>CBDAQD010000002.1:0-5584995 GCA_965198845.1 Hyphomicrobiales bacterium
CGAAATGCTGGAGTGCGCACAAAGATTGATAGTGCAGCTTTTCTCCCGCGCTTGTGCGGTCAAAGCGTTTGGTCATGAAGTGCGCTCGTCCACCTTCTTCATGCAGGCGACACGGCATCATGATGATACCGGCCTTTTCCGCCATCAGATGATAGGCATATTCAATGCGGCCAAATCCTTTCGGGTCAGCAAGTTCCTTGTCCTTGTTTTCATCCACGCCATCGAATTTCATAAGCCAGTGAGTGAAGCCTTTGCCTGCTTCGACCTGACCGGAACGAAACTCGCCTGTCTGTTCATTCCAGGCAAGGATTGCTTTCGCCCGCGCACCACCGGCGGATGTGCCGACGCGCAATATATCTTCAATGTCACGCGCATCATCCTGACCTGTTAAACGGCCAGCGAGATTTTCGCGGTCATTCAAAATCCGGTTTGCCAGAGCAACAAGCCGCTCTACTTCGACTTTCCGCGCTTTTGTGGGTGCGCCTGTTATGGCCGGTTTATATTCAAGCGCCCCCATGCCGCGTGTGCCTGTATAGCAGAGCCGTTCAACCGGATTGAAACTCGCTGCTGTTCGTTCCTGCTTTGCAAGCCAGACATTTATCAGCGCGTTGCCGAACTTGTCGGGCAGGCTGTCAGCCAACATACCGGGCAATCCCTTGAAGGTCTCGCGGCTCAACTCTGCAAAATCATAGGGGGCTTCACGCAATGGCATTTGTAACGGCGAAACTTGAATGCTGCTTGCCGCAAACTCAGGGGTGTATTGAAAGATACCGATTCCACGCTCCGCCACCCATGTCACAGCACCGATGCGTTGCCCCCATAATTCGACACTGGCAGTCGTCATGAGGGTTCTCCATTATCCTGATTCTGATCTCTGCCATTGTCGCCCCAAGTCCACTCTTTCTGATCCTGTTTTTTGGTGCGCGCGCGCTGGCGGGTCGGTTGGTTAGCTCTTTTTAATTCTTCAAGGGGGCTTATTAAACCGGGATCGGGCAATAGGGCTTCCAGGCGGTTTTCCATTTGCAGCGCTTTCAGGATACGGATGAAGCTATCCAGGGAGATGCCCTTTCCCCCTTGGGCAAGCCGCGTAATCGTGCTGCGCGACACGCCCGCTTCACTTGCAAGGCGGCTTTGCGTGATATTTCGTTTCAGCCGAAGCTCTTCGATTCGTTCGCTGAGAGCATCTTCAATGGCTTCGCTGGAAGCAAGCGTGAAGCTAATTTTATGCGTCATCTTTCACTCACTAATTAGAATTTATGGCTTTAATGCAGCATATATCATGCAAAATAGGAAATTCAAGGAAGATCCTCTATAATGCGCTATATATGACGCATTATTGTTAATAATTCCCTTTAATGCTGCAATTTTCACTCATTATCTCCCGCTAATGTTATGGGTTTTGCCAAGTGTCCAGGAAATCTGGCGGCCACGGATAATGCCGCTGATCTGTTTGCCAAGATTGCGGTCCATCACTTCGCGCCATGGTACGAGGGAAAAATCCTTGGCCCGTTCGATGACGCCGTAGCGTCCGCTTGGCCGGTCAAGTCGTTCGACATAGGCGCCGCTGATCCGTCCTGATTGCGGCGCTTGCGTAAACTCCTTGCCGAGTTTTTGCGCAATGGTTTTGGCCGCGTCTTCAAGGTCGCGTTTTTCCAGCGCGGCAAGGGTATTGTTGGTGATGGTCTCGCCCGCATCTTTGAGAATGCCTTCGCGGTGGAGAAAGGCACGTCGGGCGATGCGTGCCTGTTCGATTTCACCGCCAAAGCCGCGCGCGCTTTCATTGTCGGCCTGATCGCGCAAATGTTCATCCAGCCAAGTCGCGCCGATTGCCGAACGCATGGACTCAAGATCGAGCCGCGACGCCATTTCCATACGCACCGGTTTTGACCGCGTGGTCTCAAACTCATAGGCGCCCGCCTTGTCGAGAAACTCCGGCGGGATGCGCCATGTGCCATCGGATTGCCGCGCCACCGATACACCCGCCTTGCGCATGGCTTCGAGGCGGCGGACATGGGCCTTGATAAATTCCTCACTCGTGCGCGGTGCGTCGGCTAGATGCTTTGCCGCGCTGTAAATGCCGCCATGTTTTTCGGCAATGTCATTGATGGTGATGTCGGAGGGTCGCGGCGTATGTGACGCAGGATAGGCCGAAACAATCATGCCCTTTTCAAACTCAACTAGCCGGTCACTTGGCCCAACATTGACATAAGCGGCTTTGCCATCCGTTGCGTCAATCACCACATAGGCTTGATCGCGCACATCATCCGCAATGCCGCGTGCGATAATCTTTCCGGTTAGCGGTTTTGCGTTTGGATCGCCTGGATCGAACAGGCTTGCGCCCGTCATCAATCGGAAATCGCCCCTCTCGTCCATTGCCCGATGCATCGCTTTGATGATGTCGCCGCGTTCGCCCATGCGTTTGAGCGCATCTGCTGCGTTCGGATCAACCCGCCATTCCGACCCGCCCAAAGGTTCGGCAAGGCCCAGCTTGGCAAGCTGTCCCATGCGCGCTTTTTCAATTTGCCGTCGCCAGACCTGACCGCTCGGCACCGGCTTTGATAAATCTAGCCTGTCACCCTCAACACGCCGAAAGAGCGCCCGGTCTATATCGGTCAGGCGTTCGGCCTGGACCATGCGCTGCAATCGCTGGCGGTTTTCTAATTCACTGACCGGGCCAAGTTCGAGCGAGACAAGCTCTTGCGCCCGCTCGCGTAATCCTCTGGAAATATAGTCACGCGGAATAACGAGGTCTTTGCCGTCTTCGCGTTTGCCGCGCACAACAATATGTACATGGGGCTGGCCGGTGTCATAGTGATTGGCGGCCACCCATTCGAGCCGGATATCAAGGTCTTTTTCCATTTGCGTCATCAGATCCCGCGTGAAGGATTTAAGGTCGCTCATTTGGTCTGCGTCTTCCGGCGAGACGATAAAGCGAAAATGATGGCGGTCGCCTTCGCTGCGTTCAATCAAAGCGGCCTTGTCGAGATCGCTTGCCTCGTCGGTATAAAGTTCTGCCTCGCGCCCGTCTTCGCCCGCACCGTCGCGTTCAATGTAATTGAGGTGTTGTCGCATCGTGGCGCTGCCGTGTTCCATCATCTTGTGAATGGAAGCTTTCACAACGACACGGCGATGAAACTGTGTGGCTGCTCTGCGCTGGAAACTGCCGGATGATCGCCCTTTGCGGCTCGACATGGACATACGCCGGGCGCGCTTACCGACCTTCTTGAAAAAGGACTTCACTTTCGTATGCCCCGACGCCGAGCGAATGCGACCGAGTTTGACTTCAAAGGGCGTATCTGACCCGCGATTGCTCATGCTGGTTTCCGTGACGCAGCGTGACGTTCCGGGTAAGGAGCACCCCCAAAAAAAACCGTCATCCCGCGCTTTTCTGCCAAAACGGAAGCACCCCAACAAAAGCGCATGGCGCTCCCAAAAAAGATGTGCAGACAAGGGAATAGCCCCCAAGGGGCGCTTCCCGCTTTTATCTTGCCTTCCGCGCCTTTCACCCGCGCCCTGCCATTTCCCGACTCTGCCGAACCTGCCGACGTTCCCAGATATTCGACAACACCAAGGATGTTGTCTTTCTCAACGGGACCAAAATACCGGCTGTCCCAAGAGTTCTGCACATGGGTTGATACGAGAAAAAACTGCGTTTCCGACAAGGTGATGCAGCCTGTCCATCCGGGCATGATCCGCCCCAATCCGTCCTGCGCCTCGGCGTGAATATCAGGACGGTTTAGGGCTTTAATCACCCCGTTTTCAGAACAAACCTGGTCCCCTGCGGTCGCCCAAACAGTTTTAATAAGGGGGACATGCGCTGGCAAATAATCCCGTGTCGCGGCCATGTTTCGCGCTTTTTCTGGCGCAAAAGCTGCGACCAGCGTATCGCGTTTCAGCCTTTTTTTGGGTGTCAGGCGATACCATCCAACCTGTGCGCTTTCGCTCTTATTGTAGAACACATAAGGCGTTGCTGGTCGGAAAATATCGAGCAGGGCAAAGACACAAACCGTGCCTGTGATGGCTCCAATGATGCGTGATTTCATGACGTTTTACTCCCGGCACTAAGAGCTTGCAGCGGCGAAAACTCGTGCGCGTCCATGCCGACCGCGAGCCGATTGTGAAGGTGACGCCAATAGGCAGACGAGATGTTTGCAAGCGCTGCGGCATCATTTTCGAGCGCATCAAGGGCGATAAGCGCGCGCTTGGTACGTGTTACTCCGCGCGTTGCCAGCAGGATGTCGGCGCCCGGCATAACGCCCGGAATGGTCGTCAGCGCGCCATCATCAACCGCGCGCAGGACAAACAAGCGCCAATCCTGTGTGCCGAATTTATCGGCTCTCCATCTTATATACCCGAACACCGAACCGGGACTGAAGGCGATGAGTTTGCGCCGCCAGTCGAGCCTCGCTTCGGCGATCGGCGCGCCAAATCTGATGCGGTGATTGATCCGTTTCTGGCGGTAAACAATCTGCACGGAGGTCAGGTTACGCGCCAGTCGCATTGCTTTTGTCCTGATCGTAAGACGGGCCGTGACCGCAATCGCGGCTACGCGACCAGCCCTCCAAATCCTTGATATGGTAAATCACCTTACCGCCATGTTTGCGCCAGTGCGGGCCTTCATCGCGCCATCGCATATTGTTCAAGGTGCGTTCTTCAAGGCGGAGATAGCGGGCCGCTTCGGCGGCAGTGAGATAAGGACTTTGTAAGTTTTGAGACATAAAATCCCCCTATACGCATACACATGGACGCGAGTTTTCAGCGCGTCACTGCCGGAGATTCAGCCGGAATTATGAGAAATTGTGAAGGCACGAAAACGCAACGTCGCGTTTCCGTGACGTGAGTTTCAATCAGATGTTAAAGGTTTTTCTTTGTCAGAAACGCCATGTATTCGCCGCCGATCAGACGGTCTGCGCGGGCAAGTGAACGCCTGATCTGCGCTTTCAGAGCACGGTCGTTCACACCCCAATCAGCATTAACTCTGGCCTTGCCGACGATAGCTTCTGCGATGTCTTTTAGATCGCCCTTGGGACGTTCAAAGCCGTTCAGGATATCGAACGCGATCAGAGCGTTGACGAGCGTGTTAGAGTTTTGACGTCGCCCGATCAAGGAGAGTTTTCCATCATTTGAGCGGTAAAGCGAAAGAAGTTGTGCGGCGGTATCCAGCCGCCGTCTCATGTGCCTGGCGCTGTCAATGCGAATGCCGATCTCGGCATTTTCACCGGGCGGAAGATCAGAATCGCAGAAGAGTTGTATCCAGAAACGGTGCCCGTTGAGAACGATATGCCGGATTCCATCTGCTGTATCGAGAATAACGCGCCGTGTTTTCAGAGCTGAAAGTATGATTGTGTCATCCTGTTTTGAGACGCCTGAATCATTGCTTTCAACTTCAGTGAGACATACGCGCACGGCGCCTGCCAATAGCTCCGGACGCCAGAACACATTGGCGTCGATGGCAGGTTTTTCCGGATCGGCAAAGGTTAGAAGCCCCCACTTTTGCGCGGTAGGGATGGACTGATCCAGCCTCAGAAAAGACGCGCCGCTGGAAAGCATAAAGGGCGCCGGTAGAAAATCGGATGCACGGCGACAATCACGCCGATAGTCGGCGTTGCGCCTCAGAAACTCCCATGCCCAGGCTGCATTGGGCATACGGTCCGGTAATGTGTATTCATTTCCGCCACCCATAACCTCTATACTGTGCCGTAAAGTAGTAAATAAATAAAAATCGCTTACAAATAAGTGAATATTATGAATTCAACATTAATAAACCTCTGCCCGGTTTTTCCGGGCAGAGATTGTTTAACTTAATCTTGTGGGTTCGAGAGGATTGCAAACTCTTCGCCATCAGTATCTTTGACTCGTCCGAGATTTGCGTAAACTTTGCGTGGTCCTATCATCGGATGAGCGAGTGTGAGCGAGATATATTCCTTGCCGCTTGCTTTTCCGATGCGCGTCCAGCCACCGCCAATCTCGCCGTGATTTCCTGCATAAATGCGAAAGTCAGGCTGTTTGTCGTGCGTTTTGGCTTCATTCGGTGCAATCCGAACGCGGGTGTTAAGACCCATAGCGAGAACGCCTTCAAAGTTTCCGTCTTCGTTTTGTGATACATATCCAAGTGCTTGTGCCATTGTTTAAGTCTCCATTTTGTGATGTCGCCGGGAGCCAATCCCCCGGCTGACGCCGCCCGTAAAAACAGGGGGCAGACGGACTTGAACCCTTTCGGGGCGCAGGCTTGCCGAAGCACTCGGTAGCCGGTCTTTTTTGCTGCGCGAGGAGGCGTGGCACACGCCGGGGAAAAAAGATCGACGGACGAGTTTCCAGTCCGGCGGCTTCCTGTTTAGGGCTTCAAAGGTGTCTATCCGAGGGCATTGGCCCCATTGCGCGTCACTCTGATCTGGAGACATCAATCGGCATAAGTCGCAGAGATTTCCGGATCAGTAATGTGAAACAACAGTTTGCTGTATCGGTGCAGGACCTTTCACTTCGTCATATCCAGCTTAACCCTGAAACGCTGTGTGAATTGCTACCTAGACGTTCGCTTATCTGAAATCGCACAAGATCATCGACGTGCTTCAACATGCGTCGCAAGCAAAAGGTAGAGATTGCAGGATGAAGTTAGTGCATCTCATTGGACGCAGCTATGCTTACTCGCACATTGCAGAATACTTTGATAATCTATTGAATAATGAAACATTCTGATTCTTTTATCATTTACTCAGCTACCGACCTGGTAGGTTATTTGAACTGCCAAGCTTTAACCGCCTTTGATCTTTCCGTAGTTGAAGGAAAAAACAAAGCGCCTCACATCTGGAATCCTATGCTGGAGGTGCTGTGGGAACGGGGCGTCGAACACGAAAGACAATATGTCGAGCATCTCATTAACTCAGGGCTGACCGTTCGCGAGATTGCGGGCACGGGCGTCGATGCTGTGAGCGTTGAAGAGACGCTCACAGCCATGAAAGACGGTGTAGATGTTATTGTCCAGGCGGCCCTATCTCACTCAAACTGGGTCGGTCGTGCGGATGTATTACTCAGAGTTGATGGTCAGTCCGAGCTTGGAGCTTGGCTCTATGAGCCGCTTGATACAAAGCTCGCAAGAGAGACAAAAGCCGGAACGGTTCTGCAGCTTTGTCTTTATGCTGATCTCCTTGAGCAGACCCAAGGTGTAACACCTGAACATATTCATGTCGTGCCTCCCTGGACGGAGTTCCAACCAGAAACATTCCGTTATCAGGATTTTGCCGCTTATTTTCGCTTCATCAAACGTACATTTGAAAACTACATCGAAAACACCGATGGCGCGCCTTATCCTGATCCCAAACCGCATTGCGATATATGTCGCTGGCGTAATTCGTGCGACCAGAGGCGACGTGACGACGACCATCTGAGCCTGGTTGCCAATCTGTCAAAGGCGCAGATTGGTGAGTTACAGGAGCAAGGGGTTGAGACACTTGCCGGTCTGGCTGCACTGCCATTGCCGCTGCAGTTTGAACCGACACGCGGCTCAAAACAATCGCTTGAAAAAGCCCGTGAACAGGCGCGTGTACAACTGCAGGCACGCGAAACCGGCGAGCATGTCTTTGAACGGCTTCCCATTGAAGCCGGGTATGGTTTTTGCCTTCTACCCGAACCGGACGATGCCGATATTTTCCTCGATTTTGAAGGCGATGCATTTGTTGGTGAACATGGCCTGGAGTATCTGACAGGATACGTCGCCCGTAATGAGGCAGACGAGTGGGGGCATCATGCAGTTTGGGCTTTAAACCGAGCTGAAGAGCGTGCTGCATTCGAAGGATTTGTTGACTATGTGATGGCGCGCTGGGAGCAAAATCCCGGCCTTCATATTTATCATTACGCACCTTACGAACCAGCCGCGCTTAAGAGGCTGATGGGACGCTACGGATCGCGTGAAGATGAAATTGATCGTATGCTGCGTGCCGGTCTTTTTGTTGACCTCTACAGTGTGGTCAGGAACTCTATTCGCGCTGGCATCGAGAGTTACTCAATCAAGAAACTGGAACCCCTTTTCGGCTATGTGCGCGAAAAGCCGATGGATCAGGCGAATGTCGCTCTTGCAAGACTTCAGGCTGATTTGGAACTAGGCAAGCCTGAAGACATAGCCGAGGAAATCAAAGCGGATGTGCAAGCCTATAACAAGGATGACTGCATAGCGACGCTGCATTTGCGGGACTGGCTTGAAACCCTGCGACAAGACGCGATCAATGATGGGGAAATTATAGGGCGACCACAACGCGGTGAAGCCGATGCTTCTGAAAACCTGACGGAGTGGATAGAGCGTGTTGCTGCATTGATGGAACGTTTGACTGCCGACCTATCAGACGATCCGGAAAGCTGGACACAGGAACAATCCGCCAGATGGCTGCTTGCAAATATACTCGACTTTCACCGCCGCGAAGACAAGGCCGCATGGTGGGAGTACTTCAGATTGGCGGAGCTATCGGCTGAAGAGTTGATGGATGAACGTGCCGGTATATCAGGATTAAGATTTTCCGGCGAGAATGGCGGCACAGCTCGTGCTCCGATTCATCGTTATACGTTCCCGCCACAGGAATCAGATATTCGTGAAGATGACAGTTTGCACCGTGATGGGGGTGATAAGCTAGGCACCGTCACGGACATATCCATAGAACACGGGTTTATTGACATCAAGAAAAGGATGGACAGTCGTGATCTGCATCCAGACGCGATTTACAAGCATAAAGTCATCAATGCCCAGGTGATTAAAGACGCATTGATGAGACTGGGAGAGTTTGTTGCGGATAATGGTATTGAAGGTGAAAGTGATTATCAGGCAGCACGCGATCTATTGCTTCGCCTGAATCCGCGTGGAGTAACCCAGCCGCTTATTCAGCAAGATGAAGAAACCCTGGATGCCGCGAAGCGGATCGTTTGCGCAATGCCATCCGGAATTCTGCCGATCCAGGGGCCTCCCGGCTCAGGCAAAACCTATGCGGGAAGCCGCATGGTTTGCGAGCTTGTAAGGCAGGACAAAACCGTTGGCATCACGGCCAATTCACACAAAGTCATTCGTAATATGCTCGATGGCATCTGTGAGGCTGCTGAGGAGGAAGGTGTCGATGTCAGTTGCCTTCAGAAAGTTCCTGAGCTTGAGGACGATCAGGCAAGGCTTTCTTTCACCAGACAGAACGATGACCTTTTAAATGGAATCGGCAGCGGCATCGATGTCGGAGGCGCGACGGCATGGTTCTGGTCACGCGCTGACGCTCAAAACCTGGTGGATGTTCTGATTGTCGATGAAGCCGCCCAGATGTCGCTTGCAAACGTTCTTGCTATCTCCGGTGCTGCCAGTGTCGTGGTTCTACTCGGTGATCCACAGCAACTCGATCAACCTGTGCAAGGCAGCCATCCTGAAGGAACTGACATTTCCGCTCTCGCTCACTTACTGGGTGATGAAGAAACAATTGCCGACCATCAAGGTTTGTTCTTGGAAGAAACGTGGCGTCTTCATCCGGACATCTGCGCGTTTACATCTGACCTCTTCTATGCCGGTAAACTTGAAGCTCGTGATCACAATGCCCGGCAGTCAATCATGTCTGAGAGCGCTGTAACCGGGGCTGGCCTTTGGTATCTACCGGTTGCGCATGAGGGCAACGTCAACTCGTCCATTGAAGAAGCTGAGGCAATTAAGAAGCTGGTTGCGGAACTACTGTCTGGAGCGCCGGAGTGGACAAACCGTATTAATCGGAATGCGCCAATGACTGTCGATGATATTCTGGTTATTACGCCGTATAACGCACAGGTCTATGAAATTCAGCAACGGCTGCCGGACATTCGTGTCGGGACTGTCGATAAGTTTCAGGGCCAGGAAGCGCCTGTTGCAATATACTCAACGGCCACATCCACGCAGGCAGATGCTCCGCGTGGAATGGAGTTTCTCTACAATCTCAATCGTTTCAACGTGGCGACCTCAAGGGCAAAATGCGCATGTATTCTGGTGACATCACCAGATTTGATGGAAGCAGATTGCCGGACCCCAAGGCAGATGCAGCTTGCAAATGCTTTCTGTCGTTATGCGGAGCTGGCCGTCAAAATCTGAAAATGAGCCAGCATATTGACATTCGCCTGGGAAATACTGGCGCGTAATATTCATGCTGCCAGCGCTGCTTCCGGCTTCTGCGTTTCAAAAGCCAGAATGTAATCGGCGGCTTTGCTGGCGAGGGATGCAGCTTTGAAGATGGCCCGCTTGTCATTGCGCAGCACGGTCAGTTATCGCGAGGTGAAGATTATGCGGAGGAAGTTTTCATTGGCGCCGTTTTTTCAATGACTTGGACGGCGTTTCAGCCTCTCATACTGCGCATTATTTGAGATCGGTGGTTCCCTTGGTTGATCAACAAACCAAGGAGAACCAGATGTCATCCTCGACCCCGGAAGCCATTATGAAGCTTCGCGAGACGCTGCGCACCAGGCGCTATAGTCCGACCGTTATTCACAATTACTGCCTTTATGCAGGTCAGTTTCTGTCCTGGCTGCAAGCGCGAGAAATCGAGCTGTGCGAAGTCACACCGGACCTTGTGGCGCGCTATCTGGGCCACGCGGTGCGGCAATTTGAGAAGGATCGCGGGCGTTTGCCTGCTCCCAAATGGACGGGGGTCCCGCGCTCGGGCATCCATGCGTTGCTACGCTCAGCTTTGGTCGATTGGCCGCCGGTGCCGCCCGCCGCAAGCGTGGCTGAACAGGTTTGTCGGGATATATGCTGTGTTTACGAGGACTGGCTGCGTGCTGAACGTGGTCTCGCGGAGCCTTCGATCAAGGCATTGATGTGGGAAGCACGTCACTTCTGTAAATGGTATCTTCAGCAATACGAGCACGCGGACTTCGCCGCCCTGAACGTGTGCGACACCGATGCTTATATGGACGGCAGAGCTCCGGGGCTAACCCGCAAGTCGCTCAAGGATGTGGCCGAACGGCTGCGTGGATTCCTTCGGCATCTGCACCGTAGTGGCCTGCATGAAGACGATCTTTCGGGGCACGTGATTGCCCCGCTTCTCTACGCCTATGAAGGCATTCCCTCGATCCTGACCACTGAACAGATCGACGCTGTATTGGGCACGGCGGCGCAGGACAAGTCTTCGCTTGGCTTGCGCGATCATGCGATCCTTCAGCTTCTGGCCAATTACGGCCTTCGGTCTGGCGAGGTTGGGCGTTTGCAAATCGAAGATATCGATTGGCGCTCCGACACTTTGCGGGTCCACCGGTCCAAATCCCACACTGCGGCCGCGTTGCCCCTCGTGGAACCCGCCGGAGAAGCGATCTTGCGGTATTTGCGCGATGGCCGCCCGGAGACGGATGCAAGGACCGTCTTTCTGAGAAGCCGGGCGCCATATCAGGCCATGAAAGCGGGCGGGCTTTATGGCGTTGTCAAACGCCGCCTCGAAAATGCCGGGATAGAACCGACCGGCAAGCGTGGACCACATATCTTCCGTCATGCTCGTGCCGTCAGCCTGCTGCGGGCGTCCACACCGCGCAAGATCATCGGAGATGTGCTCGGACACCGGTCGCCAGACTCGACCGTGCCCTATCTGAAGCTTGCGACAGAGGATTTGCGAGCCATTGCCATCGACCTTCCGGGGCGGGAGGTCAAACCATGATGCGTTGGCCTGAGGATGGAGAACAGATCATCAAGCAATATGTTGCGCAGCTCCCGTTGGGTTACGCGACGACACCGACTTATTACCGGCAAGCACTGGACAGCTTCTGGCGGGCGGCTCTGCGATGTGGTGCAACAGACCGGCAAACACTTGAACACTGGCTAGGCGAGCGCTGTGAGGTCTGGGCGCGCTCAACGGTGCAGCACCGTGCGCGGATCATTACGCGTTTCCTTGATGTCCTCGTTGACGACGGAAGGCTTGAGGGCAATCCCGTCTCGGACCTTCGAAACGCCCTGAATGCCTATAGTGACACGAGCATCATACGCGCCTTGATGTCACCTGACCCGGACAGGGCACTCGAAGATTTACGACGGCCCCAGCCCTATGGGAGTTCGTGGGGAAATCTCATGCGCACTCATGTTCACCGCATGCAGCGCATGGGGTACCGCTACGAGACACAGGATGTCATTTGCCGCCGGTTCGACCGCTTTGTTCAGGAACGGCCCGATCTTGATGGCCGTCCGCTAGAGACATTGCTTGCACAGTATCGCCAGATAAAGACGAACCCGAACCATCCGGCAGAATGCGAGAAGCTGGCCCGTGTCGTGAACAAAGCCTTGTGCCACGATGATCCGTCACGACCGGTGCGACCGCTTGATAAAGGGCCTGCGAAACAGGTCGAACGCACGTGGCGGCGCCCGTATATCTACAGCCATGAGGAGATCCAGAAGGTGCTGGCGATCGCCCGGACCTTTCCGTCTGCGCGTGCGCCGTCACGCCCGATAAATCTCTACACAATGCTCGTTCTGGCCTATTGTGCCGGGCTGCGGGTCGGAGAGATAGCGCGGCTGAAACTCGGCGACGTTGACATGCAGGCGGGGACCATCGCGATTCGCGAGACGAAGTTCTTCAAGTCCCGCATCTTGCCCTTGTCCGATAGTGCGATGGACGCCATGCGCGCGCTTCTCAAAGCACGTCGAGACGCCAAGGTCTCATGTGATCCTGAAGCTGGCCTGTTCTGGCACGAACAAAAGAGTGGGCATTACGGCCGGGCAGCGATTAGTTCGCATCTTGTCGCCATTCTGCGCATGGCGGGCCTGAAACCTGCCGAAGGCAAGACAGGGCCGCGCGTCCATGACCTGCGCCACACCTTTGTCGTTCACCGCATCTTGCAATGGTACCGGCAAGGCGTGAACCCACAGGAAAAACTGCCCTATCTCGCAACCTATCTCGGCCATCGGGATATTAACTCCACGCTGGTCTACATCACCGTGACGCAGGAATTGCTGCATGAAGCAAACGAGCGGTTCCGGGCCTTCGCCTCTCCGGGCAACGCTGAACGAACGGAGGCGGCATCATGAAAACCGATCCGCTCCCAGAATTGCTGCGCTTGTTCTTCACCGACTGGATGGTCCAGCAACGCAACGCGTCTGTTCACACGGTCAAGTCATATCGCGATACCTGGCGACTCTTTCTCCGATTTGTCGCGGAACGGCACGGCAAGCCTGTTTTCCGTCTCACCTTGAGCGAATTGACCGCCGCCGAAGTCGCTACTTTTCTCAAACACCTCGAGGAAGACCGCGGTGATACCATTGGTACGCGAAATTGCCGCCTGTCGGCCTTGCGCAGCTTCTTCGGCTTCGTGGCAACGCGCGACCCGGAACGCATGGCACAATGCGCACAGGTCCTTAACATCCCAACAAAGAAGGCGCCGACCCGTGCCCCGGACTACCTTGAACCGGAAGAAGTACAGGCAATCCTTGCTCAACCGGATCGGTCAATGTTGATCGGTCAGAGGGACCATGCCCTGCTGTCGTTCCTCTACAACACAGGTGCCCGCATCCAAGAGGCGCTTAATCTATGCCCACAGGCCATCAGGTTCGATGCACCAGCTTGCGTGCGATTGCACGGAAAGGGCCGTAAGGAACGCATCAGCCCGCTCTGGCCAGAAACGGCTGCTCTGCTGAAATCACTGCTTGAGCGAACGCCAAGGCCTGACGATGCGCCCCTCTTCGTGAACCGCTACGGCAACCCGTTAAGCGCCTCGGGGGTGCGCTTCAAGCTGGCGGAGTATGTGAAAGCGGCGGCGGTGGATGTGCCGACGCTAGCGAAAAAACATGTGACACCACACAGCTTCCGGCATGCAACAGCTGTGCATCTGGTTGCCGCGGGCGTGGACATCACCGTAATCCGAAGCTGGCTTGGCCATGTCAGCCTGGAGACGACAAACCACTACGCGCAGGCCAACCTGGAGACCAAACGCCGGGCATTGGAACAAATTGAGAGCCCAAAGACTGGCAGCCCACCTTCATGGCGACGCGACCAAAGCGTGCTCGACTGGCTCGATACGCTCTGATGCAAGCCTCAAATTATGCGGAGGAAAGAAGATCGAAAGGACAGAAAACTAAGGGCCGCGCCCGACTTCCTCCGCATAATCTTCACCTCGCGATAAATCGAATAATGACGACCTCGTCATTATTCGATCCACGAGCCGATGTAATCCGTATGCCGAACGGTGGGCGTGATGGAGAGGCTTGCGCAGACAAAGGCGCTCGCCATTTCCGCGACCAGTTCCTCGCGGGCGTAAGGCTTCGATCCGAAGCTGTGGGATAAATCGCGGGCAAGCCGGTCCTTGTGCCCGGTCCAGTGGCCGTTATGCCGATGTCGGCATAACGGCCATAATGCCGATATCCGGATTATGCCGAGCTAGCCGCTGAGACGCTGTTAGCTGCGGGGCCGACGCACTAAAGAGTCGGCATAAAAATCCCAGACAACGCACCGATGAGGCATTCGTTCCTTCTGAGCAAAGAGAAGGAGTTCAAAAAATGCCTAGAAATAGAAACGTCCACCGGCTGCCAGAGCGGGAAGCAAAGCGCTACAGTCAACGCATCGATGAGTTCACGGTGTTTCTTGATCGACAAGGCTATACACCGGCAACGGTCGGCACGTATCGATCGCATTGTCGACGGTTCGCAGAATTTGCCGTGAAGCGTGGCATCTATTTGTCGAAATTAGATGAAAGCGCGATCGATGGATTGATCCAGACCGTTCTCGGCCTGCATAAAGGTTCAAAAGCCACTTATGGCGTTTATTGCATCAATCGTTTCGTGGATTTTCTGATCGAGGCAGGCGAGGTTGCAGCACGACCCCAGAAGGTCGACAAGTCTAAACGCGCCGTTCTTATGCGCGAGTATGAGGCCTACCTTCGCGAACAAAGAGGATTATCCGAGGCGACGATTTATGGCTGCGTGAGATATGCGCATGGATTTCTGACGTTCAAATACGGTCCCCGTCTTGGCGACCTCAAGGGTCTAAAGGCTCAGGACATTACCGACTATATGATGCGCAGGCGTAAGAACGCGCGTATCGCTAAGGACAAGTCGATCGCGTCGCATCTCAGGTCGTTCTTTCGCTTCCTGTATTGGGCGAAGCACACGGACAAGAACTTGGCTGAGCAAGTTCCGTCTCAACGGACCATCGGCAACGGCAAAATCCCAAGGTATTTGCCACCGGAGGATATCAACCGGCTCATCGAAGCGGCTCGGCTATCGTCGAAAACGGGACGCCGTGACCATGCGATGATCATGATGATGGCGCGGATGGGCCTGCGCGGACCTGAAATCATCGCGATTAAATTGGAGGACTTAGATTGGCGCCTGGGTGAAGTTCTGATCCGTGGTAAAGGTCGATTGCATGATCGAATGCCGTTACCCCATGAGGTCGGAACAGCGATCGTCGACTATATCAAGAATGAACGACGTGGATCCTCTCGATATCTCTTCGTCTCGACGAGAGCGCCGTTCAAGAACTTTGCCGACTCCCAGATCGTAAACTGGATCTTGAGCAAAACCTATAATGCGACAGGTATCTCCCCGCCGCAGTCTTATGTCGGCGCTCATATTTTAAGGCACAGTCTGGCGACCGATCTGCTTCGGAACGGCGCCTCTCTGGAGGAAATCAGCGATGTCCTCAGACATCGTTCCCCGTCGACGACTTCGATCTATGCCAAATACGATGTCGACGCGTTGCGAGCGCTCGCCCCTTCCTGGCCAGATCAGGAGGATGCGCGATGAAAACACTCACTGAACGACTATACGAGTATCTCGAGATACGTCGTGCCCTCGGGTACGATCTTAGTTTTACCGAGCGCGTCATGAAGAAGTTCACTGCATATGCAGATGAACGAAATGCAGAGCATATAACGAGCGCGCTCTTCAAAGATTGGAAGCGAGACTATGGCGCTGCGGACACCAACACCTGGTCCGCCCGCGTATCCATGGTCAGGAAGTTTGCGACATGGTTGCGTGGAATAGACGGCAAGTCGGAGATCCCGCCTCGCGATATTGCAATCGGAAAACCTAAACGCTCCAAACCCTACATTTATAGCGAGCAACAGATCCGAGACATCGTCGCAGAAGCGGCTCGTTTGCCTTCTGAGTACGGCTTCCGTGGCCTGACGGCGTCAACGCTCTTTGGACTGATCGCCGTCACCGGCTTGAGGATAAATGAAGCGCTCGGCCTTCAAAAAGATCATATCGATTTATCCGCGGGCACCTTGGAAATCCTGAAGTCCAAGTCGGGGAGTGAGAGATGCTTGCCGCTCTCACCATCCACAGTTGATCGTCTGGGGCAGTATCTGGAGTTAAGACGGCATATCACCGGCCTCAATAGTGGTCCGATCTTTGTGCGTCACACCGGTGCGCCGCTAGGCGACTGTGGGGCGCGGTACACATTTGCCCAAGTCGGACGCCGACTCGGACATCGCAATCCTGCGGGCTACAAAAGGCATGGTGTTGGACCTCGTATCCATGATCTTCGACATACGTTCGCCGTGCACACGATCATCAGTTGGTACAAGGCAGGCGTCGATGTCGATCAGGAAATGTACAAGCTAAGTGCCTTTCTGGGCCACAAAAAACCGGTGCACACATACTGGTACATCGAAGCTGTCCCCGAACTGATGCAGTTGGCGGCGAAGCGTTCTGAGGCACTGCTCAAGAAGCGGAGGCAGCGATGATCAAGCAGCATCCACTTCCGCCCTACTTACAGCGCTTTTTTACAGAGCGGCTCGTTGGTCAGCTGAATGCCAGTCCGAACACAATTGCTGGATATCGCGACACCTTCCGGATGCTCCTGCGCTTTGCGACGAGTGATACCGGAAGAGCGCCAACAAAGCTGCATTTAGACCATATTGACGCCGATCTGGTCGGGCGGTTTTTAATCCATCTCGAAGACACGAGGGGTAGCAGCGCGAGAACTCGAAACACGCGCCTCGCAGCCATCAGGTCGTTCTTCAAATATGTCGCGGACAAAGAACCACAACTGCTTCATCACTGCCAGCGTATCTTATCGATGCCCCAGAAACGGTATGTGAAAAGAGCAATCGACTTTCTGACTTATGATGAGGCCGAAGCGCTGATCGACGCGCCTGATCTGTCGACCTGGTTCGGCCGCCGCGATCGTACTCTGTTGCAGATGATGGTCCAGACGGGTTTGAGGGTCTCGGAAGTGTTGGCGCTCAAAATCAATGACGTGGAACTTGGACACGGTGCTGTCGTGCGATGTCTTGGAAAGGGGCGAAAAGAACGTGCGACACCGCTTCGTGGAGACACAGTCACGGCTCTTAAGTCATGGCTGAAGGAGCGTAGTCGTAGACCATCAGAGCCGCTATTTGTCAGCATCCGTGGAGGTCCACTAAGTCGAGATGCTTTAGAACGCATTGTCCGGAAACACGTTTTGATCGCATCAGAAACGTGCTCGACACTATCTAAGAAGCGGGTCTCACCGCATGTGCTCCGTCACACTGCAGCGATGCACCTATTACAGAATGGGGTCGATCGAACGGTAATCGCTTTGTGGCTGGGTCACGAGTCGGTGGAAACAACGCAAATATACGTCCACGCCGATATCGAGCTTAAAGAAAAGGCGATGGCCAAGACGAAGAGGATGAATCGCAAGACGCCCAAGGGTCGATACATTGCGGACGACAGCTTGTTGGAATTCCTGGAAGCCCTCTGATTATGCCGACATTTTGAAGTGACCAAGTCGGGCTAGCCGTACTCTCAGCGGCTAGCTCGGCATAATCCGGATATCGGCATTATGGCCGAGCTCGTGAAAGCAGGTCCGGTAATAATTGATTTGCTCGAAGAAGGCGGGCTGAGGGGGCACACGGATGAAATCTTCACTCGGGACATAGAAGGCCTTGGTCCCGCCAACGCGGACATCGGCGGCGGTCGCCTCTATCAAGCACTCGGCCCGCGGAATGATCTCGGCCTCGGGCGGAGGGTCCATGCTCTGGATGGCGTCTTGCGGCAAGCCATCGCACTGCTCCACATTGAACAGGGTGAAACGCTTTAGGAACGGCACGCGGTCCGCCTCGTCACCGTCCCGCTCGGCGCGCTTGCGCTCGGCCATGGGAATGAAGGTGTCGGCATGGCACGCGGTCACGCCGCGCTCGCCCTTCATGACGTGACCGCCCATTTCTTGGGCCTGCCGATAGGTCAGCCACGATTGTGTCGCGAAGCCCGCGCGCGCAATGTGGTGCCACAGGATCAGGATGTTGACGCCCGAATAGGTCCGTCCGGTGAGCGCGTTCTTTGGAAGCCCGAGCCCGGCTTTCGCGCCCGGCGTTCCCCAAGGCTGAACCCAAGGCGCGCGGCCCGCCTCAAGTTCGGCAATGATCCGGACCGTCACCTCGTCATAAAGCGAGTGCTTGGGTGCACTCTTGGCGCGGGATTTCCCGCGTTTCCCTTGGTTTCCGCGTGTCTCTGCGTTTGCGGTTCTTGGCTCCATGGCTGCGGCTCCCTCTGGTCCCCCGTGCGCGCCCTTCCCCGGAAGGGGGGCGGGCGGTAAGCGACCGGGAGCCCCGCCGGGTCAGGCGGGACGCAACTGTCTTGGTAGGACGCGAGAACCGACCTGGATGAACATAGAGCCAAGGCGGTTGCGGGCCGCCCCGCCGGGGCTACAAGGGAGTGTCCGGCCGCCTCCCGCATCCGGGAAAGGCCAAAAGAAGACTCCGCCGCCCGAAGGGCGGCGCCCTTCTGCCGGACCAGAGGTCCGGCCCCGCGCGAGGGATCGTTGCCCGAATGGGCGCAGACCGTGCGGAGCGCGGGCTTCGTGGAGCTTAGGCCATGTCAGTGGCCTTAGCGCAGCAGAGCCAGGTCCGGCCTCCGGGCGGACGCGCCACTACGTCTCCTGCGTCGGCCGCGCGGTGGCGGTCAACCTGAGGCAATTCAGCGTAGTCCGCAAGTCAGCGAAATGGAAAAGCCTGGACTCGAAGCGACGCTCAATGCCCTGGAGGCAGGCCGGTTCTCAAGCCGCTAACAGTTGGAGCTGCGCATTGTGCGCGATCAGGCGCTTAGCCCGACGGATGCCATTTCCGGACCTGACCGCGCGATCGCCTTTGCCGCTGGCATCATGAATGGCTATGGCGGACTGGTCTCCTTCAAGGGTATCGGTGCCGTGCGGCAGCCATGTTCCTGTCAGGGCTATTCAGTGTGGATGCGTCGAGGATGCCGATAAACTGGCCGCCTGCGTCGGCATTGCCCCCGGCGTCAGCCAGTCGAACGAGACTGACAACCAGGGCCGGATTTGATCCGCGAAGCGCCAGCACGGCCTCCGCCGGACATCAGCAGGATCCGGGCAGATCATGAAACGGACAGAACAGCGAACCCGATTGGCACCATTATGAACCACCCGATCAGCACATAGACAATCATCCTGATGGCATCTGGCCAGCGAACGACCAGCCGCCCTGGGTCGACCACTAACGTGTATTTGACGATGAACCAGTCATGCAACCCCAAGGTGACCTTCCTGATTGCATCTGGCCAATGACGGGTTCGCTGCCTGACGTCGGTTTCCGACAGCCAGTTGAGCACGCATCTGATTACCGGCGCGGTGATCATTGAGAGGATCCGCCAAAACGCAATACCCGCCATCAACGCCCCGCTTCCGATGATTCCTAATCCGATATAAAATGTCATCCCCGTTCCCGCCGGAAATTCCAGGTCAGCCATTCTGTTTTCCGAACGGCATAAAAGCATTCTGAATGAACGCCGACATCATGCTTTCCGTTTCATCCCGGACGTTGCAGCCGCCTGCCGGCGCCATGGGCAGGCGTGCACTGACATGTTCTACCCGCCTTGCCGGATTTCAGTGCGCCGCGGCGGCCGCTGAATCCTCAAACGAGATGAGCCGTCGGGTAAACAAAGGATCTCTTCTGACGGCCTCATTCGTTATTCCTCCTTCATGGCATGGACGATCTGGTCGGTGAGCGGCTTGAGGAGGTAGGACAGAACCGTGCGGTCCCGCGTCCGGATCAGGACCTCGGCCGGCATGCCAGGCAACAGGACGCTTGCACCGAGCTTGCGCCGCTCGGCCTCGTCGAGACCGAGGCGTGCGGTGTACCAGTCGAGCCCTGACGTCTCGTCGCGGGTGGTTTGTGCAGATATTGTAAGCACACGGGCGGCGAGTTCGGGCGTTTGCCTTTGGGAGAAATTCGGGAACCGTACCATGGCGTCCTGGCCGGTGCTGAGCTGATCGATGTCAGCCGGCCTGACCTGGGCCTCGATCAGGAGGACGTCCTCCCGGGGTACGATGTGCAAGACCGGTTCGGCGGCAGCGATCACGCCGCCTTCGGTGTGGATGCTGAGCCGGTGCACGAAGCCTGAACGCGGCGCGCGGATCTCGATACGGCGCATCCGGTCCTGTGCAGCGATCTTCTGTTCGGTCAGTCCGGCGATGCGGCTGCGTGTGTCCTGCAAGGCCTGAAGCACTTCCGCGCGCGCGGCCTCGCGGATCTGCAACGTCTGGATGCGGCGTTCACCGATGGCCTGGCCGGCCCGGCCGATCTCCGAAATCAAGCTGCCGCGCTCGCCGGTGAGCCGCGCCCGGTCGCGGCGCAATGCCATGATCCTGTTTATCGAAACGAGATTCTTCTCGTAAAGCGTCTCGACCGCGGCCAGTTCCCTGGAGATCAGTCCGATCTCCTGTTCCTTCGCCTCAAGACTCACACGGAGACCCTCGATCTGGCGCTTGATCTGGCCGATCTGTTCGCCGAGCTGGTCGATCCGGCCCTTCAGGCTCTTGCGCCGGGCGTCCAAAAGTGCTGCCTGCCCGTGCAGGACCGCTGCGATCTGCGGTTCGTGACGACGCGCGGAAAGGCTTGTCGGAAAGACAATCTCCACCGCTCCGTCGCGCTCCGTCGAAAGACGCGCCTCAATGGCCATGAGTTCATCGAGCTGTTTCGTGACAATGGCAAGGTTCGCCCGTTCCACCGTATCGTCGAGACGGATAAGGACTTGACCCGCCTCGACCTCGTCGCCGTTTCTGACCAGGATGTCCTTGACGATGCCGCCGTCGCGATGCTGCACCGTCTTGGTACTGCTCTCCACGACGATTGTCCCCGATGCGATGACCGCACCGGAGATCTGCATGAACGCCGACCAGGCAAAAACGGAAGTCAGAAGCAGACACAGGAACAGCGCCCCTCCGGCCAGATGACGGCGGACACTTGATGCGATCATGCGTTCGGCATCACTCATGGACCATCCGTCGGATCACGCGGCCCTCACGGGCGATGCGGCAAGGACCTGCTTCAGGACCTCGTCTCTGGGGCCGAAAGCCCCGGTACGGCCGTCCTGAAGGGCCAGAACCTTGTCGACGGCGCCAAGCGCACCCGGCCGGTGGGCGACAACGATAACGATGGAGCCGCTTTCGCGCAGCGCCCGGATGGCGGTGTTGAGGGCATGATCGCCATCGCTGTCCAGGTTCGAATTGGGCTCGTCGAGGATGACCAGGAACGGCCGCCCGTAGAGGGCGCGCGCAAGAGCGATACGCTGGCGCTGGCCGCCTGAGAGCAGCATGCCGCCGGCACCGATCTGGGTGTCGTATCCCCCCGGTAGCGAAACGATCAGGTCATGAACGTCGGCGAGCCGGGCCGCGGCAATGACGTCGTCAGCGGTCGCATCCTCGGCGAAACGCGTGATGTTCTCATGCACGGTGCCGTCGAACAGATGCACGTCCTGCGGCAGATACCCGATGAACTCTCCGAAGCGGTCCGGGGACCATTGCGAAAGTTCCGCGCCATCAAGGCGCACCGTCCCGCCCAGGGCCGACCAGGCGCTCGCAAGCGTGCGCACGAGCGTCGACTTGCCCGAGCCCGTATGCCCGATGATCCCGAGCCCGTCACCGGCCCGCAGACGCAGCGATATGCCCCGGAGGACAGGCTCAGTCATGCCCGGAGCGCCGCAGACGACCCGATCCAGAACCAGGTCGTGCTCCGGCAGCGGCAGGTCCATGCGTTCGGACTCCTCCGGCCGCTGGTCGATGACCTGCTTCAGCCGGGCATAGCCCTGGCGCGCGCCCAGAAACCCGCGCCACTGCGTCACCGCCTGCTCGACCGGCGCCAGGGCCCGTGACGTTATGATAGAGGCCGCGATCATGATCCCAGGCGTGATCTCCTGGCCGATCGCCAGCCAGGCGCCGGTCCCCAGCACCGCGGACTGAAGCATGAACCGGAACGTCTTGATGGCGGTGGCGAACAGACCGGTTCTGTCCGCGGCCAGGCGTTGCGCTGTGAGCCAGGCCGCGTTTGACCGGTTCCATCGCTCCCGCAAGGCCTCCGCCATGCCCATCGCGCGCACGACCTCGGCGTTCCGACGGCCTGCTTCGATCATGGCCGAACGCGATATCGCCCCGGCGGACACCGCCGCCATGGGTTTGCGCGCAAGGGCCTCGTTCAGCCCGATCAGGACACAGATCACGACCGCGCCCGTGGTGGCGACGATACCCAGCACCGGATGGAACAGAAAGATGATGCCGAGATAGACCGGCATCCATGGCACGTCGAACAGCGCCGACGGGCCGGGTCCGGCGAGAAACTGCCGGACCGCTTCAAGATCACGCATCGGATCGAGACGATCGGCTCCGCGGCCGAGAACGAGTGGCAACGATGTCGATACATCGTAGGTGGTGCCCGAAAGCCGGGCATCAAGCCGTTGTCCGAGCCGTGTCAGGACCCGCGCCCGAATGCCCTCCAGCAAGCCGTAGAAGACATAGAGCCCTGCGACAAGACCGCCGAGGACGACAAGCGTCGGGACCGAGCCGCTGGCCAGCACGCGGTCGTAAATTTGCAGCATGAACACCGGCCCGGTCAACATCAAGAGGTTGATAGGCAGGCTGAGCAACCCCGTGGCGGCAAAGGACGTTCGCAGCAGTGCCACTGACGCACCGACCGGGCGCTGTTGCGCGGCATGTCCAGGTCTGGTCATCAGCGGTCAAGCCCCCTTGGTCTCAGGCAAGCCGGTCAGACGGGTCTGTCAGGCAAAACGGAAATCGTCCGCACCGAGATCGGCCACCACCACGTTCTGAAGCACGATGGAGTTGTCGGCGTCGATCGTGATCGTCGTGTGCGTGCCGTCGTCGGCCGCCCGGGCTAGCACCTGCGCATAGGTCGAGACGCCAGTGATGCTGTCGAACTCGATGACGTCGTCACTGTCTTCTCCGGCCGAGAAATCGGTGACGGTGTCACGGCCGAACCCGGTACGGAAGACGAACAGGTCATCACCGCTGCCGCCGCTCAGAACATCATCGCCGGCTCCACCGATGAGACGGTCGTCACCGTCCCCGCCATCAAGCCTGTCGTCTCCCGCACCGCCGTCGATCCGGTCGGCTCCGCTGCTTCCGGTAATGGTGTCATCGCCGGTCGTGCCCCGGAACCAGGCTTCACTCAATATCCGCGCTCGGTCCCATACCGTGCCGTCGGCGAACGCGACCTCCTCGATGCCGGCATACGAATAGCGCGAAAACTGTTCGTCGAGCATGACCGAACCGCCGCCAGCGAAGTGCAGCGTCACGTCGTCGAGGTCGGAGGCTGACCGTGTGACGGTCACTCCGAAGGCGGTGATCCCCGAACCCAGAACCAGACGATCACCGGTCCCGTCGAGCCAATCCTCCGTGATCGTGTCATCACCGTCGCCCGGGTTGTAGACATAGGTGTCGTTGCCGCGCAGGCCGTTCAGCGTGTCGTCGCCCAGGCCACCCCGAAGGGTCTCGGCGCCTTCGTCGAAGCCGTTGATCACATCGTCGCCGTCCGTCGTGGCCGCCGCCATGATCATGGCGCGCAGCGTATCAGCCGACCACACCGTGCCGTCGGCGAACGCGACCTCCTCGATGCCGGCATGCGAATAGCGCGAAAACTGTTCGTCGAGCATGACCGAACCGCCACCAGCGAAGTGCAGCGTCACGTCGTCGAGGTCGGAGGCTGACCGCGAGAAGGTCACACCGGAGGCGGTGATCCCCGAACCCAGAACCAGACGATCACCGGTCCCGTCGAGCCAACCCTCCGTGATCGTTTCGTTGCCGTCGCCCGGGTTGTAGAAATAGGTGTCGTCACCGCCCAGGCCGTTCAGCATGTCGTCCCCGCCGGCGCCATGGAGACTGTCCCGGAGATTGTCCGACCCGGTCAGGCTATCATCACCGGACGTTCCGGCGGGAGCGGCCAGGTCGATCAGCCCGAACGGATCGATGACGGTCCCGTCTGCGAACCGGATCTCCTCAAGCGCGAACCTGGCGCCCGCGAACTGATCGTCCACACGGATCGTCTCCCCGGTGGCGTTGACGGTAATGACCATATCGGCAAGCGTATCGGCAGCCCGGGCAAAGCTGACATCGGCCCTGTTCATGTCTTCGAACACCAGACGGTCGATATCGGACGATGTGCCGTCCTCGTCGATCACGTCGTTGCCGTCACCGGACCTATAACGATAGATGTCGCTCCCGTGGCCCCCACTGAGCGTATCGTTGCCCTCGCCGCCGGTGAGCTGGTCATCCCCGTTGCCGCCGTCGAGCCTGTCGTTGCCTTCGCCGCCGGCAATGACGTCATCACCGTCCCCTCCGGCAAGCCTGTCGTTTCCGCCGCCGCCGTCAATCCGGTCGGCTCTGGCGCTTGCGGTAATGGTATCATCGCCGGATGTTCCCTGGAACGCCGTCTCGCTCTCGATCCGGGCACGCCCCCAAACGGTGCCGTCGGCGAATTCGATCCTCTCGATCCCGTTCGCAAGGCCCCTGAACTGGTCATCGATGGTAATCACTTGGCCGGTCGGCCTGATCGTGACACGAAGCGTGTCGGCGTCGTCTGCCGTGCGGGTCAACGTCACGTCGGCGGCGTTCAGGTCAGTCAGCCTCAGCGTGTCCGTGTCCGACCTCGACCCGCTCTCGTCGATCGTGTCGCTGGCATCGGACCGGGCATAGAGATAGGTGTCGCTGCCCTCGGCCCCGTCCAGCACATCATAGCCGCCGCCACCGATGATCGTGTCGTTGCCGGCCGAGCCTGTTATGGTGTTGGCCTCATCGGTTCCCCTGAACACGGCATGGTCGCGTATGGCCGCGCGGTCCCAGGTCACCCCGTCGGCGAAGCGGATTTCCTCCAGCCCGGACTGGCCGTTCCGGAAGTGACCGGCCACCCGGATCGTTTCTGCGGTGGCCGTGACCGTGATGAGGAGATCGAGACCGCCGAGCAATGACCGCGTCAACGCCACATCCGACGAATTGACGTCCGCAAGCCTCAACACATCATTGTCGCCAGACCGGCCGATCTCCGTGATCGTGTCGTTGCCGTCTCCGGAATTGTAGACGTAAACGTCACTACCGGTGCCGCCCAGCAGGGCATCGTCATTTCTGCCGCCGATAAGCCGGTCATCCCCCGGGCCTCCGTTCAGCGTGTCATTACCGCCGCCGCCGGCTATTGTGTCGGCGTCATCGGACCCGGTGATAGCGTCATCGCTAGATGTGCCGCGGAACCAGGCCTCCTCCTCGATCCGGTCGCGGTCCCACGTCGTGCCGTCGGCAAACTCGATCCGTTCGATGCCGGATTCTCCCCAGATCGACGAGCGGAACTGATCGTCAACGGAAATCCTCTCGCCGGTCGCCATGACGGTGACGAACAGGTCCGAAGCGTTGCGTGAAAGCACGACATCGCCAGCGTTGAGGTCACGGAAACGCAGAACGTCGGTCGATGAGCGCGATCTGCCCTCATCGATAACGTCGTTGCCGTCGCCGCGGTCGTAGTAATAGGTGTCGCTGCCGTCGCCGCCCAGCAAGCGGTCATTGCCCGCGCCGCCGTCGAGATTGTCATCCGCTGAACTGCCGGTCAGCGTATCGGCCCGGTCCGTCCCCCGGAACCAGGCTTCCGTCATGATGCGCGCCCGGTCCCACACTGTACCGTCGGCAAACTCGATCCGTTCGATGCCGGATTCTCCCCAAATCGACGAGTGGAACTGATCGTCAACGGTAACCTTCTCGCCCGTCGCGGTAACGGTGACGAACAGGTCCGAAGTGTTGCGTGAAAGCACGACATCGCCGGCGTTGAGGTCACGGAAACGCAGCACATCGGTCGATGAGTGCGATCTGCCCTCAATAATGACATCGTTGCCGTCGCCACGGTCGTAGTAGTAGGTGTCGTTGCTGTCTCCGCCCGCAAGCCGGTCATCACCCGCGCCGCCGTCGAGATTGTCATCCGCTGAACTGCCGGTCAGCGTATCGGCCCGGTCCGTCCCCCGGAACCAGGCTTCCGTCATGATGCGCGCCCGGTCCCACACTGTACCGTCGGCAAACTCGATCCGTTCGATGCCGGATTCTCCCCAAATCGACGAGTGGAACTGATCGTCAACGGTAACCTTCTCGCCCGTCGCGGTAACGGTGACGAACAGGTCCGAAGTGTTGCGTGAAAGCACGACATCGCCGGCGTTGAGGTCACGGAAACGCAGCACATCGGTCGATGAGTGCGATCTGCCCTCAATAATGACATCGTTGCCGTCGCCACGGTCGTAGTAGTAGGTGTCGTTGCTGTCTCCGCCCGCAAGCCGGTCATCACCCGCGCCGCCGTCGAAACCGTCTTTACCCGCGGTGCCGCGGAGTGTGTCGGCTCCATCCGTGCCCGGACGGTTGATGGCTGTGGCGCTTGCGCCGTCAGCCATGCGCTCGAGATCGTCAAGACTCCACGTCGTGCCGTCGTCGAACACCACCTGCTCGATGCCGTTATAGGCGTTGCGGAACTGGTCCCTGACGATGATCGAGCCCCCGTCAGGCATGCTCAGAACGAGGTTGTTCCGATCGGGAGAACGCGCGACCGTCACTTGCGATGGCGTGATCCCGTGCAGAAGCAGCCTGTCGACAACGCCAGAGCTGTAGTCCAGGTCCGTGATGGTGTCGTCGCCGTCACCGAGCGTGTAGACATAGCTGTCCGCGCCGGCCTTGCCGTCGATCACGTCGTCGCCCGTACCCCCGGTGATCACGTCCGCCCCGCCGAACCCGGTGATCGTGTCATCACCTTTGGTCGAGACCGCGGCGAGGTAGCGGACACGGATGTCGGCGCGGCTCCACGTGTTGCCATCGTCGAACACCACCTGCTCGATGCCGTTATAGGCGTTGCGAAACTGGTTCTTCACCGTGACCGAGCCGCCGTCCGGCATGCCCAGGACAAGATCGTTGCCGTTGCCCGAACGCCCCACCGTCACCTGCGATGGCGTGATCCCGTGCAGAAGCAGCCTGTCGACAACACCAGAGCTGTAGTCGAGGTCCGTGATGGTGTCGTCGCCATCGCCCAGCGTATAGACGTAACTGTCCGCACCGGCCTTGCCGTCGATCACGTCGTCGCCGGTGCCCCCGGTGATCACGTCCGCCCCGCCGAACCCGGTGATCGTGTCATCAACTGTGGTCGAGACCGTGGCGAGGTAGCGGACACGGATATCGGCGCGGCTCCACGTGGTGCCGTCGTCAAACACAACCTGCTCGATGCCGTTATAGGCGTTGCGGAACTGGTTCTTCACCGTGACCGAGCCGCCGTCCGGCATGCCCAGGACAAGATCGTTGCCGTTGCCCGAACGCCCCACCGTCACCTGCGATGGCGTGATCCCGTGCAGAAGCAACCGGTCGACAACGCCAGAGCTGTAGTCGAGGTCCGTGATGGTGTCGTCGCCGTCACCGAGTGAATAAACGTAACTATCCGCGCCGGCCCAGCCATCGATCACGTCGTCGCCGGTGCCCCCGTTGATCACATCGGCTCCGCCGAAACCGGTGATCGTGTCGTCGCCCGACGTCGACACCGCGGTCAGATAGAGCAGACGCAGATCCGCGCGGCCCCACGTGGTGCCATCGTCGAACACCACCTGCTCGATGCCGTTATAGGCGTTGCGGAACTCGTTCCTCACCGTGACCGAGCCGCCGTCCGGCATGGTCAGGATTGGATCGTACCCGTCAGCCGAACGCCCTACCGTCACCTGCGATGGCGTGATCCCGTGCAGAAGCAGCCTGTCGACAACACCAGAGCTGTAGTCGAGGTCCGTGATGGTGTCGTCGCCGTCGCCCAGCGTATAGACGTAACTGTCCGCACCGGCCTTGCCGTCGATCACGTCGTCACCCGTACCCCCGGTGATCACGTCCGCCCCGCCGAACCCGGTGATCGTGTCATCAACTGTGGTCGAGACCGTGGCGAGGTAGCGGACACGGATATCGGCGCGGCTCCACGTGGTGCCGTCGTCAAACACAACCTGCTCGATGCCGTTATAGGCGTTGCGGAACTGGTTCTTCACGGTAACCGAGCCGCCGTCCGGCATGGTCAGGACGAGGTCGTTGCCGTTGCCCGAACGCCCCACCGTCACCTGCGACGGCGTGATCCCGTGCAGAACCAGCCTGTCGACAACGCCAGAGCTGTAGTCCAGGTCCGTGATGGTGTCGTCGCCGTCACCGAGCGTGTAGACATAGCTGTCCGCGCCGGCCTTGCCGTCGATCACGTCGTCACCCGTACCCCCGGTGATCACGTCCGCCCCGCCGAACCCGGTGATCGTGTCATCACCTGTGGTCGAGACCGCGGCGAGATACCGGACTCGGATGTCGGCGCGGCTCCACGTGGTGCCGTCGTCAAACACAACCTGCTCGATGCCGTTATAGGCGTTGCGAAACTGGTTCTTCACCGTGACCGAGCCGCCGTCCGGCATGCCCAGGACAAGATCGTTCCCATTGTTCGAACGCCCCACCGTCACCTGCGACGGCGTAAGCCCGTGCAGAAGCACCCGGTCGACAACGCCTGACCGGTAGTCAACGTCCGTGATGACATCGTCGCCGTCACCCAGCGTATAGACATAACTGTCCGCGCCGGCTCTGCCGTCGACCACGTCGTCGCCCTTGCCCGCAACGAAAATGTCGGCGTTGGCCGTCCCGGCGAGCGTGTCCGCAGCCGCCGTACCTGTCGTGATCGCCGCGCCGCTAGCAAAGGCGACCGCCATGTCGGCGAGGGATGCCGACTGAAAATACCTGGTAACACCGTTTTCAAGTGTTTTGAGAAATCTTGTGTTGTCCGCGTCGCCGAACCCGAACAGATCAAGGCGCAGCGCCTTGATCAGCGGCAGACTGTCGATCAGTGTCTCGATCGCGGACGTCCCGTTCAGATGCGCCTGCACACTGAGCGCTCCGATCACCTTGTCCAGGTTGCCGCTGAGCGTACCGGCCTGCGGGTCGTAGTCGAGGTTGCTGCCGGAGACGAAGGCCAGCATCTTGTGCTGGTAGACCGCGCTCCAGTCCGTGTTCTCCTGAAACGCACCGGCCATGGTCTGCGCCGCAAAGCGCACCGCTATGCTGTCCGCCAGATTCCGGTAGAGCGTCTCAAGCCCTTGTCCGGTGACCGCATCGAGCGGATCGGGGCTGGGGTTGCCGCCTCGTGTCGGCTGCGCAAAGCCCGTTCCGTAGAACGCTTCCAGAACGGCCAGGTGACGGCCGTTGACATGCCGGCCGCGTCCGTCTTCCGCCGTATCCTCGACACCCGCCCACTTGAACAGCACAGCCTCGAACGCGTCGAGAAAGTCGGCGCCGCTCTGCGTCGCGCTCGCCGTCACCAGCGTCTGAACGGACGTTTTCAGTTCACGGTCCATGGTCATGGCAAAGCGCAGATCGCCCACGGTGCCGTATCCGCGAAGTTCAGGCAGCCTTGCCGCTTGCGGATCCTCCGTATATCCCGCCGGGCGAATGACCTCACTGTCCGACGTCTTGCTGGCGAACCAGACACTGCGCACCACTCCCGATTCTCCGTCAGTCCCGGTATAGGTGCCGTCCCGGCCGATGCGGTTGCCGGCAACCGTCGCCGTGGACAGCGTCGAATGCAGCGCAATCGATCTGACACCGGCTTCAGCCAGCGTCATCAGTTCGCCGGGATCCACAACGCCGTCGCCGTCCGCATCCCGCCAGATCCGCAATGAGGCGAATTGCGCGTCGTCGGCATTTATGACGTTGTCATCGTTGCTGTCGTAGCCCGCCAGGATCTCAAAGCCGTCCCGGTCACCCAGACCGAACAGCTCGTTGACATCGTCGATCTTTCCGTTGCCGTTCTTGTCATGCACCAGCAGCCCGTCATCCGCCGCAACCCACGCCACCTTCTCTCGGAAACCGTCGGCATTGAGATCGAAATACGCCGTTGAGTTCTCCAGGGACACCAGTTCGATGCCGTCTCCATCGAGATCGACCACCAGCGGATCACGCGGCGGTGGCTTCAGCGGATCGTCCGGATCGTCTGGGTCCTGACCCGGCGGCGTTCCGTTGCCGCCATTGCCCGAACCGCCAGGAGCACCAGGATCACCAGGATCACCAGGAGGAAATGGCCCGTTCGGACCGAACAAGGGACCAAGAGGTCCTGAGCCGGAGCCGCCGGCTGGACCGTCAGGACCGAACAGGCCGCCGAAGAAATCGCCAATGGCGTTGGCCAATGCACCGGCGTAGTAGCCGCCGGCAACGGCGGCAACCAGAGTACTGCCGAGCACAAGGCCGGCGCCTGCTAACGCCAGTCCGCCCGCTACCGGAACGCCGACATAGGCAGCGGCCGCTAAAACGGCCGACTGAACAACCGTAGCGGCCACCCGTCCGCCCAGATACGCGCCCGCTTCCGATGCCACAAAGGTTGCGACGGCCTGGGAGGCTCCCTTGTAATCACCCGCCTGCGACTTCTGGACGACATCGACTGCCGTCGCAACGGCACCAGCAAGCGTCCCGGCAACACCCGCCTTGTGAAGGGCCTTGGAACCGCTGACCAGATTGTTTACATAGTCCGCTGTCGCCCCCTTGGCGCCCTCGAGAACATTCAATGGAGTTGATGCCCGCCCCTCGGGCACGCCGCTGTTGGCAACCCCGGAAACGCCCGCTCTGCTGAACACGTCTCCGAAGTCGGCGATCCTGCCGCCGACATTTTGTCCGCCGTCGTAGATCCTTGCACCATTGAAGATTTCAGCGGATTTCGCGTTGATCGCGTTCGCAACCAGCCCATCGGCCGCCGCCCGGCTGCCCGTCCTGGAAAGCTCGGTGGCGTGCATCTGTTTGAATATCCCCAGCTCCACATCGTTGATCGAGCCAACCTTGCTGTTGTCGAGAAGTGCGGGAACCTCCGTCGCAGAAAGAATTCTGTTCGGTTCCCCGTTGGGGCTGATGGTGACAACTTTGCCGCTTATCTGACCGGCAAACCGCTCGGAAAGGGCATCAAACACCCCGGGCGTTCCCACCTCGCCACGCGATTTGAACATGAAGTCCTTGGCAGGCTTGGCGTCCGGTTTACCAAACAGATGCGCCAATGCGGTTCTGGCTTCCGAGCTATCCGCGAGCTTGCCGACATGGGTGTTGTCGATGATGCCGACCCTCCCCGGGTTCTCCATCGCCACCTGTCTTGCCAGATTGCCCGCGCTGTTGCCGGCCAGCGATGACTTGACTCCCCCACTGTAGAGCACCGTGGTGGACGGGGTCGAACCGTCGGCCTGCGCCAGACTGGTGTTCGAAAAGATGTCCCGGAATTGCTGCTCGAAAGAGGCTTTTTTGGCGGCGAACGTACTGTCCGCCTTTGCTGCCGCCATGCGCGCATTCAGGGCGGCGGTCTGTATCTTGGCCTGGGCCAGATCATACAACGGCATGTGTATTCATCCTAAAGCGAGGCACAAGTCGGACGCTTTGCATCGGGAGCGCCGGGAGTTCAGGGCAGTCCGAAATCGCTCTTGGTGTAGAGGCGTCCTTCAAATTCGACACGGTATTCCCCAGCGGGATATTCAATACCGTTATAGAAACCACCATAGGCCAGGACGGCTTCGACGGCGAGCAGCATGGCCTCTCGGCGCTCCGCATCGTCCTTGAACTCGTAAGGCAGGATGCCGGCCTGATATTCGGCTTGCGCCGCGCCCCCGAAATACTGGAACCGCTTGACCAAATACTCATTGCCGCTTTCGTCCCAATTGCTCTCTGAGGGGCACTCAAACGGAATCACACGGTCCTCCCACACCAGCTTGAGCACATCGCCCGGATACTCTCCGCGGATGTCGATACTGCAGATGCGCTGCAGCCAGACGTCACGGTCCTCGTCGACGACCATCAGGTCGTCGCCATTAGGGCCCAGCGAATAGGCTTTCTTGATTTCGAACATTGCTTTCTTCCTGATCCCTCAGCCGGCGCTGGCCTCGCCTGAACCGAACCGGTCGGTTCGACCGGCAGTGCCAACTCCGATATCGAGCATAAAGGGCTTCGACAAATTCCTCCCGAATTCTGCCGCGCTTTCCGAGATGAATGCCCGATTCAGGGCGCAGCCAGCATTCAAACCGATACATTTCGGATAATTAGTGAACACCATCAGCACCACACACAATATATATCTCAACTCTAATAGAAAAATGTCGCGAAAATGTATTCAACACACATCACTCATCTCAATGATGATTTGGAATTACTCAATCGCATGAACGCCCTTCACAATCACCCGGCTTTCGACACCGCCATGCGCGCATTCAGGTCGGCGGTCGGTGTCCTGGCCTGGGCGAGATTATAAAACTGCATGTGTATTCATCCTAAGGCGAGGCATAAGTCGACCCCCTTGCACCGGAAGCGCCGGCAATCAAGGCAGTCCGAAATCGCTCTTGGTGTAGATGCGCCCTTCGAATTCGATACGGAAGACTCCATCGGTATATTCAATCCCGTTATAGAGACTGCCATAAGCCAGCACCGCCTCAACGGCGAGCAGCATGGCTTCGCGGCGCTCCACCTCGTCCCTGAACTCGTAAGGCATGATGCCGGCGTCGTATTCGGCCCGCGGAGCGCCCCCGAAATAACGCAAGCGCTGCACGAAATACTCATTGCCGTTTTCATCCCACTTGCTCTCTGAGAGACATTCAAACGGGATTATCCGATCGCCCCATACTAGCTTAAACAGACTGCCCGACATCTCCCGGCCTAATGTGGCGATGCGTTGCAGCCAGACGTCACGATCCTCGTCGACGACCATCAGGTCGTCGCCATGTGGGCCCAGCGAATAGGCTTTCTTGATTTCGAAGATTGCTTTCTTCCTGATCCCTCAACGGGCGTGGACCTCGCCTGAACCGAACCGGTCGGTTCGACCTGCAGTGCCAACTCCGATATCGAGCATAAAGGGCTTCGACAAATTCCTCCCGAATTCTGCCGCGCTTTCCGAGATGAATGCCCGATTCAGGGCGCAGCCAGCATTCAAACCGATAAATTTCGGATAATTAGTGAACACCGTCAGCACTACACACAATATATCTCAAATATATTAGAAAACTGTCGCGCGAATGTATTCAAGAGACATCGCTAATCTCAATGATGAGTTGGAATTACCCAGTCGCATGGACGCATTCTCGCAATCATCATGACGTGGCATCTCACAAGATACTGTTTCTCTGAATTCTTTTGAGTCGAGCTCACAAGCCCGCGCGTTCCAATATCGTGTTGCATACATTGTCTGCTGCGTTGGCCAATGCATGGTCGACGTGATGAGCGTATCGGCTCGTGACGGACGACAACCGGTGGCCCAAAAGCCCCGCAATCGTCAATTCGCTATAGCCGAGTTCATGAGCGACGGTAGCGAAGGAGTGGCGGAACACGTGTGGTGTCACGCCCCTGAGGCCGGCTTGATCGCAGATATTTGCCAGAGGCTTCCGGACAGCAGTGATCGGTTTTTCTCCTCTAACGGACGAGAAAACCCATTTGCCATCATGTGAGTTGAGGACATTTTCAAGCAAGGAAACCGCCGCGCTGCCACATGGTCGGATCTGAGCGCCGGCTTTGGTGTCTTCAAACCGGATGCATCGACCGGTTAGATCCACTTCCGATCGTTTCAGGTTCAATACCTCGCCGTGCCGGAATCCTGTCAAGAGCAAGAGTTCAATCGCCTGAGCGAATACAGTGCTAAGCCCAAGGGCTTCTGCGGCCCTTAATGCCCGGCCGAACTTTCGATACTCATCGTCTGTCAGAAACCGGTTTCGTTTGTTGTCAGCCGGGCGCTCGACATAACGACACGGATTGTCGTCGATCAAATCCTGCTTGATCGCGTAGGTGTAGATGGCGGACAGAAGGGAAAGTGCTTTCTTCGCCGTGCCTACGCCGCCACGGACATTTGCCCGGCCGCGCTTGCTAGTCTTGACATAGGCGGCCGTCTTTCCGTCCCGGACCGCGTGCATGAAATCCTGCGCATCTGCACGGGTCAACTCATCCACACGCATGCTGCCCAACAGGGGCTTGATGTGCCGCTCTATACGACCGCGGTCTATTGCGAGAGTGGATGCCTTCTTCGGCTTACCCCTATACAGCACGTTGCCAGCGGCTGCTTCCCCAAAGTAAAGATCACACAACTGGGAAATGGTTTTGTGATCTCGCAACTGCTGTAATTCCAAGACCGGATCGTCACCATTCGCGACGCGCCCAAGTTGGGAGCGTGCCATTTTTCGGGCTTGATCCACCGTAAGCGCCCCATACCTGCCCAACGTTACCTTTCGCTGGCGAGCGTGCGACGTGCGGTATTTGATGACGAACGCCTTAGCACCGCTTTCCTTTATCCGCACTCCAAAACCTGTAAGTTCGCGATCCCAGACGATATAGTCCCGTCCAAGATCGCCTTTCAGCGAGTCGATAAGCCTCTTTGTGAGTGTCACTTCGCTACGTCGAGGCATCTCGACCTCCATATTGTCATTTGGTGGTTGTCTGAGGGTACCATGGGGGTACCATAGAAAAGGAAATTTTCCGCTGTTTCGTCCAAGGCAATCTAATCCAGTTTTGAGGATAAACTAAAAAATACGATTAAAAACAGTAAATTAGGAAAGAAAATCCACTTTAGGCAATAGACAGCAATCCGATGAATTCTATCCTCCTCGTCCAGCATCAATGTTGAATCAGAAACAAACTGATTTGGAAACCCGCATTCGATCCAGCCTGAGCGAATTTGGCTCTAAAATGGCGAGGTTTTTCGAGGTGCTCAAATGTAAAGTCAACGGCGCGGAGACCGGACGCTCACATTGATACCAGGCAACTGCGGCTTTCAGATGGGCAACGGCACTGTCAGCTTTCTCATCGCCATGGATCTGGCTGAAGCACAGCCAGGAATGATCGTCAATCGAGACATGAACATATTCCCAGCCCGGTGCGGTGTCATTGCTGCGCTGGTTGGATTGTTTATGCCGGTCACCGGTGATGCGATGGCCTATGCGATTGAAACGGCCCAGCTTTTTGATCATTGCCTGGCAGGCAATTGCGAATTAAATGCCGAGAAGGATCGAGATGGAGCATGTCACCGGGATTAGCGTGCTCATAGCGCCGTTCGGGTTGTTTGGGTTCCAGGTCTCTCAGCCGTGACAGTCCCGCCCGGCGTAGTACCTGGCTGATCGTTGCTGAAGACACGCCAAGGCGTTTGGCAATGTGGGCTCCGCACAGCCGTTCTCGCCTGAGCATGATGGTGGCTCGCTCGACCGACTGTGCAATTCGCCTCGGGCTGTGATGGGGACGTGAAGAACGGTCGATCATGACGTTTGAGCCGCCGACCTGGAAACGCTGCACCTAACTGCTGACGGTCTTGATGGAAACACCATAAAGTCGGGCTGCGGCAGCCTTGGATAATCGTCCTGAAACAACCTGCTGTGCCATTTCTGCTCGACGAACTGGCGTCAAACGTGCATTTCTATGAATGTTCATTCGGACCTCTCGTTGTAGATTGAAGCTTGGTAACTCCAATCAACATAGTCAGGTCCGAGTGGACAACCTAATGAAAGATCACATCTAGAGCGTGTCCCAAAAATCATTTTACCCATAACTTGATTGCTGCGATTTTGTATCCAGCGATGAATGACTTATTGGTTTTGGCATATCGGGTTGCAATTGCTCTAAACTGTTTAGCCTTGAGGAAGGTATTTTTGATGACAGAGAAGCAAATCAAACTAATCCGAGGCTGATTTTTGGGACACGCTTTAGGCAATAATGAGATCAAATGTGTGCGTATTCCCATCCGATGTCCGGCAGGCAATTGCGCAGCAATGCCGAAGGGAAGGCCAGGTGAACAACCGGTACACAGGTCGGATACATACGAGCGGCTTCCGAAAACCATTCAACATTCTCTATTGCAAACCGCAGTCGGTCCATAACATAGAGCTCCAACAACCCTTGCGAAGCCAAGCCTCAAAGGATCACGGTATTTTTGTTTGCATACTAACGATAATGGTGTAAACTCTTAAATGTGAAGGAGAATAATTGCACCGGAGGAAAATATGGCCAGAACTTCAAAAACCGTCTGGAAGATATCGAAAAGGGCTATCGCAATACTGGCAACCTCAATCATTGTTGCAACCAGCTCGATTTCTGCAAAGGCGGGTGAACTCCGACTTCTTTCGAGTTGGAGCCCGTCAACGACGGCAGTGTACAGAGTCGTCGAGGAATTTGAAAAGAATGTCGCAGAGATTGGTGGGGGCGAGGTGACGCTCAACATCTCTGGACCCGAAGTTGTCCCTTCATTTGAACAGATTCAGCCAGTGAGTGCCGGCGCATTTGACATGCTCTTTACTCATGGCGTGTATCACGCAGGGACGAAAGGAATTGCGCTGATTGGAGACGCGCTGGCACCGGACATGGAACTGCGCCGCAGTTCAGGTGTTTGGGACGCAATCGACGCCTACTATCAAGAAAACAACAACCTGAAGATGATCGCTATGTCGCCGATGAGTGAGGCTGGGTTTCACATCATCCTTCGTGAACCGATGAGTAAAGACGGCCGATTGGACGGTCTGCGCATTCGTGGCACTGCCAGCTACCATGGCGTGATCAACTCTTTGGGAGGGGCGCCTGTTGTTTTGCCAACTTCGGAAATCTATCCGGCGCTGGAGAAGGGTGTCGTGGATGGCGTCGCGTATCCGGCGGGCGGAATGCTCTCGTTGAAGCTGTATGAAGTTGCCGGCTACCGCACGAGACCAACGTTTCCGTACGGCGGCTCGAATCTTCCGATATTCGTAAATCTCGACAAGTGGAACAGCTTGTCTGAAGCTGAACAGAATGTCTTGTTGGAAGCTGGTAAAAAGCTGGAAATGGAAATGCCGGCGATTGGTGCCAAATTGCAGGTGGAAGAAGACAAGGCCCTAGATGAACTTGGGGTGAAGTATACCTACTGGACCGATGAGCAACATAAGGCCATCGTTGAAACCTGGAACAATAGCGTCTGGGAATTGGGCGTTAGTTGCTGCGGCGACGAAGTGAACCGCATTCGCGAGATGGCAGTCAGAGCGGGATTGAGCAACTGATTTAATTCCCGCTGACCGGGTGCCTTAACGGGCATCCGGATTCACTCAAGCAAGTCCATGATTGGTAGGCCCCATGCTTCGGTCCTCTAAATATATACACGACGGATTGACCAGGCTGAGCGTTGCATTGTCGATCTTTTGTATCGCAGCAATTATCCTGTGTTACTGCTATGAAATCATATCGCGCTATGTGTTCGACACACCGACATGGTGGTCAAACGAGTTCGTTTCCTACTTCTTGTGTATTGGATGCTTTCTGATGTTGCCTGAAGTCACGCGGACACAAGGCCATGTCGCGGTAACCATCATCCCTGAGCAGATGTCCTCCAAGGGGCGCAGAACTTTGCAGCGAATCGTCTACATTGTCGCATTCTCAGCGTGCGTAGCTGCAACTTGGTTCAGCCTAGAAGAGAACATTCGTCAGATCGTCAGAGACATCCAGCTAATCAATGTTAAACCCATTCCGAAAATTTGGATCTCTGCCTGGATGACATATGGGGTAGGATCTGCGGCACTTTATTTTCTGAGGTTTGCATTATCTCCGACAAATAAGCCTCGGGAACCACAGTGAGCAGTTTGGAGTGAATCTCCGAGAAAAGGTCGGATCATGGGCGACTGGCGTGTAATACTGCTAACAGGCGGCTCTGTATTGATTGCAATGTTGCTAACAGGTGCACCAGTTTTTGTTGCGTTCCTCATTCTAAGCGCTACGGGTGTATTTTTCATCATTGGCCCAAACGGCTTCGGCATGGTCGCGAATTCCCTTTTTGATGCCACCAACTCGGCGAGCTTGTCGGCAATTCCATTGTTCATCCTTATGGGAGAACTTTTGTTTCGTTCGGGGGCAGTCGATCGAGTGTTTGAATCTATGGACCGGTTGGTGGGTCGGGTACGTAGTCGGCAGTTCGTTTTGTGCTTTGCCATTTCGACGATTTTCGGCGCGCTCTCGGGAGCGGCGATGGGCGTGGCGGCGATGATGGCACGGTCACTTTACCCCGGGATGTTATCAAGAGGTTACGATGAACGGCTTTCCATCGGATCGATTCTTGCAGGTGCGTCACTGGCCCCCATCATTCCACCCAGCATTCTGGTGATTATAATTGGTACTCTGGCGAATGTGTCCATTGCAGGCTTATTGGTGTCCGGAATAATTCCTGGGCTGATGTTGGCCACAATGTTCATGGGCTACACGGTTTTGCGCGTATCCATTTCACCTTCTCTTGCGGGTCCGGAAGCCGAAGCCGAGGAACGTACGAAAAATATCAGCGCTTTGGCAGCAATCGCAAACTTACTGCCTTTCTCTGGGATCATCTTTTCCGTAATGGGCCTAATTCTGTTGGGGATTGCGACGCCTTCAGAATCGGCCGGTACCGGTGTTGTTGGAGCCTTGTTGACTGTCCTTTGGTATCAGGGGCGCATCGAACTCAAAGCCTTGTTCGAAGCGCTATACTCAGCAGCATACATAACCAGCATGATCTTGATCATCATGGCTTGCTCCAAAATGTTCAGCCAGCTTTTGGCATTCACAGGAGCAACTTCGCAGATGACGTCCCTGATCACCTCGCTCGATTGGCACCCTATGCTGATGCTCCTTGTGATGCTGGCGGTGCCATTTATCTTTTGCATGTTCATGGACCAGATTGCTCTAATGCTGATCGTCATTCCAATCTATCAACCATTGCTCGCTCAACTTGGCTTCGATCCGATCTGGTTCTGGCTGCTGATGTTGTTGAACGTGACAGTCGGAGGCATCACTCCGCCCTTCGGATACACGATGTTTGCCTTCAAGGGGGCGGCACCAGACACTCAGCTATCTACAATATTCGCGTCGACGTGGCCATTCGTTGCAATCTTCCTAGTTGGAATGGCAGTCATCGCATTCTGGCCTAGATTGGCGACTTGGCTACCGTCGATGATATGACATTGCAACTTCAACTTATCTTCGTGCACCCGTATCTGGGCGATCACACAATCTGGCGGCATCAAATTGCGTTCTTTGAAAGTCGGTTTGCGTGTCACGCGGCGGATCTGCCGGGTCACGGCTCCAGGGCGAGTGAAGGCGAGGCGCTCAGCGTCGAACGTTTGGCCGAAAGCATTAAGAACCTGGTTCAGCGCAAAAACCTGAGCGACGTCGTTCTGATTGGTCATTCCCTTGGTTGCCGTGTAGTTCTAGAAGCACAGCGTCAACTCGCCCAACAGGTCATAGGTGTTGTGCTGATCGATGGCAGCGTCGTTGGCGTCAGAGGACCCTCATCGATTGAAGCCTATGAAAGCGCAATTCGAAATGAAGGTTATTGGTCTTGGGTGGACCGGTTCTTTTCCGATGTGTTTTGTGGCGACGCTGAACCAGATGAGAAGCAGGATATTCTGGACCTCACACGCAAAGTTGCGCCCGAGGCCGCACAAGACCTATTCAAGTCCGTTCTGAATTGGGACCATAAGGAACTAATTCCCGCTCTGAATCAATGCACCGCGCAGATTCTTTTACTTCAATCGACAGACATTGATACAGTCACACATCGCCGTCGAAGCCTTCGGTCTGATGAACTCTCCGTACTTCAAACAATTGTGCGACGTGAACAACCCAACGCAAAATACCGGACGTTTGAGGGCCTCGGCCACTATCTGATGCTTGAGAACCCAACCTTGATTAATGATGCGATTTGTCAATTTGCAGAACAACTTGACAGTTAAAAAAATGACATAAAAGAGATTTTTACCGTTACAGGAACTACAACTACCATGAGAGGTTCGAAAATACATGCGCATCAGCGAAGATAGGTTTCTCACATCTCACGTTGGTTCTCTGCCGAGACCGCAGGATTTGCTTGAGATGCTGGAGGTTGCCGAGACAGGTGGAGAATCCGATCACGCCCGGATGCGGTAGACCGCACCCCTATTACAACAACAAAACCCCATCTCTTGAAAAGAGACAAAGTAATGCTTTCGAAAAGAAAGGTAGGCGGGGCAAGGCCAGTGCTAGGCTCAGGACCTATTAATTTGCATTGAGGGACGAACGGTGATTCAGGATGGCAAAGGAGATTTGCCATGTCCGACCTGTTTCTGCTTTAGCCTGCCCAGATGTCGAAGATCGCGCCGTTCTTTCCTCGTTCGCACGGCGTGCCGCGCGTGGATGACCGGCGGGTGATTTCCGGCATCGTCTATGTGCTCAAATACGGGCTTCAGTGGAAGGATGCGCCGCAAGCGTATGGTCCACACAAGACGCTGTACAATCGGTTCCGGCGCTGGACGGAGATGGGCGTTTTCGACAGGATTTTCAGCCATTTGGCGGCTGAGGACGGCCCGCCAGATACACTGATGATCGATGCGACACACCTCAAGGCACACCGGACGGCATGCAGCCTCCTAAAAGGGGGATTCTTCCCCGCCATATCGGACGTACGAAAGGCGGCCTGAATACCAAGCTGCACGCTGTCTGCGACGGCGAAGGGCGACCGCTCGCCCTGTGCCTGACGGCAGGGCAAACCTCCGATCATGTCGGCGCGAAAATCCTCTATCCTGCGCTTCCCGATGGCACACAAGCGGTCCTGATCGCCGACAAGGGATACGACTCCGATGAGTATCGCGCGGCCTTGAAGGCCAAGGGACTGACGGCCCGCATCCCGCCACGCAAGCGGCGGGTATCTCCGGATAACGTATAGAATCTTTCGCTCTTTTGACTTTGCAAGGCGGTTCCTTTCAAACGGAAAGGACCGACAATGGACAAGGAAGACGATAAGCCGATGGGAGAAGTGATCCGCATCGACGAAGCGAGGGTGAAGGACCACCTGGGCGGAGCTGGTTCGCGGGACGGTCGAAGAGACTTTGAACGCGATGCTAGATGCCGAAGCGGATCAGCTATGTGGTGCGGCCCGGTATGAGCGAACCGAAGGGCGCAAAGACAACCGTGCCGGCAGTTACGCCCGCAAGCTTCACACTAAGGCGGGCGAGGTCAATTTGAAGGTGCCTAAGCTGCGCCATTCGAAATTCGAGACTGCGATCATCGAGCGCTATCGACGCCGTGAGAGCAGTGTCGAGGAAGCCCTGATGGAGATGTATCTTGCGGGCGTATCCGTGCGCCGGGTTGAAGACATCACCGAAGCGCTTTGGGGCACAAAGGTGTCACCCTCGACAGTGTCGAACCTCAACAAGAAGATCTACGCCAAGATCGAGACTTGGCGGAATGCCCCGATCGAGGGAAAGCATCCTTACATCTATCTCGATGGCATCGTGATGAAGCGGGCCTGGGCGGGCGAAGTGCGCAACGTTTCGCTGCTGGTGGCCATTGATGTGACCTCAGAGGGCTTTCGGGAGGTGCTGGGCATCTGTGAAGGTGCCAAGGAGGACAAGTCCGGATGGAGCGCCTTCCTGCGTCATCTGGTCGATCGTGGCCTTAGCGGTGTCGAGCTGATCGTGTCAGATGCCTGCAGGGGGCTGATTGAGAGCATGGCGGAGTATTTGCCTGATGCGCGATGGCAGCGCTGCACGGTCCATTTTTACCGCAATGTCTTCAGCCATGCGCCGAAAGCCAAGGTGCGCGAGGTGGCTCATATGCTCAAAGCGATCCATGCTCAGGAAAGCCGGGAAACAGCGATCGAAAAGGCCGATGCGGTCGTCACCAACCTTCGCGCGATGCGACTGAACAAGGCGGCTGATCTAGTCGAGGAGAAGATCCATGAAACGCTCAGTTATTACAGCTTTCCCGACAGTCATTGGCGAAAGATCCGTACCAACAATCCTCTGGAGCGATTGATGAAGGAAATTCGCCGGCGAACGAGAGTCGTGGGCGCGTTCCCCGATGGCCAATCCTGTGTCAACCTAGCCGCGGCCCGTCTGCGTCACGTTGCAGGAACCCAGTGGAGTACGCGCAAATACATGGCAATGGAACCCCTTCAAGAAATGAAACTTCAACACAACAGAGCCGCCATCGCATGACCGAAAGAGCGAGAGATTCTAGACACTACCTGAAGGATTCGAAGAATGCGTTCTGCGTTGGCTTTCCCGGCGCAATGTAATGCCAGTTGACGCCTGTAGCATTCTGCCATTCCGGCATGGCCCGGCCGGTCAATTCAGTGCCGTTGTCGGAGACAATGGTCCGAGGTTTGCCATAGAGGCGGATCAGGGCATCGAGCTCACGGGCAACACGCATGCCCGAGATCGATGTATCGGCGATCAGGCCGAGGTTCTCGCGGGTACAATCATCAATGACGGCAAGAAGGGACTGTCAGGAATTCTGTGCCCTGGGCCATTTTCGTCATTGGCTGACGAACCTCTCACCGAAGACGACGGCGAATTGGGTCCTGGCCTGGAACCATTCTCTCGGCGGCCTTTTCCACTCTTCGGTCGCCTGGTTCAACACCAGATATAGCAGCTTCATAGCCGCGTCGTCACTGGGGAAGTGCCCTCTGGTTCGAACGGCGCGTCTTAGCTTCGAATTCAGTGCCTCAATGGCGTTGGTCGTGTAGATGATCCGTCGCACGCCTTCGGGGAAGGCAAAGAAGGGGATGACGTGCTCCCAGTTTCGCCGCCAGCTCTGGGCGATCGCCGGGTACCGTTGCCCCCAGGGACCAGCCTCGAATTCGTCAAGAGCCTTGAGACCGGCTTCTGCGTCCTTGGCCCGGTAGATCGCCCTGAGCGCCGGCACGGCGGTCCTGCGGTCCTTCCAGGACACGAACGACAGCGAATGGCGGATCAGGTGCACGATGCAGGTCTGGACGACCGTTTCGGGGAACACGGCCGTGATCGCCTCGGGAAAGCTCTTGAGGCCATCGACCACGGCGATCAGGATGTCGCCAACACCGCGGTTCTTGAGCTCGTTCATGACACGCAGCCAGAACTTGGCGCCTTCCGTCTGCTCGATCCAGATGCCCAGTATCTCCTTGGTGCCATCGGGCAGAATAGCCAGCGCGATATAGACGGCCTTGTTACGAACAAAGCCTTCGTCCCTGATCTTGACCCGGATCGCGTCGAAGAAGACCAGGGGATAGCAAACATCCAGCGGCCGGTTTTGCCACTCCGTCACCTCCTCCAGAACCGCGTCGGTAACCGCCGAGATCAGGTCCGGCGAAATATCGATGCCGTAGAGTTCCTCTAGGTGGCCGCGGATCTCGCGCACGCTCATGCCGCGTGCGTACATCGAGATGATCTTCTGATCGAAGTCCGGGAAGCAGCGCTGATACTTGGCGATCAGCTTGTACTTGGCGATCAGCTTGGGATCGAAGGTGCCGGCCCGATCCCGCGGGATCGACAAGCGCATCTTCGAGGTGCCCGTCAGAACCGACTTCTTCGAGCTGCCGTTGCGCCGGTTGGAGCCGCCTTCGGAACGCTCTTCCTCCAGATGCTGGTCCAATTCGGCATTCAGAATCCGTTCCGACAAAGCCTTCTTAAGATCGTCAAGCAGACCGTCCTTGGCAAAAACGTCTTGCGCATCACGCCCGGCAAGCAACTGGTCCAATAGTTCTTTCTTGATAGCCATGTGATGATTCGCTCCTTTCCATCACTATGGCCCAGGGCACAGAATTCCTGACAGTCCCCGGCAAGGATGCGAAAGCGGCGTCCTGGCTCGAAGACATCGGACAGGAAATCCAAAGACCAACGTTCGTTCGGACGCTCCGGCGCTTCCAGCGGGGCACGTGTCCCCGTCGCCCGCTTGCGGCCGCGACGCCGCTTCACAGCCAACCCCTCCTCGGTATAGAGCCGTCTCAGCTTCTTGTGGTTCATGACTATTCCTTCACGTTCCAGCATCAGACCGATCCTGCGATAGCCGAACCGGCGGCGTTCGCCGGCAATCTCACGCATGCGCTGTCTGATCCCGGGACAATCCGGCAAGCGTTCGCGCCTGACCGTCTTCGGATCGACACCGACCAACCGGCAGGCACGGCGTTGTGGAATGTCGTGGGCAGACATCGCGTTCACAGCCGCTTGCCGCCGTTCAGCAGGCGTCGTCAGGACTTCCCCAAGAGATCCTTCAAAACCGCATTGTCCAGCATGGTGTCGGCCAGCAGCTTCTTCAGCCGCACGTTCTCGCTCTCAAGTGTCTTCAGCTTGCGGGCATCCGAGACGTCCATGCCGCCAAATTTCGCCTTCCACTTGTAGAACGTGTTCTGGCTGATGCCGTGCCGCCGGCACACCTCAGCCGTCGTCATCCCGCGCTCCTGTTCGCCCAGGATCGCAATGACCTGTTCTTCGCTAAACCGTGACTTCCTCATATCCGTCTCCTTGGTCAGACGGACTCTCCTAACAAATGAGGAAACTTTTGGGGCTCAGGTCACAGAGATTGCGATTGGAAAGTTCCACGGCGTAATGATGCCAATGGTTCCAAGCGGTTCACGTGTCACCTCCACATCCATATCTGGACGGACAGAGGCAAGTGCGTCTCCGGTTACTCGTAGAGCTTCGCCGGAAAAGAACTTGAAAATTTGCGCAGCCCGAACGGTTTCACCAATCGCCTCAGGAAGTGTCTTTCCTTCTTCGCGCGCCAGAAGACGACCAATCTCATCTTTTCGGGAGAGAATTGCGGAGGCGATTTTTTCAAGAAGGTCAGCGCGAATTTGAGGCGAACTATACTGCCAGGTCTCGGAGGCTGTATGGGCAGCTTGAGCAGCACCGGAAACGTCACTTGCACTTGCGCGCGCAAAAAGGCCGATGACTTCTTCAACATTGGCGGGGTTTATGTTGGTGCTCTTGTCATCAGATGAAACCCACTCACCGTCGATTAGATTTTTGTTTAACTCATGGGTCATCTGTTCCTCCGCCAATGTTGTTATTTTAGGTCACGTTCTCATAAAGAGGATTCCGTTTGAAGCTGGATTGTGATTCAAACTCCGAAAGGAGATTGTCATGGCCCGCTTTGATCTGAGTGACTTCGAATGGACTGTCATCCAACCGTTATTGCCGACCAAGGTGCGCGGTGTTGCACGTGTCGATGACCGCCGAGTGATCAACGGCATTCTTTGGCGATTGCGAACCGGGGCTCCATGGGCGGATATCCCGGAGCGCTACGGTCCGCATATGACCTGCTACAATCGGTTCGTCCGATGGCGAAAGGCGGGCGTCTGGGATCGCATACTGCACGCCGTTTCAGAGGCTTACGATGGCGATGTCCAGATGATCGACAGCTCTTCCATCCGTGTTCACCAGCATGGGGCGAACGGTAAAAAAGGGGGCGATCCGGTTGCCTGGGCCGCTCGCGGGGCGGTCTGACCACAAAGATCCATGCGGTGGTCGACGCGCTTGGTCTGCCGATCAAATTGGCACTCAGCGAAGGCCAAGCCTACAACGGGCATCAGGCACGGAACCTTCTGAGTGATCTCCCGCAGCAGGCCATGGTATTGGCAGATCGGGCTTACGATGCTGATGCGATCCGCACCCTCATCGCCGATCAGGATGCATGGGCAAACATCCCCTCCATGCCTCACCGTCGTACGAAGCCGGTCTTCTCAAAGCACCTCTACAAGATGCGCAACATGGTCGAACGGTTCTTCAACAAACTCAAACACTTCCGTGCCGTCGCCACCCGATATGATAAAGACCCGGATAACTATCTCGCAGGCGTCAAACTCGCCTCAATCCGCATCTGCCTCAGATTTAATGAGTCGGTGACCTAAGGGTGCCGCCCGCCTTAGAAAAATGCCTGAAGTCCGGTCTGAGCCCTACCAAGGATGAGCGCATGCACATCATGCGTGCCTTCATAGGTGTTGACCGTTTCAAGATTGCACATGTGACGCATCACCTGAAATTCTTCAGAAATGCCGTTACCGCCATGCATGTCACGCGCCATACGCGCCACATCAAGCGCCTTGCCACAATTGTTCCGCTTTACAATGGAAATCATCTCCGGGGCAGCTGAACCTTCATCCAAAAGGCGCCCTACCCTAAGGCTTGCTTGAAGACCGAGTGTGATTTCTGTCTGCATATCAGCAAGCTTTTTCTGGAAAAGCTGCGTTTGCGCTAAGGGCTTGTCGAATTGCTTCCGGTCCAATCCATATTGACGCGCTGCATGCCAGCAGAACTCGGCAGCGCCGAGAACACCCCAGGAAATGCCATAACGCGCAGGGTTCAGGCAACCAAACGGCCCCTTCAAGCCCTCTACATTGGGCATCAGAGCATCTTCGCCGACTTCCACTTCATCCATGACGATTTCGCCAGTGATCGATGCGCGAAGGCTAAGCTTTCCACCAATCTTTGGCGCAGAAAGTCCTTTCGTACCTTTTTCAAGGATAAAGCCTCTGATTTTGCCACCATGAGCATCCGATTTGGCCCATACGACAAAGACATCAGCGATCGGTGAATTTGAAATCCACATCTTCGAACCGCTGATGCGATAGCCGCTATCAGTCTTTTTGGCGACCGTTTTCATGCCTGCGGGGTCTGAGCCAGCATCCGGCTCTGTGAGGCCGAAGCAGCCAATGAGCTTACCTGATGCAAGGCCAGGGAGGTATTTCTGACGCTGTTCTTCGCTGCCATAGGCATAGATCGGATACATGACCAGAGAAGATTGTACGGACATCATGGAACGATATCCGCTATCAACACGCTCCACCTCACGTGCAATCAAACCGTAAGCTACATAGCTTGCACCGATACCGCCATAGGCTTCAGGAACAGTGACACCGAGAAGACCCATCTCGCCCATCTCGGTGAAAATTTCCTCATCGGTGCGCTCATCTGCATAGGCGCTGATCGCGCGTGGTTGAAGCTTTTCTTGCGCATAAGAGGCCGCGGAATCGCGTAGCATTCTTTCTTCATTGGTCAACTGGCCGTCGAGCAACAACGCGTCTTCCCAATAAAACTTCGACAGGTCCGGTTTACTTTTAGCCTCAAGCTCTTTCATGGTTCCATGCATCTCTTTTTTATCCTACAAATGCGCGTTCAATCACAAAGCTTGCTGGCTTGTTATTCGCACCCTCTTCGAGACCAAAGCCTTCTAAAATTTCTTTTGTTTCGTTGAGCATCGCCATCGAGCCACAGATCATACCGCGATCCACTTCGGGGCTGATCGGATTAACGCCAAGATCTTCGAACAGCTTTCCCCTTTTCATCAGATCGGTAATCCGGCCCATAAACGGATAGTCTTCGCGGGTCGTTGTGCAATAATGGCGCAAGCGGCCTTCCGTGAGTTCTCCAACGAGAGGATCGTTCTTGATTTCCTCAATCAGATCCTGACCGTATATTAACTCTGCCACTTCACGACATGTATGGGTCAGGATGACCTCTTCAAACTTGTCATAAATTTCAGGATCGCGGATCAAAGAGGCAAAGGGTGCGATGCCGGTCCCAGTCGAGAACATCCACAAACGCTTACCAGGGATCAATGCATCATTGACAAGCGTGCCGGTTGGTTTTTTACGGATGAGGATCGTGTCACCGGGCTGAATTTTCTGAAGATGCTTGGTCAACAGACCATTGGGAACCTTGATGGAGAAAAATTCAAAGTTTTCATCCCAGCTCGGAGAGGCAACAGAATAAGCGCGATAAACTGGCTCTTCAGCATTTGGCAGACCGATCATGACGAACTCACCAGAGCGAAACCTCAGGCTGTCAGGACGTGTAGTGCGGAAACGAAACAGATTGTCCGTATAGTGCTTAACTTCCGTCACCGTTTCGGCATAGACCCCTTCTGGGATCGGAAATTCTTCTGGTTTTGTTTGTAATGCAGCTACGGACATTGTTGATCTCCATTCTTATTCGGCTGGCGCTTCAGACAACAAAGGCAATTTGTCAGGCTTGTTCGCCCACTCATCCTTGTCCGCGCATGGTTCGCCCTGTTCGCTAATGTTGAGCCACTTCTCGGCATATTTTTTATTCAAATCGATCCAGAATTGAGCACCATCCATCGTGTCAGGCTTGATCGCATCGACAGGGCATTCCGGCTCACAAACAGCGCAATCAATGCATTCGTCAGGATGAATCACGACCATGTTCTCACCCTCGTAAAAACAGTCGACCGGACAAACCTCAATGCAGTCCTTGTATTTGCAGTTTATGCAGCCATCTGTGACGACAAATGTCATATCAAAGCGCCCTTAACAATCATTTGTATACTAACGAATATTATGATAGATGACATTTGTCAAGATAGATTTTTTGCAAGTAAATTATGAAATTTCCCAATTAACGAGATTTTTTCAAAGTTAGTATACGAATGATTAATGTTACGAAAATTGCAGCCTTGAACAGCACTGTTTCGACGGCTTTGAGTCACGTCAGCAAGAGAGGAGCCCACATTGAATTCCCCATTAAACGGTCTGAAAGTGGTAGAACTTGCAAGGATCCTTGCCGGTCCGTGGATCGGTCAAACGCTCAGTGATCTTGGTGCCGAAGTCATCAAAGTTGAAAGCCCCAATGGGGATGATACCCGTAAATGGGGGCCACCTTTCATCGAAAGAGAAGGTGATACGTCCGCTGCCTATTTCCACGGAGCAAATCGAGGCAAATCGAGCAAGATCGTCGACTTTAACAATGAAGAGCACCTTGCGGATTTGCATGACCTAATTTCTCAAGCAGATATTTTGATCGAGAATTTCAAAGTTGGCGGTTTGGAGAAATACGGCCTCGATTACGACACCTTAATGAGCAAATATCCAAAACTGATCTATTGCTCTGTAACCGGGTTTGGTCAGACCGGACCCTACGCCAAACGCCCGGGTTATGATTTTATGATACAGGGAATGGCTGGCATCATGGACCTAACCGGAGAGCCTGATGGCGATCCGCAAAAGGTCGGCGTCGCCTTTGCTGACGTCTTCACCGGTCTATATGGCGTGATCGGCATCCTCTCGGCCGTCCGGGAACGAGACATCAGCGGTTTGGGCCAACAAATCGATATGTCACTGTTTGACTGTATGACGGGTGTTCTGGCCAACCAGGCCATGAACTATCTGGCATCAGGTGTCGCGCCCAAGCGTTTGGGCAACGCCCATCCAAATATTGTGCCCTATCAAAGTTTCCCCACCAGAGACGGATATATCATCATCGCATGTGGCAATGATGGCCAGTTCGAAAAACTCTGTGGCGTTCTCAAGACCGATTCGTTGGCATCCGATCCGGACTTTGCAACAAATCCCAAGCGCGTTGAAAATCGGGAACGTCTGATCCCTGTGCTCAATGGTGCGACGGTTATATTTTGCAAGTCTGATTTGTTAAAGGCGCTGGAAGAACAGGGCGTGCCGGCAGGACCGATTAACACCATTGAAGAAGCCTTCAATGAACCTCAATTCAAATACCGTGGCATGCGCGTGGATCTTGACAGCGTACCGGGCATCAGAACGCCGATCAGTTTTTCCAGAAGTAGGCTGAACCTAACCAAACCATCGCCGGGTCTTGGGAAAAACTAAATCAGTTTCTTTAGCGCCTTGAGAAGGGTTTTCTGTTCTTGAAGCGTGAGTGGTTTCAACGTTTCTGCTGTAATCCGTTTGCCCGCCTGTACCATCTCTGAAATGATCTCTTCGCCCGCTTTCGTCAGGGAAACAAGATGTCTGCGCCGATCATTTGGATCAGCACGCGACTGTACCAGCCCCTTATCTATGAGACGGTCGACTACACCTTTCACCGTTGCAACATCCATACCGGAAATCCGGCCAAGGTGATTTTGAGAACATTCCTTATTCTCATACATGCGCACAAGTGCAGAGAATTGAGTGGGTGTTATGCTATCAACAGTATGATTTTGAAAGATCACACCATGACGGTGACTTACCAAACGCAGCAAGTACCCGATTTGATCATCCAAAATATAATTTAAGTCTGACATTCTTCTTCTTCATATTTTCGTCGGCAGACGGTTTTGACGAACCTCCAAAGTGTTTAATACCCTAATTGGTAAGAAGAATGCAAAGAAGAGTTGCTAACGCAATCCGTCTTTCCCTTCAGCTTCCTCATGTTTTAAGCCACCAACACGAGGTAAAGGGCGCCCAGAATCCGTCACAGCGATTGCGACCATGATCTCATCTGAACGGGGTGCGTCATTGAGCCGAACTTCCATCCCATCAAAGTGAGAACGAACATAAGCTGCATCCTTATGTCCTAGAGGAACATCAAGCGGCTGGCCCATAGAACCCATTTTCTTTGAGGAAGGAACCAAGGCAGCACCCTTTTCGACTTCAACTCTCAAGGGTTTGCCAAGCTTGGGGTGCAGTATGGCTGCGGCATGTTCCAATTCACCGTTTTCGCCGACCATTGCCGCCTTACCGTAACTCTCAGCATCCGCTGGCTCAATTCCAAGCGCTTCAACGCACTTCTTTCCAAGAAGACCCCCCAATTCTTCACCAATTGTCATCAGTTCAGACAGATCTTCCTGATACTTATTAGAGAACGGATTTTCTATAACAGCGATTGCCGCAGCGCGACGCGTCGGGGGAGAGATTTCCTTGCCAATCTCTAAATGTGTCTCTTCAAGTGTCACTGCAATTTTGCGAATTTTCATCGCGTCCTCCTCACTTCAATCCGTCATTTCCAACAATGTCTTCTGCTGCCAGACCACCTGAGCGGTGATGAACCCGCGGTCCGGTTGTCATGGCAAGTATGACCATCATTTCATCTTTGCGTGGCGCATCATTAATGCCCACTTCGATGGCGTCGAAGTGGGAACGGACATAAGACGCGTTCGAATGGGTCACTGGAACATCAATGCGCACCCCGGGTCCGCCTACCTTCTTTGCGGAAGGTACGATTGTCTTTGAATTCGGCATTTTTTCACGCATCGAATAACCCCCAGGCGCATGCCAAAGAGCTGCGTGTTCCAGTTCCCCATCTTCACCAACAACGGATGCCTTGCCGTAGGCTTCAACGACGCTTGCATCGCCACCTAATGCCTCTATGAGCCGTTTTGCCATACTCAATCCCAGTGGTTTCAAATCATCAATAAAATCGACAATGTTTTCCACATATCGGCCGGCAAACGGATTGTGGATGACAGACGCGATGTAAGCACGGCGATGCGGGTGCTCGAGGACTGGACCACGCTCATGATAAATTTCTTCAACACTGACGACTGTTTTTCTGACAATGACTTCGGGCATGATTAAACCACAATATGATTGAGTTGATGGGAATTGGAGCCAATCTGAACACCGACGGGCGAACTGATGACACGCCTATGCCCTCTTAGGGACAAATAGGCTGAACGAATGAGACCGGCGTTCTTCAAACGGTCGGCAGTTTCAACGCCATTTGAGAGAGCCTGATCGATTTCGGGTTCCGAAAGCGAACCAACATCAACAGTCACCTTTCGTGCGCCCAAATCACTGTCGGGTGATAACTCATTGGCAGACTGACGGCTTATTTTTAGAGAATCTGGCAAATCTATGGTGTTGGCAATAAGGGTTGCTGCTGCATCCGCTTGCGATGCGGTCTTGGCCAAGACCGTCACCGCATCAGCAATGCCCAATGAAAAGCTGCGTCCGCGCCATCCGCTCGTGGCGATGCCTCCAATTGGATCAAGCCACCCCAACTCAACCGTGGTTGAGATGTCAGGTGCTGTGACATCATCACAAATGCCGACAGTCATCGTCTGATCCTGATCGAGTGAAAACGCGATATCACCGCCGTTGTTGACGATGATGCGTTTTGTCTCAAAATGCTTATCGATCAAAGCACAGACATAGTCAGCCACAAAGCCTGCAACGGCAATCATGGGCGTAACCGTATCGAACCCAGAAAATGATGCAGCACTTTCATACATCTTTTTCCCGATCGTGCCCTTCGGAGGGAAAGCGATATGTTCAACATTTGTGCGCAGCATGGGAAGCTCCTCGCAAAGGGATGGAAGAACCTCCCCGAAAGGTTCGCTGAAGAACCTTAAGGCCGCACCAAGCACATTGGGATCGTCCGCATCGATCTTTACAAACAGATCAATCGGACCGTGTCTCATCACGATCCGATTGGTCTGTTGATCCAATGCGACGAATGCCTTTTCCATCTTATCCCTTGCCACCACTGCCAGCATCCGTTGGCCAAGGATTGCTTTGGTGATTTGCCACAAACCTTTGACCGCTCAGAATATGGTCTTTTTGATTTCCTGAATTGGCTTCAATCGCTTCATCCAGATCAATAATATGATCAACGTGCCCGCCAAGCGCGCGATAGTCTTCGAAACTCATGGTGAATTCTATGGGTGCCACAAGGGCTGGTGTTGGAACATATCCAAAAGAGTTCTCCGGCATCTTCGCAACGTCGGACATGACCGTGATACCGCCGCCGGGCCACCTATAGGAAGGTGCGCCGCCACAAGTTACATTGGTCAATGCTGATTGCGCAGACCGAGTGAGCTTAACCGAATTATCTGTAACACCAGCTCGCAAGGAGCCGCCTGCACCACCCATAAAGACCACCGAACAAAGCGCCGGTTCGCAGTTCTCATCGATCCGCTCAATGGAAGGCTTAAGCCGTTCCGGCATATCCTTTTGGACAGGCTTTAAATCGTCATCCAATTCGTAATGGGCAAAGTGCTCACCCGTTGTTGAAACCATAAGAAGGCTTTGTCCGGGCGAGGCTTTCTTATCGTTGAAATCTCCAAGGATGGTAAGAGGATCTTCAAGATCCGTTCCACCCCATCCAGTTCCAGGATTGGCAACTTGGAAATAGCGACCAGGCGTTGAACGACGGCCCTTAATCTTAATTCCGCTTTCCGGCAAACCAATAACCTTTCCGGCTTGGTGTTCAGACATGACTCCGGTGATGTGATCGTCGACCACTACAACCTCATCAACAAGATCCTTCCACTGGGATGCAAACATGCCCACGGTGGCAGACCCGCAACCAACACGCATTCGCTCTTCGACAACACCATTGATAATCGGTGGCATATTGGCCTGAACCACAACTTCTGCGCCATCGTCTATCGTCAAAGTCACCGCTTTACCATTGCACAGTGCGCGGAGAGCCGCACAAGTCACACGACCTTCTTTCTTACTGCCACCTGTGAGGTGGTGAACACCACTAAGGAGAGCATTTGGGAGCCATATTCCGCCGTTGTAACATGACCAATAACCTCGCCATCGACTCTAACGAGATTGCGTTCCGGACCGAGATGCCGATCAGTATCGATTTTGATCTTGGCACCGCAATAGCTGAAAATGCCTTCCGTGACGACTGTAACAGTATCAACGCTATTGACTTCGCTTGAAACGATGAACGGTGCGGGTTTGTAATCTGGATAGGTGGTGCCTGCGCCAATCGCCGTGATAAAATGATCCTTGGAATGAACAAAACTGCAATCCTAGTCCTCGCCATTTGTCAAACAAGCGACAACGGGTTTGCCTTCTTCAATCTGATTTTCAATGACAGTCAACGGATCCAGGCGAACAAGTCCACCGCCATGATTGGCATAGCGATCACAAGCGCCGGAATTGCCATCGGCTATGTAACACATCACAGGACAGGCATCGCGCCTGATTTTTTCTGGTTTTGCTGGTGTATCAGACATTCAAACTATTCCTCATTATGCGCCATCAACGCCGCCATCACCTTGTCAGGGGTCGCCGGTAAATCAGCGACAATCACTCCTGTCGCGTCGCGCAGTGCGTTCAAAATTGCAGGGGCTGTCGGGATCAGGACATGTTCACCAAGACCTTTGGCACCGTAAGGGCCTTCAGCGTCTTCGACCTCTATGATCAGATTTGCAAACTCAGGCACATCGCCAAAAGTCGGGATGAGATAATCGTGCAGGTTCTCTGTTCTGCCCGGCAGATAATCTTCCATCAAGGCGAGCCCAATGCCTTGCGCAACGCCCCCTTCAATCTGTCCTTCAACAAGCATGGGGTTGATGGCCTTGCCCACATCGTGAACCGTGGTAATGCGACCAAGCTTGATGGTGCCGAGCTTCGTATCAACGCTCAGTTCCATGAGCTGCGCTCCATAGCCATAAACGGCATAGGGCACACCCTGACCTTTGTCATCAAGCGCTTTAACGGGCGGATCATAAGTCTCTTCGGCCATGAAAACATAGCCAAACTCATTGGATTCCAACCCGGTCAACTCTACCTCGACAGATGTGTCACCTTCATGCGCCTTGATAAGACCGTCAGAAAACTCAAGGGATGCAGCATCGCTCACATTAACTTTTCGTAAGATCTCGCGACGCAATGCTTCGCCAGCCAGCTGCGCTGCTTTGCCCGTAACAAAGGTCTGTCTGGACGCAGATGTCTTTCCGCAATCGGGCGTCAGATCAGTATCACCATCAATCAGTTCAATGGAATGGACAGGCGCACCCAGACCATCAGCCGCAATCTGAGTAATGACCGTATTAGACCCCTGGCCAATATCCATTGCGCCCTGATGTAGAATAATGGTGCCGTCGGCTTTAATGCCAAAGCGGATCGTTGACGGATTTGGCAAAGATGTGTTGCCGCAACCGTACCAACACGAACCAAGCCCTACACCCTTGCGGATAGCAGACCCATTGGCTTTTGCATTGAAAGCTCTCGCTTCCTCGTTTGCTCTTTCCCAATGGGGCTTAAGTGCGTCCAGACACTCTTTGATCCCAACACCTTTTTCGAAGATCTGACCGGTTGCGGTTGGCAGTCCGTTTTGAAGTGCGTTTCTGATCCGGAATTCCAACCTGTCGATGCCAGCCTTATCTGCCAACAGATCAAAGGCGGTTTCCTGAGCGATTGCCGATTGAGGCACACCAAATCCGCGGAACGCACCCGATGAAGGTGTGTTGGTATGAATTGCATAGCTTTTTGCGCGATAGTTTTCGATGAAGTAGGGACCAGACGCATGGACTGGCACACGATTGGCAACCGTCGGACCCCAGCTTGCATAAGCGCCTGTGTTGAAAGTTCCTTCAAAATTAAAGGCTGTAATTGTACCGTCCTCAGAACAGCCAATCTCGAGCTCGATTTCCGAAGGATGGCGTTTGGTTGTCGATTGCATCGACTCGTTGCGGCTATAGCTGATGTAAGCCGGTCTATTGAGCTTCCATGCCGCCAAAGCAATATAGGGTTGGAAGGATATATCTAATTTCGATCCAAACCCGCCACCGACTGCAGACGGCATGATGCGAATGTCGTTGACTGACAGCCCCATGATCTCAGCCAGACTGTCGCGATCCATCATCGCGGCTTGGGTACAACCGAAAAGTTCCAGCCGATCACCTTTTCGCGCACAGTACCCTGCTTCCAATTCAATATAGGCGTGTTCAATGAAAGGCGTTGATGTTCTGACGCTCACCTTATGACGAGCGTTTGCAAACCCATTGGCAATCGAGCCTTTTTCAACATAGCCCTCAACCAGAATATTGCCCTTACGGCCATCATGAATGTCGCTGAGATTCCCGTCTCTTGCTTCATTAGGCAGCAGAGCGTGTTTAATCTCAATCCATTGGATCGGAAGATCGGCCTCTTCAAGACGTCTGACAACGTCCTCATCCCCCACGATGGCGGCCACGGCCTCTCCGCGGAATATGGCGACGTCTTCTGCAAAAACCGGTTGATCGGCAAAGGGCGGTATAACCCCAAAACAATTCTTGCCTGGAATGTCGGTCACATCGAAAAAGGCCTCAACGCCCGCTGTATCGCGCACAAAGGCGTCTTTGTCCCCGATTCTGAAATTTGCATGATGGTAGGGACTGCGAATAACCCGGACATAAAGCGCGTTTTCAGGGATTGTGTCCGCACCATATTTTAAAGTTCCATCGACCTTTGGAACACCGTCAAGATGCCAGATCGCTGAACCAACACCTTTGCCTGCTTCCGGAAGAAGCTCTTCATCGGCAAATTCATGGGCGTGCACCACCGCGTCGATGATCTTTTTATAACCTGTGCAGCGGCACAATACGCCGCCCAAGGCGTCTTCAACTTCTCTGTGAGACGGTTCGGGCTGTTTTTCCAGAAGGGCCTTGGCTGAAATCAACATGCCCGGTGTACAGATGCCGCACTGTGCTGCGCCAAAATTGAGAAAACTGCGTTGCAAGCGAGACAGCTGGCCATCATGAGCCATATTCTCAAGCGTTTCGATTTTCGATCCATTGATCTGGGAAGCGCTCACCAAACAGCTACATGCCGTTTTCCCGTCGATCATCACCGTGCACGAACCACAGTCGCCCGCATTGCAGCCAACCTTAGTGGCACTCAGTCCCATATCGTCGCGCAGAAACTCGGACAAGCGCTTGATCGGGTCCACGCTTTCAGTGCGACTTTTCCCGTTCAGCTCAAAATTGACGTTGATCATATTGTGGCCTCCAGGGTTTGAGCGAGCACCCGCGCCACCATCTCCTTGGCAGCATGCATTCGGTAATCTTTAGTCGCTCGCACATCATCGATGGGTGCGAGGTTTGTGAAATGGTCTTCCTTGATAAGCTCAACGATGTCAGAAGTTGCCTCTCTTCCGATGATCAGCGACTCAAGGTTCGAAAGCCTTTGGGCAACCAATGAACAAGACCCCACAGCGAGGGCTGCGTCTGAAATACGCCCGTCAGAAACGTGAATCCGTGATGCGACCATCGAAATGGAAATGACAAGATATTTCCGCGCACCTAGCTTTAGAAAGGAAGAAACGCCGGATGTTAAATTGGCAGGCAGAACGATGCCGATCACGATCTCGCCGGGCTTCAGAGCAGTCTTTCGATTGCCTTCAATAAAATCGCTGAGTGGCATGCGACGCTCGCCTGCCAGCGATCCGATTCGCACCTGTGCACCAAGGGTCAGGAGTGGCGGAACCCCATCGGCGGCGGGAGATGCATTGCATATATTGCCAACGACCGTCGCCCGATTTTGAATTTGAATCGAACCCACTTCCCTGGCGGACAGTTTCAGTCCGTCAAAAGAAGATGGCAGATCTTCCTCAATCACATCTGTCCAGGTGGTCAGCGCGCCGATGTGCCAGTCACCGTTTTCGTCCCGGCTAATACCTTTGATAGATTTAAGATTGGTGATATCAAGGACATTACTTTTGGGAACACCCCCGTTTAGGGACGGGTAGAAATCTGTGCCGCCGGCAAGGACTTTCCAATCTCCTGTTGCAAGTATCGAATACGCCTCCTGTAGTTCGATAGGGTTCTCAAAACGCATTACTTTACATCTCCCAGAAGCTGGACGGCGATGCGTAACACCCACAGGCAGCCCACCGATTGCCGATATATACCGGCCAGTCTTTTTCGTTTGAATGCTAAATACTAATATCGTTAGTATACAAATAAATAAATGAACATTCAATCCTCAGGTAGGAAGATGCTGGAAAGTGTTTAAGTTTTGTGACGCTCAGCGCTTTTAGCGCGACAATCCCCCTCTTCTGGTCGATCCTAGCTCAAAAAAGAAGCTCTCTGAGGCCATGCCATGCGGCATTGACGGGGTTTTGGCGAGAATCGCTTTCTATTACAGATTCAGAATTGAAGTGTCTTTGGTGACACAAAATCCCTGTTGGAATCGACGACCTCTTGAGGCGCACGCCGCATCACACACTTGGAGGCCCCATATTGAAACAAAGAACATCGGCAAGTTTACAATCTTGTTTTTATTTGTATACTAACAATAATTTTACAAAACTCCCATCCATAGATCGCAATGCATCGGGAGCTAAGGTGGCTTAGAGAAATTGAGGAGAACACTGTGAAGGCCCTTGTCCCCGTTAAACGCGTTGTCGACTACAATGTGCAAATTAGAGTGAAGCCGGATGGTACCGGTGTTGAACTTGCCAATGTCAAAATGTCCATGAATCCGTTTGATGAGATTGCGGTAGAAGAGGCAATCCGGCTGAAAGAAGCTGGCACAATAACCGAAGTCATCGCTGTATCAATTGGTGTGAAACAGGCCCAAGAAACGTTGAGTACTGCACTTGCCATGGGCGCAGACCAAGCCATCCTCGTTCTTTTAGAAGACGACACTCAAAGGGATGTAGAGCCATTAATAGTTGCCAAAATCCTCAAATCGATCGCGAATCAAGAACAACCTGATCTCATCATTTGCGGCAAACAGGCAATCGGCAATGACATGAATGCAACCGCTCAAATGCTGGCTGCACAACTGGGGTGGAGCCAGGCGACATTTGCATCCGAAATGACGCTGGAAAACGGATCTGCAAATGTGACCCGCGAAGTCGATGGCGGCCTTCAAACCATCAAGGTCAATCTACCTGCCGTCATCAGCGCCGATCTTCGACTCAATGAACCGCGATATGCCTCTTTGCCCAACATTATGAAGGCGAAGAAGAAGCCACTTATAGAAGTGCCAGTGAGCTCTCTGGATGTTGATATGCGCCCAAGGCTTGAGATCATCAAAACAGCAGGTCCTAAGACAAGAGAACCCGGAAAGCTCGTTGGTTCAGTCGATGAACTTGTGTCTGAACTCAAAGAAAGGGGAGTTGTCTAATGTCGGTACTATTTCTTGCAGAAATCAATGATGGCCAATTGGCTGAAGATGCAAGCTCCAAGGCGTTTAGCGCTGCAAGGTCCTTGGGAGATGTGACACTGCTCTGCATCGGAGCGGATGTGTCATCCGCTGCCGAACAAGCCTCAAAGCTCGAAGGGGCGAGCAAAGTCCTTTATTGCAACGATGATGACTTCGGGCACGATTTGGCAGAACCGGCATCAAAACTCATTGCCTCCCTCTCATCGTCCTATACGCATATTGTTGCCCCTGCGACCGCTTCGACAAAAAACATCTTGCCGCGTGTCACCGGCCTTCTCGACGTTATGATTATTCCCGATGTGATGGAGATTGGTGGCGCCGATGTCTTTGACCGGCCAACCTATGCAGGCAATGCAATCCAGACGGTAAAATCATCGGATCCAATTAAAGTTCTGACCGTCAGAACCAGCAATTTCTCTCCTGCTGCTTTTGGTGACAGCGGTTGTGCGGTTGAAGAAATCACTTTTGACAATGACAATTCGCTCAGTGCCTGGATCGAAGATAAAATCGAGGCCAGTGATCGTCCGGAACTCACCAGTGCAGACGTTGTCGTTTCAGGTGGACGAGGTATTGGATCTGAGGATGATTTCAAACTCATCGAAAACCTTGCCGACAAATTGGGTGGCGCAGTTGGTGCATCGCGTGCGGCGGTTGATGCTGGCTATGCACCCAACGATTGGCAAGTCGGTCAAACCGGTAAGATTGTCGCGCCCGAACTTTATGTTGCCGTGGGCATCTCAGGCGCCATTCAGCACCTAGCCGGTATGAAAGATTCAAAGGTCATCGTTGCGATCAAAAAAGATGAAGAATCCCCCATTTTCCAAGTGGCGGATCTTGGTCTCGTGGCTGATCTGTTTGAAGCTGTACCTGAGCTGACAGAGAAACTCTGACCCACGACGATGACGGTCATTCAAGAAATCTCAAAAATAGGATCATTGCCGCAGACATACCCACTAGGCTCAGGACTCATTGAATCCACCATATGAAGATTGCGGCAAGTGTGATGGCCGCCATGAAGACGTCGGCTCTTCGGTCGTATCGGGTTGCGATTCGTCGCCAGTCTTTCATTTTGCCGAACATATTCTCGATTTTATGGCGCTGTTTGTATTGGGTTTTGCAGTATGTCGCCGGAGATAGGTAGTGTCTAGAATCTCTCGCTCTTTCGGTCATGCGATGGCGGCTCTGTTGTGTTGAAGTTTCATTTCTTGAAGGGGTTCCATTGCCATGTATTTGCGCGTACTCCACTGGGTTCCTGCAACGTGACGCAGACGGGCCGCGGCTAGGTTGACACAGGATTGGCCATCGGGGAACGCGCCCACGACTCTCGTTCGCCGGCGAATTTCCTTCATCAATCGCTCCAGAGGATTGTTGGTACGGATCTTTCGCCAATGACTGTCGGGAAAGCTGTAATAACTGAGCGTTTCATGGATCTTCTCCTCGACTAGATCAGCCGCCTTGTTCAGTCGCATCGCGCGAAGGTTGGTGACGACCGCATCGGCCTTTTCGATCGCTGTTTCCCGGCTTTCCTGAGCATGGATCGCTTTGAGCATATGAGCCACCTCGCGCACCTTGGCTTTCGGCGCATGGCTGAAGACATTGCGGTAAAAATGGACCGTGCAGCGCTGCCATCGCGCATCAGGCAAATACTCCGCCATGCTCTCAATCAGCCCCCTGCAGGCATCTGACACGATCAGCTCGACACCGCTAAGGCCACGATCGACCAGATGACGCAGGAAGGCGCTCCATCCGGACTTGTCCTCCTTGGCACCTTCACAGATGCCCAGCACCTCCCGAAAGCCCTCTGAGGTCACATCAATGGCCACCAGCAGCGAAACGTTGCGCACTTCGCCCGCCCAGGCCCGCTTCATCACGATGCCATCGAGATAGATGTAAGGATGCTTTCCCTCGATCGGGGCATTCCGCCAAGTCTCGATCTTGGCGTAGATCTTCTTGTTGAGGTTCGACACTGTCGAGGGTGACACCTTTGTGCCCCAAAGCGCTTCGGTGATGTCTTCAACCCGGCGCACGGATACGCCCGCAAGATACATCTCCATCAGGGCTTCCTCGACACTGCTCTCACGGCGTCGATAGCGCTCGATGATCGCAGTCTCGAATTTCGAATGGCGCAGCTTAGGCACCTTCAAATTGACCTCGCCCGCCTTAGTGTGAAGCTTGCGGGCGTAACTGCCGGCACGGTTGTCTTTGCGCCCTTCGGTTCGCTCATACCGGGCCGCACCACATAGCTGATCCGCTTCGGCATCTAGCATCGCGTTCAAAGTCTCTTCGACCGTCCCGCGAACCAGCTCCGCCCAGGTGGTCCTTCACCCTCGCTTCGTCGATGCGGATCACTTCTCCCATCGGCTTATCGTCTTCCTTGTCCATTGTCGGTCCTTTCCGTTTGAAAGGAACCGCCTTGCAAAGTCAAAAGAGCGAAAGATTCTATACGTTATCATCCTTCAACGGGAGACTGCGTGATGAGCTGCTCAACGAGGAGGTATTCACAAGCCTGGCCGACGCACGGCGAAAGCTCTCCCACTGGCAATACGACTACAACACCATCAGGCCGCACTCGGCCTTGAACGGAAATCCACCGGCAACCGCGCGGCGTGCGATTGAGCAGTTTGAAGGCTCCTCGCACCCCGCGCTCGCCAAACCCACAACATTGAGATATTCAACCCAAGGGCTCCCAAAATGAACGAGGGAGCCAATGGGCTCAGGTCAGCCCAAACCAGCGACGACCTCCATGACGCAATCGCCAAAGCCATCGATCTCGTCACACCGCAGAACGCTCAAAATTACTTCGCCGCATGTGGCTATCAAACCGATACAGCTTGAGCGGATTCTGCTCTAGTTCACCGGCACACGCGCTGATGGTGGTGTAGAGCGTGAACGCCCGGCACGCATTTTGCCATCGATCATCACAGCGGCAATGCCGGGAATGTTGCCCATCGCCATCGCGCTCAGCACGTCATCACCTTCTGATCCACTCGGACGGTCCATGAAAACCAAGTCCGCCGGGCGTCCTGCTTCAATAATGCCTTGATCTAAACCACGCCGTCTGGTGACATTGCCGCTGCCACAGCACCATGCCAACTCCGCAGACAGACCACCAAAGCTTGCAAGCAATGTCACCATACGCAGCATGCCGTTCGGTTGCACGCCGGAACCAGCTGGAGCATCTGTTCCTACAAGAAAGTCTGCCAATCTGTCTTCCGCGATTGCGCCTTCAAGTGCAACCAGTGCAGATTTCTCATTGCCATTATGAACAGCTTCAAGGGCTCCCTTTGCGTTGCGACAAAGCTCCCGAATAGCCTCATGCGGGATCGAGGTTGGACCGCCATTGATATGGCTAACCACATCAGGTTGGGCTTCGAGGACATCCTCTTCCGTTACATGATGGGAGCCTGCGATAGAAGGTCCGCCGGTATGCATGATTGTCTCAATCCCCAGTTCCCGGCACCAGCCAGTGACACGTGCAGCGTCAGGTCCTTTCGCTACTGTACCGAGACCGATTTCGCCAATATGGCGGATGCCCGCTTCCTTTATTCCGACATAGAAGTCTCGATCAAAATCAAGTTCCGGTACGGGAGCGCCAGCTATTACTTTGGCACCGGCGGATCTGAAATTTGCGAAACAACGCTGTGCCACCATGGCCAATGCCTTGACGCCTTCCGCATCTTTCGGTCGTCCGGGCAGGTGCACTTCGCCGGCAGAAATGAAGCTGGTGACACCGCCATTCACATTCATCTCTATCCAGCCAATCTGATTTTGACGGGGGGTCCAGTCACCAAAGACCGGGTGACAATGACCGTCGATTAGGCCGGGTGCTACGGCACAACCTGCAGCGTCGATCGTGCGATCAGCATCACCTGTTTCAAAACCGGTAATCACGCCATCCTCAATCATGACGCAGTCACTATCTGCGATCGGTGCGGATAAATCTCCGGTCAAAAGGAGGCCGATGTTTTTGATCAGGGTGCGCCCTTGTTCGGGCATATCTTTTGGTGCCTCAGCCATGTTAATCTTCAAGTTATTTCATTCGTTTTTTGCCATTTGCTTTGCAACGGTCCGCATCGACCTCATTCAGGACCATTTACGAACAAGTGGCGTTTCTGTGCTCACTTTTTTTAGTGCTTCCTCTAAGCCCTGTTGGCTTGAGGCATGGATTCGTATCACGGGCTGCCCTTTTTCGACTTGTTCGCCGGCATGCGCAGTAAGATAAATCCCCGCTGATTTATCTCGAGGCGCTCCAGCAATACGCGCAATGGAAGAAAGCACTCGAATATCAAACTCTTCGATTCGTCCTGATCGATCGGAGACAAATTCACCTGTGAAATTGCTTGGCGTTAGGTCTGCCTCATGCGCACCTTGGGCCTGAACTATTTCTTGAAGTTTGTTATAGGCTTGACCGCTCTCAACCATCTTGAGAGCATGCGCCCGTCCTTCTCCTCTCTCTGCATAACCGGTCCATTCCAGAATATGAGCTGAATAATCCAGCGCCTTATCCAATAGATCTTGCGGTGCACCCGACTTGTTAGAAAGTACATCGAGGACATCGATAGATTCCAAAACTGGTCCGATACCTCGACCTATGGGTTTTGTACCATCGGTCAGATTTGCGTAAACTTTTAGTCCAACGCCGGCACCAACAGTCTCAAACAATTCTTTCAACTCTTCGCCTTCCTCACGAGTCTTGGTCTTGGCTTGCGGGCCTATGGGTAAATCGATCAAGACATGAGTTGAACCGGCAGCAATTTTTTTTGACATAATAGATGACACATCCAGCCTCGCGGAGGCGAGTCCAAGAGGGCGATTGATTGCATTCATCACGTCATCAACAGGTGAATGGGTTAACCGCCCATTCCAAGCGATGCAAGCTCCAGTCTTTTTGACGACCTGTTGCATCTCTTCAGAGGTCAGATCAACTTTTGTGAGCACTTCCATCATATCAGCGGTGCCAGCAGCAGACGTTATCGCGCGGGAGGAGGTCTTGGGCATCATCAGACCGAATGCTGCGATGATTGGTATAATGATCGGTGATATTCTGTTGCCGGGAATACCGCCCATTGAGTGCTTGTCGACTACAACTCTTGCATCCCATGTTTGACGGTGCGCATAAGCAGCACGCGCTTTCGTTAATTCGATGACTTCATCAATTGTCAGATTTCGTGAGGCAGATACTAGAAATCCAGCCATCTCCGAATTACTAAATCTGCCGTGGACAAGATCCTTGACAATGCTCTGAACTTCGCTCGGTTTTAGATGTCCGCCTCGCACTTTTTTCTGTAATATGGCACGGCTTTCGGGTGCCGGGGAGCGTTCGATAGAGAGCGCTGCGCCCGAGTCAAGGCTCAGTTTTTCTAAGATCGATCTGGAAACTGCGCAGCTTTCGCGTGAGACCAGAGTCGCGTCATCGGTCCAACCCAAGTCAGCGGTGACCGAGGTTTCATTGGCCGCAAGGCTTACACGTTCCGTGCCCGCCAATATTCTAGCCGCGACGGGATTGCTGCTATTTAGTAAGCATATCGCTCTAGCTCCAAAATCCGCGGGGAACTCAGCTGACTTTGCGTAGAGTTCGCTAGAACCCGCTATGATGTCGACAAGTTTTTCGATACCTTCCTTGATAGTTCCATCATTAAGCACTTCAAGGATGCCGACTCCATGGTCGGGTTGTTCCACAACCCGAGACAGACGGCGTTCAATATCATCTTCGTTTTCTCTTCCTCGCGCACGCAATCGTTCCGCAAGAACGTCCGGCGAGGCAGAGACATAAACCGCCAAAGCATTTGGAACTTTCTTGCAAATGGCCTCAATTTCTCGACGCGAGGTGTTCACAACAACATTGACGCCTTCAGACAAGCTTTGCGTAATGTCAGCAGGAAGTCCATACCGCAATCCATGCGCGCGCCAATCATGCATGAATGCGCCCTGCATCTCCATGGTGTCAAATGCCGCTTCGGTCACCGCCTTATGATCCTCACCACCCGCATTGACCGGGCGGGTTATCACACGTCGCGGAAAACGGAACCACGCACCTTCAAGTTTGTCACGGACTCCTTCCAGAAGCGTGTCCTTACCCACGCCACTAGGACCAACAATAAGAAATAATGTTCCATTCATGCGGCAGATCCCTCCTTCGGGCCACGTGGCCTTCAGACCTCATCCAGACCGATGTCTACACAGGTTGCAGATTGGGTAATCCGACCAACAGAGATATAGTCTACGCCAGTTTCCGCCTTGCCCCGGATAGTATCCAGTCGCACACCACCCGAACACTCCAATGGGATACGTTTGGAGACTATTTCGACCGCTTTGACCATATCTTCATTACTCATGTTATCGAGCATGATGACATCCGCTCCACTGGCCAATGCTTCCTCAACTTGATCCAGCCGATCGCACTCAACCTCGATTTTAGTGAGCATAGGAGCATCAGCTTTCGCACGTTCTACAGCTGCGGTAATGCTTCCTGCGACCGCGATGTGGTTGTCTTTGAGCATAATGCCATTGTCGAGACCAAGCCGATGGCTACGACCACCACCACACACAACTGCGTATTTTTCGATCATCCGAAGTCCTGGAGTGGTCTTGCGAGAGTCAAGTAATGTTACCCCAGTACCTGCGATCTCCTCGACATATTGTGCAGTTAAACCCGCGATACCACACATTCGTTGCACAAGGTTCAAAGCAACACGTTCTGCGGTCAAAAGTGCCTGTGCATTGCCGGTTATTATAGCAAATGTTTCGCCCGTTTTTACTCGATCACCGTCCTTGTGGCTCGTCTCGAATGTGCAGTCTGGGTCAACTCTCTTAAAGATCATTTCCGCAGCCTTAAGGCCCGATAAAATGATGGGCTCACGCGCGTTCATTCCAAACTTAGCCACAGCATCATCATCAACCATTATCTTTGCGGTTAGGTCATAATAATTCACATCTTCATCAAGCCACAGATCGATCAATTGATTGATTTTTCGTAGGTCTAACAACATTTACGCGCCTTTCATTTGTATGCTAACAATCATATTATGATGACTGCGTTATGGAACATTGTGTTTAGATTAACCATATCGGAATGCGTGGTACCCGCGATAACAGTGCCCGAGCAGTGCAAGCCCAATCAATGCCCCAGCAATTTTCCAACTTGTATCGGGAACCGACAACAAGATTGCGGCAAGCCACATTGACATCTTGATAGGCATTGAAAGTGTGCCCAACCATCGGATTTCAGAAGCCAAGGCAATTTGAATACAGGCGAGTATGGTAGATAAGCATGTAAAGAAAGCTCCCAAACTTGCCTGTGGCGTTAATACCGTCGGATTGATCACAAAGATGAATGGAACAACGAAGGCCACCACCGAAAAGCGCATGGAAATAACTGCAATGCGGAGTGGGTTAGCGCCCGAAATCGCGCCGGCTGCATAGGCTGCCACGGCAACAGGCGGCGTCATCGCTGACATGACGGCAAAATACAGAAGGAACAAATGAGCATTCAGTTCCTGAAAACCATAATCATTTACCAATGTTGGACCGACCAAGACAGCAGCGAGAACATACGCACTCGGTGTTGGCATCCCCAGCCCTAATATGATTGTAACTAAGGCACTAAGAGCGAGTGCTAGGATCACCTGGTCACCGGCGAGAGAAAATGCGACATAAGAAAACTTAGCAGCAAGCCCCGTCATTGTTATCCCGCCGGTCACGAGGCCTGCTGCAGCACAAGCGCCGGTGACAGCCAGCATCCGTATTGCTGTCACAGAAAGCGCCTCAATGGTGCCCTTGATCCCAAGGCGTGTGTCCTTTTTCAGAAAGGATACGAGCCAAACCATCAACGCGCTTCCAGCGGCGACCATTGTTGGTGAGTAGCCAGAAACCAAGAGGACAATTAGCCCACCTAGAGGAATGAGATATTGCCAGCCTTTTCTAAGGGTTTCAACGAGAGTCGGCACTTCTCTTTCATCAAGCGGCGCAAGATTAAGTTCAACAGATCTCAGATGAATCTGAATAAAAATTCCCAGGTAGTACAAAAGTGCGGGGACGAGTGCAGCGAGAACAATTTCACTATATCCAACATCTGTCATCTCGGCCATGATGAAGGCGGCCGAACCCATGATCGGCGGTAAAAGACTTCCTCCAGTTGATGCTGCCACTTCCACCCCGCCAGCCAGCTCGGGCCTGTAACCCAACCGCTTCATCATGGGTATGGTTATTGAACCTGTCGCAACAACGTCAGAAGTCGGACTACCGGACTTCGTTCCAAACAAAGCAGATGATGAAACCGCGATTTTCGCAGGACCTCCTACAGACCGACCCGAAAGAGCAGCGGCTAACCCAAAAAAGAAATCTCCACCCTTTGCCTTCTCCAGAAAAGTCCCAAACATCACAAACAAAAAGGCGTAAGTAGCCGCAACACGGACGGGAACACCAAAGAGCCCATCCGCGATGTAGACGTCAATATCAATGAAGTGAGAAAGCGAAATATACCCGTGCCCAAGCTGGCCTAGTATGTGGTGTCCATAAAGATTATAGAAAATAAGTGCCAAAACAATCAGTGTCAAAAAGACACCCACTGTACGCCTAGTTATCTCAAGCGTCAGGAGGACCAGAATACCGGCCATTACAAACTGATCAGCACAAAGATCAAACAGCAGGCTAATTCGCGTCGCAGTTTCGGGAATATAACAAATAAAATAGGCCGCACAGGCTGCGGCTAAGGCAGATAAAAACCAGTCTATCGGAGATGGTTTGCTCAGATATGCGCTATTAGTGGCTCCTATCAATAAGAATGATGGCACGAAAATGGGCGATAGGAAAACAACCGTTAACGATAGTGCATCGGTGCGCGAGAAAACTCCGGCCCATAAAACCCAGACCGAAAAAAGGGCAGTATAAATCCGAATGGGCCAATACATCCAACCGGATAGAGAACGCCGCGTTCCTTTCGAGAACAGCAGGCCCAAGACACCACCCATCAAGCAACTCCTGACTTAGAAATAATTAAGAGCCGACAGCATATCTGCATTAGAGTTGCTGTCGGCAATTCGGATTCAAGCAGCCTAGAACCCTGCTCCGGAGATAACCTCCGCAGCTACTGGATGGTACGCAAACTGGGTGTTGATGCTGCAAGTTCGCCCGTAAACGCACCCATTGCCTTGTGAACGGCTTGTATCTCACCTGTGTGGTTAAAGATAGCTGATGCTACTAGCTTAACTAATGCAGGATCTGCATTTTCAGATGCAATCAAAGCAGCAGATGCGCCGAATGTTTTGACTTCCTTATACGAGCCACGGATAAGCGCCAGCAGGAATCGTTACCGGTTTCGAGCCGTAATTTTTCTGCATCATTGCGATGGTGTCTTCCGGAACGGAAAGTAAAGTAAAGTCAGCTTACGTTTCTCAGCAATAGCTCGGATCTTACCGCTACCAACGAAGGTAGCATTAACCCAAGAATCCGCTTTGCCATCCTGCATAATTTCGGATGCACCGCCGGAACCCTGAAACTGAACACTTCCTCCCTTGCTTTCCAAACCGCTAAACGTCACATTGACGTTTCCTAGAGATTTCTTCGTCAAAATCGAAGGCAAGATACCTCGACGGTTGACCACTAAGTCAAAAGAACCATCCATCTTGGCTAAATCAGCAATTGATTCAAGACCATTTTCCTTCGCAAAACTTTTGTCTATCACCCATTGCATAGTAGCCCAATCATATAGCATAGAGACAGCTGCAACGCCGCCAGTTGGCTTCTTGAAAGGCTCCTCACCCTTTTGCGCGATCAACACTTCGCCGATGTGAACAATGCCTAAGTCACATTTCCCTTCGGCAACTTGTACGATGTTAGCAAAACCACCGCTTGACGTCTGATAGGTGACCGTTGAATCTGGTTCAACTTTCCGTACCGCTGCATCTATTCCCGCACCAAGCATTGACCAAAGCCCACCTGGACTACCACCACATAGCGTAATATTGGAACCCGCAATTGCTGGAGCAGTAGATAGCAAGATGGTTGAAGCGCAATTGCTGGAGCAGTAGATAGCAAGATGGTTGAAGCGATCACTGTTAAAGCTAATTTTGATTTCACGATGCCCTCCTTTCGGTACATAGTTAGGCATTTCAGGCTGATTACAGAAGACTGTTAGCATGCTAATGCATTGTTAGTATGCTAATGATTGACTTGGGAGTCAACTGACCTGAGCCCATTGGCTCCCTCGTTCATTTTGGGAGCCCTTGGATTGAATATCTCAATGTTGTGGGTTTGGCGAGCGCGGGGTGCGAGGAGCCTTCAAACTGCTCAATCGCACGCCGCGCGGTTGCCAGTGGATTTCCGTTCAAGGCCGAGTGCGGCCTGATGGTGTTGTAGTCGTATCGCCAGCGGGAGAGCTTTCGCCGTGCGTCGGCCAGGCTTGTGAATACCTCCTCGGGGACTGTCAGGAATTCTGTGCCCTGGGCCATAGTGATGGAAAGGAGCGAATCATCACATGGCTATCAAGAAAGAACTATTGGACCAGTTGCTTGCCGGGCGTGATGCGCAAGACGTTTTTGCCAAGGACGGTCTGCTTGACGATCTTAAGAAGGCTTTGTCGGAACGGATTCTGAATGCCGAATTGGACCAGCATCTGGAGGAAGAGCGTTCCGAAGGCGGCTCCAACCGGCGCAACGGCAGCTCGAAGAAGTCGGTTCTGACGGGCACCTCGAAGATGCGCTTGTCGATCCCGCGGGATCGGGCCGGCACCTTCGATCCCAAGCTGATCGCCAAGTACAAGCTGATCGCCAAGTATCAGCGCTGCTTCCCGGACTTCGATCAGAAGATCATCTCGATGTACGCACGCGGCATGAGCGTGCGCGAGATCCGCGGCCACCTAGAGGAACTCTACGGCATCGATATTTCGCCGGACCTGATCTCGGCGGTTACCGACGCGGTTCTGGAGGAGGTGACGGAGTGGCAAAACCGGCCGCTGGATGTTTGCTATCCCCTGGTCTTCTTCGACGCGATCCGGGTCAAGATCAGGGACGAAGGCTTTGTTCGTAACAAGGCCGTCTATATCGCGCTGGCTATTCTGCCCGATGGCACCAAGGAGATACTGGGCATCTGGATCGAGCAGACGGAAGGCGCCAAGTTCTGGCTGCGTGTCATGAACGAGCTCAAGAACCGCGGTGTTGGCGACATCCTGATCGCCGTGGTCGATGGCCTCAAGAGCTTTCCCGAGGCGATCACGGCCGTGTTCCCCGAAACGGTCGTCCAGACCTGCATCGTGCACCTGATCCGCCATTCGCTGTCGTTCGTGTCCTGGAAGGACCGCAGGACCGCCGTGCCGGCGCTCAGGGCGATCTACCGGGCCAAGGACGCAGAAGCCGGTCTCAAGGCTCTTGACGAATTCGAGGCTGGTCCCTGGGGGCAACGGTACCCGGCGATCGCCCAGAGCTGGCGGCGAAACTGGGAGCACGTCATCCCCTTCTTTGCCTTCCCCGAAGGCGTGCGACGGATCATCTACACGACCAACGCCATTGAGGCACTGAATTCGAAGCTAAGACGCGCCGTTCGAACCAGAGGGCACTTCCCCAGTGACGACGCGGCTATGAAGCTGCTATATCTGGTGTTGAACCAGGCGACCGAAGAGTGGAAAAGGCCGCCGAGAGAATGGTTCCAGGCCAGGACCCAATTCGCCGTCGTCTTCGGTGAGAGGTTCGTCAGCCAATGACGAAAATGGCCCAGGGCACAGAATTCCTGACAGTCCCGAGCGGCTTGGCGGGAATCCCGGAACCCAAAAAAACTCCAAATCAGCTCGCCGTCAAAGGTCGCCAGGTCCGTTGCGGCGTACGCCAGTCGATGCCTCCAAGCAGCATCGAAAGCTGCGCTGGCGTGACGGTGAGTTTGCCGTCTGCTGTCGACGGCCAAACAAAACGGCCGCGCTCAAGGCGCTTGGAGAACAGGCACGCACCCTGGCCATCCCACCAAATTACCTTGATCAGGTCGCCGAACTTCACATCATTCTGCATACAAATCGCATACGTTGCGTGTCGCCTACCCGTGGCATCCGTATTTTAATCAGGTTCGCACAACGCGCGTTGCAGGGTGCCGCTCAGGCTCGCGAACTGTTTGGGTGCAGGACAAGCCAGGCATCTGGCGGGAACTTCCCGCGTGGATGATAGACTCCGGATACTGCGCCTCAATTGAACGCGGTCGGCCTTGCGTTGCGATTGCGACCCTGGTCGAGCTTGCGGACGTGCTGCGCTCGATGGGCGACTCGCACATCATTGAATCATCCCTTCCACAACCGGGCAAAGGAGATGATGCCGATGCGTCGCAAGAAACTGCCACTTCCGCCAACCCAGATGACCCTCGACCTGCGCGACCCGCGGAACAAACCTCCTCCTGCACCGCAGAGCTTCGAAGTCATGGCGGCCATTGCCGACCTGTTGTTGAGAGCAACAAGTCCAGGTTACGAAAAGGAGATTGAGGATGAGTCCGAAGATCAAAGCTGAGCATCTTGTGCGCCAGGCCTTCATCTACGTACGCCAATCGACCATGACCCAGGTGTTCGGAAACAAGGAAAGCCAAAAACGCCAATACGCCCTGGCCGAGGCGGCCCGCAATCAGGGCTTCTCGGACGTAACCATCATTGACGAGGACCTCGGCCGGACCGGATCAGGCCTTGCCTTGCGACCTGGCTTTAGCCGCCTTGTGGCGGCCGTGTGTGCAGGCGAGGTCGGCGCGGTCTACTGCCTGGAGGCATCGCGCCTCGCCCGCAATGGCAGGGACTGGCATCACCTCATCGATCTTTGCTCCCTGACGGACACCTTGATCATCGATCCCGAAGGCGTCTACGATCCGAAGTGGATGAATGACCGTTTGCTTCTTGGCTTGAAGGGTTCTTTTTCGGAATATGAGTTGAGCCTCTTGCGTCAACGTGGTCTGGCCGCCAGGGATGCCAAGGCGGAACGAGGAGCATTGCGCTTCACGCTCCCGCCAGGCTTTATCTGGTCCGAAGACGACCAGATAAAGATGGATCCCGATGAACGGGTCCGGGAAGCGATCAGCCTTGTCTTCAGGAAGTTCGTCGAACTCGGCAGTGGCCGTCAGGTGTTCCTCTGGTTGCGTGCAGAAGAGTTGTCTCTGCCCGTCGTCAAGCGCAACAGCAGTGTATGCCGCCTGGTCTGGAAGCCTCCGACGTACCACGCCGTAATGCAAATCCTGAAGAGCCCCATCCATGCCGGTGCCTATGCCTTCGGCAGGACCGGCAGCACAATGCGCATTGAGGATGGACGCGCGGTGAAGACAACTGGACACAGGAAGCCTCCGGAGTCCTGGAACGTCCTCATCCGCGACCATCACCCGGGCTACATCGACTGGAGCCGTTTCGAGGACAACCAGAAGATGCTTCTTGAAAACGCTCACATGAAGAAACGCGCCTCGCGCAAATCCGGACGCGGCGGCAAAGCACTCTTGACCGGCATGGTGCGGTGTGGGCGATGCGGAAGAATGATGCGGACCTTCTACGGTTCGGCAAAGCTGCGGCCTTATCGCTACCAGTGCCGCGGCGACGACGGCCGTGTAGGCGCCGGCCTGTGTATCGGCATCGGAGGCCTGGCTGTCGACAAGTTGCTGGCTTGCCAGATTCTCGAAGCGATCTCGCCGCGTGCGATCGAAGCTGCGGTCCTTGCAGCAGAAAGGACCAGGCAGGCAGGTGAAGAACAGCGGCGGCTCATCGCTGCGGAACTCTAAGAGGCTCAATATCAAGCTTCGCTTGCTGAACGGCGCTATGAACACGTCGATCCGGAAAAGCGTCATGTGGCTCGCGAACTGGAGAATCGTTGGAACGCAACTCTTCAGCGCGTCGCCGGAATCGAAGGCAAACTTGCGAAGCTGGAAGCGGACAAGCGCCCGGGCTCGGCGGTCGACAAAGACGCCTTGTTGCGTCTTGCAGACGACCTCCCACGCGTCTGGAACAGTCCTGGGACCGATACTGCCGCAAAACAGCGGCTTGCGAGGCTCCTGATCGAAGAAGTGATCATTAACCTCGACGACGAAAGGTGGGAAACGGTCGTCACAACCCACTGGATCGGCGGACGTCACACTGAAGAGAGAATACCGCGTCGCAAGGTCAAGGCGAGAGACGTTGAGCAACTTCCGAACGCTTCTGAGGTGATGAGAAGGCTCGGTGGTCAATATCCAGACAGGGAACTGGCGGTGACTTTGAACCGGATGAGATGCCGGACCGAAGATGATGAAACCTAGACGACGGTGAAGGTGACGACCCTCAGAACACGCCTTGGGATCCCCGAATACAATCCAGCTTCGGAAGACGTGATTAGTGCTGATCAGGCCGCTCACCGTCTGGGGATTGACATCACATCAGTCCGCAAGCTGATCAAAACCGGCGCTCTACCTGCGAAGCAGCCCATGCGTTATGCGCCCTGGAAAATTCCAGTTGAAGCGCTGGACAGCGAGAGCGTCCGGATAGGCCTGCAACAGATCGCAAGCAACAGACGTCGCCGTAGCACTGAAAACATTGAGGAAAACAGCCTTCGACTGCCTGGATTCTAAAGAAAAGGAACGAAAAGGACGCACTATGAAACCCGATCGCCTCGGCGTCCACGGAAAACATACAAATCCCCCGCATGCGGATCGTGACCAAGACCTTCCTGGACCTGAAGTGCGAGCGTGTTCATGCCGCGCCGCATGTCCGTCACACCCGTGGCGAGCCAAACCCGCACACCGCCCGCAATCGGAATCATCGCCGCGCCTCCAAAACCTCGAGAAGACGCGAAAGGGCCGAAGCGTCAAAGTCACTGCCAACCACAACGCGCCGACCGTTCGCGCTCACAATCTCCATGCGACCGAATGCGCCGGACGCAGCCGGCCCGGGCGTATTCTCAACGACCACCGCCGACACGAATGCCGACGATAGCCCTCCGCCAAGCCGCCCTTCGCGAAACGCCTTGCGCCACACAAACAGAAGCTTGCCGGAAATCCCATGCAGACGGGCCGTCGCTGAAACCGGGCGGGCAGATGAATAACTCTCTTCAACAATTGCCAGCTTCTCAGAATCCGTCCATTGCCGACGCGGCGGCGTCGATACACGAGCCGCCTCGCAGACCTCGGGTTCATTGATGCCATCAAGTTCCATGGCCCCGAGTCAGACATCAAATCAAGCTAAGCAACAAGGCGGTCTTCCCCGGATGCTTACTATTGAACGACTGCGTCACCGGCACGAAGGTGGCGTCGGCGGCATTCAGCCGGTCGACCAGTTTGGCAAAGTTGGCGAGCGAGTTGAAGTCCTGATCCAGTCTGTCGCGGGGCAATCGGGTGAATTAACGCGTGACAAAGCGGTAAGTCTCTGGATCGGTGGTGCGAAATTGATTCGGCCATTGTGGAGAGGCGACGATGCCAAAGGTTGCATTGAAAAACGGACAACTGACTGGTTTTATTGAACATTTCTCGGTTTTGACCGACCCTCGCCAACAGGCCAAGGTGGACTATCCGCTTGAAGAAATCCTTCTGCTTGTGCTCTGTGCGGTGCTGGCCGGAGCCGACAGTTGGGTGGAGATCGCGAAATTCGGCGAGAAGAAGCTCGATTTTCTGCGTCGGTTACGCCCTTTCGTAAACGGAACACCGAGCCATGACCAACTGGGCGATGTGTTCGCGGTGATTGATGCGGAGCAGTTTCAGAGCTGTTTCATTTCCTGGGTTTCTTCGCTTACGGGATGTTCTGATGACGTCGTCGCAGTCGATGGCAAGACACTGCGCCGGTCTTATCAGCAGGCCGGGCGCAAGGGAGCCACTCACATGATCTCCGCCTTCAGCGCCAACCAGCGTCTGGTGCTTGGCCAGAAGAAGGTCGCGGACAAATCCAACGAGATTACAGCGATTCCGAAACTGCTTGATTTGCTGACGCTAAAGGGGGGCTCGTGACTATTGACGCGATGGGATGCCAACGTGCCATCGCTGCCCGGATCCTCGACAAACAGGCCGACTACGTTCTGGCCTTGAAAGGCAATCAGGACAGTCTGCATGACGATGTTGCGCTTTATTTCGAGGAGCAGAGTGCGTGTGATTTCAGAGACATAGACGTTGACACCCATGAAACGGTCGAGAAGTCACACGGCCGGATTGAAACGCGAACCTGCCGGGTTGTCAGTGATATCGACTGGCTGAAGGAGCGGCATGACTGGCCCGGTCTCAAATGCATCATCATGGTAGAATCCAGACGCGAGATCGGCGACAAGGTTGAATGTGAAAGGCGATTCGATATTGTTTCCTTCGTCGCCACAGCAAAGCGTTTCAACGAAGTTGTTCGCAGCCACTGGGCTATAGAAAATAGTCTGCATTGGGTCATGGACATGGTGTTCCGTGATGATGAATGCCGCATCCGAACACGCAATGCGCCTGCCAATTTCACCACCGTCAAACACATCGCTTCAGACCTGCTGCGTGCCGCTACCGGAAAGTACAGCATGCGCGTCTAACGACACATTGCGGCATGGGATAAAGACTTCCTTGCAGAGGTGATTGCTGCGTAAAAAATTCACCCGATTGCCCTGCAGTCCGTCGCAGGTCGACTTGCGCGTGTAGATGGCGCAGCGTATCGTCTTCTTTTTCGTCATCGTGCGGCCACTCCGAAGAAGCGTGGTCCCGACCAGTGTGCGCCGATGATCTTGCGAGCGATGGTGGTGCCCGTCCATGCGGAAGCCGTCTTCCGCCACCTCGACCGTTTCGGTGCGTCCATTCCCTTCGCGCACTAGACGGGTTCCGGGTGTCAGAACCGACGCGACGGGCGGCTTGCTCCCGCCGTCCCCTTTGCCGTGACTTCGGTCGGCGTTGAGCACATCCCTGAGCCGCTTTCGCACTGATGACGCATGGCCGGCATGGATCTCGATCTGCGCCTCATGAGCCAGCGCCTTGCGCATCAGCAGACCGAGATATGTCGCGGCGGGGCCTTGCCGAACCGGTCGATCCAGCGGGCAATGCAGGCGGCGCGATCCCTGGCGTCGAAGCGGACGACATCACTGTGGACGACAGCACCGGCTTTACCAACCGCAACACCGGCACAATCGCCGGGGCCACTGCCTGCGTCCTGCACTGCTGCAAGGTTGTGCACTTTCATCGGGCTGCCCCCTCGGCTGCAGCATCCTTCGTGCCGGATGCCGCAACGATCGCATAAACGGTTTCACCGTTGCCCCGGTGCTTCTTCGGGTTCTTCGAATGGGGTGCTTTCGACGTGGCGATGTCACAGCCTGCTTGCGCAATCGCGATATGGCGGCGCGGACCGTATGCGGCTGCCATCCAAGTTGACGGCTTCTCGCCGACAAGCGCGCGCCGCCCTTGCGTGACAGCAGCGCGACCAGTTGGGCTTTCTTGTTGCCTGCGCTGCGTCTGCCATTGCCGGTTCGGCTCTAAGTGCCGTTGCCGCCCGTCTGTTTGGTGGGTTCGTCCCGCTTTGACTCGCGGCCAGCCGCAGCCTGTTCGATTGTCTGCCTTGTCATCGTGGTCTCCATCTGGTTTTGCAGGGTCGGCCAATCCGGCCCTTGTCACCAGGTGAAGCCGCACAGCGGTCATGGCGGCAGGCGGTCAGACGCACAAGACGTGGTTTTGCAACCACACGGAGGCTCGCTTTGCCCGTCATGTCCAGAGGTTTCTGCGACAATATTGCGACAATGGCCGTGTCCGCCGGATCCGTCGGCGCATGCTTTGACCGGATGAGCCTCTCTACGGGTCCTGCCGCAGACGTTCGCGTGCGAGCTTGCGCACCAGCGGGCGCGCCTGATGCGCGCTCATGCCTGGTTCAAGGCGCGGATCGTAAAGCATCCCGAGCAGTGTTTCGTCATGTCCGGTCAGCAGTGCAAAGGCATCGTCATCATTGAAGACCGATGGATGCGCATGCGGGCTGTCATTGGCCGCACCCAGCCCCTGCGCCAGTTCCTCATGTATGCAACCGATGCGCATCAGATCGGGAAGCTCTGAGCGGATCAATGCCACGGCCCGCGTGTAGACATGCGGGTTAGACGTGCCGGCGAAGGCCACCACCAGACAACGGATGCTGCGTGGCGGCCGGTCGAAGACCTTGTATGTGCGCCGATCATTGCTGGGCACCCATTCGGGCAGTCGCCTGCGCAGCCAGGCGCGATCATCCTGAGATGCAAAGACGACGTGGAAATTGCCGCCCGAGCGCACCGTGCTGACCGGATGGCCCGTAACGCGTGCCAGTCGGCGCGCATAGGCGTCGATCAGTATGCGGTCGGCTGCTGCCTGCTCCTGCGGAACACCGGCTCCGAAGGCGACTGTAATTCTCACCGGCGCCGACCAGCGTCTGAGCGCCCCCGCGCTTGTGGCCGCCCTTCGCCAGGGATCAGAGCCTGACGCATATTCGTCATGGAAAACGACCGTCTCGAAGGTGCGTGCCAGCATGTCGGCGCGCAACCGCGTTGCGGAGGCGTGACCATCATGGCGCAAGCGCCCGTGGTCCAGAAGGTCCGATTGAACGCTTCGGTAATGGCGCGCCAGGGCGCGACTGGCCGCTGAAGGCGCCAATGCGGGTACCTGCAGGTGCCCGCCGCTATCGGGCAGACCCGGCAAAGCCGATCCGTAACAGCCCGCCACGACGGCCATCGGCATGGCGATCGTCAGCAGCTTGAAAATCCCGCCTCCCGATATCATGCCTCGTGCCTTCCCCGTGCCTCCGATGGTCGTCCCGTCACTCTACAGACCACCCTGCCCGCGCCAATCTGCCCGTGAAGGTCCGGTGTCACTGTTGTCGATACGCATCAGCGCTCATTAAATGCGGAAAATTTACGACAAAAGCAAATCGGTGATCGTTGATTAAGGGCAGAGTAGGTCGTGGGCCGTGGAAGGGTGCGTTTTCCTGGCGGGTGCGAACCCCGCCCAACAATTGTCGCTTCGGTTGGTAGCAACCAGAGCGGATCATGGAGGTAACAACCTGGTTTGAAGCACTCTGGCAGAAGGACCGCCTCGGGCGGTTCAGCGACCATGCAGGCCGTAACAACAGTGAACGCATGAGTAGCCTCGAAAACTCAGAAATCCGAAGGTCGAGCCTCTCGGAGTTAGGCGAAGACAGCAAGCCGAAATCTGACCGACACGTCTTGTCACTTCGGCGGGGTGTAAGCGACGGCACGTTGGCAAGGACATGCCGAGCAACTGGAGAAGCCCTCCTCTAACTATTCAGGTTGGCGCTCAGATGGCTCGGTGCTTGGATTTTGTCAGGCCGGTTCGAGTTTGCGGATGAGTTGATCGGCGGTTTTCTGAAGAGTTCCGATTATCGACCAGCCCTGTTTGCGTGCCGTTTCGATCACGGTTCTGAGGGTGCAGAAGTTTTCCGCACCGGTCAGTGTGCGAAAACATCCCGAGACCTTGTTACGGACCTTGCCCATCCTCAGATCCCTCTCAGCCTCGCTATGCCGATATCGGCATAGCGAGGCTAGAACTGAGCCGCGTACCGCGGCGGGTTACCTCTGTGGCGTGCGCCCAGTGATTTCCCTAATGCGACATCAATCTGGCGCAACACCTTCCGCCTGATATGGCGGCCGCGTTCTCCCTTGATGATCGATAGGCGTCGACCGACGTGCTCACGAGCAAGAGCATGGGCGTGTCTTTATGACCTGTCAGACCAAAAGGGGAGATACCTCATGACACAGCTTTGTCAACGTATGATCGCCGACAAGACCGTTCGCGGTCTTGCCGACAATACCCGGAAGTCCTAACTCTACTCCGTCTCCGGCCTTGCCAGTCATTACGGACGCAGCCCCGATCGGATCTCGGCGCAGGAAGTTCAGGACTACCTCATCTTCCTGCACGATGAGCGTGGCTTGACCTGGCAGAGTTGCAACTGCGCGCGCCACGGCATCCGCTTCTTCTACCGCATCACGCTCGGTCTGCTCGATCCGCATTTCTACTTGCCGGGTGCCAAGACGCCCTCGATTCTGCCCGAACTCCTGAACCATTACGAGTTGGTGCGGCTGTTCGACGTCACGACCAATCGCAAGCACCGGGCCATGCTCATTACGGCCTATGCTGCGGGGCTTCGGTCGAGTGAGCTGCGTCATTTGAAGATCCGCGATATCGATTCACAGCGCATGTGTTTGCGCATCGATCAGGGTAAGGGCAGCAAGGACCGCTACGTTCCGCTCTCGCACCGGCTGCTGGAAGAGCTACGCGATTATTGGCGCCGCATACTTCCCGAGACCTGGCTTTTTCTCAACTAGCTTCTCGGCCAACAAATGTCGCGCCATGGGTCGGCATGTATTTACAAACGGGCCAAGGACAAGGCCGGGATCGAGTTGCATGTCATCCAGCGCCGTCTCGGCCACAGTTCGATCCGCTCGACCATGTGCTACCTGCATCTGGCCCACGACAAGACGAGTGCGACACCGTCGCCCCTGGACCTGCTGGAGTTGCCGAGGCAGGCCCGGAGATGACCAGTGGCACATACCGGCCATGCAGCAGCGGACCGTCGACGCGCTGGTGAACTGCCGCACCGCCGCGCTCGGCGGGTTCAAGTCGCAATGCGACCGCTGTGGGGCGGTGACCATCCAGTATGCCTCGTGCCGGAATCGGCACTGCCCCAAGTGCCAGACCCTCTCGCAGACCAGGTGGATTGAGCGTCAGTGCGCCGACCTGCTCGATATCGGCTGCTGGCATATCGTGTTCACCCTGCCCCATGAACTCAATCCTGTCGCCCAGGGCAATCCCGCGCTTGTCTACGGGCTGCTGTTCAAGGCCGCCTCCCGAACCCTTCTCGAGTTCGGCCGCAATCCCCGCTGGCTCGGCGCCGAACTCGGTATCACCATGGCGCTGCACACCTGGGGGCAGAACCTGGGACAGCACATCTATGTCCACTGCATCGTCACCGACGGCGGTTTGAGCCCGGACGGACAGTGCTGGCTCTCTCCCGTGCGCAAGGGCTTCCTGTTCCCGACCGCCGCGCTCTCGAAGGTCTTCCGCGGCAAGTATCTAGACTTCCTCGGTGCCGCGCACCGCAGCGGTGAGCTTCGGCTCAAGGGTGCCGACGACGACAGCGACGCGTTCGAGTGCCTTAAGATCTCGCTGAAATCCCGCCACTGGATGGTCTACAGCAAGGCACCGTTCGCCGGCACTCGGAAGGTCATTGCCTATCTCGGACGCTACACACACAAAATCGCCATCAGCAACCACCGTCTAGTCGACTTCGACGGCAAACACATTCGCTTCCGCTGGCGCGACTACGCCGATGGCAAAAAGATCAAGGTGATGCGGCTCGACGCAGACGAGTTCATCCGTCGTTTCCTGCTGCATGTGCTTCCGTGTGGCTTCACCCGTCTGCGTCATTACGGGCTACTCGCCAATCGCTATCGGGCTCAAAAGCTCGGCATCTGCCGGGAGTTGCTTAACCAGTCGCCCCCTGAACCGCGTCAGCCGGAAACGGCGCCGCAGATTTTGTTGCGTCTGACCGGGACCGACATAACACTATGCGGGCATTGCGGCAAGGGAACGTTACGGCAAATGCTCATTCTCAAGCCGCGGCCCCCGATATCGACGCACGCCATGAAGACAGGACCGCCATGATGCCGCGCCGTTTCCCAGTAAGGTCTCGTGACAGCGTGGCGCTCGCCGCGGTGCAGTCTCCGCTGTGCTCAATTCGCACCGTAAATCGACGAAACCATCCTCTCCATCGGCTGCTCGGATCCCAAATGCATTTTCCGGGCGGATCTTGTATTGGCGTCGGCTCGGTCGGGAGCGCCAGACTGCCCACCCTTGGCCTGTTCGACTCCTTCTGAGCGGATACTTTCCCCATAGACCCGCAGAACGGCCGTGCCGCGCACAACCGATAAGATCCTATTCATTATCCGGACACTTTTACCCATGTTGAGATCGCCTTGGGTCAGCCCCTCTGGCATCACGTTCCTTTTCAGAAAGGAACGTTTGATGCCGTCAAAGATAAAGCTGACCATGAGACAATTACGACACATGCTGCGTCTTGCAGCAGACGGAACGAGCATCCGAGATATCTCAGAGATGCTCGGTATAGCGCGCATCACCGCGTAAGATAATTTGAAGCGCGCAGCTGCGGCGGGATTGAGCTGGCCGCTGGCGAGCGATCTGACGGATGACGTCCTGGAGAACAAGCTGTTTTCCCGATCGGGCCGACCAGGTGTCGATCACGGCCATCGACGTCGACCGGAGCCGAACTGGGCACAGCTGGCAACGGAGCTAAAGAAGCCCGGCGTCACGCTGCTTATTCCGTGGGAAGAGTACCAGGCGACACATCCTGATGGTGACGGCTACAGCCGTTTCTGTGAACTGTATCGGAGTTTCGAGCGGCGTCTTTCGCCGACGATGCGCCAGGAGCGTATCGCTGGCGACAAGGTCTTCGTGGACTATTCGGGCAAGAAGATCGCCATCGCCAATCCGTCTACAGGCGAGATCTGCGAGGCAGAGACCTTCGTGGCGGTCCTGGGCGCCTCCGGTTACACCTACGCGGAGGCGACATGGACGCAGACGCTGCCGGACTGGATCGGTTCCCATGTGCGCATGTTCCGATTCTTTGGTGGTGTTCCGTGGCTGATTGTTCCCGACAATCTGAAGTCCGGCGTCACCCGCGCTTCGTTCTTTGATCCGGAGAGCAACCGCAGCTATGGCAGAATGGCCTCCCATTACGGCGTCGGAGTGCTGCCGACCCGCCCCCGCGTCCGAAGGGCTCTCGTAATCGGGTCAGGTCGAGATTGGGGCACTGTTGATGGTGTCGAATCTCGATCAAGCCGGCAGTCTTCAGCGTTCGATTGAATCTTTGAGGACAAGGAGATCCTGCTCATGAACCTGTATGCCGGCCTCGATATATCGCTGGAAGAAACCCATATCTGTATCGTCGATGAAAGTGGCAAGACGGTGCGAGAAACCAAGGTCGCGACCGATCCACAAGCCATCAGCTGTGTGCTTGCCGATCATGACGCCGACCTCGAGCGCGTCGGCCTGGAGGCCTCGTCTCTCGGCTCGTGGCTGCATGACGAGCTTGCCGAGTCGGGCTTTCCGGCGATTGTCGTTGATGCCCGCCACGCCCGTGCGGCCATGGGGGCTCAGCGCAACAAGACCGACAGAAACGATGCTCAAGGCATCGCCCAGATGATGCGCATGGGATGGTATCGCGCGGTCCACGTGAAAAGCCCGGAGAGCCAGCGCTTACGCATGCTATTGGCCAACCGCCGGCTGTTGAAGCGCAAGTTGATCGACATGGAAAACCATATCCGCGGCACGCTCAGAGCGTTTGGCTTACGCGTCGGACAGGTCTCGCGTGGGCGGTTCGAGGCGCGTATCCGGGACCTTCTGGATGAAAGTGATGAGGGTCTGGAGGCCTTTATCGTAACCATGCTGACGGTGCGACAGAACATGCTCGATGGTTACAATACTCTGCACAAGTTCGTTCTTGATATCGTCAGGAAAGACCCGGTGTGCCGGCGGTTCATGACGGTGCCAGGCGTTGGGCCGATCGCGGCTTTGTCATTCCGTGCCGGCGTCGATGACCCGCTGCGCTTCAGGCGGTCCCGGACGGTCGGCGCACACTTCGGCCTGACACCCAAGCGATGGCAGTCCGGCACAATCGACCGCGAAGGGCGGATCACAAAGCAGGGCGACCGGGAGGTGCGCGGGGCGCTGTGCGAGGCTGCCGCGAGCCTGCTGATCCGCACGCGCAAGTGGTCGGCTATCAAGGCCTGGGGACTGAGGATTGCCAAGCGGACGAGCATGATGAACGCGATTGTCGCGGTCGCGCGCAAGCTTGCGGTGATCCTGCATCGCATGTGGATTGACGGCACCGAGTTCCGCTTTGGCAAGGGCGCAAAAGTTGTTGAGAAGCTGCGATTGACGCCGCCGAAGATGGCCTGACGCACCCATCAAACGCGTGTTGAATCGTCCAAAAGGAACGCCTTGAAACGAAATCCCGACCATAGGTTCTTCAGTTCCCCGCGCGTGGGAAGCGTCCCTTGCAGGGACGTTTGGACCGGGTCTGTCCGCTATCTTGCCTGCGCCGTTCGGCATCGAACGAGCGCGCCCTTGAGCGCTTGGACGGCCCGGTCCGCGATCAGATCAAGAGCGTGGGCCGGCATCTTGAGAGGAGATGGCCGAGCCCGAAGGAGCGCATGGATCGCATTGATTTACGGCAAAGCAACGCGGAAGTATAATGCAAGGGCCAACGGGAACACGAATGAAGACTACGCAAAGACGGTCCAAATAGAAGAGGCAAAAAAGCGCTTATAGCTGAAGAAGTTGGCCACCCGATTAGGAGGACAAGTTAAAATTGGAGAACGGAGTCCGCTTTGCCCAGATATGCATTCTCGGGCGTCTGCGCGTCTGCGCAACGTGACCTTCTTCTCGCTGGCTGAAGCCAACGCTGCGATCACACAGATGCTTGAGCGCGTCAACAACCACGCCATACACCGTCTTGGGGTCAGCCGCCGCCATCTCTTCGAAACGCTAGAAGCCCCGGCTGCAGCGGCGTTTTTTCAGATGCCTTTTACCGGTGTTTGCGACCGGCTGATTACGTCGGTGTTTTCTATTTCAGGGAGACACCGCAGTGCCCGGCCGTCACATCAACGATCACAAGGTGAGGCTCTACCTGAAGCTCCGAAAAAGCCATCCGACAGCCGTTGCAGCAGCAAAGTCATTGAACACACGGTTCGATGACTACACTTCGATGGTTACACTCTGTCCCTGAACATCCTGTCCAATGAAACCATCATGCTGATTCCGGCCGCGAACGGTTTTGGCTGCCTCATATGGTCGCTGCCCCAGGCTTGCATGAATTCATCATTGACCGGGTCGGACGGAGAGATGAAGCTGGGGAATAACATCCCCCGCCCGAACCTGGCCGATGCCGACCACCCATGGAATGGCGTTTCGTCAAGAAACCGTCAGGCACCGGCTAAATGTCACATAGTCTGAATACCATACGGCGGCAATACTGCAGGCTGTTCAGGAGTGCGCCTCGGTTGCGGGAAGATTGCAAGAGCTTGTAAAAAAAGTGGGCGGACTGGGCGAGATCAGGGGGCTATGTCCAGACCTCGCCCATTTTGGAACTGTACTGGCCGGATTGCCCCCCGGGCAACCAGTACAGACTGCCGCCCCAGCGACTAAAACTATGCCCGCGGACCACGCCGATCACAATGGCGCATCTCTCGGGACGGCAGGTTTCATGGTGTTTTATCATGCATATCAGTGAAAACATTTCGCGCCTGCCGAGGGGCTGGGTGCGAACTCAGCGGAGTTGGCACTCCCGCCCGGCTCAGGTTGATGCGTCCATCGTGAGTTGGAGGCTCATTTACGTACGGCATCAACCAGCACCTGCGTAACCCCGATCATCCGCCGATAACAATACGCCTTCTTTAAGGCGATCTCCATTCATGCACAAACGTCATGCAGATCAGTGACAGCGTGGCATTTGAGACCCTCCGGTTGTTAACAGGAAGTTGTCGAAAGAGGCTTCACGATCCTTTCGAACCATGATGATCGTGAACGCGCTGCCGAAGCTGGAGATCGACTGATGAGGCGGGGACCGGCGGCAGGGAACAAGCTTGGCCATGCCTGCGCGAGCATTGGCGTTTATCGGCGCACAGAACGCCAAGGGTGGCGATTGCGCAATTGTCGCATGGGTGCGCTGTTATCTACCGCGGTGCCACACGGCACCCTCTGATGGTGCGATTGTACGATTTTACGATGCCGCAGTTTCGGGGGCTCTGGCCTCCGCACTTGTGCTTTAACTTCGGTTCCGGCTACGATCTTTGCGCTCATGCAACTGTTGCGCGTCCAGTTTGCGGTGAGTACACCCCCAACGTAGACGTCTGTTGGGAGCAAACTTTTGAACTGCAGTCGTTTTGCGAAAGACTGAGGTACCGTAGCACCGGTCGCCGATTTGCCTCACAGGATATGCCATGGGCGTTATGTTGAGTGTGTTCTTGCCGCTGGCGCTGGCATTCAGTCTGCCTGCGGAGATGGCGGTCGGGCTGATGATCCTTTCGTTCTGCCCAGGCGGGGTAACGAGCAACATCCTGTCGAAGTTTGCCAGGGCCGATGTTGCTCTTTCCTTGACACTTACCGGTGCCACCAGCCTGTTGAGCATCGTAACGGTTCCGCTGCTGGTTAGCTGGTCCGTCGAATTTTTCATGGGAGAAACAGCCACCAAAATCAATGTCACCGGGCTGGCGTTTTCGCTGTTCCTGCTCACCACCGTGCCGGTGGTCACCGGCGTTGCCGTGCGACACTATGCTGGCGGCTTCGCGACACGCGCCGAGCCGTTCTTTACAAGGGCCGCAACCGTGCTCTTTGTCATCGTGGTGGCCGGCGCTCTGGCTTCCAACTGGAGCACTTTCATCAAGGGCCTTCCGAAACTCGGGCCGGCAGTTGTCGCCCTGAATCTGTTTTTGCTGGGACTTGGTGCAACAATCGCAACGCTATTGCGTCTCGGATGGCAACAGGTCAAGACGATAGCGGTTGAGACAGATATCCAAGGTGCCGCAGTGGGCATCACGGTCGGATCGTTGATCGCCGGACCGGGTGTCACCGGCCTGTCGGTGTTTTCGCTGCCGTCGGCCGTCTACGGGATCATGATGTATGTCGTCACGCTGCCCGTCATCTTGTACGCTAGGCACCGCTGAGCGATAGACCTGCGACCTTCGTCGTCAGAATTGGATCGGCATTGAGTGCTCGTCGCATTTTTGGCAGGCAACGATCCGTTTTCTGTCCCGTCCTTCGACGCGATTAGTTTCCCCCCTTGGTGCGCTTTGGCCTGATAGGGGCGGTGTGCCTGCAACACCGCGCTGATTCTCGCGACCGCTGATATTCGATGGCGGGCCCTGTGCGCTCAGATGGTGCGCTGGCACGCGGTCTGCGAGATTCGCGGCCCGGTCTGTGTTGCCCGATTGCTAAATTGTGCCATCGAACTGTCACGAAACAGCCATCCTGGCGCCACTTATCATCGACTTGAGGGGCGCGCGCAGTGTTGCGCCGCGGGCACGGTCTTCGGCGAATTTCAGGGCTGCAATGATTTTGCGGTCTCGCGAGCGTTGAGAATGACATTACAAAGGAAAGCTGATGAGCATGAAATTCGGTGACGGCATGTACGGAACGGCGGTGTCAGGAGGAAAAATGGTTTGCGGGTCGGCTGTGAATGCGTCCAATGCCTGCGCAGCGTCCAGCACCCCCACACCTAAAAATCCTCTCTACATCAGAAGGTTACGTCACATCACCTCGGCTGAGCCGGTCTGCTTCGGGTGGCGGCGCGATGGCGTTCTGGCCGCGTTACACCGGGCTCGCCGCCATTTCCCTGGCAGCGATATTGTGCTTTGCGGGCCCACATCAGGTCCGGGCTCAGGCGGCATGTCCCGCAGGCTCCGATGGTCCCGGCGACAATGCCACCTGCACGGTCTCGGAGAACTCAGAGGATCTGAGCAGCGGTATCACATTCCTTCCAGCCGCCCACACCCTGATCATTCAGCAGGGCGTTGAAATCGATAACTCCACAGATGATGGCAATTCCAGGCGAAGTGGAGTGTTTGCTCCGGCGGATGGTCAGACCGTGGAGAATGATGGAACCGTCAGGACGGACCATAATGGTATTGATGCCTTCGGCAACGGGGCCACGGTCTTCAACAGCGAGGAGATTGAGGCTGGTCGCGTAGGTATTCAAACACTGGGTGCCGATGTCAGATCGCCAATACTGGCGAAGTGTCGTCAACCGGGATTGCGGGAATTCTCGCGGTTGGTCCTGGTGCGTCAATTACGAACACCGGGTCAGTCAACGGTCGGTCGGGGGTGATTGCCAATGGGCGTCTCACCAGACTTGTGAACAGCGGCGAAGTATCAGGCACGGAAAGCTACGGCATCAGGGCTGATAGTGACGGTGGCGGCATTGATACGCTGATCAACAGTGAGGGGGCGACGATCACAGGCGCGACGTCTGGCGTCATCGCCACTGATGTCGGCATGCTGGACAACTCCGGCACGATGGAGGGGACAGGTGCGATCGGTGTTTTTGTTCGGAACGGCGTTGAAACCCGGATCGTCAACCGCAGGACCGGCACGATCAAGGGTGCGACAATTGGTGTTGTTTCAGAAGATGACATCTATAACCTGCGTAACGAAGGCACTATCCGCGGCGACAATTATGGTGTCTTGGCAAATGACACGATCCGAAACCTGACCACGACAGGTCTTATCGAAGGCGAAACGGCTATCAAAGTCGTTCGTTTGGGCGTGGTCGCGGCACGGCTCAGAACGCAAAGCGAAGCGCTGGAAGAAGAAGCAGATAGACTGGGTCAAAGAGCAGCCAACAGACGTCGTCGAGCAGCCGATCAAAATTCAAACTTGCGCAATGAAAGGCGCGAGGAGCTTCAAGGACTGGCCGATGAAGATGTGGCCAATGCTACTGAACTCGTGCGCCAGGCCACTGATCTTGCGCAGCAGCCGGACAACATGAAGCGCGGGGCGGTGATGCCTCGATCACCGTAGCCGGCGGCACGGTTCGCTCCACGTCGGGCCCGTCGGGTTTTGCCATCGATCTGTTGGATGGAGGTTCAGATACGCTGACGCTGCTGGGCGACTTTGTCATCGAGGGCCGTATCGCATGGGACGGTGCTGGCGATAACCTGAACTATCGCGCAAGGAGGTCGGCGGCGCTGACCTTTGCCGGGACTGGCGACGTATCCGGCAACCTCCGGAACCAGACGGCAGAGTTCACGGTGGATGCCGATGGCAAGCCTGTGGTGAGGGCACCCAGGAGCGACAGGGAAACCACTGTCGTGATCACTGATCCGACGGCGTTTGCGCTGGCCAATGACGTCCTGTTTGACACCACCAGTGCCATTTCCGGCGCGGTAACGGGTCAGGCGGCGGCGTGGCGGGCGACACAGGGCGGTGGACGTGTCATCTCGCCTGCGACCGAAGTGATCCGGCCTGCGCCCCGGTCGGGCCGTCTTCCGGAGCCGGGAGGTTGGTTCACGCGCCTGTGGGCGGACATGTTCGGCGGCGTGCGTGACGAAGAAGGTGACGGCGCGCTTGGCGATGCACGTCATGACTTCGGCGGCGTGGTGGCCGGTGTGGAGACAGGCACGGCGGCCTCTTCGTCGGCGGTTCGGTCGGCGAGGCTGATGTGGCAGGCTCCCAGGACATCGATATCACGACGGTCTTCGGCGGGCCCTATTTCAGTGCTGAAGGTGACGGCTTTGCGATTGACGGCATGGTGATGTTGAGCTTGAGCGACCACGAGTCGGAGCGTTCGGTGAACAACAACACGGTTGCCGGTGGGCGGTAGACGGCTAGGGACGACTATAACGGGTTCTTGGTGGCGCCCGAGATCACGGTGTCCTCGCGCCTCGGCATGGTCAGGCCTTCGCTGACCCTGAGGTACGCAGGTCTGTTCCTGGACAGCTACCGGGAGAAGAGCCCGTCTGGTGCCGGTCTGAATGTCGACGACCGCAATATTCATCAGATCTCTGCCCGTGCGCAGCTTGGTGTTCCGCTGACGATGGACGAAGGACGTCTTTCGACAGAACTTCGTGTGGGTGCGGAAGGCCGCGCCCATCTTGGCAAGTCCCGTGTCCGCGGTTCGGTTCTTGGCCGGGGCTTCGCGTTCGACGCAGGAGGCGACGACGAGGTTCTCACCGGCTTTGGCGGGTTGGCACTTGCATACGCCGTGTCGTCCCGGTTCACGCTGAACGGCGACATCGAGGGAGCTTACGGCACCGACGAGGCCGTCACGGGGCGGGCCAACATCGGCGCCAGGCTGGAATTCTAAAGCCCCGAACCCTTTCCGATCTCAACCCCGGAAAGGCTCGGCGCCGCCCCGGCACGCAGACGTCACCATGCCGGGGCGGTACGCCTCAGCGGCGGCATCGCGCCGAAATGACATTTGCAAGGAGATAATGATGTCATTGCAACAGACCGCGCTGCGTTGCCTGAAGGCCATCGGTTGCGTATTGTTTCTAGTCCTGACGGCGGCAAACCTGAGTGTTGCGCAAACCGCAGACAAGTCCGATACACAGCCACAAGTCCCATCGCAGGTTCCCTAGGCCGTGAACTGCAGCAATGCGCAGTCGGGAACATTGTTCTGCCAGATGGAGCAGAACCTTGTGTCGGCCAAAACACGGGAGTGGCTGTTGAGAGCGGTTCTGTTCCGCCGTGCGCGGGACGGCATTCTGATCCTGAAACTGACCCTGCCGCATGGCATATGGTTGCCCTACGGGATTGTGCTGGGCATTGACGGGCGTGATGCCAGCAAGCGGATTGCAATCAAATACGGAGACCGGAACGGGTCTTATTTCAGTATTCCGGTCGTCGCTGGGTTGCTGAAAAGATAGCCACCAATTGCTGACGCTATACTGGACCGCGTTGTTCACAATGCAACGCCTATCGCATCTAAATCACCGGTGAATTAAAGCGCACGCGAAACGCGATGCCACCAATCTGTGGCAGCTGACCTGAGGAGGCAACGACCTGACGGTCAGTAGTCAGGGGTGCCTACTCCAAAGCATCATGTTCGACGAAGACCAAAAAGCAATAGAGGACGAATGAGAATCCAAACCCGCATAACGTTCAGTTCTGAAAAATCTAAATCGTTGTGCGCCGACAAGCGGACGGCACTGACGACGTGAGTCTCTACTTCAACTCATGAACAGAAGCGAACGCTATACATTTCCGCGGTCTCTATGTCGCGAGCAACGAGCCACATCCGTCGACGGCGCAATTCTGCTTGGCGATCCTGAGACCATGCCACAGCGAAACCGCGTTGGCGGTGATCACAGGAAACGCCAGTTCCGTTTCGAGCTCGTCGAGAACACTCAACGTCGGCAACGCCGTATCCGGAACGAATAATGCGTCGGAGCTGGCCTTCGCCGCGTTCAATGCGGCGGTCTTGAAGTCTTCCGGCCCAACGTTCGAAGAAATCCATCCACTGCTGAAGTCGAGTGAGGCCAAGCTTGCTACTTCAATTCCATGTTCGCCGAGGAACGATGCGAAGATGTGCGCTGTCGGTTGCGGATATGTCGCAAGGACGCTGACGCTTTTGATGGAGAGCGTCTCGGCTGCCGCGATGAACGCAATAGACGTGCTCGTTGTCGGCACACTTGTCAGGCGCTCTAGCTCTGCGATCTGTTCATCTGCAAACTGCGGGCCGTTAATGAAACTGCCGCTGGTACACGCCCAGACGATAACATCGAGCGGTACCGCAGAAAGCCGGAGCGCAGCCTCTGCGATCCAGTTGACTCGCGCAGTCTGGCGCAATGCTTCCGGGTCATGGTCGGCACCGTCGACCACGCAGTGCCTAGCCTGGGCGAGATACAATCGCACAGCGCCCTCTGTGGCCATCTCGAACCGGTAGAAGTCTGCCTCGCAGCCTCCACCCGGATACACCAAACCGATGTTCAGAGGGGTTGTCATCGTGTCACAATCGATCCAATCCGAGCGGCAGTCCGGCCAAAGCCTCGCAGCCGGATTCGGTCACGACGACAGCGCGGCTTTGCCCAACGCCGAACTCGCCGAGCTTCCTGAGCGTCATCGGGAAATGAAATGTCATCCCGGCCTCGAGCGGTTGATGATTGGTCCGCAGCAATTGCATGGAACCGCCGCAGATCCATATCGGTGGAAAGCCAACGCCGACGGCATAGCCATAGAAATCACGGAACAAGGTATCGTCACGAATACGGTCTATCACTTTGGACCCGGCCATCGCGACATCCGATGCGAGCACGCCAGGTTTCATCGCGTGCATCATGGCGTGGATCGCCTCCGCGCCAGTATCCGCCAACGTCTTGACGAAAGGATCATTTGGTTTCCCGACCACGGCTGTTCGCATCAGCGGGGAGTGATACCAGTGAATCGCCGGTGAGCACTCGAGGAAGACGGTCTCACCCGGTTCAATCCGCTTGCCATTTTGCGAGTGATGGGGAACGCCGGAACGCTCGCCGACGGCGACCATGGGAAAGATCGAGAATGCCTTCGTTCCGCTTTTGATCAGAGAGTCGGCCATAGCGGCCGTTACCGTGTAATCGTCAATACCAGCGTCGATGGCGCCAAGACCAGCGGTCATCGCCGCATCCGTCGCTCGTGCCGCAATCCGCATGACTTCAATCTCGGCCGCAGACTTGGTCACACGCACACTCTCGACGAGACCTGACGTATCGGAAACTCTAGCATCTGAAAGTGCATCTACAAGTGCATTGTGTCGGCTGGCGTTTAGAAACTCGCAACCGGCCTCCAATCCGACCCGACCGGACAAAGCGCCTCGATCACGCATCGCGTCGACGGTCGCCTTAACCGGGTCGGCGTGATCATTGCCGAAGTAAACGGCGTCGGCACCGGTTGCGCTGGCATTGAAACGGCCCTGCTCGAATTGCAATAAAACCATGAACGGGGTCGTTTCCAGCGGAACGACAAGGCACTGATAGTCCCAGATGTTCAGGGTATTGTGACCACACAAATAGTAGATGTTGGACGGGTGGTGGAGGACGATCGTATCGACCTCCCAGTCCCGCATGCGGGCGCGGACTCGAGCCAATCGGTTCTCGAATTCGATAGTTTCAAATACATCCTCGCGGTCCATTGGCATGTCCTTCCCTAGGGTATTGATGCGTTGTCATCGAGTGGCCAAGCTGGCCGTGGCGCGTTGACGTAATCACTCGGACGCAAGCTCGGTGGACAGATTCCGGGCGTGTCGACAATCACGACGTCGCTGGCAAGTGGCCCAAACGCGGCCTGCCAAGCGATTGCCGATTTGACGACAATCACCTCTTGTTTTCGCGGATCAAGGCCGACAGAGGTGAGAACGCCGAGATCGAAGGGCATCGTCCGCAACGTCGTGAGGACGACATTGAGCCCATCGACATCGATGACGGCGCTCAGACCCATGGATGTCTCGAACCCGGTCATGTAACTGCTTGAGTTGGTGAACCGTGCTTCGCCAAGCCAAATCACTTTACCTTCAATGCGCACCGGTTCACCGTGCAAATCATCCGTATGTCCACCGACTTCACCGGAGAAGCGTGCGCCGAGGCCTACTTTGCACGCGTGTTCGACCGCGTTCGCATCGGTGATGACAATCGCGCCTTTTCTTCTGCTGGTCAGAAGGGCCTTCAGGACAGTTGTGCCATCACCCGCACTTCCGCCGCCAATATTGTCGGCGGGATCGACGACGATCGTCGGACGGCCTTCCGTTCGGTCTAGGCGACCAGGAAGGTCGCCAAGCAAAACCAATTCAGGTGATAACTGGTCCCTGGATTGCCACACGAGAGTAGCCAATCTCCGTGCAACATTGTCCGTCGCCGTCTGGCGATCGCCATAAACAAGAACGGTAGCGCCGACGCTTGGCGTGTCTGCGTAGGCAAAACCCATGGCGATGGATGCGCTCGCAATGCCCTGCGACTTGGTTGCCTCTTCGAGTTCCGACATGATTTTCAACATCGGCTGGTCCGCGGTCGCCTGCACAAGCGGTACAGTGATCATCGGCAGTTTGACGAAAGATTTCGCGCCGGGGCGTCCTTGATCCGCAATCACCCGAACGACCTCTCGTCCCCGTTCCGCCATGTCGGTATGGGGGTAGGTTCGATAAACCGTGACGAAGTCGGCAAGTTCCACCAACCATGGATCAACATTCGCATGATAGTCGAGCGTTACACCGATAAGCGTGTCCCGCCCTACCGCGTGATGGATCGCCGCAACCAAGTTGGTATCGGGTTTCAAAATCCCGTCGACTACCGCGGCACCGTGAAGAGACAGGAGCACAGCGTCAATCTGTCCGTTTCGTGATATCGCCTCGACGAGCGCGTTCAGTATCTCATCGTAACAGGAACGCTCGATAAGGCCGGATGGCACGGCTGCAGCAAAAAGAAGCGGAACAGGTTCGGCTCCGGCGTCGACGATGCCGGCGAGCATACCGCCGATTTCACTGTTGGTCCCGGCGAAGGATTTGATCAGTTGGTTGCCAACTGCGAACTGGTAGTCCTTGAATGCCTGGATATTGACCGTAGTCCGGGCGCGGGTATTGGTCTCGTGATAGAACCCTCCAACGGCGATACGCATCGGAACCTCGCACTAGACCGCCGCGTCCATCGCGGAGGACGGTTGATGACCCAACCGCCGTGATATCGCCGCTGCCATACCCTTCAGCATTGGCACGACCTCAGAAATCTTCTTGTCAGTCAGTCGGACGGATGGGCCGGACACGCTAATCGCAGCGATCGCCTTGCCCTCCGCATTGCAAATTGCTGCTGCCACGCAACGAACGCCTTCGAAGTGTTCCTCGTTGTCCAGCGCCCATCCGCGCAGTGCGGTTTCATCGAGAATACTGCGAAGATCCTCGACGGTCCGAACGCCGTGGCCGGGTGCATTCTCAAGATCTAACTTGCCGATCAGGTTCTCACGCTCATCTGTTGGCATGCTGGAGGCCATGGCCTTTCCGAGAGCAGTACAATGCGCCGGCTCCCGGGTGCCGAGATCACCCGCCATCCGCAGTGGTTGGGGGGAATCGATGCGATTGACGACGACGACTTCCGCGCCGTCGAGCACACCGAGGAACACGGTCTCGCCTGTCGCTTCGACGAGCTCTTTCAGGTAGCTGTCGGCAACACTATGGAGATTTAGGCTTCGGCTGTAGTGAGCGGCGATCTTGAGCGCCCGTGGCCCCAGGAAGTATCGCGCCGAACCTTCGTCCTGATCGAGCATCCCGCTCGCGTGCAAAGAGGCAAGGACACGGCCTGCAGTCGCGGGGGACATACGGAGCACACGGGCCAGTTCACGAACGCCCACCCCTTGCCGCGACTGAGCGATAAACTCCAATGCATCAATTGCGTTCAGGATTCCTCTTATCGGTGCGTCTTCCGCCTGCATTCCTCGCACCATCACCTTTTTTCCCGTCGATTTCAGATCATAAATCCCAGCTCTGCGACCGTGTCCAAGGCCCCAGGAATCCATACGAGAGCAAGAAAACACAAAAACGACTCGACATGTCAAATTTTTTTTGGGACATTATCTCATTTTTTTAGGATCATGTTTTGATCGCGATCGGCACTGTTGTCGGGAGAGCAATACGCCAATGACGCTGTTCGACGAACTCATCGAGGCCTCCGGAGGGCGGCTGATTAAGGGAAGTCTGACGGCGATGCTTGTCGGCGTGGTCGTATTAGCCGCGTTCAATCTGAACACGCAGATCATTGCATCCCTGGATTTCGGCATCATTTGGCAGTACCGGGGCGCCTTGCTCGCCGGTCTTGGAACGACCTTGTTGCTGACTGCGGCTGCGGCGGTGCTCGGCATATTCTTCGGGACCTTGTTGGCCATCGTCACGCAGGTGCCCGTCGCGCCGCTTCGATGGCTGGCGATCACCTATGTCGAGTTATTCCGAAACACGCCGATCATCGTTCAAGTGTTCTGGATTCACTTTGCGTTGCCGCTGGTATCCGGCATCAACACAACCGCCGTCGAAAGCGGTGTGATCGCGATTGTCCTGCAAGCGAGCGCCTACTTCTCGGAGATTATTCGCGGTGGCATCCGTGCGGTACCACGCGGATACTGGGAAGCGTCGGACGCTCTTGGTGTTCCCGTGGCCACGCGGTGGCGCCGGGTGATCTTGCCGCCCGCATTTCGGATCATGATTCCGCCGCTGGTCAATATGACCATCAGCTTCTTCAAATCTTCTGCAATTCTGACCGTGCTGCAGGTCGGCGAACTCATGACCGTCGCTTCACGAATCAGCAATGCCGTGTTCAAGCCGATCGAGGTTCTGACGGTCGCAGCAATCGCCTACTTCGTTATCGGTTACGGGATCAGTCAATCGACCCATTGGCCCGAACGGTCAATCGCAAAGCGCGAGGGGCGCTAGGCGATGACATTCGATTTTAACGCCATCCAAAACGACTACCCGCTCCTATTCGAGGGGTTGTGGCTGACGATCCGCATCGTGCTGCTCTCGCTGTTGTTCGGCACGATCGGTAGCATCTTCCTGTGCCTCGGCAAGCTGTCCGGACGCGGACCGGGATATCGGGTCGCCGTCATCATCATCGACTTCTTCCGCACCATACCCGAAGTCGTTCTGATCTTCTGGGTTTACTCATGCCTGCCACTGCTGCTCGGCCTCCGGATGTCAGCAGAGGTCAGCGGCGTTGTCGCGCTTTCGCTGTTCGTTGCCGCGAACATCGCTGAGATTCTTCGGGCCGGTATTCTTTCGACGAACAAAGGGCAACTGGAAGCGGCATTCTCGCTCGGCGTCCCCGTGCGGACTATCTGGGCCCGGATCGTCGTGCCGCCGGCGATCCGCCGCATGATGCCAAACTTTGTCAACTTCCTGACGGAACTCATCAAGGCATCGAGCCTGCTCTCTACCATCGGCGTCGCGGAAATCGTCTACCAGGCTACGGTACTGGGCAACAAAACCTTCGCCTACCTCGAATTCCTGACCGCCGTTGCCGCGATTTTCTTCTGCGTGATCTTCCCGCTCAGCCTACTCGTGCGGCACGCGGAAGCCCGACATTGCGAGAGAACATCGTGTTAGAGATCACAGAGGGACATGACGATCATGGACTCCGAGAATCGCGAAACCGTCATTCATTGCAATGAGGTAGTCAAGCGCTACGGCATATTCGTTGCGCTCGATCATGTGTCAACGTCGATTGATGCGGGCGAAGTCGTTTGCATCATCGGGCCCTCGGGCAGTGGCAAGTCGACATTGCTTCGGACAATGAACGGCCTCGAGAAGATCGACGGCGGTACCATCCGCGTCCTCGATCTTCAGATGCCGGGCTCTCGGCGTCAGCTCGAGTCAATCCGCCGACGTGTCGGCATGGTGTTTCAGGGGTTCAACCTTTTTCAACACATGTCGATTCGCGAAAACCTCGTGCTCGCGCCGATGACGGCGAAAGGCGCCTCGCGCGCAAATGCCGAAGCATCCGCGCAAACGCTTCTGGAGCGAGTTGGAATCGGGGAACAGATCGACAACTACCCATCGCAACTATCCGGGGGACAACAGCAACGTGTCGCGATCGCACGGGCGCTCGCCATGCAGCCCGAGATCATGCTTTTCGACGAGCCAACCTCAGCGCTTGATCCGGAAATGGTCAACGAGGTTCTGGATGTGATGCGCGATCTGGCCCGTGCTGGCATGACCATGGCAGTTGTGACCCACGAGATGGGTTTCGCCAAGGAAGTCGGCGACCGGATCTTGTTCATGGCCGACGGCAAGCTACTGGTCGACGAGCCACCCGACGCATTCTTCAGCAATCCATCGGATGAACGGCAGAAGGCCTTTCTCTCGAAAGTTCTCTAATCCGCTCCGCTTCGGTTTGAGCGCCGGGCGGAAGATCAAACGACTAACCAAGGAGGGTAACTATGAAGCTCAAACTGATCGCTATAGGCCTGCTGCTGGCCGCAATTGCCGCGTCGGGAGTCGCCAGCGCGGCCGACAATCAGGTTCAGCGGATCCGCGACCGCGGCGTTCTGAAAGTCTGTCATGCGGAAGCATATCCGTGGGGCGTGAAGGACCCAGAGACCAACCAGTGGAAGGGTTCCGACATTGAAGCCGCCAAAAGTCTTGCCGAGGCCATGGGCGTCGAAATCGAACACGTCGACTCGACTTGGGGCACGCTGATTCCGAGCCTGGAAGCCGAAAAATGCGACATCGTCATGGCGCCGATGTTCCGTACGGCGGAACGCGCCATCCGTATCCTTTTCTCAGAGCCGTCCGGATTTGAAACCAAAGCCATTGCCGTGGGCTCGAATGCCGGTGTCTCCAGCTACAACGAGCTCGATCAAGCCGGCAAGGTTGTCGTTGTGGTTTCGGGTTCGGCCGACGAGTCGTTCGCCAATCGCTTTTTCAAGAATGCTGAAGTCAAGGCGCTCGTCACCGACAAGGTCTCCACGCTGCTCGTTGATGTGGCCAGTGGTCGCGCCGATGCAATGCTAAGCGACACCGCGACGGCGAAGAAGCTTATCGCCGAGAACGAAAGCGCCGGCGTTTCCATTCTCGAACCCAAATCGCCGCTGGACCCGCAAGGGTACTCCTACGGTGTCCGCAAGGGTGAGTACCACTTCCTCAATCTTGTGAACGTTTGGCAGGAGGGCGCCGAACGGCAGGGCCTGAAAGCCAAATGGTCGGCAATGTTCCAGTAAGCCGACTCCCAATCGCTAAAACTCCCCCTGTGGTATCCGACCTCCCGGATATCGCAGGGGATTATCTCGGAGAAACAAGACATGATCGAACGCATCGGCGTCGACCCAAACAATCCATTGCCACTAGCGTCGGCCGTCCGTGCCGGAGATTTCATCTTTCTGTCAGGTCAGGCAGCTCTGGATGAAACCGGCAGCATCATTGCCGGCAACATCATCGAACAAACGGAGCTCACTATTCAACGCATCATCAGCGTCCTTGAATAGAGCGGGTGCACCCTCGACGATGTGGTCAAATCCACGATCTGGCTCGACGATGCGCGTGATTTCGGTGGCTTCAACAAAGTCTATTCGAAGTACTTTGGCAGTGCACCGCCCGCCCGTTCGACCGTCGTGTCGCCGCTGGTTGTCGACGGGAAGATCGAGATTGAAGTTGTTGCCTATAAGCTCAAAGAGTCCTGAAACGACAATTTGGTCACAAATCCAGGAGAAACATTTGTGAGCGAGCTTCCCAAGACAGTCGAAGAAGCAATCGCGCTTTGCCGTGCGGAGCTCTACTCGGGCGTCATCTGCGACACGCTCGACCTTCATAGTCTTCACAATCAAACCCCGCGGGGCGACCTGCGGCTCGTCGATCCGACCGCGCCGATGTGCGGCCTGGCCCGAGTCGGTCTCTACATGCCCGTCTACCACGACGACGCCGAGCTCGATATTTACGGCGAGGAAATCGATTTGGTTGACGATCTCAAGCCAAACGATATTGCAGTCCTCGTTTGTCACGGCGTCACTCACGTGGCACCATAGGGCGAACTCTTATCGACTCGCGCTAAGGTCCTGAACGCGGCAGGTTGTCTGACGGACGGTTCTATCCGCGACGTTTCGATGATCCGCAAAATGGGGTTCTCTGTCGTCAGCGGCGCCACCAACCCGGTCGACACAAGGTATCGCGGGAAACTGATGCTTTATGACGTTCCCGGCGAGATCGGTGGCGTGCGGATTAACAGCGGCGACATGATTTACGCCGACGAGGACGGCGTTGTCTTCATTCCCAGCGACAAGATCCTTGACGTGGTCGGAGCCGCGCTGACCAAGGTCCGCAAGGAAACGACTGTCCGTGAGGAGTTAGCCGAAGGCAAGACGTTGCGCGACATATTTACGCGCCACGGAATCCTGTAGGTCGTCATTCTATGGCGAGATTAGAGGGAAAGACGGCATTTGTTACTGCCGCCGCGGCCGGTATTGGTCGGGCGTCGGCAATCGCCTTTGCCAACGAAGGCGCGCGTGTCATTGCGGCTGACATCGACGAGGGCGGTCTTGATCGATTGAAGGGCGATTGCGACGGGATCGAGACCATCGAACTCGACGTGATGAACCGAACTTCGATCCAGGATTGCGCCTCCATCTTCTCCACGGCCGACATTCTCATGAACGTCGCCGGGTGGGTGGCGAGCGGTTCGATCCTGGAGTGCTCAAAGGAAGATTGGGATCGCTCAATGGCCATCAATGTCACGTCGATGTACGAGACCTGCCGCGCATTCCTGCCGGCGATGCTGACTCGCAAGTCGGGCAGCATCATCAATGTCAGTTCGGTCGTTTCGTCGGTCTCGGCGTCCGCTGCAACGCCATTTGTGCCGGGACCGTCGACTCACCATCGTTGCATGACAGGCTCGCCGCCGCCGGTGACTTCGAAAAAAGCCATGGCGGACTTCAAGGCGCGTCAGCCAATGCGGAGATTGGGAACGCCGAACGAGTTGGCAAACTTAGCAATCTATCTCGCCTCCGATGAATCGGGTTTTACGACCGGCACCACGAACATGATTGATGGTGGCTGGAGCACATAAGGAAACACGGAATGAATTTGTTACGCGTTGGTGCGCCTGGTGCGTAAACACCGGCGATTGAAGATGCCGAGGGCTGTACTCTTCCCTGTTGTCGGTTTTGCGCCAGTGGATGATGGCACCGACTTCGCCGCGCAGGAAATCGAGACCTTCTGGCGGGGAGAATTTGTGGGACATGCGCACCAGCGTGTTTCCGTTCACATCGTGGATGGTCCAGGGGTTGCCTTGACCGTGCAAGGTGACCGGATCTCCGCCTTGCGCCGGAGTGATGGTCGCCCGGGTTTTCCGGAGCTGGATACGACCTGGATTCGCCTGGGCGCAACCCTTTTCGGCTCGGCCGTAAATTTGACGCCGAGTTCGGTTTCCGTCCGCTAGGCCACGGCGCATTCGGCCTCGAGGCCGTCGAGTTCGATGAACAACCCGAATGTATCCGGTACATCCATCGCCTTGTGAACACGCAGTCGCGCCCCGCCCCCCCGAAATGTCGCGCACGATGCAGGGAAGGGTGATGTGTCCTGCCGGGAAAGCAATAACGCCAGCCTTCACGACTCGTCGTCGCGGCACACTTCGGGAATCGACCTGTACAGTCTTAATCATGGTTCTTTTATGGACGCCTCCCGATAACAAGGTGCCTCATCAGGCGATGCGATACATTCATTCGACTGCTTCAGGTGAGAGAGGCGCAGCCTCTTGCGTCCTCGGCGGATCGCGTGACCGCCTCGCAGACCGTCATTGAGCCGCCTTCTGCTATCGGCTGGTGGATGACCGCGATGCTGCGGCCGTCGCGCAGGTGTTGCACATAGCTGGATGTTTTCGAGGTCTCTATCTGAGCGACGCGCACGGCCATGGCACGGCGTGCCTGTTCCTCGGTGTAGTTGCCGAGTGAGACGCTGTAATTCAGGATGTCCTTGATCGCGATGCCGGGTTTGACGATGTCTGATGAAAATCCGTAGATCGCGAGATATTGCGTGTTGCAGGTCGACAGCACGCCGTGACGGTCGAAGATTGCAATGCCGCGGGTCTGGTGATCGAACGCCTTCTTCATGATGGTGGCTTGGGTGCGCAGGGTCTCGGTGTCTCCAAGCCGGCGATTGATCCGGTCATCCGATGTGTCTGCGGACTTGCGGGCGTGCCGGATAATCCGGGCGAGCAGGGCAGGCGTTATGATATTCCAGCCGACGATATCGAAGATACCCAGCGGAATGCCGCTGTCGTCCAGAAAGTGGCGATCGGTGGGTCCGAGCAATACGATTGGCGTCTGAACGCCGGTTTCGCGAAGTGCGTTGAGCGGCGCCAAGCCGTTCTGCGGGTTGGTGCAATCGCCGAGAAAGCAAACCGTGTACCTGCCGGACTTGAACTCGGCAAGACCTTTTTCAAAGTCGGTCGCGAGCTTTGAGCTGATCGTGCTGCTCCTTATGCCGGCGATGTGCTGTGCTATTCGATCGGCTTCGTCCGCATTATTGTCAATCACGAGGCAGGAAAGCTTACTTTCAGCGGTCTTGTTCATGGCCTGCGCGCCGGATCCCGCCGGCGGCTCCTTGAGCTTGGTCCTTCCTGTGCCGCAGAGGGAAGATATTATATGCAAGGACTTAATGAACCATTAACGGCAATGGGCGAGATCGTATGTTCTCGGTGTGATGCGGATGAGCGTTTTCATGATTGCCGGCCGGCAAACCCGAGCCGTTCTCTCTGTTCTTTCCAGGATGCGGGCAGTGGAAGCAGGCGGCGCAGGCGCTCCAGCGTGAGGCCGACGGGCTGCGTGCCATCGAGGATCGCCTCGACGATGTCGGGGGCGAGGTGGGCAAGCGGCAGAAGGCGACTGACCTCGTTGCGGTCTTCGCCGTGCAGGGTTGCAAGTTCGTCGATGGACCGGACGTTGCCGGAAGCCAGTTCCCGGAACCAGTGATGGGCCTTGGCGACGGTTGCGATGAGGCTGCGGTCGGGCGCGGGCGCGTTTTGTGAAGGCGCGGTCAGAACCAGTTTCGTCTCCACGCCCCGGCGCCTGAGCGTGTGTGCAAGCTCGATGCGCCGGATATGCTGCTGGCGGTCACCGCCGGTATCGCCCGTGCAATCGTTTGCGGTGCCGCTCGCGGCACTGTCCGCAGTCCCGGCTTTGGGCTCACCCGTGAGGGACTCAGTCCCAAGAGACACAGTCCCAAGCCTTTCGCACAGTCTCATGGCGTCGACAATGCTATTGGAGACATGGACAAAAAACACCACGGGGATACGCGGCAATCCTTGGCAACGCGTGGCAAGGGCGTGGCAAGGGCGTGGTCGCCGACTGGTGGCGAGACCCATATCTCCGCCTTCATTTGGCCCCGAATCCCCGGATCGTCTCTCTGCCGAGATTTTCACGATCAGACGAGCGCATGGGGGCAGCGCTTGTCGCGTCCCGCCTTGAGGGCTCCCACAACCCGTCCGGACGGAGAAGTCATTTCCAAAAGCGCCGCGTGAAAGCGCCGCCGGTTCGGTGGCTCTGCCCCGACGCTGATTCGGCCGCGTCCGGCCGGGATCGCTGTCACCTTTCTGCCACATCCGGGCCTCAAACCGCCAAGAATTAGGCCTTCACCGCGCTACGCATCATCGACTTGAGTGAGGTGTGCCGCGCCGGGCGATTGTACTGTCATTTGAGTTAATCGTCCGACGCCGGTGATGTTTGGGATTGCAAAGACAATAAAGTTGGCGAAGCAAATCTTTGATTTTCCTGGAGATCTCAGGGGCACGTAACAGGTTCGGGAATCGGGGTGTATGGAACTCGCCAGGTCTAGGTTTTCGCGACATTGTGATCATTCCCTCCCATTCGTGCGCGCAGTGCTTGGCTGCGCAACTTATGGCCTGTGCTTGCGGCATGTCGGGCAAACTCATGTAGTCCAGGGATTTGGCTGCATGCGTGATCGCGGCAGGCTGCGTCATATCCTCGCCGGCTCCCTCAGCAGTTGCGGCACGTTCTGCCTGCAAGACCAGCACACCCGTGACCGGGCCGTCCTCTTCATTCCTGCCCTGGCGGGAGAGGCTGCAGGTCGCTCTGGCCTTGGCGCACTCATGGTCGTTCCTGAACGTCATCATATTCCCCTCGTCGGCACATCTGCTGAACGAGACGCCAATGCCTCTCGTGCTCACACCTTGTTGGGTGTGCGCCGAGAAGCTGTACGGCTTCTTTGGGCGCCATCATCAACCCTGAATTCACAAACCTCTCAAAATGGAGAAATCTGACATGTCGATCATTCAATCTTCTTTCGCGACCGATGCCGCATCTTCCGTGATTGCGATTCCGGAGGGTGCAACCGGTGTGTTGGTGCCGGTTTCGGCTGAGCAGGTTGCAAGCACCGTGCGTGACGGCAACGATCTTGTCGTCATCTTGAAGACGGGTGGACGGATCGTCATTTCCGATTTCTACGACACGGCCAATGCGGAGGCCCGTGATCTGGTGTTCCGTGACCCGGAGAACGGCGCGGTTTTCGAGGTCAGCCTCGACACGGATGGCGCGATGACCGGTGTGGAGCCGCGGACGCTGTCGGATATTGCCGAGATGTTCAGCACGACGCCTGCGGAACTGGCTGCGTTCGAGGCAGTCCACGGAGCCGATGGGGATGCGCTCTCCGGTGGCGATCATATTGCGCGCTTGTCTACGCAGGGCGCTGATGGCGCCGCAGATGGTGCCATCGACACCGTTTTGCTGGTTGGCGGTCTTGCCGTTGTCGGTGGCATCGCAGCGGTTGTCTTTTTGAGCGACGACGACGATGACGACGATGACGACAACAGCGCGCCGACCGCCCCGCAAGCCGGTAGCGAGGAGACGGCTGCTCCGGAGGCCGGCGCCAGCGAGGAGGGCAACACGATCGGTGGTGAACCAGTCGACCGCCCGGCCAATCTTATCATCTCTGGCTCCGCCCTTGGAGACGACCTCTTTGGCAGAACCGGCGATGACGTCCTTATTGGCCACGGAGGCAATGACGTCCTCAATGGCGGTGCCGGGGATGATGAGCTAACCGGTGGTCCGGGCAGTGACACCTTCAGCTTTTTCCCCACTGTCGGCTCGGACCGGGTGACGGACTTTGATGCCGGCGATGGTGACCGGCTTCAATTCAACGACGGCCTGTTTGCCGACCTGAATGCGGTCCGGGCTGCGGCCACCGAGACAGATGGCAATCTGGAGATAGCAATCTCGGAAACAGAGACCCTGACGGTTGACGGGGCGTCACTGGCTGACCTGACCGTGGACACGGTGACCACGCTGGATGCGGAGGGGAACGATACCACAAGCATGGCCCGCCCCACCGGCGTGCTGCGCATCACCGGGGATGATGTTATACCCGGTGAGGGTGAGCCGGTTACGGTGACCGCCAGCGCGGACGGGCTGGGTGCAGTGGAGTACCAGTGGCAGCGCAGCACGGACAGCGGCTTTGAGGATATCGCGGACGCGACCGGCCAGACCTATACGCTGGGTGATGCGGATACGGGCCGGACCGTGCGGGTTCAGGTCAGCTATACCGCCAGCAATGGAACGGATGAAACCGTGGCCCTGGTCGCATCGCTTCCGACAGATAATGCGCGCACGGAAATTGAAGAGTTCGCGGCCGCGAACTCTTCAATACTCCTTGGCACAGCAGACGATGACGTCCTCACAGGCAGCCCCGGCGATGATACGTTTGCTGGTGGGATCAATGGTGCTGGCGCTGACAGGTTTGAGGGCGGCACCGGCAATGACAGCGTCGAGTATTTTGTTCCGGGCGACGCGACGGATCTGACTGTCAACCTTGAGACCGGCCGAGGCGAAGGAGGAACGGCGCAAGGCGATACCTTTGTCAGCATTGAGAATGTCGTGACCGGTGGAGGCGATGACACGATCATCGGCAACGCTGCGAATAACAAACTTGTAGGCCTTTTCGGCGATGACACGCTTCGGGGCGGTGCGGGCAATGACGAGCTTGACGACGGTCCCGGCAATGACACGCTTGAGGGCGGTGACGGCGATGATGTGCTTTTAAACGACGAAGGCAATGACAGTCTCTCGGGCGGTCCTGGCAATGATGTGCTATTTGCTGGCGGCTCTCGCGCAGCTTTGGAGGATGTCAGCGATAATGATACGCTTGATGGCGGCGCGGGCAATGACACGGTTACCTATTTCGGACTTGGGTCTGACGAAGGGATATTTGCGGGTGTGGAAGCCAGCCTTGTAACAGGTCAGGCCACGGTAACCGGTTTTAACACGGTAGACGATCCTGACAGGGAGGAGCCACTCACCTCCACTGATACCCTGATCAATATCGAGAACCTTGTGGGCGGTGAAGATGATGACACACTCACCGGGGACCGCGAGGCCAACCGTCTTGACGGTAACCGTGGCAATGACATCATCAATGGTGGCAACGGAAATGACCATATCACCGGCGGGACGGGCAATGACACGCTGACCGGCGGCGATGGGGATGATGTGTTCCGCTTCAACGCTGTGGAGTACCTTGAAGAAAGTGTGATCGCATTTTCCGTAGGAGGTGCCGACGAAACCGTGTTTACACCAATCGGTCCCGGCTCGGACCGGGTGACGGACTTTGGCGCGGGCAATGACCGGCTGGAGTTTGATGGCGGCCTGTTTGCCGACCTGAATGCGGTGCGGGCTGCGGCCACCGAGACAGAGGATGGCAATCTGGAGATAGCAATCTCGGAAACAGAGACCCTGACGCTCTTGAACGCGTCTCTGGATGACCTGACCGCTGACACGGTGACCACGCGGGATGCGCAGGGCAGGGACAGCACCACTTCGACCCCGGCGGATCTCACGGGCGGCGTGTCCACGGGCTTCTCGGGCAGGGAAGCACTGCTCGGCTCCGGTGACAACGACATCCTTGATGGCGGCAGGGGGGATGACACCCTTTTCGGCCGCGGCGGGGATGACAGGCTCTCGGGCGGGGACGGCAATGACCGCTTCCTGTTCACGGGCGATGAGGAAGGCGATGACACCATCACCGATTTTGATGCGGTCTCCGATGTTCTGGTCTTTGATGAGGGCGAATGGAACGGTGAGGATGGCAACGATCTGCAGAACCTGCTCAATGCGGTTTTTGTTGGCAACGATGGCAGCATCGTCATCGACCGGCCCGGCGAGAACGGGGGCACGATCACCCTTGAGGGGAGTTATGAGGTGAACGATGTCGCCGAGACCCTGACCGCCACCAGCGTCAGCTTCGATCCTGACGCAAGTATTGTGTGATCACAGTTGAAAAGCCGATGATGAAGCCAATGAAGAGAACCCGGTTGCGGGACGGGCTTCATCATCGGCGTTGCCACCGGGGTCGCGCTTGTAGCAAATTCACTTTTTGTGAACTTACAGTCCGCTGCTTTGAAGCAATTTGAACAAGTGAAGGCTGAATCCATAAAAGGTGAACCGGCTCTAATGTTGCGGGTGGCGAAGCGGTGTTGGCATTTTCTGAAAACAATCGAGGTTTTGTCAGTTGAACTCGCGTTCGGAACGGCGCGATAAGGGGGCAGGTCGCGTATTTTCAGAGGTGCGCTGGGTTCGGAAGTCAGGAAAGAAACATTGAATTTCATTCGGCACCATTTCACGGCGCATCCCGTTCCTGCCAGGTTTGCGGACATGTTCACGGACATGGGCGTTGATGCCAGTCCCGGCTCGCGCCCTGCTGCAAGTCCCGGCACAAGTGCTGCCTCGGGTCTCGCAATGATCTCAGGACTGGCACTGGGTCTCGCACTGGCCGGTTGCGCGCCGGGCGGCAAGGGTCCGGATCTCGCGGCCTCGGCACCTGCGGATACGGCATTCGAAGCGACGGACCGGTCCGGACCGTCCGGCCGGAGCGATGTGCCCATTACAGCGGATGGTGCCGCGTCTCTCATTACCCCTTCTGCAACACAGTCCGGTCCTGATGCCGATGCGTCTCCCGATGGTGGCCCCGATGCCGGAAAAGCGCCCAGGGTGCGCTTGCCGGCGATTCGCGCCGGCACGGCGGTCGAGGCGCTTGCGCTTGCCGCGCTGGAAGAAAGCGAGCGCATGTCGCCGGGTCGCGGTCTTGTCGTGCAGCGGCGGCACGAGCGTTCCGCGATCGGGCGCAAACGCTGGCCGCAACTGGACCCGATTGCTGAACTTGACCAGGACGGCAATGTGGGAGCCGGTGTCGGTGCGACACTGACGCTTTACGACTTCGGCCGCGCCAACGCGCTGGAGGGCGAGGCTGACCGGGCGATCGACCTTGCGTGGCTCGATCTGTGGCAGGAGCGCACCGAGCGCGTGCATGAAGCGCTCGGGTTTCTTGTCGCTGCGGGCGAGGCCCGGGCGCTGCGCGATGCGTCGGCGGTGTCGCTGCTCGATGTGACGCAGTTGCGCCAGTTTGCACACTCGCGCGTCGGGGCCGGCATTGCGGACCGCTCGGAGCGGCTTCTGTTCGATGTCCGGCTTGCCGAATTGCGCAACGAGATCAAGGCGGACACGGCAGCCCTTCGCCTTGCGCTGGGCCAGATTGCGGTGGCCACGAAACAGTCCTACACGCAAGACTCGGTGCCGTCGCTTGCGGCAATGGAAGGTGCCCTCATGCCGTCTTCCGCGCCGGCCCCGGACCTGGACCCCGTATCCGGCAGCGGCGGTTCGCCCGAACTGATTCGGGCACGGCTTGAACATGCACGTGCCGAACACCGGCTGGCCCTGACGGGGGCGCGGCGATTCCCGAGCCTTCAACTCAAGGGGTCCGTCCTGTCCGACGGCCGCGACGTAAGGTCTATGGCAACGCTGTCGCTCGGGACGTCCGATTTTGCAGGACTGTCGGCCGGTCCCGCCCTGGCGGGGGCCAATGCCGCCCTGTCGTCGGCGCTGGCCAATGTGGAGCGGGCCACGCGGGACTTTCGCGTCGAAACCCGCCGGATCGCGCTTGAGCGGATGCGCCTTGAAAGCCGTGCGGCCTCGCTTGCAAAACTGGAAACCGAAGCACGCCGCTCGGTGGCGCTGTTCCTGGAACAGCAGGATATCGGCGGGCGTCCGCTGACCGACGGCATCACGGTCCACCGCATCCTGTTGCAGGCGCGCCGCGATCACGTGTCGGCGCGGGCCGCCCTGTTGCGCCTTCGCCTGCGCGAGGCGGTGCAGACCGGAACACTTGTGCGGCGCGGAGGCTGATGAGCGGTGATGACCACAGGGCAGGACCGGAACGGACAGTGGCAGCAAACGGTCTCGATGACGTTGGGCGAAGCACTGGGCGTTCAGGCGTCGCTGATCGGGGTGGACCTGGATCCGCGCGGTCTGGCGGAAGCCGGCGACAATGCCGACGAACTGGCGTGGATGCTTCGGGCAAGCGGTCTCAGCCTGTCGACGGTCCGGACGGACATCCGCCCCGGCAAGGACTTTGACAGCACCGTTCCGTTCTCGATGGAGCTTGTCGGCGGCACCTGGGTGGTGGTTGCCGCGGCGAGGCAGGATGCGGTCCTGCTTGCCGATCCGGTGCGTCCCGGCGAGGGCCGGAATGTGCCGCACGACATATTGCGGCGGGCGGGCGCAAAGCGTGCCCTGGTGCTGCGCAAGTCGCTTGAGCGGGTTGCGCAGGAACAGGAGGCAAGGACCGCGCCCGGGCACTGGCTGTGGTCGCGGGTGCTTTCCGGTTCGACCCCGATCGGCGGCATCCTTGCCGCCTCGCTGATTGCCAATCTCCTGGCGGCGGTGATCTCGCTGTTTTCGCTGCAGGTCTATGACCGCGTCATTCCGAACCGTTCGGAGGAAACGCTCTGGGTACTTCTGTGCGGCGTTGGCCTGGCGGTGGTCATGGAGGCGCTTTTGCGCATTGCAAGGGCCGGCGTGATGGACCGGGCCGGCCGCACACTCGACATGGACGCCTCCGCCGATCTTTTGCGGCGGCTCACGGCGTTGAAGATCAGTGCGTCGACGCCGAAGGCGAGCAGGCTCGCCCAACTCATGCGGGAATTCGGAGCCTTGCGGGAGTTCATCACCGAGGCCGCGACGGGCGCGCTGGCGGATATTCCCTTTGCGGTGATATTCCTGGGGCTGATCTACTGGATTGCCGGTCCCGTTGTGTTTGTGCCCATTGCCGGTATCGTGCTGATGGTCATACCGCCGTTTTTGTTCAGGCAACGCATGCTGCGCATCATGGAGTCCTCGCTGGGCGCGCAAACCTCGGCGGGACGGCTGTTCAACGAGGTCTGCTACGGGCTTGAGACGGTCAAGACGGCGCGTGCGGAGCGTTTTTTCTCCGGGCAATGGGCCGAGATCAGCCGGCTGATTTCGGCCGCGTCGCTGCGCCAGCGGGCCCTTTCGGTCAAACTGACGCAATGGGCCGCCAGCATCCAGCAGGCCGTCTACGCCCTGACCGTGACGGCCAGCGTCTATCAGGTCTTTGCCGGCAACATGACGGTTGGCGCGGTGATTGCAACGACGCTGATGACCATGCGCGCGACATCGCCGCTGGCACGGCTGAGTTCGGTGCTGATGCGCTGGCACCAGATGAGCACGGCCCTCAATGGGCTGGACGCCATCGCCGAAGCCCCTTCGGACATGGCACCGGACCGCCAGATGCTCAAACGCGGCGCACAGCCCGGTGAGATCGCGCTTGAGCGTGTGACGTACCGTTATGCGCCGGAGGCTGAGCCGGTGATCGATATCGACGCATTGCGTATCGCACCGGGCGAGCGGATTGCGCTGCTGGGCGCAAACGGCTCGGGCAAATCGACGCTGTTGCGGCTGATCAGCGGTCTTTATGCGCCCGAGACCGGACGGCTGTCGCTGGATGGTGCCGATATCAGCCAGATCGATACCGCAGATTACCGGCGCGCGGTTTCCTGTCTTGCGCAGGACACGGTGCTGTTTCGCGGCACGCTGCGGGACAATCTGCGGCTGGGGCGTCAGGATCTGAGCGATGAGGATCTGCTTGGTGCCATCGAGACGGCGGGCATCGGGGCACTCGTGAAGGCGCATCCAGACGGGCTGAACATGCAGTTGTCGGACGGCGGTGCGGGCTTGTCGGTGGGACAGCGCCAGTCCGTCGGCCTGGCGCGTCTGCTGCTGATCGATGCCGGCACCGTGCTGCTCGACGAGCCGACCGCCAGCCTCGACAATGCGCTGGAAACGGAGATGATCGGCCGGCTTCGTGAGTGGGCGGCGCACCGCACGCTGATCGTCGCCACGCATCGCATGCCGATCGTGTCGCTGGCCGACAGGATCATCATTCTGGGCCGCGGCCGCGTGGTCGCCGACGGCCCGCGCGAGGCGGTTCTGGAGCGCATGAAGGCAAGCCGGACAACCGCCGGGAATGCGCCAGGCGAAAGAGCCGGCCGAACGGGCGCTGAAGGGTCCGTCCGGTCCGCATCGCCGCAGGTCGCGCTGGTTCCTGCTGCGCGGGACGCGGAGGGAAAGCTCGCAAATGAAGGCTGATCTTGAAGAACGTGACCGCAAGGGCGCACGACGCGAGAGCGCGATCATCTGGCTGTGCGTCATTACGGTGGTGGCGGTGGTTGTGTGGATGAGTGTGGCCGAACTTGCGCGCGTTGTGCGTGCGCAGGGCCGCATCGTGACGGCAACCCGCACGCAGATCGTGCAGAACCTGGAAGGTGGCATTGTCGTGGCAATCGCCGTCGAGAAAGGCGACCGGGTCGATCAGGGCGAGGAACTGATGCGGCTTGATCCAACGCGCTTTGAGGCCAATGTGGCCGAGCTTGAACAGAAGATATCCGCGTTGGCCTTGCGCCGGGTCCGGCTGGAGGCGGAGGCACAGGGAAAGGCGCAGCTTGTCCTGCCTGAAAGCCTCGCGCTCAAGCGCCCGGGTCTGGCCTCCAGCGAGGCGCTTGTGTTCGAGACCCGCGCCAGGGCGCGACAGACAACCCTGGACCGGCTGAACCAGAGCATCGCATTGAGACGCGATGAGGTCGCACTGCTGGAGCCGCGCGTCAAGACCCGGGTGGTCTCGGAGCTTCAGTTGCTCAATGCCCGTCTGGCGCTCTCTGAATTGATGACGCAGCGCGACCGGTTCGTCTCGGACCAGGATCGCGAGGTCGCCTCGGCACTCTCCGAGGTCGTTGCGGAAATCGATGTGCTGTCATCGACACTGCGCTCCAAAAGACACCAGTTGGAGCGCACGGTTGTGCGCGCGCCAGCAGCCGGCGTCGTGCATCAGCTGTTCTTTTCGACACCGGGGGCCGTTGTCGGACCCGGCGAGCCCATCTTCGAAATTGTTCCCGCCGAAGACCGCCTGCTGATCGAGGCGCGGGTGCAGCCGAAGGATATCGGCCATGTCACCCCCGGCATGCAGGCGACCATCAAGGTGACCGCCTATGACTTCAGTGTGCACGGCACGCTGAGCGGAAGGGTCGTGCAGGTCGGGGCGGACACCGTCGCGGACCCGGTGGACCCGAGGCTGCCGCACGCGTTTCTCGTTGACGTCGAGGTCGACCCGGCTTCCGAGAAAAGATGGCGGGCCGCCGGCCTTGAACTGCGCAACGGACTGCTCGTCAATGCCGAACTGCAGGCGCGGCAGACCAGGGTCATCGACTATGTCCTTCAGCCCGTGCTGCGGGCCAGGGAGGCGCTGGCGCAATTGTGAAGCCAATTGGACGCAGAGGGTGGGTGTGGCCGGACAGCGCCCTTTGATGCGATCAGTTTCCCGCTTGGCGCGCTCTGGCCGAATACGGAATCCGGCCACCCGGTCGGGGTAGGTCGCCATGGGTCTGGGGTAGGTCGGAATCCCGGGCCGATTTTGCCAGAGAGAGCACCTCCTGCGAGACTGTCTGTTCCACCATCAAGTCTCAAAGTTGAGAGATTGCCAGACTGGTTAACAAAAAGTTAACGCGAAATCAATGTCTTAGCACTGCGCTCACACCAACCGTCTGGTGGGGAGACGGGGCCGCCCGCCGTCATATCGCCCCGAATAGCCGGATCGTCTCTCCGGCAGAGATACCGCGACCAGACCATCGCGATGCCGGGCTGGCAGATATTCCGTCGATTCGACCGCCCGCGATGCAGGCTAATGCCGATTTGCCACACCGCGCCGTCGCCATCTCCGTGGTCGCCATGAACATCCACCGCGTCGGCCTTCTGCTGCGCCGGAAGACACGACGACGACACGCCGCGTGACACCTCCCAGCACCAGAGCATTCCAGAATCTGCCCGGCACGGGAACGGCGGCCCATGCGACGGCACCGACGAGGAATGCGAAATTCAGTCCCAGCTACAGGAACCTGCCGCCGGTTAGGCACCAATACCCAAAGTCCCAGTCGTGCGTTCGGCGAAAACCGGGCTTGCAATCGCCGACAAAAGAGTTTTCTGGCAGGCCTATTTACGTCGGGGGTCGTGGCAAAACGTGGAGGGCACTCCTGCTTGGGCATTCCGGCCAATCCGTCCCAATCATCGACACTTGATATCAACATTCAGATCAGGGTTCGTTGTCATCCAAGAGACGATGACGCCACAAATCACTCACGACCTCTTCCGGCCAATCCGGATTGAAAAGGACTTCGATGCCTCGATCTCGATAGCGTAGCCAAGGGTCTCGTGGATTTGGATGGGTGTCGCGGGGCAGTCTTCTGTCTTCATCCAACGTGATAACGCAACACAGGTTTTTGTCGAAGATGCAGTCTACGTTCTCGGGTTCGTTGAGAAGCCACTTAATCATCTCATTCTTGGGCACCACGTGCTCATGCCGAAGGAAAGCGCGCAACTTGCCGTCACGTAGTTTCTTAAGAGTTCGCTCTTTGAATTGGTCTCGGTTATTTTTGACTTCCGATACCGGCAAGCTAGAGATGTTGCTACGCCATTCGCGGTACGCCGCAACGCTCCAGAACGGTCGCCCAAGATTCTTGTGTCTCGGGTCATGCTTGTGGTGCTGCATCCAGAGGCACATCTTCATGCCCCACTTGCGATCATCGATGAACGTCTTCCAGCAGATTTCGCCCGAACTGTGGAGCCGAAGTAGTTCCCTTGCCCGATCACGCACGCAGTCATGCATCTGCTCTTCCCAACGTGGTTCGTCGAGAGGGCGATATGGATTGGGATCCCAATACGGTGTGTGGGGTTTGAATCGCACCCAACTAGCTTCCAAGTCTTCAAACTACTCGTAAGCTAACCCGAGCGTTTCAGCAGCGCAACGGGCTTTCGACACGGGTGTCGCTAACAAGCGATATGTCCGGTTTATGAGCTTCAAAAAAGAGGAAGCCGATGAATCGGACACGAGTGTTACAGGAACTTCGGATTATGAAGCCCCGGCGCCACTCCGAAGTGCATCGGCCAGCATAATCGTGTCTGAAGTCAATCTACCGTGAGACATCTACCGAGACAGGTGCCCCAAGGTAACTTTGCACCCGACGCTATCAGAGATACCCGAAACCGATTTCAAGCCGTTCGACGGCTCGTGAAATCGATGCGGCTCTGGCATTGCAACGGCCTTGAAACGGCGATGCTGGGGCCGTTCAGGCCCGCGCAAAACGCGCTGTGCACAAGCGGCCACTCGGCCAGGGTAGGCCAAGGTTGGCCGTGCGCCGTGGAAAGGCGCGTTTTCCTGGCGGGTGCGAACCCCGCCCAACAATTGTCGCTTCGGTTGGTAGCAACCAGAGCGGATCAAGGAGGTAACAACATGGTTTGAAGCACTCTGGCAGAAGGACCGCCTCGGGCGGTTTTCAGCGACCATGCAGGCCGGAACGCGAGTGAACGCTAAGCAAGCCTCGAAAAGTCCAATGCGAGAGCCGACCCTCTGGCCCACAGGGGAAGGCCGCTGGCGGATCGGGAAGGAAAGCGACAAGAGCACCGAACCGCTCTAGCCGGGGTATTGGCGCTGGCATGTATGGAAGATGGAGAACGTGGCAACACGGGAAACCCTGGCGATGGCGAGCACACGCCAACCGGACCCCCGCGAGGGGCAGGCCGGGTCGTCAGGGTGGCGGACAGGTCCGTAGGACTTAAGACGCCGGGTAATGCCGGTCGAGGAAAGGGACCTGACTTCGGAAACAGTATGGAAAGGATGCAAGGCATGACCACTGGCGAAAACCTAACAGGGTCACACGCGGTTCAGAAACTCCAGACCATGCTCCATGCGAAAGCGAAGGAAGAACCCGACCGCCGCTTTCACGCCCTCATCGACAAGGTCTGGCGAACGGACTTCCTCACGGAAGCCTGGGCCAGGGTCCGCCGCAATGGCGGCTCTGCCGGGGTGGATGGGGAGACATTCGAAGACATTGAGAGGAAGGGCGTGGAACAATGGCTCGGGGAATTGTCGCAGGCTCTGAGGGACGGGACCTACACACCGAAACCGGTGCGGCAGGTGCTGATCCCGAAGAAACAGCCCGGCCAGTTCCGGCCTCTGGGCATACCCTGCATACGGGATCGGGTGGCGCAGACGTCGGCCATGCTCGTGCTTGAGCCGATATTCGAAGCAGACCTGCAACCGGAGCAATATGCCTATCGACCGGAACGCAGGGCGACGGATGCGGTAATCCGCATCCATCGACTCCTCAACACCGGCCATAACGAAGTTGTCGATGGCGACCTGTCCAACTACTTCGGCGAAATCCCGCATGACGAATTGATGAAGAGCATTGCCCGTCGCGTGAGCGACGGTCGGATGCTCAGACTCATCAAGGCATGGCTGGAGATGCCGGTTGAGGAGGACAACGGCAAGAGCGGCAAACGCCGCACGAACCGCGCCGGCAGGGAACGGAAAGGCACCCCGCAAGGGTCGCCGATCTCCCCACTATTCAGCAACTGTTACATGCGCCGGTTCATAGTGGGCTGGAAGGCGTTGGGCTACGCTCGGCGCTTTGGTTCGGAGATCGTGAACTATGCCGACGATTGTGCGCCACGACGGCGCGAAGAGGAGGTTCTGATGACGTAGCAGTACTGACTTTGAGCACCTTGCTACACAAGAGATGAGGGCAGGCCCCTCGGACTCGGGTTGCAGGATCAGGGTCCAAACCACCGCAAGCTGCTCCGGCTCAATGGCCGGGGTGGTGAGCGTTGCGGAAAAGGCGGGGATTACCCGTCAGGTGTCTGCTGGTAAGACGAACGCGAGTGAACCGTTGATGAAGTGTCGAAAGCGTAGGGATGTCGTCGAAACCAGGCTCCAGTCGTTGGCCTGGGACGGAGTTCGGAGGGTGCCTGCTGACCGGCCGGGCGGCGACCGGCATAAAGACGGCGTGAGACCAGCGAGAGGCTCTTGTGTGGAACGTGGGAACCTGGCGCTCCGATGCCAAGGGAGACCTCCAAGCGGCAGACCCGCAAGGAGCCGAGTACCGAAGCGGAGCACAGGGGCGGACGGGTTCGTATTAGCGACGAAGCCTGGTAATGCGGGTGGAGCGAAGGGACCCGGCTCTCCAGCCGAAGACGGCGGTCAACCAGAGATGGGAGGAGCCGTTGTCTGAGGCAAAGCCATTCAAAATTCCGAAGCAACTGATCTGGGACGCCTACCGACAGGTACGGGCGAACCGCGGGGCGGGTGGCGTTGATGGCGTTTCCTTGGCGGCGTTCGAGGAGGACCTTGAGGGAAACCTGTACAAGGTCTGGAACCGGATGTCGTCGGGTTCGTATCACGCGCCGCCGGTGCGGCTCGTCGAGATACCCAAGAGCGGGGGGCGGCCTGCGACCTCTCGGCATTCCGACGATCGCTGACCGCGTAGCGCAAACGGCTGTGAAGATGGTCCTGGAGCCCGTGCTGGAACCGAAGTTCCACCGTGACTCCTACGGCTATCGACCCGGTCGCTCGGCACTTGATGCGGTCGGAGTGGCACGGAAACGCTGTTGGGCGTTCGACTGGGCAATAGATCTGGACATCAAAGCGTTTTTTGATTCCATCCCGCATGACCTGATCGAACGTGCCGTTGCACACCACACCGACCAGACCTGGGTCCGCCTTTACGTTGGACGGTGGCTACGTGCCGCCGTAGAGCAGCCGGACGGTACCCGGGAAGAACGGACGCGGGGAACCCCACAAGGGGGTCCACTCAGTCCCGTTTTGTCGAACCTTTTTCTGCACTACGCGTTCGACTCGTGGATGGAGCGAAACCATCCAGACGTCCGCTTCGAACGTTATGCGGACGATGCGGTCGTTCATTGCAGGAGCAAAGGGGAGGCGCAGGCGGTGTTGGAAGCCATCCGGGAACGGCTGGCCGAGTGCGGTCTGGAACTACATCCGAAGAAGACGAAAATCGTCTACTGCAAGGACGACGACCGCAAGGGAAATCACGAACATGTAAAGTTCGACTTTCTCGGTTACACATTTCAACCTCGGCGAGCCAAGAACCGGTGGGGGCACTACTTCGTCAGCTTCCTGCCGGCGATCAGTGCTCAAGCGGCGAAGGTGGTGCGCAGGACCATCCGCGAGTGGCGGATGGCATCCACCAGGAACAATCAAACCCTGGAGGACCTGGCCCGCTTGATCAACCCGGCGGTGCGGGGTTGGATGAATTACTACGGGCGGTTCTACCGCTCGAAGTGCATCCAGGTGCTGCGTCATGTGAACGCGGCCCTCGCTCGCTGGGCGCGACGGAAATACAAGCGGTTCAGACGCCGGGAGCGTGCGTCCATGCATTGGCTGGGACGTATCGCGCGACGGGATCCCAACCTGTTCGTCCTGTGGCAACTCGGCATCCGACCGGAGGCTGGAGGGTAGGAGCCGGATGAGGCGAGAGTCTCAAGTCCGGTTCTGTGAGGGCCGAGGGGTGAAACTCCCCTCGGCTACTCGACTCTGTGTTCTCGGCAAGGCTCCGGCAGCCGAAATGCTGACGGCGGTCACGCAGATCATGGAACGGTTGAAGCTCACGGTCAACGAGGACAAAACCAGATGCCTACGGTGTCCGGATGAAGCTCTTGAGTTTCTGGGATACCGTATTGGACGTACTTACCGCCGGAATGGGGCAGGAGCCTACATTGGCACCCGCCCAAGCAAGGCAAGCGTCCAGGGCATCTGCCGCAAGATCAGTGACCAAACCGCTGCAAGGTATGGATGGATGTCACCTGATGACATGGTGCAACGCCTGAACCGGATGCTGTCCGGCTGGGTGAACTACTACCACCTCGGGCAAGTCAACCCGGCCTATACGGCGATCGACGAACACGTGACGAAGCGGCTGCGTGCGGCGCGACAATCAAGGTGAGAGGCGGGAAGTTCGTGCACTATCCGATTCAAGCTGTGGGAGGACTACGGCCTGATACGCCTTGCGCCGAAGACCAAGGGCCTTCCGTGGGCGAAGGCATGATTCCGTCGGAAAGCCGGATGCGTTAACGCGCTCGTCCGGATATTTGCGGGGTTGCGCCTTGCAAGCGCGTACAACTCAGCCGCCTGAGATGGCGGTCGCGGCAAAGCCTAGCGAGCAGCCGCGTACCAAGTCTTGCGTGGTGTCCGGTAACGGCCACTGCGAAGCGTAGATAGTGAGGTTGCAGGCCGGAACGACAGTGAACGGCAACATAGCCCCGAAATCGATCGTGCTTGGAGTAGCCGACCCTATCCTGCTCAGGGGAAGGCGGAACCGAAGCCTGCGCCAAAGCGAGTGGGCCGAGGTGCTCCCCGGGGTCTTACCGCCAGCATGTAACCAAAGGGTTGTACGTGAACAAGGGAGATCCATCCGGTTCAGACGTATGTCTGTAAGGACCTGCCAAGCCGACGAGGCGAGAAGGGTTCGACGGCCGGGTGGAAGTCAGACTGACTGATAGTACTCCGAGGCCGGGAGAGCCGGTCACATGGGGAAGCGGTCAGCGGGAGTTGAATTGCCCTTGGGCAACATGGGCTTCATACAAAGGGAGACAAGGCCTTCTATGCAAAGAGAAGATCAGCCGACCATGGCAACGAAACTGGGGCAAATAGCAGTGAGACTGAAGCTGCGTCTCCCATACCGGGAGTTGCAAGCATTAGCGGTGCTGTGAACCAACTGCCGACGAGCGTGGTGCGGGAAATCCGCACGCCACGTTCTGTGGGAACCGGAGGTGGCCGGGCCACCTCCGGTGACCCGGTGATGAGGAATGAGGCACCGGCACAGAGTGAAAGCCGCCGGAAAACAGCTACTCCCCACGCCTACAGCAGGACGCGCCTCTCCCTGACTCTACTGCATTCCTTTTAAATGCTGACTCTGGCCGGAGAAAATATCGTTTGTTTCCAATGCGGTGAAAATTTCGTGCATACGATTCGGGAACTGAGCCTCAGTTGAAGGCGGTCTGCCCTGCTGTTGTAGCGACGGTGTGAACGCTGGCACCGCCATCAGATAACGAACAAACGCCGGCGACCGCTGCGAGGGGCCACAACCGACCGTCGGCGTCTGTCTCCGCCTCTGTCATCCATCGGACCTGCGTAGGAGAGATCAACCCGCGCAGTATCGATCGATGGTTCGAATGTCATCTCGCCACGCCGGGCAAGGGTGCGATGGGCTGGGCGCGCTTACCGGGCTGGCCGACATTCGCGGAGAGCCTAACAGCCCGTTGCGGCGAATGTATGGGCGTTCCGTGGCCAAATCGGCATGGCATCGCAAATCGAACTCGTCCTTTTGCTGCTATTATTGCATCCACTGACTGAAACGTCGAAAGACCTCTTCCTTTTGTGCGGGCGTGAGATTTACGACGGCGATCCGCTGCTCGAAGAGAAACTGTTGGAATTGCTCACGTAACTCATCGCTGTGCGGCATCAACTCGCTCATGTTGTCATTCAGCCAATCCTGTGCAGGTTTGAACCGGGTCCACCCGGGGACAGATGCCGCGAGGTTGACGTCTTTCCATTTGGGATGCCGGACCGGGTTATGGAATTTCTGGATGTTTGAAAACAGCTTTTCGACGAACACCCGGAGCTTCTTGTAGCGAAGTGCCTTGTGATTCCAGTTGTAGACCGCGAGTACCTCACCAACTGAAATTGTTCTTATGGTTTCCCCGGGCTTGACCAGATCGGGATAGTCTTCATGCGTCAGTTTCCCCGGGGTGTAGGCGTCGGCCAACTTAGGAACAAATGGAACCGAAACGAAGTGCAAGCCATCCCCCGGCTGGACGGAGCGCATGGAAGAGGCCGGCTTGCCGGTGACGACAAAGGATGCTGCGATTTCGCCTGTCCTCAGTCTCTCGATGGCGACATCCCGCTCAAGATTCACCTTCCTGATCGTGATACCGAGCGCATCGAATACGTTCTGAGCGGTAATGGCCGAGCCGCGTCCCTTGACGTCGAAATTGACAACCTGGCCGTCGAGATCATTTATGGAATCGATACCACGGCCGGCAAGCAGGTGTAGTTCGCTGTTGTAGAGCCTGGTGATGAAGCGGACCTTTCGCTCAACACCCGGATGCCTTCCGGTCTGCTTGACATATTCAAGGACATCGGATTGCAGGATACTCATGTCGATACCATCAAGATATATGACGTCGGCTATTCCCTGAAGTGAACCGTGCCCGATCACCGGAAGCACGCGCAGTTTCTTTTGTTCATTGAGCACTGTGGCCATGTCTGACGCAATACGTGTGCAAGTGCACCCCAGGCCCTTGGTAACGATACGAACGGTGCCGGCATTGACGCTCCCGGACCATTCCTCATGTGTTTTGGGGTGCTCTTGTGAGTAACTCGAAGTGACGTTGGCCAGAAACAGCATGAGTGCCGCGATCCAGCAGTACGACGCATTCATCTGCATGACTTTCCTCCCGGTCCGCAAATTCGGTTGTTTCCTTTGGATGCCCTTGGCCGCGCGTTGCAGCTCGTCAGCCTTTTGGGGTCTCTGCCTTCATTTCAACTTCTCAACGGAATGATGAAGCGGAATCGAAGCAATTGAGCGTACCGGCGTATCCAACAATTGCAGCAGCCGTGCGGTACCGAATTCGACGAATTTCCATCATCCGATCCACTTCCTCCCACGCAAGACACCGGCCGGCCGTTGTGATGACGGTCCGGGCGCCGGCGACGCTCGAGGAACAGATGCCGACAGTGCTTTAGCGGGAGCTTCACACAGCCGGCATCTGCCTCTGTCATCCCATCGAATCTGTTCGAGTGCAGTAACCTCGAACAGCCTCGCTCGATGGTTCGAATACCGGCCGGTACACAAAGCGGCCTGCCCCCGTCTTCAACGAGGAGCACTTTTACCGGAAGTGTCTCGATTGGCCGCAACTACCCTAGCCTACCGACCGACATCCGTGGCAAGCCTAGGAAATAACTGTGGCGAATATGTGCTGATGTTATGGTGAGAATGGGTTGAGGCACAAAAGCCCCGCAGTCTTCACACTAAATGCCTGCAAAGTCACAAAGATTTGATCACAAAAACAACTTATTCTTGTGTAATTCGGTCAATACAATCCAAGGTTCACGATATTCTCCATATGAAACGTTGTTTGGCGGCGCAGCCAGAGCCAGGGAATACCGTTTAAGTCGGATTTGGGATGGATGTTATAATATAAACTCAGTATACTGATTGGGCGAATACCGGCTGGCGCTGGGGAGCGCAGATATCCCGCCGGCATCCGCCCGTCACATCCGATGAACCCGAGGAGTGAGCCCCGAAAGGATCCGTGGATGTTATTGGATGTCCTGCAGTGTTGGCGGTGGATAATGAGAAGTGCAGAGGGACAAATTTCTCCCTCACTCGCCCTGGACTCGGCTAGCCACCCGACATCCAACCGAATGTTAAGTACCGGTTCGGGCAAATGTTTGGATGTATCGTGACCCGGTTGCGTCGAATTTGTGAAACATACCCTATTCGAGCCTCTTGCAAAACTCTGACGTGAGTGACAGGAGCGAATCCGGCCGAACCGACGGATTGTGCGCGCGGAAAAAGGCCCCAGCTCAGCAGGGGCGCTGTCAGCGCATGGAAGGCTTCGTCAGGTCGCGAGGCGGAGAAGTTGGTCGACCGTCGGAACCGGGATGCCGAACATCAGGTGGCATATGACCTTTGTCGGTCCCCGGACGCGCACATGGCGACCGCCATGCGAATCCTTCAGCGCGGAGCTTACCCGCTCGATGCTTGTGCGCTGCCTTTAGCGCACCCGGGCGGGGTCAACATGCCCCGCCGTACGCTGGGCTCGTGCTTCCATGGCGAGACGTTCCTTCAGGTCGACATCGCGTCGCGGATTGATATCGATGATCGGCACGTGCCCTGACAGGTGGGCGTGCAGGTCGATCTCCCAAGAGTCGTAGGCAGTGTTCATCAGCCCATAACAGTGATCCACCCACGCCGTGTGTCAAGCGACACCTAGATTTACGAGGGTGTGCCCGGAATGGGCATTGGATTGGAGGTGTAAGTGCTTTACGGGGCGAGTTGGTAGCAACCGTGAGCCGAAGGCAACTGCACGCACCGCGAGGTCGTGTGGGGAGGAAGCTGAAGGCAAACCGCAGCACCAAACGAAAGTAAACTCCATTGAGGCAGTTTCAGCCGGGTGAGCGTGCGCTCGAACGTGACGCCCAAAATCCAACCGAGGCTGAGGCGGTAATCGGAGCGGCGGCGGGACATTTAGTGTTCTTATCCGGGGAGGTCTGGATAGGTCCGCGGAGTGCGACATTCGCACAATGACGGTAGACCAGAAGCAGGTAACGACAACCGGACGATGCCTGTCCAGAGGTCGGATCTCTCCATACGAGCGAAGAAGCTGGCGAAAGTCGGCAGAGCAATGGGAGAGATGGATTGAGGAGAACGGTTCAACATCAATTGAATCTGGCGTTCGCCGACAGCCCGCAAGGGGGCGGAGACGACGGGGCCTCGGACGTATCCGACAGCCGCGCGTATCTGCTGCACAAAGCTAGGGGCAAGAGATTGTCGGGAACCGTTGCCTGGGCAGGTGACAGTGATCATCTGCTGGAAGACGTTGCGTTGGAAGTAAATCTGGATTCGGCGCTTGTCAACGTAGTGCGTAACAAAGGCGCACCGGGTGTTGACGGACAAACGGTAGAAGAGGCTGAAGCCAATGCGCCAAAGCTTATTTGTCGTTTGCGCCGTGACCTGCTGGAAGGCCGACACCGCCGGCGGACGGAGCGGTCAGCGGATCACCCTCGCACACCCATGGGCGCTACACCCCGAGCGTGGCCGCAGATCAGGCTTAAATCCATATTCCACGGCAATTCGAGCCCGCTCCGAGCGCCATTGGAGGCCATCCGGTTGGACCGATAGCGTCTCCGGCCGTTTACGGGGTTTTTCATTGTCTTGAATTTTCCGCGAAACGTCTCTGTGCCGGTCGCGATATTACGGCGACGGGCCCCGCCGCCTGTCTTCCCGACAATGTGTGGCGGCGTTCACATCCGTTCCGCCAGCCGTAACAGGGCCTCGGCCGTATCCGGCTCCGAACGGTAGACACAACTCCGGTAGTCCGGGAACAGCGCGTTGGCTGCAAACACTCCGGCCAGTTCGAAATCGTCCCCTCTTTCGAGGTACACACGCACCGCACGTCCCCATGCCTGCATCCGCTCCGCGCACGGTGCCTTTGCGAGACCGTATTTGATCATGAAACTGCGACCGGCGTCTTTCATGAATTCATGCCGGCACGGACGCAACCCCGACAGCTGAGGCAGAAAGCCAAGGGCTTGTACGAAGCCTCTTGTACGAAACCTACGGAGACATTCCGGCCCGGTAGCCTCGACCGCCTACCCCGGCGCCCTGGCCCTAATTCTTGCGTCAAGCGCACCGGCCGTTGCAATGAACAGATTGCGTTCACGCCATAAAGTCCGATATCAACCCCACAATGGAAACATCTGCCAAGTGATGAGAGGGTTCAGTCACTGAACCGCCTTCGTCTTGCAGAGATCGGGCGTTCAGGGTTGCTCTTTCTGACCACCCGGCTCGCATTTGCGATAGCTTGCATCTGCCAAATGAGCAATCGATTATCCGGACCGGACCTTCCCATATTAGGAGACGATCCAGTCCAAATCACTCGGAGAAAAGACGAGACGAAAATGCAAACTTCAAATAATAGAACCTTAATGCCCTTTTGCTGGATGGGACACCTCGCTCAAATTGATGATGTGTGGCGCATACATGGCCGTTCGATGGCGATTCGATGGTTCGATGTGGCAAATGAGCAACGGTCACGGCACGGCCATCAGCATCATCAACGAAATTTGGCCAGTAGAGCCATCAGTCCGAGTTGCGGAAACACTCGAAGCCGCAGGACGCCACTCCGAAAACGCCAAGGCTTGAGCAGACGCGCTGGGAAACGGGGACACCGATGCGGCATGTCTGACCGGTGGGCAAATCGGCAGCCCATCGGCCCCGCAAGGCCGCCCTCTCCCCATGCAAGATGGCCGCGCCGTCAACAACGGGGCGTCACCGGCGGCCCCTTCTCATCCCGCACTGCCGCGGAGTTCTCACCCTGACTGTCGAGCCGCACCCAGGCCTGCGTACGCACCATACCCGCCATCGACGATCTCCTCAGCCACACCCTCGACCAGATCGAACAGGATCCGGCCAAACTCCGCCCGGCCGACAGCGACATCGCCATTCAAGGCGATATCCAGTCGCCACAGACAGTCTTCGAATTCCCTGGTTGCCATGAATTTGTCGAGCGTCATTTCATCCCCCCTTGCTTTTCTGCTCTTTTCTTCTCTTTGCGTCCAGGGTGCCGGCGCCGTGGACACGTTCGCCAATTCTGTCCCGACGCGCGGGCGCAGCACCCCGTTTTCGCGCCTTCGCCGACGCTACGGCCGACGGGCGCGGACCACACGCATAGCCATTGGCGATCATGCTCAAGCGTCCGATGCGGCAATGACCGGCAGGGTAATATGGCGGGCCTTGCCGCGGTCTAAAGGCTTCGACCGGCCGATCGACTCACTGTCATCGTCGGGCAGGATGGCCGGGTCGGCTGTCGCCGCGAAAGCCGCCCTCAGACGCCTCCACATTGAAGACGGCCTGCAACATTAGCGTACCGCAGCCGATGATCTCTGCCCCCTTGCTGAAGTCGAACGAAGTCTGCCTAAAGTCCGCGCCTTTGAGGCTGATCACGTCCTCAAGGGCCGCGTACTTACTGATCTGCATGACGAAACTCTTTGAAAAAAGCCGCCCATAGGGCGGCGGTGTTGCAATCCGGCGGAGGGCGAGATTGGGCCCGTGACGGTCGATGTCGGTCTCTGATCAGAGCCTCCTAACTCTTATCGTTGTGGCTCGATACCGGCCAGAGCCGGGTGTTCGAACTTACTCAAGTCGCTCTTGCCTGGCTCGCCCTTCCTGTCCGTGAAGGACGTGAGGGGCACCCAAAGACCGGGGAGCGGAGCCGGGCGGGAATGCCGACTCCCGAGTTCGCACCCAGCCCCCCGCCCGGCTCATCCCTTCCCTCGCGATACCTCCGTTTGACACCCATCTGGACGACGAAACTGCGCGAAAGCAGTCGCTTCCACAGCGGCAGCGTTGTTGTCGGGAAGCGACCGGGGTACCGGGACAGTGGCTGGTGCCGGACGCAAACATACTCCTTCGGCAGGAGGGCTGGCACCAGCCAGAACCGGGCAATTGGTTCAGGCCCATGAACAAAATACAGCCCCCGCCCGGCTCGTATCCGGCCAGGCCATGCCCGGCCTGCTTTCACCGATCTGCATGACAAAACATCATGAAACCCGCACAAGCCGAGGGCGGCGGCATTGTCATCGAGGCGGTCCGCGGGCATCGTGTTTTTCGCTGGGGAGGCGTTCTGTGCCGGTTGCCATGGGAATCTGGCCGGTACGGTTCCGAACCGGGCGAGGCGTGGCCCAACCCCTTGACCTCGCCCGGTCCGCTCCTCCGGCAAATATGCTCTTTCAGATGCTCCTTGTTCCACCGTCTCCCAGTGACCGCAAGACGCTGGATGAATAGCCGATGGTGTCGCCACCGCATGGCGTTCGGACTATGTGTGACATTAGCCGATACCGGGCAGGGGATGTTTTGTCCCCCAACCATCTCCCCGCCCGACGCGCGCTCATTGTCGCCCCTCCGTTCGATCCTGCCCATGGTCTGCCGGTACAGTTTCAGCCTGCGATCTTGCGGCCGCAGCCCAGACCGTCCGTGACCGGGATCAGCATGGTCGTGCCGCCTGGCAGGACATTAAGAAGAAGAGCCTCGCCGGCAAAGTTCGCCGGGCGAAAAGCTAGTGGAGCCTCCTTGCCCACTTCACACAGCGGAAGCGAGGTGCCAAAAACATGGCTGTCCTACGGCGATTTGCCCTCAATCTCGTGCAGGTTCACAAATCTTAAGGCCGTGTCAAAATTCGAAGAAAATCAGCAAGCTGCGCGCGCACTGAGTTCCTGATGTAAATAACCCCGATTCTGGATAAGAGGTTATCGAGAGAGGCTTCACGGTCCTGGCGGATCATGATTCAAGGTCGTATCAGAAACGACGACACGAGCCTCCCTCATGAAAACGTCTACCATTGCCCTTTTCTGCTGTCTTGATGATTTTGCTCAGACCTTTGAAGACTGGGAAGGTCACAAACTCATTCCGACAGGCCGCAAACGCCGCCGTTCAGGCAAACTCACGCTCGGCGAGATGCTGTTCATCATGGTTCTGTTTCATCTCTCGTCGTTCAGGGACTTCAAGCATTTCTGGCTCTATGGCGTGGAGCAGAAATATCGTGACTGTTTTGACGAACTTCCCTCCTACGGGCGCTTCGTCTCCATCATGCCCAGGCTTTTCCTGCCCCTTTGCGTGCTCCTCCACAACCTCAGGGGCAAGGAGTCCGGGCTCTACATCGCCGATAGCACGAAGTTGGCCGTGTGCTGCAGTGCCCGGATTTCCCGCAACCGCGTCTTCAAGGGGCTGGCAAAGCGAGGCAAGACCACAGTGGGCTGGTTCTTCGGCTTCAAGCTACACGTGGTCATGAACCACGCGGGCGAAATCATGTCTATCAGGATCACCCCCGGCAACACCGACGACCGCGCCGTTTTCGATGACATGACTGCACAACTGAAAGGCAAGATGCTTGCCGACAAGGGCTACATCTCGAAGGATCTGTTCAAAACGCTGTGGCAGAGAGGGCTTCATCTGATCACTGGCATACGCCGCAAGATGAAGAATTTCCTCATGCCGCTGGTCGACAAGTTACTGTTGCGAAAACGGTTCATCATCGAAACCTTGTTCGACAGGCTAAAGTCGCAAATGCGCCTGGAACACACCCGGCACCGCTCACCAATCAACGCCTTCGTTCATATCCTCTCGTGCCTGGTCGCCTAAATGCTCGGTGATACGAAAATCCGGATGAAAGGGGTTCGGGTCAGCCAGGCATCATGAACAAGATTCTTATCCAGAACTGCGATTCTTTATGAGAACGTGACCTAGGTCGCTCCAGCAATTCCGAGCAGGGAGCGGAAGGCGGTGAATGGATAGAATCGTCTGTTGAAGCGGAACGTGAAATCGTTGAGATATGCCTGCAGTTGCTTTGCACCGACCCATGGGGAATTGCAGATCGCCGCGTTCAAGAATATCCATGGCTCGTCCATGTCCAAGGCTGTTTGCGCCACACTACATGTAGTGGGTGTCTGCGTTAATCGGATAGGCAAGCAAGCAAGCAAGCAAGATTTTTGCTAGAACTGGGGTTATGAAAGCAACCGATCAGCGCAAATTAACACAATCAGCCCTTGCCAAAGGCGGTGTCCACATATGAATCAGACATAAACTGATTTGGAAACCCGCATTCGCTTCAGCCTGAGCGAATTTGGCTCTGACGAGACCTGTGCGCGGAAGTCGGTTTACAGGTTTCTTTTGATCTGATTCCATTCCCGTCTGTTTTTATCGATTGGAGGCGGGATGATGGCGCGTCGGGAGATTGGTCAGGAGATGTTCGGGTTTGAGGACCGCGCGAGGCCGTCGGATCTTGACAGTCTTCTGGAGCTTTGGGACTGGTCTCGGATTGACCATCTGATGGCGGACATCTCGTCTGCAGCCAGGGGTGAGCAAGGCTGGCCACCTCTGTGTTTGCTGAAGGCGCTGGTCCTGGCGCGGTGGTACGATCTCAGCTATGTGAAGCTTGCCGAGGCGCTTGATGACCGGGCCTCGTTCCGCCGCTTTTGCGGTTTTTCCCTTAGCGAGCCGACGCCGGAGCGAACCGCCTTTGTGCGGTTTCGCCGTGAACTCGTCAGACGCGGACTTGCCGACCGGCTGTTCGACAGCATCACCGCCCAGTTGCGCGAGCGGCATGTGTCGGTGAAACAGGGCACGCTGGTCGATGCCACCATCATCGCTTCGGCAAGCAAAGCGGACGGTGATGCCCGCTGGGTCAAACACAAGAACCGCAAGGCCGTCCATGGCTACAAGGCCCATGTGGCATCGGACGAAACCACCGATCTGGTGGAGAAGATTGTCGTTACACCGGCCAACGTGAATGACGGGAAAGCCGGCTGTGAGGTGGTGCCGGACGATCCCGGGCAGGTTTATGCCGACAGCGCATATCGCGGAACCCGCTTCCGCAACGCGGTCGAGGAGAAGGGAGGCACCGCCCGTGTTGTGGTCACCGGCGTCTGGGCTCGCAGCGACGATGACGCCAAAGCAAAGCTGAAAGCGATTAACGATCCCATTCACGCAGTGCGCGGCCGGATCGAGAAAATCTTCGGTACCTGGAAACGAAGTTACGGAGCACGCACCATGGTCCACAGGGGTATCCGGAAGGCAACCCTGCAAATCATGCTCACGGCCATCGCCTATGATCTGAAGCGCACATTTAACCTGCGCACAGCCTTCGAAGCATGATCGCCAAGAAGACCGGTTCAGCAACCAGACCGCAAACCGGGAACGCTTCGGATTACAGGCAGGACCGCAAAGACGTCCTCAAGCCTCGCGACCATCAATCAATCGAAAGCTGACCATTTCGCGCACAGGTCTCCTGACCGGATTTGACGTTTATTCCCCGACCCATTTAGAGCGGGTTCAAGTTTTGTGGATTCGGCCTTCACTTGTTGAAATTGCTTCAAAGCAGCGGACTGTGAATTCACAAAAGGTGAATCCGCTATAACCACCTTTGTCCGTCGCGGCTTGACGTAAATCCGATCACGGATGGTGAACCCCTGCGGTATGATGTGACCGATGATGGGGGTGTAGGAGTAGGACACGTCTGTAAGAATGACGCTCTCTCCGCGCGCCACAAGCCCGTCAGGTACTGTGACCTGTTTACGTTTTTCGCCACCACTGGAGGCACGACTCCAGCCCACTTTGATTTTGCCGGTGTTCGGATCCGCAAGGGCGCTGGTTACGACAATGGAAACCGAAGCTGGGTCGTACGGGACGATCATGTGACGGGACGCGCTGAAGATGTCCTCAAGCAGCGCCTGATCCATTTCCTCCTCCTGGGCAATCAGATCGGATGTCGCACTGGCGATCGCGGTGACCCTGCGGTCCAGCGTCAGAACTTGGCTGATCTCGACCGTGCCCACGTAGATGACGATCATCACTGGCGCAATGAATGCAAATTCGAGTGCGGCAAGCCCGTGACAATCTTCGACGAAATCACGGATCTTCGAAACCGCTGTCTGATATGTGCTCTTGCTGAATGGGGTCGATTCCATGGTCTTGGCCCTCACGCCGGATTCATACGAAGACTTCCAATTGGCTTAGCCCTTGCGGACGAATTGGTTCAGGTAGCGGCTTTAGGACTGTACGAATCATCCAGTTTCGCTCCAAAGCTTGGATCGTGTCCCTGACAATATTCGCCACCTCGCCGCCAAAACGTGTTGCAATATCAGCCGCCGATTTTGACTGACCGATACTGGCCACCCGGCCTGCAAGAATGACAGTTTTATTGGCGGCTTTGATTCTGGTCACCTCTCTCGATGCGAGCAAATAGCGCTCCACCTGAATTTCCAGATTGGCAATGCGTCTGTATTTCGAACCGAAAACCAGACATTGATTTGGCCAGCCTTTCTGCCGAAGAGAAACGTCGTCTTGCCGGTGCGCACGACCGCATCGACGACCTTTGGGTCTGCGCCCCGAACATCGGCCCCCCTGTCTTGGCGAGCGCACACTAAACGACTTGCCAAGCCCCAACGTGAGACCTTGCCTGGCATCGAAGTTGGTCATGAACACCTCGTTTTCAGTGGCTTGAGACTGTTGAGGGCCGATTGCAGCAAAGACGGCCAGGAAAACCCCAGGAATATCGCTCGCCAATTCTCTGCCATGGAAGAAGGCTCCATCATGAGTTCTCGTGGGCGGCCGGCTCTCGGGTGTCCTGAGAGGGTCAGCGGCCGCATCAGGTAGATACGAGCGGATCCTATCTGGCGATGCGCAATTTGGTCAGGTTCCTGGCGATTTCATTGAAGTGCTCCCTCAGGGCGCCATTCGATGAGGATTCGAAGTACTTTTCCGGATCCGTCGCGCAGTTGCGCATCAGAGCATGTGTCGCTCTTGCGCTGCTTGGTAACTGGAATGAAATGGTATAAATCGTGATCGGATTGTTTGTGTTTGCGCCCTTGATGTTTTCACAGACATCGCGCAGCCTGCGGTCGAGTATTCTGTTGGCCTCGTTTGCGTTGGTCGTGCCGAGGCGGTTGTCTTTGACATAGCCATAGGCGCTGTACACAGACTTGGTGTGGAGACTGCTTGCCCCGATATTGTTAGCGCCGTCGGTTAGAAGAATAATCACCTTGCGAAACCTTTCGTTATCGTAGGCGGCGCCGTGAGTGAACGGCGATCCCGGCGAGATGACACGCCAGCCCCACGCCATGCCGAATGGGATGTTGGTAGCGCTATCGGTGGTCATGGCATCAATGGCGTCGAGTATCCTTTCCTTTTGATTCGTCAGCGGCGTCAGCGGGTTCGTGCTGCTGCAACCCTTGTGCGGTCCGCGGTTTTTGGCGGAATTGACACGCTTGCCGTCGTATTTGCTGATATTGGCCAGGCGCGCCTGCGGATTCTGTGAGTTCGATTTGTCTGCCAGATAGTTGTTGCTGTAATAGCCAATGTCACTGTCAGGTTCATCGGGAGCAAAATAGGGGACCCATAGCGTATCGCCATCGGTACTGTCGGGCGGTGTGTCCTGAATGTCATGGGGCATCGGACGCGCTTCGACACAGCCGTTCCAGCTCTTGTTTCTGAGCTTTTCATACATGTTGAAGACCTTTTGCTGGCCATGGAAATTCAAGCCATGGACGCTTGACCGCCGGTGGGCATCGATCCAGCTGCTACTTTTGTGCCATCTGCCGACATTGACCGCGGTGGAGAACGGCACCAGGCCGATCTTGAGATGGTTCGATTCCGCCTTGTCGCCAAACAGGATGTTGACAAGATCGCTGGCCGACGTTTTCAGTGCTTCAAGCTTGCCGCTCGAATTCATCGAACCGGAATTATCGAGCACCAGGACAACCTCCAAACCTTTGGTCTCCAGAATGACCCTTGCTGTAGCGCGAACCGTGACGGTGTCGATGCCCGCGAGCTTCATGAAGGTGGTATCTACAATTGCGCGCACTGTCAGTGAAGTGAAGCCATCGCTATGAGTTATGCCGAAGTTTTTCACCTTGCCTATGCCAACAGTTTCATTAGGGAAGTTGGCCCGCACGTATTTGGTTGCTAGCTTGTTGCGTTTCTCTCGGCTCAGATGAGGCGATGCGCCGACCGCGAGAGCGGCAGCGTCGACAGTGTATTGGAGCCGCTGTTTGACCAGGAGCGCGCGCCCGTAGTCGATGGCGGCGCCGGCCACCAACAGGACCGCCAACAGACAGGACGCGAAAATCAGCAGTGTGCTGCCGTCACGATTGCTCAAAAATCGAGGGATGCTTCGCCTGAGCCAGCTCAAGCGCTGGTTGAGGCCGCATGTTTTTTCAGGGTGGGTCTGACGCATTATGGATCTCGACTGCAATGTATTGAGCCACTATTTTTTGGCTTTCGTAGCTTTTCATTGGTCAGAGTGCTGAAAAGATACTAATATATCGTAAATATTATAAAGTAATACTTGAAGAATTCGGTCAATTTAATTCTAACAAATTAGAATACACGTATATAAGATAAGAAAAATCACTCAAATAAATTACATAATACGCGAAATATGAGCGGTTGCGCTCAAAGCCCCGCCGCAGAACAGTGTCGATGCAGATCTGAAAGGCTCACCATAGTACAATGAGCGACAGCCGGCGAGCCATGCGGTCTTGAAAATTCCAGTTTAGGTCACGTTCTCATAAAGAGGATTCCGTTTGAAGCTGGATTGTGATTCAAACTCCGAAAGGAGATTGTCATGGCCCGCTTTGATCTGAGTGACTTCGAATGGACTGTCATCCAACCGTTATTGCCGACCAAGGTGCGCGGTGTTGCACGTGTCGATGACCGCCGAGTGATCAACGGCATTCTTTGGCGATTGCGAACCGGGGCTCCATGGGCGGATATCCCGGAGCGCTACGGTCCGCATATGACCTGCTACAATCGGTTCGTCCGATGGCGAAAGGCGGGCGTCTGGGATCGCATACTGCACGCCGTTTCAGAGGCTTACGATGCTGATGCGATCCGCACCCTCATCGCCGATCAGGATGCATGGGCAAACATCCCCTCCATGCCTCACCGTCGTACGAAGCCGGTCTTCTCAAAGCACCTCTACAAGATGCGCAACATGGTCGAACGGTTCTTCAACAAACTCAAACACTTCCGTGCCGTCGCCACCCGATATGATAAAGACCCGGATAACTATCTCGCAGGCGTCAAACTCGCCTCAATCCGCATCTGCCTCAGATTTAATGAGTCGGTGACCTAAAGCCTGGGTCTGGAATCAGAACGGTTCAGATTAGACATCTTCCCGCGCCGCGTCCGACTTATGGTCAGAACGTCACCACCGCCGCCAACGCACAAACCGCAGAACCAGAAAGCAGGAGCGCCGATCATAGAGCCTGATTCAAAAGTTATTCAGATATAACAATGCCTTGCGAGGCGCCGTGTTATGAGCCGAATGCTGGCGATGAACGTCCAGGCGGTTGAGCTTTCGATCGTTTGCTCCCAGTCCTTAGCCAATCTCCGGCACCGCCCGAGCCACGCAAAAGTGCGTTCCATGACCTGAGCTCACAATCCATCTTCGCGGAAGAACCTCAAACCCGGTTATGGTGTCGGAACGCCTGACGATCTCAGTCGTCCAGTCACCAAACACCCTGATTGTGGCGCGCAGTTTCGAACCTGCACATGCGCCGCCGGCAAAGATATGGCGCAACTAGGCCGTGTGGACGGATTGACTCAGGTAACGGTTTGAGGATTCCCAAAGCAGTTTCAATGTGATTCATGGATTGCCGACTAATTTGGAGGGTCGGCGATGTCTACGAAGATGACGGAAGATGACTGGGCGAACGCATTGACGGTATTCCGGGCATCTCTGCCCCGGCGCGGCGCGAAGGGCCGGGACGATCGGCTGTTTTTGGAAGCCCTGCACTATTTCTCGGTCCACAACATCACATGGCGAGCACTGCCGGAACGCTTTGGCAAATGGAACAGCGTGTGGAAACGATTTGATCGTTTAAGCAAGGCAGGCGTCTTCGAGGCTTTCTTAGACAGCCTGGCCGATCTCAGTTCATCCGCCGATCTGGTGCAGATGTTCGATAGCACCGTGGTTCGCGCCCATGTCTTGGCGGCGGGCGCAAAAGGGGGCAGAAGAACCAGGCGCTCGGCCGCTCCAGGGGCGGGTTCTCGACGAAGATCCATTTGAAAACAGACTTTGACGGATATCCGATCGCCTTTGATCTGACCGGCGGTGAGAAGGGTGACGCACCCCACTTTCTCCCATCCTTCTCGAGCTTGGTCCAGATATCAAACCGCGTGCGGCGATGGGCGACAAGGGCTACGCGAGCCGCGCCAACCGCGCAGCGGCACGCCAATGCGGTGCCGTGCCTGTCATACCGTACAAGTCCAACGAGAAGATAAAACCGGCACACTTCGCCAAGACGCTTTACAAAACACGCGCTCGCATCGAACCGGCGGTCTGAAAACTCAAACGCTTCAAACGCATCGCCCTAGGATGCGAGAAGACCAAAAGAAACTTCCGGTCCATTGTTGCTCTCGTCACCGGATTCATCTTGGTCAAATCCGTCCACACGGCCTAGGCTGGTGTTCGAAAAGATGTCCCGGAATTGCTGTTGGAAAGATGCCTCTTTGGCGGCGAATGTACCGTCCGCCTTTGCCGTGGCCATACGTGCATTCAGGGTGGCGGTCTGTGTCCTGGCCTGGGCCAGATCATACAACGGCATGTGTATTCATCCTAAGGGGGAGGGATAAGTCGGACTTCTTGCACCGTGCAGGTATTCAGGGCAGTCCGAAATCGCTCTTGGTGTAGAGGCGTCCTTCGAATTCGATACGGTGCTTCCCATCGAGACATTCACTCCCGTTATAGAGACCGCCATAGGCCAGCACGGCTTCGACGGCGAGCAGCATGGCCTCTCGGCGCTCCGCCTCGTCCCTGAACTCGTAAGGCAGGATGCCGGCATGAAATTCGGCACCCATCGCACCCCCGAAATAACGCAAGCGCTGCACGAAATACTCATTGCCGTTTTCATCCCACTTGCTCTCTGAGAGACATTCAAACGGGATTATCCGATCGCCCCATACTAGCTTAAACAGACTGCCCGACATCTCCCGGCCTAATGTGGCGATGCGTTGCAGCCAGACGTCACGATCCTCGTCGACGACCATCAGGTCGTCGCCATGTGGGCCCAGCGAATAGGCTTTCTTGATTTCGAAGATTGCTTTCTTCCTGATCCCTCAACGGGCGTGGACCTCGCCTGAACCGAACCGGTCGGTTCGACCTGCAGTGCCAACTCCGATATCGAGCATAAAGGGCTTCGACAAATTCCTCCCGAATTCTGCCGCGCTTTCCGAGATGAATGCCCGATTCAGGGCGCAGCCAGCATTCAAACCGATAAATTTCGGATAATTAGTGAACACCGTCAGCACTACACACAATATATCTCAAATATATTAGAAAACTGTCGCGCGAATGTATTCAAGAGACATCGCTAATCTCAATGATGAGTTGGAATTACCCAGTCGCATGGACGCATTCTCGCAATCATCATGACGTGGCATCTCACAAGATACTGTTTCTCTGAATTCTTTTGAGTCGAGCTCACAAGCCCGCGCGTTCCAATATCGTGTTGCATACATTGTCTGCTGCGTTGGCCAATGCATGGTCGACGTGATGAGCGTATCGGCTCGTGACGGACGACAACCGGTGGCCCAAAAGCCCCGCAATCGTCAATTCGCTATAGCCGAGTTCATGAGCGACGGTAGCGAAGGAGTGGCGGAACACGTGTGGTGTCACGCCCCTGAGGCCGGCTTGATCGCAGATATTTGCCAGAGGCTTCCGGACAGCAGTGATCGGTTTTTCTCCTCTAACGGACGAGAAAACCCATTTGCCATCATGTGAGTTGAGGACATTTTCAAGCAAGGAAACCGCCGCGCTGCCACATGGTCGGATCTGAGCGCCGGCTTTGGTGTCTTCAAACCGGATGCATCGACCGGTTAGATCCACTTCCGATCGTTTCAGGTTCAATACCTCGCCGTGCCGGAATCCTGTCAAGAGCAAGAGTTCAATCGCCTGAGCGAATACAGTGCTAAGCCCAAGGGCTTCTGCGGCCCTTAATGCCCGGCCGAACTTTCGATACTCATCGTCTGTCAGAAACCGGTTTCGTTTGTTGTCAGCCGGGCGCTCGACATAACGACACGGATTGTCGTCGATCAAATCCTGCTTGATCGCGTAGGTGTAGATGGCGGACAGAAGGGAAAGTGCTTTCTTCGCCGTGCCTACGCCGCCACGGACATTTGCCCGGCCGCGCTTGCTAGTCTTGACATAGGCGGCCGTCTTTCCGTCCCGGACCGCGTGCATGAAATCCTGCGCATCTGCACGGGTCAACTCATCCACACGCATGCTGCCCAACAGGGGCTTGATGTGCCGCTCTATACGACCGCGGTCTATTGCGAGAGTGGATGCCTTCTTCGGCTTACCCCTATACAGCACGTTGCCAGCGGCTGCTTCCCCAAAGTAAAGATCACACAACTGGGAAATGGTTTTGTGATCTCGCAACTGCTGTAATTCCAAGACCGGATCGTCACCATTCGCGACGCGCCCAAGTTGGGAGCGTGCCATTTTTCGGGCTTGATCCACCGTAAGCGCCCCATACCTGCCCAACGTTACCTTTCGCTGGCGAGCGTGCGACGTGCGGTATTTGATGACGAACGCCTTAGCACCGCTTTCCTTTATCCGCACTCCAAAACCTGTAAGTTCGCGATCCCAGACGATATAGTCCCGTCCAAGATCGCCTTTCAGCGAGTCGATAAGCCTCTTTGTGAGTGTCACTTCGCTACGTCGAGGCATCTCGACCTCCATATTGTCATTTGGTGGTTGTCTGAGGGTACCATGGGGGTACCATAGAAAAGGAAATTTTCCGCTGTTTCGTCCAAGGCAATCTAATCCAGTTTTGAGGATAAACTAAAAAATACGATTAAAAACAGTAAATTAGGAAAGAAAATCCACTTTAGGCAATAGACAGCAATCCGATGAATTCTATCCTCCGAAGGCAGAGGTCAAAGGTTCGAATCCTTTCGGGTGCGCCAATCTTTTCAATAAGTTAGGTCCTTCGTAAGCAGTTCCCCTTGGTTCAATTGAACCGACGCATCGGGCCATTATGGAAGTTATAGTGCCTTATCGTCGCACTTGCCTCCCATCGTGCGCACATCCTAACCTGTCTGGATGCTAGGAGACCGGGGAATTCACCTCAGCACGATCGGGGATCTGCTCAATCACGGCTATCGGATCTACGGGGCTTGCGAGCACGTTGATTGCGGCCGGGTCTGGGATCTGTCTTTCCGCAAACTGATCGACGAGTTGGGACGCGACCATCCGTATGATCTGGTGAAGGATCGACTGCTGTGCCCACGGTGCAGGCGGACCGAGTGCGGGATACGCATCAACGTCGACGAGAAACGGTGGATGGAACATCGGAAAAGGCGGGAAGGCATCCCCGGAATGGCTCGGGAAGCAATCCGGGTTCACGATACCCACGCCGCATTGGCGGCCGCCATGCGTTCGGATTGGTGGCTGGAGAGGGGGGAATTCTGACAGGTCGCGTTGGTGGGTGGATGTCAGCGACGAAGTGAGGCGGATATTCCGTGCCGCGCCGTCGTCAGATGCGAATTGGCAGCCCGGCGTCCCGCACCGTCCGGACATGAGGCTACCCATGGCAGGTGGAGACCAGACAGCGCTTTGTAGGAGGAGGGTTAATTGGAAGGGCAATGGTTTTACAGAATCTGGCGCGAATTACTTACAAAACTTTGCGCTGCGCGCTGCATGATGGCATCAACACCCAACAGCGCAAACCGCCCTGCCCGACGACCACCTGATTGCGTACCCATGCCCTTAGCCGCCTCACCTATTGCACGCTTTCATCGTCACCTGGGTATAGGGCGAGGCCGGGTTTCGACGAAAGAGGGTAGCGGGCGGAGAGGATTGGCGGCCTCCTCTCGGAGGCAGGTTTTTTCCACGTTGAAAGCAACAAGGGCGCTAAGCTGGTCGTCTGTGCAACAACAATAATCGTAATATTCGCGAAGAAAGTGGGCTATACGACCTTTTTCTATTTCAACCTCTCCGATATTAGCGTCAAAAAAACGCCGAATCATCTGCCCCCATAGCTAACGCTGCAGCATGATCGTATTCTCCTCCACAATTTAGAGCGAGCCGAAGTAAATATACGGAATTTTCCTCGAATTGGCCTTAAGCTCGCAAAATCCAAAGACCATCGTTGAAGTATTCTTCGTCAAATGCGAAACTAAATTTCAGCCGAGAAACCCGACACAGCGAGTCAAGATATTCACCGTATTGATGGTTAAAGTCTAAATACGCAGGAAGATATTCAGCTGTCTCTTGATGTAAGAACTGCCCTGCGGCGATGCTTTCCATATTGTCAGTCAGCCGCTTCATGCGCTCCAGTTTGGAAAATTTCGGTTGGTCGACATAAGTGCGGCACCATTTGAGAGTCGCCCCCATGCACAATCCGTCTTCCAGTCTTGACCATGTGGACCGCGGTGGGGTCTGTCGCTTATAGATTGAGGTTTTTGGAAAGCCTTTCCCGAAGACATATCCGTGGTACTCGTCTGTCCAGCTTATTCTGCGAAACGTGCCCCATGGGATTTCTATAGGAATGATCGATCTCCAAAGTTAGATTTGAAACCGGCGCTCGCCCAACAAATCCCCGAGCGCCTTAAAATTCAGTGTTCGCGGGGCGCTTTCGGTACGGCTCAAAACCACATCCATACAGGATGTCCGAACTCTCCCATTTTGCCTGCCTTCTTCGACGGCTCGCCTCGCTCAAACGGACGATGTTCTGCTCCCAGTAACACAGAGGTCCACGGCATCGTGAGGTGTATGTGACTGCCTCAGCCTCCGTCTCGGGTTCGGAAGGAAATAGGCGATATGAGATGCGACACAAAGATCAAGACAACGGCTCTTCTGATATCCGCTCATTTCCTCCCCGGTGAAACCGGCCGGGCAGGCGGCCTTAGCGGTCAGTGTTTACAGTAGCTCCTCAGCGTACTGACCGCACCTGTCACCTTGAGGTCGCCTGTGTCCTCACCGCCGTGCGATCCAGTTGGCGGCGATCCGGCCTGCCGTGGTTGTGACGGTCTGGACGCCGGCGACACCGGCCCCTGCGAGGAAGATCGATCGCCATACGGCGTCGGCGTATTCCTTCAGCTGCGGCGGCAGTTCGGCGACATCGGGCAATGCGCCGTTGGCGAGGCTGTCGAGAATGCCCCAGCCGAACCACGCGCTCAAGGGAATGGCCGCGATCGACCAGGGGATCCAGAACCAGCCCGTGGCCATGCCGGTCCGGATGACGGCGGCTTGCGCCTGGATGCTGGCCGTGGCGACGGCACCGTCGACCTTGTACTTCTCGACGGCAGCGTCCGAGCGCTTCTGCGCGTAGCCAAGCAGCCCGGCTCCGGCCTTTGCAACGAGCCCCAGAATGGTCATCCACATCAGTGCCTCCCCCCTGCGTCTGAGCCAAGGAAGAAGCCGGCCCAGAAGCAAATGACCCAGATTGCCAAGGTCACTATGTCCATGATCGTTATGCCCACGACTCACACCCCCAGCATCTGTCGGGCCTTCGCCTCGAAGGCCGTACGGTATTTCCAGATGAGGTAGAGGGCGGCGAGACCCGCTGCCGCGAACAGGGCGTAGGTCACTTCAGCCGGGATCCAGTGCAGGGTGGACATGAACTGCCCCACAAAGCCGAATCCCATGCCGGCACCCCCGGCGGCGACGCTTGTCCCCGCCTCGAGCTTCCGGTCGATGGATTGCATGGTGGCACGGCCGAGGATGCCGTCATTGTCCAGGTGCGGATCGGCTTCCTGGAAGGCGCGCACGGCGGCCGTGGTCTTCGGCCCGCGCAGGCCGTCGAGATTGCCCTTGTAGTAGCCCAGCCGCTACAGCTTGCCCTGATACTCGCGCAGGGTCTCGTGCTCGGACACGTCGGCGTGCACGCCCTGCACGGTCCTGGCTGGCTCGAAACGCGGCATGTGGCTCTTGCCATAGTTGCCGTATTCGAGCAGGTCGGCCTCCTCGGCGCGCCGGCGCACGAGGCCCGGCAGACGACGGCCGTTGGCTGTGGTGGCGGTCCTGCGCCAGCGTGCGGCGGCGGCCTTGATGCGTCCGGCCCTGTACTCCTTCAGCCACTTCCATCGGAAGGCGCGGGGCTCGCAGTTGTAGGCGGCCGACACGCCCATATCGAAATGGTACTGTTTGGCACCCGCGCCCATGGCCTTAGCGGTCATTGGTGCGAACTCTTCTGCGATGACGGCACGCAGAACCTGATCGGCCTTTTCGCGCGTGATGCGCATGCCGGGCCTGATCCTGCCCAGATGGCTTGTGACGGCGGGTGAGCGGTTGGTGAAGCCGTATCCGATGGTCAGCACGCCGGCGGGACACCGGTAGGCTTTGAAGACACACCCTTCGTGGCCGGCGATGAAGGCCAGGCCCCGTTCGCTGATGTCACTGATCTGCATGACAATTCTCCATGAATAAAGCCGCCCAGAGGGCGGCGATGTTGCTGTCGGTGAATGACCGGGCTACCGAGATAATGGTTGGCGGATTTTCATTGGAGTCTCCCAGCCCCCGTGAACCGCAGCTTGGGCCGGGTAGCCAGCACCCGCAGTCTCCCCGCCCGGCTCACCCTGTCCGACCGGTTCGCCACGTTAACCAGCGTGGCAGAATACATGTTGGCGGGAATCTTGGAGTTCTCGCCCGGCCCGGCGGCGACACACACCCAGCCACACCATCAGAACTCTTCCGGCGAAAGGTTGGCTATCATTGGCGGTTTATGTGCTTGATGTACAAGCTATTCAGCCCCGCCATCGCGAACGATCCGTCGTAGGGCTGAAGGCTTTACATACAAAGCCAATCTGTGATTCGGGGTTCCTGCGGCAATCGCGAATAATCTGTTTGATGCGACTGGGCCAGCCCTCCTTGATCTCGAACCATTCACGGCGCCAGGGATCACACCAGACGGAATTCAACCACGCTAAGGGAGGATGATTATTGAAGATTATAGGGAGCTTTGGGGCTTCTGTTTCGCCAAGCACCAGAAACGCATGGAAGTTGCCTTTTATGTCACATATTGAGTTCCGGCTGACATTGCAGGGAACATTCTTGATCTTCACCAGCCACTCGAATGAGATCGCAACCAACTCGTCGCATTCACCGACGCCGTGCTCCCTCGCGACTTTGGCTTGGGTTAAATAGTACTCGACATTGTCGCAAATTCGATCGAAGCCCGCATGCCAAAGTCCACGCGAACGTTCGATTGAATCAAATTCGTTCCGCAAAGGACCCACGTCAACAACCGGCTTGCGATACATTTGCCGATGCTTGACATCGTCCGGCCTGTTCGTAGATGGCCATTCCATCACCGAGTCCACATAGGCAACGGCGGCTTCGGCATATAACAGCGTCAGTGCGCTCATGATCTTTCACTTACTGTCAACTCAACCGGATATTCTTCATCTACCCCACGATGAAGCTGCGATTTGCAACCGACACCCCTCAAGTTGATGATGTTATTCCATCATCTAGTAGTTGAATCATCCTCACACGCGCTCGCGCCGGACCCTTCCCATGATGATCACGCGCACGGTCGGGTCATGGCCAGTCCTCCTTGTCACTGATCTACCTGATTTGCATGACAAAACTCCATGAAAAACGCCGCCCAGAGGGCGGCGGTGTTGCTGTCGGACTGATTGTTGGGATCAATTGTTGTCGGCTAGTTTCGGAAGTCCCCGACTGCTGGCCATTAACTTTGTTACGAACTCAACGACACTCATTGACTTAAGCTGGGTGGATATCGGATGTGGTCATTTATCAGACCGAACCCATACTCTACCCGGCTCACTTTTTCCCTCTTGCCCCCCTCATCTGAACGACGAACAGCCGCAAACGAGACCATCTCAACGGCGACAGCGTTGTCATCGGCGCCTGCCGGGGTTACTTGGAAAGCGGCCGGTGTCGGATGGTGCGCGCCTGAGCGGCCATACCTGAGCAGCCGGCACCAGCCCTGAGCCGGGTGGCGGGTACCCGCAGTCTCCCCACCCGGCTCATTCCTTTACAACCAGTCGCGTGCGACCCTGCCCATGATGACCCGGGGCAGTTTCGGGCCGGCGATCATGCGGTGGCAGCCGAGGCCGTCCGTAATTGGGATGAGCATGGTGGTGCCGTCGGGCATGGTGTTGAGGAACAGGGTCTCGCCGACAAAAGCCCGTGAGCTTGCCGAAGCTGTTGTATTCAGCCAGATAGGCTTTGGCCGCGGGCCCCTCGATCACGATCTGTTCCGCGTTCGGGAACACCGTGGCGAACGAGACCTTGAGCGAAGCTACGGGGAAGCAGTGGAGATCCTTGCTCTGGACATAAAGACCCCGCCCGTTCTCAGGTGCCGCCTCCATGCTCTTGGCCCCGGTGATCAGGAGACCGCAAGCGATGAGGGCGAATACGATGACGATTGCGCGCACGAGTGCATTGAGACCGTCCATGGATGTCCTGCCTTTCTGGCGCTCACAGCGCCGGTTCGATGTTGGAATTTCCGGGCAATTGACCGACAAGGCCGGGGTCTATGGGAATCCCCATAGACCCTGCCGATATAGGAATCCCGATATCGGGGATCACCCCCGCCCTCGATGATTTTTGCCGCCACATCCCTTGCCCGCCACATTTGCTTCACGGACACCTGTTGTGGTGTCACCTCTCGAGTTTCTTCTCGATCTTGGAGAGTGTTGCGCGGATGGCCTTGAGGCTTTCGTCCATGCGGATGACGACCTCGCCGGTCTTGTCCTGGCGGCCGTCCATGGCGGCGATATCGCGCCTGTTCGCCTGGGCCCGCATGTCGACGGCGTTGATCTTGCCCTCGACCGAGGCCGCCCAGTAGAACGCAGCCCCGGTCTGCAGGAGCACGGCCACAATGAGGGCGATGGGGATTTCCTTCTTGAGGTGCCAGGGTTCTCTCGTCTGGTCTGGCGTGTTCATGTCTGCCGGTTCCCGTTGTTTTTGCGTGACTGTCCGATGTGTGTGGTGCGGCTCGCCTCATGTTGCCTCACGCGGGCTTGGCGAGCCCTCAGGACAGAGATGATTTCCTCCAGGCCGGGGCCGCGTCATATCGGTGGCGGCCGTTTGCGCATGTGACTGAAAACGGCGTGATGGGAAACCCGGCACGGGCCAATGCGGACAAGGGCGAGAAAATGCTGGAAGCTGCCGCTGATGCGTTGGCGCGTTTGATATGCGATCCCGAAACCTGGGCCGCGCCCGATGATCTGCGTTCGGACAGCGTTGGCGGGGTGCCTTTCAGGGACTGACATACGTTGGCCCGAACGAAGACCGCCTGCCCGGTGCCATCGGCGTAGGCGGGTGCGACAGGGCGACTCTTTGACAGTTGTAGCTTGGCTTCCGTGCCCGCTGAGCCGTAAGGGTTACAGTCGGACAGCCATCACTGTGCAACCTTCAAGCTGAACGCGCGGACTCGACATCGATCCAGCTGCAAAACCGGGTCAGAGCCTGACTCGCGGTTCTTTCCTTCGGCGTGAGCAGGTAGTAGGCGCCGGTTTGGCTCAGGCTTGGCGGAAATAGCGGTTCAAGGCGTCCGGCTGAGAACTCTGTGGCCAGAAACTCCTCCACGCCCAAAGCGATTGCCTGACCATCCAATGCAAGCTGCAGAGCAAGTGCGCCGTCGCGGACGGTCGTCGTCGACCTGGGAGCCAGCGGTTCTCGCCCCGACGCCTTGAACCAGTCAGCCCAGCGGCTGCCGATTTCTTCAACCAGCGAGTGGAACGTCAGATCCTCAGGCGCGCCAGGCCGGCCATTCGCCGCCAGATATCGCGGGCTCGCGACAGGGACCAGATGGGGCCTCAGAATGAGCGATCTGTCGACCCCCGGCCAATCCCCTTCGCCCCAGGCCACCACGGCATCCGTTTCCAGACTGTCTGGACGGGACAGATCGGGCGTATGAACCAGGCGCAGCGCGACCTCCGGGCAACTCTGCCAGAAGTTGCTCAGCCGGGGCGACAACCACCGGGATGCGAACAGGGTCCCGACGCCGACGGTCAGAGAATTTTCCCCGCGGTTATCGGTTGCCTCCCGCACGCCCTTCGACAATTCGGCAAAGGCGCGTCCGCACGTGTTCTGCAGACGCAAGGCCGCAGCCGTCGGCGTGATCTTCCGGTGCTGGCGGATAAAGAGCTCCTGGCCCAGCCACTCCTCCAGTGCCTGCACCTGCGCTCCCACCGCGGCAGGAGTGACGCCAAGTTCATCGGCAGCAGCCTTGAGGCTGCCCAGTCTTACTGCGGCCTCAAACGCGCGCAGGCCTGTGAGTGAAGGAAGGTCGCGAAACATTTAGACAAGTTTTTCTATCTCATTCGTGCAAAATAACTGAGTTGAAGCGCGCTGCCTGACTTCGATAACCTAATCCAGAATATCGCAAAATCAACGGCAAACAAAGATGAAACCTCTCAGCGCCGCCCATTACGTGGAACCCGCTCAGTTTGAATTCGACAAAGAAAAAATTTTCTATCGTACGTGGCAATGCGTTGCACACATCTCCGAGGTTGCCGAACCCGGCCAGTTTGTCACCCACACGGTGGTGGACGAGGAGATATTCATTATTCGTGACAGGGCGGGATCGCTTCGCGGCTTCTACAATGTCTGCAGGCACCGGGGTCACCCTCTGGTTGAGGGCTCGGGCCGGGTCAAGAATCTGCTGGTCTGCCCCTATCATGCCTGGAGCTATGATCTGGCTGGCGAATTGCGCAGGGCACCGGGGGCAACCGAGGCCGATGGCCTGACATGCGACCAGTTGCATTTGCGCCCGGTTCGGCTGGAGACATTTTGCGGCTTTGTCTTCGCCAATCTGGATCCCGGTGCCATTCCGCTCCGTCAGCAGATCGCCGATCTGGAGGACGTCATCCGCACCTATCATCCGGAACCCGAGAAGCTGCGCTTTGTCTGCGAGACGACGATCGACCATGACTGCAACTGGAAACTGTCGGTAGAGAACTACAACGAATGCTATCACTGCCCGACCGTTCACGGCTCCTCCCTGACCAGGGGGGTCTTGTCCATGGATGGCTATACCACCGTGCCCCATGGGCCAATGATCTGGCATGAAGGCAAGGCGCAGACAGAAAACGAGAAGCAGTACGACTACGATGTCAGCCGAAGCCCGCGGGCCGGGGATTACGGGGCCTACTGGATTTTTCCCAATGTTTCATTTTGCTGCTATCCCGGCGGATATTTCACCATCCGGCAGTTCCTGCCTGTCGCCTGGAGAAAGACAGTCTACCGTTACCGCTGGTTCTCGGACGGAACCATTCCGGATGAGGACGTCGAGGCTCTGATGATCACACACCGCGAGACAACTGGCGCCGAAGATGAGGCCGTCGTCTCCAAGATACAGAAGGGCATGGAAAGCCGGGCTTTTGAGCCGGGCCCCTATGTGATCGGCGACGGCTGCGGCGCCTTGAGCGAAGTGGGCCTGCGCCATTTTCACCAGCTCTATCGCAGCGCTCTGGAGGTCTGAGCATGGCCAATCCGCTCGGTTGCAGCGACAGCGAATGGTCCATCCGCCAGGACCTGGCGGCACTCTATCGGCTCGCCGTGCATTTCGGCTGGACCGATCTGACCAGCACGCACATCTCGGCCCGCCTGCCGGAGGACCCGGAACACTATCTGCAGAACTCATTCGATCTCATGTTCGACGAGATCACCGCCTCCAACCTCTCGGTGATGCGACTCGATGGCAAGCAGGAGCCGGGCGGGCGGGAACTGAACCTTGCAGGTCACATTATCCATGCCGGCATCCTGAATGCCCGCCCAGACGTCAACTTCGTCATTCACAGTCACACGCGCGCAGGCGTTGCCGTGTCGGCGATGCCCGAAGGGCTCTTGCCTTTGTCCCAGCATGCCGGCTTCGTGCTCGGCACCCTGGCCACGCACCCCTATCAGGATTCCACGGCCGTTGCGGATGAGGGCGCATTGCTGGCGGCCGACCTTGAGCAGAACTTTGCCATGCTGCTGCAGAATCACGGATTGCTGGTCGTCGGACGCACCGCCGCCGAAGCTTTCCTGTATCACTACTATCTGGAAATGGCCTGCAAGATTCAGGTCGACATCCTAGCGGGCACGGACGCACCTGTTCGCATCACGGATGATGCGATGGGCGCGCTCCATGCATGGGGAGATCCCGCCGTTGGGCCGCACGGGGCAACGCAGTGGCCGGCCCTTCTGCGTATGCTCGACCGGACCCAGCCGGACTATCGGACATAGGACATATCCATGGACCTCGTTGCAACCGAACGCCATGAAAAACGCCTCCGGCTGATCCTCAACAGGCCGGACAAGGCGAATGCACTCTCCCGCGAGATGCTGCATGGGTTGAAGGCCGTCTTCGAAGACGCGTCAGTTGACGAGAGCCTGCACGTGCTCACCATCGAAGGCGCTGGAGGACGCGTGTTCTGCGCAGGCGCGGATCTGGACGAACTGTCGGGCGATCCGAATGACCCCGCAGACGATATCTGGGAGGAAATGAGTGCGGCTCTCGCTGCAATACCCTTCCTCACCATCGCGCTCGTCAACGGTCCCTGCATCGGCGGTGCAACCACGCTTGCCGTGGGTTGCGACATCCGTTTGGCGGTTCCGGAAGCCACGTTCGGCTACCCCGTGTTGCGCAACGGGGTGTTCCCGACACGCCGGGACAGCGGGCGGTTGTCGCGTCTGATAGGACCGGGACGCTCAGCTCTGTTCCTGCTTGGAGGCGTGCGGATCGATGCGCAGGAGGCGCGGGATTGGGGCCTGGTCGAGCGCATCGTGGCGCGTGACGACCTGGAAGCCGCCGCGTTTGAAATCAGCGCCGCCGCCCGTGAGGCTGACCGCGCCCATCTGGCTGAGCTGAAGGCGCGGTGCAAGGAGACCGAGTCATGAAGAACATCCGTGTCGTCGATCTGACCAGCGTCCTGTCCGGTCCGTTCTGTACCTGGCTGCTGTCGACCCTGGGGGCAGATGTCATCAAGGTGGAGAACCCCAGGGGCGATCTGGCCCGCGGCACGCCGCCGTTCGAAGACGGCATAAGTCTCTACTTCGCTTCGCTCAACCGCAACAAACGGTCCATAGTGCTCGACCTCAAGAGCGATGAGGGCAAGAGCGCCCTGCACAAGCTGCTCGCAACCGCTGACGTGTTTGTTGAGAACATGCGTCCGGGCGTACGCGCCCGGCTCGGCTGCAGCGATGAGGACCTGGAGCGGATTAATCCCAAGCTGATACGCGCCTCGATCAGTGGGTTTGGCCAGACCGGTTCGCTGTCGCAGCGCCCGGCCTATGACATCGTTGTCCAGGCCATGAGTGGCATGATGAGCGTAAACGGTCCCCTCGGCGGTCCGGCAACCCGCGTCGGCTTCTCGGTCGGTGACATCTCCGCCGCGCTGTTCGCGACAATTGGCATTCTCGATCGGCTTTACAAGCGTGACGCGCAAGGGGCCGGCCCTGGTCCGGCCCTCGACGTCTCGATGCTCGCCTGCCAGTGGGTCTGCCTGGAGAATGCCTTTGCCCGCTACCTGAATGCGGGCATTGTCGCCGGCCCGATCGGCTCGCGCCATCCGTCCATGACGCCCTTCGAGCCTTATCCCACAGCGGATAGGGACATTGTGATCGGTCTGGGCAGCAGCAAGGACTGGCCACACTTCTGCAAAACGATCGGTTTGCCCGAACTGATCGACGATCCGCGGTTTGCGGGCGATGAAGCACGGCTGGATCACCGCGACGCGCTGGACGAGATACTTGGCCGCCGTCTGAAGGAGAAGCCATCCGCCCACTGGCTCTCTCTGATGATTGAAAACGGCATTCCATGTTCGGCCATCGAGAACGTCGAAAGCATCTCGAATGATCCAATCAGCGCCGAGTATCACGCATTCTCGACGGTTGAAGCACCTGATAGGGGCGAAATGCGCTTTGCGCGGAATCCTATTGCAGATCCGGGCGATGCGGAAACCGCTGCTCCGGCCCTCGGGCAACATACAGCCGAAATTCTCTCGGAGCTGGGATACGGCGACAGCGATATCGAGCGGATGACCGGGTGAACCATGCCTTTCGCTTCGGCTAGCGACGGTGTGAGACTGTGGTTCGAGGACCGGGGCGATGGAGTCCCGATTGTCTTTGTGCATGAGTTCGGCGGCGAACCCGCAAGCTGGAATTTTCAGGTCGCCCGCTTCTCCGGCACCCATCGGTGCATCACCTATGCGGCGCGCGGGTTCAAGCCATCGGACTCGCCGGCAGCCTTGGACATGTATGGCCAGCAAGAGGCGACCGGCGATGTTGCCGTGGTGCTCGACAATCTGGAGATCGAGCGCACCCATTTGGTCGGAACATCAATGGGAAGTTTTACGGCCCTGGATTTCACCTTGAGTCATCCCAAGAGGGTCCTGTCGCTCGCGCTGGTCGGCAACAGCAGTGGTCCCCGTAACGCAGATGAGAGGGAACAGTACCGAACTGAATGGATTGGACACGAGATCCGCTTGCGCGAACAATCCGGCGGTCACGGGGCCGTCGCCGTTCTCGAACAAGACCCGGCCTACAAGTCGTTCCAACAGAACCTCCCTGCAGCTTGGAACGACTACGCAGGACGTCTCCTGGTTCAATCGGTTACCGGGGCGCTGAACATCCTGAAGACACTGCATTGGAACCGACGGTCCATCTGGGCGGACGAGGCGCGGCTTCGAACCATCGCATGCCCCGTCCTTCTGGTTCATGGGGACGAGGATTACTATCTGGTGGACGAGACCAATCGCTACCTGGAACAGGTGATCCCGAACGCCAGCAGAACCCTGTTCGAGTCTACGGGTCATCTCGTAAACATCGAGCGAGCCAAGCCGTTCGAAGAGCTATTGGCAGAGCATTTCAGAAAGGCCGAAGACTCGACTTGGTAACGTCGGGTGTACCCGCGTAATCGGGGAGTGTCGCCTCACCAACCACCCGTCCGACGCCATCGCCAGCGGGAACACGCCCGCCTCGCCGACTGCACCAACAGATGCAGCGGTTCAACACGCGCGTCCCGGATTGGTGCGGCCGCCGAAAGACCCGAAGCGATCGTCAAGGTTTTGCCGGATCAGCTCGGGCCTTCCGCGCCAGTGCGGATTGTTACTTCCGTGCAAGGTCACCGAGACCATTCACCTCGGCAACCGAGATGTGATGGATGCCCGGCCAGGCCTTCGCAGCTTTGGCGAGAGTGCCAGCCTTGTCTTTCTTGTACGCTTCGAAAACGGCGGCATTCAGGAAGATGTAGAGTTTGCCGTCGACGATGTCGGCAAAGCGCGGGCTGCCGTCGAGCTTCTTGCCGAGCGCGACACCCAAAGTGCAGTAGCCGCCATACTGCGGCATGTACTTCTCGGGAGCTGCCGCAAACTGGTTCATCGCGTCTGCAGAGGCGAAATAGTAGGCGACACCGTCATGCACATGCGTGTGCTTTGCTTGCCCAGGCACAACACCGGAGCCGTTGGCGATTGCGACGAGGTCGTTGCCGCGGAATGCAACACCTTCTCCATTGACCGTTGTCCCTTTGGACACGTTGTACTCGTCAACGGCGAATGCCACCGGCACAGCTGAGAACACGCCAAAGAAGGTGGCCGCAGCGATGAGTGAGTTGATGGTTTTCATTTCGATTCTCCTCTTGGGGTTGCCGCCCTGCTGAGCGGACTGGGTGAACTCCGTTTGCCTCCCGGCCAACGGAGGGGGGCCGCCGAAATTGAGATGTGCTGTCATCGAATCGGGCGGCTGTGAGCGTGGCGATACGCAGCCGGACCTGAATAAGCTCAAGGAATCCGTTGCAACGAATCTCAAAGTCCGAGATCGGAAAGGCCGGGATGATCGTCTGGCCGGCGTCCCAGTGGCCAATGGAACTTACGGTCCGGTTCCTTGATGCTCAGATCGTTGATGCTCGCAATTCGACGCTGCATCAGACCGTCTTCGGCAAACTCCCAGTTTTCGTTTCCGTAGGAGCGGAACCATTCAAAGTCGGCATTGTGCCATTCGTAGGCGAAGCGCACGGCTATCCGGTTTTCGCGGAATGCCCAGAGCTCTTTGATGAGCCGGTATTCGCGCTCCTTTTCCCACTTGCGCGTGAGAAAGCGTTCGATCTCCGCGCGACCGGTCAGGAACTCCGACCGGTTTCTCCATTGACTGTCGGCCGTATAGGCCAAGGCAACCTTTGCCGGATCGCGCGAGTTCCAGCCATCTTCGGCCGCACGGATTTTCTGGCGTGCGGTCTCTTCGGTAAAGGGGGGGAACGGTGGGCGGGTCATTGTTTTGCTCCTGATCGTTGTTCTGTTCCGGTTGCGTCTCCGGCCGCCAGTTGGGAGGTGAGGAAGGAGGGGCTGGCGGCCGGAGGCTCTTGCGCCGGAGGGGGAACGGCGCGCTTGTATCGGCTGGTTGATCTCTGCTGCCGTGATTTCGGATCCTCACGGATTGAGAGATGAGCGAATGAAGTCGCTAAGCTGACCGGGAGATTCGCTCGACGGCTTCGTCGGTCCACCACACGGCATTGGCGATCATGCGGAAGTTGATCAGTGCCGCGAGATATCCGTCGCCTTCAGGGACTTTCGCGCCGGCGGTCGCGTCGCGCACGACGGCCACCTCAAAGCCAGTTTCCAGCAGTTCGCGCATATGGCTTTCGACACAGAGGTTTGCCGACATGCCTGCGAGTATCACCTTGTCGATGCCGATCTTGCGAAGCTGAAGAACGAGGTCGTTCTGCTCAGGACCGTAGACCTTGTGCGGTGAGCACACGATGGTTTCGCCGTCCTCAATGTACTTCTTGTACTGCGGCATCCAGTCGGCTCCGGATCCCTCGAAGCCGTCGAGATTGAGCGGATCCTTGCGGTTGAACATGCCGATGCTGTGCATGACGCGTTCGAGGGTTCCCTCGAACTTCCACTTGTGATCCTGCGGGTAGTAGTAATGCGGCGAAACGACGACCGGCATGTTGGAGGCCTTTGCGGCGATGAACAGGCGCTCGAGGTTGTCGACCACGCCCTGTTCGCTGACGCTCTCGCCGACCACGCCCCAGGCCACGCCGCCCTCGTCGAGGAAATCGACCTGTGGATCGACGACGACCAGGGCGGTGCGTCCGGGAGTGATCTCCATGTCGATCTTGGGCAGGCCGGGCTTCGAAGGATCTGCATAGGCTGCTCTTGCTTCTTCGGTGGCGGCAAGGGCTTCGCCGCCTACAGCGGCCGCTGCGCCCGCGACGGCGACGGTGGCTGCGCCGGTCATAACCTTGCGGCGGGTCTGGTCGATGGCTTCCTTGGTGCATGCGCATCCGGGGTTTTGCTTGTTGGTAGTCATGACTTTTTCCTCTCTTTGCAATTAATCGGCACGAGACATTCGTGCGGCCGGTCGGCGGAGCGAAGCTCGATGCTCAGGGCGTACTTCAGGCGTTTGCGGCCTTGTGGCACCGCGTCGGTCGACGGATCGCTTCCGCTTACCTTGGGGACCGGCACCGCTATGACGGGCCGGAATTCTGAGACGTGGCGGCTGCCTATGGCAGCAGGTGTGAGGGTCGTGACATGGCGCGTTTTCCCGTCTCTGAGAGTTTGGTCGGCTAAAGGTGTACCGATCTGTTAACTCTGAGAATGTACAGTTCGGTACACTTTGTCAACACGATTCTTCGAAACCTGGACATCGAAAAGTGCGAATCCGTGATTAAAGCTCTGATTTATATTGATAAATTATTTTTTACTTGAACGAAAAACCTGATTGAAATATGTACAGATCAGTAATTTTAAGGAGCTGTTATGAGGCCAACAAAGCGAGATGAACTGGTTCAGAAGGCGCTGAAGGCGTTTTACCGGAATGGCTTCAATGCGACCGGCATGGACACGCTCGTCGCCGAAACCGGCATTTCGAAAACGTCAATGTACAAGCACTTCCGAACCAAGGAGGATCTCATCATTGCCGTGCTGCGCTTGCGGGACGAGCACTTTCGGAACTGGCTGTACCGACGGATGGAAGAGTTGGCCGAAACCCCGCGTGAGCAGTTGATCGCTATGTTCGACGCGCTGGAAGAGTGGTTTTCTGAGCCGGGTTACAAGGGATGCATGTTCATCAAGGCATCATCGGAATTTCAGGAGACCAGCCATCCGATTCACATGCAATCGGCTGATCACAAGCGCATGCTTGAGAGGCATATGATCGGGTTGGCCGAGAGAGCTGATCTGACGGATCCAGAACTGGTCTCGAGACAGCTGCTTCTCTTGAAAGAGGGAGCGATCGTCACGGCCCATTTGGGTCACACGGAAAATCCGGCGCAGGATGCCAAAGCCGCTGCAGTACAAATTGTAGATTTGCACAGCCGGTAGTTTCCTTGCCGCGATCGGATCGAGCGGCCTTTGCCTGATCAGTCAGGTCGGCTTGCCGGTATCTCTCGAGCCAGTGTCCGGCCTGATCCCGATGATTGCAGAGACGCATATGTGCAGCGGCGTAGAATGAGAAATCGGAGTCGGCCGCGCGCGGATTGCCGGCCACCCGCACTCATCGTGCGGCCGGGGCGTCAAGTGTCGCGCTTCACCGAGCTGGCAAGAAGTTTGCTGCTCCGCATCGAGGCGGTTTTCGCGAATTCCAGAAAGAGCGGAATGGCCTCGCCTTTGTCGGGGCCGTTGAGCATTGCCATGTGGACCTTGGTATCAAGCTCCTCGACCAGGTCATCCACCCGGCGCAATGCGCGGTCGTTGTCGCCGATGAAAGCGGGTAGCAAAGTGCGGCCGAGCCCGGACAGGGCCGAAAGGAAACTCATCTCGATCGAATCGACTTGGACGATCTTGGAGCTACAGGGAATCGTGTCTTCGAGCCAGCTTCGCTGTGCAGCGAAGGGCTTTTGCTTCGACCATTTTATCCAGGACCTTTCCTCTGCCTTCTCTCCCGCCAGATACGATGCGTCGTACAGCGCCCAATCGAAATCGAACAGATGCACTGAGTTGTTCAATTCGAGTTCATCCTCGTGCCCGCTGATGAAAAGGTCGGCGTTCATCTGGGCGGCTTGCTCGAAAATGACATTGCTCATGATCTTGAGCTCAATTGCCGGGAAGCGCTCGCCGAACACGGCCAGCAGTCTCATGAACGGGACGGTGAGAACCGGATCTTCGAAGGCGATCGCGATGCCTCCGGAAACATTCTGCTTCCCCGACTTGAGCTTGTGATCGAGCTTCCTGAATTTCTCTTCCAATGCCTGCAAGTCGCTATACAGGGCAAGGCCGGTTTCAGTCAGTTCGTAGCGGTGTTTGTGCCGGGTGAAGATGACTGCACCGGCATCTGCTTCCAGGTCCCGGATGTGGCGTTCGATCGTTGATCGGCTGACGCCGAGACGCTCGCAGGCTTTCGTCAGCGTCTTCGCATTGGCAACCTCCAGGACGTATCTCAGATTATCCCAGTGCATCGTGGTGCCTTGATTGGTGCTTTAGCTCCGGAACAAATTTGCAGAGCATGTCCGGGAAAATTGCACTGTTGTCGGGCGACTTCCTGGCATACAAGGAATGTGGTGGCTTTGATGGGGTCGCGGGGCACGGCACAGATGAAGAAAGACATAAGCACAGAGTCCGGCGGACGAAGACTTTCAAGTGTTGTGGCTAGACCGTCAAAGCGGACCGGGAAGCGATTTGGCGGAGACAGGGGATCGTCCCCCTGTCTCCGTTAATTTTGAGGATTGCTTTTCGTGATCATCCTGTTCTCCTTGTTTTCTGCGTAACGAAGAGTTTGTCCGAAAACTGCTTGTATAAGAACCGTCTCAGGGCGGTTGCGCGGGGATTCCCGCGCAAATCTTTGTGATACAGCAGCCACAATTCTCCGTTCAGGTCAGACATCGGTTCTCCGATTCGAGACAGTTCACTGTCCTTGTCTCCAACAAAACACGGCAATATTGCTTTCCCGAAACCCGCCCGGGCGGCTGAAACCAATCCAGGCAATCCGTCGACCAGGATCGTGCAGTTGGCATCAGGGTAATTCTCCCGCAGCCAGCGGGCCTCTCGAAGTCCGCTGAGCTGATCGACCAGCCCCACCCAGTCGTTTTCGCTGTTCTTTTCTGTCTCGACCGATGTGCGATGCGGCCTCTTCTCGTAAATTCCGAACAGCACTTCGCCGAGACGCTTTCCCACCAGATCCTGGCCCGGATTATTGGTCATCCGGATCGCCATGTCGGTGTGTTTTCGTGCCAAATTGAGCGTCTCGTAACTTTGCATAACAACGACCTGGATCCCCGGATAAAGCTCCCGGAATCTGGCAAGCGCCGGAGCCAGAAAAGAGTCGAAAAGAATGTCCGGCGTGCTGAGGCGCAAGACCCCCTTCAAATCAGTGCCCTTGTTGAGGTACTTCCGCTCGATGTTGATGATGTCGTCTTCTATCTGCGCGAGGTCGTGAAGAATTTCATGGCCGAGGTTGTTGAGTCGGTATCCTTGGTGACGGCTGTTAAACAGCTGGACGCCGTAAAGTTCCTGAAATGACTGGACCCGTCTCAGAACGGTCGTCTGATTAACACCCAGACGTCTCGAGGCCTGCGCAAGCGATCGAGACCGCGCCGTCTCCAATACGAACCTCAGGTCATCCCATCCCATGGCTTCTGCCCTATCCGATCATCCTTCGTCGCACCGCCGGACCGGTCACTTGTGAAGGCTCGCGGAATACGGCAACTGTACTGCGGAGCCACACGCAGCGTCGGGATCGCGGCTTTCGGTTCCACACGGCTTTCTGCCGTGTTCGCGTCCTCGCGCGGAACTGCTTCCAGGTCTGAATTCTCCCGGCAGGGCCGTGCCAATCGGCTGTAAGGAACGTCGTGAATACGCTCCTTGTGGATTTCGCGATGCCAATACGCTCACACATCTCAAATTCGTCTCACATTCTTCGTAAGAAGGTTTTGTCCGGGTTGATTCGCTGCCGAGGAGGGAAGGATCGAGGAGCCAACGACGGTTCGATGAAGAGCATCGCTGCGGAGTTTCAGGGAAAGTGGCAGGTGCGGCCAGTGGACCGGGGAGCTATGTTGGTTTCTGACCGCTAAGGTCGCCTGCCCGACCATTGTTATCGGAGACAACATCGAAGACGCTGTCTCTGGTAACAATCTCGAAAAATGAACCGTCACTTCGCGCCTGAGCGGCGGGAAAGGGACTTCAGTTCGCACGTAATCTGTGTCGGCTGATTTGGCGGGGAACGACCTGTGGACGAGCTAATCAAAGTGATGCTTCGAGTCCGACGGGGGTCAAACAGCAAATTGTGGAAATGCGGATTCAGGCAGCTGCGGCGGATTTTGGGCCGCGGTGTTGCCGGAACACGAATGATTGGATTCGTCAGGCGATTCATTTGAGCGCACCGAATATGGCGGGCGACGAACAATATCATCCCGCTCTTCTATCAAGCACGCTCCCCGGCCTGACCCGGATCTTATATTTGAAGGATTTTGGAGCGTCAAACTGCAAATCGATCGCAGGCATAACTTGTGATCGGCCCGGCCTTCAATCAGCGCCGTCTCGGGGCCTTGCCAACCACGGGTTGGCTTGATAGAACGTGGCGAAATTATGGCGTTATCAAGTCGTCGTAGTTTCTGTTTAGTTTCCGAGGTTTAGTGCTTTCGCAGGCAAGGAAGTCGAGTTCGGTTTGAGGACCGGGGAGCGCTCACTGCATTTGCTGTGAAATCCGGTTGATCGCCAATCAAGTGCCCAAACGGGAAATTGCTTGCATTGGCGATTGGCCTTTTGGCGACCTGGTGTCGCTCTGCCGCAACACGTCCGTTGCCCGCTTCACCTGAACCGACTCACCTGAAGCGTAACCTTGAGAGGGCGCAACAATACGTTCGGCTCGGATCAGCCTGCGCGGGACGCCGTCTTACCTCAAACATCTGAAAATCAATCGAGAAGGACGCCCGGACCGATTGAGCGTAATTCTTCGGTCCGCGGGCAGTGGCGCGCAGGCAGCTCCGGAGAAAATCCGGCCGGCATTGCCGGATTCCGGAGGCGCTGTTCGTCGCACACCGAAACGGCAAACCGCACGCCCCGCCCCGGGAGATACATCTCCGAAAAAGGAGTCCGGTGCGGCCGGCAACCAGACTTAGCTCCCCGGTCCACCGGCCGCACCGGCTTCCTTCCGTGGACGGAAGGACTGAAAATCTCAAGAATGCATTGTCGAAATATTTGCCGATCCAGCGTCACATACTTGACGAAACCGGTATTTCAACTCGGTATCACAGACCCGCGATTGCTAGTATCTGGGCACTCAACTGGATAAGTCAAGTTGCTTCGGGCGGCCGCAAGACCGTATTGCGGCGCCCCTGCGCTGACCGCAACACGCCATCTTGACGTCCGTGCGCTGTGGTGACCGTTCCGGTTACGCAACGTTTCATCGCGTTGCGTCAGGAATAACCCGAACACATACCCGCCGGAATCCATCCTGCCGCCCGGCATCGCTGGGAGGGGTGCCAAAATCGTTCATCGGGTGAACAAACTTGGTCAATTGGTTTGCTCGACGCAGTGAATACCTTCGTACTTGCGGTGATCGAAATCGATCTCGCGGCCGAGCAAGCGGCCTTAGCGGTCGGCGACCAAACAACGCTCCCCGGTCCGCTGACCGCACTTGCCGGGATTGCTGCGACTGAGTCCGTCGTCAGGGATGTGACGCGCAGGGCGAAACGAGGAAGCGCATGCCAGGCAAGGCTGGGCCGATATCGCCGGCTTTCGCCGATCGGACAGGGCGGCCAATTTGGGCTGGCATGGTGGAGTGCTGCGGAACCGCAGAACTCGTCTGAATCGTATGTGCGTTCGCAAGGCTCTCCGGGCACAACCAAAGGTGCCGGGAACGTTGGTTCAGGGTTCGTCTTCCCGGCAAAGAGCGATGATACGCAATTGCAGGTTGATCCACTGCGCGTTTGTCAGTTCCCCGCGCTGAATCTCGATAAGCAAACGATCATATTCCTTGCTCAGGTGGTTGTGCTTGTCTGCCTTTGCGGCAAGATTGGCGCGGGTGATCGTTGCGCTCGCGGCTCCCAGAACGCCGAGCAAGGCCAAAGCCGTCCACCACCATTGTGATCCGGATGCAATGAGCGCTCCGCCGGCACTCAGGGCGATGACGCCAATCAGGGAAATGTTCAAGCCGCGATAGAGCCGGTGCCGCGCAATGTGATGGTTTGCACGGTACCGGCAGCTGTCTTCCAGTATCGCGGCCGGTTCCCGGGACTTGCAGGCGGGATCGGTAGCCGATGCTTCGTTCTGAGAGTCATGTTGTGCAAATGACTTTAGAAAGGGACTTTTTAGGATGGCAGGTTCCGACGTCGTGGACCTGAAAAACCGGCGCTGGATCATTTCTGAATTCACCGTCGTTGTCGGTTCTCGTGACAAATTTGGGGACCTTGCCGCACCCGGCCTGGCTTTCCCGTTGGCCGATTGGACCGTCTTCGCTAATAGTCGGCCAACACGGCACCCTTGCCGTGCCGGACATATTGAAGCTCTACCGGACCGACAGCGGCGCGTGCGTCCCTGCCAGGTCTCAGGTTGCCCAATCTCGACTGATCGATCGTATTGACGTCGATTGCGATGTATTCCGCTGCGATATCCAGCGGAATCTCCGTGTCCTGCGGCCAATCCGTCCACATGGTGACAAGGTTACAATTCCGGACGTTCCGCACCTGGGAGTTTGCGACAACCATCGTCGCGTCTTTCACCGTGTGAAGAGACCGGGGGGACACGTAGCCGGAATCCGGAAAGCGTCGGGACCTGAGATGAAGACCCGGCGACCGCGAGAAAATCCGCCGGTATTCGCGGACGAAGCCGAGTGACTTGAGACGTTCGATCGACTCATCCAGGCCATGGGGCGTCGGGATGTCATCGATCAGAGAGTAGCGATCCGCCCACGTGACGGAGATGGAGAAGGACCTGAAATGCGCGATGTCGGCAAGCCAGAGCGCGGTCTGCAAGGCAGGGCGGTGAATCGAGCTCTTGGGGGAACTGAAAATTGCGTAGTGTACGATCGCATCCAGTCGTTCAGTCCGGTTGAACATACTGACCTCAAAATTGCTGGAACCTGACCAAAATCGGTTGACCGGGCACGCGTGTGCCATTGACCGCGTGCGCACGGCACGACCCGGTTGAAATGCTCATCGGCTATCGCGGGTAAAATTGGGCCACCACGATTCGCGCGCGGCTCTGTGCCGAGCGGAAGCGACGCGGGCAGGCTCTCTCCGAAGCCACATTACGGAAGATTTCGTCGTACCCGTTCGTAGGACACCCTCAAAGAGGCGGCACTCGAAGCAACTGGTGATGCGGCACCCAAACGATTAAGCGGATTCGCGTTTGCCGTGTCACCGTCAGCTATGATTTGGGAGAATCATCGAACCACTCCTTGCATCGGGGAGTCTTCAGTTCAAGTCTGAACACTCGAGTCTACACAACTCCCCAGTCGTGGTTTGACAGCATTCTTTCTCTGCGATCGCCGGGGTGTCAAGTACGGGCGGGCGTGCACCCAAAAATCCGCTCACGCAGTGTCCGAAAAGCAACAATTCGCGAGCCGTACGGGAATGTCGTACCGGGGATACCCTGATCCGGTTGCTCTCGTGAAACATCAGTTTTGTGTAGACTGGCGTTCCGTGTTTCCCTTCCCGGGCGCTGCCGTGCAGATCGCCGAAGACGGTCGGCGATATCTGGCGGGAGAGCCGTTGATCAACCAGCGACAGACATCAACACCAGGAGCGCAGGAGCCGTGAGTTCCAAAGAAGAAACTGGCCTTCGCAAAGCTATCATCGATGCCTGTCTGCGAATGAATGCGGAAGGGTTCAATCAGGGTACGTCGGGCAATATCAGTGCTCGCTACAAGGACCGGATGCTGATTACGCCGAGCGGTGTTCCTTACGATAAGCTGACGCCGGAGAAGATTGCCTCGATGCCGGTCGACAGCGACGACTTCACCTGGGACGGCCCCCTGAAGCCGTCGACGGAATGGCATTTCCACCGCGCGGTCCTCAGGAACAGGCCGGAACAGGGGGCGGTTGTGCATCTGCATTCCACGTTTGCCACCGTGCTGGCCATGGCCCGGAAGCCGATTCCCGCCTGTCACTACATGGTCGCCTGCTTCGGCGGCAATGATGTGCGTTGCGGCGGTTATGCCCGATACGGGACGCCCGAGCTCTCAAAGATTGCGGTAGAGGCGCTCGAAGGCCGAACGGCCTGCCTGCTCGCCAACCACGGGATGATTGCCATCGGAGCCACGCTGGAAAAGGCCTTGTGGACCGCGGTGGAGCTCGAGACACTGGCCAGGCAGTACTACCACACGCTCGCCATCGGCGGTCCGGTGATGCTGTCAGACGAACAGATCGAGGAGACCCTGCGCGCGATTGCGAACTATGGGCTGCAGGACGACGACAAAACGGGAAAAGACTGACCGAGACGGCGGGGCGGCACGCGGTAATACCGCCGTTCCATCCCGATCCTGTTCCGGCACGAATCTTCGCCCGGGCCCCGATGCACACTAATCCGGACTGAGCCCCATCCTCCACAGGAGTTGATCAAAACGGTCCTGGCCGTAGAACGGCTCGCCTTCATACACCATCAGCGGCACACCCCAGTGACCTGCATCCAGCATCGCATCATGGTTGTCTGAAAGCTCCTGCTCGACATTCGGCCATTGGTATTGATCCAGCAGTTTCGCCGACGACAGTCCGATCTCTGCAATGGCATTATCCAGGAACCCGCTTGTGTCCCATCCCGGCTGGGACCCGTCCCAAAAGTGGCGCACAATTTTATCCAGGTACTCAAGGCCTTTTCCCTCTCTGTTGGCGCCGACAAAGAGCCGGTAGAGGCGCTGGATGTGCGGCTGGGACTGGCTCGCGATCCACAAGGAGCCGGGTTCGAACACAATTGGCGACGGGTCGGGATAGGCGTGAGGCAGACCCAGAAACTCGGCGGTCCGCTTCGTGTCAGCCACGAAGTATTGCTGTTCGAGTTCGCTGCGATTGGCGGTCGCCTCCGGCATTCGCAGGACAAGACCGAGCACCGGCCGAATGACGACATTCACCTCGGCCGCAGACAGTTTCAACAGGCGATCGATCAGGAAATAACAGTAGTCGCTTTGCAGCGAATACCAGACATCGACCCTCATGGATTCAGTCTTTCCGGTGTTGCTCATAAAAGCCGCTTACGATCAGTGGTTGGTAACGCCAGCCAGGTGTCATTTGCGCGCGAGGCCACCGAGGACGTTGGCCACTATCCGGGCGGCCGTGATGCCCGCCGTCCCGTCCAGGTCCCGCTCAGGCACGAACTCGATCATGTCGAAGGCGACAAGCCTGGCTTTCCGGATCACCGCATCGATCAGGTCGATCGACTGCAGGTAGGACAATCCGCCGGGCGTCGGCGCCATGACGGCCGGCATGATGCCGGCGTCTAGCGCGTCGCAGTCGAGCGTGATCATGCAATTGGCGTCCGGTTTCAGATGCCTGAGCACAGCTTCCGTTCCGTCCCGGTGAAACTCCCGGGCGGTGACGATCCTGGCGCCCCAGTCCTTAGCGAACTCGACTTCCGCGCGGCGTGCCGACCCCAGCCCGCGGATGCCGACCTGGATAATGCTCTCGACGTGGCCGAACTCCGATGCCCGCCGCATCGTGCTGGAGAACCCCGTGGGCTCACCGCGGCGCTCGTCACGCCAGTCGATATGGGCATCGATCTGGATGATCGTGAGCGGGCCGAGCGGGGCCAGTGCTTCGATGAAGGGGATGGGCGTCGAGTCATCTCCGCCGAGCATGACGGGGATCGCGCCGGCGCCGACGATCCGGGCGGTCGCCTGCCTGATCAATTCGCGATTGCCTTCGCCATCGGTAGCGGAGGTGCCGAGATTGCCGGCGTCGGCAACCTTGAATTCTCCTTCGCCGAGCAGCGGGCCGTCCAGATCGAAATCCCAGTGATCGAGCCATCGGGCATCGTCCTCGAGCGTGCGCCGCAGGGCGTCCGGCGCGGCGGCAAACGGGACGTTGTCGATGTCGCGATAGGGCGTTCCGTGCGGCGCGCCGAAGACGACCAGGTCCGCCTCGGCGATCCCGGTTTCCCTGGCTGCGCCGATAAAGGGGACCATCGGGGGTTCAAACAGTACCGGCATCGGGGTTTCGCTCCATTCGTTCTTCGGGCAGACGATTATGCCCGGCCTGTGCGGCAAGTGATCAGGATTTTTCCCTGATGCGGGTCAGGCAGCAACCATCTTTCCCGGGCGACCAGAGCTCGATATCGACGTCGAAGCCTGCGGTCTCCAGCGCAGCCCGGTCGTAGGCCGACGCGCAATGAAGCAGGGTGCGGATCTCCTCGTCGCTGCAGCCGGCGTCGACCCAGGCGTCCTTGATCGGGCAGGCCATCATCTTGACCTCGATCCCCGTGTCATCCAGGCGCCGGATATCGGGCCGGAAGATCGCGCCGTCTGACGGCGACAGGACCCAGCACCGGCAGAGGCCCTCAAAGTCGCGCGGCGCGAACTGCGCCATGGTCTCTCCGACCCGGACGCCGTGGGCGTGACTGACGCTGCGCATGACGCTGACCGCTTCCTCCTCGCCGTACCGTTTCTTCAATTCCCGGAAGGTCGCGAGATAGACCATCCCGCGTTCCTTGATGGCGTCATAGACATCCGGGTTCCCACGAGACTTGGCCAATTGCAACGCTCCATTCCTGTTAAACCGGGCGCGATCCGGTGTCCCCGTTCGCCGCGCCAACCCTATCGGCCGGCCGGTTTCCCCCTCAACGCAGAATGACTCTCCTGCAGGGGCAGAAATTCTCAGTCTTGGCGTGCCCCAATTCGTATAGTTTCGCGCTGAGGAGAACGGGATGACCTACCGACTGCCATCGCTGAACACATTGCGCGCATTCGAAGCGGCGGCGCGGCATCTGAGCTTCAAGACGGCATCGGGCGAACTCGGCGTGACGCCGGGTGCCGTGAGCCAGCAGGTCAAGAAGCTGGAAGCGTCTCTAGGCGTGGCCCTGTTCCGGCGTTTGCCGCACGGCCTGCTGCTGACCGAGGCCGGGGAAACGTACCTGCCGAGAATCACGAAGATTTTCGAGGATCTGACCGACGCGACGGAAGAGATCGCGCCCGAGATCAACGGCCGGAAATTTACAGTGGGCATCTGCCCCAGGGCGGCGGCAGTGCTGCCGCGGGGCTGGCCCGGCGGGCGCGATCCCCTTCAGTCCCATGTCCGCCAGATTATCGAAACGTCGGACGTCGAGCGCATCCGGCGCGATGAAATCGACTGCCTCATCCGGATGGCCGGCGGCCCCTACGGCGATCTGGCGTTGGTGGAAGTTCCGCACCCGACGGACCGTGAACGCGGCGCCAGACTGCATTTCATTTGCAAGACCGGCCTTGCCGATTGCCGGCAGTCCAGGGCGATCCTGGCCGACCTGGACGCACTCGCCCAGCCCGGGTGACGTAGCTCCAGCTCACTGGCGCACGAACGCAATGCGAGGACGCCGGAAACCTTGAATCCGCCGCGCGATTGGTCGGACGCCTGCAGGCGTCACTGTTTCGGTCCGGACTTCAAAACCATCAGACCGGCCGCGATGATCAGCAGCATGCCGATAAGCGTCGCGCCGCCCGGGCGGGCCGCGAAGATCACGGAATCCCAGAGAGCGGCGAAGACCAGGTAGCTGTATTCGAACGTGGCGACCAGCGACGGCGTTGCGGCCTGATAGGCCCCGGCGATGCCCATGCCGATGACAACCGTGAAGACAGCCAGCAATCCAAGCACCAGCCATTCCGACACGCCGACCGGCGACCAGCCGCCGAACAGGAAGGGATAGGCGATGGCCAGCTCTTCACCCGGCTGCCAGATCAGCAGGCCCCCGCTCACCACGAGGCCGGCGCCCAGCATGACCAGCTTCAGCGATAGCGCCATGGTCGCCAGCGGATAGTCTTGGCATTTCGTCCGAGTAATGACATGGGCCAGCGCATAGAAGACGGCGCCTAGCACCGGCAATGCCGCCCATGGGGAAAACGCGTCCGTGCCCGGTTGCAGCAGGATGATGACGCCCGCGAATCCCACGAGCACGGCAATCCAGCCGCGTGCGCCGACAGGTTCGCTGATGGCATAGGCGGAAAGCAGGGTGACGAAGATGGGGGCGGTATAGGTTCCCGCCCCCAGCACCGACAGGTTCACGAACGGAATGGCCGCGTAGAATGCGAGGAACATCAGGGTCATGAAGAGCGACCGTAGCAGCGGCCACATCCGCACGGCGTCAACCAGCACGCCGCCGCGCACGCCCTGGAGCCGTGCCAGTGCGAGCAGCAGCGGTATCGCCAGCAAGGCCCTCAAGGCGAAGATCTGCCCGAGCGGAAGGGTGCTGCTGAAAATCTTGAACACCACATCCTGAACCGAGGTTACGAACATGGCGGCGACGATCAGGGTAATGCCCCGGACGACGTACTGAGGTCGTTCCTGTGCGTTGACAACTCCCATTCGGTGCCTCCCGGCTCAGCTTCGGTGAGTGTTCTCCAGGCGAAGTTATTGCGATCTGCACTGTTTGAATATGTGCCGCGAAATAACCTCAAAGATGAAAAAATCTAAATAATTGTGTTCTGTTCGGGAGAATGTGGTCACGTCGGGCCGACCTTTCTCAGGCGTCCGGTCCCCGTCCTCCGGTAACCATGATTTAACGCTGCGTTTTCGCGGATTTCCGCGCCGGGGTAGGCTGTCGGGCATGAAATCTGAACCGATACTGGACAGTGCAAGGCGCCGCTGCCGCCGTGGAATTCTGGCGGCGGCCTTCTTCAGCCTGTTCATCAACGCGCTGCTGCTGACCGCGCCGCTCTACATGCTGCAGGTCTTCGACCGGGTGTTGACCAGCCGCAGTCATGAGACGCTGGTCTACCTGACCCTGATCGCGCTTGCCGCCTTCGCCGGCTACGGCGCGCTGGAAGTGGTCCGGAACGGCATCATGGATCGCGTCGGCACCTGGTTCGACCGCTTTCTGGGCGAAGACGTGCTGCGCGCGGGCGTGCGCGACGGACTCGGCAGGACGTCCGTAAAGTCGATCCAGGGCCTGCGCGACCTCTGCGCGCTGCGCAATTTCCTGACCGGGCCTTCCGTGTTCCCGCTCATGGATCTGCCCTGGACACCGCTGTTCCTGCTGGCCGTGTTTTCGCTGCATCCGCTGCTCGGCTGGATGTCCGTCATCGGCGCCGTCGTGCTGCTGGCCCTGGCGCTGGTCAACGAATTCATCACCAAGCCGCAGATCGCGGACGCCGGACGCAAGAGCATTGCCGCACTTCGCGAAGTCGATGCCGCTGTGCGCAATGCCGATGCGGTCCAGTCCATGGGGCTCCTGCGCGGCATCGCCCGCCGGTGGCAGGAGGCGAACACCGATGTCCTGAGCCGCCAGTCGGACGCCAACCGCCGCGGCGGTTTCGTGCGCTCCCTGGTCAGGGTGCTGCGCATGTCGATGCAGGTGGGAATCCTCGGCATCGGCGCGTGGCTCGTGCTCGGCAACGAGCTCACCCCCGGCGGCATGATCGCCGCCTCGATCCTCATGGCGCGCGCGCTCGGTCCCATCGATCAGTCGATCACGTCATGGCGCTCTGCCGTCCAGGCGCGCGAGGCCTATGCCCGGCTCAAGGCCCTGCTGGCGGCAAGCGGCGAGAGGCGTGACGCGATGCCCCTGCCGGCACCCAAAGGCCATGTCGAGATCGAAAGCGTGAGCTACGTGCCCGAAGGTTCCGAGCGTCTGATCGTCAAGAAGCTGAGCCTCGAATTTCCGGTCGGGACGGGACTCGGTATCGTCGGTCCCACGGCGGCGGGCAAGACCACGCTGGCGCGGCTGCTTGTCGGCACGCTGAAGCCGCGGGCCGGCCAGGTCAGGCTCGACGGCATGGATATTTTCGAGTGGGACGCGGACGATCGCGGCCGTCATGTCGGCTATCTGCCCCAGGATGTCGAACTGTTCGACGCCACCGTGCGCGAGAATATCGCGCGGTTCGCGGAGGCGGACCCGGACGAAGTCGTGAAAGCGGCCAGTCTCGCCAATGCCCATGAGATGATCATGCGTCTGCCCCATGGCTACGACACGAGGCTGGGCGAGGCCGGCGGGTTGCTGTCCGGAGGGCAACGGCAGCGGCTGGGCCTCGCACGCGCCGTGTTCGGCGATCCGGCATTTGTCGTCCTCGACGAGCCGGCGGCCAGTCTCGACCAGGACGGCGAAACCGCGCTGGTCGACACGTTGATGGCGCTGAAGGAGCGCAACGTGACATTCGCGGTCGTCGCGCACAGGCCGAACATCCTGCGCGCCGTCGACAGGATCCTCGTGCTCGGCGACGGCGAAGCCAGGCATCTGGGCTCTCGCGACGAAATCCTGTCCCGGATTTCCCAGCCGGTGCCAGTGGCGGCCGGCAGCAGGGCGGCGGGGTAAGGGTCATGACGGACACGCCCGATATCCGCAGGCCTGTCATCTTCGGTCTTCTGATCCTCGGCCTTTTGTTCGGCGGTTTTGCAGTCTGGTCGGCCGGCGCGCCGCTGGAGAGTGCGGCCATTGCCCGGGGGGCCGTGAAGGTCGAGAACAACCGCAAGACCGTCCAGCATCTCGAGGGCGGCATTGTCCGCAAGATCCACTTCAGGGAGGGCGACACGGTCACCGTTGGCGATGTCGTGATCGAGCTCGACCAGACCAAGGTCCGCGCCCGCCTCGGCCTTTTGAAAGGCCAGATCGAGGCGGAGCGCGAGCAGCTCAGGCTGATCAAGGAGGAGATGGCGGCGGTCGGCTCCCTCGTCAAACAGGGGCTGGCACAGAAGCCACGCCTTTTGGCACTGCAGAGGCGCGCGGCGGAACTGAGGGGCAACCGAAAGCAGCTGGAAGCGCAGATCGTCGATGCGGAAGATGCGCTTGAGCGTACCCGCATCAAGGCGACGGCGTCCGGGACGATCGTGGGCCTGCGGGTCCACACTCCTGGCGGCGTCATCGCTGCAGGCAAGCCGCTCATGGACATCGTGCCCCGGGATGAACGGCTGGTCATCGAGGCCTCGATCGATCCGATCGATATCGATGTGGTCCGGCCCGGTCTGGACGCGGTGGTCTACCTGACGCCCTACAACCGGCGCAGCATGGTCCCGCTCAGGGGCAACGTGATCACCATTTCCGCGGACCAGATGACTGACGAAAGGTCAGGGGCGGCCTATTATCTCGGGCTGGTCGAACTGATCGACGATGTCTCCAAGGCGGGCGAAGGCGCCAAGCTCTATCCCGGCATGCCGGTCGAGGTCATGATCGTCACCGGCAAGCGCACCGTGTTCGATATGCTCATCCAGCCCCTGCGCGGCAGCTACAACCGGGCCTTTCGGGAAGGCTAGCAGTCGGCGCACAGAAGGCCTGAAAGCCGTTACGCGCGGCTTTCCGGCAGGTCCTGCCGGCCCGCCAACTCACACTCAATTCACGTTCGACTCACGGCACCTCTCCCAAGGTCAACCTGCGCGGTTCGTATTCGGGGGCGTTTGCGGGTACCCGGCGGTTGGCGCCGGGACGGCTGGAGGAGACGAACGCTATGTCGAGTTTCACGGAGAGCCTGATCGTCAGGCATGTCAGGGACGGTCGCGAGTGGATTGTCCACGAGCCCTTTGCCTACGCCGTAGGGGCAAAAACATCAGGTGACGTCATCGAAGTGCCGAAGGGATTTCCGACCGATTTTGCCTCGGTGCCGCGGGGTCTGTGGTGGTTGATGCCGCCGGCCGGCCGCTGGGCCAAGGCGGCGGTCATCCATGACTTTCTGTACCGGGAAGGCCGCAGAGGCAGGACCGAGTGCGACCGGATTTTCCTGGAAGGCATGACCGTGCTCGGGGTCCGGCCGTGGCGCAAGAACGTTATGTACGCAGCGGTGCGGATGTTCGGCTGGATGGCCTACCGGAACTACGGCGTCGCGCGCTCGCGCGGTGTGTTCGTGCTGATCGGTAATCGAGGTGGTCGATAGCAAAATCGCCTTGGATGCGTGCCCCGGTAAAGTCGATTCACGTTCGACTCACGAAGGGCATGGCAATTTTCCAATCGGGCGATGGAAGTCGGCCGAAAACTGAAAGTGAGCACTTCACGAACAAGTTTGCGGTTGGACTTCGTTGCGCAAGAATAGATCGGGGGCGCGATCAGGCGATAGATTTTGGTCTGAGTGGGGGGAATTCTCAGATGAAGCACGGTTACGAAAGCAATACCGAGTTCAAACTCTCGGCTGACGGAGACCAGTCGGTTGTACGAGGCGAGGCCGAGCGGGTGAGCAATGACAAATCGGAAGCCACACCTGTTACTGATATCAAGGCGCTGATAACGAATTTGTCGCTCGAAATGCACGAGACCAGGCTCGGGGAAAATGGCCGGGATCATAGCAATCCGACCATTGCGGCCGGCTACACATATCTGGGGCAACTCGTTGCTCACGACATGGCGTTTCACGATCCGGGCGACACTGCATTTGACGGTGCAGGTCGATCACGTGCCCTGCCGCGCACACCAAGGCTCGACCTCGACTGCATCTATGGTGGTGGGCCGGTCAGCAGCCCATGGCTGTATGAAGGCGGCTCACCCGCCGACCGGTTTCCGCCGTATCTGAAGATCGGATTCACAACCTTGAAGCGGGGAACAGAGGACGTCGAACTCTCTGACCGACGAGAAGACGTCAACCGTCAGCGCTGCCCGCTGAAATTGCCGCAGGGCCACGGGAGATTTTATCGCTATGAACCTCTGATCGCGGATCCTCGGAATGACGACAATCTGATCATTTCGCAACTCACGGTCCTGTTCTGCAAGCTGCACAACATTTTCGTTCGGCAATTGGCGGCGGGAAGTTACGACAACAGGAGTGCGTTTAAGCTTGCGCGTTATATGACGTCGCAAATTTTCAGAACGATAATACTTGAAGATTATCTGAGTAAAATGTCGAACGCAGACATCTATGATCATTTCCATGCGGCGTTTCAAAAAGAAGATGGCAAAACGACGGATGGAGCTCACCTGAATGGCGGCGATCGCGACCTGAATGTGCCCGATGAATTTTGGATCGCGGTTCTGCGAATTGGGCACGTCATGATTCAGGATGTTTATCATTACAACGACTTCCATAACGGAGACAGAAGTTCGTCAGTGAGAATTCTTGAGCTTATGCGCCAGTTGGATCCGGCACTGAGAAATACACCAATAAATGAGACGTGGGTCATAGACTGGGACCGGTTCTTCTTTGAAGATGAGGATATCGACGCCGGGCGCCGCATCGACAACGGCAGGCTGGTGAACTTCAGTCACAAGATGGACTTGAGTGCTGCGTCTGATTTGCTTGGTTCTCGATTTGTCACCATGGATCGGAGGCGGTCGCTCATCTATCGGGATCTGGCCCGTTCATACGAACATGAGCTGAGCCCGGCGCAAGACCTTATCGCTCGGTATGGAGCAAAGCTCTCCAAAATCCGCAAGAAAGCGGGCAAAAAAGCAGATCTGGGTTTTCTTTCAAATCAGGAAATATTTGACCACCTGAAGAAGAAGTTCATTCTGGAGAAGAGCCAAAGCGAGATTACGGAAGAAGAGATCAGACACCTCTCTGAACGTACGCCGCTCCTCATTTACATACTGTGTGAGGCTGAATGTTCGCCGAATGACGGTAAGAATCTGGGAGCCCTCGGTTCAATCATAATGAATGAAGTCATTTTCAACGCCTATGCGCGGTCAGAGCGGGGTCAAACGGAAGAAATCGAAATCAAGAAGCTGAAAAGGACATTGGATGACTGGTGTAAAATTCAGTTCAAATGCAAAATTCCGGTAAAAATGTCCGAATTGGCAGCTTTCATCAATAATAATCAAAATAAATAGATAGTAATTATGTGTGAGTGTGTGTCGAGTTTATATCTGAGATTTTCAGTAAATAAAGGAGGGAAAAAGACAATGGCTGATCCAACGCATGCATGGGACCTCAAAGATCCGAATGTTGTACAGAATATTGGCAAATTGATTATCAAGCTCGTGATCGATGGGGTCCCCATTCCGGATACGCCCGCAGGCCGAATCCAGCTTCTGAAAGATAACGGCATTGAATTCACGGGCGATATCGATGACGTGGAGTTTCATCAGTCGACGCCGCGCCATATGCATCTGGCACTTCCGCCCAAGGAGTTTCTCCAGAAAGGAGTGAACTTCGTAAAAGATCCTGCCACGGCGGGGCAGTATCGGGTTCCGCCGCAATACGCGGATTTTCAATTGCAGACGCAAGACGCACTTGCTCCTGAGGACATGTACAACTTCAGGATCGGCGACTATTCGCTGTCGCATTGCACATAGGTGCGTCGGACAGGGTCAATGCTGCCCCGGATTCAGGACACGAAGGATCAGGGCGGACTTATCAGCCCGAATCCGGTTTCCGGAAAGTCGGGGCGGCATCGTTTCCCGGGCGAAGATGGCCGGGAGATACGATTGACACTGCGGATTACTGCTTGGGCAATGGCAGGCCGGCTTTGGCCATGCCTTCTTTCAGCAACTCGTATTCGACCGACCTCTTTATCGGAAAGCAGTGGAGAAACCACGACATGATATTGTCGTCGGTAGGAGGGTCTTTGGACCGCCATCTTTCGCGGACCAGGTCAAGAAAATGCCGAGCCGTCTGTTCTGCTTCATTCTTACGCCCGGCCATCGCCTCGGCCGCCGCTCTCCATCCGACAAGGTCGGCGATTGATTCTCCCGCATGACTTGAAGCGACGAGGCTTCCCTCGAAATCCTGGTCAAAGTAGCGAATGCAGGACACGTAACCCCAATGAAACGCCGGCAAAGTCGGATTGAGTTTAATTGCCGCTTCGGCAAGTTCGCGTGCCTCCGCGCGCCTGCCGCAATAGGAAAGGCCGTGGGCGGTCGGGGCCAATGTGATCGGGTTATTCGGATTAAGGTCGCGGGACATTCCGAAGTGCAATTCAGCCTGATCGAAGCGTCCGGCCAGAGCGTTTGACCAGGCAAGTGCAATCTGGTTCCTGCAGTCCAGAGGGTCCAATTCGACCGACGTACGTGAACAATCGAGTGCTTCGTCGACGGATTCTTTCGAGCGGCGTATTCCCGGATTCCGGAAATGCCGGCTGTTGTGGACCGCTGCAAGGCTGCTGTAGGCCGGAGCGAAACCTGGTGCGATGGAGATGATTTCCCGAAAGGCTGACTCAGCCCGCGCCTCGTTTTCCGGAGTCCATATGAGCGTGTTCTGCTGGCCCTGCAGCCACCGTGCATAGGCATCGAAAGGCAGTTCGTCATTGCCGATCTGACGGCGCAGCCGTTCCTTGGACAGATATACATTCAAGGCAATCGAAATCCTGTTCACGATCTCGATTTGAGTGTGAAACCAGTTCTTCAACGACAGATTTATGTTCTCGCTCCAGATGTAGCGGTTTTCAGCCATATTTCTCAGGGTAATGGCGATCCGGATGTTGTTGTCGTTTTCGATGTAGCTGCCATCTATCTGGTAATCCATCGGATTGGACGGTGATGCGCCGGTATCAATGACCTGTGTCGCGGATTCGACAGGTTGCCTGGCCTCTACAATCACCCATTCCCTGAAACGGATGAGAGAGGCGACGAGTTCGCGCCGGAATCCTTCCACGAGAAACTCGTTCGTGCCGTGTTGCATGCCGGCCGTGAAGTGTCCGATCCCGATCTTGGGCAGACGGGTTTCGGTGCTTCCCGCACTGGGATAGCCGGAAGGCTTGGCAGTCGGGCGCCGGGATGGTTTGGCCTGAAACGACCCACTCTTGATGTCCGCGATCAGGAGCTGTGTCTCTTCGTCGGGTTCCTGGTCGTATTCCTCGTCCAGCAGATCCCAGAGTCCCTTGTATTGTTTCAGCGCGGCCGCCATGTTGCCGGCGTCGGCATGGTGGCGAATGAGATGCCGGTGAGCCTCTTCATCGGTTGGGTCAATCGTCAGAAGTGCTTCCGCGGCTTTTTTTGCGCTGTCCCGGTCCTTTGAAGACATGCAGACACGCAATTGGTCGGCAACGCGGTCTTGCCAGTTCTGGCGGGCCACGTGCAGCCAGCTTGAATAGGATTGGTCCAGACTTTCGAATCCGTAAAGAATCCGTTCCGGTACGGCATCAGCTGCCAGCAGTCGCGAATGAATCGCTCCCTCATCAAGCTCTTCCACAATTTCCTGCAGATCGGTCGACACGGTACCGGGCCGAAGCGAAATGTTCTGCCTTTCCGTCAGAAACCCGGTGTATCCAAGTTCATCAAAGAGTGCCCTGAGTTGCTTGAGGGTCTGCCGAAGCGAGGCGCGTGCTTGCTGTTCTTCCCGATCGCTCCAAAGTAATCCGGCCAAACATTCGCGCGTTTCAGTCTTGTGCTGACTCAGAGCAAGATAAGCCAGCAGTCCGCACCCCTTGCGATTGACGAGTGGAATCTGTTCTCCCACTGCGTCATGCAGTACGAATCCTCCAAGCACGGACACGCGCAATTGCGGCGTCACTGCATCCCTTCTTTGCCCGGTCTCCAATTTGGTCCCCTGCCCAATTCAAATTGTCGCCATTAGGCATTCTGATTATATGTTTCTACGTTTTGCTGAATTGATCAAATGCCCAAAGACTATCATGAGATAGCGGAAAGTCAGCAACTGCGTGCGATCCTCATCGAATGTTTATGTTCGGAACGGGCCGTTTCTGCATATGTTTACTGAATTTCTGTGAAATGCGAGAAATTCCTGTCACCAAGGCAAAACAAGATGTGAGTGTTGCCAAGTTTTGCTCGCCTTCCGGTATGGAGGTGGTCTTTTTGGCTGGATCGTTTTGTCCGGCTTATCTTCGCGACATCTGAACCAATTGGTGGAAATAGAAGCGGCGTGCCGCTGCTTATACTGCAAGCCTGGGGGGGCGGGGCACGATTTGCACAGTCTTTCAGGTTGCGCGAGCCGCGGCTGCCCGGCCAAAACCGGTCAATCGGTCGGCGCCGTCCCCTTCAGATGGGAGAAACCAGCGAGCCCGCATCGTTCAGAGAACAGTCGTGCGATCGGGCGCATTCGATCAGCCGCTGACTGATCCAGTCCGGTTTCGACGACTGCAGGCCCGGCACGACAACACGAACAACGGGCACGCCGATACTCTGGCGTGTGAGGTCGCAGAAGAACGCTTCGAACCCTATCCTGCCGAGCTGTGTCAAAACATGTGAAAGCCCGTCCTGGCCCGGCGGATCCGGGTGTTCTCTGTGGGCACCGTCCACTATCAGCCGGGGATGTGTTGCGACGGACAATTGCTCATGCCGCTGAACCCACATGCGATCCTGTGCATTCAGAGCGTCCTCGCCGTTCTGGCGCCATCGTGACACTGAAATGTCCTGGGCGAGTTCCATTTGACACAGTTCGAGCAGAGCAGTGCAGGCGGCGTCGAACGGATCGGGCCGAGCGGCAAATCCGGCAATCACCTGGCTGCCGTCCTGCTCTGAGGAAAGGGCGGCGCAGACGGGCACCTCAATGTCAGTCGTGAGGTCGAGTAACCAGCACCTCCGTTCGTCGCCGGGACGAATCGTGTTCATGAACCGCTGAAACTCGGATCCGCCGCTCAGATCCGGAGCCGTGGGGCGCGCGGGTCTGCCTCCATACCACCACAGCGCGATGGCATCACGTTCGATGACTTCCAGCAGACCGGAAAGAATCGCGTCGTCGATTGTCGGCCCGGCGCCGACACCGGTGCTCTCCGCCGGTCGGCGACCCGAGCGGCGCGCGGCGGCGCGACGCAACACGAGTTCGGCGGGAAAGTTGACGCTGTGGCCGTCGCTGATCGAGCGCATTTCTGTCTGCTCGGCTGAGCCGGGATCGGCCCCGCCTTCCAGTCCGAGGCCGGCCGCGATCCACTGCCGAGTATCTGGAGAATGTTCGTCAGGCCCGGAATCGGCGATGATGAGGGGATCGTCGGGATGTTCCAGAAAGGAGAGGTATTCCGCCGCCTCGCCGATGCAGCTCCCGAACGCATGTTGGAACGTCACGCCGCGACCGCCGGCCCCCGACCGCTCGTGTTCGGAGATGCCGAATGTCAACGGGTCAACCATGGCGCCGAAAAACTCCGCGCCGGGAGCGTGCGGAAGCGGCAGGCGGAAGGCATTCTCGCAGCGGGCCGCCAGCGCCAGCTGCGCCAGCCAATTCTGCCTTTGCGCCGCGTTCGCGGACGTGGCGCGCAATGTGCCGTCGGGCCCCTCCAGCTCGACATAGCCGAGCACGTAGAGCAGGCTTGCCGCTTCTCTTTCGCTTTCGTTCAGCTTGGCATGTGAGAGCGGACGCTTCCGTCCGTTGCCGGACCGGTCCACTCGGGCCAGGAGCGCGCCGGCGTCTTTGAAAGACTTCATGCAGCAATCTCCAGTTTCACGGTGGACTCCCGGTCAAGGTGACCGCGTCCCGCGGCGGCGTGGGGCAACAGGTACATCTTATACGGTCCCGCACGAATATGCTGTCGGGCGGGATGACGCGTGAAAGTATCGGCCGGCACGGTGCAGCGGGACTGTGAACACGAGGCAATGGCGGCGCCTGCCTTCAGCAGGGCAGCATGTTCCACTCTTCCGTGACCACCGACTGTGGCATGCGCAGCTTGAGGTCGATCAGCAGCGACAGATCGCACAGCGGCCGCTCCGCGTGCTCGGCGGCCTCCAGTTCGCTGAACGCGAAAATGGGGCTTTCGAACTCGTCGCAGACCAGGGCCGTCAGGTGTTCCAGCACTGCGTACCACTGCAGCGGCGTCATGTTTTCGATGGGAATAAAGGTTTGCCAGCACGGCGGCCGTCCGCCGAGCGCTTCAATGATGAGGTCTTCGAAATCCTGCATGACATCCTCCCCGATGGACATACACGCCAGGGACGAATTCCGCGCATGACGCGCCCCTGACCCTACCGTGCCATTAGGGACGGCCTGCCGTGAATCGACCGTGATTCCGCTACGTCAACTTGGGCGCCCGGCGCGTATGGAGAGGTCTCCGGGACGGCGCGGCGAATCACGATGACGATTCATGATCACGGTTCGCGGTCACGATTCACGATGGAGTCACGCCGGCCGTGGCCTGATCACCATGGCCCGAGGGTGCAGTGCGATGTCCCGGCGGCGGATACGTCCGTCCCGTCCGGCCCGGTTGGGGGGCTTTGCGGGGTTCGGGATGGACGTGCCCGTACCCATGCCGTGCAGGTATCGCATGTATGTTCCTGCTGTGCCTTCGGGTTCGGGGGGACCGCCGTGGGCGGTCCTGTTCTTCCTCTCCCCCTTCCGGCCATCCGGTATCGCCGCTGCCCCTTGTGGCGACGGGTGGCCGGCGGGAGAGGGTTCGCGCGGGACCGGCCTCCTGCCTGACATGTTTCCTGCACAAGGCTCTCCTGCACATGGCCGGTCACGCAGACGTCACACATTCCGCGCGCACTTGGTGTTAGACTGACGGGACACACCCGTCAGTCAGGCCCCGGAGTCGCGTAAACCTCATGTATGTCGAAGTTTTCTCCCGTGAGGAAGAACGCTGGAACGCCATAACCCACGGCGCGGGCGCGCTCATGGTGGCCGCCGGCCTCGTGTTCCTGATCCAGCAGGCCGATGCCGTCGGCCGCGTCGGCAGCCTGCCGGCGGTGGTGGTCTACGGCTCCGCGCTTGTTCTGCTCTTCGTCTTCTCCTTCCTGCACCACGCGGTCTGGGGGCCGCGCATCAAGCAGGTGTTCCTGGCGCTCGATCACTGCGGCATCTACCTGCTCATCGCCGGGACCTATACGCCGTTCTGCCTGCTGCTGCCGGATGGCCAGGGCTGGGCGCTCCTGGCGCTGGTCTGGACGCTGGCCGCGGGCGGCATCGCGATCCAGGTCGCCGCCTTCGTCACCGGGCGCAGCGAGGGCTACGAGAAATTCGCCTTCATCTTTTACCTCGCCCTCGGCTGGCTGCCGCTCCTGCTCGTCAGCGAGGTCATCTTCAGCGTGCTCGACCCGGCGGGCTTGCGGCTACTCGCTGCCGGAGGTTTTGCCTACAGCGCCGGCGTCATCTTCTATCTCTGGCGCCGTCTGCCGTTCAGCCACGCCATCTGGCATGTCTTCGTCATCGCCGGCGGCGCGTTCCACTTCTTCTCCATCCTGCTCTATGTGGTCCCGGCCGGGGTGTGAGGTTGTGTTCGCTCTGCGAGATACCAAACCAGTGTACTGCTTGTGCGCCGCAGTTCTGATCGCTGCGGTTTTCATACTTGCCGCAACTACCGACTCCCGCGCCCGCCCCGACGGCGCCACGTCGCTGGCCGGCCTGCCGCTCTACCGCTCCATCGCCCGCCATGAGGCCGCGCGGCAGGGCGTGCCGTTCGAGCTGGTCGACGCGGTCATGTGGGTCGAGAGCAACTACGACCCGTTCGCCACCGGCGGCGTCGGCGAGGTCGGCCTGATGCAGATCCGGCCCTCGACCGCGCGCATGCTGGGTTACCGCGGCACGCTGCGCCGCCTGCGCTGGCCCCAGACCAATATCCGCCTCGGCACCCGCTATCTCGCCGAGGCCTGGCGGCTCGGCAAGCAGGACATCTGCACCGCGGTCATGAAATACCGCGCCGGCCACGGCGAGCACCGCTTCTCCGCCCGCTCCGTCGCCTACTGCAAGAAGGTGCGCCGGCACCTCGCCCGCGGCGGCTATCAAGTCACGGGCAAGCTGCCCAAGGTCGACTTCGGCTTCTATGCCGGCACGCGGGCCGTCCGCCGGGGCGCCTGGCGCACGCCGCGCACGGCGGAGTGCTACATCCGCGTGATCCAGCCGGGACCGCGCTTCGGCAAGTGCATATCGCTGAAAGCTCTGCACAAGCGCGGCCTGTTCCGCAATGTCCGCAAGGCCCGCGGCGGCAGCGCGGCGCTCACCAACTGATCCTTACCCGTTAAACGAAACAGCCGGTCCCGATCCGTCGCGTTGGCCTCAAGCCCGCCGCACCAGTTCGTCGAGCCCGTCGCCCAGCGCCTGGTCGAGGATGGCGACACCCCGGTCGATCTCCTCGCGCGTAACAGTGAGCGGCGGCGCGATGCGCCAGACCGCGCCGCGCTCCTTGCGCCGCCGGATATTCATGCTGAGGCCCAGCTCGAAGCAGCGCCGCGTCGTCACGTCGCCGAGCTCGTGGTTCGGCTCCCGGCTCGCCCGGTCCTTGACCAGTTCGACGCCGATCAGGAGTCCGAGGCCGCGCACGTCGCCGATCGCCTCGTATTTCTGCTGCAGCTCGTCGAGCCGGCCCCTGAGATACGCGCCCGTCTCCCGCGCGCGTGCGATCAGGTCCTCGTCCCTGATCGTTTTCAGCACGGCGAGCCCGACCGCCGCCGGCAGCGGGTCGGCCACATGGGAGGTGTAGTAGGTAAAGCCCCGCTCGTGCACGGTCCCTTCGATGGCATCCGTCGTGATCGTCGCCGCGAGCGGCAGCCCGCCGCCCAAGGTCTTCGACACGGTCATGATGTCGGGTGTCACGCCGAAATGCTCGGCGGCAAAGGTCGTGCCGATGCGCCCGAACGCGGTCTGCGCCTCGTCGAAGATGAGCAGCATGCCGCGCTCGTCGGCGGCCTGCCTGAGGCCCTCCATGTAGCACTTCGGCGGCACGAGAATGCCGCCCGCGCTGATGACCGGCTCGATGATGATGGCGGCGGGTGCGCCGGCGCTCGCCATGTCGAACATGCGCAAGCCAAGGTCCAGCGCGGCCATCGCCGCCTCGTCTTCCGTGGCGCCGGGCACCGGCGGGCGGTAGGCATAGGGCTCCGGCATGACGAAGACGCCGGGCACCTTGGGCCCGTAGCCGCGCCGATCGCTGGCGAAGGTGACGCTTGAGGCCCCGCCCGTGACCCCGTGCCATGAGCCGCCGACGGCGAGCACCTCCCAGCCGCCGGTGAAGAGCTTGGCCATGCGCAAGGCGGCCTCGTTGCTTTCCGAGCCCGTGTTGATGAAGAGCGAGCGCTTCAGGTCATCCGGCAGCCAGTTTTCCGCAAGCTCCCGGCCGAGCTCCGCCACCGTGTCCGGGATCATGCCGCTGAAGAGATGGTAGGCCCGCTCGCCCGCTTCGTTCACTGCCGCGACGATGGCCGGATGGTTGTGGCCGATGGTCGAGCACATCTGGCCCGACGTGAAGTCGAGAATCTCGCGGCCCGTGTCGTCGCGCACGGTCGCGCCGCTCGCATGGGTGAACAGGCTGTCGAACGTGTCGCCGCCGTAGCGCACGAGATAGTCGCGCGCGGCTGCGCGCAGGTCGGAGGTCATGGGCGCGTCCCCCTGTTGTCCGGGCTCTCTCAGCATCTGTAGCGCTTCATCAGCCCGGCGGGAAGCCTGTTCGCGAGCGCCCGAGCCGTCCCGCCATCTGAAAAGAATCAGAATAGACCGCCGCGGCGGTTAGACTGAGCCCCGACTGATCCGGATTCCGGATGAAGGAGGTATCCATGACCCGCGTCTTCGCCCTCATCCCCGCCGCATTTGCCCTCTTGCTGGCCGCCGGCCCCGCTGCCGCGGCCGAGCCCCTGCCCATCTTCGACGCCCACATCCATTACAGCCACGACGCGGTGAAGCAGGTGCCGCCGAAGGAGGCCGTCGCCGCCCTGCGCGCCGCGGGGCTGAAAAAGGCGCTGGTCTCGAGCTCCGACGACAACGGCACGCAGCTCCTGATCAAGGAGGCGCCCGACCTCATCGTGCCCGCACTCCGGCCCTACCGGCGGCGCGGCGAGACCGGCACCTGGATGCACGACCCGACGGTCATCGACTATGTCGAGGGCCTGCTCAGGCGCCACACCTATCACGCCATCGGCGAGTTCCACGCCTTCGGCGCCGACATCGAGACGCCGGTCATGCAGCGCATGATCGCGCTGGCGAAAGAGCACAGCCTGCTCTTGCACGCCCATTCCGACGCCGACGCGGTCGAGCGCATCTTCAAGACCGATCCCGGCGCGCGCGTGCTCTGGGCGCATTCGGGCTTCGACCGGCCGGAGAAGGTCCGCGAGATGCTGGGCAAGTACCCGAACCTCTGGGCCGACCTCGCCTTCCGCACCGAGCACGCCTCGGGCGGCACGATCCATCCGGACTGGCTCGCCGCCTTCAAGGCATTCCCGGACCGCTTCATGGTCGGCACCGACACCTTCGCGCCGGAGCGCTGGTACTACGTCAAGGAGCATGCCGAATACAGCCGCGAATGGCTCGCCAGCCTGCCGAAGGATCTGGCGGAAAACATCGCCTACCGGAATGCCGAGGAGATGCTGAAGGCGGTGGCGAGCGGGCGGGCCACCCAATGAGGGCGTCCGGTCTCGGGCTGACTGCGCTCGCGCTGGCGGCAGTCGTGCCGGCGGCCCCGGCCAATGCGGACTGCGCTGCTGGCGACGATGCGCTCACGCTCGAAGCGCCCGACGGCGCCCCCTTCACGGTGACGGTGAAGACCCGGCCCGGCACGGTCGCCGTGGGCGAGCCCTTCGCCGCCGACATCGCGGTCTGCGGGAAAGATGGCGCTCAAGCAGAGCGCATCGCCGTCGACGCCACCATGCCCGCCCACAATCACGGCATGAACTATGTGCCGGAGGTGAAGGATCTGGGCGGCGGGCGCTATGCGGCAGAAGGCCTGCTGTTCCACATGCCGGGGACGTGGCGCGTCGAGGTCTCGGTCTACGCCGACGGCAGGCCGCACCGCCTGAGCCGCGACGTCGAGGTCAAGTGATCTTTCGTTTTGCCCTGCTGGCGATCCTCGCCGTCGGTTTCGCGGTTACCCCCGCATACGCTGAACTCCTGCTGACGCCGGACGAAGTCAGGAAGGTTCTGCGTCACGGCCCCTGGCCGCCGGAGCCGAAGCCCGACCGGAGCAACCGCGTCTCGGGCTCCGCTAAGGCCGCAACCCTCGGCGAGCTTCTGTTCTTCGATCCGCGCCTGTCGCGGGCGGGCAAGGTCTCCTGCGCCCGCTGCCACCGGCCTGATCTCGGCTGGACCGACGGCCGCGAGAAAGCGGAAGGCGTGGCCCGGCTCGACCGCAACACCCAGTCGCTTTTCAATGTGCGCTTTGCCCGCTGGTTCGGCTGGGATGGGCGGACGGACAGTCTCTGGGCGCATAGCCTCGGGCCGATCCTGGATGAGCGCGAGATGGCGGCGGATGCGGATCATGTGGCTAAGCTCGTGAGCCAAGACGAACAGCTTTCAGCGCTTTACCGCGCCGCCTTCGGCCGGGCGGCGGACGGGGTCGGGGCGGAGACGCTCATGGTCGATGCGGCGAAGGCGCTCGCGGCCTTCCAGGAGACGATCGTGTCGGGTCCCACCGCGTTCGACCGGTTCCGCGACGCGCTCGCCCGCGGCGACAGCGAGGCCGCCGCGCAGTACCCGCAAGCCGCCCAGCGCGGCCTGAAGCTCTTTGTCGGCCGCGGCAAGTGTCATTTCTGTCATACCGGGCCGCTCTTCACGAACGGCGAGTTCGCCGATGCGGGCGTGCCCTACTTCACGGGCCCGGGCCGCGTCGACCCGGGGCGCCATGGCGGCATCAAGCAGCTGAAGGCCTCGCCCTACACCCGGCTCGGCGCGTTCAGCGACGCGCCCGACCGGAGCGGCGCCTGGGCGACCCGGCAGGTCCGGCAGCATCACCGCACCTTCGGCGAGTTCAAGGTGCCGTCCTTGCGCAACCTGACGCGGACCGCGCCCTACATGCACAACGGCTCGCTCGCCACGCTCGCCGACGTGGTCCGGCACTATTCGACCATCGATCTCGAGCGCCTGCACACCGACGGCGAGCGTATCCTCGAGCCGCTGAACCTGACGGCGCGGGAGGCGGCGGATCTCGAGGCGTTCCTGGAGACGTTGGGGGAGGGGGAGTGAGGGGTGAGCGAAAGCGAGAGCTGGGACCCAGTCGATTTGAGCTTACAGTGTTCAGTTGGCAGTGCTCTGGAGTTTGTGGAGGAGAACGGATACGCTCTTTCGAGCCTGTCTTAGTTGACGCTCAGGCTAAACTTGGGGAATTGATTGCTCCTGTTTTGGGGGTATTTCTATTCTCCTCAAGCTCGTCCGACTTGGCTTGTTGAGAATGGTGTTAGTCCGGGTATATGTAGCCAAGACACTCTGTCGAGGATCGAGTTTTGGATTGCGGAATCCCAGCGGCAAATCAGTTTTTGGACTGTTCGTCACACATGCATTGGAAGAATTGTGGACGATCAAATTACACGCAGATTTCTGGTCTTCAGGGGCAACTCATTGAAAACGAATGAACTGAGCGCGATTCAACGTATCTAAATGCAAACGACAAGGTCATGTGGCGAACTTGAACGCTCCACAGGATCGCGGTGGATAACTTCTTGCTGGAGCAATTCGGATTGGAGTTTGCGTCCATAATTTTGGACGATAGAAATCTTCGTTCTCGCGCTTAACGTTCAATTTGAAAAGCGAGTTTGGGGCGCTAGTCACTGCAACGTGGACCTAGGCCGAAATATTTGGATACGAGGCAACTAAGTGACTTCAACAGAAAGTCGAGATCAAGACAAAGTAGCCGATCTCAAAATTAGTGAAACACGTCCGTCCGGATTAAACGATTGGGCGGGTCACACTAAGGAGGGCGTGCGATGGGAGGTTCTTAGAGGTGATGTCCGACTAGTCTTGAAAAGCTTAGAAGAAAATCGGTTTGATTGTGTTATCACCTCGCCACCTTACTATTGGCTACGTGATTATCAAGTTGATGGTCAGATTGGTTTAGAAGGCACGATCAAAGAATATGTCGACGCAATTGCGGATTCAATGGATGAAGTAAAAAGAGTGTTGCGCAAGAATGGCGTTTTATTCTTGAATATATCAGACACCTATTATTCCGCCAAAGGTCAACCAAAAGGTTCAGACAGAAAGAACCGCGCCAGACGATTCGGATTAAGGGCGGTCGATGGGCCCGGGCTTGGCGTGCCCCGAAAGACCTTAATTGGCATACCCTGGCGTGTTTCGCTCGAAATGATACGACGTGGTTGGGTCTTGCGCGCACCAATCGTTTGGCAGCGTGAAGCAGCAATGCCGGAGCCGACCGCTAAAGACAGACCGTGGCGTACATATGAGATGGTATTCATGTTCACGAAGTCGCAGCGATACCATTTTGACAGGGACGCGCTAGGAAAAGAGGAAGATATTTGGACCATCTCAGATCGGCCCAAGTCAAATAATGGGCTGCATGCTGCAGCGTTTCCAGAAGCACTGGTGAACCGCTGCCTTGAAGTTGGTTGTCCGGAAGCGGGAGAGGTGCTGGATCCGTTTGCTGGTACAGGAACAACTTTGGAGGCCGCAGTGAAATCAAAGCGACCTGCTGTTGGTGTAGATCTGAAGGCAGAGTTTTGCGAGCACATGGCCAAAATGTTGGGAAAGCTTTAGGTGGAATCACTCTGGATATCGACGCAGCAAATTGCCAGATCTTTGGAGGAATTAAGAGCAGTTCATCCTTTTTTTGGCATGTCTCTGTTGGCGTTTAAGGCGCGTGGAATTCCTGTTGGGTCGCAAACAAGACTAAACTTTGCAAAATTGATGCGCGAGTTTCTTTCGGAGTATTATCAGCCTAGCGCCACTTATACTGGTTATTATAATCCTTTTAAGACGTCGGATCCGTCTAATCGCTGGTTAACAAGCAAGTATCCCAGCGGTGCCTTGCAAAGGATTACAGTTGATACATTTGGTGGTGCAATTATACACGAAAAAAACACAACTCAATGGGGATGGGTGGGGGATTATATACCTCGTCTAAATGAATTGTTAGAGAAAACAAAAAGTTCACGAGTGTCAGATTTTCATTTGTCAGTATGGCTTTTTAGAAATTACTCGTTCAAAACAAGTATTACACCTCTTGATTTAGTGGAAATATTCAAGGAAAAATTTAATATTTCCGAGGAAGAGATGTATTTTGACTTATCTGAGCCTCCGATTTCTGAAGTTGTAAAAAGCTGGTTGACTGATGACCCAACTGACAATGATGCAATAATTGACATTATTGGTTGGCCTCCTGGGGAGAAACACAAAGGGTCGATCAAGTTAAATTCATTAGATATTGTGGATATAGGGCCAACAAAATCGCTTAGGTACGAGCCCGCTAAGAGAATAAATATATTGACTGGAGATAACAGTTTAGGGAAAACATTTTTATTAGAATGTATTTGGTGGTCAATAACTGGGAACTGGGGCGAATTTCCCGCTGCGCCTCGGCAGAATTCAAACAATAAATCTCCTAAGATTGAATTTTCTATTGGATCAACCAAGAAACGAGCTGCGCGTTTTGTTGCGGAATATAACTGGAATAGGCAACACTGGGATGGCCCTCTCGTCAAAGATCGACCGAAAGGATTGGCAATATATGCAAGATACGACGGTTCCTATTTGGTCTGGGACACGAGTCGCCCGCCACAAAGTGAATTTGAGGGTTCGTCATTCAACCAGATTTCCCTTAGCCGAGAGGAGTTGTGGGACGGCAAGGAACTGAAAGATAGACATGGTCGCACTGCGTATATCTGTAACGGGCTAATTCGGGATTGGGTCAGTTGGCAGACGCGCGGCGAAAGGTTTGATGAAATCTTCTCAACGTTTATCGAATGCCTCGACATTCTATCTCCTTCTGAAGTGGAGCGGTTGACCCCAGACGAACCAATTCTGATGCCGAACAGCTCGCGGGAAATACCGACGCTAAGGATGAAATACGGAAGTGTGCCCATTCTGCATGCTTCGGCCGGCGTGCAAAGGATAGTCGGTCTGGCCTATTTTATTGTGTGGGCGTGGTTCGAACACAAAAAGAACTCCACACTTGCGAGGAAAGATCCTCAAGATGAAATGGTATTGTTAATTGATGAGATTGAAGCTCATTTGCATCCGAAGTGGCAACGAGCCATTGTACCTTCAATATACAGGGTTATTGAAAGGCTCGCGGACAATTTGAATGTTCAAGTGCACATTGCAACGCATTCACCTCTGGTACTTGCTTCGGCAGAATCAGTTTTTGAACTTAGTAAAGATGCTTTACATCACCTTTCATTGGATGGAGAATCAGTTTCGATTGAAAATGTAGAATTTCAGAAACATGGAAGTGTAGACGCTTGGTTGATGTCCGATATATTTGGACTCAGGCATGCACGATCTATAGTCGCTGAGCGGGCCATCGAAGCAGCAAAGCAATTGCAGCTCTCGAATGATCCAGATCCTGAAGATGTGCAACGTGTAAATGCGGAACTGCTTGCTTGCCTCCGTGATGACGATGAATTTTGGCCCCGTTGGCGATATTTTGCGGAAACGAACCTTCCGAACAAATGATCTATGTTGAGCCCAGGCCCGAGCCAGACACCTTTAACGAGCAAGTTCGTGCTCCAGGGCGGCGTTTTCTTGAGGCGACGCCAAATCCTACAACTCAGGAATTTTCTCAACATTCATATTGGAGGAGAAATGCAGGAGAGCTGTATGCGAGTTATGGTGGCATTTGCGCTTACAGCTGTCATTGGATTGCTCCCGACACAGGGTGGAAAACGGTTGAGCATTTTGTTCCGAAGTCGATCGACCCCTTATTGGCGTATGAGTGGGCGAACTACCGTCTAGTGTGTGGCAGGTTAAATGGTCGCAAGGGCAATCATCAGGACGTACTAGATCCATTCGATATAAATGACGATATTTTCGTAATTGATTTTCCGTCAATGCTCGTAAAACCAAAAGACGGAATTTCCAAAGCCCAAAAAGAAGCAGTATTAGCTACAATCGCTCGACTGAAGTTAAATGATGATGAGACTTGTGTCGTTTCGCGGTTAAGATATATAAAAGATTATTGCTTCGGGTATATTTCTGGCGAATTTTTACAGAGAAATGCTCCATTTATATTTAGAAAATTGTTAAGACAGGAAATAATTGAATATATAGATGAAATAATGAATATCAGAGAATGAAGTGCAGTTATATATATATAGTCGTTATATAGAAAAGTATTATTGTGTAATTGTGTGAATTCTTAAATTAGATAGAATTTACGATGATGCGTAGTTTAGCGTCGTAGCTATGTATATGTAATATTTGTCTCCAATTCAAAAGACATCCGGCGGAGCGCCGTTTGTCTCTGACGCTTCGGGCGAGTTTGGCTACACCTCAACGGGACAACAACACTCTGAATTTGCTGTTAGCAGTTGGAGTCGACCTGAAACGGGGAAGAAAAGACAATACCAGCAGCGCTAATCTGCGCTGCTGTCTGGACCAGTCGAAACGTATGGCGGCGAGATAGCTGAGATCGATTTTCTGGCTTGCTAACTCGCTCAAAAACGACTGCAATTCCTAGTTGTGTTTCAAGTCTTCTTGCGATTTTAGATAGGCCCTTCCAATCGATGGATTAACAAATACCCATGCCCTTTAAGAAGAAAAAGCAAGTCGCTTCCGCGCCGTCGACACCTGTCGATTTATTGCCGCTGCTAACGCGACGAAAGATCCCCGACGCCATGTCTCACCAAAAGGACATGCTGATGGCTTATGCGGATGACTACTCCGACAAACTGGATGTTGCCATGCAATTGCCGACAGGTAGCGGTAAAACCCTAGTTGGGCTCCTCATCGGGGAATGGCGACGGCGGAAGTTCAGAGAGCGTGTCGTCTATCTTTGCCCCACAAAGCAACTTGTCCATCAGGTAGTCGAGCAAGCAGAAGAGGAGTACGGCATCGATGCCGTCGCGTTTACTGGCTCGAAGCGCCATTTTCCCGCGGCTGATCGTGCTGACTATTCAACTGGCTCCAAAATCGCCGTGACGACCTATTCGGCGCTCTTCAATTCCCATCCCTTTTTTGACGATCCGGACACGATCCTTCTGGACGATGCTCACGCGGCGGAGAATTACGTGGCTTCGATGTGGTCGCTGGAAATACCGGCTGCGGATGAAAACTACCGATCATTGCACGCTGCGCTTTCGGGTCTTTTCAAGGATCATCTTACCGGTCAATCCTATCGGAGGCTTACGGGGGATTGGGAGGACCGATTCGACGCGACCTGGGTCGACAAATTACCAACGGAGGTCGTCGCTGCGCTCGAACCTCGGATCGTGGACGCCATCGACGCGCATGCGGAGGCGACGGACGATATCAAGTTCACCTGGCCCTTGTTGCGAGACAATCTACAGGCCTGTCACATCTACCTTGCATCCCGGGAAATCCTGATCCGGCCGTTAGTGCCACCGACCTGGAGCCACGCGCCGTTCGACAATGCCAAGCACCGGCTCTACATGTCAGCGACGCTTGGTGCAGGCGGCGATCTCGAACGACTGACGGGCCGAACCAAGATCGTGCGGATCGAAGCACCTGAAAGCTTCCGGAAGGCAGGTGTGGGGCGCCGTTTTTTCATATTTCCGGGCCTCTCGCTAGAGCCTAAGGCTTGCGAGACGCTCCGCAAGCGGTTGCAGAAGCTTGCTGGAAGATCTGTGGTCCTCACCCCCCACGGCAAAGCGGCAGACGCGGTCACCAGGCAATTTGACAATGAGCCTGCCTTTGAGGTTTTCAACGCGACAGATATTGAGGCTTCGAAAGCGGAATTCGTGGCGCGGGAAAAGGCGGTGGCCATAATGGCAGGTCGTTTCGACGGGATCGACTTTCCAAATGATGATTGCCGGCTTCTCTGCCTCGACGGTTTACCCAAGGCCGCGAACGCGCAGGAGCGATTTTTCATGAGCAAAATGGGAGCGGCTGCGCTCCTAAATGAGCGCATGCAAACTCGCATCCTCCAGGCCACAGGGCGCTGCACTCGAGCATTGCAGGATCGATCCGCTGTGTACGTTACCGGCATCGAACTGGTCGACTATTTGACGAATGACCGGAACTGGAAGCATTTTCACCCTGAACTGCAGGCCGAACTCGCCTTCGGCGTCTACCAATCTAAAGATGTCGAAGCGGACGATATAGCAGGGACGTTTCAGTCCTTCCTTGCTAACGATGAAGACTGGGAAGAAGCCAACAGCGACATTGTCGACAATGCCGGTGACCACCTGCAAGAGCCATTTCCGGCAATGGACGAACTGGAAGCCGCTGTTCCTCACGAAGTCCTTTTTCAACGAGCGATGTGGCAAGGCCACTATATGCAGGCGCTAGCGGAGGCTCGGCAGGTCATCGCAATACTCAACGCAAAATCGCTCGGCGGATATCGCGCTCTTTGGCATTATTTGGCCGGGTCCGCAGCGCAGAAGCTGAGCACGGCGCAAGGCGATGGTCACGAGAAGGTCGCACATGAGCAATTCTCGGAAGCACTGAAGTCGGCACCGAGCGTGCCTTGGCTCGTGCAATTGGTGAGCGGCGGGCAGACGCCTAAGGAGGAAGATCATGGCCATTCAGTCGATGAAATTTCCCAAGTGGAGCGGCTTGAAAGCGTGCTCCTCGCAATGGGAACTGCAACCAACAAGAAGTTCGAGAAGAAGGCCAAATCGATCCTTGATGGTCTAATGGATCCCGCTTGTTTCGAGGAGGCTCAACGTCAACTTGGCGAACTCCTCGGCTTCGTCGCCGGAAACGGCAGAGGCGACGCCGACCCCGATCCATGGTGGTTAAGCGATACGAAAGGCATCGTTTTCGAGGACCACGCCAACGGCCAACCAACATCCGTGTTTGGGGCAAACAAGGCCAAGCAAGCAGCCGGTCACCCGGCTTGGCTTGAAGAGTATTGTTCGGAAGCGGAGGGCCTGGAGACGATCGCCGTCATCGTCACTCCCTGCACCAAGGCGGGCAAAGGTGCCAAACCGTCACTAAGGGCGATACGATATTGGCACCTTGAGGACTTCCGCACCTGGGCGACTGAAGCGGTCAATGTAGTCCGCGATCTGAAAGCTTCTCTCCCCCAGGAGGGTGACCTTTACTGGCGCCAGGACGCGGTCGACGCGCTGAAGAAGGCAGGCCTGACGCTTGCCAACATTTTGGACGATCTCCCTACTGCCAAGGAAGCGATGGAAGTACTCGACAAATAGACTCCAATTCGGGTGGTGATGCTCTTAGCACCATTGCGTTAGGTCCGATTTTCGGATTGAACAACCAGGAATTCAAACAAGACGAAAGTCCATTCCCCCCCCCCGCCCCCTCAATTCCTGCCATAGTCTCCGCAACAGCCATCATCCCCGCGGGAGCAGGCCCATGACCACGTTCCGCCTGACCGCCGCCCAGGCCGCGGTGCGTTATCTGATCAACCAGAAGACCCCCGGCGGCGCGCCGTTCATCGCCGGCATCTGGGCGATCTTCGGCCACGGCAACGTTGCGGGCCTCGGCGAGGCGCTTGAGGCCGCCGCGCCCGAGCTGCCCACCTGGCGCGGCCACAATGAGCAGGCCATGGCCTGCGCGGCGGCGGCGTTCGCCAAGGCCTCGAACCGCGCCCGCGCCATGGCCGTCACCACCTCGATCGGCCCGGGCGCCACCAACCTGGTGACGGCGGCGGCCCTCGCCCATGTCAACCGCCTGTGGACGTCGCTCATGGTTATACCAATGCTTAGTTTGCGGTGCTAAGTTCGGTCCATGACCAAAAAGAATGCCATTAAACGGTCCGCCGCTTCCGGCCGGTATGTGACCAAGCCGATCGGAGCTTCGAAAGCTGCCAAATTCTCGAAGGTGGAGGGTCTCGTCCTCAAACGCAAATCGGTGAAAACGCTCAAGCAACACAAATCTAGTGGGCTGAAGGGTGATGCACTGAGGTCTGCCATCACAGGTTCGTTCAAGTCCAACAAGCGCAAATGAGCCGCTATGACGCGACTGAAGATCCTCTCTGCTATCCCGGGACGACCGTACTAAGAAACAAGGCCGACATCCGCGATCAGGACGATCTTGATCAGTTCGAGCAACTGATGTTCACAACGCGGGCGGAAGAAGACCTACCGCCGGGCGACGTGGACTACGCGCATTACCGGGCAATCCACCATCATTTCTTTCAGGACGTGTATGACTGGGCGGGCGAGATCCGCCAGATCCGCACGGCGAAGGGCGGCAACTGGTTTTGCTATCCGGAATACATCGATGCGGAGATGGAGGGGATTTTTGCTGACCTTGCCGGGGAGGATCATCTCACCGGCATCGACGATCTCGGCACGTTCGCGGAACGCGCGGCGCATTACATTGCGGAGATCAACGCGATCCATCCGTTTCGCGAAGGCAACGGGCGATGCCAACTGACTCTGCTCGACGTGCTTCTCAGACTGTCAGGACGTGAACTTGACGAAGACCGGCTGGACCCTGAGCGGTTCATGAATGCGATGATCGCGAGCTTTCATGGTGACAACAAGCCGCTTGCCGATGCGATCAAGGCGATGGCCGTTCCGGGTCTCTAGTCCGTTCATGAAGTGCGGGCCAGCCGCATCTCCTTGATATGAACTGTGATAGGTGACACCAGGTTGCCACTGCGGCGGACGCTGTGAGCTATAGATTCCAACCTCCCCCGCCCCCTCAATTCCTGCCATAGTCTCGTACAACAGCCATCATCCCCGCGGGAGCAGGCCCATGACCACGATCCGCCTGACCGCCGCCCAGGCCGCGGTGCGTTATCTGATCAACCAGAAGACCCCTGGCGGCGCGCCGTTCATCGCTGGCGTCTGGGCGATCTTCGGCCACGGCAACGTGGCGGGCCTCGGCGAGGCGCTGGAGGCCGCCGCGCCCGAGCTGCCCACCTGGCGCGGCCACAACGAGCAGGCCATGGCCTGCGCGGCGGCGGCGTTCGCCAAGGCCTCGAACCGCGCCCGCGCCATGGCCGTCACCACCTCGATCGGCCCGGGCGCCACCAACCTGGTGACGGCGGCGGCCCTCGCCCATGTCAACCGCCTGCCGCTGCTGCTCCTGCCGGGCGACGTGTTCGCCTCGCGCGTGCCCGATCCCGTCCTGCAGCAGGTCGAGGATTTCGCCGACGCGACGGTGAGCGCCAATGACGCGCTTCGCCCGGTGAGCCGCTATTTCGACCGCATCGTGAGGCCCGAACAGCTGATCGACGCGCTGCCGCGCGCCTTTGCCGTGATGACCGATCCGGCATCTTGCGGCCCCGCGACGCTCAGCCTTTGCCAGGACGTCCAGACGGAAGCCTTCGACTATCCGGAAAGCTTCTTCGCGCCGCGCGTCTGGGCGCCACGGAGACCCCGGCCCGACCGCGACGAGCTCGAGGTCGCGGCAGACGCCGTCCGCGCGGCCGTCCGCCCGCTCATCATCGCCGGCGGCGGCGTGCACTATTCCCATGCTGCGCAAGCACTCGAGCGTTTCGCCGCCAAGCACCATATCCCCGTCGCCGAGACCCAGGCCGGCAAGTCGGCGCTGGCGCACGACCACCCGATGGCGCTCGGCGCGATCGGCGTGACGGGGACGTCGGCCGCGAACGCCGTGGCCGAAAAGGCCGACCTCGTCCTCGCCGTCGGGACACGGCTCCAGGACTTCACCACCGGCTCCTGGTCGCTGTTTCGCAACACCGCCTGCCGGATCCTGTGCCTGAATGTCTCGGCCTTCGATGCCGCGAAGGGCCCCGCGCGGGGTCACGGGCTGGCGCTCGTCGCCGACGCCCGCGAGGGGCTGGAGCTCCTGTCCGAAGCGCTTGGGCGGCATACCGCGCCCGCGTTCGATCCGGCCTTGAAAGAAGCATGGGACGCCGCGGCGCAAGCGGTCACCGCCGCGCCCATCCTCGACAACCAGCTGCCATCGGATGCCCAGGTCATCGGCGCGGTCCAGCGCGCGAGCACCGAGGACACGGTCGTGGTCTGTGCCGCGGGCGGCCTGCCGGGCGAGCTGCACAAGCTCTGGCGGCCCGCGCGGCCCGGTGGCTATCACCTCGAATACGGCTATTCGACCATGGGCTACGAGATCGCCGGCGGCCTCGGCGTCAAGATGGCCGAGCCCGGCCGCGACGTGGTCGTGATGGTCGGCGACGGCAGCTACATGATGATGAACTCGGAGATCGCCACCTCGGTGATGCTCGGCCTGAAGCTCACCATCGTCGTGCTCGACAACCGCGGCTTCGCCTGCATCAACCGCCTGCAGATGGCGACAGGAGGCAATAATTTCAATAACTTACTGGATGATGCCCGGCACGAGACGCCGTCCGCCATCGATTTTCGGAGCCATGCAGAATCGATGGGGGCTCTGGCCGAAAAAATAGAGTCCATCGCCGAACTGGAGGACGCACTGGCGCGTGCGAAGACGGCCGCGAAGACCGCCGTCCTCGTCATCGACACCGACCCGCTGGTGACAACGGAAGCCGGCGGGCACTGGTGGGACGTCGCCGTACCGGAAGTCTCCGACCGCGAGGAAGTCCGTGCCGCGCGGGCGGCGTATGAGGCGGCGCTGGCGAAGCGGGGCGGGCGGGGCTGAGGTGATCCGCTACGGCACCAACCCGATCGCCTGGTTCAACGACGATGACCGGACGCTGGGCGCCGACATCCCGCTTGAGCAGTGTTTGGCGGAAGCGGCGGAGATCGGCTTCGACGGCATTGAGCAGGGCCACAAGATGCCGACGGAGCCGAACGCGCTCAAGGCCGCGCTCGAGGCCTACGGCCTTGCCTTCATCGCCGGCTGGCACTCGCTCAACCTGTTGACCAACTCCATCGCCGACGAGATCGCCGCGATAGGTCCGCACCTCGACCTGCTGGTCGCCATGGACTGTCAGGTCTGCATCGTCTGCGAAAGCTCGAACGCGATTCACGGGAATCCCGCCGTGCCGCTCGCCGAACGTCCGGTGATGCCGGCCGGCGGCTGGGCGGCGTTCGGGGCGGGCGTCGAGGCGGTGGCGGAATACTGCGCCGCGCGCGGGGTCGACCTCGTCTACCACCAGCACGTGGGTACGGTCGTGCAGGGGCGCGCCGACATCGACGCGCTCATGGCTGTCACCAGCCCTACGACCAAGCTCCTGCTCGACACGGGCCACGCCCATTTCGCCGGCATCGACCCGACAGCGCTGGCGCGCGACTACATGGGCCGCGTCCGGCACATCCACTCCAAGAACGTCCGGCCCGAGGTCATGGCGCGCGTCGGGCCCGAGGCCATGAGTTTTCTGGACGCCGTGCGCGCCGGTGTCTTCACCGTGCCGGGCGATCCGGAAGGGGCGGTTGATTTCGACAGCGTTCTCGAAGTCGCGCGCGATCACGCCTATGAAGGCTGGCTCGTCATCGAGGCCGAGCAGGATCCCGCGGTGCGTGACCCGAAGCAGTATCAGGCTATGGGCCTTGAAGCGCTGAAGTCAGCGGCCCGGCGCGCCGGCCTCGACCCGGCGGACTAGCCCCGCGCCTCGACCTTCACGCCCTCGACCACCCGGTCGCTCGGATGCAGGACCACGCGCTCGCCTTCTTTCAGGCCGTCCGTGATCTCGCCCATCAGCCCGTTGCTCTGGCCAAGTTCCACGGCACGTTTTTGAGCCCGCCCGTCCTCCTCGACGAAGACGTGCCACGTGTCGCGCTCGCGGAACAGCGCGGTCAGCGGCAGTCGGATCACCTTGTCGTTCTCCCAGAGAACCACGCGCACCTCGACCCGGAAGCCGTGGGCCAGCCGCTGCCAGCGCTCCGGGGGATCAGTGAAGTCGATGATGACATTGACGCGCTGCTCCTCGATGCCGAGCGCGGAAACCTTCGTAATGCCGTAGGGCTCGACCCGGCGGACGCGCCCGGCGAGCTCGGTGCCGCCGCCCCATTGTTCTATGATGACCTTCTGGTCCTTTTTGATCTTCACGGCATCGGTCGAGAGGAAGTCGACCACGATCTCCAGGTTGCGCGGGTTGCCGATCTCGACCAGGGCGTCTCCGGCTTTGACCACCCCTTCGCTCTCGCGGATCAGGCGCAGGATCTTGCCCTTGACCGGAGCCTTGATCGTGACGCACCGGCAGGATCCGTGCAGGCTCTGGGTCTCGATCGGGGAGACCAGCGCCGCGCGCGCTCGGGCGAGTTCCGACCGGCGCATCCGGAGTTCCGCTTCCAGGGTGGCGAGGCCCGCCTTCCGGGTCTTGAACGTGCGCTCGGCGTCCTCGAGGCCGCGCGCGGAGATCGTGTTGCTGACGATCAGCCGGCGTGCCCGTTCGACGTCCGCCCGGGCAAAGTCGAGTTCCGCCTGGGCCTCGCGGAGCTTCGCCTCGCTCAGCGTCTTGGCGGCTTCCGCCGCGCGAACGGTGGCCCGGGCCTCGGCCTCGCTGCGCGGGTCAAGAAAGGACGGATCGATCGGCTCGACCTGGGCAACGATGGTCTTGCCGGCAATCACGGCATCGCCCACATCAGATTCAATACGCCGGATTCGCCCGGCGATTGGACTGGACACGACGTAAACGTCGCGGACCCGGGTCTGGCCTTCCTCATCGGCTGTGACCACCAATTGTCCACGGTCAACGACGGCGAGATCGACCAGAACTGCACGTGGCCAAAGCGTATAAACAAGGCCCGCCACGAGAATGCCGGACAATGCGATCCAGATCGCCCATCTGCGCGATTTCGCGTTCATCGTTCTTACTCCCGGGTTTTCAGCACGGCGATCAGATCGAGCCGGTCGACGCGCCGTCTGACGAGCGTCGCCGATCCGGACGTTGCAATCAGCGCAACCGACATGGACAGGCCGTAGGTCGCCGCCTCAATGACGAAGGGCAGGCGGAAGAGTTCGGTTGCGAATGCAGAATTCATGAGAAGGCAGAGGCCGTAACCGACCAGGCATCCCGTCGGCAGTCCGATGAAGACCAGGATGCCGACCTCGCCGAGCAGAATGTACGAAATTTCCGCCCGGCTGAAGCCAAGTACCCTGAGCGTTGCAAGCTCGCGGCCGCGTTCCGACAGGGCGATGCGCACACTGTTGTAGACGACGCCGAAGGCCAGCGTGCAGGCGAAGCCGATAAAGAAAGTGACGAACACCATGATCGTCTTGCCGATCGTCTCATTGAATTTACCGACCGCCGCCTCCCTGAGTGTGACCGCCGCGATTGACGGCAGGTCCTTCAGGTGTGCGAACAGCTCCGCCTCCCGGCTTTTGTCGACGAGCAGATCGACGAACTGAATACTCGGCGGTTCCCGCAACATCCTGTTGAGCGCCTCCAGATTCATGTAGGCCGGTGTTCCGATATAGGTCTCGAATGTGTCGACCACCGGGATCTCCCGTACCGGGCGGCGGCCCTCAAGTACCTTCACGATGACCCGGTCTCCGCGGTCGACCCCTAGCTTCTCCGCAAGCACGGTAGAGAGCAGCAGCCCGCGAGGCGGCACCTGGACCGCCCGTCCGCCGACGTCATGAACGATCTTGAGATGGGCGTCCGGAATAACGCCCTCGACCGATCCCCGGTGGGACCTGACGCCGACTTCAAAACGGGCGCTGACGCCGCGGCTGGCTTGGGTCGAGAGTACGCCTGGCATGCGATCGAATCCATGCAGCGTGCTGGATGACTTGGCGTCGGTCAGACCCACGGTAAGGGTCTGGCGCTGAGCCTCATAGAACTGGGAGGTAATGAGGTGGTTGATCACATCGAACCACTGGAATGTCATCACCGAAACGCCCACTGTCGCGGCAATCCCTATCGCGGTCAGCCCCGATCGCAGAGGCCAGCGCGTCATCTGCCGCAGAATTATCCGGGTCGACTGATCAAGCCAGCGTCCGACGCTCCCGGACAGAAACCCGTCGCGCTGAAAGAGAGGCGGAGCGGGTGGCCTGATCGCCTCAGCGGGCGGCAGCGCGACGGCGGTCCGCACTGCGCTTATGGTGCCCGTCAGCGCGGCCACGAGGCTGACACCGCCCGCTGCAGCGAATGCCCACACACTTGGCCGATAGAGCAGGAACGGGAATGTGAATATGCCAGCATACTGCTGGGTGTTGAACCGTCCGAGTCCGACGCCCAGAACGAAGCCGAGCAGGATCCCGATACCGACAATGACAATGACCATTTTTGTGTAATGCCAGCCGACGGCCAGATTGCTGTAGCCGAACGCCTTCATCAGGCCGATTTCGCTGCGCTCGGTTGCGATCAGTCGGCGCAGGACCATGTTCGCCAGAAAGGCTGCCACCGCCAGGAAGATCGTCGGAAGTATCGTCGCCATGGTGCGCAGCTGACTGAGCTCGTTCATCAGAAACCAGTTCGAGACCTGATCCTTCCGGGCGTACGCCCCGGCGCCGCCATACCGGTCGAGCAACCGGTCGAGGCGCTCAATCACGCCGCGCGGATCGATTCCGCGCATCAGGGTCAGGGAAACGCTGTTGAAGGCACCATCCAGGTCAAATGCGGCCGCAAGCGCTTCTCGGCCGACCCACATCACGCCAAATCGTTTTTCATCCGGCATGAGGGCGCCGGGACCGATCGTGTAGATGAACTCGGGCGATAGCGCGATTCCGACCACCCGAAGTGAACGCTTGTTTCCGTTGATGATTGCCTGCAGTGAGCTGTCGAGTGTTAGGCCGTGGGCTTCTGCAAATGGTTCGTTGAGCACCACCTCGTCCGGCTTTCCCGGCTGGACGCTGCGGCCGGCGCGCATCACGAGCCGGTTGAGATGGGCCTCGGCACGCTCCGGAACGGACACAAGTTGCCCCATGACCGGTTCCGCGAATCCGGCAATGTCGAGCGTAGCGAATTCGACGATCCTAGTTTCCACGGTCTGGACACCGCCGATTTTCGCGATCCGATCTTTGACGTGTTCTGGCGCCCGTTTCAGCAGCGCGAAGACATGCGCAAACCGGTATCGCTCGTAGTATGCCTCTCCGGTTTCCTTGAGCGCTTCCAGTGTGCTGAGCGACATCACCAGAATGGCGACGCCGGATGCAACCACAAGAGCGATGGCGATCACCTGTCCGCGCAGTCGACGGATGTCACGGATCAGTTTCTGATCGAGCGCACGCATCCCGCGGCTACCACGTCAGTTCGCGGGCCGGTCTGCGCCGCTCGTTGGTGTAGACGCTTGAGATCCGGCCGTCAGAAAAAGAGATCACCCGATCCGCCATGTCCGCGATGGTCGTGTTGTGCGTGATCAGTGCCGTCGTTGTTCCGACCTCGCGATTGACGAGCTCGATCGCTTCGAGGACCTGGATACCTGTTTCACTATCGAGTGCCCCGGTGGGCTCGTCGCAAAGCAGAACCTCGGGCCGCTTCGCGACGGCGCGGGCAATGGCAACACGCTGCTGCTCGCCGCCGGAAAGCTGTGCGGGGAAGTGGTCGAGACGTTCTTCAAGGCCGACAATGGACAGTGCTTCCGCCGGTTTCATCGGATCGGGTGCAATTTCGGTCACGAGGGCCACGTTTTCCCGTGCGGTCAGACTGGGAATCAGGTTGTAGAACTGGAAAACGAAACCGACATGGTCACGGCGGTATCTGGTCAGCGCCGATTCGTCGAAAGCCGTGAGTTCGTTTCCCCGAAAATACACGGCGCCGGCTGTCGGCGTATCGAGGCCGCCAAGTATGTTCAGTAAAGTCGATTTCCCGCTGCCCGAAGGGCCCAGCAGCACAACCAGTTCTGATTCATAGAACTCAAGATCGATACCGCGAAGTGCATGCACTTCGACGTCACCGGTTCTATAAACCTTGGTAACGCCATGGCACGAAAGAGTCGGCAGGCTCTCGACGTTGGATGACGCCGGTATCGAAACACTTGTCATTAGGGAGACCGCTCCGCCGGCAGATTTTCACTTTAGTTCACTGCCTGATTGGATAGCGGATCAGCGATGGGGCGAAATTGACGTGTGTCAACCTGCCGCCGCTGGCGGCTCCGGCTAATCGGCGTCCGGCCAAGCCTTCCAGGGAAACGGTCTTTCGTCACTCGCACAGGTCAGGAACCGGGATGCCTCGGCAAACCACTTCGAGAGGGAAGAACCAAAGCGGGCGAGAAACGTGTTGGGTTCACTGTTCACGAGCAGCCAGACGAACTGGATGACCGCACATATGTTCTGAATCGTTTGCGCCAGACCAAAGGCGACAATGAAGAACAACATGACCAGCCCACGAATCCAGGTATTCTTCGGCTCGCTTTCACTGTGTTGCACTGCTTCCATGACTTCATCCGATCTGTAGCATGTGGAGGATTCGGACAGCGCGGACAGCGAGCGCTAGGCACTCCCGCGCTTTGATCGCTACCGCATAGTCAAGGGTGGCGCACAGTCAGCCAATGACTCAGGTCAAATCCTGAGTCGCGACCTTCGCCCGGCCGTAGTGGGCTCTTCCTGGGAAGCTCTTACCGCCCGTCAGCCGTTCCGCCAGGCGTTGGTGGACTTGCATTTTCCGCAGATGCGCTCGCCGACCCAGGAACTCTGGAACTTCTGGCTGCACATGAGGCATTTGCGCTGCTTGGTGTCGGTCTTGGTATCGGTTTCCGGCTTTTTGTAAGTGGTCTTCATGGTCTTCGGTCAGGTTGGGTTTATGCGTCGCCCGCGTTTCGATGATTGGCGACACGTTCAAATTGGACGCGGCAGGTTCGTCACAGCACGTGCCCAGGAGACTGCGGCTCGAAGCCGCCGTCCCGGATTGTCACGTTCGGTTCAGGTGTCGTAGTACCCGGCGCCTTGGCGCGCCGCCGCAGTCCGCTTGCCCGGCGCCGGATTGATGACACCCGGCGGCTCGCGACACGAAGCGATTTAACGCATTTGGCGGAAAATTCAACCCTGGAGCCTGTCACAAGGATGTATTTCCTGTGAATTGGTGCTGCAATAACACAGGCAATTGCTCTCGGGTTCCGGTTTCCCGGCCGACATATTCCTGCTAACGCTGTCCGTCATTTTCATTTCCGGCATGACCATGGACGACAAGGACTCTCTGGAGGCCAACGCCTCGAAGCTCAACGCTCTTCTCGAAGCGGCGGTCGATGCCATCATCACGATCGACGAGAACGGCATTATCGAATCCGTCAATCCGGCCGCAAGCCACCTCTTCGGATATGACGCGATCGAACTCATCGGCAGCAATGTGAAAATCCTCATGCCGCCGCCGTTCAGCACTGAGCACGACGAATACATCCAGCGCTATCTCACGACCGGCGAGCGAAAGATCATCGGCATAGGCCGCGAGGTGATCGGCCAGAAGAAGGACGGATCGGTGTTTCCCATGCACCTTTCCGTCAGCCAGCTGGAAATCGGCGGCGCCACGTTTTTCAGCGGCATCATTCACGATCTGACCGATCGCAAGGCAGCCGAGACCGCACTCGTCCATGCGCACAAGATGGAAGCCGTTGGTCAGCTGACGGGCGGGGTGGCACACGACTTCAACAATCTGCTCACCGTCGTGATCGGCAACCTCGAACTGCTCGAGATGCAACTGACGGATGAGGGGCAACGCGAGTTGCTGCGCGAAGCGCAGGAAGCGGCCGACATGGGCGCGCGTCTTACCGAACGGTTGCTGGCCTTTGCAAGGCGGTCTCATCTCGAGCCGGAGATCGTCGATATGAACGGTCTTGTTCTCGGACTGACCGACCTTCTGCATCGCACGTTGGGGGGCATGATCGACCTGAGCACGGCGCTGAGCCCGGAACTATGGATGACCAAGGCCGACCCGTCGCAGGTCGAGAACATGATCGTCAATCTCGCCGTGAATGCCAGGGATGCGATGCCCGGCGGAGGCAAGCTTGTGCTCGAGACCAGCAACGCCATTATTGATGAGAGCTATGTTGCGAGCGAGACCGGCCTCGCTCCCGGTGAATATGTCCGGCTTTCGATCTCTGATACCGGGCAGGGCATGCCGAATGCCGTCATCGAACGCGCTTTCGAGCCCTTTTTTACGACAAAGGAGGGAGGGCGCGGGACCGGCCTGGGCCTTTCAATGGTCTATGGGCTTGCGCGCCAGTCCGGCGGTCACGCAACGATCTACAGCGAGGTCGACCGGGGCACCACGGTGAATGTTTATCTTCCGCGCGTTGCGGGGGACACTCAGGACAAGTCCAAATCGGACGAACCGGCTCCGCTCACTCGGGGATCAGGCCAGACCATTCTGGTTGTCGAAGACAACGACCATGTGCGCCGCCTTACCGTAACGCGGGTCCGGCAATTGGGATACGCTGTCCTGGAGGCGCCAAACGGCGAGGAAGCTCTGGAAATCCTGTCGGCCGGTCAGGGCGTGGATCTCGTGTTCACGGACCTCGTCATGCCGGGGGGCATTTCGGGTTACGAACTCTGTAACCGGGTGCGAGAGCGTTATCCGAACTCAAAGCTTCTGCTTACGTCAGGATATGCCGAAGAGCTTGTTCATGCCGAAGATCTCGATACCCAGCATCTGAAGCTGTTGCGCAAACCCTATCGTCAAGCCGATCTCGCAAGCGCTTTGAACAAGGCTCTGCAAGAAGACTGAACCGGCATAGTGGCCGGCGGAGTGCGGGTAACGCGGAAATTTCCGTTACACAGGTACGACTTCGCAGGCGAAGCTGTACCCGATGCCGCGAACCGTCTTGATGAGTGTCGCCGGATCAACTTCGATCTTTTTCCTCAGGCGGGCGATCTGATTGTCGATGCTGCGGTCACTGGGAGTCCAGTCGTGGCCTTTCAGAAAATCCATAAGCTGGTCGCGAGAAAGGATACGATGCGGCCGGTTGACGAGGACTTCCAGAAGCTGAAATTCACCGCTGGTCAGATCGACAGCGATACCGTCTTCTGATCGCAGATCGAATGCGCCGAAATCGACCGTCCATCCCGCGAACTTGAACCGGCGGCCGGGCTCAGATTTTGCGGATTCGGCCGGAGCATGCGCCTGCCTTGCGGAGCGCCTCATCACCGAACGTACCCGCGCCAGGACCTCGCGGACGTGGAACGGCTTTGCGATATAGTCGTCGGCGCCGACTTCGAGGCCCACGACCTTGTCAATCATGTCGCCTTTTCCCGTCAGCATGATAATCGGGATATCCGACTTGGAACGGATATCTCTGGCGATTGTGAGGCCGTCCTCCTGTCCAAGACCGAGGTCAAGCGTAATAAGATCGACAGGATCGCCCGAGATCGCCGCAGTGACGGACCGGCTGTCTTCAGCCTCGCTGACGCGGTAACCCTCCATCTCGAAGCAGCGGCGCAACAGCTTGCGGACCTTGGGGTCGTCATCGACGACGAGAATGTGGCTGGACGTATCCATTTCCGAGTCAGCGAATCCTATCTCCGGATGACGAAGAGGTGCCGGCGCAATCCGGCCTTGTAAAAGTATACATCGAGAGCGCTGGACATGGCCTCAAAATGATGTCGCGGTGGCATGTTTACGAGGGATTTCGGGCCCTCTGTTACATTAGGTTACAAATTGATACAGCGGCGCGATATCACCCATACATGAAGGTAGTTTGATCCTTTCCAGGCGACGGGGCTTGAGGGCCGATGTCGGATCTAGAAGGAAAGGGTCAGCGTCATGTATGCATCAGCTTCCTCGTTACTCCCCACCGGGGACACCCAGATCGAGATCGCGGGTGATAGCGCTCATATCCGCAGCTACAGCGCGCAGGAGCCGGTCTTCTGCGAGGGCGACGATGCAGGCTTCCTCTACGAAGTGATCGAAGGCGTGGTCTGCAATTCGCGCCTGCTGGCGGACGGACGCCGGCACGTCATTTCCTTTTGCTATCCCGGCGACTTGATCGGGTTGGGACAGGAGGATCACTACAGGTTTAGCTGTGACGCCGTTTCGCCTGCCCGCCTGCGCAGCATTCCGACAAACGCAATCCTGACTGCGATCAAGGATCGTCCCGAACTGGGCGAGAAATTGCTGCAGTCGGCGGCAACCCAGCTCGCCGCGCTCCATGACCATTCCGTCATGCTTGGTTGCAAATCGGCGATCGAAAAGGTCACGTCCTTCCTTCTGACGATTTCCAGACAGGATTCCGGGTCCGACGAGATTCACCTCCCTATGACAAGGACCGATATCGCGGACTATCTGGGCCTGACAGTCGAAACAGTCAGCCGAAACCTCACGAAGTTGCGGATGCAGGGTGTTATCGATATGCCCGAGCCGCACACCGTGATGATGCGTGATCTGGACAGGCTGGAAGGTCTTGCCAACGGCGACGAACTGGATCTGTAAACCGACCAACTGAGGCTTGGAGAGTGTGGAATACATGACAAGATCAGTGGGCCTGCACGCTCATGCCGGATTGAATGAAGCAGCGGTCGCTCAAATGTCAGCAAAGGATCAGGACAACGAGACAGATCGCAGGGAGCGCATCCTGATCGGTGTGTTCAATTCCTTGAGCGGTTTGCTGGTGGCTATCGATGAACTCGCAGCCGAGGGTGCGGATCGGCGCGACATGATCCTGGTGGCTGACGCCGGTGCGCTCGGGGGCGAATTGGAGACTCGTTACCCCGCTATGGGTCAGGCTGGCGACGAGGATGAGCCGGCGGTGCTCATACGTCTGGCCGATGCTGAGATACCGCTTGCAACCAGACCTGGGCGTCGAGGAAACAATCTTCGATTAGCCGCAGGCCGCGTCCTGAGTTTTAAGGACTGGTTCGCGTCGGGACTGTCGCGCAACCTTGATGATCATCTGCATGCCGGTGCGGCACTGCTGGTTGTTCCGGTCCGCACTGCGCGCGAAGAGCGTGTCTACGGAGAAACGATGCTGTTTCACTCGATTGATAAAGTGCAATTGCACGATCTTTCCGTGAGCGACTAGCTAGCTTCATTCGGATGCCGGGTGAAGTGCAGCGGCCAACCTGATGAGGTTGGCCGCCGAGAATTTTGCCTTCAGTACCTTCGCACAGAGAGAATCCGCCCCGTATAGGCGCTGACCCTTACCTTGTAGCGCTTGCCGCCGCGCCGCGCGTAGAAACCGTACACCTTGCCCCGGCAGTCATAAGCCCTCAGACGGTGATAACCGCGCCGGCGAACCAGGGTGCGCGCACGTTTGCAACTGATGCGCGACCGATAGTACCGGCGCCGCGGAGCGTAGTAAGGATCATAGTAAGGGTCGTAATAGTACGGATCGTAGCCAAAGAAGGGCGGCCAAATGAAGACATCGACGCTTCCACGCGAACCCCGTCGCCGGCGGTGATCTCTTCTGGCGCGACGGCGTTCCCTGTCGGCGCGGCGGCGCTGGCGCTCCACGCGCCGGCGTTCCCTTTCCGCGCGACGTCGCTGACGGTCCACACGTCGCTGACCGTCTTCCGCGCGTCGTCGTTGTTGTGCACGTTGACTTTGTTCATGGAGACGGCGCCTGCGCTCAACGTCCGGGCGGACTTCCCGCCCGCCGACTCTTGGGGGATGTCGGCCTTTCCGGCGTTGCGCCTCACCGGAAGGCGGTACGTCTTGAACCTTGTGCTCAGTATGGACACCCGCGCTCTTTGAAAGGGCGCCGAATGATGGAACTGCATTGCCGGGTGTTATTCCCAGGCAAAGAATCACAACCAGCCCGGACAGGTTGCCCAGGACAATACGTCTAAACATTTTTCGATTCCGTTTGCTCAGTGCACCGAAATGGGGTGCTGCTCAATTGGCATGAAGCCTGCCAAATCTCGCCTGCCGGCACATTGACAGGTGTCAAATTGCGAAGATTGAGCTCCGTACTACGGGCCACCTGGCGGGGTGGCGAGAAAACGCGCCAACGGAAAGGTGATTCAATTCCGCCTGACTGCGGGCAATGCAACGATGCCGTCGGCCGTATTCAGATATGCGAAATATCCGCCGATTTTGAGGCACATATGACGAACGCAACAAAAACGGGACATATGCCTGGGCGCCGAACGCAATCACCATCCTGTCGGTGCCATGAAACTGGACCGACTAAAAGAATCTGTAAGTCCGTAGAGGCGGCCGTGGCGGATCGCGTCAGGCTCTCGCGATTGCATAATCGCGCAGGACCGCGGTCTCCATTTCCATTTCGTCAAGACGGTTCTTGACAACGTCACCTATACTCACGATCCCGACTAGTCTGCCGTTCTCGACGACCGGCAGATGGCGTATCCGCCGTGACGTCATCGTGTGCATCAGGTCCTTGACACTGTCTTCCGTCGAGCAGGTAGCGACCTGTCGCGTCATGAGATCCGAAACCGGCAGTTCGAGCAGCTCTTCGCCATATTCGGCGATGCCCCGCACGATATCGCGTTCGGATATGATACCGTCCACGTGTTCACCATCAGAACTCACGACAACTGCGCCAATCCGCTCCAGTCTCAGCCTGTGAGACAGCGTATTGATCGTTTCCTGCGGTCTGACAGTTACCGTGCCGGCCCGCTTGTTGCTCAAGATCTCTCTTACGTTCATTTCATACACCTCCACACGAACCCGAAAGGCCTTCGCGGCAGGTGTCGAACGACGTTTGGCGCAGCAGGATCGGTCACGCCGATAATGCCGTAGAACCGCCCGGCTGAAGGCTCCGGGCAATTGACTCAGTTTAACACAAATCCCGGCAGTTGAGATTAGCGGCGCGGTGTTTTGGCGTTGGAATACGGAATTCCACCTGAATTAACGCGGGGAATACCATTGCTTCTGACTGCTACGGCCTTCCGCAAATGCCGCCAGTCCGGGAATTTCGCCAAAATCGTCGTAACTCTCCCTTAAGTAAGTGCGCATAATCTTTGCATCGGCAAAGGTTGAGATGGCGCTGCAGGACATTTGACCGACTGAACTGCGGCGCATTTAAGGTAGGGACTGGGATGGATACCGCTACCGCAGTGACATTGCGTGCGGAAACGGGCGAGCCGTCTATTGGCGAAATCATAGCGATTTCTGGCTCGGAAGCGACTGTGCTCCTGGATGATCCTCCTGAGCATGATCGCCGCAATGCCGAAAGCTGTCCTCATATTGGCACTGTGCTTACCGTAGACACAGGCAATACGATTGTGCTCTGCCTGATCACTGGCATGTCGGTCGCAGAATCTTCCCTGGGGACGGGCCGTTCGCTCAATCGCCGTCTTCACGTGGAACTGGTCGGCGAATTGCCGCGCGAAGAAGACGGATATCTCAGGACATTCCAGCGCGGTGTGACCGTTTATCCCCGTCTCGGTGATCGTGTTCAGCCGGCGTCGCGAAAAGCCCTCGAAAAAGCCTATTACTTCGGCAATAGCGATTCCGTCGAGATCGGCCGCGTCCATCAGGACCGTTCAATCCCTGCAGTTATCAAACTTGATGACATGATGGGCAAGCATTTCGCCATCGTCGGATCCACTGGCTCGGGCAAGTCCTGCACGGTTGCGCTTATTCTCCGGCAGGTTCTGACAAAGCATCCGAATGGCCACATACTTCTGCTCGATCCGCACAACGAATATGGCGGCTGTTTTGGCGAACGGGCGGAGGTCGTCGGCCTCGACAGCCTTTCTGTGCCATTCTGGTTTCTGACATTTGACGAGATAAGTGCAATCCTGATCGGCGAAGTCGGTGGACGGGCGGAAGAGGTCGAGATCTTGCGCGATCTCATCCCCGTGGCGAAGCGCCAGTACTCGTCCAATCGTCGGGAAAGCCGGCTCGCGCACCGGTCGCTGGGCCGTAACGAGAAATTCTCGATCGATACGCCGGTTCCGTACCGGATCTCGGATCTGGTCGCTCTGCTCGACAAACAGATGGGCCGCCTTGAAGTCCAGAAGGATCTCAGCCCCTACAAGCGGCTCAAGTCCCACATCGAGTCGATCACTCATGATCCGCGCTATGGATTCATGTTCGGCAACGTCACGGTCCAGGACAATCTGGCTGAAGTGCTGAAGCGGCTGTTTCGGATTCCGGTCGCGGGCAAGCCGATTACAGTTCTGCAACTGGTCGGCCTTCCGGCAGAGATCCTTAATGTGGTTGTGTCCGTGCTGGCCAGACTGGCATTCGATCTGGCGATGTGGAGCGGCGGCAAGATGCCGATCACTTTCGTCTGCGAAGAGGCTCACCGTTACGTGCCCCGGGATGCCGGGCTCGGGTTCGAGCCGACCAAGCGCGCCGTATCGCAGATTGCCAAGGAAGGCCGAAAGTACGGCATCTCGCTGTGCATTGTCAGTCAGAGACCGGGTGATATCGATCCGACCATCCTTTCTCAGTGTTCGACGGTCTTCGCCATGCGCCTGACCAATGAGCGAGATCAGAGGATCGTCAAGTCGGCGATCGCTGATGCCGCCGAAAGTCTGCTGGACTTTCTGCCGTCTCTCGGTACCAGGGAAACCGTCGTGTTCGGCGAAGGCGTTGCGCTGCCGTCAAGGATTGCCTTGAACGAAATACCCGAGGAAGCCTTGCCACAGGGTTCAACGGCCGCGTTTGCGGAGGCCTGGTCTGCGGACATTTCCGATGATGGCTTTGTCGAGGACGTGGTCGAGCGCTGGCGTATGGCCGGCCGCCAGAGTGAAGAGGATGCCGGACCTGTGCCGGTTTCCCAGCCTCAGGCCGATCAACGTCAGGCCGGCCAATTTGGTGGTACAGTAGGCTACGCACCTGAAGGAATACCGGCCACCACGAGCGAAGGCCTGACAATTGAAGCCGTAGGTCCTCGCGCTGCACCGACACACGGCCATGGCGCGCCGATGCCGCCGCCGGACCCGAACCATGCGCTTCCGCCGCAGTCACCACAGGCGGCCGGTCATGTTCCGATCGGCGAACCCGTTGATCCCCGTCCCTCCATACGCAAGGAGCGGCCGGTGAGATCCAACATGAACTTCGATCAATCTGTGCCGCCGGTGCAACAGAACGAAGACGTTCCTTTGCGTACGGTGGAGGGACTGGCGGAGCGGATGCGCAAGCTGACGAAATAACGTCCGTGAATGGGCCGCGCTATTCCAGTTCACGTGTGGCCAGGAACTCCACACCCTCTGCCTTGTCCATCTTGTAATTGAGCTCCCAAGCGCTTTCGGCGAGGAAGACCGGGCGCTCGTCGCGATCCAGGACGACCGCCGAACTGTTCTGGTCGATGAACCGCTTCAGCGCCTTTTCATCCTCCGCCCGGAGCCATCGGGCCATGCTGTAGGGCAGAGGATCGAAGTCGATTTCGACCCTGTATTCCTGCCTCGCTCGGGATGCCAGCACGTCGCGCTGCAAAGCGCCGACCATGCCAACAATGAAGTGTGCGCCGATACGGGGCTTGAAAACCTGGATGAGGCCTTCTTCGGAGAGGTCCTGCAATGCCCTGCGCAACTGTTTGACCTTAGTGGTGTCGGCCAGCCGGACGCGCATCAGGATCTCTGGCGCGAACGAGGGCAGACCGGTAAACCGGAATGCCTCGCCTTCCGTGAACGTATCGCCGACGCGCACGGTCCCATGATTGGGAATACCGATAATGTCGCCGGCCGCTGCGTCCTCCGCGATCTCGCGGTCCTGGGCAAGAAAGAAGATCGGACTGTGCACGATGACGTCCTTGCCGGTACGCACCTGGTGCAATTTCATCCCGCGTTTGAATGTGCCGGAGCAGACCCTGAGAAAGGCCACGCGATCCCGGTGGTTCTTGTCCATGTTGGCCTGAACCTTGAACACGAAGCCGGTCACCGCCTTTTCCCGGGGTTCGACGGGTCGCGCGTCCGCCGGACTGGGTCTGGGCTGCGGCGCATTGGCTGCGATCAGATTGAGCAGTTCGCTGACCCCGTAATCCTTCAGCGCGCTTCCGAATACGACCGGCGTCAAATGACCCGACCGGTAGGTTTCCGCATCGAAGGTCTCGTAGCCTGCAGCGGCCAGTTCGCCGCTTTCACGTGACGCGGCGAGAACGTCTTCACGGACCTTGGCGTCAAGTGCCTTGTCGTCAAATCCGGAACAGTCGAGCGCCGTGTCGTACGCTCCGCCCGCACCCTTGGACGACGTCAGGAATCGGTCAGTCAGGAGGTCGTAGCAGCCGTGGAAGTCCGCACCCATGCCGACCGGCCAGACGACCGGAGCGACGTCGAGCGCCAGCTTGTCCTGGATCTCGTCGAGCAACTCGAAGGGATCCCGGGCCTCCCTGTCCGCCTTGTTGACCAGGGTCATGATCGGAATGTCCCGCAACCGGCAGACTTCGAAGAGTTTCAGTGTCTGGCTCTCGATGCCCTTGGCCGCGTCGATGACCATGATGGCCGAATCGACCGCGGTGAGCGTTCGATATGTGTCTTCAGAAAAGTCTTCGTGCCCCGGCGTGTCCAGCAGGTTGAACACCAGACCGTCATGTTCGAAGGTCATTACCGAACTGGTGACCGAGATACCCCGTTCCTGTTCGATCTTCATCCAGTCGGAACGTGCGCGCCGCTGCTCTCCTCGGGCACGTACGGCACCCGCAAACCGGATCGCGCCGCCGGCGGCAAGCAGCTTTTCGGTCAGTGTCGTCTTGCCGGCATCTGGATGCGAAATAATCGCGAAGGTGCGTCGCCGCTCGAACTCGGAATCCATGATCTGGTCTCTGGGGGTCTGAAAGCGTCTTCTATTGGGAATCTGTCGCGCGCGTTATATAGACCAAACATGCCGAGCTGCCAGCGAAAATGCTGCTCTGCTCCATCAGACCCGTACCCGATGTTCTCAAAAGATGATCAACCGAGGCAGTCGGGTACAGCTTATGCCTGCCGCTTATATCTTCTTGGCTTTCATAGAGGTTCTTTATGATATGAATTTATATTGCCTATAACCGAGAAATATGGTTCGTTGCGATCAAACGCGATGCGCGATCCCTCGATTTCGTTTTGGCGTTTACTAGTGCATGACTCCTGATCCCCGAAATGCACGCAATGGCCGGGTTCCCCACCCGGCCATTTTCTTTTGGAGTCTCTTAGGAAAGTGAGCGGCGAATAGAGATTGCCGCTAGGTTTCCGCGTAAACGCCGGCACGCCGTGGATCTCCGGCACCGCTGAATCTGCCGTCGGCATACCGCTCGACGGCGTGACATCCACCGAAAAACAGATTGCGGTCGGGCCAGATACGATGATCCGGAAATGAAGTTCGCAATCGGTCTCGGGTGCGATCGTCGAACAGATCTTCAAAATCGAGATGACCGTCTTCGATGTGGAGCCTTCCCGCTTCAATTGCTTCGCGCGGATCAAATCCATCGACGGCAAGTCCGGCAATCACCTGAAAAACTGCCGTACGGATTCGGTTGGACCCACCGGAACCCAGCGCCGTGATCCGTCCGTCCGTGTGCTTCATCAGGCTGGGCGCCATATTCGAGGCGAGGCGGGCATCCGGCGTCCACTGGTGGAAGCCTTTTGGCATGAGATCCTCTTCGCCGAGTAGGTTATTCGGCATGAATCCGAATGATCCCGCGAGATGACCATTGCCCTCGCCATTGCTCACAGTGACCGCGGCGGCGTTGCCATCAGCATCGATGACGCTTACATGCGTCGTGCCGCGCGTCGCCGGTCCGGCGCTGTTAGGCGTTGCACCAGAGCCGACTCCGATTTCAGCGAGGATCGGGCCTGGCTCACCGTCGTGCCGCCGTCTCGCACGATCTGCGCCGGCGATGGCGTCGGCGCGACTCAGGCCCAGGCGGGCAATCCCGTCGAGCATGACTGAAATCAGGGCACCACCGGCCGACGGCGGCGGATTGAGGAAAACGCTCCAGCCGTTAACGGGCAGACAAATCGGCTCACGTTCCTCGACACGGTAACCGGAGAGGTCTGATGCCGTCAGGTGGCCGGCAGTATCCTGACCCTCGAGGACCGCCTCGGCGCCGGCGCCGGATACGCACAGTTCAGGCCCCTGTCCGCTGAAGGCTTCGAAGAACTCCGCCAATCCCGGATTGACCAGTGTCTCTCCGGCCCGGAGCAGGTGACCTGCCGGTGCGAAAAGGCTCCGGGCGGAAGGTGAGTAGGTAAGGATGGGCGAGACTACATCGAACAGGAACGCCTGAAACGCTGTCATTTCAACGCCATTGCGGGCTCCGCGTATTGCCGGTGCTACGAGGTCGCCAAGCGGCAGTGTCCCGAAGCGGGCGTGGATCTCCGCAAGACCGACCACGAAGCCGGGCACCGCGGTCGCCCCGCGTCCGACATGAAACTCCTGGCGTGCAGTGCCGAAGTCCGCGAACACACTTTCAAATTCCAGTTCGGAGAGATCTTGCCTCCGCATTCGCGGGCTGTGCCCGAAGAAGTCGATAAGTACAGGAGCCGTGCTGCCGGCGGGCATCGCCATCATGAACCCGCCGCCGCCCGGTGAAGCCAGCACGGGCTCGCATACGCATGCCGCCGCAAGAGCGGCGATCGCGGCGTCAAATGCCGTTCCCCCCTCACTCAGAATTTCCGTTGCAGCCGCTGCCGTAACCGCGTGTCCCGCGGCGACGGCTCCCTTTGCCCGCGCAGTGTTCATTCGGCAGGCTTTAGAGACTCCGGGCGGTTCTTGCAAGATCTGCCAGAGCCTGCCGGGCGTCCGCCGGAGCCGCAAGGGGCGTTGGAAACTCGAACCGTGCCACGGCACCGGACAGGCTCAGGTCAAACCCGTCCGGATCGAAACCGCACATGCGCCAGGTTCCTTCCGGTTCGGCAAGCAGATGGGTTGCGTAGAGCGCGATCGCGTCGCTGTGATCTTCATTCATGTGTTCAAGAATTCCCGGCTCGGCCTGTTCGAATTCCTCGGCCTGCGGATTGCCGATCAGAAAATCGTCTGCCGGTACGGAATGAATGCGCCCAAATCCGCCAACGAAATAGGCTTCCGCGACTTGAAGACGGTAGAAGGCAAAATCGGCGAACTCGGCATAGCCGGCTGCCCCGGAGTGGCGCTCCAGGAACCGTGCCTTGTCGTGTGGAGAGTCGGACTTTGTCAGTTCGCCGCTCACCGAGACGCGTGCGCCCTCAAGCGGATCGCCGTTTTCCCCGGTTGCATCGAACAGCAGCGAGACGCGCGGATCCTTTTTTACGTTTTGGGTGTGCCGGGCAAGGTCGGACAGAAGCACGACAGGCGCCCCCGACATGTCCGTTGCAACCGTCGCGAGAGAGATGAACGGTCCGCCAGATTCAGCATTCATCGTTGCGAGGCTGGCTTTCTTTGCGTGTCGCACGATGCTGCGCGTCTCCGCGCCCAACGAATCTGTATTGTTAAGGTTTTTCATAGGGTTACTCATAGCGATTGTCGCCGGTTCAATTACCGGCTATGTGTAAAGGTGTAGCGGCAAACTACAGAAACAATTTTGGCCTTGGTATGGCCGAACGCGGCAACACTTGGTTGTTGCCACAATTTCCCCCAGATTAGGCGTTTAATGGTCTAACTGGGGAACTCAACACACACACACACGGATAGTTCATGCCCACGATCGCACTCGTCGATGACGACCGTAATATTCTGACGTCTGTCAGCATGGCCATGGAAGCCGAAGGTTATGCTGTGCAGACCTATACCGATGGCGCTGCCGCGTTGACCGGTCTTCAGGATACTCCACCGGACGTCGCCATTCTCGATATCAAAATGCCGCGGATGGACGGCATGGAGCTGCTGCGCCGTTTGCGCCAGAAATCCGAGATGCCCGTTATATTCCTGACGTCCAAGGACGACGAGATTGACGAGCTTTTCGGTTTGAAGATGGGCGCGGATGACTACATCCGTAAACCGTTTTCACAGCGTTTGCTGGTCGAAAGAGTAAAGGCCGTTCTCCGGCGGGCGCAGAACCGCGACATTCAGTCCACCGGTGTCGAAGAGGCAAAGGTGATCGAACGCGGCAAGCTTGTCATGGATCCGGAACGCCACTCCTGTACCTGGGATGGCCGGCCGGTTGTTCTGACCGTGACGGAATTCCTGATCCTTCAGGCGCTCGCCCAGCGTCCCGGCATCGTAAAAAGTCGAGACGCGCTGATGGATGCGGCCTATGATGATCAGGTGTATGTCGACGACCGCACGATTGACAGCCACATCAAGCGGCTGCGCAAGAAGTTCAAAGGGGTCGACGACAATTTTGACGTCATTGAGACGCTGTACGGAGTGGGGTACCGCTTCAAAGAGGGTTAATGGGGTAGATGGTCCTCGAGACGGACAACAGAACACGTCCTGTCGGAGGCAAGAACGAGGACGCGGCAGAGCGGCTGAAGGCCGATCTGATGGCCGCGGTGGAGCGCATGCGCGAAACCGCAGCGACGCTCCTGCCCGAAGCCCATGCGCGCCGCGAAGCGGCCCGTCCCACGCCGGCACTGTTCCGGCGGTTTCAGCAATTCAGCGGCAGGCTCCGTAATCAGGATCAGGCAGCAGCCTCTGAAGACTCCCTGACCGCGAAAGTCACCACGTTTCTGCGGCGATATCTGTCGTCGACACTGACGCGGCGCATTGTCATCATCAACGCCACGGCCCTCGTGCTGCTGCTGTCGGGTATTCTCTATCTGAACCAGTTCAAGGCCGGCCTGATTGATGCAAGAGTGCAGAGCCTCCTGATCCAGGGCGAAATCATCGCCGGCGCGATCGCGGAATCGGCGGCCAACGACGTCGAAACCATTACGATCAATCCCAACCGTCTTCTCGAACTTGAACCCGGCGAGACCATTTCGCCGGTCGAAGACGACGAGTCGCTGGAATTTCCGATCAATCCGGAACGTGCCGCCCATATCCTCCGGCGCGTGATTTCGCCGACCAAGACCTGGGCGCGGATTTACGACACCGACGGTGAACTGATCGTCGACTCGCGCAATCTCGCCCAGCGTGGACAGATCATCAGCTTTGACCTGCCGCCGATCGAAGTGGAGGAGACCGGCTTTTTCCAGAACACATGGAACAAGATGGTCGGCTGGCTGTTCGCCAGCGACTTACCCCCGCAAGCCGATGAACTGGGCGAAAACGGCCGCAATCTCCCTGAAGTCGTTGCTGCGCTCAATGCCAATTCGATCTCGGTCGTGCGGGCCAACGAAAAGCACGAACTGATCGTGACGGTGTCCGTGCCGGTGCAGCGGTTCCGGGCCGTTCTGGGTGCATTGGTTCTGTCGACACTCGGCGGCGATATCGACGCCATCGTTCACGCCGAGCGCTGGGCGATCATCAGGATGTTCCTCGTCGCGCTCGCGGTCACCATCCTGATTTCCTTCGTGCTGGCGGGAACCATCGCCGAGCCGATGCGCCGGCTGGCGAGGGCCGCGGAACGGGTCCGCTACGGCCGCAAGAGTCGCATCGAGATTCCTGACTACACGCGCCGCGGTGACGAGATCGGCCACCTTTCCGGCGCGCTGCGAGATATGACGACGGCGCTCTACAACCGGATCGATGCGATCGAGAGTTTTGCGGCGGACGTTGCGCATGAGCTCAAGAACCCGCTGACGTCGTTGCGCAGCGCGGTCGAGACACTGCCGTTGGCGCGCGATGACACCGCCCGGGCACGGCTTATCAAGATCGTTCAAGACGATGTGCAGCGGCTCGACAGGCTGATCAGCGACATCTCGGACGCGTCTCGCCTGGACGCTGAAATGGCCCGCACGGATGCGGAGCCGGTCGACGTCTGCGCACTGCTGGACACCGTTGTTTCGGTGTTCAACGAAACGCGGCGATGGAGCGACTCGCGGTTCATTCTTTCCGTCGATCCGGCCAGCCGCAAAACCGGCCCGTTCATCGTCAACGGTCATGACAGCCGCCTTGGCCAGGTTGTCCGCAACCTTGTGTCGAACGCTCAATCGTTCTCGCCGCCGAACGGCGAGGTGTGGGTCTACACGCGGCGGATCGGCCAGGAAATCGAAATCCGGGTGGAAGACGAAGGCCCGGGAATTCCCCGCGAAAACCTGACCCGCATTTTCGACCGGTTCCATACCGATCGCCCCGGAGCCGAGCAGTTCGGCAAGAATTCCGGGCTTGGGCTCAGTATCTCCAAACAGATCGTGGAAGCCCACGGTGGCCGCATCTGGGCGGAGAACCGTCACGGCGACAAGGACCGGCATCTCCCCGAATCGCGCCGCCACGTTCTTGGTGCCCGGTTCGTGGTCCGGATACCGGTCGCGGATGCCTCGGAGAGCAATCCCGGCAGGTCGGATGCCGGTACGTCGCACCGTTCTTCCGGCGGTTCGGGAATCGTCCGGAAATTGAGCCAGATCTGGGGCCGCGTTCGCAGCACCGCCATCGTGTCGCGAAGCGCCGGTGCTGTCTCGTCGCTCAGGACAAGTATCCTTTCCACGCTGAAAAATGTGGTCCGGCGCGGGTGAAACCGTTCACGCCACCTGCGTTGCCATTGACGGCGCCGGTGTCCTTTTGCTCGGTCCTCCGGGCAGCGGCAAATCGGATCTCGCCCTGCGCCTGATCTGCGATCGGTCAGGACATTTGCCTGAGAACGTGGAAGACGGGCCCATCCTGGTCAGCGACGATCGTGTCCTCCTGCGCGCGGAAGGCGGGAATGTTCGTGCTTCCCCGCCGGACACTATTGCCGGCAGGCTGGAAGTGCGCGGTGTCGGTGTGCTTTCCGTCTCCTACGTGTCCGACGTCGCTGTGGCGCTGGCCGTCGAACTCGTGCCGCCGGACCAGGTCCCGCGTATACCGGACCGCCGTCCCGTGGTGGTCGTGGAGGACGGCGCGTCCGTGCCGTTGATCCATCTTGCGCCGTTCGAAGCGTCCGCGCCCGCGAAGCTGATCATGGCGGTCCGCGGGGTCCTGAATGGCAACTTTGCGGAAGATATCGACGAAGCGTCCCGTTTGCCGGACCCGGCTTCCGGAAAATTACTTTGACCGCTCGACGTTACACGACCCTTGCGTGGCGATGCCCGACGGTCGATGATAGCGCGCGATTTCGATTGGGCATTTTAAGTTGAGGGGATGACTGGGAGATGCGCTCTGGCCGTATGCATGGCTGTGCAATCTATATGAGGACCGCTGCTGCGGCTGCAGGTTCATGATTGGTCTTGTCCTGGTGACCCACGGCCAGTTGGCTGCGGAATTCAGGGCCGCAATGGAGCACGTTGTCGGCCCGCAGGAAAATGTCGAGGCGATCTCGATTGGTCCCGATGACGACATGGAACTCCGGCGCGCCGAGATCCTCGAGGCTGTTTCGCGCGCCGACAGCGGAGACGGCGTGATCCTGCTGACCGACATGTTCGGGGGCACGCCGTCCAATCTTGCGATCTCCGTCATGCAGAACGCCAATGTCGAGGTGCTCGCGGGCGTAAATCTGCCCATGCTGATCAAGCTTGCAAGTGTGCGTGAAGAGGCGACGCTGCGCGATGCGGTCGAACAGGCTCAGGATTCCGGCCGCAAGTACATCAACGTGGCGAGCCAGGTCCTCTCCGGCGACGGCACGTAACAAAAGTGTCCGGGCGACAAAGAAGCGGGCCGGCCCGTCAGGAGCGGCAATTTCAGATCTGCAATAGCCGTGGCCTGCACGCACGGGCGTCGGCCAAATTCGTCAGATGCGTCGAAGGCTTCGATGCCGACGTGCAGGTTTCGAGAGATGGTCAGACTGTCGGTGGAACGTCGATCATGGGACTGATGATGCTGGCGGCCAGTTGTGGGACGACGATTGATGTGTCGGCAAGCGGACCAGAAGCGGACGCGGTCCTGGAAGCGATCGGCACACTGGTGAGCAACAAGTTCGACGAGGATTAGAGCCTTCCGTGAAGCGTGCGTCAGAGCACCGGATCTAATATAAAGTTTTCTTTATATCCCCATTGCCGAGCTGCCGCTGCGCTGCTATATGACAGCCTGAAAGTCGGTTGCGGCGCCCGAGCAGCGGCGCCGTGCTTTTTTTTCCTCGCCATACAAGCGGTTTTAAGGATTGAGCGATGAGCGAATTCGCAGATTACAAGGTTGCAGATATCTCACTGGCTGACTGGGGCCGGAAAGAGATCAATATCGCGGAAACGGAGATGCCGGGCCTGATGGCCTTGCGGGAGGAGTATGGTGCCGAGCAGCCCCTGAAGGGCGCCAGGGTCACCGGATGCCTGCACATGACCATTCAGACGGCCGTGCTCATCGAGACATTGACGGCGCTTGGTGCCGAGGTGCGCTGGTCGTCGTGCAACATCTTCTCCACCCAGGATCATGCCGCCGCGGCGATTGCTGCCTCGGGCGTGCCCGTGTTTGCCTGGAAAGGCGAGACTGAAGAGGAATACTGGTGGTGCGTCGAGCAGACGGTCGCAGGCCCGGACGGCTGGAAGCCGAATATCCTGCTCGACGATGGCGGTGACCTGACGCAGCTGATGCACGAGAAATACCCGGAGGCGCTTGAAGACTGCCGCGGGGTATCCGAAGAGACGACGACAGGAGTTCTGCGGCTCTATGACATGGCCAAGGCGGGAACCCTCAAGGTCCCGGCCATCAACGTCAATGACAGCGTGACGAAATCGAAATTCGACAACCTCTACGGCTGCCGCGAAAGCCTCGTCGATGGCATCAAGCGTGCGACCGACGTCATGATGGCGGGCAAGGTCGCGGTCGTCTGCGGCTATGGCGATGTCGGCAAGGGGTCCGCCGAAAGCCTGCGCTCGCAGGGCGCGCGCGTCATGGTGACGGAAATCGATCCGATCTGTGCCCTGCAGGCGGCGATGGAGGGATATCAGGTCGTCAAGATGGACGACGTTGCCGCAGTCGGCGACATCTTTGTGACCGCCACCGGCAACAAGGACGTCATCACGCTCGACCACATGCGGGACATGAAGGATCGCGCCATTGTCTGCAATATCGGTCACTTCGATTCCGAAATTCAGATCTCGGCCCTGCGCAACTACAAGTGGGACAACGTCAAGCCGCAGGTCGACGAGGTCGAATTCCCCGACGGCAAGCGTCTGATCGTTCTGGCCGAAGGCAGGCTGGTGAACCTGGGATGTGCCACCGGGCATCCGAGCTTCGTCATGAGCGCATCGTTCACGAACCAGGTTCTGGCCCAGATCGAGCTTTGGCAGAACCACGCCAATTATGAGCGTCAGGTCTATGTCCTGCCGAAGCACCTCGACGAAAAGGTGGCCGAACTGCATCTGGCCAAGCTCGGCGCCAACCTGACAAAGCTGAGCGACGACCAGTCGGAGTATCTCGGCATTCCGCAGGAAGGACCGTTCAAGCCGGAGCATTACCGCTACTGATCCGGCAGCGCCCTTCGTCGCATTAGACAACATCCGGTGCCGGCATCATCGCGGATCAGCGCGATCGCCGGCACCGGCACTCAAAATCCGGGCTGCGTCTGCAGTCTCTCGACGCGCTAGTGATCCAGAGGCCAGATCGGTCTCGGGATCTTTTCGTATGGCAGTTCCGACAGTCGCATCGACGCGATCCCGCCGGCATCGACAAGCATTGTCTCGCGCGCGATCGGCTCATAGGCCGCGCGGAAATGATTTCGGCTTTTCAGAGCAATCGTGGTCTTGCGTGACGGTTCGATTCCCACGGACCGGAACACCTGCAGATCCATGACGGCGACGGGAACCGATGTGACGATAATCTCGACGCCTCCGGCCTCGAGAACCATTGTCGGCCCCATATGAAACTCCACGCCCCGCCACATGGGCCCTTCGCAGGTGAACGATCCGTCCGTCAGTCGTGTGATCCGTGCGGGGATCAGAAGTGGCGGCGTGAGGTCCGGCGCGCATTTGCCTCCAAGATTGAACACGGCTTCCGCGCCCTCTCCGAGGGCGGCACCACGCTTTACCGACTCCGGATCGGCAATGGTTGCAAAGGCCGCATTTTCAAGTCCGGCATCGACCATGTGGCGCAGAAGGTTTGGAGAATCCCCGTAGGCGCCGCCTGCCGGGTTGTCAGCAAAGTCGGCGAGCACCAGGGGGCCGGAACCGGTCAGGTTTGCGGCAGCACTTGCCATGGCTTCTTCCGGACCCGGGAAATTGAGCTGCGTGCGGTGTCTTGAGTCCCAGACGGCGTCCATCAGTTCGCTGGCGTAATCGGCGCATTTCGCCGCGCCTCGAATTCCGGTGACAACGACGGAAGGGCCGACATCCGCGACGTCGGCCCAGGGAAAGCCGATCTGAATGCTTGCACAAAGGACACCCGGCTTTGTCTCGATCCGGTCCGCAAGTGCGAGCAGTTCCGGCATCGGCCCGGATCCGGTTTGACCGTGATTGGCAGCGTCCATCATCGGACGGCGGACGAAATGCAACGTGGTCTTGAGACCGTGCTCGAGAATCTGGTTCAGCTGTCGCGCGGCGTGCTGGGCGCGCTCGTACTGGTCGACATGCGGATAGGTGCGGTAGGCCATCAGAAGCGTCGCGTTTTCGACCATCCGCGGCGAGACGTTGGCATGCATGTCGAGCGTGACGACAATCGGCAGATCGGGCCCCACAAGCGCTCTCACGGCTTCGATCAGATCACCGTCGGCGTCATCCCTGTTTTCCGTGACCATGGCGCCATGAAGAACGAGGACCACCGCGTCAAACGCTTCGTTGTCCCTTAACGGCTGCAGGATGGTCGACTTTATGGTCACCCAGTCATTGGCATTCATGGGGCCGGACGGGCTGGCCGACGCTGCCAGCGGATGCACCACATCCCAGTCAAAACTCCTGGCGGCATCCAGGAAGCCGCAGATTTCAGTGTTGGTATCCGCGAGTGCTGCTGGAACTTCTTCACCGGTCAGGAAGTAGCGGCTGTCAAAATCACTAAGGGTCGTGGGGATGCGGTTGAACGTATTGCTCTCGTGCATGATCTCGGCAAGCAAGATCCGGCGCTTCGTCATTTGTCCGGCGCCTCTTTGGTGGCGGTCGTGCAATTCGACCGCAACTCCGCCAGATCGCGGAAGACGATTCGGGTATGCGGCACCGTCGCGCCGGCGAATTCTTCCGTTCCGCGAAGGTCAATTGTTCCGCCGAGGCGACTGTAGAATGCGGTCGCCTTCTCGTTCTGATCGTAGACCCACAGGCTGATCGACGTCACGCCCCGCGGGATCAGCCGGTCGACCGCTTCGGCGATGAGGTGCCGTCCGAGACCCCGGCCGTGCGTTTCCGGATCGACATGCAGGTTTTCGATCAGCACATCCACATCTTCGTCCGGCGACGCAATGATGGAAATGAAACCGAGCAGACAGTTTGCGTCCTGCACGAGAAGCACGAGATCGGCCGGATCGGGCCGGCCCAGGTGCTGCTGCCAGTATTGTCGCCGTTCTTCTTCGGCCTCGTTGTCGAGATACGCGTCGGGCAGTATGCCGCGATAGGTCGCCCGCCAGCTCTTTACGTGCAGCGCTGCAATTGCATCACTGTCAGGTGCCACTGCCTCGCGCAGACCCCGGTTCGCTTCCATGGCATTGCCACTCGCTCTCAAGCCCTGGGATGCGGTCTGTTACGTGTCCCGCTCGTTCCGGAGATTTGTCACGACGCGGCGGTTCTGGGATTTGCAGGCCAGTTCGGGACAATCTCTGACAATGCGCTGTCGTCCGTAACCCTTTGACCACATGCGGCTCTTCGCGACCCCCCGCGAAGCGAGGTAGTTCATGACGGCATCGGCGCGCTTCTTCGACAAAGACTTGTTCTGATTGGGAGAGCCCGGATCGTCGGAGAACCCCTGAAGTTTGATCAGCCAGTTCGGATAGCGTCTTAGCCATTCAGCCTGCTTGTCGAGCGTCACCCTCGCGGTGTCGTCGAGCGTCGCGGATCCCTCGGCAAAATGGGTGCGCCGGCCAACGTTGAATATGAACTCTTCTTCCGTGCCGGGGTCCGGGTTCTGGAAGCCGGCAACGGGCGCGTTTGTGCCGCTTGCCGTCGTCTGCGATCCCAGGGTGATCGGCTTGCAGCCCGATAGCGCCAGCCCGAGAACAGCCAGTGCCGGAAAACCCACCCGTTTCAAATGTCCAATGCGGTACGCCGTCATGTCTACTCCTCCCCCCGGGAAGTTACTCGATCCGCGCGTGGACTGGTGCTCAGGCGTCCGGAGACCCCAGATGCTTCAACACCAGAACTTCCGTTCCCTTCGGACAGCGCTGGTAAAGGTCGATGACGTCCTCCGGGAACATTCTGATGCATCCACTCGACACATCGGAACCGATCGACCAGGGTTCCAGTGTACCGTGCAGTCGGTACCCGGTGTCACCACCATTGCTGTAAAGGTACAATGCCCGCGGACCGAGCGGATTGTCGGCACCGCCGGGCATGAATGTAGGCAGATGCGGCTCCCTCTGCCGCATTTCCGGAGGCGGTGTCCACCCGGGCCAGATCGCCTTTCGGTCTACTCTTGCCCGCCCGAACCACTTGAAGCCTTCGCGGCCGACGCCGACACCGTATCGCAGCGCGGTCTTGTTTTCCCAGATCAGGTAAAGGAAGTGATTCCGGGTATCCACGACCACAGTGCCTTGTGGTTCGCGACTGAGATACTGCACCACCTGCCGCTTCCATTTGGGAGCGATCTTCGAAAAGTTCGTGCGTTTGTAGGTTACGCCGTTATCGACGGTGGTTCCTGAAAAGTAGCTGCCGGCCCCAGAGGCAAAATTGGTGGCAAATGCAGGTGTCGCAATTCCAGTCGCGGCCAGCGCACCGGCGCCGCCAACGAAATGTCTGCGGGATAAAGACATTTTCAGCCCTACCTCTCGGTCAGATATCACACCAAATACGGCCCCTTGCCGAAAGCAACAGCAATTCGAAAGCTTGTGCCACGGCCAAGATGGATGCCTCCGCGCCAGCATCACGGAGATTACTCCAAAAATATGCCGCTACGTCAACTTTGACCGTGAGCATTAGACGGTGGGCAGAATCGGGGATTGGCTGTATAGAGTTTACAGGCGATTGCCAGTGTGATTCGAAGTTTCCCGTACAGTTTGGAGTCGCCGTCGTAAATCGACGGGGGGATAAGGCCGTAAGGGGAGGGGCCAGAACGAAATGTTTGCTGGCCGCGAACATCGGACAGACAATCGACTGCGCAGCGCGATTTCGTCGCGTGCAGTGCTTTTTCTGACTTTCGCTTCGGCGGCCGGCGAGGCCGCTGCGTTTGAATTCCCGATTCCCACATTGCCGCTCGATTCTGCAGATCCCATGCTCGTGGGACTGTTCTTTGCGATGGGCGCAATCACTGCGGTTCTGCTGCTCGCCTGGCTGTGGACGCGAAGTGCTTATGGCCGCGCAATCGATGAGGTCGCCAGACTAGAAGCCAGGCTGGACGAAGCGGGCACCGTTCTCACGGCCGAGCCGCATCTGCTTTACATCTGGCACGGCAAGGAGCACCTGCCGTCGCAGGTGGCCGGTGAGCTCAGAGGCATGAAGGACATTCCGCGTGATTATGCCGGGCGGGTGGACTTTATGACATGGCTGCACGCCGAGGCGGCCGCCCGGCTGAATTCCAGTCTCGGTCAGTTGCGGGCCACCGGTACGGCATTCAACATCATCGTCAAGACTGCAGCCGATGAACTGCTCGAAGCCGACGGACGTGCGGCAGGGGGACTGGCGACCCTGCGCCTCAGGATGCTGACCGGTGACCGCATGGATGTCGCGAAGCTGACCGAAGATCGCCGCGTGCTCGAGCACAAGGCGGAAGCCCTGACGGCAATCCTCGACCGGTCGCCTATGCCGATCTGGATCCGCGAGGGCGATGGCCGGATGAAGTGGGTGAATTCGGCCTTTGTGAAGTCCGTCGAGGCGGAGGACGCCAAGAGCGCAATCTCGGCCGGTCACGACCTCATGGACCCGGAACTGGTGAGCAGGGCGCTTGAAAGCGTCGCCGGCGGCGACGTTTCAACTCAGCGCGCCCATACCGTGGTTGGTGGCGAGCGTCGTGCCATCGACATTGTCAGCGTTCCGCTCGCATCGGGAAGCGCCGGATTTGCATTGGATGTCACGGAGCTTGAGGACGCGCGCAGCGAACTCGCCCAGCATATCCAGGCGCACACCAGCACACTCGATAAACTCGCGACTGCGGTTGCCATATTCGGTGCGGATCAGCGCCTTCGGTTTTTCAACGCCGCCTATGCCGAGCTGTGGCAACTGGATCCGGAGTGGCTCGCCGAGAAACCCTCCGACGGCGAAATTCTCGACCGGCTTCGGTCCGATCGCAGGCTTCCGGAACAGGCGGACTTCCGGGCCTGGAAGGCGCGCCGGATGGAGGTGTACACCAACCTGGAGGCGCAGGAGGACTGGTGGCATCTGCCGGACGGGCGGTCGCTCAGGGTCGTCACCGAACAGCATCCTTTCGGCGGGGTGACCTATCTCTACGAGGATGTCACTGAACGGCTCAACCTGGAAAGCCGGTATAACGCGCTCATCGGTGTGCAGCGCGAGACCCTGGATAACCTTCATGAGGGGGTCGCCCTGTTTGGCAGCGATGGCCGGCTTAAACTGTTCAACCCGGCCTATGCGAAGATCTGGAGCCTCGACCCGGACCGGCTCGAAGCCGAGCCCCATTTCGATACTGTTGCCGATGACTGTCGTGCGCAGTTCGACGATGACGACGCGTGGGACGAACTGAAAATCTCGGTGACGTCGCTGGAAGAGAGGCGGCGTCCGTTGCGCGCAAGGCTGAACCGGCCCGACGGGAGTGTCATCGACTTCTCCAGCGTTCCTCTACCTGACGGCGCGACGCTCCTGACTTACGTCGACATCACGGATTCTTCGCGGATCGAACGTGCTCTGCGCGAGCGCAATGACGCTCTTGAGACGGCCGATCGCCTCAAGACGGAGTTCATCTCCCACGTCTCCTACGAGCTTCGGACGCCGCTCACGAACATCATAGGCTTCACGGAATCGCTGACTCTCGGCTTTGCCGGCGACCTCTCGGCCCGGCAGGGCGAGTATGCCGGACACATTCTGTCGTCCAGCCAGACATTGCTCGCCATTATCGATGACATTCTCGATCTGGCCACCATTGATGCCGGTGTCATGGGACTTGATCTGTCCGATGTCGATGTCTCGGAAACGCTGAAGGCTGCCGCGCAACTCGTAAACGATCGCGTCCGGGCGCGCGGCCTCATTCTCGAGATCGAGATCCCTGATGACGTGTCCACCTTCAAGGCGGATGCCAGGCGCATAAAGCAGATCCTGTACAATCTGCTGTCGAATGCGGTCGGCTTTTCCACCCAGGGCGGTGCGATCAGGATGGGTGCGCGGCTCGATCGGGATCTGGTCTGTTTGTGGGTGAGCGACAATGGTCCAGGAATCGAACCGGAACATCAGTCGGCGGTGTTTGATCGCTTCGAGACAAGGACAGGCGGGTCGGAGCACCGTGGAGCCGGTCTCGGCCTTTCCGTCGTGAAGAGTTTTGTCGAACTGCACGAAGGTGCTGTTTCGTTGATTTCGGAGCCGGACGAAGGCACAACGATCGAATGCCGGTTCCCTTTGAATGGCCCGTCGAACGAGCCGAAGGCGGACGCGCAGCAGCGCGAAACCCGGCTTCCGCCGGCTGAAAGCGACAATCTGCATAGCGATCCGGTTGAGACCGAGCGTGTAGCCGAGGCGAGTAGTGCCTGACACATCCAACGAGTGGATTGTTTTTCTGAAGGATGAGACGGCGACCGAGCGACTGGGCCTGGAGCTGTCCCTGTTTCTCAGACCTGGAGACCTGATCGCGCTGAGCGGAGATCTTGGCGCTGGAAAGACGACGCTCGCGCGCGCACTGGTCCGCGCCTATTGCGCTAGCGCGGAAATGGAAGTGCCGAGCCCCACCTTTGCGCTTGTGCAGCCCTACAAGAGCCGGCGCGGATCGCTCTGGCACTTCGACCTCTATCGTGTTTCCGATCCCAGGGAGGTCGATGAACTCGGGCTGTGGGATGCTGTCGAGGAAGGGGTTGTGCTGGTCGAATGGCCCGACCGGATCGCCAATGATCTGCCGAAGGCCCGCCTGGAAATCCGTATCGAAGACGACGGCGGAGACGGCCGCCGCGCCATATTGATCGGGCTCGGAAACTGGTCGGATCGGACGGCCCGCATGCGGAGCGCTGGCGCTTTCCTTGAGGCCGGTGACTGGCGCGGTTGCGAAAGACGGTTTCTCCAGGGCGATGCGTCCGCAAGACGTTATGAAAGACTGAAAAAGGCGGGCCGCTCCGCAGTTTTCATGGACATGCCGTCCCAGCCCGACGGACCGCCGGTGTGGAACGGTCTGCCCTACAGCGCCATTGCCCATCTTGCGGAAGGCGTGCGGCCGTTTGTGGCGATGGCGGACGCCCTGCGGGGCTTGGAGCTCAGCGCTCCGGAGGTATTTGCGAAGGACCTCGATAGCGGATTTCTTGTCATCGAGGATTTGGGCGATGCCGTCTACGGCACGATGATCGAAGATGGCGCCGACATGACAGAAGCCTACGAGGCCGCGGCTGATCTGCTTGTCAGCCTGCGCGGCAGAGCGACGGCTGAATCTGTTGAGGTCGGGGACGGAACGGCTCACCGGATTCCACACTATGACGATGCCGCGCTCCAGATTGAGACGGATCTGGTGCTCGACTGGTTCTGGCCCCGTGCTCATGGCGAGGAGGCGGATCCGGCAGTACGACAGGTCTTTGCAGCGCAATGGGCACCCCTGTTCGGCAGGCTCTCGCTGGATGACCGTGTCTGGACAATGCGCGATTACCACTCCCCGAACCTGGTCTGGCTCGACGGGCGCGAGGGCATTTCAAGGGTCGGCCTGCTGGATTTCCAGGATGCAGTGCTGGGACATCCCGCATATGACCTAGTCTCGCTGCTGCAGGATGCCCGCACGACTGTCGCACCGGAACGGGAGGCCGAAATGCTTGGCCGGTATTGTTCAACTGCAGCCGACGCCGGACCGCCGTTCGACGAAGCGAAATTCCGGGAGGCCTACGCCATCCTCGGGGCTCAGCGCGCCACCAAGATCCTCGGAATCTTTGTCCGGCTTGCGGACCGCGATGGAAAACCTGATTATCTGCGCCATGTTCCGCGGGTTTCGGACTATCTTGATCGCAATCTGGACCACCCGGCGCTCGCCGGCCTGAAACAGTGGTTCGACGAGAATCTTCCGGCTGAAATCAGAAAAGACCTCTAATACTGGCTGCAGACATGGCGAAAAAGCGACAGGCCGCCGGACCGGCCAATGGCGAAACGATCAACCGGGCGATGGTGATGGCCGCGGGGCTGGGCAAACGCATGCGGCCGCTGACCGACGATGTGCCGAAGCCGCTGGTCAGACTGCGCGATCGTCCCCTGATCGACTACGCAATCGATCGTCTTGTGGAAGCCGACATCAGCACAATTGTCGTCAATGTTCACTATCTGGCGGACGCAGTCGAACAGCATCTCGCGGATCGCGAGGACATCGAAGTCATCATCTCTGATGAGCGCGATCATCTGCTGGATACAGGCGGCGGAGCGGCGCGGGTTCTGGGAACGCTCGGACCGGGGCCCTTCTTCGTTGTCAATTCCGACAGTGTCTGGCTCGAAGGTATCGGCGCCAGTCTGACAAGAATGCGCAAGCGTTGGAACGACACGGAGATGGACTGCCTGATGCTGCTTGCCTCGACGGTCACGAGCGTGGGGTACGATGGACGCGGCGATTTTCATATGGATGTGAGCGGCCGGCTCATGCGCCGCCCTGAAACGGAGGTCGCGCCCTTCGTCAATACCGGGGCCTATCTCATTCATCCGCGTCTGTTCACCGACCTCCCGGACGGCGCATTCTCCATGAATATACTGTGGGACCGTGCCATTGAGGCAGAACGTCTGTTCGGCATCCGGCACGATGGCGTCTGGATGCATGTCGGCACACCTGAATCCCTGGACCAGGCAGAGCGGCTGATGTCCGAGCGGTTCTGACGGGTTGGTGCGAGAGTGAATTTGGGTCAGATTGAAGCAGTTCTGTTGGATGAAATCGCACCAGTTCACCAGGAAGGTCTCAAGAAGCGTAGTGGGGCTACGGTCGAGAGACCTGACGCCGTGGATGGTCGATTTCATTCAACCCTTCGGGCCGGCTTCCTTTTTGCCATTACCATCGGGTTTTGTCTCGACCGTACCCCCGGTATGGCCTTCGCCAAAACCCTCGACCTTGACAAAAATACAGACCGGCAGAACGATTCAATCTGACCCAAATTCACTCTAGACTTCCTCGCATGACCTCCTTGCGCGCGCCCAGCCTCTACACAATATCCGCGGGCGAGCCTTTTCTGATCAGACTTGCCGAAGCTGTTCTGGCGGGGCGGCTGCCGGTAGGTGCCGGTAGTGCACCGGATGCGATGGCGCTATCTGCCTATACGATCCTTGTTCCGACACGAAGAGCGGCACGAGCCCTGGCCGACGCGTTCCTTGAGGCCGGAGAGGGGAAGGCGCTTCTGCTGCCCTCGATCAGGCCGATCGGTGACGTCGACGAGGACGAGTTTCTGCTCGGAGCTACAGAAGGTGCGGAAGGTGCTGCCGCGCTCGACATACCGTCCGCGGCCGGAAGCCTCGACATGAGACTCATGATTGCGCGCGAGATCCTCGATCTTGTGCACCGCGAGGCGGGCGGTGAAGCCGGTTTTCAGGCGACGCCGGCGCAGGCGTTGCATCTGGCCGACGAGCTCACGAGTCTGATCGATGCCTTCGATACAGAAGAAGTCGACATCTCGCTCATCGCCGGGCTCGTGGCAGACGAGTTTGCCCACCACTGGGCGCAGACCCTCAGCTTTCTGGAAGTCATCACGAGCCGATTGCCTGCCATCCTGTCCGAAAGAGGGCTCCTGGCGCCGGCTGCGCGGCGCAATCGCATGCTGGATGCGGAAGTCGCCCGTTTGAAGGATAACCCGCCCCGCGCCCCGGTCATTGCCGCCGGTTCGACCGGCAGCATTCCGGCAACGGCCCGGCTGCTTGCCACAATCGCCGGCCTTGAGAATGGAGCTGTCGTGCTTCCCGGGCTCGATCTCGCCCTGGACGAGGAAAGCTGGGCGGCGCTTCCGTCGAGCCATCCGCAATATGGCATGGCGGCTCTGCTACAGGCGATGCAGGTCGGACGTGACTCGGTAGCGGTTCTCCCCGGGCTTGAAGCCGATGCGCCGTCGCGCATCCGTTTCAATGTCCTCAACGAGGCACTCAGACCAGCGGATACGACAGAGGCATGGAGAACTGTTGGGGGGCAGATCGCATCGGATCAGGTCGTCGAGGCGATGAGCGGGTTCGAAGTGATTGCCGCGCCCTCGCCCCGAGAGGAGGCGGTGTGCATTGCGTTGATCCTGCGTGAAGCGATTGAAACCCCTGGGCGCACTGCCGCGCTGGTTACGCCGGATCGGGGGCTCGCCAGACGCGTGGCAACCGAACTTCAGAGATGGGGAATCGCCGCTGATGATTCTGCAGGCCAGCCGCTGGACCGATCCGACGCCGGAACTCTGTTGCTCGGGCTGATAGAGGTCTTCACGGAAGGCTTCTCTCCCGTTTCGCTCCTGTCGCTCCTCAAACATCCGCTGGCAACCTTCGGGCTCGCTCCGGATGAGATACGCCGCCGTGTCGACTTGCTCGAATTGGTGGCCTTGCGTGGACCACGGCCGCGGCCCGGAATCTCCGGGCTCAGAGAGGCCGTCGGAGCGACGCGGCGCCGGGTTGAACAGGGCCATCGCGTGCACGGGTCGGTCAGGAGATTGCGAGATCAGGACTGGCCGGCCCTGGACGACCTCCTGGACCGTTTGCTGAACGTCCTGTCACCGATTGCGGCTCTTGCGACAGCAGAGAGCACACCGCCGCTCGGCGACCTTTTGCGGTGCCACGTCGAGGCAGCGGAACTGGCCTGCGCCGCCCCGATGAACGGCGAAGGCCCCGGGGGGTCGCGCCTGTGGCTTGGTGATGCGGGTGAGACTCTGGCCGGGTTCCTCACCGAGGTTATCGCTGCCCCTGATGCGGCGATTTCCATGGGGATCGTCGACTACCGGCCATTTCTGGCGCATCTGCTAAGGACTGCCGTCGTTCGTCCCCGGTACCGGGCTCATCCGCGGATCAGCATTTGGGGTCTGCTCGAGGCACGTTTGCTCTCGGCTGACGTCATGGTGCTCGGCGGCCTGAACGAGTCGGTCTGGCCACCCACGACAACGGTAGACGCCTGGTTGAACAGGCCGATGCGTCAGACCCTGGGGCTGCAGCCGCCGGAACGCCGCATCGGTCTTACCGCACACGACTTTGTTCAGGCCGCGTGCAGTCCGGTGGTTTATCTCACGCGCTCGCAAAAAGCGGATGGCGCGCCCACGGTGCCATCGCGGTGGCTGTTGCGCCTGCGCGCATTACTCGACGGTCTGCGCGGAGATGAAACACAGGACATGCCGCAGCGTAAGCCGTGGTTGTCGTGGGTCCAGGGACTGGACGGCGGCGATCCTGAAGCTGCTCCGGTACCAATGCCCAGGCCGACGCCGCCGGTGGATGCTCGCCCCCGCCGGCTGAGTGTCACGCGGATCGAAGACTGGATTCGCGATCCCTATGCGGTGTTCGCTCGCGAAATCCTCAAACTTGAGCCTCTCGATCCGATCGATGCCGATCCCTCGGCTGCCGATCGTGGAACAGCCATTCACGAGATCCTGCACCGGTTTGCGCAGACATGCGCGGGGCCTCTGCCGGACGATGCGTTTCAGGTGCTGTCCGGGATAGGCCGGGAGGTGTTCGAGGATCTGAGCGACAGGCCGGGTGTGAGGGCCTTCTGGTGGCCCCGGTTTCTGCGTGCCTCCCGGTGGTTTGTTGAACAGGAGCAGGCGCTGCGGGAGAACGTGCTTCGCCAGGCGACCGAGATTGCCGGCGAGTTGCATCTGTCGGCCGGTGCGCACGACTTCACCCTGACGGCGCGTGCAGACCGGATTGACGTGCTTGACGGGAACGGATTGCGCATTTGCGACTACAAAACCGGCGCAATGCCCTCCGAGAAGGAGGTCCGTGCGGGCCTCTCTCCCCAGCTTTCGCTGGAGGCGGCGATTGCCGTTGCAGGCGGGTTCCGGGATATCGGCGGGAGCGACGTTGCGGAACTTCTCTATATCGGACTGTCCGGCGGCGATCCGCCGGGAGAGCTCCGGCGTCTGGGGGACAGCGCCCAGCTTGCCGAACGGGCCGTCACCGGCCTCGGCCGGCTGGTCGCGGACTACGACCGGCCGGAAACAGCCTATCTGCCGCGGGTGGCGGTCAAGTTCGAGCACCGCATCTATCCATACGACCATCTTGCACGACATCTCGAATGGTCTTTGCAGATGTCCGATTCAGGCAATCTGCCATGACGCGGCAACTCTCACCGACCGACAGCGCCACGCATCAGCAGAAGGTGGCCTCCGATCCAGCTGCTTCGGCATGGGTGTCGGCCAATGCCGGTTCCGGCAAGACCCACGTGCTTGTCAACAGGGTGATCCGGCTCATGCTTGCCGGTTGTCCGCCCGACCGGATCCTGTGCCTGACCTTTACCAAGGCCGCTGCATCGGAAATGGCCAATCGGTTGTTTCGCATGCTTGGCGAATGGACGGGCCTCGACGACGCGGAACTCGGACAGCGCATTGCCGGCCTGGGTGAGACCGCTGCGGATTCGTCGACACTCCTCAGAGCACGGCGCCTGTTCGCCAACGCTCTCGACACACCGGGCGGGTTGAAGATCCAGACGATCCACGCCTTCTGTGAAAGCCTGCTGCAGCGCTTTCCCCTTGAAGCCGATGTTGCGCCGGGGTTCGACGTTCTCGATTCACGGACCGCGGAGGACCTCTTGGACCAGGTGAGGGGCGAACTCCTCGTCGCCGCGGAAACCGATCCGGGGAGCGCGATCGGCGGTGCGCTCTCCGTTGCCGTGGAACGATTGAGCGAGTTTTCGTTTGATCTGGTGTTGCGGGAGCTGCTCGCAAGCCGGTCGGCCTTTCGCTCCGCCATTCCCTCTTCGGACTGGATCGAAGCCGCGGTCGACCGCATAAGGGAAGAGTTCGGCCTTGAGCCGGAAGCAACCGCGGCATCCATCATGGAGCAGTCTGCTTCTCTCGGGGACGATCAGCGCCCGAACTATGTCCGCGCGGCGGAAGCTCTGAGAACCGGGGGCAAGACAGACCGGACCGCGGCGGACAACGTCGACGATCTGCTCTCGGCAACAGACGCTGCCAGCAGGTTTCAGTGCCTCCAATCGCTCCTGCTCACCCGCAAGGGCGACCCCCGGGCACGGCTCATGACCAAGAAGCCGGCCGAGGCGTTCCCCGAGGCGCTGGAGTGGCTGCGGTCCGAGCAGGACAGACTTGTGTCCGCGCTGCAGCGCTACCGCGCGGCAATAACCGTCGAGACCACAGCCGCGCTGATGCTCATTGCCGACAGGGTGATTGCCGGCTACGAGCTTGCAAAGCGCCGCAGAGCGGCACTCGACTATGACGACCTGATCGACCGAACGGTCGCCCTTTTCGACCGCTCCGAAGCCGCCTGGGTGCTCTACAAGCTGGATGGCGGGCTTGATCATGTTCTCGTCGACGAGGCGCAGGATACCAGTCCTGAGCAATGGGATGTCGTGCGGAATCTCGCCGATGAGTTCTTTGCCGGCGAGGGCGCGCGTGAACTCGTGCGCACAATGTTCGCGGTCGGCGATGAAAAGCAGTCCATTTACAGTTTTCAGGGGGCCAGACCGGCCGAATTCGACCGGATGAAGCGGTATTTCGCCCGTCGTGCGGAGGCGGCTCAGCGCCGTTTCGAAGCGGTGCCGCTCATTGTCTCGTTCCGGTCGACACCCGCCGTGCTCGGTGCGGTCGATCGCGTTTTCCAGATGCCCGACGCGGCAAGCGGCCTCGGGCGGGACGCTGACCGGATCGTGCATGAAGCCGTCAGGCAAGGTGACGCCGGGCTGATCGAGATCTGGCCGACAGTGGTACCGGAGGACGGTGACGAGGAGCATGATCCTTGGCGCGCACCGGTCGACAGGGTCGGTCAGCAGAGCCCGCGTATCAGGCTTGCGGAAAGGATTGCGGCCCGGATTTCAGGCTGGGTGAACAAGGGTGGGGAAACTCTCGAAGCGCGGGGCCGTGCGATACGGCCCGGCGACATACTGATCCTCGTGCGAAGACGTGATGTATTTGCAGACGCCATGGTCAGGGCCCTGAAGCGGCGTGGCGTTCCCGTAGCCGGAGCGGACAGGCTGATCCTGACCGGGCATATTGCCGTGCTGGACCTGCTCGCGTTGATCAGGTTCGTGCTGATGCCTGAGGACGACCTGACATTGGCGACCCTCTTGAAGAGCCCTTTGGTTGAAAAGACGGATGGCGGCTGGATCGATGACGAAGATCTGTTCCGTCTAGCCCACGGCCGGCCCGGTTCTTTGCATTCTGCGCTTCGCGACAGTCTCGACGGGCAATCTGAATTCAGATCCGCGTTTGACCGTCTGGAGGCCTGGCGCGTGCTCGGTACCAGAATGCCACCCTTCGAATTTCTCAATACCGTACTCGGCCGGGATGGAGCGAGAGAGCGGTTCATCAGACGTCTCGGCGCCGAGGTGAACGATCCCATCGATGAATTTGTCGGACTGGCGCTGGACTACGAGACTGACAAGACCCCGACGCTTGAGGGTTTCCTCAGTTGGGTGAGTGAAGCCGAAACCGAGATCAAACGCGACATGGATCATGGCCGCGACGAAGTCCGGATCATGACGGTTCACGGCGCGAAGGGGCTTGAGGCCAACGTCGTTTTCCTGCCGGACACCTGCACGGTACCCGGGGGACATCACGATCCGAGCATCCTTTACGTGAAAACAGAGGATGGCGGCGGTGACCCGGCGTTGCCGGTCTGGGCCGCTCGCAAGGCAAACGACACGCCGTCGCTTGCGGCGGAGCGCGAACGGCTGCATGCCGAACGGCGCGATGAGTATCACCGGTTGCTATACGTTGCCATGACGCGCGCGCGCGATCGCCTGTACATCTGCGGATATGAAGGCGTGCGCGGCCGGGATGAAGGCTGCTGGTACGATCTTGTTGCACACGCGTTGGAAGGAAACGCCGTGGCTGCCGAGTGCCCGGACGGGATGCCGGTCCTGCGGATTGCCGGTCGCCAGGAGCGCGCGGTGTCCGCGGAGGACGGTCCTGTGGAGCGCCGGGACCTGCCGGCACGGCCGCCGGAGTGGGCTTTTGCGCAGGCACCGGCCGAACCACGCGTGCTCAGACCGATCGCCCCGTCGCGACTCGAGGCAATCGAGGTCGACGGCACGCCCGTCTATGGCGATGATCAGCCGGTCACGTCGCCGCTCGACGCCGGCGATGAGACGCGTTTCATGCGCGGGCGTCTCATTCACAAGCTGTTGCAACTGCTCCCGGACGTGGCTGTGAGCCAGCGCGCTGACCGGGCGCGCGCATTTCTCGACGGCAGGGCTGAGCACCTGTCTCAGGAGGAGAGAAGCCGGATTGCCATTGAGGTGCTGGATATTCTCGATGATGGCCGATTTGCTGGTTTGTTTGCCGAAGGCAGCCGTGCCGAAGTTCCCCTGGTTGCGACCCTGCCGCTTGAAGGGCCGGACGGGCGGCCTCTCGTGATCTCGGGCCAGGTCGACAGGCTCGTTGTGACCGGTGAAGATGTGCGCATCGTGGACTACAAGACCAATCGGCCTCCACCTTCGAGCGTTGATGGCGTGGCGCCTCTCTATGTCCGTCAGATGGCGGCCTATCGCATCGCCCTCGCGAGCGTATTTCCCGGCAAGACCGCGCGCGCATTTCTGCTCTGGACCGACGGTCCGAACATCATGGAAATCCCCCAAAGCATGATGAAACGGGCGTTAGGTGCGGTGCTGGAAAGATAATATTTCGATAAATCTAGAAATATCGTTGACTCATCCGCTCCGCGAGGTTATATAGCCGGGCATGGACGTCGAAACAGCGGCAATGACATTCGAAAAGCTGGGCCACCCGGTGAGGCTCCAGATCGTGCAATTGCTTGTACGCGCCGGACCCGACGGTCTACCTGTCGGAGCCCTTCAGCGTGTTCTGGATATCCCGTCGTCAACGCTTTCCCACCATATCTCGCATCTTGTTGCGGGGGAGGTGATTACGCAGACCCGGGACAGCCGCAGGCTGATCTGCAGGACGAATTTCGCCCGGATCGACCAGCTGGTCGAGCTTCTGACGGAAAGCTGCTGTGCAGGCGTCGAGATCGGTGAGGACGAAGATGACGAGGCGGTCGCGGGAGCGACGGCAGCGTGATTTTTTGGGTATGATATTTCGATTCTACTGGAAAGATAGGAAATGAGTGAAAACACAGCTCTCGCCCCGCAAAGGTCCTCACTGACCGACCGTTTGCGCCAGATACCGATCGACCGGGTCATCATCGCGCTGTTTGCCGGTTTTATCTTGCTCGCACTGCTGGATCGCAGCCAGGTCCCGACGTCAATTGCATTCCTGATCGACGCGCTGATTACGATGGCGCCTTACTTCCTGCTGGCGGTGGTGTTTGCCGCCTATGCCAAGGCGAGCGGTCTGGATGGGCTTGTCGGACGGGTATTCGGCGGTAATCAGGTCTACGGCGTTCTGATCGCCGGTCTCTTTGGCGCGCTCTCTCCGTTCTGCTCTTGCGGCGTCATTCCGCTGATCGCGGCCATGCTGACCGCGGGCGTACCGTTGGCGCCTGTGATGGCCTTCTGGATTGCTTCGCCGATCATGGATCCGGAAATGTTCATCCTCACTGCTGCCGGGATCGGCACGGGCTTTGCGGTTGCCAAGACGGCCGCAGCGTTCGGAATGGGCGCGTTCGCCGGCTTCGCAATTCTGGGCGTTCAGCGCATGGGCTATTTCCGCGACCCGCTGCTCGCTTCGGTCAAGTCAGGTTGTGGATGCGGTTCCGCTTTCAATCCCGACGACAAGATCGAGGTGGCTTGGTCGTTCTGGCAGGATGCTGACCGTCGCACCGTATTCGGCAAGGAATTCCGCTCGACGGGCTGGTTCCTGGGCAAGTGGCTGGCATTCGCATTCTTCCTCGAGAGCCTGATGGTGGCCTATATCGCACCGGAATGGATCACGTCCGTCGTCGGCGAAGGCAATCCGTTCGCCATCCCACTCTCCGCGATCGTCGGAATGCCGTCCTATCTCAACGGCTACGCGGCGATTCCGCTGGTCTCGGGACTGCTCGACGGAGGCATGGCACCCGGAGCAGCGATGGCCTTCATGACTGCGGGCGCCGTCTCGTCCATCCCGGCTGCAATCGCAGTGTTCGCATTGGTCCGCCGCCCTGTGTTCCTCTTCTATCTCGCCCTCGGATTCGTGGGGTCGGTGACCGCGGGTACGCTCTATGGCATGGTCGCGTAACGGGAATTGAGCATTCGTTCCTGCAGCAGTTATCGCGAATCGGAAACACGTTCCGGGTCCGCGATGCCCTGGTGTGACATCAGATTTCCACAGCAAAACGGGGCTGAATTGCCATTACGTCATTGTGATTGACCGGAATCCCGGCGTGATCTTGACCCGAGGGGGTGCGCTCCCTAGGTTTCCGGAGAATGTCGTTGGATCGCCTCAAGCGATCGGATAAATTCAGGCCGGACGCAAGCACATTGGCTAGGCGGGCCGCAAACAAGAGGATCATTATGGCAACTCACAAGATTTCCGACTCCAGCTTTGAAGAGGATGTGCTGCAGTCGTCCGAGCCGGTTATTGTGGACTACTGGGCTGAGTGGTGCGGTCCCTGCAAGCAGATCGGTCCTGCTCTGGAGGAAATCGCCGGAGAGATGGACGGCAAGGTCAAGGTCGTGAAGCTCAATATAGACGACAATCCCAACACGCCGACGAAGTACGGCGTTCGCGGGATTCCGACCCTCATGCTGTTCAAGGACGGCGAAGTTGCCGCGACACAGGTCGGCGCGCTGCCGAAGGGCAAGATCGTCGAATGGATCGAGCGTTCGATCTGATCTGACGGATCAGCGTTTCCAAATGTGAGAAGGCCGGGTCTCCCCGGCCTTTTTCTTTGTCGCGGCTGCGGCCTACGCCGTTTGCGCCACGTGCTCGCCCAGCACGTGACCTGCAAGATAAAGCGAACCGCAGATCAGGACGCGCGGCGGTTCGCGCCCTTCCTCGTTACAGGCCGCCAAGGCCGCCACGAGATCGGCCTCAGGGCTTGATTCAAGACCGTAAGCTCTCGCCGTGTCACTGAGATCTTCCGCACTCATGGTGCTCGTGACGTCCGGGATCGAAATCGTCATGATCCGTTCGGCGAGGCCGTCGAAATTCTCCAGGAAGCCGCCGGCATCCTTGGTGTTCAGCATGCCGCAGATGACGATGAGACGACGCGGCACACGCTCCTCGAGTTCGGCAAGTGCCGTGGCGACGGCGCGGCCGGCCGACGGATTGTGTCCGCCGTCGAGCCACAATTCGGCACCGGCAGGCAGGTGTTCGTAAAGCAGCCCGGGTCCGAGGCGTTGCAGCCGGGCCGGCCATTCCGCATCGGCGACGCCCTGCTCGATATGAGCTTCGGTGACGCCGCCGGGGCGCATTGCCCGCATGGCTGCGATCGCCGTTCCGGCGTTTTCGGTCTGATGATGTCCGGCGAGCCGTGGAAGCTGCAGATCGAGCAGCCCTGCCTCGTCCTGGTAGATCAGACGGGAATGCTGTTCGTAAGCCTGCCAGTCCTGACCGGCGATCAGGAGCGGCGCATCCACGCGCGCGGCAACCTCTTCGATGGCGGCTCGGCCTTCGTCAGTCTGTGGAGCAAGGACGCAGGGCACGCCGGGTTTGAGGATTCCGGCTTTTTCGCGGGCGATCTCCGAAATCCTGTCGCCCAGATACTGCTGATGATCCATGTCCACCGGCGTAATGATCGTAAGTGCCGGCGTGTCGACCACGTTCGTGGCGTCGAGCCGGCCTCCGAGGCCGACCTCGAGAAGAAGATAGTCCGCAGGCGCGCGCGAGAAGGCCAGGAAGGCGGCCGCGGTCGTGATCTCGAAGAACGTGATCGGCGTCCCGCCGTTCGCCTCTTCACACTCCTCGAGCAGGCGGGACAGCGCGGCCTCTTCGATCAGCTGGCTGCCGGACGGGCTGCCCAGCCTTATCCGCTCGTGAAACCGGACCAGATGCGGCGACGTGTAGACATGCACGGATTTCCCCGCCGCCTCCAGAATCGAGCGCATATAGGCCACCGTCGATCCTTTGCCGTTCGTGCCGGCGACGTGGATCACGGGTGGCAGATTCTCGTGGGGATTGCCAAGCGCCTCCAGGATCCTGTGCATGCGATCCAGCGACAGGTCGATGATCTTCGGATGTAAGCTGAGGAGGCGATCAAGTATCGCGTCGCTGCGGGCCATTGGTCTCTTGCATCTACGTTGGTTCTGGGTTCGAAAGCGGTCTGGGCGCTTGCCGGAGGTTAAGCCGTCGGGCGCTCAGCCGGTTCACAGGGTGCCGCAGCTTCGCCCGAGTCAGACCCGCTCTCCGGCGCCGTTTCGTCGGCTTTGGTGTCGGCTGCAGGCAGTTGTAGAGCGGCGTTCGGCAGTGCCGGAGCCTTGGTCATCAGTCTCACGAGACGGCTCAGGGTTTCCCGCAGATCGTGGCGATGAACGACCATGTCGACCATGCCGTGCTCGAGGAGATATTCTGATCGCTGGAAGCCTTCCGGCAATTTCTCGCGGATGGTCTGCTCGATGACGCGCGGTCCGGCGAAGCCGATCAACGCGCCCGGCTCTGCAATATGAACATCCCCGAGCATGGCGTAGGACGCTGTGACGCCGCCCGTGGTCGGGTGGGTCAGCACGACGATGTAGGGAACCGAAGCCTCGCGCATCCGCTGCACGGCCACTGTGGTCCGTGGCATCTGCATGAGGGAAAGGATGCCCTCCTGCATTCGGGCGCCGCCGGCTGCAGCAAACATGATGAAGGGCGTGTTCAGCTCGACGGCCTTCAGCATGCCGGTGATGATCGCCTCTCCGGCGCCCATGCCGAGTGAGCCGCCCATGAAGGCGAAATCCTGCACCGCCGCGACAATCGGGATCTCATCCAGCGTGCCGCTTCCGACCAGCACCGCATCGTCGAGGTCTGTCTTGCTGCGGGCTTCCTTCAGCCGTTCCGTGTAGCGCCGTTCGTCACGGAACTTCAGAGGATCTAGGGGAACCTCTTCGGATGTGATGGTTTCGTAATCACCATTGTCGAACAGCGACTTCAGGCGCACAGCCGCCGCCATCCGCATGTGGTATCCGCTGCCGGGAATGACGAACTGGTTGGCTTCGAGGTCGCGGTGAAACACCATCTGCCCGGTCTCGGGGCATTTGACCCACATATTGTCGGGGACATCCCGTTTCTGACCAAGGAATCCCCTGATCTTCGGGCGGACGACATTCTTGATCCAGTTCACGCGTTGCCTCGTAGCTCTTGGAAACTGCGCCTATTCAGCGGCCGCTTTCTGTGCACTGCGGACGCCGGTCGCCAGTTCGCCGACAAAGTCTAGCACGTCCTGAACGGCCTGACCGTCGGGCTTCAGGTCGGCATCGAGATGCGCTTTGATCCGGTCGACAATCGCCGAGCCGACGACGACACCGTCCGCCACGGATGCGATTGCACCGGCCTGTTCCTGGGTGCGCACGCCAAAACCGACCGCCACAGGCAAATCCGTATTGCTCTTGATGCGGGCAACCGCAGATCCGACCGCGGCTGTGTCAGGTGCGGCGGTACCGGTTATGCCCGCGATCGAGACGTAATAGACGAAGCCGCTGGTGTTGTTCAGCACGGCCGGCAGCCGTTTGTCATCGGTTGTCGGCGTCGCGAGCCGGATAAAGCTCAGGCCAGACTGCAACGTCGGCAGGCAGAGTTCCTCGTCTTCCTCCGGCGGCAGGTCGACGACGATCAGTCCGTCGACGCCTGCGCTGGCAGCGTCCACAAGGAAACGTTCCACGCCGTAAATGTAGATCGGGTTGTAGTACCCCATCAGGATGATCGGTGTGTCCTGATCGCCTTCCCGGAACGCGCGCACCATGTCCAGCGTGCGGACAAGGGTTTGTCCGTTCGCCAGAGCGCGCTGGGACGACGCCTGGATCGCAGGGCCGTCAGCCATGGGATCGGTGAACGGCATGCCCAGCTCGACGAGGTCTGCTCCCGCTGCCGGCAGTCCGCGAAGGATCTCGAGCGATGTGTCGTAGTTAGGGTCGCCGGCGGTGACGAACGTCACGAGTGCTGCCCGGCCCTCGTCGCGCAGGTCATTGAATCGCTGGTCGATTCGGGCTGTTCCGGTCGCGCTCATGGCCTACATCTCCACGCCAAGGTGTTCCGCGACCGCAAACACGTCCTTGTCGCCCCGCCCGCACAGGTTCATCACGATGATGTGCGAAGAGGGCAGGGTCGGAGCGATCTTGGAAACATACGACAGCGCGTGTGACGGCTCGAGCGCCGGAATGATGCCCTCGAGCTTGGTGCACAACTGAAACGCTTCCAGGGCTTCCTTGTCGGTTGCCGAGACGTAGTTGACCCGCCCGCTGTCTCTCAGCCACGCATGTTCCGGTCCGATGCCGGGATAGTCGAGGCCGGCCGATATCGAGTGACCCTCGATGATCTGGCCGTCGTCGCTTTGCAGCAGGTAAGTCCGGTTGCCGTGCAGTACGCCCGGCTTGCCGCCTGAAAGCGAGGCACAGTGCTCGTCAGTATCGAGGCCGTGGCCGGCCGCTTCGACGCCGTAGATCGTAACCTCTTTGTCGTCGAGGAACGGATGGAACAGGCCGATGGCGTTCGAGCCGCCGCCGATGCAGGCGACCAGGCTGTCAGGCAGGCGGCCTTCCGCCTCCATCATCTGTTCGCGCAGCTCGTTGCCGATCACGGACTGGAAGTCACGCACCATCTCCGGGTAGGGATGCGGCCCGGCGGCCGTCCCGATGATGTAGAAGGTATTCTCAACGGTGGCGACCCAATCCCTGAGGGCTTCGTTCATGGCGTCCTTGAGCGTGCCCGAGCCTGAGGTGACCGGGCGGACTTCCGCGCCAAGCAGCTTCATCCGGAATACATTCGGCTTCTGCCGTTCGATATCCGTGGCACCCATAAAGACGACGCAGGGCAATCCGAACCGTGCTGCCACTGTCGCCACCGCGACACCATGCTGGCCGGCGCCTGTCTCAGCGATAATCCGGGTCTTGCCCATCCGTCGCGCCAGTTGGATCTGGCCGAGGCAGTTGTTGATCTTGTGCGACCCCGTGTGGTTCAGCTCATCCCGCTTGAAGTAGACCTTGGCGCCGCCGAAGTGCTCGGTCAGGCGCTCGGCAAAATAGAGGGGGCTCGGCCGGCCCGCATAATGGGCGTTCAGTTTGGCCAGTTCCTCGTGAAATTCGGGGTCGGCCTTGGCGTTCTCGTAGGCCTCTTCAAGGTCGAGAATGAGCGGCATGAGCGTTTCGGCGACGAACCGTCCGCCGTACATGCCGAAATGGCCGCTCTCGTCTGGACCGGTACGAAACGAATTGGGACTAGCGACTGACACCGTAAAACTTCCTTATGCCTGAAACAGAGCGCGTGTGGTCATAGCGTCTTTGCCGTTGAGAGGAAACGCCTTATTTCATTGATATCCTTTATGCCCGGCGCGGATTCGACACCCGATGACACGTCGACAAGCACCGCGCCCGTCGTCTCTACGGCACGGGCTAGATTGTCCGGATCGAGCCCGCCCGACAGCATGAAAGGCTCCCGGGTCGCTTTCCGCGTCAGCAGCGTCCAGTCGAACGCCACGCCATTGCCGCCGGGCAGGGCATCGGCGCGGTCATCCGGCGCCTTGGCATCGAACAGGATCAGATCTGCTGTTTCTTCATAAGCGGAGACCGTCGCCAGATCGTCCGGTTCCCTGATCTTGATCGCCTTGATGACCGGTGTTCCGAAACGTTGGCGGATCTCGCTGATCCTCTCCGGCGTCTCGCTGCCGTGTGCCTGGATATAGTCCGGAGAGATGGCGTCGATGATTGCGGCCAGCTCTTCGTCCGACGCGTCAACAACCAGAGCGACCGTCTTGACGTGCGCCGGAACCTGCGCCGAGAGCGCCCGGGCATCGTCGGGCGCCAGACTACGGGGGCTTGGCCCGTAAAAGACAAAACCGACGAAATCTGCGCCGGCGTCAACCGCGGCGGTCAGCGTTTCGGGCGTGCTCAGCCCACATATCTTGACCTTGACGTTCATGCGTCCACTGCCACATTTCCGGACAGCGAAGCGGCGATTGACCGTGCGGCTGATGCGGGATCTTCGGCTGCTGTGATCGGCCTGCCGATGACCAGGATGTCGGCGCCTGCATTAACCGCGTCGACCGGTGTCATGATGCGTTTCTGATCCTGGCTAGCCGCCCCCGCCGGACGAATGCCCGGGACAACGAGCTTGAAGTCTGTCCTCCTTGCAGCACGGAGTCTGGCTATTTCGCGCGGACTGCAAACGACGCCGTCAAGACCGCAGTTCTCGGTCAGTTCGGCGAGCCGGTCGACTTGCTGGCCAGCGGTTTCGGCGTAACCGATTTCCGCCAGATCGTCATCGTCCAGGCTGGTGAGGATAGTGACTGCAATAAGCAGCGGCCTGTCGGTACCCGCCTCGGCAACCGTAGCTGCAGCTGCGCGGAGCATGTCCTGTCCGCCTGATGCATGGACGTTCACGATCGCAGGGCGCAGTGGCAGCACCGCGCGCAATCCGCCCGACACCGTATTTGGGATGTCATGCAGCTTGAGATCGAGAAATATCGGCAAGCCGGCAGCCGCGACCCTTTCATAGCCGGCCGGACCGTGAGAATAAAAGAATTCCAGCCCCAGCTTCACGCCACCTACGGCTCCGCGCAGGTCGTGCGCGAGCATAACCGCCCGGTCCAGGTCGGTCGTGTCGAGAGCGCAGAAGATCGGGTTCGTTGTATCCAGCATCATCGGAATTCGCTCAGGGTTGCCGTGTTCCGCGCGGGTTATAGCAAATCGCCCCTACTGTCCCAATGGAATATGGGCGTGCGGTTGTCGCAGCGTCAGCCGCCGCATCCGCAGGCAAGTGTATCGGAAACCTGTCCGTCCTGTAGATGGATCACCTGCCATCCGTCGCCAAGATAGAACGCGCCGTAAAGTACGATTTCCATCTCGCCATCGCCATTCAGGTCAACGATGCCCGCGATAGTGTTCTCCCACAGGACGCTCAATTCGTCTGAATCCTCGGTCGTGATCTCGGATGCGATTTCGATGGTCTGTACTTCGCCGTCTGACTCTTTCAGGAGAAGAACGACCGAATACTCTCCCTTGCGCATGGTTTCGCGCTCGGTATTGATCGCATTGATCAGCGTTTCCTCCTTGCCGTCGCCATCGAGGTCCGCCTTGATCAGCTGCTTGATCGCGGTCTTGGCCTCAGGCAGCCCCATTTCTCCGAGGTATTCCTTGAGTGCGGTTTCGGCTGACTTGTCGGTATTCGGAAGGGTCTCGACCTTTGGAGGGAGAAAGCTGCCGGCCTCCTGCTTGCTGCCCAGCACTGCCACGATGTAGTCGCCAAGCTGTTTGGGTCCGAGCGTCAGTTCCTGCTGGAACGTGCCTTCGCAGTCGCCTTCCTCGCCGCTGCTTTCCTGAGGCCGTCCGATCGTCCAAGCGATGTCGGATACGCCCTTGAGCGTCACGAGTGCATATTCCTGCTTATGGGTCATGAGAGGGGTGATGCTCTTGGAATCGACCAGCTTGCCATCGAGGCCGCCTCCGAGAACGCAGGTCAGGCCTTCGGGTGTGACCGCGATCGCCGGGCGGAACAGGTCCATCGCGAGTGCGTTCTGTGATTGCGGGAAAGTCAGATTGACCCACGCAGCAACAATCGCACCGCAAATGATCACGCCACAAGGTGGTCGTCGCCGGGTCATCGTCATGTTCCGGGCCGTTGGCTCCGCACCGGCGTCACGTCCGCTCGAAAAGGAGGATTGCGCCGGCAAGATCTTCCAACGCTGTTCCTACCGACTTGAACAGCGTGATCTGATCATAATACCGTCTGCCCGCTTTGTCGCCCTGCGTTAACTCGTGCAGATCACCGGCAATATCGTCATGCGTGATGACACCCGCCTCAAGCGGCTGGACGATGTCGCCGGCTTCCGCGAGTGTACCTTCGCGTGTATCGACAAAAATTCTGGACCGGCGCATGGTTTCGTCGTCGGCCTCGCGCATGTCCGGCCGATAACCCCCGACAAGGTCCACGTGGGTACCGGCGGTGAGCCATTCGCCTTCGATCAGCGGCGTCGTCGACATGGTTGCGCATGAGATGATGTGCGCGCCGCGAGCCGCACCTTCGAGGTCATCGGTAGCGGAAACGCGGAAATCGGGCCGGTCGAGCTGTGCGGCGAGCCGCTCGGCGGCGTCAGGCGTGCGGTTCCAGACCAGCACGTTGCAGATTGGCCGGACTGCTGCGTGGGCCCGAACAAGGTGCGGCGCAATCGCTCCGGAGCCGACGACAAGCAGGCGCTCGCTGTCCTGCCGCGAAAGGTAGGACGACGCAAGGGCGGATGCGGCCGCGGTTCTCCAGAGGGTCAGTTCCCGGCCGTCGATGATCGCGAGCGGCTCCCCTGTCCGCCCGGAGAGCAGCGTGTAGATACCCATGACAGACGGCTTGCCGGCATCCGCGTTGCCGGGAAACACGGTAACCGACTTGAGCCCGACATAGCCGGATTGCGAGTGGCCCTGTGCGTCCATGTCGGTCCATGCCGGCATCAGCAGGAACGTTGCGTCTTCGTTGTCGGGTCTGGAAATGGCGTGATGGTGACGCAGCGGCGATACAAAACTGCCGCGAAACGCCTTGCGCAACTGCTCGACCATGTCGCGAACGGTGATTGATTCGTGGAAATCGGCTGTCGTGATGATGCGCATGGGCCGGAGCGGCTCAGCGCGCGTCCGGTGATGGCAGCTGCGCCAGTCCGGGAGATGCGGCGTCGGCCCGGTGTTCCGCGCTCTCGGCCTGACGCCTCCAGTGCGCGGCGTCGTGCCGGCCCTCTCGGGCTGCGCGGCGGTACTTACCCTGATTGATCCATGATGCGGCGCCGCCGATCAGAAGACCGACCAGAACGGCGGCAAGCAGAAGGACGAACAGCGGCAGTTCGGCGGAAAACAGCGGATCAGTGGTGGATAGCGGATCAAGGGAGAATTTGACGAAATGCCGGTTCGCGACAGCGACGCCTATCACCAGGACGGCGACCGGACCCCAGAACAGCCATGTCAGAATCTTCTTCAAAAACCGCTCCCGGAGCGCCTCGTGCCTTGCGACAGAACGGTCAATCCTCTGTCGACGTGTCCTTGCCGTTCAGGCGTTCGCGCAGTTCCTTGCCTGTCTTGAAGAAAGGCACGCGCTTCGCGCTCACATGGACCGGTGCGCCGGTTCTAGGATTTCGGCCGATCCTGGCAGGCCTGTCCTTGACCGAGAAGGCGCCAAAGCCTCTGAGTTCTACACGGTCGCCCCGCGCCAGCGCATTGCCGATCTCACCGAATATGGTGTTTATGATCCGCTCCACGTCTCTCTGGTAGAGATGCGGATTCTCCTGCGCAATCACTTGTATCAGTTCGGACTTGATCATAGCGCCCCCTCAAACCGCCATGATTATCGTTACAGAGGGCATTTCGATCCCTGCTTTCATCGCTCAGGGTGCCAAACGGAAACCAGACCGTCAAGATTAAGTCGTTCAGTCTGCAACGTTTTTTGGCTCAGCCGTAACACGGATGCAACGCCCTCAAGACCGGTCGATTTCAGCAGCCAGGCCAGTGCAGCGCCACCGAGGCCGAGATCCTCGAAGCTGCTGCGCGTCCATTCCACGACTTTCAGGTTGGGTTCGATCTTCTTTTCGGCCTGCAGCCATTTTACGGCCTCGGTCTCTCCGCCTATCGCGTCGACCAGCTTCACCGCCTTGGCCTGCCGGCCGGTATAGACCCGGCCGTCCGAGAGAATGCGGGCACGATCCGCGTCCAGAGATCTCCTGTCCCTGACCAGTCCGACAAACCAGTCATAGGAATCGGTCACCATGGACTCGGTCGCCGCGCGTGCTTCCGAAGATGCCTTCTTGAAAGGTGACGGAGCGGCCTTGAGCGGCCCGCTCTTCACCTCTTCGACCCGGATCCCGGCTTTCTCAAGCAGATCGGCCACCTCGGCCCATTGCATGATGACACCTATCGATCCGGTGATGGTGTTGCCCCGCGCCACAATCCTGTCGGCGCCCAGAGCGACGGCGTAGCCCGCGGATGCCGCGACGGTGCCGAGCACGGCAACGACCGGCTTCGTCTTGGCAACACGCCGGATCGAGTCGAACAGCGCCTCCGCACCAGCGGTCGTCCCGCCGGGGCTGTTGATGTAGAGAATCAATGCTTTCGCGGATTTGCTCTCGCCGATTTCCCGAAGCAGGTTCTGTTCTTCGAGATCGTCCAGGATGGTCCCGGTAATCACGTATCGGGCGATGTGATCGCGTCCGATCGAGAGACCGGCCCGATCGGCGGTTCCGATCCCGATTCCGATAATGGCGAGAATGACCGCGCATACTGCGACGACCCGCCAGACCTGCATGCGCCGCCGGAGACGGCGGCGGTCGGCGAGTATGTCTGCGTTGAGGCTCATGCGTTCTGGCCGCCGTAAATGAAGGGCTCCGGCATCATGCCGGAGCCCGGATCTTGTTTACTTGTCTTCTTCGGCCGTGTCGCCCTGCTCGTCTTCTTTCTGAGCTTTGTTGAGCGCAGCACCCAGGATGTCGCCGAGCGAGGCACCACTGTCGGTCGAACCGTACTGTGCGACAGCCTCTTTCTCCTCGGCGATTTCGAGCGCCTTGATCGAAACGTTGATCTTGCGGGCCGCCTTGTCGATGCTCGTGACACGGGCGTCGACCTTGTCGCCTACAGCAAAACGCTCGGGCCGTTGCTCGGAGCGGTCGCGGCTGAGATCGGCGCGCTTGATAAACGCCGTCAGACCCTGGTCGCCGATCTTGACCTCGATGCCGTTGTCTTTGACATCAGAAATCTCGCAGGTGACCACAGCACCGCGCCGCAGGTCGCCGGCGCTGTCCATCGGGTCGCCGCCAAGCTGCTTGATGCCGAGACTGATGCGTTCCTTTTCGGTGTCGACATCGAGAACGACCGCCTTGACGACGTCGCCCTTCTTGTAGTCGGCAATCGCTTCCTCGCCTGAACGGTTCCAGTCGAGGTCGGACAGGTGCACCATGCCGTCGACATCGCCGTCGAGACCGATGAAGAGGCCGAATTCGGTGACGTTCTTGATTTCGCCCTCGACCTCGGTGCCCTGCGGGTACCGCTCGGCAAAGGACAGCCACGGATTGTCTGCGCACTGCTTGAGGCCCAGCGAGATCCGGCGCTTGTTGCGGTCGACCTCGAGAACCATGACCTCGACTTCCTGGCTTGTCGAAACGATCTTGCCGGGGTGCACGTTCTTTTTGGTCCAGCTCATCTCTGAAACGTGGACCAGGCCTTCGATGCCTTCTTCCAGTTCAACGAACGCACCATAGTCGGTGATATTGGTGACGGTGCCCTTGAACTTCGCATTGACCGGATATTTGGCATCGACGCCGTCCCAGGGATCGGCCTCGAGCTGCTTCATGCCCAGGCTGATGCGCTGGGTTTCCGGATTGATCTTGATGATCTGGATATTCACGGACTGGCCGATCGACAGCACGTCGCTCGGATGATTGACGCGGCGCCAGGCGATGTCGGTGACGTGCAGAAGGCCGTCAATGCCGCCCAGATCCACAAACGCGCCGTAGTCGGTGATATTCTTGACGACGCCTTCGACCACCTGACCTTCTTTCAGGTTGGCGACGATCTCGTGACGCTGTTCCGCGCGGGTCTCTTCCAGAACGGCGCGGCGCGATACCACGATATTGCCCCGGCGCTTGTCCATCTTGAGAATCTGGAAGGGCTGGGGAATGTTCATCAGCGGCGACGGGTCACGGATCGGGCGGATATCCACCTGACTGCCCGGCAGGAAGGCCACAGCGCCGTCCAGATCGACGGTAAACCCGCCCTTCACGCGGCCAAAGATAACGCCTTCGACACGCTCGTTGGCTTCGAATGATTTTTCCAGGCGGGCCCAGCTTTCTTCGCGCCTCGCCTTTTCGCGGCTCAGGACAGCTTCGCCGAGCGCGTTTTCGATACGGTCGAGATAGACCTCGACTTCGTCTCCTACGGTCAGCTTGACGTCGCTGCCCGGAGAATGGAATTCCTTGAGGGCAACCCGGCCTTCCGTCTTCAGGCCAACGTCGATGATGGCCATGTCGTTTTCGATTGCGACGATCTTGCCGGCGACAACGGTGCCTTCCTGCGCCGTGCCCGCATCCATCGCTTCATCGAGGAGGGCCGCGAAATCTTCGCGGGTCGGGTTGAGAGATTCGGTGCTCATTTGTGACATAAGTGCTCCTAAACAGGTCGATTGTTTCTGGCCAACGGTTGTATCCGAAGGTCTTTCCGCAAGGGGCGTTTCCCCTGGTCCAGTGTTGGGTTCAGCGTGCTTGCGGACTCCAAATCCTGGTTGTGCCGCGCGAAGGCTTGTTCACTTGAATTGGTAGACAGGCTTTCGTTCGGAAAACAGCTATAGGGCCCGTTCCGAATGGATCGCGCCCTGCTACGGTTCCGTGCCGTCAATAATCCCGACGGCAGCGTCGAACGCCGCTTCTATATCCAAATTTGTGGTATCGAGCAAGTGGGCGTCTGCGGCCTGGGTCAAAGGGGCAACCGACCGCCCGCTGTCGCGCCGGTCGCGTTCGGTCAGGTCATGCAGGACCTGGGCCTCGGTGACATCGGTTCCGGACGCCGTCAGTTCCAGAAATCGGCGTTTTGCGCGTGCCTCGGGGCTTGCCGTGACAAACAGCTTCACGTCGGCATAGGGACACACGATTGTTCCGATATCGCGACCGTCGAGAACCGCACCTGGCGGCGTTGCCGCGAACTGGCGCTGGAAGTCCAGGATGGCCGCCCGGACCGCCGGGATGGCGGCGACCTGCGATGCCGCACGCGAAACGTCCGGAGTGCGGAGGTCTGCATCATCGATATCGTAGGTTCCCAGCCGTCTTGCCGAAGCAACGGCATCCTCTTCGTCGGCAGGGTTTCCGCCTTCGGTGAGCACGCCGTGAGCAACGGCCCGGTATAGCGAGCCGGTATCGAGATAAGCCAACCCGTAATGACTTGCGAGCCGCCGCGCCAGTGTTCCCTTGCCCGACGCCGCAGGTCCGTCGATTGCGATGATCATGCCGTCACCGCCGGGCTGTCGGCAAACGCGGCGCCTGCCGCACTCATCAGCGAAACGAAGCTTGGGAAGCTGGTATTGATCATTCCAATGTCGTCGACTGTGACCGGATTGTCGCTGGCCTGCCCCATCACCAGGAAGGCCATGGCAATCCGGTGATCGAGATGTGTTTCGACAAGGCCGCCCCCCGGGACGGGGCCGCCGGTGACCGCCAGACTGTCTTCGCCCTCCTCGCACGCGACGCCGCAGGCCCTGAGCCCGGCCGCAACCGCGGCCAGCCGGTCACTTTCCTTCACGCGCAGTTCCTCCAGCCCCTCCATTCTGGTCGTCCCTTCGGCGAACGCTGCCGCCACGGAAAGGATCGGGTATTCGTCAATCATAGAGGGCGCACGCGCGGCAGGTACAGTAACGCCCCGCAGGGTGCCGGACCGCACACGCAGGTCGGCAACCGGCTCACCGTTGCACTCTTCCTCTGAGACGATGTCAATCCGGGCGCCCATGTCCAGCAGCGTGTCGATCAGACCGCGGCGGGTCGGATTCATCATGACGCCCGGGACGAGAATGTCGGAGTTTTCGGTGATCAGCGCCGCGACGATCGGAAATGCTGCCGAACTTGGATCCGCCGGCACCCTGACGGATTGTGGTTGCAGTTCTCTTTCGCCCATTACGCTGATTGCGCGGCCGTCGGCGGTCTGTTCGATGATGACTTCCGCCTGGAAGTGCCCGAGCATTCTCTCCGTATGATCCCGTGTCAGAACGGGTTCGACTACGGTTGTCCTGCCGGGTGTATTCAATCCGGCGAGCAGGACCGCCGACTTCACCTGCGCGGATGCCACCGGCAGGCGATATTCGATCGGCAGCGGATCGCGTGCGCCGATGACTGTAAGCGGCAGGCGTTCGTCGGTTTCGCAATCGAAACGCGCACCGATCTCTGCAAGCGGAACCATCACCCGGCCCATCGGACGGTGAGACAGGGAGGCGTCGCCGACTAGTCTCGTCGTCAGGTTGTGGCTTGCGAGCACCCCCATGGCCAGCCTCACGCCGGTTCCCGAATTTCCGAAATCCAGCGGTTCGCTCGGCTCAGTCAGGGCGCCTGCACCCGGCCCGTAGACGGTCCACGTTCCGTCGGACAACTTCTCGACCGAAGCGCCGAGCGCACGCATCGCACCGGCAGTCGCCATGATGTCATCGGATTCGAGGAGCCCTTCGATTCTCGTTTCTCCTGCCGCGAGCGTGCCAAGGATAAGGGCGCGATGCGAGATCGACTTGTCGCCCGGAACCGTAACGGTTCCGGACAACCCGTCACTCTTGCTCGCCGTGAATGGGGTTGCTTTCGTCACGCGGTAACTCTTTGGCTCGGCCGGTCAGGTGGGCGCTCGGTTCGTAACACACGCGATTGGGCGAGTCACGGAACTCTGCCACGCGAGGGGACTCACGCATCGGCGCCACACTGTCAGGCGTTCCGGCACGGAGTCCCGAGTCGAATTTGTTTTTGACAGCGCGCCCTTGGCGTGGCAAGGGGAGCGCGTTTTTTCGCGATCCAAGAGGTCAGGGACGTGGCGAGAGCTGAACTTGGAACAAAGCGTCAATGCCGGGAGTGCGGCGCTAAGTTTTACGATCTGGGCAAGGACCCCATTGTTTGTCCGAAATGCGAGGCCGTATTCGTTCTCGAGCCGGCCGTGGCCCCCAAACGCGCCGAACCGGCCGCCGCAAAGCCGGCTGCGAAGCCGGCTCCGGAGGAACCTGCCGAAGAGCAGGAGGCCGAAGATACCGGTGATGTCGAGGTCGTTTCGCTTGAGGATGCAGAGTCCGAAAGCGATGATGATATTCCCGATATCGAAGACGAGGTTGTCGATCTGGAAGATGATGACTCGTCGGACGATGACGACACATTCCTCGAAGAGGATGACGAAGACGGGGACGATGTCAGCGGCCTGATTGGCGGCGTCTCGGGGGATGAAGAGGAAAGCTGAGGCCAATTCGGAACCGAACGGCCGCTGACGATCAAGTTTTGCTTGAACAATTCGTCCGCCCGACCTAACTTCCGGCCGCTCGGCCGTTGTCGTCAATGGCGGGCAGACACCTGCGCGGGGCCATAGCTCAGTTGGGAGAGCGCTTGAATGGCATTCAAGAGGTCGGCGGTTCGATTCCGCCTGGCTCCACCAAAACCCGCCACAAAGATGAACGAGATTCTGGTTTAACGCCACCGGCGCGGCCGTAGGTCTTTTTTCGGCGGCTTGCCATCCGGGCTGGCGGATCAGGGGAAACGGAGAGTATACTCTGCGACCGAATTTCGTGAGGTGACGTGAATATCCCCCCCGCCGATATAATGAGTACGCGTAAAAAGGCGTCGGGCTATTTTGCCAATGTTTTCCTGATCATCGCATCGGCCGGGATCGCCGGCTGTTCATTTGGCGGTGGCGACGAACTGGACACGTCCGTCGTTCCCGACAAAGTGTTGTCGAATTCCATCCTCTTCGACCCGGAGAAATATCCCGGAGATCAGTGGCGGCATATTCAGCTTTCCGGACAGACCACCTACGAGCGGGTCGAATACGACGACGAGCCGGCATTGCGTGCGGTTGCGGAGGGGACGTCATCGGTCCTGATACGACGTGTCCGATTCGATCCCAGGCAGTGCCGGTATCTCGAGATCAAATGGTCTGCCGAGGAAGTGCAGGAGTCGGCCAACTTGCACGAGAAGTCTGGCGACGACGTCGCCGGCTCAGTGTTCGTGGCATTCGGAGATCCGGGCACCCTGCTCAACCCGACACCGGTTCCTGTCCTGCGTTACGTCTGGACGAACGAATTGCACAGCACGGAAGTGGTGATCGACAGCCCCAATACGCAAGGATACGTGATTCAGGGTTACGTCAAGAACATCGTGCTTCGGGCCGGTGATGACGATGACTGGCAGAAGGATACACGGGATCTGCTGGCAGACTTCCGAAAGGCGTTCGGCCGTGATCCGATTGATATCGTACACGGCATCGCGCTCATGACCGATAACGACCAGACGCGCGAGGACGTCGAATTTCATTACGGGCAGATACGCTCGCTCTGCACCGGATAACCGGTCTTTCTCTGCACCGGATAACCGGTCTTTCAGTGAATTCTCGGGAAGCCGGGTGAGAACGGATCGTATTCGTCTTCATTGCTGGCTTCGCTCGATTCTGCCTGGGCCTGGAATACGGCAAGCAGGGAAACGACTTCGCGAACCTCGAAACTCAGCTGTTCGTCGGTGTTCTCAAAGGTATGAGCCTGAAGTTGTGTTTCCGTGCGTGACATTGTGAACCTCCGTTGAGTTTTGCGCGGGACGATATGTCCGTAACGGCTTGCTCATACGGTTAGTTGCGGTGAGGCCGAAAAAGGTTCACGGCAGGCGGAAAATTTGGCTGGTAACCCGGATCTCCGTGGCTGGCACATGTTGCCGTCGCGCGGAGCCCGGGCACCCCGGATGCTTGAATTTGGCACTTATTCGCCCCATATTTTATGTACATCCGACCGGTGCCACCGAGGGCCGGTCTACATAATTGCCGCTTAAAACAAGGGCTTACCGATGTCTCGAGTTTCACTGTTTAACAGCCCGTTTCTCTTGGGCTTCGATGAATTGGAACGGTTGCTGGACCGCGCATCGAAATCGTCAGGAGACGGCTATCCCCCGTACAATATCGAACGGATTCCCGGCCTGAACGGCGCCGGTGAGACGCTTCAGATTACGTTGGCTGTTGCCGGTTTCGACCGGGAAGATCTCGACATCACAGTCGAGGAAAATCAGCTCGTGATTCGTGGTCGGCAGAACGACGATGCGGAACGCGCGTTCCTGCATCGCGGCATCGCCGCACGGCAGTTCCAGCGGGCTTTCGTGCTGGCCGACGGGATCGAGGTGAAGGACGCAGAGCTGAACAATGGGCTCTTGTCTATTCGTCTGGAGCGTCCGGAGCCTGAGCACATTGTTCGCAAGATCGACATCAAGGCGTCGAGCGACTGATTTTTCAACAGTCTCAACTCAAGAGGTGCATCGCGGCGCCCCGGTGGCTGCCGCGACGGGCACGGGAGCAGTGAAACCATGAATGCAATGTCCAATAAACCGCGCATGAACGCTGAAGAGTTTGCCCTGTTGGGCGGCGGTGAGATCGCCTACGTCCGCGAGATCTCGGCCGAGCAGGCCCACGAGATTGTCGACGGCCTCCCCGAGAACCTGCCTGTGGACGTTCGTCTGTTCGGCGTCTATGCGGCGGATGGAACCTGTATGGCCATCACGGACAGTCAGGAATCCGCTTTGGCGAGTGTTTGGGAAAATGATCTGCACGCGATGCCTGTGCACTGACCATCAGTGACACGGACAAAGTGCAGTGTTCGGCAGGTTGGAGCTTGCGAGGGTCAGGCGGCGTGTGACGCAGCAGGTTCGGTCAGGACGGAATAAAGCACGGATGCTTTCTTTGACGCCCTGAGCTTTGCCACAACGGAAGGATCGCGCAACAGGCGGGACACGCGGGCCAGCGCCTTCAGGTGATCTGCTCCGGCCAATTCCGGCGCCAGCAGTAGAAAAACGAGATCGACAGGCTGATCGTCCATCGAATCGAATTCAATCGGCGTCTCCAGGCGGGCAAAAACCCCGTAGAGGCGGTCAAGTCCGGCAATCTTGCCATGGGGGATGGCGATGCCCTGGCCGACACCGGTCGAACCCAGGCGTTCGCGTTGCAGTAGGGTTTCGAATATTTCACGGGATGTGACCCCCGTAAGATCGGCCGCAACCTGGGACAGTTCCTGCAAGACTTGTTTCTTGCTGCCCGCTTTAAGCGTCGCAACGACACCATCGGTGCTGACCAAATCAGATAGCTGCATTCCACTCACCCTTAATGCGCAAGGAACGGCTCGCCTCATGGAGGCGGGCGTCAGTCGCGCTTCGAATCGCCCGGATCAATCCATCCGAAGTTACCATCATCGCGCCTGTAGACGACATTAAGGCCGCCGTGTCCCGCATTACGGAAAAACACGAATGGAGCCTCTGCGACGTCGAGTTGCATGACCGCTTCGCCGACCGACAGTTCTTTGATCTGCGTCGTGTCCTCGGCGATGATGGCGGGGTTTAGGTCTTCCGGCTCCGGCTCTTCGTCATTTTCGGCTGCAATGACGTAGCTCGGGGCAAAATGTCCAGCGAACGTGTCGCTGTTCTTGGCGTGATAGTCTTTCAGGCGCCGTTTGTAGCGGCGCAAGCGTTTCTCGAGCCTCTCGGCAGCCATATCAAAGCTGGCATAGGCATCCACGGCCTGGCCTTTGGAGCGCAAGGTAATGCCGGAACTCAGATGCACAATGCACTCGACCCGCAGTTCAGCACCTTCGCGCATCAGCGTGACATGTCCCTCGGCCGTTCCGTCGAAATATTTGACCAGGCTCTGCTCCAGCCTGTCCGAAATATGCGCGCGCAACGAGTCACCCAGGTCGATGCTCTTGCCGGATATTTGAACTTGCATTGCCGCTTCCAGCTCCGCCCTGTCCCCCGAATGGCCGGGACGGAAGGCTCAGTTTCATTCTATTACGGACTGCCGGAGCCGACATTGCTCACGAATTGAAATGCAAGCCGGGCGGCCTTCTGCCTGCCCGCTGCTCCAGCGCGCCCGGAACCTAGTTCCACTGACGTGCCAAGTCAACCGCCGCGAACAGTTGTTTGCAATTATCGGCGACCGACAACCAGATCGCGAATCGATCTGAAAGCACACGCGATACTTGCAGCAAGCGGCGGCTATTATCAAGCGAAAGCGTTTTTTTCCCGCCGACGCTGCACTGAGGAGGGAATCTGCATGGATTCCCTGTATTTGGCAACGGTGCGGCGCGCAATCTCAATCCCGGATCCGCGCAGCAACTCGACGATCTTGTCGTCCGAGAGGATTGCCTTGGCGGATTCGCTGTCGATCAACTCCTTGATCCTGTGGCGCACCGCCTCGGCGGAGTGGGCGTCGCCTCCCTCGGTCGATGCGATTGCCGACGTGAAGAAATACTTCAGCTCGAAGACGCCGCGCGGTGTCGACATGTACTTGTTTGACGTCACGCGACTGACCGTCGACTCGTGCATCGAAATGGCGTCGGCGACCATTTTCAGGTTGAGCGGCTTCAGATGCTGAACCCCGTAGGCCAGGAAGGCATCCTGTAGCCGGACAATTTCCTTCGCCACTTTCAGGATTGTCTTGGCCCGCTGGTCGAGGCTCTTGACGAGCCAGTTGGCGTTGGCGAAACACTCCGACAAATAGGCCTTGTCATCGGCGTTCCGGGCGGTTTTGTTCACGCTGGCATAATAGTGGTTGTTCACGAGCACGCGCGGCAGGGTTTCGTTGTTCAGTTCGACCACCCATCCACCGTCAGTGCCTTCGCGGACGAAGACGTCCGGAACCACGGGCTGAACCACGACGTGTCCGAACGCGTTCCCCGGTTTCGGATTGAGATCCCGGATCTCCTCGATCATGTCGACCAGATCTTCCCGGTCGACATCGCACAGCTTCATGAGCGCGGACATCTCGCGCTTGGCGAGCAGATCAATATTGTCGATCAGGGCCTCCATGGCCGGGTCAAGCCGGTCTTTCTCGGCGAGCTGAATAGCCAGACACTCCGCAAGAGACCGGGCGAGCACGCCTGCCGGCTCGAACCCTTGCATCTCCTTCAGGGTCTCCAGAACCGCCGCCTCGTCGGTGCCGAGACGTTCTGCCAGCTGCGCCGTATCTCCGGCCAGATATCCGGCCTCATCGATCATGTCGATCAAATGGACACCGATCATCCGGCGCGCTGGATCCATGATCGTCATATTGAGCTGTTCGACCAGGTGCTCGCCCAGCGTTTGCTCGCGGCTTAGCTGCGACTCGAAATCGAAGGGTTCTCCGGTGAACGTTCCCTGACTCGGCCGCAGCGAGTTCCAGCCCGAATCCGTTTCGCCAGGTGCAGGCGCCGTTGCCGCTCCGGTATCCGGCCCTTCGCCCTGGTATATCGTGTCGAGGTCCGCATCGAGTTGGGACAGCGGTTCGGTCGCGTCCGAATCATTGCTGAAATCGAGACTGTGTTCGGCAGGTTCAGCCTCGCCCGATTCGGGATTGACCTCGTCCGTTTTGTCATTTGCTGCAGTTTCCGGCGACGGCGCACCGTCATCCGCTTCGTTGCTTTCCAGCAGCGGATTGCGCTCCAGTTCGCCTTCCACATAGGCGGTGAGTTCGAGATTTGAAAGCTGCAGAAGCTTGATTGCCTGCTGCAGTTGCGGAGTCATGACCAGGGATTGGCCCTGGCGCAATTCAAGTCGGGGCGCCAATACCATTTGGTTCACACTGTCATGCTCTGGTTGCCCCGCGTCCTTGCCCGGGAGAATAGCCTCGCGCGCGATCGGCGCGCCGCTACGCTAAACCGGGATGTCACAGACTGAACTTGTCGCCAAGATATAGCCTGCGGACGTCTTCGTTGCCTACAATTTCCTCCGGCGTGCCCTCCATCAGCACTTGACCGTCGTGAATGATCAGTGCGCGGTCGATGAGTTCGAGGGTTTCTCGGACGTTGTGATCCGTAATAAGCACCCCGATCCCTCGATCAGTAAGGTGTCGCACCAGGTCGCGGATATCACCGATTGCAATCGGATCAATCCCGGCGAAGGGCTCGTCAAGGAGCATGAAGGAAGGTCGCGTGGCCAAAGCCCGTGCGATCTCGACTCTTCTTCGCTCCCCACCAGAGAGTGCAATAGCCGGCGTACGCCTGATATGCCTGATTGCAAACTCGTCGAGTAACGCATCTAACAAACCCTCACGCACTTCGCGATCCGGTTCAGACAACTCCAGAACCGCGCGAATATTCTGCTCTACTGTGAGGCCGCGGAAGATCGACGCTTCCTGAGGAAGGTAGCCGATTCCGAGCCTCGCCCGCCGATACATCGGCAGGTGCGTGAGATCGATGCCGTCAAGCTCAATGGCGCCGTAGTCGGCGGCGACAAGGCCCGTGATCATGTAGAACACTGTGGTCTTGCCAGCTCCGTTGGGCCCCAAGAGGCCAATAGCCTCCCCACGCCGCACGGAGAGACTGACCCCACGAACGACAGGCCGGCGTTTGTAGCTCTTCCCGATCGATCGGACTGTCAGCCCGTCAGGCTGTCCGATCGGACGAAGTTCCGACTGAAAATCCTGATCGACGTCTAGCTCGCCGCGATCTTCAGACTCCGGACCATCGTAAGAACCGGGAAATCTAAACAATTTGCCCAAGTCGCTCCGTACCCTCTCATTGAGCCGTGATTGGATTAAAATTCGGTGAAATTGCTACACCCCGCAGTGGATTATAGTCTATTTCCTTGATGGGACGAAGACGCCCTTGACCCGCCCGCCGGACGCGGAACTGCCGATCAGCCGGCTCCGCCCCGTGTTCAGGTCCAGTTCCAGCTTTTCGCCTTTTATTACGGTCTTGCCCTGGGTGAGGATCACGGATCCGCCCATCGTTACCTTGCCTGTAGGAACATCCATTATCGCCCAGTTTCCGGTGGCTTTCTGATCCTTGCTGGTGACAACCACGCCGCCGCGGGCATCAAGCTTGGTGATCTCCGTGCGGGCGCTCTGACCGGATTTCACTTCGCGATAATTTGCTACCAGGCGCTTGGTCCGGAGCCGCACCGCGCCGCGGCGCGCGTCGACGTTGCCGATGAAGATCGCGCGGCGCCCCTTTTGCTCGACCTCCATGACATCTGATTCGATCCGGATTTCCCGAGCGGCATCGGATTTCGGGTTGCCGAAAGCGCCACCCGTCAGCGATTGGCCGAGGGCTTCCGTCGCCAGCGACTGGGCGATCAGAGCGAATACGAGGCTCGCCGCAAAGCCGGAAATTGTTCTGATCACCCGGACCCCTTCTTTTTCGGCTTCAACACGAAAAGTGCGCGATTCAGGAAGCGGATGTTTTCGCCATCGTTCCACAATTCTACGCCGTTAGCCTGAACATAGCCTGAAGGCAGAATTACGGTGACCGGCTTGTTCGAGACCACGCGCCCCTTTTTCAGAAAGATATCGGCAACCATCATGTCCGCGGCATATCCCTTGGCGCTGCGAATCTGGACGTTGCCTTCGAGATGAAGCGTTTCTTCATCGTTGTTGTATTGCCCGCGATCGGCTGTGATCTTCACCACGTCGCCCGATTTTTTGAGCTGCAGGTCCGCAATCACCTTATCCAGGGAAACGACCGCGGGGTCGTCCTCATCCTGTTTCGCCGACGTCGCGGTTACCACGTAACTTTGCGCACGTCTGTCAAATCCGGTGATCTTCGGCTTCAGGAGCTTCACCGACTTTTTCGAAACCGCGGCCTGTTGCTGAACCACCGGTTCCTTTCGTTCGGTGTCGGGCAGCATGCCAGAGCGGACCACGAACATGCCGACGAGGCCAACGCTGGAGCTGGCGAGCAGTACCATCATCACGACCGCGAATCCGCGATGCCGCCGCGCCTGGCGAGCGGCGCGTGCCGTGTTGCGCGGATGCCGGTGTCCACCGCCGGGCCCTGGCGATTCGGTAATGCGCGGTTCGATTCTCTGCTCGGTCATCGGCTTTCCAGGGGCGGCCTGCGATCGGCGACCCTGTGGTTCACGAAACCTGGTCAGCGGGAGTAGATCTGCCTGAGGCCGGGTTCCTGATTGCGCGCAGGACCTCTGCGGTCAGTGCGCGAAAATATCTTCATTTGCCCATCCGGCGAGGTCAAGCGCCGCACGTGCAGGCAAGAACGAAAAACAGGCCTGAGCGAGACCCGTTCTGCCCTCGCGTTCCAGCATCTTGTCCAGTCTGGATTTCAGATCATGCAGGTAAAGCACGTCGGATGCGGCATACTCCATCTGCGCATTCGTCAGGTCGTCGGCGCCCCAGTCCGAACTCTGCTGCTGCTTCGACATATCGACACTCAGCAATTCGCGGCACAGATCTTTGAGTCCGTGCCGGTCGGTATATGTCCTGGTCAGTCTCGACGCGATTTTGGTGCAGTAGACGTTGGACGGCAGAACCTTCAGATAATGAAACAGCACGGCGACATCGAAACGCGCGAAGTGAAACAGCTTCAGAACCGCTTCGTCACCCAGCATGCGGCACAGATTCGGGGCTGCGTAATTCGACCTGTCCATCTGCACCAGGTGCGCGTTCCCGTCTCCGGAAGACAGCTGGATAAGGCACAGTTTGTCGCGATGCGGATTTAGTCCGAGGGTTTCGGTGTCAATGGCGACAACAGGGCCGAGGTCGAGTGTGTCAGGCAGGTCTCGCTTATGCAGCGTAATCGACATTGGTCAAACCATATGCGGGGCGGCTGCGCCAGAGGCCGTCGCCGGAAAAATCAATCTCTGAACAGTACAGGATAGAAAGTTAATTTCTACTAACCAATTGAAATGACGAAGAATTGCCATCCCCTTGACTCCGCCCGGACTCTATCAGCGCGATCCGGGCCTTTCAAGCTGGCCCCAGGACATTGCGCACGCGCAATTACCAACCGGCCGTGGCCAAATGACGACTTCGCCGGCCGGCACTGTGTCTTCGCAATCATTTATCGGATTTGGTGCAGGAGAGAAGAGCGGTTTAGAACCGTTTGCGTCAGCAGAGTTCCTTGATGAGTTGGAAGATTGGTCATCACAGATCGCCAGTGATCCGGTTGTTTGCCGTGCGGTGGCGGCTCTTGATGCCTTCGACGATGGCGATGACGAGGAATATGGGTTTGATGATGAGCCGCCCACTCCCATGATTCAGGGAGGGCCGCGCCGATGAGTATTCGCAAGTCCAAATCCCAAACATTCGGCATTCGATTGACAGACGATGAGCGCCGAGAACTTACACGTCGCGCTGGTGAAATGGCGGTCGGCGCTTACATCAAGGCCGTACTGTTTGCCAATAATAGATCGAAACGGCGGTCACGCGGCGCGCGGTCTCCCATCAAAGATCATACAGCGTTGGCAGAAGTTCTGGCCTGCCTCGGTCAATCGCGTTTAAGCGAAAGCCTGGAGCGTTTAGCCACGGCAGCCGAGAGCGGTGTCTTGCAATGGGATCATGAAGCCCCGAATGCAATTCATAAGGCATGCAAGGATATTGTCGCCATGCGCTTGCTCTTGATGAAAGCACTGGGCTTTCGTGTTGATCTGAGTACGATTGATGAGAGCCTCTCTCAAACCTTTGCCCGTGCGGCCAAACACGATCCTGACTTCCTGCCCGTGGAGGATGAACCATGATCTTCGTTGGGTCTCAGCGCAGTGGTGCGTCCAATCTTGCCAGCCATCTGATGAACGACCACGAGAATGATCATGTCACGCTCTATGAGATCAAAGGATTTGTTGCCCGTGATTTGCACGGGGCGTTGTCAGAGGCCTATGCCATTTCCAAAGGTACGAAATGTGAGCAGTTCATGTTCTCGCTCAGCCTCAATCCGCCCAAAGGCGTGACGGCAAGCGAACAGGATTTGGTGGATGCAGCCAATCGCGCCGAAGAAAAGCTGGGATTGGATAACCAGCCAAGAGCGATTGTGTTTCATGAGAAGGAAGGCAGACGCCACGCTCATGTGGTGTGGTCACGCATTGATGCCAGCACCATGACAGCGATCAATCTGCCGCACTTCAAAAACCGCCTGAAGAGCCTTGCTCGCGAACTCTTCCTTGATCACGGCTGGGAGTTGCCCAAAGGTCTGCGCCATGACGGTGGCAAGTCGCCCCTCAACTTCACGCTGGATGAATGGCAACAGGCCAAACGGCTCGGGCTTGATCCGCGCGAGATCAAACAGAGTTTTCAGGATGCCTGGAAACACTCAGACACCGCAAAGGCATTTCAGCACGCTCTCGAAGATAAAGGCTATTTCCTCGCCCGAGGGGACAGGCGCGGTTTCGTCGCTCTGGATATTCACGGCGAAGTCTTCTCCGTACCCCGCATGCTGGGGCTGAAAACAAAGGAGGTGAAGGAGCGGCTTGGCGATCCAGGTGACTTCCGCTCTGTCGATCAAACCAAACAGATCATTGCCGAGAAGGTCACGGATCATATCCATGACTATATCGACCAAGTGGATGAAAAACACGCCCACGACTTTGCCCCGCTCTATCAGCAAAAGCAGGAGATGAAGAATGCGCAGCGCAAAGAGCGTGCGACGCTGAAGGCCAAACAGAAAGAACGCTGGCAACGGGAAACCCGAGACCGCAGTCGGAGATTTAACGCAGGGCTTCGCGGGATATGGGATCGTGTGTCAGGCAGGCACAAAGCCATCAAAGAGCAAAACGAGAAAGAAGCGTGGGCGGCCAGCAAGCGCGATCAGGCGCAACGCGAGAATCTGGTCAACGCGCAAATGCAAGACAGGCGCGTCCTACAAAGGCAGATTGATGGTTTACGCAAAAAACATGCTCTGGATCGCAAAATCCTCGCCCGCGATATTGCGCAAGCGACGCGGATACGCGAGCACGCGCAAAATGCTCAAACCAAAGAGAGAGTACGGAACAAAAGTCGAGCGCGGAGTTATCCGAATCCAACGCTTTGATGCAATTTACAAATGCTGTGCTGGGTCTTGTTTGTTACCCAGAATACGGACGACGACCGTGCCACTGTTTCTAGATTGATAGTAGATCGAATGAGCACCATATTCGTATCGGCGAAGTGATGGCGCGATAAAGTCATAGTCTGCCCCCCAACTCGGATGATCGGCCAATGTTTGAAGTCGTGAGATCAAACCATCAAAATACTGATCTGCCTGGTTGAGACCGAATTCCAAGATGCCATGGAGATAGAGAGCATCGAGATCAAAGGCGGCAGCTTTACTAAGTTGGTAACTGCCCATTTAATCTCAATCTTTCTCGAACTCCTTCACGGATATTTTCGGGTGTCTTATCACTAACCCCACTATTCAAGCCCTCTTCAATCAAAGCACGCAAGTCTAGCTCTGCCTGTCGCCGTTCCTGATCTCTGCGGATCAGATCGCGAAAATATTCGCTGTCATTTCCATAGCGACCGCTTTCGATTTGGGATTTGACCCATTCTTCCATCTGCCCGGAGATGGTGATTGTTTTCCGCGTCATCGTCATAATGATCTCCTTTAATGACAGGATAACATATGACGATAGTATGATGCAAATCATACAAACTGAACTCAGATCATGACCCTTTTCACCCCGATTACCCTGGACAGTACCGGTTTAATGGCGGCGGATGATTGATAGTTAGAACGGGAGTTGAACACTCCTGAAAGGTTATCGATCATGACTGGTATTGCGAAAACATCTCGCCCCAAATCACCCTCATCTATCGTTCTTGATTTCAGACCGGAAAACATCAAGCCGCTGACAGTTCAATTGTTTTCAGGTGTCATGACGCTATTGCTGCTCTTACTCAACGATGGTTGGATATTGCGACCGTATCTCGTGTTCCACAGCTGGGCTGTCGATCAAACCATCTTGAGCCGCATCACTTTTATTGCATTGAGCGGTCTGATTGGCATTGTCCTTGGCTGGTTTTGGAGTGGGCGCAATCCATTCCTGCGCGCGATTATAATGGGACCGATTCTTGGAACATTCGGCTTTGTTCTTCTTATTGATCAAGGCGTGCTGGGTTGGAGTACTGCAAGCATCACATCCCTCATCGCCTTTTGCGCAGGTCTCGGCTATTGGGCACGAGTCATGGTGGACCGCTTTATGGAACCGCCTAACATCTTCGGTAACAGCGAATGGGCTTCGGATACAGAATTGCAGAATGCGGAACTGTTCGAACCGTCGGGCATTCGACTTGGGTATCGTGCCTTTGCCGATAATGACTTGCCGATCTATTACGGCGGAGACCGGCACCTTGGAACCTTTGCCCCGAACCGGTCAATGAAGGGCACCAGTGCCATCATTCCCAATCTCCTCACCTTTCCCGGATCCGTCGTGGTTCTCGACCCCAAAGGCGAGAACGCGATGATCACGGCGGAGCATCGCCGATCCATGGGACAAGAGGTCCATGTGGTTGATCCCTACGGCATCACGGGGTTGGAATCGGCGAGTTACAACCCTCTTGATGAGATTAACGGCGGTGATGTCGATATACCGGATGACCTCATGGTACTGACGGAGGGAATGATTATGGCTTCGGGCAGTGAACCTTTCTGGACGGACGAAGCCAAGGCTCTCAATCACGGTCTGAGCGGCTACGTCGCAACACATCCTGATGAACGCAACGCCCGGACGCTGGCGCGGGTTAGAGACCTGAGCTTGATGAATGAGGAAAATCTACAGGTTCTGTTCGGAAAGATGCTGGACTCGCCGCATCACTTCGTCGCCAGTGCCGGTGCACGCGGGCTCCAAAAGGATAAAAAGCTTCTGTCCAACGTCATGGCGACACTGCAATCCCAGACGCATTTTCTGGATAGTCCTCGTCTTCGTGACAGCTTGTCACAGTCGGATTTTTCCTTTGCCGATCTGAAAACAAAACCAATGACAGTCTATCTGGTGTTGCCCTCCGACAAGCTGGACAGTCATGGGCGGTGGATGCGATTGATGGTGCAGCAGGCTTTGAGCCTCAATGCCCGGAATATCGATTTCCGACCCGATCATCCGGTATTGTTTGTTCTTGACGAGCTTCCCGCTCTAGGGCGCCTGCCGATGGTGGAGAAAGCCTTTGGTCTGATGGCGGGATATGGAATCAAGCTCTGGGCCATTGCCCAGGATTTAAACCAGCTCAAACGCGTCTACGGTGATGGCTGGGAGACCTTTATCTCCAATGCCGGGGCGATCCAGTATTTTGGATCACGTGATAAGTTCACGGCGGAGTATTTCTCAAGCCTATGCGGTGTCAAGACGGTGTGGAGCCTGTCATATGCCGTCGGCAGAACGCTCGGGCACAGCTCTTCAACCGGCGTGCAGGGCGGTTCAGAATCCCAATCCAATTCCTCGTCCGCCTCGCATAGCTTCAGCACCGCGCAACAGAATCTGGCCTATCCGGATCAGTTGATGCGGCTCGACAAGGGCAAGCAGCTTCTCTTTGTCGAGAATATGAATCCGATCATCGCCGACAAAGTGGCGTGGTTCGACGATGAGAAACTTCGCGACAAGGGCGTCAATCTGCATCGGCAGCAAGGCCGGGTCGCGGGCTGAATGAAGCTGGCAAAGCGGGATCGGTGGCAGACCCGCCGATCCCCTTTACTCTCCTCATTGACACAATCACGGAAACCATCCCATGCCGGATAATCTCAATCACGACCCTGATATGCAGGAAGTGACGCTGTTTCTGACACCAGAACAGCTTTGCAAAGCCGCAAGCCTCGGCGGGTATTTTTTAAATCCCGATGACGCCCGCATCGTTGCCTGGCGCATGAATGCCGATCCCGTGGGCGGCCTCAAAATCCTGAATATTGCCAGTGGTGGCATTACACATGCGATCAATCAAGCCTTTGATACACAGTTCCCGCCACGCTATCCCGATGATGTTCATCAATTGATCGACACCTCCGGCCATGATCCAGATCGGTTCCGGAACACAAGCACATCGAACGCCACCGCGCGGCTCTTCACGCCATGGAAGGACATGGGCACATGACAGATCGCCCGAAAAAGCCCTTTCACGATGCAGTCCAGAATCTTTCCTTCCGTAAGAAAAACGACAAGCCCCGTGATCCTGTTCGCGACAAGGACAACGCAGGATATAAAATCAAGCCGCCATCATGGGGAATTGCAGAAACATCCCGCGATGCCCCACGCGGTGCGAAAGGCACCAAACGCGACTTGCCAACGCCAAAGCATCAAAAAGCCAAGCGCTTTGACATCAAAGCACCGGACGCCATCCGCAAAGAGTTCAAATCCATCGCATCGCGCAGCAAGAACAAGGATCGCGGCTGGGAGAGGTGAACTCCACAATCCATAGGAATATCTTCAAATAGCAGAGCGAGTTCTCATTCTGCTATTCTTGTTTTATGGATCAGCACGAATTTGAAGAATATCTGGAGAACCAACCAAAAGTTAGCGGAACGCAGGTGATTGGACGATTTGTTGAAAACGCATTTGGCATTGATGAAAAGGTCGTTCTCCCAGAATACTATTGGCGTTATGTGGACTGGGTGGCGGAGAATCAGGGCGAGGATATGGTTGCCTGGATCAAGCGCTGTGACATGTATCGCGATGACAAGACCCTGTCAGAAAATCTGATGGAATGGCTCTATTGGGATATGACGGATCGCCGCGAGAAAGACCACCCGCTCCCCGAATGGCTTGAGTATATATGACCAATTTTCGAAAAATCTGGAATATTCAGCATATCCGGCACACGCTCCCCCTGACTCCCAATATTTGAAATTAAAATTCAATTCGGGAATGAAGTCAAAAAATTGCCACACAAGAAATCAGCATGAAATCTTATTTTCAATATTTTTACATTCAACGATAAATTTTGCATATAATTTTCGTGAAACTGTCACAAATACGATAAATTATGACCGAGTGAGATAAATCTGGGAGGCAAGGATGCCATTTCGACTGATAAAAGGAACTTTTCAACCTACATTCGGCAATCCTGATGGAGATTCATTGCGATTTGTTCCTGATGATCCCACTCCAATATTTCAACTCAAACGCAGAGGGCGCGCACCGAAAGTCAACCAAAACAATGGAAGTATCCAACTCCGCTACGAAGCTATCGACACGATGGAAAAAAGCGCCGGCTCGCTGGCAAGTGACGCTACAAGATCAAATCTTGATCTTGCCGGAACGAATGGAGGCACAAATTCGGCACCAGGTTATATTTGCTCAAATCAGCTCGGACCCAATGGCCGTCCAATTGCTTTCGTTTTTGCAGGGGAAACGACACAGGCTGACGGAGCGTCTGTGTTTCTCGGGCCTGATGAAATCATGGAGAGTATAAACATCAAACAATTGAAACGGGGGCATGCTTATCCTCTCTTTTATGACACCTTGTTTGATGATCTTCGCGAGCGTTGCATTGAGGTGATGCTTGAAGCCAAGCGAGAGGAATTGGGAGTTTGGGAAGCCGATGCGACGAACTCTGGAGCCGAGTGGACCGGCGATGTGGACACTCTAGCGCCGATATTTCCAAAGCTGTGGCGGCGTATTGACAAGTTTGTCAATGACGACACGTTTTTCGATCCAGACAAACCGATGCATAATTTGACGGAGTGGATTGATCAGAGCAGTGATGAGCGCATCGTCATTCCTTCTCAAGCCATCTTCACAGGGTTCGACAACGTGATTGAAACGACCGATACCACGGTAAAAATGACAGTTGAACCGCACGATCTTGTTGTCATCTCTAGGTAGGTTGCAACCATTTTGATTTTGGCGCTCTGCGGATAGATTCTAACGAAGTACCGAGAGCGAACGAGCGACAGGAAGCATCACCTTCCGAACAAATCACCCTGCCGATTGAGCAGGTCATCCAGATAGATCAAATGGGCAAAGTCATTATAGAGATGATTGTACTTGAGGCTGATATTGGTGTGAACATCATCGCATGCTCTCCACACGCCTGACTTTGGATTTTGCTTGCGGTGGCGGTGCATTTCCAGCACACGCTTGCGATAGCCTGAAAGATCACGTTTGAGGTCGTCGATAGCGCGCCGTTTAAACTTGCGGAGCATCGCGCTGCGTTGTGGTTCAGGCTTTCTGTCCGCCTCGGCGATATAACTCTCCAGATAGCCGCAATAGCCATCCGCCTGAACTTCGTCTCTGATCTGCTTAACGGTCAGGATTGATCCGCCAAGAAAATAATACCAAGGATGTCCCGTATCGTAGTCGTGATGGGTGAGTTCATATTGCTGTTTCATGGGTCACCTCCCTCACGCCAGCCGATAAACGTAAGGCTCACCGCAAATGAATGTCTCGCTATAGTCATGGCCGAGATCACGAGCGATTGCGTCATAATCAATATAGCGGGAGAGATGATCGGGAATCTCACCGAACAGCCCCTCATCGACAAACTGATAGGCAAGCTCTGTGAGGCGTGTGTCGGGATAAATATCCATCTCCAGATCATCGGGATTATCCATGCCCAAACCGAACGAGCATCCCCCTTCACTCACGGCAATCACGACTTTGATCTTTTGCTCTTCCGTCCAAGTCGCCATGGCTTTCATCATGGCAAAGATGTTGCCCTGATTCGGCTCTATCGCGGTCGCCAGTTTACTATCCAGCACGAAGCCATTGATGAACTGAATCTCGAACTCCTCGACAGGATCGCCATAGTCATTGGTGATGCTGGTGATGGTCTCGCGGTAAGTTTGTTCATCCGAGAAATAAAAGCCCGTTGCGCTGATGTCATAGGGCTGGGCATAGAACGTCACTGTCATTTTATTGTCCTCCTTTGGAAAGTGGGTTGCGCCATGCAACCCTGCCTTCCGGCGAGGACGGAGATGGGAGGGGTAAAGGACAATCAATGCCGAGTGGTGCGGGCGCAATGCAATGAGCCACGGTCGGTGTTTATTGTCCTTTTGGGGACGAGAAGAGGCAGCGCCTCTCGGCCTCCCCATGACCATAGGTCATACTTTTTATCGAGCGAAAGAGGTGCAATACACACCCCCGGAATGACGAAAAATAGCTCTCAGGAAAATATGGATTGCAAATATTATAGACGTGGCTCGTTGCTCTGTTGGGTTTTGCCTATCGCTTTAAAGCGTGCCACTTCATTCATGACCTGTTTTTTCCGCAAATCCCATTTCGCATTCAAAAAAGGTGCGTGTTTGTATGCAACAGTCGAAAGCTCCTTTAACCCGCCGTTCTTACGTTTGGAAACGCTGTAAGTCACTGTTACTCCGCATCCTAGGCGTGGCTTCAACTGAAAAGCCGTTATTTTCTTTTTCGTTGATCGCCGAATGCTGGCAGATACCCCCATAACCTTTACGTCATTTCCCGGAACCAGCCGATAATCACTTCCCAGATACCGGAGAATCAAACCCGTATCATTGGTTTTCACTCGGGTGGTACACGCATGCTTTGCTCCCTGGCGAACCAACATCCCTTGCTCATCGAAATGCCAAGTGAGAATGGTCGTATATATGCCGGATTTCTGATGATCGGTCTCTTTGCCCAGCTTTGCTCTCAACGCTTTAATTGTGGCGTCAAAAGTTGGCGCATCTTGCGGCTCAGGAAGCCAGACCCTGGCTATGGCGCTGGTGACATCATCGCGTTTGAAACGATAAGCACCTACGATGTCCCTGGCAATACCCTGACGTTCACCTGGAAGTCGCCACTCAGCTTGCGTCATCTTAACATTCGCATATTGTGACAAACGACCACGCATACCGAGTGTTTGTGAGCGAGGCACACCGATCGCTGAAACTGGAGCGCCAATTTTTTCAGCCAAATTTTCGATTTTATCAGCGAATGTAAATCCTAAAACTTCAACAGTTTTTGGAACAATTGCACCTCTTTTTATTCCTGCCAGCTTGCGAAGAGTAACAGTAGGAAATTTAGATCCAATCAGCTCTAGCGACAACTCGTTACCATCAGCAGCAGATAAGCGAATGTCACCAAGAGCACATTTACCACCAGTTTTCGAAATCAAGAACCGTTCATAAACGCCGTGAGCATTATCTTTGGGTGCATACGCATATTTGCAGGATACGAAATGGCGCTTAAAACTCAAAAGACCTCCGGCTTCTGTTGCAATCAGCTCAACATTCAATGTACCGAGCATTCCACCAACGGGCATCTCGCCCACCCATACGCCCTCTGTTGTTGACAAAGACTTTTCTGCGAGTGCTGAGGTGAAATGACCAGAGAAAGACGTTACGGTTAGAATCGTAACGAAAAGGCCGGGACGGGAGCATTGAAGGGAAAGCATATCAAAAGGCTTCCCTTTTGATATTATTACCATATTTTCAATGTTGGCGCTTGATTTCGCGGTAAATTGTTGATTCATTAAAAGCCAACTGCCCCTCAAACACCCAGTCATCAACGCTTACATAAAGGAACCCTTTTGATGGGTGCATGCGCATGCTGATCGTTTGCACAAATCGCTGAAAACATTAGGATTTCAGCCATGAAAGCAATCACTAAGAAAAAGCAGCGATTAGGACAAAAAATCGGCTATGTGCGGGTTTCAGATACAGAACAAACGGAAGATTTGCAGATTGATGCGCTGAATCTGGCTGGGTGCGATGTGATTTACGGCGATCATGGCGTTTCAGGTGCAATCACCAAACGCAAAGGACTGGATGACTTGCTCGCCCTATTACAATCGGGGGATACTCTGGTGGTCTGGAAACTGGATCGGCTCGGGCGATCAACAATCCATCTGCTGCAATTGCTCGATGATCTGAGAAAACGCGGCGTGGACTTCCAGGCCATCACGCAAGGCATCGACACCACCACTGCCATCGGGCGGATGCTCTACGGACAACTCGCCGTTTTTGCGGAATTCGAACGCGAACAAATCAGTGAGCGGACAAAAGCAGGAATGGCGGCTGCAAAGGCAAGGGGCAAACCTATCGGCAGGCCACGGAAGCTGACATCTGCGCAAATTCATCGAGCCAGGATCAAACTTGATGCCCGACAGGACACCATCACTCACATGGCAAAATCGTACGGCGTCGCACCGCTGACACTCAGCAGGGCGTTACGGTAGTCTTTGCTGTTAGTTCTATGTGGAGATTGGGCTCTCAAGGAATCCGTCTAGGTTAGGGAGACAATAGAGAAGATTCAACATTTCATGTGTTCCTTGATCAGCGCAAGAGTCAGCTGTTCTCCTCTCAATGAAAGCTTCTCGATCCAATCTGGGTTCATCGCGTCGAAATTAGTGGGGTAATCGTAAACCTGTTCGCGTGTGACAAGGTTTTCAGGCGGGAATGTCAAACGGCGATCATCTTGACCAAGGAACGGCAACAGAACGGTTTTGAGAACGCCAGCATCTTTGAGGTCAAAAAGCCGTTTTACGGCGGCGTTCTCCGCGCGCCCATGCACACAATAAAAGGCGCTTTGTAATCTTTCGAAAACAAACTGAACTGGCGGATCAAGCCGAAGTCCATAGCCTGCACGGCAACAAATGATTGTATCGAGTTTCGTCGCATGAAGACTGATCTCTGGATCTCGATCGGGCCATAGCGGCGCGAGTCCTGTGTTATCGTATACGCCACCATCTGTAAGAACGACATGACGTTTTGCGCGCGAGCCATCCTTCAGATTGAATGCGAGTTGCTCATCCAAAGCTGGGAGAAACAAGGGATGTGCGGCGGAGGCTGTGACAGCATGCGCTAACGAGACATCATTGTTAGCCAATTCTCCGAATCGCCAACTGCCCGACTTTTTGGGAGAAAAATAGAATGCGGCGCCTGTTCTAAGATCAGCCGCATTGAAGATGACCTTAAATGGAAGGGTACCAAGTTCAGGCAATCGCTTCCCATTGAAAAAACGTTGATGTAAGACCTCCCGTATCATTGTGGTGCGGCTTGCCCATCTCGGTATTGGAGAGGCAAAGGACAAACTTTGTAGTTTCAGCAAAGCTTCAATCGGAAGGAAGCGTGCGGCAATGCGGATTAATAGTGCAATGGCCGAAAGCAGCCATGCGAAAAGTCTAAGCCCAAGACCAGTGACGAGTGCCTTAACACCTGAAAAGCTGGTGAAGGCTTGAATAAGTGTCGGCCTCAAAAGGCCGCTTCGAAGAAACTCTTTGACAGCTTTTTCGAATGCATCAAAATCGTCATGATGCATTGCATATAAAGCCCCAATCACACTGCCACCGGATACAGTGGATATTACCTCGACACGACCGAGGAGACCCGCGCTGTACATAGCGCGCAAACATCCCAGGTGAAATGCAATGGCGCGGGAACCACCACCAGAAAGTGCCAATCCGATACGCTCGTCACTCATCGGGACTCCCTCTCGAATTCTTCAATTCAGTGGGGATGGCCTCTTTTCCGGCAAGGACGACGCGAAGATTATTATCACCGGCAATAATCATCAGCGCAGGAAGCGCATCCGATTGCATTAAATTCGCCAGCCAGTCGATCTGAACCAGGTCGGTTGCACTCGGCAGGGTAGATGCGCGCGGCGGGTGGCTATGCCATTCGCCCACATAACGAATTTGCCCCGCGCTTTCTAAATCATATCGTGCAAGCTCTTCGGATACACCTTGCGAGCCACGTTCGAACCCAGATGATGATGCTTTGCTATCGGGTGGTGGCGGCAACGCAACGAGTATATGGATTGACTGAACCGTCACATCGACAATGCCAAGTAAGATTCCACCTGTTTCGGATGGAAGCGATGAGGTTCGCTGGTCAAGCATTGATTGAACCAAACTCGTATCAATGGTTATCGTCCAGTCGTCGACTTGAAAGCTCAAGTTCTCGAACAGATCGAAGGCATAGTGCTTCATTTCCAGCATATCCGCGTCTACATCCCAAACCATGACCGCTGGATCGGGGGATGACACTATGCGACCCAATGCTGATGTAAGAATTCCAGCCAGCATCATAACCCGCGATTCCGGAATCTGGTTGGTGATCGCACGACATGCGCCTGTATAAGCTATGGCCTCACCTTGCCGATTCAGATGTCCAGATAATGCCGGGGTATGACAAATCGCTCGGAGATACTGCGACTCAAGATCGCGAATTGTAAGTGAGCGATCCGAAGATTCAGCGAGGATAATTGCGGCGCGCCCATCTGGATTCAAAAACACAGAGAATCGTCGAGCACTGGATGAGTGATCGGATATCAAGCGTTCGGCGGCAATCGATGCAGTTGCATCGATAATGATATCTGCTTCACTAAGTACCGTGCTGACCGGCTCTTCCCGAATTGTACTTGAAACGATAGCCTTCGTAATGGCGGTTGGGTGTCCAGCACTTCTACTTAAGATTGCCGATAGCCGCTGTGCGACGACTTCGGCTTTATGATCGCGTACATCACAATATAGCGCGGTGTGCCTCGCCAAATTGTGGGGTAAAATTCGATCATGATCGATAATTGTCCAATGATAGCGGCCCTCACGCGTCAAAGCTTCGGCAATGTGACTTCCAATAGCTCCAGCTCCGACAAGGACAGCCTTTCTCAGATCGGGCGCTGCTTGGGCAGAAAGACGCGCCGCCAAGGAACGATCTAGTGTGAGATGGACTTCCGCTATAGCGAGTTCGGCACTGACAAGCGCTTCCCTATCTATTGATCGTTGTGGGATGGATCGACGAAACAAGACACCGTCACCGGCGGCGTTGTTCGGATCGCTAACCGCGACGCCCAAAAATTCTGCGATCTCTCCCGTGCGGTTCATACTGATAAAAGCGCGCACATCTTCGCCCGGCTGTTGTGAACCATCGGGAGCAACAATCGGCATCTCGATGACGAGTGCGAGCCTTCCCTGCATGCGCCAGTCTGCGTCTGCAGCATCCATCTGAAGCCATTCGGAAAAACGCTGCTTTAGATCTTCGAGAAGATCTACACTGCTATCGTTTAATAGTTGCGCAAGGCTTGCGAGATTACGAGGCGCATATTGAAGCCTTTTCATCTGCTGAGGTGGTATCCGGTATGGTAGAATGCAGATTGGTTGGACGTGTTGCGCAGTGAGAGCATCATTGCTCAAACGCTCTATGAGCAATGTGCTACCCTTGCTATCTTCATGGATCGCGACGAGATCAGAAGCCGGATCGGCAAGCAACTCCCGATCAACAATGAATGAACAATCCGTGGTTATGAAATGGGGATCGAGGGGCTGACGGGCATCATGCAGCTTACCGTCGGCTGCTCTTTGAAACCAGTTGAGTATGCGACTGAGAAGCTCAGCCGGCGTCCAATTCAACCGAGCTTCCTCCCAAAGCCGATCGTCAATACAGATGGCTCGTGGCCATCCTTCAGGGACAAATTGCTGGTGATATGTGTCCGGAAAATCGTCGCGTAACATGAAAACGATGGGTGCTGCATCATCTTCGAAAAAGAGAACTCCAACCCGCTCTTCATGATGCAACGCTATTGCGGGACGTTGTGGCCGTCCTGTCTTGATTTTCAATACGACTAGCTGGAGACCATCTTTTGAAAAGTATCCCTCGAAATGAGCTAAATCACTCCCAGCACCTTGAATGAACTGGAGGAATGCGCTGACCGCAGAGCGATTATCGACAGACGGTGGATCGACAGCGGTAAACGGTTCGATCCATGTCTCAACATCCACCGTCACGCCTAATCTCACCCAGCTCTCGGATTAGACGAAGCTGCGACAGTTGCCGGCGCTGCAACAGTCGCCATCAGTGCCAACCCGCGCGCTGTTATTCTGTACCCAAAGGGCTTTGGCTGGGTCGTGGAGGGATGCTCCATAGTGACTTCGAAGGTGCCATCGCACCCTTTGGAAATACGTTTGTGGTAGGCCGCCGCCTGCCGATGTGGAGGCTGTTTATCTTTGTCGGCTGCCGTTCCCTTTTGCGGGATAACTTTGGACGGGGAGATCACATGGCTGCCTTGGTTGCGACAATCTTCGAAGAGATATTTGGTGTCGTCGGTAGGCTTGGTTTCATCGCGGCCACGATCGGGACCGATTGCCGTATAAGAACAATGATGTGGGAGCTTCATAAGGTCCCATGCAAGCCGAGCCTCATTGCCGCGCGCTTTCGTAATCCGTACGATTTCGCCAAGCGTCTCGTGATTGCTATCAGCCCCTAGAAAGATACCAGTGTCAGAACCGCCCTCACGCACTGTAACATGCATGACTATGGCGTCCTCGTTGCGATCTATAAGATTTTTATCGTTCTGACGCGACGCGAAGGGGCTGTGGATAAAGAATTCGCACCGTTCACTCTTATTGACGCTGAAACCTGGCACCAACTTCCCAGCATCAATAATCAGGTGCTTCCGCTTTTCAAAATCAATTCCCTGATCATTGCAATACTGCTTCAGACGCTCCGGGCGGGAAAAAATGAGAATATCTTCGCCTTCCTTGAAGCGATGGCGTGCCTCTGATCGGACAAGCCGAGAGTCATCAGTCACACCTTCTTCAAGTAGCGCAGCCGCCGGAACCCAAAGCTCTTTGATCTTGATCCGGTCATTGCTTTGATATTTGGCAGCGTGCTTCAACCAGAAAAAATCGCCAAAACCTTTGCAGTGATCCGTGTCAATGTGGGTGATGCAAACGGCATCATAATCTCTTCGTCCCGCCTTCCGAAGATCGGACAACAACTCGTCAGGAAGGTCACAACGTTTATCGGTTTTATCTTCCGGATCACGCATATTGGCGTAATCAACAAGAACTTTTCTACCGTCGGCGAGATCAAGCCTGACGGTGTCAGCGTTCCCGAGCGGAAAAAAATGAATACTGGCGTTCATGAGCAAAACTCCTTAGTGTGAACGAATCGAATCAATTTCCAATTGGTTTATATTTTATAAGAACACGAACAAAACAAAAACATGACGTTTTCGGTTATCCCCAGATCTGTACCAATGACAGCTTTTGAGGAATGGGGATAATCATTCGACAAGTGAAATTGTATATTTTGGCGGGGAGAACAATCAGCAATTCGTTTTTATCTGTCATACACGTCTGTAGATTGTGAAATGCTAGCTTTGTGAGACAGTGGTCCAATAATTGTCGAAGCTTTTGCAGAACAGCTCGCCGTTGCTGATCGATGGGTGCTGGGAGAGCGAAATCTCCCGCGCGTGTTTCACCGGCAAGACGGTGATCATGGGGTTTTGAGGGGCAGCAGGAACGCTCCCTTGAATGGTGGTGCAGCGGCCACACGACTGCGAGTGATGAAACGGCGATACGTTTGATTGGTGCTGGTGGGCTCGATGCCTGATCAGGACCACCGGCGAGAGGGATGAAACGGGAGAGCGCAGCGTCTCCCTTTCCAAGATGTGCTGTGCAACAGCACACATCTTGCCGCATAATATAATGGTTCAATTATTGCAACATTGAACGGCCGGTCATGGAGGCCGGTGTATGATTTGGGTCGAACACATCTGAGGCACTGGATGCCGAATGCAAGCTGGATCGGGTCATGCAATGTGAACTGATCTGAACGGATGAAGGAGAATCCAAATGATGTCTCGACGGCAAGAAAAGATAACACACAAAGATCCGACAATCCCAACCTATGTTGGTATCGATGTCGGAAAAAAACAATTGGATGTTTTTATCTATCCGCATGGCTGCGTCATGCGCATTGATAATAACGAAAAAGCTATTCGCAAGCTCGCTGCGGAGCTTAAAGAATATGGAATCCAATGCATCGCAATGGAAGCAACGGGCAAGTTCCACTGCCTTGCACATTCAATTTTATACGAAGCAGGATTTGCCGTTGCGATCATCAACCCATTCCGCTCACGGCAATTTGCCGATAGCATGGGCAAGCTGGCAAAGACCGATACGATTGATGCAAAAATGATCGCGCGGTTTGCGGAGCGAATGCAACCAACAGTAACGCCACCTCAGGACAGCGTATCGAAAGATTTGCATGAGCTCCATATCGCACGCAGACAAGTCTCGGATGAGGTCGCTGATTTGAAAAGGCGATTACAGACATGCGATCACACAATCGCCAAACAACAAATCAAAGCCAGGATTGTCATGGGAACGCAGCACAAGCGCGAGCTTGAGACGCAGATGCATGCCTTGATCAATGGATCGCCCGAACTGAAAGAGAAATTTGCGATCCTAATCTCCATACCGAATCTCGGTAAAACAACGGCAGCAATCCTCCTTGCCGATTTAGCCGAATTGGGGAATGCGAATGCCAAGCAAATCGCAGCCTTAGCCGGTGTGGCACCTATGAACTGGGACAGCGGGATAAAGAACGGCAATCGGATGATCCGAGGTGGGAGAAAGCCGGTGCGCAATGCACTCTATATGTGCGCTGTCAGCGCGATAAGGCGCTCTGACCCATTTGGAGCTCAATACCGCTATCTGATCGGACGAGGAAAAAATCCGAAAGTTGCCCTCACAGCCGTTATGCGAAAAATGGTCATCGTCGCCAACACTTTGATTGCAGAAAATCGACCTTGGCAACCACAAATGACAAAGCCCTAAAAACAAACCGAGCCGCGCCTAAGCTTTGGGATGGCTCCGCTTGCTCGGTTTGTTTTAGAGCAAAATCGGACATGGAAAATTGTCGTTGTCAAACACGGATGCTTGCATAATAGATTTATTCTCAGATCGAGCAATAATGAGAATGCCATGTGAGGTCAGACTATTGCAATGACCTTCATGTGGCGCGTCATCCGGGTCGTACACATCTATGGCATTTGGTGCCGTGCGCAAGCTGGATCGGATCATGCAATGTGAATTGATCTGAACAGACAGATGAAAATTTCAAGATGTGTCGATGACAACAATAATCTATCCTATGTGGGGATTGATGTTGGGAAACACCAACTTGATGCCCTGATTCACTCGAAAGGATGTCACATACGGATTGCAAACAATGTCCGGGCAATCCGTTCCGCAGCCGCGATTTTGCGGAAATACTGGAGCGCTTGCCCAAAGGATAGCAATTGATATATATCCAGCTTAAGTGTCAAATTCGCTTTGAAATTGTCGAAACAACTCGCATTGACTAAAAATTAGGCAGGGTTGACATTGCGACGATTTTTGCCCATTATTTAGGCGTAACGAAAGAAGAAACCAATGAAAAAGACATTTAATGCCGTAAGTTCAGATGTTAAAGCTAACAATGGAAGACGCACTGTTCCAATTCACGACTCACCAGTTTATGTCGTCTAGGACAGATAGTCTTTGCGAAACAGTTCCATTCGTTCTGGACTAATTTCGGTGTGATCGTGACTAGGCTTCCAACCACTGCACAGCTTCTCAACCAATTTAGTTGCACGTGCCTTGGCGGTATTATCTCCATGGGAAATCCATGCAAATATGCATGAATCATAAGCTTCGTACCATTGCTTATCATTTGGAACCTGCGCGACCATCAATCGGCACTCTTCAGCTTGATCAATAAGCGCAGCAATTTCATCAATTTGAACATCAATATCAAGCTCTTTTCTTGTTAATATTTCTACAGAGTTACAAAATACGCTATTGTTCAGAAGTTTCAGCTTGTATCGGTTGATTTTTTCTTCTATGGATTCAGCTTCATCATCACCGTGTAGCCTTACCTGGCTATCTCTTTTGTGCCTCACTATCCCTGAGCCCGCCAATCGGGCGCCAATATGTGCGTGGGTGCGAATCTGAATAATTTTGGATTTGTCAAATCCACCAAAACCTTTCCGAATAATGTCACTAAAATCAACATCACTTAATTTTAAATAATGATGAGAGAGATTTGCATATGTCGTTGCCTCAACTAGCATTTTTTGAGAAAGAAGCTCTTTGTGAATCAAGTCATTTGCCGCTTCCTTGGCTCTCTCAACCGCAGTTTCGCGAACTATTCTCGCTAAAAATGCACCAACAATACCAATAAATGCGAGAAGGATACCAATTTCACTTATAGTGTTTGCGACAAAATAATTGAATAAAGATTGGTTTTTATCGATAAAGTTTTCCTTCAATTCTAAATAATCATTTTTGCTTGGCTTGGAACTAATGCTAATTGATATTTCATCAATCCTTTTGTTCATCTCTTCTATCTTGATCAATTCCTGTGATTTTATATTATTTGATTCTATTTGATTTTCATTCACAATATATCCATGAGCAATTTTAACATCAAGGCAAACAAAAAATAGAGCAGCAGCGTAGCTGAGTAGAAAGCGATTATTCATTATGAACGCCAGATTGAAAGAATCAGATTTATAATATTATCATTTTTGCCATTTTGTATGAATATTAAAATGACTATATTGCCCAATGATCATGAGACGCTGTCTGGTGATGCTTTCAGCATCACCAGTTTGCTGTAAATATTGATTTCTCTGTTATTCTACAATCACCGGCACCAGGAACATCACGCCGTTGTGGTTGACGAGATCGGTGGGGATGATGTCGAGCTGGATGATGGCTCCTTGTTTATCGCCTTTCCGTGCCCAGGCAGCGCCAATCTCGCGGGGTTTGCCCAGTTGATCGTTGCCTTCGGGGTCTTTACCGATGATGCGTGAGAAACTGACGCGGTACATGGGTTTTGTGTTTGCTGTTTCGGTTGTCATTTTGATTTCCTTTCGTATCTGTTTTTCAGCCGGACCATCCAGCCGATGCGCCTGATCAACCGAACGGTTCTGACAGTCAGTCAACGCAACACGTTTATGCGGGCAGCGCATTGACTGCCTGTCAGGTTCTTCGGTAAGCGCTCGGATACTGGATGGATGGTTCGGATTCTGAAACGATTTCGAACAAGTGGAAATCTGACACCCAAGGCAAATGACCGGAACCCATCACTGGCAGTTCGAGGCGCAAAATCGCAATCCAATGACGAGTGACAGACAACGATTGATCCGTGCCTTGGACGCGGCGCTGGATCGGTATGCGACGGTGATGGTGGAACCATTTCCGGCAAAGGCCTCACTCTCCATCATCGAGAGCCCGGATTTTGTTGCTCTGGCGCGCCCTCATGATGATGGTGTGGAGATCACGGTCACCACCGGCGTCGTCAGTGCGATTGATGCGCTGTGGCATGATGCCTTGACGCTCTCCGATGATCTTCCACCTGATCGCCGCCTCAATGTCGGTGATGTGGATCATGCCATCGATGCCTCGCTGATGTGGTTGATGCTCCACGAGTTACATCACTATCAAATCGGACATCTGGAACTCGTCGGGCCTGCGGGCATTGCCGAAACCAGCATGACGCCAGAACTGGGATTGACGAGACGATCTGCCCGGCAACCTTCGATTCTCGATAAGATGGAGAAAGAACACGCCTTGGCTATTCGCCGGTGTCTGGAACTCCAGGCCGATCACGATGCGCTGGAGATACAGCTTGATCATTATTCAGATCAGGGCTGGGCGTTGATCCGCTTCTATATGGCAACGTGCATGGCCGTGATGGTTCTGATCGATCAGCAAGATCAGGCGTCAGACACAGACCGAACGCATCCCAAATCTGTCACACGGATTTTTCAGATATTCGGGGTGCTGGCGACACTCTGGCAGCCAACTCCGGATTCCGACTGGAACCCCCAGATGATGACGAGATCGTCGCCTTTCATGAGGCCGTTATCGCGCCTGCCGTCTCCGATGCGATTATCATCGCAGCCGCAGGTGGCGCAGAGGCAATTGTTGCGTCAAAAACAGATGCCGATCATCTCTTTGAGGATATGCGCATGCTGCAAGAGCCTGACAAGCATGACCTCACCTTGCTCAAGACAGCGGGTGCGCGTGAATATGCATCTTTGCTTGCCTTCAATGCGGTTGCACGGGAACTGCTGGGGCCTGAGAAGTTCGCTAATTGAAGACCACATTCAGGCGATGCACTTCGAAGGTGGCTGGATCCACATCTTTGAAGGCCAGTGCAATCTGATCGAGCTTGTCGAGACCAATCGGATGGGCTTCATGCAAGCCCTCGGCAACCTTCACCATAATTTCCGGCGCAGCGATCACAAACGCATAGCAGCGCAATCCCTTGTCTTCGGTCTCCGACAAGGGATCAGGCGTTCCGTCTGTTTTAACAGGCAAAGTCTGCTGCCCGGCCTCGATGTCCAGCAGGATCGATGTCTCGTCGGGATGCAGTGAAAACGGATAGGTGTTGTCGCCATTGGCTTCCAGTGCCAGCAATAGCCCGCTGACGCCGCAATCCAGATCGAACAGGTACGGCTTACCCATAGGGATGGGAATATCAGCAACAGGCATTTTCCGGCTGCGTTGTGTCAGCCCCAGTTGATCAGCAAAGGAGAATGTCAGCCGGTCATAGATGCCATGCTCGCGGATAAAGTCCCGCCAATCTGTCAGCAAGGACGGATCAAACACTTCCGGCGCAATCCGGCACCCAAGCGGGAGATGATGCTCGACAATCCAGCGGTATAGCTTGGCAGCTTTCCACTGTGCAATGAGGCCCTTTTGCAGATTCTTTCGATCCTCCAGGCTATAGCCCTGCATGGACCCGACCGCTTGCCCATATATCTTTTCGAAATTCAAGCCTCGCGCAGCCATAACTGCGGAGACCACACGGCTGATCGCCTTGCGTTCTTGATTCGTGGCGTTGGGCAGCTCTGCAACGCGCCCCTGGGTTATATTTTCCATGCCATTACCCCTCTTACCCCGGTCGCTGCCGGAGCAATATTCGGTAGCAACATCTAAGTTCTTTCCTGAAAGAAACAGGTCATTAAACTGATTCTTCTTGTAAAAATAGGAATAATATCTTATAATGTTCTTATTATGTTCTCATTCGTCATGGGGATGGATGGAGGAAGCAAGGAGAATTCAAAACAAACCTCGCCGCTTGATTGCGGTTCGGGAGAAAGGATGGATGAGATGGTGGAAACGTATCACACCAACAGTCAGGCTGAGCTTGAAAGTCAGCCTTCCAGCTCTTCAATGGAGTGCCCTACGGTTCCAACACCCAGCTTATCCATCGACTGGGAGCTCTATGCCCAATATCTGGAGGAATCCGACCTCACCGATGATCAGAAACGGGAGCTGATCGAAACGCTGTGGGGCATTGTTGTTTCTTGCGTTGATCTTGGCTTCGAACTGCGTTCAGGCAATCAGATGTTTGAGCAGCCTGCGGTTGCGGGAACCGCAGAGCAAAGAAAACAAGCGGTTGCGGGAACCGCAGAGCAAAGAAAACAAGCGGTTGCGGGAACCGCAGAGCAAAGAAAACAAGCGGTTGCGGGAACCGCAGAGCAAAGAAAACAAGCGGTTGCGGGGACCGCAGAGGGCTGTGAACAAATCCCAGAAAACAGAATTATCCTGCCCGATCATTTGCTATCCTCATTGCAGGACATTCCAGAAAACCAAAAAGAAACGGCCGCCGATGATGATTGCCATCATGCGGCAGCGAAGGAGGACTCATGACCAAACCAGAAAAGGAGTACAACCCACGCAAAGCGGTCATTTATTGCCGCGTGTCATCACGCGCGCAGGAAGCCGAAGGACACGGGCTGGAAAGTCAGGAGACACGCTGTCGGCAGCATGCCGCACAAAAGGGCTATGAGATCGTGGCGGTCTTTCCTGACACGATTTCCGGCGGCGGTGATTTTATGCAACGCCCCGGCATGGTCTCGTTATTGGCGTTTCTTGATGATCAACCCGATGATCGGTTTGTCGTGATTTTCGACGATCTCAAACGCTTTGCCCGCGATACACGCTTTCACCTTGATCTGCGGGAAGCCTTCCGAAAACGCAACGCCTCAATCGAGTGTCTAAACTTCAAATTCGACGATACGCCCGAAGGTGAGTTCATCGAGACCATTATGGCGGCTCAGGGGGCGTTGGAACGCAAGCAGAATGGGCGACAAGTCGCGCAGAAAATGAAAGCGCGGATGCAAAACGGCTATTGGATTCACAATGCTCCTGTCGGCTATCGATATGAAACTGTCAGGGGGCATGGGAAAGTTTTGACCCCGAATGAGCCACTGGCATCAATCGTCCGCGAGGGCATTGAAGGCTATGCCTCGGGGCGATTTGGCTCCCAGGCGGAGGTCAAACGTTTCTTTGAAACCTATCCAGAATTCCCGCGCAACAAGCATGGTGAAATCGTTCAGCAGCGGATCACCGATATTCTAACCCAGCCTGTTTATACCGGGCATATCTGTTCCGAGACCTACGGTATCTCATGGCTGAAAGGACAGCATGAAGCCTTAATTTCAATTGCGACTTTCGACAAAGTTCAGGAACGCCGCGCAGGCGTTGCAAAGCTCCCGGCTCGCAAAAATATCGGTGATGATTTTGCCTTGCGTGGATTTGTCTGCTGTGCGGGATGTGGTGTGCCCTTGCGTTCCTCTTGGTCGAAGGGACGAACAAAAAGCTACCCCTACTATCTCTGTCAGACCAAGGGCTGCGACGCCTATGGCAAGTCCATGGCACGGGATAAGGTCGAACGGGATATTGGGGATGTGATCAAGACGCTGCAGCCAACGCACAACGTCGTGGCTTTGGTCAAGGCGATGTTTCGCCGGGCATGGGATGTCCGCCGTGCACAAGCCGATACACTGAAAGCTTCTATTCAAAAGCATATGAAAGGCGTGGACCAGCAGATTGAAGCGCTGATGGATCGGTTGATGGTTGCCACAAGCGGCAATGTGATTTGCCGTTATGAAGACAAGATCGATGCTTTGGAGCGCGCCAAATCACGCTATCAAGATCAAATCGTGCAGATGGACAGTCCGGATCGGCGGACTTACGAGGACTGCCTAGAACCGGCCTTGCAGATCGTGACAAACCCTTGGAAACTCTGGGATTCTGGACAGATTGCACTGCGCCGTTTGGTGCTCAAAATGGCCTTCTCAAACCGCATTCAATATGACCGAAATACAGGCCCTAGAACCACCCATTTTACCATACCTTTCAAGGCGTTAACGGGACTCAACAAGGGTAACTCAAAAACTGGTGCCCAGGAGAAGACTCGAACTTCCACGCCCATACGGGCACTAGCACCTGAAGCTAGCGCGTCTACCAATTCCGCCACCTGGGCTCTATGCGCCGCACACTTAAGGCTGCGCCGGTCCGTTGTCAACGCAATTGAACAGATGTCATTCAGGCTTGCGCCCGATATTGTGCGATATTCCTCTCATGGGGTAAGAAGACGCAGTGCGAAGCAGCATGCCGTCGGATTAGTCTCTGTTTGCGGGTTAGCCTACGGGCAGGTATGAGGCGCACGAGAAATCTGCGGCGTGGTTCAGACGGGGGATAGGCGTGGCCACCGACGAAATCAACAAGCTGGTAACGGTCTTTGGCGGATCCGGATTTCTCGGCCGTCATGTGGTCAGGGCTCTCGCACAGGCCGGATACCGGGTCAGGGCGGCGGTCCGCCGGCCGGATCTTGCCGGTCACCTGCAGCCGCTGGGCAGCGTCGGGCAGATTCACGGGGTACAGGCCAATCTGCGTTATCCCGCATCGGTTGCGGCCGCGGCGGAAGGCAGCCATGCGGTGATCAACCTGGTCGGAATTCTCTATCCGACCGGCCGGCAGTCATTCGATGCAGTTCATGCCTTCGGCGCGGGGGCGGTGGCCGAGGCGGCCGCCGAGGCCGGCGCAGAGCACCTGGTGCATGTGTCCGCCATCGGTGCCGATCAGGACTCGAGTGCTGAATACGGGCGGTCGAAAGCTGCGGGCGAGGAGCAGGTTCGTGAAGCCTTTCCCTCCGCCGTGATCCTTCGCCCTTCGATCGTTTTCGGCCCGGAGGACGACTTCTTCAACCGCTTCGGCGCGCTGGCACGGTATCTCCCCGCTCTGCCGCTGATCGGCGGAGGGCATACGAAATTCCAGCCGGTCTATGTCGGCGATGTGGCGGCTGCGGTCGTTGCGGCGGTGCAGGGCACGGCGGAAGCCGGCAAGGTCTATGAGCTGGGCGGACCGGAAACCTTCACCTTCAAGGAGCTTCTCGAGTTCATTCTGGCAGAGACGCACCGAAGCAGGCTGCTCCTGCCGTTGCCGTTCGGTCTGGCTCGCCTGGAGGCACGCTTCCTTCAGTTGCTGCCCAAGCCGCTGCTGACGGTCGACCAGGTCAATCTGCTTGAGACGGACAATGTCGTGGGCGACACCGCGGCCAGCGAAAATCGCACGCTGGCAGGGCTGGGGATTGATCCGCATTCAATCGAGGTGATTGTTCCGGCCTACCTCGAGCGGTTCCGCAAGGCCGGTCAGTTCGACCGCCACCGCGTGGAAGACAACGGCACCTGATCGTCGTCAGAAAATCGGAACACCGTCGCCGGCGTAGATCCAGCCGAGCAGGAATCCGCCTAGTATAAAGCGGTAAAGCACGAATGGTGTCAGGGTGGAGCGCGCCGCAATCCACATCATGAACCAGATCGAGATCAGGGCGGCCACAAGCGCCATGCCGCCGGCGATCACGGCATCCTTCTGCAGTTGCAGATCGCCGGTCGACTGCAGTTCTATCGCCGTCGCAAGGCCAAGTCCGAGGATTGTCGGGATCGAGAGCAGCATCGATATGCGGGCGGCTTCGGGTCGTTCGTAACCGAGAAAACGCGCCATCGAGATTGTCACGCCGGCACGGCTCGCGCCGGGAATGATGGCGAAGACCTGGGCGAGTCCGATCAGGATGGCGTCGCTCAGCGTCGTATGCTCAAGCCTCTGCACGGTCATGCCCGTCCTGTCCGCGAACAGCAGCAGAACCGCAAAGGCCATGTTCGACCAGGCAATGACCTTCACAGTGCGGAGGTCGTTGATGTAGCCCTGCTTCACGACGACGTAACCGACAACCATGATCGGTATTGTCGCAAGCACGAGATAGATCAGAAGCCGGAACTCGGGCGTCGGCTTGCCCCGGATAAACATCCAGATCGCCTTGAGGAACATCAGCATGTCGCGCCAGAAATAGATCATGACCGCGAACAGGCTGCCCACGTGGACCGCCACGTCGATCAGCGGACCCTGGTCTTCCCACTGAGTCAGCAGATGCACGAGATTGAGATGCCCGGAGGAACTGATCGGAAGAAATTCCGTCAACCCCTGAATCACGGCAAGTACGATAAGCTGTTCTATCGACAAAGAGTGTTCCCCGTCATTCCGCCGATGGTCGATGATTCACTTGCCGTCGGTATATGCAGGTTCTATATCGGAACCGTCCGATTACGCAATACGGGCCGGAGCAGCTGCGGCTGGGGTGAATGCCCGATCCTGGGAATAACACCTCGGTTCTGTGACAAATATGCCAAAACTCTATCATTTTCCCCTGTGCCCATTCTCCCGCCGGATCCGGCTCGCACTCGCCGAATATGGTGCGGAGGCCGAACTGATCGAGGAGCGACCCTGGGAGAGGCGCGAGGCGTTCTATGCGCTCAACCCGGCCGGCGCCATTCCGGTCTTGGTCGAGGACGACGGCGCCGTCATTGCGGGAGTGGAGGCGCTGGACGAGTATCTTGAGGAAACGAGATACGGTCCGGCCGTCGATGTCACATTACTCGGCACCGACCCGGTCCAGCGCGCCGAGGTTCGCCGCCTCGTCGCCTGGTTCGACAGCAAGTTCAACAACGAAGTGACGCTGAATCTCGTATTTGAGAAAGTCGATCGCCGTTTCATGCGATCGAGCGATGGAGGCGGTGCGCCGGACATGGGCGCTGTCCGGGCCGGACGGGAGAACATACGCTATCACCTCGACTACATTGGTCATCTCGTGTCGTCGCGAAACTGGCTCGCCGGCGACTTTCTGAGCCATGCGGATCTGGCGGCGGCGGCCCATATTTCCTGCATCGACTATCTCGGTGACGTGCCGTGGGACAGCAATGGCCCGGCGCGTGACTGGTACGCCCGGATCAAGTCCCGGCCGGCGTTCAGGCCGTTGCTCGCCGACCAGATCTCCGGCATGCGCCCGCCCGAATCCTATGCGGATCTCGATTTCTGATTTTGGCCGCTTCGCTCTGCCGGATGCGATTGGTGTAGACTGACCGTCGATCCGATATGGCCGAGAGTCTCAAGTCCCAACTGATTGATCACGCGCTCGATACGGGCTTCGACATTGTGCGCGTGACGAAGCCTGACACGATCGGCGTTGCGGCCGAGGCTTTGGACGATTTCATTGATCGTGGGTGGCACGGCACGATGGACTGGCTCTCCGCCCATGCCGCGCGGCGCCGCGATCCGCAGGTGCTTTGGCCGGATGTGCGGAGCATCATCATGCTGGGCATGAACTACGGGCCGGAGTCCGATCCGCTTGAAGCCCTGGCGCGGCGCGAACGCGGCGTCATTTCGGTTTATGCGCAGGGAGCCGATTACCACGACGTCATCAAGAAAAAGCTCAAGCGCGTCGCCGGCTGGCTGCACCGCGAGGCAGACGTCGAGGTGAAGGTCTTTGTCGACACGGCCCCAGTCATGGAGAAACCGCTTGCCGCGGTAGCAGGGATCGGATGGCAGGGCAAACACACCAACCTGGTCAGCAGGGATCTGGGATCGTGGCTGTTCCTCGGTGCCATCTTCACGACTGCGGAACTTGAGCCGGATGCGCCGGAAGACGATCATTGCGGCCGTTGCCGGAAGTGCCTCGACATATGCCCGACGAACGCCTTCCCGGCACCGTACCGGCTCGATGCCAGGCGCTGCATCTCCTACCTGACGATCGAGCACAAGGGCCATATCGATCGCGAGTTCCGGACGGCGATGGGCAATCGTATCTACGGGTGCGACGACTGTCTGGCGGTTTGCCCCTGGAACAAGTTTGCCAGGGCGGCACGCGAGGCGAAATTTGCGCCGCGGTCGGGCCGGGACCGTCTGGAGCTGGCGGAATTGCTTCGTCTTGACGATGCGGCCTTCAGGACCTTGTTCGCAGGATCGCCCGTGAAGCGCACCGGGCGGGACAGGTTTGTGCGCAACGTCCTTATTGCGGCCGGGAATTCCGGCGACAAGAGCCTCATCCCTGCCGTTGAGGCACTGCTGGAAGACGAAGCGCCTGTCGTCAGGGCGATGGCGGTATGGGCGGTGTTGCGGTTGGCGGATGACGCCCGGTTCCGGCAATTGCGTGAACGGTATCTGCCGCAGGAAACCGATCCGGCTGTGCGGTCGGAATGGGCGGCGAATTGACCGATTCGTCGAGGTTGCTGAATGCTTCGGCCGCAACTACGCTGTGCGGCGAATCTGTAATAGACTATGCCGGACACAATCACGAGGGGCAGACCGGGTGTCACATCTTTTTTGTTTTGGATTTGGCTTCTCCGCACGCGCAATCGCCGCGCGGCTCCTGGCTGAAGGCTGGGATGTGACGGGCACCTGCCGTACGCCTGAAAAGACGATCGGCATCTCTGAAGCCGGCGCAAATCCAATCATCTTCACGGGCACCAGTACGTCGGACGACGTAGCGGATGCGCTTGTTCCGGCAACCCATATCCTTATCTCCACACCGCCGGCTTCTGACGGCGATCCGGTATTGCTTCGGCACGGCGACGATATCGCCGCTCTCGGGTCACAGGTCGAATGGATCGGGTATCTGTCCACGACGGCTGTCTACGGTGATCGTGGCGGTGACTGGGTCGACGAGGAGTCCGCGCTTGCGCCGACCACGACGCGTGGCCGGGCGAGGCTCGATGCCGAATGGGAATGGCTGGAGCACGGCAAGAAGGCCGTACAGCCGGTCCATATCTTCCGCCTCGCCGGAATCTATGGGCCCGGACGGAACCAGCTTGAGTCTATCCGGGCCGGGACAGCCAAGCGGATCGTCAAGCAGGATCAGGTGTTCAACCGGATTCACGTCGAAGACATAGCCAGCGTATTGCAGGCGTCGATCGCCGCACCCAATCCTGGCCGTATCTACAATGTCTGCGATGACGAGGCGGCACCGCCGCAGGACGTGGTGGCCTTCGCTGCGCTCACCCTCGGCCGGCCGGTGCCGGATGAGACGCCTTTCGAGGATGCTGAGCTCACCGATATGGCGCGCAGCTTCTACTCGGAGAACAAGCGTGTCAGGAACGACCGGATCAAGGAAGAACTCGGTGTCACGCTCGAGTATCCGACCTACCGCGAGGGGCTCAAAGCCCTGACCGGCGAAGACTAAAGCGATGCGTCGGCTGTACCGAACTGGTCGGCCAGGAATGCAACGGTATTCTCCAGACGCCGAATGTCCTGCGGCCGTGAAAGCCGATGGTCACCATTCTTGATGAATTCGACGGAGATTTCTCCGTCGATCATGTCCGCGATTTCAAGCGACAACCGCCAGGGCACATCCGGATCCTCCTGACCGTGCAGGATGTGGACCGGGCACGGCATCTCGAGCGAAGAACCCAGCATCAGGTGTTTCTTGCCGTCCTCGATCAGGTTCCGCGTAATGGGATAGGGGCCGTCCCCATAATCGGAGGGGCGAAGGTAGACACCCTCCGTCTCGATCTGATGGCGCACCTCCGGCGAGGCATTCTTCCAGATCAGGCGCTCCGTCATGTCGACAGCCGGCGCGATCAGCACCAGGCCGGCAAGCCTCGTGCCGGCAGCTGACTGAGAGGCGATGTGCCGCCTGGCGAGAAGGAGAGCAATCCATCCGCCCATGCTGGACCCGACAAGGACCTGGGGTCCTGAAGTCAATGCATTGAAAACCGCCTCGGATTCCGCCAGCCACCGGCTGATGGTGCCGTCCCCGAATTTACCCTCCGAGAGCCCGTGCCCTGAATAGTCGAACCGGATGAAACCGTGGCCGGTCCGCCGGGCCCACGCCGCGAGGCTCTGGGCCTTGGTTCCGTCCATGGTCGACTTGAAGCCGCCAAGCCAGACGACGCCGGGCCGGTCCCACCGGTCGCTTGCGGGCGTTTCCCGATGGTAGGCGATCGCCGGACCATCGGGCATTTCGAGCATGCCCGGACCGCCTGCCTCGACGTTATTCATGCCAAACTTCCCAAATCCTGCATTTTGGTCGAATTATCTGCCATTTATCCTCTTGTTGAGGTTTCTTTTTGTATTTATAGCGATCCCAATTAAATTTATGATGGCGTGTTTTCGTCCGACAATGTCAATTGAAGAAGGAGTGCAGATATAGCGCGTAGACCAATGAGGGAAATGCCGGTCCGGGAAGGGCCGCGTGTTAACCAGTTGATAGACGAGCCCGCAGTGGTCGTCATCAACGAAGACGGCGACAATCTTGGCACCATGGGAGTCGAAGAAGCGATTGCCATGGCGGAGGAAGTGGGGCTTGACCTTGTGGAGGTCGCTCCCAACTCGAAACCGCCCGTCTGCAAGATTCTCGATTTCGGGAAATACAAGTATCAGGCCCAGAAGAAGGCCAGCGAAGCCAGGAAGAAGCAGAAGACGGTCGACGTCAAAGAGATCAAGATGCGACCGAACATCGACACGCATGACTATGACGTGAAGATGCGCAACATCCTTCGTTTCTTCGAGGATGGTGACAAGGTCAAGGTGACGCTGCGCTTCCGCGGCCGCGAGATGGCGCACCAGGAACTCGGTTTGCAGCTTCTGCAGAAGGTCAAGGCCGAGACCGAGGAAATCGCCAAGGTTGAAGCGGAACCCAAGCTTGAGGGCCGGCAGATCACCATGGTCCTGGCACCTCGATGAGGTAGCAGCTTCAGCACTTGCGTTCGCGACGCGACGCCCGTATAACCCCCCACGTTCGAGCCGCCCGGCGCCAAGGGCATGCCGTGGCGGCTCTCAATGCGTTTATGGATGCGCCTTATTCAGCGGGCGTACCACAACATTCGAAAGAGAAGCAAAATGCCCAAGTTGAAAAGCAAGAGCGGCGCCAAAAAGCGCTTCAGCCTTACGGCATCCGGCAAGGTCCGGGCCAATCAGGCCGGCAAACGCCACGGCATGATCAAACGGACCAACAAACAGATCCGCAACAAGCGCGGGACGACAATCCTGTCCGATCAGGACGCGAAGATCGTCAAGAAATTTATCCCCTATGCGTGATCGCTGATCCGGCACTGTCCCGGATCAATCTGGATTTCTGAAGGAGCACCGCTATGGCGCGAGTAAAGAGAGGCGTGACGACCCACGCTCGTCACCGCAAAGTCATCAAGAATGCGAAAGGCTATTACGGCCGGCGCAAGAACACGTTCCGCGTCGCCAACCAGGCCGTCGAAAAGGCCGGGCAGTACGCTTATCGCGATCGTCGAAACAAGAAGCGCAATTTCCGTTCGCTGTGGATCCAGCGGATCAATGCCGCGACCCGTGAGCACGGCATGACCTATGGTCGATTTATCAACGGGCTGAGCAAGGCCGGTATCGAAGTCGATCGCAAGGTTCTTTCCGATCTGGCGATCCACGAGCCGGAGGCGTTCAAGGCGCTGGTCGAGCAGGCGCAAGGCGCGCTGCAGTAGGCGCCGGCAGTCAGGCCCGCTGCCCCTACCCGACGACAGGCACGCACCAAACGGTGTATGCCATGACATGCCCCGTCCTTCGCCAGCGGTTTCCGGACCGGAGCCCCGACATGATTTCGGGCGAGACGGGGCGGAACCGCATGTGAGGGAAGGTAATGTCCAACCTCGAACAACTTGAACAGGAACTGCTCGCCGACATCACCGGTGCAGCGGACGAGCAGGCGCTGGAGGCGATCCGTGTCTCGGCGCTCGGAAAGAAGGGCCGCATCAGCGATCTGATGCGCGGTCTCGGCTCCATGAGCCCGGATGAGCGCAAGGTCATGGGGCCGGCCTTGAATGGTCTCAAAGACCGGGTCGGTGACGCCATATCGGCCCGCAAGACCGCGCTCTACGAGGTCGCCCTTGAAGCGCGCCTCGAGACCGAACGGGCCGACGTCACGTTGCCGGTTCGGCAGAGTCCTCAGGACACGGGGCGCATTCACCCGGTCAGCCAGGTGGTCGAAGAGCTTTCCGCCATCTTCGCCGACATGGGCTTCGCGATTGCCGACGGTCCGGACATCGAGGACGATTTCCACAATTTCGGCGCGCTCAACATTCCGCCGGAACATCCGGCGCGCCAGATGCACGACACGTTCTATTTCGACGAGCAGGAGGACGGCTCGCGGATGCTGCTGCGCACGCATACGAGCCCGGTCCAGATCCGCACCATGATGTCTGGTCCTCCGCCCCACAGGGTTATTGTTCCGGGCCGTACCTATCGGTGTGACTCCGACCAGACCCACACGCCGATGTTCCATCAGGTCGAGGGCCTCGTGATCGACAAGCACACGCATCTCGGCCATCTCAAGTGGTGCCTGGAAGAGTTCTGCAAGTCGTTCTTCGAGGTTGACGCCGTCAAGATGCGGTTCCGTCCGAGCTACTTCCCCTTCACCGAGCCGTCGCTGGAGGTGGATATCGGCTGTGCGCGTCTCGGCAACGAGATTCGCATCGGCGAGGGTGATGACTGGCTCGAGATTCTGGGGTGCGGAATGGTTCACCCCCAGGTGCTGAAGAATGTCGATCTCGATCCGGACGTTTATCAGGGCTTCGCGTTCGGCATGGGCATCGACCGGATCGCCATGCTGAAATACGGCATCCCCGATCTGCGTGCGTTCTTCGACGCTGATCTCCGGTGGCTGCGGCACTACGGTTTTCGGGCTTTCGATGTGCCGTCTCTGCATGGAGGGCTGAGCCGATGAAGTTCACCCTGTCCTGGCTGAAGGATCATCTCGAAACGGAAGCAAGCGTCGACGAGATCGCCGACAAGCTGACCATGATCGGCCTCGAGGTCGAGGAAGTCGCCGATGCCGCCAAGGAACTGGCTGCCTTCACGGTGGCCTATGTCGTTTCGGCTGAACAGCATCCGAACGCCGACAAGTTGCGCGTGTGCATGGTCGACACCGGCTCCGAGACCGTTCAGGTCGTGTGCGGTGCGCCCAACGCGCGCACCGGCATGAAGGGCGTGTTTGCGCCGTCCGGCACGACGATCCCCGGAACCGGCCTGCACCTGAAGCCGACGAATATCCGCGGCGTGGAGTCCAACGGCATGCTCTGCTCCGAACGGGAAATGGGCATGTCGGACGAGCATGACGGCATCATCGACCTGCCGGAAGATGCGCCCGTGGGCGCGCCGTTCGCCGGCGTCATGGGCCTTGATGATCCGATGATCCACATTGCGATCACGCCCAACCGCCCGGACTGCCTGGGCGTTTACGGTGTCGCGCGCGATCTGGCTGCGGCCGGCATGGGTGCGCTCATGGATGGTTCGGTCGATGCAATCGCCGGAGCCTTCACCAGCAGCATTGATGTCGAGCTTGAGTTCGATGCCGACTATGCAGATGCCTGTCCGGCCTTCACGGGCCGCTATGTTCGCGGCGTGAAGAACGGTCCGAGCCCGGACTGGCTGCAGCAACGGCTGCGTGCCATCGGACTGCGCCCCATCAACATCCTCGTCGATATCACGAACTACGTGTCCTATGACCGTGGCAGGCCACTGCACGTCTACGACGCCGACAAGCTGACCGGCAACATCCGCGCGCGCATGGGCCGCAAGGGCGAGAATTTCCTGGCACTGGACGGCAAGGAGTACGAGGTCGACGAGACCATGTGCGTTATTGCCGACGACAGCGGCGTTCTGGGACTCGGCGGCATCATGGGCGGCGAAGAGTCCGGCTGCACGGAAGGCACAGTGAATGTCTTCATCGAATCGGCTTTGTTCGATCCGGTTCGCACTGCCGCGACCGGCCGCAAGCTCGGCATCGAGTCCGATGCCCGGTACCGGTTCGAGCGTGGCGTCGATCCGGCCTTCATGGTCCCCGGCGCCGAACTGGCCACCAGAATGGTTCAGAACCTCTGTGGTGGCGAGCCGAGCGAGACCATTGTGGCCGGCACGGTTCCGCAACCGGAGCTGGTTGTCGATTTCGACCCTGCAGAGGTCGAGAAGCGCACCGGTGTCGCCTTGCCGGCGGATCGGGTCTCCGCGATTCTCTCGTCTCTGGGATTTGCCGTGGCGAGCAATGGCGGAGCGCTCCGGGTGACCGCACCGACATGGCGTCCTGACGTCCACGGCAAGGCAGATCTGGTCGAAGAGGTGGTGCGCATCCACGGCATCGACGAGTTCCCGCCTGTTCCGATGGATCGCGGTGGCGAAGTGGTGAAGCCTGTTCTGACCGTCGGGCAGCAGCGCAACCGCCGGGCCAAGCGCGCGCTTGCCGGACGCGGAATGGTTGAGGCGGTGACCTGGTCATTCGTTGCACGCCGTCACGCCGAAATGTTCGGCGGCGGACAGGACGAACTCGAACTGGCCAACCCGATCTCGAGCGAAATGAGTTCGATGCGTCCGAGCCTGCTGCCGGGCTTGATGGCAGCGGCACAACGGAACGCCGACCGCGGCTTCCCCGACATAGCCCTGTTCGAAGTCGGCCAGGCATATCGTGGCGCGGCGCCTGATGACCAGTATGACGCGGCTTCCGGCGTGCGCACCGGCACGGCGGTGCTCACCGGCGGCGGCCGGCACTGGTCCGCCCCGGCGGACAGTGTTGATGTATTCGATGCCAAGGCGGATGCAATGGCCGTTCTGGGGGAGCTCGGTGCGCCTGTCGAAAGCCTTCAGGTGGCTGCCGAAGCACCGGGCTGGTTCCACCCCGGGCGATCCGGCGTCTTGAAGCTCGGGCCGAAGAACGTGCTTGCCGTCTTCGGCGAGGTTCACCCGCGCATTCGCGATGCGTTCGATCTGTCGGGCGCCGTGATTGCCTTCGAGGTATTCCTCGACGCCTTGCCTTCGCCGAGGGCCAAGGGCGGGAAGTCGCGCCCGCCGCTCGAAGCGTCCGACCTGCAGCCCGTCCGTCGCGATTTTGCGTTCGTGGTTGATGAGACAACGGCGGCCGACGCGGTCATCCGTGCTGCGCGCGGTGCCGACAAGGCGCTCGTGTCCGAAGTGACCCTGTTCGACGTCTTCGCCGGCGGCGCGCTGGGCGATGGCAAGAAATCACTCGCCATCGAAGTCACGCTCCAGCCGACGAAGAAGACGCTGACGGACGAGGAAATCGACGCCGTCGCGAAAAAAGTCGTCGCCCAGGTCGAGAAGGCGACCGGCGGCACGCTGCGCGGCTGAGCGCCGGACAAGAATCCTGCTCCAGATGCGAACGCTTCTGGAGCAGGAATGTTCGACATTCGTGAAATCTGAAGCCCGAAGCCTGCCCAAGAGCCCGGGAATCCAATATTTCTGGTTCATCCGGAAAGATAAGTCCCCCGGCGCATATGTCCGCTTGGCGCAGGCGGTGGGCGGTGATACATAGCCGCGCATGAGCACTTTTGACCGCATCCGCAACTTCTCCATCGTTGCCCATATCGATCACGGCAAGTCGACCCTTGCCGACCGCCTGATTCAGCAGTGCGGCGGCCTGAGCGACCGGGAGATGAAGGAGCAGGTGCTCGACAACATGGAACTCGAGCGCGAGCGCGGTATCACCATCAAGGCGCAGACGGTGCGTCTCGAATATAAGGCCGGTGACGGCGAAACCTATATTCTCAACCTCATCGACACGCCCGGCCACGTTGACTTCGCCTACGAGGTCAACAGGTCCCTCGCGGCTTGCGAGGGGTCGTTGCTGGTGGTCGACGCCAGTCAGGGCGTCGAGGCCCAGACTCTCGCGAACGTCTATCAGGCGATCGAGAACGACCATGAGATCGTGCCCGTCCTGAACAAGGTTGACCTGCCTGCCGCCGAACCGGATCGCGTTCGCCAGCAGATCGAGGACGTCATCGGTCTCGATGCCACTGACGCTCTTGAGATATCAGCGAAAACCGGCGTCGGCATTCCGGATGTCCTTCAGGCGATCGTCGACCGTCTGCCGCCGCCGGAGGGGAACAGCGATGCGCCGCTCAAGGCGCTGCTGGTCGACTCCTGGTATGACGCCTATCTCGGCGTTGTGGTGCTGGTCAGGATCATCGATGGCAGCCTGCGCAAAGGCCAGCGCATCAAGATGATGTCGACGGGTGCGGCCTATCCGATTGATCGCGTCGGTATCTTCAAGCCGAAGCAGACGATGGTTGATCAACTCGGGCCGGGCGAAATCGGTTTCTTCACCGCCGCCATCAAGCAGGTGGCCGACACCCGCGTCGGCGACACGGTGACGGAAGAGAAGAATGGCGCGGCGGAGCCGCTTCCGGGGTTCCAGCCGGCGCAACCCGTTGTTTTCTGCGGTTTTTTCCCGGTCGATTCGGCGCAATTCGAGGGATTGCGCGAGGCCATGGCCAAGCTCAGGCTCAACGACGCGAGCTTTGAGTTTGAGATGGAGACCAGCGCGGCACTCGGCTTCGGTTTCCGCTGCGGCTTCCTCGGGCTCCTGCATCTCGAGATCATCCGCGAGCGTATCGAGCGCGAGTTCGATATTGACCTCATCACCACCGCACCGAGCGTCATCTACAATGTCTACATGACGGACGGATCGATGGTCGATCTGCATAACCCGGCGGATCTGCCCGATCCGGTGAAGATCGATCACATCGAGGAGCCCTGGATCCGTGCGACGATCCTGGTTCCGGATGACTATCTTGGCGCGGTGCTCAAGCTTTGCGAGGACCGGCGCGGCCGGCAGGTGGAACTCACCTATGCCGGATCGCGGGCGATGGTCGTCTACGACCTGCCGCTCAACGAAGTCGTTTTCGATTTCTACGACCGTCTGAAGTCGATCTCCCGGGGCTATGCCAGTTTCGACTACCAGATCAGCGGCTACGAAGAGGGCGATCTTGTTCGAATGTCGATCCTCGTCAACGAAGAGCCGGTCGACGCCCTGTCCGTGATCGTGCATCGCGCGCGTGCCGAGTTCCGGGGCCGGGCGATGTGCGAGAAGCTCAAGGAGCTCATTCCGCGGCATCTGTTCAAGATTCCGATCCAGGCCGCGATCGGCGGGCGTATCATTGCGCGGGAAACTCTGTCGGCGATGCGCAAGGACGTCACGGCCAAATGTTACGGCGGCGACGTGACCCGCAAGCGCAAGCTTCTTGAGAAGCAGAAGGCGGGCAAGAAGAAGATGCGCCAGTTCGGCCGGGTGGAAATCCCCCAGGAAGCCTTCATCGCTGCGCTCAAGATGGACGACAACTGATCGCTCGACACTGAGCCCAAGGAATCGCCGGACGACGACGTCCTATCTCCGTGAACTCCGGTTTTTCCGTGAGGGACAGGGAGGTTGGTATGATTGCGTCGAGACTATTAGCCTCGCCACAAAGGAACGGAAACCCTGCCTGCGTTGCCGGCATTTTGGCGACCCGGCTGAATTTGCAGGCCGTTCTCTGTCTGTCATTCCTGCTCTTTGCCGTTTTGCCCTCGAAAGCGCCGGCGTCTGATCAGGTGTCAGAACCGACTGCTGCGGAGATCGAGTGGCTCGTTCGGATGGCGATTTCCAAAGAAACCGACAGGCTGCCCTCACTTCTGCCGCTCAGGGGCGCGGATTTGCTCAAATTCCGGCTGGTCTCCCGAGACCGGACATCGGCGACCAGATGGCAGGCCGTGATCGATCTGCTCCTCGACTTCGGACCGCCTACATCATCGGTCCTGGGTTTCGAGCGCATTCGTGCGGGCCGCTACTGGCTGGTGATCGATAACAATGACGGGCGCTTCGAGCTATGGAGGTTTTCGCCCGTTGGCCGCGTTCATCCGTTGCCGGCCGGATGATACGGCCAAGGCGGCTCTATCGCGCCGCCGCAGCGCCCTGTTCGGTTTGACCGTCGATGCTGGCAATCCACGGTTTGATGTCGATGACCGGCGTTCCGTCAAGGCAGTCGATGGCGTCGATGGTGATCCGCCCCGAGACGTGATCGATATCGAGAACGTTCACGGATGCCAGTGCGATCGGGTTTGGTCGTGCCGGTGAGCGCAGGGCAAAGACACCCACAGGGTCCGGGCGGTGCCGCGGCGCCTGGATGATCAGGTTTCGCGGCGCCTCGTGCATCCAGTACATGACGACGATCCGGTCGCCAGGCTCGATTCCCCTCAGGCCCTGACGCCATGCCTCGTCGATCGCGACCGTGGCGGGGACGCCGCGCTCCCGTGCGCGGGCGATGTTCTTCGGGCACTCGTCTCTGGTCTTCCAGGCACTTTCAATACGGCCGATGAAAACCACACGGCCGTCTTCGGCTGTCTCCGCCGGGTCGAAATCGAGCGCGATTTCGCCGGGACGCTTTCCTGAGTCTTTCATGGCTCCGAAACTAGTCCATTTTCTTTCACCAATTAACGCGCCTTATGTCGCTGCTGCCCCAGCGGCATGGCGGCGGGTGCACGTTGACGCTATTGTTGATGTCACGGGAAATACAGGTTTCAGGGGTGTCCATGACGACGAAATCGGCAGTGGTGACCGGAGGGGCGAGCGGGATCGGCGAGGCCTGCGCACGACGCCTCGCAGGAGATGGCGTGTTTCTGTGGGTGCTCGACGTCAATGAGGATCGCGCTCGCGACGTCGCCGAGGATATCGAGGCCGGTGGGGGCGAGGCCCGCGGCATTGCCGTCGACGTTGCCGATGCCACCGCTCTTGAGGATTGCGCAGCCAGGATAGAGTCGGAAACCGGTGCGCCGGAGATGCTTATCACATCGGCCGGCATTCTGGAGCACAGCGCGACGGTGCTGGATGCAGACCTGGAGGCGCACGACCGGCTCTGGCGGGTCAACTATCACGGCACGGTCAACGCGTGCCGCGCTTTTGGCCGGTTGATGCGAAGCGCCGGTGCCGGATCGATCGTGACGGTCGGCTCGGTGAACTCATTCGCGGCTCTGCCCCTGCCGGCCTACTGTCCGAGCAAGACAGCCATTTTGCGCCTGACCGAATTGCTTGCTGTTGAACTGGGGCGTCACGGCGTGCGCGTGAACGGGATCGCACCCACATATGTTCTCACGCCGGCAATCAAGGCGAGGATTGATGCGGGTGAACGTGACCCGGGACTCATTCGCGATTCCGGCGCCCTCGATATGTTCGTTCTGCCGGAGCATATAGCCGATGTTGCGGCGTTTCTCTGTTCGGAACAGGCGGCGGCCATTACCGGTGTCATGCTGCCGGTCGACGCGGGCTGGCGCGCGGCCATGCCCTACAAGCATTTCGCGGGCGGACTTCCCTGGGAGCAGTGAGCCGGTAAGAGGAGGAGGCGGAACATGAGTGAAGCGGATTTCGGACCGGCGCCCGATCAGCGCAACGTGTTTGGCGAGCCGCTGATCCCCTGTTCCCTGTCGCCGACCACAGGGTTCTATCGTACCGGGTGCTGCGAAACCGGAGAGGAGGATCTGGGGCTTCACGTGGTTTGCGCGGAAATGACCGCTGAATTCCTGGAGTTCTCCAAGGCACGTGGAAACGATCTGTCGACACCGCGGCCCGAATTCGGCTTTCCGGGACTCGAATCCGGCGACCGGTGGTGCCTGTGCGCCGCCCGCTGGAAGGAAGCCTATGATGCCGGCGCCGCGCCGCGTGTCGTTCTGATGGCGACACACGAGGCGGTGCTCGAACTCGTCAGTCTCGAGGAGTTGAAACCCTACGCTCTGGACCTTGCATAGGAGCGATCCGGATAACGTTACTCAGCAGCGACACCGGTGCCGACCGGACAGGACACGCCGGTTCCGCCAAGACCGCAATAGCCGGACGGATTCTTGGCGAGGTATTGCTGGTGATAGTCCTCGGCGAAATAGAATTCCGGCGCCGACAGGATTTCCGTCGTGATCGGGCCGAACCCGCGGGCCTGCAATTCGCGCTCAAACGCATGCTTTGAGGCAATTGCGGCGTCGCGCTGCGCGTCGCTGTAGACGTAGATTCCTGACCGATACTGAGTGCCGACATCATTGCCTTGACGCATGCCCTGTGTCGGATCGTGCGACTCCCAGAACATCTTGAGCAGCATGTCGTACGACACCCCGGCCGGATCGAAGACAACGTAAACGACCTCGTTGTGCCCGGTCTGCCCTGAACACACTTCCTGGTAGGTGGGGTTGGGGGTGTAGCCGGCCGCATAGCCGACAGCGGTCACATGAACGCCGTCCATCATCCAGAACTTGCGCTCCGCACCCCAGAAGCACCCGAGACCGAACATTGCCGATTCCAGTCCTTCCGGGTAGGGGCCTTTCAGTGCATTGCCATTTACGAAATGGTGGAGAGCGGTATCGATAGCTTCGGCCCGGCCCGGCAGGGCCTCATCCGATGACGGTATGTCGAGCGGCTTCTGTTTCAGGAACCACATGGTTTGCTCTCCTCCCTCGAATGGCCGGGCCGGTCAGGCGCGCACCATCTTGGTAATCAGGGTCAGAAATATCGCGAGACCGGCGAACACCGCCCATGCCGGCCATTGCAGCACGGTCGAGATCCACGGATCCCACACTCCAGGACTCAGATAGCGCTCGACCAGGGCCTGGACAAGATTGAGGCTCCCGGAGTCAAATTCGAACCAGGCCTTGCCGAGCGGCGTGATCACCGCCTTTTCGGCTCGGGAACTGAGAACGACGTCGTAGACGCCTGCAATCAACGCCATGACGAGCGCCGCCGTCGCGACGAGACGAAGGATAATCATGAATTTCGTTCCATTTCCTTTGGCGGGAATCGCACGTTGCGCAATTCGTTACCTGACAACAAGAACCCCGCAAAAGCCCCGGCCACAGGATGCTGCTTCGATGAACTGTAAAGTAAGGTCGCGATACGCCCTGAACAAGGCTTGTTACGCTATGGTAATGCCACACGGCAGGCATGCGGGTTCGAGCTGTTCAGATCATTATCGCCGCTTGCACGTTGGACGCGCATAGGTATAGTGCGCTTCGCGAAACGGAGAGGTGGCCGAGTGGTCGAAGGCGCACGCCTGGAACGCGTGTAGGCGGGTAACCGTCTCGAGGGTTCGAATCCCTTCCTCTCCGCCACCAAGTCCTTGTTTTTGCTGGGTTTCTCCGTGTGATGAGAACCCTCGGTACGTTTCCCGCAGTTCTGCGGTCTTTTCGTGGGGCTGTCTGTGTGAACCGGACCGGAGACACGCCCTGCTCCGGTTTGTGTGCGGCGAATCAGGGGTTTTTCTCTGTTGCCGGGTCAGGCGGTGCGGTTAGATGAGGGCGTTTTCAGCGGAAGCCTCAGTGGAATCCCAGAGCTTCTTTCTGCTTGGCCCAGTCGTGCGGCAGCGTCATGTGCCTGGTCAGCTTTTCCACGCTCAGATGGGCCGGCTGCGTGCCGGCGAGGATCGCCTCGGTGATGTCGGGGGCGAGGAATGCGAGCGGCATGAGGCGGCTCACATAGCGCTGGCTTGTCTTCTCGGTCGCGGCAATCTCGCCGACCGAGCGCACTCGTCCGCTTGCCAGATCATCGATCCACTTGTGGGCACGGACCACCGCCCTGATCAGGGGCTGATCGCGATTGTGTATCCGGGCGGGGCTGGCCTGATCCTCCAGAACGAGCCGCATCTCAACACCGCGCCGCCGGGTCTGCATGGCAACACGGTGTTCGACGGTTAACCCGGGCATGGTCACTCCATGTTCGGTGCCGAGATGTTCACGGCAGAGACCGGCAAGGTCCAGGGCGATGATGATCCCGTCGGCCCCGAGGTCGACGCGTTCGACGAGGTGCAGGATATCACCCCGGTACCGTGTGGCCGCATGGAGCAGGTCAGGAACGCTGTCTGCCTCAAGCCCGGTGTCGCGTGCAGCATGGGCAAGGGCTGCGTGATCGGAAAGCAGAGCCCTGGTGGCTTCGCTCACGATGCGTTCGATCTCCCTTGCGGGCAGGCGCCATCCTTTCGTCTTTGCATCGCATGCGTGCCGGTCTGATCCGTGGAGCAGGTCCCGGGAGACGTAATACCGGTAACGCCGCCCGGACTTGACCGCGTGGCTCGGCGTCAGGGGCATGTCCCGCTCGTCGAACAGCTTGCCCATCAATGGACCGGGCGCGCTCGCACGCACACCCTCAAGCCTTGCGCGGGCATTGCCCGCGAGCCCGGTCTGGACCGCCGTCCAGGTCTCCTCGCTGACGATCGCGCCATGCAGGCCGTCGTAGGTCTCGCCCTTGTGGGCGATGCGTCCGATGTAGAGCGGATTGCCGAGAAGCCTGTAGATATGACCGCGGCTGAAGGAAAGCCCGCCGGTCTTGCGCCCGTTCGCGCCCGTGCGCACCTTCGTGGTCAATCCCAGACGGTCGGCGGCCTGCTTCACAAGCCGCACGGTGCCGTGCTCGATATAGAGCCGGAACAGCGTCCTTACGGTTTCGGCCTCGGCCTCGACGATGCGCAGTGTCCGGCCGTCCGGCTCAAAGCCCAGCGGCACATGACCGCCCATCCACATGCCCTTCTGCTTTGAAGCGGCGATCTTGTCGCGAATGCGCTCGGCCGTGACCTCGCGCTCGAACTGGGCAAAGCTCAACAGCATGTTGAGCGTCAGCCGGCCCATCGATGTCGTGGTGTTGAACTGCTGGGTGACGGAGACGAAGGACACGTCGTGATCGTCAAGGATATCGACGATCCGGGCGAAGTCGGACAATGAGCGCGTGAGACGGTCGACCTTGTAGACAACGACGATGTTGATCCTGCGGGCGGCGATGTCGGCGAGCAGTTGGCGCAGTGCGGGGCGCTCCATCGAGCCGCCCGAGTGTCCGCCATCGTCGTAACGGGTGCGCACCGGCTTCCAGCCCTCGGCAACCTGGCTCCTGATATAGGCCTCACAGGCCTCGCGCTGGGCGTCGAGAGAGTTGAACGCCTGCTCCAGACCCTCCTCGGACGACTTGCGCGTGTAGACGGCGCAGTGGCGCACTCCCGTTCTGCCGGTCATCGTGACGCTGACCTTTCCGTCCCCGACGGACTCGTCCGGGAGGGACTCAGTCCCGAAGGTTGCAGCTCGAAGAACCGGGGACCGGACCAGCGCGTGCCCGTGATCTCGCGGGCCACCGCCGAGAGCGAGCGCCAGGTCTTGCCGCGATAGCGCACACCTGCTTCAAGAACGATCACCTCGTGGATCACGCCGTGCCACTGGCGCAGCAGCCTGGTGCCGGGCTTGAGTGTGGTGGCAGGTGGCCGTTTGGCCGCTCCGTCACGTCCGGCCAGCCTTCGCCGCGTCGCGGGGGACAGGCCCCCGTGGCGCTGCTCCTGCATGTGATAGGCGATGGCGCGCACCATCAGATCCCTGCCCGTCCGCCTGAGCCGGGCGTTTCCCGGCACCTCGATCCAGATCCGCCGCAGTGTCGGGATATCCAGTGCTTCGAGTTCATCGATGCTGCCTGGCAGGCAGACCGGCGTCGCTTCCGCCATCATCCCTTCTCCTGGATGCGGTAGACGCGCCCGCGCCCCTCGATCCACTCCGAGACAACCGCAAGGTCCAGCTTCTTCCTGAGGGTGCCGCTGACGGCACCGCGGATCGAGTGGGGCTGCCAATTGGTGGCTTCCCTGATCTCATCAAGGGAAGCGCCACCCTTGCGCGCCACGAGACCGATCAGCAGGGCCAGTTTGGTGCCGGGCCGTATGGCCCGAACCGCGGAGTTCGGCTTTATCGCAACGGGTGCGGCCGGTCGTCCGGACCGCTTGCGCGGCTTCCGTGCATCCGCTTTGTCTGGCACTGATCGTTTTGTCCGCACTTTTGCCGAACCTCCATCGATCGCCTGCAGGCCCGGCTCCGAGATGACCAGCATCATGCGCCGGCCCCCTTCGTCCTCGCGCCACGACACCGAATTGCGCGCCGCCGGCCGCTCATCCAGCAGACCGCGCTTGCGCAAGCCCTGGAGTGTTCTGGTGAGGGCCGCGCCCTTGACCTTGAGCGATGCGGGCACCGGCAGAACGTTCCCGCCCGGACGCGCCGCGGCGGCCGACAGGATGACGAGATGGGTATCGGTGAGTTCAGGCATGACAATCTCCCATGCATGTATGGCGCTCGCGGGCTTGCAGCGCCTCCCACCACCGCAAGCCCCGCCGGGAGGCCCGGTCGGGGTGCTGCGGGCGGAGCAGATCCACCCTTCCGGCGCACAGCAACGCTCCCTTTGCGCAGGAAGTCCAGTGCTATCAGCCGTGCCGTCTTCGATGCCTTGAAGACCTTGTGGTCATCGACATGGGGTCTTCTCGACCGAGCCCTACGATCCGCCTTACACCAGAGATCAGCCGGAACCGCATCCATCCCCTCGTGATCCTCATACATGCACACCCCAGTCATGAGTATGCGGGCACGCCTGCATTCGATGACCGAGTTTGGGGAAAGCGGACCTTTACTGCTGGAGCAACATGGATTGGTTGTCCACCAAAAGCCGACATTCCGATGAGAAAACGAGCTCGGCTCCCAGGGTGTCACAGAATGGCGCCGCACGTTGATTTTACAGTCAGAACAAAATAGAAACAGACTGCAGATCGTGGCATTGTGAACAGTCTGTCTAGCAACCTCTTGAGCATTTTTTCCTAGGCAGATTGTAAGCCTGTCTTCTGCTCTGCAGATGTGCTTGTATTCAACAAGGGGCATTATTCGGGGAGCAGTGCGTGTCCAATTCTAAGCAAATATTGGCCATGCTGAAGAGCCGCGCGTCCGGCGATGACGAGTTGTTTTATTCAATTGCCTTACAGATTGCTGCGTCAGAAGCACGCCAAGGTAGAAAAACAACTGCAACCGAGATCCGTGAAGCAGTCCAAGAGGCACGTGGAGTAACGGGTCAATCCCAAGGCGTTGCCATTCCCTTCGGGACACCTAGGGGCGACCTCGCCGATCTGCTGGAACTGAGAAAGCCACGTTTCAAGCTCGGCAATGTTGTGCTCAGTAACAGTATTCGAAAGCGCCTTCCGGAACTCATCCGGGAACAGTTGAAGCGCGATTGGCTGCGTGAGCATGGGAAAACACCAAATAAGCGTGTTCTCTTTGTTGGACCGCCGGGCTCGGGCAAGACGATGACAGCCGAAGCGTTGGCCCGCCAGCTGGGCCTTCCCCTATATGTCATCCGGTTAGAAAGCCTCATCACGCGCTTCATGGGTGAAACGGCCGCGAAGGTTCGTCTTGTGTTTGATGAAGTAGGTCGTCGGCGAGGCGTCTATCTGTTTGATGAATTTGACGCTGTGGGTGGCGACCGTGCCGCCACCAACGACGTGGCTGAGATGCGCCGGGTTCTAAACACCTTCCTGCAACTGATGGAAGAGGAAAATTCTACCGACAGTCTTGTTATCGGAGCTACCAACCACCCTGCGCTCCTGGATAGTGCCTTGCTTCGCCGGTTCGACCTTGTGCTCGAGTCCAACCCGCCTACTCCGGATCAAGTCAAGGTACTCATCAAGTCCAATATCCGTCCGATGAAATACCCCAACATTGCGTGGAAGAAGGTGTGCGAGGCAGCTGAAAACCTAAGCCAATCGGAAATTGTCCGGGCTGTCGAGGATGCCGTTAAGGCCGCAATCCTTGATGAGCGGGATCGCGTGACGACGGAAGATTTGACCCACCGTTTGAATGAGAGGAATTTAATGCGCGAGGCATTCCGGCAACACCGCCCTAGTATTTGAGTGAGATGGCTACACGATTTAACAAGCCCCACCTTCACTTTGACAAATATCGAACCCGCCGCGATTTCGTTGCCCCAAGCATTAATCTAAGTGGGGAGGGGGTGCCGAGAACTCGTGAAGAACATGGGGTCCGGCTCCGAGAAGAGCTTCAGGCAGCATTCAATGACTTTGAGGAACTCCGTCCCCGGCCACTGGAAGAGTTTGAAGATATCGGGGGTACATCCGGGAGTTTTCTTGAGGTCGAGCTCAGACGCGGCACCCCTATCGAGGCTGTCGAACGGAAAAGCAAGGGCGTCGTGCCAACCGCGACCAAGCTGGAGCCAAATGACAACAGGACAGTTGGCCTATTCGTCCCAGACAAGGCGCGCGACTATATCCTGTCTATGCTCGAGGACTACGCGCACGGGCCGTTGACCGAGAAAGGGCGAGCGCCCCAGCAGAATTTCGCAGATCCCATCGAGATAATCCGCACCGCAAAGTTCCATACTTACTACACCGATGATCCTAGGTATCTGCCCGACGATCGGCAGGAGACCGTTTGGTGGGAAATCTGGTGTGTCAGATCGGCGGAAGCTCAACTCGAGGCTCTAGCTGACCGGATCGAGGTGCGACTCGGGGAGCGTGCGAGACGTCTGTACTTTCATGAGAGCATCGTCATCCCGGCCTTGGCCACGCAAGAACAGATCGAAGCGCTGTTGTTTGCACGCTTCACAATTACCGAAATTCGCCGATCCCGTGACACTCCTACGATGTTTCTGGAAGCTGATCCGGAAGAGCAGTTGGGATGGGTCGATAGCTTGGCCGAGCGAGTGAAATCGCCAAGTCTGCAATCTCCCTCGGTTTACCTTCTCGATACAGGCGTCAACCGCGCGCACCACCTGATCGAACCAGCGCTCTTGGAAGATGAGATGGATGCCGTCGATAGGAACTGGGGCGTTGCAGACGATGCCCACGGTCATGGGACTGCCATGGCGGGCGTTGCGCTTTATGGTGACCTCACCAACGTCCTGAGCGGCGATGGAGAATTGGAACTCACGCACCGCCTAGAGTCTGTGAAAATGTTGCCGCCTCCTCGTGCGTCGGAAACGGAAGAAAGCTTCTACGGTCCAGTCACTCAAGCGGCCATCTCTCTGCCCGAGATTGCGCGGGCCGAGCGTCAGCGCGTGTTTTGCATGGCAATCAGCAACGATGAAGTCAGCGGTTATAGACCAACGGCCTGGAGCGCCGCTATCGATCAGGCGGCGTCAGGGACGATGTCCGGCGACACCGCCCCGACGCGCCGCTTGGTCCTCGTCGCAACCGGTAATGCGCCAAACCACATTGACGCAACCCGCGTCCAAAGCCCTGATGCCTATCCAATTGAAGATCCAGTCCAAGCATGGAATGCGGTCACAGTTGGAGGCTGCACGGACAAGACCTTGATCGACGAGCCGCCACTTGTTGGTTACCGGCTCGCATCAGCGGCAGGTGACCTTAGCCCGCATACACGAACGTCAACATCCTGGGTCGGAAAGTCTGCCTACAAACCTGACATCGTCATGGAAGCGGGTAACCGTGCGATCAGCCCGGCGGGAACGGATATGCTGGACACAGATTTCCTCGGTCTTTTGTCAACTGGATCGGAAGTTGATCGTCAGCCTTTGGTACCGTTTCGTGCGACCAGCGCCGCGGTAGCAGCTGCCGCCCGTCTATCTGCCCGGCTTATGGCGGACCATCCCAGCTATTGGCCAGAGACAGTCCGTGCTCTTATGGTGCACAGCGCAGAGTGGACCGCTCCGATGATAAATGAATTCACTATTGCCGGGGGAATGACGGATCGTGCAGGCCTTCTTCGTCGTTACGGATACGGCGTGCCGACCTACGAGCGTGCGACCGCATCGGCCTCCAACCATCTTGCACTCATTGCCCAGTCTGAGATTCAACCATATGCAGCCGAAGAGAAAGCCTTCAAGGATTGCCACTTTTACGGTCTACCTTGGCCAACCGCAGCTGTAGAGGCCATCGGCGATCAAACGGTGCAGATGAAGATCACCCTGTCATACTTCATCGAACCCAATCCGGGATTTTCGGCCACGATCGACCCTTATAGGTATCAATCTTTTGGTCTGCGGTTTGACCGACGCCGTCCGAGCGAGTCCACGCTCGAATTTGCCAAACGCGTGAACGACAAAGAGCGCGAGCGTCGCTTGAATGCCGAAGGCAAGGAAGTGAAAGAAAGGATCTTTGGGGCTAACGATCCGGATCATTGGCAGTTCGGACCCAAGAGCATTTCAGCCGGTTCCCTGCATAGTGATATCTGGACTGGTCCTGCCGCGCGTCTTCTCACTCGCAACATGATCTGCGTGCATCCCGTCGGTGGCTGGTGGAACAACCGATCTGGCAAAGAAGTTCGCGCCCAGAAGACGCGTTATGCACTAGTTGTAACCTTAAAGACGGAGCAAGAGTCCATAGATCTTCCTACGCCGATCCAGAACCTCGTAGAAAGCGATGTTGAGATCGAAACTCCGTTTTAGCTTCTAGCCCGCCATATCTGCAGGCGAGCGTCCGGTTTCGGGACGCAGCGCTGCCGGGCCGACGTTGATCGTCAAGGTCTGGTTCGGGCCGCTCGATGAGTATCCGATAGTAGTGTCTCGAAGGCTTACGGCATGGTGGGCGGCGGCGCCACTCGCCCTGCCAGCTTCTGCCACTGCGTATTGTCAATCAAGTTGAATCAATGTTACTCAAAATGAGGTGCCAAGTATTGCTTCCTGAATTTTTTTAACACAATCGGCCGAATGCGTCGATCAATTTCATACCTTTTTGCGCTGCAGAAAAATTCCGAAAATAGCCTGTTTCATCAGATGCTGCGCGATTGGCAATGGTTGCAACGAATATTAGAATCCATTTTTCAAAGTTACAAAATTTGTAACAACCATTGCTCGATTTTATCGGCTTGAGAATGAGCTGAAGAATACGTTGCATAATAGCCGTTTTTTGTTGTCACGCGCATGTTGGGTATTTCAACAAGCCATCCGTTTGATAGATAAGGCTCAGCTAGGTGTTGCCAGGCTAAGGCAATTCCTTCACCTTCCGTCGCGGCCTGTAGGACAAAATGATAACTGGGCACCGGGTGTGGATCTGGCAAGTCCGGGTGCGCCAAGCTGAACTTGTCGAACCAGTCGGTCCAACTTAACCACCCGTGTTCGCCATTGTCCTGTACAAGCAGCGGCAGACCTGAAAGACCTCTAGGATCAATCTGTTCGCATTGCAAATCAAACGCTTCAAGCAATTGCGGGGCGCATACAGGGAACACCTCTTCTCTGAAGAGCGGCATCTTTCTCATGTCCGGCCAATCGCCCGCGCCAAAACGGATCACTATATCGGCCGTGTCAAAATCACCCCCGTGCGGCTGTTCCGAAGTGCTGAGCAGCACATCCCATTCAGGCAACAGTGTTTTAAGATGACGAAGCCGGGGGATAATCCACATATGGGCGAATCCATGAGTGCTAGCGATTACTAAGCGTTTCTCATTTTTCTGCTGTCCAAATTCTTCAATCGTAGTCCGAATATGCCCGAGGCCAAGCTCGGTTGCAGCAAGTAGCGAGGTGCCGGCATCAGTAAGGAAGACTCGATTATGATCGCGATGGAATAAACGTATTCCAAGATAGTCTTCGAGGTTGGAGATAAAGCGACTGACCGAGGGCTGCGCCATGCCGATTTTGCGTGCGGCGATTGTAAAATTCAGTTCGCGTGCCGCTATTTCAAAGACATATATCGCATTCAGAACCGGGTAAATGCTTTTTTGATATCTCATATAATTTACCTATTCTCTGTATATAATTTTTCAGAGTTTATAAGAATTTCTCTCGCTGTATTATCCAATTGTGCTATTGAAGGGCAAGTCTGACATGAACTTTAGCCGACACGCTGCGAACATGTTCTGCGACCATGAATTGCTGCGATTCCCCAAAGGCATCGAACTTCTCAAGTCCTGGCAAAGCGGCGATTCCAGCCGGCGGGAGGAATTGACTCAATTTATTGCTGAAACCGCCAGAGGAAAATACGACAGCAACTTCGCCTGGCCCGGCCCCGAAGATGCCATCCATATTGGCGGATCAATCAATCTGTTGACGCTTACGATCATGCACGATCTGTTCGGCTATGATTCTGCCGAGTTCTACAAAGGTAACCCTGCCCGATACGTCCGCACCACACTAATGACGCGGCGACTTCTTGGTATGAACAAACTCTACCTGAGTTGGCCTGTTTATGCATTCACGGCTGAGGCAATGGGCCAGAACACCATGTACCCCGACAAGTTTCCACCCGGCTCTGACCCGGACAGGATGCTGCTGACCCGGGACAACTGGCAACAGATTTTCACGCCAGATTTTACCACCGGCATTCCGGCACTCATTAAGGACATGATACAGACCTACGTGGACTTGACCGAGCTAGAGCCCGTGCTTCATCTGAGCGCGCCCTATAGCCTTGCAGCGGATACATTTGGCCAGGAGCCCTTGCTTGCTGCGCTGGTCCATGAGCCGGAATTTGTTATGAGTTTGCTCAAACATTTGTCCGACACGGTTCATCGTCCCTGGATCAACGACTTCATCGCTAGGTTTCCCAATGGCTGGGTCGAGTTGTCAGATGCGTCCGGGTCGCCTTTCTTTGTAGGGCCCAGGAACTGCCGGGACGTTTCCATTGCCGCAATCCGGTATCTGGCTGAAGGCGAATCCTGGGGCCATCGGGTCTATGATGCGAATTACCGCGGAGATTATGTGACTCAGGCCAAATCAAAGAACCGACGCAATGCCCGCAAAGGTGCGGTGCCGATCACGGTTGATGCGCCGATAACACTAGATCAACTGACCAGAGCCAAGAATTCTGTCTGTCGCGACTATGTCCAGCGTCTACATGATGACCGGGTGCCGGTTTCCTATTATCGCGACAAGGCGATCGAGTGGAACATACCGCTTTTCACGGGCGTTGGGTCTTCGCAAATCGACCGCAACAGCGTGTCTGATTTGGCAAGTGCCAAAGATGCCCTGCTCCAGATGATCACAGCCGATATTGAAGCTGTGAAATCCGTAGCCCAAACGATCCGAGAAAACGGCTATGACAATCGCAAGCCCCCTTGGCCAGGAACAATCTATTTCGAAGATGTCAGTTCGGAATCCAGTCTAGAGCTAATGGAAGTGATCATTCTGGCAGTCCTGCAGGGCGGACAGCACAGATGAGGAATTAGGGTGGAAGCTGCCATTGTGAGGGAAGCAGTAGCTGCCACTCCAACCGGTCATCCAGTGCATCAGATCCTGATTGGCACCGGCAGCTAACCAAAACTTAACTTAAAGCAAACCGCGCCAAAATTTCCGTCCTGTAATTGATTGGCAACCGGCTGGTGCCGCATCCCACTGTCGGCCGAAGTCGGATAAATCTCAGCCATTCAAAGGACCTATATCGATGAACAAGTTTGCCAAGATTGCTGCACTGTCGGTTGCTACGCTCTTTGCCCTGCCAGCCACAAGTGCGCTGGCCGTTGATGAGCATTACATCAATGACGCAGCAGTTGTGGGGGGATACGACGTTGTTGCCTACCACACTGCTGGCAAGCCGACCAAAGGCTCAGCCGACTTCTCGGCGGAATATCAGGGCGCAACGTGGCATTTCGCAACAGCAGAAAACCAGGCGTTGTTTAAAGCCAACCCAGCAAAATACGCCCCGGCCTACGGCGGATGGTGCTCTGCGGGCGCGAGTAAGGGCAAAAAAGTGCCGACCAAGCCTGAGCTTTGGGCCATCGTTGACGGCCAGCTTTATCTCAACAGCAGCCCAAAAGCACACAATGACCTGTTCCTGAAAAACACCGAGGCCGTCATCCGGAAGGGCGAAGGCAACTGGAAACGGATCTTCGCGACCTCCCGAGAAGATCTGCTAAAGCAGTAGTTGCTCTAACCCTATGCGCCGCCTCGATTTTGTGTGGGGCGGCGCGTGCGGTTGCAAAGGTTCCAAACTCAGCTGGCACTGGACACATCTGGAAAGACTTGTTCTATTCAACTGGTGTCTAGCTCCTCCCTTTGGGAAATGAGTGCTTTTGGGGCGAAGAGAAATCAACCCGTCTACAACGATACTGGTGGTTGAGGATGACGAAAACATCCTCAACCTCCTCAGCGCCTATTTGGAAAGTGCTGGCCACCAGGTTGTCACCGCCATGGACGGTGATCTGGGCCTGGAACATGCCCTCAAAGACAATTTCGACATTTGCATCTTGGATGTGATGCTGCCACATCAGTCGGGAATAGAGATTGCCTCCGCAATACGCAAAGAAGGCAGCACAACGCCCATCTTGTTTTTGACAGCGCTTGGGAATGAAGCCGACATTCTTCGGGGATTCGGCGTGGGCGCAGACGACTACATGGTGAAACCCTTTTCGCCACGAGAGCTCTTGGTCCGTATCGAAGCCATTTTGCGAAGACACCCGACCCGGCAGTCGGATCAAGATCTCAAACTGGAATTTGGTCCCATTCAACTCGATGATGCCCAACCCAATTGCCGGGTCAACGGGGTATCCGTGGAGCTGACCCCACATGAATATCGCATCTTGCGCCAGCTGTTAGGTCGCCCAAACCGGGTGTTTGAGCGCAGATCTTTGATCGCCAACATTTACGGAAATGAAAACGCGGTTAGCCCCAAGGCGATCGACGTGCATGTTCATTACCTTCGCACCAAGCTGGGCGATGAAGCAGGCGAAATGATCCAAACGGTCCGAGGGTTCGGTTACAGGTTTTCTCCGCAAACAGACAAGCTCAAAACAGATGACCGCACTAAAACGTCTCCATAGCTGGCCTTGGCTCACCCTTCAGATCGTTGCCGCGAATGTGGCGATTATCATGGCACTGGCCGCTGCCTGGTATTTGGTCTTCATGCAGCAGAGCAGCGTCTATTCAGAACGGTTAATGTCGACCTTCAACATTGAGTCGGGCCAGCTGCATGCAATGTATGTTGAAGATGTGGAACGGCAGCTCTGGACCAGCGTCATAGTGGGGTTGGTCGCCGCCATCATGGCGTCTTCTGGTTTGGCCTTTCTCATAGTTCGCCCCTTGCGGTCATTAGCGCGGGCGACAGAGCGGCTGCGGCATGGGGATTATGCCGCGCGCTCAACAATTGGCAAAGGTGAGGTCGGCCGCCTGGCGGAAACCTTCAACGCACTGGCCGCCGCTCTTGAAACCGAGGAACGCCGTCGTGCCCAATACATGGCCGATTTGAGTCACGAGCTTCGCACGCCAATTACAAGCATTCGTGGCTATACAGAAGGCCTTGAGGATGGGGTGTTTAAGGCCGATGAGAACTATTTCAAGCTCATGGCAGGCGAGTTGAACCACCTCTCAACATTGACGCATACCATCGAAGCCATGCAGCTTGACGCAGCGACAGACGCTGGTGCGCAACAGCCGTCAAATGCCACTGTTGAAGACGTCCTGACGGGCGTAAAAGAAAGCTGGGAGGCGCGACTGCGAGATCGTGATCTGCAGCTTGATCTTGTGGTTTCCGAAAGCCTCAAGGACCAGCAAATCGCTGTCTCTGACAATGCGCTGAAACAGATTGTCGATAATCTGCTGTCCAATATGCTGAGATATGCCTCCGCTGATAGGCCCTGTGAGATAAAAGCGTCGAAGGTAAAACAATCAAACCTTCTTCAACTGGCCTTTAGCAACGAAGCGCCAAGCATCAATGAAGGCGCCTTACCATTCCTGTTCGATCGATTTTACCGCGGCACTGAAAGCCGCACTCGGGCGCATCATGAGCATCCAAGCGGGCTCGGCCTATCCATTGTCAAGCAGCTCTGCATTGCCAACCAAGGAAATGTTGACGCTTCCTTGGACGGCGGAAGGCTGGTTATCGCGGTTGATCTGCCGGTTAGGAGCCGCTGAATTTGAGCAGACTTAATACAACGAGTTTACCCCCGAATTGACGCGATAAGCCCTGGCTGTGTTCCGGACAGCCGACGCATTTTACTAAATCGGCCGCTTCCACATTTGGCACTTATTGGAACTTCGCCAAACGCGCCAAACGTCCACTTTGCCATCAGGAGAAGACGTTTGCAAATCTACCTGCATCCGGTCGAATGGTCCGTTGAGCGGACATCGGATCGGCCCAGCACCGAGCAAATGCAGCGAATGCCTGGAACCGAGCTCCGCGAAGTACTTTAGCGAACGGTCGCTCTGGGGCGTTTTGGAAGAAGGCCAATGTATTTGAACGGCCGTGCAACGAGTTGAACGGACCGTCATTCCCGGTCCACCGCTGGTCTGGAATCAGATTTGTGCTTGCCGACGTGTCGTTGCCGGGACTCAGTGTTTTCCGCCTTTTGTCGGTGACTTGGGGCTGGTAGGATGTCCCGCTTTCACGAGTGCCGGGCCACATTGCCAGGTCAAAGAGAGACTTCCTACTCATTCCCATTTCTGCGTAAAGGCTGGCCCCTGTGCGCTTGCGCGTTGGCCTCATTGTGATAGATCACTGTCCAGTCGCGCAGAGCCTTCTTGACCTTCCGGGCGATCTCCAGACCGGTTTGTGCGAACTGCGACCAGTCGTCGATCTCGCGTTCGAATATCAGGTCCCAAAGCGCATCGAATTGATCCTGCAACGTGAAAGTCTGTCGTCTGAGGACCTCGGGCACGGGCAGCGCGTCGACGGCGCATGAACGCCCCCATGCGGTTCCGGGCACCCTTACACGCACCCGTTGCACATGATCCGCTAGACGTTTTCATGAGAGAGGCTCGATTCGTGGTTTCTGATACGATCTTGAATCACGACCCGAAAGGATCGCGAAGCCCCTCCTGATAACCTCTCATCCAGAATCGGGGTTCTTTATCCTTGTAACAGAAGTCCCAGCATCATCACGTTTACGCAACGGAGCGAGATTCGGTGAGGTCGTGATTCTTGGCAATTCAGGCGGCTCTTATTCTGCCGTATTATCATTCGTCGAGCCTGACTTCGATGTCCGAAACAGGCCTTGCCTGGCAGCCGAGTATTCGGCCCGCGGCCAGTTCCTCCTCCGTCAGTCCGTCGGTGCAATCCTGATGCACCTGACCGTCGACCAAGATGATCCTGCAGGTACCGCATTGGCCCAATCGGCACGCAGATGGAATTTCGATACCGGCACGATCGGCAATCTCGAGGACAGTTTCACTGCCGGTTCCCGCTTCAGTACGGTCGAAATCGGGAAATGACACATTCACCGGCCCATTCGGCGCCGGGCTTGACACAGTACTCCGCTGACTTGGTCCGCTGAAACTTTCCTGATGGAATTGGGCGGGGGAAAGGCCGCCTGAGTAGAGAAGTTGACGGGTGGCCTCCATGAAACCCGACGGACCGCAGACATAGGTTGCCCTTTCTCCGAAGTCGGGGCAGATCTCCCGGATTGCGGACAGATCGATGTGCCCTGTGCGGCAAGACCTCGGATGGCCTTTCGCGGGCCGACTGCAAAGAAAGGCGTGTCGGAAATTGGGCATGGCCCGGCAGATATCGACGATCTCATCGTAGTAGACGAGATCCGCGTTGGTTCTCGCGCAATGGATAAAGGTGACCGGTCGATCGTCAGCACGGTCGTATAGCCACCGCAACATGGACATCCCAGGCGTGATTCCACAACCGGCCGAAATGAAGAGGAACTTCTCGCTCATGTCGGACGCGCAGCTGAATTCGCCGGCAGGACCCGAAAAATGGATCTCATCACCGACCGACAAATTTTCATGAAGCCAGTTCGACACGAGACCACCCTCGACGCGCTTCACCGTGATGGACAGGACAATCGGCCGGGACGGAGATGAGGATATCGTATAACTTCCGTGGACGACCCTGCCGCCGATGGGAAGTTTTAATGTTATGAACTGGCCTGGCAGATAGCTCAGGCGGGCGGCCGGATTCATCAGAAAGCAGAATGTCTTTACATCATGGGTTTCGGCGACCACCTGCACACAGTGTAGACAGCCATCCTGTCCGGATGTGTGCCGGCTGTCCCGCACGCCAGTCGTGACAATGCGCCGGAAGTCGACGTCCGGGCGTTGCGTCGCCGTATGGGCGTGTCGTCCGGACCGCAAACACGAAGGCGAGCTGTCCGGCGAAAGAATTTGCAATGCCAGTTCGTGAAAATCACTTTCCTTGACCCAACCTCGCTCAGAAGCATCGTCCTCGTCGCGCGATATGCGCGCCATCTCCCTCAGAAAGAACAGTAGATCATCTGCAAGCCGATCCCGCTGTTTTCCATCCAGCGCATTCAAGATCGCCTGAATCTGGGCCTTCAGGCTCTTCAGATCAGGGGTCAGTTCGCACTCGATGTATCCGTTCCACAAGAGATCGCGGCGCTCCAGGGTGTATCGCAATGACTTCTTTAGCAACTTGGAACGGCACCATTGCCGCCTATGCAACAAACGCTCAAAACACTCTACGGACTCCACCGTGATGCTATCGTCGGCATCAGCCAGATAGACGAAAAGAAGGAACGGAAAATCGATGATGATCCTAGATTTACTGGTCAGCCTTTTCGCAAGCATCTTTCAATGAGTTGTTTCGATCGGGAGGGATTACTGACGGACTCTTAAACTGGGTACATACGGTGTCGGGGCCGGCCTCAACTCCGCATAGCGTTCCCCAAACGGAAAGTGAACATTGCCGACGTCGACCGCGAATTCACACAATTCAACAAGTGTCAGACTTGAAAAGCTGCTGTTCATTGAGAAGATACGCATCCGGTCAATCAGTTCACGGACGATACTCAAATCGGCCGGACCGGCGTCATCTCTTTCCAGGACGTCGATGATTAAGGCCGGTAGCCAGTGACACTGCGCGGAGGAAAGGCGAACTCGCCCTGCCTTCGCGCGCGCAAGTTCGAAGTCGATCCTGCACATACCAACGAGGGCAAGCGACTGCATGACCGGATCGCCGTCGTCCGTCAGATTGCCAAGGACATCTCCCAACGGCGGCGCTTCGCGGAAAACATCTTGGTGCAAATCGCGCGAGGCATGGACCGACGGAAACGACAGCGCGGTGAGAAGGTGAGGTCGGACTTCAGAAATGCGGTCTTCAAGTTCGCGATCCCCGTCCCTTTCCAGGGCGAAGGCGGCTCGCGCCAGCCGAAGTGCGGCGTCTACGTTCTCGACCTCATTGAGTGCTTGCACGAAAGCTCTGAGAACCATGTCCTGCCGAACCGCGATTTCACGATTCATCAGTTCAAATTCTGAACCAGCCCGTTGGCTCAACCGAAACTGAACGACAGCCAATTGCTTCACATCATCCAGACAGCCTTCGGCTTCGGCGGTTTTCTGATACGCCTTGTTATGGGTCTTGGTGGATACCGGATCGCGTGTGACGCCGGAAACGAACAAGAAAGCCAAAAGCCGCTCGAGCATGCGTTTGAGCTTGGACTGTTTGAGACGTGTCTGTGCGGACGGGCAGGCCTCGACTCCGCTTTTCAACTGACCCTGGTCTTCCTGCGGTCGAATGCTGTCTAAGTTCGAGCAGGGCGGCGCATTGTTCGCAGCCATCTGAGTCCGCGCCTCGGCTTGGCTGAGGGTCTGATGGTGATGCTCATCTGATACGGAGAGCAGATCCCGAAGATCGGAAAGCGCGTCCTTGCTCTCATCTCTGAACAGCATCCTTTTGTCCAGCCTGTCATTTATTATTCTCTCGTAGATTGCCGTCTTCTGTTGTTGCAGGACGCCAGGAAGCGCTGTGGCGAGCAAGTAGACCTCGTCAGCCGACAAGTCCTCCAGCTTGCGGCTTGCAAGGAATGCATCAGCAGGGACCTCCAACGTTCTGAGTTGTTCGCGAAGACCGCCAACCATGCTTTCCCGACGATAAAGAGCCGCGCTGCGGCGCCACGTTTGCCACACCCAGGCTGATGTCAGGAACAGTATCCCCGCATCGACCAGGCGAACTGTCCAGTCCGGAAAGAGCAAAATGGTCGGCCGGCCGCCGAAAACATAGAATGCATTGATCGAGAGAAAGGCGACGATGGTGAACATTTGATGGCGGAGAACATCATCAGCCAACGGGCATTCAAGTCTGGTCCGCGCCCAACGATATGTCTGTTCTACGCCCAGGAAGAGCAGATATGACGCCAAGCCGCATACCGCCAGAAAGAGCGGCGCGGCAGCGCATTTTGGTAGTCGAAAGTCAGCATCGAAAAGGAAGAGCCCGGGCGTCAGGATCTGACGGAAAAGCGTCGGATCACGGGTCCAGGCGCCCGAAAAGTAATAGTCCCAGTTGCCCGCATAGACGTAGAAATAGGAATAGAATCCCAGAACCAAGCCGAAAAACGAGTAATACGTGAATTGCCTGGCCGGATTGAGTATCGACTTCCAGTAGGCATTCTCCAGGTCGATGTCGGGACAATTGGTCGTGCACCCAATGCAGCTGGTTCGATCACCGTCTTTTGACGGGACCCGGCACATCGATTTGCTCAAGGCTGACTTGTGAATTCGGGCCTTGCTTTCGAGCAAACCGCCAGGCCCTGAATAGATCCGCTGGATCGTTGCTATTGGACAGAAATAGTTGCACCACGTTTTGCCGCCGAAACAGTATCCGACACCCAATGCACCGAGGATCACGACGGACAGCATTATGAACAGCGCCGTCGGGTCCGAGTTGGCGAACAGAAGGCGAAAGACCAGCCCGGTATAAAGAAAGCCGAGTTGAACAAGACAGTTAAATTCCTGAAGCCAGTGCTTCCGGTCCAGAAGGTTGGGATGCTTTTCAATTCGCCCGGTCTTCCGGTTTACATGCTTTCGCCCCCGCTGCCACCCGGTCATGCGGGGAATCTGGGAGACGAACGAAATTGGGCATACGCGACGCCACGCCTCGTGACCGAACACCATGAGAAAGAGCGGCAGAATCGGCACGACCATAGCCCAGAAGATTGGGACTCCCAGCGCCTGATAGTCACCCACGGGCACGGGCGAATCCTGAACGAACACAGTCTCGCCCGCCGCGTTCAGGAGGTTTGCACGATCGGCATTTTCACCCGATTGCGATGCAAGAGGGTTCCAGATGAGAGAGGCGATGAGAACGATCCAGGCGAATGTCAGCAGCGCACGGGTCGAAAGCATGACCCGTTCAGGTACTCTGGAAAACATCTTGCCCTCCTGCCCATCGCCTCCGCCACCTGACCGTGTTGAGCAATCGTTTGCTGATGCCGCAAGGAAAACAACCGGGGCCGATAAGGTGCGAAATCAATTCTGCTGGCCTGCGGATCGTGTCGGGCAATCAACAGGCGCCCGAATTCAAGGCTGGAAAAATGTTTAGGGTTAGTGGATTTAGGGGTCTTTTTGGGGTTAGGAGGCTGAATAATGTTCAAGGCACGGATCATTGGAGTTTTTTTCGAGACGTTATTGCGGCAAGAAATCGCGGTACTGCCCAGCAAACTTTCATCAGTGCCATTTGGTATTACCCTCAAAAAAACCCTTGGCTGTCTAATTTCACCTCCGACAAGCGAGTCGGCCGTGTTTTTATGCGACTTGATCGGCTGGAGCTGATTCGATCGTCGATATCGCCCACTCAGCGAGGAGGTCGGCACCCTGTTTTGACAACATAGCCAACATCCAAAATCAGATCCGCAGCAAAGTAAGCCAAAGCCACCGGTCAAGCAGATGCACATTGTGGCTGGCGGCACACAGGACAACGTTGGCCGCATCGCCGGCCGCGCCTGCGAGTTGGTTGCGCTCCGGAAGCACATCATCTTTCTTATGACCGATCACGGGTTTGATGCCGTTGCTTGGTCGTATCTCGCGCCGTACGGTCGGTGAAGTTATGCCCCAGGTGTGACTGATGGTGATATCGAGACCTTCACACTCGATTCCCTGGTCGACATAGCCGCCGTCGACATAGGCACGTTTGATCTCAACTCCGGAGAGAGCGGCGGCCTGATCGACCCGTGCGGCCAGACTGTGACCGCCGGTGTTGAGCAACCGGACACCTTCACACGTACTGTCGCACATGATCTGGACCCAGCGGGAAGCCGTGAGGAAGTCTTCCCCGTCCGTCCGGTCTTGCCTCATCATAAGGTCTCCCGGCGTTCGCGTTCGTGTTTTACGGTTCATGGACCTGGAGGGTGCGCTCGATCCGGCCTGAACGTCATCGGGAACGCGAGCGTCGTCTGGATCGGGTGCTGCCGATCAGCACTATCCGGTTGTCGTCTCCGGATGCTCCCCTTGACCTTTATGAGCCGGCCGTCAGGCCGACTTGCCGGTCTTGCGATATCGTTTTGGCCGTTTCTTCTGCTTTGCCTGCAGTTGCATCAAGTCCACTCCGAGCTCGGCCGCCATATTGTAGATGCCATGCCCGATCGCAGGGCCCTGCTTGCTCAGGAGAGTGTCGTCACATTCGTCCCCTTCAACGCCGTCATAAGCCTGGATGAGTTCTTCCTCAAGGCGCTGGTGCGAGGTGAACAGGGCGCTCATAAACCGCTCCTGGATGACCTCTGGGGTCAACTGCATCCGCTTGGGCATAATCTTGTCGAGTAAATAGGGGAAGAAGATACAGAATGGATGGTCATGGGGCTGTATGACGGTGCCGCGTGGCCGGGGCGGGAACACGGCGCAGTCGTAGCGGCCCTTGGCGATGAACTGTTCCCAGATTTCTGCGAACGAGATGTAGTGCACCATCTCTTCAGGCGAAGCGGGCCCGCGGATCACGGTCATCTGGCCCGGAGGAAACGTGATGTCTTCGGGGCGCGGCATCCAGTCGGGGACCTCATTGCCGACCGCCTCCATGGACCGGGTCATGGTGTCGAACCTGTCGACATAATCCCTCCAGTAGGCACGGTCCTCGGCAATCTCCGCCTCCTGCTTGCGGGCTTCCTCGGCGGCGAGCCTGACCACTTCCTTGTTGGCGTTCACGCTGCCATTGAAGGCAAGCTTCACCAGATTGCGCAGAGCGGCTTGCAGGAGCGGCATCGTCTTTGTTCCGCCTGCCTCCTGGGCCACAATTTCGCGCAGGAGCTCCTCACGCATGACAGTGCTCGCCGGAACGGGTGCGGCGGACAGTTCCGCCAATTCCTGCTGAGGTTTGCGGCGCCTGGGCCGTCCGGCCGGATTGCCGGACGTGCCCTTCTTGAACCGTGTCTCTACTGGCGGCTTGCCATATCCAACCTCGTATCCGCCTGCGAGCGCCTTGCGGACGCTCTTTGTGACCGGCGGGTCGATCGTTTTGCGTGGGGCGTCTTTCTCATCGTCGTTACTCATGGTGACCGTTCCATACCCGGAAGTTCGGCTGACCTGCTGCCTGAACCGTTGCCGCTCAGCCGCCAGGCCGACCGGATGGCCCGGCGCCCTCAAGCGGAGGGCAGGCATCCGGTTCTGACGGCCGGGGCCATCTCTGAGCGGCGATATCCTCGAAGGCTTCACCCGTTTGCGTCAGAAACGCCGGCTTGCCGGTATAGACCTGCCAGCGGGAGATGATCGTGTCGCAATATCGCGGATCGTATTCCATGATCCGCGCGAAGCGCCCGCAGGTCTCCGCCGCAACCAGCGTGGTTCCGGATCCGCCGAACACATCCAGCACGGTCTCACCGCGTCTGGAGCAATCGCGGATGGCATCGGCCACAAGGGCCACAGGCTTGACGGTGGGGTGCATGGCCAACTCGTCCATGCGCGCCTCGCCAAAACTGTTGATCCCGGCATAGTCCCAGACATTGGTGCGATACCGCCCGGTCTCGCCCAGAGAGAAGGTGTTGGTGTGGGGCGCATCGCCGACCTTGAACACGAAGATCAGCTCATGTTTGGAGCGGTAGAACGATCCCATGCCGCCGTTGGTCTTGTTCCAGACGCACAGGTTCTTGAGTTCGGTGAAGGCGGCGGCCCCGGCTTCAAGGAGTTCGCGCATATGACGCCAGTCCATGCAGACGAAGGCGATGGCCCCGTTGCGGCACGACACGCTGCAGTATGTGAGTGTGCTCGACAGGAACCGGGTGAACTCATCGCGCGTCATCTCGCCTGAGGCGAATGCGAAGTCGTCATGCCGCGTCGCCCCCAGTCCGCACACATGACCGTCAATGGGCACGTTATAGGGCGGGTCCGTGAACACCAGATCGACGGTTTCGCCGTTAAGGAGAACCTTGTAGTCAGCCTCCTGCCTGGCGTCGCCACACAACAGACGGTGCCCGCCAAGCTCCCACAGGTCGCCCGATCGCGATACCGCGCGCTCCGATACCGGAGGGATACGGTCGGCCGGCGGGTCAGAGGCCGGATCGCTCGACCGTTCCTTAGCACCATCGATCACCAGATCGGCCTCCGCCACCGAAAACCCGGTCAGGGTCACGTCGAACTCCAGATCGATCAGCCCCTGCAGCTCGACCGCCAGAAGATCGGCATCCCATCCGGCATTCAGGGCGAGTTTATTATCGGCAAGCACATAGGCGCGGCGTTCCGCCTCACTGAGATGCGACAGGCGGATGGTGGGGACCTGTTCCAGTCCGAGCGTCTTTGCTACCGCCACACGGCCGTGGCCCGCGATGATCCCACCCTGATCCGAGATGAGCACGGGATTGGTGAAGCCGAACCGCCGGATACTCGCGGCGATCTGCTCGATCTGCTTCCTGCTGTGGGTTCTGGCATTGTTGGCATAGGGGCTCAAGGATGCGACGTCGCGCATCTCGATGGCCTGAGCAAATACTGTGGGGGTCATGTCTGGTGAAACTCGCTTGCGAATCACGAACACCCACCACAGCGATCCGCAAGCAAAATCACAAACACAACATTCAGGTTGCGAACACAATCTTCAGGTCGTGGTTAACAAACTCTAAAGGACGGTATCGAAACGGCGTCCAACCGCATATCAATGTGATGACCTTCAATCATGGGTAGTGCGACGGCGAGGCCTGACAGGAATGTTCAGGCCACACGCGCAGCACGCCGATGCGCCGCAATGGTCGCCGTTTAAAGCTCCTTTAAAGGGGCATTAAACGGCGGCTCAGGAAAACCGTCCTGGTCCAGGAGCCGTCTGAGCTTACGACGGTACATACTTTACTATCCGGCTTGCGCACCCGGCAGGCTGTGTTGTGTTTGCAACATCAAGACCGTGAACATCATGACTGGATCAAACGGTGGACGCCCGCGCTTCGCAACGTCGAAGAGTGGCGGCGCCTCGGCAGGGTCTGTGCGGAACATCCCGAATTCGATAAGCCCGAAGACGCACTCAAGCGAATCACCCCGGCGGCGATTTAGAGAGGGTGTTCTAGGCGTTCCGGGGCAGGGTTGCCTTGTCCGGCAGGCTTCTTCAATATCGTTTTGTCGGCCCCACACATAAACTGCATCAATACCACGCTGAATTTTATTTCGATATAAAATAACAGTGGATTTGATTTTTCTATTTATAGATTTTGTGTATAGATCCTTCATAATTGAAAGGATTCATTAATAATTGATATTTAGCGTCTTAAATATTCTTATTGAATATTATTATTGGAGGTAGAGATGGTAAATATGCCGACGATTGGACATTTCGTTCGACCAAACGGCTCCATTAGTGTCACAAGCAAGGTATTGTGCAATGTAGGATTGTGTCTTGTTTTGCTGGTTGCTGTTGCCGGCGTCAGTTTCTGGCAGATGTCAAAGGTCGGGCAGGAGATTGAAGCGATTGTCAATCGTGACATACCTTTAACCAGCGCCTTGACCATGATCACCAACCATCAACTCGAACAAGCGATCAATTTCGAAAGAGCGCTGCGGGCCGCGGAGGTTCTGGACCGCCGCCCTGAAGCCAGGGGCGAATACAAAAAGTCTCTCGAGTCATTCAGAAAGCTGAACGCCAAGGTGGATGATGAGATTGCCGAGGCACTGACGCTCCTGCAATCGGCTATCGCCGCGGAGACCGCTGAGCCGGCCAGGACACTCTTTCGCAAAGCGTCGCAACAGCTCACGACAATTGCAGCTGAACATAAGGATTACAATCGTCATGCAATCGAAATTTTCCACCTAGTCGATGGGGAAAAGCTCGACGCGGCGCTTGACCTGGTGCCGCGGATAGAGAAGGAGGAGGAGCATCTGGACCGTGCGGTGCAGGCGCTACTGCTCAAGTTTGACCGGTTCACCAGGAAAGCAGCGAAGGCTGCGGAAAGTCATGAGATCTTAGCGCAAAAGCTGATCGTCGTGGTTTCCATTGTTGCGCTTATCCTTGGTGTCGGATTAGCCGTATTGTTGGTCCGACGTACGATATCGCGTCCATTGAAGGAAATCGTATCCGGCCTCAACGCGCTCACAGCAGGCGACCTGTCGCATGATGTGAGGGTGCACAGCGATGACGAGATTGGCGCTGTGGCCAAAGCTTATACTGCGTTCAAGGAGGAGGCTGTCGCGCGCCACCGGCTTGAGGTCCATTCGCGGATCGAACGGCAGAAGGAAATCGAGAGGCAAACTCAGCTAAAGGGGATTGTCGAGCTCTTTCGTGGCAAGATCTCCGAGATCCTGGAGTCGGTTGGCACCGAGAGTGCGCGTATGAACGAGACCGCAGACACCCTGTGCCGCGTCTCGGAAAATGCATCCGGCAGAGCATCCGAGACGCTCGACCAGACCGCGAAAGCATCATCGAACGTTCAGGCTGTTGCTGCGGCGGCAGAAGAGCTGTCGGCATCGATACAAGAGATTTCGACGCAGACGGACCGCACGAACAAGGTTGCCGCGGAGGCTTCCGGCGCGGCGCAATCAACCGACCGGGACGTGCAGAACCTTGCCGGAACGGTGGAGCGAATCGGCAGCTTCGTCGAGATGATCCGCAATATAGCGGAGCAAACCAATCTGCTTGCGCTGAACGCAACCATTGAGGCCGCCCGCGCAGGTGACGCCGGCAGAGGCTTTGCCGTCGTTGCCCAGGAAGTCAAACTACTGTCGGAGGAGACGGCGAAGGCGACCGACGAGATTGCACAGCAAGTCTCCGAAGTGCAGGGCTCGACCGGGAATGCGGTTCGGTCGATCAGCGAAATTTCCAACTCGATTGAGCAGGTGGAGGAACTGGCCGCAACCGTATCGGCAGCGGTGGCAGAGCAGGAGGCGGCGACGCAGGAGATCTCCAGGAGCATCGAGCTCGCATCGGAAGGCAGTACACAATCAGCCGCGAATGTCGAAGCCGTGTCGACCGTCATCCAGGAAGTAAGCCACGAAGCGGAACGACTCGATAGTGTTTCGAAGCAATTTGCACAGGTGTCGAGGTCACTCTCTGAGGCCGCTGAACAGTTCCTCCAGGACGTTGCAAATGACGTTGAGGAACGCAGGGAGCATCTGCGGATTTACAGTGACGAAGAGATTGAAGTCACTGTGGACGGTCAGTCCCACACGAGCCGCCTCGTCAATCTAAGCGACACCGGCGCGTGTATTCTGGCCGTTGGCGACATGACGGTCGGTGGTCACGTTGAAATCCAATTCCGCGACAACAGTCGGCGAAATGGGCAATGCATATGGATAAGGGAAAACGCGGCCGGGGTTCAATTTGAGGTGGCGGATGCAACCAGGGGCCTGGCCGCTTGAGCAAATAGCCAAGCCGAAATTGGTCGCATTTGTAGTTCGTACTGCAAGGCAATCCGAATTAGATTGGTTGCGAATGCGGCACCGGACATGACTATATCGATGGCGTCGAACTCTGAGGACGATTGCGAGACGCAGACAAGACGTCGAACGAATGACCTCGACACTTTGCAGGCCTCCAGCAATTTTGCTCAAGGGCAGTGAATTTCTTTTGAGTTTCTCCGCTTATCATCGCTCCCTCATGGCTTCATCGGCATAGCGTGCGAGCGGGGAGAGCAGGTAGTCGATTATGCGCCTGTCGCCAGTCCGGATCTCGGCGGTGACGGCCATGCCTGGGGTCAGCTTCATGTGCCGACCGTGGGCCATGATCGTATCGCGCTTGACGGCGATCCGCACCGGGAACACAAGACCCTCGTCCAGCGCGACCGCGTCGTTGGAGACCGAGCGTACGGTGCCCTCGATGAGACCGTACCGTGTGAAGGGAAATGCTTCGACCTTGATGCGTGCGCTCTGGCCTGCGTGGACGAAGCCATTGTCCTTGTTGGGCAGCATGGCCTCGACCTCAAGGGTGGTGCCGTCGGGTACGACAATCATCAGCCGCTCGCCGGTCTGCACCACGTCACCGACGGTGTGTACTGCAAGTTGCTGCACCGTGCCGGCAACGGGTGCGACGAGCCGGGTGTGGCGCTCTTTCGCAACAACGGCCACAACCTTCATTAACGGCCAAATTCGCAGCTTCAGGGTGATCGGGTGGTATTGTACAACTCTTCATCTGAAGGGCTCGTTGCGGCGGAAGGCTGCTCAAGGTGCTGTTTGGCCAACACTTTCACATTGTGTGTGAGATGACTGATTGCATTTTTGATGAGCAACCCATAATGCCAATATAGTGGAGTTTGGAGCTCTGCCCCCTCAACTAATTCGATTAATTCTCCCGAACTCGGTAGGCCATCCACCATGGATGAAGGCACTATGCCCCAAGTCAGCCCGCGCTGACAGGCCATCAGGCAGCCATAGGAAGATGGAATCGTATGATGGCAGCAGACAATGTTAGCGCCGAAAGTTCGAAGTACCCATTCCCGACGTAGACTGTCCTTCGAAGAATGGCTGACAGAAGGCGCTCGGGCCAAAGCTTCGGGCGTGACGCCGTTGGGAAAGTGGCGGCGGAAAAACGTAGGGGTGGCGATAGCGCGAAACACGTTGGCACCAAGATGGATGGTCTCAAATCCCTGGATGTAGTCGCGGTCGCTGGATAATGCGACCTGAACATTTCCCGACATCAATGCATCGGTAATGTGGTCAGATTCATCAAGCAAGATTTCGAAACAGGTCTGCTGCCCGTCCGTATACTCCTTAGCCAACGCTTCGATGAACCAGCTAAACAAGTTGGCGTCGTCGATGGCGATCTTAATCTTGCTTTGCGTCAAATCCGGTCGTTGCAGCGAACTATTAACCCGAAGCGAAAACAGGTCAGACTCCAAAAGTTGTACAAGTTCTCCGTGCTGGCATAGAAGCTTACCGATCTCGGTCAGGGTTATTGGACACGTACGCTTCACAACAATCGCGCCCACACGTTCCTCCAACCGCTTTACCCGCTGCGAAATTGCCTATGTCGTCAGCCTCAGGCTGCGACCAGCCCCCTCAAAACTTCTCTCGCGCGTCACGGCGATCAATGCTTCCAAGAGACTGTAATCCAGCATTAGAATATTCCAATTTACCCGCAGGACACAGAAAGTTGGCGCAATGGGGGCGTGCCTTTGAAGTTCGCGACTTCAGGGTGTTGCGCGCGCCTGTCTTAGAAGACTGCGATACACATTGCAGTTCTCTTTCAACGCGGCATGTGGCGCACAGGCTATTATCAGTCCTTCGGATAGGACGGCCACCGCGTCAGCGGCGCTTGCAACTGCCGGGCTGTGCGACACGATTAGGATCGTAATCTTGGTAGAAGCGTCCGGATTGTGGCCAAAATATGCGCTTCGGTATCTTTATCTAACGCGTTGGTCGCTTCGTCGAGGATCAGCAGGTCGAGCTTGGAATACAGCGCGCGGGCAATGAGGATTCGTTGCGCCTCGCCGCAGGACACTTGAAACCCGGAGGATCCGAGCGCGGTCTGAAAGCCCATCGGAAGTCGGCGCAGCATGATGTCGAGCGAGCAAATCTCGACCAGTTCGGTGACGCGGTTATAGTCGATGGAGACCTCTTCGTCACCGAATGCGATGTTCTGATCGAAAGGCAAGTTGAAGAGTTGGCTGTCTTGCATGACGGAAGCGATGCGCAGTGGAGCCCGGGGTGGTGCTTTGCACCGCCAAATAGCGTTGCCGCTGTCGGGCGCGTACAGTCCGGCGGCGATCTTGGCGAGGGTATACTTGCCCGAGCCTGAGGCACCGACCAACGCCAAGGTTGTGCCGACTGGCACGTTCAGCGACAGGTCGGTAAATACATTGCCCTGACGCGAGGAGGGATGCCTGAAAGACACCGAGCAGAGTTGTAGGCCTTCGGGCTCTTTGCTGTTGAGGGGCAGGGATGCGCAGACGATGTTGGGTACTGCCGGTTTTTCTGCTGGCCGAACATATCGTGAATGTCACGAAGCTGGGCGATGTAGAAAAGCAAGTCGTCAACGCTGCGGATAAACTCCGCAAACTGGATCGTTGGCACTGACGCAAAACCCAGCACAATCATCACGAACAGGAGGTCTGGAAAGTCGATTATCTCGGTGGTGACGGCGCGTACCAAGATCACGATACTGGCCACGGTGCACAAACTCAAGGCCAAGGCAGAGGCATTGCGCTGCAGCTCACGCAGGTCGATTAACGCATCGTCGACGGCATGGGATTCACGGGTCTGCCGGTTCCAAGTTCGCCGAAAATGACCTTCGCACTGAGAAGCCTTGATGTCTTGCATGCCGCGTAAGATGTCCGATTCCATCGTATGCGTGACAGATTGAATATTATAACCCTGAAATCGTAGCAAGCGCGCCCGCGGCAGGCCTGCAAGGGCAATCGCGATGATCACGAACAGCGTTGCCACATACACGACAGCCACGTTCGGTTCTACGAGAGCTAGCAACCCTGCCGCCGAGACCAGTGTAATCACATCGAAAATCACGTAGAACGAAGCGTTTTTCATCTGCGTGCGGATGCGTTCGTAAGCCGTTAACTTCATCATATAGTCGCCAAACTTGCGCTGGGAGAACTGTAGGATCGAAAAGCCGAAGATCTTGCTGAAGAAGTCCAAAATCATCGCTTCGGAAGTGCGCGCTGAAATGGTAATAAGTAAACGGGATCGTAGGAACTCGAAAATGAAGCGCACGAAAAGTAGGGCAATAAGTGCGGCGGCAATGGTCGTGACAGAAACGCTAGCGTCGCTGGACCAGAGGGAACGGTAAATCAAAACGATTAGGAAGGGAACGGACAAGGTTGCCAGCACAATTAGGAAGTATAGCACCCCGAGCGCGATCAATCGAAAGGACTGGTCTTTCAAGTATCCCAAAAGGGTTTTCTCGGAGCTATCCTCGTCAAGTCTGTGCAACAGATCCGTTGGAATTTCAGCCGCCGGGGTGCACGGCAGAATGATCCCCATTCCTTCTTCAGACACGACCTAGTATTTTTCTACATCGTTGCGGGAAATACGGATCTTTCCAGTGGAAGCTGGGTCGGACACGATGAACTTGTCGCCTTTAATGCCCCAAAGAACTACATAATGTGATTGACGCCACAAGAGAATTGCGGGGAAGTCCGCATTACCCAAATTGGATGGATGCATCCATTGGGGGCTCAGTTCAATGCCGACTCTTTTTGCGCCGGTCATCATGTCCGCAATACTGACTCCGATTCTGGAAGTCGGAATCAAGTCAACTGCAATTCTATTGCTGAAAGGTCGGCCGAAACTAGCCGAAACCATTCTTAAGCATGTTGGCCCACACCCCATTTGATCCATTTGGGTAAGGTGAAATAGGTGGAACTTCTTTCGTATGGAATGCAATGCAATATAACGTGCTAATCGAAGGCGTGCTTGTGAGCCTTCACGTTTTATCGTTGTCGCGCTGGAATTCAAAATCATCAGTATCGTCTAATATATCGCATCGTTAATAAATTCAGATTACAACTGCACGATGATGCTGTTTCAAGAAAAACTCGTCAAAATTTACTTAATTGTATTAAGAATTGTTCAATTTCGATTCAGGATTGAAAAGGATAATTTGCGCTGACGTATTTGAGAGGTAGGCACCTCGATTTAACTCGCCAAACCAGCTTGATTGAGATTCCTATGGGCGATCGCCAAACAAGGAACGTCGCATGACTCGTCAGATTAGCTTTTTCGATTTGGATGATCGTTTCAAGCGGCTGAGTGATCGCGACCCGGAACGGGCCGTGTCTATTGCGATGGCGTGAAAGGCAGTCGCTTGGTCTATTGCCCTCTCATGATATTCAAGATTCCGATCAACGATCGGCTCAGTTCCATGCGCTTCTTCGGGCAAGTTGCTCGATGCCAAGACCATCTGCGCATTTGTGGAACGCCTTGCCTGTACCAGGGTGACCGAGGACTGGGACAGTTCACGTTACTGATTCACGGCGCTTGGTCCATGCTCGCATGCCAATGCCAGAACCCAGTTAACCGTCGTCTTCGGCAAAAGGTTCGTCAGCCAATGACGAAGCCGGCCTCAAGTACAGAATTCCTGTCAGTCCCTTGGCTTGCTATTTCTGTCAAGCCGTATAAATCCAGCGAGAAAATCAAACCGGCCAATTTCCCCCAAAACGCATCATAAAACATTCACTCGCATCGAACAGGCAGCCCAAAAAATCAATCACTTCAAACGCATCGCCCTACGATGCGAGAAAACCAAAATAAACTTCATGTCATTTGTCGCTTGACATCGCCCTTGTCGTCGCGTTCATCATGATCAAAGCAAGCCATACAGTCTAGTGCCTACTTCAAAACTAATTTAAGAAAAGTCGTTAATGTCTAATTACAATTTGATCTGGTTGATTGAACAAGCAATTTTGCATTTAACAAGCTAGTAGGGAAGTAAGTTCTTATGCTGGATATGAAATTTGTTCGGGATAATATTGATTTAGTGCGGCGTGCCATCGAGGTGAAAGGGGCAGAGGTCGATTTGACCAGGCTTCTTGAGCTTGACACTGAAATCCGCTCGCATGCGATCCGAATTCAGGAATTGCGCACCCGGCGCAACGAGCTATCCAGCCTGTTTCCCAATGCCGATGCCGAGAAAAAGAAAGTCTTTGCGCAGGAATCCAAATCCATCAATGCAGAACTTTCTGTGATGGAGCGCGAGAACCGCCACGCGCAGGCAGCGATGAGGCAACTGGCACTGTTACTTCCGGCCGTGCCGGACGAATGTGCCCCGGTCGGCCCCGATGAATCCGCCAATGTGATGGTCAAAACGGTTGGCGCGCTGCCGAGGTTTGAATTTGAGCCGCTGGACCATGTCGACCTAGTTAATAAAAATGGCTGGGCCGATCTGCGGAAGCCAACGGAGATTTCCGGTGCGCGGACTTTTGCTTTAAAGGGTGATTTGGCGAGATTAGAGTTGGCGCTGATCAACTACGCTGTCGCTCTGTTAGAAGAAGAGGGGTTCACGCTGATAACGGTGCCGCCCTTCGCCCGAGAGGCCGCATTCGAAGGCACCGGGCACTTCCCAGTTGGTAAGGAAGATGCGTACAGCCTGCCGGATGATGACCTTTATCTGATCGGTACTTCCGAGGTTGTCCTGAATTCGATGCATGCGGGCGAGATCCTCGAAGAGGCAGACCTGCCGATCCTCTATGCCGGGTATTCGAACTGCTACCGTCGTGAAGCAGGTAATGGTGGGCGGGATGTGCGCGGCCTGCTGCGTGTGCACCATTTCACTAAGATCGAGCAATTTGTGATATGCAAGAACGATCCTGCAGAATCTCGGCGCTGGCACCAGAAATTACTGCATATCGCCGAGAGGATCCTGGCGGACCTGGAACTGCCCTATCAAATCGTGGAATGTTCGACCGGGGATATGGGGTTGGGTAAGTTCCGGATGCACGACATCGAATCCTGGGTGCCCTCGCTGGATACTTACCGCGAAACGCATAGCTGCTCGACCCTGCACGATTGGCAGAGCCGCCGAACGAACACTCGCTACCGAAACAGCGAGGCCGGCATTGTCGAGTTCGCGCATACGCTCAACAACACCGCTGTCGCAACCCCGCGCATCTTTGCTAGTTTCTTAGAGGTACATCAGTGGCCGGACGGGCATGTGCGGATTCCTATAGCCCTGCGACCATTCCTGAACGGACGCGAGTTCATCTGAGACTAGTGTCCGTCTGCGGTGATTGCGCGGTTCCGTGTGGCGACGCCCAGGTTGGCCGCAATTCTGCTAATCGCGATTTAGAATTTTGCAAGGACGGACCATTTACGGCGTAGCTTGCACCTCGGTACACTGATTCAACTGCCCCTCACGTTGGAACAGGACGCGTGGGTCAGTGCAGGAAGACACCATGACTGCCCAATCTATTCGTTTCGAAAACTTCCAGACCCACTATGGCAAAGGGTCTCGAATGGTGCGCGTGCAGACACTGTCCCCAAAGTCAGTTCTGTACGTAAACGAATTCGCGCTCCGGCGTGACTTTTCGTTTCTAGGTGACGTGTTGGATTGTAGAGAATTTGTTGCGCGGGTGGGCAGTATCCTTTCAGAGCCAAATTTCGACGCACCCGACGTGAACTTACCGCCCGACCGGGGCTGCGTTGAAGCGACATGTCTCCGACCGCCGCGTTACGGGCGAGCGGGAGTTGTCGATGCCCGCGAGATCTTGGGCATCTGCGGGAATGGTGGTCAGGCACTTGTCGACGTGAAGGGAATCGGCGTTGCCCCCGGCAACACACCCTTACCCTGCAATCGGCGGACCGGGCTCCTGACCGTGCTGGACGCGATACAGGAATTAATTAATCAGGTGCTTCTGGACGGTATTTTTGAGCGCGAGGGTGTCGACGTAGCCTGCAACGAGATTTACGGTATCACGTTCGCCGGAATCTACGGTTACTCGCAGTATTTCCGCGACTTCGTACCTTGCGTCAGTCTGTTGCGGCGCGCGCATCTGCGCAATGCTGACAACAACGAATTATCCCCATTTGGATCCGAAGAGAACGCTGCCAAGGTCCGGATCGAACGCTTGCTGCGCCGTTATGGCGTCACCTCGGCTCCGGCGCAATGCGCACTGCGGGTTTGGGAAGAGAATGGTATGCTAAAGGCAACGTTGGACGGCAATGACTTGACAGGCCACATTCCCGAAAAACTTTTACGCTATCACTTTGAAGTGGTTGGCTTGGAGATCCCACAGACCATCCGCTTCGTGAACATCCAAACCGCCGGACCCATTTCAGCAGAGCCGTTGTCTGCCAGGCTGATTGACTTGGGACACTACACAGTGCTGTCGAGCTTTGGCGACCATCACCTGGTCACAGTGGTCAGCGACCGCCCTCTGAACTGGGGTCAACTTTTTCGCAATGATGGACCGGATTGGGTCGAGCCAGACCCAGGGTGCGTTGTGAACGCCGAAGCTCTCGGGAAGGGCAGCTTTGCTGATAATGTACTGGATCAGCTACCGCTATCCTCGTTGATGCGGCAGAGCCAGCGCAATGGCACCATTCCCGGCAGCATGAGACAGGCCGGCCATCTGACAGCGGCGTGGTTGTCGAGCGCGCTTCCGGCAGAGGAAATCAGTCTAGCAGCAATTGACTTTGCGCGCGCAACCCTTCCGTCTTGAGTATCGACAGACCGCAACCCTGAACTGGCGGATTTGGCGCGTGACCCGACTCGCTCAAGCGACGCTGAGGCGTAGGTGATCATCCGGCTAGGATGTTTACCGCCGGCGCATCCAGGCGGAAAAGTTCTTCCGGCTCTAGTGCGACACTCTGCTCCCGATTCGGAAATCCATGGGTGTTCGCCTTTCGTGGGTGTGCCTAGACTCATACCGCCTAAACAGATCGGCGTCACGAAAAGGTGGCTCCGACCAAGTCGGCGCTCATGCAGCGAGGTGGCAAGAACTTTCATCCGACGCGGCTCCCGCCAAGCCGACGAAGCCAATAGTGCAACCGCGCTTGCAACCGAGCAAGGCTCGCAACTACGGGCCCAGTATGCATCGGATCGACTACGGCGAAATAGCTGTCAACGGATTTCGAAACATCCACCCGGACGGGGCATGCTTCGTAGCACTTATTGCAGCGGAGGCAGGAATCGATTGCCCAGCGCACCTTAGCAGCCAGCGGGAGGTCTTGCACGACTGCGTTCATGAGATGGACGCGGCCACGCGGGCTTTGACTTTCGTCCAGCGTAAGCTGGAAGGTCGGGCACACCGATGTGCAAAGGCCGCAACAGCTGCAGGCCGAAAGATGTCGATCTAAGATGGCGCGGGCTTCAGCTTCGCGGCTTTGGTCTTTGGGCATCGATGTTTCCCATGGCTTGGACAACTAGGCGTTGCAGTCTTTTGACGGTTCCGTCCGACGGCGTGTATCTTTCCGTTGTGCGCTTCGGCAAGATCTGCGCGAGGTCGGCCTGCACCAGGTCTGCAATCCGAGCGCTTGGCGCTTCTGCATGCAGCTCGTTCAACGCTAGGTCGAGTTCCGAAGCAAAGCCTTCTAGAACCAGAATTTCGGATGGCGGCTTTCGGTTCGTCTGCGCTAAGTATCCCGCCATCACCGCTCGAAGCCCGGCTGGCAAGCTGCGCGGGCCAGGTGCACCCTTGCGCCTCTCGACCAGCAACATCTGGCGCAACGAAGGTCGAGGCACAAGACGGAAGGCCACGGCATCGAGTGTGCCGAAGGCTGAACCGCTACCGAAGAGCAGACGTCGCAATCCATAGCCTGCCACGTCCTTTTGGAACGGAGAGCCGATTACAATTGACTCCGCCGGTGCTCGCTTCAGCAATGCACCCAGAACCAGGTGACACGGGTCACCATGCCGCCAGTCCAGTAGCGAGGGTGTGCCGACTCGAACTAGTTCATCGAGTGTCACATCCGCTGGGCCGCACGCCGCGATATACGGAACGCAGAAGAGCGCGTCGGCCAAGGCATCCTCGATCTTGGCCAGAGTCGCATTGCCCGGTGCGATCACATAACCAATCACCGATTCGATAATAACAACCTTTTCACATTGGCTTCTGCGTAGATCCGCTTCGAAGGCTCCCGGCGCTACGACTGGTTTTTCAGGCTGACAAGGATCTAGTACTTTGCCTGGGTTCAGACGATTATCCGGGTCCATTCCCAATTTGATCCGTGTCATGCATGGGAACACACCGGTTGGCAGAAACGACGGCAGTATGTCGGATTTCTCAATGCCTATTCCATGCTCTCCGGATGGAAGCCCTCCCATTTCGCGGACCTCAAGCTGAACCGCCTTACGGAACGCATCTAATCGCTGAGAATGGTCCGGGTCATGGCGGTCGAAGAACGGCGTCGGATGGATGTTACCGTCTCCAGCGTGGAACGTATTGGCGAGGACAAAACCAAACCGCTCACTGAGCGTTTTGAGACGAGACGCGGCGCGGCCCAAATCCTGGCGGCGGACCACGGAATCAAACAGAAAATACCCGGTCAGACCAGTCTCTGCCATCACGCCTGTCCACCGTTCCCGAGTTCTGGTAAAACGCTGGCGCATATAGTCGTTCTTTGAGAAAACCTCGGCTTGGGCACCGTGATCGAATAACGCACGTTTCATCATATTGGTTTCGTGCGATACTGTTTCGGCGCTACCCTCCGTTTCAATGAACAACATGGCGTCATTGCGGAACCTGAAGCGGTAACCATCGGGGTGGTGCACACGTGAGATCATGTCCAGCGCGATCGGATTGCGACCCTGCTCGAACAGCGCGACCAATGCCCCGATTGCGGATTCATTTTTGTCAAATGACGCTATTATTGTGCGCTTGCATTGTGGTTGATCCACCAGCCGCAGACGGGCGGCAGTAATCACCGCGAGCGTGCCTTCCGACCCAACTAGTAACCCGGCCAGATTGATAGCGCTGCTTCCCAAGCGCACCAGCTTACCTTCAGCGGTAACACATTCCAGTTCCATAACGTAGTTTGACGTGACACCATAACCTAGGCAATGCGGACCGCCAGCGTTGGTAGCAAGATTCCCTCCGATGGTGCTAGATGAGTAGCTGGAGGGATCCGGCGGATAATGCAGTTCATGCGCTGCGGCAACCTCCTTGATGCGGTGGGTTACCACACCTGCCTCGACCTCTATCCAGCCGGCTGCGGGGTCGAACCCCCTGATCGCGTTGAGCCGCCGTGTCGAGACCACAACTTCGCCATTGCAAGGAATGACGCCACCAGCATACCCAGTCGCGGCGCCGCGTACCACAAACGCTGCGCCTGTCTGAACCAAGGTCTTAACGACCTCGGAGACTCTCTCTGCCGTGTCTGGCTCGACCACTACAGCAGGAAGGCCTCGCACGAAGTACGCGTCGTAGCTGTGCGTTATTAGCGCGGGCAAATCCTGCCGGACATTGCCCGGTCCGACGATTTGCACCAAGTTTGAAACGAGTATGGAGTTGAGATCAGGTATGCCAACCAGCCTTTCTGAGTTGTGGGCATCGGAAGCGCTTGGCACAGGCCGAAAAGTAAGCTGCACAGCGATCCAACTCCACCAGCGGGACGAATTCATTCGGGACATGCGCCTGAGCCAAACTACCAGGCCCTAGAAGGATGCAAGGCGTTCCGACTGCGTCAAAGAAACGGGCATCCGAACCTCCCATAAACCGGTGCGGGTCGGCCCTTTGGTTCGGCAAAGCATCACGCCAAATCCGCAGCAACCGTTCCCGCAACTCATTGTCGAATATCACGTTCGGCTCGCACCCGCCGTCGAGATAGGGTTCGACCTGGATAGCTACACCGAACTCGTTTTCTACCCGGGCAGCTTCGTGCGCCCAGATCGACAGAATCTCGGCACGGTCGGGTTCCTGCAGCACTCGGATATCCGTGACGATCTCAAGAGTGCCGGAGACGGTACCGGCATGGGTGCCACCCTGCAGCATACGTGTGCCAAGTGCCGGATGGTGCGCATCGGGATCGCGGCGGCACGCAGCAACTGCCCGCGTCATATTGTCAATCAGGTCAAGCCCGGCGGCGATAGCATCCGCCCCAAGCCAAGGCACCCCACCGTGGGCTTGGCGTCCGGAAATACGGATACGTGACCATACGCTGCCCATCTGCTCGAAAGAGAGCTGCCCGTCCGTCGGTTCTGTCACGATGGCGAGATCGGCGTCCAGGAGCCCCTGTTCCGCTAAGAAGGCGGCACCATAGAGACTGCCATTTTCCTCGTCCGCCACGCCCTGCCATTCCAGCGTGGGGCGATCATTTCCACCTTCCCGCGCCGTCTGCAGGACCGAAGCCAACTGCGCAGCAACGCCGCCCTTGGTATCACAGGCCCCAAGACCGTATAGTCGCCCATCGCGGATGATAGGGTCAAAAGGGTCGGTGAGCCATGCATCCTCGGCGGTCCCGGCATGGATCGCGGGTTTGGTATCAAGATGCCCCTGGAAGATTACTTTTCCTGGGGTGCTTCCTTCGATGCGGGCGAGAAGATTAGGTCGATCTTTCCTGTCGGAACGAATCTCGACGTCAATCCTGTCGCGCGTCAAAAGGGCCTGGCAATACGCGGCGATTTCGACTTCAACTCCACCTGGGTTCTCGCTAGGAATTGCAACCAGATCGCGCAGAATTGACAATGCGTCTGGCGAGTCCTGATGTAGATGCATCGGCATGTCTCCCGCTGGATCAGACGAAAGCGTTGACTCGTAATAACCACGGCATATCTTCCCCTAGCGTTGCCTTGGCGCGGGCAGAGTATTTCTTCCAGGCAATTTGCCAGGTTTCATTCGCTAACTCCCAGGCGCCTCTCGCCTCTTGCGGAGTGGGCCGTCTCCCATCGACAAGCGCTTTGTGCCAGGCGTCCACTGCGTCGGATACTTGCACGACATCGCCCCACCCCAGAGTCTTGAACAACTCCTTCTCGCGCTTGCTATTGAGCCAAACGAAATGTTCGGCATAATCAAGCCCTTCGAAAGGCGTCGCGATGGCGACTAGATCTCGCAGTGCCTCGCGTGCGTAGAAGATGCTTTCCTTTGCTAGGAACACTGGTTGCGCTTCCGGGGTGGCGAGCATCGGCAGATGATCTATGATACCCTTGTAGCGTACCAGCGCCTCGTGACTGGAAGAAAGCCACTCGGCAGGCGTTGCCGGGATCTGTGCCAGTTCATTGATGATGGCGGGGTTGCCGTGCAGCACTCGACACGAGATACCCCAAGAATGGCCGATGGTTGGTGGCAGATTGAACCGCGCGGCGTCTTTGCTGCATTCCAGAACCTTAGTCGTCAGGGTGATACAGCCGACTCTGTCCGGCGTCTCGCGGTCTCGTGTGACGATGTAGGGGTGACAGTCGATCCGCAATCCGATTTTGCGCTCTTCAAGATGCTGGGCTCGACTCTCCAGAAAGCGCGCCAGTTTCAGCCGCACCTCGCACGCGCGTTCCTGAGTCGCGAAGAAGTAGATATTGACGTTTGGGTTCGGTCTGTCGTGCAATTTGCGCAAGAAACTGCCGGTGAGGATCGCAAGTAGGATTCTGTCGTGCAGTTCCGCGCCGAACGCGGCGCAGGCATCGACGATTTCTTCATTTGCGACGGACGTAAGATTATTTTTCCGAGTCATGGATGGCAGATATCCGCTACTCCTGTCTTGCTAGCCACCGACATCGGATAGTCGCGAGATACATGGGTGACGAATGTTGGCCTCCCCCAGGCAACGCGTATCGAAACCAGATCCCAAATCATTCTGCCGAAAATTTGCAAAGTCCGGCCCAATCCCCAGATCTCGCGCAAGTCGAGCCATTCTATATCAGTCTCGGCGATGTCGATGCCCGCGCGGCTAGCCTTGTAAATGATCTCGGAATCGAAGGCATAGCGTTTGATATGGAGTTCCTCGAACAGCAATCGTGCGGTTGCGGTCTCGAATATTTTGAAAGGGCATTGCGGATCTCTGATCCGAGTGCCCAAAATCGTTCGAAACAGCCAGATAAACAGCTTGCTAGTGATCTTGCGGTTAAGGTTGGATTGCGGGGAGTCGTCGGATCGTACTCGGCGACCGATCAGCATCCGCATATGGCTGGATTGCATATCAGTGAACGCGCGGCGGATATCCCGAGCGCTGACCGGCAGATCGACATCGGTAAAGAATACGTGTCGTCCCTGAGCGGACAGGACTCCCCGGCGGACGCTGAACCCCTTGCCACGGTTGACCGGATTATGTAGCACCCTCAGATTCGGCTTCGCATCCTCTAGTCTAGCCAAGCTGTTGCGATCGCCGGCGTCGTTCACAATAATGATCTCGACGTCGATCCCCTCCGTTGCCGGCCGTTGGCAAGTTGCTAGTGTCTGCTCGATTACCGGCAGCGGCTCATGGTAGCGTGGCAGCACAATGGTAAGGTCGTAGACACGAGTCATTTTAGTGAAAACCCCAAAAGACGCTTGCCGTGATCAGACAGCGTGATTTCATGTGCCACTTGCTTCGCAGTTTTCGGAAAGGCCTTGCCCATGGTGGATGAACAGGGCGATGCACCGTACAGAAATGATTTGCGGCGGGACTCAATATCCGCGGCGCTGAGCGAGCAACTAGGAATGAAGGTCAAGTATTGCGCCAGCCGTGGCAGCAACCCGGTATTCCGGGTGTTTCCGTGCGGCAACTCACCGCGCCAAATCAGCACATCGCCAGCATTCAGCGGGACTGCTTCGATTGTCATATTTGCTGTGTCAGGAAATCGGCCAGAAAACCCCTGCCCTGGCCCAGAAAGCCAGTCGCTCAGTCGGTGGTGAAAGCCCCGGGCACATTGGAAACCGCCAGTCCCCGCAGGGCTGTCCGTCAGCGTGACGAGTCCCTGAATCTGGAACGGAATCGGTTTTTCGGTTACGTCGATATCCCAATGGATGAAACCATCATATTTCCAGTCCTCGGTCGCCGGCGGGTTCATGTTCAGCCGGTCAAAACTAACAGCAAGATCCGCTGTGCCAAGAAGCTCAGCAAAGATCGAGTGCAGTGTGCGGTTCTCGCGGATGCTCCACATTCAGGGCGAATGGTAAACAGGAATCATCCCGCGGTCGTCGATTCCGACCTGTGCGCGAATGGTCTTGTCATACCAGCTATCCGCTTCGTCAGGGGACATCTCCAAAAATGACCAGATTTCGTCACGCAGGCGCGCAAGACACTCGGCAGGTACCACACTTTCGACGACGAAAACGCCATCTCGCTCCCACTCGGTCCGCATGTGGTCAGTCATTCCATTTATACATGTCATGCCGCCATTCCATGCGATAAACTGATCCAAGTGCCGGAATGTGCCGACTTGACGAGCATTTCGGCGGTTGCGATGCCCTTGACTGCCTGATCAGGCGGCACCCGCGGCGAGGCAACGCCTCTGCGTTCACACGAAGCGAAGTGCGTCAACTCGGCCGCTAAAGCGCCTCCGAGTTGGCCATTGACTTGCGGCCAGAGAAAAAATTCCGGCCAAGTGATGTGATCGTCGACAATGTTCTCGACAATCGGCTGATTGCGGATCTGTACCATGCGGCCCGGCAGAAACGCCGTGGATTCGAATATGAATCCGGCTGGAGTGCCCTTGGGCAACGTCCAAGAGTTCTGCACGACTGCAGTATAGCCGCCGTACCACTCCAGCACGCCACCGACTGTGTGCGGGATGCCATCCGGCTCCGAGTTGCGAAAGCCCAAGATCCGGTCCGGCATGCAGCCATGCAGCCAGATCGCCATGTCGATATCATGCACGCAGGCCCCGAAAAATGGATCGACACGACCGTAAACCTCAAGTGCCGATGTCTGGAAATGCCTTTGCAAGGACATGTGCAAAGGTCGCTGATCGGCCTCGACAAGGGTACCGAAGGCAGCGACATAGCGTGCGTCGAAGCGGAGAAGATGGGCAGGAAAGACTCTGACACCGACTTGTCGGGCCGCCTGTTCAAGGGCTTTGGCATCCGCCAGAGATGTGGTGAGCGGCTTCTCAATCACAACGCTGTGGCCATTAGCAATCGCGTCCATTGCGATGCTCGCATGATCCTTTTCGGGCACTACCACGTCCACGATGTCGGGGTCCGTTCTGCTCAACATCTCTTTAAAGCTCGCGAATTGTGGAATTCCGTACCATCCGCTCACTTCTATATCCTTGACATCAGCGTGAAACGCGTCTTGCGCGGGCTTGGCATCCACATCAAACGCACCCGGACGACTGTCGCACAGGCCGACTATGCGAACGCCCGGAACCGCTTGCCACGCATGGAAGTGCTGTTTTCCGAACCACCCGAACCCGACGATGGCTACCTTTAACTCCCAGTTGCTCGCCATTGATGCAGACCTTTCCTTGGGCGGGATCAGAGCAATTAACTGGCGTCGCAGAACGGCATGGTCTTCGACTTGCCACACCGGCACAACATTCGGCGAAAACCGACTTCCTTACCATTTAGCTCCGTCGTTCCGCGGAAATCAGGATATTTGTCTGGGCGGAAATCCTTGGATACCTTAGTTAAGCAGTGACGGGGATAGATGCAGAACCGGCTATCAATCACGGCCTTAATGTCCTCAGCTGTCGTGCTGCAAGAAAGCTCTTTGGTATATTCAAATGCCAGAGATGACGGTTTTGCGGGAGCGGCTGCTTTAACATCAAGAAAGTCTGGCTTGCCAAGATCTGAGTGCGCCCTAGCACGGCCGAGACCCCCAATTGTCGCGCCCACAGCGATACACGATTTCAGAAGGCAACGGCGACTCAGCTTCAGTTTGTAACTGGACATTGATTCCCACCGGCATCTCTGTTTGGAGAATTTGCATGGGGCCATTACAGCCCCATGCATCGTATGGCTTACCAAGCGCCGCCAGGCCCACCACCGCCTTCCGCTCCACCGTGGAACAGACGCATTTCTTCGTATGTAAGCGGCCTGTTATTGCCCTTCATATTTTTGGCTTTCATGACTTTCTCCTTTGTTGAACTGAGACACAACTTTGCGCCTCGCATAATAGGATGAGAATAAAATATGAATTTCTCAAACGAATTATATTTAAGGACTTTAAGGTAGGCTGTAATTGCCTGCCGCCTGATCGCCTAGCAACCTCGTCAAGGTGAAAACCGCGTCGACCCTCAGCTTCAATATCAGCCCGATTGCCTTATCGCCGGACTGATCGATCCAGGCGATGTCGCGTGCCGGATGCGTCAGACAAGTCTGGTGCTTTGCAGTCCGCTTCTGCTACGCAGGATAGCGAGTTGACAGCTAGAGATCCGGGTGACAATCACCCATGACGAAATCGATCACGTTGGCGCCGCGTAAAAAGGTCACCGCATGCACCGCCACGTCGACTTAGCGGAGTATCCAGTGCCTGATGATCAATTCCTCAATCCGCGCCCCGGTTTAGTCCGATGCGTCGGCTTTGGCTGCGCACAGCCGACTAAAAATGCGCTTTTTTGAGCCACAAACGACGCTGCGCCTCCCCGCAGCTTGGGGAAGACTAGGACATGATTGAGCATCTCTATGCCGTAGGATTTGATCGGTTGCGCGGACTTACAGAATATCAATCCTTGCCGAGGCTAGCGACCGTCAGGGGCTTCTGGATGCGGCTGGAACCGGAGTCCGGTATGCGCCGGACGTGGCGTTTCCGAACGATGGCGGAGATCAAAAGAGACGGGTTCTTCATTGTCGGCGGGTAAATCGATCATGTGGCGGAAGTCGGTCAACGATTCGTAACGCAGTATTAGCGGCGCGATAGCCGATTGCGCGTCATCTGAGACAATGCAACACAGAGTGATGTGCCGCTGCGTTCCCCGTAGCGTGCACTTCACTACAGATGAGGGGGCTTGCCCGTCACGTCATCTCGTGAACCTTCAGAGCCCGAGAGAGATCGGACCAGATCCGGAAACCCAGCCGCGAAATCCACATCACTGGTCGTGAAATCCGCGAACCTGGCCGCCAAATCCACAAACCGGGTCGAGAAATCCAAGAACTTGGTCGTGAAATCCGCTGTCTTGGTCGCGAAACCCACGAACTTGGTCGCCAAATCCACTGTATCGGTCGCCAAGTCCGCCAAATATCGGACGCACAGCAACACCCGGACCTTCAAATTCCCTGATTCCTGTAAATCAGTTCCCTGATCTATGGAACAGGAAATTCTTCCGTAAGCTACTGATTTAGCGGCAAATAATGGTCAGGATTTGCACCGCAAGGCGCGAAAACGCGGAAATTCCCGACCCTTTCTCCAATAACAGGGAAATCTGCTCCGGAGACGATTTCGCGCCAGACTCCGTGCGCCGCCAGTTTCCGCGAGCACCACTCTCAGCAAAGAAATTTGATCCCCGCAGGAAGGTCGACCGCGGTCTCGGAAGGCGCCGTCTTAACCGGCGGCGGCCAGCGCGGACTCCGGCAGGCCTTCGGTCTTGGCTTTGGGAAACACGATCTCGAATGTCGACCCGGAACCGGCGTGCGTCTCGAGCGCGAGCTCGCAGCCGATCGCGGCAGTGAGACGGCCGGCGATAGGCAATTCGAGGCCAAGGCCGCTGTGGTCATCGCCCGGCCGGAATTCGCGCTTGGCAAACGGTTCGCAGACTTTCTGCCGTTCAGCAGGGTCGATGCCGTCGCCGGTATCCGTAACGCTCAGGAAGGCATGGCCGTCTTCGCGTACGCCGGCATGGATCGCGACCGTGCCGCCTTCAGGCGTCTCCCGGAGAGCGTTGGCAAGCAGATTGTCGATGATTTGATCGAGGCTTGCGCGGTCGGACACGACATAAAGATCCGCCGCAGCATTGAGTGTGCTGATCGCTATCCCGTTGCCCCGCGCAACGCTGATGATGCGGTTGTATGCATTGTCGAGCATTTCGCCGAGTGACAGCCGCTGTTCGGTGAAGTCGAGACGGCCATGTTCGAGATTGGCGATGTCCATGATTTGTCCGACGGCACACAGGAGGCCGGCGCAGGTATCGGAAATCCTGCTTATCTTCTCCTGATGATCGCCGGAAGATGCGTCTTCCACCGCCGTCGCCTGGAGCGATTTTGAGGCGCGCGATATCGCCGACAGGTCGGCGTGCAACAGCTCGCTGATTTCTGAAAGAAGGTCGAAGCCGACTTCGGGCCTTTTCTTGATGCCGAGATTCGCAGTTGTCATTTTCGCCTCACCAGTTTTCGTTTTTCAGGCGCCTTTTGGCCGGCGCTCATTTTTTCGTCGGGATCGAAAGCGCCCCGGTCAGTTCGCGCTCACCTTTTCTTGTTCTTGCGCTGTTGTTTCGATGTGGAATGCCTTGCCGCGCGTCAGAATTCTGAAGAACAGCGGCATGAAGAAGATCGGAAATTGGGAGACAGCCACATAGATCATGATTTCGGGCGGCAGTGAGCTTCCCAGCAGCGCTGCGCCGAGCGCGACGTTTCGGTTGCTCGTCAGCATTCCCGCAATCAGGGCCTTCTTGGTTCCAAAGCGCGAAAACAGAATTGCGGTGATGCCGAACATGACCACGGAGACCGTAATGGCAATTACGGCATACCAGGTCACCATTGCGATCTGAGCGCTAGCGCCATTGATGCTTGTCATGATGCCGATGCAGAAAACCATCAGCCCGATCGTGGATCCCCAATGCATTCCGCCGTCGACCCGTTCACGTACTTTGGCGCTCAGGTCCGGCTTCATCTCCCAGAACAGGATGGAGATCGTCACGGGCACGATGATGAAGAAGGCGATCTGAAGCGCAAAGAATTCGAGCGAGATGTCGAACTTCAGAATGCCGTTCAGTTCCGCGTACAGGAAGACGGAAACCGGTGTGAGCAGTGTGGAGAAGATCATGGACCGGGTTGCGATCTGGCGGTCAAGGCCGATCATGCTGACCAGCGCGGGGCTCGCAAATACCGGCCCTGCCGTCGCCGTAAGCAGCAGAACGAGAATCAGTATTCTCGGTGGATCCAACGTGACGGCGAAAACCGTAATGATCGCCGGCACAATGAACATCTGCCACAGGGCGATCTTGAACGTGAACGGATCGACATGTCGGAACACTCGGCTCGGACGTTCCGGCAGCATGCAGATGGAGCACACGACAACAATGAAAAGGGCGTGAAAGATATACGGGCTGAACAGGGCGGCGAGATCGGGCAATAGCAGTCCGACCGCGATCGCCGCGGCGACCAGCGCAGATGACCAGGAACGGTCCAATCCTTCTGAAGATCTCTGTGTCACCTAGCCCCGAGCCGCCTCCACTGCACGTCTCTTAACGGACGTGCGCCTCGTTAGTGTTCCTTCTTAATTCAAATTTATAAAAATTTGGTTTGCAGCGGCGTTCTTGCTCTCGGAATCTTCAGTTCAATTCAACCGCCGCCAGCCCGGGCCCGGCTACCCGGGTTTAAGACCGCAATCCCTCGAGTTTCGATCGGCAAGCGGTACCGCGATCACATGCACCACATGATTGCAACGAGGGGTAAAGGCAACTCCAGATAGCAGCCGTTTCATGTGCGTTAACCATGGAAATGAATTGCGGTTCCGGTTGGAGGCGGTACCCGTGATTGGAGGAGGCTGAATCGCTATTTTATATAACAAAATCAGAAAGTTATGATGATCACGGACTATTGATTCGGTCTCGGAGCATTCACTTTTCTTTATCAGGTTGATGGTAATCTTCTTTGTAATGATCAGTTAAGAGACCTTGGCGGGGGGTCATCGATGAGATTGAATGTTCAGCCGGTTGCGGTTGTAAAGAATCGCGAGCGCGCACATCGTCCGGAACACACGATTGCGGTGCAACAGCTGACCGATCTTCTTGCTGGAGCGGATGCGGGACTTGCACTGTTCGACGAAGATCTGAAGCTGGTCTTCGCCAATGACAGGTACCTGACGCTCTGCGGCTACAGCAAGGAAGATGCGGCTCCGGGTGCTACGCTGGCCGACCTTGCGCGTCTCAGCCTTGAGCGCAGCGGTGAATCAAACGCCACGCTTGAGGAAACGATCGCACGCGGCATCAAACGTCTGGCTGCCGTCGGCGGCTACTCGTTCCGCTTTCACGCGCCTTCCGGATACAACATCTATATCCACCGCCGCCTGCTCGAAAACGGACAGGTCGTCGAAACCGTGCGCGAGACGTCCGGGGATGCCACGGGGAACAAGGCAGACGATCGCCTTGAGATGTTTGCCGAAACCGCAAGGGCGCGGATGGGCCAGGCGCTGGAATCGATGGCGGACGGCTTCGCCCTGTTCGATGATCAGGACCGCCTGGTCGCCTATAACAAAAAGTATGTTGACCTGAACCCGCACATCGCGGACGTCATTGCTCCTGGCAAAAAATACGAAGAGATGCTTCGAGTCGGAATGGAGCGGTCCGGCTACGAGACCAACGGAATGGATCTCGAGGACTTCATTGCCTGGCGGATGGAGCAGCATCTCAATCCCGGTGATCCTCACGACCTTCTCATGAATGATGGCCGCTGGGTTCGTGTCCATGAAAAGCGCACAAGCGATGGCGGGATTGTCGGCATTCGCTCCGACATCACGGAATTGAAGCAGCGCGAAGCTGAGATCCTGCGAGTCAGCAATGAGCTGCGTCGGACAAACATGCAGTTCGACACTGCCCTGAATAACATGATCCAGGGCCTTTGCATGTTCGATGCCGATCAGACATTGCTTGTCTGCAATCGCCGTTATCTCGAAATGTACGGCTTCTCCGCAGATGTCGTGAAACCCGGAATCAAGCTCCCCGAGATCATGGAATACTCGGTAAGCCTCGGCAACTACACCAAGGAAGATGCTGAGCGGGCCAAGGCGGAACGGCCTGATCATGCACGTTCGAAGGAACGCGGGACGCTGAAGCAGTATCTGCGTGACGGCCGTGTCATCGCGGTTATGAACGAGCCCATGCCCGACGGCAGTTCCATTGCCACCTACCAGGACATCACCGATCTGGAGCGGCATGAGGCCGAACTGCGCGAGTACACCAAGAAGCTCGAAGTCAGTAACCGCGAATTGCAGGACTTTGCATATGTCGCATCGCATGATCTCCAGGAACCGTTGCGGAAGATCGAGACGTTCGGCGACCGACTGAAGTCGAAGTTCGGCGACGAAATTCCGGAAGGGGCGCAGAATTATATTGAACGCATGCAGAATGCCACCGGCCGGATGCGTTTGCTGATCAACGATCTGTTGTCCTATTCACGGGTCACGACCAAGGCCAAACCGTTCAAGTCCGTAGACCTGAAAGAGGTCATCACCGGTGTTCTGTCGGATTTGCAGATGCGTCTGGACGAGACCGAGGCGACGGTAAACCACAAGGATCTGCCCAGTCTGCAGGCCGATCCCACCCAGATGCGGCAGCTGTTGCAGAACCTGATCGGCAATGCGCTGAAGTTCCAGAGGCCGGACGTAAAACCGGTGGTCACTGTTACGGCCGAGTTGATTGAAGGCGATTTCATGGCCGGTGTGCCCGACATGTACACGCTGAAAGTGGCGGATAACGGCATCGGCTTCGACAACAAGTACAAGGACCAGATCTTCACGATCTTCCAGCGGCTGCACGGTCGCAGCGAGTACGAGGGAACCGGAATCGGTCTCGCCACGTGCCGGAAGATCGTTGAGCGGCACGGCGGCGTCATTGATGCCGACGGTGTCGAAGGGGAGGGAGCGACATTCATCGTTACGCTTCCTGTAAAGCAGAGGAATGTTGAAGACGGGGAAGAGGAGGACAACGATGATGCGGAATGATGGACGAGCGATAACGATCCTGGTCGCCGACGATGATGCGGATGACAGGATGCTCATTGAGGATGCGTTCGAGGAATGCATGCTCAGCAATCCGCTGGCTTTCGTGGAGGACGGTGAGGAATTGCTCGCCTATCTGCGCCGCGAGGGCAAGTACGAGCACCTTAAGGGCGCGCCCTATCCCGGCGTGATACTGCTCGACCTGAACATGCCTAAAATGGATGGCCGTACCGCGCTGTCGAAGATCAAAGACGACCCGGAACTGTGCCGGATCCCGGTGATCATCCTCACGACGTCAAAGGCGGAAGAGGACATCCTGCGGACATACGGGCTCGGTGTCAGTTCCTTTATCACCAAACCCGTGACGTTCGAAGGTCTCGTCGAGGTCGTCAAGACCATCGATCATTACTGGATTCAGATTGTCGCTCTGCCGCCTGAATGCACCAGTAACGCGGCTTGATTGGGACAGAGACAGAAACCATGTCGGACAAACTGCGGGTCCTGCTCGTTGAGGATGATGAGGACGATTACCTCATCACCAGCGATCTGATCGACGAGATACCTGGTCAACCGATCGACCTTCACTGGGTCGACGGTTACGACCTGGGGCTTGCGCGTCTGGCTGCGGGCGGCATCGACGCATGCTTGGTCGACTATCGGATCGGCGCCCACACCGGACTTGAGTTTGTGTCGACGGTAAAGTCCAAGGACATCATTTGTCCGATGATCCTGCTGACCGGCGTCGGCCAGCGTGACATTGACGTCGCCGCGATGGAGGCCGGTGCGGCTGACTTCCTGGAAAAATCCGAACTCACGCCTGCGCTCATCGAGCGGTCGCTGCGTTATGCCATTGCCAATGCGAAATCCCTCAGGGCTCTGGCGGAACAGACCAGCCTGCTCGAAACGACGCTTGAACACACTGGTGCGGGCATTGCGGCTTTGACGGCTAACGGCGAAGTGATTGCCAGCAACTGGCAGTTTGACTCGATTCTCGAGCGTTACAAGCAGGACGAGGGCGGCAAGCGTGAAAAGGCCGAGGCTCTGAGCGAGATACTGACTCGTCTCGCGAAAGCACCGGAGAATACGCTCGAAATTTCAACGCAGGACGATCTTTACTACGAGTTGCGAAAGAACGAGGCACCGAAAGGCGGGTCCGTGATCTTTGCGGTCGACGTCAGTGCCCAGAAAGCGCTGCAGGATAATATCATCCGCGCGAAGAGCCGGGCAGAGGCAGCAAGCCGCGCCAAATCTTCGTTCCTGGCCAACATCAGCCACGAACTCAGGACTCCGCTTCACGGTATTATCGGTTTCTCCGACCTGATTATCGCGCAGACACCCAATCTCGATATGGTCGATTGCGCGCGTCAGATCAACGAAAGCAGTAAGCATCTTCTCGACGTTATCAATGCTGTGCTCGACTATTCCAAGATCGAGGCCGGTCAGCATCCGTTCGACGACGAAGACGTATTCGATCTCTCCTCGATGGTGACGTTTGCGATCAAGCAGGTTGAGCAGAAGGCGAATGATCGAGAGGTCACGGTCGTATCCGAAGTTGACGAAGACGTACTGGGCTTCCGCGGTGACGAGATGTCGATGCGCAGGATTCTCATCAATCTTCTGTCAAATGCAGTCAAGTTCTCCGAAGACGGTTCGCGCGTGACGGTTCGTGTTTCGGGACAGGTCGACGGCACTCTGGCCATCTCAGTCAGCGACAACGGAATCGGTATGGAGCCTGGCGAAGTCGAGCAGGCTTTTGTCCCGTTCCAGCAACTCCACGCATCACTGGACAGGCCCTACGAGGGAACCGGTCTCGGCCTGCCGATCGTCAAGTCTCTGGCCGATTTGCATGAAGCTTCGGTTTCGATCGACACGGCGCCAGGTGCAGGCACCTGTGTCCGCATCACCTTGCCGGTCGACCGTGTCATTTGGCGTCAGCAGAGCGAGCGCCGCCTGCAGGCTTGAACGCTTCGCCGGCTGCGGAACCACCCCGATTTTGTCGTGTAAAGATGTGCCCATTTGGCACATTTTTCTTGTCCGCAATAAGTATTCGTACACCATAAATCCATTGTATCGGGGCGTGCCGTCAAATCTTGATTAAGCATATGAAATTAATGGCTTTTTTTATCCGATCTCGATCGCAATTTTACTCAATATAAATGGATTTGCTCTAGTCTCCGCCCAAGAATAAGAGGGCAGAGGCGACTCCTTATGGGGACCACATACGATAGCGTTGACGATCGTCAATCAGAAGATCGTCGGTACTTGCCGCGGGCCGATGCAGGCCGTCGGGAAGCGGACAAGTCTGATCGCGAATTGCTGACCGAGAAGGATCAGGCAGCAGGGGATATCACGGATAACACCGGGATTTACGCCCTTGTCGTCGCCGCGATCTTCGTGATCGGCCTGACGGCGGTAAAGTCGGCGAACACCTACCTCGCGCCGCTCCTGAACAATCCGACCAAGATTTCGGCGGCTGCCGGAGTTCTGGCGAGCGGTACCAATCATCTGACCTACGATCTCAATATTGAGACACGGCAGCTGAAGCACGAGATGATCGCGGGCATGGACCGTGCGCCGGAGGTTGCGGTGCTGGGTGCCAGTCACTGGCAGGAGGGCCACGGGTATCTGGCTCCGGGCATCGACTACTTCAATGCCCATGTTCATCGCGACTACTATGAGGATATCCTCGGTGTCACCGAGATGTTCGTCCGCTACGGCAAGTTGCCGAAGAAGATGATCATCACAATTCGTGACAACCAGTTTCTTCCGGTCAAGTACCGCACGGATTTTCTTTGGGTTCCCGGCCTGGACGACTACCGCGCCATGGCAAAGCGGCTGGGCCTCAAACCGCACGATGAATACATCTACGGTCTGACGCCGCAACTGCGCCAGCTGTTCTCGCTGCCGCTGCTGAAGGGCAATATCGACCGCTATCTCGCGTCACCGGTGAAGCCTGGACCTACGGAAGTGAAAGTGCATCCGACGCTGGATGTTCTCTTCCCGGACGGATCGATCCAGTGGTCTGATATTCACAACGCTGCGTTCACTCAGGAAAGGTCGCGGGAGCTGTCTCTGTCGTTTGCCGAGCAGCGCCGCAACGACCCGCCCAGGATTGACGTCGAAGGCGTGAAGCAGGTTGACACACTGCTCGGCTTCCTTGTGGACAAGGGCGTCGAGGTTTACCTGGCCCATCCGCCATTCAACCCGGTTTACTGGGACGCTCTGCAGGGATCTCCCTACATGACGGGTATCCGTAAGGTTGAAGAGATCACGAAGGCATACGCCGCGAAGTATGGCTTCAAGATCATCGGCGGGTTCGATCCGCACAAGCTTGGCTGCACTAAGGAAATGTATATCGACGGTGAACACTCGCGTCCCGAGTGCCTAGCCAAGATCATCAAGCAATTCATAGAACACGACACCAAACTGCGTGGCTCGCTGAGCTGATCGGGGGAGCAAAATGGTCTTCAATTCATTCCAGTTTTTGCTGGTATTCCTGCCAGTCTGCTACGTCGGATTCCTGCTTTGTCACAGGTTTCTCGGCTGGAACGGCGTGTTCCCGTATCTGGCGCTGGCCTCGCTGGTGTTCTATGCCCAGTTCAGCCCGGTGCTTGCGGTCGTACTCGCGCTCTCGGTAGTTGCAAACTTCTTCGCCGGCCAGATGATCCTGCGGCTGCACGAACTGCGCAGTCTGGCAGGCACGGTGACCACTGTGGCGGTCATCGCCAACCTGGCGGTGCTCGGGTACTTCAAGTACACCAACTTCTTCATCGACATCGTCAACTCGGCGTCGGGGGCCGGTTTCTCCCACCTCGACATCATTCTGCCGGTCGGTGTGTCGTTCTACACCTTCATCCAGATCGGCTTCCTGCTTGAAGCGTACAGTGGGCAGGTCGGCAAGATCACGTTTGCAAGGTACGCGCTGTTCGCGACGTTCTTCCCGTGCGTTACCGCGGGTCCGCTCGTCCTCCAGCGTGAAATGTTCGAGCAGATGGAAGAGAAGAAGGGACCGGCCTTTTCACCGGCCGCTCTCTCTGTCGGTCTCACCATGTTTGGCATGGGACTGTTCAAGAAGGTCGTGCTCGCGGATTCGATTGCTCCGTATGCCGACGTGGCATTCAACGGCGTTGCCGGCGGTGCAGGCATCGGCATGGTCGAGGCGTGGACGGGTTCGCTGGCCTATTCGCTGCAGCTCTACTTCGACTTCTCAGGCTATTCCGACATGGCGATCGGCCTCGGATACATGTTCGGCATCAAGCTGCCGCTCAACTTCAACTCGCCGTTCAAGGCAACCAGCATCTCCGACTTCTGGCGTCGCTGGCACATGACGATGACGCGCTTCTTCACGACTTACCTGTTCACGCCTCTGGCGATGAAAGGCAAGCGCGCCGCGCATGCGCTGCAGTCCGGTCCGATGGAGAAGTTCTTCAAGGCCTCCGCCCTGCCGGTGACCTATACCTTCATCGTCGCGGGCATCTGGCACGGGGCCGGCTGGACATTCGTTATCTTCGGTCTCATCCACGGACTGGCCTTGGCCGTCAATCACGGCTGGCGGGAGTTCAACATGCCGAACCTCGGACCCCAGGTGGGCTGGATCCTGACCATGGCGGTTGTCATCACCGGTCTCGTTGTCTTCCGCGCGCCGGATCTCGAGGTTGCTTCGGCCATGCTTGCCAGCATGTGGGGTATCAACGCGGTGTTCGGTGCTGCTCCGGCTGTAGAGAGAGTGGTCATTGATCTGCTGCCGGCTGCTGGAATGATCCTGGTCCTCGGTGCGGTCGTGCTCAAGCTGCCCAACACGCAGGAAATTCTGCGTAACCAGTGGGTCAGCTGCGATCCCGAGCCTGAAGAAGAAGAAGAAACAGAACGGAAGTTCGGCTGGCTGCGCTGGTCGCCGACCACCTCGTGGGCCGCCGCTGTCGCTGTCGTCATGGTGATCGCGTTCACCTCGTTGGGCGACAATTCCGGCTTCCTTTACTACCAGTTCTGATCGGAGAGGCTAGAACCATGAATGAGATGATTACTGGGGCCATGGAAGTGGTCATGGATCTGCCCAAGCAGGTCGACGAGGAAGTGGCTGCCGACATCGAGAAGGAATCGGTGTTTGTCTCCCCGCATCTTGATCGGATCGTTGTTTCCGAGGACCGCAAGTCTGTAACGCTGTTCGTTCACGAGGCTAAGCACTCCGAGGAAGTGGCTGACAAGGCACGGCGCTACCTGGACGTCATGGCCAAGCAAATGACGGGCTTCGACATCAAGGTCTTCCTTGAGAACGAACGTCAGGACGACGGGCCTTACGTCTCCAACGTCAACCAGGAACTGGTCGAACGCGGCTGGGTCCATGATTACGGCAAGGGCCAGGTTGCCTATTCCGGTCCGGTGCTGAAGCTGGCGCGGCTGATCAATGAAAGGGCCGGCAAGCTTTACGAAAAGCACTTCGATGCGGTCGACGGTCATTTCCCGGCTTTCATCGATGCCGAGACCCTGCACAAGTGCGGCTATTTCGACTCCCATCCGAATGCGGTGACGTTCGTCGGCAACATGGTCGAGGACTTCGACGCCATCGAGGCCTTCCGGGTTGCTAATTCGTGTTCTGAAGGTGCGCATATGCCGCCGCAGGAGCATGTACATCACGACGGCATGTGCATGAACCCCGCCGCGTGCTTTCCGGCCTATCCGACTTTGCAGGGCCGGAAGCTCGACGAGAACGGTCATGTCGTAAGCTGGCTGGGCAGGGTGTTCCGCTACGAGTCGCGTAACATTTCCGGTCTGGACCGTCTCTATGAGTTCAATGTTCGCGAGATCGTATGGGTCGGCACGGAAGACTACGTTGCGGCTTGCCGGAAGAAGGCGCTCCCGCTCGTAGGCGAGCTGGCAGAATTTGTCGATCTCGACATGAAGCTTCAGACGGCGACGGATCCGTTTTTCGCCACCGTGTCCGCTGCGAAGAAGTTCTTCCAGCAAGCGCAGGAAGTGAAGAACGAAATTCTCATTCCGGTCCTGAAGAGTGACGGCAGCAAAAAGCTTCTGGCCTGCGGCTCCGTCAATCTGCACGGCAACTTCTTCGGTGAGCGGTTCGACATTACGGCCGCTGACAACGAACCGGCGCACACCGGCTGCATCGGTCTTGGTATTGAACGCTGGGTTCTTGCCGGGTTCACGCAGCACGGGTTCGATCCGGATCGCTGGCCGGAAGCCGTGCGTGAAGAGATCTTCGGCTGACAGAAAAGTCCGCCGCAAAAAACAAAAAAACAACGATAACAAACCTCCAGAACAGGGGCAGAAAACATGAAACTCGAAACCATCGTCGCGAACGTCCTGTCGATCTCGGAAGAGCAGCTCAGTGACGAGTCCAATGCCAAGAACACCCCGAACTGGGACAGTGCCCGCCACATCGACCTGATGTTGTCGATCGAGGTGGCGTACCAGGTCCAGTTCTCGATGCCCGAGATCACGGGCCTCCAGAATCTTGGCGACATGCGCCGTCTGCTGGCCGACAAGGGCGTTGCCGCCTGAACATTGCAGCTTTGATCTGCGGGGCATCCGGTCTCGCAGATGAAATGGGCAGAACGCGTCCGGAGGGGATCCGGGCGCGGTAGGGGCAACTCAGCAAGTTTGCTGAATGAAACACAGCGCGATCGGCGGGGCAGCGAGCCCCGCGAGTTCACGTCCTCGAATTTGCACATTCATTCCCCATATACAGGGAGTGTTGCGTATTGAATGAGGCGGATCGTGCATATCAGACCTCTGACAATTACGTTCGTGTGCTGCCTAAGTGCGACGGTTTGGCCGGACGCACTCAATGTCGCCGGCGCCGCTCAACCCGCAGATTCGGCTGAAATTGGAATCACGGTCGTTGCCGAGAAATCGGTGATCGGGACGCTCGATCGGGAGCGCAGGCCCATCAGTCAGGGCCAGACCGTCCATCTGAACGAAATTGTTGAGACCGGCGAGGATGCCCAGGGCGAGTTTGAACTCCGTGATGAAACGAAGCTCGCCGTCGGCCCGAATTCGACACTGACACTCGATAAATTCGTCTTCGACCCGGATGCATCAACCGGGTCCGTGGCCCTGAACCTCACCAAGGGGACGTTCCGTTTCATCACCGGCAAGTTGGACAGCGCGTCCTATGAATTGCGGACGCCGACCGCCACCATGGGCATTCGCGGCACGGTGTTCGATGTGTTCGTTGATGACCGGGGCGAAATGGCGGTTCTGCTGCATTCGGGGTCTGTAGAGGTCTGCGCGCGTCCGTCCGACTGCAGGCTTCACCGCACAGTCGGCCGCTTCTTTCATATTGGCCGGCGGGGACGCATTCGCGGTCCATTGAAATGGGACGGCACATTCATGCCGAACGTGCGTCTCAATCGCGCGTTTCCCTTCGTGGAACGACGGCTTCGTGTTGATCCGGTTCGCCGGCTGAAGCGGGCGGATCTTCTCGGCGGCCGCGCGTTGCGCAGGGCTGCAAGACCGGCACAGAAGGCAACGCGAAAAGCAACAAGAGCCAAGCAGGGAGCCAAAGGGGCGACACGCAAGGCGATCCGGGCGACCAGCGGCGCGAAACGCGCCACCCGGAAAGCGAAACGGGCGACGCAAAGACCTGCCCGGGCCGTGAATCGGCGCGTGCGGGACGGCGCCCGCAATACCCGTCGCAATCTGCGTCGCGTGAAGCCGTTCTGACCGGACCGATTGTCCTGATCTCTCCCAAGCCATTGAAGTTCAGGTGAATTCACGCCACCGCCATTAACCCTAATCGTAAAGGTTTATGGCCGCTGACCGCCCTGTTGGTAGAGTTTCCGTACGAGCGGGGCCACGCTTTTGATGCCGTGAAAAACGGCAAAAAAGGGCGGTCTGCAGATGATTATCGAGCAGCGTATTGTCTCGAGTGTGGATGACGCGGAGGAGGCAGCCTCCGGCGCCATGTATTTCACCAGCACGGATATCGAGCTGGTCGACGACAACACCTTCAACGGAGCCGGCCAGACGGTGGGCCTGCGCTTCACCGGCCTTGATATTCCGCAAGGCGCCATCATCACGAACGCCTGGGTGCAGTTTCAGGTCGATGAGACCGACAGCGATGTCACGTCGCTCCAGATCCGGGCGCACGATACGGACGATGCCGGCGCCTTCACGGCGACCGACAACGACATCTCCTCGCGCACAACCACATCCGCAGTGGTGGCGTGGCAGCCATCCGCCTGGACGGTCGTGGGCGAGGCGGGGCTCGAGCAGCGCACGCCCAACCTGCGCGACGTGGTCCAGGAGATCGTCGACCGGCAGGGCTGGGCGGCAAACAACGATCTGGCTTTCATCATCACCGGCACGGGCGAGCGCTCGGCTGAGTCCTATGACGGCAACGCCGCGGCGGCTCCCCTGCTCCATATCGAGTACGAGCTTGCACCACCGGGCAACCGCACACCGCTGGCCGACGATGATGTGGCAACGACCCAGACGGCGACGGCCGTCACCGTCGATGTTCTCTCCAATGACAGTGACCCGGACGGCGATGCGATTTCGGTCACCGATGTCGGCGATCCTGCCAACGGCACAGCGAGCCTCAATACAGACGGCACGATCACCTACACGCCGGATGGCGGGTTCACCGGCACGGACAGCTTTACCTACACGGTTGCCGACCCGGACGGCGAGACCGATACCGCGACGGTGAGCGTGACGGTGGCCGACCCGACGCCGGACCCGGTCGTGATCGAACAGCGTATCGCGTCGAGTGCGGATGACGCGGAGGAAGCAGCCTCCGGGGCCATGTACTTCACCAGCACGGATATCGAGCTGGTGGACGACAACACGTTCAACGGGGCTGGCCAGACGGTGGGCCTGCGCTTCACCGGTCTCGATATTCCGCAAGGTGCCATCATCACGAACGCCTGGCTGCAGTTCCAGGTCGATGAGGCGGACAGCGAGGCCACATCGCTGCAGATCCGTGCCCACGACACCGACGATGCAGGTGTATTTACGGCGGCCGACAACGACATCTCCTCGCGCACAACCACATCTGCCGTGGTGGCTTGGCAGCCTTCCGCCTGGTCAGTCGTGGGCGAGGCGGGGCTCGAGCAGCGCACACCCAACTTGCGCGACGTGGTCCAGGAGATCGTCGACCGGCAGGGTTGGGCAGCGAACAACGATCTTGCTTTCCTCATCACGGGCACGGGCGAGCGCACGGCTGAGTCCTATGACGGCAACGCCGCCGCAGCGCCCCTGCTCCACATCGAGTATGAACTTGCTCCGCCCGGCAACCGTCCGCCGCTGGCCGACGATGATGTGGCGACAACCCAGACGGCGACGGCCGTCACCGTCGATGTTCTCGCTAATGACAGCGACCCGGACGGCGATGCGATTTCCGTGACCTCGGTAAGTGACCCGGCCAACGGCGCGGCAAGCCTCAATGCCGACGGCACGATCATCTACACACCCGACGGCGGTTTCAACGGCACGGACAGCTTCACCTACACGGTCTCGGATCCGGATGGCGAGACGGACACCGCGACGGTGAGCGTGACAGTGGACGATCCAACGCCGGACCCGGTCGTGATCGAACAGCGTATCGCTTCGAGTGGGGATGATGCGGAGGAGGCAGCGTCCGGCGCCATGTATTTCACCAGCACGGATATCGAACTGGTGGACGATACGTTCAACGGGCCCGATCAGACCGTGGGGCTGCGCTTCACCGGCCTCGACATCCCGCAAGGCGCCATCATCACGAACGCCTGGCTGCAGTTCCAGGTCGACGAGGCCGACAGCGAGGTCACGTCGCTCCAGATCCGGGCGCACGATACGGACGATGCCGGCGCCTTCACGGCGGCCGACAACGATATCTCCTCGCGGGCAACCACGTCATCCGTGGTGGACTGGCAGCCGTCCGCATGGACGGTGTTGGGCGAGGCGGGGCTTGAGCAGCGCACGCCGAACCTGCGCGACGTGGTCCAGGAGATCGTCGACCGGCAGGGCTGGGCCGCAAACAACGATCTGGCCTTCATCATCACAGGGACAGGAGAGCGGACCGCTGAGTCCTATGACGGCAACGCCGCCGCAGCCCCCCTGCTCCACATCGAGTACATTCTGCCGCAATCCGGCAACGACGCGCCGACGGCAATTGCTCTGTCCAATCCTCAATCCGTCACTGAGAACGCTGCTGGCGTCGTCATAGGAACGCTGGACGTGGTCGATCCGGACGCCGGCGACAGCCATACCTTCACGGTCAGCGACACCCGCTTCGAGGTGGTCGGCAGTGCGCTCAAACTCAGAGACGATGCACGTCTTGATTTTGAAGCCGAGAGTGAGGTCGACGTTGACGTCACGGCGACAGACGGCGGCGGCCTGCAGGTCACAGAGACGTTTACGGTGTCCGTAGACGATGTCCCGGAGATCCGTTTTGCCGTCTTTGGCGACTACGATGCCAGCGCTAGCGTTCAGGCGGTGGCGAACCTCGTCGACAGCCTGAATGTCGACTTCATCATCACAACTGGCGACAACACCAACAATTCCAGCGGCTCCGGACCGCTCGACGAAGAGATCGGCCAGTTCTATTCCGATTACATCGGCAACTACACAGGCGATTACGGCGACGGAAGCACGGTAAACCGATTCTTCCCGACGCTCGGCAATCACGACTACCTGGACGGCAGCGCGGGGCCAAACGGCACAATCACGACCTATCTCGACTACTTCACGCTTCCTGGAAACGAACGCTACTACGAATTCCAGATGGGTCCGGTGCACTTCTTCGCCGTTAACAGCAATCCCGAAGAGCCCGACGGCAACACGGTGAATTCGACCCAGGCGCAATGGCTGCAGGCTGCACTCTCAGCGTCTACGGCTGCGCACAAGGTCGTCTACTTCCATCATCCGGTTTACTCGTCCGGATACCATGGTTCGACCGAGGATCTGCAGTGGCCGTTCGAACAGTGGGGGGCGACGGTTGTTCTGAACAGCCACGATCACAGCTACGAACGCATACTGCGCGACGATAACGGAGACGGAGAGATCCTGCCGTACTTTGTTGCCGGGCTCGGCGGACGAAGCATTCGCGAATTCAATGATCCTCCCGTCGACGGGAGTGCCGCACAGTACAATGACAACTTCGGCACGTTACTCGTCCAGGCCAGTGATTCCACCATGACCCTCGAATTCATTTCCATAGAGGGCGGTGGAACCGTGATCGATCGCTACACCGTTGAGCTGCCGGGGACGGACCCGCTTGCCACGAAAGACGATGACACGCTCGACGGTGGCGTAGCTGACGATTTCCTGTACGGGTTCTCTGGTGACGACGTTCTGGATGGAGCAGGCGGCAACGATACGTTGGTCGGAGGAACCGGGGACGACATTCTGACCGGAGGCGGCGGGGATGACCTCTTCATCTTCGAAAACGGTTCGGGCTCCGACACCATCACCGATTTCAACGCCGGGCAGTCCACGCCCGATCGCATCGACATATCCGATTTTGGGTTCACGGACTTCGGTGATCTGTCATCGGCGTTTAGCGAAAACGGTGGTGATGTAGAAATTCAGCTGGATGCTGACGATCAGGTTGTCCTGCAAAACACCCAGATCGCAGATCTCGATCCGGACGATTTCCAGCTCTGAAGTTTCTGAACGTTTTCGCTGGCATCAGTTTGCGTCCCGCTGCTGTCCTAGTAACGTCATGACTGGAAGGAGCATTGGCCATGGCGGATAGCGGCGACGCGAACCGGCGCGATCTCATCGGATATGGCGGCAAACCGCCCGACCCGAAATGGCCTGGTGGCGCACGGGTCGCCGTCAACTTCTGCATCAACTACGAGGAGGGCGCGGAAATGTGCGTCCTCAACGGCGATGCACGCTCCGAAGTCAGGCTCTCCAACATGATCGTGCAGACCAGGCAAGGCGAGCGCGATCTCAACATGGAGTCTGACTACGAATACGGCGCGCGCGTCGGCTACTGGCGCCTGATGGAGGCATTCACGGAAAGAGGGCTGCCCGCCACCGTGAATCTGGTCGGTCTGGCGGGAGAGCTCAATCCAGTTGCCCTCGAGGCGATGGTCGGAGCCGGCTTTGACCTGCAGCCCCATGGCTGGCGCTGGGTCGACTATCACGATGTTCCGATAGAAGAGGAGCGTGAACACATCGCGCGGTGCGCCGCACAGGTCGAGAAGCTCACAGGCGCGCCGCCGCTTGGCTACTACGCCGGGCTTCCAAGTCCCAATACCCGCCGCCTTGTCATTGAAAATGGCAGTTTTCTGTATGATTCTGACTGCTATGCCGACGACTGTGCGCCACGACGGCGCGAAGAGGAGGTTCTGATGACGTAGCAGTACTGACTTTGAGCACCTTGCTACACAAGAGATGAGGGCAGGCCCCTCGGACTCGGGTTGCAGGATCAGGGTCCAAACCACCGCAAGCTGCTCCGGCTCAATGGCCGGGGTGGTGAGCGTTGCGGAAAAGGCGGGGATTACCCGTCAGGTGTCTGCTGGTAAGACGAACGCGAGTGAACCGTTGATGAAGTGTCGAAAGCGTAGGGATGTCGTCGAAACCAGGCTCCAGTCGTTGGCCTGGGACGGAGTTCGGAGGGTGCCTGCTGACCGGCCGGGCGGCGACCGGCATAAAGACGGCGTGAGACCAGCGAGAGGCTCTTGTGTGGAACGTGGGAACCTGGCGCTCCGATGCCAAGGGAGACCTCCAAGCGGCAGACCCGCAAGGAGCCGAGTACCGAAGCGGAGCACAGGGGCGGACGGGTTCGTATTAGCGACGAAGCCTGGTAATGCGGGTGGAGCGAAGGGACCCGGCTCTCCAGCCGAAGACGGCGGTCAACCAGAGATGGGAGGAGCCGTTGTCTGAGGCAAAGCCATTCAAAATTCCGAAGCAACTGATCTGGGACGCCTACCGACAGGTACGGGCGAACCGCGGGGCGGGTGGCGTTGATGGCGTTTCCTTGGCGGCGTTCGAGGAGGACCTTGAGGGAAACCTGTACAAGGTCTGGAACCGGATGTCGTCGGGTTCGTATCACGCGCCGCCGGTGCGGCTCGTCGAGATACCCAAGAGCGGGGGCGGCCTGCGACCTCTCGGCATTCCGACGATCGCTGACCGCGTAGCGCAAACGGCTGTGAAGATGGTCCTGGAGCCCGTGCTGGAACCGAAGTTCCACCGTGACTCCTACGGCTATCGACCCGGTCGCTCGGCACTTGATGCGGTCGGAGTGGCACGGAAACGCTGTTGGGCGTTCGACTGGGCAATAGATCTGGACATCAAAGCGTTTTTTGATTCCATCCCGCATGACCTGATCGAACGTGCCGTTGCACACCACACCGACCAGACCTGGGTCCGCCTTTACGTTGGACGGTGGCTACGTGCCGCCGTAGAGCAGCCGGACGGTACCCGGGAAGAACGGACGCGGGGAACCCCACAAGGGGGTCCACTCAGTCCCGTTTTGTCGAACCTTTTTCTGCACTACGCGTTCGACTCGTGGATGGAGCGAAACCATCCAGACGTCCGCTTCGAACGTTATGCGGACGATGCGGTCGTTCATTGCAGGAGCAAAGGGGAGGCGCAGGCGGTGTTGGAAGCCATCCGGGAACGGCTGGCCGAGTGCGGTCTGGAACTACATCCGAAGAAGACGAAAATCGTCTACTGCAAGGACGACGACCGCAAGGGAAATCACGAACATGTAAAGTTCGACTTTCTCGGTTACACATTTCAACCTCGGCGAGCCAAGAACCGGTGGGGGCACTACTTCGTCAGCTTCCTGCCGGCGATCAGTGCTCAAGCGGCGAAGGTGGTGCGCAGGACCATCCGCGAGTGGCGGATGGCATCCACCAGGAACAATCAAACCCTGGAGGACCTGGCCCGCTTGATCAACCCGGCGGTGCGGGGCTGGATGAATTACTACGGGCGGTTCTACCGCTCGAAGTGCATCCAGGTGCTGCGTCATGTGAACGCGGCCCTCGCTCGCTGGGCGCGACGGAAATACAAGCGGTTCAGACGCCGGGAGCGTGCGTCCATGCATTGGCTGGGACGTATCGCGCGACGGGATCCCAACCTGTTCGTCCTGTGGCAACTCGGCATCCGACCGGAGGCTGGAGGGTAGGAGCCGGATGAGGCGAGAGTCTCAAGTCCGGTTCTGTGAGGGCCGAGGGGTGAAACTCCCCTCGGCTACTCGACTGCCCTTCTGGACGACAGAATATGGACGTCCCCATCTCGTCATTCCCTATTCCCTCGATACCAATGACAGCCGGTTCGCCATGGGCGCCGGTTACCAAGTGGCCGAAGAGTTCGCGATCTATGTCACGGACACGTTCGATTGCCTTTACAGGGAAGGCGAGCACACGCCGAAGATGATGACCGTCGGCCTTCACGCACGGCTCATCGGCCGGCCGGGACGCATCCGTGCCTTGCACAGAATCCCAGATCACATTGCCGGATGCGACGATGTCTGGATCTGCAGGAGAAACGATATCGCCCGCCACTGGGCCGAGACACATCCTCATCCCGCAGCCTGAAACGAGGCTGGCAGCGGTGCGTCAAAGCTGATAGCGATCGGGAATGAAACCGCAACCCGGAGCAACGCCCGCAACAGCGACCCATCTGCCGCTGCAGGGGTATTTCCTGCTGATGGGGCTCACGCTCTTTTGGGGCATGAACTGGCCGTTCATGAAGATCGCGCTCACCGAACTGCCGGTCTGGTGGTTCCGCACGGCGTGTCTGGTGGTGGGTGGCGTTGGGCTGCTGACACTCGCCCGCCTGTCGGGTGGCGTTTGGTCGTTTACGAAAGCCGAAGTCCGACCGCTGATGCTGGTCTCTCTCTTTGGCATCGTCGGTTGGCATCTCAATTCGGCTTATGGCGTCTCGCTGATGCCTGCGGGGCGCGCGGCGATTATCGCATTCACCATGCCCGTTTGGGCCTCGATCCTGGGCAGTATTCTCCTGGGTGAGGCGTTCACCCGGGCCAAGGTCGTCGGCCTGATCCTGGGCATGGCGGGACTGGCGGTTCTGATCGGGCCGGATCTTGTCGCCGTTCAGACCGCACCCCTTGGGGCCTTCTTCATGCTGATGGCCGCCGTCACCTGGGCTATCGGCACGGTGCTCGTGAAGCGCTTCACCTGGACGCTGTCGGTAACGGCGCTCGCCGGCTGGCAGCTCATTTTCGGTACTGTACCGATCCTGACAGGTGCGTTGCTTCTGGAACCTGTGCCCGACTTGGCCACGGTAAGCGACCGGACAATTCTCGCTGCTCTCTACATATTCGCGCTGCCGATGATCTTCTGCCAGTGGGCGTTCCTGAAAACCGTCAGGTTGTTTCCGGCGAGCATCGCGGCTATCGGCACGCTGGCGATCCCGATTGTCGGTGTCTACGCCAGTTCGCTGATACTGGACGAACCTGTTGGGTGGCGCGAGCTTGGAGCGCTCGGACTGATCTGTGCGGCGCTGTTCGGAGTTCTGGTTATGCCTGCGATCAGGCCAGCTGCACCGGCTGCATAGTATTCATTATTGAAAAACAAGAGGATAGAGGGAATGGTATCGCGTTGGGCAGAGCGGCGGGAGCGCTTCAGGGCAATCCTTGCAGGCGATCATTGCGTCCACCCGGGATCCGTTTTCGATCCCATTTCAGCGCGCATCGCGGAGGATCTAGGCTTCGAAGTCGGCATGTTTGCCGGGTCGGTCGCTTCAATGACGGTGCTCGGGGCACCTGATCTGATCGTACTCACGCTCGATGAATTCGCCGGCCAGGCACACAGGATCTGCCGTGCCGGGAACCTGCCATTGCTGGTCGACGCAGACCATGGTTATGGAAACGCGCTCAACGTCATGCGCACGGTGGAAGAACTGGAGAATGCCGGTGTCGCGGGCCTCTCGATCGAGGACACCGATCTGCCGCAGCCGTTCGGAACAGTCGGTGCGTCGCGGTTGCTCTCCGTGGAGGAAGGCGTCGGCAAGATGCGCGCGGCGGTCGCCGCACGGCACGATCCCGGTCTCGTCATTGCCGGCCGCACTCATGCACGTGTCGCGAAGGATTTCGCCGACGTCATTGTACGTGTTCAGGCATACGAGAAGGCGGGCGTCGATGCGATCTTCGTGGTCGGCGTGCAATCGCGAGAGGATCTCGACGCACTCTGCGGGGCGGTCGAGCTCCCGCTTATTCTCGGCGGTGCCGCAAAGGATCTGATCGATCTCGACTATCTGAGCGCCAAGAATGTACGGATCTGTCTGCAGGGGCACCAGCCGTTCAGTGCAGCTGTCGAAGCAGTGTACCGCACGCTCAAGGCGTTGCGAGAGGGCACGCCGCCCGGTGAGCTCGAGAACATTGCCTCAGCCGACCTGATGAAAACGGTCACGCGCGATGCCGACTACCGGGGCATGATGGAGGAGACCCTCATGCCGGATTCCGAAGGCTGACGTCTAGCTGCCGACTTCGGACGCGATGGACTCGATTGCCGCCTGCACGCCGCCTTTGCCGTGCGGGATGCCGAGCGCCACAAGGGCCGTCTCAGTAACGCTTAGAGTGCCCAGGATCATGGCCGCATTGACATGGCCCATATGGGCGATGCGGAACGCGTGGCCGTCATGATCTCCGATGCCGATCCCGAGAACGACGCCGCACTTTTCCCGGCAGTAGTCCAGCAGGCGCTGCAGCGATTCCGTGTCGTCCATCAGGACTGTAGTGACCGAAGGCGAGCGCTCGGAGGGTTCGGTGATGTTGAAGGACAAGACACCTTCCTCGCACCAGCGCTGGACGGCGCTGTGCACGGCGCCGGCAAGAATTCGGTGGCGTTCGAAGGCGTTCTCAAGCCCTTCTTCCAGCAGCATGTCCAGCGCCTGGCGCAGGCCAAACAACAGGTGCTCGGGCGGCGTGCCGCAATACTTCTGGTAATGGAGCGGGCCTTCACGCGCCGTCCAGTCCCAGTAGTGCGTACGCAGATCGGCTTCCTTGTGTGCCTCTCGCGCCTTGTCCCCGGCGGCGACGAAGCTCAGTCCGGGCGGTGTCATCAGTCCTTTCTGCGATCCGGTCAGCGCGACATCGACGCCCCAGTCATCGAGCGAGAACGGCATGGTTCCGAGCGAGGCTATGGCATCCACCATAAGAAGCGCATCGTGACCGGCCGCATCCATCGCAGCCCGGATGGCCGGGACATCGTTGACGACACCGGATGCCGTGTCCACCTGGACCACAAGTACCGCTTTGATGTCGCGGTTCCCTTCCTTCCTGAGGGTTGCCTCTACCGCTGACGGGTCGACGGCCCGGCGCTGATCGCCGGCATGGGTCACGACTTCTATACCGAGCATGGTCGCCATCTCGCCCCAGCCCCTGGCGAAGCGCCCGCTTTCCAGGACAAGCACTCTGTCGCCGCGCGACAGGACGTTTGTCAGTGAAGCCTCCCAGGCACCGTGCCCGTTGGCGGCATAGATAAAGGAACGATTCTTCGTTCCGAACACCCTGGAAATGTCGGCGTGACATCGATCTGTCACGTCGATGAGGGAGCCGGAATAGATATCGATGGCCGGCCGGTGCATCGCCGCCAGCACTTCGTCGGGAACCGTCGTGGGGCCCGGAATACTGAGGAACTCACGTCCGTTTCGGATCGTCATTGGCTTCTTCCGTCGTCGAGTTTGAAATACTTTCGGGGGGTGTCGTCTGGGTGCGCAGTGACCTTATCACGATTGAGCATTTTTGGCCGATACGATCCAGCCTGCCGACTGCATCACGACGCCTTGCTCGGTCATGTAAGGCTCCAGCGCGATGCGAATTCCATCGGCGATCCTGGCTCTGACACCCTCGCCCTCCCCGGCGGCTTCGATTGCTCGGGAGGCCGGACCCATCGTCATGGTGAATTCAACCGTTTCATCGAGCCCGGCACCGCCGGCGAGAATGATATCGGGCTCGAACGCTTCGATGGATATGTCCACGAAGCCGGCGTCGCTCAGAATCCTGTGCACCCGATCCCGATCGCCGAACGAAAACTCACCCGGGTCGTCAGGTCCCGGAGGCGGGGGCAGTTCGATGCGCTCGCGGACCTGGTCGACAGCCACTTTGACCCAGGGGTTGTCCGCGGCCGGTTGCCAGCACGCAAATGCGATCCGGCCGCCTGAAGAGAGCGCACTCCGCAGATTGGAGAACGCCCGGACCGGATCTTCGAAAAACATGACGCCGAAACGGGAAAAGATGATGTCGAATGTTTCCGACCGGAAATCGTCGACCTGCGGATCGGCCCTGCGGAAGCTGACATTGCGCGGTCGGGTCTGGTCGGCGCGGAGCCTGGCACGTGCCAGCATGGGTTCCGAAATGTCTATGCCAACTGCGGTGCCGCCCGGTCCGGTCCGTTCACCGAGGGCGAATGTCGTATCACCGCAGCCGCAGCCGACATCGAGAATATCGTGGCCGGCCTCAAGCGCGGCCCGTTGCATCGCGGCTTCGCCGAAGGGCTTGAGTGAAATATCCAGTTGTTCCTGGTAGCGGGCCCAGTTGCGGCCGACATCGCTGTTCCAGAAGGCGATCTGGTCTGCATTTACGGCTTCGGTCATGCGTGGCTCTCCTGAATTGGCTTCAGAGTGTTCTTGGGGGAATGAAATAATTGAGGCTTGGCAAATCGGGCGATCGGACTGATAGTGTGACTGGGTTCAACAAACGAAAGGAGGTGATCCAATGTCTAGTGAGATTCTGGTCCTGTTCTCGGGGCTTCAGCGGGTGGCACGGACGGCGGAGCAGCCTTCGTCTTCGGTGTAACACGCATCTGAACGGGCTCCGTTCAGGAGCCTGAGACAGACCGTCTCACAAGGGGTCGCGCATCGCGCGGCCCCTTTTGTTTGATCCGGCCGCGCGCTTTATGCGGCATCGGCAGGTGCGGCGAGGCCGCGCTTTTCGAGCAGCGCATCGACCTCAGGCATCTTTCCGCGGAACGCAACATAGGCGTCGGCGGGGTCTTGCCTCCCGCCGGCGGAATAGATGTGGTCATGGAGGCGCTTTGCGGTTTCGGTGTCGAAGATGTCGCCGGCCTCCTCGAATGCGCGAAAGGCGTCGGCATCCATGACTTCCGACCACATGTAGCTGTAATAGCCCGAAGAATATCCGTCGCCCGAAAACACGTGGGCGAAATGCGGCACGCGGTGGCGCATTACGATTTCGGCAGGCATTCCGATGGACTCAAGCCTCTCCCGTTCGAACTGGCCCGGATCGAAGCCCTCGAAGTCGGTCAGTTCGTGCAGGTCGAGGTCCACGAGTGCCGAAGAGACGTACTCCACGGTTGCGAAGCCCTGGTTGAAGGTCTGGGCCGCGAGGATTCGGTCCAGAAGTTCGTCGGGAAGCGGTTCGTCGGTCTGATAGTGCCGGGCGAACCGCTGCAGAACGTCACGTTCCGAGATCCAGTGTTCGTAGAGCTGGGAGGGGAGCTCGACGAAGTCGCGGGACACATTCGTTCCGGAAATCATGGGATGCGTGACATCGGAAAGCAGCCCGTGCAGCGCATGGCCGAATTCATGGAAGATCGTCCGCACGTCATCGAAACTCAGAAGCGCCGGTTCGCCTTCCGAACCCTTCGAGAAGTTGCACACATTGAGCACGATCGGCCTGATGTCGCCGTCAATCTTTTCCTGCTGGCGGAAGCCGCTCATCCAGGCGCCGGAACGCTTTGAGGGGCGTGCGAAATAGTCACCGCAGAAGAGCCCGACATGTGTACCGTCGCTTCCCGTGACTTCCCAGACACGAACCTCCGGATTGTAAACCGGGAGGTCGTGGTGCTCCGTGAAGGTCAGGCCGAACAGCTTGTTTGCCGTGAAGAAGGCGGCCTCGATCATGCGGTCGAGCTGGAAATAGGGTTTGATCTCCGTTTCATCGAGATCGTGCTTGGCCTTGCGCACCTTTTCCGAATAGTGACGCCAGTCCCATGCGGCCAGGTCAAAATTCCCGCCTTCCGAACGGATCATGTCCTGCAGGTCGTCGCGCTCTGCGAGTGCGCGATTGCGGGCCGGCTCCCAGACCTCCATCAGCAGGTCGCGGACGGACTCCGGCCTTTTGGCCATCTGGTCGTCAAGCTTGAAATGCGCGAAGGACTCGAACCCGAGCAGGCCGGCGCGCTCCGACCGCAGCGCGAGCGTTTCGGCAATGATCTGACGATTGTCGGTCTCGCCATCGTTCTCACCGCGTTTCGTCCAGCCTTCGAATGCCTGTTCGCGCAGGTCGCGGCGGGTGGAAAACTGAAGGAACGGCTCGATGCTGGATCGTGAAAGGGTGATCACGTGTTTTCCGGGCATACCCCTTTCCTCGGCGGTCTGGGCAGCCGAGGCACGCAGAAACTCAGGGAGACCTGCGAGATCGTCTTCGTTTTCAAGCACCAGCGTGAAGCCGGCCTCGTCGGCCAGAACGTTCTGCGCAAAGCTGGTGCCGAGCGTCGCTAGTCGCTCGGTGATTTCCGTCATGCGCGTCTTGGCGGCCTGATCGAGCCTCGCCCCCGACCGCACGAAAGCCGTGTGGTAGCGCTCCAGGACACGCGCCTGCTCCGGGTCGAGATCGAGAGAGTCCTTCGCGCTGAATATCTTGTCGACGCGCTGGAACAGTTGTTCGTTGAGAAACATGGCACTGTGATGCCGTGCCAGGACCGGCGAGACCTCGCGTTCGATTTCCTGCAGCGTTTCGCTGGTGTCCGTGCCGGTCAGGTTGAAAAACACATAGAGCACATTGCGCAATGCTTTGCCGCTGCGCTCGAGCGCAATGATCGTGTTCTCGAAGTCCGGCTCGGACTCGCTCTCGGCGATGGCGGCAATTTCCGCTTCGTGTTCCGCAATCGCCTGGTCGAAAGCCGGCCGGTAGTGCTCGGGCTCGATGGCGTCGAATGGCGGTATCCCGAATGGAGTGTTCCAGTCCTGAAGGAGGGGATTGCTGATTGCCGGCGCGTCGGAAGCCATGCTGTCGAACCTTTCACGGGTAAAGGTGGATTGCGAGCGTATGCTTGAATTTCGGGAACCACCGGACCGGTTGAATCGGGATCCGGTGCTTTCGTGGAGAATGTAATGTTTACCCATGGCAAAGCAATCCGCAAAGGCTGCGAATTGGTGTTGAGCGCTTAAAAATCCCGTGTAGTGTGACGGGTTCGTGAACAATCCCTCAGTGAAGGACGTGAAGATCATGGCTGAAGGCAGGCCTCAGCGATCGGTGGGTCAGGCTTTGACCCGGCTGCTGCGCGAATACGGCGTCGATACCGTGTTCGGCATTCCCGGTGTCCACAATGTCGAGCTCTTCCGGGATATCGAACAGACCGGCATTCGCTGCATTCTGCCGCGTCACGAGCAGGGCGCGGGGTTCATGGCAGACGGCTATGCCCGGGCGACCGGAAAGCCGGGTGTCTGCTTCATCATCTCGGGGCCGGGCCTGACCAACATCATGACGCCCATGGGACAGGCCTATTCCGACTCCATTCCGATGCTGGTGATCTCCTCGGTCATCGAGCGCCGTTTCATTGCAAAGGGCTTCGGTCGGCTTCACGAAATGCCTGATCAGGAAGGGGCCGCGGGCACGGTGTCGCGCTGGAGTGATACAGCTGACAACGCAGAGGAAATTCCGGATCTGATCGCACGCGCCTTCGCCGGATTCTCAGCAGAACGTCCGAGGCCCGTTCACATACAGATTCCTCTCGACGTCCTGAAAGGGCCGGCTGAAGGCGACTGGTCTGCCCGCCCGATGCCTTCGCTGCGTCGCCCCGAAGTTTCATCGATTGCGACCGCGGCAGACCTGTTGAAGGCTGCGCGGAAACCGGTTCTGCTATTTGGCGGCGGTGCCGTCGGGGCGGCGGATGCCGCCCGGGCGATTCTGGACCGGCTCCCGGCAATGGCCGTGACGACGGTGGCCGGCAAGGGCGTAATCCCTGAAGACCATCCGCGCACGCTCTGCGCCACCCTGCCCCGCATGTTGATCCAGGACGCCGTCTGTCAGGCCGACGTCATGCTCGCGGTCGGCACTGAGTTGTCGGACACCGATTTCTGGCGCGAGCTCCCGGTGCTTGCGGACAAGCTCATTCGCATCGATGTCGATACGACCGCGCTGGCAAGCCGGCCCCGCGCGGAACTGGCGATTCAGGGCGATGCCCGGGTGTCCCTGGAAATGCTGCTGGAACATCTGCTGGAGACCCAGGGTGAACATGGAGAGATCGCGTCCGCCTGTACGGCATTGAAGGCGCAGGCCAGCGAGCACATCGATGCCGAACGGCCGGGAATTCTTCCTGCGATCGAAGCCATGCGGGCCGCAATGCCGGCGGACGCCGTTGTTGCCTCCGACATGACGGAGATCGCTTACATCTCGAACGAGCGGTTCTTGACCGGTCATCCAAGGTCGTGGCTGCATCCGGTCGGGTTCGGAACCCTGGGTTATGCCTTGCCTGCGGCAATCGGCGCGAAGTTCGGACGTCCGGATGCGCCGGTCGCGACGCTCATCGGCGACTTCGGACTGCACTACACGATGCCTGAGTTGGGCGTAGCGGTTGAGCACGGACTCTCGATCCCGATCATCCTGTGGAACAACGAAAAGCTGCGGGAAATCGAGCAGGACATGATCCGCAAGCAGATTGCACCTGTGGCCATCAAGGCGCGCAATCCGGACTTCGGTGCGCTTGCGCGGGCCTTCGGCGCCAATGCAACGCGCCCGGCCAATCTCGATGCCTTCAAGAAGGATGTTGCCGATGCCTTCGATGCGGACGGACCAACACTGATCGAACTGACGCCGGAGGCGGTCGCGGCGTCGTCCTAGGAGATCTCGTCAGGCTTCGACCTTTTCGGTCACGTCGGCGGCATTCGGGTAGAACGCCAGGTGGTCTTTGATCTCGGCGACCGCCGGATAGGGTGACTCGTACGTCCAGACAGCGTTCTCGGCGGTCCCGTCTTCGCTCTTCAGATGGAAGTAGTTCGCCGTGCCTTTGTAGGGGCAATAGGTCTCGTGGGCGCTGCGTTCCAGCCGGGACATGTCGATGTCTTCGCGCGGGATATAGAGCACAGCCGGATAGGTCGATTCCAGCAGCCTGAGTGCGTCGGCGGACTCGCCGATCGAAGCACCGCCGGCGGTTACGGTGACAAGGCTTTTGGAGGGTTCGATGGTGATCGGGTGATCAGCTGTCGGCTCTTTCATGGTCCTGCCCTTTCGCATCGGTCTTGCTTGCTCCGGCTCTGCCCAGTTCCTTGCGCAGCGCACTGACCTCCTCGCGAACCAGCGCCAGCTCATCCATCAGGATCTGGCGTTCGTTCTTGGCGAGGTTTTCGGCCTCCTCCATCAGATGCCGCTCTTCTTCCTCGTGCAGCATCTGCATGGAATTGACAATCAGGGCGATGAACAGGTTGAGCACCGCGAAGCTTGTCACGACAATAAATGGAACAAAAAACGCCCACGCCCAGGGTTTGACCTCCATGACGGGCCGGACAATGCCCATCGACCAGCTTTCCAGCGTCATGATCTGGAACAGGGAGTACATGGATTCGCCGATGCTGCCGAACCAGTTGGGGAATTCTGCACCGAACAGTTTGGTGGCCATCACGGCGGCGATATAGAAGACCAGAAACAGGACCGCCACGATCGCGCCCATGCCGGGAACGGCGGAGAGCAGTGCCTGGATGACGGCGCGCATCTGCGGCACGACGGAAAGGAGACGGAGCGCCCGCAGGATGCGGAGCGCCCTCAGCACCGAGAAAGCGCCGCTGGAAGGCATCAACGCCACGCCGACAATCGCGAAATCGAATAGATTCCAACCGTTACGGAAGAAACTGAGCCTGTGGGCGAAGAGCTTGAGCGCGATCTCGATCACGAAAATGGCAAGCGCGGTCTTGTCGATGATCTTGAGGAGCGGCCCTGCAGTCTCCATCGCGGTCGGCGAGGTCTCCAGCCCGAGCGTGACAGCGTTGATCCCGATGACGGCACTGATGAATGTCGCGAAACGGGGGTTTTCTACCAGCGCCTGTGCGCGGCTGCGGAGATCCGTTGTGGTTTTTTCGGTCTGTTCGGTCATCGCGTCGATGTCTGCGCTTGAAGATACTGATAGGGATCGGGGGACAGTTCCCGCGTCGCATGTGAATTTGGCGATTTAGTGCGAATCTTCAATATGTGCCCAATACCAAATTCGATGAGCGATGGCGAATTGTTGTTAACGCGGACACCAATGAATTGTCTGTACCGCACTAATCCACTATCAAGACTGCCGGCAATCGGGGTCTCGTCGCTTTGCTGGCCCGCCCACCTTCGGGCCGCTTCCCCCAGCGAAAGGATAACTATGCGTCTTCTCAACGCAATAATGGGACGGTTCGTCCAGACGGGCACGTTGCGGATCATCGATGCCGAGGGCAACGAACACGTCCATGGCGGTGGCGACGGTCCCGAGGTTACAGTGCGCTTGACCGATCCGGGCCTCTACAAGTCGCTTGCGCTCAATCCGGAATTGAAGGCGGGAGAGGCCTACACCGATGGCAGTCTCGTCATCGAACAGGGCACTATCCGCGACCTCCTTCTGATATTCGCGCTCAACAGATCGAACCTGCGCGGTCAGAAGATGCAGAAATCCCTGCGCAGTTTCTATAAGAAGTTTCGCAAGTTCCAGCAGCGCAATGTGACAAGTAAGTCGAAGGCGAATGTCGCCCACCACTACGACATCTCCAACGATCTGTACCGTTTGTTTCTGGACGAGGATCTCAACTATTCCTGCGCCTACTTCATGTCGGACGACGACACGATCGAGGCGGCGCAGCAGAACAAGCTGCGCCACATCGCAGCCAAGCTCGCCCTGGAGCCGGGCCAGCGGGTTCTCGACATCGGATCGGGCTGGGGCGGCATGGCGCTTTATCTCGCGGCCAATGCCGACGTCGAGGTTGTCGGCGTCACGCTGTCGGAGGACCAACAGGCCCTGGCGACGGAGCGCGCCAAGCAGCCACAACCGGGTCCGTTTCGATCTCATCGATTACCGGGATGTGTCGGACAGCTTCGACCGTATCGTGTCGATCGGCATGTTCGAGCACGTCGGCGTTCAGTTCTACCAGCAGTATTTTGAAAAGATAAAGGACATGCTTTCGCCGGATGGAGTTGCGTTGGTCCACTCTATCGGGCGTTCGGGACGGCCCGGAGCAACGTCCGCCTGGATACGAAAGTACATTTTCCCTGGCAGCTACGCCCCCGCGCTCTCCGAGGCCGTCACGGCGGTCGAGCGGTCAGGCCTGTGGCTCGCAGATGTGGAGATCCTGCGCCGGCACTATGCGGAGACGCTGCTTGCCTGGGACACGCGTTTCCAGGCGCGTCGCGAAGAAGTCGCCGAAATGTTCGACGAACAGTTCTGCCGCATGTGGGAATTCTACCTGATCGCGTGCGAAATGGGTTTCCGCTATGGCAAGCAGATGGTCTTTCAGATGCAGCTGGCACGGTCCATCGACGCGCTGCCGATCACGCGCGACTACATGCTGCAGGAAGAAGGTAACCTGAAGCTGGCGGAAAGCGCGTGATCTGTTGACTTGCAGGATTGCCCGTCGGTATCAGGCGGCGAGCTCTTCAAGTTCAGCTTCCATGCACTGAATGGCGGCGACATCTTCAGCGATTTCAGCAAGCAGGTTGCCAAGTTCAGCCTGCATTGCCACGGCTCTTTCAAGCTTCTGCGCCACGAGGTCTGCCTTGGTCGCGGAAATATGTGTCGGACGATGTTCCGGCGCACCTTCGATCAGCCAGCTGACCGGGACGTCCAGAAGACCGGCAAGCATCACGAGACGGTTCGGCCGAGGTTCGCTCTGACCGGCTTCCCAGTTCTTGAGTGTTTCGGTTTTAACGCCCAGGCGCCGGGCGAGCTGGCTGACGGTAAGTTCTTTGGACTCGCGGGCCTCGATCAGTCGTTCGCCAATGGTCACCGATTCAATCGTCATGAGGAGCAATTCCTTTAATCTATATGTTAGGCCGCAGACTTCCGCTGCCCGTGCATCGAGAGGAGTGTCGACAGGGCGGCAAACGGCTGATCCGGCCGATTTAGGGAGATAGTGTTGCAGTTGATTGACAGACCCTATCTCAAGCGATGGTGTATTACCATGCGGCATGGCCGCCAAATTCCTTGCAGACGACCAAAGAGTGGTGGATTCCGACGTCTGGCGTGTGGATAAACAGCGTTATTGATCAGGTTGCGGTTTTGTCCCGGGACAGCACAAAGTCCCGGAATGCGCTTGCCGCCGCTGACGGGAACCGGTCGCGCATGAGGATGCGAACCGCGACATATCCAAAGTCATGACGGTCGGTGAGACGGATCAGGCGGCCGGATTTGATATCCGAATCCACCGTCGATGACAGAAGCAGTGCAGCTCCAAATCCTTCGATCGCAAGCTCCCGGGCAACTGTCCGGTTGTTGATGATTACTCTGGGCTTGATACGGAACTGGCGTTCCGGTTCGGAGTCCGTTGCCATGGTGCTCAGCGTCCGCCCGCTGACCTGAGCCTTGGTCCCGACAAAGCCCGTTCGATCCAGTGTCTCCTGGAGAGATTCTGTTTTCCCGGCGGCAAACTGCGGTGCGGCAATCAGTTCGAGCGGCAGGTTGGCAAACACGTTGGCGCTGCGATCAGGCGTCTTTCGGTAACCGGCGCGCAGAGCGGTATCAAACTCGCTTTGTGAGAGATTGATCTCGGAGTCCTCTGCGTGAACATGTGCGTTCACCTCCGGAAACATCTCTTCGAACTCCCGCAAGAGCGGCGGCATCAGGGAAATGGCCAGTTCGACGGGAAGTGTGATGCCCAGGTCTCCGCTCACCTGGATTGCCGTGCCGGTCTTCGGCTGCATGGCGATCTCGGCAGCTTCAACGGCTCTTACGGCCCGGTCGTATATTTCCCGGCCGGCGTCGGTCAGCGCCATCGAACGTGTTGTCCGTCGGAGCACACTCGCGCCGACGGCGGCTTCCAGGTCGCGGATGGCCGTGCTCACGACCGCAGGTGAAAGCCGCAGTTGGCGCGCTCCGGCACGGATCGATCCGGCACGCACCACCTCGACGAAATAGGCCAGAAGTCTGAAGTCGCCGACGTTCATGCCAATCCATCAGTTACCATTGTTAGTTTCAACCAAACAATAATTTAGAAAATTCTAGTCTACCGAACAAGCTTGAGATTCGTAACTTGGGAACCGCAAGCGAAGACCGCTTGCGCAGACCGTTTTTGCAACGTGAATTTCAGGAGTTTCGATCCATGCGTCTCTTGCTTGCGGCAGTCCTCGCCGCTTTCACCATTGTCAGTTCAAATCCGGCCAAGGCTGACGACAAGGCTGTCGTCGAGGCTTTCTACACTCAGCTTCTGAGCGCTCCCAACGCGCCGGATCTGGAGCAGCGTGTCGCCAAGGTCATGGTCGACAACTGGGTATCGATCCCGACGCCGCGCGGCGGGAAGGACGCCTCGGGCTTCATCAAGACCCTCAAGGGGTTCGGCAAGGCCATCCCCGACCTCAAATGGTCGGTTCAGGAGATCCTGCAGGACGGCAATCGTTACATTGTGCGCAGCATCGCCACCGGCACACCGGTCAAGAAGGTGTTCGGCATTCCGCCTCAGGGCAAGAGCTTCAAGATCATGACGATCGACATCCACACTGTCGAGAACGGCAAGATCACCACGTCCTACCACGTCGAGGAATGGGCCAAGGCCATGAAGCAGCTCAAGGCCAAGTGACGCCTTTCACAAGCTGTGGTTCCGCTTCCGGCCCGTGGACGGCCGGGAGCGGTACCTGTTCGTCCATCTATCAGAAAATGTCGAAATACTCGCGATGTTCCCAGTCAGTGACCGCTGAGAGGAACCGGCTGATTTCAGCGTCCTTGAGCGTCAGGACGTAATCGACGAACCCCGCGCCCAGAGCCTCACGGAAAAAATCATCGCTTCTGAGCGCCGCGGCCGCCTCGATGAGGCTCATCGGGAGCTTCGGCGCTTCCACCGAATAGGGCTCGTCGGTCGGAGGGCCAGGGTCAGTTTTTCGCTCGATACCATCCAGACCCGCAAGCATCTGCGTCGCCATGTAAAGATAGGGATTGGCCGCCGGTTCGCCGGCGCGGTTCTCGATCCGGGTCGCCGGGTCTTCCGGACTACCAATGGCGCGGATCATGGCGCCCTTGTTGTCGAGCCCCCATACAATCCGGTCCGGTGCCAGTGAGTGTGGTCGGTAGCGCTTGTACCCGTTGACCGTCGGTGCTGCAAAGATCGTCGCCGCGGGCGCGTGAGCAAGAAGCCCGCCGGCAAAGTGCAGGCCGGTTTCGGAAAGCGCATCGCCCTCCACAGAGGGTATGAACGCGTTCCGCCCGGATCCGCGCTCGATCAGCGACTGATGCAGGTGCCACCCGCTGGAGAAGATGTTTTCGAGGCCCGGCCTGCACATGAAACTGGCGTGAAGGCCGTTGCGCCGGCAGATCTGCTTCACCGCACTCCGGAACAGCACCATGTTATCGGCTGCCGCGAGGCCACTCTCCGGGTTGAACGTGAATTCGAACTGGCTGGGCCCGAACTCGACCTCCATCGATCGCACCGGCAACCCGAGTGCTGCGACGCTCTGGTGGATGAGGTCCATGACCGGTTCGAGTTCATCGGCCCGGCTTTCAGTGAGATACTGGAAGCCGTGGGTGAGCAGGCTCACGTCGGGCGCAGGGCCCGGCTGCGTCGATTCGCGCGCCTCGAGCCTGGCGTCTTCGAGCTCGAAGACGTGAAACTCAACCTCCAGCCCGGCAACATAGTCGTAACCCGCCGCTCCGAGCTTATCGCGCGCGTCCTGCATGATCCGGCGGGTCGAGAACGGGATTGGAGTACCGTCGGCGAAATAGATGTCGCACAGCATCCAGCCCGTCCCCGGCGCCCAGGGCAGGGTCCGATAGGTTGTCGGATCCGGGACCATGAGAAAATCGCCGGCACCGGTCAGGGCGTCTGTGCCGAGGCCGCCACCCGACTGCCAGACCGGATAGACGGTCCTATGAGACGTGTCCTTGAGCAGAAGTGTCGACGTCATCGAACAGCCGTTCCGCATGGCGGATGCGAACTCGCTCGCTACGAGCGTCTTGCCGCGCAGGATGCCGTGCTGGTCGACAAAGGACAGTCGCAGCGTTTCGATGCCATCCTCTTCGGCCGATGCGGCGGCACGTTTGGCCGCATCGTGCTGTTCTTCGGTCCACAGGCCATGCTGTTCGACAAATCCCGAGCGACCGGTGCTGCCCTCAGCCGAAACCATCCGCAGATCCCCTCACAAATTCAACAAGTTGCCTTGATCGAAGCCTAAGCGCATTCCCCGAGAACGGCAATCAGCCGCCATTGGTCCAGCTGCAGGCCTGACGGCGATCGTGATCCCGCGACGTCCAGCAGTCTTCCCAGGCATCCTGGGGGCCGATGGCATCCACGGCGATTGGTCCGGTGATTTGCCCCGCGTTTCCATTGTGGAGGGACAACGGCAACTCGCCGAACTGGCCATCGCCGGCCGCCTTGATCGCCTTGCGCAGCATTCTCCGATAGGTGGTTATGGCAATATCCGAACGGCCCAGATGTTCCCGGGTCCGGTCCTGGATCGGACCGGGGGATTCGACAGCCCACTGGTCATGCACATTGATGTCCAGACCCATGCCGGTATACGTCTTCGTGGCCTGCTCGTAAGGGTCGAAGCCGTAATTGTTGGTTCTGTTGAGGCGCGGCCGGTAGTCGGGCAGTTCGTAGAGCTCGAGCCGCTGCTCGCGCATCAGCGGTTTGTCGACCGGGTCGCCGAAGCTCGTGAACAGGGCGTACCAGTAACAGGTCTCGTCATCGACGGGCACGTGCCACTGGGTGATCGTCATTTCATTGCTCATCGGGATGTGGATCGCGTGCGGGAAGATCTGGTTCGTGACACGGACATGCATGCCGTGATTGCCGAGATCGCGCAGTGAGATGATGCGCAGGCCGTAGTCGGTCTCTTCGACCCGGATGTCAGGTCGGGGAAACTCGCGCAGGATCCGCGTCATGGGAATTTCAGTGTCGGCGGCCTGATCGCGAAACTGTTTGCCGTAGCCTTCGCTGGGATCCTCGTCCTCGAGAAACCGGTGCAGGAAGGAGGCGTGTGCCGGATCGATTCCGACCTCAAGCGCCTGAAGCCAGTTGCATTCGATCAGTCCCTTGAAGGCAAAGACGTGACTGGCTGGGGCGGCGAAGCAGTCGAAGGCAGGGAAAGGCGGGGGATCGCCTTCGCCCATATAGGCAAAGATGATCCCGTTCCGCTCGACGCATGGATAAGCGGTCAGGCGGATCTTCTCATGGAACCGGCTGCCTTCCGGTTCTGCAGGTTGTTCGACGCACTGGCCGGTGCTGTCGAAGTACCAGCCGTGGAAGGGGCAACGCAGGCCGTTGTCCTCCAGCCTGCCGAAGCACAGATCCGCGCCGCGATGCGGGCAGTGACGGTCCATCAGCGCATAGTCACCGTCGTCGTTGCGGAATAGCACCAGATTTTCACCCAGCAGCTTCACCGCTCGGACCGGGCGTTCATCCGGTAGTTCGTCCAGGAGCGCCGCGGGCTGCCAGTACCGGCGCATGACGTCGCCGGCCGGCCTGCCCGGTCCAATGCGTGTAATGAGATCGTTTTGCTCCTGACTCATCATGGTTGGGCGTTCCTCTTCGGTGACTTTTTCGGCAGAAAACGGGCGTTTTTGTAATGCGTCGCGCAATCTGTTCGGTATTCGAACAAAAGTTCAAAAATTATGATAGTCGCAATCGGTGAATGTCGCAACGCCGTTTGCCGTTTGGCCGGAACGTGGAATTGTGCCATAGCAGCACTGAATGATGAGATGTTGGTTGGCCGGAAATGACTTTGCGACACACACCTTATCGGGGAAGCAAGACGCCTTTCTCGATCGGCCTGAGTCCTCTCGATCCTGAGGCCTGGCTTGAGCCGGATGAGTTTCTGCGGGAGCACCTGGCTGAGAAGGCAAGGCTGCTCAGCGACTACCATGAGGATGTCGTCGCGGTTGAACCCGGCAGCGAGGCTGCACAGCAGGAGGTGCTCGACCTTGTTATCGAACATGTCGGTCGCCTTTTCCCTGATCGGTATGAAATCTCCGGCAGACACATAAGGGTTCTGCCGGACGGGCCGGATCATGCACTCGACATGCGGGACGGTGCACCCCTGGAGCTTGCCGCACGTCTGGTTCAGGAAGACCTCTGCCTGATGCGAAAGGACGACAACGGACACCGTCTCGCGGCCGCCGTCGTCTGTTTCCCCTCCTCCTGGTCGCTTGCCGAAAAGTTCAGCCGGCCTCTTTCGTTGATCCACGGGCCTGTACCCGGCATCGACGCTCGGATGTCCGCCGGGATCGACCGTATATTCGACAATCTGAAGGTCGACCGGCCGGTTTGGCGGCACAACTGGGCGATCATGAATGACGCCGTGCTGCATCATCCGGCCCGGCACTCGGGCGAGCGACACGAACTTGATTTCGATCGCGACCTGGGCGAGCAGCTCTTCATCCGGGTCGAACGCCAGACCCTGAGACGGCTGCCCGCGAGTGGCGACATCCTCTTCACGATCCGGATCCACGTCGACCGGATGTCGGAACTGACGCGCCACCCCGACGGCGTTGTCCTGGCTAACGGACTACGCGAACAGATTCTCGGCCTTACGGAAGATCAACTGGAATACAAGGGGCTGGTGGAGATCAGAGACCGGTTGACCGATTACCTCGCGGGCCTTCAGACAGATCTGGTTTCAGCCGATCAATAGTCAGATCATCGCGAGCGCGACGGCTTCGGCTGCCTGGCGCAGGACGGGGAGGTAGCTCTCCTCCATGGTGTCCCGGCTGACACGGCCGACGGATGCGATGACGTTCAGCGCTGCAAGAGGTTCACCGTGGTTGCCGGTCACCGGCACTGCTATGGAGCGCACGCCGAGTTCGAATTCCTCGTCGACGATCGCGTAGCCCGCCTGACGAATTTGAACAAGCTGTTCGCGCAAGACAGCGCGATCGGTGACCGTCTTCGGCGTCAGGGGATCGAGCGGTGCTGACGCGAGCAGTTCCTCGCGCGGGCCTTCGTCCTGCATTGCAAGCAGCGTGCGGCCTATTGCCGTGGTGAGCAGCGGCATGCGGCTGCCCGCCGTCAGGCCGATGGTCAGCACGCGCTGCTCTCCGGGAGAGTGGGCCACACAGACGACATCGTCATCCTGCAACATGCCGAGCGTGCAGGGCTCCCTCAGCATGTCGGATGTCTGCTTCAGAATTGGATTGACTCGCACTCCGATCCCCTGGGCGGCCAGAAAACTGTAGCCGAGCGACAGGATGTTCGGTGTCAGCGAAAACAGCCGGCCTTCGCTGCGGACATATCCGAGCGCGCGGAGCGTAAACAGGCTGCGCCGTGCTGCCGCGCGGCTGAGCCCTGTTACCTCGGCGACCTCTGACAGCGTCATGCGGGGGCGCTGACCGTCAAAAGCACGGATCACCGACAGGCCGCGCGCCAGCCCCTGCACGAATTCGCCGCCTTGTTCATCCTTCACACCCATGATTGCGCCACTATGGTCGGATTCCGTTCACCTTCCAAGATCACCGTATCGGATGACGGGCCTGTGCATACGCACCCCGGTCTCGACGCCGCCGCTCAGCCGGGGTACATCACGGGTTCGGATTGATTTTTGAAGGGCAGAAGGCATGTCGGGAGAGGCGCGGACGATAAGACTGCATCCTGAAGACAACGTGATGGTCTCGATCGGGCGTCTGTCCAGCGGGCGGGAGATCGAGCCGGGCGTCGCCGCACAGGCCGCCATTCCTTCGGGACACAAGATTGCAACCGCCGCGATTGCGCCTGGAGCCGCAATCAGGAAATTCGGACAGATCATCGGATACGCCAGCACGGCTATCTCGCCAGGCGAACACGTCCATGAACACAACTGTGCCATGGGCGATGTCGATCACGCCTACGAATTCGGTACCGACATCAGGCAGGTCGACCCGGTCGACCCGGACCAGCGACGTACGTTCGACGGATACCGCCGGTCGGACGGTCGCGCAGGAACACGGAACTTTGTGGCCATCGTCTCCAGCGTGAATTGCTCGGCGACGGTGTCCCGTTATGTTGCGGATGCCTTCAACCGGACGGACGCTCTCGACGCATTCCCGAATGTCGACGGCGTCGTCGCCTTCACCCACGGCACCGGCTGCGGCATTGCCGGTTCGGGGGACGGGTTCGATAATCTGGAGCGCGTGATCTGGGGGCATGCGACGCACCCCAATGTTGCGGCCGTTCTGATGATCGGTCTGGGCTGTGAAGTGTTCCAGTTGCCAAGACTGGCGGAGAAATACGACCTTTCCGACCAGTCACGGTTCCAGAGGATGACAATCCAGGGAACCGGCGGCACGCGGGTGACGATCGAGCAGGCTGTGGATCGGATCAGGGAAATGCTGCCGGCCGCCAACGCGGTATCGAGGGAGCCGGTGCCGGTGTCGGAGATCTCGGTCGCTCTCCAGTGCGGCGGATCAGACGGGTACTCGGGGATTACTGCTAATCCGGCTCTCGGTTATGCCGCAGACTTGCTGGTCGCGCAGGGCGGAACGGCAATCCTCGCGGAAACACCGGAAATCTACGGCGCCGAACACCTGCTGGCCCGTCGCGCAATCTCACCCGAGGTCGGCCAGGACCTTATCGAACGGATCCGATGGTGGGAGGACTATACGCAGCGCACGGGCGGGGAAATGAACAACAACCCGTCTCCGGGCAACAAGGCGGGCGGTCTTACGACGATTCTCGAGAAATCGCTGGGTGCCGCAGCAAAGGGCGGAACGACACCGCTGATGGGTGTGTACCGGTATGGCGAAAGAGTGGACCGGCCCGGCTTCGTCTTCATGGACAGCCCGGGATACGATCCGGCTTCGGTGACCGGTCAGGTCGCTTCAGGCGCCAACGTGGTGTGTTTCACGACGGGGCGCGGTTCGGCATTCGGCTGCAAGCCATCCCCATCGATCAAGCTGTGCACGAATTCCCGGACCTACGCCAGCATGACGGAAGACATGGACATCAACTGTGGCGATATCGCCGACGGTGAGGTCTCGATCGATCAGAAGGGACAGGAGATCCTGGACAGGATCATCGCCGTGGCGTCCGGTGAGAAAACAAAGAGCGAGGCGCTCGGTCTCGGGGACAACGAGTTCGTGCCGTGGCAGATCGGTGCCATTATGTAGGCAGATGAAACCAGTTCGATCTGGCAAATTGACCGGTCAGAACGGGTCAGTCCTTCAATTTCTCTTTACCAAATCTTCAACGTTGAAATGAGACAGTGCGCCTGGCGGCTAGGAATCAGTATTAACTAAGTAAAATCGGAGCTGGGTGTGCGATTTCTTAGGCTGTCCCTAGCGGCGAAAGTCCCGCTTCTCATCTGCATTTGTGCTCTTATTCTCGGCATCAGTGTCGCGACAACAGGGTTCGTTACGGGCTCATCGGCTGTCAGCCGCCAGACCGAACAGACCCTGAAGGCGTTTGCTCACGGGCAGGCAAAACGCATCGAATTCTTTCTCTCCAGCCTCGGCAACCATGTTGCGACATTCTCGAAGTCCAAGGCGACCGAAAGTGCGTTCGTCGGTCTCTATGCCGGATGGAAGACGGCACAGAACTCCGAAACCAAGCTGAAAGAGGCGCTCGCTGACCACATCAAGGCACGCAGCGAGAACAAGAACTCTGGCCTCTATTACGGTTCGGTCTACGACAAGCATCACGACAACATTGTCAAGTACGCGAAGACCTACCATTTCGCCGACATCATATTCGTCAACACCGAAGGGTACGTCACGTATTCGGTCAATGGCGACCTGCCCTATGGCAAGCCGATTGCGGAGACCGCGCTGGCGAAAACCGGACTGCCCGCGGCAATCGATTTAACTGTCGAGATGGAAAAGGTCCGTGCGACCGGGGCAATCGACTCTACGCGACACCTTGACGTTACGTTTGTCGATTTCCCGGCCAGAGAGTCGGGATCGGCCCGATCTGCGATGTTTGTCGCGCCCTTCATGCAGCTTGGCCGACTGCGTGGATTTGTTGTCGCGGAGCTCGACAAATTCTACATATCCGGCCTCTTTAAGGACAGCTCGGGTCTCGGCAATTCCGGGCGAATGCTGATGATCGCGCGCTCCGGCGACATCATCAATGACATTTCCTTCGTCAACGGCGCGACGTCTGAAACTCAGGAAATTGATCCGGCCATTTTCACTGACGCGGCGACGAAAGGCTCGGTCAGCAGGGCTATTTCCGATTTCGATTCCGAGAGCTATCGACTGGTCGGCGAGGTCATCGACACGGATAACGGCAAATGGGTAATTGCCACCGTGATGTCTGAAGGCGAGATCAGGCAACCGGTCGTCGAAATGGGACAATTGCAGTTGGCGGTGTCCGGTCTGGTGCTGGCGCTGATCGCAGTTGCCGGATTCTTGGCGTCCAGGCGAATGATCGCGCCGGTGACGAAGCTGACAGGGGCGATGGAAGCGCTTGCGGATGGGGATACATCCGTTGACCTCGCAGGTGCTGAACGACGCGACGAGATCGGCGACATGACCCGCGCCGTTGCCGTGTTCCGCGACAATGCCATTGCTCGTAAGGAACTCGAGTCCCAGAGCCTGGAAGAGCAGGCCGCACGGCAGCAAAGACAGAAACGGGTCGACGAACTGATTTCTGCGTTCGACGCCGAAGTGCAGTCGATGCTTCAGGAGGTCGACCGCAACTCTGAACAGATGGAAATGACGGCGCAGGCGCTGAGTGAGGTTGCACAGAGCACATCCGGCAGGGCCGCGTCCGCCGCGGAGTCTTCGGAGACCGCTTCGTCAAATGTCCATACGGTCGCAACCGCAGCCGAGGAACTCGCGTCTTCGATCAACGAAATCGGTTTGCGCGTCGACGAGACAAAGGAAGTGGTCTCGGGAGCAAGCGAGACGGCGCGCACCGCCAACGAACGGGTTGCAGGTCTCAATACGGCCGCGGAAAAGATTGGTGACGTCATTGATCTGATCGAGGACATCGCCGAGCAGACCAATCTGCTGGCGCTCAACGCCACGATCGAAGCGGCGCGGGCCGGTGAAATGGGCAAAGGTTTTGCCGTCGTTGCATCGGAAGTGAAAACGCTGGCGACGCAGACCGCCCAGGCCACCGAAGAGATTTCAGAACAGATCTCCGGCATTCAGGGCTCGACGCAGCAAACAGTCGCGGCGATCGAAGCCATCGCGTCGACGATGACGCGCGTCGACGAATTCACCACGTCAATCGCAACGGCTGTCGAAGAGCAGAGCGCGGCAACATCGGAAATCAGCCTCAATGTACAGAAGGCCTCGGAAGGAACAGGCGACGTTGCATCCAACATCTCGGCGGTGACGTCGTCGATTGAGGAGACATCTCAATCGGCAACCCAGGTACTGGCCATGGCGCAGGATGTTGCGGAGCAGGCACAACGTCTGCGAGGTTCTGTCGGCGGTTTCCTCAAGAAAGTCGCCGCAGCCTGACATCTGGCTTCATCGGAATCGTCAGAAAAATGGAGAGCCCGGTCGTGGTCGGACCGGGCTCTGCTTTGTCGACTGCCAGCTTGGTCAGAACTTTTCCGGATTGCCCGGTACGATCTTTGTAATGGTTCCCGCGGCTTTTCCGTCTGGACCGATATAGGTGAAGGTGCCGGGCTGATAGGCGATCTTCCAGTCGCCTTCCGGGCCGTCCTTCCAGTTCACGTGGTAGCCGTCCTTCTTCAGGGTCATTGTCCCCTGCCATGTCGGGCCATTCGGCAACGTCATGTGTGCGATCGTTTCGGACGGATAGTAAATGACGGCATCGGTGTCCTTTCCGATGTCGACATAATGGGTCGATCCGATCATCAGGATCGCGAGCATCTGGGCTTCGATTGTGGTCATGTCTTTCTCCTGTTCAGGGGTTAGAGGGTGACGGGGAAATGCCGCCGCCAGGCGGAGTGATGCGCAAAATCGGTTTCGCGCGACCAGGCGAGCATCAGATGAACCTGGGTCCCCGGTCGCAGGTTCAAGGAAGGGCGGTCTTCGAACTGGTAAGGGAGCGAGAACGTAAGGCGTGAGCGGCCATCCTCGTACGTGCCAGCAGCATCGCTCAGCGCAGGCACGCCGCCATGTTCCGTTATCTCCCGATGATCGGGCACCAGGGCGATACGCTCCGATACGCGGATCGGTGTGATTGAAACGGCGGCCATGACGAAGCGGGTTTTCCGCAGGCCCGGCATCTCGTTGAAGCCGGCGGCAACCCATCCTCGGGTCGGGGCCGAGAGTGTGCAGTGGAGCCTGTCCGTGTCGTGGAGCCAGCTGAAAGACACGCCCGCATCCGAGATTGGACCCGAAGCGCTGGTCTTTGTTTCGCCCACGGTAGCGCCATGTATGAGACTGCCGAACCCGGCAATGGTCCCGGTGACAAATTCTCTCTTGTTCATGTCGGTGTCCTGGCATAGAGTTCGTCAAGTTTCTTGACTAATAAGCGTGATGCATCTTTTAGTCAAGTATCTTGACGAAAATTCTGCGAGTTCGAATGACCGCAAAAGACGATGACCCGGAACTGGTCGATCACATTGGCTGGGATCTTTGGCAGGCGACAGACGCCTGGAAACGGCGGTTCACCAGGGAGATGGTGAAGCGAGGGCATGCCTGGTACGGCGAGGCGCGCGGTGCTCTCATCCTGCACATTGACCGGAAAGGCGTTGCGCAATCCGTCCTAACCGAACGTGCGGGCATGACCAAGCAGGCGGTCCAGCAGCACCTTGACGATCTCGTTGGGGACGGCGTCGTCGAAAGGAAGCCGGATCCGGGCGATGCCCGGCGGAAACTGATCGGATTCACGGCTGTCGGGCGTCGCGCCTTGGCTGACGCCAACAAGGTGAAGCGGGAAATTGAGCGCGACTACCTTCAGGTGATCGGCAAACAGGATGCTGAAGCCCTGCAAAGAGCGTTACGTGCGATCATCGGCGACGGCAGAAAGATCTGAGCGAAGGCGGCCGCGACGGGTCCGGCGGTGAGCTACTTCGTTCCGTACATGCGGTCGCCCGCGTCGCCGAGGCCCGGAACAATGTAGCCGTGATCGTTGAGATGGTCGTCAACCGCAGCCGTGTAGATATGCACATCCGGATGGGCCGCGTTGAGGGCCTCGATGCCTTCCGGCGCGGCGAGCAGACACACGAACTTGATATCCTTGGCCCCTGCGTCCTTGAGCCTGCCGAGTGCTGCTGACGCCGAGTTGGCTGTCGCCAGCATCGGGTCGACCGCAATAACCCGGCGCTCACCCAGTCCTTCCGGCATCTTCAGGTAATACTCGACGGCCGACAGTGTTGCCGGGTCACGATACAGGCCGATATGACCAACGCGTGCAGAGGGCACCAGGTCGAGCATGCCATCCAGGAGACCGTTGCCCGCACGCAGGATCGATGCAAACACCAGCTTCTTGCCCTTGAGGATCGGCGCGTCCATGGGGCCAAGCGGTGTCTCTATCGCCTTCGTTGTCGTCGGCAGGTCGCGCAGCACTTCGTATGCCAGCAGCAGGCTGATCTCGCGCAGCAATTGCCTGAAGACTGCGGACGGTGTGCCCTTGTCGCGCATCAGCGTAAGTTTGTGCTGTATCAGCGGGTGGTCCACCACCGTGAGGTTCTGCGTCATGACCTGTATTTCCTCAAATCCCCGTGTTCAGAATACCGACCCGTCACTCACGATCGCGATCGGCGGCGCGCCGTCGGCGCGCCGCTCGCGCGCCGCCTTGCGCCCAGCCGACCATGTACCGCCTTCCAGAACGCTGGCAAGCGGTAGCTGTAGGCTATCCACACCAAGGATTCCGCGGATCTGATCCGCAATCCTGTCCAGAAGGGCCACGGTGAGCGCACGCCACTCCACAATGAGGGTCGATCCGACATCATGAGGACCGCCGGCAGCGTCGGCGGATTTCGGGGACAACAGGCCGAGATCGATCATCAGGCCGCCATTGCGGTACTCGGCGAGCCCGGTCAGGGCGTCCAGACCGGTGACCTCGAACCCCCCCTCCTGAAGCGGTTCCAGGAGGGAATAGGTCAGCCATTGCGAAAGCTTGTGAAACGGAACGAGACCGTTCGTGGCATCTGAAGCGGTTGCCGCCGGATGGCGCCACGTGTCGCCGAGATTCACGTCTTCCAGAGTGACCCTCCCCGGCCAGATCGGACCGAGACCGTCGAGAATTGCAATCAGCACATCGCGCGCTGCGATCTTGTTGTCTTCAGCTCGGGCTGTCAGATAGTCGGCCAGATTGCCGATCCGCGGACGGTCACTTCCGAAATAGATCGGTTTGGCGGCAAGGGCCTCGCCGAGGCGCCGGACAAGCGCAGCGCGGCCTTCCAGCCCTGCCAGCGGGTTCTCGAGTGAAGCCTGGAAGCCCCTGGCGATCTGATCGACAGACAGAGCCGTCAGTGCACTGGCGTCGGCACGTAACGGCTTCGCCCGGTCATCGGAAAATATTCCAGCTGCAAACATGTTCAGGCTGGCGATGGCGAGGCCTTCGGAGCGCGCCATCGTCTTCCCCGATTCCGGATCACGGTACTGCCAGATGTCGCCGGCTCCGGCGTCGAGCAGGACGCTTATGACCGCCAGATCAAAACGGACCCGCATGCGCTCCATCGGATCTGCATCGAGATTGCGTCCGGGCTCTTGCCAGCGGTCGGCACCGTCCACGACAAAGTGTCTCCATCTGGAGTGGAACGGTATTTTGAGATCGGGATAGTTTTCGCGCATCGTGGCGACGACGTAGTCCGCCACGGCGTCGATCCGGTCTGCGTTCAGGTTGAAGTGATCGAGATTGCCGACTTCCGCGGCCGCCAGAACCTGGTGGCACCGTTCGCGAACGGCCTCGGGTGTCAGCAGGCCTGCAACCGTGTCGGACATGGCCTCGGACTCAGTATTCGTCAAGCCCGCGTCCTTTGGGCTCGGAGAGATCATCCGGTTCGGAAACAGATTCGTCCACGAAGTAGCCGGCGGCCTTCTTGGCATCCATCTCGACCTGGGCGTCCGGCGGGATCAGTTCGTCTGGGATCGGTACCCGCTCGCCGATCTCGATACCCTGGCCCGCCAGAGCGTCGTACTTCATGTTGCTCATCGACATGAACCGGTCGATCCGGGTGATGCCGAGCCAGTGGAAGACGTCCGGCATCAGATCCTGGAACCGCATGTCCTGGACACCGGCGACACATTCAGTGCGCTCGAAATAGGCGGCCGCGCTGTCGCCGTCCGGATTGCGCTTGCGGGCGTTGTAGACCAGGAACTTCGTGACTTCGCCGAGGGCGCGTCCTTCCTTCCGGTTATAGACGATCAGTCCGGCGCCGCCGTCCTGGGCTGCCTTGACGCACTCCTCGATACCGTGGGTGAGGTAGGGGCGGCACGTGCAGATATCCGAGCCGAACACGTCCGATCCGTTGCATTCGTCGTGTACCCGGCAGGCCAGAACCCGATTCTCGTCCCAGAACGCTTCAATGTCGCCGCAGATGTAGAGCGTGATATTGCCGATCGGCGGCAGGAACACCTTGAGATCGGATCGCGTCACGAGTTCAGGGAACATGCCGCCGGTATATTCGAACAGCGACCGGCGCAGATCCGCTTCGTTAAGCTGCAGCCGATGGGCGATGCCGGGCAGATACCAGACCGGTTCGATGGCTGCCTTGGTGACATTGGCTTCGCCGCTCTCGGTCAGGATGGTTCCGTCCGGCTTGAGACGCCCGGACTCGATTGCCTCCTTGAACTCCGGCAGGCCGATGCGCGCCCGGGTGATCGCGATCGTGGGCCGGACGTCCATGCCCGCCTCGAGATGTTCCTCGAACGCTTCGGCGACCATGTGCCCGTAGGGGTCGATAGAGACGATTCTGTCCGGATCGGCCCATTGCGGGAACGGCCCGATATGTGCCGTCGGCGCGGTATGCGTCAGGTCGGGACGGTGCACCGGGTCGAGTGTTCCGGCCGCAATCGCCAGAGCTCGGTAGAGTCCGTACGCGCCGGAATGCACGCCGATAACGTTGCGCTGGCTTGGATTGTTGAAGCTTCCGATGACCGGCCCGCGGTCGTGCGCATTGTCGGCGCCCCAGTTGATGGCAACCGGTTTGGCATCACCCTGGGGCGGGTGAGAGGTCAGGACAATGTGCTTTGTTTCGCTCATCGGGGCCTCCGGAAGGGACCGTGCAGTTGCGAAAAAAGATCAAGTCTTACCGATTTTGAATCGCCGGTCTACCATTTCAGGACGACCGTCGAGTGACAGCCGCGCCTGCCGTGCGGGTGTGCTCGCAACCAGTCTTCCCTTGGCGATGACGTGCAGACGTGTGGCGCGGAGCCTGATCGCCTCGATCGGGTCACCGGCCTCGAGCACCACAAGGCTCGCCACCGCACCCTTGCGCAATCCATAGTCCTCCAGTCCCATGACCTGTGCGGGGGTCTCCGTAACCAAGTCGAAACAGCGGCGCATGGCCTCGGGGCTTGTCATCTGCGCAACATGAAGCCCCATGAAGGCGACGTCGAGCATGTCTGCGGTGCCGAGTGAGTACCAGGGGTCTAGCACGCAGTCCTGACCGAACGCGACGGTAATGCCGCGCGCAAGCATCTCGGGCACGCGTGTGAGGCCCCTCCGCTTGGGATACGTGTCGTGCCGGCCCTGAAGCACGATGTTGATCAGCGGATTAGGGATTGCGGCGACATCGGAATCCGCCATCAGGTCGAGCAACTTCGAGACATAGTAGTTGTCCATCGAATGCATGGACGTGAGATGCGAGCCGGCGACCCTGCCCTGCAGGCCATGGCGTTGGGTCTCGAAGGCAAGGGCTTCGATGTGGCGCGACAGCGGATCGTCCGTCTCGTCGCAATGCATGTCGACTCGAAGGCCGCGATCGGCGGCGATCTGGCAGAGAGCTGCGACCGAGCGACGTCCTTCATCCATCGTGCGTTCGAAATGCGGGATTCCGCCGATCACATCGACACCCATGTCGAGTGCACGATCCAGATTGTTGAGCGCTGTCGGATCGCGGTAGTAGCCGTCCTGCGGGAATGCCACCAGCTGCAGATCGATATATGGCTTCACCTTCTCTCGGACGTCGAGCAGCGCCTCGGTGGCCAGCAATCGGTCATCGCAGATGTCGACATGGCTTCGAACAGCAAGCAGGCCTTGGCTCACCGCCCAGTCGCAATACGCCAGGGCCCGTTCGATGACGGCCTCATGCGTTAGCTGAGGTTTGAGTTCTCCCCACAGCGAAATGCCTTCGAGCAGCGTTCCCGATGCATTGATCCTCGGCTGGCCGTAGGAGAGGGTCGCGTCCATATGAAAATGAACGTCCACGAACGGCGGCGACACGAGGTATCCCGATACATCGAGAACTTCGCCGGCATCAGCGTCTATTGCCGGCTCGATTGCCGCGATCCTGCCGTCCGCAATTGCGATGTCGACCGTCCCCTGTCCGTCAGGCAATACCCCACCCTTGAGAAGCAGGTCGACGCTCATAGATGCACCGGCCCTTCGTAGTAGGGGACGCTGTCGATGCGCGGGCTGTACGTACCGTCTTTGCGGAGACCCTGGATGTGGGCAGCAATTTCCTCCAGCGGCGCAAACCAGACATCCCGGTTTTCAAGGGTATCTTCGAGCCATCGTTCGACGGCCTTCCAGCGCGCCAGGCGCCCGGTCACGAATGGATGCCAGATTGCAATCCAGAACCCGCCGGAGTCGTAGGCCGCTTCGAACTCCTCCCAGAAGCCTTCCTGTCCGGCGCGCGGACCGCGAACGGGCATGTGATAGCCGATCTCCGCGTAGTGCACGAAAGGCGGCCAGTCGTCGGTACCCCAGTGGACAGGCATCTCGTAGAGTTCCCCGGCATCCGTATCGAGCACGTAGGGTATGTCATCGCCCATGAGCGAGCTGTCATAGACAAAGCCGCGCTCGGCCAGCATGGCCGGCAGGTCGGCGGAAAGATTGTAGAGCGGGGCGCGGTAACCGCGCGGCTTGCGGCCGGTCGCGCCCTGGATGATCTCGACCCCGAAATCCAGCCAGTGCGCCTGCTCGGCCTTGCTGGCGGCACAGGGATCCTCGTGCAGGTAACCGTGATGACCGATCTCGTGGCCGCCCTCGAGTATGGCATCGACCGCGGCCGGGAACTGTTCGATGCACCAGCCGGGGATGAAGAAACTCTGCTGCAGGCCAAGGCGTCGATAGGTCTCGAGAATGCGCGGTATCGCGACTTCAGGCCCATACCGACCCATGGAAATGGGATAAAGCAGGTTGGCACTGTCCTGCGGTCTCGCGATGTGAATCAGGCTGTCTGCATCCATGTCGAAAGTGATGGCGCATGCGCACTTGGCACCATTGGGCCAGGGAATGGGATCGCGGATCATTGGGCCAGACTCCTCTTTTTTGGCGCGTCGGCGACAGCGTCAGCGCGGCAGAATGTGAACCCTGTCGACGCCCCAGCTCACCCAGAGCGTCTTGCCGGGCCGCGGCTCAACCGCGTCGAGCGTGCTCTGCTGCACCTGCGCTTTCAATTCCGTTCCGTCCGCCGTTTCGAGAAACAGGGTGACGATTGAGCCGACGAACTCCTCGGAGATCACCTGGCATTCGACGGCATTCTCGGCGCCGGGTCTTTCGAGGCTGAGGCTAACAAGATCGGCACTGACAACAAAGGTGATCTCCTCGCCTTTCGCGACGCGGCGGTCTTCGCTGACGGGTGCCTGGAACGTCCCTGCCGGCGTCGTGATCACGGCCCGGTCCTGCGACACATCCGAAATTGTCCCAGAGATAATGTTGTTTCGGCCGACGAACTCCGCAACGAAACGGCTTTCCGGGGTCCGGTAGATATCCCGCGGCGCGCCGATCTGCTCGATCCGGCCCTGGTTCATGATCACCACCCGGTCCGCCATGGCGAATGCCTCGGACTGGCTGTGCGTGACGTAGACGAACGTAATCCCGAGTTCCTTCTGAAGGCGGTTCAGAACCCCCTGCATCCTGATGACGAGATGGGCGTCGAGCGCCGAAAGCGGCTCGTCGAGCAGAAGAATTTCAGGCTCCGTCACCAGTGCCCTTGCGAGCGCCACGCGCTGTCTCTGCCCGCCTGACAATTGGGCCACGTCTCGCTCAGCGAACTCGCCGATGCCAAGGCGGTCAAGCCATTCCATGGCCCGGGACGTGCGTTCGTCGGCGCCGACGCCGCGCATCTTGAGGCCGAATTCGACATTGCGGCGGGCATTGAGGAACGGGAACAGCGCCAGGGACTGCCAGACCATCGGTGTATCCCGTTCCGACGGTTTGACATCGTTCATGACCCTTCCGGACAGCCGGATTGTTCCATCCGTCGGAGCTTCCAGGCCCGCGAGCATCCTTAGCGTCGTGGTCTTGCCACAGCCGGACGGTCCCATGACCGCGATGAACTCGCCTTTGTGGATTTCGAGATCGAGCTTTTCGACCGCGACAAAGTCACCGAAGCGTTTCACGACGCTTTCAAAGACGACCAGGGGTTCGCTCATGCGACACTCTCCTGTTTGCGCTCGCGCGTCATGAACAGAATCTGAGCGATCACGACCAGTGTGATCGACGTGAGGAACACGAACGTGCCGATTGCATTGATCTGGGGATCAACGTTGCCCTGCAAGACTTCAAGCACGATGACGGGGATCGTCTTGTTGAGTCCGGAAACAAACCAGGCAACGGCAAACTCGTCGAACGATACCGCCGCGGTCAGGCACAGGGCCGAGATGACGGCCGGTCGAGCGAACGGGAAGATAACCTCGCGCATGGCGCGCCACTCGCTGGCGCCAAGATTCCAGGCTGCCGCCTCAAGGCTTGGATCCATCTGCTGCAGCCGCAGCCGGATAATGGCCATGGCAAAGGGGGTGCAAAGAACGACATGGGCGATCACGATGGACCAGATCTGACCGGACATCCCGATGCGCGACAGCCAGGCCAGCATGGCCAGGCCCATGATGACGAGCGGTATGGTCGGCGGCAGAAGCGCGAGCGCCAGATAAGCGTTCTTGCCCACGAAACGGTACCGAAAGTCGGTGTAAGCCGTGCAGAATCCGATGGCCGTTGAAATGACTGCCGTGCAGACAGCGACGATCGCCGAGGTCCGGAAGGCCTCCCAGATGTCCGGGTCGCTGAAAATCGTCTCGTACCAGTGCAGCGTGAACCCGCCGAGCGGGATCGTCGGGAAACGGTCGGAGTTGAACGAAAAGATGAAGCTCGCGGCGATCGGCGCGAAGACGAAGCAGAACACCACGATGACATAGGCGCGCAGGAACCAGGCGACAGCGCGGTCGGAGTTCATGTCCGCCTCCTGTAGGCTGTCGCGACCGCCGCGAAGGCGACGGCTAAGAGGGTCACGATCATGGTCACGGCCACGACGGCTGCCCGAGGCCACTGCTGGCCGGACTTGGTGGTGTCGATGATGAGAATTGACAGGGTCGGCGGTTTGGATCCGCCGAGATAGTAAGGACTGACGAAATCACCGAATGACAGGATGAAACAGAACACGGCGCCGATGATGAGGCCCACCTTGGCCAGCGGCAGGATCACGGTGAAAACCGTCCTGATACGGCCGCAGCCGAGATTGTGAGCGGCCTCGATCAGGTTGCGGTCGACGCTGGCGAGAGAGAAGGTTTGAAGGATCACGACCAGTGGAAGGGAAAGGGTCATATAGCCGACCAGCGTGCCGAATTTAGTGTTCAGCATCGTGTAGGGACCAAGCCCGATGTAAGCGAGCACGGCATTGACGACGCCCTGTTCCGCGAGGATTACCTGCCAGGCATAGACGCGCACCAGATAGCTGGTGAAAAACGGAATGATCAGCAGAAATATGGCCCATCGCCGAACTGTCGGCGAAACCTTGAACGCAAGGGCATAGGACGCCGGGAAGGCAAGGATGCTGGCGACTGCGGTGGAGAGCAGGGCCATGCCGAAGGTCAGGATGTAGGCGTCGCGGAAATACCCGCGGCTGTACATCTTCGCCCAGTTGATCGTGTCGAAGCCTGGGACCATCCGGTAGTTCTTGACCAGCCAGAAGGTCATCAGGACCAGAAAGCAGAGCGGAACGATGAAGAACAGGAACTGCCACACGAGCATGGGCGCGGTCCAGGTCAGCCTGTATGCGCCGAGCCGCCTCGCCGTCTGGCTCGCCTGTCCCATTGCCGGTGACCCCCTCAGCTGCGCCGTTCCATCCGGATGCTTTTTCGTAGCGGCTGCGGCAATACGCTTCGCCGGCAGCACACCCGGATGTTCTGTCCCCTCAAATGCATGACGGGCCGGCCGTAAAGCCGGCCCGTCGAAAGCTATCGCTTACGCGTTCTTGTATTCGGACCAGAAATCGTTCCAGTCTTCAAGGCTCTGCTGCTTGGGCAGGTCGCGATAGTGGATCTTGCCTTCCTTGATCAGCGTGATCGGATTGTTCGCCACGCCCTCTATCTGACCTGTACGTTCCGCCTCTTTGGGTGTCTGGTCCCGAAGCGCCTTCACGCCCGACTTGGTCACGCAGAAACCGGGATAGGCCTTCATGTTGGCAGACCGGACCTGACCGGCCGGCGTCATGGCGTACTGAATGTACTTCTTGGCGATTTCCTTGTGCTTCGATGAAGACACGATGGAATAGGACTCGGTCCACTGGATGCCGCCTTCCTTCGGCACGACCGAAGTCACCGGCGCTCCGTCGCGCTCGAGCACGCCGGTCACCCAGTCGCCGATGCCGACCATGGCCAACATTTCGGCATTCTTCAGGCCGGCAAAGGTGCCGCCGAAGTCGAAATAGCCGCCAACCTGCGGCTTCAGGGACATCGTCGTCTCCTGAACCTTCTTCCATGCCTCGTCGGAAATGTCGAACGGGCCTGGATTGGTATTGCCGTTGAGCAGGCTTATCTCGCCAAGGCTAGGCAGGTGCCAGTCGAAATGTCCGACCTTGCCTTTGAGCTCGGGCTTCCAGAATACCCGGTAGCTCATCGCTTCTTCCGCGGAGACCTTGTCCTTGTTGTAGGAGACACCGAGATGGCCGAACCGGTTGATGACCGAATACAGCTTGCCATCCTTCCAGTGGCCCGGGAATTTCGCGAAGTCGTCATAGAGCAGATCGTCGAACGGATAGTCCGCCGGATTCATTTCGTCTATGAGGTCTCCCCGGTCGGCCAGAATGCGCGCGAACTCTGCATCCGTATGGATGATGTCGAATGTGCCGGGGGCAGACTGTGCGAGAGCCGCAAGCATGTTGTCCCCGCCGGCATAGTATTTGGGTTTGAACTTGACGTTGTTCTGCGCTTCAAACTCCTCGACCATGTCGGGTTCGAACAGGCCAAACCAGCTCAGAACGTTGATCTCGACCGTTTGAGCCCAGGCCCGGCTGACGAACGGTGCGAACAGGGTCGTTCCCGCCGCTGCCGTCGAATACTTCAGGACCTGGCGCCGTGTCGGCGTTGCAATTCTTGATTTCCGGATTTTCATAGATGCACTCCCAGTGTCTGCCTTTACCTGCGAATTTACGCGCACGGCTTACGCAACACCCCCTCCAATAAGGAGCTACGGTATCGCGCGTTAATGAGGCGAGTCCAGTCGATGATTTGTCGGCGGGACTGCGCACCGGGATTGTAGGCTAGTTATCCAGTGAACATTTGGAAAATTTATCCTTCTAATGACAGGATAAATCTGCGGATTGAGTCGGGTCGGTCAGGCGGCAGGATGTGCCGACGGCATGAAATGCTGGTCGCTGGCTTCGTCGAGGCATTCGATCAGGTGATTCACCAGCATGAGACCGGCATCCGAGAGTCGCGCATGCTTGTAAAACATGCCGATTCGAATTTTTTCAAGCTTCGGGAAACCATCTTCCTCGGTAAGAATCCGCATACCCTCCGAAAGCGTCTTGTGGGTGAGGGCACTAATACCGAGATCGTTCAGAACCGCACTCTGCAGACCGCCGATCCCGGGATTCGAATAAGCGATCCGCCAGGCTTTGCCGGCTGTGTTGAGCGCTGAGACCATGCGATTTCGGTATTCGCACCCTTCAGGATGCGCCACGATCGGTACCGGATCGCGCCTGTAGGACGTTCCGCCCTCGGCCGTGGTCCAGACCGGACGTTCTTCCCAGGCCTTGACGAGGTAGTTCTGGTCGCCTTCGCGGATCAGTGCCACTGCAAGGTCCAGTTGATCCCGGTTCAGGAATTCCAGAAGATTGCGCGACAGGTCGCAATGAACTTCAATCTCGACATCCGCATTGGCGCGCATGAAGTCCGTGAGTCCGTCCTGCAGAAACGCGGTGACATAGTCGGTCGGCAGGCCGACGCGCAATGCTCCGAGCGCATTGACCTTGTGGAACCGGGTCACAGCCTCGTCATTCAAGCGCAGGATCTGACGCGCGTAGGCGGCAAGGGCAACACCAGCGTCCGACAATTTCAGTGCCCGGCCGTCGTGCAAGATCAATTTCGATCCGACGAGGTCTTCGAGACGGCGGATCTGCAGGCTGATGGCCGGTTGAGTCCGGTTAAGGGCGTCTCCGGCGCGCGTGAAGCCACCCAGATCAATGACCGTAATAAAAGTCCTGAGTAGATCTGTTGGCAGATTGATGTGTTGGCCCGGCTCCATATTTCCCCCAGTTATAATTTCATCATCATTATAAATTTTCGTTATGGGCAGAAAAGTCTACGATGTCATGAGTTAGCGAGATGCATAGTGGACCGTTATACGTGCAGGAAATCATTCGGATCAGTCGGGCCCGCCGTTCTCCCCGTCATTCATGTATTGGACCAGGATCAGATTGACCGGAATGTCGCAATCGCCTTGGAGGCGGGCGCACCGGGAGTGTTCCTGATCAATCACGACTTTTCCCACCCGCAATTCGTGCCGCTGATCGAACAGACCCGAAATCGATACCCCGAGAGCTGGATCGGCGTCAATTTTCTTGGGGTCACCGGCGCCGAGGCGTTCCCTGTTCTGGGGGAGCTTGAGGCGAAGGGAACCTTCATCAATGCCTATTGGGCAGACGACGCACGAATTGACGAACGCCGGCCTTCCGGGCAGCAGGCCGAGGCGGAGGACATCGAAGCGGCGCGAGATGCAAGTGGCTGGAACGGGCTTTACTTTGGTGGCACCGCATTCAAGAAACAACGGCCCGTATCGCCGCAATATTACGAGACCGCTGCGGGCCTGGCGGCTGGATTCATGGATGTTGTCACGACATCTGGTGTAGCGACCGGTCAGGCGGCTGAAACAGGCAAGATTTCCGATTTCCGGCGCGGATGCGGCGACAATGCACTTGCTATTGCATCCGGTATTACGCCTGAAAATGCTGCCATTTATTGCGACGCAGTGGATTGCTTTCTTGTGGCTACGGGGATCAATTTCGTAGACGACTTTTACAACATCGATTCAGAACGCCTCAAAACTCTGATCGACGTGACAAGGGAGAGTGGAGCTGATGACGACAACAGCAAGTGATCCGAAGGGGCCGCGCGACGACCGCTGGTATCTGTCGATTATGTCGCCCAATACCAAGGGAGAGCAGTTTGCCTGGCTTGATCCGACTTCGATCTACATAAACGAACGCGCGTTTCACGATTTGTTGGACGACCTGACCGAACCGTTTGTCGGCGGTGAGATCGACGTGGTTGGTGGAATTGATGCTATGGGATTTGTTCTCGGTGCTGCCATGGCGACGCGACTCGGTAGAGGATTCCTGCCCATCAGGAAGGCCGGCAAGCTTTGCGTCGATACGGACCACGTGAACTTCATGAATTATTCCGGACGTAACCAGGACATGGAGATGCGCACTCCCGCTTTCGCGCCGGGAACTCGCGTCCTGCTCGTCGATCAGTGGGTCGAGACCGGCGGGACAATGGATGGTGCGATCCGTCTGATCGAGCGGCAATCGGGGGTTGTTGCCGGCATTGCGGCCATCTGTATCGAGGAAAACGAGCGAACCCTCGGATACCGCAAGGACTACAAGTGTGTTGCCGCAGTGATGCCGGACAGCGACTGGCAGCGGCAGTGCAACGGCCAGCATCTCGACAGCTTCGAGGATTACCGTCCTGAAATGGCGTTTCCGACAGTCGCCCGGACGATCTAGCGAGCCGCGCCGCCGTGGGCCAGCGGACGGCATCGGGTCTCCTGTGTAAACGAGGCACACAGAACACCAAAAAGGCCGATCGCTATCAGCGTCCAGAAGGCCACGCGATAGGTTTCCGCGGCATAGATCCTGACACCGTCTGCCATGGTTCCGTCCCAGTGGAGATCGAGAATGATGCCGATGACGGGTTGCAACAGCGCACCGGAACCGACGGTGAAGCAATTGACAAGTCCGGTGGCCGCGCCGTGAATCTTCGGATCGCTCAGTTCGCGAACGAGTGCAAAGCAGATGACCATCATCGATGAAGACAGGCCGGTTGCGAAGATCAGGGCCGCGGCGACGGAAAGCGGCATATCGGGGCCGAGGAACAGAATGGTCATCAGGCCGAGCGCCAGCATGGATGAAATGACAAGCGGCACCTTTCGCCGCCTCAGATAATCCGAAAGCCAACCGCTTACAGGCGCGCCGATGGCCCACCCGATGAACATCAGAGATGCACAGAACGCTGCAGTCGGACGATCCAGTCCATACTGTGCCGACATGTAGGGGACGCCCCAGAGCCCGCCGAAGGCAAGCATCGGTCCGGACATGGCTGCCGCCATTCCGGCAATGACCCAGACTTTGCGGTCGGTAGCGGTCTTCTTCAGGTTCGCGCCGAGCTGCCGCCAGCTCTGTTTCTGGTGCCGGCCGTCACCGGTCTCATGAGCCGGGGCATTGCGGACGACCAGCCAGATCGCTGCCGAAAGCGTCGCGCCGAACACCGCGGCGGCGAACATGGTGTTGCGCCAGCCGAGATTCTCTACGACCAGAGCGAGTGGAGCCTGTCCGCCAATCCCGCCTGTCATCGCAACAAGCATCGTCATGCCGGAGAGGAACGCGAACTTCTCCGGCGGAAACCACTTGCCGATCAGGGCCAGGGTCCCGACAAAGCCGACGGCGGATCCGATGCCGATCATCAACCGGCCCAGATAAGCGACATGGACGTTTTCGGCCATGCCGAACAGAAGACTGCCTGCCGTTGCAATCCCCACCGATGCCGTCAGCATGGCGCGGGCGCCCCAGTGATCGAGCAGTGTCCCGATGGGAACCTGCAGTCCGGCATAGGCGTAGAAGTAGATGGCCGAGAGATTGCCAAGCACGGCGGCGCCGACGGCGAAGTCGCGCATCAGGTCTGCCACCATGACGCTTGGAGCGACGCGATGAAAAAACGCGAACGCAAAGGCCGTCGCGCCGAGCACCCAGATTGTCCAGGCGCGGGCTCCGCCGGGGACCGGCGAGGAATCAGAAGCCGCGTCGGCAGTGGTCATCGTGACGTCCGGATTGTCACGCGGCCCGAGGGAAGGCCGCGGAGCACTAGGAATTGCAGAATGCCCAGTGTCCGTCACATGATGAGGTGATGCAACCATGCCGGTGCATGGCTTGCATGCAGCAGACGCAGGGCCGGACAGGTCGTCCAGCGAGAGGCCCGCGGTTTTATGTCGGGTTGTATCCTACGAGCGGGTAATGCAGAGAGTGCGCCGCGGCTTGACGTAGAACCGGTCCTGAACGGTAAATCCCTGCGGGATGATATGGCCGATAATCGGGTCGTACATATACGACACTTCCGTCAGAATGACGCATTCGCCCGGTGCCAGAAGGCCGGCGGGAACCGTGATGGCGGCGTCCGGCGTCCGGGCTCCCGTGTTCAGGGAATCGCTCCAGTCAACCGTGGTGTTGCCGGTGGCCAGATCAGATTGAATGCTGGTGACGACAATGGTGACCGGTACAGGGTTGTAGGGAACGATCATCGAACTTGCCGCGGTAAGGATGTCGGTCATCAGCGCGTTGTCGATATCCTGTTCCTGAGCCACCAGATCGGATGTCGCGCTGGCGATTGCCGTGATGCGGCGATCCAGGGTCAGGACCTGGCTGACTTCGACGGCGCCCATGTAGACGACGATCATCACAGGCGCGATGAACGCGAATTCGATCGCGGCAAGGCCCCGGCAATCGTCAATGAATTTCCGGAACTTCGAAACCGCGGCGCGGTATCTGTCTTTACCCAATGAGGCCCATTTCATTGCAGTTTGGCTCCTCGAATCCCTGTCGAGTGAAATCAGAACGGTTCGTTTCGGAATGATGCGGATGCGGCAAGCAGTCGGCGTCCGGCGCTCATGTTTGCCAGCCCCGTGACACCGTCCGGAATCGGAAGTGAGTAGGCGTAGAACGCCCGGAAGATCACAACCTCGCTGCCCACGCCCGGGCTGAATGAGGTTGCGTTATTGATCTCTCCGGCACCGTCCAGCGGCGGCGGCAGGGCGACGGCCTGGAACGTCGGGAACGACCTGACGTCCAGAATGAGATCGCTCTGGCAGTTGGGGATCAGGCCCGATGTGTTGGCGCATATGAGATTACGAAGGGCGGCCTCATCCATGCCGCCGGCTTGTGCCTGGCCGGTCCGGATCAGTCTTGCCGCTTCGTGGACGCCTGTTTCCAGAACCTCCTGAGCCATATAGAGCAGGCTCACCTGCATGATGCCGTAGAGCAGGGCGAAGAACGGCAGGGCAATCATCCCAAATTCGACTGCGGTCGCGCCATTTTCGTTCCGGCCGAAACGCTTGATACTGCGCGGCAAGACCTTGCACAGGCGGCGGTTGCGCCGGGCGATACTGCTGCGCTGCTTCTGTTCTGTTGCAAAGAGGCGGCCCATCGGAGCGTCCTTCATACGCCATTCAATTCTATGCCGAAGACGCTATCAGACATTCGTTTCCAAGCAGTTATTCCGTGTTCGGAAATTTAAGGTAAATATTTACTTTCCGTTTACGTAAAATACTGGAATCACTTGATTATAATTTTAAGAAAAGCGAGAACAATAGCATCGCGCGCAGTGAATTTGCGCGAGTATTATTTGATTTTGAGCCGTGAAAATAAAGCAAAATACGGCCGAGACGGAGACAGGGAAGTGACTAAGGTGCGGAAATCCGAATTTAAGTCCCGGGTCGGCAACTGCATTGCCGGGCCCGTAAAGTCTGGTCTGCGGATGGCAACCAGTTTCATGCGGGAGGCAAAAGGCAACGCGGCCATGATCTTTGCCTTTGTCAGCATCCCCGTGCTGGTCGCCGTGGGTGCGGGCATCGACTACGGCCGAGCCTATATCGTGCAGCAGCGGCTGGGCCATGCGATCGATTCCGCGGCCCTCGCAGTCGGCACGTCTTTGGACAAAACAGACGACGAGCTGCGCGCCCTGGCGCAAAGTTATTTCGATGCCAACTATCCGGCGGCGGAATTGGGTGTGCCTGGAGCTCTCAATGTCACGTTCGGACAGGACACGGTCTCGATCACGGCGTCCGCTAATGTCGATACAACGTTGATGGGCGTTGTCGGCACACACAACGTCAGCGTCGGCGCTGCGACCGAGGTCACCCGCAAGATTGCGGGAGTCGAGGTGGTGATGGTGCTCGACAACACCGGTTCCATGAGTTGGAACGGCAAGATCGGCGCACTGAAAACAGCGGCAAAAGATCTCGTCGACATTCTGTTCGGCGAAGAAGCAAATCCGCAGTATCTCAAAGTCGGCCTGGTCCCGTTTGCGGCAGCAGTCAATGTCGGCACTCAGTATCGTAACAGTGGGTGGATCGACGACACGGGCCTTTCCAGCGTACATGACTATAATTTCAAGTTTACCGGCGGTCTGCAGAACCGGTTCGATGTGTTTGACGAACTTGAAAACAAGGATTGGAACGGCTGCGTCGAGGCGCGCCCGATGCCGCTGGACGTTCAGGACACCGCGCCAACCGGCACAAACGGCGACACTCTGTGGGTGCCGTATTTCGCGCCCGACGAGCCGGATAACGGCAACTACAATAACAGCTACCTCAATGATGAGGCGGGACCCGGCTGGAAAGCCCAGAAGCGCCAGGAAACTCTGGCCAAATACCAGGGCGAGTCTGTCGACGGCGATGGTCCGCACTACAACTGCAAGACCAAGCCGATCCTCCCGCTGACCAACGACAAGTCGGCGATCATTGAGGCAATCGAGAACATGAACTCGACCGGCACCACGAACATTCCGTTCGGCATGGCGTGGGGCTGGCGCGTGATCTCTCCTGGCGAGCCCTTCACTCAGGGTGCTGCTTACGACGATACGACGTATCGCAAGGTGATCATTCTTCTGACGGACGGTCAGAACGTGATTGGCGAGAAGGACAATCACAACAAGAACCGGTACGGCGCTTATGGCTACGTCAAGGATGACCGGCTCGGGACCACCAGTGCGTCCGAAGCTCAGAACATGCTTGATAACCGGACCGCGGCCGTTTGCGAGAATATCAAGAACGCCAACTCCGACCGGCCGATCGTCGTCTATACGATCACGTTTCAGCTGGACGACGGTCCGACCAAGGATCTGATGCGCAATTGCGCGACGGACCCGGAAAAGTACTTTGACTCGGTTTCGAATGAGGTTCTCAAGCAGCACTTCGAAGCCATTGCCGGCGAACTGAGCGAGTTGCGCTTGAGCAAGTAACGCACCGGCGAAACGACAGAAAACCGGCAGGGCCGCGCCTGATTTCAGTGCGCGGCCCTTCTGGTTTCGGGACAGGGTTTCGCGGACTTTGCCGGGATCGATAAAATTTTAGGAAAACTCAAAATCGGATTTTAGGACCTGCTCCGTATCATGGCCGCGTCGGAAATTTTCGACCGGGTGGCGGGAACTGGCTGGGAAGTACCCATCCTCAAAGAGGCAACACTATGGTACGGCAACAGAATACTGTGGGCGCGCGCTGTTTCTCGGCGATCCAGCGCGGAATGGACAAGATTTCATCCGGGATGCGGGCGTTCGCGCGCGACGTGCGCGGCAACGCCGTTGTGACCATGAGCTTTGCGGCAATCCCGGTGTTGTCCATGGCCGGCGTCGGCATCGATTATTCACGGGCCTATATCGTCCAGCAGCGATTGAGCCATGCGATTGACTCAGCCGCTCTGGCTGTCGGAACGGCGCAGAACAAGACCGAACCCGAACTCCAGCAGATTGCGCAATCCTATTTCGACGCGAATTACCCCGCGGCAGAACTGGGCGTTCCCGGAAACCTGAATGTGACATTCGGCAATGACACCGTCGGGATCGCGGCGACCGCCAATGTCGACACCACCTTGATGGGGCTCGTGGGTACGCACCATGTCAGCGTATCGGCGGCGACAGAAGTCACCAGGAAGATTACCGGTGTCGAACTGGTCATGGTCCTCGACAACACCGGGTCCATGTCGTCGAACGGCAAGATCGATGCGCTCAAGACCGCCGCCAAGGATCTCGTCGAGGTCCTGTTCGGCGACAAGGAGACGCATCAGTACCTGAAGGTCGGCCTGGTTCCGTTCGCGGCGGCAGTGAATGTCGGCACCCAATACGAGGACAGCGGCTGGATCGACAAGACGGGCGCGTCGAGCGTCCACGATTACAACTTCAAGTGGACCAACAGTATCGAGAACCGATTCGATCTCTACGGCCAGCTCACAAACAAGAGCTGGAACGGCTGCGTCGAAGCCCGGCCGATGCCCCTGGACATAGAGGATACGGCGCCGGACAGCTCCGATGGCGATACTCTCTGGGTGCCCTATTTTGCGCCGGATGAGCCGGACAAGGATGAGTACTACAACAGTTATCTCGACGATAAGGCCAAGAGCGGCTGGTCCAACCAGAAGCGCCAGGAGAAGCTGAAGAAGTACAAGAACAAGTCCGTCAGTTCGGACGGTCCGCACTACAACTGCAAGACCAAGCCGATTACGCCGATGACCAGCACCAAGGCGACGGTGATCGACGCGATCAACGCAATGAACGCAACCGGGACGACCAACATCCCGTTCGGTCTTGCCTGGGGTTGGCGGGTCCTCTCGCCCGGCGTGCCGTTCACGGAAGGCGTCAGCTATGACAACGCTCAGTTCCGCAAGGTGCTGATCCTGCTGACGGACGGACAGAACGTCATTGGCGCCGCCGACAACCACAACGAGTCGCGATACGGAGCCTATGGCTTTGTCAAGGACGAGCGCCTTGGCACCACCAGTTCGTCGGAAGCTCAGTCCATGCTGGACAGCCGGACCGCGGATGTTTGCAACAATATCAAGAACGCCAGCGCCGACCGGCCAATCCTTGTTTACACCATCACGTTCCAGCTCGACGATGGCGACACCAAGGATCTGATGCGGAACTGCGCTACCGATCCCGAGAAGTACTTCGACTCCGTGTCCAACACGGTCCTGAAGCAGCATTTCGAGGCAATCGCCGGCGAATTGAGCGAGTTGCGCATCAGCAAATGATGCGCGGAATCCCAGGAAGGGCAGAGTGCCATGTGTACTTGTGCCCTTCCGTTTTCTGCTGGTTTCATCCGCGGCTTTTAATAAAGCAAAGCTAAAATGCTAACGAAGCATTAAGCCGTCTGTTAATCCGCGCCGCGTATCTTGCCTTTCGAAACAGTGAAGTCACAGCCGATCGGGCTGACGGATCAGAAGTACGTCACTGCGTGGAGAATTAGGGCGATGTTCAGGCAAGAGAAATTCAACGAGACGGGATCGCGCACCCTGCTGGGGCGGCTGCGGCACAAGGCATCAGATCTGTCGAGGCGTTTTCTGCGCGATCGCGCGGGCAACGTCATGATGGCCTTGGGCATGACAGCCATCCCGATGCTGGCTGCCACGGGCGCCGGCATTGACTACGGACGCGGCATGCTGGTGCAGAACCGCCTGGCCGTTGCCCTGGACGCTGCGGCCCTTGCGGTTGGAACCGCGCTTCACAAGCCGGTGAACGAACTTCAGACCATGGCGCAAAGCTATTTCGATGCGAACTACCCGGCTCAGGAACTGGGCGTTCCGGGCAGCCTCAACATGACGATCAATGGCGACGTGATCTCGCTCTCGGCGACGGCAAACGTCAACACCGCGATGATGGGCCTTGTCGGCTATCACCACATGACGGTTTCGGCGGCGACTGAAGTCACCCGACGGATCACCGGGCTCGAGGTGGTCATGGTGCTCGACAATACCGGCTCCATGAGCTGGAACGGCAAGATTGGCACCCTGAAGACGGCCGCGAAGGATCTCGTGGATATTCTGTTCGGCGATGAGCAGACTCCGCAATATCTGAAGATCGGCATGGTGCCGTTCGCTGCCGCCGTGAACGTCGGTACCCAGAACAAGAACAGCGGCTGGATTGACACAAACGGGATCTCCAGCGTGCACGACCTGAATTTCAATTTCACAGGCTCGATGCAGACCCGATTCGACGTTTTCGACCAGATCAACAACAAGTCCTGGAACGGTTGTGTCGAGGCCCGGCCCTCGCCCCTGGACGTCCAGGACACGCCGCCGACCAATACCAATGGCGACACGCTATGGGTTCCCTATTTCGCTCCGGATGAGCCTGATGACAACAAGGCGGATGATTACGGTTACTGGTACGGCAACAGCTATCTCGGCGACAACGCGTCGAGTTATAGCTGGTCGCTGCAGAAGCGTCAGGAAACGCTCAACAAGTACGTCAACAAGACAATCAACGCCGACGGTCCGCATTACAATTGCAAGACCAAGCCGATTACGCCGCTGACCAACAACAAGACCACGATCATCAACGCAATCAATGCCATGAACGCCACGGGCACGACGAATATCCCGTTTGGCATGGCGTGGGGATGGCGAGTGATCTCGCCGGGCTCGCCGTTTACCCAGGGAGCGTCCTACACGGATCCGAAGTTCCGCAAGGCAATCATCCTCCTGACGGACGGACAGAATGTGATCGGCTCACAGACCAATCACAACAAGAACAGGTACGGCGCATACGGCTATGTGAAGGACGGCCGGCTGGGCACGACTGACAAGAATGTTGCCCAGACGCGTCTGGATCAGCGTACTGCCGAGATCTGCAACAACATCAAGAACGCGAACGCGACACAGCCCGTCATCGTCTACACCATCACGTTTCAATTGAACGATGGCGCGACAAAGAACCTGATGCGGAATTGTGCAACCGATCCCGAGAAATACTTCGATTCACCGTCGAATGCCGTTCTGAAGCAGAACTTCAGGGCCATCGCCGGCGAATTGAGCGAGCTTCGACTCAGCAAGTAACTCAGATCAATCGGATGAGAAAAGGGGCCGCGCACTGCGCGGCCCCTTTGTCATTTGGTCCGGCATGTTCGGACCGGAACCTGGATTGATTTCCCGAGCTATTCGCTGTCGGAAGAGTCGCTCGCTGTATCCTGCGAAATCGAGCGCTTCTTGGTGATCTGCGATTCAAGCGTTTCGAACCCTGCCTTCTGATCACCGGCATTCAGCGTTCTGTCGCATCTGGGAGCGCAATTGTAGGAGTGACGACCGCTGCCCAGATACAAGGTAACACTACGGTTACCCGAGTTGCGGACATGGACGATGACTTCGTCGATCTTTTCCCCGTCCCGATCAAGCGCGATGATGTTGGTCGTCCCGGTACTTTTGCCGAGTACTACAAGCATGTTGCCACGCTGGACGTTCACATCCGCAATGGATGGGTTGCCGACGATGATCGCTGACGCATCCATCCTCAATTTGTGGATCGTCGCCTGATCTGTATTCACGAGAAGATCGGCGGCGGAAGCGATTTTGCTGCCGATGCCGTCAGTGGTGAGGGCAGTCACGAGTGCTGCCAGACCAACAAGTGCTGTTGCCGGTGCCCGTTTCCACCTGCCAACCGCCGAACCGCGTTTCATGGGGTGTTCCTTCGATAGAGTTCCACGACAGCGTGAAATTAGATTTGAAAATGGTGAACGAAGTCCTTACGCGGCAGGTCGGATGGCGTCGTTTTTGTCGAAATCGCGGCCTCGAAGGCTGTTTTTTCTTCGGAAATAGCGGCGAAAGCCGTGTGAGCCGGCTCCGGAAGGCTGGTCAACAGGCGTGTCCGGACACTCGGAGACCCGAATTGCGACGCAAATTGCGGCCTCCGCGGGGCCGCGAAAAAGTTTGGCCAAACATCGTCGCCGTCGCTGCGGTCGTGTGCCCCTTTCCAGAGGCTATATCGTCCGGACATTTCATGTAAAAATCCGCAACTTTCGCTCAAAATTGCCAAAATTATCGAAAATTAACCATAAAAATCATAAAAAAATTCAGTAATTAATGGGAATTAATTATAAATAACATCCGTAATTCACAATTTATACTCAGATTAAAAAGATGTTACGGGAAACGTGAACAAAACTAATTTCGTTTAACTGTTATTTTTGGGTGTTTTAACTTGACGGTAATATCTCTTGGGTAGAGTTGGCGCAGTTCCAGGCGGATCGAGCCTGTCGGTTCGTGGCTTGGGCTGGTGCTGTCAAACCTGTGTACCTAGGAGTTAGACAAATGAAAAAGCTTTTTGCACGTTTTGCCAAAGACGAGTCTGGCGCAACCGCTATTGAGTATGCGCTGATCGCTGTCGGTATTGCTCTTGTCGTCGGTGCTGCTGCTCTGACGCTGGGCGGAAGCATCTCGACGCTCTTCGGCACCATTGGCGCTCGTCTGACCGCCTAATGAATATGACGTTTGGCTGTCACCAGTTCATCTGAACAGCCAGGGAGGCGTCATGCCAAAGACCGCCGGTCGTCGTCAAGAACGGCCGGCGGTTTTTCCTTTCCGGGGACATTTAACGGTTTTTTTTCAAATGTTCCGTATCGTCGCGTGGTGCGGCGGGGAGCCGCTTTTCCAGCACTGTCGGGGAGGCAGGGGGATCAATGTTTGAAGCGCTAATTCTTCTCGTCTTTCCAGCGGCGATGATCTACGCCGCCATATCCGATCTCCTCACCATGAAGATTTCGAATTGGGTGTCGATTATCCTCGTTCTGGGCTTCGTCATTATGGCGGTTTGGTCCGGCATGGATCTTGAGACATTCCTGCGTCACGCAGCGGCTGGGCTGTCCATGCTGGCAATCTGCTTCGCCATGTTTGCATTCGGGTGGATCGGCGGCGGCGATGCCAAATTCTTTTCTGCAACGGCGCTTTGGTTCGGCTGGAGCAATCTTTTTGCATTCGCCTTGCTGGCGAGCGTTTGCGGCGGTGTCATCACGATGGCCCTGCTTTTCGTCCGCTGGGTGCGACTGCCGGACTGGATGCACCGCGTGAGCTGGATCTCCAGGCTGCACCGTGCGGACACAGGCGTTCCGTACGGCATTGCGTTGGGCATTGCCGGTCTCATTCTTTACCCCTACACGACCTGGATGCAGCCGCTCTTCTGATCGATTGATCGGTACCCGGAGAGCCATTCCATCACAATGTCGACTGATGTGCGGCATTTTAGGTCGGCGATTAACCATAATTTGACCATTGCGCGTTCAAATGGGCTGCAGTCGGGCTTGAAGTCCGCGGTCAGTAGCGTTTGGGAACACGGTCATGAAATTTGCGCGCATAGCAATCATCGTTGTCGCGGTCGGTGCAGCGCTCGGCGCAGCCCTGCTCGCAAAGGGCATTCTGGGCGGCAACAAGCAGGTCGCTGAGAAGAAGCCCGAGATTGTCACGGAAAAGGTTCTTGTGGCTGCCGCCGACATAGCCCTCGGCGGACGTGTCGCGAGCGGGACGCTCAAATGGCAGGAATGGCCGAAGCCGGCAATTTCCTCACGCTATATCACGAGCAAGACGCGTCCCAACGCCATTACGAAATTTTCCGGAGCCACGGCTCGGGCGACGATCGTCGCCGGGGAGCCCATTCTTGACGGCAAGCTGGTCAAGGCCGGCGACGGCGGGTTCATGGCAGCCATTCTGCCTTCGGGAATGCGTGCGATCAGCGTCAAGATCTCACCGGAGACGGGCGCGGGCGGATTTATTCTGCCGAACGACAGGGTTGACGTGATTGTCACCCGACGTGAACGGAATCGCGGTTCCGGCGGCGAGGTTCATGTTTCCGAAACCGTACTTACCGATGTTCGCGTTCTCGCCATCGACCAGGCGCTCAATGGCGAAAAGAGCAAGAAGAAGGACGGTCAGGTCGCCCTCGGCAAGACAGCGACGCTGGCACTGCGGCCGGTGCAGGCCGAAAGGCTGGCTCTTGCTGAAGCAAGGGGCGACATCTCTCTGGCGTTGCGCAGCATGGCAGATGCCGGTGCGCGCAAGACAGATGATGAACTCGAAGATTTCAGGAAAGCGGGAACCGTCACCATCGTCAGGTACGGCGTCTCTTCTCGAGTTTCAGCGAAGAAATAGGTGGCGGTTATGATGTCGAACCAGCGCAGAACACGGTTTGGGGCCAACGGTTTCAAGTCGCTGGCATTTGCCTTGATGGCTTGCTTTGGCTTGACGGCCGGGGTGACAGTAGTGAGCACGGCGCCGGCCGTCGCCGCTGACGTAAACTTGTACATCGATGACATTGGATCCAAGCGATACGTAAAGCTTGGGCTTGGCAAATCCATGATTGTCCGGCTGCCGAGAGCGGCGCGGGACGTGCTGGTCTCCGATCCGGAGGCGGTTGATGCCGTTACCCGGACATCGAGGACGACTTATCTGATCGGCAAGAAGGTTGGCCAGACCAATGCGTTTTTCTTCGATTCCAAGGGACGTGAAATTCTGAACCTGGAAATTCAGGTTGAGCGGGATCTCGCCATTCTCAAGCGCATGCTGCGCAAGATCATTCCGGGCAACGGTATCAAGCTGGAGGCCGTAAATGACAACGTCATCCTGACCGGTACGGTCTCGAGCGCCTCCCAGTCGAAACGGGCATCGGACCTTGCGGCGAAGTTCGCGGGCAAGCCCGAGCAGGTGCTGAACATGCTCAGCATTGCCGGCAAGGAGCAGGTCTCTCTGAAGGTTTCGGTCGTTGAAATGCAGCGGACCGTGCTGAAACAGCTGGGTGTCGATCTTACGGCCCAGTTCGATATCAGCCGGACCGTGTTGAATCTTGCGACAGTCAATCCCTTTACACTTAGTTCGACGGGCGCTCTCAGCGCGACATCGTTTGGTGGCACATACACCAAAGGCGGGACCACGGTCTCCTCGACGATCCGCGCCATGGAGCGTAACGGACTTCTGCGCACGCTCGCCGAACCGACTCTTACTGCGGTTTCCGGTGAATCGGCGAAGTTCCTGGCCGGCGGTGAATTTCCGGTGCCGGTTGGTGGCGACGACGATGGCATCACGATTGAATACAAGCCATTCGGTGTCGGGCTCGGGTTCACGCCAGTGGTACTGTCGGAAGGGCGCATCAGCCTCAAGGTTTCGACCGAGGTCAGCGAGCTGTCCACGGACAACGCTCTTCAGTTGACGTCAAACAGCACCAATGCGTCCCTGACCATCCCGTCGCTTGTAACGCGCCGGGCGGAGACCGTGGTCGAGATGCCGAGCGGCGGATCGCTCGTCATGGCCGGGCTCATCAAGGATCGGGCCAAGCAGGAATTGAACGGCGTTCCGGGCGTAAAGGATCTGCCGATCCTGGGCGCGCTCTTCAGAAGCCGTGACTTTGAGCGCGACGAGACCGAACTCGTGGTCATCGTGACGCCCTACATCGTGAAGCCGGTGGCACGGAACAAGCTTACCCGGCCGGATCAGGGCCTCAATCTCGCGCACGACGCGGGGACCATTCTCTTTGGTCGCCTCAACAAGGTTTACGGAGCGTCGGGCCGGCCGCTTCCTAAGGGCACCTATCACGGCAGTTATGGATTCATCGTTGAGTAGTTGGGTGGGGAGTTGAGTAACATGAGTAAGTGCGATTTCAGAGGGCAGCGGCCCGTCATGAATCCCGCCCCGGAGAATGTGACTGCGCATCGCCAGTCGTTGCGCGCCATAGCGATCGCGGTCGGGATCGGAATATCTCTGAGCGGATGTATGAGCTACACCCATCCAGAGGATCGATACAGCTACACCACGACGGTCGAGGATCGCTATCCGATCAAGGTCGCCGAGGGGTCCGCGAGGCTCGACATCAATGTGTCGGGCCGGAACGACAGGCTGTCGGCGGATGACCGGCTGCGGGTAGCGCAGTTTGCTCGGGAGTTTCAGGCCGAAGGCAATGGCCATCTCGTGGTGGCGCGCCCCGTTGGTGGCGGTCGTGAAGTGGTTGCCGCCGGCAAGGTGGCCCGAATCCAGCGAGTCCTGCACAGTTCCGGTCTGCCGGGCAGTGCGGTCAATTATCGGGTCTACAGGGCGCGCCCTGGGCAAAAGCATGCGTCGGTCATCCTGACCTATTCGCGCTATCAGGCATCAGTCCGGCAATGCGGGGACTGGTCCGAGAATCTCGCGGTTACCTATGCCAATGAGCAGCATCCGAACTTCGGGTGCGCCACGCAGCGCAATCTTGCCGCGATGATCGACAATCCGCGCGATCTCGTTACCCCCCGGACGATGGATCCGGCGGACGCGGCACGGCGCGACGTTGTCATAGACGCCTATCGCAAGGGTGAGACCACCGGCAGCGAAAAGTCGGCTGACGAAAGCGGCAAAGTCAGTGAGCAATCACAAGGTGAGTAAGGGAGCAGGACGATGAGTGAAGCTGCCTATCAAGTAGAAGAGCCTGCCTTCCAGGCGGATCCGGTTCCGGAAGTTGTGACGGTACCCAGGATCTCTATCCACGGATTCTTTGAGACGCCCGAATCGGCTCAGACGTTTCAGCAGTCTGCCGTCGACCGTCGGCTCTCGAAGGCGCATGTCAGCATCCAGATGGGAGGAATCCCGGCTGCTTCCGAATTCTTCAGGAACGCGCCGACGCCGAACCTTCTGGTGGTTGAAACCCGGGCGAACCGGGACGGTGTGTTGGCCCATCTCGGTCAGCTCGCAGAGGTCTGCGACAGCGGAACCAAGGTTATCGTTATCGGCCACTTGAACGACGTCATTCTCTATCGCGAACTGGTCAGCCAGGGCGTGAGCGAATATGTCGTCGCTCCGATAAACCAGCTTCAGATCATTCACACGATCGCAAGTCTGTACAACGATCCGGAAGCATCCCCGGTCGGCCGCGTCATTGCATTCGCTGGCGCCAAGGGTGGCTCCGGTTCCAGTACAGTCGCGCACAATCTGGCCTGGTCCATTTCCAATGGCCTGAACGAAGACGTGATCGTCGCCGACATGGATCTTCCGTTTGGCACGGCCGGACTGAACTTCAATCAGGATCCGCCCCAGGGCATCGCTGAAGCCCTGACGTCGCCAGACCGTCTTGACGAGGTCTTCCTGGATCGGTTGCTGACGAAATGCACCGATCACCTCAGCCTGTTCGCGGCACCGGCAGTGATTGACCGCGAGTTCGAGTGGGAAGACTCTTCGCTGGACGCGGTCATAGATGCCGTGCGCCGGCAGGTTCCGTGCTTCATCCTCGATGTCCCGCACGTCTGGACACCATGGGCCAAGCAGACACTTATCGCTGCCGACGAGATCGTCATTACCGCCGAGCCGGAACTGGCCAACTTGCGGAACTGCAAGAATCTGGTCGATCTTCTGACGGCGACGCGAAACAACGACCGCAAACCCCACCTGGTCTTGAACAAGGTCGGTGTTCCCAAGCGCCCGGAAATCAGTCCCGAGGACTTTGCCGGCGCGGTCGACCTGGATCCCAGTCTGTTGATTCCCTACGAGCCGCAACTGTTCGGCACCGCGGCGAACAACGGCCAGATGATCGAGGAAACGGAAAAGAACGCGAAGATCAGCGTCGGCTTTGACGAGCTCGCGCGCAGCATCACCGGTCGAGCAGAAGCGCCAAAACCGCGCAAATCTCTTCTCGGGCCGCTGTTGGGACGTTTCTCGAAGAAGGGGGATGACGGCTGATGTTTGGAAAGCGTAGTGGCGCCGGAAGCGCTCCTCCGAGTGCGCCCACGCCGCCGCCCGAGCCGGCGGTACAGGCTCCGGCTCAGCCAGCAGTTTCTGCCGAGCATGAGGTTCCGGATCTGCCTCCTATTCAGCCGGCGCCGGCCGGAATGGAAGCGCCCGAGCCGGTTCAGCCTGAGCCTGCGCAGCCGGCTCCGCCGCCTGAACAGCCTGCTGAACCTGCGCCGCCTCCGGCTATGGACCATGCCGGTGCATCGCGCTCGGAAGAGTACTACGCAGTCAAGACGACGATATTCAATGCGCTGATCGACACCATCGATCTGACGCAGCTTGCACAGCTCGACCGTGAGGCCGCGCGCGACGAAATCAGGGATATCGTCAACGAGATCATCGCCATCAAGGATGTGGTGATGAGTATCGCCGAGCAGGAAGAACTGCTCGAGGACATCTGCAACGACGTTCTGGGTTACGGTCCTCTCGAGCCGTTGCTCGCGCGCGATGACATCGCCGACATCATGGTCAATGGCGCGACCCGAACCTTTATCGAGGTCGAAGGCAAAGTGCGGGAAACCGGCGTCCGGTTCCGCGACAACAATCAGCTGATGAATATCTGTCAGCGAATTGTGAGCCAGGTCGGCCGCCGGGTCGATGAATCGAGCCCGATATGCGATGCGCGCCTTCCCGACGGCAGCCGCGTGAACGTGATCGCGCCGCCGCTTGCAATCGATGGCCCGACGCTCACAATTCGTAAGTTCAAGAAAGACAAGCTGACCATGGACAAGCTGGTCAGCTTCGGTTCCATTACACCGGCCGGTGCGCAGATCCTCGGGATTATCGGCAAATGCCGTTGTAACGTCCTGATCTCTGGCGGTACCGGCTCCGGCAAGACCACGCTTCTCAACTGTCTGACAGGTTTCATCGAACACGATGAGCGTGTGATCACGGCTGAGGACTCCGCTGAACTTCAGCTCCAGCAGCCGCACGTTGTCCGCCTGGAGACACGTCCGCCCAACCTTGAGGGCGAAGGCGAGATCACCATGCGCGACCTGGTGCGTAACTGTCTTCGTATGCGTCCTGAACGCATCATCGTCGGCGAGGTTCGCGGACCGGAGGCCTTCGACCTTCTGCAGGCCATGAACACCGGTCACGACGGATCCATGGGAACGTTGCACGCCAACAGCCCGCGCGAATGTCTTAGTCGTCTGGAGAGCATGATCACGATGGGTGGCTTCGGTCTGCCCTCGAAGACCATCCGCGACATGATCGTCGGTTCGGTGGACGTGATCATTCAGGCTGCCCGACTGCGCGACGGTTCACGCCGGATCACGCACGTTACGGAAGTGCTGGGCACGGAAGGCGACGTCATCACGACGCAGGACCTGTTCGTCTATGACATCACGGGCGAGGACAAGTCCGGCAAGGTCATCGGGCATCATCGCTCTACTGGCATTGCCCGGCCGAAATTCTGGGAACGGGCGCGCTACTTCAATGAAGAAGTCAATTTGGCAAATGCCCTGGAATCCGCTGAGGTCGCCACTGAAGAGGCGATGGAGTGAGATCGCCGCTGATGAGGCGACGGAGACTGTGTAAGGACTGACCACCGTGTTTTCCCCCACAATGAGTTTGATCGCGGTCGTATTCATGGCGACCCTCGCTATCGTCGGAGCCGCCGTCGCGCTGTTTTTCCCGCAGCTGGCCAATAAGTCGAAAACCAGCAAACGCATCGCGAATGTTTCGCAGAAGAAGGGGAAAGCGAAAGGGCGTGGTGGCGCGAAGGGCGACAACGTCAATCAGCAACAGCGCCGCAAGCAGATCCAGGACACGATGCAGCAGCTCGAGGAGCGGCAGAAGGCATCGAAAAAGCGTGTCCCGATCCGCACGCGGATCAGTCAGGCCGGGCTTTCCATGTCGATGACGGCATTCTGGGTCATAAGCGTCGTGTCTGGCGTGATCTTCGGTATCCTTGCATTCGTCGCGGGGTCATCGCCGTATCTGGGTCTGGCCGGGTTCTTTGTCGGCTTTTTCGGATTTCCGCGTTGGCTGCTGTTCAAGTTGCGTATGCGCCGTCAGAACGCGTTTCTGGTCGAATTCCCGAACGCTATCGACATCATCGTGCGCGGCATCAAGTCAGGCCTTCCCGTCAACGACTGCCTGCGCATCATCTCGACTGAAATCGTCGAGCCTGTCGGACCGGAATTCGCGGAACTGGTTGAGGCGCAGAAAATGGGCGTCCCCCTTGAAGGCGCCATGGAACGCATGTTCGAGCGCATGCCGCTCGCCGAGGTGAACTTCCTTTCAATCGTCATCTCGATTCAGCAGAAGAGTGGCGGTAACCTTGCCGAGGCCCTCGGAAACCTCTCCCGTGTCTTGCGCGAGCGCAAGAAGATGAAGGGCAAGATTATCGCCCTCAGCCAGGAGGCAAAGGCATCCGCAGGAATTCTCGCGGCGATGCCACCTCTCGCGATGGGCGGCATGTACATGATCAACCCGGACTACATGGAGCTGATGTGGACCACCACCACAGGCCAGGGTCTTCTGGTCATGTCGGCGATCTGGATGACGTTCGGTGTGCTCGTCATGAAGAAAATGATCAACTTCGATTTCTGATTGGGCGGTTGGGTAATGATCGAGCTTCTTAGCGATCCACAGTTCATGGTCACGATCCTGGTCGGGATCGCGGTTTTTGCGACCATAATCACCTTTACGATGCCCTATCTGGAGGCCGACCGTCTCGATGCGCGCATCAAATATGTCGCGACCGAGCGCGCGACCCTTCGCGCTCAGCAGCGCGAGCGTCTGGGTCAGGAGAAATCCGGCGGCTCTTTGCGTGAGCAACAGGGCGGCTTCATTCAGGATGTCGTCAAACAGCTGAATCTGCGCAAGCTGCTCGAAACCGGGCAGACCCGGGACAAGCTGCGGATGGCCGGTCTGCGGCGCGAAGCGCACGTGATGACCTATCTGTTCTTCAGAGCGATCCTGCCCTTCATCATGTTCGGTGTCAGTTTCGTCTATATCAAGCTCTTGGGCGGCTTCGGGCTCGCCACGCCGGCGATCCTGCTGATTGCCCTGGTCGTAGCCTATATCGGCTTCTATCTGCCGAACCTGTTTGTCACGAACCTGATCACCCGCCGGCAGGCCTCAGTTAAGCTCGCGTTTTCGGATGCACTGGACCTTCTGCTCATCTGCGTCGAATCGGGCATGTCGATCGAAGCGGCCATTGCACGCGTCGCGGAAGAGGTAGGCAGCCAGTCGATTCCGCTTGCTGAAGAACTGACGCTCACAGCCGCCGAGCTGTCGTATCTCCAGGAACGGCGGACGGCTTTCGAGAATCTCGGCAAACGGACCGGACTTCCCGTTGTGAAGGCGGTCGCGACCAGCCTTATTCAGGCGGAGCGATACGGTACGCCAGTCGGTACGGCCCTGCGCGTCATGGCTCAGGAAAACCGCGACAACCGGATGACCGAGGCCGAGAAGAAGGCTGCCGGACTGCCGCCGAAACTGACGGTGCCGATGATTGCATTCTTCCTGCCGGTCCTGTTCGTGATCATCCTCGGCCCGGCTGTGATGCAGTTTGGCGAGAGCCAGATCTTCAATCAGTAAGGCGAACAGCTGGCCTCGTCCGCCCCGGCACCGGAGTATGTCCGGCGCTGCGGTGAAGTCGGAGCAAGTCCGCCCGGGATATGCCCCCAGCCACATTGCGTCTCACGATTCGTGGTGATCGGCGCAAGCAGATGCCGAGCGCTCCGTTGCCACCGCAAATTGTTGCCGTGGATGGTCGGATGTCAGATTGAAGCTCTGGAAGATGTGGCAGAGTTTCATTGTGCATGCGCAGCTGCTGCGCGTGCTCAGCTGCCGGGGAGACGGCCTACTTGCTGAAACGGTGGGGACGGTGCGCGGCCCTGGTTATGTCCGCGATTTCTTTTTCTTGCCCTGCTTCTTGATGAGATCCCAGGTGTTGCTCTGAGACAGCATGTTCCTGAGGTATTGCATGTTCGAAGCGACAAGATTGGGCGGCAGATCGGTGCTCGCGATTTTCTCGGCGTCGGTGAACCGCCCCTGCAATCCCGTTACGAGCGCGAGGTTCTGACGCACTTTGGTGTTCTTGGGAGCCTTCGCGAGAGCAGTCTTCAGGGTCTTTTCAGCCTCCTTCAGATTGCCGCTCAGGGCGTAGGACATCCCCAGGTTGTTCATGATTGATGCTCTGTTGGGATTCAGCTTCAGAGCGTACTGATAGAACTTCCGTGCACTCTTGTGATGGCCCATGCGGTCGAGCACAGTGCCGTGCAAAGAGAATAGCCGCCAGTCCGTTTTTCCGGATCCCTGGGCCTGTTTGAGGACCTGGCTCGCCTCGGCAAGACGGTTCATTTTCGCCAGCTGCTTGCCGTAGGCGATCGCAATGTCCTTGTTTTTCGGGTTTTTGGCCTGCGTTTGCTGCAGGACGCTGAGCGCATGCCCGTGCGAACCGATGGCTTGCAGCTGCTTTGCGTAGCGGATCGCGAGAGGGACGTTGGAAGGATCCTTCTCCCAGCGCTTGGCGGCCTTTTGAGTGCCTCGAAGCGAAGACTGTGTGCCGAGGCTGCCCGTGACATCAGGGCTTCCCGTTCCGCCAAAAAGGGCATTTTGCCTTGATTGCGTCGTCTGACAGGCACTTAAGGCAAATCCGGCGATCACCAGCAGCGATACCGGTCCCAGGCGCATTTTAGACGCAGTACGCCTCGCTCCACTCACAGACATCATGCGTGCTCCTCGAACACAAATACGAACGCACAGAGAGATCATGGAGCGAACTGCCCCCAAACCCTCGTCCATAATGGGGGCAACCGGTCAACAAAGATTTAACCATGACACCGAATTGCCCGAATTCATTTCGTGCGGAGATTTCGGGCAAAGGATGCGATGTCGCGTTGATTTGCGATCGCGCCTACCTATACTGCGCCGATGGCAGCGGAAGGTCCTGACAGACATCACAAGAAGCGCCCCCGGTTGGGACGGACCGGGGCGGCAAACCTTGCGCGCGTTCGCCGCACTGTGCTGCGCAACCGGCAGCTGATTCCCCGATATCTGTTGGTTGTCGGCGGCATTCTTGGTGCAGTGGCCGCTTACCTGTTTGCGCAGGGGCCTTCCATCACCCCTGAGTCCGAAGCCGAAGCCCGGTTCTTCCAGATCAGCACCGCCTCGCCGGGCGGCACCTATTTTCCCATCGGCAAGACGCTTGCATCCATCATCAGCCAGCCGCCGGGCGCAGAGCCCTGCCGCGATGGCGGTCCCTGCGGAGTGCCGGGTCTCATCGCCGTGGCCAAGGCATCCCGCGGTTCCATTGCCAATGTGCGGAACGTGAACTCGGGAAAGGTGGATTCGGCCCTGGCGCAGGCTGATGTGGTGGCCTGGGCCTATGGCGGCGAACGCATGTTCGACCGCGAGGGGTACGCGATCAATCTGCGTGCGATCGCGAGCCTGTATCCGGAAGCCGTTCAGTTGGTCGCCACCAGGGATTCAGGGATTGAGAAGGTCGATGACCTGAGAGGCAAGCGCATTTCCGTTGGACGCCAGGGGTCGGGCACCCGCGCCGATGCATTGCTGATTCTCAAGGCCTACGGCATCGAGCAAACCGATGTCACCATGGTGGAAGTGGATGCTCTGGAGGCGTCCGACATGATCCTCCGTGGTGCTCTGGACGCGTTTTTCATCATCGCCGGTACTCCGTCTCTGGCGGTTTCCGATCTGATGGAACGGGGCAATGTCCAACTGGTTCCGATCGACGGACCGTCATCGGAAAAGCTGATGTCGGAAAACGGGTTTTTCGTCCGCCATATAATCGGACCGGGAACCTACCCGGATACGGACAGCATCAATACGGTATCCGTCCGCGCTCTTTGGGTGACGCATGCCGGTGTGAGCAAGAAGCTGGTCCGAAAGATGACGCATGCATTGTGGAGCCAGGACAATCGTGCAGCACTTGACCGGGGGCATCCCAAGGCCGTCGAGATTCAGCTCACCACGGCTCTGAAGGGCATACCCATACCTCTGCACAGAGGCGCCAGGGCGGCGTACCGGGAGTTAAAGGTCACTCTGCCGGATTGATTGCCTGACGTCAGCGTCGTTCCGCCAGTTCCTGTCTGGCACCTTCGAACCAGGCCGCTACACTCGGGTGTGCAAGGATGGCATCGCGATAGCCGGCAGCCGTACCGTCGTCTCCGAATTCCTCCAGAGAAACACCGTAAGTTCTGAAGCGGCTTGCGACCGGCGCAAACATCGCATCGACAATCCCGAATGGACCCAGAAGGTAAGGCTCGTCGGCGGCTTCGGCTCTGCACGTCTTCCACACGTCAACGATACGGCGAATGTCCTGGGTGACGTCCCCGTTGAGCGCAGGACATTCCAGGGTGCTGCAACAGTCCATCGGCAGGACGTCGCGCAGATCCGGAAATCCGGAGTGCATCTCAGCTGCCGCCGATCTCGCCAGTGTCCGCTGTCCGCGATCCTCCGGCCAGAGATTGAGATTGGGCGCCAATTCGGCCACGAACTCGGCTATCGCGAGAGAATCCCAGATCAGCCCTTCGCTCCATTTCAGCGCTGGCACTTTGCCCGAGGGCGAATGCGCGAGGATGTTCTTTCGCCTGTCTGGTTCGCGCAATCGAACGTTGATTTCTTCAAAAGGGATCTCCGCATGGTGCAGCAGAAGCCACGGACGCATGCTCCATGAAGAGTAGTTCTTGTCACCGATAATGAGCTTCAGCATCTGTTCTTTCATGAGCCCTGCCGTGCGGAGAATCTGGAGCCGGAGGTTATATGCCGATTGCGGTCCAATTTGCACCACATTAAGTTCGGCGGCGACGGTCGGGGAGAATTTGCACAGGGGCAACGCGACGTGAATTCATCAAAGAGCACAAGCACTAACAACCAGCCGGAAGCGGTCGAGATCAGTTTTGTCAGGCCCGAGACGCTGGAGGATGTCCTTTCTCGGCTGGAATCATCGCAGCGTCACTGGGCCGAGGCCAACGGATTTGACGCCTCTGCGGGAAAGATTCAGGCGATCCCCGACGACCTGGGTCGACTTGCGCGCGTTCTGTTTGGTATCGGTCGGGCATCGTCAAACCACAATGACCCGCTCCTGGCAGGCAAGCTGCCGACCGTGCTGCCGGAAGGAACATATGAGCTTTCAGGTGAGGTCGGTAACCCTGAAATGGTCGCCCTGGCTTGGCATCTGGGGGCCTACCGTTTTGACCGCTACCGGCAACGGAAACATGTCGCGAGGGAGCTGAGCGTTCCGGATGGCGTCGACGGCAGCCGCGTCGAGTTGATCAGAGATGGTGTCTATCTGGCACGTGATCTCGTCAACACGCCGTCCAACGACATGGGACCGGATGAACTGGAGGCGGCAGCCAGAAAGCTCGCCCGGGCGAACAAGGCCAAGATCCAGGTCATCAAGGGCGACGCGCTCCTGGCAAAGAATTTCCCGATGATCCATGCGGTCGGACGCGCCAGTGTCCGCGTGCCGCGCCTAATCGATATGACCTGGGGTCGCAATGGAGATCCGCGGGTCACCCTTGTCGGCAAAGGCGTTTGCTTCGACACGGGCGGGCTGAACATCAAGCCAGGCGGTTCGATGGCTCTGATGAAGAAGGACATGGGCGGTGCTGCAAATGTGCTCGGCCTCGCCTCGATGATCATGTCGGCCAAGCTGCGTGTCAGGCTCAGGGTGCTGATCCCGGCGGTTGAAAACAGCATTTCCGGTTCGGCCTTCCGCCCTGGCGACGTGCTGCCGAGCCGGAAGGGTCTGACCGTTGAAATCGGCAACACGGACGCCGAAGGCCGTCTTGTGCTTGCGGATGCTCTGGCGCTCGCGGACGACGAAGAACCGGAACTGATGGTCGACATGGCGACGCTGACCGGTGCGGCGCGGGTCGCTCTCGGCCCGGACCTTCCTCCGTTCTATACGGATGACGAAGATCTTGCTGCGGACCTGGCGGCGAAAGCGGATGAGGTTTGCGATCCGCTCTGGCGCATGCCCTTCTGGAACCCTTATGACAGTATGCTCGACAGCAAGGTCGCCGACATCAACCACATTTCTGAAGGCGGAATGGCCGGCTCCGTGACGGCAGCTCTGTTCCTGCGGCGGTTTGTTGTAGCTGCCCGTTCCTACGTCCATTTCGACATCTTCGCATGGTCGCCGCGGGCCCGGCCTGGCAAGCCTTACGGGGGAGAGGCGCAGGGTATCCGCGCCCTGTTTGCGTTGTTGACGCAAAAGTACGGGACCTGATCCAGCGCGCTTGCACGTCGGTGTCGATCCGCTAGAATAGAACGGTTCCGTAACGAAATTTACTCGGCGGGGACGGGGGATCGGCATGGGCGTGGACTTGACCACGGCGCAGGCATTGCAGCTTTGGCACGATGTGTCTCTCGGACTTGTACGGGACGATCATCCCGACCTGACCAGCCGTCAGATGACCATCCTGCTTACGGTTTACCTGGAAGCGCCACCGCATACGGTGCGCGGACTTGCTGCCAAACTGAACGTGTCGAAGCCTGTCATCACGCGTGCTCTGGACGCCATGGGGCAGCAGGATCTGGTAAACCGCCGCCGCGATGAGAAGGATCGCAGGAATGTCCTTGTTCAGCGGACGGTAACGGGTTCATTGTATCTCGAAAGCTTGTCGGAACTGGTCCGTCGCCGTGCAGCAGAGTTGTCATTTTGAACGATCGTCCTGATCCTCGTCTGTTTCCGTACCGCCAGGACCTGGCGGCACGCGGGCTTGAAAATGTTGTCGCGGCTCCCCGGTATGTGGACGGCGAACTGCGTCAGGTTGCCGAGGCAGCGGCACCGGTCATGAAAACGCCATCGGCTGATGCGCGTCTCGAAACGGAAGCGCTCTTCGGCGAAACCGTAACGGTCTATGAGACCAGGGACGGCTGGTCCTGGGGCCAGGTCGGTACCGACAATTACGTCGGTTACCTGCCAGAAAGCGCTCTTGCACCGGTCGTCTGGGATGCGACTCACTATGTCCGTGTACCGCGTACCTACATATTTCCCGAGCCGGACATCAAATCAGGTCCGCCCAAACTGATCAGTCTGATGGCCCGTGTCGGCGTCGAATCAACGGTAGACAGTTTCTCGCAAATTGCCGGCGGCGGGTACGTGTTCTCCAATCATCTGGCCGCGATCGGCGAAAACGAGCGCGACTTTGTTTCCGTTGCGGAGGATCTGATTGGAACGCCCTATCTCTGGGGCGGGCGCCAGTCGCTGGGCTTCGATTGTTCGGCACTCGTCCAGCTGTCGCTGGCCGCTTGTGGCATTGACTGTCCCCGCGACAGTGACATGCAGGAATCGGCTCTCGGAACTCCTGTTGAGGGAACCGGACTTGAGGACCTGCAGCGTGGTGATCTGATCTTCTGGAAAGGGCATGTCGCCATCATGGTCGATCCGGTCCGGATGATTCATTGCAACGCCCATCATATGCGGGTCTTCGTCGAGGACGTCCGCGGCGCTGTCGACCGGATCGCTGCCGCGGGCAGCCCCGTTACATCGATTCGCAGGCTGAGCTAGGTCGCGACAACACCTTCGGGAGCCGCTTCTATGTCAAATGCGGCAGCGATGAGCGCCTTGGTGTAGTCCGTCTCGGGCGCCTCGAAGATCTTGGCGGACGGTCCCTGCTCGACAATCTTGCCGTGACGCATGACGACGACGTCGTTGGCGAGTGCCCTCACAACCTTCAGGTCATGACTGATGAAGAGATAGGCAAGGTCATGCCGCTCTTGCAGGTCGCGGAGAAGGTCTACGATCTGGGCTTGCACGGACATGTCGAGGGCGCTGGTCGGCTCGTCGAGCATGACGAATTTCGGTTCCAGCACCATGGCCCTGGCGATCGCGATCCGCTGACGCTGACCGCCGGAGAACTCATGGGGGTAGCGGTCCTGAACGTCCGGATCGAGGCCCACTTCGCTGAGCGCCTCAGCGACCTTCTCGCGACGCTCTTCGTCGCTCATCGACTTGTTCTGAACCAGCAGGCCTTCGGCAACGATCTGGCTGATCGAAAGCCGGGGGCTGAGCGAACCATATGGATCCTGGAAGACAATCTGGATCTCGCGTCTCAGAGGGCGCATCTGCTTGAAATTGTAGCCGTCGATCGCTTTGCCCATATAGGCGATCGGTCCCTTGCTGGAGATCAGCCGCAGCAGGGCCAGGCCGAGAGTCGTCTTGCCGGAGCCGGATTCACCCACAATGCCGAGGGTCTGACCGGCGCGCAGCTTGACGTCGATGCCGTCCACCGCCTTGACGTGGTCAACAGTCCGCCGCAGCAGGCCGCGCTTGATCGGGAACCAGACTTTCAGATCATCCGCTTCCATGACGACCGGCGCGGTATCGTTCGCTTTGGGTGGCGAACCCTTGGGCTCGGCGGCCAGCAGATGCTTCGTATAGTCGTGCTGCGGCGTATCGAAAACGGCTGCTGTCTCGCCCTTTTCGACGATCTTGCCATTGGTCATCACGCAGACGCGCTCCGCGACCTTGCGCACGACGCCGAGATCGTGGGTGATGAGCAGCATCGCCATGCCCATTTCCTGCTGCAGTTCCTTCAACAGCTTCAGGATTTGAGCCTGGATGGTGACGTCCAACGCCGTCGTCGGTTCGTCGGCGATCAGGAGGTCCGGTTCGTTGGCAAGAGCCATGGCGATCATGACCCGCTGGCGCTGGCCCCCCGAAAGCTGGTGTGGATAGCTCGAAAGCCGCTTTTCCGGGTCCTGGATTCCGACCTTGGTGAGCAGCTCGATGACCTGCTCCCTGGCCGCACGTTCACTCAGACCGCGGTGCAGGGTCAGGATCTCGCCGACCTGCTTCTCAATCGTATGTAGTGGGTTGAGCGACGTCATCGGTTCCTGGAAGATGATCGAGATTTCATTGCCGCGAATGCGCCGCAGGGTGGACTGATCGGCGCCCATCAGGTTTTCGCCGTTGAACGTGACAGTACCGGAGGGATGGCTGGCCGCGGGGTAGGGCAGGAGCTGCATCACGGAAAGCGCCGTCACGGACTTGCCCGAACCGGACTCTCCGACAAGCGCCACCGTCTCACCCTTGTTGATCTCGAACGAAACCTTGTCGACAGCAAGGGTCTCGGTCTCGCCTGACCGGAACAGGACCGACAGGTCGCGGATATCGAGCAGCTTCTCGGCGGTCACTGGAACGTCTTCCTGGGATCGAGTGCGTCACGCACCGCTTCGCCGATAAAGACCAGAAGCGAGAGCATGATGGCGATGGTGAAGAAGCCGGAAAGCCCGAGCCAGGGGGCCTGCAGGTTGGCCTTGCCCTGATTGAGCAACTCACCGAGCGACGGCGATCCGGGCGGCAGGCCGAAGCCGAGAAAGTCGAGGGCGGTCAGCGCCGTGATCGATCCGTTCAGAATGAAGGGCATGAACGTAATGGTCGCCACAACGGCATTCGGCAGCAGGTGTTTGAACATGATGGCGCGGTTGCCCAGACCGAGGGCGCGCGCCGCGTTGATGTATTCGAAGTTCCGCCCGCGCAGGAACTCGGCCCTGACCACGCCGACCAGGGCTACCCAGGAAAACATCAGCAGGATCGTCAGCAGGATCCAGAAACTGGGTTGTATGACCGACGCAATGATGATCAGGAGGAAGAGCGTCGGAATGCTGTTCCAGATTTCGATGAAGCGCTGAAACAGGAGATCCGTCCAGCCGCCGAAATACCCCTGAATTGCCCCGGCCGTAACACCGATGATCGAAGACAGGATCGTGAGCGTGAGGCCGAAAAGTACGGATATTCGGAAGCCGTAGAGCATCCGCGCGACGACATCGCGGCCCTGGTCGTCGGTTCCGAGCCAGTTCTCGGCCGATGGCGGTGCGGGAGCGGGAACCGGCAGGTTGAGATTGATAGTGTCGTAGGAATAGCGAATGGGCGGCCACAACATCCACCCCTGCTTTTCCTCGATCAGTTCCTGGACGAAGGGGTCGCGATAGTCGGCTTCAGTCTCGAACTCTCCGCCGAACGCGGTTTCCGGGTAGGACTTGATGACCGGGAAGTAATAACCTCCGTCATATTGAATGATGATCGGCTTGCTGTTGGCGATGAAATTCGAGAACAGCGAGATGAAGAACAGCACCAGGAAGATCCAGAGGCTCCAGAAGCCGCGGCGGTTGTTCTTGAAATTCTGGAGTCGGCGCTGGTTGATCGGTGAAAGCCGGCTGCGCCGCTGCTGTTCCGCTTTTGGGGCCGGTTCGACTTCGGGTGGCTGAAACCCGGAGATCTGCCTGACGGGTTGGTCCATCGCCTAGACCTCCCGGCTTTCGAAATCGATCCGCGGATCGATCCATGTGTAGGTGAGGTCGCTGATCAGGTTGAGGATCAGACCCATCAGACCGAAGATGTAGAGCGTGGCGAAAACGACCGGGTAGTCACGGTTGACGATGGATTCGAAGCCCAGAAGCCCCAGCCCGTCGAGCGAGAAGATCTGCTCGATCAGCAGCGAACCGGCAAAGAACGCGCCGATGAAAGCGCCCGGAAAGCCGGCGACGACGATCAGCATGGCGTTGCGGAAGACGTGGCCGTAAAGCACTTCGCGCTCGGCCAGCCCCTTGGCGCGCGCCGTCATGACGTATTGCTTCTTGATCTCGTCGAGGAACGAGTTCTTCGTCAGAAGTGTCGTCGTGGCAAACGCACCGACGGCCATCGCCGTGATCGGCAGTGTAATGTGCCACAGATAATCCAGGACTTGCTTGTACCAGGGAAGTTCATCGAAGTTGTCCGATGTCAGGCCGCGCAGCGGGAAGATGTCGAAAAAGCTGCCGCCGGCGAAAAGGACAATCAGAAGCACCGCGAACAGGAAGCCCGGGATTGAGTAGCCGATGATGATGACGCTGCTGGTCCAGATATCGAACCGGCTGCCGTCGCGCACTGCCTTTGCGACCCCGAGCGGAATGGATATTCCGTAGGAGATCAGAGTCATCCAGAGCCCGAGCGTTATGGAGACCGGCAGTTTCTCCTTGATGAGTTCGATGACGCTGACGTCCCGGAAATAACTCTCGCCGAAATCGAATGAGAGATAGTTCTTGAGCATCAGGAAGAAACGCTCGTGCGCCGGCTTGTCGAACCCGAATTGTTCCTCGAGCTTCTTTATGAATTCGGGGTCAAGCCCCTGTGCACCGCGATATTTCGACGAGACTCCGGCATCTGGAGTGTTGGTGACGTTGCCGGCGTTGCCGGAAAAGTCGCTGGCCTGACCACCGCCGATTCGCGCCGTCGCGCCGACATCGGAGCCCGTGAGCTGTGCGATGACGCGCTCGACCGGACCGCCGGGCGCGAACTGGATGATCACGAAGCTCAGAAGCAGCATGCCGAAGATCGTGGGGATCATCAGCAGGAGTCGGCGCAGGATATAGGCGGCCATCGGGTCGAATCACCTCATTGGCATCATTGCTGTTTGAGCTTGGCAGCCTTTTCGGCGTCATACCACCAAGTGTCGATTATACCCCGATTATAGGTCGGCTTTACCGCAGGGCGGGCAAATTTGTCCCAATAGGCGATCGTATGCTTTGCCTTGTACCACTGCGGGATCCAGTAGTGACCGGACCGCATGACGCGGTCGAGCGCGCGCGTTGCCGTCACCATCTCCTGTCGCGTCTTGGCCCCGACCACCTTTTCGATCAGAGCGTCGATGACCGGATCCTTGATTCCAGGAAGGTTCTGACTGCCGTTAAGGTCGGCGGCGGCCGAGCCCCAGTAGATACGGAGTTCCGGCCCGGGCGTGTTGCGAAGGACATAACGGCGGGTCGTGATATCGAAGTCGAAGTCCTTTACGCGCTGCTGAAACTGTGCCGGGTCGACCCGCCGGATGCTGGCCTTGACGCCCAGTATTTTCAGGTTCTTGACGTAGGGTGCGATAATCCGCTCGAAGCTTGGCGAGAATGTCAGGAACTCAATGTCCAGAACTTCACCCTTGGCATTCTGGAGACTGCCGTCCTTCACCGACCAGCCGGCCTGTTTCAGCAAGCGTGCTGCCTGCCTGAGGAGCTTTCGGTCCTGACCCGATCCGTTCGACACCGGAGGCGATGTCGCCTCCTTGAAAACTGATTCGGGAAGCTTGTCCCTGAAGGGGTGAAGCAGAGCGATTTCTTCCGGCGACGGCGCACCGTTCGCCTTCATGTCGGCATTCTCGAAGAAGCTCTCGGTTCGCTTGTAGGCCCCGAAGAACAGGTTCTTGTTGGTCCATTCGAAGTCGAATGCCAGCGCAAGGGCCCGGCGCACGCGGATGTCGGCGAATTTGTCCCGGCGCATATTGACGAAGAAACCCTGTGCACCGGACGGGCTGCCATCCGGCAGCGTCTCCGTTTTGACCCGGCCCTCCGCGACTGCCGGAAACTTGTAAGCCGTTGCCCACGTCTTGGACGTGAATTCCTCGCGCAGGTCGAACGTGCCCGACTTGAACGCCTCGAAACCGGCCGTACGGTCGCGGAAATACTCGTATCTGAGCTCGTCGAAATTGTATCGCCCGCGATTGACCGGCAGGTCCTTCGCCCAGTAGTCGTCGCGGCGCGTGTAGGTAATGAAACTGCCCTGCTTGAAATCGCCGACGGCGTACGGCCCGCTCCCGAGCGGCGGCTCAAGCGTGGTCTCGTCGAACGGGTTCTTGTCGTAATAGGCCTTCGACAGGATGGGCAGGCTTGCCACAACCAGCGGCAGGTCGCGCGTCTGATCACCCTTGAACGCATAGCGGACCGTGTATTTGTCAAGCGCTTCTGCCTTCTCGACATCGCGCAATGGCAGCGCAAGGGAGGGATGTCCCTTTTCCTTGATCAGCGTGAACGAGCTGACGACGTCCTCAGCCGTAACCGGACTGCCGTCCGAAAACTTGGCCTCCGGGCGCAGCGTAAAGGTGACGCTGGACCGATCTTCTGACAGCTCGGCGGTCTTTGCGACGAGCCCGTACATGGCGTCCGGCTCGTCGTTGGCACGGACCATGAGCGTATCGAATAGGAAACCCAGCCCCTGTGCTGCATCGCCCTTGAGGATGAAGCCGTTGAGGCTGTTGAAGGTGGTGATCGCACTGGTGCCGATCATCGACAACTTGCCGCCCTTCGGCGCGTTCGGATTCACGTAGTCGAAATGGGAAAAATCGGCCGGATACTTCAGATCACCGAATGCGGACAGACCGTGACGCGGTTCGGCGATGGCGCCGGCAGTAAGCGCTGCGGCGAACCCGAAGGCGCACAGCGTGCTGGACAGCGACCGGGCGACCGCGCCCATCACTGCTTGCCCTTGATTGTCGCGGTCTTGGTCGGATCGTGCCACCAGGTGTCCGGGTATCCGGTTCCGTAAGTCGGCCTCTTGTCGGGGAAACTGAAGCGATTCCAGCGAGCGAGGCGGAGTCCGTTAAAGTACCATTGCGGTACCAGGTAGTGGTTCCACAGCAGCACCCGGTCCAGAGCCCGGGTTGATGCGACCAGATCCTCGCGGTCGGTGGCAAATATGATCCGCTCGATCAGCTTGTCGATTGCCGGATTCTTGATCCCGATAAGGTTGCGGCTGCCATTGCGATCCGCTGACTTGGAGCCCCAATAATTTCGCTGCTCGTTTCCAGGCGACAACGATTGGGCCCAGCTGCCGACCACGATATCAAAGTCAAATGTTTCCAGCCGTCTCTGATACTGGGAGCTGTCAACCGTGCGCACTTTCGTTTCGATCCCCAGACGCTTCAGACTTTGCGTATAGGGAAGGACGATTCGCTCGAAAAGCGGTGAAACCAGAAGGAATTCGACCTGCATCGCCTCGCCGGTCTTCGAGTTGACCAGTTTTCCGCCTTTGATGGACCATCCGGCCTCTTCAAGCAGCTTGCGTGCGGTGCGAAGGTTGCGCCGGACATCCTTCGTATCGTTATTGACCGGGTTCTCGTATTCGGTCGTGAAAACTTCCGGCGGCACCTGGTCGCGGACGCTCTCGAGGATCTCAAGCTCGCGGCCTGTGGGCAGCCCGGTGGCGGCCAACTCTGAATTCGCAAAATAGCTGTTCACCCTGTTGTACTGGCCGAAAAACAGGTTCTTGTTGGCCCATTCGAAATTGAACGCGTGGTTGAACGCGCGCCGCACCTTCGGATCCGCGAATTTCGACCGTCGGGTGTTGAAGGCGAACGACTGCATGGGCTCGGCACCCTTGGACGTCAGAACGTCCTTGATGACGTCGCCGTTCTTGATCGCGGGGAACTCGAATGCAGTTGCCCAGTTTTTTGCCGAGCTTTCGACACGCACGTCGAACTGATCCGCCTTGAAGGCCTCAAGGGCCACAGTCGTGTCGCGGAAATACTCAACCTGGATTTCGTCGAAATTATATCGCCCCACATTGACCGGGAGGTCTTTGCCCCAATAGTCAGGGACGCGTTCGACAGAGATCGACTTGCCCGGTTTGACGTCCTTTACGCGATAGGGTCCGCTGCCAAGCGGGGGCTCCAGGGTGGTTGAAGAGAAGTCGCGCTTCTTGCCATTGGCGTCGGTTCCTTCCCAGTAGTGCTTGGGCAGCACAAAAAGCTGGCCGGTGATCTGAGGCAGCTCGCGATTGCCCTTCTGGTTGAAAGTGAACTTGACCTTCTGGTCGCCGACCTTCTCGGCCTTCGTGATGTTCGCATAGTAATATGCATATCGCGGATGGCCTTTCTTCAGCGCCTCAAAACTGAAGATCACATCCTCCGGCGTGACCGGCTTTCCGTCGTGCCATCGCGCCTCCGGTCGGAGAGTGTAGATGACCCAGGAATAATCTTCTGGATATGCAACGCTCTTGGCGATGAGTCCGTATTCGCTGCTCGGTTCATCCTGTGTCGACGTCATGAGCGTGTCGTAGATGTAACCGACAAGCCCGGCGGCCTGTCCTTTGACGATAAAGGGATTGAGGCTGTCGAATGAGCCCGTGGTGCTCAGGCGCAGCTTGCCGCCTTTGGGAGCGTCCGGATTGACATAATCGAAGTGTTTGAAGTCGGGGCCGTATTTCAGATCGCCCATAAGCGAGAGACCGTGGCGTTCCCGCGGTTCCCCGGCGACGGCCAGGCTCGAAACGACAAGAACGGTCGCCATGGCGGTGATGCCCGATTTCAACATTCGATACATGGTCATCCCTTGCTTCAGTATGGTCCGGACAACAGCGTCGCCGCTGGAATTTCCCTATTTTGCGCGAGTTTTGGCGGACCGGATCACATTTGTCACATGAAACTTTCGTAATTGAACGCGCGACGTCGAACGTAAACGTTCAAATTCACATATGCCGCAGCGCCGGCAACGCAAGTCGCCGGCGCATAAGTATACCGTGATAATGGGGATTTTGGCTTCGCCGCAGAATTCAGATCCGGCGGGCGCGTTCGTTATTCCGTCGTCGGCTGTGTGGTCGACTCTGCTGCAGGCTCGGACGCCGGCTCTGTAGCGGATTCCGTGGCAGGCTCCGCAGTTGATTCTGCCGCGGGCTGCGTGGAAGAGTCCGCCGCAGGCTCCGAAGTTGTTTCTGCTGCCGGCTCCGGCGTCGCTTCCGCTGCAGGCAGCGGGACCGGACTATCGCTCAGAGAGCGCAGGTAGGCGATGAGGTCGGCGCGCTGCTCCGGCTTCTTGATGCCGGCAAAGGCCATGCTCGTTCCGGGCAGCCACTTCTTTGGTGCAGCCAGGAATCCGTCGAGATTCTCGAAGCTCCACTCGCCGCCCTTCTCGGTGATGGCATTGGAATATCCGAAGCCGTCCGCTGCAGCTTTCGCGCGGCCGACAATATTGTAAAGCGGCGGTCCGACCTTGTTTGCGCCGCCGCTCTCGAAGGTGTGGCACGCGCCGCACTTCTTAGCCTGCTTTTGGCCTCTTTCAACACTTGCGGATGCGAGCAGCGTTGCCAGGGGCACGACTTCGACCTCAGCCGTTTCCGTTGCTGCGCCCACCTGTTCCGCCACCTCAACAGCGAAGCCTGGCTTTTCCGGGGCAGGCGAGTGATAGATCACGCCCGCCAGGTTTTGGAGGCCCATCACGACCAGCACGGTGAAAAGAACTGCGCCAGCAATCTTGTTGAGTTCGAATGTGTCCATTATGAAAAAAGCTCCGGACCGGTCATGTTCGGAAAAATGTTCCCCTCGCGCGAAGGCTGAAGCCTTCCACCCGCTTTTCGCGCGGAGACTAATTGTTTCTGAGGGGCCATGCAACACGAAGTAACCGGCTGTGCAATTTTGCCGCGCGGCTTTCACGACTGGAAAACTGAGGCCGAATCGACGTGACCAACACCGGCAATCCGATCATCGTCATTCCGGCACGACTTGCATCAACGCGGCTGCCGGACAAGCCTCTTGCGGACATCGTCGGGCAACCGATGATTGTCCATGTCTGGCGCCGCGGCAAGGAAGCCGGTATTGGCCCTGTTATCGTCGCAGCCGCCGACAAGCCGATTCGGGACGCAGTGGTCACGGCAGGCGGCGACGCCATGTTGACCGATCCGGACCTGCCGAGCGGGTCGGACCGTACGGCACAGCTACTGGAGCGTTTCGATCCGGAGCGGCAGTTCGATATCGTTGTCTCGCTTCAGGGTGATCTCCCGACCATAGACCCGCATTCAGTCGCCCGCTGTCTGGAACCGCTTGCCGAGCCTGCTGTCGACATCGCAAGCCTCGTGGCGGTGGTAGACGATCCGGAAGAAAAAGCCGATCCCAGCGTCGTCAAGGCGATTGCCGAATTTGGTCCCGGCGAAACAATTGCCCGTGCGCACGACTTCAGCAGGTTGTTGCCGGAAGATCATCAGGGGCCGCATCTTCACCACATCGGTATCTATGCGTACCGCCGAACCGCACTTGAGGCCTTTGTTCGCTTGCCGCCGAGCCCGCGCGAAAATCTCAACAGGCTAGAGCAGTTGCGTGCGCTCGATGCCGGCATGCGCATTGATGTTGTGCGCGTTGACACTGTGCCGCTCGGTGTCGATACTCCGGCCGACCTTGAACGGGCCCGCGCAATCCTGACCGGGACCTGATCGACTTTCCGTCTCAAGCAGGCTGACATCTGGAGGCTAGAAACCGCGTGTCTGAAAACCCGGACAACTGCATCGTCTATCAGGGCGTTCCCGGTGCGAATTCGCACATCGCCTGCCAGCAGGTTTATCCCGACATGACGGCTGTATCCTGCAAGACGTTCGAAGACGCCTTTGCCGCAGTCAGCGAAGGACGAGCTGTACTGGCCATGATTCCCGTGGAAAACACCGTGGCCGGGCGGGTTGCCGACATTCACCATCTGCTGCCGGAATCCGGACTTCATATCGTCGGTGAGCACTTCGTCCGCGTCCGGCATCAGTTGCTTGCCCCTGAGGCGGCGTCGGTCGAGACGATCGAAAGGGTCTACAGCCATCCGATGGCTCTCGGGCAGTGCCGCAAGATAATCCGGGAACTTGGGCTCAATGCGCTTTCAGCGGCCGACACGGCCGGCGCAGCCCAGGAGGTCGCGGAGCGCAACGATCCGACAGAGGCAGCGATTGCCACGGAACTGGCCGGAGAAACTTACGGCCTGAAACTTCTGCGCAATGATGTGGAAGACGCAGAACACAACACCACGCGTTTTCTGATTCTCGCGCGCGAGGATAAACGGGTCGATCTCGACGAATCGGACGATCGCCTCGTGATCACCACTTTCGTATTCCGTGTGCGCAACGTGCCGGCGGCTCTCTACAAAGCCATGGGCGGCTTCGCCACAAACAGCATCAACATGACGAAGCTCGAATCCTATCAGTTGGACGGCCGTTTCACGGCGACCCAGTTCTATTCCGACATCGAGGGCCATCTGGATGAACACCGGGTGCAATTGGCCATGGAAGAGTTGGGCTTTTTTACGGACTATCTGAAAGTCCTGGGCGTCTACCACGCGAGCCCGCTGCGGGCCAATATTCCCGACTGAAGCCAAATCTTACGTGCCGACGCGATGCCGGGCGTTTTCCCGGGCATGGAGTCTTGCATTGCTGGCGCAATGATCTGAATCAATGCGTTGCCGCCGCGGTTATCGGAGAGCATCCTTGAAGGGGTGTAACCCAGAGAACGTACGGGAGGATTTGGAATGAGCGGCAGCGAGGACGCGACAGCCTATCAACCGCCTAAGATGCCGGAAGTGAGAGCGTTGGCCACTGACGATGTCATTGCGGCTCTGAAGGCCGGATTGGCGGATTTTGCACGCGCGCCCGTCTTCGGTCTCTTCTTTGGTGCTGTCTATGCTGCGGGCGGCCTTGCGATCCTGGCCTTCCTCACGGTGATTGACGTGCCGTGGATGATCTTTCCGTTTGCGATCGGCTTTCCGCTGATCGGTCCGTTTGTTGCCGCAGGCCTGTACGATGTAAGCCGCAGATTGGCTGCAGGGGACCCGCTGCACTGGCGCAGTATCCTTCTCCTCATGTTCCGGCAAAGAGAACGGCAACTGTCGTGGATGGCATTCGTCGTGCTCTTTATCTTCTGGATCTGGATCTACCAGGTCCGCCTGCTGCTGGCACTTTTCCTGGGGTTTCTGTCGGTCGCGACGATCGGAGAGTTCATCACCATCGTGACGACAACCGAAGACGGGATATTGTTCCTCGCGGTGGGAACCTGCGTAGGTGCGGTCCTGGCTCTCATCCTGTTCACATCGACGGTGGTTTCGATCCCGCTGCTTCTCGATCGGGAACTGGATTTTGTCACGGCCATCATCACGAGTTTCAGGGCCGTGTTTGCAAGCCCCATCGTGATGCTCGGCTGGGGACTGATCGTGACGGCGGCGGCGATCGCCGCGATGCTGCCGGCATTTCTAGGGCTGCTGGTCGTGCTTCCGGTTCTGGGGCATACAACCTGGCACCTGTATACGAAAGCTGTCGTTGCCGAGGAGTGAGGGTCGTCAGGCTTCACCCGCGAGGAAGCTGCGGATCAACTGGTAGGCAATAGAAATGTCGGGCGGCGTTATCAGACCGTCTTCGTGTGTCCGCTGAACCATTGCTTCCGCTTCCGCTTCGGTGAACCAGCGGCAGTCCTCCAGCTCTTCAAAGTCGACATCCAGCTCGCGGCCGAGCGCCTCGCCAAAAAGGCCGATCATCAGGTTGGAGGGAAACGGCCAGGGCTGGCTCGAATGATAGGTAATAAGTCCGACGCGGACGCCCGACTCCTCGAAGATCTCGCGCCGTGCGGCCTCTTCTATCGACTCCCCCGGCTCGACAAAGCCGGCCAGTGCCGAATAGCTACCTGGAGGGAAATGTCTCTGGCGGCCGAGCAGGATGTCCCGGCCGTGATGGACCAGCATGATGGCGACCGGATCGGTGCGCGGAAAGTGCTCGGCCCCGCAGGTCGGGCACACTCTCTTGTAGCCGCCGTCTGTTGGCTCCGACGGGGCACCGCAATTGGCGCAGAAGCGATGGCGTTCGTGCCACGCTGAGAGCGAGCGGGCCTCAGCAAGCATGGAGAGTTCCACTCTGTCGAGGAGACCCTGAACGGCCAGGCTTCGGAGGTCTATGTATTTGCCCCGTTCATCGAGTTCTCCGGGCGGCGCATCGTCATCGCCGGTCTTCAGCTTGCAGGCGAAATGGGCGATCCCGTCGGCGCTTGTCCCCAGAAGGATCATCGGGAAATCGTCGTCAGCGAGGCGGTCTGCATCTTCGCCGGCGAGCCAGCAAACGTCCATCCGGTCACCGTTTTCCGAGATCGTGATCAGGGGCCGGTCGCCGCAGAAGACCGCAACCCGAGTCGCCGGCTCCATCAGCATTTCGCGCAGCCGCTCGGCGTCCGGCCGGTCTTCGGCAGCCCGGATCAGCGTGTTGCCGGCAAAGGCGTGAACGATGCGGTCGAATGCCATGGCGAAGCGTTACGTGGGGGCTGCAAGCCGGTGAAAGGATGGCGCGCACAGTGACATGCAGCGCCGCGCAGTGCAATTGCTGTCAACACTCTGTGTCGGCGGACAGCGGGCGCCGGCCAGACAATTATCGTGGCGGCCCAACACACCGCTTGCTTTTGTCCCGCTGGCGTCTGATATAGTGCCCTCGGGAGGTTGGCGGCAGACGAGTCTCTCGCCAACCGGGTCAGGTCCGGAAGGAAGCAGCCCTAACGAGTCCGGCACGGGTTGCCTGTCCAGCCTCCCACCCTCGGGTCCAGCGGTCCGGTCGGACCGAGCCGGGGCAATCAGGGGCACGCGCGGAAGAGAGCCTCATGCGAAATGAGCGTTTCCACGGGTGTACGGGGCAGCTCCCGGACAGGGCAGATCCTTGGCACAGACTGAAGATCAAGACACCACAGCGACCACGGGAGCCGATTCGGAAAGCGGCTACCGGGTCCTTGCCCGAAAATACCGCCCCCGGACCTTCGAAGATCTGATCGGCCAGGATGCCATGGTGCGGACGCTGTCGAATGCGTTCCAGACCGGCCGCATTGCGCAAGCCTATATGCTCACGGGCGTTCGCGGGGTCGGCAAGACCACGACGGCGCGCCTGATCGCCCGAGCTCTCAACTATACCGGTCCGGGCGGCGAGGACGGGCCTACCATCGAGATGCGGGAGCTTGGCGAGCACTGCGGATCCATAATGGAATCGCGTCATGTCGATGTTCTGGAAATGGACGCAGCGTCCAATACAGGCATCGACGATGTGCGCGAGATCATCGAGAGTGTCCGCTATCGCCCGGTGTCGGCCCGTTACAAGGTCTACATCATTGACGAAGTGCACATGCTGTCCAAGGCGGCCTTCAACGGGCTGCTAAAAACGCTGGAAGAGCCGCCGCCTCATGTGAAGTTCATCTTTGCAACGACGGAGGTGCGCAAGGTACCGGTCACCGTTCTGTCCCGCTGTCAGCGGTTCGATCTTCGCCGCGTCGACTCTTCGGTTCTGATCGAACACTTCAGCGGTATCGCAGAAAAGGAAGGGGTATCGGTCGAGGCGGAAGCGCTGGCGCAGATCGCGCGGGCCTCTGAAGGATCGGTGCGCGACGGCCTTTCCCTCCTGGATCAGGCGATTGCCCACGGCAGCGGTACCGTTACAGGCGATGAAGTTCGTGACATGCTGGGTCTCGTCGATCGGGCACGGGTCATTGATCTGTTCGAGCAGGTGATGCGTGGCGACATCGCTGCGGCTCTGGACGGCCTTAAGGAGCAGTATACGGCTGGCGCGGATCCGGCTGTCGTTCTCTCCGATATGGCCGAACTCGTGCACTGGGTTACGCGGCTCCGCCTGGTGCCCGATGCCGCCAAAGACCCGACGATGTCAGAGGCGGAAGCGAAACGCGGCAAGGAACTCAGCGAAAACCTCAGTGTCAGAGTGCTTTCGCGTGCGTGGCAGATGCTGCTGAAAGGGATCGCCGAAGTGCAGGGCGCGCCGAATACGCTTGCTGCTGCCGACATGGTGCTCGTTCGCATTGCACATGCTGCAGACCTTCCGACGGTTGACGAGGCCATCAAGGCGGCCCGATCACAGGGGGCTGCGGACGCCGGCGCCCGCACAACGACGCAAGCAGCTGAACCGGCAGGGGCGTCAGCCGCTGTGTCGGCGCAACCGGTTGCCCAGCCACCGGCTGCCGCGTCTCCGGCACCGGCCGGCGAGCCGACCATGAGGAGCAATGCCCAGGCAGCATTGGCTCCGGTGGTCCAGCCCGGCGGAACCACGGAGAGTGCCGGGGCGGATGTGAACAGCTTCGAAGCGGTGGTGTCATTGGTCGCCTCGAAACGCGATATCCGGCTCAAAACCTCGCTCGAACGCCATGTCCGGTTGGTGAGCTTCAAGCCCGGGCATATCGAAGTAAGGCTCGAAGACGGTGCCTACAGCGGTCTGGCAAACGAGCTCGGCCGCAAGCTCAGTCAATGGACCGGCACGCGGTGGGTGATTTCTGTCTCGCGCGAAGACGGCGGCAAGACGATCGCCGAGCAGGCTCGCGAGGAGGAAGAACGGCGCAGGAGCGAGGTTGCTTCGGATCCGCTGGTTCAGGCGGTTTTGAAGACGTTTCCCGGCGCGGAAATCACGAAGGTTCGCGACCTCGAGGACATGGCCGCCGATGCCGAACTCTCTGCTGCCAGTTTGGATGGCGCGCCGGATGAGATGGAGCCGGACTACGACCCGGACGAGTATGAGAACGACATTTGAGATCCCGGCAATGCTCATTGCCGGATCACGATCAGGAGCACTGTCACGACTATGAAAAACCTCGGAAACCTCATGAAGCAGGCTCAGGAGCTGCAGACCAAGATGGCCGACATGCAGGCAGAGCTGGAGTCCCTCGAGATTTCCGGACAGGCCGGTGCCGGTATGGTCAGCGTGACGCTGTCCGGCAAGGGCGACATGAAGGCGGTGACGATTGATCCCAGTCTGTTCAAGGAAGACGAGAAGGAAATCCTGGAGGATCTTATCGTGGCGGCTCATGCCGACGCAAAGATGCGCATGGAACAGACCGTTGCAGACAAGATGAAGGAAGTGACAGGCAATCTGCCAATTCCGCCGGGATTCAATCTCGGAATGTAAGGCCGGTTTATTATGAGCCGACGTATTGCCGGTCCGGAAATCGAGCGCCTGATCCAGCTGCTGGCGAAACTGCCCGGCTTGGGACCAAGGTCGGCGCGCCGAGCGGCACTTCATCTGATCAAGCGCAAGGACCAGCTGATGGCACCTCTCAGCACGGCGCTTGCCGACGCCCTGGAGAGTGTCGTGGTTTGCACGAATTGCGGCAATGTCGACAGCTGCGATCCGTGCACGATCTGCTCTGATCTGCGCCGTGACCGGTCGGTCATCTGTGTCGTCGAAGAAGTGGCGGATCTCTGGGCTCTCGAACGCGCCGCGGCCATCACGGGCCAGTATCACGTCATTGGCGGCACGCTTTCCGCGCTGGACGGGGTCGGGCCTGACGACCTGAACATCGCGGGTCTCGTCGATCGTGCCGGCAGTGAAGAGGTTGCCGAAGTGGTGCTTGCGATGAACGCGACCGTCGACGGACAGACGACGGCGCACTACATCACCGACCGCCTCGCAGACTGCAGCGTCAAGGTTTCGCGCCTGGCGCACGGCGTTCCCGTCGGCGGCGAGCTGGACTATCTCGACGACGGCACGCTCGCTGCGGCGGTTAAGGCCCGGCGGCCATTCTGAGTCACTTCTGACTTACACGCTGTTGCCGGGGTTGCTGCCGGCCAGCAGAGCGCTGATCGGAACCTGGTCCCGCGTAACCACGGATTTGATCACGACGTAGCTGAAATACTTTTCAACGCCGATATTGCGTTCAAGGACGCTTTCGATGATCTCCTGATAATGCGCAATGTTGCGGGCGACGAACTTCAGCAGATAGTCATAGCCGCCGCTGATCAGATGACATTCCTGCAGCGTTTCGAACCGGCGGATCTCACTCTCGAACGTGATGAAATCGTCCCGCTTGTGATCTGTAAGCGTGACCTCCGTGAAAACGGTGACGGAGTCGGTGAGCTTGGAGAGATCGATATGCGCTTTGTAGCTCTCGATATAGCCTGCGCGCTCGAGCCGCTTGACCCTCTGCAGGCATGGACTTGTCGTCAGGCCGACCGCATCGGCGAGAGCGACATTGGTGAGCCGGCCGTTCTTCTGCAGTTGCGAAAGAATGTCGATGTCGATGCTGTCGAGTTTTGGCAGGCCTTGCATGTCGAATGTTCACCGGGTGGCAACTGCCGCGTCGAGGATCGACCGGGCAGTCAGCTCCGAAGCTCCTCCTGATGCGCCTTCACGAGATCGGCCATGCTGTTGAACTGGAAATCCACCTTCGGCATTTCGCCCGGATTCATGGTAGCGCCGAATCCTTCCTGGTCATACCGGCGGTAGATCCAGCATGACGCAAGGCCATGCCGGTTCGCCGGCCCGTGATCATGGAACATGCTCTCGGCCGTGTGCAGAATGTCGCCTCTTTCGACACCGAGGCTCTTCAGCTTGTCGAACATGTAGTCGAAATTGCGATCCGACGGCTTGTAGGAGCCGATATCCTCGGCTGTATAGATAGCATCGAACTCGACCTGGAGCTTTTCGTTGCTGGCAGCGAAGCTGGTGTTGTCGACATTCGAGAGAATGACGAGCTTGTAGTGTTTCTTGAGATACTGAAGGGCGCCCGCGGAGTCCGAGAATGCCGGCCAGTTCTTCACCGAATTGCCGTAAGCGAGGCATTCGTCCCAGGTCGCGGGAATCCCCCATTCCTCGGCGATCCGCCGGTAAACAGTAGCCAGCAGGTCGCTGTAGCGCTTGGCCGGTGTCTGGGCTTGTTGCGAGGATTCGTGGCGCGCGTGGATTTCAAGAATCTGGTCGCGCGAAACCTCTGTACCGATTTTTTCGGCCAGAGGTTTCAGGCCGTCGATCATCCCGGTTTCCCAATCGATCAACGTGCCATAGCAGTCGAATGTAAGAGTCGTGAAGTCGGTGAGTTTCATGGTCGTCATTCCCTGAGAGCGCATAACTCAGGATATTATGCTGCGAAAATCAAGGGATTTGGTCCTGAAATCGCGGGATCGGCAGAGCATTCGGCCGAATTGCTCCTCTAGACAGCATATTATGCTGAATCTTGGTGTAAGTGATCTTATTTCGCTAGCGAAACGGTTTGTCAGGCATCCGCAAGGTCTGGGTTGGGCATGACCGTCGATTTCACCGTTTTCATCGCAATGGCATCGTTGATGGCCGCGCCAAGGTCATCTTCGGAAAACGGGTAGAGCGTCTGCATGTCATACCAGGGGTACTTGTCGCGGGCCTGGTAGAGCATGTCCACACCGAGCGGCAGATCGTTTGCCGTGAACGCCCACGAACCAAGGATGGTCAGATCCTTTGTGCAGAAGCGGTGCCAGTTGGTATCGATGGAGCCGGCATCGGTAAACTGGCCCATCTCCACGTAACAGCCGCCATCGCGGAGAAACTCGATGCCCTCGGGCCCGGCGGTCGGATGCCCCGAACAGTCCATCACCAGATCAGCGCCGAAGCCGCCGACGATGTCGCGCACACTATTGATCCGGTCCTCCGGTCGCTCCAGTTCGTCAATGTTGAAGGTCGCCTCGGCGCCGAATGCGCGCGCCAGTTTGAGGCGCGGCTCCTCGGGAGCGCCGACACTGATGACCCTGCCTGCACCCATTTCCTTCGCGGCGGCGATCGCAAGAATGCCGATCGGTCCGGTTCCCTGAATAACGACGGTCGCATTCCAGGGGAACTGGCCGATCTTGCGCGCCCTGTTGAAGGCCCTGATGCACGAAGTGAGCGGTTCAGACAGAGCGCCCAGACGAAGCGGCATGTCGTCCGGCAGCTTGTAGATCTTCGTTCCTGGCAGCATATCGAGATCCACATAGACCATCTCGGCGAGTCCGCCCCACAGATGCGGGGCCTTATCAAAGCCGAGATACCGTCCGTAGTAGACCGGTGTCAGGCATTTGTTGGCGGTTTCGGGGTAGTGGACGCAGTAATAACAGCTGCCGCACGGCATCAGCGGCGGAAGCATGAGTCTGGAGCCGACCTCAAGCGGCTTTCCCATGAAGTCTTCTGTGAGATCAGCACCTTTTTCAACGATGATTCCGGCCAACTCGTGCCCCAGAGTGAACGGCCACGGCAGCGGCTTGGGCCAGTGCCCCTTGAGGATATGCAGATCCGTCCCGCAGACGCCGCAGGCACCGATCTGCACCAGTGCCGCTTTGCGGGGAATTTCCGGTCGCTTGACCGACTGAATGACCGGAGATGCCCCCGGACCTTCGAATGTGGCGACGCGGATTTCGTTCATTGTTCTTCTCCCGCCCCCTGATGCGAGATCGCAGTTTCTGAATCTCCGAGATGCGAGAATTCCACGAAGGCGGACGCCTTGTCACCGGTTCCGTCTTTTGCTTCTCAGGATGTGAGAACCGGATTGCCGACCAAATCGCCGATGCTGCCCAGCTGCTCCAGCGCCCATTTCAACTCGTCGCGCTGCTTCGAAGACAGCGTTTCCGGGGCGACCTTGTTTGAAATGGAAACGCCGGCATCGATATCGCGCAGCTGCTGTTCCAGGATCGCCCCCAACAGGATGCGGTGCGCGTCAATCAGGTTGTTGATGACCTTGCGCGGCAGCTCGATCCTTTCGCGCGCCGCTTCGAGACGCTCCGGCGTTGAGCGCTGCGGCAGCTCAGACTGGATCGCGAGCACACGAGCCGCGGAAAAAATCGGTAGTATTCCGCCTTTTTTCAGATCAATTCGGCCTGATTCTGTCTGAAATCGACCGAACCACCCCAGGGGAACCTGAAAGTCGACGGTGTTCATCGACAGCATTTTGAGGAAATTGCGGTCGCCGGATGCAATCGGCAGGGCCTCCCGGCGCAGTGCTTCGCCGAGTGCCAGATCGCCATGGACCGGAATCGAATCGAAGAAGATGTCGCAGTTCATGATGTCCTGCGGTTTCGATCGTCCGATCCAGCCCGTTATCGTCTCCCGCCAGTCGGACTGTTGCATACGCCATTCGGCATTGGACGCCATGATACCGCCGTCGCAGTAGGACACCCCGACCATGTTCAGGATTTGGCTCACCCGCTTGCCGAGAGCGGCGAACCACTCGTCGGTTTCGCTGTCGCGCTCGCCCTCGGTGTAGACGATGGCATTGTCCTGATCCATGGCAAGCAGGCTTTCACCTCGGCCCCCCGAGCCCAGAACGAGCATGGCGTAGGGGACGGGCGGCGACCCTTTTCCCTGTTCCGCCATCTCCTGCTCCGCAATATGGCAGGCTCTGGAGGTCAGCGCGCGCAACTCGCGCGAGATCACCGCCGCTACGTCGCGCGGATCCACCTCTTCATAGACGAGACCACGGGCCACCGTCGTCAGATCGGCCCAGATCCGGCCCAGATCCTCGGCAGACCGTGCAGTTTCGATACTGTCACCAAGCGACAGCGCATCGCTCGCCCGTTGCTTCAGCAGGTCTCGTGCGCTGAGTGCGCCGACCGGCGCTCCTCCGTCTCCGGAAACACCGAGGTGGCGGAAATTGCCGGCATTCATCATGCCGATCGCGCGGTAGAGGAACTCATCCTGGGGAACGCAGATCAGAGGCCGTTTGGTGATCGGTGCCACGGTCTGGCCGAGTGCTGTCTCCGGGTCGGTATCGATCGCCCGCAATATGTCTCGTTCCGTGACGATCCCGTAGGCCTCGTCTTCGCGTTCGGGCGTTACGAAAACCGAACTCACCTGCTCACGCATCATCAGGGAAAGTGCGTCCCGGACGGTCGTCGAATGCTCCACTGTGCGTGGTGGGGTGTGCATGATGTCACGCACCTGATGCCGATACGGATAGCTGTCGATCCTGGCGTATTCGGCGACCGAGCGCGCTTCAGCGTCTCCCGCACCGGAAACAGCATGCCATCCGGCCTGCGCCTCGGTGTCGATCTGGGACGCCAGCTTTCGGCAGGCCCGTTCGGCTTCTGCCAGCGTGTTGATGCCGCGGGCCCGGAGTTTGGGAACGAGCGCTGCGTAGACGTCGGCCGTTGCAACGGCGTCGCCCAGGGCACTGTGCCGGTTCTTGATCGTGACCCCCAGCCAGTCCGCAACCGTGTCAAGCGAGTGATCCGGGAGGTTTGGGGAGAGAATCTGCACGATGTGCCGGACATCGAGGCTGCGCGGCGGCTTCCAGCGAAGTTCCGCACGCTTGTGCTCGGCCTCCAGAACCGCAAGGTCGAAACCGATGGAGTAGCCGATCACGACGGCGGGGCCGGCCCAGGCAACGAGTTGGGCCATGACCGGCGGGAAATCATCCGCCGAAGCGACATCATCGTCGGAGATTCCGTGGATCGCAGTGGAGGAGGCGGGAATCGCTTCGCCCGGCGCCACGAGAAAATCGAATTGATCGTCCGTGTGGACCTTGCTGCCGGAGATTCTGATTGCGCCAATCTGGACGACTCTTGCGCGAGCCGTGTCCAAGCCTGTCGTCTCGGTATCGAGGACGATCCCGGGCAGCGATACCAGTGGAGTAGCGGAAAGGTCTTCCGACGGATGGAATGTCATTGCGCCCGATCTCCTTCCCCTTGGAAAATCAGGGCAGCCGCTCCAGGAGCCCCGCCCGCATACGCCGTCAGCATCCGGTCTTGCCCGGATAGTGCATTGTCCTGGATCAAGCCTCCACGTTCTCGCGGCTGGTGATGTCCGCGACGATGGCCGCCGGATCGAGCCGCTTCTGATATTGCCGGCGAATTTCCTGCCAGGCGAACTTGATCGAGTTTTCCACGATTTCGGTGTCGTATTGCTTCAGCTGCGGCGCGATCGGCGCCCATTTGACCAGGTTCAGCGGGCTCTGTTTGAAGTTCTCCCTTTTCAGTGCGCCGAATGGCCAGTCGGTCCCTTCGAGCCGCTGCGCGAATGCATCGGTCCATTCCCCGGCATCGAACTCGGGTGGCGCCTGCTCTTCGTTCCTTGCGAGGCCCAGTCTGTAACAGGTCATGGCCATTTCACCACGTTCATCGTCTGTGATCGGCTGTTCCCTGGTTGCGTGGGCGACAGCAAAGATCGTCAGATCGGACAGACAGGCCGCATAGACATGCATTTTGGCGATGTTGATGGATTCGACGAATATCTCGTCCTCGAACATGCTCGGATAACGCGTGCCGATGCGCGTTTTCAGGTATCCGTAGAGTGTTTTTTGGGCAACAAACGCCGATCTGGTCGCCACGAACTCGTTGAGACGGGCTACGCTGTCAATCGGCGATGTGTCCCGTCGAATGGAGAGCCGACCGACGATTTCTCGCCAAAAACTGCCGAATTTCGACATTCCTTCCAGCATATGTCTTGTGCGTCTCATTACGATGGTTAACGGACTATTAAACTTTTGTCTCCGTTGCACAACTAGACGTTCGATGCGTTAATTGCGCCCAGCGCCGCAGTGAGTCGGCGCGCCCACAATAACGGAGCAAACGACCATGTCTGCAGACAACGCACAGGCAAGGGCGCAGCATTGGGCTAAGACGAGGACGTTGACAATCATCGTCCTGGTCGTCTGGGCCATCTTTGCGTTCATCTTGCCGTGGAATGCTAAGTCTTTGAACGAGATGTCGTTTCTCGGCTTTCCGCTGGGATACTACCTCTGTGTTCAGGGCTCATTGGCGGTATTCGTGTTGCTGATCTTCTTCCAGAATTGGCGACAGGATGCGATTGACGACGAATTCGGCGTCGGCGAGGAATAAGGGAGCATCACGATGTCGGTTATCAAGGGGAGTTTTATCGACAACCTAGGCCGCGTCTACGCCATGTACACTGGCGGATTCCTGGTCTTCATCATTCTCATGGCCATTCTGGAGCAGCTCGGGGTGAGCGCTGCCACGATTGGTATTCTGTTTGTTGCTTTTACGATCGCGATCTACGCCATGATCGGCTGGCTCTCGCGGACAATGCAGGTTGACGCGTACTACGTTGCCGGGCGGGAAGTGCCCGCCGTTTACAACGGTATGGCAACGGCAGCGGACTGGATGTCCGGTGCATCGTTCGTGGCGCTTGCCGGCGGCATTTACTTCGGCGGATACGGTTATCTGGGCTTTGTTGTCGGTTGGACCGGCGGCTATGTGCTCGTTAACTCGCTGATGGCGCCTTACCTGCGCAAGTTCGGCTGTTATACGGTGCCGGACTTCATCGGGACCCGCTACGGCGGAAACCTGGCCCGCTTCTGTGCGGTTCTGATCCTTGTGGTTGCGTCATTCACCTACGTGACCGCGCAGATCAACGCTTCGGGAACGATTGCGGCGCGTGCGCTGCAGATTCCGTTCTCCTACGGTGTCTGGTTCGGACTGCTCGGCATTCTGCTGTGCTCCATGCTTGGCGGCATGCGGGCTGTCACATGGACCCAGGTGGCGCAGTATATTGTGCTGATCATCGCCTATCTGGTGCCGGTCATATGGATGTCGAACAAGCAGGACTTCGGCCTCATACCGCATTTCTCCTATGGCGACGCTGTGGCCCGGATCACTGAACTGGAGCCGCAGGTTGGACTTGGAGAAAAGGCGACCGAGTCGTTCAAGGGTCTACGGACACTCATTGTCCCGCATAACGCCCCGCAAGGCGGTATGGACAGCTGGAAGTTTGTCACGCTTGCCTTCTGCATGATGGCGGGTACGGCATCGCTTCCGCACATCCTGATGCGTTACTTCACGACGCCGTCGGTCCGGGATGCGCGTAGGTCCGTGGCCTATTCGCTGTTCTTCATCTTCCTGCTGTACTTCACGGCGCCGGCTCTGGCCACGCTGACAAAGCTGCAGCTCCTGGATCCCAACCTGGCCACCAGCATCATCGGCAAGTCGATCGCTGATGTCGGTAACCTCGAATGGGTGAAGAACTGGACGAGCGTTGGCATGCTCAAAGTGTCCGACAGCAACGGGGACGGCTTGTTGCAACTCAACGAGTTCTTCATGCGGCCCGACATTGTCGTGCTCGCCACACCCGAGATCGCAGGGTTGCCCTACGTGATCTCCGGCCTCGTGGCGGCCGGCGGCATGGCAGCCGCCATGTCGACCGCTGACGGTCTGCTGTTGGCCATCGCCAACGCGCTCAGCCATGATCTTTACTACAAGATCATCGATCCGAAGGCCGACACCAAGGTTCGCCTGATCGTCGCCCGTGCCCTGCTGATCATCATCGGCGCGGCCGCGGCCATGATCGCGACCCTGCAGTTGACCGGCATCCTCGGAGCCGTGGCCTGGGCGTTCTGCTTTGCCTGTTCCGGCCTCTTCTTCCCGCTCGTTCTGGGCGTCTGGTGGAAGCGGGCGAACACGCAGGGTGCGATCGCCGGCATGCTCGGTGGTTTCGCGGCCGGTACGGCGTACCTGTACTACGTGTACACGGGCGGTACGCCGATCCTCGGCATCGACCATCTGCGGTTCGGTATTGTCGGCATGCCGGTCAGCCTGGTCTGCATGATCGTGGTCAGCCTCATGACGCCGGAGCCCGACGCGGAAACGCAGGCGATGGTTGACGAGGTTCGTGTCCCGAGTGGCGAGACGATCCTCGGCAAGGAGCACTGATCAAGTCACATGGAACAAGGTTGGGGGCGGATCTTTCCGCCCCCTTCTTCTTTTGCTTTCCGCTGCAGACCCTGTATATGACGGCGCATGACTGACCTCTCCGTATTTCCGGTCTGGGTGATCGCGATCGACTACTGCCTCGGCGTCGTCATGTGGACGCTGATCGGCCGTTCGGCGATGAACATCTTCCTGCCCGAGGACAGCAACTGGTTCTTCATGAAGTTCTTCGTGCGGGCGACCAATCCGATCCTGCGCGTCTTCAGGCCGATCACGCCTGGCTTCCTGCTCGAACCCATGGTGCCGCTGTTCGTCGCCTGGTTCTTCTTCATGATCCGGTTCTATCTGATGCCCTGGCTGCTCGGATATTCGGTCCTGGGCATGCTGTCCTTCCCGCTCGAAGGAGAGGTCACCAAGGCGATCTACGATCTGTTCTATCCGAAGGGGCAGTAAACGGCCGCGCCCACGCCGCCGTGTGAAATCACCGGCTCATCAGAGACTACCGAGCTCATCTGGCTCCGGGTATTTCCGGGGGGAACTACTCGCCGGCGAGCAGTTCCGGTCTGGTAGGTGCGACCGCTTCCTGCGGTTCGTCGTCCTCGAGTTCGACCTGCTCGATCTTTCGTCCGCGGCTGGTGACCTTGTCGGTCGAAATCAGGATTTTGTCGATATCCTTGGCGGTCTGCCCGAAGTGCTTCTGAAGATCGAGCACGCGATCGCGCAGCCGGTAGACGTCTACCATCATCTTGCCGACTTCCGTCTGGATCAGTCCAGCCTGCTCGCGCATCTGGGCGTCCTTCATGATCGCCTGCATGGTCTGGATCGCAAGCATAAGCATATTGGGCGACACGATCACGACACGCGCCCGGTACGCCTTCTGAATCAGCTCATCGAAGAATTCGTGCAGGTCGGCATAGATTGACTCCGACGGCACGAACATGATCGCCGTGTCGTGCGTCTCGCCGGGAATGAGGTATTTGTCGGAGATGTCGCCGATATGCTTGGAGATATCGGTCCTGAGCCTCTGCGATGCCGCCCTGGCTTCACTGTGATCGCCGGCGTCCCTGAAGGCAGTAAACGCCTCGAGCGGGAACTTGGCATCGACCACGATGCCCCCGGGCGTATTCGGAAGCCTGATCATACAGTCGGGCCTGCTCCCGTTCGACAGTGTCGGCTGAAATGCGAAGGCGTCACGGGGCAGCCCGTCCATGACGATTGCCTCCATGCGGCCCTGCCCAAAGGCGCCGCGTGCCTGTTTGTTCGCCAGGATATCCTGCAGGCTCACGACCTGACTCGACAGTTCGGTGATGTTTTTCTGGGCTGAATCGATGACCGCGAGACGTTCGTGCAGCGCACGCAGGCTGTCGCCGGTGCGCTGGGCGTTCGCCTCCAGATTCTGGCCGACACGGTGACCGACCTGATCGAGACGCTGGTTCAGCGCCTTGGCGAGGTGGCTGTCACGGCTTGCGGTCGTTTCCGCGAAAGACTGCAGCCGGCCGGCCATTTCTGCCAGTTTGATCTCCAGTTCGCTGGCTCGGCGCCGATCCTCGTCAAGCATGGCTTTGCGGGCCTTTGCGGCACGCCAAAGGGCAACCAGAATACCCAGAAGGATCACCGGAATCGCGATGCCGAAAGCAATGAGCAGATCCCCGAGACTGATGGCGGCGCGCCCGATCTGGAGGATGATCATGTCGAATTCTATGGCCATGGGCGGACATTACAGTGATTCGTTCGCGCAACGGATCAAAACAGGAACATTTGCACAGCGCACCAAGTTGACCTTTCTGTCGCCTTCGCCTATGTCACCGGGAGAGAATTGCGAGTGATCGATGACCAAACGCCCCATAATCTTTATTCCAGATCCACTGCTGAAAACCGTGTCGGCACCCATCGAGTCGATCGACGGTGACGTCCTCGGCACTCTGGATGACATGCTGGAAACGATGTACGAGGCGCCCGGCATCGGGCTGGCGGCGATCCAGATAGGGATTCCGAAGCGGCTTGTCGTGATCGACGTTTCGCGGCGGGAGGATGGCGAATCGGCAGAACCGCATTTCCTGATCAATCCGGAGATTGTCTGGCAGTCCGAAGAGACGTCGGTATACGAGGAAGGATGCCTGTCGATTCCGGAGTATTACGAGGAAGTCGAGCGGCCGGCGCAGTGCCGGGTGCGATATCTCGACCGCGACGGTAATGAGCAGGAACTGGACTGTGAGGGACTGCTTTCCACCTGCGTGCAGCACGAGATCGACCATCTGAACGGTGTTCTGTTCATCGATCATATTTCCCGGCTCAAACGCGACCGGGTAATCCGCAAGTTTTCCAAGGCCCGCAAGCAGGAATCGGTGGCCTGAAGCCGGGCTGCCAGCCCGCGTCTGCGGGCGGGAGGGGCGCCGATGTCCAGTTTACGAGTTGTCTTCATGGGTACCCCGGATTTCGCGGTGCCGTGTCTGAGCGAGATCATTGGTGCGGACCACGATGTCGTGGCCGTATACACGCAACCGCCGAGGCCTGCAGGGCGCGGCATGGAGGAGCGGCGGTCTCCGGTCCATGAACTTGCAGAGGCCCACGGCATTCCGGTCTTCACGCCCGTTTCATTCAGAGACGAGGGCAGCGTGGCGGCATTCGCCGAACACGATGCCGATGTTGCGGTGGTTGTCGCCTACGGCCTGATCCTTCCGCAGGTGGTGCTGGATTTTCCCCGGAGCGGCTGCCTCAACCTGCACGCGTCGCTATTGCCGCGGTGGCGCGGAGCGGCGCCGATCCAGCGCGCGATCATGGCCGGTGACAGTGAAACAGGCGTTGCGGTCATGCAGATGGAAAGCGGACTCGATACCGGTCCCGTCTGTCTGGTTGAACGTATTCCGATAAATCCGGAGATGAATGCGGGCGAACTGCATGACAGGCTCGCAACCGTCGGCGCCAGCCTCATGGTTCGCGCGCTTTCCGCGCTTTCCAGGGATGGCCTCGTTGCGACGCCCCAGGACGACGCTGACGTAACCTACGCAGCGAAGATCTCGAAAGAGGAGGCACGAATCGACTGGTCGCGGTCTGCAGCTGAACTGCACGACCACATCCGTGGCCTGTCGCCGTGGCCGGGCGCGTGGTTCGAAGTTGACGGAAACAGGGCTGTCCGGATCAAGGTGCTTTCTGCAGCGCCGGACATGAGCCCGTCCGGCGCGCAGCCGGGCACGGTCCTGGACGACAGTCTCACAATCGCCTGCGGCTCCGGTAGCCTGAAATTGCTCAAAGTCCAGCGGCAGGGAAAAGGCGTCATGGATTCTGCGGCCCTGTTGCGCGGTTTTCCGATCCCTGCCGGAACGGTGCTGGGCTGAAGATCCATGCCGCGATTTCGCATCACGATAGAATATGACGGCGGGCCCTTCGTCGGCTGGCAGGTGCAGGACAATGGTCCCTCGGTTCAAGGCGCTATTGCTGAGGCCATCACGGCGTTGTCCGGTGAAACCGTATCGGTTTTCGGGGCGGGCCGCACGGATGCCGGCGTTCACGCCCGGGGACAGGTCGCCCATTTTGATCTGACGAAGGATTGGGATGTCGACAGGATCAGGGATGGCCTCAATCACCATCTCAAGCCGGCCCCCATATCGATTCTCGAAGCCGTTTCGGCCGATGAAGACTTTCACGCCCGGTTCTCTGCAACGGCGCGGCATTATCTCTACCGCATCATAAACCGGCGCAGTCCGCCGGCGCTTTTGCGGGGCCAGGCATGGCATGTTGCGAGACCGCTCGATGCCTCAAGAATGAACGACGCCGCACAGTTCCTGGTCGGCCGGCACGACTTCACCACATTCCGCTCCGTGCACTGCCAGGCGAAGTCACCGGTCAAGACGATTGACCGCCTCACGGTCAGCCGCAGTGAATCCGACTCCGAGCTCGTCGAAGTTCGCGCCAGCGCCCGTTCCTTTCTGCACAATCAGGTGCGGTCCATCGTGGGTACCCTCAAACGGGTCGGTGAGGGAGCCTGGACCCCGGAAGACGTCAGGGCCGCTCTCGAAGCTGCGGAGCGCTCAGCCTGCGGACCTGTCGCGCCGCCGGAGGGTCTGTATCTTGTGGCGGTGGACTATCCTGATGACGGCAAGCCGTTCTGACTGAACAGGCGAATGACGCCGGACCCTATGACGAGGCCAAGGATAAAATCGAAGGCGACGATACCGGTTGCGTTCATTGGTGTCGTGTCGAGCGCCGTGCGGGCGATAAACCAGCGGTAATAGATGACGGCGCCGGTCATGACGAAATAGGTGAGTACGGTGCCGCCGGCACCGATAATCCCGAGCTGATAGAGCAGAAATGGCGGTGTCAGGAATGCGACCGCCGGAACGGAGCTCCAGTTGTAGGCGACGATGAACTGGACGTATCGGTGGCCGAGACCCAGCATTCTGCACACCCAGATCATCGCGACGGGAAAGATGATCCATTCCGCCGCCAGAACCAGGCACCTGATCAGCATGATGTTGTCGATTTCGCGTGTGCCCGCCTCGCCGAGGTCGGCAGCAAGGCCGCGTTCGGCGTTGGCGATGGCCAGGTAGAACGGAACGATCAGAAAATAGGCCAGGAACGAGCGCCAGAATCCGCCGAGGCTGAGATCAAAATACCGGTAGCCGCCGAGATCTCGGCGGGCCAGCAGGATCGATCCTGCGATCGCGTTGGTGATCTCGGCGATACTTGGCATCGTGCGTAGCTTTCTTGCTATCGCGTCACAATCCGAAAATGCAAACGGCACGTCCATGCGCCGTCATGGCTGACTCTACCAGGCGCGCTCGAAATAGGACTGCAGCGCCCGGCGATAGATATTGGTCAGGATGTCGAGCTCTTCAACCGGAACGCGTTCATCGACCTGGTGCATCGTCCGCCCCACGAGGCCGAATTCGATGACGGGACAATAGTCCTTAATGAAACGTGCGTCAGACGTCCCACCGTTTGTTGCAAGTACCGGCACTTGGCCGGTTTCGGTCTGGACAGCATCGCGCAGAAGATCGACAAGCGGTCCGGGTTCGGTGATGAAGCTGTCGCCTGAAGACTTGAAAACGATCTCGTAGTCCCCGCCCAATTCCGCTGTGACCTGGTCACAGCATTCCCGAATCCAGCTTTGCAGGCTTCCGGCGGTATGGTGGGCATTGTATCGAATGTTGAACGACGCCGACGCTTGCGCGGGGATCACGTTCACGGCCGGATTGCCGACGTCGACCGACGTCACTTCCAGATTCGACGGCTGGAAATGCTCGCTGCCGTCATCAAGCGGTTTGGCGGTAAGACGGGACAGCATCGCGATCAGCTTCGGGATCGGATTGTCGGCGAGATGCGGATAGGCGGCGTGGCCCTGTTTGCCGTTCACGGTCAGGAAACCGCTGATGCTGCCGCGACGGCCGATCTTTATTGCATCTCCGAGCGCCGAGACGTTTGTCGGTTCGCCGACGAAGCAGTGATCCGGGGTCTGATCGTGTTCCGCCATCCAGCCGAGTACTTTGACCGTTCCGTTTATTGACGGGCCTTCCTCGTCACCGGTGATCAGGAGGCTGATTGAACCGCTTTCCGGATCTGCCTGCCTGACATAATCGATTGCAGCGGCCGCAAAGCAGGCTATCCCGCCCTTCATGTCGACCGCGCCGCGACCGTAAAGTTCGCCGTTCTTCACCTCGCCTGAGAACGGCGCGAGCGTCCACTGCGTTTCGTCGCCCGGCGGAACCACATCGGTATGTCCTGCAAAGCAGAAATGCGGCGAAGCGGTGCCCCAGCGGGCGAAGAGATTGTCTACGTCCGGTGTTCCGGCTTCCGAGAACGGCAGTCGGGTGCAGACGAACCCGGCATCTTCGAGCAGGGATTGCAGATAATCGAGCGCGCCGCCTTCTTCGGGGGTAACGGACGGGCACTGAACGAGCCGTTTCGTTATCGATAGAGCGTCGGTTGTCGTTTGGTCTGTCATTTCCGGCTTTTGTGCCTGCCGTAATGCACTGTCAGGATCAGTCTCTGAGCAGATCGTTGATCGACGTCTTCGACCGGGTCTGCTCATCGACCGTCTTGACGATGACGGCGCAATAGAGTGAGGGCCCGGGCGAACCGTCCGGCAGTGGCTTGCCAGGCATGCTGCCGGGGACCACCACGGAATAAGGGGGAATCTTGCCCATGTGGACCGTTCCCGTTTCGCGATCGACGATCCGGGTGGACGCCCCGATGAAAACACCCATCGACAGCACAGCGCCTTCGCCGACCACCACGCCTTCAACCACTTCCGAGCGCGCACCGATAAAACAGTTGTCCTCGATGATCACCGGTCCCGCTTGCAGCGGCTCAAGTACACCGCCGATACCGGCGCCTCCGGAGATATGCACGTTCTTGCCGATTTGCGCACACGATCCGACGGTGGCCCAGGTGTCGACCATGGTTCCGGAATCAACATAGGCTCCAAGGTTCACGAAACTCGGCATGAGAACCACACCGGGTGCGATATATGCCGACTTCCGGACGATGCAGTGCGGAACGGCGCGGAATCCGGCATCGGTAAAGCGGTTCTCGCCCCATCCCTTGAACTTGCTGTCGACCTTGTCCCACCACGTCGAGTCGCCGGGGCCGCCCGAAATGGGTTCCATGTCGCGCAGGCGGAATGAAAGCAGCACGGCCTTCTTCAGCCATTGGTTGACGGTCCACTCGCCGTCGGCCTTTTCTGCTACGCGCAATTCCCCGCGGTCCAGCATCTCGAGCGCAGTTTCTACCGCATCCCGGACGTCGCCTGTGGTCGCGGTGCTGATTGTATCGCGTTGCTCGAACGCCTCGTCGATTGTTGTGGTGAGCGCTTGAAGGTCCATTTGCGTCTTTCGGAACTTTGGGTGTGAAACAGGGCGCGGAGAGTAGCGTCCGCTTGGCCGGTGTCAATAGCCGTTACTGCGTGCTGCGAGCGGTGCGAGAAATCCGGAAAGATCCTCGGTAACGTGATGAACATGTGGCTGATCGGCTCCAACGCCGTCCCACTCGTTGAAGTGCTGTTCGCGCTTGTCCTCAGGCGACCGCACGAGGAACGTCGTCATGCCGATCGTATGCGGGTGTTCCAGATTCCGCGCGATATCCTCGAACATTGCCGAACGGCGAGGATCCACTGAGGTCGCCTCGAGAAACCTGGTGTATGTGTCCGGTGCAGGCTTGGGCACATAGTCGGCGGCCACGATGTCGAATATGTCGGCGAAATGGTGCTGAATGCCTAGCCTGCCGAGGACATTTTCGGCGTGTCTGACCGAACCGTTGGTGAATACGTACTTTATTCCCTGAAGCTGGCCGAGCGTGGTGTTCAGCATTTCGTCCGGCTCGACAACGCCGACGTCGATGTCATGGACGTAATCGAGGAACGGTTCCGGCGCCATATTGTGGCAGTTCATAAGGCCGTTCAGCGTCGTGCCATATTCTTTGAAATATGATTTCTGAATTCTTTTCGCTTCCGTACGGTCGACTCCCAGCAGATTCGAAATGAACTCGCCCATGCGAACGTCGACCTGGGCAAACAGGTTGCAGTGTGCAGGGTAGAGGGTGTTGTCCAGATCGAAGATCCAGACGTCTACATTTTCAAACGATTGGGCGGTTTCGGGCGGCATTTGTATTCTCGCAAGTCAGCAGGCGCGCGCACTAAACGACATTGCGGTCGACCAACGCAAGTCCGGAAATCAAATCGGGGGTTTATGGCCAATTTTATGAGATTTTTTCCAGTAATCCGTCATTAACGGTGCCTTGATAACCTTCTGGCCGGCAGACTTCTTCAATGGCATCAGTCCACCGGCAATGATTGATCCCGACAGAAATGATCATGAGGCATGGTTGCGTGCACTAATCTCGGGCTTCCCGGGACCCGCTCTCGTCGTTGACTATTCAGGCGAGATCCTGGTGCGCAATCGGGCCGCCGCAGGCGTGCTGACGGTCATCGAACCGGACCGTGAACGCTTGCGCGGCGATCTTGGCAAGCGCACGCGCACTCTCGCCGAAAACGGCCAGTCAGATCGCTGGCTGGCCACCATCGACAACGAAGAAACAGGTTATGCGCGCAGTTTCCTCATTGCAGCGATAACCGTTCTGGATGATTGCTCCCCGACTCCCTGTGTCATTCTGATGGGGTGGGAGAACACGCTTGAGACCAGCTTGCGGCGCGCTCTTTCGGAAAGCCGCGCATTTTTCAGGGATCTGGCGACGACAAGCGGTGATTTCATCTGGGCCGTGGATACCGAGGGCGTGTTCACATATGCCAGCCCCTCTGGTTTTGAGGGCAGAACGGCCGATCAACTGCATGGCGCGCATTGGTCCGGCATTTTTGACACGTCCGAAGACCGGAACGCGGCTGAATCGATATTCGGCAGCGAAGTCGCGGTAGATGAACGCGATATCTGGTTTGGATCGGGCGTTCGTCGGCGGTGCTACAGGATGACGGCGCGGCCGCTCTTCGCACAAAATGGTGAGTGGCAAGGAGCCCGCGGCATTGCCCGCGATGTCACGGAACTCAAGATTCAGCAGACCGAGCTGAAGCGCGTCCAGGAAACCGACGACCGACTGAGCAGAATTCTCGGCAACATCCGGAACGAAGTCGATCCCCAGGCAATGCTGACCACCGCGGCCGCAAGCGTGGTCGATGTCACAGGTTTCAAGGGCTGCTGGATCTTCAGGCGAAAGCCGGACAGAAAGTTCGCCGCTGACAGTGCGACGACACTCCACGTCGTCCCGCGGGACATTGCCCAGCAGTCGGTTGCGCAAAAGGGCTCCATCCTGCAGAAACTTGTCGATGAAGCGGCCGACCAGCCCGGCTTCGAACCTCTCGATGCTTCCGACGAAGTCTGGCACTACCTCGCCGCTCCTGCCCGTCATGCAGGAACCGTGTTCGGCATTCTGTGCTTTGGGCGCCTGATCGGGTCGACGCCAGAGGAAGGCCCGACCGGTTCAGACACGGTCTGGGGCGACGTTGATCGGCAGTTCATCGGGCACATAGCCGATCAGGTGGCAATCGGGATAGCGCAGGTGGAACAGCATGAAAAGCTGCAGTCGCTGGCCAGCAAGGATCCGCTGACCGGGCTGACCAACCGGCAGACATTCATGACTGACGCGACCAGGCGGCTCGCGCAGCATCGCCGCATGCAACGTCGCGCCGCCCTTCTCTTTGTCGATGTGGACGACTTCAGAAGCATCAACGAAATCGAAGGCAGCCGTCGCGGAGATGAGGTCCTGAAATCAGTCGGCGATCTCATTGCTTCGCGTGCAAGAGACAGTGACTTGCCGGCCCGCTTCGGTGGCGATGAATTTACGCTGTGGCTTGAAGAAGCTGATGAAACCGTCGCCATGCTGAAAGCCGGAGATTTGTTCGAGGCAGTCACTGCGCTCAATAAGCCAGGGGATGATCTGGGCGTTGGCGATGCCGGTCCCCCAATCGGTTTTTCGATCGGAATCGCCGTGTTCGACCCGGCGTATCCTGAACCGCTCGACAGTCTGGTCCATCGCGCCGAAACGGCACTGGACGAAGCGAGAACCTCCGGAAAGGGCGGATTCCGTATTGCGACGCCCATCGAGGGTCCCGATTGCAGTCTCGAGCTGAAACAGAATTTCCCCGATACCAGGCCTAGGAGGGGGACATCGGCATGAGTCAATCTGCAGGCAGACGGAATGCTTCCGTGAGTTATGACGAGGCCGTGGAGATCCTCGACAAGCGTGATCCGGACGGGATGAGAGTCATTGCCGCGGACGAGCAGGCCGAGCCGGAATTGCTGTTTTACCTCGCCGCAACCGGAGATGAGGAAATCAGGTCCATGATCGCCCGCAATTCGGGTAATCATTTCAAGGCCGATGAGATGCTCTCGGACGACGACGAACCGGCCGTGCGCGGATCGCTTGTTGGCAAGCTCGTAGATCAGCTTAGCGAAATGGGTCCGGAATCTCCGGGTGAGTCCGGCGACGGGCTCAAGGACATCCTCAGGCGTCTTGCCGAAGATCAGGCGGTGGAGGTGCGGCGCATCGTGGCGCAGGAAGTGAAGTCCAGCGACTTCATTCCAGCCGACGTAGCGCGCACTCTGGCGAACGATATCGACGAAGGCGTCTGCTGTCCGGTCCTTGAGGAGTCTCCGCTGCTTCAGGATGAGGATCTTATCGCCATCATACAGGCCCATGTCTGCAAGCCGGCGCTTACGGCCATTGCCCGTCGTGAAATCGTGAGCGAGGACGTGTCCGGCAAGATCGCCGACACGATGGATCCAACAGCAGTCGCAGCCCTGCTTGAGAACGTCAACGCGCAAATCCGGGAGTCGACACTGGATTCAATTATTGACGTTGCTGATGACATTTCCGCGTGGCATGCACCATTGGCCCTGCGTCCGGGCATTTCGGACAGCGCCATTGTCCGGATTGCCGACTTTGTGGCCGACGGACTGCTCGGGGCCATGTGCCAGCGCGCCGGTCTCGGCGACAATGTCATCAAGTCGCTGAAGGCAAAGGTCGATCTCCGGATCGCCGAACACGCTCGCGAAGTGCGCGAACAGGATGCCGTACTCGACGTCATTGAAAAGGACCTTGTCGAACGCCACGCGGCGGGCAGCCTTACGGCCGGCTTTATTGCCGAGGCTGCGGAGAAAGAACAGCATGGTGTCGTCTGGGTTGCCCTTGCACTGCTCAGCGGCACCAATCGGGAGTTCACCTACAGGGTGTTCAAGAGCGGCAGCGGCAAGGCGATCACATCGCTGACGTGGCTCTCCAATCTCCCGGCATGGCTGGCGGTCAGCCTGCAAAGCAAAATTGGCGGCATTCCTGATAACCAGTGCCTCAGGCCACCGGCAGCGAGTGATTTTCCGCTGTCATCACGGGAAATGCGCTGGCAGCTGGACCTTTTCGGCCATCAAAACGCAGCAGGCGAAGGTCAGGCCACGCACTCTCAGCGCTGATCCAGGATCGACAACGGACATCTCCGCGATTTCAGGGTGCTCCAGACGCACTGATGCGTGTGCCGAAACCACCCTCCATGAACAGCTCGAGCAGCACCGAATGTGCGACGCGCCCGTCCAGAATGACGACGCCTTCGACACCTTGCTCGACAGTCGAGATGCAGGTTTCGATTTTCGGGATCATGCCGCCTGAAATGGTCTGATCTTCGATCAGTGCGCGGGCATCCGTGACACTCAGTTCAGCGATGAGGTCTCCGTTACCGTCCAGAACGCCGGGGACATCCGTCAGCAAGAGCAGACGTTTGGCATGCATCGCGGCGGCGATGGCGCCGGCTACGGTGTCCGCATTGATGTTATATGTCTCGCCGTCTTCGGAAACTCCGATCGGCGCGATGATAGGGATGACATCGCTGTCGAGCACCACGTCGAGGATCTCCGGATTGACCTCCGCCGGTTCCCCGACGAAACCGAGATCGAGGACCTTTTCGATTTGCGATTCGGGATCCTTCTTGGTCCGCGTGAGCTTTCTGGCGATGACAAGGCTTCCGTCCTTGCCGCTCAGACCCGCGGCACGGCCTCCGGCCTGATTGAGCGCCGCCACGATTGCCTTGTTGATCGATCCCGCCAGAACCATTTCCACGACCTCGACCGTCGCCTTGTCGGTAATCCGCAGGCCGTCGGCGAACTCACTCTTGATCTTCAGCCGCTCCAGCATGGCGCCGATCTGCGGCCCGCCGCCGTGCACGACGATCGGGTTCACGCCGCTTTGCTTCAGCATGACGATGTCGCGGGCAAAATCCTGAGCCAGCGTATCGTCGCCCATGGCGTGCCCGCCGTACTTCACGACGACGACCTGCTGATCGTACCGCTGCATGAAGGGCAGGGCTTCCGACAGGATCCGGGCCTTGTCTTCAAGACGCAGATCTGCGGTCCGGTCGTTGTCCGAGCCGCCGGAGGTCTTGGTCATGGTCTTCATCACCGGGTTGGTTGCGATTGCGGGCTTATAGCGGAATCCGCGTTAAGCGGCCAGAGCGTCGATTTCAGCACGCAGCAACTCGATCCCGGCGCCCTTTTCGCTCGAAGTCATATGAATGAGGGGATGGGCGGCGGGCCTCCGTCGCAATGCTTCGCGGGTAGCGGCCGCGATGCCGGCGAGCTCCGATGCTTTCGGCTTGTCGCATTTCGTCAGCACGACCTGATAGGAGACCGCCGACTGGTCCATAAGGTCCATCATCTCCTCATCGTTGGCCTTGATGCCATGTCGGGAATCGATAAGCAGAAACACGCGCTGGAGACTTGTCCGGCCTGACAGATAACTCTTGATCAGACGGGTCCACGCTTGCACCTGGGCACGCTCGACCCGGGCATATCCGTAACCCGGCATGTCGACAAGAAAGAGGTGGTCGCCGATCGCGAAATAGTTGAGCTCTCTCGTGCGGCCCGGCGTGTTGGACGTCCTCGCAAGAGCCCGGCGGTTGGTGAGGGCATTGAGCAAGCTGGACTTGCCCACATTGGATCGCCCGGCAAACGCCACTTCGAGCCGATCCATGTCGGGAAGCTGGTTGAGTTTCGCGACACCCAGAACGAAGTCGCACGGACCCGCAAAAAGAATCCGGCCCGCTTCGATCTGTTCGTCGCTGAACGCGGGTGTCTCAGCCTGTGTCGCCGGATCCTCTGGCATCGGTCTTCCTGCGGGCGGAAGTCAACGCGCCGCTGCCGCGGCGATCAACTCTCGCCTTTTGGCTGTTTCTTGTTTGAGGATACCAGGGCTTTGAGATTGTCCCAAAGTTCGATCTTCACGCCCTGGCGGCTCATAATGACCGCTTGCTGCAAGATCGAAAGGGTGTTGTTCCAGGCCCAGTAGATCACCAGTCCGGCCGGGAACGTGGCCAGCAGGAAGGTGAAGAACAGAGGCATCCAGGCAAAAATCTGCGCCTGTATGGGATCAGGCGGCGGCGGGTTCAGCCGCATCTGCAGGAACATGGTGACGCCCATTATGATCGGCCAGATGCCGATCATGAGGAACAGCGGCGGTTCCCAGGGGATCAGGCCGAACAGGTTGAAGATTGACGTCGGATCCGGCGCCGCCAGATCCTGGATCCAGCCGTAGAACGGCGCATGGCGCATTTCGATTGTGCCGAACAGCACCTTGTAAAGCGCGAAGAAGATGGGGATCTGGACAAGGATCGGCAGACAGCCCGACATCGGATTGACCTGCTCAGTCTTGTACAGCTCCATCATGGCCTGTTGCTGTTTCTGCCGGTCGTCGGCGTAACGCTCCCGGATCTTCAGCATTTCCGGCTGAAGGAGTTTCATCTTGCTCATGGAGACGTAGGACTTGTTCGCAAGCGGGAACAGGACGAGCTTGATGAGGACCGTCGCCAGGAGAATCGCGATCCCGAAGTTGCCGACCAGTTTGAACAGGAAGTCCAGCAGCCAGAACATCGGCTTCGTAATGAAATAGAACCAGCCCCAGTCGATCAGGAGTTCGAGCTTGTCGATCTTTTCGGATTCCTGATAGCCGTCGACGATCGAGACCACTTTGGCGCCCGCAAAAAACTGGCTGGAGACCGTGGTAGCGCCGCCGGATGGCGCCGTCTGTGGACCGAGCAGATAATCCGTCTGGAAAATTTCGCGGCCACCGACAGGATTGTTGCTGAACCGGGCGGTTATGCCCTGTTTCTGATCCGGGACCAGAACGGTTGCCCAGTATTTGTCCGTGATTCCGATCCAGCCTCCGGTGGATTGGTGGGACTGCAGCCGTTCGTCTTCCAGATCGCTGTAATCGACTTCCCTGAGGCCCTCTTCGCCGAGCACGCCGATGAGGCCTTCATGGAGCACGAAGAAATCCTGAATATCCGGCCGACCATGGCGGGAAATCAGGGCATAGGGGTAGAGCGTGACCGGATTGCCGGAATTATTTGCAACTTCCTGGCTGATCGAGAACAGGTAGTTTTCGTCGATCCGGATCGTTCGTTTGAAGACGATTCCCTGGCCGTTGTCATAGGTGAGCGTCACCGGTGTCGCCGGCGTTAGCGTCACACCGGCCGGGGCGCTCCAGACCGTTGCCGAGTTCGGCAGGGTGATCTCGGTGCCGGGCGCCGCCGACCAGCCGTACTCTGCATAATACGGGCTTGTGCTGTTGGACGGTGAAAGCAGCGTAATCGGCGGACTGTCCTTGTCGACGGTCTCACGATAATCCTTCAGAAGCAGATCATCGATACGTGCGCCTGTCAGATTGATTGAACCGCTCAGGCGCGGATTATCGATCTTGACGCGGGACGTTGCCGCAATAGCCGCATCGCGTGTCTCAGCCGGACTTGCCGCGACACCGGGAACTGCCGGCTGTCCCGAAGGTGCTGCCGGGGTCGCTGGAGCGCCAGGCGCCGGCGTGGTCGATGGTGCGGTCGGGGCAGGTGACCCTGCCTGGGGTTGCGCCGCCTGCTGTTGCTGCTGTTTCTGGAGCTGAGCCTGCTGTTCGGCCTGCTGCTGAGCTCTTTGCTGCTCCATGCGTGGAATGCCGACAAACACTTCCCACGCCACCAGCACGAGTATCGAGAGCGCGATCGCGAGTATGAATTCGCGGTTTTCACCCATCTTCATTCACCGTCTAGATTCCGCATCTCTCGTGCACCGCATTCAACTGGCGCTGCCAGAGCGTCGCATTCCTTCTTCGGAGCGCCCGCTGGTCTTCTCAGAGTGCACTTTATCCAAGGCCGTTCCGAGATCATCGAGAATTTCACCAAATGGGCGCGTCAAAGTACCACGTCGCGCGATCAGCACGTAATCAAACCCTGGCCGGGCGCGGTCCTGGAGGGAAGAGCGGACGGCCGCGCGAAGTCGCCGCTTTGCCCGGTTGCGCTCTACTGCGCCCCCAATCTTCTGCGTGGCCGTGAAACCGACCCTCGGAGCATTGCCGTCGTCGCCCCTGTATCTCGCCTGCAAAACGAGTCCGGGCATGGCCCAGCGCCGCCCTTTCGCGGCCTTGAGAAAGTCGGGCCGTTTTTTGAGGCGCTCCATGGCAGATTTGCTGATCGAGAGTGGTGGTCTTGAGAGCCTCAGGCCGACAGACGCTTGCGCCCGCGAGCCCTGCGCCTTGCCAGCACCTTCATGCCGCCATTTGTCGCTTTGCGTGCCCTGAATCCGTGGCGGCGTTTGCGCACCAGTACGCTCGGTTGATAAGTTCTCTTCACTGTCTCTATCTCCGCGAAATCAGACCCTGTTACGGGCTCCGTCTTCCCCGTCATCGATCTTGACGGCGAAGAGAGCGCGGCCTGCAATTTCAGCTAAAGTCCGGTCGAGCGGGCTTATACGGTTTCACGGTGTTGAAGTCAACAAAACCGGGCATCCGAGTCAACCCTGACGGGAGCCATCACCGGATGATGACGATTGTTCACAACCAGTTGAGCGGCCTATCGATTTGCACACGGACCGAATATGTATCTCTTGCGTGGGAAGCGGGGATATCGTTCCGGATTGTGGCGAAGCAGTCTGGCTGCGTGATACGGTTGCAAACTGCAAAGCAAAGGGTGGCAGGACCATGAATGAGGCTGAAGAGCCGTCTGGCGCCGCGGCGGCCAAGTCGGGCGCGTTCAAGAGATTTCTGCCGCTCCTCGTTCTCGTCGCCGTGGGCGCGGTCATCTACCTCAATGGATGGCACAAATATTTGTCGCTTGAGCAAATTGCGGTCAATCGCGACGTCCTTCAGGGATTTGTCTCTTCGAATGTCGTCCTTGCGCTGCTCGCGTATGCGGCGATCTATGTCGGCGTCGTGGCCCTGTCCCTCCCGGGCGGAGCGTTGTTGACGATCACCGGCGGATTTCTGTTCGGATGGCTCCTTGGCGGCCTCACCACTGTTGTTGCGGCGACGGTCGGCGCGAGTCTGTTGTTCCTCATCGCGAGGACATCGCTCGGTGAGGCACTCGCTGACAAGGCGGGGCCATGGCTGGAGAAACTGTCGGCCGGATTCCGGGAAGACGCATTGAGCTACCTGCTGTTTTTGCGCCTCGTCCCGGCCTTCCCGTTCTGGCTGGTCAATCTGGCACCGGCGTTTCTTGGCGTGCCGCTTGCGACTTATGTGATTGGCACGTTCGTGGGCATCATTCCGGGGACATTCGCCTTTGCCTTTGTGGGTGCCGGACTGGACAGCATCATTGAAGCGCAGCAGGCGGCCTACCAGGAATGCCTGGCCAAGCACTCCGGCGCTGCCGAAAATCCGTGCAGCTTCTCGCTTGATCCCGGTTCCCTGCTGACGCCGGAAATTCTCGCAGCCTTTGCTGCACTTGGCGTTGTCGCGCTGATCCCGGTCGTTGTAAAAAAGGTTCGCGGAAGGGCGGGATCACAGGCACAGTGATTCTTCACAACAGCACGGGCCTTTCATGGCGACAAAACACTCGGTTGACATCTGCGTAATCGGCGCTGGCTCGGGCGGTCTTTCCGTGGCCGCGGCGGCTGCGCAATTCGGTGTCAGCGTGGCCCTTATCGAGAAGGGCAGGATGGGTGGTGATTGCCTGAATTACGGCTGTGTGCCGTCCAAAGCGCTCATTGCTGCGGGCAAACACGCACATGCCATGGGTTCGGGAGAAGCTTTTGGCGTTGCGCCGCAGCCTGCAAAGGTGGACTTCGCGAAGGTCAACAGCCATGTCCATGACGTAATCGCGTCGATTGCCCCGAATGACTCGGTCGAACGGTTCACCGGCCTGGGTGTTACGGTTATCGAGGAGGCGGGCAGTTTCAAGGACAGGCGGACAGTGGTCGCAGGTGATCACGAAATCTCTGCCAGGCGTTTTGTCGTTGCCACCGGCTCGTCGGCAGCGGTACCCCCGATCGAGGGGCTGGAAGACGTCCCTTACCTGACCAACGAAACCATCTTCGAAAACCAGAAACTGCCGCGCCATCTCATTGTGATCGGCGGTGGGCCGATTGGCATGGAACTGGCTCAGGCGCATTGCCGTCTCGGCAGCAAGGTTACGGTTCTCGAACTCTTCGAGCCATTGGCTAAGGATGATCCGGAACTGACGCGGATTGTGCTCGATTCCGTCGAGTCGGATGGCGTCGATATTCGCGCAGGCGTGAAGGTGAACCGGATTGCCAAGGCACGCCACGGCGTTCGTGTGGAGATTGAGGAGGACGGAGAGCCCGAGAAGATCGAAGGCAGTCATCTCCTGATGGCAACGGGCCGCAAGGCCAATGTGGAGGATCTCAACCTCGAGGCGGCCGGCGTCGAATATTCTCCGCGAGGCATCACTGTCGATTCCGGCCTGCGGACCAGCAACCGCAAGATCTATGCGATCGGCGACGTTGCCGGCGGACTGCAGTTTACTCATGTTGCCGGATATCACGCGGGGCTCGTGATCAGGAATGCGCTGTTTCGATTGCTGGTGAAGGTCAACAATGATGCTATTCCGTGGGTCACGTACACTGATCCGGAACTCGCTCATGTCGGCCTCAGTGAGGACGCGGCTCGCGAGCGCCACGGCAAGATCCGGGTCCTGCGCTGGCCATTGGCGGAAAACGACCGCGCACAGGCGGAGCGCAAGACCAGTGGTCTCGTGAAGGTGGTAACCACGGTCAAAGGTCAGATTCTCAGCGCTTCGATTGTGGGTCATAATGCGGGCGAACTGATACAGCCCTGGATACTGGCGATCACCTCGGGAATGAAGATCAAGGACATGACCGGATTCGTTGCGCCGTACCCGACCCTGGGTGAAGTCAACAAACGCGTCGCTTACGGTTACTATACGCCGAGCCTCGCGAATCCTTGGATTCGGCGGGTTATCAGTTTCCTGTCGAAATTTGGCTGAGATCCGGCTTCGTTGGGACGCCGGAATTGATCGGTCGGTAGGGAGAATGGGTGACATGACGCAGCAGTCGTCACCGACACCGGAAAGCGGCGGCGGATCTGAGAAATCCGCGCGCCCGCGCGTGCTGCGCGGTCTCTCGGGCAAGCTGCTCATCCTGACGATCGTTTTCGTGATGATGGGCGAGGTCTTGATCTACGTTCCGTCCATCGCGAATTTTCGCATGAACTGGTTGCAGGACCGTCTGGCGGCTGCACAGATTGCATCGCTGGTTCTCGAAGCGACGCCGGATCAGATGGTCTCGGATGATCTGAAGTCGGAGCTGCTGGAGAATGCCGGCGCCAGGGCGGTTGCACTGAAACGAGGTCCGGCACGTGTTCTGGTGCTTCAAGGTCCGGAACAGGTTGAGATTGACCGTCACTTCGACCTGCGCGATGCCATGATTTTCGAACTCATCTGGGATGCCCTGGACGCACTCGTGGCGGGTGACGGCAGGACGATCCGGGTCATCGCCGAAGCGCCGTCCAAGACCGGCGACATGATTGATATCGTCATCAGCGAAACGCCACTGCGTGCCGCAATGTTCCGGTATTCGTTCAACATTCTCACGCTGTCGATCATTCTTTCGATCCTGACGGCCGCACTCGTATTCCTGACATTGAGCTGGTTCCTGGTGCGACCGATGCGGCGGTTCACCGGAAATATGATCGACTTCAGCCGCAATCCGGAGGATCCGGAGCGCATCATCAAGCCGTCCGGGCGGCCGGACGAGATTGGCGTGGCCGAACGTGAGCTCGCCCGCATGCAGAACGAGCTTGCTGCGACGCTCCAGCAAAAGAGCCACCTCGCGGCCCTTGGCCTGGCGGTCAGCAAGATCAGTCACGATCTGCGCAACATGCTGACCAGCGCTCAGCTCATATCGGACCGGCTCAGCGCGGTTGAGGATCCGACCGTTAAGCGGCTTGCGCCCAAGCTTCTTTCCTCGATCGACCGCGCAATCGACTTCTGTGCGCATACGTTGAAGTACGGGCGCGCCCAGGAGGCACCGCCCCGGCGCGATCGTCTCGCGCTGGGTGAAATTGTGTCTGAGGTATTCGAGACCGTCGGTGCGCAGTTTGATGCACCGTCGCAGGTTGTCTGGACGAATGAAGTACCCGCCGATCTCATTATCGATGCAGATCGCGATCACCTCTTCCGCGTGCTTATGAACCTGTGCCGAAACTCTGCTCAGGCGCTGGAGAACGTCGTTCGCCAGGAGAATGCGGGACCGGCACGCATTAAGGTGACGGCATCGCGCGAGGGATCGACCGTTTCCATCGAGGTCAGCGACAATGGCCCGGGCGTGCCGGAAAAGGCGCGCGAGCATCTGTTCCAGGCTTTTCAGGGGTCGGTGCGGCCGGGTGGTACGGGTCTGGGGCTCGCCATCGCAGCAGAACTGACGCGGGCTCACGGTGGCGAGATCAGACTCCTGGAATCCGAATCCGGCGCGGTCTTTGTCGTTACGATACCGGATCGCGTGGTCGACGTCGGCCGGGGCGCATTTTCACAGAAATCAGCCTGACATCGTGCTCCTGAAATCAGGGTGATCCGATGACCACGCCTTCCCGGCGCCTGTCGGCTCCACCGTCAAGGCCGGCCCGGGTTCGCCTTATGCCGTGAAGACCACTTGTCAGCGTCCCCGTCTTGACCTCATGACCGAACGCCTCAAGCGCTGCCGCCTTTGCCGAGAGTGCGGTGCCCGCCTCCAGTTCGAGCGGGCCGTTACGGTTGACGTGACGCGGCATGTCGATGGCGGACTGCATGTCCATGTTCCAGTCGATCAGGCCGATCACGGTCTGTGTGACATAGGTGATGATCCGGCTCCCGCCCGGGGAACCGATGGCGGCAAAGAAGTCGCCGCTGTCATCGAGGATGATCGTCGGCGACATAGACGACCGGGGACGTTTGCCGGCCTCGACCCGGTTCGCCACCGGGCTGCCGTCGCGTTCCGGCACGAATGAGAAATCGGTCAGCTGGTTATTCAGGATGAAGCCCGCGGCCATGATGTGAGCGCCGAACGGACCTTCGACCGACATGGTCAGGGACACTGCGTTGCCGCGTGCATCAACAACGGCAAGATGGCTGGTTGAGGGCAGCGAAACGTCGTGATTGGGCGAGCGTGCCTGCGTGCTGTTCTCGACAGGGAAGCCGGCCTGCGCCCGGCCCATCGTGACGCCTGGATTGATCAGCCTTGTCCGGGAATTCAGGTAGGTCTTGTCCAGGAGACCCGTGACCGGTACGTCAACGAAATCGCTGTCGGCCATGTAAAGCGCACGATCGGCATAGGCCAGCCTGCTCGCTTCCGTAACGAGGTGGATGGCCATCGTCGACCCGGGCCGGAATCGATCCATGGAGAACGGTTCCAGCATGCCGAGGATCATCAGGCTGGTCAGACCGCCGGATGTCGGCGGAGGCATCCCGCATACCGTCTTGTCGCGATAGCCCTGGCAGACCGGCTCGCGCTTTTTGGCTTCATAACCGGCGAGATCCTCAAGCGTGATGTGGCCCTTGTTGATATGAGCGCTTGCGGTCTCAACGATCGCTTCTGCGACCGGCCCCTTGTAGAACCCGTCCGGCCCCTGTTCTGCGATCGCGCGGAGCGTATCTGCATATTCAGGGTTCTTGAGCACATGGCCGACGGGCAAAGGCCGTGGCGCGGCGTCGTCAGTCTCGGGCTTCAGGAAGAAATAGTCACGCGTCGACGGATGACGCGGCAGCGCGCTCATCCGCGCGATCATGCCTGACAGGCGAGGACTCACCTTGAACCCCTCATCGGCCAGCTTGATCGCAGATTCGAACAACTCGGCCCACTTCAGGCGCCCGTGCTCCTGGTGCGCTTTCCAGAACATGGCGATGACGCCGGGCACACCGACCGCCCGCCCGCCGACGACGGCTTCCATGAAGCGCAGTGGCTTACCGTCAGCGCCAAGAAACAGATCCGGACCGGCCGCCTTGGGCGCCATTTCACGCCCGTCATAGGATTCAACCTTGCGTGCCTTCTCGTCCCAATGCATCAGGAACGCCCCGCCACCGATGCCGGAAGACTGCGGCTCGACAAGAGTGAGCACCAGCTGTGCCGTGATCGCGGCGTCCACTGCCGATCCGCCCTTTTCCAGGATCTCGAAAGCCGCCTGTGACGCGTAGGGGTTGGCCGTCGACACCATGTATTCGGTGCCGCGTTGATTGCAGGAGCCGAGTATCACTGCGGTGACAACGGTCGCCAGGATTGTGATCGCCAGCGACGGCCGCGGGCGGAATCGGATAAGGGTCATTGAGCCTCTGGTCCTGTGCTTGCTGGATTGTGGTTTTGCGATGCCTCGGAGCGGTGAGCCGATCCGGACACATTTGAGATATGGCCAGCTTCTACGCAAGCAAGCCTAACGACAAGGTTCCTCGGGTTCAATTGACCGTCGATCAGCCTGCCGATAGCGTGATTGCGACATGAGAGACAGGAGGGTGGTCACCGCCCGCAACCGGCATGAGAAATCTGATTACCGATGTTCCCGGCATTTCCGTGGGAAATGCTGAAGATCATGAGGCCCTGACCGGCGTTACCGTTCTCTTGCCGGATCGTCGTTCCGTCTGCGCGGTCGACAGCCGGGGCGGTGCGCCGGGGACCCGAGAGACCGATGCGCTTTCGCCGACCTGCCTTGTCGATGCAGTTGACGCCGTTGTGTTGTCGGGAGGGTCGGTGTACGGGCTGGACGCTGCATCCGGCGTGACAGCATGGCTCGGGGCACGGGGAAGGGGATTTCTGGTCCATGAGGCGGTGCCCCGCAGCCCGGTCGTGCCGGCGGCAATTCTTTACGACCTCAACAATGGCGGATCGAAGGACTGGGGTGAACTGCCTCCCTATGCCGGACTCGGGAAGAAGGCCTGCGCAGCGGCGGCGACGGAATTTGCGCTCGGCAACGCAGGTGCGGGTCTCGGGTCGCTGGCCGGGTCGTTGAAAGGCGGGCTTGGCAGCGCCTCGGCGCGAACATCAGGCGGTATCACGGTTGGCGCGCTCGTTGCCGTGAATGCATTCGGATCGGCAGTGGTTCCTGGCACCGGCGCGTTCTGGGCCGCGCCATTCGAGCGGGATGGCGAGTTCGGCGGGCAGTCAATCGGGGATCACCGGATCGACGCCGCCGAAGACGTCATCTGGGGCGGTACCAAACGCGACCATGCCGGTGCGGGGTCGAACACGACGATCGGTATTGTCGCGACCGATGCCCGGCTCTCGCCGGCTGAGGCGCAGCGCCTTGCAATCATGGCCCAGGACGGTTTCGCCCGGAGTCTCCGCCCGATCCACACTCCGCTCGATGGCGACACTCTGTTTGCCGTTGCGACAGGCGTGAAGGCATTGGCGGACCCGGCACCAGTCGCTCTCGCCGAACTGGGCACTGTCGCCACGGATACGGTCGCGCGTGCTGTCGCGCGCGGCGTCTATGCGGCGGACAGTATCGCGGGCCATGTCTCCTACCGGGAGAGGCACGGCGGCTAACACGCAACCTTTTCGCGATATGAGCGAATCTACGGCTTGCGTTTGTTCTGGCGAAGCATTAGGTATGACGCGCCTTGGGAGCGCGAAACGCGCTCCAACTGATCGCGAGGGCTCAACAGCCGCGCGATGGCACCGGCGCCGGTAGCTCAGCTGGATAGAGCACCAGACTACGAATCTGGGGGTCGGGAGTTCGAATCTTCCCCGGCGCGCCATTTCACAATTTTGAGTAAAGTTTCCCAAAAACCTAAATGGTTCAGAGACTTGCGGGGTTCGAAAACCCTGATTCCGACGATAGGCCAAACGGTCTGAAAATGCCAATCTGAGCACTGTTTTGCGAAGATGGATTTGGCCGGATTCCCAAAGATTCCAAGGGCTTGAGAGGAAGGCACAAGCGAGTTCGAACATTTCATTGAAGGTATGCTTAGGCTTGCCCTGATGTTCGAGTTTTTCGGCAGCGATCAGCTTTTGCTTCTCAAGTTTGGCAATCTTGGTCTCGTAAGCAGAGACGACCGACGGGTTGTCTGTTTCGACAATCCGTTCCAGCAGCTGATCAACTTGGCTTTCGATCTTCGCCACTTCCTTCTTCATTGATGCCAGTGATTGCCGGACCTGAGCAGCTCTTTGGTTCCAAGCGTCCTTGAACATAGCTTTTGCGAGCGAAAACAGATTCTCGGTTGGCTGCATGGATTTGAGGATAGCCTCGAACTCCCCCTCGATTTTCTCGCGCGGGATCGATTTGCGATAGCTTGTGCATGCCTTGTTGTAACAAAGATAGTAGGGGTGTCTTTTACCGGTCTTGCTCTTTGACCAGCAGGCCGTGAGCGGCTTGTCGCAATCACCGCATTGAACAAAACCGCGCAGCGGAAAGTCTCCATTGATATCCTTCCGGGCCGGAGCTCTTGCCCCCTGTTGGAGGCGGAATTGGATTTTCTCAAATGCCTCAAAGGTGATCAGGCCTTCATGATGACCTTTGCGCAGTGAGACATTCCAATTGGGAGCCTCCACATAGCCCGCATAGATCGGCCGTGTCAGAAGGTCCTTAATCCGTTGGTTGCGGATTTCTCCGCCCGGCAGGTCTTTGGGAAAGTCAGACTGGCTCTCCAAGAACCGTTTGACTTCAACCTGGGTGTCGAAGCGCCCGGTAGCAAAACCCTCAAGCGCTTCCTGAAGAATGGAGGCTCGGGGCTCATCGCGTACAAGGAGGTTTCCGTGTCCGGCCACGCGCTGATATTTGTATCCGACCGGTGCCTGGAAACACCAATAACCGTTCATCGTGCGGGCCTTCATACGGTTGATCGTCTGTTCCGCATTCTTCTGGCGCTGATGCTGGGAAACGCTTGCCAGCATGTTCTCAACCAGCATGGAATCTGAATCTTCGCCGAATTCAATCGTTGGACTTCTCAAGAGTCCGCCTGCTTCACCAATGGCCGCACGAAGTTGCAGATGAGCTTCAATTCCCCTGGCGAGCCGGGAGATGTCATCGATGATGACGACAATCGGTTCCTTGCCTCTGTGCGTTTTAATGAAGGCAAGCATCGCCTTCATGCCAGGGCGGGTGGTCAGAGACCCACTCATGTCGTCAGCGAAGGTCTCAATGACGGTCAGCCCTTTGTAACGGGCGTATTCCGAACATCTGGTTTGCTGAGAGCCCAAGCCGTCACCGACCTTGGTCTGCTTTGATGAGGACACTCGGGCGTAGATGACGGCTTTGGTCCCTGGTTCAAAATTTTCAGAAGCCGACATCATGATGCAATCTGCTTCCTTTCCTTGTCTTTGCCCGCAGCCGAAACTCCAAATTCAGTTCTCGATTTGCCTTTCTTCGAGGATACCACATCGGTCGCCATGAACTCAGTCAAATCCAAATTCTGCTCACAGGCTTGCTGAACGGGGTGGACCCCAAACCCCAGATCAACAAACGCAACGATGATGTTCCAAAGTGTTCTGAGGAATTCCTGTTTTTCTTCATCTGACAAATCGCTCTCTTCGAGGAGCTTTTCGTATTTTCGCCAGTCGATGGTCAGCATGGGACCATCGGGAAGCTCTTCAGTTTTAGGATTCGGTATTTCCTCGTTTATGTCCTCCGGACGTTTCATCGCTGCACCTATCCAAGTCTCGGACGAGGTCGTGATGGTTGTGATGTGCGAGCCGTTTCGCGCCGCTGTTTTTCCGCCTCGATCTGCGGGCGATAGAACTTTTCTTCTACTTCCTTGCCCCACTCATAGAGGTCCCGGCCTTCCTGTTTTTGAAAGGCTTCTTTCATCAGCGTTTTGGCACCCGCTTCCGTGATCTCCAAATCTTGGGACAACGCCTGGGCCTGATGGGAATAGGCTCGGTAGAAGGAAATCTTGTCGCCCTGCTCGATCATTTGACCGATGCCGTAGGCGAATTCTCCGGCGCGTTGTTTTTCTCCGGCGCTGAGTTTTTGCTCCCGTTCCATCAGGGCCTCACGCTTTTGGTTCATGGTCTGACCGGTGCGTGCTTTGTAAAGGTCACGAATGACCGTTTCGGCTTTCATGACATCGATCTTTTCCGTGCGCGCCATGGCATAGGCATAGTCGCCAAGCTTTTCCTTGAACGCTCCGGACTTGTCGATCTCCCGGTCAATGATGCCGGTAATAGCGATGGCTTCATCGAATTGGGTATTGGTCAAAGTGCGACCTGAGAAACTCTCACGCGCTTGCGCAATGCGAGTTTGTTCTTGTGGGTTTGTTTGAATGTTCATGTTTCTATCCTTTCGTTAGACGTTGTTACCGCCATATTCGTTGCCTTAATTGGCATCTCTGGCGCTTTTGAATGATCATTCAGGGGCAATGGTTTTCCGTAAGTCACCGCGCCCTGTTTCTGGTTTGTCGGGCCGGAGGCATCTGACGGCGATCAAGACCACTTCGCCAGTCCGTTGCCTGTTCGAATTCCCGCTTTGGTTTTTCTGCCAACTGACGCCGGTGTTGCGCGGCGAGCGTCAGCGTTTCAATCGCCTGAATCTCCCGATCTTCCAGCTTGGCCATCGTCTTATGATGATCATCTTTGACAGTCCGATTGGCCTGTCGGTCGATGGCGGCTTTGTCGAATTTATCCGAGCCCAAAATCTTCCAGGTGAATGCTCTGCCGTTTTGGCCGTTCTTATCGATCAGCCGTTTGCGCGCAACCTCGACACGGGTGTCATATTCGGTGTGATACCGGTCTTCTTCCTGACGTTTCAGGTTTTCAAATTTCTCCCGGATTGACTGATACTTGTTCCAGTCACTGCCATTCAGGTGTTTGGCTGCCATTTGATGCAGACCGGCCAGATCGAACGTCCGTTTGATTTCCTTTGACACGTCTAAAGCCATGGTCAGCCTCGCTTTTCGCCTGAAATTTGCGGAGCGGAATCCGATTTCGGTATCCTTCTCGAATGTGCGAATTCAGATACATTGATGATGTGGATGACTGGCTGGAGCCCATGAACTACCAGGAGTTCTGGACTGCCATCCGGCCTTACTGTTTGGTGATCCCGCCACGTGAAGCCTGTGACGCACAGATCATTCTTGGTGAGACCGATCAGCAATCTGTCCTTGCTGGGCTTAAATACTTGGCGCGTATCGAACTGACGAAGCGGCACAAGCTGCACTACCGGCGTACCACACCATGGTTGAGATTGGTGGAGGATCATTAGCCGTTGCCTCCATCGCTCTCCTTAAAGAAGCGGACCCATCCACACTTTCCATTGGTGGGATAGGTAGTGAAGGCACCGTAGGGACCAATGAAGGTGCAGCGCGTGTAATAACGAAAGGCGTGGGGATCGTAACCTTGACCTTGATCGCGCCAAGCGTAAGACCAGATGACGTGCGGAAGGCCTAAAATTAAATAGCCCAGCACCAGGCATACGGGCGCGATCACCCACGCAAAATAACTGGCGCGGATCAGGAGTGGTTTGGTCGGCAGGTGTCTCATGAGCGTGATCCTCGCTTCGGCACCGACAACGTGACCTTAGGATCAGGAGACAAAGTGCCACCTTCTAGAGGATTGGGTGCAAGATCGAAGCAGGTGGGCGCGATCTCATTCTGTTTGATTTTCTTGCAATGGATGAAGCCGACATCCTTCACCTGGACGATCTGCTCATCAGGTGGCAGCCGCATCAGTTCATCAGCGGTGAACAACCGTTCCTTGCCAGTGTTGAAGTTGCTGGAGAAATCCAACTTCTCTGATCCGAGCCCCAGTGAATGTGTGACGTGTAGTGTCTCGCCCATCGCACGCGACACCATCTCGGATTCCTGGATCGATGAAAAACCGAACCACTGGGTGATGATGGCGTTCTCCGCGATGGTGAGGGCTTCTTTGTCGCCGTAGCGGCGTTCGATTTCGGAACGCGACTGAGCAATCATGTGGCAGGTGCCACCATATCCGCGCATGGTGGTGAGCTGAGCGACCAGCGCTTTCAAAGGCGCGTTCGTGAACTCATCAATGATGAAGCTCACCGGGCCACAATTGCCACCCAGGACCACTTCCATGAAGGATTGCAATTGCAGGGCATAGTCTGCGCCCAGCCGTTCCATGTGGCGAACAGGACCCGCCAAGAACACCACATATTTTTCTTTGATCAATTGCTCGTGCGTGTGAGTGGCATCCGTCCCGGCCAGGTGAAGGGTGGAACCGGCCCCGAAAATGCGCAGGGCTTTAAGCGCGGCGGCCAAATGCTGCGGGAAGTGTTCTTCATTTTTCCCCATGCCCAAAACGTGTAGGGCGAGGGCTTTGAGTGCCTCATTACCTTCTTCGGCTTCGATCCTCGCAGCAGCCATCAGTGTTTCTGGTTTCGAGAGAAGCCCCCAGACACCACCCGGAGTGGCGAGCCGTGGATTGCGAACCAGTAGAGTGTTGAGCGCAAACTCAATCAGTGTGCGCGGTTCATCGCGCCAATAGGCGTTGCGCTGATCGCGTGGCGGTTCTTCAATAAGTGCCTGACAGGCGTTTTCCGATGAGAAGATCAGTTCGCCATTTGCCATCAAGAAAGAGCGAACGACAGCGCCGAACCGATTTACGGACACTCTAAAGAGGTGATCTTCGCCAAACTCGGCAATCAGAACACCGAAGTTGTCGATGATCGCGACTTTCCGCCCATATTTTGCGCACATGGCAGCGCATTGGGCAGCTATTTCGCCTTCCTTGGAATCGACGATTACAATCGCTCGGGCGCAGTCGGCAATAAGCGATTGAAGCCAGGGCACAGCCCCACACGTGGTTTTGCCGCCACCGGCAGCGGCTAACAACAAAGAGTGTGCGTGCTTGGGTGCATAGACGGGTTTGCCATCAAAACCCAAACCGATGATGCGCCGAACTTCTCTCGCCATTACCGCATCCCCATTTCTTTCAGGACATCATCCGACGCCATTTTTGAGGATTTGGGTTTCTTGCCTTGAGCCAGATAGTCAGCCACGGCCTTGTCGCGGGTATACAGCTTGATCATGGCGATGAGCGCCTCGACGAGGAGCGTGCCGACGGCGACCCACAGCAGGACGCTGATCAGGCCCAAACCCCAGCCTTCGCTGGAACTTGGCCAGATCACATAGGCGATGAACCCAAAGCCGGCCGCGCCCAGCAGGCGGGTGTTAATCTTCAATATTACGCCGGAGGAGGAATAGGGCGTTCCAAGCTGCGCAGGATCATTGGGCAACTGTCTCATGACACGCCTCTTGTTTCTGAATTGCGATCTCGCATGGCGGTTTCGATAGCGTCGCGAACGCGTGCGAGCTGGGTGAACCGCCCGTAGACGGTTCCGCCTTCATCATCCTTCAGTGAGAGCGCATCGACTTTTAGCGTTCCGAACTGAAACGAGACCAGAAGCGCTGTCAGGGAGGCCAGTATCAGCACCCAGATTTCGTGGGCGTACAGATACCGCCACCACAGGGCCGTGAGTGTCAGTGCCCCGGTCGCTGGCAGCGCAGCCAGAAGAAAGAAACTTCGTTTCAGCGAGACCGCTTCCAACCGATCAAGCGAGAAGGATTTCTTTGGAGTGCGCACGAGGCTGTCCGTGACCTGCCAGCCGCCACCGTCGTAATAGGTTTTCATGATCGCTACCCTTTTAGGTGGTTGCAGGCACCACGCGACTGTGCACGCGCCATCAGGACATTGAGGTCCTTGATCCTGTTGGGCTTGAAGATGGTCAGCGTGCCCGAGTAGAGCGCGAACTCGTTCTGTGCTTGGCTGACGGCCTCGGCTGCCACGCATTCACAGAAATCAGCGGCATGGATCAGTCTGGCTGTGGTTCTGTCCTTGGCCGCCTGAACAGCACGCTCATAGGCCTGGCGTGCCAGCCGCTTCTGCTGCTCATAGGCGCCAATTGCAGTATCGACGCTGAGGCCGGTGTGCTGGGTCGCCATATTCATGAGGTTGCCCAACGGGGAGCGCATCATGTCGCGCATCGCCTGCGCCGCCATCTCTTTTTCCGGATCGGCGGTGGGTTGCGGAATTTTGCTCGCTTCTTCCTTCGCGGCCGCCATAACGGATTGGCTGAATCCACGCTCGCAAACTTGCAAGTGCCCGTTGGCGCGCAATGTGCGCGAGCCGAGTTCTGGGCCAAGGAAGGCCCAGTTGGCACCTGCCCAGCAAAGGCCGCCGATAATGAGGGCCTTTGGGGCAATTTCTCCGATTTGTGAGAACATGGTTGTCCTTTCGTGAGGGCGCGCTTGCCCGTTCGCCTCTCATCAAGAGAGGGCGTTTCAGTTGTTGGTGAGGATGGAGAGCAGCTCCTATTAGTTAGGAGCTGCTAACATTCGCTATCCCAACGCGGCGAGCAGAAGCATTGCGCCAAGGATGACAACGGCTGCTACTGCTTGTGAGGCGAAGTCGCCATCGCTGTTTCCAGTCGGTGTCATTTGACGACGATTGTCTTGTTTGATTTTTTTCAGCTCTCGCTGATTCTGCCTGCGTGTCCATTTGATGTGACGCCCCCACGCACGGCCAAGTTCGGCACGTCCGGCAGCGTCTCGTGCCATGTTCTGTCCATGTTGGGAGTACATGTCGTTGTTCATCTCATTTCTCCACTACAACTTCGGGAAATCGCGAAAGATGAGACAAAGATTGCGGAATGTGACAGCTCTGTCCAAGCTAGAGCCGACTAGAATCGAATAGTTTTATCCTCTTGTTTTTTCTTATTTTTCCTAAGTATTTTTGCGCGTAAACGGACCGGTTTGGTATTCTCAATGGATGGAGGATTCCATCGAGGAGATATTCACTGTAAGAATAAGAAGGGACGCTGAAACTGGTCAGCTCTTCAAGCAGGTCTGGCAAAAAGACGGTCGTTTGCATAATTCGATTGGACCAGCCATGACAACCTACGACCCCAAAACCGGAAACGTTGTCGAGGAGAGGTGGTTGAGAAATGACGTAACTTCGCGTCTCGAATCGGAAGGTCCTGCGGTGATCAATTATGATCCGGAAACGAGTAAACCAGTGCGACATATGTATTTCGCCGATGGCAATCTTCACCGAATTGGGGGACCGGCGGTTATCGAGTTTGACGCGAGAACCGGTGAGGTGAGGTCGGAGGAGTATTTTCGTTTTGACAAGCCCTATAGGCCGCCCTTGGAACCCAAATTCTGACTCTTAGCTTCACCGAGTGGCATACGAATAGTTGAACAACATCATACTGAGGCCTATTTCCTTTCTAAGGATCGAGACCAAATGAACTACTATGAATTTCGGAGCTGTTTTGGTTCGGAAGGGTTTGTCGGAGATGAAAACTTTTCCAAACAAGCGTTGGGAAAGCTGCTCTCGCAGCTTGCGGACTCAAGTCCCGAAAGAACCAACATTCTTATACAGGCGGTAAAATCTGCAAAGCTGGATTTAGCCGTCAACCAATCGCATCAGAAAAATCTTGTGCAGGGAAAAGGCAGTGCAGATATCGCCTGGGCCTTCTATTACTGGCTGCACCTGAATATGCCGAACTCTGAGGAACTTCTGAAGATCGACCGGCAAATGTTGGCGGGGAAATCTCTAGAAGACGTAGCCGGTCGTCGAGTCGCGCCTGATGGGAGCATTGTTGATGATTATCGGGATCAGCTTGAGGGTTATGAGGCCCGTATTGCCTACATTGAAGACCTGACAAAGAAATCACTAATGGATTTTCCTGGTCTGGAGATTCCCGAGTTTGTCCGTAACTCCTTGGGAAAACGAGATATCTCCGCAAGGGAAGAATTCTCAAAGATATTCCGCCGGATTGCAGGAATTCTGTATAGAAATCCTCGGGATAAAATCACCGCTGAGAATGTTGATGAAGTCGTCGCGATTGTCGTGAGCGACGAGAGAAACCGTAAGTACACAACCGAACAAATTTTGAGATTTGTATCGAGCAGGTATTCAATCTCACTAAGTGACCTTTTGTCCCCCCGGAGGCAAAGATCAATTGCAAGACCCAGGCAAATTGGCATGTATCTGGCCCATAAGATGACTCATGACAGTTTATTCAAGATAGGGAAAAAATTTGGCGATCGTGATCGCAACACGGTTTTACATAGCGCCCGGAAAATCCGAGAGCTCGCGATCGAGGACACTGCATTTGGACGCGAACTTGCAGAGATAGAAGGAGCATTGTTGGAAAACGCCGAACGGGCATCATGAGGTTCGGTGTTGTGACTCCGCAGTTCTTTAGTGGGGTGCATTCGAATTGTAACTAAGCGCGAGTCTCCATCCGCGCAATCGAACGCCCAAGTGTGGAAGGATGGACGCGATAACTGGCCGCCAAGTTTGATAATGTATCTTGCCCAAGTGCGAGTTTGTCCCGAGCAGCACGAATTTGTTCATCTGATAGCTTTAACGGCCTTCCCAATCTCTTTCCTCGCCGCCGAGCCGCCGCCAGCCCTTCCTTGGTCCGGCGTGATAGGTTGTGCCGCTCGAATTGGGCGTAGGCGGCCATGATGGTGTAGAAGAATTCTCCGGCCGGTTCAGTGGTATCGATATCCAACGTCACAATTTGAAACTGAATCCCACGCTCCCGGAGTTTCTCGGCCTGCAGGATCGCATCAACCGTTGACCGGAATGCCCGGTCCAGGTCCCAGACGACGAGGGTGTCGCCAGCCTTCAGTTTCTTCAAGATTTTCTCAAATACGGGACGTTTCTTTGCGACTGCCGAAAGCTTCTCAATGTGGAGCTCATCGCATATCGGCTCAAGCGCATCGATTTGTCGATCCGGGCATTGTTCCTCGGTGCTGACACGTAGGTATCCTATTTTCATTCAATATCAGTACCTTAATGCAGAAATTTCTGGCCGCCTTGACGTTGCAAAAACGACCCTTTCCGCATTGAGGATTTGTTATCCGGCTTGCCACTGGTAAGCCTTTGTCAAGCCATTGATTTTCCTATACTTACCCACGATTATAGCAAATCCGATATATCTGAGTAAAATATTGCATAATCGGTCAATTATGCTGATTAAAAATCAGTTAAAATTAAATAAATATAAAGAAATAACAGTAATAATGATTGGATTGACGCTTTCGATGTTCTTGCCTGTGCAAGCAAGCACAGCACAGGAAAGGAAGCTGGACCTGATGTTGGCGCGTGAACTGCTGACATTCACGTCTCGGGAGATATCGCTGTATATGGCTGGTTTGACCGATGCAATGGCCCATTCAAGATGGCAACGAGATCGGCCCGATGAAACGGGAATGAAGTGCATCTACAACTGGTACGACAGAGACAGCGACCGAAACGTGCGCCGAATGATGAGTTGGCTGAAGCGCCATCCGGACAAGCCGGTCGATGTGCTGATGTACGTTTTGATAAAGAAGGACTGCGGACCATAGATGATTATGCTGGGGGAACATTTTAGACACAGTGATCGCAATCGCGACTCAGAACTCCGACGTAAGCGGTGGTTCATTAAGGCCCGAGAAGATCGTGAACGCCGGGAAACGGTAGAAGAGAGGTTTGATGAAGGTCTCACCGGGTTTGCAGTCGCAACGGTGATGGCCAGCCGAATTGAGCTTCAGCGGTTTGAAGCCAAACTTGATGCCTATGACGAAGCGATCGTCAAGGCACTCATGGAGAATCAGGAAAAGCTCGATGCGGTCAATGCCCGGCTGGAGGACATGCTCGAACGCGCCTACGTCATGCCAGACGGACGACGCGTGTTTAAGACAGCGGATGGCACCCAGGTCTTTGACGAATTTGGCAAGCTCGTGACGCGTGATGAGCTAGATTATGATTTGATCGGTCCGGATAGACCCATCTGGGATAGATTCAACCCGCTCAGAGAAAAGCGTGGCCTTCTTGAAGTTGAACGTCAGCGGATATTTGAGTTTCAGGAACGCGTTCAGGCCGCACGTGACAGGGTCGCTGAGGGTGAGATTCCAAAGTCTGAACTTGATGGGCTCGATGCGGATTTAGCTTCGGCGATTCCACCATCTGTCCGGGCGCAGCTGCCAGGACATGACGCGGTAGCAAGTGCGCCAGACCTGAAAACGGAGTTCAGATCACCCGCTGGCAGCATCGTGCTTGATCGGGCGACACCAGGATATGAACCGCAACTGCATCGGTAACTAGCGTTCATAGCTCCATCGCCGCTGGGTATGATTGACGAGATTGCCACCAACACAGGATAAATTTCGGTACTTGGCAGCAAAATGAACACTAGCAATCGGTTTTCTTTTTATTTGGGCCGCAATGGCGTCCTGATTGAGCGTCTCTACGGCACTCAGCAGCGCAAGCAACTCGTCTCGCGCAGATTCAAATGTCTGCATTGCCGGGAACTGGTCTGCTATCGAGACCCAGACAAGAGAGGCGCCGAAAACTGCCCGCGATGCCAGGCCATTCGCGCAACGCTCACCACCGCGGAGAGCAGGGGCGCTTGTTCTACCTAGAGGAATCAGAAAACGCATTGCCGTAAGTGAGCGCCGGCAACTTCAGGATGTCACAGCAACGGCTACTGATCGAAGATAAGGTGGCGCTAAGGTCTACTCAACAATCAGATTATTCTGAGCCAGCATATCCGTCGCATCGGTCCATTCACCGGTGACGTTCTGGATGATGGCGACCGTTGTCCAGCTGTGGGCCGTACCGATTCCGTCAACATCGACACTGACGGTGGTATTGCTGGCGTTTTCGGACAGCGCCACAAAATTGCTCAAGATATCACCGGTGCCAGAATCAAAGTCGATGACGTCTTTGATATCGAGCGCGTCATTGTCCCCCGAGGGATTGGAGTCAAAGCCGGATTTTATGGTCACTGCAGCCGTGCCAGTGAAGTGATTGATATCGGTGAGAACAAAAGTGTCACTTCCCGTGCCGCCGCGCAGAAAGTCATTTCCGGCTGTGGCGTAGAGCGTATCGTCTCCGGCTTCGCCATAGAGATTGTCGAACCCTGAATCGATACCGCCATTTAAGATATCATCGCCATTGCCACCGTAGAGCGTGTCATTGTCACTGGCACCGACGAGGGTGTCGTTCCCATCTTCACCGCGCAGAGTATCGAGACCGAGACCACCGAAGATATAGTCATCGCCTGCGCCGCCCCAGATCTTGTCGTTTCCATCGCCGCCATCGATCTGATCGTTACCGGCCTTTCCTTTGAGATTGTCGTTGCCAGCACCACCAAGAATGGTGTCGTTGCCTGATCCACCGGTGATGGCTTCAAAAGCTGATGTCCCCCACTGCCAATTGTTGTAATCCGCCAGATTGAGGCTTAGGCCATTGTCGAAAGCAACGCTCTCAAAGTGCTCGTTGATGTTGGCGCTGCGTTGATTGACAAGCAGGATTTCATCGGTGTTGGTATTCAGTACGATCTTGGTATCTGTTGTACCGGAGTCCTGGAAAGAGAGATCGTACAGGTCGATGCCGTCATCAAACAATATGGTGTCGGTGCCGCTGCTTTCTTCGGCCTGGTCGAGACCGGCACTGTAAACAAAGGTGTCGTTGCCGGCGCCGCCTTCCAACTCATCATCGCCGGCACCACCGTTCAACGTGTCGTCATCGTTGCGGCCCTGCAGAAGATCGTCTCCGACATCTCCGAACAAGAGATCATCGCCATCATCACCGCGCAATCGATCATCGCCATTGCCACCGTTGAGCGTATCGTCGCCGTCACGGCCTCGGATATAATCGAAGTAAGTTGTGCCGGTCAGGCTGTCGTCGTCGTCCGTACCCGTGATGTTCAGGCCACCAGCAGCGAACTGGATGGTCTCGACCACATTGTTGGTATTGAGAAAGTAATTCGTGACCGTGATCCGGCCCGAGGTCGCGCCACCCGAAAATGTTTCAAGAATCAGGTCATCACCACTGCGGTAACTGCCGAAGTTGCTCAGATCAATTGTTGAGCCAAGCTGGATGGTGTCGTCTCCGGACGTTTCGGTGATGGTGTCGTAGCCGTCGCCCTCAATGTAGATATAGGTGTCATCATCAACACCGCCCTCTAGCGTGTCATCGCCGAAGCCACCGTTCAACGTATCATCGCCCATTTCTCCTTGAAGCGTATCGTTGCCAACACCGCCTTCAAGATCGTCGGCCCCGTAACCGCCTCGAAGCGTATCGTTATCGGCTTCTCCGAACAGGTCATCGTCACCGCTACCACCCAATAGGAGATCAATGCCGTCGCCGCCATAGAGCGTGTCATCGCCATGGCCACCATCAAGCGTATCGTCTCCATCGTCGCCATATAGGAAATCGCCGTGAGCTTGACCGAGTAGGGTGTCGTCACCATCGTTGCCGTGTATGACATCAACGCCCGCTCCACCGCTGATGATGTCGAGACCGGCCTCGCCGTTGAGCGTATCGTCACCTAATCCGCCGAGAATTGTGTCATCACCGGCACCGCCGTTCAGGGTATCTTCTCCTCCGTTTCCATTGAGGATGTCGTGGCCGGCGCCGCCATTGAGGGTATCGTCCTGACCGTAGCCATTCATCGTGTCGTTGCCGGATGTGCCGGTAATCGTCAATTCATCAAACGGGGTGGTGTCAAGCTGATCAAATGTGCCGGAACCGGAGAGCGCTTCATCGGTGATAGAACTGCCAAACGTGATGCGTGTGCTATTCCAAAGCTCTATGACAGACGGGCCGCCCAAAGTACTGTAATTGTCATCGCTCGTGCCAAAAGTGCTATCTGCGCCGGCATCAATCTGCGCCGACACATCATCGATTGTGATCGTGCCTTTTCCGGCAATGGCAATCTTCAGGTCAAAATCATAGGTCTGAACATTGCCGACAGTGACAATGTTGGTTTTGTTCAGCTCTTCGAACTGAATATCACTGTCCGAGGCATATTGAATTGTTGAATCAAATCTTATCGTGTGGCTACCGGATGCAATCGTGTCATCGCCACCGCTATAGATAATTGTCGGAACGTGTGATCCCACGGCGGTAATGTCATCATCCCCGGTACCGAGCCATATCTGTGAAACCTGATTATTGCTGAGTGTAACGGTATCGCCCCAATTAGACCCGATGATCGAGGCGATCACGTCATTATCGTTGCTGTCAAACTCATCGGTGCTGCCATTGGCGCTGACCTGCCAGGTGGCGTTGCTGATATCAATCGTCAGTGCATCAGTCGCCGCTGCACCGTAAGAGGAATAATCTATCCAGCCAGCATTCGAGCCGGAAAATGAATCGCTGAAATCATAATCCCGGCCGAGATCATCGATATAGGTACTATGTGATAGGCCAGTGGCCAGCGTGACATTTTCGACATTGGTGGCGATGCTGGACTGGGTTTTGATGGCGGCGGCGGTGATTTCAACATTGGTGCCACCGGTATATTCAAATGTGTCTGTATCTGCGCCGCCATCAACGATGGTGAACGTTTCTGCATTGCTTACGTCGACGAGAAAGGAATCGTTGCCGGCTCCGCCATTTAGGGAATCGCTACCGCCGTGGCCTTCGAAGGTGTCATTGCCAGCTCCGCCATTGAGAACATTGTCGTGTTGGTTGCCATAGAGAAAATCATCGTGGTCAGTACCCGTGGCGTTTTCAATCACGGCGTTATAGGCGATCGCCAGATTGTTGGCGGCGGCATTTCCTTCAGCGTTTAGGCCGACAGAGCTGAAAGAGCCCTCACGTAAGTCAATGGTTGCGCCGTCCGGACTGGTGAAGCCTGATACATCAATCGTGTCGTTTCCTCCACCGTCCCAGATTGTGTAGACGAAAGCGTCATTTGGACGGGATGAAGCGAGCGCCGTGGCCTTTGAGTAAGTAGTGTCGTCGGCACGGGTGTTATAGTTCGCCCCGTAAATCTCCTGAAGAGCCGCGATGTCGAGAAGCTGGAGGCTTGATGGCAACACATCATCTGATGTGTCGATTGGGTTCATGCCGGCCATGAAGTCTGTGGACATGACTGTGTACTGCATCGAGTCCAATTCGCCGGCCGGAGGATGAGCGAGACCCAGAGCATGGGCCACTTCATGTAAGACAACAAAGAAGCCATAGTCTCCTTTGTCGGTGTCGTTCCATAAGTTGCCAAAGCCCAGGTCGAAATCCTGGTTCAGCCAGATATCTCCGTGTCTGAGTTCATCAGCACCGTTCGAGTAATCGTGTTCATATCCGCCGTCGTCTGAAATGACCCCCTCACCATTCGTAGTCTGGCCGATGACGATATCCGCATTGCCGGTCGTACCGATGCTAAAATTGATGTTCGCGACATCGGCGAAACTCGCGCCATATGTGCTTTGTCCCAGGACAGAAGAGAGAATGGTTTGTTGGCTTGTGCTTAGGCTCGGGTCGTTGCCGGTCGGTAGCTGGTTGTATTCCCGGTCGTTGGTGAGAGGATCGGAGTCAGTGTCGGTGGTGGGCGTGTCGTAGTATCCGAGATCATTAAGGTCAGAAAGGGAGGTCAATGCGTAGTAGTAGAATTGGTACACATTGTTGGCATCTTTGGCGACTTCTGCCCTGTCGTCATCGTCGGGGTTCGGTAGGACCGATTGCCCCCCGCCACCGATGAAGTTGGTACTGAAAAGTACGTCCTGATAGTCGCTGTATGTAACCATGGCCTATCCTATTTTTCGTTTTGATTGGCCAAGTTTTTCCACGCCTTACTCTCGTACTCGACCGAACGGTTCACGCGAGGCTCTGATCCTGTGGCTGCCGTATTCGCGTTGATGACGAAGATGATCAGCGCAAACAAAACAGCAGTCATTGCTATAGATAATCCGATTATTGCAATCTTTTTCTTATTCATGTAATTTTCTCTTTAATTAATAGTTTATAATTATTTTCAAAATGCAATAACAATTTTGCAATATTGTAAAGTTATTTGATTTTTGTTACTTTCATTTCCAATGATTGCTCAATATGGATGCAATGAAGCGCTCTGCGTATTGTGTTGTTGATCCCCACAATCAGGAGATATCTATGTCCGCGAACAAAGCCTTTGCGGCGTGTTCTGACGAGCTTCTTCGCATCATCCTGGCGAAAATGAATGCAGTTGCGTACGTGCGTGCGTGATTTGCGCTCTGGCTAAGAATCCAGGCAGATCTTCGTTTGGCGCTCGTTTAAACCGGGGGCATCAGTTTGATCAGCAATCTGGTTTGGTGCGAGCGGTTTATCCCATTGAACCGTCGCACGAGATTCTGTTGAACTGAGAATCACGGGTTATCGTGCTCCGCAAGATGTGTGTTGTCAGACAACACCATCTTGGCAAGGGAGACGCTGCGCTCTCCCGTTGCATCCCTCTCGCTGTTGGCGTGCGTCAGGCATTGAGCCTAATCACGCCAGGCAACCGTATCGCCGGTTGATCACTCGTCGGGAGAATTCGCTCTCCCAAAACCCATCGCTCCAAGGGCGTATCGCCGTCCTTGGAAATCCACTCGCAGGGCCTGGAGACTTGCCTCTCCACCTGCACCGCGCCATGCACAATCGACTGGCCGATTGATCGCCATCCAAGGGAACCTCCAAGCTCCCCTGAAAACCCCATGGCCAGCGTGTTGCCCCTGAACCGTAAGCAGGTGAGAATTCAACTCTCCCTGCACCCATCAACCAACCTTTAGCGCACGTTGGATGCGCGCTTCCTCTTTGGTCCATTTGCCCCTTGTGATGCCTATTGGCAGGCACTATATCTTTACCTGATTGCATGAATTTTCAATAAAAAAACTTGCAAAATGAACTGAAATGGACTATTATGAGAATATGAGCGCATTGAGCAAACTGAAGAAGCATCTCCGCCCAGGGCAGGTTTATCGGCGTGCCGATCTTCTGCCGTGGTCAAATGCCGTGGACCGGCATCTGAAGCAGCTTGTGGAAGAAGGGACTCTCACCAAGCTGTCAGGAGGGCTCTATGCTTATCCCAAGCAGACTAGCTTTGGTGCAGCGCCTGCCGACGATGAGAAATTGGTCGAGGCATTTCTAAAAGATCATCGCTTCCTGCTGACCTCGCCCAATGCTTACAACGCGCTCGGAGTGGGCTCGACGCAGCTCTACAACAAGACCGTTGTCTATAATCACAAGCGTCACGGACATTTCCGGCTTGGCAAGCGCGAGTATGATTTTCGGGTGAAGCCGCACTTCCCGAAAACGCACTCTGAAGAGTTTCTGCTCGTTGACCTCGTGGACAACTTGGACCGCCTCGCCGAGACGAAACCATATTTGCTTGAAGGCGTGAAGAGGCGCGCATCGCATGTGGATGCGAAGGCGCTGGCCAGAGCCGTCCGTGAATATGGTGGGGTAAAAGCGAGGAAGTTCTTTCAGCCACTTTTGGCGGACGGTACACTAGCTTATGCCCAATGATTTCCTTCACCGACATAAAGAGTTTCCGGACCTGATCCGGATTGTCGGTGAAGAACTCTCCATTGATCCAGTCCTTGTCGAAAAGGACTATTGGATCATGCACTGCCTCTACGGGCTGCAGCAGATGGGGCTTTCCTTTGAGCTCAAAGGCGGTACGTCCTTGTCGAAGGGACTTGGCATCATTAACCGTTTTTCCGAGGACATCGATATCCGCATCGAGCCGCCCGCCGGACAAAAGGTTGCTGTCAATCCGAATCAGCAAAAGCCGCAGCATGTGAAGAGTCGACTCGATTTTTATGACTGGCTGGCCGGTGAAATCGCAATTGACGGTATCGCCACGGTCGAGCGCGATGCCGAATTTGATGATGAGCAATACTACCGCAGTGGCGGTATTCGACTCCGCTACGACAGCCACACCGGCAGTCTGTCGGGCATTCGCGATGGCGTGCTTCTGGAGCTCGGTTTCGACACCGTAAGTCCGAACAGCCCCCACACGATTTCATCCTGGGCGTATAACCATGCTGCAGACAAGGTGGAGATCAAAGACAATCGGGCGGTCGATGTGGCCTGCTACCATCCCGGATACACCTTTGTCGAAAAGCTCCAAACGGTTTCCACCAAGTTTCGCAAGCAGCAGGAAGAAGGCAGTTCTCCAGACGAATTCATGCGGCACTACTATGATGTCTACCGTCTGCTTGATGACCCACTGGTGCGCAAATTCATTGGTACAGAGGATTATGCGGCGCACAAGAAGAAGCGCTTTCGCACCGACGATAATCTCGTGCTCACGGAGAACGAGGCCTTCCTTCTGAGCGATCCGGAAGTCCGCGAAAGCTATGCCCTCGCCTTCGATCGGTCACGGGCGCTGTTCTATCGATCGCAGCCGCAATTTGATCAGGTCATGGCAGCGATCATCGAGGCAACAAAGATTGACGGGATATAGCTTTTACAATTCGCCGTATGAAGCTCAGATTTGCCGCCCACGCTGGTCTGCCTCTGAAAGCCATCAGTCCGCTACCCTATTGCCTCTCTTGCACCAACATCGCCGCCGTTGACCAAGCGTGGCATAGCGACTGATATTTCCGATACGCAAAGCCACATGGGGCTGCGAAAGCTTTCCTTGGCTGGACGAAGGTGATGCTATATACAGAATAAGTGTCATGAATACAAATAATATTATGAAAAACAACGCATTATGAGAATTAAATATAGCATCAAGAGTAGCAACTCTCAGGTGAATACCGGGATTCTTGATGAATCACATTTGGAATTTGAGCCGGGATTGGTTCGACCGAACGAAATCGATAACCACGAGAAACTTGTCGAATCCGAGCGTCAAGACGGATCTCACTCCAAGCTCTTGAACCTCGCCCGTTCAACAGTCAAAAAACTCAAACTACAACGAAACCTCTCAAGCCGTCGGGAGAAAGCGCGAATCGTACTTTCGCTACTTAAATCGGCTTCGCGTCAAACTGAAATCCAGGAGTTCAGAGAGGCAATATCTGATCTGACGAAAGATGAGCAGCACTACTGGATAGGTACACTATATACACTCCTTCTTTCACCCAGAGATCGCCGAAATCAGGCTGCGTACTTCACGCCACCGTACCTCGCAAATGCAGTCCTTGATCTGGCGATACAGGCTGGGTTTCAACTTCACCAACATCGCGTGCTTGATCCTGCAGCTGGCGGCGCAGCGTTTCTCTCTACAGTAGCCGGACGTGCGCTAGAAGGAGGTGTCCTTCCGTCTGATATTCTTCGAAGGTTACGGGGGATTGAACTCGATGCCGGCCTAGCTCAGATTTCCGAAGCTCTTATCGCGGATCGCCTTGCGCTTGCCAAACGAGCAAATGTCATCCGCGTACAAGACGCATTAACAATTCAAACGCGAAGTTCCTATGATCTCGTCATCGCAAATCCGCCGTATGGCCGAATTACTGCGAAGGATTTGCCCAGCGAAAACTGGAAAAAGGTTTCGTATAGCGGGCACATAAACAAGTATGCAGTGTTTTCTGAATTGTGCCTTAGGCACGCGAAGAAAGGCGGGATTGTAGCGCTAGTTTTACCATCGAGTTTTCGCGCGGGCCCATTTTACGATCGAATTCGATCATACATCAGATCAAACGCAGAGATTCTTGCAGTTGCGTCAGTGCCTGAACGTGAGGGCGTTTTCGCTGATGTCGCACAAGATGTAAGCGTCCTTATTCTAAGGAAAGGTTCCCCGCACTCTCGAAAAGCGCTTGTTCCTTTCCCGGTAATAAGGCGGCAACAAGACACCTCAAAGATTGAAGTGAGGTTGCTTCCCAAGAACCTCAGCGCTTCCTGGCCGTTCCCGGTAGATGGTGACTCCCATGTCGGAGGCGCTGTGTTGGCAGACTATGGTGCAACCATCCGAGCAGGATATTTCGTGTGGAATCGCGAGTTTGATCGCTTGACGACCCGATCCAGCAAAAATGCATACCCCTTGGTCTGGGCAAAAAATGTAAGGGCGGAGCAGATGTGTTGGCCCATGGGGAAAAACGGAACAAAGACTGATTTTGTTAAATTCACAAGCGAGAGCACAGCAATCGTGCGTTCGCACGCGGCAGTGCTTCAGCGCACCACGAACGACAAGCAACCACGCCGGATCATCGCCTCGGTGGTTGATCCAGGAGTAGTTGAGCAATGGGGAGGGTTTGTAACGGAGAACCACACAATTGTACTAACCTGCGAAAGGGCAGAAGATTTATCTCTAATCGTATCCTTACTCAACACTAAAGCGGTTGATGATCGGTACCGGCGCGTATCGGGGACTGCTTCCGTTTCCGTGCAATTACTTCGACAGATTGACTTACCGCAACCGGATATTTTTCGCAGAGAGCTAGTACGGCACAAAGGAAACGCTGAAGCCGCTGCTGAAAGTGCTTACGCAACTCCCGAAAAGATTACGGGAGATGGCTATGGCTAAGTCTCGCAAACGCCAATCTCCAGGAAGTAACCTCGACGACCGCCTCAAGAACCGAGACGAAAGCATTAGGCGTCAAAGAGAGCTAATTGCGACACTGGCAGTCAAAAGACATGCCAGCAATGAGCCCAAGATAGATAATCGACCGGGTCCAATACGAGACGAAGAGGAATTAGTTAGCGCGCTTGGAGAGTATCGATTCTATCGCGTCGGCGAAGATGCGGACAGGAAAATATCTGGCACATACGTTGAATTGTTGAAGGCAGCTATCCGCGTCTCAAACACCGGCGACTCGGAGGTAATTCTCTGGTGGCCTGCGCATCAACCATGTCTATCAGCTCTCGTCGCGCTCTTGGCGCTCGGCGACGGCGCCGCAGTCAAGAAAAGACAGATCGAACTGCGCGGCAACACAGACATCATTGCTGATGCTCCATTAGGAATGCGGGTCATTTTGTATCCATACGCACGTACAGCCCACACCCTCGCCCGTGAAGTGCATGTCGACAGGACAACCATCGGCAAGCTGCATATCAGCCATCTTTTAAGGTCAGTAAGTGGCGAGGATGATCCGGCTCTCAAGGATTATCATCAGGTCTTGAGCCGCGTGAACTCAATCACGGGGAAGGGTGCCGATGGCTCTATGTATGCTGAACTGCAACACCCAATTCTGGATGAGGTGATTCCCCACGGCAGCCCCAGCGACGGATGTGGCAATACCGGCCACCTCTTATGGCATACAAAAACTAAGACAGATCTCCGAGAGCAAAGCCGTTCCGGAATTGCCGACGATCCAAAGCATGCAAGATTCTATCTTTACAGCATTAGACCTTCTAGAAATTTTAAAGGTGAGCTGAAACACATCGTCGATCCACCAGACTTTTTTCTGATGGATTTATCAAAGGCGGGTCGGGCACGGCTTGGGCGTGACTGGGTAGAAATCGCCAAAAAGTCTGCAGAAATAATCAAAAGCACTCATCCTACGACGGGAGTGTTGGCTGTCACCGATGATCCATGGGCATATGATGCTGTGCGATTCGACGTCCTTGGAAAAAGACTAAATCCAAGACGCAAGCAGCTCAGTCCTGCAAACGCCAGTTCAATTTTTTCACGAACGGATGCGATACTTCGGCGTCCTGCAAAAAGCAGCGAAATATGGGAAGGCGCCAGCGAGATCAGTGTCGATGGATTTGCTGGGCAGGTGGATGATTCTGTATCAGCCGTCAGAAGCGTTGCGAACAAGTTGCGGGACCGACGTAACGTCCAAGGTGCGGAGGCCGCACGAAGCATCATAGGCAAGATGCGGCGTTGCGTTAGTCTTCCCGGCAGTCTGGCGGAGTTATCAGATTTTCTCGAGCGTGAAACGAATGAGGTCATAGCGGCTGACAATTTGTCGAGCTACCGGATAAGCGCAGAACTTTCAATATTGTCCGACCGCCGATATGGAGCCTCACAAGTTCCTGCTGCTGACCTTGATTCCGCAATTTCAAAAGCAACTGAACTTATAAAGACTTCAGAACAATCGACACCTATGTCGACGCTGGTTGAAGAAGCTCTAGGACCTACTCTTCGCTCTAGTTCCAGGTCTGTTTTTGTATTCAGAAATGAGATGATCGCTGATTTTTGCGGCGACCGGCTGGGAGCCAAATATCCGAAACTCGAAGAGCGTTTGGAGACAAGTTTCATTCGGTTTGTGAGTAAGCAGGGCTTTGAAGATCTGGCGTCACTCGAACCTGCGGAGCGCCACCAGATCAAGCGTGTTTTCTTTGTTGCGCCGACACGACAAACGATAATGGAGCTTTTTGCACAGACTTGGCTTCCGGATCATGTCGGCATTTTGGCAGACAGCGACACTCTCAGCTCCTCAGTTCGTGATGCAAAGCGGCTCGCCGCTCAGCTGGAACAACCAGAGCTCGCGCGCCGACTATCGACCTTTGCCGACGAAGCGGACGACAGGGTTAAACAGCTAGGTGATCATCTGGTAATTTTGGACCGCTCATCGCCTCCAGCAGAAGATGTGGAATTTCCATTTGGTGAAGTGGTTGACCTTGCCGGACCACAATACGGCGGAGATCAAACTACAATTCAATTCGGCATGGAAAATGGGCAAAAAATAATTGCTAGACCCGGAACGAGTTTGGTTTTGCGCGACAGGTCTCGGTCGGTCCCTCGCTTTATCGAGGTGCAGGCAAAAGATGTGAATGTGGGCGACGAGATATGTGTCATAGGCCCTGCGTTCATCGAAAAGGCGAGATCGTTGCTAAACATAACTGCCGCTGCTGCCGAAGAAATTCGTGACTACCACTCTACAGTCATCGACCGATTTTCTCAGTTGCCAGGAGCTAGTGATTCTGAGCGATTGAGTGTTTTGTGCGATCGTATGGATGACCCTGACGTTTCGACAACAAGGGCCAAATACTGGATCGACCTGCAGGGTGAGTCTGAAAAGCCAATTTATGAAGTAGTCCCACACGCACCGCGAGATAAATCCACCTTCCTACTATTTGCGGATGCTCTGGGTATTGGGCAAGCGTTGGCAGAGCGCTTTTGGGCTTGGGCTGTTATTGCTCAACGCTCTAACCGTCTTCGTGCCGGCGTTGCGTTTCACGATGCATATAAGGGGATACTAACTGATCCACACGCGGTGACGGCTGGCAATAGTGAGCGCTCTGCGGACATACGGGCACTAAGAGCAGCGGCAGAAGACTTCGTCTCTCAAGTATCCGCAAGAAAGGTGGATTGCCAATGAAGGGGTATGGAGCCAGCGATCTTCTCGATATCGATGTCGAATTGAAAGAGGCAGTCTGCGACGCAGTCGTAAACTCCGTCGTTGGCCGTGTGAGTGGCACCGATGAAGAAGGTCGGATCATATTCGGTAAATCGCCAAGACGTTTTATCGTCTCCGGTCAATTGCTGCCTCGATATGACATTCGTGGTGATGATGAAACCTCCGATATTGCAATCGCTGCGCTAGGTCTCGACTTTTCCCTGGCCAGCGATGCAACCGAGATTTTGAGTGCATCGCCAAAGTTCTCCGTATATCTCCGCGTTCTGCCCAGATGGGAAGACATCGATCCCGATAGTGGTCCCTTGGAGTTTGACTTTCGCCTCAATAAGGAACTCCAAACCGAAATCGACACGGAGATCAGAACGAATAGGGTCGATGCTTTCAAAGCAGCTGGCGTAGACCGGCCCAACTGGCAATCAATGGACGAAACCGAACGGAGCGCAACTCGTCAACGTCGCGCCGCGATTCAGGAGGAAGTTCGCACTGCTGCATACGCCAAACACCAGATAAAGCTGACAGCAGATGATTTTGCATCGGTGGATAACGACGTTTCGACACCCATTACAACTGAGCAAGAAAATGTTGACATCAACACGCCAGATTCTGAGGAAATGGCCGCCACGCCAATAAGCAGGCTTGTCCGAGAAGGGCGAGAGATTCCCTTTTCGCTGATTGAGCCCGCTCCAATTCCAGCAAAATGGAAGAGACTGGATCTCGATCTCCCCGACCTGCAGTGGCGTGCGGATCTGACTGGTTTGGCACTAACGCAACATGTCGCCGATTATTGCAACGAGCTTTCGAACCAACTAACCGCTCAGCTGGAGGAATGGCTCACCAATGATGGCAAGCGGGAGGCGTGGCGCGATGCATCGGTAAGGCCTGAGAACACGCGAAGCGAAACAGCCTGGAACGAGTTTCTTCAAGAGGTGAGGAAGTCTGATCCAAACGCATCAACGGTTCTTCCTGATCTGTCCCGTGTGGTTTTGAAGATTGAGAGACAGATTGAATTTCTCAACCCAGAACGTGTTTCATTTCGCGTATCTCTCGATAATCAAAGCCAGCAACTTAGCCCTCTCGAAGCGAGATCAGTGTGCAACGCGATATTTGGAACAAGTCTGAGAGTAAGACTGCCAGCATCCGTCCACCGGCCCTTGCAACTAGATCGCGTCGAACCATCCTATCGATTCAGAAACTATCTCAATTATCCAGCAATTGGCCTGAACTGCGGCGTAAAAAGCCATGCTGAAGGTGAGAATATTGTTCTAGAGACAACGTGGTCTCCCAGATTCGTTCAACCACGAATTCTTCCTACAAAGGTCGAAGTGGAGACCCGCTTTGGAGAATTATCTCAGCGCAGCTTCAATCCAGAATTGCTTGCGGAGCTGCCTCGGGCCTACGAGCAATGGATTGAAACCCAATCAACAAATTTGCAGCAGTCGGTTCGCGAGGGCTTACCAAGCGATGAAGCCGATTCTGAATCTGAGCGGCTCAATCAAGACCTGCAAGGTCAGCGTGTCGAAGCTTCGTTTATCGCACGCGGGATAGAGCTTTTGGTCGAATCTGCGGAGGCCGCAGAGCGATACGAGAAAGCTACTACCGAAGACGAACGCTCAAGCCATTACCGTCGGGCAATTCCATGGTTTGCCTGGACAATGACCAACGACACGTTCTTCCGCAGGTACAATCGTGATTCAGAACGAGGTTGGCGCCTGTTTCAGCTAGCCTTCATTCTAGCCCACATCCCGACACTTGTTTCGCGTATGGAGGAATTTAGAGACTACTCTGACAATTATCTTGATGATGAGTCCGCGAGCCTACTCTATTTCCCGACGGGGGAGGTAAGTCAGAAGCTTTTTACGGTTCGCTTCTATTTGCTCTCTTTCTCGACCGTCTTCGCGGTAAAGAACGAGGCATTTCTGCCATTGTTCGCTATCCGCTGCGTCTCTTGACTTTGCAGCAAGCTCAGCGATTGCTGAAACTAATCGCATGGGCGGAACTCGTGCGAAGTGAGCATAAAATCGGGTCTTGGCCCTTTGAAATGGGATTTTGGGTGGGTTCAGCAAACACACCCAACACTTACGGTGGAATCAGGGCGGAAGTCCCGCGTTTCGGTGATCCGGAATTCTTAAATGATGAGAAGCTTGAAGATATTTCAACGCACGATGAAGAAGAGGGAGCACGTGCACGCCGGTACAGAGAATCACGTGACGCATTTAACAAAGTTCCGGAGTGTCCAATCTGTGGGTCGGATACAGGCTTGCGCAGGTATGAGTCCGACGGTCCAACTGCCAGACGAGCCGCGATAGTTTGTTTTGAAAATGAGTGTGCTTGGAACCGGGCGCACGGGCAACTTCAACCTCTTCCATTCCTGCTCACTGACGACACAATTTACGAGCGAGCACCTGCGGTCCTGCTTGGAACAATCGACAAGCTCGCGATGCTAGGTCAGCACACCAACACGATCTCCAAAGTGTTCGGTATGTTCGGATTGGCCAGGTGGATTAGTCCGCAGGGACACCTGTTCGCAGAAAGACGCCACGAAAAGCTTCAAGCTGGTCCAGAGGCTGAAGGATTTGAACCGGTATTCCCGGCATATCGTCGTGGACGAAAAGTGTTTACGGACCCATTCCCGTCATTAGTTATTCAGGACGAGGCTCATCTGCTCGAAGAGAGTCTGGGCACATTTAGCGGTCTCTTTGACAGCCTTCTCGAAAACATACTGACATCGCTGTCAAGCATGGCGGGTGACGAATTAGAAGTTGCAAGAATATGGACTGGCGACAGTTGGAGCGGTCCTAGGATGCCCAAAGTCATCGCGGCAACGGCGACAATTTCAAATCCCGAACGTCAGCTAGAGACACTTTATCAGCGTAAGCCCCTTCGATTCCCATATCCTGGGCCTGACATTTACAGATCATTCTTTTCTGAACCAGCACCTCCTCCGGCAGCAAACAGTGAAAGGGTCGAGCTAGCTACGAATTTGAGCAGCCACATCGCACCTGAAGCAACTTCACCTTGGATGCGTCTTTATGTGTCTTTGATGACAAATGACGCCACTCACACGGTTACGGCTGTTCAAGTCCTGAGTGCATTTCACGCTGCTATTACGCGGTACTGGTCAGGGATGGTTGATCCGACGAGACGATCAGCAACTGTGAACAGCCTTCGATCCGCAATAACCCAAGATCCTTCTGGAGATTGGAGACGTGCAGCTATTGATCGTGCAGCTCATGAAAATCGCGAGGGAGACATTATGGCCCTTATCGATCTTCATCGAATTGCGCTTGCATATGTTACAAACAAAAAGGGGGGCGACCAAATTATGGACGCCCTAGACACCTCAATTCATCAGATTCACCGGCGCTTCAATCTTCCATTCGACCACTTTGATAGTCGTCTAATTTCCGGCGGCGTCGATATGAAAGAAATTCAGCAGGTCATGGCTGATGCTGAAGAGTCTTTTGCCGGTGAGGACTATCCAGAAATCGATAAGACAGTCCGAAACATAGTTGCGACTTCGGCGATCAGTCATGGTGTCGATGTCGATCGATTTAATAGTATGTTTTTCGCCGGTTTGCCGTCCGACATCGCTGAGTATATCCAAGCCTCCAGCCGCGTCGGCCGTACCCATGTTGGATTCGTCCTACTTATCCCGACGCCGCAAAGTCGTCGTGACAGATACGTGGTCGAAACACACGACATTTTTCATCGGTTTCTGGAACGAATGATTGCACCCCCCGCTGTTGAACGATGGGCGGAAAATGCAATTAGACGAGTGTTGGCTTCTTATGTGCAGGCATGGGTCATGCTCAAGGAAAGTGAAGAGTTCATGGCACTGGCGGATGACCAGAAAACGCGCATATCGCAGGCAGATATGATTAGTCGTTTGAAGGCGAGAGCTTCTCACGACATGGTCGGTTTTCAGAAGGAGCTTGGTAACTTTGTTCTGAGGTCCGCTGGCTATGAAGGTCACGGCCCATCTCAGTTGGGCCGTCCGCCATACGCAGATCACTACTCTGGATTGGTAGACCACGAGATCGGCCGTTTTGCAGATGCGATGACTCGCCAAGGAACATCAGCCCGACTGGCCGAATACTGGGAGGATCTCAACCCGGTTTTTCAAAAACCCATGACATCACTTAGAGATGTCGACGAAGCGGGTTTCATCGTTGCATCAGGCTACGACCCCCACTCAACCGGAAGGAACCAACGAATAAACGTTGAGGATCTGACCAATGTAATGCGTGCGATCAGAAGTCAGAGAGGTGAAGCAGCAGAGACCGACGCAGACGGAGGTGTTGAGTGACAAGCGACACCAATAACCGAGCTAGAAACCGAGATGATTGGCGTGCAGGTCGCCGACCCGACAGGTTCGGAAGGGGACGCTCATCTGAAGGGCAACAAAAGCCACCAACAATGGCTCGGTCACGCGTTCAAATTGCAACCTCATATGCCCCTGGCGTTCTTTTGACGTGGGAAGGTGGGAAAGGAATTTGCCGGTCTGTTCCAATTGACAAAGAGCTCAAGGTGGAAAGCACAACGCGCGCGTTAATTTTTGAAAGCATGCGAGAGTTCATTGGAAATTGGCAAAACCGAGTCCGTACAGCCATTCCCGAGGCTCTTGATGAGTTCATGCTCGACCGATCATTCTACGACGTCCACTCCGGCAAAGTTCAGATCGACCCAACCCGTTTCAAAATTACCAGTCCGGATATCGTGGGATATGTGCCCTATCCTCTGATATACCGTTGTGGCACCTGTGGTTCTGTTCGAGAATTCGATAGCGTCAATGAACAGGCGCGCTCTCCCCTTCCGAAGACTTGCCATGGGCATCCGGCACGTTGGACCCAGATTGATGTGGTTTATGTTCATTGGTCTGGAAACTTGGAGCCCCTGAGTCCATTCAACTTCAATCCGGACGCCACTTCAGGAGAAGTAAGACAAATTCGAGTGTGTGGTTGTGGATCGCATGCTTTCAAACTCCGAAATGACGCCCCTGTTTTTTCAGAGTGGCGTTTCATTTGTGAGGGCTGCGGAGAAGCGAGGCAATTAAAGAAGGCTGACCCTGAGGTTCTTGAAAGACTGTTCACGCAGCAACTCAACGGTGGTCGTCAGTTTCAATGGATCGAGGTAAACATGATCCCGGTTTCTTACCGGGCAAATTCAGCCTTCTATCCTCAACGAGGCAATTTCATCGTATTTGAAGATAGTTCAGTCGTTGATCTCATGACCCATGAGAAAAATAGTGATCTCCTCCGCACACTTGCCCAAATACATGACATCCCCTTTGCTGAACCTTCACCCGAGGAAATTGCTGAAGAGCTCAAGTTAGCTGGGCGTACAGACGAGCTGCAGGATTTCGAAGACTTCGAAAAAATGGCTGCCAGGGCGGAAGCCAACGGCAAGTTGGATCGGGCGCGTGAATATAGAAGTGACGCTTCCGCAATACGTGAAAGGTGGTTTTCCGACGGGATAGTGAAGCGTGGCCAACTAGCAAGCCCGTCTCTTATGCATAGGGTGAATGTACGTGGTGACTGGGCCCGTCGTTATGATCCGATCAGGTTGACAATTCAGCACGATGCGTTTGTGCGCGAGCATATTGTTGAGGCGCAGAAACAACACTTGGCCATTGATGTGGTATCGCCAGATATCACCCTATGTGATGTAGCGAACGATCCTGAGGCACTCTCTCGTTACAAGGACGAGGTGCAAAGTTTGCTGGACCACACCGGAATCGAGCGGATGGTCTTAATACGAGGTCTGCCAATTTGTGAATTCAGTTTTGGATTTACGCGAGTGTCAGCAACTCCCGTATATCACCGAGAATATCAGGGCCAATCTGTTGCAATGCCTGTACGGTTGAAGGCTTTCGACACGCTTCCCGATACTGGTGGAAAACACCCTATCTACGTTACCCAGCAAAACAATGAGGCGCTTTACGTAAAGCTTGATGAAGCGCGAGTTCGGCATTGGCTAGAGAAAAATGAAATCTCCGATATGCCGACGGACGACATTGGAATCGGTCGCTCATTTTTGGAAAACTACGAAGATTTTGGACCATTCCTTGATGAATACAAAGACAGGGAGCGATCTGGAACTTTCGGTCGGCAGTTGGCCCCGTTCGTATACCTCTTGCTGCACAGTCTCTCGCATCAATTGATTCACTCACTGGCAGACGTATCTGGTTTGGACCGTGATGGGATAGGAGAGCATATATTTCCAGCAGACTTGGCGTTCGTCATCTACCGAAAGGGGATGACACCTGACCTTGGCAACATTTCCGCTATGTGGCGGAACCATGCGACCGAGTTTCTTCGTCGAGCAATCGACCCGCGTATGCTTCGGTGTGGCTCCGGCAGCCTGTGTGATTCTCGTGGCGGCGCATGCCCCGCATGCATAATGGTGAGCGAAGTAAGCTGTATTTCCTCGAACTTGCTGCTTTCAAGGTCGAGCCTGCGTGGTGGTGCTAAACCGGAATGGGAGGCCACCGACGCGCCCGATCTCATTGGTTATTTTGACCCGGCGCTTAACCCATGAGCGCTGATTCACTCGTCTCGCCCAAGGCTACTGCTCGGTTTGTAGTTACTCTTCCCCAGGAACCGAGCAAGCTTGGTGAGGCGCTCCGCAGGGATATTGCTTCAGAATATTCTTCACTTACAAACACCACAGACGCATTTCGGCACATCGCGCTCAAAGCGACATCGAGATTTGTTATCATGATCCCCTACATCGATGTCGTAGGGGCCGAATGGGCGCTAGAACTATTTGAACTCACGAAAGCAAAGGACAAGTTTCTGATTCTTCGGGATGCCAGCCAGCTATCCGGCTGCGGCCCCATTGGAACCCAGCTCAACGAAACCGTCACCGTCAAAGATTACAGTCCACAGCTAGGCGAAGACGACGTGGATGAGACATTTCATGCCAAGATCGTCCTCGCCGATGGAGTTGCTGCATATGTTGGGTCAGCAAACTTACTGAGACGGTCCAAGGGCGTAAATTTAGAATGTGGAATGCTTGTCGAAGGTCCGGCAGTCCGCGCTATCAAAGTTGTTGTGGACGCAGTGTTAGCAACCTTCCGAATTTAGTTCGAGACACTTCCTCCATGCGATGAGACGCACGCCATATCGGCATTTACATGGGAACGCGCCCAAATTACTACCCATGTATACCCATAATTTGTCAGGACGGCTGTCTGGGCGGGCTCTATTCCGCGTACCGCTCCACCGCGCCAGGCAAGCGGTCTCGGCCCATTCGGGTGACGATCCCTGACAGGAAATCTCGGTAGCGACCAGAAGGTCGCTGCATGTGTTTTTGTTCCGCGTGAATGACATGCGAATAGAACCTTCCTTCCAGCTTATACCAACACCGACGACGCTTTGGCTGTGGTTCAATCCTCTTGCCGCCGCCAGTGCGGTCTCCCGAGAAGAGGATTGACCCATCGCCGGATGTTGGTCTCCCGTCCAATTGTGGGCGCCCGATGAAAGATCATCGGGCGGGATTTCTTGGATTTGGTTTGGACGCTCGCCGCTGGGCAGAGGTTCATGCGCGGAGTTTGAATTGAAAGCCTCGCTCCCTTTGAACCTTTGACGAAAGCGAGGAAAAACATGACCAGGCTCTTTGCCCAACCATTCAACATCGATGCCAAAGGCTTCTCCTTCGACAGCGAAGCCGAATTTGCCGCGAAATCAACCAGTCATCAGGACCGGTTTGGACAACCGGTTGAGGAATACGAAATCCAATTCATCGACGGCGAGAGACTTGATGCCGAACTGGCGTCAGCCCTGCCATTGAACCAAACCAACGTCGGCATCTTCTACAACCTGGTTGAGAGGTGGGAAGATCACGAGAAGATCCGTTGCATCATTGCCAATGGTGAATGCGGGTACCAGTTCGATCCATCCCGCGACGACATCGACCAGCTGGATATTGATATCTATGAAGTTGACAGTCTCAAGGAACTGGCCGAGCGCTTCGTCGATGAGGGGCTATTCGGCGACGTGCCGGAGGCATTTCAATACTACATTGATTATGACGCCATCGCCCGCGATCTGAGCGCTGATTACACCACCACGACGATCAATGGCGAACACATTGCCTATCGGTGCGGATGAGGGGCGCGCAATGACAGAACGGAACTCATTGGCAACAACCAACCACTTTCCCGCCATGGAGCGGACGGTATTCGGGCAGCAATACCTGATAGACGGGTACCAATCACCGACGCAGCGGGAAAAACTGGAAGCCATGGCTCAACGCCCAATGCTTCCAAGACATCCATGCATTCAAAAGCCATGTAATCACGGCCTGTTTGATGAAGATGCCAGAAACCAACTGGATTTGTTCGGCTAGCGAGTCCCGCAATCTGTCTTACGGCGCACGCGTCCTTTTTGGTGATTGTCTGCGTTTGCGACGTTGAGCTTTGTTGTCTGAAGTTGTGTTCGCAAGCTGCGATTGCCGAAGCTCGATTTCCGCAAAGATGTCCTTCAACCGATCCGCGTGCAACTGCCGCTGCCTTTGTGCCCGTGTTCGCAATTCCCTTCTTTCACTAAGCTGCGCCTGGACGAGGGCTTCTCGTTCTCGTCGATCCCGGTTCTCACACTTGGAATATTCAGATTCATTTTGCGCTTTAATCTTCCGGTACGCCCCGGTGATGCGAAACCAAAGTGCTTTAAGGCCACGTGGAAGGCGGCTCGAACGTTTCTTGGTTTCCGCCTTCTTTCGCGTCCGCTGTGCCGCCACAAGCGTGTCGCGCCGTCTTCTTTGTGCATGGACAAGCCGATGCCGCTGGGCCTCAATGACTTTGTCGATTGCCTGAAGTTTGTACGTTTCGTCCTGCGCAAAGGCCATTAGCTTGTCAGTGGCGGCCTTTGCGATTTCCATCTGCACTTCAGAAATAGGTTTGAGGTCATCCGATTGACCAAGCTTCGCACGAATGTCCTTTGCTCTCAGACCAACAGCGCGGGAGATGGCGAAAACACTACCGTTGAAATCGACAGCGACATGGCCTCTGCGGTCACCTTGGGCCAGCCGGAACCCCCGCTCTTGAAGCGCTTGCTCAAACGCCGAAAGTGAATCCGAAAACGCCCAGGCATCCTGTAGCGCTCGCCTGATCTTGCGTGGATCGACTTTGAGGCGCTTTGCCTGTTGCCATTCTTCCAGCGAAAAATTTAGCGGATCGCATTCTTGCGCATTCGCCAAACCACGGGGCATCTTCCATTGGTGTTCGAGATAGAGTTCGCGCGAGATATCGCGCAGCTTCAGCTTGTAATGAGACAGGTTGATGGCCTTCATCTCATCGACATTGATCCGCGACCACACACAATGTGCATGCCTGCGACCTTCTTTTTCGTGGAATACGATGGCGCGCGGCTGATCGGTTAGGCACAATTTTTCTTCTATGTCGGCAATTGCTGCTTCGAATACATCTACCGGGACGTTTTCCATCTCCGGAGGATTGAGGCTGAGCGAAAAAAGGAACTGCCTGCACTTTGTGCCGCGACTGACGGCATAGGCTTCATTGAATGCACCATGAAGATCATCCGACAAAAATCCGCGTAACTCGTGGACTGTGACATGCTCGTTGTCCTGAACATTCATCAGGTGGATCGCCAACTGGGTTCCACCGGCGCGTTGATTGCCCTTCAGGATCATTTTCCCTTGGCCTCAAGTCCGAGAGCCTCAATCAGTTTCACTCGTATCCAGGCAATGCGTGCGCATGCCAGTTTGATCTCCCGTTCGGTTTCTTCATCCATCAGGAGAGAGCCGCAGTTGGCCTCATAGGCAATTTGATTGAGGTTGTTGGCAATCCGCGATTGCCCTAGCTTGCCAAGTACCTGGGCCAGGGCCTCCTCGTTCTTCACGGGATTGCGGCGGCGTGTCTTGCGGAGTGAAACATCCTTTCCGAACAGTTTGTCGCGAATGTAGCTGCTGACCGATACACCTGCGGCGGCTCTCTTGAGCCGCTCCAGTTCATCTTCCGTGAGCCGGAGCGTCACACGAGGGGATGGCTTTTTGTCTGGCTTTGCTTTTCCCGTAACAGCAAGAAATTGGTTCTGGATGCCTATATCCGCCTGTGGATTTTCCGTTGCCCTCATGGCGAAGGCCCCCGGCGAACCGGCGCTCCGTGCCGCTTTTCAGGTTTTGGTAGCTCTATGTTTTCGGCTTTGAGATAGGTGTTCCAGTCCTCTAGTGTTTCAAAGAGCGCGTTCGAAGTTTCTCCTTCAAGGCGCGCCATTTTTTCTTTCAAGGGTTCCCTGCCGCTGATTGTCCTCAAGACGGTCAGACGATTTGTGTATGCGGTCCTCGGGGCGTACGCCGCAGTATTTGTCTGGAACTGATTGCTTGAGCACAATGGTAGGCGAGCCATTTTCTGTGGAATTTCTGCACGGATTACGGGAGAAATAGGGATAATGCGCGTTTTGATAGATATAAGTAATTATACCTGAATTCGTGATAAAATGAGCGTATCGTTCTTTTATTATTGGCCTAAATGACTTCATAAGCTGATTTATTGATTTGTATTCGCGCGCTTATATGAGTCTGGAATAAGATATTATTTACTGAATTGGCTGAATTTGTAACCACGGGTTATTTTGTGGGGGCAGATTATGGCTTCATTTTTTCTCAATCGCTCGATTGCGCTGCGTCTTGCAGTACTTTGCCTTTTACCTCTAATTGCACTTGCCGGAATCAGTGGAAACAAGCTCTATGACGAGTATAAAAGGTCCAATGATGTGCAGTTCGCACTGCAGATACTGGAAGCTGCGCCCGTCATTTCGAATCTGGTCCATGAACTACAGAAAGAAAGAGGCACTTCTGCGGGCTTCATAGGATCGAAAGGCCAGTCATTTGCTGAAGCCATCAGGGATCGACGGGCTGAAACAAATGCCAGTTTGGCCACGTTCAGAGATAGCGCCCCCGCACCCACGGGAAGGCTGTCGGTGCCGGTCTTTGCGGAGCCTTATGAACTGGCATTGAGCAAGCTCTCCAAGCTGGAAGAGATGCGCGCCAAGGTCGACAAGCTCGAACTGACCGTGCCGCAAATGGGCGCGTTTTATACCCAGCTGATCGCGCAGCTGCTCAATATGGTCGAGAGCATTAACAGCATAATCGACAATGGGCAGATGCTTCGTCCGGTGTTGGCCTACACGGCCCTGCTGCAGGGCAAGGAGCGGGCGGGGCTCGAGCGTGCGATGGGCGCCGCCGGATTCGGCAAGGGACATTTCAGCGATGCGGTCTTCCGGCGCTTTATTGGGCTCGGCGCCAAACAGGACACCTTCCTGTCCACTTTCCGTCGCTATGCGACCGACGCTGACATCGCATTCCTCGAGGAACAGCTTACGGGAGCCGTTCAGGGCGATGTCGATGCGCTGAGAAAGCTTGCGCAGGGTGCTCCGTTTGGAGCGGACATTTCTGGCGTGACGGGTCCGCAGTGGTTCGCCGCAAGTACGCGTCGAATTGATGCCCTCAAGAAAGTAGAGGATAACAAGGCAGCGTCATTGAGAGATCAGGCTTCGGCGCTTGCCGCGAAGGCGCAGACTGCATTCTGGATGCTCAAGGTCGTCCTGCTCGTGCTGATCACTGTCACGATTGGTGTCTCATGGTTTGTGTACCGGTCAATCGTGCCGCCTATCTCAAGGCTTGTGAACACGATGCGACGCCTGGCGAGCGACGATACGGCAGCGGAGGTCGAGGGAACCGAGCAGGAAGACGAGATCGGCGAAATGGCCCGCGCCGTGGATGTTTTCAAGGAAAATGCGATCGAGCGGGTTCGTCTGGAAGAAAATGCGAAAGTCGAGCGTGATCGCGAACGCCAGCGGCAGGCCAACCTGGACCATCTCGTCAACGAATTCCGGCAGTTGGTTGTTTCCACATTGGACAATACCAGGGACGAGAACGAAGGCATGCGCAAGGCGGCCGAGATGCTCACCAGAGTTGCGGAAGATGCAGCGAGTCAGGCCGGCTCGGCGCGGTCGGCCACCGAAAGCGCGTCGGAGAACGTTCAGGTCATGGCTGCTGCGACCGAACAACTGTCGGCTTCTATCCAGGAAATCGCGGCACAAACCAGCCGCGCCGATTCACTCATGATCGAAACGGAAACCCAGGCGGTGACAACCAATGAGGATGTCGGACGCCTTTCGGTCGCAGCTGAACAGATTGACTCTTTCGTCGGCGTAATTCGTAGCATTGCCGAGCAGACCAATCTGCTGGCGCTTAACGCCACGATCGAGGCGGCACGCGCAGGTGACGCCGGAAAAGGCTTTGCTGTTGTCGCATCCGAAGTGAAGGAACTGTCGGCACAGACTGCCAAGGCAACGGAGGAGATTTCCGAACAGGTATCAGGCATTCAGGGTTCCATGATCGAGACCGTCAACGCCATCGGCAAGATCACCGAGGCGATGACAGAAGCCCGGGGGCTGACGTCGCAGATAGCCACCGCGGTCGATGAGCAGCTATCGGCAACGCGCGAGATCACCAAAGCTGTCGGATTCGCTTCTTCGGGTACGAGTACTGCCTCCGGAAACGTGAACAATGTTGCCGGCTCTATTGAGAAAACGTCTGAGTTCGCATCCCAGGTCGACAGCACATCTGCGAACCTTTCGGGCGCGACTGCTCAACTCGCCAGCGAGGTGGAGCGGTTCCTGTCCGACGTCGCCAACGACGTGGAAGAGCGTCGTGGTGCAAGCCGCAAGCTGATGCGTGAAGCCGTGGTTGTCTCGGCAAACGGCCGGCGCCATCACATCAATCTGATCGACCTCAGCGAATCTGGCGCCCGGATCGAGCTTTTGGAGGGTGTCGGTCTCGATGATGTCATAACCCTGAAACTGGCCAATGGCTCAGATGTGTCGGCGAAGGTTGTTCGTGCCGCCGCGGACGGGATCGGCCTGCAATTCGAACAGGCCGTCGCGGGAATCGAAGAGTGTGCTGCTGCGTGAGGCGCCTATGCTGAGCTCAAGTGGCTCTGCATGCATTTCCCAGACGTTTCTGCATCGACCGGGAACGCAAAGGAAACGGCTGGTCCGGACACTGGGCGGCGCCGTAGTAACCCGGTAGAACTGAACAAACTTTCTGCCGGGGCGATGCTGCCCGGACCTAGCACATGGAAAAAGGCAACCTTGTTCTGATCCTTGGCGATCAGTTGACCGAGACCATTTCGTCTCTGCGGGCAGCGGACCGCACGCGCGATCGTGTTCTGATGGTAGAGGTCGTCGAAGAGGCGACCTATGTCCGCCACCACAAGAAAAAGATCGCGTTCCTGTTTTCCGCGATGCGTCACTTCGCGGAGAGCTTGAAGCAAGCCGGCTGGAACGTCGGGTACGTGACCCTTGATGCGCCGGAGAACACCGGATCGTTCACCGGCGAAGTCGCCCGCGCGGTGGAGCGGGCCTCACCGGCGAAACTTCTGGTCACCGAGCCAGGCGAATGGCGGGTGCGAGCCGCGATGGACGATTGGGGTCAACTGCTGGGCATCCCTGTAGAAATCCTCGACGACGACCGGTTCATTTGCTCGCGCGATGCGTTTGCCAAATGGGCGGACGGGCGCAAACAGCTTCGCATGGAATATTTCTATCGGGAGATGCGGCGCGAGACTGGGCTTCTCATGGATGGCGATCAGCCTGCGGGCGGGCGGTGGAATTTTGATGCCGAGAATCGCAAGCCGGCAGCGTCCGATCTCTTCATGCCCGAGCCATTGCAGTTCGATCCGGACGACACGACAAGGGAGGTCCTCGATCTTGTCGGTGACCGGTTCGCGGATCACTTCGGCGACCTCGAGCCGTTCTGGTTTGGCGTGACATCCAACGATGCCGAAGCCGCTCTCGATCGGTTCCTTAGCGAAGCGCTGCCGTCCTTCGGCGACTTTCAGGACGCCATGCTGACGGACAATCGCTTCCTCTATCACTCCGTGCTTTCGCTCTACATCAACGCGGGTCTCCTCGATCCGCTCGAGGTGTGCCGGCGCGTCGAAGGGGAATATTCGGCGGGCCGTGTGCCCATCAATTCAGCCGAAGGCTTTATCCGCCAGATCATCGGGTGGCGCGAATATGTCCGTGGCATCTACTGGCTCAAGATGCCTGATTATGTGAACGAGAATTTCTTCGGCGCGACCCGACCGCTGCCCGAGTTCTACTGGACCGGCGACACCGATATGGCCTGCCTGAGCGCCGCAATAACGCAAACCAGGGAAGAGGCCTACGCGCATCACATCCAGCGCCTCATGGTGACCGGCAATTTCGCGATGCTGGCTGGCGTCGACCCCCGACAGGTCCATGAATGGTATCTTATGGTCTACGCCGACGCCTATGAATGGGTTGAGTTGCCCAACACGCTTGGCATGAGCCAGTTCGCGGACGGCGGTCTGCTGGGGTCGAAGCCTTATGCCGCGAGCGGCAACTATATCAACAGGATGTCGGACTACTGCAGCGGCTGCCGTTATGACGTGAAGCAGAAGACGGGTGAGGGAGCCTGCCCGTTCAATCCTCTTTACTGGGATTTTCTTGCGCGCAATGAGGACAAGCTGCGCGGCAATCCGAGGCTGGCACAGATCTACCGCACGTGGGACCGAATGTCGGAAAACAAGCGCGCTGAGTATCGTCGTAGCGCCGAGGCGTTCCTGCGCGAATTGTAGGCGTACGTGCTGACCGCAATGCCTAAAGCTCCGTCCGCACGCCCCATAGCTCAGGGAAGAACGTGCGTTCCAGGGCCGTCTTGAGGTAGGCGACGCCGGAAGATCCGCCGGTGCCGCGCTTCTGGCCGATGATCCGGCGCACGGTCGTCATGTGCCGGAAGCGCCACTGCTGGAACCAGTCCTCGACATCGACCAGTTCCTCCGCCAGTTCGTAGGCCTCGAAATGCTCTTCCGGGTTGCGGTAGACCTCGAGCCAGATTTCCCGCAGGTCGTCGCTGTATTCATGCGCAAGCGAAAAATCGCGGTTGAGCAGATTGCCGGGCACGGTGAAACCTTGCCGCGAAAGGAAGGCCACCGCCTCGTCATAAAGGCTGGGCGCGTCGAACGCGGCCTGTAGCCTTGCATGGATGTCTTCCCGGTGGCGGTGCGGCCGGAGCATTCCGGCGTCCCGTGCGCCAAGGAGAATCTCCATCAGCCGGTACTGATGCGACTGGAAGCCGGAGGCATTGCCCAGGCGGTCGCGGAACGTCAGATAGTCGGCAGGCGTCATGGTCGACAGGACGTCCCATGCGCTGACCAGTTGTTCCTGAATGCGCGAGATGCGGGCAAGGGCCTTGAACGCGATGCCGGCATTATCCTCGCGCAGCGACTCGGTCGCGAGTTCGAGCTCGTGAACGATCAATGAGATCCACAGCTCCTGAACGTGGTGAATGATGATGAAGAGTTTCTCGTCATGTTCCTCGCTCAGCGGGGCTTGCGCGGAAACCAGCGTGTCGAGCTTGAGATAGTCGCCGTAGGACATGTCCTTGGAGAAGTCGAGCCGCATGCCGGGCTCGATGCGGCTGGAGTCATCGCGATCCGTCATGGCCTTGGTTGTCCTCTCTGGAGCTGCGTCACCTGGTCAGTATCGCACGGCGACCCGGTAGAGTCCGTCGACCGTCAGGGCGAGACGCTCGTAGTCGAGCGTTTCCGGCCTGTCGCTCGGCATGTGGTAATTCGGGTTTCGCAGAAATGCTGTGTCCGTGACCATCACCGCGGGAAGGCCGTGCTCCCAGAAGCCCCAGTGGTCGGAAAGGTCGATTCCCGGAACGAATGCCGGTGCATTGATCGAATAGACCGGCAGCCGGTCATCTACCCGCATCAGCGACTTCACGCGGGAGACGAGCCGCCGGTCGAAGGACCGGCCGACCACCCCGATGAAGTTTCCGCGGTCGGGATAGAACCAGGTCAGGAAGGACAGCGGATAGGTTTGTGACCCCGGCTCATCTGCGTAATAACCGATCATCTCCACGCTGATCATGAGTTTGAGGTCGGCTCCGGAGTCGGCCAACCGTCGGGCGTGAATGTGGGACCCCATCGTTTCCGACCTGAAATTCGGCGGCTCCTCAAGTGAAAAGGCGACGATATCCAGCCTGTGTGGCAGGTCAGGCTTGGTCGCATTGATCATTCTGGCCAGTTCGAGAATACCGGCCACCGCGCTCGCGTTGTCGTCTGCGCCGGGATTGTCGTCGCCGGCCACGTCGTAATGAGCTCCGATCACAACCCGCTTTCCGTCCGGCGGACCGAATGAACAGATAATGTTGTGATAGTCGTTACCGCCGACCTGGAACGTCTCTCGTTCCGGCGTACACCCGGCGTCGCGGAATTGCGTCTCGACATAGTCGGCAGCGGCATTGAGCGCCTCAACGTTGTGATAAGCCCGTGACGGATTGCTGGCCGCCAGGAACTCAACGTCGGCTTCGATGCGGACGGGATCCGCCGAAGGCGCGTTGGGAAAATTTTCCGGGGCAGTCAGAACCGGGTTCTTGAGAAACCAGAACAGACCGCCGTAGGCGAGCAGGCACGCTACACCGATGAAGAGCAGGAACTGCAGCACTCTTGGCACCTCGGGTAATTGTCCGCTCCGGCCGATCAGGCGCAGGCGGTCTCCTTGTCAATCCGGCGAGCGTACCCGCTGTTTGCGCGCCCGTGTGTTTCGTGTTGCCTCACCATCGGCTATCCTGTCGCCACGATCCGCGCAAGGTCTAATCCGTGCCTGAACCGATTGCGATGACCGCTATGCCCCGATCCGCTGTCAAACCGTCCGCCCAAGAAGCTCCTTTCGACCTGAGGTCGCATTTCGCCCGGTTCAGGCGCAACCACGAGGCCAATGGCCTTCTGCACTTCGCGGCCCACAGTCATCATTTCTGGCCGGATGCGACGGAAGAGGCTCAGGCTGCATATTGGCGGGACTCTTCGGAGTTTGCCGATCGCAAATGGAACCATGTTCTGGGGACGGTCTGGGGCGATGTGAAGCGCGGCATCGCGCGGCATCTCAACCTGCCCGACCCGGCGACGCTCGTTCCGGCACCCAACACCCATGAATTTGTCGCCCGGCTTCTGACGTGCCTGCCGCATGACCGGCCGGCGCGGATCCTTGCCACCGATGGCGAATTCCATTCCTTCCGCCGCCAGTGTGCCCGGCTTGAAGAGGAAGGCCTTGTCGACGTGGTAACCGTGCCGACCGAGCCGTTTGCCGATTTCGGCGCACGTTTCGCTGCTGCCGCGCAGGAGGAACCGGCGTTTGACATGGTGTTCGTGAGCCAGGTGTTCTTCAACTCGGGCTATGCGAATTCCAATCTGGACGGTCTGGTTGGCAGCCTCGAACATCTTCCTGATGCCTTGGTCGTCGTCGACGGTTATCACGGATATCTGGCTCGGCCGACGGACCTTTCGTCTGTCGCGGATCGCGCGTTCTATCTGGCTGGCGGATACAAATATGCCATGGCCGGCGAGGGGGCCTGTTTCATGCACTGTCCGCCGGGCGTTGCCATGCGTCCGCGCAATACCGGTTGGTACGCCGGCCTTGCCGATCTGGCGAAGGCGCAAAGCGGAGTACCGTTCGCGGAAGACGGCTGGCGGTTCATGGGTGCGACGTTCGATCCGTCAGGGCTCTATCGCATGCGGGCGACCCTGGGATGGCTGCAAGGCGAAGGATTGGATGGCGCCGCAATCCACGCCCATGCGCGGGCTTTGCAGCGGTATTTTGTCTCCGGGCTGGAGAATCGGATCATCGGTCCGTTTGACGAAAACGCGCTCGTTGTCCCTGTTGGTGAGGATGCCATCGGCAACTTTCTGACTTTTCGAAATCCGGAAGCCGAACGCTGGCAGGGCGTTCTCCGGGACCGGGGTGTGATCGTGGACAGCCGCGGCGACCGGTTGCGCGTCGGCTTCGGGCTCTATCAGACTGAAGACGACGTCGATACGTTGTTGCGGCGCATCAATCAGTTGGACTGACACACCGATTTGCATCGGACACATTCCTCGTTCATTTGACACGTTTTTGCCGAAATTGTCCCGTTTTGGGGCAGTTTTCGCAGCCCGCTCTGCGACAAATTGGACAATCGCGGAATGGAGTGTTGACCATTGTGCGATGCAGCGTTAGCACCGGCGCCCGGAATTCGAGTGGATCAAACCGGTGGGGCGTCCGGCCGCTCGGAAGACGACCGAAACGAAAGAGAATTGGAAGACCGTTATGATTTCAGCAGTTGTGCTTGCGTGTTACCTGGGCCTTGCGGAATGCAAGCCGTCCAAGTCCATCTGTGCTCTGAGGCCGATGTCGAACGCCTGCCTCAACCAGTCGCGCAAGTGACGCGAGACGCCCGCGGCGACGATCTTGTCGCCTCACGAGATTTTCGCACATATACGCACAAGGGCCCGTCGGATTCCTCCCCGGCGGGCTTTTTCATTTGACCTGTCGCCTTTGACGGATTTGGGAATCCAGTCGATCGGGTGAATGCCGGTTGCCTGCCGGTCGCCGCAATATCATGTATCCTGTCAGGCAACTGCATGGCCTGTGTGCAGTCGTCCAAACCGACGTGTGACCGATGAAGCAATGGTTTCGCATATGCCTGATGGCCGCCGGCATTCTTGCCGCAGGCGTGGCTCATGGCCAGAGCCAGGTCGACAAGGGCCTCGCTGCCTATGGCAAGGGTGACTACAAGACCGCACTCGAATTGTGGTTGCCGGAAGCCCGCGGCGGCAATGTCATCGCGCAGAACAACGTCGCAATTCTCTACGATCGCGGTCAGGGCGTCGAAAAGGACAGCGGCAAGGCGTTCCACTGGTATCAGAAGGCCGCTGAAGAGGGCCACAGCCACGCCCAGTACAATCTGGGCCGGATGTACGACAACGGCGAGGGTGTTGAACGTGATCAGGTGCTGGCGTTCAAGTGGTTCACACTTGCCGCGTTGAGCGGCCGCACCGAGTTCGTTCGCAATCGTATCAATTACGCCAAGCTTCTGGAAAAGGTCGATATTGCGCGCGCCGAGGTGCTGGCCGCGGGATGGCTCGCGGAGCGAAAGCGCAAACGCCGGCAGAAGCAATAATCCTGGAAAACTGCCGACAACGGCATTGGAGCAGTTGAACTCGTTTGCACAAAGGCATATTGTGCAAAAGAACAAAACAAGAACAAGTGTTTGCAGAGGTGCGAGATGAAAATCGATTATGTCGAGCTGCCGGTTACGGATTTCGCGACGGCAAAGGCGTTTTACGGTGCTGCCTTCAACTGGGCGTTCGAAGACTGGGGCGACGATTACGTGGCCTTTTCGGAGTCCGGTCTCGAGGGCGGATTCCGCAAGGCTGACGTGCCTTCGCCGCGCGGCGGTGCACTGGTCATTCTTTATTCCGATGATCTCGATGCTGCGGAAACCGCTGTCCAGGCCGCGGGCGGGACAATTGTCGAACGCCACGAGTTTCCGGGAGGCCGGCGATTTCATTTCACCGATCCTTCTGGCAATGAACTTGCCGTCTGGACAAAGACAGATTCGAATTGAGGCGTTGCCCTAGACCGGGCCGCCGGGCCAGGGGAAGGTGCTCGCCGTGCGCATGATCGTTCGCACGACCGGTGAATGCGGTCGTCCGGCAACGGTGACCAGCGAAATTGTCCGCGACACTTCCGGGCTCGTAACCGGTCTTGTGGCGATACCGGGCAATGTGGGCAGGAATTCAGGCATGACGCTGCAGCCGTGACCTGCCAGCAGCAGCGCCTGGACCCAGTCTTCCCGCTCGCTCGAATAGCGAATGTTGACGGCCCAGGACTTTTCTTCTCCGAGCGCCTGGAAATGATCTGAGAATTCGCAATGAACGCGCTTCAGATAGTCCTCGCCGTCCAGTTCCGCGCTCGGGATTGCGTTCATCTGCTCGAACCGGTGCCCCTTGGAGAATGCGATCGTGTAGCGCTCCGAATAAAGCGGAATGGCCCTGAGCCTGTCCGGCAGTTGAGGCAGGCCGATCAGGGCAAGTTCAAGTTCGCCGTCAATCAGCATATCGACGAGCTCCTTGCCCGCGGCCTCCTTGATCTCGACGGCTATCGAGGGGATCTCGTCATGCAGCTTCGCGAGGAACGGAACCATCTGGTTGGGACCGATGGTCGACATGACACCGAGGCGGGTCGCAGCGTGGTCGAGTGAATGAAAGCTGTCCGCCTCGGCTTTTGCCGCTTCGCTTGCCCCGTAGATGGTTTCGAGGTGCGGCTTCATCAGTCGCCCGAGTCCTGTGAGATGCGTCTGATTGCGTTCGCGCCGGAACAACTCTCCACCGAGCTCTTCTTCGAGCTTCTTGATTGCCCTGGTCAGTGACGGTTGGGCGACGTTGCACGCCTCGGCCGCCCGCGTGAAATTGAGGCTCTCGCAGACCGCCAGAAAATACCGGACCTGGTGCATTTCCATAGCTAAAAACTCACGAAAATGACGGAATCGCTCACAAACCGGTGAATAAAGTGCCGATTTTGGGGGTCTTTATAGCTCATGGGTATGAAAACAGGAGTTCATTGATATTTCAATTGAACTCCGTGAGAGCCCATTTCTTGAGACACGGGAGATCGTTACCCGACACAGTTTCTATACGAACCACACGGGATCCGACGGAGAAACTCCAATGAATCGTACTCTGATCACCGCAGCCCTCGCCGCAGCGGGATTTGCTGCGATGACCAGCGCCGGCCAAGCCGCTGATGCCAAGGTCATCACATTTACGCAGACGGCTTGCCAGTTCGTCGAATCCGAAGGCAAGGATCACGGCTATTCGTCGTCCAAGAAGGCGGATTGCGAAGCGATCAACTCAAAGAGTGGCGCTGAGCGCCTCGCGGGCTCCAAGGTGCTCAAGCTGAAGCCGGGCAAGTATGTGTTCCGCGTGACCAACAAGAATGTTCCCTACAACCTCGGCTTCTATCTGCGCGGCGACGGCATCGTTAATCGTGCGACCTTGCCGAGCGTGTCCGGAGGCGGTCTCGCACAGGGCGTGACCAAGGATTATGCGATCACGCTGAAGCCGGGCGAGTACATCTACTCGTGCCCGCTTAACCCGACACCTGATTACAAGATTGTCGTCGAGGGCTGACGGCCCGAACGACTGTGAACGGACCGCCTTCCTCCTCGGGCGGTCCGTTCCCTCCGCATCGTGCGGACCAGACGAAGACAGGAGAATAGTTTCATGAGCGACACGCAGACAAAGTCGATCAAGGTTGATATCGCCATCATCGGCGCCGGCTCCGGAGGCCTTTCGGTCGCGGCCGGTGCGGCTCAAATGGGCGCCAGCGTAGTCCTGGTCGAAAAAGGCAAGATGGGCGGTGACTGTCTGAACTACGGTTGCGTGCCCTCCAAAGCCCTGATCGCGGCGGGCCATGCGGCGGACACGGTTCGCGGTGGCGGTCAGTTCGGCGTTAACGGACACGAGCCGGAGATTGATTTCGCCAAGGTCAACGGCCACGTCCACGGCGTCATCGGCGAAATCGCACCCCATGACTCCGTCGAACGGTTCGAAGGCCTGGGCGTCAACGTCATACAGGCCGCCGGCCAGTTTGTGTCGAAGGACGAAATCATTGCCGGCGATACCCGGATCAAGGCGCGGCGCTTCGTGATTTCCACCGGCTCATCGGCCTTCGTGCCGCCGATCCCGGGTATCGATGGCGTGCCCTATCTCACCAACGAGACGGTGTTCGAACTCACCGAGCGCCCCGATCATCTGATCGTTATTGGCGGCGGTCCCATCGGGATCGAGATGGCACAGGCCCATCGTCGCCTCGGGTCGCGGGTGACCGTGATCGAAGGTCTGACCATCATGAACAAGGATGATCCGGACGCGGTGGATGTGGTGCGCGAGCGCATCACGGCCGAAGGCATCGAACTCTATGAAGGCGCCAAGGCTGAAAGTGTCATCCGCGAAGGCAACGGTGTCTCTGTGCTGGTCAGCCGTGACGGTCGCACGGAGCGGGTAGACGGGTCCCACCTGCTGATGGCGGTAGGACGCAGGCCGAACCTAAATGGACTGGGTCTCGAGGAAGCCGGCATCGAGTACGCGCCGCAGGGCATCAAGGTTGATGCGCGCCTGCGCACAACGAACAAGAAGGTGTTCGCGATCGGAGACGTCGCGGGCAGCTTCCAGTTCACGCATATCGCCGGTTATCACGCCGGAATCGTGATCCGGAATGCGCTTTTCAATCTGCCGGCCAAGGTCGACTACAAGGCCGTGCCCTGGGTCACCTACACCGATCCGGAACTGGCTCATGTCGGAATGTCCGAGGCGGCGGCCAGGGAACAGGGTCTGGACGTTTCGGCAACGAGTTTCCCGTTTGCGGAGAACGATCGTGCTCAGGCGGAGCGCGCCACGGAAGGGTTCATCAAGGTGGTGACCGGCAAGCGCGGACGCATATTGGGAGCGACCATAGTCGGTCGTCACGCCGGCGAGCTCATATTGCCGTGGGTCCTGGCCACTCAGAAGGGCATGAAGATGTCGGACATGGCTTCGATCATCGCTCCCTATCCGACGTTGGGCGAGGTTTCCAAGCGCGTCGCCGGCGCTTACTTCACACCGTCACTGTTCTCCGACCGCACCAGGAAAGTGGTCGGTCTCATGCAGTACCTGCCGTAATCACCGGAGGAATTTGATCAATGAGTGTCCAGTCTGAATCAGTCGAACGCAGGAGCGCAGGTGAAAAGCTGCGAAGGTTTCTGCCGCTCGTCGCAATCGGCGGTGCCATCGCGGCCTTCTTCGCTCTGGGTCTTGATCGCTACCTCACATTCGAGGCTCTGCGCGAAAATCGGTACTTGCTGATGACCCTGGTGCAGGACCACGCCATCCTCATGGCTCTGGGCTTCGCCGCGGTCTATGCGCTGGCGACCGCCCTGTCGCTTCCCGGCGGTGCCATCCTGTCGATCACGGGCGGCTTCCTGTTCGGCTCGATTCTGGGTGCGCTCTGGATCGTGTTGGGCGCAACCGTCGGTGCCACAGCCATATTCGTCATTGCCCGGACTGCGCTCGGCGAATCGCTGCGAAGCCGGGCAGGGCCGTGGCTAAAGAAGATGGAGGACGGGTTCAAGGAGAATGCCCTGAGCTATCTGCTGGTGTTGCGTCTCGTCCCGCTGTTTCCGTTCTTCGTCGTCAACCTTGTCCCCGCGCTCCTGGGCGTGCCGCTCCGGACTTACGTGCTCGGCACCTTCCTCGGCATTATTCCCGGCTCGTTTGTCTTTGCCTCCGTCGGCGCCGGTCTTGGCAGCGTGTTCGACAGTGAGGAAGGCTTCTCGCCGGCATCCGCGCTCACGCCGGAGGTCATTACCGCGCTCGTTGGACTGTCGGTGCTTTCGCTTCTGCCGGTTGTCTACAAGAAGCTCAAGTCCAGGAAGACGTCCGCATAGCCTGATACCGCCCTCGTGATCAGGCCTTGCGGCCCTTGACGGCAATTCGGAGAAACCGGGTTGCCGTCCTTTTTGTGTCTTTCCGCACCCATCAATCGCTTCAACGGCCGGTGCATTTGCTCTAGCGTGGCGCGTCAACGGAAAGTGGGGCGGCACGCACCTTGTGAATACAGTCACGAAACTTCGGAGCGACGCGTCCCCCAACCTCCGCGGCATCTTGATGGTTGCGCTGTCGACGGTTGGCTTCTCCGCGATGCATGCGCTCGTGCGCTACGTCTCGGACGAACTGGATCCGATCCAGATTTCGTTCTTCAGGAACGCATTCGGTTTTGTCGTATTTGCGCCATGGCTCATGAAGTACGGCCTGGGCGTGATGCACACGGATCGTCTGGGCATGCATGGTTTGCGCGCGGTTCTCAATGTGCTGGCCATGTTCGCTTACTTCACGGCGCTCTCGATAACACCGCTCGCGCAGGTGACGGCCCTCGGCTTCACGGCGCCGATCTTTGCGGCGTTGCTCAGCATGGTGTTGCTGGGCGAAAGGTTCAGGATGAGGCGCTGGGCGGCGCTGATTGTTGGTTTCGGCGGGACGCTCGTTATCCTGCGACCCGGTTTCCAGACCATCGATATCGGATCAGTCCTTGTCCTGATCTCGGCCGTTCTCTGGGGCATCACGATGATTGTGATCAAGGTTCTGGCACGCACGGAATCCAGCATGACGATTACGGGCTACATGAACCTGCTTCTGACGGTGCTTTCGCTTGGGCCGGCGCTTTATGTCTGGCAGACCCCGGAGCCGGGGACCTGGATCTGGCTGCTGCTGATCGGGATTCTGGGGACACTCGCGCAGGTCGCCCTGGCTCAGGCTCTGAAGGAGGCTGATGCCGGCGTCGTGATGCCGTTCGATTTCCTGAAGCTTCTATGGATATCGATCCTCGGCTTCGTCTTCTTCGCCGAGGTGCCTGACATTTTTATTTGGCTGGGTGGCGCCATCGTTTTCGCGAGCACGACCTATCTGGCCTACCGGGAGAGTCAGTTGCGCAAGTCTGACGACCCGAAGGTGCCGCCTGTTTCCGACACGACTTAGGCGCGCCCTGCTTCATGTCATCCGGCGGGCGGACTGGATCGTGTTCTCCAGCGTTTGCAGGAACCGCGAGCGGTCCTGTGCCGTGAACCCTGCATTGTGGCCGGAAATTTCCCCGGTCTCGCGCAGTTGCGACTTCAACTCTCGCATGGCTACAGCCATTCCGATGTTCTCTTCGCTGAATGGCTTCCCATTCGGGCCAATGACAGCGGCCTTTTTGTCCAGGCATCGCGATGCAAGCAGGATATCGGCTGTGATCGCGACGTCGTCCGCCGTAATGTTTTCGACGATCCAGTCGTCGGCGGCATCAGGTCCCTCCGGGACCACGACCTGACGGATAGCCGGATTGCGTGAAGGACGCATCCCTGAATTGGAGACCATATGCACGGTCAGCCCATGCCGCTCCGCGACACGGATCACCTCGTCCTTTACGGGACAAGCGTCTGCATCGACGAAGATTTCCATTGTTTTCCTTGAAGGTGGCTGCCCGGGTAAACGACCGGTACGACCACTATTACATCGCTTCGGCCGCCGCCGTAGACATGATGCCTGAAACGAGTTCGTAGACCGAAATCCAGGCGGCCTTCACGTCAGGTGTGAAATCCTCGGCCAGACCCTGTTCCAGCGTCCAGAGCAATGCGCCGCCAACCGGGTCGTAATCCGCATCCGATACACCGTACCCACCGTGCTTGCGGCCGAGTTCTTCCAGTTGCGGGATAAGCTTCTCGGGACGATCAAGCCCCTTGATCGCGACGTTGAGCATCGCCATCAGCTTCTTCTTCTGCTCGCTCATGTCATCAGGGAAAATGGCTTTCAGTTCGGGCGCCTGTTCGAACAGGCGGTCGTAGAACAGATCGGCGGCCTGGTCCGCTATGGGAAGAACCTTGGCGAAGCTTTCCTGAACCAGTTCTTTTTCCTCGGCCGAAATGCCGGGCAGTCCGGTATCGGACGCCTCTTTCACGGCCGGTGCAGCGTCAGCTGCATCTGATTGTGTCCCGCTGCCAATATCGGCGAGTTTCGGCTTGGAAGGCGCCGCAGGCGCCGGCGTTGGCGCCGGTGGCGTGTGGTTGACCGCAGGTGCCGGCTCAATGCCGGCCATATTTGCCATAGCCATATCCGCATTCTGTTCCCTCAGGCGATCGGCATGATGGATCAGCGTTGAAAGGATCTCGGCAATCTCTTCCGTGGCCTTGCTGGTTTCGGTCGCAAGCGTTTTGACCTCACTCGCCACGACAGCGAAACCACGGCCGGCCTCTCCGGCGCGAGCAGCCTCGATCGTAGCGTTCAATGCCAGCAGGTTCGTCTGGCGGGCGATGGCATTGATCTGTTCGGCAACGCCGCCGACCCGGTCGATCTGGCTTTTCAGGCTTTCGATTTCCTGACGGCTCTGCTCGAACATGTCGTCCGCGTGGCCTTCGATCTCCACAACCGGCATCAATTCAGCTGACATAAACTGGCCCCTCATCCCGCAGTACTGAACGCTGATTTACAGCGAATGATCTCGCGGAGAACAGTGGGCAAACATGATGAACAAAGCATTAATTCCCTCAGGAAATGAAGGCTTTAGGCCGGATCAGCCCGGTAGGGACGTTACTACTTGACCGTCATCACGTTGGACGGTGCCATGTGGTTCACTTTGTGTGACACGCTGCCGTGTACAAGTTCACCCAGTTCGCTCAGGCCGCGGCAGCCAACCACGATCAGATCTGCACCGCGGTCCTTGGCCACCTCGACGATCTTGCTGGCAGCCTCACCATCTTCGAGCACCGTCTCTACCTCGTTTGCGCCCTGGGCCTTTGCGCTGTTCCCCGCGGCTTCGAGGATTGCTTCCCCGAGGACCTTCTTGACCACCGCATCTTCGTCGGCCCGGCGGCTCAGAAAGCCACGAAGACCGGCTTCCTTGAAGCCCTGCATGGCTTCCGGGCTCAGCGTCTTGACGTGTTTTCCGATCCGGTCCGCGAATTCGACGTCCGCCATCTGACGTTCTTCATTACTGAGCGGCTTTGTGCCTGCGACATGGACGATGGTCAGTCTGCCGTCGAACTTTCCGGCGAGGCTGGCGGCCATGTCGAGCGCGCGCTTCGCATTGTCCGATCCATCAAGCGCGACCACGATATTCTTCATCATTCCGGCTCCCGTCCTGCTGGCATGTCGGTCTGGCGCCCCACCGATGCATTTCGAGGACGCCCAGTTTCCATTACATCCCTTGATATGCCGGCGCGTCCCATCAGGCGTTGATTTCGATCAACGGGGTTGTGCTCGACAAACTCGACCAGTTGAAAAACGTCCTCGGCAGGTTTACCTGCAGACGATCTGATTCACGGGGAGCCGAACGCCTTGAAATGTGACGTCGTGGTTGTCGGTGCAGGATTCGCCGGGCTGGCCTGCGCTGCTCGTCTGGCGGCTCTTGGCTACGATGTGGTTGTGCTGGAACGCAAAAAGGCTGCTGGCAACGGCATGCACACCACAGGCATTCTTGTGAAAGAAGCGGCGGTCGGACTCGATCTGCCGCCTGAGCTGGTCAGGCGCATCGCCGGCATCAAACTCTATTCGCCGGGCATGCGCACGCTTGAGATCGAAGCGTCGGACTACTTCTTTCTGACCACTGACACGCCGGCGCTCATGGTTCATTTCACGGAACTTGCTCTCGCCGCGGGAGCCGACGTTCGGTTCGGCGATGCTTATCGAAGCGGCAGAATCGAAGGAGATGAGATCGTACTTGAGGACAACGATCTGCGATGCCGCTGGCTGATTGGAGCCGATGGTCCCCGCTCAAAGGTGGCAGGTGATTTCGGGCTCGGCACGAACAGTCGGTTCCTGCTTGGTGCCGAGGCTGAGTTCGACGGTCTCAGTATTGACGGGCAGGATGCATTTCATTGCTTCATCGACAGTGAGCTGGCGCCCGGATACATAGGCTGGGTCATTCCTGGCGTCGGTATCACTCAGGTCGGACTAGCTTCGAAACTGCCTGCGAAGCCTGACGTCGATGCGTTCGTCGATCGCGTGTCGCCACTCTTCGACATGTCCGGTGCGCGGATCGTTGCGCGCCGAGGAGGTTTGATTCCGGTTGGCGGTGTCGTCAATCCCTTCTCCTCAGGCAATGTCGTGCTCCTGGGGGACGCGGCGGGGACCGTGTCACCTCTGACGGCGGGCGGTATCCACACCGCCCAGCACTACGGAGAACTGCTCGCCCGATTGATATCGGCGCACGAGCGAAAAGGCGCGGCCCATCCGGCTGAGGTCCTGGCGCAGCAATATCCACGATTCCGCATCAAGCAGATGCTGCGCTGGATCTTCGAGAACGCCACGCCGGACTGGGCTCTAGATGCGGTTATCGGAAGCGCGCCGTTCAGGACTCTTGCCCGTTCGGTCTTCTTCCAGCCAAAGCGATTGCCGCGGAGCCGCTAACCGTTGATTGGATTGGCGGAGACTCAGGCGTCGAGCCAGGAAACGATCTTGGTTCCCTTAGAACGCAGCAGATAAGCCTGGACCAGTCTCACGCTGTGAAAGCCGAAGCAGAGGATTGTCCAGCCGGCGACCGCCAGAAAGCCGTAATCCGGCATGCCCAGTACTGCGAACACTGTGAGGATCGCGAGGTTTGGATTGCGCCGCGCCGTCACCTGGCGAAACAGGGAATCGAGCTTCTGCCACATGTGCGTCTTCAGCCCGAATATGGAAATGAATGCCTGCTCAAGCAGCTTGCCAGCCACATAGCCGCCGACCACGATCCACATGGCGATGGTCAGGATTTCGCTGTCCCGCCCTTCCAGACCCCACCACCAGGCGAGCCACCAGAACGGCGGTGAAATGAGGTCGATGCCGTGATCAAAGACATTGCCCCACTTGGAAGACGTCAGGGTCACGCGGGCCAGCTTGCCGTCGACCGTATCGAGAAGGGCCATTAGCCAACCGAACACCACGCCGGTGAGGTAAGCGCCGTTCATGAAGCAGATCAGAGCGGCAATGACGCAAACGAAACTGGCGGTCGTGACCGCGTTAGGAGTGACCTGACGGCGAGACAGATACCTCGTGATGGGAAAAGCCACACGGGGCCAGACCCACTTCGTGACGAAATCAGTCACCCCTTTGTAAGCGGCATCGAAAGTCGCCTGTTCGATCTCGCGCACCGTGTCGGACGTAATTTCCCGGACCAGCGGGTTGGACCGCTTCCGCAGTATGGCGTCATACTGACCGGCAATCTCTTCGGCGGATTTGATTACGATGCCCGCCTGCGCCGCCTGTTCTTCATCGATGATGATCTGATCCAGCAGAGCCTTGGCCGTTTCAATCCTGTCGGGCGTCACGTGCGCGGCGATGGCATGTTTGCCTTCGGCCCGCTCCAGGAACAGCATCGTGTTGAGCTGTTTGAACAGGGCCTTTGTCAGGGCTTCATCGATGACAGTGTCTGTACGAAGCAGAAATGCTGTGCGGTCCTCCTCAACGGCGAAGCCGCCGATCAGGATCTCGTCCGCTCCGGCCCGCCTGACAAGACGCTCGGCACGCTCTGCGCCGGTCATACCCCATAATTCAATGTCGCATGCACCAATCAGGCATGCGGTGACCGGCTTGGATTTTGGCTGGGAAACGTTGGAATCAGGCATATGGGTACTCGAAGTGGCGACCGGTTCGTTTACACCGAATGCAGGGGGCGCGGCAACCAGGACCCTTGCACCCGGGCGTAAATCGGAGCAGAACGTTGACCTCGCTTTGGAACCGACATGAGCGGTAATGGCAGCTTCTCGAGAGATTTTGATAGTCGGCGTCGCCGCCCTGACGATGATGGCGCTCGTTGCCTTCGCGTCATTGCCCATTGGCTGGGCTGTCGGCGGCATTGCCGCCATCAGCATTGCTGTCGTGATCGGCTCCGGGCTTGGCACGGTGACCGAAGCGGCAGATTCAAGAGACGAACCTGAGCCGACCGCCGAGCGCGCGTCAGCAGTCCCGGACAGTCAACTCGACATGTTGTCGGCTGTTGCCGAAGCCATGCCCGAACCGTTTCTCCTTCTTGATGGCGCGGGAGATATCGTTCACTCCAACGCGCCTGCGCGCGCGGTTTTCGAGACGGTCGAACCGGGACGGCATATCTCGGCCGTAATTCGCGCACCGATGGTTCTGGATGCGATAACACATGCCAGCAACGGTGATGGCAGCATGCAGGTCGATTATGAGCAGCGGGTTCCGATAGAAAGGCGGTTCGAGGTTCATATCGCGTCGATCGCGCCCAAGGAGGGTGACAGGCAGACTCCGGGACAGGCCAGCCTGGCGCTGCTGCTCAGGGATCTGACGCGGCAGGAACGGGTTGAACGCATGCGGGCGGATTTTGTCGCCAACGCAAGCCATGAACTGCGTACGCCTCTGGCGTCGGTATTGGGCTTCATCGAGACACTCAAAGGCGCAGCGAAAAACGATCCCAAGGCGCATGAAGAGTTCCTCGATCTGATGCATGTCCAGGCATCCCGAATGGCGCGCCTCATTGACGATCTTCTGTCGCTCAACCGCATCGAGCTCAATGCCCACCTGCGCCCCAACGACGAAATTGACGTGGTGCAGGTTGTAGGACAGGTCATCGATATGCTCCGGCCGATCGCGGAAGAAACCGGCCTTGAGTTGCATTTGTCGAAGCCTGAAGGCCCGCTGCTTGTTCGCGGCGACAGGGATGAGCTTGTTCAGGTGTTTCAGAACTTGATTGAGAACGCGGTCAAGTATGGCCAGTCCGGGCAGCGGGTCGAGATCAACTGTAAGCAGATTGATGACGGCGGGGCGCAGGTGACCGTTCGCGATTTCGGACCGGGAATTTCCGCCGAGCATATTCCGCGCCTGACCGAGCGCTTTTATCGCATCGATGTCGTTGACAGCCGTCAGAAGGGTGGCACGGGACTTGGCCTGGCCATCGTCAAACACATTCTGAACCGGCACCGGGCGCGCCTTTCCATACGAAGCAGGGTCGGTGAAGGCGCAAGCTTCATTGTCGACCTTCCGTCGTCTGAAAACATTGCAGCGTAGATGTTATGCACAGCAAAATTGAAATTTATGTATAGATTTCAATAATTTGTATTGTCATATAACTGTTGTCTATTCGTCATATAACCGAAATCGCTGAGGGCTAGCGTCCGCGGCGTAGATGTCGGGAGACAGGAGTTTCGCGTATCCCGGCGCGTGCCGGCGACGGCATCAAGACACATGGAGCGGTATTCGATGGCGAATATGCGAAATGTGCCAGGCCGGCGTAGCAGAGACGATATGACATGGAGATTTCAGTGAATTTCAAACTCTTTACGGTCGCTGCCGCGATCGGCGCGACAGCCCTGATGGCGGCCGGCGAAGCATCCGCCCGTGATCGGATCCAGATCGTCGGATCTTCGACGGTGTTCCCGTTCTCGACCGCTGTTGCCGAGCAGTTCGGCAAGTCGAGCGGCTTCAAGACGCCGGTTGTCGAGTCGACGGGCTCCGGCGGCGGCATGAAGCTGTTCTGCGCTGGTATCGGCCTGGAGCATCCGGACATCACCAATGCTTCGCGGCGCATCAAGGCCTCTGAGTTCAAGAAGTGCACCGACGCGGGCATCGGCATCACCGAAGTCAAAATCGGCTTCGACGGCATCGTTCTTGCCAACTCGAAGTCCTCGAAGGCCTTCACGCTGACCAAGAAGCAGGTTTTCCAGGCTCTGGCAGCCAAGGTACCGGTTGACGGCAAGCTGGTCGAAAACCCCTACAAGATGTGGAGCGACATCGATCCGTCCCTTCCGAAGTCGAAGATCGAAGTGCTCGGCCCGCCGCCCACGTCCGGCACGCGCGATGCCTTCGTTGAACTCGCCATGGAAGGCGGTGCCAAGAAGTTCGAAATGCTTGCCGCCCTCCGCAAGAAGGACAAAAAGGCATTCAAGGCAGCCGCTCATTCGATCCGCGAAGACGGTGTGTTCGTTGAAGCCGGCGAGAACGACAACCTGATCGTCCAGAAACTCGAAGCCAATCCGGCCGCACTCGGCATCTTCGGCTTCAGCTTCCTCGACCAGAATGCCGACAAGATCCAGGGCGCAACCGTTGACGGCGCGAAGCCGACCTTCGAAAACATTGCATCCGGCAAGTATGGCGTGTCTCGCTCGCTGTTCTTCTACGTCAAGCAGCAGCACGTCGGTGTTGTTCCGGGTATCAAGGAATTCGTCACCGAGTTCACGAGCGACAAGGCGTGGGGCGACGACGGCTACCTCGTCGACAAGGGTCTGATCCCGCTCCCGACTGACCAGCGCAAGGAAATCTCTGGCAGCGCCCAGAGCCTGTCCCCGCTGAGCATGTAACGAGACTTGGGCGGCATCCTCCGCGGATGTCGCCCGCCTCTTCCGGCGACCGCGGTGGCGCCGGAAAAGAAAACGGCTACGGCCCAAAAAAGGCAGCAGGGGTGCAATGTCTTATACATTCATTACGCTTGTCCTGGTTGCCCTGACAGCGTTTGGCTACCTCATGGGCCGACGTCAGGGCGTTGGCTTCCGGACTGCCGATCACGTTCATTCCCTGCCCAATTATCACGGCGCATATGTCGCGCTCATCGCGCTTGTTCCTGCTGCACTCGTATTTCTCCTCTGGGTTGCGATCGAACCCATGGTCGCGGATTCCGTTCTGCGCTCCGAGCTCAGAACCACACTTGGGCTGACAGAAAACTCAGCCCTGAATCTTGCCATATCCCAGGTCAAGGGGATCGTCGGCGGCGCCAATATCGCCGGTGCTAATGAAACTCTTCAACAGATCGCCGCCGACTACGGTTCCTTTCGGACGAATGCTGTCTGGCTGATCGCGGGGATCGTGTTGATCGTCGCCGGCGCCGGTCTCTGGCTTTCCTACTCGAAGCTCGATCCGCTGTTCCGGGCCCGCAACCGGGTGGAACGCATTGTCCGCGTCATCATGATTGCCGCATCGCTGATCGCAATCCTTACGACCGTCGGTATTGTCCTGTCGCTCCTTTTCGAGACTGTGCGGTTCTTCGGTAAGGTCCCGATGTCCGAATTCCTGTTCGGCCTGAAATGGAGTCCTCAGACCGCGCTTCGTGCCGAACAGGTGGGAGCCTCGGGCGCATTCGGAGCTGTGCCGCTATTCGCGGGCACGATGCTCATTACCTTCATCGCCATGTGCGTCGCCGTCCCGGTCGGACTACTTTCGGCCATTTACATGTCGGAATACGCAACACCGCGATTTCGTGCCGTGGCCAAGCCGATCCTTGAAATCCTCGCCGGCATTCCGACAGTCGTCTACGGCTTCTTCGCTGCTCTCATCGTGGCGCCGATGTTCCGCGATGTCGGCGAGAGCATCGGCCTTACCGTGGCGTCGGAATCGGCACTTGCCGCGGGCATCGTCATGGGTCTCATGATCATTCCGTTTGTTTCCTCTCTTTCGGACGACGTCATGACAGCCGTGCCGCAATCGCTGCGGGAAGGGTCCTACGGTCTTGGCGCGACTCGCTCTGAAACGATCAAGCAGGTGATTTTCCCGGCGGCCCTGCCGGGCATCGTGGGTTCAATCCTTCTTGCGGTGTCCCGCGCTATCGGCGAAACCATGATCGTCGTCATGGCCGCGGGCCTGGCGGCCAATCTGACCGCCAATCCGCTTGAGGCCGTGACCACCGTTACGGTGCAGATGGTCACGCTTCTCGTTGGCGACCAGGAATTCGACAGCGCCAAAACGCTGGCCGCGTTTGCGCTCGGTCTCCTTCTCTTTTCCATCACCCTCCTGCTCAATGTCATCGCCCTGAAGGTGGTGCAGAGATATCGGGAACGCTATGACTGATCAGGTTGCCATGACACCTGCCAACTCATTTGTCCGTGAAGAAACCAAGGCGCGTCTTGCCAAGCGCTACCGTGCTGAACGGCGCTTCCAGATTTACGGCCTCGCCGCGATCGTTCTGGCCGGCTCCTTTCTGGCATTTCTTGTCGGCACGATGGTGGTCCGGGCAGTTCCGGCCTTTACCCAGGCCGAAATCAGGGTCGATGTCCTGTTTGACGAAGCTGAAGTGACGGAAAATGGCGAAGTGACAGTCGAGGCACTTCGGCGCGCCAATTTCCAGGGTATGGCACGCAAGGCGCTTTACGAGCTCGTCCCTGAAGTGACGGAGCGCAGGGACAGGAGGAAACTTGGCAAGCTCTTGAGTTCCGGGGCAGACGTCGCTGTTCGGAAAGCCATTGAGAACGACAAGTCACTGGCCGGCAAGACGGCGCCGGTATGGGTGAAACTGTCGGACGACGCAGATCTGGTCATAAAGGGTTTGATTGATCGCGACGTCCCGGAGGCCGACCGCCGCGTGACCGACAAGGAAATCGCCTGGCTCGATAAGCTCCAGGAGCTGGACCGCATCGAAGTCAGTTTCAGCACAACTTTCTTCTCCGCCGGCGATAGCCGTGAGCCTGAGCAGGCCGGTATCTGGGGCGCTGTGATGGGTTCATTCCTGACGCTTTTGGTGACATTGCTGCTGAGCTTCCCCGTAGGGGTGACTTCGGCGGTTTATCTCGAAGAGTTCGCACCAAAGAACCGCTGGACCGATCTGATCGAGGTCAACATCAACAACCTGGCGGCCGTACCGTCGATTGTGTTCGGGTTGCTCGGGCTGGCCGTATTCCTCAATTTCTTCGGACTGCCGCGATCGGCCCCGCTGGTAGGCGGCATGGTGCTCGCCCTCATGACATTGCCGACGATTATTATCGCCACCCGTGCCGCGCTGAAGTCGGTTCCCCCGTCGATCAGAGAGGCGGCGCTCGGTGTTGGCGCTTCGGATCTTCAGGTGATTATGCATCACGTTCTGCCCCTGGCGGCGCCCGGCATCCTGACCGGCAGCATCATCGGCATGGCGGGCGCACTTGGCGAGACTGCGCCACTTCTCATGATCGGCATGGTCGCCTTCATCGTCGATATCCCGGGCGGGTTCACGGACCCCTCGACTGTGCTTCCGGTGCAGATTTACATTTGGGCCGACAGTCCGGAGCGGGCCTTCCTGGCCAAGACCAGCGCAGCCACGCTTGTATTGCTCGGGTTCCTTGTTTTCATGAACGGACTCGCGGTGCTTCTGCGCAAGCGGTTCGAACGCAAATGGTAGATCAGCGAGAGTAGGTCTAATGAATGAAGCAGCAGCGCCGGTCGACGTAGCCGAGCCCGTATCGGAAGCAGCGCCTCCCGCGATCAAGATGATCGGGGACAAGGTCAATGTGTTCTACGGAGAGAAGCAGGCGCTTTTCGACGTCGATTTGCAGATCCCGGAGAACCAGGTCACCGCACTGATCGGGCCGTCCGGTTGCGGCAAATCCACGTTCCTGAGATGCTTGAACCGGATGAACGACGTGATCGACATCTGCCGGGTGACCGGCAAGATTACGCTCGAAGGTTTCGATGTCTACGATCCGAGCATCGACGTGGTGGAACTTCGGGCGCGGGTGGGCATGGTGTTCCAGAAACCGAACCCGTTCCCGAAATCGATATTCGATAACATTGCCTACGGTCCCAGGATTCACGGCACGGCCTCCGACAAGGACACACTCGAGGAAATCGTGGTGACGAGCCTCAAGCGGGCCGGGCTCTTTGAAGAGGTGAAGGACCGGATGAAGGAGCCGGGAACGGGATTGTCGGGCGGCCAGCAGCAGCGTCTGTGTATTGCGCGGGCGATTGCGGTCAACCCGGAAGTCATCCTCATGGACGAGCCCTGTTCGGCCCTCGATCCGATCGCCACGGCGCGCATCGAGGAACTGATCGACGAACTGCGTGAGAAATATACGATCGTTATCGTGACGCACTCGATGCAACAGGCTGCGCGCGTGTCGCAGAAAACCGCTTTCTTTCACCTGGGCGTGCTCGTCGAAGAGGGCGACACGGACCAGATGTTCACCAATCCGTCCGACACCCGGACGCAGGACTACATCACTGGGCGTTTCGGATAATCAAAGCGGCATTGAGCTGAAGCGACCCGCCTGAGGAGGTTTGGGAATGACCGAACACATAGTCACTTCCTTTGAAGACGAACTCGTCGGACTCGGCACCAAGATCGCCCAGATGGGTGGCCTTACGGAGCACAGTCTTTCCAGAGCGATCGATGCTTTGGAGAAACGCGACAAGGATCTGGCACAGCGCGTCATCGAGGAAGATGAGCAAATTGACGCTCTGGAGCGCGAGATCGAGGAGCAGGCGATCCTGATGATCGCCAAGCGCCAGCCGATGGCGCTCGACCTGCGGGAGATCATCGTCGCCATCCGGATCTCCTCGGATCTGGAACGCATCGGCGATCTCGCCAAGAACATCGCCAAGCGCAGCCTTGCAATCGATGACCACGAGCCGACGCGGATCATCCGCAGCCTCGGCCGCATGGGCAACCGGGCGCTGACCCAGCTCAAGAATGTTCTCGACGCCTATTCCCAGCGCGACAACAAGAAGGCGCTCGAAGTCTGGGCGGCGGACGAAGAAATCGACGAGCTCTACAATTCGCTATTCCGGGAACTCCTGACCTACATGATGGAAGATCCGCGCTATATTGGGATCTGCACGCATCTGCTGTTCGGCGCCAAGAATATCGAGCGCATCGGAGATCACGCAACGAACATTGCCGAAAATGTTCACTATCTTGTTGAAGGCGAGTTGATCGAAGACGAGCGCCCGAAGAGTGACGTCACCAGCATTACGCCGGTCGGCGTGAATGGAACCGACTGAACACCTGATTCCAGCAAAAGAAACCATGACTGCATCGATACTGATTGTTGAAGACGAAGAGCCTCTCCGGGTTCTCCTGCGGTACAATCTTGAAGCGGAGGGCTTCGATGTCGCCGCGACCGCAGACGGCGACGAGGTTGAAACGCTGATCGCGGAGCGCCGTCCGGATCTGATTCTCCTCGACTGGATGCTGCCGGGGCTGTCCGGCATCGAAGTCTGCCGCCGTGTCCGGTCAAAGACGGAAACGCGTGAGATCCCGATCGTGATGCTCACGGCGCGAGGCGAGGAATCGGAGCGGATTCGCGGTCTGAGCACCGGCGCGGACGATTATGTGGTGAAACCGTTTTCGGTTCCCGAACTGATCGCTCGACTGCGCTCGATCCTGCGGCGGGCCAATCCTGACGCGGTCGCGGACAGGCTCGAATCCGGCGACATCACGCTCGACCGTTCGAGCAAGCGGGTTATGCGCAACGGCCGCGATCTCAACCTGAGCCCGACGGAATTTCGCCTGCTGGAGCATCTGATGTGTCATCCGGGCCGCGTCTTCACCCGTGACCAGCTTCTGAACGCGGTCTGGGGGCATGACATCTACGTCGATGACAGAACCGTTGATGTACATGTCGGACGATTGCGGAAGAGCCTCAACAGAGGCCGGGCGAAGGATCCGATACGGACGGTAAGGGGAACCGGCTACGCATTCGACGAGCGGTTTGACGCCCAAGCGTCCTGATCTTCAATTCATGTTTTGGAAGGTTCGTCCGGGCGTTAGGGCCCGGCTACCGATGCGCCATTCCGCTCCCCCGGCATAACCGTCCGTCAGGAAAGATCGCGGGCGGTTTGGTCGGGGGAGCGGAATGGACGGCTCCCGGGGATCAGTGCCCCCCAGGAAAAATCCTCAGCCGCGCGCGGCCCGTTTCTGTCGCCGCCGATCCTGCACCGGTTGGTATGCGACCGATGCATGGTACGGGCAGTAGGGCAGTCCATTGGCGGACTTGCGCCCGCAGAAATGAAAATCCTCTGTGCCCGGGTCGCCGATCGGCCACTTGCACGTATGTTCCGTCAGCGTAAGGATCGTCCGCCGTTCGCCCGGCGGGATCTCGATCTCATGCAAAGATGCCGGTTCCGGCTCAGGCAAGGCTTCCGGCTCAGCATTCACGTCCGGCTTGAGCGCTGTAGCGCCCGCCGTTCGGAACATGGCTGCCGAAGGGTGCGAAGGTGCGCGGGGCTTGCGCGGCCTCGGCCGGGAAGCCCGCGACGGGGTCGCACGACCGGACAGGCCGAGCCGGTGCACCTTGCCGATAACGGCATTACGCGTCACGCCACCCATCCGGTTGGCGATCTGGCTGGCGCTGAGACCTTCGGTCCAGAGCTTTTTCAACAATTCAACACGTTCATCGGTCCAGGACATGCATTCCCCCTGAAATTCCGCATCCGAAATGGTCCACGACCGACTCGGAATCCGCCCCTCTCGCCGATGTCGCCACCGTCGGCTGAATCAATCTTTTGAAGTCCGAGATACGCTATATGTCGTGGTTAACGAAAGGTAACCTACAATATGCGCAGACTCCGGTGCAACAGGATTTGGCTTTCGAAGGCAATCTTTTTCCCGGAATCCACAGGTATCTTGATTGCCGGAACATGAGCAAACCGAAGCGCACGCTCTTTCTGTGAGGGCAAGATAGGGCGCTGAAGTGCGGGTTTTAAGGGCAAAATAGCCGCAGGCGCTCAATTTCGGCTGACCGTCACATCGACGCCACACTGAGCCGGCCGGGGTTAACAGGCGCGTCAACAGCAAGCCAGGCAATCTGGCGGCTGATGTTCTCGACCCGGACCAGGGACGTCTCGCGACGTCCTAGGGTTTTCGTGCCGTGATCAGCTTCCCAGGCCGGTCGAGCGCTTCCATGTAATTTGATCCGGTGATGCTTTCGATTGACCAGACACCATCGGATTCATGCTCCCGAAACCGTTGCTCGAAGTGCTGATCGTCGTAATAGGCGCCGTTCATGTATATGCCATCCGGGGAGTATATATGATGAGCCATCCGCCCGTTCTGAGGATCCGGATCTGCTCGGGCACGTGCCGGGCGTCGAGGTGACCGGCGCCCATCGCGCCAATGCAGAGCGCGGCGTCATACATATTATCGCCGGCAGGTATGCGCCCCGTGAGATCGGCTCTGGTCAAGGTCCGGTAAATGTTCTTCGCACGAGCCTGCTCGAGCATGCCGTCTGAAATATCGAAGCCATCGACGGCCTGATATCCACGGGACTGCAGCTCCGCACCGACAAGGCCGGTGCCGCAGCCAAGATCTGCGATCTCGACCGATGACCGGTCTAGGAGGCTGTCGAGCGCATCGACGGCAATACGCGGCGCGATGTAGCCCCATTCATCCTGGAGATCCTTGTCGTAGCTCTCGGACCATTCGTCGTAGATTTCCTCGGAACGGTCGCCCGGTTTGAGCGTGCTGGCAGCCTTCAGGAGTCCGGACTGGGTCTTCTTGTCTGACATGGGTAGCTCCGATCCGTATCTGTCGCAGTCGTACGCGAAATGCTAGCCAAGCTGCATGCGTTAGAAAACGATGAATGCACGTGGGTGCGACGACCGGTCAGTTGCCTTTCGGCTCGGATTTTCCGCTCAGGAACAGAGCGCTGCCGGGATGCACATCGATGATTTCAGCCGTCGAACTCTGCCCGTCCTTCAGCACGGAACCGGCGTGAAGAGCCGCAGCAACAAGCCAGGCGTGCCGTGCCGGGAACCGTTCGTGGGCAACGAGCACATGGTCGCCCAGGACGGCCAGCTGCGTGATCCCGATAGCACCATAAGGTCTGAATTGGCCGGAGCCCGCGCGCATGTCTTCGGCGTCCGCTTGGCCGAGAACGGCAACGTCGAGCTGGTCAGTCCCGAGCAGACTGGCGAGGCGCCGTGCGTCCGGTGCCCGGGCGACCCGGCTCCGCGCCTTCGGCAGGTGTTCGGCAAGGATGCCGGTCAGCTTCTTGGCCAGGTCGTAGGTTGCCGGATCACGGCGGTGGGCGCCGATCAGAAGGTGTTTCTTCCGATAGACGACCCACTGCCCGTAAGGCGTATGTGCTTGTGCCGCGGACCAGCCCAGGCAGGACAGCGCCAGTCCGATCACCTGACGACGGTTCACTTGTCGAACACGTCCAGGTTCAGCACGGCGGTGACCACATAGTTCGGTACGTCGACCACCTGGCCCACTCTCAGGTCAACGGCGACACTTGCAAGGATGTAGGCCTGCTCGGCGCTGAGACCGTGTTCGCGCTGAATGTAGGCGATCATCTTCTTGAGTGCGTCGCGTGCCGCGAGGGTCAGGTCTTCCGAGAGGTTCTCGAGGTTCTTGATCTTCTCGCTCTCGAGATACTGCATCGGTGGCGGGACCTCGCCTGCTTCCTTAATCGGCAACCCGACCGTCTGATAGAACTTCGACGGCTCCATGTCCTTGATCTGCGAACCGCCTTCGACTTCCGGTGCCTTGATCGCCGCGCCCTGGCCTTTCCGGATCTCCGTGGTCAGCGTGACGACCGCGCCGGTTTCAATCGCTGTGCCGGAAACCTCTCCGTCGCCCTGTGCGTAATGCACGTCGCCGACAAAGAGGCCGCATCCATCGATGAAGCAGGGCAGCAGGATCGTTGTTCCCACCTGCATCTGCTGAACGTCCATATTGCCGCCGTTCTCGCGCGGCGGAATGGTGCGCAGGCACTTGTCCTTGTGCGACCCCTCGGGGCCGCAGACGGCTGAAGGCAAAGCGCCCATAGGTTGGGGTGGCAGGGCGACACCCTTGGCGGCACCAAGAGCCGCCTCGCGTGCCAGCCAGGCGTCCGTCTCGGCTTCGCCGGGCATCACGCCGACAGATCCCATGAAGGCCTCGTAGGGCACCTTGACGCCCGGCATCTGGTCCGAGACCGCATGGGTCCGGGATAGCTTCCAGTTCACGAGGTAGGGTTTCGTGTAGACGTCGCGCAGGAAGCCGAACCCCGGCACAATGACCGTGTACCCGTATTCGTCCGGCGCGATGTCGACAACAGTCACTGCAAGAACATCACCGCGCTTGGCACCTTCTATGAAGACCGGTCCGGTCATCGGGTGAACCAGATTGAGGTCGAGCGCCGCCAGGTCGTCGGCGTTTGATCCCAGATTCAGGTCCGAATCCAGGGCATCACGCGTGTGGAATACGATCATGTCGCCCGGCTTTGCCTTTGTGGCGGGCGGGATGGCGGGGTGGTAGCGGTTGAAACAGTTGGGGTCGTCCACGCAATGTGCGCCCTTCTTTTCAAGCACCACCTTCGTCTGCCACGTCACGTCGGTGGTGTCCGCCAGGGTCGCAGGCGAGACGCCCATCATTCCCAAAGCCGCCAGAATTGGTATATATTTCAAGGACTTCATCCCCGGACCTCCCTATTGATTTTTGTGCCGCCCCGACAGTTTCCTGTCTACCCGCAGTAATTCTGGCCGCCGGGTGCAACATCAGCAAGGCTTATCGGGTCAGGTTTCCGATGCATGGGATGGGTTGCGCGTCGCCCGCCGGCGCCGACGCTCCCTATCATGAGGCCGAAAGCGATCTTGCGCCGACAATTTCCATCTCTTGAAATTGACACTTCCGCCTCTTTTTCCTTATATCTTCGCATTATCAGGACAGTTCGTGCCGCCGATCCGCCCGGCGGCTTTTTTGCTTGGACGCATGGTCCGATACAGTCATGGAGTTGGACAATGATCACGCCGGTATTGCCTACCTACGCGCGCAATGATGTCGCCTTTGAAAAGGGCGAGGGTGCCTACCTGATCGCGACCACCGGCGAGCGATATCTCGACTTCGGTTCCGGCATTGCGGTCAATGCGCTTGGCCATGCGCACCCGCATCTCGTGGAAGCATTGACGGAACAGGCCGGGCGCCTGTGGCACACCTCGAATCTCTATCAGATTCCGGGTCAGGAACGACTGGCGGAACGTCTCGTGGAGGCAACCTTCGCGGATACCGTGTTCTTCACCAATTCCGGCGTTGAGGCGATCGAGTGCTCCATCAAGATGGCGCGCAAGTATCACGCAGCGAAAGGTAATCCCGACCGGTACGTGTTGATCACGTTTGAAGGCGCTTTCCATGGCCGCTCGCTGGCCGGGATCGCCGCCGGCGGTCAGGAGAAATACCTCGAAGGATTTGGCCCCCGCACACCCGGCTTCGTCCAGGTTCCGCTGGGCGACATCGAAGCCGTCAAGGCGGCGATTGACGAGAACACCGCGGGCGTGCTGATCGAGCCGATCCAGGGCGAGGGCGGCATCAACGTTGCCGGCAACGAGTTCCTGCGCGCCTTGCGGGAAGTGTGCGACGAGCACGGCCTGCTGGTGGTGCTTGATGAAATCCAGTGCGGTATGGGCCGGACCGGGAAGCTGTTTGCTCACGAGTGGGCAGGTATCACGCCGGACATCATGGCGGTGGCCAAGGCCATCGGCGGCGGTTTTCCGCTTGGTGCCTGCCTTGCCACCGAAGAGGCCGCGAGCGGCATGACGGCAGGCACACACGGCACTACGTTCGGAGGAAATCCGCTGGCCATGGCGGTTGGCAATGCGGTGCTGGACGTCATCCTTGATGACGGGTTTGTCGATCGCGTGCGCGAAACCGGCATACGTCTGTCGCAGAAGCTTGCGATGATCGCGGACGAGCACAGTGACATCATCGAGGACGTCCGCGGTGTCGGACTGATGCTTGGCCTGAAAGCGAAAGTCGCCAATACGGAATTGGCGGCGGCGCTCATGAAGCAGAAGATGCTTGCCGTCGGAGCCGGCGACAATGTTGTCCGTATTCTGCCGCCCCTGATCTCGGGCGCTGAAGAAATCGATGCTGCGGTGGAGAAGATCGAAGCCGCGTGCAGAGCGCTGGAGGCCGCGCAGGAAAAGGCGACGGAGCCCGTATCGTGACCGGCACCGGACCGAAGCATTTTCTAGATATTTCGGAACTGGATGCGGCTTCGCTGCGTTCGGTCCTGGATTCGGCTTCGGACATGAAGAGCGCACGTGTCGATCGCGACCGTGGCGAGGTCGATGACGGCCGCCCGCTGGACGGCAAGCTGCTCGCCATGATCTTCGAACGTCCGTCCACGCGTACCCGCGTGTCATTTGACGTCGCGATGCGGCAGATGGGAGGCGAGACGATCCTCCTGAGCGGTTCGGATATGCAACTCGGCCGGGGCGAAACTGTTGCCGACACGGCCCGGGTTCTGTCCCGTTACGTCGACGCGATCATGATCCGTGCGGCGACGCACGAGAATCTTATGGAACTTGCGGAGCACGCGACGGTGCCGGTGATCAATGGCCTTACCGACCGCTCCCATCCGTGTCAGATCATGGCGGACATCATGACGTTCGAGGAGCACAAGGGACCCATCGAGGGCCGCGTGGTTGCGTGGGTCGGCGATGCCAACAATGTCGCCAATTCATGGGTTCATGCAACGGGGCGGTTCGGCTTCGAACTCCGGGTGGCCTGTCCGGAGGAGCTCGATCTCGAGGCGGCAGTTGTCGATTGGGCCCATCGCGAGAACGCCGATGTCAGGGTCACGCGTGAACCCGAGGAAGCGGTGGCCGAGGCCGATTGCGTGATCGCCGATACGTGGGTGTCCATGAGCGACGAAAACGCCGGTACGCGGCACAATCTGCTGAAGCCGTATCAGGTCAACCAGGCGCTTATGGACAAAGCCGCCGATGGCGCAATATTTATGCACTGTCTTCCTGCTCATCGCGAAGAGGAGGTCACCGCGGAAGTGATCGACGGCCCGCAGTCGGTCGTCTTCGACGAGGCGGAAAACAGATTGCACGCCCAGAAGGGGGTGCTGGCCTGGTGTCTCGGCTCATGACCGGCGCCATCTGAACTGACGCTATTCGCATTGCTGCTGGCAGGGCTCTCCGGGGCATTTCAGGTGCCATTCGGCAGGCATGATTGATTTTGAGAGCGGAAACGGTGTGACTTGGCCGTTGCCGGATTGAAGAGGCATTTGGTGACACAATCAGGAATAGAAACGCCTATGGGCGATCTGGTGGCGCCGGAGGACGATCGGGTTCTGCCGTTTCAGATCGAGGCGCTCGGCGTGCGCGGGCGCATCGTCAGGCTGGGCGATGTCGCGACCGATATCCTGTCCCGTCATGATTATCCGGAATCCGTCGCCAGACTGCTGGGCGAGGCGCTGGCGCTGACCGCCATGCTGGGCGTTGCCCTGAAGTTCGAGGGCAGGTTCACGCTGCAGACGAAGAGCGACGGTCCGGTGGACATGATGGTCGTCGACTTCCAGACATCCGGCGGCATGCGCGCCTATGCGCATTACGATCCCGAGAAGGTGGAGGAACTGGAACGGGACCTGATGCCTGGCGCCGGTCTTTTACTTGGCAAGGGTCATCTCGCAATGACGGTCGATCAGGGCGCCGCCGTGGACCGGTATCAGGGCATCGTCGCGTTGGACGGCGGTTCTCTGAGCGAGGCGGCGCATGTCTATTTCCGGCAGTCGGAGCAGATCCCGACTGCGGTGCGCTTGGCTGTGGCACCTGTTTTCAATCAGGGCGACGGTGGCGAGCGGTCGGGCTGGCGTGTGGGCGGGCTGATCGTTCAGCATCTGCCGAAGGATGGCGGAGCGAGAATGCCGGACTTCCCGGCCGGAGACGTGCCGGAAGGGATTGAACTGCCGGAGGACACGACAGAGGATGACCGGTGGACCCGTGCACGGATTCTCATGAACACGGTCGAGGATCACGAACTGCTCGATGCGGATCTCGCGGCCGAACGTCTGCTCTATCGCCTGTATCACGAGGATGGAGTCCGCGTGTTTCAAAGCCAGGCGATCAGCCGGGAATGCCGCTGTTCGCGCGAACGCATCGAGACGATGCTGAAGCAGTTCTCCCAGGACGATCGCGACTACATGGTCAAGGACGGCCAGATTGTCGTGACCTGCGAATTCTGCAATCTCGATTACGCGTTCGATCCCGACCAGTTCCGCGAAGCTTAGCCGGTCGATTTGACGATCAGTGCAGGTGGTCGATCAGGCGGTGCATGAATGCCGTGCATTCGTCCAGTTGCGCAATCGACACGAACTCGTCCGGCTTGTGCGCCTGCGCGATATCGCCCGGGCCGCATATGACAGTCGGCATGTCCGCATCCTCGAAGTACCCCGCCTCGGTGCCGTAGGCGACCGTGATGGTTTCGTTCTGTCGTGCCAGCGCCAGCACGAGGGATTCGGCAGGCGAGCCTTCCACGCCCGCGAATGCGGCGATGTCGTTGAACATGGTCGTGACGATATCGGTTTCAGGTGCGACGGCGCGCATCTTCGGCAGCAGTTCCTCTCGGGCAAACCGGTCGACGCGGTCCGGGATCTCATTGATGTCGATGCCCGGCAGGCCTCTGAATTCCCAGTGGATGCGGCAGGTCTTGGGCACGATATTGAGGGCCGTGCCGCCCTCGATCGTGCCGACATGCACGGTCGTGTAAGGCGGGGTGAAGCGGCCTGACGGATCGCCACGCTCGCGCATCTCCTCCGCGATACGCTCGATCTCGGCGATGATTTCAGCGCCGATCGTGATCGCATTGACGCCGTCCTGGGTGGCGCTTGAGTGCACTTCGTGGCCCGTGATCTCGGTGATGAAGGAGTATCCGCTCTTGTGAGCGTTGACGACGCGCATGCTGGTTGGCTCTCCGACGATGGTCATGCGCGGTCTGGGCAGTTCTCCGACGATATGTGCCACCAGGTCGCGGACGCCGAGGCAGCCGACTTCCTCATCATAGGAAAGCGCGAAGTGAACCGGCGTCGACAGCGGCTGCGCAAGGAACTCCGGGACCATCGCAAGTGCGGTCGCGACAAACCCCTTCATGTCGCAGGTCCCGCGTCCGTAAAGCAGCCCGTCACGCTCAGTCAGGCTGAAGGGATCGGTGGACCAGTCCTGCCCGACCACCGGAACGACGTCGGTGTGTCCCGACAGAACGACCCCGCCGATGTCGTCAGGTCCGATCGTCGCATAAAGGTTGGCCTTCGTTCCGTCATCGTTCATGACGGTGATGGACGTCACCCCGTGTCCGTCCAGATAGTCCTTCACGAAGTCGATGAGCGGAAGGTTGGACAAGTGGCTGGTCGTGTCGAAGGCCACGAGCGCTTCCAGCATCTCGCGCGGTGTATATGTTTTTCCGGGCATGTATTTTGCGTCCACTGAATTCGATCGGCGCATACTACATTCGGACCTCTTGGGGTCAATTGCGGAAAGCCGGATTACGGATTTGCGGCGGATCTGCAAGTGAACGCTACTTTACCCAAATCGAATATGTCCGGTGCCAGGTGGGGCAGAAAAACGCACATGCCGATAAGAGCGGCGCCGACGGCGGTTACGAGCACGGCGCCGGCCGAGATGTCCTTCGCGCGTCGGACCAGTTCGTTGCTGCCGGGAGAGACCACGTCGCAGAGGTATTCGATTGCCGTATTCAATGCCTCCCCAAACCATACGAGCACGATGGCCAGCACAATCCAGCGCCACTCGGACATTTCGAGGCCCGCCATGATGCCGGCGGTGATGACAACGGCTGTGGCCACCAGATGAATCCTGGCATTGTGTTCGGCGAAGATCATGAAGCGAAGCCCGTCTACCGCGAAGGTGAAGCTTCTGACGCGGGAATTCAGCGAGAACCGTGGCGGGTCTGAGTGCGCCCGGATAGCTTCGGACGGATCGGCATGGGGGCGCCATTCAAGGGCTGAAGGAGCTGCGGGCTTGCGCCGAAAATGACGACGCACAAATTGGCCGGCGACGGCGAACAACAGCACGAGTATGGCGCAGCACAGCATCTTCGCGCTCACGATGACCTGGTGATGAGCACTTCGGTTCGACCGTGGATTGGCAGATTGATCCTGGCTTCCCCATTTTTATCGGCGTTGAAGGTGTTCTGGCCGGCAGTCTTGATCGTGTAGCAGCAATCGGGCGCAAGGCCGCCGATTGTCAGGGCCTTGAAGCCGGATCCGGCACCGGGATACAGGATGGCTGACAAGCTTTGCGCCGAATTGTGAGCGGCAGCAACAAGGACCTCCGGATACTGGGCATCCTTTATGAAAGGCCTCTCCCTGCCGGTCTCGACAGGTTCCGTGATTAATCTCCGATACGTATCGGTTCCACCGCATCGGGCCATCAGTTCGACGGCATGTGTCCACAACGAAGCCGCCGGACGGTGGGCGACACCATCGCGGACGATTGCCGGGCATTCGTCATCGAGATGGCTCAGGAGCAGTTCAGCGGTTTCCCCGTCGCCCAGTTCTGCCGCGGCCGCAGCTGTTGCCACATATCCTGACGCTCTCGAGAATTGGTAATTGCCGACATCGATTGGCCAGACCATCCGAGTTATGTCGCGGTTGACGGTGTCGTTTCGAAACGCGGACCATTGTCGGTGAGCTACATCCTTCAGTATGGCATTGAGGAATAGGCACGGCAGTGTCTGCATAATCGCACCGCCAATCGGCGGAAGTGCGACGCCGGTATAGGATGACCGGCAGGGAACCAGCCTTCCACCTGCATCGATGAATTCGTTTTCCAGCGATTCCCGGAATACTGGCGCGATCTCCTCCCAGTGATTGGATGAATTGACCGCATCGAATGCCTGGACCGCCGAGGCCGTAATGAAGTTGCACAACGGGAAGATCCAGTTGGGTTCGCAGGCAAGAAGACCGAATGGGGCCTGCCTGTAGCCACAGACGAGCGCATGGATGATTTCGGGGTAGGAATAGGGGAATTGCCGACCTTTCGGGTGTTCGAACACGAGACTGCCCGGCGTATCGAACGTCTTGCGGCCCGATGCGTTCCTGAAACCCGCAATCTGAGCCGCCAGGAACCCGGAGAGCATGATGTTGTCGTGCGGGATCGGATCCGCATCCATTCTGAAATTGCCCCAGAGGTTTTCAAGACGCCAGTATCCCCAGATCCGGTGATCAAGTTGCTTTCTCGCAAGATTCTCCTGCGCAAGCGTCAGATAGCCGTGAAAGGCCGGGGCGAAATTCCGTTGAATGACAGAGAGGCCATAGGACATGAAGCAGAGTTGATAGCGGACGGCAGCGGTCTGGAACTGGTCACGCCATTCGAATCCTTCGAAGCGCTCAGTTGACTGCAGTGACCGGTCAAGGAGGAGCCTGAGCAGGCGCAATTCGGAGGGCTTGAGTTCGACAGTACCGGTATCCCTGGGCGTCACTTGGACGTCGGATGTCCGATCGGCGGATTGAAGCACTTTATTCAAGTGCGATCTGCGCCGAAGTCCGCGTTGTCTAAGGTAGATAACTGCGGCAGAGCAAAAAACTGCCAGCGCGAGCATGCTTCCCAGGATGATGACAGTTGTCGAATTCGATTCATTCCCCAATCTGCCGAGCCAGCCGGCCTCGCCGCCGTAGGCGATACCGAGCGCGGATCCGAACCAAAGTACAAGGGGCAGGATTACGTTACCGGTCGCGAACCAGATCACGATGGCAATGAGGAACGCGAGAGCCGTTGCGACGAATCCGCCGATCGCCAGCGCGGCGCCGACCCCCTCAGTGCCCGACCAGAGCAACCACCCGCCCCCAGGAACAATGAGCCCCAACGTGAGTGACGAGAGCCCGGGTGTCGGATGCAGAAGATTCGCACCGGCCGCTATCATGCACACGGTGATGTAGGAGAACGCCGTACGCGCCAGCCTCGTTCTGGTGGCGGGCCCCCATATGGATGTTCGTTCGGGAAATGCAGATATTGCCGTCGGCAAGGAGCACGCCTCCAATGGTTATGACGTCCGCTGACGCCTCGGTTTTCAGGATGTCGTGCCGGACACGGCCAATTGTGGGGCTGGCAGCCCACCGAATCGCCGCTCTCGACCGCGATAGTCTTCAAGTGCGGTTCTGAGATCACTGGCCTGGAAATCCGGCCAAAGCGTATCAACGAAACACAACTCCGAGTAAGCGCTTTCCCAGAGCAGAAAGTCCGACAGCCGCTTTTCTCTGCCGGTTCTGATCAGAAGATCGACATCGCCAAGATCCCGACCATTGCCGAGGAGATTGGACAATGTTTCCGGGGTGATCTGACCTTGGCGGGCAGCAAGGTGCGCTGCACGGATGATCTCCTGTCTTGAGGAATAGTCGAGCGCAATCCTCAGATTCAGGGCGTTGCCGCCACTGGTGATTTCTTCGGCGCGTTCGATGCGTGAAACGAGGTCAGGCGGCAGTCGGTCGCGACGACCGATAACGTGGAGGCGAATTCGCTTTTCGCGAATCGCTTCGGAATCGCGATCCAGGAACTGCCGCAGGAGCCGGAAGAGGAAATTCACTTCGCTTTCAGGCCTGAGCCAGTTGTCTGCAGAAAAGGCAAACACTGTCAGGCAGCCGATGTCATGATGTAGCGCCTCGTCAACCGTCGTGCGAAGCGATTCAACACCAGCGCGATGGCCGAACTTGCGGGACAGGCCTCTTGCCGTAGCCCATCGGCCATTACCATCCATAATAATGGCAACATGTAGTCTTCGACGCAAACAACTTTGCATTACAAAGCTTCCTTCCAAAAAAATTAAACCGGATCAGGACGTAGAGACGGCGCCTCAGGCTGATCGGCGTCAGTTACATTCGAAGAATCGCGAACGACTTGTTCCAGGACGGACAGGTATTCCACGAACCGGTTGCGTCCTTGTTCGGTTATCCGGCATTCCGTATGTGGTCGATTGCCCTTATAGCCCTTCTCCAGCGTGACGAAGCCGGCCTCGTGCAGGACCTTCAAGTGCCGGCTGAGATTGCCGTCGGTCAATCCGCAGAGTTGTTTGAGCGCGGCAAAATCAAGGCCGCCGGGATGGGAGGAGAGGGATGCCAGAATTCCAAGGCGTGCTTTTTCGTGTATGACCCGGTCGAGACCGTCGTACGAAAACGGTGCCTTTGTATCAGTGTTGGGCATGATGTGCTCCTCCGGCAGCACGAAGCACGGCGGCCATCAGCAGCTGGCCCACGCCGAACGGTATTCCCATGATCCACGGGGACAGAGATTGTGTGGAACTGGCCACGATAAGCACGCACACACCCGCCAGGAAGTACCACGCGCCGACCAGTGCAACGGATCGCGGAAGCGATCTGGCCGATGCAAAGATACCAAGTGCGACAAGGACCTGCCAGATGCCCGGCAAAGTCCAGGCGGCTTGCGGAGCAAATGAGAAAAGAGCGTAGCCGATTGCCGCGCCGGCAAAAATGGCGGGAAGAAACTGCTCGATCGCATTCACGATCATCGCATCTGCGAGCCCCGCATGAAATCGCCGCGAACGGGCAAGCATTTCTGCGCCGATCAAAAACGCGGAGACGATGGCGACTCCTATCCATCCTGCCAGATAAATCAGGGGGTCCGCGACAAGCTGTTCCGGCCAGACAGTCTGTGCCGTCGCCATGGTAAGGGCGAGAACGCCGGTCGTCGCGATAACCGCAGGTCCGAAGCCCTGAAACATCGTCCCGGTGGCGATTTGGCTGCGGATATCGGCTATATCGGCGAGAGCTCGATCAATGTCGTTCATGTGTGTCTCTGCGAAACTTTGTATTGCAAAGTATATTCTTTTGCAAAGAAATTTCAAGTGCAAACTCTGTGATCAAGTCTCTGTTGGAACGGAGGAATGCAAATGTGTCGCGAAATACCGTCTATGCCGTTGGCGAGCAAACCGGTGCGGCGGAAGCAACGTAAGAGTCTCCCGAGCGGCCGTGTTCATTCTGTTTGTCGGTATCCGGCGGGTTTTGGCCATCTATGGCCTATAATCTCCCGTTCATGTTGCCTGTGCGACTGTTGGAGTTAGATCTGTTTGCGAATACCGCGCCGGAGAATCGCTGCCGCGACCACGCTGCGGGATCGTCGATCCGATTGCGAGTTAGGTGAATATGAGAGCCATCAACCCGGAAGAACGCGCCTCTGACGTCCTGCAACAGCCGCGCGCGAGCAGGGTGCGTGTCTTTTTTCTGGTGGTGCTTCCCGCCCTGGTTCTCATGGCTGCAATAGCCGGTTTCCTGTATCTCAAGTCGACCAAGCCGGAGGTTGCGAAACGTCCGGTGCGCGAGCAGGTCTTTACGGTTGCCGCCATGCCGGTCACCGTGTCGAGCCATAAGCCGCGGATAAAGCTCTTCGGCGAAGCCCAACCCGGACGCCGTGTCGAATTGCGGGCGCTGGTTGCAGGTGAAGTCCTGGAGACCGGTGGCACCTTCCTCGAGGGCGGTGTTGTCAAGAAGGAAGACCTGCTGTTGCAGATCGATCCGTTCGAATTTCAGACGGCTCTCTCGGAAGCCAATGCCAATCTGTCTGAGGCCGAAGCGCGGCTCGCTGAGTCAGAAGCCCGGATCGCGCTTGAGCAGGACCAACTCGCGGAAGCCCGGCGGCAACTGGAACTGGCGCAGGTCGATCTGGAACGCGCACGGCCCTTGGTGAAACAGGGATTGCTGTCGCAGAAGGCCGTCGACGACCGCCAGGTTCTCGTCAGCCAGAGGGACCAGGCCGTCAAGCAGCGCATCAGCAGTATCGCCATCGAGAATGCCAAGGCAGCACAGCAGCGCGCCCAGATCGAGCGTCTCAGAGCAAGCGTCAGCAGGGCGGAGCGCAATCTGCTCGATGCCCGCCTCGTGGCGCCGTTCGACGCCTATATCTGGGACAAGGCGGCTGAGGTCGGTCGTCTGATCGGCGCCAACGACAGGGTCGCCACCCTGATTGACGCCAATCGCATCGACGTCAAATTCAATCTGCCTGATGCCCAGTACGGCCGTCTGGTGACCGACCGCGGCGGGCTTGAGGGGCGCGCGGTGAAGGTCATCTGGCGGGTCGGCGGTGAGGCGGTCCAGTATTCCGCGACGGTCGAACGTGTCGCCGCGCAGATTGCCGCCGCATCGGGCGGCGTTGATATTTTCGCCCGCGTGGATCGGATCGAGGGGCGCGTGCCGCTGCGTGTCGGCGCCTTTGTCGAGGTCTATCTCGACGACAAGGAATTCAGCGATGTGGTGACGCTGCCCGAAACGGCGCTTTATTCCGGCAATACGGTCTATGTCATCGAAGAGGAACGTCTCAAGTCGCGAATCGTGGAGCTTGTTGGATATTCCGGCGATGACGTGCTGGTACGCGGCGACCTCAAACCCGGTGAACGGGTCGTCACGACACGAATCTCCGAGATCGGTGACGGCCTGCGCGTCGAGGTGCGCTGAGCATGGCGGAAAAGAAACACGCCGCCGGACTGATCAGACTGTTCGTCAGGCACCCCAACGCGGCGAATCTCCTTGCGGCGATCATGGTGCTGCTGGGCATTTTTGCCCTGACGCGCATGAACACCCAGTTCTTCCCGACCCTTGAGGTTCCGAGAATTTCGGTCTCTGTCGCCTGGCCAGGTGCATCCGCGGAAGACGTAACCGCAAACATCCTCGAGGCGCTGGAACCTGAGCTGCGCTTTCTGGACGGCATCGACGAGGTCACGTCGACGGCCCGGGAAGGCAGCGGCACGATCTCGATGGAATTCGAGTCGGACGCCAACATGGACAAGGCCCTTTCCGATGTCGAATCCGCGGTCGGACGGGTCACGACTTTGCCGGAAGACTCCGAACGTCCGATCGTGAACCGCATAGCGTTCTACGAATCCGTGGCGAGCGTTGTGGTCTACGGGCCGTTCAGCGAGGTTGCACTCAAGGAGTATGCCAAGCAGATCCGCGATGGACTGCTCGAATCCGGAATAGACCGCGTGGTGCTCAACGGCGCCCGCGACGAGGAACTCTGGGTTACGGTCGGCCAGGGACAGCTCAGGCGGCTCGATCTGACCGTTGCCGATATCGCGGCCCGTATCGGAGAGATAAGCCAGGACCTGCCGTCCGGAACAGTTGAAGGTGTCGTCGACCGGCAGGTGCGCTCGATCGGCGAAGTCGAGACACCCGAAACGCTGCGGCGCCTGGAAGTGAAGGCACTGCCGAGCGGCGAAAAGGTGCTGTTGCGCGACATTGCCCTCGTGGAACGGCGGTTCGACAAGGATGCCAACGAGGGGCGCTGGGGTGACAAACGCGCGATCAATCTCGATGTTCAGCGGGCAGTCAACTCGGATACCCTCGAAGTCGCCGACAAGCTCGAGACGTACCTGCAACAGTTAAAACCGGCCCTGCCGCCTACGCTTCAGGTTGTGCAGTACGATGTTCGCGCCAACCGGGTCATTCAGCGTATCTCGTTGTTGGTCAAGAATGGTCTCGGCGGCCTTGTCATTGTGCTGTTCGTGCTGTTCGTCTTTCTCAATATGCGCATAGCGTTCTGGGTGGCTTTCGGAATCCCGGTAGCCATGATGGCGACGCTCGCAGTCATGTGGGCGAGTGGCCAGTCAATCAATATGGTCTCGCTGTTTGCGCTGATCCTGACATTGGGGATTATCGTCGACGATGCCATTGTGGTCGGTGAACACACCGCGACCAGGCGTGCTCTCGGGGACTCTCCGGTCGAAGCAGCCGAGCGCGGGGCCGGGCGAATGCTGGCGCCCGTCATCGCCGCAATGCTCACGACGCAGGTCGCGTTTCTCCCTCTGCTGCTCGTGACCGGTCGGATCGGCGACATCATCGTTGCCCTCCCACTTGTTGTCGTGGCGGTTCTTATCGCCAGCCTGATCGAGTGTTTCCTGATCCTGCCCGGCCACCTCAGCCATGTCGGGAATACAAGTTCCGATGACGCCGGGCGGTTCCGACGATGGTTCGACAGCGGATTTGCTTACTTCCGCGATCACCAGTTCCGACGGTTCGCACAGATCTGCTTCCGCTGGCGATATACGACGGTGGCTGCCGCCATCGGGATCCTCATTCTCTCGGTTGGCCTGATGGTGGGCGGTAGGGCGAAGTTCCAGTTTTTCCCGTCACCGGAACCGGAGACGATATTTGCCAGCGCGGTATTCGGTGCCGGAACGCCCAGGGTCGAGACGGAGCGGGCCATGCAACGCATCGAAGAGTCGCTGCGGGACGTGGAGACGAAACTCGGTGCAGCGACAGGCGACAAACTGGTTCTTGCGACCTATGCCTCGTTAGGCAAGTCGGGCAGTTCGACCGGCGACAATCTGGCGCGTCTGGAAGTTGAGCTCACGGCGGCCGAAGATCGCACTGTCAGGACTAAGGATATTGCCCGCGCCTGGCGCAGCGCATTGCCGAAGATTCCGGGTCTGGAACGCATCACGGTCACGGGTCGGCGCGCGGGGCCGCCCGGGCGCGACATCGACATTGAACTCAGCAATGCGGATCCCGAGACACTGAAGAAAGCCGCGCTCGAGGTGCGAAACCTGCTGTCCGGTTTCCCCGGCGTAAGCGCGATCAATGATGATCTGCCTTACGGTAAGCAGGAAATCATCCTCGAACCGACGCCGAAGGGGCTGGCACTCGGTTTCACGACCGAGACGATTGGGCGTCAGGTTCGCAACGCCTTCGAAGGTGCCATTGCGCGACGGTTCGCCCGCGGCGACGAGGAAATCACCATCAGGGTCAAGGAGGATGATGGCCGCGGCGGTTACGAGGCCCTGAGACGGCTCTATCTGCGCAGTCCGACAGGCGAGGAAGTCCCGCTGTCGGAAGTGGCGAGCCTGCGCGAGCGGGTCGGGTTCTCGGTCATCCGGCGCAAGGCGGGCCGGAACAAGGCTTCGGTTACTGCTGATGTCGATGCCGCTCAAGCCGACAGCGCCGCGATCCTTTCCAGCCTGGATGAAAGGGCGCTACCCGAGCTCGCTGCGAAATACGGAATCGACTACAAGTTCGGCGGGCGCGCCGAGGAGCAACGGGAGAGCTTCCGCGATCTCGGCAAGGGCCTGCAACTGGCGCTTATTCTGATCTACATCATCCTGGCGTGGGTGTTCGGCAGTTATGCAAAGCCGTTCGTCGTCATGTTCATCATCCCGTTCGGGATTGTCGGAGCGATCGTCGGCCACATGGTCATGGGGTTCGCTCTCACCATTCTGAGCATGTTCGCCCTGCTCGGTCTGTCCGGCATCCTGGTCAACGATTCCATTATTCTCATGAGCCGGATCGCCGAGCGCATGGAAGAGGGCGAATCCGCTGAAGAAGCCGCCGTGGGCGGCGCTCAGGATCGCCTGCGTGCCGTGCTTCTGACCTCACTGACGACGATTGGCGGCCTGTTCCCGCTGATGTTCGAGAAGAGCCTGCAGGCGCAGTTCCTCCTCCCCATGGCCATCACGCTCGTGTTCGGGTTGGCGGTTGCGACATTGCTGGTTCTGATCCTGGTGCCGGCAGCACTCGGCGTTCAGCAGGACCTTGCTAACGGTTTGCGTCGTTACTGGGCCTGGGCGAAATACGGTCGGCGGGTGCTGCCGGACGCCTGACGATCCCGTTCACGCGCGCCAGAAGGCAGGTGTGAACAGCACCAGAACCGTCAGGAGTTCGAGGCGGCCGAGCAGCATGCCGAGGCACAACAGCCATTTGGCGGCGTCCGGCAGGGGGCCGTAGTGGCCCGCCGGCCCGACGATCTCGCCAAGGCCCGGGCCTACATTGGCCATCGCGCTGGCGGCTGCGGACAACGCGGTAAGATTGTCCAGGCCCATCAGGTTCAGCACGAGCGCCATGATCCCGAAGCACAGGAAGAACAGGAAGAAGAAGCTAAGGACGGCGCTTATGACATTTTCCGGCAACTGGCGGCCGTTGTAACGCGCGCCAAAGACACCTTCCGGATAGAGGATGCGGTTGAGATAGACGCGCACGGATTCGAGGATCACCTGATAGCGGAAGATCTTGATGCCGCAGGACGTTGAGCCGGCGCATCCGCCGATGAACATCAGGCAAAAGAAGAACAGCGCTGCAAACCCGCCCCAGGCGCCGTAATTCGTGGTGGCGTATCCTGTTCCGGTCGTGATGGAGACGACGTTGAAGATGGCGTGCTGCAGGGCTGTCGACCCTGCATTCAGCTCTTCCGTGACCTGGTAGGTCCACATGATGCCGATGGCGACTGCGAGCACGAGCAGGAAAAAACGCACCTGAGAATCCTGGAACAGGAGTTGCGAGTTGCCGCGCACCGCCTGCAGATAGAGCACGAACGGGAGGCTCCCCAGGATCATGAAGACGACCGATATCATGTGTATCGATGCGCTGTCGAAATGGCCGAGTGAGGCGTCGTAGTTGGCAAATCCGCCAGTGGCGATGGTGGTCATGGAGTGGCTGGCGGCGTCAAAAATGCTCATGCCGGCGAAGTAGTAGCCGACGGCGCAGGCCAGCGTGAAAACGAGATAGAGAAGGGAGATCGAACCGGCAATCTGGGTTGCTCGCGGCAGGATCTTCTCCGAGTTGTCCGAGGATTCCATGCGGAACAGCTGCATGCCGCCGATCTGCAGCATCGGCAGAACGGCAACGGCCATGACGATGATGCCGATGCCGCCCAGCCATTGCAGCAGCGCGCGCCACAGCAGGATTCCGGGAGGCAGTCCCTCCAGGCCGGTGATTACGGTGGCCCCGGTCGTCGTCAGTCCGGACATCGCCTCGAAGAATGCGTCGGTATAGGACAGACGCAGTTCACTGAGCGTGAACGGCAGGGCTGCGAACGCCGTCAGCGCAATCCACGATGCGACGGTGAGCACGAAGGCCTGCTTGACGGTCAGGTTGCCGGTACGTCCCCAGGACGAGAGGACCAGGCCGATACCGATGAACAGGGTCAGGACAGACGCCTGCGCAAATACGCGCCAGTCCTCGTTGCCATCGGCAAGGTCGAGCAGAGCCGGCAGCACCATGGCGATGCCAAGCATGCTCAACAGGATGCCGATCACGAGGACGATCGGCCGGATATCGATCATCGTTCTGTCCTGCTACCGGCCGTCGGCGCGGCGTTCAATGAACGCTGTACCTTGCGTAGGGTGAATCGAGTGAAAATGCCGGAATTTCGACATTGAACAGCTCACCGTCATTGGTGACCATCTGATAGGAGCCATCCATGATGCCGGATGGCGTTCCAAGCGGTGTTCCGCTTGTGTATTCGAAGCTCTCTCCCGGCTCGAGTACGGGTTGTTCGCCGACCACACCAGCTCCCCGAACCTCCTCGACGTGTCCGTTGGCGTCGGTGATTCTCCAGTAGCGGGTCTTGAGTTGAACGACTTCCGACCCGGTGTTCTCGATCGCGATCGTATAGGCCCAGACGAAATAGTCGTCTTCCGGTGACGACTGATCCTCCAGATAGAGTGGCTCAACCTGTATGGAGATCGACCGGGTCATCTTGCTGTACATGAAAGCGAATCCCCTTGAACGGCGTATTTCCCTCTTGCCGGTTTCGGCGGGAGTTTACAGCAAACCTGAACTGCGCCGCCAGTGCACAACACGCCATACTTGGCGCTACCCGTGCAATAGGTTAAGAGACCATTAATTCTGGAATCCGCACCGTTATCCGGTCTTGAGGGGGAAATAGCCCAGTGCACGAAGCCAGCGACATTGCAGCGGCGGAATCCCCTGGAGAGGGTATTCTTCCCGCTCATGCCATCGAAGCGCTGATCGAGGGCCAGCGGATCCAGCTGGCTCGTCCCGTCGATGCGGACCAGGTCCAGCCGGCCAGCCTCGACCTGAGGCTTGGAGAGGTGGCATACCGGGTGCGGGCAAGTTTCCTGCCTGGCCAGCGCCACACCGTCGCAGAGCGGCTCGAGGATCTGGCGCTCCACCGCATCGATCTGAGAAACGGCGCGGTCCTGGAGACCGGTTGCGTCTACATCGTGCCGCTCCTCGAAACGCTTGATCTGACATCAGACATCGCGGCTGCGGCCAATCCGAAGAGTTCGACCGGGCGTCTCGACGTCTTCACTCGTGTCATCGTTGATCACGCCCAGGAATTCGACAAGGTCGAGAGCGGGTATTCCGGACCGCTATATGCGGAAATCAGTCCCCGGACGTTTTCCATTCTCGTGCGAACGGGGTCGCGGCTGTCGCAGATCAGGTTCCGGCGCGGGAATGCGCGGATTGACGATGCCGACCTGCGTGGTCTCCACGGCGAAATGACGCTGGTGTCGTCGGGCGAACCGAACATCGATGACGGGATCGCCGTATCGGTCGATCTTGCGGGCGACGCAACCGAAGGGCTCGTTGGTTTCAGGGCGAAGCGCCATTCCGGGCTGATCGATGTGGATCGAAAGGCGTCATATGACGTGCTCGATTTCTGGGAGCCGCTACAGGCCCGGGGCAGCCTCGTGCTCGATCCGGACCAGTTTTACATCCTTGTCTCCAAGGAAGCTGTCCACGTCCCGCCGGCCTATGCCGCCGAGATGGTTCCCTTCAATCCTCTGGTCGGTGAGTTCCGCGTGCACTATGCCGGCTTCTTCGATCCCGGTTTCGGGCACAGCGCATCCGGTGGCGAAGGCAGCCGGGCCGTGCTGGAGGTGCGAAGCCACGAGGTGCCTTTCATCCTGGAAGACTCTCAGATCATCGGGCGTCTGGTTTATGAGCCGCTGACCGAGGCGCCCCGCGAGGTTTACGGCTCGGGGATCGGATCGCACTACCAGCGGCAGGGCCTGAAGCTGTCGAAGCACTTCCGCCCTTATGATCGTGATTGAATGAAAACCGGCCAACCGGTGCTGTCAGTCGTGAGCCGAGCAGGAGCCGCCGCCTAGTACGCAGAATTTCGAGCAGTGCGGATGGTTCAGCTTCACCTTGCCGTTCTCGAAATTGCCGCTGTCGGCGCATAAGGATTCCCGCAGCGTACTGCCCATCCGGAATGACTCCTGGTAGGGCAGAAGTGTACACGGCATGACCGTCGGTTCGCTGTCGCCGTTGCGTTTCACGACCATCCGGCTCGTCGCGCACATGATCCCGGCCGGGTCGATTCCGAGAATGCCCCAGCAGGCCGTTGTGATTTCCGGAACCTCGAGCGAGCCGTCCATTTCCGGAAACAGTACAAGTTCCATTGGGTGGTTCGGATCGATCCTGTAGCCGCGCTCGGCAAACATCTGGGCATAGCCTGTGCGAGACTGGTCTTCGGTCTCGTTCCAGCAGGTGCGGCCGGCGACGGCGATGCGGAAGCCGTTTTCCGAAAGCCAGTCCATGCCGCGGATCGCCATTGCCCAGGCGCCCGGGCCGCGCTCGGTGTTGTGCAGGGTTTCGGAATAGTGGTCGAGACTGACGCGGAGCGAAAGGCGATCACCAAACCGCTCCCTGAGGTCGAGCAGCGCGGTCTTGAGACGTGGCCTCAGCATGGGCTGCATTGCATTGGTCAGCACGAGGACGTCGAAGCCGCGCGTCAGCGCGTCATCCAGCATCGCGATGATGTCCGGGTTCATGAACGGTTCGCCGCCGGTGAACCCTATCTCCCGTGTATTGAGGCCCAACAGGTGGATTTCATCGAACAGCTTCGTGGCGTCTTCCGCCGAAAAGTAGGCCAGACGGTCATTCGTCGGGCTGGATTCGATATAGCAGTTGATGCATTCGATGTTGCACAACGTGCCTGTGTTGATCCACAGCGTCTCTAGGTGGTTGAGCGCTACTGACGCACGCGGTTCGCCCTTCGCAGTGACGTCGGGGTCTGAGAACTTTGTGGAAGTCAGTGCCGCGCGCTCGGGCGTCGGCTCAAAAGGAATGTCTGTCATGGCGCCGCACCCTATCAATATTCCCCTGTTGCCACGAGCATAATGCGCTGAAAATCACGATAAAGTTAGCAAATCCGTGTACCCCGTGATCGATGATGCTCCGTGCACGCTCAATCGGCGAGTCATTGCGGAAAAACGGTGGCCAAAAGCGGCGATTTTCGGGGTTTCCCTAACGGCAGTCCGCGTGATTTCACGGGTAATGGTCATCCGATCCGGCGAATCGACCGGACATATGAACCATGCTATAGGATCGCCAGGCCAGCGGGTGTAGCTCAATGGTAGAGCAGGAGCTTCCCAAGCTTAAGACGAGGGTTCGATTCCCTTCACCCGCTCCAATTCCATCCCAGAATCCGAGAAATCACCGCGAAACCGGTCAGGCGGCCTCCGCTTTGCGCCGGTCCAGTTCGGGTGGAATCTCCATCTGGCGGCGGCGGCGGCACGGGCCGACGTAATTCTTCGAAATGATGAATTCCCGGGGATTGCTGAGCACCGCGTTCATCCGCGTGAACAGGGTTCTGGGCGCCAGCGGTTTGGCGATGATGTCGTTGACGCCGCAATCCCGCATCTTGAGCACCTTGCTGTGATTCGGCATGGCGGTCATGAGCAGAATCGGCACGCGGCGGTTCGGGCAGCTTTCATCGCGCCGAACCATGTGCGTAAAGTCGGCTCCATCAAGGCGATCGAGAAAGAAATCGAGCAGCACGAAGTCGAAATTCTGTCCGTTGACCAGGCGGTGTGCGTGGAGAACAGTGTCGGCTTCCTGAATGCGGGCAACGCCGAATGCGGTCAGCATTTCACGCACCAGGGTCCGCATATGCGGATTGTTCTCCACCACAAGAACGGAAAGTCTAGAAAAATCAGCCATTTGAGCTCCGGCCCGGGAAAGGGATTCGCCGCCTGAGACTCTAAGTCATGCCAAAAAGATGGTTATTGGATCGTTAACGGCGGCTGAGCCAAGTTTTACTGGAGCCGTCGCGCGAATAGGGTAAAACCATACCGGAATGCGGTACGACACAGACACCATTGAGGGATTGATTCGCCTCGCGGGCGGGGTCACGCGGCGACTTGCTGCTGTTGGCGCAGTGGTCTCGGCCTTGGCCGTGTTTCCTTTTGGCGAACTGCATGCCCAGCCGGCGTCGCAGCAGTCCGGCGCCGAACGGACGACGACCGGCAAGAAATCCGACGCTGAAGATCGGGAAGCGAAGATCCGGGAGGGGCTGCCGAACGTGCCCGGCTTTTGGCCAATGGAGCGGGCCATTGAAAGCCCCGAACTGAGTGACGTTCAGACCATACGGTTCATTACGACCGCCGACTATCCGCCCTTCAACTATCTGGATGCGACGGGCGTGCTTGTCGGGTTCAATATTGATATCGCCTGGGGTATCTGCACGGCGCTGAAGGTCCGCTGCACGGTGCGTCGCGTCGACTGGGACAAGATGGCCGAGGAACTGGAGAACGGCAAGGCGGATGCCGCCATTGCGTCGCATCGCATAAGCCGGTCGACGCGCCAGAGGTTCCTTTTCTCCGACCGGTACTACGATACACCGGCACGCTTCGTAACTCGGAAAGAAGACACGCTGGAAGACGTAAATCCGGATCTGCTTGATGGCAAGAGCATTGCGGTGGTGAAAGGAACGGCCCATGAGGCGTTCCTGAGGGCGTTCTTCGAAGAGTCGGAGATCCGGCCGTTCGATCGGCCGGAGGAGGCCGGTGAAGCGCTTCGTACAGGCTCTGTCGATGCCTATTTCGACGATGCGATTGGCCTCGTCTTCTGGCTCGAAGGCCTGGCGTCCCGCGGGTGCTGCCGGTTTGTCGGCGGTGCCTACACCGAGCCGCGCTTTTTCGGCAACGGTGTCGGCATCGCTCTAAAGCAGGATAATCACCGGTTGAAGAGAATACTGGATTACGGGCTTGATCGGGTCCGCCGCTCCGGTCTCTATCAGCGCCTGTTCACTCGGTACTTTCCGCAGGCCCTGTTCTAGAGTCTGCCGGTTTTCGGTGCGTCAGGGATGACCGGAATGGCAGCATGAGGCTCCAGCCAAGCTGCGTCGGCCGCATGTCCTGATATTCGTTCAGACCGATCGTCATGTTGTCATGCCCGGCTGCCGGCTGAGCTGTGTATGTTCCGCAAAGCCGGTCCCATACCGAGAGATTGAACCCGTAATTCGAGTCGGTTTCCTTGCGAATGACCGAATGATGCACCCGGTGCATGTCCGGCGTTACGACAAACAGGCGAACCACCGCGTCGACAGCAAGCGGGAGCCTGACATTGGCATGGTTGAACATTGCCGTCGCATTCAGCAGCACTTCAAACAGAAAGACCGACAGTGGCGACGCACCCAGGGCGATGACGACGACGAACTTCCACAACATGGACAGGGCGATTTCAACCGGGTGAAAGCGGAGCGCTGTGGACACGTCGAAATCGCGGTCGGCGTGGTGCACCTTGTGCAGCGCCCACAGAGCCGGGATCTTGTGCGATGCGACGTGCTGAAGATAAATCGCGAAATCGAGCACGATGATGCAGAGGATGACTTCCAGCCATCCGGGCCAGTCGAGCCAGCCGAACAGGCCCCAGCCACGCAATGAAACCTCTGCGGCAAGGCCAACGGCCAGGATCGGGAATGCGATCCGCAGCACTGCGGTGTCGATCGCCACGATGGCGAAGTTCGTAAACCATCGGCGAGCCTGTGATGCCACCCGGTCGCGCCGCGGCAGGACGAACTCCCACAGCCCCATGACCGCCAGCACGGTGCAGAAGATAATCAGCCGTGAGGCGGATTCGGTGCCGGGATCGATCGACATGATTTCCATGCCGCACAATATGGCCTTTGCTCTCCCAAAAGCATAGGGTGACCCACTGAGCCGGGTATCAATTCACTGTGTGGGACATGGTCGATCTTCTGAAAAACGGGCCTGAAGACGCACCGGCGAAGATCATTCTGGCGCACGGTGCGGGCGCGCCGATGGATAGTGATTTCATGGACGCCATTGCTTCCCGGATCGCGGCACTGGGGGTCTGTGTACTGCGGTTCGAGTTCGAGTACATGGCCGAACGTCGGGTCTCGGGGCGCAAGCGGCCGCCACCGGCGGCAACAGCGCTGATGGATGCTTATCGGGGCGTCGTCGATCAGGTGTCGGCAGAATTGGATGGTGGAATCTTCGTCGCCGGCAAGTCCATGGGCGGCCGCGTCGCGAGCATGATTGCCGACCATCTCGCCAGTGCCGGAGTGTGCAGGGGCGTCATCTGTCTCGGCTACCCGTTTCATCCCCCGGGCAAGCCGGACAAGCTCCGCACGGAGCATCTGGAAAGCCTCCATGCGCCGGCCCTGATCTGTCAGGGTGAACGGGACCCTTTCGGGTCAAGGGGAGAGGTTGAGGCATATCCGCTTTCGGACAGTATCGAATTCTGCTGGCTGCCTGACGGCAATCACGATCTGGTTCCGCGGAAAGCAAGTGGCTTTACCAAAGAACAGAACTGGGATGTCACCGCTTCGGAAATCGCAGAATTCGTCCAGCGGAACTGCGGAGCATAGCGGCACTCACGCTCCTCTGTGTCATATCGGTCCGTGCAGCAGAGCACGCCTGCAGAAAGGCCTGGAAGACCGGGGAAAGTTGAAAAATCAGCGAGGGTTCCGCAATGCAGTTTATGTCCGCACTGGAGGCACTGAGCTACATCGTCACAATTCTGGGTTTGCCGACTGCGATCATTGTCTTCCTGATACAGCAGAGACAGCAGCGCCAGAACGAGGAAAACGAACTCCACAGGACACTCTCGGAGGAGTACGACAATTTCCTCAAGCTTACGCTCGAAAACGCAGATCTATTGCTGATGCAGGGGGTCGATCATGGACGCGAACTGACCCAGGAGCAGAGTGAGAGGCAATTGATCCTCTTCAAGATTCTCGTGTCACTGTTCGAAAAGGCCTACATCATTCTTTATAGCGATCACATGACCCAGGATACCCGACGCATGTGGCTGTCCTGGGAGGACGACATGCGGGACTGGTGTGCCAGCGCGGATTTCCGCGCAGTTTTACCCAAATTGCTGGAAGGCGAAGACAGCCGCTTTAGCGCGCATATCACCTCGATTGCACAGGCTGAAGCTGTGTCAACCGGGTAGACTGGAAGTTTCAGCGGTGCGCAGGGCTGATATTTGCTGTGGAGGAATGAGGCGATCTCTGTTCATCCAGGCAGAGCAGGTGCGAAACTATCGACATGCGAATCTGTGTTTTTTGCGGATCAAGTCCCGGATTGTCGGACAGTTACGGAGACGCCGCCAGGGCGCTCGGCACCCTCCTGGGTGAGCAGGAGCATGAACTGGTCTATGGCGGCGGCAGCGTCGGCTTGATGGGAATCGTGGCCGACGCCGTCCTCGGTGCAGGCGGCCAGGTGACCGGGATCATGCCGCGTGCGCTGATCGAGCGCGAGATTGCGCATAACGGGCTCAGCCGGCTCATCGAGGTCGAGTCGATGCATGAGCGCAAGGCGCAGATGGCTGAGTGCGCCGACGGCTTCGTCACCCTGCCGGGTGGTGCCGGGACGCTTGAGGAAATCTTCGAACAATGGACGTGGGCTCAGCTCGGTATTCATGAAAAGCCCTGCGCATTTCTCAATATTGACGGTTATTACGACCCGCTCCGCGAGATGATCTCCACGATGGTCGGTCAGGGATTCCTCAAACCGATCTATGCGGACATGCTGATCTTCGAAGACACGCCTGAACGTGTCCTGGAAGCCTGTCACGCGTATCACCCCCCGCCACCGAAGTGGGTTCAACCGGACGATCCGGTCAAGCCCTGAGATTACGGTCGCTGCGTTCAGTGCGCGTCGTCGGCAGAATGTGTCCTGATCAGGCCTCTCAGCCAGATCATCGCCGGGTCGAGGTCGGTCCGTCTGTGCCAGACCTGAATGTAGCCGAATGGCGGGATGTCTACCGGCGCCTTCAGGAGTTTCAGATCGGCGAATTGGGCGAGATTTTTCGCCGTTCTTGTCGGCAACGTCAGAAGCATGTCCGACCTGGAGACGATGAGAGGTGCGGTTGAGAAGTAAGGCATTCGCAACGCGATGTGGCGTTCGAGCCCCCGCTCTCTGAGCAGGTTATCGATCAGGCCGAGACGTCCGCCGAACACAGTCACGAGAGCGTGCGGCCACGCGAGGAAGTCCTCGAGCGGAAGTACACTATCCTTCTGCTTGCTGATAATCGGATGGTCCTTTCGGCAGAGACAGGAGTATGTCTCTTCGAAGAGGCGTTCAACATACAGGCTTTCGGGAAGTTCGGCGTCGGCGTAGAGCACCAGGTCAAGTCGGCCTTCCGCGAGGTCGCGAAAGACGTCCGTCGAAAACGGCACGATCTCGAGATTGGCCTTCGGCGCAGAGCTGGAAAAGGCGTCGCTGATGTCGAGAATGACGGTGCCCGCACCGTAATCCGTCGTTGCGATTCGGAACGTTCGGTCTGCAGTCTGAAGATCGAACTCCCGCGGCGAGATCAGATCCGCCAGATCGTCGACCAGATCGGAGACCCGGTCGGCAAGTTGCAGGGCGTGGTCCGTTGCCACGACGCCGCCGGGCGCTCTGACGAACAACGGGTCGCCGAACATTTCCCTCAACTTGGACAATGCGCGGCTGACGGCCGGTTGGCTCATGTGTAGGGCCGATGCGGTCGCCGTCACATTGCCTGTCCGAATGAGCGACTGAAACACTACCAAATGGCTGATGTTGCGCCGGAGTAAATCCGATTTTTGCATAAAAACAATTCGATTAATTCATTAGACGGATAACGAGTGATGCACGATTGTCTCCCCCGACGCAAGCCCGCGTCGGCAATTACAGCAACAGGAAGCCCAAGATGACCTTTCGACAACTCGCGATAATCACAGCCTCGCTGGCGGCCCTTGGCCTGACATTCTCCTACTCCACGCCGGCCGTTTCGACGGCGCAGGCGGCGACCGAAGCCCAGGCGGCCAAGATGAAGGCGATGAATACGCTGGCGGGCCGCAAGTTCGATTATGAGGTTGCCGGATACAAGATCAGGGTCGAGTTCCTTGCAGAGGACAAGCTTCGTTGGACCTACCTTGCGGCCCCGGACGGCCAGAAAGGCAAGACGGCAGAAGAGACGCTTGACCGGCGCGACATTCATTACGGGATCGTATTGCTGGCGTGGACTGAGAAGGACGGCACAAATGTGATTGATATCCTCGACCTTCAGACCATGACGATGCACGCGAACGGGGTCATTCCGGGCGGCAAGCGCTTTTTCACCAAGGCAGCGCTCACTGAAGTCAAATAGGCTTCTTCCTGCTGCCTGGATGCGGAGGGTTCAAACGGCATGAAAGTTGAACTGCTCATCAACGACAGGAGCCATAGGGTGGCTGCGCCGGAAGACATGCCTCTACTCTGGGCCATCCGGGATCTTGTTGGATTGAAGGGAACAAAGTTTGGCTGCGGGGCCGGACTCTGCGGGGCCTGCACGGTTCATTTGGACGGGCAGGCGGTCCGGTCATGCCAGACGACTGTGTCCGACGCTGTGGGAAAGGCCGTTACCACAATCGAACATGTCGGGGAGACAGCGGTCGGCGCCCGGGTTCAGGCGGCCTGGGAGGCAGTGGATGTGCCGCAGTGCGGCTACTGTCAGCCTGGCCAGATCATGTCGGCGACCGCGCTCCTGGCGTCGAATGCGTCTCCGACGGGGAATCAGATCGACGACGCCATGGCGGGAAATATCTGCCGCTGTGGGACCTACGCAAGAATTCGTGCCGCGATCCGGCAGGCGGCCCGAAAGTAGGATCTGTCGCATGAATTCACTCACCATCATGTCGCGCCGGGACTTCCTGGCATCGGGTGTCGTGGCCGGCGGAGGACTGTTCGTGGCGGCGGCCACTCCGGGTGTAACGCTGGCCGATTCCTTAGTCTCCAATGGGTCATCCACCGGTATGGCTGAATTCCGACCGAGCGCCTACGTTGCGATTGGTAGGGATGGTCAGATGGTGCTCACACTTGGCAAGTCGGAGATGGGGCAGGGCACACTAACCGGGCTTGCCCAGCTCATTGCAGACGAACTCGGTTGTGCGTGGGACCGGATCAGGGTCGTTCAGGCGAGAGCCGCGCCGGAGTATGGATTTCCCTTCAATGGATTCATGATTACTGGTGGGTCGTCCGGCCTGCGCACGGAGTGGACTCGGATGCGGGAAATGGGCGCGGCCGCCCGCATCATGCTTGTCGAAGCGGCTGCTGCCCGCTGGGGCGGAGATGTGGCGGAATTGACGGTTGCCAATGGCGTTGTCTCTGGCCCCGGCGGCAAAATGGCGGAATTCGGCGAACTCGCCGCGGAAGCGTCGAAACGCCCTGTGCCACAGAAGCCGGATCTGAAGGCCGCAGAGCAGCGGACGTTCATTGGCGCGAGCGCCAAACGCCTCGATACTGCGCAGAAGATTTCGGGGCGCGCCCGGTTCGGAATCGACGTGGAACTGCCGGATATGCTCACCGCCGTGGTCGTCGCTCCCCCGAGGTTAATGGCCCCAATGAAGTCCCACCGCGGGAAGAAAGCCCTCGCCCGGCCGGGCGTGCGCGCTGTTATCCCGATTTCGACCGGTGTTGCGATCGTCGGCGATCATTACTGGGCCGTTCATGCCGCGCGTGAAGATGTAGATATCGAATGGGAAGACGGCCCGTTCGCAAGCCTGGATATGGATGCCCTCCACGCGGGCTACCGGGATGCCCTGGACAGACCGGGCAGGCTGGCAGAAAGCAAGGGCGACATGGAAGCCGTCGCTTCCGGAAAGACTGTCGAGGTCGAAGTCGAGCAGCCATATCTTGCTCACGCCTGCATGGAACCGATGAACTTCACGGTTGCGATCCGCAATGACGGTGCCGAAGTGTGGGGGCCGACGCAGGCGCAGAGCCTTGTGCAGTCGACCGTAGCGGATGTCGCGGGGCTCAAGCCGGAAAACGTCACGGTGCATACAACGTTCCTGGGAGGCGGCTTCGGTCGGCGGTCAGCTCAAGATTTCGTAAGGGCCACCGCGGAAATCGCCATGGCGGTCGAAAAACCCGTCAAACTCGTCTATTCGCGTGAGGACGATATGCGAGCCGGACGATACCGATCATTCACTCTGACTCGGGCATTCGGGTCGCTGGACGGTGCTGGCAAGATTTCTGCTGTTGGCGTGAAGATCGCGGCACCTTCGATCTCGAAATGGTCGGGTTTGAAATTCCTGATCCGCAAGGATGGTGTCGACGAGCAGGCTGTGGAGGGACTTATCAACCTCCCATACGACATTCCGAACACGCGGGCTGAGTGGGTTGATCATGACCCCGGCGTTCCCGTGCACTTCTGGCGCGCCGTTGGCGCCTCCCACAATCCGTTTGTCATCGAGACATTGATCGATGAACTCGCAGCGAAGGCGGGAAAGGATCCCCTGAATTTCCGTCGCGACCATCTCCGCGGCAGGCCCCGGCATCTCGAGGTTCTTGCCCGGCTGGAGAAAGAAGCCCGATGGAATGACCCGCTTTCCCCCGGCGTCGGGCGCGGTCTGGCGATCGTGGAGTCGTTCGAGAGCATTGTCGCCGAAGCGGTGGAACTCCGTCTCGTGGACGGAATGCCGAAGGTCGAACGTGTCACCTGCGTCATCGACTGCGGGGTTGCGGTCAATCCGGGGCAAATCGAAGCTCAGATGCACAGCAGCATTGTCTTTGGGCTTAGCGCATTCCTGCGTGGTGAGATCACAATCGATGGTGGCCGCGTCGAGCAGTCCAACTTTCACGATTTCGAACCGCTGAGAATGCCTGAGATGCCGGAGATCGACGTCAGCATTCTTGAAGGCGCTGAAATCCCGGGCGGGGTCGGAGAGCCCGGATTGCCGCCGGTTCTGCCGGCCGCCGCCAATGCACTCTACACTCTCACCGGCAAGAGGATAACGCGGCTGCCCTATCGTTCATGAGTGCATCTTCGCACCCTTGGTGATCTTGTCGACGATCTTCTTGTCCTCGCGCAACGCGATGCCGACCACCTTGGCGTCATCCGGGCCGAATTGCGCGAACACGGCCCGGTTCGCCGCATCGTGACCGGTCGCGAACATTTCCTCGACATAGAGCGAAACGGTGACGTCGCGGGAAAGTGCCCTCTGGTGAATTTTCGAGAGTGTTTCTCCCGGTGCCGAAAGCATGATCATTGGCTGCACGGACAGCGCATTGTACCGGTTGCCGTCTCGGTCGTGATATGGTTCGCCGATGACATCCGGGTACTGCGCGACAATGCCGCTCGTCAGAAACGCCGCAACGTTGAGCGCCTGCCAGGAAGCCAGGTCGTTACGGAGCACGATCGCAATCTTCGTGTCGAAGGAAACGTCCATTGAAACACCGGTGAGTGGATTGAGCGAATGTCCGGGACACTAGACGGATCCGTCTTCGAAGGTCTTGAACGTTTGTGCGACCGGCCGGACGACGGACATATCATCAGCGCACCGGCCAATGCGGGCCTCGAACGCATCGAGGCGCGATTTGCCGGCGATGCCTTTGAGCCTCATCGCCACGACACCTATGCCATCGGCGTGACGCTGCAGGGCGTACAGACATTTCAATACCGCGGCGAGGCCCGCTACAGCATCGCCGGGCAGATCATCGTGCTGCATCCGGATGAACTCCATGACGGCGGAGCCGCGACCGAGGAGGGACTCCTCTACCGCATGCTTTATCTCGATCCCTCCCTGCTTCGCCGGGCCCTCGACGAAGACGGGGCGCCACTGCCGTTCGTCGCGGACCCTGTCGTCGATGACGACCGGATGTTCGCTGCGCTTCGGACGGTGCTCGGGGATCTCGATCATGAACTCGAAGATCTGTGTGTCGATGATCTGCTGGGCGAGATAGGCCGTGGACTGACCCGGAATGCACGCCAGGCTCACAGGCCTGTCCAGTCCGCAGCCCTGCAGCAGGCACGTGCCGCAAAGGACTATCTTGAGGAAAACCTGACAACCCTCGTGCGGTCAGCGGATCTTGAGCGTGTGACCGGCATCGACCGTTTCGAACTGTCGCGCCACTTCCGTGCGATGTATGCGACGAGCCCATATCGGTTCCATCTGATGCGCCGGCTGCATCGCGGCCGATCCATGATCGAGGCCGGGACTCCGATCGCCGAGATCGCAGCCGCCATGGCATTCGCGGACCAAGCTCATTTCGGCCGTCAATTCAAGAAGGCGTTCGGACTGACACCCGGACGCTGGCAGGCCATGACGCGTGCCAGGGGGCGTCACGAAGCTTGAGTGTCAGGAAACTTTCCCCGGGACGATGTTACGGCTTGAGACGGACCGCCGTTCCGTAGACGAGGATTTCCGCTGCGCCCGACATGACCATGGACGTGGTGAAACGCACGCCGATGATGGCGTCCGCGCCGTGTGTTTGCGCCTGGGCGACCATCCGGTCGAACGCCTGTTCCCGAGCTTCCGCCATCAGCTTTGTATATTCGGACACTTCACCGCCAACAAGGTTGCGCAGGCCCGCGATGATGTCGGTGCCCAGATGCTTGGCGCGGATCACGTTGCCGCGTACCAGGCCGACAATCTCGTCGATTTCGCGGCCCGGAACTGTCTCGGTGGTCGAATGAATCATGGTGTCCTATTGCTTGATGTTCTTCTCGTAATAGTCGTCTTCGGCGTTGGCCAGCCGCTCGCGGATGACCCGGTAGACAACGTAACCGACGACCGCCAGGAGCACGAGGACCGGCAGGCCGTAGGGCAGCGTCGCGAACACCCCGGCAAAGAGCCCGAGCAACCAGAACCCGATCACAATCAGGGCGCAGATCAGGGCGATTCTGTCCAGGCTCATTGTTCGTGACCTTTCAGTAATGCTGCCGTCTCCACATTCAATATAGGAATTGGCCGCATTGATTTCATCAAGGTCGGCTGAGGAAAACGGCCGTTTTCGGCTTAACCCGGCAACGGAATCGGTGCGAACAGAAGTGCGGCGCCGGCGAGGATCAGGGCAGTTCTTGTCCACCAGGAGCCGGGCGCGATGATGCCGAATGATGTTGCGGTGAGACCGAGACCGACCTTGGTCATGGTGAGCACTGCCGCGGCCGGCGTATCGGAAAGCTCGATCAGCGTCGGGTTGGCGATCATGGCGAGCGGTATGAGATAGAGGCCGATGCCCAGAGCCATCGCGTTGAGCGCGACCTTGAGCCAGTCTTCATCCACCATCCCCGCTGCGATGAAGACCGCACCGCAAACAGGCGGCGTGATGGTCGAGAGCAGAGCGAACCAGAAAACGAACAGATGGGCCTGGAGCGGCTCGAGGCCGAGCTGCGTCAGGGCCGGACCGGCAACCGAAACACAGATGACGTAAGCCGCCGTCGTCGGCACTTCCATGCCGAGCACGAGACAGGCGAGCGCGGTCAGGAGCAGGGACGGCCAGAGCAGACCACCCGATCCGGACAGGATCAGAGATGTGATCTTGACGCCGAGCCCGGTGATCGACAGCACACCGATGATGAGGGATGCGCACAGGATGATGGAGGCGATCATGGAGACCTGACGCCCGGCAGCGAGCAGCACATTTTCAATACGGTCGATCGTACGTTTGGTGTCGAACGTCAATCTGCCGTCGATCAGAAGCATGATCGCACCGGTGATGATCGCCAGGCAGGCAGCGTATTGCGGCGTGTACCCCGCTACGAACATGCCCCAGAGAAGCGTCGCGAAAGGCACCAGAAAGAAGGCGGAGGTGATCAGCACATCGCGGCCCGGCGGTCTGTCCTGTTCGGCGATGCCGGCTAGCCGGTAGCGCCTCGTGAACGCGTTGATCCCCACCCAGACGGCGAGGAAATACAGCAGGGCGGGCAACAGCGCGGCCGCCATGATGCCGGTATAGGGGACACCAGTCAGTTCCACCATGACGAAAGCGCCCGCACCCATGAGCGGGGGCATGATCTGGCCGCCTGAGGATGCGACCGCCTCGACCGCCGCCGCCAGCCTTTTCGGGTAGCCCAGCTTCTCCATGGCCGGCAACGTGATGGCGCCAGTGGATGCGACGTTGGCCGATGCGGACCCGGAGATCGATCCGAACAAGGCGGACGAGATGACAGAGACTTTCGCGCCGCCGCCCTTGAGGCGGCCAGCGGCCGCAGCGGCCACGTTCATGAAGCCTTGCCCGGCTTCTCCTGAATTCAGAACAGCACCGAAAATGACGAAGATGGCGACAATCCCAACCGATACGCCGGTGAGACTGCCCCAGAGCCCGCCCTCGGCGATGACGAGCGTGCCGAGGAAGCTGGTGAGCGGCGTTCCGGAATGGCCGAACTCGCCGGGCAGATACTGGCCGAACAGGCCATAGAGCAGCGCGAGCAGTGCGAGCACGGGCAGTGGCCAGCCGATCGACCGCCGCGCCATCTCGAGCACGGTTCCGATCAGCACAAACGCAATGGCAATCTGCAGGTTTCCTTCCAGCGAACCGTACTGATCGCCAAGTGCGCGTTCATTCCATGCGATGTAGGCGCATGCCGCCATCCCGGTCACTGTCAGCAGCCACCCGGTGATCCGGCTGATCCCCTGAGGCGCGGTGAAGACGAGAACCCAAGGCAGGGCCAGTGCCATGTGCATCGGCCGGCTCACCAGATTCGGGACAAGCCCTGAGAAGATCAGTCCGAGATGAAAGGCAACAAGGCCGGCTCCAAGCAGGACCCAGAACAGCCGTTGAGTGGATGTCATTGAACAGGCTCAGCGATGCACCCGGGCGCAAGGGGCGCCCGGGCGTCGCCATTGCAAGATGCTACATCTGCGCGTCGGTGAGCGGAATACCGGCTTCCTTGTAGTACTTGACGGCTCCGGGGTGGATCTTGCCGGTGATGTTCGCCATCAGGCCCTTGTCGACGCCGTTCCACCAGGCGGCCGAGCTGCCCATCTTGGCTTTCTGCTCCCAATAGGTCTTGGTCAGCTGATAAGCGGTGTCGTCGCTCATCTGCGAGGTCGTGTAAGCAACCACCGGCAGCGATGTCGTGAGGATATCGGCGTCCTGTCCCTTGTAGGTTCCGGCCGGGATCGTGAGCTTCGTACGCTTGGTTTTCTTGATCTGCTCATCATTGAGCGAGATCACCTTGACCCCCGTGCTGGCCGCTGCCTCGATCACGTTGGGAGCAGGCCATGATCCGGCCGTCACGAAGCCGTCGATCTGGCCGTTCTTGAGTGCGTTGACTGCGTTCGAGAGTTCGACTTCCGCCAGTTTCACCTTGCCCTCGAGACCGAACAGCTTGAGGTACTTGGCACCCTCGCGCGCGCCGAACGAGCCCTTGCCGATCAGGATGGTCTTGCCTTCCATTCCGGCGAAATCGGTCACACCGCTGCCTTCTGACATCACGAAGTGCATGGTCAGCGACGGAATCGGGAACAGCGCGCGGATGGTGTCGAACTTGGGATCGCCCTTGTCCTTGAACATGGCCTTGCCGCCCTGTGCCAGACGCACGAGAACCGGCGGCGTCGTGAAGACGTAGTCCGCGCCGCGGCCCTTGACTTCCATGACGTTCTGGACGGAACCCTGGCTTTCCTCGACGGTCACGATGATCTTGCCGTCCGATCCGGCCTTCATGGCTTCGGCGATCTGTACTGCCATCTGATAGTAGGACGATGTCGTCTTGGCCGACTTGTAGGTCACTCGGGTGTCGGCAATAGCGGATGTCGAAACCAGACCGGCTACCGCGAAAGCGGCCGCTGCTCCACCCAGAATTCGTGTCACGGAAAACGCCATTTCTTTCTCCCTGTTCGTTCTGATTTGTCAGTCTAAAGGTTGGATTTGGAACCAAAACTGCAGGTAATCCGGCATTTGTCCAGAACAAATGGTTCGCCGGCGTAGCGCCGCCGTTCAGAGATGCTTTTGAAGGAACGCCTTGATGCGGGCGATGGCGTCGGCTGACGCATTTGCATTGTAGCGCAGTATGTATTTGTCATAGCGCTCGTCCACACCCTCGAGATCGAAGACATGATGCGCATCCGGGTAGATCTTGAATGTGAACTCATGCGGCGACTTGGTGATCGCGGCGAATGATTCACAGCGACGTACCGGCGTCCAGTCATCGAGCTGTCCGATCAATATCAGCAGAGGTGCGTTGAGTTGCTCGACATCGTCGCACCACGGATACAGTGCGATGGCTGCGCGAAAGGGTTTCAGTTCCAGCTTGTCCGAGGCCGCCTGGTTCGTGGCATGCAGGACGGTCCAGCCGCCATGTGACATCCCCAGCATCGCGATGCGCTCGGCGTCGATATAAGGGAGGCGGCCTAGATAGGATTTTGCCCCGAAAGCGTCGAGCGCCCGAACGCTGGCCGGAATCAGGCCGCCGCTCTTGCACACGGATCGCCGGTGCCGCGGCCAGAAGCTGTCGACGCTCAGAACGACGTAGCCCCAATCCGCGAGCCTGTTGGCCCAGACCTTGTTCCATTTCCATATGCCGCCGCAACCATGGAGTAGCACGACCGCGGGGAACGGCCCCTGGCCTTCAGGTTTGTAGAGATGGCCAATTATTGTCGTGCCAGGCAGTGGTTTGGCTTCCCGGCCTTCCGCCTTTGCTTTCTTCTTCTGAAATGCCGTTGGTGGAAACGTTGCGCTCTCAAAGAGAACGATCTCCGATGCGGCGGCTGCGCCGGCCGAATGCCGCCACACGATCGCGATCAGGGCGATCAGCAACACACTGGCAACTGTTCGGCATATGGAGCGCATGGCCCGAAGAGAGTATCACAAAGCGTCAGTTCTTACCGATGCTTGGAAATTCGTCGACGAGAGACGCGGGTCGCTAGGCGCAGCGCTGCTCCATCCAGAGCTTCACGTTGGGCAAGCTTTCCCAGCCGAACGCGCGTTCGCTGGGACCATTGGCGTTCAGGTCAGCAAGCCGCTCAAGTCCTTCCTCGACCGTGGGCGTGTGGCCAACCGGAACCCACCACATGACGAAATAGGCTTCGTCCGGCGTCTCGAACCATTTGGCCTTCTTGTCGTAGACCCGTTTGTGCACCGTGTTCCAGACGAACTGCTCAAGATGCTCGGGGCTTTCCCAGACAGACATGTTGACGATGAAACGCGGATTGTCGGTTACCTGGATATTGGTCGCATTGCCGGTCTCGTCCTGATGCCGCCATACAAATCCGGGCGACCGCTCCGCCACGGCGTTGATGCGATCCAGCGCGGCGATGAAATCCGCAAGTTTCGGGCTGTCCACGTCATCCAGCGCGGTGGCGACATTCACCTGTGCAAGATGTGTGTTCTCCGGCTGTAGCATGTCGGTCCTCGTTGGTTGGATGTCAGCTCCTGAGAATGGCGTGCCGTGCGCGGGCACCACGCTCGATCGCCGCAACCGTAAGCTTGTCGAGACCGAGCCGGTCGCGCAGCATCTGCAGGAACCGCAATTCCTCCTGCTGAACATCCAGGTCGGCTGCGGCCACTTCGACGGCAAGGGCGTAAGCCGTTTCGCTGAGATACTTCGGCAGCGACTCCGTGACCATGGCAAGAACCGCGTCGAGGCCGCCGTCCTCGGAAAGGATGTCGCCGCATTCACGCGCCGTGTGCAGTAGCCGCTCTTCGTCGAAATCGCGGAATACGGGAAGGTTGCGCACGATGCTGCCGATGCGGGCCAGTTCCTCGTCATTCATGCTCCGGTCTACGGCGGACATCGTGACCATGACGTAGATCAGGGCCGAGTGGTGATTGATCATCTGCGACATGCGCATCTCCTGTTGGATAGGCTCGCAAAACCGGGGAGACCGGTGGCGGGACCTGGGGGCTTTGATTTCGCGCGAGACCCTAGAGCATTTTTTCGCGTCGTTGAAGGGGTTGATGGTCGAATATGTCCATGCTGCTCATGACGCATTTCCCAGAAAATCGGTCACGCCGTCGATTGCGTCCACAAGACCGACACGATTGATCATGACCGCATCCGGGAATGCGGTTGTGAGCCTGGTCGGCAGGCGCGAATCGAGAACAACAAACACGCCATGGTCATTCTGACGCCGGATGAGCCTGCCAAAGGCCTGCCGGAGCTTGAGCCGGGTCATCATGTCCTGATACCGGCCGCCGCCGAAGGCCTCCCGGCGCCGGCGTTCCAGGATTGTCGGCTTTGGCCAGGGTACACGGTCGAAAACGATAAGCCGCAGGCTGTTGCCCGGCACATCGACCCCGTCCCGCACGGCATCCGTCCCGAGCAGGCAGGCGTTCTCATCCGCTCTGAAGAGGTCGACAAGAGTGCCGGTATCCATCGGATCGATGTGCTGGGCGAATAGAGGCAGACCGGCTTCGGCCAGTGGAACGACAAGGTTCTCGTAAGCGACCCGCAACCTGTGGATGGCAGTGAACAGTCCAAGCGCGCCGCCGCCCGCGGCCAGGAACAGTTCCCGGTATGCAGCGGCTACCTGGCGCGGATCGTCCCGGTTCACGTCATTGACCACGTAGAGCCTGGTCTGCTTGCCGTAGTCGAATGGCGACACGTAGGCGAAGCGTTGTGCCGGCAGGGCGAGGTGACTGGCGCCGGTCCGCATCTCCGCGTTCGCCCAGTCTTCCGGCGTTTCCGGTGGGCGGTCGCGAAGCGTCGCTGATGTAATCAGCACGCCGTCGCAGCTTTCGATGACGGTTTCCGCGAACGGTTTGGTGGGGTCGACCCAATGGCGGTGCATGCCGATATCGAATTCCCGCATCCTCGCCATCTCGATCGCAAACCAGTCGACGAACTCCTCCGGTGTCTCGTCGCCGAGTGTCGCCAGCATGTGCTGCCACGATGAAAGTGCGAGTTCGCTACGCCGGTCGAGACCCCTGACCATGGCCTCGATCCGCACGCGTGTGGTGGAATCAAGCTCGTCCGCATCGTCGTCGAGCTTGTCGTGCAGCGCCGCCGACAGGCCCTTGAGCGGGCGCGCAAGGGCGTCGAGGGCGGTTGCGAAATCCCGTGTGGCGTCCAGCAAGCCCTCGACCGGAGGGTGGCATTCGGTTTCAAGCGAAAAGGCCGGATTGGTTCCTTCCGTACGGGCATGAACCTGCTGGCGCACCAGGGCCAGAAACTGTTCGGCGCTGTTCTGACCTGCACCGTTCTCGATGCGCTGCAGCCAGCCCGGTCCCGGGAGTTCACGTGCCGCCGATACCGCGGCGTCGAGCAGGCCTTCCGCAACTGAGTCGCCTTCGACAAGGTCGCCGGCACGTTCGACCAGACCCCGGCCGCGACGGCGGCTGCCTTCCGACCCGCGGATCCAGCGTCGCAGTTCGGCTGCTTCCAGACCGGTCAGATGGCTGGAAAACGCACTGTCGGCGGCCTCGAAGACGTGGTGTCCCTCATCGAATATGAGCCGGCGGCCGGCTTCGCTCGTCCGCGCAGGCTGTTTTTCATCCTTTTCGGCGCCTTCAGCTTGCTGGCGCTGCGGTCGGATTGTGGCCAGCGCTCGGTCGACAGCGGTCTGCGACATGACAAAGGCATGGTTCGCAATCACGATGTCCGCACGGCGCGCCTTGCGGACCGCACGCTCGATGAAGCATTTCCTGTAATGCGGACAGGCGCTGTAAATGCATTCGCCGCGCCGGTCGGTCAGTCCCAGGGCCATGGGCGATGCCGGCTGGCTGTCGCTGAACCCGTCCATGAAAAGCGGAATCAGCCACGCGGGAAAGTCGCCGCCGACCATGTCGCCGTCCCGGGAATAGCGTCCCCAGCGCGCGACAAGTCCCGCCAATGCGACACCGGCCCGGCTCGAGCGGTTAAGCTGCCCGACGCGTTCCTGAAAATTCAGCAGGCACATGTAGTTCTCACGGCCCTTGCGGATCACGACCCGCTGCGACCGCTCTGCGGGATCGGGCACAATCTGGGCGGTTTCCTGTTCAAGCTGACGCTGCAGGTTCTTCGTATAGGTCGACGCCCAGACATTGGCCTTGTTGCGTGAAGCCCAGAACTGCGCGGGTGTCAGATACCCCAGAGACTTGCCGAGTCCGGTTCCGGCCTCTGCCAGCACCACGTGGTTTTTACCCGGGCGTTCCTTGGCGGCGAAGATCCCGGCGATGTCACGGGCATAGGCATGCTGCTCCGGTCGCGGCTCGGCGTCGTCACCCAGCGCCATGTCGAGGGCGGCATCGGCCTCGTCAGGTGTTACCGGATCCGTGCCGGGCGGCGGTTCCGGCCCGTGTTCCTCCCAGTCCGGCAGCCTGTCCCAGATGTTCAGCCCGGTACCGGCACCCGGGACGTCTCGGCCCTGCGCGCCGGAACGAAGCGCGTCGATCACAAGCCGGCCCCAGGGCCATCCCGACATCGCCATGGTGGATGCAATCTGCAGGGACTCGCGGACATGCGGGTAGGTGTCGGACGCCAGCTCATCGAGAAGTCTTTCCGCAATTATTGCCAGCGGGATTTCTTCCTCACTCGACCCGACAGCCATTGAGAGCCCTGAGGGTGTCGGAAGTGCGGGTTGCGCCGGCCGGACGAAGGCGAAGAGCTCCGCGATGTCGAAATGATTCTGCGCCAGCGCGGCAGCGCGCTTATCGCCGGATCCTTTGATGCTGCGGGCCAGCCGGTTGATCAGGAAGACCCGGTGGCAGACGAGATGCGGAGCGGACGCAAGCCGTGCCAGGGCTTCGCCGGGATCGACCGTTTCCTTCGGCCCGTCGGTAGTGCGGAATGCTGCATCCGTCCCGTTCAGGACGACGCTATCGGGCAGATCCGGCGCCGACGGTGCCGGCAAGTGCGAATCGGTATTCTCGCCAAGGTTCATGGGCGCACTATAGGCGGAAGTCCGGGCATTCATCACGCCTCTTCCCATTCTCGATCAACTGCATTGACTGCAATCCCCGGGCAACCTAGTTTCCGCCGCAATCCGCGAGCAATGACACGTAACCCGAACCATGACCGATACACCTGCAGACGTCCTGCGCGCTGCTGCGCTTGAGAGCAAGGCCTGGCCCTTCGAAGAGGCCCGCAAGATCCTCGACCGGATCGAGAAAGCCGCAACGCCGCCGAAAGAGATCATCTTCGAGACGGGCTACGGGCCGAGCGGCCTGCCGCATATCGGCACGTTCGGTGAAGTCGCCCGGACCAGCATGGTCCGCCATGCCCTGTCGGTGATGAGCGACATTCCCAGCCGCATCATCTGCTTCTCCGATGACATGGACGGCCTGCGCAAGGTGCCCGACAACATCCCGAACCAGGAGATGGTTGCCGAACATCTCGAAAAGCCGCTAACCCAGGTGCCTGACCCCTTCGGGACTCATGACAGCTTCGGGCGCCACAACAATGCCCGTCTGCGTGCCTTTCTGGACGACTTCGGATTCGAGTACGACTTCTATAGTGCTACGGACTGTTACACCGAAGGCCGTTTCGACAATGCGCTCAGACGTGTGCTCGAAAAGTACGACGACGTCATGGAGATCGTGCTGCCGACGCTTGGGCCGGAGCGCCGCGCCACCTACAGTCCGTTCCTGCCGGTCTGTCCGCGCACGGGCAAGGTCCTCCAGGTTCCGATCGAAGAGCGTAACGTTGACGCCGGCACCGTGACCTACACCGATCCGGAGACGGGCGAACGTGTTGAGGTCGCGGTCACGGGCGGCGCCTGCAAGCTACAGTGGAAGGCTGACTGGGCGATGCGCTGGTATGCGCTCGGCGTCGACTACGAGATGGCGGGCAAGGACCTGATCGACTCGGTGAAGCTGTCGAGCAAGATCTGCCGCGCGCTCGGCGGGTTGCCCCCTGACGGATTCAATTACGAGCTGTTCCTGGACGAAAACGCCGAGAAGATTTCGAAGTCCCGCGGCAACGGTCTGACCATCGAGGAATGGCTCCGTTATGCATCGCCGGAAAGCCTGTCGGAGTTCATGTATCAGGGACCGCGCAAGGCGAAGCGGCTCTATTTCGACGTCATTCCGAAGAACGTGGACGAATACCTGACGTTTCTCGCGAAGTATCCCGACCAGGAACTCAAGGAACAGCTCGGCAATCCGGTCTGGCACATCCATGATGGCAATCCGCCTGCCATCGAGTCCTCGATCAGCTTCGCCGTGCTGCTCAACCTTGTCAGCGCGAGCAACTCGGAAGATCCGGAAGTGCTTTGGGGGTTCATTAAGCGTTACGCGCCTGACACGTCGCCGGAAACCCATCCGGTGCTGAACAATCTGGTCGGCTACGCGGTCAACTATTTCCATGACTTCGTGAAGCCGACCAAGGCGTTCCGTCAGCCGACGGAGGTCGAAGCGGCCGCGTTGCGTGACCTGGCCGGTCAGCTCGGCGATCTCGACCCGAAGGCCGATGCGGAAGCGATCCAAACGGTCGTCTACGAAGTCGGCAAGGCACACCCGTTTGAAAACCTCCGCGACTGGTTCCGTGCGCTCTACGAGGTTTTGCTCGGTCAGAGTCAAGGACCGCGTTTCGGCTCGTTTGTTGCGCTCTACGGCATTGCCGAGACGCGCGAACTGATAGCGCAGGGGCTGGAGGGCAAGCTCGCCGCATGACGGCCAGGCTCATCTACAAGATCTGCACGGGCGCCCAGTGGGATGAAGCGGTCGCCGCCGGCCGGTTCGACGGCGCTCCGATCGACATTGCCGACGGCTATATCCATTTCTCCACCGCCGGACAGGTTGCCGAGACCGCGCGGCGCCACTTTGCCGGCCAGCAGGATCTGCTGCTTGTCGCCGTTGATACCGATGCACTCGGTCCGGCTTTGAAATGGGAGCCTTCGCGCGGCGGCGATCTCTTTCCGCACCTCTATGCTCCTTTGCCAGTCTCTGCCGCTTTGAGCGTTGAACCGCTGCCGCTCGACGATGACGGGGTGCACGTCTTCCCGCGGTTGGAGAGCTGAAGCCCGTGTTCGCGCTGGCGAAACCGTTCCTGCACGCGCTCAACCCGGAAACGGCTCACAATCTCACCATCGCCGCGCTTGCGTCAGGGCTCTATCCACGGAACTGGAAGGCGGACGACCCGTCTCTCCGCGTCAGTCTATTCGGTTCCGATTTCCCCAATCCCGTAGGTATCGCTGCGGGATTCGACAAGAACGCGCAGGTGCCCGATGCCATGCTGGGACTTGGGTTTGGCTTCGCAGAGGTCGGCACCATCACACCCCGTCCGCAGGACGGTAATCCGAAGCCGCGGATATTCCGCCTCCCTGCGCACAACGCTGTCATCAACCGGCTTGGCTTTAACAATGAAGGGCACGAAGCGGCGCTGGTGCGGCTGAAGAAGCGTGGCAACGCATCAGGGATCGTCGGTGTCAATGTCGGGGCCAACAAGGACAGCACCGACCGGATCGGCGACTATCTCTCGGGCCTGACCACGTTCTACGACGTGGCGTCCTACTTCACGGTCAACATCTCATCTCCGAACACGCCCGGTCTGCGCGGACTCCAGGAGGGCGAGGAGCTGGCAAGCCTCTTGTCGCGGATTGATGAGCGCCGTGCCGAGCTTGCAGGTCCCACAGGGTCACGCAAGCCGGTGTTGCTCAAGATCGCGCCCGATCTCGACGACGAGCAGCTCGAGCATGTCGCGGCCTCCTGCCTCGAAAGCGGCCTTGACGGCGTTATCGTCTCAAACACGACTCTGTCGCGCGACGGCGTGGACGGTCCGAATGCCGGCGAGGCGGGCGGCTTGTCGGGGAGACCTCTGTTCGAGCGTTCGACGCGTGTCCTCGCCAAGTTCCATCGATTGACCGACGGCCGTTTGCCGCTGGTCGGCGTCGGCGGCATTGCTTCCGGTGCGGACGCCTATGCCAAGATCAGAGCCGGCGCGAGCCTGGTTCAGCTCTACACTGCGCTGATCTTCAAAGGCCCTGGACTGGTAACCGCGATAAAGCAGGATCTCGGTTCATTGCTGAAACGTGACGGACATTCCTCGATCGCGGACGCGGTCGGCACGGGCGTCGACAAATTTCTCTAGGAGGCAGGCTGCATGGCACAGACCGTAAAAATCTATCACAATCCGCGCTGCTCGAAGTCCCGCCAGACCCTCGCGCTCCTGGAAGAGCAGGGCATCGAACCGGAAATCGTGGAATACCTGAAGGACACGCCGTCGGCTGACGAATTGAAGGATGTCCTGATGAAGCTCGGGCTGAGCGCCCGCGACCTGATGCGGACCGGCGAAGCGGTTTACAAGGGGCTCGGTCTCAAGGATCCGGACCTGTCCGAAGAGGCATTGATCACGGCCATGATCGAAAACCCGATCCTGATCGAGCGCCCGATTGTCGTCTCCGGCAAGCACGCCGCCATCGGCCGACCGCCGGAAAAGGTCCTGGAGATTTTGTAAAGCCGGCGGTTGCGGGGAAAATTTCCCAAAGTCCAATTTGCCTTACCGTCATCCCCGCGCAGGCGGGGATCCCGAGGCGAAATCTCAATGCGGTTGCCTCCAGCACTGGATTCCCGCTTCCGCGGGAATGACGACAATCTAGATTGTCGCTTACCGTCCTGCCACCGGTGCAGGCGCAGCGAACGTGTCCCTGAACAGGGCCGGATACCGCACGCCGAGCGTCAGGCCGCGCGCGACGAAGAAGACCATCACCGCTGCCCACAGGCCGTGGTTGCCGTAGGCGCTTTCAAGCACCCACCAGGCGGCAAGATAGATCGCCACGCTCAGGATCATCATGTTGCGCATGTCGGCGGTCCGCGTGGCGCCGATGTAGATCCCGTCGAGCTGGAAGCATGCGATGCCCACCACCGGGGCAAGTGCCGCCCAGGGCAGATAGAGCCTTGCGGCCGCCCGTACTTCCTCGTTGACGGTCATCATGTCGATGAAGATCCCGCCAAGGGCCGCAAATGCGATCGCAATCAGAACGCTCAGGCCGACCGCCCACAGGCTCGAGATGGCAACGGCTCGCCTGAACCGCGCAGGGTCCCGGGCGCCGACCGCCTTGCCGACCAGCACTTCGGCAGCGAAAGCAAAACCGTCGAGCAGGTACCCGGTCACGTGGAACAGATTCCAGAGCACGGCGTTCGCGGCCAGCGTCGTGTCGCCGAAGACCGCGCCCCGGGCCGTGAAGAACGAGAACGCGAAGATCAGGCACAGCGTCCTGATCATGATGTCCCTGTTCACGGCGAGCGTGTGTTTCAGTTTCTGTGCATTGCGTATGAGCGCTGCGCTCCAGACGCCGGGCCTGCGCTTCAATTCGCGCGCGACAAAATAGAACCCGACACCGGCGGCAACGAATTCCGCGATCACTGTGCCGATGGCCACGCCTTCGACCTTGAGATCGAACACGAGTACCAGCAGGGCGTTGAGGGCCATGTTCAGGCAATTCAGGATGATCTGAAGCACGAAGGCGATCGACGTGCGCCCGAGTCCGATGAACCAGCCGAGAATGGCGTAGTTCGCAAGCGTTGCCGGAGCGCTCCATATCCGGATTGCGAAATAGCTCTGCGCGTGTGTCTCGACATTCTCGGAGGCGTTGACAACGGCGAAGGCAATCCATCCGATCAGCACCTGGAGAATAATGAGGCCGGCGCCTGCGACGGCGGCGATGACAAGCGCGCGTCCGAGGACTGCACGCAGTTCGTCATTGTCGCCGAACCCGTCGGCCTGTGCCGTCAGGCCGGTGGTGCCCATCCGCAGGAATCCGAAGCCCCAGAACACGAAGCTGAAGATCATGGCGCCGACGGCAACCGCGCCGATGTAATAGGCGTCGCCGAGCTGTCCGACCACGGCCGTGTCGACCACGCCCAGCAGCGGCGTCGAAACATTCGACGCCAGAATCGGCAGGGCGATGGTGAGCACGGTACGATGAGTAACGGCCGTGCGCTTGGCATTTTCGGTCGTTTGCATGTGGGGACTGTCCGGAGCGGGCGATTGCGGTAGATTTCACTCCATGGCTTCCTCTACCACGCCTCTGCCGGTCGTGCATCATCCCGATTACCAGGCGCCGCTCCGGCCCGACCACCGCTTTCCCATGGGCAAGTTCCGGCGGCTGGCGGAAGTGCTTGTGGAGGACGGGTATGTGGCGCCGGGCGGCTATTACGAGCCGATCGAGGCGCCGCTGGGTTGGCTGACGCTGGCCCATGATGAATCTTATGTCGCGGCGGCAGTAGGGGGGCGGCTGGATGAGAAAGCGGAACGGCGCATCGGGTTTCCGGTAACGCAGGCCGTGGTCCGGCGTGGCCGGCTGGCCTCGTCGGGTACCGTTCTCGCCGGACGGCTTGCGCTTGAACACGGTCTTGCCTGCAACACAGCAGGCGGCGGTCACCACGCAGCATTCGCGCACGGTGCAGGATTCTGTGTCTTCAACGACGTCGCAATCGCGTCGCGGGTGCTGCTTTCGGAGGGTGCGGTGCGCAGGATCATGGTGATCGACCTCGACGTGCATCAGGGCGACGGCACCGCGGACATTATGTCGGGCGACGACAGGGTGTTTACGCTATCGATTCATGCGGAAAGGAATTTCCCGGCACGCAAGAAGCGGAGTGATCTCGATGTCGGCCTGCCGGACGGCACGGAAGACGGCGACTATCTCAGCCTCGTCGAGAGCCGTCTGCCCGACCTCCTCGACACATTCAAACCCGACCTTGTGTTCTACAACGCCGGTGTCGATCCTCATGCGGACGACCGGCTCGGGCGCCTTTCTCTCAGCGACGACGGTCTGCACGCACGCGATACGCTCGTGCTCGAGATGTGTCTCAGGCGCTCTATGCCGGTCGCCGGTGTCATTGGCGGTGGCTACGCCAATGATGTTGACGTACTGGCGCGGCGCCACGCCATCCTGCACGAAACGGCTGCGTCCTTGATCTGATCCGCACGCTCAATCGGCAGCGGGTTGTCCGATCTCGAATTGACGCTCGTTCCGGATGTGTTTGGCGAGCAGCTCTCCGAACCGCGCATTGCCCAGAGGACCGGCGACACGCTGCTCGATTTCGATGCATGGGGCACTATTGCCTTCGATCAGGCATGGGCCGGACTCGAGTATTCCGATGTCCCACCCGACGAATGGCACCGACCCGAGAGCCTCGTGGGCACGGTATGCCAGGGAGAGTGCGTCGGACCACAACGGTACTTTCCGGCCCGTTATGTGTGCGCCTGTTACGGGGTGGCGGTCGAGCCACCCCAGGCGCGCGGACACACCGTCATCTGTCGCCGGTCCCAGAATGCCGGTCTCCGGATCCACCATGGCCGCAAGCCCCCCTGCATGGCAATTGTCCACCACTTTCGAACGGTCCTGGGCCATGCGGAGAATCGTGACGATGTGTTCAATCCCGCCCGCCGTGTTGCGGCAGGTCACGATGCGAAGCGTGTTCAATGCCCCGGTGGACAGGTCCAGCAGGTCGGCGTGATTTGTACAATGTTCGACAGCAAGCCAAGATTCCGCATTGCCGTAATCCCCGCGGCCCAGTGGCGAGGTCCTTTTTCTGGACAGCGCGCAGAGCCGGTCCAGCAGCAATGGCGCATCGAGCGAAACACCTTTCGAATTGGTGTAAAGGCCGTCTGCAAACCTCCAGAGTTCAGCGCCTCTGCCGCCCTTGCCCTTGCGCGGCTTGACAAAAATGTTCCGCTCCGGAAGGCGCGTACTATCCGGGTCGGACCACGAAATCGTGCCGGAATTGAACTCCGCATAGATGCCCGCCGTTGGAAGCTCGTTGTCTCTGCAGAATTGTACGAAGCGGGTCTTGTCGCGCAGCACCGGCGCCCGGACAAAACTCGGGTTCTGCGTGTAAACGAGGTTATAGGCGCCATAGGGCTTGACGACGGGTCTGATGAGATAATCGAAGACGGTATTGCGCCGGTCGTCGAGGTAGAGCTCATACATGTAGTAATAGTGAGGAAATACGCCGCGCCGGAACGAAAGGTCGATCTGGTCCTTGAACTGACCGGCAATCGACCGACCGGAGCGCCGCTTTACGATCCTCCCGTTCAGAATCAGCATATGCACGATCGAACCGAAGGCCATGAACGGCCAGACGGCGATCGTGAAGACTTTCGGTAGGAGCGAAAAGCGGTCCAGGCGCGCCGAAAGATCCTGTTTGATCTGTCGATAGATGTACGAAACGGGAGCTTCGTCTGATGGTGCGTCCCCTGGGAATCGAATGACAGGAAACGCCTGCAAGACAAGCTTGTAGTATACGCCGACATTCATTGCGCAAGACCCCTCTTGCAACCAAGCGCACTCGACGTGAAGGACACTGCCCCTGTCCGGTTCTCCGATCCGGAGAAGCCGGACGCGTGAACGCCGCTCTGAGAGGTCCAGCCAAGCCCACAATTTTGCCGCATTTAAGCGTATTTCGCATCCGCTTGGAAGTCCCGGTGTATTGGTGTTGAAAACACCGTGATCGGACGGAACGGCCGGGTCCGGAGTTCCTACGTCGGCGGTTCCAGCAGAACGAAAAGGATCGACCCGGTCAGAAGGATCGCCATGGCGACGTTGAAAATCCGTATCTTGCGGGCGTCGGTGATCAGTTGGCGCAGCACGACGCCACCGACCGCCCAAACACTGAGAGCCGGCAAATTCACGACCGCAAAGATGGCGATCAAGAGAACCAGGCTCGCGAAGTAATTGGACGGCTCGGTATAGGACACGGTGACGACCAGGGCGACTGCCCAGGCTTTCGGATTGACTACCTGCAGCAGGGCTGCCTGGGGAAATGAGATGGGCTTCGCTGTGGTGTCGTCGGCGGCTGTCAGGTCTCCCGCGCGCGCGATCTTTGTTGCGAGCCAGAGAATATAGCCCGCGCAAATGAACTTCAGGGCGGTCGCCAGAGAGGGGTTGTCTTTGAGCAGTTGGCCGACGCCAAGACCGACAAGGAAGACCATTGTCAGGAATCCGATGCTTATCCCGAGAATGAGCGGCACGGAGCGCCGGAAGCCGAAATTCAAGCCTGAAGCGAGCAAGAGGAAATTGCCGGGGCCGGGCGAGATCGACATGACGAATGCGAAGCCCGCCAACGCTGCCATCATACTCAGGGTCATCATCAAATTCTCCGTCTGATGCCTCGGAAACGTGGCAGCGAAACACACTTGGGTCTTTGCCCACTAATCCATAAAAATTATCCAATCGTCTGATATATTATGGGTAATGGATAATTTGGATGCGCTTTCCGGCATATTGTCGTCGCTTCGCCTAAGGGGTGATCTGTATTTTCGCGCCGAGCTGCACGGCGACTTCGCCGTCGAATTGGGCGTCGAGCGGAGAACGGTCCGCTTCCACCTCGTCCGCCGGGGGACGTGCTGGCTGACGCATGCAAACGGACAGGCGGTGGAGTTGAGGCAGGGTGATCTGGTCATCGTGCCCAACGGAGCTTCGCAGGTGCTTTCCAGCGCGCCTGACCTGGAGGCACGGCAGCTCGGAGAACTGCTCGCCGCGGGCGCTCTGAATGACGGTGTCCTGACCTTCCGGGGGGAGGGCGATCGGATGACGAGTCTGCTCTGCGGTTTCTGTCAGTTTGACGAGGGAATAGATCATCCTCTGCTGGCGCAGCTTCCTGACCTGCTGCTGCTGCAGCCAAACAGTCTGGGCGACCAGCCTTGGGTAACGGTCACGCTGCGGCTGATGGAACTGGAGGCGGATCTTGCGGCACAGGGAATGGGTGCGGTTCTCAGCAGGACACTTGAAGTCCTGTTCGCTCAGGTCTTGAGGCGGACCACACTTCAAGGTGGAACTGGCTCCGGCGGGTACATGACCGCTTTGGCGGACCCTCAGTTGTCGCGGGCACTCGCCGCCATCCACACCGCACCCGAGCAAAACTGGACGCTCACCACACTGGCGAAGAAAGCCGGGCTGTCGCGTGCCCGGTTTGCAGAACGTTTCACGGCAACGGTCGGGCAACCGCCGATAACTTACCTGACGGTGTGGCGCCTGATCAGGGCGCGCGATCTGCTCCGTTCGACAGCGCTGAGCACGGAAGAGATTGCTGTCAGATGCGGTTACGCATCGCTGCCATCCTTCACGCGGCGTTTCAAGAAAGCGTTCGGCGTCGGTCCAGGCGCGTGGCGCCGGACTGTGCAATGAAACCCACTGAGCGCTCTCTACCCAACTTCAGACCGGCGTGATGGTCCCCTCCAGAGTGATCATGGCATCGAACCCGTCGACACCGCCGCCCGACCCTGATCCGCTGAGAACACCTGCAGCAGCCAGGCGGACGCTGCCGTTGGGAGACACCGGCCTTCCCGTGGCGGTGAAAAGGCTCGACATGGTTGCTCCGGTGGTGAACACCGGCGACATGGAGATCGACCCGAATTGAAATTCGATCTCAATGTCGATGGGAATTTCCAATGAATTGTCGACGCAGTTGTAAGTGCCGGTTCCGCCTCCGGTCTGGCGCAGGTCAAATCCGTCGCCGAGCGAGGCGCTGATATCGCTGACCCGGACCACGCTGTTCGGCGCAGCCGCATCGCCGAATGCATCGAAAAAGAGCGTGGTGCTGAGTCCGCCAATACCGAATGGCGGCGAGATTTCGTCGGGGATGGTCATGCCGGCCGGGGCTCTGATGTCGAAGCGGCCGGAACCGGTGATGGTCGCACTGAAAGCGCCTGTGCGAACCAGGATCTCCGCGGTGCCGTCCACATGGCCGGGCGGTCGCCGCGAGCCGGATGTGGGTACAGATCCCTCGATTGTGACCACGCCGCAGTCGACAAAGGGTCCTGCAAACGTAATCTCGCTGGTCGCCGGGCCCGCATCGGGCAGATCAAAGGAACTTGGGGAAACCGAAATGCCGGCTGGCGCGCGGACCGGTGCCCGGAGCAGAAGCCGCACCGGCAGATCCCTTTCCCAATCCGGCAATTCTTGCGGATTGCAGGAAACTTCCGTCATCACGGGAACGCTCGTTGTGGTCCGGGGGTCGTGCGGGCCGCGGGCCACATCCAACTTCACGAGAAGCCTACGGAAAATGATAAGATTCACTGTCAGCAGCCGGTCGCAGCCGTCGCGACCGGTGACGGTGACTCTCTGCGTCTCGCCGTCCGGACCAAAAACAGGCACGGCGAAAACATCCGGGATATCGCGCGTCGCGCCTGCAGAACCCTGCCGGAAAGGTATCGACGTCCCATCACTGAAGGCGAGCGTGAGCTCACGCAAATTGGTGCCGGAAACGTTCACATCCAGATCCGTACAGCCTTCCGCGCCCACTTCAAGTCGCACCGGTTCATCCGCTACCGACACCGTCGCCGATCTGGCAGAGCCCGAATCCATGTCGATCGCCCGGACCGTCAATGTGCCTGTATCGAGTTCCAGCAGCGCATTGGACGGACGATGCGCCGGCAGCCTGGTCTCGATCCCGCAGCGATCGAGATCGGTCGGTCGGCCGTGGAACGTCTCGTCGCAGATGATGCGCATTTCGATGGCGCCTGTGACCGCGCCTTCCGGAATGACGACCCGCACTCTGTCGAAGAGCCACTCGGGGTATTCGGTCGCAACGATTTGTCCGCCGTCAGCCGCCGGAAAGAGAACGACGTTTTCGAATGGCCCGGGCGGTCCGCCACCCGGGATCGCCGGCGTGTGCGGGAACGGCCAGATCCTCGGGTCGAGACCGGGCGGATAGACATCTTCCCCCGTATCCGGGTCCTGGGTGGGGCGGACGTGGCTGAACCCCCATCCTGTGATTGTGATGATCTCTCCCGGGCAACGTTCACCTGAAATGTCATCGATCCGGTAAGTCTGTCCGCAGCACCGCACTGCCCGGGCAGAGCGCTCCCATTGCTCGACCCGGCAGTCGAAGGGTCGCGGCCGGAAGAAGCCGGGGAACCGGCCGGGTTCCCAGTCCGAAAAGAAAGAGGGAACCTGGCCCGAAACCGGAAGTCTGCTGTCGACCCCCCCGATGGCGCCCGCGTTGAAGCATCCCGCTGATGCAAGCATCTTGCGGGCGAATCCGCTGTTGCCGCGGTCGATCTGGTGGAACAGCGCGCCGGCCGCGTTTCCTCCGTCGATCAAGCGCCCGAGCACATGAAATCCCTGCCAGAGACGGTCGCTGATGTCGGCGGGCGACCCAATCCCCAGTCTCCAGGCTGACCGGAAGATCCCGGTTCCGATCCGGTGCAACACGCGCAGGTTGAGCAGGCAGGGCAGGCGAAATGTCCGGTTCAGGTTGGGAACGACAAGCCGGCCGCTGAGGCCGTCCATTTCGTGCCGTATGGCAAGCAGTGTGAAATTGTCGGGTCTGGGTGGTGGCTGGAACCGGTCGATGAGCAAATCGAGCATGGCATCGAACCGGAGCACCGGACCGATATCGTTTCGTTTCAAAGGCCCCGCTTCGAAAGCAAGATCATCCATCAGGCCGATGTCGTTCAGGATGCACTCGAGCGCGTCCGTGTCATCGTCAAACTCCGTGAGGCTCTGCTTCACGGCGACCGGCAGCACGGACATATCCGTATCGTCCGAAAGGTAGTCCTGCATCCGATTGCGGAGATCGTCGAGATCGTCCAGCGCAATCCAGCCAGACCCGCCGTTTGCCAGTCTCACGTCAAAGCCAAGTTCGTCCACCGCAGCAGCCACTGCGACGTCGCCGATCTCAAGGACGCAAAGCTCTTTTCCGCCGGGGCCGTCGAGTACCGGCGTCGGCCGGGTCATCACGAGTTCGAAGAGGTCGGTCCAGTTCAGGCGCTCAATATGGTCAAGCGTGATGTTGAACTGGTTGGTTCCGTTTCTGAGCTTGCGCGGTCTGCTGCGTTCACCGGACACCAGCAACCTGTGGCGATCGAATATCTTGGCAAAGACACTGGGTGACCTTGAAAGTCCAAGGTCCGTCAGATGGTCTTCGTCAAAGGTAATGCTGTATCGGCCATCCCGGTTCGTCTCTGCAGCACCGATGATGTCGTGACCTTGAATCTTGTGATCCCAGATCTCGATGCGAAGGCTGTGAAGCCCCTGTTTCGTGCGCCGGTTGCGGATTGTGCCTGCAATGCGAATGTCGGTTCTTGCCACGGCTGCCCCCTGTCCGAGTCTGGCCGGAACACAAACCTCTATGGCATCTGACGAGCCGAAACGTACGCAGAACTGTTATTCGTTTGACGGAAACCCGCAGCACCAGTTGTCCGGCAATTAAGAGGTTGCCGGACAATCATGCGGAAATTGTGGTGGAGCGAATGCTAGGCGTCTCGGCGCGTGACGCTGGAGTCACGTGACATCGATTTCCATACCCGGACCACAAGCCAGATCGGGAACACGATGACGGCACCGAGCAGGAAGTAGCGGAACAGCCATTCGAATGCTTCGAAACCCAGATCATAGATCCGCTCGATCAGGCGGAAGAACGAATCGACAATGTCGAACGGGCTCAGGCCGAGCACGGAGAGAATGAATCCGACGAGCAGCGAGATGATGGCCAGCCGCAGCAGGACAGCTACCGGTTGTCCGCCAAAAAATGAGTTCATGGGGTCTCTCCACGCATCATCCGATCGATCTTCCGGTCGGTCTCGAAGTGGCTGAGGGCATACACGGCCCAGATGGCCGCCGGCGCCCAGCCGATCAGCGTAATCTGCAGGATCACGCATACTATACCGGCAATCGGCCGTCCGATGGTGAAAAACACAAAGAACGGAAGAAGGATGGCAAGCAGAAGGCGCAAGGTGACAGATCCTTTGTTTCAGGTCAGTTCAAGCAAATAATCAGATGAAGCCGCACTCGGTTTCTACATAGTGATTCGTGGACGAGATTTCCAGATCACCGCGGTCAGGAGCCCACAGGCGTGTGATTGAAACTCGGCATTGAAAGAACCGATTCCGCGCCGCCATATTGCTCCAGCAGCGCCTTTTGATCGGCAAAGGCAGCCGCGTTGACGGCCTCGGGATCGAGGATTTCCCGCAGTTTTCGATGCATTGCCGAGCAGGTCGTCTCAAATCCCGGTTGCTGGCCCAGATCGTCCAGTTCATTCGGATCTTTGCTCAGATCGAATAGCTGAGGCGGATGTCCACCGGCATAATGAACATACTTCAGGTCGCGCTGGCGGAGCATGAAAAAGCCGGTCGGGCTACCGCCATCGTGATATTCGCTCAGGATCATCCGGTCGGGATCAGCCCGTGCCGCAATCCGGGCGAGTGATCTGCTTTGCCATGGCGATTTCAGCGGGCGCTCGCCAAGCCCGACGATGTGCTCAACCGTCGCGGCGATGTCCGTAATCGAAACCGGGGTGTCGTTTACGCCCGCCGGTATGTCCGATCCCGCCATGATCAGGGGGACGCCGACGGAGTCTTCGTACATCACCGATTTCGCCCAGAACCCGTGATTGCCGAGCATTTCGCCGTGATCGGACAGATAGATCACGACCGTATCGCGTGCGGTACCGGACGTCTCAAGCGCCTCGAGCACCTGTCGGATGTTGTCGTCGAGAAAACTGCAAAGGCCGAAATAGGCGCGTCTGGCGATACGGCGCGTCTCGTCGTTGAAGTATGAATCATAGTCCCAGAATCTGGACATCTCCTGCAGGACCGGGTGCCGCGGCGCACACGGAGATCCGATCGGTTCGGGAATTTGGACCCCATCGTAAAGGTCATAGAAGGCCTGCGGCGCGGTCAACGGGTAGTGGGGACTCACAAAGGACACGAACAGCGCCCAGGGATTGTTGCTCAGCGCACCGGCGTATCGTCCGAGCCAACCGCGTGCTTCGCTCGTGATCTGGCGGTCGTAATCGGTGTAGCTGGTATCCCCCGGACCAACGTCCCTGGCCATTTCCGCGGCTTCGTCAAAAGACGGCAGCGGTTCACGGACTAGGCCCTGGGGCCAGCCCTTGCCATCATTCGCGAGATGCATCGGGACGATTTCATCGCTGAAGCCGTTGTCGTCGTCCCGGGAGCGGAAATGCAGCTTGCCGACGGAGACGACCGTATGTCCGCCGTCCCGGAGGCGATGCATCCAGCTTTCGATCTGACCGTAATAGGGCTCGGCCGAGGACCAGCAGCGGTTTTCGTGCACGTGCAACCCGGTCGCGAGGCAGGCGCGCGCCGGCACACAGATAGGCGACGGCGTGTATGCGCGCGAAAATCGGGTGCCGCGTTCCGCAAGCCGGTCCAGGGTCGGCGTCTGGACGACCGGATGGCCGTAGCAGCCGGCGGCAGAGCGTGCGTGTTCGTCCGAGCACAGGATCAGAACGTTCTTTCCGGTCATTCGCGGCCACTCCTCCGGTCGTCAAACAGGCGCACTTTGGCAGAACGATACAATCTGGTGCCATCTCGCTCTAGACTGCTGCGCGAATCGTCGTTGTCACAGCGAGCATCATGTCTGACGAAACCGGTACCAAGGAGCGCAGTGACGTGACGGCACTCCCGGAGGAGTTTGCCGACTGGTTTGCCGCGCGCGGCTGGCAGCCACGCGCGCATCAGCTTGACGTTCTTGATACTGCTCTATCGGGTGAGTCGGTCCTGCTCATTGCGCCGACAGGCGGCGGCAAGACTCTGGCCGGGTTCCTTCCGAGCCTCGTCGAGCTGGCCGGTGCCAGGCGCAAACCGGGCTCCAGGAGACCGGGGCTGCATACACTCTACATTTCACCGCTCAAGGCCCTTGCCGTCGACGTGGCGTGCAATCTGGAAATGCCGATCGCTGAAATCGGGCTCGACATCCAGGTCGAGACGCGCACCGGGGACACGCCTCAATCCAAGCGACGGAGACAGCTCAGTTCGCCGCCGGACATCCTTATGACGACCCCGGAGCAGGTCGCGCTTCTGATTGCGAACGACAATGCAGGTCGGTACTTCGCGGATCTGAAATCCATCGTGCTCGACGAACTTCATGCACTGGCGCCATCCAAGCGAGGGTCGCTGCTTGCGCTCGGGTTGGCGCGGCTTGCCACGATCGCGCCTGAGTGCCGGCGCATCGGATTGTCCGCGACCGTTGCCGAACCGGATGATCTGCGCGCCTTTCTCGTTCCGCAGGAGAATGGGAAAGACAGAACACTCAGTGCATTCGTCACCGCCGCTGAAGGCGCCCGGCCCGATATCAGCATTCTCGAATCATCCGAACGGGTCCCGTGGTCGGGCCATTCGGCGCGATACGCCTATCCCGAGGTTTACGAAGCCATCCGCGCCAACAACATGGTGCTCATCTTCGTCAACACGCGTTCGCAGGCCGAAATGGTGTTTCAGGATCTGTGGCGGCAGAACGAGGACGCACTCCCGATCGCACTACATCACGGCTCGCTCGATGTCGGTCAGCGGCGCAAGGTCGAGGCGGCCATGGCCGACGGGAAACTGCGTGCCGTTGTTTGCACCTCGACGCTCGATCTGGGGATCGACTGGGGTGACGTCGATCTGGTGATCAACATGGGTGCGCCCAAGGGCGCCAGCCGGCTGATGCAGCGGATCGGCCGGGCCAATCACCGCATGGACGAACCCAGCCGCGCGCTGCTCGTCCCTGCCAATCGCTTCGAGGTTCTAGAGTGCCGCGCTGCGCAAGAAGCCGCTGCGCGCGGGGATCAGGACAGTCAGCCGCCGCTTGAGCGGCCGCTCGATGTGCTGGCCCAGCACGTCATGGGCACGGCCTGCGCCGGACCGTTTTCCGCTGACGATCTGTTCGCGGAAGTGACGCGCGCTTCGGTCTATGCCCGTCTGACCCGAGAGGAATTCGACCGCGTCGTCGACTTCGTGGCCACAGGCGGTTACGCGCTGCGCAGCTACGACCGTTTCGCCCGACTGAAAATTCAGCCCGACGGCCGCTACCGGCTCGCCAACCCGCGCATGGCGCAGCAGTACCGCCTCAACATCGGCACCATTGTCGAGGCGCCCATGCTGAAGGTGAGGCTCGTGCGTCGCAAGACTGCCGGAGGAAAGACGCTGCCTGCGCGCGGCGGGAGGGTTCTGGGCGAAATCGAAGAGTGGTTCATCGATCAGCTGGCGCCCGGAGACACATTCCTGTTCGCTGGTCAGATCCTGCGGTTCGAGGGACTGTCCGAAACAGAAGCGCTCGTCAGCCGGTCCAATGCCGAGGAGCCGAAGATCCCGTCATACATGGGCGGCAAGTTTCCGCTGTCCACCTATCTGGCCGACCGGGTGCGTCATATGCTGGCGAACCCGGAGGACTGGCAGCATCTGCCGGCGCAGGTTCGCGAGTGGCTGTCGATCCAGAGATTCAAATCGGTATTGCCCGATCCCAAGGACCTCCTGGTCGAGACATTCCCACGCGGCACCCGGTACTACCTGGTCTGTTATCCGTTTGAAGGCCGGCTCGCGCACCAGACCTTGGGTATGCTGCTGACGCGGCGGTTGGAACGGCTTGGTGCCCGTCCTCTCGGATTCGTAGCGAGCGAGTATGCGCTTGCCGTCTGGGGATTGCGCGACCTGAGCCTGATGAGCCACGCCGGAAAACTCTCCTTTGCGAGCCTGTTCGATGAGGACATGCTGGGGGACGACCTGGATGCATGGCTTGCCGAGTCCAGCCTGATGAAGAGGACGTTCAGGGCCTGCGCCATCATCGCCGGGCTGATCGAACGGCGTTTCCCCGGTCAGGAAAAGACAGGTCGCCAGGTCACGGTCTCGTCGGATCTTATCTATGACGTGCTTCGCGAGCACGAGCCGGACCACATATTGTTGCGGGCAACATGGAACGATGCGGCCGCCGGTCTGCTGGACATCTCCAGACTGGGAGACCTTCTGCGGCGCGTTCGCGGGCGTATCGTCCACCGGGCCTTGGACGCTGTCTCGCCGTTGGCGGTGCCGGTGATGCTTGAGATTGGGCGCGAACCGGTTTATGGCGAAGCAAGCGACGCGTTGCTGGCGGAAGCGGCGGACGCATTGATCGAGGAGGCAACCAGGCTTGTCTGAACCGGCACCGGACAGGATCCGGCAGAACGGATTACCGGCGGGAGAATCTCGGCGGCTGAGGATCTGCGGGATCGATGCCGACCCCGACACAAGCGGGGCGCTTTACATCGAAAGCCTGCAAACGCTCGTTGTTTCGGATCTCCACTTCGAGAAGGGGTCGTCATTCGCTGCCCGGGGCGTACACCTGCCGCCATACGACACACGGTCGACGCTGGGTCTGCTGGAGCAGGTTTGCCGAAAGTTTCGCCCGGCGACGGTGATTGCATTGGGCGACAGTTTCCATGACGGCAATGCCGCCGCTCGCATGTCCGGTGATGATCGCGCCCGCATCCACGCCCTGACCGATGCGCAGAACTGGATCTGGGTCACCGGCAATCATGATCCGGAGCCACCTGAAGATCTCGGCGGCACCATTGCAGATCAGGTCGAAATCGGACCCTTCACGCTGCGCCATGAACCTAAGCCCGCACCCGCGACCGGTGAGATCTCGGGACACCTTCACCCGGCTGCGGTTGTCGTGATGCGGGGCAGGCGATTGCGGCGGCGTTGTTTTGTTACCGATTCAACCCGGCTGATCATGCCGGCTTTCGGTGCCTACACCGGCGGGCTGAATGTTCGGGCGAACGCCTTTGCAGGGCTGTTCTCCGGCCTCAAGTTCAACGCCTGGATGATCGGGCGCGAGGCCGTTTATCCGGTGAGCGGCCGTCGCCTGCGCGCGGAAGCCTAGACAGAAAAGCGGGCTAAGCGTCAGCCCACAATCAGCTTTGCAATTCCGGCCAAGAGGCAAATCGCGGCAACAGCTGTAAGCTGAAGCCGGAGTGTGCTGTACCAGCGGGGCAACCGGCCCTGTTCTGCGCTCATGACGTCCCACAGGCACTGCACGACAAAACCGGTGAGGAGAATGCCGAGCGCGAGGATCGGTCCCGGCAGGAACGCCACCCACGCGACAAGAGACGGCAAGACGCTCAGCCCCAGTTCGCGATTTCGGTCGGGTCCGGCAAGCGGTCCGATACAGAGACCCCAGCGAACGCCACCCAGGAACGACAGAATGACGGCACCGTAGGCCATGAGCATCTTGTGTGCTGTGGCCGCTATGCCGGCATCGGTCGCGAACCACATCAGGGCGGCTGTCAGCAGGAACGGCAGCAAACCGGCATAACCCAGCAGGCGCGCAACGCCCGGGATTTCCTTCCGGTCTCCGATCGGATCTGTCGAATACTGTACCATCGCGGTCCGACTAGTGTGTTGTGCGGACCCGCATTAGCGGTTGCGGAACGCTACCGCGGCGAGCCAGCCCGAAAACAGGGCAAGCATGACCGCAACAACGCCGTAGAGCAATGGTTGCCGGTGAGCGAGGTTAAAGACGAACCGCTCGAAGCCGCTCTTGTTGATGTAGAGCGGCGAGGCCTGTGCGTGGATGACGTTGCCTTCACGGAACAGGAATACTTCCGCAGTGTAGATCCCGATTGGAACGTTTGCCGGGATATCGACATTGGCCCGAAACAGCGTATTGCCAAGGAACGTGACGCCACCGGCGACCTCTGTATAGAGATCCTGTTCCTTCATCAGCCTGACGATGGCTTCGCTGTATGGCGTCTGCTCCTTGGAGGTTTCGGTGACGCCCTTTCTCTGGGTGAACCGCATGTACTGCGTGCCGATCTGGTGACGTTCCAGAACTTCTTTCGATGCGATCGCTTCCAGGGGGCGGGTGCTGACGACGGCGTAATATCCGGGAACGCTCTCGTACGTTTCCGCGCCAAAGTTCATCCAGATCCCGGCGATGCGGGATTTCTCGCGAACCGTGATGTCCTGTGCCGGCCCCCTCACGACAACCACGATATCGCGGGCGAGCGCCCTGATTTCCGGGGACTCCGTCTCGACGGCGCCGAATAGCAGGAGCTGCGTACCGGTAAAGTTGGACCGGATCGCCACCAGATGGTCGGAAAGATCGGTCACGAGTTCCTCGCCACGGCTGCTGTTCGGACCGGCAACCAGTCCACAGAACGTGACGAGGAGCGCGAGAGCGATGGCGTTCAGGCGGGACATGTCAATGACCTCCCGATACGCCGGCCGGCGACAAGGAGAAGAGTTCGCCCGGGGTCAGCAGCAGACCGAGCGCGAGACGCACACAGACGGCCAGAACCATGAGCGCCAGCAGGGCACGAAGCTGTTCGCCGCGCAGCTTCTGGCCCGCGCGGGCGCCGAACTGCGCGCCGATCACGCCGCCTGCGAGAAGCAGGAGTGCCAGCACCGCGTCGACCGTCTGGTTCTGTACCGAGTGGAGGATGGTCACGAGGCTGGTGACGAAGATGATCTGAAACAGGGATGTTCCGACCACCACGTTTGTCGGCATGCGCAGCAGATAGATCATTGCCGGCACCATGATGAACCCGCCGCCAACGCCCATGATGGCGGCCAGCACGCCGACAGATGCCCCGATAGCCAGTGGCGGAATCACACTGATGTAGAGCTTGGAGCTCCGAAAGCGTGTCTTGAACGGCAGGCCGTGGATCCAGTTGTGCTGTCCGGAACGGCGTACAGGTGCGCCGGATCCGCTCTTGGACTGTTTGATGGCCCGCAGACTCTCAACCAGCATCAGCCCGCCGATGACGCCCAGGAACACGACGTAGCAAAGCGAAATCAGCAGGTCCACCTGACCCAGGGTGCGCAATAAACTGAAGATCCAGACACCGATGAACGAGCCGATGATGCCGCCTGTGAGCAGGACGACACCCATCTTGATGTCGACCGCGCGTCTTCGCCAGTGAACGAGCGCGCCGGAAACCGAAGATGCAACGATCTGGTTGGCTTCGGTGGCCACGGCCACGGCCGGCGGAATGCCGGCGAAGATCAGAAGCGGTGTCATGAGGAAGCCGCCGCCCACACCGAACATGCCCGACAGAAAGCCGACCGCCCCACCCATGCCCAGAATGATCAGGACATTGACCGAAAGCTCAGCGATCGGAAGGTATATCTGCATTGCGGGCGCGGATCCGGGACCGGGGGCAAAGTCAGCGGGTACACCTGACAGAACTGCCAAAGTGCTTGGTTTAACCGGTTAAACGCCTGTCAGGCCGTCATGTCAATGACAGCCTGACAATACGTTACATAGAAGTTGCTTTTGGTGTCAGCCGAAGCCTCGGGTTCCGGTCAGCCCGGCTGCCCGGCAAGCTGAGCCAGGAGGTCCTTGGTGACCATCCCGGTCGCGGTCAATCCCTTGTCGCGCTGGAACGCACGGATTGCCTCGCGGGTCTTGGGCCCGAGAACACCGTCGGCGGGACCGGCATGATATCCCATGTCGTTCAGGAGGCTCTGTGCCCGGGCGATCGATGTCCGGGCGTCTCCGGCGCTGGTCGTCCGCGTCTTTGTCGCGCCCCAGCCACCTTCAGGAACCGGGACCATGTTGGCTTCCTGGACCGGCTCACGCGCTTCCCAGTTCTCGACCTCAAGCTTGGCGCGGATCAGCACGTCGGGGGACAGCTTCTTTTCGATCAGGGCCATGCGATTGGCGGATTCCTTGTCGCCGTTGCCGGCGCCGATGGCGAACCACTTATAGGCCTCGGCCGGGTTGGCGCGAACGCCCAGGCCGCGTTCATTGAGAATGCCGTAATTGTACTGGCTGTCTGTCAGGCCAAGCTCGGCGGCGTTGCGGAACCAATAGGCCGCTTTCGCGAAATCATGGTTTTCTCCGCTCGTATCGGCATAAATGACGGCCAGGTTGTGCATGGCCTTGCGATTGCCCTTTTCGGCGGCGCGCTCATACCAGATCCGGGCCGCGGCCTTGTCTGCCGGGACACCACGGCCTTTTTCATAGAGCGTTCCGAGACGATATTGGGCCGGCGCCAGGCCTTTTGCGGCTGCCTTCTGGTACCACGTGGCGGCGCGGCGCAGATCCTGCTCGATGATCTTGCCTTCGGTGTAGCGGGATGCGATTTCGAATTGCGCGTTCGGATTTCCGGTCGCGGCGGCGACCCGAAGGCTCATGGGGCCGATTTCCGCTGGCGGCAGGGACTCTGTTACGCTGGCGAATCCGCCATTCCTCGGTGCCGCGGCTGTCGTTTCGGGTGCAGCGGAGGCGCTGCCGGCAGCACCGCCGGTTGTCAGCAGGGAGTTCCGCGAGTCGGCGCCGGTGAGAGCGGGAGTGGCACTCGGATCGGGAGCAATGGCCTGATTGGAGACGCTGCCGGTAATGTCCGGATCGCTCAGCGGTACGGCCACCGGGATGTCGTTGGCCGGAGCGCTGGGCGCAGATGTCGTGGCGCGGCGCCGTTTCCGCGCTTCCTGGATTTGCTGGTAGACCTGCATTGCGCGGTCAGCCTTGTTTGTGGCCGCCGCGGGCACGGATTGCGGATTGATGGGTCTATCGACATGCTGGGCTTGAGGTGCAGGCATGGTCGTCCTCGATTCTTTGTTGGAGGTCGACGGAACCGCGGCACCGGGTGTCGCGGCGGTTGGATCTGACGGCTTGGGAGCCGTGAATACTTCGCTGGACTGCGGAGCCGGGGCGAGGGCCTCGCGCTTGTTCTTCACGAGAGACATCGTGGAGAGTGCGCCGATCGCAAGCAGTGCGACCGCGGCGGCCAGCAGAATTGTCTTTTTCTTATTGCCCCTTTTTTTCGCCTTTTCAGTCTCTTCGGGCGTTCTCGGACCGAGCAGATTCAGTCTGGAGCGCGAAGGCGCTTCCTCGGCGGGGGCGGCATCGGCCGAAGCCTGGGCCGCGCGGCGTGCCGCAGCAATGAAGTCCTCTGCCGGTGCCTGCGGGGCCGGTTCCTGCAGCATCGGCTCGAGCGGTTCCGGCGTCAGGTCCTGCGGAACGTCGATCGGATCGAGACGCAGATCCGGAATGGAATCATCAACTTCCGGAGCTGCTTCGGTTGCCGACGGTTCGGGGCTCGGCTGAGAAGCGTGCTCCTCGAGGCCGACGATCGGCGGCAGTTCGATGTTGATTGCGGGCTTGCCGGCCAACGGCAGGTCCGAGACCTCCATTGGTGCCACGTCCGGGGCAGGCATGCCGGCCGGTTCAGGCGCCGGAGGAACCTCCGGCAGCTGCGGCTCGAGCGCCATGCCGTCGTCGTGCACGGGCATGAATTGCGGGGCGTCGATCGGTGCTGGTGCTTCGGGAGCAGTCGCGTGTCCGTCCTCGAGCCGTGCCAGTCGCAGAACAACTTTCTCAAGCGTTTCGTGAACGGCCTCAAGCGTCTCCTGAGTCCGCCGGTCGGCGCGCTCGGCGTTTTCCTGCACCGACTGGAGACCCCGTTCAAGGGCCGTAATGGCATTGGTTGTCGCGGCATGAATCGCGCCATCGTCGGGGTTCTGCGGAACACCGGATTGTTCGATCTGCGCCAGGCGCTCCGACATTCTCACCAGTTCGCCCTGGAGCACGTTCATGCCTTCGGCATTTCCGTCGCCCGCGCCAACGTTTTCGATGCGGGCCTCGACCTCGCGGATACGGCCCTCGATTTCGCTGAGATCCTGTAGGGGAATGCCGTCGCCGCCGTTCTGGTCGAGGCGCTGCGCAATGTCGTTCAGCCGGTGTTCCAGCGCCATATAGGCAGCACCGTCGGCTCCCGAATGGCCCGCCTGGGCAAGCTGTGCCGCAAGATGCTCGACGGTGTTGCGCAAGGCCTGGACGTCGCCAAACGAGGCAGTGTCGTTCCGGATCTGGGCGATTCTGTCATTGAATGACGACAGCTCGGCCCGCATCTGCATGACGGCTTCCGGGTCGGTCTGGCTGATCAGGCCCTGTTGGGTCTCGACCTGCTGTGCAATGTGGTCAAAGCTCTCACGGAGCGCCATCAGTTCCTTGCTGGAAGCTGCTTCGATCGAAAGATCGGCGACGCTTTGAGAAAGGCCGGTAATCTCTTCTTCGATGCGCTTGATTGCCTGTTCCGGATCGCCCGAAAAGTTGGCGATGCCCTGCAATTGGGCCGCAACGTTATCGATTGTCTGTTTCAGGCCGTCGACTTCGGTGGCGGAGGCTGATTCGTGCCTTTGCTCGGCGAGACTGCTGGACAGGAGGGAGATCTCCTCCTGCATGCTCACAATCGTCGAATTGGTCGCGGTGAAGTTCGTGTCGTCCAGACGATTGACGATGTCCTGAATTCTCGTCTGGATGTTCTGAAGATCATCGCGTGAAACAAATTTGGACGTATCGACCTGCTGGGCGCGATGCTGCTGCATTGCAGCTTCCAAGGCCCGCTGATCGGCTGCCTTCTGTTTTGCGGCATCCGCATTGCGGCGTTCTGCACGCTCAAGCCGCGCCGCCATTTCTGCTAGCTGTCGCTCGAGCCGGACGAATTCACGGTCGGGCTCGGCCTTCTTTTCCGGTTCCGTCGAAGCAACCGGTGTCTTGAATTCTTCGAGCCGGGCCTGGATCGCCTTGATCGACTCGCCCGTGCGGCGGTCCGTCTGCTCGATGTGATCCACGATATCCGTCAGGGTTTTCTCAAACGCCTGCTGGCTTGCGTCCTGTTTCTGCGACTTACGGTTCTTGCGCTGCTCGAATTCTGACGCGAACTTGTCGGAAAGGCGCGAAAGCCGTTCGTCGAATGTTTCAAGCGTCTCCACCGACCGGCGCTCGCTGCGCTCGACACGATGGACCAGTTCACGCACCGCGTCGGTGACCGGTTCCAGATCCACCTGTGGCTGGACAAAACGGGATACAGCGGTTTCGGACTGGCGCCGCGCTAGACCGGAGATTTGATCGGAAAGTTCATCCAGGCGGTCCTGGATATCGTGATCTGCGCGCTTCGGCTCACGGCGTGCGGAAGTGCTGCGCGCCGGATAGCGATAGTTCTGCTCTTCTTCGAAATCGTCGCCGTCGGTATCGAGGATGACGGAGTTGAGCCATTGACCCAACGTCATGCCGGAGCGCCGCGCGGCGGACTTTGCTGCCTCGCGGGCCTCAGGCTCGATGCCTTTTATGCTCCACGGAATACTCGACTTCATTTGCCCGCCACCAACTTCGCTTGCCCTACGCAGGGTGTCCCCAGAATTGATTCAAGACACTCTGATCTGCGCCTAAGCCTCGGTTATCATGGTAAAAATAATGTTAACGGTTGTGTTAATCACAGACGCCCGGTGCCAGCGCGGCGAGGGCAGGTCGCTGGCCAAATTGGGAACACACTCCTCGATGTAGAATTGCGCTCAATCCGGTTTTGCGGGATTTGGCCGATACGATCGCATCATTTTGATGTTGACGTTAACGTCAACGACAAGTATATGCGGTGGTAATTCGCTATATCTGAATATGCGTCCGCACGATCGGACAGGACTGGAGACAAGCCATGTCAACGGAGATCCTCTTCGGTAAGCGCCCGGGCGAGTCCGGCGACACCGAGATCAAATCCAAACGCTACACAATTTCGCAGCTTTCCAAGGAGTTCAGCGTCACGGCCAGGACGCTTCGCTTTTACGAGGACAAGGGGCTGCTCAATCCGGCCCGCGAAGGCCAGAACCGGATTTTCAGCCACCGGGATCGCGCACGCCTGAAGCTGATCCTTCAGGGAAAGCGCGTCGGGTTCTCGTTATCCGAGATCAAGGAGATGCTGGATCTGTATGACCTACGCGATGGTCAGGTCACCCAGCTGCGGGTGGCGCTCGGCAAGTTCGAAGAACGCATCCAGCATCTCGAGCAGCAGAAAGTGGATATCGAACAGGCGATTGCCGACCTCCAGCGGACCAAGGAGATTGTCCGCGGCATGCTGAAGGAACGCGAGAACGAAGAAGCGATGCGCGGCACCGGCTGACCCGACGCACGCTGAAATCCATACAATTGGTTCTAGTCACACAGGAAGAGTTATCCGATGCCGAGTTACCATGCCCCGGTCAAAGACGTTGAATTCATTCTCAATGATGTTCTTCAGCTGGAGCGCTACGGCAACATTGCCGGTTTCAGCGAAGCCACGCCGGACCTGATCAAGGCGATCCTGGAGGAAGCCGGCCGGCTCTGCGAGGAGGTCATCCATCCTCTGAACCATTCCGGCGATAAGGAAGGATGCACATTCAATGACGGTGAGGTGGCCACGCCTGAAGGCTTCAAGGACGCCTACAGGCAGTTCACCGAAGGCGGTTGGACCGGTCTCTGCGCCGAAACCGAGCATGGCGGGCAGGGCATGCCTTTCATTCTCGGCTCCGCGCTGAACGAATTCCTGGCCTCGGCCAATATGGCCTTTGCTATGTATCCGGGCCTGAGCGATGGCGCCTACAAGGCGATCGCGACGCACGGAACCGACGAACAGAAGCAGACCTACCTGCCGAAAATGGTGTCCGGCGAGTGGACCGGCACCATGAACCTCACCGAGCCGCATTGCGGCACGGATCTGGGGCTTATGCGGACGAAGGCCGAACCCAAGGGCGACGGATCCTACAGGATCACCGGAACCAAGATCTTCATTTCCGCCGGCGAGCATGACCTGTCCGACAACATCATTCATCTGGTGCTGGCTAAGATCCCGGGCGGACCGGACGGCATCAAGGGCATCTCCCTTTTTGTGGTGCCGAAGTTTCTCGTCAACGAAGACGGCAGCATCGGAGATCGCAATGCCGTCGCGTGCGGGGCGATCGAGGAGAAGATGGGCATCCACGCCAACTCGACCTGCGTGATGAACTATGACGGTGCCATCGGCTGGCTCGTCGGTGAGGAGCACAAAGGCATGCGCGCCATGTTCACGATGATGAACGCGGCACGTCTTGGCGTCGGTATTCAGGGTCTGGCCCAGTCCGAGATCGCCTATCAGAACGCAAGGGATTATGCCCTGGAGCGCGTCCAGGGCCGTGCCCTGACCGGACCAGAGGCGCCCGAAAAGGCTGCCGACCCGATCATCGTGCACCCTGATGTCCGCCGCAATCTGATGAATATCAAGTCTTTCAACGAGGCCGCCCGGGCACTGGTCCTGTGGTCGGCTCTGCGCGAGGACATTGCCCAGCGCGCCGAGGACGAAGGCGAGCGCCAGGTGGCCGATGATCACATGGGGCTGCTGACACCGGTGATCAAAGGCGTGCTGACCGATACCGGTTTCGCGAATGCGGTTGCGGCACAGCAGGTTTATGGCGGCCATGGCTACATTCAGGAATGGGGCATGGAGCAGTTCGTCCGCGATGCCCGGATCGCCATGATCTACGAGGGTGCGAACGGTATCCAGGCTCTCGATCTTGTCGGGCGCAAGCTGCCGGCTGACGACGGACGCGCACTCAAGGCCTTCCTGAAGGAAGTTGGTGAGTTTACCGCGGTGCACCAGAACGACGAAGCGCTTGCAGACTTCGTGGGTCCCCTCGCCGGCGCGGCAAAGGATCTGCAGAATGCCACCGGCTGGCTGATGCAGAATGGCATGTCCAATCCCAATGAGGCCGCCGCCGGTTCCAGCGACTACATGCACCTCTTCGGCCTGGTGGCGCTGGCCTACATGTGGGCTATGATGGCCAAGGTCGCGCAGGAAAAGCTGGCCGCCGGTGACGGTGACAGCGCGTTCTTCGAGAACAAGCTCGTCACCGGGCGGTACTTCATGCAGCGCATCCTGCCGGAGACCAAGGCCCATCTGATGCGGATCAGCAGCGGCGCGGCACCGGTGATGGCGCTTTCCGCAGACGCATTCTGAAGCATCTTCTGTAACAGGAGGCACGAACCTTGTCCGTACTCAACGTATCCCGACCGTCCTGGATGACAGAGGAACTCGACATGCTGGCGGATGCGTCGGCGAAGTTCTTCGAACGTGAGTGCGTTCCTGATTACGAGAAATGGGAAGACGAGGGCATCGTCCCCCGCGAAGCCTGGGAAAAGGCCGGCGCGGCAGGGCTCCTGTGCGCTGCTGTTCCGGAGGAATATGGCGGTGCGGGCGGGACGTTTGCCCACGAAGCCATCATCATCGATCAGCTTGGCAAGGCCGGTGTCGACAGTTTCGGCATCGCGCTCCACAACGCCATCGTCGCGCCTTACGTGCTGCACTATGGTTCAGAGGATCAGAAGAAGGACTGGCTCCCGAAACTGGCGAGCGGCGAACTGATCGGTGCCATCGCCATGACTGAACCCGGCGCGGGTTCCGACCTGCAGAATGTGCGGACATCGGCGGTCAGGGACGGCAATCACTACAAGGTCAATGGCCAGAAGACCTTCATTACCAACGGCCAGCATGCGAACTTCATTGTCCTGGTCACAAAGACCGATCCGGATGCCGGCGCAAAGGGCGTTTCGCTCATCGGCATTGAATCCGACGAGGTCGAAGGGTTCCGGCGCGGGCGCAACCTCGACAAGATCGGCCTCAAGGCCCAGGACACCTCGGAACTCTTCTTCGACGACGTTCGTGTGCCGACGTCCAGCCTGATCGGACCGGAGGAGGGTCAGGGGTTCTATCAGTTGATGGAACAGTTGCCCCAGGAACGCCACCTGATCGCCCTGCAGGCCATGGCCATGATCGAACGCGCTCTCGCGCTCACCATTGAGTACGTCAAGGAGCGCAAGGCCTTCGGCAAGTCGATCGTCGACTTCCAGAACACGCAATTCAAGCTGGCCGAATGCAAGACCGAGGCGACGGTTGCCAAGGTCTTCTGCGATCACTGCACCGGGCTCCTCATCGACGGCAAACTCGACGAGACCACGGCGTCGATGTCCAAATATTGGGTGTCCGACCTGCAGTGCAAGATTATCGACGAATGCCTGCAGCTCCATGGCGGCTATGGCTACATGAACGAATATCCCATTGCGCGCATGTACCGGGATGCCCGCGTGCAGCGCATCTACGGCGGCACCAACGAAATCATGAAAGTGCTGATCGCCCGCTCGCTCTGACGGCGCGCGGCAAGGTCAGTCGCAGGGAGACCATGACCGAATATACGCTCTATTGCTTTGCCCAATCCGGCAATGCCTACAAGGCAGCCTCGTTGCTCAATCATTCCGGCGCTGACTGGGCCCCGCGCTTCGTGGATTTCTTCAACGGTGAAACCCGGACGCCCGAATATCGCGCGATCAATGTCATGGGCGAGGTGCCCGTTCTGGAGCATGATGGCCAACGGCTAAGCCAGACCGGTGCCATTCTGGACTATCTGTCAGAACAGCTTGGCAAGTTCGGCTGGAACAATGGAGACGAGCGCCGCGAGATCATGCGCTGGATCCTCTGGGACAACCACAAGCTGACCAGCTACACCGCGACTTACCGGTTCCTGAAACAGTTCACGAAAGACCCCGATCCGGCGGTCATGAATTTCCTGCGCGGCCGCAGCGAAGCGGCCTGGGGGGTGCTCAACACCCATCTTGAAGACCGTGAATTCGCTGTCTTGAACCGGCTGACCATCGCCGACTTCTCAATGTGCGGATACCTGTTCTTCGATGACGAAATTGGCGTGGACTGGGCTTCGGACTACCCGAACATCCACGCCTGGCTCGGGCGCATCAAGTCGCTCGACGGATGGCAACACCCCTACGACCTGATGCCGGGACATCCCCTGCCGGCTGACACCTGATCGGGGCCTGAGGCCCCCACGGAGTACATCTGATGACGGATTGTTATATCTACGATCATGTCCGCACCCCGCGTGGGCGCGGCAAGCCTGACGGCAGCCTGCACGAAGTGACGGCTCTCGAACTGGCAACCCAGACACTGACGGCACTGCGCGACCGTAACGATCTCGACACAGCGATGATCGACGACGTTGTGCTCGGTTGCGTTGATCCGGTCGGCGAGGCGGGCGGTGATATCGCGCGCGCTGCCGCCATCAATGCAGGCTTCGATGAGAAAGTCGCCGGCGTGCAGATCAACCGCTTCTGTGCGTCGGGTCTCGATGCACTCAATTTCGCGGCCGCCGAAGTGATGTCCGGGCAGCACGACATGACAATCGGCGGCGGTGTTGAGTCCATGAGCCGTGTCGGCCTCGGCGCATCCGGCGGAGCCTGGCCGATCGATCCGAGGCTTGCGGTCAAGTCCTACTACACCCCGCAGGGTATCAGCGCGGACCTGATTGCAACCAAATACGGTTTCTCGCGCGACGAGGTCGATGCCTACGCTGTTGAGAGCCAGAAGCGGGCCAAGACCGCCTGGGACGACGGACGCTTTGCGAACTCGGTCGTATCGGTCAAGGACATCAACGGCCTGACCATTCTCGACCACGACGAACACATGCGTCCGGAAACGACCATGCAGTCGCTGGCGTCGCTGAAGCCGTCTTTCGCGCAGATGGGTGACATTGCCGGCTTCGATGCGGTCTCGATCCAGCGCTACCCCGAAGTCGAGGCCCTCGATCACGTGCATCATGCGGGCAATTCCTCTGGCATCGTGGACGGCGCTGCCGCGATCCTCGTTGGCAATGGGGAGGCCGGAAAGGCGACTGGTCTGAAGCCGCGCGGACGCATCCGCGCCTTCGCCAATATCGGCACCGAACCCAGCATCATGCTGACCGGACCGGCTGAAGTGACACAGAAAGTCCTCGACCGCGCCGGCATGACCGTCGATGACATTGACCTGTTTGAATTGAATGAGGCGTTCGCCTCGGTCGTGCTGCGCATGATGCAGAAACTCGGCATCGATCACGACAGGATGAACGTCAACGGCGGTGCGATCGCCATGGGCCATCCCCTGGGCGCGACGGGCGCCATGATCGCGGGCACCGTTCTCGATGAACTCGAGCGGCGCGATCTGAATACCGCACTGGTGACTCTTTGCATCGGTGCTGGCATGGGCACCGCCACAATTATCGAACGCGTCTGACCGGGAGACGAGACATGGCTTACGAGAATTTCTCTGTCGAAATCGACAGCGACGGCGTCGCGCTGGTCACCTGGGACATGCCGGACCGTTCCATGAATGTCCTGACCGAGCGCTCACTGGAGGAACTCGGTGCGATCGTCGAAAAGATTGCCTCCGACGACGAGATCAAGTCGGCGATCTTCACGAGCGGCAAGGCCGCATTCTGCGCCGGTGCCGATCTCTCCATGATGGAAAAGAATACGGCGTCGCTTGCGAAGGCTGTTCGCGAAGGCGGTGATGTCACCGCGGCAACCGCGGACATGTTCGAGGGCATCCAGGCCTACAGCCGCATTCTCCGGCGCCTCGAGACCTGCGGCAAGCCGATCGCCGCGGCAATCAACGGGGTTGCTCTCGGCGGTGGCTTCGAACTGGCGCTGGCCTGCCATGGCAGGATCATTGCCGACACCCGCGACACGAAGCTCGGGCTGCCCGAGGCCCGCGTCGGACTTCTGCCGGGCGGCGGCGGCACGCAGCGCCTGCCGCGTCTGATCGGGGCATCCGATGCCCTTCAGTTCATGCTCCAGGGCCGCAACATCGATGCCGGTCAGGCCGTAAAGCTTGGCCTTGCACACAAGGCTGTGCCGGCGGATCAGATCATCGCCGAGGCGCGGAAGTGGCTTGCCGAGAATCCGGATGCGCAGCAGCCCTGGGACGGCGAGAAATTCCGGGTTCCGGGCGGACTGCCTTATTCGCGTGGCGGCATGATGATGTGGTCGGCGGCGAATGCGCTGTACAGGCGCGAAACGCTCGACAACTATCCGGCGCAGAGAGCCATCATGTCCTGCGTCTACGAGGGCCTGCAGGTTCCCATCGATGTGGGCCTGAGGATCGAGGCGCGCTACTTCACATGGCTGCTGAGGCAACCCGAAGCAAAGAACATGATCAGGACCCTGTTCCTCTCCATGCAGGATCTGAACAAGGGGGCCCGTCGGCCGGAAGGCGTTCCGCCGTACAAGATTTCGAAACTCGGCATCCTCGGCGCCGGAATGATGGGCGCAGGCATCGCCTATGTTTCGGCACGTGCAGGTATGGAAGTCGTTCTCATCGACCAGGACCGGGAGAGTGCCGAGCGCGGCAAGGCCTATTCGGATGCGCTGCTGACCAAGGCCGTTCAGCGTGGCAAAGCGAGTGAGGAGGACAGGGAAAAGCTCCTGTCGCTGATCACGCCGACCGACGACTACGATGCGCTCGAGGGCTGCGACCTGATCATCGAGGCCGTCTTCGAGAACCGGGAACTGAAAGCCGACGTGACGGCCAGGGCTGAAGCCAAGCTGGCTGAAACCGCCGTGTTTGCCTCGAACACGTCGACCCTGCCGATCACGAGCCTGGCGAAAGCCAGCGCCCGGCCGAATAATTTCATCGGCATCCATTTCTTCTCGCCGGTCGACAAGATGATGCTGGTCGAGATCATTCTCGGCAAGGAGACCAGCGACGAGACTCTGGCCAAGGCGTTGGATTACGTCCGGGCGATCCGCAAGACACCGATCGTCGTCAATGACAGCCGCGGTTTCTATACGTCCCGAGTCGTGTCGACCTACATCGCCGAAGGCCATCACATGATCGCGGACGGCATCCCGGCGGCCATGATCGAGAATGCAGGCCGCATGGCCGGCATGCCGGTGGGCCCGCTCGCCCTCAACGACGAGGTTTCGCTCGACCTGGCACACAAGATCGCACAGGCAACGCGTGCCGATCTGGGCGATGCGTATGTCGAGACGCCGCGCGACGCGCTCTTGACCGAGATGGTCGAGAAACAGGGTCGGCTCGGACGCAAGAACGGCAAGGGATTCTACGACTATCCGGAAGACGGGAAAAAGCGCCTCTGGCCGGACGTCGACAGTCTCGTGCAAGCCTCGGTCGATCCGGAAACGGTGGATGTCGAGGAGCTCAAGGCCCGGTTCCTGACCTATCAGGCCCTTGAGACCGCACGCTGCTTCGAGGAAGGCGTGCTGACCGATGTCCGCGACGCAGATGTCGGTGCCATCCTCGGCTGGGGCTATGCACCGTTCACGGGCGGACCGCTCAGCTACATCGACACCATGGGCGCCAAAGCCTTTGTCGGGCAGTGCGAGCGGTTTGTCGCGGCCTACGGCGAAAGATTTGCCCCCAATGCTCTGTTGAAGGATCTTGCCGACAAGGGCGAGTCGTTTTACACCCGCTTCAAGCCGCAGGCCGCCGAAAGGAAGGCGGCCTGACCGGACCATCCGGAATCATTGCGGGAGAACGGTGTGAGCGCTTCGATCGACTACTATTTTTCGACTTTGTCGACTTGGGCCTATATCGGCCATAAGGCGCTTCATGAGATGGCCGCACGCCAGGCGGTAACGATCAATTACCGCCCAATGGCCATCCTTGAAGTGTTTGAGGCGACGGAAACAGCGCCATTGCCCAAGCGCCACCCGACCCGGCAGCGGCTTCGCTGGATGGAGCTCCAGCGCTGGCGCGAAAAACGGGGCATAAAGCTGAATTTGCAGCCGGCGCACTGGCCGTTCCCCTGCGCAACAGCCGACCGGATGATTGTCGCGGCGGTTGAGGCGGGCCATGACCCGGCCGACTTTATCGGAGCCGTCTTCAGCGGATCCTGGGCTGAAGAAAAGGACATGGGCGACGAGTCCGTGCTTGCCGCCACCGCGAATGGCGTTGGCCTGCCTGGAGAGGACCTGCTTGACGCGTCCAAAAGTCCGGATGCGGAGCGAATCTACGCCGAAAACACCGCTCATGCGCTCGAGGCCGGTGTTTTCGGATCGCCGACCTACTTCCTGAACGGCGAGATGTTCTGGGGGCAGGACCGCATCGATCTGCTCGAAGAAGCAATTTCGTCCGGACGCGAGCCCTACAATCCGCTCTGATTTTAATGCCTAATCTTGACTAACTGATTGGTCGCGACCGAAATCCGACCGTGTTATATAACCGGCCCGTGGGGCAGGCGGGGCATGAAACTTGGTTCCGCCCGATGGTGTGGAGGGAGAAGCCTTTTATGTTTTCCAGCGTTGTTTCCAAGCGGGGGCTGATTGTTGCCGGCGTGATCATGGCTGCACTGACGCACGGCGCGTTTTCACAGGAGACGCCTGGCCGTTTCTCCATGAAGGAGACGGATACCGGCATCCTGCGCATGGATACCCAGACGGGTCAGGTCTCCCACTGCAAGAAAGCAGGAGAAGACTGGGCGTGTGAGACGGTGGCCGATGACCGGCCCAGCGTCGAAGACCGCGTCGCTGATCTGAAAAAGGAAAACGAGGAGCTCAAGGCAAAACTCGCAGAAGCCGAGAATGCCAAGGGCGAAACAAAGGCGATGCCGAACGACGAGGAACTCGACCGGGTCATGGCCTTCATCGAGAAGTTCATGCGCCGCTTCTTCGAGTTCGCACGTTCAATGCGCGATTCGTTCGGCACTGAAGCCTGATTTCCCGGGCCCTACAGACTGTTGAAAAATTGGTCGATGCGGGTCAACGCCTGCTCGGCGAGTGCGCCGCCAAAGGCCACGAAAACGTGGGCGCCGCCTGAATAGATGGCCAGATCGCTTTGATTTCCGGCGGCCGACCACCTGCCGGCCATGAACAGTGAGTCGTCGAGCAGCGGATCGCGGGTTCCGATTGTAAACAGGGCCGGCGGCAGATCGCTGAGATCCGCGTGAATCGGGGAGACGTCCGGGTCTCCGACAGGGCCATCCACGCCGATGAAGCTTTTTACGAAATTGGTTATATCCCGCGTGTTCAGGATCAGTTTTTCCGATCCCCAGCGCCGCACGCTTGGTGTCAGGGAAAGGTCGTAGCAGCCGGCCGTGAGGTTTGCACCCGAGAACGGCTTGATCCCGTGACGGTCCCTGAGCCGCAGCAGCACAATGGTGCTCAAATGTGCCCCCGCTGACTCGCCGCCGATGAAAAGACGATCGGTTCCGAATCGCTCAACCGCGCATTCGATCAGCCAGAGCGCGGCGGCTTCACAGTCGTCCGGGGCTGCCGGGTAGGGGTTTTCAGGGGCAAGCCGGTAGTCGACGCTGACCACAGCAAGTCCGCAATTCTCGGCCAGTCGCTCGAGCCGCGGATCCTGTTCGTCCGCCGCCCCCAGCACCCAGCCGCCGCCGTGAATATGCAGATAGACGCCGCGCGGCGAGTCGGGTGCGATGATTCGCAACCTCAGCGGTCCCGATGGCCCGTCAATTTCGTGCCATACGGCACGATCCGAGCGTGGGGCCAGCGGAAACGGCCCGCGTCCTTCCGCGCGAAGAGCCCGCACCTCAGCCGGCGAGATTGCCCACTGGTCGTAATCTGCGAGGCGCTCAACGATCGAGGCATTGATCTCCCGCGTCTCGGCATCCACGGCGTTATCGCGGAACAGTGCGGGATCTAACGGATTCGTTGTCATTTGAATGCTCGCGTTGCACGGATGAAGCGCGAACCTGTAGACCAAGCCAGTGGCCCGGTCCACCCTGACGGGAGGAGTTGGTGGTGCTTTGCAAGGAAATCGCCCAAACAGGCACCCGCCCCTCGCGCGGGAGGGGCGGGCGGGCGCCTTGCTCATACTTACTCACACACACCCGAGCCGGCGCCTAACTGAACTCACACTGTTTGGAAATGGCCAGAAATACGCGGCCCGAACTGACGCTGAAATGAGTAGAAAAAGACCTCGGCGGCCTAAGGGCGAAACAATGGCCGAAATGGGGCGTTTTGTTTCATTATGCCGATTGTGTTGATCGAGCGATGGCGGCACGATGCGGCCTTGGACTCCGCAAAATCGAGATCGGCGCAATCGATGAATTCTTCCTCACGCCAGTCAGCAAGTGGTGATGCGATAACTCAGGCCGTCGGGATGCTGGAACTCACGACATCCGGGCCCGGATTGACGGACGTAACGGGGGAGGTCAGTGCGTGGCTGCATCGCGAGAACGTGGAGGATGGGCTGCTTACGCTTTTCATCCGTCATACCTCGGCGTCCCTGACGATCCAGGAAAATGCGGATCCGGATGTACAGCTCGATCTCGTCGACGCGCTTGACGGGCTCGCGCCTCAGAGCGCGCGGTACAGGCATGGCAGCGAGGGCCCGGATGACATGCCGGCGCATGTCAAGTCCGCGCTCACTTCAACCAGCATCGCCGTTCCGGTGATCGCCGGCAACATGGCGCTGGGCACCTGGCAGGGAATTTATCTGTGGGAGCACCGCGCGCGTCCCCACGCGCGCAGCATAGCGCTGCACTATCAAGGGACGCGGCGGTGAGGGAGAAGATTTACGAGGAGTGCGGACTATTTCAGCACGCCGCGCGGATCGATGCTCTGCTCTGTCAGATCGTTGCGTTCCCGGAGGAAAAGGGCGACGCCACGGGTCAGACCGTCGAGAAAATCTCTTACTGTGTCGACGATGGTCATTGTGTCCATCCGCTCTAAATTGACTCGATGCGCCTTTGCCGGCGCAACCTGTCACGATTGATACTCCACCAAATATGCGATCACCTGTTGCGATAACAAGACGAACCTCGGCATACCCCCTATGCCCTGAATGCATAGGTCGCTGCCCCTTATGACGGAGTTCGACAGCCGATGATTTTTTTGCTGAGACTGTGCTCCGCCGCGCTGGCGGTGGGCCTCGTTGTATTGATCATATGGGCAGGCATGAACGCCAATTTCTGGGAAAGCTTCGGCCGCATCGTCGCGGATCCATGGGGCATCGTATCCCTTGTCGACCTTTATCTCGGATTCATTGTCGCGTCGGTCGTGATTGTCATCTTCGAACGGAATAAGGGTGTTGCCGCATTATGGGTTGTGCCTGTCTATTTCCTCGGCAATATCGTCACCGCGATTTGGCTGGCCTGGCGCCTGCCGGACCTTGTTCGGCGTTTGCGAGCCAGCGCATGAAAAAGTCGACCCGCCATTGCGGCCAGTTTTGAGAGGAATCCCGTGTCCAGAGACTACCGTGACCCTTATCCGCGGATCGATCCGTACCGAACCGGTCGGCTCAAGGTGTCCGATCTGCACGATCTCTACTTCGAGGAATGCGGAAATCCCGACGGCAAGCCGGTCGTGATGCTGCACGGCGGCCCCGGTGGCGGCTGCAACGATTTCATGCGCAGGCTTCACGATCCTTCGGCCTATCGGATCATCCTCTTCGACCAGCGCGGTTGTGGACGCTCTACGCCCTATGCCTCTCTGGAAGACAACACGACCTGGCATCTGGTTTCGGACATCGAGGCGCTTCGCGAGCATCTCGGCATTGACAGCTGGCAGGTGTTCGGAGGGTCCTGGGGCTCTACCCTGGCGCTGGCATACGCGCAGACCCACCCAGACCGCGTCCGTGAGCTGGTCTTGCGCGGAATTTTCACGCTCAGGCGCAAGGAAATCGAGTGGTTCTATCAGGGCGGCTGCAGCGAGATCTTTCCGGAGGCCTGGCAGGATTATCTGGCCCCGATACCGGAGGATGAGCGCGGCGATATGGTGGCCGCATACTACAAACGTCTCACGGGCGAAAACCGGACAGTCCAGGTTGAAGCCGCTCGTGCCTGGAGCATGTGGGAGGGTTCGACCATTTCGCTGTTTCCTGATTCGGGGCGGGTTGCCCGCTTCGGGCGCGACGAGTACGCGGTAGCCTTCGCACGTATCGAATGCCACTACTTCATCAATGGTGGATTCCTCGAACGGGACGATCAGCTCATCGCGAATGCGGACAGAATCCGCCACATACCGGGCGTTATCGTGCAGGGCCGTTACGACGTCGTGACGCCCGCGACATCCGCGTGGGAACTCTCACAGGCCTGGCCGGAGGCCGAACTCAGGATCGTCGCCGACGCAGGACATGCCGTCAGTGAACCGGGAATCGCCAGTGAACTCGTCTCCGCGACCGACAGGTTTCGCTAGAGATTTCGCCTTCCCAGTACGATTGGCAGCTTCGTTAGGCGACGTCCGGGAGTGGTTCTCGTGCCAGGCCCAGTTTCGGGATGGGTGTGCGAAGCCGGGGGCGCGTCGGCGGACTGGAGTCCGGTGGATTGGTGTTCGACAAATTGGCATCAGATGTTTCGGCATCATCGTCCTGGCTCCCGCGCGTGACCCGCACGTTCAGGTCGGACGTCAGGTGATCCAGGTCAGGGGCAATGTCGCCGCAGCTGTTGAGCGTGACACTTCCGTTCGCCAGTGCGGTTGACGAGAAGTCGCCCATTATCGTCAGCGTGTCATCAGCGGAACCGGCGTCAATTGTAATCAGTTCGACTGCCTTGGCACTCATCAGCAGCGTGCCGTCAGCACTGATCATGACAGTCGTGGGATCGACGGTCGATTGCGTCCGCGAGTTGAAGGTCGCGGCATCTTCGATCAGGAAGTCTGATGCCTGTCCGACGATACCCGACAGTATGATGTGATCGACATTTGCGCCGCCTTCAAACGAATCGCTGCCGTGCCCGACTGTAAAACTCGCGGCCTCACCGGAAGGCTCTTCTTCGAGCCAGTCCTCATCGTCCTCATCGATCCAGTCTTCTGCGAAAGCGGGGCTCATGACGCCTTTTCGTAAGGTTCTGCAGGCTCCGGCGGTTCCTCAAAGTCGATAAAGCCTTTGAGCTTTGCGTCGTCCTGGAAGCCGACCATTCCCGGTTGGCGCACCCCGGACATGGCACAAACCGAGAAAATTTCCCTGACCAGATCCGTGAATCGAAGCCAGTGCACGATCTTTCCGGTCTTCAGGCTGACGACGATCACGCCGCACCTGGCTTCATTGTTGTTCCGCTGGAGAGCAGCATCCAGTGCGAGGTCTCCGTATTGCTCGCCCGTGCGTGGCCTGGAAACGCCGATGACGGCGTAGTCGTTCACGAAGGCAAGGCCGCGGGCATAGCCCGAGCAGAAGGTGATTGGATCGAATTTCCCGGCTTTCCTGTCGATCTTGCCAAACTCGCCGGATCCGGCATTCAGCACCCAGAGATCGCCTTCATAGAATCGGGGTGAATTGGGCATGGAAAGACCGCCGGCGACAGTCTCGCTGTCCCGAACCGAGATGACCAGTCCCGAATCGATCTTGGAGTCCCGCCATCCGCCCGCGACGTCGCTGCGACCGAGCATGGTGACGAATGCGGGTCTTCCGTTTCGGATCGCAAGCCCGTTCAGATGACAGCGGTCTTCGGGAACGAGTTCTGAAATGAATGGCGGTTTCCAGATCGGGACAAAGCTTCTGTCGTCATCCGGTCTGGCGAGACAGGAATGAAGCGTATTGACGAAAATCGGTTCACCACCGCCGTCGATGCAGATCTCCCGGATGTTTAGCGCACCGGTAATGTGGCTCCGGCGCGGGAAGTAGAGCCTGTCAGCACCGTCATCATTGAAGTTTGTGCCGGGCGGCAGGATGTTGCGGAAGCGCCAGAACATGTATGGCGTGCTTACGAACAGCTGATCGCTGTCGGCATAAAGCCCCTGACAGTGATCGACAAAACGCTCCTGTGCCCACAATTGACCGTCATTCCGCAGTCCAACCAACGCGACGCGCCCCCGCGCGTGTGTGGTAAACGCGAGGCTGCAACGGTTCTCAAGCAACCAGCTTCTGAAACCCTCGGAAACGAGCAGAAACTGGCCCTCGGACTCTTTCTGATGGTCCCCAGACATGGCTGCGAGGGTATTCAGACATGGTTAACAAAGTTTTGCGTTTGATTAACGGCTTGTCGACGCCCGGCGTCTATCGGGCGGCGAGATGTGGCAGGAAGCGTGGGTGAACGTGAGCGTGATCAGAAGCGGGCAGGGGCACCGTTCGCTCACCATTCGATCTGTTCGAGATTGTTGAAATTGATGCTGCTCTCGTCGGGAAGCGAGTCCGACTCCTGAGCTTCGCCGGACAGTTCGACATAGTCCGCGCCTGGATTGGGCCCTGCGCGATCGCTATCCAGCTGAAGGGTCCATCCTGCCTGGACGTCACCGTCTTCAGTGTTGTGCAGTGCCAGCGTATCGACCCAGTTTTCGGACTGTGCGTTTGCGACCTGCTGCGCGGCATCCTCTTCCGCGAAGAAGATGCCTTCGGAATCTTGCGGCGCTGGTGTTTGGATGCCGTCGTTATCGGAAAGTACGATCCCGGCTCCGTCAGCAGGCGCTCCGACGTCGGTGGTTTTCTCCATGGCAGGTTCGTCCGACTCCTCGGTCAGCCAGTCGTCGTCGCCAGCCGGCGGCAAGCCGGCCCATGCTTCGTCTTCCGCCATGTCGTGCCTACCACTCGATCCGCTCGACATTATCGAAATCGATCGAGCTGCCATCCGTCAGCGTGATCGTTCCGGACGCATCCTGAGACAGTTCGTAATAGTCGCTGCCGGTCGACGTAATCGTGTCGCCGCTGTCGAGTACGACCGTCCAGCCGGATGCGACGTCGCTGCCGTCCGCATTCTGAAGCTGAATGGTATCGGTCCAGGTCGCACCCGCTCCACCGTCAACGGTATCGGCACCGTCGCCTGTTCCGAAGACGAAGAGGTCGCTGCCGTCACCACCGAACAGGGCATCGGCGCCGGCACCGCCGGTGAGGGTGTTGGCGCCGCTGTCACCCGTTAGCGTATCGGCATAGTCCGAACCGACGATATTCTCGATGTTCGTGAGCGTATCGCCCTGGGCATCGCCACCGGTTCCGGTTCCGGTCTGCAGATTGACTGTGACTGCAGACGCGGAGTCCGAATAGTCGGCGGCGTCAGTGCCCGCTCCGCCATCGAGAGTATCCGCGCCGGCGCCGCCGATCAGCGTATCGTCGCCCGTGCCGCCTCCTGCGGTCGGCACCGTTCCGTCGGTGGACAGGATCTCGTGAACGCGAACGTTGTCGAGGCCTGCGCCCCAGGCATCCGCGCTGCCCGTGCCTTCGAACTCGAGCTTGTTGCTGCCGTCGCCACTGCCGGCGACAAGATCGAAGTCGAAGTCCGCGAAGTCGCGATTGCCGTCACCGCCGACGCTGCCCAGCAGCTCGCCGTTCCAGTAGACATTCATGCCGCCCGAGCTGGCGCCCTGTTCAGCAGTCGTGTAGTCGGCGAACGAGAACGTTACGCGATATGACTCGCCATCGGTGAGGCCACTTACATCCTGAGAAATTCGGACATTGCCGCCGTAGTCGAGATCGAGATGACGATCACCGTCGATGGTCGACGAATCGTTGACCCACCATGCAGCGGACGAAGACCAGGACTCGATGCCGCTGCCGCTTTCGAGATTCCAGCCGGTGATCGAGCTGTCGACGACCTGGCTTCCCGAACCGCCGACGTTCTCGAAGCTGCCGTTGACGATGAAGTCGGTTGTTCCGAGTACCGTGCCATCCGACGCGATCTGGTGGTCGACCAGTCCGGCGTCGCCGTAGATCGTGTCGTCGCCCGCGCCGCCGATCAGCGTGTCATTGCCGTCTCCACCGGTGATCGTGTCACCGCCGCCGCCGCCAGGTATGCCATTAAGCCCGGAGTCGTAGAGATTGCTGACATCTGTCGACGACAGTTGCTGATCGAAGAAGGCAATTTCGTCGATCGTACCGTCAAACTCCTTGCCGCCACCGCCGTCGCGGCCGAAATAGAGGTCGCCGTTGTTGCCCGACAGGGTTTTGCTGCTGCCGCTGTCGGAAGCGACCAGGTTGCCGTTCAGGTAGAGTTCCAATCCGGACGAACCCCAGCTGAAGGATATCTGGTTCCACTCACCGGTATTCACAGTCGTTCCGGTGACCTCGTCGCCAAGCTTGGCGTAGAGCGTACCGTCGGTAATCCGGATGTTGAACTCTTCGCCGCCGCCGACTTTCGAGACCAGCGTGTTATCGCCACTGACCGAGTCTGCATTGAACCAGAGCTGGACCGTGCCTGCACTCGGCGCCAGGTCGCTTGAATGCGGAACCCGGACGTAGTCTCCGCTGCCGTCGAGATCGACGCCGGTATTCGATTCGTTGCTGTTGGGTCCGGCGTAGCCGTAATCGACGTTTGTGTAGACGGCATTGTTGTTGCCGGTCTCATCCGTTGCTGTGGAGCCGCTCGACTCCCCGAGGCGCCAGTAGCTGACCGGATTGAGGTCGAGAATGCTCTGCGCGGGATCGGCACCGCCTGCTTCGTCGCCGCCGTAGATGACATCGTCTCCGCCGCCGCCATTGAGCGTATCGCTGCCGCCGAAACCGTAGATGATGTCGGTGTCCGAAGTTCCGGTTATGGAGTCGTTGCCGGAGGTCCCGAAATGGATGCCGACGTTCTCGCTATACGTATTGCCTGCGCTATCGGTGACCTCGACCGTCACGGTCTGCGAGTTCACCGAAGAGGTATCAACGGAGCCGCCCGTGTTCTCGAAGTAGTTGACTGTACCGGAACCTGAGGTGCTGCCACCGTCGTCACCTTCTGCGGCGATCAGATCCAGGTCACCGTCGCCGTCCATGTCGGCCAACATCACGGTGGAGTCGGTGCCGATATCGCTCAGACCCCAGGGATTGGATGTACCCGACGTCGAGAAGCTGGGTGTTGTGCTGTTGCCGGAATTCTCGAAATAGGTGAACGTCCCACTCTCCTCGCCGGTCAGCAGGTCGAGGTCGCCGTCACCGTCCATGTCGGCAAGCGTCGGGCTGGCATCGTTGCCGACGTCGATTCCATTGAACGGATTGCTGCTTCCGGAAAGTTGCGTGTAGCTGGCCGATGTGGCGGATCCGTCATTGCGGAAGTAGTTTATGTAGCCGTCGCTTTCACCGACGATTGCATCCAGATCACCATCGCCATCGAGGTCAACCAGGAACGGCGCAGAGTCGCCGCCGACATCGATGCCATCGAACGGATTGCTCGATCCCGTAACCTGGGTGAACGACGGAGAAGTTGCATTTCCGTCGTTGCGGAAGAAGTTGATGTTGCCGGACTCCTCGCCGATGAAGGCGTCCATGTCGCCGTCATTGTCGATGTCGGCAAACGTGATGTCCGAGTCGGTCCCTATGTCGGACAGGCCAAACGGATTGCTTGTGCCGGAGCCGTAGACCGGCGACGTGGAAGAGCCTGTATTTTCGTAATACGTCGTCGTGCCGTCATTGGCGCCGACAAAGAGATCGAGATCGCCGTCATTGTCTATGTCGATAACGGTGGCATCCGCGTCGCTGCCCACATCGATGCCGTCGAACGGATTGCTCGAGCCGGTCCGTTGTGTGTATTCCGGCGTTGTGGCAGAGCCGCTGACGCTGATCTCGCCAGTGTTGGCGTCGATCGTGAACATTCCCGAAGCGTCGTCGGTCAGTGCATAGGTGTGCGTATCACCTGCGTCCGGATCGACTGTATCGACGTCGCCCACGACCGTGCCGGCATTGAGCGTGCTTGTCGTCAGTCCGTCGACACCGGTGGCAGTCAGGTCGGTGGGTGCCTCGTTTACGTCGCTGACATTGATCGTGACGACTTCCGAGTAAGTGTTGCTGCCGGAGTCCGTTACCTGGACGGTGACAGTCGGATTCGGATTGGTCGCATAGTCGATCAGAGAGGAATCCGCGACCGTGATTGTGCCTGTATTGGCGTCAATCGCGAATGCACCTCCCGCATCGTCCGTAAGGGAGTATGTATGCGTGTCGCCAGCATCGGGATCGGTTACACCCTGAACGGCGGTAATGACGGTTCCGTTGGCAGCATTCTCGCTGACAAGGTTCGAAGCGGTTGCATCCAGTCGAATATCGTCGAAGTGCACATTTGCCGCGCCCCCGCTGTCGTACAGCTCGATCCTCAACGCCTCGCCATAGTAGCTCGAGAACGCGGCGAGCTCGCTCGAGTCGAGAGACAGAGTCGCGTCGACGAAGCTGTCATCGGCCGGATCGAAGTCGGTATTCGAAACCGATCCCAGGAGCTGCGAGCCCGCATAGAGACGGATCTCCCAACCGCTGGAGTCACCGGCGAATTTTTCATCGCCGACCATTGCCGACAGCGAGTAGCTCAAGCCGGGCGTGAAGGTTTCGCCGAGAGTTTGCGAGATCGTTCCGCCGTTGTCGATGAACGCGGCATTTTCACCCTCTGGCGCTTCGTCCGTGTAACTGGCTGAGTGAGCGTTCCAGACGCCGGTATGGCTTCCCGTAGTCGTCCAGCCGTCAATTGAATTCGAATAACCGCCGTCAGCAATTGTCTGCGCCTCGAAACCGGCATTGTTGATGGTGACCGAATGACTCTCGGGCATCAGCAAATCGGTCGGGGCTTCGTTCACATTGTTGACGTTGAGGGTGATGGTCTCCGAGTAGGTGTTACCGCCTGCATCCGTGACTTCCACGGTGACGTCATGCGTCTCATCCGCCTCGAAGTCGATGTTTGCACCGGCTTTGACCCGGATCTCGTTACCGACAATCTCGAAGAATCCGCTGGCATCAGACGTCAGGCTGTATGTGAAGCTGTCGCCCGCATCGGCATCAACCGTCGACAGGGCTGCGACTACTGTACCGGCAGATGCATTCTCGTTGACGGAACCACCCTTGACTTCAATATCCGTTGGACCCTCGTCCATGAGGTTGTTGACGGAGAGCGTGATGGTCTCTGAGTAGGTATTGCCGCCCGCGTCCGTGACCTCAACCGTCACATCGTGCGTCTCATCCGCCTCGAAGTCGATGGCGGCTCCGGCCTTGACCCTGATCTCGTCACCGACGATCTCGAAGAAGCCACTGGCATCAGCCGTCAGGTTGTACGTAAAGCTGTCGCCTGCATCCGCATCCACGGTTGAGAGCGTGGCCACAACCGTGCCCGCAGCGGCATTCTCATCGACACTTCCACCCGCAACGGTGATGTCGGTCGGACCCTCGTCCATGAGGTTGTTGACACTGAGCGTGATCGTCTCTGAGTAGGTGTTACCGCCCGCGTCCGTCACTTCCACTGTGACGTCGTGGCTCTGGTCGGCCTCAAAGTCGATGGCAGCACCGGCCTTCACGCGGATCTCGTCACCGACGATCTCGAAGAAGCCGGAAGCGTCGGACGTGAGGCTGTATGTGAACGTGTCACCGGCATCGGCGTCGACTGTGCCGAGCGTGGCTACCACGGTACCAGCTGCAGCATTCTCATCGACCGAGCCGCCTGCAACGGTGATGTCCGTCGGACCCTCGTCCATGAGGTTGTTGACACTGAGCGTGATCGTCTCTGAGTAGGTATTACCGCCCGCGTCCGTCACTTCCACTGTGACGTCGTGGCTCTGGTCGGCCTCAAAGTCGATGGCAGCACCGGCCTTGACGCGAATCTCGTCACCGACAATCTCGAAGAAGCCGCTTGCATCGGCGGTGAGGGCGTAGGTGAAGCTGTCGCCTGCATCGGCATCAACCGTCGACAGGGTCGCAACCACTGTGCCCGCGGCCGCATTCTCATCGACCGAGCCACCGGCGACGGTGATGTCCGTCGGGCCTTCGTCCATGAGGTTATTGACGCTGAGCGTGATCGTCTCGCTGTAGGTGTTTCCACCGGCGTCGGTCACCTGGACCGTCACGTCATGGCTCTGGTCGGCCTCGAAGTCGATGGCGGCACCGGCCTTGACGCGGATCTCGTCACCCACGATCTCGAAGAAGCCGCTTGCGTCGGCCGTCAGTGCGTAGGTGAAGGAATCGCCAGCGTCGGCATCAACCGTCGACAGGGTCGCAACCACCGTGCCCGCGGCCGCATTCTCATCGACCGAGCCGCCCGCGACGGTGATGTCCGTCGGGCCTTCGTCCATCAGGTTGTTGACGGAGAGCGTGATGGTCTCGCTGTACGTATTGCCGCCTGCATCCGTGACTTCCACGGTAACGTCGTGGCTCTGGTCAGATTCGAAGTCGATAGCAGCGCCGGCTTTCACGCGGATCTCGTCACCGACGATCTCGAAGAAGCCCGAGGCGTCAGCGGTCAGGTTGTAGGTGAAGGAATCGCCCGCATCGGCATCAACCGTCGACAGGGTCGCCACGACCGTACCCGCAGCGGCATTCTCATCGACCGAGCCACCGGCCACGGTGATGTCCGTCGGGCCTTCGTCCATGAGGTTGTTGACGCTGAGCGTGACCGTCTCGGAGTAGGTATTGCCGCCGGCATCGGTGACCTGGACCGTTACATCGTGACTCTGGTCAGATTCGAAGTCGATCGCGGCGCCTGATTTGACCCGGATCTCATCGCCGACGATCTCGAAGAAGCCCGAAGCGTCAGAAGTGAGGGAGTAGGTAAAGCTGTCGCCCGCATCGGCATCAACCGTCGACAGGGTCGCAACAACCGTGCCCGCACTGGCGTTCTCATCGACCGCACCACCGGCAACGGTGATGTCGGTCGGGCCCTCGTCCATCAGGTTGTTGACGCTGAGCGTGATGGTCTCTGAGTAGGTATTGCCACCAGCGTCCGTAACTTCCACGGTGACGTCGTGCGTCTCATCAGTCTCGAAGTCGATGGCGGCACCGGCCTTCACACGGATCTCGTCGCCGACGATCTCGAAGAAGCCCGAAGCGTCCGCCGTCAAGCTGTACGTGAAGCTGTCGCCTGCATCCGCATCAACCGTGCTGAGCGTGGCAACAACAGTCCCAGCCGCGGCGTTCTCGTCCACCGAACCGCCCGCGACGGTGATGTCCGTCGGGCCCTCGTCCATCAGGTTGTTGACGGAGAGCGTGATGGTCTCGCTGTACGTATTGCCGCCGGCGTCCGTGACTTCCACGGTGACATCGTGTGTCTCATCAGCCTCGAAGTCGATATCGGCACCTGCCTTGACCCGGATCTCGTCACCGACGATCTCGAAGAAGCCTGAGGCGTCAGCGGTGAGCGAGTAGGTGAAGGAATCACCAGCATCCGCGTCAACGGTCGAGAGCGTTGCGACGACCGTGCCGGCCGCTGCGTTCTCGTCAACCGAGCCGCCCGCAACGGTGATGTCCGTCGGTCCCTCGTCCATCAGGTTGTTGACGCTGAGCGTGATCGTCTCGCTGTAGGTGTTTCCGCCTGCATCCGTGACTTCCACGGTGACGTCGTGGCTCTGGTCGGCCTCGAAGTCGATATCGGCACCCGCCTTGACCCGGATCTCGTCACCGACGATCTCGAAGAAGCCCGAGGCGTCTGAGGTGAGCGAGTAGGTGAAGGAATCACCAGCGTCCGCATCAACCGTGCTGAGCGTGGCGACGACCGTGCCGGCCGCAGCGTTCTCGTCCACAGAACCGCCCGCAACGGTGATGTCCGTCGGTCCCTCGTCCATCAGGTTGTTGACGCTGAGCGTGATCGTCTCGCTGTAGGTGTTTCCGCCTGCATCCGTGACTTCCACGGTGACGTCGTGGCTCTGGTCGGCCTCGAAGTCGATATCGGCACCCGCCTTGACCCGGATCTCGTCACCGACGATCTCGAAGAAGCCCGAGGCGTCTGAGGTGAGCGAGTAGGTGAAGGAATCACCAGCGTCCGCATCAACCGTGCTGAGCGTGGCGACGACCGTGCCGGCCGCAGCGTTCTCGTCCACAGAACCGCCCGCGACGGTGATGTCCGTCGGCCCTTCGTCAATCAGGTTGTTCACGCTGAGCGTGATGGTCTCGCTGTACGTATTACCGCCCGCATCCGTGACCTCAACCGTCACATCGTGCGTCTCGTCGGCCTCGAAGTCGATGGCCGCGCCTGATTTGACGCGGATCTCATCGCCCACGATCTCGAAGAAGCCACTGGCATCCGCTGTGAGGCTGTAGGTGAAGGAATCACCAGCGTCGGCGTCGACTGTCGACAGCGTCGCAACCACGGTACCCGCACTGGCGTTCTCATCAACGGAGCCGCCCGCAACGGTGATGTCCGTCGGCCCTTCGTCCATCAGGTTATTGACGCTGAGCGTGATGGTCTCGGAATAGGTGTTACCACCGGCGTCCGTAACTTCGACCGTGACGTCGTGGCTCTGGTCGCTCTCGAAGTCGATGGCAGCACCGGCCTTGACACGGATCTCGTCTCCGACGATCTCGAAGAAGCCGTTCGCATCCGAAGTAAGCGAGTAGGTGAAGCTGTCGCCTGCATCCGCATCAACCGTCGACAGGGTCGCAACGACTGTGCCGGCCGCAGCATTCTCGTCCACAGAGCCACCGGCAACGGTGATATCCGTCGGGCCCGCGTCCATCAGGTTGTTGACGCTGAGGGTGATGGTCTCGCTGTACGTATTGCCGCCGGCGTCGGTCACCTGGACCGTCACATCGTGCGTCTCATCGGCCTCGAAGTCGATGGCGGCACCGGCCTTGACACGGATCTCGTCACCCACGATCTCGAAGAAGCCGCTGGCGTCAGAAGTGAGGCTGTACGTGAAGCTGTCACCCGCATCGGCATCAACCGTCGAGAGGGTCGCAACCACGGTGCCAGCCGCTGCGTTCTCATCAACGGATCCACCGGCAACGGTAATGTCCGTCGGGCCCTCGTCCATCAGGTTGTTGACCGAGAGCGTGATGGTCTCGTTGTAGGTGTTTCCACCGGCGTCGGTCACCTGGACCGTCACGTCATGGCTCTGGTCGGCCTCGAAGTCGATGGCAGCGCCGGCCTTGACACGGATCTCGTCGCCCACAATCTCGAAGAAGCCCGAGGCGTCAGCCGTGAGCGAGTAGGTGAAGGAATCACCAGCGTCGGCATCAACCGTGCTGAGCGTGGCAACAACAGTGCCCGCGGCTGCGTTCTCGTCCACGGAACCACCGGCAACGGCGATATCCGTCGGACCTTCGTCCATGAGGTTGTTGACGGAGAGCGTGATGGTCTCGCTGTACGTATTGCCGCCGGCGTCGGTCACCTGGACCGTCACATCGTGCGTCTCATCGGCCTCGAAGTCGATGGCGGCACCGGCCTTGACGCGGATCTCGTCGCCGACGATCTCGAAGAAGCCTGAGGCGTCGGATGTCAGGCTGTACGTGAAGGAATCACCAGCGTCGGCATCAACCGTCGACAGAGTCACAACCACCGTGCCCGCGGCCGCATTCTCGTCAACGGAGCCGCCCGCGACTGTGATGTCCGTCGGGCCTTCGTCCATCAGGTTGTTGACGGAAAGCGTGATGGTCTCGCTGTAGGTGTTGCCGCCAGCATCCGTTACTTCCACGGTGACGTCGTGGCTTTGGTCGACCTCGTAGTCGATGGCGGCGCCTGATTTGACGCGGATCTCGTCACCGACGATCTCGAAGAAGCCCGAGGCATCAGCGGTGAGGGCGTAGGTGAAGCTGTCACCCGCATCTGCATCAACTGTCGACAGGGTCGCAACCACGGTACCGGCCGAGGCGTTCTCATCCACGGAGCCGCCCGCGACTGTGATGTCCGTCGGGCCTTCGTCCATCAGGTTGTTGACGGAAAGCGTGATGGTCTCGCTGTAGGTGTTTCCACCTGCATCCGTTACTTCCACGGTGACGTCGTGGCTTTGGTCGACCTCGTAGTCGATATCAGCTCCGGCCTTGACGCGGATCTCGTCACCGACGATCTCGAAGAAGCCGGAGGCATCAGCCGTCAGGCTGTAGGTGAAGGAATCACCAGCGTCGGCATCGACGGTTGAGAGCGTGGCAACGACTGTACCCGCGGCCGCGTTCTCATCAACGGAGCCGCCCGCGACGGTGATGTCCGTCGGACCTTCGTCCATCAGGTTGTTGACGGAGAGGGTGATCGTCTCGCTGTACGTATTACCGCCAGCATCGGTCACCTGGACCGTCACGTCATGGCTCTGGTCGGCCTCGAAGTCGATGTTGGCGCCAGATTTGACCCGGATCTCGTCACCGACGATCTCGAAGAAGCCGCTGGCGTCAGCCGTGAGGGCGTAGGTGAAGGAATCACCTGCATCGGCATCAACCGTCGACAGGGTCGCAACAACCGTTCCTGCAGCGGCATTCTCATCGACACTTCCACCTGCAACGGTAATGTCCGTCGGACCCTCGTCCATGAGGTTGTTGACGCTGAGCGTGATCGTCTCGGAATACGTGTTCCCACCAGCATCGGTCACCTGAACCGAGACGTCGTGTGTCTCATCTGCCTCGAAGTCGATGGCGGCACCGGCCTTGACGCGGATCTGATCGCCGACGATCTCGAAAAAGCCGGAAGCGTCAGACGTCAGGCTGTAGGTGAAGGAATCACCAGCGTCGGCATCAACCGTCGACAGGGTCGCCACCACGGTGCCCGCACTGGCGTTCTCATCAACGGAGCCGCCCGCGACGGTGATGTCCGTCGGACCTTCGTCCATCAGGTTGTTGACGGAGAGGGTGATCGTCTCGCTGTACGTATTACCGCCAGCATCGGTCACCTGGACCGTCACGTCATGGCTCTGGTCGGCCTCGAAGTCGATGTTGGCGCCAGATTTGACCCGGATCTCGTCACCGACGATCTCGAAGAAGCCGCTGGCGTCAGCCGTGAGGGCGTAGGTGAAGGAATCACCTGCATCGGCATCAACCGTCGACAGGGTCGCAACAACCGTTCCTGCAGCGGCATTCTCATCGACACTTCCACCTGCAACGGTAATGTCCGTCGGACCCTCGTCCATGAGGTTGTTGACGCTGAGCGTGATCGTCTCGGAATACGTGTTCCCACCAGCATCGGTCACCTGAACCGAGACGTCGTGTGTCTCATCTGCCTCGAAGTCGATGGCGGCACCGGCCTTGACGCGGATCTGATCGCCGACGATCTCGAAAAAGCCGGAAGCGTCAGACGTCAGGCTGTAGGTGAAGGAATCACCAGCGTCGGCATCAACCGTCGACAGGGTCGCCACCACGGTGCCCGCACTGGCGTTCTCGTCCACAGAACCGCCCGCAACGGTGATGTCCGTCGGTCCCTCGTCCATCAGGTTGTTGACGGAGAGCGTGATGGTCTCGCTGTAGGTGTTGCCGCCCGCGTCGGTCACCTGGACGGTGACGTCGTGCGTCTCATCGGCCTCGAAGTCGATGGCAGCACCGGCTTTCACGCGGATCTCATCACCGACGATCTCGAAGAAGCCGCTCGCATCCGAAGTAAGCGAGTAGGTGAAGCTGTCACCAGCATCCGCGTCGACCGTGCTGAGCGTGGCAACAACAGTCCCAGCCGTGGCGTTCTCATCGACCGAGCCGCCTGCAACGGTAATGTCCGTCGGGCCTTCGTCCATGAGGTTGTTGACGGAGAGCGTGATGGTCTCGGAGTAGGTGTTTCCGCCGGCGTCCGTCACTTCCACTGTGACGTCATGGCTTTGATCACTCTCGAAGTCGATATCAGCCCCCGCCTTCACGCGGATCTCGTCACCAACAATCTCGAAGAAGCCCGAAGCGTCAGCCGTCAGGCTGTACGTGAAGCTGTCACCTGCATCGGCATCAACAGTGCTGAGCGTGGCGACGACCGTGCCGGCAGCAGCATTCTCGTCAACCGATCCACCGGCAACAGAAATATCCGTCGGACCTTCGTCCATGAGGTTGTTGACGCTGAGCGTGATGGTCCCGGAATGGGTATTGCCACCCGCGTCCGTGACTTCAACGGTGAGGTCGTGCGTCTCATCGGCCTCGAAGTCGATGGCGGCGCCTGCCTTCACGCGGATCTCGTCACCGACGATCTCGAAGAAGCCGCTCGCATCAGCTGTCAGCGAGTACGTAAAGCTGTCACCCGAATCCGCATCAACCGTGCTGAGCGTGGCAACGACCGTGCCGGCTGCTGCGTTCTCGTCGACCGAACCGCCTGCGACGGTGATGTCGGTCGGGCCTTCATCCATCAGGTTGTTGACGCTGAGGGTGATGGTCTCGGAGTAGGTGTTGCCGCCTGCATCCGTGACCTCGACGGTCACGTCGTGGCTCTGGTCGCTCTCGAAGTCGATGTCGGCACCCGCCTTGACCCGGATCTCGTCTCCGACAATCTCGAAGAAGCCGGAGGCATCAGCAGTGAGGGCGTACGTGAAGCTGTCGCCTGCGTCGGCATCAACCGTGCTGAGCGTGGCGACGACCGTTCCTGCAGCCGCGTTCTCGTCCACAGAGCCACCGGCAACGGTGATATCCGTCGGACCCTCGTCCATGAGGTTGTTGACGCTGAGCGTGATGGTCTCGGAGTAGGTGTTGCCACCGGCGTCCGTGACTTCCACGGTGACGTCGTGCGTCTCGTCGGCCTCGAAATCGATGTTTGCACCGGCCTTGACGCGGATCTCGTCGCCCACGATCTCGAAGAAGCCGGAAGCATCCGCCGTCAGGCTGTACGTGAAGCTGTCACCAGCATCGGCATCAACCGTACTGAGCGTGGCGACGACTGTGCCGGCTGAAGCGTTCTCGTCGACCGCACCACCCGCGACAGTGATGTCCGTCGGACCCTCGTCCATCAGGTTGTTCACGCTGAGCGTGATGGTCTCGGAGTAGGTGTTACCACCGGCGTCCGTGACTTCCACGGTCACGTCGTGGCTCTGGTCGCTCTCGAAGTCGATGTTGGCACCCGACTTGACCCTGATTTCGTCACCGACGATCTCGAAGAAGCCGGAAGCGTCAGAGGTGAGGCTGTAGGTGAAGCTGTCACCAGCATCGGCATCAACCGTGCTGAGCGTGGCGACGACCGTGCCGGCAGCAGCATTCTCGTCAACCGATCCACCGGCAACAGAAATATCCGTCGGACCTTCGTCCATGAGGTTGTTGACGCTGAGCGTGATGGTCTCGGAATGGGTATTGCCGCCCGCGTCCGTGACTTCAACGGTGAGGTCGTGCGTCTCATCGGCCTCGAAGTCGATGGCGGCGCCTGCCTTCACGCGGATCTCGTCACCGACGATCTCGAAGAAGCCGCTCGCATCAGCAGTCAGGGCGTAGGTGAAGCTGTCGCCTGCGTCGGCATCAACCGTGCTGAGCGTGGCAACGACCGTGCCGGCTGCCGCATTCTCGTCGACCGCGCCGCCCGCGACGGTGATATCCGTCGGGCCCTCGTCCATCAGGTTGTTGACGCTGAGCGTGATGGTCTCGCTGTAGGTATTGCCGCCTGCATCCGTGACTTCCACGGTGACGTCGTGCGTCTCATCGGCCTCGAAGTCGATATCAGCTCCGACCTTCACGCGAATCTCGTCGCCTACGATCTCGAAGAAGCCCGAGGCGTCAGCCGTCAGGCTGTACGTGAAGGAATCACCGGCATCTGCGTCCACGGTCGACAGGGTCGCCACGACCGTACCGGCAGCCGCGTTCTCGTCAACCGATCCGCCTGCAACGGTGATATCCGTCGGACCTTCATCCATCAGGTTGTTGACGCTGAGCGTGATGGTCTCGCTGTAGGTATTACCGCCGGCGTCCGTTACCTCGACGGTCACGTCGTGGCTCTGGTCGGCTTCGAAGTCGATATCAGCACCCGCCTTGACACGGATCTCGTCGCCGACGATCTCGAAGAAGCCCGAGGCGTCCGACGTGAGGGAATAGGTGAAGGAATCGCCCGCATCCGCATCAACTGTGCTGAGCGTGGCGACGACCGTACCCGCAGCCGCATTCTCGTCGACCGCGCCGCCTGCAACGGTAATGTCCGTCGGGCCCTCGTCCATAAGGTTGTTGACGCTGAGGGTGATAGTCTCGCTGTAGGTGTTACCACCAGCATCCGTGACCTCAACCGTCACATCGTGCGTCTCGTCGGCCTCGAAGTCGATGTTTGCACCCGCCTTGACCCGGATCTCGTCACCGACGATCTCGAAGAAGCCGGAAGGATCGTTTGTGATCGCGTAAACGAAAGTATCCCCGGTATCGGAGTCGGTCGTACTCAGAGTAGCGACCAGGCTGCCCGCCGCAGAATTCTCGTCAATTGCCCCTCCCGCTGCGGTAATACCGGTGGGTGCTTCATCGAACAGGTTGTTCACATTGAGAGTGAGCACCTCGGCATAGGTATTACCGCCGGCGTCGGTGACCTCGACGGTCACGTCGTGGCTCTGGTCGGCCTCGAAATCGATGTTTGCACCGGCCTTGACGCGGATCTCGTCGCCGACGATCTCGAAGAAACCGGACGGGTCGTTGGTGAGGACATACGAAAAGCTGTCACCAGCATCTGCGTCGACCGTAGACAGAGTCGCAACCACGGTTCCGGCGGGCGCATTTTCATCGACCGAACCGCCGGACTGATCGATGTCCGTCGGACTCTCGTCCATCAGGTTGTTGACATTGAGCGTGAGGGTTTCCGAATAGGAATTACCCGTGCTGTCGGTCACCTCGATGGTAACGTCGTGGCTGGGGGCATTCTCGAAGTCGATATTGGCGCCGGCCTTGACCCGGATCTCGTCGCCCACGATCTCGAAGAATCCGCTCGGGTCGTTGGTGAGGGCATAGGTAAAGGAATCGCCGCTGTCCGAATCAACAGTAGAGAGCGTGGCAACCACAGTGCCGGTGCCGGCGTTTTCATCTACCGCTCCGCCTGTAGCCGAAATGTCTGTCGGCGCCTGCCCGGATCCGCCGCCGCTGCCGGGTCCGCCGCCACCGCCGGAGCCGTCGTCACCAGACGTATCGCTGCTTTCGCCGTCGTCATTATTGCCGCTGTCGGCCGGCGTAACGGTCGGCACCGGTGTTTCGACTTGCGCCGCCTGAAAAGTGTCGCTGATGCCGGTCGCGTCGTCCTGCGCCGAAACGCCCTGGTTCTCGCTGCTGCGCTGCCGGCCTGGCAGGTCCGCCAGCTCGGGGGCGGACTGATCAACTGGCCCTTCGACACCGTCGGCAGATTGCGGAGTCTGCTCTTCGCTGTCGCTGGAGTTTTCGGAGCTGTCTGCAGGATCAGTCGTGAAGATGACAAATTCGGATTCCGCGTCGCCGCCTGCGGACGTACCCGCAGCTGTGTCTTCTTCACTTTGACCGGTCGCCGGATCGAAAGCGACGTCCTCGGGCTTCTGATTCAGAGCCGGGCTGTCGAAATCCTTTCGGACAACGACGTCTTCGCCGATCCTGGTATCATTTGGACGCTCTTCCCGGCGTTTTGGCGCGTCAGAGTCCTCGCTGATAAGATCTTCGAGGAAGGTGTCCTGATTGTCGCTCATGAAATTTCTCGCAGTCGCCGCGGCCTAACCCACAGGATCACGAGACTGCATTCCGCATGACCCCTCCGCAAAGGGTCGGCGATTCAGCCCCGTGTAAACGACCTTTACCTACATGAGCGGCGTTAATGCCCAGTAACTTCAAAGCGTTAACGCGCCCGACGAGCCAATCTTGGGCGCACAAGGGTTAACGAAACGATAAGCATTGACCTGTATTGAGAAAGGGTCAGCGAAAGCCGTCTGTTGCGTGGGCAAGAGCGGCCGTTTGACCGGTCGACTGTGGGTGCGCGGAAAATCAAATTGTCTGGAAAAGCTCAAGAGTTTTCGGCAGCCATGCCTTCGGGAAATGCCGCTGTTTCGAGCCTGCCAATAGCTGGAGACGGAAGTGCGCCGGCTGCTGGTGCAAATCCGGCAGCACCGCCGCTCCATCACGCGGCAATTATGAGCTCAGTCTTCATTAACGTTCTTGCCCTGGCGCTGCCGCTCGTAATTCTGCAGGTCTATGACCGTATTCTCCCCAATCTGGCGCTCGAAACCCTCACTTTTCTGATGCTCGGAATGGCTGGGGTCGTTCTGATCGATGTCGTTCTTAAGGTTGCGCGTGCGCATCTTGTCGGCTGGACGGCGGGACAGTTTCAGCACAAGACCGGAATTGAGGCGGTAAACCGGATTCTCAACGCGCCGTCCCATATGATCGAGCAGCAGGCGCCAAGCGTTTATGTCGACCGGTTGAACGCGATCGACGCATTGCGCGACTTCTATGGCGGTCAGTCGCGGCTGCTTCTGCTCGATCTACCGTTTATCCTTATTTTTCTTGCACTTATCGCGTTCGTGGGCGGTTACCTCATTTTCGTACCGCTTGCTCTGTTCGCCATCCTCGGCGTGGCGACACTGATCTGCGGAAAAGCGCTGAAGAATGTTCTCGAGACGAGGTCGAGCCACGATGACCGGCGTTACGATTTCATTGTCGAGGCGTTGAACGGCATTCAGACCGTGAAGGCCATGGCCATGGAGCCTCAGATCCAGCGTCGCTACGAACGCCTTCAGAGAACAGCGGCCGAAACGGGCTACAAGACAATCATACTTGGCAACGCAGCGCAGAGTTTCGGCAACCTCTTTGCAAATCTGACAATGGTTTCAGTGGTTTCCGTCGGCGCGCTCCTGGTGATCGACGGCAAACTCACCATTGGAGCACTTGCCTGTTGCTCACTCCTTTCCGGCCGAACCATCCAGCCCCTGCTCAAAGGGCTTGGATTATGGACCCAGATGCAGAATCTGTCGGTTGCGCGCGGGCGCCTGGAAGACTTGCAAAATTTGCCCCCGATCGATGTGTCTGAATTCGAGCCGATGGATGAATGCAAGGGCGGTCTTGAGGTCAGTGGCCTCAGCTTCGCCTACTCAGAGGATGATGCCCATGTGCTCGAAGACATCAATCTCAGGATCGAGCCGGGCTCGATCGTAGGCATCAAGGGCGACGATGGCAGCGGCAAATCGACATTCGTGCGCATTCTGGCTGGTCAGATAGAGCCGACGAGCGGAAGCGTGATGGTTGACGGGTTCGATCTGCATGGAGCGGGCGCACGCGCCCTGGCAGAATGGATTGCCTACGTTCCGCAGGGTTCCGCCATTTTTCGGGGCACGATCCTTGAGAATATTACGATGTTCCGCACCGGCGACGCGATCGACGAAGCCCGCGAGGCTGCTGCCCTGATTGGCTTAGAGGACGACATTCATCGCCTTCCGGAGGGGTACGACACTCAATTGAGCGAGGGCGTGACGGACGAATTGCCGGCCGGGATGATGCAACGCATTGCAATCGCGCGGGCCCTGGCGCGCCGGCCAAAGGTGCTCCTATTCGACGAAGCCAACCGATCACTGGATTCCGACGGTGACCGTCTTTTCCGCGAAGGTCTCGAGAAACTTCGCGGTGACATGACCATCATTATCGTGAGTCAGAGACCATCGATCCTTCGGGTGGCCGACCAGGTTTATGAGTTCACGGACGGAATCCTCGGAGCGGCAGCAGAACATGCCGCCCCGCCGCCGGTGACTGGGCCTTCTGCAACGGAAAGTGGTGCGATCGCATGACCGACGGCGCCACGAATCCGGCTTCCGGTGCATCCAATGCCGTTCATGAACAGCAACGCAAACTGGAAGATGTCTTCGAGACAGGTCCTTTGGACCACTCCAACGAAACGCCGGGCCCCGCAGCGTGTCTGCAGCCGCTTCTGGCGGCTATAGGATGGCGCGGCGAGCCAAGGCACCTGTTCGAAGCACTACCGCACTTTGACGAGATCGACACCATCGATGATCTCCGTGCCGTCCTGGCGCGGCTAAACTACTCTACCCGTTGCGAAAATATGAGTATGTCCGAGTTGCACAACGACATACTTCCCTGTCTCTTCTGCACGGGCGACGGGCGAGTCCTGGTCATACTGGAACTCACCGAACACGGCCTGATTGTTTTCGATTCCAGTGCACTTGAGCGCAAACTGATGAAGCCGGGCCGCCTGACGGGCGAAGCCTATCTCATTGCCGAGATCGACGTCCGCGGCGAGCAGAAACAGGTCATGGACTACGGCTGGATGACGGTTCTGGTCCGCAAGTTCAAGCGCCTGTTTGTGACGCTCCTCGTCATGACCTTCGTTATCAATATGTTTGCGCTCGCCGTACCGGTCTTTGTCATGTCGGTGTACGACAAGGTCATAGGCGCCCGCGCGCCCGATGTGCTTGCCTACTTTGTGGCCGGCATCATGATTGTTGTCCTCGCCGATCTGGCACTTCGGGCGATCAGGGGACGGGCACTTGCATATCTTGGCTCGCGTGCGAGCGCTTTGCTGAGTTCGGCGGCCTTCCAGCAAATCCTGCATCTGCCGATTGCGATGACGGAGAGAGCTCCGATCGGAGCGCAGTTGTCCCGTCTCAAGCAGTTCGAAGGTATCAGGGAGATTTTCACGGGCACGATTGCAACGGCGATACTGGATCTGCCGTTCATGGTCGTCTTCCTCGCCGCAATTATCATCATCGGCGGTCCTGTGGCGTGGGTGCCGGTTGCGCTCATAATGCTCTTTGCCATCATGGCGGCAATCACTGTGCCGATGACCCGCCAGAGCGTCACCGAATGCGGCGAAGTCAATGCCCAGATGCAGAACTTCCTGATCGAGATGACGGCGAAGCACAGGGCGATCCGCGAATCCAATGCCATCGATATCTGGCTCGAACGATACCGCGAACTGTCCAGCGATGTTATCGCCCGGAACGCGCGGTCGCAGCAGATTAGTCATGTGATTCAAACGCTTGCGCAATCGATGGTGATGGCATCCGGTGTGGCGACGCTGGCCATTGGCACGCTCCAGGTCATGGCCGGCGATATGACCATGGGCGCATTGATCGCCGTAATGGCGCTGGTCTGGCGCGTCCTGTCGCCTATCCAGGCCCTGTTCCTCAGCATCAATCGTCTCAATCAGGTTGTGCAGAGTTTCCGCCAGATCAATCAGGTGATGCGCCTGCCTCTCGAGCGCCAGCCGGGACAGCTTCCGTCGTTCTATCGCAAGTTCCAGGGCGCGGTCGCGCTGATGAGGGTGAGCTTTCGATACTCGCCCAAGTCCGAACCTGCCTTGATGGGGGTCTCTCTCGAGATTCCTCCGGGGCAGGTCGTTGCGGTAACTGGGCCCAGTGGCTCGGGCAAGTCGACTCTACTCAAGATCATTGCAGGTCTCTATGCGCCGCAGGCAGGGGCTGTGCAGATCGACGGTCTGGACCTTCGTCAGCTCGATGTCGGCGAACTGCGCCATGCCATCGGATACGTTCCGCAGACCGCGACGTTCTTCTATGGAACGGTCGATCAGAATATCCGCCTGGCTCATCCGAGTGCTAATGATCGCGACATCGCGGTCGCCGGCGGCGCGGCCGGTATGAAACAGTGCTCACAGGCTCTGCCCGACGGGCGCGAGACCAGGCTCGATAGCAGTTTCCGCCGCCGAATGCCTGACGGTGTCAAGCAGCGCCTGATGCTGACACGTGCCTATGTGAAGAACGCTGCGATCTATCTGTTTGATGATCCGGCCAACAATCTCGACGGCCCCGGCGATCAGTCATTCATGAAGAAAATCAACAAGTTGAGGGAAACTTCAACCGTCGTCCTGGTGACTCATCGGCCGAGTCACATGCGGATAGCCGATCGCCTGATCTATATGGAACATGGCATGGTCGTCCACGACGGAAAACCCGAGCAGGTTTTGCCGCTGATAACGAAAGCCGCATAGCCGCATTTGCAAGGCTGCGGTGCCCTATTTGGGACACCAATAAACCAATTCGTAACATCTGTCCGGTTAGATGAATCCCGGGGGTGGCATAGGTTATTACGGGTTGGGAAATGCGAGGAATGCGGAAAAAGGCCGGCGGGCCTCTCAGCGTGTCCGCACGGCGCCTGACGCTGCCTCTCGTATTGGAAGAAGGCCGCGCCCCGCGCGTTTCGACGAGCCTTCTTTATCTGGCAAGCGGATTCGTCGCCGCCTGCATTGTCTGGGCCTCCGTAACCAAGATTAAGGAACTGACCGTGGCCAATGGCCAGGTGAAGCCCGTAGGCTCGGTTCAGCTTGTCCAGCACCTCGAGGGCGGCCTTATCGCCGAAATCAAGGTGTCCGAGGGCGAGATTATCGAGAAGGGCGCTTCTCTCGTCCGGCTCCAGCCTACCGCCGCGATGAGCGACCTTGGACAGGTTGAAATCCGCGCGGCCAACCTTTCCTTGCAGAAAGAACGTCTGACCGCTCAGCTCGAAGACCGCGCACCCGATTGGGGCGAATTTGAAGACAAGTATCCGAATCTGGTCCGAGAGCAGCTGGATGCACTGCGGGCGCAAAGGGGGCAGCGCGAGAAAGAACGGGAAGGGTTGACGACGCGCGTGGAACTGCGGGAGACGGAAGTCCATACCCTCGGCGGACAGATCGCCTCGACCGCGAAGCAGCTCGAGATTCAGGTTGAGCAACTGCGCATACGTGAAAGCCTTCTGGCCGAAGGGCTGGTTGCGAAACCGGTCTATCTGGAAACCAAACGGGTCTACGAGGAAACGAAAGGGCAGCTCGCCAACTTCAAAGGTCAGTTGAGCACTGCGCAGGAGTCTCTCAACGAGGCACGGATCGAGTTGCTCAAGCTCGACACGGAATACAAGAAGACGCTGACAGAGGAACGCTCGAAGGTCGCGGCAGAGCTTGCCGAGGTCGAGCAATCCATCAGCAAACTGAAGGACCGGGTCAGCAGGCTATTGGTCCGTGCCCCGATCAAGGGCATCATTCAGGAGCTGGTTCCGAAGGCGATCGGCGAGGTCGTCGAGCCCGGCGGCATCATCGCGCGACTGGTCCCGATGAACAACGAACTGGTCGCCGAAGTCCGGATATCGCCCGAGGACATTGGCCACATCAAGATCGGCGCCACCGCCGACATCAAGATCAGTACCTTCGATCCGGCACGGTTCGGCACCATCGACGGCAAGGTGCGAAAGATTTCGGCGTCGACATTCCAGTCGGAAGAGGGAGAACCCTACTACAAGGCTGTTATTGGTCTCGGCCGCGATCATGTCGGATTGAACGGCGACATGCATCAGGTGCTTCCCGGCATGGTCGTTAATGCGGAGATCATAACCGGTGAAAAGTCCCTGACACGCTATCTGCTCAAGCCGGTTTACAGATCTCTTGATGTTGCCTTCTCGGAACGCTAGGCCGGGCAGGAGCAATCAAAGCATCACGGCAAGGATAAGCGTCATCGTCCACAGAACGATGGCAACGCCCGCAGCGTACTGAGCGAACCAGAGATAGGTGTCTCGCAGAACGGTCGACGTGGCCCATTGCGCATAGGCCTCCGGCGGTGCGTCGTCCTTCTTCAGCATCAGCCACAGCTCGGTCTTCTTGTAATTCTGCGAAAGAACCGTCCGCGACTTGAGAAGCAGTACCATTGTCAGCAGGGTCGTCAGGATCGCACCGGCGCGTGCGGCGATCACGGGGTCAAAACTCAGCCCCATCATGAGGATCACGATCGCAAAGCCTGCAAATCCGCATGCCCGGCCGACCGAAAGAAAGGCAACCTTGCGTAGGTTGTCCATGATGCCTTCTACTTGTTACCTGCCCTCATAACTGCCCGAGAACTGCCAGTATGTCCGAATTCCGTGGCGTCCAGAAGGCATTATTCTGTGAATGCGCCGCGCTGATTTTGCATAGCCACGGGATTATGGGTAAGAATCCGGGTTGAAGAGGGGATCCCGCGGGCAGATGTGGGGCGCCGGAAAGGCGGGATTCGCGTGGGAGATTTGCCACGCACCAATGAGGCGGGAATGACACGCATCAGGATTGTCATAGCAGATGATCATCCGCTGTTTCGCGGTGCGCTGCGTCAGGCTCTGAGCGACATCAATGCCGAGATCGATGTTGATGAAGCGGGTTCTCTGGACGACGTCATCGCAATTCTGGAGGGCGAGGGTGAGCCGGATCTGGTCCTGCTGGATCTCAAGATGCCCGGCGTGCAGGGCTTTTCGGGCCTGATGTACCTGCGGGCGCAGTATCCTGCGATACCGGTTGTCGTTGTCTCGGCATACGAGGAACCGCCGGCGATACGGCGTTCACTGGATTTCGGCGCATCGGGCTTCGTGCCGAAGTCGTCGTCAGTCAGCCAGATGCGCGAGGCGGTCAGCGGCGTTCTCGACGGTGACATATGGGTGCCTCCGGAAATCGATCTGACCGAGGAAGACGACAGCGAGGATGCACGGATTGCGGCCCGACTGGCGACCCTGACTCCGCAACAGGTCCGGGTGCTGATGATGCTCACCCAGGGGCTTCTCAATAAACAGATCGCCTATGAACTGAGCGTATCGGAAGCCACCATAAAGGCGCATGTATCGGCTATTCTGCAGAAAATGGGTGTCGACAGCCGCACCCAGGCCGTGATTGCGGCAAGCCGGATTGACGGAGATCACTGGCAGGTGCCGGAAACCTGAACCACTCGAGCCAGACCGGACTCATTCCGCAGCATCGACCTGTTTCAGGTATTGCGCCAACAGGGCCCGGAGAGCCGCCGGCTTGACCGGCTTGTTGACCACGGCCACCCCTTTGCCCGCGGCTTCGTCTTGCAGTGTCCTGCTCCGGTCGGCTGTGATCAGGATTGCGGGTAGGTGGCGGCCGAATTTCCAGCGCAGCTTAACGATCAGATCAAGACCGTTTTCAGTGTCCAGGTGATAGTCGGCCAGCAAAGCGTCCGGCGGTTCGGTGCGCGCGCGAAGCATGTCATGGGCCGTCCTGCCGTCCTGCGCCGCGATGACTTCACAACCCCAGCCGCCGAGCATGGTTTTCATGCCATCGAGAATGTTCGGTTCGTTGTCGACACAGAGGATCGACATGCCGGCAAGGCTGGAGGCAAGCGCCGCCGGCCGCCTTGGCTGGCTCTTCGATGCCGGCACAGGATTGGCGACAGGCAGGTCGACCGCAAACATCGAGCCGCGGTCGTGCCGGGATCGCAGGGAAATACGATGACCCAGCATTTGCGCGATGCGTTCAACGATGGAGAGGCCAAGGCCAAGTCCTTTGTCGGCGGTGCCGGAGTTTTCGAGTCTCTGGAACTCCTGGAAAATAATCTTGCGCTTGTTGTCCGGTATCCCGGTTCCGGTATCGTGGACTTCCACGGAAATCGTGCCCCCGCGTCGGCGCACGCCGATCAGAATGCGGCCCTCGTTTGTGTATTTGACAGCGTTGGAGACAAAGTTCTGCAGCACGCGGCGTACCAGCCGCCGGTCTGAGCGGACGGACAGGCCGCAATCCATCACGCGCAATTCGAGGTTCTTTTCCGCCGCCATCGGTTCGAACTCGACCTGCAGCGCATTAAGCAGTTCATCGATCCGGAACGTCGATACTTCAGGTCTCATGGCACCTGCGTCGAGCCGCGATATGTCGAGCAGGGCACCGAGAATATCCTCGACGGCCTCCAGCGACGCATCGACGTTACGTATCAGCTGCCCGTTCTCGTCGTCAGTTTTCCTCTCAACCAGACTCGTTGCGTAAAGTCGTGCCGCATTGAGCGGCTGCAGAATGTCGTGGCTTGCCGCGGCCAGAAACCGTGTTTTGCCGAGGTTGGCTTCGTCGGCTTCCGACTTCGCGGTTTCGAGTTGCTGGTTCAGGGTCGTCAACTCGGCCGTTCGCTCCTGGACTCGCCGCTCCAGCGTCTCGTTCGCCCGCTCGAGCGCTTCCGAGGCTTCGACCGCCTCCGTGATGTCCGCGAACGTCACGACGATACCGCCGTCCGGCATGCTGCTTGGACGCACCTCGAGAACAGTTCCGCTGTTGGGCATCCGCTCCTGATACGGTTCCATGGTCACGACAAACTTGTCGATACGGTCGGCGACAATGTTGTCGAGATCCTCCTCGCCGAATCCGGCGTGCTCGACACTGTGGCGGATGACTTCCTGCAGTGGCACGCCGACCCGTCCGAGATCCGCCGGCAATCCCAACAGATGGCGAAACTGCCTGTTCCAGCAGATGAGCTTCAGGTCGACATCGAAGACCGCGATCCCCTGGCGGACATGATCGAGTGCCGATTGCAGCAGATCACGGTTGTACTGGATGGCGGCAGACGCATCGTCCAGCAGCTTCATCGCTCCCCGGGCGTTGAGGCTGTGGCGCTCCAGAAGCAACGCGAGAATTAGCCGGGATGAGGCCGCGCCGACCGCGCTGGCGAGCAGATGTTCCGCGAACCTGAGCAATCGCACGTCAGCTTCGCTGTCCGGATTCAAGGTGATCTTGCGGTGATGTGCGAATTCGGCAAACGAACGCTCGGTGCGTTCTTTTCCGAGATATCGGGAGACCGTCGCCTTGAGATCCGTCACCAGAATCGAGGTGCGCCAGAGCCGGAAGCTTGGCGCACCCGACGGGATATCTTCGTTTACGAAGGCATTGGCCTGCAGACGCTCGATCGGCTGCGGTTTAGACAGCAGCGAGAACGTTATGTAGGCCGCAACATTGAACAGCAGGCTCCACAATACGCCATGCGTTAGCGGGTCAAACTCGAGATTGAACAGGACCTGCGGCCGCAGCAGGGAAATGCCGAGCGGTCCGTTTTCGAGCAGGCCCTGGGGGAACCAGCGCGTGTCGGCGAAGGACGGCAGGAGGAGCGTATAAGCCCAGGTGAAGAAACCGGCGGCGACGCCGGCAATCGCACCGCGCGCCGTTGCCCTGCGCCAGATCATACCGCCGAAGAATGCCGGTGCGAATTGCGCGATCGCAGCAAAGGAGATCAGGCCGATCGATGCCAGCGCGAGCGTGTCGTTGATCATGCGGTAGTAGAAATAGGCGAGCACCATGATCGCAAAAATCGACGTTCGCCGGACGTTGAGAAGCACCGTTCCCATGTCGTCGTGTGCACTTGCCGTGTTTTCACGGTTGCGGAGGATCATCGGGACCACGAGGTCGTTACAGACCATGATGCTGAGTGCGATCGAGGCGACAATGACCATCGCCGTGGCAGCGGAGAGTCCTCCGATGAACGCAGCGAGGGTGATCAGTTCCTGTTCCGCAGCGAGAGGAAGCGCGAGCACGAACGTATCACCGTCAACCGAACCGGCGGGAAAGGTGAGCAGCCCGGCGATCGCAATGGGAACGACGAACAGGTTGATGGCGACGAGGTAGAGCGGAAACAGCCAGGCCGCCTTCTTGATGTCGTTGACATTGTCGTTTTCCACCACCGCGACATGAAACTGTCTCGGCAGCAGCAGAATCCCGATAGCGGCAAGCAGGGTCATAGTGATCCAGCGTCCGCCATCGAAACCGCGTGTGAACATTTGGCCAATTTCCGGACGTGCGTTCGCCTTCGCGAACAGGTCGCCAAATCCGTCGAACATCCAGAAAGTCACGAAGATACCGACCGCCAGGAAGGCGAGAATCTTGACGACCGATTCCGCCGCGATGGCCAGCATCAGCCCGTCCTGGTGTTCGGTTGCGTCGATATGCCGGGTTCCGAACAGGATGGCAAACACAGCCATCATGATCGCCACGAGCAGGGCCAGATCGCCCAGGATGGGGAATGACGAGGCGGGCATCGTGAAGCCGGAGATCGCCGAGAGCAGTGTGGACAAGGACGAAGACACGGCCTTCAGCTGAAGCGAGATGTAGGGCAGCGTCCCGATCACTGCGATGATGGCGACAATCGCGGCCAGGCCCTGATGCTTGCCGTAACGGGCGGCAATGAAGTCGGCAATCGACGTGATGTTGTGCGTCTTGCTCAGGATGACGATGCGTCTGAGCACGGGCCAGCCGATGGCCAGCATGAGAATTGGCCCGATGTAGATCGGCAGGAAGTCCAGACCCGAATTTGCGGACAGTCCGACGCTTCCGAAGAATGTCCAGGACGTGCAATAGACGGCGAGGGTCAGGGCATAGATGATCGGCCGCCCGGTTCCAGGGACGCGCTTTCTGGCAAGTTTGTCGCCGTAACTCGCAATCGCGAACAGAAAGCCAAGATAGGCCAGCGCAACGGTTACGACGATCCAGCCCTGTAGCATGGCACAATCCGCCTGCGGTCAGTCGGGTTGATCGCGAATAACTCCTTGGAACACCTCATCATATGACCACATCTTTGTCCATTGCGCCCAAAGTAGAGGGTTTACGGCTGCTGTAATCAGCTTGCGGAGTGTTATCCGTTCATTTGAGATCAAAATGCAGCTTGCGCTTTGCCACCCCGGAGCGCCGGTTTATTGTTGGGGGCCGGGGAAACGTTGCCGGGGACAACCACTGTGGGGCATTTGGAGAACGTTTGATCCGGCTGGGATCTCCAACTGACGTACAAAATCGAGGGACTTTATGCTTAAGGAATTCAAGGAATTCGCGGTCAAGGGGAATGTCATAGACATGGCCGTTGGCATCATCATTGGCGCGGCGTTCGGTACGATCGTGAAATCGCTGGTCAATGACGTCATCATGCCGCCTATCGGACTCATCCTCGGCGGCATCGATTTCACCAACATCTTCCTCACGCTCAAGGGCGAAAGCCTGCCGACTCTGGAAGCCGCCAAGGAGGCCGGCGCGGTCACGATCAATCTGGGCGTGTTCATGAACACGGTGATCACCTTCCTGATCGTCGCTTTCTGCGTTTTCCTGCTTGTGAAAGGCGTCAACCAGATGAAGCGTCAGTTCGAGGAAGAGCAGGCAGCGGAGCCTGAAGCACCGGCAGAGCCGCCGCGATCCGAGGTTCTTCTGGAGGAAATCCGGGACGCGCTGGTCAAGAAATAACCGGCCAGAGCAAAGACGCATTTCCAACCCCCGTCCGGGCACCGGACGGGGGTATTTTTTGTGCATCTCTCTGCTGGTGAGGGCGGCCAATTGTTGGTAGCGTGCGCTCCGTTTTGTGACGCGAGGATCGGTCGATGGACGCAATGAATGATCTGACCAGTGCGCTCAGCCGCCGTTCCGGCAATGAACCGGAAAGCGGCATCGTCGAAGTCTTCAATTACGGCCGGAACCGGCCCGGAGTCATTCCTCTGTGGATTGGCGAGGGCGATCTGCCGACACCGGGGTTCATCTGCGATGCGGCCTACGCCTCCTTGCAGGCGGGCGAAACCTTCTACACCTATCAGCGTGGCGTCCCGGAACTGCGCGCCGCGCTCGCCGCCTATCACGACCGCCTTTACGGCCGCACATTCGACCCGGAGAACTTCTTCGTCACCGGATCCGGCATGCAGTCCATACAGCTGGCGGCCCAGGCTGTGGCTGGTCCCGGCGACGAGGTCGTCATTCCGTCACCGGCCTGGCCCAACTACCCGGCCGCACTCAGGATCAATGCCGTGAAGCCTGTCGAGGTTCCGATGTCCTTCGACGATGGACAATGGCGTCTCGGTCTCGATCGGCTTTTTGATTCGTGTACGGATCGAACCCGCGCGATCTTTCTGAACTCGCCGTCGAATCCGTTGGGAACGATAATCTCGGAAGCCGAACTGGTTGCGGTCCGCGACTTTGTTCGCGATCGTGGGCTCTGGCTGATTGCGGACGAGGTCTACGCCAGGTTCTATTACGGCGATGACGGATCGAACCGCGGGGTCGCACCGTCGATCCTCGACATCTGCGAGCCCGACGAGCAGATCATTTCCGTCAACACGTTCTCCAAGAACTGGGCGATGACCGGCTGGCGTGTCGGCTGGCTGGTGGCGCCAGCCGTAATCGGGCAGAAGCTTGAGAACCTTATTCAGTACAACACGTCCGGCGTTCCCGCATTCAGTCAGCGCGCCTGCACGACGGCGATTGAGCAGGGAGAAGCGTTCCTCGAAGAGCAGATCGCGCGGGCCCGGGCGGGACGTGAAATCGTCTGCAATGCGCTTGCCGAAACGGGTCGGGTCCGGTTCCAGATGCCTGATGGCGCCTTCTATCTTTTCTTCTCGATTGATGGCGAGAAAGACAGCCGGTCTCTCGCCAAGACGCTCATTGATGAAACCGGTGTCGGGCTCGCACCCGGCACCGCGTTTGGCCCCGGCGGCGAGGAATTTTTCAGGCTCTGTTTCCTGCGGTCCAGTGACGGATTGAGTGAGGCGATGGAGCGGCTGACAGCGTGGTTGAAGCGGTAGCGTTTCGACATTGTCAGAGCCGATTCGTAATCTATTGCCAGCTGTTTAGTGGCCTGTCCGTCCTCTGGCCGGGGCTGCGCCAATCCTGAAAATCGGCAGTTTTCTGGTGTTTCTGGACGGCGCGTGAAGCAAAAATGTCACGGCTGGATTTGCAAAATCGGCGTTGATCGCAACCGCGATATGGACGCAGATTTTCCCATCCCTTAGAACAATGGCATCGCTGACGGTTAGGGCAATAGCGGCGAGTGTTGGCCAGTTAGGCCGGTTCGCGACTCCGAATGCACTGTAATGGTGTCGCCGCATATGGAGCGCTATTGCAATGCCACGTTTTTCGGGGGCGTGTTCCAACGTCAGTTTTGCGGCTGTTCTTGCCGTTCTCGATTTTCGAGCTCTTGGAGTTTCCCGGGTACCGGATCCGGATGGGCCGGTCGACGGGTCTTTCTATTTCGCCCGCCGGTCGCTGCTGGCATGGTTCCGTGCGCGCACCTATGTGCCGGTGTTCGGCGCCATGCTCGGCCTGGGCGCTGCGGGTGCGGCTTCTGCTGCCGACCTGCCGCAGCCCGAGAACACGACGGTTATTCCGTACAACCCGGAAAGCGGCCCGGCGGTCTCCGAGCCAAACGGCAAGCTGTCGGCATTCGGCGGCGTTCGCGATCAGAACAACACGAGTTCGGACGGCCTCGGCGGTCTGACGGGCTCCTATTCGATCCCGCTGGGCCACCAGTACGGCGCCCAGTTCGACGGCCTGCTCGGTCTTCGCGACGGCGATTTCATGGGCGGTGCCGGTGTTCACCTGTTCTGGCGTGATCCGAGCCAGGGTCTTCTGGGTATCACAGGCTCCTATGTTGGCTGGGACGCGGACAACAACCGCGGCGGCTACACGGACATGTTCCGGATCGGCGGCGAGGGCGAGCTTTATCTCGACCAGCTCACGCTTGCCGGGCAGGCTGGTGTCCAGTTTGGCGACAACATCGACGACGGCTTCTTTGGCCGCGCCGACCTCAAGTGGTATGCAACGCCCGATCTGGCCCTGAAGCTGGGTGCCGAATACAACGCACATATCGAAGGCCTCGGCCGTCTCGGCTTCGAGTACCAGCCGGGCTATGCCGGCATTCCGGGCCTGACCCTGTTTGCCGACGCGGCTGTCGGTGACAACGACTACTACAAGGCCTACGTTGGCCTGCGGATTTACTTCGGTTCACCGAAGAGCCTGATGGATCGTCACCGCAGGGACGACCCGGAGAACCCGCTTGCGGATCATGCGTCGATCCTGGGCCAGGGGGATGCGCCTGAACCGGCTTCTGTCCCTGTCGTAACAGCACCTCCACCTGAGATTCTGGTTCCCTGACACTCGACTGCTCGGGGCAGCGAACCGGCTGACATTTAGAGCTGCACCGGAGCAATTGCGGGCTTGGAAACCGCTCGTCCGCGGCGAAATTTCGGCTCTGGTGTTCGAATCGGACTTCTTTGCCGAAGCTGAACACTGTGCCGAAATATGACAACCCAAAGTTGCGGCGCGACCAATTTTCGCGATTTTATGGAGAGATTCGGTGATTCGTGGCACAAAAATGTCACGCGCACGACGGTAAAAAGACCGTTAACCATAGCGATTTATGGACGCTTTTTCTCCGATCCTATAAAAATCGATAGTCGCTGATAATCAAGGGCACTTAAAGCGACTATTGGCCTGTAGGGGGGCTAATACGCGGCGTCGGACCACAGCCGGCGTGGCTAGGATAGGAGCTAATTCGTTATGTCACCTACATTTGGGGCGTCGCAGGACGTCAACTTCGCGGCGATATTTGCAGGCGGGGACATCCGGCCGTTTCTGGTTGGTCAGGACACCCGGTCAGGTGGCATGTCGCGTCTGACGCTGCATGTTGCGAGTTCCGAAGGCCGGTTCGCACTTCAACGCAAGGCGAAGGCCGCGTTTGCTCGGGCTGGCATGGATCACAAGGTCCGTGTCGTCCGTTACCGGGCACGCGATCTCGACAAGGCACGTTCGCTTGAGCAATTTGTCGAGCCGATCGGTTCCGATGCCATTGCCTTCGACCCGACCGGCGCGATCGGTCGCGCAGCACGTCTGGTACGCTTCGCACATGCAGCCCGTTCTGCCCTTGAGGACAGGGTCTGCGGCATCTACTGGAATTCCCGCTGGCGCTCCGTCTATCTGGTGCTCGAGCACAAGCACTATGTGAGCGACGGTAAAATCGCGGTCTCTGATCTCGCAGAGACCGAAGAAGCGGTCCTCTCGGCGCTCAAGGCCGAGTGGGGAGAGTCGGATGACGGCCTGGTACCGAGCCTGCGGCTCGGCTTCGAGATGCCGGACATTTCCCTTGTTCCGGTTGACCGGTCTTCCTATTTCGCCCGCCGGTCGCTGCTGGCATGGTTCCGCGCGCGCACCTATGTGCCGGTGTTCGGCGCCATGCTCGGCCTGGGCGCTGCGGGTGCGGCTTCTGCTGCCGACCTGCCGCAGCCCGAGAACACGACGGTCATTCCGTACAACCCGGAAAGCGGTCCGGCGGTCTCCGAGCCGAACGGCAAGCTGTCGGCATTCGGCGGCGTTCGCGATCAGAACAACACGAGTTCAGATGGCCTCGGCGGTCTGACGGGCTCCTATTCGATCCCGCTGGGCCACCAGTACGGCGCGCAGTTTGATGGTCTGCTCGGCCTTCGCGATGGTGACTTCCTTGGCGGTGCCGGTGTTCACCTGTTCTGGCGTGATCCGAGCCAGGGTCTTCTGGGTATCACGGGTTCGTATGTCGGCTGGGACGCGGATAACAACCGCGGCGGCTACACGGACATGTTCCGGATCGGCGGTGAGGGCGAGCTTTATCTCGACCAGTTCACGCTTGCCGGTCAGGCCGGTGTCCAGTTCGGCGACAACACGGATGACGGCTTCTACGGCCGTGCCGACCTCAAGTGGTATGCAACGCCGGATCTGGCCCTGAAGCTGGGTGCCGAATACAACGAGCAGGTCGAGGGTCTCGGCCGTCTCGGCTTCGAGTTTCAGCCTGGTTATGCCGGCATTCCGGGTCTGACCCTGTTTGCCGACGCGGCTGCCGGTGACAACGACTACTACAAGATCTTTGGCGGCCTGCGGATTTACTTCGGCTCGCCGAAGAGCCTGATGGACCGTCACCGCAGGGACGACCCGGAGAACCCGCTGGCAGACAACGGCTCGCTCATCGGCCAGGGCAATGCGTCTCCGCCCGCGGTCGCCTCGCCGCCGACGTCGCCGGCACCCTACGCGACGTAGCGGCATTGCTTGACCGAAAGGTTCGGCATGGTGCGACCGTCCCGAGGGGGACACGATGTATCCGAAGAAACAGGCTCGTCGCAGGCGGGCCTGTTTCCGTTTTCACCCTCATGTTACTGATGGCGTGGAAAGGACAGGACGGAGAGACCTCGTGAAGCTGCAGTGGCCGTTTGCAAAAACGCAGTTAGCGTCATCGGAACCAGCCGCCAAAGGGAATGTGAAGCGGCCTTCGTTGCCTGACCATTACCCGGTTTTGACCGTTTCAGATGAGTGCGCCGACCTCATTGCGGGAAGTCTTGCCCGGTTGGCGATACTTCAAGAGAACAGTCGCGTCATCATGATCGGTGTGGCGTCGGATTTGGCCGAAAGGATCACTGCGTCGTCCGGTATGGTCTTGGTTGATGAGCCGATCGCGACAGATGGGCGATGTGATGACACGATTGACGCCTGTTTGTTTGTCACCGGAGAGCAGCCGGACGAACGCAGTCTGGCCGTTATGAAAGATCTGAAGGCGCGTTTCGCGGAAAGCGTGATCTTCGTTGTCGCCGTTATTGCCGGGGACAACGAGAACGCGCCGATCGACCCTGGCATTCTAGTCGGGTGGATTGAGGGCTTTACTGCGGTTGGCATGGCGGCGACCTTGCACCGGTCTGCGGAATCCACTGTGGACATTGCGTTCGTCATTGCGTCCGCGCGCTCCGCCGAAACCCGGAAACCCGGCGAGGTATCGCCGACCGACCGCAACGAACCGCTGCGGCTTGAATGCTTTAGTCTCAACAAGCATGAACTTGAAATGAGGCCGGCGCCGGTTCGCAGGGACTGGATGGACGCTACACCGGACAAGTACGCCTATCGTTGCCTTCCCCTCAACATCGCCAATGCTCATGGATGGGAGATCTTGTGTCCGTCAGGCTTCACCGCCATCTGGAACGGTGGTCAGGGACTGGCCGATATCATCGTGGAGCATGACGACAAGGATGACCCCACTTCTGCAATAAGCCATTTTGGCAGCGGCGTTTTGACATTTCACGTACGCGGCCTTTTTCGCACGGAGCCAGGCTTCGATCTCTGGGTCGCCGGGCCTGTTAACGAGCCCCGACAACATATCTACCCGCTTGCCGGTCTTGTGGAGACGGACTGGCTTGAGTTCACATTCACGATGAACTGGCTGATGGAGACACCGAATTTTCCCGTCCGGTTCGAAAAGGGAGAGCCATTCTGCAGCTTCTTCCCCGTGGAGCGTGGGCTGATCGAAAAGTTCGATCCGGTGATCAGGGACATCGACGAAGAACCGGAATTGAAAGCGGCCTATAAGGCCTATAGCGACAGCAGAAAGTCCTTTAACAACGACCTCAAGATTGTCGGCTCCGATGCCCGCAAGGAAAAATGGCAACGGACCTACATTCGCGGAGCGGACGCTAAAGTCGCTTCTGAATCGGCGCACCGTACAAAATTGAATGTTCGTTCCTTCCGGCGCGGGACCTGAATCCATGCTGCATAGCAAGCCGAAGCGCAGCCTGACCTTGCCGCGCGCGTCATGAAGACGGTTCTGTTCGTATGGGAGATCGGCGAAGGTCTTGGGCATGTCGGACGACTGGTTGCGATCGCTGACGCCCTTCAGGCAAGGGATCCGACGCTAAGCGCGGTGTTTGCCCTGAAGGATCCAGTTTACGGACGCACCGGATTTGGAAACCGGACTCACCGGATTCTGCCCGCGCCCCAGTTGCCCGGCTTTCAGGCCATTCAGTCCCAATCCGCGTCGTTTGCAGACATCCTCGGTACGTTCGGATATGGCGATGCCAAACATCTCCGGCTCGCGCTCATGGCCTGGGACGACCTCTTCGCCGTCGTCGAGCCCGACCTCATCGTTGCGGATTACAGCCCGACCGCCTGCCTTGCGGCGCGTGGCAGGATCCCGGTTCTGGTCACCGGCAACGGCTTCTCTGTTCCTCCATGGGATCTGCCGGCCTTTCCGCCATTGAAGATCGAAATGCAGTCATCAGAAAACCAGACCCATCTCCTGGGTGTCGTGACCGATGTCCTGTCCGAGCGAAACGTGCCACCACCGGCGCGACTGCCGGAATTCCTGAAAGGTGATCAAAGAGCGGTCTTCACGCTTCCGCAGCTGGATCCCTATCAGCAGTTCCGAAAGGAACCGGTGTTGGGCCCCTACGTTCCCATTCAGGGACCCATGGAGTTCCCCCGGGAACCGCGGCTGTTTCTTTACAGCCGGTCCGAACAGCCCAACATAGATGAAATAGCGCAGGTGCTCTGGGAGAGCGGCGTTCCGGTTTCTTGCTACATTCGGGGCGGCAGGACGGTTGCAACTGCGTTTCTTGAGAGCGCGGGGGCCGAGGTGTTCGATGAGCCGCGCCCTTTGCCGGAGATCTTTGCGGAGTCGACGGTGATCATCTCGCATGGCGGAGGGGGCATCGCGCAGGCGGCGTTGGCCGCCGGTCGCCCGCAGATCATTATGCCGAACCACCTCGAGGCGACCATCACAGGCAGACGCATCGAAGCCCTTGGTGCAGGCATTACGGTAGAGGAGTTCAAGCCGGAGGATCTTGCCAATGCGATTGCCGAGGTGAATGGTGGGGATCGATATGTTGCGGCCGCCATGGAACAGGCTCGCCTCATTGCGTCTCTGCCATTACCACCTGACCCGCTGGCGTCGGTGGCCGACCTGTGCGTCAGTCAGCTCGGAAGCTCTGTTGAGGCCTAGGCTCCACTCTGTATCGATGCCGGCAGATTGGGTGTATCGGGTGGAACCGGATTGGCCACGGAATCGGCAAGAGGCGCGCGATACTTGTAGTCGGCCGGAAACTTCACACCGTATTTGCGCGAGAAGTGCTTGTATCCGGCGTTCCATCCGCGGGCGTATTGGACTCCGATCATTATGGTCAAAACCAAGCACAGGTATTTTTCAACAAATGACAAGTCCGCCAGCGCACCGTCTTTTTTCAGCCACGCAGTTCGTTTCCTGATCTGGTCGAATATCAGCCGGTGGGATGACTCCAATCGTTTTTTGGGGGCGGCCCGCCAGTCACGCGCATAGAGAATATGATTGGCGCCCCCGAACCCGTATCCGTAATACCGGCGATAGACTTCGCGGAAAGACTGATCGGCCTTGTGGCCAATGACCCAGTCCCAGCACAATCGGTACGTTGCCCCGGCATTCAGGAGCCGAAAAGTGAGATTCCAGTCCTCGCTTGCGGTCGTGAATTTGGGGTCGAAGCCTCCTGCCGCAACGAATGCCTTCCTCTTGACCGCGAAGTTCGCGGTGACGGCCACGCGCAGTCCCCTTGCAGTTACGATAGGCCCCGGGAACGCGTTGATATTGCAAAGAAATTTTTCGATATAGTGAGGATTATCCGATCTTACCGGCTCCGTGCGCCCGCAGAACATGTCGACTTCCGGATATGTCTCGATCATCGCCTCGAGCCAAGCAAACCAGCCTGGCTTCGCAACACAGTCGTCATCGGTGAAGACAAGGTAGTCTTCCTCCGCGTCCTGACAGGCGATCTGACGAATTGGTCCATGACCGAGATTTTCGGGATTGGGGCGGTAGTCGATGGCGTTAGCGAATGGCTCCACAGTTCGCGCATATGCACTGTCATGAGTGCCGTCGTTGATGACCACCAGGCGGACATTGGGCCGCCCGCGTACCTGCGGAACAATCGAGTCGAGACACTTTCGCAGGTCGTCAGGCCGTTTGTAGGTGGCAATGACGATGCGGATCGTTGGTGAATTCACTGAGGTCGACCTGATTTCCATCGGCTATGCCGTTTATCCTTCCGCCTGCTTCACTCTTTTGTTGCGGTGCGTTCGGGAAACCAACATGCGGCAGTCCCGAAGCATTGCCCTGATCTGAATGGGTAAAATCACGCGATACATAGCAGACCACGAGATGCCCTGTCTCCGCCAGTGAGTCCGCAAGATCCGCGTCTCCCGGCCGACTGCACTTGAGGCTGCACATGCTGCCGGAGTACTGGTACATACCTTGTTGAGCGAAATTCACAGGCAGGCGGAGCTTTGAGCGATGGTCCGTGACGAAAACGGCGCAGCCCTGGGCAACTCTGCGCCGGAAGACATTTTTGTCGCCGGCAGTGTTGTCAGTGTTGACCCGATCGTAACCGTCTCAAAGTGTACGGAAAGGTTGCCTTCCGGAATAGCTGGTCTTTGCCCCGATGTATTCGAAGATCAGCCGGCACTGCATCTCCTGAGTCCCACATGGACGCTGGAGCGCGATGGTGATGTCGCCCAGATTGCGTACGCGGTTGCTGATATTGCAAAGAAACTACCCCGCAGCCGGTTTGTCGTGGTGACCAGCACGGAATTTGAAGCCTACCTCCTGTCATGCGAGGGCATTCCAAGTATGCTGGCAAGCACGCTCATTTTTGTTGATGAGCGCACCTTGATTCCCAAACAACCAGCCTCCGGCCAGAAGATATTCGATGCGGTTTACAACGCGCGATTCGAGCCTTTCAAACGGCATGAACTGGCGCAGGACATCGAAAGCCTCGTGTTCGTGTACGATCACCTGGCGCCAAACGATACGGCATATTTCGAAGAGATGCGCGCGCTCTTCCCGAACGCCATGTTTCACAATCACGCGGCCGGGCGCGGAGAGTACCGCAAACTCTCGATCGAAGATGTCTGCGACGTCAGCGCCCACGCACAAGTCGGCCTCTGTCTTTCGTCCGAAGAAGGCGCCATGCGGGCATCGATGGAATATGCCTTGTGCGGTTTGCCCATTGTTTCAACCCGTAGCACCGGCGGTCGCGACAGGTACTTCGTCGGACCGCACGTCTATGTTGCCGAGGAAGATCCGGCTTCGGTCGCAGCAGGAGTCAGCCACCTGATCGGCCAGAACCTCAACAAGATGCAGGTTCGAAACCACGTCGCGCATATGCTCGCATTTGACCGGCACAACTTCATCCTCTCGCTCAACAAGCTGGTCAAGTCGCTGCTCGGGACCGATGACTGTTTCGAGTCCTTTGGCCCATTCGTCGGAGACCCCATCACATGGAAACGTTTGTCCGAAGCTCTTGGCCCGCTGGCTGGTCGAGTGGCCGATGGTTAGCCTGAATCTGACAGCGAGAGGGAAGGCGATACGGTTGTGGCGGCAAAGTTGAGCGACTCTGATTCCGCTTCGGATGGCGGCGACACCCGCCCGCGAAAATCGCAGTTCGTCTTCGGCAAAGTGCTTTCGACCGATCCGGTCATCACAATTTCGAAGACCGGCAACAACGCTCCTATGGGGCTTGTAGGGTGCTGCCCCGAAGCATTTGAAGGCAGGGCGGGGCTGCATCTGCTGGGGCTCACCTGGTCGGCGGAGAGAGAGGGCCGGGCTGAAGAAATCAAGCAGCTCCTGGCCGATCTCCAGCGGCAGCACCCCGAGAGCCATTTTGTCATGCTCGCAAGTTCCGAGGTGGAATCATTCCTGCTGTCTTCACGCGGGGTGCCGACTCTCCTGGCCAACGAGTTGCTGTTTGTTGATGAACGCGCGTATCGGCCGCTACCCGTCAATCCGCATGCGTCGGTCTATGACGCCGTCTACAACGCACGAATTTCGCCGTACAAGCGACATCTCCTTGCGGCTGATGTCAGGAAACTCCTCCTAGTTTACGGCTACACGTCCGCGCAGGACGCGGCCCATCTGGAAGAGGTCCGCGAGAAGTTGTCCCACGCTGAGTTTCTGAATCATCGGAAAGGTAACGGCAATTACGTCAGCCTGAACCCTCAGGATGTCTGCGCGGCAATCAACCAGGCGCGCGTAGGGCTGTGTCTGTCAGAAGCCGAGGGTGCGATGCGGGCCTCGATTGAATATGCGTTGTGCGGACTGCCGATTGTCACGACCCGCAGTGTGGGCGGCCGCGACCGCTTCTTTCTGGGGCCTCATGTCGAGATTGTTGACGATACCGCGGAAGCGGTCGCGCAGGGTGTCGAACGGATGCTGAGCCAGGTTTTCGACAAGATGGCGATACGCAATCATGTCGCTCACATGCTTGCGTTCGAGCGGCACAATTTCTTGTTGAATCTGAACAAGCTGGTCCGGTTGACAGTGGGGGTGGACGGGTTCTTTTCCACGTTCGAACCCTTCGTCGGAGTCCCGCTGTCACAAGGCCGCTTGCGCCCCGCACTGGGGCCGCTGGCGCCGCCGGATATGGAGGAATAGCAAATGTCATTCGAGGGCCGGTCAGGTGTCGTAACCGGTGCTGCGGGCGGTATGGGCGCGGCCATAGCAGAGGCCCTCATTGAGAGGGGTGCGTTTGTCACGCTCGTCGATATCCAGCGGCCGGCGGCGTTCGAAGAAGCCGTCGACACGGGGCGGGTGCGCATTGTGAAAGGCAGTGTGGCCGACCGCGCTGTTGCGGAGCAGGCTGCCGCGGAAGCGGCCTCGATCGACGGCGAAATCCAATTCCTCGTCAACGCAGCCGGAGTTCTCTGGTTTGACCGCGACCGATCGCTTGCAGAAATGGACATGTCGGTCTGGGACGAGGTGCTGGCGATCAACCTGACGGGTGCGGCGCTGATGGCCAGGGCGGTCTTGCCTCACATGCGCCGGAGCGGCGGGGCCATGGTTCATTTCTCATCCATTCAGGCACTGCGCGGGGACAGCAAGCCGCAAGATGCCTACCAGGCGTCGAAAGCCGGGCTGATCGCTCTGTCGAAATCTCTCGCAATCCAGTTTGCCTCGGACGGCGTGCGGTCCAACTGCATACTGCCAGGGCCGACCAGGAGTCCGATGCAGGAACGCTGGAACGTGACGCCCGAACTGGCAACCGCGACAGCCGGGGCTGTCCCGCTCGGCCGCGTCGGCACGGTCGAGGATATGACCGAAGCCTGCCTGTTCCTGCTGTCCGATCAGGCCTCCTTTATTACGGGAACAGAGCTGATCGTCGACGGCGGTCTAACCGCGTTGCCATGACCCGACCGGCAGCTCCGGCTTTGGTGGCTGCAGTGTGCGCAACACCTCGAGATAGAACCGGCGGAGACTGCTGTGGCCGGGTTCAAAGTAATGTGACGTTGTGATGTCCCAGTATTTCCCGCGCTCGAAATCGAATTCGCGGGGCGAGAAGCGTGTGATGCCGGAACCCGGGTAAATCGTGAACTCGTTGAAATAGGCTTTGCCGTCGTGCACGAAAAAATCGGCACGCAGGGCGTCGAAATCGCGGCAGAGCAGGGTGGCATAATGATCGATCGTATCGTGTATCGGAAGCCGTGCGATCTGGCTCGGTTTCGGATGGGCCACCGGCTTGGCGTCAATGATCTCGCCATCTTCGTTGAAGTACGATCTCCGCTCATCCTCTCCGTCGGGGACGGCAATCTGTGACATCCGCATGATTCCGCTAAAGACCGATGCCTTGTAACGGCGCTCAAGGTCGCCGTCGTCGCTGACCAGCATCTCTTCGATATAGATCTTCGGTTCGATCGCCTCATACGCCCATTCGTACATGTCCTGTCCCCACCGCTCGTTGATGCATCTGTTGAAGAACAGGACCGCGTCGAGGCGATCGACGTTGTGGGGATCTCGGACGAAATAATTGTAACCGCAGCCGTGGTTCGTCTTGATTACAACAGGGCGGTCGATGTCGTCGAAAGGGATCGCGTTGGGGTCGGCGCCGACCCACAGAATGTTCGGCAGGGAAATCTCCGGGCAGCGTGACTCAACGATGTCACGCGCCAGAAGTTTGTCCTGATAACGGGCGAATTCCGGATTTCGGTCGAACAGTTTTCGCCAATTTACCTTCTCGTTATGCGTGCCGGGATTGGCGAAATTCGGCCAGTACCCGACACGTTGAACGAACAGGCGGACAAGTTTGAAATAACGCGCGTACAGATAGGCGTTCAGAAAAACGACAACGCACTCGGCAACGAACCGCGGCAATTTCCCAGCCATCGAACCGCCGATCAGTTACAAACAGCGTCTGCCCCCGGCGGCTTCCGTCGCCCGATCCGCTGAAGCTCCAACCAAAACTGCAGGGTCATCATATTTGTTTGCCGCTGGCTGGTCCAATGGGCGTCAACCGGGCGATGGTCGTATCATGCGGTCGATCGAAGCGTCTCCAGACACCGGCGATACACGCGACGCATCATACTGTCCTGCGATGCGAAGTAATGCGACTTGCTGATGTCCCAGTGTTCGCCTCGGCGATAGTCGAAATTTCGCGGAAAGTATGCCGTCAGCCCCGAGCCGGGGTAGATGGTGAACTCATTGAAAAAGGCTTCGCCTTCATGGATCAGAAAGTCAGCGCGCAATGCCTCAAAATCGCGGCATAGAGCAGCGGCGTGCTTGCCGGTCTCTTGAATGATGGGTGACCATTCAATCGTGCTCGGGTTGAGTTGTTTGTCTGGTCGGGCATCGACAGTTTGTCCGTGTTGATCGAAATAGGTCCGCTCTTCGCCTGAGGCAGTCACTTTCACAATCTGGAAAAGGCGTGTCACACCGTCATAGACACTTACTTTGCTGGTGGCTGCGACCGCGCCGATCGAATCGATCAGCATTTCTTCCACAAATATTCTCGGTCTGATGGTCTGATAAGCCCACTCGTAGAATTGATCTCCCCAGCGCTGCGCCATGATCCGGTCAAAGTACAAGATCGCGTCAAGTCGATCCAAGCGCTCAGGGTCGGGTACGAAATAATTGTATCCGCAGCCATGGTTCGTCTTGATCACGACGGGTCTGTCAATATCGTCGAATGGAATTGAATTCGCGTCATCGCCGCTCCAAAGAACGTCGAGAAGCTTCACGTCCGGACAACGCGACTTTACAAACTCACGGGCAGCCAGTTTGTCTTGCAGAACGGGAAAGTCCGGGTTTCGGTCGAAAATCTTCCGCCAGTTTGTCTTTTCATTGTAACTGCTTGGATTTGCCAGGTTGGGCCAATATCCCACTCTCTGAACAAACAAACGCACCAGACGCCAGAATCGGACGTAAAGGTAGACGTTCACAGCGGCAATGACAGTTTTGGCGAGACAGCGTTGAGCGAAGTTCGGCATTCAGCTCGCGCGCCTCCGCCGGAGGTATGCCAATTCGGATAACCGGACCATTCTCAGACGCTCTCACGCCCGCTGTCGCGAGCCATCTGGCTTGCCGGAGCTGAAGCCATCGGCCCTGTTGCTGGCGAAGAGTTCAGCACGTTGAGACATCGGCGATAGCATCTGCGGAATGAGCTCGGTCTCGACGCAAAGTAGTATGATTTCCTGATGTCCCAGCACGATCCGTGTTGCGTGTCGAATTCCTGGGGGTAGTAGGGTGTCAGACCGGAGTTGGGGTAAATCGTGAATTCTCCGAAATAGATCTTCCCCTTGTGAATATAGAAATCGGCACGCAGGGCATCGAACCCTTCACACAGTCGGGCTGCGTATCGGTCGGCAGCCTCGTGTAATGGCGTCTTCTCCATTTCAAGGGTGTTTTCCCAGTGATGGACGGATACCGGCAGCAGTTCGCCGTCACTGTTGAAGAAGATTTTTCTGGTTCCGCCTGGCCGTCGGTTGACGATATGCGAATACGCCACAAATCCGTCGAAGACATGAATCTTGTAATCCGACTCGCTCACGGCGTCGTCGGTCTGAAGCAGCTCTTCCATGTAGATGCAGGGCTGAATGCCTTCGTAAGACCATTCGAAACGATGCGCGCCCCACCGTTCGGACAATATCCGCGTAAAGAAGAGTTGGATTTCGAGACGATCGATATTCGCGGGATCCCGGACAAAGAAATTGTAGTCGCAGCCATGATTGGCCTTGATGACGACCGGTCTGTCGATCCGGTCGAATGGAATGTCGTGTGGACTTGTTCCGATCCAGAGGATCTCGGGCAAATTGAGTTCCGGGCACGTTGAGGCCACAAACTTCCGTGCCGCCAGTTTGTCCTGGCGTTCGACGAACAGCGGGTTCCTGTCGAAAATCTTCCGCCAGTTGACCTTCTCGTTATAGGTGCCGGGATTGGCCAGGTTCGGCCAATAGCCCAGGCTCTTTGCAACGAGGCGCACAAGACCCGGATGCCGCATGTAGAGATAGGCGTTCAGGGCCGCCATGAATATCGTGGCAAGAAATCTCTGCATGTCCGAAGCTGCGCGGTTGTTGAACATCCTACGGATCCATTGGATCTTATTGCATCACAATCGCGTATTGCTGCCAATGTCGTCACTGCGGGGCAAGGGGGGTAGTTCAGGTTTGGGAGCGCTGAAGAGGCTTCAGGTCTGTGGAGCACCGCGGAGCGGGACAACGCTGCTGCAGGAAATGCTGCGCAACAGTTTCGATTGGGACTGGGCATCCGAATTCGAACGTCCCTGTCATCGTCTGCCGCCGATCAGAACAGGGCTGTGTCTGTCCAAAAGGCCGCGAGACATCGTGATAGCCCATCTCATGCTCGCCGATCCGTCTATCTGGTTCGTCTATTGCCAGCGGGACCCGCGCGATATCGTTGCCAGCCGCCATGGCGTGGAGCCGGACCGTTATTGGGCAAGCCTGTTGCATTATCGCCGGGCGCGTTCGGGCGCGAAGCGATGTGCCGACCACCCCCGGTTTGTCACTGTCAGCTACGAAGACCTCGTCGCTGCGCCCGATACCGTCCAGGAAGACCTGATGAGCCAGATCCCCTGGCTGAAACGAACGGCATGTTTCTCTGAGTATCATGTCAGGGCTCAACCTGTTCCTTATGTGTTGACGGCATTGCGCGGGGTTCGTCAGGTCAGTTCCGACAGCATTGGCAACTGGAAGAACCATCTGCCGCGTGTGCTCGGGCAGATTCTCATGCACGGTCCTATTACGGATGACCTGTTGGAACAGGGCTATGAGACGGACGAATCCTGGACTGAGGCGTTCGAAGGTGTTCTCCCCGATGCGACGCCGGGCGTGTTGCCGGAAAACAGGCCGCTGTTGAGCCGGATTCGTCGGGCAGTCGGAGATCACCTTGCGGTTGCCGAATGTTTGGCCAGGCTTGCGGCACGCCGAATCCTGCCAGACCGCTGACGCGACGCTGCCGTGCGGCCGGGCCTGTGGCACGCAGTTCCGGCGCATCTCCAATTGAGGTATCATGCGCCTTGCGGTTTTGCCGTCCACAGGGGGCCGTTGAACAAGCGGAGTGGAGCCATTGCCAGCATTCGTCGTCTTTGTCGGCGGCGTAACGGCCTGCGGGAAATCGACGGTCGTGGCGGACATCGGCAGGGAACACGACATTCACGTCATCGAACTCGATGATGCCTACAACCGCCTGCGGAAACTGGGTGTTGATGACCGCGCGGCCATCGACACCGTGCGTCGCCACGGACACGATCTGATTGGCGCATTGTTGAAAGGTGAGGGCAGGGCGATTGTCGTGGGGTGGGTTCGGCCCGAGGTGGTGGTGGAATTCATGTCGCATGGTGGATTTCATGCAGCGTATTTCGGCTACCCGGATGCGGACGCCAAGACCAGATTGATGCAGCTTTATGAGGCAAAACTTGAGGGCCGCCCGGAACACTGGACTGTAGGAGCGAGTTTTCCCGAGGCCATTCGTGTTTTTGAGCATGGAATTGCTGAGAGCCGTCGCAAGCAGGAGCTCTGCGCTCGGCTCGAAATACCGTTCATCAACTGCACGGACATTGATGCCGGCCAAGCCCGGCTGCGGACGCTGTTCGGTGAGTGGCACTCGACGAAAACCGAACGCAACTGATTGCGTGCAAGAATACTCTCGCACTCCGGCTCATCTTCTCATCCAGCCGAAGCGGTCGTCTTTCGACATGGCTTGCAGCCGGGTTGATTGGATGAATAGACTGGGCCATGACTACCGCCGATGATCCGGTCGCCCAAGCGACAATCGCCTTCGTACCGCGTGAGACGTTCAGCCGGACCCGGCAGGCGATGGAAACGCTACTGGAGCGAACGGAAGAACCATACAACCTCGTTTGCGTGGACGGCGGTTCGCCACCGGAAACACGGAAATTCCTCGAAGACATCACACGCGCCAATGGCTTCAAGCTGATCCGCAGCGAAACGTATTTGACTCCGAATCAGGCTCGCAACCTCGTGCTCCCGCATGTTGACACTCCATATGTCGTCTTTGTCGACAATGATGTTCTGGTTTCCGCCGGCTGGCTGGAGGCTCTCGTGCGCTGCGCCGCCGAAACCGGAGCATGGGTCGTTGGGCCTGTTTATTGCGAACGCGAGCCTGAGCTCGGCCTGATCCATATGGCGGGAGGGGACTGTCAAATTGTCGAGCTGCCCGGCGGTATTCGGTTGCACAAGAACGGGCACCATCATTTTCATCAACCTTACGAGAAGGTGGCGCCGCATCTGAAACGCCAGCCGACTGAACTGATCGAGTTTCATACAGTCCTGGTTGCGATGGAAGCGTTCGAGCAACTTGGCCCGCTTGATGCCCGGCTAATGTCCGCGAACGAGCATTGCGACCTGTGTCTAGCTGTGCGCAATGCAGGGAAGGCTGTCTATTTGGAGCCGGCCTCTGTCGTCACGTACAGTCCGGTCAGTTCCTTTGACCGTGCCGACCGTGCCTTTTACGGATTGCGCTGGAGTGAAGCCTGGCTAGAGGCGACCGTCCGGCGTTGGGTCGAGAAGCACGGCCTTGTTGTCAGGGGGCCGGAAGGAGAAGGCATGGCCAACTGGCAGCGGGGCCATCGTCGCAAGAAGCTGAAATTGGCACAGCAGGTGGAACGGCGACTGGGGCGTCGGGTCGGACGTGCCGTGACCCGTCGGATCATTGCCCCGCTCGAGGTCCTGCACAACAAGTGGCGTTACCCGAAACAGAAATACGGTTTTGAGGCGATGGCGGAGGTCCCTCACGAAGTTGTCTTATGACGGCCTCCGATCAGTCCCCGCCCGCCTTCGCTCAGACCAATCTCCAGCTATACAGACAGCTGCAGGCGAGCGGTTTCGCAAGCCAAGATCTGGCCCATGTTCGCGCCGCCTATGAACTGGCGTGCGAACTGTTCGCCGGCCGGTTCCGGGCATCGGGAAAACCGTTCCTGTGTCACGTCGTCGGTGTCGCGAGTTTCGCGGCGGCCGTTGGCGCGCGCGCTGAAGTGGTTGCAGGTGGTCTGGTTCATTCGGTCTACGCTCAGGGTAATTTCCGGGACAGTGCTCATGGTGTCACGGACGAGCGCCGCCAGACCCTGACGGGCGCTCTTGGCGAGACCATCGAGGAGATCGCGTTCGAGTATCATCGGACTCCGTGGCCGGCACTTCTGCGGCAGGCCGCGCGCGGGCCGGAGGGTCTGCCGCAATCGGCCAGAGCACTTGTGCTCCTGAAACTGGGCGACATCTACGACGATTGTGCCGACGGAAGCTGCGCGATCGCACCGGGAAAGAGACTTGATTTCGATCTGCCGCACGATCCCGATGGCCGCCGCACGGTGATCAATGTCGCGCAATCCTTGTGGGGACAGCGTCTCGCTGCCGTGTTTGAGCAGTTGTTCCGTGAGGTTGATTCAGACACATCGGAGCCGGCACTCGAGTCGAGCGCGAAGGGCTCCTATGCGTTGCGCTGATGCCCTTCCTTGAGGAATCACCGCGAACAGTATAGTCCGGGCAACAGACGGTGGTTGGTCCGGAGGGGTGATGCGGCGGACGACAATCGATCCCGATCTGGCGGTGCGCGCGACCGTGTACCTGATCGCCAGGTTGCGCGAACTAGACGCAGAGCCCCGTTTCGGGTTCGACATGGCGGAGTTCGAACGGGTCCGCACGAAGGCACGTGGTTCCCCGCCGTCGCCCTTCTTCCAGTCGGCGCTGTCGGGATTCACGCCCGACAACGCCATGTGGATCTCCATCAACCGGCGCACGAAGCGTGGCAAGGACAAGGTCGTCGGCCTGCAGGCCTTGCGCTGCGATTATGTCGACCGGGATTTCCACCGGTGGATGTACACCTGGGCGCTGGGATTGCAGGCGCTGGGTGATGAGCCGGTCCGTACACTGAATGTCCGGCCGCTGGATTCAGAGCTGGCGGGCCTGATCACCGGTCCTTCCGTCTATCACGGTGAGTTCTGGCTCCGGCGCAAGTACCGCGAGAGCAACAATGGCGGCGCGGCCGCGCTGTTCTGCCGGCTCGGCATCGTCATGGGCATGATGAAGTGGCAGCCCGAGACCATGTGGATCCTGGCCGACGACCGGATGGTCGACGGCGGCACGGTCAACCGGATCGGCTACAACCGTGTCCAGCGCAACTGGGTGGCGTGGGATCCGATGCCGGCCGAGGCACACTCGCCGGTCGAAAACCTCGCCCTGACCACGAAGGGTGACGTCCTCAACCTGATCGCCGATCTCGCCGCAAAATAGGGCGGTGACGCCAGGCTGCACTCTGGATTGCGGGCGTTCAGTCTTGCCCGTGCCAGCCCAGCATCTCGATGCCGACCGGGCCGGGCCGGCACAGGACGGCGACGGCATGCTGGCCGTCATGGCGGACCGGCACCGCGATCCGTCGGTATGCAAACCAGACCGGTTCCGGACAGTCCGGCGTCATGACCGGCGCCACGATGTGGTCGATGCGGCCTTCGCCGGTCGCGAGCATGTCCTCATATTGCCGGGCCATATGCGCGTCGTAGCTGCGGTTGGTCTCGTGCGCGCGCCAGCGGTCGGATGGATTGCCGTCTCCCGGACCGGCGAGCCGGGCCATCACGGACCGCTCGCCGCAATGGATCACGGGCAGGCCCGCGTCGTCATTGACGATCGAGATCGCGATCTGGTCCGAAAAACGGCTGTAGTCGCGGGCGAGATCACCCAGCCTGAGATGCATCGGGCTGTCGGTAATCGGCCGCGTAACCGTCGTCGCCAGCAGGTCGGTCGCTTCGAACCGCGCGATATCCGTCATGCGGGCGGCTGCCTGGTCCGCCGTCGGATGTGTCTCGCTGAACCAGGCGGCCTTGAACCAGTTCAGCCTGACCGGCGCGGGCGCTCGGGCAACCGCGTCGATGGCTCTGGCAAGCGTCGTCGGCGCGACACGGGCCGGATCCCAGCGCACGGTGGTCCCGGCAAACGTTTCGTTGATCTCCACCAGACCGAACAGCCGGAACGGCACGCCATAGTCGCTGAACGGCGGCTCGGGCCCGAGGTCGACCAGAACGTCGCGGTCGACAAATCGTATGGTTTCCAATGCGGTCATTCGCCTGTCCCGTCCCTGAGCATGGTGTTGCCGTCCTGTACGGCTGTCTCGCTGACCGAAAGAAGTTCCGAGAGGTCGACGTCGAGTGCGACAGCGATCGCCAGCACTTCCACGAACCGGCCGTCCACCGCTCCGCATTCGATCTCCCGGATCAGGTCCTGCGGCAGCCCGACGCGTTCGGACAGCGCCGCGACGTCCATCTCGCGCGCGTATCGTCCGTGTCTCAATCGTCTGCCGATCGTCATCCGGTGGTCGTCCGTCATACAAATATCCCCCGCAGGATGCCCGTCGCCGCCCGGAAACTGGGAAAAACCGTGCGCCCGTGGCCCCGAGAATGCAGCGATCCTTCCGATGCCGGCATTGTCACCAAGAATGGCCGGGGAGTCTACCCGTGCGGCCTCTGGAGCCGCGATAGTCGGTTAACGGCGGCGCAGACTTGTCCGCGGACGGTGTCGTTGTCCGGATGGCCGTCCGCCTCCCGGATTACGGTGTATTGCGCGTCACCGCTCGGACGTTGTGGAAGACCGTCTTTGCCGTGTTGCGCAGGGCGCGGCGGGCGGATTCGGCCTTACACTGAGCGCCGAACACGGCCGGGGAGCAGTCGGGCGAAGAGACGAGGCAGTCGGAGACGGTCAGGCGCTCCGCCCAGAGGGCGTCGATCATGGCATTGCCCGGCCGGCCGCAGGCGTCGATGAAATCGATGTCGCCCCGCTCGTACACCCAGTCCATCACTTCGAGCAGCAGCAGTGCGCCGGGCGTCTGCCGGGCAAAGTCCTCGTCGTAGGTGATCTTGCCGAGTGAAACGTGCCGGCCGTGCCGCATGCCGAACAGCATGGCGATGGGCCGGTCGCCGAGAACGAGTTGCCAGAACAGAAGTCGGCCCCGGGCATGCATCATCGCCAGTGCGTTCCGGAAGAAGGCTGTGTCGGCGGCAGAGCAGGCAACGGCGGTCCCGGCGCGGCCTTTCCAGCCTTTCGCTTCGAGCGTTTCGAACCCCGCGATCCAGGGATCGAGGCAATCACCCGGTTCCAGTGCCTGCATCCGAAGCGTCTCAATCTTGCCAAGCTGTTTGCGCCAGCGGCGGAACTTGTTCCGCCGGCCGCGGGAATGCGTATCCAGGAGATAGAGGTCCGTCGGCCGGTCGCAGGTGAAGACGCCGCGCTCGAATGCATCGAACCACTCGATCTTGCGCCCGCAGGCCGCTGCGGCACGGTCGAGCAGGGGCGTGACCGGATCCATGTCCGCAACGCTTTCGAACAGGAACGGCATCCGGATCTGCCGGAAGAGTGCGGCGAGGGCTTGCCCCGCATACTCCCGATGCAGCAGGGGTGTGCCGTTGAATACATGCGCATTTATCGCACTCTTGAGCGGGCCGCGCGGCAGGCCCCATTGCCACTTGGCCGGAGTAACCGTGACCATGCCGATGAGGTCGCTGTCGTTGCCGTCCTCAGCCCGCTTCGGTTGCCACACGGCGAGGGTCTCGACGCCTTCCGGCGCAATTTGGCGGGCGGAGGGGATGATCCAGGACGGTTCCTGCATGATCGCGGGAACGGCAGCGGCATCCGCAAGTGCATCCCATTGGGGCACCAGCGCCTCGAGGCGCGATAATGAGGTGATGTGTTCGACGTGACAGGTGTCTGCGTCGGTAGCCAGCGGGCGTTGTCTCGCCACCGGGGCGAGCGTTTGCCGCGAGACCTCGGTCTCCTGCGGTCCGTATTCAGACGACGTCATTTCCGTTCATCCCTTCGGAAATGAAGCCACCCGCGTGTCGCTGCAAGTCGGTCGGTTTACGCCGGCAATGCTCTCACATACAGGTTTGCGAACCGTGAAGAGGTCTGCAATCTCCGCAGTTTCGCGGTCACGATGCGATACTGATTGTTGTGAAGAAGCTGGTGCCCACGGAGTGAATTGAACACTCGACCTCTCCCTTACCAAGGGAGTGCTCTACCCCTGAGCTACGTGGGCGCCGGGTCGCGGGGAGGGCGGATACGCACCGCCAAGGACTGATCCCCGTCAGGCGGCGCGAAACTGCCACAGAGGCGGGCGCTTCGCAAGTGTGCAATCACGATTGCCGCCGCGCAATTTGCAGACCTCTTGTCCCTGCGTTATGGATCGCATCTGGAACAGGCGAAACCGGATGGTACCATGGGCGACGGAGACAGGAAATCAGCCGCCGACGAGCGCGCGGAGCGGCTCGCAAAGGCGTTGCGGGACAATCTGAGGCGGCGCAAGGACCAGGCGCGCGGACGGCGTGCCGAAATTCCCCCGAAATCCTCTGACAACGGCAAGTCCGCGCCTGACGACACATGAATTGCCATAATATGTGTCACGCTTGCGCCATAAATCGCATACACTATCAAAACATTGGAAAAGCGGGATTTCTGAACCGATTCGGGTAGAGTCCGGAGCACGTGCGGCACCATGTGGCGCGGCGGCGTTGCATAAATGCGACAAATTAAGGCTAGCGGGGATTGCCGGTTGCGTGCTCAGGCCCGCCTGTGGTTGAAAATCTGCAATCGGTCCACACATAAGGGTCCGCGGGCCGCGCATTCGAAAATGAATGCCTGAGAACACATCGGCACACCGACCCGGCCAAGGACGACGAGGGGAGACTTCATGGATCGCATCAGGATCACCGGCGGCGAACGGCTTAACGGCAAGATCGCCATTTCGGGCGCGAAGAACGCGGCCCTGCCGTTGATGATTGCGAGCCTGCTCAGCGATGAGACGCTGACTCTGAAGAATGTTCCCCGTCTCGCCGACGTTGCCATGCTGAACCGGATCCTCGGCAATCACGGCGTCGATATCGCGGTCGACGGCAAGCGTGCCGGCTGCAACGGCGAGAGCGGCGACACGTTGCATATCACCGCGCGCTCCATCGTCGACACCACCGCACCTTACGATCTCGTCTCGCGCATGCGAGCCAGCTTCTGGGTGCTCGGCCCCCTGCTTGCACGCTGCCGCGAGGCCCGCGTTTCGCTGCCCGGCGGTTGCGCGATCGGGACGAGGCCTGTTGACCTCCACCTGATGGGCTTCGAGGCGCTCGGCGCCGATATCGAGCTCGACGACGGTTACGTCGTGGCGCGCGCGCCGAACGGCCTCAAGGGCGGTCATATTGAATTCCCCAAGGTCTCCGTCGGCGCGACACACAATGTGCTGATGGCGGCAACGCTCGCCAAGGGCGAGACCGTCATTGAAAACGCTGCCCGCGAGCCGGAAGTCGGTGACGTTGCCGAATGCCTGGTCAAGATGGGCGCGAACATCGAGGGCATCGGCACGAGTACCCTGCGCATCCAGGGCGTCGACCGCCTCGGCGGCGCCTGTCACAAAGTATTGCCTGACCGGATCGAGACCGGCACCTATGCCATGGCCGTGGCGATGGCGGGCGGCGAGGTCGACCTCGTCGGCGCGCGAGCCGATCTTCTCGACTCGCTGTTTCCCGTGATGGAGCAGGCCGGTGTCGACATGCAGGCGACCAATGAAGGCATTCGCGTCGCGCGCAACGGCGCCCGTCTAGCGCCGGTTAAAGTCGACACGCAGCCCTATCCCGGTTTCCCGACCGACCTGCAGGCCCAGCTCATGGCGCTGATGACCATGGCCGACGGCGATTCCGAGATTACCGAGACGATTTTCGAGAACCGGTTCATGCACGTTCAGGAACTGGCCCGCCTCGGCGCCGACATCACGCTCGATGGCGACCGCGCCACGGTGCACGGTGTCGACGGTCTCAAGGGTGCACCGGTGATGGCGACCGACCTGAGAGCGTCCGTTTCCCTCGTCATCGCGGGCTTGGTCGCCGAAGGCGATACCATCGTGAACCGGGTCTATCACCTTGATCGCGGCTTCGAGCGCATCGAGAAGAAGCTCGGTGCCTGCGGTGCCCGGATCGAGCGCCTGACCGGCTGATCGGCAGGGTCATTGCACCGTTTCATCCAACCGGGCATTGCGCAAATCCCCATCCTCCGCTATCAACGGCGCGGCTATTCCGCCGGGTGCCTCTACGTTATCGCGGAAGCCTTGTACGCAGCTTGAATCCGGGGCGTTACCATGTCGTCTGACCTGCTCAAACTGACCGCGCTTGATGCGGAAGACCTGGAGGTGATTTCCGCTCACCTGCAGGATGCCGTTCTGCTCGTCGGTGACATGAAGTTCCTGCCCGGCGAAAGCCGTTTCGCCGCCGTGGTCAATCGTTTTGACTGGCAGGGTGCCGACGCCGGCGATCGCGAGAAGGTCTATCAGCGGCGACGCTCCGGCCTTCGTTTTGACCGGGTGAATTCGGTCAAGGCCCAGAATATCCGACAGGACGCGAGCGACGCCGTTCTGGAATTGCTGGCGATCAAGTTCGAGGCCACGGACGAGCCCGCCGGTCACATCACGCTTGTGTTTGCCGGTGGCGGCGCAATCCGCCTCGATGTGGAATGCATCGAGGCCGCCCTTGGCGATCTGGGCCCGGCCTGGCAGACCGAGAACCGGCCGGCGCACATGCTGGACGACGAACCGGCAGACCAGTAGCCGAGCGCGAATACGGGCGCGAGGAGACCCGCGCCTGAACTTTGGCTCCCTGATCCGGATCCGCGGAGACTGACATAATGGTCCGTAGACTTGATGCAAGCCGTCGCGGCTTTGAAGATGAATTTGCCCAACTGCTCGCTGCCAAGCGCGAGTCGGCGGCCGACGTGAACGATGCGGTTGCGGAAATCATTGGTGATGTCCGCGCACGCGGGGATGCCGCTGTTATCGATCTCACCAGCCGGTTCGACCGCTTCAAGCTGGATGCCGGTTCGCTGCGTTTTACGGAGCAGGAGATTGAAGACGCGGTCCGGGCAAGCGATCCGGAGGTGGTCGAAGCCCTGAAGCTCGCCCGCGAACGGATCGAGGCCTATCACCGCCGGCAGGTGCCGGCCGACGACCGCTTTGTGGATGATGTTGGCGTCGAGCTCGGCTACCGCTGGACAGCTATCGAATCCGTCGGGCTCTACGTTCCGGGCGGTACCGCGAGCTACCCGAGTTCGGTTCTGATGAACTGCGTCCCCGCCGTGGTCGCCGGCGTTGACCGCATCGTCATGGTGGTTCCGACACCGGACGGCGAGGTCAATCCACTGGTCCTGGCGGCCGCGCATATCGGCGGCGTGAGCGAGATCTACCGGGTCGGCGGCGCCCAGGCCGTGGCGGCGCTGGCCTACGGCACGGAGTCGATCCGTCCGGTCGCGAAGATCGTCGGACCTGGCAACGCCTATGTGGCGGCCGCCAAGCGCCAGGTATTCGGCACGGTCGGTATCGACATGATCGCCGGGCCGTCGGAAGTGCTGATCATCGCCGACGGCAACAACGATCCTGACTGGGTCGCAGCAGATCTCCTGGCCCAGGCGGAGCATGACGAATCCGCCCAGTCGATCCTGATCACCGATGACAGCGCGTTTGCCGATGCGGTCTGTGCCGCGGTCGACGCGCAACTGACGACACTGCCGCGCGCGGAGATTGCGGGTGCCAGCTGGCGGGAATACGGCGCCGTGATCCTTGTTGACGATCTGGCACAGTCCGTGCCGCTCGGCGACCGGATCGCGCCCGAGCATCTTGAGATCGTGTGCGACGGCGCCGATGACCTGGCTGCACGCATCCGCAATGTGGGTGCGGTCTTCATCGGCCGTTTCACGCCGGAGGCTGTCGGCGACTATGTGGCCGGATCGAACCACGTGCTGCCCACCGCGCGCAGTGCGCGCTTTTCATCGGGCCTCGGTGTGCTCGATTTCATGAAGCGCACGTCGCTGCTCAAGTGCTCTGCCGACAGCCTTTCGGCAATCGGTCCGGCCGCAATCGCGCTCGGCCGTGCGGAAGGGCTCGACGCACATGCACGGTCCGTTGCAATTCGTCTAAACTTGCCCTCCGCATAGTGGTATTGATGCTCCGGATGCAAGGAGACGGGATCGATGGCGGTCGACGGCAACGGGGACGAGGGCGCGCATTCCAACCGCAATCGTCTGGTCAACATTACGCTCGATGAGGCGTCCCTCGGCCGCTCGTCGGCGGATGTCGACCATGAGCGCAAGGTCGCGATCTTCGATCTGCTGGAGGAAAACAGCTTCAGCCTGCCGGGCAGGGACGGCGGCCCGTATCAGCTGCACTTGTCCATCGTCGAAAAGCGGCTGGTCTTCGACCTGCACGAGGAGTCCCAGGGAGAGCGCTCGACCATAATCCTGTCGCTGTCGCCGTTCCGGCGCATCGTTCGCGACTATTTCATGATCTGCGAGAGTTACTACGAGGCGATCAAGACGGCGACGCCGAGCCGCATCGAGGCCATCGATATGGGCCGGCGCGGCCTTCACAACGAGGGGAGTCAGATCCTCAGGGACCGTCTCGACGGCAAGATCGATGTCGACTTCGACACGGCCCGCCGTCTGTTCACGCTGATCTGCGTGCTGCACTGGAAAGGCTGACGTGTGATCGGCGGCGAAAGTCGGGATCTGCCGGGCGCTGTGCTTTTTGCCTGTTCCCACAACGCGGTCCGCTCGCCCATGGCCGAGAGCATCCTCAAGCATCTGATGGGACACAGGATTTTTGTCGACTCCATCGGCGTGCGGCCTCAGGACGTCGACCCGTTTGCCGTGGCCGTCATGGACGAGATCGGCATCGATCTGTCCAGGCATAAGGGCAAGAGCTTCGACGAGCTCATGGATACGTCCTTCGACCTCGTCATTTCGCTGTCGCCAGAGGCCCATCACAAGGCGCTGGAGCTGACGCGCACGATGGCCGTGGAGGCGGAATACTGGCCGACCCTCGATCCGAGCTATGTCACCGGCAGCCGCGAGCAGGTCATGGACTCGTTTCGCGGTGTCCGTGACGCGCTGCTCAAGCGCATCAAGGAACGCTTCGACGCGGCCGGAGGGCCTACGGTGTAACCGTAATGCGCATTCCCTGAAGGTTGCCCTTGCTTTTGGGGCACGAACTGACCATTCTCCCGCAGGACATTGAGGAAGGAGTGCATGGCAAAGGAAGAACTGCTCGAATTCCCCGGAACCGTTGTCGAATTGCTTCCCAATGCGACGTTCCGGGTGAAGCTCGAAAATGACCATGAAATCATCGCCCACACGGCCGGCAAGATGCGCAAGAACCGCATCCGGGTCCTGGCGGGCGACAAGGTCCTTGTCGAGATGACGCCATACGATCTCACCAAGGGCCGAATCACTTACCGGTACAAGTAACCGGATTCTCCCGGATTCTGCGGTGCGGCTGTAACTGATATGACGGACGGACGGGTAAAGCTCGTGCTGGCCAGCGGGTCTCCCCGTCGGCTCGCGCTCCTTGAGCAGGTCGGAATCACGCCCGACCTTCTATGCCCGACACAGATCGATGAGACGCCCAAACGTGCCGAGATGCCTCGTGCGCTGGTCAGCCGGCTTGCGCGGGCCAAGGCCGAGGCCGCCCTCGACCGCAATCAGGTCAAGGCTCTGGGCGAAGGGACATTCATACTGGCTGCCGATACGGTGGTCGCGATCGGCCGTCGCCATATGGGCAAGCCGGCCACGATCGACGATGCCTCCGCGGCGCTCAAGCATCTGTCCGGCCGGTCTCACCGGGTGTTTACCTCGGTCTGCCTGATCACGCCCAAGGGCGCGACCCGCGAGCGCACCGTCGAGAGCCGGGTCAGGTTCAAGCGCCTCAGCCGGGAGGATATCGAAAGCTATCTGGTTTCCGGCGAATGGCGCGGCAAGGCCGGCGCCTACGCGATCCAGGGCCGTGCGGAGGCGTTCGTCCAGAAGCTGCAGGGCTCCTACTCGAATGTCGTGGGGCTGCCGCTCTATGAGACCGTGGCGCTCCTGAACGGCACCGGATATCCGGTCTACTTCAACTGGTTCAACGCGGGATAGGGGTTGTACCGGGGAGGGCCCTTTTTCCATGACCGATCGCGGCGAAAAATCCGAGAAGCAAGTGTCGGCCGCCGGAAAACCCCGGCGGAAGGCACGGCCCTGTCCGATCTGTTCCAAGATGTCGGTCGAAAAGTACCATCCGTTCTGCTCCGCGCGCTGCGCTGATATCGATCTGCACCGCTGGCTTGGTGGGCGCTATGCGATCCCGACCCAGGAGGCGCCGGAAACACTCGACAGCATGCCGCCGCGCGACGAGGAGGAGGGCTGATCCGGCCTTTCGCGCACGCCTCACGGAGCGCCGAAAAAAAGCCGTGTTGCCCTATGCTTGCGAACTGGACAGCACCGTCCTGATTGCCTATAAACGCGGTCGCTCGCGAGACGGTCTTGCGCCGTTGTCCGCCTGCCATGCCCAGGTAGCTCAGTTGGTAGAGCAACGGATTGAAAATCCGTGTGTCGGTGGTTCGATTCCGCCCCTGGGCACCATCACCCCAGCAGATCGATTACATTGAAACGGCTTGTCGGCGCAATTATCGCGCGTCCCGAAACCCGGGAAGAATCACCCATTCAAAACAGCCCGGTTATCGGCAAGCGGGTCACGGCCTGCGAACTCCGAGACTCAACCATCGCAGGACCAGGGTTTCTCACCTGAGGGAACCGTAGGTGAATTGTCGATGTACGATTCGATCAAGCGGTCGATTGCGCGACGGGCAATACGATTATGATGAGGGGAAAAGCCCAAGGTCGCGACATAACTCCAGTGTGCATGCATCATGGAGACAATAAGAAACGACAGTTCCTCACAAGCCATGTGATCCAATGTCGGATGCACTATCGCCAACTCGTGAGCGATTACCTGACCGAGAGTCCTGTATTTTTCACACAAGCGCTCTTTTAGCGACTCTGAGCCCACGGCGTACGCAAACAACGCGTCATAAGTCTCAAGATTGTCGGGCATTGGGTGGCCCTTATCGACACCGAAAAGAAAATCAATGAAGAATCCGAGGCGTTCGACCGCGGCAACGTCCACAATTCCCGAGACTATTAAGTCCTGGTAGACCTGTTGCAGATGGTCACACAAATCCGCCATCAAGATATCCAGGTCAGAATAGTAGTACCGGACCAGCTGGCGAGACAGGCCGGCTTCGTTCGCAATGGATTCAAACGACAGCGCCTGGAGGCCCCGGACCCTGAGCACCTGTGTGGCGGCATTCAGGATCTGGGTTTTCTTATCTTGGGTCAGATCACCTTCACTTGAATCCGTGCTCATTCATCGCTCCAAAATCCTCGTCATGCTCATCATAGAAAGGAGAAATTTGTGCCCAAGCAATAGAAATTGAGAGACGTTTTTCGAATTGAAAGGGGCAACCTGGAAAATCAGCATCTGTGTTGGCCACAAATTCCTGTTCTCAGTGCGCTTTTTTGTCCTGGCATCATTTCAATTTTTCAAAATGAAAATGCCAAAGTCGATTGACCTATCCCACTGATTTAAATAGCATTTATGAAACAAGATCATCGGTTGATTGAGCTGTAAGACCGATCCTGAACTCCAAATTTGCCTGGTTGGAACTTGCGTTGGACGGTGACGCAAGGAGGGAGGAAATGTGCCTGGTGCAGCCTCATCCGCTGCAACTGCACGAACACATTTGGCAGAAGGCCCGCGTGGGTATTGCAGAGGAACAGCAAAAGAGGCAGCCGCAATGGTAGCGAGACAGAAAGCACTCGATTGTTTTCGGCCAGAGACGTTGCTGAAGGGAAAGAATAACGAGCAAGCTCTTACGGCGCCTCTCGAACACCTTGAGCGAACGTCACAGCAGGAACCGCTGCTCGATGATGGCCTGCTTCATTGGGCCGATTTTGACCGTAACGGCAGATGTGTTGGCAGTGGCAGCCTCGCCGGTTTGGCCACCGGCCTCGTAACACAGCCTGACAGAAACCCCCAGATCAATGTAATCGCGTCATACGTCACTAATGAAGACGCGGAGGCTGGAGATATTTTCCTGCTGCCGGCCAGAAACCGGTTCCTGTGGTTCGTCCCCGTCACCGATAGCACCTCCCAAAACCCCTCACGCAGCAACCTGCGCGGCATTTCGGTGAGCAAGGAAGTTTGCGATGAGGTCCTGGAGGTCTACAACCATCGGGCCAACCTGACGCCGTCAGAGAAGCTGGTCATTTTTCAATTGGTGGCGGGCGTGTCCAAGCGACAATCGGCGCTGTGGGACGATGTCAGCGTAGAGACCAAACGCGCGCATACAAAGAACGCTTGCGCCAAGATGGTATGCGGGGGACAGACCGAGTTGATAAGAAAGGTCCTTGGGCAATTGGTGCACTTGGTCAACTTGGGCGATTGCTGAATGCGCAGCTCTGTTATCGACCGTTCAACCTTCTTGAAGGGAATGGATGCCCCCTCCGGAATGCACATCTAACAACGAAAAACAGGCTGGCGCTGGGCCAGCCTGTCTCGTTTTCGTGCTGCGTTATTGCTGCAGGGCTTCCGGGGCCTTGTCCTTGATTGCCTTCCACTTGGTGTTGGCCGTGGAGATGAATTCCGTCACCTTGCCTTCCCAGCGGGTCTGAATGTCCGTCGACAGATTGAGGTAGAGTTTGTTGTCCACAACCTTCCAGACATTCGGATCGCCGTCGAACTTGAAGCCCATTGCCGTGCCGAAGGCGCAGTAGCCGCCATATGCGGGAACGAACTTCGCCGGGTCGGCCAGGAACGCTTTCTTGTTGGCTTCGGAGGCGAATCTGTAGGTGGCGCCTTTGTGGGTGGCAGTGATTTTCCAGTTTCCGCGTGTCGGCTGCTTTTCGGTGAAGTAGGCGACCGGATCGTAGCCGCGAATAGCAAGACCGGTGGACGTTGCGTTCACATCGACGCCGGCTGCGAGAGCCGAAGACATCATGGCGACGCCGACAAGGGCGCCGGCGAAAGTGGTGCGGACTGCTTTCATCATTTGAATTCTCCTTCTGGGATGAGTGAGGTGGGATCACTCCGCGGGTATTGCGAACCGCTGGCTTGCCGTTCGATGAGGAGAAACTATAGTTAGGAACCACATGGTACAAAACACTCTTTTGTGAATGATGTGTGATAGTGAGGCGCGAGGGCTGAGCGCGGATTAGCTATGGCGAGACCGAGAGAATTTGACTTTGACCACGCGGTGGATGGCGCGATGCAGATCTTCTGGCGCCAAGGCTATCATGCCACCAATCTGCCGGATCTCTTGGACGCGATGGGGCTGACCCGGGGATCTTTCTACAAGGCCTTCGGCGACAAGCGCCGGGCCTATCTGGAAGCGCTCAGCCGTTACAATCAGGTGAACATCACGGCAGCCGTCAGTTTTCTGGAGAGCGGCCCGGGGGCGGGCGGTCTGGAGCGCATCCGAGAGCTGTTTGCGTCCGTGTTTTCCGAGCGGGCCGAGAAACGAATGGGATGCTTTGTCTGCAATGCCATGATCGAACTCGCGCCTGTAGACGAAGATGTCGCCAAGCTCGCCGCGGCAATGACCGGCCGGGTGCAGAACGCGTTTCTCAAAGCCCTGACGGAGAGCGAGACCGAAGGTTCCGATGTCGCCTTACAGAGAGCGATTGCCCTTACGAACATGTACTTCGGCGCACAGGCGATCAGCAAGACAGGCCAGGAACTGCCGGATTGGCGGGAGCTGTTGAGTAATCTGCTGAGCGGCAGCGAGATCAGCAGCTAGAGCAACGGATTAAAAATCCGTGTGTCGGTGGTCCGATTCCGTCCCTGTGCACCACATCACGATCAATCAGACGCATGCCTCAGTGAGATGTCCGGCTACCGCGTGTTGCCTACTGGTGAACCTTCCGGTGACCGAATGTCGGCTGTACTTCCGGGATCGGCGGCATCTGCCATGTGCCTGTAACGGGAACACCGGTATCCCGGTTGATCACCACATCGAGCACGGTCGGCACGCTTGACGCGATGGCCTCCGCATAGGCGTCTCCGAACTGGTCCGGGTGCTCGATGCGGATACCTCGCGCGCCCATGGCTTCGGCCATTCTGGCAAAGTCCGGGTTCCAGAACTGTCCCGTCTGTTCGTTGACGAAGCTGGTGCCAAGCTCGCGGCCGTCGAGGTAGACGCGCTGCAGATCGCGGATGGTGCCGATCGAATAGTTGTTCTGCACAACCCAGACGGCCGGAAGGTTGTACTCGACAGCGGTCATCACCGCGTGCGGCCACATGGAGAAGCCACCGTCGCCGCACAGAGTGACACAGGGCGAGTCCGGTCTGGCAAGCCGTGCGCCGAGCACGCCACAGACCCCGAAACCCATGGCGGCAAAACCGCCGGATGTCATGTGCGTACCTGGTATCTTCGTCTGCCAGTACTGCTCGGACCACACCTGGCAATTGCCGATATCGTCGACCATGACGGTGTCGTCGGGCGACAGCCGGTTCATGTCGGCGAGCATGCGGCGCGGCTCGATCGGAACGTCCGAACTGGTCTCGAACGGCGCACAGAAATTGCGCCATTCCGTCTGCCAGCTCTCGATTTCCCGCCGCCAGGCCTCTCCGTTGCCGAGGCGCATGCCTTTGCCCCGCGCGATCTTCAGCGCCTTTTCGAGGAACTCTTTCGCATCCCCCGTGATCCCGACCTCGACCGGATAGTTCCGGCCGATTTCGTTTTCGTCGATATCGACCTGAATGAGCTTCGTCGGCGGAATGTTGTAGACGTAACCCGGGATCCAGGAACCGGTATGCAGGTCGTTGAACCGCGCGCCGATGGCAAGGATGACGTCGGCGTTGCGGCAGGCTTCCGTCGCCGGATAGTCGCCCCATACCCCTGCAATCCCAAGATGGAGCTTGTGATCGTAGGGGAGTGAGCCCTTGCCCATGAACGAGGTGTAGACCGGAATTTCAAGCTGCTCCGCCAGTTCCCGCAATTGCTCGTAGGCCCCGGCCACCCGGATGCCGCCGCCCGCCAGAATGAGCGGCCGGTCGCTCGCGCACAGCATTTCAAGCGCTCGCTGGATCGGGTAGTCGGACATGCTGCCGTTCCAGCCACCGGTCGGTGCGCTGCCATTCAATGGCTCCGGCGTACTGACCGGCGCGGTTTCAATGTAGAGGTCATAGGGCATGTCGAAATGCACCGGCCCCGGCCTTCCGGTTTTCATCAGTCCGAAAGCTTCGGGCAGGGCGCGGCACAAGTCTTCAACTTGCCGGATGCGATAGGACTTTTTCACCACCGGCTGGAAGATCGAAGACATGTCTCCGTTGTATCGATAGTCGTCCTGCAGGGCGCCGCTGTTGACCTGCGTGGTCGGCACCTGGCCGGTGATCACGAAGAAGGCCGAGTTGTCATAGAAGGCATTGGCCACCGAAATCATCATGTTCATCGGCCCGGGCCCGGTTGAAGCGTAAACCGCCAGAGGCTGTCCGGTCAGCCGGAAGTAGACGTCGGCCATGAAGCCGGCACCCTGTTCGATGCGCGGCGAAATGTGCCTGATCTTGTCGGTATGCTTGTAGATGCCGTCCAGCAGGCCGATCGCGCCGTGACCCGCATAGCCGAGGATATAGGGCACTTTCTCTTTGACCAGATACTCGGCGATGATGTCCGTGCCGCGCATCTCGTTCGTGCCGGGCATGCCGCTGTAACTGCGGCTTGGCGTCGAATAACTCTGGCCCGGAGTGAACCCGCTGTAATGCGGCGAATTGTAGGCCCTGCGCCGATCCATTTTTCCCTCCCACACCTTGTCCGGTCGCCGCTATGGGGCGAACCGTTGTTTCGACATCTCCTTTACCAAGTGGGGAGCAGGCAGCCGGTTGTGATCACCTCATGCCGATGAGATCACGGCTTCGACCGGCTGCGGCTTCCCGCAAAAACATCAAAGGCAAGTGCCATGCTGGCCATTTCGCCAAATTTCCCAAACGGAAGCTTGCCTCTCGGGCGTGCAGGGGTCAACCAGTGGGGTTCCGGGAGCGCCCGGATACGCTCACGGTTGCTGCATCCATGTGGGTCTGCCAGAGCCCGGCGTCGATGGCCGACGATTACGCGGAATCAGCTCACCGTGAACTGTCCCATCATGCCGCGGTCTTCGTGTTCCAGGATGTGGCAGTGATACATGTAGGGATGCTGGTCGGTCGCCGGGTGATCAAAGCGAACGACAATTTCGGACCAGTCGTCGTCATCCAGGACAACCGTGTCTTTCCAGCCACGTTGATCGGGTGGGGCAACGTCGCCTTCCATTTGCTCGATCAGGAAGGAGCAGCCGTGCACATGAAACGGATGCGCGCCCTGATCGGAGCGGATGCGCCAGCGCTCCCAGACGCCGCGCTTGACGCGTTCGTTGATGACGTTCATGTCCATTGCCGCACCGTTGATGGTCATGTCCATCGCGTGGTGGCCACCATGCGAGCCACCATGGCCGCCATTTTCCATGGTGAGCACAAAGTCGCGGGTGCGCGTTATCTCGGTTTCTTTGGGGCGCGAAATGGCCGCGAGTTTCTCGGGTAAGGGTGCGGTATGCGCCGTGAGGGTTCTGTCGACTCTCAGGGTCAAGGATGGCGGCGGGAGGGGTTTTCCAGATCGAACGAACCGGTCCAGCAAGCCACTGACAATGCCTTCTTCGGCTTCATCAAACTCATCTTCGAACAAGGTCAGAAGTTCGGCGGGCTTGCCATCCGCCAGATCGACGACAATTTCACAGCGCTCGCCGGGCGACATTTCCATTATCGTCAATGGCACGGGAGCAGCAAGGAACCCGCCGTCGCACGCAATCTTGTAGAATTGCCGGTTGTCGGCAAACGCAACGATGTAGAACCGCGCATTGGCGCCGTTCAGAAGTCGCAGCCGTACTTTTCCGGCGGGAACCCGGGCAACCGGTGAAATTGCACCATTGATGATCACGGTTTTACCGAGCCAGCCATCTTCGCCGGCATCATGCAGCGAATACACCAGCCGGCCCTTTGCATCGAAGGTCCGGTCCTGAATGATGACCGGCAGGTCATCAACGCCGTATTGACGGGGAAGCTCCACGGAATCGCTGGTCTCGTTATCGATGATGATCATGCCGGCCAGCCCGTGATAGACCTGATGGCCGGTCTTGCCGTGCGTATGGGAGTGATACCAGCAGGTGGCCGCCGGTTGCACGATAGACAAAGAGGGCTGCCATCGGTCTCCCGGTGCCATTTCCAGTTGCGGCCCACCGTCAACATCACCTGGAACATGCAATCCGTGGCCGTGAATGGCCACGCCCTCGGTCAGAGTGTTCTGATAGTGCAAATTGAGTTCGCTGTTCTGCCGGGTTCGTATGGTTGGTCCCAGGTAGTCCTGATTGAGTCCCAGGGTCGGCGTCTTTACGCCAGGCCTGAAGGACCATTCGCCGTTGCGAATCTTAAGATTGACCGGCTCGCCGTCGGTTCCGTCAACAAGCGTTGGTATCGGCAATTTGACAGGGGCGGTCGTTGACCAGGCAGATTGAAAACAGCCTGCGCTGAGCAGAGCGGTGCTGCCCGCAATAAACCGCCGCCGGGAAATGGGAATCGACATCTTTGTCCTCAGGTCAAAAAATGGGCTGTAGCGAGGCAGGCACGCTGCGGAGTCAGGCCATCGTGGTGATGACCATCGTGACATCCATAGTTGATTAGCTTGAGTCCTGCGGTCCATGGGACAAATGCCGGATCGACGGTATGGAACACCAGGCATAAGGTCAATTTCGGGGATGCGACTTGATGCTAATGTCCTGATCGCAAATAGAATTGGGGAACAACACCATGCTCGACGCGATAGGGCAGGCTCCGCATCGGCGAACGGTGTTTGCTGTTTTCGTGCTGTTTGTCTTTGGTATCAGCGCCGCCGAAATCATCTCCGAATTCCTTGACGGCGAGACACTTGGTTCAATGAGTGACGACCTGTCGAGGTTCGCCATCAGCGCAGTCATGTTGGGGATCTTCATTTACGAATTTCGTGTCCAGCAAAGAGCGCTGAGGGAACTGAGCGGGCAACTGAACAAGGGGCGCGGTCGACTTGCCCAACTCGACACCAGATCGCAGGAACTGGCCAGCCAGTACCGTGCCGTCATGCAGAAGCAGTTTGATGCCTGGAAACTGACGGCAAGTGAGCAGGATGTCGTCATCGGGATGTTGAAGGGACTGTCCTTCCGAGAGATCGCCGAACTCCGGGAAACTCGGGAGAAGACGGTCCGTCAGCAGGCGTCCGCTGTTTACCGAAAGGCAGGAGTCGCCAGTCGAAACGAACTGGCCGCCTGGTTTTTCGAGGATATGCTGGATCCGCCGCCGCTTCGTGACAACTAGCGCACGACATTTCCCGTTTTCTCAGGCGGGCTCGGTCAATTGAAAAACGAAAATTCAGAACCGGCAATTGGCCGGAAGCGCATCAGCCGATGACCGTCATTTCGTTCAGCGTGAAATTCTCGACCGCACCTTCGGTGGCCGCCATGTAGGCCGCGAGGTGCGGTGCGTTCATGTGCGTCTGCCACAACTCCCGGCTTGTCCAGTTCTCGTAAAACATGAAGTGAGCGGGGTTTTCATTGTCCTGGTGCAGGTCGTACTGGATGCAGCCCTCTTCGGCCCGGGTGGTTTCGATCAGCTTGAGCAACTCGGACTTGACCAGTTCGACCTTGTCTGCCCTAGCGTGAATGTTTGCAACGATTGTCAAATTTGCCATCGCGGAGCTCCTTGTCGTCATTGAACCGATGAGATATTCATGAAGGATCAATTTGGCAAGTACGCACATTTTTGTGCAGTAGGTACAAAAAGTATCCTGTGGAGGCTTTATGAGGTTCGAGAACTATGACTGTTCGCGCGGCTGTCCGGTCGAGGCTGCTCTCGAGCGTATCGGTGGTAAGTGGAAGGGCGTGGCGCTGTTTCACCTGCTCGACGGCCCCAAGAGATACAACGAGCTGAAGAGGGATGTGGGGACCGTCACCCAGCGCATGCTGACCAAACAGCTCAGGGAACTGGAAAGCGACGGGCTGATCGTCCGCAAGGTCTTCCCCGTCGTGCCGCCCCATGTGGAATATAGCCTGAGCGAGACGGGCAGGACACTTGAGCCGATCCTCCTGGCTCTGCGTGACTGGGGCGAAAGCCATGTTCTGGCCGATGAGCCGCAGGCCGGGGCTCGAAAGTCAGGCGGACGGCAGTAGTCGGCTCGGCGCCGTTCCGGCTGGCCGCCTAAGCTGCGGGCTACGACGTCCGCCTGGAATTACGGATTGGCATGGGCGGGTCTGTGACGATGGTTTCGATGGAACTGGTCAGGCGCGGCCTGTAACACGCGGTGTTCGTCCATTTGTTCCGGGCTGCCGGATGATCGATCTTTTGTCTGACTCGCGATGCAAAGGGGCCTCTGAACAGATTCAGAAATTCCGGCAACGACGGTCTTCTCCCGAGCGGAATAACTTCTCTCAGGGTTGCCCAAAAATTCCGGATCGCCGCTTCATTTGCAGCGGTATCGATCCGAAGGATGTCTTCTGCGCCCACGCCGAACCGCTCCGCGAACATTTCAGTGAGCGCTTCCTGGTTTGCAGCGGTGACGGCATTGAGGCCCGGCCGCGAAAAGTCGATGTCGAGCGGCGCGTGATTCCAAACTCCGATCCGTTGCCACGTGCTCTCCTCAAGCGCATAGTCGAAGGTAACCGGTGTGCCAATCCGCTCGGGCAGCATCACAAAGTCGAACTTGGCCCGTCCGAATCGACCGCCGCCCGGCTTCCGCATGTCCAGATCTGCCGTGATCCGGTCGCGGAGAAACTTCAACCGGGGATTAATGTGATCGCAGTTCACGAGCTCCAGCATGTCGATGCTGAACCAGCTCCGGACCGGCACCGTGAACAGATCAAACCAGAACGACGAATCGAAGGGCTTCAGGTCAAGCCCTTCAATGGCCTCGATCAGGGAGCGGTTGTCCCGATCCTCCTGCTCAAGTTCCTCCTGCATGCGGCGCAGCAGATCCGTCCAGTCTTCGACAACCGCGATTGTCAGATTCCGCACCCTTCTGATCGGTTCGTTGCTCTGAAACGGAGGTTCGACGATCCATTCGCCGTCTTCCGTGATCATGAAGGTGGTATCGAGCTGAAACAGCATGTCGCCGTGATTGGGCCTTGCCCCGTGCACGTGGATGCGCTGTTGGTAACTTACCGGCGGAATGTCGATGCTGACTTCCGTGCCGCCATGCAATATCGGAAGCGTGCCGAATACGGCATCGGTCGGTCCGCCGGACACCCGAAGAACAACCTCCATTCCGCCCTTGTATTTCCCGAGGCCGCGCCCGGTGCGCAGGAACTTCAGCAGCGACCGTACCCGTTTTACCGTCACTGTAATCCTGGCCATGTAGCACCCCCCATCTCTACACTGATCCCTGCATTGCGGCGCATTACTCTAAGCGCTCAGGCACAAGATCATATCGCGTTCCGGTTGGACCGGGCAGAGGCCGCGTTCTTCTATTGACGCTCTCTTCCGCCTTGCCATAGTGTGCACTGGACAGTCTGTCCAGTATGGTCGCCGATATCGCAAAGCGATGGCGGCCGGGCGTTCCGGGAGGGAAACAGATGAAATCGCATTATCGTGTTGTCGTCATCGGCGGTGGCGTCGTAGGCGCTTCGGTCCTTTACCACCTCGCCAAGTTCGGCTGGTCGGATGTGGTGCTCATTGAACGCTCGGTCCTGACGGCGGGTTCCTCCTGGCATGCGGCGGGCGGTTTCCATGCCCTCAACGCGGACCCGAACGTCGCCGCGCTCCAGGCCTATACCATCGACCTCCTGAGCGAGATCGAGAAGGAGTCCGGGCAGTCGGTCGGCATGCACATGACCGGCGGACTGACCATGGCGGGCACGCCCGATCGCTGGGAGTGGCTCCAATCGGCTTACCGTGTCTTCCAGAGCATCGGCATCGAGGACGTGCGCCTGGTTACCCCGGAAGAGGCAGGGGAGCTCTGCCCGGTGATGTCGACCGAAGGTTTGCTTGGCGGCATGTGGGCTGACCGCGAGGGTTATATCGATACCACCGGAACCGTGCATGCTTATGCCGGTGCCGCCAAGAAGAACGGTGCCGAGATCGTCCAGAACAACCGCGTTCTCGAACTTCAGCAGCTCGTCGACGGGTGGCAGGTCGTGACCGAGCAGGGCACCATCACCTGTGAGCATGTCGTCAACGCCGGCGGCCTCTGGGCCAAGCAGGTCGGACGCATGGCCGGTATCGAACTGCCGGTATCGCCGCTCGAGCATCACTACCTGCTGACCGAGACCATTCCGGAAGTGGCCGCGCTCGACACGGAACTGCCCCTGGTCGTCGATCTCGAAGGTTTCACCTACATGCGCCAGGACCAGCAGGGCATGCTCTTGGGGATCTACGAGATCAATCACCAGCACTGGATGATGGACGGCGCACCGTGGGATTACGGCATCGAACTGCTCCAGGAAAATATCGACCGGATCGAGAACGAGCTGCGGCTCGGCTTTGAGCGCTACCCCGTACTCCAGGAGGCTGGCGTCAAGAACTGGATCAACGGAGCCTTCACGTTCTCGCCCGATGGCAATCCTCTCGTCGGCCCGGTACCCGGAAAGCGCGGCTACTGGTGCGCCTGCGCGGTCATGGCCGGATTCCTCCAGGGCGGCGGCGTCGGCAAGAGCCTGGCCGAATGGATGATCCACGGCGAACCCGAGGCGGACGTCTACGGCATGGACGTTGCCCGCTACGGCCCGTTCGCGGAAAACAAGCGTTACATCCGCGAGACGACCGGCCAGTTCTACACGCGCCGTTTCGTGATGACCTATCCCAATGAACAGTTGCCGGCCGGACGGCCGCTGAAGACGGCGCCCGCCCATGACGCCATGACGGCGGCCGGCGCCTTGTGGGGCTGCAGCTGGGACACCGAAGTGCCGCTCTATTTCGCGCCGCAAGGCTTCGAGGAGACGCCGTCTCTCAAGCGCTCCAACGCCTTCGATATCGTCGGCGAAGAGTGCCGCAAAGTGCGCTCGGGCGTCGGCCTGCTGGACATCAGCGCCTTCTCGCGTTTCGAGGTGACCGGTCCGAATGCCGAAGACTGGCTCAACCGGACCATGGCGAGCAAATTGCCGGGACCGGGCCGAGCGCGTCTGGCGCCGATGCTTGCGCCGAACGGCAAGCTCAAGGGCGATCTCACCATCTTCAATTGGGGCGACGGCACCTGGTGGATCATGGGGTCCTACTATCTGCGCACGTGGCACATGCGCTGGTTCGCCGATCACATGATGGAGGGCGTGACGATCCGCGACCTCGGCGAAGAGATGGTCGGGTTCTCGCTCGCCGGACCGAAGTCGCGCGACGTCATCGCCGCAATCGCCGAACAGGACGTCTCCGGCCTCGGTTTCATGGGCTGCGGTCACTTCGATATCGGTCTCGTGCGGGGCAAGGTCGGCCGGCTCTCAGTCGCCGGCGAGCTGGGTTATGAAATCCACTGCCGCATGGGCGATCATGTGACGCTGCGGCGGAGTCTGTTGGAGGCCGGGGCCGAACACGGCATCAGCGAATACGGATTTAATGCGTTGCTCAGTCTGCGCTTGGAGAAGAGCTTCGGCATCTGGTCGGCGGAATTCACGCAGGGCTACACACCCGGCATGACCGGCATGGACCGCTGGATCGACTGGCAGAAAGAGGACTTTGTCGGGCGCGAGGCCGCCATGGCCGAACGGGACGGCGAAGGTCCGGCACAGGTGCTTGTGACGCTTGAGATTGACGCCACGGATGCCGACGCCAGCGGATTCGAGCCGATCTGGCAGGACGGTGCCCGGGTCGGATTTGTCACATCAGGCGGTTACGGTCACACGGTCGGCAAGTCCCTCGCCATGGCGTTGGTGAACCGCGACGTATCGGCAGTCGGCACCGAGCTTGCTGTTCACGTTGTCGGTGCAGAACGCCCGGCCCGCATCATTCCGCCCTCGCCCTATGATCCCGAGGGGAGGGCCATGCGGGGATGACCGCGCCCACGATTGACGCCCCTGCCGGCCGGCGCCGTCGGCGCGGGGCGCGTGCGCACGCGGGTGGCGGTCCGCGCGTGGTCGATTACCGGCAACTGCGCAATCCTTTTCCTCCGGTCCCGGTGTTCTCCGAAGACCGTGTTCAGGCGATTCACGACAGCGCGTTGCGGGTCCTGGAGGAGCTCGGCGTCAAGGTGCTGCTGCCGGCGGCCCGGCAGCGATTCGAGGCGGCGGGTGCTCGTGTCGACGAGGAATCCGAAATGGTCTTCATCGGCCGGGACATCGTGGAGGCGGCGCTTGAGTCCGCGCCGCACACCATCGCCCTCAAGGCCGGCGCTCCGCATCGCGACCTTCAGCTTGAACTCGGCGTATTGACCTTTCAGACCGGGGCGGGCGCGCCCCATGCCACAGACCTCGAGCGCGGCCGCAGGCCGTCGACGGTTTCCGACTTCGAGGAACTGGTCCGCCTGACTCAGCACTTCGATGTGCTGCACATGCTGAACCCGTGTGTCGAGCCGCAGGACGCGCCCTTGAACCTGCGTCACTACGCGACCGCCCGCGCGCAGCTGACGCTGTCTGACAAATTCCCCTTCGTGTTCTCGCGCGGCACGCCTCAGGTTGCCGATTCCTTCGAGATGATCCAGACGTTCCGCGGCGCGAGTGATGACGAATTCTGGGCCACGCCGCACTGTTACACCATCATCAACACCAACTCGCCGCGCCAGATCGATATACCGATGGCGCAGGGGCTGATTGACTTCGCCGAGGCGGGGCAGATGTCGATCGTCACGCCGTTCTGCCTGATGGGGGCGATGGCTCCGGTTACCGTCGCCGGCGCGCTGACACTCAGTCACGCCGAAGCCCTGGCGGCCATCGCCCTGACCCAGATCGTCCGCCCCGGCGCTCCGGTCTGCTATGGCGCGTTTGCCTCGAGCGTCGACATGAAGTCTGGCGCGCCTGCCTTCGGGACGCCGGAGCAGGTCAAGGCCAATCTGGGTGCCGGGCAGCTTGCCCGGCTGATCGGTCTGCCCTGGCGCTGTGCTGCGGGTTCGGCAGCCAACATAAACGATGCCCAGGCCGCCAACGAGACGCAGATGAGTGCCTGGTCCGCCGTGCTGGCCGGCGCAACTGTGCTGATCCACGGCGCCGGCTGGATCGAGGGCGGTCTGTCCGTGAGTTACGAGAAACTCATCACCGACCTCGAAACCCTGCAGATTTTTGCCGAGCTGTGCGTGCCTCCAGAAAGCGATGACGCAGCACTGGCCTGGGATGCGCTGGCTGAAGTCCAGCCGGGCGGGCACTTCTTCGCCGCCGGTCACACCATGGAGCGCTATCAGTCGGCGTTTTATGAGCCGCTCGTGGCGGACTGGTCGAATATAGGCGCCTGGACCGAACGGGGTTCGCGCGACGCAAGCACGCGTGCGACGGAGATCTGGAAACGCATCCTCGACACCGAAGCCGGGCCTGAGGTCGACGACGGGAAAGTCGCTCAGCTTGACGAGTTCATCGCCAGGCGCACGGAGGAGGGGGGCGCCCCTCCGGAAAGCTGACCGTCATGACAACCGAGAAGGTGACGCCGCTCCTGCACCGGGACGATCCGGACAAGGATCCGCTCGTCGGCAATGTGAAGGTGACGCGGGAAGACTGGATCAACGTCGCCATGGATGTGCTGATCAGCGACGGCGTCGACGAGGTCAAGGTGAAGCCCCTGGGCGAGCGCCTTGGTGTGTCGCGATCCAGCTTCTACTGGTACTTCAAGAGCCGCCAGGACCTGCTCGACACCCTTCTGGAGCACTGGCAATCGGTCAATACGACCGCCATGGTGCGGATGGCCCGCGAGCCCGCGCCGACGATCACTGCGGCGGTCTGCAACGTCTTCCGGTGCACTCTGAACCCGGAACTGTTCAATACACGGCTGGACTTGACCGTGCGTGACTGGGCGCGCCGGTCGGGCGCCGTTCGTCGTGTTCTTGATCAATCGGATCAGACACGGCTCGGCGCCCTGAAGGAGATGTTCGAGCGTTTTGATTATCCTCCGCTGGAGGCCGAAACCCGGGCGCGAATCCTCTATTTCATGCAGATCGGCTACAACTCCGCCGAACTGAGCGAGCCTCTTGAGGAGCGGCTCAAGCTGCTGCCCAGCTATTTGCTGGGTTTCACCGGACGCGATGCGCCGCAGGAAGAAATCGAGGAATTCAACAGTTACGCCGCAGCGACCGTCGAGGGAAGCCGCGACTGACCGTGCTTGCGCCTGCGCCCGATTGGCGCCGAGTAACTCAACCCGCACTTTATTAATCCGGCCTGAGGAACAGCCGTGTCCCGCTGTCGCACCTCCTAAGAAAATGTTGAATTCAAATATGCGAATATAATAATTTAATTGTCCGAGGGTGAACTGGCTTGCGGCATGGATATCCTGGAAGGGGAGGACTCTATGAACATTCGCGCCATCGCTGCTGTCGCAGCCCTTGCGGTCTCGCTGGCCGCGCCAGCATACGGATCGGACGAAAAACTCCGCATTATCGGCAAGGACACGCACTTCACGGTCAAGACGGACGGTGAAGATATCAAGATCACACGCGTCATGACCGGGTGTGCCCTGAACAAGGGCTGGCTGCAACCCATGTCACCGGTTCCGGGCGTCACGCCCGTCGGAGAAGTCGAAGTCCTGGAAGCGCTGAACGACCCGGAAACCATTGTCGTCGATATGCGCGAGGTGGAGTGGTTCGCCGAGGCGACCATCCCCGCCGCGAAACATATTCCCTACACCGAAGTGGCCGGCCGACTGGATGAACTCGGCTGCGAGAAAAAGAACAAGGGGTGGGATTGCGCGACGGCAAAGAAGGTCATCGCCTTCTGCAACGGTCCCGTCTGCCCGCAGTCGCCCACGGCCATCAAGGCCATGAACCGCGAGGGCTTCCCGATGAACAGGGTCATGTACTACCGGGGCGGCATGTTCGCGTGGAAAGCATTGGGCTTCACGACAGTAGAAGGCGACTTCTGAACGTGCGGCGTGGGCCGGAATTGAGTAAGTCCGGCCCACAGGCCTCTGACATCACCGCCAGTAATTGTTCGCCGCTGCGACCGTCTGGAAGTTGAGCGCGATGACCTGCGACGCATGGGTCAGGCTGTCCGGATCGTTTTCGTAGATTGGGCGCATTCGTTTTCTCGCTTCGTCGTCCGGTTGGGTCTTCTTGACGCCCATGCGCGAAAGCAGAATGGCGAGGTCGTATCCCTCCTCCGGTGTCTTCGTGATCAGGGTTGGCAGCCAGGACATGGCAATCTCCTCATTGAATTTCATACTGCCCGAACAGCTTGCGGCAGGTTCGGACGGTTGGTTCCTGAATTGCAACTGGCAGCCTAGCCGGCCGCCGCGTCGAGCTGCAGAACGTCGACAAGTGCCGGACGGCGGTCGAGCAGGTCGGCCAGGGTGTATTTGTCGAACACCGCGAAAAACGCCTCGTGCGCCTCGCGGAACATACGCCGCGCCGCACATGCGGTCGTGATGATGCATTTGTTCTCCGGACCGAAGCACTCCACGAGGGCCCCGAAGCCCTCCATCTCGCGCATCACTGCACCGAGATTGATGTCCGCGGGTCGTGCGGCCAGTGTCAGCCCGCCGGCCCGGCCCCGTGTCGTCTTGAGGAAACCGGCTTGCGACAGTTTCCAGACCACTTTCGTCAGGTGGCTTTTCGAGATCCGGTAGCGTTTGGCGATGTCGTCGATGCGGCTCGGCTCTTCGCCGCGTAGGCCGGCGAAGATCAGGACCCGAAGGGCGTAATCCGAATGAGTCGTGACCCGCATGGCATCACATCACGAGCTCGAGGATTGCCCAGATCCACAACGGAGCGGGGACGGCGATCCATACGAGACCAAGAACCAGGCCCTGATAGAGACGTGTCTGTGTCATGACGATGTTCCCTTCCTCTCTAATTCAGACCAGACCGGCGGCCCGCACCGCAGTGCCCAGGAAGAAGATCCCGTATCCTATGACGAATGCCACCTGGACGGAACGGATCAGCGTGCGGCCGACCGGATCGCGCGTTGTGATTTCGAATGCCGGCCTGGGGTCTGCATGCATCGCCGCGTAGGCGAGGAAGATGACAAAGAAGCCGACAGTGGCCAGTTGGGCGAGGATTACGATTGTCAGCATGGCGCTTCCGCCTTGTGTTTCCGTGTTCGTTATTTAATTCATATAATATAAATCTTTAATTTGTCAATGCCTTTTTGCAGCTCGGAATCACAGATCCGCTCGATTCAAGCGCGGAGGGACCGCCGGGATATCGCGACCAGCTCAATTCGTGATGTGATCCGGTCCCAGCGGCACGATGCCGGACGGGTTGAGTGCCTTCACGGAGTAGTAACCGGACTTGATGTGATCGAGATTGACGGTTTCGGAAATACCGGGAAGTTCCCGGACGCGGTCCATATAGGCGGACAGTGCGGGGTAGTCGGAGATCTGGCGCAGGTTGCACTTGAACAGTCCGAAATAGGCGGCGTCGAAGCGTACAAGTGTCACGAAAAGACGGATGTCGCTTTCAGTGAGGCGGTCGCCGAACAGATAGGCGCGGCCATCGGACAGACGGTCCTCGAGCCCGTCAAGCGTCCTGAATATCTCCGAAAAGGCTTCTTCGTACGCGGCCTGGGAGGAAGCGAAGCCGGCCTTGTAGACGCCGTTGTTTAGGGTCCCGTAGAGCTCCGTGTTCAGCGCATCGATTTCCGCCCGGAGATCTCCGGGGTAGAGCTCGACTGAGGAATCGCCATATTCGTCGAATGCGGAATTCAGCATCCGGACAATATCGGCGGACTCGTTATTGACGATCGTGCCGAGGTGCTTGTCCCACAGCACCGGTATGGTTGCCCGGCCGGTGAAGTCCGGATCCGCGCGGGTGTAGATTTCGTGCATGTAGGTTGCGCCATTCAGGAGATCGGTGTCCGCGCCCGGAAAGGTTCCAAAGCGCCAGCCCTGCTCGGTCAGCGCAGGTTCGACAATCGAAACGCTGATGACATTCTCGAGCTTCTTGAGCTTTCGCACCATGAGTGTTCTGGACGCCCACGGACAGATCAGGCCCGCGTAGATGTGGTAGCGGTCCGGCTCCGCATTGAAGCCGCCGTTGCCGGTCGGACCCGGGCTTCCATCGGCGGTGACCCAGTGGCGGAAGCTTGAGGTCTGCCGGACGAACCGACCTTTTGCGTCCTTCGACTGAACAGGGTGCCAGTCGTCGGTCCATTTGCCATTCACAAGCATGGCGGGCTCCTTGTGCGATTGGGGTTCAAAGGGTGCCGGGCGGCGATAGAGACGGTGCGGCCGCCCGGCAGTTCGTTTGATTTCAGGCTCTCGCGCGCCTGGCCGCTGACAGAGCCTCGGTACGCATCGCGTAGGCGCCGTCGCCGAGCAGAGCCTGGGCGACAAGGGCGGTGATCCAGAAGGCCGGAAACTCCCAGCCGCCGCCTTCATTGGAGAACAGCCAGCCGTTTCCGCCATGGGCGAACACTATGGCTCCGACGAGAATGGGAATGAGCGCAAGAGAGACCCAGCGGGTGAACACGCCGGCGACAAGGGCCACGCCGCCGATGAGTTCTGCGGCAATCGTAAGATAGGCGAGCAATCCCGGCAGTCCGAGGGATTCGAAGAACCCTACGGTGCCGGCGGGCGTGAACACGATGACCTTGAGCAGGCCATGGGCGATAAACAGGATTCCGAGAGAAACGCGCAAGGTGAGGGCTGCGTAGGGCGCGGTGTTTTGGTCGATCACGGTCAGGGTCCTCCATACCGGTTTTTGCATTGGGTGCGTCGCGCACAGGGTGCCGGCGGTTCGGGGAAGACATCTGCAGGATCTGGATTGCAGTTGGCTTTCCCGTCTTCCCGATGGCTCGTACGCCTCACCGAAAGATGGAGATCGATGTATTGTTGATAAACAGAGGTATTGAGAATTAATAATCAACAATTTATTGATAATATATGGACACGATTGCAGGCATGCGCACATTCGCTGCGGTGGTGGAAGCCGGTTCGTTTACCGCGGCTGCCGAACGCATCGGCATGTCTACCGCGCTTGCCAGCAAGTATGTCGGAAAGCTTGAGGACCGGCTGGGCGTCAGGCTGCTGAACCGCACGACGCGTTCACTGACCCTGACCGAAATCGGACGGGTCTACTTCCAACAGGCCTTGCAGGTTATCGAAGACTTCGATGAACTGGAGGCAGCCATTCAGGACCGGCGTTCCTCGCCCAGCGGCAAGCTGATCGTGTCCGGTCCGGCGACTTTCGGAGAAATGTTTCTCGCGCCCGCTGCCTCGAAGTTTCTTGAGGCATTTCCCGACATCAGCATCGACCTGCGGCTGACGGACCGTTTCGTGAATCTTGTCGACGACGGGATCGACCTTGCCATTCGTATCGGTGAACTCAGGGATTCCGGGCTCATTGCGAGGCGTCTGGCACCGTCCCGCATCGCAATCTGCGCGTCGCCGGAGTATCTCGACCGTTACGGCGTTCCCGTCGAGCCTGCGGATCTCGTGAATCACAATTGCGTACTGGACACCAATCTCCGGGGAAGCGACGACTGGCCGTTCACGATTGACGGGCAACGCCAGACGGTGAAGGTCTCCGGACGGCTTTCTGTCAACAGTGCGCGGGCCACCCGTGATGTCCTCGTTGCAGGCGATGCGATCGGTCTGGTGCCTGAATATGTGGTCGGTGAGGACATTCGCGCCGGGCGTTTGGTCGAGATCCTTGAGCCCTACAAACTGCCCGATCTCGGAATTCATGCTGTCTACCCCCACAAACGGCACGTTGCGGTGAAGGTGCGTACCTTCATTGATTTTCTGGCCTCAGAGTTTGCGCCCCTGTCGGCGAGTTGATTGCGGACACCGCAATCGGGTACGGCACAATGAAATGGTGGGTGATTTTGATCGATTTACGGTGTGGCCGTGGCACTGCGTGTCGGTTTGAACTACTATGGTTCAGGGTCTTCAATCGCAATCTGAAAGATGCCGGCAGACTCAGAGACGCTCGGGGGCGAACGTCCGGAAATCACAAACGATGAAGCGCGGGATGCGCTGTCACGTGTTCTGGCGTCGGACGGACTTGTCTCGTCGCCGCAACTTCAAAAAATCCTCAGTTACATTGTCGAAGAACATCTGGCCGGGCGGGCGGACCAGATCAAAGCCTATTCGATTGCCGTGGACGCCATGGACCGGCCGAATACGTTCGATCCGCAATCCGATCCGGCGGTTCGCGTCGAGATGCGCCGTCTGCGGGTTGCGCTGGAGGTTTACTACGCGCGTGCCGGCAGTGATGACCCTGTCCGCATAGGCGTTCCCAAGGGCTCATATCGTCCCGTTCTGGAAAGACAATCCGAAGCGCCGACCGAGACGGTGGATGATGTTCTCGAAGACATGTCGGACACCACTGACCCCGGTCCCGGCCTTAGGTCACCACTGGCAATCGCGGTTGCGGTTGTGGTCCTGGCAGCGATGGGCGCGATTGCGCTGTTTTTGACCCATCGAACCGGCGTGCCGGAGCGCGCGGGCAACGGCTTCGGGGCGCCGCTGGTTGACGTGCTGGCATTCGGCTCGGTCTCCGGAGGCAATGAAGGCCGGATGCTTGCCGAGGGCGTACGGCATCAAGTGGTCTCGGATCTGTCTCACTTCCGGACCATCCGTGTTCGTGCACGGACACCGGATGATACTGACGGGTCTCAGGGGCGGCGATTGGCGGATCCCGATTATCAGATCACCGGGTCGGTTCTCAAGACGGACGAGAACATTCAGATGACCGTCGCGCTTGTCGACATGGCCACTCAGCAGTTGATCGGGAGTGACACGCTTCAGGTTCCCGCGAGCGACGCGGGCTTCTATGACCTCATGGTCAGAGGGGTGCGCTCGGTGGTGGCGAACATCGCCAGCCCGGGCGGATTGCTGCAGTCGGAGGCTATGAAGCGGCTCGACGATCGCCTGAAAAACAGCGGAAACGCCGAAACCACAAGCTACGAATGTGTGGTTCTCTTTCACGCCTATGATCTCGAAAAGCGGCAAAAAGACGAGGCGGCGGCGCGGTCCTGCCTGAAGCGGTTTACCGATGCGGACAGCCGGAACAGTTCCGTTTGGGCCGCATACGCATTCATGCTGTTTCTCGACTGGACCAAGCTGAAGGATCAGTCGGATCCGGCGCTTCTCGATCCAGCCCTGGCTGCGGTGAGCAAGGCAATCCGTCTGGATCCCTCGGACGCTGCAGGGCATGAATATCTTGGCTCAATCCTGATGGCGCAGGGCAAGCGCGACGCGGCAATAGAGGCCTATCGGCGCGCTATCGAACGCAATCCATCGAAACCCGACCTTCATGTATTGCTTGGCTGGCACAAGGTGCTTGGCGGTGATTGGGAGAATGGCATGCCGGAGATCCGCCGCGGCGTTGACATGAGCCCGGCGCCTCCTGGCTGGATGCGCATTCCCATTTCTATTGAAGCATTCAGGCGTGGCGACTTTCGCGAGGCCTTGACCCAGGCCGAGGCCATTCTCCGAACCGGCGATGGTCGAGGCAATGTGCTGGCCCTGGCGTCCGCCATCGCCATCAAGGATGAGGCGCTCATCGAAAAGTACAGGACAGCATTCCTGTCAGCGGAGCATGCCGATCCGTCGGATCCGATGAAGGAAATCCGCAGCGTGTTCAACAGCCCCGATATCCTGAAACGCTACGCGGATATGCTGGCACCCGTCCTGGCCGTGACGAACTGAAACCTGGATACCGACGCGACCCACGCTTCTATTGGGGCACGGACGTACAGCGAATGCGCCATCGCGGACCACTGCAGCCCTGCGGCCACCAATAGGTTGTGGCGCCCGAACGGTATGTTCCGCAAAATCCGCCGCCGCACCGGCAGCCGGGATGAAAATGCCCGCAGATCTGTTGATTCTGGTTCGGAACCCAACCCGTGGACCAGGGGCCGCCCGGGCCGCCGATCTTGTCCCAGCGTGAGCGGAACAGTCCGCTGCTGCCACGGCACTGCCCCAAAAGGGCGGTGCGGGCATTGGTTTCGCCGCTGGCCTGTGAACGGTTCACTCCGCGGCACCAGTTATAGTGGTTGTCGTAGTTCGATTGCCATCTCGCTCCGCGCAGTCCGCAGCGGCGCGAGAGGTTCTGCCTGTGCTGGTCGATCGCTCTGCGGGCGTATCGGTCACAGAACGCATTGGTGCCGGTGGTGCCGCGTCCCTGACACTGGCGGAGTTGGGCCACGCGGGCATTCGTTTCGCTGCTGGCCTGTGACCGGCTCACACGTCGGCACCAGCTGTAGTGGTTGCCGTAATTCGACTGCCAGCGTCCACCGCCGAAACCGCAGCGCAAAGACAGGTTCCTCCTGTTCTGGCTGATGGCCGTCCGGGCATAGCGGTCGCAGAACGCGTTCGATCCGCCTGCCCGGCCGCGGCATTGCCGAAGCTGCGATACGCGGGCATTCGTCTCGCTGTTGGCAACGGCGCGATTCACGCGACGGCACCAGTTGTAGTGATTGTCATAATTGGACTGCCAGCGCGCGCCGCGGAAGCCGCAGCGCCTGGAAGAGTTTTCCTGGTTCTGGCCGATCGCCGTCCGGGCATACCGGTCGCAGAATCCCGGCGACGCTGCTTCCGTACGTGACGTCGCGTCGAATGCCAGCATCCAGACGCCCGCGACGACGATGCACCGGCTTGGCGCAGATGCGCGCTCGCTGATTTTCCACATTGTCCCCGCCCTCCCGCGTCAGCCTCGACAGTGCACGCTCGCCGGTTCAACGTTTCAGACTCCCCTGCGGCGGAGCACGCGAGGTCAGAAATCCTAACATGTTGCCTCAGGTTCCGGGGCATCGCGTTGATCCGCATGGACTCTTCCGCGTTCATGCCGGTGTGTTGAGGCGCTTGCGGTTACTCCAGCCGGAAGCCCTTACGGCGGATGAAAGTCCCGAAACCGGCGCGTTCCGGCAGATTGTACTGCCGTGCCTTGTCCTCCGACCACGTGTAGGGCTCGGCCTCTCCCAGATCGCCTCTGCGGCGCTGCGAGCGGTAGGGTTGAACGGCGGTCCGCCTCGCGTCATAGGCCTCGATGCCTTCCCCGATTCCGGTTTCATCGAACCGGTTGGCATGCACGGTCGCGGAAAGCGGTAGCCGGAGACTCGGTTCCGCGGCCTCGGCCGGGCGGCCCACCGCAAGGCCCGCCACCGGAAACACGTGGTCGGGAAGGCCGAGGATCTCGCTTGCTTTGTCCGCGTCGTTGCGGATGGCGCTGATCGGACAGGTGCCGAATCCTGCCGCCTCGGCGGCGAGCACGAATGCCGTCAAGACGATCGCCGCATCGACACTGGCGTTGAAGAAGGCATCGAGGTGGTCGTTGACGAACTCATGGCCACGCATCTCGTGAAGCATCCGCTGGCGGCGGTTATTGCCGCAAAAGACGACCAGGGACGGCGCACCGACCGTCCAGTCCTGGTCCGCAAAGATGGCCTTCAGTGCGGATACCAGCGGAGGCTCGTCGACAATGATGACGTCGCGCTGCTGCAGATCGCTCTTGGTCGGAGCCGCGAGTGCCAGCGACGCGATCAGTTCGAGCTCCGCCCTGGTCGGCGGCGGCCCGTCAAACGCGCGGACCGAGCCGCGCCGGGCGAGCGCCTGCCACAGGGCAGGAGGATGGTCCAGGCCGAGCCGGTCGACAGTGTCTTTGAAGCCGTCGGAAGCTGTCCCGTATCTGTGCTCGATGTCGGAATGAAGGGTCTCCCATTCGCCCATGGCCGTGCGTCCATTCTTGCTGAAACTCCGGAAGTCTACACATACACCAGATCGATACCGCGCAATTGAACGAAACGCCCGGCCTGCAAAGCGCGCTGGACGATCGATGCGCCGGGTGTGAGACTTGGCGCTCATATGGCCACTCTGAAAGATGAAGGAGCGCCTCGTGGACAGTGTGAAAGCCCTCCTGTTCGATGTTTTCGGCACAGTCGTCGACTGGCGAAGCAGCGTGATCCGCGAACTTGAAGCCTTCGGTCGCGATAAGGGTTTCGAAGCGGACTGGAAGGCATTCGCCGATCAGTGGCGCGGCCTCTACCAGCCCTCCATGGAGGCAGTGCGCGATGGCCGGCGGGAATGGAAAATACTCGACACGCTGCATCGTGAGAGCCTCGTCACATTGCTTGATCGCTTCGGTCTTCCAGGACTCGATGAAGGCGAGATCGATCATCTCAACCGCGCCTGGCACCGGCTCGACCCCTGGCCGGATTGCGTCGACGGGCTGACACGGCTCAAGCGGATAAAGATCATCTCGACAATGTCGAACGGCAATACGGCGCTGCTGGTCAACATGGCCAAGCGGGCAGGTTTGCCATGGGATGTGATCCTGGGTGCGGAGTCCGCGCGGGCCTACAAGCCGGTGCCCGAGGCCTACCTCCGCAATATCGAATTGCTCGGCCTTGAGCCTGCACAGTGCATGATGGTCGCCGCCCACAATGACGATCTGCGGGCGGCGGCAGCGCTGGGCATGCGGACGGCGTTCGTATTCCGCCCCACCGAGCACGGACGCGGCCAGACCACCGACCTTGGTGCCGAGGAAGACTGGGATGTCGTGACCGACCAGATGACCGGCCTTGCCGACGCACTCGGCTGCTGACGATTGTCGCCCCTGCACCGAGCCGCTATTCTCGCGCCCGGATTTCATCGACCGGGAAAGACCGTCAGGACGATTCCCGGCAGACCTTCCCCTTGGGCGTGGCCGCATGACCTGGAAAGACGAAGCAGACAAGATCATCAAGCGCCGGGAGCTTGCCAAGGCACAAGGCGGGGAATCCGCCATTGCGGCCCAGCACCGCAAGGGCCGGCTCAGCATCCGCGAACGCATCTACGCTCTTCTCGACCAGGGATCGTTCGAGGAACTCGGCATGGGCGCCGGCGAGGCGGAACTTGACGAAAATGGTGAGCTGGCGGGCTTCTCGCCTGCCAACTACGTCCTGGGATTTGGCAAGATCGAAGGGCGTCGCTGTATTGTGGGCGGTGAAGATTTCACACTGAAGGGTGGTTCGCCGTCTGCAGCAGGCTTGCGCAAGAGCGTTTACTCCGAAGAACTTGCGGTGAAGTACCGCGTCCCGCTGATTCGTCTTCACGAAGGGGCGGGTGGCAGCGTCGGCGGCACCAAAAAGGACACCCTGAGTGCGCCTGTCTACGAACCGCACCGTTTTCGTTCGGTGGCGCAGGCCATGGCGAGCGTGCCCGTGGCGACAGCGGCGCTCGGCGCGGTTGCGGGCATGCCTGCAGCACGTCTCGTGGCGGCTCATTTCTCCGTCATGTCCCAGTCGACCGCCCAGATCCTGATTGCAGGACCCGCTGTCGTCGAGCGGGCCATGGGGGAGAAGAAGACGAAGGAAGAGCTGGGCGGTGCGGAGGTCCACGCCCGCAACGGCACTGTCGACAACGCCAGTGAGGACGAGGCTGAAGCCTTCCAGCAGATCCGCCGGTTTCTAAGCTACCTGCCGGCCAATGTCTGGGAACTGGCGCCGGTTACGACGAGCGACGACCCGGTCGAACGCCGCGAAGAGGCGCTGCTTGACATTGTCCCGCGCGAACGCCGCCGCGCCTTCGATATGCGCAAGGCGCTCGCGATGATCCTGGACGAAGGCTCCTTCTTCGAGATCGGCAAAGGCTACGGCCGCAGTCAGATTACGGGGCTTGCCCGGATGAATGGACAGCCTGTCGGCGTCTGGGCCAATGATGGGCGCCATCTTGCCGGGGCCATGACCGCCAACGGCGCGCAGAAGGCACGGCGGTTCATCGAGCTTTGCGAGACGTTCCATCTGCCGATCCTCAGTTTCATCGACGAGCCGGGCTTCATGATCGGTTCGCAGGCCGAGCGCGAGGCGACGATCAGGCACGGCGCGAACGCGGTCCTGACGGCAGCAATGAGCACGGTGCCGTGGGCCTCGATCATGGTGCGCCGGTCGTTCGGCGTTGCTCAGGCGGCGCATTACGGGCCCGACGGATACGTTCTTGCCTGGCCGTCTGCAGAGACGGGCCCGCTGCCGGTCGAAGGTGGCGTCGCCGTCGCATTCCATCGCGAGATTGCGCAAGCCGAAGACCCCGAAGCACGGCGTCGCGAACTGGAGGAAGAGTTTGCGGCCAAGCAGTCGCCGTTCCCGCGTGCGGAGGCTTTCTCCGTGCATGAACTGATCGATCCGCGCGAGACGCGCCCCATGCTGTGCCGATGGATCGACCGTATTCAGCCGCTATTGCCTCCTCTGCTGGGGCCGAGCGGGTTTTCCGTCAGGCCGTAATGCCTGAAGAAGAAGGACCGGAATTTTGGCGACACAGATCAAACTTGAAACCGGCGGGTCAGTCTGGAAGCTTCTGGTCAAGGAGGGCGATGAGGTTGCCGCCGGTCAGGAGCTCTTCGTCCTGGAAGTGATGAAGATGGAAGTGCCCTACGAGGCACCGGCCGCGGGTAAAATCAGCGCGCTGCATATCGCCGAAGGCGACGTCATCGAGGAGGGCCAGCTGGCACTCGAAATCGACTAGCGCTACTCGACTAGACTGCCATTTCGATCCGAGCTGGCAACCCGGCTCTCGACGTCGAGTTCGCGCAAGAGCTTCTTCTTGATGGCGGTGCCGAAGTCGTCATAGGAGTTGGCGGACATGGCGAATGCGCCCTTGCCGCCGATCACATTCTCCCGGAAATAGGTGACCAGTTCCCCGGTCGGGTCGACGGCGAGGCCGTTGATCGTGATGCCCTGGCGGACAACGATGCCGCGAGCATAGGTCGGCGATGATCCGGCGTTATAGCGGTCGTCGGCCGAGACATCGATTGTCAGCTGGTCGCCGGCGAAGCCGTTATTGGCAAACAGTTCTGCGGAATAGAGCACCGCTTCTCCGAGCGCCGTTCCTGATGCCACGAGCTGGCTCGCGCTGCGGCTGATGGCTTCGGCGAACCGGTTGGATGTCTCGGCGTCGTGGACATGTGTCCAGCCCACGGATTGCACCTGGCGGAATCGGGAACTCCACTCCACATATGTAATCGCGACACCGCGGGGCTTCAGCCGATTGATGGCATTAATGATGTCCGGATCGCGAAACGCATCCGCGTAGCCGGAAACCTGGAGATCGTATTCCCGCGCATCGACGCTGGATGACGCATCGACTGCGAGCACAAGCTCAAGCGCCACGGACACTTCCGCCTTCGGGGGCGTTGCGGCGGCGGCTGAGAACAGGCCGGCAAGCGCGGCACCCAACACTGTTTTCAGCCCGATGATCATCTCCAGCCGCTCACTTCTTCTGGGTGAGCAGCGGCTTCGGCCAGACCGCGTCCGCCTTGATGATGTTCTCGTCGATCTTGTTGGCCCAGGTCCGGCGCACCCTGGGGCTGTAGTTCAGATAAAGCCGGTCCCTGTAGATCCGCCATGCAAAGGGGTCGACATCCGCGACTTTGCCGAAGCTGGCCGCATAGGCGCAGTAGCCGCCATATTGCGGGGCGTACTTTTGCGGGTTGGCGGCAAACGCATCGCGGTTTCCCTTCGACAGGAAGACCCAGGTGGCGCCCTTGTACTGAAATGAAATGTCGCGGTTTCCTTCCTTCGGCTCTCCGCCGCGCCAGTACGTCATGACGTCGTAGCCGTTCATGGCGAGCTTGTTGAAGTGGCCGGGATTTATGTCCGGTGATTGCGCAACTGCGTTGCGGCTCCAGGCCGTCGCGACAGCGGTTATGACAAGAATTGCCGCTACGATATTTGCGTGTTTTCGCATGGGTTTTTCTCGTCTTGCCCCGCAATCCCGTGACCGGCTTTTACCGGGATAACATAGCCGAATTTCTGTGCCATGCTGCTGATATTGACTGCACAAGGCCGTGACCACAATTGGTTTGGACCGGCCCATCGGAAGATCGATCAAGTCAACCAGCCACATGGAGGGCGCGCATGCGCGTTTTGGCGGCGATTGCAGATACCCATGGCAACTCGTGGGCTCTGAGGGCGGTTCTGGACGATATTCGGGCTCGCGGGGTTTCGGATATCGTGAACCTGGGTGACAGCGCGGACGCCGACATGGATCCCCGCGGCACCATCGCATTGCTCATGGAACGCGACATTCTGAGCATTGCCGGAAATTACGAAACATATCTCCCTGATCAGCTTGCACCCGATCAGGAGCGTTGGCTGGAGACGCTCCCCAAGACGCTCGATCTGGACGGTGTGTTCTGCTGTCATGGCACGCCGACGTCGGACACTCAGGAACTGATCGAATGGATTACGCCGGGCCGTGTGGAGCTTGCACCGGATGATGTGATCCTGAGCAGGCTGGACGGTGTGGCCCACGAACTCGTGCTCTGCGCCCACAAGCATGTTCCCCGCGCGGTCCGGCTCTCGACCGGGCAACTCGTGGTCAATCCAGGAAGTGTCGGATTGCCCGCATACTGGAATGACGAGCCGGTCATGCACGTTGTCGAGGCGGGGAGTCCGCATGCCCGCTATGCGATCCTCACTCAGCGACCTGAGGGATGGCAGGTCGAGCATGTCGCCGTGCCGTATCCCTGGGATCTCGCGGCGCAATTTGCGCTGCAGTCTGGCAGGGACGACCGGGCGGAATTTCTCGAGACCGGACGCGCGGCAATCCCGCCTGGGCTTATGGACGCACCGGCGGCATCATGAGGGAAGCAGCACTCAGGCTGTGGCCGGTTCGGGCTTTGCTGTGGTCCGGGGCTGTGCCGGCATCGGTGCATTGAGCGGGCGATGAAGCGCCCAGGCCGCGAACACGAAGATGGCAGCGCCGACCGGGATATCGATCAGATAGTGACCGCCTTCCGGCAAGGTCGAAAAGATGACGACGGCCGAGACGACCGAAGCGGTAACGAACAGCCACCTGATGTCGCGCAGCGCCCAGGCCGTGAGCAGAGCCACAGCGGTATGGAAGGACGGGAAGGTCACGATGCCCTGAAAGTCCATCGCCTTGACCGTGGTGATCGTCGGGTCGCGCAATGCGAGGAAATCGGTGTGGTGCCACATTCCTGCCAGCGCGCTGCGGTGGGCATACAGCGATTGATCCGGCTTATGCAGCGCGAAGGCGCCCTCGGCCGGGAACAGCGCGGCGAGCGTGACGACGACAACGGCGCAGACCAGAAACAGCCCGAGAAACTCGCGCAGACGAATGAAACGGCGCGTCACGGCGAGAAACACCACCACGGCGATGAGCTGAAATCCGGAGGTGTGGTAGGCGGCAGTCAGGATCTGTGCAAGCCAGCCGTGGTCGTTGACGACGGTCAGGAGGCCCATCCAGTCGAAGCCCATGGCACGGTCGATCGCGGCGAATTGCTCGTCATACAGCGGCAGGGCGAGGGTTACGCCGAGATAGCTTGAAAGCGCGCCGAAATAGCCGGCCAGGAAGAAAAACAGCAGGCCGTGGCAGACATTGCTTATGATTTCGTTGGGGCGGATGGTCTGGTAGACCATGCCACCGGCGTAGAGTGTGAGAAAAGCCGCGACGCCGACGACCGCCCTCATCGGATCGGCTATGTCGAGGGAAAGTCCGGCAAAATAGATATAGGCGAAGTTGACCACGGCCACTGCGCCGAGCAGGGCCCACAGATGGGGTGATGGAAATCGCGGCAGCACCTTTGCGTGGCCCCCGTTTTACGCCTCCGGAAACGTCATGCGTCTTATCACGTGCTGCTTGATATTTCGTAAAGCGGGGTGGTTTGCCGAACTTCTTCCAGCAGCCAATCTCTGAAGGCCAAGACGTTGGGCCTGCCCAGATGTGATGGCGGGCAAATGACGTGAAAGCCGAGGCCAATCGGCAGGGAAAGGTCAAAGGGCGCGACAAGCCTGCCCGCGGCGATATCGTCCGCTGCCAGGTTGACCCAGCCGAGGGCGAATCCCGTGCCGTCGATCGCGGCCTGGATTGTGTGATCAGGATGACTGAAACGCGGGCCGTGGTCTGCGTCGAGGCCGGTTATCCCGACCGCATCGAGCCAGGTGCGCCAGTTCGGGGCCCCGGCGTTGAAATTCAGCGAATCGTCGTGCAGCAGCGTGTATCCGGCGAGGTCACCGGGAGTGCCCGACGGGATGCCGGCTTCCAGCAGTCGCGGGCTGCACATGGGCGTGACAAATTCGTCAAAGAGCCGGGCGGCCTCCAGGTTCGGGTATTGGCCTTCGCCAAGACGGATGGCGACGTCGAAATCGTCGTTGCGGAAATTGACCAGCGACAGACTCGACGAGATGCGGAGGTCAATGTCCGGGTACGCCCTGCTGAAACGGTCGAGACGGGGTACCAGCCACTTGGCCGCAAACATCGGCGCAACGCTGACCGTCAGTGACCCGCCGGCCTCCGAAGCGCGCGCCTTCTCGACGGCATTTTCCAGAAGCATGAGCCCGTCCTTGAGATCAGGAAGCATTCGCTGTCCGATTTCACTCAGCAGCAGACCCTTTGGCAGTCGCCGGAAAAGCTGCACGCCCAGAAAATCCTCAAGTCCTTTGACCTGATGACTGATTGCGGCGGGTGTGACGTGCAATTCGTCGGCGGCCCGGACGAAGCTTAGATGCCGTGCTGCCGCTTCGAGGGCACGCAGACCGTTAAGCGGATAGAGTTGGCGGGTCATTCTTTAGACTCAGATTTTCTAAGTCATAGCGCAAGATCTTTTCGTTTGTCCATTGGCGATTATTCGCCAAATCAAGGTAGAGGGCCAACGGCAGGATCAGTTGGCCATTAGAGATTCTTGTTCAGACAGGTGAATGCCTGTGAGGAGCCGTGATGCAGTTTTCCCTGACACATGTTCTTCTGACCATTGAAATCGGATTTCTGTTTTTCGTGGTCTGGCGCTTTTGCGGGTTGAGCAAAACGAATGGTCGCTTCATCGCGGTGAACGCGCATTTGTCGCTCATCACCGGCTACGCGATCGTCACCAGTATTCTCGGAGCGATGGGTCTATACGTCTCCGACGGCGTGATCGCACTTTTGCCTGGTCTTTGGTTGCAACTCATAACCGTTGCCGTCTGTGTCCTTCCCGTTGTTTTCATCCAATCGCTGAGAGAGGGAATCCGCGAAGTGATCGACTGCACGCCCTGGCACTGGTTTGCCGGTTACCACGCCATGCGCATTGCCGCCCTCGGTACGGCATACAAGACGCATATCGGCGAATTTCCGGCTTATTTCGAATATCTCGTCGGCGTGCCCGACCTCCTGTTCGGAGTCTCCGCGCTCTGGGTTGCCCGTCTGGTGGCACGAAATGAGCTGTCGGCAAGGTCATTCATGATCTGGAATCTTGTTGGCGCGCTGATCATCGTTCCTTCCGCGCCGATCCTGCTGCAGCTTGGCCTGCCGGGACCCCTTCAGGTGTTCTCAGGCGTGCCGGATGCCCGAGCCGTATTTACCTATCCAATGTCGATAGCTCCCATGATTGGCGTGCCGCTGTTCGTTCTTGTCAATCTCGCCGTGGCCTGGCGTCTGTGGGAGAGAGGGGCCGCCGAAGACACAGGGCGCAGTGGCGACGGCGCTGCGAAGGCCTACTGAAGCGTGTGTGTCCAGCCGGCAAAGGCGTCGGCGACAAGGATCTTGTCGGAGCCGATGACAAAGGTGCTCACGCCGCGCGTCTTCCAGTCCTCCATCAGTTCCCGGCACTCGTTCTTGTCAGCGGAGAAGACCGGCATCATGACCCGATGGCCCGCATCGACCGCGCGGTCGACCATGTCGCGAACGGCGCCGAGCACGCGATCGTCCCGCCAGTTGCCTTCGAGCCCCATGGAAACCGACAGATCGAACGGTCCGAACATGAACGCGGTCATCTCGGTGTTGCGGCAGATCTCTGCAAAGTTTTCGTAACCTTCTACCGTTTCGACCAGACCGATCGCGCCGACGCGCGCCTCTTCTTCGGCGACATAATCCTTCCAGTTGCGGATGAAGTGGCCGCCCGAGCGGCAGCAGGGACACGCCCCGCGCAGGCCATGCGGCCCGAAGCGGGTGGCGGCGATCGCGCGCTCCGCCTCCTCAGCGGAAGACAGGTTGGGCACCACGACATGCCGGATTCCGGCATCGAGCGCTTTCATGATCACCGCCGACTCGTTGACCGGCACCCGGACCGCTGCCGCGATTCCGACCGCGTCCGCCGCGCGGGCCAGATTCTCCGCCGTCTCCATGCCGAAGAAACCGTGTTCGCAGTCGATCACGGTGAATGAAAATCCGTTCAGGCCCACCAGGTCGACCATCTCCGGTGCCGCAATCTGCGTCCAGGTGCCGAGGCTCACCGCCTCGTTCGCAAGAATGGCCTTCAGGTCCGTGGTCATTGCGTCATACTCCCAGAACCGCCGTGCATTTGATCTCGACCAGAATGCCGGGCATCGAAAAGCCCTTCACCGCGAATCCGGTCCAGGTCGGATAGCGGTTGGTGAAGTAGCGATCCTTGACGGCCATGAAGAGCTTGAGATCCGCCATGTCATCCGCAAACCAGGTCTCGAGTTCGACCACGTCGTCGAAGCTCGCTCCCGCGGCATCAAGCACGGCTTTGACATTTTCGAAGGCCTGAACGAATTGTGCCTCTGTGCCCTCGACAACATTGAGATCGCTGTCGCGGCCGACCTGACCGGAAGTGTAGAGCGTGTCACCGATCAGAATGCCCGGCGCGTAATGGAAGGTGTCGTAGACCGCCTCCAGCCCGGGCGGCACGATCAGCTTGCGTTCAGTCGGCATAACAGACCTCCCTGATGGCGGCGGCGATTTTCGACGCCGACGGCATGAATTCGCGTTCGAGCCTGTCGTTGTAGGGCACGGGCATATCCTCCGCCCCGATCCGGGCGACGGGTGCATCGAGCCAGTCGAACGCCTGTTCGGTGACAGTTGAAGCGATCTCGGCGCCGATGCCGCCGAAACGCACGGCTTCATGGACAACGACGGCCCGGTTCGTCTTGCGCACACTCTCAACGATGGTCTCCATGTCGAGCGGCTTCACCGTGCGCGGGTCGATGACCTCCACGGAAAGGCCCTGGCGTTCGAGCTGTGCCGCGGCCTGTACCGCCCGCTCGACCATCGCCATCAGGGCGATGACGGTGCAGTCGGCGCCTTCCCTGACCACGTGCGCTTTGCCGGGCGGAATGGCATAGGGCTCCTCGGGAACCGGTTCCTCGCCGCCGAGGTAGAGCAGCTTGTGTTCCAGGAACACGACCGGATTGTCCGATCGGATCGCAGCGGTCATCAGCCCCTTCGCGTCATAGGCGTTTGACGGCGCATACACCTCAAGCCCCGGCACATGGGCGAACCACGCCTCGAGCGACTGGCAGTGCTGGGCGGCGAGACGGATGCCGGCACCCTGCGGCCCGCGAAAGACGACAGGAACCTTGGGTTTACCGCCCATCATGAACCGCGCCTTGGCGGCCTGATTGACGATGGCATCCATCATCAGGGAGACAAAATCGAACAGCTGGATTTCGACGATCGGCCGCATGCCCATCATGGCGGCGCCGACGCCGCAATTCGAAATCACGCCCTCGGCGATCGGTGTGTCGCGGACCCGGTCCTCGCCGAACCTCTCCTGCAGCGTCCGGGTGATCCCGAATATGCCGCCGATCTTGCCGACGTCCTCGCCCAGGATGAACACGCTTTCGTCACGCTCCATCTCCTGCCGGATGGCTTCGTTTACGGCGCGGCTGTAGGACAGCATGCGGTTGCCGGCCGGAGGTTCTGCGGAGTCCTGGACCTGCGGCGGTGTCGTGACCAGCGACAGGGCGGTCGGCATGTCCGGCTCCGGACGCGCTTCGGCCCACGCGATCGCGTCTTCCACTTCCGCTCCGGCAGCATGCGCGAGTCCATCATAGGTGCCCGCATCCAATGATCCTGACGCTGCGAGGCGGCTTTTCAAGCGCTCGATGGGGTCGCGTGCCTGCCAGTCGCTCTCCTCGTCCTCGCTGCGATAGCGCGGCAGGTTTGCGCGCATGGAATGGTCGCCCCAGCGGTAGGTCATGGCTTCGATCAGCGTGGGCCCGTCATCGGCGCGGGCTCTCATTGCGGCACGCAGGACCGCGTCATGGACAGCCACGGCGTCATTGCCGTCGATTCGCTGTCCGGGAACGAGATAGGCGTCCGCACGCCGCGCGATACCGCCGCCGGCAATAACCGCATCGGTGGGGGTCGACAGGCCGTACTGGTTGTTTTCGCAGAAGAAGATCAGCGGCAGTTTCCAGATCGAGGCGAGATTCATGGCTTCGTGAAAGATGCCTTCGCTCGCCGCCCCGTCGCCGAAGAAGGCGATACCGATTGCTCCGGAACCCTTGAGCTTCTCGGCAAGTGCCGCGCCCGTGCCGAGACCCATGCCGGCACCGACAATGCCGTTGGCGCCCAGAATCCGGCGCTCGAAGTCGGCGATGTGCATAGAGCCGCCGAGGCCATAGCAGTAGCCGTCCGCCTTGCCCATCAGTTCGGCCATCATGAGCGACATGTCGGCGCCCTTGGCGATGGTGTGCCCGTGCCCGCGGTGGTGAGTAAGAATGAAATCCTCCGGCTCCAGCGCCCGGCATGCGCCGGCGGCGATGGCTTCCTGGCCGACCGAGGAATGGGCTGTGCCCTTGATCCGGCCCTCGTTGAATAGCTCCGCCGTGCGGGTTTCGAACCGGCGGATCCGAAGCATCATCGAAAGCATGGCCACCAGATCCTCGTCCGCGAGCGCGTTCGATGGCGGTACGGCCTCCACGGATTTCAGAATATCGGTTGTGACCATGGATCTATCCGTAGACGAATTTGGGCAGCCACAGTGCCAGCCCCGGGAACAGGACGACGATGAGCAGTCCGACAAGTTGCAGACCGATGAACGGCCACTGGGCAGCAAAGATGTCCTGGAGGCTTACCTCCGGTGGCGCTGCACCCTTCAGGTAAAAGCAGGCCGGTCCGAAGGGCGGCGTCAGATAGGCGATTTGCATCGAGAGGTTGAAGACGATCCCGAACCAGATCGGGTCGTAACCCAGCGCCTGCAGGGTCGGCAGGAAGATCGGCATGGTGAGAAACAGGATGCCGATCCAGTCGATAAAGAAACCGAGCAGGATGAACACGCCGATCATGACGGCAAGAATGATCGCCGGCTCGGACGAGATACCGGCCAGCAGGCCCTTGGCGAAGGCGATGCCGCCCAGCAGGTTGTAGACCCCGATCAGCGCATTGGTGCCGAACACAAGCCAGAACACCATGCCGCAGGTCTTCATGGCCTGGGTAAGGGCGCCGGAAATCATGGCGAGTGTCAGTTCGCCGCGCACCCAGGCGGCCAGGATCGTGCCGGCCACGCCCACAGCCGCTGATTCCGTGATCGACGCGAAGCCGGCATAGATCGAAATCAGGACCGAACCGGCGACGAACAGGGGCAGGGCGACTCCCTTCAGGAGAGCCAGTTTCTCCGCCAGCGGCATGGCCCGGTCGGACTCGTCGATCGGCGGGCCCAGTTCCGGATTGAGGCGGCAGCGGACGATGGTGTAGCCGATATAGAGTGTCGCCAGCAGCAGGCCAGGAACGATGGTGGCCAGGAACAGGTGCGAGATCGAGACTTCTGCCGTGATGCCGTAGAAGATCAGGATGATGCTCGGCGGGATCATCGTGCCGAGCGAGCCGCCCGCCGTGATCGTTCCGATCGCGAGTTTCTTGTCGTAACCGAGCTTCAGCATCTGCGGCAGCGCGATCAGGCCGAGCAGCACGATCTCGCCGCCAATGATCCCCGTCGTCGCGCCCAGAATGACAGCCACGAAGGTCGTGATCACCGCAACGCCGCCGCGCATCTCGCCGGCCCAGACGTGGAAGGCGCGATAGAGGTCGCGGGCAACGCCCGAGCGTTCCATGATCGAGGCCATGAGCACGAACATCGGGACCGCGACCAGCGCGAATGAGTTCAGGAACTCCGCCGTCCGGCTGCCGACGATGAAGAGCGCATTGGGTCCGAAGTTCGAGACGGCCAGGACGACCGCGATCGATCCCGAAACGAAGGCCAGGGGCACACCCAGCGCCAGCAGGCCGACCATGGCCAACACGATCAGCAGCGATATCGTGCCTATATCCATGGGCGTCAGGCATGCTCTTGGTCATTGCGCAGGAGGCGGCGCAGGAGCACGACCAGGAACAGGACGGTTCCCAGAAACAGGGCGAGCTTGATGAAGGACGGAGCAGGCGTGTTCCACGTGCTGCCCGACCGTTCGGGATCCCACGCGCCGCTGATGCCGAACCGGAACAGGGAATCGCGGGTCATGCGGAAGGCGGCATAGGCGAGCCCCGCCAGATAGATCGTGCCCGCGCCAATGCTGAGATACCGCGTGAAGGCGGCGAAACGCTCGCCGCGCGTCTCGACGAAGGATGTGATCCGCATGTGCGCATCTAGCGCCATGCAGTAGGCACCGCCGAATATGAACGCCACGGCCGCGATGACGCCTGCGATCTCGTGGGCCCAGACGGTTGGCGCGTTGAAGGCGTAGCGCGCGATGACTTCGTAGCTCATCATCGCGACGATGGCGAGGAAGCCCCAGGCCAGCACGTGGCCGAGCCATACGGCAAATCTGTCAAGAAGCTTCATGGTGAGCGTGCCTGCGCCGGATATCCGGGCGCGAAACACAGCGGTAACGCGCCCGGGGGGAGGGAGTGCCTGCTCAGAGCAGGCCCAGCTTCTTCATGAAGGCCTGGTGGCTTTCAACGATCGCCTTGGCGTCCGGGCTCTTGGCGGACCAGTCTTTCCAGACTTCGGTCAGCATCTTCCGGAAGGCATCTGCATCGTCCTTGCCGAACTCGATGAACGTGACGCCCAATTCGCCCTTGGCCTTCTTGATGGCGGCTTCGTCCTCGCCATTGAGTGTCGTCTTGAGCTCGGCGGACAGGGCCTGGCAGGCCGCTTCGAACTTGGCCTTGTTGTCGTCGGAAAGTCCGTCCCACTTGGCCTTGGCCACGGACATTTCGGTCACGGCCATGGAATGGCGGGCAAGGATCGAATACTTCGCCTTGTTGTGCATGCCGAGCGCTACATTCAGTCCGACATTCGCGAGGTCGGTCGCATCCAGCACGCCGGTCTCCATGGCGGTCACGGACTCGCCGACACCCATCTTCACCAGCGACGCACCGGCGCGGCTCAGCAGATCCGACGGCGTGCCGCCGGGTGCGCGCATCTTCAGGCCCTTGAAATCGGCCACCGAGTTTATGGGCTTGGTCGAGGGGATCTGCTCAGGCGGCCAGTAGATCGGGCAGATGAAGTGCAGGCCGTGTTTCGCATAAAGCGCGCGGGCCAGTTCGAGCCCGCCGCCTTCCGTGAACCAGCGGTCGCGGGTGGCAGAATCCGGATAGGCCGCGAGCGTGTCGCCGAGGACAGCCATGGCGGGATCCTTGCCAGCAAAATAGGTCGGGGCCGTGTATTGGCCGTCGAGCAGGCCATTCTCGATGGCGTCGATCGTTTCGGTGGCGCCGACGACAGCCTTGCCCGGCAGAACGGTGATGTCTACCGCACCGCTGGTGTCGGCTTTCAGCTTCGCCGCCATCGACTCGAACGCCTTGGTTGTCGAAGCCTTGGCGCCGAGAAATGTCTGCATCTTGAAGCTCTCCGCCTGCGCCGTAACGGCAAAGGAGAGCGTCGCTGCGCCGGCGATGGCGAGTTTGAGCATCGATTTCAGTGACATGGTTTTCCTCCCGAAACTGTGGTGCTTTTGTTGTCTGTTCAGGCCGCGATCCGGACCTGTTCCATGGCGAGGATTTCTCTGGTCTCCTCGACGGTTGCCGGTTCGCGTCCGAGTGCCCGTGCCTGCTCGACCACTTTCGCGACGATCTCGGCATTGGTCGGCTGCCCATACTCCTTGTAGGGGTAGTCGCCGAGCCCGATGGAGATGTGCCCGCCCGCCTTGATGATCTTCTCGGTGAGAAGGAACAGGTTGCCCTTGTAGTTCACCACGGTCCAGACGATGGTCCGGTCCTGCGGCAGGAAGGTTGTGTGGGCATCAAGTCCCTCGGGGGTACCGGGGTGGCCGGCAAGCATGATCCCGTCGGTCAGGCAGAAGCAGACATAGGCCGGCTCCGGGATCACGCCCATCTTCATGAACGCCTCGATCTGACGTGTGAAGCTGACATTCCAGGACACCAGATACTGCTTCAGTCCGTGATGCTTGATGCGGTCCGCGAAGTGCATCAGCGTCTCGGTCGAGTTCTTGTAGACGAGGTTGGTGGTGTCGAATGTGTTCTCGGCCGGGTTCCACCAGTCGACATTCACGCTGCCGACATCCATCGGCGCGAAATCCGGTGCCGTCTCCGCACTCTTCATCATCTCCTCGACTGCCGCGAACCGGCCCATGGCATCCGTGTCGTTGGCGACATAGCCGAGCGTGGGGTGGATCAGGATCGGACATTGGGCGCGGACGCCGGCATTGGCTTCGAGATAGAAATCTGCGGCGTGTTCCGGCGCGCCGTCGGCGGTGCGTCCGTGATAGTGCAGAATGGCGGCACCCTCGTTGTAACAGGCGACGCCGTCCCGCACGATTTCCTGCGGCAGGAACGGTACGTTCGGATTCTCGTCGCGCGGCGCCAGCTCATTGACGCGCGCTTCGATGATGATCTTGTCCAATTCGTCCTCCCCTGCGCCGATTTTCAGGACATATATCTTTTGGAGTAAAATACAGCAAAATTTCGCGAAATCTAGATTGAATCAGCAAAAATTGTTGACATTTCTGCCGAAAATTATTACTAAAGTTATATGACTGACGATGATACAGAAAAAGAGCAACCGGGTATTCGCGGCTTTGCGGACCAGTTCGAAGGTCACTTTCCGGGTCACACCATGCAAAGGGTGCGCACGCCGGACGGCCGTTACCTCTACAACTATGTCAGTCCCGAAGTACGCGAGACATTCGGTCTCGATCCGGATGCGCTGATGAGCGGAGAGGGCGTGCGGCATGACTGGCTGCACCCGGAGGACCGGCATCGGTTCGTTGCCGCGCTAGAGCGCTCGGCGGAGACGCTGGAGATGCTCGACCAGGAAGTCCGGGTGGCATCGCCTGACGGCGGTTACAAATGGGTGCGGTCGATCGGACACCCGCGCAGGGAACCGGACGGCACGGTGATCTGGGACGGCGTCGCGCTTGATGTCACCGACCGGCGCGAGGCACTCGACGCGTTGGAGCGTGCGCTGTCGCAGGCGAAGCGTGACGAAGTGTCCGACGGGCGGATGGCGGCAATCGCCGCCCGGGACGTCTCGCATCCTCTGCGGCAACTGGGCGAGGCAGTTGATCGCCTCAGGGGCATGAAGGCCGCGGACGTGCCGGCGGAGGAGATTGCCGCGATCCGCAACGTCGTGGCGCTCTACGATGGATTCCACAAGGCGTTCACGGCGACCCGTGATCTTGTGGCGGCAGGCCGCGAGCAGTCCGATGATGTTCAGTCTTCAGGCATAACGGTTCGCGACCGCCGCGAGATTGTGGACGAGGCGGTCGAGAATCTGACCAGGCGGCAGCGTGACGTGCTCAGGCTGATTCAGGCCGGCGCATCGAATCGCGACATCGCGGAGGAACTCGGCATCAGCGAAGGCACCGTGAAGCTTCATGTCTCGGCCATCCTGAAGACGCTCGGCGTCAAGAACCGCACAATGGCGGCGGCCTACCCGCTTTCCGAATAGCGGTCTGTATCCGTCAGGTGTCCTCACGCGGCAGCATCATCACAGCCGAGCCCATGACTGCGCTGCCGAAGGTCACGGCGAAACTTCCGAAATAGATGAAGCCTGCGGCGAGCCAGGCGTCGCTCTCGAACAGAAGCGTGCCGATGCCGGCAGCGTCCGTGATCAGGAGGCCGGCGGCGAGGCAGCAGCCGAGCAGGACACCCAGCAGGGCGTGAAGAGCCAGAAAACGGATCAGTTCCGGCAGTTCACGTATTCGCCTGTATTGCATTCGCAAGTTTGCTCTCATGTTGCGGTTCGCCCTTTCGGGGCGATCTGGACAAACCCCTGTACCCGAAGGCGAGTGTGAACCTGCTTCGGTGACAGGACAATGGCGCAAACTGCTGCAGGCAGCCATTTCGCCTTGACTCGTCCACTGTCCGCGATCACGCTCAATCATGCTTTGGACTCAAACTGGTGACACCGGAATGGTCACGGAACAGGTCAGAGATCGACGGATCGGTCGCCGCGCGACGCGCTGCGATCTGGTCGCGCGAGGGCAGTACTTCTGAAGTGAGAAGTCCGGGCGATCGCCACCATTGCCGGTGATCGCGCTTTGCCAAACAACCAAAGCATCAGTTTTTCATGACAGACGCACATCCGCTTCGGCTCGCCGTCGATATTGGCGGCACGTTCACCGATACCGTGCTGATGGCCGGCGATGGCCGGGTCATCGCGACCGCGAAGACACTGACCACACATGATAATCCGGCCGAGGGCGCCTATCAGGGGGCCGGGCGCGTCGTATCGGACGCGAAGGTGTCGCTTGGCGAAATCGCCGGGTTCATCCATGGCACGACCCTGGCCACGAATGCCCTGATCGAGCGCCGCGGCGCTGTTGTCGCCAGCATAACAACCGAAGGGTTCCGCGACATCCTGGAGATCGCCTACGAGCGGCGCTACAGCCAGTACGACATCGACCTCGAAAAGCCCGACCTGATCGTGCCGCGCTCGCGGTGCTTCACGGTACCGGAGAGGCTTTCGGTTTCCGGCGAGGTCATCGAACCGCTGGACGAATCCGCTGTTGGAGAACTGGTGTCGGAGCTTGAGTCTTGCGGTGCGGAAGCCGTGGCAATCTGCCTGCTTCATGCTTACGCCAACCCGGCGCACGAAATCCGCCTGCGCGAACTCTTGCTGAGACAGAGGCCTGGACTGACGGTCTCGATCTCCAGCGAGGTCAGCCCTGAGGCGCGCGAATTCGAGCGGCTTTGCACGACCGTGGCCAACGCCTATGTCCAGCCGCTCATGTCGGGCTACCTGTCCGATCTTGCCGAACGCTTTACGGCGGGCGGTCTTGCCTGTCCGATCCTGATGATGACGGCGGGCGGCGGCATGACAACGCTCGAGACCGCTGCCGCGTTCCCGATCCGTCTCGTCGAATCCGGCCCTGCCGGCGGTGCCATCCTGTCGGCACAGATCGCAGCAGGCCGCGGTGAACCGCAAATCCTCTCATTCGACATGGGCGGTACGACGGCAAAGCTCTGTCTGATCGACGACTATCGGCCACAGACGTCCCGCAAGTTCGAGATCTCGCGCGCCGACCGGTTCATCAAGGGCAGCGGCATGCCGGTGCGCATCCCGGTCGTCGACATGATCGAGATCGGCGCCGGCGGCGGCTCTCTGGCAGGTGTGGACAGATTGGGCCGGCTCACGGTCGGTCCGGAAAGTGCCGGCAGCGAGCCGGGGCCGGCGGCATTCGGAAAGGGCGGAAAGAGGGCGACGGTTACGGATGCGGATGTCGTGCTCGGCCTCATCGAACCTGAAACCTTTGCCGAAGGACGCCTGCACGTCGACGCGGCCGCGGCGGCCGAAGCACTACTGGCGGATGTGGGCGGAGCGCTGTCGCTTGATGCACATGATGCCGCTGACGGTGTCAGTCAGATTGTCGACGAGAGCATGGCGAGTGCGGCCCGCATGCACGCGGTCGAGTCGGGCAAGGATCTGGGCGCACGCACGATGATTGCCTTCGGCGGCAACGGACCGCTTCATGCCACACGCGTGGCCCGGCGTGCCGGCGTGGGCCGCATCATCATCCCGCCCGATCCGGGCGTCGGCTCGGCGGTGGGATTCCTGTTCGCGCCGGTCTCGTACGAAATCGTGCGCAGCCATTATACGACGCTCGACGAGATGGACTTCGGTGCGATAAACGCGCTGTTTGATGGGCTCATCAGTGAAGCCGGGGCAATCGTCGAGGCTGGAGCACCCGGCCGGCCGGTCCGGTGCGATCGAAAGGCGTTCCTGCGATATCGGGGTCAGGGGCACGAGGTCGAGGTCGTGTTGCCTGACCGGCCGCTTGCAAATGACGACGTTGATGCCTTGCGGGCGGCGTTCGAGACGGAGTACCGCAATCAGTTCGCGCGTGCCGTGCCGGGCATGGTCATTGAAATCCTGAACTGGGCCGTCCGGGTATCGACCGATGAGAAGGTTCCAGCTTCGACGCCGGCGCATTCGCAGGCCGACGATCATCGATCGGGACGGACGCGGCCGATCCGGTGCGACGTCACCGGCGGATTGTGCGAGGCCAGCGTTATCGCGCGGTCTTCGCTGTTGTCGGGTGAGCGCATCGCCGGTCCGGCCCTCGTGGTCGAGCCGCAGACGACGACCTTCGTCAGCGCGGATTTTGCCGTCGAGGCCATGGCCGACGGCTGTCTTCTGCTGATGCGACAGGACATTAAGGAGGCCGCGGAATGAGCGAACAGAGCATCACTCGCCTGCAGGTCATGTGGAACCGGCTGCTCGCCGTCGTCGAGGAGCAGGCCCAAGCTCTGATCCGCAGCGCATTCAGTCCGATCGTGCGCGAGTGCGGGGACATCTCCGCAGGCATCTTCGATTTTCACGGCCGCATGCTGGCCCAGGCCGTGACCGGGACGCCCGGTCACATCAACACCATGGCGGAAGCCGTGAAACTGCTGCGCGCCCGTTTTCCGCTCCAGGACATGAAACCCGGCGACATCTACATGACCAATGACCCGTGGATCGCGTCCGGACATCTGAACGACTTCCTGCTGCTGATGCCGGTGTTCCATCGCGACAGGGTGATCGGCTTCACGTCCTGTACGTCCCATCTGGTCGATCTCGGCGGACTCGGCATGGGGCCCGAGGGGTCCGACATCTATGATGAGGGCCTGTTGCTGCCGCCGTGCAAACTGGTTGAGGCCGGCGAGGTGAACGCCCTTCTCATGGAGATCGTGAAGGCCAATTCGCGGGAACCGGTGGCGAATGAAGGCGACATATTTGCGCTGATTGCCTGTTGCGAGGTCGGCGCGCGCAGGCTCGTCGGAATGCTGGACGAGTTCGGCCTCGAAGATCTCGAAGCCCTGAGCGAGCACATCATCTCGACGTCGAGGCGCGGCACGCTGGAGGCGATCCGCGAAGTTCCGCCGGGTGTCTACCGGAATACCCTGACCATCGATGGTTATGAATCCAGCGTCGAGCTGTGTGCCGAACTGACGGTGCGGCCTGACGGCCTTGTTCTCGACTTTACGGGCACGTCGCCCTGCTCGCGCAAGGGCATCAATGTGCCACTCAACTACGCGGCCGCCTATTCGGTCTTTGCACTGCGCTGTCTGATCGGTCCCGACATCCCGAACAACGCCGGCTCGCTCGAGCCCTTCGAAGTCACAGGTCCGGAAGGCTGCATCCTCAATGCCCGTCCGCCGGCTCCCGTTGCCATGCGCCATACGATCGGACAGATGACACCGGATCTGGTGTTCGGCTGCCTAGCCCAGGCGCTGCCGGACCGGGTGCCGGCGGAAGGCGCGTCCTGCATGTACGACCTGCCGCTGCGCCACACGGCGGACACGGCGCGCAATGGCGGCACGCAGTTCGCGGTTGAACTGGTCCACAACGGCGGCACGGGCGCGCGGCCGTCGAGGGACGGGCTCTCGGCGACCGCCTTCCCGAGCGGCGTCTGGGGCAGTCAGGTCGAAATTACCGAGAGCGTGGCACCGGTGCTGGTCAGGCGGCGAGAACTCAGGAGCGACAGCGGTGGGGCGGGCCGCATGCGCGGCGGTCTCGGGCAGCGCGTCGAGCTAACATCGGCAGGCAGCGAACCGTTTCTCGTCTTCCTTTCCGTTGAGCGCATCGACAATCCGGCCCGAGGCCGCGCGGATGGATTGGCCGGCGCACCCGGGCGCATCAGGATCGACGACGGACCGGATTTGCCCGGAAAGGGCGAAGTCCGTGTTGAGCCCGGCCAGACGCTGATCTTCGAGACACCCGGTGGCGGCGGATATGGCGATCCGAAGTCGAGGGAGCAGGGCCGCATCGCGCGAGACGTCGCTGACGGCCTGATCGGGCCGGACGCCGCACGGGAGATTTACGGAATGACCGGGAGGACGAAACCATGATTGCGCCCAGACCGCACATTGCGGGCATGGCTGCCTATGCGCTTGCCGACCTCCGGGCGCCCGCCGGTAAACGTCTGATGTCGCTGGCACAGAACGAGGCAGCCCATGCGCCAAGCCCGCTGGCGCTGGCCGCAGCCCGCGACGTTATCGGCAGTTCAGCGCTTTATCCGGATCCGGACTGGAACGATCTCCGGTCCGCGATCGCCGACGTGCACGGAATTGCCCGCGACGGCATTCTTTGCGGCGCCGGCTCGCTCGACCTTATCGCCTGTCTGATGCAGTGCTTTATCGGTCCAGGCCACTCCGTGCTGGCGAGCGAGTATTCCTATGCCTTTTTCCGGACGGCGGCGATCGCTGCCGGCGGAGCGTACAAGGCCGCGCCGGAGCTGGAGTTCACCGTCTCGGTCGATGCACTTCTCGATGCGGTGGATGCCTCGACCCGCATCGTGTGTGTAGCCAATCCCGGCAATCCGACCGGGACGCGTATACGGAATAAGGAACTGCGCCGGTTGCGTGAAGATCTCGATCCGGGAATTCTTCTGGTCATCGACGAAGCCTACGGCGAGTTCAGTGACGGGCCGGGCACCGGCGTATTCGACCTCGTCGGACGGGGTGACACGGTCGTGCTGCGCACCTTCTCGAAGGCCTACGGTCTCGCCGGCATGCGCGTCGGCTGGGGCCTGTTCCCGGCAGCGGTCGGCGGGGAGGTCCGGAAGGTCCTCAATCCGAACAACATCAGCGCAGTGAGCCAGGCCGCGGCCGCGGCGGCCGTGCGCGATCAGGACTACATGCGCAAAGCCTGCGCGGAGACCGCCGACCGGCGAGATCGCTTCGCGGCGAGGCTGCGGGGTCTGGGACTTGGAGTGCCCGACAGCCACACCAACTTTGTGCTCGTCCGCTTCGGTAGCGCGGATGACGCCCAGGCCGCCGACGCAGCACTGCGCCGGGAAGGCGTGTTCATGCGCGGCATGGGCGGATACGGCCTGCCCGACTGTCTGAGAGCGACCATCGGTTCCGAGGAAGATATGGATCTGGCCGGCGATCTGCTGGCGAAATGGCGGGGAGGAGCATCATGACAACGGTTCCATCCCGCGCGCGCGCGCGCTTCGGCGTGCTCGTGCCCTTCACCAACACCAATCTCGAGGCCGATTTCGCCATGTTGCGGCCTGAGGGCGTGTCCATGCATTTCGCGCGGCTGGGCGGCTACGACGTTGACGCCATCCCCGACGACGAACAGATGGCGGGGCTGGGCGCGGCACCCCTGGACGAACCGCTGCGGATGATCTCGGGCGTGCGCCCGGACGTGGTCTTTTACGGCTGCACATCGGCGACGTTGACCCACGGCGTTGCGTTCGACCGGGATCTGGCGGATCGCATCCGCGATGGTTCCGGCGCCGAGACGGTGACAGCCGCCGGGAGCCTGGTCTTTGCGCTGAATACGCTCGGCGCCAGCCGGATCGGCTTCGCATCGCCCTATGTCGGTGCGATTAACCGGCAGGCTGTCGGCTTCCTGTCGGATGCCGGCATCGAGACGGTCAATCGGGTGGATATCGGTCGTGAGCTGGACAATTACGGTCAGGGCGAACTGACGCCCGAGGAGATCATGGATCTCGGCGCCCGCGCCGATCATGCGGACGCTCAGGCGATCGTGCTCTCCTGCACGGACATGCGCAGCGTCGAGGTCTTGAATCGGCTCGAAGATGCGGTCGGCAAGCCGGTCGTCTGTTCCAACCAGGCCATGCTGTTTCAGGCCATGTCTCTGCTGGGTATGGACCGGACCGAAATCGGCTGCGGGAAGCTGTTCAGGGGTCAGAATGGATTTGGGCTAGATTCACCCTAGGCGCGCGCCTTGAGGCGCATCTTGATCGGGCCTTCGCCGTGGCCGTTGATCAGCTGCAGCACGTATTCGTTGCCGGAGTCGTCGATGTCGTTCACCGCGCCGCTCCAGACGATATGTCCTTCGTGGATCATCGCCAGGTTGTCGTATTCGCGGCGTGCCGAATCCATGTCGCTGGTGATCGAGAGCACGGTCGCGCCGATTTCGTGGATGCAGTGATCAATCAGACGGTTGATCGCCGCCGTTGTGATGGGGTCGAGACCGGCGGTCGGCTCATCCATCAGGATCAGCGACGGATCGCCAACAAGGGCCCGCGCGATGCCGGCGCGCTTCTGCATGCCGCCCGAGAGCTCCGAAGGCATCAGGTCGCCGGTGGTTGCCGGCAGGTTGACCATGGCGAGCTTCTCGATGGCAATCTTCTTGGCCTCGGCGCGGTCCATGCCGAGGCTGTGCATCAGCTTGAAGCTGATGTTCTCCCAGATCGTCAGGCTGTCGAAAAGGCCGCCCTGCTGGAACACCAGCCCCACCGACTGCATGAACGGCACGTGATCCGGGTCGCCCGCGAGCGGGATCGGCTTGCCGTCGATCTCAATGCTGCCAGACTCCGGCTTGTGCAGCCCGGCGAGGCATTTCATCAACACGGTCTTGCCCGAAGCGGCCGGGCCGATCAGCACGGTCTTCTTGTCTGCCGCAATCTCGAGATTGACGTCATTCAGGACGTCCTTGTCTCCGAAGCGCTTGTTGAGCCCCTTGACCCGGATCTTGATGCCGTTGCTTTCCGTCATGCGCGCAGTCCAGGCTCCCGCCGTGCTGGATTATCGGTTGAGCGCGACACACTATTGCCCCGGTCGGGATTTGCCAAGCGGCGAAGAGGAGGGGCTTCAGGAGGTCTGGTTCAGGCCCAGTTCGCGCTGTTTTTTCTTGGTGAGCCCGAGGGACACGATCCGGTGCGATTCCCGCAGGTATTCCTTGAGATCGTCGTCACCGAGCCCGGGCTCCGCATAGTCCTGGATCCATTTCATGCCGCGCGAAGCCAGGTAAGGCGCCGGGCGCAGACCCGGCTGTTCCTTGAGGATTTCGTAGGAGAGGTCCGAAACCTTGAATGTGTAGGCTTCCCGATCGTCCGCCCAGCCACCGACAGCAAACACCTTGCCGCCGACCTTCCAGACATGTGAGCCGCCCCACTGCACCACGTAGCTGGTCGCCGGAAGGTCGCCGCAGAAGGCGTTGAAATCGTCATAGGTCATGAATGGAACAATCCTTGTGGGTCGTCAGACTACAGGATTCGCATGTGCGCATGCATGCCTGCTCGACGATTCTCTGATCAATGCGTCATCGACGTCCACGACCAGCGGAACGTGATCGCTCAGGCCCGAGCCGCACCAGTCCTCGAACGTACCCACGTGAAACTCCCGGATGCTGCCGACCCAGACCGAGGGCAGAAACACGTAGTCAATGTGATACGTCGGGCCGTCCTTCTTGCGGTCGCGCCAGTAATGTGTCGGGATCGTTTCCTCGCCTTGCGCCTCGCCCATAACCTCGTGATAGGCGCTCACCAGCCCCATCTTTTCCATCAGCGCGACCTTCGTCATGTGGTTGATGCGCCAGCCGGGCCTGTCCCAGATCTTATTGTTGTTGAAGTCGCCGGCGATGACCGCTGGGCGTCCGGTCAGGAAGTCGCGGTACTTTGTCAGTGCGCGTCTGAGCGGTCCGGACTGGCGCTTCCGGACATTGCCACCGCTGAGATTCAGCGCCCAGGTCGCCAGGAGATTGAACGGGGCGTCGCCGTCGACATGCACCGGCGCGATGTGATGCAGCGTCGGGTGGTAGGGCGTGGCAAGTCTGGTCGAATAGCCGTTGAATGAGAAAACGGCGAGCCCCTTGTCGGGATTCTTGCCGATCCAGACCGGATCGCCCACGAGACCGCTGTCCATGCCGCGGTGAACGAGGCGCTCCGGCTCCGCGCATTCGGAAATGACGGCGATGTCCGGATCGAGCGTCAGAAGGGCTTCCACCTTGCGGTGGAACGCCATGTTGCAGTTCCAGGCGACGATCCGCATATCGGCTCCTGGACTCAGTCAGGTCCTGCCGGTCAGCAGCCTGATACCGGCAAAGGCGAAGAAGACGCCCAGCGTTCCTTGGATCAGCCGGCGTGCCCTGGCGTAGAGCCGCACCATGGGCGCTGACGAAAAGGCGACCGCGTAGAGCGCATGAATGACGACCGAAAGCACAGTCGTGCCGGCGACGATGACCAGCGCCACCCAGACTGGTGCCCCGTCCTTGAGCCCGAGTGAAATGATGGCGATCCAGGCGAGTGCCGCCTTCGGGTTGGTCATCTGGATGACGAAGCCGCGCAGGAAATAGCCGATCGGTTGCCGCCGGCCGCCGGCAAGCTCGACCGCCTCGACATCGTGCGCTGAAAGAGCCGAGCGGAACGACTTGTAGGCCAGCCACAGCAGGTAAAGACCGCCGGCGATCTTGATCGCCACAAGGGCCGAACTGTAGGCCGCTATGACGGCTGAAAGTCCGACCGCCGTCAGAATGGCCCAGCAGAAGGAACCGCCGGCGACCCCCATGGCGAGCGCCAGGCCGGATCGCCGGTTGACGCTCATGGACGTTCCCATGACGGCGAGCACGTTCGGTCCGGGGCTCATGATCGCGAGCAGAAATGCCGAATAGGCGAGCAGGATTCCCGGCAGGTAGGCCGAAATGTGTTCCATCAGGGTGTCCTCCGGTCAGATGGCGCGGAGTGACACTAGCACCCGCCTCCTGACAGGTTGTGTCAGCAGCGCATCCGTCACAGCCCGGCATGACTGGGGAACGACCGGAACTGGAAGGGAACACGGCCTTCGATCCTGTCCTTACTCGGGGGGAGCCCGAAGCGGCGCTTGTAGGTGCGCGTGAACTGGACGGCGCTGCCGAAGCCGCAGGCCGCGGCGATGTCGACGATCGGCAGTTCGGTCTGGGTCACGAGGCCGCGGGCTCGGTCGAGGCGCACATCGACGTAGTATCGAATAGGGGAGACGCCGGTGTGTTCCCTGAACAGGCGCTCGAGCTGGCGCTGCGACAGGCCGAGGCGGTCCACCAGTTCGCCGATCTTCAGCGGCTGCTCCAGATTGCGCTCCATCAGGATGATGGCGTCGCGCAGGCGGGCAGGCGCCGAATAGCCGACCGGTTCGCGCGTCGTCGGCAACTGGCCTTCCGATCCCGGCCGCAGACGCTCGTGAAAGATGTATCGCCCGGCCGCATTGGCCATTTCGAGTCCCTGCTGCAGGCGGATGATTTCCAGCGCCATATCGGCCGCCGCTGCTCCGCCGCAACACGTCAGGCGGTCGCGGTCGAATACGAACAGGGATTCGTCCATCGGGCAGTCCGGGAACAGTTCCCGGAACGCGGCGATGTGTTCGTAATGTGTCGCCGCCCGGTATCCCTGCAGCAACCCGGCATAGGCGAGCACGAAGGCACCGGTATCGATGCCGCACATAACCACCCCGGAGCGGGCGAGCCGCCTCAACCAGTTCTGCAGGCCTTTTTCGCGGAACCGTTCCGGCGTCCAGCTCGCATTGATAACGAGGAAATCGGGTGCAGGGCCGCTGTCGGCAATCGCGTTGGTTTCCGAGATTGTCAGCCCGTTGCTGGCCGTCACATCGCCGCCATCAAGCGACAGGAACGGCCACTGGTAGATTGTCGCCCCGCGCAGGTAGTTGGCGGCGCGGAACGGATCGACGAAGGCATGTGCCGCCATGCTGTTGAAGCCCGGCAAAACAAGCATGCCGATGACGCACGAGCTGCCATCGGCACCGCGTCTATCCTCGGCACTGCTGTGTGTTTGGGCCATATGTCGATAATTGCATGTTCAGCGGCGAAAAACATCAGTTCTGATCTTCCACTCTGCTCTAGAGTTATCGATACCGGACAGGGATGAGACATGACCAATTCGGCCCCCAACATCGTCGTCATCATGGCGGATCAGCTGGCGCCGCAGTTCACCGGCGCCTACGGGCATCCCCTGGTCCGGACTCCGAACATGGATGCGCTTGCACAGTCGGGTGCGCGTTTCGACGCCGCCTACTGCAACTCGCCGCTCTGCGCGCCGTCACGGTTCAGCTTCATGTCAGGGCAACTGGTGACCCGCATCGCGGCCTACGACAATGCCAGCGAGTTCCCGTCCTCGATCCCGACCTTTGCGCATTACCTCAAGCTGATGGGCTACCGCACCTGCCTGTCCGGAAAGATGCACTTTGTCGGCCCGGACCAGTTGCATGGCTTCGAGGAACGGGTGACGACCGACATCTATCCGGCTGATTACGCCTGGACGCCGGACTGGGAGCTGCCGGACGAGCGTATCGACAAGTGGTACCACAACATGGATTCCGTGCGCGAAGCCGGTGTTGCCGCGGCCACGTTCCAGATCGATTATGACGAAGAGGTCGCGTTCTTCGCCAAGCGCAAGATCTTCGACTATGCGCGCGAGCAGGCCGAGCCGTTCTGCCTTGTCGCCAGTTTCATCCATCCGCACGACCCCTACGTCGCCCGTCAGGACTGGTGGGATCTCTACAACCCGGACGACATCGACATGCCGAAACATGTGCTCGGCCGGGACCGGCAGGACGGTTTTTCGCAGCGGCTCATGGACGGCATCGAGGCAAGTGTCGTCGAGGTCAGTGACGAGGAGGTGCGCAACGCCCGCCACGCTTATTATGCAAACACATCCTATTTCGACAGCAAGGTCGGGGAACTGGTGGCCGCGCTGGATGAGGCAGGTTTTCTGGAAAACACGGTCATCGTCGTCACGGCCGACCACGGCGACATGCTGGGTGAGCGCGGGCTCTGGTACAAGATGAACTTCTTCGAGCACTCCGCCCGCGTGCCGTTGATCATGAGCGGTCCCGGCATTGCGAACCGAGCTGTGGACAACGCCTGTTCCCTGGTCGACATTCTCCCGACTCTGGTTGAAATCGCCGCTGAAGGCGGAGCGGAAACGCCGGTGCTGGGACATCCGATCGATGGCCGCTCTCTGTGGCCGCTGGCATGTGGTGGGGACGACCCGGCCGATGAGGCGCTTGGCGAATACTGCGCGGAGATGACGCCGCATCCGGTCTTCATGGTCCGGCGCGGGTCATACAAGTACATTCATTGTGACGCCGACCCGCCGCTCCTGTTCGATCTCACTGATGATCCTGACGAGATGAAAAATCTGGCGGCCGATCCCACATTCGCCAATGTTGCCGGAGCATTCGCCGACGAGGTGCGTGAGCGCTGGGACAGCGCGGCCATCCGCGAGAATGTCATCTTTACCCAGAAGCAGCGCCGTGCGGTGCACGCCGCCATGGAAGCCGGCGCCTTTGCCGCGTGGGATTTCAATCCTCCGCGCAACGCGTCCAGGGAATATGTCCGCAATCACATGGATTGGACGGAGGCCGCGGCAAAGACGCGGTTTCCGCCGATCACGAGTTGACGGAGTGAAGGCATGACAGCAAGACCGTCCCCTGAGGATTTCACCCGAATTTCGGAAGGCTTCGACCGCGATCCGTCGAGGTCCTACTCCCTGAAGGCCGAGGCTTACACGGATCAGCACTGGATGGATGTCGAGCGTGAGGCCGTCTTCGCGCGCACCTGGCAATGGGTCTGCCATGCGGAAAAACTGCGGGAGTCAGGGTCCTACGTCACCATCGACATTGCCGGTCAGCCGGTCTGTATCGTGCGCGACAGGGAAGGCGAATTGCGGGCCTTCTACAATGTCTGCAAGCACCGGGCGCATGAACTGCTGCGCGGCGAGGGCCAGACGTCGAAGATCATGTGTCCCTACCACGCCTGGACCTACGACCTGACCGGTCAGCTCAGGCGCGCGCCCGAGACGGATAACCTTGCCGGCTTCGACGTCCGTGACGTCTGCCTCGATCGGGTCCAGGTCGAGGAATTCTGCGGTTTCGTGTTCGTCAATCTGGATGCGGAGGCCGCACCGCTTGCACAGGAGAGCGGCGATCTGGCGAAGGAGATCATGCACTGGGCGCCCGACGTCGAACGGCTCACCTTCGGCCACCGGCTGACCTATGACATCAAGTCGAACTGGAAGAACATCGTCGACAATTTCCTCGAGTGTTACCACTGCCCGACGGCGCACAAGGACTTCTGTTCGCTCGTCGACATGGACACCTACAAGGTGACCACGCACGGCATCTACTCGAGCCACATGGCCGAGGCCGGCAAGTCCGCCAATTCGGCCTACTCGGTGGAGCATGCGACGGTTACGGACCATGCGGTCTGGTGGCTGTGGCCCAACACCTGTCTCATGCGTTATCCGGGCCGCGGCAACATGATCGTCCTCAACGTGATCCCGGTCGGACCCGATCGGACGCTCGAGACCTACGATCTGTTCCTTGAGACGCCCGAGCCCATCGAGGCGGAGCTTGAGACCATTCGGTATCTCGATGAGGTGCTGCAGGTCGAGGACATTGCGCTCGTGGAAAGCGTTCAGCGCGGCATGGCGACACCCGCCTTCACGCAGGGGCGCATCGTTCACGACCCCAATGGTTCCGGAAAGTCCGAGCACGCGGTGCATCATTTCCACGGCCTCGTGCTTGACGCGTACGAACGCGCGGTTCAGCGGTAATGGGCGCGCTCGAAGGCAAGACGGCATTTGTCACCGGTGGAACCGGCGGCATCGGCACGGCCATCTGCGCACGTTTTGTGCGCGAGGGAGCGGATGTCGTTGCGGCCGATCTCGCCGTGTCAGGCGATGCGACGGACGGTGTTACAGCGATTGCCTGCGACGTGACGAGCGAGGAGTCGGTTTCAGGCGTGTTCGCGGATCTTGCCGGGCGCTGGGACAAGCTCGACATCCTCGTTAATGCGGCCGGCGTCGAGATCGAGAAGACCATCGAGGAAACGTCGCTTGAGGACTGGAACCGGATCTTCGCGGTCAACGTGACCGGCACGTTCCTGACCTCCAAATTCGCATTGCCGCTGCTGCGGAAGGCAGCCGGTGCCAGCATTATCAATTTCGGGTCCTATGACGGCTTCATCGCCGACCCGGGCCTGGCGGCCTACTGCGCCACCAAGGGTGCCGTGCATGCGCTCACCCGTGCCATGGCCTGCGACCATGGCCCGGAAGGCATCCGCGTCAACGCAGTCTGTCCGGGTTATGTCGACACGCCCATGTTGCAGAGCTTCTTCCAGGACGCCGGCAACATCGAAACGCTCGAAAACGCCATTCGTGACGTCCATCCCACCCGCACCTACGGCACGCCGGACGACATCGCCAATCTCGTCAACTGGCTGGCGTCAGACGAGGCCCGCTATGCATCCGGCCAGCTCTGGGTCATCGACGGCGGCCTGACGGCCCAGGTTCAGCAAATGAGGCTCTAAAATGTCCAAGCCGGTCATCATCACCTGTGCAGCGACGGGCGGCATCCACACACCCACCATGTCGCCTCATCTGCCGATCACGCCGTCCGAGATCGCGACCGCAGCCATCGAGGCGGCGGAAGCAGGGGCCGCCATCATCCATCTTCATGCGCGGGACCCGGAGACCGGCAAGCCCGACCCGCGTCCCGAAACTTTCATGCAGTTCCTGCCGGTCATCAAACAGGCGAGCGATGCGGTCGTGAATGTCTCCACTGGCGGCGGTCTGGGCATGACAATCGACGAGCGGCTGGCGGCAGCAACCACGGCCAGCCCGGAGATGGCGTCGCTCAACATGGGGTCGATGAATTTCGGCATCTTCCCGATGCTCGAGAAATACGACAACTGGAAGCACGACTGGGAGCCGGCCTTCCTGGAGATGACCCGGGATTTCATTTTCCCGAACACTTTCAAGAGCATTGAATACGTGCTGCGCGAGCTGGGCGAGGGCCACGGCACACGTTTCGAGTTCGAGTGTTACGACCTCGGGCATCTCTATAACCTGGCTTGGTTCGTCGATAAGGGCATGGTCAAGCCGCCGTTCTTCATCCAGATGGTCTTCGGCATTCTCGGCGGCGTCGGCGCGGACCCGGACAATCTCATGCACATGCACACGATCGCGCAGAAGCTGTTCGGCGATCAGTACGAGTGGTCGGTGCTGGCGGCCGGCCGGCATCAGATGCCCTTTGCCACGCAGGCCGCCATGCTCGGCGGAAACCTGCGCGTCGGGCTGGAAGACAGCCTCTATATCGGCAAGGGCGAGCTTGCCAAGTCAAACGCCGATCAGGTGCGCAAGATCCGGCGCATCATCGAGGACCTGGGCCTGAGTGTCGCGACGCCTTCTGAAGCGCGCGAACGTCTCGGCCTCAAGGGCGGCGACAGAGTGAAGTTCTAGAGAGGAATCCACCATGCAGACGAAACTGTTGATCGGCGGCGAACTGGTTGCCGGAGAGGGCGAGGCGCTCGGCGTTCTGGATCCGGCGACCGGCGACGAGGTGGCAAGCGTCGCCGAAGCATCCGATGCGCAGGTGGATGCGGCCGTGAGCGCCGCGGACGAGGCATTCGAAACATGGTCACGGACAACGCCGGCCGAGCGCGCCGGTCATCTTCTCGCACTGGCCGATGCGATCGAGGCCAATGTGGATGAACTGTCCGAACTGGAAAGCATTGATTGCGGCAAGCCGCTGGCGAGTGCCCGCGATGACGAGATGCCGCTCACCATCGACGTCTTCCGTTTCATGGCCGGCGCGGCCCGCACCATGACCGGGTCTGCCGCGGGCGAATATGTCGAGGGACACACGTCGATGATCCGGCGCGATCCGGTCGGCCCCGTTGCGTCCATCGCACCGTGGAACTATCCGCTCATGATGGCCGCATGGAAGCTCGCCGCGCCGCTGGCGGCAGGCTGCACCGTGGTCCTGAAACCGTCCGAGATGACCCCGCTCTCCACGCTGCGCCTGGCCGAGATCATGAACGGCATCTATCCCAACGGCGTGGTCAACGTGATCTCCGGGCGCGGGCCGACGATCGGCGACCGGTTGATCAATGCACCGCAGGTCGAAGGCATCAGCATTACCGGATCGCCGGCAACCGGTATGGCGGCCATGCGGGCGGCGTCCAACAAGATCCGGCACGTCCACCTGGAACTCGGCGGCAAGGCGCCGGTCATCGTCTTCGATGACGCCGACCTGGATGCGGTCGTCGAGACGATCAGGGGCGGGTCCTACTTCAATGCCGGGCAGGACTGCGCTCAGCCGTGCCGGGTGATGGCCGCTGACGGGATCTACGATAAGCTTGTCGCCGATACGGCGAGCGCTGTCGGGACCATCAAGGTGGGTGCCCAGAAGGAAGACGGTGTCGAGATGGGCCCGGTCATTTCCGCGACCCAGCGGGACCGTGTTGCCGGCTTCGTTGACCGCGCGCGGGAGTCCGCCGAGGTCCTGACCGGAGGGGCACAAGGCGAGGGCGCCGGGTTCTTCTACCAGCCGACCGTCGTCGCCAATGTGGACAACGATGCCGAGATTGCCCGCGATGAAGTGTTCGGGCCGGTTGTCTCCATCTCGCGCTTCAGCGACGCGGAGGACGCACTCGCCTGGGCCAATGCCAGCAGCTATGGCCTGGCGTCTTCGGTGTGGACGAAGGATGTCGGCCGCGCGATGGCGGTGAGCAGCCGCCTGCGCTATGGCTTCACCTGGGTCAACACTCACGGCGTCGGCACGCCGGAGATGCCCTGGGCCGCGATGAAGGGCTCCGGCACCGGCTGTGACATGTCCGTCTACGCGCTCGATGCCTACAGCGCCATCCGCCACGTGATGGTCGCGCACGGATGACCCGGCTGGCCGGCAAGAAAGCCCTCGTGACCGGCGGGCGTCAGGGCATCGGACGCGCCATCGTCGATGGCTTTCTCGCTGAAGGCGCTGATGTGATGACCTGCGGCCGCGGTGAGCGGCCGGACGGCCTGCCGCGGAACGTTCAGTGGGTCACCGCAGACATGTCCGACGGTACCCAAGTGGACAAGTTGAAGTCCGCCGTCACGGACGCTTTCGGGTCACTCTCGATCCTGGTCAACAACGCGGGCATCCAGATCGAGAAGACCGTGGTCGACAGCACCGATGAGGACTGGGATCGCCTCATGGGCGTGAACGCGAAAGGCGTCTTCCTCGCCTGCCGTGCCTTCATACGGGTCATGGCGGGCGGCGGGTCGATCATCAATATCGGATCGATCTCGGGCAATGTCGCGGACCCGTCCATGGCGCTTTACAACGCGTCCAAGGCTTTTGTGCACGGCCTGACGCGGTCCATTGCGGTGGACCACGGACCCGCTGTCCGGTGCAATGCCATCTGTCCGGGCTGGATCATGACGGACATGGCCGAAGCCGGCTTCGATCTGGCCGATGATCCCGATGCCGCCAGACGCAATGCGGTCGCGCGGCATCCCGTCGGCCGCTTGGGGACGCCGGAAGATGTCGCAAGGCTGGCCGTCTGGCTGGCGTCCGATGAATCCTCGTTCGCGACAGGACAATGCTACACGGTCGACGGCGGCATGACCGCCGCGTCGCCGATCAATCCGGGACTTTTGTGATGCAGACGATCGAACGAACCGCCGTCCTCGGGGCCGGCGTAATCGGGGCAAGCTGGACGGCACTGTTTCTGGCGGCCGGCCGCTCGGTGGATGTGTATGACCCGGGTGACGGAATAGAGGCGTCCGTACGCGGCTATGTTTCGCGCGCGTGGCCAGCACTCGAACGCCTCGGGCTGGCCGGGCGCGGCGACCCCGAGCGGCTGCGGTTCCATAGCGATCCGGCCGAGGCGGTTCGCGACGCGCAGTTCGTGCAGGAGAATGTTCCCGAACGGATCGATATCAAGCACACCCTGTTTGCCGCGATCGAGCCGCATCTGGCGCCTGACGCAATCGTGGCGTCGTCGGCGTCCGGCCTGATGGTGCGGGAGATGCAGGAAGGCTGGCAGGATCCGTCGCGTTTTCTGCTGGGTCATCCCTTCAATCCACCGCATCTGATCCCGCTGGTCGAGCTGATCGTGAACGAGCGCACCGCCGACGGCGTGCTCGAGGCGGCAGAAGCGTTCTACGCGGATGTCGGCAAGGTGACCATCCGCGTCGAGCGCGAGGTCCCGGGCCATGTCGCCAACCGCCTGCAGGCTGCCCTGTGGCGGGAGGCCATTCATCTGGTCGCCAGCGGCGTTGCGTCGGTCGAGGACGTCGACAAGGCGGTCTGGGCCGGACCCGGCCTGCGTTGGGCGGCTATGGGGCCGCACATGCTGTTCCACCTGGGCGCCGGCCCCGGTGGCATGGGTGAATTCTGCAATCGCTATCGCGACAGTTTTCATCGCTGGTGGGATGATCTTGGCCAGACGGAGCTGACACCAGATACCGCGGCATTGCTCGCGGACGGCGTTGCCGCCGAGGCGAATGGCCGGGATGTCACGGAGTCCTCAGCGGAACGCGACGCTCTCATCATAGCCATGCTGGAATCCGCCGGAAAAGTGCGTTCGGGAGGCGCGCAGACGTAGCGTTCGGGCAAGCTTCGTGGTTGAGTGGCGGCAGCACCTGAAACGACAAAAGAAGCCGCTATGCATCCTCTCGATCCCCTGACAAGTACGGAAATCCGGACCGCCGTCGAGGTTGTCCGTGCACAGTCCGGTCTCGACGAGACGGCCTGGTTCGAGACCATCACGCTCGACGAGCCGGACAAGGCCGAACTCGCGGAAGCGCGCAAAGGACAGATACCTGCCCGGCGCGCCTATGTCTGCAGTTACGAGCCGTCGAGCAATCGCACGATGCGTGGCATCGTCCGGCTGGACGACGGGGAACTGGCGAGTTGGGAACACGTCGAAGGTGCCCAGGCCCGCATCGTCCCGGACGAGTTCGTCCTAGGCGACGAGATCGTCAAGGCCGACCCGCGCTTCGTCGAGGCCTGCGCCAAGCGCGGCATCACGGATCTGGACAAGGTCCTGATCGAGACCTGGGCGGCGGGCAATTTCGGCGACGAGGCGGAGCAGGGCGAGCGCATCGCCTATTGCCATTGCTGGGTGTCGAATGACGCCGGCGACAACCCATACGGCCGGCCGATCGCCAACCTGCATCCCGTCGTTGACCTGCGCCTTCGGACGATCATCCGGATCGACGATTTCGGTGTCGTGCCACTGCCGCCTGACTCGGCCTCCATCCGCCCGACCGAAAACCTGCGCACCGACATCAAGCCACTGGAGATCACCCAGCCCGAGGGCCCCAGCTTCGAAGTCGACGGTTATGGCGTGAAGTGGCAGAACTGGCACATCCGCGTCGGTTACAACCTGCGGGAAGGCCTGGTGCTGCACGAGATCGGTTATGAGGACAAGGGCCGCTTGAGGCCCATCATGCACCGCGCGTCCATGGCCGAGATGGTCGTGCCCTATGGCGATCCGACCGGCGGCAATTTCCGGCGCAATGCGTTCGACACCGGCGAATACGGCATCGGTCCCGTGCTCGACTCCCTCAAGCTCGGCTGCGACTGCCTCGGCCATATCCATTATTTCGACGTCTGTGCCCATGACTGGCACGGCGACCCGTACGAGATAAAGAACGCGGTCTGCATGCACGAGGAAGACTTCGGCCTTCTCTGGAAGCACACGGACGCGCGCACCGGCAAGATGCGCGCCGTGCGGTCCCGCCGGCTGGTCATCTCGGCGCTCTCGACCATCGGCAACTACGTCTACGGCTTCTTCTGGTACTTCTATCAGGACGGCACGATCGGCGTTGAGGTCAAGGCGACCGGTATCCCGTTCCCGACCGGGATCGCACCGGGCGAGGAGTCACAGTATGGCGCCATCGTCGCGCCGGGCATCGAGTCCCATGTCCATCAGCATGTCTTCAGCTTCCGGTTCGACATGTGCGTCGACGGCGGAGCTAACTCCGTCCGCGAGGTCGAGTTTGAAGCGGCACCCGTGGGGCCGGAGAATCCTCATGGCAACGCAATTCGGATCATCGACCGCGAACTGGAGAGCGAATTGCAGGCCCAGCGCGAAATGGATTCGGCACGTGCGCGCTACTGGAAGATCGTCAATCCCAAGGTGCAGAACGGGTTGGGCAAGCCGACCGCCTACAAGCTGGTCCCGGCGGCCAATACCCTGCCTTTGCTCGATCCGCAATCGTCGGTGGCGAAACGGGCAGCCTTCATGTTCAAGCATTTCTGGGCGACGCAATATGCGCCGGACGAACTCTATCCCGCTGGCGATTTCCCGAACCAGAGCGCAGGCGGAGACGGGCTGCCTGCCTGGACGGCGGCGGACCGGCCCCTGACCGAAACGGATGTGGTCGCCTGGTATACGCTCAACTTCCACCATCTGCCGCGGCCGGAGGACTGGCCGGTTCAGCCCGTGGTCTATGCCAATTTCCACTGGATGCCGGACGGCTTCTTCGACGAGAACCCGGCCCTCGACGTGCCGCCGAACGATCTCAAATGAGCCGCTGTTCCTGCGCTCCGCTGGCGAGGACGCTCAGGACCGTTTCGCCCGGTCTCGCCCAGGGATAGGACTCAAAGACAGCCTGCGCGGCTTCGGGCGTTGCCGGCGGGTCGACGATCGCATCGGCCAGGGCATCGAACTGCGCATAGGCGTCTTCCGGCACGGCCTGCAGGCGGCTGCAATCACGGCCCGGCCCCCAGTAATCCCAGGGCAGAGTTTCGATCCCGGCGAGCGCCGCCGCGTCCTTGAGCACGTTCGAGGCCGGGAACCAGTCACCGCTGATGCCGGCATAGAACAGGCCGCAGGTCTCCGCATCGATCGTTCCTGATCGGATCTCGCGCCACAGCTGGGGTCCGCTGCGAAAGCGGTCGCGCGGTACGTCCGTGACATCGAACGTGATGCCGTGTCCCTCGCGGGCGCGCCGGCCGAGCTGCGCATCGAGCAGACGCCATTCATCCTCGTGTTTGTACTCGCAAAGCCAGTGATCTTCCCAGCGGTCCGGCCGGAAATAATTGACGAAACCGACCCGCAGCCGCGCATCGATCCTGTTGGACCGGAACACGCTCGCCGCGATCAGGACGAAGTCGTGGCAGGTTCCGTAGAGATAGGCGGACAGCGCACGCTGCTCGGTCAGCGGGCGGTCGTCGCGCTCGAAGGCGGTACCCAGCAGGCGCTGGATCGTCCGCAGGCCGCGGTCCGTCTCAGCATAGTCGGGCACACCGAATTTCAGGAACCGCGCGGCGGCGTGGTGGATCAGGAAATTCTCCAGCGCGTCCGCAAGCGCCAGCGGTTCGATCGGCAGGACGGTCAACCGGTCTTTGAAGGGCCCGGGGTCGGACCAGGGCGTGTGTTCGGCATAGCTCATTGCAGTCCCGATGTTACATCAGCGATGGCAACAGTGCTGCAACACTCTGTCGAAATTTGTCTGGATCGCGTTCCCGCAGCAGACCGGGGGCCGCGAAGTCAGATCGTGTAGTAGAACTCCTCGCGGACGACCTTGCCGCCGGTCACCGTGTAGATGCCGACCTCCTTCATCTCGCTGCGGTCGCCGGTATCCTTGTTGGTCGCATCGATCTCGAAGATCACGGCAAAGCGGTCAGCGCCGTGGAAATACGGCCCTTCGACGTTTGCCGAATGAACCTCCATCGCGTTGTTCCACCATTCGTGTTTTCCCTTGATCGCATCGATGCCCTTGCTCTCCGGGCTGTCCATGCCCGGCATGGGCAGGGCTTCAACCGATACGGCATCGGCCGAATAGAGTTCATTGAGGCATTTCTGTTCATTGCCTTCACGGCAATAGGTCACCAGCCGGCTGGCGACGTCCGTCAGTGTGCTGTCAAACATGTCCAGATACCTCCTCGTCTGCGGCTTGAGGCATATTCAACTGGATCAATGGTATTTCAGCACTGGGACGCGCACGAATCACATTGGGGTGTTGCCTTGGCCGTCCCTGTCGGCCTGTTGCGCACGGCCGATGGACCGGCCGTCAAAGGACACACTCTTGATCAGTGCGAAAATCGGCATTCCCGGCTCCAGGCCGAGTTCGGCGAGCGATGCCCGCGTGATCCTGGCGCGCAGCTTGCCGCCACCGATGTCGACCAGCGTCTCGGCAAACGCGGTCTCCGGCTCTTCCGCAATTTCAGCGATTGTGCCGGAAAGGATGTTCCTGATGCTGATGCCTTCCGGCCGATGCTTGGTCAGCGCGACATCGCGGGCGCGGATGCGCAGGCGGACCTCTTCGCCGATCCCGACGTCGGCAATTGGAATTGTGATCTGCTGACCGCCGTGATCCAGCTGCGTGAGCTGGTAGTTGGAATCGTGCGCTGCCACCTGCGCCGTGAGGATGACGCCGGCCTCGAACCGGCCGGTTGCCGGGCCGATATCAAGCCGTTCCAGCATGTCGCTCATGGGACCGTCCGCGACCCGCTTACCCGAGGCGATGACGACCATGCGGTCGGCGAGACGCGCGACCTCGCCAATGTCGTGGCTGACATAGAGAATGGGGATCGACAGGGTTTCGTGCAGGGTTTCGAGAGAGGGCAGGATGTCGTCCTTGGCCATGCGATCGAGGCCGGACAACGGTTCGTCCATGAGCAGCAGCCGCGGCTGCGAGAGCAGGGCCCTTCCGATCGCGATCTTCTGTCGCTCGCCGCCGGAAAGTCCGGAAGGGGAACGGTCGAGCAGACGGTCGATGCCGAGCAGGTCGACCACGCTGTCGAAGCTGAGAAGACCGCCGTCGGACGTGCCGGTCGTGCGGTCGGCGCCATACATCAGGTTTTTGCGTACGGACATATGCGGAAACAGGCTGGCCTCCTGAAACACATATCCGATTGGACGATGATGCGGCTTGCGGAACACGCTCCCGCTTTCGTCCTGCCAAGTCTCGCCGCCAACGGTGAGCTGGCCGGACAGCCTTGTTAGGCCTGCCATGCACCGGAGTATTGTGGTCTTGCCGCATCCTGACGGCCCGAACAGGGCGGTGATACCCTGCAAAGGCGCCCGGAAGTCGATGTCGAGGGCGAAGCTGCCGACCTGCCCCGCGAAACGGGCGTCGATCGATGATATTGCGTCGGTCACGACCCGGAATTCCTCATCCGCTTTTCGAGCATCATCATCGACAGGATTACGGTGAAGGCGAAGAGCAGCATGCCGCCGGCGAGGACATGAGCCTGCGTCCATTGCTGGGTCTCGACAAAGTCGTAGATGGCGATGGAGAGCACCTTGGTTTCCCCGGGAATGTTGCCGCCGATCATGAGGATGACGCCGAATTCGCCGACCGTGTGGGCGAAACCGAGCACTGCGCCGGTGATGAAGCCGGGTCGTGCAAGGGGCACCGCCACGCTCCAGAACGAGTCCCAGGGTGAGGCGCGCAGTGTTGCCGCGACCTCGAGTGGGCGATCGCCGAAGGCCTCGAAGGCATTTCGGATCGGCTGCACGACGAAGGGCATGGAGTAGATGACGGATCCGATCACCAGCCCTTCGAAAGTAAAGGCGAGCGACCGGCCGCCGAACAGACCGGCGACCCAGCCTCCGGGACCGTCCGGGCCGAGGGCGACCAGCAGATAGAAGCCGAGAACCGTTGGTGGCAGCACCAGCGGCATGGCAACGATCGCAGCGATGATTTCCTTGCCGCGAAAGCTTGAGCGCGCCAGCCACCATGCGATCGGCGTCCCGATCAGGAGCAGAAGCAGCGTCGTGATTGTGGCCAGCTCGATCGTCAGCCGGACGGGCGACCAGATTTCAGCGAAGTCCAGCATCCCGCCCCTCAGTCGCCGCCGTCATAGCCGTATTTCTTCTTGATCGCCTGCGCCTCGGCTCCGCGCAGGAACTCCATATATGCGCGCGCCGCGGCGTTGTCTGCACCGCGCCTGAGCAGCACGGCGTCCTGAGCGATGGGTTCGTAGTACTGTTCGGGGACGACCCAGCGTGATCCGTCTGCGCGATCCTTGACCTGAGAGAATGCGACAAAGCCGAGCTCCGCATTTCCGGTGGCGACGAACTGGAACGTCTGGGCGATGTTGTTGCCGAGGACGACCTTGCTCTTCAGGGCGTCGTGGACGCCGAGCGCCTTGAGAACCTGTATCGCGGCGGCGCCGTAAGGCGCCGTCACCGGGTTGGCCATTGCGATCTTGTGAAACTCGTCCCGCTTGAGCGTCGCCTCGCCGTCGACGAATCCCTTGTCCGCACTGAACAGGACGAGCCGTCCTCTGGCATAGGTGAACCGGCTTTCCGCAAGCGCCAGCCCGTCTTCGATGGCCTTTTGCGGTCGTGCCGTGTCGGCGGCGAGAAAGACGTCGAACGGCGCGTCAAGGCCGATCTGCGTGAAGAGCTGCCCTGTCGACCCGAAACTGAAAATCGCCTGGTGTCCGGTTTTCTCGGCGAACGCCGCACCGATTTCCTTGGCCGCCTGGGTGAAATTGGCGGCGACCGCTACGCGGACCTGGCCGGCGGCCATGACCTGCGGACTGCTGAACAGCAGTGCGGACAGGACCAGAACGACCGCTCTTGATCGCAGAAAACTGCGCAATATGGGGAGGAGCATCGGATGAATCTCCGATATGTTCACGCGGCTATATCGGGAAACCATAACCAAGCTCCCGCACCGCTGCAACAGGTGGCCCGCTACGTGACGTCATGCCGCAACAGCCGTCTCAAGGCGTGCAGGTCGTCCTCGATGGCATCCGCGGCCCTGTCTTCCATTGTTCTGTAGAGTGACAGAACTTCCCTGCCGAGGTCGGTCAGTTTCGCGCCACCGTGCGTTTTGCCGCCTTTGGAGGTTGCGACGAGACCCGGGCGGAAGTCCGTATTCATCCCGTCGACCAGTCTCCAGGCCTTCTTGTAGCTCATGCCGAGCTGCCGGCCGGCCGCCGCGATCGAGCCGGTCTCTTCAATGCCCTGAAGCAGGTCGGCCTTGCCCGGCCCTATGACGACATGGGGGTCCAGCACGATGCGCAACCTGGCGCCGGGTTTGGTGTTGGCGGCTTTCATGGGCCCAGTCTATACAAGCCTCCGCGAAGGGTCAGCCGGCGTCGTCGGGGATAGGGCATTCCATGTGAATGACGGGCAGCATCAGGTCGTCCGACATGCGTACGGTCTCCCGCCGAACTGCCTTGAACCCCATTACCGCGTAGAAACCTTCCGCATTGAGGCTGGAGTAGCATTGAAACTTTGTCGCGCCTGAGGATCTCGCATCGCTCAGGCAGCGTTCGAAGATTGCCCGGCCGACACCGTGCCCGGTCCAGTCGGCATGAGTGCCGAAATGGCGAATGTGAGCCAGGCCAGGTTCCTTCATTCCGGATCCGGGGTGCTCGAACGTCCAGCCCCCGCAACCGACGAGTGCGCCATCCCTTGTTTCCGCCACATAGAACGTGCCCGATTCCAGCAATGTTGGGTTCGCCCGCGTCATCAGGGGCAGGGCGAGTGCCAGCATGGCGTCATCGTATCCGGCCGCCATCAATACCGGATAGGACGCCTGCAGCATTGCCGTGACGGCGGGTGCATCACCCGGCGTTGCCGGTCTCACGGAAAACTGTGCGGCCATGCCGTGGCCTCCTTGTCCTGGATCAATTCCCGAGCGCGCTCAATGGGCGACCCTCGTTGTCGATGGCTGAGGAGCAACCATGCGCATAGCAACCTTCAATCTCGAAAACCTGGGTGGCGGCAATGACGAAGGCGCGGCGTTCGAGGATCGGATTACCGTCTTGCGCCCGCAGCTCGAGCGCATCAATGCCGATGTGCTCTGTCTCCAGGAAGCCAATGGAGAACGGGCGCAGAAGGGTGCCGAGCGCGGGCTTGCAGCCCTCGACCGCCTGATCGAGGACACGCCCTATCAGGCGTTCATCCGGGTCAACAGCGTCGATCCGCAATCGCAACAGATTTCGGACCGGCACAATCTGGTCGTGCTGAGCCGGTGGCCGATTCGGGACCGGAGGCAGATCTGGCATGATTTCGTGCCGCCGGTCGACCACACCTCCATTACCGCGCAGCCCCCGTCCGGCACCGCCCCTGTCGCCTGGGACCGCCCGCTGCTCTACTGCGTGGTCGACCTGCCGGACGGCAGTCCGCTCCACGTGCTCAATCTCCATTTGCGCGCGCCTCTGGCGGCCCCGGTGCAGGGCCAGAAGACCGGCCCGTTTTCATGGCGATCCGCATCAGGCTGGGCCGAAGGCTACTACATGGCGATGCTGAAGCGCAGCGGTCAGGCGCTTGAGGCGCGCCTGCTAATTGACCGGATTTTCGACCGCGAGCCCGAAGCCTTCATTGTGATCTGCGGCGACCTCAATGCTTCGGAACGCGAGGTCCCGGCCAGGATTATCAGCGCCGGCGTGGACGATACCGGCAACGGTGATCTGGCCGGGCGGTCACTGGTGTTCCTGGAGCGCTCCGTACCGGAGTCGCGGCGTTTCTCGGTCATTCACCACGGTCAGAAACTGATGCTCGATCACATCCTCATTTCCCACTCACTGCTCGCCCGCTACAGGCACTTCGAGGTCCACAACGAGCTGATCGGGGACGAGCTCTTCGGCTTTGCCAACATCGCCCGCAACCCGGAATCGTATCATGCTCCTGTGGTTGCAGAATTCGCTGACGGGGCGTCCTGACCCGGACATTCCGCGAGCGTCGACCCCTCAGGCCTCCGCCTCGCCGTCATCCCTGTAGTTGATCACCATGTCGCGCAGGGTCACGAGACCCGCGAGGCCGCCGTTTCCGATCACCAGGGCCCGTGTCAGTTCGAACCGCGACAGCAGACGGATGGCATATTTTATGTTCATGTCACCACTGATCGTGAGCGCCGGCTTGGTCATGATCTCGTAGACGCTGGTCCGCTCCGTCGACCGGTTCACGGCAACCACTTTGGCGGCGATGTCATGCACGGTGACGACGCCGTATTCGTCGTGTTCGTCGCGCCGCTCGATCACCAGCGAACTGACGCTGTGCTCGTGCATCACCTCGATCGCGTCTTTCACGCTCGCCAGTCCGCTGACCATGTGCAGCGAGGTCTGCATGACATCCGCAACCCTGACCATCGTGCTTTCCATTACAGATCCTCCTCACTGATGTCCTTCTGGATGCTGGCGATCTGGTTCCTGAGACCGATCGCATCTTCGATATCCACCTGAAATGCGACCCCTGTGCCGGGCTTGGCATCGAAGCCGCAGGCTTTGGCGATGGCTTCAAGGATCTGCCGGCTGTGGTGCTCCTCGACCAGAAACAGGATCATGTCTCGCTGTCCGGCAACCGTCAGGCCCAGGAACGTCTGGTTTGGCGTCAGGCCTTCGCCGCGCGCGCTGGTAATCACCGTGCATCCGGTCGCGCCGTGTGCGCGGGCGGTGTCGATTGCCTTGTCCGTAAGGTCGTCTTCGGCCATCACCACGATCAACTTGAACTTCATGGTGCGGATCCTCCGCTAGCTGGTGTCATGTCAGGGGTCGTCTGCTTCGTGCGCCGCGCCCGCCAGTCGCTGATCTGCGCGTATCCCATGACGGTGATCATGGGGAAAAGGCTTGCCAGCGCGATCAGCCCGAAGCCGTCGAGAAGGGCGCTGCGGCCGGGAACGGTGGTGGCGAGGCCGAGGCCGAGCGCCGTAACGAGGGGGACGGTCACGGTCGACGTCGTCACCCCGCCGGAATCGTAGGCGAGGGGCACGATCATGCGCGGCGCGAACATGGTCTGGATCACGACGATGATGTAACCGACGACCATATAGATATAGAGCGGCGTGCCGGTCACGATCCGGAGCGCGCCGATGGCGAGGCTGGCCGCAACGCCAAGGGCAACCGCGATGCGCAGTCCCCATGCGCCGACCGCGCCGCCGGAGACCTCGCGGGCCTTGATGGCAACCGCGATCAGCTAGGGTTCGGCGATGGTCGTCGCGAACCCGATGGCGAACGCGAAGATGTAGGCCCAGTAATAATCCTGCCAGGCCACGCCGGCGCTGGGGTCCACGCCGATCAGACCGGGGTCTGTGAGCATGCCGGCCATCATCTTGCCGAGCGGGAAAAGAGCACGTTCCAGCCCGAACAGGAAAAAGGCCAGTCCCAGCACCACATAGACCGAGCCGATCAGCACCTGGCCCAGGTTCGGGATGCGCTGGCGCAGCACGCCCAACTGGAACCCGAGCAGAATGGCCGCGATCGGCGCCACGTCGAACAGGGTCGACAGCACCGTGCGGGCAAGGTCCTCGATCATTGCAGGAGTCATGTCTTGATCACCACGCCGAAAATGAGCACGAAGATGATCGGCATCAGGCTCGCGAAGGCGATGAGGCCGAACCCGTCGATCATCGGGTTGCGTCCCTTGATCACGCTGGCGAGCCCGACGCCGAGTGCCGTCACGAGCGGCACCGTGATGGTCGATGTTGTCACCCCGCCGCTGTCATAGGCGATACCGACAATCTCTTCGGGTGCGATCATCGTCAGGGCGACCACCGCGATGTAACCGGCGATGATGAACCACTGGATCGGCCAGCCCTTGAGAATCCGGAATACGCCGAGCACGAGGGAACTGCCGACCGAGACGGCCACCGTATAGCGGAGCGCCTGGGCATAGACGCCTTCGCTTTCGGCGCCGGCTTCGATGACGCCCGCGGTCGCCATGACCGTTGCGGCCTCGTCGCTGACCGCGATCAGCGCAGGCTCGGCGACCGTGGTACCGAACCCGAGACCGAAGGCAAACGTGAGCAGCCAGAACAGCGAGCCCTTGCGGGCGAACGCGTTTGCGAGGGCCTCGCCCAGCGGGAACAGAGCCATCTCCAGGCCGCGGATGAAGATCGCCAGGCCGAGCATGACGAACAGGAAGCCGATTGCGATGTCACCGATATTAGTGATCGGCCGGCTCAGGACGGCGAACTGGAAAAACGCGATAATGAGGACGATCGGGGCGAGGTCGCGCAACGTACCGCCGACCAATCCGATCGCTCCGCGAACAGATCCCAGCATGCGCGACGTCCCCTGCCTCTGATTCTCCCAGCCGCGACCTCAGTGATAAGATCGCTTAGGAATGAGGCTACATGCGGCCGGTGTTGCGCGAATTGCGATGGATCAATCGATGCCAAATGAGTTTCGCGAGTTCTGGAACGGGCAATTCGCCGGTATAGCGCCGGCCGGACACATGCTGAGGAACGCTTTGCATGACCGCTGGCTGCGGTTTCATTCGCTGCCGGAATCGAAACGTTATGCCGGGACGGAAGGCGAATACGCTGAACTTCTGATGCGGGCGAATACGGTCGCCACCGAAGTTCTCGGCGAAGGCGGCGTTTGCTGGCTGGTCCAGAGCATCTGGGATGAGAGCGGTGCGGTGAGGGTCGACACGGTGACGCTCGGTTCCCATCAACTCACGCAGTCATTCCTGTGGCGCGAATATGAAGACACCGAAGATTTCGATGTCGACTGGATGGCCTTCGCGACGCAAACCGTCTGGAAGGCCGGTGCGTTTGACAGTGTGATCAGACGTATCGCCGATGATGAGCTTCGCGCCGTAATCTGGGTGTCGCCGGACGATGGTGCGGTCTTCGCTCCATACGATGGCGGCATGGACCTGATCCTTCCGTCGCCCGGGGCGGTTTTGGCGCTCAAATCCAGGCACCGAGGCTGGTTGTCCAGGCATCCCGGGGGATTGTGAGCCACACTGTGCCCTCTAGAAAGCGATCTGGTCCTCGATAGCCGCAATCCCGGCCTTGGCGCAGGCTTCGTCCTCGGATCCTGAAGGTGCACCCGAGACGCCAATCGCACCCACCATGTCGCCGTCACCGGCCAGGATCTGTACGCCGCCACCGAGCGGCAGGGCATTGCTGACATTGCGGATCGCCCAGGCTTCACCGGATTCTGTGAGCCTGGAAAGCTCCAGCGTGTTCGTGCGGAAGCTGACGGCCGTCCAGGCCTTGCGAAAGGCTGTATCCGGTGTATGCGGACCGGCCAGGCGGTCGCGCAGGGTCGTCTGAAGAACGCCGAAGCGGTCCGTTACAGACACGGCGACCTGGAAACCGCGTTTCCGGCAGTCTTCGAGCGCGCCCTGTGCCGCCTGCACGGCGACCGCGAGTTTCAATGCCCGGAAGTTGGCGAATGGTTCGTCATCGGCTGCTGCCGGTGTCGAGTGTCCGGCCAACGCCAGACCGGTCCCGATGGCGCCTATGGCGGCCATGCGGAATGCAATACGTTTGTAGGTGGTTTCCATCCCTGTGTTCCCTTTCCCTGAAGGGGCGTCCGGCGGATCAACCTGAACGGTTTGTCTTCAGCCAGACGCGGAGCAATAAGAGCGTGACAGAGATGGTAAGGGCTTTCAATGTAAATATTCGAATAAATGAATGAAGAGGTTGGTTGCAGCAGTGGTCTCAATATCGGATCCGCTGACTGGGCTGTACGGCTGATGTTGCGGGCCTATGGCCGTCCCAGCAGCATGGCCACCCAGAAGTCGCTGCCGAACAGGGAAACCAGAACGCCGGCAAGCCCGAACGTGCCGCTGACGGCGAACAGGAACCAGATGCCGTTATTGGCATAGTCGTATTCATGCTGCGCGTAGCCGGCAGCTATCGTGGCGATCAGAATTGCGAGCGCAAGCCAGAACAGCACCCTGCGTTTCTAGGGCTGCGGATTCGGCCGATAGATGCCGTTCAGATATTGCTCGAAACGGTTCATGACAGGATTGGTGCTCCTGAACCCGATCGGGGCGGCGACCTCAAGCCGCCGCAATCACACGATTATTATGCCATCGAGGCGTAAATTGACCGATAACCGGTTGGTTAGAGTTTTAGCGTCGGTTTCTTTTGCTTCCGCCGGTGCACATATGATGAGGATGCTGAAGCTGCTGATGCCGCTCGTGGCCCTGCTGGCGCTCGCACCGGCCGCGAATGACGTGCGCGCGCAGGATCTGGATTCGGTCCTCGGCCGGCTCACGAGCCAGGCGAGCCGTAATTGCGTGCAGGCACAAAACCTGGATGTGCGGTCCCGGCAGGCGCAGTTCCGCGCCAATGCAAGCCGCCGACAGTTCACGCGTTTCTGCACCGCCGGCCGGCGGCAGGGAAACGAAACGCGCTGCAGCCGGTTCCAGCGTCAGGCACGGCGCGAAGCCATTACGGCCAGGCGTCTGTCACGCAGTGCGAGAGGATTTCGGCGCGAATGCATTCAGGTCCGCCGCAAGATAGAGCGGGAGAAACGGCGGTAGCGGTCTGACGCTGCCAGACAGGGGAGGAAGAACATGATCATTCGTCTTGGGATGGTATTGGCAGCAATCGTGGCTCTGGCGATGCCCGTTGCGGCTCAGCCGGCGGTTGAGTTTGTTGGCGCCAGCACGGTCGACCTGGAGAACCCTCACGACCTCAAGCTCTCCCCGGACGGCAAATACCTGTTCGTCTCCGACGTGGGCAACAATCGCGTTGCGATCCTCGACCCAGACTCGCTTGAGCTTGTGGCGTCTTTCGGGGCTGACCATCAGTCCGGCACGCACGACGTGGACTTTGACGCTGAAGGACGCGCTTACGTCGCCGACACGCACAACGGCCGCGTCACCATCTACGAGATGGACGGCACGAACGCGAAACTCGTCGGCGAACTGGCCGACCGTATTCGCGGCCCCGAAGGTGTCCTCGTCCACGGCAACGGCCGGATCTATGTCGCGGGCGCCTGGTCCGGCAACCTCGTGGCCTATGAGAACGGCAAGGTCGTGAAGGAGCTGACCGGCTTGCGCTCGCCCCACGACGTTGAGCTGGCCCCCGGTGGAGACATCTGGCTCGCCGATGCCGGCAATGACCGAATGCTGCTGTTGTCGCCGGATCTCGAGATCAAGCAGGAATGGAAGGGCGCGCCCTACAACTTCAATGGCGTGCGCTACCAGGACGTGCTTGCCGATGGCACGGTCATCGCCGCCGACAAGAACAGCCACCAGGTCAAGTTCATCTCAGGTGACGGCAAGCTGCTACTGGTTCTGGGGACCGGCAAGCCGGAGAAAGGTCCAAACAAGTTCACGACACCCGAGGGCGTCGAGGTCCAGGGCGACACCCTGTGGATCTCCGATTCCGGTAACGACCGGGTGGTGAAATACAAGTTCCTGATGAACTGAGGCAGCGGCGGAACCTTAGCCTGTAAGCGAGCGATAGGCCGATACGAACGCGCGTGCTTTCTCGCCGATCTCCGCCGCGGACCAGTCGGGTTTGAAGATTGCCGATCCGAGGCCGAAGCCGTCCGCGCCGGCGGCCAGATAGGGCGCCATTCTCTCGGGCGTGATACCGCCGACCGGAAGCAGCCAGGTGTCGGTCGGCAGAACCGCGCGCCAGGCTTTGATGATTTCCGGCGGCAGGCCTTCGGCGGGAAACGCCTTCAGCATGTCCGCCCCGGCCTTGAGTGCCGCGAAGGCCTCCGTCGGCGTCGAGATCCCGGGCATGCTGGCAAGCCCGGCCGACTTCGTCGCGGCGATCACGTCGGTATCCATGTTCGGGCTCACGATGAAGGTACCGCCGGCATCCCGGATCTCTGCCACGTCGTCAGGCGCCAGCACGGTGCCGGCCCCGACGAGCATTTCCTCTCCGAAGGCCTTGGCGGCAATTTCGATGCTTTTCAGCGGTTCCGGGCTGTTGAGCGGCACCTCCACGGCGACGAAACCGGCATCGTAAAGCGCGCCGAAGACGGCCCTGGCGTCGGCTGGGTCGAGGCCGCGGAGAATGGCCACAAGCGGGAGTTTCTCCGAAAGTGCCGACTTGAGCCGGTCTGCATTGTTCATTGTTTTGCCTCCAGAAGTCCGGCACGGGCGGCAAGGTCCGCATAGGCCCTGCCAATGGCGTCCGGTGCAATATCGATGACGGTCGCCCCGCGGGATTCAAGTGCGATCCTGTAGGCAACGCAGAGGCGGTCGCTGCCGACCAGGGTGATCACCGGCACGTCTCCCTCGAGGGCGGAAAACGCGCTGGCAATCTCCGCGCCGATCAAAAGGCCCGAGACATAGTCCGGCACGGCGCCCGCCGCGAGATCGCCGAACAGGACCCGCGTCCGTCCGCCGAACAGGATATGCGTCAGGTCGCCATGCTGGGAGAAACCGGTTTCGACTCCGTTCAGGAACGCCTCGCGGTCGCCCGTGCCGTCCGGCTCGCTGATCTGGGCGATCACGGTGTGGCCGAGGATCGCGGCGTGCAGGTCTCCGGTCATGTAGGTGGTGAAGGCCATGATCTGCCCGTCCTGCATGTCGACCCACTTGCTGTGGGTGCCCGGCAGGACGACCAGCGCCCGGTCGGTCTCTCCGGCCGCAGCGACGGCCTGGATCTCCTCGCCGCGAATGACGTCCGGCACGCCCTGTGAGTCCAGCGTCGTGACGCCGGGAACGATCCAGACCGGAGCATCCGGATCGACGCGAACGAGGGCACCGGCCAGCTGGTCCGCGCCGGCGGGTAAGGAACAGTACGGCGCCTCGACCCAGCCCTTTGCCGCACCCACCATGCCGGACAACAGCGCAGGCAGGGATCCGTGCGCCTCGATCCAGGCGCCGGTCATGTCGTCGAAAGTATCCCGGAAACGCCTGTCCGGGACGTTCAGGAGGCCGATATCGTCCTCCCGCGTGTCAAGGATTGCGCCATTGCGGTCCAGCAGATAGCCACGCCGGTTGGTCGTCCCCCAGTCTATGGCGATGAGGACAGCGTCTGATTTCCCGTTGCTGATGTCAGGCCTCCCCGAGCGTCTTGCGCATGATCGGCCGCGTTGCCGATCGCCGCAAGACTTCCGTGAAGCCGGCGCGTTCGAAGACAGTGGCGAAGCCTGTCCAGGCATAGGCCGCGGAATAGGAGGTTTTCTTTGGCGCGATCGGATAGCCCTCGATGACGGTCCCGCCTTGATCGGCGACGAAGTCGCAGGCCGCCTCGAGCAGGCGCAGCGCGACGCCCTTGCGCCGAAAGCCTTTGGCGATCAGGAAACAGGACACGGACCAGACATCTGCATCGTCGACCGGCTGCAGCACCCTGGAATTCTCCAGCCTGGGGAAGTCCGCACGGGGCGCAACGGAGAGCCATCCGACCGGCTCATCGCCCGCATACGCAAGCAGGCCGGGCGGGCGGTCGCCGGCGGCCAGCTCCTTCATGGCGTCACGGTTGCCGCCGCCGGCATTGGCGTCGTATTCGGCCTTGCTCTGCCGCCACAGCATGCACCAGCATCCGCCATAGCCGCCGTTCGGACCCATGATGGTCTCGAAATCGGCCCAGCGTTCGCCGGTGAACGGAACGACAATGATCTCTGCATTGGTATCGGTCATGGCGGTAAGGCCACCTGTTCATTCTGTGAAGTTTGAGCCTATATCATCCGTCTTCTGACAGCAGCGTGTCAGCAAGGCGCCCGGTCTTCCCGGCTCCGTTCAGCGCTCCGTCCGCTCCTTGATCTTGTGGCCGACTTCGACAATGGCATCGATGGCGGGCATCAGTTCAAGGCCCAGATCGGTCAGTGCGTATTCGACGGATGGCGGGGAAGTGGGTTTGACCTCCCGGCTGACGACCCCGCTCGACTCCAGCTCGCGCAGGCGCGTGGTCAGAACCTTGGCCGACACGCCGGGAATGTCGATCTTCAGTTCGCTGAACCGGCGCGGTCCCGACCGCAGATACCAGATGATGTTCGGCGTCCAGGCACCGCCGATGACGGCCAGGCATTCCGTGAGGGGGCAGTCCGGCGGTGGCGCCGGTGTCCTGTTTTTTCGCACTTTCAGAGGCATTGCGACAACCCGGGTTACCTTCAGGAAACCACATAATACACTAACCAAAGGATATATGGTTTAAAAAAGTAACCAGGGTTCATAGGTTTCCCTCACTGCGATCAACGCATGTCACCAGAAGGAAACCGAACATGAAACTCTACTACATTCCAGGCGCCTGCTCGCTTGCCACCCACATAGCCTTGCGCGAAGCCGGAGCACCGTTTGAACTCGACCAGGTCGACAAGCAATCGAAGACGACCGGCGACGGAACCGACTTTCTTGCCGTCAACCCCAAGGGATATGTCCCCGCCCTGCGTCTTGACGACGGCGAGGTCGTAACGGAGGGCGCGGCAGTACTGCAATACGTCGCCGACAACAATCCTGAGGCCGGTCTCGCGCCCGCGAACGGCACTCTGGAACGCACGCGCATGCAGGAGACCCTCAACTACCTGTCGTCCGAACTGCACAAGGCGTTCGGTCCGTTCTTCGCGGCTTCGCCGCCGAAAGGCACCGAGCGCGAGGAGGCCGAGGCCCGGTTGGCCTCCAGGTTCGAGCCGATCGAGGCAATGCTGTCCGACGGGCGAGCGTTTCTGGGAGGTGAGACGTTCACTGTTGCAGATGCCTATCTCTTCGTCATCGCCGGTTGGGCGAAGCCGTGCGGTATTGATCTCGCGCGCTGGCCGAATGTCGCGGCCCACGTCGGTCGTGTTGCGCAGCGCCCGGCGGCGCGTGACGCCATGCAGGCCGAGGGTCTGATAAACTGAAGTCCACAGGCGCGTCTCGTCGGGCTCATGCAATACACGTGCACGAGCCTGGCGGAACGCAATCCGGAAAACAGAGGAGAACCAGATGAACCCGGATTTCACCGGCGTCACCGACGCCGTCATGCGCTATTTCGACGGTCTCTACGAGGCCGACTCGTCAATCCTGTCGGGAGTTTTTCATCAGGACGCCACCTATTCCTGCGCGACAGAGGGAGAACTCCTGCATCTGTCGATGGAAGAGTACTTCGCTGTCGTCGACAAACGCATATCACCCGCGAGTCAGAACGAGACGCGCAGGGACCGTATCGTTTCGATCGAGTTTGCCGGCCCGGTAACCGCATTCGTCAGGGCCAACTGTGCGATCGGTCCGAAATACTTCACCGACCTGCTGACCTTCATCAATGTCGACGGCCGCTGGCAGATCATCGCCAAGGTCTTCCATTTCGACCTCGAAGCCGCACCGGACGCCTGAGGCACGGGAAAATCAGAAAATTGAGAAAATGCAATGCCTTACGTGAACATAAAGATCACGCGCGAGGGCGTCACCGATGACCAGAAGGCGCGCCTGATCGAGGGCGTCACAGATCTGCTCGTCGACGTTCTCGACAAGAACCCGGCAACGACATTCGTTGTCATTGACGAGGTGGCCATGGAGGACTGGGGCATCGGCGGATTGCCGGTTGAACGGTTCAGGCAGCAGGCGGAGACCTGACGCCACACCCGCCCGCAAACGCACCCGGCTTGAAGGGTCCGCCCGCTCTGCTAGTCTGCGCCGTCTTGGGTGCAGCGACGGTTGAAAAACATGGCAGTCGAATTTCGTTCTTTCGGCGCAGACGAGCAGGAAGCGGTCGCGCGGGTCTTTGCGGCGACACTGAATTCACTTCTGGTCGAGGCCGGAGGGGAGCCCTATGTGGATCTGACCGATGAGGCGGCATGGGCGCGGGCTTGGAAAGAGGATCGCCGTTCGATCTTCGAGCACGTGGACGCCACCAAGTGCCAGAGCTGGCTGGCGGAAGAAGACGGCGAGATCCTGGGTTATGCCCGGTCGATCCTGCGTGACGGCATGTGCCAGCTCACCGAGTTTTTCATCCTGCCCGGCCGGCAGTCGGCGGGCATCGGCCGCGAGCTGATTGCGCGCGCCTTCGATACTGTCGAGGCCGACCGCAGGACGATCATCGCCACGACGCGGGCTCAGGCCATGGCGCGCTATCTCAAGTCGGGCGTCTACCCCCTGTGCCCGATTGTCGACTTCGAGAAAAAGCCCGAAGCCGTCGAGTTGGAAACCGATCTTGTGGCCGAAGAGATGGCGGACGCTCCCGAGACGCTCGCCATCCTTGACCGGATCGATCAGGCCATTCTCGGTTATCGGCGGACGGAGGACCACCGCTGGATGCTGACGGACCGGACCGGCTTTCTTTTCAGACGCAACGGCGAACCGGTCGGCTACGGATACATCTCGAACTGGGGCGGACCCTACGCCGCGCTCAACCCTTCAGACTTTCCAGCCATTCTGGCTCATGCCGAAACGGCAACGGCTGCCGCCGGCCACGACTGTTTCTACGTCATGGTGCCCATGGTCCACCGTACCGCCATCGACTATCTGCTCGGCCGCGGCTTCCACTTCGACGACGGGTTCATGATGCTCTTCATGGCCGATGGCTTCGAGCCGAAACTTGACCGCTACTGCTGCGCCATGCCCGGTTTTTTCACCTGACTCGAATACGCGGCGGGCAGGGAAGAGATCGGACGTCGCCATCCAGGGAGTGTTGCAATGGTCACCGACCCAAGCCGCGAATTGCCGCGCGACCCTCAGGATCTGGAGCGTTTGCTGATCGAACGGCAGTGGGCCGGAGACGTCGACGGGATGGTGGCCCTGTACGAGCCGGACGCTGTTCTCGATGACGGCGAAGGGCAATTGGTCAAAGGGAGAGAGGCGATCAGGGCCCTGTTCGAGGCATTCGCAGCGTCAGGCAAGAAGTTTGCCGCGGGCACGCAGAGCCCTGCGGTCGTCAGCGGCGACCTGGCGCTCACGTCGACGCGACTGCCCGACGGCGCCGTCACGGCCGAGGTCGCCCGCTGCCAGGCCGACGGCACATGGCTCTGGGTGATCGACAGATACTCTGTCGTTTGATCGTGAGTTGAATGAGTCATCGGGACCGTGTCGCGGTCGTTTATCCGCCTATGAATCTTGATCCAACCTCTTGCCGTCACGGTACTGGGCAACCACTTCGATCAGTCCGACGATTCCTGCGTTGAATTTCTCTAGCTCTTCCGCCGGAACCCAGAGTTCCTTGTGGTCCCGGCTTCCGGCCTCCTGCACCAGGTAGGCTGACGCTGTCGCCTCATCGATTTCGAAGCGCGTGACGAAGCCCAGGTTGTCCGGAGCTGGACGAACTGAATTCCAGTCCCGGGCAATCTTCTCGGCATAGTCGAAGGTCAGAACCGGATAGAAGATCGGCTGGTCGGGCAACCGCGGCGGCCAGGCGGTCCAGCCGCTCTGTTCGACAAGGGCAAGTTCGGCCGCGCCGGTCGGGCGATAGAGGATCATGGCTTTACCGCACAGATCGAAGTGTCAGTAAGGACCAGGCACGATCGGGCTGCCGTCGAAAAAGCGGCCCGGCCGGAAGCCCGAGACGTCGTGGCCGGGATCGCGCCCGGTCAAGAGATCGGCCATGATCCGGCCGATGGCGGGACCGATGCCGAAGCCGTGGCCGCTGAGACCGGTGGCGTAATAGAGCCCGCCGAGCTGTTCCTCTTCGCCGAGTGTCGGCACCGCGTCGGGCGTCACGTCGATCATGCCGGCCCAGGCCTCGGCGAGTTTGGTGTCCTTGAGGCCGGGATAGGTCTTCGGCAGCCGGGTCTTGATCCGGTTGACGACCGTGGGCGAGGGCTCCGGATTGACCACGCGCATGCGCTCGAACGGGCTTTGCTCGTCGGCGGTCCAGCGCCGCGGTGTGCCCCAGGCGCCGGGATAGTGTTTCGGCGCACCCGGCCGCAGGCGCACGTCCCGGGCAGACGCCGACAGCAGCTTCAGGAACTTGGCGAAATACTTGAACGATCCCGGCGAAAGATAGTGCTCGACCAGATCTCCCGTCGCGACCGAATAACCGCCGTCCGCGCGCCGGCGGATGCACAGGCCGGGCCCGGCCACATTGCCGGCGAAAAGCTCCGGTGCCGCTTCGGTGCGGGCGACCGTCGAGCGCACCGCAAGCTGCGGCAGGTTCACGCCCATGTTGGCGGCGAAATGGGTCGACCATGCGCCTGCAGCGAGCACAACCTGGCTGGTCCTGATCCGCCCCTTCTCGGTGATGACGCCGGTCACGCGGCCGGCCTCGACGTCGAGGGTGCGGACCGCGCAGTCCTCCGCGATCGCAGCGCCGAGTGCCTGCGCGGCACGGGCCAGCGCGGGTACGGCGACAAACGGTTCCGCGCTGCCGTCGCTCTCTGTGACCATGGCGCCGGCATACTCGCCTTCAAGCGCAGGCAGTCGGGACTTGAGTTCGTCCTTTGACAGCATGCGCGTGTCGAGCTGGTACTCTTTGGCGGTGGCGTACCACTCGTCGTACTTCTCCGCGGCTGCGGCACTTTCGATCAGATAGAAACATCCGGTCTTCCTGAACGTCAGGTCCTTCTCGCCGGTTTCTTGCGCCAATCCCTGCCAGATCCGGTTGGCTTCCATCATGACCGGCAGTTCGCGCCAGTCCCGGCCCTGCTGGCGGACCCAGCCCCAGTTGCGGCTCGACTGCTCGCCTGCAACCCGGCCCTTTTCGCAGACAACTGCCGATACACCCTTCTTGGCGAGGAAATAGGCCGTCGCGATGCCGGCGATCCCGCCACCGACAATGACCACGTCGGCCGTTTCGGGAAGCGGATCGGAAAAGGCGATCGGAGAGCTGTTCGTAATCATCGGCATGGTTCTGTCCGGATCTTGAAGAATTGCGAAGGAACCCGCAGCGTCGGTCGATCTGTCCGTGGTGAATCGTTACTGCACAGGCAAGGTTTTGTCGATGTCGAAGCGGGGGTGTATATGGTCGCAGGAGACGATATGCATTCCACACAAGGAGCGCGTGATGAACGAGGCCAGTCCCGGCACAGGACCGGAGGAGGAGACGGAGGAGATCCGCGCAATCCGGGAGGGTGTGCAGGCGCTCTGCGCCGGGTTCTCCGGCGAATACTGGCGCGAAAAGGACGCCGCGCGGGCCTATCCGACCGAGTTCGTGCAGGCGCTGACCGACGCCGGATATCTCGCCGCGCTGATCCCTGAAGAATATGGCGGCAGCGGTCTCGGTCTGTCCCACGCGGCGGCGATCCTCGAGGAGATTCACAAGTCCGGCGGCAACGCCGCGGCGTGTCATGCCCAGATGTACATCATGGGTTCGATCCTGCGCCACGGCAGCGACGAACAGAAGCAGCAGTGGCTGCCGCAGATCGCATCGGGTGAACTGCGGCTGCAGGCCTTCGGCGTGACCGAGCCCACCAGCGGTACGGACACCCTCTCGCTGCGCACCACCGCCGTGCGCGATGGCGATCATTACGTCGTCAACGGCCAGAAGGTCTGGACGTCCCGCGCCGAGCATTCCGATCTTATGCTGCTGCTCGCCCGCACGACACCGAAGGACAAGGTCGAGAAAAAGGGCGAGGGGCTGTCGGTCTTTCTCGTAGACATGCGCGAGGCGCTCGGCAACGGCCTCACCATCCGGCCCCTGCGCGCCATGATCAATCACAACTCGACCGAAGTGTTCTTCGACAATCTGCGCGTACCCGCAGAAAACCTGATCGGCGAGGAGAACAAGGGCTTCCGCTACATCCTGAGCGGCATGAACGCTGAGCGGGTACTGATCGCCGCCGAATGCATCGGCGATGCCCGCTGGTTTATCGACAAGGCCGTGGCCTATGCCGGAACCCGCGAGGTTTTCGGCGGCCCGATCGGCCGCAATCAGGGGGTCCAGTTCCCGATCGCGAAGGCCTACGCCGCGACCGAAGCCGCCGACCTCATGGTCAAGAAGGCGGCGGCCCGGTTCGACGCCGGGGCATCCATCGGGCCTGAGGCCAATATGGCGAAATATCTTGCCGCGGAGGCGTCGTGGGCGGCGGCGGAAATGTGCCTCCAGACACATGGCGGCTTCGGCTTTGCCGAAGAGTATGATGTCGAGCGCAAGTTCCGCGAAACCCGGCTTTATCAGGTCGCGCCGATCTCGACCAATCTCATCCTGTCCTACATCTCCGAGCATGTGCTCGGCCTGCCGCGGTCATACGGATGAGGGCCTCGTCGCCCGAAGCACAGGCGTCCCTGAGCGGCCTGCTCGTGATCTCCATGGACCAGGCGGTGGCCGCGCCCTTTGCTGCCTCGCGCCTCGCCGAGGCGGGCGCCCGGGTCATCAAGGTGGAGCGCCCCGGCGGCGATTTTGCCCGCAATTACGACAGCGTTGCCGCCGGCGAGAGCAGCTATTTCGCCTGGCTCAACCGGGGGAAAGAGTCTGTTGAGCTCGACATCAAGGTCCCCGAAGATCTCGAACTCCTGCGCCGGATGATCAGCGCTGCCGATGTCTTCATCGAGAATCTGGCACCGGGCGCGCTCACCCGTGCCGGGCTCAACCTCGACGGCCTGCGGGCTGAGGACCCGCGCCTCGTGACCTGCAGCGTGACCGGCTACGGCGACGATGGCGCGTACCGCGACATGAAGGCCTACGACATGCTGATCCAGGCGGAGTCGGGGCTCGCCGCCATCACCGGATCTCCGGAAGCGCCGGGCCGGGTCGGCGTCTCGCTCGCCGACATTGCCGCGGGACTCTATGCCTATAGCGGCATTCTGCAGGCGCTGTTCGAGCGCGAGCGGACGGGGCAGGGGCGCCATGTCGGCGTGTCCCTGTTCGATGCCATGGCGGACTGGATGACGGTTCCGCTCCTTCATCACGACTATGGCGGTCGCGCGCCGGGACGCGTCGGGCTCGCGCATCCGTCGATTGCGCCCTACGAGGCCTTCGCCAGTGCGGACGGCGACGAGGTCGTCATCGCCATTCAGAACGAGCGCGAATGGGTACGGTTCTGTGCTGATGTGCTGGGCGAGCCGGACATGGCGGCGGACGCCCGGTTCTGTTCGAACGAGGCGCGTGTCGCCAACAGGGATGCCCTCCGAGAAAGGATCGGCGGGGTATTTGCCGGACTTCCGACCGGTCAGGTGACCGACCGGCTGAATGCGGCGAAGATCGCCTTCGGGTTCATCAACGGGGTCGATGGCCTGTCGTCCCACCCGCAGCTGACGCGGGTGCCGGTCGAAACGCCGGGCGGTGCTGTGGAGATGCCGTCGCCCGCGGTCCGCTTCGACCGTTGCGAGGTGCTGCCGGGTGCGGTGCCCGGGCTCGGCGAACACACGGACGCCATCCGTTCGGAATTCGGGGCGATTGCATTGCCTGAGGCGCAGGACCAATGAGCGAAACGGCTGAAGATCTCACCGCCTGGGAAGGGCGAACGGAAACGACGCACGGCATCATACATCCCGGCGATCTCGATCGGATGGCGGCAACGCTTGATCGTGATGACCAGCCGTTCGAACTGAATGCGCCAGTTCCGCCCCAATGGCACTGGATCGGCTTCCGTCCGGATACCCGCCATTCCGGGATCGGGCCCGACGGACATCCGGAACGGGGCGGGTTCATGCCGCCCGTCGACCTGCCGCGCCGCATGTTCGCGGGCGCACGCTACGTCTATCACGCACCCTTGCGGGCCGGTCAGCCGATCGTCCGGACGTCGACAATCACCTCTGTCGCACCGAAGGAGGGCAAGTCCGGGCCTCTGGTCTTCGTGACCGTGCATCACGATATGTCAACCGACGGTACGCTCTGCGTCGAGGAAGAGCACGACATCGTCTATCGCGGCGAAACAGGCGCCGGGGCGCCGCAGGATGAGGCCCCGGAGACGATCGTTTGGGGTCCCTGGCGCGAGACGGTCGAACCGGACCCCGTCATCCTCTTCCGGTATTCCGCGCTCACCTTCAACGCCCACCGCATCCACTACGATCGGACATATGCCACGGAGGTTGAGGGCTATCCCGGACTTGTCGTTCACGGTCCCCTGATCGCGACCTATCTTTCAGAGCTCTGCCGGAACCACACCCACGACCGGCCATTTGCCCGCTTTGGATTCCGGGCACGGCGTCCGCTGTTCGACACCGCTCCGTTCGAGGTGACGGGGGCTTTTGACAAGGACGGCGGCTCGGCCTGGCTCAAGGCGGTCGCGGCCGACGGCCACACGGCCATGGATGCGACCGTGACGTTCGCCGGTTAACGCGCGAATCTGTCACCCTCGGGCGCAGAGCCGAGGGTCTAGAGCAAGACGCTGGATGCTCGTGTCGGTGCACGAGCATGACAGGATAAAGAGCGTGTCTGGGGTTCTTTATTCGCCGGCTTCGAGCGTCTCGAAGGCGCGGGCCTTCAGGCGCTTCTGGACCTCGTAGATCGAACCGTATTGCTCCGAGCGCGGCAGCGGCATCCTGATCGGCACCGGCTCGACACGCGGCTCGATGGTCGACTCGCCGCACAGCATGCGTTCGTCGAATTCCTCAAGGGTGCCGAGATCCGAGATCGCTCCCATCACCGGATAGGCGTCAGCGGCAGCCATTTCATAGAACAGGATACGTCGGTCCCTGTCAGACCGGTTGAGCGCCGAGCCGTGCACGATGCGTCCGTGATGGATCGAGATCGAACCCGCCGGTCCGGTGAGCAGGGCCGCATCTTTTGTGTCGAGCCCGTTCGCCGAAAGGTCGATCGCGCCGGCGAACAGTCCGTCGACATGATGGTCGTAGACCTTCCCCTTGTGCGTGCCCGGGAACACCATGAGCGGTCCGTTCTCCTCGCCCATATCATCGATGATGACGCCGACGGCCAGCACGTCGTCATTGGTGTGGGGATAGAATGCCCAGTCCTGATGCCATTCGATGGCGGCACCGTATTGCGCCGCCTTCATGTTGAGCTTGGTGGTGTGAATCCTGAGGCTTGGGCCGATCAGGTCGCGCACCGGTGCCAGGATATGGTCGGACCGCATCAGGTCGTCGACCACCTTGCTGATCAGGTTGGGCCGTTTGATGCGCCGGACGCGCGGAACCTCGGGCGTGTGGCTATCTTCCAGATCGAGCCGGTCGTTCGACTCCGTCATGCCGCGCGCTTCATCCTCGAAGCGGGCGATTTCGCTGCGGATCTCCTCGATGATGTTTTCGGGGACGCGGCGCTCGAGAACGAGGTAGCCGTTGTCCTGGTAGAACTGGATCTGGTCTTGGCTGAGGGCTTCCGGGGCCATGGCAATTCTCCCTGGTCGCGACCCGGCCGGGTCGCGCTTCGTTTGCCCCAGCTTACTCCTCAATCCGCGGCGAAGTCATGCATTTGCTGCACGTGGAGGCCCGATCAGGATCTGAACATCATCGTCAGTTCCGGGAACAGGAAGACCAGCGCTAGAACGATGAGCTGGATACCGATGAACGGCAGGAATCCGCGGAAAATGTCCGGCAGCGAAATATGCGGCGGGGCCACGGACTTGAGGTAGAACGCCGCCGGCCCGAATGGTGGCGACAGGAAGCTCACCTGCATGTTGACGCAGAACAGGATGCCGAACCAGACCGAGACGAACCGCGGGTCGAGCGGACCCAGGAGGCCAAGCTCCTCGACCGGCAGTTTCAGCACGATCGGCAGGAAAACCGGCATGACAAGGAGAACGATCCCGACCCAGTCCATGAAGGCGCCGAGGAACAGGAAGATCACCATCATGACCAGCAGGATACCGAAGGTCGGCAGTTCCGTGCCGACGATGAGGTTGGCGACATAGGTCGGTCCGCCCGCGATCGAGTATGCCCCGGCCAGAGCCGTCGCGCCGAACGTCACCCAGAGGATTGTGCCGGTCGACTTCCACGTCCGCATCAGCGCCTCGCGCATCAGCTCGTATGACATCTCGCCGCGAATGATGATGAGGACCATGACCGCCACGCAGCCCATGCCGGCGGCTTCCGTGATGCCGGTGATGCCGCCGTAGATCGAACCGAGCACAACGAAGACGACAAGCAGCGGCGCAACCAGGCCTGGCAGGGCCTTCAGCTTGTCGGCGAATGTGATCTCCTCACTGGCCTCGGGCAGTGGGGCCTGCTCGGGATACATACGCGTCCGAATCATGATGTAGATGATGTAGAGACCGGCGAGGATGAAGCCCGGCAGGAAGGCCGCCTTGAACAGGGCGTGGATCGAGGTCTCGGTGACGAGGCCGTAGATGATCAGAACGATCGACGGCGGGATCATGGTTCCGAGCGAACCGGAAGCACAGATCGTGCCGATGGCGAGGTTCTGGTTGTAACCGAGGCGGAGCATCTGGGGCAGTGCGATCAGGCCGAGCAGGACCACTTCACCGCCGATAATGCCGGACATCGCTGCCATCACGACGGCCATGATGGCGGTCACGATCGCGATACCGCCGCGCGTCCGGCTAAGCCAGATATTGAGGCTCGAATACATGTCGCGCGCGATGCCGGAGCGTTCCAGCAGGGACGCCATGAATATGAACAGGGGCACGGAGATCAGCACGTAGTCCGTGGTCAGGCCGTACATGCGCTGGGCGAGGATGTTGAGCGGCCCGGTGCCGAATGTTGACAGCAGCAGGTCCGGCCCGAATTTCAGGAACAGCACCACGACGGCCAGAAAGCCGGAAGCAAATCCGAGCGGCATGCCGATGGCCAGCAGGACCAGCATGCCGATAAGCAGGATCAGCGATAGTGTGCCGATATCCATGAGATTCCCCCTCGCCGGTGGTTAGACGTCGTCCGCGATGTCGTGCACTTCTTTTTCCTCTTTGCTCCAGTCGTTGATCAGGTTGCACACCGCCTGGATGGAGATGAGCACGACCGTGACGAGAACGAGAGGCTTCATGGTGGCCGGGATGGGGGGGTCCCAGGCGGTTCCGAATGTCTCCCACCGCATCAGCTTTGCCCAGGCCTCGCCGAACCCGCCGTAAATAATCGCGGCGGCGAACAGGCAGATGAACAGGGTGGACAGGAAGTCGAACAGCCGCTGAATCGAGCGGGGAACCATGTCATAGAGAATGAAGATGCGGATGTGGGCGCGCTGCTGCATCACGTAGATGCCGGCAAGCAGGTAGATCATGCCGCCGAGCCACAGCGACATCTCGTTCACCCACAGTGTTGGACTTTCGAAAACATAGCGCAAGACCACCTCGTAGAAGATGATCACGACGATGACCGCCGGAAGCAGCATGGCAACCCGGCTTATGAGAATTGTGAACCGGTCGAACCAGCCTGTGACTTCATGTTCAACCAACGGCTTTCCCTCCCCTCGGGTCGGCGGTCACTGAATTGGTGAGCCGATGCGGGCCCTGGCCGGGCCCGCATCCTGATCGTGTCGGAGTCCGCGCTTACTTGGCGAGACCCAGCTTTTTCAGGAAGGCCATGTGGCTGTCGACCAGAGCACGGGCTTCCGGTGTCTTGTCGGCCCAGCGCTGCCATGCTTTTTGCGCTGCGGTCCGGAATGTCTTCCGGTCTTCAGCCGACCAGTCGTAGAGCTTGATGCCCTTGGCCGTCAGTGCAGCCGCTGCTTCGTTGTTCTTGATCTCGAAGGTGATCGCGGTCTGGAAGGCGAGCTTCTGCATGGCCACATTGATGATCCGCTGGATGTCCTTCGGCAGGGCATCCCACTTGGCCTTGTTGATGGCCAGGTGATCCGACGGCATCGAGTGGAAGCCCGGGAAGGTTGCGTGACCGACCAGGTCATAGAGGCCGAGGCCGACATTGTTGGCGAGGCCCGAGGCATCGGCGCCGTCAATGATCTTGGTTTCGAGCGCCGTGAAGATTTCGGTGAAGTCCATCACGATCGGCTTGGCGCCGAGTTCGGCGAAGATCTCGGTTTCCAGGCCCGGAGGCGAGCGGAACTTGAAGTCCTTGAGATCACCGGGGCCGGCGATCGGCTTTGACGACGACAGGGATTCCTGGCCGTAAATCCACCAGCCGACAAGATGCATGCCGTATTTGCCGTAAAGCTGCTGGGCCGCTTCGAAGCCGCCGTTGTAGAGCCAGGCATATTGCTGCCAGGGCGTATCGTAACCGCCCATGATGTCACCGACGAACTGGAACGCCGGGTTCTTGCCCGTCTGGTAGGCGCCGCCTGTCATGTCGCCGTCGAGGATGCCGGTAGCGGCGGCATCGAAGGTCTCGACCGATTTCACGACCGACGATGAATAGAACATCTCGATCTCAAGCCGACCGTTCGACATCACCTGGACGTCGTCGACGAATTGTGCAGCGAGTTTGCCGGATACGGTCTCAGGCGCGTAGTGCGTCTGGATCCGAAGTTTGTATTCAGCGGCCTGAGCGGCAATGCCAAGCCCGGCGACGACGCCGACGGTCGCAAGCCCGACCAGGGTCTTCTTGATAAGGTTCATCTGGTTTTCCTCCCTGCAGATGACGTAACGCTGCCGCACGACCTATGAGGCGGCTATGGAATCCTACGCCGACGGGTTGTTTCCCGGGACCGGTCGCCTCCTGCGCCCGTCCTCTCCCTCTGTTCCGCGCCGGCAATGTACGGCCGCGGTCATCGGCATACAGATAGGCGGAACGTTAACAGTGCGGATTTCCCGCGACAAGAACGATTTTTCAGACAATTTGACTTTTGTAGGAAATAAATCAAAATATCTGAGATTTTTGACCGCAGCCGCCAGGCGCTTGTGCTGCTCCTGTTCCGGCTGAGGTCATCGCCAGCAGGGTTCTTTGTGCGGAAAAGCGAGTCGACATCTTCCAGTTCAATCTACGACGCCTTGCGCCGGGACATCATGCTCGGCGACTTCGAACCGGGCTGCAAACTGAAGCCGGACGTCCTCAAGACCCAGTACGGTTGCGCGGTCAGCACGATGCGGGAAGTCCTGGTCCGGCTGGCCGGCGAGGGCTTTGTCCGGTTCGAAGACCAGCGCGGCTTCTGGGTCCGCGAAATCTCTCCGGACTACCTGCGTGATCTGACACAGATGCGGGTCCTGCTCGAGCAGGAAGGTGCGCGGCTCTCCATCGAGAGCGGCGGCATCGACTGGGAGGCGCAACTCGCCGCCGCTCATCACAAGCTTGCCCATGTCGAAGCCAAGATGCGGGTGGATCCGAGTTCGAACTTCAACATGTGGCGGCAGTGCGATTGGGAGTTTCACGAGATCCTTCTGTCGGCGTGCAACTCGCGCATCCTGTGCGGCATCCACCGCAACCTGTTCGACCAGTTCCGTCTCGTCGTCTATGCGGAGTCCGAGACCTACGGGTTCCGGGGCAAGGAGATCATCGACGAACATGCCGCGATCCTGGAGGCCGCACTCGCCCGGGACGTCGACGCCTGCACCAAAGCCATCGAGGACCACATCTCGGTCTATTACCGGCGTTCGCTGCAGGACGCGGCCCAGTGAAGCTGCTCTGCTCCGGGCATTTTCCTCCCGCCTCGATCCCGGTATGATGGTCTACGGAATGACTTGAGCGGTTCCGGCAGCATCACCGCGTGACATTGGGAGGGGCCCCATGATCCGTTTTGCTGTTCACAGATATTGGGCACCGGCGCGACTTCTTTGCACTGCCGGCATCGGGCTCGCGATGGCTGCCGTCGTGACGCTGCCGGCATCGGCGGAGCCGAAGTTTGAGGACTACCCCGCCGCCGCCGAGTATGGCGGAACGCCCGCGCCGGTCGACAAGGCGGATGAGAACTGGCAGCGCCTGCGTGATCATCAGCGTACGTACATTGAGTCGGAGTCGAAGCTCGGACCGAACTTTGCGGGCATCTACCGGGTCGTCGAGATCGGCTGCGGTACCGGGTGCCAGACAATCGTCGCGATCGATCTGAGATCCGGCAAACTCGTCTTCGCTCCCGATGCCGCGAGTTACGGTACGACCGTTCGCATCGACAGCCGCCTGCTCAAGTTCAACGCCGATCCGGTGAACGACTGGGAGGCCGGCTACTACCAGCTCAAGGACGGAATCATCCGTCCGCTCAAGTAGCTTTACGCCCGGTCCTTAAGTCGCGTTCTTCACGTGCCGGGTTAGAATCGGCCTCTCAACGCCTATGGCTAAACCCCTGATAAGATTCTGTTAATTTTTCGGCGCAGGGATCTGCGGGCATTAACGACTTGTTAATTTCTGACATTAACGAAGCGTTAGCGAAGAGGTTAACCGGCTGTTAAGGTTCTGCATTAGGGTGAAGCGTCGAAAGCCGGTATCTGGAACGGTCCCGGACAGCGCTGACGCGCTTCCGGGAAGCGCAAAATTGTGTGCCCCTCCGACGCCGTTTCCCGGTTGCCCGCAGGGCAGACCGGGGCCGTCGCGGACGCAAGCTTGAGTATGTAATCTGCCCAGTGTTTTCTGTTGCCTTGGTCGTGGCTTGAGCGGAGGCGTGATCCGTGGTGTTGATCATCGAGGAAAAGTTGTGATTCGGATCGTTGCGATCACCGCTCTGCTTGGCCTGATCCTGTCGGCAGCCGCGCCTGCGCGCGCCGAGCCCTGCGGCCCGCATGTCACGGTGGTCTTCCACGAGTCTTCGCCCGACTTCATCGACATTCAGAACCGGAGCTCGCAGGGATGGTCGCTGGTCGCATTGACCATCGATCTCGCCGGCTCGCTCGGTCGCCTGATCTTCGATACCGATGCATCCGGCGAAGGCGTGTCGATGTACCAGCCCTTTGCCGGCGCCGGCGGGGAGGTCCGTCTCGAACAGCTCTCCGGGCCGCGCGATGGCGGCGAGAAAGTAACGCTGGAATTTTCCGGCTTCCACTCCGGACGCAACTTCAGCTTCTCGATTGATCTGGATGACCGGCTCAACGACTCCATGCTCGGCCAGACCCATGTCGACGGCGGCGAACTCGCGGGAGCGCGGATCACGGTCCGCTTGCGCGCACCAACTGGCGCACTCGTGATCAACGGTGCCACGTTTGGCACCGACAATCACGCGACGGTCGGTGGCGGCGGGTGCGTCTAGATGGTTCCGTTCTGCGTGTCTGACCGCCTGAAACTCTCATCCATCTGATTGAAGTCTCTGCACATAATTTGTGCAAACGCTTGTGCTTCGGCCTCCAATGCGGGATCATCTTCTGAGCAGGCGATCCGATACCGTTTGGGGAGGGTAATCGACAAGATGGCCAGCGCATCGATCAGTCTCGCTCGAGACAGTCTTCAGGCTCACCTCGCGGATGAAATGTGGTCCGTGCGCATGCGTCGGCGCGGCTACCAGCGCATGCTCGTCATTCGCTCGCAAGTCAATCTCTATTACTTCTGGGAGAAGCGCTGGTTCTTCTTCGCCATGGCGCTGGGAGCGCTGCTGCTCAGCCTTCCGCAGCCCGAAGGTCTGTCGCGCGAGGGCATGATCGTCCTGACCATGTCCATTGTCGCCACGATCCTGTTCGTGACCGAGCCGGTGCCGCTGCCCACCGTGGCCCTTCTGATCGTTGTCGGTCAGATCCTCCTGCTCGGCATCGGGTCGACCGAGGTGGCCAAGAGTCTGATGACCGACTCGGTCCTGTTCATCATGGGATCGCTGATGCTCGCCGTGGCCGTGGTCAAGCAGCGGCTCGACAAGCGGATCGCCTGGCTCATCGTGCGCATGACCGGAACCAAGACCATCAACATCTGCTTCGGCATTTCGGTGGTCTCGGGCATTCTCGCCTCTTTCATCGGCGAGCATACGGTCGCCGCCATGATGCTGCCGGTCGGCATCACGCTGATCTCCCTGACGTCTGAAGACCGCTCAAAGGTGCGCAGCCTGGCGGCGGTTATCTTGTTTTCGATTTCCTACGGCTGCTCCGTCGCCGGCATCGGCACGCCGTCCGGCGGCGCGCGCAACGCGATCATGATCGGCTACTGGAAGGAATTCTTCTACGACCCGACCAATCCGGAGACCTTCACCTACCTGATCGATTACCTCCGGTGGATGATCTACGCCTATCCGCTTTTCCTGATCCAGTTGCCGCTCGTCACTCTGGTTCTGTTCATGACGTTCAAGCCGGAGTACCGCGATCTGTCGCGTGCGGTGGCGAAACTGCGCACCCAGATCCTGCTTGAAGGGCCGATGAAGCCCAGCGACTGGGTGTCGATGGTCTTCTTCTTCCTCGTGCTCGGCGGATGGATCTTCGTGTCCTCCGAGGTTGGAATGGGCACGATCGCGATCCTCGGCGCTTCGGCATTCCTGGTTGCGGGACTAGTGCTGTGGGAAGACCTGAACGCAGGCGTGAACTGGGGCGTTGTCCTGCTCTATGCGGCGGCGATCTCGCTCGGGGTCCAGATGAAGGAAACCGGGGCGGCCCAGTGGATTGCCGAAAACTTCCTGGCAATCCTCAGCCCGATTGGTGCCGATGAGGGCATTGGTCTGTGGGCGGCGGTATCATTCCTGACGACCGGTGTGACGAATACAATGTCCAACGGAGCCGCGGTGGCGGTCCTCGGGCCGATCGTCCTCAAGCTCGCGGTCGTCGCGCAGGAAAGCCCGATCGTGATCGGGTTCATCACCGCCGTGTCATCCGCCTTCGCCTATCTCACCGTGGTCGGCACACCGGCCTGCACGATCGTCTATGCCTCCGGTTACCTCAAGACCACGGACTTTCTCGTCGTCGGCTGGCGCATGGTGATCGTCTCGATCATCGTCATGCTGGCGGCCGCCGCGGTCTACTGGCCGCTTGTGGGGCTGTGACCGATGGTCAAGAAGCCCGCCCTGAAGCGCAAGCGCGTCTTGCACAACGGCCAGTCGGAGAAGGAACTCCAGGAAATCCGCGAGTGGCGCCGCAACCGCTTTCGCATCCTCGCCTGCATTGACGGCACCGAAGAGTCCTATGAAGCGGTGCGCTTCGCCGCGCGTATCGCCAAGGGTGACGATTGCGACATCATCCTGATCTATGTGCGGCCCATCGACCAGGGTCTGCGCAGCGGCGGTCTCCAGGTGCGGGTCGCCCGCCAGAACATCCTCGACTGGGGACTGGAGCTGCCCGGAATCGAATTCCTCAAGCACGGTCTGGAGGTCCTCAAGGAAGAGGGGCAGATGACGACGGACTGGGAGTCCAAGTGGAGCCACGTCGACGTCTGGAGCGATCCTCTGGGCGACAACAAGCTGGAGTACCGTCACGACTCCGGCAAGTCGATCGTGCTCAAGCTCAAGACCGCGCCTGATGCGGCAAGCGGCATTCTCGACCAGTATGAACTCGGGCCGTACAACCTGATGATCCTTGGCGAGCCGAGCCGGTGGCGCGGCGAGTTCAAGTCGATCTTCGACGCGGGTGTCGTCCAGAAAGTCGCAATGCTCTCGCCCTGTTCGGTGCTGGTGGCGCGGCCTGAAAGCAATGGAAAAGGCCATCTGATCTGCACTGACGGCACGGATCATTCGATGGACGCCGCCTATCGGGATGCGGTGCTTGCCCACTATTACGGCAGTCCCGTCACGCTGTTTTCGGTCGCTCCGGAAAAGGGCCGCCGCAAGCGCGCGCTCGAAAATCTTGATCGTCTCGAGGCGATGCTCGGTGAAAAGGGCATCAAATGTGTCGGAAAAATCACTGCGGTCGGAAATCCGGTGGACGAGATCGTGAGGGCGGGAAAGAAGTTTTCCGTCGTTTGCGTGTCGGACTCCGGCAAGTCGCGGGTCAAACGCTTCTTTGTGGGCAGTGTGGCGTTCGACGTCATGCGCCACGCGACCACATCCGTTCTGAACGTCCGCTGATTCTGTTAGCCGGAACACATCATCTTCGATAGCGATGGTCGCGGTCCTGTCATAGGGTCTGCTCAGACTGCACCCGGGACATGACATGACCGAAAACACCAGACCGCTCCCCACAGATCCTGAAGTGTGCGCCTATATCGAACGGGTCGAGGCGTTTTACCCGCCGGCACCCGCCCAGACGACTGTCGAGCAGGACCGCGCCAACTACGACGCGCTGTGTGCGGCGTTTCAGGGTGAGCGGCCCGCCGGCGTCTCGACCGAAGATGATCAAATCGTCGCGGACGGTCCGGACCGCGAGCTTGCTGTCCGGCATTACCGCAGCAGTTCTGAAGGGCCGGAGGTTGGGGATTCTTCCCTTCTCTACCTGCACGGAGGGGGCTTCGTTGTCGGCGGGCTCGACAGCCACGACACCATCTGCGCTGATATCTGCGCCCGGACCGGATTGCACGTTATGGCGCTCGACTACCGGCTTGCGCCCGAGCATACCTATCCGGCCGCACTCGACGACACGGAATCCGCCTATCTCCACCTGCACGGGCAAGGCAGGCGCATCATCGTCGGTGGCGACAGTGCGGGTGCGAACCTTGCAGCAGCGCTTTGTCTGCGCGCCAGGCGCAAGGAGATGCCAATGCCTGCGGGACAAGTGCTGGTTTATCCAGGGCTCGGCGATGACTTCGACACGGAGTCTCATTGGCGCAATGCGAATGCGCCGATGCTCGAGCGCGCGGACTGTATCCATTATCTCGAGCTTTATACCGGGCGGTCTCCGGCATCCGCCGCCGGGGATGGGGAGGTCTGCCCATTGGTCGCAAGCGACTATGGAGGGCTGCCGCCGGCAGCCGTGTTCAGCGCTGGAATCGATCCGTTGCGCGACGACGCGGCGCTGTTCGCGCAACGGCTTCGCGCGGAAGGCATTCCGGTCCGATATCACGACGAACCGGAACTTGTGCACGGCTATCTCCGGGCACGACGAGACTCCGGCCTTGCGGGCGCAAACTTCGAAAAGATCTGTGACGCCCTGATGTGGCTGGTGGCCGGACCTTGATGCGGGTCAATGCCGGTAACTTGAGCGCCTGCTGCAATTGCCGGAAAGAGCCCGATCTGACCGGGCGCAGCGAAGGAGTTTCATGATGGACACGTCCATGCTCATCGCCCGTTTCATCGGGCCGGTGTCGCTTGTCGCCGGCTTCGCCATGCTCGTCAATCGGGCCTATTACAACGAACTGATGGCCACGATCTCGGACAACAAGGCCATGCTTTTCATCGCCGGCGTTATTGCGCTGGTCGTCGGTATTGCGATCACGACGTTTCACAACATCTGGGCCGCCGACTGGCGGGTCGTCATAACCCTGTTCGGCTGGCTCTCAATCGTCGGGGGCGTGATCAGGCTTGTTTTCCCCGGAGCCGCCATTGCCATGGCAGACCGCGTCGCGAAGTCCGGATCACTGCTGATGGTCGCCGCTGTCTTCTGGGGTCTGGTCGGTGCCTGGCTGACCTACATGGGCTTCCTGGCGTAGCGGCGTCTGCCGCCTAGGCCGGCGAAAGTGCGCGCGTCCGCCGGCGGCCCATGAGCAGCCAGAAGGCGATCGCCATATTGACGAGATTGAAAGCGATCCCGTTCAGGAAGGCGGCCGTATAGGACCCGGTGAGGTCATGGATTTCGCCCGACATCCAGCCGCCCAGCGCCATGCCGCCCACCGTTGCCATGAGCACGAGGCTGACGCGCGCGCCGGCCTCGCGTGCCGGGTAGTACTCGCGCACGATCAGCGCGTAGCTCGGCACGATGCCGCCCTGCGACAGGCCGAACAGGGCGGAAACGAGGTAGAGCGAGACCAGTCCGTCGAACGGCAGGTAGAGGATCATGGCAAGGCACTGCAGGGTCGAACCCAGCAACAAGGTGCCGAGGCCGCCGATCCTGTCCGCAATCAGGCCTGAGACGAGCCGGCTGACGACGCCGGTTGCGAGCATAAGCGAGAGCATCTCCGCGCCCCGTGCCGCGCCATATCCGAGGTCGCTCGAATAGGCGACGATATGGATCTGCGGCATCGACATGGCGACACAGCAGCAGATCCCGGCGATGACAAGGATGGTTTGCAGCACGCCGGGCGACATGGCGGTTGGTCCGGCGCGTGTTTGCGGTGCTGCCGCTGTGGTCAGCGGTTCCTCGTGGCTGGCGCGGCGGGCAAGCATGAAGGACAGGGGCAGCATGGTCACGAGGCAGATGATGCCGATTCCGATATGGGCCTGGCGCCAGCCGACCGTTTCTATGGCGTATTGCAGGAGTGGCGGCCACACGGTGCCCGCGAGATAGTTGCCGCTGGCCACGATCGCCACGGCAATGCCGCGCCGTTTCATGAACCACAGCGAGACGTCGGCAACGAGCGGGCCGAAGGTGACGGAACTGCCGAGCATGCCGATCAGCAATGCCTGCGCCAGCGTGAATTGCCACAGCGTCTGGGCGCTGGCGGCGGCGATATAACCCGCACACAGCATCACGGCACCGATCACCAGCGGGACCCGGATGCCGAAGCGGTCGGACAGCCGGCCCATCATGATGCCGCCGAGCGCGAAGCCGACCATGGTGGCGGTGTAGGGAATGGACGCGTCGCCTCGGTCGACCCCAAACTCGGCCTCGATCGTGGGCAGCGCCACGACAACAGACCACAGCCCCACGCCGCCGATCGTGGCCAGCGTCAGCGAGGCAAACAGCCGGATCCAGGAATACCGGCTGTCCTGTCCGTACGGGTCGGCGCCGGTCATAGGGTTGTCGCCGTCTTCCCGGCGCGCGCGGTCGGTTTCGAGAGCGCAATGTAGATGCCGCTTGCGGTGATGATGGCGATGCCGATCCACGTGATCGCGTCCGGGAAATCGCCGAACATCAGATAGCCGACCGCCGCCGCCGCGACGATTTCGGTATAGCCGATCGGCGCAAGGGTTGCGGCCGGAGCGAGGCCGTATGCGCGGTTGATTGCGAAGTGGGTCGCGGCCACGAACACGCCGCTGAGCGCCAGCAGGCCCCACTGGTAGGCGGACACCGGTTCCCAGGCGAAGGGGAGGCCGGCAGACAGGATCACGGTGCCCGACAGCACGCCGAAATTGATCGTGACCATGGCCGGTGCGGTTGCCGAAAGCTTGCGCGTGAGAAGCAGGGAGAGGGCAAAGCTTGTCCCTGCGGCCAGCGCCAGAAGGTTGTGGTAGCTGACGGTTTCAAAGCCGGGGCGGATGACCACGAGCACGCCCAGGAACCCGGTACACACCGCGATCCAGTGCCGGGCGGTCACCTGTTCGCCGAGGATCACCGGCGAAAGCGCGGTGACGACGAACGGATAGGCGAAGGCGATGGCCAGGGCGTCGGCCAGCGGCATGCCGTAGAGCGCCCAGATGAAGGCGGTCGTCGAAAAGGTCATGATCACGCCGCGCAGGAGCTGCAATCCGGCCTGGTCGGGCCAGAGCGCTTTCATGCCGTGGCGGACGAGTGCCGGAGGCAGTGTGATCAGCAGGCTGAAGGCGTAGCGGCCCCAGACGACGACCACGACGCCAAGTCCCGCGCCGGCCAGCTTGGAGATGCCGTCGGCGACGGACGCGAAGCTGAAGCCCACGACAACAAGCACGATCCCGAGGTGGATCGGCGACAATGCGGTCGCGCCGGCGCGACCGGGCGAAGGGCTAGCGTTCTCGGTCATGGGGTCCGGACAGGGTTGTCGGGGTGAACTCTTATGAGTGCATAAGACTCAATACGACATGTGTGCCGTTACGGAAACAAGAATCCGTCTCAGCGATTGGCGAGTTACTCCCGCATCTGGCGGGCCGCCGACGCATAGCCGCCGCCGGCCCCGTCGACGAAATGAATGTGATCGGAACTCATGATTGACGGCGCGACGCAGGTCATGAGCGCTTCGTCCTGAATGTGCAGGCCGTACCGCACGGCACCCGCTTCCTGCGCGGACTTGAGAAGATCGCGCAGCTCCTCGATTGTCTCGTCGCCGCAGTCGACCGTCATCATCAGCGCGTCGTCGAATTTCCGGAAGTCCGTGTTTTCGGCGATCTCCCGCCTGTATTGGTCTGGGTCGAAAGAACCGATGCGGCGGCCCAGCTTGAACACGATCCAGGCCGCTGCTGCGGCGCCGATCACGCGCAGCCGGCGCTGCCAGCCCGGTCGGCCGGCCTGGGCGACGTCGGACTGCAGGCCTATGGCCGATGACGGCCACCGGATTTCAGGGCCGGTTGCGGGTACGGGATTCAGCGTCGCCGACCGCTCGAGAAGCGCGATGACGCTCGCCGTGATCTCGCCGAAGCGGGCCGGATCGGCGCCGGAGGCCGGCTTCACGATCAGGGACACAACGTTGCCGTGCCGCGGACGGATCGGGCCCCATTGGCAGGACAGGCCGGTAAGGTCCGGCTCCTCGTGCGGCGGGGCGGGCGCGAACCGGATGATGTCCCTTTTGAGCTGCTCTTCGGCCCATTCGAGACCACCACCGGTGAACATGGTGTACCGCACATTGTCCGACGCCTTCCAGAAGGCGGCGCGAACGTCGGCACCGGCGGCCCTGATCTCGGAGACAGTCGTCATGCCGACCCGCAGGTCCAGGTCGAGATCCCGCGATGCCCAGGCCGCGACCCGTGCGAGCGCATCCCGTGCCGTGCTCTCCTGCGCGGGCGGTACGGCGAAGCTCGCGCCATCGCCGCCGAACGAGAACAGTCTGAGCTTGCCCTGCAGCGCGTTGGCCACCGCACTGATCGTTCCGGCACCGGCCAGGTTCACGGCCTTGTAGCGTCCGTCCGCGATTGCGGTCGACGACTCCACAACGTCGGCGACGGCCACCATCCAGTCATCCGGCAGGGGGCGGTATCGTCCAGGATCGGCCACATGCGCGAAGTGGTCGAGAACCGGTATGGTCTCGATCCATGAATCAGGATCCTGCTGGTCGGGATCTGCTGGGAGTGACGCGTCGTTACGGGACATGCAGGCTGTCTACGTCGCGCTTTAGTCTGTGGCGAGTTGCACCGGCCGGCCGTGCGGGGTGCTGAGATAGGCCTGTCGCCAGGCTTCCCGCCGCGTCTCCATCACGTCCGGGTCAATCGTGCCGGTCCGATCCAGCAGCCCTTCGAGCGCCCGCAGGACGGCCGAGTAGTAGGTCTCGGGCGTATCCAGTTCGCCTCGTTTTTCCGCGGCTTTGAGCTCCGCACCGAGGGTGTCAGACCATTCGCTTGCGGAGAACACGCCGCGAGCCACGAGCGTATCGGCGATTGCGAGTGCCTGCGCCTGCCACGGCTCGTCGAACACCGGCCCGCCGTCCATGCGCTTGAGCGGTGCAAGTGCCGAGTCGTCAGGCGGGCTCAAGGTAACTCTCCCAGAGATCGAGATAGATCCGGTCCTTCCGCTCGCCCGCCTCTGGCCACAGGTCGCGTGCCTCAAACATCACCGAATAGATGTGCTGTGCGACCTCGCGCCCCTGGGCGTTGTCGTCGGCAAACACGTGAGCGCCGTGATGGGCATGGATCACACCCGCCCGGCCTCGCGCGTAAGCTGGCAGCCGCGTGTGGTGCGAATGGCCGTGTGATGCCGTAAGGACGCGGTCACCAACAGAGAAGGCCGGCGTCGCGTCGATCTCGCGGTCGAACCGGGCGGCCTGTTCGCGGTTCGCCTCGATCGCATCTGCCTTGGTCATTACCCTGGCTTGCCCCGAAGCAGGTGTCGCGGATTTGCCGGAGACCAGTTCGCCGAGCGTGAAGACGCCGGAATCGATGAAGGCCGCGCTTTGAGTCTGCATCCATGAATCGAAATAGGGCCGCGACAGATAGTCGACCGGGTCGATCAGCTCGCGCACATGCCGCCACCAGTCTATGGTCCAGTCCGGCGCGCCCGTGCATTTGGCAAGGCCCCACATGCGGCCTTCCCAGGCGTGATGAAAGGGAACGTCCTCCTCGTCGACGTCGATCGGCCCGAAGCCTTCCTTGCCCCCGAGATCGTGCGGTCCGTCCATTACGCTGCTCCGTCCGGATTGGCTGAAAGATCGCGCTCAGTACCGATCATGGCGTTGCGGGTCACCAGCTTCGCCAGATCCTGTTCACCCAGGTCGCCGGTTCCGTCCGGGCGCTGCGGCAGCACGAGGTATCGCAGTTCCGCCGTGCTGTCCCAGACACGGACCTCGACGTTGTCATCGATCTCGACGCCGAATTCGGCGAGCACCCCGCGCGGATCGCGGACGGCGCGCGACCGGTAGGCGGCCGTCTTGTACCAGGTGGGCGACATGCCGAGCAGCGAGAACGGGTAGCAGGAGCAAAGCGTGCAGACGACGAGATTGTGAACGTCAGCCGTATTCTCGACGACGTTGAGATGGGCTGTCGCGTTGCCGAGATACCCGAGCTCGTCGATTGCGGCCGGCGCGTCCGTCATCAGGCGGCTCTTGAATTCCGGATCGGTCCAGGCTTTCGCGACCACATGGGCGCCGCGCTTCGGCCCTATCTCCTCCGCGTAGGCCTCGATCCAGGCATCTATAGAGCGGCTGTCGGCAAGGCCCTTCTCCACCAAAAGGCTCTCAAGCGCTTTGACCCTGAGTGCCGGCTCCGACGGCAGATGGCTATGCAGCTCCCGGTGTATCTGCGCGATTTTCGAGGCGTCGTAATCGGTCATGGTTTCTCTCTGCTGGTGCCGGCGGGGAATGTCCGGCACCGGCATTATTTCATAGACGCAGGGGCCGGTCGACGGCGCAGGCGGCGTTCACGGAACGGTGGACAGCAGCGGCCGATTGGGCTTCAAGTGAGAATTGGCAACTGTATTGCAAGCTGAGCGGAAGGGTCCTGAACATGTCTGACGCCGACGGGGCGGTCTCGCCCATTCTCGAACGCCGCCGCATCGAGGCGAAGATGCTCAAGCACGTCTACGACACGCTGAAGGCGAGCCACGGGCCCGAGGTGGCGAAGAAGACGATCGCGGACGCCGTCCGGACCGCGTCAGTCGAGCAGGCCAGGGAAATGGCGGAGGCCGAGGCCGACGGCACGTCCATGCAGAGTTTTGTCGATCTTTACGAGCTCTGGACACGGGGCGGCGCGCTGGAGGTCGAGGTCCACGAGCAGACCGACACGATCTACCGTTTCGACGTGACGCGCTGCCAGTATGCCGAGATGTACCGCGACATGGGGCTGGGCGAGATCGGTCATCTCCTGTCCTGCCAGCGTGATGGCACCTTCTGCGAAGGTTACGATTCCCGGCTGAAGATGACGCGGACCCAGACGATCATGCAGGGCGCGAGCCATTGCGATTTCCACTATCGGATGGCCGATACGGAATCCGATGAGAAGTGATCAGGCCTTGATCGCACACTGCGGGGACGTTCAGCTCATATGACCGGCCGTCATATCATTGTTGTCGGTGCAGGCATCATCGGTGCGGCAATCGCCTACGAGCTTGCAAAGCGTGGGACGGCCGTCACCGTGCTGGACCGGTCGGCGCCCGCGACGGGCGCCACGGGCCAGTCCTTCGGCTGGGTCAATGCCAATGCGGCCGACAGTCCGGAGTATTTCCGGCTGCGCCGGGCCGCGATGGACGCTCACCACGAACTGCGGGAAGAACTTGGGGACGGAATTGCCGCGAAGTGGGGCGGCAGCCTCTACTGGGAGGTCGAGGGTGACGAGCTCGCGCGCGAGTTCGCCATGCTCGAAGAGTTCGGCTATCCGGTTACGTCCGTCGACCGGGAGCGGTTCGCGACACTCGCGCCGCGAGTAGCCAATGCGCCGGAGCACTGCATCCTGAGCGAACTGGAAGGCGCCGCCGATCCGGTCGCCATCACCGGTACGCTCTTGAAGGCGGCAGCGGAGTTGGGCGCCGGAATGGTCTTCGGCTGCGAGGTGAGGGGGATTGTTCAGAATGGCAGCCGCATCACCGGCGTCGAAACGAGCGTTGGTGAAATGCCGTGCGACGATGTCGTGATCGCCGCGGGAATCTTCACGCGCGATTTGCTCGCCACCGCCGGAATACGCCTGCCCATGGACAACCGCAGAGGATTGATCGTGCATACCGCGCCGGTCGAACCCTGCATCGATCACCTGATCCTCGCGCCGGAAATTCACTTTCACCAGCGTGCCGACGGCGTTGTGCTCATGGGCGAGAAGTTCAGCGGCGAAACCGCGCCGGGCGACCCGGTGGCGTTCGCAAACGAGCTGCTGAACCGTCTCAAGGCGCGGCTGCCGGATGTCGAGGGCCTTGCCATTGACCGCATCGTTCTGGGCGTTCGCCCGGTTCCCGTGGACGGGCACCCCGCGGTCGGCCGGGTCGACGCCGACTGGGGCGTCTACGTGGCCTCCATGCATAGCGGCATTACCCTCGGACCCCTTATCGGCAGGCTCGCCGCGGCTGAAATCCTTGAAGACGACCGGTCGGACCTGCTGGTCCCGTTCCGGCCCACACGGTTCAACTAGAATGTGGACGAGTAAATGACCGAAACCGGCCCACTTACCAGGGACGTCATCGAATTCGAGATCGACGGCGTGTCGCTGCGCGTGTCGGCGATGCACCGGGCAGGGGAGAGATCGCCGATCGTCTTCCTTCACGGCTTTGGCTCGACGAAAGAGGACTACGCCGACGCGGCGTTCTATCCGCAGTTCGATGGCAGACGCCTGATCGCGTTCGACGCACCGGGCTGCGGCGAAACCGGATGTGCCGATCTATCGGCGCTGTCCATTCCGTTCCTGCAGCAGACCGCGGAAGAAGTGCTGCGGCATTTCGGCGTTGAGCGCTTTCACCTGGTGGGTCACTCCATGGGTGGGCTGACGGCGCTCATGCTGGCCGGCGACAAGCGCGACTCTGTCCTGAGCTTTGCGAATATCGAGGGCAATGTGGCGCCGGAAGACTGTTTCCTGAGCCGTCAGGTCCTCGAGTATCCGGCCGACGATCCGGCAGAGTTCCTTAAGGCCTTTGGAGAACGAGCCTGGAGCACCGCCAGCTTCTCGTCTCCGCTCTACGCCGCCGCGCTGCATCACAAGGTGCGCGCGGAAGCCGCAGCGCCCATCTTCCGGTCCATGGTTGCGCTTTCGGACAACGAGGATCTGATGTCGAGATTTACGGGGTTGCCGTGTCCGAGAATGTTCGTTTATGGCGAGCGGAACCGTTCCCTTTCCTATCTCGGAACGTTGGTCGAGCGCGGCGTGCAATTGGCCGAGATCGAACATTCCGGTCACTGGCCCATGTACTCCAATGCGCCGCAACTCTGGACGCGGCTGGGTGCATTCTTCGACCAGGCCGAAATCGAACCCTGGGCGGAATAGAACCGTTTCGGAGTTTCACCCGGCCGATTGGCCGGAGCCGGCGCATCAATCTGTAGAGTTAGCGGAACCGAAGTGCTCGGTGAATTTTCGTTCGCCGGCCTTTGAGAACTGCACGACCCGCGTGCCGTCTTCGCGTTTCGCCCATTTGAGGGCATAGATCCGGTCGAGCAGGGCGGTTCCGAGCGCTCCGGCCAGGTGGCTGCGCCGCGCGCTCCAGTCGAGGCACGACCGGCAAAGGGGCCGGCGTTTGGTATCCAGCGAATCCACGTCGATCCCGAAATCGGTCATGAACGTCCGGCCGGATTTCGTCAGGACAAGGTCCTCCCCCTTGCGCGCAACCAATCCACGCTCCGTCAGGCTGTCGAGCATCTGGACGCCGGTTTCGCCGGCAAGGTGGTTGTAACAGACGCGCGCCTTTCTGAGCGCCGGGTCCTTCGGGCCGGTACGCACGCGCATATGCCCGGCACGCGCCGCGAGCCCCATCAGACCTTCGAGCACGTCGGCCACATCGTCGTCGGACAGCCTGAAATAGCGGTGGCGGCCCTGCTTGCGCTGGGTGATCAGGCCACCCTGTTCGAGCTTCGAGAGGTGCGAGCTGGCGGTCTGCAGCGTGACGCCTGCTTCCTGTGCCAGTTCGCTCGCGGTCAGTGCGCGGCCGCTCATCAGAGCGGTCAGCATGTTGGCCCGGGCCGGATCGCCGACCAGCGATGCCACCAGGGCGATGTTCGGTCCTGCTTTCATGCTTCGACATTAATCGAACTATATCGGTGCATCAATCGTGTATTCTCGAATTTGATCATAGTTCGATCAGTATCGAAGCATTTAAGCACCCGGAACCCCCATATGCACCATGACCAATCAGCAGGGAGACGCCCGATGACCGTACTGTGTTACATCCGCTATGAAATCGATCCGTTCAAGCGCGACACGTTCGAGGACTACGCCGCAAACTGGGCGACAATCATCCCGGATTGCGGCGGTCGCTGTCTGGGCTACTTCATGCCGCACGAGGGTACGAACAACATTGCGCTCGGGCTCAATACGTTCGAAAGTCTGGCGGCTTACGAGGCTTATCGGGAGCGTCTCAGGACCGACACGAACGGAGCGGCCAATTATCGCCTGGCGGAGGACAACCGTCTGATCCTGGGCGAGGAGAGGACGTTCCTGCGCCCGGCACGTGGCCATACGGTCCCGGTTCCGGGATCGTGAGCGGCGGGCGTCAGGCAAAGCAATGCGAAAGGACAGGTCATGATCGCGGTTATCTTCGAAGTGCAGCCGAAACCGGGCTGTGAGCAGTGCTATTTCGACATTGCCGCCGATCTGAAGGCGGAACTGGAAACGATTGACGGGTTCATCTCCGTTGAGCGGTTCGAAAGTCTCATGACGCCCGGCAAGTATTTGTCTCTGTCCTTCTGGCGCGACGAGGAGGCTGTGAAGGCGTGGCGCGAAACCGCCCATCACCGGGCGGCCCAGACAAGCGGACGGGACAACCTGTTCGCAGACTACCGGCTGCGCGTCGCGTCCGTCATGCGCGACTACGGCCTGGAGAGCCGTAACGAAGCGCCGGACGACAGCCGCGCCCTGCACGGGTGACGGCTGGTTCGATCCATCAGGTGTCATGCCCGGACTTGATCCGGGCATCCAGCCACGCGGACGGCTCCGCAATTCGCTCCGTGTCATTCCCGCGAAGGCGGGAATCCAGAGCGACAGCGCACGGCCCCAGCGAGCGGCCTCTGGATCCCCGCCTTCGCGGGGATGACGAATGTAAGTGAACGCACCCTCCCCACAGTGGTCATGCCCGGACGTGATCCGGGCATCCAGCGTCAAGGACGGCATCGGTATGTGCTGGATTGCCGGGTCGGAGCCCGGCAATGACGTTTAAGGAAAAGCGTCAACCCGACTCCGGTTCCTCGCGGCCGTGGCGGATCAGGGCGTCGCGGAAGCGGCTGACCTGCACCTCGTCGCCGGCTTCGAGCGCGAAGACGAAGGCGTGGGTGAAGAAGAAACACGCCGCCTCGACATCACCGGCCGCTTCCCTCAGGTCCGCCGCTTCGCCATAGAGGGCCGCAAGGCGCGCCGGGTCGCCATCGCCCGCATGCTCGTCAAGCAGCGCCTTGCTGAGCGCGAGCGATTCTCCTTCGACGCTACCTGGACCATTATTCAGAGGATCTTTTGCCATCCGGTTCTCCCGGCCCGACCATCCGACAAGGATACCCTCGGGGTGGTTGGGCCGGGGGAGCGGGATGGTCAGGCACCAAAGGCGAAGCCTTTGAAATCAAGAGGCGAACTGGCGGGCCACCCAGTCATGGAATGTATGGGTCGGCTCGTCCATCACCGGCGAGAACTTGCCGCCGTCAAAGCCGGGCGCGTGCCGGCCGGCCTGCATCCCCTCGACGACGAAGACGTCCTCGTCAAAGACTTCCCGCCACATGATCGCGTTCTTTTCGCGCAGATCCGTCCAGTCCGGCCCTGTCATCTCCGGATCGGTGTAGTAGATCTCGACGCGCTCCGTCGTCCGGTCATGCGCCACGGCCTCAAGCAGGATGGCGAAGAAGTGGTCGCGATGGATGCCGATAAGGACGTTCGGATAGAGCGCGATGTATTCCGCGCCGGTGTCCCACTTTTCGGACAGGCCGGCGAAATCCCTGAACTTGCGGCCGCTGTCATCGAGCTTCGGATTGTAGACCACTGTGCCCTGGCCGGAGAACTGGCCGGGCTCCACGATGTGGTAGTGGTCTTCCAGCCGCGAGTAGCTGTTGAGACCCGGGTGGACCCAGGGCAGGTGATAGCTCTCGCAATAGTTCTCGACCGCGAGCTTCCAGTTGGAGGCGAGGTCCAGCACGAACGAGGATTCCGGCCCGCCGTGATGCACCGGCTTGCCGGCAAAATCGGACCACCGTTCCATGACCCCGCCCGCATAGTCCTCGAACGGCGGCGCATCGCCGGTGAGATTGACGAACACCATGTCCATCCAGACGGCGGACCGCACCTCGATCAGGCCGAGTTCGTCACGCTTGATCGAGTCGTGCGTGTTTTGCCCCGGACCGCCCACATGCGGCGTTGTCTTCAGCGAGCCGTCGAGTCCGTAGCACCAGGAATGATAGGGACACCGGATCGCGCCCCTGATCGGACCGGCCTCGCGCACCAGGATCATGCCGCGGTGGCGGCAGACATTCTGGAACACCCGGACCGTGCCGTCCCGGTCCCGCACCATGAGCAGCGGCGCGCCGGCAAACTCGATCGGCTTCGCCGTGCCCGGTTCAGCGACGTCCTTGGCGAAGCCGATGCATGCCCAGTTGCGCGCGAAAACCTTTTGCCGCTCTTCGGCGAACACGTCCGGGTCCGTATAGAACGCATTGGGCAGCCCTCTGGCCAGGTCCACGGGCGTTGTCACGGCATCGAGCGAGGAACGGTCGATCATGTTCATGGGCGTTGTCCTCCGGATAACGTCTGTGCGAAATTCCGCAGCATCCAGCAAACCGGCAAATCGGGTTCGTTTCAATAGCCATAAGATGCGTTTTCAGTTGAGTTGAACTCAACTGAATGATCATTCGGCCTGGGCCATCAGCCAGTCGCGCAGCGCTCCGGTTGCCGGGTCCGGTTCGCGTTTGGCGGGCCAGGTCACATAGTGCGATTGCGGCGCTGTGACCTGCCAGTCGCCGAGCCTGACGAGCCGGCCCTGCTCGATCATGGGTGAGACGAGGCGTTCCCACCCGAGCGCAACACCCTGATTGTCCTGTGCAGCCTGAAGCACGATGACGTAGCTCGTGAAGCTGCGTACTCGTTTCGGCCGGATCTGCTCGCCGCACAGACGGAACCAGTCGGTCCAGTCGAGCCATGTCGGATCCTGGGCTTCCAGTTGCAGAAGCGGCAGCGCCGCGAGATCCGGGATTTCGCCGGTTGTGACAGTTTCCGCGAATGCCGGCGCACAAACCGGGAAGATGCAGTCGCCAAAAAGACGCTCCGCATGCTCTCCGGGCCAGTTGCCATCTCCGTAACGCAGATTGAGGTCGGCATTGGCCAGCCGCAATTCCTCTGCATTGTCGGAAATCACGTGGTTGACCGTGATGTCGAGATGACTGCGCCAGAAGTCTCCGAGCCGCGGCATAAGCCACATCGAGGCAAACGCGATCGTTGTGGCGATCGTGACGGTGCTTTCATCCTCCGCCCGCAACTGCCTTACGGTGTCGGCAATATCTCTGAAACTCGTATTGAGCGTGGCGAACAGCGTTTCCCCCGGCGCGGTCAGCCTGACGCCCCGGTGGATGCGCTGGAACAGCGGCTGGCCGACGTCCGCCTCGAGTGCCTTGATCTGGCGGCTCACCGCACCGGGCGTGACATTGAGCTCATCCGCAGCCTTCTTGAAGCTCAGGTTGCGGGCCGCCGCCTCGAAGGCGGCGAGAGCCGTCAGCGACGGCAGATTATAGTGGCGTCTGGCCAAGATCCGGCCCCGGTTCACGTGAGTTCAAAGCCGGGTCAATTGGACGCCCTGCGGGCCCGGAACTCAAGCGGTTTGTTTCAGCTGTCGCTAGGCGGCGGACCTGTCGTCGCGCGCGCGATGATCGAGGTTTCCAACTCGATCGACCGTGTTTCCCCGCCGGCGATGGCATCGAGCAGCAGGTCCGCTGCGCGCGCGCCCATATCGCGTGACGGGACGTTGAGCGTCGTCAGAGCCGGTGAGACCTGGCCGGTGATCGGCAGGTTATCAAAGCCCGTGATCGAGAGGGTATCGGGAATGGCGATGCCCCGGTGAGCGGCCTCGAACAGAAGCCCCAGCGCGATAACATCGTTGCCGGCGATAATCGCGGTGGGCGGTTCATGCCGCTCCATCAGATTGCCGAGCGCGCGACGTCCCGCAGCGATGGAGTAGAGGCACTCCACCAGCAGATCGTCTTCCAGCGACAGCCCGTGAGCTTTGAGTTCGGCTTTTACACCGTTGACACGCGCCATGGCCCGGTCGTTGCCCTCGGTGATGCCCGCCGCCATGGCGATCCGCTTGTGACCGAGGTCGATCAGATAGCGTGTTATCGCTCTTGCGGCATCGAAGTTATTGAATCCGGCCATGAGCTGAGGCGCGTCGGGATCGAACGCCCATGTATTGACCGCGGGGATGTTGGCGCGCTCCAGAAGCGTGTAGGTCGCCGGATCATGTTCGAGTCCGACCAGCATGATGCCGTCGACGCCGCGTTCCAGCAGGCGGCGGACCTGTTCTGCTTCATGCTCGAGCGAATAATTGGAGACCGAAATCAGAAGGGTGTAGCCGAGTTCGGTAAGCCGCGCCTCGAATGCACCGACGCCAGAGGCAAAGATGGCGTTGTCGAGTGTCGGGATGACCGCGCCGACGGTGAAGGACCGTCGCGAGGCCAGCGCCCGTGCCGCACCGTGGCGGACATAGCCGAGCGATTTCACCGCGTGTTCGACGCGCTCCTTGAGGCTGCCACTCACCAGATCCGGGGCATTCAGTACCCGCGATACCGTTGCCGTCGAGACCCCCGCGGCGCGGGCGATATCAGCGAGCGTGGCCTGCGGCCCGCTTCTGGGCTTTCGCAATGTCACGGACCTGATCCGGTGTGCTGATTCTTGACCATGTATCCACAGTCCTAACGGAAATCGGGCTTGACCGGAAACCTGTTTATGCTCACTATGAAATGTAAGCGCTTACATTCGCATTTGGCTATAGTGTAAGCGATTTCAATTGAGGGTTGAATCCGGGCGCAGACAGAGGTGCTCTTGCACGGCGAGACACATGGCTGTCGTTTTCAGTCCGGCCGCGGGTGGTCCTGATAGCATTTTCCGAACGAGGTCGTACGCATGGCAATTGAGTATCTGAAAAAGGCCGAAAAATCAGCCGCAACCGGCGAGGCCGATGTGCGGGAGACGGTGGCGAACATTCTGTCCGAGATCGAATCCGGCGGCGAAGACGTCGCGCGCCGTTATGCCCGCGAGTTCGACAAGTGGGACGGCGAGATCGTCGTGTCCGCGGACGACATCGCCGCCGCCGAAGCGAAGGTGCCCCAGCAGCTCAAGGACGACATCCGCTTTTCGCACGATCAGGTCAGGCGTTTCGCGGAAGCCCAGCGCGAAGCGATCACCGACTGTGAGGTCGAGCTGCTGCCCGGCCTCATCGCCGGTCACAAGAACGTGCCCATGAGCGCGGCCGGATGTTATGTGCCGGGCGGGCGCTATTCGCACGTCGCGTCGGCCATCATGAGCGCCACGACCGCCAAGGTCGCAGGGGTCGATTACATCGTCGCCTGCTCGCCGCCGCGTCCGGGCGTGGGCGTCAATCCCGCCATCCTCTATACGCTCAATCTGTGCGGCGCCGACACGGTGCTCGCGCTCGGTGGTGTACAGGGCATCGCCGCCATGGCGTTCGGCCTGTTCGGCGGCAAGCCCGCCGACATTCTGGTCGGACCCGGCAACCAGTTTGTCGCTGAGGCCAAGCGCATCCTCTACGGACGTGTCGGCATCGACATGTTCGCCGGCCCGACGGAGAGCCTGGTGATCGCGGATGAGACCGCGGATCCCGAAATCGTCGCCTGGGACCTCGTCGGTCAGGCCGAGCACGGCTACAACTCGCCGGTCTGGCTGGTCAGCACCTCGCGGGAGCTTGCCGAGAAGGTTCTCGCGCGCGTGCCGGAGCTGATCCCGACCCTGCCGGAGCTTAATGCCCAGAACGCCGAAGCCGCTTGGCGCGATTACGGTGAGATTGTCGTCGCCGATAGCCGCGAAGAAGCTGTGAAGGTGTCTGACGACTATGCGTCCGAGCACCTGCAGGTCCAGTGCTCAGATCTCGACTGGTGGCTGGCCAATCTGCGCAACTACGGGTCGCTCTTCCTGGGTGAGGAGACGACGGTGGCCTTCGGCGACAAGGCGTCAGGCCCCAACCATATCCTGCCGACCAAGGGCGCGGCGCGCTATACAGGCGGACTGTCTGTGGCAAAGTTCCTCAAGACGCTGACCTGGCAGCGCATGACCCGGGATGCCACCCGCCAGGTCGCAACCGCGACGGCGCGCATCTCCCGGCTTGAGGGCATGGAAGGCCATGCGCGGACTGCCGATGTGCGCCTCGAGAAATATTTCCCCGACGAGCAGTTCGACCTGACGGCCGCGGCCGAATGACCGATCCGTTCGATCTCTCCGGCAGAACAGCCTGCGTCACCGGCGCAAGCTCGGGCATCGGGCGGGCACTGGCGGAGGCGTTGGGCGGCAAGGGCGCGTCGGTTGTCTGCGTCGCCCGCCGTGCGGAACAGCTTGATGAGACCGTGGCCGCGATCGAGGCGGCAGGCGGTCGTGCGGCGGCCGTGCCGGGCGATCTGGGCTCCATGGACCGGGTCGCGGAGATAGCCAAGTCCATATCCGCGCCGCTCGGCTCGATCGACATCCTGGTCAATGCTGCGGGGATCAACCTGCGCCAGCATGCAGACGAGATAACGCCGGAAGGCTGGCAGCAGACGCTCGACATCAACCTGTCGGCCCCGTTCTTTCTGGCGCAGGCGCTCGTCCCGGCGATGAAGGAGCGGGGGTGGGGGCGCATCATCAACATCGCTTCGCTGCAGACCGAGCGTGCCTTTGCGAATGGGGTTGCCTACGGGGCAACCAAGGCCGGCATCGCCCAGGTCACGCGCGCCATGGCGGAAGCCTGGTCGCGGGACGGCATCATGTGCAACGCCATCGCGCCCGGCTTCTTCCCAACTGAACTGACCGCCCCCGTATTCGGCAATGAGGATCTGGCAGCGCGCAATGCGGCCCAGACCTGTGTCGGCCGCAACGGTGTTCTTGAAGACCTGGCGGGTCCGTGCATCTTCTTTGCATCGAACGCGTCGGGATATGTCACCGGGCAGGTGCTCTATGTCGACGGCGGGTTCACAGCCAAGTAGGAAGCAGTCATGAAAGCCCTCGTCTATACCGGCCCTCAATCGCTCGAGTATCGCGACGCCGATGATCCGGTGCCGGGCAACGACGAGGTGCTGGTGCGGATCGACGGCTGCGGAATCTGCGGTTCCGACATGCATGCCTGGCTCGGTCACGACGACCGCCGTCCGCCGCCGCTCATTCTCGGTCATGAGGCGTCCGGCACGATCAGCGGCGGTGCCCGCGATGGCGAGCGCGTCACCGTCAATCCGCTCGTCACCTGCGGACGCTGTGATGCCTGTCTCGGCGGCCGCGCCAACCTGTGCCCGGACCGCCAGATCATTTCCATGCCGCCGCGAGAGGGCGCATTCGCCGATGTGCTCAAGGTGCCGGAGAGCAATATCGTCACGGTGCCGGACGGCATGGCGTTTCATCATGCCGCGCTGACGGAGCCGGTGGCGACATCCTGGCACGCGGTCAACCTGGCCGAGCGTGCTCTGTTTCGTCCTCTGGCCGAGACCGACGTCGTCGTGATCGGCGGCGGCGCGATCGGCATGGCGGCGGCACTCATCCTGCGCGCCAGAGGCGCACGCGAGATCCGCGTGGCGGAGACCAATGCGCTACGCCGGCCGGTCATCGACCGTCAGGGCGGCCTCATTCCGTGGGACCCGCTGGGTGAGCCCGGACCGGGCGACGGCAACACAGGCCTCGTTGTTGACGCGGTCGGCTCGCCCGCGACGCGCGAACTGTCCACGCGCCTCGCGGCCCCTGGCGGTGTCATCATGCATATCGGATTGCAGGAGGGTGGCGCCGGTCTCGACACGAGGCGCATGACGCTTCAGGAGATCACGTTCATCGGCACCTACACCTACACGATGGTCGACTTCCGGCGGACGCTCGAAGCGCTCGGGTCAGGTGCGCTGGGCGATCTCGACTGGCTCGAACGGCGGCCTCTCTCCGAGGGTGCTGCGGCCTTCGACGACCTGCATGCGGGGCGTACGGCGGCGGCCAAGATCATCCTTCATCCGTAAATCCATCGCTTCAGTCCGACCGCGTTTGGCGGCCGTTCTTGAATCGATTTCTTAAGCCGCTATGTACGGCGCTAGGCGGGGCCGTTCGTCTGATTCTTCAGAATCAGGATCGCAGAAATGCCCGTTAACCCATTGATAATCATTAATCTTTTGTTAAAGTTGATTAACAGGTTCAAGTCGGCGCGATCGCGGAAATGCAACAAAAAAGCGGGCCGTCCGGCCCGCCTTCATGTGTTCTGTTAACTTCTCTTTGCTTACGCCGAGTTCGGTACGATACGCACCTCGACGCGGCGGTTCCGGGCCTTGCCGGCGCGCGTGCGATTGGTCGCGACCGGCCGGCTCTCGCCGAAGCCGCGCACACCCAGCCGACGCGGATCGACGCGCTGGCTTGTCAGGTAGGAGGCGACCGCGTCGGCACGTCGGTTCGACAGATCCCGGTTGTACTGGGCGGAGCCGTCGCTGTCCGTGTGGCCCTCGACATTGACCAGCGTGCGGTCGAATTCGTTGAGGACGATGGCCACCGAATTCAGCACCTCGTAGAACTCCGGCGTGATGTTGTCATCGTCCGTGCGGAACGTGACGTTGCTCGGCATGTTGAGGATGATGTCGTCGCCGACGCGGGTGACCGATACACCGCTGTTGGCGAGCCGCTCGCGCAGCTGGGCTTCCTGGCGGTCCATGTAGACGCCGATGCCGCCACCGACGAGCGCGCCGACGCCGGCGCCGATCAGCGCGCCCTTGCCGCGGTTCTTCGAGACCAGAGCGCCGGTGAGGCCGCCCAGCACGGCACCGATCCCGGCGCCGCCCGCGGTATTGCTCACCTTCTCTTCTCCGGTATACGGGTCGGTCGAACAGGCCGACACGAGAAACGCTGTGCCTGCGACCAGCACGACGGGCAGCTTCTTCATAATGGTCTCCATCGAAAGCGCCGGTATCTTTCCCTGTCCGGCTTTTCAACCCGCTTGCCCGTTTTTTCCGGGCATGTCCTAGGTTCAAATTGCGCGTCTATGGTTAGCCAATCGTTAAAATCGAAAGATGCGCACCAAACCGTCCTCCGCCACGCCAGAGGCGCAGCCGAAACGGCGACCCCGTCTTATATAGCGGATTTGGGTCAAAATGTGACGTCCTCTACGTGAACCGTTCCTGAACGGCTTACCCGGTCACTGCGTGGCCTGTATCGACGATGCAGCATGGGACGAGGGGGTATCCGCCGGCTTGGTTCCGATTCTGACCTCGATCTCCCTGAGCAGCTTGCGCTTGATCGCCGTCTCGAAGTCCTCGAAGCTCTCGGCCTTCATGACGAAACTGCCGGGTCCGGCGATCACGTTGTTCCGGTACCAGTCATCGAGCTCCGGCTCGTCTTCCAGGATGGCGAGACCGTTCACGGTGACGTTGCGCGCTCTGGCCATGAGCCGGGCCTGCGGCAGCAGGATCGCGGTGACCTCCCGGGCCGGCGTTTCCTTTCCGTCGCCGGAGACATCGACCACGCTTCGCAGCGCCTTGATCTTGTTGGCCGAAATCATCTGCATGGCGTAGGCGACACCATCGCCGATGCCGGTTCCGCCGCCGACACGCCGCGGGTGACGTTCAACCATGTCGGCGAAGGCCAATGCACTCGGCACGGAACCGACGATGTGCCAGGGCGTCTTGTCCTTCGGCAGCGTGCCGTCCGCCCACACCATGACCGAGACAGCGATCTTCTGATAGGGGCCCGTCGCGATGGCATCGTGGATATCAGTATCCCGGAAGGCCGCCGCGATGCCGCTCATCTGAAGCTGGAACTCGCGCATGTCGACGCTGCCCGACGCATCGACGGCAAGCACGATCTCAAGATCCACAGTCTCGGCATTGCCTTCCGCGCCGGCGGTGTCGGGCATGCACAACGCGATGGCGGCCAGCAGCAGAACGGCGAGTTTCATGAACCAGGGAACTCCGCATGAGCATTCGGGTCGGGCGTCGGGTGCGTGTGAAGACTATAGCGGCCAAGACCGTCACACACTACGGGGTACTGCTTTGTCGAAATTCACATTGTTGCGTAACGCCGTATCCCGGACGCGATGCAGCGCGAAGCGGTGCTTCGCAGATCCGGGACCGTTCCAAACGCAAGCACATGTCCTTAGCGACCCCGGATCTCGCTCGCGCTCGTCCGGGGAACGAAGTTGGGACAGGTTAGCCAGATCGTTTCCCGGACGCGATGCAGCGCGAAGCGGTGCTTCGCAGATCCGGGATCGTACCAAACGCAGGACTATGTCCTTTACGGCCCCGGGTCTCGCCGTCGCTCGCCCGGGGAACGGGAAAGAGGCGAAATCCCAACCTACGACCCTCCATGCATCCCGCGCATGTCAGCCATGCGTGCCGGACTCTTGCACCGGGTGCGTTTTGGCAGAACTCTGGTTCGTCTAAGGGCGCCGGAGTGCGTCCGGGGAGGAAACAGACGTGCGGCGCATCTACTTACCGGTGCTTCTCGGCAACGTCGAGGAGAGCAGGGCGGGTGCCTTCGTGGCGCTGTTCACGCTCGAGTCGGCCTGCCGCGCGCTGCTCATGACAATCGTCCCGCTACAGGCTTACGCGCTGCTGCGCGATGCCCAGCAGGTCAGTTTTCTGTACCTGACGGTAAGCTCCGCCGGACTGGCCGCCAGTCTCGGCGTTCCGGTCCTGATGCATGCGGTCCGCAGGCGCTGGATGATTACGATCGGCGCACTGACCTACGTGCTTGCCGCGTACCTGTTCTCGACGTCCGAATTCTGGCCGCTTGTCGCCGCGCTGACGATACAGATCGTGGCCACGGCGATGCTGGAGGTCACGATCAATCTCTACATGCTCGATCACGTCGCCCGCCGCGAGCTCAACACATTCGAGCCGCGCCGCCTGCTGTTCTCGGGCACGGCATTCATCATTGGTCCCTGGGCCGGCGTGTATCTCAACCAGAATGTTCTGGACAATCTGACCTTCATGATCGTCGCCGCGACGGCGCTGACATTGCTTGGCCTGTTCTGGCAGTTGCGGCTGGGCGACAGTCCGGCAATACAGCCGGCGAAAACGCCGCCGCCCAATCCGCTGCGCTACATTCCGAAATTCGCGCGGCAGCCGAGACTGGTGCTGGCCTGGGCGCTGGCCGTCGGCCGCAACGGCTGGTGGCTGATGTTCTTCGTCTACACGCCGATCTTCGTCACCGAAGCCGGCTACGGGGCGGCGCTGGGCGGTGCACTGGTCTCACTGGGTGTCAGGCCGATGATATTCGTGCGTCTGTGGGGCCGTATCGGCGAGCGCATCGGCATCCGCCGGCTGCTGATGGCCGGGTATGCACTTACGGGTACCCTCACAATCTTCGCCGGGGTCGCGGCTGAATGGGCGCCGGCGGCCATGGTGCTTCTGGTTCTGGCCGCCTGTGGCGCCACCATCATCGACGGGGGTGGCAACGTGCCGTTTCTGCGCGCCGTGCATCCTCTGGAGCGCGGCGAAATGACCTCCGTCTACACGACCTATCGCCACGCCACGTCGCTGCTGACACCGGCCCTGTTCGCGCTGGTGCTCGCTTTCCTGCCGCTGCCATTTGTCTTCGTGGCCGGTGGGATTGCGATGATCGGTATGGCGTGGCTTTCGGGATTCTTGCCGAAACGGCTCTGACCGGCCATATGCTGGCAGGAATTCCCCAACCCGAGCGCAAGGAAAATCGAGTGATGCAGGACAGTCAAAATCAGGCAGACAGAGCAAAGACCTTCCACGCTTTGCACCGCAAGGGCGATCCGGTGATCCTGTTCAACGCGTGGGATCCGGGCAGTGCCGGTGCGATAGCGGACGCCGCTGCAAAGGCGATCGCCACCGGAAGCTGGCCCGTCGCCGCGGCACACGGCTTTACCGACGGAGAGCAGATCCCGCGCGAGCTCGCCATGGACAACCTGCGCCGCATCGTCGGCGCGGTGGACGTCCCTGTGACCGCTGACCTCGAAGGCGGTTACGGCGCCGAACCCTCAGTTGTGGCCGAGACGGTCACCCTGGCCTGCCAGGCCGGCGCCGTCGGCTTCAATTTCGAGGACCAGATTGTCGGTGGCACAGGCCTCCACGACACTGCGACCCAGACCTCGCGGATTGCCGCGGCGCGCGAAGCCGCCGACGCCGTCGTGCCCTCCGTTTACATGAACGCCAGGACGGACATTTTCCTCCAGGCCAAGCCGGATACGCACGACCAGGCCATGCTGGACGATGCGATAGAGCGGGCGAAAGCTTTTGAACAGGCCGGTGCCGACGGGTTCTTCGCGCCGGGGCTGGCGAACGAAGGGTTCATCGGGACTCTATGCGAAGCCTCGCCGCTGCCCGTCAACATCATCGCATTGCCGCACGTGCCGGACACGGCCACGCTGTCCGGTCTCGGTGTGGCACGCATCAGCTACGGTCCCGTGCCCTACCGGCGTATGGTGGCGTGGCTGGAAGAAGAAGCGAAAGCGGCGCTCACCTGGCAATAGGATCAGCCTGAGATCAGTTCCGGCAACGGTTTCAGCGTCACGCCCGCGGCCTCCAGGCCCCGCTTCACGGATGCTCCGAGGGCGACCGCCGTCGGCTCGTCGCCGTGGATGCAGACCGTATCGACCTTGCGCGAAATGACGGTGCCCTGTCGCGTGACGATCTCGCCCTCGGTGATCATGCGCAGGACCTGGTCGAGCGCGACCTGCGGGTCCTTGTAGACCGATCCGTCGATCTTGCGGGAGGTGAGGTTGCCGTCCTCTTCGTATTGCCGGTCGGCGAAACCTTCGCGCGCGACCTTCAGGCCCAGGCGGTCGGCGGCCTTCTCCATCTCGGAGCCGGAAAGGGCCACATAGATCAGGCTCTCGTCGACCGTCTTGATGGCTCGGCCGATCGCCATGGCGAGCGCCTCGTCTTCGGCCGCCATGTTGTTGAGCGCGCCGTGCGGTTTGACGTGCGTGACGGACTTGCCGGAGTAGCTGGCGATACCCTGCAGTGCGCCGATCTGATAAGCGACCGCGTATTCGAGATCTTCCGGATGCATGTCGATCCGCCGCCGTCCGAAACCCCAGAGGTCGTTGAAGCCGGGATGGGCGCCAATGCTGATGCCGCGCGCACCGGCGTCCGTCACCAGACGGCGCATGGTACCCGGATCCCCGGCGTGAAACCCGCAGGCGACATTCACCGAAGTCACGATGTCCAGAAGGGCCGTGTCGTCTCCGATATCGTAGGCGCCCCAGCCTTCGCCGATGTCGGCGTTGAGATTGGTCTCGACAGTCATGTCCGAACCGTTTCCTGTGCTGATCTTTGTTGGAATGGCAGGTCGCAACAGGCCATATTCTGGCGGAAGCGGCAACCCCAAACGCGGGCATTGAAATGATCACGCGCCATGCGGTATTGACGGACTGCAACTCTGATTCCGTTGTCCGGCTAGAACACACGCACCTTGAGCGACAATTCAGTCATTGAACCGAGGCTCCTGCCTTACGGGGACTGCGCCTTTCTGGTGGAGTTCGGTGATCGTATTGATCGCGGCGTCAGCGAGCGCATCCTGAGCCTCAATGAGCAGCTTCTGAGCGCCGAACTCCCGGGCATGACGGAAACGCTGCCTGCGTTCCGTTCGCTGCTCGTGCGATATGACCCGCTCAGGACCGGGTTCGCCGAGCTGACCGAGAGGGTCAAGGCGATCCTCGTTTCGGGCGAGCATGTCTCCCGGCCCTCGCGCCTCTGGGAGATTCCGGTCTGTTACGACGCCGACTTCGCGCCCGACCTCGCCGATGTGGCCGAAGCGGTCGGCATGACGCCGGCCCGGGTGATCGATCTCCACATCGACGTGCTCTACCACGTCTACATGATCGGCTTTGTCGCGGGCTATCCATATCTGGGCGATTTGCCGGAAGCGCTCTCGCTGCCGCGCCGGACGGATCCGCGGGTCCGTGTGCCGCCGGGATCGATCGCCATTGCGCTGACCATGGCCGCAATCTACCCGGTGGTCTCGCCGGGCGGCTGGCATCTGATCGGGCAGACGCCGATCCGCATTTTTGATCCGGCTCTCGAGAATCCCGCGCTGTTCGCGCCTGGCGACAAGATCCGGTTCAATCCCATTGACCGCGATGAGGCGCGCCGGCTGTATGACGCCGTGCGCCATGACGGATATCAGGTCGAGCCGCGGCAGGTGACCGTATGAGCTCCTCGATCGAGATTGTCTCTCCGGGAGCCTTCACTACGGTCCAGGACCTGGGCCGAACGGGATACCTCAATATCGGCGTGCCGCCATCCGGCGCGCTCGATCCGGTCGCCCTGCGTCTGGCCAACCGGCTTGTCGGCAACGAACAGGGAGCCGCAGGGCTCGAAATTCTCTTTGCCGGCCCCGAGATTGCCGTTCGTGCCGAGTCGGTGCGTGTCGCCGTTGTCGGCGCGGAAAGCGGGATCGAAGTCGTACACCCGGAACCCGCTCAGGTGCCGGCCGGCCAGTCCGTGACCCTGCCGCGAGGCGCGCGCTTTCGGGTCATGCCGTTGAGGATCGCGGCCTGCGCCTGCCTCGCGGTCTCCGGCAGCTTTGACCTCGAACCGTGCATGGGCAGTCTCGCAACCTATACGCGCGGCGGCTTCGGCGGGCTTGAGGGGCGGGTTCTGGAGGCGGGTGACCTTATCCCTTTAAGGCGCGGGGAGGTGCCGGACGGTCCCGAGCTGCAACTCGGCGGAACGTTCGGTGCGGCGGCGGGAGAAACTGCCGCCATCCGGGTCGTCATGGGGCCGCATGAAGAGCATTTTGCGCCTGAGGTGATCGAGGAATTCCTGACCGGTGAATTCACGGTTTCGCAAAGCTCGGACCGCATGGGCGCGCGCCTCGAGGGAACGCTGATCGAGCCGCAGGAATACATCAATTTCATTTCCGACGGGATTACCGCCGGTGCGATCCAGGTGCCGGGCTCGGGGCAGCCGATCATCCTGCTTGCGGACCATCAGACCAGTGGCGGATACCCGAGAATAGCCACTGTCATTTCCGCGGATCTTCCATTGCTCGGACGGCAGCGCCCGGGTAGCCGTCTTGTCTTCCGCAAGGTGGATGTCGCCGACGCCGAAGCCGCACGGCGCGAGCACGAACAGGCCGTTGCGGTGCGCATTAACAGGATCGGGCCCGTTGTTGCGGCGCCGCAGGTCGACCTCGACAGTCTTTATTCCGGCAATCTGATCAGTGGCGTGGTCGACGGTGCGGAGGAGAATTAGCTCCTGTGCTTGACCGCGCTGGTAGCCGCACTATTGTCTGATCATACCTCATCACCGCGAATTGACGACCGAGGCAACGATGGTGAACACATCGTTCGTCGCGGCCGGCTTATCTCCCCTTTCGCGAAGCACAGACCCTTGAGTAAGGAATCCGATCCATGAAGTACACGTCCCTGGGCCGCACCGGCGTGCAGGTCTCCGAGCTATGCTTTGGCACGATGTCGTTCGGCGGTGACGCCGACGAGCAGGAATCGGTGCGCATGTTCAGCGCCTGCCGGGATCTCGGGATCAACTTCTACGACTGCGCCGACATCTATTCCAGGGGCACGGCCGAGACGATTCTCGGCAAGCTGATGAAGGGCAGCCGCGACGAACTGGTGATCACGTCCAAGGCATTCAACCAGATGGGCGACGATATCAATTCCGGCGGCGGCAACCGGAGACACATCATGCGTGCGGTCGAGGACAGCCTCCAGCGTCTCGGCACGGACCGGCTTGACGTTTACTTCATGCACCGCTGGGACCCGGTCGTGCCGCTTGAGGAAACGCTGCGCGCCCTTGAGCAGCTGGTCGCCGACGGCAAGGTGCTCTATCTCGGCGCCAGCAACTACGCCGCCTGGCAGGTCGCCAAGGGACTCGGCATATCCGAGAAGAACAACTGGTCGCGGTTCGACGTCATCCAGCCCATGTATTCCCTGGTCAAGCGCCAGGTCGAGAGCGAGATCCTGCCGCTGGCCCATGCGGAAAACATTGGCGTCATCAGTTATTCGCCGCTTGGTGGCGGACTGCTGACCGGCAAGTACTCGGCCGAGAACCGGCCCGAAGCCGGCCGGCTTGTTGCCAACAAGGAATACTCCGTGCGTTACGGCGAGGCCTGGGTTTATGAGGTCGCTGAGGCGTTCACCGCCTTTGCAAAGGAGCGCGGCGTCCATCCTGTCTCGCTCGCGGTCGCGTGGGTCGGCGCTCATCCGGACATCACCTGCCCGATCATCGGCGGCCGCAGCCTCGAACAGCTCGAACCGTCACTCAAGTCGATCGACGTGGAGATGACCGACGACCTGCGGACCGAAATCTCGGCGCTCTCCCGCACACCGCCACCGGCCACCGACCGGCTTGAGGAGCAGTAAGGGGTTCATGAGTGAAACACCCGCTGGTGTCGCGACCACGATCATTCTGATCGCGGGCTTTGGCGACGGCGCCGGGATGTACTCGGGACTCCTCGAAACCGAACTTGCGTCCCGTTACCGGCTCGTGCCGCTCGATCTTCCGGGGTTCGCCGGTACATCACCGCTGGTGGGTGGAACGACACTGGCGGCGCTCGCCGAATATGTCGACGAGGTGGCGCGGCGGGAGAATGCAACCGTCGTGATCGCCCATTCGGTCGCATCGATCATTGCGTCACTCGCTGCAGGGCGTGACGGCAGTTCCGTCAGCACGATTATCTCGCTTGAGGGCAACCTGACTGCGGAAGACGCGTATTTTTCCGGATCGGCCGCCGACTATCCCGATCCCGCCACTTTTCGCCAAGCGTTTCTGAAGCGCCTCGAGGACATGGCCATGTCGCAGCCGATCGTTGGCCGTTACCGGGAGATCGTTGCGACCGCGGACCCTCAGGCTTTGTGGGAACTCGGGTGCGATGCGCGCAGGTTCTCGGAAGAAAACGTTCCGGGAGATGTCCTGAGAGCGTCTGCCGAGGTCTGCTACCTGTACAACCCGGACAATTGCCCCGAGTCCTCGTTGAACTGGCTGCGCCGAAGCGATGTCAGAGGCATCCGGCTCGACGGTGCGTCGCACTGGCCGAGCGTCGACTGCCCGGATCTGGTTTCCGAAAAGATCATCGAGGCGTTGCAGGGGTGACAACACCGGCCGGAACTTTACCGGCAAAGCCTGCAACTTTTGTCATCGGAGCCCGTTTCTACTCTGAGCCGCCATCGTGGCGGCTTTGGACAGAGGAGAACGACGATGACCGCAAAACCGCAGTTTCCCAATGAAAATCCGATCACGATCGCTGATCTGCTTGGAACCAGTTCTGAGGATCTGCTGCGCGCGATGCAGGCGGCGCAGCAGATCGACAGCCGCAAAGGCAAGGCCGTCGATCTCGATATGTTCGTGGCGTCGTTCCCCGTTCAGGACGACCCGGCCGAGGGTATGGAACCGCAGGATCTGCCCCTGCGCAGGAGTGTTGTCAGGTTTCTGACCAGCTCACCACTGTTTCTGGAGCTGCTTCGTCTTCTGGGTCTGGTCATGACGATCAGGGCGAAGAAAGTCGAGAAATGCGGACTATTCATTTTCCTCACCGGCGAGGATGGCAAGAAATATTCCTTCAGCGGAAAAGAAGACGTGTTCTCCGGTCCCGATGGTGACGTTATCGGACTGATCGAGATCATCGGTCCGGACGGGACCCGCACTTATGTCTTTGGCACGCGCGTTGACGAAGGGAATGGACGCTGATTGCCGGTGAGCCGCCGGGCTTGGCAGCGCCGGCGGCGCCCCGGACGGGAGAATCGCGGTTCAGCCGATTTCCAGGTGCCCGCGCATGACATGCGCGCAGCGCCCGGTGATCTTGACCTCGTCGACCGCGCCGCCCGCCTTGCGGATATCGAGCTCGATCAGGCTGGGTCTGCCCATCTCCACGCCCTGGTCAATGCGGATCGCGATATCGCCGTCGGACCGTTCGTCCAGGCTGGCGAGAAACGCGCCGAGGGCGGCCGAGGCGCTGCCCGTCGCGGGATCTTCGTAGGTTCCGCTGAGTGGGGCGAACATGCGCGCGCGGAGACGGTTTATGCCGTCACCGGGACGGGCGTAGTAGAACGCTGACAGGCGGCCGACCAGGTCGGCATGTCCATATTCGGCTGCGGCGGTCTCGAACGCGGCGATGCTCGGCTTCGCCTGCGTCAGGGCATCCGGCGTCAATTCCACCATGACAAAGGGCAGGCCGACGGACGCCATTATCGGCCGGTGATTGTCGAGCACGACGTCGTCAACGGAGAGGCCGGCGCAATCGGCCATCACCGCGGCATCTATTTCCGGGCCGGTTTCAAGCGCCTGCGGTGCGGTGATGGTGGCGCCGCGCACCTCGCCGTCTTCCTCCAGCAGAGTGACATCGACGGGCCCGGCTTTCTCGTCGAACCGCATGGCCGGCGCTGGTGCCTCGCCGAAGATCTCGTCCTGCCGGCCGAGAACGTAGGCCGTGCCCACATTTGGATGACCGGCGAACGGGACTTCCTGTTTTTGCGTGTAGATACGCACGGTGGCCGCGAAGGAAGGATCTGAGGCGGGCAGTACGAAAGTGGTTTCCGAAAATTTGAATTCGGCTGCGATCTGCTGCATCTGTGTGCCGTCCAATCCGGTTGCATCCGTGATGACGGCAAGCTGATTGCCGCCGAACTGGACAGTCGTGAAGACGTCGACAACGACGTAGGGGCAGGTGAGGGGCTGGCCGGACATGATCTGAACCTGACTTGGGGAGTGGGGGGAGTGTTGCAGGGGAATTTGGGCAGGAATTTCCCGGCGAGTCCAGCGGTGTTGATCGGATCCGGCAGGCGGTGAATTGCGCATCGACTCCGCGGCGGCATTGCCTATACTCCGGCCCCTTGAGTCCTCGCAGATATGGGAATGCCTGCACCGATGCCCTCGTATGAACTTCTGACCGCGTTCTTCATTGCCACCGTTCTGTTCGCCTACATGCCGGGGCCGGCGATGCTCTATACCGCCGCCCAGACCATCGCGCGCGGCAGGCGCGCCGGGTTCATGGCGGCATTCGGAATCCACGTCGGTGGGTATGTTCATGTCGGTGCCGCCGCGCTGGGTCTTTCGGCCCTGTTTCATGCGGTGCCGACGCTCTACGCGGCACTCAAGTTCGCGGGCGCGGCCTATCTGGTCTGGCTCGGGATCCAGGCTTTCCGGCGGTCAGGCGATGGCGAGCCGGCTCAGGTGACGGTTCCGCAGAAATCCGCCACCCGCGCCTTTTTCGAAAGCATCGTCGTGGAGATTCTGAACCCGAAGGCGGCCGTGTTCTTCATCGCCTTTCTGCCGCAGTTTGTCGACGCCGGCGCCGCGCTGCCGATCTGGGCCCAGTTCCTGATCCTCGGCACCATCGTCAACATCACCTTCTCGTCCGCCGACGTGGTTTGTGTCGGCATGGCGGGTTCGGTGGTCGAGCGTTTGCGCAGGTCGAGCCGGGCAAGCCGGCTGGCCCAGCGTCTCGGCGGCGGCCTGCTGATCGGCCTCGGCGCCCATCTCGCCCTGCAGAAGTGACCGCGCGGCTGCTCTGCGATCAGTAGAACCGGATATCGCTCAGGGCCAGATCCGCCTCGAAAGCCTTTCCAATTGCCACCAGGCCGATGCGCCTGAGTTTGCCCAGGTCGAGCGGCGTTTCGGTCCGGTAGGCGGCAAAGTCCGCGAACGGCAATCTGATCGTCTGCCACGACGCTGCCGTCTCGAAGGTTGATCGATAAGACTGCCATGGTCGGTCAAGATCGTCTGTCCGGAGATGAAGGCCATAGGCCTCTCCGTTGCCCTGCACGGTGATCTCGATCCCGCTGAAACGGCTGGCGTCTACGCTTTGGCCGTCAGGCGCGAGATTGAGCGCCATCTGGATGAAGCCGCCGTTGTTCTCCAGGCTGACCGCCCCGGACAGCCGCAAGGCGTCGCGCCCGGCGACGCGGGTTCGCTCGATCGTCCCGGACGAGACACCGCCCATGACGGTATCGGCCACGAACCGCCAGGAATTTCCCTGTGCCGCTTCCGGATGAGGGCGGGAAAGATCATCGATGATGGAGGAGAGTTTTTGCATGGCGAAACCCGGCAGCGCCGGCATGAATATGGCGAGTGCGGATGCGGTTGCGAGAAATACTCGTCGTGAAGCCGTCCGATTGATGCGTGGCTGTGTCATGCCTTTCATACGAGAAGTCGACCCGGTTCGGATCTGCTTTGTGCCACCCGGACACACCGTTCTTTCTTGCGAACAAATGTTCTTTCGACTCCCGGCGCCCATGCGCGCTACGATGTATTCAACAATCAGAATAAACAGAAGAACTGCCAAAGGGAGGAACGAACATGTCTTCAGACAACGGAAAAGCCTGTTGCGGGCCGGGTTACGCCTCGCCGCAGGAGGCCATGCAGGCCGAGCGCGAGAAACTGCTCTACACCGTGGCGCTTTACACCGGCACGGGTATTGAAAAGCCGGATTATCTGGCGACCGTCGATGTGGATCCGGAAAGTGATACCTATTCCCAGGTGGTCGCACGCACCGAGATGCCGCAACTGGGCGACGAACTGCACCATTCCGGCTGGAACGCCTGCTCGTCCTGCCATGACGACGAAACCAAGGTGCGTCAGTTCCTGCTGATGCCGGGCGTGCGGACCTCCAACATCAACGTTATCGACACGTCGGACGCCCGCAATCCCAAGCTGCACAAGGTCGTGTCCGGTGAGGACATCAAGGCCAAGACCAACCTGTCCGGTCCGCACACCGTGCATTGTCTGGGCGCGGACATCATCATTTCCATGCTGGGCGATGCCGACGGCAACGCGCCGGGCGGCTTCCTGCATCTCAATGAGGATTTCGAGATTGTCGGGCGCTGGGAGAACGATATCTCCGGCATGAACTACAACTACGACTTCTGGTATCAGCCGCGCCACAACATGATGGTGTCGTCGGAATGGGCCGCGCCCAACACATTCATGCCGGGCTTCGATCTGGAAGACGTGGCCAAGGGCAAGTACGGCCATTCGATCCATTTCTGGGACTTCGAAAACAAGAAAATCGAAAAGTCCGTGGACTTGGGCGAAGAGGGCATGATCCCGCTTGAGGTCCGGTTTCACCACAACCCGGATTCGAGCCACGGCTACGTGGCCGCGACCCTGTCGTCCAACGTGTTCCACTGGCACAAGAACGGGGCCGGCATCGAGGTCGAGAAGGTCATCGACATCCCGACCATCGATGTCGAGGGCTTCCCGGTACCCATGCCGTCGCTGATCACGGACATCCTGATCTCGATGGACGACAAGTACCTCTACTTCTCGAACTGGCTGCACGGCGACCTGCGCCAGTACGACATTTCCGATCCGTCCAACCCGAAGATGACGGGCCAGGTCTGGATCGGCGGCCTGCTCGGCAAGGCGCCGGAGGTCAACGGCGTGACCGTCCACGGTGCGCCGCAGATGATCCAGCTGTCGCTCGACGGCAAGCGTCTCTATGTGACGACGTCTCTGTTCTCGACCTGGGACAACCAGTTCTATCCGTCCATGATGGATGGCGGGGCGCAGATGTTCATGGTCGACTGCGACACGGAGAATGGCGGCATGACCATCAATCCGGACTTCGTCGTCGACTTCAAGGATGAGCCGAACGGCCCGGCGCGTTGCCACGAGATGCGTTATCCGGGCGGCGACGTGACGTCCGACATCTGGCTGTAGGCATGACCCGGGAGGAGCCCGGACGCGGCGCCTCCCGGCACCCCGCGCCATGAAGACCCACAAGGTGACGCTGCTCAACAGGGGCGGCCGCGTTCTCGATGTGCGCGAGGACGAAGCCATCCTCGATGTCTGCGAGGCCAACGGCATCGTGCTGCCGGTCGCCTGCCGCTATGGCGGCTGCATCACGTGCGCGGCGAAGCTGGTTTCGGGCAAGGTGGTCCAGCCCAAGGGTACGGCGCTCAACAAGCGCCAGTCACAGGAGGGATTTGTCCTGCTTTGCGTGGCCAGGCCGCGTACGGATTGCGAAATCGAGGCGGGCGTCGAGAGCCATGGCGGGCTATACGTCAATCCGTTCGCCATGAAGCCGAAGAGCTAGAGAAGCCAGGGCCGCGGGATGGGGATCGATATCTATTTCTACGTTGAGAGGCGCGAAGGCGACCGCTGGGTCTCCTGCGACGAATGGGTGCCGGGTGAGGATTCGCTGGGTCTCGAACTCCAGGATACGGTCGATCCCTTCTACCATGACCGCGACTATGAAATGTTCGCCATTCTGGCCGATGTCTACAACGTCGACGGATGCAATCCCGTCGCCCGGCCGAAGGGCGTTCCGGACGACATGTGTCCGGAAGTGAGGCAGCGATATCAGCACGCCGTGGAGTTTGACTGTTTCGCCGCAACCTGGCTGAGCCTGGCGGAGATTCTGGCCTTCGATTGGGATCAGACCGTCACGCGGCAGGGCTACGCCCACGGTCCGGCATTTTACGAATGGGTCAGCGGCCGCAGGCAGCAGGGCTTGAGTCCGCCGGACCTGCTTGACGAAATCAGGCCGGGCGGGAAGATCGCGACCGAGGACGAAATTCGCCAGACGGTCGACGGCCTCGACCGAGCCCTTGAGCCCCGCGAGCTGGAGATGCAACATCGGGAAGCGTTGGCCGACGTGTACTGCCACGTCACCTGGACCGCGACCTATCGCAGCCGTGCTGAGAATTTCTTCGACCACGCCGTCGCCAGAATGGAAAAGCTGGGCAAGCCCGATGACGTGCGCTGCGTCTTCTGGTTCTACTGACGCATCCCGGTCTCCCGGATCGCGCTGGCACGGCGCTCCTCGTGCCTGTGGGTGACAAAAGTCGTTTCCCCATGTTCAAGGCGAAGCCATAATCCGGCGTTAGGTTGAAGGCCTTTCCCAATTCGGCTGCATCATCGGAAGGACGACACGCGTGACGGATTTCAACGACGTTCCGCTCATCCCCAGACGCCTGCTGCTGGACAATCCCAGCCGCCTCGATCCGGGACTGTCACCCGACGGCCGGCGTCTGGCGTGGCTGGCTCCGGTCGACGGCGTTATGAACGTCTGGGTCGCGCCCGCGGATGCGCTCGATCAGGCCGAACCCTTGACGCGGCGCTCGGGCCGCCCCGTCGCCTGGCACGAATGGAGTTCAGACGGTCGTTACATTCTGTTCTTTCAGGACGAGACGGGCGACGAAAACTATCACCTCTATGTTGTCGATCCGGATGATGGAGAGGTTCGCGATCTCACACCGTACCCGTCGGTGACGGCGCGCATTCTGATCCTCTCGCCGGACCTGCCCGGCAGACTCATCCTGGGAACGAACGACCGCGACGCGCAGTGGTTTGACGCTTGGGATGTCGATCTTGTCAACGGGGAGAGGACGCTCGTCTTCGAGAATACCGAGCGGATCGGCAGGATGATCTTCGACTGGCAGGGCCGGATGCGTTTTGCCAGGCGCAGCGTGGGCAGGAGTGGCGACGATGAAGTGCTGCGCGTCGTCGACGGGGAACTGGAGCCGTGGGTGACCATTCCGGGAGAGGACGTTCTCCTGACGGGCTTCCACATCTTCAACCGCGCCGGGTCGCATCTCTCGAGGATTTCATCCGTTGGCCGCAACACCGCTGCCCTGATCCGTATGGATGTCGAAACCGGTGCCGAGACCGTTCTTGTCGAGCATGCGGACGCCGATGTCATGCGGGTTCTCTATGATCCGCGGACGTTCGAACCGGTGGCGGCTGCCGTCGACCCCGGCCGCCGCGAATGGATCACCCTTGATCCCGCCGCCGGCGAAACCCTCGGGCAGATCGCGGCCGCCGTGCCGGATGCCGACTTTGACATCATCAGCATGAGCGAGGACAACGACCGCTGGATTGCCGCAGCCTGGTCGCCGCGCATGGCCGCCACCTATTTCATGATCGACAGAAAGGCTGCGACCGTCACGAAGCTGTTCAGCGCGCGCCCTGATCTTGAGCCGTTCACGCTGGCGAATATGCAGATGATCCGGATTCCGTCGCGCGATGGACTGAGCCTTGTTTCCTTTCTGACATTGCCAGCAGACGAGCCTGACGATCGCCCGCGCCAGCCGTTGCCGATGGTTCTGCACGTCCACGGCGGTCCGTGGTGGCGCGACACCTACGGCTACAGACGTGATCACCAGTGGTACGCAAACCGGGGCTACGCGGTGCTCTCGGTCAACTACCGGGCGTCAACCGGGTTCGGCAAGGAGTTCGTCAATGCCGGCGACCGGGAGCATGCCGGCAAGATCCACGACGATCTCGTTGACGCTGTTAAGTGGGCGATCGGCGAAGGCATTGCCGATCCCGAAAAGGTGGCCATCGCGGGTGTCTCTTACGGAGGGTATTCGGCCTTTGTCGGCGCGACGTTCACGCCCGATCTGTTCTGCTGTGCGATTCCGATCGTCGGCATATCGGAACTCGTGACCCTGATGGAGAACATGCCGCCGTACTGGGAGGGGATGAAGGATCTGATGTACAGCCGCTATGCGGACCCGGCGACCGAGGACGGGCGCGCCTTTCTGCGCTCCCGGTCGCCGCTTTACCGGGTCGACGACATCCGCAAGCCGATGCTGATCGGCCACGGTGCCAATGACGTCCGGTGCACGCTCGAGCAGAGCGATCTGATCGTGGCGGCGATGCAGGAGAAGTCGATCCCCGTGACCTATGTCGTCTTCCCGGACGAAGGCCACGGGTTCCACAAGCCGGAGAACAACATCGCCTTCCACGCCATCGCGGAAGCCTTCCTGGCCCGCCATCTCGGCGGCCGGGTCGAGCCGGTCGGTGACGACTTCGAAGGCTCCTCGCACGAAATCCGTGCCGGCGCGAACATCCTTGATGATCTGTTCGAGGGGGGCAGCCGGTAATTCGCGGCCGCGGGGCATGACAGGCGCGAATTGCGCAGGAAGAGCCGCCGTGGACGGCTCTTCCAACGTTCGCGAAACGAGGCAGAGCGGAACGGCGTCCCGTCAGGTCAGTTCGTCGTTTCGGCTGTCTTCACCAGCGGTGTGATGCACCGCACCGTGACCCGGCGGTTGGCCTGCTCCGGACGGTCGGTCGGGACCTTCAGGTGCTTTTCGCCGAACCCACCGGCCATGATGTTCTTGGCGGGTATGCCGAATATGTTGACCAGCGCGTTCTTGACCTGAAGCGCCCGTTTGTTGGACAGCTTCTGATTGTAGGCCTCGGTTCCCGGCGCGTCGGCATGCCCGCCGATGAAGAACACTTCATCGGGGCTGTCCTTGAGGATCTTCTTGATGGCGGCGCCGATATTCGCCAGATATTCCGCCTGCATGTCCTTGACGTCGGCTGAATCAAAATCGAACGCGACCGAGTTGACCTCGACCGACCGCATGAGCTTCTGCACCTCGAAACTCTTGGTAATCTCTTCCAGCGTGTAGATCTTGCCGATCGACTGCTTGGGCGGCTCTCTCAAGGCGGCGATGATCTTGTCCACCGGCATCGTGTTGGTGACGCTCGGCACCGCGCCGGCGCAAGGATTGAGCGCCGCGCAGGGATTGCTTGCGGCAGCCGCCGTTGCTTCAGGCTTCTTGGTCGCACACGGGTTGCACGGTGCCTTGGCGGCCGCCTCGGGCTGGCAGGGTGACTTTTCCGCCGCGCAAGGGGTGCAGGCCTTTGCTGCCGTCGGCTGGCATGGACTGCATGCGGACTTTTCCGCTGCGCATGGGTTGCACGGCGCTTTTTGAGCCGCACACGGATTTTCAGCCGCCTTGCAAGGGTTCGCGGCGTTTTTCGAGGCCGCGCATGGATTGCAGGCAGCCTTCACGGCCTGAATGACAGTGGTGCCCCCGCTTTCGATCATCGCAACAATCGACGTCAGACCGACGGCAAGAGGCAGGGCGGCTGCCGTCGCCAGTAATCGTTGTCTTAGAGAACTCATCGCACTCACTCCCCGCGCAGCAAGAATCATCTGGATCTGGAGATGAGATGTCGCCGCGCTTGTTTTCGCTCCCGGCGGGTCTGACGAAAGGCAAATACTGTGGCCATTTTATGGATTTATGATGCGCGGACATGAATTGGCGGCCCAAATCATGTGTTCTTGAGTAATACCTCCAGGGAATATTCGGCGGTCGCGCGGGCACTCCCATTGGCGGGCATCGGTGCTAAGCTGCCACCTGGGCAGGAATCCAGGAGATGGTCAGACAATGCCGGACACCATTGAACTCGGCGACATCACAATCCAGCAGGTCGTCGAGCAGCAGGGGCCCTTCATGCCCTTCACCGACTTCTTCCCGACAGTCAGTGCGGAGCTGATCGACGAGAACCGCGAGTGGCTGGAACCGGCGTTCCTCGATCCGGCCTCGGGCTATGTGAATCTCTGCGTGCAGAGCTACATCGTTCGGACCGCGCACCACACCATCCTGATCGACAGCTGCGTCGGAAACCACAAGCCGCGCCCGACCCGACCCATGTGGGACATGATGGAGTCGGACCGCTACGAGACCAACTTCAAGGCGACCGGGCTGACGTTCGAGGATATCGACTTTGTCATGTGCACCCATCTGCACACGGACCATGTCGGCTGGAACACGAGGCTGGAAGACGGGCGCTGGGTGCCGACTTTTCCGAACGCACGTTATGTCTTCGCGGATCGCGAGCTCAGCTTCTGGTCCGAACGCGCGGAAGCGCAGCCCGAGAACTGCGGCTGGATGCTGGATTCCGTTCTCCCGATTGTCGATGCCGGCAAGGCCGAAGTCGTGAAAAGCAATCACTGGCTCAATGACCATGTCCAGCTTGTGCCGTCGCCCGGTCACACAATCGATCACTACTGTGTCCAGGTCGGTCAGGCGGGCAATGATGCCCTGATTACGGGCGACATGGTGCATTCCCAGCTTCAGGCCCGCTATCCCGAGATCGGCATGTTTTCCGACTACGACTCAGGAATGGCCGGCCGCACGCGGCGCGAGCTGTTCGGCCGGTTCTGCGATACGTCCACCCTGATGTGCACCGCCCATTTCCCGCTGCCTTCGACCGGCCGCGTAACCGAGTGGGAGGACGGCTTCAGGATCGCCTGACAGGCGAAGCCGCTATCCAGGCTTCTGCTTTTCGAAACCGGGAATGGAGGCCATCTCGCCCAGCCATGGCAGCGAGGAACGCGTCCAGTATTGCACCTTGGGCACGAGTTGATCGCGCTGCCGGACCGTGCCGGCGCGGAAATTATAGACTTTCGGTCCGTCTCCGACCGAGGTCGCGTAAAGCCCGGAGCCGCACTCGGGACAGAATGTCTGCTCCCGCTGGTTTCCGCTCTCGCTGGTCTTCACATAGACCTTCGGCTGTCCCTTGAGCTCCAGGTTCTCTTCGGGAACCATGACAATCGTGCGAAACGCCGAGGCTGACAGGGTCTGGCAGTCGGCACAGTGACAGATCGCGACGTTCTGAGGGTCAATTTCGGCCGTATAGGTGATGTTGCCGCAATGGCATCCGCCGTCGATCTTCATGATGTCTCTCCGATATCGCGTGTGTTGCGCGAGCCCTCCGTGTTCCGGAGCGGCGCGGTTGTCCGTTCGGATCAGTCTATCGCGTCCAGAGACTTTGCCCAGTCTTTCGCCAGACTGCCGAGGGGCACAAGCTGCTCGTAGAGCTTTCTCCCAAGCCGGGTTGCCGCGTAACCCTCGTCGTTGTGCTCGATGAATCCGGCGCGTCTCAGCTCCTTCAGTCGCTGATTGAGGACAGCCGGGGATATGGTCTCGCATTTCGACTGCAGTTCCCGGAATGTGGCCGGGCCGGTCTCGCATGTGGTCCACAGGACGCCCATGGCCCAGCGGCGTCCGAGCAGGTCAAACAGCGCCATGACCGGCGCACCACTGCGGGAGCCTCGTACCGGTTGTCCGGGTCTCGGTATCAGATCTGATTTCATGCTATGTTTTTCATAGCATGTTGCTTCCGGTTTTGCTATGGAAAACATAGCTGGCATCGGATGCAGAGAAGGTGAACGGACATGAAGACGGAAAACTACGAGATCCGGGACGAGCGGTTCCGCAGGAGCGTCAAGCTCGATGAGCCGATTGAGCAGATCTGGACCGGCGGGCGGTGGACCGAAGGGCCCGTTTACTCGGCGGCCTTCCGTTCACTGATCTGGAGCGACATTCCCAATGATCGCCGTCTGCGCTGGGATGAACTGACCGGTTCGGTCGGTGACTTCCGGAGCGGGCAGGGGAGTTACACCAACGGCAGCACGCTCGATCGGGAAGGCCGCGTCGTTGCCTGCGAGCACGGCACCAGGAGCGTCACCCGCATCGAGCACGACGGCTCGGTGACGACATTGGCCAGCCATTTCGAGGGCAATCGATTCAACAGCCCCAACGACGTCGTGGTCCGTTCGGACGGCTCGATCTGGTTTACCGATCCGGCTTACGGCATCGAAACCGATTACGAGGGCTTCCAGGCCGAACCGGAGCTCGACGGCGAGCACGTCTACCGTCTCGACCCGGGCACGGGGAGTCTGACGCAGGTGACCGACGACTTCGCCTGTCCCAACGGGCTTGCCTTCTCGCTCGACGAGCAGACGCTCTACATCGCCGATTCCGGCGGCACCCGCTATGCCAGCGGAGAGCACCACATCCGCAAGTTCGCGGTGACCGCGGAGGGCACGCTGGAAGGCGGCGAGGTACTCGCGGAATGCGAAGACGGCGTGTTCGACGGGTTCCGGATCGATACGCAGGACCGGATCTGGACCAGCGCCCGCGACGGCGTGCATTGCCTGCTGTCTGACGGCACGCTTATCGGCAAGATCTTCGTGCCGGAGAAGGTTTCCAACGTCTGTTTCGGCGGCCTCAAGCGCAACCGACTGTTCATCACGGCGTCTAGGAGTGTCTACACCGTGTTGTTGTGTTCGACGGGCGCGGCGCTGTTTTGAGCCCGCGTCTTCAGCCGCGGTCGCTTAGTACGGATTGCCGTCCTTGTGCGTAAAGATCCACTTCCCGTCATCGCCGAGCACCGCCTTGAGATCGTCATTGGGATAAGTCACATCGTCAGCGGCGGTCCTGTCGCCGATCTCGAGATAGACCACGTCCTCGTCGGAGCGGTTGACGAGGTGGTGGGCGTCGCCTCCCGAAGGAAAGCCGGCGCACATGCCGGGCCCGAGTTGCATCTCCTCGCTTTCCGTGACCAGGGTCGGCTCACCCTGCAGCACGTAAATGAACTCGTCCTGCTTGCTGTGCTTGTGCAGCAGGGCGGACTCGCTGCCCGGCGCCAGGCGTGTCAGGTTCACCCCGAAGTTCTTCAGGCCGAACAGGTCGCCGAGAATCCGTTTTTCCCGGCCGGCCACGCGGCCTGAGAACGGTTCCGGATAATTCGAGGGTTTGGTACGCGGCGGAGCGGTCGCGGCAAGCAGCGCGATCGGCCGGGGAGCATCGCCATCGTTCATCGACAGTGCCTCATTTCATTCAATGCATCGCATGGGATTGAAGTTATGCCGGGATGCCTGCACGTCAAATTCGTGCGCGTGGCTGGTCATCACGCAAGCGAAGACAGGAACACATTCAGGAGATGGCAGACTGTCTCAGGGCGCTCCTGCTGAACCCAATGGCCGGCGCGGTCGACGAGATCAAAGTGAGACATCCGCGTGCAGACCCTCGACCGCATCGCCTCCAGCGCGCCGGGCTTCTGGTGGATGCCCCAGTCCTGAGCGCCGGCAATGAAGCAGGCAGGCACATCGATCGTCCGACCGGCAAAGAGACGGAGTTCTTCGCCGTGTTCGGCTCCTGTTGCGCAGCGATACCACTGCAAGCCGCCCTGAAATCCGGTGCGTGAGAACGCGTCGGCATAGACGGCGAGGTCCGCATCGGTGAGCCAGTCGCAGGCGGCGACATCCTCTGCAGACGGCATTTCCGTTTCCACGGTTTCGGCCATGGTCCGGTCCAGGTCCATGATGTAGTAGGTCGGCATCTTTGCCAGTTCCGCTGCCGTCCAGCTCTCAAGCGGAAAGGGGGAATTGCCGGTCCAGTCCGCACTCTTGTGGTGGTAGTAGGCGCGCAGGAAATTGTGTACGCCCTGCCGGCAGTTCAGCATGTCTTCGTTGGCGGGCCGCGTTGAATAGTACCATTGGTAGTGCTTCCGCGGCCGATCGAGAGCGGCCAGCGCGGTGTGGATGTCTTCTCCGCCTCGAACATCTTCACTGTCCGCGGCGGGAATCGCCGGCGGTCCGTCGAACGGTGCACTCATCATGACCACGGACCGGAACACATCGGGACGTGAGAGGGCACACCAGGCCGCCGCCGGAGAGCCGAAATCATGACCGACTACGCAGGCTACCGTCGCACGGCCGAGCCGGTGAACCAGAGTCAGCGTGTCACGCACCACGTTCAGCATCCGAAACGAACGGACGTCGCCGTCATAGTCCGGGTCCCAGCCCGTCGTCCGGCCGTAGCCTCTCTGGTCAGGCGCAACCACGTAAAATCCGGCCTCGGCGAGCGGCACCATCACCTTGCGCCAGCTATAGGCAAGCTCCGGAAAACCATGAAGTAGGATCAGGCAGGGCCGATCCGGCTGTTCGAACCCCGCTTCGAGGATATGCATCGTCAGGCCGTTCACGCCGTTGATGAAACGCGACCGGACGCCCTCCGGGAGAACGGAATCGTCAAACGACCCTGCGACGTTCATTTGAATGCTCCCTGCAATCGGAATGCTGTGCGGATGGCAGCATATGGTCCGAAAGGCGCTGCGGTACAGCCGTATATACTGAAGTCTTCGATCCGCGCAGCGGACCAAGGCGCGCGACCGGCCAGGCGAATTCATATACACTTGGGCCGGGCTGTGGCGGGCGCTCTGGTCATTTCAGGGGGTAGCCATGAACATCGATATCCAGCAACCGCAGCCGTTCGATCTGGTCGGCCGCGAGATCCTCATTGCGGGCAACGCCGTGGGATTCGAAGCGCATCTGACCATCCGGGTTTCGGAGGGGCATGACGAAGTTACGAGTGCGGCGACCGTGGGATCGACCGCGATCAGGCAGTTTCACGCCAGCATCACAATCCCGGAGAACGCCGCCTTCCAGCTCAACAGGCTGTTCGTGACGCTCGCCGATGACAGCGGCGGCGAAGAGGGCGCTCCCGTTCCGACCGTGACCGTTCCCGTGCTTTACGGTCCGATGATTCTCGATGGGTACACCGGCTACTGGCAGCACGAGGTCGTTGCCGGCGAAACGCTTTCGGCCCTGGCGCAGCGCTATTACGAGGATTCGAGCCAGTGGCTGCCGATCCAGCAGGCCAATCAGCATATCGTTCCGGATGCGAATCTGATCTTTCCGGGACAGGTGCTGCGTATCCCGCGAAACTTCTGAACGGGCACGCCGCGGTTTTTCCGGTTCGGCAATCCCGTTATTGTTCCGGTGATGGCACGCCGACCCCGATACGCCCAGCAGGACGACCCGGTTCCCAGGGCAATCGAAAAGCACATGGAGACCCTGGGGTTCGCCTATTCGCGCCAGTATTTCGACTGGTGCTGGGCCAACGGCTTCGACGGGACCTTCGAGAAGTCGCGAGCGGACCTTCGCGAGGAACTGGAGGCCCATGAGGCCCAGCTTGCCAGACGCCGGAAGCACAACCGGCTGCACAAGAACCCCGGGGCCTTTCTCGAAGCCGTTTGCCGCGGCGAGCTGTCGTCCGACGAGATAGACCGCCCGCACTTCAAGCGGACGGCTGCCGAGATCGAGGCAAGCAACGAATCCGAGGACGTCCGGGAGTCGCTGCTGGACATGCTGGTCACGCTGTCCAGATACGATGACCTGATCTTTCAGTCGGCCCCTGACCAGGCCGACACGCCCTATGTCAGGGGCCTGATCAAGCTGCACGACCGCAAGGCCCTGTGGTTGCGGCCGCTGGATGAATGGAAGCCGAAGAGCAAGAATCTGGACCGTAAGTTCGGCGAGCTGACCCATCACCTGTTCGACAAGTTCGGTGACGTGCCCCGCTTCTTGGAAGCGGCCTGGCTGCGCAACGACCGGCCGGGCTGGCGCTATCGCGACTGGTATGTCCATCTTGGGCGCGGCCACAACCTGAGAACCGCGAAAGCTCCGGTGCCGCTGACCAAGAAGATGGCGCATCACTTCCTGGGCGCTCCGGACAACTACACGGTCGAGCAGGCTGTGAGATGGGGGCAGATGCGTGCTCTTGGTGCTGGCGAAAACGCTGTTCATGCCGCAATTGCCACCCGGCTGGGGCGGTCCTTCGAAAACGAGGAGTTCTGGTTCACCGTGCTCCGGTTCATTGCCGACAATCCCATGCTGGATCCCCGTCAGATCGGCCCGATCATCGACTACCTGCACAATCAGCGCTTCGAGCCGGAGGAAATCGAGATCGCGCCGGGCCAGTGGCGTCAGGAGCCTCCGCCGCAGCCGCGCCTTTCCATGAACGGCCGCACGGTCGACACGCTGCTCAACCAGGTGGGTGAATGGCACCGGAGCCTCGGACGGTTCAGGGACGTTTCAGGCGAGCGGTATGCGGAAGCCGGCTTCAAGGGCTTTGCCGTCGAAAAGGGATCGAAGGACAAGCGTGTCCTCTGGGCCATTCGCCAGCTTCGCAGCGCGAAGGACCTGCAGCTTGAAAGCAAGGCGCTCAAGCACTGCGTGGCCAGTTACCACTGGTCATGCGCCCGGGGCGACTGCACCATCTGGAGCCTGTCTTCGTGCAGCAACGGCAAGGATTACGAGCGCCGCCAGACGATCGAGGTCGACAGGAACGGCATGATCGTCCAATGCCGCGGACTGGCCAACCGTGACCCGTCTTCCGAGGAATGGGCGGTTGTGAACGACTGGGCGCGCGAGACGAACCTGAGCGTCTCGTCCTATCTCTAGAACGGCTTCTCTCTAGTCCGCTTCCGGGGTCATCGGCGGCGATCTTGCACGGATTGGCAGGGGTCGCCGCCGACTATCTCGACATCGCGGCACAGGGCAATGGAAAACGGATCAGAGGACGAGTTCCATTTGCGGACGGCCGTCGGACGTCTTCTCCGCCGTCCGGCCGGCGCCGTCGACGGTGCAGACGACCCGCTGCCTGTAGGCGGAGAAACTGTCGAAGGTCACCACGTCGACAGGCTCGTCGAAATGCAGCGTCACCCGGTAGCGGTTCTGCGGCGCGACCACATGCACGCCGATCACTTCGCCCGAGAAGGGCTGTCCGAGATAGGTGCCGGATACAGTCTCGCCCGGTGCGATCGGCGGCTTCGGAGGCCTGTTGCCGACCGCCGCATGCAGGGTGTTCCAGTCCTTGAAGCCGAGTTGATGAGCCTGGAGTTCCAGGGCTCTGGCGTGACTGATCGGTTGTCCGTCCTGCGCCATCCGTGCCCGCAATCGTTTCGCGCGCGCCTTCAGGATGTCGAGAGAGGGGAGATTCTGGGACTCATTCATCTGACGCCTCATGCAGTCTGTCATGCGGGGAATGAATGGTGCTCGCGTTGCCATCGGCCCGCATGTCGCTGGACTTGGCTGATCAGGATTGTTGAAGGGACTTCACCAAAGCGTTCGCTTGCGAGCGGCCGGTGCCCTGAACCGGTTGGTAACATAGGGTGCAGAATCGCGATGTCAACGGGATCGCCGCTAGGTCTGCCTCAGCAAGACAATCGATGCGGCCGCGAAGGCCACAAGCGCAACCAGCGCCAGAAGCAGCATGGAACGGCCGAGGCTCGATTTGTCGAATGTGATCCGGACATCGCAGTCAGGGGTGACATAGACACTGTAGAATGTGTCCCACATCCCCTTCGCGACTGAATTCTCGGCCTTGAGCGCGAGCGTGGTTGGCGCTTTCGGAAAGATCCAGTTCGACCCCGCGACCTCGACTGTTCCTGAAACCGCGTCGCCTTCCTCAAGCGGTTCGGCCCTGAAGCGATAGGTGACGTTCAGGCTGTTGCTGAAACGCCGGATGATTCTGGTGCGCTCTCCGGCACGCACGTCGATGGACTTCATGAAGATGGTCCCCGCAGCATTCGGATGCCGCGATGGTGTGCCCGTAAGTTCCTCTTGTCTAGGGGATGATGCCCGGCACCGACTTCAGGATGGCGGCCAGAGACGCCAGCACGACGATCAGGGCGATGGCGGATTTCATCCGGTCCGGAATCCGGCGGCGCCTCGGGTGATGAGGACCCGGGCGAATGTCGCCCGGGTCCATTGAGTGCCGTTGCAGATGCTTCGGACGCATCGTGGCTTATCCGAAGAACGGGGAGCGCATCTGCCGGCTCGCCTCTTCCGCAATCCCTGCGTCGAACACGCGCGTCGTGTGGGCAACGCCGAACCGGGCGGCTTCGGCGGGGAAATAGCCGGTCACGAACGTCTGTGCGGCCTCGATGCTGTCGAAGGCGTAGATGCCGCCCAGCGAACCGTTATTGGCACCGGCGAGCCAGGTCTTGCTGATCAGGCCCGGCTGTTCGAGCAGTGTGGGGTTGAGGTCGCGCCAGGGCGCGTCGGCAAAGGGCACGGAAATCTGCAGTTCTGTGTAGACGAAGGCTTTGGGGGACATGGTGTTCTCCGTTGGATCTAATTACTTGCGAAATGCAAGTTAATTGTGAAACTTGTTTTTTGCAAGTGAATTTCCTAAATTTCGGCATGAACTGAATTCGGGAGCATCCGCAATGGCGGGAATCGGCAAGAAACACGGCACCGGCTGCGCGATCGCCTTCGGGCTCGATACGTTCGGCGACCGCTGGAGCCTGCTCGTCATCCGCGACCTGATGCTCTACGGCAAGAAGACCTATGGCGAGTTCCTGGGCGCACGCGAGGGCATCGCCACCAACGTGCTTGCTGACCGTCTGAAACATCTCGAAGCGCAGGGCATCGTGGAACGGTCACGCGATCCGGAGAACCGCAGGAGTTACATCTATGCCCTGACGGAGAAGGGCCGTGACCTGGCGCCGGTGATCGTCGAGATCATCCGCTGGAGTGCCAAGCACGATGCGGACAACACATCGCCGCCGGAACTGCTGGAGCGCGTGCGGAGTGAGCCCGAACGTCTTGTCGAGGACCTCCGGGCGGGCAGCGCCTGAACCGGTCGGCCGGGTCTATTCCGCGGGTATCGGCTGGCAGGTCTCGCACAGGAAGGCGCGCCTGGAGTCGATCTCGAACCGGCGAATTGCCCCGTCGCACGCCGGGCAAGTCTCCTTGCCGAAAATGTTGACCCGCTCGCGGTAACGGCTGCGCGACGGCGCGGCACCGTCCACTGTGATGATGGCATTCTTCCTGACGCCGATTTCGAGCAGTGCCTTGGCATCGCTCCAGATCCGGTCGAAGGTCGGGCGATCTATGTTGCGGCCCGGAATGTCTGGATGTACGCGCTGCCGCCAGAGGATTTCCGTGCGGTAGATATTGCCGATCCCGGCCATCACCTTCTGGTCCATGATCAGCCGTCCGATCGGCGCCCGGCTTCTGGAAATCCGGTCGAACGCGCGGTCCGGATCGGCGTCGGCGCGCAGCACGTCCGGTCCGATCCGCGCCGTCAGTGCGGCGATGCCGGGCGCATCCAGGACCTCGCAGGTCGACGGCCCGTTGATATCGACGCCGTGGGTTGCGCCGACCATCCGCACGCGCACCGCGCCGCGCGGCTCGGCCAGCGGAACCTTGTGTTTCCGGATCCGACCGAACAACCCCAGATGAATATGCAGCGCCTCGTCGTCCTCGAAGCGGTACAGCAAGTGTTTGCCGAACGCCTCGACCGTCACGCACTGGCGTCCGTCAAGACGCGCCGCCCCCGCTGCGAAGCGCCCCTGTGGCGAGGACACGGCAAGGACCTGCCCGGAGAGCAGCGGGTTCTGGTCGCGCGCGACGCGGTGAATGGTATGGCCTTCGGGCATGCGTTTCCTGCTGATATCTCGGTCGGCCGGCAGTCTGCGGCAAGCACACACCGTTTGAAAGTCCGGCGCGCTGACTTGACGGCGCGCCAAATCGTCCCGACACTGACGATTGTGTCGCGTTCGGGGTGGGGAGCAGGTCCGACAACAAAACCGGGGGATGACATGCTTCGTCTGAATTCACTGTTTCGTATGACTGTTTTGCCTGCCGCCGCTGGCGCGCTGTTGATGTTTGCAGGTGGAACGGCACCTGCGCCGGCCGCCGATCTCGACTGTGACAACACGGTCAAGCTGACCTGTTCCGGCTTCGAGCCCAACTGGCAGTTCACCCTGCCGGGCAACGGCACGGTCGAGTTCGTCGACCCGGAAAACCCGAACGCTGCGGTCACGCCTCTGGTCGTGAAGGCCTGCGTCAATCCCATCGGCGAGGACGCCTACCGGATCCTCGCCGGTGCGCCGCTGCAACTGGAGGCCACGGTGACGCCGCAGTCCTGCACCGAGCCCAACGACGCGGTGAAGCCGCTGACGATCTCGATTTCATTCCGGCAGGGCGCGCAGGGGCAGAACTCCACGCAGGTTTCAGGTCCCGGTTGCTGCAGTCGGTAAAACCCATGTCATGTTCCCCGCTCGAGCGCCGGCGAGATCCGGGCCGTAGTGGACGCAGGCCGATGCCACCCACTCACTGTCACCCTCGGGCTTGACCCGAGGGTCTGGCGGCTTCCCAGATGCTCGTGTCGAGCACGAGCATGACAATGGATTTGGTTCTGCTGTGATCCCTGCAGGAGCGCGAAGTGTCCCCGTCGGCGTTCCCCGGACGAGCGTACGCGAGATCCGGGGCCGTAACGAACACAGGCCTCAGTTTGGAACGGTCCCGGCTCTGCGGAGCAGCGTTTCACGCTGCACCGCGTCCGGGAAACAAGGGAGTAGAGAATGCCCTTTGACCGCCCTCAGAAACAGTTGTGCTGGTATTTCCGAAGGTTCTTCGCCGACAGCCGCTTCCATTTGCGGCGGTCCTCCTGCCAGCGGTAGACGATGATCTTGCCGCCGTTGCACAGGTGGTACCAGCGGCTGTAGATGTTTTTCATGGCGAGGCAGCCCCTCAGCGGCGAGGCCTGCGCCCGAGTCCCGATAACCTTTCCGTTCTTGATCTTGAGCTTGAACGAGGCGCCCTTGTGGGATCCGCCGACGACGGAGATCTTGCAGGATGTCGTCTTCGCCGTGACCGCGGCCGGTGAGAAGGCAACGCCGGCGGCAAGGACGGCGCCGGCGACGGCGAGGATTGGTCTTTTCATCAGGTCTTCTCTCCTGTTCAGGCCAGTTCGGCCCTTACGATTTCCGCCCCTCTTCCGAGTGCCTGCAGCTTGGCCGCCGCCACGTCACGTGGCAGCGGGGCCATGCCGCAGTTTGTGCACGGGTTGATGCGCTCCGGCTCAACGTGCTCCATGGCCGCACGTATGGTCGCGGCCACCTGTTCCGGCGTTTCGACATCGAGCGATGCCACGTCGATCGCGCCGACCAGGACCTGCTTGTTCCTGAGCAGGTTCATGAGCGAAAGCGGCACCCTCGAATTGGCGCATTCGAGCGAGACCTGTCCGATCTTGCTGGCATTGATCGCCGGGAAGGTCTGCTCATACTGGCGCCATTCCTCGCCCAGCGTTTCCTTCCAGTCGATATTGGCCTGGATGCCGTAGCCGTAGCAGATGTGGACGGCCGTATCGCATTTCAGTCCGTCAGCCGCCCGCTCCAGGGCCGCCACGCCCCATTCGTTGACGTCGTCCATGAAGGCGTTGAAGGCCGGCTCGTCGAACTGGATCACGTCGACACCGGCGGCCTCCAGTTCCCGCGCCTCGGCGTTCAGGAGATCGGCAAATGCCATGGCCATGTCGGCACGCCGCCCGTAATGGGCATCCGCAATGGTGTCGCAGATGGTCATCGGGCCGGGCAGCGTGAACTTGAGTTTGTGTTTCGTATGCGCCCGCGCGAAGGCGGCCTCCGCGCCGTGGATCGATTTTGGCCGGCTCACCGGACCGGTCACCGTCGGCACGTCCACTTCATAGCGGTTGTCGCGGATGCCCATGCGGGTCTTGAGGTCCCAGTCGATGCCCTCGATATGCTCCAGGAACCCGTGCACGAAATGAACCCGGAACTGCTCGCCTTCGGAGACGATATCGATCCCGGCGTCCTCCTGCTCCTTGAGCCAGACCAGGGCGGCGTCCTGCTTGCCGCGTTCGAGTGCCGCGCCCTCGAGCTGCCACGGCGCCCACAGTTTTTCCGGTTCCGCCAGCCAGTCGGGTTTCGGCAGGCTGCCGGCAATCGTGGTTGTGAGCATGGCGGGTGTTCCTCCCCAGCGGCGTTTTTTGATTGGCACGCAGCATAACCCGCTCAACCTGAACGGTCACTGAAGATGCCGGCCGGTACAAATTTCGGTGAGGCACTGTTCAAGCGCCTTATTTGGCGGCATGGTTGCGGCCGCCAGATCCGGAGGTGACACGATGATGCAGAAATTTGCCCTGTCCGCTGCGGCTGCCGTCGCGGCGGCATTCGTACTGACCGTAGCGCAACCGAAAGACGCCGCTGCTGCCGAGGAGGTCGCGACGTTTGCCGGCGGCTGTTTCTGGTGCGTTGAATCCGACTTCGATCATGTGCCGGGCGTGCTGAAGACCGTGTCCGGCTACACCGGGGGCTTCCGGCCCGATCCCACCTATCAGACCCATTCATCGACCGGACACCGGGAAGTGGTCCAGATCACCTTCGATCCGGCCAAGGTGAGTTACGAGCGCCTGCTGCATATCTTCTGGCGCAGCGTCGATCCGACCGACAAGGGCGGGCAGTTTTGCGACCGCGGACGCAGTTACACGACGGCGGTCTATGCCAACAACCCGGAACAGCTGAAGCTGGCGAAGGCCTCGAAGGCGGCGCTGGAGAAATCCGGTATCCTCAAGAAGCCAATCGCGACCGAGGTCGCCGAGGCGCGCAAGTTCTACAAGGCCGAGGACTATCACCAGAACTATCACGCCAAGAATCCGGTGCGTTACCGGATCTACCGCTATGGCTGCGGCCGCGACAAGAAGGTCCGCGCGCTCTGGGGCGGCGAGGCCCACGCCGGGATCCAGAAGCCGGGCAGCTGATCCTTCGAAAAGCTGGCCTTTGCGTTGGTCTCTCTTCCGGACACTGTGCCGTTCGTCCTCCATGTTCCCCGGACGAGCGCAAGCGAGTTCCGGGGCCTTAACGAACGCTGACCTGAGTATGGAAAGGTCCCGGCTCTGCGGAGCAGCGTTTCACGCTGCGGCGCGTCCGGGAAACGTGCTCGTGCGTCGGACAGATCGTGAGCCTACTCCGCCTTCACCGCGAACTCGTCCGGCACATTGAACACGTAGTCGTCTTTCTTCACCGACAGGTGGCATGTGTGGCAGAAGCGCACGCGCTTGGCGCTCGCGCCCTGGCTGTCTCCGAACACGCTGCCGTCCGGCATGATCATGAGATAGCGCCAGTCTCCCGTCCGGGGGCTCTTGCCTTTGCCGAGTTTTTCCATGACGAACAGCGGTGCACTGAACACCGTATTGTCCTTGGTGACCGTGAAGCTGTCCTTGGCAAGCACTGTGCCCGCGGGCAGCATCTCGCCCGGCTTGAGTTTGGTGTAGGTCTTGCCGGTCGCGTTGGCGTAATTGTTGACGTAGCGGTTGCCGTGCGTCGCCGAGCGGTAGGGCGAGCTGTTGTAGCGCGTCCAGTTGCGGTAGCCGGCGGCAGTCTTGTCGGCAGCGAACCCGTATCCGCGCGCGAGCCGTTCGATCGCCTGCAGGTAGATCTCCTCGGCCTGCTTCGGCCCGAGGTTTCCCGGTTCCTGGATCTTGATATGGCCCTTCGGCTCCTGCTGCGAGCGGCTGGGGCCGATGCTGGCCACCGTGGCCAGGGCAACGGTCAGGAAGACGATGAGCGGAATCACGAAATAGCGTCGCATGGGGACCCTCTCCGGCATGTGCACCACCATCGCCGAGCCTAGGCGCGCGCCTGCGCCGCAAGCAAGGCCGGCGCTGGTTTTCTGCAGAAGGCTTCGGCGAGTGGTCCAGATTTCGTGATCGCTCGGCGGCTGGTTTTCGTCATTTATAACCATATGATTTTATTCATAAATCTCGGTTTTTGTGATGGAGTCGGAACGCGCATTGAATCTCGGACTCCTGACGCAGAAGTGAAACGCCCGCGCGCGACGTGAGTCCTGAGCCGGTTGCGGAGCCCGCTATCCGCAAGGCTCCGCTTGCAGTCCATGTCGCTGTCATGCAGGTTCTGCGTGCGGTTTTTCGACCGCCCGCGGGATGCGGGCGGACATCGGATTGAGGAGACGGCCCGATGAGCCCATTGGCAGAAGGCAATGCGCCAACCCTGGCCCTGCGCGAACTCATGACCGAATGGCGCCGGGATTTGCATCGCCATCCGGAACTCGGATTTGACGAGAGCCGGACCTCCGCGCGCGTTGCCGAGCTGCTGGAGAGCTTCGGCATCGAGGTACATCGGGAAATCGGCAAGACCGGTGTCGTCGGTGTCCTCCAGAGGGGTAACGGGACGCGCAGCATCGGCCTGCGTGCCGACATGGACGCCTTGCCCATCGCCGAGACCAATGAATTCGGGTACCGGTCCGCCAATGCCGGCGTCATGCACGCCTGCGGTCATGACGGCCACACGGCCATGCTGCTGGGTGCGGCAAGGCATCTCTCCGAAAGCGGGCAATTCAACGGACGCGTCGTGTTCGTGTTCCAGCCCAATGAAGAACACGGACTGGGCGCTGCGGCGATGATCGATGACGGGCTGTTCGACAGGTTCGATGTCGATGAAGTTTACGGGATGCACAATATCCCGGGCATGGAGATCGGCACGTTCGCGACCCGCGCCGGACCGGTCACGGCCAGCGAAAGCCTGTTCGAGATCGAGATCTCCGCCCGGGGCGGCCACGCCGCGCTGCCGCATATGGGCGTCGATGCCATCGTCGTGGGGTCTGAAATCGTCAGTGCCCTTCAGACCATCGTTTCACGCAAACTCAATCCGGGCCTGAACGGCGTCGTCTCGGTGACCGAGTTCGAAACGGATGGCAAGCGCAACGTACTTCCCGGCAACGCGGTTCTGCGCGGCGACGCGCGCGCCCTGACGCCCGAGATCAACGAAACCATCGAAGCGCGCATGCGCCAGATCGTCGACGGTGTCTGCATGGCGCACGGCGTAAAGGCGGATGTGACCTATGACACGATCTTCCCGCCGACCATCAATGCGGTGGCACCGGCGGCGGCTGCCGTTCAAGCGGCGGCCGTGCTTGCCGGAGAGGGTGCGGTGGACGGCGACTGTCCGCCAAAGCTCTTCTCGGAGGATTTCGCCCACATGGCGGCGGCCCGGCCCGGATGTTTTGTCCTGATGGGCAACGGTACGGAGGGGCCAAACGCCCGTCCGCTCCACTCGGCTGATTATGATTTTAGTGATCACGCGCTCGTGCCAGGGTCATCATTCTGGGTGACCCTTATAGAGGAGCAGTTGGCGCCGAGCGCGTGATCACGCGGGTGTCCGGTCGGTCGCCTAAGCGGCGCGGACCTTGTCGAAGAACGCCTTGACCTCCCGGCCAATGGCGTCGGCGTCGGTGTGCAGCTTGCCGGCGGCATCCTGCATCTTGCCGGCCGCGTCGGATGTGTAGGATGCGGCCTGGCTGACGCCTGTGATGTTGTCTGCGACTTCGGACGTGCCGGTCGCCGCTTCCTGGACATTGCTGACGATCTCCTTGGTCGCCGCATTCTGCTGTTCGACCGCGGAAGCTATGGAACTGGCGGTCTCGTCGACCTGTACGATTGTCTCGGCAATCTCAGAGATTTCGCGAACCGAACTCTCCGTGGCGCGCTGCACGCTGCCGATCTGATCGGAAATCTCGGATGTCGCCTGCGCCGTCTGGGCGGCGAGATCCTTGACCTCGGACGCCACGACGGAGAATCCGCGCCCGGCGTCCCCCGCCCGCGCAGCCTCGATTGTCGCATTGAGCGCGAGCAGGTTGGTCTGCTCGGCGATGTCGTTGATCATGCCCGCCACCTTGCCGATTGATGTCGCTGCGTCGGCCAGTTGCTGGATCGTGTCCCTGGTGTGCGTGGCGTATTCGGTTGCCTTGCGTGCGATGTCCGACGATTGGGTGGCCTGCCGGCCGATTTCGGCGATGGAGGCGGACAGTTCCTCCGATGCGGCGGCGCTCGACTGGACGTTGGTCGTGGCCTGTTCGGCGGCGGCGGCAACCGTTGCGGCCCGCTCCGTGGTTTCGCCGGCGTTATGCGTCAGCGTGTCGGCCGTGGACTGCATGTCGGTCGCCGCATTCCCCAGCGACTTCAACACAGTGCCGATCGCCGCATCGAAGCTGTCGATGGCCTCCTCTAGCGCGCGCTGTTTCTTCTGGCGATCATCCAGCAGTGCCTGCTGATAGACCGAGATCGCGTAGTCCATGTCGAGCATCACCGCACGCAATGCGGACGTGCAGAACGCGATGGATTTGCCGGACGACATGCGATGTTTCTTGATCGTCAGTTCCTGCAGGCGGGCCAGAACGAAAGCATAACCACCGATGTACCAGCCCGGCTCCAGCCCGATCTTGTTGTGTACCTGCCCGATGCGGGTGACGCTTTCGATATAGTCCTGATCGAACTCAGCTTCGAACAGCCGTTTCCAGTGGATTCTCTGCGCTTCCTTGAGGCGCGGTTCGTCATCGCCGACCAGTTTTTCGAGTTCCGGGACGCGTTTCACGTGCCGGTAGAAATCGTTGAGAATCTGATCGAGCTCCGGCTCGAGAATGGCCCAGAAGGCATGCAGTGCCTGACGGGTTTTCCCGTCTATTTCCAGGAATTCGAGTCGTGTCTCGATGGTCCGCGCGGACGCGGAAGAGCTTGAAGAGACTTCGGGTTGCATCGTTTCACCGCATTAATGTTGGGAATATTCATATTGACGATATCTATTGTTTGGTAAACGCGGTGTTAACGGTTGAGTAGACGTTCAGTATTGAAGCGAATTATTTGGTTTTCATAGAGATCGGGCACTTCATAGGATGAAATTGAAAGAAAAAATCGATGGGAAAATGGCATTTTCGGGCGGTTTTGCGCGAAAAACAGGAATATCTGATCGAAAAAATCGATTGTAATGCAAATGATTCGAGTAAGTCAGACAGATGCGCGACGCCCGCCCGCCGTGGTCAGCGAGCGCTCTTCGCCGTCCCGGCACCTCGGATAAGGTGACAGCGCACTCAGGAGCAGCCAGTCCGGCAGGGCGCGCTTCATGGCCGTTGCCCCCTCCAATCTGATCGCGCCGGAAGCGATTTCCTTCTTGAGAGACCGGAAGCCCCGCCATGCCTCCACGAACCGGCGAATCTCCGCCATGACCTTGACATCGACGTCGTAGCCGGGGTGTTTCAGGCACATGTCGACCTTGCCGTCTGTATTGACCAGCCAGAAGCGCTGAAACCCCTTGTCGATGCCGGAAAACTCGAACTCGATGACCGTGCGGCCGGCCGGCATGGCGTCGGTATTGAGACGCGTGTGCATGCTCCAGGCGAGAAAGGCCGGATCGAGGTCGTCGGAGACCATGTCGCGCGACCAGCGCTGACCCCAGACCGCCAGATCCATGATGATCGGCTCCAGCTCCTGTCCGGCCTCGGTCAGAATGTATTCATGACCGCGGCCTTTGGGCAGAGGCCGGCACTCTATCAGTCCGGCATGCTCGAGCTGGGACAGGCGCTGCGAGAGCAGGGTGGCCGAGATGCGCGGCACCCCGCGATGAATGTCATTGAATCGCGTGCAGCCGTCGATCAGCCGGCTGACGACCAGAAGCGTCCACCGCTCGCCGAGCAACTCGACCGCGAGGGCAAGGGGACAGTATTGGCCATATCCGCGTGACATGCGTTGAGCTTCGCAACGATCGCGGGCCGACGCAACTCCAGATTATGGAGTTGCTCCAGTTTTGTGAGTTGTATCTCATTGCTGTGTCACAACACTGACAACCAGTCATTCTGACCATACGGGAGTCGAACAGTGTCGCAGTCAGTTGTCGAAGATTTCTCCGATCGCCTGGCCGGAACGGTGATCAGGCCGGACGACCCGGCCTATGACGAGACCCGAACGGTCTGGAACGCCATGATCGACCGGCGGCCGGCCGTGATCGTGGTCGCGGAAAATGTCGACGATGTCGTGGCGGCGGTAAACCACGCGCGCGAGAAGGACATGGTCGTTTCCGTGCGCGGCGGCGGTCATAACATTGCGGGTACCGCGGTCTGTGAGGGCGGCGTCATGATCGATCTCTCTAGCCTGCGCACTGTCGAGGTCGATGCCGCCCGCCGGACGGTCCGTGTCGCAGGCGGTGCGACCCTTGCCGATCTCGATGCGGCAACGCAGGCCTCTGGCCTGGCGGTACCGGGCGGCGTGGTGTCGTCGACAGGGGTGGCGGGCCTGACGCTCGGCGGCGGGTTCGGCTGGCTGTCGCGGTTGCATGGGCTTGCCGCGGACAATCTCATATCCGCCGATCTGGTGACGGCTGACGGACGGCGGACCACCGCGAGCGAACACGAAAACCCCGATCTCTTCTGGGGCCTGCGTGGCGGCGGTGGCAATTTCGGTGTCGTGACGTCGTTCGAGTTCCGGCTCCATTCGGTCGGGCCGGATGTCTTCTTCGGGCCCACCGTCTTCCGGCTCGAGGACGCCGGCGACGTTCTGCGCCGTTACCGGGACTTTGCGGCCGGCGCGCCCAGAGAAGTCTGCGTCTGGGCCGACCTCCTGACGGCACCGCCGCTGCCCTTCCTGCCGGAGCGGTACCACGGAACGAAGGTGCTTTCGCTGATGCAATGCTTTGCGGGCGACGTCGCGGAAGGCGAGGCGGCGCTGGCACCGCTGCGTGGATTTGGCCAGCCGATCGGCGACGCGGTCGGCCCCATGCGCTTTGTCGACGCCCAGCAGATCCTGGACGGTGCGTACCCCAAGGGCGCACGGAACTACTGGAGCGCCAGCAATCACCACGCCTTGAGCGACGGTACGATCGACCGGCTGGTTGAGCTGGCCGCATCAATGCCGACGCCGCAATCCGACATCCTGATTTGCCAGCTCGGCGGCGCGATCGGCGACGTCGCACCGGACGCGACCGCTTATCCGCATCGCGACATTGCCTTCTCGGTCACGCCGGGCGCCCGCTGGATGGATCCGGCGCAGGACGAGCAATGCCTCAGGTGGATCCGGGAGGATTGCGCGGTCCTCAGCGAAGAGGCAGCCGGCGGCGCCTATTCCAATTTCATCGCTGAAGCTGATGGCCGTGCAGCCGATGCATACGGGACGAATTACGATCGGCTTGCCGCGCTGAAAGCCACTTGGGACCCGGGCAATCTTTTCCGCCTGAACCAGAACGTCCGCCCGGCGGACTGACGGTACCAGACGCCCGCATCTCAGGCGTCCATCCGCCCCGGAGAACGGGATTCACCACAAGTCCGGCAAATTCTGGCCCTCTTTATGTCTCAACGCCGCAATTCAATGACCCCGTCACCGGCCGGTTAACGCGCCTGTCGCGTGCCGGCCGCAGGAACTGTCAGGGTTTTCGATCCCGGACAAGGGTGCGACGGGAGGTCATCAATGTTGAAACCGGTACTCAAGGCCATCGGGCTGGTCATTTCGCTTTCGGGGCTGACGCAGGCGGCAATCGCGGCGGATGACAAGGAGCGGGCGGTGCTCGTGCTGGATGCGTCCGGCAGCATGTGGGGGCAGGTCGACAACACGTCGAAAATAGCCGTGGCCCGCGATGTGATCCGCAAGCTCGTGAGCGACTGGAACCCGAAAGTTCAACTGGGACTCACCGCCTACGGTCACCGGGAAAAGGGCAATTGCGCCGACATCGAAACGCTCGTCCCCGTCGGCAATGTCAACGCCGGTACCATCATGGCTGCGGTCAAAGACCTCCAGCCCAAGGGCAAGACACCGCTCAGCGATGCGGTTCGCCAGGCGGCGCGGGATCTGAAATACACCGAAGAGCGGGCAACCGTGATCCTCGTCAGCGACGGCAAGGAGACCTGCAATGCCGATCCCTGTGCTGTTGCGGCGGAACTGGAGAAGAACGGGATCGACTTCACCGTGCACGTGGTCGGTTTCGACCTGACCGAGGAAGAGAAGGCACAGTTGCGCTGTGTCGCCGACAAGACCGGCGGAAAGTTCCTGAGCGCGAAAAACGCCTCGGAACTGCACAAGGCCATGACGACCACGGTACAACTGGTGGCCGAGCCGAAGCCGGCCAAAAAGCGGGTGGTGAAACTGAAGACCGGCCTCACCGGTACGATCATGGTGAAGGGCGTCACGGGCCGGCATACGTTCGTCTATGCGCCGGGCAAGACCTACAAGGAGTCGCTCGCCCAGTTCAATCCGAACACCAGGACACCGGTCCAACTGGTCCCCGGCACCTATGTGATCGGCAAGCGGAACCAGGAACTCACCCGGATCGAGCTTGCGGCGGGCAAGGATGTGGTTGTGGATCTGAAGGACGTCACCGGAACGATTATGGTGAAGGGCGTTACGGGGCCGCATGCGTTCGTCTATGCACCGGGCAAGACCTACAAGCAGTCGCTGGCTCAGTTCAATCCGAGCACGAGGACGCCGGCCCAACTGGTCCCGGGCACCTATGTGATCGGCAAGCGGAATCAGGATCTCGGGACCGTCGAGCTCAAGGCCGGCGAAGAGCTGGTCTTCGACATGGCCGACGTGATGGGGTCGATCCTCATCAAGGGTTTGAAGGGCCGGCACGCGTATGTCTATGCGCCTGGCAAGACCCACAAGCAGTCGCTTGCCCGCTTTAATCCGAGCACGACAACGCCGGCGCAACTGGTGCCCGGGACCTATGTGATCGGCAAACACAACCAGGAACTCACCAGGGTCGAGGTCACTGCGGGCAAGGACATGGTTGTCGACATGGCCGATGTGACGGGATCGATCCTTCTGAAGGGCGTGAAGGGCTCGAAAGTGTATGTCTATGCGCCCGGCAAGACCTACAAGGAGTCGCTGGCGAGCTTCTTTCCGAGCACGACGGAGCCTGCACAACTGATCCCCGGCACGTATTCAATCGGCTCGAGAAAACAGGAATTCGGGACCGTCGAGCTGAAGGCGGGCGAGGAGCTTGTCGTCGATCTCGGCAATTAGGATGCGGCGGCGGTCGGGCTGTTGATCCGGTTCATGATCTCTGACAGCCGCGACCAGCTCTGCAGCGTGACCGGCAGGATCAGGGCGGATTCAACGAACTCCCACGAGTAGCTGATGATGGAGAAGATCGTGCCCGCGGTGATCTCCACGTGGGTTGCCGCAAACCAGAGATTGAAGACGATGAATCCGAGCAGGACCGTGAAGATGGCGCCGTAGACGTAGGCCTCCGTGTCCGACAGCCGGACTTCTGTCCGCCGCAGCTTCTTCAGATGCAGGAGGAAGCGGTCGGGCGCGCGGGCCTCGAGAATGCCGACCTGTTTTTCCGTCTGTTGGTTGTATTCGGCGTTCAGGCGGTAGAACCGTCCGTGGCAGACGCCGTAGACCGCGGTCATGACGGCCGCCGCCGCGAGGGCGGCATAGGACAGCACGGGGTGAAACGCGAACAGCACGATGAGTGAAGTGATCAGCCGGACGGACGACGTCATAATGGCCGGGACCTGCTCCTCCAGAAAGTCGACCAGTTCGCGGCCCATCCCGATCCTCGCGTTCAGGGTGGAGACCGAACCGTCTCCCGACCGCTCCGCAAGCGCCTTGCCGAGCTCGACCCGGATTGTCCCGAAGATGCGCGTGTCGTAAATGCGGCGGACGACACTGACCACGATCAGCCCGGCCAGGATCAGGGCGAGGTGCAGCAGGGGGGTGGCATCGCCGCTCAAGAGCCCGTCGATCGCGAATCCGATCAGCAAGGGAATGAGCGCCATCAGCGCCGTTTCGATGAGCGTCAGAGCCCAGGTCAGGGTGATCAGCCGCAGAAACTTGCGCAGCAGGATTCTGATCGTCAGCGGCACGCCCTCAAGCATTGGTCTCGACCCCGGACGGTACGCCGCGGAACAGTCCTTTCACATCCTCCGTGATGGCGATCAGCACCGGCATGAGCACCAGCATCAGGGCGGTTGAAAACAGTTCGCCGAAGGCGAGCGAGGCAGCCGCGGGAATGAGGTATTGCGCCTGCTCGGAGGTTTCCGACAGCAACGGCAGCAGGCCGATGACGGTTGTCGCCGTGGTGAGGAAGATGGCGCGGAACCGGCCGGTCCCGGCCTCGACCAGCGCGGCGGACACGGGCGCTCCCGCCTCGACCGTCTGATTGTAACGGGTCATCAGCACCAGGCTGTCGTTGATCACCACGCCGGTGAGCGCCAGCATGCCGAAGAAGGACAGCAGCGACAGTTCGAGATCCATGATCAGGTGGCCGATGGCCGCGCCGATGAAACCGAACGGCACGATGGCCAGGATCAAAACCGGCTGCCAGTAGGACTTCAGCGGCACCGCCATCAGGACATAAATCAGGACCGCGGCCAGCAGCAGCGCCCGTTTCAGCCCGCCCTGGATTTCTCCGATCTCCTCAAGCTCGCCGGCTCTCTTGATCTGAACGCTGGGATACTTGCTGGCCAGAGTCGGCACGAACCACTCCCAGACACCCTGGGCGACTTCTTCCGGCGCGACGACGGACCGGTCGATCGTTGCGGCGATCGTGTTGACCAGCTTTCCGTTCTCGCGGTGCACGGTGCCGGCCACATAGCCGCTTGTGATTTCGGCGACGGACGGGAGCGGTATCCACTGGCCGGTCTTGCTGCGGATCCGGGTCTGCATCAGGTCGTCAACGGTATCGCGGGCAGGCGCGGCATTCTGCACCAGCACGCGCAATTCGTTGCCTGTCCGCATGACCTTGTGGACTTCGGCGCCACCGAACGCGTTGCCGATCTGCGCGGCCAGGGTCTCCGTGTCGAAGCCGAGATTGCGCGCTTCGGGTTTGACGCGGATGGTCAGCTGCGGCTGGCCCGATGTCAGGCTGTCGCGCAGATTGCTGACGCCGTCGATCTGCGCGAGAAAGGCGCGCAGATCCGCGCTGGCGCGTTTCAGCAGTTCGGTGTCCTTGGAGAAAAGCCTGAGCCTGAAGCCGCCGGCGAGTTCTTCAGAGCCTGTGAACTGGAGCTCCGTTGCGCCCTCGACCCGCCCGGTGCGTGTCCGCCATTCGCGGACCAGATCCAGGATGCCGACATCGGCGTGGTCCGCGACCGGGGTCAGTTCCGCGTAGAGCTGCGCGGACTCAGCACCGGTGATGACGAGGAACATCGTGCGGATCGGCGGGTCCTTGAGGGACGCACGTTGTTGAACGTCCCGGTTCAGATCCTGTCCGATCGCGCGGATGCGTTCCATATTGGCCCTGGTGAGCTGAAACGGTGCCCGGGCGTCCATTTCCAGATTGACCGTAATGACCTGGCCCGGCACATCGGGAAAGAACACTGTCTTGATCTTGCCGAGGCCGATGAGGCCGAGGCCCAGCGTGCCGGTGGCCACGAACAGGATGAGGGTGGCATAGCGCTGCCGGATCGCGGCGGTGAGCAGGGGGGCGTAGAGCGTGTCCCGGAACCAGTCGAGACCGCCCTGCGCGCGGGCCTGGATCGCGGACCACAGGCGCGAAAGGACGAACCGGGGCTGTCTGTCCAGACGGACTTGCGCCAGATGCGCCGGCAGGATGAACTTGCTTTCGATCAGCGAGAACATGAGCGCCAGAATGACGATGCCGGAAAATCCGGCCAGCACCTTGCCGAGCGGATTATCCAGCAGCAGCATCGGATAGAAGGCGGCGATCGTGGTCAGCACGCCGAAGACGGTGGCGACGGCAACCTTGCGCACGCCGGCCTCGGTACCCGCGATCGGATCGGGATTGGCGCGGCGCTCCTCGAACACGCTTTCGCCCACGACCACGGCGTCGTCAACCAGAATGCCCAGCGCGATGATCAGACCGAACGTGGTCACGTCGTTGAGCGAGTAGTCGACCCACTTGGTTCCGGCGACGGCAAGTGCGCCCATGACCGAGACCGGGATGCCCATCGCGACCCAGAAGGCAAGGCGGACATTCAGGAAGAGCGACAGCACGAGGCAGACCAGCATGAGCCCCTGAATGCCGTTGGTCCGCAGAAGACCGAGCCGCTCGGAAATGTAGCCTGAGGCATCGCCCCAGACGGTAACCTTTACGCCCGGCGGCAGCTGCGGTTCGAAACTGCGCACGACCTTGTGCACGACATCGGATATGCGCAGTAGATTTTCCTTCTGCCCGACCAGAACCTGCATGCCCGCGGTGGGTTCGCCGTTGAACCGGAACAGATAGTCGCCTTCCTTGAAGGTGTCGCTGACGGTAGCGATCCGGCCGAGCGTCACGGACGTGCCGTCCGCATTCTCGATGATCGGAATTCCGGCGAACTGCGTGGAAAACTTGGCCTTGTCGTCGCTCCTGAGCGTGATGTTGCCGCCGGTTGTACGCAATGTGCCGGCCTGGAAGTCAAGCGAGCTGGCCTGGATCTTCTTGACCACGTCGGCGACCGTCAGGTTGAACCGCTGGAGGATCTGGGGATCGAACTCGATGCGCATCTCGCGGGTATGCAGTCCCCAGACTTTCAGGCGCGAAAGCTCGGGCTCGGCGAGCAGGTCCTCCTTGAACCGCTCGGCCAGGATTTGCAGTGTCACCGGGTCGGTGTCGCCGTGGATGTTGAGATAGAGTGCGGGAAAGTCGAAGCCGCTGGCATCGATGACCGGTCGCCGTACGGCAGCGGGAAAGTCGGTGATGCCGTCGATCCTGAGCCGGACCCGGTCCAGCAGCTTCTGCAGGTCCTGCCCGCCGGCCCTGCGGACGACCACGACGGAGGTCTCGTCGCCGGTCTCCGACGTGACGCTGCGCACGCCTTCAAGCCCTTCGAGCGCCTTTTCGATCTTGCGCGTGACGAGTTCGTCGACCTGCGCTGTCGAGGCTCCCTGATAGGTGGTCGTGATGTTCACGCTCTCGGGCGGAACCCGGGGGAAACCCTCAATCCGGATCGTGAGCAGGGTCATCACGCCGGCAAAGAGAATGAACGCCATCAGCAGGTTTGCCGCGACGGGATTGCGGATGAACCAGCCCGTGAGAAAGTGCATGGCTCACTGCCCCGCGGTCTGCGCGCGGACCTTCTGGCCCGGCAGGAAGGACGCCAGTGGGGTGGTTGCGATGCGCAAGGATTGAACGCCGTCCGGCGCCTTGACGACAATCCGGTCCTGACGCCGGAACAGGATGTGCGGGTTCATGCGCTGCAGGCGATCGGCCGCGTCGACACGCCAGACATGGCCCTCCTGCGTCAGCGCCGAAGCCGCGATATTGAGCGTGGCGGGCACCGTGATGCCCGGCAGGAGGACCCTGACGAAATCGCCCGAAAGAACCTGCGCGGCCTGCGCGTTGGTGATCTCGAGGAAAACCCTGTACTGGCGCGTCGTCTCGTCGAGGAACCCGCCGCCGCGGCGGATTTTTGCGCGGGCGACGATTGAGCCGCTTTTGCCGATCACCCTGGCCTCAAGGCCGGCAAGCGGTTTCTTCAGCAGGGTCCAGTCATCCCGGCTCAGTTCAACCGTCAATTCGAACCTGGTGTTGTCGACCAGCTTCAAAAGCCTGTCGCCTGTGTTGACTGTCTGGCCGGGACTGACAAAGCGATCGGTCACGAAACCGGAGAACGGTGCGACGACCGTGGCGTCGCCAAGCTGCCGCATCGCGGTTGCGACCCGGGCCTTCGCGGACGCCACGGAACTTCTGGCGATATCCAGTTGCGGCAGCTTCAGGGCCAGGTCGTTCGGCGGCTCCGTCTTTGTGCGTTCGAATTGCGCGCGCGCCACAATGTTTGCGTTCCGGGCCTGCCAGAGCGCCAGTTGCGCCTGTTTCAGTGCAAGTTCGGCTGCCGCAAGCTCGGCCACGTATCGGCTGTTTTCGATCGTGATGAGCGTCGTGCCGGCGTCGACACGTTCCCCGGCAAGGGCGCTGTCGAGAACCCTGACGACCCGGCCGCTGACCGCCGCTTTCAGTTCAGCAGACCAGCGCGGGCGCACTTCGGCAAAGGCCGTGACTTCGACGGTCTCGCTGGTGACCGTGACCAATTCGACCGAAACGGGCTGAGCGGGCGTCGGCGTCTTTGCTTCGGTGACGTCGACCGTGTCCTCTGCCGTTCCCAGGTATGTCAGCACACCGAACAGCAGCGCCACAGCCGTGATAATCCAGACCCATCGCCTGCGCGGGGGTCTGACGGGACCATTTTCCTCTGGGGTATCTTTGCTCATGCGGCTGTCCGCCTTGACATTCGGGGTCGGTGCAGATGCAGTCCGTCCTGAATTGCTTATTGAAGAGTGGTATCAATTGAACGAACGATCGTTCATTTACATATGATATGCTTCACAGCTGTGCAAGGCCTGTGCGGAGAACATCGATGAACACGAGGATGACGCGGGAAGAGACGGCTCTGGAGCGGCGCCGGCTGCTCGTCAATGTGGCGGCGGAATGTTTCGCCGAAAAAGGATTCCACCAGACCAGCATGCGCGATCTGGCTGAGCGCGCGGGCGTCAGTCTCGGCAATCTCTACAATCATTTCGACAGCAAGACGGCGCTCATCGCCGAGATCGCAAAACTGGAGGCCGAGGAGTTGCAATACGTCCAGGCCGAGCTGGACGAGATCGATGATCCGGTCGCGGCACTGGACCATTTTGTCGTTGTCTATGCAAAGTCGTGCGCCGAAACGTACAACGCCCGATTGACCGCCGAGATCATGTCGGAAGGGCTCCGCAATCCGGCAATCTGCGCTGACTTTCTGAAGAACAGGAAGGTGGTCGTAGCGACCCTGACCTCGATCCTCCGGCAGATTTCGGAAACGCGGGATCTGAAAACCGATGTCCAGCCTGAGCGTAGCGCCGAGTTTGTACTGGATCTGGTGGAAGGCTCCGCAATGCGGTTCGCTTTCGAGGGCAGGGCCCCGAGAAAGAAAGGTCTGGCGACGCTCAGGACCGCTGTGCATCAGCTGGCCGGTCTCCGGTCCTGACCCGGGCGATCTGTGTTTATCGCTTCGGTCGATGACGTCTGTCTAAAAGTTAGGCAAAAACCTAAGTGTCTTGTCAGGCCCGTCGCGCTCTGATAAGTTAGGCAGATGCCTAACCAAGATACACAACTCGACACTGTCTTTCGTGCTCTTTCGGATCCGACCCGCAGAGCGGTCATTCAGCGCCTCGGGCGCGGACCGGCTTCGGTGAAGGAACTTGCCGAGCCGTTCGACATGGCCCTGCCGTCGTTTCTCCAGCATCTGCGTGTGCTCGAGGAGAGCGGCCTCGTCAAATCGAAAAAAAGGGGCCGTATTCGGACCTGCGAGATCAGATCCAAAGAACTGTCCAGAGCGGAACGGTGGTTCGCCGATCAGCGCGCGCTCTGGGAAAACCGCCTCGACCGCCTCGATGTCTATCTCGAGGACATGCAGAGCAGGGGAGAGTCTAAATGACGTCGGAAGCTTCCGGCACGTTCGATCTGGTGATCGAGCGCCACATTGCAGCACCGCGCGCGTCGGTCTGGGCAGCATGGGTGGATCCGGTCCTGCTCGCGAAGTGGTTTTGCCCGCGACCCTGGGTTGCGGAAATCAAGGCACTGGACATGCGTCCCGGCGGCGCATTCGAGACGGTCATGCACGGCCCCGAAGGCGAAGATTTCGGCGGTCCGGGCATTTTCCTGGAGGTCATTCCGCAGGAAAAGCTCGTGTTCACGAGTGCCCTTGCCGAGGGATGGCGGCCTGTGTCGGCGTCTCTGGCGATGACCGCCGTCATCACCATGACCGACGAAGCGAACGGCTGCCTTTATCGGGCTCATGTTCTGCATGCCGATGCCGAGGCCTGCAGCCGACATGAGGAGATGGGATTCCACGAAGGGTGGGGGAAGTGCATCGATCAGCTTGAGGAAGTGGCAAAGGAGTTGAACCGGGATGGTCAGTGAAGGTGACGAACCCCTCGGCGCGCAGGAATCGAAAACCGGTAGCGGAAGAGTTGAAATCCAGTCTGATCGTGTCCTGACCTTGACCCGCCGCTACCGTGCCCCCCGTGAACTGGTCTGGGAGGTGTGGACGGATCCGAAGCATGTCGCGGCCTGGTGGGGACCGTTCGGCCCGGAGCACACCAGCAGCGAAATCGAGGCTGCTGTCGGCGGCATCTTCCATGTCGCCATGCGGGCGCCGGATGGCAGCGAACATCCGAGCCGCGGCGTGATCAGGGAATGCGTGCCTCCTGAGCGCCTCGTCATCGAAGGCGACGCCAATGCGCCGGATGCCTGCGGAGCCGGACTGCCACCGCGCGCATTGATCACCATCCTGTTCGAAGCTGTGGCCGGCGATACGCTGCTGACAATCAGAGCCGAGTTCAGGTCGGCCGGGGATCGTAACGCCGCAGACGCGGGCGGATATTCGGCAAGCTGGTCGGAAACGCTCGATGCCTTGGACGGTTACTTCGACCGCCTGATGTCAAGTGAAGGAGTATCGGCGTGAACGCCCATCCGACTGTATCGACCTGTCTGTGGTTTGAATCGACAGCGGAAGAGGCGGCGAGGCATTACGTCTCGCTGTTTCCGAATTCGCGGATCGTGAACATCATCCGCATGGGGGAGGGCGGTAATCCGCCGGAAGGTTCCGTTCTGACCGTCGATTTCGAACTTGCCGGCCGCGAATTCATGGCCTTGAACGGCGGGCCGCACGACGCCTTCAACGACGCCCATTCGATGGTTGTCCGGTGCGAAACCCAGGACGAGATCGACAGCCTGTGGGCTGCCCTGCTCGTAGACGGCGGTCAGGAGAAACAGTGCGGTTGGCTGAAGGATCGTTATGGCTTGTCCTGGCAGATCGTGCCCGCAGCGTTTCAGAAATGGCTGAATTCGGGCGACCCGGCCACATCGGCGAGGGTCATGGAAGCAGTTATGGGCATGATCAAGCTTGATATCGCCGCGCTCGAAGCGGCTTACCGTTCTCACTGAGTGAAGGAGGTGCCGAGTGATCTACGTTGATGGATTTGTAGCAGCCGTGCCGACGGCCAACCGCGACGCGTTTCAGAAACACGCTGAAGAGGCGGCGACGGTCTTCCAGGATCACGGCGCCGTCAGGGTGGTCGAATGCTGGGGAGACGATGTTCCCGACGGGGAGGCCACCTCCTTTCCGATGGCGGTGAAGCGCCGGGACGATGAGACGGTTGTGTTTTCCTGGGTCCTCTGGCCGTCGAAAGAGGCGCGAAACGAGGGCATGAAGAAGGTCATGGAGGATCCGCGGCTTCAGCCGGATACGAACCCGATGCCGTTCGACGGCAAACGGATGATCTACGGCGGTTTCGAGATGATCGTCGACAGTTGACGCAATTCATAATCGAGTTCGAATGCATAGGTATGCGCGGTGACCCAGAACCACATTTCATCCCAGCCGGATCCGGCCCACGGCACCTTCACGATCGACCGCACGTTCGATGCCGATTGCGGACTGGTCTTTCAGGCCTGGTCCGATCCGGAAGTGAAGGCCCGCTGGTTCATCGGGCCGGAAACCTGGTCGGAGGCTGAGCGTACCGCCGACTTTCGCGTAGGCGGCATTGAAATCCTGGAGGGGCGGTTCGAGAGCGGGATGAGGACGGTCTATACGGCGCGCTTCCACAGCATCGTGCCCGACCGTCTCCTGGTCTACGCCTATGACATGCATATCGATGGCGCGCATCTTTCAGTGTCGCTCGCGTCGGTCCAGTTTACCCAACTGGTCGCCGGGACGAAGATGACCTACACCGAGCAGGCCGTTTATCTGGACGGTGAGGACGGCAGCGCCTCCAGAAAGAACGGCGTCACCGCTCATTTCGACCTGCTCGAAAGGGTTATCTAGGGGAAGGACCGGCGCGACCGTCACGGAACATTCACCATATGTTCAAGGGATGGTCGTCTGCGTTCAATCTGCGCGCACTGGCTATCCGGTCCAGACCTCGACAGGCGCGCTTCGCCCCGGAAGGTGGACCAAACCATGCCGATTCAGCCAGTCCGGAATGCCGCACCGCGCAATGACGGCCTTGCTGACGACAGTGGTTGTCCCCAGGGTCCGCGTCAGGCCCTGCAGACGGCTCGCCACGTTCACGACATCTCCGACAACGGAATAGTCGAGCTGGCGGGCATCGCCGATATCCCCGACAACCACGGGGCCGAAGTGCAACCCAATGCCAATGCGGATGGGATCTTCCGGGAAGTGCTCCTCGTTCCACGCGGCAATGCCGGCCATAAGTGCTCTTGCACAGGCGAGTCCGTCCGCAGCGTCGTAGGGACCGGGCGCGGGAGTTCCGAAGGTCGCCATCGTGCCATCGCCCAGAAATTTGTTGAGCGTCCCGCCATGCGTGAAGACGGCGCCGGCCACGATTGTGTGAAAGCGCCGCAGGAGCTCCATCGCGGATTCGGGCTCCAGCCTTTCTGCCCTCTGCGTGAAACCGACGATGTCGACGAACAGAATGGCAGCATCGAGACGCCGCGCAGGCCCCATGGGCTCATCATGGGCTCCCAGCGTCTCCACCAGGTTAGGGGGAAGGTACCGCGCCAGATTCGAGCGCTTTCGCTCTATTTCCGCTTCTTCAAGAGCAATGCGTCTCGTCCGTGCTGCCAGAACGGAGAGCATTCCTGCAACGATCAGGAAGGCGATCACATCTGCCAGAAGCTTGTCGATATCTACATAGCCGGGAGTGAGGTAGCGAAGGATTTCGGCAGGCGCGCTTGGCACGCCGAACCCGAATTCGGTCGCTTCCGCGACGATCGTTGCAACACCGACACCCCAGGCGGCAAGACAGATGGCCGCCGTGAGAAGAATGCGTCGGGGCGCGAGTCCGAATGCTGCCCATACCGGAAGAACCATGAGAAACCCGAGTGTCGTGCCACGCAGCCGCAACAGGCCTGAAGTTGCGTCGTCATCGAATGGTACGACCAGCGCCGAAACCAGCAGAACGGCGTTCAGGGCAACGAATGCAAGGTCGTGTCGTCCGCGGACTTTCTCCGCCCTGATCAGCTGCAGGTACCAGGCGCCGATGCCCGCAAACAACCCGACCATAACGACGTAAGCGAGGTTCTCGGGCCAGGGATGGGCAATCGCACACCATCCGGCAACGACGGCGTATGCCGTTATCAGTGCGCGAGTCGCAAGAATCCTGCCACGTCGCGCTTCGACGCTGAGAGTCGTGTTGGGCTGTTCGCTTGCGGATTGCTTGCGGCACTCTCCGCCCGGTCTGCCCGCGCGACTGTGGCTGCGTGGGCGGATGCCGAATGGGGGCGCGGTACAGCCGTTTTCGACAAGGCTCATGTCAATCTCCGTATGTGAGAACGCTAAAGCCGAAGGCCGAGCAACGCCGCGACGAGCGTGAGAGCGAGTATCGTTCCGGCTCCGGCAAGAATGCGGGCGACCGCGTCGGCCTTTTCCCGTGGTGCTCCATGGGCGAGCAGAACAACCCGAAGCCCGCATGCTACATGAGCGGAAACCGCCGCCACGGCCATCAGGTAGTGCGGGATCAATCTGACGTTCCAGGCGTCGCCGAGAAGGCCGACCGGTTCGCCCGCGGCCCAGTCCCAGGTGGTATCGACCCCGAACTTTGCGCGCGCCATGACCAGAGCCGCGGTCATGTGACTGAACAGGAATGCTCCGAGATAGGCTCCGCTCGCCGTCTGCAACGCGCCCCAGCCGTCCGTGAAGCTAAGCGTTCGGTGGCGAGCCAGCAGGATGCCGGTGCCGATCAGCCATATCATGAGGACGATGAGAACGGGTTCGACAACGGGTGCGCGATACCAGAGTCGCAGAATCTCCTGGACTTGCTTGTGAAGGCCGCCGCCCGCCAGGGCGACAAGGTGATTGCCAAGGTGCAGGAGGACGTAGCCGGCCAATACCGTTGCCGCGGCGAGGCCGTGGCTCCAGCGCAGCCAGTTCGGAGGCACACCGTCGGTGGTTCGTTGGCGGGGTGCGGGAAGCGCCAGGAGAAGGGCTAGAATCACCAGCCATCCCGCTGACCAGATGACCCTGTCCCAGCCGGGAAGATCCAGCGTGAACAGTATGACTCCCGTTGCGGTGTAGAGCGGCGGGGCGGCGACGCTGAAGTGAGCCAGCCTTCGCACGCGCAGGGCAGTGGCGCTTGTCACGACCCGGGGACCGAGATGCAGAATTGTCGCAAAGCCTAGGGCCGGCGTTACGAATGCCAATGCGAGAGAGATGGCAACATCAACGCCGGCGGCAAGCGAACCGCCGACTGCCGGGCCGATCGCCCTGAAAAACAGTTCAAGGGCGAACGGATAGGTGATGTTGGCGATGACAAGAAGCGTAACCAGAGCCCGTTGTTTTGTGACAGCGCCGGATTCCGGATTGGCTGTCAAAGCGCTCAGTTGGTCTGACATGATGTCGGTGGCCTTTCGGGTATGTTCGCCCATGATCGGAGTCTTGCCGCATGCCGGCGGCGTCATGCCGGGGTCGTGATGACCCCGGCATTCCCGGGACGACGGTCTTGGGAGTCTGTTTTGATTTCGACGATCAGCTGTTGCAGGCCGCAATGACTCGAGCCGGGCCGCCGGTACCTCCGACGTGCTTTAGGGCGCCGACGACCAGGGCACAGTCACCCTTTCTGCTGGCGGCAGCCAGGGCATCGAGATTGGTGAGGTTCTCCACAATCAGGATGTCGCGCTGGTAGAGGCGGACATGCGCAGGCCAGGCATTGCTCCATTTCCCGTCCGTGCCCTTTGCGCCCTGTCCGGAGTCGGTGCTCAGGCTGTCGGCGGCGATGCCGGAGATTTTCACCCCCTTGGCGTCCATGATCTCAATGAGCTTGTCGATCGCTTCCCTGGTGAAGCCGGGGTGATTGAGGCCGTTGACGTAACCCGGCGCGTTCCAGTTCTCACCACCAACGCCATAGAGGTGCGACCAGCCCAGATTCGCCACGACCCAGACGCCGTCTTCGATCTTGCCGGCCACCGCTTCAATATCACTGGCGCGAACGGTAGCGGGCGAGCGGTCAGAAAAGTCCGTAACCGACTTGTCCGGGCTTGGTTTGCCGCCGTTCTTCGACAATTCCCTTTTCACCCGCTCCGAGACATCGATGAGAACGATCTTGCCGGTGAGTTGGCGCATCGTGAGCGCCTCGCTTGTTTTTCGCTTCTTTGCGGGAACCGCGCCCGGCTCGGTACTTTGCGCATTATTGATGTAGTGGTTCGGGCTGTTGAAGCTGGTGCCGTTGTGTTCCTGCACAAGCACGGCCGCCGATGCGAAATGCCCCTCGTTCGTCGGCCAGATGTGCGCGGGATAGAGAATGGCCTGGTGATAGAACCCCGATATCGGCGCGCTCTTGCCGACCGGTTTGGACAGATCCGGCTTGGTCGGATCTTTTGCCGACGGTTCGAACGTGGGGATCGTGTGCGTCAGGTCGAGGAATGAGAACTCGGCCTGTGCGGTACCCGCCGCGCTGATAAAAGCGAGGATGCTGATTGATGCAGCGGCAAGGTTCGATGACAGTTTGCGTTTCAATTTAATGCTCCTGAGTGGTGTCTGACGCCGTTTGTCGAATGTGGCTTCCGGCCTCGCCGTTCTGCGGCGAATGATCATCCGGTGTTGGCGACAATGCGGAAATAGGCCAAGATGGGTCTATGCCGAGATCCACTTTCGAAAAAAATGTTGGGCCCAATTAATGGCGAACACTTTGTCGCAGGCAGGACGTGAACGTTTCCCTCTGGACGCTCTGGTGCTTGACGAAGCAGCCGGAGAGCCGCTCTACCTTCAACTGGAAAATCAGATCAAATCGGCCATCTGGGACAAGCGATTGCGTTCCGGCGACAGGCTGCCATCGACCCGGCAGTTGGCGAAGGACCTCGGTATTGCGCGAAACACGGCCAAGAGTGCCTACAATCAGCTGGTCGTCGAAGGCTATCTCGTATCCGATGCCGGCTCCGGGACGCGGGTCGCAGAAGAACTGCCGGAACAACTCTTGCACGTGCCGCCGCGCGAGGCGGCGCCGGCTGCGGGATCCTGTTCGTTCCCGTTATCCGCTGCAGCACGGCGCGTCTTGAACGTACGCCCCTGGATCGAGTCTGAATCGAGCCGCCCTTCGCGGCCATTCCGCGCCCACACACCTGCGAGCGACGTGTTTCCGCGGGCTCTGTGGGCCAGGATCACGACGCGCCGGGCGCGACGGATGGCGCGCGGTCTTCTGGAGCGCCTCGACCCCCGCGGTTATGAGCCGCTGCGGGAGGCGGTCGCCGGATATCTGGGTACCGCGCGCGGCGTTGCCTGTGATCCCGGACAGGTCGTTATCACGGCGGGCACTCAGCAGGCCTTCGAACTGATCGCCAAGTTGTTGCTTGAGCCGGGCGACCGGGTCTGCATGGAAGACCCCGGCTACACGCCGGCAAGAATTCTCTTCGAAATGGCGGGCGCGGAGATCGTGTCCATCCCGGTCGACGATGAGGGCCTGGATGTTGCGAAGCTCGACAAGACTGTGCCCGAGGCCAAGCTCGTTTACGTCACACCGAGCAGCCAGTTCCCGCTTGGTGTGACGATGTCTCTGTCCCGCCGGCTTGCGCTGATCGAGTGGTCTAAGCGGAGTGGTGCATTGATTCTCGAGGATGATTACAACGGGGAGTATCGCTATTCCGGGCGGCCTCTTCCCGCGCTTTTTGGTCTTTCCCCGCCTGGACGGGTTCTCTACGCGGGAAGCTTCAGCAAACTTCTGTTTCCTGCACTGCGACTCGGTTACATCGTGGTTCCGCCGGATTCGGTCGATCACTTCGCTGCCGCAAGATGGCTGATCGACCGACATTCGCCGCCATTGGAACAGGCGGTCCTGGCAGACTTCATCATCGAGGGGCACTTTGTCCGTCACATCCGACGAATGCGGACGCTCTACGCCGAACGCCAGGGCGTACTGGTGGAGGCCGCGTCAAGAGATCTCGGCGGCGTACTCCATGTTCCGCCGTGCGACGCCGGACTGCACCTGATCGGCTGGCTGGACAAGGCGATACCGGAAGAAGCGCTTTTGAGGGCGGCGTCCTCGGCTGGCATCGAATTGGCTCCGACATCATGGTTCGGTGCCGGCAACCTTGATCGGCAGAGCGTTATTCTGGGTTATGCGCCATTCACGGCGAAGGAAATCCGTAGCGCGACCGAAGCCTTCGCCCGGGCCTGTCAGCGGCTGCTCTGATGGTTCTGCCCGCGCTCGTCGGGTTCATGACGGCGGGCGTGAACCCTGGCAATCGGAGCAATGCGCCTGCCGTGTCGAAGCGGACATGTTTTCAAATCCAGCGCAGGCATGTTGCCGTAAAAGGGCAAGGAGAAACCGATGCCTTCAGGGAGCGAAGACATGGCACGCATCGTGGCGGCTGGACGCCTCAGAAAATCGCCATTCTACCAGTCAACCATCGACGAAGGCGCGGAGTCCCTTCTGACGTATAACCGGATGCTGATCCCGCGCGGTTACGGCGACCGGGAGGCCGAATACTGGCGTCTGATCAATGGCGTTTCGATGTGGGATGTGGCTGTGCAGCGCCAGGTTCAGCTGAAGGGCCCGGATGCCGCGCGGCTCGCGCAGGTCCTGTGTACACGCGATCTGTCTTTCCAGAAAGTGAACCAGGGGAAGTATGTGGCCATCTGCGATCATCGTGGCGTGCTCATCAACGACCCCATCGCGCTCAAGGTTGACGAGGATTGTTATTGGCTGTCCATCGGCAACTCCGACATCTGGTTCTGGGCGCGCTGCGTTGCAGGCGAGCGCGGCCTTGATGTGGACGTCAGCGAGCCGGACGTTTCGCCGCTCGCCGTCCAGGGGCCCAAAGCTGAAGATGTGGTGGCCTCGCTGTTCGGGGATTGGGTTCGAGATCTGAAGTATTTCTGGTTCGGCGATGCCGAGATCGAAGGTATTCCGCTGAAGGTCGCCCGGTCAGGCTGGTCCAAGCAGGGCGGGTTCGAGCTGTACCTGATGGATGGCGGGAAAGGCGACCGCCTGTGGCAGATCGTGAAGGAGGCCGGAAAGCCGTTCGACATCGGCCCGGGATACCCCAACCCGTCCGAGCGCACCGAGAGCGGGCTTCTGAACTGGGGGGTCGACACGGATGAAAACACCAATCCGTTCGAAGTGCGCATGGAGAAGTTCGTCGATCTGGACCTTAGCGACGATGTAATCGGCCTGAAGGCGCTGCGGAAGATCAAGGCCGATGGGGTGAAAAGGCACCAGCTTGGCATAGTGCTGGAAGGACCAGAGGAAAACGAGGATCAGTCGATCTGGCTCGCCATCGCCAGGGATGGCGTAACGGTCGGTCACATGACCCACAAGGCCTGGTCCTACCGCCTGAAGCGCATGATCGGTTACGCCCTGGTCTCGGTCGATGCCCGGCCCGGTGATGCTGTTCAGGTGACGAAGGATGGCAGCCGGATCGACGGCAAGCTGGTTGAGTTGCCGTTCAGGATCTGAACACAGCCGGAACCGGCCGGATGCAATCTGCTTCCGTCCTCACGCCGGCATGCCGATTGCCTGACTGATTTGCGCGCCCTCATTGACGACCCGATAGTAAGGGCGTGGGGGACGCAATCCCGCATCCACCGAACGCTCGATCCAGTTCTGGTTGTGAAGTTCGCGGAGTGATTTGGACAAGGCGCGATCCGTAATCGGCACCAGATCGCGCTTTATTTCCGAAAAGGGCTTTGGCCTGTTCGCCACCGCCAGCAGCGGAACGGTCCACATTCTCCTCAGCAGCATCGCGCCGGCGTCATCTTGCGCGGCGGATTCGATCCGATGGGCGATGGGCGCTATTGCCTGTCCTCTTGCGGTCAGGCGGAACTCCGGCCGCAGCGGATGGCCATGCCCCGGGTTGCGTTCCAGAAGGCCCAGGTCTTCGAGATGGCGAAGCGATTGCACGAATGCCGTTCGGCCGGCGCCCGAGGCCGCAAGCAACGGGGCCTGGCGCCCCGGAACACCGTCATGCATCAGCGCAAGGGCCTTCAGTGACCACGCTCTCGATGTCAGCTTGACAAGCGTCTCGATGTCCATAAAGTATAGCATATATACTTTTAGTAAAAAGGAAAGCTCGATGCCCGTGGTCACACTGGAAAACACGATTACGCTCGCCCTGTCAGTCCGTGACCGGCACGCCAGCGCACAATGGTATGGCGACACGCTCGGGTTCGAGGTTCTGTATCATGCCGACGATGCGGGATGGAGCGAGTTGCGGACCATGACCGAAGGCGTCACGCTCGGGCTGGGTGAACAGACGGAACCCTCGCCCGGGAACACGGTCCCTGTTTTCGGCGTTGCCGATATCGCGGCGGCCCGGAGCGCCCTTGAGGCCGCCAGCGTCAGGTTTGACGGCCCGACGGAGACCATCGAAGGCATGGTCAGCACGGCCACATTCTATGATCCCGACGGCAATGCATTGATGCTTGCGCAGGATCTGACTGTCACCGGCGGAAAGTCCTTGTGAATCCGGAAGACCCCAGGAAGAACCCGGATGACGGCGGTTTTTCAACGGTTTCGGGAGTGGTGTGGGCAAGTGGCGCTGGTGGCCGTGCGGCGGAAAGTCTTTGCGTTTCCGGCGCTGCAAGGACCCTGAATGGCCGATAAATCGTCGTTTCAGGGGCGTTTTTCGGGGTCTTCAAAGGGCGGCAATTTTGTGCCGTTTCGGTACCCTCGATCGGGCGGCATTTTGGGAGCCTTCCCGGAGAGCCATATCCGGGTAACGGGCCGGATGGCCGCTCAGGGTTGTCCGTCCCTCTCCGGGCGGGCGCTGGCAAGATCGAGCTCGCCGACATTGTGGGCGAAGCCGGGATCCACGCCCACGGGGATCCGGGTGATCTCTCCGGTCCGTTTGTTCAGCCACGGCATTGTAACGTCGGCGTCCGGTCCCGGTCCGGATGTGGGTGTGTAGCCGTATCGTTCGAGATCGTCGCCTGAGAGCTGCTGGACGATACAGCGGCAATTCCATCCGTTGGGCGGGTAGCGGGTATTCCACCAGGGATGATCGACGGGAAGCACGGTGCCGTGCCATGAGCGGCGTTTTGACCGTGTGCGTTCGTCGCGCACGGCGACGTAGCGCAGGTAGGGTCTTGTTTCCTTGAGCCTCTCGATGGCCTGCCAGCGGCCGTGGGCGTAGGCCATGCGCAGATTGGTGTCGAAGATGATCCTGAGCCGCCTTGCCGATCCCAGCTGAACCATTCGGGTTTCGCCGGTGAGCGGATCGGTCATTAGTTTGCGGAACAGTATGAGCCTCGAGCCAGTGGGTGTCGCCCAAGCCGACGCCGGCCTGTGCTTCGATAGTGCTGTGCATTGCGCATAGACCTATTAGGGCGACAGAGGGGTAACGGCGAGGTCCTCGCACCGAACCTCATCGGGCCTGTTATTGGAGGTGCTGCAGGTCCTGGCTCAGCATGGCGCACCATCCTCGGCGGCCGTCGGGGTCCGTCACGGCGGAGATCGAACGGGCGCAGATCTTGCGCCTGCGCGCAATCCAGTCGCGCAACGTGCGAAGCGAAGGGGCCGAGCCGGTGCGCACAATGAGCGTGCGTCTGGCATGCTCGGCCGTAAGATGCGGGCCACCATGATAGATCAGCGCCTCCAGCGTCTCCGCCCAGGCCGCATTGGCATCCACCGTGGAGGGCCGGCCCGTGCGTGTCCCCTCCAGCAGGGCGCGGACACGGGCCTCTCTGGGCAGCCCCGCTACCCGGCGGCGCCACGCGGCAAGCGACGACACCGAGACACCGGCCTCAGCCGCGGCATGAGCATCGGCCTGGCCTTGCGGCATGCCATCCGAACTGAGCGCGTGGGATCGCTGCATGGACCGCAGACGCGCCCGCGCGCGGGCCTTCGCGGCCTCGTCCGCCCGCTCCCAGGCCGCCGCTGACGGGTCGTTGCGGGAAGCCGCCGCGCCGTCGCGAGGGGACGCATCATCGTTGCGAACGCCCTGAACCGGCGCAGCATTCCTGTCGCAGGGGGCATTCACCGGCGTTGAAACGGTCCTGCCGTGGCCTTGAACGGATGCTGCGGATGTGGTGTGCAGTCGCGCGCGGAACGGATGCGGTCGCTGGCCTGCCATCAGCACTCCCCGGCGAGCTTGCGGTCGAGGGCCGGGTGGATGTCATTCTCCACGACCTTGCCGATCGCATCCATGCGCGCATCGAACGCTGTTTCCATGGCTTCGGCTTGCGCGCGGGTCAGTTCGGCCGCATCGAGATGCCGCGCGATCTCGCGCAGGGCCTCCTCGATGTCGTCCATGAGGGCTGCGACGACAAGCTCGACCGGTCCCCCGCCATCGCCTGCGATGCGTCCGATCGCACAGGCCGTTTCGGTGCGGGCAGCACGCACTTCCGCCGACAGTGTCCTGAACGCATCCGCCCCCTTGCGCGCAAGGCGGCGGCGGCTGTTGCCATGAATGCCCACAACGAACTCCGCGCGGCCCATATCGTGGAGCATGGCGGTCGTCCGCCGGATCGAATCACGCACCACGATACCCTCGGCCTTCATGCGCACAAGCGTCTGCTTGACCGCATCACGGGCCTTCTCCGCGGCTTTGTCCGGATGCCTGTTCCGGCGCAGCTGCGCGATCTGCGCCAGCAGTTCCGCGTTCCCGACCTTGAGTCTCGCTACCTCGCCGACAGCGCGCGCCTCCACACGCATCCTCTCCCGCGGCCAGCCTTCTGCTTGCGCGCGGCCCAGAAGACCGTCGCCGATATCAGGTGGAAGGGCTGCGACCGCCGCGTGGTGGTCCCAGGACAATTTCTCACGCCTGCGTGAGATCCGGATTTTACGTGCCACTGACGCCAGATTGTACAGCGCCGGCGCTGACAGTCCCGTCAGAGCCGCGACCTCGGCAAGATCGCCGTGAGCGCGTTCGCCATAAGCCGCCCAGTCGCCTAAGGCCCAGCGGTCGCGCAATTCATCGCCAATGTTCACCTGCGGTGCCTTGGTCTCAGCATGGTGTGGCCAACTGAGGTGATGCCGTCGACGGAAAAATTAGCCGCCAGATCGGCAATGCCGTTGTCGCGACGTCCGAAAAGCGTGTCTGACAAACGCATCAAGCTGCCTCTTTTTAGCAGGAAAACCGGCGGATGGCGCGTGAAGCGGGAGGTCCGAAGGCAAGCCATTTCACAAGGCTAATTGTCGGAGAACTAATGCGGAACGTAAAGAATGATGGGTGTCGGGCGCGCAGACACAGCGTATGCGCTTGAGATCTGATGAGAACGAGTTGTGATTAGACCCAACATGCCTAACGCAGAAAAAATCAATGTTCCGCGATACGTCAAATGTCTCGGAGAATTTTGCGGAATGCGCGTGTGGGGGATACATGCCTCGTTTATGGGGCTTTTATTCCCTGTTGTCAAATAAGAAATTCGGGTATTGGGAATGAATGCCCTATGCTGGTCAAATACTAGAGGCTGTTGCGCGGAGCGGTCGGTCAGAAAGAGAGATTTCGATTTCTGTCGTCGGACACGAGAGTGCTATTCGCAGCTTGAAGCGTGGTCTTGATGCACGGGGTTCGACACTTGAAGCATTATGTCAGGAACTCGGCCTTGAGTTTTACATCGGACCGCCGCGCGCGTGCGCCGGCGAGGCGTCGGTGGAAGCGGAAATCGCGCGACTGCTCGACCTGCCCGGAAACGCGAGCGTCGACGACGTGGTGAAGGCCATCGAGAAGCTAATCGCGGCCAGCGGAGACGGCGCAAATGTCTTGCGGGAGAATATCGCCGTATCGGTCAGGGCCGAAATCGAAGCCTTGCGCTCGGAGATCGCTGGCATGGCCGACAGGCTGGCCACCCGAACTGATCCCGACGTAGGCACACTGCATCAGATACAGGAATCCGACTTGGTTGTCCCGACGCTCATGTTTCTGACAACGCAGCCTGACGGGGTGGCCAGGACGAGCGACATCATCGCATACATGGAGGAGCGCTTCCAGTCGACCGGCGTGGATGCGGAGACCCTTAAGGGCCGAAAGGCCTCACGGTTTTCACAGATCGTGCGCAACATGATCTCACACCGGGACGGCATGCACAGCTTCATCCGTAACGGCTATGCCGACTACTTGAACGTTCCGCGCGGTCTCAGGATCACAAACAAGGGCCGCAGGCTCTTACAGGAACTGGTGAACGAGGCGTGATGGCGATTCGCTCCCCTTGTGTCCCTTGGCCAAAAGGTGGACATCTCCGGAAACTGGTTTGTTTTTGGCTGATATGATTCAGTTCGGTTATTGATTTGCCGGAGGGACATTGATGCAGGGTCAGGGCGGTTTCTGGGACTTTGAGGATCGTTTGAAGGAACTCTCGGCTGAAGGCGATCCGCTTGAGCGATTGTCTACGACGGTTGATTTTGAGATGTTCCGCCCGGTTCTGGCGAAGGCGTTGCGTCGCAGTGCGCCTTCCAAAGGCGGACGCCCGCCCTTTGATCCAGTCCTGAAGTTCAAGATGTTGGTCCTGCAGTCACTGCATGGGCTCAGCCTGGCGCAGACCTCCTACGTGGTGCGTGATCGCCTATCGTGGATGCGATTCTGCGAGCTCGGCCCCGGTGACCGGGTCCCGGACGGAAATACCCTGTGGGATTTCCGCGAGGCTCTGATCAAGGCCAAAGCCCTCAACAAGGCCTTTGAACGGCTTGATCGAGCGATCAACAAAGCGGGCTATCTTCCGATGGGCGGTCAAATCGTCGATGCAACGCTCGTGGCGTCACCCAAACAGCGCAACACTGAAGGTGGGAAAGCAGCAATCAAGGATGGCAAGACGGCCAAGGAAATCTGGTCCGATAAACCAGCCAAGGCCGCTCAGAAGGATACAAGCGCTCGTTGGACCGTTAAGTTTGCCAAGGCAAAGCCGAAACAAGACGGCACGCCCTAGATCGACATCGCTATCCCAGCATTTGGGTACAAAAACCACATCTCAATTGATCGACGCCACGGTATCATCCGGCGTCAAAAGGTGACAGATGCAGCAGCCTATGACGGCGCGCGGCTCCGCGAGGGGCTGATTGATACGAATAATACAGTGTCCGACATTTGGGCGGACACAGCCTATCGCTCCAGGGCGAATGAGGAGTTCCTCGTAAAGGCTGGAAAGGTCAGCCGTATCCACCAAAAGAAGCCAAAGGGCAAACCGCTGGCTGAGCGCACCCGAAAGGCAAACGCTCGCAAGTCGAAAGTTCGCGCCCGCGTCGAGCATGTCTTTGCGGAACAGAAGGACCGCATGGGGCTGTTCATCCGTACCATTGGGATCGATCGAGCAGAAGCGGCGATCACGCTCGCCAACATGGCTTACAATATGAAACGATGTTGCTGGCTCAACAGGCAAAGTGCGCCTGAGTGAGGGAAAACCCACCAAAACCGTCGAGAATAGTGTCCTAAGACCCATCGAGGCGCCCGGAAATCTTCGCCCAAGCGTTGCGCTTGGCCAAAAATGCCGACGTCAAACCGTTTCCGGAGATGTCCAAGTGATTCCTTATGTTACATGTCTCAGTTGTTCGCGTTGATAGAATGCGCAGATCATGGAGCCTTCCTTCGCTCAAGCGGCCAGCACGCTGGAGAAAACCACACCACCAATGAATAGCGGTTTACGGCAGGAAAGTTTTGTCGCTCTCATCCGTCGCAGACTTTCGGGCAGGGCAAAGAGAGGGATAACTGCTCCCGGTTGCGCCGCACCGTATTTGGATCCGCTCCGAACAGGCGGCAGGCTCTGGCTTGCGATATCTCATAGCCTGTCAGCACATCCAGCCCTGCGGCTGACCGTTCCAGAGTTTCCGTTTGTTCATGAGACATAGCCAGCCGCCCCAAAAGAAGTTCCAGCATTCCTCGAGCGCGAAGAAGTCGCAGGTTTCGCCGATGGCCTCGATAAGCTGGTCGCAGGTCCGTGCTCCTATGCTCTGCAGGTGAGCTTTGAGTTTTGAGAATGCCATCTCGATAGGGTTCAGATCGGGACTGTAGGCTGGCAGAAAACAGGAACCAGCAGCCGTTCGCCTCAAAATTTTGGTGATAGCATTGCTTTTGTGTCAAGCCAGATTGTCAAGCATGATGGTGGCACTGGGCTCCATTTCAGGCACCAGAACTTTCTCAATCCAGACGTCGAAAGCGGCGAAATTCATCGCTCCGCCAACGGTCCAGGGAGCGACGACCCACATACGACAGATTAGCAATCATAGTTTGGTATTGGCCCCGACGAAAGGGAACTGTTTCAGTCAGGCGCTGCCCTTTCGGGCTGCGACCATATCGCCGTGTCATTGTGGATTTGGTGGCAACCTCATCAACAAAAAGCAACCGGTGTGGCATCTTCAAGGCCTTTTGGTGCCGAAGCCATCTCTTTCAGGCTTTACGAACGTCCGTCCTGTCGCGCTCCTGTGAAAGCAGGCCATTTTTAAGTCTATTAAGTCTGCAGCCATGGCGGCGCAGCAGTCCGTCAAATCCCTAGGTAGAACATTTCAGGGCATGGCCATCCGATGCGGCAGCTTGTAGTTCGGCCAGTGTGATGTCGGGATCCTGTTCGAGCTGTTCGAGCAGTTCGGCAAAGAAGGCCACAAGTGTTCCAGGTTGCCACTGCCGTTGAACGGCCCCGATAGCAGAAGGGCAAGGGATTTACCATTGCGGACCTTTTCGCCCCAGCGGGCAACAGCCGCCCGACTTAGCAGTAGAGTCCTGCCTGCTTCCGAGGCTTTCATTCCCCTATCCATCAATTGCTCGAAACGAACCCGCAGATCCATCGACAGTGCATTGCTCAAGCGAAATTCCGTCCGGAATTGAAGAACCTCAAATTTGGCAATTGGGGGATCCATGCCGCTGAATCAGACGTACGCGGCAACGCCTCAACACCATCCACGAAGCCGATAATCGAAGAGAGGTTCGCATCATCTAAATGAGCGAAGAGTTTTGATTAACAAGTCATTAACATCCCTACTTGGAGAGAGTGATGTTTCGGTATTTTGGGGGTAGTTCAAATCGCCGGGTTTGTAGGCCAAGGAAGTTAATTTTTGGCTTCTTGGCGAACCAATCGGCAACATCTTTGGGCGATTCAGAATGTTATGCTGATCGATCGCGACGAATTAATCCAACTCTCTTTCTAATAGGCCAAGGTCAAGGGCAGTGTTCAATAGAACACACCGCTTCGTTTGATCGCATGCATGTGCGGTGCGATTTGTTGCTTCAACGAAAATTCTTTAGCGCAGGCGAGCTTGTCTGTGAAGCGCCAATTCAAAGACTCGTTTCGGGTGGTTTGTCATTAAAAACTCAATTCCATCGAACACGAAACCACAAACTTTTCGTGAGGCTCAACATTGACGAACAAGTGAAGCTGGGAATCGCTCATTTGTCTCGGCGCTATACATCGAGAAGACCACTCTGGAATTAGGCGGCAGAATATGAGGGGATTTGCAAATGGGATATTGGAACGATTGGAAGAACTATTCTTACAACTCTGACGTGGACGGTGCTTGGTGGGGTATCTGGAGTGTCTCTCGTATGGGGGCCGGCGACGATTATGTCGTATCACATTTGACATCAAGTTTTGATGTGGATTTGGGTTCTGGCAATGACAGGCTTTACATCAGCAATCGAGCAATCACCACGTTGGACGTCAGAGACGGTTCGGGAAATGACCATCTTGATGTCGGTGGTTGGAATGTGACGATTCATGCCGCCACTGGCCGCGATCATTACCACATCAGGAGCGGAATTAATATCAACGTGCATTTGGGTCAAGGCCACAAGACCATCACTACCGGCGCCCTGGCTGAAATCAGCTTTCATGAAACCAATCGTTCATGGGATTCGCGTTCAGATCGTGATATCAGGATTTCTTCTGCGTCGCGATCATGGATTGAAACCGGTCACGGAAACGATCACATTGAAGCGCTCGGCGTCTTTCGAATTTCAGTGAACAGCCTGGGCGGCAACAACCGCATTATTGCCAGAGGCGCTGACTCAGATGTTAGGGCAGGTTCTGGAAATGATCACATTACGGCCTCGGGCGTGGACACTGAGGTTCGAGCCGGAGCTGGCGACAACCGAATTGAGGCGTACGGTGCCGGAGTTAGAGTGTGGGCCGGTAGTGGCGATGACACGCTTGACGTCGGTGCGCTTATAGGAGGTGCGCGGCTCGGTAATGGAAACAATACCGTCAATTTCGGAGCGGCAGCAGCCAATATTCATGTCGGCAATGGCGACGATACAATCAACGTCCGAGCGCTTGGAGCCAGTATTAATGCCGGCGGCGGTAATAATATCATAAATGCCTACACGGGCGTCGGGCTCATTACCGCGGGCGGCGGCAACGATACAGTAAATGTTCTAGCCGCGCTCGGGGGCAGTATCAATGTTGGTGGCGGCCATAACATCGTCAATTTCGAGGGTTTCGCCGGCAATGTCTATGTCGGCGACGGTGATGATAGGGTCAAGGTCAGGGCATTTGGCGTCAGCATCAATGTTCGGGGCGGCGAGAACCTGATCGATGTGGGCGCGGCGGGTGCCTCCATTACCGCTGGCGGCGGTGACGACTATGCCTATGTCGGTACAGCAGTCGGTCTTCTCGACCTGGGTCACGGCGACAACTATGTCGTCCTGAAGGCGCTGGGCGGCAACGTTCGGGTTGGCGATGGCAATGACACGATCTTCGTACGCGCGTTCGGTGCCGACATCAGAGCCGGCAACGGCGACAACATCGTCGATGCTGGAACCTTTGGCGTCAGAGCGACCACCGGCAGTGGCAACGACCGCATCTATTCGCTCGGTGTCGGCGGCCAGGAAATCGACAGCGGCAACGGCAACGACATTGTGGCGGCCTACGGCGGCCTGAATATCGTGTCGGTCGGGCACGGCCACAACGATGTCCGCGTCGGCGGTGTCGGCAACGTTGTTCAGGCAGGCTACGGCGATAACGTCATCACCGCATATGGCGGACTCAACGTGATCCTTTCGGGTCACGGCCGCAACGCAATTGAAGCCATCGGCGGCGGTAATATCGTGCTTACGGGCAATGGCGACAATGACGTCGTCGCGGGTGGTGGTCTGAACATGGTTCTGGCCGGCGACGGCAAGAATACGATCTTCGCAGCGGGCGGCCTCAATATCATCATGACGGGCAACGGCGGAACGACGCCGAATACACAACGCACTGCGCCGGCGCCGGCCGACAAGGGACCGAACCTGGTCGTCAACGGCAGTTTCGAATCCGGGGCACACACTCTGCGATATCAAAGCTGGACGCTGGTGGACTCGATTGACGGTTGGCATAAATCCTTCGGCGGCCAGTTGGAATTGGTCGACGACAGATTAGGGGGAGTCAGTTCGGACTCAGGACGCGTGCGGGTCGAACTCGCCGCCGCCGATCACACAGGCATCTACCAAGACATTACCACGCGCGACGGGGCTACTTATGAGCTGTCACTCAAATATTTCGCCCGCCTGACCAACAATGGTCCGAATGCTAACGATATTGAGGTCTGGTGGGGCGGAGAGAAGATTGACACCATATCGAGCACGACCCAATCCTGGTCGACCCATACCTACACTGTGCAGGGTGTTCAGGGTGTGGATACCACTCGCCTTGAGTTGCGGTCAGCCGGCAATATTGGCAGCATCGGGGCATGGGTCGACGATGTGCGTGTGCAGGAGCTGATCGGCGCTCGCGAAGTCACCTTCTCAGACAAGCAAGCGGAGGCCGCTACCAATCCGCTGACAGCACTTGAAATCGGCAATGTCATTGAGGCCTACGGAATCGGCAACCTGGTGATCAGTGGCGACGGCGACGACAGAATCCGGGCCGGCAGTCTCCTGGGCCTTGCCAGTGCAGCGGCCATCAACGCCGCTAACAATAGCGAAAATGACATCGTCAATGAGGTGTTCGGTACATCCGATGGCACGCTTTATGGCGAGGAGACAGTCGGTAGTCTGCTCACCAATCTGATGAGCGGCATCGGCAATCTTGGTAATGTCATCATTGCGGGTGACGGCGACAACGTCGTCAAGGCATTTGGAGGGGGAAATCTGATCCAAACCGGATCGGGGAATGACTACGTTGTCGCGTTTGGGCTTGCCAATATGGTCGTCGCCGGAAACGGCCGCAATAAACTGCAACTCATTGGTGTCGGGAACGCCGTGTGGGGCGGTTCGGGTGACGACACTGTTCAAGCCATCGGTGCCGGAAACATCATGTTGTTGGGCGATGGCTACAACAAGGTGACCGTAATCGGTGCACCCGGAGGCAACGTGATTGTCGGTGCGGGAGGGGTCGACGATGTCATCGCGATAGGTGGCGCCAATATTTTGGTGCTTGGCGGCGGCAACAACTTCGCTATCGCCATTGGTGGCGCAAATATCTTGCAGGGTGCCAGCGGTGACGACTTTTTTGTTGCCATTGGCAAAGGTAACGGATTCCTTGCAGGTGACGGCGATAACTTCATTGTCGGCATCGGTGCCGGTAATCTGGCGTTGACAGGCGAGGGCGATGACTTCGCGCTGCTGCTCGGCAAGGCCAATATCGGTCTGTTCGGCAACGGAGAGAACCGCATTTTCATGGGAGGTAAGTTCAACCTTGCAATCACCGGATCTGGTGACGATACAGTAGCAGCAGTCGCCATGGGCAACATAATTTCCACGGCCTCCGGCCGTGACAACATTATGGTCGGCGGCAAGATGAATGTAGTGCTGGTCGGTGGCGACAATGATGTCGCAATTATGGCCGGCAAGTTTAACTTCCTTATGGCCGGCTGGGGCGACGACATCTCGGTCACAGTCGGTGTGACCAATGTCGTGCTGGCCGAAAGCGGAAACGACATCACGCTCGCGATTGGTAAAAGCAACGTGGTGTTCGCCGGTTCTGGCAACGACATCACTGCAGTGGTCGGGAAGCAAAACGTGGTTCTCGCCGGTACCGGCAACGACATCGTATTTGCCGTCGGCAAGTCCAACTTCGTAGCCACCGACAACGATATCCAATTCAATCTATCCGAGCTTCAATTATACCAGAACACGAGGACCAACGATAACGGCAAAATTAGCGAAACGGACAAAGACGCGTTCTTCACGAAGAATGTGAAGAAGGTGTCGAACGGTGGAAGTGAAACCACGACGTCACACTCAGGCACAAGTGCCAGCTTCTCTAGCAGCAACAGCGATGCCGGTGCCAGCTACGGAGCCTCCGCAGGTATCTTTGCGGATCTCCACTTCCTGTTCCCGGATGTCGAGTTTTCTGATGAGAATGTGCCGGATTGGAGCTTCCCGACCCTGACGCTGAAGCAGTATGACTTCGATGTCCCGGACATTCCCCAGCTCAAATCGGCGCCCGATTACAAATATGGCAAACTCGGCAACTATGGTCTCCCTCGAATCAGTTTGCCGGACATCTCGACGCCCGAAATTCAGATCCCGGGACAAACTTTGCCGTCGTTTACGTTGCCCGATCTGGGGGAGCTGGACTTGCAATTGCAATCAGGTGGATTCTATTTCACCCTCGACTATAATCTGGAGAACGCTCTATTTGCTGATATTCTATCGTTCTGGCGGGACTTTGTCGGCGAAGAGCACAGCGATGGATCGGCCGGCCAGATCTTCGGCGGCAATATCTCCACGACGAACTACATTGCTGGCAATGACTTGGGCACGGCGACAACCGTTAACCAAAAGAGTGATGTTGGCATTGCCAACTCTGGTGTGACCGCAACCGGTTATGCGGGCGTAGACATCGATGACCCCAAAAAGTCTTATGTTTCCGGCGAAGCAGGCGGCGCGTATGACGCAATTCGCTCGGAGGGGAAAGAGTGGGAGGCGTCGATTGACGCGGATCAAGCACCAATCGGCGTCATGGTTATGTCCCACAATTTCGACGGAACCAATCCCGCGATCACGTGGACCGGAACCTGGCAGCATATGCCGGGCGAAGACGCGGCCCGAATCACGGAACATATGGTGACGACCGTATCGGACCTTGCGAGCAATCGGACCTATGAGCTCACCGTAACGTATAAGCCAGGCGCTGACACATCCGTGGAAAGTCACGACATCGGCGTATTTGTCGGCGGCGAAAGAATCGGTGTCCTGACGCCGACGGACGCGAGCGGTTCACGGCAGACCCATACGTTCCGCTTCCGAGCAGATGCGAAGCCTGAGGGAACCCAGCTCGAATTCCGATCGTTGGCTGATGGCGAACTCATCGGCACTGGCGAGATCCACAGCGTTGCGATCCATGAAAGCAATGTTTCAAAGATCGTGTTGCCGACCATCTCGTTGCCTGAGATTACCATTCCGGCATTCGAGCTCAACGATCTGGACCTGTCCGCTCTGGGCAGGTTGGATCAGACCATTGCCAACCGTGAGTTCTTCGGTCTGAAGATCCCGGATTTCGACATCCCGGAAGAGGACTTGAGGATTCCGGGATTTAATGTGGACGATTATGTAGATCGGAACGAAACCAAGCTCGAAGCCCAACGCTTCACGATCCCTTCATTTGATCTGCCTGACATCGCCGGCATTAAATGGGACCAGCGGATTCCCAACCTGAGTCACGAGTTTGCCCTTCTGCAGTCACGCATGGCTGACCGTCAAGCGGTATTGATAGGCGCTCAGCAATCGGCAGGCCGGAGCGCGCCTGAACTACAGGAAATCTATGGTGATCTCGCTGTGGTCGCCGGCAAAGACAACCACGTCTATACCGGCCGTGGCGATGATGCCGCGCTCATGATCGGCAAACGTAACGTGCTCTATGCTGGTGGCGATAATGACATCGCCATTCTGCTGGGTAAGCTGAATTTCGCGGTGATGGATGGTGGCGCTGATAGCGGCAATGACATCGTTCTTGCCATCGGTAAGTCCAATATCATCGATTTTAAGGGCGGCGATGACGTTGCCCTGATCATTGGAAAGAGTAACAGCGTAAGTGGCTGGGGCAATAACGTCGTGCTCATGGTTGGCGAATCCAACTCATACAGTGCATTCAATGAATTCTCGGGTGTCGACGTGGTTGTCGCGCTCGGGAAAGAAAATTCTGTGAATACCGGGTGGGGTGATGACACCATTCTGGTCGGCGGTGTTGAAAACACGGTGTCATCGTCCTTTGATGACGACATTGTGGTTGCTGTCGGCAAGGAAAATAAAATTTTTCTTGGTTCAGGTAATGACTTCGCGACCGTCATTGGCGTCAGCAACCGTGTTATCGGTGACGAAACCGCAGCCCTCAACGGCGACGACTTAATTTTTGCCCTCGGTGCAAGCAACCATATACAGGGCAATGGTGGTAACGACAGTCTCTTTGTTGCCGGCTTGAACAACAGTATTCTTGCCGGCGGCGACGACGATTTGGTTATCGTTTCCGGCGCAGGCAACACAACCTCACTTGGCGATGGCAATGACGTAGGCGTGAACATTGCCTTCTCAAGTATAATCACCGGCGGCCTTGGCGATGATCTGTTAATCAACGTTGGTACCCGTTACCGCGCATTCGGCAATGCAGGTAACGACACGTTCATCAACTTTGGCTTTGGGTCCTCTTGGGGCGGTGATGGAGCAGACAACTTTCTGAACTTCGGCATTTCCGCGCTTGAGACGTTCGCGGATTCAGGCCTCAGTACCATCAATCAGGCTTTCGGGCAGATACTGACTGCGTTCAATACGGTTCTGGAGCCTTTTGGCGCTGATCTCGAAGAAGCATTGTCCGGATTTTTCTCGCTAACAGACAATCAGATACAAAGAGGCGGTAGCGGTGATGATGTTTTCTACGCGGGCTTCGGCAATGCCATTGTCTCCGGTGAGGTCGGCAGCGACCGGTACGTCTATACCTTGGGCAGTGGCGAGTTTGCGATCGTCGAGGGCAGCGACACCGATGTCGATGTTGTAGAGATCCGGACGAGCGCTCTGCAGGACGGCATCGAACTCACCAGAAACAACATCGTGTTGTCGGTCAACAACGACGTGATCGATGTCGTGGTCGCCGGGCATTCGCTGGGTCAGATCGCAGTAAGCGGGCTGAACGATACTGACATTATCAGAATCGTTGATAACGACAGCAGTGAGGATGTGACCTTTAGGGACCTGAAGAGTTATTGGGCTGCCAACCAGCGTGATGCGTTCGAAAGCTTCGATTCCGTGACCGCACTTGAGAACGGTGTCGCCGAAACGCTGGCCTGGCTGACAAATGCTGAAGACACGCCATCGACGGAGGAGAATGCTACAGCAGGTCGAGATATCGCCACCGGATCGTTCTCCACAGTCACCGACCTTTACAACAATATTTATGCAACTAAGACGGCGACTGATGCAGCGATACGGCCCAATGCAGAACAACAACAGGCTGCCTGAGTTGAGAACCCAAGAGTGGAGGGAGACGATGAAAGAACAAAGGTACATCGATGGAGTGAGCAATATTGCCAGCATAAACGGCAATGTGCGCATGGATTGCTTTTCCTACACGATCGATCCGGATAGCGATGCGGATGATCCGCCGATCGACGAAGATCTGCGCATCGTCATGTCGCCGCAAGGGTTCCTACGAGCCTACCAGGCAATGGACCGCCTGTTCCAGGAATTGGAGTCGCGCGGTTTGGTCGAGCGGACGGGCAACGGCGTAGACAACGGCGATCCGTCGGTCACCGTCAGTGCGGATGCGGACGAGCCAGCATCACCGAATTTCGATGCCTGATCAGCGGTAGTGTCGGCTGGCACAGGCCGGTGTTTCATCGACGAGTTCAGGACTTGAATGCTTGGTGCTTGTGGCGCGCTTTCACGGTGTGATGCTGTCAAAGGCGGCGTTGCGGGCGCGGCACCCACAGGTGGATTTTGACAAGATCCATCCCGGTGTGCTGGCCGGTTTGGCGCGTGAGAACAGGCTGGCGGCCGAAGCTGCCCGCTTGAACTGGAAAGCTTTGCGAAAGGTCGGTCATGCCTTGCCGGTACTTGCCGTCCTGCGCAACGGTTCCTACGTGGTGCTAACCGGCATGCGCCCTGCGGAGAACGGCAAGCTATCCGTCCTGGTCCAGGATCCTCAGGCCCGATCGCTTGACCTGCTGGCCGTGCCCGAGGATGAATTCCGCAATCGCTGGTCAGGCAAGCTCGTTTTCGTCCGGTCCATGGAAGAGGCTGCACTGCCGGAAGTGCCGTTCGGTTTGAGTTGGATCGTCGGACTAGCACTTGCATTCAAAGGCGTTCTGATCGAGATCGGTGTTGTTTCTCTGTTTCTTCATGTGGTTGCCTTCGTCACGTCGATCTTTGCCATGATCGTTTTTGACAAGGTAATCGGCTACGAAGGGTATTCGACACTTCATACCCTATTCATTTCGGCCCTCGCTGCGGTTGCGATCGCATCGCTGCTTGGGTATTTGCGGTCGCACGTACTTCTCCACATCACGGCAAAGCTGGACATTGATCTGGCACAGCGGATTTCCTCTCGGCTCTTCAGGCTGCCAGTGGACTTCTTTCAGCAATCCTCGACCGGCAGCATCGCGAAAAAACTTCAGGAAGCGTCCACCGTCCGGGAATTTGTCACAGGCCAACTTCTGTTCACGTTGATTGAACTGTCCGCCTTGGTGTTGATCGTACCAGTCTTGTATTTCTTCAGCGCGCCGCTAACCTGGATCGTCATCGGCTTCTGCGTGGTCTTGATGATTCAGACCGTGTTACCGATGCCCGCATACCGCCGCAATCTGGAAGCTCTCTACGCCGCCGAAACGGATCGTCAAGCGATGATTGTCGAGTCAGTTCTCGGTATCGAGACACTGAAGTCCCTGGCACTCGAGGAAGAACAGAAGCGTACGTGGTTGCGCAAGACCGCCGCCGCAATTATGAGCCTGCAGATTGTCGCCCGGCTTGGCAATGTGCTGCGCGAAATCAGCGGGTTCACGCAGAAGGCGATGCAGTTGACTGTGATCTGGTACGGCGCGCAGCTTGTGCTGGCCGGCGATATGACGATAGGTGCCCTGATTGCTTTCAACATCATGGCAGGTCGGGTCAGCGCACCCTTGGTTCAGCTTGTCGGTCTAATCAGCAAATATCAGGAAGCCAACCTGTCGATCCGTATGCTTGGCAGTATCGTCAATGCTCCTCCGGAACGCAGCCGGAAAGGCGGCATCTCGCCGAAGATCGAGGGCGAGATCGTGTTCGAGAATGTAACATTTTCATACAGTCCAGACGGTCCGTCGGTTCTGAAGGATGTCAGCTTCCAGATCCAGCCAGGCCGGAATGTCGGTATCGTCGGTCCGAGCGGTTCGGGGAAGAGCACGATCGCGCGCCTGATACAGGGCTTCGCCTGGCCGGTGGATGGGTTCATCCGCATCGATGGTTACAACATCCTGGAGTACGACCTGTCCCATCTGCGATCGTCGACGGCGTGCGTCCTGCAGGAAAACTTTCTCTTCAAGGGTACCATCTTCGACAATATTGCCATCGGCCGCCCCCACACCGAAGTTGACGAAGTCATACTCGCCAGCAAACGCGCCGGCGCCCACGAATTCATCCGCGATCTGCCGCTTCGATACGAAACCATCCTAGAGGAGAATGCCAGTAACCTGTCCGGCGGCCAGCGTCAGCGGATCTGCATTGCCCGCGTTCTCCTGCGATCGCCGAATATCATGGTCTTCGATGAAGCGACAAGTGCACTTGATCCCGAGAGCGAAGCCGCCATTTTGCATCAGCTCGATGAGATTGCTTCAGGCAGAACGATGATCTTCATCACGCACCGCCTGATGAGTGCCGCGCAGATGGACGTGATCATGGTTGTGGATCAGGGACGTGTGGTGGACTACGCACCACACGATGTCCTTCTCAGTCGCTGCGCTACTTATCAGAACATGTGGCGCGAACATGTCGATCCGCAGCATAGGGGAGCGGTGGCATGAACTGGCTTGCGAAATTGCGAAACCGACCGAAGAAGTTCGGACTCGGCGAACTGTGTTGGCGGACCGACACGAGTGCTGATACGACGATGGGAACGCCCAAAGCTCGCGCCAAGAATAACAACGGCCGCACAGACAATGTTGAACTTAGCCAACCAGCCGCGACCGCTCTGGTTGACGACGAGACGTTGCATTACGTTTCGGACTCATCTGCAAAGCAATTCGCGGAATCATTCAAGCCTGACTATCTGCGTTACGCAAGACCCCGCACGCCCTGGTCGGCGTTGCTGTCTATCTGGATTGTTCTGGCAGCCATTTTGGCCGGCGTTGTCTGGATGGCATTTGCGACAATCGATTCCCAAGTGATCACCCGTGGCGTTGTCGAACCGGTCATGCGCAAAACTGTCGTTCAATCGTTTCATTCCGGTGTGCTTCAGGCCATCGAAGTGAATATCGGCGAACGGGTTTTGAAAGGCCAACTGCTGGCCACCATCAAAAACGAAACGACGATGGCAGATCTCGAATCAATACGCTTCAAGGTCACCAGCATTAGCGCCCGAATTAGACGGATGTCTGCAGAGCTCAGTTTTCAGATGCCCCGGCGCTTCTCGGCCGACGAAGGCATGGACCAAATAGAACGCTCAGTCTTCGACGCCAATAAGCTTGCTCATCACAATGCATTGGCCATTTTCGACGCACAATCTGAATCAATTAATAGCGCGCTCGAAGCTCACAGCATAGAAGTCGAAACAATGCAAGTGCAGTTGAAGTATCTGGGCGATCTAAGCAAGCTGCGTGAAGATCTTTTCAACAAGGAAAAAGAGAGTTTTAGGCGCGACGGTCCAAGGCGGGTCGAATTCTTGCAGGCAAAATCTGCCGAGGCGGATGGCTTACGACGCGCCCATAGGTTGCAGACTGAAATGCTGACATTGCGCCAGAAGTTGCACGAGACTAAGCAGAAGAGAGCCCAATACCTTTCCCAGCGCCGAGCCAAGTTGAGCAAGGAACTGGAAGAAAGCGCGATCAAACTAAGAAACGCGCAGAAGCAAATTGCGAAGTACGAGGAAGCCAGAAGGCTTGTGCGACTGGTGGCTCCATTCGATGGCATCATCACATCGGTTTCGCAGAAAGCACCCGGCACTTTGGTCGAATCCGGCGAAGTCATGATAGCCATGATACCGAAGAAAGCCCGCTTGCGGGCGGCTGTCGATATCATGCCAAGGGATGTCTCACGCGTTTATGTTGGCGCCCCAGCTTCGATCAAGCTCGATTCACTTCCGTTTGACAGGCACGGGATCTTGCGCGGCCGCGTCGAACTAATCACTAAAGATCTCCAGGAAAAGAACGTGACTGGTCAGCGGGATACGGTCTTCCGCGGTTGGATTTCCATTGACAAAGACGAACTGCGCGAAAGGCCGAAATTTTTCGTCGTACATCCGGGTATCACGCTGGAGGCGAGTATCAAGACTGATGAACGTACCATATTGTCCTATCTGATTTATCCGATCACGCGCGGTCTGTCGAAGAGTCTAATAGAGCCATGAAGTTCTGGAATCGGGTCATCCGAAGAGTTTGGCTTGTCTTTACATTGGCTGTTTCGGGTTGCATTGTGACACCCGAACCTTTGAGCAAATCGGAACAGATCAGCAGGGTCGAGGATTTGCAAGAAAGATTCGCCGAGAAATGGCATCCGGTTGCAGGTAAGATCGATCTGTTCGCCGTGATCAACCGGGCACTCACCAGAAACTTCGAAATTGCGGTGGCTCGCCACGAACTGAATTTGCAACGAACAACCCTCGGCGACGTGCTGCTCGGGCACTTACCGACGGTGCGCATTTCCGGAAGAAAAACTGAGCGGAGTAATCCTGACACCAGTAGCAACTCCACAACAGCCTCAGACCTCAAGCGCAAATTGGTGAGTGCCGAATCTACTTGGTCAGTCCTCAGTTTCGGCCAAGCATACCTGCGGTCACGTCAGCAGGCCAATAACTTGGTCGCCAAACAAGAAGACCAACGTCGTGTTGCCAACAGTATCGTTGTCCGGTCTGTAGAGACGTATCTTTATGCGGAGATGGCGCAACGGCTATTGCCCCAAGTCGAAGGCTTCCTTGGCACCCTCAGCAACCATGAGGAACGTGCCGATGGCCTGGCCAAGGACCGACTGGTCGATCCGGTCGACATTCTGGTGTTCCGGACACGCCTTGTGAACTTGAAGAAGGCGCTACGACGTCTAAGAGAAGAATTGAACCTGAGACGCATTGCATTGGCGACACTTATCGGTTCGCGAAAGGTATCTTTCGGCATCAAGTCAAGCACTGGAAAGATCCCCAAATTGGAGCTATCGGGCCTCACGCTCGAAGATCTGGAAAATGCCGCATTATTGCGGCGCCCGGAATTACGCATCAGCGCTTATCGGAAACGCAACGCTGCGTTAGATGTCAGATTGACCTACGCGTCACTGATCCCCGACATCAGCCTACTCCTCGGAGCCAATTATGACAGCAATTCGATTCTTCTGAATAATTCCCATACTCGTTACGAGCTATCGGCCACCTACAGCCTTCTCAACCTCCTGCGCTTTCCAGGTAGATTGCAGATCTCCCAGACCAAGTTGAGCGAAGAGAGTGTCCGTGAACTTGTCGTGGCAGTTTCAGTCATTGAACAGGTTCGGCTTGCTTACGCCGAGTGGAAACGATTGCGTCGGACGTGGAAAATGGAACGAAAGGGTGCCGAGTTGTGGCAGAAAATTCGAAAAATTCGCACTGAGCGCTGGGCTTTCAAACCGCTTGAAGAATTGCGTTTAGTCGAGACACGGGCGTCGGCGATCTCCGCGCAGGTGGATCTGGCCCAAGCAAAAGCCGAATTTGTTATCGGAAAACTGAGGCTCATCCAGTCAATCGGCATTGATCTTTACCCCATGAAATCACTTGAGTTGGGAGATAATGTTTCCAGACGCCAAATTCGTGATCATTGGAAGAATATTACGGACACCCTCAAGCACGACGTGAAACTGCTGGCGGTCGGGCAATACCGCAAAGACCAGAAAATGACAGTCAAACAGGCGACGGTGACGAGAAGAAATTGGAACCTGCGTCGCTCCGGCGGTTTTACCGCTCGGCACATCGAACCGACGCAGAGGTAGCGAGACTCGGGAGTGTCACGTGCGAGCGAGAAACGCCACACCCTCAGCCATGCACCTCTCCCAGTGACCGGTGGAGGCAATGGCAAATCATGGCTCAAGCCTTCTCGCCCGATAGACGGTCCCGGAGATCGGCCTCGCGCCAAATGTTCAGGCAGCTCGAGAATCACGGACGTCAGGCATGAGGCTACGGCAAACCGAGCTTTGCCCGTTCGGCACATGTCGGACAACTGCCGCAGGGCAGCGGGCACGCATTGTCCCAGAGCGGCTGGCGGCACCCCCATGTCAGCCTCGACAGATCTTCCGGCATGGCCTCGACCTGCATCCTCTTGGGGATGGCCGGGACGTCCAGATATCCAGGCGGTTCGAAGGGAAAGCTTGCCGCCTCGCAGGCGCGCTCGGCATGCACCCAGCGGGCCGCCCAGCCGCCTTCCTCCTGACACGACCCAACGCGCCAGCAATCAACCGGATAGTTGTTTTCGTATCGGAAACTCTGCGCGGCCAATCCGGCTTCGAACCCGATCGTGACCATGTCATATCCGAAGAACGAAAGCTGGGCGCGGTTGACGGTCGATTCGCAATACCTGAAGTCACGGCAGTGTTCGCGCAGCCAGCCAACCACCTCCCGGCACGCCCGTGCCTCGGGAACGTCACGGTCCTCGAGGTTCACGAGATGAACGTGATGGGCAAGGACTTCGTCATCGCTGTTGGCCAGGCTGTCCCACAGGGTATAGACGCTGTCGATGCCGCCACTCAACATGACCAGAGTCACACGCCGGTGACGACACCTGACCGGTTGTGGTCGTGCCGTCGTTCGGTGCTCGCGTTTGCGCAGGGTCCAGATCAGCCACCTCTTCCGGCCGGTTTCATATGCTTTTGTGTCGCTCAAAAGCTGTGATCGCGCCATCGCAGCACCTTCGGGATCGTCAGGTACTGCGACGGTCAAATCAGCCAACAGGGCATTGATCGCCATTGCACGGTCCGACCAGTCTTCCACAGCCTCGACCTCAAGCCCGCAGCCGTGCCAAAGTGCGTCCCATTCGGCCTTGGCCGGACAATCTTGCCCGTCGCGGGCACCCGGCCGACCTTTGCGTGCCGCCGCGGCAAAATCGGCGACTACGATCCGCCCGCCGGTCCTGATCGGGTCAATCGCATTCATGAACAGGCCCGCCAGATCTTCCGTCCGGGCCGAGACCCCGACGGACACTGCGCCATCGAACGTGCCCAGGTCGCCCAGCGGATGAGCCGGATCACGATGATAGAAGCCGATGTCCGGATTCTCCTTGGCACGCAGACAGGCCGCCTCGACCAGCCGGGCACTGAATTCCGTTGCCACAACCGGACAGTTGCCGGCCTTTGCGAGAGCAATGGTCAATGCGCCAGACCCGGATCCGATATGGAGATACCGCCGATGCGCTTCGGGGTCCAGCCGCCGGATCACTGCGCTTCGCGCGCTTGAGACGACCCCGGAGACAGCCGCACCGGCGCGCTCAGCCCATCCCGGCTCATCGGCATGATCCAGACCATGGTCAAGAAGATGCCGGTGCAGGCCGGTGGCGGCATGATCCCTCGATACCTCCTTTGTCATAAGGCCGCCCGGCCTCTCGCCCTGCCGGTCTCTTGTTTGCCAGTGCACCTCCCTGGTCGTGCCATCCGGTCTTCTGCGCTCATAGGAGTACAGGCCCCGTTCCGCCAGATGGACGTGCCTCACAGCACGCATGACCGCGAAACGGTGCCGGGGATGAGCGGCGAACCAGGTCAGCCCGGCGTGGCCCGAAGTATCTCCTTCAGCAGCACTCATCGCGGCGAATCCGACCGGCCAGCCGCCGTTGCCGTATTCGACGAACAGGCAGTCCTGTTCCGCCGCCCGCTCGAGCGAATGCAGAATCTCGCCAAACTCAAGAGCGTGAGCCTGACCGCTTTCGGCCAGCACCAGAAGGGCTTCAAAAACGAGATGGTTCACCGTTGCCACGTTCAACCGCGCCCGCAATGCCTCAACGTTGGCCGTGTGCGCCGGTGCCCTGATCCTTGCGCAGCACACAGCCCTGGACAAAGTCCCACCGGTAGGTCTGTGGATCACATTCGAGCAATTCCGAGCGCACCGACACGAAGCCTGCGGCTTCGATCCGGCTGACGAGGTCGGCAGGTTCGTGTTCCTTCAGGCTGTCGTAGCCGAATTTCAGTTTCTCGGCCGTCTCATCGGGCGTGCGATGTGGCCCGTGCCAGGTCAGTTTCACCAGCAGGCCATCCGGGCGCAGGCTGTCATGAAGCAGTTTGCACAGGCGGGCCAGTTCGGCATCGTGGAAAGTGCCGATAAAGCCTGTTGCAACGACCGCATCGAACCGGCCGGCCAGTTTGTCCGCGCAATCGAAAATATCAGCACAAATCAGACCGATCGTTGCACCGGCCGCCCGCGCGGCAACCCGGGCTTTCACCAGTCGCCGGTCTTGAGAATTGCTCAGGTATTCGATCGTCGCTCGGCTCCTGTCGAGGCCGACGTAACGTGCCGGCGGCGTGGCGAACTTCAGCATGTAGTCGTAGAATTGCGGTCCGCAGCCTGCGTTCAGCACCGTTCCGCCGCGAACCTCGCTCATGAACGAATCGATAAAGGCCGTTATCTCCGGAAATGCGGTCCAGCGAATATGATCCCTGTCATAGTAGTCCTGCACATATTCGATCGGCGCGTCGGGCGTCATCGGACACCTCTTGAGCGGGGAGAGTGAATCACTGCGAAAGGTGCGTCATAAGGAACCGCTGGCGATCCGGCCGGCGGGTAATGGAAAATTACCTTGTCGTGCCAACCGACGGTATCCAGCGGCGGATAGATAAGCCCGCCCAGTGCCCGCGGGGTCCGCAACACCAGAGGCGTGTCATCAGGCAGGCGCCCGGCGAGCCTGCGTATGAATGCGGACCTCGTCCTGACCGGCCACGGTGTCGTTTCGACGCCCACAAGGAATGCGCAGACAACGGCGTCAAAGTCGCCGAAGGCATCAAACTCCCGCACATCCTGCCGGATGAACGTGAGCCCGTAATCGCGCCCGCCGGCGGCCAGGTACTGCTTCGCAACCGTATTGGCGCGGCCGTCGCGGTCGAGACAGACGAAGGAACGGCCCAAGGACGCAACCAGCGCCATGGCCGTTGTCGGCAAGGGGCCTGAGCCCACAAACAGAAGCCGGCGGCGATCACGCAACAGATCGAAGAACGCCGCGGACAGCGATGCGCGTTTGGACTCAACGTCAGCCTCGATGAGGCCGGCTGCATCGGCTGAGCCGATGGTGTCTCTCGCCTTGCACCATTCCAGTTCATACTCATACATGGCTCTGATCGCATAGAGCAGCGGCAATCTCTTCGTGATCTCCGGAACGCCAAAGACGGTCCGGAAGAGTTCCGGCGCGGCAATACCGGCAATCGCTTCAAGGGCTCCATAAATGTCGTCCAGAGCCTCAAGGTGGCGGCGGCTCATGCCGAAGCAGTCCCGCCCGAGACGATGGATGCCCCTGGCAATGATCTCACCGGTCAGGACAGACACCCGTTCAAGGATGGAGAGCCTGTCGAATGCGTCCTGCCCCGTGAGCATCCGCAGTTCGCACTTTTCCGGCGCGCAGGCACTTACATCTGCGGTGACAGCGGCGGGGGCGTTGCCGTCACGCCGGCCGTCACGTCCCAAGGAACCAAATGAGGGACCACACGGGCAATGATGTTGATCGCCGCGGTCGCGTGTCATCCCGCACCGCTCACGTCATGACGCATATTCCCGCACCATCGGCACACCGAAACACCGGCAATCTCCCGCCCCGACAGCCGCAAACTCCACACCTCCGACACACCCTGCCTTCCAAAACGCTTGCTCCGGAGAACTCCGAAGCATTCCGGCCCGATCAACGAATGTCCGAAACCGCCGGTGTCCGGGAGGCAACTCAAGTCCGCATCCGTATGACTCTCCGGCAATCGCCGGGAGCTTAATGTTTTGGATATGAACCTGATCAAAACGCACAAAGCCAAGCTAAGAATTGGCTGCTACACAGACGAATGCGTAGTTCTTCTTTACACATTTTTTATCAAGACATTGCGCGGCTATTATCTTTGGTACTTTGCCAAGATTTGCGCAATCCTTTCTGGCCAGGTCCTTGAGTACAACGTCATTTGTTACTCTGGGATCGAACTGCCCTGGTTCATTGCCATTCTCAATACGCCCGTTACCAGGGTTTGGAACACATCCCGAGATCATTATCGCAATAATGGCGATACCAACTTTGTGCATTGTGCCAAATACCCTGTCTGTCGTTTCCAGTCTTCGGCCGCTTGCTCCAACACCGGACATGACAGTTTCATGGCCGCGCCATCACCGGGAAAGACGTCCCCGGTTCGCACGGATCAGGGATACTTCTACTCCATTGGCGTTTCATCATGACGCAGGGATCATTGTTATGTTGACCGGGCTTTCGTAGCGGTTGTCGGCGCCGGTGGCGGAGTCTACTGCACTGCTGATGCCTAAGGTCAGGACCACGTCCAAAGCGATGCCCGCCGCACCGGCGCCGCTTTCCCAACCACTGCCGTTGATGTAGGTGGCAGTCTGGTAACCCACCTTGTTGCAAATGATCGTAATGTCATGTTTGAGTTTGCTTACGGTCACAGTACCCGGCGTGTTGTCTAGCCTGGCAATTTCCTTGCCCTCGCGTTCCAGAACGCAGTTCGCCCCAACAGGATTGGTGTTGATGGCGATCTCCTGGTCCGTACCCTTCACAATTGTCGAGCAACCGCTTAAGCCCAGCCCCAGAAACCCGATTGTCAAAAGTCTCGCAGCAATGCGCTTGCTTGATTTACCCTGAGAACATGCCCGCCGGAAGAGGTTCTCCTGATGGAATTCGGCAAGGATGCTGCCGCCGGATTCGAGACATCTCCTGTTCTTTTTCGTCAACATCTCGCAATCTTCTTTGTCCGTGGGGGTAATCATTGCGTTATGAATTCGTGAGTCCAGATTTCTGGTGGGAAAGTCAATCCGGAGAAATGAGTCTCGGCAATATACTTCGCATTACATAATTCATTTAAATGATGTTCGTATTCATGTTGAATTTCTATAGTTCACGGCATCAATAAAACAGCATGGCACAATCAAAAAAGAGTAATGATGATGTCTATCAACGCAACCAAATCACAGGATTCGTGAATATTTTCAGATCAATGGCCAGCCTTCCGGGATCACGCTGGCGGCATTTGAGGCCTGGATCACTGACTGGCAGCGGCAAAGACGCGGTGGAACAAATTGAAGGGGGGAGACCCAGGTGACGACGCTCGGACCAGATGCGCATCGCCGGTTGGCCGGCGGTGCGGGGCCAAAGCCGGGCATTCACGAGCCGGGCGGTGGCGAAAAAGCTCAGACCATAAGCGGTTCAGGCGGTAGTCTTGCGGCATCCGAAGGTGCCGACAAACAGGAAAAGGATCCCGCCATGGCCGCAAGCAAGACAACATCATCCCCGGAGAGCGCCAATCAGCCCCGAAGCCGCAGCGGCGACGCCGTCCCCGGCGAACCGTCGCCGGACGGCGCGCGCACTGTGTCATCCGTACTTGGCGAAATCACCTGGCTGCTTACCCAGTCGCCGCTGCACAAGGGAAATTTCTTCATCGGCGATCTGGAATGGATGGTGATGCCGGCAATTCTGCTGGAGCAGTTCCGCATCTTTTATCACGACAGTGACGGCCGTCCGGTCGGCGTGGCGCTGTGGGCGCGGGTGAACGAAGAGGTCGAACAGCGTCTGGAGGCCGGCGGCGCGCGCATGGCCCCCAACGACTGGCGTTCCGGCGACCAGCTATGGGTCGTCGAACTGATCGCCCCCTTCGGCGGCCAGGACGAAATGCTCAAGGACCTGCAAGCGAACGTGTTCGGAGAGGAGAAGCCAAAGATGCGGAGCACGACATGAAGGGGCCGGGGTCGCGTATCAAACAGGTTCAGCGTCATCTCGCCCGGAGATTGTCAGTCGTCGGGATGAGCGGGGCATCCCTGTACGATCGTGCGCGCAATCCCGTCGGCCTCCATCAAAGCACCGCCCATCAGTGACCGGAGAACAACTATGGCCTATTTGCTTTCATTCATAACGGATGAGGAAAAGTATTCCCCCGGCCATTGGTTCGGCAATGACCCCAAGCATACGGAGACTGATAACGACGACTATCGGATCGGAGACCGGGAGGTGTGGGTTCATTTTCTTTTCAATCGCAAGATTCCCGATGACGAACTGTACGAATTGCCGACGAGTTTCACGATCCAGATTATCGATGGCTTCGTACCCGACTTTTTGCCATCGCGTGGGGGAAGTGGCTGGTTTGTACCGGATTCCTTTCGGGAGTTGGTCGAGCGGTTCGAGCCGGGCGTTCACCAGTTCATCCCCATCAAGGGTTATGACAGGAAGGGCATGAAGCCGCTCGACAAGAAATTCTTCCTGATGAACATCTGCAAGACGCTTGAGGATTTTGTCAACGTGGAGCGCTCCGATCTCTACCGCGACGAAACAGAATATCCGGACGGCATCGTTCTGGCCCGGTATTTCCCTCTCAAGTCTCCCCCTGATCCGGTCATTCTTCGTGGCGAAGCGATCGCCGGGCATCACTTGTGGGATGGCGGCACTGTCGGTGACGGAGGCAGATGGTACGGCCCGTACGTATCTGATGCCCTGTGGCAGGCCATGAGGGAGGCGGGTCTGAACTCAGTCTACGGCGGTCGTTTTCAGGAATCCCATGACACCGAACCCGCTAACAACTGACCATGGCAACCGGTCAGATTCACCTGGATTGAGAGCCGATACGCGAGGGCAATTATGACGGACAATCTCAACACGTTCCGGTCACGAACAAGGGGGACGCGACCAGTAACACGATTGCCTGACGGCACGCCGATAAAAAGCGAGAGTCAACGGTTCTGATGTGGTGAGGCTGCTTTGGACTTATTTTTCATGTCCCCTGCCATATTGGCATTCACTATGTTCTGTGCATTCGGACCGATTGTTGGCATTCCCGTGTGCATTTATCTTGCCGCGAAATCTCGTCGACGTCGTAGCGTTGCAATATGGTCGACATCGGCTTTGGCGTTGTTGATCCCATTTTTGCTCATTGTGTTTTTCTTTTGGCGTGAGCAGATCGGTCATGTTGCTGCATCAGATGCGTCCTATATCGCCAAGCACTGCAATTTGACTAAGTCGATTACTCCTCTGAATATTGAAGCGCACTATGGGAATGCATTCATGGAATATTCGTGGGTCGACCGCAGTGATAACTTGCTCCGGTATGGGCGGACACTTGCATATCGATACGGTTTTTTGGAAACGCTGATGTGCACTCCTGTTTTTGGCTGCCTCTTTCCACCGGAACTATCGGGAGTATGTGAGGGCAGCACATGACCGTTATGTATGATCTGGTAGCTCTTGAGGTCGCTTAAAATGAATGCATCAGAAAGACGGTCTGCGCTTCTCCGCTATACACTCGATCTGTTTTCGAATACGGATAGCTAAAATCGAAAATGATTGCCCACTTGATAATAATATTGGTAATGGCTTTTTTATTGAAGAATTCCATGCATGTTTTTGACGAAATACAATTTTACAAAAATAATAATTGGGATTTTTCTAAAGACAGTGACTATCCATTGTTTGCAATTCAGGGGATGAAAGCGAGGTTTTACTACATTAGAATAGGAATAATAAGACTTTTATCGATAGCAATGTACATTTTTGTCTTTATTAAGCTGGCAATTACATATGTAACGCATCTATTGCAGATTTGAGGTCGCAAAATACGAGGTTATTATGGCGCGCGCACCGGAAGGCTCAAAAATTAAATCACGATTTAGCGGCGAATGGCGTTTTCGGATAACCGAAGATTTGTATGCGACATTTAACACCGATATTGAATACAGCGCTGGAGCTGGTTTTGGCCTGCTAGGCGCCTCTTTCACATTTTCAAACGGGAAACTTACAATTTCTGGCGCTGCAGGCGGTTTGATTTCGTCATTCGACTTCGACTTTTCTGGTGACGAGGTCGAGGTCGGCGACGTATCGATTGGTGTTGGCGGAATCGTTGGTCTAATTGCGCATGCTGACGTTGCTATGGGGATCACAGCAAACCCCAATGGAGACTTGGCGGTTTCATTCGATTTTGCAGGAGGTGCAGGATTTTTCGGTGTTTCCGGAACTCTATCCAGAGAAACGAATGTCTTTAACTGGTTTGAAGAGAACCAGAACGCGGAAGGTTCGGTAACGGGTACCAGTGTCGAATTTGAATTTTCGGCTAATACAATAACGGATTGGGCGCGTGTCGCCGAATTCAGCCCCGAGATTATGAACCTCCCTTGGGTGCGTGATGCGGTCACAAACTCGATCCGGGACTTGTCTGATTCCCGTAGCCGATTCGGGTCTCCCTTCGACGATCTCGCACTGCTCCAGGATGAACGCCCGGATACCGGCTTTCTCAACGATGATTGGATCGCGTCGCGGCGGGGGCTGTTTGCGCCGATGTCAGGTGCCTATTCGTTTGAAAGCGACAAGCATGTGTTCCGGGATGACAGCGGAATCCGCCGCCATGAAATTGGATTTGATGAGAACGGCGAACTGAACGTTGTCTATTTCGGTGACCGCAGCGACTTTGGGGCATCAGTCAGTTTTGATCGGTCGGGGGAAGTCAATCTTGCCTTCTTCGATTCTTCGACTGAAGGATTATCAGGAACTTTCTCTCCCGAAGGTCAACCCCTACGCTACCGCCAAACTCACGCCGATGGTTCCTGGACGGAATACGATTACGATGACAAAGGAAATGTCGTCCGGACAAATAGGTATGACGCCAACGGTAATCTGATTGTTCCTGCAGATGTCACGATCATTCCTTTGTCCGGAGGCCCCAACGCGGATGGTTCTCCGGCTGATGCGGCACTGGTCAGGCGCTACAAGGTCAGGGACGGCAAGCGAAGCGGAGAGCCTGAGGTCGAACTGCGCGTGCGCACCGAGGGCGAATTGGCCATTATCCGAGGTGCGACCGAGATCGGTGCGGCGCTGGGGTCTTCGATCGGCAATGCGATTGCGGGCGAGGATGTGTTCTTGCGCATCGGCCTCAGTTCGGTGATCGGCCTTTTTGGCCGGAACCTTGGCCGTGCGGTGGGCGAATCCATTACGGGCGGGGACCTGTCTCGGTCACTGGATGCGTCGTTTGCGAATTTCGGTCCGGACCTTCTGGCACGGGTTCGGCAGGCCGGTTCAGGCGCGATAGGCTCCTTCCTCACAGCAGAACTGGCCCAGGCCGTCGGCATCGGCAACGATTTCGGCGGCGAACTTGCACAGGTGGTGTTCAATTCCCAGGTGGTGACGCCGCTTGTCGATGCTGGCCTCAGCAATTTTGTGGCTGGCATTGAATCAAGTCTCGGCTTCACGGAGGGCAGTCTCGGCAGCGCACCGGGCGGCATGCCCGATCTTGGCAATGTTGTCGGTGCCTACTTGGGCGGCAAGCTTGCCGACGAGGTGCTGAATGCCAAAACGACAGCCGGATCGATTGGCGGATCCATTGGCAGCGCCATAGGTGCCGCGGGCGGCAAGGTGCTCGGTTCCTTTCTCTGCGGCCCGGTCTGCGGTTATATCGGCTCGGCGGTCGGATCCTTTCTCGGCAAGCTGCTGGGGACCGTTGTCGGCGATCTTTTCGGCAAGAAGAAGAGACCGCGCGCGGACGCCTTCATCGCATTCCGAGGCGATGCGTTGACGGGCAAGTACGTGATTACCCACACCAACGACAAGGACGGTGGCAGCCTGCAACTGGTCAGGGCGATGGGTGATGCGCTGACCGGTTCGCTCAATGGCTATCTGCAGCTGGTTGGCGGTGAGTTGCTCTATCCGAAGAACAGTATCTTCCTCAGCCAGCAGAAAGGCCTGATTATCGGTCGCGCGCCCAACATCAACCGGGAAGCACATCTGGATGCGACCTCACGTGCGCCCGAGATTGTTGTCGAGACGCTTACGCTCGATTTGCTCAAAAGAATGCGTATCGCCGGTGGCAATCCGTATATCAAACGTGCGCTGGCACGGTCCAGGGCCACGACCGTTCAGGTGCTGGCTGGCGACGTTGCGATTGCGGCCGACTACGCAGCCTATCGGCAGAACAAGGCGCTGATCGACGGGTTGATTCTTGCGGCCCCCGACAGTGCCTTTGCGGCGGGCTGGATCATCACGCTGCTGCGTGCGGAGGAACTGGGCATCACGGAATGGCAGGCCTCCGACTTCCATGGTGGCCTGCCTGGCTTTCTCGCGTCTTTCCGGACGGATGGGACGATCGGGGAAGGTACTTATGATGATATCGACGTGAGCCTTGACGGCAACACGCTTGTGATCGCCCAGGGGTCGGGTGAACAAGCAGTGCGGCGGGTGGAGATCCCCAATTTTGCGCAGGCCGTCGGCTACGCCATCGCGGCCGCCGCAACCAATGGCAGGGCGGTGAGGGGCACATCGGGCAACGACCTGTGGGTTGCGACGGACGGCGTGGCCAACCGGTTCGATGCCGGCGCCGGCGGCGACGATATCCTGCTCGGCGGCACGGGGGCTGACACGATCAGCGGCGGCGCGGGCCGCGACTGGATCGACGGCGGCGGCGGCAATGACACGCTGGACGGTGGCGCGGACCACGACGTGCTGATCGGCGAAGATGGTGCGGACACGCTCCGCGGGCGTGACGGAGACGACTGGCTCTCGGGTGGAGCGGGGGCCGACCGGATCGACGGTGGCACCGGGATCGACACGGCGAGCTTTGCCGGCCTTGAGACGGGAGTAACCGTCGATCTCAGTGCCGGCACGGCCGTGAGGACGGTCACGCCCGACGATCCGGCGACGGCGGCCGTGAACGAGACGGTGACGGAAACCGACACGCTCATCGGCATCGAGAATGTCATTGGCACGGGACATGCCGATACGCTGCGCGGCGATGCAGGGGCCAATGTGTTCACCGGGCTTGGCGGTGACGACACCATCGACGGGCGCGGCGGTGTGGACACGGTTGATTATTCCGGCTCGGACCAGGCGGTCACGGTCGATCTCGGCACCGGCAGGGCCGTGACCACGATCACGCCCGACGACCCGTCGACGGCGGATGTGGACGAGACGGTTCGCGAGACCGACAGGCTCAGGTCCATCGAGACGGTGATCGGGTCTGCGTTTGACGACACCCTGAGCGGGTCGGCCGGTGCGGACACGCTCAGAGGCAGCGACGGCGCGGACATGCTCTCAGGGCTTGGCGGCCGTGACAGGCTTGAAGGCGGTGCCGGTGAGGATGTGCTGGAGGGCGGTTTGGGGGCCGATGTCCTCGACGGCGGCGAGGGATCGGATACGGCATCCTATGCCGGATCGGCCGCTGCAGTGACTGTCGATCTCGGTACCGGGTCGTCGAGCGGTGGCGATGCGGCGGGTGACACCTTGCGGGGCATCGAGAATCTGCGTGGCTCGTCGCGTGGCGACCGGCTCGCCGGTGATGACAATGACAATGAGATCGACGGAGGTGGCGGTAACGACCGGCTTGAGGGTCGCGGCGGCGACGACACCTATGTTTTCGGGCGTGGCTCGGGCGTTGACACGATCAGCGATAGCGGGGGCACCGACACGCTCAGGCTGGGTGCGGGCCTGAGGCCCACCGATATCATGATGCGCTTTGGCTTGAGCAATCTGGAGATTGCCCTGAAGGAGGCGGCCAATCCGGGGCGGGCCTTTTCCCGGCTCGCCGACCGGGTGACGCTCAGGGGCTGGAGGACGTCAGCGACCAGGATCGAGAGGCTTGGCTTTGACGACGGCACCGTCATCGATCTTTCCGGGATCACGGCGCGGGTTAACGGGACGGCTTCTGCGGACGGGGCGCTGTCGGCCACATCGAACAGGGCGTCCTGGCTTGACGGCCTGGCGGGCAACGATACCATTACGGGCTCGGCGCAGGCGGATGTCCTGCTTGGCGGTACGGGCGACGATATGCTGAGCGGGCGGGCGGGCGATGACAGTTACGTCTGGTGGGCGGGTGACGGCCATGACGTGATCGCGGATACGGCCGGTCTCGATACGCTGGTGTTCGGCGGCGGGATTACGCGCGGACGTCTGCGTCTTAGGCGCGGCACATACAGGGCGGCTTCAGGAAAGACGGCTGCGACATTTACGGACAGCGACACCGGCGCCGATCTTCGGATCGAGGTTCTCGATGCAACGAACAGGACAACGGTTACGGGGTCGGTAACGATCCGCAACTACCGGACGGAAGCCGGCCAGATCGAGCGCTTCCGCGTTGGAGGCGTTGAGCTGACGCTTTCGCGGTTTTTGGGCGAGTTCATCGGCTCGGCCCATGACGACGTGACGGAAGGCGGTCCGGGTGCGGACGTGATCCCCGGCGGCTCCGGCGCGGACACACTGCGCGGTCTGGGCGGCAGCGATCGCTTGCGCGGCGATGCCGGCAACGACACGCTTGACGGCGGCACGGGCTTTGACCTTGCCGATTACTCCGCGGCACCCGCCGGTGTGACGGTCGACCTTGAGTTGACGACGCAAGGGACGTCCGGCGGGACCGGCCACGAGGACGGCGACAGTTTCATTAGCATCGAGGGTATCAGGGGTTCGTCCCATGCCGACATACTGCGCGGCGATGACAAAGGGAACCTTCTCGACGGCGGTGCGGGCAGAGACACGCTCGAGGGCCGCGGCGGCAACGATGTTTATCGCTTCGGGCGGGGATCCGGCCTGGACCGTGTCATCGACCGCAAGACCGTGACCGAAACCCGGACGCGCCGGGAGGCCTATACCGCGTACCGGACGGTTGCTTCAGGCGGCGGCGGCGAACACGGCCGAGGCGGTGGCGAAGGTGGCGGCGGTGGCGGTGAATACGGGCGGTCGCGCCCGACGAGGGTTGCCTACACGGCCTACCGCACCGTCAGTTACACGGTCGAGGTTCCGGCCGATGCCGGCAGCGACACGCTGCTCCTTGGCACCGGGATCACGCCTGACGACGTCCTGATCCGGATCGCGGGCCGGGATCTGCAGATCGCCCTGAAGGAGGCCGCCAATCCGGGGCGGGCCTTTGACCGGCTTGCCGACCGGGTGACGCTTGTCAACTGGCGCAATGATCTTGAGCGGATCGAATATCTGGGCTTTGCCGACGGGACACGCATCGAGATTGCGAACCTTGCGGCCTTCACACAAGGCACGGACCGTGCCGACGCGTCGCTTGCGGCCGCATCGAACCGGGCGGCCTGGCTCAATGGTATGGCGGGCAACGATATCATCACGGGCTCACGCCATGCGGATGTCCTGATCGGCGGCAGGGGCGACGATGTGCTCTCCGGCCGTTCGGGCAATGACCGGTATGTCTGGTGGGCGGGTGACGGCCATGACGTGATCGAGGATACGGCCGGTCTCGATACGCTGGTGTTCGGCGGCGGGATCACTCGGGAGCGATTGCGCCTGAGGCGCGGCGCATACAGGGCGGCGTCCGGCGCAACGGCTGCAACATTCACGGACAGCGATACCGGTGCCGACCTCCGGATCGAGGTTCTTGATGCCACCGACGAGACGTCGGTCATTGGCTCAGTGACGATCCGCAACTACCGGGCCGGATCCGGTCAGGTCGAGCGCTTCCGTTTTGGCGACGGTACCGGGCTCTCGCTTGCCGAACTTCTGGGCGAGCCCGTGGCCACGGGGTTCGACGATGTGCTCACCGGCGGGCGGGACGACGATGTCATCTCAGGCCTTGGCGGTGCGGATACGCTCAAGGGCCTGGAGGGAGACGATCGTCTTGATGGCGGTGCTGGCAACGACACGCTCGAAGGCGGCGCGGGCAATGACAGTCTCGAGGGCGGTGCGGGCGCTGATGCGCTTGATGGCGGCTCCGATTCCGATACAGCGACTTATGCAGGCTCCCGCAGTGGCGTGACGGTCGATCTGGCTGATGGTGAGGCCAGTGGCGGCGATGCGGCGGGCGATACGTTCAAGGGGATCGAAAACGTGACCGGCTCGGCGCATGGCGACCGGCTCACCGGTGACGGCCGCGCCAATGTTCTCGACGGGCAGGCTGGCGGCGACATTCTCGACGGTGCTTGGCGGTGATGACGTGCTTCGGGGCGATGCGGGAAATGACTGGATTGTCGCCGGCTCTGGCGACGACCGGATCGATCCGGGTTCCGGCACCGATGTGGTCCTCACCGGCAGCGGCGACGACACGATACTGTTCGGGCGTGGGTCCGGCACGGTTATCGTTCTCGATGACAGTGGTGAGGACACGATCCGCTTTGGGCCGGGCATCACCCTGGACGACGTGACTGTGGGCGGTATCGAGGGTGAGTTGCTGGTTGTCCTGCAGCCGCCCGGCCACGAGATGGCGCCGGCTGATTTCAATGTCCGCGGTGACACAAGGCTCATAAGGACGCTGGGCTCCGGCAGCGCGCCCGTCACACCTGCGCTATCCCTGCACTACCAGACGAGAGGTCCGGGCGGTGCCCGGGTCGGGAGAGACGCGGATGCACTGATTATCAAGAACGTCAGCCTGAATAACCGCCGGATCGAGAAACTTGTCTTTACAGGCGGTGGCGGTGTCGACTTTACGGCTTTCGGCAGTTTCCACGAGGACGGCAACTCCGGCAGTGAGTTGATCGCACCGGATGATACATCGTTCTGGATTGCCGGACGCGGCGGTGATGATGAGATCAGGGGCAGCACGCTCGCGGACATCCTGCTGGGCGGCAGCGGCGATGATATGGTCTTTGGCCGCGACGGCGACGACGTTCTGAGCGGCGGTTCAGGCGATGACGTCATTGACGGCGGGGCCGGCAACGACCGCATCTTCTACTATCGCGGCAAGGGTCACGACATCGTCAGCGACACGGGCGGCCTCGACACGCTTGTGTTCGGGGAAGGGATCACGCGCGAGCACATCCGGCTCCGGCGCGGCACGTGGAGGCAGGCTTCCGGCCCCGGTCGGGCGGGGTTCACGAACGGTGCCACAGGTGCGGATCTTCGCATCGAGGTTCTCGATGCCTCCGGCAACGGGACGGTCACGGGGTCGGTGACGGTCCGCGACCACAGGGTGGCCGGCACGATGATCGAGCGGTTCCGGTTTGGAGACGATACGGTTCTGGCACTCTCCGATCTTCTGGGCGAGCCAGTCGGCACGGGGTTCGATGACGTGCTTTCGGGCACGGACGGTGACGACGTCATTGCCGGTCTGGGCGGTGCGGACAGGATCTCGGGGCTTGGTGGTGAAGACACTCTTGACGGTGGTGCGGGCAACGACACCCTCAACGCCGGTGCGGGCGACGATACGCTCAAGGGCGGTGCGGGCGCGGATGTGCTCGACGGCGGTGAAGGTGCCGACACTGCGGCATACGCCGGTTCGGCCTCGGGCGTGACCGTCAGCCTAATCTCTGGCTCAGGTGCAGGCGGTGATGCCGAGGGCGATAGACTTGTCAGCGTCGAAAACCTGCGCGGGTCGGCACACGTGGACACACTGACCGGAGATCACGGCGTCAATGAGCTTTCCGGCGAGGGCGGCGACGATGTGCTTCGGGGCCGTGCTGGTGATGATACGCTGAGGGGCGGTGACGGTCATGACGACCTGCAAGGCAACGCGGGCGATGACACGCTTCACGGCGGTGCGGGTGACGATACGCTTCACGGCGGCTGGGGCGATGATGCGCTCGACGGCGGTGCGGGCGATGACAGGTTCGTCTACAGCGCCGGCCACGGCCGTGACACCGTGGAAACCGGCACAGGGAATGACACGCTGGATCTGACGAATATCGACCATGAGACCGTGCGGTTTGCTCGGGACGGCTCGCGTCTCGTGGTAACGCACACCGGGAGTGCGTCCGACCGGGTCACGGTTACCGGCGACCTCGACGAGATCCGTGCCGGTGACCGTGTGCTTCGCGCCAACCAGGTGCAGCAACTGATCGAGGCGATGGCCATTTCCCCGGGTGGTGGCGGCGTTACGGATCCGGCGCGCATGCAGACACCGGAGCAACGCCAGGCCGCCCTCATGATTGCCATCAACAATGCGTGGCAACAGGTTGCCTGATGGCCGCCGGAGCAATCGCAGCGGTCCGGCTGTGGATGGCGCCGCCGCCTGACATCCGGGCGGTGCTCTGGCATCGGGGGAGAAGGCGGCCTTGACGGGCGGCACCTCCCGGCACATGGCGCCGAATACGTCTGGATGCGAAGTCCCGGTAACGGACTCAGGCCTCGAATGCCTGATACTCGCCGGGCATCTTCATCAGCAGCGGATCGACGGCCCACAGCTGCGCCATGACCTGGGGCTGGAGGCCCGCACCTTCTCGAGCGGCGACATTGTCCGCGCTGCGAAACGCTCGGGGCTGAGGGCGAAGCGGAAACGGTATCGCGCGAAGCAGCTCGAACATGTCCCATGCCCCGTGATCGCCGAACGGCGTGACGGCAGTTTCGTGCTCGTCGCCGCGGTCGATCAGGGCATTCTGACGACCTTCGACCCGAAGGTGGGCATTCCGTCAAAGATCGATCTTGAGCAGTTTGCCGCGGACTGGACGGGGACGGACTCGTCCGGGACGCTCATTCTCCTGGTGCCGCGCGAGACGGAGAGTGCGTGGCAGCGGTTTCATATTGGCTGGTTCCTTGCCGAGATCCTCAAGTACCGCAAGACCTTCGGCTGCATCTTCGCCCTGTCGTTCTGCGTCCAGTTCATGGGGCTGGCCTCGCCCATCTTCTTTCAGCTGATCATTGACAAGGTGCTCGTCCACCACGGGCTCACCACCCTGCATGTCCTGATCATCGGTCTTGGCGCTGTCAGCCTGTGCGAGGTCATGGGCGCCATGGCGCGGAACCACTTTACGGTCCTGACGGCGGCCAAGGTCGACACCGCGCTGGGCGCGAAACTGTTCGACCGGCTGCTCAAACTGCCCGTTGCCTGGTTCCAGTCGCGCCAGACAGGCCAGACCGTGGCCCGTGTGCGCGAACTTGAGACCATCCGGGAGTTCCTGACCGGCAACGCGATCACGCTGGTTCTGGATGTGCTGTTCACCGTCCTGTTCTTCGCGGTGATGATCATCTACTCGTGGGTCCTGACGCTGATCGTGCTGGCGACGATCCCGGCCTTCGTTCTGCTGGCGGTCGTCGTGACACCGGTGCTGCGGCGGCGGATAGAGGAACGCTTCAACCGGGGGGCCGAGAACCAGGCCTTTCTGGTGGAGGCGGTTGTCGGCATCGAGACGCTGAAGTCGACGGCAGTCGAGCCGCAGGCCCTTCGGCGATGGAACAGCCAGCTCGCCCGCTATGTAACGGCCAACGTCCGCACGGTGGCTTTGAGCAACATCGCCGGTCAATGTGCGCAACTGTTTGCGAAGATCATGACGGTGGCCGTGCTCTGGTACGGGGCGCAGCTCGTGATCGCAGGGGCCCTCACGGTGGGCGAGCTCGTGGCCTTCAATATCTTCGCGGGCCGGGTGATCGAGCCGATCCTGCGCATGGCGCAGATGTGGAACGAGTTCCAGCAATTCCGGATCTCGGCCGCCCGCGTCGCCGATATCCTGAACGCGAGGCCTGAGGCGGCTCACGGCAGTGGCGGCACACTCGGAACCATCGAGGGCCGTGTGGAGTTCCGGGGTGTGACCTTCCGCTACGAGCCGGGCAAGCCGGAAGCGCTGAGCGACATCTCGCTCGATGTTGCGCCCGGAGAGATCCTCGGCATCGTGGGCACGTCAGGATCCGGCAAAAGCACGCTTGCCAAACTGGTCCAGCGCCTGCGCAAACCTGAACGCGGCAGCGTACTCATCGACGGTGTGGACCTCTCCGTCATCGACCCGAAGCTCCTGCGCCGGCAGATCGGCGTGGTGCTTCAGGAGAACGTCCTGTTCAACCGGACGGTTGCGGAGAACATCGCGCTAGCGGATCCTTCGATACCGCCCGCGCGAATTATGGACGCCGCGAAGCTCGCGGGAGCCCACGACTTCATACTGGAGTTGCCAGGCGGCTACGACACGGTCATAGAGGAACGCGGCGGCAATCTCTCCGGCGGACAGCGCCAGCGTATCGCCATTGCCCGCGCCCTGGTCACGGACCCCCGCATTCTGATCCTCGATGAAGCCACCAGTGCGCTGGACTACGAATCCGAACTTGCGATCCAGCGCAACATGGCCGAGATCACGGCGGGCCGCACTGTGTTCATTATCGCCCACAGGCTGGCCGCCATCCGCAACGCGACACGCATCATCGCGATCGAGCGGGGGCGCCTTGTCGAGGATGGCACCCACGACGAACTGCTGGCGCGTGATGGCCGCTATGCCAGCCTGCACCGGCTCCAGGGCCTGGCATCGACGACGGCCTGATTGATGAACGACCTTGTAGAACTTCCACCGCCCGCACCACATCTCTCGAGGCGTGAGCGCGAGTTCCTGCCCGAAGAGCTGGAGGTTCTCGAAACCCCGCCGTCACCGGTTGCCCTGGTGCTGGCAGGATTTGTGCTGATCGCAGCCGCGGCCGCGGTGGCCTGGTCGCTTATCGGGCGTCTCGACATCCATGCCACTCTCGCCGGCAAGATCATTCCCGCGGGAAAGGTGAAGGTGGTCGAACCACTGATCACCGGCAGCATTGCCGGCATTGCCGTGAGGGAGGGCGAGCAGGTCGCCCGGGGCCAGTTGCTGGCCCGTATCGAGCCCACCGAGCAGGCGGCCGATCTCAAACGGCTTGCTCACCGGCTGGCAGGCCTGAGGCTTGGCAGGGAGCGTCTGAAGACAACGCTCCACGGTCTTGAGAACCCGGATGGAACGATACCGGCTCTCACAACACCGTCTGACCGGGAGACGCCGGGCGACAGCACGCCAAGGGACAACGTGCCCGAACTGCTGGCTCTCCAGCAGGCTCTGCTGAAACAGACGCTGACGGCCCACCGGTCGGAACGCTACACGATCAGTTCGCAGGTCGCGCAACGCGAGGCCGAGCTTGAGCGCGTCAGACACGAGATCCGCGACCTCGCCCCCGCGGTGGCGGTCCTCGCCGAGCAGCGCGTCATCTTCGCGAAACTGTTCGATCAGAAATTCGGCTCGAAGCTGCGGCTGCTCCAGGCCCACCAGGCCTGGCTGGAGGGCCGGGCCCGGTTGACGGAGCGGACCGGCCGTGCACGCGAGATCGAGGCCGCGATCGCGACATTGCAGGCAAAGCTCGTTGAGCGAACCGAAGCGGCCATGCGCGATGTCATCTCCGAGCTCGCCGAAACCGAACAGACGATCGCCGGCCTCGAACAGGACCTCCTTAAGGCGCGCGCGAAAGAGCGCCACACCCGGCTCGTCGCACCCGTTGCCGGCACGGTGCAGCATCTTGCAGTACACACCGTCGGTGACGTGGTGCAGACCGGCGAGCGGCTGATGATTGTCGTACCCGACGGCACCACCCTTGAGGTCGAGGCCATGCTGCCCAACAAGGACAAGGGCTTCGTCCACGCAGGCCAGAGCGCACGCATCAAGGTCGAAGCATTTCCCTTCACACGGTACGGTCTCATCGAGGGCACCGTACGCTCGGTCTCCAACGACGCGGTCGCGCTGGACGAGGGTCTTGTGTTCCCGGTGCGGATCGCCGTCAAGCGCGATACGATCATGGCCCACGGTCGGCACATGAAGCTGACCCCAGGCATGGCCGTCACCGCCGAGATCCGGACTGGCGACAGGCGCATAATCGACTACCTGCTCTCCCCGCTCGCACGCTACGCCGATGAAGCCATGAGGGAGCGATGATAAGCGGGGATCTGCAAATATATCCATCGAGAAACAGACTGAACCATGGAAACTGTTCTTCTCAATAGTCGGAGGCTTCTCAGCATCCGTCCTTCGCCGGTGCGGCTTCGCTGATACACGCTCCGCGTCGCAACTCTCCGGTTCATTGATATCATCGAGTTCCATGGCAAGAAGTCAGAAATCAAATCAAATCAAGCCGAGCCACAACAGTACCCAGGCCTTTCCCACGCTCGAAAGAGCGCTTTCATGCCTCTTGTTCCGACAGGATATGCCCTGCGGGCGAGATCGGTATTTGTCCACAGCCGCCATGCCGGCGCAATTTCTTGCATCTGACATCGCCTTTGTGAGTAATTTTACTTCGCACACCTGTCTCTGAGCAGGAGAACTTTGTGCGTTGGCGCGAGGCTTGGTGGAAGTTTGGAGCCGAAAAATGAGCGTGGGAAACGCCTGCAACAGTGCCTTCGGCGAATACATACGAAAACCGTCATTCATCCCGCCTCATCTCAATGTAAATGGACGCCTTCCGATGGAAAGGTTTGATCTGGTGCGTGTGGCGATCAGATTGCAGCTTTATATTCGGCCTGTTCGTGCAGACTCTGCCTGTCGGCCCTGATGGAATCTGCCGATCCGCTCCTCATTTGCCCTGAGGGCTTTTCTTCCATAGTGGGATTCAGGTTTGACAGATCGCCGTCTGACCTGTTTGACACACGTTGCCTAGCATTGCCGCGCATTCCTGCCTTGTACTTTCTGCCATTCAAAGTTGCGCGTGACAGCCAGGCCGCAAATTTCCGGCCCTTCACGCCAACCGCCCGCACACCATAGAAACCCATCGAAAACCACCACTTGGCCGGGATAGGCCGGATTAGGTCGGGATAGGCCGGATTCACAAACACTTTCTGCCACCAGACTCAAAGACTTTCCGCCGGCTACACTGACCCAGCCAGGTTGAGGGAATTTTCAGCTCAGTCCTGCCAGCGCTCGTGCGAGGCGACGGCCAGGTTTCCGAATGACACCGGATGCCCGGTTCTCTCATTGCACCTTGTATTCGCCGGACGGTCTCCCTAAGTCATGCGGCATGGGAGAACAGACCGCCAATACGGATGTGGCCGCAGTCGGCCCGCTGAGAAAATGGGGTTTCTGGGCCGTTATGGTCGGCGCGACCGCCCTGATTCTCGTCTTCATACAGATCTTCGGCCCCTCGCTGGAGCCGAAGCCCTCTGCGGGCGTCCAGATCGGCGAAATCGCCGGAGAGATCAAACGTTCCGCATGGCGGTCGTTCTTCGGATTGTCGAACGAAACCGCGAAGCCGGAGCCTGTTTCGGCAACGGATTACCTTGCGGTGGCGGCTCCCATACTCGGGGTTATCGCAATCGTCCTGTCTCTGATCTCCGGCATTCTGCGTGAAAACTGGCGATATCCGGTCTACGCCACCGGACTTGGCGCATCGGCGATCCTGTTCCACTTCTTCTGGTGGATGGCGCTCTTGGTGGCGGGTGTGCTGCTACTTGCCGTGATCATCGAGAACATCGGCGATATCTTCAGCTTCGGGTGACTGGCCAGCTGGCGTTGAGTGCTCCGGTGGTCAGCGCGTCATCCCACCTGCTGGTGCACTTCAATGACATTGCCCTCCGGGTCCATGAAGAACACCTGATGCCATTCCCGGGCGAACGTCGTGCCGTAGTCGGAATAGGGGATGCCCCTTTCGTCGAGAATCTTGAGGAAAGCAGCGAGATCATCGGTGCGGAAGGCGATGTGACCGCGCTCCACCGGGTTGATCACCTGCCCGTTCCTGAAGGCCACATCGAACGCGCGTTCAGCCAGGTGCATCTGCATCGAGCCTTCCGTGGCAAAGCGGATTCTCCCGCTGTAACCGACGTCGCCGCTCGCCTCGGTCCGCGGGAAGTTCTCCTGCGGGATATCATCAAGGCCCAGCACGTTCGTGTAGAAGTCGTGCATCCGGTCGACGTCTTCGGCGACGTAGTTGATGTGGTGAAATTCCAGCTTCATCGGCGCTTGCTCTCCCTGTGCGCATTCCCTGGAGAGCGACCTTAGCCTTTGAATTGTGTCTGTGTCAGTGCGCACGATCGCGAGCCAATCGAATTGGGGCGCCAAACACCATCCTTCCCGCCGCCGGGGCGTGCCGCTTTGAGGCTTCACGCAAATTCGCTATACCCGGAACGGTCAGGTTACCGCGACGGTCGCCGCTGCGATCCGACCGGCAAGGAGAGGGGCGAACCGGTTGCTGAGCATGAACGTGCTGAAGAGCCCCGTCGCGATCATTGCCTGGGCCTGCGGGATCGAGGTCCTGAGCATGCTCGTGCTCTCGTCCTATCCCTCCCTGATCCCGGTGCTGCAGGGGCCCTGGAACCTGACCAACGTCGAGGCCGGCACTATCAACGGCCTGTTCTTCGCCGGCCAGCTTGTCACCGTCGTCGTGGTGAACATCCTGTCCGACCGCTACGACGCCAAGGCCATGTATCTGGCCTTCCTGGCACTGGGCGGGGTCGCCGCCATGCTGTTCGCCACGGTCGCGGACGGCTTCGCGTCCGCCGCCGCACTCCGGTTCCTCGAGGGCGTGGCGCTCGGCGGTACCTACATGCCGGGCCTGCGCATCCTCACCGACAACGTGCCGGTCCAGTTCCGCAGCCGCGCGACGTCGCTTTACACGGCGAGCTACTTTCTCGCCGCCGGCCTGTCCTTCTTCCTCGCCCTGCAGCTCGAGCCCGTCGTCGGCTGGCGCTGGACCATCGTGGCCTGCGGGGCCGGCCCGTTCGTCGCATGTCTCCTGGCGCTCATCCTGCTGCCGTCGCCGCCGCGGACCGAGACGCCGCCACCCCGCCTGTTCGACATGAAGCCGGTTTTGAGCAACCGCCGTGCGGTCGGCTTCTCGCTGCTCTACGGCATCCACAATGCCGAACTCGCCGCCTTCGCCTCCTGGCTCGTCCCGTTCCTGGTCTTCGCCCGCGGCTTCGAGGCGCCGGGTGCGCCCGGCCTCGACGTCGATCTCGCCACCATCGCCGCCCTGGTCTCGATCATCGCCCTGCCGGCGAGCGTCGGCGGCAACGAACTGGGCCACAAGGTGAGCCGCCAGGTCTGGATCTTCGCCGTGGCGCTGACGTCGGCGGTCACGGCGGTGGTGTTCGGCCTGTCGGCCCAGATCGCCTACTGGGTGGTCCTGCTGCTGGCCTTTGCCTATTCGGCCACCATCGCCGCCGACTCCTCCGTCATCACCGGCGGCATGATCCACACCGCCGAGCCGTCCCGCAAGGGCGCCACCATGGCGCTTTATTCGCTGATTGGCTTCACCGGCGCGGCTCTCGGTCCGGCCCTGTTCGGCCTGATCCTCGACATCGCCGGCGGCGAGCGCATCCACGCCGCCTGGATCACCGCTTTCGCCGTCATGGCGGGCTTCGTCCTGCTCCAGCCGCTCATCGTCTGGCGCATTGTGCGCGGGCCGAAGATCTATGACTGACGACGGCCCGTCTGACCTGCTAGCGTGCTCCCCTTGGCTATCACATGCGGGGAAGCGCTCATGACGGCACCGGCACCACCGAAAGGCTATCCGCTGATGGCCGAGGCCGACGCGCGCTTTGATCTCGCCGGCGGTCTCGACGCAACCACGCTCTCGACCGGACCCATGGTGTCGCCGGACCGCGCGCAAGTGATCCACGACCCGCGCCTCGGCGATCATGCCCTGGCCATCACCTGGAATGTCGGCGACCGGGTGGCGGGCGGCCTCAGGTCGGAACTGGCCGACCGGGCCCTGCCGCCCGAAGGCGTGCCCCTGTGGTACGGACTCTCTTTCCTTATCGAAGAGGACATGCCGCTCGACCCGGACGGCTTCGTCACCATCGGCCAGTTCCATACCCCCGACCCCGACCACAAGCCCCAGATCGGCCTGCGTTACCGCGGCACGGGTCATTTCGACATCGCACTCAACAACGTGCTGCCGGCGGCCCAGGTGGGCGGCACGGTCGCGCCGGACGAGGACTGGCAGGCGCTGCAGAAGAAACCTTTGCGGATCCGCGACCTCCGGCGCGGGACCTGGCACCGCATCGAATTCCTGGTCATCTGGTCTCCGGGTGCGGACGGCCTGATCGACATCGTCTTCAACGGCAGCCACGTCTTCCGATATGCCGGCCCGACCACCTTTTCCGACCAGAACGGCTTCGGGCCCTATTTCAAGTTTGGCGTCTATCCGTCCGACGGCAACAGCCGCCCGCTCACGGTGCTGCATGCCCGCTACGACCGGAAAATGGAGCCGGACGCCGCCTTCCTCGCCGCGCAGGGGTTCCTCTCCGATGCCGGGGCGCTCGCAGCGGTCACGTGGCGCGACGGCGACGGCCGCCGGTCCGTGACCGACGGCTGAGGCGAGATCGGCGAAGAAAGGCTATAACGGCGCCATGAGCCAGATTGTCATCACCCGCATGATCGAAGCCCCGCCGGACAGGGTGTTCAGCACGGTGGCCGACATCCGCAACTATGCCAACGCGGTTCCGGCGATCACCGAGGCCGACATCCTCACCGAACAGGAGACAGGCGTCGGCACGCGCTTCCGCGAGAGCCGCTGGATGAAGAACCGCGAGGTCACGACCGAACTCGAAGTGACCGAATATGTCGAGAACGAGCGCGTCCGCCTGGTGGCCGACAGTCATGGCGCGGTCTGGGACTCGGTGTTCACGGTGCGCGCGAAAGACGGCGGCACCGAGCTGGTCCTGACCATGGAGCCGCGCGCTGCCGGATTGATCCCGCGTGCCCTGAACTGGCTGATGAGCGGCATGTATCGCAAGGCGCTCGGCCAGGAGATGGACGCGGTCAAGACGTTCTGCGAGGAGGGCTGACGGCAACCACCGCCTCAGGAGCGAATCCGATGGCCTATTCCTCGCGCATTCTCCGCCAGCTCGGTCACCCCAGCGGTCTGCTCGGCCGCCTCATCCTGCGGCGGCTGAACAAGGTCAACAGCGGCATGAATGCCTTCGCGCTCGACGCGCTGGCCCTGCGCGAGGGGGACCGGGTGCTCGAAATCGGCTTCGGCGGCGGTGCGCTGATCGGGCGGATCCTGGCGGACAGCAATATTGCCTTCGTCGCCGGTGCGGAGATCTCGGACCTTGCCGTGAGAGCGGCGGGCAAACGTTTCGCTCCCGATGTCGCGGCAGGCCGTGCGGCGTTCCACATCTGCGGCGAGACATCGCTGCCGTTCGACGACGGCTATTTCACCGCCGCCGTCTGCGTCAACGTGATCTACTTCTGGCCCGACGTGCCCGCCATGCTGGCCGAGATCCGCCGGGTCCTGGCGCCCGGTGGCCGCTTTGTCCTGGCCTACGCGGAAGGTGCGCCTGACCGGGTGACCCGCTTTCCGAATGACGAGGTCGAACGCCTGTTGCGCGACGCGGGCTTTGCCGACACTGTGACGCGCCAGGGCTCCGATGCTGAAAACGGACGCTATCACTGCACCGTGGCGACCCTGCCGTCTTCAGCCTAACTTACTGACCATAAAAGTTTTTCTCTCTGTTCCTCACCAGGAGGTATCCGGATGACCGTCAGATTTAATCCGCCCACCGGCTGGCCGCAGAACGGCCGCGCGTTCAACCATGGCATCGTTGCGCCCGAGGGCCGCACGCTACACATGACCGGCCAGGTCGCCTGGGACGGCGACGGCGCGCTGATCGGGGAGGGCGACTGCGAGGCCCAGGTCCGGCAGTGTTTCGACAATGTGGAGTTTATCCTCCGGGCCGTCGGCGGCCGGTTCGACGACATTGTCTCGCTGACCATCTACTTTCTCGATCCCGCCGACCTGCCGGCGATCCAGACGGTGCGCGCGGAGAAGTTTTCGGCCGAGGTCGCGCCCGCGAGCATCCTCATTCAGACGCCGGGCCTCGTCGCCCCCGAACTGCTGGTGGAACTGGTCCCCGTCGCAGTCATCCCTTTCGATCGCTATCACGAGCCGAGGTGGTGAGAGGAAACCTTCCCCTTTCGTCAATCCCGCGAAAGCGGGAATCCAGAGCAATTTCGCATAGGCCTTTGTTTCTCGCACTGGATCCCCGCCTGCGCGGGGATGACATGAGGAGGGGGGCGGACCCGGTTTGAACTCTTCTCTGTCATGCCGGACGAGCGAAGCGCGATCCGGCATCCAGCCACGGCGTGACGCTAGCGTTTGTCGCTGGGCCCCGCGTCAGGCGCGGGGCGACAAGGGTGTAACCGGAATCCTCACGACTTTGCGACACAATGCGGTCGGCAAACCCGTGTAGACTGTCACGAGCACGAAAACTCAAGACAGGGAGAAACGCTCATGTGCACGCTCGACGGTTGTGGAACCCAGGACAAGCTTCCCCCGATCCGGGTGAGCGAAACGGACCGGCGCGCCTTCCTGGCAGGCATGATCTCCCTGCCGCTCGCCACCGTGCTCGCCTATCCGGAATTCGCGGCGGCACAGGCGGCGACCGTGGAGTCCATCGAAATCCCGACGCCCGGCCGCAAGACCCTGGGCGCCATCGCCATGCCGGCGCAGACGCCGGCCCCGGCCGTGCTCCTGATCCACGAATGGTGGGGGCTCAACGACCAGATCAAGGCGGTGGCGGCCGAGTTCGCCAAGCTGGGTTACATCGCCTTCGCCATCGATCTCTATGACGGCAAGGTGGCCAAGACCCGGGACGAGGCGCGGGCGCTGACGCAAGGGTTGGACAAGGGCGAAGCCGCGGCGCACCTGACCGCCGCGGTCCGGTATCTCAAAAAGCACGGCTCCGCCACCGGCAAGATCGGCACCATCGGCTGGTGTTTCGGCGGCGGCTGGTCGCTCAACATTTCGACGGTCGAGGAAGTCGACGCCACGGTGATCTATTACGGCAGGGTCACGCTGAAGTCGTCCATGCTCAAGGGCCTGAAGGGGCCGGTCATGGGCCATTTCGGTACCAAGGACAGGTTCATCAACAAGGAGATGGTGTCCGGCTTCGAGGCGGAGATGGAGAAGTCCGGCAAGACGGACAGTCTCGCCGTCCACTGGTATGAGGCCGACCACGCCTTCGCCAACCCGACCGGCTCGCGCTACGACGCCGAGGACGCCGCGCTCGCGTGGAAACGCACGACCGAGTTTTTCGAGAAGAACCTGAAGGGCTAGATGTAATGCGTTCCCCGGACTTGATCCGGGGCCCATTGGCTGATGCTGCGGAATGCCGAGGGGATAAATGGATCCCGGCTCGGAGGCCGGGAAACGCGCAGCCGCCCTACGCCTGCGCGGCTTCGAGTGCCTTGTGGGTGTCATAGAACTCCATGAACTCGGTCGCCTTGCCGTCCACCATGCGCCAGATGTCGACCTTGGACATGGTCATGGTCTTGCCGGTGTGCCGGTTGGTCCACGACATCTCGATCAGCACGACCACGCGCTCGCCTTGAGCGATCATCTCGTTGACGTGGAAGAACTCCATGGACCAGTCCTTCACCAGCCCGTCGAAATAGCCGATCACCTCCGCCTTGGTGGCGCGGGGCCGGGTGAATTCCATGCCGGGCTTGCCGTCGGCCAGCGACCCCCAGGCGATCTCGTCGGCGAGGATCGGGTAGACCACCTCGCTGTCGCCCTTGGTGTCATGCCACGCCTTGTAGACCGCGCTCAGCGTCTCGACGTTGGATTGTTCTCGGGTCACGGCCATTCTCCTGGGCACACAACGCTTCTGATTGAAGTATACACAATCCGTACTCGCGACGTTATTCTTATCTGCTCATCTCAATTCTAGGTTCTGAACAAAAAAGATCTTCATGACGTAGATTATCGGGATTGTTTGCGCTTTTTAAAAAATATTCACCGCGACATGTTTTGCAGATGCAAAGCTCTCATTGAAAGCGTGCGGCTCTAACAAGAGTCAATTCGTTCGGGAAGGAAGCCATGTCCAACAATGAAAACAATGACGACAGGGGCCAACTCCGTGATGTAGCGGGGCCAGGAGGGGGAGGATATCTGGGTAGTGTTACAGCCAAGCCCCTCCAAAGATCCGAGTTATGGCGACTTTTCGAGATCTACAGGGATTATTTGAAACACGAAGACGGATTGGCGACGTCACGCCTGAACCGGCTATTGACGGTTCAGGCGTTCCTGTTTGCAGCATTGGGATTTGTCGCAACAACTGACGGCGAAAAATTGAATGTGATTCTGGAGCCGGTCGTTGGAGGAGGTTCGCCGAGTATCACATTGATAATGCTGGTGACCATTCAATTGATCGGTTTGGTGACTGGAGTCTATGGCAGCATTTCGATCAGAGCGGCCTTCAACGCAATTGGAGCCCTGAGGTCAGAATGGAACAGGTGTCTTGTCAGCTACCTCAACGATTGGGGCGACCATTCGACTCACAGAGACGTATGGCAGGCGGAGTTCCTGCCGGGCATCGTCGCCGGAGGTGAGGGGACGAGAATTGAGTTCTCCGGCGCATCGCACTACAAGGCTTTGGGCTGGATCATAACTCTGTTTTGGGTCGCTATGTTGATTTGCACAGCCTACAACTTTCTTCCTCAATGACAGGTTGCCGAGGCGTTCGCCGTCGCGGGCTCCCAGGCTTTTGAGAAACTCCACGTGCTCTTCCACCGCCTTCTGCCAGCACGGCGTGACGCACATATTCGTCATACAAGTCGGGTAAGGCGCCGGTCTGTTCGATGACGGTCCAGCCACCACATGACATCGTGAACATATTCATGGACGGTTACCCCATATTGTCGCGCTGTCCGAATTCGCTTTGCCGCCGCAGTCTTCTCTGAACCGTCTCCCCAAGAGAGGCATCCGCCACTTTCCGCCAGCGTCCTCGGGATTTGACTTTTTGCTGTGTGTCGCTCCGGTCCTGTCCGTGCGACCGCAGGGCCTGGTTGGCAGCATGCCTGACGGATCTCTTGGCCTTTGCCTTCCTGAGCGGTATCAGCTTGCGCGACGCCTTTGCATTCTGGCCGTATCTGTTGCGGCGATCCCTGGACAGGGAAAGCGTCTTTTTCTGCTGCGGCGTGCGGCGCTTCTTTCGCATCGGGAAATGCCTTTTCCTACGCCCGTCGCGACGTTTTACTCCGCCGCCTCATTCGCACTCAGCGCATCCCGGACCGTCGCGAACTTGTTGGCCAGATGCGCACGCAAAAGCGTGCCGAGCCGTTCGCCGTCGCGGGCCTCCAGCGCCTTCAAGATCTCCACGTGCTCTTCCACCGCCTTCTGCCAGCGGGCCGCCGACATGTTGGCCATGTAACGCGCCCGGCGCACACGGCCGGCAAGTCCCCGGTGCAGGGTGACGAGCGTCGGGTTGCGCGCGGCCTCGAGGATCGCCTCGTGGATCGCCTGGTTGGCGGCGAAGTAGGGGGCGAGCGCACCTGCCTCATAGTGCCGGACCATGTCCTCGTGCAATGAGCGCACCGTCGCGATTTCAGCATCGGTGATATTGGCGCAGGCGAGTTCGCCCGCGAGCGCTTCGAGCGCGCCCATAACCGGGAACGCCTCTTCGAGCGCTTCGATGGTGAGCGTCGCCACCCGCGCGCCCCTGTTGGGCAGCAGTTCCACCAGCCCCTCGGTCGCCAGCACCTTCAGGGCCTCGCGCAGGGGCGTGCGCGATACGCCGAACTGCTCGCAAAGATCCTTCTCCGGCACCTTGATGCCGGGGCTGAGATCGCCCTCGACAATCATCTCGCGCAGCCGGTCCACCAGTTCATCATGCAGCGTCCGCCTGACAATGGGCGCCGCGCCTGCCACTGATTTCACCGGTTCGTTCATGCTGGTGTCTCCGGTTTGTGATCCTCTGTTGTCGTCTCGGGCGTTGCCGCACCGTCTTCAGTCTTGTTCTCCGCGACGCTTTCGGCTTCGGGTTCCGGTCCGGCGGCGTCCGGCGCTTCCTGCGGTTTCTCGCCAGCTTTCACCGGCTCCGGTTCGGGCGCGGGGGTCGGCCTGGCCGTGGCTTCGGCCTCGAGCGACATTTCCAGCACCCGCGCCACGTGCAGCGCCTCGCGGCCCGCGCCGTCGGCAATCTGGTGGCGGCACGACGTGCCGTCGGCGACGATGATAGCATCGGCCTCCGAGTCGCGCACGATGGGCAGCAGCGACAGCTCGCCCATGGCCATGGACATGTCATGAGTCTCGGCCTGATAGCCGAACGCGCCGGCCATGCCGCAGCAGCTCGACTGGATGCGCTGGACGTCGAGGCCCGGCACCAGCCGCAGCGTGTGTTCGACCGCGCCCATGACGTTGAAACTCTTCTGATGGCAGTGGCCGTGCAGGAGCGCGCGCGGCGCGTCGAGCGGCTTGAGGTCGAGCGCGATATGTCCGCTGCGCGCCTCGTGCGCGATGAACTCCTCGAACAGGATGGCCTTGCGGCCGAGCGCCTTGGCATCTTCGCCGAGCCCCATGGACTGGAACTCGTCGCAGAGCGTCAGGATGCACGACGGCTCAAGCCCGATAATCGGAACGTCCTGCTCGACGAACGGCATCAGAGCCTCGATCGTTCGCTGCGCCTCCGCGCGGGCCTCTTCGACGAGGCCTGCGGCCAGGAACGTGCGCCCGCAGCACAGCGGACGGCGGCCCGATCTTGCACCGGGAATATGCACCCTCGCACCGGCGGCCCGCAGCACCTTGGCTGCGGCCTCCAGGTTCTCCGGTTCGAAATAGGTGTTGAACGTGTCCGTGAAGAGCACGACCTCGGGCACGTCCTTCGCGCCGTTCAGGGGAGGCAGCGCGCGTGGGCTGGTCTTGAACGGGCGCTTCCATTCGGGGAGCTTGCGCTTTGCCGAAATCCCCGTTCTGGCCTCCATCATCCTTGCGAGCGCGGGAATTTTGTTGCGCAGGTTGGCGAAGGCGCGGAAACGCGATGCCCAGCGTGCGTAATGCGGCATGTAGCCGACCAGCTTGTCGCGCTGGCTGATGCCGTGATGCTGCGCACGGGCGTGCAGGACCTCGATCTTCATCTTCGCCATGTCGACGCCGGTCGGGCACTCGCGCTTGCAGGCCTTGCAGGAAACGCAGAGTTTCATGGTCTCCGCCATGGCGTCGGACGTCAGGGCGTCGTGGCCGAGCTGCTCGGAAATCGCGAGCCTCAGCGTGTTGGCCCGGCCGCGCACCAGATCCTTCTCGTTGCGCGTGACCCGGTAGGACGGGCACATGACATTGGCGTCGAACTTCCGGCAGGCACCGTTGTTGTTGCACATCTCGACCGCACCCTGGAAACCGCCGGCCGCGCCCGGATAGGCCGACCAGTCGAGCGCGGTCTCGAACTCCGGCACCCGGTAGGACGGCTTGAAGCGCATGAGCGAACGGTCGTCCATGCGCGGCGCACGCACGATCTTGCCCGGGTTGAGCCGTTCGTGCGGATCGAAGCGGTCCTTGACCTCGATGAAGCTGCGTACGATCTCCGGCCCGAACATGGCGGAATGGAACTCCGAGCGCACGATGCCGTCGCCGTGCTCGCCGGAATGCGAACCCTTGTAGTCGCGCACGATGGCGAAGGCTTCCTCGGCGATCGCGCGCATGGTGCGCACGTCCTGGTCGAGCTTGAGATTGAGCACGGGGCGTACGTGCAGACAGCCGACCGAGGCGTGGGCATACCAGGTGCCGCGCGTGCCGTGGCGCTCGAACACGTCCGTGAGCCGGCTGGTGTAGTCGGCAAGGTCCTCGAGCCGGACGGCGCAGTCCTCGATGAAAGAGACCGGTTTGCCCTCCGATTTCATCGACATCATGATGTTGAGGCCCTGCTTGCGGACCTCGACAATGGCGGCCTGGAGCGCCGGGTCGATTGCCTCGACCACGCCGCCCATGTAGCGCGCCGTGCCGTCGAAGCTGTAGCCGAGCGTGCCCATGACGCGCCCGAGATCGCGCAGGCGCTCCCGGTTGTCGATCTCGTCGTCAGACGCGAACTCGACAATGAGCAGGGCGTCGGGCTCGCCGCGCACGAACGCCTTCATGGTGCGCTGGAACATGGGGATCGCATTGGCCAGCTCGATCATGGTGCGGTCAACAAGCTCCACCGCAGCCGGGCCGAGCGACACGATGGCCTGGGTCGTCTCCATGGCCTGGCGGAAGCTCGGGAAGTGGCAGATGCCAAGCACTTTCTTCTGCGGGATCCGCGCGAGCTTGAGCTTGATCTGCGTGGAGAAGGCGAGGGTGCCTTCCGATCCGACCAGCAGTTCGGCAAGATTGTTGGTCGGCCCGTTCGGCACCAGCGCGTCGATATTGTAGCCGCCGACACGCCGGGTCAGGTCCGGCATGCGTTCCGCGATCAGGGCGGCGTCGCGCCGGCCGAGGGCCAGAAGGTCGGCCGCCAGTTTCTGGCCGGGGTCGGGCGCGTTGAGACCGGCGACTTCCGTCGGCATCTCGCCGAAATGCATCGGATTGCCGTCGGCGAGCAGGGCGTCGATCGAGATCACGTTGTCCCGCATCATGCCGTAGCGCAGCGATCGTGCGCCGCAGGAATTGTTGCCGGCCATACCGCCGATGGTGGCGCGCGACGCGGTCGAGACATCGATCGGGAACCACAGGCCGTGGGGCTTGAGCGTGGCATTGAGGTGATCGAGCACCATGCCGGGCTCGACGGTCGCGGTGTGATTGGCGGCGTCGAACTCGAGCAGGCCGTTGAGGTGCTTGGAGCAGTCGATGACGAGGGCCGCGCCCACCGTCTGGCCGCACTGTGAGGTGCCGGCCCCTCGCGGCAGCACGGGAATGCCTTCCTCCGCGGCGATGGCCATGGTCGTGGCGACATCCTGGGCGGTCTTCGGCACGACGACGCCCACGGGCATGATCTGGTAGATGCTGGCATCGGTCGAATAGCGGCCGCGCGAGAACCGGTCGAACAGCACTTCGCCTTCGATCGCCCGTTCCAGCCGCTCCGCCATGTCGCCCATGGCGGCTCTGTCACCCCGCATGCTCATGCTCTAACCGATACCGCTCACGGCTGTTCCTCGCCTTCGGCTTGGGCCTCCGCGCGGGCGAACGCCACGGTTCCCTGTCGCGCGTACCACTCTCCACGCCTCTTGCTGGCCGGGGCGCGTTCGCACCCTGACTGAGACCTGATCGCCATGGTTGCGAGTCCAATACAATGCCTTTGCCTGCACAGTCGCGTTGATCTGCTTTTCTCCCCGGTGCGCCCTGTTTACACCGATTCCGGATGCGAATCCCCGTCCGACACCCTCCGCCGGGTGCGTTTCATTGTCGTCCTGTGGACAAGTCCCAGTCCTTTTCTCCAGTAGACATAAGCGTTTCCGGCGCTTCTCCCAAGAGCCGGACGGGTGAGGGACGCACCCTCCTTGACTGTCATGCTCGCGCGCCGACGCGAGCATCTGGCTGTATTGCGCAGACCCTCGGGTCAAGCCCGAGGGTGACAATGGGGGAGTGCACTTCGTCTTCTTGATTGGCATGAATTACACAGAGTCCCTGCGCCTCTGTGTGTTCGCTGTCATCCTTGCCCGAGCGTAGGCGAGGGCGAGGATCCAATAACGGTTGCCTTTGTAGGGCGCGCCGCCATTGGATCCCCGGGTCTCGCTGCGCTCGCCCGGGGACGACAGGTGGTTCTGAACTCACCAATTCTTCAATTGTCATGCTCGCGCACGGACGCGAGCATCCAGCGATTTCGCGATGCCTGCAAATCTGTGTTCCCTGGATGCCCGCCTTCGCGGGCACAGGCCCGACCAGGGTCCATTGGCGGATGCTGCGGACTGTCGAGGGTGTAAATGGGCCCCGGGTCGAGCCCGGGGAACGGTTGAATTCACCGAGTGCGCGGTACTGTTCGGCCTGAGCCTCTCTCATCATTGTCATGCTCGCGCACGGACGCGAGCATCCAGCGATTTCGCGCGGATTTCCCGCATGGCCGATGCCCCTGCCGTCATCCTTGCCCGAGCGTAGGCGAGGGCGAGGATCCAATAGCGGTTGCTTTGGTATGGCGCGCTGCCAATGGATCCCCGGGTCTCGCTGCGCTCGCCCGGGGATGACGGTGGAGCTGGAATCCGTGTTCCGGGCCTGAACCGGAAACGATTGGCGAATGCTGCGGAGTATCGACGGTGTAAATGGGCCCCGGGTCCAGCCCGGGGAACGGTGGATCTCGTCGAAGAAGCGGTTCTCCGCGTCACGCTGATCCCTCCATTGTGTCATGCCCGCGCACGGACGCGAGCATCCAGCCGCACTCCCTTCTGTCACGCCGCACTTGATGCGGCGTCCAGAGCCACACTTGGTCGCGACATGTCGCGGCTGGATGCCGGATCGCGCTCCGCTCGTCCGGCATGACACCGAGATTTTGAAGGTATTTCCCAAGGGTGGCGCGCATGTGTGAACCGGTGCACCACAGCACCGGGACCGGCGCATATTCCATGCCCGCCGTCCCTTCTCAAGCAGGGCCTCCCGGGACGAAAAATCACCCCCCGTTTTCCACGCCAAACCTAGATAGCGCTTGTGTTTTCTCAAAAATGAATTCATTATTCATAATTATATTTCAGGTCGGCGGTGCGGGCAAGCTGCGGGACCCTGTATCCACTCCCTCCGATGTGGTCCGCGCGTCCGCGCCGCCTGACTCTATGATGCTTGGGCCCGGCCGCCCACTCCCCCGGGGAAGTGGGGCGGAGCGGAGACAGAAATCGGCTCGCGGAGCCGAATTGGAACGGATGAATGTGACTGCGGCCGGGGGGCGGCAGTGAATGGTGGGGCGCCGGGATCGCGCCAAAGACGGAGACGATTATGCTGAGCGCAGGCGGACGACATTTCCTTCAGATCCCGGGCCCGACCAACGTGCCGGACCGCGTCCTGCGCGCCATCGACCGGCCGACCATCGACCATCGCGGGCCTGAGTTCGGTTCGCTCGGCGCACGCGTGCTCGACGGCATGAGGGGCATCTTCCGCACCGAAGGCACGGTGATCATCTATCCGGCGTCCGGCACCGGGGCCTGGGAGGCCGCCCTCGTCAATACCCTGTCGCCCGGCGACAAGGTCCTGATGTACGAGACCGGCCAGTTCGCGACGCTGTGGCGCAATCTCGCGGTCAAGCTCGGCCTCGAGCCTGAATTTCTCGAGGGCGACTGGCGTCACGGCGCAGACGCCGCGCGTATCGAGGCGCGGCTCGCCGAGGACAAGGCCCATGAGATCAAGGCGGTCTGCGTCGTCCACAACGACACCGCGACCGGCATCACCTCGGACATCCCGGCGGTGCGTCGGGCCATCAACGCGGCGGGTCATCCGGCGCTCTTCATGGTCGACACGATCTCGTCGCTCGCCTCGATCGAGTATCACCACGATGCCTGGGGCGTCGACGTCACGGTGGCCGGTTCCCAGAAGGGATTGATGCTGCCGCCGGGCCTGAGTTTCAACGCCGTTTCGACCAAGGCCATGGCGGCGACCGAGACGGCGCAGCTGCCGCGGTCCTACTGGGCCTGGGTCGACATGGTCGGCCCCAACGCCAAGGGATTTTTCCCCTATACGCCGGCGACCAATCTGCTTTACGGCCTCGCCGAGGCCATCGACATGCTGAACGAAGAGGGGCTGGAGAACGTCTTCGCACGGCACGACCGCCACGCCGCGGCGACGCGCGCGGCGGTGCGGGCCTGGGGGCTTGAGCTGCTGTGCCGGAACGAGGCGGAGTATTCCTCGTCGCTGACCGCGGTGCTGATGCCCGACGGCCACTCGGCCGATGCGTTCCGCGCCGTCGTGCTGGAGCATTTCAACATGTCGCTGGGCTCCGGGCTCGGCAAGGTCGCCGACCGGGTGTTCCGCATCGGCCACCTCGGCGACTTCAACGACCTGACGCTCGCCGGCACGCTGTCGGGCGTCGAGATGGGGCTGGAACTGGCCGGCGTGCCGCATACGGCGGGAGGCGCGCGGGCGGCACTCGAGCATCTTGTCGCAACCGCGGCCGGCGCTGGGCAGGACACCGGGGAGAACGAAATCCGCGCCGTTGCGGGACACCGCTGACGGGGTGAAGGTGGGATTAATCGAAGGGAGGAAAATACAATGAAATTAATGCGTTATTTGCTAGGCGCCGCGATCGCCGCAAGCCTCATGGTGCCGACCGGGGCTCTGGCCGAAAAAATCGTTCTGAAGTTTGGCCACGTCGGCAAGCCGGGGTCTCTGTTCGCGGCTTCCGTCGACGAATTCGCCAAGCGCGCCAACGCCAAGCTCGGCGACAAGGCCGAGGTCCAGGTGTTCGGCTCGTCCCAGCTCGGCAAGGACAAGGAACTGCTGCAGAAGCTCAAGCTCGGCCAGATCACCTTCTCGCTGCCGTCGTCCGTCATGTCGTCTGTGGCCGACGAGTTCGGCGTGTTCGAGATGCCCTACATCATCAAGGACCGCGGCCACATGAAGAAGGTCCAGGGCGCGATCGGCGAGAGCGTTCTGCAGAAGGCCGCCAACGCCAAGGGCTATCATATCCTGGCCTACTGGGAGAACGGCTTCCGCAACATCACCAACAACACGCGGCCCGTGAACAAGCCCGAGGATCTCGCGGGCATCAAGCTGCGCACGCCGAAGGGCGCGTGGCGCGTGAAGATGTTCAAGCTCTACGGCGCCAACCCGACGCCGATGGCGTTTTCGGAAGTCTTCACCGCGCTGAAGACCGGCGTCATCGACGGCCAGGAGAATCCCTACGCCCAGATCTGGAGCGCCAAGTTCCAGGAGGTGCAGAAATATCTCTCCGTGACCGGCCATGTCTACACGCCGGCCTATGTCCTGGTGTCGAAATCGAACTTCGAGAAGCTGCCGGCTGACGTCCAGAAGACGCTGGCCGAAGTTGCGCAGGAAACGCAAGGCTACGTCTACGAACTGGCGGCCAAGCTCGAGACCGACCTGCTTGAGAAACTCAAGGCCGGCGGCATCACCGTGAACACCGCCGACAAGGATGCCTTCATCAAGGCCTCCAAGCCGATCTATGACGAGTTTGCCTCGTCGGTCAGTGGCGGTGCCGATCTGGTCAAGACGGTCCAGGGCCTCGCCAACTGAACCGGCGCGGACGAACATGTGACCGCGGGCGGCCCTCGGGCCGCCCGTCTGGTCTCGACATGTGAATAACGCACCGGTGCACCGCATCGGATCTGCTCGACGGCGGGGTGCCGGACGGGCAAGATCGTCTCAACCCTGCATCTGATTCCCGCGAGGCAACCCGACGATGCTCGCCAGCATCAGCAAGACCCTCGAAACCATCCTTGAATGGACCCTCATCGTCATCATGGTCGCGCTGACCGTGGTGGTGATCGTGGCCGTCATCTTCCGCAAGCTCGATGCGTCGCTCTCGTGGTACGACGAGGTCGCCTCGATCATGCTGTCGTGGGTGACCTATTACGGCGGCGCGCTGGCGGCGCTGAAACGGCGGCACATCGGCTTCGACTCCGTGCTGCTCTCGATCCCGATGCCGGCACGCATGTGGGCGATGGCCGTCGCCGAAATCCTCGTTCTGGGTTTCTTCATCCTGCTGGCCTGGGCGGGCTACGAGGTCCTTAAGGTACTGGAAGGCGAGACGCTGGTCAGCCTGACCTGGGTGCCGGTCCAGTTCACCCAGTCGGTGATCCCGATCGGGGCCGCCCTGTTCGTGATTTGCGAGCTCCTGAGCCTGCCGGGCTACTGGCGCGCGGTGGCAGCCGGTCATTCGCTTGAGCACATGGAGATCGAGGCCGAAATCGAAGCGGAGATGAAGCGGCCATGATCGTCCTCGCCATCTTCATCGCGCTCATTGTCATGATCTGCCTGAACGTGCCGATCGCGGTCGCGCTCGCCATCTCCGCAATTCTGGGCCTGGTGATGACGGAAGGCACGGGCGCACTGGTCACCGTCGCACTCGACATGTATGACGGCTCGACCAAGTTCTCGCTGATCGCCATCCCCATGTTCGTGCTGGCCGGTGCGATCATGAACGCCGGCGGCATCACCGACCGCTTGATCAACTTCATCTCCGCGCTAATCGGCTTCGTGCGCGGCGGTCTCGGCATGGTCAACATCGGGGTGTCGCTCTTCTTCGCGGAAATCTCGGGCTCGGCTGTCGCCGACGTCGCCGCGCTAGGTTCCATCATGATCCCCCAGATGAAGCGGCGCGGATATTCCGGCCCGCTCGCCGCCGCCATCACGTCGTCGTCGGCTTCGCTCGCCATCATCATTCCGCCGTCGATCCCGATGATCGTCTACGCGACCTCCGCGAACACCAGCGTCGAACAGCTCTTCGTCGCGGGCTTCGTGCCGGGGCTCCTCGGGGCGGCGGGCCTGATGGGCGTCGCCTATGCCTTCGCGCGCCGCTACAACCTGCCGGTGGAGGAGGCGTTCAATCTGAAGCAGCTCAGGGCCACATTCATAGACGCCCTGCCGACCTTCGCCCTGCCGGTGATCATCCTGGGCGGCATCTTCGGCGGCTTCGTCACGGCGACGGAAGCCGCCGGCCTCGCCGTGCTGGCGGCGATCCTGATCGGGCTGTGGTACCGCGAGGTCGACTTCAAATGCCTGAAGACCGCCATGCTTGACGGCGGCATGCAGACGGCGGTGGTCATGTTGCTCGTCGCGGCCTCGGTCCTCATGGGCGGATTCCTCACACGTGCGCAGTTGCCTCAGGAACTGGCCCAGCAGATGCTGGAACTGACCGACAACAAGTACGTCATTCTGCTGATCCTCAACGTCTTCTTCCTGATCATCGGCTTCTTCCTGCATTCGGTCGCCGCCATCATCCTGGTCGTGCCGATCGTCGTGCCCCTGATCCAGCAGGCCGGTATTGACCCTGTTCATTTCGGTCTTGTCGTCACGCTCAATCTCGCCATCGGCCAGCAGACGCCGCCCGTGGCCTCGGTGCTGATCACCGCGTGCTCGATCGCCAAGGCGAATATCTGGGAAGTGTCCAAGGTCAACATCTACTTCATCGCCGTGCTGCTCACAGTCCTCTTGATGTGCACCTATATTCCGGCGATACCGATGTTCCTGGTCGAATTCTTCTACAGGTGACGGACGCCATGGCGAGTGACAGCGAGGACCTTCTCTACACGGTCGAGGGGGCGACGGGTTTCATCACGTTCAACCGACCGCAGGCGCGCAACGCCCTGACCTTCGGCATGTACCAGCGCCTGGCCGAACTGTGCGCCCATGCGCCCGAAGCCGACGGCCTCAAGGCGATCGTCGTCTCGGGCGAGGGCGAGAAGGCTTTCGCCGCCGGCACCGACATCGCCCAGTTCCGGGATTTCACCAAGCCGGAACATGCACTCAAGTACGAGAGTGACATGAGCGACGTGCTCGGCGCGGTCGAGCGCTGCACCGTGCCGACAATCGCCGCCATCCACGGCGCCTGCACTGGTGGCGGGGCGGCCATCGCGGCGGCATGCGATATCCGGATCGCGGCGAAGGACTTCCGCTTCGGCTTTCCGATCGCGCGTACGCTTGGCAACTGCCTGTCGAACGAAAACCTCGCCCGGCTTGCAGCGCTTCTTGGGGCGGGGCGGACCAAGGAGATCATCTTCACCTCACGGCTGATCGAGGCGGAGGAGGCGCATGCCATAGGCCTGATTTCGGAGATCCTGGACGACAAGGACGCTGTCATGGTCCGTGCGCGCGAACTGGCGGACCTGATGGCGACCCATGCGCCGCTCACCCTGCGCGCGACCAAGGAAGGCCTGCGCCGGGTCCGTACTGCCGTCGATGCGCCCGACGATGACCTGGTGACCATGGCCTACATGAGCGAGGACTTTAAGGAGGGTCTCGAAGCTTTCCTCGCCAAGCGCAAGCCGAACTGGAAGGGGCGGTGAGATCGGTTTTCCGATCCTCACCGTTTGAAGCGCAGGTCGCTCAGTTCAGTGTTGCCGCCGCCGCGCACCCGGCTGGTGATCCGGAAGCCGCCGGCGGACAGCTGCCAGTTCATCTGCTGGTCGACGTCCTTCTTGGTCTCCGGATCAGGCGCGGTGAAATTCAGAAGCGCCCGGTTGCCCTGACCGCTTCCCTTTACGATCGTGCTGCCGAAGCCGAACGGGTTGGCCCACCGCCCGCTGATAACGTCGCTCCCGCTTTTCGAGCTGACCGCGCCCTTGAAGTCAAATTTTTTCCCCGGCACGGCGCATTTGCCGGAAACGACGAGTTCCCGGCTTTCCGGAAAATATGTGTTGTGCAGTCTGCAGCGGACCACCTCTCGGGCCCCTCCGACGGATCGCTTCGCCCAGCCGTCGCCTTTCCATCGGCCGTCCATGGCCTTCAGCAGATCGCTTGAATGCGCAGACGAAATGGTCACGGCGGAGGCGATCAGGAACATGCCGAGCAGGCAGAGACTGGATTTCATTTCACCATCCACTTCTGTTTCAGCACCGCGGGCAGCAGCAGCAGATCCGCCAGCAGCGCAATGAAAAACGTCAGGATCAGCATCTGCCCGAACAGCTGCACGGGATGAAATTCACTGATCATCGTAATCAGAAGACCGACGGAAAGCAGCATCGTTGTGAGCACCATGACCCGGCCGGTCTCCTGGATGGCATTCCGCAAGGCCTCGTCTGTGCTCTTGCCCAGATTGCGTTCCAGATGGAATCTGTTGACGAAGTGAATGGAGTCGTCGATCGCGATGCCAAAGGCAATCGTCAGCGCCAGAACCGCCGTGGGTGTCAGCTGCCCGCCGGTCAGCACATGCAACGCCGCTGTTGTCAGAATCAGAGGCAGGACATTCGGCACGACGAGGGCGGCGACCAGGGCCGGCCAGCGGAACGCCAGTGCAATCAGGAGCGTCGACGACAGACAGGCCAGGAGCAGACCGAGACCAAGCTGTTCGATGATCGCGATCGACTCGTGACGCATGATGTTGGGCAGCCCGACCACGCGATCCGCCGCAGCGTTGAGCGCTGCACTCTCGATGCGGTCATGAATGTCGCGTGACTCCAGATCGCGCATCGGCTCGGGCACGAATGTCACGACACGGGCGACGTCGCCAGATTTGGAAAGCAACTGGTCTCTCAGAGTTTCCGGCAAGACGGCCAATTCATCGGTTGTCGGAAGGCGGCCCGGTTCGCCCAGCCAGCGGGCGATCGAGGCCATCGACACCGTGGTATAGCCGGGTGCGGCCTGTTCGATGGCCTTCGTAACACTGACAAGTCGATTCCAACCGGTCTCGGTAGACAGTGAATTATCGGCGTCGGTGTCGAGTTCACTCCACAGACGGTAGATGCCGCCAAATTCCGCAAACAGTCTTTCGTTCGCGGAAATCAGCGCACTGTACCGGGGCAGGGTGTCCTCATACGGGAACCAGGCCCGGGTTTGCGAATATCCGAGGACGCCTACCGCAAACAAAACAAATGCCAGTGCGATAACCTTGCGATCCTGGGTCAGGACAGCGCGGCTGACCGAGGTGAGCAAAGCCCAACCCTCGTCACGCTTCTCCGGCTGCGGTGCTGACCTCGCCACGAACTTCCCCAGGAGCGCGAAAGACGTGATGACAACCATGCTTGAGATCAGCACGGACAGTGCCCCGACGACAGCAAACTCGAACAGCTGATCATTGTCCGATATCGCGATCGCCAGGAAGGCAATGGCCGTGGTCAGGGCAGTCAGAACGCAAGCCGGCCCGATGTCCCTGATGGTCCGCTCGAGGCATGCCTGAACAGGTTCCCCTTCAGGCTGATGCCGCAGGTGGAGTACCAGATGCATGCTGTCGGCAATGCCGAGGACCAGAACAAGGATCGGCAGCACGTTGCTGATGACAGTGATCGGATAGTCCAATAGCGCGAATATCGAGAGGCTGATCAGGACCCCGAAGAGCGCCGGGACAACGGCAACCAGAGCTGTGGAAACGCTACGGAACAGTGCAAGTGCCAGCATGGCCACCAGAAGAAATCCAAGGACGTTAAGCTTCACGAGGTCGGTTTTCAGGCCGTCGACGATGGCGATCGAAATGGCGTCTTCGCCGGTAACCGTAAACCGGAGCCGGTCACCCAGAATGGATGCGGACGTTTCCTTGATCTGCCCCAGAATCTCGCGCACCGCCGAATTCGACAGTCCCGCCTCACCGGAAACGATGAACAGGGCTGACGTCCGTTTTCCGGAAATCAACGGAGGCAGGAACGTTTCCGCAGCCTGAAACGCCTCGAGGCGTCTCTCGATCTCGCCGACATCAATCTCCGCCGGAATGACCGTTTCGCCGGCATGGTCCGGATTGGTCTTGGGAAAGCGGATGGCGAAGGGTGACAGTACGGAGCTGACGCGATCCAGCAGTTCCAGATCAAGCGCGAGGTCGCGCATGCGCGAATAATCATCAGCGGAAAACGGCTGATCGGCTTCGATGAAAAGGGCAACATCGGACCGCATGCCCCCCGTGTCCGTCAGGAAATTCCTGTAGTTCTGGGAGCTTTCGTTCTGGGAAAGAAAGACGCGGTTGATGTCCTCATCGAACCGCAACTGTGGCAGCATTGACAGCGACCCGAGCAACAGCACCGCCAGGATCACGAGCGCAGCCGTCGGGTGCCTGACTGCGGCGAGTCCCGGCTTTTCAAGGCCAAACCCGTGGTTCATCCGGCGCGCATGTGTTTCAAGGCTCGTTCCTCGACGGAAATCCTCAAAGCCAGTACAGCCGCATTTAGCACGGAAAACACGATCGCCACCCAGAACAGGCCCAGCACCATCGGGGCGACAAAGATTTCGCCAACCACAAGAACGTAGTTGGGATGGCGCATGAAGGCGTAGGGTCCGGCCCGGACAAGAGGTTCGTCAAGGACGATGATGCGGGTCGTCCAGCGTTCACCGAGGCTCATCAGAATCCAGAGCCGCAGGACCTGCAGCGCCGCGAAGATCGCAAGCCAGGGCAGCGAAACCGGTTGCCCAATGCCAAAAAAGATGAGCGCGAGGATCCAGCCTGTGTGAAGGGCAACAATCAGGGGGTAGTGAGACGCCCCGATTTCGACCGCTCCTCTTTCGCGCAATCTTTCCGTATTGCGTTTGGCAAGCACCAGCTCAGCCAGGCGCTGGACCACGATGAACGAAAGAAAGAGCAGGGCGGAAATGGACATCGCCGGCTTCAGCCACTCACGGTTACGGGCAGGAACGAGGCCGTAAAGCCCGGTCCCAGGGCACACATCGCCATCCGTCCGGTCTGCAGGTTATCCAGTACCCTCTTCAACACGAACAGGACCGTGGGCGCGGACATGTTGCCGTAATCCCGAAGCACCGAACGTTCGGAGTCGAGACTGCGGTCGGGCAGTTCCAGCGCCTCCTCGATGGCTTCGACGACCTTGGCGCCACCGGGATGGCAGACGAAGCGGTCGATATCAGACCGGGCCGTGCCCGCGCGCTCGATGGCCTTGTCTGTCACTTCCGCGAACTGCTCGCGCGCAAAATTCGGGATCGACCGGTCGAAAATGACGCCAAGTCCGGCCTCGTCGACATCCCATCCCATGATCGCCAGCGTGTCGGACCAGAGCTCCTCCTGTCCGGCGCCAACTTCGACGACAGGCAGGCTGCCGTCCGTCCGCTCAGTCGACAAGCATGCCGCCGCGGCCCCGTCGCCGAACAGAACCGTTGCGATGATGTCGGCCTTCTGAAGACGGTCCGAGCGGAACGACAATGTGCAGGCTTCGAGCGCCACAATGAGCACATGCGAACCCGGTCGCGCTTCGGCCTGCGTCTGTGCGATGGCCATGCCGGAAACGCCGCCTGCGCATCCGAGGCCGAATACGGGGATGCGGTGAATATCGGTCCTGAATCCCATTTCCTTCCAGGCCATGGCCTCTATGGTCGGTGTGGCGATGCCGGTGGATGAAACGGTCACGACCGTATCGATTTCCCAGGCCTCAAGTCCGGCGCTTTCGAGGGCAGCAGTTGCGACATCGATGAACAGGTCTTTGGTCCCGGTCAGATAAAGCGAGTTTCTTTCAGGCCAGTTCTTGGGCTCCTCGAACCATTCGAATGGCGCCATCGAATAGCGCTTCACCACGCCGGATGTCTGGAATGTCTTTGCCATGCTCTCGAACTGGGCATAGCGCGGACCGAGAATGCGGCGCGCGTTCTCCAGGACAAGATTCTGGGGAAGTTCGTGAGGCGGTACGGCTGTAGCAAGGCCGTTCAGAAATATCGGCATTGGGTTTCCCATGTGCGGAACGCTGTGGTTACCGACTAAGTCCCGCAGCGACTTGAGGCGAGAAGTGCAGAACGCCTTGCGAGTGCAAGGGTCGAACAACACGATAGGTTCCTCAGCATGGCAATTCGAAGGCATCTGCGCGCGGACGCAACCAACAAGTCCGTGATTATGTGTTGATCAGGGACAATGTCGCGGGATTCTGGCCCAGATAAGGCGTCGGCTATGGCAGGGCGGCACGCATCGTCGATTTACCTGAATGCGCCGATTGCCGTGAAACTGGTCCGCTCAGGCCGCCGCCTGCTGACGGCAGTAGCAGGACGCCCGCACCGGGACTTCCGCCCGGGCCAGCGCCAGGTCTAGCCGCGGCTTGATGATCGCCGCCTCGACTGTTTCGCCGCGTCGGGTCAGGCACTCGTAGAGGCCGTGCAGGCTCCAGACGTTCTCGGGATGCTGGCAGGCCCGACTGAGCGAGTCGTCGAGCCCGAGATCAGCGCGGTAAACCGCTTCGGCCTCGTCGACATGGCCCTGTTCAAGCAGCAGCGCGCCGAGCGCATGCCGGGTCGGCTGCATCCAGCCCCACGGTTCGTCATAAGGCAGAGCATCGTCGAGCTCGACCGACTTGCGCAGGTGCGCGAACGCGGTGTCGTAATTGCCGCGTCGGTATTCAAGCTCGCCGTTCAGCATTTCCTCGGCCACTTCCAGCAGGTCCTGCACCGTGTTGTTGTGGACCCGCCGGCCCTTCGGCACTTTCGTCTTGGCCTCGAGAAACGCGCCGCGGGCGGCCTCGGCCTCCGCGATATTGCCGAGTGCGGAATGAGCCACCGCCTGTGCGTAGAGCATCATGGCGGTCGTCGCGCAATAGAGCTCCCGGTCCTCGGGCAGGTCCTGATCGATGATCTCCTGCCATTTTCCGAACCGTACCAGCACATGCTGCTTCATCGGAAGGTAGCCTTCGAGAAAGTCAGCCATCGGCGGGGAGGGCACGCGCAGCAGGTCCTCCGGCGTGGTGTCGATCAATTCCTGTGCGGCCTCGATCGCCGCCGTGTACTGACCGAGGAACATGGCCCCGTAGATCGCGAAGTGATGGTTGTGGGTGCGGTACATCGAATAGACGTTCATGGCACCTTCGCGGTCGAGGAACTTCGTATCGGCCGCGATGGCCTTCTGGTTGTAATGCAGGACGTCGCGGTAATAGCCGCACAGCACGTCGATATGCGTCGGCATGTGGATGAGATGTCCGGCATCGGGGACGAGTTCGCGCAAGCGGTCCCCGGCGCGCAGAGCGCGCTGCGGGAAGGGCGACATCTCCATGAGATGCACATAGAGGTGCAGCAGGCCCGGGTGGTCCCAGGATGAGGGTATGTCGGCAAAGGCGCTCTCGAGAACATCGATGGCCTCGGCCGTTCCGGCTCCCTCCGCGACGTCGCCGGTCTTGAGGTCCCACATCTTCCAGGGCGTGAGATTCATGATCGCCTCGACGAACACGGTGCGCACGTCGAGATTATCCGGGTGCTTTCCGAAGACCTCCCTCATCGCGTCGGCATAGGCCTGGTCCCAGGGCGCCTGGTCCTCTATCGGATCGCGCTGCGGGTAGCGCGCGGGCAGGGCCTCGATCAGCGCCCGCTCGACGGCATTGGTGTTTTCGATCTTTTCGAGCGCGTCCTGCATTGCGTCATAGGCCGCGGCAAGCGCCTTGGCCTTGCCGGAGGGATCATAGAGATGCCAGGGCAGGTTGTAGTTGGGACCGGCGGCGTAGGACACGCCCCAGAGGGCCATGGCGCAGTCGGGGTCGTGTTCGAGCGCTTTCTGGAAGCAGGCGATCGCTTCCTGGTGGTTGTAGCCGAACACCCAGTTAAGGCCCCGGTCGAACCAGGTCTGAGCCTCTGTGGATTTCGTTGTGACGGGACAGCTGTAGTCGCCGAGATCGTAGTAGCTCATTTCGCACCCCTCTCCCTTTGGGCCATCTTGTTTTGATCCATCTTGGCGTCGCGCATATTAACAGCCAATGCATCGGGCCAAAGCCCGGAAAGAATGAACCCGTTGGCGCCGCTTGGATCCCATGAACTCGCTGTTGGTGCACATCGCAGCCGCCCCTCAAACGCCATTCGCGCGTTAACTGCGATGAGGCTAAACGCGTTTACAAAAATCGTGACATGAATGACACTTAGCCGAGTTTAACTTCCCCGGGGGCAGTTGGTTGGGGATGTAATGACGAAGAAATCAGGGCTGGGTTGGGGCAAGGCTGATGTGCGTCGGAGCGGTTTTGCTCTGTCAGTATTGGCAGGCATCTTGTCGGTTCAGACGCATCACGCGGCAGCAAGCGATTCCCGGCTGAATTCCATTAGCCCAATTCGCAAACACATCGAGTCACGGATCCCCGGCAAGTTTCTGCAGCCCCGATACGTTGACGCAATCGCCAACGGGAATTTCGTATGGTCACAGAAATTTCCGACCCGGAATGCCGGTCTCTTCGGTTATGCCTCACGGCTCTATGACGGTCTGGTCGCAAAGTGTCCGGACCATTTCTCGGCCGCAGACAGGACCCGAAAGGAACTGTTCCTCGGCATGTGGTTCAGCTCGGGCGAAGGGACCAACAGTCCGCTCAGGGCAATCAAGAGCCTTCTCTCGACTGGCGCAGCAACCACCGTTCTAAGAAATGCCGCCCTCAAGGACACTGCCCGGTTATTGGTCGGTACCGGTGACGGCAAGAGGATCAACTGTAAAAACAAGATGCTCCGCGACTTCTCGCGGAACGTAGCGAAACTGCTTTCCGCCGGTCGGCCGGTTTCGGGGCCGGGGGTAAAGAACACGACACTGAAGGTCGAGAAGACCGCCCCGGTGCACGGGCGGCACGCCTACTACAACGATATAAGGCGCCTCTCGACGCCTGGCTCCATGCAGTTGCAGCGTGACATTCGTCAGAGCGCCGCGCAGGGCCTGAGCGTTCTGGAATGCCATTACGATGCGAAGCCGTCCGACAAGTACTACGAGGTGCAGTACTACTGGGCGGTCGGCGCTCTGACCTATACCGGGTTTCTCGTTCCCAATATTGCCCATGCCTTTCTGACGTCGAGCCAGAAGCGGCTGGTGAGGGCCAATGGTGCGGCAAACGTCAAGCACCCGTTCCTGAGCTACGGGTCGCCGCGCTTCGAATGTCCTGCACACAGGGATCCGGACCTCCCGATCAAGCAGATCTATGCGCCGCGCGGCGAGACGGCTGGCGTGGCGCCGGGGACGCCGGTCGGTGACCCGAAGGTCACGCGAAGATCGGGGCGCGTAACCTTTGACTACGGCGCGGTCCCGGAAGCGTTCGTGCCGTCGATCCAGGAAAGCCTCAGTAAGAGCGTCTATTCCATAAGAGTGATGATGGAGAAGCAGAGAACCGGCTCGCTCGTCGGCATGAAGCTGAACAAATTTGGCTGGTATTCAATCAACAAGTCCGAATTGGACTATCGCCGGCACGCGCCGCATCTGGCGAAGCGATTGTTCGAGGATGTCGTTGGTGCGGCACGAAAGGGCGGCACGGTTCTAGAGTGCCATTACCTCAGTAAGCGGCATGGCATCGTCAGTTTTCATCGCTACTGGTACAAATCCCGGCCCGACATAGCAGAGCCCGCTCTCCTCAAATCCCGCATACCCGATCACCCCATGCTGATCATCAAGCCGCCGCAGTAATTATGTCCGCCCACGAGATCGGCGGCCCTGAAGGTTCAGAACGTCTTTCGGAAGCTAAGCGAGCTTCCGCCGGTCACCAGGCCGGTCATTGAAAAGCCGCGGCAAAAGAAGCCCCGGAAGGTTGCGCGGCGCGAGACGAGCAGAACGACGCGCAGCGGATCTGCATCAAAACCGCGGCCGCAACATTGCAAACGCTTTGCGGCGGATTACAGGAAAAGGTCGAAGCCCATCACGTGTCATTGCTCGATACATTCGATGCGCTCGCCGGTTATCTACGGCACGGGAGTCTATACCAGCGACTCCGGCGTATGCCGTGCAGCCCGGCATGCCGGCAAGATCGGGCCCAGAGGGGGCACGGTGACCTTCCGCTTTCTGGCGGGCCGGTCGCGATACGTCGGCTCGACAGCGAACGGGGTCAGGTCCAAGAGCTACAACAGGAAATGGCGTGCCAGTATTGCGTTTAACTAGGCGATGGAACCGGGGCGTCAGCCAATCAATTCAAACGAGTTTTCGCGGCGACACCAGCACGCCGTCCGCGTCGCAATAGACCCAGTCTCCGGGCCGGAACCAGACGCCCCCGAAATGCACCGGCACGCCGACCTGGCCGGCGCCGGTCTTGCTGCTCTTCTTGGGCGAGGTGCCCACGCAGCGTATGCCGGTCTCCATCTGATCGATTTCCGCACTGTCCCGGATCGAGCCGTTCAGGATCAGGCCGGCCCAGCCCTTCTCGACCAGAAATCCGGCGATCATGTCGCCCAGCACGGCGAGCCGTGTCGAACCGCCGCCGTCCACGACCAGCACGCGACCGTCGCCCGGCTGCTCCAGTTCGCCACGCAGCAGCACGTTGTCCTCGAAGCATTTCACTGTCTGGATCGGACCGTGGAATGCCCGCTTCTGTCCGAACTTGAGGAAGGGCAGGTTGCAGAACTCGACATCATCGTTGAAGTCGTCGACCAGATCGGCGGTTTTCATGGACGTTCCCTGTCTTTTTCGCGGTGTGCATCGCGGGTCGGCGCAAGCTTATGATCCGCTGCCGTCCTTTTCAAACTCCGCCTCGCGCGAGCGGACGATCGCGCTGACGACCTCATTGTACGGTGCCCGGATCCCGACCTCGTCGGCGACTACGGGTACCATGCCGTTGATGGCGTCGATCTCCGACGGTCGCCGCTCCAGATGGTCGAGCAGCATCGACGGTCGGGCTTTCGGCATCTTTTCGCCAAACGTTGTGATATAGCCGATGGCATCCTTGAACGAGAAATTGACACGTTTCTCCCGGCCGACCTCGTAGGCCTCGAGCCCGCAGCCCAGCGCCACTTCCCACGAATGCGGGTCGGCCATGATCTGGCCGATCGTTCTGTAGAAGACGGTGCAGGGGGCCGAAAAGGTCACGTTGCAGATGAACTTCTCCCAGACGAGTTGGTTGATGTCGTCGTAGGCATTGACGTTGAAGCCGGCGTTGCGCCAGACATCCGCGATCCTTTCCGCCCGCTCCGTGTCGCCGCCCGTCATCTCGCCGATACGGATCAACTGCATGCCGTTGTGATGGGCATGGCCGGGGCCCTTGATCGAGGCCCCGAAGCCGCCCGCCACACCGAGCAGGACGTTGTCGGTTTCCATGTGTTCGCCGATCCGCTCGCCGGCGCCAAGTCCATTCTGGATCGTGAGGATCAGCGTATCCGGCCCGACAAGCGGGGCGCACGCGCGCGCGGCCGGACCGACGCCGGACGCTTTTGTGGCGATGATCACCAGTTCGCACTCGCCGGCGTCCGCCGGGTCGGTCGTCGCCTTGATCCCGTAGATCGTGCGGTTGCCGCTCGCGCCTTCGAGCCTCAGGCCCTTGGTATTGATGGCCTCGACATGCTCTGGCCAGACGTCTATCGCCCAGATCTCGTTACCGGCAGTGGCGAGCAGCCCGGCATAGACGGAACCCATCGCGCCTGTGCCGACAATTCCGATTTTCATTATGCCCTCGCCTGGTGCCCAACCGGTGAGCCGCATTATGCGCGCGGGGGTCTTCCGGCTGCAAGCTCGGACGAGTGTTGGTGAAGTTTATTCGCCGGGTAGGACGATCGTGTCCTTGTAGGCCCAGCTCAACCAGATGTCGGCGCCGTCCGGAACGTGTTCCAGGTCCGATGCTTTCGCCAGGACCTTGAGCCCCTGATCCTGCCAGTCGACGAGGCAGGTCACCGTTGGTCCGGCGAAGACCTTGCCGCGCAGTTTCGCTTGCAGGCAATTGAGTCCGCCGCGCTGGGTTGGCGCGGCGGTCGACAGCGTGACGTTCTCCGGCCGCACCGCGATGACGTAAGGCGGCGACGTGTCCTCGGTGTCCGGGTCCCAGTGAATCGAGGCGCCGTCGCTGAGCCGCAGGCCGTGGGGAATGTACTCGCCCTTGAAGATATTGGCCTCGCCGAGGAACCGTGCCGCGAATGAGTTGACGGGTTCGGCGTAGACCTGGCGCGGAGGCCCCTCCTGAACCAGGCGGCCATCTTTGAGGATCCCGATGCGGTCGCTGAGAGTCAGCGCTTCTTCCTGGTCGTGGGTGACGAAGATGGTCGTGATCCCGATCTCGCGTTGGATGCGCTTGAGCTCGATCTGCATGTCGACGCGCAATGCCTTGTCGAGCGCGCTCAGAGGCTCGTCTAGAAGCAGGACGCGGGGCTGCGTGACGATGGCCCGGGCCAATGCCACCCTCTGCCGCTGGCCTCCGGATAACTGGTGCGGGCGGCGCGGCCCCAGGTCGCCGAGTTGAACGAGTTCGAGTGCGTCGCTCACCTTCTGGCGGATCTCCGCGCGCGGCAGTTTCCTTACTCTCAGGCCGAACGCCACGTTCTCGGCAACGCTCATGTTGGGAAACAGTGCGTAGTTCTGGAAAACCATGCCGATTTCACGCTTCTCGACCGGCACATGTTCGACGGATGTGTCGCCGATCCGGACCGATCCCGTGTCCGAGTAGATGAACCCTGCGATGACGCGCAGCAGCGTGGTCTTGCCGCTTCCCGACGGACCGAGCAGTCCGTAGAACTCGCCGTCCTTGAAATCGATCGAGACATCGTCGAGCGCGACTGCGCGGCCATAGTGCTTGCTGACACCTGACACCCGGACTTCGGCCATCAGCGTTCTCCCCCGAATTTTGCGTAGCGCGCCGCCAGCAGCATGATGGTCATGGAGACCACGATGATGATCGTCGAGACCGCATTGATCTCCGGCGTGAACCCCTTGCGGATCGCCGAGTAGATCACCACGGGCAGGGTGCTGTCGCCCGGTTGCGCCAGGAAGTAGGACACCACGAACTGATCGAAGGATACCGCAAAGGCGAACAGAGCGCCTGCGATCACGCCTGACGCAATCCAGGGCAGGGTCACATGGCGCGTGACTTCCCAGCCACTGGCACCGAGTGACCGCGCGGCTTCCTCCAGTTGCGGGTCGAATGTCCTGAGCCGCGCCGTCACGACGACAATGACGTAAGGCAGGGCCAGTGCCACATGACCGAGAATGACCGCCTGGGAGCCGCGCCCGATCCCGATGGAGAAGAAGAAGATCAGCATGGCCGTGCCGGTGATCAGCCACGGAATGGCGATCGGCGGGAACAGCAGAACCTGGAGCACGGCCTTGCCGCGGAACTCGTAGCGGAAAAGGGCGATGGCCGCGGCCGTGCCGAGCGCGGTGGCGATCACGGTTGTCACGCAGGCGACCCACAGGCTGGTCCAGGCGGCATCCAGGATCTCCGCATTGTCCCAGAGTTTCTCGTACCAGCTTGTCGTGAAGCGAATCGGAAGCTGATAGAACTCCGAAGCATTGAACGACATGACGGCCATGACGATGATCGGCACATAGAGGAACGCCAGCACGAGGCCGAGATAGAAGCGGCCAAGCCGTTCGAGGAACCGGTTCGTCATGTCTGCGCCCTCTTCAGGATGGGACTCGAGACGGCGAGGATCAGAAGCACGACCGCGAGCAGTGTGAAGGAGAGGGCTGCCCCCAGAGGCCAGTTGAACACGGCCACGAACTGGTCCTCGATCACCGTGCCGAAGAATGTGCCGGCCCGCCCGCCCAGGATGCGCGGCTCCATGAACGAGCCCACAACGGGCACGAAGATAAGGACCGCCCCCGCGATCAGTCCCGGCATGGCCAGCGGGACGATGATACGAAACAGGATCGTCCGGCGTGGCGCGCCCATGGACCGCGCGGCATCGATGAGATTGTCGTCGATGGCCTGCAGCGCCAGATAGGACGTCAGAATGACGTAGGGCAGGTAGGAGTGGACCAGTCCGATGACCACTGCCGGATAGGTGAACATCAGGTTGACCGAGACCTCAAACGGCAGAACGGTGTCGAGGGTCGCATCGATCACGCCGTTGCCCCTGAGCACGATGGCCCAGGAGAAAATGCGGACCAGGCTGTTGCTCCAGAACGGCAGGATGACGAGCAGGAACAGCGCCTCGCGCCAACGCCCCTTGATCGTCTTCGCCAGTACATAGGCGCACGGAAAGCCAATCAGGATGCACAGTGCGGTGACCGTGAGGCCGAGCTTCAGCGACCGCCACAGCAGCTTGCCGTAGAAGTCCTTGCGATAGAACTCGATGTAATTCTGGATCGTGAAGTGCCAGTCGGCGGCGTCGGCACCGAACGGGGTCTTGCTCAGGAAACTGAAAAACAGCATGGCCGACAGCGGCAGGAAGACCGCCACTGTCAGCCAAAGATAGCCGGGCGCGATAAGCGCCGCTGCGCGCAAACGGTCGTTACGTCGCAGCGCGTCGCTCATCACCAGCCCCTATGCGCCATCCGGGTCACTGGGCGTTCGCTTTGAGCTCTTGCCACATTTCCAGGTAGACCTTGCGCCGGTCGTCGGAGACGGGCTGCATGAACTGTACCCGTGCGACGACATCCGGGTCGCCCAGAACCGCCCGGTTGAAGTCCTCGGCCGGCAGGGCGGCCGCGGCCTTGATGTTGGCCGAGGCCGGAGCGCCGTTGCCCGACCACTTCGTGTAGAAGGACGGGTCGATCATGTAGTTGATGAAGGCCCGTGCCGCGGCCGGGTTCTTCGAGCCCTTGGCGACGGAAAGGCCGTCGAGCCAGCCGATGGCTCCTTCCTTGGGGATGATGTACTGCACCGGCAGGCCCTTGGTGATCGAACGGCCAGCCGAACCGCTCCAGTAGGGCGCCATGACGAAGTCGCCGGCGGCGAAGAACTGGTTCCAGTCGTTCTCCGAAGACCAGTAGGTCTTGAGCTGCGGCATCAGGGCGGTAAGCTTGGCCTTGACCGCATCGAGGTCCTTGATGTCGTTGATGTCCTGTCCGGTTGCCAGGGCGGCGAACTGGACCGACTCCAGAGCATCATCGCGCCAGCCGACCTTGCCCTTGTACTTCTCGTCCCAAAGGACCTGGATCGAGGTCGGTGCCGGTTTCACCTTGTCCTTGTTGATGGCAAAGGAGGTCAGGCCCCAGACCCACGCGACGCCGTAGGTATCCCCGCCGGGCGCCAGATTCGGGTTCGATGCCATGTTGGGCGCCAGGTCCTTGGCGTTCGGCATGTCGGATGTGTCGATCTTCTCGATCAGGCCTTCCTTCTTGGCCTGCAGAGTAAAGGCCGAATTGATCAGAACCACGTCATAGGCGCCGGGATTGGTCCTGAGCTTGGTGAGCATTTCCTGCTCGGAGTTGAAATAGTCGTGCACCACTGTGTGGCCGGTCTTCTCGGTGAACGCCTTGACCGCCCAGTCGGCGTCGGTGCCGTAGTCCTTCCAGTTGAGCACGCGGATTTCCGCTGCCTGGACTGCGACCGTGCCGAGCCCGAACAGGACCGCGGCAACCGTCGCCACCTTCTTGATCATCAGGTTCTTCAGCATCGAAGTCTCCTCCCTGTGTAAACGTATCGTTTCGTCTGCACTCAAAGCAGGACTTTCCGTCTTGCTTCGTCTTGCCCTGATCCCCGGCCTGACGTCTCCAGGGTTTCAAGGAAACTGATAATTTCCGAATGTTTCGGCGCAGTGGCCGGACCCAGACGGATCGTCGACTGTGCGGCCGATGCATTGGCGTAGCGCGCCGCGTCTTTTGCATTCTGGCCCTGCTCCAGGGCCGCAATGAACGCGCCGACGTGGCAATCGCCCGCGCCATTGGTATCGATCGTGTCGACAGCGAATCCCGGGATGTGATCGGCCGCATCGCCGTCTGACGACACCCAACATCCGTCGCGTCCGCAACGGACAACCGCACCACCCGGCCGGTCGGACAATCCCGCGAGCCGTCGCGCCGCGTCCGAAGGCGATGGCTCGCCGGTCACGGCCATGGCTTCGCTGGCGTTGGCAGAAACCCAGTCCGCGCGCTGCAACGCGGTCTCCAGGATTTCCGGCGGGATGCGGCCGTGCGCCTGTGTCGGATCGAAAACAAAACGCACATCTTCCGGCAGGTGTTTGATCCAGCCATGCAGTTCATTGCGGCTGCCGGGATGGGCGAGCGGATAACCCGACATCAGGACCCATCCGAAACCTGAGGGATCCACGGCGCCGAGCAGTACTTCATCGAGCATGCCGTCGGCGCCTTCCTTCGACACGAAAGTGCGTTCCCGGTCAGCGTCGATCAGGACCACGCAGGTGCCCTGATCCCCATGGTCCGATTGCGGCTGCAGGTATGGTATGCCGGCGTTGTCCAGTTCTCCGCGCACATAGTCGGACCAGTAGCCGGTTCCGTGGGTGCCGCCGTAGGTAACGTCCATGCCGGCGCGGCTCGCGGCGATCATCGCGTTGAAGCCGCCGCCGGGCGCGATGAGGCTCTTTTCGGCATAGATGTCCTCGCCCTGAAGAGGAAGTGCGTCGACGACGTAGATGACGTCGACCACGATGCCGGACATCTGGAGCAGGCTGCCGGTCATGAGGCATACCCCGCCAGGGCTGAATCGAGTTGCCGTTTTCTGCGACGTTCCCGGATGTCCAGGAGTTCTCTTGCGTGATCCTCGAAACTCAGGTCGTTGACCTCGACCAACGTGGCAATCTTGTCCTGCGGCAGGGCAGACAGCCCTGAATGAGCGCCGCACAGACCCGCGGCGATTGCGCCGATCGTGTCCGTATCGCCGCCGATGTTCGCACTCAGGAGTCCCGCGGTCCAGGCGTCGCCGCGGGCAAGCTTGAAGAGCCCGAAAGCAGCAGGAACAGACTCCCGTGCGGAGACATCTGTGCCGATCTCTGTTGCAATGAGTTGGCGCGATTCCACTTCGTGGGAGCCATCCGCCAGCGACAAAGCCAACTCGACTCTCTTGGCGATATCGGCTGAGTCCTGGCCAAATCCACGCATCTCTCCCTGCCGCGCCGCGGCCAGCGCGCAGTAACACATTTCGTCCACGGTGGCTCCGTCGACGCCGGCGCTGATCGCTGCGGCGACGGCCCCGGCAGCGGCAATTGCTGCTGCCGTATTGTGGGTCACCCGGCAGGTCATCTCGACCTGGTCGAGCAACTGCGGCAGTGGCTCCAGCCATGTTGCGATGCCGACAGGAGCGATCCGCATGGCTGCGCCATTGGTATCTCCAGAGCGACCCGTCTCGGCGGGTGCCGCTCCGCCAACCAGCGCGTTGAGTGCCCGTTTTGTGGACGGGCCCAGCAAGTCGAGCAGGCCCCGTTCGCGGACCGAGGCTTCCCAATCGATCAGCGACCGGGCCCAGGCCTGTTCGTCGAACTGGTCGGGTGAGGTGACGAGGTGTTCGATCAGAATGATTGTCTGCTCGGTGTCGTCGGTGATCGAGGCCGCCACCAGCCCGTGTGATACAGGATGGCCCGGGACCGGATCGACGAAGTCGGTTATTTCGCCGTATGTCTTGCCGATCTCTCCGGGCGACAGGGTCTGGGTGGGCATGCCGAGCGCGTCGCCAAGCGCTGCGCCGTAAAGTGCGCCAAGTGCGCGATCGAGCATCGTTTCTCTGCGTGCACTACCCATCGTCAGAACTCCAGGTGCAGTCCGAAACGCGACGGATCGAGAATGCTTTCGACATATTCGACCACGTCTCCGGATTCCGTGCGTGTGACTCTGCGGAGCCTGAGCATGGGTTCTCCGGCCGTGCGGCTCATGGTCTTGGCATCGGACTTCGGCAGTTTGGGCATGACCTCTGCCCATTCCTCGCCGTGGTCGGCAATCAGCCCTGCTGCGGCAAACGTTTCGCCAAGCGAGTCATTTTCCAGGCCGCCATTCAACGTGTCTTCGAACACAGTCCTCCAGGGCGACCGGCTCCGCTCCAGCGAAACGGCGATACCGGTTGCCTTGAGCACACGCATCCGGTCGACGCATAGAAACTCTCCGGGATCGAGACCGAGAAAGGCGGCCACCTCCGGGTCGGACGCTCTGGTTATGGCCAGCGTCCGGGTTTCGATCTCGTCCGTGGACTTGGCGAGCGCCCGCGTCCAGCCCAGCGCATTGTCGATTGATGCGCCGTCATAGGTGATGAATGAACCGATGCCGGACCGGGTCGTGATCAGGCCCTGCCGCGCAAGCTCTTCCAGACCCTTGCGGACAGTGTTGCGGCTTACCGAAAATCGCTGAACGAGCTCGTTTTCGCTGGCGAGTTGATCTCCCCGGGACAGTTGTCCGGACCGGATCTCGCGCTCAAGCGTTCGAGCGATCCTCGACGACTTGGAAAGGCCGATCTCCGATTTCAACGCCGAACCCCTGTAAATGAACCTGTTCAAACCTGTTCATTACAGTCTCAGTCCGGCACGTTGTCAATGACGGAATTCGCGCGTCCGTACAGCCTGTGCACGTTGCCGTGCCCCGCATGACTTGCGTGGCCCGTCCGTTTCAGCCCTTCGCTTTCTTCTTCTTTTTCTTGCGCCATGGCGCGTTCTGGTGCCAGTCACCCGCCATTATGCAGCCGTAAGGCACAACTTCGTCGACCACTTCGGCGAGGCCATAGTGCTCGATCTGGTTGCGGACCGATGCGGCGTTCTTGTAAGCGCTCGGCAATTCCGAAATGTCCGTCACGCCAAGGAAGAAGCGGGCGTCGATATCCCGGGTTTCATCGGCAAAGATCTCGGCGTTGCTTCGGCCTTCCTGCATGCGCTTGTGATGAGTGCGCGAGAAGTTGCGCCCGGCGCCATGCGGTGAAAACCCCAGACCGTTTGGCGCGTTCTTGCCGCGCACGATCAGCACGGGCTCGGCCATGTTCAGCGGGATGAGCGTCAGGTCCGTGGCATCATCGGCCCAGTCGTCGAAAGCCGGCGTCGCCCCCTTGCCGTGGTAAAACAGACCATCCGACCGGCGGAAGACGAAGTTATGCTCGTTCCAGAATCTGTCGGCCACTTTGGCTGACAGTTGGTCCGCCGCCATGTCGTGTATCTGGAAGTGGTTGCCCTTGGTCCACGAGCGGATTACCTGCAGGGCGTCCCAGTACTGATCACCCTCCCGGCTGTCGGCAGGAATCCAGGAATTCTGCCGCAGCGTCTCGGGCGATATCTGCTTGCGGATCCGGTCTGCAGCCTTCATGCCCTTGCTGTAGAGCACGGCGCCCGGCGCGCGCGAGCCGTGGTGGGTCACAAGGGCCGTCTCTCCGCTCGAACGAATTGTGCCCACATAGGCAAAGTGATTGCCGTCGCCCTGCGTGCCGAAGTGTTCGATTGCCTTGCTCTGCACATCGCGCAGGCAATGGTTCTCCTCGAAACGCTCCATCAGATCAGCTGGCGGACGGAATTGCTGTCCCCGCTGCCTTCCGCCGGGTCCGAAATGTGTGACACCCTGAACCGCATCCAGCAAAGCAGCCGGGTCTGTTCCGGGAAACACCGATATCGCCATGGAGCAGCAAATGTCGGCGGAATGCATGCCGGGATGAATGGCTTCCGATACGGCCACGCCGCCAACCGGAATCGTGCCCGGCGGGCCTGCGGGGCAGGCATCCGGCATGATGGCGCCCTCGCGGATCACCGGCGTGCGCATCAGTTCCGTCATATGCGCGCGCACGGTCTCGACGTTGGCCTGTTCCTCTGGTGTTTCGGCTTCGATGTTCTCGTGGAACCCGACTTCGCCCGGCCGGCGCAAGCGTGCCGGCGGCGGCGGCTCGAAACCACGCGCTACGGCCAACGCCTCTTCCGGCGTGCCGCCTTGCTCCAGAACGGCGTTGGCCGCCGCCAGCGCTTCGCCGAACCACTTGCCCTGCCTCATGCCAGCTTCGAGCAAGTCCTTGCCGCTCAGAATCTGAGTCATTTTCGTGTCTCTCTTGTTCCAACATGCCGCACGGTCCTTCGGACCGGTCTTCACCGAAGCGGATGACAAGGCTCTGCGGGCCATCTTATTCCGCCACTTTGCCTTTGGCGAAGAAATGGATTGAACCTTCACACATTGCGACACCCGTTTTCGCGGGTTGTGGGGCCTCCTGAGGCGGCTGGCCGCAACGAAGCCGTGACATTTCAGTGACAGGAGTCTTCTTGCACGCAGACGCCTTGTCGGCTATCTCGATGGGCCGATTAATGGCGTTCGTATTTCGCGGTGTGGTTGTGTTTGAACCGGGTGCCGTTGCAGAGACGGGCGTCGGACAAACCGAACGCAATAACGTGGACGCTGCCGGATAGCGGCGGCCAGGCGGCCCGGTTGCAGGACGTCGAAGACCATATGAATCGCATTGTCATTTTAACCGGGAGCGAGTTACGTCACCGGTTCTTCCGCAAGGCGATGGCCTTATCGCCGGGCATTGAGGTTGCCGCAACCTATTGCGAGGGTCTTCAGTCGAACCTTCGTGACATGACTGAACGCAAAGGTGAGAAGGCAGCGCTCGAACTTGCACATCTCGATGCGCGCGACCGCGCGGAGGATGATTTTTTCGGAGTTTTCGATCGCCTCTCGCCTGACCGGTCCAACCCTGTGGCCATAGACCGCGGTACGCTGAACGAGCCCGAGCATCACGAGGCGATTGCATCGTTCACGCCCGACATGATCATCTCCTATGGCTGCTCGATCGTGCGCGAGCCGCTGCTTTCGCAGTTTCATGGTCGCTTCATCAACATTCACCTCGGCCTATCACCGTATTACAGGGGCAGCGGGACCAATTTCTGGCCTCTCGTCAACGGCGAGCCGGAATATGTCGGCGTAACGTTTATGCACATCGATGCGGGCATCGACACCGGCGCAATCATCCATCAGATCCGACCGCGTATCTTCCCAGGCGACGGTCCGCACCAGATCGGCAATCGCTTGATCGCGGACATGACGTTGGTCTGCGCAGATCTGGTAAGGACCTTCGACACACTCGGACCAGTGGGCCCCGAGCCGGAAGTCGAAAACGACCGTTACTATAAGAAGAAGGACTTCAGTGAAGAGGCAACACGCCGGCTTTACGAAAACTTCAGCAGCGGCATGATCGAGACATATCTCGACGAGGCCGACACGCGGTGTGCCAGGGTGCCGATCCTCGAAAATCCAGGCGTTGCAGAAGGGCATGCCAACACATGAAATCACTGATGTACCACTATGTCCGGCCGGAACCGGGCGGATTGCGGCACTATCGATATCTGCACGCGGACGACTTCTGCCGTCAGCTCGATCACCTGGCCGAGGCCCACGGCTTGCTTTCCAGAGATGCCTTCGAACGAGCTATTGAAACCGGAACGCCTGAAAAGGGGGCCGTTCTGACTTTCGATGACGGCTTTGCCGATCACTACAATCACGTACTGCCGGTTCTGAAGGAGCGTGGCCTCTGGGGGATCTTCTATATCCCGACCGGTACCTATCGGCGCAACAAGTTGCTCGACGTGCATCGCGTTCACGTACTCTTGGGGCATTTCGGCGGGGCGAAGTGCATGGAAATGCTCTTGAGTATCGTCCGCGACGACATGCTCGTGGACCGTCAGGTTGAGGCCTTCCGGAACAAGACCTATGCACATCAGGAGAACGACGCAGAAACCGTCCGGTTCAAGCGAATGCTGAACTACTACGTATCATACGAGTGGCGCGAGACGTTGCTCGACCAGATGATGAAAATCCTGCTGGACGGCGAGGAAGAGGAGCGCCTGTTCGAGCGGTTTTATCTGACGCCCGCACAGATTCGCGAAATGGATGCCATGGGTACGGTGATCGGCAGTCACGGCGTTGATCATCTGGTCATGAGCAAGCTGTCGATTGAACTCCAGCGCCAGGAGATCGAGGAGTCGTGCGCATTTCTCGCCGACATTCTCGGACGTCCTGTTGAGACGTTCTGCTATCCGTATGGGGCGTACCACACTTTTACCAGCGAGACCGAAGAGTTGCTGGAGCGACAGGGCATCAAATACTCCTTCTGCGTCGATTCCCGGGACATCGACGCAGCCGACCTGGTGGATCGCCCACACGCCCTGCCGCGCTATAATTGCACGGATTTCCCTCACGGTCGGGCGACGATCGACTACAAGTCTGACACCGTCGCCGAAAGCGAAAAGACAAGCAGCGCGCCCGGCGAGGAAATTCCGGCGGAAATCGGCTGACCGGACAGCGACTGTCTGGCTGGCCGAATGAAACAATACGGGGAACACAAATGCCTGCCGAACAGCGTGGCCCCTTGAGTGGCGTTCGCGTTCTGGAACTTGCCCATATCATGGCCGGCCCGGTCTGCGGGATGATGCTGGCCGACATGGGCGCTGACGTCATCAAGGTTGAAAAAACCAGTGGCGGTGATGATACGCGGCGATTTACGCCGCCGGACATCGAAGGCGAGTCCGCGGCGTTCATGATGATGAATCGCAACAAACGCGGCATCGCGGTTGATCTGAAGACACCGGAAGGTAAGGAAATCCTCAAGCGGCTTCTGCGCGATGCCGATGTCGTCATCGAGAATTTTCGCAAGGGGACGATGGAGCGGCTTGGACTCGGCTACGAGGAACTGAGGTCGAGTAACCCCGGCCTGATCTATTGCGAGGTCTCAGGCTTCGGCCGCACCGGTCCCTATGCCGACCGGGCCGGCTTCGACCTTGTTGCTCAGGGCATGTCCGGGTTGATGGCCATAACGGGCGAGGGATCGGGACGGCCGCCGGTCAAGGTCGGCGCGCCTATCAGCGACATTACGGCTGGAATTATTGCCGCGATGGGCGTCGTCGCGGCGTACGTCAACCGGCTCAAGACCGGTAACGGCCAAAAGGTCGATACGTCTTTGTTTGAAGCCGGCATCACGCATACCTATTGGCAGTCGGCCATCTGCTTCGCGACCGGCGAGACTCCTGAACCTCTGGGATCGGCCCACCCACTCAACGCGCCCTATCAGGCATTCAAGGCGTCCGACGGGTACATCAATGTGGGCGCGGCCAATCAGGCCAACTGGGAGAGGTTGCTTGATGCCATGGATGCGCTTGAACTCGGTGACGATCCGCGTTTCTCGACAAACGCGGATCGGATGATCAATCGTGCCGAGCTCGAGGTGGTTCTGAACGAGAGATTTGCGTCGCGCACAGTGGCGGAATGGCTCGAACGGTTCGAGGCCGTCGGATTGCCGGCGGGACCGGTCCTCTCGATCGCCCAGATGCACGAAGACCCTCAGGCACTCGCAAGAGAAATCGTGACTGCGGTTGATCACCCTGTCGCCGGATCGGTCAAGACCATTGGCCATCCGATCAGATTTTCCGAAACGCCGGGCGGCCCGGTAACCGGGGCGCCGCTGCTCGGCCAGCATACGCGCGAGGTCCTGAAAGAGGCCGGATATGACGATGCGGCGATCGATTCGTTCGTTGCCGCCCGCGCCGTGCTGGCTTGATACCAGGACAATTGGAAATCCACCGGGTTCCCGGGGCATTCAGCCGCTTCCAAAGCGTTTGACCTCCCGTCCTGAAGTGGTAAGGGTGATGGCCTTCGAGGGCAGGGGAACAGATGAACCGGACGGCGGTATTCGTGAATTTCCGCCAGGTGCTGGGGCAAGAATGAACGATCAGGAAGGGTCTGCGGTATCCCATCGGCCGATACTTCTGCCGGCGGAGATCCGCGTCCGGGAATTTGACGCAAAACTGTTGCTTGCGTGTTGCGTTGCTGAACGCGGCCTGACCTGCTTTCTCGGCCAGCGGACCGAAATGGATCTCATGGCGGGACGATTTCCACCGTCAATCTATGTTGCGAAGGGGTTGACGAAACAGAGTCGCCGGCATCTCGTCGCCAATCGCAACTTCGGCCATGAAATCGTCGCATGGGATGAAGAAGCGGTCTGCTACTACACCAAGGAGCATTATCTGGCCCGCCGTGTCGGCGAGGAGACCGTGCCGCTCATTTCGCATCTCATCGCGTGGGGTGAAGACAACGCAGAGGTCTGGTCGCAGGTTGCAGGGCGCCACAATGTGCCGATCACCATTCTCGGGAACCCCCGAACGGACCTGCTGCGGAAGGAATTCAGGAGTCTTCTTGCTCCCGAAGCGAACGAGATCAGAAAACGCTATGGCCGATTCATTCTGCTCAACAGCAATTTTGGCTCGACCAATAATCTGATTCCTAGCCAGACACGGTTTCCGGAACATCTCGATCCGAGCAAACTGCGCCGAAATGACCGCATTGGTTTCATTCCGGAGGTGGGCGAGTGGAAGTTGGAGATGTTCAAGCGGATGCTCGACGTGCCCGAGTTTCTCGCGCGCAGTTTCCCTGACACTACGATCATTGTCCGTCCGCATCCGGCCGAGAACCATGCGGCGTGGCACGAGGCGGCACGCGGCATGCCCAACGTCAAGGTCGTTTACGAGGGCGGCGTACTACCTTGGATCATTGCCTCCGCCTGCGTCGTGCACTCGTCGTGCACGACAGCGCTGGAAGCGTTTTTGCTGGATATCCCGGCGGTTGCGCTGCGGTTTCCGGGCGGCCACCCGTGCGACGACGATCTGCCGAACCTCATCAGTTACTCGGCTCGGGTGAAAGAGGATTTGCCTATGCTGATTGCGCCGGCGCTTGCGGGAGGTCTTCCGCCCGCCAGCAATGGCGGCACGTCGCGGGATCTGATTGCACGCCATGTGAGTTCGATGACCGGCGTGCTGGCCAGCGACAGGATTGCCGAATTTCTTCTTGAACTCGCACACAAGGACCCACCGGAAGCGCCACCGAAGTCGGTTCGCTTGTGGCAGCAAAGCCGTGTGACCATGAGAAAGGTGAAACGTTTCATTAACTCCTGGCGCAGCGAAAGTCCGGCCAATGCAGAGTGGCGCGAGCATCAGTTTCCCAAACTGAGCGCCGCCGAGGTTAACCATATTATTGGTGAGTATTCCGGGCGTCTCGGGCGATTTTCCAACGTCTGGGCGCGCAGGATCGGCCCAAGATTGTTTGAAATCCGGAATCGATCTCCTAAGTGAGGGCAGTAGCCGGGCCGGCATGCTGGCCCGGATGTGTACCATTTATGCCAGCCGTTGTTGCGAAAATGCGTCGCAATGGATTATCGCGTTGTTGTGGGCAGGGCTGGGCGATAAGTTGAGTCAGTTGATTCGGCCAGAGGCATCGTAGCCGGAGACTAAGACCCATGGGTTCCCCACTTAAGGCCGCAGGCATCTGCTTTGTTGCTGCGACGATTGCACTGTCTGCAGTCGTGTCCAGAGTGAGCTATGCCGCGACGCGAATTGGCGTCGCTTCGGGTGTCCAGAACAACGTCACCGGGGCGATTTCCGGACGGACCGTTCGTCTGAACGTAGGCGATGGCGTTTTCCAGGACCAGGTGGTCAACACCGGCGCCAAGAGCACCGCGCAACTCCTGTTTCAGGATGAGACTGCGCTGACTGTGGGGCCGAATTCGAACATTGTCCTCGACAAGTTCGTCTACAACCCATCGACGAAAACCGGCCAGATTGTCATGAACGCGACCCGCGGGGCGTTTCGCTTCGTCTCGGGTTCCGCAAAGTCTTCGTCGTACAAGATCAATACACCGGTCGCTTCGATCGGCGTGCGCGGCACGATCTTCGACTGGTTCATCAATGCGGCTGGCGATTTGCTGCTGATCCTCGTCGAAGGCGGCGTCATTGCGAACCTCAAGGACGGGCAAAGCGTCGAACTGACGAAGCCGGGACAGTTCGTCATCATCAAGGCCGACGGATCCGTGCAGGGACCGTCCACATGGACTGGCCGGCTCTTGGATGTGGCCCTCGGCGTCCCGTTCCCGCTTTTCGGCAAACGTTTCGAAAACGATCAGACAGAAACGCCGACGTTTATCGATCCGTCGGAACTGAACGATGCGATCGACAATACGGAACTCGAAACGCCGGATACGCATTCCTCCCCGCCGCCCATAGGAATCACGATTCCGTAGCCGCATCACTTGAGACAGGCCATGGCCGTCGATTGCGGATGTCGGTTGCCCCGAAGCAGGATTGAAAATCATCCCGCGTGACGGCACGCATACGTTGTTGTGCGTGGTATTTGCAAGTCCTGATTGAGCTTAAACGGATTTTCGGTGCGTTTTTGTCACGGTCTGACGCCAAATGCGCACGATAAATCTTTGGCTGAGTTGCAAAAAACGGGGAAGAGTACTGTAATCAACTGCGTTCGATGCGGGGGGCCGGATCGCCGGAGTGTAAGGTGATGAAGTATCGGTTGAAACCGGCCATGCTGAGTTCGGCTGCGGTCGTGATCAGTTTTTCGGTCATGGTGCCGACAATGGTTTATGCCGAAGCACGCATTGGCGTTGCTGCCGGCATTCAGAATGACGTGACGGGTCTGATCGGGACCAGTCCGAAGCCGATCAAGGTCGGTGACGGCGTGTTCCAGGATCAGGTCGTACGTACGGCGGTGAAGAGCACGGCGCAGTTGCTGTTCATGGACGAGACGGCGCTCACCGTCGGACCCAGGTCCCAGATTGTTCTCGACAAGTTCGTTTACGACCCCACGAAAAAGTCAGGCGACATCGTACTGAATGCCACTAAAGGGGCATTCCGGTTCGTCTCCGGGTCGGCAAAGTCGACGTCCTACAAGATCCGGACGCCCGTTGCGACGATCGGTGTGCGCGGAACCATATTCGACTGGTTCATCACGGCTGCCGGTGATCTTCTGTTGATGCTTGTCGAGGGCGGTGTCGTCGCCAACACCAATAGCGGTCAGACCATTACGCTCGATACGCCGGGGCAGTTCGTGATCATCAGGGCGGACGGTTCGGTTGAAGGACCGTCCACGTGGGTCGGGCAGCTTTTGGACGTTGCGCAAGGCATTCCGTTTCCGCTCTTCGGCCGCCGATTCGAAAACGACCAGACCGAAACGCCGACAGTGGTGAATCAGTCCGATCTGAACGATGCAATCGACAATACGGAGCTGGAGCCGCCGCCGTCACCGCCGCCACCGCCGCCGCCGATCACGATATTGTCCGTGACCGATTAGCGGTGCGACGAAACTGGGTGCAAATTACGGAAATCCGGCAACGGAACGAGTGCTGGAACAACAATCGATCGATGTTGAACATGCGATCTGCATCAACCGGGACAAGTTTTGAGCCAGAAAGACGTGTGTAACATTTTTACCAATCTGACGGAAAAACCGTTGCGTCAACGGCATTTGCGCGTTGTTTGCGTCAACACGCAGCGGTATTTTCGCGGTCTGGCAGGAGCGAAAGATTCGGTGCTAGGAGCGCGAATTTTATGAGCTGCATTTCCCGCGCGATCAGGACAGCCTTGATCGCAGCAGCGGTAGCGATTTTGCCGGCTTTCGCCGGGGATAACGCTCGTGCCGCGGAGGAAACTCTCGATGCGCTATTCGTTCGCATCCTGATCAATCCCACCGATGTCGACCTTAACCTGCGCTATGCGAAGCTGGCGGAGGAGAAGGGCGAGATCCGCAAGGCCCTAGCGACCTACGAGCGGATTCTCCTGCAGGATCCCGACAACAGTGAGGCAAAAGCGGGGTATTATAGGATCCGCAGGGAACTGGAGCCGGACTCCACCGTGTGGTCGTTTACGCTGGGCGGCCGCTACGAGACGAATCCCAGGCAACTGCCGAAATCTCGTTCGCGTCCCGACGATTTCACGGCTCTCGCCAAGATCCGTGTGGAAGACGAGCGCAAGACCCGGATCGGGCGCTGGCGGACGGAAGCCGGCGCGCTGGGCGACCTGCATGTCGATGTCTCCTCGCTTGATTTCCTGTATGTCGATGCGGTTACCGGGCCGGTATTCCATCTCGGCAATACGTTGCAGGTGCACACCGCTGTCGGCGGTGCATACGCGCTGCTCGACGGGCGGGACTTCTTCTATGAGGCGGCATTCAAGCTCGGGATCAAGGGAATCCTGGACGGTGCGCTGGACAAGCTCGACATCCGGGTTGCCTACAAGGAAATCGACAAGCGCTTCTCGGATGCTGAAGGCCTGGTCGTCGACATTGTCGGCCGCGTCACCCGGAAAAACGTGATCACATCAGAGGACGTTTTCGTTCTCTATCCCCGGCTTCGCTACAGCGAGGCCAATGGTGCCAGTGGCGGCGTCGGTACCGTTCCGCCACGCCTGTTCCCCGGCGAATATTATCAGGGCGGCGCATATGCCGCTTACTACTTCCCGGTCATCCAGGACGTCCTGTTCGGCGTGAATTTCAATGGCTATTACAGGGAATACGACCAGCCGATTCTTGGCGGCGGGAAGGACCGGAACGACGTCTTCATAGCTCCGGGCGCGCAAATCATATTTAAAGGAATTCTTGGCAACAATAGCAGCATCAAGCTGGAATATCGCTTCGAGAAGAACTTCTCGAACGATAACTCGGAAGATTTCGAGAACCACGTAATAGGCGTCCGGACAACCAGGAGATTCTGATGGTGCGTGCCGCTGTCCTGCTTGCCGGGGTGCTGATCGCCCCGGTGGCCACTGATGCTGCATATGCTGCGCCGCGGATCGGCGTTGCTTCTGCCATTTCCAACAGCGTTACCGGCACGATCGCCGGAAAAACGAAAAGGATGCGCGCAGGCGACGGCGTCGTACAGAATGAAGTCGTCCGCACGCGGTCCAGAAGCACCGCACAACTGCTTTTCCGCGACCAGACCGCTCTTACCGTCGGGCCGAAGTCACGGGTGAAACTTGATCGATACGTCTACAACCCGAGCAGCCGATCCGGAAAGATCGTCCTCAATTCCACGCGCGGTGCCTTCAGGTTCGTGTCCGGGGTAGCAAAGTCCCGGACCTATCGCATCCGTACGCCGGTCGCGGCAATCGGCGTGCGCGGCACGATCTTCGACTGGTTCATTGATCGGCTTGGAAATCTGGTGGTGGTCCATGTTCGCGGCATTGTCGATGTCTGTCCGTACCGGCGGCGCGGGTGTCTGACCATGACCCGCCCGGGCCAGGTTGTTGCTGTCCGGCGCGACGGGTCGACAAGCGGACCCACTCTTGGTACCCGGAGGCGCTGGAATGTCGCCAATGGCGTGCCGTTCCCCCTGTTCAGCAGTGAATTCGGCTCGGAATTTGCGCCGCCGCATCAGCGCGAGATCATCGACGAGCGCGGATTCGGTGCCAATCCGGGCGGTTCCGTCGGCGGCGGTCAGTCTCCGAACACGCCCATCCCGTAGTTGGCAACGCAAAGACCGGGATTCAGATCAGCCTATCGGAAGAGCGATGCACTGGACTAATCTTGCGCCATGACGGTACGGTTCGCCTACTATGCCGGTATCGGCGCAATACTGGTCTTTGCCTGCATTGTCCGGATCATTGATCCGGCGCCGGTCGCGCAGTTGCGGGCGCTTGTCTTTGACGCCTATCAGCAATTCTCTCCCCGCGAGTACGACCCGCAGAGCCCGGTCCGGATTATCGACATTGACGACGAGTCGATAAGGAAGACGGGACAGTGGCCCTGGCCACGGACGGTCATCGCCAAGCTTGTCGACAATCTTCGGGATGCCGGCGCTGTCACGATTGCATTCGACATCGTGTTCTCGGAACCGGATCGTTCGTCGCCGGAAAACTCTTTGAGCTTTCTGCCGCCTGTGCCCGAGGCCCGCGAGATCCGCCGCATGGCGGAGGCGCTGCCGGCGTTTGACGACATTATGGCCAACTCGCTGTCGACGGTCCCGGTCGTGCTCGGTGTCGTGCTGAATGACAATGCGAAGACGACACTGCCGGAGGAAAAGGCCGCCTTTGCCTTCGCCGGCGATGATCCGAAGCAGTTCGTTCCGCATTACGGCGGCTCGCTCAGGAACCTGACGAAGTTCGAAACGGCTGCGAAGGGCATCGGCGCCCTCAACTGGACGCCTGACAGCGATCAGATCATTCGCCGCATTCCCATGCTGTTCCAGTCGCGCGACAAACTCGTGCCTTCTCTGTCTGCCGAGGCGCTCCGGGTCGCTCAGGGCGCGAGCACTTATGTTGTGAAGTCGTCCAACGCCAGCGGCGAGCAGGCCTACGGCGTGAGTACCGGACTGGTCTCCATGAAAATCGGTGCAGGTGTGGTCAGGACCGATGCGGAGGGTCAGTATCTCATCCGGTTCACACCGACCGACCGGAGAAGGTTTGTGCCGGCCTGGCGTGTGCTTGAAAACAGGCTTGAGCCGGGTGAGATCGAGGGCAAGATTCTCCTGATCGGCACGAGCGCCGCGGGGCTTTTCGATTTGCGCACGACACCGCTCGATCCGTCGGTTCCGGGCGTCGAAGTCCACGCCCAGGCGATCGAACAGATCCTGGCCGGCATTACGCTCTTGAGGCCGGACTATGCCTTGGGCCTTGAACTCGGTTTCATGCTCGTTGTCGGTTTTCTTCTGGCCGCCCTCATTCTGATGGTCGGCGCGGAATGGAGCGGCATGCTGGGCGTGACCGCGATCGGCGCCGTGGTCTTGGTGTCCTGGCAATTGTTCCTGCAGAAGGGCCTGCTGCTCGATCCATTCTATCCCTCGGCGGTGGCTATCGGAATCTACATGTTCGGCACGCTTGCGGTCTATCTGCAGACCGAAGGAGAGCGCCGCCGCGTCAAGACGGCGTTCAGCCGTTACATGTCGCCGGAACTGGTTTCCCGGCTGGCCGACGATCCCTCCGGACTCGTGCTCGGCGGTGAAATGCGCGACATGACGGTCATGTTCTGCGATATCCGCGGATTCACGACGATTTCCGAGGGGCTTGATGCGCAGGACCTGACCCGTTTCGTGAACCGCTTCCTGACACCGATGACGGACATCATCCTCCAGGAACGGGGCACCATCGACAAGTATATGGGCGATTGCATCATGGCGTTCTGGAACGCGCCGATCGACGACGCCGACCATGACGACAATGCCTGCCGGGCGGCATCCCGGATGATGCAGGCCCTGGACGAACTGAACGGGGAACTGCGCAAGGAAGCTGAAAGCGAGGGACGGACCTATCAGCCGATCAATATCGGAATCGGCATCAGCACGGGCGAATGCTGCGTCGGCAACATGGGATCCGACCAGCGCTTCGACTATTCGGTCATTGGCGACAACGTGAACATTGCGTCGCGGCTTGAAGGCCAGAGCAAGACATACGGCGTGACTGCGGTGCTCGCCGAGTCGACCGCGGAGAACGTCGATGGATTTGCCTGCCTCGAACTCGACCTCATCAACGTGAAGGGCAAAACGGAAGCGATCCGCATCTTCGCTCTCGCAGGCGACAGGGAGCGGGCGGACAGCCCGTCATTCATCTCCCTGCGCGATAGCCACTACGCAATGCTGACGGCTTATCGCAGTAAGAAATGGGAGGCGGCATCGTCGGAACTGGCGAAGTGCCGCCTGGCGTCTGGTGCCGAATTCAAGGAACTCTACGATCTCTATGAAACCCGCATCAGCGAATACCGCGCGAATCCCCCAAGTGACGACTGGGACGGGGTTTATGTTGCCTTGACCAAGTAGCCCCGATCATTATCTGCCGGCGTAAGCGGCTCAACGCCTTTGTCTTCCATGACGTTCGCGCCAGACCCTCGGACGGTCGAAACGTCCCGCCCAAATGCCCCGCCGCAACTCGCGCGCCGCCGCCTCGACGTCGGCGTAACGTGACGTATGATCGCTGTATGCGATGGCCAGCCCCCGTTCGACCAGGGCACTGTTGAGATCGATGTCGCCAAGGCTGCACTGCGCAATCAGGCGGTCGTAGCGGTCTACTTCATCCCCGGTGCATGTCACCTGACCACCACCGATCAGCTTTCGGAGCTCGTGCGTTGCGGCACGTCCGCAGCGCCAGGGTTTCCCGGATTTGTCTTGGCAGATCTGGCGCGCTTCGGGCGCATCTATGCCATGCAGACGGATCTCTCTGCCGTCGATCTCCAGGGAATCGCCGTCGATCACCTTCACCCGGCCTTCTACAGTCTCCTGCGGCAGATAGGCGATGACGGTGATCAGAATGCCGGCGAGCACAAGGAAAGCCAGCCAGTCTCTGATCTGCCGCACGTTGCGAATGATCCGTGCGCTACTGTGCGGCGTCGCTCGACCACCGGGCGGCGGCGATGTCGTCGTCTTCACGCGCGTCGACCCAGGCCTCTTCGCCTGCGCCCGATTCGAGTTTCCAGAACGGGGCCTTTGTCTTCAGCCAGTCGATCAGGAATGCGCAGGCCTCGAACGCGGCCTGACGGTGCGCGGACGCCGCTGCGACCAGCACGATCTCCTCGCCCGGCTCCATCCGGCCGTACCGGTGGATGATCAGGGAGGCCTCGAGCGGCCACCGGGAAAGCGCTTCGGCTTCGATCTCGGCGAGGGCCGCCTCGGTCATTCCGGGATAATGCTCCAGCGTCATCGCATCGATGGCCTTGTCACCGGAGATCTCCCGCACGGTACCGACGAAAGTCACAATGCCGCCGATCGCGGTATTGCCTCGGGTCAGCGCCTTCACTTCGGCCGCGCTGTCAAAAGGCTCCTGTTGTACGCGGATCATGTCTTTCCGTCTTTCGCTGATCGAACGCTGATTGTGTCTTTGATGAAGATAAAGGCGTCAGGAGAAATGTCCAACGCGGCGCAAGGTCCGCCGACCGTTTGCGTTAGTTCCTGGGCCGGAACAGAGAGACAATGATCCACAGCGGAATGATCACCATCGAGCCGAGCAGCAGATGCGGCGCTGCCCATGCTATGGCGCGCTGAGTCCATGCCAGCGCCCTTTCCGGCGAAAGGCCGACTTCGGTCATGACCTGCTCAGCGGTGATGTTGAGTGTCGACAGGGCGAAACCCACCACCAGAGACGCGAACAGGATCTTGAGCACGGTTATCGAGAACCGGTAAATCATCTGCACGTTGCCCGCCGCTCCGCCCAATCTCTTGCCCGGGCGGAAGCATGATTCGGCGCAGTTTACCGCAATTCCGCGCTGATTCGCAGTTTCCGATGCAGTGCTCGGTGTGACGTGTCGAACCTGCTCAGAACAGCTTCTTCAGCACGCCGCCGATCGGATCCTTGACCTTCTCTCCACCGTCTTCCACGGCTTCGCCGGGCGCCTTGATGATGCCTTTGAGGATATCCTTCGGCTTGCCCGACTCGATCACCTTGCCGACACCCTTGATGGCGTTGTAGGCGGCCTCCGGGTTATCGAGGATGCCCTTGATGTCGGGATAGATCTGCGGGTTCGACCAGGGGCCGGAGATAATGACATCGATGCCGAGGCCGGATATGTCGAGAAGACCGCCCTGGCCCTGAAGCGAGCCCACCAGTTTGGGTTTCACGCGGTACCCGAGCGACTGCTTCGGCATGTTGATCGTGCCGCCGCCCGTCACGCGGACCAGGGGCCCGAGCAGTTTAAGGTCCCGGTTGGTCGCGACACCCTTGGAGATGGAATAGGAGGCCGAAAACGAGCTGAAGTCGGTCTTCTGTGCCTGAGACGTCCCCCAGCCGGAAAGCGGATTCTGCCCCAGCGAACGCAGCATGCCGGGGATATTCACGCCGCGGATGGCACCGTCGGAAAACAGAAAGCTGGCCTTGCCGCCGAGCGAGGAGACCATCTGGCGCTGGCTGGCACCAGCAGCTGCCACGCTGACCGAAAGCTTGCCCTTGCCCTCGAGCCACTTCATCTTCATGGCGTCCGCAAGGAGCGATCGCCCGTCGACACCGGCCACGTTGAATGCTGCCTGCAGCGCGGGCACCTGTTTGCCGCCGTCGAGCACGACTGTGCCCTTAGCCTGGCCGCTATAGAGCGCAAGCTCGGTGAGTTTCGCTGTCAGCTTTCCATCGACGATGGTGACGTCCAGCGCGCTCTTGCCGATCTTGAGATCACGATAGAGGATCTGGGAGGCGGCGAGCTTCAGATTGGCGTCGATTGCGCTCAGTCCCGTGAAATCGAACTTGGCGTCGCTCCAGCCGGAAGCAACCGAGCCGCCCGAGCCCTGGCCTCCGCCCTGACCCTTGCCGCCCAGATACTGGTTCACGTCGATGCGGTCGACGCCGAGATTTCCGCGGACGGAAGGACGTGCCCCGCCAAGTGCCACCACGGCACTGCCCTGTGCGTTCATGCCGTCGAGCTGCAGTTTGGCGTCGGAGAGCGTCAGCGTGTCCTCGACCATATTCATCTTGGCGCCGACGGAAAAGGCGCCAAGGCCGTTGCCCGGTGTCAGGGTATTGCCGGTCCATGCTGCGAGTTCACGGACGGAAGGTGACTTGGCGTCGATGGCGCCAGTCATCCCGAAGCCGCCCGTGGACGCGATCGTTCCATTGAAGCCCATGGTGAGATGCTTGGAGGTGACGGCTGTCTCCAGGTTAGTCGACTGACCGTCCATAAGGGCCTTCAGCGAACCGAGCTTGATCGTGAGATCCATCTTTTCGCCGTTCCACACGGCGGATCCCTTGGCGTCGAAGGGGCTGGTCAGGTCTGGCAGAGCGAGGGCAACGTTGATATCCGACACGGTGTTCTTCTCACCGGTGCGGGCGTCCTCGTAGCTGATCACTCCCTCGACAACCTCGATCTTGCCGAGCCGGATGTCGGAAACGCTGACCGGCGAACCGGAGTCTCCTCCTGAACTGGTTGACGCCCCATCTGATGCAGCTCCCTGATCGAACTGCCAGTTGGCAACGCCCTCGCCATCCACCTGCAGTGCCAGCACCGGCTTGACCAGAACAAACTGCTTGATATCAACCTGGCCGCTCAGGAGCGGCATCAGTGCCAGATCGACCTTGAGTTCTCCCATGGAGACAAGCGAGCCGGTAGCCTGGCCGCCCGGGTTCGACAGCGCCACGTTCTGGGCTTCGAGGGCGATGTTCGGGAATACCGAGAGTTTCGGTGCCGCACCGAAGGAGAGGTCGCGCCCGGTCTTTTCCTTCACCGTGGCGACAAGCTGATTTGTGATCGTATCGGCGGAGATGAACAGCGGCACGGCCACGACGGCTGCAACAATCAGTACGACGAGCCCGAGGAACACATAAAGAAGCTTTTTCATAACCGTTCCTGCATTCGGTCAGAGGGGGATTGATTCATTGACGCGACTATACAGCCAAGCGCACTTCGGGCGCCAGTTTGGGGTCGCGGTTGGTTAAGGACTGAGGTCATGTTGCTTATGTAACACGCTGATCTGCAAAGCGGAGTTCGCGCAGTATCCTCTGCAAAATCGACCTGATATGCTGCCGCCACGCTCGGCGATGCCCATTCAGGCATCGACATCCAGGATCCGGCGCACGGGGGCGACGATTCAGGTGGATGCGGGACTACACGATGAGCGTCGTGCACTCGACATGGAGCTATCTCGTCTCGGCGGGAAATAGTATCCGCTGGGCATCCGTCAACCAGCGCGCTCTGATTGCGCAACGGCTCGCGCGCGATGACGTTTCGTCGTTGGTCATGCTGTTGCCGGATTATTCCGGTCCAGACGCCCTGCGGAAATTCAGATTCCGCCCGCGGAAGCTTCACTTCGTTGGCGACCTCGATCTCTGCCGCCAGGTTTTCCGCGAGTCCGGCGAGGTCATGGACGCGGGCAGCGGTTACGCTTTTCTCAAGCCGTATCTGGGCGAAGAGTCGGTCTTCGTTCTCGATGATGAAGAGCATATCGAGACACGCCGGGCGATCCTGCGAAAGATAAAGAAGTATCTCAGCTTCGAGGAAGACGAGGTCAGCTTCTTCGACTATTCGATCGACGAGATCATCCGCGAAGGCGAATACCCGATCCTCGACTCGATCCAGGCCATTTCCGCGTCCTTCATTCTGCGCAGCGTATTCGGCGAGCAGGGTACAGCGCTAAGCAGGCAGATTGTCGATGCTGCCGTCGAGGCAAGCAGCCTTGCCAGCGGCGGCAAGTTGCTCTTTCCCCAGATACAGCATTACTTCAGACGGTTCGGCAGCGCGCTCGAGGTGCGCAAGAAACGCGCGATGCTGCGCCGCTTCATCCTTGATCATATTCAGGAGCGAACGGAAGAGGCGGCTGGCCCCAAGCAGTTCCGCTGGGCGTGGAGCGACATGGACACGCGGAAGCTCGTCGACAATTACCTCACACTCTACATCGCCGGGTTCGAGACGACGGGCGCCGCCATTGCCTGGTGCCTGCTGGAGCTCTGCTACGACAGGGACGCTCAGACCGAGCTCCGTCGGGAGGTAATGCAGCATCTCGGTTCGGACGATGAATTCCTCGAATACATGGCTAATGACAGGACGCTTCTTGCGGCGACGGTCAACGAGACGTTCCGGCTGCACCCACCGATCCCGTTCGTGATCCGGGAAGCGGAAACGGCCTACGAACTGGCCAGCGCCCGGATTGAGGCAGGCGACTTCGTGGTGCTTTCGATCGAGACCGTTCACATGGTCGAATTCGGCGATGATCCGGAGATCTTCAGGCCAAAGAGGTTCCTGGAAGACGGCGCGGCAAAGAGGCTCATGACATTTGGGGGCGGACGCAAGCATTGCCCGGGCAGGGCGATTGCAATCGAGGAGGCCCGTATCATGGTTGCGCTCTTGTTACTGAAATTCGATTTCGAACCGACACGCCGGACATACCGCGACGTCGAGCGAAACCGGGTTTCTGCAGTGCCAAAGGGCGGCTTGACGCTGCGTGTCCGGAAGATCGCCTGACACAATGTCCGGCCGGATCGTCATTTGCGGTACGGGATCCGTCGGCCAGGCACTTGCTGCCTCGCTGTCGCAGGATCATGACGTCATTGTCCTCTCCGCCCGTGAACTGATTGCGGGCGGACGGGAGAAGGTCGAGGCCGGCCTGAGCGGTCTTGGCGAAGAAGACACAGTGACAGCCATCTTCGCTCACGGCAATCCAGTGACCACGTTGCGCACCAAGAAGGAATTCGATGCGGCTCTGGAGACACGTATCGTGCCACTTGACTTCATGCTCGAGGTTCTGGGCGAGCGCGCTTACGCGCCGGTCCGGCCAATCCTGATCAGCTGTGCGGTCGCAGGATTGGGAGGCCGTAATCTCGACCGGATACCGAAATGGCTGCGGAATGGCGGATTTGTCGAGATGCAGATGCGCTACGAAGCCGCTTTCCTGCGCCGGACCGTCGGCTTCCGCAATCCCCTGGTGGCCCGCGTGCCGACGGTGATCGGGCCCGGCAGCCAGTTCGAGCATGGACTGAAGCGGCTGGCCGAAACGGCCGTCCTGTCCCGCGTCAGGATGGCGGGCGATCTGAGGCTCCCCACTACCTCCATGGCGCGGCTGACGCGCAGCGTGTCCGATCTTGCCGAGAACGAAGACACCGGCGTGGTCGACACGTCGCGCCGCTGGCGAACCTATGACGAGGCCGTCGAGACTTACGCGACGACATGGCCGACGTTCCGGATCCCCCGCCAGATGCTGGCCTGCATCATGTCTGCCTTGGGCGTCCGGCCGGAATTCCTGTTTCTGGCGCGGCCGGAGGAAACGGAGCCTTAGCGGATCGGAATCGTGGAGACCATGCTAGCCGGCGAGATTTCGTGGTAATCTGAGCCCAGTCCGAAAACCGGGAATTGCATAACCGGTGGAGAGTGACAGCCGGCGCCGTCGGGGAGGGCAGGCGTCGAGGCCTTGAACTTCGGGGGAAGCGGGATGGCAGACACACAGACAGTCACGAGTGCAATCGGAACGCCCGAGCAATTGCGGGATCCGGATTACAGCCCGCCTCTGGCTCAGGCGATACCTCTGGGCATCCAGCACGTGCTCGCCATGTTCGCAAGCAATGTCACGCCGCCTTTCATTGTCGCAGGCGCGGCGGGTCTCGCCGGTGGCGATCTCGTCTTCCTGATCCAGGCTGCGATGGTCTTTGCCGGCGTAGCAACCCTGATCCAGACCGTCGGCATTGGCCCAGTCGGTGCCCGGCTGCCGATCGTCCAGGGCACCAGCTTCGCCTTCATTCCGGTCATGATCCCGGTCGCCGCGTCCGCAGGCATAGGCGCGGTGCTCGGCGCAGCCGTCCTTGGCGGTGTCTTTCACTTCTTCCTCGGCACGATTGTCGGTCGGATCCGGCATTGGCTGCCGCCGCTGGTGACCGGCATTGTCGTGCTTTCAATCGGTCTGGCGCTCATCCCTGTCGGCATCAAGTATGCAGCGGGCGGTGTGCCGCTTCTGGGCAAGCCCGAGTTCGGCGCCGCGCATCACTGGGCGCTGGCGCTGATCGTCATTGTCGTCACCCTGGCGCTGAAGTTTTTTGCCCGCGGCATGATGGCCGCGGCAGCGGTGCTCATCGGTCTTTTTGTCGGATATCTCGTGGCCATCCCGATGGGCATGGTCGATTTCGGCCGCGTCGGCCAGGCCGCCTGGTTTGCCATTCCGCAACCGCTGAAGTTCGGTTTCGAAATCAACGCCGCCGCCGTGATCGGTATGTGCCTGATGGCGGTTGTCAGTGCGATCGAGACGGTCGGCGATATCTCCGGTATCACAAAGGGCGGCGCCGGCCGCGAAGCCACGGACAAGGAAATTGCCGGCGGCACCATGGCGGACGGTGTCGGCACCGCGATTGCCGGCTTCTTCGGCGGTCTGCCCAATACGTCCTTCAGCCAGAATGTGGGGCTTGTCGCCATGACCGGCGTCATGAGCCGTCACGTTGTGACCTATGGCGCGATCTTCCTGATTGTCGCGGGCCTGGTGCCCAAGGTGGGCGCGACAGTCGCCGCCATGCCCTCAGCGGTATTGGGCGGCGGTGTCATCGTCATGTTCGGTATGGTCGCGGCTGCCGGCCTGAGACTCCTGAGTGACGTCGACATGAACCGCCGCAACATGATCATCATCGCCGTTTCGCTTGCCATCGGCCTGGGCCTGCAAGCGGTGCCGCAGGCGCTCCAGCACGTTCCGGCGACGCTCAAGATGCTGCTGCAGTCAGGCCTGCTGCCCGCCGCAATCCTGGCGGTCGTGCTCAACCGGCTGCTGCCGGAGCATCTGGATGACGACGGAAAAACGTCGTCGTAAGGCGGCCGTGATTCCTGCGGCTTAGCGCCACTTGATCGAGCAGCCCATCGACGGGGTCTGCTGTTCCGGTCCGCGGCCGGTTTCAGCGATCTGGCGCATGGCATTGAGCAGTTCCGGCGTACGGTCGGACGCATCGCCCATTCTGGCATCGTCGATACGGCCCCGATACTGCAGTTCGCCGTCACGGTTGAAGCCGAAGAAATCCGGTGTGCAGACCGCATCGTAGGCCCGCGCCACGCTCTGATCCTCGTCGAGCAGATAGGGAAACGTGAAACCGTGCTCGGACGCGAACGCCTTCATTTTCTCAGGGCTGTCGTCCGGGTACTTCACGTAGTCGTTCGACATCACGGCAAGCACGCCGACCCCTTCGGACTGTAGGGCCTTCGCGTCTTCGACCAGCCGGTCGATGACGGCTTTGACGTACGGGCAGTGATTGCAGATGAAGGCGATGAGCAGTCCGTTTGCTCCCATCGTGCCCTGCATGTCGTGAATTGTGCCTCCCGTATCAGGAAGTGAAAACGGCTGGGCTTTCCAGCCAAACTCGCAGACAGTTGAATCGGCGGCCATTGCATCTGTTCCTTTGCCTGAACGGTCCCGGAGCGGACGGAGACCGAATGGGTTTCCAATCATGATAGAGTATCGATATTGGCGAACAAGACGGCATCCGCCGGGGAGGTGCGCGATGAAGCGCGAAGACCATCTCCATGAGGAAGAGCAGAAAGCCAGACGTTCCCTCGACAACCTGCAGCGCCGCTGGCCGTTCGACCAAAACATCTACGTCAACCTGCTGCTGGTGTTTCTGGTTGTCCTTCTGGTTCTCGCTCTGATCTGAGCGACCGCACGATTCCGGTTGCCTGTCGTCCCGAAACAGGTCTTCAATTCGGTCGGTTACTAACCGCGAATGCGCGGATGGAGTTTGGATATGGCCGAAGCCCTGCAACCGGGACTGCAAGCGCCTGCGCTAACCTACCGGCGCGGCGTTGTGCTCGTGCTGCTGGCCGGAGTGTGCTGGTCGATCATGGGGCTGGGTGTCCGCCTCATGGAGTCGGCGAACGTCTGGCAGATTCTGTTCTACCGCTCTTGCGCCCTGGCGCCGCTTCTGTTCGTCCTGATGGCGGTGCGCTCCAAGGGTACGCCGGTGGCTGTCATCCGCCGGGCCGGCCTTGCCGGTGTAATCGGGGGACTGGCGCTCGTCGCCGCGTTCTCCGGTGGAATTTATGCGATCCAGACCACAACCGTCGCCAATGCTCTTTTCCTGTTCGCGTCGGCACCGTTCTTTGCCGCTCTACTAGGCTGGGTGATCCTCGGTGAATCGGTACGACCCGCCACGTGGATCGCCATGGCCGTGGCCACGCTTGGCATAGTGGTCATGGTCGCGGAGGGCATAGCGCTCGGTCATCTGATCGGCAACTCGGCCGCAATTTTCTCCGCGCTCGGCTTCGCGGTATTCACGGTGGCGCTGCGCTGGCGCAAGCTTGAGGATATGCTCCCGGCTGTGTTTCTGGCCGGCGTCTTTGCAATTATCGTCTCTGCAGTAATGAGTTTCGCCGCTGGTTTTTCGCTCGCCGTGTCCGCACACGACCTGGCGATCGCCCTGTTCCTGGGGTTCTTTCAGCTCGGCCTTGGATTGACGCTCTATACCTTCGGCTCGAAGGCGGTTCCCGCCGCCGAGCTGGCGCTGCTTTCGATGACCGAGGTGGTTCTCGGCTCGCTCTGGGTCTGGATCTTCCTTGGAGAAAAGGTGGCGCCTCTGACGCTTCTGGGAGGGGCCATCTTGCTCGGCGCAATCGCTGGAAATGCCATAACCGGCGCGAGACGGAAGCCCACGCCGGTTATGTAGACGCGCCGGGAGTCGCGCCTTTAAAAGCGGTAGCCGATGCCCGCGCCGATCACCCACGGGTCCAGATCGACGCTGGCACGCGTTCCGGCCGCCGTGACCTTGGCGTCAAGGTTGAGCCAGATCTTCTTCACGTCGACATTGAAGCTCCAGCGGTCGTCAAGCGCGTAGTCGAAACCGATCTGGGCAGCAAAACCGACAGCGTCGTCCCAGCTGTCCACGCCGCCGATCGCGGCGGTTGCGTCACTGTCGAGGATGATCGTGTAGTTCAGTCCTGCGCCGATATAGGGCTTAAAGGCGCCGAACGGGTGGTGGTATTGCAGGGTCAGGGTTGGCGGCAGGACCCACAGATCGGTGATCTTGCCGACACCGCCCAGCGAGACGTCGTGCGGGGTGGCGGAAAGAATCAGTTCGGCGGCAATATTTTCGGTGAAGAAATAGGTGAAATCCAGTTCCGGCATGACCGCATCATCGACCCTGAGCGGCGCTGATGCACCGCCGAGGCGGCCGTCATTCTCGTCCGGGATCATGCCGATGACCCGTCCACGGATCAGCCATTGCGTCCCGGCCCACGGATTCTCTGCCGATGGACCCTGAAACAGATCAGTGGCGTTCGCCGGACCCGTGCCGGTCATCGCCAGGCCGGTTACAAGTCCCACAGCAGCCAGAGTTTGTCGCACCCAACCCATTGTGTCTTTTTCCCTCGTTGAAGTGATGCCGCCGCAGATTTGCGATCGGCTGCATTAAGTTCGCTATCACAATTACTTAGGGCGTTACGGGCGAAGTTTGATCTGTATCAAACTTCATTGGACAATCTATCAGTGTTGTTTTTGTGCAACGCAATATGCGGGGGCGCCGGAGCCCGAATTTGTCGAAGCCAGGCGAACACGAGGATGGACTATGGACTGCAGTGAATACCGCGCACGGCATAAGACGTACTCTGATCTGCCGCTGCCACCGGAGATCTGGAATACGCCGGAATACGAGGCCTGGATGGAGCACTTCCACGATTGCAGGGCATGCTCCGATTGGGATCTGACCCAAAGAGTCCGGGCGCGCGGCCACGACCCTGGCCGTTTCCCGTGCGTGCATATTGCCGACCAGGTGACTCGTACCTGCGAGGAACACCCTGACCCGGAAGACTGCAACGATATTCTGATCACCCATTCAGCGCCGTTCGATGAATACGGGATCACCAAGCTCGGCTCCCATTACGTGATCGAATACTGTCCCTGGTGCGGCGTGAAACTGCCCGAGTCCAGACGGGATCAATTCTGCGAGGAGGTGGAGAAGCTCGGTCTGGATCCGTTCGCCGACGACCTTCCGGAGAAGTACCGGAGCGATGCCTGGTACCGCGACTCCTAGGCCTGAACGGCGATGCGCACACCCGGCAGTTCCGGCCGGCGGCCAATGCCTCTTTCGCCGCGACCTCGCAGCCACTATTGTGCCGTCCAATTCGCGTAAGCCCTGGAGACACCGACAATGACCGAGCCGCTGTGGCGCCCCCGTGCCGAAGCCGTTGAAAACAGCAACATCGAACGGTTCCGGCACTATGTGAACGAGATCTGCAGCGCGAATATCGCCGATTATGCGGGCCTCCATGCGTTCTCGGTCGACAGCCAGGAGCAGTTCTGGAACGCGGTCTGGGACTTCTGCGGTATCAAGGCGAGCGTCAAGGGTGACCGCATCCTGATCGACGGCGACAGGATGCCGGGAGCCAAGTTCTTTCCGGATGCGAAGCTGAATTTCGCGGAAAACCTGCTGCCCCGGCGCGACGACACGCCGGCGCTGATCTTCCGCGGCGAGGACAAGGTCAAGAACGAGCTTTCCTGGTCCGGGCTCTACGATCTGTCATCGCAGGTGACCCAGGCCATGGCAGCTGCCGGTGTCGGTGTTGGTGACAGGGTCGCGGCGATCACGCCCAACATGCCCGAGACCTGCGCGGCGATGCTGGGCACGGCGGCGCTTGGCGGCATCTGGTCCTCCTGTTCGCCTGATTTCGGAGAGCGCGGCATCCTCGACCGCTTCGGCCAGATCGATCCGACTGTTCTCGTGACATGCGACGGCTATTACTACAACGGCAAGACCATCGATGTTGCCGACAAACTCGCCGCGGTGATCCCGCAACTGCCGAGTCTCAGGAAAGTGGTCGTCATTTCGTATGTCGGGCGCGCGGAGGAGGTGGCCGCGTCGATCCCGAACGGAGTGTCCTGGGACGCATTCGTCGGTGAACACACGCCCGGCGAGATCGATTTTGTCCAGTTGCCGTTCGACCATCCGCTCTACATCCTGTTTTCAAGCGGGACGACGGGCGCGCCGAAATGCATCGTCCATTCGGCCGGCGCCACACTGATCCAGCATCTCAAGGAGCAGAAGCTTCACATCGACATCAAGCCGGGTGAGCGGGTGTTCTATTTCTCGACCTGCGGCTGGATGATGTGGAACTGGCTGATGACCGCGCTCGCGAGCGAAGCGACGATTCTGCTCTATGACGGATCGCCGTTCTATCCGGACGGCAACGTGTTGTTCGACTACGCGGACGAGGTCGGCATGAACGTTTTCGGCACGTCCGCCAAGTTCATAGACGCCCTCAAGAAGGCGGAACTTCGGCCGCGCGACACGCACTCTCTCGCGTCGGTGAGAGTCCTGCTTTCCACCGGCTCGCCGCTGGCTCCGGAGAGCTTCGATTACATCTATGACGGCATCAAGCCGGATATGCATCTGGGCTCCATGTCGGGCGGGACCGACATATGCGGCTGCTTCGTTGGCGGTGTTCCGGTTCTGCCGGTCTGGCGCGGCGAGATACAGGCGCCTGTGCTTGGTATGGCGGCCGATGTCTGGGACGAAGAGGGCAACCGGATCAGTACGGGAAAGGGCGAACTGGTCTGCAGCCGGTCGTTTCCGTCAATGCCGATCAAGTTCTGGAACGACGAGGATGGCGCCAAGTATCACAATGCCTATTTCTCCAGGTTTGAGAATGTCTGGTGCCACGGCGATTTTGCAGAGTGGACGGAACATGGCGGCATGATCATCCATGGCCGGTCCGACGCCACACTCAATCCGGGTGGCGTACGGATCGGAACGGCGGAGATCTATGCGCAGGTCGAGCAGATGCCGGAAGTCATCGAGGCACTCGCCATCGGCCAGGACTGGGACCATGACGTTCGCGTCGTGCTGTTCGTGGTGCTGGCCGAAGGTGTCGCCTTGGATGATGACCTGATCGACGCCATCAAGAAGCGCATTCGTACCGGAGCGTCGCCAAGGCACGTTCCGGCGCGCGTCGTTGCGGTGGCGGATATCCCGCGTACCAAGTCCGGCAAGATCACCGAGCTTGCCGTGCGCGACGTGGTCCATGGCCGGGAGGTCAAGAACAAGGAAGCGCTGGCCAACCCGGAAGCGCTCGATCTCTACCGGAGCATTCCCGAGCTGCAGAGCTAACGGCCGCGCGCCTGTTCCAGCGCCTGCCAGAAATCGGGGTGGATGGCGAGGGGGATATTGGCCTGCTTGAGCAGTCCCCCGAGCGCCTGCGGTCCGTCAAGGCGCACCGCCCGCTTGATCTTGAGAAGATCGCCGTCTGTGAGCAGCGTCATGGCCGATGCAAAGAAGTCGATCGCGCCGTTTCGGAGGGCTGCCAGCAGCAGGGTGTGATCAAGTTTGTTTTCCTGGTGCAACTGGCTTGCGACGGAGCCGAGCCGGGACGTCGATGTCTGCTTGACCAGATTGACGATCGACTCGATTTCCGCTTCGGCGACAACCGGGGCAATGTGGTCGCCCTTGCCGTGCGCAGAGACGAGCTTTTCTTTCGCGACCGCCGAAACCTTGCCGAGCAGCTTCGTGGCGATTTCCGGATGCAGGTCGGGCCGTTCGGAAAGCTTATCCATCACATCCGTGATGTCGCCGTGCTTCTCGATCAGCGGATCGCAGACCGGCATCGTCATGGGGGCTTCGAGATTTTCAATAAGGGTGCCGGCTGCGCGAATATCGCTTTCGCGCGCTACCGCGATTGCCAGGCCTTCGCTCATGGACGTTCGCGCGGCGACCGCTGCGAGCGCCCCCTCGGAGATCGTCTTGACGAGTTCTTCCCAGTCTTCGTCAGTGAAGACCTCGGTGACGGAAAGGAACGGGCAGGCGACGTCGTCCACGTCGTGCGCGATCTTCAGCGCCATTTCCTTGGGCAGGAAACGGGCATTCTTGAGGGCGTGGGAGAGAGCGACGCGAACCCGGAGGATGGCATCCCCCGCGAGAAACCAGGCCAGTGCCTCGGCGGCCTTGCGGTCCGAATCGCTCAGGCTTTCCGCACTAAGCTGAGCGCCGACACGCTTGGCAATCTCAATTCGCTCGCTTTCCTCCCGACCATCCATCAATGGATTTACGTCGATATCAGCCATCCCTAAAGACCGAATTCTCCAATCAAATCAAAGCCTAATATGACAGGAAGGCCTTATTTTCAGGTTAAGGCGGAGACGGATGCCCTAGATCCAGCGACGCACGTCGTTGCAATAGGTCTCGTATTCGGCGCCGAACAGAAGGCTCATGGCGCGTTCTTCGGGGATAATCTGAAATCGCGTTAAGTATAAAACGAGGGCCGGAACACCCAGAAAACTGAGGATATTGCCCAAGAGGAGGGCCCAGGCAGTCAGGATAAGCGTTAATCCGAGATACATGGGATTCCGTGTGAGCATGTAGATGCCGTCGGTCACCAGAACGGCCGCAGAATCCGGTTTCAGCGGGTTGACCGTTGTCTGAGCACGGCGGAACGCCAGAAAGCCGGCGATATCGAGGCCCAGCCCCACGCCTGCGATCGCCGCGATCAGGGCCCAGTGCACGGACACGTGGGCGACGGGCAGCAGCCAGGCGATCAGGTACATGATTGCGGCAAGAGCGATCCCGACGAGCGGGGGAGGCACTTTCAGTTCCAGCGAAGAGTCCATGGGCTCCTTCATAAACCGGTTTCGTCCGGTTGGCACGATGCCGGGCGATAAAATGCCGTTCTCGCAGGGGAGGAACAGCGATCGCTTATTCTGATTGAACGCCGGGCGCTTGGCCATCTTCCTCATACAGGTCGAGGCCGCGAAGTGTGGTCTGCGCAACCGACCAGAGGCGATCTTCGTCCGGTACGATCTTGCACAGCACGTTCAGCCCGATGATCAGGTTCTGCAGCGTGAGGGCCAGGGCAGGAATGTCCGTGTCCTCCGGGACCTCGCCGCGGGCGACTCCCCATTCCAGGATTGTCGAGATGCGCGACACACTGCCGAGGATGGCATCCGCGATGACGCTGCCCAGTTCGTCATGCGTGTTGCAAAGTTCGGCCACGCCATTCACCGCCATGCATCCCCGGCATTCCGGATCGCCGGCCCGTACCCGGCAGATATCCCGGAAAGTCGCCGTGATCAGGGCTTTGACAGGCACGCCCGGTTCGGCCTTTGCCAGAGGCTGATCCGGCGTCCGGCTGGCATAGAGTTCCAGTGCTTCCAGGTAGAGAGCTTCGCGGCTGCCGAAGGCGTTGTAGAAGCTCGATCGGGTCATGCCCAGCCGTTCCGACAGGGCCTTCACCGAATTCGGCTCAAACCCGTCTCGCCAGAACGCGTTCATGGCCGTTTCAACCGCATCCTCGCGTTTGAATTTCGCTGGCCGTGCCATCGCACAAATCCTTCAGCAGAATCATCGAAAAATTATTTTGGACACTAGTGGACAAAATGATCTTGATGTGTTTTGTACATACATGACTAAAACGGTCATCGTCAACATTCAGCCCGGAGTGGAAATTCAATGACAGCATTCTTCATTGCGACGGTTCAGGTAAAGGATACGGAGAAATTTCAGGACTATGCCGCCAGAGCGGCGGTGACCTTTCAGGCTCACGGCGGCGAAATGATCATGCGCGGCAGGTCCGAGCAGGTCTTGGCGGGCGAAGGAGACAACCACGCTGTCGGCATCGTGAAGTTCCCGAACATGGCAGCCCTTGAGGGCTGGTACGGGTCCGATGATTACCAGGCGATCATCCCATTGCGCGACGAAGCGGCGGATATGAAGCTAGTGGCCTATTCCGTACCGTCGTAAGGGCCTGATTTCGGCGGTTCCGGACGGGTGCGGCAAATAGGCTGCACCCGTCATCATTGTTCGTCCGCGCTTCGCCGCTAAACTCGGCAGCGTCTGCGAATCGTGAGGGATGCCATTCATGACGGACGACGAGGCGACGCTCGCCTACGAGGCCAATCTCGCCGAGTGGTGGGAGACGCATATCGTCGCCGGTGGGGGCAAGGCTGACCGCGAACTTGGCCTCCACTGGTCGCTCGACAGATCGGCCGGCGGCAGCAGTATTCACTGCGTCCGCCTCACCGAGCGGAATGCTGACAGGGTCATCGACCGCTGCATCGACGAGTCGGCTGCCCACGGGTCGGCGATCTGGGCGTATGTCTCGGAACACAGCACGCCTGCCGATGCTCTCGACCGGTTCAAGGCGGCAGGCTTCCACCACACCAAGCGTTTTGATGTCTTTATCCGTGACCTGCAGTCGCTGAAGGCAGCGCGGCTGCCGAAAGGTGTCACGATTGAGCGCCTGAGCGATCTAGACAGGTTCTCAAAATCGGTTGCCCACCCCTATGTGGGGCCGGTCACCACCGCCAACCGCAAGAAGGCAATCGCAACGGAAAGCGAATTGCTGCAGCAGAGGCCTGAGGACCTGCACGCCTACCTGCTGTCGGTCGACGGTGTTCCGGCGAGCGCAGTCACGGTCCTCCGGACCGGCAAGATAGCCGGCATCTACAATGTCGGCACGGTCGACGCGCAGCGCGGCCAAGGATATGCAGGACTGTTGCTGAATCATGTCTTGATCGAAGCGAAGAAGCAGGGTGCTGAAGCGGCTGGCCTGATCGCGGTCGCCAAGGCGGAACGTCTCTACGAACGCGTGGGATTCAGCTCGCGCGGCTGGATTTCGTTTCTCTATTTTTCGAAGACCAGAATGCAGGCGCGTTTGGCGAAAGCGCCTTGACTATTCCGCCAGCACGCGCGTGCTCGAGTTATTCCGTCTTCACGCCGATGCCGGTGTCCTTGACTTGGATTCGGCCGGCTTGGATTTCGTTTTTTGAGGTTTCCGGGCAGGGGACCCAGGCGTTCCGAACAGCTTGACCTTCAGGCTTTCCAGCATCGTTTCGGCCAGTGCGGGTTGAGTCTGAACCGTCCTGATACAGCGGATAAGCTCGTCGGCATGGACCTGCCAGGCCGGGGATTCGGAGTAGAGATCCTGCAGCACGCAATCGAGGATCAGCAGGCGAAGACATGTCTGAATTTCAGACAGTTTTCGTTTCGCAATCTGATTTTTCGGGAGATCCGCGTTGCCGTCGGCGGAGTCGCTCTCGGTCTCTGCCAGGCCGGGCACACACGACATCCTCTTCTTCTCCGAATCCAGGACGTTCATGATTTGACCGAGGTGTGATCCGATTTCATCGGGCCATGCCGTGCCGGTTGGATCGCTATCCAGTACCTCAAGAATTTGCATTGCACTCTTGTGAATGCTGACGATCTCATCCCCGCGATAGGGCGACTCCTTGATCCTGCGCATCCAGATCGTCAGTTCCTCGCGGAACAACTGCAGACCCAGCGACCGGGGCGCCGTATCGGTATCGGAGCCGCTGTCGAGCACGGTCTCGCGCACGTGACGAATGATCTCGCGCGGCACCGCTCCGGAGACGACTGTTATGAGCAGGATACTTTCATCTGAAAGCCGGCCCGAAAACTCGGCGGTCTTGAGGCGGGAGCGGACCATGACTTCAGCCGCCGCCGGTGACATCTGCCCGATTTCGATGATGTCGTCGAATGTGCTTTCGATGATGTCGCGGCCGCCCGATAGCCTGCTGCGAAACGCTCTTACGGCATCCTCGGACACGGAGATCAGGTAGTAGCAACCCTTCTCGAACAGTGCGCCTTTCAGTTCCAGCAGGACCTCGCGGACCTGGTGCGGGTCGGTGACCTTGTCGAGTTCGTCGATCACCACGATCAGCTTGCCGTTATAGAAGGGGAGGATGTCCCGAACATATCCGAGAAACGTATCGGTCAGGCTTTGCAGCGTAATGCCCCTGGCCTGAAGCTTGCGTTTTTCGCTCACGCTGAAGCCCTTGACGCTCAGGCCGGCACTGGTCTCCCGGCCTTCGGAGTAGTTGAGGTGCTCCAGGACCTGCTCCGACCGGGATGCGAGTCCGAGCAACGGGTAATTGACAAGGCCGCGCACCATCACATTGAGCGCGCGCATCAGGAATGGCCCGGCCGCGACGAGTGCAAGCAGCAGCAGCAAGATGCTGTTGTCGGCGGCAAACTTCGTGACATTCCGCATCCACGGCTCCGGCTCATTCTTGGGCCTGACTGCAACGCTGGGGTTGAACAGCGTGTTTCCGGCGAGCACGTCCAGATACTCTGTGAGGATCGATTTCAATTCGGGCAGCTTCGATTCCGTGACCGTTACTCCGCCCTTGTCCCAAGTTTCTGCGAATGCCTGAAGAAAGACCTCGCTCGCGAGTGCCGTTCGCCCCAGCGCGACGCTCTTGAAGTTCAGCAGATTCAAAAGCCTCTGGCTGAGCGCCTCCAGATGGCTCTCGATGGCGGGATATCCTCGCAGCATTTGCGCGGCAATAACCGTTGCATCGAATTCGCGAGCCGGCACGAAGTAAAACCGGCTCCCTGAAATTCGCCAGCTTTGTGGCAACTTACCGTGAAATGACTCTTTTCCAATGATGTGATGGTGCAGAAACGCGTGACCGATCAAGGACAGTCGGTGATTGCCTTGCTGATCCGGGCGAACGACACGTCTGATACTGAAAGGTTCGGATTTATCCTTCGCATGCAGATAGATTCTGCCGAAGTCGACTCTCCAGATGAGTTCGGGCTCGTACAGCCGTTGGTCGACATTACTCCATTGCTTCAGGCGCCGGAGTAACTCTGACTTGCCGATATGCTCGCTGGTTTTGACAAAATCTATGCCTGTCCGTTGCGCGATAGGTCCGATTATGAATTGTGAATTCTGCTGGGGAGAGTCGTTTGCTTCATTTCCACTCGGCTCTGGTTTCTTTGTCGTTTCCACTGCTTCATCGATCTTCCGGACGAAGTCTCCGATGACCTCCCTCTCCCGAAGTAACAGCGTCTCAAATCGGTTCTTGACGAATTCCCAGTCACTACTGCTCGTGTCGACCCAGATTTGGTCTGCGCCATTCGAAATCCTGGCCGGTGCCGACAGGCTTATGTCAACCTTGGATGCTGTCCCTGAAGCTGAGAACCAATCCTGACTGAAAAGGAGAACGAGCAGAATGGCGGCCGCGAACAGCCACCGCGAATTCAGGAACCAGTGGCCGATGGCGCGCACTGCGGGCCGGTCCTGACCCTGCAACGCCCGAGAAGCGTCATCCAGAACCTTGCGGGCGAGATGGCGGCAGATTGACATGAGGAAGGCGTAACCGTGCTCATGGCGGATCGGTGCCGTGACCCACATGGTTCTATGGGTCTTTTCGAAGCGAAGCAGGGTGTTGGCAAGAAGAGCCGACTTGCCGGCGCCGCGCAGCCCGGTTACGCCGATAACGCCGCCGTCATTGTGGCGTATATGCCGCTCCAGTCGCGCCGCATAGCCTTCTTCGTCGTTGTACCGGGCGGCATCGGTATAAATCGACAGCGCCGCCCCGCTTGCGATTTCAGTTTTTTGGACGAGGTCACGTTGCAGGCGTGCAAGGATTGCCAGGACAATGCAGACCACGCCCAACGACATCAGGACTTGCGGTTCATCATAACCGAACAGCGCCAACAGGCGAATGAAACTCAGAGATTCGAAAGATCGCATCAACTGGCTGGAAGAAAAGACCAGTATGACTGGAAAGAACGAGAATGCGACCAGCGTTCCAAAATGAGATGCCACCAGTCTGAGCATCGGTTTTGGATGCTCCCGGATCAGGTCGCGCGAGACCGTGGCGAGTGCGACCAGAAGCACTCCGAAGGTTGTCAGTGTAACGAGATTGATATCGATCCTCGTGGAAGTGCGACCGTATGCCAGCAGGAACAACAAGGTGGCGAAGTATAGGATTGTGGCGCAGAGGTAGATGTTAGCCTGATCGAAGCGCCGGCGATTCGATGATCCCAGCCGCAACGATCTCCGCATCAATCTTGTGACAAGCGTGACAAGATGCCATCCGGTCAAAGCGACAGTCGCCATTGTCAGAAAGAGCGCCAGTTCAATCGAAATTCCCCGTACGATCGGCAAGAGAATCTGCAACTCGACGATTTGCGACAAGACTGACTGAATTGTGAAATGCAGTGCCTCTGCGGATACGAGCACGATGCAGGCCACAAGGCCTATGACGGTTGGTCTGCCGACCGGCGCTCTCCAGGACCATTTTCCCGATTCCGGCGACTCCGGGTCCGTCGTCTTCACATAGGGCCGCGCACCGGCGATCCCGATGAAGGTCCAGGCAGTTAGCGCGAACAGCGCAATGGGCCACGTCTGATCGGAAGCCTTTTCGCCTGCGGCAAGGAAAAGGAGTACTCCCAGACCGACGATAAACAGCGCGCCGCCAATCGGCAGGAGATATGAGCAAAACCAGATGAACCTGCGGCTCAGGATTCGCCACTGCGCCCTGAAGACGCCGGCAATGCGCACGAACACCCCTCGCACCCCGCTTTGGGGGCGCTTGTTCAATTGAGGATGAGGATCGTCATTCATCGCTCTTCAACCATTCCCCCTGTGGCATGCGGCCAAAATATATGGTCAAGAAAACGAGAAACGTGGTGATGATACAGTACTTGCCGCCAGGTTTCGACAGTAAGTTGCAAGTCTAAATCTTGCCCGGATCGCTGAATTGCGAATTATGCTCTGACGCAGCCGGGGATCTTCAGATCGTGAAAACTGCAAGTGATATTGGAACATCCAATATTTTCGCGCGGGATGCAGGGCTGGCGCTGTTCCAGGTGCCGGTTTAACTCATGATTGACAGGCGAGGGCAGCGGAGCAGACATTCGCGAGGCCGGGTCCGCGGATTCCGGCAAACGCCAGTCCTAGTGAAATGCGCGACGGAGGTGGTTTGACTATTCCGCCAGCACGCGCGTCGTCGGGAATGTAATCTGGACGAGCGTGCCTTCCTCCGGCTCGCTCTCGATCTCGAACTCGGCCCGGTTGGCTTCTGCGAGCGCCTTCGTCAGCGGCAGGCCGAGCCCGGTGCCCTTGGGCTGGTCGCGGCCGGCATGTTCGACCCGGCGGAACGGCTCGAGCGCGCGCTCGAGTTCCTCCGTCGTCATGCCGATGCCGGTATCCTTGACCCGGATCTGGACACGGCCGGCATCGTCCGAGACGGCCGACACGATGACCTGACCGCCGGGATCCGTGAACTTTATGGCGTTTGACACCAGGTTGAGAATGATCTGGCGCATGCTGCGCTGGTCGGCCACCACCGGCGGCAGTTTCGGCGCAACGCTCGTGCGGATGATGATCCGTTCCCGGTTGGCTTCGGCCTGCATGATGCCGATGCACTGCTGGATGATCTCGCTGAGGTTCACGCTGGTGAAATCGAGTTCGAGCTTGCCGGCCTCGACCTTGGACAGGTCGAGAAGGTCGTTGATCAGACTCAGGAGATGGCCGCTGCTGGCGTGGATGTCGTTGACGTAGCCCTTGTAGCGTTCGTTGGCGAGCGGCCCGAACTTCTCCGTCGTCATCACCTCGGAGAACCCGATGATGGCATTGAGTGGTGTCCGAAGCTCGTGGCTGATATTGGCCAGGAACTCCGACTTCTGCGTGCTCGCGTGCTCGGCTTTCTCCTTGGCGTTGCGGAGGTCGGCCTCGGTCTTCTTCCATTGCGTGATGTCGCGCACGACGGCGCAGAACCGCACACCGGAGGCTGCTTCGCCATCATCCGCCTTGACGCGGCCGATGGTCAAGAACAGCGGCACCTCGCCGCCGTTCTTTTCTATGGCGATTACCTCGCGGCCGTCGTTGAAGATGCTGGCGATTCCGCTGTCGGCAAGACTGGTCAGGTAGTCGCGGACTGCACGCGCACTGTCATCGGTCATGAACGATGCGAATTCACGGCCTTCGATATCCTCCTGGTCGTATCCCAGGATCGCCTCCGCGCTGGCGTTGAGTGTGACGATCGCGCCCTTGGCATCGAGCGTCACGATCCCGTCGGTCGCGGTATCGAGGATGGTTTCGAGTTCGCTCTCGCGCGGTCCCGAGACCTTTGCCCTCGGAAACTCCGAGAACACGAGTTGTGTCGCGGGTCCGTCCTGCCATTCGATGCGGTTGGCGCGGCAGCGCACCTGGACCGGCTGATCATCGGCATAACGGGCATTGAGATCGATCAGGACATCGTCGAGCGGCAGGTCTGCGGCGTCTTCCACCGTGAGCAGAGACGTCAGCTGTGCGGCACCCGCCGGCATCAGGCTTCGCAGGTCTTCTGCTTCCAGCAACGTGTCGATGCCGGGCATGCCCAGAAGATCGGCGGCCCTCTCATTGGCGTAGACCGCTCTGAAGCCGTTCACGATGACCATTCCGCTCGGCACGGCGTCGAGCATATCGCGCAACTTGGCGTAGGCGGCGTCGAGGGTCGCCTGATCCCGCTCCGAGCTTCCATTTGCGTTGATCGCCTCGCCGATCGCCTCGAACGTCTTTTCGTCCGCTTCGTCCAGTGCCCGGGCCATCAGACCCTTTGGTGCAGGCGTCGCGCTCGGCGTCGTCGTTTGCGCGGGCTGCGGCGGCACGAGGATTTTCGTCCCGACACCGCGATAACCGGTGAATTCACCGGCAGCAGTCTTTGTCAGCACGCCGCCCAGGATGAACGACGCCTTATCCCCTTCGCCCTTGCGCCAGACGACCTTCATGCGGAACGGCTTGCGCGCGCGGCAGGCCGCGACAATCCGGCCCTCCGGGTCGAAGCCATGAACATTTGCCGTTTCGCTCAGGTTGCGGCCCAGCAGATCGGATGCGGCAATGCCCGCTGCGTCAGCGAATTCCTGTGAGATGTCCGACCAGTTGAGGTCCTGATCCAGTTCGAAAGTGAAGTCGGACGCAGCCCTCACGAAGGCATTGAGCCGTTCGTTGTCTTCGAGCAAAGCCCGCTCATGCTGGCGGCGCTCCGTGATGTCGTCAAACACGACGATCAGATCGTCGCTTTCGGTGCCGCGCAGGCGGGCGTTGATTCTGTGGGTGCGCTCTCCCCAGCGCGTGGCGATCGTGCAGACTTCGCTCACCATCCCGGCATCGGCGAGCCGAGCGATCAGGTTGCCGGCATCCTCAGGAGATCCGAGCAGATCCGAAAGGCTGGCGACGGGCATGCCGTCTCCGTCCACGGCAAACAGGTCCCGCGCGGCGTCGTTGTGCGAAATCAGGGCGCCGCTGGCATCGAACACGGCGACGGGCAGGGGCAGCGTATCGAGCGCTCCGCCGTCGGGAAATGTCTGGGGCGCGCGTGACTGTGCTTCTGCGGCGACCATAAGTAGTCCGCGCCGGCCGTCAGGCAGGGGATGCACTTCGCAGCGGAACCGGGCGGCTTCGCGCCGCCCGCTCGAAGGAAAGGCGAAATCTTCCTCGACGGAGGTATCGTCGCGCAGGGAGCCTGCGAGTTCGGCAGCCCGGTCTACGCCGGGCTCGGCGCGGTCGAACCGCCGATCCAGGATGTCGAAAAGCGTTTCAGCCCGCCAGAAAGCGAGACCGGCACCGTTCGCCCACACCAGCCGCAGGCGATCCAGGTCCCAAAGCCATGCCGGTCGCGGGTCTAGCGCGAGCGCATCGAGTTTTGGCGTACGTTTCGGACTCAAAGGTGTCCAATCCCCTTCCGCTCCACGCCCCGTCGGGTAGACCGGATATTGCTAGGTACCAATGGCCTCGATCAGCGTAAATCCGTGCGTCCGGGCAGCTCCGCCAAAACTCCCCGGAAACATAAGAGAATCGCCGAAGGCCATAATACGAATTTGTAGCCCATCGTCCATAAATGGTTATGACTCAAGGTAAAAAATGCGGGCGATATTCACGCCGACCGATCAGAAGGCGCCTCAGCTTTGCCCGTTTCGCCGCTGTTGTGGGCGACGCTTCTTCGACGCGCCGTCTCGGGGGCCGCGATCTCCTCTGCGCCGGGGCGGATTGCCGTCTGTGCGGCCCCGTGCCTTTTGCTTTTGCTGCTTCGGTGCACGCGGGGCCGCGTCCGCTTCGGCGCGGTCCGCCGCCTCGATCAGTTCGGCGGCGATTTCCCGGGCTTCCTGCGGCGAAAAGTCCATCGGCAGATCGATATTGTCTCCGGCGACGTAGATGCGGACCTGTCCGAGTGTGGTCGGACCGATCTGCAGTTCGCCGGCGAAATCGGTTTGTCGGTTGATGCCCATCGTTCCGTCATTCTGTTGCGGCAGAGTGCGCCTCCTATGACAAATGCGCGGCGCTGTGACAAGCCGGATCACTACGGAATCCGCCATAATTGTTGCAATGCAATAAAAATGTTGCAATGCAACATAAAGTGGCTTATATACTCTCCACAACAGTTACCGAGGCTTCCTCCCCGACCGTATGAACGGAGACAGAGACCATGACCACGAAGACCCAGAAAAATGCCAAGGCCGAAGCGGACGCCGCAACGGCTGAAACCATTGCCGAATTCCCGACCTTCGAGGTTCCGGGTAACGTCCGCGAGCTTGCCGAAAAGAGCGTTGACCAGGCAAAGGTCGTCTACGGCCACTTCCGTGATGCCGCCCAGGACACCGTCGACATGCTTGACGATTCCGCCTCGGCGCTCAAGGATGGTTCGGCCAGCTTCCACCTCAAGGCGATCGACTTCGCCCAGGCCAACGCCAATGCCGGTTTCGACTTTGCCCGCAAGCTGATCGCAGCCAAGGACGTCAAGGAAGCGCTTGAGCTTCAGGTCGAGTTCGCCCGCGATCAGGTCCAGGTCCTCAGCGACCAGGCCCGCGAGCTGGGCACCCTCTCGACGGGCGTTGCCGAAAAGGCCGCCCAGCCGCTCAAGGACGGCGTGACCAAGTCGGTCGAGCAGGCGAAGTCCGCGTTCAACGTCTGATCGCCGGAAACCATTTGTTCTGCGTTAATCCCCGGAGGGGTCGCCGTCGGCGGCCCCTTCTGCATTTCCGGTGTTCGGGCATGAGCCGGCACGGCGTGTGCCCGCGACGCTTGAAAATAATGTGCCGGATCCCCATCATAGGGTCACCGGCGGCTTGAATTTCGTCCGTGATGGGCGTAGTTTGCCGCCCGATGACCTCAGTGTGCAGCTGTAGCTCAGTCGGTTAGAGCGCCTGATTGTGGATCAGGAGGTCGGTGGTTCAATTCCTCCCAGCTGTACCATTCTTTTCAGAGGCTTAGCGCAATTTTCAGATATGAGTTTACCCTCCTGCTTTCCTCCAGGTAGCAAATAGGTAGCAGAGGATTACCTGTTTTTGTGACCAAATCGAGTTTTGAATGTCGATACAGTCGGTCCTTCAGCCGACGGCTTGAAAGTACTTTTCTGGGCACATGCCGCGCAGATCTGGCTGAACCGTCGGCTAAACTATCGTTTCCGGCCCCACATCGGCAAACCTGGTTTTGAAGAACTCGCGAGAACTTCCCTCGATGCCTCCTTCTCCGATCGCGTAAACATTTCGCGCAGTTGGAACGGCATCGCAACCGCCACGCCAAACGCCTCGGAATCTGATCCAAACTCGCTGAGGAGTCACCTGCCGCCAGCAGGCGTCTGGCGGCGCATCGAATTCTAGATGACAAAAGTTCCAGTAGCGCCGCATTCTCAATCTTATGGATGGATGCCGGCCACTGCTAACTCCGGAAGCACCGCACCTAGCCAATTTCGCCGAAAACTTTCGAATAGGTGCCGAATCTGTATGGCTTTCGGTGTGCCCGGCAACTGTAGCCAGCTTTCAGGGGAGCTCCGAGGCGTCCTTGGTCCCGACGCATTTTTAGATTAGTTGAGGAGGCTTAGCTCATATTGGGGATGTCGTTTTTGGAATCTGCCGATAAAACAATCAACGCAATGTAACTGATAACAAAATATTTGCACAAATAATAATCCACAAATCAATAAATAGATACGAAAATAGTCTCCAATTTGATATTTAAGATGAAGAAGCAAGAAAATATAAATGAGCAGCGTGCTGATTTTACCGGAATTGAAGTTTTTGAAAGAATAAACATTTGCGCATTAGAAATTGATGTAAATAAAACTATCATAGAATTAAACGATAAAGCAAAGAAAAATTTATCCATTATTAACGAAATTGTAATAGAAAACAAAAAATTTAAAATGAGAAATCCAAAGTTGGAGCGCAAAATATCTCTAATTGTTAAAAGAATATTTGCAAATATCATAACAAAACCAAATTTTGATATAAAAATACAAGATAAAAATGGAAATTTAATGTATCAGGTGGCATTTTTTCCTTGTAAGGCAACAAAATATTCGGAAAAAATTTATAAAAGTTTTGAGAAAGAGACGAGATTATTGGTCGCGATTATAGATCATCCAAAAACAAATAATATAACGGCAAACGATCTCGTCAGCTTTTATGGATTCACAAAATCGGAGTCGATGGTTGCAATATTGCTGATATCTGGTTTGTCCGCAAATCAAATATCACATGTTTTAAGAACAAGTATTCATACCGTCAGGAGTCACTTAAAGGCAATTTTCAGAAAAACTGGTGCGACAAGTCAGATTCAAGTTATAAGTCGAATTTGTTCAGATCAATTGCTGCCTTGGTCATTGTGGATGCGTTAGATTACGTTCGTATTTATGTGTTATTCAATTTATTATTTCAATAATATAAATTTTTTCGTAAATATAGTGATATTACAAATAAAAAATTCCAATTTTGTAATATAATGATAGCCGATGACTTCTATTTTTCATTATTGTAAAAAATAATTGAACCAAATAAGGCATAGTCTCAAAACAGACATGCAAGTTCAATGGAACGGCTGAACGTCTTGGGCTCCGTTGTCATACTTTATGAGCATTAGGATGCGCTTGGGCGAGATGTTTAAATTTCAGATCTTCTATCTCTACGTTCAGATGGCCACAACGGCAATTTGTCTGATTGGACGTGGCCATCTAATATCGATTCTTGAAATTTGTGGCAGCGAAAATGACGCTACTAGTTTCAAGTCATTATCCCACCCCGGAATTTCTGAAAAAGGAAATTCGCGGTTGCCCTTCTGTAACCGCTAATCTGTAACCGCTAATTCGAATTTTCACATGTTGCCAAGTACGACAAACTCTCATTGGCCTGATGTTCCAACTTTTGCCATCCCTTCACAAATTTTCAATACACTTAAATTTTGGAGCCAAGTTACCAGGACATGGCAATCAACGCCGAGATCCAATTGAGCAATCGTTTGGAATCACACTCTATCTTTGTCTTATCTCATCAAGGTTGCTATATCCCTTGTAGCATTGTTCCTGGAATCGGCGAGTTCCCTCGCCAAAGGATCATGGGAGAAATGCAATCGATTAGGATTCTTCCGGCCAGATCATATTGCCCCTTTGTGTTCGTTTTTTTGTAGATTGATCTTAGCTGACTGCGCACAGTATTGATGCTGACATTGTTGATGCTAGCAATTTCACTGGGCGAATTTCCCATCAAAATCTGTTTGGCCACTCTCGTTTCCGCGATTGTAAGCGAATAAGTGTCGCCGATGATTGCTTCAGGAACTGTTACGTTCTCTTGGGACCGAACAGGCAATAGTACTACGTGATAGTCACAGTTGCCACCCGACATTTCTCGGCAATTTATGCAGAATGGCACCAGTGACATCATTAATTTCTGTTGATTGATGGGGACTGTGACCAAAGGTCTTTTGGACGGGCATCCATTGTCGCAGGCTGAAGATATCAGATTTCTGAGCCATTTTGTCTCGGGAGGTCTTGCAGCTCTAAGTCTATTCCGATATGAAATAGATAATCCTATACGTAGAGAGAATAATGTTTCTGCTGTGCGATTGTATCTTATTACTGATGAATCGCTGTCAATTTCAATTACAGCTTGCTGACAGGAATCAAACAACTCGAACATTGACGTAAGACGTCGGGGTTTTGCGTAAGTTGAAGCTGAAAGAGTATCCACAATCTTCTCCTAGCGTTAGCTCCCCAGCTTATTCTAGGATCACATGCTCCCCAGCATTCAAAGTTTGTTTTCTGGCTTCTGCTCCTTGGCTATTCGCTGATTCTTTGCAATTTTCAGTTGGTAATCGATGTTTGTGACTTCAAGCAAATTTCCGTATTTTCCACTACACAATCTTTTGTTGAGCGTTGGGCGCTACATTTTCACAACCCTAACCGCACTGCAAATTTGTTTCGATCAGAAAATTTTGACCTTGGAGCCAGCCCGACAAGAAACAAAATTAGGCGTGCATCAACTCGCATGAAAGCCGAGCGCCATCCTGATTCATAGCGTGTGTCCCGCAGATCAGGCATCACCAAAACAGATGAAATCAATATTCAATATGAGCTTGGCATTGTCGAGCAGGACATTTCGGCGCCCTTATGCAGTTCTGCGATGGGCGCGACAAAGACACAATTGTCATCGGTAATGGAATTAAAACGGCGAGCTAGATTAGACTTGGGCCGCAGAATGCCAAGGCGTCGGTTGGCATTGCAACGGATTCAGTAAGCCGCCACAATGACCGGACACATCACTAAGAACTGGATCGCTAGGTGGTGACAAGCCTGGTGGTATTCTGTCCACCAGCTTTGTAAAGCCCAGCCCCGATCCATACAGACAGGTATCTCCGTAAAACGCCGCTGATGCAGCCGCTCCCGCCCCCCACCACTGCTGTCTCCTTTTCGGCACATCAGAAGGTTCTAACCGCCACGAAGACGCCCTCCTGGCGCCCTGCATCATCGGCCTGAAAGTGGTAGGTGCAGGGCAGTAATGCTTAATCGAAATTGGCGATCATGAGGCTAACGCATTGCCATTTTCAGTGGCCTAAAAAGGCGGCGCATTCAAAGATGTGAGTGCACCAAGACGAAACAGGAGAGTTTGGAAATGACAGGTTACAAGGTCGCTTCGGGAACGACACGATTCTTGGATACGCTGTTCGATGATGCTGGCGACAATCCACTAACGGAGAGTAGGTCAAACAATGCAAATTTGGTCGCCGGGCGTGACGGGCGCGATCAGCAAGCTGGGGAGGGGAGCTACGGAAAATTCTGACCGCTATGGCTATCTACCCGACCGTCTCCATCCGGGCCTGCGGCGCCTATCGAAAGAACCGACGTATTAATGTTACTTCAGTACGCCATGCCGCTTGATCCTCCTCTCGACTTGCGCCTTCGAACACGATGGGCACGGACTTCTCCGTTGCCTCCCTGGAGTAGGATCTCACTCGGTACGGCACGTCGCGAATCTTCAACACCGATAAAGGCAGCCAGTTAACCAGCATCGTCTCCATCAGCAGTTTGAAGTGCGCCGGCAGCTAGATTTCCAAGGATGCCAGGAGTGGGTGGATGAACAGTTTCTTCGTCGAGCGGCTTCGGCGCTCACTCAAGCACGACAGCGTCTTAGTGCACGCATTCGACACCGACTGCGGGCCGAGAAATGGCAAGAGCGCTGAATCAATCACAATTTCGTGACTGGCCACACCTCACTATCAACGGCACGACATACACGAGGCTATCAATAAGGTAGAAAAAGGCGATCCACCTTGCGAGGCCACCAACCTCTTTCAAAAATGGCGCCAATCTCCAAGAAGGCCTTATGAGTTCGCGTCCTGCCGTAGGAATGCGTGCAGGCGATGAACACGATCGCCTGCATCAGCTGGGGATTGACTATGAAGCTCCCGAAATTACGGAACACGCCGCAGATCAAAGCACTCCGTTTACCCAGCCACGCAAGTGCTCGAGCATGGTGATCCACGTAGCGCCTGCGGTGATTACCGCCGTAGGAACGATCGAAACGATATGTGCGTCGCCCCAAAAAGGCCGATATCTCCGTCCCTACGACACCCGTTCCGGCAAAGAATTGTATCGCCGAGTCTGGAATGCCGGTGGACTGAATGGGCATGTCCACAATTCTGGGTTGAAGTTCAGCCACTAGCCCACGCGAAATTTATGGCAAGCTCTCGCCGAATACTCGTCGTAGAACGACACAATGAAGGCCTCGCCGTGCTTTACCTTGGCGTTGTAAATCAGAGCGCAAAGTGTTGGATCCGGCGCGATTGTGATGTGCTCCTTGAAGCTTCCAGTTGGGCCATGCTCGGTCTAATGCGGTGGGTCCCGATGGCGTGAGCAGCGCGATCGCGACGGTGTAAGCTGGCCTTCTTGCCCGTGATCTGTGCATCCAAAGCTTGATCTTTCCCGAGCGCCAGCGCGGGGCCGGGGGACGAGTTCTGAAACAGAATCCAAACATCCGCATGCCTGCGGGGCACAAGAGACCAGGTTGCACAAAAACCGTCATTTCATAGGATGAACACGATGTAATTGTCACCGATCTGAGTGACGACCCAGCAAAAATTTGATTGACGACGCTATCGGGCTATTGAGTATTTTGTAGAAATGCCCATCTACTACGAATCAAAAAATCGATTTGAGTATAAGAACCCAGCGGTGAAAAATTAGTATTTATTCTTTATTTTATATATTTATAATTATTATTCAAATTTTGGACAGAGGCTGGGTCCGAATGAGTTCGACAGTGACCGTCCGAATCTATCCGTAATGCAATGTGTAAGAGACAACGGGGACAGTTGACCGAGATCTCGGCTGTAGTGCACGGCCGTTACCAACCACCGCGATTTTGATGGATGGTTCGGCCAAGGCCGGAAGAGACACTGCCCCCGTCGCTTCCGGCCTGCTTCAATCTCTAGAGATGAACTCCCACCCGATTTTACTATCCCGGGCGAATGGCATCCAAAACGGCTAGAGCTTCGTTGGCTGTGTGGACCGATTTGACCAAGATGAATCCGGCGACAATATCGGCAGAGGACCCGAAGTTTGTTGGTCTTGTTGCGTAATGGGGCGATGCGTTTGAAGCGTTTGAGTTTTCAGACCGCCGGTTCGATGCGAGCGCTTGATTTTTCAAGCGTATTGGCGAAGTGTGCCGGTTTGACCTTCTCATTTGATTTGCACGGTATGACAGGAATGACAACGCGTTGGCGTGCCGCTGCGCGATAGGCATGACTCGCTTAGCCCTCGTCGCCAGTTGCCGCACGCGGTTTGATATCGGGACCAAACTCGAGAAAGACGGGAAAGTAGGGTGCGTCACCATTCTCATCGCTGGTCAGATAAAAGCAGATCGGATATCCTTAAGTTCTGTTTTCAAATGGATCTTCGTCAAGAACCCGTCCCATGGGGTGGCCGAGCGCCTCGTTCTTCTGCCCCTTGTTGCGCCCGCCGCCGAGACATGGGCGCGAACCATGGTACTATCGAACCAATGCTCCAGGTCGCCGAATGAACTAATGAACTGAAGTCGGGAAGGCTGTCGAAGGAAGCCTCGAAGACGCCTGCCTTGCTCAAACGATCGAACCGTACCCACACGCTGTTACATTTACCAAAGCGTTCCGCCAGTACTCGCCATGTGATGTTGTGGACAGAGAAATAGTGCAAGGCCTTCAAAAACAGTAGATCATCCTGGTCCTTCGCGCAGCGCCAAAGAAGAGGTGCCCGGAATACCGTCAATGCGTTCGCACAGTCATCTTCTTAGACGTCGCCGGCCCTCCAAATCAGTCGGAAAACCATGCATCATATTGAAATTTTTTTTGATAATTCTCTAATCATTACTTGAGATAATCTGTCCACATAGCCTAGAGGAGATTGTATGGACCACCACTATGTGGTTGACGATTCGGCAGTTTTTAAGTCTTGTATAATTATTGCTGTGTTCGAGTGTATGGGGCAATCAGCGATCCGTTGACGCGAATTGCGGCGACATTTGCTGGTTTCACAAAGCCACAGTTGGGCCGATGTGTTTCGCTATTCCGATTTTCCGAAACGAAAAATGTTGGAGAGATCAATGGCAGACATTGGACGCAAATTTGTGGTCAAATTCGGGCTCGATGAGGCGCCTCCGCCGGAGAGGCTGCAATCATGGAAACGCGCAGTGCGGCAATACATAGAAAACGGGTTTGGGTCCGAACAGGCCGGGCAGCTAGCGGCAAAGGCATTCTTTCCAGACTATGGAGCATGCATGTATGCCTCGGAAGCCGAGTCAACAGAGACTCTGCTGCATCTAGCAGATCGAGAATAATTTTTGACATCTACGCAACGCGCTTGCATTTTCATCGGTTCATGCCGTGCGGCATTTGCATCAGGATGTTTTCCGTGATGCGCCACCATTAGGAGAAGTGCTTGGCAATCTGACGCGCGATGACGATCCGATTATGCAGTCACTCGCTATCGTTGGCATGAGCGAGATCGATTTTGAACTTGCGCAAACGAAGACCGGAAATGTTCGCCGTTCGTCCGAGCAGTGTCACTGGCCCCTGGCACTGATTTTCGATGTCCTTGAAAGAGAGGACGCCAGTCCGGCTGATCTGAGGATTGTCCGTGAACAGATTGACCGGATATGTATCTTCACCATGAATAGTATCTATTCGGATCTGGCACTTGTTGAGATGTGCGAATTTGGTGTTGATGCCGGCAACGTTCATTTCCCGTTTTGGGAACGCTATGCGGAGTTTTGGCCGGACCCGACGCCTTATGTACACAATCTCCGCGTCAATCATTAATCCGTCCCGGCCGAATTTGTTCTTTGCATGATGCAACTGAAAAAGCTGACCAATAAATCGAGGATTCTCAAAGATTTTCCGGTCCCGCTGTTCGTCTTTCTGACTGACCTTGATGAAAGCATGACAGTGCAGGCTGTCGAGTGTTTCGAACGGTTGTTGCACCGGCGGCAATGGTGTCGTTCGAGGCTGCTGAAGAAGTCTTTGCGGCAAACTGTGGCGCGGCGCGATCTCTTGTGGAACGGATACATCGACTGCGAACTGACCCCCGATCTTGGGAACCTGAAAGCTCAAATACAGGTGATCTTGAATGCGCTCGACGGGAAACAACGCGATGGGCTTGCCGATGATCTGCTGTATTTCCTACGGGAGATTGGCCGCATATCGAGGTACGAAGCAAGGTCATCGGAGCAGGGCTCGGCCAAGGAAAGTGATTGTAACGAACTCGCGTTGCAAATTCTCTCTCCAGACATCCCATTATTGTCTTTGCGGTCGTGCCCCGGGCCATTGCGGTGTCGGGATGTCAAAGTATTGATTTCCGGCGACTGATCACCGCCGGCGTGCGGAACAGCCGGCACACACCCAGTCGGAGTGGCTATCTACAATGCGTGCAGCTGGTCACCGAAACCCATGATATGAAGACATTCTGCTTTCTGATGAAATCCGCGGCCCAGTTGACCTGCCTTCTAGGCCAATTCATAAAATTGGAAGTTCCGATCGGCGGTAGGGTCTTCCATGGGAGTTGTGCCATCTCGTCGTCTCCGTCCCGACCTATTGTCCTTTCTACAACGGTGAATCGCGCGGAGGGCGGTCTCCTGTCAAACTGGCTTCATGACATTCTGTCGGTCGGAGATGAGATACAGTTTTCGGGTCCGGCCGGCAAATTCAGTTGTGCATCCGACGGAAGCGAGAAGTTCCTTTTCATTTCTGCCGGTTCCGGAATTACACCCATGATGTTCCTGTTGCGGTGGTAATACGACCGAGCTAACCGTAGGCCAGTTACTTTCATCCAGCACGCAAGAACAAACGCCGATCTGGTTTACTACGATGAGATTGTCGAGTTTGGCAGGGCCACGCCAAACTTCCTGTACGATTTTTCTGTGTAGTCAGCCTGCGAAAGGCCACCTGAGGTCCTGCCACGCCGGGCGCATCGATCTGTCCGCAATCCGAGAAATCTGCACCAACTTCATAGACAAGGCCACCTATGTCTGCGGTCCGGGGGGATTCATGGAAGCCGCCCGCGCGCTTCTTTGCTCTGTTGGTCTCCCCTCGGCCCAATTCCATCTGGAGAGTTTCGGTGGACCAAATCAGCGGCAGACTGTTTCTCGCACAGCGGAAGCTGCGCCTGTGAATGTGCTATTCCCCTTTTTCGGCCGTATGGCATCGGGAACCGGTTGCGAAAAGGCTCTTGAGATTGCCGAGCGTGATGGCATCGAAATTCCACATGCATTCCGGTCGGGCCGATGCGGAACCTGCAGGGTCATCTTGATTGCCGGTCAGGTGTATCAGGAATGCTCCAACGGACTAACGGAGGAGGAACTGGCGACTGGCAGTATAAAAGGCTGCCAAGCGAAATCCTTATCGCACATTGAAGTCAGGCTGGGCGAATGACGATGTGGTAGTTTGAGAGCCGCTTAAACTGCCAAGAACCATGACCGCACTGTGCCTCAACTGTCGCCAGCGGAGACACTTTGTCGCTAGACTCAATGACTGTTCACCGGTTTCAGCCGTGTCTTCTCGGTTCATGCTGAATGGCAAAATCAAGGGGTCTATGGCACAGACGAGGCCGTCACGGCGCGAGCCAACATCGGCGTCAGGTTCGAATTGTGACGCATCCGGTTTCGCCGATCGAATGCCTATCCCACTCGGCAGACCCAAGACTCGCACCGGCATTGCGCGGGGAAAGCTCGGTCTCGTTGACGCGGCGACCGCCGATGAGCGTTTTATGGGGGATGATGTGAAGTCGCCCGGCGAGGGGATCGATGCCCGTCACGTTGGCCTCGATCATTTCCTTGGCCTCGTCCGCGCACAGCCAGTACCAGACCAAATCGCCGATCCAGGCCCGGGGCGCGATGAGACCACGGGCAAGCCGCGCGGCGGCAAAGTCGATGATGGTTGCCGATGTCATTTGGGCACTCCTTTGGCAGGGCGCGGACGGTGCGGTGTGCCAGCCGACACGACCGTCATCCCCCATTCGCGAATTTTTCCGAAGGCAGGCCAGGCACATCGCGGTGGACCGCATCATCAACATGGGTGAGGCGGTTTGCCGGTGGTCGTGATCCCATGAGCTTTTTCGGTCTGGGTCCAGCTGTAATGCGGCAAGGTAGGCCATTCGGTGGCATCTCCTTTCACCACAGCCAAAAGGAGATGATGTGACATGTCCTGTCCAATTAATCTGGATGATCACAGACATCCGGCAATCCAGTTCGTGATGACGCGAACGGACGTCATTCCTGGACTTACGGATGTTATCCCAGGACTTGAGGGCAGTGACGCTGTGTGGTGCGGCGAACTCAAAGTGGTGAACACATGGACGCAGGCTATAACCATCGAACACATAGAGATTCTGCATACGCCCGAACATTTGGGTGTTTGCCAGGACGACCGTGAGACCGGCGACGAAGACATCGACAAGATCGGGTTTCCGGACAACCGGGCAAACTTTCCGGTGGATAACTTCATCGAGCCCGGCGAGGTGTACCTGACGAAGTTTCATTTCAATATTCCTCACCATGAAATCCCGAAGGAGGGACTGAAACTCAGGATCAAGGTCCACTGCACCCGTCACGGGCTTAGTGAAGAAGCGGTAACCAGGGTCATCGTCAGGCAAGTGGGTCATGCCGGTGACCGCCATTGACCATCACTTCTATCATCGCTCCTAAAGATGTCTCCGACCGCTCATCGCAGACCACCTCATCAATACGGGTGAGGCATTCGTCCCGCGATCATGATTCCTTTAGCTGCGCCAGTCGGGGGCCGGCCGCGATTCGGCAAGGCACGGACGGAGCCCGGTATCTCTTTGTCAGACAGCAATTTGCGAGACAGCAAATGGAGAGGATTGCGGAATGTTCAATCAGGGGAATCAGGATGACCGGGGAAAGCCGGACATGCAGCTCATCATGACGCCTTCGGGCACGCCCCCGAAGGAGATTGCCATCAGGGACGGCATCTACTGGGAAGGCGACCTGAACGTGAGGAACACGTGGTCCCAGCCCATAATGCTGGATCACATAAAGGTCCCCATCCAGCCCGACTACATAGACGTCTACCATGAAACGGATGCTGACGAGGATTGCACGGCCATACACAGGATACCGAAGGGCAGGGCAATGTCCCAGGTACTTGAGCTGATCAATCCCGATGAAGCGTACAGGGTGAAACTCCATGTCGCATCGGCCCGCGGGTCGTTCCCGGACGACGGCGGGGTCTTCGGGATTGTCGTCCGGTGCATCCGCTTTCACCCCGAGAGGGAACTTATTGTCCGAACTCTTGTCAGCGAAGTGCGTCATCCCGCTGACTTCCATTGAGCGCCGGCGGGCGCAGATTGCGCCGCAAGACTGACCCACCCCGGTTTCGATATTCGCCATCTGCTCCGGCGTCGACGGGGAGGTGTCTCTCTGGTCAGCGACAGTGTTCACGGTCTCATCCGATCCCATGACGGACGACCCGGCGCTGCTCTTCAGTGATTGTTTTGCGGGTTAGAGACGGCGGCGGCACTACGGCAGCGCCGCCGCCGTCGCCTTCCATCACGCGGGAGAGCGCGTGACGTTCGCCGGAAGGCATTCGAGGGTCTTGTTGATTCTCATTCTCGCGATTGTTCGCCGAGACCTGGCTGCATATTGTCGGCATTCGACTCTCCGCTCAAATTGCGATCGCATTGCAGATCCCCGGCTCATCAGGCGCGGCGCGGGCGAAGGCCTGATCCTTGAATGCGTCGATCTGGCGGGCAGAAGCAGCCTGACCACCTTCCTGTAGCCGGTGTCGAGGGGCTTCCGCTCTTTCGGCGCGGCGACGCATTCTTCCGCGAAGCGGCGCAGGCTGGCTTTCGTTTGGGCAGTCAGGCATGTCTTTGGCATGGGCGTGGTCTCCTTGCTAGGGGAGAGGGAAAGAAACAGGCTTGCAAAGGCGATATCGGCCTGGGCCACGGTGGCTCACCCCCGGACCGTACGCAGACGAAGACGGAGAGGAAGAAGTATGACTGCGGCGGGACACCATCCATCGCAAGTAGCACGGCCGTGAGACGCCCACGGGGCGGGCGGGCCACACATCGGACGTTCACGGAAACAACGGGAACCGGCAGACATGAACACGCCAGACCAGATGAGAGAACCCTGGCAACTGAAGAAGGAAATCCCCATCGCGCTCATTGTGGCCGTGCTTTTGCAGACCGGGGCTGCGTTCTACTGGGCGGCCTCGATCGAGGGCAAGATCAACGCCGTTGACATGCGGGCCCAGGCGAACAGGCGCGATATCGCCGCCATGGACGGCCGCCAGGACAAGATCGGCGAGGTCGTCATCCGCATGGACGAAAGCCTCAAGGCCATCCGCGCAACACTCTCCAAGATCGAGAAGAAACTCGAGAGGTGACACCACAACAGGTGTCCGCGAAGCAAATGTGGCGGGCAAGGGATGTGAGGGAGTGAGCCGGGTGGAGGTTTGGGGCGCGAACTCACAAGAGTCATCTATCCACCCGGCTCGCATTCAGTGACTGGCCAGCAGATAGGAAGTCAAGAACCGACCATCTCCACCTGAGCCCAACACGCGCCGGATGGCAACACCGCCGGAGTCCAGACATCCTCGTTCGTGGCTTTTCGTCGTTCAGATTGGGGGCAAGCAAGTAAGAATGAGCCGGGCGGGGGAATGGGATTCCCGCCCGACCTTGACCGGCACCGCGATTGGATTCGGATCGTCTAATCCGAATTTTGCACCGACCTCCACCCGCATATCCCGGTCATTCACCGACAGCAACACCGCCGTCATGAACGCTACCGCTTTCGCCCAATTTTGTCGTCCAGATTGGGGGCAAGGGTCAAAAAAGTGAGCCGGGTGGAGGAATAGGGCGCGAACTCAAAGGAGTCAGCTGTCCACCCGGCTCTGCTCCCCGGTCCGGGGCGCTGCCCTGTCCGCCGGTTCCGTAACGGAAAGATGAGCCGGACGAGAAGACCAGGGAGGACCCTTCACACGCCCGGCCCAAGTCTATGCCGTATCTTCGATTCCCATAAAAGGCTGCGGCAGGAAATAACGACTCAGTGAACCCCAACACCCGCCGGATTGCAACACCGCCAGCTATGACGCGGTCTTCTTTGCGCAGTTTCGTCGTCCAGATTGGGGCCAAGGGGAAAAAAATTGAGCCGGGCGAGGAAAGCTGGGGAATTAACCTCGCCCGGCTGCGACCACCATTGCCGCAGGGGCAGATAATGGCCGTGCCGTTAGCCCACGGGACTGAAATTCTGAGGGAAAGCCGGGCGGAATGACGTGTGGGCTAAACATTCCGCCCGGCCCCCGGCCGATCCATCCGTCAAGCCGCAGGGTTGGCAACGGCCGTTCTCCGCAGCGGGGGCAATCGGCTGCGGAGCAGAACCTCTGAATTCCAGACGGTCAATTGTCGGGGGATGTGTCGGTTTGGATGAATCAGTGAATGCTCGATCATTCGGCGCTCCCGAAATCCGGCACTCTCTCAAACCCGCTCTACCCTGGCGGGAGTAAATCTATATGGCCACTACTAAAAGTTGTTAATCGTTGACGCCACCCAGCTTGGTGAAGTCTTAATTATGGAGGAAATGAGAGCCGGGCGGGGGATAGGGTTCCCGCCCGGCTCAAGGCCAATTAGTATGAAGTGTTAGGGTCAAAGTCACACCAGCCTAATCCTGCTTAACTCCGACACCGGCGCCAGACAACATTGTCGCCGTGGATAGAGACGCTTTCTTACAATTTCGTCGTTCAGCTTGGGGGTAGGGCCTAACGCTTGTCGCGGAGCGCAATTTCGCGGCGTTGAAAAAGAGATGGGCCGGGCGAGGGAAGCTGGGGAATCAACCTTGCCCGGCCCCAGCCGGTCTATACGTCTAGCTGCAGTGACGGATAACGGCTGTTCCAGAAAACCGAAGGCTTATCGGTTGAAGGGAGCCGACAGGTCCAAAGACACGACAATCAACACTTTGGGGATTGCTTCGAGCGTTTGCTTCTCTGAGTGTCCGACTATTCGGTGCTTCCGAATTCCGACGCTCTCGCTAACCCCGCCAATGACGAGGAAATAGGATAGCGATCATCGGGCGCCGATCAAAAGGCCAGCGCATAGTCAAACATTATAAGGTGAGAGCCGGTCAAGGGTGCAACGGTCTTGCCCGGCCCCATTCCCCAGCTTTCTGGGTGCTGTCCTTCCTGCCGCTCTGTGCCTGAAGGTCAAGCCGGGTGAAGGAAGGGCTGCGGCCCCTTCTAGCACACCCGGCTTTGGCTCGTGCCGGATCCCGGTGAATGGCATTTCAGACAGGACGTCTCGACACCAGCCATCGCCATCTCAACCCTAACATCCGTCGGATTACAACACCGCTGCCGGGGCAACGACCGTTCTTATAACTATTTGTAGTTCAGATTGGTGGAAATTAGAGTGTGAGCCGGGCGGGGGCCTAACATTCCCGCCCGGCTCACGCTCCGCGGTTTTTTTTGGGTGCCCCTTCCGTCCGTTCCCTTACGGAGAGGCTGAATCGGGCGGTGGCTGAGGTGTGCGTCGCTCGGTTCAAGTCGATGTCAGCCGGATTTCGAGGCAGCCACCGTTCATCGACCGCTGTCCGCTATTCCGATCATTCACCGACCGGCAACATCGCAGCCGTGGACGGCCGCCAGGACAAGATCGGGGAGGTTGTCATCCGCATGGACGAAAGCCTAAAGGCCAATCGCACCACACTTTCAAAGATCGAGAAGAAACTCGAAAGGTGACAGAGGCGACAAAATTCCGACCCACGAATGTGGTCGCAAATTTTATCGAGCGCGGGGTCTGTGGGAATTCTCAGGATCGCGCGGCAGTGGATGTGAGAGGGAAATGAAAGTAAGCCGGGAGGGGGCTATGTACGGTTCGAAGGACCGATCCATCCACCCGGCTCAAGCCGGTGCTGAAATCAGTTGGTTCGAGTTAGGACGCTCGTATCCAGAATCCAGCATCAACCTCAGCCCGCATAACGCGAGCGTTGGCATAAGACAAGGCCGCAGCCGTGGAGGCGACCGCCTTCTCGCAGTTTCGTCGTTCAGATGGGTAATAAGGAGAAGAAAGTGAGCCGGGCGAAGGGTGTGCGATTCCCCCGCCCGGGTTTGGCTGACGTTGCGTGAGTATCCGGGAGAATCCCCCGTCAACCTCAGCCCGCGTAACGCGAGCGTTGGCATAAGGCAAGGCCGCGATCTTAAAGGCACCCGCATTTGCGCAGTTTCGTCCTTCAGATGAGGGGCGAGGAAGTAAGAATGAGCCGGGTGGGGGCTGGGGTGCACGTCCACCCGGCTCAAGTCTATGCCGTGTCTTCGAATTCCCAAAAGTCACGGCAAGAGGCAACGATCCAGACAACACCCAACAATCGCCGGATTGCAACAACGCCGCCAAGGAGCCGACCGCATTCGTGCAGTTTCGTCGTCCAGATGGGGGGCAAGGGGAAAAATGTGAGCCGGGTGGGCTCAGGGGCTATCCTAACAATTGGAGGTCTCGCCCAGCTTTACGGGGGCTCGTCCCTCCGTCGGTTTCATGATCAAAGGATGAGCCGGGCTGACATAAATGGCTGAGGGTCCGCCCGGCTCTGGTCGGTGCCAGCTTCCTATGGATGACAGTTCGGAGTATGCCACCCGACACCAGCCATCATCCACTCGACGCCAACACCCGTCGGAATGCAACACAACCGCCCTGGAGGCACCTGCTTTCGCGCGGTTTCGTCGTTCAGATGAGGGGATAGGTGGGGAAAAAAGTGAGCCGGGTGGGGCTGGGTGCGAACTCAAAGGAGTCAGCATCCCACCCGGCTCAAGTCGATGCTACGGCATGTGCGGCAACACATAACATCAGTACCGACCTCAATGCGCTTGTCCCGGTCAGACACCGACAACAACACCGCCGCCCTCAAGGCGGCTTTATTCGTGGAGAAACGTCATGCAGATCAGTGAGCACGCGGCCCTTGAGGACGTGATCAGCCTCAAGGGTACGGGGCTCAGGCAGACTTCGCTCGACTTCAGGATGGGGGCGGAGATCATCGGCTGCGATTCGCTCATGCTCCATGCCGTCTTCAATGTGGAGGCGTCTGAGGGCGGCTTTCGCGGCGACGGCCGCCCAACCATCCTGTCCAAAGAGCACAAGATCTACCGATATGCCGCGCCCGCACAGCGAAAGGCGCTGAGGCGCACCGGTTTGGCCTCGACCACACGCTGGACCAGGTGCCAGTACAAGCCGTTCCGCAAGATCGACGCTATGCGTACCTTGAGAAGTGCTGTACCTTGAGAAGTGCTTTGGCTTCGCGCCGACAGCGGCCCTCATGGGAACGTCCTGGGTCTTCGCCCAGATCAACGCCACAAGACGGTGGAGCCGGACCAGCCGGTGTTTCGGGTAGGCGGAGAATGCTGAGCCGGGGAAAATTTCCGAAGAAGAAAAATGTCTGATGAACGGGGTATGTTTCACAAATTCGACGCAACCGGGTCACGATACGTCCAAACATTTGCCCGAACTGGTACTTAACGTTCAGTCGGATGTCGGGTGGCTAGCCCAGTCCTGGGCGAGTGAGGGAAAAACTTGTCCCTCTGCACCTCTCATAGTCCACCAGTACCACTTGCCGGTTATCCAACAACATCCACGGATCCGTTCGGGGGCTCACTCCTCGGGTCCAGTGGATGTTAGGGGCGGATGCTGGCGGGATATCTGCGCTCCCCAGCGCCAGCTAGTATCCGCCCCGATCAGTGTACTGAGTTTCTGTTATGCGGTCTATTCGTTTTTATTATACTATCCATTTCAGGTTTGACCGGGTGCTTTTCAGCTTGAATCTCCGGACCAGACCAGATCTGGAGCACAGCCTATCTGCGCCTTGGCCCACTCGGGCAAATGGCCAACCCTTAGCGAGTCCGCCACCACAACAGCAAGTCAGATCGCCGCCAAATCAATACGACTGCAGTGAATGCGCGAATGCACCGGGTCTGCCGTAGCACCCTCAAACATTTGCCATGGTTGCTTCCTAGGGTCACCTCGAATGTCGGTCGGCAGGCTAGGGTAGTTGCGGCCAATCGCGACACTTCCGGTACAAGTACTCCTCGTTAAATCCGGGGGGAGACCCGGTCATAGTCTGCGGCTCGTTCCGTAGAGCCCCAACCCACCCCGGATGAACAAAGCCTTTCCGTGAAACGCCGCTGATTCGGCCGTTCCCGCTCCACCACCACTGTCGCCTTTTTGCCACGTCAGGGCCTCGAACCGCCACGAAGCCGCCTTCCCGACGCCACATATCATCGATTTGAGCGGGGCGCGTTGGAGGCGGTCGCGGGCATTTTTTACCGCTCGGCATTGTAAGGAGTCGGCGGCACGTGACGTGTGGGCATCGGGACCTCAGGCAATGCCGGGGCGCCGCAGACGGGGCTTAGAGAGAAGCTTGTGACCACATTGAAGCCGACAAATATTGCCACTTCAATCCGGTGGGATGCCGGTCTCACGAACCGGTCGCTGATGGTGCGCCCCTTAGATTGTGTCCAGCGTGGTATCGGTCTGAAGCCAGCAGTGCGGCCTGCAAAATCAGTAATTCCGCATTGCTTCAGGCAAGGCGAACTAATCGCAAGAGTACTGTGCGCTTTATTGATCGCCGCCATCTGCGTCGCAACCTCATCTTCCCCGAACCTGATGCCGCTCCTTATCCCGGGTGCAAAGGCGCAGAGCGCCTCGCAAGAGCCAGTGGCGGTCAGGCGGATAGTAAATGAAGAAGTTATTCTAGGGGAGCGCTCTACGATTACTATCGTCTATCAAGACACAAACAGGAATGGACTGTTGGACTCGGGGGAACAGACACAGGTGAGCGGGACCGGTGGGGCTAGAGATTTTATTGGGCTTAATAGAATCGGGGCAAGTAGAAGGTTTTCTGTTTCAAGCGACGGAAGGAACGACAATAGGCATTATTTTTCAGTGCGCAATCGGCCTGGTGAGGCTTATACGCATCGATTTCGCCCAAAATTCACAAGAGTCGAAGGCGCCATTCCCAAACCGCAAATTTCGGTTCCAGATGGTCCTGCATCGATTGTGGAGGGACGGCCGTTTACCATCAGAGTGAAGTTTGTGAATTTCGATGCCGCAACGACAGTTGCCGTTCGGGACACAGATGACGTTCCGGTGACGGGATTTGATATGACAGACATATCGGTCACAAACGGTATAGCCGCCGAGCCCGTACAGGACGGAGACGCATCTACATACACCGTTCAAATTACGCCGACAGATGCCGACTCAAATGTCGAGATTAGCATCCGGGCAAATGGCGTTAGAGATGAGGCTGATCTGAACAGCAACGTAGAATCACCCGTCACTATTTCTCTGCCCGTACAGGCAAGTGCAGAAGCGCAAATGCAACAGGTTATGGAGACCACTGCCCCGACCATCATCTCGGTTGTGCGCCGGGACCCGATGGACCGCATCACCAATGCGGACAGTCTGACCTGGCGCGTGACGTTTTCCGAAGCGGTGCGGAATGTGGATTCGGCTGACTTTACGGTTACGGGGACGGACGCCGTTGTGACCGATACGACCGTCGAATTTGACGACGCTCTACTGGGGCAATCTCCACTTGGGACGACCTGGGACATTACTGTTTCGGGGGGCAATCTTGCCAGTCTGAACGGAGGTGTGACGCTAGACTTTGCAAGCGGTCAGGACATCGCGGACGGTGCCGGCAATGTCCTGGCGAATACGATGCCGACAGGAACCAACAACAACAGCTATATCATCGACAACACCGCCCCGACCGTCGTCTCGGTTTTGCGCCGGAACCCGCTGGCCTCGATCACCAACGCGGACAGTCTTACCTGGCGTGTGACGTTCTCGGAAGCCGTGCAGAACGTGGATGATGCCGACTTTGAGGTGTCAAACATGAGGGCCAATGTGACGGATGTAGAAGCGGTCGGTAATGGGCAAAATATCTACGACGTGACGGTATTGGGCGGTAGTTTGGCCAGTGCAAATGATGGCCGGGTCGCCCTGATATTTACGTCCACTCAAGATATTCAGGACGCTACAGGGAATCCGCTGACGAACACGGCGCCAACCGGAGCGAATGAGAACTTCGCGGTCGAAAACGTTCCCCCAGTGCTTGAATTCAGAGGAGGTCTTGCGCGTCAACCGGACGGAACATGGACGGCGCGTGTAGTGGTCGCGGAAGCATATGGTCTGGCTCCAGGGACTGTACTTGAGGACGGCGACCTTGAACTGGTCAACGCGCGTGCGGAGATAACTGGCGGGGGCTTTGACTATGGGATCATTCTGACACCTATTGCAGACGGACCGTTCAGCATCGGCAGCAGGGCCGGTGCGCTGGCCGATGTTCCCGGCAACCAAAGCGACGCGGTGGCACCCATGGGGGCAACGCATGACGGCACGGCGCCCACAGTCGAGATTACAGGCGCCCCCGCGAACATCCGCGGGAGGACGCCGTTTGACATAACGATTACCTTCGACGAGCCCGTCAACGGATTTGACGCCGTTTCCGACATCGCTGTGACGAACGGCACGAACAACTCGCCCGCACCTAGTGTCGATAGAACAGTTTACACCGCCCGGATCACGCCGGACGGTGCGGGTCCGGTGACAATCCAGGTTCCGGCCAATGCGGCGCAGGATGCCCAGGGTAACAACAATACGGAGTCAGACCCGGTAGTCGTGACCTTCATTCCCGTGGGCGATGTCACGCTGGTGGTGAGTGCCGCGGAGGCAGGCACTGTCCGCTTCACGTCGCAGACGCCGGCGCTCAACGACCTTAGCATCACGGTTGCGGGCGGCGGTACGGGTGCAAACGGTCCGATCACAGTGGATGCGGGCAGCCATGTGGTGAACTACATCCTGCCGGTGGGCTTTTCGGTGACGTCCGCGTCGTGTTCTGCAGCCGGGAGCACTGTGGACAGGAAGGCCAAACGCCTGAGCCTCGATGTTGAGCCCGATGCCTCGGTCACGTGCACGCTTTCAGTGCAGGACACGGCAACCCGCACGGCACGACAGGTCAGGGACTTCATGGAGGACCGGGCCCGCCTGATCATGGCCAACCGGTCAGACCGGAACCGGCGTGTTGCACGGCTCAGGGGATCGATAACACCGTCCTCCTTCAGCATCGCGGACCATGCGATGCCGGCGGCCCTTCCATTGCCGGTAGCCATTGCGCTGGGAGCGAGGAAGGGTGAGGAGAAAGCACAGCTGAGCTATTCGTGTACGCACTGGAAGCGGACAAGGCCGGCCGCCTGCCGGAACGACTTTTGGGTGGAAGGCACGTTAGGGCGCTACACGAGCAGCGATAACGATGCGAAGGGCCATTACGGCATCGTGCACGGCGGCTTTGACCGGCGTGTGGGCAAGGGCCTGCTCATCGGCATCGGTGCCCAGTTCGACCGTGTCGTGCGCAATGGCGAGGCGGACAAACAGGCGGCGGACATCAAGGGCAACGGCTGGATGGCCGGGCCTTATGTGACGGCGCGGTTGCATGAGAACCTCTATTTCGACGGCGGGATCAGGGCGGGAACGGCCTCGAACCGGATCACCATGCCGGGTGCGGGCTTCACGGACACGTTTACCTCGTGGCGGTGGGGCGCGCATGCAACACTCCTGGGAGATTTCGATGCCGGGCGCTTCAACTTCCGTCCGAGCGCCAGTTTCGTGTGGTTCGAGGAGACGGCGAAGTCGTGGACCGACGGCAACGACCTGAGGATCCCCGAGGTGCGTACGCGCAAGGGCGACCTTGAGGGCGGCTTGCGGGTCAGCCACACGACGCCTGATGGCCAGTCGAGCCAGTATGTCGAGGTCGACGGCGTGTTTGCGCTCACGAACGGGAGCGGCAAATTCGGGCTTCAGGGCAGCAGGAAGAGGGAGCATCGCGTGCGTCTCGGTCTGGGTGCCACGGTGGCCGACCTGCTTGGCGGCACACTCGACGCCGGGCTCTCCTTTGAAGGTCTAGGCCGCAATGACTGGGAGACCTACGCGGTGAGGCTCGGCTACAGCGTTTCGCCGGACTGGCTGCCGGGGACCATCGATGCGGGGCTGTCATTCAACGGTCTCGGTGTCGATGAGTGGGACTCCCAGGCGCTGAACCTTGGCTTCCGGTCCACACCCGACACCTGGCTCGGCGGCGTCTTCAGCACCGGCCTCTCGTATGACGGCTCAGGCGGAGCAGATGACGATCCCCTTTCGGGCGTGTCCGGCAAGGTCGGCTACGAGGTGCGGTTCTGACGGCCATGTCTGTCGCCAACATCCGGCGCCAGACAGGAATTCCCAAGGCCCCCGACCCCTTTGCGATCTTGATCGTGGAAGGGCTCGGCTCCGGCCCGGCATGGAAGCAACGTCACCATGCCGGGCCGGTTTGTCTTATAGGGCGGCCGTCGGCTGTCTGACGGGTGGACTGCCGTGCATCGCGCTGGACGCGCTGGACAGGGTGCTGACGCAGTATTAACCCGTGCGCGTCATAGAAATCCCATACACTTGCCGCAACGGGCGATTAGATTCTCTTTGAATGTCGGTTGGCCCAGCAAGTGCCCCATGCCACAGCACCGACTGTCCGGGATGTGAAGTCCGTTCCCCACAGGGGCACCCATCACTGCTCGACGTAACCGGCCGGCATTCGAACCATCGGGGTGAGGCTGTTTGGGATTGCTGCACTCGAACAGAATCGATGGCTGACAGAGGCAAGAGACAGACGCCAGTGGCCGGTTGTGGCCCCCCTCCCAGCGGCCGCCGGCGTCTGTTCGTCATCTTATGACGGTGCTGTTAGATGGCCGATAAAGGTGCTGCAAAGTGGCGGGCTTTCAATCCGGAAACAAGCATTGAGACTGTCATTGATATGTTCTCGAGCTTAGGCGATTGCGTATTCGACAAGGCATGGCTCTCCGACATTCAGCATGTATGCGATCAATTGGTCGTCGCTCGTCCTCCGAACTCCTCAATGGCCATAATCAGCACGGCCAGGATGTAAGGACTGCCTAACAGCAGGAATGAGGCCATTATGTTCCAGTCCCAAACCGCCACCGAGCCGTATACACCAGCAACGGTGCCAACTCCCGGCAGACATGTAATCAGGAACGTGATCGTCAGCTGCAGGAAGAAAGACAAGTTGAATGCGTGTGAAATGCCATCCCAAATGGCGATTGACTGAACGACAAATATGACCATGAAAGAAGCCGGAATATAAAGCCGCATGGAGCGCTCCCGATTGTGGAACCAATACCCCAGCCGAGCCGAATAACCATGCTGATTCGTTAGTATTCAGTCAATCTACTCAAATGAATGATGGAAACGCTGGTTGTCCGATGATCGTCATGCCCTGTCAGCGGACTGCAATCGCGAAACAAATCGCTAAGGTTCCGCCACGTCCTGGTCTGTGCGACCAGGGGCCTTGTTGAAGTCCTGCCGTCCGTTACCAACAAAGAGACCGCATGACCGGGGCGGCGGCGCAATACGCCAAAGCACGCGCCCAGATCAACGCCACAAGACGCTGGACCCGGACCAGCCGGTGTTTCGGGTAGGCGGAGAATGCTGAGCCGGGGAAAATTTCCGTAGAGGAAAAATGTCTGAGGAACTGGGTGTGTTTCACAAATTCGGCGCAAACGGGTCACGATACATCCAAACATTTGCCCGAACCGGTACTTAACGTTCAGTCGGATGTCGGGTGGCTAGCCGAGTCCAGGGCGAGTGAGGGAGAAGCTTGTCCCTCTGCACTTCTCATTATCCACCGCCAACACTGCAGGACATCCAATAACATCCACGGATCCTTTCGGGGCTCACTCCTCGGGTCCATTGGATGTGAGGGGCGGATGCTGGCGGGATATCTGCGCTCCCCAGCACCAGCCAGTATTCGCCTCATTCAAAATATTGAGTTTATGTTATAACATCAATTCCAAATTCGATTTAGGCCATATTCCTTGATTCTGGCTCAGCCGCCAAACAACGTTTCATATGGAGAATATCGTGAACCTTGGATTGTGTTGACCGAATTGTACAACAATAGGTTGTTATTGTGATCAAATTTTTGTGTCTTGCCAGGCATTTAGTGAGAAGACTGCTGGGTTTCTGTGCCTCAACTCATTCTCATCACAAGATCTGCAAATATTGGCCACAAGTACCGCTTACGCTAACTGCGAATGTCGGTCGGTAGGCTAGGGTAGTTGCGGCCAATCGAGACACTTCCGGTGCAAGTGCTCCTCGTTAAATCCGGGGGCAGGTCGCTTTGTGTGCCAGCCGGCATTCGAACCATCCAGCGGATCCGTTCGGGTTGGTTGACCTCGAACGGATCCGCTGGATGACAGTGGCAGATGCCGATGGTGTGACGCTCCCGCTGTAGCGCCGTCGGCATCTGTTCGTTGATCCATCCCATTCAGTATACTGAGTTTATATTATACCGTCCATTCCAAATCCAATTTGAATGGTATCACTTGATTTTGGTTAAGCCAGCAAACAGCTTGTCATTTGGTGAAAATCGTAAACCTTGGATTGTGTTGACCGAATCGCACGATAATAAGTTGTTTTTGTGATCATGGCTCCGTGACTGCGCAAACAACTGGTGTGAAGGCTGCAGGGTTTTTGTGCTTCAAACTATTCTTCTCACCGCAATATCCGTGAATATTGACCGCAGTTGCCGCTTACGCTATCTGTGAATGTCGGACGGTCGGCTAGGGTAGTTGCGGCCAATCGCGACACTTCCGGCACAAGTGCTCCTCGTTGAATCCGGGGCAGGTTACTTGACATGTCGATCGCCATTCGAACCATCCTTCAGCCCTGTTCGAGCCGGTTGACCTCGGACGGCACCGATGAATGACAGCGGCAGATGCCGACTGTGTGATGCTCCCGCAATAGCACTGCCGGCATCTGTTCCTCGAGCATCGCCAGCGCCCGGACCATCACCACGACAGCCGGCCGAATCACCGCCAACTGGATCGCTTGGCGGTTTTGAACTCCTGCCGCAATTCGCTGCCCGTTCCGTAAAGCCTGGGCCCACCCCGGACGGACAAGTCTTTCCGTAATACGCCGCGTGAAGGCGCCTCTGATTTGGCCGGGTCCTTCAATTTCTGCTGTTGCCTGTTTGCCACATCGGGACATCGAACCGCCACGATAACGCCTTCCCCGCGCCACACATCATCGACCTGAGGGAGGCGTGCTGCCTCGCGCTGAGGGCACAGTCCGTCCGAGCAATGAAGACTTTCCGGGATTCGGTGGTCGCAGTTCGGCACAGCACGGAGTGTATCGATGATGACAAGATTTAAGGACAGTAGCCGCGTTCTCCTTTCAGGAGTTTCCGCCATCGCAATGGCCGCCGCGAGCATGGCAGCAGTGGACAATGCCTATGCCCAGCAACCCCCCTTGACGGACACTCTCGTCGTGGATCAGGACGACACGACCGTGACTGTAGACCGGGATGTAACCCCGGGGACACCAGGTGACCCCGGTATCAGGATCAATGCGCAAAATGCGCCGGTCATCATTAACGGCACTGTCACGACGAATGGACCTTTTGCTTACGGTGCTGTAGCCGCAAGAGGAAACGCGCTCGACGCCACTGCGACTATTAAGCGGCAATGGTGAAATCGAAACATCGGGTGTCTCGTCCCATGGCGTTTATGCTTTGATCAGCAATCGTGCTTCTGAGGCGACCGCTACAGCGGAAATAACGGGCGTTACGATCCGCATCACAGGGCTTGCACCAGCCATCGGTGTTTTCGCGGAAACGATGGGTGTCGGCGCGGCAACCGCGACGATGCGCGGTAGCGAGATTAGTACAGCGGGTGTCTCGTCCCATGGCGTTTATGCTTTGATCAGCAATCGTGCTTCTGAGTCAGCCGCTACAGCGGACGTGACAGACGGTTCGATCAGCACCGAAGGGGCTGCAGCCGCCGGTATTCGTGCCTATACGACCGGTCTCGGCGCGGCGACCGCGACGATGCGCGGTAGCGAGATTAGTACAGCGGGTGCCGCATCCCATGGCGTTGAGGCGCGAATCTTCAATAATGCTTCCGAGGCAACCGCTACAGCGGACATGACGGGCGGTACGATCAGCACCGAAGAGTCTGCAGCCGTCGGTGTTTTTGCGGTAACGAACGGTCTCGGTGCGGCCACTGCGAGAATGCGCGATGGCACCATCATGACTAGGGGGAACGCCGCCCATGGCGTTGAGGCACGAATCGTTAATAGAGCTTCAGAGGCAACCGCGACAGCGGAAATGACCGGCGGTGAGATCACAACCGGAGGTGAACAAGCCTTTGGTGTTTTTGCCCTTTCAGACGGTACCGGCGCGGCAACCGCGACATCGCGCGGCGGCAGCATCATGACCGAAGGTGTGCGGGCCAGTGGCGTTTATGCGCTGATCGATAATGAAGCTTCCGAGGCAACCGCAACGGCGGAAATGATTGGGGGCACAATTACAACTGAAGAGCTGGAAGCTGTTGGCGTCCATGCCCGGACGAACGGTCTTGGTGCGGCCACCGCGACGGTGCGCGATGTCGAAATCACGACCGCAGGTGAGGGCTCCCATGCTGTTCAAGCATGGATCAACAATAACGATTCCGAGGCAACCGCGACAGCGGAAATGACCGGCGGTGCGATCACAACTACAGGTGTTAGAGCCACTGGCGTTCGTGCCTGGACGAGGGGCCTTGGCGATGCGACAGCAATAATGCGCGACGGCCGCATCAACACAACAGGAAGAATTTCCAATGGCGTTCATGCGCAGATCAGAAATGAAAACTCTACGGCAGATGCAACGGCGCAGGTGATTAGGGGTACAATTACAACTTCAGGTGAAGAAGCTTATGGCGTCTATGCCACGACGAACGGTCGTGGCAAGGCAACCGCGACATCGCGCGGTGGTAGCATCACGACCGCAGGTCGGCGCGCCTACGGTGTTCATGCGCTGGTCGAGAATGTCGATTCCACGGCAACTGCAACGGCGGACATGACGGGCAGTACGATCAGCACCATGGGCCGTAATGGCTATGGCGTCTATGCCCGGACAAACGGTCTTGGTGCGGCAACCGCTAGATCGCGCGGCGGCAGCATCATGACCGAAGGTGTGGAAGCCTATGGCGTTTATGCGCAGATCAGAAATGAGAACTCCGAGGCGGACGCGACAGCGCAAGTGATGGGCAGTACGATTACAACCACGGGTGATTTCGCCCAAGGCGTTCTAGCCCGTACGTTTGGTCGCGGCGCTGCAACCGCGACGGTACGCGGTGTCACTGTCAGGACCCAAGGTAGATTCGCCTTTGGCGTTAACGCGGATGTCAGAACTGCGGTTTCCGGGGCGGACGCGACAGCGGATGTGATGGGCAGCACGATTACGACCACGGGTGATGACGCCGGCGGAGTTTTGGCCTGGACGCTTGGTCTCGGTGCGACAAACGCGACGGTGCGCGATACCACCATCACGACCACAGGTGAGCGCGCCAATGGTGTTGTAGCGTTCGTTTTCAACGGGGATTCCGAGGCTGAAGCCAGAGCTGCCGTAAGCGGTTCAGTCGTGAAGGCCTCCGGGAAGGACTCATCAGGCATTAACGTCAGAAACGACGGCACCGGCGGCTATAAGGTCATTGTATCCGGCCGTAGCAGGATAAGTGGCGGCAGTGGTATCGGCGCCGCGATCCGCGCCGAAGTGCCTGCCGGGGCAATGGGAAGCAGGGGAGAGGTCGTCGTCGAGGATTCAATTGTTGACGGCTCCAGATCCGGCATTGCCATTGATATGATTGGCGAGAGCTCCGACACGCTTGTCCTGCGGGGAGACTTTGCCATTGAGGGCCGTATCGCATGGGACGGTGTCGGCGATACCCTGAACTATCGCGCAAGGAGGTCGGCGGCCCTGACCTTCACCGGGACGGTGAATGACAACGAAACTCCGGTTCCGCCACCGGCAAATCCGCTGAATGTGACGCCAGAAGAACGGGAAGCCATCGACACCGCCAGAGCCGACGACTTCCGGAACCAGACGGCAAAGTTCGCGGTTAATGCCGATGGCAAGCCTGTGGTGAGGGCCCGCAGGAGCGACAGTGAAACCACTATCGTGGTGATCGATCCGACGGCGTTTGCGCTTGCCGACAATATCCTGTTTGACATCACCAGTGCCATCTCCGGCGCGGTGACGGGTCAGGCGGCGGCCTGGCGTGCGACCCAGAGTGGCGGCCAGATCATTTCGCCTGCGGCCGACGTGATCCGGACTGCGCCCCGGTCGGGCCGTCTTCCGGCGCCGGGCGGTTGGTTCACGCGCCTGTGGGCGGACCTGTTCGGTGGTGTGCGTGACGAAGAAGGTGACGGTGCACTTGGCGATGCACGCCATGACTTCGGCGGCGTGGTTGCCGGCGTGGAGACGGGCACGGCTGGCTTGCGCGGTGGCCTCTTCATCGGCGGCTCGGAAGGCAAGGCGGATATCGAAGGCGGCAGTCAGGATATCGACATCACGACAGTCTTCGGCGGGCCCTATTTCAGTGCTGAAGGTGACGGCTTTGCGATTGACGGCATGGTGACATTCGGTCTGAGCGACCACGATTCGGAGCGTTCGGTGAACAACAACACGGTCGCCGGCGGGCGGGAAGATGCCAAGGCCGACTATGACGGTTTCTTCGTGGCGCCCGAGATCACGGTGTCCTCGAGCCTTGGCATGGTCAGGCCGTCGCTGACCCTGAGGTACGCCGGTCTGTTCCTGGACAGCTACAGGGAGAAAAGCCCGTCGGGCGCCGGTCTGAATGTCGACGATCGTGACATCCATCAGATCTCTGCCCGTGCCCAACTCGGCCTTCCGCTGAAGATGGACGAAGATCGTCTGTCGACGGAACTTCGTGTGGGCGCCGAAGGCCGTGCCCATCTTGGCAAGTCCCGTGTCCGCGGTTCGGTTCTTGGGCAAGGCTTCACGTTCGACGCAGGAGGGGACGACGAGGTTCTCACCGGCTTTGGCGGGTTTGCAGTTGCCTACGCCGTGTCGTCCCGGTTCACGCTGAATGGCAACGTCGAGGGGGCCTACGGCACCGACGAGGCCGTCACGGGCCGGGCCAATATCGGCGCCAAACTGGAATTCTGACAGCCTCTACTTGTCGGTCGGACCGTAATCCCGACCGGCGTCCCCAGACCCGCATCGGCCAAACTCCTATCCAGCCGGTGCGGGTCGCAAAGACGGGCGCTGCGAGCCATCGGCAGGGCCGCGCCCATATGACGTTAGTACGAAGGTGAGTATGTCGATAGAACAGAAGATCGCGTTGCGTTTCTTAAAGACCGTCGGTCTCGGACTGGTGGTCATTCTGACGACGGTGACCTCAAGTTCGGCGCAAGCCGCAAAGGGTACAAAAGAACAACCGCAAGATCCTTGGATAGTCACCTGCAGCAGTGCTCAGTCGGCCACCTTGTCTTGCCAGATGGAACAGATCCTTTTGGCGGCCAAGACCCGTCAGCTTTTGTTGAGCGCTATTCTGTTTCGGCGCGCTCAGGACGGCAGACTGATCCTGCAACTGACCCTGCCACATGGGATATGGCTGCCTTACGGGATTGTGCTGGGCATTGACGGGCGGGGCGCTGCCGACCGGATTGCGATCGAATATGGAGACCGGAACGGTTCGTACGTCAATTTTCCGGTTAATACCGCATTGCTGGAAAAGATGAAGCGGGGCAGCAAACTGTCTGTGTCCATGAAGACACGGCAGAACAAGGTTTTTCAACTGGAGCTGTCGCTGAACAGGTTTACCGCATCGTACGACTCCATGCGTTCGGCGACAGCCCGTCCCCCGGGATAGACTCGCCATTCATCACTTTGAAGAGATGCTCGTTGTCGAGCCTGGGCTTAGAATACTGGTTCTTTCGATCCGACTTGCCTGCGTGGGGCCTCTACATAGGCGGTTCGTAGGGGCAGGAATGGGCCCCGGCCCGACGGTCGGATCTCTATTTGGGCCAGCGTGGGACATCCTAGCTCTAAACCATTGATTCCACTTTTGGCGTAAAGGGTGCGGTCGTGGAACACCTTGTCATTCACTTTATTTGGGAAAACATGGCCCGCGCAGAGCCTAATCGCTTGCCACGGTGTTCCAGATATTTGCCGTTGTTGCCGCTTACGCCAGCTGTGAATGTTGGTCGTTAGGCTAGGGCATCTGCGGTCACTTAAGACACTTCCGGAACAAGCGCTCCTCGCTAAATCCGGTAGCAGATCACATCGTATGCCGACCGCCATACGAACCATCCTTCAGCTCTGTTCGAGCTGGTTGACTTCGAACAGATTTATGGGATGACAGAGTCAGAAGCCGACTGTGTGATGCTCCCGCAATAGCGTGTGATCCTCGCGCAATAGCACTACCGGCATCTGTGCGTTGGGCGTCATCGGTGCCCGGACCGCCGCCACAGCGACCGGACGCATTGCTGCGAACGGGATCGCAAGGTGGTGACAGGTCGGGCGGTAGTCTGGCCAGCGGTTCTTCAGAAAAACAGAGCCTGCTCCGGACTGACAGTCCGATCCGCAGAGCATCTCTGATTCAGTCGTTTCCGCTAGACCAACGGTCGCACGCCTCTCAAGCCAATAAAGGCGAGCAGCCAAATCGAAGTCTTTGTCGTGTCAATGATCATCGATTTGGGCGATTCGCTCTCACCAAGATTATGGAAAATCCATTCAATACATAGAGCTCGTGAGATTCGATCATTCTGGATCCAAGAAAATTCCGAGAAACCATTCATTCCCGGCGCAAATATCAAAGAAGCATTTGAGGCTTCTTGCAGATCGATATGACTTTGTGAACACCTTGAGCCGGCTGGTGGCATCGACGGCAACGCGACGGCCCGGTTTTGATAGCCACTGTCGTCTGGCAGGCGCAGTGGTTTCGTTGGCGACGTTCATGTGTTTTGTCTGTATGCAGGAAGTCGATGCGCAGGCGGTAGTTCAGCATACCACAGTCCCGAGCGGCACGACCGAGACCACTACCCAGAATCTAGGCAATGGTGGCTCGCTCACCATTGAGCGAGGCGGCTCGATCATTGCCAATACGTTCAGAAAGAGCAGCGCTGTTCTGGGCGTCAACATAGAGACTGTGACCAACAGGGGTGTAATTGCTAGCGAGACTGGCAATGGTGTTGCCAGCTATGAAGCTATCGAGACGCTGATCAATGAACGAAGCGGTAGAATCCGTGGCGAAATTAGTGGTGTCGTCACCGGCACCGACATTGGCCATCTGGCCAATCGCGGCGTAATCAGTGGCGGCGTCTTGGGGATTTTTACCATGGGCAACATTGAAACGCTGGTCAACGAGGCGGATGCCAGGATCATAGGTGTTCACGGTGGTGTCCATGCCGGCACGATCACAAGCCTGATCAACAATGGCGACATCATCAGCAAAAATGGCGCTGGCGTTTTGGCCCACAATTCTCTCGATCTCAGCGCTCCGGCTGGCAATCTCATTAGTCTGATTAACCAAGGCACGATCAACGCGGACACGGTCGGCGTAGGTGCCGCGCGCGAAATTACCAACCTCATCAACCGTGGCATTATCCGCGGAGGGCTTGTTGGGGTAAATGCGGATGCTATCCAGACGCTGACAAACGAAAGCGATGCCAGGATTAGTTCACAGGAGGCGGAAGGCGTCTTCGCTACGAACATAACCAGCCTGGCCAATGGCGGAATTATTGAGGGAGGCACGGCGGGTGTAGCAGCGCTCGGTAGTATCGCCCGTCTGGTGAATGAGAAGAGCGGTGTGATCCGTGCGGGCAGCAAACCTTACAACTCCGGTATCAATGCGAGTTTTGGCACCGTGATAAACAGAGGATTGATTGAAGGGTATGCTGGTATCAAGTTTGACCGGAACACGGTTGGCAATGCCGTGATCATCAACTCCGGCGCGATTCGCTCCACCGAAGGCGCGGCCGGCTTTGCCATCGATCTTCAGGGTGAGGGCTCCGATACAATCACACTGCTTGGCGCCTCTGTCGTTGAGGGGCGTATTGCTTGGGACGGTACCGGCGACACCCTGAACTACCGTGCAAAGGGATCGGCGGCCCTGACTTTCGCCGGTATCGAGCCAGATGAAGAGTTGGCCCCAATCCCGGGACGGCCCGCGCAATTCATTGTAAATGCCGACGGCAGGCCTGTCGTGAGGGCGAACCATGGCGCGGCAGAAACCACTATCGTGGTGATCGATCCGACGGCGTTTGCGCTGGCGGACAACATCCTGTTTGACACCACCAGTGCCATTTCCGCTGCGGTGACGGGTCAGGCAGCGGCCTGGCGTGCCACCCGGAGCGGCGGGCGGATCATTTCGCCTGCGGCCGACGTGATCCGGAGCGACGGCCATTCGATATCTGAAGGCGGTTGGTTCACGCGCCTGTGGGCGGACCTGTTCGGCGGTGTGCGTGACGAAGAAGGTGACGGTGCACTTGGCGATGCACGCCATGACTTCGGCGGCGTGGTTGCTGGCGCGGAGACGGGGACGGCAGCTATGCGCGTCGGCTTCTTCATCGGCGGCTCGGTAGGCAAGGCGGATATCGAAGGCGGCAGTCAGGATATCGACATCACGACGGTCTTCGGCGGGCCCTATTTCAGCGCTGAAGGTGACGGTGTTGCGGTTGACGGCATGGTGACGTTCGGTCTGAGTGACTACGATTCGACCCGTTCGGTGAACGACAACTTGATCGCCGGCGGGGTGGATTCGGCCAAGGCCGACTATAACGGTTTCTTCGTCGCGCCCGAGATCACGGTGTCCTCGAGCCTTGGCATGGTCAGGCCGTCGCTGACCCTGAGGTACGCAGGTCTGTTCCTGGAAAGCTACAGCGAGGAAAGTTCGATTTTAGCCGCTCAGGGTGCCGGTCTGAATGTCGACGATCGTGACATCCATCAGATCTCTGCCCGTGCCCAACTCGGCCTTCCGCTGACGATGGACGAAGGCCGTCTGTCGACGGAACTGCGTGTGGGTGCGGAAGGCCGTGCCCAACTCGGAAAAGCCCGTGTCCGCGGTTCGGTTCTTGGTCAGGGCTTTACGTTCGACGCAGGAGGGGACGACGAGGTTCTCACCGGCTTTGGCGGGTTTGCAGTTGCATACGCCGTGTCGTCCCGGTTCACGCTGAATGGCAACGTCGAGGGGGCCTACGGCACCGATGAGGCCGCAACAGGCCGGGCCCATCTGGGCGCCAAACTGGAATTCTGAAGCCCCCGGTTCCGCCGGTCGAATTCCTATCCCGACTGGCAGACCCGAGACCCGCACCGGCTATCCTAGCCATCTAGCCGGTGCGGGTTCTTTTTTGGGAGATGTCGGCTGCTCGGCGGTTGAGCAGCTTTGATGTTCGATAGACAAGCAACAGATTCACTTATAAAACTGGCTGTCTCGAGTATGACAGGTGCGGTCAGTGCGCTGGGGAGCTACTGTAAACAACTGACCGCTAAGGCCGCCTGCCCGACCGTCTGCACCGGGGCGTGTGGCGGCTATCGGAAGCACCGATGTCTTGATGTCGTTCTGGTGTGTCATGCCGCTAGACCCCCGTCTAGACTCTGACATGGGGAGCGGCATGATCACGTGCATCTCACGATGTCGTGGGCCTGGACGCCATAAGCAACATTGAGCGGTTTGGCGTGTATTGGAGATTATCAGGAGCGTCTGTCCGCTGCTGCCAAGACCGCGGATCTGGCTGTAAACTCGCCTCGGGCGATGTAACACCAAGGTGTGAATAGCGACCGCCACGTTACAGCACGCACCTGCCGCAGCATCCCCACAAATTTGAAGCAGTTACCGATTAGGCTCTCTGTGAATACCCGGTCTGGAGGCTAAGATAATTGAGATCAATCGAGACACTTCCGGTACAAGTGCTCTTCTGCTCCTCACTCAAATTCGGGCAGGCCATTTGATGTGCGGGCTGACATTCGACCGATCCAGCGGCGCTGTTCGGGAAGATTGCTCTTGAGGGAACTCATTGGACAGTACACGCCGATGTCGAAGGTGTGACGATACCGCTGTATCGCCGCTGGCATCTGTTCTAGAGGTTTTTTGTGTTCGTTCAATATTCAATTCGGATATCGGTATCGCCGACGGTAATAATCAGCCACAAATTTTTATTTGGATTCCAAAAATCCGGTCCGAATTGCGATTCTAAAAGAATACCACATCAAACCACGGCCCGATGAACACTGTCAGCCGCCCTCTACAGAGTGGAACCGGACTTCTTCGGTCTGCGCATATGACCAGATGTGGTCGGGAAGTCGCCGAAACCCTTCTCCCGGCTGGAGCCAGCCACACGCAAATTATCCAACTGCATCTGCACGAATGCGAAATCATGATGGCGAGATGAAGTGCACTGAACAATAATCCGCACCCGGCCGGTCGGGAAGTGCCGTTTCCGGCTTTCTCCTGTTTGCCGCCTCGCCCGGTGCTGCGTTATCCGCTCGGTAAAGGGCGTCCATACGCCGGCTAGTTGAGCTCCAAATCAGAATCCGCAGAAGCCGGCACCGTATGAAGCTCACGGTCCTGCGGAAGAGATGTGGGGAGCCAGATATTTGCGCGTTCGCAGAATACAACAAACGAAAGCTCCTCGAAAACAATCTGCCTGTAGTTATCACATGCATTGTGAGACAAGGCGTCATCATCCGGAAAATGCCGGATGATGACGCCAAGACACTGGTTGTGAAGTAAAACGTTGCTTTCGCATTTACCCAGCGTGATTATCGACCGGCACGGAGTTCCTCAACACGCTGGTTGGGATTGTTATCAACGACAGTGAGTTGAGGAATTGTTCTCCGGTCTGCTGTTTCACGCTCTTGCCGCGCGGTTTCCCGCTCGGTCTGTCGGGCTGTCCGTGCTGTTTCACGCTCTTGCCGCGCGGTTTCCCGCTCGGTCTGTCGGGCTGTCCGTGCGGTTTCACGCTCTTGCCGCGCGGTTTCCCGCTCGGTCTGTCGGGCTGTCCGTGCGGTTTCACGCTCATTCCGCCGGGTTTCCCGTGCGGTCTGTCGGGCTGTCCGTGCGGTTTCACGCTCGTTCCGCCGGGTTTCCCGTGCGGTTTGTCGGGCTGTCCGTGCGGATTCAGACTCTTGCCGTGCGGTTTCCCGCTCGGTCTGTCGGGCTGTCTGTGCGGTTTCACGCTCATTCCGCCGGGTTTCCCGTGCGGTCTGTCGGGCTGTCCGTGCTGTTTCACGCTCTTGCCGCGCGGTTTCCCGCTCGGTCTGTCGGGCTGTCCGTGCGGTTTCACGCTCATTCCGCCGGGTTTCCCGTGCGGTCTGTCGGGCTGTCCGTGCGGTTTCACGCTCATTCCGCCGGGTTTCCCGCTCGGTCTGTCGGGCTGTCCGTGCGGTTTCACGCTCATTCCGCCGAGTTTCCCGTGCGGTCTGTCGGGCTGTCCGTGCGGTTTCACGCTCTTGCCGCGCGGTTTCCCGCTCGGTCTGTCGGGCTGTCCGTGCGGATTCCCGTGTGACCAGCCTCTGAAGCCTGAGGATCTGCGCGTCGCTGAGCCGTTGATTGTTCAGCCTCTGAAGCGCGAGGAACTGAACTCCATTCAGCCGCTGTCCGTCCGGCAGCCGATTGTTCAGCCGGCGAAGCTGGAGGAGCTGTGCGTCGCTCAGGCGCTGTCCGTTCCGCAGCCGATTGTTCAACCGCCGAAGCTGGAGGAGCTGTGCGTCGCTCAGGCGCTGTCCGTTCCGCAGCCGATTGTTCAACCGCCGAAGCTGGAGGAGTTGCGCGTTGCTCAGGCGCTGTCCGTTCCGCAGCCGATTGTTCAACCGCCGAAGCTGGAGGAGCTGTGCGTCGCTCAGGCGCTGCCCGTTCCGCAGCCGATTGTTCAGCCGCCGAAGCTGGAGGAGCTGTGCGTCGCTCAGGCGCTGCCCGTTCCGCAGCCGATTGTTCAGCCGCCGAAGCTGGAGGAGCTGTGCGTCGCTCAGGCGCTGCCCGTTCCGCAGCCGATTGTTCAACCGCCGAAGCTGGAGGAGCTGTGCGTCGCTCAGGCGCTGTCCGTTCCGCAGCCGATTGTTCAACTGCCGAAGCTGGAGGAGCTGTGCGTCGCTCAGGCGCTGTCCGTTCCGCAGCCGATTGTTCAACCGCCGAAGCTGGAGGAGCTGAGCATTGCCAAGTCTCTGATTATTGAGCGGCTGGATATTGGCCTGCTGCAGTCGTCGATTGTTCAATCGTCGATTGGTCAAACGCCGGAACCGCTGCAGTTGTCGATTGTTCACTCGTCGATTGGTCAAACGCCGGAACCGCTGCAGTCGCCGGTTGTTCAATCGTTGATTGTTCAAACGCCGGAGTCGCCGCAGTCGCCGGTTATTCAGGTGATGGATCTGAATGACAAATGAATTTGTGGTCGCGTATTTCACTTGAGCAAACGGTCCGGAAATGTTGACCGGTACTGCGAAGGCTTTACCAACAGCGATGCCGAAGGCTGAAATCAATATCACTGCCGAGGCAATTATGAGTTTGAAATGTAACATTACGTGTTCCTAGTGAATTGAACGTCATCGAACGGCGAACGAAACTTCGCTCGCCTTGGAAATCTGATTTTTGTGTGCCAATTGGTTTTTTTGGGAGCGAGAAATGTGAAATATTCGAGGTTATGTGAATTGCATTATGAAGTTTTGTTGCCGAGTGTTCGTCGTCTGTGTGGCGCGATTGTGATGCAAATGTTGACTGACAAAAGTCCAAGCTACGACCGACGGTCGCCTCCAGGGTCGGTCAACTGCTTAAACACGTCTACCGTTCGCAATTGCTGGAATTGGCCAGTATCCAGCCGCGTCAGGCGAACTTTTGGCTCAACTTAGCCGACTGTAATTCGAATCCGGATCATCCTCGGCTCCGGGCCCCCGGGAATGACAAAGGAAACTTCACCGCTCTGTTTCACGCACGAAGGATTCATTGCCGGGTCTTGTCGGAGACGACACGAAAGATTGAATTTGTCGGTCGCGGCGCGCACGTCGCCCGACTCAAAAAATCCGACAGAACGGTCTCCAAATTGCGGAGGGCGTCATTCAATTTGGCGATGCCTCAACAGCGTGAATAAACAACCCTTGCGAAGCGCTCGCAAGATCGACCCAAAAATAAAGATTCAATGATTCGACTATCACGTTTTCAGATTATGTTATCAAGAATTAGAGAAATTGGCATTTTGTAAACCATTGGTATTTATGATGTAAAAATTGAATAACATTTGAAATTTATTTTAAAAATTCTACAACGCAATTGAAAAAATGTTAAAACACATGGGTATTGCTGAAAATACAACTCAATTTGATAGTTTAAACTGGGATGATTTTAGGCTAATTTTGGCGGTGGCGCGCGAAGGCAGTCTTGTTAACGCGGCACGCCAACTCAAATTCAACCACGCTGCCGTTAGCAGACGTTTGCGCACACTTGAGCGCAAACTCAGCGTTACACTGTTCCTCCGCGTGGAGAGCAAAGTTCGAGCAACCGATTTTGGCGAAATCCTTGTTGCTGCCGCCGAGCGGTTGGAATCCCATGTTTTGAAATGTCAGGAAGACATCTGCGCACTTGAGAAGCCGTTTACAGGAATAATCAGAATGACTTCAGTGCCGATCCTGCTTAACCGGGTGATACTGCCTCGAATTGGGTCATTCGCAGATGCACATCCTGATATTGCCATCGAGACATCGGCTCAGACACTCAGTGCGGATTTTGGTCAGCATGACGTCGATTTGGCCCTGCTGTTCGCGTGGCCCAGATCTGAAATCGACAATTTTCGCACCACTCCGCATTGTCGCAAGGTGGCCGACATCACCTATTCGATTTATCGACCTGTCGGGATGGAGAATGTAAATCTCCGCCTGATTAACTACACCGATGCGGGATTGAATTTGCCACAGACACACTGGATGGCTGACAAGATTGACGAATGTAGGTTGCAAAGTATCAGAGTTGATGATGCTCAGAATGCATTGGAGGTTGTCGCTTCTGGTTTCGGGCAAACGTTGCTTCCCGACTGCGTGGCGCGGCACGATTGCCGTTTAGAAATTGATGGTGAACGAAGTAATGTGCTTAGCTGCGAGTTGCTGTTGCTGAGCCATCCCGAAAGGCAGCATCTACAGAGGGTTAGATTGATGTCCGATTGGTTGCAGAATCTATTTGTAGGTGAGCAAAGTATGATCGGATACAAACAATAGTCCGAATCCAAATGCCTGGAGGTGAGATCATAGAAAATCCTGCGAATAGGAGCAGTGCCGACAACGCGAAAAACCCGAGGAAGTTCACGCCGAACTGCCCTTTTCGGGTAGCGTTCCATCCGCAATGTTTGATTTGATTGAAGAGCCGCTTCACTTGATTGCAATCTCGGTGCAACCGTTGGCTGAAACTGGTCCGCTTTCTCCGGTGCCGTTTGGCCGGAATGATTGCTCAACCGAACGCACAACTCCTATGATTGCATCCAAATCAGTGGTTGTGTAGACGATCAGCATTCCGCAGTGGAGCAGGCCGGTCAGCAGACCGCCGGCAAAAAGGCTGTCATGGTTTTAGCCCAGCGTTGGGTGGCATTCGGGGAGGGTTTATCCATTTGCGTCAACGGTTGCGCGGATCCTCATTGGTATTTGCATCGATCATGTGGCTTCTCGATCGGAATCAGACGAACAACCGTTGCATATGACGGTCGCAGGTGCCTATCAGATATTCTCGAATTAATCGATGTTCTACTCTAGGAAACTTAAATTACGACATGTCCAAATAATATCGCCTATTTTCATTGACGTCAGAATTGGCATTGGGGGACGTCTGTGTCCGGTTCGACAATAGTCGTCACCGAATGGTCAATCCGACGCGAATTGTGTTTTGATCATCGCCGGTATTGAGACTTCCAATTCGTTCGAACCGATAATTGGCGTCGAGAAGAAATCTGCTACCAAGAGAATGGACCAATCCGACGCTGACGCCAAAGCTGTCTTGTGTAATGTCTTCGCCTACGAGATTCGTGTTTGTGTAGAATGCAGTCAGTTGGCCAATTGTTGTGTTTGAAAAAGTGTGCGCGACTTCGGCCGAAAGGGATCGTTCGAATGCTGCAGAGGCGCCTGCGAACGCGGTCTCCGAAATCTGTGTTGTAGCAATCAGCCCGAAAGTTGTCAGATCTGTTGGCGACCACGCTACATTGGCATCCACAGTGATGCCCTTAGCGGATTTCAATCGTGGATCTTCGTATTCACGTTCAGTATAGCCGACAGCCAGTCGTGCCTTGAGGAAAAAGTCGGACGTCAAGTCTGCGTCATTTTCTGATCCGGTGAGAATTTCAATACCGGCTCCGAAGGATACGGCATCGGAGTCCTTCCGGAATCCGTTGACATCGGTCTCTTTCGCGTGTCGCACCATCGAATATGACCCTTCCACAAATGGGCGAACTGCCGACAGTGCTGCATATCCGATCTGAACTGTCCCGCGCATTTCAGAATAGTCAAGATCGTCAATTCGCTGCGGGTCGTTTTCAATGAAAGAGAGCTGGCCGATTTCATTTGCGACGAAGTCTCCGCGAGCCGATAGGCTGAGGCGGTTGTATTGTTGTTTGACACTTACACCAGCGCGGAATTTTGTTTCGTCTGCATCTTGGTCGTTGTCAAACAAAATAGTTGAAGGTATCCGGCCATCCTGACGGTAACTGAGTGACGAATCGAAACTGAGGGTAGCATGTGTGCCAATCTTCAGATTCACCGACCCGTCAACGAGCGCGTCTGTCTTGATACTGGAAAGGTTCAAATTGTCGAGAACGTGTCGGCTGCTCAGTAAAAGCCGTGCAGAGTCTTGTATCCAGAGGCTCTGAATTTCGAGCTTTGGCTCTACGGCGTAATTGATGCTGCTGCGCCCGCGAATTCTTCTGTCAGTGAATTCGGTTTCGAATCGCAGTGCGGGACGCAGAACAAATGATCCGAGGTTGAAACCATTTTGTGTTGACGTGGAAATCGTCTCCTCCAGTAATTGTTCCGTATCATCCGGCGACACCCACTCTCCGTTGGACTTGAATGCATATATCTCCGACCACTCCGTAACTTCGCCTAGTCGAACCAGAGCCGGATAGAGCAGGTCGCGCGACCGCAACTCTGGTTCATCATCCGCATAATTCCTATCGGCAGACCCAAAGAGAGCTTCTTTTTGGTTATTGATTGGGGTCAGAATTCCACTCAAGGCCACCTGCGATTGCGCAACTGTCAAAGAAATGGCGATAGCAGAACAAGCCGCAATCAGAATGCGCGGTCTCTCGGTCAATCTTTGACGGCGTATCCGAGCAACCGGCCGCTCGCTTCCCAGGAATGGAAAATTTTTTTCGTAATTGAATGATTCACCACAGTGGTATGATGGAGCGGAATCGGTATTTGTTTGATCTGTTCGTTCGTACTGACAGGATGGCCAATCGGTGATTCTAGCTAACAAGTGTTGTCTCGAATGCATGTCTGTAGTGAAACTGCGTGCATTCTCCTGCAGATTTTGCTGACCAGCCAAACTTGAGAATTTCCCTGGCCGGTTTTGCCAACTTGTAGAGTGCGAAATTGGACCTGGTGCAATTCGGTCGGCTCCGTCGTCCGGCCATGAGAAAATTCGCTCGTTCCGCTTTTGGAGAATGAAATTTTCTCGTGATGCGTTGCGTGTTCCAATGCCCCGCGATGTTGGTATTGTGCGGCATGGGCCGTCGGACCTCGGAAATGATACCAATTCATCAATATTTTCGAACTTATCGAATTCACAGTATGTGTATTGGCAATCAAATACGGTTGAAAATAGTTCGACCATTAGATTTTTTACAATAAAACTATTATGAAAATATCCGTATTTGTGAATTTAATTGTATATATTGTTGTATTTCGGAAAATATCTTGAATAAAAAGTGATGAAATTTGTCCAAATCAGTCAATTTGTTGCCATTTGGTTGTCAGTCGTGCGACCAAATTGAGATGGTGACAAAATTGATTTCTGAGTGTCACCTGATCAGGCGGCCGTTAAGTAGCGGGATTGATCGCTGCCAGAGGAAGGCTCAACACTGATACCGCATGCTTCACCCATGGCATTGCCAAAACGCGAGGTGCTTATGACGGGCGGTTTCAAATTCTCGGTGTCTTGCTGATTTCAAAAATTCGGGGACAAAGACAAACCGGACAGCGGAGGAACTTGGCTTGTCGCTGCAGAAGGCTGCATTTCCTGTCAGCCGCGCATCTCGGACAGATGTAATGCTGCGGATCTGTATCTTTCGTCCGGTAAATGACGGCCCCCCGCCAGCGTGTGATGGTCTTCGTAATCGTTCAGAAAACTTGGCAGACCGCCGAGGCCTTAAAGAACCTGCAAGCGGGCATCGAGTGCGACGACTTGTGCGGACAGGGCAGCACCGCTGTCCCTCAACTTCATCATGTTCAGAAGAAAATTGATAGGAAATGGAACTGGCAAGCAGCCTCCAAGTGATCCCCGCTGGTGCGTGGGCCGGGTATTTCTGGTAACCAGGGAATCGTATGATGGACAGCTATGCCACCACTCGCACGACGCCAGACGATGTGTTGAAGAATTTCGGCGCGCAGACCTGCATACTATCCGTGCCATAAGTATGCAATCGGACTCTACTCTCTGTTGGTATCGTCTGGGAAATGGCCGGCGCAAGTCCGAGCCAAGAGTGCCTATGTCAGGTCGATTTCTCCTCGGCCTCCAAAGTCATCTTCTGAAAGAATTTCGGCGGCACCCCTTATGGTGCCGGAAAACTGGTCAAGCATTCCGCGCACGTCGTCGGCCGAAATTACCTCCTTTCTCACCAGCGTGGAAAGTAGTGCAATCATGAAGTGTCCCAGCCTATTTGGCGGGAGGACATATGCCTCGCTGAAGGCTCGTACGAACTTCTCATCGTTATCCATCATTGCCTCCGTCAACTGTCCAGTACATCTAGCGTACGCAATTTCCTTCGCGCTATTCATCCCCAATTCCGATGAAGCTGCCCCCTGATTTTGCTTCTCTTAACCGCCAGTCACCTCGTTCTCAGGTGTACGCTCTCGTTGCAGTAATGCTGGTTGGCCGTTCTGCACTTCTGCTCGTGATTCCCGCGACAATTGCACTTGAATTTGCAGCCTGCAAGGAACATCCGGCAAAATCGCACCGCGGGGGCTCTCATTCTCTCGGGTACGCTCTTCACCGCATCGCAACGTATCTTTCGGTCCATGCCGAGGTGCCATCGGTGCCATCATGGCAGGAGACGCAGAAATGCCCACGACTGATTCTGCACGCATATCCCGCGAGAATTTGTAGGAGGTATTCTGCAGGGCTTTCAGGAGGCGCGTGCGACATTGGCCCGGCCACGGAAGGACTGGAAGCTCTGGCAGATGCTATCTGACTCGATGTGGGCACGCTCAGGTCCCGTTGCATAGCTGCTTTGATATTGACGATCGCCTGAAGCGTTTGACCGATCTCGGATATCAGTTGGAATTGTATGCCGAGGCTGCGGATTTCGAGATCTCTCGGGTTGATCTGGAGAAGTCTCTTTTACATATTCGGACTGGGCGAGAAGCGGGAGCCCGACCTAAGACACCGTTTTGATGTTCGAGATCCTGATCATGCAGTCGCAGTACAAGCTGAGCGACGATCTGGCTGAATTTCCAATCAGTGATCGTGCAAGCGGTGCGATGGGTGATTTCTTGGGCGGTCGGCTTTTCGGGGGGTGAGCAGACATGGCGCAATTTCCGTAATGTCCGTGGTTTTCGCTTCGACCGCGAGTGCGGCCAGAAGGGCGGCGTCTCGATGTCTGGCGCCTCTGACAATGCAGGTGCCTCACCCGCCTCAACAAGCCCTGACGATCGACAACCTTCAGCAAGGGCGGCATTCCGCAGCAAGCTGACGCAAACCGTCCGAGCAGCGTAAGAAGTCGCGGACGACGAGCTTAGCCAGTTCGGTCTCCGCCCATTTTTTGATTTGTCGCCTATCGGCAACACTTATGCAATTCGTCGGCTCCTGAAATCGAAAAATATTGTATGTCAGTCAAGTTGACATACGATTGATCTTCGCTGGCGGGCTAGGAGCCTAATATGCGTATCTACTCTGTTTTGCAGATGGCTACGATCGCGTTGATAGTGTCAACATCGGCCAGCTCAATGGGACGCAACGTCCTAGACCAGTATGTAACAGAATTCTGGAACGGCGAAATCAAACCGCATTTCGACGCTTACAGACGGTGTGGAATCAGGCATTTCCGGACACTTGGCGGCAAAGATGTCCGCCCGTTCAAGAATGTCGAAGCCTCTGTGCGGCAGCCTTGCGGCAAACATATTGCCGAAGTCAGGAAGGCCATTAAGAAAATCGGAATTCACTCCAAGAATCGAAGAACCGCGATCATCAATTTGGAATACAAGCGCATCTTGCAGGACTTCCGGATCGCCTATTTGAGCGCGAAGTCGGAGATGCTGATCACGACGAAGCTGAAAGAAGTGATGCCGGATTGGAAGTCTTGCGTAGAGAGATTCTCCAGAATCACCGATAAGCCGAGCGGCCTTTCAGCGGATCATCTTGTCAAGATCGCCCTATGGTACTGCCTCAAGGAATAAATTGTGCTGCTTCTGAATTGCGATCGATATTGATGCAGGCTGGAGTGGTCGAGAGGAAAGCCGAATTGCCTTTCAACCACTCATCCGTTCCGACAAGATGGTCGTTACTACAATCAGTCCTACAGCATAGAGAGGCTCAATCTGTCCTTTCCATCCCCATGCTGCGGGGTTAGAGGTTGTCGATGCCGCCACTCAACATGACCAGAGTCACACGCCGGTGACGACACCTGACCGGTTGTGGTCGTGCCGTCGTTCGGTGCTCGCGTTTGCGCAGGGTCCAGATCAGCCACCTCTTCCGGCCGGCTTCATATGCTTTTGTGTCGCTCAAAAGCTGTGATCGCACCGTTATCGAAAAGACACGCTTTTTGCAGATGAGTGCCGATCATGGGATCCAATGCGTCACACTCTGGTCAGGAATGAGAGTTAAGGTGATATCTCGCCGCCGGGCGGTCAGGGTTGCTCTATCTGACCACCCGGCTCGCATTTACGATAGCTTCCATCTGCCAAATGAGCCATCGATTATCCGTCCGGACCGGACCTTCTGGGATTAGGAGACGATCCAGTCCAGATCGCTGGGAGAAAAGACGAGACGAAAATGCAATCTGCAATTCTGGCAAATCACTGCCTGGATCTTCCCCGTTTTCCTCACACGTTCGATTTCAGCCGACGCGGCTGACACGCCGTTCTCCTAGAAAAAGAACCATGTGCCGAACTGGAAGCGCAAATTGTCGTCGTCGGCTCCGCCCGCCACGGTGCGCTCCGCATAGATGCCTTCAAAGCCCATCCGTAATTTGCTGACCGGCTGCCAAAGATAGTTGACGTGAACCTTTCGGAACGCCCTGTTATCCGTGGCTCCCAGATTCTCCGTGCTTCGCGCCGCGTAACTGTACGCGCCGTTAATCGACGATGCTTCACTGAGCCTGAAACGAGCGCCAATAGCAAAGCCGTAGGACGAATTTGTCTCTACATCCCCGTTGACGACCTTAGCAGAACTTCCTGCGGTAGGGCTGCCCGTAACAGCACTATCGCCGTCGCCGATGCCGCCGGTGGCATGCAGCGAGAACATGTCGCCGAGCGGAAGGTCAATGCCTGCCGAAACGCCCCAGCCGATCGCGCTGTCGTTCGAGCCGTTGCCCTCGCCATTATCGCTACTGTCCACGTGAACCTCGCGAAGGATACCGGACAAACCAATCGTCGCCCCTCCCAATTCGAGATTTACCTTGGTGGCCAGATCAGGAAGCTGGTTGTCGTCGCCGTCCTTTTTGCCTCCGTCGATTTCGGAGCGCGGGTTCTGCAGGCCAACTACCCACGAGAACGGACCAGAGCTCGACTTCAACTGGATCTGCGCGCTGCGTGACTGGTTGAAGCCAGACGTTCCCAAAAGACCGGAGAAGTCAACCGTCGGGATTTCGCCGGCGAAGTGATAGTGCGTTGACCAGGTCTGACCGACACCGAGCGTCAGATCAGACGACAGATCCCACTCACCCCAAGCATGACGGAGGCGGAAGCCACCGCTCGAGATCGCGGCTTCGAAGTCACCTTCGATCAGGGTGCGGATCTGGCCAACAGCCGTATCGCTCTTCGACTTGATGCGGAAGCGCGACTGACGGGCGTGTGCCTGGAAGTTCTCGTCATCGCCACCACCGAGTTCAATGTTGCCCGGCGAAGCCGACAGGCCGAGGTTGTTATGGGTGTCATAAATCAAGTCACCCTTAACATAACCGCTGACGGACACTTCCATGACCGGAGCCGGAAGATCAGCCGTCGGCGTGATGGCAATGGTGAAGCCACGGTCGTCAGAATACTCTTCGCCACCGCGAACCGGGCCGTCAACCTTGTAAAGGTCCGAGCCGCGACGGAAGCTGACGTAGCTGGCGCCTTCAGGCAGCGAGGACGAAGCAGCCGGTCCGGTCGCCTCAATCTGGTTCACGCGTGACTGCAGCGCTTCGATCTGAGCCTTTAGCACGCTCAGCTCTTCAGCCTGCGCACCGACGACCATGGCGCCAAGCGCCACACCACCAGCCAACATCCGGTGAATCAACCGCAAGAGTACTTTGTCTGAATTTGGCAGCGTTAGTTTCATATTGCTCACCTTGGTGCTGTTCATTGCTTGTTTTCCCTTCCCGCCGTCGCGCTCATCGGATCTTTTGAACCGCGAGCACAACGCCAGGAAACTGACTTCATCGAATCGGCCCTTCCAGAACAGGCCATTCGATGCGCGATGTTCGAAAAAACACGTGTCTACCGAGTCTTCAGACCGCGCTGTACCTGCATAATTGGTCATGTACTTCGAGGCTCCCGCTCTGGTTGCTGCTTGTTTAATCGCCTTGATTGCTGACCACTTTGGCCAGCGATGCGGAAACACCTTTCTGCTTCCTTTAATAGTCCCTTAATGCCCCTTTTGCTGGATGGGACACCTCGCTCAAATTGATGATGTGTGGCGCATACATGGCCGTTCGATGGCGATTCGATGGTTCGATGTGGCAAATGAGCAACGGTCACGGCACGGCCAACAGCAGCATCAACGAAATTTGGCCAGTAGAGCCATCAGTCCGAGTTGCGGAAACACTCGAAGCCGCAGGACGCCACTCCGAAACCCCTGGAAAACCGGCACCTGGTCGGGATAGGTCTTGTATAGGTCGGATTCACAAACACTTTCCGCCTGTGACAGCTTACAGACGGTGTGGAATCAGGCATTTCCGGACACTTGGCGGCAAAGATGTCCGCCCGTTCAAGAATGTCGAAGCCTCTGTGCGGCAGCCTTGCGGCAAACATATTGCCGAAGTCAGGAAGGCCATTAAGAAAATCGGAATTCACTCCAAGAATCGAAGAACCGCGATCATCAATTTGGAATACAAGCGCATCTTGCAGGACTTCCGGATCGCCTATTTGAGCGCGAAGTCGGAGATGCTGATCACGACGAAGCTGAAAGAAGTGATGCCGGATTGGAAGTCTTGCGTAGAGAGATTCTCCAGAATCACCGATAAGCCGAGCGGCCTTTCAGCGGATCATCTTGTCAAGATCGCCCTATGGTACTGCCTCAAGGAATAAATTGTGCTGCTTCTGAATTGCGATCGATATTGATGCAGGCTGGAGTGGTCGAGAGGAAAGCCGAATTGCCTTTCAACCACTCATCCGTTCCGACAAGATGGTCGTTACTACAATCAGTCCTACAGCATAGAGAGGCTCAATCTGTCCTTTCCATCCCCATGCTGCGGGGTGTGGCGGTGTTCCTCGGCGAACCGCAGAATGACCTCAAGGCCCTCGATGATCCTTTCGTCCTGAGGTGTGCGGACAACAATCTTACCGGTCTAGACATCGACGCCCAATTCGATAGGAGGCCGGGTATCGTCTCCAGGGTGAACCATTTTAATATCGGCGGCCTTCGCCTTCATGCAGGCCAGAAACGCCACACCCTCAGCCATGCACCTCTCCCAGTGACCGGTGGAGGCAATGGCAAATCATGGCTCAAGCCTCTTCGCCCGGAAGACGGTCCCGGAGATCGGCCTCGCGCCAAATGCTCAGGCAGCTCGAGAATCACGGACGTCAGGCATGAGGCTACGGCAAACCGAGCTTTGCCCGTTCGGCACATGTCGGACAGCTGCCGCAGGGCAGCGGGCACGCATTGTCCCAGAGCGGCTGGCGGCACCCCCATGTCAGCCTCGACAGGTCTGCCGGCATGGCCTCGACCTGCATCCTCTTGGGGATGGCCGGGACGTCCAGATATCCAGGCGGTTCGAAGGGAAAGCTTGCCGCCTCGCAGGCGCGCTCGGCATGCGCCCAGCGGGCCGCCCAGCCGCCTTCCTCCTGACACGACCCAACGCGCCAGCAATCAACCGGATAGTTGTTTTCGTATCGGAAACTCTGCGCGGCCAATCCGGCTTCGAACCCGATCGTGACCATGTCATATCCGAAGAACGAAAGCTGGGCGCGGTTGACGGTCGATTCGCAATACCTGAAATCACGGCAGTGTTCGCGCAACCAGCCAACCACCTCCCGGCACGCCCGTGCCTCGGGAACGTCACGGTCCTCGAGGTTCACGAGATGAACATGATGGGCAAGGACTTCGTCATCGCTGTTGGCCAGGCTGTCCCACAGGGTATAGACGCTGTCGATGCCGCCACTCAACATGACCAGAGTCACACGCCGGTGACGACACCTGACCGGTTGTGGTCGTGCCGTCGTTCGGTGCTCGCGTTTGCGCAGGGTCCAGATCAGCCACCTCTTCCGGCCGGTTTCATATGCTTTTGTGTCGCTCGAAAGCTGTGATCGCGCCATCGCAGCACCTTCGGGATCGTCAGGTGCTGCGACGGTCAAATCAGCCAGCAGGGCATTGATCGCAATTGCACGGTCCGACCAGTCTTCCACAGCCTCGACCTCAAGCCCGCAGCCGTGCCAAAGTGCGTCCCATTCGGCCTTGGCCGGACAATCTTGCCCGTCGCGGGCACCCGGCCGACAATCGCACACTGAGACATCGCGCAGATTTTCGGTTACGTCGAAGCTCTGCAGAGCGAATTGCGCGAATTCAGTGTCTTGGAGTTCCGCAGCATCAAGTTCCTGCGAGAAGAATTGTGGGGGTAGCTGCCGCACGGAATGCGAAATTACCCCATGGTAGGGATTAAGCTCACGGCCTTACGCGACGAACGGAAGCGATGACAACGGCCGGATTGCGAAGCGGTCATGGGCGGCGCCATATTTTGCTGTCTTGTTTATGAAAGCTCGGGACTGGCTCGAGCTGAAGTTTCTCTCCGCAGAACGCCGTTGATTCGACCGTGCGCCAACCTTTGAAGGTCAGCGAGCCAGACCATTCCAACAAACATGCAGACTCCTCGCCAGCGGTCAATCTACTCAATTGGATGACGAATTCCCTATTTGCGGAACCATGCTTCGGATTCGGGAACTGGCCGGGATTCGCTGAAGCGATTTCGTTGTGTAGTCTCATGAACACGCTCTTGTGGCAGCCTCCCTGTAAAATGGGAGATAGGATTTAAGGAGGTTAGGAAATGACTCAAGCCCAAAAGGTAGCACTCGCGTGCGTCGGGATTTTTGTGTCAGTGATGGTCATGGTGAGTGCGCAGAAATCAGAGGTGGTCGCGTCCAATGAAGGTGAGACAATAGTGAAATTCTACCATTTCATGATGGATAGATGCCGCATGTTATTCTTGAAGAATCGTGAATTCGTTGATGCAGCAAACAAGGCTGGCGTGTCGATCGAAGACGCATGTTCTTGCCAAAACGCCAATTTTGTCGTCAATACAGAGGCAGACCGGATGGAGCAATTGATCCATGGAGCGGCATTCTCTGATAGAGAGCGGAAACATTCTCACCGCCTTGCTACGGCATGCATCCGTTTTCCTCTCGTAGAATAAAGACGGCGGTTTAGCACAAGCCGCGGCTGGAGACGGGCAAGTCGACAGCCTGGGTGATCGGGACGGCGGCGCAGTACGCCAAAGCACGCGCCCAGATCAACGCCATAAGACGCTGGACCCGGACCAGCCGATGCTTCGGGTAGCGGAAATCTTGGGATAGTACGCCCAAACCAGCGGCTAGGTTCGCCTGTCGAGCGCTTGGGTCTACCGCTCGCGGCGTTTTTGGTCAGCCAAATCAGCACAAAGCGACGGGCAACGTCGCGGACTTGCTCTGGATCTCCGGCAAATTCAACGAAGCGTGGCTGTCCCGTCCGGTATTGGTAAACGCTCAGACGATAGATTGTGCGAGCTTATTCTCGTTCGATTTTTCCTAGATTTCGTAACAAAATACGAAATATAGAAAAGTATACTATAATTCATATCGGTGATAATCGTCGTTATTTAATGTATTATTATATAACATAAAAATATTAAATCGATTCATTCAATATTAATACATGAGATATATGATTGTTACGTCTCGAGAAAGAGAACGATCACTCAAATGGATTGTAAGTACGTACAATCAAAATGTAACAGTGGAGAATAAAATGCATATTGTGATTCAAAATAAGATCAAAACCGCGCTAAAACGCTTCTCTAAAGATGAATCAGGCGCAACGGCAATCGAATACGCGCTAATTGCTGTCGGGATTGCCGTGGTCGTCGGCGGGGCGGCGGCTACTCTTGGCGGGCAAGTCCAAACCTTGTTCACTGAAATTGGCGCCCGATTGGCCGTCCCCGGCTAACGCAACCGAAATAACTCCTAGGTTGCATCGTGCACCTCCGGTAGCAGCACCGCCGGAGGTGCACAACCTATTTTCGTGCAACGAAGCGATTTACCCGATATCGTTTTCCTGCAAGCCCGTCAGGGCACACTGCCGCTTTGAACTGGCAATAGTCAAAACATTAGGTAGCTTACGCGAGGTTTGACTGTCGGACATCCCCGATTTTGATGGCTATTTGCCGCAAAAATCGGTGCCTGGACGAAGGCAATTCAACCAGGTCAGCCGACGGACGATAAACATCACGACAACCTCTCGGTGGTGGTGGAGCATCACGAATCTCTATTAACCCGCAGCCCCAGCGAAGGGCTGGACCCGAAGCCGACCGGGCGAAGTGACGCCAAGTCACGCGCCCAGATCAACGCCAAAAGACGTTGGACCCCGACCGATCGGTTTTTTCCGGCAGGGCGGACAACGCTGAGCCGGGGAAGAGTTTCTGAAGATGAAAAACTTCGGGAGAACTGGTGCAAGTATCACAAATTCGGCGCAACCCGGTCACGATTCGTCCAAACATTTGCCCGAAATGCTACACTACATTAAGTTGGATGTCGGGTGGCTAGCCGAGTCCTCGGCGAGTGAGGGAGAAACCAGTCTCTCTGAACTTTCCGCTATCCACCAGCACAACTGCAGTATATCCGATAACATCCACAGATCCGTTCGGGGCTCACTCCTCGGGTCTATTGGATGTGAGGGGTGGGTGTCAGCGGTTTAATTGTTCCCCAGCGACCGCCGCCACCCACCTTCTGCAAGGTACTTGAATTATTCTGTAACGTCCATTCCAAATTCAGCTTAAACGGCTTCGTTTTAATCCAATCGTGGCCGTCCAACCGGGTGCCTTATGGAGAAAGCCGTGAGCCTGGGGTCGTATTGAGCGGCCTACACGATAATAAGTTGCTTCTTGATAAAGGCTCGGTGACTTAGCAGACATTTGGTTTGAAGATTGCTCGGTTTTTGTGCTTCATCGCATTATCACAACAAGATCCGCATGTATTAGCCACAGTGACTTCCTGGGGTTACCCTGAATGTAGGTCGTACGGTAGGTTAGGCTGGTTGCGGGCAATCGAGACACTTCCGGTAGAGGTGCTCCTCGTTAAATCCGGGAGCAGACCGCATTGTGTGGCGGCCGGCAATCGAACCATCCTTCAAATTGCTTGAGCTGGTTGGGCCCAAGCCCGTCCGATGGATGACGTTGTGGAATGCCGACGATGTAATGCGCCAATTTTAGCACCGTCGGTCTCCATGGCGCCGCCGATGTCCAGACCCATAGCCCGAACTTGCAGGCCGGATCGCCGCGAACCAATTCGCGCATAATTGAGAGAGATGCCTGCGAACAAAAGCCGAAAGTGCAGCAATGTGCAAGTGGCTGAGGTCGCCGACCGGTTCCCCCCACATGCACTAAAGCCAGATTTTGCCAATACTTAGTTGCTCAACTACCCATGTCCGCAAGTTGCTGCATATTTCATCATTCGTTGGAGTGATGTTGGCAGGACTGGTGGTGTTATCTAATGGAAAACAAGTGATTCGTTGAGTTTGGTGGACCGGCTCAAATAAAGATTATGGACGAAAATAAATCATGAGCAACCGCACGCGCAAACAGAATACCACTCGAAGAGATGGCATCGATTTGATGGTATTTGCAATTTTCTTACAGGTTTAAAGCATGGCAGAGAATTGGTTGGCAATATTTATGAGATTTTTCTTGGCTATTTTCGCTTTATTGATCCTTGATTCATATAAAGTGTTTGCCAATTCATCTAAAAATTTCAAAGATGAATTGCACATTCGTGAAGTTGGTGACAAAAAAGTATTATCGCTAAGTCTCGGAAAGTCGATGATTGTACATTTGCCGAAGAAAGTTTCCGAAGTCCTAGTTTCAGATCCAGAGACTGTAGATGCGGTAATTCGCACCGACAAAATTACATTTCTCATTGGTAAAAATTTGGGCCAAACGAATGTGTTTTTCTTCGATTCGAAAGATAGGCAAATTGCCAACTTGGAAATTCAGGTGGAACGCGATTTGCTCGAGTTAAGAAAGGCGATCAGAGAGATTCTGCCTGACCAGACGATCAGAATCAAATCCGTAAATAAGAGCGTAATTCTAACCGGGGAGGTGGCGAACGTCAGTAAGTCAAAATTGGCGGTTGATATTGCGACACGGTTTGTCGGCGAGGCGGCCAATGTTGTTAACACACTGACGATTTCGGAAAAACAACAGGTGACATTGAAGGTAACTGTTGTGGAAATGCAACGAAACGTCTTGAAGCAACTGGGTGTTGACCTATCAGCGACCTTCAATCTCAGCAGCACCGTCCTCAACTTCGCTACTGTCAATCCGTTCACCTTGGGCACATTGCCAGGGGGATCTGGCAATCGTTTCACGGGATCCAGTTCGCCGGGTGGTGACTTTGTCGACGGCACGCTTAGAGCCATGGAGCGAAACGGTATGATCCGTACCCTTGCCGAACCAACTCTGACCGCGGTGAGCGGCGAGGCGGCAAGGTTTCTCGCTGGAGGTGAATTCCCGGTACCAGTGGATGGGGGCAACGGGTCGATTACTGTGCAGTACAAGCCGTTTGGTGTCGGTTTAGCATTCACCCCGGTTGTTTTGTCACACGGACGCATCAGTTTGAAGGTATCGACAGAGGTCAGCGAGTTGTCGTCGCAGAATGCGATTACCCTCTCCGCCAGATCCTCCTCAGCTCTCACAGTACCTTCGTTGTCGACACGACGCGCGGAAACGGTTGTCGAAATGCCAAGCGGCGGATCATTAGTGATGGCCGGGTTGATCCGGGACGAATTAAGACAGGACCTTAATGGTGTCCCGACGATCAAGGATGTGCCTATCCTGGGTGCTTTGTTTCGTAGCAGGGATTACAAGCGCAACGAGTCAGAACTCGTAGTGATAATAACGCCCTACATAGTGAAGGCGGTCTCACGCCAGAAACTCTCGCGGCCCGACGAGGGCTTCAACGTTCCGCATGATGTGGGTACATCATTGTTGGGACGGCTCAATAAAGTGTACGGCATCAAGGGCCAATCGTTGCCGGAAGGGCCATACCACGGAGATTTTGGTTTTATTGAAGACTGACAGCGGACGAGCGTGTCGGTGGGGCATTAACTGAGGCGAGACCAAAAAATGTCGAATGTCATTTGCCGAAGCATGAAGAGAAAGAGTTTCTTTTTGATCCGTTCAGAGGCTTCATTGCTTTCCAACCGTGCCGCGAACGATCTTGCCAAAGTGATCCTTGATTCGTGTCTCATCAATCTGGACAACTTTGCCGATGCATTCGACTCTATTGTTCCTTGTGATCAATTTGCTCTTTTCTCAATGATGAAAGGACCCGCCAGATCTGAAATCGCGAAAGCTTCTGCGCTTTTTCGAAAAGTCCCCCAGTATAGTTTCAATTGTTGTTTAGGCTCTCCTCCAGCGTAACCCCGCAAGCTGTGGCGCATACGGCCAATCGACCTATTCAATGAAACTCAGATTCCTTGCCCATCCCACTCGGGCAACATGGTCACCGGTGGTCAGCCAGGATACAATTGGGGCCGCATGAACCGTCTTCAACTTGATTGCGCTGTATTGACCGTTGGATGGGAGACATAGCACCAATTCAATTGCCATCCAGATACAGTCTACTGGCCTGATTGGGCAAACCCTTTCTCGCTGCATTATCTCCGATCCTGTTTATTGGAGGGCATAGAGCGGCGTTTCCGTTATTGTTCGTCATTCAATTGAGTGAGGCGAGCCGGTGGCTCAAGTGGTTACATTTATTAATTTAAAAGCTTCCGCTCGTCGTGCAAATCGCACGCTAGCCCTATTGAGAGACAAATGCATTTCGAAGCAAGCTGTGATCGAGCCAACCTCCTGACTGATGCCCGTTCAATTCAGAGACAACATCCAATTCACACGAAATGGCATCATGCGGACAGGCAGAAAATCTGGCTGACTAGGAGAAAAATGAGACAATCGAGTTTGTTGTGGCGTTGGTTTGTGGCTGTGGTGTTGTTGCTGACAAACGCTGCTTCGGGTTATTCTTCGCAAGAAACTCCCGAAAAACATGCCGAATGGTCTGGGGTCGTCAACGCTGGTACAGTGCGCATCCTCACAAAGGGCCTTGGGTGTACCTGCACACATATTGCGTCAGACATGGCCTCAGTCCTAAACGAACACGGCAAGCTACGCGTTCTGCCAGTTATTGGGCATGGCTCCCTACAGGGTACATCAGACGTCATATATCTTGACGGTATCGACATGAGTATCCTGCAATCAGATGTCCTTGCTTATGTGAAACGGACTGGTAGGCATCCGGGTGTTGATCGGCGGCTCCGCTTCATCACGAAACTGTACAACAGCGAGCTACATTTGCTTGCCAGGCAAGGCATCGACTCCATACACGATCTCAATGGCCAAGCCGTCAATTTTGACGTCAAGGGACGCGGTTCGGCAATTACGGCCCAGAATGTATTTGACGCACTCAATATCAAGATAAGGAAGGTGAATTTCGAACGGGACGTCGCCATCGAGAAACTAAGAACGGGCGAAATCGCGGCATCCTTTGTGGTCACTGGAAAGCCCGCGTCCTCAATGCGTTCCGTCAAGCCGGGGGATGGTTTACATTTCGTGTCGATACCGTTTGTTACGAAACTGGCCGACGCCTACATCCCAGGGAAATTGACGCATGACGATTATCCCCAACTGATCAAGCCGGGCGAGACAGTACGAACAATCTCCGTTGGTGAGGTGCTAGCGGTCTACAACTGGCATCACAAGGCATTTCGATACAAGAAGCTCAAGGTCTTCGTCGAAGAGCTGTTTTCGAATATCCAGAAATTTCACAGCTCGGTCAGGCATCCCAAATGGAAAGACGTAAACCTTGCGGCATCTGTTCCTGGATGGAGCCGGTTCAAACCTGCTCAGGATTGGCTGAACGATAATATGCGCGAGTTGATGCCGCACAGCGATGAATTACGTAAGCAATTCCGACAGTTCCTTGTCGAGCAGGAGGTCACCATCGTAAACCTCACACCCAAACAAAAAGAAGAGGTCTTTCGGCATTTCAGCGCCTGGATTCAGAAATAGAGTTCCATAAGGCCGTGTTCGAATTCTTCGTCGGCAGCGGTTTCGCTGCTTATGTATGAAACAGCTACCGCTCCCGCCATCTACTTTAAACGTGAACGTCGATCGGTAAGCAAGGCGGCAAGACGGTCTTACTTGGCCAAAGCGAATGAGATTACGCGCTCAATTGGGCCGTAGCTTCAAGATTTCTTTAGAAGAAAATTGTCAGGACTCCGATTTTGCCGGTATTGTGCCGCGTTGGTCCAATCCAGCAAATTCACAGTCGGGAGAATTGGGAGGACTGAAGCGCTGGGCGAAGTCAGTCAGCCCTGACGCCGACTGCGATGCATTAGCCTCACCGCTCACTCCGTGCAATGAACAGGAATACAGTCCGCTCAGACACCTCAATAGATTTATAAGCCAAGAATATGCTGACTGAACGAGAAAAGCCGGTGAAACACTCAGAACTCATACCTGCTCGACAGGATCAGTTCCGATGCTTTCGCCGGCTGCAGGATCACGCCGTCGACAGCATCGGCCGGTGAACGGTAGTTGTACCCGAGATTGACCGAAAGCCCCCGCGCGATGTCGTAACGCGAGCCGGCCGAGAAGCTGTATTCGCCTTCGCCGTCGATCGTGCCCACGTGGCCTTCGCCGGAGATGGTGAAGCGATTGATCTTGTAGTTGAAGCCCGATGACAGGGTGAACCGGTCAGCGTCGACCAGACGACCGTCCAAGCGTTCGTAACCCAGACCGAAATCGAACAGGACTGCGCCGTAGATGACCTCGGCGACGCCGTTGACCGCATGCGTATCGATCTTGTCGAGACCGTCATTCGACCGGAACTCGCCATTGGTGTAGCGCAGCGTGAACCTGTGATCGATTGTGCGGGACGGGCGTTCATAGGCGATGCCCAGATCGATGCTGCCGCTCAGGTCAACAGCGGCGGTAGTGGTGAAGGCGCTGTAGCGGCCGCTATAGGCCACACCTTTCTCGCGCAGGCGGCCAAGCACATCGTCGAAGGCAAGTTCCGCATTGCCCGCGCCGCGGATCCGTCTGGTGGACTCGCGGACAGTGCCCGTTACCTCGCCGACGAGTACCGTGCCCCAGACGCCGCCCGCGAACAGGGCGTAGTCGTCTGCATAGTCGTCGCTTTCCTCAATGTTGAAGCTGCCGGCATAGACCGCGCCGACCCTGAGCGCGTTGGGCAGTTGGGTTTCCAGGCCCAGTTCGAACCGGGTACGCGGCGTGACGTCGTCGTCGTCGGTGGTGAAATTGAAAGCCGCTGGAATGTCGATCAGCTGTTTGTACGTCAGCGTGGCCGGGCCCAGTTCCCAAGCCAGCGGCTCTTCGAAGAAGGCAAGGCTGTCATAGTTCAGCGACGGCGGCTCGGCCAGCGCTCCACCACCCAGCAGGCACCAAAATGCGGTCGCGAATGCGGTCAGTCCACTTCTCTTGGTTGTGTACGCACGGTTTCAGACCCTCCGCCGGAGTGCGGTTTTGAAGATGTGATCGGCAATCCTCTTTCCCGCCCGCATGCCTTCGTCGTGATCCTGCCTCCAGTGGACGCCGCCGTAGATGCGGCTGAGCCCGTTCTCCTCGGCAGCGGCCGAAAGGCTCGGCCAATGCCGGGTCGCGCCTTGCAGATGTTTGGGCCAGATCACAAGGTCGGGAGACGGTCCGGAGAACGCGATGTCGTCGCGCCCGAGAATATGTGCCGTCATCCGCGCACCGGCCGATCCGAAACTGGAATGGCCGGACGTGTAGGCCGGGAATGGCGGTGTCGGTATGTAGCTCTTCCAGGACGGATCGGAACTGACGCGGGGATCAGGATTGCCGAACTTCGGTACCCGGTACCTGATCGCCGTTTCCGGTCGGATGACGTCATACGTATATTTGCTGTCCCAGCTGCAGATTCCGGCGTCCGCCATGGCCATGCTGATCAGCGCGAAGGCGCGTGCGCGATCAACCAGCTGCATCCTGCGATGCTGCAGAAGCTGGATCGCAATCAGCGCGAAATGGCCAGGCGGTGTGATACCCCAGGGTCCGTCTTCCCAGAAAACTGCAATCTGGGCCTGATCGCTGGTGCGGGCGGCGCTGTCCGACGCCCCGAGTGTCTTCACTTCCTCAAAGGCATCGGCAAAGGCGCGGCTTTCCGGGTGGGGGAAGGGTGGTGCCCGGAACCGCTCGACCGCTCCTATCGCCCAGGGTTTGACTGCACCGAAGCCGGGCAGCAGCGGGCGGTGGAATGTCGGCTTGAACGCGGGTCCCTCGCCGGCATCGTACAGCGGACCTGTAGGCGTCCAGCGCAGCGAATCGGTACGCCGCGGGAAACGGTTGAGGTAGAAATTGACCTTGTTGGGCTCGGCGCCGTCATTGATCCGCTCGCGAACGACGAGGCCGGCAACCTTCTCGCCCCACTTGATGCCGACGGACTTTGCATCGCCGTCCGGAAAGGCCGACAGGAACCGTAGGCGGTCGCCGATGAAAGGTTGCTGGAAGTGTTCGGCAATGGCATTGGAAAAAGCGACGCCGTAGGCCACTTCCGGATCCGCACCGGTGGGTGCCTCCGGCATAGGGCGGTCGCTGTCACAGGCCTTTTCAATACCGTTGACCGCCAGAAAACCAGCGACATGCCCCATGGCGAGCCCTCGCGTGGCGAGGGGTGGGGCAACGATCTGGTCGCGGAGGGCCTGCAGGGCGACATCGGTCCAATGAAACACCGGATCGACAAGCTGCGGATTTACTACCCCGGTCAGATAGGACTGCTGATTGCCGATCGATGCCGCACATCCGGACAGAGCCAGAAGTGAGGTCGCCGATCCACCGATGACGAACTGGCGACGATCAATTCGCATTATACTCAACTCGCTGAACGGCGGATGCCGCAATTGGTGTGTTGATCACGATCGAAACCGGAAAGTGGAGCGATAGAGGTAAAATCCACCAATTTACCGACTAAGCCATTTGCTGCAATCGCCGCGCGCATAAACGCTTCGATCGAAATGAATTCAGTGCGTTCAATATCGAAAATTTCACGACTGCTGATTACGAATTGCGTCGATCGATTTTCCGAAGAATTCTCAATTGAATCAATCATCTCTGGATCCAGTTTGTTATTTTCTCATCGGTAGCCCTATTGATCGATTCGATAATCCCCTAGATGAATGCAAAAACAATCACAAGTTGCACGATGATTGATTTGAGTGATTGAACTCGGCTAACCGCGAATGTTAGACGCCAAATTTGATCAACCACCTCCGCCTTGCTACGTAGTCTCAGGAGCCTTTCATATGTGTTGAGGTATGATCGGCCGCATTTAGCGGCATCTGTCGACGCTGTTTTATACAACTGTGATAAAGCCACAGCGCGAATCTGACGTTTCGGCTATCCTACGAACCCAATTCATTCAGACAGGAAGTACGCTTACACGCAGACTTTCAAAGATCGACGGACGAATTTCCGACAGCAAAGCCGCGCGGGATCGGACGTGAGGAAGCAATGCGGACCGAGCGAGGGAAGCTGGGGATTCAACCTCGCCCGGTCCCGGCCGGTGCCAGTTCGATGTCGATTCGACCACCACACACCAGCCCCAAGCTTAAATATCCAATTGCGAGACGATCTCAACATCGCAGCTTTTGAGAAAGCCCCGTATATGGAATTTCATCATTCAAATTGGTGGCAATGCATGGGGCCATCGCGGAGTACGGCGTTAGAAGCCAAGACCGAGGAATTCTCGAGGAAAAACTTGGCAAAGTGGCCCGGGAGGACTCATCATGCGCCCGGATGGGGGCGATGCCAGTTTCTGATGAGCGACCGCGCATTGTTTACCACTCAGCACAAACCGCCGACCTCCTTATACCGAACCCTCTCCGATACCGACAACATTAAGGTAACTTTTTCACGAAACCCCAACATGCACATCAGTGACTGGGCAAACCTTTGGGGGCGTCGCCGACTTCAAGCGTTTGGCCACTGTGGTCAAATCTTGGGATTTGGTCAGGTCATGGGCTTCAACTATAGGAAATGCGGTCTTGGAGATGGTCAAGTCTGCGTGGGGTAATGTCAGTCTTTCCGAAGGCAAACAAATAGACAGGGCCATACGGTCCTGTCGAATGCAGGGGTTCTATCAAGCCCCCATGACAGTGGCTCAAAACAGCAAGAGATCACCGCATTTCAAGAGGGCCGGGCGTTGAATAAAGATCAATGCTGGTGCGCTGAGAACCAGATAAGAAGGCAACGCCTCGGCTTGCCCTATTCCTAGCTTTAATGATGCTATCTTTCATACCCAACTACCACGGATCGACGAGCCTGTCGGAAAGATAGAAGGCAAGCGGGTTTGCCCGGCTCCATTCGTCAGCGTGTCGAGAGGCTTTTCATCCGCACGCAGCGACAATCACACGCCTAAACCCAGTTTCGGCGCATGAAAATCCAGACATCGACAGAATAGGTGACTAACTTAGGTTCTGTAGTGCCGGTCGGTGGCAGGTGTTTCGCGTCTATCCTTGAGCACTTCCGTTGATCACCAGGCCTCCGAGATAGTCCCGTCTGCCAAAACATGATTGTCGGACGGAACTGCGCCAGGGAGGAAACAGGGCTTCCCGCCCTACGCCGGGGCAATGACAGTTTGGCGCCGGCAATGTTCCCGTAAATCCCAACATCAGCGCAAATCAACACGAATGCCTCTGCTACGGCCTTTCTGCGGCTCTTTGCCATTCAGATCGGCAGTGAGGGCTGGTGGTCATCGCCAGTCAAGACACGGGGGTGTTAGTAAAGAAATAAGCCGGGCGGCGTATAGGACCAGTACGAATGGTCGAACAAACCGCCCAACTCTAGTCAGTGAGTGGTCGGCAGATAGGAAGTTGCAAAACCGACCAATCAACAATCAACCCCGACACCCGCCGGAATGCAACCAGTCTGCCCTGTTGACAGTCATCTTCATTGAGTTTCGTCATGCAGATCAATGAGAATGGTCTGCCTTTTGTCGCCGGGCGCATGTTTGGAGGATAGACCGAGAGCGAGCCGGCCAAAGCAAGGGTTGCGGGTCCTTCCTTCGCTCGGTTCAAACCATTGTCGACATAACCTGGCAGGGCCCAAGTAATGATGTCTCGGCACGAGACCGATCGAACCCCAATATCTGCCGGATTTCAACGTGGCCACCTCGAAGGCGATTGCCATCTTTCAGTTGCGTCATGCAGATCAGTTGCAAGGGACGAAAAAGAGCGCTTGGTCTGGATTGACCAGGATGGATGTCCGCAGCGCAGCGCGGTTGCTGTGTTGGACGCAAATGGTCGCTGATCACGCCACGTACTCGGCGTTCATGGTCGCAGGCGTCATCGGCGGCCATTGACGGTGGAAACGTTGCGGCCATTTCTGCTCAACTCATGGTTCGCCTGGAGCGTGCTCGACAGCCTTTGCGACGGCGCTCTGCGCGATGTGTTGCAACCAATGCCGCAACTGCCAGAATCGCTGTCGCCGTAGGCTACTCGGATATGAGTTCGGACTCTAAACCCTTCCGCTGCTAACGCAGTAATTCTATTCAGTCGAATCAATTTCGACCAAACCGGCTAAGCTCCGACCGACTCCAATATCCAAAAAACCACTGCTGACGAAAACATCAACTAGCATGAAAAGTGCGGCCGTTGTAATCGTCACGGTAAGGCACACTCCGGCGGCAAGAAATCCGATCACTAGACCCGCGGATAGGCCACTGACTTTAAAAATCTAGCTTCAAAGACCAGTTGCGCAGAATTACAAAATGCAAATCGGCCGTGTCGCCAAGAGTGCGTTGCCGTTGTCTACTCGCGGCCATTTCCGATGCATCCTAATAGGCGAATATTTTCCGGCGCGGAAGATGGAGTCAAATACGTAGTGAAAACTCCACAAAATGGATGAGCCAAATGGAGAAAGCGGTCAACTCCCACTCGATTCCAATGAGGTTGAACCCAGTTGGAGGTTCAAAAATGGCTGAGCACACATTTGCATCAGACACGCCCGTTAGAAACGGGCAAAGCTTTTCTGGTCAAACCACCCCTCTAGCTGAGAGTGACGTTGACCCGATCGTTGATTTACAGGCTTGCCAACATCTATTCAGAAACTGTTCGTCGCTTCCCAACAGTCGAAGTCGCCTCAAGCTTTGTAGGGCTTTGAACCTCTAAGTATCTTGGCGTTTATCAAGATGCGATCTGCCGGTATAGGCGCTTAATGAACGTTTCCCGACAAGTTACCAGATCTACGTGACCGTAATCTAATTTTTAATGCGCAATTTGGTCAGGTTCCTGGCGATTTCCTTGAAGTGCTCCCTCAGGGCGCTGTTCGACGAGGATTCAAAGTACTTTTCCGGATCCGTCGCGCAGTTGCGCATCAGAGCATGTGTCGCTCTTGCGCTGCTTGGTAACTGGAATGAAATGGTATAAATCGTGATCGGATTGTTTGTGTTTGCGCCCTTGATGTTTTCACAGACATCGCGCAGCCTGCGGTCGAGTATTCTGTTGGCCTCGTTTGCGTTGGTCGTGCCGAGGCGGTTGTCTTTGACATAGCCATAGGCGCTGTACACAGACTTGGTGTGGAGACTGCTTGCCCCGATATTGTTAGCGCCGTCGGTTAGAAGAATAATCACCTTGCGAAACCTTTCGTTATCGTAGGCGGCGCCGTGAGTGAACGGCGATCCCGGCGAGATGACACGCCAGCCCCACGCCATGCCGAATGGGATGTTGGTAGCGCTATCGGTGGTCATGGCATCAATGGCGTCGAGTATCCTTTCCTTTTGATTCGTCAGCGGCGTCAGCGGGTTCGTGCTGCTGCAACCCTTGTGCGGTCCGCGGTTTTTGGCGGAATTGACACGCTTGCCGTCGTATTTGCTGATATTGGCCAGGCGCGCCTGCGGATTCTGTGAGTTCGATTTGTCTGCCAGATAGTTGTTGCTGTAATAGCCAATGTCACTGTCAGGTTCATCGGGAGCAAAATAGGGGACCCATAGCGTATCGCCATCGGTACTGTCGGGCGGTGTGTCCTGAATGTCATGGGGCATCGGACGCGCTTCGACACAGCCGTTCCAGCTCTTGTTTCTGAGCTTTTCATACATGTTGAAGACCTTTTGCTGGCCATGGAAATTCAAGCCATGGACGCTTGACCGCCGGTGGGCATCGATCCAGCTGCTACTTTTGTGCCATCTGCCGACATTGACCGCGGTGGAGAACGGCACCAGGCCGATCTTGAGATGGTTCGATTCCGCCTTGTCGCCAAACAGGATGTTGACAAGATCGCGGGCCGACGTTTTCAGTGCTTCAAGCTTGCCGCTCGAATTCATCGAACCGGAATTATCGAGCACCAGGACAACCTCCAAACCTTTGGTCTCCAGAATGACCCTTGCTGTAGCGCGAACCGTGACGGTGTCGATGCCGACGATCTTCATGAAGGTGGTATCTACAATTGCGCGCGCTGTCAGTGAAGTGAAGCCATCGCTGGGAGTTATGCCGAAGTTTTTCCACTTGCCTATGCCTAGGGTCTTATTGGGGAAATTGGCACTGACGTATTCTCTTGCCAGCCTTGTGCGTTCCTCCCGGATCAAGTTGGGCGACGCACCGACCGCGAGGGCAGCAGCGTCGACAGTGTGTTGGAGCCGCTGTTTGACCAGGAGCGCGCGCCCGTAGTCGATGGCGGCGCCGGCCACCAACAGGACCGCCAACAGACAGGACGCGAAAATCAGCGCGGTGCTGCCATCACGATTGCTCAAAAATCGAAAAGTGCTTTGATTAAAGTGTTTCATTGGGCCAATTCCAACAAGCATCCCGCGAAAATCCGCCCATCTCTTTGGGGCGAACCGAAGGGGTTCATAGGGTGACCTGAACTCTATTGTGTTAGAAATCCGTGTAAGAGCGCAGTCATTGAAATTGTATTGTTTAGATTCACACGTTAAAATGAAGTAAATTCAAAAGTATAATTACAGAAAAAGACGTATTTTAATCTGTATTAATGAAAAATATTAGACTATAGAGCATATTCATCGCCTAGCATTCATCAATATGAATGATGAATTTGACGGATTTTGGTGAAAGTTACGGATTCCATTTGTTCGATGGTAGGCTAGATCTAATCACCGGGCGCTCTCAGTTGCTGTTGATTGTTGAGTTGCCGTAACAGCGCCAGCAGCCGACAGGGCTGAGAGCAGAGAGCTCGTTTTGGAAGCGTTCAACCGATGTCAGGCCGCCTGTTCGCTATCCCAAACTCGACAAAAACATAAAACACGGACAAATCGAACCCGGATGCAAGCTCAGCAAAACAATGGTTTAGGTTGGAGTACTTACGTCAAATTTCAGACTTTGGAAGGCCGAGTGAGAAGAAAACTCCTCACCCGGCACAAGTCGATGCGGGTCCGATTTTCCATTGGGCACCCATCACCAACCTTTGTCGTCATAACCCGAGCATTTGCCCGTGACAATGTCCCGACCATTCTCACGACAACGATCGTGTGCTTTTGTCATTCAGATTGGTGGCATGCCGCTCAACCATGAAAGGCGCTCTTTTCCAAAGGGGAATCACCTCACATTGAACTCGGCAATCTCGGGAAGTTAGTGGAGGTTTTCGGAACCGAACCAATTGTGCTTCACGCTGTTTTCAACCGAAAGACCACAGAGTTCAGTTTTTTCAATGCAGCAGTCGGATACTGTCTTGTCTGGCAAGCGCAACGTTCCCATAGCAAATTCCGGCGAGCCGGCATCTTAGACGGCGCTGGAAAGTGGATGATGGCGATTTCGCGTGGACCTTGAAGGCGACCAAATTGACCTGAGTTCATCCTTGGGTTTTACGGGGATTCCCACCTATGCAGTCAATTCGGAAGGACCTAAGTGAGTCGATAGGCAATTTGTAAACGGCGGACTGAGTGCCGCTGAAATGAATGTGGCCAAGCGCTCAAAGATTTAGCGACGAAAAGTGACGGATCGTTACTCACATTGGGGGCGACGCGTTCCAACACTTTCATTATCCCTTGCAATCCGCTGCGGCGACGAAAGTCGATAGATGAAGCCTGTGCCAAACCGGCTCATAAAAATCGGACTTACGCGGTCAAATACTTCACTATAGCGGCGATCGGGGCGGTTGATCGCAAACCCGAGGTGACGAGATGCCGCCCCGCTTCAAATTCATATTTTGATCGGAATATAGGGAGGGGCGATGGGCTGCGTCACCCTTTTCACCGCCGATCAGGTATCCGTCAAAATTTCCTTTCAAATGGACCTTTGTCGAGAACCCGCCCCTGGAGCGGCCGAGAGCCTAGTTCTTCTGCCCCTTTCGCGCCCGCCGCCGAGACATGGGCGCGAACAACAGTGCTATCAAACACTTGCAGTAGCATGCACGTATTAATACATTGGCTTACAATTGATGTTAGATATAGCCTGCCGAAATTCGCTTATCGAAGTTCCTCGCTGAGCGGAGGTGGCGAATTTTTTGCTGCCATGATTGAAAGGAAACGTCCTCGCACTGGCGGTTTTTTCTGGTCGACGGATTTATCATATTCTGAATCCATGATTGCAAGTTTACAATTAGTTCTTCCGGTGGTCGAGCTTTGGAAGCGCTCAGTCAGCTGGTTCGCTCCCAGCTCCATAGGTGGAATCATTTCAAAAAACCTCTATAAATAATTGAGGCGGGGCTTTTATTTTACGCCGAATTGTGAAAATATTCGGCGCAGTTTTAGGTGTTCTAGACAGGAGTAAATCGTATGAATGGATTGTATATTATGAATTATTCCGGCGTTGCTGGAAATGGATTTGGATTTTTGACTTTGGAAGATGGAAGAATTCGAGGTGCGGATGCTGCGGGTATTGTATATGAGGGACAATATGAAAATATTGAAAATACGGGAGTCATTACCGGAGAAGTGTTAATGAAAATTCCTGCGAATACGCCCTTAATAACCGGGGCGCCAGAAGATTTTTATTCAAGAGAAGATCTGATTAGATTATCTTTGCCAATGGATTTTGAGGATGAACAGTCAATTGGTGTCCAAACCCCGACGGGAGTCGTGGAGGTGAGTTTTAAGAAAATACGTGATCTATGATAAAAGGCAGTTTGAAACCAAAAATTGCAAAATTTGGCTGGGTAATACCAGCAAGCCCAAGGCATGCGCTGCCACGCTGATGCATTTTTAAGAATATCATTGTTATATGATTGTGTCACTGTTTGAAAATTACTTTATTTGCGATTTGCGCATTTATGTTGGTTCTGAAAAAATCTTTGAGTGTTGTGTGACTAATGCGAGCCAGATTTCATCAGTTTTCTTTCGCGGCTGGCGTATGTCCTGATCGGGACTGTTTCGCTTCCAGCATCATACTTCTGGCGGCCGCGGACATGAGCACGCGCCCCTCGCTTGCAAGATGAGACTGGTTCGCTTGGCATTTTTTTGGGCTCAAATGAGCGTGGAATTCATTTGCCCGACCCTCTTCCCTAAGGCAGAGTCAACACAGGAATCAAACGGCGTAACAAATCAGAACTGCAGCAAGACATCAGTTGTATTGATATGTGCCACACTTCCTAGTGGAGGTCATAGGACGGGTGAAGTGGATAAATGAACCAAACCTGTCACGACTGATGACAATTATCTTATAGTTGAATCCGTTCTTTGAGAATCGATCGTCAAGTTCGATCATTTGAACTCAAAGCCACAATCCTACTCTAGAACGTTCAGACGAATTTTCATTCTCCGCCAATCCCCGCGAGAGCATTCGGAGATACGTTGCATTATCTGAAATGTCTCAGGCCATCCACAATGGCGCTGATTGGATCGCCACCATATTTCGAAAAGCAATCCAGAATCCACTGCCAATGAACAAAATATAATGTGGCATGAATCTGTGGAATGCCCAACTGACTTGCAATGTGTAACCGATGATGGCCGGTATTGAACAACCAAATCTCACCTGATGGCCCGACCGCACAGCCAATTTCTTGCTGATGCGGAAGGCGCTGTAAATTCTGTGAAACTAGCGATACGTCGCTCAACGCCTGATCTCTGTGCCTAACGCATCCGTGTGTGGCGATAGATCTAATTAGGCGCACCAAGTATTCGAAGTACTCATCGACATCTCTTCGCTTCGACATCGGTCGATCAGGAAGTCCCGAACGGCCACCGCTTTCAATATTATGGAGGTAGGAGGCATAAGATTCAGTCGCTCGAAAGTCGAATCCTACATCGAATATTTGGGCAATTTCCCTGGCTGTACTCGTTTCGGCGATTGGGACAAGATATTCGGACAAATCACCAGAATAGATGAAATGCCGTACTGCGGCATTCCGCAAATGTTTCATATCGCCAAATTCGACTTCGCTTGTAATGCGCTCCGTTGAAATGTGTAGTAGCCGACTGTGCGCAATCGCGCGACTTGCTAACCAGTTTGGGAGGAAAAAATGCAAATTGCTTGGTTGCGAAATTCTATTCCTGTGGTGTTGCGAAGAGAAATCGACGTGTCCGCCTATCGAAGTGCGACAATTGTAATCCATCACTGTCAACCATCTATTTTGCAATTAGGTGTTTGAGGTTTATTCAAGCCACCTCAGCGAGCGACAGGCATAAAATTAGACCTTTCTCAGTCAGGCACTGAACAAAGTTAGCTATCGCGACGGATCCAATCGAATTTGAAAAACAGCCCTTGATGCCGCGAATCTTGGACAAGAATAATGATCAACACTGCCATTTCGCCCCTAAAATTAGTGATGAACTTACGCAATTTGGACGATGGAACGGCTGGACTCGCCGTGAGCGCCGTAGAAGTGAGATGGGCACATCTAATTTAGTCCCCGAATACACTCTTCGATGAGCCAAGTTTTCGAGCTAGTTCCCCAGGCTAATGGAAGGAGTGCAACCCGCTGAGGCGCCGGAGCTTGGGGACGCACAAAAGAAGTTCATCATCAAACAGGGAGAAAATGGATTGCCGACCGCACAGATTTGCCGAAATGCCAGCATCAACCAAGTGAATTATTCCAAATTTGGCATGAAGTAATACGGCATTCTGCCGTTTGAGGCATACGGTTTCACAATTTGAGCTGGAGCACCAGACTACACCGTTGGGAATGATCGTCGCTAATATTGCGCGAGTTGTAAGGTGGCCCAATATTGGGGCCATCGAGCGCTTTTAGGTATAACTGCAGTAAGGCGATGATAAACCAGGTCCTCATGTAGCGGATAATTTCGGCCTGAAGTACAAGTGTGAATTTCCTGCTTGATCCACATAATTCTCATTGAAACTGTTTGGTCACTTGAGAAAGTAGGACTGGGAGCTATGGCAGTTCCGCTTGCACTTCACCTCTAGGTTTGACTTTTCCCTCCAGTGACAGGAGGGTAAGAGAACTGATCATCCAAGACCGCTCTTAACTTCAGAACTGCATCATTCATTCGTCCGCGGTTGTAATGTGCTTCTGTAGTGAGCGGGTCGGCGTGTTGGAGAAGTCCGGAAGCTATTCCCATTCTCGAACCTGCGTGATGTGCAGTTGTGCTTACCGCGCAACTTCGGAAGAGATGCGGGCTGACTGGGAAACCTATTAGGGCCCGGGTCGTTTCGGTGATCACCCGCTGGACTCCTGCATAGCTCAGAGCGCCGCCTTTGCGCGAAGGCCAAAGTGCGTCGCCCGCTTGTTTAAATTCAGGACGATAGGTCTCGAGCCATGCGGCAATGCTGCTGTGTAGCATCGCTGGCACCGGACGTTCATCCGGTCGTCCAGATTTTGTGTCAAAGCGAGAAAGTGTGATCCACCAGCAACCGTCGATTTCGATAAGACTCCGCTTGAGCGTCAATCCTGAGAACGCACGAAGTCTGATCGGACAAAGTGCGAGCAACGCGAGCATCACGCCGTTGCGCGAAATGATTGCTCGGCCTAGGGCAGGGCACTTGCTGCTCGCGGCTTGCTCGAAAAGTCGCAACCCGGCTTCGACGAGACGGTCTGTCGTGACAATCCGATGGTGACGGGTTTCGGGCTGCTTCAAATAGTCGAGTTCCGCCTCGACCTCGCGCAGCCAAGACAGATCACGACCCGGATCCAGAATCTCTGCCATGCGCCGGAGTTTGTAGATGTTGCCATGGCAGGTGACGGAGCACACACGCGCCCGTAACTCTTCCAGATAGGGGGACACATTTTCTTCTGTGACAAGAGCGGCCGGCGTTTCGCACAGTTTCAAACGGCCAGCTCTTTCCAGGAAGTCCAAGAAGTAGCCATACCGTCTCTCAAGATCGTTCTGCGTCACTTGCTTCATATGAGACGCACGCCCGCCTTTGATGAGTCGTTGCGTGGGTTTCATGGCCTTCAGCCACTCTTCACGATCAGCCGACGGCCACTGTGCAATCGGAAGCGAACGGGGCTTCTTGCTCACGCCGCTTCCTCCGATCCGCCTTCGCCCAGGCGCTCGAGGATCAACTGGTTGACCATGTTGCCGAAAATCTCGGTGGCTTGTGCTGTCTCAAGTCCGACATAGAAATTGTTCGTCGTGTTGATGGACTTATGGCCTAGCACACGGCGAACCATTTCGTAGTTGCCCGGCTCCGCCTTGAGAATGATTGCCGCAGCGCAATGGCGGAATTGATGAGCGGTAATCGGAAATCCGACAAGGCGCTCAGTGAGCTTTTTGATCTGGTCTCCCAGCGTTTGCTGGTTCTTGTGTCCGGCCCGATCTGACGGGAAAAGCCAGTCAGCGTTGTGGCCGCGCAGCAATGCGGGGCGGTATTCATGGACATATTCGTCAATGAGGGCGGTGGTCGCCTCGTCGAGCGGGAACCCAAGCGGGACACGGTTCTTCGTGTCATGCTCCGTGAAGACGAGGGTATAAGGTTTTCCGGGCCCGCCCGGTCGGACGAGGTTCTCATCGAGCCTTATCGATGCAAGATTGGCGACTCGCACCGGCGCAAATGTGAGGATCCGGATCGCCACTGCAATGCCGGCGCGGGCGGCAGCTCGGACGTCTTTATGACCACGCTTCGCGTACGCTTCGCTCATAAGGACGTTCGGCATACGGACGACTTTGGGCCAGTTATCCCCGGCAATGGCCCACCGCACCACATCCTTGTTCTTGCCCGTCAGGTCCTTCGGACGATAGCCCTCCATGAGCGTGCGGACATCATCGAGTTCCTGAAGGTCGGAGTCCGCCAGACAATTGGTCTGATGAGCGATTGAGCGGAGACGGGACGCAAGGTCGATTGCAAACACGCTTGGAGCGCCGTCCACGTTAGACCAGTAAGACTCCAGCACGGCCTTCACCACTTCTGGGTCGAGGACATCCTTGAAAGACTGAAAACCTCCGATGTCAAATCCACACCCAACGGCTTTCCTGAGATAGGCCCTGAACTGACGACGCTGGAGTGCGATTGTCGAGCTCTTGCAGGGTCGCATGCGCTTGCCGGTAGGACTGCGGCGCATCCCTTTCTGAGTTTCGAGGTAATCCTCGATCTGCTTGCGCAGCTTCGGATGGAAATCCTCCCATTTGGGTCCTGTCGACGGAGGCGGTAAGGACTCTTCAGAAAGAGCCACATCCGGCCATCCTCCAACCGTTTCACGCGCATTGTTCCACGCCCGTGCGAGCGCTCTGCGCAAATGCAACGTCACCTTGAACAGAGTGGTGGTACTGCGATGCTCGAAATAGGCATCAATAACGTTCTGGTCGACCTCCCCGGGGGAGATGCCAAAAGCACTGCAGTACCGAACCAGCGGGTAAAGAGCGATGCGGTAATGATTGTGGGAAAGCGCATCAATCAATACCTCCCAATCGGCCGCAATCGGAGCGCCGCGAGCAAGTGTCCGTCCGTTACCGCTGAGATGGTTCAGCGCCGCACGAACATTAGATTTGTGATTGGAGAGCGTCTTAGGCGCAATGCCCAAAGTGGCGGCGTTCAGTCTGTTGATCGGCTGACGCACATTTGTGAGCCGGGCGGGAATAATCTCCATTGGTTTGTCCAGGAATGCGGCTACTGGCCTGAGTGAGGTCACCCAATGGGATTTGGTCTTCGGATCAAGCGCATCATCATTTGCGATCCACGTGAGTGCGTCGGCGAAACTGGGCTCGCCTATCGCCGACGTTTGCTCGTTGAATTCCATGATGCTGCTCATGAGTTGGGTTCTCCTCGATCTTGAAATCCGCGGGCAACCTTAGACATTAGGAGGCATTAGGTGAATTTATCTATGTATTGGGAAATCGTCAACGAAGTATCGGGTTCATGTATGTTTGTTAAAATTCCCAATAGCCAGTAAAATGAATGTATTTTATGCATTTTTAATTGATTTAGCCGGACTCTGGTGGACTCCCTAATTTCTCAGGAATCAGATACGGTTGCGCTTGATGAACCTTTCCAGATCGTCCTGTGAGAACCGGATCTGACGGCCGACTCTGATGCTGGTGATATCGCCAGCCTCCACCATCCGGCGAATGGTCTTGGTGCAGACGCCAAGGATCTTGGCAACGTCCTCAACCGTGAGTAGCGGATTGATGGGCGTTTCAGTATTCGTCTTGGTGTTCTTGGATCCGAGCCTCTGTTGTGAGGTGGTGGTCAGCAGGATGGCCGGCATATCCGTTAGACACACCGTGTATCGCTCGTCGAATTCGTGGTGTGCTGGTCAAGCCAGCTATCGAGCGCCGTGACCGAATAGATGACGCGCGCGCCGATCTTGCTGTAAGGCGGCCCGGAACCGTCGAGGCGGGCCTTTTCAAGCCAGCTCTTGCTCAAGCGCGGATACGCCGCCGCTTCTGAGGTTGTCAGGTAAGGTGAAGTGAAAGTGGAACCGGCTTCCATTGCTTTGCCTCCAGATGCTGAGTTGTGAATTCACAGGAAACGCTGGAAGGCGAGATAGCATTGGTGAGGGCTAGGCCGCACGGGGAAGAAATTACAATTCGATCACAGGAATTCTTTCCATGTTTCTTCGTGCCGCTTGCGGCAGGCCTTAATACGCGCAGCACATGCGGCGTCGCTGGCAGCTCGCATGTTGTTGGGCAGGAAGACCTCGAACTCTCTGACGAGGTCGAAGAATGGCCCGCCAGGCTTGTCTGTCTTGCGATTGGTCTGCGTTGTCGCTCGGATGCCAAATCGCTTGGCAACCCGCGCCATTAAAAGGAGAAAATCATCATAGGCTGACAGAACAGATCTGCCGCGCTTTCTTTCCAATCCGCCCAATTTGTCTGCAGCGGCTTTGCACGCGGTGCCGATCGAATTGATGAGATCGTCGCAGGCACGAAGTTGCAACCATGCATGATGGCTATCTCTGGACCTATTTGAGTCGACCATCGCATCAATGACTTTATCGAAACAGCCGAAGGCCTTTGTTTCTTTGAGACCTGACCGAGATAGGGTCGTTAAACCACCAATTTGTTTGGCCGCGTCTGAAAGATCCAGCAGGTATTGGGCTGTCTCATCAACATCGGGGGCGTGTCGCTGCGCATTGTACGATCCCCGGACGACATTTAGGTGCGAAATGAGATTTCGAACCAGCTTGCGATCGCACCGTATCGACAGCGCATGTGTTTCATTGAGCTTCTGTGCAATTCGACCAAATTCCCAGATGCCAGGGATCGGTCCCTCATCCCTTTCCGGATCCAAGAACTTGTCCTGCTCGGCAAGCCAATTTTTCGTCGCGAGATCGAAATCGTCACGCTGACGCTTGAGATTGTAAGCAGCCAAGAGATCGGGAAGTGCATCATTGTCGATGCCTAATTCTCTGATCATCCTGCGCGCAGTCCGGCGAAAGGATCTCAAGTCATCGCCTGCGCGAGGAAAATACGTCGAACCTTCGATCGGCAGTTTGGCCATCAGGCAGATCTGTTCGCTATCAGCGGAATAACATTGTCGGAGACAGTGCCCGCGCTGAGATTCCCGACGTGCGCGCCCCAGAGATCGAGAGCTTGCCGACGCTCGGCTTCAAACTCGTATCGCTGGTAAATGGCTGCTACGCCCGAGATGGTACCGCGCTGGTGATTCAAGATTTTGTCGGCGACATGTGGTGCTGCGCCAAGCCTCGCCATCCCACTCACAACGGTGCGACGCAGATCATGCAAGACCCAGTCTGAAACACCTGATATCGCATCGAGCTTACGCTTGCTCTTGCTGAAGGCTTGATAGGGGACATCCCCCCGGGTCGAAAATACGAATGCGCCAAGTTGCGGGGCCGCCTCGATGACTTCGATTGCGTGTTGGCTGAGATGAACCGTGTGGGGTTTTCCATTCTTTGTTCGCTCGCCGCTCATGGTCCAGATGCGACTTGCGGGGTCAATCTCGTCCCACGTCATGAACGCAACTTCGTTTCTGCGCTGACCAGTTAAAATGAGTAACCGGACAATGGAGCCAAATGGGTGGCCGAGTTCGTCAGCAGCAATAGCGACCCGAGCGAGCTCTTCATCGGAAAGGATTCGGTCGCGCTGCGTTTCAACGGAGGGCAGTTGTATGCCCAAACAGGGTGAGGCTTCAATAATCGCTCGGCCGACACACCAATTGAAGAACTTGCGGACAATTGCGAAAACACGATTGGCCATGATCAATGCGCCTCGGTCGATAACGCCATCAATCAGACAAACAACGTCAGCCTTAGTGATTGAATGAATGCTCCGACCGTTCCACTTGGGAAGTATGTCGCGCTCAATGATCCGGACAGTTTCGCGCGCCGCGCGCTGTTTCGCGACATGCCGTTTGATAAATTCGGCGAGGAGCTCGTCCACCAATTCAATCCTTGAGCGAGTGATCTCATGCCTTTTCTCCGCCGCTGGATCCTGGCCCTCACGCCGCTCGTTCAGAACTCTCTGACCTTCCTCTCGGGCTTGCGCCGGCGTGACAGTGCCAAAGCGACCTATGGTGTATTTTCTAAGTCTGCCTTCATTCCGTGTTCGGTATTGCACTAGGAACACTTTGCTTCCTTTCGGCGTGACCTTCAGGCCAAATCCGGGAAGTTGCGGATCCCAGAAAATGATGTCCTTTGCTGCCGGTTCAATCGCGTCAATCGCGGACTTTGTGAGCCTCAGTCGTGGCAATGCCAATGCTCCAGATTTCATTTCTAGGTAGCAAATAGGTAGCAGCAGAAATATCACTGTATCAAATCAGGTACAAAGAGGATTCAGGAAATCTAATTTGTTTCAACAATTTATGTGGTTGGATGAAATCCACTCCAATGCGGTGACAGCCTAGTCACATAATTGTGGATCAGGAGGTCGGTGGTTCAATTCCTCCCAGCTGTACCATTTTTCTGAAATTTTTTATGACGACGGCACATCCGCGGCGCGTGATGTGAGCCAACACTGGTGGCCGCGCCCGGCATCGGAACTCGCCGACAGTCAGCATGACGCATTCCTCCGCAATCCACTCGGAAGAGCACTGATCAGCCATCGCGACGCCGCCACCGGCAACGCAGAAATGCCTTCAATTCTGCTTACTGGTCCCGCATTTCGGTCGTAGGCAATACCGAGGTGAAAACGGATACGGGTGGTACTGTGTTCTGGCGGAATGTCGGAAAGCGGCGGCAGGTCTCCTATCCCAGTTTTGAAGTCGCGCTTGATGCATGCGAGATCAACTATTCGAGTGATCTGATCGCGGAGACCGTTGCGCGCAAGACCGCTGTTGCCATCGACAGCGATGAGTATTGTCTCTCGGCCGGAGCCGGAGAACATGTTTTCCTGGGCGTGTTGTACGCCTCCCGGTTGAGCGGCGCTCCAACCAGGGTTCTCGATTTTGGTGGAGCGGCTGGACTGCACGCCGCATTGTCAATCGACACGCTGCCTGACATTGAACAGAGATGGGCCATCGTCGAAACACAGCCGATGGTCAATGCTGCGCGGAGACTGGAAAGATCGAACATGCGGTTCTTCGACTCGACCGTGGCAGCAGCCCAGTGGCTGGGTCCGGTCGATCTTATACACACCAGCGGAGCCATCGAGTGTACGCCCGATCCGGAACTCGCCATTGACGAAATTACAGATGTCGGCGCGCGCTGCATTCTTGTTCAACGGACATTCCTGTCGGAAGGAGACAAGATCACTTTTGTCAGTGAGGCGCCACTCTCCAGTCATGGCCCTGTCCGCGGGCAGGGTTCGAACGGCGGTCGCGACCCGTTGGTCAGAACGCCGGTGACAGGTTTGAGGATCGAACGGTTTCGCGGCCGGTTCGAGGCGGCCGGATATGACCTGGTGACCCAGTTCAAAGGGCATAACGCATTCAAGGTCGGAAAGACCCGCATCCGGCATGGTACGACGTTTCTGTTTTTGCGAAGACCGCCGGAAGAGTCCCGTGCACGCGCTCCAGCACTTTTCTGAATCCGGGCGACCTGTCGCGCGTGCGTCCCCCCATGTCGGCGCGCAGGCGGAAGTCCGCAGCGAACTGGATTTCCACAGCCGCAATCGGCCCGCCTTTCGAATCACTCGATTTGGGTTTAAACTACGTTAAGTAGAATTATCTGGCAGGATACAACCTTGGTTTGAAGGGCAAACGGGGGCACGTCTGCCTTGGGTGCAGCTGGGATTTCGCCTTTTTCGGGACCGCAGGGCGGTGGCATCAACGGATATGACCGGATCTATCATATCCATTGCCGCAGGGCTGCCGGCACGTCTCTCAATTATATGCTTCTGGAACAGTTCACCGCTGACGCGGAGCGCTGTTACCAGAGTATTGCACGCAGCGATGACCACACGCTCCTGGCCAACGGCATGGTCTTTGCGGGCTGGACGCCTCAGGCCGTTGACGGCGGCCGCTACCAGTTCGGATTCTCCCACGTTCCGGTCTACAAGCTGCACATTCCCGACAACACTTTCACCATCTGCACCCTGAGAGATCCCCTGGCCCGGGTCCTGTCCTATTACCGCACACTGCTCGCCTTGCGCGACAGCGGCGGCAGCAACTCCCGGCCGGACAGTCCGGTACACTATCTGGGCAGCTCCTTTTCCGACTTCCTCAACTTGGCGCCCCTCAAGCTGCTTTGCCATCAGCTGCATATGTTCTCCGCCGCCTATGATGTGAACGAGGCGGTGAGCAGGGCCCTGCGGGTCAGCCATATCATTTTTGCCGGCCAGTTCGCCGAAGGCGCCGCCACACTGAGTGAGAGGCTCAATCTTCGGCTCGTGCCCCAGTTCCGCAAACGGTCCGAGGAAGACCCGGTCCTGCTTTCGTCCGGGGAGATTGAACTCGCCAATGAGCTTCTCGAGGACGAGTGGGCGTTCTTCGAACAAGTGCAGGCGGAACGGATGGTCTGGGGAGCGAAGACCGGTTAGTCGCTTGACCGCTGCGCTACGCCCGTGTGGCTCACCAGGAAATCTGAAATCTCCTGGAGTGACTGTCGGGCCTCCGGCAATTCATCGAAAAACTCGAACACGTGCCATAGTCCGTCCCGGATCCGCAGATCGACGGTGATCCCCGCATCGCTCAGCACTTGTGACAGGCGGACGCACTGTCCCATCAGCGCGTCGCGGGTGCCGGATGTGATCAGTACAGGCGGGAAATCCCCATCGAACCGGCCGTTGACCGGCGAGACATCTGAATCGGTGAGGTCGGCCTCGCCAGCATAGAGCATTGCATAGTCGCCGAGGCTCTCGGCATCGAGCGTCGGGTCAGGGCCGTCGGCGTTCGGATTGTCGCCACGGTCTGCCAGATCACTCCAGGGTGAGAGAAGTGCAACGGCCCCAGGCATGGGAAGCCCGTCCTTCTTCGCCCGCAGCAGCATTGTCAGCGCGAGATTCCCTCCGGCGGATTCGCCGGCTATCGCCAGCGTACCGGTCGGAATCTCCCTCGAGATCGCCCGGTAGACCGCATAGCCATCGTCGACTGCGGCAGGATAGGGGTGCTCCGGGGCGAGCCGGTATTCCGGTGTGATCACCCGCGCGCACGCGAGATCGGCGAGCGCGGCCGTGACGATGAGGTCCTCGAAGGCACTTCCGGAAACATAGCCGCCGCCGTAACCATAGAGGATGGTCCTATCGGCGATGCCGTCCGCCGGTGAGGCTTCAAGACACGGAATACCGCCGATTTCGGTATGTTCGAGTTTGGGGCTGAACCGCGCCAGCGCGCGTTCCGCGCGTGGCACGAACTCGGCCCGGATTTCGGTGCGGTACCGGTCAATGGTCTCCGGCGTCAGTCGGTAGGACCTTGGTGCAGGCGACGAAGCGAGAAAGGCAAGTGCGGCCGGGCTGGCGGGAGCCGGCCCGTTGCGTGGCCTGGTCTCATCCTCTGAAGGACTTCCTTGCGCCGGGGGTTCCATTTCCCTGAATTAGCCCATTTTCAGTTTGCGCCGCGATCTGACCCGGCACAGTACCGCATACCGTCCTGCTGGGGACAATCTGTTTGCGTGTGCCGATGGCGAGCGCTGTGTCTGCCGGCCGATTTGACCCGGCGTCTTCGAGACCTGTAAGCTCGTCCCTGGGGGCTTGGCTTGCTGCCGAGAAATCCAGGGCTGGGACAATGGTCAACCGTGCGGGACGGGTTGCCGTTATTACACGAAGCAGTTTTGTGGCCGTCGCATTTGCGATCGCGCTCCTGTTTGGCCCGCCGGCCCCCGGGAACGTTTCAGCCTGGACTGTTCCGGCGGCACACGTTCAGAGCTTCAGTGAGATCAAACGCAAGGCCGAGGCTGGCGATGCCAATGCCCAGTGGGAACTGGCGCACCGGTATTACAAGGCCCGGGGCGTCAAGCGGAGCTATTCCAAGGCCAGGCGATGGTTCAGGCGCGCCGCCGATCAGGGTGTCGGGGCGTCGTACGATTTCCTCGGTGAAATGTACTATCTCGGCCGCGGCGTAAAGAAGAACTACCGGCTGACGCGCAAGTACTGGCGCCTGAGTTCCGAAGCCGGGTTGGACACCGGCCACTACAATCTGGCCGGTGCCTATTTCTACGGCATAGGCGGTTCGAAGCGTCGCAGCGAGGCGATCCGCCTTTGGCGCCTGTCAGCATCGATGGGCAATGAGGGCGCGGTCGAAATCTTGCGCAAGAACGGATACGCGCCGGTGGACCCGCGCCAGGTTCAGCAGCGCCTGACCGATCTCGGATACGATCCGGGACCGATCGACGGCAAGCCGGGCCGCAAGACGCGCGAGGCCATCAGGGCGTTTCAGCGCGACGAGTCCCTGTCTGTGGACGGCAAGTTGACAGTCAGCCTGATGGCCGCACTTAACAAGACGGAGCAGCAGCGCAAGGTGAGCCCGAGCACACCGTCGCCGCCGACGACCATCACCTCGTCGACGTCATCCACCGTGGATGACACCTATTCCGCCGACGCCAACAGCCGGGAACCGAGTCCGGCCGATCAACTGGACACCGACACGTCTGAATTGGGATTGGGTGAGTCATCGGCCGATTCCGACTTCGGCAACCTTTCGGACCTGGATTCGCTGGAATGAGGTCCACGTACGTGAATTAGAACGGAGTGTTTCGTCATGCGGCTCAGAATACTGTCGATCGCCGCGCTGATTGCGGGCCTTCTGCTGACCGGCCGGACGGCCGATGCCTCGGCGGATATCGAGGCCCAGATCAGGGAATATGACGAGCAGATCGCCGCGTTCAACTCCGAGGTTGAGCGCCACGACCGGAACGCCGCAGCGATGCAGCGCTATCTCGACGGTTACAAGGCCGGCGGCGCGCCGCTTGATCCGGGCAAGCTGCAACCGATGGGCATTGCCGGTGTCGGCGTGGTTGGCGCAGGCAAGAACAAGCCCCAGGTGGTTCAGGATTTCATTAACAACTATGAGAGCAAGTTCAACCCGCAGAACTGGGTCGGCGCAGCCAAGAAACTGAATGAAATCGTCGGCGAGAAGAAGCGCCTGACGGCGAAGCGCAAGAAGGAGCTAGGGCTCCTGCCGCATCAGTATCTTCCGGAGAATGAGAAAAAGGCCATTCAGAAGGCCGCGATCGGCTTTGCGGCCTATACCGTCGAGATCGAGCGGTCCAAACAGGCGAAGGCCCGCATAAAGGTGCGCATTGCCGAGATTCGTGCCAAGCGTCAGGCGCTCTACGAGAAGCTTTCCGACAAGGACAAGGGACGCTATGGCGATGGCCGGCGTGCCGCGGCACCACCGCCGAAGAACCCCCCGAAGCCGGCAGCGACCCCAGGGAAGAGCCCGACGGCCAAGCCCGGAAAACCGGCGGCCGCGGCAAAGCCGCCGGCGCCCAAGCCCGGACCGAAGAACGACCGTCTTCTGATCGCGCAGCTCGACCGGGCGCTGAAACAACTTAACGCCGCTGTTAGTGGTCTTGAAATAAACATGGAGAAAGACCGCGCCCAGTGTGAAGCGTCCAAGTCCGCAACCAAGCCCGGCGGCGGCCCTGACACGGTCGCCGGACGCCTCAAGGCCTTCGGCGTCGCGGCGCGCAAGGTTATCGAGGACATGCGGGGAACGCCGGCCAAGGACAATGCCGCGTTTTTGGCTGCCACAAGACTGACCGAAAGCCTCAAAACAACGGTCGACAAGTTACGCAATGCATCCGACCGGGTCTGCACGAATTCGTCTGCCACGACCCCGGACATGACCGTGGACCGCGACGGCCTGCTCCGGAGCCGTAACATGAGTACGCTGGCAAGCCAGCTCGCCGACAAAGCCGGTGACGCGACCGCGGCGCTTTACGCGCGTTTCAAGGACGTCTCGGACATCCCGCCCATGAGTGACATCAAAGCGAAGATGAAGCCGCATGCCGATGCGCTGCTGAAATACTGCGACGGTCTGCTGGCCAGGATTGAAACGCCGGCGAACCGGGCGGCAGAGTCCCAGGGCATCGTCCGCACAATCGAGACGCTGCTCGCGGAAGCGAAGGCCGGCAAGTTGACACCGGACCTGACCGCGGCCTATCGCGACGAGCTCAACAAGCGGACGAGTCGCATAAGCCTAGCCTTGGCGAAGGTCGATCTGATGGAGTGCCAGAATGCCGCCAACGATGTTCGCCGCCAGTGCCATGGCAAAGGGGGGTATGGCCAGATACACGCCGAGAGCATAGTGCTGGGTGAGGATGTGCGGGCGAAGCTGGTCAAGCTGCGCGGAGAGCAGGCGGCACGGGTTGCGCGGTTGGCACAGCGCATCGACAGGCTCGAGCAGCAGCGCAAGGACGCGTTCGATCGCGCCCAGCAATGCCACCGCGTCGCGGAAGGCAAGCGTCCGCCGGTGGACCCGGCTCTTCAGGCCGAGGCCGACAGACTTGCCGATCCCTCGACCGCCAAGTGCAGGGCCGGCGACCTGCGAAACCGTGCGGCGCAACTGCGCGATCCGAAATTCTCGGGAATTCCGGGCATAAAGGGCAAGGCCGCCGAACTGGAGCGCCGCGCCGGCATCATCGATCAGTCCAAGGCTGACTGGGAACGCGCCAGAAATAGATACTTTGCAGGCGACACCGGAGTGACGCGGAGCGAACTGGACAAGGCGGAGGCGGCGATTAATTCGCTCGGCGGGAAACCCGCCTGTAACACCGTTATCGACAAGATCGCGAGGGCGCGCGACAAGGTAGACCGCTTCGACAATGCGGTGCGCATTGCCGAGCAGTCGCTGAGCCAGTGCAGACCCGACCGATTGCGCGCCAACATGCGCGCCTTGCAGCGATCCAACAGGGACTCGAAAAAGCCCCATCCCACTCTGGTGGCACTCGAAGACCGCATGGAGGCGCAGGCTGCCGTGATCGCCATGTGGGAGCAGGCCAAGGCCGAGTTCGCGGCCGGCCGCATCGATGCTGCGAAAAACATCCTGCGCGATATTCAGAGCCGTCGTGCCTCGATGCGGCGCAGCGACTGTTCCGGACTGGATGACAAGGTCGACCGCGGCCTCGACCGGATCGCGACCCGCGCCCGTGCCCGTGACACCGCCCGCCGCGCGGTCGACTCCTGTGACATCGGTAGCATCAAAAGGTTCGACTACAAGATCGCGGGCGAGGACGGAAAGTTTGCCAAGGGTCTGCGCAAGATGCTGACGACCGGGCTCGAGACTTGCACGCGGCGCGAGGAAGAGCGACAGGCCGAAGACAGGCGCTCCCGTTGCACCAGGCAGAATGGCCAAGGCTATTATCCAGGTCCTGTCGACGCCAGCGGTAGGTACTTCTGCCTGCCGACACGGGCGACCGCGAATGCGTGGTGTAACGCCAACAACAAGGGCTCCGGCTGGAAGGCTGGCAAGATTAGCGCAAAGGGCGGCTATGACTGCATCAAGCCGCCAGCGGTTCAGCAGGCCGAGAACGACGCCAGCTGCCGTCGCCAACATGGACGCGGGTACTATGCCGGGAAGGCGAACAAGAAGGGGGTCTATTATTGTTTGCCGACGCGGGCGACCGCCAACGCCTGGTGCAATGCCAACAACGAAGGATCGGGCTGGAAAGCCGGCAAGATCAATTCCCGCGGCGGTTACAGATGCAACCGGACACGCAACCGCCAGCGTGCGGACAACAACGCCAACTGCCGGCGCAAGTTCGGCGCCGGTTATTATGCCGGCCGGCCCAACAAGAAAGGTGTCTATTACTGCCTGCCGACGCGGCGTACAGCCAACGCCTGGTGCACCCGCAACAACGGGCGCGGGTCAAAGGCCGGAAAGATACGCTGGAACGGGGCCTTCAATTGCACGCGCGGCCGGACGGTCCGGCAGCAGCATGATACGCGGAGCTCAGCGGCTGCAGCAGCAGCGGGTGCCGCGATCATTGACGGCGTCATCGGTGCGATCAACAATTCCCGCAATTCGCGGGACCGCTATCGGCCGACACCGCGTGTCCGCCAGCCGGCACCGCGGACCCGCCGCACGCCGTCACGGACGACGCGCAAGCCGGTCTGCCGGACCCATGACCGCAGAACGAGCCTCTACTTTGAGAACAAGACGGATCCGCAGTGTTTCTGACTGCTCGGGCGGATCAGCAACTCCAAATTGACAAATGGCCGGGATTTCTCCCGGCCATTTGCCTTGTTTCTGATGCGCTCGAGGTCAGAACTTGAAGCGCGTTCCGACCAGGATGGCGTGGTTCTCCACATTGGGAGACGTGTCGACTTCCGTGTAGCGGTATTCGGCGTCGATCGCGATGTTCTCGGTCGCCTCGAAGGTCAGGCCTGCCATCAACTGGTAAGCGAACTCGGTGTCGCTGGCCGATGCAGCGAATCCGCCGACGCTGGCGCTGACATCCACGTCGACAGCGCCTAGACCGGCGCCGATATAGGGCCTGATCCGGGAGCCCGGCAGGAAGTCGTGATAGACGTTTGCCATGAACGAGACTTGCTCGACGTCACCACCAACGCTGACGCCGCCAATGTCGTCGAAATCGTTCTCGCGATAGCCGATCTCTCCCTCGATGCGGAACTTGCCGAGATGCCAGATGTCGCCTGTATCGTAGCCGAGCGCGCCGATGAGGGCGTACCCGGTATCGAAGTCGGCGGTCAGGCCGCCGGCCGAAATGTCGTCAAGGAAGTTGGCACCGGCCTTCAGCGAAACGTAAAAGCCGGGCGGTGATCCGAGCGGAGCCGACACCGGTCCCGGTCCGAGCGGAAGGTCGGCCGATACGGCGGGCTGTGCGGTGAAGGCAACGAAGGTAACGGCAAACGCCTTGAGGGCGTTACTGAACCAGGATTTACTACTCACTTTATTCCTCTTCTGCGGTTGAGTTTCTCTCAAAACGGAACTTCCCCGCAGAAGTTCATCCCCTGCACAATCGTTATCGGGAGTGTGTAGGTGTCACAACGTGCATTTCTGTCGCGCTGACAATTTCTGCAATCAGTGGTGCGCAATTGCCACACGTTATGGTTGTGGCGCTATGTCACATCCGGGTCGGCCGTATTGCCTTGCGACTAGTCTTCGCTGCAACAGATTTGGCTTGGCCCCAATGTTGGAATTTGACCGGTCGTAAAAGCGAATATGTCTCGCATTTCAGGGTGCCGTTTTCTTGCCGATCAGCTTGAAAATCTCCGTGAAGTCGCCCTCCGGGAACGCGTCGACGCCGTCGCGCCAGCAGTCGGCGACAACGCCGGCAAACCGGTCCGCCGTGCTGGCCGCGCGCACCTCATCCGCATAAAGCGCGACGTCCTTTTCCATCAGCGCCATGCGGAAACCGGCGTCATAGCTCCCGGTCAGGATCCGGTTAGGGAACTTGTCGGCCGTCGCCGAGTTGCGCCCGGTCGAGACGTTGAGGACGTCGAGCACGGTCTTCATGTCGAGCCCCTTGTCGAGCCCGAAGGCTACTGCTTCGGATGTTGCCGCCATGGCGGTTGCTGAGAGAAAGTTGTTCAGCAGCTTGAGCGCCTGACCCTGCCCGGGGCTCGGGCCGACAAAGAAGACCGACCTGGCGAAGGTTTCGAGCACCGGTCTGACTTCTCCAAACAGCGGCTCGGATCCGCTCCACATGATCGCGATTGTGCCGTTGATCGCGCCGGACCGGCCCCCGCTGACCGGCGCGTCGACATAGTCGATACCGGTCTTCGCCAATAACTTTTCTGCGGTTTCTGCCGCCTCGATGCCGGTTGTGGAAAGGTTGATGACGACCTGAGCTTTCCTGTCAGCTGCGTCCGCGATATCGCGGACGACGGCATGCGTCGCGTTGCCGTCGGGAACGGAGAGGAAGACGACATCGGCGTCCTGAGCCACCGCGCCGGTGGTCTCCGCAATACGCGCACGGTCGGGTGCGCGTTCGGCGGTTCCCGCCTTGTCATGCGCCACAAGGTCAATGCCGGCTCCGGCCAGATTGGCCGCCATGGGTCCGCCCATGTCGCCGAGCCCGATGAACCCGAATGTTCGGACGGTGTTGGTTGCGGCGTCTTGTTCCGTCATGCGAGCCTTGCCTGTTCGTTTGGGGGCTGAAGAGTTTGAGTGACTAGAGATCAAGCCGGCGCACATCGGCGGCCGAGCCCTCGAAGGCGCGCGGGAAGCGTTCGCGCACCAGCGGGTCGTGGCCCGGGATGATCCGGCCCTCAGGTCCGGCCAGCGACCTCAGGGTATCGAATCCGGCCAGCATGTCTTCCAGGTCGACAACGATCGGGAAGGGTTTGCCTGCTTCGAAATTCTCGTAATAGTGCGATGCGTCGGACGCCAGCACGACCGGGCCGTTCGCCGTCATGACGCGTACGCACTGCAATCCCCGGCTGTGACCGCCTACCTTGTGAACCGTGATGCCGGGTGCGATTTCCGCATCTCCGTCATGGAACGTGACCTTGCCGGAATAGACCCGCTTAACCGCTTCGCAGATGTGTTCCGCCGTGAACGGCATGCGCAGCGTGTCGTGGCACATGCAGCGCCCTGTGGCGAACGCCATCTCCGCGTCCTGCAGGTGCAGCCGTGCGTCGGGGAACTGGGCGAGTCCGCCCGCGTGATCGTAATGCAGATGGGTGACAATCACGCTTTCGATGGTCTCGGGCGTTATCCCGATCTCGGCCAGCGCTTCGCGCGGCTCGATCAGAATCGGGCGGTCGCGGCCGGCCGCTTCCCTCGCGTCGTAGCCGGTGTCGACGAGGATCGTGTGCTCCGCATTGCGGACCACCCAGACGAAATAATCCATCGGGTGCTGCGACGCATGGTCGTCATCGAAGATGAAGCTGTCGCCCCGCACCCTGTCGTTCCGGTCGGCATACTTCACCGCGTAGACTTCGTAGCTTCCGTCCGTTCCCATGAGTTCCCTCCGCGCTCGCATTGGCCGTCTTCTGTATTTCGCCTCGCGAACCGCTTGGCAAGAGCAATCAATTGATCGTTTGCGCAGCGCTCCGCTGGACGCCCACCGGACTTTCCTGTTTACTTTTCGCCATAACAGAAAACAGGGAGGACGCCATGTCCGGACCACGGGGGTTAGGTCTCGCGCGGTGCGCCGTTGCCTTTGGCGCGCTTGCACTATTTGCCGCCGGCTTCAGCGCCGACAATCGGGCTGAGGCGGCATCCGACGAACAGAAAGCGCTGGTCGAAAAGTCGAAGCCGATGGTTCCCGGCGGGCCGTGGCCTAACGGCGATCAGAAGGGTATGGCCAATACGCTCGGTGCCGGCACCTGGATGCGCTGTGCCGGGCACATGATGGCCGCCGGCGCCAAGGTCTACGAGCTCAATCACGTACGTTCCAACACCATGCCCGCATCGCCGTTCGGACGGCCGTTGTCCTACACGTACACACCATCCATCTCGCTGCCAGGGACGCGCCATGTCTTCAACGGCGAGCAGGTCAACGGCGGCGAGCCCGGCGCCCAGGGCACCCAGATGGATGCGCTCGGACACTTCGCTTTCTATGACAAGGCGTGGGACGGCAAGGGCGAACCACCGCTGGATTCCGCCAAATATTACGGCGGTCACACCCAGAAGGACGTCAAGCCTGCGCCGGATTCACCGCTTCTGAAGCTCGGTATCGAGAATGTGCCCCCGATCGTAACCTCGGCTGTCCTGCTCGACGCCAAGGCGCATATGGGCAAGGGCGAAGCGCTGGCTCCGGGCACGTTGGTCACGAAGGCCGATATCGACGCCATGCTCAAGGCGCAGGGCATCGACTGGCGCGGCATCCTGCCGGGCGACGTGGTCTATATCTATACCGGCTGGGGCGACAACTGGTCCGACCCCGACACCAAGAAGACCTACTACACGAAGGGGCCCGGCCTCTCGATCGACGCGGTCAAGTTCCTCGGCGAGAGCAAAATCGTTCTGGTCGCTCTCGACAATCCGTTCACCGATCCGGTGGCCGACGGCCAGCTTCAGCAGAAGACCATGCCGCCTCAGGGTATGGAGGACGGATTGCCGTTTTTCATCCACCACTACAATCTTGCGGTGGCCGGCATCCATCAGATCCAGAACGCCAACCTGGGCGCACTCGCGAAGGACAAGGTCTGGACGTCCTGCACCATGATCCTGCCGTTGCGCTCGAAGGGACACGCGGGATCGCCGGTCCGTCCGGTCGCCATCGGTGCGCCTGATCAGTGAGCGGAAAAAAATTGAACCGAACGACAACAACGCGTCCGCCGCCTAAACAGGACGCGACAACAGGGAGAAGAACATGAAACGCCTGGTACTTGGAATTGCAATCGCCGGACTTGTCTCCGCGTCCGCCTCGGCGCAGGAAACCACGCTGTCGGCTGTCAGCGCCTTTGCTGACGGGACCACGTTCACCAAGAACTTCGAAAGATTCATCGAAAAGGCCAACGAGCTCGGCAAGGGCAAGGTCCGCATCGACTACAAGGGCGGCGGCGGCAAGGTCATGAACCCGTTCCAGCTTGGCGACGCGATCCGCACCGGCGTCGTCCAGATCGGCAACTTGCCGGGCGCCTTCTACACCAAGCTCATGCCCGAGGCCGACGTCTTCAAGCTCAGCGCCTTCACCATCGCCGAAGAGCGCGCAAACGGGGCCTGGGCCTATACCAACGACCTCCACAAGAAGCGGATGAACGCCTACCACCTGGCCCGCCAGAAGGACTGCGTGCCGTTCCATCTCTACATCAACAAGAAAATCGACAAGCGCGACCTGAACGGCATGAAGATCCGCACGACACCCATCTACCGTGCTTTCTTCTCGGCCATGGGCGCGAGCCTGATCAGGACCAAGCCCGGCGACGTCTATACCGCGCTCGAACGCGGCACGGTTGACGGTTATGGCTGGCCGACGCAAGGCGTGCTCGATCTCGGCTGGCACGAGGTCACCAAATTCCGCGTCGATCCGGCCTTTTACCGGGCGTCCGTCGAAGTGCTGATCAACAACGATGCCTGGGAGAAGCTCTCCGCCGATCAGCAGAAGATCCTGCAGGAAGCGGCCGCCTTCATGGAAGGCCTGTGTGCTGAGGACGAAAAGATCAACGCAACGGAGAAGAAGCGTCAGGCGGACGCCGGCATCCAGACCATCTCGTTCGACGGTGCGGAAGGCGAGGCCTATCTCAAGCAGGCCTATGAAACCGGCTGGGCCGAGTTCATCAAGGCCAATCCCGAGACGGGACCGAAGCTCAAGGAACTGCTGAGCAAGTAAACGGCGACATGGCGGCGAACCCGCAGGCAAGGTTCGCCGTCTTCAATCCACACGACGTTTGGAGGCGGGGGTTGCTGTGAACGCGCTGGCCCGGGTGCATGGTTTTTTTGTGAAGGCACTGGGCTTCGCTGCAGGCGTCGGCCTTGGTGTGCTCGCCGTTCTCATCACGGTCGACGTGGTGATCCGCAATGCCGGGATCGGCAATTTCCCCTGGTTGCTCGAGGTTTCCGAATACGTCCTGTTCGCTGCCACGTTTCTGGCGGCCCCCTGGGTGCTGCGTGAGAGCGCCCATGTCAGCGTCGACGTCCTCCTGACCGGCCTGCGGCCGGGACCCCGCCGCACCCTCGGGATGGTCGCCAACGCACTCGGTGTCGGCATCTCCGGCATCGTGACCTGGTACGCATTGCGGGTTACGAGCGATGCCTTTGAGCGTGGCGATCTCATCTTCAAGGAACTCGTCGTTCCCGAATGGCCGTTTCTGGCCGTCGTCGCCGTGGCCGGCGGCCTGCTCGTTGCAGAGTTCGCGCTGAAACTCCTGAGGCAGGAAGACGCCGTTACGGCCTCGGGCAAGGCGGGGATCTGAGCGATGGATTGGCTCGCGGCTCTCATCCTGATGCTGGGTTCCCTGATTGCGCTCATGCTGACCGGACTCCCGGTTGCCTTTGCCTTTATCGGCGTCAACATCATCGGTGCGATCGTCTTTCTCGGCGGGGAGATCGGTCTCGACCAGATGATCCGCAACACGGTGGCGTCGGTCAGCAATTTTTCGCTGGCGCCGATCCCGCTCTTTCTGCTCATGGGCGAGATCCTGTTTCAGACGCGCGTCGCCTTCGCCGCTATCGACGCCATTGACCGGCTGATCGCGCGCGTTCCGGGCCGGCTGTCCATTGTCTCCGTCCTCGGCGGCACGGTTTTCTCGTCTCTGTCGGGCTCGACCATCGCAAACACCGCCGTATTGGGCAGCGCTTTGCTGCCGGACATGCTCAGGCGCGGCTATCACCCTGCCATCGCCATGGGCCCCATAATGGCGACCGGCAGCATCGCGATGCTGATCCCGCCGTCGGCATTGGCTGTTCTGCTCGGAAGTCTCGCCGGAATCTCCATCGCCAAGCTGCTGATCGCCGGCATTCTGCCTGGGTTGCTGATGGCGGCGAGCTTTCTTGCCTACATCGTCGTGCGCTGTAGCCTCAGGCCAGATCTGGCTCCCGCCTACGACATGGAACGTGTTGCGCTTTGGGAGCGCTGGAAGCCGTTCCTGATCTACGTGGTTCCGCTGCTCGGCATCTTTGTCATCGTGGTCGGCAGCATCCTGGGCGGCTTTGCCACACCGACGGAGTCGGCCGCGCTCGGCAGCGTTGCGTCTGTCGTCGCGGCGGCGGCGTACCGGAAGCTGACGCTGCACTCCCTCGTCAAGGCACTGACGGAGACCGCAAAGATCTCGGTGATGATCCTTTTCATCATCGCAGGCTCCGTCACTTTTTCGCAGATTCTGGCCTTTTCCGGGGCGACCAACGGCCTTCTGGCGCTGATCGAGGCCGTCGATGCCGGACCGGTGACGATCCTGCTTGCCATGCTGGCGATCCTGCTCTTGCTCGGCGCCTTCATGGATCAGGTGTCCATGATCATGATCACTCTGCCGTTCTTCATACCCCTGGCGCAGAGCCTCGGTCTCGACCTCCTGTGGTTCGGCGTGCTGATGCTGGTCGTCATGGAAATCAGCTTCACGACGCCGCCCTTCGGGCTCCTGATCTTTGTCATGAAGGGCGTCGCCCCGCCGGAGATCACGCTCGGCCAGGTGTACAAGGCCGCTGCTCCATTCATCCTGCTCGCGCTCGGCGTGCTCGGCTTGCTGATCGTGATCCCCGAACTCGCCACCTGGCTGCCCGGTCTGATAAGACGGTGACGCCGCTTCCTCAAACCGACTGACTTCCGGAGCTCCCCCGATGGCCCGATCGCCAGAAAACTTCGTTCCCGAAACCGCTGCCGAGGCGGTTCTTGTTCGCCTCAAGCAGCATGGCATCGACTATCTGTTCGCCAATTCCGGGACCGATTTTGCACCGGTGATCGAGACCTATGCGCGGAATCAAAGATCCAATCTGGCACTGCCCGAACCTGTCATCGCGCCCCATGAGAACGCCGCCGTCGCCATGGCCCACGGTTACTATCTGGCGACCGGCAAGCCGCAGGCGGTCATGGTCCATGTCAATGTCGGACTGGCCAACGCCCTGATGGGCATCATCAACGCGGCAAGCGACAACGTCCCCATCTTCATGATGGCGGGCCGGACACCATTCACGGAAGGGGCGCGCCACGGGGCCCGCAGCCTGCCGATCCACTGGGGCCAGGACATGCGCGATCAGTCCGGCATCGTGCGCGAGTTCGTGAAATGGGAATACGAGCTCAAGCTGCCCGACCAGGCCGCCGACCTGATCGACCGGGGCTATGCGATTGCCATGAGCGAGCCGCGCGGTCCCATCTATCTCGGTCTGCCACGCGAACCGCTTGGCGGCGACTGGCCAAAGGGCGTGCCGCTCGATGCACCGCGCCATGCCGTGTCCTCACCGCCGGCGCCCGATCCTGAAACGGTCACCGCCGCGGCCGAACTGATCGCAAAGGCAAAGAATCCGCTGATCATTGCCCAGCGCGGCGATCCGGACGGCAGGTTGGCCGGCGTTTTGGCTAAATTCTGCGAACGCTTCGCGTTTCCGCTCGCGGAATTCTGGCCATCCTGCAACGTATTGGCGACAGACCATCCGATGCATGTGGGCTTCGATCCGGGGCCGGTGCTGGAAAAGGCGGACGTGGTGATCGTGCTCGACGCCCTCGTGCCCTGGATCGAATCCGGTTTGAAACCGGGTCCGGATGCCCATGTGATCCAGATCGGGGCAGATCCGCTCTTTTCGCGAGTGCCCGTACGCGGGTTCCGATCGAGCCTCAATCTGACCGCGCGGCCGGCGGAAGCGATCACAGCGTTGCGCAGGGCGCTCGACCGGCACCGCAAGGATATTGCGGGAAAGATCGAACGGCGGGCCAAACAGGTCGCGAAGGCATCTGCCGCCCGGCGGGAGATGGCTGCAGATGGGGCGGCGGGAGGCGGCGGGTCGCCCATGACGCCGGCCTTCGTCAGCAAATGCCTGTCCGATGCCCTGCCGAAAGACGCAAGAGTCTTTTCCGAACTCGGGTGCGATCCGTCCGTCATGCACTTCGCCGCCGGCAACCGCTATCACTCGCACGCGCTTGCGGGCGGACTTGGCTGGGGCCTGCCCGCTGCGCTTGGCGCATCGCTTGCCGACCGGGATCGTTTCGTCGCGGCCTGCGTCGGCGACGGGTCCTACATGTTCGCGAACCCCGTGGCCTGCCATCAGATCGCCGAGGCCAACGGTCTCCCGGTGCTGACTGTCGTCTTCAACAACGGTGTCTGGAACGCGGTGCGTAAGACCACGAAGATGATGTACCCGGACGGGCGGGCGGCCGGATTGGACACCATGCCGATTTCTTCTCTGGGGCCGAGTCCCGACTATGCCAAGGTCGCCGAGGCGAGCCGGGCCTGGACGGCGCGCGTGGACAACGGAAAGGATCTGCCCGATGCTTTCGAGGAGGCCGTCTCGGTCATCAGGTCCGAGGGCCGTCAGGCTCTGATCGAGGTGATGGTGTCGCCGTAATTCATGGCCTCTGGACCCCGTTGGTGGCCACGAAGACCGCATAAAGCGAAGTCGTCGCGGTGATGAAAAGGCGGTTCCGCTTGGGACCGCCGAAGGTCAGGTTTGCGACCATTTCCGGAATCAGGATCTTGCCCAGCCGCGTGCCGTCCGGTGCGTAGCAGTGCACGCCGTCATGGGTGCTGGTCCAGATATTGCCGTCGACGTCGAGACGGAACCCGTCCGGCAGGCCGGGCTCGATGGTCGCGAAGACGCGCGAATTCGAGAGTCGGGTCCCGTCGACCACATCGAACTCGCGGATGTGGTGCGGCCCGTCCGGATCGTGCGAGACGCCGGAATCAGCAATATAGAGCTTGGATTCGTCGACCGAGAAGGCGAGGCCATTCGGTTTGACGAAATCGTCCGCCACCACCGCGATGTCGCCGCTGTCCGGATCGACCCGGTAGACGTAACAGCCGTCCTGTTCCTGCTCGGCCTTGAAGCCTTCGTAGTCGGACATGATCCCGTAGCTCGGGTCGGTGAACCAGATGGAACCGTCCGACTTGACCACGACATCATTGGGTGAATTGAGCTTGCGGCCGTCATGGCTGTCGGCAATCACGCTGATCGATCCGTCGGGCTCGGTCCGCGTTACGCGCCGGCCGCCATGCTCGCAGGTCACGAGCCGGCCCTGGCGGTCCCGCGTGTTGCCGTTGGCGAAATTGGAGTCGGCGCGAAAGATGCTGACGCCGCTGTCGGCAACCCATCGCAGCATGCGGCGGTTCGGGATGTCGCTCCAGACAAGATAGCCGCCATCGTCGAACCAGACCGGTCCTTCCGCCCAGCGGCACTGGTCATAGAGCCGTTCGAGCCTGGCGATCGGGATGGTCAGGTCGTAGAACCGCCGGTCCTCGTAGACGAGATAGTCATCACTCATAGCCGGATTCCCTTCACTAGCTCTGGCGGTTCCCGCCCGCCGCGGTGATCACGCCTATGATGATCAGGCCGGTCATGACAAGCCGGACGCCGGCGCTGGCGCCGAAGGTGTTGAGCATCGTCACCATTAGAAACAGGAAAAGGGCAGCGCCCCAGAGGCCCGGTACGTTCGCGAACCCACCGGCGACCGACGTCCCCCCTATGACCACGACGGCGATCGAGGCCAGCAGGTATTCCTCGCCCATATTGAGGGCGGCCCCGCCCGAAAAGCCCGAAAGCAGATAGCCGCACAGCCCGGCCAGGACCGCACTCATTACATAGGTCGCGAACCGGGTGCGCCCGACATTGATGCCGGCTAGATCCGCGGCGCGCTCGTTCTGGCCGATTGCGATCACCGACCGGCCGTAAACCGTCCGCGTGAGGACGATCGACATGATGATGGACAAGACGATGGCGCAGATTGCCAGCACCGGCATGCCGGAGATGCGCGCGGTTGCGAAGTCCGCAAGCATCTCGGGTGGCTTGATGCGCAGGCCGCGGTTGTATGCGATGGCCGCGGATTGGATAAGAAAGCTCGCCGACAGGGTGGCGATGATGGGCGGTATCCGCAGCAGCCGGATGAGACCGTAGTTGAACACGCCCACCGCAACCCCGCATCCCAGTGCCGCCGCCAGCCCGACCGGGATCATGGCGTTCGCCCCGTCCATGACTTTCATGGCAACGGTCCCGCCGAGTGTCATGGTGGCCGGGATCGACAGATCGACATTTCCGGGACCGAGCGTGATGACGAACATCTGCCCGATGGCGACGATGACGAAGAAGGTGGCAAACGAGAAGGCCGCCGTGAGCACTTCGCCGCCGCCCTGACCGCGTGTGAACAGGAACGTTCCGACCCACACGGCAAGCGCGCCGATGAAGGCCCAGATCCAGGGCTTGCTGCGCAGCGCCAGCAGCGACTCCAGGGCCCGGGTCATCGCTTTTGCTCCGTACGAGCGATCACGGCCCGGAGCGCCAGAACGATAATCAGGATCGCGCCCTGCGCACCGATCTGCCAGTCCGGTGAAATGCGCAGGAATGTCAGAAAGGAAACCGCCAGCGTCAGGGTCATGGCTCCGATCACGGCGCCGACTGGCGACACGCGCCCGCCGACGAATTCGCCGCCGCCGAGGATGACGCCTGCGATCGACAGCAGCGTGTAGCGCAACGCGATGTTGGCGTCGGCCGACGTTGTCAGCCCGATCAGCGACAGGCCGGCGAGGATGCCGAAGAATCCCGCAAAGGCGTACATCGTCATCTTGATGCGCAGGAGCGACCACCCCGACCGTTCGACAGAGCGCGGGTTTCCGCCCGCGCCTCGGAGGACGGCCCCGAATGACGAACGCATCAGGAAAGCATGGACGGCCAGAGCGATGACGGCCGAAATTACGATCGCCAGCGGGACATAAGGCATCTTGAATGTCATGAAGTCGCGGATCCAGCCGGGCGACTTTCCCCCCGGCGTCGGCAGCACGAGCACGGCGAGCCCCAGCCAGACGAACGACATGCCGAGAGTGACGACGATCGACGGCAGATTTCGCAAGTGAACAAGAGCACCGAGCGCCGCATAGGCGGCGATGCAGCCCAGCAGGATGACGACACCGAGCAGCGGGGTTTCGTTTAGGAATGTCGCGCCAACGCAGGCGACGAATCCGACATAGGCCCCGACAGACAGGTCAAGGTCGTTCACCGTGATGATCATCATCTGCGCGAGCGTCGCGAGCGCGATCGGAACTGCCAGGTTCAGCAGCAGGTTGAGCCCGAAATAACTCATTGCCCGCGGTTGCACGTAGAAGATTGCGATCAGCAGGATCGAAAGCGAAAGGGCAGGCAGGATCGCGCGCAGGAAGCGGGGAGAGGTCAGCTGCGCGATCATGCGCCGTCTCCGTCATGGAACGAGGAATGAAGAACTTTTTCCTCGGTCATTTCGTTCCGGCTAAGATCCGCCACAATCCGGTTCTCTCTGAAGACATAGACATGATCGCAGTGCTCCAGTTCGTCCATCTCTGTCGTGTACCAGATGAAAGTCCGTCCTGCGGCCGCCTCGGAACGGATCATGGAATAGACTTCCTGCTTGGTCCCCACATCGACGCCGCGCATGGGGTCGTCCATCAGCACGATCGATGCATTCGATCCGAGCGCGCGTGCGAATAGGACTTTCTGCTGGTTGCCGCCGGAGAGAGAAAGCATGTTGTTTTCGACGTTGGGCGTGCGGATTCCGATTTTCTCGCGCCAGTCTTCGGCCATCGCGCTTTCGGCCGCCGGGTCGATGAGAAGGCTGCTGCGCAGCGATTTCATTGATCCGACTGTGACGTTTCTGGCGATCGACCAGAGCGGGAAGACGCCGTCATTCTGCCGGTCACCCGCGACCAGCGCGACCTCTCCATCGACGATGGTTTCGCCCGACGTTCGGCCGGCGGCCTTGAACATGCGGATAAGGGCATTGGTCTGTCCGTGACCGGCGAGGCCCGCCAGCGCGACGATTTCGCCGGGATAGGCGAGAAGATCGGCTTCGGTGTTGTCTGCGGACGTGGTGATCTGGACCGCGGGCCGCGTGTCCTTGCGCTTGGAGTCGAAGCTTCCCTCTGACTCGGGCCTGTCTTCCGCTACGCTGCCCATCGCCGCCACGAGCGACGTTTTCGTGAAATCCGACGTGCTGCGCGCATCAACGACTGCGCCGTCGCGCATCACCACCACACGATCACACGTGCCGAGAATCTCCCCAAGCAGGTGGGAGATCAGGATGCAACTCGTGCCCCGGCCGACCTCCGCACGAACGAAATTCAACAGTCTCTCTGCGACAAGCGCGTCGAGTGACGACGTCGGTTCGTCGAGAATGACCAGTCGGGGAGAGTCTTTCGTCACCGAGAAGGCGCGTGCGATCTCGACCATCTGGCGCTGTCCGATACTCAGGTCGCCCACTATGTCCGATGCGGTAATGCCATGGTTCCCGAAAATCTCGTCCAGCACCCCGATGATGAGCTGGCTTGCCCGCGCGCGCCAGCCGAACCCTCTGAGTGAGGCGTGCATGATGCGAGCATTTTCGGCGACAGTGAGATTGGGACAGAGCGAGAGTTCCTGAAAGACGCAGCGTATCCCGTTGGCGCGGGCTGCTGCGATGCTGTACCGCCGCGATAGGTCTTCCGTCCCTATGTGCAGTGTTCCGGCGTCTGCTCCGAGCGTGCCGGCCAGGATATGCATGAGTGTCGACTTGCCGGCGCCGTTATGGCCGACCAGACCGACACATTCTCCGGGGCGGACGTGAAAATCCACGCCGGTAAGCGCATGAACGGCGCCGAAGTGTTTCTCGACGCCGTCCAGCTTCACGATATGCGCGGGCGGTGCAGAACTGCTTTCGTTGGTCACGTTGCCCGCCGCCCTCTAAGTTCGATCACTTCGCCGCGTTGATCACCTTCACGACATCTTCGAGCGAATATTCCACATTGGCAACACCGCCCTTTTCGGTGTTGGCGAGGTTCGGCTCGAGATTGTCCTGATCGATTCTCAGAAATGGCACGACAAGGTCCTTCGGCACTTCCTTGCCGTCCAGAATCTGCTGGGCGACCCAGAAGGCGAGGGTGGAGACACCCGGCGCGATCGAGACGGACATTGTCTCGTAGCCGTTGGCGTCCTTCTGTTCCTTCCACCAGGTCAGTTCATCGTGCCGGTTGCCCATGATGATAAGCGGGGTCGGCCGTCCCGCAGCCTTGAAGGCCTGAGCGGCGCCGTAGCCGTCTCCGCCCTGGGTCACCACGGCGGCTATCTCGGGAAGGCTGGGCAGGATGCCGGCAACGGCTTTCTGGGAGACATCCTGCGCCCAGTTGCCGTGAACAGAGCCGACGATCTTGAATTGCGGATTCTCCTTTACACCCTCATGGATGCCCGCACTGATTTCGTCATCGACGAAGACACCGGCGAGACCGCGGATTTCGAGCAGGTTGCCGCCTTTCGGCATCTTCTTGGCAAGGTAAAGGACCTCGTCCTTGCCCATCTGCTTGAAATTCACCGCGATCCGCCAGGCGCAGGGAGCCGTGACAATTCCGTCGAAAGATACAACCACGATGCCGGCGTCGCAGGCCTCCTTGACAGCGCCATTGAGAGCCTCGGGCGAGGCTGCGTTGACGACAATGGCGTTGTAGCCCTGGAGGATCATGTTCTGGATCTGCTGGGCCTGTTCGGTGGCCTGGTTTTCAGCAGTGGTGAAGGCATCGGCTGCGGCAACGACACCGTCCGCAACGGCCTTCTTGGTCACCTTGTCCCAACTGCGCAGCATTGCCTGGCGCCACGAATTGCCGGCGTAGTTGTTTGACAGGGCAATTCGCTTGTCCTTCGTGTCCGCGATCGCGGCATCGCCCGCCAGTGTGACAAGGCCGGCGACGATAGCCGTTTTCAACCAATTGGATGTGCGCATGTGCTTCCTCCCAGATTCCTCTTGTCGCTGCCGGAGGCCGGGTAGACGAATGCCGCGCCGTCCGGGGCTCGGGTTAGGTTGTCTGAACGTCAAGCGCCCGCAGACCTGGGTCGGCGGCCCGACGAAACGGGTATCTGCGACCGGAAGAGCCGGGGATGAACTGGACCCTTGACCTAATAATTGGTAAGGCCAAAATATAAGCGAGTCAATTGGTCTGGCCAATCGACGGGTTTTCGGAGACAAACTTGAGCGTTTCGACGCAATACAGGCGCTACCGTGCGATCGCCGACAAGATCACCGGCCGCATCAAGGCCGGTGAGTATGCTGTCGGGGCCCGGCTGCCATCCGAACGCGAACTCGCCGATGAATTCGGCGTCAGCCGTCCGACGTTGCGGGAAGCGCTGATCGCGCTCGAGATCATGGGCTTTGTCGCCGTTCGCGGTGGATCGGGCGTCTACGTGGCAGAGCCTGGTGAACAACATTCCGACCGGGATCCCGGCTTCGGCACGTTCGAATTGCTGGAGGCCCGAAAGATCATCGAGGCTGACGTGGCTGCCATTGCGGCAAGGACGATTACCTCCGACCAACTCGTAGAGATCCGCCAGCAGCTGGAACTGCAAATGAAAGACCTCGAGGAGAAGGGCAGATTCTCCTACGAGGAAGACATGCGCTTTCATACGTTGATTGCGGAAGGAACCGGGAACGGTGCGCTCTACTATGTGGTGGAACAGTTGTGGCATTTCCGGCGTGAGTCGGATATCTGGCGCGTCATAGATGAGCGCACCGACATGAAGGCTCTGCAGGTCCGCGCGATCGAGGATCACGTGAGAATCTTCAATGCGCTTGAGGCCAGAGACGGTGAGGCTGCTTACGACGCCATGCGGAGCCACATGCAACACAATATCGACTGGCGCTTGAGCGACATACTGGACATCCCCGCGGTGTCGGATAAGGACCGGCGCTCAAAGCTCCGGCTTCTGCAGGATCGGGACGACATAGCGGGCACGCGGTGATCTGATTGCAAACTGCGCAATCGTGCTACTGTCGTGCGCTGAATGATTTGCAAGGATGCTGTCCCATGGATCTTGACGAGTTTGAGGCGAGTGTCGGCTTGTTGCTCCAGCAGATGGAGGACCAGCCGGAAGACCGGCACGAACTCTATCTTCAACTGCGGGAAAAGATTAACGAGATGCGTGCGTACGGTATGCCGGTGCCGGACGATCTCAAGCAACTTGTAAAGGCTCTGGAGGCTGAATTCGCCCAGCCGGATTCATGACCGGCTGATTGCCCTTCAGGAACCGCTACGGTGTCTTCAGGCTGAGAATGTAGGCGATTACGTCAGCGCGATCCTGTCGCGACAGGACATCGACTGGCATCGGGCCATGTGGCGCGGAAAGAATTCCGTCCAGTTCTTCCTTGCTGGTCGACTCCCGAGCCGCAATGGCATTGAAGCTGGGGACGGCATCCTTGGGTGCCTTGGTCTGTGTCTTGACCGCGAGATGGCAATTTGTGCACCAGCGTTCCGCGACTGTGGCGCCTCGCGCGGCATCCCCAAATTCTGCCGCTGCGACCTGTCCCATTGTGACTGACGCGAACAAAACAGCTATGGCGGCCATGGTCTGAAGGCCGCATCCAAGTGGTGAAACCTGTCTGTCGTGCTGCGCGCTTCGCCTCATTATATCGACCTTCCCGTTTTGCGAGTTTGTGGAACCGGCAGACTATCCGGTTCTCGCTTATGCCAAACATGATGCAAATCAAGGCGATACAATTATTCGGCGATATATTCTCTGCGCTCATGGAACACAATTTTCGAACGAATTATTGCGCTCTATCACAAATGGAATGTTGATAGTAATCAGTAAAAAAAGCGCCGCCTGTTTTGCAGGTGTAGGGAATGTAGTATTAATTAACGAATCGGAGTGTGCTGGGATCCGTTTTTTGCGGGGATAATCAGTTGAACAACGCCTTGGGCCTGAGAACGCTCGATTTTATCGAGTCGCTGGAAGCATTGGAAAAACCCGAGGAAATCATCTTCAGTTTTCGGGACATGGTGCGGGAATTCGGTTTCGAGTTCTTCCTGATCACCGGTTTGCCTGATCCCGGTGGCAAGTTTGAAGATGAGATCATGCTGAATGCATGGCCGCAGGGGTGGTTCGACCGCTACATTGAGAATGATTACATTGATCAGGATCCGGTAGCATTTCAGTGCTCGGTCAATACCCAGCCGTTCGCCTGGCATGATGTCGAGGTCGACAGCCGCAGATGGCCGATCGGGCCGCGGATCATGGGCGAAGCCACGGAATTCAACATGTACGACGGCCTTTGCGTGCCGATATTCGGCCTCAATGGCTTCCAGTCCGTCGTTACCCTTGCCGGTGATGACCTCGATCTATCCTCGCAAACACGCGCTTCAATTCATCTGGCATCGATCTATGCCCATGGCCGTGCGCGGGCACTGCTTGAAGATGCCAATGGAACGGGCCGCGAGCGGACCATGCTCAGCGGTCGTGAACGGGAATGCCTGAAATGGGCGGCGGCCGGTAAATCAAGCTGGGAAATCAGCCGGATTTTGGGTCTCAGCGAGAACACGGTCACAGGCTATTTCAAGGCGGCCACAGCGAAACTCGGCTGCGTAAACCGCACCCAGGCCGTTGCTGAGGCAATCCGCACCGGGCAGATCCGCATTTGATGGCAACTGCCGGTAGCAAACATCGCGTTTAGCTAGAAATTCTGCCGAATTCACCCCCATTTTTGGGGGATATCAATCACTCGATCACCGTGAGCCAATGAGGTCCGACCGGGAGTAGTTAGGCCTTAGTGGACCGTTTGTTGCGGAGTGAGTGCGATGATCGATGTTGTGACTGCGGGCAATCGGCATCTGTATGGAGAAGAGCTGGAGCAGATGTGGCGGCGGCGATACGAAATCTACGTACGCGAGCGGGGCTGGCGGGATCTCGATCGGCCGGATGGTCGCGAGATCGACCAGTTTGACAACGATGCTGCGGATTACCTTTTGGCGATTGAAGACGGAAGCCGGGTCGTCGGCGGATCACGGCTCATTCCCACCACACAACCGACCCTCATGAGCGACGTCTTTCCGCACCTCGCTTCAGTCCGGGGGGTTCCCCGGTCCGCGCGGATTTTCGAGTGGACCCGCTATTTCGTCGTGCCGGAACGGCGCGAACCGCACGTCGTCAGTCCGGTGGCGAGCACAATCATGTGCGGTATTCAGGAGTACGGCTTGAGCAGGGGCGCTGAGGCGGTGTCGATCGTTCTGGAAACATACTGGATCCCGCGGTTTCTCGAGGCGGGGTGGAACCCCAAACCGCTCGGACTTCCTGAAATGGTCGACGGTGAACCAACGACGGCGATCCTGTGCGATGTCAGCGAAGAGGTGTTGGATGCGACACGTGCCCTGCGTGGCATCGAAAAACCGGTTCTCAGATCGCGCGGTGACCAGGATTGGACCAAGCGCCGGCCCGAGGCTCCGGCAATCTCGGTTCATTGAGATGACCGCGCGCGTGTCAGGCGTGAAGTAGCGAATTCATAAACCGGCGGGAGCCAACTCGCGGGTCATTACCGTAGCGGCACTCTCTCCAGCCCCTCTACGTGGACCAGCGAATACCGTCGGAGACCGCGGCCTCCTGCCCAGGAGGCCGCGGTTGTTTTTCCGGAGCCGCATTCACCATCGACCGGAATTCCGGCGCGGCTGTTCTCTGCGGTGTGAAGGGGAATTCTTGTTGCAGTGCAGGCACTATGCTTGTCAGCGCACGTGCAGTGGCATAAAACCGGGCCGGTCTTGAATCTAGCCGACTGTACCCGAGGATGTCTCAGACTGAGAATCGGACGTGGCTGGCGCAGCCGGCCGAAGGCGCGCCCTGCACGATAATTGCCGAAATCGCCCAGGCCCATGACGGCAGCCTCGGCGCTGCTCACGCTTATATCGACTGCGCGGCGCGCGCCGGCGCGGACGCAGTCAAATTCCAGACGCATATTGCCGATGCAGAAAGCACGCTGTCGGAACCTTGGCGCACGCGGTTCAGCCAGCAGGACGAAACCCGCCTGGACTACTGGCGCCGCATGGAGTTTACCGCCGAGCAGTGGAACGGGCTCAAGCGTCACGCTGATGAGATGGGCCTGTTGTTTTTGAGTTCGCCATTCTCGATGGAAGCCGTCGCATTGCTCAAGGAGGTCGGCGTGGCCGGCTGGAAGGTGGCCTCCGGCGAAATCACGAACTTCGAAATGCTGGATGCCATGGCGTCGACCGGTCAGCCGGTCATCCTTTCAACGGGTATGAGTCCTCTCCCGGAAATCGATGCCGCCGTGGAGAGGATATCATCCAAGCATGCGCCGCTGGCGATCCTGCAGTGCACGACACAATATCCGAGTCCGCCGGAATCCATCGGCCTCAACATCATCACCGAGTTCAGGGAACGCTACCGGACGGCGATTGGTCTGTCCGATCATTCGGGCACGATCTATCCGGGTCTCGCCGCGGCCACGATGGGAATCGAGGTGCTCGAAGTGCACGTCACCATGAGTCGTGAGCAGTTCGGACCCGATGTTGTCGCTTCGGTGACCGGTGACGAATTGGCCTCACTCGTGGAAGGAATTCGTTTCATCGAAGAGATGAAAGCCAGCCCGATGGACAAGAGCGCGGTCGCCGAGTCCGTCGCCCCTCTGCGGGAAATCTTCCTGAAGAGTCTCGTTCCGCTCCGCGACCTGGAGGCCGGCACCGTGATCGCGGCGGGCGATCTTGGTGCAAAGAAACCCGGAACCGGGATTCCCGCAAGCGAGTTTGAATCGATCGTGGGGCGCCGACTTGCCCGAAACGTCAAGCGCGACGTCCCGCTACTTGAAAGTGATCTGGAAAGCTGAAGCATGCCCCGTAAGATATGCGTCGTGATCACCGCGCGGCCAAGTTATGCGCGAATTCGAACCGCGCTGGAAGCCATCCGCGCTCATCCCGAACTGGAACTACAGCTTGTCGTCGCCGCATCAGCCCTTCTGGAGCGTTACGGCAACGCGGTCGATGTGATTGCACATGAGGGCTTCGAGATTGACCGCCAAGTCTACATGATCGTTGAGGGTGAGAATCTCGTCACATCCGCGAAATCCACCGGGTTCGGGCTGGCTGAGCTTGCAACGGTTTTTGACAACCTCAAGCCGGACGCAGTTGTGACGATCGCAGACCGCTTCGAGACGATGGCCACTGCGGTTGCCGCCGCCTACATGAACATTCCTCTCATTCATGTCCAGGGCGGCGAGGTAACCGGCTCGATCGACGAGAAAGTTCGCCACGCCGTGACCAAGCTCGCCGATCTGCACCTTGTTTCCAGCGAGCCGGCCGGCGAGCGCGTTATCCGGATGGGTGAACGGCCGGAAAGTGTTGTCGTCACCGGCTGCCCGTCGATTGATCTCGCCCGGCAGGCGCGGGATTCCGAGCCGCGTGATGTGGCGGAGCTGCTGGCCGGTTATGGCGGCGTCGGCGCCGATCTGGACCTGTCGGGTGATTATGTGGTTGTGCTTCAGCACCCTGTGACGACGGAATACGAGCTGGCGCGCGAGCATGTCGACCAAACCCTGTTTGCAATCAAGGAGGCCGGGATCCCCACGTTATGGTTCTGGCCGAATGTTGATGCGGGCTCGGACGGGACGTCGAAGGGCATTCGAGCGTTCCGAGAAACCCATGACCTGCCGAACGTTCACTTCTACCGCAATCTCAAACCCCTCGATTTCCTTTCGATTCTGATCAACAGCCGCGGGATCATCGGGAATTCCAGCGTGGCGATCCGCGAGTGTGCCTATCTGGGTGTGCCTGCGGTAAATATCGGTAATCGCCAGCGCGGTCGCGACCGGGGCCGCAATGTGATCGATGTTGATCACGATCAGGCCGCAATCCTGAACGCGATCAGGCAGCAGTTTGCCGAGGGAGAGCGTCAGAGTGACCTCATCTATGGAGACGGGACAGCAGGCCAGCAGACAGCCGAAGCGATAGCACGCACTGAAATCACGATTGAGAAGTCGCTGACCTATTGAGAATGGCGACCGGTCGGCGTCAGGGTTGAGCCGGCGGTTGCGGCGGGAACGGATTATGATCAGGTCAAAACCGGTTACGGCAGTCATCCCGGTTCGAGGCGGATCCAAGGGAATTCCGGGAAAGAACTTGCGCAAGATCGGCGGCGAGACGCTACTCGAGCGTACGATCAAGTTTGCCAAGACCTCGCCGCGTATCGACCGCGTTCTGGTCACGACCGACGATCCCGCAATGCATGAGGTTGCCGGCCAGTATGGCGTTGCCGCGCCGTCCCTGCGCCCGGATCATCTTGCGACGGACACCGCGACCACGCTCGATGCCGTTCGTCACCTCATAGACGACGCAGAGATCGGTGAGGACTACATATTACTGTTGCAGGTCACGACGCCGCTGCGCACGCTTGCCGACCTGGACGCGATTGCAGAGCAGTTCGAGCGGGATGACCGGTTCGTGGCCGCCGCGAGCGTCGCACCGCATGAGGGGGCTCATCCGGAGAAACTCCAGCAAGTTGCCGATGGCCGTCTCGAATCGTACATGGGTGTTGAATCGGGGCGCGCACGCCAGACAATGCCCGACCTGTTTGAGCTCAACGGCGCGTTCTATCTTATTGACCGGGAGACGCTGCTGCGGGAGCAGACGTTTCTGCCCCAGCAGACCATGGCCTTCGTCATGCCGCCGGAACGCAGCGCAAACCTGGATACGCTGACCGACTGGCTGGTTCTCGACGCAATGCTTGCCGCCGGCCACTGGACATTTGAAGAATACAGTTGAAGGTCATGCGCTTTCGCGTTGATCCGTTCGCCGCAAGTGTGATTTTCTGGGCCAGCGCTTAGTTTTTGAAGGGGCCGGAGCCATGTCAGCCGTCGAGTATAGTCAGTTGCCCGCACTTCGGGGCGCCATCGATCTGCACAGGACCCTGCACAAGGGGCTCCGGCTTCCCCGGCCGGCCGCCGACATGGTGGTGCGCGGCGTAAAGTTCGGCCGTTGCCCTGGGCAGGCGGGTCTGCGCAAAAAGCTTGCGCGCGAGATCGCGTCCGCCTCCGGGCAGATTGAGACGATTCCGGAAGATCGCGGCTTCCAATGTTATGAATCCGGTCATTTCCCCGGTTCGGTCGAGGCTCTGGCCCGCGCCGATAGTCTCTTTGCGGATATAGAAGACTCAGGCGGCATCGAGGAGACGCTCAGGACGGCAAAGAAGAACTTCCTTCTTAGCGTTGTGAAGGGCGACGGATTTCTCGATCACCCCGAAATCCTGGGATTCATGATCTCTCGCCCGGTCGTGGACCCCGCGACGCTCTATTTCGGCGCCGTCCCTGTGCTTTCATCTGCGTCATTGTGGTTCACGCCTCCCAACGACACGGTCGAGAAGAGCCAGTTGTTCCACCGCGACGGTGAGGACACCCGCCAGCTCAAGTTCTTTTTCAATGTCCGGGAAGTCACGGATGAAACCGGCCCGTTCACTCTGTTGCCGGCAGATCTTTCCGCCGAAGTGAAGCGGTCTTTGGGGTACAACACCGGGCGCCTTGGCGACGACGACGTGGTCGCGGCTGCGGGCGGCGAGGGCGCCCTGATAAAGGTCATGGGCCCCGCCGGCAGTGGTGCTGCGGTCGATACGTCGCGATGCCTTCACTACGGCAGCCGCGGTAACACGGTTGGCCGGCTGCTGATCATGTTTCAGTTCACGTCATTCTTCGCGCCGAAGTCGGAAGCTCCGGATTGGGCAGCCGGGGTCACGCGGACAGGGCTCGAACTGGATGAGGTTCAGAAACTGGTTCTGGGCATCAGCTGAGGCCCAATCGCCAGCGGCGCTAAGCGGGGTCGAGAGCGAACAGGTTTTCGCCGACCGTCCGCGCGGTGATCTTGTCAAAGCGGCCTAGAATATCCTTGTAGCGGGCGATCTGATTGTTGACTTCGCCGACCTGAATTCCGGGGAACCGGTGCCGGGAATAGGCCTTGCTGTTCTTGTGGCGTGGTCTCAGTTCGTTTACGCGCTTCTCGAAGGCCCGGACTTTTGCCCGTGTTCTGCCGTCCAGGCGCCCAAGCAGGCCTGGGCGAGAACGGTCCTCACGTTCTTCCAGGATCTTGATCAATGCGTCTGCAGTCCGTTCGGCGGCAAGCTGACCGTCGAGCGCGGCAAAATACTTCGCAGCGACCTGATCCTGTTGCTGCGTCGCCGTCAGCGCGTCGGTGCGCCCGGTCACGATGTCCCGCACCAGATCGATGAGTTCGGCCTCGTCGGTAACGGAATGGCTCAGGCTGTTGGGCAGCGCCAGGTCGTACTGCTCCGTGTCGACAGGACGGTAGGCGATCGACGGCTGGCCGAGCAGGAAGCTCTCGATTGCCGTTGTACAGCCGTTGTGCAGTTTCACTTTCGATGCCATGAGCCAGCCGTAGACGTTGCCCTCATGCAGCACGTGCACATTGGCTCTTCCGTCTGCCGCGGCTTTCCAGGATTCGTGGTTTTCGGCCGGGTGCGGTCGCACGACGATCTGCGTATCCGGGAGCGCATCGGCAAGTTTCGGCAAAAGCGTGAAGAAGGCCTGCAGGACCTCGTAGCGATGTGCGAACGCCCCTGCCATGAAACTGCCGGGGGGCACGTTACCGCTTGTCGTAACCCCCTGATCGTTGGCTCTGGAAAGATTGGGAAAATAGTGGTTCACCGAACCGAAGTTCGAGTTGATCAGGATGAAATCGCCAAACCGGGATCGGTAATCTTCAACGGAATCCTGAAAAAACTGCCGCAATTCCGGACGCAGGAAATCCATGCGCGGATTGCCGGTGATGTGAATCGGCTGGTTGTGGTACCCGGGTGCGGTTTCGATCAGGCGCCGGTTGTCGACGCCCCAGGCGAAGAATTCGTCGATTCCCTCCATCGCACATTCCGCGACACGATGATTGTGATAGGAAATCGGGCTGTAGTAGACGACGGCCTCTTCGTCGCAGACGGTAATGAGGTGGCCGAGCCGTTGCAGGATACCGAATATTCTGCAGGACGGCCGGCGGACGTCCTTGGCGTGATAAAGACCGACGGGAAGCCGTCCAATCTCCAGATGCATTTCGATCCTTGAGCCGAGAATTACCGGAATGCCGCGCTCAGCAAGGCAGCAACCCAGCAAGAGCTTGGCATCGAACTCTCGCGTTTGTGTCTCGACGGGAAGAAGAATCGTGTCTTGTTTTGCAGCCATGCGTAATGAGTCAGTTGGAGCGTCCCGCTTCGCGTTGCAGCGAATGCGCGAACGGCTCCCGGTCGGTTTGGCGGTGCCGCGACGGCGGCATCTTTCGCCTCAGATCACGGTGTTGGTTTAGAACGGCTTACACAGCGTGTTGCAAGCAAATTCTTGGACTAACCCGTTCTATCGGCTTGCAGACACACGACACACTCGCAACGCGCAGGTGCATAAATGCGTCACCAGCGGTTGCGTCGAGACCGCATCTGACATTTAATCCCCCTGCGGAGGCACAACAAAAGTGTTTTTTGGGAGAACATTCATGAAAAAACTGACAATCCCCGTACTTGGCGCAATGTGCGTCGGCGCGCTGGCTCTGGCCGCACAGCCGCAGACGGCACAGGCGCAGCAGAAATTCATCAGTATCGGTACCGGCGGCGTGACCGGCGTTTACTATCCGACCGGTGGCGCGATCTGCCGTCTGGTGAACAAGAACCGCAAGGACCACGGCATTCGCTGCTCGGCTGAATCGACTGGTGGATCCATCTACAACATCAACACCATCAAGGCCGGTGAACTCGAATTCGGCGTTGCCCAGTCTGACTGGCAGTACCATGCCTACAACGGCACCTCGAAGTTCAAGGACAGCGGCAAGTTCGAGAAGCTGCGGGCCGTGTTCTCCGTTCATCCGGAGCCGGTGACGATCATCGCCAGCGACGCTTCGGGCGTGAAGAACATCACCGACCTGAAGGGCAAGCGCCTCAACATCGGCAACCCGGGTTCCGGTACGCGCGGAACATGGGAAGTGCTTGAGGAAGCCCTCGGCTGGAAGCGGACCGACCTGAAGCTCGCCTCCGAAATGAAGTCGGCCGAGACCGGACAGGCGGTTTGCGACGGCAAGATCGACGCCTATTTCTGGCTCGTCGGGCACCCGTCCGCTCTGACCCAGGAATCGCTCGCCACCTGTGCTGCGCACCTGGTGAACGCCACTGGCCCCGCTATCGACAAGCTGGTCTCTGACAATTCTTACTATCGTAAGGCGACCATTCCGGCCGGCATGTACAACAACAAGGAAGACATCACGACCTTTGGCGTTGGCGCGACGTTCGTGACCAGCTCCGACGTTCCGGAAGATGTCGTCTACGTGGTCGTCAAGGCCGTGTTCGAGAACTTCGATCAGTTCAAGAAGCTTCACCCGGCATTTTCCAATCTGAAGCCGGAAGAAATGATCAAGGACTCGCTGTCCGCTCCGCTTCATGCCGGTGCGGCGAAGTACTACAAGGAAAAAGGCTGGATGTAATTCAGCCGACAGGACGGGCCGGTAACGCCGGCCCGTCCTTTTTTGTTTGCGCATACAACGAGCACAATACGCATTAATCGCGAACGCAATTCTTGAGGGGGAATGCGGGTATGGCCAAGGAAGCGCTTAAGGCCGATCAGGTCGACGATCTCGTAGCACAAGTTGATACCGGGGCAAGGAATCCACTGGGGTGGCAGGGCAACCTGATTCCCGTCATCGCGTTCATCTGGGCTCTGTTCCAGCTCTATATCGCCTCGAATCTGCCGTTCTTTCTTACCGATGTGACCGGCGTAAGCTTCGTCGTGACCAACTCGAACGCACGTCTGATACACCTTGCGTTCGGCCTTGTGCTGGCGGCGATGGCATTTCCGTTGTTCCGGTCCAGCCCGCGCAACGCAATACCCTGGTACGACTGGCTCCTGGTGGCACTTGGCGTCATTTCGTGCTTCTACATCGTCTTCCTGCGCGAGCAGATTGCCGTGCGCGCCGGTCTGCCGACGACCGGCGATCTCGTGATTTCCTCGATCGGCATGGTCGTGCTGGCCATCTCGGTCTACCGGGCACTTGGTCTGCCACTCGTGATCGTTGCCAGTGTGTTCGTCTGCTACGTCTTTTTCGGCTCGGCCGAATGGCTGCCGGACGCCATCCGCTGGAAGGGTGCGTCATTCGGCAAGGCCATGTGGCATTACTGGATGCAGAACGAAGGCGTGTTCGGCGTCGCCCTTGGCGTTTCCGCCTCACTCATCTTCCTGTTCGTCCTGTTCGGATCTATTCTGGAGAAGGCGGGAGCGGGCAACTACTTCATCAAGATCGCCTTTGCGTTGCTCGGCCATCTGCGTGGCGGACCGGCTAAGGCCGCCGTCGTCGCCTCGGCCATGAGCGGGCTCTATTCAGGCTCTTCGATCGCCAACACGGTCACGACTGGCACCTTCACGATCCCGCTCATGAAGCGGACGGGTTTCTCGCCGGAAAAGGCAGGCGCGGTTGAAGTCGCGTCCTCGACGAACGGCCAGCTCACGCCGCCGGTCATGGGGGCTGCTGCCTTCCTGATCTCCGAATTCACCGGCGTCAGCTACACCGACATCATCAAGCATGCCCTTGTCCCGGCGCTCGTATCCTACATTGCGCTCGTTTACATCGTTCATCTCGAGGCGATGAAGCTGGACCTGAAGGGCCTGCCGAAACCGCCGTCGACCATGACGCTGGCGTCCAAGGCGATCGGGTTCCTGAGTGGATTCCTTGGCGTCGCATTCCTCGGCATCGCGGTCTATTACGGCCTCGGCTGGGTCAAGGTCGCCATGCCCGACAGCGCTTTCCTCATCGTGGCGATCCTGTGCGCGACCGCCTATCTGATCCTGCTGTGGTTTGCGTCCCGACATGACGATCTGGTCGTCGATCCGCCGGACGCGCCGATCACCGAACTGCCGCGCGCAGGCGCAACGGCAATCACCGGACTGTACTACATCCTGCCGATCGTGATTCTGATCTGGTGCATCATCATCGAACGCCTGTCGCCGTCTTTGTCGGCGTTCTGGGCGACCATCGCCATGATCACGGTCGCGCTGACACAGCACCCGATCAAGGCCGTGTTCCGCGGCGCCGGCGATATCGGCGGCGCATTCCGCCGTGGTGTCGCCGAGTGGATCGACGGCATGATCTCAGGATCTCGCAACATGATCGGCATCGGCGTCGCAACAGGCGCCGCCGGCATCATCGTCGGCACGATCTCGTTGACCGGCGCGCACCAGGTCGTTGGTGAATTTGTCGAGTTCCTGTCCGGCGGCAATCTCATCGTCATGCTGCTTCTGGTGGCGGTGATGAGCCTGATTCTGGGCATGGGGCTGCCGACGACAGCGAACTACATCGTCGTCTCCTCGCTCATGGCGCCCGTCATCGTGGCGCTGGGTGCCAAGAGCGGCCTCATCGTGCCCCTGATTGCGGTGCATCTGTTCGTGTTCTACTTCGGCATTCTGGCGGATGACACGCCGCCCGTGGGGCTGGCCGCCTTCGCGGCCGCCGCGATCTCCGGAGGCGATCCGATCAAGACCGGTATCCAGGGTTTTGCCTATGACATCCGGACCGCGCTGCTGCCGTTCCTGTTCATCTTCAACACCGAACTGTTGTTGATCGATGTGTCCGTCACCAAGGCGGTGTTCGTGTTCTTTGTCGCGGTCATCGCGATGATGCTGTTCGCGGCGGCGACGCAAGGCTTCTTCCTGGTTCGCAACAAGATCTGGGAAACGGCCCTGCTGCTGCTGGTGGCCTTCACGCTGTTCAGACCGGGTTTCTGGTTGGACAGGGTCATTCCTCCATTCGTTGAAAAGCCCGGTGCCGAGATTACCCAGATCGCCGGAGCCCAGGCGGAAGGAGCCGATCTGCAGGTTCGCGTTTCCGGACCGGATTTCAACGATCCGGACAAGATCATAGGCACCAACATTGTCATTCCGCTCGGTCCCGCCGGGGAGGGCGCGGCGCGGCTGGAGAAGAACGGCCTGCTCGTTGCCGTTGAAGGTGATGTCGCCAAGCTGGAAGAGCCGCTTCCGGGATCGAAATTCGAAAGCGTTGGACGCACGTTCGATTTCTACGGCGACAAGCCTGTGACCATATCCGCCGTGAATCTGCCTAACGAACGCATGCCCAAGGAAGTGTTCTATATCCCGGCACTGATCGTTCTGGCGCTGATAATATTGATGCAGCGATCCCGGCGGACACGTCCCGAACCGGCGCCCGCCGAGGCTTGAGTGGAGGAGTCAGCCATGTACAAGCACATACTTCTTCCGATTGACCTGCAGCACAAGAGTTCCTGGACGAACGCCCTGCCGAACGCACTGGAACTCTGCAAGACTCATGGCGCGTCGCTCCATGTGATGACCGTCGTGCCCGGTTTCGGCATGAGCATCGTCGGGCAGTTCTTCCCCGAGGGTTACGAGGAGAAGGTCAATGCGGAGGTGATGGAAAAGCTCCATGCCTTCGTGAAGGACAACGTGCCGGACGGAATTCAGGTCCAGCACATTGTCGGAGAGGGCAATATCTACGAGTCGATCCTGAACGTTGCCGAACAGGTTGAGGCCGATCTTATCGTTATGGCCTCGCACCGGCCCGAGCTTCAGGACTATCTGCTCGGCCCGAATGCTGCCCGCGTTGTGCGGCACGCCAAATGTTCGGTGCTGGTGGTGCGTCCCTGATTAGAGTGAATTTGGGTCAGATTGAACCAGTTCTGTTGGATGAAATCGCACCAGTCCACCAGGAAGGCCTTGAGAAGCGTAGCGGGGCTACGGTCGAAAGGCCTGACGCCGTGGATGGTCGATTTCATTCAACCCTTCGGGCCGGCTGCCTTTTTGCCATTACCATCGGGTTTTGCCTCGACCGTACTCCCGGTATGGCCTTCGCCAAAACCCTCGATCCTGACAAAAATGCAATCCGGCAGAACGATTTAATCTGACCCATATTCACTCTGGCCGGAGCCAATCACGTCATCGATGCTCTGGGCCAGCTTGTCGACTAGCTCTTCGGCCTGAGGCTCCGTCAGGATAAACGGTGGTGCCAGCAGCACATGGTCGCCGTTCGTGCCGTCTACGCCGCCGCCGTCCGGATAGCAGATCAGCCGGTTGTTCATGGCCGCCGTCTTCAGTTGGGCATTGACCTTGTCGGCAGCCGGGAACGGCGCCTTGCTGTCACGGTCTGAGACGATTTCCACTCCGACAAAGAGACCACGGCCCCGGATGTCGCCGACATGCGGGTGGTCGGCGAAACGCTCCGCCAGCAGGTTGCGCACGATGACGCCCATGGTCCTGACCCGCTCGAGCAGGCCGTCTTCCTCGAGCACCTTCTGAACGGCGAGGCCGGCCGCGCAGGCGGTCGGGTGGCCGACATAGGTGTGGCCGTGTTCGAAGAACCCGCTGCCCTTCTCGACGATTTCGACCAGGTCCTCGCGCACCATCAGGGCACCGATCGGCTGATAGCCGCCGCCGAGACCCTTGGCGATCGTGATCATGTCGGGCGCTACGCCGTCCTGCTCGCAGGCAAACAGAGTGCCGGTCCGGCCCATCCCGCACATCACCTCGTCGAGGATCATCAGAACACCGTAGTCGTCGCAGATGCGTCGGATTTCCCGGAAATAGCCGGGTGCGGGCGGCACGACACCGAGTGTTGCGCCGACCACGGTTTCCGCGATGAAGGCAATCACGCGGTCTTCGCCGACCCGCTTGATCTCGTCCTCGAGCGCCCGGGCCGCGCGCAGGCCGTAATCCGTCTCGTTCTCGCCGTCCCTGCGCAGCCGGTAGGCGTAACAGGGCTCGATGTGACTGACATTCGGCAACAGGATCGGTTCGAACGTCTGGCGGCGCTTCGGGTTGCCGCCTACCGAGAGCGCTCCCAGCGTGTTGCCGTGATAGGACATTTGGCGCGAGATGAATTGATCGCGCTGAGGCTGACCGCGCTCGACATGAATTTGACGGGCGAGCTTGAGGGCTGCCTCGTTCGCCTCGGAGCCGCCGGACAGGAAGTAGACCCGCCCGAAGCCTTCCGGCGCGCGCTCCGTCAGCCAGGTCGCCAGTTGCTCGGCCGGCTCGTTGGTGAAGAACCGCGTATGCGCGAAGGCCATCGAATCCAGCTGCGCCTTGATCGCTTCGATGACCTTCGGATGGCCATGCCCGAGGCACGATACCGCCGCTCCGCCGGAGGCGTCGAGGTAGCGCTCACCCTGAGCGTCGGTGATGTAGGCGCCGCCGCCAGCATTGGCGACCGGATAGTCCGTCTTCAGGTGACGGTGGAACATGCGGGTGGCATTGGGCGTGACAGGCATGGCTTCTTCCTGTTTGAAAGGCGTTCCCGGGATGTTATCGCTATAATGTGTCTGCTGCCATGCGGATTGCGCAAGTCCGTCATGCACCAAAGACAGCCCGCCCAGGATTGACCACAGAGAACAGGACAATGCCGCAGAACGATCTGCTCGACGCCATGCTGAAGGCCGCGCTTGCCGCCTGCGATCCGGCACTCTGCGTGCCGCCCAACCTGCCGGAGCCGGGCGCCGGGCGCACGATTGTCATCGGTGCCGGCAAGGCATCGGCAGCAATGGCTCGCGCGGTCGAGGATAACTGGGACGGTCCGCTCGAAGGACTCGTCATCACGCGGTACGGACACGCCGTGCCATGCGAACATATCGAGATTGTCGAAGCCTCCCATCCGGTGCCCGACGAGGCCGGACGCAAGGCAGCACTCCGGCTGCTCGATCTGGTCACGGGACTGACTCCGGACGATCTGGTGCTATGTCTGATTTCAGGAGGCGGTTCAGCGCTGATGTCCGCTCCGGCGGGCGATCTCACCCTGGAAGACAAGCAGGCCGTCAATCGCTCGCTGCTGGCGTCTGGTGCCGCCATCACCGAGATGAACTGCGTGCGCAAGCACCTCTCAGCCATCAAAGGCGGGCGGCTCGCGGCGGCTGCCGCGCCGGCACGCATCGTCACGCTTTTGATTTCCGATATCCCGGGCGACGACCCTGCCGCCGTTGCCTCCGGACCGACCGTTGCGGACGAGTCCACCTCAGCCGATGCGCTCGCGATCATCCGCAAATACGGCATGGACGTGCCGGAGCAGGTGGTCCGCCATCTGGAGTCGCCGGAATCCGAAACCCCGAAGCCCGACGATCCGGCCTTTGCCAATGCCGATATCCGCATGATCGCCACGCCGGCCATGGCCATCGCGGCTGCAGCAAAAGTGGCGCGGGAGACCGGATTTGCCGTGCACGAGCTGGGTGATGCGATCGAGGGCGAGTCGTGCGACGTCGGACGAGAGCAGGCAGAGCTTGCGCTGAAGATTGCGGCGGGGGAGGGGCCCGTCACCGCACCGGCGGTCCTGCTGTCAGGCGGTGAAACGACGGTGACCATAAAGGGCGACGGACGAGGAGGGCCGAATGCCGAGTTCGCGCTGTCCCTCGCAATTGCGCTTGGCGGTCATCCGGCGATCGAAGCGGTGGCCTGCGACACCGACGGCATTGATGGGTCCGAGGACAACGCCGGGGCACGAGTGACGCCCACCACGCTGGAACGGGCCGAAAAGGCTGACATTGATGCCGCCGGTTATCTCGAGAACAACGATGCCTACGGATTCTTTCAGGCCATAGGAGATCTGGTGATGACCGGCCCGACGCTGACAAACGTCAACGACTTCCGCGCGATTCTGATCAACCGCGATCAGGCGTCACGGTGATGTAAGGTCACTCTCGGCGAATAAACCACAGATTCCCGGAACGCTAGATCGCCAGATAGTCGTGGCGAAGCTTTTCGTTGTCGAGCACTTCCTGCGCCGTTCCGGTGAACGCCACTTCACCGGTGTCGAGAATGATGGCCCGGTCGGCCAGCTTCAGCGCTGCAACGGCATTCTGTTCCACGATGATCGCCGTGATCCCGGCGTTGCGCACTTCCATTAGGGCCTTTTCGATGTCGTGGCGGACGACCGGCGCCAGTCCTTCATAGGGTTCGTCCAGCAAGAGCAGTTTCAGGTCTCTCGCCAATGCGCGGCCGATGGACAACATCTGCTGTTCGCCGCCGGACAGGGTAGTGCCTTGCTGCTTGCGGCGTTCCTCGAGGCGCGGGAACAACTCAAAGATCCGTTTGAAGGACCAGCCCTTTGCACCGGAGATCTGTGCCAGCTCCAGGTTCTCTTCCACGGTCAGCCCGGGGATGATGCGCCTGTCTTCCTGGACCAGCTGGACACCCAGCAGTGCGGCTTCGTAATTCTGCTTGTCGTGCAGGGTTTCACCGTTGAGTGCAATCTCGCCGCTGCGCAGTTCCGGTTCGGATGCACGTGCAATGGCGCGCAACGTTGAGGTCTTGCCCGCGCCATTGCGGCCGAGCAGCGCGACAATCTCGCCCTCGTTGACGTCGAACGAAACATTCTGAACGATGTAGCTGTCGCCGTAATAGGCATTCAGGCCTTTCACGGAAAAATAGCCGTCGAAGACCGTTTTCACGGGCGTTGCTTCGGGCGCCTTCTCGGCTGCCGGCTCAACCGTTGTCTGATCGACGGCGACCGGCTTGTCACCGCCTGTATCAGCCGTCTGTTCCTCAGCCAGGGTCATACCTGCTCCTCCCCAAGGTAGGCTTCTTTCACCTTCGGATCGTTCTTTACTTCTTCCGGCGTACCTTGCGCAATGATGCGTCCGCCGGCCAGCACGCTGATGCGGTCGGCCAGCGAGAAAACGACATGCATGTCATGCTCGATGATGACCTTGGTCATGCCGCGTTCCTTGATCTCCTTAAGGAGGTCGATGGTGGCATTTGTATCGTGGCGCGCCATGCCGGCGGTCGGTTCGTCGAGCAGCAGAAGGCGCGGGTGCTGGATCAGACCCATGGCAAGCTCGAGGCGCCGCTTGTCGCCGCGCGACATGGAAGACGCCGTGTCGTTGAGCTGTCCCTTGAGACCTACGCTCTCGATGATGCTCTCGGCTTCGTCCCTGATCCACTTTTCCGAAGCCAGCCTCTTGAAGGGATTGAGGCGGAAGTGGCCGTCGCGTTTTGACAGGGCCGGTACCATGACATTTTCCAGAACCGTCAGATCCGGGAAGACCTCCGGCGTCTGGAATACGCGGGCAACGCCAAGCTGGTTGATTTCGTGCGGCTGTTTGCCTGTCAGGACATCACCGTCGAATGTCACCGAACCGCGGTCGGGCTTGAGGCGTCCGACACAGACATTCAGGAGTGTCGACTTGCCGGCCCCGTTGGGACCGATAATGGCGTGGGTTTCACCCTCGCGGACATCAAGGTCGACATCGCTGAGCGCATGCAGGCCGGCGAAGCTCTTGTGCACGTCGTTGATGTGGAGAACCGTATTGGGTATTCCGGGTTTGAAGCCGGTTTCGTCGGCCTGTTGGAGCTGTTCTGCTGCAGACATCGCGATCCCCCTATTCAGCCGGCTGCGCCACGGATGAGCCGGCCGTCTTGTCGTCGCTTTTGTTTTTTCCGCCAAAGAGCCTGCCGATCCGGCGGAAACCTTCCATCAGCCCGCCGGGCAGGAAGATCACGATAATCATGAACATCAGGCCGAGTGTCAGGTGCCAGCCCTCGCCAACGAACAGCGATGTCAGTTCGACAAAGAAATTCTGGAGACCTTCGGGCAGGAACGAGAAGAAGTCCGCGAGGATGCCCTCGTTCCAGGACGACACCTTCTGTTCGGCATACTTGATCAGACCGGCCCCGAGAACGGGACCGACCAAAGTGCCGACCCCGCCCAGAATGGTCATCAGCACCACTTCACCTGAGGCCGTCCACTGCATGCGTTCCGCTCCGGCAATCGGATCGGTCACCGCCATCAGCGAGCCGGCAAGGCCTGCATACATGCCGGAAATGACGAATGCCGCGATCAGGTATGGCCGGGTGTGAATGCCGGTATAGTTCAGACGGTTCTGGTTCGACTTGATCGCCTTCAGCATCATGCCGAAGTTCGAGTTGGTGATGCGCTGGGCGACAAAGAAGCAGATGATCAGCAGCACGGCGCAGAAGTAGAAGCCGGGATAGCCCTGCAGGGCATAGCCGAACAGACTTGGCGTTGGTACGGCCGGTTCGGCGATGCCGAGCGCCTGATCGATATAGCGCACATCGCAGTCAAGCAGACTGGTCGTCGTATCGGTACAGATGGCCCGTGTCTGCAGACCTGTCTCGCCGTTCGTCAGGTTGATGAAGTTCGAGTTACCCAGCACCGAATAGGCCAGCGCGTAACACATCTGGGCGAAAGCGAGTGTAAGGATCGAGAAGTAAATTCCCGACCGGCGCAGCGACACATAGCCGATGGCCAGCGCAAACAGACCGGCAAACGCCATGGAGAACGCGATCGCCGGCAGGGCGTTCATGGTGAAGAGCTTGAAGCTCCACACCGCCGTATAGGAACCGACGCCGATAAACGCCGCATGCCCGAAGGACAGATAGCCGGTCAGGCCGAACAGTATGTTGAAGCCGACCGCGAAGATTCCGAAAATCGCGATCTTCTGCAGCAGGTCGGGATAGTTGGCGCCGAACGGAACCAGCAGGATCGGAAGGCTCAGAACGACGGCTGAAAAGACGATGAAAAGGATCCAGTCCCGGGCGTTTTGATTGAGCATGATCCTAGTCCTCCATCACGCCTTTGCGGCCGAGCAGCCCGCGCGGCAGAGTGAGCAGGATTACAACGGCTACGAGGTAGATGATGATCTGGTCGATTCCGGGAAGGAAACTCTTGATCTGGTTCATCGAGGCGAAGCTTTGCAGAATCCCGAGCAGAAAGCCTGCCGCTACTGCGCCGCCCAGCGAACCCATGCCGCCGACGACGACAACCACAAATGAAAGAACCAGGAAGTCCATGCCCATGTGATAGTCGGGAGGCAGTATCGGCGTATACATGGCCCCGGCCATGCCGGCGACGATGGCCGCGATACCGAACACAATCGTGAAGCGGCGCTGGATGTTGATGCCGAGCAATCCCACGGTTTCCCGGTCCTGCATGCCGGCCCGCACGACCATGCCGAATGTGGTGAACTGCAGGAACGCAAAAACGGCGAAGATGACGACGCCGGAGAACATGAAATAGATCAGGCGCCACCAGGGATAGACCACATTGTCCCCAAGGCCGATCCATGCCCCTACATTTGCAGCACCCGCAAAGATCTCCGGGGCGGACTGGGGAAGCGGGTTCGCGCCATAATAGTGTTTGACGATTTCCTGCAGGACGATCGCAAGGCCGAAGGTGACCAGGATCTGTTCTGCATGGGGCCGCTTGTAGAAATGCTTGATCAGCCCCCGTTCCATGACGACGCCGACCAGCCCCATGAAGACCATGGCAACGAGGATAGAAATCGGCACCGACCAGTCCTGCAGAAAGACAGCGGCATTTTCGCCGACAAGGTCCTGCAGATACGGGACCTGTTCCTTCAACGGATTGCCGAGAAAGTCCTTTTCGGTCTCGCTGACGCGCTCGTAGGAGATTGCCAGGACCCGCTGCAGCGTGACCGCGCAAAACGCGCCCAGCATGAACAGGGCTCCGTGTGCGAAATTGACGACGCCCAGCGTGCCGAAGACCAATGTCAGGCCAAGCGCGATCAGCGCATAAGCGCCGCCCTTGTCGAGGCCGTTGAGAACCTGAAGAAAGATAGCGTCCATTTCATCAACCCGCCGGATGCTTGCCGGCAGGCGCCTCCCTAACTGAAACAGGCCATGCCCGATGCTGCTTCAGAGTTGCCAGGCATCGGCAGCAAAGGTCCGGCCGCCACTTGGGCGGCCGGTCCGTATTGTTACCATATGATCGCGACGATCAGGCTTCGCCGTCGTTGTACGGGCCAAGCTCGCCACCGAGCATGGTGTCGGTGTATTCGACCTTGGCGCGCGGCGTGACTTCCACAACCTCGAGAACGTCGAACTTGGAGGACGGGTTTTCCTTACCCTTCACAACAAGCACGTCCTTGAAGCACTGGTGATCGCCCGCACGGTATTCCGTCGGGCCGTTGCCGAGACCGTCGAACTTGAAGCCTTCAAGCTGCTTGCCGACCGCGCTCGGGCGGAAGGTGCCAGCGCGCTGGCAGGCGTCAGCATAGAGGATCGCCTGGCAATAGGTGGTGTGTGCGGCCTGGGACGGCGGGAAGCCGTACTCGGTGCCGAACGACTTGACGAACGCCTTGGACCCTTCGTCCTGAAGCGACCAGTGCCAGTTCGTGGAGCCGAAGATGCCCTGGACGTTCTTGCCGGCACCCTGTGCCATGAGGCGGGAATACAGCGGAACGACGATGGCGAAGTCCTTGCCGTTGACCTGCTTGTCGCGCAGACCGAACTGGACGGCCTGGGTCAGCGAGTTCACCATGTCCTTGCCGTAGTGGTTGAGGACGAGAACGTCAGCACCGGAGTTCAGGACCGGTGTGATGTACTGCGAGAAGTCGCCTGCACCGAGAGGTGTGCGAACGGCAGAAGCCGTCTTCCAGCCGAGTTGTTCGGTGTATTTCTGGATCGAACCTTCCTGCGACCAGCCCCAGGTATAGTCGGCGGTCAGGTGGTAGGCGGTCCGTTCGCCACCAAAGGCGTTCTTGAGAACCGGGGCAAGTGCGGCGCCGGTCATTTCCGTATTGAAGAAATGACGGAAACCGTTTGCGCGCCTGTCCTTGCCCGTCTTGTCGTTTGAGTGTGTCAGGCCAGCCATGAAGATAACGCCGGCTTCCTGGCAGAGGCTCTGGACAGCGATCGCCACGCCCGATGACGAACCACCGGTGATCATGACTGCGCTATCGTTTTCGATCATGCGTTTGGCCGATGCGCGGGCGGCGTCAGACTTGGTCTGCGTGTCGCCTGTCACAAAGGTAACTTTCTTGCCGTTCACGCCCTTGCCCTCGAGAGCCTTGGACGAGAAGGTGTTCAGCATGCCGCCGTCGCCTTCACCGTTGAGGTGCTTGACGGCGAGCTTGTAGGCGCGAAGTTCGTCCGCACCCTCGTCGGCGTAGGCGCCGGTCTGGGGTACGTTGAAGCCGAGGATGACTTCGCCGCCCTTGGGCGCATTGCGATAGTTCTCGCTCATGGCGAGTGCGCCGCGGGTGAAGAAATACGGGGTTGCACCGGCGGCCACCGCGGCGGCCAGACCGGTTTTCACCACCTGTCTACGAGAAATGTCCTTACGATCGCTCATTATTACCCTCCCTTGGATTTTTCGGCGACTCGAGCGAGCAGCTGAAAAATCCCAGCCGTCCCGCGGGCGGCAGTAAGGACGTCCCGGTCGCGACTGGCAATCATCCTTTAGGCTAATAGACGGTGACTATCGGATGTGTCCGGGCTCTCTTCGGAGTGCCGGACGGGGAGGCTTCCTATCGGCAGGAGGTGAGCAGCTCTCTGACGCGACGCAGGTCGGCGTTGTCGGCAGACGCTCCTGACCCGAACATGCGCAAGGGGTGTCGCACGCGGATATCCAGATTGCGCACCTGTTTACCGCGTACGGTCTGCACGGCAGATCCGCGTCCTGCCCCAAACCTTCATAAAAACAGTCGGTTTTCTTCAGGTTTCCGCGTCCCGCGATCCCTAGATCTACGGCTCCGTCGACAGGCGGTCACGTAGCGCCGGCAACCAGGCAATCGTTGATGCACCAGCGGTAAGTCCCTGAAACGGCGACAATAATCGCGACAGACGCGAAAAACCAGATGGAGAATATCATGAGTCTAGCCATTGGCGACGTTGCCCCGGATTTCGCCGCGGAAACCACCCTGGGAAAAATCCGGTTTCATGATTGGGTCGGTGAGCGGTGGTGCGTGCTGTTTTCACATCCCAAGGACTTCACGCCGGTCTGCACGACCGAGCTTGGCGAAATGGCGCGCCTCAAGCCGGAATTCGAGAAACGCAATTGCGCAATCCTCGGGCTGAGTGTCGACCCGGTCGGGCGCCACGACGAGTGGTCCGATGACATTCAGGAACTGACCGGCCATGCACCGAACTTTCCCATGGTCGGCGACGGTGATCTCTCGATCGCGAAGCTTTACGGCATGCTTCCCGCTGAAGCCGTAGGCGGCAGCGGGTTCCGGACGGCTGCGGACAATGCCACCGTCCGTACGGTCTTCATCATCGGTCCGGACAAGAAGATCCGGCTCACGATCAGCTATCCGATGAGCACCGGGCGGAACTTCCAGGAAGTCCTGCGGGCGATCGACTCCCTGCAGCTGACCGAGCAGCACAAGGTCGCTACGCCGGTCAACTGGAAGCAGGGTGAGGATGTGATCATCGTCCCGTCGGTGTCCGACGAGGATGCCAGGGCGGCATTCCCCGACGGATGGGAAGCGCCGAAGCCGTACATGCGGATTGTTCCGCAGCCGGCGCGATAAGGCGAGGCGTCGGCAATGTACTACCAGCGGTCGCGCCCGTCCCTTTATCCGGAAACATTCCTGGCCTGGGGCAACGGCATCGAGCTGTCGCTTCTCGGCCAGCTGCAAGCAATGTTCGCCAATCCGTTACGGACACTGGAGAAGCACTGGCGGCGGAACCGGAACATGAGGGTCCTGCGTTCTCTGGATGACAGGGCACTCAAGGACATCGGCATTCGCCGGGCGGAAATTCCTTTCATTGTCGAGGGGCTTAGCGGTTTCGAGGGGCGCCGGAGCCACTTCTGAAGGCGTACCGGTGCCCGGCGATTGTGATCGCCGTGGTCTCCGGAAGCAGAACTCAAAACGAGGAGAAAAGTTTTGTCTATTCAACATCTTCGCGCCGCGGCGATTGCCGCGGCCATTGCGATTGCCGGCCAGTCCGCGAAGGCCGAGGATTATGCAAATCCACACCTCATGATCTCAGCGGATCAACTGTCTGCTCAGATGACGAAGGCCGGAACCGGCAAGGACACGAACCTTGTCGTTCTGGATGTCCGGCCCGCGGGCGATTTTGCCAAGGGTCATATTCCTGGAGCGGTTCGCCTGGGACCGAACGCCGTCGCGGATCCGGACTCACCCGTTGCAGGTGCCTTGAAGTCGACAGCTGAACTTGCCGATCTGTTGGGCGGCATGGGCATTTCGGCGAACACAAAGGTCGTGCTCTATGACGGCCGCGGAGGATTTCACGCCGCACGTGTCTTCTGGGTGCTGGAGTATCTCGGTCATCGCAATGTGAGCGTGCTCAACGGCGGGTATCAAAGCTGGACCCGAAGCGGCAAGAAGGCTGGCACCGGTCAGGGTTCTGCATCGACGAAGGCGGCAGCGCGTTTTGCTCCCGCCCTGACACCCCGGCGCTTTGCCAGTGCGGACTGGATCATGGAACGGCGGAACGATGCCGAGACCACTGTCGTCGACGTTCGGCCCGGCAAGCTCTACGCCAAGGGGCACATCCCGTGGGCCCGAAACATTCCGTGGAGCCAGAACCTGAAGAAGGACCTGACCATGCGCCCGGCTCGCGAACTGCGCCCCCATTTCGAGGCGCAGGGCATCACGCCTGACCGCAATATCGTCGTCCACTGTCAGAACGGTCTTGCGTCGGCGCACAGCTATTTCACCCTTCGCCTCCTGGGATATCCGCGCGTGCGGACATACCATCGTTCATGGGCTGAATGGGGAACGGCTGAGGATCTGCCGAAGGCGGTGGCCGGCGGCAACGCAGGCTAGATCTCCTGACCAATAGAACGTCGCGCGTGGGCAGATGCCTGCGCGCGACGACTTCGTGCAAGCCCGGTCTTCGGCGCTGATACCCTGCGACAGATCCCTGCCTGATTGAGATCATCGGACTCCGTCGAAACCGGCGGCTCTCGTCGTGGTGCGGGGGTCTGTTGCCTCTGCCGATGGCTGCAAACACGCGCGCAGCTCAAACATTTCCGCGCAGATTTTCTGTTCCCGCATTTCGGCGTCACGAGCGCCGCTCCGTGCGGAATGAACCATTCAAGAAACCCTGTCTGGCATCCCTCGCAATGCAACAATTCGCCATGTGGTTGTGGCAAAAATCACAGAAAAATTCGTCTGGATCGCAAAATATATTGCATAGTGTTTCTTGTTTGTAATATTTACTAATAATAAATTTGTATTCTAATGAAGAATTTCAGTATTATTGATGTCGTTAGGCGAAGATGACGCGTTGAATGACGTATTGATCAGATGACGGGAGGCCAGGCGCCTTATGAATGCATTTGCGGGAGCCGCGGGATTGAGTGTTAAAGCATGCAAGGCAGGCCTGATCGGTGTCTTCAGCCTGGGTCTGATGGCCGGTTCGACGGCAGAGGCAGGCGGTTTGTCGGATCCTTCCTTCGAGACAGTGCCGGACGGCGAGGCGGTCCAGATCGATGAAACCGTGTCCCTGGGCAAGACGCTTCAGGACAAGCGGGCAAGGGCGGATGAGACCCAGGCGGGCAGGATCCTGCGCGGCGTCCACGCCAAGTCACACGGCTGCGTAAAGGCAACGTTCACGGTCAATCGCGACATCGAAACAAAGTACCGCGTCGGACTATTCAGCAAGCCGGGTGCCACCTATGACGCGTGGATCCGGTTTTCCAATGCCGCGGTGCTGCGCACAGATGACCTTGAAGCGGACGAACGCGGCGTTCGGCGGAATGGCAGCCGCGGGATGGCCGTCAAGGTCATGAATGTGGGCGGCAAAGTGCTGAACACGGACGGCGGCCGGAAGGCCCAGGATTTCCTGATGATCAATACGCCCCGGTTCGCGTTTGCCAATGTCCGCGATTACCTGAGGCTCAACCGCATTCTGGAACGGTCGCCGAAAGGCGATGTGGCGGCACCGTACTTCTTTCCGGCTGTCTTGGAGGAACTCGGTGATCCCAAGGAAGGAGAGCCGACCAAGACTACGTTTATTCGAAACTCGTTGCGGGCGGCTGTCGCGAACGATTCTCTGCTGAAGAATCTAACTCCGGCCGATAAACGAGGAACAAGATCTTCCCGCGGCGTCGTCAAGGAGATCAGAAGAAAATTAGTCCGTAATCCGATGATGGTGCAGTATTTCGGTGCGGCGCCATTCCTGTTCGGCGCGGGCCGTGCAATGAAGTTTTCGGCGGCGCCCTGCGTCTCTGTCGACCAGAAGCCCTTTGACAACGTTACTGCGGAATTCCCCTCCAGAGACTATCTGAGGGAGGCTCTGGGCAAGACCATGAGTGGCAAGCAGGACGTCTGTTACGACTTCCTGATTCAGACCCGCGATGTCTCGGAGGGGCAGCTGAATATCGAAGATGCGACCACCACCTGGCCGGACGAACTGAAGAATTACGTTCCCGCGGCGCGCATCGCCGTCAAGGTTCCACAAACCCCGCACAAGCCCGAAGCCATCGAAATCTGCGAGAGACTGGCTTTCTCGCCATGGCATGCGCTGGCGGATCATCGCCCACTCGGAGGCATCAACCGTCTGCGCGACAAGGTCTATTCGGAATCGGCCAAGCATCGTGGAGCGCAAGGGTACTGAGTTGATCGCGATGACGTTTGGAAACTCGGTCGCAAGATGAGCAGGGAGGCTGGAAAAATGACGCGATGGACGATGGGCATTCTTGCGTTGGCGGCGTGTTTGTTTGCCTCCGGCAAGCAGCCGGTGATGGCGCAGGCCTGTGACTCGGGCACCTTTGAGGGCGCTTTTGATGTCGAGGTTCTGCTGCCACAGAACTGGAACTGCGAAGAGCGGCAGGAATTCTGGTTCACGGACCAGGGATCGCAGATCATTCCCTATGCCTGGTTTCTGAATCTCGAGCAGGCCGGCTCGCAAGACAAGTTCAGCGATCCGGCCAACATGAACCGGTACAGATATCTGCCGCAGAAACCGACCGCGCTGAATCCGGATGGCTTGCCGATTGGATTCACCAGAGGCAATGCCAAGGCGAACAAGAAGTACGGCGAGATATCGAAAGCTTGGCTCGGTATGACCTGTGCCGCCTGCCACACCGGGCAGGTCGAATTTGACGGCGCCAAGTATCTTATCGAGGGTGCGCCGTCCATGGCCGATTTCGAGAGCATGTTCCGCGATCTCGTGACCGCCATGGAGGAAACAATCAAGAAGCCGGCGAAGTTCGACCGCTTCGCGGATGCCGTGATCGCAGACGGCAGGACCCGCGGAGACGGTGGTACGAGCAGCAAGAGCACATTGCGGCAACAGCTTCGGAAAATGACGAAGATCCGCAAGGAATGGAATGGGCGCAACCAGGGGACCAGCGACTACGGTCACGCTCGGCTCGACGCCATCGGCGCCATCTTTAACGAAGTGTCCGCCACAGGACTCGGCATTCCGGGCAACGCCAAGTTGGCAAATGCGCCGGTCAGCTACCCCTTCATCTGGGATACGCCGCACCACGACAAGGTTCAGTGGAACGGCAGCGTTGCCAACAAGGGCCCGGGCGCATTGGGGCGCAATGTCGGTGAAGTGTTGGGCGTTTTTGGCGCGCTTGATCTCAACACCAACCTGCTCAGCAGAACCGGGCATTCCAATTCCGCGAACGTCGCGAGTCTCGGACGCCTCGAGGAACTGGTGAGGGAGTTGTGGTCACCGCTTTGGAGCGACACCAAATTGCCGCCGATCAGGACGGAGCTGCTCGACGATGGTAGGAAGCAGTTCGAGAGGTTCTGTGCCGGGTGCCACAATGACATTGACCGCGACGCTTCGGAGCGGACCGTCAAGGCGCGGATGTTCCCGATTGCCAATCCGAAGAACCCGAAAGATCCCGATGCGCTCGGCACCGATCCCGCCATGGCGGTGAACTTTCTGAAGCGGACAGCGCGCGCACGCGATTTGACCCTGCGATATACGCGATACTGGGGGCCCTTGAGCAAATTTGAAGTGTTCAGGCGCAAGGAGCGGGATGCCACACCGGAAGCCAAGATTCTCGGCTATGCCGTCATTGGCGCCATCACGAGGGCATTCGTCGAGGATCCCCTAGCAACCATCAAGGCGGTCAAGGCCGGCAAATCCGAAAGCGACGTGAGTGACCTTACGAGGCTGACCGGCGAGGTGTCGGACAAGTTTGACAAATCCGCTTTGCGAAAACTCCTGAGGAGAATTGACGGCGAAGTTCAGCCGGCAGCCAATCCACGGCGACAGGCCTGTTTCCCGGAAGGGCTTCTGCCCTGCTACAAGGCACGGCCTCTGAACGGCATCTGGGCGACCGCACCCTATCTGCACAACGGCTCGGTGCGCACCATGCGCCAACTACTCCTGCCGTCTGCCTGCCCGCCCGATGCCAGCGGCAAGCCGGTCTATCAGGCCGGAAAGTGCCGCCAGATCAGCTTCAAGGTCGGTAGCCGGCAGTTTGAGCCGGAAAACATGGGCTTTGCCGACGCCGGGGCCTTCACGCTGGACACGACGAAACCCGGCAATTCGAACAAGGGCCATGAAGGGGAAGACTACGGCACAGAATTCTTTCGGGACAATCCGGCGGCGCTGGAGGAATTGCTTGAGTACCTCAAGTCTCTTTGAGGGCGCTGCGGCGCCGGCGTCGCTACGCGTCGTCCCCGTCATAGATCCACATGGATACGGTCTCGCCGGCACGACTGAATCCGACCGACTCGTAGAACCCGGCAGCTTCTGCGACGGCGACGAGCATGTGCTGGTGGAACCCTTCATAGTGCCTGACCATCCGGGCCATCAGTTCGCGGCCGATGCCTGTGCCCTGTGCGTCGGGATGTACAAGCAGGTGAGGGTAATAGACCACCATATGACCGTCGGAGATGGCGTTCGCCAATCCGACTAGCCGATCGTCCTGGTGTGCCGTGACCAGATGATCAGAGCCCTCCAGTGCCTTCATCAGCAGGGCCGGCTTGTCGGCGGAGCTCCAGCCGTTGGCCTTGTAAAGCGACAGGATGGCTTTGCGTGGCGGCGTGGCACCTTCAACATACCGGATTGTCATCGCATTGAACTCCGTTTCCCGCTGGCCTTGATCAGCCTTGGAGCCCTGCACTGCTGTGCAGGGCGGCGGCAAAGCCGGCGCTGAGCGCAGCCACCGTCGGCGCCGGCGTCAGCACCGTGACGCTTTGTCCGGCGGGCCGTTTCACGCCCCGTCCGTAGCCTCCGAACGACCAGGGCAGGAGCCGGTCACCCAGCACAAGGTGCGGCCGGTCATCGAACCGCACGACGACCCCGTCCGGCAGATCGTCGAGGTCGGCCTCATACGTCTTCTGCGACTTGTCGGGATTGAGCCGTTCGGAATGCAGGACCGCATCCATTTCATCCGCCATCGGTCGCTCTGCCAGTCCATGCGCTTCGGCCCACGCATGGGCGTAGTGCATCGCATCGGCCCGCCGGCATTCGAAGCAGGGGCGGTGCCCGGCAGCAAGTGCCGTGGCTTCATCGAGGAAAAACAGTTCCGTGTAGCTGTTGGGGTGCATGAGCTGGCGGTGCCGGCCGCGGAACTCGGTCACGCAGATGATCCACGCCCGGCTCGCCCACCGGCGCCGAGTAAGGACCTTGTCGGGTGTGTGGATGCGCCCGCCCCGGTTGCCCATGAACTTGCCGCGATCGGCAACCGCCATAATCCGCCCCGTGGGGTCAACCCGGTTTCGCAGCGGCATCGGGGCGGCTCAGCGCACGATAATCAGGTGCAGGCTCTTCGGCCCGTGTGCGCCGAGCAGGATGGTCTGCTCGATGTCGCCGGTCCGCGACGGACCGCTCACCATGTTGACCACACGCGGCATGTTGCTGCCACCGAACTTGCCGCGCAGCTTCGACCAGACCGCCTCGTAATTGCCTTCGATGTCATCCGTCCGGACCACGACAATATGGTTTTCGGGAAGGAAATTGAGCGTTGTCGGGTTGTCGGCTCCGGCGTGCAGCACGAGGGTTCCCGATTCCGCGACCGCCGAGAATGCAGCTGAGACGGAGACCAGATCCGAAGGTTCCGCACGTCCCCCGCTGACTTCAAGCAACGGCTCGGAGCTCCAGCCGGCGGCTGCGAGCAGGGGATCTTCGCCCATGCGGACCTGCATAGGCAGGTTGCGGTCCTTGAGGTAGGTGACGATGGCGGAGGGCACGTCTTCGATAGTGTCGACCTCGTCGACGGTCGTATCCGCCGCTTCCATCATCGAGCGCAGCAGCGTGCGCCTGGCGTCCGCGTCGCCATCCCCGCGCTCGGGAACGATGCCCGCTGCGCGGTCCGCCAGCCGCTTTTCGACACGTGCCTCGCGGACCTCGTCTGTGCCTGCGCCGAGCGACTTGCGCACCTTCTTCAGAATGGAGGCCCGGGCCTGGCCGGCGTCGATCTTTGCCTCAGACATGGCCGTTGCTCCGCTTCTCACGCCACTGCTGCCTGAAGGTCTTGCCTTCGGGTGCCGGCAGGTCGCGGAACTTTGTCCAGCCGCCGGCGAGCGGGGCGGAAGCCAGCTTGCCGCGGCGGCCGCCCATGATCCTGAGGAAGCGCGCGGCGATGCCCGTCGCCATGCCGTAGAGTTTGGGTCTTGCGGCGAAGAAGCTCCAGGCCCGGAGTCCGTAACGTACCGCCGAGGGGCTGAGGTGGCGTTCGAACTCGCGCTCCCGCCAGTGACGCATCATCTTCGGCAGCGGAATCCGCATCGGACAGACTGCCTCGCAGCGCCCGCAGAATGTCGACGCATTGGGCAGGTGACCCGCCTCGTCCACGCCGATGAGGTTCGGGGTCAGGACCGATCCCATGGGGCCGGGGTAGACCCAGCCGTAAGCATGTCCGCCGACCGCGTGATAGACCGGGCAGTGGTTCATGCAGGCGCCGCAGCGAATACAGCGCAGCATGTCCTGGAACTCCGTGCCCAGCATCGCGGACCGGCCGTTGTCGAGCAGCACGACGTGATACTGCTCGGGTCCGTCCGGGTCGCCGTCGCGGCGGGGGCCCGTCGAGAACGTCGTGTAGGTGCTGAATTCCTGACCAGTTGCGGAGCGTGCCAGAACACGCAGGATCGCCGACGCATCCTCCAGTGTCGGCACGATCTTTTCCAGGCTCGCGATCACGATGTGAACCTTCGGCAGGCTCTGGGTCAGATCGCCGTTGCCCTCATTGGTAACGATGATGGACGTGCCCGTATCAGCGACCAGGAAGTTTGCGCCGGTGATGCCGACATCGGCATCGAGATAGGCCTGGCGCAAGACTGTGCGCGCCTCCCGCACCAGCTCGACGGGTTCGCTGAGCGAGCGGCTCTCCGGCAGATCCGTATGGTGTTCCCGGAAATCGGCCTCGACCTGCTCCTTGTTGAGGTGCACGGCCGGCGCGATGATGTGGCTCGGCGGTTCCTTGCGCAACTGGATGATGTATTCGCCGAGGTCCGTCTCCACGACCCTGAGATCGGCCTCCTCCAGATGATCGTTGAGCGCGATCTCCTCCGCGATCATGGACTTGCCCTTGGTCACGACGCCGGCGTCGACCGAGCGGCAGATCTCAAGGATGATGTTGCGCGCGTCCTCGGCTGTCTCCGCCCAGTGGACGTGTCCGCCCGAGGCCGTGACCTTTTCCTCGTAGCGTTCGAGATAGAGATCGAGATGGTCGAGCGTGTGGTTCTTGATGTCCCGCGCCTGGTCGCGAAGGGCGTCGAACTCCGGCAGCTTGGCGCGAGCCTGCGCGCGCTTGTCGATGAATCCGCCCCGCACGTGACCGAGCGCTTTCTGCAGTTGCTCGTCCTTGAGCGCCCGCGAGACGTTGTCCTTGAAGCTGTGCGCCTTCGATTCCATGGCCCGCTCAGTCCTCTGCCTTGGCGATCGCCGGCGTGTCATGCATGCCCGCCAGCACTTCAGCCACGTGGCGCACCTGTGTCGACTTGCCTTCACGCGACAGCTTGCCGGCCATGTTCATGAGGCATCCGAGATCGCCGGCCAGCAGCAGGTCTGTCTCAACCGCGCCGATGTTCTCCATCTTCTTGGAGACCATGTTGTTGGAAATATCCGGGTACTTCACGCAGAATGTGCCACCGAATCCGCAGCACACTTCGCTGTCCTTCATTTCCCTGAGATCCAGTCCTTCGACGCTGTTCAGCAATGCGCGTGGCTGCGCCTTGACGCCCAGTTCCCTGAGGCCCGAACAGGAATCGTGATACGTCGCGGTGGCCGGCCATGCCGCGTCCGTTCCCGAAATGCCCATGACGTCGACCAGAAACGATGTCAGCTCCCAGGTTTTCTCCGCCACCGCGTCGGCCGTCTGGCGGTCGTCCGTCCCCTCGTCGAACAGTTCGGGATAGTGCTTCCTGATCATGCCCGCGCAAGACCCGGACGGCGCAACCACGTAATCATAGGGTGCGAATGTTTCGATGACCTGGCGGGCAATCGTGACCGTGTCGGCCCTGTCGCCTGAATTGAAGGCCGGCTGGCCGCAACAGGTCTGAGCGTCGGGCACCTCCACGGTGCACCCGGCATCCTCGAGCAGTTTCACGGCCGCAAACCCGACGGTTGGCCGGAACAGATCGACGAGACAGGTGACAAAGAGGGCGACGCGCGGATTGGTTGGTTGTGTCATTCTGCTGCCTTCGTTCCGGCTTTCGTGCCGGACGGTCGTCCGGCCTTGGATTTCATTTTTGCCAGGCGCCTTTTGGAGATTCGTTCCCTGTCATCCCACTGCTCGATCGCCGCGAGCGTTTCTTCCACGAACTCGACATGGATCCGTGCGGCTTCCCGTGCGCCCTCGACATCGCCTGCAAGGATGGTGTCGAGAATATTCTGGTGCTGATCGAGAATCGAATCCCGCATCGCCTGGTTTCGATAATAGTGCACCCGGTCGTAGAATACGCCGGACACCAGCAGTTCGTATATGCTGCGTGTCGTGTGCAGCAGCACAATGTTGTGCGCGGCGTCGACCACTGCCTTATGAAATTCAATGTCGAGACGGATGGCTTCCTGAAGGTCCGACCGTTGAAACGCGCTGCACATGTTTTCGTGAACCTGCTGGAGGATCTCGCGGTCCGCGTTCGTCGCCCGCTCGGCTGCATAGCCTGCGGCGATCATGTCGATCTCCCGGCGGAACTCGAGATAGTCGCGCGTCGCTTTCCGGTGGCTCCGGAACAGATAGATGATCGGTTCCGAGAACACGGAGCCGACGACGTCGGCAACGTAGGTGCCGCCGCCCTGCCGCGCCATCAGCAGCCCGCGCTCCTCAAGTTCCTTCGTCGCTGCGCGCAGGCTGGGACGTGATACGTCAAGTTTTTTTGCCAATTCCCGTTCCGGGGGCAATTGATCACCCGGGCGCAGCACGCCCTCGAGGATCAGGTCTTCAAGCTGTCTGATCACCGCTTCCGCCACTTTTTCGTGCTGAATTTTCTCGTAAATCATTGATTTTCCGGGCTCTGGAGCTCAGGGCTGTGTGATCCGGGATACGTCATCCAACGCCGCCGGATCATAACAAATATTGGCTTCAGCATATTTCCTGTTGATCAAATTGGTCAATAAGGTTATCCAATCTCCCGCTAGTCTGTATCCAAGAGCCGGAACACGTCGGGTGAGGGCGCTGTTCAAGCGAAAGACAATCTGGCTATTAACAGCAGATGCAGGTTAGCATGCGGGCCAAGGCCGCGAGCCAACAATAACGCGGCTGCAAGTCCGTATGGTGTAGTCCTTGGAGGGAGGTAACCCTGACATGAAGAAGATAGTATTTGCGGCCGCCATTGGCGTGTCGCTTGCCTTTAGTGGTGCCGCGATGGCCGACAAGGTTCGGCTCAAGATGGGCAGCACGTTTCCGAGCAAGCTGGTTCAGCTTGGTTCGCTCGGCAAGTCGCTTGAGAAGTCGGTCAATGAAATGTCCGGTGGCGACATCAAGCTCAAGTTCTTCGAGCCTGGCGCGCTTGTGCCGGCCCTGGAACTGTTTGATGCCGTGAAGAGCGGAGCAGTCGACGCCGGCTGGTCGACGCCGGGTTACTGGCAGGGCAAGGAGCCTTCACTGGCCCTGTTCTCCGCCGTGCCGTTCGGCCCGTCGTCCGGCGAATACGCCGCATGGCTGTTCTTTGGCGGTGGCGAGGCCATGATGCAGAAGGTCTACGCCAAGCACAACATCCATTCGATGATCTGTGGCGTGATCGCGCCCGAGGCGTCCGGCTGGTTCCGCAAGGAGATCAAGTCGCTGGATGACCTCAAGGGCCTGAAGATGCGTTTCTTCGGTCTCGGTGCAAAGGTCATGGAGAAACTCGGCGTTTCGACCCAGCTGCTCGCCGGTGCGGACATCTATCCCGCTCTTGAGCGCGGTACGATCGACGCAACCGAATTCTCGCAACCTGCGATCGACCTGAACCTCGGGTTCTATCAGATCGCCAAGCACTACTACTTCCCGGGTTGGCATCAGCAGTCGACGACCTTCGAACTGATGGTCAACAAGGACAAGTGGGAGAAGATGAACAAGCAGCAGAAGGCGATCCTTCAGGGCGCATGCCGGGCGAACTTCGCCATGGGCATGGCCGAGGGCGAGGCCATTCAGGGCAAGGCCCTGGCCACGCTGAAGTCGAAGGGTGTGACCATCCACCGCTGGCCGGATGAGATCCTGACGCAGATTGAAGGCAAGTGGAACGAGGTTGCGGGCGAGATCGCCGCCAAGGATGCCTCGTTCAAGGAAGCCTGGGATTCCCTTCAGGCATTCCGCGCTGAGTACAAGGTCTGGAAGGATCTTGGTTATCTCAACTAAGGCGGGCGCATAAGCCGATCAGGCTCCGGGACCAAGTCCCGGAGCCTGTTGGTTTGGCCGGCCATTCGCTGCCCCGCCGTCGAGCGGCAGTTGGGGCCATGCCATCGGTGACCGTGCGACATGGTCTTGAGAAGCCGTTGGCCATCCGGGGAGGGGGATGCCCGGAGCGATGGAGAGGACGTGAGGGGGAAATGCAGAGCTTACTGAAACTGAGCGCGATCGCGGACCGCTTTCTGGCTGCGATTGCCAAGGTCGGTGCCTGGGCGGGGTTTTTGCTGATTTTCATCGTCGTCTATGACGTGGTGACCCGCTATCTCGGCCTGCCGCGCGGCTTCGGCATCAACGCCACGCAGATCCAGGAATTTGAGTACTGGCTGCACACGATCCTGTTCTCGCTGTTCATCGGTTACGCCTACGTCAAGCAGGGACACGTGCGCATCGACATCGTGCGCGACAGGGTCCCGCTCAGGCTGAAGTATCTCATCGAGGTTGTGGGCATTCTGGTGTTCCTGGTCCCGTTCTGCATCATTGCGATCAACTATCACCTCAACTACGCGGTGACGTCCTACCAGGAAGGCGAGATCTCGAAGTCGGTCATCGGTCTGACCAACCTCTGGATCCTCAAGTCGTTCTTGCCGATCATGTTCGTCCTGCTGTTTGTCGCCGCACTTTCCCAACTCATTAAGTCCATTGCGGGACTGCTGGGCGTTCTGCCCGACGATCAGATTGCCGCAACCGTCGGCGGGGATCACTGATCATGGATATCGAGGAACTCCTGCCAATATTCATGTTCGCCGCCCTGGCGATCTTCCTGTTCTCCGGCTTCCCGGTAGCCTTTGTGGTGAGCGGGATCGGTCTGGTCTTTGCCTTCATCGGCATGTACTTCGACGTGTTTTCGCCGGCCCAGCTCGGCGCCATTCCGTCGCGCGTCTTTGGAGGCATCGCTGAAAACCTGATCCTGACCGCGATCCCCATGTTCATTTTCATGGGCACGATGCTGGAGCGGTCCGGCGTCGCCCGCGATTTGCTGAACTGTCTTCAGGTCATGCTGAAGAGGGTGCCGGGCGGGCTTGCCCTTTCCGTCACCATCATGGGCACGATCATGGCCGCGACCACGGGCATCATCGGCGCCTCGGTGGTCATGATGACCCTGCTTGCTCTTCCCGTGATGATGCAGCGCGAATACAACACGCCGCTCGCCACCGGCACGATCGCCGCCTCCGGAACGCTTGGCATCCTGATACCGCCGTCGATCATGCTCGTGATCATGGCCGACCTGCTGGCCAAATCGGTCGGCAACATGTTCGTCGCTGCATTCTTTCCCGGGCTGCTCCTGTCCGGGCTCTATGTGCTCTACATCGTGACGCTCTGCATGTTCAAGCCGGACCTGGCGCCGATACCGAAAGGCGATTTCGGACCGACCACGACCCGCGGTTTCGTGACCATGATTCTGCGCAGTTTCGTGCCGCCGATCGTGCTGATCATCCTTGTCCTGGGCTCAATCCTGGGCGGCTACGCGACGCCGACCGAAGCGGCCGGTGTCGGTGCCGCCGGCGCGCTTGTCCTCGCGGTCGTCAACCTGATCATTCTGCCGGCCCTGGGCGTCGAGCACATGGTGTACGGCGACAGCAAGAGCGGATCGATGTTCGACGACATGGAGACCGGCGAGGGTCTTGCCAGCGAGGTCGCGCACTTCGGCCGGGTTCTCAAGGATACGGTGATCCGGGCCGCCATGACCAATGGCATGCTGTTCGGCATTTTCATTGGCGCCACGGTCTTCAGCTATGTGTTCCGTTCGCTCGGTGGTGACGACATTGTCATCGAGCTCGTGGAATCGCTCGGCCTCGGCTCCTGGGGCCTGCTATTCCTGATTCTCGGTATCGTGTTCTTCCTCGGGTTCTTCTTCGACTGGATCGAGATCACGCTGATCGTCCTGCCGGTATTCTCGCCGGTCATCGAACTGCTCGACTTCGGCACCCATGTCGACAAGTTCGAGGTGGTCTACTGGTTTGCCATTCTGCTGGCGGTCAATCTTCAGACGAGCTTCCTGACACCGCCATTCGGGTTCGCGCTCTTCTACATGAAGGCCGTTGCGCCCAGGGGGGTCAAGATCGAGCAGATCTACAAGGGTATTATACCGTTTGTCCTGCTGCAGCTTACCGGCCTGGGGTTGGTGATCGCGTTCCCCGAGATTGCCTTGTGGTTACCCAGACAGTTGCTGAATTGACGATCCGCCCGGAGCCGGACCACGACTCCGTTTGAAATTCGTCCCGAGCCGGTGGAATAAGTCTGCCGCTCGCCCGTTGTCTGACAACTGCGGTCGAGCTCGCGCCTGCGCGGGCCGCGGCCGCAATTGTTCAACGAACGCGGATCGAGCCATGGTGTATGACGGAACGGCCCAACTTATGAGCGGGTCAGCGGACCAGCACAATTCTGTACAGACGAATTCCGGATCACCGCCGGGAATTAACGATCCCTGGCCGAGACGGCAGCCGGTTGCGGATGATGTTCCAGGAAATCCTCCATTGCGAATGGCACCTGTCGTCCTCGAAGAACGTGCATTCGGCAAATTGACCGTGCTTCGTGTTCCGCTTGATGCGGTCCCGGGTGTGCCGGACCTCGAGACGCTGGTCTATTGCCCGGGCGGGTACTCGGCTGAAACGCCGGTTGTGTTTGTCATGCACGGCATCTACCGGGATCCCTGGAACTATCTTGAGTCATGGGTCGGCCTAGCCGAGCACTACGGATTCGTCCTGGTCGTTCCGGAGTTCTCTCGGGCCGACTGGCCCACCAACCGCCAGTACAATCTGGGCAACGTGCGTGCAAAGGACGGAGCGGACGTACCGGCGACCGCATGGAGTTTTTCCGCCGTTGACCAGGTCTTCGACGCCGTTTGCAAGCAATTCGGGCTGCGGACGCGCACATTCAGTATGTATGGGCATTCGGCTGGCGCGCAGTTCGTGCACCGATACATCCTGCATACCGGCGGCGCCCGTATCGACCGGGCCGTATCCGCAAACGCCGGATGGTACATGACGCCTGACCAGACAGTCGGTTATCCCTATGGCATCGCCGATCTCCCCATCGACTGGGAGACATTGCGTGCGGCATTCGAGACAAAGCTGATCGTGTTGCTTGGCGAGAAGGACAATGACCCCCGGTCGCGCAACTTGCGGACCAAACGGCGCGCCATGGCGCAGGGGCCGCATCGCTTTGCGCGCGGCCAGCACTTCATGCGCTCCGCCGAAGCGGTCGCCGCCGCGATGGCCCTGCCGCTGAGTTGGCGGCTCAAGGTTGTCCCGGAAATTGGTCACAGCGATCGGGCCATCGCGCCGCATGGTTGCGCGGCTCTGTTCGGCACGGTCCATCACCAGGAGTGAGCCGGCCCATCTTCGATGAAATTCAGTAGGCGCCTGATGCCGGAATTGTCGATCTCAGCAGTTTCTCCATCTCATCCATGAGCGGATGAGACAACCCCGCCTTGCGCAGCAATTCGAAATCGCCGACGGCGACAACTTCCCATAGTTTGTCGCCGATCGTGCTCATGGTCTTGCCCCGATGCGCCATGTAGATCGACCTGGCGTCGTCTGGCCTGCCGGCAAACATCAGAGCATGGGCACGATTGAGTTTGGCGTTGAGGTTATCGGGCGAAAGCGCAACAGCGCGATCCGATGCCGCGACTGATTCCCGGAACTTGCGCGCCGCGATTGCATACCAGGGCAGGACGGCGATCGCCCTGCGCGTCCGAGTGCTGGTCTTGCCGCCGTTTTCAATGTCCGACGCTTCGGCCAGGGCCAAGTAATCCGTCTGGAGCTTGAACGCGGACTCGTACCGGCCGGCGGAATATTCCTCGTTGATCCGAAAGAGACGGAGTTCCCACTCCGCTCGCGTGTTACCGCGCTTGTCGGCGCGTTCGTACCAGATTCGTGCCGCTTTCAGATCCCGGACATCCGGCCCACCGCGTGAGAGAAGCGAGCCGAGCTCGAGCATGGAATTCAGATCGCCCTGATTGGCCGCCTTCTCAAACCATTCCTTCGCCTTTGCATCGTTCTTCTCGCCGCCGCGCCCGTTCAGGATCAGCAGACCAAGATTTCGCATGGCATGGAGATTGCCTTTCGCCGCCGCCCGTTCGTAGAGCGAGCGTGCCTTCTTGAAATCTTTCTGCAGGCCGCCCTTGCCTTCCGCATGCATCCAGCCGAGGTGCTGGAGTGAATCGGCGTCGCCCTTTTCGGCGGCCATTTCGAGCCATTTACGCGATTCCGCGAAGTCCTGCTTGACGCCATGGCCGTAGCCATAGAGACGTCCGAGATACCGCATGGCCTCAGGCACGCCTTTGGCTGCTGCCTGTTCGAACCACTTTCGCGCTGTCTGATAGTTCCGCTCGACTCCCAGGCCCTCATTGTATATGCGCCCGAGATTGGCCATGGACACGGCGTCACCCTTCGCCGCCGCCTTTGAATACCACTCTCGTGCCTTTTGATGGTTTTGCCGGATGCCCGTTCCATTGTCGTAGATGATGCCGAGCATTCCCATGGCTCTCAGGTCGCCTTTCAGCGCGGCTCCTTCGAACCATCGAAACGCGGTCAGGTGGTTCTTCTCGCCGCCCCTGCCATGCCGGTACATGAGACCGAGATTGTACATTGCAATCACTGATCCCCGCCCGGCGGATTTTTCGTACCACTCGCGAGCCTTAATCGCGTCTTTCTTGACGCCTTCACCCCTCTCGAATGCAACGGCGAGTGAATTCATGGCGGCGGCATAGCCTTTTGCGGCGGCTTTTTCGTACCATTCGAACGCCGTGCTCAGGTCTGTTTCACGCCGCGGCCTGCGTTATATGCGAGCCCGAGACTATACATCGAAGATGCGACGCCGCGCTGTGCAGCCTTTCTGAACCACGAGACCGCGCTGGGGTAATCCGGTTCAATTCCCCGGCCGCCGTTAAACGTCACGCCGAGCCCGTCCATTGCCATGCCGTGGCCGGAATCAGCCCCCAACTTGAACCAGTTCCGCGCGGCGGAGACATCCTGCTCTACACCCTCAGCGGAATAGAAGATCCAGCCCAGGTCCGTCATGGCACTCGTGCTGCCTTTTTCGGCAGCCTTCTTGAGCCACTCGATTGCCTTGGCCATATCCTTGGGAACGCCCTGTCCGTACCGGTATATCAGCGCCATTTCCCTCATGGCGTCGGCAAAGCCTTTCTCGATGGCCTTGTTCAGCCACTCCTTGGCCTTGGCTGTGCTCCTCGGCACGCCGAGGCCCTTGGCGTGGATCTGCCCGAGATCGGTCATGGCCTGGAGATGGCCTTTGGCCGCGGCTTTTTCGAACCACTCGCGCGCGACCGGAAAACTCCGTTGGACGCCCATCCCGTACGCATAAAGCGAACCGAGCTCGTACATGGCGCCCGAGTTCTCCAGATCAGCGGCTTTCCTGAACCACGCCCGTGCCTGATTGTCGTCTCTCGGAACGCCGGTTCCGAAACGGTACATCAACCCGAGATTGAACATTCCCAGTGAGTTGTTCTTTTTGGCCGCACTTTCGAAAAGCGACCGCGCCCTTGATAGATCCTGTTTCACGCCCTGACCGTTCTGGAAGATCAGTCCGAGGTTGTTCATCGCCGCCGGATCGCCCTTCTCGACGGCCTTCTCGTACCAGTGAACGGTCTGTCTCAGGTCTTTGTCGACGCCGTTGCCGTCGGCGTAGATAAGCCCCAGATTGAACATTGCTTCGGCGTTGCCCTTGGCGGCCGCCCGCTCGTAAAAGGCGCGTGCCTTGACCGGGTCCTTCTCCACGGTCAAGCCGTTGGCATAGAAATGCCCGAGTTGAAGGATGGCCGCGGCGTTTTCGTACTCAGCGGCCTTTTCGTACCACTCGCGCGCCTTCTCGTAATTCTGTTCGACGCCGTGCCCGCCAATCCGGAAAACCCTTCCAAGCCCGGACATGGCGACGTCGCTGCCGGCCTTAGCACCCTTCTCCAACCAGAACTGGGCCTTGGCAAAGTCCTTTTCGCCGCCGACGCCTTCCATGAGGATTGCGCCGAGCATGATGACCGAACTGGTACTTCCCAGCTCCGCGGACTTTTCAAAGAGTTGAATGGCCTTGACGTGATTGCCGTCGCCCATCGCGAAAATCGCGTCTGCGGACAACTTTCCGGCTTCGGCCTCGCGACGCTGTGCTTCGGCCTCACGGAACTGGTCGTACATCAGCCATCCCAGGACGAATACGATCACAGCCGCCGCGGCCGATCCGAAAGTAACCAGCGCCTTCGTCCGGCGTTCGCGCTTTGCCCGGGCGGCTTCCGCGCGCGCTGTTGCGTCTTCGGTCTCGCGAGCTTTCTTCAGATAGTCCCGCTCCGCCTGGCTGACATGGTCGGCGAAGTCGGCCCGGCTGGCGACGGCTTCGGCCTGCTCCAGGCGCGCACCGGTGTGGGTCAGCCATTCCGGATCGCGGGCGTTCGCTTCCCAGTCACGCACCGCGCGCTTCACGCCTTCGAGTACGGTGAGGTCCTCGAAATCCTCGTCGAGCCAGTCCCCAAGCAGACTCCATTGCCGCAACAGCGCTTCGTGCGCCGGCTCGATCGTGGTCTCGCCGCTATCGCTTGCAACATCGGTCGCCAGCAGACGCTGCCCGACCAGCGCCTCCATGATCGGGCGTGCCTCTTCGGGGATTTCACTCATCCTCGCGACCCGGCGCCGCGGCGCTCCCGACTCCGGATCGATTCCCGCGAGCCACGGAATCAGTCCGCGTCGCAGCAGGGCGAGCCGGGCGCCTTCCTCCCGCGGGACGCGCGGATCCGCGTCGGCGGCTCTCATGGCCCGCTCGACAGCCGCTTCGATGGATCCGCGCACGCGGCCGAGATCTTCGTACTCGGACAGTTTCAGATCGCCGTCGCCACCATACTCCCGGTAGAGCCGTTCAAGCGTGAACGCCAGCAGGGGGAGGGCGTCCTTGGCGCCGCCGGATTCGATATCCCGCAGGATCGCGTCGACAAGCGGTTCTTCGATCACCAGCTCGCGGGGGGTGCCCTGGAGCCGCCGCGCGGGCCCATTGATGACTTCGGCATAGGATCCCCTGGGCATGGGTGGCAGGTCGAACGGTACCTTTCGGATGCCCTCCAGTTCCGGAGCAGATTGCAGGGCCTCGAAATTCTCCGAACGGATAGTGAAGATTGCAGCGAGGGCTGGCTGGTCGGTCTCTGTCAGATCACGCAGGATGCCGAGGAATGCGGAAGCCTCGTCGAAGCCGTCGGCGTGAAACAGCTCTTCGCCCTGGTCAATGGGCAGAAGCAGGGTCGGGCGGCGGGAATCGCGAGCCCCGGATTGCGCCAATGTCTCCAGCAGGGGCCGGAGAGTGTCGGCTCCGCCGGCAACCGCGGTCCGGATATCCGCGCGGCTCATTGGTGTTTCCGACGACTGGAATGCGCTTTCGAGGCATGCGATGAGGCCGGTTTCGCCGCTCACGACTGCGCGTTCTGGACGTATCACCGGAAGCGGTCGGAAGTGGTGATCTTCGCGGGCAAGCCGGGGCAGCAGACCGGCGCGCATGAACGAGGACTTTCCGGCACCCGAGGCTCCGAGAATAACCATGATCCTCGGTGGCGCGGCATCGATCAGGCCCCGGAGCAGATCGATGCCGGTAACGATCGAGCCGTCCCTGCCGTAGAAGATGCCGGCATCCTCGGCCTCCAGCGGGAGCAGGCCGCGGTAGGGTGATCGACCGGGATCGCTTTCAGGCGGCCAGGCAAAGAACCGCGCATCGAGTCCGGCCTCGGTCAGGCCGATCTTGAGCCGGTCAAGCCCGTTGCCCGAAAACTTGACCGTGATACTGACGCCGCTGGGCGGGACGGTGACGGTTGTCTTGTAGGTGCGCCGTCCGTCCGTGAGGTCGACCAGTTGCCACTCCGCCGTCATTTCCGTCGGCAGATCTTCGAGGGGGATCGGATCGACGATCACGCCGACGATGCGCTTGTTCATCTGCTTGGCCAGCAGAAATTCAGCGACGCACCATTCCGACGCACGCCACGCCGGCGAAACGAGGAATATGACTACCTCGCAGCGTTCCGCCGCCTGTTTGAGCGCGGCCTGCCAGCGTTCGCCGGCCTTGATTCCGCGCATCGGGTCGAGATCGAGAAACAGGTCGTCCCAGCCGTTGGCGACGAGCCATTCCTGGACCGCCACGGCCTCGGCGTTGTTTGCGCTCGAATGGCTGATGAAGATACGCGCCAACTCGGACAACCCCGCAGTGATAATACTGCCCCGTGCGGCCATTTTATTCTCTCAGGTGCCGCCTGTCAGCTTGCCATCTGTCCGTGTCGTGTCGCGGCGGCGTCGCAATGCGCGATCGAAGTCCCCATATCTTAAGGACGGTTAGGGCTCATCTCGCGAATCTACGCCGACTATCGGCTCTTTTTCATGGGAGATAGCCACATATGGGTGAGTTCAAGACACGAGCAGCAACGATCTGCATGGCGACCGCAGGGCTGATCCTGGCTGTCGCGACCCCTGCCCAGAAGGCGCGATCCGGCGGCGATGCCCGACACTGCGCGAAAGTCGAGAGTGTTGCTCCGGGGGAATGGCGTGTCAGGAACGACTGCCCGGACCGCGTTTTCTTCAAGTCCTGCTGTGTGACAAAGGGATCGCCGGTCGAGTGCCGCAAGGACGGCAAGCTCTATCACCGCATCGATGCGGTCGAGAAGGGCAAGCAGCGAGAGATCTCAGGCCGTTGCGAGCCGCAGAGCGATATCCGCTGGGGTGTCGCCTTCGGGCACTGAATTTTCCGGCAAAGGAATCTGCGGCAATTGCACAGCTTGTCGGCAGAAGCCTCAGGTCATACGCTTGCGGTTCATTCCGGAATTCGCCAAGGCCTAATTCATGGACGAGCTGACAGATCGGAGCCGGCTTGCCGCGAGCGACGCGTTGCCGTGGGTGGAGCACCCGCTGCGCCGGACGATCGTCAATGAACTGCATGCCCGCCCGTTCGAGGCCATCGAGACGCCGCGCCGGGTGTTCCACTTCGCAGCCTTGTGTGACGACGAGAGTGTCGCCCGTGATCTGGAAGCGCTTGCCGAGATTGCACGAGGTGCCGGCGCGACTCCGCCTCATGCGGACGCCAGGTATTTCCGTGCCGATCTCGGAGATTGGCAATTGCGCTGGGAACGTCACACCGAGTTCACCACCCACACCTGGCATATCCGGTCCGACGGAACGCCTCTCCATGGTCGCGGGCCGGCCAGACCGCCGCTCGAAAGGCTGCCACTCGGCGGTCAATTGCTCCTGGCGGTCAAGCTTGATCTCGTCAGCGGCGATCTTGATGACTCCGTGCTGGCGGAACTGTTTGATCGCTCCAGTCTGTGCCGGTCCCTCGTGGAAGATGGCGCAGCGAGGATATCGACGGACTTCAAGATCGGCGCTGCGGGCTTCACGCGCATTCTGATCGAGGACCGGGGTCTTGGTTCCCCGCTGGCGGGCCAGCTCGTACAGCGTTTGCTGGAGGTCGAGACCTACCGCACGCTCGCTCTGCTCGGATTTCCGGAAGCGGTTGAGGCCGGCGGAGAGATCAGCCGGATCGAGGCCGAGCTCACGGGCATCACGTCCGCCATGAGCCGGTCAACGGGGCTTGAAGAGGATCAGGATCTGCTCGGGAGGCTGACGACCCTGGCCGCGGAGCTTGAGGCGCAGACGTCGGCCATGTCATTTCGGATGGGCGCGGGCCGCGCCTACCATCATATCGTTGAGGCCAGGCTGGCGGTCATCAGCGAACAGCCCGTATCCGGTGACCGTACCTGGGCCGCGTTTCTGTCGCGGCGCATGATGCCAGCGATGCGTACATGTGCCGCTATCGAATCCCGTCAGGACGCGTTGTCCGAGCGGTTGGGCCGCGCGGCAAACTTGCTGCGCACCCGGCTGGATGTGGAGCGGGCCAACCAGAACAACGATCTGTTGCAATCCATGAACCGCCGCGCCCGCCTGCAGCTCCGTCTTCAGCAGACGGTCGAGGGGCTTTCCGTCGCGGCGGTGAGTTATTATGTCGTCGGTCTGATCGCCTATCTGGCGAAGGGCGGCAAGGATTTCGGGCTGGCCTATTCTCCGGCGCTCGTTGTAGCGGCGGCCGTGCCGATAGTCGTTCTGTCGATCTGGATGCTGGTGCGCCGGATCAGACGTGCTCATGCACCGGGTAAGGAATAAGTGCTGGTTCGCTGACGTTCATCACAAATCAGGCAGCGATAAACCGTGTGTCGTTGTGTGCGGCGAGGTCGGACGACACCCGGCGGAGTTGCTCGATGCTCTCACCTTCGACCACATCGGACAGCATGGGAGCAAGCGGTCCGGTCTCGGCAATTCCGGCCAGCTCGACGGCCCTGTGAAGGATACAGAGCGGGCTGAGTGCATCGCGCATGTCCTCCAGAGGAATGAAGATCTTCCGGATCGACTCGGCCGCCTCGACGTTTCCGTTCTGGAGTGCCGTGAGCAGTTCCGTTGATGCCCTCGGCGCAACGCACACCGAGCCGGACGTAAACGCCCGCAACCCGAATCTGTTCCAGTGTGTGATGACGGGCCGCTCGCCGATGCCGCTGATGATCCGGTCGGTGTCGACGACTTTGCAGAGTTCCTCCAGATAGGGGTCGATCGCTGGATCGGGCAGAACGCGGGCGTACTTGATGGCGCAAACCACCTTGTCCTCGATCAATCGAGCCAACTGGTCGGGCTCCAGATAGTCGTCGATCTTGATGTACGTGATCACTGCCTTGCCGTAGGCGTCGGCAAATCTCCGGATTCCGTCTTCGACGCCCTTCGGGGATTTGGGGAACACCAGCGGCAGGATCATCGCTGTTGGAAAGGCATGGCTCTTCAGGATCGGTGCCTGATCCATCAGCTTTCCATAGTCGGGACCGCAGGACGGAATGACCCAGGACTCGTCGGCTGCGATGTCCTCGAGCATGTCCAGAATCTCCGGCAATTCTCCGGCGCCGACATTGTAGAAGTTCGCATTGCCGCCATACATGAGCGTCGAGACGCCGCCGGCTTCGAGATAGCGGACGAGCGCCGCGTTGCCTGGTTTGTTCAGGCTCAGATCGCCGTTTCTGCACAGCGGCGGAACGGCGAGAACAGATCGCTGGATATCCTCGATTGTGATGTCGCTTGTCTTCATTTGCCGTCTCCCGGTCCTGAAAGCGCCAGCTTGGCCATCCCGTCTAAGGTTGATGTAAGTTAACTTGTATTACAAGTGATAATTTTTCGCAGAGAATGTATTTGAGAAAGTGGCAGAAATTGGGCGGTTTTCACTGTGGTTTCGCCAACTATTGTCATTCATATTGACAAGATAGATCAGAAACATCTATCTTGTATGACAAGTGGATTTGAGGGAACAAAGATTAATGCCCCGGATCCGCTGTTGCGATTTTTGGCAACCGCATGCGCTGACATGCATCCCCAGGGAGGACTCAAATGATTAGCTTCAAGAAGGCTGCGACGACCGTAGCCGCGACCGCTCTTTTCGCAGCCATGACTGTGGCGACTCAGGCCGCTGAGTGGAAGGGCTGGAATATTCATAAGCCCGGATATCCGAATACGGTGGCCATGGACAAGTTCGCCGAGCTTCTGAAGGAAAAGTCCGGCGGCAAGATGACGCTCAAGATGTTCCATTCCGGAACGCTCGGTACCCAGCCGGATGCCATTGAACAGGTCCGCATCGGCGGCCTGGAGATCGGCAATTTCAATCTCGGACCGATCGGCCCGGTCGCGGCCGAGGCGAATGTCGTTTCGCTGCCCTTCATCTTCAGGGACATGGAGCATATGCACAGGGCGCTTGACGGCGCAGCCGGCGATCAGATCAGCGCTGGCATGGCGAAGAAGGGCCTGATCGCGCTGGCCTGGTACGATTCCGGCGCGCGTTCCTTCTACAACTCACAGAAACCCATCACGAAACCCGCCGATGTCGCCGGAATGAAAATCCGGGTCATGAACAACGACCTTTATTCGGGCATGATCGAGGCGCTCGGCGGCAACCCGTCCCCGATGGCATTTTCCGAAGTCTACCAGTCGCTGAAGACCGGGGTCGTGGATGGTGCGGAAAACAACTGGCCGTCATACGAATCCACCGGCCACTTCGAGGTTGCCGGGTTCTACTCGCTTTCGCAGCACCTGATCATTCCGGAATGCGTCTGCATCAACGCGAATGTCTACAACGCGCTCTCCGATGCCGACAAGAAGATCGTCAAGGACGCGGCGCGTGAGTCTGCGACACTGCAGCGTGAACTCTGGGCCAAGCGCGCCAAGGCGAGCCGGGAGAAAGTCATGGGCGCCGGCGTCAAGTTCAATGAGGTTGCCGACAAGGCAGCGTTCCAGTCGGCCATGGATCCGGTATATGCGAAATATCTCGAAGCCAATCCCGATCTGAAACCCTTGGTCGATCTGATCAAGAACACGAAGTAGTCCTCTCCCTGAGGCACGACCGCCGGCGGCTTTCTCCACAGGCTGCCGGTGGTCGGTTTCTATCCTGACGACCGATTGGGATTGTTGCTCCGGCAGGAATTGCTCCATGACCGAGAACGAACCGGCATACGAGAAATCGCGCTACGACAAGGTGTTGGATTTCATCAGCCTGGTCAGCCAGATCGTCACCGGCGTCGGTCTTGTTGTCCTGACTGTGATTTTCGGATGGCTTGTCTTCGGCCGATACGTCCTGAATGCGACACCGACATGGGTTGAGCAGGTTTCACTGCTTCTTGTAATGCTGATCGGATTCCTCGGCGCTTCGGTCGGGATTCACAAGAACACCCACCTCGGCGTTTCCTATTTCCGCGAAATTAGCCCACGCCCGGTACGTCGGGTCTTCGAGTTGATCACGCATGTGATTCTGGCTGTATTCGGCGCCGTCATGCTCGTCTACAGCTACCAGCTCGTCATCTTCAAATGGGGAACGGACATTCCCCTGATCAACATTCCGGAAGGTCTGCGGGCCGTCCCGATCATGCTCTGCGGGCTGTTCACACTGCTCTATTCCGTCGGGCACCTGATTCATTTCTTCAAGGGCATCGAAGAAGTGTCGGATCTGACCGAATGACAAAGGGGGGGGCTGGTCAAGTGGGTTTGCTGATCCTGCTAGGCGTGTTTGCGTTCTGTGTTGTCATCGGTGTCCCCGTGGCATTCGCACTCGCGGTCGCGGCGGTATCGGCGTTCTTCTATGAGGGCCTGCCGCTCATTATCGCGTTTCAGCGCATTGTCTCCGGCATAAACGTCTTTTCGCTTATGGCGATTCCATTCTTCATCTTCGCCGGTGAATTGATGTTCCATGGCGGAATCGCGGTTCGTCTGGTCCGGTTCGCTTCCGCCGCGGTCGGCGCGGTGCGCGGTGGCCTCGGCATCGTCAACGTATTTTCGTCAATGCTGTTCGGCGGCATATCGGGCTCGGCTGTCGCCGACATTTCCGCGCTCGGCTCGATCCTCATTCCCGTGATGAAGGAGAAGGGTTACGACGACGACTACGCGGTCAATGTCACGGTGACGTCCTCGATTGCCGGCATCATGATCCCGCCGAGCCACAACATGATCCTGTTCGCCGTTGCGACCGGGGGCGGAATTTCGATCTCCCAGCTTTTCCTTTCCGGTGTCGTGCCCGGCATTGTGATGTGCGTCTGTCTGGCCGTTGCGGCTTACGTGATCGCGGTGCGCCGCGGCTACAGTGCGGAGACGTTTCCCGGATTCACCGTGCTTGCTCTACATTTCATTTCCGCGCTGCCCGGACTGTTCACGGCCGTAATCATCGTCGGGGGTGTCCTGAGCGGCGTCTTCACCGTCACGGAATCCGGGGCATTCGGGACGATCTACGCATTCCTGGTCACGATCATCGTCTACCGAGCCCTGTCCTGGGAGAATTTCAAGATCGCGGTGATCAACTCGGTCCGGACCACGTCGATGGTCATGATCCTGGTCGCCTGTGCCGCCGCATTCGGCTACATGCTCACCTTCTTCCAGGTGCCCACGAAGATGATCGATTTCATGACGGGCATTTCGGAGAATCCGATCGCCATCCTGCTGATGATCAATGTCATGCTGCTCGTCCTTGGCATGATCATGGACATGGCCGCGCTGATCCTGATCTGTACGCCGATCTTTCTTCCCGTCGCACAGTCGATCGGGATGGACCCGCTTCAGTTCGGCATGGTCTTGATGATGAATCTGGGTCTGGGCCTGTGCACGCCGCCGGTCGGCGCCTGCCTGTTTGTCGGCTGCGCCGTCGGCGGCGTCCCCATCGAGAGAGCAGTCAGGACGATTTGGCCGTTCTACGCGGCGATCTTTATTGCACTCATGCTGACAACCTTTGTGCCGGCGATTTCCCTGACGTTGCCAAGTCTGCTCTCGGGATAAGACGAAATGGTTGACCTGGAACTCAAGATTCAACGCGGCGAACGACTGGCCGACCAGCTCTATGGGCAGTTGCTCGAGAAGATCGTGACCGGCGAACTGAGCGAGGGCGACAAGCTGCCCTCGGAAAACGAGATCTCGCGGGCGTTCAGTGTATCGCGGCCGGTGATCCGCGAAGCGCTGTTGAGACTGCAGGCGGACGGTCTGGTTTATTCGCGCCAGGGCGTCGGCACGTTCGTAAAGGCGCGGCCGCCGGAGGGCTTGATCCAGTTTGCCGAACCCTCGGACATTGCCGGACTGCTGCGCTGTTTCGAGGCGCGTCTGCCCTTCGAGGGGGCGGCCGCCGCTCTGGCCGCGCAGCGGGCGACCGAAGAGGACCTTCGGAACATAGCCACGACGCTGTCGGATCTGGAATCAGCAATGGACGGCGATGAATTGGCGGACAAGGCGGACTTCGCCTTCCACATGGCTGTTGCCAAGGCCACCGGCAACGATTTTTTCGTCGGCATTCTGGCGTCGCTGAACACCGCGATTGTCTCCGGGATGCAGGTCGCGCTCAAGATCACGCAAAGAGGCTCACGGGAGCGCATCCAGAAGATCTGCGACGAACATCGCGAAATCTTCGATGCCATTTCTACCGGAGACTCGACCGGCGCGGACCTGGCGATGCGCCATCACATCTATCGCGCCCGCGCAAGGGTGACCGACCATATGCGCGACCGGTAACGAATCCATTTGGCTCGTGTTCGCGCCGCCGGGTGAAGGTTTCGCCGGGGCAGTGCGTCAGTTTTCTTATGCCTTCGGCCCAGCCGTCGGAACAAAAGGAGTAATTGTTGATGATGTTGCAGGATCTTGACGGCAAAGTCGTGTTGGTCACCGGCGCCAGTACCGGCATTGGCGCCGCGGTTGCGAAGGGATTCGCCGGTTGTGGTTCAAAGGTGGCTGTCCACTGCGGTTCGAGCCTCGCCGAAGCGAACGAGGTTAAACAGGAAATAGTCGATAACGGCGGCGTCGCCGAGGTTTTTCAGGCTGACGTCACGTCAACCGAACAGGTGCGGGAACTGGTCGCGTCCGTCGTCGGGACGTTCGGCAGGCTCGACGTTCTGATCTGCAACGCCGGCGGCCTTGTTGCGCGCCGTAATCTGGTTGAACTGACAGGCGACTTTTACGACGAGGTCATGACTCTGAATGTCCGGTCTGTCATGGACTGTTGCGCGGCGGCCGCACCGTATCTGATCGAGGCGGGCGGCAACGTCATTGTGACCGGATCGCTGGCAGCCCGTATGGGCGGAGGCCCCGGTGCGAGCCTCTATGCCGGCGCCAAGGCCGCGGTTGAGAACATGGTGCGCAACTATGCGCGCGAACTTGCCGACAAGGGCGTGCGCGTCAACGCGGTCGCTCCCGGCACAATCCATACCCTGTTTCATGAGCGTCATACGCCGCCGGAAACGCTTGACGCGATCAAATCGACCATCCCTCTGAAGCGTCTGGGCACGGCTGAAGACTGCGTCGGCACATACCTGTACCTGGCGTCGGACGCTATGTCGGGTTACGTGACGGGGCAGGTGGTTCAGGTCAACGGCGGCCAGTTGATGCCGTAACGTAGATTGCGTGCAAGGGGCAATTTGCACACAGGAACCGACGGCGAATGAAACCACTCGCCGTCGGCGGAGAACTGTTCGTCAGATCAGTTAGGGCTTATTCGGCAGGAGAGAACTGCTTCAGATAGGCGATGACGTCGGCCCGTTGCTGTTCCTTCTTCAGGCCTGCGAAAGCCATCTTGTTCTTCGGGATGAACTTCTTGGGTTTCTCGAGATACCCGTGAAGGTTCTTGTCATCCCACTTCAGGCCTTCCTCGCCGGCCTTGATCATGGCCTTCGAGTACTTGTAGCCGTCCTTGGTGCCGGCCTGGCGCCCGATGATATCCTTGAGCGAGGGGCCGATCTTTTTCTTTTCGCTATCCACCACGTGGCAGGCCTTGCATTTCTTGAAGACCTTTTCGCCCTTTGCCGGATCGCCCTTTAGATGTCCATCGGCAAAGGCCGTTGCCGGCAAGGCAAACAGCGCTGCGGCGATCGCGATCGTCGAAACTCTCATGACTCCATCGTCCTCCTACCTGATCTCCGGGCCCGAGGGCCGTCGGAACAATAAATGGGAGCAAACCCTACCTTCAAACAATTCTAAGTGCACGTTTTCGTGTGTGCCTGAGGCTATTTGCCGCCCATCCTCAAATTGATGCGCCCGGGCTTGCTCCGGTTACAAAGGAATCCCGGAAAATTGCCGGTTTTATGGCATTTGCAGGTTGGGTTCCCCGATTAACGCATTGCCGCAATCCGGAAAGATATCTGCCCGGCCGTGGTCTGACACGCTATAACGGTCGGACACAGGCAGGAGGATGTCATGAGCGGATTGCGCATGCCGGAGGTGGATCAGGCCATTCTCTCCCGACGGGAAGAGATCGCCGCCCGTTTGCGCAGCATCGTTCCGGGCGAAGGCGTGATTACCGCCGAGGATGAGATGCGGGTCTACGAGTCCGACGGCCTGACCGCTTATCGCCAGTTGCCGATGATCGTCGTTCTGCCATCCGACACAAAACAGGTTTCCGAGGTTCTGAAATATTGCCACGCCGAAGGCATCAAGGTGGTGCCGCGCGGTGCGGGCACGTCGCTCTCCGGTGGTGCATTGCCGCTCGAGGATGGCATCATTCTCGGGCTCGGCAAGTTCAACCGCGTGCTGGATATCGATTATGAGAACCGGTGTGCGGTCGTGCAGCCGGGAGTGACCAACCTGGCGATCACGCAGGCCGTGGAGCATGAGGGCTTCTATTATGCGCCCGACCCGTCGAGCCAGATTGCCTGCACTATCGGCGGCAACATCGCCGAGAATTCCGGCGGCGTGCATTGTCTCAAATACGGACTGACCACCAACAACGTGCTCGGTCTGGAAATGGTCCTGATTACCGGCGAGGTCGTCCGCCTGGGCGGCAAGCATCTCGACTCGGAAGGTTATGACCTGCTCGGACTGATGGTTGGTTCCGAAGGCCTTCTCGGTGTCGTCACGGAAGTGACGGTGCGAATTCTCAAGAAGCCGGAGACTGCCCGCGCAGTCTTGGTCGGCTTTCCGTCCAGCGAGGATGCGGGTGCCTGCGTTGCCAGCGTGATCGCGTCGGGCATCATCGCCGGCGGCATGGAGATGATGGACAAACCGGCGATCCATGCGGCCGAGGAGTTCGTCCAGGCCGGATATCCGCTTGACGTCGAAGCCCTGCTGATCGTCGAGCTCGACGGACCGGAGGCGGAGGTCGACAGCCTGCTTGAGCGCGTCACGGAAATAGCCCGGGGGCACAATGCCAGTTCGCTCAAGGTCAGCACGAGCGAAGAGGAACGCTTGTCGTTCTGGGCCGGACGCAAGGCGGCATTTCCCGCAGTCGGTCGTATCTCGCCGGACTACTACTGCATGGACGGAACCATTCCGCGCCGCCAACTGCCGAAGGTGCTGGCACGGATGCGCGAGCTTTCAGAGCAGTACAACTTGCGCGCCGCCAATGTCTTCCATGCCGGCGACGGCAATCTCCATCCCTTGATCCTTTATGATGCCAACATCCCCGGTGAGCTCGAACGTGCCGAGGACTTCGGTGCCGACATTCTCAAGCTTTGCGTTGAAGTCGGCGGTGTGCTGACGGGCGAGCACGGTGTCGGTGTCGAGAAGCGCGACCTGATGGGCAAGATGTTCACGGAAGCCGATCTCAATCAGCAGCAGCGGGTCAAGTGCGCGTTCGACGAAAAGGGCTTGCTGAATCCGGGCAAGGTCTTTCCGGAACTGCATCGATGCGCGGAACTGGGCCGCATGCACATTCACAAGGGGCAGTTGCCGTTCCCCGATATTCCAAGATTCTGACTGGACGGCGGAATGTCATCCACATTGAAACCAGACACAGCCGAGCAGGTTGCCGAAGCGGTCGCGTGGGCCGTCTCCGAAGAGGCACCGATCGAGGTTCTGGGCGGTGGCGCCCGCCGGACCATGGGGCGCGCGGTCCAGGCCGAGCACACGATTGATCTGTCCGGCCTCACCGGAATCACCCTCTATGAGCCGGAAGAACTGGTGCTGTCGGCAAGGGCGGCGACACCGATTGCCGAGATCCATCAGGCGTTGCGGGAGAAGAACCAGGAACTCGCTTTCGAACCGGCGGATTACAGCCGGCTGCTTGGGGAACCCGAAGGCTCGGGGACCATCGGCGGCGTGCTCGCCTGCAATCTTTCGGGCCCGCGCCGCATCAAGGCGGGTGCTGCGCGCGATCATTTTCTTGGCGTTCATGCCGTGAGCGGTCGAGGTGAGGCCTTCAAGTCCGGTGGTCGCGTCGTCAAGAACGTGACGGGCTATGACATGTGCAAGGGCCTGGCCGGATCCTGGGGAACCCTTGCGGTCATGACCGATGTTACGGTGAAGGTTCTGCCTGCGGCCGACACGGAAGTCACGGTGCTGATCCTCGGTCTCGATGATGAAGCCGCATGTTCGGCCATGAGCGCGGCGCTGCAAACCTCCTACGAAGTTTCATCCTGCGCTCATTTGCCGGCGGGCCTTGCCGCATTATCGGCGGTGAGCGATGTGGCCGGCGCCGGCCAGTCGGTTACGGCCGTCCGGGTGGAAGGCATCACCCCGTCGGTCAGCTACCGGGTGGAGAGGCTGAAGGAAGTCTTGTCCGGCAACGGTACCGTGGCGGAATTGTCCGACGGTTCGTCGCGGTCGCTCTGGAAGGAAGTGTGCGACGTGCACTTCCTCGCCGACGGCATGGAGCGTCCGGTCTGGCGGCTCTCCGTGCCTCCGATGTCTGGCGCAGGGGTTGTGGCGGCCATAGCGGAAGAACACGGCGTACGCGCCTATTATGATTGGGCGGGTGGCCTGATCTGGCTCGATCTGGAAGCCGACGTAGATGCCGGTGCGCAGCGCATTCGCGAAGCGGTCGCTGCCGCAGGAGGGCATGCGACCCTGGTGCGTGCGTCGGCACCCGTCCGTGCGGCGGTTGACGTATTCCAGCCGCAGTCACAGGAGGTCGCCATGTTGTCCCGGCGTCTCAAGGACAACTTTGATCCCAAGGGAATTCTCAATCCCGGGCGCATGTACGCGGACCGTTAGAGCGAGAAGAGGTCAGATTGAACAAGTTCTGTTGGATGAAATCGTGCCAGTCCACCAGGAAGGTCTCGAAGAGCGTAGCGGGGCTACGGTCGAGAGGCCTGACGCCGTGGATGGTCGATTTCATTCAACCCTTCGGGCCGGCTGCATTTTCGCCAGTTCCATCGGGTTTTGTCTCGACCGTACTCCCGGTATGGCCGTCGCCAAAACCCTCGATCCTGACAAAATTGCAATCCGGCAGAACGATTCAATCTGACCTCTTCTCGCTCTAGGACACCAGATGCAGACCAATTTCGCAGAGAGCCAGCTCGCGGATCCGCATATCGCCGAGGCAAACGCCATCCTTCGCAATTGCGTTCATTGCGGTTTCTGCACTGCGACCTGTCCGACTTACACGCTGCTCGGCGATGAACTCGACAGCCCGCGCGGCCGCATTTACCTGATCAAGGACATGCTCGAGAACGACCGCCCTGCCAGCGAGCAGGTGGTCAAGCATATCGACCGCTGCCTGTCCTGCCTATCATGCATGACAACCTGTCCGTCGGGTGTCCACTACATGCATCTCGTCGATCATGCACGGGCTCATATTGACCAGACCTATAAACGCCCGTTCTTTGATCGCCTTCTGCGCAATGTCCTGGCGGCGGTTCTTCCCTATCCGGGACGATTCAGGCTGGCGTTGCGTCTCGCCGGTCTCGGCAGGTTCACAGCGCCGCTGTTCCGGCTGGTCCCGATGATGAAGCCGGTCGCCGCCATGCTCGAGCTGGCGCCGTCGTCCATGCCCAGGCCTGAGCTGCCGGAAGGTGCGAATGTCTATCCGGCCGAAGGTGCGCAGCGTGCCCGGGTCGCGCTGCTGACCGGCTGCGCCCAGAAAGTTCTCAAGCCTTCAATCAACGAGGCGACCATCCGGCTCCTGACCCGGCTCGGTGTCGAGGTCGTCGTAGCCCGGGGTGAGGGGTGTTGCGGCTCACTCGTTCATCATATGGGCCGCGAGCACGACTCGCTGGATGCCGCGCGGGCGAATGTCGACGCATGGACCCATGAAATCGAACGTGAGGGCCTCGACGCGATCATCATCAATGCGTCGGGCTGCGGCACGACCGTGAAGGACTACGGCTACATGCTGCGTCTCGATCCGGAATACGCCGACCAGGCGGCGCGGGTCGCTTCGCTGACCAAGGACGTGACGGAATTCCTCACCGGGTACGGCGTTGCCGGCGCAGCAGCGCCACAGGACCTGACCGTGGCTTATCATTCGGCCTGTTCCATGCAGCATGGCCAGAAGATCAAGACAGAGCCGAAGACCCTACTGTCGGCCGCGGGCTTTGCCGTCCGGGACGTTCCGGAAGGACATCTGTGCTGCGGGTCCGCAGGGATCTACAACATCATGCAGTCCGAGATCGCCGAGCAGCTCAAGGAACGCAAGGTTCGCAACATCGAGAGCGTGAAACCCGATATCATTGCCACCGGGAACATCGGCTGCATCACCCAGATTGCGACCGGAACCGGCATTCCGGTTGTGCACTCTGTCGAACTTCTCGACTGGGCGACCGGCGGTCCGAAACCCGCCGAGCTGACCTGACAATCACACTTCCGCGCTCGCGCAATGGCGCCGATTCTGTGGCGGATCACTTTTTCTGATCCGTATTCTGATAGTTTTCTTATCGTGAAATGACGAAATCCTCCGGCGAGACCCCTGCGTAATCCTCGCTACCGAAACAATGGAGGATTTCATGTCCACACTTCGCTCTACAATTCTGGCTGCCGCTCTCGCTGTCCCGATGGCGCTCAGCGCGGTCACGGCCAAGGCTGCAGACATCGTCGACACGGCGGTCAGTGCCGGTTCGTTCAAGACTCTCGTAGCCGCTGTCAAGGCAGGCGGGCTGGTCGACACGCTCAAGGGAGACGGTCCGTTCACGGTCTTCGCGCCAACCGAAGAGGCGTTCGCCAAGCTGCCGAAGGGCACTGTCGAAGACCTTCTGAAGCCTGAGAACAAGGAAAAGCTGGTATCGATCCTGACCTATCATGTTGTTCCCGGCAAGGTAATGTCGGGCGACATCGCCGGTAAGGAAATGATGGTCAAGACTGTCCAGGGCGGTGAAGCCAAGGTCAACGCAACGTCTGGCGTCATGATCGACAGCGCCAAGGTGGTCAAGGCCGACATCGAAGCCAGCAATGGCGTCATTCACGTCATCGACTCGGTCATCCTGCCGAAGTAACACGCGAGGTCCGCAGCTCAACGGCAACGGAATTGCTCGCCGGGCCGGTTCCTTCGGGGACCGGCCATTTTTGTTGCGACGTGCCGCGTCGGATCAGCCGCAAAGACTGGGCCGACCGGCGTCGGTCCCGCTTCGGCCGTGGATCATGGAGTCGAGGCCGGCCCAGTAGGCCGCGGCCTCGCACATCGGGCAGGGGCGGGAAGACGAATACATGATGTGTCCGGAAAGAGAACGTGGCCCCAGTCGCCGGGCTGCGTCCCGTATCGCTTCCATTTCCGCATGGGCGGTCGGATCGCCGTTCGTGACTACGCGGCTCGGCGCCTGGCCGACGATCTTGCCGGATCCATCGACGATCGCCGCCCCATATCCCTGGTCACCGGCTGCGGTCGCCTCATCGCGCATGGCGAACGCCCGGGCGATATAGGCCTCGCGGTTTGGCGTATCCGGTTGCGGGATCGTGTCGGCTGCGAACGCTTCATTCGCCCTGAAACCGATCGTCGCACCCGTACCGAAAAGAGCGGCTCCGGCCCCGAGGAGACGGCGCCGGCCCAGAAATCCAATGCCATGTCTGCATGTCATGACGTTCACCTCGGCTGATTGATTCCGTCGACGGTGACATTCGTTGGGCGGCAGCGTCAATCCTGATCCCGATCTGCCAAAGGTCGGATCATTCTGGCTTGGCATTTGCTTCAGGGTTTCGCAGACTGCCGTTATGGCGTTGAAAATACGGACAATTCAGGTGCTGGCGATAATGCCCGGAGGGGCGGTGTGACCGCGGATCCACTCGATCTTCTGCAGCAGGCCGTCGAGGGACCGACGGTACGGAAGGCCTATCGCGGTGGCAGTCACCGCACGGTCGATCCGGCCGATACGATCGAACGCGTCAGGGCGCGCATGTCCGACATGGGAATCACGCGGATCGCCGATGTCACCGGCCTCGACCGCATCGGTATCCCGGTCGTGATGGTTTGCAGGCCCAACTCGCGTTCGGTGGCTGTTTCTCAGGGCAAGGGTCTGACACGGGATGCGGCCATCGCCTCGGGCCTCATGGAGTCGGTTGAAACCTATCACGCCGAGCACATCCGGCTGCCGCTTCTAGAGGCGAGTTTCTCTGATCTGTTGCAGGAGAGCGAAATCATCGACGTCGACGGACTGCCGTCCGTTGCCGGCAGCCGCTTCCGCGACGATCTGGAAATCGAATGGCTGTGGGGTCACGATCTCGTCGGCGGCGGCCGGATTCCGCTGCCGTACGAAGTGGTACGTGCCAATTTCACACTGCCGCGCCCGCCGGGCTCCGGTTGCTTCGATGCAAGCACCAACGGGCTGGCCTCGGGCAATCACCTGCTCGAGGCAGTCTGTCACGGCATCTGCGAAGTCGTGGAGCGGGATGCGACGACGCTCTGGAACCGCCTCGACCGCGCGCATCGCCGGGCGACCGGACTGGATGCCGATACAATTGATGACGCGGCATGTCGAGAAGCACTCGACCGTCTCGATGAGTCTGGCTTTGCCGTGGCGCTCTGGGAGACGACCAGCAATGTCGGCGTACCCTCGTTTTTCGCGGTCATTCTCGATACGCGCGTGGACGAAGCCCATATCGGAATTGGCGCCGGATGCCATCCGGAGCCGGGAATCGCACTCCTGCGGGCCATCACGGAAGCGGTTCAGGTCCGGACCACATATATTTCCGGCACCCGCGACGACATTTCACCGGCGGAATATGAGACGGCAGAACTCACGCGGCGGCGCAACTGGGTTCGGGGTCTGATGGCCGGGCACAGGCCGGTGCGGGCGTTCCGGGATACGCCGGGCCTCGCGGCATCGACATTCAACGAGGATCTTCGCTGGCTTCTCGATTGCCTGGAGGCGGCCGGAATCCATCAGGTCGTTTCCGTCAATCTCACGCATGACGACATCGGCATCCCGGTGGTTCGGACTGTCATTCCGGGGCTCGAAGGCCTGGATGATCATGAGGATTACGTGCCTGGCCGTCGGGCTCGGTGGTTGGAGCAGAGGCCATGACAGCCGTGCTTTTTGTCGGCCCCAGTCTGGCGCGAGATGATCTCGCGGATCTGAAGGATTTCGAAATCCTTCCGCCCGTGGCTCAAGGCGACATGTACGCCGCGGCGACATCCGTGCCGAAGGCGATCGGCATCATAGACGGCTATTTTCATGGCGTGCCGGCGGTCTGGCACAAGGAGATCCTGTGGGCAATGGACCAGGGCATCCACGTCTTTGGGGGCGCGAGCATGGGCGCGCTCAGGGCGGCAGAATTGCACACTTTCGGCATGCACGGCATTGGCATCATTTTCGAGCGTTATCGGGACGGCCTGCTCACCGACGATGACGAGGTTGCGGTGTTGCACGGACCGAGGGAGGCCGGGTTTGTGACGGTAACGGAGCCGATGGTCAACGTGCGAGCGACGATCACTGCCGCCGTTGAGACCGAATTGCTTTCCCGCGATCAGGGCGATCGCATTCTCGAACTGGCGAAGGCCCAGTACTACCAGGAACGAACCTGGGACTCGCTACTTGCGGCCCTCAAGACCGACGCGCCGGACATTCCGTTTGACGATCTGCAGCAGTGGCTGGATCGGGGGCGTGTCGATCAGAAGCGCATCGATGCGCTGGAACTGGTCGGAGCGATGCGGGAATTTCTCGGCACCGGGCCGGATCCGATGACGGTGGAATACCGGTTCGAAGTCACCGAGATGTGGGCAGGCGCACCGTGGAACGACGCGGCAGGGCAGGGTGCGCCGACCGACGCCTCGGCCGACCGCGAAGACGAAAGTGTTCTCGATGAACTTCGTCTGGAAAGCGACAACTGGTTCGCGCTGCAGGCGCGCGCTCTAGAGGCGACATTGGAGCGTGGTGAAATCGAACTTACGTCCGTGTCCGTCGATCGGGACGCCGTCATGGCCGAACTCAACGCGTTTCGTCAGCAGCACGGTCTCGTGCGGCGCAGCGATATCGAGACCTGGGCTGCAGGCGAGGGCATGGATCTGGCCGGTGTCGAGCAGATGATGACCGAGCAGGCGCAACGGCGCCGCCTCGTCCGCAACGATCCCGACCGGTTCAACCGGCTCATTCTTGAGCGCCTGAAGCAGGATACGGACGAGTTCGAGCGGCTTTCGCGGCGCGCGCGCCACAAGGCAGAGGTTCTTGAAACTGGTGACGTCAGCGAAATGCCAGGCACGCTGTCTGATCATGTGCTGTTCGAATGGTACTTCCACAATCGGCTGGAGCGAGGCGTACCGGAACGCCTTGGCGATTTTGCCGGGGACCTCGGGCTTGCCGGTCGGGAGCAATTTGCCGCCTTGTTGCAGGACGAGGCCGTTTATCTGAAGATATTGTCCGAAACAGATGGTAGGTGACGCTGCCCGTCGGGGGTTTGATAACGGATGAGACTGATTGACCGATACCGGCGCATTCCCGAGGGCACGCGCTTCAAGCTGTTTCCTCAGCCGCCGTTCCTCGAGAATTTCATGGAACCGGAAGTCGTGACCGTGTCCGCGCCTCGCGGGACGGTGGGTCCAGGGCCGTCCGATAATCGGATGTACACGGTGGTGCCGATCGACAAGCCGTTGAAGTACGGCATGCACGAGTCCGAAGACGGCGAGCCATTCCTGTATCTCCCGCCCTGGAGGGCGGAAGCCCTGCCACCGGTTCTGCCGGACGCGGACGGCCACTTCGATTACCTGGAGCCCGGCTCAAAGGCATTCGAGGCCGCCCATCTGTTTGGCACAGTACGTTTTGTGCTCGACATCTGGGAGGGCTTCTTCGAACGGACAATTCCGTGGCATTTCGCTGTGGAATATGACCGGCTGGAATTGTCGATCCTGCCCAGCCTGAGGAACGCGATCATCGGCTGGGGCTTTCTGGAGACCGGCGTCGTAAAGTCGAAGGAAGGCATCCCGCGCAATTTCAGCCTGAACTTCGACGTCATCGCCCACGAGGTCGGTCACGCCATCATCTACAGCATGGTCGGCTTGCCGTCGCCGGAGGAGAACAATGCCGAATATTTCGGCTTTCACGAATCCGCCGCCGATCTTGTCGCATTGATCGCGTCGCTTCATTTCGACTCCGTGGTCGACACGATCCTGAGCCGGACGAGCGGCAACCTCTACACGGTCAACAAGCTCAGCCAGTTCGCCGAACTGGGACAGAACGATCAGATCCGCATGGCGGCCAACAGCCGGGTGATGTCCGAATTCGCTGCGGGCTGGACGAAGGAGCACCATCTCTCGGAGCCGCTGACCGGTGCGATCTTCGATATTCTGGTCGACATTTTTCACGAGAACCTGATCGACCGTGGAATTCTTCCTCCTGAACTGGAAGATCTCTCCGATCGCCTGGAGGGCGATCCGGATTATGCCGCGGTCATGCAGGTGAAATTCGACGAAATGTATGCCACCGATCCCGGGGGCTTCCGTGCCGCATTGCTCGACGCCAGGGACTATATGGGGACCTATCTTGCGGAGGCGTGGATCATGCTGCAGCCGGACACCCTCAGTTATGCCGGCGTTGGCAAGGCGCTCAAACGGGTCGACCGCTCGATCACGGGCGGGCGCTACGAAAATATCATCGACATCAATTTGAAATCCGCGAGATCGGCCGCTTTGTGCCGGGTCCGCAAAAGGCGAAAAAGGATGAGACGAGCCACGTCAATTCGGTTCGGACGATGGTTCCGGATCCTTAGCCGTTAGTGCGCCAAATGCGTCTGCGAACGGTCGGTTGCAGTCCGGTTACGACAACCGACGATTGGTTGCGTCCATTGTGAGAACTGTCACATACTGGATGTTCTTAAAGTTGTATCATCGGGCTGGTACGGAAATGCAAATGGGGGCGACATAATCGGGGGATGCCAAATGCCTGAAACATTACTCAGCGCGTCAAATGTTCTGTTGTTCGGACGTGTTGTTACTGACCTAGAGATTGTACAAAAGACCGGTGGCAGACGATCGGGCGAGATCAGTCATGATCCGTTCGAGCAGGTTCGAGGCAGGGACTCGGACGGCAATAGGTTCCTCGAAACGGCGGTCGACAAGAACTCGGCACGGTTCGCGAGAATCTACGGTGTGAGCTTCGAAGGTCAGTTCTTCGATCTTTCCATGCCCATGCTGTTTCTCGTACACGGCGACGGCGATCCGGCGGAACGGGTGGTAGATTTCAACAAGTCCGGCAGGGGTGACGAACGCCAGTCGCGCGCGCCTGACGAGCCGAGCCGCTCGGGTCTGGGAGCGCAGGACTTCTCCTTCGCCGACGATCTCAAAGTCTGGTCCTATGACAAATCGGACTTCACGGTTCGCCTCGATGTGGACTCCGGTACGTTCGAGCAGGTCCTTTTGGACATTATCTTCGGAACGGATGTTGCAGGCATGCCGGGTGTCAGTGGCGCCAGTGTTCGCGGTGCCAGTGTGCGCGGTGCGAGCGTGCGGGGTGCCAGTGTTCGCGGTGCCAGTGTCCGCGGCGCGAGCGTGCGTGGAGCCAGTGTTCGCGGTGGCGGCGGCGGCGACTAGCCCACCCTGGAAATTGCTACTACAGGTTGTATGCGGGGGTTCGCGTTTTGCCGCCCATATCAGTCTGTCGACGGGTCAGGATGCAGCATGTCGATGATGCTGCTGCCGTCGTCCTTCGAGATCCTGTAGCCGAACCGTTCGTAAAGCGCGATGGCGCGGTTGTTTCGCGGTGCGGACAACGATGCGGTCTTGTTGCCTCGCGCAGCCCTTGCGAGAAGCTCGGCAACCAGCGCCGTCCCGATGCCGTTTCCGCGATATCCTTCGAGCAGGTGAATCTGCGCCAGATTGATATCGGTCTCGGTTTCAATGATCTGAATCACGCCAATTTCACGATTGCCGACGATAATGATGTGGCTTTCTTCGGGTTTGAAAATGCGCCGGATTCGCTGTCGGAATTTGTCCTCGTCCCAGTCGCCAAGTGCGCTCAGCAGAGGTTCCATCGTTCCGATGTATAGCTCTTCGGCGAAGGCAAAATCATGGATCGTTGCAGGCCGAAGCGAGAACGAGTTTTTCCCGGTCATTGCTTAAAAATAGGGCATAATTACCTAAATTACTACTGTGGGCACCGGTTGGATTTGGAGTCGTGTAGCGAAGTAATGTACCGTGTTCCCACTCGCGTCATCGACGTTGCGCGGCGTCGTTGGCTGGCTGGATTTCGAAGAGTAGGAGTTTGCGCACGAAACATGTGCGGCATGGAAGCCGCGCATGGCAGATGTGCTTGAGGCCCGTTAAGATGGTTGCAACCCGGATACCCCTGTCGGATGGGAAATTGTCTGCGATCATGTTCGCCGACATCCACGGGTACAGCCGTCTCGTCGACATGGACGAGCGGGGGAACCTCGACCGTATTTCCAGATCCATCCAGCTGTTTCGTGACCTGATCGGCGATTATGGCGGGCAGGTCTACAATGTTGCCGGCGACGGCATTCTTGCGATGTTCGACAGCGCATCGCAGGCAATTCGCTTTGCCGCCGAATTCCAGCGTGAGTTGAAGAACGAAGTGGTGTGGAACGCCAGTGATGAACCGATCACGTTCCGGATTGGCATCAATCTCGGCGAGGCGACACCGACGAGTGACGGCCTTTACGGCCATAGCGTGAACGTCGCGGCCCGCATCCAGGCACTGGCCGAACCGGGCGGCATCTGCATTTCGGACCTCACAAAAAAGGCGGTGCATGACTGGTCCAATCTGGCCCTGCGTCCGATGGGCAAGCGCGAACTGAAAAACATCTCCGAGCCGGTCGAATTGTTCTCGGTCGAGATTTCGGATGCCAAGACGGTGCAGCCGACGGTTCTTACGCCGCCCGAACAGCCTGTGCCGCAAGGGTTCGTAAAGGATGCATCGGTAGCGGTGCTTCCCCTGATCAACCTGACGGGCGATCCGGCCGATCATCATCTCTGCGAAGGGATAACCGACGACGTCATTTCGGGCCTTTGCCGTTTTCGTGATCTGGTGGTTATCGCGCGCCATTCGGTGCAGCCGTTCAAGGACCGCAGCATGCCCATCGACGCTGTAGGTCGGAGTCTCGGCGTGCGGTACCTGCTCGATGGCAGTCTGCAGCGCAGCGGCCAGCAACTGCGTATCCGCATGCAGCTTAACGAAGCCACCACCGGCAACACCATATGGTCCGAGCGCTATGACGGTGCGATGGATGACGTGTTCGCCTTTCAGGATGACATCACCAATCAGATCACCGCATTGCTGGCCATTCAGATCGGTTCTGCGGAGCGGCGCCGGGCCCTGTCGGAACATCACCCGGACCTGAGGGCGTACGGGCTCGTGCTGCGCGGGCAGGATTTGACACTGCGGTTCATGAAGGAATCGAATTCACACGCCAGGAGGCTGTTCGAACAGGCCATAGACCTCGATCCCGGCTACTCCCGTGGCTACGCATCGGTCTCGCGTACGCACAACCTCGCCTGGCGCTATGCATGGGTGGATGCCCCGGGCGCTGCGCTCAACAAGGCCGTGGAACTCGCCTCGTCCGCCATCGGCTATGACGATCTCGATGCGCGCGGGTTCGGTGAACTGGGCTATGCGCATCTCTACAAGAAGCAGCATGGCGAGTCGCTTGCTGCTATGAGCGCGCCCTGCAGCTCAATCCCAACGACGCCGATTTGCTGGCGGAAATGGGCGACGCGCTCGGCTATTGCCGCCAGTGCGACCGGGCGATCGAGCTTCTGCAGAAGGCGATCCGGCTCAACCCGTATCATCCAGACTGGTATCTCTGGTATCTGGGCGATGCCTATTATTACAACGGCGAATACGACAAGGTCATCGAGTCACTGAACAAGATGCACGACAAGTCGGAAGGCTACAGGTTGCTCGCCTCAAGCCATGCCCATTTGGGCGAGATGGACGAGGCCAGGCGCTATGCCGGCCTGGTTATGGAAAAGCATCCGAATTTCTCGCTTGAACACTGGCGCAACGTACCGCCGAACCAGTTCGAGGAAGACAACGAGATCTTCATCGAGGGCCTGAAGATGGCCGGCCTGAAATAACAGCAGCCGCCCGTCTAGCGCGCGATCCTCAAAAGGATGGCGCCCGACAGAGTGACCGCCGTCGATATCACCTTGGCCAGGTTGAGCTTTTCCTTCAGGAACACGACACCGATCAGAAGGGCGAAGATGATGCTCGTCTCCCTCAGCGCCGTAACCAGAGCGATCGGGGCTTGCGTGAATGCCCAGATGACGAGGGCATAGGCGGCAAAGGAGGCTCCGCCTCCGACCAGCGCGATTGTCCGGCCTTCGCCAGCGAGCCGGCGAAAGATACCGGGCCGGATGACCGCCATCGTGACGGACAGCAGAAGCGCGTTCAGGAACGTCAGCCAGCCGTAGAAGCCAAGGGCGGTGCCGGCCTCGCGAGCCCCCAGTCCGTCGACAAGTGAATAACTGGCGATGAAACCACCGGTCGCGAAGGCGGTCAGCGCGGCCCGTGTGTTCCTGAGGCCATCCCCCTGGCGCACAATGCTGAGGCTCATGATTCCGATGCCGATGATGGCGATCGCGGCGATCTCGAGCGACGACAGGGCGACACCGAGAAACGCGACCGAGACGACGGCCACGATCATCGGCGCGGTTCCGCGCGCGATCGGATAGACCTGCGTCAGATCGCCGATCCTGTAGGAGGCCAGCAGGAACAGCTGATAGCCGAAATGCAGGCACGCACCGGCGACGATATAGGGCCAGCTTGACTCCGCCGGTGTCGGGACGAACGGCAGGATCACGAGCGCCGGCGGCACGTGCCCGAGGACGACAGCCAGCATGCTGAGATGCTTGTCTTTCGAATGTTTGACCAGTCCGTTCCAGCTGGCGTGGAGCGCGGCGGCGGTGATCACGGCGATGAAGACGATCAGGTCCAAACTGTCCTCCTGTCGGGGCTTGGGATACGAAGCGGCTGGAACAGCGGCATTGGCATTCTTATATCAGCTTTCGTCGCGCCAACATGCCTTGCCGCATGTTGCGCAAATGCGCTAGAACCCGACGCGCACAACTCTCCCGATCGCGAGCGGACATGAGTAAGAAAAAGGCCAAGACGTTTCGGCCCAAGGCCAGGGTGCCCAAGGGGCTGAGAGACATTACCGCGCGCGAGGTGCGCGCCATGTCGCGCATGCTTTCCGCGATCGAGGACGTCTACGAATCCTACGGATTTGAGCCGCTGGAGACTCCGGCGTTCGAATATACCGATGCACTGGGTAAATTCCTGCCCGATCTCGACCGGCCGAACGAGGGCGTGTTTTCGTTCCAGGACGATGACGAGCAATGGCTGTCGCTCAGATACGACCTGACCGCGCCTCTGGCCCGCTATGTGGCCGAAAACTACGACGCCCTGGCGAAGCCGTTCCGGCGCTACCAGGTCGGAGATGTCTGGCGCAATGAAAAGCCCGGTCCGGGACGCTATCGCCAGTTCACCCAGTTCGACGCTGACACGGTCGGCTCACCGCTGCCGGCCGCGGATGCCGAAATGTGCATGATGGCGGCCGACTGCCTTGAACGCCTTGGTATTCCCCGCGGGTCCTATCTGATGCGCGTCAATAACCGCAAGGTGCTCGACGGCATTCTGGAAACGATCGGCATTGCTGGCGAGGACGAGGCCTTCGAACTACAGCGCATGACGGTTCTGCGCGCCATCGACAAGCTGGACCGGCTCGGCATCGGGGGCGTGCGCCTGCTGCTCGGCGAGGGCCGCAAGGACGAATCCGGCGATTACACAAAAGGTGCCGGATTGGCGCCGGAACAGGCCGACCGGCTCCTCGCGTTTGTTTCCACCGCAGCAGGCGAGCGCGGCGACGTGGTCAGCGCCTTGCGCGATCTCGTCGGCGACAGCGAGACCGGCCTTGAGGGTGTCGAGGAACTGGCCGCGATGGACGCGCTCTTCACCGCCGCCGGTTACGGCATCGATCGCATCCGCCTGGATCCGGGCGTCGTGCGCGGCCTCGGCTATTACACTGGTCCGGTCTACGAGGCCGAACTGACCTTCGAGGCCGTGAACGAGGAAGGCGAGACTGCGCGCTTCGGATCTGTCGGCGGTGGCGGGCGCTATGACGGACTGATCGAGCGTTTCAAGGGCGTTCGCGTTCCGGCGACCGGCTTTTCCATCGGCGTTAGTCGTCTCTATGCGGCACTTGATCACCTCGGCAAGTTCGACGCCGAGGCGGCTGTCGATCCGGTCGTGGTGCTGGTCATGGATCAGGACCGCATCGCCGACTATCAGGCATTCACGTCGGAGCTTCGCAATGCCGGTGTCCGGGCCGAGATGTATCTCGGCGGCAGCGGCATGCGCGCGCAGATGAAATATGCCGACAAGCGCGGTGCCCCTTGCGTCGTGATTCAGGGCGAGGACGAACGCGCCAACGGCGAGGTCACGATCAAGGATCTCATCGAGGGCTCGAAGCTTTCCGAGGAGATAGAAGACAATGTCGAGTGGCGCACCGGCCGACCGGCGCAGGTCTCGGTCCCGCAGGACAAACTCGTCGAGGCGGTGAAGGACATTCTCGCCCGGCACCGGGACTGAGTCCGATGTCATCCCGTGACCCGCAGACGCTCGAAGACCTCGCGCGGCAGGCCGGCTCATTGATCGATCTGTTCAGGACAGCGGGTTACACGCTGATCTCGCCAAGCATCCTGCAGCCTGCAGACATCTTCCTTGATCGCTATGGCGAGGAAATCAGGGGGCGCACCTACGTCTTCACCGATCCCGAAGGCGCGGAACTGTGTCTGCGTCCCGACCTGACGATTCCCGCCTGCCGCCATCATCTGGAGCAGGATCCGCCGCCGGCCGGTGAGGCGCGCTATTGCTACGACGGCCCGGCATTCCGGTTCCAGGCGGGTGGCCCGAACGGCGGACGCCCGCGCGAGTTTGGCCAGATCGGCATCGAATTCTTCGGCGGTAGCAACGCGGAGATCGCCGATATTGAAGTTATGGGTCTGGCCATCGAGGCCGTCGATACGGCCGGCCTGAAGGACTACGCCATTCATCTCGGGGATCTCGGGATCTTCGCCGCGTTTGTAGATGGAATCGAGATGCCGGAGCGCTGGCGCGAAAGGCTCAAGCAGCGGTTCTGGCGTCCCCGCGCCTTCAGGGCCCTGTTGGCACGGCTTGCGGGCCATGAGCTGGGCGCCGTCAACGAAACACATCGCGGCCTGATCACCGATCTTGGCGGGCTCGACGCTGAGCAGGCCGTCGGTGCGGTCGACCGGCTGCTGGGCGAGCTGGATATCCCGCTCGTCGGCGGTCGCGGTGTTGACGAGATTGCAGGTCGGCTGCTGGAACAGGCCCGGGACGCCGAAGAGGAACCTCTGTCCGAGGAGGTGGTCACGCTGATCCGCACCTACCTGTCGACCGAAGGGCCTCCGCGGCAGGCTGTCGAAACGATTGCGCGCCTGAATGGCGGCGGCGCGGCCGTGGACCGTGTTTTGGCGAATTTTTCGCGCCGGCTCGATCTGATCGAGGAGCGCGGCATCGATCTTAGCAACTGCTTCTTCTCGGCGGAATTCGGCCGGAACCTGGAGTATTACACGGGCTTCGTCTTTCAGATCGAAGTGCCCGACCGGGGCGTTGCCGGACAGATCGCAGGCGGCGGACGCTACGACAATCTTCTGGCCGATCTCGGTGCCAACCAGCCGGTGCCGGCTGTCGGTCTTGCCATTCATTCCGAGCGTCTGCTCGCCGCTGCACGGGGAACGGCACGATGAGCGCCCGGGATACGCTGATCCTCGCCGTCCCCAGCAAGGGACGGCTGATGGAGAAGACCATCGAGATTTTTTCCGAAGCCGGACTGCGGATCGAAAAGACCGGACACGAGCGTGGCTATCGGGGACGGGTGGCTGATGTCGACGGGATCGAGGTGGCGTTCCTGTCGGCCTCGGAGATTTCGCACAACATCAGGCAGGGTGCGGTCCACCTGGGCGTGACGGGCGAAGACCTGCTGCGCGAGACAATTCCAGACACTGAGGCCCGCGTCGAGTTTCTGCACGCGCTCGGCTTCGGCCACGCCGACGTCGTGGTGGCGGTGCCGGAAGCGTGGCTCGACGTCGACACGATGGCGGATCTGGAGGATGTGGCAAGCGTGTTCCATGCCCGGCACGGTCGACGCATCAGGGTCGCCACGAAATACATTAACACGACCCGCGCATTCTTCGCCCGCATGGGGGTGTCGGACTACCGCATCGTCGAGAGTCTCGGCGCGACGGAAGGCGCACCCGCCGCCGGCACCGCTGAAGTGATAGTCGACATCACCAGCACCGGGTCGACGCTGAAGGCGAACAATCTCAAGATCCTGAGCGACGGCATGATCCTCAGGAGCGAGGCCAACCTGGCCGCGTCGGTCGCGGCACCCTGGCCGGAAGAGGCCCGCGCCGCCAAGGCCATGATCGCAGAACGGCTGAGCGCCGTGCTCGGCTGATCCGCCGCTTGCGTTGAGGCATCTCCTGTTGAAGACTGACCGGTGAGGGAACGACCAGTCTGACCGGGTGTTTCGTGACTTTCCGATCATTCGCGGCAATTGCGGTATTGGCAGTGCTGGCCGCCGGTTTCGGCGTGCAGAGCAAGGCATTTGCCGACGGCAACTTCTCGCAATATCCCGGGTTCGCGGAATTTTTTGCCGCCAACCCCCGGTCGGACATGGCTGCGAGTCCGGCCGAACAGGTGCTGCTCAGGCGTCATCGACCGCGGTTCCATCTGCCGGCAGAACATGCCGGCCTGATCAGCTTCTACGACGACTACATCGCCCAGGGCACGCTGGTCGACGGCAAGGGCGAACTGGTCTCGGAGAACGTCACACGCGACATTCTCAACCGTTACCGAAACGATATCCAAGCGGTGTTCACCCACATCCCGTCAACGGTCAGGTCCGAGCAGCCGGTTGTGTTCGGCAGGGTGGATCGCATCGCGCTTCCGATGGGCGGAGGCCGCAGTGAGCCCATGACCGTGCTCACCTATCACGCGGTGTTCCGCAATTCGGGCGTCCTGGCCGGGCTGTCCTGGTGGCAGGCCGGTCTCGTCGGGCTGGCGGCCAATCCGCGCGACTGGCATCAGCTTGATCATTACACGGCCGTGTATTTGCTTCTTGACCGGGCCGACGAGCCGGTGGCGCTGATGCTCCAGCAGCACAATTACGTAAGGAGCTATCTGTTCGGCGAGGCCCTGGATCTGCCGGCCGACGGGCGGCCCGAGGTAGACGTTGCGATCCGGTCCAACGAACTTTACCCCCATGCGCCCGGTCGCCGCGCGCATCGGGCAGTCCGGTTCATTGAGGTGCAGGCCCTGCGCTACATGCTCGGCGCGGCCGAGGCGCCGACCTTCGGCGGGGAAGACATTACCGACCCTGTCCGCGAACAGGACTATGCGCTCGAATTCCTGCCCCACAGTGACGCCTTCTACAGCTTTGCGGGATATCTCGGCGAGCGGCGCATGCTGCCGGGACGCGACGGACCTCCGGGCGCGGACTACAACACACTGCCCAGACTGAAACCGCTGGCACGCCAGCTCGCCGTCGGTTATTGGCGCGAGGGCAACAAGGATGACATCCGGCGCATGGAGAGCACCTACGGCCGGACCGGTGATCTGCTGGGCTTCGTCAGGGTCCAGGGCGACGTGTTCGCTGCGAACCTGGACTGCCTGCGGCGCGGGAAACAGGGCTGCTCGCTCCGGTAGCGCCGCGCATGAAAAAGGGCCGCTCCCGAAGGAACGGCCCTCTGTCTTTGGTCAGCTCAGGGCGCGGATTACATCATGCCGCCCATGCCGCCCATGTCGGGCATGCCGCCGGCGGCCGGTGCTGCGCCTTTCGGCTCCGGCTTGTCGGCGACCATGGCTTCCGTCGTGATCAGGATGCCGGCAACCGAGGCTGCGTCCTGCAGTGCGGTGCGGACAACCTTGGTCGGGTCGATGATGCCGCTGGCAACCAGGTCGACATAGGTCTCGTTCTGGGCGTCGAAGCCGAACGAGCCGCTCTTCTCCAGAACCTTGCCGACGACGATCGAACCTTCAACGCCGGAGTTTTCGGCGATCTGGCGGATCGGGGCTTCAAGCGCGCGGTGCACGATTTTGATGCCGGCCTTGATGTCGGCGTTCTCGCTGTCGAGCTTGGCAATCGCCTTCTGGGCACGAAGCAGGGCGGCACCGCCACCCGGGACGATGCCCTCTTCAACAGCAGCACGGGTTGCATTGAGCGCGTCATCGACGCGGTCCTTGCGCTCCTTCACTTCGACTTCCGTGGCGCCGCCGACCTTGATCACAGCAACACCGCCGGCGAGCTTGGCCAGGCGCTCCTGCAGCTTCTCACGGTCGTAGTCCGAGGTGGTTTCCTCGATCTGCGCACGGATCTGGCCGACGCGGCCCTGGATGTCGTTCTTCTTGCCGGCGCCGTCGACGATCGTGGTGTCGTCCTTGCTGATGCGGACCTTCTTGGCGGTGCCCAGCATTTCGACCGAGACGTTCTCAAGCTTGATGCCGAGGTCTTCAGAGATGACCTGACCACCGGTCAGGATCGCGATGTCCTCGAGCATGGCCTTGCGGCGGTCGCCGAAGCCCGGTGCTTTGACAGCAGCAATCTTGAGGCCGCCGCGCAGCTTGTTGACGACCAGCGTGGCCAGAGCCTCGCCTTCCACGTCCTCTGCGATGATCAGCAGCGGCTTGCCGGACTGAACGACCGACTCGAGGATCGGCAGCATGGCCTGCAGGTTCGACAGCTTCTTCTCGTGCAGGAGAATGAAGGGATCGTCGAGTTCGGCGACCATCTTGTCTGCATTGGTGATGAAGTACGGCGACAGGTAGCCGCGGTCGAACTGCATGCCTTCGACGACGTCGAGTTCGCTGTCGAGGCTCTTTGCTTCCTCAACCGTGATGACGCCTTCGTTGCCGACGCGCTGCATGGCGTCTGCAATCATTTCGCCGATGCCGGCTTCACCGTTCGCCGAGATCGTGCCGACCTGGGCAACTTCCTCGTTCGACTTGACCTTCTTGGAGCGCTTCTCCAGGTCGGCCACTGCAGACGCAACGGCCATTTCCACACCGCGGCGCAGATCCATCGGGTTCATGCCTGCGGCAACTGCCTTGGCGCCTTCGCGAACGATCGCCTGAGCCAGAACCGTGGCAGTGGTCGTGCCGTCGCCAGCAATGTCGTTGGTCTTCGAAGCGACTTCGCGGACCATCTGGGCGCCCATGTTCTCGAACTTGTCCTCAAGCTCGATTTCCTTGGCGACCGTGACGCCGTCCTTGGTGGTGCGCGGTGCGCCGAACGACTTGTCGAGAACGACGTTGCGGCCTTTCGGGCCGAGCGTCACCTTGACGGCATTTGCCAGAACGTCGACACCCTTGAGCATGCGCTCACGGGCGTCGGCACTGAATTTGACTTCCTTAGCCATGTTTCTTCAAACCTCTATTGTTCCCGCAGAAAACTGTCGCGGGTCGGGGACTGTTTTGGTCAGGTTCATGCACGCCCCGCAGCGGTTGCGGGGCCGGCAATCAGGCTTCGACCACACCCATGATGTCGGACTCTTTCATGATCAACAGGTCTTCGCCGTCGATCTTGACCTCGGTGCCGGACCACTTGCCGAACAGGACCTTGTCACCTTTTTTGACGTCCAGTTCCTGGATCGCACCGCTTTCGGCGCGGGCGCCCGGGCCGACCGAGATGATTTCGCCCTGCGAGGGCTTTTCCTGGGCGGTGTCGGGGATGATGATGCCGCCGGCAGTCTTCGTGTCTTCTTCGACGCGGCGCACGAGCACACGGTCGTGGAGAGGACGGAATTTCATGTCTGACTTCTCCTAGTACAGAACTTGGGTTGGAATAGTTATTCGCTCGTCCGTCATAAAGTTATTATATTTCATGGGGTTAGAGCGATTATTAGCACTCTGTATGAGTGAGTGCTAACAACTGAACGGGGAAATAGAATCTTTCCGGGGATTTGTCAATAACCGCGACTCGGGTTCTACCGCAGGAAGGTGCGGTTCCGGATGGATTGTGCCGGTATGGTTAACGTCAGGCGGCGCCCGACGACCAGCCCTGCCGCTTGCGGTAGATCGTGGAGGCGTTGATGCCGAGATGAGCGGCGGCTTGCGAGACGTTGCCGCCGCACGCCCTGATGGCGTTTTCGATGATGTCGCGCTCGTGCTGCCACAGGGGGCGCAACGTGGATCGGTCACCCGAACCGGAGGCCGGGGTGCTGACACTCGCGGCAGGGGACGGAAACGGCATCACGTTGTCGGTGTACTCGACCGGTTGCCATGAAACATCGCGGCTGCCGTGGGCAAGGGCCAGTGCGAGCATCTCCTCGCTGACCGTTTCTCCGCGGTTCATAACCACGATGTTCCGGATCACGTTGAGTAGCTCGCGCACGTTGCCGGGCCAGCGGTGGCTCCGGATCAACGCCTTGGCTGCGTCATCGAACCGCCGGAAATCGCTAAACTCTTCCTGGGCGATTTCCGCGATGACATTTTCGGCGATTACAACGGCGTCGTCGTCACGTTGCCTGAGCGGAGGTAATTCGATCGGAAGCACATGCAGTCGATAGAACAGATCGGACCGGAAGGTGCCGGCCTTCACCGCAGCCATCGGGTCGCGGTTCGTCGCGCAGACAAACCGCACATCGACCTTGCGCTCGGTGTGGCCGCCGACCTTGCGGACAGAACCGGTCTGGATGAAACGCAGCAACTTGGATTGCAGGGCAAGATCCATTTCACAGATCTCGTCGAGGAAGAGTGTTCCTCCGTCGGCCTCTATCGCTGCGCCCGGTCGGGAGCTCGTCGCTCCTGTAAAGGCACCCGCTTCGTGCCCGAAGATCTCGCTTTCCATCAGGTCGCGGGGAATGGCCGAACAGTTGATTGAGACCATTGGTCCGTCGGACCTGGCACTGAGGCGGTGAAGCGCGTCGGCGCACAGTTCCTTTCCCGTTCCGCTTTCGCCCTGGATGAAGACGCTGGCCGACGATCGCGCGATGTTGCGTATGGTCTGATAGACCTTCTGCATCGCAGATGAATTGCCGATGAAATCCTGGAAACTCCGGCGCCGCTGCTGCGGATCTGCCTCCAGGTCCGGGGGTGCCACGGGCCGCGTTCTGGCCGCGATGACCGCTGTTCCGACAGCTTCGCGAAGTCGCGAGCCCGAATAGGGCTTTGCGAGAAAATCCTCGGCCCCGCCCTTCATGGCGTCGACGGCCGTGGCGAGCGATCCCCTGCCGCTGATGGCGATGACCGGGGCCCGTGCCGCCGCAACGACCCTGTGGACGGACTCGCCGACGCTGCCGGTTAGTCCGTCGAGGTCGAGAATGACGACACTGTCGTCAGCTTCAGCACAGACGTCCAGCTTTTCGACACTTGTCTGTCGAACGAGACAAGTGTCTGCGCTACCTTGAGTAAGTGTGGCGGTGATGCGTCTGGCGTCGCTGTCTTCGCTTCCCAGCAGCCAGATGACCGACGGTTGTTCGGTTGGTTCCGAACTGGCTTTCACGCGGCAACCCTCATTCTGTGGTGGACCGGTTCGTCTGGTCCGGCGCGGTTTCGTTTCGCATAGACAATGCCCGGTCTCGGTAAAGAAAGGCTTATCATCCGGCCCAAATCGAGAATTTCTTGATTCCGTTCGCCGTGAAATTGGCAGTAATGCTTGTCCCCGAGAGGTGAATCAATCAAAGATAGTGATTCGTGGGAGCGATTCGCGTTTTAGTTGAGTCGGTGATGGTTTGGTTTGTCTGGTCGTGTAGGGGATTGATTAACCATGGTTAACGAATTCTCAACGTCTTGCGATGAGGTTTAGCCAATCGAAAGGTTTACCTGCGCAGGGCGATTCATCGCGTGGGTGAAGATGAAGGAATTTGGGGGTCAATCGATATGACCAGATATGTCAACATTGCGATCGCTGGTGGCGCGGCGCTCGGACTCTGCCTGCTGGGTCTGATGCTGTACCGGTTCGCGGGCTTCTCCAAAGTGGACGCCGGATTGACAATCGTATGCATCATGCTCGGCGCAGCGCAGATTGCCAGCCTGTACGCAAGGGACCGGCAGCCGGAATTCGATCCCGGCGGCCTGCGCGACGATCTTGCGGAGATGTCTTATTCGCTCAATTCCGTGCGCCGTGAGACCGAAACCATCGATAGTCGTCTGAAGATTTGCGAGGACAACCAGATTAACGATGCCGGAATCCGCAATGAGGAACTGGTGAGCCAGATGCGCGTTCTGGAATCCCTGGTGCAGCAGCTTGCGGATAACAGGACAGGCGCCGAAGCGTCTGCCTACGACCGGATGGACGACGAACTGGACAGCCGACCGGCGCGGGAAATTGCCTATCTCGACGATCTGCCCGAAGAGTACAGGCAGATGGAAGAAGATCCCATCGAGGCCGTTCGCCGGTCCAGGATGCCGAAACTGTCGGTTGTGCCGGATCCGGTCGAAGCCGCACCTTATGCGGATCCGGTGTTTGAAGAGCCGATATACGACGAACGTGAGGATGCGGCACTTCTGGCAGCCGTCCGGCAGTCGCTCGACGACAACCGGATCGATCTCTATCTGCAGCCGATCGTGACACTGCCCCAGCGCAAGACCCGGTACTATGAAGGGCTCTCGAGACTCCGGAGTGAAGACGGAGAAGTGCTACTGCCGTCCGACTACCTACGGGTTGCCGCGGACGCGGGCATCATCCCTGCAATCGACAATCTGCTTCTGTTCCGCTGCATCCAGGTGGTCAAGCGGATGGTGGAACGCCACCGGGAAATCGGTGTCTTCTGCAACATCTCACCGCATTCCCTGCTGGACTCCGAATTCTTCCCGCAGGTGATCGAATATCTTCAGCACAACCGGGAGCTTTCCGCGGCGCTTCACTTCGAGTTTTCCCAGGCCATGGTCGACTCGTTCGGGCCGCTTGAGCATGAGAGCCTCGGGGCGCTGCGTGAACTCGGCTTCACGTTCTCGATGGACCGCGTGGCCCGTCTGGACTTTTCCGCCGAAGCCCTTGCGAGGCTCGGCTTTGCATTCGTGAAGGTCGATTGCGATCTGCTGCTCAACCGCAGTGTCGAGGCCCGTGCACAGATCCATGGTGCGGACCTGAGCAGACTGCTTGGCCGCTTCGGCATCGAACTGATCGTGGAGAAGATCGAGCAGGAACATACGGTGGTTGATCTGCTCGATTACGACGTGAAGTTCGGCCAGGGCTATCTGTTCTCGACGCCCAGGCCGGTTCGTGGCGACATCCTCGAATCCGTACCGCTGCGCATGACCGGCACCGGCTGACCACAGCCCGGAGCGACACTAAGACGAACACGGGCCTCGGCTGGTCGGTTGACCTCCGCGGCCTGACGCGTTAGGCCAACGCTCTCGTTCGATCTTCTGTGCCAGCAAACATCCGGACTCCCCATGCAACCGATTCAGCATTCGGCAGACCTGCTTCGCCGGTATCCCGCGGTTCTGTGCGACGTCTGGGGCGTCGTTCACAACGGAATGACTGTCTTCCCGGACGCCATCGCTGCGCTCACGGAGTATCGCCGCGCCGGCGGCATTGTTGTCCTGATCACCAACTCGCCGCGCCCCTCCGACGGGGTGCGGATACAGTTGGCCGAGATCGGTACTCCCACGGACTGTTACGATGCTGTCGTCACGTCCGGCGACACAATCCGCACCTTGCTGCGCGCACGTCCGGGTGCGCGCGTCTTTCACCTGGGACCGGAACGCGATCGTCCGATCGTGGACGGGCTCGATCTGAAACTGGTCGAATTCGACGACGCCGAGTGCGTGCTCTGCTCCGGCCTGTTTGACGATGAGGCCGAAACGCCGGACGACTACAATGAACTGCTGGGCAGGATGAAGGACCGCGGCCTCGACATGTTTTGCGCCAATCCCGACCGGGTGGTGCATCGTGGCGAAACGCTGATCTTCTGTGCCGGCGCTGTCGCTGAGCGCTACAGCGAAATGGGCGGTACGGTCTTGACGGCCGGCAAGCCGTTTGCGCCGATCTACGACTTGGCACTTGACCGGGTCGAAGAGCATTTGGGCCGGCGGCCGGAACGCGGTGAGGTCGTGGCGATCGGCGACGGGGTGCCGACCGATATCGCGGGCGCGGCTGGTTCTAGCCTCGACACGCTCTTCATCACCGGCGGAATTCACGGATTGGAAATGGGCAGCGCTCTCGACACGCCCGAGCCTGAGGCCCTGGACCGTTTCATTGCCGGCGTTCTCAAGGATCTCCCGGATCTCAAGCTGGTCGGAACCCAGACCCGGTTGCGCTGGTAGCGTTGCGCCGCCCTCACGTTCAAAGAAAAAAGGGCGGGATTGCTCCCGCCCAGTCTGGTTGCTCTGGTTGTTGTTATTAAAGTCCTGGAACTCAGGATTTGAGCGGAACCACGTTATTGTCCGGTGTCCCGAAAAGGTCGTCGGCAGCGTCCTGAGAGATTGCCGTGTCGCTGGACTGCGGACCGTGCAGCAGGCTGCACTTCTCCGGCATTTCCATATCCACCGTCTGGCGTTCGCCGCCGCTCAGCACGCCCGTCACATAGGCCAGGTGCCTGCTGATATAGGTCAGCGTTTCCAGTACGCGGGTGATCCTTTGACCGGTGATGTCCTGAAAGCAGCAGGCCTCGAAAATGTTGACGACCGCCTCATCCACGATCTGCCGGTAGCTCTCGGTGTCTGAGTCTCCGGCCGCCATGATGCGTTCGGCTGACTCCAGGATCGTCTGCGTCGCCTGTTCCGTCGCGCCTACGACTTCCTTCAGGTCGTCGTCCGCGCCGGGAATGGTTTCAATGGTGAGATTGTCAGGCTTGAGTGCGTCCAGTTCGGTCTGCGTGCGTTCAATATGAACCGCGATCGCCGAGACCTCGCCGCCGAGTTCGCCATCCCGCTCCTCGATCATTGACTGAAGGGATTCGATCATCACCTTCGTCAATCCAAGCAGTTCGGTAAGCGAAATATCGCCGTCGCGTTCCTGGCTGATGCAATCGACAATTTCATCGATGCGGTCGGAACTCAGTTGGTTCGTCATGGTCTGCGCCCCCGCGCGCAGTAATGCGGCCGCCGTCCGCCCGAAGGCGGCGCGGCGTCGATTGAACGTGAATTGACCGAGAGGTCAGGCGGTGAAGACGGCTTCGATCTTGCTCTGCAGCGTCGCCGCGTTGAACGGCTTGACGATGTAGTTGCTTGCACCGGCCTTCTTCGCAGCAATGACGTTTTCCGTCTTTGCTTCCGCAGTCACCATGATGAACGGCAGCTGCCCCAGGTTTTCGTCCTGGCGAACCTGCTGAAGCAGGTCGTAGCCGGTCATCGGCTCCATGTTCCAGTCCGAAATAACCAGGCCATACTTGCGATCGCGCAGCTTGTCCAAGGCTTCGGAGCCGTCGTTGGCTTCGTCGATATCCGAAAAGCCGAGCTGGCGGAGAAGGTTAGTGATAATTCGAACCATGGTCTTGTAGTCGTCGACCACAAGGACCGGCATGGACATGTCGAGTGCCATCTGAAGGTTCCCCCAGTATCTCCCAATCTGCCAACCGCCTGTGCGGATGACAGGAACTAACTACTAGACAGCCCCGGCGATCGAACTCCTGTCGCCTAATCAAGGCCATCAATGATCGGGGAGACAATAGTCGACGCGGCTAAATATACGGTTAACGGGCCGGATGCCGAAAAAGGACAATTGCGCGGAGCCGCTCGTCGCTCTATTTGTCAGCGGCGACAAGCCGTCCTTGCGCACATTAAGAGGGCGTGCTTTGTCACCTCTGAATGCCGGCGCGCCGGAGAGAATGCCATGCAGATTCTACGCAACGGATCGAACGGATCGAGTGCCTGCCAGGGTGCCGCGATCGCCATTGGCAATTTCGACGGCGTACACCGCGGACATCAGTCCGTTCTGCATCTGGCAGACCAGGCGGCGGCTTACCTGAGAGGGCCGTCAGCAGCCATGGTCTTCGACCCCCATCCCAGGGCCTTCTTCCAGCCTGAACGTCCGCTCTTCAAACTCACCGGCTTCGAGGTGCGCGCGGCGCTCATGGAAGCGCTTGGCCTGGACTGTCTGGTTGTGATGGATTTCGACATGGCTTTGTCCCAGCTCCCGGCAGAGAAATTCGTCACAGACATCCTGCTGAACGATCTCGGCGTCGCACATGTCGTCATCGGCTACAATTTTCACTTCGGCCAGGGCCGGCGCGGCAATGCCGAACTTCTGCAGTCCATGGCAGGCGAACACGGCTTCGGGGTTACCGTGGCCGAGCCGGCGACTGCGGGTGGCGACGGATCGACGGTGTTTTCTTCCACGCTGATACGTCAGTGCCTCAGGGAAGGGCGCCCGCGCGAAGCGGCCGATCTGCTGGGCTACTGGTGGACGGTGCAGGGTGAGGTTATCGAAGGTGACAGGCGTGGCCGGACGATCGGCTTCCCGACTGCCAACATAGCCCTTGAGGACGATGCGGCGCCGATGTTCGGTGTCTATGCCGTTCGTGTCCGGCCGGAAGGCGGCGGGCCGGGTGAGATCTGGCGGGGCGTTGCCAATATCGGCCGCAGGCCCACCTTCGACAAGGCCGACACCATGCTCGAGATTCATCTGTTCGATTTCGAGCAGGACATCTACGGACGCCGCCTGATCGTCGAATTCATCGAATTCCTGAGACCTGAGCAGAAATTCTCCGGCATCGAGGAACTGACGCAGCAGATCGGTGCCGACAGCGAACGGGCGAGAGCGATTCACGACGAGCTCGCGGCCAGCGGCGATCCGATGACGGAATTCCCTCTCGGACGCCGCTTTGACCGGGCGGTCTGAACGTCTCCCGGGGCGTGGATAGCCCGGGCACCGATCTGCGGTGGATTGTTGCCGTCAAGCTTGCTAGAAGACGCCAAATTCTGACACCGGAAACACCAGAATCTGATTCCAATCGCGGACAGTGAAATGACCGACGACACCAAAGACCTGAACGGGCGCGATTATCGCGAAACCCTGTTCCTGCCGCAGACCGAATTCCCGATGCGCGCCGGCTTGCCGAAGCGCGAGCCGGAAATCCTGCAGCGCTGGGAAGGGCTGGATCTCTACCGGAAGATGCGTGACGACGCTGCCGGCCGCGAGAAGTTCGTGCTGCACGACGGCCCGCCCTATGCCAATGGCCACCTCCACCTCGGCCATGCGCTCAACAAGATTCTGAAGGATGTCATCACCCGCTCCCAGCAGATGATGGGCAAGGACTCCAACTATGTACCCGGCTGGGACTGTCACGGTCTGCCGATCGAATGGAAGATCGAGGAGAAGTACCGCGACGCAGGCAAGAACAAGGACGAGGTTCCGATCAACGACTTCCGCAAGGAATGCCGGGATTTCGCCGACCACTGGATCAACGTTCAGCGCGAGGAGTTCAAGCGTCTGGGCGTTATCGGCGACTGGGAGAACCCCTATACGACCATGGGTTTCCACGCCGAGGCGGTGATTGCGCGCGAGCTTCTGAAGTTTGCCGAAACCGGGCAGCTTTACCGCGGTTCCAAGCCGGTCATGTGGTCGGTGGTCGAAAAGACCGCCCTGGCCGAGGCCGAGATCGAGTATCACGATTACGTTTCGGACACGATCTGGGTGAAATTCCCCATCACGGAAGGGCCGGTCGACCTTGATGGCGCAAGCGTCGTGATCTGGACCACCACGCCTTGGACCATCCCGGGCAACCGCGCGATCTGCTATTCGCCGAAGATCGATTACGGACTTTATGAGGTCACGGCCTCGGCTGATGACAATTGGGCATTTGTCGGCGACAAGCTCGTCATCGCCGATGCGCTTGCGGCCGAAGTCATGAACGCCGCGCGCGTGGAATCCTACGAGCGCCGGGCCGATGTCGACCCGTCGACCATCAGGCTGTGCGCCCATCCGTGGCGCGGGCGCGGGTATGATTTCCAGGTCCCGCTGTTCGACGGCGACCATGTCACGGACGACGCGGGCACCGGCTTCGTGCACACCGCGCCGGGCCACGGCTCGGACGACTTCGAGATATGGACGGCGAACGAGGCCGCTCTGAAGTCCGCAGGCATCGATCATGCCATTCCCTTCACGGTGAATGCGGACGGCGTCTTCACACCCGAAGCGCCCGGTTTCGAGGGCAAGAGTGTCATCACGTCCGAGGGCAAGAAGGGTGACGCCAATCAGGCCGTTATTGACGCGCTGGTCGACGCGGGCGCCCTGGTCGCGCGGGGCCGGCTGACCCACCAGTATCCGCATTCCTGGCGCTCGAAGAAGCCGATCATCTTCCGCAACACGCCGCAGTGGTTCATCGGCATGGGCGACGATCAGGGCGACTCCGGCCTGCGTTCAAAGGCACTGAAGGCGATCGACGAGACCCGCTTCGTACCGCCGTCCGGTCAGCGCAGGCTGCGCTCCATGATCGAGCAGCGGCCTGACTGGGTGATCTCCCGCCAGCGTGCGTGGGGCGTGCCGATCTGCGTGTTTGTCAACAAGCAGTCCGGCCAGGTTCTGGTCGACGACGCCGTCAATGCACGCATCATCGAGGCATTCGAGGCCGAAGGCGCGGATGCCTGGTTCGCTGACGGCGCCGCGGAGCGTTTTCTCGGCAACGAGTTCGCTGCGAACGAATGGGAGCAGGTGCGCGACATTCTGGACGTCTGGTTCGATTCCGGGTCGACTCATGCCTTCTGCCTCGAAGAACGCGAGGATCTGAAGTGGCCGGCCTCCGTTTATCTCGAGGGCAGCGACCAGCATCGCGGCTGGTTCCATTCGTCTCTGCTCGAATCCTGCGGCACGCGCGGACGTGCGCCCTATGACGCGGTCGTCACGCATGGCTTCTTCGTAAACGAGGACGGCCGCAAGATGTCCAAGTCGGAAGGCAACGCGGTGGCACCTCAGAAGGTTATGGACCAGCAGGGTGCCGACATCCTCCGGCTCTGGGTCATGAGTTCCGATTACACGGAAGAGATCAGCATCGGCCCCGAAATTCTGAAGAGCAATGTCGATGCCTACCGGAAGCTGCGCAATACCATGCGCTTTCTGCTCGGCAATCTGCACGGCTTCTCGGACGCGGAGCGGGTCGCTCCGGCGGAGATGCCGGAACTGGAACGCTACATGCTGCACCAGATTGCGGAACTGGACCGGGTGGTCCGGTCGGGCTACGACGATTTTGACTTCAGACGCATTTTCTCACGGCTTTTCAATTTCGCGACGATCGATCTGTCGGCGTTCTACTTCGATATCCGCAAGGACGCGCTCTATTGCGATCCGGCGGACAGTCTCGTGCGGCGATCCTGCCGGACCGTCCTCGACACCCTGTTCCAGTCGCTCACGGCATGGCTTGCACCGATGCTTTGCTTCACCATGGAAGAGGTGTGGCTTGCACGGAATCCGGACGACAAGGGCTCGGTGCATCTGCGCCAGTTCCCTGATGTGCCGGCGGACTGGCGCGACGATGCGCTGGCGGAAAAGTGGCGCCAGGTGCGCCAGTTGCGCCGCGTCGTGACCGGTGCGCTCGAGGTCGAGCGCAGGGAAAAGCGCATCGGGTCGAGCCTGGAGGCGGCCCCGGCGGTCTATGTGACGAAGCCCGGCTATATCGAGGCGATGAACGGCATCGATCTTGCCGAAATCGCGATCACCAGCCAGGCAAGCCTTGTCGAGGGCGACGCGCCCTCGGGGGCATTCGCGCTCGAAGATGTCGAGGGCGTTGCCGTGGTTCCCGGACTTGCCGAGGGCAGCAAGTGCCGGCGGTCTTGGAAGATTTCGCCGGACGTCGGCAGTGATTCGGATTATCCGGACCTGACGCCCCGCGACGCCGAGGCCGTGCGACAGTACGACGCGCAGTCGGCCTGATGGCGGATGCCACACCCGAGCGCAGCGTGACCGGCCGGCAATCATATACCAGGCTCGGGCTCATCGTTGCGGCAATCGCGTTCCTGATCGACCAGGGTCACAAATGGTGGATGCTTGAGGTATTCAACATCGCCGAGCGGGGGCTCGTTACGGTAACGCCGTTCCTGGATCTGGTCCTACTCTGGAACAAAGGCATCAGTTATGGCCTTTTTCCGCAGGATTCCACGGCCGGACAGCTTGTGCTTCTGGCCGTGAAACTTGTCATTGTCGTGGTGCTGCTGGTCTGGCTCACGCGGGCGACGCAGGCGCTGGTCGCGGTTGCGGTCGGTCTGGTGATCGGTGGCGCGCTCGGAAATGCGCTCGACCGTATCGTTCACGGCGCGGTTGCCGACTTTTTCAGTTTCCACGCCTGGGGTTTCCACTGGTACGTTTTTAACCTCGCTGACGTTGCGATTGTTGCCGGTGTCGCATTGCTGTTGTATGACTCTCTTATAGGGACAAAACAGACTGCAGAATAATGCCCGTTTTCAACGACTTGCAGTCCACATTTCGCCATAAAATGGCGGGATGATTGATTCGTTAGCTGTCCGGAGGCGCTAGGTTGGGGAAAGCGCTGGTCCGGGGCAAAGTCGTGCGGGCAGGGAGAGCAATGAAAGTGTTCAGCAGAGTAGTTCCCCTTGGCGCCCTCGTGGTCGTGGCCCTGCCGCTTGCCGCGTGCTCGACCGACGGCTTCAAGGAAGCCGTGGGTCTGTCCAAGTCAGCGCCTGACGAGACTCAGGTTTCGACCAGCCAGCCGCTGGCGATGCCGCCTGATTATGCGCTTCGGCCGCCGGTCGAGCGCGTAGAGCCGGTGGAAGCGCCGACGCCGACACCAGCCACGGCCGCGGCGACCCAGACAGCGAGCCTGCAGACGGCTCCGTCGCCGGTCCCGTCACCGACGCCGGGCGGTGCAACGCCTCAGGCCGGCGCGAACGGTCAGACGGCCAATACCGGTCAGGACAATTCGAATCCGTACGGTATCTCCAAGACGAACCCGGACGGAACGCCGAAGACAGCAAAGCAGATTCAGGAAGAAGCGCGGCAGATCAAGATAGCCCGCGAAAAGGCCAAGAACCCGAATTACGGGACCTGGAAGAACCTGCTGGGCGTCATCTGGGACTGACCGGAGCGGCAAAAGCGGTCGGGGTCCGGCCGCATGCACTTCACCGTAAAATTACAAAACTTTAAGCCCGCGCCGGCTTGAGCCGGTGTAGGATCACCCTACCTTCAAGGACAGTTTATTCCGTCCTTGCGCCGCGTCGCGCCTTTCGACGCCCCGGTTCCATCAGCATTGGGAGAGCCTGCCGCAATGAGATTCGCCTTTACCCGCGGTCGCCTGGCCGTCCGCCGTACCTTTGGCAGTCTTGGTGTCGCCGTCGCGACGCTTATTTCCGCCGCCGTCCTGCAGAGTTCGCCGGCACTGGCCATCGGACCCAAGGTTACCGATTTCGAGCTTGGCAACGGCATGAAGGTGGTCGTGATTCCGGACACCCGCGCGCCTGTCGTCACTCATATGGTCTGGTATCGGGTTGGCGGTGCGGACGAGGGACCCGGCAAGTCGGGCATCGCGCATTTCCTTGAGCACCTGATGTTCAAGGGCACGAAAACGGTCCCGCCGGGCGAATTCTCCAAGATTGTCGCCCGCAACGGCGGAAGGGACAACGCGTTTACGTCGCTTGACTACACCGGGTATTTCCAGCGCGTCGCCAAGGACAGGCTGCCGCTTGTCATGGAACTCGAGGCCGACCGGATGACCAACCTGGTGCTGACGGACAAAGAAGTGGATCCCGAACGCGACGTCGTTCTTGAGGAGCGTCGTTCGCGCACGGAGAACAATCCGCAGGCCCGGTTGCGTGAACAGATGAATGCGGCCTTCTATCTGGCTCACCCCTACGGCAACCCGGTGATCGGCTGGCCGCACGAGATCAAGGCCTTGAACAGGGCCGATGCGCTTGAATTCTACGAGCGCTTCTACACGCCGAACAATGCCATCCTCATTGTCGCCGGCGATGTCACCGCGGATGAAGTGAAGGCACTCGCCGAAAAGTTTTACGGTGTCATCCCGCGCCGGGCTGAACCGGGAAAGCGCGTGAGGACCCAGGAACCGAGTCACGAAGCGGCGATCCGTGTGACTCTGAAAGATCCGAGAGCGACCGGCGAGGTCATGCAGCGCTCCTATCTCACCGTCAGTTATGCCACCGCGAAACCGGGTGAGGCCGAGGCTCTGGACATCCTGAGCGACATTCTCGGCGGCGGCACCACCAGCCGGCTTTATGAAACCCTGGTGGTCAAGGAAAAGGTCGCCGCCGCCGTCGGGGGCTTCTATGCAGGAGACGGCCTCGACAGCGGCCGCTTCGGTATTTATGGCGTAGCTGCAAACGGCAAGCCGGTTGCCGCCGTCGAAGCGGGCATTGATCGGGTTATCGCCCGCATCCTGAAGGATGGCGTGACCGAAGAAGAGCTGAAGCGCACCAAGAACCGGCTCGTGGCCGAAGCGATCTACGCCCAGGACAGCCAGTCCCATCTGGCACGGATCTACGGCGTTGCGCTGACCACCGGCCAGACCGTGAAGGACGTGCAGGAGTGGCCGGACAGGATCCGCGCCGTCACCCTCGAGCAGGTCAATGAAGTGGCACGCAAGGTGCTCAGGATCGAGCAGTCGGTGACCGGCATTCTGCTGCCGAAACCCAAGGCTGCAACCGAGAACAAGTCATGAGGCGGGCAAATATGACCATGAATGCTGCAACCCGTATTGCTGCCGTCCTGTTTTTAGCCGTAGCGCTTCAGGTCGGTTTCACCCGCCTTGCCGCGGCGATGAACATCCAGGATGTCAAATCGCCGGGCGGTATCGAGGCCTGGCTGGTCGAGGATAGTTCGATCCCCATCATTTCTATGCGCTTCGCCTTCGCCGGCGGAACGTCGCAGGACCCGGGCGGAAAACTCGGTCTGGTGAACATGGTCACCGCGCTGCTCGACGAGGGCGCCGGCGACCTCGACTCGCAGGCCTTCCAGCGGCGCATGCAGGATCTCAACATGCGCATGTCGTTTACCGCCAGCCGCGACAATTTCCTGGGCCGGTTCCAGACACTGACGGAAAATCGCGATGCGTCATTTGAAATGCTGCGGCTTGCTCTGAACGAGCCGCGCTTCGATGCCGGGCCGGTGGACCGGATCAGGACCCAGCTGCTTGTCGGCATTGCCCGCAAGAAGCAGGATCCCAACACCGTTGCGGCCCGAACCTGGATGAAACTCGCGTTTGGAGACCATCCCTACAGCCAGCCCTCGGATGGGACGATGGACTCGGTCAAGGCGATTACCTCTGACGATCTTCGCGCAATGGCGAAGCGCCTGTTCTCGGCCGGGACGCTCAAGGTTTCGGTCGTCGGTGACATCGATGCCGAGACGCTCGGGAAGCTGCTCGACAAAACCTTCGGTTCTTTGCCTTCCGAGAGCAATGTCGGCGATGTCGCCGAGGCGACGGTCGCCTCCGGGCCGATCCAGAAAATCGTCGACATGAACATTCCGCAGAGCGTGATCCAGTTTGGCCACGCCGGCTTCAAGCGCAAGGACAAGGACTTCGTTCCGGCCTACGTGCTGAACTATATCCTCGGCGGTGGCGGGTTCAATTCGCGGCTGACCACCGAAGTGCGCGAGAAGCGTGGCCTGAGCTATTCGGTCTACAGTTACCTTTCGCCGCTCGACCAGGCGGGCCTGTTCCTGGGCGGGGCGGCCACCCGCAACGACCGCGCGGCCAAGAGCCTTGAAATCATTCGCAAGGAACTTGAACGCATGGCGAAAGATGGTCCGACTGAAACGGAACTGACCAACGCCAAGACCTATCTGACCGGCTCCTATGCCCTCAGGTTCGATTCCAGCGTCAAGATTGCCGGCCAGCTCCTCGGCATCCTGCTCGAGGATCTGGGCATCGACTATGTCGAAAAGCGCAATGGTCTGATCGAAGCGGTTTCCATCGACGATATCAAGCGTGTCGCACAAAGGCTGCTCAAGCCGGAAAACCTGATCGTCACCATCGTCGGCAAGCCGGTCGGTCTCAAAACCGAGGGAAACGGCGGATAATCGGCGGATAAGCTCGAATCGGCGGGCTGTCAGTCTGTTCGTCCCGCGACTCGTTTGTTAACGTCGTCGGCGACGAACGGACTGAGTCGCCTATGCCATATAGCCAGTCGACAGAACTTTGCCTGGACACGGCAGCCGGATCCGGGGGCCTGACGCAGCAGGCTCTCGATGACGCCGTGGAGCACGCGCGGCCGGTATTCGACTGGTTCAAGGCCGCCCATCGCGACGGCACCATTCCGCTGCTGTCCCTGCCGAACCGGAGCGAGGATCTCGATGCCGGGCGCAGGGCTGTCGAGCAGCTGGCCAGGGGCGCGACGGACATCGTCATGCTGGGAACGGGCGGTTCGAGCCTTGGTGCCCAGGCGCTCGATTGTTTTGCGCGCTGGCGCTTCAGGGGCGAGGCCTCGCCCGAAGCGATGCTGCCGGTGCTGCATTTCACGGACAACCTTGATCCGCACAGCATGGCGCATCTGCTGCGCACGCTGGATCTGAAGGCCACCGGATTTCTGGTGATCTCCAAGTCGGGCGGCACACCGGAAACGGTCATACAGATGCTGGCCGTGCTGGACGCGCTGAAGAGTTCCGGTCTCGACTGGAACGCCGAACATCATTTTCTTGCCATCACCGATCCGGGAGACGACGAGGCCAGCGCGCTCAGGCATCTCTGTGCGCAGCACCACATCCCCGTTCTCGAACACGAGCCGGGCATTGGAGGGCGCTATTCCGTGCTGTCCAATGTCGGCATGGTGCCGGCCGAGCTCATGGGGCTCGACACGGCGGCCGTCCGGGCCGGGGCCGGCGAAGTGATTGATGCTCTCGCTGCCGCCGAAGGCCCTGCCGATTTTGCGCCGGCCGTCGGCGCGGCACTCCATCATGCGCTTGCCGAGAATTGCGGAATTACGACAACGGTTCTGATGCCCTACGCGGATCGCCTGCGGCTGTTTTCGAACTGGTTCGCGCAGCTCTGGGCCGAAAGCCTTGGCAAGGGCGGCAAGGGAACGACGCCGGTTGCCGCCGCGGGTCCGGTCGATCAGCACAGCCAGCTCCAGCTCTACCTGGATGGCCCGGCGGACAAGTACGTCACAATTCTGATGCTTGATGCCGCGGGTACGGGACCGCGCATCGACGAGGCCTATCGGAACGACACCCATGTGGGTTATCTCGCGGGCCACACGATCGGCGATCTGGTTGATTGCGAGCAGCGTGCGACTGCCGAGACGCTTGCCGCCAATGGCCGCCCGGTCCGCATCATGCGCCTGCCGGAACTGACCGAGCGCACGATGGGCGCACTTTTCATGCATTTCATGCTTGAGACGATCATTGCGGGTAAACTGATGGGCGTCGATCCGTTCGACCAGCCCGCCGTCGAACAGGGCAAGGTGCTGGCGCGCGAATATTTGGCGCAATTGTAGCGCCGGTGCGCGGGACGCGGTGCAGAGACGCCACCGCCTGGAGGCCGTTTTGACCATACGCAGACTGTCAGAGGGAACCGTCAACCGCATCGCTGCAGGCGAAGTGGTCGAACGCCCGGCGAGCGTCGTCAAGGAACTGGTCGAGAATGCCATCGATGCGGGGGCCGATCGTATCGAGGTCGTAACGGCCGGCGGCGGGCGCGAGCTGATCAGGGTGACCGACGATGGGTGCGGCATGTCCGCCGACGAGCTTGAGCTGGCGATCGAGCGGCACGCGACGTCGAAACTCCCTGACGATGACCTGATGGACATCCGCACGCTCGGCTTTCGTGGCGAGGCTCTGCCGTCGATCGGTTCGGTGGCGCGGCTATCGATCGCCTCGCGGACGCCCGGTGCCGACAGCGGTTACGAGATCCGTGTCGAGGGTGGCAGACGGGAAGACGTCAGGCCCGCCGCATTGTCCGGCGGCACACGCGTCGAGGTCCATGACCTGTTTTATGCGACGCCCGCACGCCTGAAGTTCCTGAAGTCAGAACGCGCCGAAAACGGCGCCATCACCGACATGGTCCGCCGGATCGCCATGGCCAATCCGTCGATCGCGTTCGCACTCTCGACCGGAGAAGGCAGGGGGCTTGAGTTGCCGGTGCGCGGCATGGGCGAGATTGGATGGCTCGAGCGCATCGCCGACATCATGGGCCGGGAGTTCGCCGACAACGCCATGTCGCTCGAGTCGGGGCGTGACACCGTCACGCTCCGGGGCTTTGCCGGCCTGCCGACGCTCAACCGGGCCAATTCACGCATGCAGTTCCTGTTCGTCAACGGCCGTCCGGTCAATGACAAGCTGCTGCTGGGTGCGCTGCGCGGCGCCTATGCCGATTTCATGGCGCGCAATCGCTATCCCATGGTGGCGCTCTTCATCGAATGCGATCCGCGCCACGTGGACGTGAACGTGCATCCGGCGAAAGCGGAAGTCCGGTTCCGGGATTCTGGTCTCGTGCGCGGCCTCATCGTGAGCACGCTGAAAAATGCGCTGGCGGAAGCCGGACATCGGGCTTCGACCACTGTGGCTGCGAATACGCTGGGTGCCTTCGCTACCGCGTCGGCGTCTCCGGCCACAGCGCCTTCGGGCGCGCCCCGTGTCTATCAGGGCGACTATTCCCGTCCGGCGCCTTCGGTGCCGCGCGGGCAGGGTTTTGCGGAGACGGCAGAGGCCTATCATGCGCCGCTGCCGGGCCTCGGCGAAGTCAGCGCCGCAGCACCGGTGGCCGCTGTTGCCCCGCCGCCGGAACTGCTCGACAGCCCGCTGGGCGCCGCCCGGGCCCAGCTCCACGAAAACTACATCGTCGCTCAGACCGCCGACGGCATGGTCATCGTCGACCAGCACGCCGCCCATGAGCGTCTGGTGTACGAGCGCATGAAGGCGCAGATCGAGGCGAGCGGCGTGGCACGGCAGGTCATGCTGATCCCCGAGGTCGTCGAGATGGACGAGGCCGAAGCTGCACGGATCGTCGACCGTGCGGATGAACTGGAGTCCTTCGGGCTCGTGGTCGAGGCCTTCGGGCCGGGGGCAGTCGTCGTGCGCGAAACCCCGGCGCTGCTCGGGGGCAGTGACATTCAGGGGCTGGTTCGCGATCTTGCCGACGACCTCGCCGAATTCGACGAAGCCATGGCGCTCAAGGAGCGGGTGGAACATGTCTGCGCGACCATGGCGTGCTATGGCTCGGTGCGGTCGGGCCGCAGGCTGGGTGTCGAGGAAATGAATGCGCTTCTGCGCGACATGGAGGCGACGCCCCATGCCGGCCAGTGCAACCACGGCCGGCCCACCTATGTCGAGCTCAAGCTTGCCGATATCGAGCGCCTTTTCGGGCGGAGGTGAGGAGCGCACTCACTGATCCGCGACAGCCACCGTATGGCGTGCTTCAGGGTTGTTGATCTGTCTCCGGATTTGGGGGCAAATCTGCGAGATTGGCGAGCATGTATTGGAGGAACTTGTCTTCCGGGTCTTCATCGAAGATTTCATCATTGAGCCTCATGAAGAGAATCTCGATGTCGGTATATTCGGTGTCATCGTCTTCGCTTCCGTGCATCGTTGTCAGACGTTCAATTTCATGGAGATGGGGGTCCGAGAAAGGAAACGCCGCTGCGGCTTGCGCAATGCATCTGGCGGTGACCGGTGCGCCGATCTGCCGGTAGACGTCGCAGATCAAATCGTAATTTGGGTTCCCGGGGTGTTCGACCTCAAAGGAATAGCGTAGGCCACCATTCGATATCGCGCCATGTGTTGATGCCAGCAGAAATACATTCGCTGAAGGAGTGTTCAGACCGTATGGATATTCCGAATTCCAATCCAAACCCGGCGTGTCGAGGACCCGATCAACGTTCAACCAAGGATTTTTGTTGTTATTGGCGGCCAAGATCGTCTCCCCAGTTGCTCTAGCGTCGAACGATCCGCTGATAGATCGCCCTGAGGGCTGTGATCAGTCCGATGATCGCGAACGCAACCGCCAAGGTTGCAATCACGCTCGGCAGCCCTGAGTTCTGGATCAGCTCCCAGTTGAATCGCACGGGCTCACTTTGTTCCAGCTCGCGCCAAAGTGTCTCCTGATCAGGGACCGGCCCGGGCGATCGTTCGGCGGTTAAGAATCCGAGAACGAGCGTCGCTGCCGTACCGACAACCCAAGCAGGCGAGACTTGCCAAAAGCGCCGGCTCCAGTATCGACCGCGTTCGGTGTGATGGTGACTGGGGAAGAGGTAAAGTGGAAAATGGGCGGCGTACCACTTCCCTCGATACTCCTGGGCGCACACATAACTTGCATAGACGCTCAAACCGGCAAGAATCAGAAGAGTCAGGCCCCAAGTGCGGATGAAAGCCGTGAAAATGTCATCTATCATGACCGAGCCGTTTGGGTGTTCCCGAAGTGAGCTCCTCTCAAGCTACGTTATCATCTTTTGTGGTTCAGAATATGCGTCATGGAAACTGTGCGGACAGTCGTGAGCAAATCCGGAAAGCGAAAGGTCTACTTCTTCAGACGTGATGACGGGACATTCGGCTTTCACTCTCTCGTCTGGCAAGAAGAGGAAGACGCTTGGGTCACGGGAGGCCGTCAATCGGAATGCCGCGTGGGCAGCCTTGAAGATGCAATTGCCGAGGCCAGCGGTCGCAACCCGTGGTTATGTGAGGCGCAGTCATGAGTGTTGAGCGGTTGAGATGCCGGCGTCTGGGCCCTGTTTGGCTTCCGGCAGCACTATTGATCGTTCTTGTCATCGTGCTTGGAAACAGTCGCGATGCACACGCCTGCAGTTGCGTCAGCCCGGGGTCGCCTGCGACATTCGTCCAGCGCGCGGGCGTCATTTTCGAGGGCGTCGCGGTCAAGCTCGAACTGATCGGCGCGGACGATGCAGCCGATAGTGTTTTCGCCGGGTCTTCCATTCTGCTGGCGACGTTGCGCGTTCAGAAGGTCTTCAAGGGCAGAGTACCAACGTGGATTTCGATTGAGTCGCGCCTCACTGCCCCGCAATGCGGCTGGCAGCCCTATCCCATCGGACAACCGCTTATCGTCGTGGCGAACAGGCAGGGTGACAGTTACTACACCAGTTCCTGCAGCATGGGACCGTTGTTCAACCCGCCGACCAACAATCCCTACATCAACTTCATTCAGGGCATGATCCCGCGCGATCCGGAATAGGCTGCCGGAAATGTCCTTCGTTCAATGCCCGCCTTCTGGCGGGGCGAACATGGCGAAGACCTCTGCGCCTGTCATGGTCTTAGTTTCGTTGGCGAAGTCATAGAATTCGGGCTTCTCGTCGATGAAGATCTGGCTCGTCACCCCCAGTTTGGACTGGTCGTCCAGCATCCCCACACAGACATGATGCCCGCCGGACTCAATGATCCGGTAATAGAGGTTGGTCCCGCACTTGCTGCAGAAGGCGCGTTCCGCCCACTCGGAAGACCGGTATGTCGTCACATGTTCCTTGCCGTCGACCTCCACGTCGGTGCCGGCGTCGATCGCCATGGCGGGGCCGCTGCCCCAGCGGCGGCACATCGAGCAATGGCAGATGCCGATATCCGCGGTTTCGGGCGTAATCGAGACCTTGACCGCTTCGCACAGGCACCGGCCGGTAATCTTGTTCTGATCTGACATTGTTGGCTCCGTCGCTGAGTCGCTTGAGTGCATCCTAACAGCGTCAATGTGACCGCCGTTTGATCCATGTCGTCGCACCGGCCCCGTGATCCGCAGAGGGCGACGTGAAGGTTGGGTTTGCCGCGCAAACGCTATAGACAGCGGACATGACAATGACCCCGCGAGATTTTGCAGCGGCGGTCGGGGCGGCGCTGATCTGGGCGGCGACGTTTCCGGTTTCCGCGATCGCACTGGAGGCGACGCCGCCAATCTACTTCGCATTCCTGCGGTTTGTCTGCGCGGCTGCCTTCGTGCTGGTGATTCCGCGCCCGGCTGTGCCATGGCCGACGCTCATCACGGTCGGCCTGCTGCTCGGCGCAGGACAGTACGGCTTCCTGTTTGTCGCCATGACCCGGGGCGTGCCGGCGGGTCTCGCCTCGCTTCTGGTACACACCCAGGCCTTCTTCACCATCCTGATCGCGATGGCCGTATTCGGAGAGCGGCTGGGCCGCCGCCAAGTTGCGGCACTCGCTCTCGCCTTTGCCGGCCTTGCTCTGCTCGCGGCCGACCGCGCCCAGGACGGCGCGCTGCTGGGTCTCGCATTCATCATCGCCGCCGCGCTGAGCGGGGCGACCGGCAACAACCTTCTCAAATCGCTCGGACCCGTAGACATGCTGGGCGTGGCGGTCTGGATGAGCCTGGCGGTCCCGCTGCCCATGCTCGCACTTTCGCTCCTGTTCGAGGTCGAGGGTTCGGTCACGGACCTACTGGCCACGGGGCTGTCATGGACGGTGGCGGCGGCTGTCGCCTATTCCGCGGTTCTGGCGACGGTGCTGGTCTTTGCCATCTGGGGCCGGTTGCTCGTGACCTACTCGGCTGTGACCGTCGCGCCGTTCTTTCTGCTTGTCCCGGTCTTCGGCATCGGCCTTTCCGCACTCGTGCTCGGCGAACGCCTGTCCGCGCTCCAGATCGGCGGGGGTGCGCTGATCTTCATCGGCCTGGCGCTCGCCCTCCGGCCGCGCCGGCAGACGGCCTGAGCCCAATCACGAAATCGTTGCCGCCGGCCCAGCCTTCGTGATTGGACCGCCGCAGGTCCGGTCACGATATCTCACGTGCGTGTCGCATTTGCGCGAATTCCGGACGTGTTGACCGTAGTGCGGACGGGATTTTTCCCGGACCATGAGTTCAGCATCATTTCGCGGTCGGACCGGCATGCGCGGTCCTGTTTGGAGGCGGAACGATGGTGAATGTTCAGGAAATGGCCGCGCCATTGCGTCAGGGCCGCCGTTCGCGCCGCAGATCGCGCGCGGCTGCGGCTCCCCGGATCATCGCGGGTGCGCGGCGCGATATCCCGCCATATGTTCTTGTGGCCGACGAGGGTCTCGAGATCGTCGAGGCCAAGGCCGACGAGATCCTTCAGGAAATCGGCGTCGAGTTCAGAGGTGACGAAAAGGCCCTGGAGCTCTGGCGCGACGCCGGCGCCGAGGTCAAGGGCGACCGCGTGCGCTTCGAAAAGGGCATGGTCCGCGAGATCGTCACGGCCACAGCTCCAAAAGCCTTCGTCCAGCACGCCCGCAATCCGGAGCGCTCCGTCCGCATCGGCGAAAACAGCGTTGTGTTTGCCCCAGCCTATGGCATGCCGTTCGTGCGCGACCTCGACGGCGGACGCCGCTACGGCTCAATCGAAGACTTCGAGAACATCATCAGGCTCACCTACATGTCGCCCTGGCTGCACCATTCCGGCGGCACAGTCTGCGAGCCTGTCGATCTGCCGGCCAACAAGCGTCATCTCGACATGGTCTATGCCCACCTGCGCTGGACCGACAAGCCGTTCATGGGCTCGGTCACGGCGCCCGAGCGCGCCGAAGATTCCGTCGCCATGGCGCGCATCGCCTTCGGTGAGGATTTCGTTGATCGGAACTGCGTGATCATGGGCAACATCAACATGAATTCGCCGCTCGTCTACGATCAGGCGATGTCCGGGTCGTTGCGTGCCTATGCTCGCGCCAACCAGTGTCCGGTCGTCGTACCGTTCGTGCTCGGCGGCGCGACCGCACCTGTGACAATGGCAGCAGCTGTCGCACAGGCCTATGCGGAGGTGCTCGTGGGTTGTGCTCTCGGGCAGCTGGAGCGTCCGGGGTCCCCCGCCGTCTTCGGCAACTTCGTCACATCCGTCGACCTGCGGTCTGGCTCGCCAACTTTCGGCACGCCTGAACCCGCCCTCGGGTCCTACATGGCCGCCCAGCTGGCACGCCGCGTCGGCCTGCCGATCCGCTGCAGCGGCGGCTTCACCAGTTCCAAGGTGCCGGATGCCCAGGCCATGCAGGAGACGGTGAACTCGCTCAATACTGCCGTCATGTGCGGGGCGAATTTCGTGCTCCATGCGGCGGGCTGGCTCGAAGGAGCGCTCACCATGAGCTACGAAAAACTGGTGCTCGATGCCGACTATCTCGGCGGACTGCACATATTCCTTCAGGGATTGGCCCTCGACGATAACGCGCTTGCCATGGACGCTTTCCGCGAGGTCCCTCCCGGCAATCACTTCTTCGGCTGCTCTCACACGCTCGCCAATTACCAGACCGCGTTTTACGAAAGCGAGCTTTCCGACACCCAGTCGTTCGAGAGCTGGCGCGACCGGGGCGAGCAGGATTCGGTTATCCGCGCCAATGCCAAGTGGAAGAAGATGCTCAGGGATTACGAGGCCCCGCCGCTCGATCCCGGGATCGACGAGGCGCTTCAGGACTTCATGGCGCGGAAGAAGGAGACCATGCCGGACATCTGGCACTGAACGGAGGTGTTCAGGCTATGCCGGCTCGGGCGAATTCCGGCAGGGCATAGCCTTTGGCATAGGTCTCATGGATTGCGGCGAGGCAGGTCTCGCGGGTCATCTCATTGTCAAATCGCGAAGGGTGGACGGCCGCAAGGTCAATCGCCGGTTCTCCGTCGACAATCCAGCGCGCGAGGAATTCCCCCGAGCCACCGCCGGTGCCGATGCCGATGGCGAAGCCCGCCGCGAGCCACAGGCCGGGATGGCTCGTCACCGGTCCGAGCAGCGGCAGGCCGTCGGGTGTGTAACAGATCGGTCCGTTGTTGATCGCCTTGATACCGGCGGATCCGAAGGCCGGCAGGCGTTGCATGACGCGCAGGAGATGCGGCTCCAGCCTGTCGAAGTCCGGTGCCAGAAGTTCTTCCGTGAAATCCGGGGGAATGCCGTCGACAGCCCAGAATTTAGGATCGGACTCGTAGATCCCGCACAGGAACCCGTTGCCTTCCTGGCGTGTATTGGAGGGTGCCCACGGATCGCGCACGGTCGGCACCTCGAAGCCGAGCCTCGCCAGTTCCGGCACGTCTTCCGTGACGACCTCGTGATGTTCAAGGGCGTAAAGTGGCAGATCGAGGCCGAGGCTCTGGGCGAGTTCGCGGGTCCAGAAGCTTGTCGCCAGAACGACGTGATCGGCAGTGAACTGGCCATCGGTGGTTGTCACGCTCCAGCCATCGTCCACGGGCGCAAGGGCGGTAACCGGACACCAGCGTCTGATCTCCGCACCACGTGCCCGTGCCGCCCGGGCGAGCGCCTGGGTGGCGCCTGTCGGGTCGACGTGACCGTCCGTCGGCGTATGGGCGGCGCCGAACAGGCCCTCGGTTTCGAGCAGGGGGTGAAGCGACGTGATCTCGTCCGGGGTGACGACCTGGTAAGGCACGCCAAGCTCCTCGTAGACCGGCACCAACCGACGGTAGTAGTCGAGCTCTTCGCGCGTTGTCGCAAGACGCAGGCTGCCTGCGGGGTGGAACCCGACAGACTGTCCGCTCTCTGCCTCGGCTGCCAGATAGGTCTTTACAGAATTGACGAACAGTCTGGTGATCTGTGGGTAGTGTCCGAAGAACGTGGTGTTGCCGGCCGCATGCCAGGTCGAGCCAGAGGTCAGTTCCCGGCGTTCAAGCAGCAGCGTGTCGGTCCACCCGAGCCGCGCGAGCCAGTACAGAACGCCTGCACCGACAATCCCGCCGCCGACGACAATAGCCCTGTAATCGCTGCTCATCTGCCGGCCTCCCTCCAGATCGGATCGAGCCGGATCGAATAGGCGTGCCTGATCGCTGCGTCAGAGGTTGCATCGATCTGTTCGGGAAAGTGAGACGCCAGGATTTCGCGCGCCGTCTCGGCGGCGCGTTCCCGGATGTCGGTTGCACCGTCATCGGCCCAGTCGTCCGGGCTGCTGCGGTCGGCGTGCTTCGGGTAGACATATTCGGTTTCCATCAGCGCCATGGTCTGCCCGGAGCCGAGAAAGTGACCGGGACCGGCCGTCACCTCGGCAATGACGTCGAGGGAAAGCGTTTCGTCCGTAACCTCGATGCCGCGGGCAATGCGTCGGATGCTCGACAGCATCTCGTCGTCGATGATCATGGCTTCAAACGAGCACCCCAGAAGGCTCGCCAGCATGCCGGCGGACTCGTAGACCATTCCGGATCCGGACAGGGCAGCGAGAGCCATGGTCAGGCCCTTTTCAAAGCCGGCCTGGTTGTCCGGGAGCTTGGAGTCGGTCATGCCGGCCCCCATGCCGCCCGGCACGCCATAGAAGGCCGACATCTGGCCGGAGGCCGCCCCCAGCAGCGCCTGCTCGCCACCACCCCCGCTGAAGGCTCCGGTCCGGAGATCTGACACGAAGGCCCAGTTGCCGAGCACCACGGGATGGCCGGGCTTCAGCATGTTGATGATCGTGAGCGAGGCGAGCCCTTCCGCGCAGACCTGCGCCAGTGTACCTGCAAGCGCCGCCGGTGCCGTCGCGCCGGCCTGCGGCCCGGTCTGGACATGCACCGGCATGCCGATATCGATCGCGGCACAGGCAACGTCGAGGCTGTCCTCGGCGAAGGTCATGGGCGAGACGACTGTGGTTGCGTGCACGGTGCAGAATGGGCGGTGGGCGAACTGCCCGTCGCCGCCGGCGAGATGATCGAGCATCGGCAACAGACGCTGGACGTGCTCGCCGAGTGTAATGCTCGTTGCGATGTGTTTTTTGGTCCCGGCCGCGCAGGCGTAGATTGTATTGGCGTCGAGCTCGAACAGGTCCGCGATGTCCGTGGCGACGATCGGTCGGGTGAACCACTGGATGTTGGTCAGGGTGTCGCACAGCCGGGAAAGGTCATAGAGGTCTCGCAGCGTGCTCGACCGGTAGCTGCGGCTGTCCATGTCGAGCATCTTCACCGCCGCGCCGCCGGTACAGAAATTGACCTTGCCGTTGCGGGCCTCGAAGTCAAGGGCCGGGTCACGGCCGTGGACGATGAAGGATTTGGCCGCCTGCGCCAGCTTGTCCTCGACGAGTGCGCGGGGGAAGGTCAGGCGCCCGGATTCGGTGAGGGAACAGCCGTGGTCCAGCGCAGTCTCGACGATCCGCGGCGTTGGCGAATCCATCCCAACCGCTTCCAGCAGGTCCAGAGCAGCGCCGTGAATACGTGCGACGTCACGGTCACCGAGTGGCCGGAACGCAAGGCTGATGTCGGTGCCCCGGTCCATTCCGATCCTTGCGGCGGCCTCGCGTCGCCGCAATTGCCGAATCTGGCGGCCTCCGGCGCGGCCTTTCCGTGTTTGGATATCGCCCATATCTTGTGTTCGTCAAAGAGTTCTATATTATGGAACCAAGTTTTCGAATATTGGAATTGTGAGTGCGGCCAGACAGCATGTCAAAGGAATTACCGCTCAGCCGGCCCGCGTCAGCCTCCAGCTCGATTGTCACGCGGTCAGCGAAGGTTCTCGACGTCGTCTGCGACAGCGCCGCGGCGCTGACGTTCATGCAGGTCGTAGCTCGCTCCGGGCTGCCGAAGAGCTCGGTACACCGGCTGTTATCGATCCTCTTGGGCGAAGACCTTGTAACCTTTGACCGGAATCGTCAGACCTATGGTCCTGGACCCCGCCTGATCGGCTGGGCGGCGCGCGCATTTCGAGCGAACAATCTTCCTGATCTGGCTGCCGGGGACATGGAGTCGCTCAGTGCGCGGACGGGCGCCCACACCGCGCTTTCGGTTCTGGACGGGGTGAATGTGCTCTATCTCAAAACCGTTGAGGCGGGCCAGCCATTCCGGCTGGCGCCGCGCGTCGGCGAGCGTTCGCCGGTACATGCCTGCGCAGCGGGCAAGGCGATCGTGGCTTTTCTTCCGCCGGCCCGGCAGGCGGTGGTGCTTCATTCGCTTGAGTTCGAGCAGTGCACCGAGAAAACGGTTCTGACGCGGTCCAACTTCGAGACAGCACTTGGTTCGGTGCTGGCTGACGGCTATGCGACCTGCGACAGGGAGGAATTCCTCCAGGTTGTCGGTATCGCGTCGCCGGTCTTCGACGCCAACGGCGACGTGGTCGCGGCCATCAGCCTTTGGAATACGACCGATCGTCAGGATATCAATGAGCTGTTGAGCAAGAGCGGGGTGCTGCTCACGGCTGCCGCATCGGTCAGTGCACGACTCGGGTTTGAGACAGAACCGCAGTCGCGCCTAGGCAAAAGCTAACTTGGCCCCATTCCCTTGTCCGCGAGTTCCCGGATTGCCTCATCGGTCTTGCCGAGTCCATCCAGTCCCATACCGCGCAGTACGTTGGGGGCCTTGGTGAACTGGATGCCCTTGTATCCGACGATCTCGATCCGGTTGCCCCAGGGGTCGTAGAAATCCATGAAGCGGCTGGAGACGATCTCCACGCCCATGCGCTCGAGTACGGCGCCGACGGCCTCCTTGTCATCGACCACGAGACCGAAGTGCCGCTCATGATCCTGCGGTCGTTCATCGACTTTTGACAGGGCGATGAACTGGTCGCCCAGATCGATGAACGCCATTGTCTCGCTCTTGCCGCGCAGTTCGAAGTCGAGGAAAGCGCCGTAAAATGCGAGCGCTTCGTCGATATTGCCGACTTCGAGGGCGACATGGTTGATCCCGAGCGCGCGTGCCTTCTTCGATTCTGTCATGACCGTCTCCTGCAACTGCGATGCTTCAGCGCCAGAAAGGTTTGGCGATCTCGCGCCCGGCCTGTTCCGGAGTGATGCCGATATCCCTCAGCAACCGGTCATCAAGAGCCGCCAGGTCGCGACGCTGGCGCCGCCGCTGGATCCAGCCGTCGAGGATCGAGAGCCAGCCTGCCGCCGCCGGTCTCCGTTGGCTGGATTCCAGTGTATGCCGGCTCAGGGTCCGATGCCCGCCGGGTGTGCTTCTTGAATGCGATTGCGTCAACATTATTCAGTCTCCGAAATATCTCCAGAATGTTGTTTTCCCGAAAATGGTGTTCTTGAGGTTTGTGCGCAAAGCATGATTTTTCTGCCAAGCATGAGAATTATTCATGCTATGAAGATTATGATGAGCCGTCGATTGCCACAGCTGAACGCCCTCAAGGCCTTCGAAGCCGCTGCCCGGCACGAAAGTTTCACGCGGGCAGCAGACGAGCTGTTCGTCACGCCAGGCGCAGTCAGCCACCAGGTCAAGGCGCTGGAGAGCGAGCTGGGCATCAAGCTCTTCATCCGGGAGCCGCAGCGCCTGGTGATCACCGAGGCCGGCCGCGACTACCTTGCCGTGATCCGTGATGCGCTGGACCGCATTACGCTCGGAACCGAACGCCTGCTTCAGCGGCAGAGTTCCGGGACCCTGACCGTCAGCACATCGCCGAACTTCGCAACCAAGTGGCTCGTGCATCGCCTCGGCCGGTTCGCGGAGAAACATCCCGCGATCGATCTCAGGGTCAGTGCGGCCCTGCATCACGTCGACTTTGCGCGCGAGGATGTGGACGTGGCGGTTCGCCACGGGGACGGTGTTGCACCTGGCCTGGATGTGACGCGGCTTTGCACCGAGGAGCTGTTTCCCGTTTGCAGTCCGGACCTACTGCAAAGAGATCCGTCTTTGCGTCAGCCGTCCGACCTGTCGGCCCACACGCTTCTGCATCTCGACAACCGTCAGGACTGGTCGAAATGGCTCGACGCTGCCGGCGTCGAGCATGTCGACCTGTCGCGAGGGCCCGTCCTCAATCAGGCGAGCATGGTGATCGATGCTGCAGTGGCCGGGCAGGGTATTGCGCTGGCGCGGACCGCGCTTGCGGCACAGGATCTGATTTCCGGCCGCCTCGTCCGGCCTTTCCCTCTGGCTCTTCCCGTCTCATACGCATACTGGATCGTCTGCCCGAAAGCGACGGCGGATCTGCCCAAGATTGCCACCTTCCGGGATTGGCTTGTCGGGGAAGCGGCTGAGGAAACGCAACGTCTGGCCGAGCTCAATCCCTGAGCGATGAACATGAAGCCTACCGAACCTCCTTGCGGCGTAGCATTCGCCGTGCAGGATACGGTCGAACACCGGTATGCTGGCCGGAATACAGTGCTTCAAGACGGGCGGGCTGAATGACCGAGTCCTACGATTACATCATTGTCGGTGCCGGGTCCGCCGGCTGCGTCCTGGCCAACCGGCTGACCGCAAACGGGCGGCACAAGGTGCTCCTGCTGGAGGCGGGACCGGAGGATCGCAGCCCGTGGATTCACGTCCCGCTCGGTTACGCCAAGCTGTTCACCAATCCGCGCCTTAACTGGATGTACGAGACGGAACCGGAGCCCGAACTCAACGGACGCCGGATCTTCCAGCCGCGAGGTAAGGTGCTCGGCGGGTCGAGCTCCATCAACGGCCTCCTCTACGTTCGCGGGCAGGCGGAGGATTTCGACCTCTGGCGCCAGCTCGGCAATGTCGGCTGGTCCCACGAAGACGTGCTGCCTTACTTCCGGCGGTCCGAGGACCAGGAGCGGGGAGGGGACGATTACCACGGCAGTGGCGGGCCGCTTGCTGTTTCCAACCAGCGCGACACCCATCCGCTCGCCGACGCGTTCATCGACGCGGGCGTTGCCGGCGGCTGGCCGCGCAATGACGACTTCAATGGCGCATCGCAGGAAGGCATCGGCTATTTTCAGACCACCTCGCGCAACGGCAGGCGGTGCAGCACGGCGGTCGGCTATCTGAAACCCGCGAGATCGCGTCCCAACCTGCACGTCGAGACGGACGCGCTCTCGACACGCGTGCTGTTCGACGGCCGCCGCGCGAGCGGCGTGGAGTTCGTCCAGAACGGTAGCACCAAAAGCGCGGCGGTCCACGGCGAGGTGATCCTGTGCAGCGGAGCGATCAACTCGCCGCAACTTATGGAACTGTCCGGGATCGGCGACGGCGAACGGCTGCAGGAGCACGGTATTCCGGTGCTACACCATGCGCCGATGGTGGGCGAAAACCTGCAGGATCACTTTCAGGTCCGCATGATCCTCGAGGCGACGCAGCCCGTTACCATCAACGACCAGTATCACAACCTCTTCCGCCGGCTTGGTATGGGGCTCGACTACATCTTCCGGCGACGCGGGCCCCTGACCGTGAGCGCGGGCTATGTCGGCGCTTTTTTCAAGTCCCGGCCCGAGGTCGCGACTCCCGATACCGAGGTTCATTTCCTTCTGTTCAGCACGGACAAGATGGGTCAGGCCTTGCACAAGTTCCCGGGCTTCACCGCCTCGGTCTGCCAGCTGCGTCCGGAAAGCCGCGGCGACATTCATATCGTCTCGCCGGACCCCACCGTGCCGCCGGCAATCAGGGCGAACTACCTGTCTGCGGAAGTCGACCGTCGGACAAATGTCGATGCCCTGAAATGCCTCCGGCAGGTGGTGCACGGCGCCCCACTGCAATCCTATCTGGCCCGCGAGATCATGCCGGGACCGGATGTCGTGAGCGACGAGGACCTGCTCGACTATTGCCGCGAGGTCGGCACGACGATCTATCACCCGACCAGCACCTGTGCCATGGGGACGGATGATCAGGCGGTCGTGACACCGGAGTTGAAGGTCATCGGCGTCGACGCCCTGAGGGTTGTTGACGGCTCGGTCATGCCGCGGCTCGTCTCCGGCAATACCAACGCGGCCATCGTCATGATCGGCGAGAAGGCGTCAGACATGATCCTGGCGGATGCGCCTTAGAGTGAGCCCAACCCCGCATTGGCAATGATGTAGGCGCCGAGGATCAAGAGCGCGATGAAGAACACGCGCCGGAAAAGTTGTTCCGAAAGGCGCTTCCTGATCTTCTGTCCGAACACCATTCCGGCGGCTGCCGGCAGGAGCCCCGCCAGCGACAGGCCGCCAAGCTCGGCCGTCAGAAGATTGTTGCCCTGCAGTGCCACGGCGAGCGCCACGGTCGAGACCGTGAACAGCATGCCCATGGCCTGGATCAGCATGTCGCGCGGCAGGCCGATCGCCTGCAGAAACATGACCCCCGGCACGACGAAGGAACCGGTCATGCCGGTGAGTATGCCGTTGGCCGTGCCTATCAGCGGGCCGGCCCAGATCTCATGCCGGGTGGTGATGGCAAGCCTGAACCCGGCAAGGTTGATGGCGCCATAGGCGACGAGCAGCAGGCCGAGCAGCGCGGACAGCAGCGCAAGGTCGACGCGGGTCAGCGCCGTTGCCCCGAGCCACACGGTGACCGTCGCCATGGCGAGGAACGGCCAGATCCGCCGCACGATCTCGGCCGCATGGCCACCCACGGACGCTTGCCAGACATTGGTGACGAAGGAGGGGACCAGCAGGAGCGCCATGGCGGACGGCAGGTCTAGTGCGACGGTCAGCAGTCCGAGACTTACGGTCGGCAAACCGAGGCCAATGACGCCCTTGACGGTTCCGGCCAGCAGGAACGTGGCGATGATGACGGCGAGGATTGAGGGATCCGGCATTAGACGAGTCTAGCGCGGCGCGCCCGGGCCGTCACTCCGTGCGGGCGAAAAGCACCTGCGTGTCGCCGTAGCTGCGCCGGTCGATTTCCGCAAAGCCGTCCGGCAGCTCGATTTCCGCGTCTGCTGCTTCTTCGAAGACCATGATCGCGTCATCCGCAAGCCAGCCGCCCGACCTGGCGGAAGCGAGCGCACGTTCGCCAAAGCCCTTGCCGTAAGGCGGATCCGCGAACACGAGGCCGAACTGGCCGAACCGTCCGGCCTCGCCCAGCTTCGTCGCGTCGCGGCGGAAGATCTTGGTCACGCCCGTTGCCTCCAGCGCCTCGACGTTGCGCCTGATGAGCCCGCGGGATTCCGTGTGATCGTCGACAAAAAGGCAGAAGCGTGCGCCGCGTGACAAGGCTTCGAGGCCGAGCGCGCCGGTGCCCGCGAACAGGTCGAGCACCCTGACGCCTTCGATGTCGAACCCGTCAATGCCGTGTGCGAGGATGTTGAAGATGGCCTCCCGCGTGCGGTCGCTGGTCGGGCGGACGCGCTGGGAGGAGGGCGCGGCGAGCCGCGTGCCCTTATGGCTTCCGCCGACGATTCGCATTGGATTTGCGGCGGGACTTCGGCGCCGCCTTCTTCGATTTGCTGAGATGCCTGCCGAGCTGGTCCCGAAGGGCGCCGCCCCGCACCTCGCTGACCTGGCCGGCCTTGAGGTCTCCGAGCTGGAATGGCCCGTAGGACACCCGGATGAGCCTGTTCACGGTAAGGCCCAGATGTTCGAGTACGCGCTTGATCTCGCGGTTCTTGCCTTCGCGCAGCGCCATCGTGATCCAGGAGTTGTGTCCCTGCGCGCGCTCGAGCTTTGCCTCGATGCTGCCGTAGCGAATGCCTTCGATCTCTACGCCGTCCTTGAGGCCGTCCAGTTGGTCCTGCGAGATGGCTCCGTGCGCCCGCACCCGGTAGCGTCGCAGCCAGCCGGTGGCCGGCAGCTCAAGTGTCCGCGCAACCTCGCCGTCATTGGTCAGCAACAGCAGGCCTTCCGTGTTGATGTCCAGCCGGCCGATCGAGATGACCCGGGGCAGGTCATCGGGCAGCGCGTCGAAGATGGTGCGGCGGCCCTTTTCGTCGCGCGCGCTGGTCACGAGCCCCTGTGGCTTGTGATAGCGCCACATGCGTGTGTCCTCGGCCTTGGGCAGAGCCTTGCCGTCGACCTCGATATTGTCCCGGTCTGTCACCGTTGTCGCCGGCGTCGAGAGCACCTTGCCGTTGAGACGCACGCGCCCGTCGGCGATCCAGCGCTCCGCGTCCCGGCGTGAGCATAGCCCTGCCCGCGCCATCACCTTGGCGATGCGTTCGCCCTCCGGCGGAGATTTGCTTTCGGATTTGCCCGGCTTTGTCATGGCGCTCCTATAGCAGAGTGCTTGACCGTGCGCATGCGCAATGCACATGGTGCGTCCATGTCATCAACACCCGACAAGACCGGCGCCGGCGGCCCGATGGAAAAGGCATTCGAGGAAGCCCGTGCGGCGGCTTCGCGCGGCGAGGTGCCGGTCGGGGCGGTCATCGTCGATTCCACGGGACAAATCCTAGCGCAGGCCGGAAACCGGACGCTCGAGCTCAAGGACCCAACGGCTCACGCGGAGATCCTGGCAATCCGCCAAGCCTGCGAAGTCCTTGAAAACGAACGCTTAATCGACTGCGACCTCTACGTCACGCTGGAGCCTTGCCCGATGTGCGCGGCGGCGATTTCCTTCGCCCGCATCCGCCGCCTCTATTACGGCGCCGAGGATCCGAAATCCGGCGGCGTGGATCATGGACCGCGGATCTTCTCCCATCCCACCTGTCATCATGCGCCGGAAGTCTACGGCGGCATCCGTGAGGCCGAAGCGTCAGGGCTACTCAAAGAATTCTTCAGCCGGCGGCGCTGATGGCGGATTCGAGCATGCGCTTCAGGTCGTCCTTCGCCGGTCGTGCCGCGTCCATGATCTGATCGGCCTTGAAGAATTCAAGGATCCGGAAGCGATCCACATCGGGCGCCAGGAAGATGTCGACAGGGTGTTGCTCAAGCTGCGCCTTGACCAGGCTGTGCTGCATGATCTGCGAACTTGAGAACAGGAGTTCCGCCCGCGACGGCAGCTTGTCGTCGCGTTCGGTCGGCCCGCCGGTGACGTCGATGGCGACAATGACATCTGCCCGGCCCTTGATCTGGTCGAAGGGCAGGGGGTTCACCATGCCGCCGTCGATAAGGAACCGCCCGTCGATGATCTGCGGTGAGATCAGCCCGGGCAGGGCGATGCTCGCGGCAACCGCCTGGATAAGCGGCCCTTCTTCCAGAACCATGGGGTGGCGGCCGTAGAAGTCGGTTGCAATGGCGCTGAACGGGATCTTGAGCTCCTCGAATGTATCGGGCACGCCGACAGGCATGACGATATCGAGCAGGATGGCGCCATCGACGAGTGAGGAACTGAACGGGTTGAACTTGATCAGATCGAAGACGTTGCCCGTGCCTTCGGTCAGTACGCGCCGGATCGCCTGGGTCCGGCTGCGCAGGGTGTCCTGGACATGGGCCCGGATTTCGGTGGCGTTCAGGCCGGCCGCATAGGCCGAGCCGACGATCGCGCCGATGCTCGTGCCTGAAATGCGACAGGGCGTGATGCCCAGTTCGTCGAAGGCTTCGAGCATCGTCACGTGGGCAAGGCCCCTTGCGCCGCCGCCGCCGAGCGCGAGTCCGATGCTGTCCTCGATACGTTTGGCCATAACTAGATCGCACCCGCTTTCTCAGCATAACTCCAGGCCGTCTCGGCAAGGGGACGGACCTGTGTCGCCATGGCCTCGGCATTGGGATTGGCAGCCGTCCCGTCGCGCACCCGCCCGACGATGCCCTGCAGGATCGCGGCCAGGCGGAAAAAGTTGTAGGCAAAGTAGAAATCGAGATTGTCGATTCCGTTCAGGCCCGTCCGTTCGCAATACCTGGCGACATAGTCATCCAGCGTCGGGATTCCGAGTGCGCCGAGATCCTTGTCGAGCAGACTGCCGGTGCCGGCGCCGGTTTCGGACGGTGGCATGACCCACTGCATCAGGTGATAGGTGAAGTCGCCGATCGGATCGCCCAGCGTCGACAGCTCCCAGTCGAGCACCGCAAGGACTTCCGGTCTGTCCGGATGCAGGATGAGATTGTCGAGGCGGAAATCGCCGTGAACGATGCTGGCGCCTGAATCTTCCGGACAGGCTCCGGGAAGCCAGGCCATGAGCCGGTCCATCTCCGCGACCTGCTCTGTCTCGGAGCGGACATATTGCTCGGACCAGCGCTTGATCTGCCGCGCGACGTACCCGCCGGGCTTGCCGAAGTCGCCAAGGCCGAGCGCGTCGATGTCGAGCGTGTGGAGCCCGGCCAGTGTTGCGTTCATGGCGTCGTAGATTGCCGCCCGTTCCGTATTCTGAACGCCCGGGATATGCGGTTCCCAGAACACCCGGCCGTCGACGCAATCCATGACGTAGAACATGGTCCCGACGACGTCGTCGTCGGTGCACAGCACATAGGGCCGCGCAACGGGAAACCCCGTCCGGTGGAGCGCATCTATAACCCGGAATTCCCGGTCGACCGCATGGGCCGAGGGCAGAAGCTTGCCCGGCGGTTTTCGCCGCAGCACGTACTTGCCGGAGTCGGCGATCACCATGTAGGTCGGGTTAGACTGCCCGCCCTTGAACTGGCGCACGTCGACGGGGCCCCGGAATCCGTCGATATGGTCCCTGAGATATTCCGCCAGCCGGTTCTCGTCGAAGCGGTAGGCTTCGGCGACTTCCTTCGTGCCGGAGAATGCAGCCTGCCGGTCGATATGCCCGTCGTCAGCACCCATCAATCGGTCTCCGACTCGAGCAGGAAGGGCAGGAGCTCCTGCATCAGGTCGCCGGGATTTTCTTCGGCCACGAAATGTCCGCCGTCGATACCGACGCCTCGCACGTCGGTGCCCCACTGGTGCCAGATGTCGAGCGGCCCGTCGGCCTCTTCCGCAATGCCCGCCTTGCCCCAGATCGCCATGAGCGGGCAGGTGATCTTGCGCCCGGCGTCGAAATCCGCCTCGTCTGCGTCGAGGTCGTATGTCTGGCCGGCCCGATAGTCATGGCAGGTGGCTGCGATATGCTCGGGCCTGGAGAAGAAGGTGTTGTAGGACTCGAGTGCCGCAGGCGTGAAGGCGCTGAGGTCCTGCGTCCCGGTCCAGCTCGCGAGCGTGTAGTTCTGGAATTCAACAGGCGCTTTTCCGATCAGCATTTCGGGCAGCGGCTCCGGCTGCGCCAGAAACAGCCAATGATAGGTCTTCATCGCCAGGCTCACGGTGAAATTGTACCACATGGCATGTGTCGGCACGATGTCGAGGACGACAAGCCGCTCGACGCGCTCGGGGGAGTCCAGCGCCAGACGATAGGCGACACGACCGCCCCGGTCGTGTCCGATCACGGCAAAGACCGTATGGCCGACATGCTCCATGATCTGAACCATGTCCTGGGCCATGGCGCGCTTCGAATAGGTGAAATTGTCCGGATCGTTGGCCGGGCAGGAACTGTCGCCGTAGCCGCGCAGATCCGGCAGAACGACGGTGAACTGCCGGGCAAGGTCCGAGGCGATCCGGTGCCACATCACGTGGGTCTGGGGATAGCCGTGGATCAGCAGCAGCGCCGGGCCGTCGCCGCCAACGCGTACGTTGATTTCTGCGCCGAAGGTCTTGATCTTCTCGGCGGAGAAGCCGGGGAAGAGATCGTCTTCCGCATCCGTCATTGCGTCATTCCCGTTCGATCGCCCGCCAGCCAATGTCCCGTCTGCAGAATCCCTGGGGCCAGTCGATCCGGCCGACAGCATCATAGGCCTTCGCCTGCGCCGCGGCGACTGTCTCGCCGAGAGCCGTCACGTTGAGAACGCGGCCGCCCGTCGCCAGGATACCGTCATCGTCTCGTGCGGTTCCGGCATGGAAGATCTCCACATCGGCATCGCGCCCGGCATCTTCAAGGCCGCCGATCCGGCTGCCCTTCTCATAACTGCCCGGATAACCGTCCGCCGCCATGACCACGGTCAACGCGGCCTCGTCGTACCATTGCAGTGCGAAACTGCCGAGCACACCGTCCGCGGTCGCCAGCAGGGCCGGCAGGAGATCCGATTTCAGCCGCATCATCAGCACCTGGCACTCCGGATCGCCGAAACGCACATTGTACTCGATCAATTTCGGACCCGCGTCGGTGATCATCAGGCCGGCATAGAGCACGCCCTTGTACGGCATGCCGCGCGCCGCCATGGCTCTTACCGTCGGCAGGACAATCCGCTCCATGGTCTCCTGGCATAACTCTTCCGTCATGACCGGCGCCGGCGAATAGGCCCCCATACCACCGGTATTGGGGCCGGTATCGCCGTCGCCCACACGTTTGTGGTCTTGTGCGGTGGCAAGCGGCAGGGCGGTGTCGCCATCGACCAGCGCGAAAAAGCTTGCTTCCTCGCCGATCAGGAACTCCTCGATCACCACTTCGGCGCCCGCGTCGCCGAAAAGTCCGCCGAAAATGTCATCGACCGCGGCTTTCGCTTCGTCGAGGGTTTCGGCGATGATCACACCCTTGCCGGCAGCAAGGCCGTCGGCCTTGACCACAATCGGGACAGATTGTTCGGCGAGGAACGCATGGGCGGCTCCGGCATCGGAGAACCGCCCGTAAGCGGCCGTCGGGATGTCATTCTCCGCGCAGAGATCCTTGGTGAAACCTTTCGATCCTTCCAGTTGCGCCGCCGCCGCCGACGGCCCGAAAACCTTGATGTCCGCCGCGTTGAGCGCGTCAGCGAGACCTGCAACCAAGGGGGCTTCCGGTCCGACGACAACGAGGCCGATATTCTGCGCGCGGCTGTATTCGATGACCGCGTCATGATCGTTCACATCGAGATCCGGAAGGCATTCCGCCACCGCAGCGATTCCGCCGTTCCCCGGGGTACAGTAAAGCCTGTCGCACAGCGAGCCGTTGGCGATTGCCCAGCACAGGGCGTGCTCGCGGCCGCCCCCTCCGATAACAAGAACGTTCATGAATTCGCCTGCTCCTGCGCATTGTTGGTCTTTGGGCGATCATATCCGGTATGATCGCCGCCTCAATATGACCAAAGAGAGATTCGCCCACCAATGGCAAGTGATTGGCCGTTTGATGATGACGGCGGGGCGCCTGTGGAAGGCACCTCAAATGTCCTCGAATATTCCGTTTCCGAGCTGTCATTTGCGCTCAAGCGCACGGTCGAGGAGACTTACGGGTATGTGCGCGTGCGCGGCGAACTGGGCCGCGTCAGCCGTCCGGGATCCGGACACGTCTATCTAGACCTCAAGGACGACAAGGCGGTCATGGCCGGCGTCATCTGGAAAGGTGTTGCCTCGCGGCTGAAGATCCAGCCGGAGCAGGGCCTCGAAGTGATCGTAACCGGCAAGCTCACGACCTATCCCGGCCAGTCCAAATACCAGATCGTCATCGAGGCGATGGAGCCGGCCGGCGTCGGCGCCCTCATGGCGCTGCTGGAGGAGCGGCGCAAGAAGCTCGCCGCCGAAGGCCTGTTCGACGATAGCCGCAAGCAGCCGGTCCCCTATCTGCCGCGTGTCATTGGCGTCGTGACGTCGCCGACCGGTGCTGTGATCCGGGACATCCTGCACCGCCTTGCCGACCGCTTTCCGAGCCACGTTCTTGTCTGGCCCGTCCGGGTCCAGGGCGAGACCAGCGGGGAAGAAGTTGCTGCCGCGATCCGGGGCTTCAATGCTCTCGAGCCCGGCGGCCCTGTCGCACGTCCCGACCTGCTCATTGTTGCGCGGGGCGGGGGCAGTCTGGAAGACCTCTGGGGCTTCAACGACGAGGCCGTCGTCCGCGCGGCGGCGGAGAGCGAGATCCCGCTGATTTCGGCGGTTGGCCATGAAACCGACTGGACGCTGATCGATCACGCTGCCGACGAGCGGGCGCCCACGCCGACGGCGGCGGCCGAGCGCGCGGTTCCGGTGCGCGCCGAACTGATCGCGCTGGTCGATGATCTTTCGCGACGCAAGGCGCAGGGCCTGCTGCGGCTTCTGGAGGAACGGAAATCGGGCCTGAGGGCTGCGGTTCGCGGACTGCCCAAACTGAGTGATTTGCTGGCCCTGCCGCGCCAGCGGTTCGACGCGGTCGCAGCGCGCCTTTCACGCGCGCTTGAGGCAGGCACCCGTGTTCAGCGCGCCCGGTTTGATCGGGCGGCGGCGCTCCTGTCGCCACGGCCGCTGGAGCGCAAGGTGCGTCAGGCCCGCGAACTGGTCGACGGATTGTCGGCACGCGCCTTGCGCGGGGTCAGGCGCAAGGCGGAGATCTCCCGCTCGCGATATGAAACACCGGCGAAACTGCTCGGCACCCTGAGCTACCGCTCGGTGCTTGCGCGCGGATTTGCTCTCGTCCGGGATGCCGGAGGCACCGCGTTGAGGTCGGCCGCCGCGGCAACGCCCGGGGCCGCAGTCTCGATCGAATTTCATGACGGCTCTGCCGAAGCGCACATCGATTCCGATGGTTCGGCGCCGCCGGAACCCAAACAGCCCAAGCCATCTCGCGCAAAATCGCCCGACGATACGCAGGGCAATCTTTTCTAGGACAGCTTGGAAAACCGGCAGTCGTGTCTTATCTATCCACAACGGTCTGGCGCTTTACAGTGCCGGTCCGGTACCCGTCACCACCCTTCGGGCGACAGCGATCATGAACCGACTTGAGTCCAATTTTTCGGATTCCCGCGAAGCCAAACTGCGCTACGGCGACGGCGACTTCGTTATCGCGGAGCATGGTGACTATGTGCGTTGTGCGATTACCGGCGATCCGGTTCCGGTCGGTGAGCTGAAATACTGGAGCGTATCGCTGCAGGAGCCCTACGTTTCGGCAGCGGCGGGCATGCAGCGCATCGTCGAGCAGCGGTAGATTCCGCTGAGTTTCAGATTCTTGGTTTCCCGTGTGCTGCGCAGCACCAACTGATGCGCTGCCAGCCCGGGACCGTTCCAAATTCAGGCTTGAATTTCTAAAGGCCCCGGATCTCGCTTGCGCTCGTGCGCCGGGGAACGCAGGAAGCGGGGCCGGCGTCTACACGTTTCCCGGATGCGCGGTAGCGCAGTCCGGGACCGTTCCATACTCATTGCTGCGATCTTAACGGCCCCGGTCTGCCCTTCGGGCAACCGGGGAACGGGCCTGATCAATCCTGCTCGCCTTCTTCGACCTCGGGGTCGAGCAGGCGGTGCATGTGAACGATGAAATACCGCATGTGGGCATTGTCGACCGTGCGCTGCGCGGCCGCCTTCCAGGCATCGTAGGCCTTGGCGTAATTCGGGAAGATGCCGACAATGTCGAGTCCGTCCAGGTCCCGGAACGTGATCCCCTTGAGGTCTTCGAGCTCGCCGCCGAACACCAGGTGCAGCAGTTGTTTTTCCGGTTGATCGTTCATGTCCACCTCTGGCTGTCCTTGCCGCTAGGGGCTGTCGCCCGTCTCTACTGTTTCCCCGCCCGGGAGAGCAGGACCTGACACGGTTTAAAGCCCACCAATGCCTTCGTCACTTTTCCGGAAACGACCGGGTGCGCGCCATCAGCGAACTGTGCAGGTCGGGGCCTGCCGCCAGCACCGTCGGGTGTTTGGGCACCGGCCGGTTATAGACCAGCGTGCCGCCGTCATGCGTCGACACCCGTCCGCCGGCTTCATTGACGATCAGATCGGCCGCCGCCACGTCCCAGTCGGCTTTGGACGAAATCGTAAAGGTGGCATCCCAGTCGCCGCTTGCGACGAGACACAAGCGGTACGCCATTGAATTCCGGGTCTCGGTCTCCATGTCCGGCCACGGGTCGTGCCAGCGTTTGCGGTCGAAGACAAAAGCGTGTCCCATCATGCGGCAACCGCCAATTGAATTGCACCCGCTCACGCTGATCTCCCTGCCATTGAGTCTGGCGCCGGCGCCGCGGCGGGCCGTGAACAGTTCGTCTGCGGCCGGATTGAACACGCAGCCGATGACCGGGACGCCGTCTTCGACCAGCGCGACCGATACGGTCCAGTGCGGCACGCCTTTCAGGAAAGACCGCGTGCCGTCGATCGGGTCTACGACCCAGACGCGGCTGCGGTCCAGCCGGCTGTCATCGTCCTCGGTTTCCTCCGACAGCCAGCCGTATCCCGGGCGGTCGCCCTGGAGCCTTTCGCGCAGGAGGTCGTTCACGGCAAGGTCGGCCTCGCTGACCGGAGTACTGTCGTCCTTGGTCCATTGCCGAGGCCCGTTGCCGAAGAAGGACAGGGCGAGCCTGCCGGCGTCGCGCACCGCGTCGACCATCAGTGCGTCGTCAGCCCCGGCGAATGTCGCTGCCTCAGCTTCCCGCAACAGTCATTCCCTCGATGAGGATCGTTGGTGCATTGATGCCGTACCGGAACTCCAGATCGCTGGCCGGCGTCAGGTTGGCGTACATGTCCTTGAGGTTGCCCGCGATCGTGATCTCGCTGACCGGATCGGTCAGTTCGCCGTTTTCGATCAGGAAGCCGGCGGCACCCCGGCTGTAGTCGCCGGTCACGACGCTCACGCCCATGCCGATCAGATCCGTGATGTAGACACCCCGGTCGATGCTGCCGATCAGGTCCTCGCGCGATTTCGCTCCCGGCGCGATGTGAAGGTTCGTGGCCGAAGGCGAGGGCGGTCCGCCGATCCCCCGTGAGGCCCGGCCGTTGGTCTTCAGGTCAAGCTGCCGGGCGGTTCCGGTATCGAGCAGCCACTGCGTCAGCGCGCCGTCCGCCACAAGCTCCAGCTGCGCGTTGGCCACGCCTTCACCGTCGAACGGTTTGGAGCGCAGGCCGCGTGTGCGATGCGGATTATCCACGATGGAGATCCCGTCGGCGAACACCTTCTGGCCCAGGCTGTCCTTGAGGAAACTCGTTCCCCTGGCAATGGCCGCACCTGAAATGGCGCTCACGAAATGCCCCAGCAGTCCGCCCGCGACGCGCGGATCGTAGACCACCGGCAGGCTTTCCGATGCGATTTTGCGGGGGTTGAGGCGCCGGATCGTGCGATCCGCGGCCGTCTGCCCGATCTCGACCGGCGACATGAGGTCTTCGAAATGAAGCTGGCGCGAAAATTCGTAGTCGCGCTCCATGGCGGTTCCCTCGCCGGCAACCACGGAACAAGAAACGCTGTAGGAAGAGGAGCGGTAGTGGCCGGTAAACCCGTTGGTCGTCGCAAGCACCATCCCGCTCATGCCGGTGGAGGCAGACGCCCCGAGCGAATTGCTGATGCCCTCAACCTCAAGCGCGGCGGACTCGGCCTCACCGGCCATGGCGCGCAGGGTGTCCGCATCGATCTCCTGACCGTCATAGAGATCGAGATCCGGGAAGTCGGACGCCAGTTCATCCGCCGCGGCCAGACCGGCGAATCGGTCTTCCGGTGCGACGCGGGCCATGTCGACGGCCCGTTCGGCGAGCTGGTCAATGTGCTCCAGCGAAAAGTCCGACGAGGACACCGACGCCTGGCGCTGGCCGACAAACACGCGCAAGCCCAGATCGCGCCCTTCGGAGCGCTCGATATCCTCAAGCGCACCCATGCGGCAGGTCGCGCTGGTCGCCACCGATTCAACGATGATCGCATCCGCGGCATCAGCGCCGTGCGCCTTCGCCCGCTCAAGCGCGGCCGTCGCAATCTCTTCCAGCTTTGAAGTGTCGTCTGACAGGCTCATGCCAATGACTGTCACTGGTCCCACAGAAAGAACAACAGGGCAGGCATATACCATGCAGCCGCCTGCGCCAATGCCAATTGTCGCCTGACGGCATCATTACCGGATCACTACTGCGGGAGGTCCCGGATCAGTAAACGTTTACCTTCTCTCTTAACGGGAAACCAAAGCTTCTTCGTTACGGTGCGCACAAGGGAAGGCGTCACTGGGACAAGAAAATGATCGGGAAAAAATCCCCGGTCCAGCGACAGCCGCACATTGGAGCAAAAGACGTCTGGCCGGTAGACCGGCTTGAGGTCGATCCGTTCGCGTTGCCGGTCAGGTACGAACTGCCGGGCAGGACGGTGCTCGAGCGCGCGCTTGGGACCAAATGGGCCGTAACACTCTACCGCGACCACGTCGTGTTCTGGCGCGACGCCAGGTTTTCGCGTGTGCCGGCGCGGGTACTGCCGCTTGAGGAGTTCGACGCGGTTGTCGCGACGACCGGAACCGCCGGTCACAACGGCCGGAGGATCGCGGTCAATCTCGTGAGTACCCGACATGGGCTCAGCATACCGCTCTACGTCGCCGATCATGCGGATGATGCGGCGGCAAGATGGGACGCCTGGGGCCGCTCGCTCGGCTTGCCGGTGCGTGTGATTCTGGCCAACGGATCGCTGCGCGACCCGGTCGGAATGCTCGGGTCCGTGCTGTGTGGTGCGCCGATGCCGCGCCGGTCTCGGAGCCGGTGGGCCACCCGGCGCTTCAAGCCGGTCTGGTCGGCAGGCGCCGGTTACGCCTGATCGCGATCAGCCGAGGGCCCGGTAGAGGGTTTCCGCGACAATTGCCGCAAACACGATAGTGCCGAAATCCCGGTTCGACCGGAACAGTTTCAGGCAGCGTTCGCCGTCGTCGATATCGAGTGTTCTGATCTGCCAGATCAGGTGGCCCGCGGCGATCGCCATGCCGGCGAGAAAGATGTAGCCGCCGGCGGCAAGCAGTCCGGCAAGCGTAATTCCGAAAATCGCGACCGTGTAGAAAAGCGTCATCCACGACTTGGTCCGGTCGCCGAACTTCAGCGCCGTCGACTTGATGCCGATCAGGGCGTCGTCTTCCTTGTCCTGGTGCGCATAGATCGTGTCGTAGCCCAGGGTCCACGAGATGCCGGCGATGTAGAGCACGATGGGTGCGGGTGCCAGCGCCCCGGTCACGCTGGCCCAGCCGAGCAGCGCGCCCCAGTTAAACGCAAATCCCAGGAACAGCTGGGGCCAGTAGGTGACCCGCTTCATGAACGGATAAATCGCGACGAAGATGAGCGAAGAGGCGCCGAGCACAACGGCGAACCAGTTGAACTGGAGCAGGACGAACAAGCCGACGAGGCACTGCAGTACGAGGAAGGCCTTGGCCCTCGACACCGTAACCTGACCGCTCGGGATCGGCCGCGAGCGTGTGCGCGCGACCAGGGCATCGAAGTCACGGTCGACAAGATCGTTGTAGGTGCAGCCGGCGCCGCGCATGACGACCGCCCCGATGCCGAAGAGCACGATCAGCAGCGGATCGGGGATCGCCGACCCCGTGGCCATCGCCACCATCGCCAGCGACCACCAGCACGGCCATAACAGCAGCCACGTCCCGATCGGCCGGTCAAGCCTTGCCAGCCGGCAAAACGGCCTGACGGCCTCCGGAGCCCAGGTGTCCACCCAGTTGCCGCGCGAATCGGCGACCCGGTCTTGCTGGGCCGCCCCATCCTGTACGGTTCGTTCTTCCATATCCAAGCATTAATGCGGAACGCAGGCCGGATCAAACATTCCCGGTTGCGCCGAAAAGTCACGCAAATGAATCATGGTTAACAGAATTGTAACAACTGAAACGCAGATTGGGCGCGGGCTAGGAGAGAGTATTGGAGAGCAATATGACACTAGCCACAGGTGCGCCCGATGCTCCCGACGAGGAAGCGCAAGGGCAGCAGCAAGCGCCTTGTGAACCTGCGGAACCGACTGCGGGCACTGACACTGCGGAAGAAACCGGAATCAAACCTGTCCTCGACCAACTGACCGTCCAGGTCGGCGATCTCGGTATCGAGATTGCGGATATCGCGGCGGCGGTCGACGACGTCCGGTCGAAGGCAGCCGATTCAGGCAGCAAGTTCAAGGAACTGACGCGGGCGGCCGACGACGTGCGCGCCAACAATCACCACATCCTGGAGATTGCCGAGGAGGCTCGCGGTGTGGCGGGCGGCGCTGCCGAAGAAGTCGTGCGCGCAAATGCGCAGTTCAAGTCGACGCGTGAAGAGGTGAGGGCGGTCGCCGAAGCGGTGACCGTGATCGGAGATCAGTTGCACGGCCTGCAGTCGGCGCTCGAAAACGTGGCCAAGATCTCGAGCGCGATTGATGCCATCGCCCGCCAGACCAATCTTCTGGCCCTCAACGCGACGATCGAGGCTGCCCGGGCCGGCGAGGCCGGCAAGGGCTTCGGTGTTGTTGCGGGAGAGGTGAAGGCGCTGGCCAACCAGACCAGTGAAGCCACCAGTGAAATCGACTCGACCCTGCATCAGCTCACCGAAGGCGCGCAGAAGCTGATCGAGCAGGGTGACGAGACCATGCGCCGGACAGAGGCGATGGAGCAGTCGACCACCGCCATGAGCACGCTGATCGAAACGGTCAGCGAGGCGATGGAACGGATCAATGCCTCTTCGGAAAAGATCAGTGCTGACGTAGCCGACATCGACCGGAGTTCGACGACATTCGTCGACACGCTTACGAACATGAATGATGACATCACCGCGACGATCGGTGAGTTCGAGCAGGCCTCGGGCCGCATGTTCCAGCTCGTCGAGCGCGGTGACAGCATTGCCGTCATGACCGCGGAAAAGGTCGAGACGGCGGAAACCACCATCATGGCGATTGCCCGGGAGGCTGCCGACGAACTGGCAGCGGCTTTCGAGGAAGAGGTGGCGTCGGGGAAGATCTCGATAGAGGACCTGTTCGATCGCGACTACAAACTCATCGAGGGGTCGAACCCGGAGCAGTTCTCAACGCGCTATGTCGACATGACCGACCGCGTGGCGACGCCGATCATCGACGCAGTCCTCGACCGCGACGAGCGGATCATTTTCTGCTGCACGTGTTCCCATGGCGGCTACGTGCCGACCCACAACAGCAAGTACTCCAAGCCGCAGGGCGACGATCCCACCTGGAATGCCGCCAACGCCCGCAATCGCCGCATTTTCGAGGATCGTGTCGGCAAGCGTGCGGGCGAACACGGCGAGCCGGTTTTATTGCAGACCTACCGCCGCGACATGGGCGGCGGCAACTTCGTCGTCATGAAGGACATGTCCGCATCGGTCTACGTACGTGACCGGCACTGGGGCGGCATCCGGATCGGCTACAACCTGAAATAGTCGGCCGTCCGGCTCTTTCTCTATCGTTCCCCGGTTGCCTGTAAGGGCGAACCGGGGCCGTACAGAACTCAGGCTTCTGTGTGGAACGGTCCCGGACAGCGCCGACGCGCTTTCGGGAAAGTTGCTCGAATTAGAGGTTCAGCGTTTCGTAAAGATCCACCCAATCCGGATTCTCGTTCTCGATCAGTCGAAACTTCCACAACCGCTGCCAGCGTTTCAGAGCTCTTTCCCTGGCGAGGGCAGACGAAACGTCCGCGTGTGCTTCCACGTAGACGAGGGTGTGAAGCCCGTGTCGAGCGGTGAAATTGCAACCACGTCCGATCTTGTGCTGCCATACGCGCTGCTCCAGGTGTGTAGTCGAGCCAACATACAAAACTCCGCGTTGGCGGTTCGTGAGGATATAAACCCACGCAGTTTTGTCTGAGGGAATTCTGCTCATATCGGTTGTACGGAATCTGATGGGGGTATTTGTCCATCGCTCATTCGTTCCCCGGACGAGCGCACGCGAGATCCGGGGCCTTACAAGTCATAAACCTGAATATGGAACGGTCCCGGGCTGGCAGCGCATCACTTCGTGCTGCGCAGCACCCGGGAAACGAATAGGTGTTGAATTCCCCCTGCGTTCCCCGGACGAGCACAGGCGAGGTCCGGGGCCGTACAGAACTCAGGCTTCGGTGTGGAACGGTCCCGGACAGCGCTGACGTGCTTCCGGGAAACGCAATCCGGTTTCGGTTCGCCGGCCCGTGGCCCACATTGGCGCCATGGCAAAGGAGCGTACAGGTTCGGGCGGTTCGGGCCGCATGCCGCGGCTTTACGTTGATGCGGATCTGGCAGCCGGCGTGGCGGTAGGGCTGTCCTCCAGTCAGGTCAATTATCTGAAGAACGTCATGCGTCTCGCCGTCGGCGATCCCGTGATCCTGTTCAACGGTCGCGACGGCGAATGGCGCGCCGATGTTTCGGAATGGAGCAAGAAAGCCGGCGCGCTCCAGTGTCGCGAACAGACCCGCATCCAGACGCCTCAGCCCCGATTGCGCTATCTCTTTGCACCGCTGAAAGCCGCGCGCCTCGACTACATGGTCCAGAAGGCAACGGAAATGGGCGCGGGCAGCCTCGAACCCGTCCTGACCCGCCATACCATGGTGTCGCGGGTGAATACGGAGCGCATGAAGGCGAACGCGGTCGAGGCGGCCGAACAGTGCACGATGCTCACGGTTCCCGACGTGATGGAGCCCGTATCCCTCGAGGCGGCACTGCGCGACTGGCCGCCGGACGCCACGCTTGTCTATTGCGACGAGGCCGCCGACACAGCGTCTCCGCTGGACGCGCTTCAGCGGATCGGGCCGGGCGCGCTCGGCGTGTTGATCGGCCCGGAAGGCGGTTTCTCAGAGGACGAGCGGCGCATGCTTGGCAGTCTGGACTTCGTTGCGGCCATATCGCTGGGGCCGAGGATCATGCGTGCCGATACCGCGGCCGTGGCCGCCCTTGCCGTGATTCAGGCCGCCATTGGCGATTGGAGGGGATGAACCTGCCGTCCCGTAGGCTGAAATCAGTCATTGTTTCTGCAGGTTTGATAGTTACATTAAATGGAAATGCGCGACCACGTTGCGCGACATCGGGACGATTGACCCGGATCGGGTGCGGATTCTGATGATCAGGGGAACGCCGACGGATGGCTATCGAAACCATTGACGAGCCGCGGGTCGAAAGCCGTGACGAACTGGTGAAGTATCTGGAGGACGGCAACAAGCCGGCCACGGATTGGCGCATCGGTACAGAGCACGAGAAATTCGGATTTCACACCGCAGATTTCACGCCTATTCCCTATGAAGGAGACAGCGGCGTTCAGGCCATGCTCGAGGGCATGCGTTCGCGTTTCGGCTGGGATCCGATCATGGAGAAGGGCAACATCATCGGGCTGGAGCGGCCCATGTCCGCCGGTGGCGGCTCGGTATCGCTCGAACCCGGCGGCCAGTTCGAGCTTTCGGGCGCGCCGTTGGAAAGCCTGCACCAGACCTGCGACGAGGTGCATGACCATCTGGCCCAGGTCCGCGAGATCGGCGACGAGATCGGCATCGGCTTTCTGGGGCTCGGTTTTTCGCCGAAATGGACGTTCGACGAAACGCCGATCATGCCCAAGGGCCGCTATAAGATCATGCGCGAGTACATGGCCAAAAAGGGCAACCTTGGCCGTGACATGATGTTCAGGTCGGCCACCGTCCAGGTCAATCTCGATTTCTCGAGCGAGACCGACATGGTCACCAAGGTGCGCGTCGGTCTGGCCCTGCAGCCGATCATAACCGCGCTGTTTGCCAACTCGCCGTTCACGGAGGGGCGCCCGAACGGATATCTCAGCTTCCGAAGCGAAATCTGGAAGGACACGGATCCGGACCGGACGGGTATGCTGCCCTGGGTATTCGAAGACGGAATGGGCTTTGAGCGCTACACCGACTACGCCCTCGACGTGCCGATGTACTTCGTCTACCGCGGCGGCACCTATCACAATGTCGCGGGACAGTCGTTCAAGGACTTCATGCGCGGCGAGTTGCCGGGGCTGCCCGGAGAGACGCCGACCGAAAATGACTGGGTCGATCATCTGACGACCATTTTCCCGGAAGTTCGCCTCAAGCGGTTCATAGAGATGCGCGGCGCCGACGGCGGTCCCTGGCGCAGACTCTGCGCCTTGCCGGCGGTCTGGGTCGGTCTGCTCTACGACCAGGAGGCGCTGGATGCTGCCTGGGATCTGGTAAAGGACTGGACTGATGAGGAACGCCAGACCCTGCGCGACACGGTCCCGACGAAGGGTCTTGCCACTCCGTTCCGGAACACGAGCGTTGCGGAACTGGCCACTAAGACCGTCGAGATTGCGCGCATGGGCTTGAGGAACCGCAACCGGCTCGACAAGTTCGGCGATGACGAGCAGCATTTCCTCAATGCGGTCGAGGAGGTGGTGGAAAACGGCCGCACGCCGGCCGAGGAATTGCTTGACCTCTACGACAACGCCTGGGGCGGCGATATCGACCGCATCTTTGTCGACTGCGCCTACTAGTCGCCGGGCCCATGAACGCACAGGCCGATACGGCATCAGGACCCTTCAGGCTCTTCTATCACCCCATGAGCAGCGCCTCCATGCGGGTGACGCTTTATCTGCGCTGCCGGGGCGTGCCGCAATCCCATGTCGAGCTGGTCAGCACGGGGCTGGAAACGGATCATCGCGGCATCCTGGTCTTCACCATGCCCGAAGGCGATGTCGAGACCGAACGCGTCGGCACCACGGACCTGACCGCGTTCAACCCGGAAGGGCGTGTGCCGATCCTGCTGCTGCCGGACGGCCGCAAGATGACCCAGACCGGTCCGATCATCGATTTCATCGAGGCCGGATTGCCGGAAGGCGGGGGCAGTCCCTTGTTGCCGGAAGACCCCTGGGCCCGCGCCGAGGCGCAACGCATCATGTGGATTGTCGCGTCCGATACCCAGCCCTATCAGAACATCCCGTTCATCATTCAGGCGATGGGGGAGTGTGGCATGGTCAAGGCCAATCCGGTCAACCATCCGTTGAGGCTGCATTTCATCCGCCGCGAGTTCGGTGCCATCGAAGGAATTCTTGCAGCAAGTGCGGGCCGTTTTGCCGTCGGCGACGAGATCACCCTTGCCGACTGTTTCCTGGTGCCGCAGATCCGCAACGCGCTGCTCGCGGAGGTCGACCTCCAGGCCGAGTTTCCGATCATGGCGCGGGTCTGGGACAACATGCTGGCCGTGCCTGAGGTGCGCCAGGTCCTGGAAGAGGCCGGCGGCGTTGTTCAGCCGCTGGTGTTCGACTCCGACAAGTTTGAGGTTTATGCCGACAAGAGCGATCCGTGATGGATCGCGACTGCGTCGGGAAACGTGTTCGAACGTATTGATCAGGGAGTGATTGAAGCCATGTCAGAACCCCGCATCGAGGACTGCATCAACGAGGTCTGTCCGTGGTCGGGCAAGCCTGTGAGCCCGGATTCCTTGACCCGCTACAAGGGAGAGGTGGTCGGCTTCTGCAATCCCGGCTGCCGCGACAAGTTCGAAAAGGCGGTTGGCGACTTCGACGCCGTCCTTAAGGGCTGACCGTCTACTCCGCTGCGGCCCTCGGGAAGGTTGCATCATCGGCCTTCCTGCCAATTGAGGCGAGCCCTTCTCTCAGGTGTTCCGCCAGGGCGTGGGCGGCACCCGGCAGTTCTTCACGCGAGCGCACCAGCCCGATATCGAAATCGCCGAGGTCGGGATATCCGTCGGCCTCGCTCAGGATCCTCATGCCCGGCCTGATCGTGCTCTCGGGGATGGCCGAGACCGCGAGGCCGGTGAGAACGGCGGCGGCCATGGCCGCGCTGTTCGGGCTGCTGAGTGCGATTCTCGTTTCCCGGCCGGCCGCCTCCAGGGTATCCAGCGCCAGTGAACGCCAGGCGCAACCCGTGTGGGACAGGGCCAGCGGCACCGGGTCTTCCTCGTGCACGCAATGGCGCACCGATGTGACCCAGACCAGCGGCTCCTTGCGGATCACCTCGCCTTCGAAGACGTCGGCACCGAACGTCACGAGCGACAGGTCCAGCCGGCCCTCCCGGGTGAGCTCGACCAGTTCCACGCTCGGCCGGCATTCGACCTGGAGCTGAACGTGGGGGTGGGTTCGAGAAAACCAGGCGAGAATGGGTGGCAGGAACCGGTCCGCGTAATCGTCCGGTGTTCCGATGCGCACCAGCCCGGCAATCTCCGGCTCGGTGAAGCTCAGGACCGCCTCGTCGCTCAGCTTGACGATACGCCGCGCATAATCGAGCAGGCTCTCGCCATCGGCCGTGAGCCGGCTTTGCCGGCCGTCTCGCGCGAACAGGGGACGGCCGACCGCCTCCTCGAGGCGCTTCATCTGCATGCTCACCGCTGATTGCGTCTTGTGAACCTCTTCAGCCGCGCGCGTGAAGCTGCCGCCGTCCGCGATAGCGATGAAGGTCTTCAGAAGATCGATGTCGAGTGCGTGGGGCATGGCAGACATGCGTCACAATAATTGATGAGTTGGATAAGATATATTCGTTTGAATGATGAATGACAAGCTGCCATCTTCAAATCATCAATCAATTGTCACCGGGCCGCCATTGGTCCGTCATCGCGGAAAACAATGGTTTTCTGCGAACAGGAGGACTTTGCCATGACTGATTACCAAAGCCAGGTCGGCGCCAGGGTACCGCTTCAGGGCGGCCTGTTTGATCCGCTGTACCGGCTCTTCGACGCATGGCGACGCCGTCGGCGTTTCGCCACGCTGCGTGATCTCGATGACCGCCAGTTGAGTGACGTCGGGCTGACGCGGGACGATGTTGCCTGGGGCATGCGGCTTCCGATCATGGAAAACGCCGCCATGCGGATCCGGCAGCAGCGCGCCGCCAGGCGAACCCTGAAATAGTGGAACTGTCGGCGGTATTCCGGGTGCGGGCCCTAGCGCATCATGCGTCCGGCGATCTCCAGGAGGTCGTCGGCCATGGAGCCGTCACCGTCCGCGTCGAGCATGGATCCGAGCAGATCGGCCCCGGTCGCCTGCCGGCCTCCCTGACCGCCGCCGCCAAGCACACCGCCCAGGATGTCGCCGATCGCGGATTCCAGTCCGCCACCCTGGCCTCCGCCGCCCATCAGGCCCCCGAGCGTCTGTTGCATCGACGGCTCCCGGGTCTGCTTGGCGAGTGATCCCATGACCATGGACGCGATCACGGGCAGCATCTGCTTGAGGATCGTGCTCCCGATACCGGTATTCTCGGCCGCTCTGTCGGCAACAGCCCTGCTCACGTCCTTGCTGCCGAACACGTGGCCGAGAATGCCGTTTCCTTCCAGAGTGGCCTGCGGTGACGCACAGGCCTGGGCGTCGTCGTAATAATTCTGGTGATTGCCGTTCTGGAGTGCGCCCAGTAGCGCGGCGAGACCGTCCTGATTCTGGGTGTTCCGCTTCAAACCGCTCGACAGCGCCGGCAGCAGCTGACGCACCGCATCCTGGGTCTGGCTATGGTTCAGGCCGAACTGGCGGCCGAGATTGTTCATCGCATCGCCGCCCTGGGCCTGCATCAGCATTTCGAGCATGTTCATGGTGTGATCTCCGCAAATTCACTCTTACCGTCTTCCGGTGCCGGACCAGGTTCTCCTGCCGGACCGGGCCTCCTGTACCCGCACTTTACAGCTTACTGCTCCGGAGCGCACAATTCTTGAGCGGCTGCGGGGCCTCTAGCCAAACAAACGTCCGATACCACCGGGCGGGAGCAAGATTATGACAGTATTGAAGTCCATCGAGATCCTTGCCGATTCCGACAAATCCTGGGAAGAAGCGGCCGAACGCGCCGTCGAGCAGGCCGCCAAGAGCGTCGATCACATTCGGTCGGTGTGGATCAAGGACCAGAGCTGCTCGGTCAAGGACGGCAAGATCGACGCCTTTCGTGTCACCACGAAGATCACATTCGAGGTCAAAGGCTAGCCCGTTTGGAAAGCCTTTCGCATCGTCATCCCCGCGCAGGCGGGGATCCAGAGCTAAAGATCAAAGCCGCGTTGAATCGCTCCTGGATTCCCGCTTTCGCGGGAATGACGTTGGCGGCGACCACCATTCAAGAGCAAACACTTGTCATTGCCGGGCTTGACCCGGCAATCCAGCCTGGAACAGAAGCCGGACATGTCGCTGGATGCCCGGGTCAGGCCCGGGCATGACATGAAATTCCTGATCCTGGCGTCGTGTCACCTCTTACAAATCGATGCCGCGGTTGGTCGATTGCGGCCAGGACGGCAAGTCCGGCGTCAGCGGCGCCGGCACGGCCTCGGCCTCTTGCCGCGCTCTCAGGCCGCCAATGTGCCAATAGGCCACCGCGACCGCGGCGATCCCGAACAGGACCGAACCGGCCGCCTGTCCGATCAGCACGCCGGGGGCGCCATAGAGCAGCCCGCCCGCCCAGACGAGCGGAATCGTGCCTACGGTCGCCTTGCCCCAGTTGAACATTGTCGAGAAATGGGGGCGGCCCAGATTGTTGAACGCGGCGTTGGAGACGAATAGGGCGCCGTTGAACAGGAAACTCGCGGCAATCCAGGTGCAGAACAGTGAAATCAGGGCGGCGGCTTCCGCGCTGGCGTTGAAGAGCACGGCAATCTGGTTCTGCAGCAGGAACAGGACGGCGCAGATGAAGGCGACATAGATGGCCGTGAAGATATGGGCGTCGCCGAAGCCGCGACGTACCCGGTCGAGGCGTTCGGCACCGTAGTTCTGCCCGATGATTGGACCGATCGCGCCGGACAGGGAAAAGATCACCGCGAAGGCGACCGGCGTGACCCGCCCGATGATGGCGAGGCCTGCGACTGCGGCATCCCCGAACTCCGCGATGGCCGCCGTCACATAGGCATTGCCGACCGGCGTCGCCGTGTTGGTGAGCATGGCCGGCACGGCGATGCGCGAGATTGCACCGGCGTCTTCGCCGAGCCCGGACAGGGTCAGCGCGCCCAGGAATCCATGGACCCGGATGACGCCGTGGAACGCGACCACGACGATGGCGACCCTTGCGGCGACGGACGCCCAGGCCGCGCCCTCGATGCCGAGACCGGCGGAGAAGATCAGGATCGGATCGAGCACGGCGTTGACCAGACCGCCCGCGACCGTGGAATACATGGCGCGCCGGGCATCGCCCAGCGCGCGCAGGATCGCGCTTCCGGTGATGGCAAGAGACAGCACCGGCATGGTCGGCACGAGAATGCGCAGATAGGACAGGGCGAGATCATGTGTGCGCCCCTCCGCGCCCAGTAGGTCGAGCAGGCGGGGGCACTCGATCCAGACGATCGCGGCCAGCACGACAGTTATTGCGACGCCGAAGGCCAGCACGTTTGTCGAAAGCCGCCGCGCCTTTGCGCCGTCGCCGGATCCTATGGCGCGGGACACCAGGGCCGCTGCCGCAATGGCGAGGCCGATACAGATCGAGGTGGTGAAGAACAGGATGGATCCGGCATAACCGACGGCTGCCGCCAGATTCTCCTCGCCCAGCAGCCCCAGGAAGTACATATCCGCGAAGTCGACCAGGAACAGCGTCATGAGGCCGATGGCCGACGTGAAGGTCATGACCACCACGTGACGCATGGTCGAGCCCTTCACGAACCGGGCTTCGGTCTCCGGCCGTGCAGTTTCTGTTTCAGTCATTTGCCGGATCCCGCCATCCGCCTGCCATTCGCCCTACGATTTCGATTGCCCGGGCGGTTCCCGGTTCAGCAGTTCCATGCCCGAATACACATCGCCCTCCACCTGCAGGAGCAGCCGGTCCCGGTCACGCCTGCGGAAATCGCTCTCGATATCGGCAATCTGCTCGTCGTCCATTGCCAGGCGCTCGAGCACCGAGCGCGCAAGAACGATACTGGATTCGAATGTCTCGCGGATCTCGAAATCCACATCCGCCTCGATCAGCTCCATCGAATGGGTGCGGTCGTAGCTCCTGCACAGCAGGGCGGCCTGCGGAAACTCGGCGCGGATCTGGTCAATCGCCTTGGTGAGGACCTCCCTGTTGTCGATGCAAAGCACGATCACCTGCGCCTTTTCGGCACCGGCGGCCCGCAACACGTCGAGCCGGGTTGCGTCGCCGAAGTAGACCTTGGAGCAGAATTTCCTGGCTGCGTCGATCCGTTCCGCGTCGTGATCGATCGCGGTGAACGCAAGTCCCGCCTCGCGCAGGACCTCGTTGACGACCTGGCCGACCCGCCCGCTGCCGATCACGATGATGCGGCTGTCATTGCCCTCGAATTCCTCTTCGATCTCCTGCGCTTCCGTGGGGGAGAGCTTGCGCAGCAACGCAACGTGACCCGCAACGAGGGCCGGCGTTAGCGCCATGGACAGGGTGACGGCGGCGGTGAGAATGCCGGCTTCCTCCGCGTTCATGACCGCATTCTGCGTGGCCACCGTGAACAGGACGAAGGCGAATTCGCCGCCTTGCGGGATCGTCACCGCGACGCGCTGGGCATCCGTGTTTGTCGAGCCGAACGCCCGGGCGGCGCCCCAGATGACAACCCCCTTGACGGCCATGAAGACGACGACGATCCCCAGCACGTAGATCCAGTTGGCGAACACCAGGCCCCAGTCGAGGGACATGCCGACGGCGATGAAGAACAGGCCCAGCAGCAGGCCGCGGAACGGCTCGATATCGGCTTCCAGCTGGTGCCGGTAGGACGACTCGGCGAGCAGGACGCCGGCCAGGAACGCGCCCAGTGCCATGGACAGACCTGCCAGCTGCATCGACCAGGCGGACGCGAGCACGACAAGCAAAGCGCCGGCGGTCAGGATTTCGCGCGACTGCGCCTTGGACAGCAGCGCGAACATCGGGTTCAGCAGGAACCGGCCGGCGGCAATGAGCGCCGCCACTGCGCCGACCATGATCGCGAGCCCGGTCCAGCCGGATGCTGTACCCGCCGTTGCCGCCGCCGCAGGCGCGAGAAACGCGACAAGGGCCAGCAACGGCACGATCGACAGATCCTGGAACAGCAGTATGGCGAACGCCTTGCGCCCGAACGCCGTGTTGAGCGCGCCCTTTTCCTCGAGAATCTGGAGGGCGAATGCGGTGGAGGACAGCGCCAGCCCGAAACCGGCGACAATCGCGGTATTGGTCGAGAATCCGGATCCCCAGGCCAACGCGGTCAGCAGAATGCCGCAACCCAGCACCTGCGCAAGACCGAGGCCGAATATGTCGCGCCTCAGCGACCATAATCGCCCCGGTTTCAGTTCGAGCCCGATCACGAACAGGAGCAGCACGACGCCGATCTCCGCAAAGTGCAGCACAGCCTGCGGACTGCCGCCGAACCCCAGACCCCAGGGGCCGATAATGGCGCCCGCGCACAGGTATCCGAGCACCGACCCCATGCCGGCCTTCTTGAAGATCGGGATGGCAATCACTGCGGCGGAAAGGAATACGATGGACTGGGTGACCAGGTCGGCTTCGGCGGAGGCGGCCATGGCGTGGCTCCGTTATCTGTCGAGTTTTGGCCGGCGTCTCGTTATCGCCCTCGATGGAGGCCAGCCCGCAAGTCGTCTGGCCTTAGAATTGATCCTGTCAGGCGTGAGGGCAAGAGCAGGGCGCTCCCCAAATGTGACATTTCGCTGGCCGCGCCGCTTTGTGCTTGCATTGCAACAAGGGATGGCGCATATGGCGGGCCTTCCTGAGTTCATCAGGTCATCTTCTGGTTGGGGAGGACGCCAATGTCCGAAGACGCCCTCTTCCAATTGGGGATGGACTTGGACCCTGTTTCAAGCACCGCCCAAGAGGAAGTCGAATTTGTTTCCGAACGCGTGGCCGGTGCGTCAGCGCCTCGCAAGGACTTTTTTATCGAGCGCGACGGCAAGGTCTTTGCCGGGACCCATCTGATTGTCGACATCGTCGACGGCGAGCGCCTGGACGAACTCGATTACGTCGAACAGACGTTGACCCGTTGCGTCGAGGCCGCGGGAGCGACGCTGCTCCACATCCATCTGCACCATTTCACTCCGAATGACGGCATCTCTGGCGTGGCGGTGCTGGCCGAGTCTCATATCAGCATTCACACATGGCCGGAGCGGGGATACGCCGCGCTCGACGTGTTCATGTGCGGAGCGGCCCGGCCGGAAGCTGCGGTGGATGTGCTGCGCGAAGCCTTTGCGCCACGCGACATCCGGGTCAAGGAACTGTTCAGGGGTGAGGATTTGTGAGCGAGACCGCCTGGTCGGAGGAGATCCTCCACGACGGCATGCGCGTCCGGCTCTCCATCGACAACCTGATTTACGACAGCCGCACCGAACACCAGCGGCTCATGCTGTTCGAGAATTGCGACTTCGGCCGCGTGCTGACGCTCGACAGCATCGTGCAGACCACCGAGGCCGACGAGTTCATCTACCACGAGATGCTGGCGCACGTACCGATCCTGGCGCACGGCGCGGTCAGGAAAGTGCTGATTGTTGGCGGCGGCGACGGCGGTATGCTGCGCCGGGTCCTGATGCATCCGGGCGTCGAGAAGGTGACCATGGTGGAGATCGACGCCGGTGTTGTCGACTTTGCCCGCGAGCATCTCGGTGCCATTTGCGGCGACGCGTTCGACGACCCACGACTTGACCTGGTGATCGCGGACGGCGCGGAATTCGTCGCATCGACGGCCGAGCGGTACGACGTGCTCATCACTGATTCGACCGATCCGGTCGGGCCGGGCGAGGCACTTTTCACTGCTGACTACTATGGCAATTGCCGGCGGTGTCTGGCCGAGGGCGGCGTCCTGGTGACCCAGAACGGGGTCGTGTTTCTCCAGGGCGCGGAACTGACGGCCACAATGACCGCGCTGCGTCCGCTCTTTGCCGACGTCACGTGCTATCTGGCCACGGTCCCCACTTACGTCGGCGGGCCGATGGCTTTCGGGTGGGCCACGGAGAACCGGGAACTGCGTGAGATCGATGTCGATACGCTCACGGCGCGCTTCGAAACCGCCGGCCTGGAAACGCGCTATTACACGCCTGATGTCCACAAGGCCGCCTTCGTGTTGCCTCCATATGTAAAGAAGCTTGCAAATGCTTGACTGGTGTTTGACGGCGGGCAGATGATTTTGTACTTGATCTGGGCAGTGTTATAGGAGGGCGGGGCTGCGGTATCCTCTACTTCCCCGACGTTTGTGCGACCCAAAGTCTAGGAATTTCCCCAATGAATGTGAATTTGATTCAGTCGAATATCAGCTTCGATGACGAACGTTTCCTCATGTTCGAACTCGATTACCTGGCCTATCTCAAGGAGAAGGACGGGGAAGAAGTCATCCGCATGACGCTCGGCAAGAGCGAGCTGCCGACCAACGAAAAGATCACCGATGCCATTGCGGAGGCGGCGAAGGATTTCGACAAATACACCCGCGTGTTCCCGGGCGGACTGCCGGAACTGCGCGAAGAGCTGGCCGACTATCACAACCGGAAGTACGGCACCAAGCTGACTGATCAGAACGTGGTTGTCGGTTGCGGAACGAGTTCCATCTTCCGCAACCTGTTCCAGGTGCTGTGCGCGCCCGGCGACGACGTGATGCTGCCGCTGCCTTACTATTCGCTCTACAATTTCTCAGCCCAGCTGGCCCGCGCGAACATCAACTACTACACGATCGGTCTTGACGACATGAAGATCGATTTCGACACCTTCCGGGAGAATTTTACCGACAAGACTCGGATCGTCGTGATGTGCTCGCCCGGTAATCCGCTCGGCAACATCATCACCGAGGATGACATCCGCAAGATGGACGAGATCATCGACGGCCGTGCGGTCATCGTGAACGACGCCATCTATGCCAACACCCACTTCGATGACGAGCCCAAGTCGATCCTGCAGATGGACGACCTGAAGAGCACGGTCATCACCACCAACGCGTTTTCCAAGGGCTACCGCATGTATGCCCGGCGTGTCGGTTACTGCATCCTGCCGGACGAGCTGGTCACCCCGCTGACCGTGATCCAGCATCATACGCTGCTGACGCTCGACCCGATCGTGCAGTACGGCGCCATCGAGGCGCTCAAGCACGAGGAGGACGTCGAGGCCCTGACCGCGCTCTACAAGAGCCGCCGGGACTATACGCTGGAGCAGTTCCGCAACCTGAACGAGGTGAGGGCGCTGCCGGCCCGCGGCAGCTTCTACCTGACGCTCGACTGCGCGGATTTCATGAACAACCGCAATATCGAGACCAGTTTCGACCTGGCCAAGGACCTGATCGAGAAGACCAACGTGGCGACCGTCCCTGGCTCCGATTTCGGCCTGCCACAGACGCTGCGCCTGTCGTTCTCGACGGCCAAGTACAACGAGGGCATCGACCGCCTGGTCGACTACTTCCAGAAGAACTGACATCGTGCCGGTCCGTTCCCCGGGCAAGCGCAAGCGAGACCCGGGGCCGCAACGAACCGAAGCCTGAGTGTGGAACGGTCCCGGACAGCGCTGACGCGCTTCCGGGAAACGCGGAAGAGGTTAAGCCGCGGTGCCGCCGACGGTGAGGCCGTCGAGCCGGATGGTCGGCTGGCCGACGCCTACCGGCACGCTCTGGCCTGCCTTGCCGCAGGTGCCGATGCCGGTATCGAGCGCCATGTCGTTGCCGACCATCGCGATCCGCGTCAGCGAGTCGGGGCCGTTGCCGATCAGCGTGGCGCCCTTGACCGGGGCGCCAAGCTTGCCGTTCTCGATCAGATAGGCCTCGGTGCAGGAAAACACGAACTTGCCGCTCGTGATGTCGACCTGGCCGCCGCCGAATGAAACCGCGTAGAGACCCTTGTCGACGGATTCGAGGATCTCGTCCGGATCACGGTCGCCGTTGATCATGTAGGTATTGGTCATGCGCGGCATGGGCATGTGGGCGTAGGACTGACGCCGGCCGTTGCCGGTCGGCTCGACGCCCATCAGCCGGGCATTCAGCCGGTCCTGCATGAAGCCGACAAGAATGCCGTCCTCGATCAGCGTGGTGGACGACGTCGGCGTGCCCTCGTCGTCGATCGAGAGCGAGCCGCGCCGGTCCGCAATGGTGCCGTCGTCGACAACGGTGACACCGGGTGACGCGATGCGCTCGCCCATTAGACCCGCGAACGCGCTTGTCTTCTTGCGGTTGAAGTCCCCCTCAAGCCCATGCCCGACCGCCTCATGCAACAGGATGCCGGGCCAGCCGCTGCCGAGCACGACGGTCTGCTCGCCGGCGGGCGCGGCAACAGAGTCGAGATTGACGACAGCCTGGCGGATTGCCTCGTCGACTTCCGTTTTCCAGCTTTCGGGTTCGAACAGGCCGGTGTAGCCAGTACGCCCGCCAAAGCCGCGCGAGCCGGATTCCTGACGGTCGCCGTCACCGACGACGACGGAGATGTTGAGGCGAACGAGGGGGCGGATGTCCTGTCGGGTGAAGCCGCCGGCCCGGATCAGCTCCACAACCTGCCATTCGCCCGCGAGCGATACCGAAACCTGCCTGACCCGCTCGTCGGCGGCCCTCGCATAGGCGTCGATATCCTGCAGCAGGCGGACCTTGTCCTCGAACGGGTTGTCGCCCAGCGGGTTTTCGTCTCCGTACAGCATCTGGTTGGTGCTGGCAGGAGGGGCGGCCAGAGTCCCGGAATGGCCCGAGCGCACGGCGCCGACCGCGTCCGCAGCGCGCTTGAGGGCGGCTTCGCTGAATTCCGATGAATGGGAATATCCGGTCGCTTCGCCCGCCACGGCGCGCAGGCCGAACCCCTGCGAGGTGTCGTAATTGGCGGCCTTTAGCCGGCCGTCATCGTAGACCAGGCCCTCTGTCAGCCGGTACTCCAGAAAGAGTTCGCCGTCGTCGCAGCCCGTGAGGGTGTCGTTCACCAACCGCTCGGTCGCCGAACGGTCGAGATCGGTGTTCCTGAAAAACACCTCGCCCGGGTTGTCACTCATCCTGTTCGCGCCTCCTGCACGCCGCTGCCGCGTGATGTTGCGGTCTGACTATTATCTATGTGCAGCGGGCGGTCTGTCGACGGTCGAGGCGTGATCAGAGGATGTCATACGCCTTGGAGAAGCCCTTGAGCGACAATCCCATGCCGATGCCGAGGCCCGGCCCGCGATAGATGATGAAGTTGCCCTTGGCACCCTTCTTGAGCTTTCCGAGCAACGCTTCGTCCACCTGCACGATGGCGAGGCAGCCGTTGCGCTGGCACTGCACGAAACCGGTCCGGCCGATCGGCTTGCCATCAATCTCGAAAGCGATTCCGGTCGGAAGGAACACGCCCAGCGGCGCAACTACCCGCATTTCGCTCTGGACCTTGCCTTCGCGCTTGCCCTTCAGGACCGCGACATTGATGCGGATATTCTTGTTCTTGGCGTCGGCAATGATCTGAACCATGCCGCACTGCTCGATTTCCTGAAGCTCGTTCTTGTTTCCCTTGCCACCCTGCTGCTGCTTGGGAACCTTGATGTTCTGGCATCGCACCTGCCAATCGCCGTGCGTTGCCTTTACGGATTCCTTCACGGCAGGCTGCTGCGCTGCCTGCTGGGCTTGAGCTCCGCCGAGACCCAAGGAAATCGCAACACCATATGCCGCCATGATCGCCATGGCCGACTGGAACCGTATACCTGTCTTCAACACCCCTATTCCTTTTCCCTGTTGGCCCGCTGCACTGTTCTTGCGCCGAAGCGATTGGTTGCGAGCCTTTTACTCCCCCGCACTTTGCTGCGTCAAAGGGCAAAATCGTGATCTGATTGACTTAGTCATCCTCAACCACTTCTACAACGGCCGCTCGGCTGCGTCGCCCAATCCGTGTTGCGATGGTAAAGCAAACTGTTCAGCGATATCGATATTCCTCCCCGGCAGCTTCAGTTGCGGAGCAGACGCACCCATGATTCGTCAGGTCGACTTCTGCGTCCTGTCGATTGTGTCAATTGGTCGCAATATTCCGGCAATTCGATGACACCCGGTTGCCCTGCCGCCGAGAGACCCCTCACGGCAGCCCGCCAGCGGGTGTAAATGTCCAACAAATGGGGCAAAAATGCGGATTCCGGGGCCCCCGTCGGTTTCACCGGGTGTACCCGATGGGGTGATCGGCAACCGGCAGGGATGGGTTGCGCGACCTTGCCGCACGCCTAGGCCGTTGCGAGTGCTTCGCGTTTGTGGTTTTTGAGAGCCTGAGCGGATTCAAAAGGGGTGGTACAGGAGGACCGTGTCACAGCCAGTGACATCGGACGGCGCGCCCTAGGGGATCAGAATACAAAGTTCGAAGGAGCTGGTTTGACCATGCGCTTTGCAAACGGATTTGGGGTTTTCCTGACAGCAATTGCGGGAGTATTCGCGGCACCGCTGTTTTGGGGGGCGGGAGCCGCACATGCTCAGGACGGCTATGCGCGCGATTGGCAGCTTGGATTTCAGGAAGCGGCCAGCCCGATTATGGAGAAGATCAACGACTTCCATAATCTGGTGCTCGTGATCATCACGCTGATCACCTTGTTCGTGCTCGGACTTCTGCTTTACGTGATGGTCCGGTTCAATGCCAAGGCCAACCCGGAACCGTCCAAGACGACGCACAATACGCTGGTCGAAGTCGCCTGGACGGTCATTCCGATCATCATCCTGATCATCATCGCCATCCCCTCGTTCCGGCTGCTCTATTTCGATCGCACCATTCCGGAAGTCGATCTCACCATCAAGGCGACCGGCCACCAGTGGTACTGGTCCTACGAGTACCCGGATGACGATGGCATGACCTTCGATTCGATCATGCTCGAGGACGACGAACTCAAGCCCGGCCAGCCCCGGCTGCTCGCCACGGACAACGACGTCGTCGTGCCGGTCAACAAGAACGTTCGCATGATCATCACCGCGTCCGACGTGATCCACAACTGGGCTATCCCGGCCTTCGGCATGAAGATGGACGCCATTCCCGGCCGTCTGAACGAGGCCTGGTTCCGGGCCACCAAGACCGGCACCTTCTACGGGCAGTGCTCGGAACTGTGCGGCATCAAGCACGCCTTCATGCCGATCGCCGTCCGGGTCGTGACCGAAGAGGAATATGCCGCCTGGTTGGTCAAGGCGAAGGAAGAGTTTGCCTCGACCAGGACGCCCGCGGTGCAGGTGGCTGAAAAAGCATCTGAAACTGCAACGTCCGCCAGGTAACGGCCTGATCGAGAGATATACTGATTATTTGTGACTAAGGGGAAAGCGAATATGGCATCCGAAGCAGCAGCTCACGACCATCACGAGGATCATCCCACGGGATGGCGTCGCTTCGTCTATTCGACCAACCACAAGGACATCGGCACGATGTACCTGATCTTCGCGATTATCGCGGGGGTTATCGGCGGCGCCATGTCCATCCTGATGCGCATGGAACTGCAGGCGCCCGGTGACGGGATCCTGGGCGGCGACCATCACCTGTTCAACGTGCTGGTGACGGGTCACGGCCTGATCATGATCTTCTTCATGGTCATGCCGGCAATGATCGGCGGCTTCGGCAACTGGTTCGTGCCGCTCATGATCGGCGCGCCGGACATGGCCTTCCCGCGCATGAACAACATTTCCTTCTGGCTGCTGCCGCCCGCAATCGGGCTCCTGCTCATCTCGATCTTCGTCGAGGGACCGGCAGGGAACACCGGTGTCGGCGGTGGGTGGACGATCTATCCGCCGCTGTCGACCAGCGCGCAGCCCGGTCCGGCCATGGATTTCGCGATCCTGTCGCTGCACATCGCCGGTGCCTCGTCAATTCTTGGCGCCATCAACTTCATCACCACGATCTTCAACATGCGCGCACCCGGCATGACCATGCACAAGATGCCGCTGTTCGTCTGGTCGATCCTGGTGACCGTGTTCCTGCTGCTGCTGTCGCTGCCTGTTCTGGCCGGCGCCATCACCATGCTGCTCACGGACCGCAATTTCGGCACGACATTCTTCGATCCGGCCGGCGGCGGTGACCCGATCCTGTTCCAGCACCTGTTCTGGTTCTTCGGGCATCCGGAGGTGTACATCCTGATCCTGCCGGGCTTCGGCATGATCAGCCACATCGTGTCGACATTCTCGAGGAAACCCGTGTTCGGCTATCTCGGCATGGCCTACGCCATGGTGGCCATCGGCGTCGTCGGCTTCATCGTGTGGGCGCACCACATGTATACCGTCGGCCTTGACGTCGATACCCAGGCCTACTTCGTGTTCGCAACCATGGTGATCGCGGTGCCGACGGGCGTGAAGATCTTCTCCTGGATCGCCACCATGTGGGGTGGTTCCATCGAGTTCAAGACACCCATGCTCTGGGCGATCGGCTTCATCTTCCTGTTCACGGTCGGTGGCGTCACCGGCGTCGTGCTCGCCAATGCCGGCGTCGACCGCTCGCTCCATGACACCTATTACGTGGTCGCGCACTTCCACTATGTGCTGTCGCTCGGTGCGGTGTTCGCCATCTTCGGCGGCTGGTACTACTGGTTCGGCAAAATGTTCGGCTACAACTACTCGGAAGCCATCGGCAAGCTGCACTTCTGGGTTACGTTCGTCGGCGTCAACCTGGTCTTCTTCCCGCAGCACTTCCTGGGTCTCGCCGGCATGCCGCGCCGTTATGTCGACTACCCGGACGCCTTCGCGGGCTGGAACTACGTGTCGTCGATCGGCTCCTATATTTCGGCCTTTGGCGTGCTGATCTTCCTCTACGGTCTCTACGACGCCTTCTCGAAGAAGGACAAGGCAGCGGACAATCCGTGGGGCGAAGGCGCAACGACGCTGGAGTGGACGCTCTCGTCGCCGCCGCCGTTCCACCAGTTCAACACCCTGCCGAGGATCAAGTAACAGGTGCGCCGGGCGGTTCGCTTTCGCGGATCGCCCGGCCATCCAACTGACGGAACAATCCGGAATTCTGGGAGCAGATATCAGACGGTATCATGACGGACACCAGCGTTGACATGTCTGCAGGCGGGGCATCCGTCCCGCGCGGTGGTTACGGTTCGGTAGGCGACTATTTCGAACTCCTGAAGCCGCGCGTGATGTCGCTGGTGATCTTCACGGCACTGGTCGGCATGGTCGTGGCGCCCGGATCGATCCATCCGGTGATCGCACTGACAGGTCTGCTGGCCATCGCGGTCGGCGCCGGGGCGTCAGGCGCGCTGAACATGTGGTATGACGCCGATATCGACGGAAAGATGCAGCGCACCGCCAAGCGGCCGATCCCGGTGGGCAATATTACCCCCGACGAGGCTCTGGCTTTCGGCACGACGCTGGCGTTCGGTTCGGTTCTTGTCCTGGGCCTGCTTGTGAACTGGGTGGCCGGAGCCCTTCTGGCGCTGACCATCGCGTTCTATCTCTTCGTCTACACCATGTGGCTGAAACGGCGCACGCCGCAGAACATAGTGATCGGCGGCGCTGCCGGTGCTTTCCCGCCTATGATCGGCTGGGCCTGCGTGACTGGTGACGTCAGCGCGACAAGCATCGTGCTTTTCCTGATCATCTTCATGTGGACACCGCCCCATTTCTGGGCGCTGGCGCTGTACCGTGCCCGGGATTACGAACGTGTCGGCGTTCCGATGCTCCCGGTCGTGGCGGGCGGCGACGAGACCCGGCGCCAGATCCTGCTCTATTCGATCCTGCTCGTGCCGCTGACGCTTACACCCGTGTGGCTCGGTTCGGCCGGCGTGCTTTACGGCCTGGTGACGGGAGCACTGGGCGTGATCTTCCTGATCGCCGCATTCAGGGTCTATCGCTTGCGCACCGGGGTGAAGGCAGACCGGGCCGCGCGCCAGATGTTCGCCTATTCCATTCTCTATCTGTTCCTGATCTTTGCCGTTCTGCTGGCGGAGCAGGGACTCGGTGTGGCGGCTGACTGGACATGGGGCACGCTGTGGAGGCCGTGATGCAGCAACTGTCCGACGAACAAATCAAACGCCGGCGCATGCGCTCCATTGCGATTGCATGGATCCTCGCCGCCCTTGTCGCCATTTTCTTTGCCGTGACCATTGTCCGGCTCGGCGGCAACGTCATGAACCGTCCCCTGTGAGGCGAACCGGAATTGCCGATGCAGATAGAAACAGCCAGACCTGACCCGAAGTCGCACCGCAGAGTGGCTTTCGCCTGCGTGCTCTTCGTCGCGTCGATGGTTGGCGCCGCCTACGCATCCGTACCGCTTTACCGGTGGTTCTGCCAGGTCACTGGATTTGGCGGCGCGACGATCAAGGCTGAAGAGGCCAGCGACACGATTCTGGACAAGACGATCACCGTGCGTTTCGACGCCAATACGGCGCGGGGCATCGGCTGGGACTTTGCGCCCAAGGAGACCGAGAAGACCATGCGGATCGGCGAGAACAGCCTCGTCTTCTACCGGGCCGTGAACACGACCGACCGCGTTACCGTTGGTACGGCCACGTTCAACGTGACGCCGCCGCAGGCTGGAGCCTATTTCAACAAGGTTGAGTGTTTCTGCTTTACCGAGCAGTCGCTCAAGCCCGGCGAAAGCATCGATATGCCGGTCAGCTTCTTCGTTGACCCCGCGATCGCCGAGGACAAGGAACTGAAGTCACTGGGCACGATCACGCTGTCCTACACATTTTTCCCGGCCAAGAAGGGCAATGACGACCTGGCGGCGGCGGAAGGTGACAGAACACGCAATTTGAATTAGGCATTGAATCGAAGGCCCGGGCGCCGGACAGGCGGCATCCGGGAAATACGGAGTAGGGGAATATGGCTGACAGCCACGCAAAGAACCATGATTACCATCTCGTCGATCCGAGCCCCTGGCCGGCGATCGGGGCAACCTTCGCGTTCATCCTCGCGATCGGCGCCATCATGTTCATGCATGATCAGGGCGTATGGCTGCTGATCATCGGTCTGCTCGGTATCGTCTACACGATGGCGGCCTGGTGGCGCGACGTGATCCGGGAAGCGGAAGTGGAGGGTCATCACACACCCGTGGTCCAGCTTCACCTGCGCTACGGCATGATCCTGTTCATCGCATCCGAGGTCATGTTCTTCGTCGCCTGGTTCTGGGCCTATTTCGACGCCAGCCTGTTTCCCGGCGAAGCGATCCAGGCGAGCCGGACCGAGCTGACCGGCGGAACCTGGCCGCCCAAGGACATCGCAACCTTTGATCCCTGGCACCTGCCGCTGCTCAATACGCTGATCCTGCTGACATCCGGCACGACCGTGACCTGGGCGCACCATGCGCTGGTCCACGGCGACCGCAAGGGCCTGGTCTGGGGACTGGTCTGCACGGTTGTGCTTGGCGCGCTGTTCACCGCCGTCCAGGCCTACGAATACTCGCATGCAGCATTCGGTTTCTCCGGACACATCTACGGCGCGACGTTCTTCATGGCGACCGGCTTCCACGGCTTCCATGTTCTGGTCGGAACGATTTTCCTGATCGTCTGCCTGTTCCGCGCGCTCGCCGGGCATTTCAAGCCCGAGCACCATTTCGGCTTCGAGGCAGCAGCCTGGTACTGGCACTTCGTTGACGTGGTCTGGCTGTTCCTGTTCGCCTGCATCTACGTATGGGGCGCCTGACCGGATAGGATGAATTGGCGGCGGCTTCCCAGGAGGCCGCCGCAGTCATTTGGAGCGCAGGCTCCCGAGGACCCCGTGGTCAGAGAACCCTATTACACGCCGGTGTCGCCGTTTTCGGCAGGTGTGGCCGGCCGTTGCCCCCGCTGCGGGCAGGGCAAGCTGTTCTCGGGATTTATCACCATCGCGCCGTCCTGCGCCAATTGCGGTCTCGACTATAAGTTCGCCGATAGCGGCGACGGCCCGGCGGTCTTCATCATCCTCATCCTCGGATTCATCGTTGCCGGCGGCGCGCTACTGCTTGAGGTCGCCTATCAGCCACCGTACTGGGTACACGCCGTCGTCTGGCTGCCGGTAATCCTCATACTGACCCTTGTCCTTCTGCGCCCGTTCAAGGGCGTGCTCGTCTGTCTGCAATACGCCAACAAGGCCCGTCAGGGCGAACTCGACACGTGATCGCGCGGTCCCTGTTCTGGCCCACCGCTTTTACGCTAGCGGGTCTCGTTGTGCTGATCGGGCTTGGCTCGTGGCAGCTTCAGCGCCTGGAATGGAAAAACGGTCTGATCGCCACGGTCGCCGCTCGGGCTGATAGTGACGCCGTGACCGTGCCGTCTCCCGCCGACTGGGACAGCATGAATGTCGCGGACTGGGAGTATCGGCCGGTGACGCTGACGGGGACCTTCGATCACGACCGCGAAATCCACGTCTTCACCAGCCTTGCCAATCCGCGCGGCAAACACAGCGGCCCGGGCTACTGGGTGATCACGCCCTTTGCACTCGACGGGGGCGGGACGGTCATGGTCAACCGAGGGTTCGTGCCCGAGAAGGCAAAGGACCGCACGACCCGGGAGCAGGGGCTCGTCGCCGGTCTGCAGGCTTTGACCGGACTCCTGCGCAAGCCGGAACAGCAGGGCTGGTTCGTGCCGGAAAACGATATTGCCGGCAATGTCTGGTACTACCGGGATATCGAGGCCATGAAGACAGTCTCGGGCGCCGGCCGTCTGGCACCGTTCCTGGTCGACGTGCGAGAGCCGTCGCCGCCGGGCGGTCTGCCCCAGCCGGGCGAGACACTGCTCCGCTTCAAGAACAACCATCTGCAATACGCCATCACCTGGTTTGCGCTTGCTGCCTGCCTGATCGCGGTATTCGGCGCATTCGCCTGGAAAGCGCGAAGGCCCTGAAGAAGGGCGGCGCATGGGACCGCCGGCGCCAACTCGTGCGGTAGTGTCATAGATGCCTTGCCGCGTCCGATTGCACCGGTTTGAATTCCGACCACTCTGAAAAAATTTGAATTGCCGCGTAGGGCAGGACGGATCCTGTCGTGAAAGGGGTGTCAGTCGGTCAGGAAAGCCGGCCGGCGCAATCTCCCAAACGACAGGAATTGATCATGAAGACTCCTCTCATTCTCGCAACCCTGGCGCTTTCCGCTGCACTGACCGGTCCGGCGCTGGCTGGTGACTCTCACACTTACTACGGCCCGCGCGGGACTTCGGTTGATGTGTCGCGCTCTTCGAACGGCGACACGGCATCGAGGTCGGTGAACATCAATGGCGCCTATGGCGGATTAGCCTCGGTTTCCGGTTCGTGCACAAAAGGCGCTGGGTGCTCGCGCAGTTGGAGCCGCACCTTGCGTAATGGCGCGACCGCCTCCGGTACGGCAACGGCGCAGCGTGGCGTCGGCGTGTCGCGCAGCGGTACGGGCTTTCGTGGCCGCAGATGGTGACCTCTGAATTCCACGAAACGAGCGGGGCGCCATCTCGGACTTGGCGCCCCGCCGGAAAGGAATATGAAAATGGAATTCGGATCGTTTGAACCGCGTTTCGGTGTCGGGCTGTTTCTGGTTTTCCTTGCGGCGATGGTTTGTGTCGAAGCGGCCTGGCTCGTCTGGGTCCGCAAGCGGAACTACGACTGGAGGGCGGCATTTGCGTCTTTCGGCGTAGCCATTGGCAAACGGCTGATCGACGCGGCGACGGCCGGCATCGCCGGGGTACTGCTTCTCTGGCTGTACCAGTATCGCTTGTTCACTCTGAAGCTGGACGACGTTTTCACGGGGATTGCCTTCTTCGTGCTTTTCGAGCTGGCCTATTACTGGCATCACCGTCTGGCGCACGAAGTCCGCTGGCTGTGGGCTTTTCGAGCTGGCCTATTACTGGCATCACCGTCTGGCGCACGAAGTCCGCTGGCTGTGGGCGACGCATTCGGTCCATCACCCCCGAAGAAATGAACCTCTCTGTTGCCGCCCGCCTGGGCTGGACGGGTCTTCTGTCCGGTAGTTTTCTCTTTTTCGCGCCGCTGGTCTTGATCGGATTCCAGCCGATTGCCGTCTTTCTCATGCTCGCCGCCAGCCTGTTCTATCAGATCTGGATTCACACCGAACTTGTCGACCGTCTGCCCGGACCCATCGAGTGGTTGTTCAATACGCCCTCTCATCACCGCGTTCATCACGCCTCGAACGAGCAATACCTCGACAAGAACTACGGCGGCGTTCTGATCATCTGGGATCGGGTATTCGGCACCTTTGCCGCGGAAACGGAGCGTCCGGACTACGGTCTGACCGAACCTGTGAAGTCCTATAATCCGGTCAGGATCGCCATGTGGGAATGGGGGCGGATGGCCCGGGACGTTCTCGCGGCCCGCAGCTTCTCGCAGGTTCTCAACTATCTGTTCGCACCGCCGGGCTGGTCGCCGGAATCTCCCCGGCGCTATTCAAGACTGACGATCAATAACCCTTTTAACATCAGGCATTCCAAGGAAAGATGATGAACACTTTCATTCGTACATGGGCATTCGCGATCGGGTTCGTGCTGGTGGCGGTGCCTGCTCATGCGGTCGACCGTTCCGCAATAAAGGGCACGGTTGAGCAAATGGTGCGCGAGCTCAATATGAGCGAAGCCCAGAGGATCGCCGCCAGGCCGATCATCAAAGAGGGGCTCGAGGAGCGCGCCGCGATCCTGAAATCGGCCGGATTCGAACGAGGCAAGAAACCCTCGCTGCGTCAGTTGTGGCGCGTACGCGAGCCAATCAAGGCCTCTCGCCAGCGAACGGAAAAGCGGTTGTCCGCTGTGCTCAGTCCAGGACAAATGGCAAGATATCGCGAGATAGTGGCTGAGTTGCGCAAGAAGTTCAGGGCGCGTTTAAACTGATGAAGATGAGCAGCTAGTGTTCAGTTCATGCAGAGCGATGAAGACGACGAAATGCTCGTTGCGGCAGCCGGGCGCGGCGATGAGCAGGCTTTCAACCGGCTCGTGCAACGTCATGCGCCACGCCTGCACGCCGTCGTCCGACGTCATATTGGCTCGTCGGATGACGCCGATGAGATCGTCCAGGACGCCTTCTGGAAGGCGTGGAAGGCCTCTTCGCGCTGGCAGCCGGGCGGCGCTAGGTTCTCCACCTGGCTCTACCGCGTGGCGGTCAACCGTTCGATCGATCACTTACGCGCTACACGCCGACGCCGGGAAGTCACCGTCGACGAAGTCCCGGATGCGCTTGATGCGTCCGCCGGTGCCGACGCTGCCGCCGACCAACGTCAGATTCTGGGCCTCATGCGGCAGGCCATCGATCAACTGCCGGATCGACAGCGTCTGGCGGTCCTGCTTTCAACCGGGGAGGAAAAGTCGAATGCCGAAATCGCGCTCATTATGGAGAGTTCCGAAGGAGCGGTTGAGCAGCTTCTCGTTCGGGCGCGGCGCAGCCTTCGCAAAACCTACAGAGATCTGCAATGACACTTGAAGACTTTGATGAAGGGCTCCTCAATTGGGGCGCTGACCTTGCCAGATGGCCGGATGAATTGCGTCCTCACGCTGAAGCACTGCTGGCGCAAAGCGAGGCCGCGCGATCGATGCAGCGGGAGATGTCCAGTTTTGCAGTCGTTTTGAACACCGCGCTCACCTCGGATGTTCCGGATGGCGCCATTTCCGCAACGATTCAGCAGGGTATTGCCGAGCGGCGGGAGAGGCAGGGATTGCTCGATCTGCTTCCATTGAAGAAGATCTTTGGTTGGGGGTCGCTCGCCGGGATTGGCGGCGGCGCAGTCGCCGCGTTTGCGCCGGTAAGCGCAGGCGTGACCACGATGCTGAGCATTGCATTGGGGGGTGTGTTGCCGTGAGCCGCTCGAACAAGATTCTTTTGGCTGCACTGACCGTTTCGCTCCTGTTGAACTTCGCGGCTGCGGGCTACGTCGGCGTTCGTCTGATCAGGGACCATGTCTATCATTCCCTTGTGGACAACACAGCCGTCGTTGAGAGCCTGCCTGCCGAGTTGAAGCAGACCTTTCGCGAAGCCATTCGTTCTGATCGTGTTGGAATGCTGAAGGCGCTGGGTGCGTTGCGCTCGGCCCGGGACCGGCAGCACGAAGTCCTTACCGCCGAAAAACTGGACAATACGGCACTCGAGCAGGCGCAGTCGGAGGTCCGTGGTGCAACCGATCAGTTGATTGTTCACCTGCAACGCGCCTTGCGCGTGGCCGCCTCGGACCTCCCAGATGACGTCCGGCGGTCGATCCCCAAGATCCGCATTGGACGTGATCTCTTGAAAAACCTGGAACGCTCCACCGAGTAAGGGGCTGGCCGCCTGTTTGATCGCGGTCTTCGGCGTATTCGTTCGGAAGACGCGGCGGCCTCAGTAGGCAGGCCAGTCTCGCCACGCGCGATGCCTCTTCGCGCGAACCCTAGCTGACCCTTATGACCGCACCCATGCCGCCGACGTGATGCTCGAGAACGTGGCAGTGAAACAGCCAGTCGCCTGGATTGTCGGCGACGAAGGCGACTTCCGCGGTTTCGTCCAGGTGAAGCAGGACCGTGTCGGCCCAGGGCGTATGAGCCGCGGGCTTGCCGTTGCGGCTGAGAATGCGGAAGTGATGACCGTGCAGGTGCATGGGATGATCCCAGGCCGTATCGTTCTTGATCTTCCAGCGATAGCTGCGGCCCCGCTTCAGCGTGAACATCGGCTGCATGACCATGCTATGGGAGGCGATGCCGTTAAGCGCCCAGACCTTGCGATGCTTGCGGAACAGAGTGCGGAGCCTGATTTTTTCGCCCTTGTACGTGGCCTCGTCGAGAAAGCCCTTTGAACCGCCCTCGATCAGGATTTCCTGGACCTCGGCGCCGTCGATATCGGGTTCCGGCAGCGGATTGTCCGGCAGGACCACAGGCGCAGCCGCCGCCGTGCGCAGCGGTTGGCCCTCCCGCACCAGGGTTGTCAGCGTGTACGCCTTGTCCTCGTAATAGTCGTCGACGACCTTGCTTTCTCCGCCGGTTTCACCCGGCACATCGACGATCAGGTCCGCGCGCATGCCGGGACCGAGCAACACGCGGCCGTCCTGGGGAGAGTGCGGCGCGACCGGCTGGCCGTCATAGGCGACGACTGTGCCCATCACGTCTTCGAAGCGCAGCCCGAAGATGCGTGCATTGGCTGTATTGATCAGTCTCAGGCGAAGGCGCTCGCCCGGCCGAACCGTGACCGGGCCGGGCATCCTGCCGTTGACCGTGACGGTGTTGCCCATGCGGCCTTCATGGCTGATGTCGTGCCGGTGGCCGAAATCATCATTGATCGAGCCGTCGCTCTTCAGCCGCCAGTCGTCCAGGATCCAGATCAGGTCGCGGTCGACTTTCGGCGGTTTCGCTTCGTCCACGATCAGCGCACCGTAAAGGCCGCGCGCGAGCTGCACGTCCGAGCGCAGATGGGGGTGATACCAGAAGGTTCCGGCATCCGGCGGCACGAACTCGTAGACGAAGCGTTCGCCAGGATTGACCGGTGGCTGTGTCAGCTCCGGTACGCCGTCCATGGCATTCGGGATGCGCAAGCCATGCCAGTGGACCGTTGTCGGTTCTTCCAGCTTGTTTTCGAATTCGATGCGCAGCTTTTGGCCCTGCTTGGCGCGGATCGCGGGCCCGGGCAATTGATCATTATAGCTCCAGATCTCCGTCTCGCCCGCAGGCTCCGCCGCAATGCGGCTCCTGGATGGCAGCGCCGTCAGCCTGTATGCGGTTTCGGCACTGGTCTTGTGTAGCGGCACCACCGCGAGGGCTGCAAGCGCCGTGCCGCCGGCAAGAATTTCACGCCGGTTCGGAAGCCGAAAGCTGCGATTCAACGGACTGGTCATGACGCATCTCCCTGTTCTGGGGTGCGAGCGTAGCATCCGGTTTCGCCTGCGTTCATGACACAAATCAAGCGCGGCAACAGGTTACGGCACCGGGGTCAGGACGCCGGAAAATCGCCTGAAATAGCCGTGAAACGGGCAGATGCGGCCTGACAGATCATTGAACATGTCCAGATAGGGGCCCGGTTCGCCGGGGCGACAGGGTCATCCTAAGGCGATGGAGAAGCAATCATGTCCGAACAGGCCGGCAACACGACGGGCGGCTGCATGTGCGGCGCCGTACGCTACGAGATAACCGGCGAGCCAAGCAGGGTCCTTCACTGCCATTGCCAAAGCTGCCGCAGTCATACCGGCGCGCCGATGGCGACCCTGGCGGTGTTCCGGGCCGATCAGGTCGAATTCAGCGGTGACGACCGGAAGATCTACGACTCGGCGCCGGGGGTGGTGCGGGCATTCTGCCCGAACTGCGGTACATCGCTGACCTGGGAGACCGTGTTTGGCGATGAGGGGGCGTTATGCGCCATCCATATCAGTTCGTTCGACAATCCGGATGCGATGGCGCCGACCGGCCACTCGTTTTATCCGGAACGCATCTCCTGGTTCGATGTCGCAGATGATCTGCCGAGACATGAGAGTTTCGTGGCCGGAAGCGAACCGCTGTGCTTCGGTCCGGCGAAAGAGGATTTGCCCGGCTGAAGTTCTCTGCCGTGGATCTATCCGGTTTCGCCGCAATGACGGTCGACGAGGCGCTGCACCATCGGCGCGAAATGCCAGAAATCCGGTGTTTCCATGTCGTCGCGCTTGCCCGCGTCATCCAGATAGCGCACCTGGATGATCTCCTTCAGGTTCGGGTTCTTCTCGAACTCGGTGATCTCTTCCGCACTCATCGGCCCGCCCTGCAGGTTGAGCGAATGCACGGATGCCTCGGACAAGCGATTGAAATACTCGGGCTTCGTGGCGCAGAGATAGCGCTTGGCAGCGACGTGATGGCGCACGCAGTCGGTGATCACGGACGGGAAGAAGCGCTCCAGCACTCGTGCGCCGGCCTGCTCGTGAAAGCGGTCCTCGGTGTCGTCCATGGTGAAGGAGCCGAACTCGCTGGTGAAATGCCCGATGTCGTGCAGCAGTGCGGCAACGATGATGCTCTCGTCCTGATTGCTCTGCTCGGCGAGTGTCGCACCCTGGAGCATGTGTTCCGCCATGGTCACGGGTTCGCCGAGATACTCCTCGCCGCCGCGGCGCTCGAAGATATCCCCGATGAATGCAACGATGTTGTCCCGGTTGAGGGTCGCAATGTCGGGCGCGGTCATTCGGCAGCCTCCGGTGGCCTGGTTTGCAGTGCGGCCAGCGTTGAGAGCAGGCCGTCCTTGTCGGCGTAGCAGCCCTGAAGCCAGCGCGTGCCGGTGCCTGAATAGGCCTTGCGGGCGTGCAGCACACGGGTGTTGTCGACGATGAAGCATTCGCCCGGGTTGAGCCGGAATGTCACTTCCATTGCCGGATCGTCGATGATCTCGCCGAGCCGACGGTAGGCCGCGTAATAGGCCTCCATGGCGTCGAACGGCACGTCCGTGATCGCGGCGGCCGAACGGTTGTTGAAGCGCACGGCGATCAGTTCGCCGTCGGGCGCAAGCTCGATCATCGGCCGGCGTGAACGCAGGGCGACGCCTGCTTCGCCGGCATATTCGAACCGCGCGCAGTAGCGGCTGAGCACGTCGAACCAGTCCGGGTTTTCTTCACGAAGACGGTGTGCGGCGCGGAAACCGTCCACCACCATGTTCTCGCCGCCGGCGGCAGAGCTTTCGAGACAGTAGAGTACCTGAACGGTCGGCACCGGATCGCGGTAGGGGTTGTCGGTGTGGGCCTGAAGGCCGAGCCCGGTATAGGCCAGGTTCGTTGGATTGACCTCCGTGCGCACCTCGAAGTGGCGGCCGTAGTTCGTTTCGCGCACATAGCCGAACAGGCCGACGACCTGCATCAGAGCGCCGTCCTCGACCGGACCGTTGGTGAGCTTGCCGAAGCCGTAGCGTGCGACCTTCTCCAGCCAGGCTTCGAGCGCCGACGGGTCCGTCTGCACTTTTGCGAAATCGGCTTCCGGCAGTGCGGACATGAGCTCGCTGTCCCAGGTTTCGATATGAGGCGCGGTCCACCCTCCTGCAGCCGCAGCAGGTCTGTCGTAGGCGTTGTCGAGCAACCAGGCGAGATCGTAATCAACCGCCTTGCCTTCCGGCTCGAATGTGAGACGCAGAACCTGGCTGTTGATCTCCGCCGTTCCGATTCGTGTGTCTTCTGGAATGTCGCGCAGGGCGATCAGACGCTGTCCGTTCCCGGGCGACCGGGTTTCGGCGTCCCAGGCGTTGTCGCGCAGCCACATGGCGTGGAACCTGACCAGGTCGTCGGATGTCCGGATGGCGATCTCGCGGCCATCCTCTTTCAGGGTCACATCGTGCATTCGAAATTCCTTCGCGCCGCAAATCGATCTGGACTCGGCCTAATCTCGCGCATTATAGGCATAAGCACAAATTAGGAATTTAAACAATAAGGCATCGATTTCATTATGTCAGAATTGCCGTTGCAGAACCTTCCCCTCGAATGGATCCGGGCCTTTGAAGCAGCGGGACGGACCGGCAGCTTCACGGCGGCGGCCCGGGAAACCGGGCTTACACAGGCTGCAATCAGTCAGCGCATCACGAACCTTGAAAAGCTTGTCGGCTCGCGCCTGTTCGTGCGGCAGGCGAGGGGCGTCGCGCTGACGGTGGATGGCGAGGCGTGGCTGCCCTATGTCAGCGGGTCGCTGCTGGCGCTGCGCCAGAGCTGTGAAGACCTGTTCGGCGTCCAGCGCAGCAAGATCGTCATTTCCGCCAGTGCTTCGGCCATCGAGCTCTGGTTCGCGCAGCGTCTGCACGACCTGTCACCGGATCTCTGTCCCCAGATCACGTTTTCGACCATGGTGCTGCAGTCCGAGGGCGAGCAGCAGGATGCGACGATAAAGGTCCGTTACGGCGCCGGTGACTGGCCCGAGCACTATGGTGCGCCGCTGTTCCGCGAGGCGCTGTGTCCGGTCGTCTCTCCCGGGCTCCTGGAGGCGGGCGGCGACTGGCGTGGTCTGCCCAGGATCGCTGTCGCCGGACCGAGGGCCGGCTGGCAGGAATGGGTGCAGCACTCGGGCGATCCATCAACACCGGTGCCCCGGCTGCGTTTCGATAGCTTTGCCGCAGCACTTGCCGCCGCCGGTTCGGGCGCAGGTGTCCTGCTTGCCTCGCTGCCATTGTGTGTTCGGGAGCTGGAGGCCGGAACCCTGGTCCGTGTCTCGGACGATGTTCTCGAGCCAGCCGAGACCTACTGGATGATCGCCCGCAGGGACGGCATATCGAAACGCCAGTGGGATGCGCTCGCGGAACATTTTTGCGCCTGACGATTCTCTGCCGGCCAACGCGGCGACATATGCCGCTACCTGAACGTCATTCGGTGCAGCACGTCGTGCCCGTCGATCCAGCGATGCTTGAGGACCGCCGCCACATGAACCACTGCGAGGGCGAGCATCGTGTAGGCCAGCCAGCGGTGAAGTGTGGATGTGACGGACTCAAGGTTCACACCCCAGAACGCTTCCGTCGTCGGAAAGATCTTCGGCATCGACAGACCGAACCATTTGACGCCGTGGCCGCCGAAATCGGTTTCCGCCCATCCGATCAGGATGACGACCGCGGGTAGCAGATAAAGTCCCAGATGGCCGAGATGCGACGCGGTTTTTTCCCAGGCGGCCAGTCCGTCAGGCAGCGGGGGAGGGGAATTCGACCGGCGCACTGCGATGCGGATCGCCAGCAGCGCGAGCAGCGTCACACCGGTAGAAATATGAATCCCGAACAGGAAATCCTGCAGGGCGGAGTCATCCGGCACCAATGAGGTCATGGCATAGCCGCAGGCCCACATGAAGGCGAAACCGGCCGCCATCAGCCAATGCAGAACCCGCGCGGTAAGGACATAACGTTCCATCTGAAATCTCGTGATGTTGAAGGAGCGCATGCCAATTGACACGGCTGAGCGGCGTGCTCCACCGGACATGTACGAATGGTTTCGAATCTTCGCGGACGGTCAGCGATGTATCGTGAATGGTCGTTTCTCGACCGCTCGCGATGGAGTTGCTAGGGTCGGCCGATGACGCTCAAAGAGGTTGTAACCGGTCAGATATCGCTTGCCGGCCTCAAATGGCGGCCCCTCGCGAAGAAGGTGTTGATCGTCGCCGCCGCAGGCGGGTGTGTCGCTTTGGTCCTCGAACCGGATCATACTTCCGGCTTGCCGGTGTTTGCCGCGTTCGGTCTCTGGTTTTCACATATCGTTATCGCCGCGTTCCTGTTTCTGGCTGCCCTGGCCGGATTCCTTCGATTGAAAATGCGCGAGCCCCTGCCGGTCGCGGCCGCGACACTGCTCTTGCCGGTTGTTTTCGCACCGGTCTCCCTGTTGCTCGATTACGGTTTCGGTAATCCGGATGAAGAGTTGAAAGCCGGACTTGAGCCTCTCGCCATTTACTTGGCCGAGATTGGAGCCGTTGCGCCGGTGACGGTGACCATCGCTCTCATCGTGTCGGTCATGATATACCGCGAGGCGGTGCCCGACGATCAGCCCGTTGAAACAACGCATGCGCCTGCGTTGGACAGCCTGATCGATACGGTCCCCAGGTCGCTGGGTGACGATGTCATCCGGCTGCATGCGCAGGATCACTATGTCGAGGTGGTCACGTCCGCGGGAAGCGCGTTGCTCACGGAGCGGTTCAGTGACTGTGTGGAGAAACTGAAGCCGCTTGAAGGTATCCAGTGCCACAGGTCTCACTGGATCAGTCTGGATCATGTCGTGGAACTGACACGCTCGGGCAGTGCCTACAGTTGCTCCATGAGCAATGGTGACCGCGTCCCGGTCGGCAGGAGGCGCTACTCCGAACTGAAGGCATTGCTGGAGACTTGAGTGCCGTCAGGCATGAATCCCTGTTCGCGGCCTAGCGCGAAAAGTCGGCGAAGTGTTTTTCGAAATGCTTCCGCATGGCTTCGAGACCATCCAGGAACACCTGATCGCGGCCAAAGCCGAACCTGAAATGATCTGCCGGCACATCATCGAGATCGGACGCGTAGATCGATGCCGGCAGCAGCAGGACGCCGCTCTCTTCCAGGAGGCTCCGGCAGAACGTCTCACCGTCACCCGGCCCTGTGTAACGCGGAAAGGCCACGCAACCGCCCTGGGGCCGGTCCCACTCCACGACACCGGGGAAGTCTTCGAACAACGCTTCGAGGAGAGCGACATTCCGCAGGAGCAGCGCCCGGTTCTTTTCCAGGATCTGCTCGCGCGCCTTCAGTGCGGTCAGCGCCAGTGCCTCTGACGGCGCGGAGTTGCAGATCGAAAGGTAGTGTTTGTAGCGTTCGACTTTCTGCAGCAGCGCCTTGTCCTGGCTCGCGAACCACCCGATCCGCAGGCCCGGCAGACCGTAGGCCTTCGACATAACGTTCAGCGAGATGCCGCGCTCGTAAAGGTCGGCAATCTGCGGCAACCGGTCGTCCGGATCCAGCTCGACACCGCGGTAGACCTCGTCGGACAGGATGTAGATGCCCCGCTCGCGGCAAATCGCGACCAAGGCGTCCAGCTCCGCACGCGGTATCGCCATACCGGTCGGGTTGTGCGGGAAGTTGAGTGAAAGCAGCTTGGTGTTGGGCCGGATCGCGGACCTGATGTCGTCCACGTCGAGCCGCCACCCGCCTCCTGCGTTGCCACTCGCCGGACGCGCTTCGCGCCTCAGCGGAACGCCGGTGACTTCGCAGATCGAAAGCGGGATGGTCTCCGCACTCTGGTAATTGGGCGTCGGCACGATCGCATGATCTCCCGCGTCGAGCAGCACGCGGGCGATGGAATAGAGTCCTTCCCCGGCACCGGCGAGGCAGAGGATGTTGTCGGCTTTCATCGTCTCGTATGTGGCGGCGATCTCGGCGCGCAGTGCTGGCGCGCCCCAGGTCTCGGTATATCCCAGCCACAGAGAGTTGAAGGCCTCCTGGTCTTCCGGGGCCGCCAGCGCAAGCAGATCTGAAAGGCTCATGCTTTCGATGTCCGACGCGGTCATATGGTGGCGGGCCGTGAATTCCCACTCGGAAAAGAACACTTCGAGACCGAAGTCCCTCATCGGCTTAGGCTTCGTCATCACACCGTTTCGCTTTCATTCATGACCCAGCGCTGCGCCCGCTTCGCCTCGTTAAGGAGGCCGTAAAGACTGGCGCGTGAGATGCCGAGCGCCTCGGCCACGTAATCGGCGGAGCCGCGTGCGGCAAATACGTCAGCGTCCAGAAGGTTGCGCACGATCTCGAGCCGGTCCGGACGTTTCGCCTGGCCGGGTCCCAGGTTCCGCCGGCGCAGGGTTTCCGCGATGACCGTGTTTGCCAGTTCGCGCCAGTCGTTCTTCAGAAAGCCCTGATTCCTGTCCGGCTCGACGGCGGCCAGGCCTGCAAGCGCATGTGCGGCCGCCTCAAGCCCGTCGGTCTTCATGTTGATGCACAGGAGGCCGGCAGGCTTGTTCCGTTCATCCCGGAGCAGTGCCGAGACCGATTTGAGGGTCGAACCATCCGGGTTAGCCTTGCGGTAGGGGCCGATTGTGCCGTCCGGGGCCATTTCGGACTCATAGTTCTCTGTGTCGACCAGTGATAGGTCGCCGGCCTTGCGGGGCGAAAACCCGTTCTCGATATGAACGATTTTCCCCGAATTCAGGTCGTGCAGCACCACCTCCACGAGGCCCGGCATGAGCTGAGCGAGGGCGCGGCAGATGGGGATGTGCCGTTTGAGAGGAGTATCAGGCATCTCAATTAGACGAAAATTCCAAAATCAGATATTTCGTCTAATCCAGGCTTTCAACCGGGTCAAGTCTGAATGTCAGCCGCTCTCACGCCGCTGGCGGCCGCCAGGCGATCACGCCCTCGGATCGTGCCCGCACCTCGGGCGACGCGAGACAGCTTGCGACTGCCTCGTACCCCGGGGCGCCGGGACAGGGTGTTACGAATGTCGGCGGGCTGTGATTGGCCGGGCAAAGGATGATCGCCTCGTGGGGGCCGACGGCGCCGAGGTCCAGGACCGCGCTGGAGCGCGTCATGACAAATAGCGGTTTTGCATCGGCGCTCCGTCCGCGCAGATGGGCGGCAAGCGCCTGCTGGGTTGCTTCGTCCAGGTCCTGCTCGATCAGGTCGACAACGAGGACGTCTGGACCGTCTGCCTCCAGGCCGGTCACAAGGGCGACCAGCGCGTCAGAGCGCACGGCGCCATCCTCGAAGAGCCATGTGAGCGTTCTCTCGACCCGCTGTCGAAGCGCCGGGTGTGCAACCAGGTCTTCCTGAATGGCAGCACCGTCACGCTCCAGCCGGTCGAGACCGAGGAAATGGGCATTAGGCAGTTCCTCGGCGAGCCGCTGGGCAAGCTTCGTCTTGCCGCTGAAGAGCGGCCCGATCAGGTAGGTAACCGGTCGGATATCGCGGACCTCGAAACGCTCGCCGCCCCATGGCCAGGGCAGGTCGAATGCGGCCGCCGGTTCGGTCGGGGTCTCTGCCAGCTCGGTGATTTCTGCTGCCGTCGGCATCTGCCCTCCGGCAAGGCTGTCCTGCAGGGCACGGACCTTTTCGATCCGGGCGCCGATCTCGCGCATCTGACCGTCGAGCTTGTTCTGATGTGCGGCGAGAACATCCTCAAGACCGTCACTGTCCGCGTTCTGGATGCGTGCGATCTGGGCCAGGCTGAAACCGAGGCCGCGCAATGCCACGATCTCCTTTGCGCGTTTCATTTCGTCCGGTCCGTAGGTTCGCCAGCCTGCCTCGGTGCGGACCGGCGCAAAAAGGCCGCGCTGCTCGTAGATGCGAAGGGCCTTGGTCGAAACGCCCAGCGTCCTTGCGGCATCCGAGGGGGACAGGAATTGTGCGGCAGCGTTCATGGTCGGCCTCGCTGATTCTGGATTCCGCACCCTTAGTAGGGGCGGCCTCAGGGGCCGGGTCAACAGGGGATTTTTTGGCCTACAGCCTGCCGTTACTGAAAGCACACGTCCAGAAAGCCCGAATTGTCTCCGAGGCCCGTATCGTTGATCCTCAGCGACACCAGTTTCGTCCGTGCCGGGAGGCGCCGGCCGGCGTTGATGTGCACAGCGCGGCCCTTGTGCTCGATGAGCAGGGCGCCGAAAGCATAGGTCTTGTCGAACTTGTAGCCGTTGTAGGGTGCAAGCTGCTGCGCGGCCGAGCCCGTGTGCCCCGCTGCGCGGACCGGGCGATAACGCGCCTTGTCGACCGTCCAGCCGCCCGCGACGGAAGCAACTCGCATCACCGCCCGGCGCAACCGGAACTGCTGCCAGCCTGTCCGTGCAATGACTTTCACGCACTCCCGCGACTCTGCTGTCTTGGGTTGCGTGACCCGGCCTTTCTCAACCCCCTTGACCGTGCCGGCCCAGGCGACGTTGAGCTGTGTGATGGTCGCCGGCATTCCGGTGAGCTTGAAACTGTAGCTCGTGGTCGGGCCGGCCGTATAAATTATCATTACTCCGGCTTTGGACAGCGCCTGCGTGTCCTTGTCGTCGAGCAGCATCCCGAGCAGGGACTTGTTCACCTGGAAGCATTTGCGTGACTTTTGGGCGCGGTCGTAGTTCCCGCACCGAAGCAGAAGGTCTTTCCCGATCGACAGGCCCTTCAAGGCGCGTGGTCGGCCCTTTGTTGCACTGAACGCCAGAAGCCAGGTGTTTTTTGCAGTCTTACGAATGCTCGCCGCAGAATCGGGAAGCGTTTGCAGAGCGAAAAATTCCCCATTGTTGGTGATCTTCATTTCCCAGGCAGCTGCATCCGCCTGCAACGCTGAAGCAAGCAGCGCCGCAGCCGCGGTACCAGTAAGAGCCAAAATACGTTTCACGATGAATTCCCCCAACCGCCGAATCCCTGAGGGGAGTTTAGACGCAGGCGATCCTTAAGGCGATAGCGCGGAGGGCACACTGCGCGGCAATGTGGGGATTGTGCATCACCTCTCAAGACACCAGTGCCGTCCAGGCCGCGGCGCACAGCATACCCGTCAGCATTGCCCAGGTGGCGCTGCGGGCCCCGATCATCACGACAGAGGCGAGGGTGATCGCCGCAATTTCCCTGAGGCCGCCGCGCGCGGCGATTGATGCGACCAGCGCGGCGACGACAGATACCGCAAGCGCGTCGAGGAAGCGGCTGATGCGAGGCGTCGTCCCGATCCGCGACATGATCAGGGTGCCTCCAATGCGGCTGCCAAAGGTGACCAGGGCGACCAGAAAAATCATCAGCAGGGCGGAGAGGTCAGCGGGCATTGCGGAATGCTGACGTTAGAGCACCGGCCAGCGAAGCGAGAATGATGTTCCATCCCAGTGGCAGCCATTCGAGGGTCAGTGCTGCCACCGTCCCGGCGACGATCACGGGCATGATGTTGGACACCTTTCGCAGGTGCCCGGCGACGACGGCGGTAAAGAAACACACCATCACGACGTCAATGCCGTAAGTCTCCGGGTGTCCAAGAAAGCTGCCGCCGAGGACACCGACTGTTGTCCCTGTGACCCAGGTTGCCCACAGCACGATGCCGCCGCCAAGCAGGGGCCCCAGATCATACGCGCCTTCTTTGAGAGCACCGTGCGTATCGGCAAAATTGGCATCGCTCAACAGGCTCAATACGGCAAGTCTCCGCGAGAAGGGAAGTCGGTTGACCCATGGGGACAGAGCAGCACTCATGATGATGTGGCGTCCGTTGAGTGCCAGCACAACGAGGCCCAGCGACAGAAAAGCGACGGGCTCGTGCCAGAAATCCAATGATGCAAACTGTGCCGTGCCGGAGAACACCAGAGCGCTCATGGCGACGGCCTGCGTCGGCGACATTCCCCTGTCGATAGCAGCCACCCCGAATGCAATCCCGAAGGGGATGACGAAGACGGCCACTGGGATCAACCGCCGCATGCCCTTGACCACGCCGCTGAGCGAAATCGAGGCGATCGGCCGCCCCGCGGCAGTTACAGGTTCCTGGATTCTAACCATAACAATGGTTAGCAATGGCGATGCATTGCAGTCAACCCCTATACCGGTTAGAAAATGGAATGACTTACAGTCAGGGCCATCCGGTCCGTCTGGTCGGCGGACGACTTGCGCTGGATTTCGTCAACACGGCGGATTGGTCGGCGGACGGCCGGATCGTTTCGGAGAAGCTTCAGTCGCCCGACGACGTTGCCGTCTGGGCGGAGGCGCTCGGCCTGGAGCGCGCCGCGGTGCCTGACAGCATGGAGGAACTCCACGCGCTGCGGTCATCCCTTCGGGCGCTGTTCGTCAACGGGGCCCAGGGTTGGTATCTCGCTCCGATCAAGGCGTTGCAGGACAAGGAAGGCCGAGATCCTGCCGAAACCGCGCGGAGCCAGCCCATCGAGGCGCTGATTGCCGCGTCCGCCCTTTCCCTCGTCGCCGATCAAAGGGAGCTTTCGCGACTCAAGATGTGCCCCGGCGAAAACTGTGGCTGGCTCTTTATTGACGAGACGAAGAATGCGCGCCGCAAATGGTGCAGCATGGAGACCTGCGGCAATCGGGCGAAGGCGATGCGCCACTACAACAGGTCCAGGGCAGGCGGGACCTGACAGTTAATCTTCCGCTTCGAACTCCGAGAGGAAGGCCTTGAGAAGCGCGTCGAGTTCGCGCTGTTGCTTCTTCGACAGGCCCGAAACCAGCCGCGTCTGTGTTTCGACATGGGCGGCCACGGCTTTGTCTATGACCTGAAATCCTTTGTCAGTGAGGGAAATCAGAAAGCTGCGGCCGTCTTCCGGGTTCTGGACGCGCGCCACCAGGCCGGCCTTCTCCAACTGGTCGATACGGTTGGTCATCGTGCCCGACGTCACCATGGTCGAGGCAATAAGGTCGCCGGGCGACAGGTGGAACGGGGCACCGGACCGCCGAAGCGTTGCCAGAACGTCAAAGCTGGCCGCATTGAGGCCGTAGTCAGCCCAGGTCTTTTCCATCTCGCGCATCAGGCACAGCGAAAGCCGTTTGACCCGCCCGAGCAGGCCCATGGGCGCGACCTCGAGATCCGGGCGTTCGGCCCGCCATTGCGCGAGAATTCTATCAACATGGTCCATGCCTCGACTTGTCAGACATAATTATCTTGACGTCAAGGTAAAAATAACTATCTTGAGGTCAAGATAAATTTAGGAGACTTCATGTCCCGGTACTCAGATCTGTTGCTCACAGCTCTCGCTCCCGCCATCTGGGGCAGCACATACCTCGTGACCACGGAATGGCTGCCCGACGGCTATCCCCTGACAGTAGCCATGTTGCGGGCGCTGCCCGCCGGCCTCCTGCTGCTCGTGATCGTCCGGCAGTTTCCGGCGCCGGACTGGTGGGGCAGGGTTTTCCTGCTCGGCGCGCTCAACTTTTCCGTCTTCTGGGCACTGCTGTTCGTCGCCGCCTACCGGTTGCCGGGCGGAGTCGCGGCGACGGTAGGCGCCATACAGCCGCTGGTCGTCATCTTTCTTGCCCGTGCGGTTCTGGGGTCCGCGGTTCGCGTCCTCGCCGTCGCGGCCGCCGCCGCAGGCATGGGAGGAGTCGCCTTGCTTGTTCTCACGCCGAGCGCAGAGCTTGACCCCATTGGCGTTGCGGCCGGTCTTGGCGGCGCGTTGTCCATGGCGGCGGGAACTGTTCTGAGCCGCAAGTTGCAGCCGCCGGTTCCGCTCCTGACCTTCACAGCCTGGCAGTTGACGGCAGGCGGTCTGCTTCTGCTTCCCGTGGCTCTCTGGCTCGAACCGCCGCTGCCTGCGCTTAAGACGGAGAACGTTCTCGGGCTCACCTATCTAGGCCTTATCGGCGCGGCCTTCACCTACTACCTCTGGTTCCGCGGTCTTCGCCGGATCGAACCGTCGGCCGTCTCCGCGCTGGGGTTCCTGAGCCCCGTCACGGCCCTGATGCTCGGCTGGTGGGTGCTCGACCAACAGCTTACGACGCTGCAGATCGTGGGCTTTGTGACCGTCCTCGTCAGCGTCTGGCTGAGCCAATTGAGCGCGCCTGGCAGGCGCGCGAAATCCACACGATCCAACGGGCGGTCGACGCAATCGCCGGCCCATGTCCTCGAAAGGAGAAGTGATCATGTCTGTCCGTAATACTATTGCCGCAGCCGCATTTGTGACCGGTGCCGCATGCGCGGGTCTTGTCAGTGCCGAACCGGTCAAGGAAGTTCTGAATCCGGAGACTCTGGTCGACCCGACATCCTACGGATTCGCACATGCCAATGTGGTGCCGGCCGGGTCCAGGCTGGTTTATGTAGCCGGGCAAGTCGGTGTGGATGGCACCAAAGCCAATGACTTCCGAAGTCAGGTCGATCGCGCCTTCGAAAACCTGCTGATCGTGCTCAAGGCATCGGGGTCGGGAGCCGAGAATGTCGTCAGAATCACGCTGCTTATCAAGGATCATGATCCCGACAAACTGCGCTACGTGGCTGAGAAACGTCGCGCCATTTTCGGTGAGGCACCGCCGGCGAGCACATTGATCCCGGTCACTCGTCTCTATGGCGACGGCGTCTCGTTCGAGATCGATGCGGTCGCCGTTGTGAATCCGTCAGTCAACTGAATGTCGCCGCGGCACATCGATGCCGCAGTCCGCCCCTTTGCGGACATGCGACGAACCGAAGGAGAAAACCCATGAAACTCATCGTATTTGGAGCAAGAGGCGACGTCGGAAGCCGGGTCGTGTCTGAGGCCCTTTCACGCGGACATCTCGTCACCGCAGTCATACGCGACGAGGCGCAGGCTGCGTCGCTGCCGCCGGCAGTGGCCGTTGAGGTCGTCGATGTCCTGGATGCTGATGGTCTGGCTGAGGTGATTGCGGGCCATGATCTGGCGGTCAGCGCGCTGCGTCCGCCGGACGGCAGGGAGGCGACGCTGGCAGCGCTCACCCGCGCCGTGCTCGATGCGGCGGCCCGCGCCGACACACGCGTGCTGATTGTGGGCGGGGCGGCGAGCTTGGCGCTGCCGGATGGCGGTGGCGCGACAGTGCTCACCGCTCCGGGCTTCCTGCCCGACGACGTCGTTCCCATCGCCTATGCCTGTCAGGCCCAATATGAGCTCTGCGCTGCCGACAGGCGGGCCGACTGGTCCTATCTGTCACCCCCGGCAATGCTGGTTCCGGGCGAACGCACCGGCAGTTACCGCACCGGATCCGATTTCCTGCTTGTAGACGACGAGGGGGACTCGCGCATTTCAATGGAAGATTTCGCGGTCGCCCTGATCGACGAGGCGGAAACGCCCCGGCACAAGCTTGCTCGGTTCACGGTCGCCAACTGACGCTGCGGCCGCTGCCGGTTGACGGCTTGCCCTCACTGATCACTGCCGATAGGGTTCGCCGCGCAATTCGAGGGAACAGCGGAATGACGTCACTGAAGGTCGGACTGATCGGGTGCGGGCGCATAAGCGACATCTATCTGCAGAATTGCCTTCAATTCGACGAACTGGATGTCGTCGCCTGCGCCAGCCTGGATCTGGATGAGTCTAGGGCCAAGGCGCAGCATTACGGCATTCCGGTTGCGTGTACGCCGGACGAAATCTTTGCCGACGACAACATCGATTGCGTTCTCAATCTGACCATTCCGGCGGCCCATGCCGACATCAGCCTGCGCGCGCTGGAGGCCGGCAAGCACGTCTATTCCGAAAAGCCCTTTGTCACGGGTCTGGAAGACGGCGAGGCGATTCTGTCCCTCGCCGAGGAGAAGGGGCTCTTGGTCGGTAACGCGCCCGACACCTTTCTGGGCGGGCGCTGGCAGACGTGCCGCAAACTGCTGGACGCCGGCACGATCGGCAGGCCGACCGGTGTAGCTGCATTTGTTGGCACGCACGGCGTGGAACGCCACAACCCAAATCCGGACTTCTACTATCAGGAGGGCGGCGGACCGTTGCTGGATCTGGGACCCTACTATCTGACGGCGATGGTTTTCCTGCTCGGTCCGGTCGCCCGGGTTTGTGGCATGGCGCGGAGGACATTCGACCGGCGCATGATCGAGAATGGACCGCGCCACGGCGAATGGATGAACGTGCAGGTCGATACCCATGCGCAGAGCATGCTGGAGTTTTCCTCGGGCGTGATCGGCTCGATGACCATGAGCTTCGACATATGGGATTCGGAGATGCCTCGCTTCGAGATCTACGGCGAGGACGGCACCATCTGCATCCCCGATCCGGACCCGGTCCACGGGGCAAACGTCTTTGAAGGCGAGGTCTGGTACCGCACCCGGGAGACATCCCGCTGGACCCATCAGCCGAGGCCGGAAGGGCGCGAGGACTGGCTGGTCGCGGAGAACACCCACGGCTTCAACGAAAACGCACGTGGTGTCGGTCTGCTGGATCTGGCTTACGCCGTGAGGGAAGGCCGCGCGCCCCGCGCATCCGGTGAGATGGCGTATCATGTCTTCGAAATAATGGACGCAATCCAGCGATCACCGCACAGCGGCCGGTTCGAGACCGTCGCGAGCACCTGCGCGGTGCCGGAGCCGCTTCCCGAGAGATTTCCCGAGCCCGCCGGAGCATGACATGACCATCCAGACGCTCGACTTCGCCGAACCCTTTTTTACCGTCAGGCTGGTGCGCGGCGAGACCGTGTTCCAGGTGAACGGCAAGTCGATCATTCTCAATCTGTCGGAGACACTGGTTCGTGTGCAGGACCAGACACTGGGTCATCTGCAGTCCGCGATCTTCGCCAATACGCGGGTGGAGGCCGTGGAGAACGCCGTCATCGTTGAGCGTTTCGCCGACTATCCGGACGAGGCGGTGCTTTTCGAGAAGGTCAGGGCGCGATGGCCGTCAGCCTTCGACGTCCGCGGCGAAGAGCGGCTGAGAGGTGTCAGTCACTACATGTCACCCAAGGTGTGGATCGGCAATCTCGGCCTGACGATGTACCATTCCGGCTCGGTGCCGCTGAAGGTCGGACTGCACCGGGACCATCCGTTTTGCGAGGTGCCCGGTTTCCGGGAAGTCCACACGCAGATCGTCGGCTTCGGCAAGATGCAGCAGTGTCTGGAGAAGGACATCGAGACGCTCTATCTGGAAGAGCCGATGGCGCCCGGCGCGACGCACCGCCCCATGTACGACGAGCAGGGCAACTACCCGTGGCATCAGTTTGAAACCATCACGCCCGGAATCTTCATGGCCGTCGAGATGCTGCCGCCCGGTGCGCAGCCGCCCGCGTAATTCAAACATCCGGAAGAGCCCAGTTCATGACCAGCCTGCTTCCCGCGAACCTGTCCTTTGAAGGCCCGTTTCCTCAACTGTCGCGCAGGTTGCGGCTCGGCGTCGTTGGAGGTGGGCGGATTTCCGTCACCCAGGCGATGGCGGCCCGGCTCACCGACCGGTGGGAGATCGTGGCGGGCGCGCTGTCGTCCGATCCGGAAAAGGCGAAATTACGCGGCGCTCAGTGGGTTCTGCCGGATGAGCGTTGCTACAGCTCCTATGAAGAAATGGCTGTTGCTGAAAGCAGCCGGCCGGATGGCGCGGATGCCGTGATGGTCACGACGCCCAACCATGTCCATTTCGGAGCGGCGAGAGCGTTCCTCGATGCCGGTATCGACGTCCTCTGCGACAAGCCGCTGACCAATGTCTCATCCGAGGCCGAAGAGTTGGTGGTGCTGACGAAACGGACCGGCCGGATCTTCGCCGTGGGCTACGTGATGTCGTGTTTCCCGATGGTGCGCCAGGCTCGCGAGATCGTGCGGCAGGGAACGCTCGGCAGGATCAACCAGATCCATGTGGAATTTATGCAGGACTGGATGGTGCCGCCGGAAAGCGCCGAGGCGGAACACGTGCAGTGGCGTCTCGATCCGGCCAAATCGGGGGCCTCCAGTTGCACCGGCGATATCGGCACCCACGCTGCCCACCTGGCTACCTTCGTGTCCGGGCTGGAACTGGTGCGCTTGCGTGCAGACTTCCATGTCTGTGGGGCACCGAAGGAGTTGGAAGACACTGCTTTCATGACGACGGAATATGAAGGCGGCGTTCCCGGCACCCTGATGGCGACCAGGCTGGCGCCGGGTAATCGTGGCGGCCTCAGGTTACGGGTCTACGGCAGCGAAGGTGGTCTGGAATGGGATCTGGAGCATTGCGACCGCCTCAAGCTGAGCATTTTCGGTCAGCCCGACCAGCTGTTCACGCGCGGTCATGGCCACGGTGTCTCGCCGCGAGTGGAGCGCCACGTACGAACCGGGCGCGGCTTTCCGGAGGGCATTGTCGAGGCCTGGGCCAATCTCTACACAGAGTTCGCCCTGGCGGTGGCCGTGCACCGTGACGGCACGGCAATGCCGGAGGACTGGTTGTCCTATCCGACGGTCGTGGAGGGCGCACAGGGCGTGCGGTTCGTCGAAGCGGCGGTTGCATCCAATCACGCCGGTGGCGCGTGGGTAAATGTCGAACAGGCCTCCTGATCAACTGACGTCGCCTTCAGGTCACCGCCTCCACGTGCTTGCCCTTCCCGGTCACACTGGATAGTGTGCGCCGCGCAAATCAGAGGGACTGTGTCGTGAACTACGTCAGCACCAGAGGCGAAGCGCCTGTATTGGAGTTCGAGGACGTCATGCTTGCCGGCCTCGCGCGTGACGGCGGTCTTTATGTGCCGGAGCACTGGCCGACGCTGACGGCGGAACAGATCGCAGGTTTCGCCGGACAGCCTTACGAGGACGTGGCATTTGCCGTCATGGCGCCCTTCGTCGACGGCGCCATCCCGGACGAAGACCTGAAGGCCATGATCGACGAGGCCTATGCGACCTTCAATCATGCGGCGGTCACGCCGCTGAAGCAGCTCGACTCCGGGTCCTGGCTCCTTGAGCTGTTCCACGGGCCGACGCTTGCCTTCAAGGATGTGGCCATGCAGATCCTCGCGCGTCTCATGGACCACGCGCTCAAGCGGCGCGGGCGCCGCGCGACCGTCGTGGGCGCCACGTCCGGCGACACCGGCGGTGCCGCCATAGACGCTTTCCGCGGCCGCGAGGCGGTCGACATCTTCATCCTGCATCCCCATGGTCGTGTGAGCGACGTACAGCGGCGTCAGATGACGACGGTGACCGAGGGCAACGTCCACAACATTGCCATCGAAGGCACGTTCGACGACTGCCAGGCGATCGTGAAGGCGCTGTTCAACCATCATGATTTCCGCGACCGGCTGGCGCTGGCCGGCGTCAATTCGATCAACTGGGCGCGGATCATGGCCCAGGTGGTCTACTACTTCACTTCGGCGGTTGCGGTGGGTGCGCCGGCACGAAAGGTGAGTTTCACCGTGCCGACTGGAAACTTCGGCGACATTTTTGCCGGTTACGTCGCCCAGCGCATGGGGCTTCCCGTCGAACGCCTGGTGATCGCGACCAATGTCAACGACATCCTGGCGCGGGTCGTTGCCTCCGGGCGCTATGAGACCGACAAGGTCGTGCCGACCACGAGCCCGAGCATGGACATTCAGGTCTCCAGCAATTTCGAGCGTGCCCTGTTTGAGGCCTATGGCCGCGACGCATCCTCGGTGCGCGCCCTGATGGAAAGTCTCTCCCAGTCTGGCGCCTTTACGGTGGCCGAAGATGCGCTGCGGAATGTGCGCGCGAACTTCGACGCCGGCCGGGCCACGGAGCAGGAGACAGCCGACCGCATTGCAAACACGTTGTCCGCAACCGGGGAACTGGTCGACCCGCATACGGCCATCGGCCTTGAGGTGGCCGCGAGGGCCGCAGGCAACGAAGGCGTTCCCATGATCACGCTTGCCACCGCGCACCCGGCCAAGTTCCCGGACGCGGTCGCCGCTGCCAGTGGCCGCACGCCGGACCTGCCGCCGTGGCTGTCCGATCTTCATGAGCGCGAGGAGCGCTTTACGGTGCTCGCCAACGATGCCGGAGCGATCGAGGCTTTCGTCGAAAATCACGCCAGGGCGGCGGGCGCATGACTGAAGCGGAGATGGTGAGGACAGCACGGCTGTCGAGCGGGCTCAGGGTGGTAACACACGAAATGCCGCACCTCGAGACAGCCTCCCTTGGCGTCTGGGTCGGTGCCGGCGCGCGTCATGAGACGAGCGAACAGCACGGCATCGCCCACCTTCTGGAGCACATGGCGTTCAAGGGCACGAAACGCCGTTCGGCCCTGCAGATCGCAGAAGAGATCGAGTCCGCCGGCGGCGACCTCAACGCGTCGACCAGCGTCGAAACGACGGCCTACTACGCGCGTGTCCTCAAGGATGACGTCGGCCTCGCCATGGATGTCCTTGCCGACATTCTGCAGGACCCGGTCTTCGACCCGCGGGAACTGGCGCGCGAGCGTAACGTGATCATGCAGGAGATCGCCGCCGCGCAGGACGCGCCCGACGATGTCGTGTTCGACATGCTGCAGGATGCCGCCTTCCCGGAACAGCCCCTCGGCAGAACCGTGCTGGGCACGGTCGACAGCGTCTGCGGGTTCTCGGCCGACCATCTCGTCGGCTACCGCGATGACAACTATGCCTCCGGCGCCATGGTCGTGGCGGCCGCCGGAGCGGTGGATCACGAGCACCTGGTCGGACTGGTGGAATCGTCGCTTCAGCCCGCTCTCGCCGAGCCTGCAATCGTGCCGCAGCCCGCTTCCTATGCCGGTGGCGACCGCCGTCAGAATCGCGATCTGGAACAGGCCCACGCCATTCTCGGTTTCCAGGCTCTGTCCTATGTCGACGACGACTATTACGCCATGCAGGTGCTATCCAGCATTCTTGGCGGCGGCATGTCGTCACGGCTGTTCCAGGAAGTTCGCGAAAAGCGTGGCCTTTGCTATTCGATTTTCTCCTTCGGCTGGGGTTACGCGGACTCGGGCCTCTTCGGCGTTTACGCCGGCACAGGCCCTGACGACCTGCCCGAGCTGATGCCGGTTGTGGCCGGTGAGCTTGCCCGCGCGGCCGAAGACATCAGCGAGCAGGAGGTTGATCGGGCGCGCACCCAGCTCAAGGCCGGATTGCTCATGAGCCTCGAAAGCTCTTCGTCCCGGGCCGAGCAGATCGCACGTCAGGAACTGGTGTTCGGCCGTGTGCTGCCCATCGAGGAACTGGTTGCACGCGTGGAAGCGGTCGATGCGGAGAATGTGCAGTCCGTCGCCACGCGGCTGTTCGATCACGCATCGCCCGTCGTGGCGGCCGTCGGACCGGTCGGGAAACTGACGCCATACGAGGCGATCGCAGAAAAATTCCTTTGAGCTTGGCGTCTCAGTATCGATAATCGGATTCGGGACCGGTTGTACTGCGGTGGTCCCGCGCGGGACAGGCCGGCATGGGGAGATCGGCCGCTGCAGCGAAGGGATGAACCGGCAGATCCGAATGGTGTTCTGTCCAGGGTTCATGTCTCTCGCCGCGAAGCGCGTGGATAGTCGCGGCCCGATCCGGAAGCCCTTAGGAGTGAGGAAACCAGGGTCTGCAATGGCTTTTTTGCGATCGGTAAATCCCGTAGAAAGCGGGCCGGTCATCCATGCGGAAGGGATCTACCTGCGCACGCCGCAGATGCCGGATTTTGCCGCCTGGTCGTCCCTGCGCGCCGTCTCGCGTGAGTTCCTGACCCCCTGGGAGCCCACATGGCCGGGCGATGACCTGACGAGAAGCTCGTTTCGCAGACGCATTCGCCGCTATATCCGTGATATTCGCGAGGATCAGGCCTATCCGTTCTTTATTTTCAACGCGATCGATCACTCGCTCCTTGGCGGCTTGACGCTCAGCAACATTCGCCGGGGTGTGGCGCAGGCCTGTTCGCTCGGCTACTGGATCGGCTTTCCCTATGCCCGCCACGGCTATATGTCGCGGGCGGTCTCGGCGGCGGTTCCCTTTGTCTTCGAGACGCTCAATCTGCACCGCCTCGAAGCGGCATGCCTGCCCAACAACCAGGCCTCGATCGGCCTGCTTCGCAAGTGCGGATTCACCGAGGAGGGGTATGCCCGCCGATACCTGCGAATCAACGGGGTCTGGCAGGATCATCTGCTGTTCGCGATTCTGGCCGAAGATGCCAGAGCGAGATGAGGCGCTGACCGCGGAATGCAGGTCCGATAAGCATGTCTAATGTCCCGTGCCGGTTAATTATTTCGAGCGATTGCCCTTGCGGGAGTCTTGTGTTCAGCGACGTGCGGCGGTACCAAGGTGCCGACTGAATTCTGATAAAGTGAGCCGACGGTCTTGGCTGGTTTTCGCACCGCCTTTGTTCTTGCTGCGTGGTTTCTCGCGATCTGTGTCGTGAGTTCGGCGGCGATTGCTCGCGACACCATCGAATTGCCTCTCGAGTCGCCCAGCGTCGATATTCTGCAGGCCGCCGACAAAGTCGAGACCGAGTTTCCCACGACAACGGTGCAGGTCGAGAATGCGCAGGGCCAGACCGTTGAAGTCCAGGTTCAGGCCACCGGCCAGTCGCGGCGCTATCGCTGGCTCGTTTTCACCGTCAGGAATATCGACCAGAAGCCCGTCAGCCGGCTGGTTGCCGTCGGGCGCGACGGGGTGACCGGGACAGGGCTCTACGGTCAGAACCTTGTTGCCCGGCGCGTCCGCAGCGTTTCGGTCGCCGAGGGCGTGCCGCCCACGCTGCGATCCGACGGCAATATCGACAGTTTCCTGGTTGAGGTTCCGCCGGGCGGCCAGCGGACATACATCGTCGAGATCGCGGGCGCCTGGCCGGAGAACCTGATCCTCTGGGCCCAGTGGGCCTTCGACGCCCAGCGACAGCGCATTTCGTTCTTCCACGGTCTTCTGATCGGCATCGCGACTCTCGGGGCGATCTATATCGGTATCCTGTTTATCGTCCGACGAACGGCGATCTTCCCGGCAGCGGCGCTTTTCGCATTCGCGGGCGTCGCCTATTTGTGTTTCGAACTGGGATACTGGCCGCTCGGCCTGTCCGCGGGACCGCAATGGATCACCACCTTCCGAACGGTGGTGGTCGCCTTCCTCAGTCTGGGGCTGCTCTCGATCCTGTTCACATTTCTCGAGCTGCGACGACGATGGCCGATCGCGAGCACGATGATCATTATGCTGGCCGGGTTGACTGTGCCGCTCATGGGAGCGTCGGTCTGGTTTCCCGGCTTTGCCTATTTCCTCTCCTGGCTGGTTCTCGTGATCATCGTCGCGCTCGGGTGCTTCCTGATCGGCCGCCAGGCCATGCGCGGCATGATCCGCGCGCAGGTCACGGTGCCGGCGTGGGTGCTGGTCGCGATCTGGAGTTTCTTCGCGGCTCTTCAGCAGGCCGGTTTCATCAATCATGCGATCGCGGGGCCGGCGCTCGCCGCCACGCTCGTTCTTGTGCTGCTGATGATCGCCTTCACCGTCACGCAGTTCGCGTTCGATGCCAGCGTCATCTCCAGCCGGTTCTTCGAGGACAGCGGCCGCCGCGCGCTCGCACTGGCCGGTTCGGAACAGTGCGTCTGGGACTGGCACGAGAAGGAGCGCATGCTCTATGTCGGCCCGGAGATCGAGGTCATGCTGGGTCTGCCCGTGGGCGGTCACGATTATTCGGACCCTGACCAGTGGCTCGAACTGGTGCATCCGGCGGATCGGATCGGCTATCTGTCCACTGTCGATGCCGCTATCCAGCGTGGCCGCGGCACATTCCGCCAGGCCTTCCGTCTGAGGCGCAATGACGGCACCTACCGCTGGTTCCAGTTGCGCGCCCGCGCCATGCCGGATGAGCACGGCCGTGCGGCCCGTTGCATCGGTACGCTCGCCGACGTCACCGCCGTGAGGGCAGCCGAGGAGCGCCTCCTGCGCGACGCGGTGCATGACAGCCTGACGGGTCTGCCCAACCGTGCGCTGTTCGTCGACCGTCTCGAACAGACGGTCCAGCAGTTCGAAGAGGCCGAGCGCGAACGGCAGATCGCGGTCTTCGTCGTAGACCTCGACCGGTTCAAGAACGTGAATGACGGCCTGGGCCATGCTGTCGGTGACAGCCTGCTGTTGACCATGGCGCGACGCATAAAGCGCTGCCTAGGACCGAACGACACCATCGCCCGCATCTCGGGCGACCAGTTCGGCATCATCTTCAACACCACCATGAAGAGCGGCGAGACGGGAGCGCTTGCCGAACAGATCCGGCTTGCCATCAGCGCGCCGGTCCGGCTCAACCCGCGCGAGGTGTTTCTCACTGCCAGCATCGGTGTCGCGCAGTTCTCCGGCAAACCGGACGAATCCGAGGACCTCCTGAAGAACGCGGAGATCGCGCTCTATCAGGCCAAGCGCCTCGGCAAGAACAAGATCGAGTTCTTCCGCTCCAGCATGCGCGACGACCGGTCAAGCCGGGTGGCGCTGGAATCCGACCTGAGGCGGGCGCTCGAGCGCGGCGAGATGGACCTGCTCTATCAGCCGATCGTCCGGCTCGCCGACATGCGCGTCGCCGGTTTCGAGGCTCTGATCCGCTGGCATCACCCGCAGCTCGGCATGCTCAACCCGGACGACTTCATCGATATCGCCGAGGAAACCGGCATGATCACGGACATCGGCCTTTTCGCGATCAACGAGGCGTCGCGCCAGCTCGGCACCTGGCAGCGCGCCTTTACACCCAATGATCCGGTCTTCGCCAGCGTCAACATGTCGAGCCGCCAGATCCTGAGTCAGGACCTGGTCGAAGACGTCGAGATGATCATGACCCGCGCGGATCTGGTCGACGGCACCCTCAAGCTCGAGATTACCGAGACCCTGATCATGGAAAACCCGGAGCTGTCGGCGAAGATCCTCGACCGGTTGCGCCAGCTCGGCGCCGGTATTTCCTGCGACGACTTCGGCACCGGCTATTCGTCGCTCAGCAACCTTCAGCGCTTCCCCTTCGACACCATCAAGATCGACCGTTCGTTCCTGCAGAACAGCAACCCGGACGATCCGGCCGCCGAGATCATCCTGCATTCCATCGTGGCGCTCGCCCACGACCTCGATATGGACGTTGTGGCGGAGGGGGCCGAAAGCCAGGACGACCTGGACCTGTTGCGCGAGATCGGCTGCGAGTTCGCGCAAGGGTTCTATTTCGGCGAGCCCATGAGCGCCCAGGAGGCGATTTCCTACCTCGCCGGCAAGCCCGGCAACTGGAGCTGACGGTTCCGCGCTACGGTTGCTGCCGATGGTATAGCCTGGATGAAAGAAACAGGCAGCCAGGCAAAGGCATGCCCGGCTGCCCGGGGTCCGTAGTTACTTCGCACTAAGCTGCCGAAGCGCACCGGCCCAGTCCTCGACATGATGCGTCTGTACGATCTTGCCGTTCTCGACCGTGTGGATGTCGATCGTCAGAATATCGAAGCCTTTGCCCTTGCCGTCGACGCCGAACAGCGGTCCGACCGGCGTTCCGGTCGCGCGGCTGCGCACGACGACACGGTTGCCTTCCTGGATCATTTCCTTCACGGACCAATCCAGATCCGGGATCAGTTTCGCAAACCCGCCAAGCTGTGCGATGAATTTCTTGCGGGTCTTGTTGGTGCCGGAATAATCGCCAATGCTTTCCCAGTTTTCTGCTGAGGCCGTCTTGAATGCGGCCGCATGTTTCTCGGAACCGGGGTTGCTCAGATAGTCATAGAAGACCTGCACAACCGCCTTGTCGTCCGCCATGGCACCTTCCGTCGCCGGCAAAATCAGCAGCGCGGCCGCCGCCGCGAGAGCCCTGAAAATCTTCATTGTCCGTTCTCCTTTCACATCCCTGACGCCGCTCGGGGACCATCCCGGACCGCGCCCTGTGAAAGGAATATGGACGTTCGTGAATTCAGCGATAAGATATGGGAAATAGAAGTTACTGTTCGGAAATCTTGAATAATGCTGGATCAACTGCGCCAGATTGCAATCTTTGCCAAGACGGTCGACCACGGCTCGTTCCGCGCTGCCGCCCGTACGCTGCGTCTGTCACCGTCCGTGGTGAGCCATCACGTCACGCAACTCGAACAGCAGCTCGGTACGGCATTGATTTACCGCACCACCCGTAAGCTCTCGCTCACGCCCGACGGTGAACGATTACTCGTTTCGGCACGCGCCATGATCGACGCCGCCGAAACCGGCCTGCAGATGATATCCGACCAGACGCGCGAACCGTCCGGCGTGTTGCGCGTGACCGCGCCTGCGGTCATGGCGCAATCGAAACTTGTGGATCAGCTGGCCGACTTCGCCATCGCCTTTCCGAAAGTGGAGCTCTCTCTCGATTTCTCGGACGTCAGGCGGGAACTGATCGGCGATGGATTTGATGTCGCGATCCGGATGGGCTGGCTCAAGGACAGCTCGCTCATGGCCCGCAAGCTCTTCGACGTCCAGCGTCGGTTGATCGCTTCTCCGGCCTATCTCGAAACGCGGGCGGCTCCGGAAAGGCCTCAGGATCTCAGTGATTGGGACTGGCTCGAGCTGGCGCCTGTCTGGCTGATGAAGCCGGAGTTTCGAAAAGCCGGCAAACGGGCGGTGGTCTCCAGGCCGCCCGCGTCAACGTGAACGACGCGCATGCCCTGTACCGATTGGCCCGCGCAGGCGCCGGACTGGCAATCGTGCCGGAGTTTCTTGCCGAAGCCGATGTCGCGGCCGGCACCTTGGAGTATGTGCTTCCCGAGTGGAGCGTGAATCCAGTGGGCGTTTATGCGGTGTGGCCGCCCAATGCGCCGAGGGACGGTCTGGTCAGGCAGTTTGTCGAATTCCTCGCGGACGCGACGGACAGAGCAGGGCGACAGCGCACGGGCTGAGTTGGGATGACCAGCTCGGTCTGGCGCGATGCGTCAGGATCAGTTGCGCTGGTCACTGTCATTGTCGTCCAGGTATTGCGGATGCCGGATCGGGTTCTGATCAATCTGGCGGAGAACTTCTTTCGGGTCTTTCGCAAATGAAATGGCCCGCGATTGCCTGAGATAATCGCAAACGGCGTCGAAAGCGGGATCAATGGTGGTTCCGAATTCTCTCGAATAGAATTTGCAGTTCTCATCGGCCACGAGTTCCGTAACGGTCTCCAGCAAGCTCACAGGATCGCCGACCGGGCCAAACTGGAAAACGATGCTCTCCACCGACGCCTCTGTCCGGGGCTCTGCGACATGCCAGATGGTCAGCTTGGAACCCCATTTATTCTCAGACGCATACTCTTCAGCCGTTCCCCAGCTTTTATTCTGTGGAAGCAGTCGGCGCAGCCGGCGAAGAAGACGTTCGGTCGGTTGGGCCGCACGATCCGGAGGCCACTCCGGGTCGTCGTCACCGGGTTCAAGCGCGCCGGGGTTGGGCGCAGAGCGTGGAATGATCACCAGTTTGAAATGAAAAACGCCCAACTCTGTCTGCCTCCCATAACGTCACAATGGCGTCAGCTTTGAAGCCTTCGCCGCACAGATTTCGCCAGCAGATTTGGGTGGATGGTCAGGCGTGGCCGGCGTCGCTTGAGAGCATGGCCGGATCGATGCCGATCTTGCCCAGCGCGCGCTCGTATTTCCCGCCGAAATCGCTGTCGAAAATCAGCGTCTCGTCGGCGTCACAGTGCAGCCATCCGTTGGAGTGGATTTCCTGTTCGAGCTGTCCCGGGCCCCACCCTGAATAACCGAGTGCCAAGAGGGCCTGCCGCGGTCCTTCGCCGGCGACGATGGCGCGCAGAACGTCGAGTGTCGCCGTCAGCCCGACCGATTCGTCGATCGGCAATGTGCAGTCCGCGGAGAAATAGTCGACAGTGTGCAGAACGAATCCGCGGCCCGTCTCGACCGGCCCGCCGAACTGCACGGGCATCTCGCGGGTTTCCTCCGGAAGGTCGATGCGCTGGTTCGGCGGAATGATCTCCAGCCGTTCCAGAAGGTCCGGAAAACTAATGTTATCTGCGGCCTTGTTGACCACAATCCCCATCGCGCCTTCCTCGGAGTGGGCGCACAGATAGATGACCGAGCGCTCGAACCGCGGATCGCCGATATTGGGCATGGCGACCAGCATCTGCCCGTCGAGATAAGGATTGATGGCGTTTTCTGTCGTCATTCTCAAGACCTCGTGGATCGAGGATACCGCGTTCCAGAGCGGCCCGCAAAGCCATTGCGATCAATTGTGGAAGACCAAATGTGAACAGAAGCCGAACCGCTTTTGTCTAACGAACAGTTGATGGGATTTGAGCCTGATCGTTAGTATCCTTTAGGGGTAATTGCGTTATTTTGCCTCCCATGATGAAAAAACACACAAGAATCCCCGTTTTGGTGCCGGTTCTGGCTGGTCTGGCAATGACTGTCGCGGCGACCTCCCACGCTGCTGACAGCACCGGCGAATGGGTGTCGACGCCCTACAGCAAGGCCCGCATCATTTCGGCGGGGCCGGGCAGCGAGCCGTCCCGGAAAACATGGCAGATCGGTGTCCAGATCACCCTCAAGCCGGGCTGGAAGACATATTGGCGCGTGCCGGGCGATGCCGGCGTGCCGCCGGTCTTTGACTGGTCGAAATCTTCCAATGTCGATGATGTCAGGTTGGAGTGGCCGGTACCGGGCCGCTATGTGGACGAATATGCGACCGCGATCGGTTATACCGACGAGATCGTCTTTCCGGTGACGGTCGTGGCGCAAGATCCGTCGAAGCCGGTCAAGGCCAATCTGGATCTGGCCTATGCCGTGTGCAAGGACATCTGCCTGCCGGCGCAGGCCACGCTCACACTGGATCTGACGGAGAGCTCGACGCGGGACAGCGCCGGGCACAAGTCTGTCATTGCCGAATTCAAGAAGCGTGTGCCGATGCCCATGCCTGCGGAAGAGGGCTCACCCACCGTGGCATTGCAGGGCAAGGGGGATGACACCAAGCTGGTGATCGATCTCAAGACCGTATCCGATGCGCCGGAACTGTTTGTCGAAGGGCCGGAAGAGTTCTATTTCGGCACCCCGAAACCGGCATCAGGCGAAACCGGTGATGCCCGTCGGTTGACCGTGGCGGTGGACGGCGTGACCGCAGAGAGTTCGCTTGCCGGCAAGACGGTGAGGCTGACGGTCGTGGACGGTGACCGGTTGACGGAACACGAGGTTTCCATCAACTGAAAACGTGAGGCACCTGCCTTGACGATGGGTGGCCTTGGGCGCGCTCAAATGCTTTTATGCGCCTGAACCCGGGGCGCCGCCATGGCGTCCGGAAGTCATTAAGCGAGGAGTCAGGCGATGAGCATTCAGGTCGGTGAAAAGCTGCCGGAAGCAACCTTTACACAGATGACGGGCGACGGCCCGCAGCCCGTTACCACGGCGGACATTTTCGGCGGCCGGAAGGTCGTCCTGTTCGCCGTCCCCGGCGCATTCACGCCGACCTGCCACAAGAACCATCTGCCCGGCTTCCTGACCAATGCCGGCAACATCAAGGCCAAGGGCGTCGACGCAATTGCGTGCGTTTCCGTCAACGACGTTTTTGTCATGGACGCCTGGGCGAACCAGACCGGTGCTTCGGGCAGCATCCAGTTCCTGGCGGACGGCAATGCGGATTTCACCAAGGCGATCGGGCTCGATCTCGATGCCTCCGGCTTCGGCATGGGAACGCGGTCCAATCGTTATGCCATGATCGTCGACGATGGTGTCGTCCAGGCGCTCAACGTGGAGCCCCAGGCGGGCCAGGCCGAAGTCAGCGGCGCGGCAGCGATCCTCGAGCAGCTCTAGCCTAAAGACCGTTTCAGCCTGATCGGCTCGATCAGCCGGTCAGGTGCGCGACGTTTTCGCAGGCCTCTGCACTGGGTGGGGCGGTCGGGTATCCCATCATGCCGCCCCGGCTGGTCCGAACCAGGGCCGGCGCCTCACGTTTGGTCGCTGTAATCAGGCAGTTTGCCGTCTTCCTGTAGATAGACCAGCGAAGTCGGCAGCGAAACCTCGAACGGTTCGCCTTCGGGCGTCTCCTCGTCATCGCCATACTGGTCGTTCAGTACCTCGAGCAGGAACGCCGGGTCCTCCATGTTGACGAAGTTGCCCTCGACCATGCCGTGAAAGGCCAGGAGCCTCATGCTGACAGCATAATCGGTGCGGACGGGCACAAGGACGATCGCGCCTTGAGCGCGCAGGAACTCGTTTCGCTGATAGTCGTTGTCGGCGTGCAAATGCAGCTTGGCCATCGCCACATCCTGAGCACCCTTGCGCTCGGTGATCAGCTTGTACGAGATGTTGTTCCATTCGACCGCGAGCTCGAAGAACTTCTGCAGCACCGTGTAATTCGCCTGCGTCACGGTCACGCCCGCCTGGTCCAGAATGGCGCGGGTCACCAGAGCCTTGATCTCCTTGCGTTCCTCCAACCGGTTGAGCGCGGGATTAGTGGACGCTGCGTTCTTGCCCTGAAGGTCGAGCACCGCCAGCTTCTCCTCGTGAAGAGACTTCAGACTGATATATCCCGCGTAGAGCTTCTCGTAGGTGTCCATGCGCCACTGATCGAGAGCATGGTCGGTCCTCTGGCATTTCAGATCGATGGTAATCGAAGTGCCCATGGTCAGGGCCCAAGCCGCGACGCCGAAACTGATCGCATTGGTCACGTCAGGCTCTATCGTGATGGTGCCGGTATCGCGGGAACTGGTATCGCCTGCCAGGTTGTAGGACCGCGATACCGAGGTCTCGCCGACATTCAGCTGCACCAGGGACGCTGCCTCGTAATATTTGACGATGCCGTTGGTGTTGTCGTTGATGTGGCGCGGATGCAGGATGACATAGTCCGCCCGCAATGCTTCGTAACCCTCTGGAACCTCAAGCGCCCCGGATACGCTCCAGCGTGCTCCGCGCGCATAAATCGTGTACAGCCAGTCGATGAATTTCTGATCAAGGTTTCCGCTGAACAGGTTTTCCGCCAGAACGTTCGAGTCATTGAGTGACACCGTGTGCGATATGTTCTGGAACTCGAGCGGCGGCGGTTCAACTCCGGACGCCCTGTATCGGGCGGTCAGCATTTCGTAGTTGTTTTCATTGATACCGCCCGGATCGATATCGAACTCTGGCGGGGCGTCCAGCTCGTTGAGCCTGCGCTGATAGTCGTTGGCCGCGTAGTCGATCAGGTTCTCCGACGGACGGGGGATCGTCACCGACAGCAGGTAGCGGCTGCCGTAATTGTACTCCTGAACGTTCAGCACTTTCTGCACATAGAGATAGATACCGGCGATGTTCTTCGCATCGGTGCCGGCATTGTCGAAACCGTGAGTATTCCGTTCCCGGAATTCCCGGCGCAAGGAGGTGGTGATCCGTTTGCTGGTCTTCTTGGTGATCTCCTCGACGGCCTTGGTGACGACCTCCCTGGAAAAGTTCTGCGTAGAGCTTGTCGCGAAGTTCGTCGTCGCGCCGATGGCCAGAGCGGTGCCGGCTTCGAAATTTGCGACCGGGCCATAGCTGCCGCCGCCGCTGGCCCAGGTCTCGTTGTTGAACTGGGCCTGGATCTGCAGGCTTGTTTCGGTCTGCAGTTCGTGCCTTTCCGTCGTTTCCAGCTCGTGCTGGCTTCGCTCCTGGGTCTCGATCAGTTCGTCGACAAAGGACTCGCTGAGCGTGGAGCGCTCGTGCTCCCGTTCCTTGTGCTCGCCCGCCAGCACGTTGGTGATGTGGCTGATCTCACGCGCCTCGTATCGAAGGATGGTTTCCTTGATGATCCTCAGATCGGCGATACCGAGCTCCTTGACCTCGCTGTCGATACGGAATCCGCCGGCCGGTGACGTCGGGAAAGAGGGACCGCCGCCGAAATTGGGCAGCGTCTTGGCGAGCGTCTGCGCTTCCACGCGCACCGCACGATTGAGCATCACCTTGACGTTGGTCAGCTCGGCTTCATCGTCGATCTTCAGTACTTTCAGGATTTTCTTGGTTGAGTCGGGCAGCTCCGCCTGGCTCACCCGCCACTCGGAAGCCTTCCTGACAATTTCGTTGGCTTCCTTCATGCGGCGCGCCAGATCGGCGACGTCGCTGGCGGCTGCATCGGCGCCGGCGTCCTGGTTGTCCGCAGGCTGGTTTCGTGAATCCCGGCGGCGACCGGCGGCGGCGGGCTTGGCTAACACATCTGCAGCCCGTCTCTGCTCAGCGAGCGCATGATTTCGCCGCCTGGAGAGCGCCGCCTCGACCTCCGCGGCGGCGGCCCGCAGGGCCTTGAGCCTGCTCTCCCGGTCTGGTTCTTCTGCTTCGGGTCTCTCCACAGGGCGTGGTTTTGGCGGCGCGGCGCCGAACTCGGACGGATAGCGCAGGAGGTACGGCCCCTCGTAGGAGGCCGGCTCAAGGCTCAGGCCCAGCAACAGGAAATGCTGCTCCAGTTCCAGGTCCGTATGCTTGCGGTGCACGTGGAGCGCCAGCAGGCTGTGGGCGGCACGTTCGAGCACGCCCTTGAACTCGGCCCGCGACGGGACCGTCTGCCAGATATCAGAATCGAGCTTGCCCCGTGCTATGCGCTGCCTGAATGTGCGCACGGCGTTCTGGTATGCCGCAGGCAGCGCGCCGGCGGTTTCGATTACATCCTCCGACGCCATATAGGCCTTCGCCCATGTCTTGACGTCGCGTTCGACACCCGCCGCGAACAGCCTCTTGACTTCCTGGCTGACAAACGGACTTTCGATCAGCTCGACGATCTGCTCCGACCGCGGGACCCGCAGCGGCCGCAACTGCATGAACTTTGCGACTGTTGATTCCATGATCTCCTCCACGCGACTAGATGTGTTTCCTCAAATCCCCACATGCGCCTCCGCCAGTTGCATGATGATGCGGTGCAATGCGGTCTCGGTTTCCTGGGCCGATAGCATGGGTTTGTAGTATTCGACCTCGCCGAAGATCTTTGCGTTCTGAAATGCCTTGGAGCCCGGCTGGTGAGGCGCCACGACGAGACGCGTCGGCAGAAATTCCGCGGCCGGTTGGATGTTTACGATTTGCTCCCGCCCGCCGTCGCTGAAACGAAGGAGGTGTGATTTCGAGTCGTTCTCCCGCGCCTGATTGCGCCCGTGCTGGGTTAGCGCCGACGTTTTGCGCTCGGACTTTATTTCCACTGCGACGACGAGATGCCCCTCCAGCACTTTGCTGTCTGGCGTTCGCTTGCGAACCAGCAGGACCATGCCGTCGTAGATTTCCTTGTTGTTCGCGTCCTTGGCGACGGAAGTCACGACCAGCGGTTCGAAGGGTGGCTTGGCGGTTCTGTTGAGCTCTTCCGCCAGCTTGAGCGCCTCGTCGTAGTAGCGTTTCTTCAGGATTCTGGTCCAGATCTTGTGGTTGTAGAACCAGATCTCCATGAGTTTGCCCTTGAAGGCATTTGTCTTTCCGCCGAATGCCCTTTGAAAGATGTCATCGGTAGACTTGAGATTGCCCTGACCTTTGAGGGCCTCCACCATTTGGTAGAATTTCTCTTCCTTGCCCTTCGGGATCCTGGAAGCCAGTTCGGCCAGTTCCTTCAGGATTGCGGGTTCGCCGAGGTTCAGGCTCTCCGCGAGTTTTTCAAAAATGGCTTTTTCCTTCGGTCCCCATTTACCGCTCACCGCGTCGGACCAGGTCTTCTGCAGAATGTCGCTGGCATGTTGGACTGCCTTGGGATCGGTCGGCGGGTGGGTTCTGGCCGCGTTCTTCAGGAGTTTGCTCACCGCCTTGTCGAGTTCCACGGTCTTGCCCATACGGATCTCGAGAGAACGCCTCAATTGTCCGAGCCGTGCGAGCGACGCACTGCGCTCCCAACCGCTCAGGTTTTTCGCAATCTTGATCAGGGTGTTGTCGATAATCGAAATGGCGATTTCGGCGCTGAGAATATCACCCGACATGCTGAACGCGTGGTGGGCAAAGAACGAAGCGACCGCCTCCGCGGCATCGTCGGCTACCGATGCAATCTTGATCAGCGGGTTGAGCTCGACGAGTTCCCTGTGATGGATTCCGTCCAGCGGTATCTCGGCTGCGCGCCTTCCCCTGCCAAGAACCCGGGCGGCTGCATTTCCGGTCATTGGCACGCCCCGTTCATTTGATAAACGCCAGCAGGTCGAGCCCGATCATGAATGCGGTCGCGAACCAGTCGGGTTCGCCCGAGAGAGCCAGGGTCGGGTTCAAGACAGCCTCGAAGCCTTCCTGTTTTCGCCTGAACTCCAGATATTCCTGCAGGATATGCAGCAGGCTTATGACGACGTCGGCAACATAGATCGCCCAGCCGATGGGATTGGACACGACCACCAGGTATCCGAGGCTTTGCGCGAGGATTGGCAGATATGCTATGGCCACGCCGATCTGCAGGTAGTCGACGGTGGTCATTCTCTTGATTCCGGCCTCCTCGAGCACCGCCGCATGGGCAATGGAGTTTTCCGGAATGTAGAGGCCCTCAGGATCGGCCATGGCCCGTTTGATCAGCGGCGGAAAATCCCAGACGCGTTCAGTCTGCTCCAGCAATGCCTCTCTGATCTTCTTGTCTTCATCCGTGGGCTCGTCGTCCTCCGGGAAAATGTCTCTTTCCAGGGTCATCCCGTCCGCCGTCGACATGCCGTCGTCGTCCGGTGCGTCCGTTTCAAGCGACATACCCGTATCGGGAGAAGCGTCTGCATTCCCGGGCTTCGCCAATTTCGGGAATTCGTCCATCAGCGAAACGTTGGCGTCGTATGTCCTGGTAAGAACATCCACTACTTCCTGCGACCACCTATCGTGTGACCAATGGTGCGGGAATTCTTCTTTGTAGAGCCTCCAGATAATGGGGTGCTGCTGTCCGGCCTGAACCAGTTTTTCCATGAGCCGGGTGAGGGCTTGCTGCCGGCGTCCCCTGAAGACCGAGAGCGGTGGCAGACTGCGCATTCTCTCAACGTGCTCTCTCATTATGTCCGGGGGAACAAAGCCCGAAACTTTGCCCTTGCTATTGTGCAGAAGCTCCGCGTTCTTGTAGTGCTTTCCCTCCTCGACGAATTGGTTGTAGAGCTGATGGCACTCTTTGGTGAGTTTCTGCATCAGTTTGACGTTTCGGTCGTTTTTCTTGAGTTTCGCGCGCTCGAGATCGGGTAATTTCGCCCCTTTGAATTCGCTCGCATTCAGGTCGAGATAACGTTTTGCCTCGCTGACGACCTCCTCCCGGGCCTCCTCCAGCAGTTTGATGGCATGGGGCCAGGCGGCAAGCTGCACCTCCTCAATCGCCTCTTTCTTGAGACGAAATATTTCGATCTCCGACCAGTCAATAAGGTCCTTGATATCTTCGGCGGTCCAGCGGCGCGGGCCGTCAGGCGAGTCGGATCCGTTTCCGAGTCCTCCGCCCGCAATGGTCGCCGACCGCACGTTCTCCCATTGCTTCCAGCCCTCTGTTACGAAGATCGTCCGGATCAGGTGACAGCATTCGAGTCTGTTTGGCCTGATCTTCGCTATCTCACTCAGGGAACCGAGGTAGCCACCACGTGTCATGCGGTAGACGGTGATTCTGAGGGGGTCCGGGTCTGCATCGTAGAAGCGAAGCCCGCGGCTCTCGAGCCGTTTCCGGATCCGCTCCATCTCGCGATAACCGACAGTCTGCGGTTTGGCCTCGTGGTCGTGGGCGATCGTGACGATCTTCGGGCTCTTCGCGGCGGTCATCGGCGTCTCGCCTCTGGGCTCGCCGCCTTGCATGGCTCACGTATCCTGTCGGGCAGGTCAAGCCGCCCGCAAAGACATGCTGATGGATGGCCGAATGTGTTCAGCATACAGAACGACCTCCCGCGATTAAGCCGTTCCTGACCAGCATCGCTGCGGCCAGGCCGAGACGGACGGTAGATTATGCCACGCCGTCGATCAGTCTATCATACGCAGTCAGTCGCGCAGCCGCTGTGGGGAATCTCACCATCGCTCCGGCAGTTTTCTGGCGATCGATGTCGGTGCTCGGGAGAAGGCGCGCTTCCCGACAGATGCGATCCGGACCTAGTCGTTGAAATTCATAAGACGGATCTGTTCGATCTGTTCGACGAGGCCGTGATAGAGGTCGGCGACCTTGAATTTCTCGCCGTCCTCGACCCGCTTTGACAGCATGGTCTGCGGGAAGGCCACGAGGCTGGTTTCCCCGTAGCGCACGCAGGGGTCACGGCCGTACTCGTCTTCGGCCATCCACCAGTCTTAGCCGTCATTGTTTTCGACAAAGACCTTGCCGAAGGCCAAGCCGAGGCACTGCAGTTCCGTCGTTGCTTCGGGCTGTATGGAGCCGGAATCCAATACACGCTGAAGCCGCGGCAGATCATCCAGCGATCCGTCGAATTCCTGACCGGTCAGCTCCTGCGAAAGCTGCATGGCATAGAGGATCATGCGCGCGATCCGGTCGACGTCGTCCTCGTTCGGGGCTTCGATCTTCTGGCTCATGGAGTACCTCGCATCAGAAAATCCGTCGCTGGCACACATTGTCGGCTGGACCGGTAAAGATACCGTTGGCGAAACCGGTCAAATGTCAGGTGAAAAATGGCCGAGTTCCTGTAATCGGCTGATCAGTTCTGCGGTCGCTGCATCGACGGAAACGCCCGCCGTGTCGATCACGATCCGGTCGTCCTGCCAGGGATCGTACTGGCGTGCCAGCACACGGCCCCATGACGGCAGCTCGAATCCGTCCATGTCCGGTGTCCGTGTCGCGATGCGGGTCCGGTGCTCGGCGACGTCAGAACAGATGACCTCGACGTTGGCGCAGGGTGTACTGCATGAGGCGGCCACATCGCGCCAAGCGGTACGTGTCAGCTCGACCGGATTGACCGAGTCCGCGATCACCGTTCGGCCGAGCCGGAGATTGTCGGCAGCAACGGCATAGGCGGCTTCGTAGCCGGCGTCTTCCGCCGGCTTGATCCGGAGCGTGGACCGGGCGAGGGCGTGCTCGATGCTGTCGACGCGAAGATGCATTGCGCTGGTGCGCTGCGCCAACCCTCTCGCCAGGGTGGTTTTCCCGACACCCGGCAGGCCCGACAGGATGATCAGCATGCTGTTGTCTTCAATCGATTTCGTTTGGCTTCTCGCGCGGAGGACCTGCCTTCGCCCAAATCTGGATCCAATGCCACAACTTACACCTGTGCGATCAGCCAGTCATGCACGTGCCGCACATGCGGGTCCTTGAGACGCCGCCGGCTTGCGACGAGATGGTAGGCGCGCTTCAGTTCCACCGACAGGTCGAACGGGCAGACGAGGCGGCCGGCTGAAATGTCGTCCTCGACGAGCGGCCGCATGCCGAGAATCACGCCCTGGCCCTGGAGTGCCGCCTGAAGGGCGACATTGGCGTCGTCGATGACGGTTTCCTCAGGTGATCGAAAGTCCCGGCGGCCCGCACGGTCAAGCCATTCGCGCCAGTCGCTGCGATCGCGATGGTGGATGATCGGGTGGCGGGCGAGATCGCTGACGCCGTCGATCGGGCCCCGACGGGCGATCAGCTCGGGACTCGCCATAGGCGTCGCTTCCAGCCCGAACATCCTGTGCGTGACGACGCCGGGCCACTCTCCGTGGCCCCAGGCAATCGCAAGGTCGGCGGTAAAGCTGTCGGGGTCGACCTCGAGTGGCGAGTGGTGCAGACGCAGGTCTATGCGCGGATGGGCCGACCAGAACGAGGATAGCCGCGGAATCAGCCAGCGCGCGGCCACGAACGGACCGAGCGCCAGATCGACACGCCGCCGGTCCTCGGCGGTCAGGCGGTCGACTTCCTCGTAAATGGCGCCGAACGCCTGCCCGACGACATCGGCCAGCCGCGCGCCGCCCTCATTGAGCTCGACTTTCCGTGTCTTGCGCAGGAACAGGGAATGACCGATCTCGTCCTCCAGACGGCGGATCTGATGGCTGACTGCGGTCGGCGAAACCCCAAGCTCCTCGGCCGCGTGCTTGAAGCTTCCGAGCCGCGCGGCGGCCTCGAACGTTCGCAATGCGGTCATGGACGGTCTTCGCTGCATTGATCCAATCAGTATAGATGAAACAGATTCATCTATACTAACGCCGAAATCCTTTTGTCAAAACACTTGTGATCATCAATCTTTGTCGGGCGGATGAATTTTTCTCGAACGCGGAATTCGATGACGAGAACGGCCGTTTCGACCAGCGAAGTTCCGACCAGGCGCAGGGGGCGCAAGGCGGGCGTCCCGCGGCCCGCGGCACCGGCCGCCGTATGGCCCGGTCTTGAGGCCGGCCGCTTCAAGCCGCTCAGCGAGACCGAGGTGGCGGGCGTTCACGATACCGTCCTGACACTGTTGTCCGACCTCGGGCTCAGCCAGGCGATCCCGTCCATGGTCGAACGCGTCGTCGCCCGCGGCGGCACGTATACGGAAGACGGCCGGCTGACCTTTCCGCGCTCCCTGGTCGAGGACAGCATTGCCGGTGCCCGGCGCGATTTCATCCTGCACGGCAGGCGTCCGGGACACGAAATCGAGCCGCATGGCCGCAAGGTCCATATCGCAACCGGTGGGGCCGCGCCGAGCATCGTCGATCTCGAGACCGGCGCCTATCGCGAGGCCTGTGCGAAGGATCTCTACGACGCCGCTCGCCTCGTGGACACGCTCGACAACATCCACATGTTCAGCAGGTCGCTCGTCGCCCGCGACGCCCGTGATCCGCGCGAGCTCGACATCAACACCGCATATGCCTGCCTGGCCGGCACGGCCAAACACGTCTGCATGAGTGTTTCGGAGCCGGACAATGTCGATGCCGTTGCCGATATCTGTGCCGAAATCGCCGGCGGCTGGCAACGCTTCGTCGAGGAACCGTTCCTGACGGTCATGGTCTGTCATGTCGTGCCGCCCATGCGGTTCGCGGAAGAGGCCTGTCAGACAATCGAGAATGCGGTCCGCCTCGGGTTCCCGGTTCAGCTGATCTCCGCGGGTCAGGCCGGCGCGACCAGTCCGACGACGATCGCCGGGTCGCTCGTGCAGGCGGTCGCGGAGACGCTCGCCGGTTTCGTTTTCGCGCGGCTTGTCGACCCGGAGGCCAAGGCGATCTTCGCGCCCAAGCCTCTGGTTGCAGACCTCAGAACAGGCGCCATGTGCGGTGGCGGAGGCGAACAGGCGATCCTGATGGCGGCGGCGGCACAGATGGGGCGCTTTTACGATCTGCCGACCAGTTCGATTGCCGGCATCACCGACGCCAAGGTCCCCGACGCCCAGCACGGCTACGAAAAGAGCCTGGCGGTCACGCTGGCCGCCCATGCGGGCTCCAACATCATCACCCAGGCCTGCGGCATGCAGGCAAGCCTGCTCGGCGCGTCGCTGGAAGGCTACGTCGTCGACAATGACATGATCGGCGGAATTCTGCGGTCTGTGAGGGGAGTCGAGGTCGACCGAGACACCATGGCGGGCGATGTGATCGCCGATGTCTCCCGCGGCGAGGGCCATTATCTCAGCCATCCGCAGACGCTGGCCCGAATGGAGCGCGATTACGCCTATCCCGACGTTGCGGACCGGCGCACACCTGCCGAATGGGAGGCGGACGGTGCCGTTGACATGCGCGGCCGTGCCCGCGACCGGGCGCGCGAGATACTCAGCCATCATTATCCCGATCACCTGGGAGAACGCTGCGATGCGGCACTACGCGCACGGTACGACATCCTGATCCCGCGCGAGGCGATGCGTCCTCATCAGAGGCAAACGTCATGACAAGGAGCAACGACAACCGGTCCGAGAACGAGGTCCTTTTCAACCGTGCGGAGCAGGTCATGCCCGGCGGCATTTCCCATGAACTGCGGCATCGCACGCCGTTCCCGATCTACGTCGAAAAGGCGGAGGGTGCCTACAAGTGGGACACCGAAGGCCGGCGCTACATCGACTACAAGATGGGCAGCGCGTCGGTGCTGCTCGGTCATGCCCATCCGGACATCGTGACGGCCATCGCCGAGCAGGCGGCCCGCGTGCCGTTCTCCGCCGACTGCCATCCGCTGGAGATCGAGTGGGCGGAGATTGTCGCCTCGCTGTTTCCTTCGGCCGGGCTGGTCCGGTTCACCGGGTCGGGTACGGAGTCGACCATGCTCGCGATGCGGCTGGCTCGCGCGGCGACGGGCAAGCCGAAGGTTCTCCGGATTGACGGCCACTATCACGGCTGGCATGACCACGCGATAAAGGGCGGCAAGCCGGGCGACCCGTCGGCGGTGACGCTCGGCGTACCGCAGGCCGTCTCCGATCTGATCGAGGTGGCCCCCGCCGATGCCGACGCCGCAAGAGGCGCGATCCTGGCCGATTCCGAAATTGGCACCATCATCGTCGAAGCGTCCGGTGCGAACTATGGCGGCGTGCCGTTGCCTGACGGGTTCCTTGCCGATCTCCGGACCGTTGCCGACGAGACCGCAAGTATTCTGATCTTCGACGAAGTCATCACCGGGTTCCGCTGGAGCCCCGGCGGCATTCAGGCCCGCGACAGCGTCGTCCCCGATCTGACCGCGCTGGCGAAGATCCTCACCGGCGGTCTGCCCGGTGGTGCCGTGGTCGGACGCCGGGATCTCATGACCCGGCTCGATCCGAGGGAAGCCGAACAGGGGCACAGTCCCCCGGTGACCCATAAGGGAACGTTTAACGCGTCTCCAGTCATCGCCGCCGGTGCTCTCGCCGGACTGCGTCATGTCAGCACTGGCGCGCCGCAGAAAACTGCGGATGCGCGCGCTGCCGCACTCAGGACCGGCCTTGTCGAGATCCTCGACCGCCTCGACATTCCCGGCGCGGTCTACGGCGAGTCGTCGACCTTTCACATCTTCGTCGGCGCTTCGGAAAACCGCTCGGTTGCCGGTCTGACGGCACAGCAGGTCCGCTCCATGCCGCCGCTGCTCGTCAAGGCATTCCGGCTCGGCCTCAACGAACGGGGCGTTGATTTGATGTCGCGGACCAGCGGCGTGACGTCAGCGGCGCACAGCGAAACGGATATCGTGGACACGCTCCAGGTCTTCGAGGACGTTTTCAGGGACCTCAGACACAGGCAACTCTTACCGGCCTGGCCGGCCGGACTTCACGGACGATAGAGACATGACACAGCAGGCACGTGTGGTTGTAATCGGCGGCGGGATCATGGGGGCGAGCGTGCTCTACCACCTCGCGGCCGAAGGCTGGACGGATATCGTCCTGTGCGAAAAGGCCGAGCTGACATCGGGCTCCACATGGCACGCGGCAGGACAGATCGCCCATGCAGTCGGCTCGCGCACCATGGCCTGGGTCAACGAGTATTCCCGGCAACTCTATCTGCGGCTCGAGCGCGAGACAGGCCAGGGGGTCGGCTGGCACGGTTGCGGCGGACTCCGTGTGGCCTATGACGATGACGAGGTCGACTGGTTGAAGTCGATCATGAATGTTGGGCGCCTGCTCGATTTGCCCATGGACCTGGTCGGTCCTGAGGGCGTGCGACACGCCAATCCCCACTACAATGTCGAAGGCATCAAGGCGGCGGTGCGCACCTATGAAGACGGTCACGTCGATCCGTCAGGCGCGACCCAGGCAATGGCCGCCGCCGCGCGGAAGCTGGGTGCGCGGATCGAGCGTCACAACCGGGTGACCGGCGCCGAACGGCGCCCCGACGGAGACTGGCTTGTCTCGACGGAGAAGGGCGACATCATTGCCGAACACGTGGTCATCGCGGCCGGATCCTTCGCACGCGAGGTCGGCGAATGGTTCGGGCTGCGCATCCCCAGCGTCTCCCTTCTGCACCACTATTTCGTCACGGAACCCGTGCCCGAATTCGTTGCTGCCGAGACGGAGATTCCCGTCATGCGCGACAACGCCTATGGCGGTTATATCCGTCAGGAGCAGAAGTCGGGTCTGATCGGCGTGTTCGAGGATGCCGACGCGCCATTGGCCTGGCCGGAGGGCATTCCCTGGGACTCTGAAAACGAGCTGTTCGAGGCCGACTATGATGCCGTTCTGCACTTCCTTGAACGCGCCTTCGAGCGCATGCCGATCCTGGCCGACCTCGGCATCAGGCGGGTGGTGCGCGGCGCCATTCCGCATACGCCGGACGGACCGCCGCTGATTGGACCGGCGCCGGGGCAGCGCAATGTCTGGCTCGCCTGCGGCTCGTCGATCGGAATTGCCTGGGCCGGCGGAACGGGGAAGATGCTGGCCGACCTCATGGTTCACGGCGAGACCGCCTATTCCTTCAGGTCCATGGATCCCCGGCGGTTCGGCGACTATGCGACGGACGACTACATCCGGGTGAAGGCGCGCGAGGATTTCGAGGTCCGTCACGATACGCCGGTGCCCGGCTACCAGCGACCGGCGGGCCGGCCCTGGATCACGACGCCCATTCACGGCAGGCTGGAAGCAAAGGGCGCCGTCTTCGGTGAGGTGCATGGTCGGGAGCGGCCGCGCTGGTTCGCCCGCAATGGCGCCGGGCCCGCCGACAGCAACGGCTGGCGGCGTCAGCCGTGGTTCGACGCGGTCGCTGAGGAATGTCAGGCCGTGCGGACGGCGGCGGGTCTGCTCGATCTGACCGCGTTCTCGAAGATCGAGGTCGCTGGCCGCGACGCCGCCGCGCTGCTCGATCGGGTTTCCGCCAACGCCCTGCCCGGGCGGGATGGGCAGGTCCGTCTCGCGCACCTGCTGACGCCCGCCGGCAATTTCGAGTCGGAGATCACGGTGACCCGTCTGGCGGCTGATCGTTACTATCTCGGCTCCGCCATTGCCGGCGAACGCAAGGACCTGGACTGGCTCACGTCCAACCGGCGCCCGGACGAGCAGGTGACCATCACGAACCTGACGCCTGAATGGGGATTCCTCACGCTGAGCGGACCGCGTTCGCGCGAAATCCTCGCAGAAATTACGGATATTCCGCTGTCGAACGATACCTTCCCCTGGCTTACCGCGCAGGAAGGGCTGGTGGCGGGCAGGCCCTGCCTTCTGCAGCGTGTCAGCTTCACCGGCGAACTGGGCTGGGAGTTGCATATGCCGCTTGAGTCCATGGCTGCGATCTACGATGCCCTGCATGAAGCAGGAGCGCCGCACGGCCTGCTCGATATCGGCGGCCATGCGCTGAACGCCTTGCGCATGGAGAAAGCCTATCCCGGCTCGCACGAACTGACGCCCGAGATCGGCCTCGTCGAGGCCGACATGCTGCGCTTTTTCAAGTCCGACAATCGGGAGTTCATCGGCCGCGAGGCGACGCTCAGGCGCATCGAAGAGGGCCCGCGCACGAAGATGATCTGCCTCGAGGTTCAAGTTGATGATGCGGACTGTCAGGGCGGAGAAGCCGTCATGAAGGACGGCGCGGTGGTCGGTATGACGACATCGGGCGGACACGGGTATCGGACCGGTGCGAGTTACGCTTTCGCCTTCGTCCGCCCGGAACTGGCCGTTGCCGGCACCGAGTTTGACGTTGTCATCCTGGACGAGCCGCGCCGCGGGCGTGTTCTAGCGGCGCCGGCCTATGATCCGTCAAACGAACGACTGAAATCCTGAGGAGGGTGGGCTCATGACAGTCAGGGTCACCGGCGGCGAGGCGGTCTACAGGGTTCTGAAGGGGGCGGGTGTCGAAACCGTCTTCGGTCTCCTCGGCGGGTCCATGCTCGAGCTCTACGATGCGATCTATCGCGACGGCGGCATTGCCTATGTGGGCGCCAGGGACGAGCGGGCGGCCGGTCACATGGCCGATGCCTACGCGCGCATGACAGGCGGGCCGGGCGTCGTGCTAGGCGCCCAAGCCGGGCCGGGCGTGGTCAATCTGGTGACCGCTGTCGCCGAGGCCCATCTCGCCTATTCGCCGCTCGTCGCGATCGCCGGTGCTGTCAGCCGGCCCGATCTCGGCAAGGACACGTTCCAGGAAATCGACCAGGTCGCGCTGTTTCAACCGATTTCGAAACGCTCGATCCTGGTGACCGATCCGGATCGTCTGGCACCGATGCTGACGGACGCCATCAGGCTGGCCATGAGCGGCCGCCGGGGTCCGGTCGTTCTGCACGTGCCGCGGGACCTCATGGCGGCGGAGGTCACTGCACCCGAAGCCGGACCGATCACGATTGCCAGACCGGGACCGCCCCGGCAGGAAGACGTCGCGCGCATCGCTGAAATGCTCGCTGAAGCAAAGCGGCCCGTGATTATGGGCGGCGGAGGATTCAAATGGAGCTCCGGGGCTGACAGCCTTAGGGCGCTCGCCGAAGCCCTGCAGGTTCCCGTCGTGGCGTCGACCGGTCATGCCGATATCATGCCGCACGGCCATCCGCTGTTTGCGGGGCAGGGCGGCCCACGCGGCAACGCGGTGGCGAGCCGGCTGACGCGGGAGGCAGACCTGTTGCTCGTGCTCGGTGCGCGGCTCGGCTTCAACTCCACCTTTCACAGCCACGACTACATTTCGGCGACCGCACGGATTGTGCAGGTCGACGTTGAGGGTAGTGCGGTCGGCCGATATTTTCCGGTGACGCTGGCGCTTCAGGCGGACGCGGCGGCGACCGCCGATGCGATCCGGGAGTCCTGCACGCTCGACGGCGCTGCCTGGACGGACTGGCGCGCGGGGTTCGAAGCCGACATGGCGGATTTGCGCGGCGAACGTGAGCAGGAAGCAGCCGATCCGTCCCTGCCCATGCATCCGCGCCGGGCGCTGGCCGAAATCCGCACGGCACTCCCGGAAGATGCCATCGTCACGATCGACACCGGCAACGCCTGCCTGCAGGCCGCCGATCGCCTGGCGCACCATGAGTGTCCGGGCCTGATCACGCCGCTCGACTTCGGTCTCGTCGGATTCAGCTATGCCGCGGCGCTCGGCGCAAAGGCTGCCGCGCCTGACCGGCCGGTTGTTGCGATCATCGGCGACGGCGGCTTCGGCTACACCATGGCCGAGGTCACGTCGGCCGTACGTCACGGCCTCAACGTTATCGCCGTCGTACTCGACAACGGCGCGTGGGGTGCGGAAAAGGCCTATCAGCAGAGTTTCTTCGGCGGGCGTCTGCTGGGCGCCGAGATCGACAGCCCTCCCTATGATCAGGTCGCGGCCTTGTGCGGCGCCAGGGGCTGGCGGGCGGATACGCCCGAAACTCTTTCCGGGGCGCTTGAGGAGGCACTTGCGGCGAACGCCCCCGGCGTTATCCATGTCGCGATCGACCCGGAAGCTCTTTCACCCCTGCGCAAGGACCTGTTCGCAACCGAGGCTGATGAGGAATAGGACTCCGGCAGCAGGCCAAGATCGACTCGAAAAAGCCGCGTCTGACAACGCCGGGACTTAACGATCAGGGCGCGATCCGTGCTTTCAGGACGAGCGTGCGGAACGGATTTTCGTCGGACGGGCTGAGCAGGGACTTCAAAAAGTCCTGCGCCGAGACTTCTGGGGTACCGTTGTCGCCTGTTCGCGGCACGGCTGCCGTCTTGTTCAGAATCTCGCCGATGCGGGCGGCCGCCTCCGGCGCCGCCTCTTCCTCAAGTGCCGCGATCGTCATCGCAAAAGCACGGACCACGTCCGCTGCATTGAGCAGCGTGACGGGCGTCAGCGAACCCGAGAACAGCGTCGCGACCTTCTGATAGGCGCCGTAGAGGCGTTGTTTTGCGATCGGATCTACCGTTGTCGAGAGATATCCCGCAAGGTCTTTCACCAGAGCTTTCCGCCAGCCCGGACAGGCTTTGGCGCTCCCTTCGTCGAATGTCTTTCCGATCACGTCGCGGCAGAACGCGCCCGTGATGAAGTTCATGACGACATCTTCGTCGACGGCCGCAAACTGGGGGCTGTCCTTGAGATCAACGCATTTGCCGTATCCGTGCTGATAAATCGAGAAGATTTCTTTCGAATTCAGGACCAGATCGAAGACGTGTTCGATCTCTTCACGGGTAAGAGAGCCGTTCCGGTGCTGACACATCTCCGCAAGAGCGGTCCGCAGCAGAGTGGACACGTTTTCACCCACCTGGCTGCAGAGATTTGGTCCCGGAAGTACACCGGAATTGCATCCGGCACTGATTTTCAACGGTTTCGTGCTCATTTTCGGCCCGGATCGTCACTATTGAAGAACAAATTTGACCGATATTAAGGTGTAAATATTAAGAAGATGCTGTCGTTTAATGCAGTGAATTCGTGAAGATCGAAGAAGTCAACGTAGTGAATTGCATTGCAATAGTTTTTAGTTATTAAGCGACGTGACGTTACGACGGCGCGCGGAGATCAACCCGCCGGAGGTTCGTCGCAGCCGATCATCCACTTGACGCCGAAGCGGTCCGTCAGGGTGCCGAAGCCCGCCGCCCAGAAGGTCGGCGCCCAGGGCATTTCCACTTCGCCGCCGTCAGTCAGCTTGTCGTAGACCGCCTTGCCTTCCGCTGCGGTCGGAAAGCTCATCATGACCGACGACCCGGCCATGCCGGCCGCTTCGCCGAAGATATTGTCGGACGCCATCAGGAAACCGTCGCCGATCCTGAGGCGCGAATGCATGACCCAGTCCTTGCGATCGTCGGGCACAGGGAATTCCGGCGGCATGTCGGATGCCGGCATCTGTTCCATGATCTCGCCGCCGAAGATCTCCACGTAGGCCGCGATTGCTTCGGCACAGTTGCCGTTGAAAAACAGATAGGGCGTTGGTATCATGTCGGATCTCCCACATCTCGCTCTGGAAACGGACAGGGTAGCACGCTTCAGCGGCGGCTCGCGCCGACCTTGAAGCAGCCAGCGCACCATCAATCAGGCGAAAGTGACAGCACTATGTTGCGCCCGGGTATGAGACCGAGGCACGCCAATATTCGACAGGACTCCAATCGCCGCTGCGAAAACTCAGGCTTTCTCAACCTCGACGAAGGTCTCATTGTAGCAGGCCCCGCGCTCGATATCGGTGCGGATGCCGGACGGGATCAGCGCATTCGACGTCAGTCCGGTTTCGCTGGTCGACCGCCACGCGCCCTTGGGCGAATAGAGCACGCCCTCACGTGTGGCATCGGTCACCACGAGCCGGAATGTGACCCGGCCGCGTTCGTTCCGAACCTCGACCTTGTCGCCGTCCTCCAGTCCGCGGGCTGATGCATCCGCCGGATTCATCTCCACGATCTCCAACCCTTGAGATGCGGCGCTTGAGCCGAACGTGGCGTTCGTGCGTTTGTCGGACGACGGTGTGATCAGTGCAAGCGGCAGCGCCTGCTCGACCGGCTCGTAACGCGGAACGCCGTACCCGAAACGGTCCTCCAGGTCCTGCGAGAACAGTTCGATCCTGGACGTCGGTGTCGCCGGCATCACGGTCTTGCACATGATCAGGTCGTCGCCGTTCGGCCGCTTCATCTCGATCGCCTCGTCCAGTGCGATCCGGCTCGGGCGCACGCCCTCGAAGCGCGGGTCTTCACCGTCCATGGCTTCGTCCATGAGCTGCTCGTCGCTGGCGGTGAACATCGGGTCGTCATAGCCGAAGCGGGCGGCGAGCCTCCGGAAGATCTCGGTGTTCGGCAGGGACTCGCCGACGCAGGGGATCACCGGCGCTGCGCGCTGCACGTAGTTCTGGCCATAGGCGCCGTAAATGTCGTCGAACTCGAAATGGCTCGCCGCCGGCAGCACGATGTCGGCATAGGCCATGCTGTCGGTCATCACCACGTCGCAGCCGACAATGAACAGGTCCTCGCGCATGAGCGCCTTGATCATCGCTGTCTGGTCGGGATGCGTCGCCACCGGATTGTGATTGTAGATCATGGTCGCCGTGACCGGCGGGTCGAGCGTCTCGTCGAGCAGTTTTTCGGGCACATCCACGATGTTGAATGTCCTCGTGCCCTCGGGAATCAGATCGGTGCGGTGCAGGCGGGCCTGGGTCTTGGGAGCGGCCACGCCCGACTTGGCAATGACGCCGGCGCCGAGCCGTCCGTGATTTCCGGTGAGCGCCTGCAGCGCCATGGCGGCGCGCAGTCCGGAGCCGCCGCTCCGGCCGCGTTCGATCCCGTTGCCGAAGGACGCGGAAACGGTTTTCGACGTGGCATAGAGTTCCGCCAGTTGGTTGAACTGCTCGGCCGAAATGCGGCAGCGATGCTCCACGTCACCGACGGTGTATTTGCGGGCCTCATCCATGTAGAGGTCGAAGCCGTGAGTCCATTGCTCGATGAACGCCAGGTCGAGCGCGCCGCGCCGCTCAAGCTCGGCGGCGAGTGCCATGGCCAAGATGACATCCGTGCCGGGGTGGATCTGGATGAACAGGTCGCACTGTTCCGCGACCTTGGTCCGCTTCGGATCGACGATGACGAGCGTGGCACCGTCGGCGCGAGCCGCTTTCAGCGCGCGCATCAGATGCAGGTTCGAGACCGTGACGTTGTTGCCCCAGACCACGATCAGGTCGGAATGCACGGCCTGGGCCGGCGGCATGCCGGGGGCGGCACCGAACAGGCTGGCATAGGCCGTGCCGCGCACTGCGCCGCAGAGCGGCCCCCGATTGAGAAGGGTTGCACCCATCTTGTGGAAGAACCGCCGATCCATCGACCCTCCGGCAAGCTCGCCATGGGGACCGGCGTAGTTGAACGGCATGACCGACTGCGGTCCGTGGGCGTCAATGGCCTTCGAGAAGGCATCCACGATCACATCAAGGGCATCGTCCCACGAGATCCTTTCGAACTGGCCCGAGCCGCGTGGACCCGTTCGCCTGAGGGGATGGGTCAGTCTCGCGTTGCCATGCACGAAATCCGGATAGTACCGGGCGACCTTGTTGCAGATCACGCCTTCCGTGTAGGGGTTGGCGCGGCTGCCCTTCACGTCGACGATCTTGCCGCCGGTCACGGTGACATTGAGGCTGCAGGTGTCCGGGCAGTCCAAAGGACAGACGCTCGGCAGGGTCTTGGTGTCGACATGCTCGTTCATGACGGTCTCCGGAGCAGGTGATTACATCGCTGCCGCAGAGGATCGCGCGATCAAGCGGTATTGAAAACGTCCGAATTGTTGAATTTCGACGATACCAATTGAGTCGGGTTAATGGCAGAAAGTTCCTCGCTATGGCGCGTCCAACTCGGACCGGACGTCCTTGAGCTTGAGACCTCTCAGGACCGCCTCTGACGGCTCACCGGTTGCGGGCAGGCCCCGGGCCTTTTCGAACGCGCGTATTGCCTCGCCGGTCTTGCGGTCGAGTCTGCCTCTGACCTTCAGCTCGCCGTAGCCCTGCAGGACAAGCGCCTTCTGGATCAGGAGAATCTGGAACTCCGCGAACCGAACGGCGGTCCGGGCAATACCGGGCTTGGCGCGTCGCGCGGCGTCCAGGTCTGCTCTGGCCTCTTCGACACGGCCCTGCTGCCAGTAGACGAAGGCCCGGCTGTCGAGCGTGTTGGCCCGGCCCGGCCTGGCCTTGAGTGATCTCTCGCATTGGACAAGCGCTTCGCGGGTGCGTCCTGCAAGGGCGAGTTCCCAGCAATAGGTGTTGTAGAGCGCCGCCTCGAGTTTGGGACTGAGCTGGGCGATGTGCCGGAGGTCGGCTTCGGCCTGTTCCGCGTTGCCCGCGAGGAGGTGGGCCTTGCCGCGCTGGAAATAAGCATCGGCGGACTTGCCGTCGAGCCGGATTGCGCGATCATAATCCTCGATCGCACCGGCGTATTCGCCGAGCTGTCGCCGGATGTTGCCCCGGTGCCTGAAGGCCGCGGCACTGTCCGGCGCGACCGTGATCGCCCGGCTGTAGTCCTGTGCTGCCGTGCGAAAGGCCGCCATGCCCTCGAAGGCCATGCCCCTGTTGATCAGGAGGGCGGGCCGTTCCGGGGTGATCTCGATCGCCCGCGTCAGATCGGCTATTGCGCGGATGTAGCGGCCTTTCTTGCGCCAGGCCACACCGCGATTGGCGAGCGCCTGGACGTGACGCGGATCGATCTCGATCGCACGGTTCAGATTGCGGATAGCACGATCGTAGGCGCCGGTGCGGCGCAGCAGGAAACCCCGGCTGCTGTAGATATCCGCCCGCCGTTCGCTGTTCTGTTCGCGTTCGACGGACTGTGTGTCGGGATTGAGGTGGGCTGGCGCAGAAGATGCGTACCCAACGCAAAGCAGAGCGGACGTGAGAGTCAACAGACGGGTGCGCGAACGCATAACCAGGCCCCCCAATGGTTTCCGCGCGATTGCCGGCGCGGCGCTGCCATATCGGCAGACGATCAACTGATCGCTGCCGGCGGGGCCTGTTTTTTCTTGATCGCTTTTCTTGGTGACCGCGCCCGGACCGGGACAAATGCGTCGGATCCACGGCAGCATTGCGGCCAGTTTCGGGCAGGCGGCGTGTGGCGGTCAAGCCGGTCGGGCGCACTGAAATGGCGAAAGGCGTGCAGTGTGGCAAAGCTGCACTGAGCCTGCGCCGCCATCGGTTTGATTTTGTGCTCTTATTATTTTTGGAAGCCGTTTTTCGCTGTGACAGTCCCGATTGGATGAGCGAAGCCGGCCGGAGCGCAAGCTCCCGAAATTCGGTCCGGGGCTGGCGAATCACTGCGGCAATGGGACGGTGAATAAAATAGGGGCGGCACTCGCGTGCCGCCCCTGGAATAGAGCGCCGTGAGGTGTGGCGATCTTAGCCGGAGGTAGCCTCGGCGTATTCCTTCGGATCAAGCGCGCCGTCGCCATTTTTGTCGGCGGCCTTGAACTTGTCTGCCGACATGTCGGGCATGACAGCTTTTGCTTCTTCCATCGTGACCTTGCCGTCGGCGTCTGCGTCGACCTTGGCAAAGTCCTCGGCGGCAAACGCCGCGCTGGTCACGAACATTGCTCCGAACGCAATCGCGATTGGTGTCAGCTTCATTTTGACAATCCTCCAAATTGGTTTTTGCAAGCCGTCCCGTGCATCCAATTGGGGAGATGGACGCGGACGGCGCACGCTATTGAGATAGGACCGAATCGCGGCGCCACTTTGCACATCGCGCGGTCAAACGGTGATCAGACCGGGGTGTTTTTGTGTTGCGGAAATGAACGTCCGTACAGGGAAGGTCTCTCTGACAATCGTCAGTCGATGTCTAGGCCGGCTTTCCGCCAGCCGTCGATCAGCTTTGCAGCGAGGTCGTCCTGGAACCTCCAGATTCCCAGTTCGCGCCGCGCATTCTCAGTGAACTCAGGAAAGACCTGCAGCAGTTCTTCGGTCTCGGCAGTTGCCCTTTCCCGGTCGCCGGCTTCCGCGTAGATCGCCGCGGCAACCGCGTGGTACCAGAAGAAGCCGGGCATCTGAGCCTTTCTGACTTCTGCTGTGGCCGCGGCCAGATCGCCAGTCAGGAGATGGTGGATCGCGGGCGCCATGTGATACCAGCCCGGGTGGACGGGAGAGAGCTGGATCGCGCGTTGGATCAGGGCCAGGCCCCGGTCCCAGTTGTCGCGCAGACAGTAGCAATGGCCCATATCCGCCAGAACGTCGGCGTGTCCCGGATTGAGCGTGATGGCCCGTTCGGCGGCCACGTCAAAGTCGCTGAATTCCCGGTTGTGGAAAAATACCATTGCGAGCGCCTGATAGGCGAAGGCGTTCTCCGGGTCGACGCTCGTGGCGCGCAGGGCGTGTTGCAGCGCGTCGTCGAGTGCGGGATAGGACGGGCGCTCGTTGAGGTGAAATCTGAACTCGTCGAGGAGAATGATCGCCTGGGCCGCCCAGGCGTCGGACGACTCCGGATCCCGCTCGAGCGCCTGCGCCAGACCCTCGCGAAGGTCCGCATGGGTCTGCAGGTCCGCCGATCCGTAATACTCGTAGAACCTCAGAATCCATTGATAGGTATTCCAGTCCTTGGGCTGTCCGGACCGGTACGCCCGGGCAGCATAACGGCCGAGTGGTCCGTACCGGTCGGCCACGCGGCCGGCGACCAGCATGGCAATCTCGTCCTGGATCTCGAACACCTCCTCGGGTGTGCAAGGCCGGTCGAAGCTCTCCGAGAAGACGTGCCCGTCGCTGGCAGCGTCGATCAGTTGCACCCGTACACGGACTGCCGAGCCCGACTTGCGCACACTGCCTTCAAGCACGAAGTCGGCGTCGAGTTCCTCGCGCAGCTGCCTGATGTCCGCACCGTCCTGTGCGAGCTTCGCCGTGGTCAGGCGCGAAAACACGAACAGATCCTTGAAGCGCGCCAGGTTGGCGATTATTTCTTCAGTCAACCCGTCGGCGAAGAAGCGGTCTTCGGGATCGGTGCTGTAATTTTCGAACGGCAGAACCGCTATTGACGGGCTGGCCTTCTCTGCGGCGTGCGGCTTCGACGGTTCCTCGGGTTGCGAAACGGATGCCTTGGCTTCCCGCTTGGGTTCGGCGGCATGACGCTGATCGAACCGGGGGACATAGCCGCCTTTGGGAATGCTGATCGCGACCGGGTCCCCGCTGCCGTCGGTCAGGTAGTACATATCGAGGCGCCGCCGCAGCCGCCCGGCCTGAACCCGAACGATCGTATTGGTCTGCGGGTCGAAGGACTCGCTCTGGCCGAACACCGCAAGCGCAATCGAATATTCCTTGAGCCGGTCGCTGCGCCCGGCAAGCGCCTCATCGACCACGTAGCGCAAGAATCCGATCAGGCGTTCTGACCCGGCGAATACGGTGCTCCCGATAATGGCCTGAAACGCAATCCGGACAGCGTCCTCCGGAACGTTGGAGTCATTGGCACTGTGTAGGTCTGTCATGTTGTCGCTTGCCGACATGGCATTGTTCCAGTGCCCCGCACGCCCCGGCGGCACTGGAGAGAACGCTTCCGTACCGCGAATTTCCTTTGTTCTCAAAGGCTAACCGAAGGGCCGCGACGTGTCCATGACGGCTCCCGGCCGGCTGAAATCGGCGCATTGGACGCAATCTTCGGCGCATTGGACGCAACGGCACGTGAAACCTGTTCCGGTTGGGCGTGACGCACCGTGACTCACTCCCGTCGCGCGGCCATTCACACCATCTTCAGGATCGACGGCGGACCGACCGTGCCGCTTCAGCCGGGCCGTCCCGAATTTATCGCACTCACCTGACGGAGCCACATGATGACCACGAACGGAACACTCAAATACGGACTTAGCCCCACGGTAAGGCTTGCGGAAAACGTGACGCCTTTTGCGGCCGTTTTCACCCTGGGCCAGGACGATCCTGACGCCCACGCCACGGCCCTTTCACAACTTGTCGGATCGCCGGAATTCGGCGATGCCGTATCGGAAATGGCGCTGATCCACATTTTCAGCTTTTCCCGGATCAACAAGGACCAGGTCCTGTTCCAGACCAACTTCGATGCCGATGTCGTCGCCTATTTCGAGGCGTTCAAGGATCTGGAAACGCCTCTGCGCGAAGTGCTGGGCCACTTCGAGAACGCACCTGAGGCGGACGCGGAGTTTACCGCGCTCCTGGAATTTATCGCCGCCCACCAGGTGGAGGTCATTTCATACTTCTGTGCCTATCCGGAACTGACCGTCAATCAGATCCGCCGCGACGCCGACTGGCGCATGAAAGTCATGGACATGCAGAAGTCACTGGCGCGGCCTGCCGACAAGGTGGCGTGGGGTCAGACCGTTTCCGCTCTCTAGCGTTTGGCCTCAGAGGCCGGCCGGCTGCACCGCCAAGGCACCGGCCGGTCACTCCATTTAAGACCGCCATGGAGGCGACGATGCTCGATCAGCCGGCTAAAACCCTTACTGCGCATGACCTCGAAGCCAATCTGCCCGAAATCCAGGGCGGCTTGCTTGAAGAGTACGACACACTCGCCTGCGCCTACGTGTTCTACACGCTCGGGTCACCGGAAGGGGGCAGGTCCTGGCTTTCAGCGCTTGTTGGCCGGACCACGACTTCGGCGGCGGCGCGCGGCGAGCAGTCGCCCGACCGTACACTCAACATCTGCTTTTCAGCATTCGGCCTGCAGGCCATCGGGATTGCCGACGAAACCTATGCCAGTTTCCCCCATGCGTTTCGTGAAGGCATGGCCGCCCGGGGGCGTCGCCTTGGCGACACCGGCCCGTCCGACCCTGCTTCGTGGGAAAACGGCCTCGGCACATCCGACATCCACGTCATGGTCGCCTTGAGCGGTCCCGATCCGAAGACGGTGGATACCTGGCGCCGCGAGATCACGGACGAGGCCGGTTGTTACGGCGTCGCGGAACGCCATGCCGTCGAGGCCGAAGTGGTTTTCGACCAGCGGTCTGGCTGCCCTGCCGCGCATTTCGGTTATGTCGACCCGGTCTCGCAGCCGGCGATCGCCGGTCTGGATGACGACGCGCCTCCGGGCCACGGCGCCATAGATGGCGACGGCTGGCGTGGCATTGCACCGGGCGAATTCCTGCTCGGCTATGTCAACGAGCTGGGCGAGATGACCGCAACGCCGACCCCGCACGAACTGGGGGTGAACGGCTCATTCATCGCATTCCGCAAGGCGGCGCAGGATGTCGCCGGATTCCGTGACTACCTCAGGCAGGGGGCCATGACCCTGTGGGGAAACGGCGACGACGCGCACCAGGAAAAGATGGCGGCGAAAATCGTCGGCCGCTGGCGCTCCGGGTGTCCACTCGCGCTTTCGCCGGATCAGGATGATCCGGATATCGCCGCGGACCCGAACCGGGTCAACGACTTCGATTACGCGGATGATCCGGAAGGCCTGAAATGTCCGCTGGGCGCGCATTTGCGCCGGACCAATCCGCGTGCCACCAAACTGACGACATCGGCCGACATCAACCGCAAGCGCATCATCCGCCGCGGCCTGGAGTTTGGCCCGCCGCTGCCCGAAGGCGCGCCGGACGACGGTGTTGCGCGTGGCCAGGCCGGCGTTTTCGTCGTCGCCGATCTCGAACTTCAGTTCGAGTTCATGCAGTCCGAATGGATCCAGAAAGGCGACTTCGTGGGCCTGCCCACAGACGAAAAGGACCCGCTTGTCGGCACGAATGGCGACGGCGGCCAGTTCACCGTGCCAGGCGCTGACATGCCGTTCCTCTTCGACGTCAGGCAATTCGTCACCATCCAGGGCGGCGAGTATTTCTTCGCCCCGTCCGTAACCGCACTGCGCGGCCTCGCGGACGGCCGATATGCGGATTGAACGCGACCGCCCTTATGAGAACGGAAGGAGATTTCCCATGCGACCCAGCAAGCTTCTGACCATCGCGGCGATGTCCGCGATGTTGGCGGCGGTCGAAACGGCGGCGGCTTCGGATCATCTGGACGGTCACGAGGTGCTGACAGATCCCGAGACCGACATCACCGACATGTATGTGTTTCCGAGTCCGGAACAATCGGGCCGCCTTGTGCTTGTCATGAACATTTATCCGGACGCCGGATCGTCAAGATGGTTTTCCCATGCGCTCGAGTACCGGTTCCGTCTCCGTCCGGTGTCGATATCGGGCACGGGTCTGCGGGCCGGTTTTGGGGTCGGCGCAAACGAGGTTGTGTTTTCCTGCACGTTCGGCAGCCACAAACATTCCGATGGAGCCACAACCCAGAGCGGCAGTTGCCAGGCGTCCGGCGGCGAAGTCGGATTAAGCGTCAACCGGGCGTCCTCCGACGGGGACTATTCGAAGTCGGGGTTGCGGGTGTTTGCTGGCCTTCGGCTAGACCCATTCTTCATGGACGTGCCCGGAATCATAACGTCGATGAAGTCGGGTAAGCTCGCCTTTACCGGCCGGAACTCCGCCGAAGGCAAAAATGCGCTTAGCATCGTCCTCGAGATCAACACGGAGAAACATCTGCCCGACACAAACGGAATGTACGGCGTCGTCGGAGAGATCAGAACCCGTGGCGGAAAACCGGTTGTCCTCGATACGTTCGGTCGCCCTGAAGTCACGAATGTCATCTTGAGCGACCCGAGCTTCGACGACACCAACAAGACGGTCGACCTCCGGGACCTGTTCAATGCTTACGATCCGTTCGGCGAACCCGGCCCCTATGCCGGACCGTTCCGCGCGCGCCTGAACGCCAATCTCACGCGCCTGGACTCGCTCGATAGCCGTGTCGACTGGCCGGCGACCGACGGCGGTCATCCGCTGACGAACCTGCAGTTCGCCGATTTCACCGTGATCGATCTGTCCAAGCCTGTCGGCAGCGGCAGCTGGTTCGAAATCGAACGGGCAATTGTCGAGGAACGCGAGCACAAGACCGGGGGCGGCCGCTGGCTCGACGACGACATCTGCGACATTCAATACGCGTTCCTGATTGCCCGCGACCGCAGCGCCATCAGTGACGGTGTCGACGCGCCCACAAAGCCTGCGTCGAAGCGGTTTCCCTATCTGCGCAAGCCGGCCGAATGAAAGCTGACGCAACAGGTGATCGGAGAGAGAGATCAGATGGACAGGCAGACGATTGAACAGTTGGCGACAGCCGAACGCAGGTTCTTTCACCGGGCGATGGTGTGGCTCACAGGCATACTCGGGCTCACGACCGGGATCGGCATCATTGCCTGGGGGGCGTGGAGCCTCGTCATGACGGTCGCCATTTCCCTTTATGAGCGGACTGGCCTCAAGGTCGAAGAGATCGTCATCGAGGACGCCCTCAATCAGGGCTCGCTCCAGAGCGCGATGCTGATCGCCCTGGGCGTGGTAATCCTGGAGCTCAGGCGGATCGCCGAGATCCTGGACGGGACGGCGAACGATGAGTGAAATCGTCCTTTCCGCCCCGGCCGCTTTTCTCCGCCGCCGGCGGCATGCCGTCCTGCTCGGCGCGCTCATGAGCCTGGTGGTCGTCGGCCCCTTGTTCGGCGCCGATCACTGGAGCGAGACGGATCTCGCGGTTCTCTTTTCGCTGGTGATCCTGGGCATGACGATCTCGGCGCGTCGAACGGCGCTTGCGCTGGGTCTGGCTGTGCTGTGGCTTGCGATTTTCTGGCTCCGCCCTCTGGGCGACGGTCCGGCAGGTGAAATCGCTTCCGATCTCGTTCTGCTGTGTGTTTGCGCGATTGCGGCCGAGTCCGCCCTGCGCAGGGCGCTCGGGTCCGGCGTCGTCGACGCTGAGGAAATATGCGCAGTGATGTCCGCCTACATCCTCCTGGGCGTGATGTGGGCCGCGGCCTATTCGGTGCTTTTCGCCCTGAATCCCGGAACGTTCAACTTGTCTCCGCAGGACGCCGAAGCGCCGTGGAACGCCTTGCTCTATTTCAGCTTCGTCACGCTCACCACGCTCGGCTACGGCGACATTCTGCCGGTTTCCTCTCTGGCAAGGGCCTGGGCTGCCGTCGAGGCGATGACGGGCACAGTTTATCTGGCGGTTCTTGTCGCCCACCTCGTCGGCCGGTTCCGCGCAGGTGGCGAGTCACATAGCAACGACACAATGACCATACAGTGACTCACTCCCGAAGACCGGCCGATCGGACGATAGTGCGCCTCACAGTCTCCACATGTAAAATGTATGGTGCCGCAGGGGAGAGGCGCGATGGAACGGAAATTGATTGCGATTATGGTCGGTGATGTCGTCGGTTACAGCCGGCTGGCGGGCGCCTACGAGCGCGAGACCATCGAGGGACTTCAGGCCTGCTTCGACTTCATCCGCGAATGTGTTTCCGATCATCGCGGCAAGATCTTCAACACGGCGGGCGACAGCGTTCTTGCCGAGTTTGGCAGCGTCGTCGATGCGGTGCGCTGCGCCCTCGACATTCAGGCGTTTTTCGACGAAATCAACGAGGGCATGGCCCAGGAGCGCCGATTCCTGATGCGGTTCGGCATTCACATGGGCGAAGTGGTCGTCGACGGTGACAACTATCTGGGCGACGGGGTCAATATCGCCGCGCGGCTGGAGCCGCTGGCCGAGCCCGGCGGCGTCTGCGTATCGGCAAGCGTCTATCACAACGTGCAGGGCCGCATTGACGCCGAATTCTCCGACATGGGCGACCGCGACCTGAAGAATATCGGCAGGGCGGTGCGGGCCTATCACACGCCGCCAAGGGCTGAACCGAAAGAAGAGGAGGCGCTCCCCGAAACAGCCGCCACGGACGCACCGGACAGTTTTTCGAGCGCTCCGGCCGTGGCCGTGCTGCCGTTCGACAATCTGGGTGGTGATCCGGGCGACGACTTTTTCGCCGACGGCCTGACCGAGGACATCATCACCGCGCTGGCCTCATGGCGGAGCTTCCCCGTGATCGCCCGCAACTCAACCTTTGCCTACAAGGGCAAATCGCCGGACGTACGCACGGTGGCCGAAGAGCTCAAGGCCCGCTATGTGCTGGAAGGCAGCGTGCGTCGGGCCGGCAATCGGGTCCGCGTGAACGCACAGTTGATCGACGCGGTAACTGGTCATCATATCTGGGCCGAGAAGTTCGACCGCGAGGTCGAGGACCTGTTCGCGCTTCAGGATGAGATTACCCATTACCTTGCGTCGATCGTCGAGCCTGAGATCGGCAGGAACGAGCAGAACCGCATCGCGCCCGCGCGTCCCAGTTCGCTCGGCGCCTGGGAGCTCTACCAGCAGGGGATGGCATTCCTCAACCTGTGGACCAGGGAGGGCAACGCCCAGGCGCGGGATATGTTCACACGCGCCCTCAAGCTCGATCCGCGCTATTCGCAGGCATGGACCGGTCTCGCCTATACCCACCACCGGGATATCTGGTTCGGTTATGCGGATGACCGTGAAGCGTCGATTGAAGCGCAACTCGACAGCGCCAGACGTGCAGTCGACTTCGACGACACCGACTCCCGGGCGCATTGCCTCCTCGGCTTCGCCTACACCTGGGCGCGCAAGTTCGATCTCGCGATCGCCGAAGGGGAGCGCGCGGTCGCGCTCAATCCGAGCAACTTCGTCGCCCTGTCGCAGCTTGGCATCGCCCTGAGTTATGCCGGGAGACCGGCCGAGGGAGTGCCGATGCTGGAGCGTGCGATCGGGATCAATCCGCGCAATCCCCGCATATATTTCGCTCTGTCCGCTCTGGCCCGCGCGCGATTGAACGCCCGTGAGCCTGAGAAGGCAGCGGACATGGCGAAGCGCGCCCTAACCCACAAGGCCGATTATCCGCTGGCATTCTTGATCCTTGCGTCGGCGCTCGGGCATATGGATCGGGCGGAAGAGGGCGCCGCCGCGCTCGCCGAATGCCGTCGCCTGCAGCCCGGCTTTGCCACGGAATGGGTATCGACTCCCATGTACGAGAATTCGGCCGACGATCTCTATCTTCTCGAGGGCTTGCGGAAATCAGGTTACGACGGCGTGGACGCGGTCGCCGAAGCGCCTGTCCTGGCGGATTGATCCACCGGACCGCTGCCGGTCGCGCATTCGATGTACGCATTCAATCAAGTGACCCGATAGCGCCCGCTCACGGGATGGCGGCAGCGGTGATAGGCTCGGGCCATGAAGCATCTTCATCGGAACAGGTTTGTTGTCGCTGCTGCGGCCGTTGTGGCGTCGTCGTTCGCCAGTTTGGTATCCGTGCCCAAAGCCGAAGCTCTTGGGCCGTCATGCACAAGTCAGGCGACATTTGCCCTCGCTCTTCACGGCGGGGCAGTCTGGGGCAGGTCAGCGCATCCAAAACAGGAAGCCTTCGTCCGCGCTCAGCTTGAGGCCGGCCGCACCAGGCTGTCCTCCGGCGACAAGGCCGTTGATGTTGTTGCCGCCATGGTCGCGGCCATGGAGGATTCGGGACTGTTCAATGCTGGCAAGGGCAGCGTGGCCAACCGGGACGGCGATGTCGAGATGGATGCCTCGATCATGGACGGCCGCCATCTGCGGGCGGGTGCGGTCGCCGGAGTCAGACACCTCAGGAATCCTGTCGCGGCAGCACGGCTGGTCATGGACGACACGCCCCAGGTCATGATGATCGGGCCATCGGCCGACAAGCGACTTGCCGAACTTGGCGCGGAGCGCGTCGGACAGGACTACTTCCTGCATGCGGGCCGGAATTTCTCCGATGTTGTGTTGCCCGACGGACTCAAACTGGAGGAACCGGATCCGGCGGCGCCTGCGGCCCTCTCCGGGTTTGCCGGCGTCTGGGCCGGTGTGCTCGCCGGCAGGCTCAATCATGTGCTGATTGTCGAAAACGTCGACGCCGAAGGCGGCGATGCCGTCGTGGCCTTTGGCATCAATGAAAGCCTCGGCCTGTCCGAACCGGCAACGATCCGCGCCCGGGGCAAATTCAAGAACGGTTTTCTCGTCGTCGAAACCGAAGACTTCCGAATGACCTACAAGATGAAAGAGCGGGGCAGGGTGGACGCGAGGATTACGGTCACCGACGGACTCCGGGCGACGGGCGTTCTCCGGAGCCGCCCGGATCTGCTGAAACGCAGCGGGACCGTCGGTGCCGTTGCACTCGACCGCTGTGGAAACCTCGCGGCTGCAACGTCGACGGGCGGTTTCGGATCGAAGCCGCCGGGACGGGTTGGCGACTCGCCGGTCATCGGTGCGGGAACCTACGCCGACAACCGCAGTGCCGCCGTCTCGGCGACCGGACATGGCGAGTATTTCATCCGGTACGCGGTGGCCCACGATATTGCCGCGCGCATCCGTCATGGCGGCCAGTCCCTCGCAGAGGCGGCCGACCAGGTCATCTTCAAGGAACTTAAGCCGGCCGGCGGCAACGGCGGTATCATCGCGGTCGACAGGACCGGCGAGATCGTGATGCTCTACAACACCGCAGGCATGGTACGCGGCTCGACGACGGACAAGCGTTTGCCGAGTGTCGCCACATTCGCCGACAAATGAACGCTGGCGTGGCTTCCCGCCCGTTGCATTCGGTCAGGCTCTCGGTTTTTCCCGTTTCGGGTCGATAAACGGCAAAGCGGTGACAACGCAGGGCAGACGCTTCATATGGCCGTCGAGTTTCCCGGCCTCCAGTTCTACACCGTCCCGGCTGTTTTCTATGGCAACGCGTGCCATCGCGATGGCCCGGCCAAGCTGCGGCGAATAACAGGCGCTGGTGACAACACCGACCTGTTCGCGTCCGGCGAAGACACCGTCACCATGGGCCGGCGCTTCATTGCCGGCGAAACTCAGGCCGACGAGAGCCCGCCGGGGTGCCGCCCTGTTGCGCTCAAGCGCGGCCTTGCCGATGAAATCTTCCTTTTTGAAGTCGACAGCGAATTCGAGGCCGGATTCCATGGCATCGACATCCGGGCCGAATTCGGCGCCGGCGATCATGAGACCGGCTTCGATGCGTAGCATGGACAGTGCGTCGCCGCCCATGGGCACCAATCCGTGCGGCTCGCCGGCCTTCATCAGGCCGTCCCAGATCGTTTCCGCATCGTCGCTATCGCAGAAGATCTCGTAACCGAGCTCGCCGGTGAATCCGGTCCGGCACAGCATGAACACCGGTCCGTCGCGGTCGTGCAGCCGCGCGATGGTGAACCCGAACCATTTCAGGTTGTCGAGTGTCGGGCGGGTCGGTTGCGTGAACACGACGTCGTGCAGGATGTCGCGCGACTTCGGCCCCTGGAGCGCAAGATTGGCCATCTTGTGGCCAAGCGAGCGGATATGAACGGTAAGCCCCAGGCGCTCCGCCTGTTCACGAAGATGAAGCGCGGAATCGCTCGATCCGCAGCACCAGCGAAACACGGCCGGCTCAAGGCGGAACAGCGTGCCGTCATCAAGGACGCTGCCGCGCTCGTCACACATCAGGGCATAAAAACCCCGGTGCTGCGAAAGCTTGGACACGTCACGGGTCAGGCAATGCTGGAGCAGCTGTTCGGCATCCGGCCCGATCACGTCAAACTTCAGGAGGCTCGACATGTCCTGCAGCGTGGCGTGCTTGCGGCACGCCCAATATTCCTCGACGGCACCCGTCGCGTCATATTGCGTTGCGAGCCAGAGATCGCGCGACACCGCATAGTTGCTGGTCAGCGCGGAGGTGCGAGGGTGAAAGGCGGAATGCCGTGTCAGTTGACCGTCGTCATCGGGCTGGCCGCGCCAGATCACGGAATGGCTGATCGACGAGTCGTCCTCGTAGATCCGCACATGAACATCCGTGGGATTCCAGCCGTTGATCGGGTCGACGTCGTCCGGACAGGCGGTCGAGACGCAGACGAGATCGGTGAGCGCCTGCAGGACCACGTAGTCTCCGGGCCGCGACCAGGCCTCGTCGGAGGCGATGGCGTTGCCGGCCGGGTCGATCCAGGAATTGAAGAAAAAGTTGATCGCCGGCCAGGCCTTGCGCTTCTGAATGCCGAACGGGGCATAGGCGCCGCTGATATTGTCGGAACAGTTGAGGTGTCCGGGAAATCCGCGTTCCTCATAGCCGCGTGCGGTGCAGGCCAGCGCGAACGTGTCGTGCCGGCCGACGGTGTCCTGCCGCACGGCCAGGAGCGGGCGGATGTCCTGGTCGAAGAATTTGTCATGCAGACCCGGCATCGGGTAGGCGCCGCGCACCATCGTGCGCGAAACGGTTGAATCGATATGCCGCTCCAGGCCCTGGTCCAGTGCGTCGGCGCGCATGGCCATGAAGTCGGAACATTGCTGTCCCTCGACATCGATGACCTGGATGAACTGGCCCTGCTTGACCTCGTAGGCCCTGGCGGTGCCGCGGCCCACGCGCCATTCGTCGCGCACCCGGCCCAACGGCTCCGGCAGCAGCAGGCCGGTGTTGCCGCCGTCTTCCTGCTGGATGTGGACGCTGAAGCGGCCGCCGCCGCCGGCCGTCATGAAGTCTTTCGCGACCGGGGCGATGACGAACAGCGTCGTGTCCGCGGTGGTCTTGAAGAGAAATGTTTCGCCGGCCTCGCAGGTCGCATCGAACAGGCTGAAGGCGCGCGCCTGGTCCAGCATCGTGTCGCGGCTTGCGGCAATCGTCGCCATTCGCCGGTCGTCGAAGGTGGCCGTATCGACCGGCACCGGTACGGCTTCCGGAACATCGAGCGGCCCGGTCGCGAAGTCGCGCGCGGTGTCGTCGATTGCGGTGATAAGGCACGATCCGCCGCCATCGACATTTGTGATCGAGACGATTGAGCCTGCCCGCACCGCGATGCTTCCGGCTTCACCGCACAGCACGTCCAGCCTCAGGCGGTTCGGCGTCTTCAGGCCGACATAGCGCCGTCGCTCCAGGTTGTCCTGTGACGATGTGTGTTGCACGTCTTGCTCCTCCCTCTCAGACGGGCGCACCGCCTGCGAGTTGCGTGTGGCCGGTGAAATCCGGTGCCGAAGAATAGAGCGGATAGGCACGGGAAAGTCGACAGTTTTGCGATTTCGCCCGCATCGTCAGCGCTGGCCTACCTAAGGATCGACGTGACGCGCCCATGTGCGCGACCAGTTGGCGATCGGTGTCATCATGGTGTGGAGTTCCGCGCCGAGTTTCGTTGCCGCGTAGCCTGCATCCGTACGCTCGACGAGCTTGGCCTGCCGCAGTTCCTTGAGCCGCGTGTTGAGCACGGTCGGGGAAATCCCCTCGCACCGTGCCTGCAGATCCCGGAACGTCGCGGGCCCGCTTTCGCACAGCTGCCAGAGCGCCCCCATTGCCCAGGTCCGCCCAAGGAGGTCGAACAGGGCCATGAGCGGCACGCCGCTTTTCGAGCCTCTGACCGGTTGGCCCGGTGCGGGAAATTTCGACATGGCTAAAGCATTCCTTTGCTACGTATTGCGTAGCGTTCGAATCTGAATGATACTCATCTGCTACAAAATACGTAGCGCAATGACTTGCGCGTGAAAAGCGAATTGCACGGGACCACCGCCATGACAGAGACGGAACAGGAATTTCAGCAAAGGCTGTGCACGGTTATTGCGCAGGCCGAAACCAGGGTCTTCGACGAGGAATACGTGTGGCGAAATCTGGAGACCGGCAATCCGCCTGTGCGTGAGGCCCTTGCCTGCGTGAAGGACGGGGATGACTGGTTCGAGTTTGTGCCTGCCCGGCCGGAAGACGGATCCGGCAGGTTCTGTGTCGTGCGGTTCCGGTTCGCGGAGGAGGGCCCCAGCGCGATCGGGTTCGTGGCCTGGCTCCACGCGCATCTCAGGCACATGGGACGGACGGGTGCGATCGTCATTTGCGGCAAGGATGCGCGCAGGTCGGCCAAGCTGTTCGAGATCTGCCAGGGCGCCATGGATTACTGGGCCTGTCCCGCTGGACCGGCGGGTGACCGTTTTCTGAAGGTCATCCGGACATTGATCGAGCGGGGCAAGGCCGGCGCTGTCTAGGTGCGCAAACCCTCCCACACCGTGTCGAGCGCGGCCTTGAGCCGTGAAACGGCGTCATCGATTTCGCTTTCGCTGATGATCAGCGGCGGCATGAAACTGATGCGATCGACCGGGATGGACCTGAGATAGAGCCCGTTCTCATGGGCCGCATCCTGTACGCGGACGCCGACTTTGAGCGCCTGATCGTACTGCTCACGCGTCGCCTTGTCCCTGACCAGTTCGAACCCGCAGAACAGGCCGATACCGCGCACGTCGCCGACCAGCGGATGATCCCGCAACTCATAACAGCGGTCGAGAAAACGTGCCGAGACCTTGCGGACGTGGCCGACAAGATCGATCTCCTCGTAGATGTCGAGCGCTTCGAGTGCGACGGCGGCACCCACCGGGTGGCCGGCATAGGTGAACCCGTGGCCGAGCACGCCGACCTCGTCGGAGTTCTTCGTCATGTCCGCGTAGAAGTCTTCCCTGAACATCAGCGCGGACATGGGAAAGAAGGCGGCGGTCAGGGCCTTGGCACAGGACGTCGAGTCCGGCTGAAGGCCGAAGGCCTGCGCCCCCCACATGTGCCCTGTCCGGCCGAAGCCGCACACCACCTCGTCGACATGGAAGTGGATGTCGTACTTCCGGATCACGGCCTGCATGGCCTCCCAGTATCCTTGCGGAGGTCGGATCGCGCCGCCGCCGGACTGCATCGGCTCGGCGAAGAACGCGGCAATGGTGTCCGGGCCTTCCGCGAGAACCAGGTCCTCGAATTCCTTGGCCATGCGCGCGGAGAATTCTTCCTCGGACTCGCCGTCGATGTGGAAGCGGTAATAGTTCGGTGTGGAGAGCTTCAGAAAGCCGGGTAGGGGCAGCCCGAAATTGGCGTGCATGTGCGGCTGGCCGGACAGGCTGACGGCAGCGACCGTGTTGCCGTAATAGCCGCGCCACCGGGAGATCAGCTTGCGCCGCTCGGGCTGGCCGCGCGCGATGTTGCGGTACCAGAGGAACTTGATCATGGCGTCGTTGGCCTCGGAGCCGGAACACTGGAACATGACCCTGTCCATCGGAACGGCCGCCATGGACGTCAGGCGCTCGGCCAGCTCCGCGACCTTGACGTGCGAGCGGCCGTAGAAGGTCGGCGCATAGGGCAGTTCGTCCATCTGGCGCTTGGCGGCTTCGGCCAGGCGGTCATTGCGGTAGCCGAGGGAGACGCAGCCCAAACCGGAAAAGCCGTCGATCAGCTGTCGTCCGTCGTCTGTCGTGACAGTGATCCCGTCGCCGCTCTGGATCATGACATCCGGGCCATGTTCGCTTTGCCGGCGCAGGTTGGTCTGTCCGTGAACGTGATGGTCGCGGTCATAGGCGTGAAGGGCATTGGACAGGGACACGAGCGTTCTCCCGGAATTTCGGTTGATCTTGAATTCTCCGGCGCCTTAAATGAATTTCAATCGCGAAATTCTGCATGTTTCGTGAATTTCTCTCAGCAATGGGGCGCGTCGTGAAACCTCCGCTGCTCGACCTGCGACATCTGCAGATGATCGCGCAATTGTCCGAAACGCCCCGGGTGACCGATGCGGCGGAACGGCTCGGGCTCACACCGTCGGCCCTGTCCCATCGTATCCGGGAGGCGGAGCGCCGGCTCGACGTCGAACTGTTCACACGGATCAACAAGCGCCTGCGCATGACGCCCGCGGCCGAGCATCTGGCGGAGACCGCGCGCCGGGTTCTCGCCGACTTGTCGCGGGCGGAAGAAGACGTCGGCCGCATGAACAGCGGTGTGCACCATGTCGTCCGGCTCGCGGTCGAGGCCTACAGTTCCTACCACCGTTCCTGACCGTCCTGCGCGAAGCCGACAGCGGCATCGGTCTGCAGGTGGTCTCGGCGGCGGCGCGCAATCCGCTCGAGAGCCTGTTCGACAAGACCGTCGATCTGGCCATCGTCTCGGGCGAGAACGCGCGCTCCCGCGCCCATCTCGATCACCTGTTCGACGACGAACTGCTGTTCATCATGCCTCCGGACCACAGGCTTGCCGGGAAGAGCTTCATCGCCGGACCGGATATCGTCGGCGAGGATTTCATCACTTACACGCGCATCCCCGAACCGGACCGGGAGTACGCCAAGCTGTTCCGTCCGGCGGGCACATACCCGAACTGGACCGAGACGGTCGAGCTCCCGGAAGCCATCGTCGAGATGGTGGCCGCGGGGCTGGGCACGTCCGTGCTCGCCGGCTGGGCGGTCAGGAGTTCGATCGACAGCGGGCGGATCGTCGGCGCGCGCGTGGGTGAGGCCGGGCTGACGGTCCCCTGGCATGTGGCCACCCGTCCCCAGGACGAGGACGGCAACGACGTCAGCCGCCGCGTTGCGGCACTGTTGGCGGAATGGTCGCACAAGACCGGCGGTTTCAGGCCTGGCGGCTGATTGCGGATCTCAGCTTTTCAGCCGGGCGTTGTCGGGATCGTAGAACGGCATCGGACTGACGGTCGCCGCGCACCGCTTGCCGAGGATCTCGATCTCGAATGCCCGGCCGGTCTCGTTGAGACCATGCTTCAGATAACCGAGCGCCAGCCGTTTGCCGAGCCGGAATCCGGTGCCCGCGGACGTGACGTAGCCCACCAGTTCCCCGCCGTCGAAGATCGGATCGCTCGGCAACGCATCGGCATCGGCGCTGTCGACGACGAAGCCGGCAAAACACCACTCGGCCTGACTTTCCTTCTGTTTGAGAACGGCATCGCGTCCGGTGAAGCGGGGCTTGTCGAACCGCACGAAACGCTCAAGCCCGCTGTCGAACACTGTGTACTCGATGCCGAAATCCGCGCCCCAGCCGTGATAGCCCTTTTCGAGACGCATGGCGTTCAAGGCATAGGAGCCGAAGTCGACGAGCCCCATCGGCCGGCCGGCCTCGGAGATCGCGTCGTAGACCGCTTTCAGGTCATCCGAGGCCATGTGCAGTTCCCAGCCGAGTTCGCCCACATAGGAGACCCGCATCGCGGTCACGTCCCGGCCGGCGACGCTGATCTCGGCGACGGACATCCAGGGCGCCGCGTCACGTGAGAGATCTGTATCCGTCTGCGGCTGGAGCAGCTCGCGGGACCTCGGCCCCATGACCATCAGGGCCGCGTCGCGGGTGCTGCCTGGCGTGAGTGTCACCGAGTTTTCCTCGCGCAGGTGGCGGCGCAGCCAGTCATGGTCGCGCAGCACGGCGAGCGTCGGCCCGCACAGCAAATACCTATCCTCTGTCAGGCGCGCGATCGTGGCCTCGCTCCAGATCCGGCCCATCGGGGTCAGCATGTAGCTGAGCTTGACGCGTCCCGGCTTCGGCATCGAACCGCAGAATACGGAGTCGAGGAACGCCGTCGCACCCGGGCCTTCGACCTCGTATTTGGTGAAGCCGCCGTGGTCCATCACGCCAACGGCATCCCGGACGGCTTCGCACTCCCGGGCCACCGCCGCGCGCCAGGGCTCAGAGTCCCGGAAGCTCAGCGCGTCCGGATCGTTGCGGCCATGGGTGTCGAACCAGAAGGCCCGTTCCCAGCCGCCGATCTGGCCGAACACGGCGCCTTTCGCTTCAAGCGTCTCGTAAAGCGGCGTCGTCTGGACGGGGCGTGCCGAGTCGAGAATGCGGTGCGGGTAGGGGATGGCGTACTGGAGATCGTAGAGCTGGGTCGTCCGCGCAACCGCGTAGGCTTGAGTCGCCCAGTCGCCGAAACGGCGCGGATCCCAGGCCGCAAGGTCCCATTCCGTCTCGCCCTCCGTCACCCATTCGGCGATCGCCTTGCCGATGGCGGCGGACTGGGTGATGCCGACCTGGACACCGCAGGCGTGATAAAAATTCTCGAGCCCGTAAGCCGGCCCGCAGAGCGGCAGCGCGTCTGGCGAATAGGCAATCGGTCCGTTGACGAACCGCTGGACGCCGGCCTCGCCGAGCAGGGGCACGTGCTCCATCGCACCTTCGAGCACTTCGGCAATATCGTCGACCGAGTCCGGGAAAAGCTGATGGGCGAAATCATCCGGCAGACCGTCCGTGAAGGCTGGCCGGCCCGGGTGGCCGTAGGAGCCGAACAGGAAACTCGCCCGCTCGCGCCTCAGATAGAACCGGATGTCGGGATCTCGAACCAGCGGGAACAGATCCGTGTTATCCTCCAGTTCCGAAATGGTTTCGGTCACGAGGTACTGATGTTCGAGTGTTGCGACCGGCACGTGGACGCCGGCCAGTCCGGCGACCTTGGCACCGTAGAAGCCCGTGGCGTTGACGATGATCTCGGCGGTGACGTCGCCCTTGTCGGTCCGGACCAGCCACTCGCCTGAAGGCTTCTGCTCCAGTCCGGTGACGCAGGTGAACCGGACCACCTCGGCGCCACCGTCGCGTGCGCCCCTGGCCAGCGCCTGGGTCAGCTGGCTCGGGTCGACGTCGCCTTCGTACGGGTCGTGGATCGCGCCGGTGACGCTGTCGCCCGCCCGGTAGAACGGATGCATCTCCTCCATTTCTTCCGGCCGGAGAATGCCGAGGTCGAACCCGGCCGACTTCGAGATCCCGACCAGATGATGGTAGAGGTCCATGCGGTCGTCCGTGTGCGCCGGCCAGAACGCCCCGGTATGGCGGTAGGTGATCGGCGATCCCACCCTGTCGCCCAGATCCTTGTAGAGCCGCCAGCCGTAATTGCCGGCACGCATGCCGAGCCAGCTGTTCGCATAGGTCGGGATGTTGCCGGCCGCGTGCCAGGTCGAGCCGGACGTCAGTTCGTCCTTCTCGATCAGCAGGCAGTCGCTGACGCCCGCCTCGGTCAGGTGATAGAGGCAGGACGCACCGACGGCACCGCCGCCGATAATCACAACACGGGCGTGAGTTTTCACGGGTCTAGTGCTCTCTGAACAGGCGTCCGAAGCCGTCGAGCGTGTCGGTGATCCCTGCCGCGCGGAGGGTCTGCCAGTAGACGGCGGCATTGCAGGCGACCACCGGCCGGCCGAATTCCTGTTCCAGATCCTCGATCAGGGCGACGACGGGCAGAGCCGTACCGACCTGGAGAATGGCGTCGCAGTCGCTCTCGGCGACCGTGCCGAAGACGCGCCGGATGTCCTCGATGGAGGTCTCGCAGATCGCGGGCAGGGACGGCGCCTCGGTTCCCTTGATGGCAACCACCTCGAAACCGGCCTCTTCCACATTTGCTTTCACGTTCTGATCCACCTCCGCGTTGAACGGTGTGACGACCGCGACGCGGCTCGCGCCGAAGGCCCTAAGCACCGCATGGTCCGCCTCGGATGCGTTGAGGACCGGGATCTGGAGTTGATCTGCAAGTTCGGAACACCTGGCGGCGAGTTTTGCGACGCCGCCGGGCCCGGCATCCGTTGTCAGGCCGATAGCAAGTGCCTTCGGATTGCAGTCCATCAGCTTTTCGGCCTCGTCCTGGAGATCGTCCGAGATCCTGTCACCGCCGAGCCGGAACCGCTGCATCTGGTTGGTGATGCCCGTCGGCCTCAGCAGTTCAAGTTCCGGCTGAACGACCGTGTTCATCGCCGGTGTCATGACGCCGATGACGCCCCGGGGTGCGAGTGTGTCCGCCATTATCCGTTCTCCTTCAGGTAGGCATTCAGTCCGCGCATGCCGTCGCGGTAGATCATGTCGCCGACGATCGTCTCGAGGCTGTCTTCGTTCTCGGGCGCGCAGTCGAATGCGCCCTCCCAGATGCCGAGCGTCTTGTCGCCCTCCGTGATCGGGACAAAGCGGTGGGTCGAGATGTAGTTCGTGCAGGGCAGGGGACCCTCGACGATGTCGTAGGTGTAGAAGTGCTCGCGGTCCGAATGGGCGAGCAGCGTTTCGCGGAACACTGTGCCGTCGGCAATGTCGAGATGCCTGATGGAGCCGACGGCGGTCGGGCTGCCGGACTCCATGCGCGCGCCCGTAACACCCGGGTTCCAGTTGACCACGCCGTCGAAGGCGCGCACGGCCGCCCATACGGCTTCTATGGGGGCGTCGAGGACGACGCTTCGGTAGACCTTCATGCCGGTTCTCCCGTGTCTGATTGGTCGAGCCTGATCGGAAAGCGTTCCCGGATGAGCGCATCCGCCTCACGCGGAAGGTGATCGGGCGGGTCTTCTGCGAGAATCTGCCGGACCTGCGCCCTTGCCCGGTCCCAGACCGTCTGTTCGCCGTCTGCGACCCAGTCGCTGACGCTCTGCCGGTCGCCGAGAGCCGGATAGACATATTCGGATTTCATCAGGGCGAGCGTCTGCGCCTCGCCCAGATAATGACCCTCGCCGGTGACGACCCGGTCGATAGCGGTGAGATCGATCAGATCATCGGACACCTCGATGCCGCGCACGGAACGCAGGATGGCGCCGCACATGTCGTCGTCAATCACGAGCGCCTCCGGCGAGGCCACCATGATGGAGCCGAGCATGCCGACGGAAAGGTTGATCATGTCGGCCCCGGCCTGGGCCGCGAGGGCGACCGTGTAGCCCTTCTCGTAACCGGCCTGGGCGTCGGCGACCTTGGCGTCCGTCATGCCGGCGGAAACGGTCGAGGGCAGCCCGAGGTGAAGCAGAAGCTGCGCCGCGGCTGCATTGGCAACGGCAGCCTCGCCGCCGCCGCCCGACATGGCCCCGGTGCGCAGATCCGAGATGAACGGCATGAAGGCGTAGATGCAGGCGTGGCCGGGTCTGATCGCGTCCACGACCATCATGCCGGCGAGGCTCTCCGCCAGTCCCTGCGCCAGTGCGCCCGCCAGCGACGCCGGGCTCGTCGCGCCGGCCTGGCCGGCCGAGCAGATCTGCAGCGGCATACCGTGTTCGATGGCCGCGCGCATCATCTCCACGCCTTCCCCCGCGAACCGGAGCGGCGGCACGACATGGACGATGATCCCCATGGCGAAGGGCTGTGTCCGGAAGCGGCCTACCCCGCCGAGCGCTGTATCGAACAGGCCGGCGACGGGCGCCACGTGCTCCGCCGTGTCGAAGCTGATGCCGATCGGCTTGGCGGTAGCCCTGAGACAGGTATAGGCAGTGTTGATGTCGAGCTCGTACGGCGACGGCATGTCCCGCGCCACGAGCGGCCTGACGCCGTAATGAATGTTCGGACATGCGTCGAGAACCCGCATCATCCGGTAGAGATCTGCCAGGGTGGAATCGCGAAAGTTGTCCGCTTCCGCATCAAGCACCTGAACGGCGGCACCGCCGGTGCCGATATGCACGCACCCGCCGCCGATCTCGAGGCCGGCGTCTTCGGTGAAACCTGGCAGGCTTACGGTTTTGCAGGCGTGCGTCAGTGCGCGCTCCACCTGTGCCCTCGGAAACAGCAGCCGTCCGTCGGACCTTGAGTGCGCGCCTGCATCCTCAAGGGTATTCGCGAGCCAGTCCGGCGCGCCGGCCATGCCGATCGTCGCCAGAATTTCGAAGGCCTTGTCGATGATGAGGTCGCGGTCGCGATCGGACAGGGGCGCAAACCGGCCGCCTACGGGCCGGATAGTCTGCTGCACTGGTGCGTCTTGCGTCTGCCGCCTGCGCGCCGCTCTCGCCACCGCCGGTTCTCCCTCATTAACGGGACGAGTATGCGACCTGATATGGCGAATTTTGATCCCTTAATTCACGGGTTTTGATGAATTCGATTCATCAAAACCCGCATCTTCGTCACTCTGTCTTGCTGAACGGAGCACCATTCGGGCCAAGCCGGAGTCCTGGCCGGAGACGCCGGTACGGCACATCCGCAAGCTGGCAGGGAAACGCGCCGGGAGCTGCTGCCGAAAGGACGGAGGCTGCAATCGGTTCGAAGTCGGCCCGGTAGTGAACCGTGCTCTTGACGCAGACGATGCGCGCGCGGCGCGGGTCGACCCCGATATGCGTGAACAAGGCCAGGTCAAGACACTGGCTCCGCAGGCTGCTGACGACAACGCGCACATCGGCGGCTGTGTCCAGGACCCGGAGGACGGCGCAGGGACCGAGAACCGCCGTCGCGCCGCCATACATCTCGCCGGTATAGCTGCAGTTGCCGTCGCCGAGGGTCTCGACAAGGAACCTGCCCGTGAACGGTCGGTCGCCGGCGATTCCCGACCGCCCGCCAAGCGCCCCTTCGATCTCCGCACCGACGCCCTTGGCGTGAGCGCGGCCTGCCATTTCCGGATCGCACAGGAGACCGAGCACGGCTGCTTGCGCATCCGCCTCGACCAGCGCAGAGAGTAGGCCCGTCGTGTCGGAGGTGGCGCCGGCACCCGGGTTGTCCTGGACATCGGCAATGACGACCGGGCGTCCGGTCTCGATGGACATGGCCTCGCGGACGGCCTCCTCCGGCGTCAGCAGGCGGCAGTCAAACTCGGCCTCGGCTGCGGCCAGCTCTGCTGCAAGCCGGTCGGCGAGCTCGTCGGCCCGGGCCTGGTTCGGCGCATAGGCGACGACCGAAGGTCCCGCGTCGGCAATGTCAGCAGCCGTGAAACCGAGGGCAATGTCGGCGGTCACGCCGGGCGCGGACGCTATCCGCTCGAGCGCGGCGTAGAGCGACCTGCATGGTTCGGCACCGGTGTACTGCGCGGATAGCGGAATGAGAAACTGCCCCTGCCGGAACGCCTTGCAGGGTCTGGTGCCGGCGATCTGGGACATCAGCAGCGGAAAGCACCGCGCTCCCGTTTCCGCCATGTCGAGATGCGGGTAGGTGCGGAAGATGGCGATTGTGGTGGCCAGGTCGACCATCTGTGCGGTGATGTTGGCATGAAGGTCGAGGCTTACCGCGATCGGCAGGTCTTCGCCGAAGCTTTCGCGCAGGCGGCGCAGAAGCTCACCTTCGCCGTCTTCGAAGGTCTCCGTGACCATGGCACCGTGCAGGTCGAGATAGATGCCGTCGAGATGGCCGGCCCGCCCCAACCCGTCAATCAGCATTCCGCTGATCCGCTCGAATGCGTCGTCGGTGACATATGAGCAGGGCTCGGCGGCGCACCAGAGAATGGGGACGAGCTCGACGGCCGGATCGTCACCGGCGGCTGCCGCAAATCCGGCGATAGGCAGGTTGATTCCAGCGGTTCCTGAGATCACGTCCATGCCTGTCAGCAATGGCGGCCAGGAATCCGCGATCTCGAAGTCGCGGTATGCAGCCCTGGTCAGGCCAAAGGTATTGGTCTCATGCTGAAAGCCCGCGATGGCGATCCTGGTCATGCGGCATCTCCCGATTCCGGCAGAGCCTAACGCCGCGCCACCGCTTTGTCCTGCACTGGATGGTGTTCTGGATAGGGACGGAGGAAGACTGAAATGCGATTGGGATCCTGTGGTGTCTGGACCCGGCGGCTTACCCGTTATGCCCGGGTTTGTCGGCGCGCCGGACCGGGAACCATCGAAAGGTCTCGGCAACACCCTGGAGGCAGCGAAGCACGATTGCCGTTGCCAGGTCGGCGGCGCGGCGGTCCAGGTGACGGCCGGTGTGAATGTACACATTCCGCTCGATCGAGGGATCGATGATCAGCCGGCCGGTCACATCGCCACGCGCTGCTTCCGCGTGGAAGTTGCTGAGAGGAAGGATGGTGGCCCCTTCGCCTTCGGAGGCGAAGGCGAGCAGGCCTTCCGCGGTTTCGATCTCCCGCGAAACCGTGAGTTTGTGACCGGCGGAGGCAAAGACGCTCTCGACGAGGCGGCGGTAGGGACTGGCCTGCTGGTTCAAGAGGATCGGCAGCCCGGCGACCTCGGCGAGTGTTATCGGGGTATCGCCGGCAGATGCGCCCGCCTTGCCTTCCACCAGGTACAGCCTTTCGCGAAAGACCGGGATGCCGTCACCCGAACCTAGGACCGTTGCCAGGAAGGACACGATCAGATCGAAACGCCCGGCACTCAGACCTTCCGCCAGTTCCGCTGTGTACGCCTCTGTGGCGGTGACTCCTATGTCAGGGAATTCGAGCATGAACCGGCGGTACAGATCCGGAAAGACGGCGGTGCCCAGCCGCGGCGGGATGCCGATCCGGAGTTTTTCGGGCATGGCACCGGACATCTCCCTGGTCCGCCGCCGGGCAATCTCCAGCGCCTCAAGGCTGGATCTCGCGAACTTGAGAAACTCCACGCCCGCCGGGGTTAGTTCCACACCCCTGCCGGTTCGGCGCAACAGTGTCGCCTGCATGCTCCTTTCCAGGTCCCGGATCGTCCGGCTGAGGCCTGGCTGCGACATCCCCTTCACGGCAGCCGCCTGGGTCATGCCGCCAGCTTCGACCACGTCGACAAAGGCTTGAAGGTCGGCGAACCGCATATCATTCCATACAAAAATGTTATTTCTGAAATTATATCTTATCAGGTGAACGGTGCGGCCGGGAGCCCTAAGCTTTGTCGGTGTCACAGCGGAAAAAGACCATGTCGACCCGACGCCAGAGGCGCAGGCAGGCGCAGACCGCGCCGGCCCGAGAGCAGGCCTTCAAGCCGATCACACGGCCATACCGGCCCATCGACGTACTGACCGAGGATGAGGAAGAGCGGGTTCACGTCCTGTCGCTTGAGGTCTTGCAGCGCATCGGGCTCAAGTTCATGTCGCCGCAATCATGGTCCATCCTCGAGGCAAACGGCTGCATGGTCGACCGCGAAACCGGGATCGCCCGGTTCCCGCCTGAGGTCGCGGAACACTTTCTGAGCCTCGCACCGAGCACTTTCGTGATGAAGGCGCGCAATTCTGAGCACGATCTGCAATTTGGCGGGGACCATATCCACTTCGGCTCCGCGTCGTCGGCGCCGAACGCGCTCGACATGGACCGCGGCCGCCGGCCGGGCACGCAGACGGATTTCGAGGATCTGGTAAAGCTCAGCCAGATGATCCCGACCTGCGCCTTTCATTCCGGTCATCCGGTCGAGCCCATCGACACGCCCGTGAACACCCGTCATCTGACCAGCATGCGGGCGTGGCAGACGCTCTCCGACAAGGTCACCCGCGTCTACGCCATTGGCGCGACGCGCGTCCGGGACAGTCTGGAGATGGTGGCCATCGCTCACGGGATCGGGCGAGATGAGGTTTCGGCATTGCCGCGCCTGCACGCCAGCATTTCCGTGAATTCTCCCCTGGTTGTCGACGAGCCTCTGCTGGAAGGGGCGATGGAACTGGCGCGTAACGGTCAGGTCAACGTCATCTCCCCCGTTGCATTTGCCGGGGCCATGTCGCCCATCACGCTCTCCGGCAGCCTCATTCAGTGCAATGCCGAGGCGATCGGCGTCATCGCCTTCCTGCAGATGGTGCGGGCCGGCGCACCCTGTTTCTACGGCGTGCTGACAACGCCCGTCGACATGAAGTCGGGCGCACCCGCCATGGGCGTCCCGGAGACGGTGACGGGTACGCTGTCCAACGGCCAGATGGCCCGGCGTTACGGGCTGCCGCAGCGCTTGATGCTGGGCTCGAGCTCCACCGCACCGGACGCGCAGGGCGCCTACGAGACCATGTTCTCGCTCTGGGCGGCAATGCTTTGCGGCGCGCACTGCGTCTATCACGCCCATGGCTGGATGGAGGCGGGCCTGACGACCGGCTTCGAGAAGACGGTCATCGATGCCGAAATGATCGGCATGATGGGCGCGCTCCGGGGGCGGATTGATCTCGGCGACGCCGAGGAAGCGATCGAGGCCATTCGCGAAGTCGGGCCGGGCGGACACTTCCTCGGATCGCCACACACCTTGGCCCGCTACCAGGATGCATTCCACGCGCCGACCCTCTCGGATTGGCGTCCATACGAGTTCTGGGAGGCGGCCGGTTCCCCGGACACGGCACAGCGCGCCAACGCCAGATGGAAGGAGATGCTGGCGGCATACGAGCCTCCGCCCATCGACCCGGGCGTAGCCGAAGCATTGGACGACTATGTGGAGCGGCGAACACGCGAGATCGGCGATGATGAAATCTGATCACGTCCGACGGCGGGGCCCGCGGGACGGTTTCCGGAGGTCCCGATGAGCGCCTACAGGACCCTGCTGTCGCCCCTGACCATAAGAGGCCGGACCTTCAGGAACCGGGTGCTGTCGACGGCGCATGCGCCGGGTTATGCGGAAGGCGGCAAGCCGGGCGAGCGATACCAGGCCTATCACGAGGCGAAGGCGCGCGGCGGCATCGGCCTCACCATGTTCGGTGGTTCGTCCAACATCAGCCGCGACTCCGGCTCGATCTACGGCCAGATCTACGTCGGGGACGACGCGATCATCCCTGTTTTCCGCGCTTTTTCCAGGCGTATTCACGCGCACGGCGCCGCCCTGATGTGCCAGATCACGCATATGGGGCGACGCACCGGCTGGGCGGCGGGAGACTGGTTGCCGACCATGGGGCCGAGCGTTGTTCGCGATCCGGCACATCATTCGGTTCCCCGGGAGATGTCGATGCGCGACGTTGCCCGCATCGTCAGCGCCTTCGCCAATGCTGCATGGCGCTGCCGGGAAGGGGGGCTGGACGGCTGCGAGATCCTGGCGTCCACGCATCTGCTCGGCCAGTTCCTGTCGCCTCTGTCAAATCGCCGGACCGACGCCTATGGCGGTGATCTGGACAACCGGGCGCGGTTCCTGCTGGAGGTCACGGAAGCGGTCCGCGACCGGGTCGGCGACGACTTCATCGTGGGCGTCCGGTTTTCGGCCGACGAGAGCAACGAGAACGGCATGCCAGCGGAGGAGGGGATCGAGCTCGCAAGGCTCATCGGCGCTTCCGGTACCATGGACTTCCTGAACGTCAACGGCGCCTATGGCGGTTCGCTGCACGGCCTCGCCGAGACCTTTCCGGGCATGGCCTTCAAGGCCGCACCCTATATCGAACTTGCGCGGAGAGTGAAGGACGCCAGCGGCCTGCCTGTCTTCCAGGCTGCACGGTTGTCGGACCCGGCAACCGCGGACTGGGCGATCGCCGAGGGTCACGTGGACATGGCCGGCCTCACGCGGCCGCACATGGCCGATCCTGAAATCGTCGCCAAGCTCTCCAGGGGAGAGGAGGCGCGCATTCGCCCGTGCGTCGGTGCCGGGTACTGCATCGACCGGATCTATGCAGGCAAGGACACGTTCTGCGTCCATAATGTCTCGACCGGCCGGGAAGAGCGGCTGCCGCACGAGATAGAGCCGGCCGGGACGTCGAAACGGATTGCCGTCATCGGCGGCGGTCCTGCAGGCATGGAGGCCGCAAGGGTTTCGGCACTGCGGGGCCACAGGGTGTCTCTCTTCGAGGCGGGAAGCCGTCTCGGCGGACAGGTCCTGCTTGCGGCGCGGGCCGGATGGCGCAAGGACATGATCGGCATCGCCGACTGGCTGGCTGGGGAACTGGACGTTCTCGGCGTCGATGTCCGTCTGAACACTTTTGTCGAGGGGCCGGAAGTCCTGAGCGAAACACCCGACATTGTACTGGTCGCCACCGGAGGCGTGCCGGATACCTCGCTGGAAGACGGCGGCGGCGACCTCACCATCTCCACCTGGGAGCTGCTGTCCGGCGAAGCCGGCCCGGGCGAGAACGTTCTTGTCTATGACGAAACGGGCGGGCACGGGGCCATTGCCACCGCAGACTGGCTGGCCGCCGGCGGGGCGTCGGTCGAGATGGTGACCCCGGATCTTCATGTCGGCCGGAACATCGGCGGACAGAACATCCCGGTCTATCTCCGCAATCTCTATGCGACCGGCGCCGTGCTGACGCCGAACCACCGGCTGAAGAGCGTCCGCCGGGACGGAAATGCGTTGGTCGCGACTCTGTGGAACGACTTTTCCCGGGTCTCCACCGAGCGCCAGATCGACCAGGTCGTGGTCGACACCTGCACCGTTCCCGCCGACGGGCCGTTCCACGCGCTGGCGGCAAATTCCCGGAACCTGGGAGAAACAGATGTGGACGCGCTGGTCCGGCTGAACCCCCAGCCTGCAGACGCGAATCCGGCCGGAGACTACATGCTGTTTCGCATCGGCGATGCCCTCGCGCAGCGGGACATCCATGCCGCAATGCTGGACGCCAACCGGCTCTGCCGCTTGCTGTGACGGAAGTAGAGTCGTGCCGCGAACCGCCATTGAAACACTCGCCGATTTCATCGCCGGCATGCCGCGCGGGCGGCACCCGGAAGCGGCTGTCGAACGCGCGGAGAATGCATTCCTGGACACGATCGGCTGCATGTATCTGGGCGCCGGTTCGCTTGCCACACAGGCAGCGCTCGGTGCGGCGGAAGGGTGGGGCGCGGGAACGGCACCCGTCCTTGGCACGGCTCGGGCCCTGCCGCCGCCCTGGGCCGCCATGGCCAACGGCGCATCGGCACACGCCTTCGATCTCGACGACTACACTCTGCAGGCGAACGATCACCCCAGCGCCGTCACGGTGCCCGCCATACTGGCGGCATCGCACAGGCCCGGCGCGGAATTCTCAGGCATGGATCTGCTGGACGCCTACCTGGTCGGGCTCGAGGTCATCTTCCGGCTCGGCGAGGCCGTCAACATGGCGCATTACAAACTTGGCTGGCATACCACGAGTACGCTCGACAGTTTTGGCGCGACGGCCGCGGTCTGCCGGCTCTGGCGGCTTGACGCTCAGGCGACGGCGGCGGCCCTGTCGCTGACCACATCGCTTGGATCCGGTTACGTCAGTCAGTTCGGCACGGCGGCAAAGCCGCTTCATGCCGGCTTCTCGGCAAAGACGGGGCTCGTTGCCGCCGGGCTCGGCCGGGCCGGCGCAACGGCCTATGCAGGGGCACTCGACGGCGACGTCAGTTTCCGATCCCTCCTCGTTCCCCCGGGCGAGAGCCGGTTCGAAAGCGTTCTCGTCAAGCTTGGCGATCCATGGGGAATTGAGGAATTCGGTCTGGGCGCCAAGGTCTATCCGTCCTGCGGCTATACCCACCGGTCGGTCGATTGCGCGATCGAGCTCAACCGGAAGCTGGACATCCGCTCGGCCGACGAGGTTGAATCCGCAACCGCCTCGTTGCCGGACTTTCACCTGGCGATCCTGCCGTTCGGCGTGCCGCGCGACCGGTCCGAAGCGCTCTTCAGCACCGCTTACTGCGTCGCGCTCGGGCTTGCCACCGGGGCCAACCGGATTGCCGATTTCTTCGATGAAGCGGTCGGCCGGGAAGATATCAGGGACCTGACAGCCCGCATCGATGTTGAGGCGAGAACGCCCCGCCGGCCCGGGATCAATGTCGACCCGGACGATCCGGATGTTGTCGAGGTCGTGATGCGGGACGGCTGCCGGGAGCGTGTCTCCGTCGGCATCTGGACCGGAGCGCCCGGCCGTGACCTCGACCGGACGCAGTTCGAGGCAAAATTCCGGGACTGCATGGCGCTCAGCCCTGCCGCGTTGCCGGAAAGTGCAGATCGCATTGTCGAGGCGGTTTTCGGACTGCATGCGGCGGCTGTCACGGATCAACTCGACGATGCACTGCGCGAGGCGTCGTCCGGCAGGGTCGCTTCCGGCTGATCCCTTTGTTCTCGGCATTTGGTGAATCGGATTGAGCAATCGGCTGGGTCGAGAAACACGGAGCGCTAGGGCAATCATGTGCCCCGACGCTCCGTGCCCCGCAGTGTCTAGCCGGTCGGATAGTCCAGCGCCTTGAAGCTGATCTGGTCAGCCTCGGGCGCCCGGCCGATCCGCCGGATATTGGCCCAGACGTTCTTGTAGTTCGGGATGAGCAGCTCGTTGGTGTGCTCCGAGATGACATTGCCGACCTGTCCGAGCGGCGAGCAGAACAGCATGAAGCACTGTTTCGGCTTGGCCGTCGGGACCGGATAGACCATGGCCTGGGTCGAACCGACGTCGTTCGTGACCTCGACCAGATCGCCGGCCTGAAGACCGAGCTCCTTCATGTCGTCGGGGTTCATCTCGATCGGCGGCGCCGGGAAACGCTCCCGCACGAACGGCGTGCGCACGTCGTAGAACGCATTCTGCCAGATCATGTTCTTGCGCCCGTTGTTGATGAGGAACGGGTATTTGTCCCGCTGCGCCTCGCGGCCCTTGGCCTGCAAGCCCCGCCACTCGGCAGCCATGAAGTGGGCCTTGCCGTCCTTGGTGCCGAACTTGCCGTCGGTATAGAGCCGCGGCGTGCCGACAAGCTTGCCGTTCTCGAAGCCGACGCAGGGCTCCTGCACCCCGTTCGTGCCCATGGCCCTCAACCGGTCATAGGTGACGAACTCTCCACCGCCGGCATTCTTGTGATAGCCGTCCATGAAGGCGTCTTCTTCCGTCTTCCAGTCGAACTTGCCGGCGAACTTCTTGGCGTAGTCCGCATTGCCGGCCTTGCTGAACGACGCCTCGAGCGCGTTGGCCATCCTGGCCGCAATCAGGCAGTCCGGCAGGGCCACTCCCGGCGCATCCATGTACTTCTCCGTCAGGCGCAGCCGCCGCTCGCCGTTCATCGAGGTCAGGTTCATCTCGCCCGACGTTGCTGCCGGCAGCACCACGTGGCAGGCCTCGCCGATCGGCGTCGGCAGGATGTCGACATCGACTGCGAACAGTCCGCCGCGGCGGATGGCATTCATGATGGCGTCAAGCTGCGCTTCCCGGTCGCCATAGGGGATCGCCTCCATCGCTTCCTTCACGATGTTGGTGCGCCGCCGGTAGACCCGCCGGAACTCCTCCGCATTGAGCGTCGACTTGAAGTGGTCGGTCGCCCAGATGTGGTGGATGCCGCCTTCGCCGTTGATGATCAGCTGGTCGATATAAGTTGAGGGACGCCCGACATGGGCTTCCGACGGGCGGACATAACCTTCCTGGTGGCCGCCGAGCCGCACGCAGCCGGTGCCTTCGCGCCCGACATTGTGGGTGGCGAAACACAGGTTGGCGATCGCCGCATTGGTCCGGTAGTTGTCGTTACCCCAGATCAGGCCTTTCTCGTAACACAGCATGGTGCGCCGGAGCTTGCCGCCGGCCTTGGGCTTGGCGATCCATTCCGCCGCCTTGCGGATGTCGTCTGCGGAAACGCCGGTGATCTTGGCGGCGTCCTCGACGCTGGTCTTGTTGGCGGCCAGCGCCTCGTCAAACCCGCTCGTGTTCTTGGCGATGAAGTCCTTGGCCTGCCAGCCCTTGGCGACGACTTCGGTCAGCAGCGCATTGAGCAGCACAAGGTCGGTGCCGGGATTGATGGCCAGGTGCAGGAAGTTCTCCTTGCCCGCCTCCATCTCGCAGACATTGGCCGTCACCGTGCGCCGCGGATCGACGATGATCACCTTCGCGGAGGCATGTTCCTCGTCCGGCATCATTTTCTTCTTCTTGTCCATCGAGGTGCCGCGCATGTTGGGCACCCAGTGGGCGAGGAAGTAGTTGGTCTGGTTCTCCAGCGAGTTGGCCCCGACGCAGAAAATCGTGTCGGCCAGTTCGGCGTCCTCGTAGCCGTTGTTGAGTTCGCCCATGCCCATGTCACGGGTGGCGTGCACTTCGGAGTTGTAGGCCGGGCGGTTGTGGATGCGGATGTTCTTGATCTTCAGCGCATCGAAATAGAGCTTGCCGGTGCCCCACGTGTTCTCGTAGCCACCAGCAGCGCCCCCGTGGTCGAAGCACGAGACGAGCACGCCGTCCTCGCCCATGTCGTCGATGACGCGCCGGGTCACGTCGGCCACGAGCGACAGCGCATCGTCCCAGGACGTCGGCATGTGCTGCGAATACCGCCACACCATGGGATGTGCGAGCCGGTCGGTCATGGTTCCGGTCTGGGCCGAGAAGCGGGTTTCAGCATGACGGCCGCCGCGCACCGAGTTGAGTCCCTGGTTCACGACACATTCCTTGTCCGGCTTGATCACCAGATGCACGGGCCGCCCGTCCTGCTCGACGATGTTGTACATCGACGGCTGGTACCATTCGGCGGACTCAGCATCCTGCTGCTTGGAAAGGTCGGCGCCGAATGCGTTCTCGGACGCCTTGGTTCCGCCCTGTTTGTTGATGTCCCAGCTATAGGCCTTGTAGCCGCAGCCGACGATGCAGAAGTCACAGGTCACGTTCTGAACCTTTGCATCCTTGGGCGGGATCGGAAGCTGGTCGACTCCACGTTTATAGGTCATTTTCGTCTCCCTCAGTTCGTCAAAGCACGTTCGACGTGCGGCCGTAGATCAGCTCGTCAACGCCTTCGGCAAAGATGTCGCCATTGGAGTCGACCCTCAGTGCGAACATCGGCAGGCTCTGGTTCGCCATGCCGAAGATCTGCTGGCCCTCCATCTCGCAATCGAAGCGCGAGTAGTGCCCCGGGCAGTTCAGCGTCTTGTCGCCGGCATTGAACTGAAGCGGAAAGCCCTTGTGCGGGCACAGCGTCGAATAGGCGACAATGTCGCCATCAGGCCCGGCGCCGCCGGGCACGCGCGTGCCGAGCTTGATCAGCACGCCGGGAGAACTGTCGTCCGGATAGGAAATGTCCATCGGATCGTCGACCTTGAGATCCTTCACGTTCGCCAGACGGTTCGACGGATAGGTGACACGAGCCGACGGTGCGCGGGCCTCGGCCTGTTGCGGCACGACAGTCGAGGCCGCGGTTCCCACCGCGAGTGCTGTACCGCCCCGTAAGAATTGACGCCGGCCGACATCGACCAGTCTGTTGCAGCGTTTCATGGACTTCCTCCCAGTTCTGAGTCGTGACGACTCCGGGGGAGCAAGCCGCATGCCACATCCGGCATGGAAATTAATTATTCTTTTTCAATTAGTTACGTTTTCAGGCGTGGCGCGGCGTACGGAATATCTGACATCGCCGCCAGCAGCGTGTTCGGATTTCCGGACGTCTCAGTCCGACTTTTCCACCGGGATGTCGAGCCGCCGCATCTTCTCCCACATGGTCGTGCGCGACACGCCGAGCAATTCGGCTGCCTTGGCGATCTGGCCGTCGGTCGCGTCGAGTGCCCGCATGATCTGCGTCCGTTCGGCGACATCCCGTACTTCCGAGAGCGAGGCGATGGTCGCATCGGGTTTCCCGGCAGCGGCTGTTGGCAAATCCGAAAACAGGTCTGCTGGCTGGAGACATTCGCTGCCCGCCAGCGCCACTGCCCGCTCGACACGGTTGCGCAATTCCCGGACATTGCCCGGCCAGTCGTGGCCGAGTGCCAGGACTTCGGCGAACGTGCTCACGCTGTGAACGGATTTGCCGTAGGCGCCTGAAAACTCGTCGACGAATTTCTTCATCAGTAGCGGAATGTCCTCGGTGCGTTTGCGCAGCGGCGGAATTTCGATCCGGACCACATCAATCCGGAACAGAAGGTCGGCACGGAACCAGCCCTGTTTGACGCCGTCATCGAGGTTGGCGTTCGAGGCACACACGATGCGGGCGTCGAACGAGATCGGCTGCTCGCCGCCGACGCGGAAGAATGTCCGGTCCTCGAGCAGGCGGAGCAGCTTGGCCTGGAGTTCCGGCTGCAGGTCTCCGATCTCGTCCAGAAAGAGGATGCCGGACCCGGCACGTTCCGCATAACCGCGGTGCCGCCGGGACGCTCCCGAGAAGGCCCCGCTTTCGTGACCGAATATCTCGCTCTCCAGCAGGTCGCGCGGGATCGCGCTGCAGTTGACCGCGACGAAGGGCTGATCGGCGTTCTGAGAGATGCGGTGCAGATAGGCCGCGCACACCTCCTTGCCGACACCGGTCTCCCCGGTGAAGAGCACGGGGCAGGAGAGCGGTGCCGTCCGCTGGATCAGGGTTTCGACCTTCTGCATCGCTTCAGAGACGCCCAGCACCGATGTTCCTTCGGCGAGACCGTGTCGGGCGAGCAGCCTGTCGACACGGTCCAGGAACGCGTCCATTTCGAACGGCTTGGTCAGATAGTCGCTGGCACCCGCCTTGATCAGGCGGACGGCCTGGCCGATATCGCCATAGGCTGTGATGAACAGGAAGGGTGGCATTTCGCCCTGCTGGGTCGCTCCGGCGAACACGTCCTCACCGTCCATGTCCGGCAGCCGGATATCGCAGACAATCAGATCCGGGCGGTCGCTCTTCAGATATTCGAGCGCGTCCTGTCCCGATTTCAGCCAGACAACGTCGAGGCCTTCCAGTGCCAGGCGCTGCTGAAGCGACTCACCCATGATCGGGTCGTCTTCGACCAGGCCGATTACCCCGCCATCATGCGACATGTCTGGTTTCTCCCTGGTCAGCTCCGGCCGGCAATACGATCCGGACGGACGTTCCCCGTCCCGCGTCGGTCTCGACTTCTATAAGCCCGTTGAGAGAGCGGACGAGCCGGCGGACCATCCATAGTCCCAGGCCTCCGCCGTCCTCGATCGGGGCGCGGCCGTCCTGATCGCTCTGCAGGAAGCCGATGAGCTCGGACGGCATGCCCGGTCCGGAGTCCACCACTTCGAAGCTCAGCGTCTCATCCTTGTACGCGGAGCGGAATTCTATCCGGCCTTCTTCATCCGCCGCCGCGATCCCGTTAAGGAGGAGGTTCAGCACGATCTGGCGCACTTCGCCCGCGGGCACGGGTACCTTCTCCGTTACCGCGTTTTGCCAGGACATCTCGAGCGATTTCCGCCGGATTTCCGGCTGGATCAGCAGGCGCAGATCGTCGAGATCGTCAGCGCCCAGCGGGCGTCCCGGCTGTTCCCGACGGTATGTCATCAGTGTGGCGCGGACCACGTCGCGAATGCCGTTCAGACCCTGTTCGAGCAGCCTGACCGACGTCTTGCGCACGGCCACGGCCTCGCCGTGCCGCTTCAGCGTGTCAATGGCATTGAACATGCCGCCGAGGGGGTTGTTGATTTCGTGGGCCATGCCCGACGCGAGGCGGCCGAGGCTCGCGAGTTTTTCCTCCTCGGCGAGCTTTGCGGCAAACGCCTCCCGTTCGCTGACTGCGTCCGCCAGCGCGTTGTACCGCCGGAACAGGCGCCCGAATTCCGATCCTCCGCGCGCAATCTGGTCGTCCGGAATCTTCTCGACCGCGCCCTGGCGCCCCTTGTCGATCTTGTCTGTCAGCACGCGAAGCGGACGAAGCATTCGCCTGACGGAAAAATACCCGATGGCGGCGAAGGCCAGAGTCAGAAGCGTGTTGGTCACGAGCAGTGTTGTCAGCACGCTGCGCCGTTCGGCGACGAGCGGTGCAATGTCGATCTCCGCAAAGACGTGGCCGATGACACGCCCCTGATACCGGATCTCGCGGCGGGCAAAGGCGCGGCTCACTTCCTTGTCGAATGCCAGGCTTTCAGCGGTCGAGAACTTGCCCGACAGATCCGAGGGAAGCGGAGATTTGACCGGCAGACGGCGGGGATCCGAGGCGGCGATCACGATACTGTCCGCATTGGTGACGATGGTGCTGAGCGGTCTGAAGCCGCTGGCGCTGTCATGTGACCGGTCGATAATGTCGAAGACTTCCCAGACGTCTTCCCGCAAGACATGCGGCTGCAGCGACGAGGTCAGCCCGTCGAGATAGGTCGATGCCAGCGAGCGCAGGTCCTGCTCCTGCATGTCGGTCAGGCGCTGCAGGACCCGTTCGGAGAGCACGGTGCTGACGGCCACCATCAGGCAGACGACAAGCAAGGGCACCTTGACGGTGATCGGCCAGTCCGTCGGCTTGAGGCGTAATGCGGTCATCCCAGCCTCTGCACCTGTTTGACCATGGCCGCGATCCTGTCGAACACCGCCGGATCTTGCTCCTCGAACCGGTCCAGCCGCAGGAGATCGAGGATCTTGCGGCCGTCCTCATGACGGTTCATGTCCATCAGTGCTGTCTTCAGGAGGTCCGTTGCGGACCGGTCGCGTGGCACCGCCGGGCCGGCAACCGGCGGAAATCCGAGCCATTCCGACTTGCGCAGGACCCGCGTCCTCTCAGTCAGCTTCGGCTCGGTCTCGTTGAGAACTTCCCAGACATATCCGTCCACGCTTCCGCTGTCCGCGAGACCAGACGCGACCGCCCGCACAACGTTCCGGTGGCCGTAGGTGAAGAACGAGCGTTCGAAGAAGGAGGACGGCCTGAGGCCCTGTTCGGCGAGATGGGCGGTCGTGACCAGATAGCCGGAATTGCTGTCAGGATCCGAGAAGGCGTGAATGCCGCCGCGCAGGCTCTCGAAGCCGGCATCGTCCCGGCGGGCGTCCACGATGACATAGGACTGATAGTACGGCCGGCCGTGCCAGACCGGCAGGGCGAGAAGCTGCAACTGGCTGCGATAACGGATGTAGGGGTATCCGCAGATCCATGCCGCATCGAGCTGGCCGCTGACCAGCAGCGCCGTGATCTCCTGATAGGTGCGCCTCTGCACCAGCCGCACCGGTCTGCCGGTCGACTTTGCGAGATAGCCTCTGAGACCGGCCAGCAGCTCCAGATCGTTCGTCAGAAAGACCGGAGTCAGTCCGAATGACAGTTCACCGGCGGCGAGGCCTGATGAACCGAAAGCCAGGGACGACGCTGCGGTTGCCGCACCGACCCCTTGCAGCATCCGCCTGCGGGTAAGTGATTGCGACATTCTGTGATGGGCCAGCGAACGCGCGTGGGGACCGCTCGCCTGACGCCACCTCCCGTTTTGCGGCCGTCAATGAACGCGGCCACTTTCTTGTTGACCGGATGATAGTGCGAAACGCGCAGACGCGGAAGGGCACGCAGGTTGTAGCGGTGATCGGATTTGTCGAATGGTGCTTCGCGGGCGAATGCTCTCATCACCTGCCGTTCTGCCTGAACGAGGCAAGCGGAGTGAACGCGGCGATCAATCCCGCGGACAACCGGATCGCTCCGCACAGGAAAATCACGACGGCGATGCTGGTGTACTCCAGCAAAAGCCCGCCCGCCATCGCTGCGACCGGTATGCTTGAAAACGAGATCAGGCGGGTTATGGCCACGGCCCGACCCAGGACGTGCTTCGGCACGGCTCTCTGGCGCAGCGTGAAATAGGTGACCACGTTCACCGCGCCAAATGCGGTTTCCGAGCTCCAGATGATGCCGATGGCCAGCGGGTGATCGAACACAAGCAGCGGAAATGTGAAGAGTCCCGCCAGGATGGTCGATACGACGATGATCTTGCCGGAATCGAACCTCCTGATGAACCAGGGCGCGACAGCGGCCCCTGCTATGGCCCCGACGCCTGTCAGACCGAACACCAGGCCGATTGTCCGGGCCGATGCGCCGAGAATGTCGGCGAGATAGAAGACGAGATTGGCCTGAAACAGGTTGATCGCGAAATTGCTTCCGACAAACAGCAGCGAACCGTACTTCAGAACCGGGTGCGCCCAGGTGTACCGAAAGCCCTCCTTTATCGTCTCGAGGATCGATCTGCCGTCTGCGGCACCTTCGTAAGGGTTCTGGATCCTGACGGACCAGACCAGAAGTGCGGAAACCGCGAAGCTGGCGGCGTTCAGCAGGATCGTGTTTGTCGGCCCGATGGCCGCCACGATCACGCCGGTGAGGATTGGCGCGGCGATTGAGATGACATTCTCCGAGCCGCTGACCAGCGCGTTGGCTCTGGCAAGATCTTCATCGGCGACAACTTCGGGAATGAACGACTGAAAGCTCGGGTGATGGATCGGCGTCATGGACGCTGTGAGGAAGACGAACACGTAGACAGCGGGCATGGACCCGAGATAGCCGCCCGACCACGCGATCAGGACAAGAAAGAGGCAGGCGCAGAGGTCGCAGATAATGAGCACCCGTTTGCGCTGAAACCGATCCGCGATCACGCCGCCGAACAGGGAGACCAGGAGAAACGGCAGGAACGTCAGGGCGAACGTGCCCGCCATCTGGACGGCGGAGCCCGTGATCTCGAACACGAGCAGGGGAAGGGCGAGCTTGTAGAACCAGTCTCCGACCGCCGAGATGAAATAGGCCGCGAGCAACCTTGCGAACGCAGCTGAGCCTTGCCGCTGTTTCGGGGTTGGGGCCGCGTCGTCTGAATACACCGATCTGCTCCTGGCCGGTTTGCCGCGAAGTTCGATTTGGCAATCGCGCAAGCCTAGCCGGAGAGGTGCGTATATGCTTCGAGGGTGGGCGAACTATGGTTGCAGGGATTCATCGCCGGCCAATAGAACCGCCGCGCGGCCGTCTACCCGGATCTTCCGGTACTGCGACGGCGAGCGGCCGTAGAGAGCAGCAAAAGCGGCATTGAAACGCCGCACACTGCCGAAGCCCGCGCGGTAAGCGATCTCGATCATCGACAGATCGCTGGTATCCATCAGACGCTTCGCGCGCTGGATCCGGCAGGTCATGGCTGTCTGGCTGGGGCTGGCGCCGACATGACGGCTGAACAGCCGCGACAGCTGCCTTGATCCGATGCCGAGCCGCAGCGCCAGATTCTCCACGCTGTCTCCATCGAGTGCCCCGTCCTCGATCATGCGCAGTGCCCGCGCGACGGTCGTCTTGGTGCCGTTCCAGGCCGGACAGAACGGTGCGGTTTCCGGCCGGCATCTGAGGCAGGGCCGGTAGCCGGCCCGTTCCGCCGCGGCGGCTGTCGGGTAGTAACTCACGTTCTTGGTCAGGGGCTGCTTCACAGGACAGACAGGCCGGCAGTAGATTTTCGTCGTCCTGACGGCGGTGAAGAACAAGCCGTCGAACGCCGGATCCCGTTCCAGTCGTGCGGTGTTGCATGTCTCGAAATCCAGCATTCCGATCACTTACCAGTTGCCAGCCGGACGGACCAGAAGACGGCGATGATGGAGTCCGAAAACGGCGAGCCGCCGCGCGACGTCCTGTCTAAGTCAGGCCGGTCGGGAATTGGACCGGGTGATAAGCAATGCAGATGAATGTCCGGGGCTGGTCGCTGCTCTTCGTTCTTTCGATGCTGTGGGGCGGGACCTTCTTCTTTACCGCCGTTGCCGTCCGGGAGATCCCGCCGCTGACTCTCGTCTGGATCCGTGTCAGCATCGCATCGATAATTCTTTACGTTTACGTTCGCGTAAATCTGGATGGCCTGCCAAAGGAAATGCGGGCTCTGCGAGCGCTTTTCACCATGGGTGTGTTGAACGTGGTGATCCCCTTCAGCCTGTTTTTCTGGGCACAAACAAGGATCTCGGGCAGTCTGGCGTCCATTCTCAATGCCGCCACTCCGATTTTCTCCATCCTGGCCGCCCATGCGCTGCTCGCCGACGAAAGGCTGACGGTCCGGAAATCGGTTGGCGTGTTCCTGGGGTTGATCGGCGTTGTCATCCTGCTCGGCGGCAATCTGCTCGCGGGCGTTTCCGCGTCGACGGCGGGCGTCGTTGCCTGCCTGTGTGCGGCCGCATTTCAGGGTCTGGCCGTGACTTACGGGCGCCGCTTCAGGACCATGGGCCTTTCCGGCGCAACTGTCGCGCTGGGTCAACTGGCCGCCGCGACGATGACGCTTCTGCCGGTGGCGATCATCGTCGATCAGCCGTGGCAGCTGCCCGTACCAGGCATGGCAGCGATGGCCGCGAGTCTCGCCCTGGCCGTTTTTTCCACCGCTCTGGCCTATGTCATTTTCTTTCACCTGCTTGCCTCGACAGGTGCGGTGAATGCCTCCCTCGTCACGCTGCTGATCCCGCTGAGCGCAACGCTCCTCGGAATGACGTTTCTGGATGAAATGCTGGAGGCCAGGCACATCCTGGGAATGGGATTTATCGCCGTCGGACTGATGGCCGTCGACGGCCGGCCGATTGCCTGGCTGGCGCGAAAAACGCGACGCGGCAGATCCCGTCTTTCCGGCTAGCGTCCAGATCCGCAGCCGCTCTCTCACGCTCTCAGGCCAGCCGCCTGACCTCGCAGAGATACGCGCGCATAGGCACGGAGCCGCTGACCGGGTCGACGTCGTCATGGCCTATGACGATGTTGAAATTCGCGCTGTCCGGGCCGAACGGCTCGAAGCCGGGCGCGCCGATTTCCGGGCAGGCCTGCCACCAGCCGTGCTGACCGCAGACCACCTCCGGGTCCAGCGACTCGTCGAACCGGGCTCGGGCGCGCACCTGCGCATTGGGCGTCTGGATGACGACCCAGTCTCCGGCCTCGATGCCGCGCGCCGCCGCCGCTTGCGGATGGAGATCGACCTGGGGATCCGGTGCCCGCTTCCGCAGGCTCGGCAGACCGCGGTGCTGGCTTTCGCAATAGAGCGAGTCCTTCGTGCAGGTCAGAATCAGGGGAAATTGCGCCGCGAGATCCGGCCTGGTGTGGGGGCTCACCAGCGGCTCCTCATAGTCGGGCAGCGGCGGGTAGCCCTGATCCAGCAGGGTCTCTGAATAGAACTCGACCTTGCGCGACGGCGTGTTGAAGCCGCGTGGAGCGCCGTCAACGTGCTCGGCATATTTCCGGTGGCGCGTTTCAAGCGGCACGCGCACCCCTTCCGGCGTGTCTCGCAGGGTCTCGAGCGTCACCCCGCTCGGCTCGAGCTGGTGCCGGTATGCGGCGTCGACGTCGCCCTCCCAAAAGTCCGCGCCGAGGCCGAGCCGGCAGGCGAGATCGAATACGATCCGGACATCGGAGCGGGCTTCACCGCGGGGCTCGACAAGCTGCCGGCGCAGATGGATCAGGGAATTGGCCGCTTCGCTGGTCTCGAACCCGACCTTGAGTCCTTCGGACTCGAACGGACTGGTTGCCGGCAGCACGATATCAGCGGTCTCCGCGCTCGGGTTCATGAAAAGGTCGACGTGAACGTGAAAGTCGAGGGCATTCAAGGCGTCGCGCCCGCGTTCGCCGTCCGCGTGAGCGACCAGCATGTTCGATCCGAAGCTCACGAGGCCGCGGACCGCGTAGGGTTCGTGATCCAGGATCGCGCGGTAGATGTCCGCCGAAGCGACATGGTCGAACCGCGACGGCCCGAGCGGCCGGTCTGCAAGCCCGAGCGTCTTTGCCCGCTGGTCGCCGGACAGCATGTCGTCGCCCTGAATGTTGTTGCTGGGCGCGGCCGGAAACTGAACATTGCCGCCCTTTGCATCGAAGTTGCCGGTCAGGGCATAGACCAGGCCGATCGCGCGCGCGATCTGGGTCGCGTTGGACTGCTGTTCGAGCCCGCTCCAGGCCATGTAGGCGACCGGGCGCGACTCCCAGAGCATTTCAGCAGTTTGCACAACCTGGTCCGCCTCGACGCCGGTGAGCCGTTCGACCTCCTCCGGGCTGTAACGGGCGCAAAGGTCTGCCGTGAGCTGGAACGCGGGCTGACAGGTGACCGTTCCGTTCGCTGTCGCGACGTCGAAGCTGCCCACGAGTGCCAGATCTTTGCCGTCGGCACCGTATTCACTTCGATCCGGGTCGTAGGTAACCGGCTGCTCCGCGGACGTATCCCAGGCGACGTAGTGCTCCGCCGCCCCCGAGGGCTCGATATCCGCTTCGCGCAGAAAACGCCCGGTGTCGGTACGGACCAGCAGAGGCCCGTTGGTCCACTCGCGCACGAAGTCCCGGTCAAACCAGCCCCGGTCGATCATCACGTGCGCCAGACCGAGCGCGAGGGCGCCGTCGCTGCCGGGCCGGACCCGCAGCCACTGGTCGGCTCTGCGCGCCAGGCCGGCATGGCGCGGATCGATGACGATCAGCCGCGCGCCGGCTTTCTGCGCGGCCACGGTCGCGGTGGCATGGGCGATCCGGGATACGGTCGGATTGTATCCCCAGAACAGGATGCAGCCGGCATTGTCCAGATCCGGCATGCAGTCGGCTGGAAGCCCGGCGCCGAAGGTGTACATGTTGGCGAGGTACCGGCCCCATCCGCACAGCTCCATGGACACGGACTGATTGGGGCTTCCGAACGCGCGTCTCAGGCGGCGCACCCAGCCGATCGAGTCCGACAGGGCTGAGGTCGACGGCGAGGCCGTATTGAACACCACGGTTTCGGGCCCGTGCCGGCCGGCCAGCGCTTTCAGCCTCTCCGCGATCGTGTCGAGGGCCTCGTCCCAGCTGATCCGCTGCCAGCCGGGATCGGCATCGCCCTTCGGCCGGGTCCGCTTTACGGGATAGAGCAGCCGGTCGGGATGGTAGACGAGCTCCGGCGCGACCTTCCCTTTGATGCAGAGCGCCTGTCCGGTCGGATGCGACGGGTCGGCCTTCAGTTCGACGAACCGGCCGTCCTCGACCGTTGCAATTGCGCCGCAACGCGAGATGCACAGCGCGCAGAAGCTGGGAACTTGCTCAATTTCCGGATTATCAGCCGACACGACAGATCACCTCTTGCTGGATCGGGCGCGGCCTTCGGAATCTGCCGCAAGGTTTCAGTTTTGCACATAATCAGCGTCGGACAATGCGAATCTCAACCGGCGGCTGTCCCGGAACTCCGGCTGCCGAAGCCATGTGGACACCGGCAGCCGGGCTGGCCTACGCTGGCTCGGCTATTGTCTGCATTGAAGTCCATCCCCCGGGGCTGGGGTCGGGGAACTGGAGTTGAATGATTGAAAATCCGCCATCTGTTCGTACCGCAACCCGGGCCGGGGAGGGGCGGTGCCGTCGGTGCTCTCGGCTGGGTGTTCTACGCGATCGGCCTGGTCTGCGCGGGTGTGGGACTCATGGGAATTATCTCGGGCATCGCGTTCTTTCTGGCCTTCATATTCATCCCCCTGTTCTTTCTCTGCCGCTTCCTGTTCTACCTGCTGGCGCAGCGGTAACGCCCGTGCAGTCGACTAAAGATCGAGAAGCTCGGCGGGCGGGTCCGCAGGGTCGAACGTGGCGGCACTGTAGTTTTGGAACCGCCTGAAGGACGTCCACGCCAGAAATGCCGCCAGCAGTCCGCCCGAGGCAATGTCGACCCTGAAGCCCTCGGCGATCACCGCAAGCCCGAGCGCCAGCGCGACCAGTCCGACAAGGACCGCTATGACAAGCCACACGATTTTCAGCCCCGACGATCCGGAAACAAAGCGGGCTTCCGGGTTGGCGCCTTGGACACGCCGGATCAGGTCGCGCACGAACGGCACATAGGTCGCGGCACGGTTCTCGTAGGAACCCAGGCCTTTCAGGTGATGAGAGCGCAGCTTGAGGGATGCGCCGGATCCCGTTCTGAGGGTCAACTGACCGTGTACGACTTCCGGGTCCGCGGCATCTGTGCCATAAGTGATGAGGTTAAGCTGGTCGATTTCCCGATAGGAAATCGACCCCTGTTCGCTTCCGGTGTCCCAGTCCAGCGCGTCATCGCCGAGCGTGAACGCGGTCTCCTTGTCCCTGAGACTGTTGCGGACGCTGTGCGCGAGATTTGAATCCATCGGCTTCCTCAGGCAGCATGTAGAGTTGCATTGGGGGGTGATGCGAAAAGACAGGGAGGACGGCGTTCATAGGAGCACAATGTACTGCGCCAATGGAAGCGGACATTGATGTGTTGGAGGACAGCGAACGCCGCAAAGAACAGGCAGGGATGACATGACTGCGGTACGTCTGAGTGACGATGTGCTGAGCGAGCTCGAACAGATTTGCGAGCGGCGCCAGTTCAGTATGGACGAGACCATCACGGTCAAGGGTGAGAAACACAAGAGCATGTTCTTCATTCTGAGCGGATGGGTGCAGATCCGGTTTCTGGAGGACAGAAGCGAGGCCCACAGTCTGAGGGTGGGAGAGCGGTCCATTATCGGCGAGATGGCTTTCCTGTCCGGCGAGAATGCCGTGGCGACGGCTGAGGTCGTAAGCCCGGTGACCGCGCTGGAGCTCAATCAGAACACCCTCGACGAACTTCAGGCCAGAAACCCTCAGGCTGCGGCCGAACTCACGGATTACCTGACAAGTACCATCGACCGGCGTCTGCAGTCCTAGTGCCGCTGAATGATCTTACGGGTCTAATCCGCGAGCTTGCCTGTGGAGACGACGGTTTCGAAGTACTCCACCTTCAGGTCGAATGACTTCAATAGCTTTTGCGTGCTCGGCTTCACCACGGCGTCATCAAACTCGCCCGTTTCGAAATGCGCGGCAGACCGTGTGTCTGCCCAGAGGCTGATGACGACCAGTTCGTTGTCGGTACCATTCAGTTTGACGGCCAGAGAGGCGCCCAGATGTCCGGGAAGTTGCGCCATTTCGGCAAACGTCGTCGTTCTCAAATGATCGGCGTATTGCCTCAGGACGTCATCGGTACCGGCGACTGCTCGCCACGATCGGATGATCATGAGAATTTCCTTCGGAGGTCGTGTTGGAAACGCAATTTCCGTATGCGGCGGAAAGAATTACAGGCAACGGCGCGTAAGCGACAAGAGCTGATACATGACGTAGCGCAGGCCCGTCAGAGCGCCTTCGCGGTCACGACAACTTCGATCAGGTCGCCGCCTTCGAGCTGGACCCCGATACAGGCGCGCTGCGGCCAGTTGTCCTCCGGACCGATCCACTCGATCCACACGGAGTCCATTTCAGGCTTGTACGAGATGTCGCTGAGATAGACGGTCGCCTGCAGCAATCCGGCCTTGCCGCTTCCGGCCTCCCGGAGCACTCTGTCCAGCTCCTGCAGCGTGTTGCGGGTCTGCGCGGCAATGCCTTCCGCACGAACCGGATCTGTCGCGACGGCATAGACATATCCGTCCGATGCGACTGCGCTGCACCGGCCCTTGCCCTCCACCGGAAATCGTTTCATGACCTCATGTCCTCGGCTGATGAATGAAATTCAATTGAATACAGCCTCTGTTTTTGTGCAACTCAGTTTCGCTGGGCCTGTCGCGCCCGGAGGAACCCGGTTGGTGACGTCGGCTGGTCTTGGGATGGGCGCCGCTGAAGGAGAAGCCTGATGGTCTACAAACTCTACTATGCGCCAGGCAGCGCTTCGATGGGGGTCCGTGTGATGCTGGAGGAGATCGGCGCGCCCTACGAGCTGATCGACACGACCATTGACATGGACAAGCCGCGTCCGGCGGAGCAGCTGGCGCTGAACCCCAACGGCTGGGTGCCCGTTCTGCTCTGGGACGACCGGGCGATGTACGAGTGCGCGGCAATCACCATTTTTCTTTGCGACCGGCACCCGGAGGCAAAGCTGGCGCCGGGCATCGGCGAGCCAGAACGCTGCCTGTTCCTGCAGACCCTGGTCTATTTCACCAGTTCTGTGCAGAACGCCTTCCAGCTTGATTATTATCCGGACCGTTTTGCTGATGTACCCGCCGGCGAGCCGGGCGCCCAGCGCCGGGGCATTCGCCGCCTGCGCGAGACGTGGGGCGTGATCGACGGCCAGGTCGGCGACAAGACATGGCTGCTCGGCGATCGATTCAGCGCTGCCGATATCTATCTGTTCATGCTGACCACCTGGCTGAGGCCCTCGCGCGGCCAGCCGCCGGTGGATGAGTTTCCGAATGTGAAGCGGGTCGCCGACGCGGTCATGCAGCGTCCGAGCGTACAGGACGTCTACGCAGACTGGATTGAGGAATACCGGGCAGGCAGGGCCTGACAGCCCGGTCAGACCCTCTGGCTTTCCGACCAGTCTTTCAATTCCTCGAGAACGCGGAGCGCCGAGCGGCCGAACGGGGTGATTTCGTAGGTTACGGCGACCGGGCGGCTGCTCAGGACCTTGCGTTCGAGCAGCCCGGTTTCTTCCATCTCGCTCAGGCGCTGGGAAATCATCTTCTTGCTTGCGCCTCCGAGCATGCGGGCGAGGTCGTTGAACCGGACGGGCCCGTCCTTGAGATGCCAGAGGATCGAGCCCTTCCACTTGCCGCCGATGATCCGCATGCCCCGCTCGATGGGGCAGGGCTCGAGGCAGGCCTCGAGGACCCGCTTCTTCCCTGATTGTGTCTGTTCGACCCGTGCGCGCATGGTTCCGTCAGAAGGTTACAAAAAGTATACTGGTTGACAAATTATACCGTTGCAGCCAAATGCCGGCAATACGTTATGCGATGAGGATCACAGCCATGACCGGCAAACCGGATATCCATCTCTACACCGCGTCGACCATGAACGGATGGAAACCGACCATCTTCCTGGAAGAGGCAGGGGTCGACTACGACCTGACATTCATCAATTTTTCGAAGTCCGAGCAGAAGTCCGACTGGTATTTGAAGCTCAATCCGAACGGCCGCATCCCCACCATCGTCGACCGGGGCAATGACGACTTCGTCGTCTTCGAGTCGGGCGCCATCCTCTGGTATCTGGCGGAGAAGTACGACATGTTCCTGCCGCATGAGCCGGACCGGCGGTCCGAGACCCTGCAGTGGATCATGTTCCAGATGGGCGGCATCGGCCCGATGATGGGGCAGGCCATGTACTTCCAGAGGATTGCCGCGCCGAACGGGCAGGAGGAGCCTTTCTCCATCAGGCGGTATGTCGACGAGAGCCGCCGCCTGCTGGAGGTTCTCGACACGCGCCTCGAAGGCCGGCCCTACCTCGTCGGCGATGACTATACGATTGCGGACATGATCACCTACCCCTGGGCGCGGGCCTACCCCTGGGCAAAAGTCTCTGTTGAAGGCCTCGACAATCTGAAAGACTGGTTCGACCGGATCGATGCTCGGCCGGCGGTGCAGCGCGCGCTGCAGAAACCGAAGCCCGTTCCGGCGTTCTGGGGCGATGCCGACGAAGCACAGTTTCTGGCCGAGAACGCCGCACGGTTCGCGGGCGATGTGAAGGCGGAATGAAGATGGAGACCGAAACGATGGACGACGGCAAGGTCAATAGTGAAAGCCCGGGCGTGCGGATCAGCATCGTCTCGGACGTCGTCTGCCCCTGGTGCATCATCGGCTACAAGCAGCTCGAACGGGCCTTGGACGTGACCGGCATCGAGGCCGAGATCCGATGGCACCCGTTTGAGCTCAACCCGCAGATGGCGCCCGAGGGCGAAAACCTGCGGGAGCACCTTGCGGCCAAGTACGGCACCACGCCTGAAGGCAGCATAGAGGCGCGGGCGCGGCTGACCGCACTGGGGGCCGAACTTGGATTCGAGTTCAACTATGCCGACGACATGCGCATGGTGAATACGTTCCGCGCGCACCAGCTCATTCACTGGGCGGAAACGCAAGGCCTGGCGCACGAGATGAAAATGGCGCTGTTTGCCGCGTTCTTTACCTTCAGGCACGACGTCAACGATCCGCAGGTTCTGGCGGATTGCGCCGCCGGGATCGGCCTTGATCGCGACGAGGCCATGGCCGTACTCGATGACGGACGATACGCGGGAGACGTCCGCGACGAGGAGCGCCTGTGGACGGGGCGGGGTATCCAGGGCGTCCCGGCCGTTATCTTCGAGGAGCGCTACCTGATGTCTGGCGCACAGGGCGTGGAGAATTATGCGGCGGCCCTGCGCCAGATTGCGGATCAGCGCGCCGCCTAGGCGTCGCACGCGGGGAGGGGACAGATGTCAAAAGCCCAGGTGATCCACGAGCTCGGTCCGCCGGATGTCATGACGTGGCAGGACTGGCCTGTGCCTGACCCCGGGCCGGGCGAGGTCCGGCTGCGCCACACGGCCGTGGGCGTCAACTTCGCGGACACCTACCATCGCGGTGGGATCTCCCATCCCTGGCCGGTGCCGCCTTGCCCCGTCGTCATCGGTTTCGAGGGCGTCGGCATTGTCGAGGGCACGGGCGAGGGCGTCACCGGGTTTGAGACCGGCGACCGCGTCGCCTATGGCATCCCGCCTTTGGGTAGTTACGCGGAGGTGCGCAATTACCCGGCGGACAAGCTTCTCCATCTCCCGGACGAACTGGACGAGCGCCAGGTCGCGGCCCTGCTCATGAAGGGCATGACGGCCCATTACCTGCTGCACCGGACTTACGCCGTGCAACCCGGCGACACGATCGTCGTTCACGCGGCGGCCGGGGGCATGGGGTTGATCCTGTGCCAGTGGGCGAAGGCCCTGGGCGCGACAATCGTCGGAACGGTCAGCACCGAGGAAAAGGCAGAGGCCGCACGCGCCGCAGGCTGCGATCATCCGGTCGTGCGCTCCAAAGAGGACTTTGTGGCCAGGGTCCGCGAGGTCACCGACGGCGAGGGTGCCGCGGTGGTCTATGAAGCGATTGGCAAGGACACGTTGCAGCAGTCCCTGGACTGCCTGCGTCTCATGGGCGTGTGTGCGGCCTACGGCCATGTCTCCGGCCCGCCGGACCCGGTCGACATCATTCAGGATCTCGGCCGGCGCGGTTCGCTGTTCATCACGCGTCCGGCGATCATGCACTATGTCGCGAAGCGGTCCGATCTTGAGTGGACCGCGAACGATCTGTTCAGGGCCATCGACGACGGCATCCTCGACGCCAACATCAATTACGAATATCCCCTCAGCGACGCCGTCCGGGCCCATGAGGCGATCGAAAGCGGCCGGACCCTCGGCGCGACCGTTCTCATTCCATGAGCTTCGCCGGGCAAGGACCCGCGCGTGATTCGGAGCAGACATCACGAATCCGATCCGCTTAGTGGCGGTTCGTCAAACGTTGAGATTCAATTGTCCTGCCAGTTCGCGGACGTACTCGGCGTGGCCATGGTGGCCTGTGTCTTCGGCAGACTCTATCTGATCTGCAAGCATTTGCCCGGCCTGCCGCTTTTCACCGCGTTCGAACAGTATGATTGCGCATACGATCTTTGGCGGATCGCCCATGCTCAGATTCTCCCGCCGATCTTTCCATTCGGTCAGGATCTTATCCCGGGTCGAGAACCGTTCCAGGAACGGCAGGCCTCCCTCCTGCAATCGGCCAAGTATGCTGGCGAGCACATCATCGTCTTGGCGCGCGTGCCACCATATGTCGTCTGTCTCGCCACAAGCTTCAGCGAGTCGCGAGCGGACGCAACAGTGATAGTCCTGCACCCAACTTCCTGCCTCGGAACACATGTGTAACCTTGCAACTTCAGGGACGTAGACGCCCAAATTGATGGTGAACAGACCATGGAGGTTTTCCCGAAGGCCTAGATGGTATGTTGTGGCGGGAGGATCATGTTGCCCCATCTGCAGGTTTATGACCTGAATGAGCTGACCCTCAGTAGTCCGATTGAATGTTCTACCCCTCACCCTGAAACCAGCCTCTCTGAGGTGAGGACGCAACTCCTTCTGGATGGCATCAACCGCTTTAGCGAAGTCTGACTTGGTCAAGCCTGGATTTCCTCGAACGAATTCGTTGCACGGTTTGTCGGCGCTCGTCGGGTTTGCGACGAATGGGACTTAACAGTAGCACCGGCACGAAGAAGAAGAACGGTAGCTGATGTCACAGTACGGCCCGTTTCAATGCGGCTTTTGCCGACCAGGTGTGACCCACTATCAGGGGTTCTGGTTTTCAGCGAATTCCTTGAACCGTTTCATGAACGTCAGTGTCTGCTTCCTGAACATGCCGGGCATCAGGAGGGCCAGGAGTTTGGTGAAACCGGAACATTTGAATTCCGAGTCGAGAATCCACCGGGTCCTCTGACCGCCGTCATCGAGAAACTGGTTCTCGACGAGGTTCCAGACCTTGTCCGCCTCATAGGTCGCGGCAAACTTCTCGGGATCGTCGCGAACGGTGATGGTCTCCAGAATCTCGATCTCGCGTCCGCCCATCTTGTGAATCTGCCGCGACTTCGCACCGACGTCCCGCGGATCGCCATCGCCGAGCGGCTCGAAACTGACGAGGTCCGGCTGCCACTGGTGGAGGCTCTCCGGGTCGAGGAACAGTTCGACGACCCGCTCCCGCGGCAGTTCAATATCGAGCTCGAGCTGGTAACGCATGGTGTGATCCGTATCTGGCCATTGCTCATGCGTGTGAGTGTTTTCCAGCATAGCGCCCGGCGGCATTCGATCGCAACAGGCCGGGGCGCTGACCCGATGGTCAGGCCGCAATCGCTCCGTATCGTTCAACTTCAGCTTTCCAGCGCTCGACCGCGCCCGGTTTCGGGTGACTGGCGCCCGAAAAGTGCGTGATGCGCGCGGGTTTGATGCCGACAAATCCCAGGATCTGATCCTTGAGCTGCCGCAGCATGGCATTGTGATAGACCCACCGCATGAACCAGCCGGGCGTATCAGATGTCATGAAGACCCGGCCCGTGCGTCCGGACAGCATGGGCGAGGGCATGCCCATCCAGTCGGTCTTGCGGGTATCGTATGTCCGCCCGGGAAGCAGCGCTCGGTCGAACAGGCCCTTCAGCTTCGCCGGCAATCCGCCCCACCACATCGGCGTGGTCAGGACGACGTGCTGGCTCCATTCAATGTCCTCCAGCACCTTTTCGAGCCCGGCTTCGAGAGGTTTGTGGCGTTCATAACCGCCAAACTCGTAGTCCGGATCGAAGGAAATATCGTGAAGGTGCGTGAGCCTCACCTCGTGCCCCGCTTTTCTCGCGGCATCGGCATAGGCCTCCGCCAGGGTCCTGTTCAAGGAGGCCTCCGCCGGGTGCCCGTTCAGGATGTAGATGCGTTTCGATGTCATGTTTCGCTCCAAAATTGACCGTGGTCAATTATTTAGGAATGAAAATGACCATGGTCAATAAAAAAGTTGACCGCGGTCACGATTTTTGTGAAAAGCAGTCATGGCAAGACCGGTTCAGAAGCGGACACTGGAGACCCGGGCGCGGCTGCTTGCGGCGGCCGAGGAGATTATCGGCGAGAGCGGGTTCGAAGCGCTGCGGGTCGAGGAGGTCGTGCTGCGGGCCGGCACGGCCAAGGGCACCTTCTTTGCGCATTTCAGCGACAAGGACGCGCTGATGGACATCATCATCGGCGGTCGCATCGACGTCTTTCTGGACGAACTGGATGCGCAGCCGGCACCGCGTTCGATCCAGCAGATGGTCCGGGCGCTCATGCCGTTGTGCGAATTCATGACCTGTGAGCGTTACGTGTTTGACCTGATCGTGCGCTACTCAGGCGCGGCGGCCATCGAGGAAGTCGGCCCGATCGCGGCAACGTTCAGGCGGCAGGTCGAGATATTGGCACGCTGGCTGTCAAAGGCGCGGTTCCGCGCCGACATATCGGACGAACTCAAGGCGGAGGGTGTCCAGGCCTTCATGCTCCAGGCCATGGCCGTCAGGTTCTGCGCGCTCCACGATGCCCGGTCGATCGAGGAAAGGCTGGTCCCCTATCTGAAGGCGTGGCTGCAGCCTTCTTGCTGATCGGGACAGCAAATTCGCACCGGCGGGGCGCGAAGGCAGACGTCAGCTCTGCTTCGCCCTGACCCGAGCCAGGGCCTTCCTAGCCTGCTTTATGCCCTTCCGGACGGCGATCTCATAGTGATACTCGGCGCGCTTGAGATCCGGCTTTCCGGCGATCCCTTCCTCATAGACGAGCCCCAGTTGCCAGTGCGCCTTGTCATAACCGCCAAGGATCGCCATGCGGAACCATCGCTCGGCCTTGCGCAGGTTCTTGCGCGTGCCTTCACCCTTCCGGTAGGCATAGGCCAGATTGTGCATACCGACGGGCAGACGCCTTTCGGCTGCCGCCTTGCTCCACTTGAACTGCTTCGCAAGATCCTTCTTCACGCCCATGGCGTTGGCATAGTGGATGTAGACATAGTGGAAGCCGAACGGGTAGCCGGCCTCGGCCGACCGGCGGGCGTGGTACATGGAAAGCTCGTGGTCGCCGATGGCACCGTAGGCCCGTGACAGATAGGCGTGGAAACGCCCTTCATTCGGGTGGGCCTTGATCGCGGCCTTGCAGGCGCGCACGGCGCGGTTCCCGTTGATCTGCTTGAAGCTGACGGCGGCTGCCACCCGGTTGGAGTCGTCCTGATGTGCCGCCTGCCGGTCGCAGTCCGACACGGGCGCGCGGGCAGCGGCCCTGGGCTTTGCGGCCGTGTGCCGCGCGGCCGTCTTAGGTTGGGCCGGCTGCGTGCGCCTTCTTTTTTGGAGGAGTGCGGCATTCCGGTTGAGGCGGACCTGCTTGTGCTTCGGGTTCAGCGCAAGGGTCCGGTCGTAGTCGGCAATGGCGAGGTCGAAATGGCCTTTCTGGGCAAAGGCGTTGCCCCGGTTGAAATGCGCATCCGCCAGTTTGTTGGCCCGGAGCGCTCCTGACGCGATCAGGCGGCCGCAACTGCGGATCCTGCGGTCCGGATCACTGCCCCGGCAGTAAACTTGGTCCCGCACACGGGGTGTCCGCTTGCGCGGTGCTGCGTTGGCAGCCGCAACGGTCTTTTTCTTTCGCGGTTTCTGGGCCTGACTGAAACTCTTGAACGTCGAGCAGAACGTCCTGTGCTTGCGGTCGCCGGACCTGCAGTACCGGTCAAGGATCGCCGAGTTCCAGGTGCCGCCGCACTTGGCGTTCGCCCGGCGCATGATGGAGTTGCGCGCGCGCTTCCGCCGTTCGTAGGCGTCGTGCATTCTGTCGACATGTGCCCGATGCCGCTTGTAGCTCTTGAGCGCCGCGTTGTAGCGCCTGACGGCCCGCCTGTACTTCGCCTGCACGCTGTCGCTGTTGCGCATGATGTCGGCGATCTTTTGCAGACGGCTGGCTTCGGCTTCTTCCCGCTTCAACGCGGAGCGCAGCGTCCTCAGTTTCGCCATGGTGGGTTTGGCCTGGATTTCCGATTGCTTCAGATCCGCGTCGAGGGCACCGGCCTTGCGGTGTTGCTCCGAACAGCTCAGGAACAGTGCGTCATTGCCGCCGTTCTGGACTTTCGCAAGCGACGGGCTGCCCGCCGAGACGGCGAGCACAAACAGGATCGGACTAATGCGTTTCACGGGACCCCCCTCCCAGCAGTTCTGTCCCCTCAGGCGCGCAGAATCCCCCGATTGCGGCCCATGACCGTGCATATCACAGTCCGCGGCGGCGACCAATGTCCGGTCGCAACGATGGCGCGACATGCCTCCGGGCCTGTGTCCGGAGGACAACGCTTGAAGGAGTTTGGAACTGCGGCGTCAACTGCCCGCGATATAGAGCCTCATGGCATCGGCTTCGGACTGCACTTCGGCCAGACGCAGGGCAACGATGTCGCGAATGCTGACCATACCGGCGAGGTTGCCGTCGTCCACGACCGGCACATGCCGAATGCCTTTCGAATTCATGATCGCCATCACGCTTGCGACCCGGTCCCCCGCGGTACAGGTGATCACGTCCCGCGTCATGAGGTTTTCCACCGCCTGGTCCAGGATTTTGGTGCCTTGGCGTCTGAGGGCCCTGACAATATCGCGTTCGGAAATGATGCCGTCCACGTGGCTGCCATCCCGGCTCACGACAACCGCACCCACATCATTCGACTCCAGGGCTTCGATGACGTCCGCGATCGACGCGCCCGGCGATACGGAAGCGGCACCTCGGCCTTTTTCGAGAAGTATGCGTTCTACGGTCATCTGCTCAATCCGGTCGTAAGTGGCGTCAGCCAATGAATATGGTGTCGGCGGACCCCTCAGGCAATGAATGAGGGATTGCGTTTCCGGTGTGCTCGGATCGGGCGACCGGGGGTTTTGGCCGAATGCGCTGATTGCGGTGGCGTGGATCGCGATCAGAGATCAGTATCGATCCCGGTCAATCAAGGTTCGCCGAAGTTTGACCGGTCGTTACCGGGCCCTCAACTTCCCCTCCCTCTGCCGCGCCAGCTCGTCGGCACTAATCAATCGTCATTCCAATGTGCGCTTGGCAAAACTCAGTGAACTGGAGAAGCAACCCCGACGGCTCAACTCCCTTTTTGGATGCGATCCCCAATTCAATCGGTCCGATTTTCTCCGAGATCGGCACGGAGACGATGGTTCCGCCATCGTAGGTTTGAGAATGCTTCGGGCGCATGACACTAAGTGAAAAACCCAGACCGCTCCCGACTGCACAGCGAACGGACTCCATGGAGTTCGCGTTCAGCGCGATCGGTGGGGAAATATCGGCAGCGTTCAGTATCGACTCGAAATAGTCGCGGCTGAAGGGACCGTCGAACATGACGAATGGTTCGTTCGCGAGTCTGGCCAGGGAGATGGATTTCTGAGACGCAAGCGCGTGGTCGGCATTCAGGATGACAACCGGCGTCAAACGCGTGGCGGCACGCCAGTCCAGCTGGCTGCGGTCTAGGCCCATGTCGTAGGTCAGTGCCAGGTCGAGTTTTCCCGAAACAACATCGTTCATAATCTGGTCTTGTGTGAGCTCGAACGGCCTTATCTCAACATCCGGCGCCTCCTTGCCATACGATTTGATCAGCCGGGCCAGATAGAATGGAGCCACGGTGTGGAAGCAGCCGAAGCGAATGAGGCCGGCCAGCTGGTCCGCAATGGCCTGGGCTCGACGTTCGACGCGCTCGGCATCATCAACGAGTGCCTGGGCCAGTTGCGAAAATGCGCGTCCCTCCGGCGTGAGTTCAACGCCGCGGGCGTGAAGTCTCTCCAACAAACGGAATCCGTACGTGGCCTCCAGCTTGTCGAGCGCCTGAGCGATGGCGGGTTGGGAGATATTCAATGCGCGCGCGGCCTGCGCGATGCCTCCATGATCAGCGACAGAAAGGAAGTACCGGCACTGCTTCAGTGTGAATCGAACCATATTTTTCCTTCCTAAAAGAAAGAATAAACAAATTTTTCATGACGTTTCAATCGATCTATGTTGGCCGTGCCGGTCCAGCCCGGCGCACGCGAACTGATCCGAAAGATCTAGGAGGATTCGAACATGGCCGGACTATCCCAGGAGCAGAAAGATCGATTTTGGCGCGACGGATATCTCGTCGTGGAGAGCGTCGTGGATGAGCGCATTCTGAATGGCATGAAGTCCGACTTTGCGAATTGGGTTGAAGAAAGCCGGAGTCATGAAGAAAGTTATGGCGAGACGATCGACGGCCGCCCGCGCTTCGACCTCGAGCCTGGTCATACCGCCGAAAAGGCTGGTTTGCGGCGGGTCAATGCCCCGGTCGAGGTGTCTCAGGCGTGTTACGAGGCGATGGCGTCAAGCCGCATGACCAATTGTGTGGCGGACCTGATCGGCCCGAACGTGAAGTTCCATCACTCCAAGATCAATTCAAAGCTGCCCGGTGGAGCAACGGCGGTGAAGTGGCATCAGGACTTTCCCTTTACCCCGCATTCCAACGACGACGTGATCACCGCTCTGCTGATGGTCGATGAGGTCACGGATGAAAACGGGCCGCTCGAAGTCGTTGCCGGTTCCCACAAGGGCGCAATTCACGGGCTTTGGCACGACGGCGTCTTCACCGGCGCGGTCGCCGATGAAGTCGCTGAAGACAGCCAGTCCAGGGCCGTGAAGTGTACCGGCCCTGCCGGAGCTGTGTGTCTCATGCACACCCGGCTGCTTCATGGCTCGGCGCCGAACCTGTCGAAGATGCCGCGGACACTACTTATCTGTGTTTACTCCGCCGAAGATGCCATTCCCTATTCCTCCAATCCGATGCCGACGGAATTTGAGGGCAGGATTGTGCGCGGTGAAAGGACCAATCGGGTACGCTCGATACCTTATGAAATCGAACTGCCGCAAAAGCCGACAACAGCCTCCTTCTTCGATCAGCAGGCAAAGCACAAGGCAACGGCGGAAGCGGCTGAATAGATGAGGTAAGATTCGAAGTCGGCCGCAAGTCTTGATGAATGAGTTTGCGTCTGGCGTTCCGAGAGCGGAGATCTGATGGCTTCTACAGTATGCCTGATGCGGATTCTCTGATCATCCGGTGACACGGAGGGACGCGAAGGATGGAATCCGAAAGTGGGAATTGAAAAGGTAGATACGCTTGTGGTCGGCGGAGGTCAGGCCGGTCTGGCGATGAGCGAACACCTGAGCTCTTGCGGTGTGCCTCACCTCGTTCTGGAACGGGATCGGATAGCCGAGAGCTGGCGTTCGAGGAGATGGGACTCTCTGGTCGCCAATGGTCCGGCCTGGCATGATCGCTTTCCGGGCATGGAATTCTCCGACATCGATCCCGATGCGTTTGCCTCCAAGGAAAGTGTCGCGGACTATTTCGTGGCTTATGCCCAAAAGATCGCTGCCCCGATACGCTGCGGCGTGGAGGTCAGGGACGTACGGAAGCACGCTGGCAGGCCCGGCTTTCGAGTCGAGACAACCGAAGGCGTGATCGAGGCAAGTAATGTGGTCGCTGCCACCGGACCATTCCAGCGGCCTCTCGTCCCGCCTGTCGTTCCCGAAAATCCCGGGCTGATGCAGCTTCATTCGATCGCCTACCGCAATCCTGGTCAGTTGCCCGACGGGGCGGTTCTCGTTGTCGGGGCAGGGTCTTCGGGCGTACAGATCGCCGACGAACTCATGCGTTCGGGAAGACAGGTCTACCTTTCCGTCGGTCCCCATGACCGCCCCCCGCGCGGCTATCGCGGGCGCGACTTCTGCTGGTGGCTGGGGGTTCTTGGAAAGTGGGATGTCGCGACGCTCGACCCGGCCACGGCCCATGTAACGATCTCGGTGAGTGGCGCTCATGGCGGCCATACGGTCGATTTCCGCCGCCTCGCTGAGCGGGGAATGGCGCTCGTCGGAATGACGCAGACATTCAGAGATGGCGTGATGCATTTCGCGCCGGACCTTGCAGACAACATCGCGATGGGGGACGCCAATTACCTCTCGATGCTTGACGAAGCCGACGCCTACATCGCGCGCAACGGTGTCGATCTGCCGGAAGAGCCCGAAGCCCGGAGGATTCCCGCCGACCCGGACTGTGTGACCGATCCGGTCCTCGAGCTTGACCTGGCGGAGGCCGGCGTAAACACGATCATTTGGGCAACAGGCTTTTCGCTCGATTTCAGCTGGTTAAATGTCGCCGCCTTTGACGATGACGGCCGGCCGAAACATCAGCGCGGCGTCTCGGCTGAGCCCGGGATCTATTTCCTTGGCCTGCCCTGGTTGTCCAATCGGTCGTCCTCGTTCATCTGGGGGGTCTGGCACGACGCAAAGTATCTGGCCGACCACATCTCCACGAGACGCAAGTATCTGGCTTTCCCTGATTCCTCGCAGCCAACGGGCGAAAACGCGTAGGTACACGAACAATTCGGCAGGGAAGGGAGCGCGAAGGCCCGATCATCTCAAGGTTCTACGATTGGCATTTATGCGGCCACGGCTGCGCGAGACAGCTTGCTACCGAGACCTACCCTCTGAGCTCCCCCATGCCTTCCCGCGCCAGCTCGTCGGCGCGTTCGTTGAGCGGGTGACCGGCGTGGCCCTTGACCCAGTGCCAGGTGACGTCGTGGCGTTCGAGCGCAGCTTCGAGGTCCTGCCACAGGTCGACATTCTTGACCGGCTTTTTCGCCGCTGTCTTCCAGCCGTTCTTCTTCCAGCCCTTGATCCACTTGGTGATGCCGTCGCGGACATAAACCGAGTCCGTGTGCAGGTCGATCGTGCACGGCCGGTTGAGCGCCTCGAGCGCGCGGATCGCGGCGGTCAGCTCCATGCGGTTGTTGGTTGTCTCCCGCGCGCCGCCCTTCATTTCCTTCTGCTTCTCGCCCCAGATCAGGATCGCGCCCCAGCCGCCGGGGCCCGGATTGCCGGAGCACGCCCCGTCCGTGTAGATCTCGACCGGGGATCCGCCCGCCGCCTTTTTGCTCACGTGTCTATCCCGTACTCCGAGGCGCTCACCACACTGCCGTGGAAGCGCAGTTTCTTGAGGTATTCGAGCGGGTCCTTGCGCTTGACGAGCGCGTCGGCCGGCGTGTTGACCCAGTCATAGAGCCGGGTCAGCAGGAAGCGCATGGCCGAGCCTTGCGCCAGCAGGGGCAGGGCCTCGATCTCGGGCTCGCTCAGCGGCCGGACCTTGCCGTAGGCCGCCAGCATGACGCGCGCCTTAGTGATGTTGAACGAGCCGTCGATCTCGAAGCACCAGGCGTTGAGGCAGATCGCGATGTCGTAGGCGATCGCCTCGGTGCAGGCGAAATAGAAATCGATGATGCCCGACAGCCTGTCGCCGATGAAGAACACGTTGTCGGGGAAGAGATCCGCATGGATGACACCCTGCGGCAGGTCGTCGGGCCAGTTGGCGGTCAGATGATCGAGGGCGCTTTCCAATTCGCCCGCCAGACCCGGATAGACGTCGTCTGCATGCTCGCGGCATTGCGCAAACAGGCCCGGCCAGTCTGCACAAGCGAGTGAGTTGCGGCGCGTGCCCTCGAAGTCGAGGCCCGCCTTGTGCATGGCCGCCAGCGCCGCGCCGAGCTCGCCGCAATGCACCACCTGCGGCCGGCGGATCCACATGCCGTCGCGGAATGTGATGAGGGCGGCTGGCCGTCCGGCAAGCTCGCCCAGATTGCCGCCGTCGCGGAAGCGCACCGGGGTGGGGCAGGGCAGGTCCTTCGCCGCCAGATGGTCCATGAGGCCCAGAAAGAACGGAAGATCGGCCGGATCGACGCGTTTTTCATAGAGCGTCAGGATGAAATACCCGCCCGACGTGTGCACAAGATAGTTGGAATTCTCGACGCCCTCGGCGATGCCCTTGTACGACAACAGTTCGCCTACATCGTAGCGGCCGATAAAGCCGGCGAGCTCGTCGTCGGCGACTTCGGTGTAGACCGCCACGGGGCTATTCGGCCGCCGCGACCCGCAATTCGCGGGGCAGTTTGAATGAGACGCCTTCGTCCGCCGTCTTGACCAGCTCGACCGTGACGTCGAACCGTTCGCTCATGGCGTCGACGATCTCCTCGACCAGGATCTCGGGCGCCGACGCCCCGGCGGTGATGCCGAGCGTGGCGATGTCTCCCAGCCGCTCCCAGTCGATCTCGCTCGCCCGCTGGACCAGCAGCGCATCGGGGCAGCCGGCCCGCTCGGCGACCTCGACCAGGCGCTGCGAATTCGAGCTGTTGGGCGCGCCCACCACCATCAGCGCGTCGCAGCGCTCGGCGATTGCCTTGACCGCCTCCTGCCGGTTGGTGGTGGCGTAGCAGATGTCTTCCTTGTGCGGGCCGACGATGGCCGGGAAGCGGTCCTGCAGGATCTCGACGATCGCGCGGGTGTCGTCGACCGAAAGCGTGGTCTGGGTGATATAGGCGAGCCGCTCCGGGTCGCGGGGGCTGAAGCTTTGCGCGTCGGCGGCCGTCTCGATCAGGCTGACCGCGCCGTCCGGCAGCTGGCCCATGGTGCCGATCACCTCCGGGTGGCCCTTGTGGCCGATCAGCACGATCTCGAGCCCACGCTCGTGATGCCGCTCAGCCTCCATGTGCACCTTCGAGACCAGCGGGCAGGTAGCATCGAGATAGAACATGTTTCGGTTCTCGGCGTCCGCCGGCACCGATTTCGGCACCCCGTGAGCGGAGAAGATAACCGGCGCGTCGCCGTCCGGAATCTCGTCCAGCTCCTCGACGAAGATGGCGCCCTTGGACTTGAGGTCCTCGACCACGTAGCGGTTGTGCACGATCTCGTGGCGCACGTAGACCGGCGCGCCGTATTTCTTGAGCGCCAGCTCCACGATCTGGATCGCGCGGTCGACGCCGGCGCAGAAGCCGCGCGGCTCGCACATCAAAATTTTGAGAGGTTTCGACACTGTTCCGGTCATCTGTTTTCCGCAAAAGCCGAACGAATACTGATGTGTAATAGAGGTATGCACCCGCCCGGTGTCAAGGTGCCGCGAAGCCCGGTCGGCACACTTTTCTTGACGCGCGCCGGGAAGCGCGCCTATATGGGCCCGTTATCGGGACATTATGTCCCGCACAGACACGAGACCCTCGCGGGAGAGACCGGCCCTGCCGGCGCCGAAGGAGCAACCACCCCGGAAACTCTCAGGCAAACGGACCGCGTGGTGATGACACTCTGGAAAGCAGTTCCGACGGCGCGTTTTGCGTCCGGGACTCACCGAAGGGGGTAACCCGCCCGCGCGTGGTGCGCAGGTCAGGGGAAATCTCTCAGGTTTCTGCGACAGAGGGGGGTGCAGTCGGATGGATCGTCCGTCTGCACTTGAAACGCGCAGGAACCGGAAATGACCGCAGCAGCAGAAATTCAGAGCGAGCCGTTGCTCCGCACGCCGCTCCATGCCCTTCACCTCGAGCACGGCGCCCGCATGGTGCCGTTCGCGGGTTACGAGATGCCCGTGCGCTACGACCTGGGCGTGCTCGGCGAGCACAAGCACACCCGTGAGGCCGCTGGCCTGTTCGACGTCTCGCATATGGGCCAGGCCTGGCTGATCGGCGCTGATGTCGCGACGAACGTCGAGACCCTCGTGCCCGGCGAGATCGCCGGCCTTAAGGAAGGCCGTATCCGCTATACCCAGCTCACCAACGATGAGGGTGGCATCCTCGACGATCTCATGATTACGAAAATGCCTCCGCGCGAGGGACCGGCGGGTGCCGAAAGCGAGGCGCTCTTCATCGTCGTCAACGCCGCCTGCAAGGAGCAGGACTTCGGCATTATCGAACGGCTCGCCGGCGAAACGGTGAGCTTCACCCGCGAGGACGGCCGCGCATTGCTGGCACTCCAGGGGCCGCAGGCGGCAGACGTTCTCGCCCGCCTGATCCCGGAGGTCGCGACCATGCCCTTCATGTCCGCCCGCGAGATCGCGCACGACGGGCTTGCCCTCATCGTCAGCCGCTGCGGTTATACCGGCGAGGACGGTTACGAGATTTCGGTTCCCGCGGCTGACGCGGATGCCTTCGCCCGCACCCTTCTGTCACACGATGAAGTCGAGCTCATCGGCCTCGGCGCGCGTGACTCACTCCGCCTCGAGGCGGGCCTCTGCCTATACGGCAACGATATCGACACGACGACGACCCCGGTCGAGGCCAACCTGGTCTGGTCGATCTCGAAGCGCCGCCGCGAGGAAGGCGGTTTCCCCGGTGCTGACGTCGTTCAGGCCCAGCTCCGCGACGGGGCGCCGCGCCTGCGCGTCGGTATCCAGCCGGAGTCCAAGGCGCCCGCCCGCGAGGGCACGGAGATCCGTGCCAAGGACGGCACGCTCATCGGCACCATCACCAGCGGCGGATTCGGCCCGACCCATGACGGCCCCGTCGCCATGGGCTACGTCGACGCGGCCCACGCCGCCACCGGCACGGAGGTCGACCTGATCCAGCGCGGGACAGCCAAGCCCGCCCATGTCGCCGACATGCCCTTCGTGCCCCAACGCTACTACAGGGCCAAGGCATGAAATTTATCCACAGCACAGGCTTCAACACGCGCCGAATGAGGCGCACAATCATGACCATCAGCAAGGGAGACTGATCATGAGCACTCATTATACGGAAGAACATGAATATGCCCGTCTCGAGGGCGACGTGGTGACGGTCGGCATTTCGACCTACGCCCAGGAGCAGCTGGGCGACGTGGTCTTCGTCGAGCTGCCGGACGTCGGCAAGACGCTCGCCAAGGGCGACGAGGCGGCGGTCGTCGAGTCGGTCAAGGCGGCAAGCGAGATCTACGCGCCCGTCGGCGGCGAGGTGGTCGAGGTCAACGGCGATCTCGACGGCGACCCGGCCGGTGTCAACCGCGACGCGCAGGGCGCGGGCTGGTTCTTCAAGCTCAAGGTGTCGGACGCGTCCGAGCTTGAGTCCCTCATGAACGAGGAAGCCTACAAGGCCTACGTGGCCGGACTGGAGTAATCATGCGTTATCTTCCCCTGACCCCCGAGGATCGCCAGGCGATGCTCGGGACGATCGGTGTCGGCTCGGTGGACGACCTGTTCGCCGACGTGCCGGCCGCGGCCCAGCTCGACGGCCATGTCGACCTGCCGAAGCGCGCCTCAGAGCTCGAGGTCGAGCGTGCGCTCTCCGCCATGGCGGCGAAGAACGTGGCCGCAGGCTCCGCGCCCTTCTTTGTCGGCGGCGGCGCCTACCGCCACCACGTGCCCTCAACCGTCGACCACCTGATCCAGCGCTCCGAGTTCCTCACCTCCTATACGCCCTACCAGCCGGAGGTGACGCAAGGCACGCTGCAGTACCTGTTCGAATTCCAGACGCAGGTCGCCCTGCTGACCGGAATGGATGTCGCCAACGCATCCATGTACGACGCCTCGACCGGGGCTGGGGAAGCGGTGCTTATGGCCCACCGGGTGACCCGGCGCCATAAGGCCGTTCTCTCCGGGGGGCTGCACCCCCAGTACCGCCAGGTGATCGAGAACCAGTCGCGGTTCATCGGCGACGAGGTCATCGCGCTCGGCCACGACCCGGCGGGTGCCGAGGACATCATTCCCCATATCGACGGCGAGACATCCTGCGTCGTGGTCCAGACGCCGAGCTTCTTTGGCTCGCTCACGGACCTGACCAAGATCGCCGAGGCCGCGCACGAGAACGGTGCGCTGCTGATCGCCGTGTTCCCGGAGGTTGTGTCACTGGGCGCGGTCACGCCGCCCGGCGCCATGGGGGCCGATATCGTGGTTGGCGAGGGCCAGTCGATCGGCAACGGCCTCAACTTCGGCGGGCCTTATGTGGGCCTGTTCGCCACGCGGCAGAAATACGTCCGCCAGATGCCGGGCCGCCTGTGCGGCGAGACCGTGGACGAGGAGGGCAAGCGCGGCTACGTGCTCACCCTTTCGACCCGCGAGCAGCACATCCGCCGCGAGAAGGCGACGAGCAACATCTGCACCAATTCAGGCCTCTGCTGTCTCGCCTTCACCATCCATCTTTCGCTGCTGGGAGAGGCGGGTTTGCGGAAGCTCGCCATGGTCAACCACGCCAATGCCGTGAAGCTCGCGGACCTGCTGAGCGCCGTCCCCGGCGTCGAGCTCTTGACCGAGAGCTTCTTCAACGAGTTCACGCTAAAGCTTCCGAAATCCGGCACGGAGGTGATCGATGCGCTCGCCGACAAGGGCGTGCTCGGCGGCATCCCGGCCGCCCGGCTCGACCCGGGCGTCGATGCGCTTGAGAACCTGATCGTCGTCGCCTCGACCGAGATCAACACCGATGCCGACCGCGCGGCCTACGCGGCCGCACTCAAGGAGGTGCTGTCATGAGCATGAACCGTCAGGGCAGACCGTCGACGCCGCAAGGCGAGGGCGGTGGTGGTTCCGACCGCCAGACCTTCACCGGCAACAAGGGCCTCCAGATCGAGGAGCCGCTCATCTTCGAGATCGGCACCACGGAGACGAGCGGCGTCGACATCGACGAGGCGGAAGGTTTCGCCCCGCGTCTCGGCGGCATGGAGCGCAAGCAGGAAATCGGACTGCCGGGCCTCTCCGAGCCCGAGACCATGCGCCATTACGTGCGGCTCTCCCAGAAGAACTACGCCATCGATTCCGGACTCTATCCGCTCGGCTCCTGCACCATGAAGCACAACCCGCGGCTCAACGAGAAGATGGCGCGGCTGCCGGGCTTCGGCGACATCCATCCGCTCCAGCCGGTCAAGACCGTGCAGGGCGCGCTGGAGCTGATCGACCGGCTCGCCCACTGGCTGAAGGTGATCACCGGCATGCCGGCGGTCGCCATGTCGCCCAAGGCGGGCGCCCACGGCGAGCTCTGCGGCATGATGGCGATCCGCGCCGCCCTCACCGCCCGCGGCGACAGGCGCTCCGTCGTGCTGGTTCCGGAATCGGCCCACGGCACCAACCCGGCGACGGCGGCCCTGCTCGGCTACAAGGTGGTGGCGGTGCCGGCCCGCGACGACGGCACGGTCGACCCGGCGGCGGTGAAGGAGCGCCTCGACGACCAGGTCGCGGCGATCATGCTGACCAACCCCAACACCTGCGGCCTGTTCGAGCGCGACGTGCGCGAGATCGCCGATGCCCTGCACGAGGCGGGCGCCTTCTTCTACTGCGACGGCGCCAACCTCAACGCCATCATGGGCCGGGTGCGCCCGGGCGACCTCGGCGTCGACGCCATGCACATCAACCTGCACAAGACCTTCTCGACGCCCCACGGCGGCGGCGGGCCGGGTGCCGGTCCCGTGGTGCTGTCGGAAGCGCTCGCCCCCTTCGCCCCGCTGCCCTTCGTGGTGCACGGGGAAGGGGACGGCGGCGACGATGACTTCGACCTGGTCGAGACCCGCCGCGACGAGCGGTCCGATCAGAGCTTCGGCCGCATGACCGCCTTCCACGGCCAGATGGGCATGTTCGTCCGCGCGCTTGCCTACATGATGAGCCACGGGTCGGACGGCCTGCGCCAGGCGGCGGAGGACGCGGTGCTCAACGCCAACTACGTGCGCGCGCGGCTCGCCGACGTCATGAGCCTGCCTTACGGCAACCGCCCGTGTATGCACGAGGTCCTGTTCGACGACACGTTCCTGAAGGACACGGAGGTCTCGACGCTCGACTTCGCCAAGGCGATGATCGACGAGGGATATCACCCGATGACCATGTACTTCCCGCTCGTGGTCCACGGCGCCATGCTGATCGAGCCGACGGAGTCGGAGTCGAAGGCGAGCCTCGACCTCTTCATCGACACCATGCGCGACCTGTGCCGTTCGGCCAGCGAAGGCGAGACCGACCGCTTCACCGGCGCGCCGTACTTCGCCCCGCGCCGCCGCCTCGACGAGACGGGGGCTGCCCGCTCGCCGGTCCTGCGCTGGACGCCCGAGGCGCCGGCCGAGGCGGCTGAATGATCAACCAGCCAGACCCCGGATGATAAATCCGGGGTCTGGCGTTGATCATCCCGGACGTGCAGTCACTTCCACCGTCATTCCCGCGCAGGCGGGAATCCAGTGCGACAGGCACACGTTGTTCCGTATGGCTCTGGATCCCCGCCTGCGCGGGGATGACAAGGCAGGGTGTCTTTCGGAAAATCTCCCTCGGCGTTCCCCGGACTTGATCCGGGGTCCATTGGCCGTTGCTGCGGAATGTCGAGGATGTAAATGGGTCCCGGCTCGGAGGCCGGGAAACGCGGAAAGATATCCCCGCCGTATGCGCCCGCAGGTCCGGAGCAGTCATTGCCGCGCCTTGACCACGGATTGACCGCCTGAAACACTGCGCGCCACGGACGGTCACGCAATCCCGCAACATGTCGAGCGACAAGTGAAAAAGACGATCCGCATCATGGTCCTGATCCTCGCTGCCGCCGCCGGCGCGATCGCGAGCGCCTCGGCCATGTCGGCTTACGCCCGCGACGACTTCGTCCTCTCCATTGTCATGGTCCTCATCACCGCCGTGTGCGCGACCGTTGCGGTCGCGGCAGCCCGTCCGCTTTTTCAGTAAACGCTGCGGGCGTCCGCTGAGGTGCCCACCTCCGCGTTCCCCGGGCTTGACCCGGGGCCCATTTATCCTCTCCGCAATCCGCAGCAACGGCCAATGGGTCCCGGCTCGGAGGCCGGGAAACGCTTGGGAATATCCCGCCTCGCAGTGTCATGCTCGCGTATCCGCCTCCGCGGGCACAGGCCTGATCCGGAGCCCGTTTATCCTCACCGCGGTCCGGCCGTGCTATATCCTTGGTGTTTTCACGCAACCGGGCCGCCTTGACATGACGCCAACGCGATTGACACTCACCGGCGCGACGGTCGCCGCCCTGTTGCTGCTTCTGGGTCCGGCATCGGGGCGGGCCGACAGCACGTCGCCGCGCCTGGCGGCATACTACGATCTCAAGATGCTGGTCTGCGGCGAAACGGCCTATCGGTGGCGCGGAAGGGACCGCCCGCGCGCGCTGGCAAAGGGCGTGATACAGGTCGGTGTCGGCCGTGATGCGGCCTATGCGCTGACCACGTCCGGAAAGCTGCTCGCGTGGGACGAAGCGCCGGACAGGGCGCGCGAAATCCTCGATGGGGTCGCCTGGTTCGCCGCCGGCCGCACGGGCGTGTTTGCCGCGCGTCCCGACGGAACGCTCGTCTATCTGGCCCGCCCGGAGAGCTGGTTCAAGGAGGGCGAACTGGTCCGGCCCGTAACGGTCGGCAGGTCTGCGGTGGCCGCCAGCATCGGCGACAGCGCGAACTATTTCATAACCGGCGACGGCACCGTTTTCGTCAGGGGGCTTGCCCATCGCGGGCAGTATGGTGACGGCAAGCTGAAGTCTTCCGAAGAGTTCGTGCCCGTTGCGAGCGATGCCGTCGCCGTCAGGGCGCATACCGGCCATGCCATTCTGCTGAAGCGGGACGGCACCGTCATGGGGACCGGCGGCAACATTTACGGCCCGCTCGGGCGCCACGGCATCGGCGACAAGGCGGTGTCATGGGGTCCGATATTCCGGGATGCCGTTGCGATTGCGACGGGGTCCAGCCACAGCCTGGCGGTCCGGCGCGACGGCTCACTGTGGCACTGGGGACGTGACATCGGCCTCGATCCGGAAATGATCCTGGATGATGTGGTTGCAGCGGCTGCGGACCGCAGCGGCAGCGTGGCCCTGCGAAACGACGATTCGCTCTGGCAATGGAGGCGCGGCCAGAAACCTGAGCTGCACTTCCGGTGCCCTTAGGCGACTCGGATTCCGGCACGAGTCACGGTGAAGCCGGGATAAATCCTGGTGATCGCGGATTTTGAGCGGCCGACCGGGCTCCGAAGCTCTCCGGTACGGGGGGTGTACAAGCGGTGTTGCTATTTGGGCGTAATTGAATTGACAAATAAATCAGTGTTTTAGGTAACAAGCGTCGTACTGAAAGGTGCCGTTTGGTGTTATTCATTTTCGAGAGTGTTCAAAGGCGCAGAACTACTGGATTCTATGCCGATTTATAGCAAGTATTATCTGTGTTTATGAGTTTTCCGCTGATTCTGGGCGAAAAAGTGTCGTTTTTATACAAGACATATCCAATTATTTTACTTTATATGTAAAGTATTATGGATGGTGGGAGTAGAGAGCACGAAAACGTTAAATTGGCGCACCAGGCACGCAAGGCAGCAGTGCGCCCGACACCGCGTCTGCGCGTTTTGGTCGGTAAGCTGAAAAAATTTGGCCGGAACATCGGACTGCCGGGGGCGACGATTCCGGCATTCGTCCTGACCACCATCGGCGCGGTCATTGCCGGGCTCTTCCTGTTTTTCGCGACATCATCCGGCGAATCCAATAAGCCACAGCTGGCCGAAGTCGAACACGCTCAAACTCTCAAGGACGAGTCGTCCTTGCTCGACCGGGACCAGCGACCGGCACGAGATGCGAAGACCGACAGATCGGTGCAGCAGGCGGGGCTCAAGCCAAAAAGGAATACACGCAAGTTCCGAAAGGCTCGACGCTCTACGACCCGGAGATCCGGCAACACCGGTCCATTTCAGGTGCCGGTGAAGGACGAGTGGCCGGGCACAGCGAGCCCGGTTGCGTCAGAGCCGCCTCCAGCGAGAACAAATCTTGTACCGGATTGGTGCCGGAAACATGACCTGGCTGCGGTGGAATGCCTGGAGTTCCGGAGCAGACGATGACGCCGGAAATTGGTCCGCGGTTGCCGTCTCCATAGCGCCGCTCAACTTCCCCCGCCTAACAGCTCGTCCAGCACCGCGCTGATATCCTCCGACTCCGCCCCGCCGAAGTTCGGCTTGTACGAGGGCTTGCGCACGGGGATCACTAGGGCCCGGCCGTTATTCGACCATTCGCCGAAGAAGAACAGGTCGCGCTCCTTCTCCCGTCTGGGGATGATTTCGGGCGGCCTGCGCCAGTTCATGAAGGTCCGGCGTGCGCCGTCCACGTCGCCTTCCTTCCACTTCCGCACCCAGGTCGCCCGGCGGATGCCGCCGGTGTTGTAGTGAAACGAAAGGGCCGCCGCGAACTGTTCTTCGTCAAGCGGATGGCCGGCGAACGCCGCGTCCACCGCCGGCTTGTATTTCCGGTCCAGCACCCACAGGAACACTTCCAGACAGCGGCGCACCGTCTGCGGATTGTCCTTGTAGCGGGGGAAGACCCTGTGGCCGGAGGAATTGGTGATGCCCACGCTCCAGGTCCAGACATTGACACTGTCCCGGTAGGCCTCGCGCACGATCGCTTCATGGGAGACGATTTCCTGGGCGACCCGGGAGGTGATCCTGTTCGCCATTGCCGCTTCTCGTCTGTGAGTGGTTTGGAGTGCCGGGTTATTCGGGCACGTCTCTGAGAATCTCACGCAAAAGCGGCCCTGTTGGGGTGTGAATGTGGAACGGAGGTGCTTTTTGAAGCGAAGAACACGTTTGTTGACAGGGTATCCAATTTGACAAATTCTTGGAGAATTTAGGAATACATTCCGATTCTAATATCGAGTCAATTAGCCCCAATTAGATCTGCTAAATTGTGAATGTACTTGGCATTTGGCGTATTTATTTTGCCAAATGGATGGGTCACGCAACCATTGAATCTTCAGTTGAATTATCGCCGAATCTAAGCACTATTACTGCGTTTAAGTTTGGTTCTGCGGGATTCGAAGAGTCCATTCTATGAATGGTGCTTCAAAGGCAATTCTATGCTCGACCCTAAGAGCCAAGCAGATTTGAAAGAAGCGATTGCGCAGTGCATCGGCGCTGACAAGTCTGTTTTAGATGCACTCAGAAATGAGATTCGAGCGCTTAGATCATCGGTCAGGCAGATACAAGCGCGAGCAACAACTTCGATATCGCTCGTTGGCACTGACGGCGGCAACAATCAGCTTCAGTTCGATCCATTCTTGGTTCAGCTGATTAGGGTCGTCGATTCAAGTAACAATGAGTATTGCCTTGAAGCGGTTTCTCCAACAACTCCCGTTGACCAACTCCTAGGGCGACATTTCGAAATCTCCGGAGCACCCACGAGCGCTCTTGGAGAGATGATGCAGTTTCTTGGCGTCCGCACGCTGCCCGAACTTTCCCATATGATTCGGCCAAACGAAGACGGCGCACCTGTTTCGCCGAGCTGGGTGCAGGTCTATCGGGAGTTGGTGGAATGGGCGACGTTGTTCGCGCTCCTCAAGAAAGACTTTGGAACAGATACACTGATCGTCTGTGACGGGCTTTTAAGGAGCAAGGTCTTTGCTGGAGATCTATTCGCCAAGTTGCGTCAGGGAATGAAGGCGCGAATTGACGACCAATTAAAAAAAAGTCGAAGAAAGGTCTATCTCGCAGGGGTGGCAAAGCACAGCAAGGTCCTGATCCGGTATCGACTTGCCATGGCTTTGGAAGGTGTGTTGCAGGTTGATTATCCAGCCTATGCAGAAGTGCCGCGAGAGATCGAACAGCGAGCATATGTTTGGTCAGAGTTTGCGCGCGGCGATGATGAAGCGGATCAGGGAGGTGAAGCAAACAAGTTTGTCGGCGGAAAAATGTTCCTGGTGAAATTCGGCACACGTTCTAAAGACGCAATTTGGCCGGTCGACATATTTCAGTCACAAACAAGCGAGGCACAAACAATTCTTGGGTCGATGCTGGCTGACGCTATCAACGGATTTCCTGTGCCTCACTATCCAAGATGCCTTCAAAAGGCGCACGAAAACGCGGCTTTGGTCGATTTCGATTTCGACATTCTGCAAGACTTCATATTCGAGGGCGTGAGGAACAGTTTGGGTCCCCAAACCTCGGCGCTCGACGAGTTTCAGCTACAAGATTCTGATCCCGCAAAGGGTAGATACGGATAGGAAGAATCATGAGTGGGATCGAATTATTTCCGCGGGAAAAGGTGGTCGGGATTTTCCGAGGCTTTCAGCAAGGAGGGCTTGAATTTCATGCCGATCTCGTCTTGCCCTACAGGAATGATTTTCAGAACATCCCAATGCATGGGCAATTCGTACTTGTACAGCTTGAAACACCTGACGAAGCAGTCATGGGGCGAATTGCTTCATTTTCGTCGGAGGGCAAACTTGCAATAGGCTCGGGAGAGGAGTTCAACATTCGAGCGGTTCGAGAAGAACGGCCAATTCCAGAAGATTTGCGAGAGCAATACCTGAAATACAAGGTCAATATCCGTGTGCTCGGTGTTATTCGCCGCAACGGAAATGCTCTCACATTTGTGCCGTCACACCGCCGATTGCCGCACGTGGGCAGTAAGGTTTCCTTTCCGTCAGATGAGGTGCTCAGAGAAATTTCAGGTCACAATCTCGACGGAGCACCTATTGGGCATCTCGCGTTTGGCGAGTACATCTATTACGGTACGAGCGACCAGGAATACGAAGACTGGATGCAAATGCTCCAGCCTGAAGTCCAGGTTGTTTTCGAAATCGATAAGCTCGTATCGCGCAGAAGTTTCATATTCGCGCGCGCCGGTTTTGGTAAGTCAAATCTGAATAAACTTCTCTTCTCGGAACTCTATCAAGAAACGCCGACTGTTACGAAACGTGGAGGTCGGGAGGTTCCAGTAGGCACAGTGATTTTCGATCCTGATGGAGAATACTTTTGGCCAGATGATAAGGGACGTCCGGGCTTGTGCGACGTTCCGCACCTCGAGGACAAACTCGTAGTATTTACGGATCGGAGCAGTCCCAGCCAGTTCTATCAGTCATTTGTTGCAGGAGGAATCAAGCTCGATATTCGGCGTCTTCGGCCAAGTGACGTTATCGGGATTGCTTTAGGTCCTGAAAGGCAAGATCAGCAGAATGTCAGAAAGCTAAAGGGCCTCCCGTCGCGACGTTGGGAACAGTTGGTGGACCTCATAGATCAAAACGGTAATTCGACCGATCTCAATGAAGTTTGTCGCCTCTTGGACCTCGAACCGCAGCGACAGGAAGCCGAGGCGTTGGCTGCACGTGGCAACATGACCACAATTGTAAGACTGCTTCACGATCGAAGCAGCCAACTCATGGACCGCTTAATGCTTGCCCTGTCTCAGGGCAAGCTTTGTGTCATTGATGTTTCACAATTGCGTGGTGGCCAATCGCTCATCTTGTCCGGCCTAATACTGCGGCGGATTTTCGATCGCAATCAGCAAGAATTCACCGCCGCAGACCCGAAGACGATCCCAACCATTGCGGTCGTTGAAGAAGCGCAATCTGTTCTAAATGAAAACGCACCGGCCTCCGAGCCCTATATCAGTTGGGTGAAAGAGGGAAGGAAATACGACTTGGGCGCTTTGCTTATCACCCAGCAACCCGGGAGTATACCTGTAGAAATTCTCAGTCAGGGCGACAATTGGTTCATTTTCCATTTGCTATCGGCAGCTGATTTATCTTCTCTGAGGCGCGCAAATGCGCATTTTAGCGATGATTTGCTCAGCTCGCTTCTTAATGAACCAATCCCAGGACAAGGCGTATTTTGGAGCTCGGTCGGAGGGAAGCCATATCCGATCAGTTTGCGCGTCGCATCATTTGAAAATCGGTATCAGATGATCGACAAAAAATACAATAACGATGCAGCGAGTACATTTGCTGTGTCATTGCAGCAGGATGCGTCATTCCCGGATCAAGGAACCCTGACTTCAGCATCTGATGTTGCAGATGGCGTCGGCGACCAGGAGCCAGTTGTCGATTTCAAGAAGACAATTGAAGCTCAGGCAATAGAACATGTTCGGGCTGACGAAAGAACCATGTCAAAATTGAACTCCGCGAATGGTATGCCGTGGTTTGGATTTCAATTGGCACTATTGGAAGGAATTCCAGAGCATATTGATGATCGCGAAGATTTTGCGTATGTCCTCGTTCCCCGCGCATTGGAGGAAATTCTTGGAGGAAGCCAAGATGTAGTCTGGGAAACCTACAAAGCCCCTAGTGAAAAAACATGGGTACGAAAAAAAGGCAACTAACCAAATAATCCGTTCCGCTGTTGATTCCTATCCGCATTATTTCAGCCGTACATGCATATCGAACTCCGACTCTGGATCAGCAACATGACGCATTTGGTTTGCTTGGCGTCGGCCGCTATTGGCTGTGGCGGCCGATTGTGTGTAAACGCGTTTCCAAGAGTTTTCAGATAGTTCAAATGATAAATCAAGCAGTTCTCGGGCCTCAATTTTTCTCGATGGAAGCGAACCAAATCTTATGAACATATCTAGCCTTTCACCGGCACGAACCGCCATATTGTCCCAGACGTCACCGAGTCCGCTTGCGAATTCATCTGGCGATGAACTTGGGATACGCCCGTTGCTGTTGTAATCGACATTTGGGGGGCCTCCTACGAACCAATTCCTCAGCCATTGATCGGGGACATATGTTCGCATCCCATAGTATGGGGGAGATGTCACAACCATATCGATCTTGAAGTCACATTTGGCCCAAGAGTCACTATCGCTGCTGTCGCCCTGCACAACTTCACCAAGTTGGGAGTCGAGACGGTCGAATGCCGTGGTTCTAAAAACGTTCCGAACCTTCCTTTCGATTGCAGCGTATACGTCAACCGCAGGCGGTTGGAGTCCGCGCTCCGACCAATACTCAACAGCGTAACTTGGCTTCGGTGCGAAAGTGCGCTGCATCTGATTAGAAAGATAACTTCCAACTTTCGTAGTTGGGCCATGAAGAATACCCATCATAACCGCGCGCAGGATGGTTGCTTCTTGTGAATCGCCGTCGTCAATGAGTCCTTTCCTGATGCGACAAATGGCTTGCAGAACATCTGCTTGATATGCCCTTGACCAAAACTCCCCATCTGGACGTGTTGCAACCTGACCGCTGTCGATGAGAGATCGTGCGAGTTCAAGCACATCCGCTTCTTTAGCTATTGCAAGTTTTGCCCGAGATATGGCAACAGCTACCGCAGAACAGTCAATTCCAAATGACTTGCGGCCTGTTGCGCGAGCAGCGTAAAGAGTTGTGCCCCTACCGCAAAATGGATCAACGATCCGCTTCGCTTTCGGCACATTCCTAAACGCCCTAAGCGGGAACTCGACCGGGAACATCGTGAAATACGGGCAAACCGCATTTAGCGCATGCTTTGGATTGTATGCGGCAGCGATTGGCACAATTTCTCACTGAGAGTCTCGAAACTACCCCAGTAAAATTAGCAATAAAAAACTACTTGAGCCAAGAATTTAGATTGGATGAATCATTTGAACTATGGAAAACGGGATTCTTGAAGAAATTGGCTTTTTTGGAACCACCAAAAAATAAAAGCCCGGCCGTATCACGGGCCGGGCCTTCCTGGAGGTTTAAGCTGGCGTCTCTTGTTGGTCAGGGGACGCTCAGGTGATCTCGTGAACCACCGTCTCAATACACTCAGTTGAGCTTGGTCTTGAGTTCCTCGATGCTCTGGTCGATCAGCCCTTCGGCGACGTCGCCGGTCGCCTGCTCGGCGATCAGCGTCTGGGCGGCGGCGACGGCCACGTCGGCCGCGGCCGCGCGCACGTCCTTGAGCGCCTGGACCTCGGCCTGGGCGATCTTGTCCTCGGCCAGCTTCGTGCGCCGGGCAAGCATATCCTCAAGCTTCGCCTTCGACTCCGCGGCCAGCGCCTCGGCCTCATCCTTGGCCTGGGCGATGATGTCCTGGGCTTCCTTCTCGGCGTCGCGCTGCTTGCGCTGATACTCTGCCAGCATGGCCTGGGCTTCCTCGCGCAGGCGCTGGGCCTCCTCGAGCTCGTTCTTGATCGCGTCGGCCCGATCGTCGAGCGCCTTGGCCACCATGCCCGGTGCCTTCATGTAGATGACGAGGCCGATGAAGGCGAAGAACGCGACCGCGGTCCAGAATGATGGATCGGATAACATGTCTCTCTCCTCCGCCCTCTAGTTGCCAAGCGCCTTGGCGACGGCGGCGTCGACCTTGGCCTTGTCGGCGCCTGCGCCCAGAAGCTGGTTGACGATGGCGTCCGCCGTGTCGGCCGCGACATCCTTGACCTGGGCCATGGCGGCCTCCTTGGTCTCGTTGATGCGGGCCTCGGCTTCGGCCGTCTTCTCGGCCAGCTGCTCCTCGAGCGCCACGCGCTGCCGCTCGGTCTCGGCGGACAGCTTGTCCCGCGTCTCCTGGGCGATTCCGTGGGCCTTGGCGCGGGCCTCGGCCAGCGCGGTCTCGTAGGCCGCGATGGCGTTCTCCGTCTGCTCCTTCAGCCGCGCGGCCTGGTCCAGGTCGTGGGCGATCCGGTCGCGCCGCTGCTCGATGATCGTGCCGATGCGCGGCAGGGCCACGCGCGCCATGATCAGGTAGAGCCCGACAAAGGTGATCACCAGCCAGATGAGCTGTGGCGCCCAGTCTTCGGCTACGAGTTGAGGCATGATTGCTATCCTCGGTCATATCCAAAGGCTTGCGCCTTTGGGGACTCGACCTTCCCGCTCCCCCTCCCAACCACCCATAAGGGTACCCTCGGGGTGGTTGGGAGGGGGAGCGGGAAGGCCAGGTAACGGGATCGACCGTCCGGGAACCGGGCGGTCAACCGATCAAGTCTTAGACGCCAAACAGCAGGATGAAGCTGATCAGCAGGCCGAACAGGCCGGTTGCTTCGGCGAGCGCGAAGCCGATGAACAGGTTGGTGCGCTGGCTGTCGGCGGCGGCCGGGTTGCGGAGCGCGCCCTGCAGGTAGCTGCCGAAGATGTTACCGATACCGACACCGGCACCGGCCATGGCGACCGCTGCGATACCTGCGCCGATGAGCTTTGCTGCATCTGCTTCCATGATGATTTCTCCTTTTCAGATCCCAGAATTGCTTGATGTTGCGTGGTGAATGAAAAGTGCCCGGCCGGTGGGCCGAGCGCCGATGTTCCTTAGTGATGCGGGTGAAGCGCGTCGTTGATGTACATGCACGACAGGATGGCGAACACGAAGGCCTGCAGGAACGCGATCAGCACCTCAAGGCCGGTGAAGGCGACCATGACCGCGAGCGGCACGACGCCGGCCCAGCCGAGCGCGACCACGAAGGCGGCGAACACTTTCAGCATGGTGTGGCCGGCCATCATGTTGGCGAACAGACGCACCGACAGGCTGATCGGGCGCGACAGGTACGAGATCACCTCGATCACGACCAGCAGCGGCAGCATGACCGGCGGCACCCCGTCGGGCGCGAACAGCTTCAGGTATCCCGCGCCGTGTTTGGCGAAACCGTAGACCGTGGCGCCGAGGAACACGGTGAGCGCCAGCGCCATGGTGATGACGATGTGGCTGGTGACCGTGAACGAGTAGGGCACCATGCCCAACATGTTCGACGCCAGCACGAACATGAACAGCGTGAAGATGAACGGGAAGAACTTGCGGCCCTGCTCGCCCATGGTATCGCGCACCATGTTGGAGATGAACTCGTAGGCCAGCTCGCCGATGGACTGCAGCCGGCCCGGGACCAGCTTCTTGGAGCCCAGCAGCAGGAGAGCTGAGACCACCGCCACGGCGATCACCATCCACAGGCTCGAATTCGTGAAGGAGGCGTCCAGTCCGCCGAGCTTGATCGGCACCAGACGGACAATCTCGAACTGATGCATCGGATCGAGCTGGAGCCCGCTTCCGCTCTGTTCTGCAGCCAATGGCCTGTCCCCTCTGTTGACCGTTGTCCCCGCTGATGTTTCCCGGCGGGGCGCCGGTCGGATGCTTGTCCACAATGACGTGCCCGTGTCGGGGCCGTCGTCTAATCCTCTGCGGGTGGTTCCTTAGGCCGGGCCTCATTCGCGCTGCCGGTTTCCCGTTCGGCCCGCGCGGCCCGTTCCGCTTCGTTCGCCACCCTGATGACGTTCATCACGCCGGCCGCGGCGCCGAGCAGGAAGAAAACCAGCAGGAACCAGGGCTTGGTGTCGAGCCACCGGTCCAGAGCCCATCCGATCCCGGCGCCCACCGCGATCGCCGCGACAAGGTCGGTCGCGATCCGGAAGGCGATGCCGAGGGCCGTGCCCTTGCGGGGCCCGGCGGCGGTCCTGGTCTTCTCCGCGTTCGTCGCCTGTGCCTTGCGCAGACGCGCGTCGAAGTCGTCATTCGTCTTCGAGGTGTCCGGTTGACGCTTGTCGCCCATGCCGTCTGTCATGGCTTCTGTCGCCCTTGTGGCCGCGTCCGGTCCGGCGTCGCCCAATCGGCTGTGCCGTACCCCGTGCAACCAACCGGTGCCGCCATGACGGTCCTTCACGGCCGCCTGTCGCCCGGCGCCTCGAACGGCCGCAGCCGGGCATGCTTGCCAAACCCCGCTTTAGCCGCGCGCACCATAGTGCGGCGGAAATGGGGTGTCAAGGATGCCGTTAACGGTATAAGTTCTTGATTTTGTTGATAAAAAATGAGGTGCGGCAGGCTGTCATCGCCATATTCATGTCTGGCCGAAAAATTATCGCCGCGATGCGGCCAAATGTGAGGAAAAATGGCGGGCGGGGCCGTCAGCTCGCCTCGCGGATCTGCTCCGCCGTCTCGAGGTCGACCGAGACCAGCTGGCTCACGCCGCGCTCGGCCATGGTGACGCCGAACAGCCGGTTCATGCGCGCCATGGTGAACGGGTGGTGGGTGATGACCAGGAACCGGGTGTCGGTCGTGCGCGTCATTTCGTCAAGCAGGTTGCAGAACCGCTCCACGTTGGCGTCGTCGAGCGGGGCGTCGACCTCGTCGAGCACGCAGATCGGCGACGGGTTCGTCAGGAACACCGCGAAGATCAGCGACATGGCGGTCAGCGCCTGCTCGCCGCCAGAAAGCAGTGACATGACCTGGGTGCGCTTGCCGGGCGGGCGCGCCATGATCTCAAGGCCTGCCTCGAGCGGGTCGTCCGATTCGGTCAGCTGCAGCTCCGCCTTGCCGCCGCCGAACAGATGCGTGAAGAGGCGGCTGAAATTCTCGTTCACCGTGTCGAACGCCGCCAGCAGCCGTTCCCGGCCTTCCTTGTTCAGGCTTGCGATACCCTGGCGCAGACGGTGGATCGCCTTGATCAGGTCGTCGCGCTCGGTGATCAGCCCCTCGAGCTGTTCGGAAAGCTCCGCGGCTTCTTCCTCCGCGCGCAGGTTGACCCCGCCAAGGCGCTCGCGCTCGGCGCGCAGTTTTTCAAGCTTGCGTTCGACATCCTCGAGCGCCGGCAGCTTGGCAGCGTCGTCGAGCCCGGTCTGGTCGAGCACCTGTTCCGGCTTGCAGTGCAGCACCTCGTCGATGCGAGCGGTCATCTCGTCGAGCCGCTCGCGGGCGGCTTCGAGGCGGGCCTCGATGCGGGCACGGTTCTCGCGGATCTCCGACAAGACGTTCTGCGCCTCGCGTGCGGCGGCGTCACAGGCGGCGAGTTTGGCTTCGGCTTCAGCCAGCGCGTCGGCGGCACGCTGACGGCGCTCCTCGGCATCGGACAGGGCGGAGAACAGTTTTCCGCGGCGCTCTTCCCACTGCGCCGGCAGGTCGGCCATCGCCTCAAGTTCTTCAACCGCTTCGCGGGAGCGGCCCTCGAGTGTCTCGATATGACCTTCCGCGTTCTTGGTGCGCTCGGCCCAGGCGGCGCGCTCGTCGCGGATCATGGCCAGCCGGTCGGCGCGCGCGGCGATCTCGCGGGCGAGCCCGTCATGGCGGGCACGCGCGTCCGAATAGGTCGCGCGGCATTCGGAGACCTGCTCGCGCAGGCCCTGCAGCGTGGCCTCGATCTCGTCGCCCGGCGGCAGCTCGCCGCGTTCCTTCTCGGCCGTCTCAAGCGCTTCGCGGGTTTCGGAGAGATCGCCGTCGACCCGGGTGCGGGAATCGTTAAGCGCCGCGTGCCGGGCGGTCGCTTCGCTCGCGGCGCGCTCGGCCTTCGACAGGGAGTCACGCAGTTCGCCGAGCTTGCGGTTGACCTGGCGCCAGGCGTTGCGCAGCTCTTCTTCGCGCGCAACGGCGGTTTTGGTCGCTTCGCGCGCGCTATTGAACGCATCGCGCGCGGCCTGCGCCTTTGCCGATGCGTCTTTCGATTCGACTTCGAGGTCACTCAGCCGGTTGCGCTGTGCGAGCCGCTGGGCCGCAGCGGTCGGCGCATCGGCGGCGGCAACGAGGCCGTCCCAGCGCCACAGGTCACCATCCTTAGAGACCAGCCGCTGGCCGGGCTTGAGATCAGATTGCAGCGCTTTGCCCTGGGCAGCATCGACAATGCCGATCTGGCGCAGCCGGCGCGTGAGTGCGGCCGGAGCCTTCACCACGTCGGACAGCGGCGTGGCGCCATCGGGCAGGGGGGTGTCGTCGTCGAGCGGCGGCAGTTCCTGCCAGTGGATCGGCGCCGCTTCGTCGGTCGGCACGTCGAGATCGTCACCGAGCGCTGCGCCGAGCGCGGTCTCGTAACCCGGTTCGACCGTCACGCTATCGATCAGCGGCGGCCAGAGCTCACTGTCGGCAACACTCAGCAGTTTCGAAAGCGTGCCAACTTCCGTCGACAGTTTCTGGGCCTCGCGCTCAAGGTCATCGAGTTCACCGCGACGGTCCTGTTCGGCCGTCCGGGCTTCACCGACCGCGGCTTCGGCGGCTTCCATGGCGGCCTCGGCGTCGGCGAGCAGGCCGGTTGTTTCCTCGACCATGGTCGTCAGTCTGGCGATCTCGGCAGCGGCTTCGTTGTCGACACCGAGTTCGGCCAGATCCCGGTCGATGGCTTCGAGTTGAGACTGAAGCCGCTCGACCCGGCGGGTCTGATCGGCAACCGCGCTTTCAAGGCTGGCGCGCTTGGCCCGCAGCGATGCGCTGGCCTGCGAGGCCTCGTCCGCTGCGGCTTCCTGCTCACGCAGGGCCGCTTCGGCTGCCTTGAGTGACGTTTCCGCTTCGCCGCGCAACTGGTCGTCGCCTGCACTCGCGGAATTGAGCTCGCTTTCTTCCGCGTCAAGCCGTCCGAGGATATTGCCCGTCTCGGCAATGGCTTCGCGTTCGCGGTTCAGGTCCTGGCCGATCTGGTCGCGCCGGCGTTCCAACTCATCCTTGCGGGTCTTGGCCCGGGACTCCTCGGCTTCGAGCGATTCCCGTTCGACATTGAGCCGCTGGACGATTGCGGCAGCCGTGATTTCCTCGTCGCGCAACTTGGGCAGCACGCCGGCGGCTTCTTCCTGGGCCCGGGTCGCTTCGGACGAGGCGCGGGTATGCTCGCCCAGTGCCGATGTCACTTCATTCAGCGCCGTCTGTTCGGACGTGACTGTTTCCGCCGCATCGGTCCAGCGCAGATGAAGCTGGATCGCTTCGGCTTTGCGGATATCGCCGGAGATCGACTTGTAGCGGCTGGCCTGCCGGGCCTGGCGCTTGAGGTGGGAAAGCTGCGCTTCAATCTGTCCGACCACATCGTCAAGCCGGGTGAGGTTGGTTTCCGCCGCCTTGAGCCGCAGTTCCGCCTCGTGGCGGCGCGTATGCAGCCCTGTGATCCCTGCGGCTTCCTCGAGGATCTTCCGGCGCGATTGCGGCTTGGCGCTGATCAACTCGCCGATCTGGCCCTGACGGACGAGGGCGGGCGACCGGGCACCGGTCGACGCGTCGGCGAAGAGCAATTGCACGTCGCGGGCGCGCACGTCCTTGCCGTTGATGCGGTAGGCCGATCCGGCCTCGCGTTCGATCCGCCGGCTGACTTCCAGCGTGTCTGCGTTGTTGATCTCGGCGGGTGCGGTGCGCTGGGAATTGTCCAGCACCACGGTGACTTCGGCCATATTGCGGCCCGGCCGTCCGGCGCTGCCCGAAAAGATGACATCGTCCATGCCCGAGCCGCGCATGTTCTTGTATGAGCTTTCGCCCATCACCCAGCGCAGTGCTTCGAGAAGGTTGGATTTACCGCAGCCGTTCGGTCCGACAACGCCGGTCAGCCCGTTCTCGATCACGAGTTCGGTTGGTTCAACGAACGATTTGAAGCCCGACAGGCGGAGGCGTTTGAAATCCATATGGCGCGTCAGCGGCAGTTCAAGTTACGTCAAAAACGGCAACGGGATACTTAACTACAGACGATAGGCACCGATTCTCAAACGGCTTGCAAGCGAAAGATCAGCTTCCCAGATGGGGTTTCATCAGCTTTTCGAATTCTTCCAGCGACCTGTTCCCTCGCAGCATCTCGCCGTTTATGAAAAAGGTCGGGGTCGAGCTCACGCCGAACTTGTCGGCGCCACGGTCCTTCACGGCAATTACGCCCTTGGCGACCTCTTCGTTACCCAGGCAGGCATCGAACTGCTGCTTGGTCAGGCCGGCCTGCTTGGCGATCTTGAACAGCTCACCTGCCGGGTCCTGGGAAAAGGCCCAGGTCTGCTGCTTCAGATAGAGCACATCGAGAAGGTTGAAATACTTCGACTCATCCGCGCAGCGTGCGACCATGAAACCGGCCCAGGCGATCTGATCGAGCGGGAATTCCCGCATGATGATGCGGGCCTTGCCGGTCTTGACGTATTTCTCTTTCAGGCCGGGCAGGGTGTCCTTGTGAAACGATGCACAATGCGGGCAGGTCAGCGACGCGTACTCGATAATCGTCACCGGCGCGTCCTTGCTGCCGAGGATCTTGTCACCGAGCGGACCCGGTTTCATGAGCTCGTCGACGTTGACGCTTTGCGCGTATGCCGGTCCGGCCAGGACGGATGCGGTTAAGCCGGCAGTGGCAACCGCGCCAAGGCCGATGGTAACATTTCGACGATCTAGTTTCACATTACACCTGCATATACAATATGTTGTGGGGAACTATAACGGCTTTGCTTGAAATCGACAATCAAAGCCTCATCAACGGATAACCCAGCAAAACGCGGGTTTCACCTCACTTCTTCGCGAACTTAATGTTGCGTCCCAGCATGGCCAATGTGGCCTTGAGACGCGGGTCCGTGATCGGGCCAACGCAATCATCAAGCTCCTGTTGGTCTTCCGCCCCGATTTCGGGATCAGGGGCCGGAAGCCGCTTTTCCCGCCGGGGCACAGGACCTTGCACGATCTTTATGTCAACAATGGCGCTGTACCCGTAGTAGCCGTTGATCCGCTCCATGATCTGGGGAGTCGAGTGCTGAACTTCAATCGCCACGGGCCCGTCGACCCTGATGATCAGCGTGCCGCCGGCCTTGCGTCCGCTCGCGGCGTCGCCATCGCGCCGGCGTGGCCAGCGTACTCGTTCCGGCGAGGTGAATTCGGCGAGGTCGGATCCGATGATCTGCTCCCAACGTGACAGCACGTCGCCATAAGCGAAGCCGAAGCGCTCATAGGCCTTCTTCATAATCTCCGGCATCTGCCTGGAGATCCTGGACGGGCCGTTGAACGGACGCTTTGTTGTGGATTGCGCCATCAAGACGCCTTGTACGTTGGTGGCAATCGGATGCCCACTATAGGATTGCGCCCCGGAACGAAGCAACGGTAACTGACCCGCGATCAAGCCCGACATGGAAAACACGGCAAAAGACGCCGCCCGACTCTCAAACGATCTTCTGGCCTGGTACGACCGCCACCACCGGATTCTGCCGTGGCGCGCAGCGCCGGGCGAACGGGCCGATCCCTATCGTGTCTGGCTGAGCGAAATCATGCTGCAGCAGACGACGGTCGCCGCCGTCAAATCCTATTACGAGCGTTTCCTCGTCTCCTGGCCGACGGTGCACGACTTGGCCGCCGCGCCATTGGACGAGGTGCTGACCGCATGGGCCGGCCTTGGTTATTACGCGCGGGCGCGAAACCTCCACCGTTGTGCGAATGAGGTCGTCGAACGCCATGGCGGCGTTTTCCCGGATACCGAAGAGGACCTGCAGGCGCTGCCCGGGATCGGCCGCTACACAGCCGCAGCCATCGCCGCGATCGCCTTCGGCCGGCCGGCCGTCGTCGTCGACGGAAACGTCGAGCGCGTCATGTCCCGCCTCTTCGCCGTGGAAGAGCCGCTGCCGGACAGTAAGAAAACCCTTTGGGAATTGGCAGCGTCGCTGACGCCGGAACTGCGTCCGGGCGACTATGCCCAGGCGGTCATGGACCTGGGCGCCACCATCTGCGCGCCGAAGAAAGCCAACTGTCTGCTGTGTCCCTGGTCGGACTCCTGTGACGGCCGATTGGCCGGCATCGCCGAAACCTTGCCGCACAAACGGCCCAAGGCGGAAAGGCCAACGCGGCAGGGTATTGCGTTCTGGGTCGAGCGGGCCGACGGCACCGTGTTGCTGCGTGATCGTCCGCCTAAGGGCCTGCTGGGCGGTATGGCCGAAATTCCCTCAACCCCCTGGACGGACAAATCCCTGCCTCCTGGCGATCCGTCCGTCCATGCCCCGGTCGAGGCGCAATGGGCGCGCAAGGCAGGGCTCGTGCGCCACACCTTTACGCATTTTCATCTTGAGCTTGAGGTCTGGATCAGCCGGGTCGACCGGTCCCAGTCGCTGACCGCCGCCGCCGATGAGCGGCGTTGCCGATGGGTGGGGATCGAGTGTCTCGACAGGAATGCCCTGCCAAGCGTCATGCGTAAGATTGTTGCCCACGCCACCGGCAACTGACGTAACTCGCGTCAGGCCTTTGTTGCCATGATCCGTTTGACGGCCTCGTCTGTCGTCCAAAGTGCGTTCGCCATGTATCGGAAGTTGATGAGAGCGGCCTGATAACCGTCACCTTCCGGCAGCATGGCAGCCGCGGTTGCATCACGCACCACCGCGACTTCGTAGCCCATTTCGAGCAACTCATGCATGTGAGCCTGGACACAGAGGTTGGCGGACATGCCGGCCAGAATGATCCTGTCGATACCGGCCTTGCGGAGCTGCAGGTTGAGGTCATTGGCCTCGGGACCGTAGACCTTGTGCGGCGAGGCGATGATTGTCTTGCCGTCGTTGATGTAGGGCTTGTACTCCGGCATGAAGTCCGCGCCGGATCCGTCGAAGCCCTCAACCGTAAGCGAGCCCTTGCGGTCGAACATGCCGATCGCATGCATCAGCTTCTCGAGCGGTCCGCCGAATTTCCAGCCATGGTCGGTCGGGTAATAGTAATGCGGCGAGACGGCGACCGTCATGCCGACATCCTTGGCCGCCTTGAACAGGCGTCCGATGTTCTCGACAGTGCCGTGATGCTGGACGCTCTTGCCGACCACTTTCCACGTTACGCCTTTGGGGCTGAGGAAGTCGATCTGGGGATCGGTCACAACCAGAGCTGTATTCGTAAGGTCGACCTGGACATCCGTCTTGGGGAGAGCGGCCTTCTCCGGATCGGCGTAGGGGTCTCCGGCGGCGCGTGCGCCGCCGGCTATGGCACCCACGGCGGCCACTGCCATACCGCCGATGCCGGTTTTCAGCAGCGAACGGCGGGTCTGACCCCTGGCTTTGGAGTTGTCGTGATCGTGATGTGAGCAGCAGGACATGTTTGTTCCTCCTTCTGGTCTTGATTGCAAACCAGCCTAGGCAACATGCCGTGTCGTTTGGTCTGAGACGCGTGCCCTATCGTCCAGCGCCGTTGCGCCGTGAGCCGCGAACTGGGATCATCTGACCATGCTGACGTTCGAACAGATGCTCGACGGGCTGACCGTCGACGTGGCGCCGTTCGCACTGTGCGAGGTGCGCGGCGGCGGCTTGCTCGACATGGGAAGCCGCGATCAGGCGACGCTGCACTATGTGCTGTCTGGCTCGGGCGTGTTCGATATTGCGGCATGGCCGGGCCTGCGCGTTGATGCCGGGACGGTGGTGATTGCGCCGGCCGCAACGCCTCATCGCCTTAGTGCGGTGCCGGGCGCAGAGTGTGAGGCTCTGCGCTGCTCGTCGATCGGGCCGGACTGGGACCTCAAGTCGACCGGGGAGGGTGCTGACGGCATCATTGTCGCCTGTGCGGAGATCAAGGCGACCTATCGCGAAATCGACGGTCTCTTCGACTATCTTCACGAGCCGCTCATTACGGACCTGGCGGGTCACGACAGTCTTCGTCTTGCGCTCGGGCAGATCCTGGATGAACTGGCGTCGCCGAAGCCGGGAGCGCGTGCGCTGGTCCGGGCTCTCATGCAGCAATGCATGATCCATATTCTCCGGGAACATATGGATGCCGGCTCATCGGCGATCACCTGGATGGCAGCGGCCCAGGACGACCGTCTCTGGACGGCGGTCCGTGCCATCTTCGAGCATCCGGATGACGCACATACGCTCGAGTCTCTTGCCGACGCAGCGGCCATGAGCAGGTCGGCGTTTGCGGAACACTTCAAGGCAGCCTTCGGGCGGGGACCGATCGACTTCGTGCGCGAGGTCCGGCTGAAGCTCGCGTCGCGGTTATTGGTCACCACGGACATGCCGGTCAAAACGATCACGCGCAATGTGGGTTATACGAGCCGCAGCTATTTCAGCCGTGCGTTCCACGAGGCTTATGGCTGCTCTCCAGCCGAATACCGCTCGGACCATCGGGCCGCCGGTTAGCCTTCAGCTCAATCGCGCTCCGGCTATTTCAGATCTGCTTCTGCAGGTAGGTCCGGCTTATGCCATTGGGGTATTCGAAGGTCCCGAAGCTGGTATAGCCGAGGTGCTCGTAGAAGGTGCGGGCCTGGAAGCTGTAGGTGTCGAGCAGGACGGCCGTTGCGCCGCGCGAGCGCGCCTCGGCCTCGAGATCGCGCATGATCCGCTCGCCCTGGCCCTGGCCTCTCAGGTCGTCGTCCAGCCACAAGGCGCGGACCTCGACCGCCCCCATGCGGACGACGCCCCGGGCACCTCCGCCGATAGAGCCGTTGGGCTTGCGCAGGACAATGACAAAAACGCCGCCGTCCCAGTCGGTCTTCGATTGATTGAAGGCAACGAGCCTTTCGTCAAGCAAGGCATATTCGTCGTCGCCGGGCGAGATGATTTCAGAGTCCATGTCCAGTCTCGGCGTGCAGAGTTCTCCGTGGAGCGATAGTCCACAGTTTAACCGCCGATCGGCAACGAATTAAGAGGGCTGTCGCGTCAGCCGGCTGCGCGCATCTCGGAGCGGATCTGCTGGCGCAGCAGGTCGATCGGCTTCAGCTTGCCGTCGGTGCGGAAGTGCCAGAAGGTCCAGCCGTTGCAGGCTTCAAGGCCCTGGACATGTGCGCCGATCTTGTGGATGGACCCCGTCGCGTCGGCGCAGACCAGGGTGCCGTCGGCACGGACCTTTGCCGCATGACGCCGTGCCGGGTCGTAAAGCATCGTGCCCGGCTCCAGCAGACCACGTTCGACAACCGTGCCGAAGGGAACCCGGGGTTCCTGCCGCTTGCCCTTGGAGACCTCAAGCGTCTCGCTGTCGAGTGGAACGACGGCATCGATCCGTTTCTGCGCCGCCTGAATGTAGTGATCCTCGCGGTCGATCCCGATCCAGCGCCGCCCGAGCCGCTTGGCCACCGCTCCGGTCGTGCCGGTGCCGAAGAACGGATCGAGCACCACATCGCTGGGCTTCGACGATGACAGGATGACCCTGTGCAGAAGGGATTCAGGCTTCTGGGTCGGATGCGTCTTGGCGCCGTCCTGGTCCTTCAGCCGTTCTCCGCCGCTGCAGATCGGCAACAGCCAGTCGGAACGCATCTGGATGTCTTCATTCAGCGCCTTCATGGCTTCGTAATTGAAGGTGTAGCCCTTCTGGCCTTCGCCGCGTGCGGCCCAGATCATCGTCTCGTGCGCGTTCGTGAACCGGCGCCCGCGGAAATTGGGCATGGGGTTGGTTTTGCGCCAGATGACATCATTGAGAATCCAGAAGCCCAGATCCTGAAGCGCCGTGCCGACGCGGAAGATGTTGTGATAGGACCCGATCACCCAGAGCGAACCGGTGTCCTTCAGGATGCGCCGCGCAGCCGCCAGCCATTCGCGTGTGAACCGGTCGTAGGCTTCGAAACTGGAGAACTGATCCCAGTGGTCGTCGACCGCGTCCACCTTGGTGTTGTTGGGGCGCAGCAGGTCGCCGTCGAGCTGCAGGTTGTAGGGCGGGTCTGCGAAGATCAGATCGACCGATTTCGCCGGCAGCGTATTCATCTGCTCGATGCAATCGCCGACCAGAATTCTGTTCTCGAAAACCGAAATGTCCGGTTTGTGAGCGACACCCATTTACCGTTCCCCTGCAATACTCATCGAGGGGCGATGATTGGACCCCCAGGGTAAACGGAGTTTAAAGGGCTGGTCGCTGAACGGTGGGCGATCGCGTTTTATGGTTAACGAGGTGTTATTCCTGCGGTTTTTCGAGTGTTGCCTGGCGTCTTTCCGGCAGGGAATCCGGCGGTCCTGCGATCTCGAGGATAAGTTTCTGCCGCACCGCTTCGGCGAACCGTTTCCGGCTGTCGACCGTGACCACGAAACTGCCGGGCCCGCCGATGATCTGGGTCTTGAAGGCCTCCTCCAGGTCGTAGCTGACGGGTCGTCCGCTGCACCTCGCCTCGAGGCACAATATGGCCAGCCCGTTGATCACTGTGCCTGCGGCAAGCGCACTTGCGCGGGCATCTTCGATAGGCCTCCCGCTCCAGTTGTTGGCGCTGTCGCCGGAGAAGTCGATCACTCGGCGGATGCCCTCGATGTCGTTACCAGCGATCTGGGCCTGCCCTGCGGCGATGGCCTCGCCGATGGCGTTGGTGCCGTAGGTCGTGCGCGGTGCGGCCATCAGCTTGTCACGAAAGACGCGGGCCGTATCCGCACTGTCGATCACGGTCCACGGCACGACCACATCCTGGCTGTCGAAGTCGGCCCATTCCATGAACGTTACTGCGATGCGGCCGAGAATACCCTTGGCGATTGCGGCCTGGACCTCCGGATGCATCAGGGCGTCGGCATAACCCTGACGCTGGAACCGTGTCTCCGCCTCGTCGATGGAATTGGAGGCATCGACCAGCAGGACGAGCTCGAGGTCGACCTCGGTCTTCGCATCTGCGTAAGCGGTCGCGGGTGCGCAGATCAGGAACAGGACGAGGAACATCATACGCATCGTTCGGCCTTCCGCAGTTTGCAGGACGAAAGCCTAGGTCACCCGAACGGGTGATTCCAGCGTCACCTGCAGTCTCAGTCAGTCAGCCCAAGCGCCAGCCGTATGGGACGGAATGACCGCCGGTGGTGCGGTGTCACGCCGAGCCGGCCGATCGCGGCGCTGTGCTCCGCGGTGCCGTAGCCCATGTTCCGCTCCCAGCCGTAGCCGGGGCATTCTTCGGAAAGGCTGCGCATGACCCGGTCACGAGTGGTCTTGGCAACGATCGAGGCGGCGGCGATGGACAGGCACCGGCCGTCGCCCTTGACCACGGTCTCGGCCGGGCAGGGCAGGTCCGGCATCCGGTTGCCGTCGATGAGAGCGTAAGCCGGTGCCGATGACAGATCGTCGAGCGCGGTCCGCATCGCCCACAGGGTGGCGGCAAGGATGTTGTCCCGGTCGATCCGGTCGACATCGGCAATGCCGACGCCGACATGCGCCAAGGCCGAGATCTGGTCGAAGAGCGCGTCTCGGGCCTGTGCGGTGAGCTTCTTGGAGTCGTTGAGCCCGTCGGGAATGTTGCCCGGGTCAAGCACAACGGCGGCGGCCACGACCGGCCCTGCCCACGGACCCCGGCCGGCCTCGTCGATTCCCGCCACGGCCTGGTGTCCCGCCTCGAATGCAGCCATTTCAAGCGTAAAATCCGGCAGGTCATTGGAGCGAGAATCGGTTCCCTTTCGCATCTGAAATGCCATGCCCGATCTGGTCCGATCAGACCAGCCCTATTTGTGCCCCTCCAGCCGCCAGGTTTCGGTCGGTCCGATGCCCTTCAGGTCGATGGTCCGGTGCGGTTCGAGAATGAATTCGTCCTCGAGCAAGGCGCGGGCGGTGTCGTTGACGAGAATCGCGCCCGGGATGCCGTTCGACTCCAAGCGCGCCGCGAGGTTCACGTTCTCGCCCCAGACGTCGTAGGCGAACTTGGTTTTACCGATCACCCCGGCAAGTACCGGTCCGGTTGCCATGCCGACCCGGATCTTGATGTCGAGCTGGTTGCGCGTCGCCATTTCGTGCGTTGCCGCCACCATGCCGATGGCCAGTCTGGCGATCGCCTGGGCATGGTCGTCGCGCGCGGAAGGCACGCCGGCGACCGCCATATAGGCGTCGCCGATGGTCTTGATCTTCTCGACCCTGAGGTCCGCGACCAGGGCGTCGAAAGCGGAGAAGAGTTCGTCGAGCAGCTCGACGATGCGTTGCGGGCCGAGCGTCACGGAGAGCTTCGTGAACCCGGTCATGTCAGCAAACAGAATCGTGGCCTGGTCGTGCGCGTCGGCGATGGTCCGGTCCGGGTTCGCCTTGAGCCGGTCGGCGATCTCGGCCGGCATGATGTTGAGCAGCAGCGCGTCGCTGCGCGCCTGCGCCTCGCGCACCAGCGTGAAGGCGTAATAGATGACGACGCTAATGATGCCCATGATCGAGATGGCCGAGAAGAAATAGAGCTGGTTCAGGAACCAGGGCTCTGCCTCGATCGCGACGCGGCTGACGGGAAACAGGAACCACGCCGCGAGGTGGAGGCCGGCGGCCAGCACGACGACCGTTGCCACGAGCCAGATTCTCTTCAGGCCGATGACGACGAAGGCGACAGCCGCCGCACCGACATAGTTGAGCTGGATGCCCGACGTCCGACCGAGCAGCGACGTGAAATAGAAGATTGTCGTGAACAGCACGGCGGTCAGCAGCATGGCGCCGGCCACCCGCCCGAAGCGATGGACGAGCGGAACGCAGGCCGTGACGATGGCAGCGATGATGTTGCCCCAGACCAGCGGCGCGAATTTCGAGGCGTCCTGCATTGCATAGGTCATCGCGTAGGACAGCGACGAGATGCAGGCGAGGTAGCCGATGATGTTGGCGACGACCAGTGCGTAGCGGTCGGCCTGCGGATAGTCACCTGTGCCTGCGTAGACGAGGCGGTGCATCAGGTCCGGCATGTCGCGCAACAGCCGGCGCCGGCGGACAAATATCGTGTCGCGTGACTTCATGTCGGCGCCACAATGCCACAAAGCGTGGACAGGCGGCATCGTTCGGATTCTGAAATCGCCGGACGCATCGATCTGCGCGCCGGCTTATGCGGGCGTCGGCTCCCCGGACGACTTTTCGGCAATCGAGCCGCGGGCGTCACCCCGGCGCAGGTCGCTGTTGCGCACGATGCGGTTGCGGCCTGTGTGTTTCGCCTCGTAAAGCGCCGTATCCGCGTTCTTGATAATGTCTTCGAGCAGGCGTCCGGGTTGCCCGAGGCAGACGCCGAAACTGCTGGTCACGCGAATGACGCACTCCTCGGCAGTGAACCGGTTGGACTCAATCTTGCGGCGCAGTTCCTCGGCCCGTCTGGTTGCCGCGCATTCGTCATGTTTCGGCAAAAGGATCGCGAACTCTTCACCGCCGAGCCGGCCGCTAATGTATTCCTCATCTTTCGCCAGAGAGGCGATACGGCGCAGCACCTCGTCTCCGACGTCGTGGCCGTAGGTATCGTTGACCGCCTTGAAGTGATCGATATCGAACATGATCGCCGCGAACGGGTGCTTGTCGGTGTCGGCGGCCAGGAGCTCGCCCTCGCGGAAGAAGGCACGGCGGTTGAGCAGTCCGGTAAGCGGATCGATGTTGGCCAATTCGATCAACTGCCGCTGCATTGAGAGCTGCCGCCGCGCGGCGCGCAGGCGCGCCTTGAGTTCCCGTTCGACGGGCGGCTTCTGGACGAACTCGTCTGCGCCGCTGTCCAGCACTTCGATGAGTTTGCCCTGTTCCTCGCTGGAGGACATGGCGATGACGTAGATTGCCCTGCCTTCCTGTGCGAGCAGCCGCGCACCCCAGCACAGCTCGAGCCCCGACATGGTCTCGATCTCGAGGCCGGTCATGACGACGGCAACGCTGGGATCACTCTCGATGAACTCGAAGGCCTGCAAGCCGTCCGTGAACGCGGTGACCCGGTCACCGCCATCTTCCAGCATGCTGGACAGAATCCGGATCATTGTCCGCGAAGATTCGACGACGACAATATGCATACGAGGACTCCAAACACTAGGGAGACCCGTACGCCAACATCTTTAAGGAACGCCTAAGTTAACCCTGATTATTTCGGCAAATCGCAAAAAAGCTGCAATTGCTCGCCGGGCAGCGGCTGACGCTTGAAAAGGTCAGTTTTCAGCGGGCTTCGCACCGTATTGAGGCCCAGCCTTTTCGCGGCAATCTCGAAACGCCTGCCGATCGACCAGGCATACGGGCCTGTGCCGGTCATGCGACGGCCCCAGGTCGCGTCGTTCTCCTTGCCGTTCCGCACCGAGCGGATCAGGGACAACACATGAGATGCGCGGTCCGGCAGTTGCTCCATGAGCCACTCGCGGAAGATGTCGCGCACCTCGAGCGGAAGACGCAGCAGAATATAGCCGGCTTCCCGGGCACCTGCCTGCGATGCCGCCTTCAATATTGACTCCATTTCGCTGTCGTTCAGCGCGGGGATGATCGGCGCCGTCATGACGGCTGTCGGAACACCTGCTTCGCTGAGCATTTCCAGCGCTTCCAGCCGCTTGGTCGGCGTTGCGGCCCTCGGTTCCATCGTGCGCGCGAGCTTGCGGTCGAGCGTCGTGATGGAGAGCGCCACTTTGACCAGTCCGCGCTCGGCCATGGACGCCAGAATGTCCAGGTCCCGGGTAATCAGCGCTGATTTGGTGACGATCGCGACGGGGTGGTTGAAGCGGTCGAGAACTTCAAGAATTTGACGGGTAATGCGCCGTTCCCGCTCGATCGGCTGGTAGGGATCCGTATTCGTCCCGATGGCTATCTTCTGCGGGCTGTAGCCCGGATGACTCAGTTCCCGCTCCAGCAACGCGGCAGCGTTCGGCTTGGCGAAAAGACGTGATTCGAAATCGAGCCCCGGCGAAAGGCCCATATAGGCGTGAGTCGGCCTTGCGAAGCAGTACACACAGCCGTGCTCGCAGCCGCGATAGGGGTTTATCGAGCGGTCAAACCCAAGGTCGGGAGACGTGTTCCGCGTGATGATTTTCTTGGGCTTTTCCTCGGATACGGTCGTCTTGATCGCGTCCAACTGACCGAGGCTCTCCCAACCATCGTCGAAATTCTCGCGCGTGAACTTCTCGAACCGTCCGGACCTGTTGCTCTGGGCGCTGCGGCCGCGCCTCCTCCCAGCTTCGATACGGGCATCCTTGAGCTCGCCGCTCGGGTCGAAGATGCTCTGGCCGCCGTGCGAAATGTTGATTGACGTTACCATAATGACATTAAGGTAATGCACGAATGAGAACAAAACAAGAACATATCGCGAATTAGTGTTTCGTCGCAATTGTGCTGCAAGGCTGTCTCTGTATAGTGCGCGCCATGTTGAGCATCGTCATTCCGACCCTGAACGCCGGCGTTACACTGCCGCGAACGCTCGCTGCACTGGTGCCCGGCGCAATCGAAGGCCTGGTGAAGGAGGTCATCATTGCAGACGGAGGATCCGGAGATGCGACCGGAGAGATAGCGGATGCTGCGGGCGCGACGCTGATCACTGCGGAGTGCGGCAGGGGATGCCAACTCGCCGCGGGTGCTGCGGAGGCGCGGGGCGAATGGCTCTTGTTCCTGCATGCTGACACGGTTCTGGAAGATGGCTGGGAAGACGAAGTCGGAACGTTCATCACCAGGGCTGCGCACGAAGGCGACTTCGAGCGGGCTGCCTGTTTCCGATTCGCGCTTGACGACCGCGGACTGGGTGCGAGAGTGCTCGAAGCATTTGTCGCAACGCGCTGTGCTCTCTTCGCCCTGCCTTACGGCGACCAGGGACTTTTGATATCACGCCGCTTCTATGACCGGCTCGGCGGCTTCGGCACCATGCCGCTGATGGAAGATGTCGACATGATCCGGAGGATCGGACGCGGCAGGCTCTGGTCGCTGCGCCATTCCGCCGAGACCAGCGCTGAACGGTATCGCCGCGAGGGATTTGTCCGCCGTAGCGTGCGCAACTTCACGTGCCTCGCCATGTACTATCTGAAGGTTCCTCCAAGGGTCATCACGCGGTTCTACGGATGACGCGCACCAACGCGGGTTACGCCAATCGCCTTGTCATCATGGTCAAGGAGCCGAAGGCGGGCGGGGTCAAGACCCGGCTGGCACGCGATCTGGGTGCGGGCCGTACCGTCGGATTCTATCGGGCGCTGACAACGTCCACCGTGAGGCGGCTTGGCGCCGACCCGCGCTGGCAGACCATCCTTGCGGTGTCACCGGACACTGCGGTCGTCTCGCCGGTATGGCCGCACGGTGCTCTTATCATGGGGCAGGGACGGGGCGATCTTGGCGTACGCATGAACAGGATCATGCAGGGTCTGCCGCCGGGCCCGGTCATTATAATCGGCAGCGACATCCCGGACATCGCCGCTCGCGACATCGCAGGCGCATTTGCAAAGCTCGGGCCTTCGGACGCCGTGTTCGGGCCGTCGCCCGACGGCGGCTATTGGCTGGTCGGCCTGAAGCGTTGCCCGTCAGTTGCAAGCATTTTCGGTAACGTCCGCTGGTCATCGCCGACGACACTCGATGACACGCTCGCCAATCTCGGCGGCGCATCCGTTGCCTATGTCGGCGAACGCGACGACATCGACACGATCGATGACTACCGCATCTGGCAGAAGTCACGGTGAGGGGAGCCGGAGGGATGATTCATTCACAAGACCCCGGCGCAGATTCCGAGACTGTTGTTCTGGTCCACAGCAGCGCCGCGTCGGGCCGCCAGTGGCGGACGCTGTCCGAGCTCCTGACGCCGCGATACAGCGTCAATGCGCCTGATCTCGGCGGATACGGCAGGACACCGGAAACGGGCGCGCATTTGTCATACGAGGACGACTGCGCGCGCATCCGTCAGCTTGTGACCGCAGCGGCGAACCCTGTCCATCTGGTAGGCCATTCCTACGGCGGGCTGATCGCCGCAAGGATTGCCTTTGAAGATCCGGACCGGCTCCGATCCCTGACACTCATCGAGCCGGTCTGCTTCCACCTGCTGCGGGAAGCCGGCGAACTGGCGGCATTCGAAGAAATATGCGCCGTCCGGGATCGCCAGATCGCTGCGGTGGAACGCGGCGACCTCACGGCTTCGGCGGCGGGTTTCATCGAGTACTGGATGGGCGCGGAAGCATGGACCGCCATGCCAACGGAACGCCGCGAAGCGGTAGCCAAGGTGATGCCAAAGGTCATGGTCGAGTGGCCGGGCGCATTCGAATCCACGACCCGGCTTGACCAGTACGCGGCCCTGCCTTGGCCGACACAGATTATCCGCGCAGCCGACACGACGCTGGCGGCAGGGACGGTGGTCGATCTGATCGTGAAGCAGAATCCGGACATCGGCCTGGTCGAGGTGGCAGCCGGCGGTCATATGTCGCCGGTTACAAATCCGGCACCGGTCAACGACGCAATTGTGGCGTTTCTGGAGAGCTAGCCGGCCTTCAGCTTGGTGCGTTTCAGGTGCTCGTCCAGGCGCGGCATGGTCTCCATGATGTTGCGGGGAATCAAGTGGCAATCAAGCTGGCCTTGCGAGGCGTGATCTATTGTCCCGGATCACTTGCGCCAGATGGTCAGCGACTACACGCACCCGTCGCGACGCGGCGAGGTCGGAATGCATGACAAGCCAGATCGCCTGCTCGACGCCGAGTTCTGCGGGAATGTTCTCAAGACCCGCGTCGCGGGCAAGGAAATGCGGCAGCACCGCCATGCCGAGTCCGGCCTTCGCCGCACTCACCTGTCCCGCGAGCGTCGTGGTCGTCAAAACAGGAGCGCGACCGCGCAGCGTACGCTCGATCCATTGCGCGGCCGGCAGATGTGACTGGGCATCCGACCAGCCAACAAACCGGTCATCATCGAAACGGCCGGCTTCCGCATCCGGCGTTCTCGCCGCGACATAGGACTGCGATCCGTAGAGCCCGTAACCCAAAGTCCCGATGCGGCGGACCGTCACGTTGCCGCGCTGAGGCCTGATCATGCGGACGGCCAGGTCGGCGTCCCGGCGGTGGAGATTGACCGTTGCAATATCTGTCACAACTTCAACAGTCAGCCGCGGGTGCCGTGACAGCAGTGACTCTAATGACGGAATGATAATCGGATTGGCCAGATTTTCCGCTGTTGCCAAACGCACTCGTCCTGCTGCTTCGGACTTCAGATCTTTCAAAGCGCCGAAGGTTCCCGCGGCATCTTCAAGCGCCTCGGCTCGGGGAAGCAGCGCTTCGCCCTCATCGGTCAATCGGTAACCGGTCTGGTGACGTACGAATAGCGGAAGGCTTAGCGCCGACTCCAATCGATCGATTTTTCGAGAGACCGACGCAATGCCGATGCCGAGCTCTTCGGCGGCTCCCGTCAACGAGGAGCGCCTTGCGACGGCAAGGAATATGCGCGCGTCGTCCCAATTGATCTTCTGAGGCATAAGGCCATATTTTCCAAATTCGGAAATCAATTATCCAAGAGTCTATCTGTTTTCTAAGTTTATGAAAAACAATTATACGCGAAACAGTGTGAAGGAGCGCATTCAGATGAAATCACGACAACTGATTCCCGAGCTCGAAGTTTCGGCCCTGGGTCTGGGGTGCATGGGCATGAGCGAATTCTATGGTCCGCGCGACGACGGCGAGTCACTGCGTGTGTTGTGCCGAGCAGCAGATCTCGGAATTCGATTTTTCGACACGGCGGATATGTATGGCCCGCACCACAACGAGGAGTTGCTTGGTCGGTTCATCCGCGAGCACGGCCGCGAGGGGCTCGTCATTGCCACGAAGTTCGGAATTGTCCGTGATGGCAATCCGACGTCGCGGTCAATCGACAATAGTCCGGCATATATCAGGCAATGTTGCGAGGCCTCGCTCAATCGTCTCGGCGTCGAGCGGATCGATCTTTATTACGTGCACAGATACGACCGCAGGCGCCCGATCGAGGAAGTGATGTCTACCCTTGCCGACCTGCAGGCCGAGGGCAAGATTGCCCATATCGGTCTCAGCGAAGTGAGCGCGGACACGTTACGCCAGGCTTGCAATGTCCATCCTGTTGCGGCCCTCCAGACCGAGTATTCGCTCTGGACTCGCGACGTTGAAAATTCAGTCCTGCCGGCTTGCCGTGAGCTTGGCGTAGGGTTCGTCGCCTATTCGCCGCTCGGGCGCGGCTTTCTGACCGGAGCGTTTGACGCCGGCACGACTTTCGGCAGCGACGACTTCCGGTCGGGACTGCCGCGCTTTGCCGAACGCAACCGGCGGGCAAACGGCCGGATCGTCGATGTGGTCAGGACCATTGCGTCTCGCATGAGCGCGTCGCCGGCCCAGGTCGCGCTTGCCTGGCTGCTTGCTCGCGGCGATGACATCGTCCCGATTCCTGGCACGAAACGCATTCGTTATCTGGAGGACAATGCCGCAGCCGTCGATATCGAGCTCTCGCCGGATGACCTGAACAAGCTCGACACAGCGCTCGACCGGAACCCGGTCGCGGGAGCGCGCTATGGTGATCTTGGTATGTCGACGGTAGACGCATGAACACGGGAACGCACATAGTCAGGAGAGCACGCGCGCTGAGCGTGCTTGAAAGGCTCGATCCGGACGCGCCGCGAAATGTCACCGACAATCTGGATGCCTTCGGCCGCGACATTACTGAAACTGTTCTGGGTTTCGCTTTCGCCGATGTTGTTTCAAGGCCGGCTATCGACCTCCGGACCCGGGAGATGCTGACGGTCGCCGCCCTTACGGCAATGGGCACGGCGCCGGCGCAGCTCGAATTTCACATTCGGGCTGCGCTCAACGTCGGCGTCTCGCGCGAGGAGATCACCGAGATACTGCTGCAGATGGCCGTCTATGCAGGTGTCCCGGCATTCATGAACGGGATTGCGGCGGCAAAAAGAGTGTTTGGGGAAAACGAGCTTTGACCGCGGGAACTGGCATGACCGGCTGTTGCCGGCTTAGCCGGCCTTCAACTTGGTGCGTTTCAGGTGCTCGTCCAAGCGCGGCATGATCTCGACGAAATTGCACGGCATGAACCGGTAGTCGAGCTGGTTCTTGAGGATGCCGTCCCAGCCGTCCTTACAGGCGCCGGGCGATCCCGGCAGACAGAATATGTACGTGCCGCCCGCCACGCCCGCGATCGCCCGGGACTGGATTGTCGAGGTTCCGATCTTTTCATAGCTGATGCGGTGAAAGATCGCGGAGAAGCCGTCGATCTCTTTTTCGAATAGTGCGCTCATCGCTTCGGGCGTGACGTCCCGTCCGGTCAGTCCGGTCCCGCCCGTCGAGATGACGACATCGATATCTTCGCTGTCGATCCATTCCCGCACTTTGGCCTGAATCACCGGCACGTCGTCGGTCACGATCGTCCGGTCGGCGAGGACATGGCCGGCTTCCGCGACGCGATCGGCGAGGATGCCACCCGACTTGTCGTCTTCGAGTGTCCTGCTATCGGACACCGTCATGACGGCGATCTTCATGGGGATGAAAGGTCTGCTTTCGTCAATCTTTGCCATTTACTTCAGGCTTCTTTCTCGGTGGATTGATTTGCGGCATCCAGGGCCTGTTTGATCTCGAGGAAGTCCCGCCAGACCAGGCGCTTCTGCGCAGGTTGGCGCAGCAGGTAGGCCGGGTGAAGGGTCGCCATTGCCCGCCATTTCCCCTCCTGAGGCGGATAGACCTTCCATTTGCCGCGCAGCCGCATGACGCCTTCCGTGGTTTCCAACAGCTCTTTGGCCGCGACGCCGCCGAGGAAAACCATGACATCAGGGTTGATCAACTCAATCTGGCGTTCGATGAACGGCCGGCAAATTGCTGTCTCGAGTGTTGTTGGCGACCGGTTGCCGGGCGGCCGCCATGGAATGACATTCGTTATGTAGCTGTTGGTCCGGTCATGGCCTATCGCAGCGAGAATTTTGTCCAGCAGCTGACCGCTTCGGCCGACGAAAGGGATGCCCTGAAGATCCTCGTCCCGCCCGGGGGCCTCGCCGATAAGCATCAGTCTGGCGCCAGGGCTGCCGTCCGAAAAGACCGTATTCTTGGCCGTCTTCTTCAGTCCGCATCCATCGAAACTCTCGACCGCCGTCCTGAGCGCCTCGAGTGTCTCGCACCCTGCTGCAAGTGCTCGCGCGTCCTGGATGACTTCGTCGGACATCATCGGCGCTGCAGCGGGGTTGGCCTGCGACACGGAGGCTGGCACGGAGACCGGTGCGCGCGATTGCTGCGGGGCTGCGGTTGCTGCTTGCTTCTGGCGGGCAGACCGCTCTTCCTTTTCCCGCGTATAAGCCGCAAACCTGTCGACAGGTTCGTCCACGACCGGAACGTCGACGCCCATCGCGGCGTACCATTCCAGCAGTCTGACGGCTTCGTCTCTGTCCAGTTGCCCGGTCATTCCCAGTTGTCTTGCGTTCGGATGTTCAGCATTTTTGCCGCGGGTCGCGCGGAACTATAGCAGCCATATTGCCGCATAGCGCGTCGTTATTGTGCTTGCGCAGTCCTGTTTGTGCAGACTAATACCGTTCGTTGGAGTAACGGCGCGGGGCCGCGGACTCACGGAGGGCGAAGTGAGCGAAACGGAACAAGGTGCTCCCGAGCGGGAGTCGATGGAGTTTGATGTTGTTATTGTCGGTGCCGGTCCGGCCGGACTGGCGTCGGCGATCAGGCTGAAACAGCTCGCCATCGAAAAGGATGTGGAACTGTCGGTGACGGTCCTCGAGAAAGGATCGGAAGTGGGCGCGCACATTCTTTCGGGAGCGGTAATCGATCCGATCGCGCTCGACCGCCTGATCCCGGACTGGCGCGAGCAGGGCGCGCCTATGAACACCGAGGTGAAGCAGGACCACTTTCTGGTGCTCGGGCCCGCCGGCGCCTTGAGGCTGCCCAACTTCATGATGCCGCCGCTGATGAACAATCATGGCAACTACATTGCCAGCCTCGGCAACGTGTGCCGGTGGCTCGCCGAAAAGGCCGAGGAACTCGGCGTCGAGATCTATCCGGGCTTTGCCGCCGCCGAGATTATCTACAATGAGGACGGCAGCGTGAAAGGTGTTGCCACCGGTGACATGGGCATCGGCAGGGACGGCAACCCGAAGGACAGTCACGAGCCTGGCATTGAACTGCATGGCAAGTACACATTCATCGCTGAAGGCGTCCGCGGCTCGCTCGCAAAGCAGCTGATTTCCAAATTCGGACTTGACGAAGGTCGCGAGCCTCAGAAGTTCGGCATCGGTCTCAAGGAGTTGTGGGAGATCGATCCGGCCAAGCACCGGCCCGGTCTCGTACAGCACAGTTTCGGCTGGCCATTGGGATGGAGCACGGGCGGCGGATCATTCCTGTATCATTTCGACGAAAACTTGGTGTCGGTCGGGTTCGTTGTCCATCTGAACTACAAGAACCCCTATCTTTCGCCGTTCGACGAGTTCCAGCGTTTCAAAACCCACCCGGCAGTGCGCGATATATTCGAAGGCGGCAAGAGGATTGCCTACGGAGCGCGCGCCATCACGGAAGGCGGCTATCAGTCGGTGCCGAAACTGGCGTTCCCCGGCGGTTGCCTGATCGGGTGCTCGGCCGGTTTCGTCAACGTGCCCCGGATCAAGGGTAGCCATAACGCCATGGCGACCGGCATGCTTGCGGCGGAAGCCGCATTCGAGGCGATTTCGGAAGGCCGTTCCGCAGACGAGCTTTCCTCGTATCAGGCGGCGTATGAATTGAGCGATGTTGCCAAGGACCTCAAGCGGGTCCGGAACGTCAAGCCGCTATGGAGCAAGCTCGGCACGATCGGTGGCGTGATGATCGGCGGAATCGATATGTGGATGAACAATCTGGGTATCGGCCTGCCGTTTACGCTCAAGCACGGCAAGCCGGATCATGCCTGCCTTGAACCTGCATCACGGCACAAACCGATCGATTATCCCAAGCCGGACGGTGCGATCTCGTTTGACAAGCTGTCATCAGTCTTTCTGTCGGCGACCAACCACGAGGAAGATCAGCCGGTTCATCTTCGGCTTTCGGATCCCGATGTTCCGGTCCGTGACAATCTGCCGAATTACGCCGAGCCGGCGCAGCGATATTGTCCCGCTGGCGTATATGAGATCGTGACGGAAGACGACGGCAGCAACCCACGGTTCCAGATCAACGCGCAGAACTGCGTCCATTGCAAGACCTGCGACATCAAGGATCCTGCGCAGAATATCAACTGGACTGTTCCGGAAGGCGGCGGCGGCCCAAATTATCCCAATATGTAGGGATAGAGGAAATCCTGTTGCGGTCGGGCCACGTATATTCGATGCGCGGTCAAACAATTGTGGATGCGCGCATTCACACTTGCGGCGCGCGCGGAAAACGGCCATTTTGGTGCATGGACAGAGATATGGAATGCGCATCCCATAAGCCGCAGTCGAGGCTGGTCCTCGCAATGCCCCGCTGGGCAATCGTGGGCGCAACATTCGCAGCTTTTGCGGTGTTGGCGCCTGAAGCCCGGTCCGAGACGGCAAAAACACCAACCTATTCGGCCTCCCTTTCCGGCAACTATCTTGCCGGGCGATATGCCGGCAAGCGCCGCGAGAACGAAGCGGCAGCCGGATTTTATGCGCGGGCACTCGCGGAGGATCCAGACAATGCATACATCCTCGAACGGTCCTTCCTTCTGGAAATAAGCGCGGGCAATCTTTCGCGCGCAACGCAACTCGCTGTTCGGGTTCTCAAGCGTGATTCGCGCCACCGTATCGCCCACGTCATTCTCGGCCTCAAGCACTTCGGAGCAGGTCGTCACGGCCGCGCGCGGGCGCATTTCAAGTCTTCCTCCCACGGACCGATCGGTGAATTGACTTCAGCGCTCCTGATGGCGTGGTCGCATCAGGCCGATGGCCGCACTGCGGAGGCGATCAAGGCGCTCGATGTCCTGGAGAGTACGGATTCGTTTCAGGTTTTCCGGAGCTTCCACTCTGCGCTCATCTACGATCTCGCCGGCAATGAAAAGCAGGCGCGCGAGCTCTACAGGGCGACCTATGAAGAGGCCAGCACCTCGCTTCGTGTCGTTCAGGCCTATGGCGCGTTTTTGGAGCGACATGACCAGATGACCGAGGCGAAAGCGATTTATCGAACATTCCTTGAGTCTTCACCGGAGCACCCGCTCGTTCTGGAAGCGGTGCGGCGCACCGAGGAGGGTGACAAGGCGCCCATGCTCGTGGACACGCCCGGACAAGGTGCCGGCGAAGCCCTGTTCGGGATTGCAAGTGCGCTGACCGACGAGTCGAGCATTGATGTGGCGCTGCTTTATGTTCGCCTGGCCCTTTATGCCAACAGGAAAATGGCGATTGCGCAGACGCTGCTCGGCGACATCTATGAAGACACGAAACGACATGAACGGGCCGTCGAGGCTTATGAAGAGGTGCCGTCGTCGTCCCCGCTGCGGGTGAATGCTGAAATCCAGATCGCTTCGAATCTGGAGAAGCTGGACCGTCTGGACGATGCCCGCAAGCGGCTCGAGCGCCTGATGGCGCAGTATCCCGAAAGCAGGCGACCGGTGCTGGTTCTGGCCAATATTCTCCGTGGCAGAAGAGAATTCGCCGAAGCTGCGGAATTTTACACCAAGGCCATTGAGTTGACGCCGAATCCGGTCCGGCGTGACTGGACCCTCTTCTATTTCCGGGGCATCTGTTTTGAGCGCACAAAGGTCTGGCCGAAGGCCGAAGCCGACTTCAAGCAGGCGCTGAAATTGTTCCCTGACCAGCCTTTGGTTCTGAACTATCTGGGCTACTCGTGGATCGAAAAGGGTCTCCATCTTCAGGATGCCATGAAGAAGATCCGCAAGGCTGTGGAGCTCCGCAAGAACGACGGCTACATCGTCGACAGCCTCGGATGGGCGTATTACCAGCTGGGCGATTACGAAGAGGCTGTGAAACACCTGGAAAGGGCCGTCGAATTGCGTCCCGACGATCCGGTGATCAATGACCATCTTGGGGATGCCTATTGGCAGGTTGGCCGCCGGCTGGAAGCCAGGTTCCAGTGGGAGCATGCAAAGGGTCTGAAACCGGAGCCGGAAGATCTCAAGGAGATTCTCCAGAAGCTCAAGAACGGCCTGGAGCCGCAAGATGGAGGCAAAGCGACCTCTTCTTCGGAGACGCCGAACAAGTCCTGACCGGGCCTGTCTGCGGCGGCCTGTCGCTCGTACCGAGGGAATCGGATGACCACGGTCGCCGAAACTGCTCCCGCCAAGGTCAACCTGACTCTTCACGTTACGGGGCGTCGTGAAGACGGCTACCACCTGCTGGAAAGCATGGTGGTCTTTGCCGATGTCCACGACGTGCTTGAATTCTCGAAGGCACCCGAGTTCACGCTTTGCATAAGCGGGCCGTACGGCGATCACTTGCCGGCCGGTCCGGACAACCTCGTCCTCCAGGCCGCTCAAGCGCTCGCCCACGGAATGAAGGCGTTACCGCCGGGAGCCGCGATCCAACTGGAAAAGAACATTCCCATCGCTGCCGGGTTGGGTGGCGGATCTTCCGATGCGGCGGCCTGCATCCGCGGACTGTTGAGTTTTCACGGGATGGAGGCCTCCGACACCGCTCTGAGCCAGGTTGCAGCGGGCGTGGGCGCCGATGTCACGGTTTGCCTCCGGCCGGTGGCTTCGCTGATGTCAGGTGTAGGGCAGCTTGTCGAACCGGCAGCCGCGCTGCCGAAGGTTCCGGCGGTGCTGGTCAATCCGGGTGTTCCTTTGCCGACGGCGGCCGTTTTTGATGCGCTCGGCCTGAATCCGGGAGAAATGTTCCCGGCGGAGACACCCCCGTTTCCGGAATCCAGCTTCCGCGATGTCCGTGATCTTTCGGACTATTTGGTCGGTTGCCGGAACGATCTTGAGGCGCCTGCAGCCCGTATGGTGCGGGAGATCGGCGACGTTCAGGAAGCGCTGTTTGCTTGTCCGGGTTGTCTGATCGCCAGGATGTCCGGCAGCGGCCCGACCTGTTTCGCTCTGTTCGAAACCGAAGACGAGGCTGAGGCAGCTGTTTTGGGCCTCACTGTCGAGCATCCCGGCTGGTGGGTGGTGTCGACTGTCTTGTCCTGATCAGTCTGATCGAAACATTCGCGGGCTGAATAAGATCACTTAGCGGAGGAATCGCAGTGGGTAGACTTGCAGGAAAAACGGCAATCATCACCGGCGGTTCGGCAGGGATAGGACGCGCCAGCGCAGTTCTCTTTGCCAGCGAAGGGGCATCGGTCGGTCTGATCGACGTCAAGGAAGAGGAAGGTCGCCAGGTCGAGGCGGAGATTATCGAGGCGGGCGGTTCGGCGCGGTTCGTGACCGCCGATGTCAGCGATGGTGAAGCTTTGAAGGTTGCGATCGATACGCTTGCCGATCACATGGGCGGTATCGATATCCTTTACAATAACGCAGGCGGAGCCACACCACGCGACGATCACATCATGCAAATGCCGCTTGATGAGTTCGACAAGGCGATCGCGCTGAACCTCTTCGGGCCGTTTGCCGGCTGCCGGTTTGCAGTCCCCTATATGGAACAGCGCGGCGGCGGTTCGATCATCAATACGGCTTCGATCCGCGCCATGATCGGTACGCCCGGCGCGGACGGCTATACAGCGGCCAAAGGCGGCATTGTCACGCTGACTCGCGCGCTCGCCTTGCAACTGGCGCCGAAGAACATCCGGGTCAACGCGATTGCGCCTGGTGCCGTTCTCACCGAGCGGGTCAAGGCGTTCATAGCCCAGGGCAACGATTCAGGTCCCGACGAAGCCCTGACGAAGCGGCATCTGCTGGGCCTGGGCGAACCGGAACACGTGGCCTCCGTCGCGCTGTTTTTCGCCAGCGACGATTCAAAGTGGGTGACCGGGCAGATCCTGCCCGTCGACGGCGGCGCCAGCGCCTGCTGAATTCGGTTCTTTTTCTAGTAGGCCCGGTCGACGCAGAAATCGACGGCTTCCATGAGGGCTGACTTATGTTCGCTGTCCGGGAAGATCGCCAGCGCGTCGCGGGCGATCGCACCGTAGTGACGGGCACGCTCGACGGTGTCGCCGAGAGCTCCATGCGTCTCCATGAGAGCAACGGCGCGATCGAGATCTTCATCCGTCTGATCGCCGTCCTGCAGTGTGCGTTTCCAGAAGCCGCGCTCTTCTTCGTTGCCGCGACGGAACGACAGCACCACGGGCAGTGTGATCTTGCCTTCGCGGAAGTCGTCACCGACTGACTTTCCGAGCAGTGCCTGCTGTCCGGAATAGTCGAGCGCATCGTCGACAAGCTGGAAAGCAAGGCCAAGGTTCTTCCCGAACGATGACAACGCAGCCTGCTCTTCCTTCGGACGGTCTGCTACCACCGCACCGACCTCAGCGGCCGCCGCGAACAGTGCGGCAGTCTTGGCGGCGATCACGGCGAGATAGGCATCTTCCGTCGTCGACGTGTCTTTCGCAGCGGCCAGCTGCATGACCTCGCCTTCCGCGATGACGGCGGCAGCGTTTGAAAGCACGGCCAGGGCTTCCAGCGACCCGGTTTCGACCATCATCTTGAAGGCCTGGCCAAGCAGGAAGTCGCCGACCAGCACGCTGGCCTCGTTGCCCCAGAGCATCCGCGCGGCCGCTTTACCGCGGCGGAGTTCGCTCTCGTCGACCACGTCATCATGCAGCAGCGTGGCTGTGTGCATGAATTCCACGCTCGCGGCGAGTTTCAGATGATGCCGGCCTTCGTAGCCGCACATCTGTGCGGTCGCGATTGTCAGCATCGGCCGCAGCCGTTTGCCGCCCGAATTGATGAGATGCTGTGCGACTTCGGGAATCATCTCGACGTCGGAAAACGTCCGCCCGAGAATCACCTCGTTCACACGCTTCATATCGTCGTCGACAAGTTTGACCAGCGACTCGATATCGGCTTTGCCCTTTTTGCTGCCGTCCAGGGGAACAACGACGCCCACGTTTTTCTCCAAACTGATAATGTTTGCGAGAGAATAGGAGGCGGTGTCATACAGGGCAAGCGCGACCGTTGGCCGCTGACAAACCAGTGAAAGCGGCCGACCTGCGGGCAATCGTGTCCGATCAGCTCTGGAGGCTCCAATCTGCTGGTCAGAGATGATATCGGTGAAAGGTTTGATGGTCGCCGAATGAGGAACCGGTGAAGGAACTTCTCAGAACCAATGATCCTGTCCTGATCTCCTTCGTGGTCAGCCTCCTGGACGAGTCCGGTATCGGCAATGTGGTGCTGGATACTCACATGAGCGTGCTCGACGGAAGCATCGGTATCCTGCCGAGACGGATCATGGTCGAGACCGACAGCCTGATGCAGGCCCGCCGGCTGCTCGACGAGGAGGGCATTGAATATAATGCCGGATAGTGACACGCCAGGGCCGGACCTGACCGATGACGCGTTTCTCGGCGGCCGCATATCGATCCGGCAGCCTTCTCGGGGATACCGCGCGGGGATTGATGCGGTCCTTCTTGCAGCAGCAGTGCCTGCTGCCTCGGGCGACAAGATCTTGGAAGCCGGTGCGGGTGTCGGTGTGCCGACATTCTGCCTTGCCGAGCGCGTGGCGGGTACCCGGCTGACTGCCGTCGAAGTTCAGCGTGAATTGTGCGAGCTGGGCCGGGAGAATGCTGATCGGAACGGCTTCGCCGACCGGGTGACGTTTGTAGAAGCCGACATCATGGCTTCAGGTGCCGATCTCACGGCGCTCGGCCTTGCGCGCGATTCTCACGATCACGTGCTGGCCAATCCGCCGTTCCACATTTCCGGCCGGGCTCGCGTGTCCGAAGATCCGGGCAAGGCTAGGGCGCATGTCCAGGACGCAGGCGATCTAGAAAGATGGATCCGGTTCATGGTGACAATGGCGTCAGCGGATGCGTCGGTCACGATTGTTCACCGCGCTGACGCGCTTTCCGACCTGCTTGCCGCGCTCGATCGCAGGATAGGCGATATCGCTGTTTTGCCGATTCACTCCAAGGCCGGCGGCGAGGCGACCCGCGTGCTCGTTCAGGGACGCAAGGGCAGCCGGTCGCCGCTTCGGATCCGGCCGGGAATGGTCATGCATGACGCTGAAGGCGGGTTTGCGCCCCCGGCCGAGCAGATCCTGCGTAACGGTGCGGGTCTCGTTCTGCGCTGAACGGATTGCCGCACGGAAAAGCAAAGGCTTGAGACGCCGGGCGACCCGGCCTATCTATCTCCGACCATGACAAAGAAAAAGAACAGTTTCCTCGCCGCGCTCCAGCGGTTGCTGCCCAAAAGGTTCAGGCGGTCCAAGCCTGTCGTTCCGGTCGTCAGGCTTTCCGGGGTTATCGGTGCGGTTTCGCCCTTCCGTTCCGGGCTCACTCTGGCTGGCTGCGCAGGCACGCTCGAACGGGCGTTCAAAATGCGCGGCATCGAGGCTGTGGCGATCGCCGTGAACTCACCCGGCGGATCTCCGGTTCAGTCGGCGCTGATCCACAAGCGCATTCGCGCACTTTCGGCCGAGCACGAGGTGCCGGTCTATGTCTTTGCCGAGGATGTCGCGGCATCCGGAGGTTACATGCTCGCCTGCGCGGGTGACGAGATCTACGCGGATGAGAGCTCCGTTATCGGTTCCATAGGGGTGATATCGGCCGGCTTCGGGTTCACAGAAGCCATTGGAAAGCTCGGTATCGAACGCCGTGTTTATACGGCGGGCGAAAACAAGATGATCCTCGATCCGTTCCAGCCGGAAAAGGAGAAGGACGTCGAGCGCATCAAATCGCTTCAGCTGGACATTCATGAGAGTTTCAAGAACCTGGTCCGCGAGCGCCGCGGCGATCAGCTTACGGGCGAGGAATCCGAGATGTTCTCGGGAGCTTTCTGGCCGGGCCGGCCGGCGCTGGATCTTGGCCTGATCGACGGAATTGGCGACATGCGCTCTGTCATGCGCGAAAAGCTCGGAGACGAGGTCGAACTGAAAGTGATCCAGCAGCAGCGCGGCTGGCTTCGTCGCAGGCTCGGCGCAGATGCGCTTGTCGGCAGCCTCGCCGGGTCAGTGGAACAATTGGGGCCTTCGCTTGCCGGAGATCTGCTGGCCGTTCTTGAGGAACGCGCGCTTTGGTCGCGCTACGGCCTTTAGGCTCTTCGCCTAGAGTGAACGCTGACTGACCGAAGGACCGAAAGAGACAATGGCCAAGATTCTCGTATCCCTGGCAATGGCTGGAATTGGCTGGCTCGCCTACCGCTGGCTGTCATCGCAGGCGATGCGCGAGGCCAAGAAGGTCTTTCGCGAGGCAACGGAGAAGGCTGAACGGGAAACCGCCGATCCGGCGGTCATCACGATGCGCAAGGATCCCGAATCGGGGGCCTATGTTGCGGACGGCGACAAGAAGGAGCACTGATCGCAACCTGCGGTCGTAGCGCGCCGCCACCGCATTCCTTCGCCGAAAAGACGATGGCTTGACCGTCGCCGAGCAGCCCATTAGTTTGCGCGCGATCCGCCCGTTGTGCAGTTGCGAAAGAGGGGCTGCCGCGGCGATCCCGATCCCACCGACCGGGCCACATGAAATGACCATCTCCGCGACCGAGCGATCCGCAAGCCTGGATCCCGTCTCTTCCTTTCAGGGACTGATCCTCACCTTGCAGAACTATTGGGCCGATTACGGTTGCGTGATCCTGCAGCCTTACGACATGGAAGTCGGCGCCGGCACCTTTCATCCGGCGACGACGTTACGCGCGCTGGGACCGAAATCCTGGAACGCGGCCTACGTTCAGCCGTCGAGGCGCCCGACCGACGGACGGTACGGCGAAAACCCGAACCGGCTTCAGCACTACTACCAGTTCCAGGTCATCCTGAAGCCATCCCCGGCCGACATTCAGGAGCTCTACCTCAAGAGCCTCTATGCCATCGGTATCGATCCGGAAAACCATGACATCCGCTTTGTCGAGGATGACTGGGAGAGCCCGACCCTTGGTGCATGGGGACTCGGCTGGGAAGTCTGGTGCGACGGCATGGAGGTCAGCCAGTTCACCTACTTTCAGCAGGTCGGCGGCATTGACTGTTCCCCGGTATCCGGCGAGCTGACCTACGGCCTCGAGCGCCTTGCCATGTACGTCCAGGGCATCGAGAACGTCTACGATCTGAATTTCAACGGCGGCGAGGGGGACGATCGCGTCTCCTACGGTGACGTGTTCCTGCAGAACGAGCAGGAATACTCGGCGCACAACTTCGAACACGCCGACACCAACGTTCTCTTGCGTCATTTCGAAGATGCCGAGACGCAGTGCGACAGCCTGATTGCCGCGAAACTGCCGTTGCCCGCATACGACCAGTGCCTGAAGGCAAGCCATCTTTTCAACCTTCTGGACGCCCGCGGTGTCATCTCCGTGACCGAGCGGGCCGCCTATATCGGCCGTGTCCGTCGTCTGGCCAAGCAGTGCGCTGAAGGCTGGCTCGAGACGCCTCAGGCCGGCGCTGTCTCCGACGCGGAGGCCGGCTGATGCCCGAACTCCTGCTTGAGCTGTTCTCCGAAGAAATCCCCGCCCGGATGCAGGTCCGCGCCGCGGATGATTTGAAACGACTGGTCACGGATGCTCTTGTCGATGCCGGTTGCACGTATGAAGGCGCGCGCGCTTTCGCGACGCCGCGGCGGATTGTGCTTTCCATAGAGGGACTGCCGGCAAGCCAGCCCGACGTTCGCGAGGAACGCAAGGGACCGCGCGTCGATGCGCCGGAAAAGGCGATCGAGGGCTTCCTCGGATCGGTCGGCCTGACGCGCGACGATCTCGAGACCAGGGAAGACAAGAAGGGCACCTTTTACGTTGCGCTGATCGAGAAGACAGGCCGCGCAACACCGGAGGTCGTTGCGGAGATCGTTCCGGACGTCGTTGCCAGGTTCCCGTGGCCCAAGTCGATGCGCTGGGGCAGGGGCAGCCTGCGCTGGGTCCGGCCGCTGCACGGCATCGTCTGCGTCTTCGACGGCGAGGTCGTGGATTTCGAGATCGAAGGTATTCGGTCCGGCCGGCAGACCAGCGGTCATCGCTTCCTGGCACCCGACCCGATAGAGGTGCGCCGGTTTGAGGATTACGAGACCGCGCTTGAATCCGCGCATGTCATGCTGGATTCGACCCGGCGGGCTGAGTCGATACTGACCGATGCGAAGAACCTGACGTTTGCCAAGGGTCTTGAACTGGTCGAGGACGAGGGTCTCCTGAAGGAGGTGGCCGGCCTCGTGGAATGGCCGGTTGTTCTGATGGGCGGGTTCGATCCGGCATTCCTCGATCTCCCGCATGAAGTGCTCGCCAGCGCGATGCGCACGCACCAGAAATATTTTACTGTTCGCGAGCCCGGTGGCGGACTTGCGCCCCAGTTCGTCATGGTGTCCAACCTCATCGCCAAGGATGGTGGAGCCGCGGTTGTCGCCGGAAACGAGAGGGTTCTGCGCGCGCGGCTGGCCGATGCAAAATTCTTCTGGGACCAGGACAGGAAGGCATCGCTCGAAAGCCGCCTGCCGGCTCTGAACAGCCTGATCTTCCATGCCAAGCTGGGATCGGTCCACGACAAGGCGCATGCGGTTGCGCGTCTGGCCATGGGGCTCGCAGGCCTCGTTGATGGTGCCGACAAACGGGACAGCGAGACGGCAGCGCTCCTGGCCAAGACCGATCTCGTGACGGAAATGGTCGGGGAGTTTCCCGAACTGCAGGGGATCATGGGGCGTTATTACGCGCTCAACGACAACCTTGCGCCTCATATTGCCGATGCGATTGGTGCTCATTATTCGCCGCAGGGACCGTCCGACGCAGTGCCGACGGAGCCGACCGCAATCGTCGTCGCCCTCGCTGACAAGCTTCATACGATCGTCGGATTCTTCGGCATCGACGAGCGGCCTACGGGATCGAAGGATCCTTACGCATTGCGCCGTGCCGCGCTCGGCATCATCCGGCTGATACTGGAAAATGAACTCCGGGTCCCGCTCAACGCCTGGTTCGGGCTGGCGGCCCGTGTCTATGCTGAGATCGTGCCCGACACGGTGGCCGAGCACTGGACGCCGGGTGTTGCACCGCTCGATGATGATGCGCTTGAAGGGTATGAAAACTCCGCACTTATGGCGTTCTTTGCCGATCGCCTGAAGGTCCATCTGCGCGACGGGGGTGCGCGTCACGACCTGATCGATGCCATCTTCGATCTCGGCGGCCAGGACGACCTTCTACTGATCGTCCGCCGCGTCGAGTCTCTTGGCCGGTTCCTGGCAACGGACGATGGCGCAAACCTTCTGACCGGTATCAAACGGGCGGCCAACATATTGCGGATCGAGGAAAAGAAGGATGATCGCACTTACGAGGGTGCACCGGATCCCGCATTGCTGACGGAAGCCGAGGAGCGCGCACTTGCCGATGCCGTGGACGCTGTGGCGGAAGAAGCCGCTACGGCGGTGGCAGCAGAGGATTTCGAAGCCGCAATGTCCGCTTTCGCGAGGCTCCGTGCGCCGGTCGATGCATTTTTTGATTCCGTCACGGTGAACGCGGACGATGCTGCGGTTCGTGAGAACCGGCTGAAACTTCTGGCGAGAATTCGCAGTGCGGCCTTGACGGTCGCTGATTTCTCCAAGATCGAGGGCTGAGAAAGGGTGTTGAAGACGATGAGCGCAGCCGATGGCAAGTGGGTTTATCGATTTGGCGATGGTGTCGCCGATGGCTCGGCCGACATGCGCAATCTCCTTGGCGGCAAGGGCGCCAACCTGGCGGAGATGTGCAATCTCGGGCTTCCGGTGCCGCCCGGATTTACGATTTCCACCGATGTATGCACTGCATATTACGAGAACGAGCGCGCTTTCCCCGGCGATTTGAAACAGCAGGTCAGCGACGCGCTTTCCCACATCGGTGAGCTTGTGGGTTCGAAACTCGGCGACTCGGAGAATCCTCTGCTCGTGTCGGTGCGTTCGGGAGCCCGGGCCTCGATGCCGGGCATGATGGACACGGTGCTCAATCTCGGCCTGAACGACGAGACCGTCGAAGGACTGGCCGCTCGCGCCGACGACCGGCGCTTCGCCTATGACAGCTATCGCCGGTTCATCCAGATGTATTCCGACGTGGTCCTTGGCGTCGATCACGATTTCTTCGAGGATATCCTCGAAACCTTCAAGGAAGAGAACGGACACTCTCTCGACACGGACCTGGACGCCGACGACTGGGCGAAGGTCATCCGCAGCTACAAGAATTGCGTCGAAGAGGAACTCGATCAGCCCTTCCCGCAGGACGTGGAAGAGCAGCTCTGGGGTGCGATTTCGGCTGTCTTCGGTTCTTGGCGCAATGCCAGGGCGGAGACGTACCGCCGCCTGCACGATATTCCTGAGAGCTGGGGAACGGCGGTCAACGTGCAGGCCATGGTGTTCGGCAACATGGGCGAGTCCAGCGCGACAGGCGTTGCCTTCACGCGCAATCCGTCGACCGGCGAAAAAGCGCTCTATGGCGAGTTCCTGGTCAATGCCCAGGGTGAGGATGTGGTGGCCGGAATCCGGACGCCGCAGAACATTACCGAGGCTGCGCGCCGCGAGGCAGGCTCCGATGCGCCCTCTCTCGAAATGCTCATGCCGGAGGTGTTCACCCAGCTCCGGGCCATCTACGAAAAACTCGAGGGCCACTATCGTGACATGCAGGACCTCGAGTTCACGGTCCAGAACGGTAAGCTTTGGATGCTCCAGACCCGGTCCGGCAAGCGGACGGCGAAGGCCGCACTCAAGCTCGCAGTCGACATGGCGAATGAAGGCCTGATCACGGAGGCCGAGGCTGTCGGACGCATTGATCCGTCATCCCTCGACCAGTTGCTGCATCCGACCATTGATCCCGATGCCGAAAGGGACGTGCTGGCCACCGGTCTGCCGGCGTCACCCGGTGCGGCATGCGGCGAGATCGTGTTCAATTCCGACGAGGCTGAACAGCTCAAGGCGCAGGGAAAGTCGGTCATTCTGGTTCGGATCGAGACCAGCCCCGAAGACATTCATGGCATGCACGCCGCCGAAGGGATTCTGACGACCCGTGGCGGCATGACCAGTCACGCCGCCGTCGTCGCCCGCGGCATGGGCCGCCCGTGTGTCTCCGGTGCCGGCGGCATTACCATCGACTACCAGAACGAGACCATGACGTGTTTCGGGCAGACGCTCGGCCGGGGCGATGTCATTACCATTGACGGATCCACCGGCGACGTCATGCGCGGTGAAGTGAACATGCTGCAGCCGGAACTGTCTGGTGACTTCGGCACGCTTATGGCCTGGGCCGATTCGGTCAGGCGGATGAAGGTTCGTGCCAACGCGGAAACGCCTGTCGATGCGCGTACCGCGCGTGAATTCGGCGCGGAAGGAATCGGCCTGAGCCGGACCGAGCACATGTTCTTCGAGTCCGACCGGATTGTCGCTGTGCGCGAGATGATTCTGGCAGAAGACGAGGCGGGCCGCAGAGCGGCGCTCGAGAAGTTGCTGCCGATGCAGCGCCGCGACTTTGTCGAGATTTTCGAGATCATGTCCGGTCTGCCGGTGACGATTCGCCTTCTCGATCCGCCGCTCAATGAGTTCCTCCCGAAAGAGGATGCCGAGATCGCCCAGGTCGCCGAAGCCATGGGCGCCGATGTGGAGCGGCTGCGTGCACGGGTTCAGGAGCTCGATGAGTTCAACCCGATGCTTGGACATCGCGGATGTCGTCTGGCGATCACCTATCCGGAAATCCCCGAAATGCAGGCCCGCGCGATTTTCGAGGCGTCACTCGAGGCCGGCAAATCGACAGGCGCACCGATTATCCCGGAGATCATGGTGCCGCTGATCGCGACCAGGGCCGAGTTCGACATCGTCAAGGCGCGAATCGATGCGGTGGCCGCGGAGGTCAAGAAAGAGAGCGGACAGACGCTCGATTATCTCGTCGGCACAATGATCGAATTGCCCCGTGCGGCATTGCGCGCCGCGGAAGTCGCAAAGACCGCCGAGTTCTTTTCGTTTGGAACAAATGATCTGACGCAGACAACCTTCGGGATCAGCCGCGACGACTCGGCGAAGTTTCTTGCCGATTACGCAAGTGCCGGCATTTTCGAAAAGGATCCCTTCGTCTCAATTGACGTCGACGGCGTCGGCGAACTGGTCGCACTGGGTGTGGAACGTGGCCGGTCCGTGCGTCCCGACATCAAGCTTGGAATCTGCGGTGAGCATGGCGGGGATCCGGATTCGGTTGATTTCTGCGAACAGACCGGCCTCGACTACGTGTCGTGCTCGCCGTTCCGGGTTCCGATCGCCCGCCTTGCCGCGGCACAGGCGGCATTGCGAAAACAGTCTGACGGATCGTAGACGGTGACGGGTCCTGCCGGCGACACCACCTCCCTGGAGGAACTGCGGGCAGGCGGAAAACGCGCTCTGTCGATGATGCTGGCCGCTATCGAAGCCCGGCCTGGTGATCCGGATCTCGTCAGCCTGCTCGACGCGGCATTCCGTACACCGCATGGGCACGTGCTGGGCCTGACTGGGCCTCCGGGCGTCGGCAAGTCGACATTGGTGAACGCCCTGGTCTCTCAGTGGCGCGCCAGGGGCGAATCAATTGGCGTCATTGCCGTCGATCCGTCGTCCAAGCGGACCGGTGGAGCCCTTTTGGGCGACCGAACGCGCATTTTGACCGATCCCGACGACCATGGTGTTTTCATCAGATCGATGGCCGCTAGAGACCGGCTCGGCGGTCTCGCGGCCCTCACGGTCCCGGCCATGGTTCTGATGCGCGCGATCTTCGACGTGGTCATTGTCGAGACCGTGGGCGTGGGACAGTCGGAGGCGGATGTCGCGCGGGTGGCGGATACGGTCCTGTTCTGTGTGCAGCCCGAATCGGGTGACAGCCTGCAGTTTATGAAGGCCGGAATCATGGAGATTCCCCATATCGCAGCGGTAACCAAGGCGGATCTCGGTGCAGCCGCATTGCGCGCTGTCGTCGATGTCGAGGGCGCGCTTGGTCTCGTTTCGGACAGCAAAAACGGTTGGAAGATCAGAGTCTTACCGGTTTCCGCGGCAAGCGGAGACGGGATCGACAGGTTGATTTCGGCGATCGACGAACACTGGACTTGGCTGTCCATTGACGACCGGCTTGGGTCTGCGCGTCACGCCGGCGCGAAGTCCTGGCTCGAAGATGCGGTCATGCTGGGATTCGGTGAGGACGGCATTGCCCGTGCGGGCGACGCACTTCTGCTTGGACGGGATGAAAGTCCGTTCGCCCGGCAGCACGAAATCGCGGCGGCAATCCGGGGAGCCCGGTAAGGCCATTTTGGAACGTCCGTTCCGACCTCTCGCACGGTTCTCATAAAGCGATCGGAGAAAGTGTTGTCCCCATCTGGGATTCGGCACGTTGTTGATAGTGCCCAAATTGCCTTCAAAATGCCTTATTTGAGATTATTGTGGCAGGCAGAAAACTGTTGCGTAGCAAGGCGTTAATCGTGATTCAAACATGTCGACAACCGGGGGCTGGTGTGATTGCGACCATGGTTAACCTGTGGTAAACCCTCAGGGGTTATCTTGGTCGTTGAATCGGCCTTGCCAACCAAGCATGCGGCGAGACGGATTCGAGTTAGTTCTCGTGTCCTCGGTTTTGAGGGGAGTTGTATAGCTCTATGGAGCCTACAGCGGCAATCTACTCGTCGCGGTTCAGCCTGAAATGGGCAGTCCCGTTTGTGCTCGCAGGTGTCGTCCTGCTGAGTGGCGGTGCGCTTTTGGGCAATTACCTGGGCCAGCAGGCTGCGGCATCCCGCAGTGTTGCTCTGGCTGACTGGTCTTCACCGCAACAATCCGTCGTCACCGTCATTCGCAAGCGTTCGCTGCTGCGTGGCACGATCGACGATCGTATCGTCCAGGCCCGCTCGGTCGTTGATCCCAAGGATCAGGACAGAATCGCTCCGGCACGGACCGTCATTGGAGTTCCCAAGACAGACGTCCGCCGGAAGAACAATTCACTGGCCAGCCTCGTTCCGATGGCGCCGGAGGTCGATGGACTGATCGGCAAATCTCCGAAGGCCACCAAGTCGGCGAAACTCACTGACCGGCTTGGCACCGACGAAGAAGCTCGCATTTCATACGATCTTCCCGATCAGCCCATGCCTGCGGAGACTGCTCCGCTTCCAGGCGAGCTGGTTCGTCTGGATGATCCGAAAGTCACCGGTGTCGCGCCAATGCGGTTCGACGGCATTCCTGAACCGCCGTCTGCGCAGCCGTCTACGCCGACGCCTGGCAAACTTGCCGAGATGGCGCGTCGCGGCAAAAAGGCTCGTACAACGCTGGTTGCGCAACGCAAGCATTTCGCTGCTGAGCAGCTTTGCATGGCCAAGGCGATCTATTTCGAGGCACGCGGCGAGCCGGCCGTGGGACAGATGGCAGTCGCTGGTGTGGTCATGAACCGAGTGCGCAGCCGCCGCTATCCGAATACGGTGTGCAAAGTCGTGTTCCAGAACGAGCAGTGGCGCAATGCTTGTCAGTTCTCGTTTGCCTGCGACGGCAAGCCCGAAATCGCCAGGAACAAGCGTCAGTGGCGTCGTGCACAGTACCTTGCCAAGGCTTTCATCACCGGAAAGAAGAAGGCCGTGGGTATCCGCCGGGCGATGTACTACCACGCAGACTACGTGAAGCCGAAGTGGGCTCGTCAGATGCGCAAGGTCAAGACGATTGGCCGTCACATCTTCTACGAGCGCCGCACGCGCGTAGCCAGCCGCTGATCTGATCCGCATTCGAGATTTGAACTGAAGTCGTTGAGGCTCGCCTCAGGCGATGGCTGCTGTGTCCCGGCGTGGGCCCGCAGGCATCTCGAACACCATTCCTTCCCAGGCATCCGCTCCGCGTCCGATGCTCTCGACAGCTTCGATCATGCGGCCTCCGCGGCCCATGACGCTGTCGGCGAGATCAACGATGCGCCGATTCGGTGTCGCGAAGGGTGCCGCAGTCCGCAACTGTACAGCGATGTCCGTCTCTTCCTTGGCCGGGTTGAGATGACAGAGCGTTACGAACGCAGCCGCAGTCGATCGGCTGATCCCAGCCCAGCAATGAATCGCGAGCGGTCCTGAGCGAGTCCAGGTCTCGACAAAGTCGATCAGTGACTGGATCTGGTCTTCCTTCGCCGCGATGAGGCCGTCTGTCGGCACGTCGATATCGTTCATCGGCAGTTTGAGATGCTGGTCTGCAGCAAGCGCGGTGGGCGTCTCGATCATCATGTCCGGGTTCAGAAGGGTAACCAGGCGCTCGGGGCGATAGCTCGCCACGACCTGGTCGACGGCGCTCAGAGGGCAGACAACAATCATTCCGGATCCCACACCATTTCCGTATCGTTCGAATCAATATAGAGCGATTTCCAATGAATGCCGCATTTTTGCGACGGATCATTGAAGGTGTTTGAACCGCTTGAGGAAGGCTTGCTGAGCCCGTTCGGCGGAAAGAGGCTCGATCTTGAGCGAGTCCGCAGCTGCAACGCCACGGGGTCGTCCGAACAGCCGGGCTGCTTCGCCGTCCTCGAAACCGGCAAGTTGCGTCGCCTCGAGGAAAGCGGATGCCTTGTCGGCCCGCTTGATGAGCTTCTCGATACGGTCCGGGACGGAAACCGGAATGCCGAAGCGCATATGGATCGCATCAAGCAGCCGGTGCTCAAAGGACTTGTAGTCCAGGCCCAATGCGGCCTTGAACGGACTGATCATGTCGCCGATGACATATTCCGGGGCGTCATGCAGAAGCGCGGCCAACCGCCAGCGCCGGTCAAGGTCGGGGCGGAAATGGGTGCAAAGGTCCTCGACGAGCAGACTGTGCTGGGCAACGCTGAGCGCATGCCCGCCGCTCGTCTGGCCATTCCAGCGCGCAACCCGCGCAAGCCCATGCGCGATGTCCTCAACTTCGATGTCGAGCGGGGAGGGGTCCAGCAGATCGAGGCGGCGCCCGCTCAGCATGCGCTGCCAGGCGCGCGGTGGTTGCCCATTGGATCTTGATTCTCGACTGCTCATCAATGCAGGACCGGGAATGGTGACGGGAGATAGTTGGCGCGGGCCACTGGTCAGGTCCCGGGCACCGCAAACTCTGCCCAATCCGGACGGAGCAGTTGAATGGCGTCACCGGATGCCTCCAGCCCTTCACCGTTTTCCAGGGCTGCCGAGGCGCGATCGAGCCGGACAAGGGCAAGAGCGCTTGGACCGCTATTGGAGAGGATGGTTCCGACCGGTTTTGACGCGGCTGTGATGGTGTCGCCGGAATTGGCGGTCGGGCCCGCCGTGCTGACAGGCAAGATCCGCTTGCGGGCATTTCCGCGGTGTTCGGTTCGTGAAACCACCTCCTGGCCTACGTAGCACCCCTTCTTGAAATCGACAGCACCAAGCTGATCCAGATTGCATTCGTGCGGGAACAATTCTCCGCTTCCGATATCGCGGATACTGTCAGCCAGGCCAAGGGAAATCCTGTGCGTGTGATATGCCTCCTCGTCCACGGCAGTTCCAGTGCCCGATAGAAACGCGGCGGCAGCGTCTTTTGGCGCCAGCGTCCGGAAACCCATTGCCGCATGGCGTGGATCGGGAAAGCTGACCGCACCCTCAAGGGCCGGCGCTGCATCGGTGCCCCACGAGGCAACGACGTCATATGCAGATGAGACGTCTTCGATTTCGATCGCGGCGCGCAAGCGATAGAATGTCAGTCGCTTCGCCAGGTCGGCCACCTGGTCCAGCGCACAATCCAGCAGCACTGCGTCATCGGCGTTCACCACAAAGAAATCGAACAGGATCTTGCCCTGCGGTGTCAGGAGAGCGGCGTAAAGGGCGCCGTCAGTCTCGAGCTTCGCGACATCATTCGTAATCAGGCCTTGCAGGAACGGAACGACATCCTGCCCGGATAGCTTGATGACGCCGCGGTCCGGGAGGCGGCAGAGGTTTGTCTCGGTCATACCAGTGCAATCTTGTTCGAGAATCGCGGCAGTCAATCGCCGGATAGATTTACGCGGCCCCGTCCTTGCCTTCAAGCGGCATCGAACGTCTTGCCTGTGAATGTTCAGCCTAGTCGCCGGCCACGAAAAATTGCCAGGTCCCGTCAGGCGAAATGCCTGCCCGGTAGCCGAAGTAACCGCCTGACTCCTCCATCGTCTTCGCATCGTCCGGGTTGACCAGAAGATAGAGTTCGACCTGCTCGTGGGGCTTCAGTTTGTCGAGCGGATAGCCGAAATGATAGGGCCAGACGATTAGCTCGTCCTTTGAACCTTTGTCCATCCGGATGAAGCCGGTGGTAAAGATGCGGATCATTTCTGCGAGGATTTCGCGGCCCTCGCCGTCGCGCGATATCTGTTTCCAATAGGAGATCGGATCCTGATCCTCGCCGAAGCTGAAGATCGGAATCAGCTCATTGGCCTCGATGACGGGACGAAGCTTCTCAATGTCGCCGGTCCTGGCTGCTTTCAGAATGCGTTCGCGCGTCTTGCGCACGGCGTCCGGAATTGAGGTCAGGTCCCGATAGATTTCCGGCGGCGCGTCGGTTTCGCCGCCAATGCGTGTGGAATCCTTGCCATCGTCTTCATTCGGTGAAGCGGCGTCGCCTCCGATCCGTTCCTGCGTCTTGTCTTGCGCAAATGCGATTTCAGCGTGCGCGGACAATGCAACAAACGCAAAGGCCACAAAGGCGGCGAAGATCCGGCTAGTGGACCGTGGACTCGTGATCGACAAATTCAACCTCGGATGGCGCTGTGGAGCCAGACGAGGCGATTCTGACCGAATGCAGGGGACCGTCAAGCTCACGCTGCCAGAATTTGAGGAAATTGGTCAGAATTGGATAGCGTGGAGCGCGATCGAGGCCATGCCAGACATAAGTCTGCAGCAAGCCGGGCTGACTGGGCGCCTGGTAGACGATTTCGGCGGTTACGGTTTGGTAACCCTCAAATCTTTTGTTCAAGTCGCTCATTGAACCTCCTTTCCGGATCTCAGCTTCCGTAAGGTTTCGTTCGAGCACCTCCTCTGAACAGCCGCAAAACAGCGCGAACCCGCAATGTTCACCCGGACCGGGTTAAGAATCCGTTTTCGCCCGAAACCTGAGACACTAGAAGACTGGGATTCTCTGATTCGGATTTGGGGGATGAGAAAGTGAACCGGTCATGATCGAACTGAGCCTCGTGCCGTGGGGCATAGCGATCGGCTTGGCCGTATCAGCGCCGCTCGGCCCGATAAACTTCATGTGTATCCGTCAGACCCTGCGCCACGGTTTCTGGGCAGGTGTCTTCACCGGTCTGGGGTCGGTGGTGGGAGACGGGATATTTGCGACAGCGGCGGCCCTGGGGCTGAAGGCGGTCGCAGATCTCATTTCCGATCACGCAGGCCTGATGCAGAGTGCCGGAGGGCTTTTCCTTCTTGTTCTGGGCATCCATGCCTGGCGCACGCCGATAGATCCGGAAGAGATCGTCGCCCGGCCGAGCTCGCGGCAGGCCCTGGCGATCTTCGGTTCGACGCTTGCGCTGACCCTGACCAATCCATTCACCATGGCGGGCTTCGTTGCGATCTTCGGCGGAGCATCGAAGACCCTGACGCATTCCGGCAATCACGGTGCAACGATTACGATCGTCGCGTCCGTCATGGTCGGCAGCCTGCTGTGGTGGGTCTTCCTCTCGACCGTGGTCGTGCGCCTTCGCGATCGGCTGGACAGCCGCAGGCTCGCGCTGATCAACCGCGTGACCGGCGCTGCAATCGTTCTGTTCGGAGTATTCCTGCTTGGGCGCGTCGGCCTGTCGCAGTTTTACTGAGTGACCCGGTTTACCGTGAATTCGCCGTGCCGGATACGCTCCGCAAGGCCGTCGGTCATGGTGGCCACGGCTTCTTCACCGTAGGTCACGACCATGTCGCTCAGAGCGGCGAACATGGCTGCCGTTGCCAGAAGGTCGGGTTCGATGCCGTCGTAAACGGCTTCTTCCCAAGCATCGAGAATGTAGCGCAATGCTGCCTGTTTCTGATCGCGGATTTGTTGTTCTTCTTCGAGTCTTTCGACGTCTGCCTTGAGCATTACGCACCTACCGATTTATCGCCCGGAATATGCAAAGCCCCCATAAACGGGGGCCGGCAATTCCTCGTCCCTGCCAGGATCTGTTCTAGCATAACTGACAGCGCCCGCCCGCAGGAAGTAAATAAAAGGTTAATGTCCACATTTGCGGGAAATTTGATCGCCGGTGCGGGATAAATGCCGGTTCAGATTTCGCTGAATGTCCTAGAAATTGGCGCGTTCCAGAGCGAGTGATTGAGACAGCTGGCGGCCTTCGGTGGCAAATTTCTGTGCTTCGATATAGGCGGAATCGGTGCAGGTCTGGAACGATTTCTGGTGAAACCGGTACCCCTTGTTGAATTGCCGCACCAGCTTCGCACGACGGGCCGGCGAAGGAGACTCAGCGTCAAGCATCCTGATCATCTGGTCGCGCCATAGCTGGCCTTCACGCGCGCCGCATATATTGCGCAGATGATGCATGGCGCCGAGCACTTCGGAAAGGCGAAGAAGCTTCTGCTCATAGGGCGCGTTGTCCTGCGCACGCACCGAACCTGAACTCAGGACCGTTGCCGCGACAATCGCTGCTGACGCCATTGCAATTAGTGCAAAGGGCCTTGTGGCAGGACGACTCAAGGTGTTGTTGAACATGACCCGAAACTAAATCTTTGCGCGGTGTCTGTCGATAGCCGCCGGACCGGATTGCCGGTCAGTTCTGCCTGATTTTCAGTTCCGGATAGAATGCATGGAACACGAACGCGAAGGTCACGTCGTAGACCATGTCCTCCAGACTGTCGCCGACCTTCTGTTGAACGATAATGTTGCCGACATCTCTGCCGCCGGCGATCGCACTGGTGTCGAGCGCGGAGTTCTGCCCGGCCTTCCATGTCATGACCATGCCGTCAGATTCGATACGCTTCTTTTCCGTCAGCAGCGTGAGGGAAACCGCATGCGGCTTCCCGCCCACCTTGTAGGTGATCACCCGTTCCATGGGATTGATGTAGTCCGGAAGCTCGCCCCGGAACAGCACATAGGGCTGCCCGCGCCGGTCATACCCGGTGTAGGGATTGCGTCCGTAGGACCGCATGCCGGGATTGTTCGGCACAAGGACTTCGCCGTCCGGGTGACGTTCCTTGAACAGGGCATAGGATTCGAGTCGTGCCGGAATCGATTTGAGCTCGGTGCCGGTCATCTCGCCGACGATTGCTTCGCCGGTGAACTGCTGCCACCAGCTTTCGGTCTGGCGGTCATACATGACCAGGTCGGACTTCCGCAGTTTTCCCGTAGTGCCGAAATCGAGCAGCTTTCCGTCAATGCGCCGGTCGAAGACGATGGCCGAGTTGCACAGGGGGCAGTAGGTGACGGAGATCGGCGTGCCGCCAAGCTCGTCATTGACGATCTCGTGCCAGATCAGGATCTGGATCGGATAGGCGCGGGCCTTGCCGTCGATGGCGACCGTGATCACCGGTTCCGTGTCCGCCAGGTCTTTGATTTGTGCCTGTGGTTTGAACACCGGTTTGTCGATCGACGGAATGCCGTCCTTGGGTGGTCCGCCCGACAGGATTTCGTTGAAATCAATTGATTTCTGCGTGAAGTCGGTCTTCGCCCACCCTGACCGGGCCCAGACTTCGGGGGTTGCAAGCACCGGCCCGGACGTCAGTACGGCCACCAGAATGGCGGAAACAATCGCGAAAATGCGGGAATTCTTCAGTGTGCGTGTCATAGTGATCGGATCATGCGACGGTGCGAAATCCGGCACCAATCAAACCCGCGTGAACAGTGTTTCCGCTTTTTGAAGAACATCGAGCAACGTGTCGGTACGGGGCAGGGCATGGGCACCCTCCATCGTGACCCACGCGGCATCGGCGGCATCATCGCCGGCGGTCGGGGTGCCGGACAGATACAAGCCCCGGAAGACGACGACGACGTAATGTCTGGCCGCATTGCCGTCTCCGCCGCGCCGGATGATGTCCAGCACATCGACAACATCCCCGATTTCCGCAGTTACGGATGTTTCTTCATCAAGTTCGCGAGCCGCCGCCTCGCGCAGCGTCTCGCCGTGCTGCACATGTCCGCCCGGCAGGCTCCAGAGGCCCTTGTTGGGTGCTTTCCCGCGTTGGATCAGCAGGAACCGTCCGTCATGGCGGATGCATGTGCTCACGCCGATTATGGGTGATTGAGCCTCGTATTCGCTGTATTCAGGCTGTTTCATGTGTCGACGGACCGATAGTGTTCAGCAAACAGGTCTGGGACAGAAGGGGCTGGAGGTCAAGACGGGAGCATGTGCGGGCGTTACACCATCACCTCGGCGCCAGAGGCGATCCGCGACCTGTTCGACTATCTGGAGCAGCCGAACTTTCCACCGCGCTACAATATTGCCCCTACCCAGCCGGTGCCCGTCATAAGGTTTGAAAACGGCGCGCGGCACTTCGTGCTCGTGCGTTGGGGCCTGGTGCCGTCCTGGGCCAAGGAAGTTGCGTCTTCCAAACCGCTGATCAATGCACGCAGTGAGACAATTTACGAGAAGCCCTCATTCAGAAGTGCTGTTCGCCGCAGAAGGTGTCTGTTTCCCGCTGACGGTTTCTACGAATGGCGCCGTACTGAAGCCCGCAAACAGCCATTTCTCATTCGTCGCGCCGACAGCAGGCCGTTCGCCATGGCCGGCATCTGGGAACACTGGATCGGCAAGGACGGCAGCGAACTGGAGTCCGCGGCGATCATCACGACAGGCGCCAACGCGACCCTGCAGCCCATCCACCATCGTATGCCCGTCATCTTGGGGGAGTCCGATTTCGACCGCTGGCTGACGACACATGAAAGCGATGCCGCTGAACTCGAACCTCTGCTTGCGCCGGCACCTGATGATCTGCTGGAGGCAGTGGCCATTTCGGACCGCGTCAACCGGGTAGCGAACGACGATGCCGATGTCCAGCGTCCGGCGGCCGAAATTGAGGTCGAACCGGCAAAAACAGAACCCGCGCCCGAAGACCCGCAGATGAAGCTCCTGTAGGGGGCTGCGCCGCGATGCCGCATTTGGCGGTCGCCTGGAACGCTGGCAGAATGAACGGCGATGATGTCCCGGGCAGAAAGCGCGCGCATGATGCGCAGAATCCTTCTGGCGATGCTTATGATCGTCCAGGCGCCGCTCAGTGGCGCCATGGCTGCGCACATGTCTGCAGCCCTGTCGGACGCATCCGGACTCGGCGAGATGGTCATTTGCTCCCGCGACGGCCCCAAGACGGTTGTGTGGCCGGGCTCGCAGAGCCAAGACGATAAATCTCACGCCGGCTGCTATTGCCCTTGCGCGGCGGCATGCGGAGTTTGCTCGCTCGCGGCCCGCCACGACAATTCGATACCGGCCAGGTATTTCGCCGCGCCGACCGCTCCGGTTCTCTGGGACGGCGCCAAGGCTGACGACAGTACACGTCTGAACCACCATTCCTGCGGGTCGAGGTCGCCCCCTCACACCTCCATTTAGGCAAAACAAGGTGAACACCGACGTCCGCGTCCCGACGCGGCGCGTCACGCCACGATGGAGAACAAGACATGAGAATAATTTTTCAAGCGACGCTCGCGTTGGCCCTGAGCGTCGGCGGCTTTGCCGCATTGGCCGGCGATTACAAACAGGGTGATCTCAGCATCGAGAAGCCCTGGGCACGGATGACGATCAAGAGCCGTCCGGCCGCCGGGTACATGAAGATCCACAATATGGGCAACCAGGCTGACAAAATCGTGTCGGCAAGTTCGTCGATGGCCGAGCGCATCGAACTCCACACCATGACGATGAATGAAGGCGTCATGCGCATGCGCAAGGTTGATCATATCGAAGTGCCGGCAAAGTCCGCGGTCGAACTGAAAGCAGGCGGCCTTCACCTGATGATCTTCGGCCTCAAGCACGGCATGAAGCCGGGTGCCACGCTGCCGATATCGGTCATGTTCGAAAAGGCCGGAAAGATCGACATGGAGATCAAGCTGCACGGCGCAACCGGCAAGGCCATGGATCATGGCGATCATTCGAAGCACGGCGAATCTGATAAGAAGATGGATCACGGCAGTCATTCAGGGCACAGCTCAAGCACTCAGTAATGCGGGATTTGCTCAGACGCATTTTGATGGTGGCGGGGACCGCAATGGCGGTCCCCGCGGCCGTAGGGCATGCCGGGGAGATCACGGCTCCCGGAGGCATGCGGCTTGGCCTGACTGTGGACAGCGCCCTGAAATCATCCTCGAGTTTCTTCTACGGAGACACTTGCTTCGGCGAGCGTGCCGTGTCCGGAGACTTCCTTACCCCTGACGGTTTCGTACACGTCATGGGCTATGTCGATGAGAAGGATCGGTCCATCAATGCGGTCGAGGCGGTTCACCTGAACCGCAGATCCGTGGCCACGGTTGCTCAGTGTGAATCGCATATCCGGGCAATGGCAGCGGGGAAGTTTCCAGGTATCGACTGGCGGCGCGCGAAAACAACGCGCGTGTTCCTCGGCGGCGCCGACCGCATTCACATGTCCGTAGAGCATGGCGGGATCGCCTATGAGGCATGGGGCGATGTGGAGTCGATTATCGGCTTGCAGTGCATTCTGTCGTGGCGTGCGTCGCACGCGGATCGCCAGTTCGATGTCAGGCGCCTAAGACCCAATTGAGCAAATCGGCCTTACGTCTTGTCGCGCCGACGCAACGCACCACCGATTGCGTAGGCGATCAGGCCCCAGGCAAGAATTCCCTTTCCGTGATCCGACAGCGTCGACTTCCCCGTGAATGTCAGCAATTCGAGTATCTGCTCTGAATTCGGGAATTGCCGTATGACGATTTGCCAGGGCAGCCCCTCGAATGTGATCTGATAGTAGAAGTAGTAGATCTGCGGCGTGAGCCAGACGAAAAGCCAGACGACCGCAAGCGCGCAGCCGACGCGGCCCGCAATCTCGAACGGGCGCGGTAACCTGCGGAAGATCCTGAAAAGACGCTCGACAAACCAGAAAGCGACCGCCGCCAATGCGATGGACAGCAGAAGCAGCCCCGCCTGTCCGCCGGGTGGCAGCGTGAAGAACGAGTCGTACTGATACAGCATCGTACGTCCGCCGCGATTGTTTGGCCTCAGGGTTCGAGGCGGCGTGCCATTGCAGTTCGCGGTTCCACCTCGTAACCGAGCGATTCGTAAAACCCCTGAACCGCCGTATTGTCTTCCCGGATCAGCAGGTTGAGCTTCCAGACGCCGCGGTCCTTGAGCCAGCTCTCGACTGCCGCCATCAACTCCCGGCCCAGGCCGGTACCGCGGCTGTCCGGGTCGACCGAAACATAATACACCGTACCCCGATGGCCGTCGTGTCCGACCATTGCACTTGCCGCGATCCGCCCGCCAATCTCGCCGACAAGCACGTCCGACTCGGCCTTCTCGCGCGCAAACACGATGTCTCGATAGGGGTCATTGTGGGGCCGGGTCAGACCACAGCGCTGCCACAGATCGACAATCGTCTCGATATCATCATCGGTTGCGGACCGGAACGTCATGTTGCTCATGATGACGGCTCCGCCGGCGGCAGAAGTTTGCCCGGGTTCAGGATGTCATTGGGATCGAAAGTCCGTTTGAGCGACCGCATGATATCGAGTTCGACCGGGTCCTTGATACGCTCCATCATGTGACGCTTCATGCGGCCGATGCCGTGCTCGGCACTGACGGATCCGTTGAGCGACAGCACGATGTCGTGGACCGCATCGTTGATTTCGTCCCAACGGTCCAGAAAAGCAGCCTTGTCCCCGTCAACCGGCTGGCTGATGTTGAAGTGGATATTGCCGTCGCCGATATGGCCGAAGGGTAACGGCCGGCAGCCGGGAATGCGCTCGCTGACGATTCTGCTTGCCTCTCCGATGAAGTCCGCGATTTTCGAGACCGGCACGGAAACGTCGTGTTTGATACTGCCGCCCTCGTGTTTCTGGACTTCGGACATTGCCGTCCGCAGCCGCCAGAAATCCTGACCCTGCTGACCGCTTTCCGCGATTGCGGCATCCGCCACGAGACCGGCTTCGAAGCCAGCTTCCAGAATCCGTTCGCAGGGCTCGCGCAGTATGCCGACGCTCTCGCCGCCGGACAGTTCCATGAGCACGTACCAGGGATGAGACGTCGTTAGGGGATCACGCGCGCCTTCAGCATGGCGGAGGACGAATTCCAGACCGACGCGAGGCATAATCTCGAAGCCGGTCACCCGGCCGCCGGAGATTTCATTGGCAATGGAGAGCAACGCGACCGCGTCGCCTGGCGCCTGAATCCCGATAAAGGCGGTGGCGGTATCCCTCGGCTTGGGGAAGAGCCGGAGTACCGCGCCGGTGATGATACCGAGGGTTCCCTCGGCGCCGATAAACATGTCCTTGAGGTCGTAACCGGTATTGTCCTTCCGCAGGCGCCGGAGGCCGTTCCAGATGCGGCCGTCAGCCAGCACCACCTCCAGCCCCAGAACGAGATTGCGCGCGTTGCCATAGGCGAACACGCCCGTTCCGCCGGCATTCGACGACAGGTTACCGCCGATCTGGCACGAGCCTTCCGAACCGAGGCTGAGCGGGAACAGCCGGTCTGCCTTGTCTGCTTCCGCCTGAATGGTTGCGAGCACGCAGCCGGACTCGACGGTCATTGTGTTGTCGAGTGGATCGACATCGCGGATGCGGTTGAGGCGCCCGAGCGAAAGCACAATCTCATGACCGCTTTCGAATGGGATCTGGGCGCCGACGAGACCTGTGTTTCCGCCCTGCGGAACGATTGCCGTCCGGGTTTCGTTCGCGACCTTCATGATCTCGGCGACGTCCGCCGTTGTCCCGGGCCTCAGAACGGCGGCGGCCCGGCCTACATAGCGGTCCCGCCACTCCCTCAGGTACGGTGATTTGTCATCCTCATTCAGGATGACATGTTCGTCGCCGGTGATCGCCGCAAAACGCTGAAGCGTTTCCGGCGTGGGAGGCTGGTGCTTTATGGTCTCGTGACGTGTCATGGGTTCGGAGTCTCAAAACAATCAGAAAAGAATAGGTGCGCCGGGGCGGCAGGTCGAGAGGTGCGGGGCCTGCAATGGCGATGTTCAGCGTCGCTGTGCCGCGGCACGGCGCAGGCGGTCGTTGATTGCTTCACCCAGACCGGTTTCAGGGATCGGGCTGACGGCAATGCACTCCGTGCCGGACGCATCGAGTTCGCGGAGGAATGCAAAAAGGTTGGCGGCGGCTTCCACAAGGTTTCCTGATGGGCTCAGGTTCAGGCGTAGGCCGTCGGACGCGGGCGCGTCAGGACCGAAGGCAAGCAGGGCCTCACCGTCGGAAATCTCTGTCGCATTCAGGCGCACGGCGGCGTTTGGCGCATAGTGGCTCGTGAGCTGGCCGGGTGCCGTCGGGGCGGCGGGATCGTGGTCGGGATGGGTGAGCGGACAGCCGAGCGCCTCCTCGATCGCCTCGCGAGGAATCCCGCCGGACCGGAGAAGCAGCGGCGTATCGCCGTCAAAGCCCACGATTGTTGATTCCAGCCCGATTTCGCTCGGCCCCCCGTCGACAATGGCGGCGACCTTGTCGCCGAGGCCGTCCACCACATGCTCAGCCGTTGTCGGACTGACCTGACCGGACGGATTTGCGCTCGGGGCCACGACCGGTATGCCGGCCTGCTCCAGGAGGTTTCTCGCGACGGCATGAGCGGGGACCCTTATCGCGACCGTGTCCAGCCCGGCGGAGGCGAGCAGGGAAATCGGGCATTTCTCAGCGCGCGGTACGACCAGCGTCAGGGGACCCGGCCAGAACCGGCCTGCCAGCAGTTTCGCCGGCTCGGGAAACACGCCTAGCGTCATGGCGGTCTCCGGCGTGGCGACATGGACAATGAGTGGATTGAATTGCGGCCGGCCCTTGGCCTCAAACACGGATGCCACTGCCCGTTCGCTGGTCGCATCAGCGCCGAGGCCGTAAACGGTCTCAGTCGGGAAGGCGACCAGTTCGCCGTCGCGCAGCAACGCCGCAGCCGCCCCGATGGCATCGCTGCCGGCGGACCGCTGGATGGCCGGCTCTGTCGCTGATTTGTCCATTGACCTTGCCCTGCCGCCGTTTAAAGTCGGAAGCAGATCCGAAAAAACAGCGCTGCGGTTAGTGGCGCCGCAAACAATCACGCGGCGGTTGTCGCTCAACCGAAAAGCCGCGTCAAGAAAAGTGCGAGCGGTTACGGAGACGGACCGTCACGCATTCCCGGGGAGACAAATGACGTTCACCGCCCATGTCGACGATCTTCGCTATACGTTGAACCACATCAATGATCTCGGCGAGCAACTGGAGCAGGGTGGCCTGGGTGAACTGGACAGTGATCTGGTCGATGCCATTCTCGAAGAGGCCGGGAAGTTTGCGACCGAAGTGATCGCACCGTCCAATCGCGCCGGGGATGTCGATGGCTGCACGCTCGACGGCGACACGGTGACGACTCCTTCGGGCTGGAAAGAAATTTACAGCCAGTGGGTGGAGGCCGGCTGGGGTGGTGTTCCGTGTCCGGTTGAGCACGGCGGTCAGGGACTGCCGTTGCAGATCGCGCTGGCGACCCAGGAGCTTTGGAACTCCGCATCCATGGCGTTCGGCATCGGCACCATCCTGACGCATGGTGCGGTCGAGGCACTGACGGCCCACGGAGATGAAGCCCTGGTCGCCAAGTATCTGCCGCGGCTTTCCACCGGCGAATGGATGGGGACGATGAACCTGACCGAGCCGCAGGCGGGTTCCGACCTCGCGGCGCTCCGCGCCAAGGCCGTGCCCAACGGCGACGGCACTTATGCGATCACCGGAACCAAAATTTTCATCACATACGGTGACCACGATCTCACCGAGAACATCGTCCACCTCGTGCTCGCACGCCTGCCCGATGCGCCTGAAGGCACGAGGGGGATTTCGCTGTTTCTGGTGCCGAAGTTCTTCGTCAACGACGACGGGACGCTCGGCGGGCGCAATGACGTCAAATGCGCCGGCGTCGAACACAAGCTCGGCATTCACGGCAGCGCCACTTGCGTCATGGCTTTCGGCGAAGGCGGCGGAGCCACGGGATGGCTGGTCGGTGAGGAGAACCGCGGCCTTGCCTGCATGTTCACGATGATGAACAACGCGCGGCTGCATGTCGGCATGTCGGGCGTAGCCATTGCGGAGAGGGCATATCAGCAGGCCCTGCATTACGCCCATGACCGGAAACAGGGCCGGCGGCCGGGCGTGGACGGCATGGTTCCGATTGCCGAGCATCCCGACGTCAAGCGCATGCTGCTGTCCATGAAGGCCAAGACGGCCGCCGCGCGGGCCATCTGCTTCGCGACGGCCAAGGCGCTCGATCTGTCCCATCTCGGCACGGATGAGACGGTCCGTGATGCCAATCAGGCCTTGGCCGATCTGCTGACGCCTGTCGCCAAGGCCTTCAGTACCGACATTGGTGTCGACGTCGCGTCAACCGGTGTTCAGGTGCATGGCGGGATGGGGTTCATCGAGGAGACGGGCGCGGCACAGCATTATCGTGATGCGAGGATTGCGCCAATTTACGAGGGCACAAACGGTATCCAGGCCATTGACCTCGTGTCCCGCAAACTGCCCATGCAGGGCGGCGCGGTAGTCCAGGAGTACATCGATGGTCTGAAGGCCCAGGTCGAGACCGTGCTCGCCTCGAACGAACCGGCATTCGGCCGGACGGGCTATCGCCTTTCCGCGGCCGTTGAAGCGCTGTCGGAGGCGACCGACTGGATGCTTGAGGTCATGCAGGACCAGCCGGACCGCGCTCTCGCGGGAGCGGCGCCCTATCTGCGCCTGTTCGGGCTGGCCGCCGGCGGGGTATATCTCGCCGGAGGAGCCCTTTCGGCCGGCCAGAGCGCTGAACCGGATGCCGATATCCGAATCAATCTTGCGCGGTTCTTTGCCGAACACATCACCACCGAAGCTGACAGTCTGCGGGCAACCGTGACCGACGGCGGCATGGCACTGATCGAAATGCCTTCCGCGCAACTGGCTGTCTGACAGGAAATGACAATGGGCTGTCTCGAAAGGCCGGCCCGGGGAGGAGACGAAAATTCGCATGGCGGATCTCAACAACAAGACTGTGTTCGTAACCGGAGGCAGCCGCGGCATCGGCCTTGCGATTGCGCTGAGGGCGGCGCGCGACGGCGCCAATGTGGCCATTGCGGCAAAAACGGCCGAGCCGCATCCCAAGCTTGAAGGCACGATCTACACCGCGGCCGAAGAGATCGAACAGGCTGGCGGCAAGGCCTTGCCTTTGGTGGTTGACGTTCGCGACGAGGCTGCGGTCCAGGCGGCCGTCGACGCCGCGGTCGACAAGTTCGGTGGCATCGACATCTGCATCAACAATGCAAGCGCCATCCAGCTGACCGGCACGCTGGAAACGGACATGAAACGCTACGATCTGATGCACTCGATCAACACGCGCGGCACCTTTCTGGTCTCGAAAACGTGTCTGCCGCATCTCCTGAAGGCGGAGAACCCGCACATTCTGAACCTCTCGCCGCCGCTCGACATGTCGCCGAAATGGTTCGGGCCGCACGTTGCGTACACCATGGCGAAATTCGGCATGAGCATGTGCGTGCTCGGCATGGCTGCCGAATTCGCGGACCGCGGCGTTGCCGTCAATGCGCTGTGGCCGCGAACCACAATTGCAACCGCTGCCATCAAGAACCTGCTTGGCGGTGAGGAACGCATGCGCTGCAGCCGCACGCCGGAAATCATGGCCGACGCGGCACATGTCATTCTGACGAAGCCCTCGCGCGAGTTCACCGGCAACTTCTGCATCGACGATACGCTGCTTGCCGAGCATGGCGTGACCGACTTCGACAGATACCGGGCGGATCCGAGCCAGCCGCTCAGTCCGGATTTCTTCGTGCCGGAGGACAGCGTTCCGCCGGCCTCACTGGAAGCAGCGGAGTAGACCCATGGCAACACTTCTGCTCAAGCATGACTCGACCATCAACCATCAGACGCCGCACGGGCATCCCGAGCGTCCGGACCGGATCCGCGCACTGAACAAGGTTCTGGGCGAGTCGATCTTCGATGACCTTCTGCGGGAAGAGGCGCCCATGGGCGATGTGGCCGACATCGCGCGCGTCCACCCTCAGGACTATATCGACGACATCAAGAGCAAGGTGCCCACCAACGACAGTGCGGTACCGCTCGACCCGGATACCTGGCTGTCCGCAGGAAGCTGGGAGGCCGCATTGCGCTGTGTCGGATCCGGCACGCGTGCCATCGACCAGGTCATGGCGGGCGCCTGCGACAATGCATTCTGTGCGGTCCGCCCGCCCGGACACCACGCCGAGACCGCACGCGCCATGGGCTTCTGCCTGTTCAACAGTGTTGCCGTGGCGGCCGAGTACGCCCGGAAGAAGTATGGTCTGGAGCGCGTCGCCGTCATCGATTTCGATGTCCATCACGGCAACGGCACGCAGGAGATTTTCTGGAACGATCGCAATCTGATCTACGGCTCGACACACCAGATGCCGCTGTTCCCGGGGACGGGTGCGAGGAACGAGACGGGCGCAGAGAACAATATCTTCAACGCGCCGCTGCGGCCTGGCGACGACGGTGCCCGGTTCATGGAGGCATTCGAGAGCGTCATCCTGCCGAGCCTTGAGAACATGAAGCCTGACCTGCTCATCATATCGGCGGGATTCGACGCCCATGTCGACGATCCGCTAGGCGGTCTTGCTCTGGTCGAGAAGGACTTCGCCTGGGTTACGGCCAAACTCATGGAGGTGGCCGACACCCACTGCAACGGACGTATTGTTTCCATGCTGGAAGGCGGATATGACTTGCGCGGGCTCGCAGCATCCTGTGCGACACACGTGCGCACCCTGATGCAGAGCTGATTTCCGAAAGCCTTTTGAGGAGCAGGGCATGGCGGGCAAGGATGCCAAGAGCGACGACGGCGACATCGCCGAAATGAGTTTCGAGCAGGCGCTCGGGGAACTTGAACGTATCGTCGGCCAGCTCGAGGGCGGCGATGTCGAGCTCGAAGGCTCGATCGCAATCTACGAACGCGGCGAGAAACTCAAGGCTCATTGCGAGGCTCTGCTGAAGACCGCGGAGGCCCGGATCGAGAAGATCGCCCTCAAACCGGACGGCTCACCGGGCGGAACGGAGCCGCTGGACGTGGACTGATTTGACTGTTTCATCCGCATTTTGCTCCAGTGGTTGGGTATAGCTCTTGGTTGCCGTACGGAATAGCTTTGCTATAACCTCGCCTTACTGGGGAGGTCACGGGTAGTTCAGTTGAAAAACGCTGCCTTTGCGCCATTTTGTTGAAGAGAGGCGCAACTATCGAAAAGGACGTGGACACGGTGACCGGGCAGACCATGACACCGTTGCTCGATAAGGTGCGTACGCCTGAAGATTTGCGGGCGTTCGACGAGTCTGAATTGCGGCAGATTGCCGACGAACTGCGCACGGAAATGATCGACGCCGTTTCCGTGACCGGCGGGCATCTGGGCGCGGGGCTTGGTGTTGTCGAGCTGACCGTGGCGTTGCATTATATATTCAATACGCCGGACGACCGTCTGATCTGGGATGTCGGCCATCAGGCCTATCCGCACAAGATCCTGACCGGCCGGCGCGACCGGATCCGCACGCTGCGTCAGGGTGGCGGGCTTTCCGGTTTCACCAAACGCGCTGAGAGCGAATACGACCCGTTCGGAGCAGCGCATTCCTCGACGTCGATTTCGGCCGGCCTCGGCATGGCGACTGCGCGCGATCTTGAAGGCGGTGACAACAATGTCATCGCCGTCATTGGCGACGGTGCCATGAGTGCCGGAATGGCCTATGAAGCCATGAACAATGCCGGATCGGGCGACAGCCGCCTGATCGTCATCCTGAACGACAACGACATGTCGATTGCTCCGCCGGTCGGTGCCATGAGCGCCTATCTGGCGCGGCTGCTGTCCGGCTACACCTATCGGCATCTGCGCAACTTTGCCAAGCAGCTCGCCCATCGCCTGCCGAAGTCGCTGGAGCGCAAGGCCATCCGGGCGGAAGAATACACCCGCGGATTCTGGACCGGCGGCACGCTCTTCGAAGAGCTCGGCTTCTATTATGTCGGCCCCATCGACGGCCACAATCTTGATCACCTCCTGCCGGTGCTGCGCAATGTTCGTGACGCCGAGGAAGGTCCGATTCTGGTTCACGTCGTCACCCAGAAGGGCAAGGGCTACGAGCCGGCTGAAAAGTCGGCCGACAAGTATCACGGCGTTGCCAAGTTCGACGTGGTGACGGGCGCACAGTCGAAGCCCAAGCCCAACGCACCTGCCTACACGAAGGTCTTTGCACAGAGCCTGATCAAGGAAGCCGAGAAGGACGACAAGATCGTCGCCGTCACGGCCGCCATGCCGTCCGGCACAGGTCTGGATCTCTTCGGCAAGCAGTTCCCCGACCGTTGCTTCGACGTCGGCATCGCCGAGCAGCACGGCGTGACGTTTGCTGCCGGCATGGCTTGTGAGGGTTACAAGCCGTTTGCCGCGATCTATTCGACGTTCCTGCAGCGCGCCTACGATCAGGTCGTGCATGACGTGGCCATTCAGAAGCTGCCGGTGCGTTTTGCGCTTGACCGCGCGGGCCTTGTCGGAGCCGACGGCCCGACCCACGCCGGGGCGTACGACATTACCTATCTCGGGACGCTTCCGGGGTTCGTGATCATGGCGGCGGCCGACGAAGCGGAACTGGTCCATATGGTCGCGACGGCTGCTGCAATCGACGACGGCCCGTCCGCGGTCCGCTATCCGCGCGGCGAAGGAGTCGGCGTGGATATGCCGGAGGAGGGCGAGGTTCTGGAAATCGGCAAGGGACGCGTCCTGCGCGAAGGCAGCACGGCGGCGATCCTGAGTTTCGGAACCCGTCTTCAGGAAAGCTACAAGGCCGCTGACCAGCTGGCGTCATTCGGATTTTCCACCACGATCGCGGATGCCCGCTTCGCCAAGCCTCTGGATGAGGACCTGATCCGACAGCTGGCGCGCAACCACGAGGTTCTGGTTACGATCGAGGAAGGTGCTGTCGGCGGGTTCGGCGCCCATGTGCTCCAGTTCCTGGCGACCGACGGCCTGCTCGACAACGGGCTGAAGATCCGCACCATGATGCTGCCGGATGAATTCATCGATCACGACAAGCCGGATGCCATGTACGAGGCTGCGGGTCTGAATGCGCCCGGAATCGTCGAGACGGTGCTTGCGGCGCTCGGCCGCTCCGAGATGGCAGACTCCATCAGGCGGGCCTGACCGCCGGTTTCGTGACCGACCTCCCAAGGAAATCACGGCTTGACGTTCTGCTCGTCGAACGCGGTCTCTGCGCGACACGTGCAAGGGCGCGCGATACGATCAAGCGTGGCGAGGTGACCGTCGCCGACTGCGCCGTCACCAAGCCCGGTCAGCTGGTGGACCAGGCTGCTGACATCCAGGTTGCTGAAAGCGCCAATCCCTACGTTTCGCGCGGCGGTCTCAAGCTCGTTCATGCCCTGGATGCATTCGCGATCGACGTCGCCGGGCTGACGGCACTCGATCTTGGTGCATCGACCGGCGGCTTCACGGACGTGCTCTTGCGCCGCGGCGCGGGAAAGGTCTATGCGGTCGACGTCGGTCATGGGCAGCTTCACGACTCCCTGCGCGAAGACGAAAGAGTGGTTTCCCTCGAAGGACTCAACGCGCGCCACCTGACGGCAGAACACATCCCGGAACCCCCGGATATCATCGTCTGCGACGTGAGCTTCATCAGCTTGAAGACGGCTTTGCCGGCGTCGCTTGCACTGGCGCAGTCCGGATGCCGTCTGGTCGCCCTCATCAAGCCCCAGTTCGAAGTCGGTCGTGAGCGCCTCGGCAAGGGCGGCATCGTGCGTGATCCGGCCCTGCATGATGAAATCTGCAGTGACATCAGGACACGGATCGAGACGCACGGCTGGAGCGTTGAGGGAATTGAGCCATCGCCAATCGAGGGACCTGACGGAAACCGTGAATTTCTGCTGGTTGCGGTCCGGCCATGAAAACGGATCTCGATATCGACACGCTCGCCCATTTGGGGGAGGGCACAGCTTCGCACGGTGAAGAGACCGTATATGTGCGCGGGGCTTTGGCTGGCGAACGTGTCAGGGTGGAAATCGACGGCGGTCGCGGCAGGTTGCTTGAAGTGCTCGAGCCGTCGGCCGACAGGATTGAACCGGTGTGCCGGCACTTTCCCGCCTGCGGCGGTTGCGCACTCCAGCATATGGCGCAAGCAGCTTATCTCGACTGGAAGCGTGACCTGGTGGCGGATGCCCTTCGCCGGCAGGACATTGAGGCCCGGGTGGAGCCTGTTGCCTTCGTTCCGCAGGCCGGACGCCGGCGTGCGACCTTCGCGGCCCGCCGCACCAAGCGCGGCGTGAGGTTCGGATTCAATGCGCACCGCAGTGACGAGATCGTGGATCTCGAAGAGTGCCCGGTTCTGATGCCGGATATTGTCGCGGCAATCCCGGCGCTCCGCGAGGCTGTTGCGCCGATGCTGACGCGCCGTGGTGTCGCGGATGTGCAGGTCACCGCGAGCAGGGCAGGTCTCGATGTCGCGGTGACCGGCGGCCGGGCGGCCGATGGACTGGAATCTCATGAGCAACTGGCCGCGATGGCCGAGCGGCTCGATCTTGCCCGGCTGACCTGGGATGGCGACGTGATTGCGGAGCGCCGTCCGCCCCATCATGTATTCGGCGATGTGCCCGTCGTTCCGCCGCCAGGCGGTTTCCTGCAGGCGGTCGAGGCAGCAGAGCGATTGATCGTCGAGCAGATCGGGGAAGGTCTCTCGGGGAGCGGCAGTGTCGTCGATCTGTTCAGTGGCTGCGGAGCGCTAAGTCTGCCACTGGCCGGCCAAATCTCGATCCATGCGGTTGAATCCGATGGAGCGGCCCTGGACGCGCTGAACCATGCGGTCAATCATGCCCAGGGCATCAAGCCCGTCACCACCGAACAGCGCGACCTGTTCAGGAGGCCGTTATTGGCCTCCGAGCTCAACGAATTTGACGCGATCCTGTTTGATCCGCCGCGCGCTGGTGCCCGCGAACAATGTCTGGAGATTGCGGACAGCAATGTGCCGGTTGTTGTCGCAGTATCCTGCAACGCAGCGACTTTTGCCCGCGACGCCCGTATACTCATGGATGGCGGGTATGGTCTTGAAAGGGTCATGGCGATTGATCAGTTTGTATTTTCACCGCACATCGAACTGGTCGCTGTCCTGACGAGGCAGTGAAACGGTAACGTCGAAACGGAGCGAAAAATGCTGTCACCGGTGGAAAAAGTGGGCTTCGCAGCGCGCCAGGGCGCGCGGGTGGCCTGGTACATGGCCCACTACTATGCCAGCCGCCAGTTCCAGTCGCCGATCACGGACAAGGACGGCGAGCCGTTCCGGCCTTCGTCGGAGCCGCTTGACCGCCAAACGCTACTGGCCGACATGGCCGCGCTCTTTCAACGCGATCTCGAAAACGTCGAAAAGGGCTATTATCCGATGCCCGACGACGATGACGGAAATCTGCGCGACATCATCACGCGGAGCTGGATGTTCTTCAGGGACCTGTCGAGCGTCGATGCCCGGCGCCGCGAGCGCCGCCATCAGGAAGTCTTCACGCCCGAGGCAAAGGGCGACCTGCCGCGCTACTATATGCAGAACTTCCATTATCAGACCGGCGGTTACCTGACCGAGGAGTCGGCCGCACTTTATGACGTGCAGGTGGAGACCCTTTTTACCGGCTCGGCCAACGTCATGCGCCGGCAGGGTCTAATCCCGGTATCGAAATTCATGGCCGGTCGCGACCAGCGCAAGGTGAAGCTGCTTGATCTCGCCTGCGGTACGGGTCGCTTCCTGAAGTTCGTCAAGGCGGCCTGGCCGCGTCTGCCGGTGACGGGGGTGGACCTATCGGAAGCTTACCTCGAGGAGGCGGCCTCGCATCTCAAGGGCCTCAGCAAAGTCGATCTTCGCCACGGCAATGCCGAGAAGATTCCCGCAAAAGCCGGGACGCAGGACATTGTGACCTGCATTTACCTGTTCCATGAACTGCCGCCGAAGATCAGGCGGGTTGTCGCCAAGGAAATTGCGCGGGTGCTCAGGCCCGGAGGATTGTTTGTTCTTGTCGACTCCCTGCAGCACGGTGATCGTGACGGCTACGATGCGTTGCTTGAGGGCTTCGAAGTCGGCTTTCACGAACCGTACTTTTCCTCCTATGTGAAGGAGGATTTCCCGGCGGTGTTCGCCGAAGCAGGCCTTGAGTTCGAGGACGCCGAACCGGCCTTCCTCTCCAAGGTCATGGTGTTCCGCAAGCCGACAAGGGCGAAGCCCAAGCGTAAACCGAAGCGAAGCACCAAATAGTCCGCTCGGACGTGCGGTAAACATCTTCGTCATCCCCGCGCAGGCGGGGATCCAGTGCGATTGCGCTAAGCAAGAGCGACTGGCCTCTGGATTCCCGCCTTCGCGGGAATGACACCTAGGCTTGAAGCTAAAATGATTACACCCTCGGGATTGACCCGAGGGTGTGCATAATCTTGTGTGGTGCCTTTATCAGGCACGAGCATGACGAGAGCAGACCTAAGCCGCCAGGGCCTCTTCGGCGGGCTGGTAGTCGTAGCCGAGCGCGTCGGCGACAGCCTTGTATGTGATCTTGCCCTTGTGCACGTTCAGGCCTTCGCGCAGGAACGGGTCGTCGACCAGTGCCTGCTTGTAGCCCTTGTCTGCAAGCGCGATCACGAACGGCAGCGTTACGTTGTTGAGCGCGAAGGTCGAGGTCCGCGCCACGCCGCCCGGCATGTTGGCGACGCAGTAGTGAACCACGTCATCGACAACGTAGGTCGGATCGGCATGGGTCGTCGGCTTGCTGGTCTCGAAGCAGCCACCCTGGTCGATCGCGACGTCAACGACGACGGACCCGGGCTTCATGCGGCTGACCATCTCGGCGGTCACGAGCTTCGGTGCGGCCGCTCCGGGAATCAGCACGCCGCCGATCACGAGGTCGGCCTTTTCGACCATGCTTTCGACCGTGTGGCGTGTCGAGAACGCTGTCTGGATTCGGGTGCCGAATTCGGACACCAGCCGGCGCAGGACGTCGGCCGAACGGTCGATGACCGTCACGGTGGCGCCGAGACCGACAGCCATCATGGTCGCGTTGGTGCCGACGATGCCGCCGCCCAGGACAACCACGTCCGCGGCCGGAACGCCCGGAACGCCGCCGAGCAGTACGCCGCGTCCGCCATGCGGTTTCTCCAGGCAGGATGCGCCGGCCTGGATCGACATGCGCCCGGCCACTTCAGACATCGGAGCCAGCAAGGGCAGACGATGTGCATGGTCGGTGACTGTTTCGTAGGCGATGCAGGTGGCGCCGCTCTCCACCAGGTCTTTGGTCTGGTCGGGATCGGGTGCCAGATGAAGATAGGTGAACAGAATCTGGTCGGGACGCAGACGGGCACGCTCCTCGGCCTGCGGTTCCTTGACCTTCACGATCATCTCCGCATCGGCGAAGATCTGGTCCGCGGTACCGGCGATCGAGGCGCCGGCATCCGTATAATCTTCATCGGCAAAGCCGATGCCGTCGCCGGCACCTGTTTCGATCACAACATCATGACCGTGATGGATCAGTTCGCCGACACTCGAGGGCACGAGGCCTACTCGATATTCGTTGTTCTTCACTTCCTTGGGTACGCCGATCAGCATTGTCACCTCCCAATAACGATCGATTTACCGCATCATATGGGAACTGCCGCGCAATTTCCGGTCGAAGTTGCGGCTCTGGATGAGCAATGTTAAATTTTCTGCGAATTCAGAATTAATAATTGGCAGAAAATGCAAACTCCGGAACTTGATGGTCGAGATCGTGCGATTCTGCAGGCCCTGCAGCAGGACGGCCGGCTGTCGAATGTCGAGTTGTCCGAACTCGTCAACCTGTCTCCTTCCGCCTGTCTCAGACGCCTGAGGCTGCTCGAGCAGAGCGGTCTTGTGGCCGGCTACACGATGCTGCTCGACGAGAAGGCATGCGGCAAACCGGGAACGGCATTTGTGCACATTTCGCTCGACCAGCAGGGCAGGCAGGCCCTCGATGCCTTTGAGGAAGCGGTCGCCGGCGTGCCGGAGATCATGGAGTGTTATCTTCTGGCGGGGGAGGCGGACTATCTGATCCGGGTGATTTATTCGGACTCGGCGGATTTCGAACGGATTCATACCGAGACCCTGACACGGCTTCCCGGCGTCGTGCGGGTTCACTCCACCCTCGCGTTGAGGACTGTAAAGCGGTCCACGTCAATTCCGCTTTGAGACCGCCGCCGTGCCCCCGATAATGTGCGGGCAATGGAGCACGGGAGCCGCAGCATGACGTACGCGCTTGCAATACATGGTGGCGCGGGCGCACGGCCTGAGATCGACTACACACGTCAGCTCGAGCATATGGCTGCCCTGATTGCATCCGGAAGGGCAATGCTCTCTGATGGCAGCAATGCGCTCGACGTCGTGACCGAAATGGTTGTGGAACTCGAAGCGTCCGGACTGTATGTCGCCGGCAAGGGTGCTTCGCCCAACAGCGACGGCCATGTCGAACTGGATGCCAGCATCATGGACGGCAGGGATTGCAGCGCCGGCGCCGTGGCCGCCATTCGGAACGTGAGGAGTCCTATCCGGGTGGCCCGGTGCGTAATGGAGCAGACGCCGCACGTGATGCTTGCCGGGGAAGGCGCGCGCACCTTCGCGGAAAAGCAGGGGCTGGATCTGGTGGACGATCCGGCGCGCTATTTCAAGCGCCCGGACCGCGAGGTGCTTGCGGCTGCGGGATCCCGGCACGGCACAGTCGGAGCCGTGGCCCTGGACCGTCGCGGCAATCTTGCAGCCGCCACGTCCACCGGAGGCATTTTCAAGAAGCTGACCGGCCGGGTCGGCGACACCCCCGTTGTCGGTTCGGGGACCTGGGCTGATACTCAGGTTGCCGTCTCGTGCACAGGCGTTGGCGAATACTTCATGCGCGGCTGCAGTGCCCACGACGTGGCGGCGCGGATGAACTACGGAAGAGTGACCCTGGCCGAGGCATCGGCAGCGGCACTGGATGTTGTCGCGGAACTGGGCGGGGACGGCGGCCTCATAGCGGTCGACCGGACCGGCAACATTGTCATGCCGTACAATTCGAAAGGCATGAAGCGCGCTGCCGTCTCGGACAGCATGGAGCCGATGATTCTCGTATTCGATGAGTCCTGACGGACCGCTGATCAGGACCCCATCTGACCGCGGTGCAGAAGCACGTGATCGGCGAGCACGAGCGCCATCATGGCCTCGCCCACCGGCACCGCCCTGATCCCGACGCAGGGATCATGTCTGCCCTTGGTCACGATGTCGGTTTCCTCGCCGTCGCTGGTAACCGTCTGGCGCGGCGACAGGATGGACGAGGTGGGTTTCACGACAAAGCGCGCGACCACGTCCTGCCCGGTTGAGATTCCGCCGAGAATGCCGCCCGCATTGTTCGACATGAATTTTGGCGAGCCGTCTTCCATGCGCATTTCATCGGCATTGTCCTCGCCGGACATGGCGGCGGTTGCGAAACCGGATCCGATCTCGATACCCTTGACCGCGTTGATGCTCATGAATGCGGAGGCGATATCCTGGTCGAGTTTGGCATAGACCGGAGCGCCCAGTCCGACGGGGACGCCTGATGCCACCACCTCGATGACCGCGCCGCAGGACGAGCCTGATTTGCGGACGCCATTCAGATAGTCTTCCCATGCCTTGGCGGCGTCGGCGTCGGGACAGAAGAACGGATTCCGATCGACCTCGTCCCAGTTCCAGTTGTCCCTGTTGATCTCGTGCGGCCCCATCTGGACCAGCGCGCCACGAACGGTGATCTCCGGAATGACCTTGCGCGCAATCGCACCGGCGGCGACCCGGGTTGCGGTCTCTCGCGCCGAGGAACGACCGCCGCCTCGGTAGTCACGGATGCCGTATTTGGTCAGATAGGTGAAATCGGCATGGCCCGGCCGGAACTTGTCCTTGATGTCGCTGTAGTCCTTGGACCGCTGGTCGACATTGTCGATCACAAGGCCGATGGGAGTGCCGGTCGTGACCTGCTGGCCAGTCGCTTCGTCGACAAACACGCCGGAGAGAATCCGCACCGTGTCGGGTTCGCGTCGTTGTGTTGTGAATTTGGATTGCCCGGGCCGGCGCTTGTCCATCCAGACCTGGATCTCATCCTCGGTGATCGGGATCATCGGAGGGCAGCCGTCGATGACGCAGCCGATCGCAGGTCCGTGGGACTCCCCGAACGTCGTGACCCTGAACATATGGCCGAAGCTGTTAAACGACATGGACGAACGCCCACCTTTCAAGCACCGCTGCGCTCACATCTAGCGTTTTGGATGCGCAATGTCACGGTCAACCGGATGCGACGGTTACTGATGCTGAAATTGTGCGATGGCTGGCTGAGGCCGGTCAGACGACGCTGATATCCGGTGCGTCCTCGGCCTTCATGCCGACGATGTGATAGCCGCTGTCCACATGGTGGATCTCGCCGGTCACGCCCCGGCCGAGGTCTGACAGCAGGTAGAGCCCGGCATCACCGACCTCCTCGATGCTGACGGTCCGCCGCAACGGCGCATTGTATTCGTTCCACTTGAGAATGTAGCGGAAGTCACCGATGCCGGACGCCGCCAGGGTCTTGATCGGCCCGGCCGAGATACCGTTCACCCGGATAGCCTGCTTGCCGAGGTCCGCGGCCAGGTACCGTACGCTGGCTTCGAGCGCCGCCTTGGCAACACCCATCACGTTGTAATGCGGCATGACCTTTTCGGCGCCGTAGTAGGTCAGTGTCAGCAGCGAGCCGCCGTCTGCCATGAGCTTTTCGGCACGCTGGGCAATGGCCGTGAACGAATAGCAGGAAATGAACAGACTCTGCCGGAAGTTCTCCGCGGAGGTGTCCACATACCGGCCGGTCAGTTCTTCCTTGTCGGCATAGGCGATCGCGTGGACCACGAAATCAAGCTTGCCCCAAGTCTTCTCTATCTCGGAAAAGACCTTGTCGATGGATTCCATGTCGGTGACATCACAAGGCAGGACCAACGGGGAATTCACAGATTCGGCCAGCGGCTGGACGCGCTTCTGAAGGGCTTCACCCTGAAAGGTGAAAGCGAGTTCGGCGCCGTGATCGGCGCAGGCCTTGGCAATGCCCCAGGCGATCGAGCGGTTGTTCGCCACCCCCATGACGAGGCCGCGCTTGCCACTCATAAGCGATCCAGATTCGCCCATTTCCTCCCCTCTCGGAGTCGAAGTAGTCCCCTCGGTGATGGGCGCACATCCTACATATTTGCCCCATGGGGTCCATTAAAAAGGGCGGCGCTGAAAGCTGATTTGAGTAACGTTTCTAATTGTTACGGAACAGTCCGGAACGGACATCGTAGGGTTTGTCGTCCCGCCATCGTTCCATCAATTCGATGAGGTCGTCGGCAGCCGATTCCGGCAGCATGATCTTCAGGGTGACGAGCAGATCGCCAGCAGGATGCGTGCCTGACGCAGGGACGCCCTTGCCCTTCAGCCTCAGTGTTTTGCCGGAACTCGACTTCGGCGGAACCTTGGTTTCGACAGTGCCGTCCAGCGTTGGCACCTTAATCGTTGCGCCCAACGTGGCTTCGTAAAGCGTGACCGGAACATCCAGCCGGATGTTTCGTCCGTCACGCCGGAAGAGGGGGTCCGCCGACACATTCACGGTGATCAGTGCGTCGCCTTTCGGTGCGCCGGGCATGCCTGATTCGCCCTGGCCCTTGAGCCGGATCTGCTGTCCGTCATCGACCCCGACCGGAATCTTGACGTCGAGCTTCCGCCCGTCGGGAAGCGAGATCCGCTTGGTGGCGCCGGTCATGGCGTCGCGGAACGTGACGGCAAGCGTGTAGCTGACATCGGCACCGCGTGTTGGCCGCGGTCTTTGCCTTTCCTGTGTGGCCGCGCCGAAGCCGCCGAAAATTTCAGAGAAGATGTCCTCTGCCGAGAAGCCGCCTCTGCTCGTGTGTGTTCTGAATCCGCCGTCACGAGCGCCGCCAAACGGATCGAAACCCTGAAATTTCGGATTGCCGTCCGCGTCGATTTCGCCGCGGTCGTAAGCTGCGCGCTTCTCCTTGTCGTTGAGAAGATCGTAGGCAGATGTCGCCTCCGCGAATTTCTTCTCCGCGGTTTTGTCGCCCTTGTTGCTGTCCGGATGATGTTTCTTGGCAAGCTGGCGATAGGCCTTCTTGATCTCCGCGGCGCTCGCGGATTTGGCTACGCCCAGAACGTCATAGGGGTCTCGCATCGACACTCAACCTTGCAATTCATCAGTGGTCAGCGCAACAGCATTGCTCACTGTGATATTTATGCAACAGTGCCCTGCATTTAAAGGGGTCCGGCGCATGATGGTCTTCAACCGGCTGAAAAGCAACGAAAACGCGGAGAACTCTTTAGTTCTTCGACGGTTGAGCGCGTTGCAGCGAAACCGGCGAATCAGGACGTAATCTGCCAGCTTCCGTCTGTTTGCCGGCAAGCCTTGCCTTCAACCGTTCCATTGCGGCCGTCAGCCCACATCGTATGCGAAAAGTTTCTGCAGGTCTGTCCGGTTGGGCCGGTATAGGTGGGCGTCGGGTCGACGGTGCCGTAGCGGCCCGTATTTGTGTTCGACCACCGGGTCGTACGGCCTGATGCAAAGGAGTCCTGCGCCGCGACGAACGCATTCTGCCGGTCCTGGTCGTTCAGTGATTGTCCGATATCCGGACCGACTAGCGCACTGATTACGGGTCCTGAGGCGGCGGCTGTGATGCGGCTATTGCCCGGCGAAACCGCCGCTCCGGCCGAATTGCTGCCAACGCCGCCGGCCAGTTGCCGGTTTCCGAAGCCGCCGTCGCTTATGCATCCGGCCAGCGCCAGGAGGCTCACGCCGACAACAAACTCTCTGACTCGTGTCATGGGACCAGTCCCTTGTCTTCCTACCGACGCACAGAATAACACCTGGTTGCCTGCACCCGACGCCTTATATGTTAAGCCCTCGGGGCAGAATAGTGGCATTCAGGTCATTCCACCATCGACTGCCCGTTCACATATTGTTCAAATACGCGATTGTGCGCAGTCATGCAAATCGACGCACGGAATGAGGTCCTGATGGAAGGCGAAGCGTCTGTTGGAAACGAAGGCCCCGAGGTGGATGGCTCGGACTTTTTCGGCTTTGAAGATCCATTCCGCCTGTTTGATATCTGGCTCAACGAAGCCTGGGCCAATGAGCCTGCGGACGCCAACGCCATGTCGCTGGCGACTGTGGATGCGGATGGTCTCCCCGATGTCCGCACGGTGCTTCTCAAGGGGACCGACGAACGCGGTTTCGTGTTCTACACGAACACGACGAGTGCCAAGGGTGTCCAGCTTGAGCAGAGCGCCAAAGCGGCGTTATGCCTGCACTGGAAAAGTCTGCGGCGCCAGGTTCGTGCGCGAGGCGAGGTTTCCATGGTCAGCGACGAAGAAGCCAACGCCTATTTCGCGTCACGTCCGCGCGACAGCCAGGTTGGCGCCTGGGCCTCTGACCAATCGAGCCCGCTGGAGAGTAGGGCATTCTTCGAATCCGAGATTGCCCGGGTGGATGAACAGTATGGAGATACCGATGTCCCGAGGCCTCCGCACTGGACCGGGTATCGAATCACGCCGCTTGAAATCGAGTTCTGGCACGACCGTCCGTTCCGTCTGCACGACCGACTGGTCTTCCGACGTTCCGTTGCAGTCGATCAATGGCGGAAGTCCCGGCTGTTTCCCTGAGGCACCGCGCAAGCGAATGCGGCACATGCACGCAACAGGCGAACGTGGTCAGCCAGCACGCTTTGCTCTATAAGGATTTTCATGCCCACCACACCATCAAACGAACGCAAGACCCTTATTCTGACCGGGGCGAGTCGTGGCATCGGACATGCCACGGTCAAGCGGTTCTCGAGTGCAGGATGGCGGGTGATCACGTGCTCGCGGCAACCATTCCCGGAAGACTGTCCCTGGGAAGCGGGCCCGGAGGACCACATCCAGGTCGATCTCGCCGATCCGGATAATGTTCGAGAAGCCATCGCGGAAATGCGGACGCGTCTTCACGGCGGCCGCCTGGAGGCGTTGGTCAACAACGCGGCGATCTCTCCGAAAGGCGCGGCCGGCGAAAGACTCGGCGCTATCGACATGAACGCCGACGACTGGAAGACAGTGTTCCAGGTCAATTTTTTCGCGCCGATCATGCTGGCGCGCGGACTGGTGGAGGAACTGAAAAAGGCCAAGGGCTCTGTCGTGAACGTGACATCGATCGCAGGCAGCAGGGTCCATCCGTTCGCCGGTGCCGCTTACGCCACGTCGAAGGCCGCGCTTGCGTCCCTGACCCGCGAAATGGCTTCCGACTTCGGTCCGCTCGGGATCCGGGTCAACGCCATTGCTCCGGGCGAGATCGACACGTCCATCCTGTCGCCTGGCACCGAGAAGATCGTCGAGCAGATTCCGATGCGCCGCCTCGGCGAACCGGAAGAGGTCGCGAAGACAATCTACTTCCTGTGTTCCGAGCAAGCCAGCTACGTGACCGGTTCCGAGATCATGATCAACGGCGGCCAGCACGTCTGAGATAAATTAAGACCTCAAGCCGCACGCAGGTCTTCCTGATTGACCCAGGCCTCCGTGTCATCAAGTGCTTTCTCAAGTCGGTCGAAGACGGCGTTCAACTCGTCTTCCTTGATGATCAGCGGCGGGCAGATAGCCACGTTGTCGAGAATATTGCGCAGGATCACGCCGTGTTTCTGGGCGAAGCCGACGGCCTTGGCTGCGACCATCATCTTCGGATCGAACGGCTTCTTGGTGGCTTTGTCCGCGACCAGCTCGACGGCGCCGATCATGCCCTTGCCGCGGGCCTCGCCCACGAGCGGGTGGTCGGCCAGCCGGGCGAGCCGGCCTTCGAACACCGGCGCCAGCGTCCGGGCGTGGTCGAAAATCTTGTCGCGTTCGTAGATTTCCAGCGTCTTGACCGCAACAGCGGCTCCGACCGGATGGCCCGAGTAAGTGTAGCCATGCCCGAAGGTGCCGATCTTGCGGCTCTCGTCCAGCATCGCCTGGTAGATCTCTTCCGGGATGAGTACAGCACCTATGGGCATGTAGGCCGAAGACAGCGCCTTGGCCGTGGAAATGGTGTCCGGCTTGATGTTGTAGGTCTGAGAGCCCCAGGTGTTGCCCGTACGGCCATAGCCGCAGATCACTTCGTCGGCAATGAACAGGATGTCGTACTTGTCGAGCACGGCCTGAATCTTTTCGAAGTATGTGGCCGGGGGAACGATAACACCGCCCGCACCCATGATCGGCTCGGCGATGAAGGCAGCGACGGTGTCGGGATCCTCTTCCTGGATCATGCGGTCGAGGTTGTCCGCAAGCCGGGTCGAAAACTCCTCTTCCGTCTCGCCGTCCTCGGCAAACCGGTAGTGGTGTGGACAGTCGGTGTGCAGCACGTTCGCGATCGGCAGGTCGAAGTCCATGTGGTTCGCGGGCAGTCCGGTCAGGCTTGCGCTGGCCACGGTCACGCCGTGATAGCCCTTGATGCGGCTGATGATCTTCTTCTTGTTCGGCCGACCGAGCGCATTGTTGTAATACCAGACCAGCTTGACCTGGGTGTCATTCGCCTCCGATCCGGAACATGTGAAGAAGGCCTTGGACATCGGGACCGGGGCAAGTTCCTTGAGTTTTTCCGCAAGTTCGATCGCCGGGTCATGGCTCTTGCCGCCGAAAATGTGCGTGTAGGACATCTTGCGCATCTGCGCGGTGGCGGCCTCGATCAGCTCCTCGTTGCCGTATCCGAGCGACGTGCACCACAGGCCGGCCAGGCCCTCGATCATCTGGTTGCCTTCCGAGTCCCAGACATAGACGCCTTCGCCGCGCTCGATCACCATCGGGCCCACCTCGCGGTGGGTGGCGAGATTGGTGTAGGGGTGGATTACGGTTTCGATATCGCGGATGGCTGCATTGCTGAGTGACGACATCGGGGGGACTCCTTCGAATGGCCGAGCGGCGTTAATCTGCCGCCAATCTACACGAATAGGATTTAAGCGAAAGAGGGAGGTGCGGTGAACGCCATATGCTCCTTTTCGAGCAGCGCTGCGACCGCAATCGTCGTGCGGTCCTCGCCGTAGGGTCCGATGATCTGAACACCGATAGGCAGGCCGTCACCGCTTATGGCTGCGGGAGCAACGCTTGCCGGAAGGTGAGCGGGCGTGGCGAGCGACGTCCAGGGGAGGAGGTCCATGTAGGGTCGCTCCTTGCCCTCGATCTCTATTGTCCGGTGCTGAAAGCTCGTGTCCGTATCATGCGGAATGGCCGGCGCCGGTGCCGTCGGGCATAGCACCACATCGAACCTTTCGAAGAACTCCGTCCACCGGGCGCGGGTCTGGGCCATGCGCTCGCTGTAGCGCAGCCACTGGCTGTAGGTGAGGGCTGTGCCGACGGCCTGCAGTGCGAGGTAACTCTTGTCCTTGGACGTAACAGTCGCCGAATAGCCGACCAGCCAGTCACGTGCGGCTTTCGGGAAGTCACCGGCAATGATGGCCGTCATGATGACGATGTGCTGTTCCAGCATCTCCTGGAAGGTCGCGTCGGGCCGTGCCTCGTCGTCGACGGTTGCACCAAGGCGCTCCAGTGTTGCCGCCGCATCCCTGACAGCTGCGGAGACGTCGCCAGCGACCGGACAAATCGGATCGTCCGCCCAGACCGCCACGCGCAGGTTTTTGGGATCAGAAAACCGCGGCGCCGCGAGGGAGACCTTCAGGCTCGGGCTGTCTATGCCGGCGCCGGCCATGATGGACAGCAGGAGATCGAGGTCTTCTGCACTGCGTCCCAGCGGTCCCACCACGCTGAGGTCGACGGCGGCCAGCACCCCGGGCGGCGGCGGCACGTGACCCCGCGGAGAAGTCAGTCCGTAGGTCGGCTTGTGCCCGAACAGTCCGCAATAGCTGGCCGGCATCCGGATCGAGCCGCCGATGTCGCTGCCGATATCGCCGCCGGTCAGCCCGGCCGACAGTGCCGCCGCGGCCCCGCCCGATGAGCCGCCCGGCGTTCGCTCGAGATCCCAGGGATTGTTCGTCCGCCCGAACAGTGGATTGAACGACTGCCAGTCGTCGCTCATGTGCGGCAGGTTGGACTTGGCCATGACGATGGCGCCGGCCTCGCGAAGGGCAGCCACCGCATCGGCATCTCTGTCCGGCACATGCCCGGAAAAGTCTTCAGACCCACCGGTCGTCGTTATGCCGGCCGTCTCGAGCGCGTCCTTCACCGTGATCGGCAGACCATGGAGAGCGCCAAGGTCCTCACCCCGGACCCTTCTGTCGTCGGCCTCTTTTGCCGCCACGCGCGCGCCGTCCAGGTCTGTCGTTGCCAGGGCATGGAGCGCCGGATCATGCTTGGCCTGGCGATCCGCGAAATGGTCGACGAGTTCCAAAGACCCGATCTCGCCGGACTGAAGTTTGCGGACGAGCTCGGCTGTCGGCAGAAAGGCAGGATCGCTCATGGAGATACTCCGGGTAAATGCTCGCAGCCGCCATTGTTGTGTAAGGCGGCGGAGGCTAAACTTGCCCCAAATCAAGAACCCGGCGCAACGCCGCCGAACGCATCAAGGGGAGAAATATGCAAGGATTGATGCAGGACTGGCCATTGCTGGTCCACACGGTACTCGACCATGCCCGGACCTATCACGGCACGCGGGAGATCGTCTCTCGCACGGTCGAAGGACCAATCCACCGCTATACCTATGTCGACCTCGATCGCCGGTCCCGGCAGCTCGCGAGTGCGCTCGCAGGTCGCGGCATCAAGCTCGGCGACATCGTCGGTACAATGGCGTGGAACGGTTATCGCCACATGGAGATCTGGTATGGCGCGATGAGCCTGGGTGCGGTTGTGCACACGCTCAACCCGCGGCTGTTTGCCGACCAGCTGACATACATCATCAACCACGCTGAAGATCAGTTTGTCTTCGTCGATCTGACGTTCGTTCCGGTGCTCGAGGGTATTCAGGATGACCTCCCGAGTGTAAAGGGCTTCATCATCATGACCGATGAAGATCACATGCCGGACACGTCACTCAGGAATCCGATCTGTTACGAGACGTTTCTGCAAGAGGGCGACGCCGGCTTTGCCTGGCCTTCATTCGATGAAAACACCGCCTGCGGCATGTGCTACACGTCCGGCACCACCGGAAATCCGAAGGGTGTGCTCTACTCCCACCGGTCCAACGTGCTTCATGGCATGATGACCGTCGCCGGCGACGCGCTGTGCATGAAGAGCTCCGAAGCCATCATGCCGGTCGTTCCCATGTTCCACGCCAATGCCTGGTCGCTGGTGTTCTCCTGCCCGATGGCCGGAGCGAAGATGGTCATGCCCGGCGGGCAGATGGACGGCGAGAGCATCTACGAACTGCTCGACACCGAGCAGGTGAGGATGACTGCGGCGGTGCCGACGGTCTGGCTCATGCTGCTGCAGTATCTCGAGACATCCGGAAGGCAGCTTCCCTATCTTGAGCGTGTCGTGATCGGCGGCTCCGCCTGTCCGCAGTCCATGATGGATGCATTCGAGCGCGACTATGATGTCGAGGTGATCCACGCCTGGGGCATGACGGAAATGAGCCCGCTCGGCAGTTTGTGCACGATGAAGGGCGGTATGGGCGAACTCTCGGATGATGATGTCCGTGCCATCAAGATCAAGCAGGGCCGCCCGCCTTACGGCGTCGAGATGAAAATCACGGATGACGACGGCAACGAGATGCCGCGTGACGGCACATCCTTCGGGCATCTCATGGTGCGGGGTCCGTGCATCACCAAATCCTACATGAAAGGGGAGGGCGGCCAGATCCTCGACGACGACGGCTGGTTCGATACCGGCGATGTGTCAACGCTCGATGAACACGGTTACATGCAGATCACCGACCGCTCCAAGGATGTGATCAAGTCCGGCGGTGAATGGATTTCTTCCATCGATCTTGAAAACCTTGCCGTCGGCCATCCGGAAGTGGCCGAGGCCGCCGTCATCGGTGTTGCCCATCCCAAGTGGGACGAGAGGCCGCTGCTCATCATCGTCCGCAAGGAAGGCAGCGAAGTCGAGAAGCAGGATATTCTCGATTACATGACCGGCCAGATCGCCAAGTGGTGGATGCCGGACGACGTCGTGTTCATTGACGAGATCCCGCACACCGCGACCGGAAAGATCCAGAAGCTCGCATTGCGCGAGCAGTTCAAGGATTATCGCCTGCCGACAGCCGACGCCGCGGAATAGACAAACAGAGCCTTTCCGGATGGCAATTCCGGCGAGGCACCCATTTTGCTGAGCAGGGGCTGGGCGGTCCGATGCCGCTCTCCTGCGTCTCTGAGTGTTCCAGCGGGTGCCTGTCGGGATCATAGCTTCGCCTTTTTCTGGCAATAAAAACAGCGCCTTAATGCTCATTTCGCCATGAGCCGATTTTCCGCTTGCGGGAAAGCATTTCTTTATTTAAAAGAATCCTTAAATAAGGAGAAGCGGAAACGTGAGAGACGAGCTGTCAGCGAAATTCGCCGCGCTGGGCCATCCGGTGCGCCGGGAAATTCTGAGGCAACTGGCGGAAGGCAGCCGGACCGTCGGGGTACTGGCGGAACCGCACGGCATGTCGGGACCGGCCATTTCAAGCCACCTGAAGGTGCTTGAAGAAGCGGGCCTGATCGATCGTACGGTCGAGGCGCAGCATCGGCGCGTCAGTTTGCGGGTGGAGGAACTCGTGGAAGTGGAAACCTGGATTGCCGAACTCAAGACGTTCTGGGGCCGCAGCTTCGACCGTCTCGAGAACCGTTTGACCGGAGCCGATCCGGTTGTCGATAGGGGAAGTGAAAGCAGTACTGAATCTGGAGGACGTGACAATGAATGAAGCCTCCGCACCCGCGTCGACGGAACAGACCGAACTGGCCCGGACGCTTGAAATCGTCCGCCGCTTTCCGGTGTCGCCGGAGAAGGTCTTCACGGCGTGGACGGACCCGAAGGAGCTTGTTCACTGGTTCGGCCCGGTTGAGGTCCAACTGCCGGAATGCGAAGTCGATCTGAGAGTCGGCGGTGCCTGGCATGCCGTGATGGAGAACGCGGACGGCGGGCGGTATTACGTGTCCGGCGAATATGTCGAGATCGTATTTCCGTCAAAGCTGGCTTTCACCTGGGCCTGGACCACCGACGGTGTGAAGGGGCACGAGACCATCGTGTCCATCGAATTTGTCGATGTCGGTGGTGAGACCGAGATGCGTTTCCACCAGGCGCTGTTTGCCGAGCCGGAGCATCGCGACAACCACGAAGGTGGGTGGACGAGTGCATTCGAAGGGCTGTCGGCCCACCTCTCTGGCAACAGTGTGAAATAGTCAGCGCAACCGGTATTGCGACTGCATGGTGACCGGGCCGTCGGTCTCGACCACGCCTTGTTCGACAAGGTGCTCGACATGGGCAAGCATGGAGAGGGCGGCGGCCGGAAACAATCCGGGATCGACCCCCTTGTAGATCTCCGGAACCATCGCATCGATTGTGGCCGCACCCTGTTTCAACCGGGCAATGACTGCATTCTCGCGGGCGTTCCGGTGGGCGATGAACTTGTCCACGAACGCACGGGCGTCCTTGATCATCGGTCCGTGGGTCGGCCAATAGGTGTCTTCGCCGCGTTCGAGCAGCATGCGGAGGGAGGCCATGTAGTCGGCCATGTTGCCGTCCGGCGGAGCAATGACGCTGGTCGACCAGGCCATGACGTGATCGCCCGCAAAAAGCGACGGCTCCTCCTTGAGTGCAAAACTCATGTGATTGGATGTATGGCCCGGCGTGAACACGGATTCGAAAGTCCAACCCTGACCCTCGATGACATCGCCGTCCCGCACCTCCACATCGGGCACGAAGTCCCGGTCGCCGCCCATGTCCAGCCGGACGTCGCCGGCCGGCACCGCGGAACGGCCCTTTCCTGAACCGTGCGGGCCGTAGGCATATGTCTTTGCTCCGGTCAGCGCCTTGAGTCGCGCGGCCAGCGGCGAATGGTCCCGGTGCGTGTGCGTAACCAGGACGTGGCTGACCGTCAGTCCATCCAGTGCTGCCGTAAGGGCCGCGAAATGATCATCGTCATCAGGGCCCGGATCGATGACAGCGACGCTGTCGCCGCCGACGATATAGGTCGCGGTGCCCTTGAAGGTGAATGGCGAGGGGTTGTTGGCGATCAGCCGCCGGACGAGCGGCGATACGCGGTCGACGCGGCCGTATTCGAAATCGAGTTCGCGGTCAAACGGGATGGGGTCGGCCATGCTGGAATGTAACCCTCTCTCGGGCGTTGTATCATCGGCGCCGGTGGGGCTTGTGCCTCGGCGTTCTGCGCAATATACCATCTGCTGAATGCGGGAACAGGGCGGCTGACTGACGCCCCCAACGACAGGGCCAGGCATATGGCCGTTCAACAGGAGACCGAAATGGATCGCTCACTTGCATCGCAACAGACACTGGCCGCGGCGCTCTGGCCGTCGGCATCGACGACCCGTATCCTGCGCTGGATCACGCTGGCCGTGATCGGCACGATCCTGATGACCATTTCCGCGAAGATCAAAGTGCCGTTTTTCCCGGTGCCGATGACGATGCAGCTGCTTGTGACGATGCTGATTGGCGCGGCTTATGGCTGGCGGCTGGCGGGCGCAACCATGTTGCTCTACCTCGCTCAAGGAGCACTAGGACTGCCCGTATTTGCCGGGACCCCGGAAAAGGGAATCGGGCTGGCCTACATGGCAGGACCGACGGGTGGCTATCTGCTCGGCTTCTTCCTCGCAGCGGTTATCGTCGGCTGGCTTGCCGAACGCGGCTGGGACCGGTCCGTCATAACGGCTTCCTGCGCAATGGTCCTGGGAACGGTGGCCATTTACGTACCGGGCATTGTCTGGCTCTCACAACTTATCGGATTTGAGAAGGCCGTGACCTTTGGCCTGTACCCCTTTATCGCCGGCGATCTGGTCAAGATCGGCCTCGGAACGGCAATCCTGCCGCTGGCGTGGGTCGCGATTCAGAAGTTCAGGGGCCAGAACTGACGACGTTTGAATAGATCGATGCCGGACGGAGAGCGGTCACGCTCTCTGTCCGTGCTGGCTTGATGAGGGTCTTCGATGCTGATCCATGAGGACCGTCTGCTGCCCATTGATGCCGATGCGCGAGCCATCGCACGGCGGCTCTACGGCGAAGTTCGCGATCTCCCTATCATCAGCCCTCACGGACACACCGATCCGGCATGGTATGCGGACAACGAGCCGTTTCCGGATCCGGCAACGCTGTTCGTGATCCCGGACCATTACATTTTCCGGATGCTCTACAGCCAGGGACTCAGCCTCGAGGACCTTGGCATTGCGCGCCGTGACGGTAGTGCTGTCGAAACCGACCCGCGCACAATCTGGCGCCGGTTCGCGGAGCACTATTACCTGTTCCGGGGCACGCCGACACGTCTCTGGCTCGATCACGCATTTGCCGATCTTTTCGGCCTTGATGTTCGCCTTTCCGCCGATACGGCAGACCTCTACTTCGACCGTATCTCCGAATGTCTGAAGCAGGACGCGTTCCGGCCGCGTGCGCTGTTCGAACGATTCAATATCGAGGTGATCGCAACGACCGAGTCGCCGCTGGACCCGCTCGCAAGCCATTTGAAGATCCGCGACAGCGGCTGGCAGGGCAGGGTCGTGACGGCCTATCGCCCGGGCCCGGTCGTCGATCCCGAGTTTGAAGGCTTCAGCGAAAACGTGAAGAGCTTTGGCAAGCTGACGGGATGCGATACGTCGACCTGGGCAGGATACCTCGATGCACACCGGGTCAGGCGCGAGTTCTTCAAGTCCATGGGCGCGACGTCCACCGACCACGGGCATCCCACCGCCCGAACGGCAGACCTTTTGCCGTCGGAAGCCGAGGCTCTTTACAGCCGCGTGGTCGGCGGCTCCGGTTCGCCAGAGGATGCCGAACTGTTCCGGGCGCAGATGCTGACCGAGATGGCCGCGATGAGCCTCGACGACGGGCTCGTCATGCAGATCCATCCCGGTTCGTTCCGAAATCACAATGCCGGGATTTTCGAGCGGTTCGGCCGCGACATGGGGGCGGATATCCCGACCCGGACCGACTACGTGGCGGCGCTAAAGCCGCTGCTCGGCCGGTTTGGCAACGAAGCCGATCTCACGGTCATCCTGTTTACGCTCGATGAGACCAGTTACAGCCGCGAGCTGGCGCCTCTCGTCGGGCATTATCCGTGCCTCAGGCTGGGGCCGGCCTGGTGGTTTTTCGACAGTCCGGAAGGTATGCGGCGCTATCGCGAGCTCACAACCGAGACGGCCGGTTTCTACAATACTGTCGGCTTCAACGACGATACGAGGGCGTTCCCCTCGATCCCCGCGCGCCATGACGTGGCGCGTCGCGTCGACTGCGCGTATCTGGGCGAGCTTGTTGCGGCACATCGCCTTGACGAAGACGAAGCGGCCGAGGTTGCCCGCGACCTGGCTTACGGGCTCGCCAAGCGGGCCTACAAGCTTTGACCCGATTGAACCTCCAATCCGGAGTTCTCGATGCCCCGCCGGGCGATATTTCGGTTCCGGGATACAATCCTGCGGACGTAACGTGCGGCATTCTGCATCTCGGGATCGGTGCGTTTCATCGTTCTCACCAGGCCGTTTACACGGATGACATCCTGCACCGCGATCCATCCTGGGGAATTGCGGGGGCGAGTCTACGCAGCGCTGCAACGCGCGATGCTCTGGAACCGCAGGACGGCCTTTACACTGTTGTAACGCGCTCCGGCGATGGCGATGCCGCGCGGATTATCGGCAGTGTCCGCGAAGTCATAGTGGGCGGTGAGAGCCCTGAAACATTGCTCTCCCTCATGGCCGATCCGGCGATCCGAATTGTTTCTCTTACGGTCACCGAGAAAGGCTATTGCCATGATCCTGCAACGGGTGAGCTGGACGAGGATCACGACGATATTCGTCACGATCTCGCGAATCCGGATGCGCCTCGCACCGCGCCCGGCTTCTTGGTTGAGGCCCTGAACAGGCGCCGTCGGCACAACATCCCGCCTTTCACTATCCTTTCGTGCGACAACCTGCCTGCGAACGGGCGCACGACGGGACGTATCGTGAGCCGGATGGCCGCTCTCAGGGATCCGGATCTGGGTGCGTTCGTCAGCGGCGAAGTCGCGTTCCCGAGTTGCATGGTCGACCGGATTGTTCCGGCGACGACGGAAGAAGACGTTGCCCTCGCGAAGCAACTCATCGGCCTCGCTGACGCCTGGCCCGTCATGACGGAGCCGTTCTCACAGTGGGTGATCGAGGATTCGTTCTCCAACGGCCGCCCGGTCTGGGAGGAGGCGGGCGCGGAACTTGTAGCCGACGTGGAGCCGTACGAGCACATGAAGCTGCGTCTGCTCAACGGCAGTCATTCGACGCTGGCCTATCTCGGGTCGCTCGCGGGCTACGCTACCGTGGCCGATGCCATGTCCGACCCGAATCTGGCCCGCCTGGTTCGCGCGCTGATGGACGAAGAGATGACGCCGACGCTGCATATACCGGCATCGGCAGACGTTGAAGGGTACAAGGCGTCGCTGATCGAGCGGTTCCGCAACCCGGCGCTGCAACACCGGCTGTCCCAGATCGCGATGGACGGATCGCAGAAGTTGCCGCAGCGCCTGCTTGGAGCGGCACGCCATCGCCTGGCCAGGGGTGAACCAGTTTCCCGGATCGCGCTCGCAGTCGCCGCCTGGATGCTGTACGTCGCCGGCGTGGATGAAGAGGGCAACCCATACCCTGTTTCGGATCCGCTTGAGCCGCAATTTGGCGAACTGGCGCAAGCGGCCGGAGGCGATGCCCGTACAATGGCGTCCGGTCTTCTGGGGGTGACCGATGTTTTTGGCGCCGACCTGCCGGCCATTCCGGTGTTCCGGGAAGCAGTGAGCCAGTGGCTTGACAGATTGATGCGACTGGGCGCCCGACGCGTGGTTGACGAATGGCGCGATGAATTGCTCTAGTGCCGGTCCTTTCAAACCGCCTGAACCCCACGAGGCTTGCATTCATGAAGGAAACCTGGCGTTGGTTCGGACCGGACGATCCCGTAACGCTCGACAATGTCAGACAGGCCGGTGCCACAGGGGTTGTCACCGCACTGCATGACATCCCGCCCGGTGAAGCCTGGCCGGAACAGGACGTTCTGGACCGGAAGCATGCGATCGAGAACGCCGGGCTTGAATGGTCCGTCGTCGAGAGCATCCCGGTTCCGGACACGATAAAGACGCGGTCCGGTGCGTATCGGGAGCATATCGATAACTGGCAATGCTCCCTCCGCGCCCTGGCGAAAGCCGGCATCCGCACGGTCTGCTACAATTTCATGCCGGTTGTCGACTGGACCCGGACAGATCTTGCCTGGCGTCTGCCAACCTCCGGTTATGCACTGCGCTTCGACTGGTCCGAATTTGCCGCTTATGACGTCTTCATTCTGGCACGGCCGGGTGCCGAGGCCGATTACCCGCCGGAATGCGTGGCAATGGCGAAAGACCTTTTCGGAACGCTGTCCGAAAGCGGCATGGCGCGTCTCGAACAGGCTGTGATTGCCGGTCTGCCGGGGAGCGATGCCACATACGACAGAGACGGGTTTCGCAGGCTGCTCGAAATCTATGAGGGGATTGACGTCGATGCGCTCCGCCAGCATCTGACAGAATTCCTGAAAGAGGTCGTGCCCGTGGCCGTGGACGAAGGCGTTCAGCTCTGCGTGCACCCCGATGATCCTCCCGCGCCCATCTTCGGTTTGCCGCGCATCGTGCCTACGGCAGCGGATGCGGCGCATGTCCTGAACGCTGTCGATCATCAGGCGAACGGACTCACTCTATGCGCGGGATCCTATGGTGCCCGGAAGGACAACGATGTGGTGGCGATGGTGAAGCAATTCGCCTCGCGCATCCATTTTGCCCATTTGCGCAACGTCACACGCGAGCCGGACGGGTCCTTCTACGAGGCGGAACACCTCGATGGGGACGTTGATATCATTGGAGTCGTCGGGGCGTTGATGCAGGAAGAGGCGCGGCGGAGACGGGACGGCCGTGCAGACAACGAGATTCCCATGCGTCCGGATCACGGACATCTGTTGGCAGATGATATTGGCAAACAGACGAATCCCGGTTATTCGCTAATTGGGCGGTTGAAAGGTTTGGCGGAATTGCGCGGCGTCATGCGCACAATAGCGGCCGGTCAGGCGCCTGTCGGCAATGTGCCGGCATGAAGGCCGGGGAGCAGTTTGTGTCTGAAATCATCGATGTCATGAAGCAGGCAGCCGTCGTCCCTGTTGTGCGGACAGGAGCGCGCGAGACGGCCGAGCGTGCCGTTGATCTTTTGCGGGAGGCCGGCTTCGGGATCTTTGAGATGACGCTGACCACACCCGGGGCTGTCGAGGCGACCGCGGCGCTCGCGGCACGCGGCGATGCGATCATCGGAACCGGCACGGTCATGACCGTCGGGGAGGCCGCGCGCTGCATCGATGCCGGTGCCGGTTTTATCGTCTCCCCCGCGGTCCGGCCGGAAGTCGCGGAAGTGTGCGCCGAGCGCGGCATTCCCTGTTTTCTGGGCGCCGCGACCCCGACGGAGGTTGCGGCGGCTCATGATCTCGGTTGCGCCGGTGTCAAGATCTTTCCAGCAGCGCAGCTCGGTGGACCCGGATTCCTCGGTGCATTAAAATCGGTCTTTCCCCATATCAGCCTGATGCCGACCGGTGGCATCGGTGTCGGTGAGATAAATGCCTATCTGAAGTCCGGTGCATTTTGCGTCGGGGTGGGCGGCAAACTTGTCAACGAGGCTTCTCTTGTCGCCGGCGATGACGGCGCAATCATTGACGCAGCGCGTGAGGTGCTTGATGTCGTGGGAAGCTGACTGGATTCCGAAGAACCGGCGGTTCGACGTCGTTGCGATGGGCGAACCGATGGTGGAACTGGTCCGGGCGACCGATCCCAATGTCGGGACATACTACAAAGCCGGATTTGGCGGTGATACATCGAACGCGATTGTCGCGGCAGCCAGACAGGGCGCTCGCACGGGGTATGTCACTGCTCTGGGTGAGGACGAGTTCGCCGATGACCTCATGAATCTCTGGGCGAAAGAGGGTGTCGACACCTCGACCGTAATACGGAGGCGCAATGCGCCCACCGGAATTTATTTCGTCATTCCGCACCAGTCCGAACGCAACTTCATCTATTATCGTCAGAATTCGGCTGCCAGCCTCTATGTGCCCGGAGAAGTGCCGGACTACTACATTGCCGGCACGTCGATCCTGCATGTTTCGGCGATCTCCCAGGCCATCAGTGACACGGCGCGGGACTCTGTGTGGCGCGCAATGTCCGTGGCCCGCAATGCCGGAGCGCTTGTCTCGTACGATACCAACCTGCGGCTCAAACTGTGGCCGCTCGACACCGCGCGATCCGAAATTCATGCGTCGATGGCGGAAACAGATATCGCGTTGCCCAGCTATGATGACAGCCGGTTGCTGACGGGACACGATGACCCCGATGCCATCGTCGATTTCTATCTCGACCTCGGTCCGTCACTGGTTGCGCTGAAACTGGGGGAGAAGGGCGCGCTTGTCGCGACTTCCGAGCGCCGGGAACTGATTCCGCCGCTCCAGGTCGAGGCTGTCGACTCGACCGGAGCGGGAGATGCGTTCGCAGGCGCTTTCCTGGCTTATCTCGTTGAAACCGGTGACCCTTTCGTTGCTGCGACGCGCGCGGTCCGCGTAGCCGGAGGAACTGTCACAGGCTACGGCGCCATCGATCCGATCCCTCGTCGTCAGGACATCCTCGACGCAGATACCGACGGTTAGTGCGCCCGGAACTCCGCCGGGCCGGATCGCTTTCACCCGATTTTGACCGAGGTCAATGACTTCGCGCGCCGCCTCGCGCTTTCATGCGGGAGTCTTGAAAGGGTGCCGCAATGACGCAGCTGACCAGGGAAGAAATCATCCACATCATCGGAGCGGTTGACGACGGTATCGTCATCGACATCATCAAGACCGGAGCGAATTCCGCAGAGCTGATCGAGGCTTTCAACTGGTTGTCCGAAGACGACATCATGTCGGAGACTGTCCGCCGCGAACCCCGCGGCGTTGTCGCCGAACTGATCGAAATTCTGCGCCGGGACGAAATTCCGACCGAACCCGAAATCTGACGACCAGGAACTTCAGCCAAGTCCGTTGAATGCATTATGGATTTGGCCCATCCTCATCCTTTGAATTCACTTGAGCACCCGGTTTCTCAAGGCCGCAGTCGGACGGCTGGAAACCGGGTCGGAGATTTGAGAAGGGGACGGAAACTTGGATCTGAAGGATCGGAAGGTCGGCTTCATCGGCCTCGGCGCCATGGGCCGGGGAATGGCGGCGCAGTGTGCACAGAAGGGCTTCCAACTCGTGGTCTGCGATGTACGCCCCGAGCCTGTCGAGTACCTTGTTTCGTTGGGCGCCTCGTCGGCTGAAACGGCGGCCGATGTCGCTGCCCAATGCAGCATCATCATCACCGTGCTGCCGTCCGGCCGTGAGGTCGAGGAGGTCATCATGGGTGCGGACGGCCTGTTTGACCACGCCGAGCCCGGCACTTTGGTGCTGGATCTCTCCACGGTTGAGCCGGAGACGACGGACAAGCTTCACAGCGAGGCCGGCGCCCGCGGCTTCCGCGCGGTCGATGCGCCGATCGGCAGGTTGGCCTGGCATGCTGAACGCGGCGAGAGCCTGTTCATGGTCGGCGGCGCGCGCGAGGACTTTAACGAGATCCGGCCGCTGCTCGAAGCCATGGGAACGACGATCCACTATTGCGGCCCCGGCGGGGCGGGCACCCGCACGAAGCTCGTGAACAACTATCTCGCAATCGTGTCCTGTCAGCTCAACGCGGAAGCACTCGCCCTGTCGCAGCGGTTCGGCCTCGATCTCGAGACGACACTCGAGGTCATTCACGGGACCACCGCGACCAACGGTCAGCTCAAGGTCAACTGGCCGAACAAGGTCCTCTCCGGTGACACGGAACCGGGCTTCAACATCGATCTCGCCCACAAGGATCTCACCCTGATTGTCGGCGCCGCCAATTCCGGCCGGGTCCCGGTGCCGGTAGCGGCGGCGGCGCGCGAGGCGTTTTCGTCGGCGCGTGCGCGAGGCTATGGCGGGGCCGATTTCTCGACCATGGTGGATGCATTGTGCGACTACGCCCAGATCGAACCGCCGCGCAGCAAGGACGGATGAACAAGGCCGCCTCATCTTCTCGCTGAACTTCAGGTGAGTCATTTTGTGACGAAAAATCAACGCGTTGGCTCACATACATGCCGCACCACATAGTCTTGGTGAGGGCTGCGCGGATTGGTCCTAGCCGCAGCCGTCGTACCGCGTTTCCGCCTCTGTTAATGTCGGATCATAACTGGACGCAGCGTCCGTCCGGACCGCTGCGCGCACTGCACTGAAGGAAACTTCACTGAAGGAAAGTGCCGCCGTGCCGACATCCGCTGAAGCCATTCGCGATCATCAGGGACCCGCGCTGTTCGAGCGCGGCTTCCGTCCGCTTTTTCTCGGTGCCGGCGCCTTCGCCGGGATCGCGATGCCCCTCTGGCTGATCGCGCTTCATTCCGGCTGGACGGTTGTGCCGGATCTTGATGCGCGCGGCTATCACGTCCACGAAATGATCTTCGGATACCTCTCCGCGGTCGTCGCAGGGTTTCTGCTGACGGCAATCCCGAACTGGACCGGCCGGCTTCCCGTGGCCGGGCAGGGGCTCGTCCTCCTGACCCTGTTGTGGCTGGCGGGCCGGCTGGCCATGGCCATCTCGCCCGTGTGGCCGGAGGGTGCGGCGGTCGTTGATGCAGCCTTCCTTGTGGTGTTTGCCGCCATCGTCTGGCGCGAGATCATCGCCGGGCGGAATGTCCGCAACCTGCCGATCTGCATCATGGTGACTCTGCTGGCGCTGGCCAACATCGTCCACCACTCACAGACCCTGAACGGAGGGGATGCAACATGGAGCGAGCGAGCGGCACTCGGCGTCATTGCCGTCATGATCGCCCTCGTCGGCGGCCGCATCGTTCCGAGCTTCACGCGGAACTGGATGTCGAAACGAAAGGACCCGAATCTTCCGGCATCATTTGACACGTTTGATCAGGCCGCCCTCGGTGTGACCGTGGTTGCTTCGGCTGCCTGGATTGTGCTGCCCGGGCACGTCGCGACCGGGCTTCTGTGCGGTCTCGCCGCGGCTGCGCTGCTCGTCCGCACGGCGCGCTGGCGTGGCTGGCGCACCCTGGCGGAGCCGCTCGTCTGGATCCTGCACATCGGATATCTGTGGCTGCCGGTGTGGTTCGCCCTGACCGCGCTTGCCATCCTGACGCCCGATGCGATCGATGCGTCCTCTGCGCTGCATGCGCTGACGGCCGGGGCAATCGGCACGATGACGATCGCCGTCATGACGCGCGCCATCCTAGGACACAGCGGGCGGCCGCTCGCTGCTGACCGGGTCACCACGCTGATTTATCTGGCGGTGGTCGCCGGCGGCGTTCTCCGGATTTTAGCTACCAGCCTTCCTTTCGATGAACTCTCGACAATGACGCTGGGCGGACTGTTGTGGACGGCCGGTTTTGCGCTCTTCGTTCTGTCCTACGGGCCAATCTGCTGGAGCCCGTCCCCCGGCAAGGCCCGGGCCTGAACCTGTTTCTCACCGCCCGAGACCCGGATCGCGAGGGAATGTGGTCATCCCCTTATTCCGGCTGCCGGAATTGCCTCTGGACCGAATGAAGGCGGAGGTTGATAAAGACCGGCTGTGAACCGCGTTGCGAGAGGGGAGTGACATGCAGAAACGTGCCTTGGGAAAAGACGGTCCGGAGGTGAGCGCAATCGGGCTGGGGTGCTGGAGCTTCGCCGGGTCCTACGGCCCGACGGATGAGTCCGAGAGCCATGCCACACTGGCCCGCGCGCTCGATCTCGGCATCGATTTTCTCGACACTGCCAATGTCTACGGCAACGGCGTTTCGGAAACGGTCATCGGTTCCTTCATCAAGGATCATCCGAACCGGTTCACCATCGCTACCAAGGCGGGCATCCGGCGAAATCCGGAGACCAACGAGCGGTACTTCGACAACAGCCCGGAGCATCTGCGCGAAAGCCTTGAAGCTTCGCTGCGCCGCCTGGGCGTCGAGCATGTCGCGCTCTACTACATCCACCGCCGCGACCAGTCCCGTCCGGTCGAGGATGTCATGGAAACGCTCGTGCGCTTCAAGGAGGAGGGCAAGATCGGCGGCATCGGGTTTTCCGAGATCGCGCCGTCGACCCTGCGCCGGGCGAACGCGGTTCATCCTGTCATGGCCGTCCAGAGCGAATACTCGCTATGGACCCGCCAGCCGGAACTGGGCGTCATTCAGGCCTGCGCTGAAGTAGGCGCGGCCTTCGTGCCGTTCTGCCCGCTCGGGCGCGGCATCCTCACGGCCGACACGCCCGACCCCGCGACCTTCGGCAAGGGGGATTTCCGCACGCCCAACCCGCGCTTCATCGAGCCGAACCTCTCTTACAACATCAAGGCGGTCGAGCCGTTCAAGCAGTTCGCCGCCGATAGGGGTACGACGCCCGCGGCACTTGCCATTGCCTGGGCCCTGCATCAGGGGGAGCACCTCCTCCCCATTCCCGGGACCCGCTCGGCTGCACATCTGGAGGATGACGCGGCTGGCGCGGCGCTCCAGCTTAGCGCCGATGATCAGGCTGAGATCGAACGCATCCTGCCCTGCGGCTTTGCCTATGGCGACCGCTATTCCGACGTCCAGATCGTCGGCGTGGAGCGCTATTGCTGAGTGTTTTCGCGGGCGCCGACACGAAGCTGTGGACAGTGTGTGGATAACGGCAAATCGCGATGGACGCCTCTGACGGATGTGTCATGATGAGGATGTTCAGAGCAGCGATTGGAGCTTTCGGGTTTTAATCATTGAACTGGACACAGGGAGGTGGGATCGCGTTTCGGCGCAATCCCGCCTTTCTCTTTTGGCGCATCGGTTTCGGTCCAGCGCAGGCACCTAACTCCCCGTATGGCAAGCAAAAAAGCGGCTCGGACACAGAGTTGTGGACGGCGTGTGGATAACCGGATTCCGGTCTGGAACGTCAGCGCAAATGTGTCATGATGAAGATGTTCAGAGAGGCGGTTGGAGCCTTCGGGTTTGGACCATCGATCTGGACACAGGGAGGTGGGATCGTGCTTCGGCGCAGTCCCGCCTTTCTCTTTTGGCGCTTCGGTTTCCGTCCGTCGCCGACCTGATTTCCTTACAAGGCAAGCAAAAAATCACCCGAAACACATTCCTGTGGACGGCGTGTGGACAACCGGATTCCGCTGCTGGACGAACGTCGCTGATGTGGCATGATGAGGATGTTCAGAGCGGCGGTTGGAGCCTTCGGGTTCAGGCCACTGAACTGGACACAGGGAGGTGGGATCGCGTTTCGGCGCAGTCCCGCCTTTCTCTGTTTTGGGGTTGCGTCTTCCGCAACCGACCCGCTTGAATCCTCTCTACACAACTACACCTTTGCCGCACACGCGCAGTTGCTTACCGCGTGATGGAGAAAGTCGGTACACTGTCTTTCATCACTTGGACCGGTGCGAACAGGCGCAAAGGGAGATCATCGGATGTGGCGTTCACTGGCGATTTTTTGTCTCGGCGGCATAGTTGGAACGGCGTTCGGGGTTGCGGTCGGCTTTTTTGCTTTCCCTTATGTCTTCCCGCCGCCTGAAGCGATGGAGACACTGGCCGCCGACGCGCAGGCCGAGCCGGTGGCGCGCGGCACCTTCATCCATGCCAATCCGTCGGACCCGATCCACTACGGCAAGGGCAGCGTCCGCGTGTTCGACAACCTCGTCTTTCTTGACAAGGACTTCGAGGTCGGGCCGGGCCCCGCCTTCCACGTCTATCTCGTTCCGAAAGCCGAAGTCCGCAGCACCGATGATGTGAAGGGGACCATGTATGTCGACCTGGGCAAGCTGCGCTCGTTCAAGGGCAGCCAGAACTACACGATCCCCGCCGGCGTCGACCTGAAGAAATTCCCGAGCGTGGTCATCTGGTGCGCGCAGTTCGGCGTGCTGATTTCGCCGGCGGACCTCCAGTATGGGTCGTGAGACTTGCTGAATCGGTGGCGTTTCGGTGGCGGCTGGGCTGCTGGTGAACCGCGCTGTCGTGACAGACTTCTGATCTAAAGGGGAAATTTGGTCGGAGTGGCAGGATTTGAACCTCCGACCCCCTCGTCCCGAACGAGGTGACTTTCAACTAACTCATTGATTTTATTGTTTCTGGGTTTTCGTATCACCACCCTTTGTTCCTGTTTGGTTACGTCAATCGATCGCGAAACGGTGGCGGTAACCTGGGCTTTCGTCATGTGATTATGAAAGAGCCGGCTTATGCTAACTGAACCCAAAGATTCAAAAGTGATGGTGCTGACTTCTATATGGCGGATTGTTGGGAAGCGGAGAAATTCAGCGTTCCTGACTACTTTTTTGATCCGATCAGTAAAACGTCACACCTGTCTTTGAATTTCTGGTAGCAAAGTGAATATCTATTCAAAAATATCTCGACATCTCTGAATTCTATCAGTTTTTTTCCCTAGTTAGCTGTGCGTTCGCGCTGTTCATCTCAGACGTTTGCCTCAATTCTGCACCGAAAAACGCACCGAATGATGAGGCAATTAGCAGGGCGACGATTGCATGCGGGATAATCGATCTGTTAAGAACCTCATCATCTCGCTTGAACACGAATGCCACGTAGCCGGCAATGAATGTAATGATCACAGGCAGAATTGAACTCATGACGGAGTCCCGGCTGCTTGAGATAAACAAACCCAGAAATGCCCCAAGGCCGGAAAACATTGTTATGATTAATGAATTGTTACTTTCCAATCGAAAAATTTTACTAGCTAAAACGAAAGCTAATATCACTGCAATTGATATTGGTGTCAATCCAAATAAAATTCCTTCGACAATAGAAGTGTATAATATCTTTATGTTGTAAATAAATACTTCGCTTTTCATTTTAATTTCGAGATTCCGGATTTATATACAGATATGCCAAATTTATATTTTTCTATATTAAGTTTGTATTTGTTATTGTTCCAGAGTTTTGATTTTTTGATTTCAATATCTTTTCTGTAGTTCTCAAGTTTAACTCGATATGATTCTAACGCTTTTCGTTTATCTTCAGTTCCAATGTTGAGATTTTTTCCTTCGAATACAACAGTGTAATTCTTCTTTCCATTTTTCCATTTTTTCAATATTTCTGATGTGACTCGAAGTGTGCTTGGGCCATCTACACTAATGCAGCTAGTTGATGCACCACAACCAGTTACGATGGGTTCACTGGTGCAGACAAGTTTGTCCTCTTGCCAATGACAATCCAAAGCGAAAGATGGCGAGGAAATCAGCAAAATCACTGTAGTGAATGAATATCGCAACATGTCTTAAGTCCGACAGCGTGAGATGGCACGAATTGATATTCGAACTATGCGGTGGAAAATTCAAAATTCCAATAAAAAAATATTTTTGACTCGAATTGGTGAATAGATATTGATTTTATTACAATTCTTGAATTTGGTGTGTAATTTAATACTGAAGAATTGGGTTAAAGAATGGAAAGATATTCGCAGTCGCGCGGAAGCGACCATTTCCCCAAGGTGATTTTTCAGAGGCCTCGGACCCTCGCCGAAGATGGCAGGATCCCCAAAGGCAAACTGGGTAGCCGGATTGTGGACGTCGTGCCTGATGCACCTGATCTTCGAGATCGGATGTATGAGCCGACATTAATGGATCTCAGCGTCAGGCTGGATCCGCCGAAGGGAGTTGCAGTACTTGATCAGCTCCGTGAAGGAGCGTGCACTGGCTTCGGTCTTGCGGCGGTTATCAACTTTCTGAATGCGTCACGGATTACTGCGGGCGCAGACTTTCTGCCCACGCAAGTCAGCCCACGCATGCTCTATGAGATGGCGAAACTTCACGATGAATGGGAGGGAATAGCGTATGAAGGGTCGAGTATCCGCGGTGCACTCAAAGGCTTTTTCCATAATGGTGTCTGCAGTCTGGAATCCGCACCTTACGAATATGGCGGCGGTATTTGGACCCTGACGCTGAAACAAGCAGAGGAAGCGCGGTTTGTCGGCTTGGGTGCCTACTACAGACTTCGGCCGAATATCAATGATTACCACGGCGCCCTGAACGAGGTGGGGGCGATCTATTGCTCCGCGCGCGTTCATCGCGGATGGCAAAAACTGGACAATGGCGAGATTGCAAAATCTGAAACTCACACTGGAGGTCACGCATTTGCAATTGTTGGTTACGATCAAGACGGCTTCTTGATCCAGAATTCCTGGGGTGAAAAGTGGGGCGGCTTCAGGGGCTGGCCAGGAATCGCGCATTGGAATTACCGCGATTGGGCAGCAAATGTGATGGATGCCTGGGTATTGCGGCTGTCAGTTCCGACACCCAAGGCTTTTGATCTCGTCACTTCACCACTTGGCACTCAGGCGCATGGCGAAAAAACGGAGACACCACCCCCTCGCAGAGCCGAAATTGTCGGTCATTTTGCCAATATTGATGACGCCAAACTTGTAGAGGTAGGGCGATATGCTTCACCACTTGAAAGCTTGTCCAGGACTGCGGAACATCTAAGGGAACGCGCCGAGTTTGGCCCTCGAAGGCATGATCACATTGTAATTTATGCTCACGGTGGCTTGAATTCGCTCGATGCATCGGCCAGACGCATTCACGCCATGAAAGAAATCTTCAAAAGGAACCGTATTTACCCAATCCATTTTATGTGGGGAACCGGTTTTACGGATGAATTCCTCGATGCGCTGACGGGTGCTTTTTGGCGGTCAACTGACAGGGTCGGAGGCTTCACAGATTTCCTGGACAAGTTTCTGGAAAAGATGGCACGACCTGTTGGGCGTGCAGTATGGCGGCAGATGAAAGTTGACGCGAACAGAAGCTTTCTTCCCGGCGGTGGCGGTTACCAGGTTTTGCAACTATTCCTCAGCATGAATAGCGAGTTGGCCAATCCGTATAAGATCCACTTGGTAGGCCACAGCGCTGGTTCAATTCTCCATGGCTACCTTCTCGATTCCATCCCGTCCATGGGCCTGAAAGGTGAACCCATAGAAAGCCTGCATCTAATGGCGCCCGCCTGTACGGTCGATCTTTACGACAACTATCTCAAGAACCGCATTGGCAAGGACACAAGTCCTGATCACGTTAAGCGAGCGACAATCTACCGTCTAACTGATAGCCGCGAAAGGTCCGACAATGTGGGCAAAGTTTATCAGAAGTCTTTGCTCTATTTCGTCTCCAATGCTTTTGAAGAAATTAAGGCGATGCCCTTACTCGGAATGGAAGTTTTTGAAAACATGATCAAACCGCAAGAAGGTTTGGAAGTGATCTACGCTGGTCGCAAGAAGCATCCCAGTGATTCCGAGTCGCACGGCGGTTTCGACAACGACAGGACGACAATGAACAATGTCCTGAAGACTATTTTGGGAGCTGGCTATGACCCAACTCATGCTTTCCAACCACACGAGTTAGAAGGTTACTAGGCGTTGAAGCGCTTGAGCTTGCCGATCTATTGTCGTCCTGTCGTTGCGAGATTGCGAAGCGCGGACATTCCCAACTTGGAGTGCACACGAAACAGTTCGCGGCAAAATCATAGGCCGTCAAGAAATCGAATGGTCAGATCTGGATGGAGATGGCATGAATTGGGTCAAGCTAAACACTCGATCAGTCAAAGATCCAAATTTGACTCCGCATCAGCCGCTTCGTGGTTTTCAATGAAGGGGTCTGCCCTTTGCTTAGGCATGCAGCGGCCGCACCAGCCCGAATTTCAACTCTACATTGGCATCCCACAGGTACGGCAAGTGCGTATCGAAAATCAAATTCCCGGCAACGCCAAATACCGTCAGAGCAATATATAGCAATGAATCTTTTCGGGAGGAAATTTGGTCGGAGTGGCAGGATTTGAACCTGCGACCCCCTCGTCCCGAACGAGGTGCGCTACCAGGCTGCGCCACACTCCGACATCTGAGCGGGGCGTGTTATAGCGCCCGGCGGCGGCTTCCGCAACTCATGAAACGCTGAATGGCTAAGGAAATTCGGGCCTGACCCATTGCGCGGCCGCAGCCTTGGGAGTATGTTCCGCACCCGAATCCCGTCGCGGTTGCATTGTTGCGGCATGACGGCGTTCATGGGGCGTGGCCAAGCGGTTAAGGCGCCGGTTTTTGGTACCGGTATTCGGAGGTTCGAATCCTCCCGCCCCAGCCATTTTTCCCAGGTTCAGATCCGATTTCTTTCATTGTGCGCCGCTGTTTTCCGCGGATTTCCGGCGAACCGCCGCCAACGCACATTTTTTCGGATATTCTCCCAAGGAATCCGCACGTCCGCGCGTCTAACTTATCGAAACCGATGCGAGACCGAAGCGACCAGAGCCTGATTGATCAGGCATTAGGCGGCGACCGGGAGGCCTTTGCGGCTCTCGTGGAGCGCCACTATGCCTCGATTTTCCGCATCGCCTGGAAATGGTGCGGCGACAAGGCCGATGCGGAAGATGTCGCGCAGGACGTGTGCATCAAGCTTGCATCCGCAATCCGCAGCTACAAGGGCGAGGCGGCGTTCTCAAGCTGGCTCTACCGCGTGACCCTGAACGCCGTGCGCGATCTCCAGCGTGCCCGGGCGCGGCGCGCGGAGCACGCGACCACATTTGCCCGCGATGCCGCCGTGCTCGACGGATGCGGCTGCGGCGGTCTCGAGCCCGTTTCGGGCGATCCCGAGGAAGAACTGGAAATGAGGGAACTGTGGCGCACGGTCCGGCGTCTTCCGGACAAGCAGCGCGACGCGGTCCTCCTCACTTATGCGGAAGGCCTCAGCCATGCTGAGGCCGCACGTGTCATGGATTGTGCCGAAAGCACGGTGTCCTGGCACGTTCACGAAGCGAAGAAACAACTGAAGAGTCTCCTTGAAGGCTGAAGCCATGGACGACAGAGACCTGAACCGATTGAAAGACATTGCGGCTCCCGAGCCGGGGACGGAAGCCCGTGCGCGTGCGCTCGACGCTGCGATGCTCGCCTTCGATGCCGAGCAGCAGGCTGAGCAGAAAAATATTGGGACCGCGTCCCAAGGATCCGGACTCCTTTCCCGTCTTACCTCCGTGTTCGAGAACCTGACATGGAGTTCAGTCATGGAGAAACGTGTTGCCCTGGGTGCCGTCGCCGCCAGCCTTCTGCTTACGCCGGTCGCCGTCCACTTCGTCCAGAATCCGGCGTGGTGGCGGTCGCAGGAGCTTGGCCTCGATTTGACCGAGGCCGAAAAGAAGAAGGAAGTCGCGGTCGTCGAGACGGCGAACGAGCAGATTGAGGGCAACGCCGCCACGTCGTCGCAACCCGCCAAGCAGATAACGGAGCGGGCGCCGACCGAGGAAGTCGCCCGCCCTGCCGCCCGGCCCGATCAGTCCGGACCGAAGCCCAAGGACTTCGCCCGCGAAGAAGACGCAGTCGATGTCGCCTCCGCCAAGCCGCCTGCGAACCCGGTCCCGGCCGTCTCCACACCGACACCGGCACCAGTACAGGAATCCGAGCAGCTGGCCGCCGCACCGGCGCCGGCCCCGGCATCCGGAGGCGCGTTGAGCATCATGCAGCCATTGGCGGACGCCGCGTCCCCCGGGGCGGTTCAGGGGCAAAACCTTGCCGAAACACGTGCCAAAAAAGCATTTCGGCAAGCCTTGTCTCAACACTCCCGCGAGCGCATTGCAACGGTCCGCAACGCCGCCCGGAGCGGTGTCATCGCGCCGCCCTCGAAGCCCGATCCGCGGATCCAGCCGCGCGAGCAGAGCCGAGATGCCTTCGAGAAGTTCGAGGTCAATCCGGTCAAGACCGTGAGCAGCGACCCCGTGTCGACCTTCTCCATCGACGTCGATACCGCGTCCTATGCCTTCGTGCGCAGGATGATCAGGCAGGGCCGGTTACCGAACCCGGACGCGGTACGTGTCGAGGAGATGATCAACTACTTCTCCTATGACTATCCGCGGCCGGAGTCGAAGGACGCCCCGTTCAAGCCGAGTGTTGCCGTCTACCCGACGCCCTGGAACGAACACACCAAGCTCATGCATATCGGCATCAAGGGCCATCAGATCGTGCCCGCGGAGAAGCCGCGTTCGAACCTGGTCTTCCTGATCGACGTGTCGGGTTCCATGTCGAGCCAGGACAAGCTGCCGCTGCTGAGGAACGCGTTCCGTCTCCTGGTCAACAAGCTGGGCGCCGAGGACACGGTCTCGATCGTGACCTACGCCGGCAACGCCGGGACCGTGCTGGAACCGACCAAGGGGTCCGAGCGCCACAAGATCCTGGCGGCTCTCGACCGGCTGCGGTCCGGCGGCTCGACGGCCGGCGCGCAGGGCATCCGTCAGGCCTACGCGCTTGCCGAGAGCGCCTTCGTGAAGGGCGGTGTCAACCGCGTGATCCTCGCGACAGACGGCGATTTCAATGTCGGCATCACGGACCGAAACCAGCTCAAGTCCTACATTGCCACCAAGCGCAAGAGCGGTGTTTTCCTGTCCGTGCTCGGCTTTGGCCAGGGCAACTATAATGACGCCCTCATGCAGGCCTTGGCCCAGAACGGCAACGGCAACGCGGCCTATATCGATACCCTGAATGAAGCCCGCAAGGTGCTTGTCACGGAGGCCGGCTCGACGCTTTATCCGATCGCCAAGGATGTGAAGATCCAGATCGAGTTCAACCCGAGCCGCATCGCGGAATACCGGTTGATCGGCTACGAAACCCGTGCCCTGCGCCGCGAGGATTTCAGGAACGACAAGGTCGACGCCGGTGACATCGGTTCCGGTCACACCGTGACGGCGATCTACGAGATAACGCCCAAGGAAGCCGTTCAGGCCTATGTCAATCCGCTGCGTTACGGGGCGGCGAAGTCCGCAGAACCGGCACCGGCCGCGACCGATGACGAGAAGGCGAACGAATATGCCTTCCTCAAGATGCGTTACAAGCTGCCGAACGAGGACAAGAGCAAGCTGCTGGAGGTTCCGGTAACGACCGCGCTTGAGAGCGACCCGGTCCAGGCGATTTCCACCGACATGCGTTTTGCCGCGGCAGTCGCCGCCTTCGGGCAGAAACTGCGCAGTGGCCGTTACCTCGGCGACTACGGCTACGCCAGGATCATCCAGATGGCCAACGCCGCCCGCGGCAAGGATGAATTCGGCCATCGCGCGGAGTTCGTGAATCTGGTGCGTCTCGCCCAGTCGCTCGACGGCAGTCCGCTGGCAACGCCGCAGCAGTAGTCCTCCCGCTGTTGCAATGGAGGCCCGGCATGTGTGACGCGTGCCGGGTCTCCTGCTTTGGCGTCTCATTTTCTCTTTGTCATGCCCGGCAATAACTGTCGTGTCTCAATTTGTCGTCCCGTGTGCTGTGCAGCACGAAGTGGTGCGCTGCCAACACGGGATCCAGCGTGTTCTTCAGAGCTTGCTTGCCGCTACCCTGCTATCATCCCGTTCAAACTGGATGGAGATACCCATGGCTGCCGTGGATCAACCAGCGCCAAACCTGGACGCATTCGCCGACGGATCGGCCTTTGTCGACGGCGGGTTCATGCCGGTCGCCGCAGCCGCCGTCCCTCTGACGGATCTCGGCTTCATCCGGTCCGACTGCACATATGATGTGGTTCACGTCTGGGACGGCCGCTTCTTCCGGCTTCAGGATCATATCGAGCGTTTCCGGCAGAGCTGCGCCGCGCTGGGACTCGACACGGGTCATGATGCCGACAATCTCGCCGGAATTCTCGAGACCCTCGTTGCGCTGAGTGGACTCAGGAATGCCTATGTGAGTTTCACCGCGACGCGGGGTCCGCTGCCGCCCGGCACGCGCGACCCGCTTCAGTGCCGCAACCGGCTCTACGGTTTCTGCATCCCGTTTATGTGGATCGCGACGCCGGAACTGCAGGAAGAGGGCATCGATCTCACGGTGTCGTCCGCCATGCGCACGCCGAACGCCACATTCGACCAGCGCGTGAAGAACTACCAGTGGGGCGACCTGACCCGGTCCATGCTCGAGGCAGGCGAACGCGGCGCCAAGGCGGCTGTGCTGCTCGATGCCGACGGCAACCTCACCGAAGGCGCGGGCTTCAACCTGTTCGTCCTGCGCGGCGGTACGTTGTTCACGCCCGACGACAACATTTTCTTCGGCATCACCCGGCGCACCGTGATCGAGCTGGCCGAGCGTCTCAACATCGAAACCCGGATCGAAAGCATGCCGCCGGAGGCGTTCAACGGCTCCGACGAAGTCTTCATCACCAGCACCGCCGGCGGAATCATGCCGGTGAAGTCGGTTGACGGCAGCCAAATCGGCGACGGCATTCCCGGACCGGTCGCCATGCGTCTGCGCGCACTCTATTGGGAGGCGCACGCCGACCCGCGCTACGCGACGGCGGTCAACTACGACCGCGAGCCCGGCACGTGAGAGAATCACGCTCTGAAAGCGGGCTGTCAGGTCGTGTCATTCTGGTCGCAGTTGTGACATCGATGCAACTTGGGCGGGAAATCTGACGCTCATCGCATTTCAGGTTTGAGGGTTTTCGCTGAAATCTGCCGGTTGCCGTAAATCTCCGGCGAGTCACGGCTTCAATTGCCCTGATGCTGCCCCATATTCTTCCTTACTAGATCAATGATGCGGAAGAGATTCATACGAGCCCTGCTGACGGGCCGCGGACTCCTGTTGTCCTCGGCTCTGCTTCTGCTTGCCTGCGCGCTCGCCTATCTGGCGATCGCGATGAAGTCGGGCGTTGTCGTCAGCGGTGACGGGCTTCTTGCAGGAAAGACGATTCCGTATTGGCTCGGTCTCGCCGTGCTGGCATTCGCCGCGACGGAGGCCGTGCGGCTGCTCTGGACGACGGCCGAATGGATTGTCGCGGGTGTCGAGGCGGGCTGGCGCCAGACGATGGCGTTCCGCTCCTGGAGCCGCTCAAAACTGCAGCGTTTGCGCCCGGCATCTGAAGCGACAGATGATGAGGATGTTGCCGAGACGGCCCAGCCGGGCGAAGACGAAGCGGACAATGGTCCGGAATCTGTCGAAAGCGCAGGCGACCCGCTGGCCGTGTGGGCGCGCGGTGTCATGGCAACCGGCAGCACCGTGACGGCGACCGCGCTGATCGCGGAATTCGGCGGAGATGCCTCGAAGGCGACTTTCAAACGCGAATTGCAGAAGGCATCAAAGCGGCTGGCGCGCGACGGGATCGGCATTGTGCCGGATCCGCGTTTTGCCTATCTCCAGGAGGATGCTGCACAGTCTGTTCGCCTTATCGAACTACCGGAACCCCTTTGTCGCGTCGAAGCGGCGACTGAGGCCTATGGCGATGCGGTCTTCACGCTGAGTGTGCTGGCCGCGCTCATGCATGCCGACGATCACGTTGCGGACGAGGAGGCGGAACTGCTGGCGGATATTGCCGACAGTTTCGAGGGTCTCGACGCGGACGAAACTTCCAGGATCCTGGCGTGGAGCGCGCACCTTGCCGGCCACCCGGTTGCCATAGGTCGCCTGACGCGCCGGCTAAAGGGCATCGACCCGGCGGTTCGGCCGCAGCTCTACGATCTCGCAGTGCGCATGGTGCAGGCGGATCACCGCGTTCATCCGGCTGAAGTCGAGATGCTGGAAAGAGTCTGCAAAAGCCTCGATATCCCGCAGGCTGATCTCTACCGATCGCTCGGCGCCTGGCGTCCGGCAGATGCATCGCTCCGGCCGGTTGAGGCCGAGGCTCCATCTGCATCTTCAGCGGATGACTTTGAGACGGATGAAACTGCAGCGGATGGCGCGCACCGGGAGTCCGCGGAAATCATTGTTCTCGACCAGAGACGGGTCTCCTCGATCGAGAACGATACGGCCGAAGTGGCGGTGCTGCTGAGCGATGTATTCGTCGAAGAGCCGGAGAGTGCGGAGGACGCCGGTGAACCGGCGGTTGCCGAGAATGCAGCAGGTCTGGATCCGGCGCACATGTCTCTCCTGGCCTGGATCGCAGAGCGCGGCGAAGTCTCGCGCGAGTCATTCGAAGAGTTTGCGCGGGCAAATGAGCTGATGCCTGACGGAGCACTTGAGACCCTGAACGACTGGTCTCTTGAGCGGTTCGAAGACGATGTCGTCGAGGACGGCGAGACGGTCGCGATCAACGCGGCCCTGGTGGATAGTTTGCAATTGGATGGAGTGAATGGCGGAAGCGAAACCGATCAAGCCGCGCGAGCGTGAATCGATTATCCGGGCCCTTCAGGCCGGCGTCGTGCCCAGTGTGGGCCTGCGGCATATCCAGGTGGGTCGCGCCGGCGAGGTGCGCGAGATGGTGCGCGACATCGAACATATTGCCGATGGCGGTGCGACATTCCGGCTGATCGTCGGTGAATACGGCGCGGGCAAGACGTTCTTCCTCAACCTGACGAGACTGATTGCGGCCGAAAAGAAGCTGGTCGTGCTGCAAGCCGATCTGGCGCCTGACCGCAGGCTTCACGCGACAGGCGGTCAGGCACGCAATCTCTATGCCGAGTTGACTCGCAATCTCGCGACACGTTCGAAGCCGGAGGGAGGAGCCCTGCGCAGCATCGTCGAGCGCTTCATCTCGGACGCCGTCAAGACTGCACGCGACTCCCAGCGTGACCCAGCGGCCTACATCGAGGAGAAACTCTCGCCGCTGACCGAGCAGGTTTCCGGCTTCGATTTTGTCGATGTGATCAACGCCTACTACCGCGGTTTCGAGGCAGGCGACGAAGCCTTGCAGGCGGCAGCCCTGCGCTGGCTGCGCGGCGAGTTTTCGACGAAATCTGAAGCAAAGAAGGCTTTGGGTGTCCGGTCGATCATCGATGATGCCGATGTCTACGGTTATCTCAAGCTGCTGGCACAATTCGTGAGGCTGGCCGGATACGACGGCCTGCTCGTGGTTCTCGACGAGATGGTCAATCTTCATCGCCTCAATAATGCCCAGGCACGCCGCTCGAACTACGAGCAGTTGCTTCGGATGTTGAACGACGTCCTGCAGGGATCGTCGGGCCACATCGGTTTCCTGCTCAGCGGCACACCGGAGTTCCTGATGGATACGCGTCGTGGGCTCTACAGCTACGATGCGCTGCACTCCCGTCTCGCCGTGAACCCAGTCCGGCAGAAAGGACTGGTCGATCTGTCGGGCCCGATTATCGGATTGCAGAATCTGGCGCCGGAAGACCTTTACGTCCTGCTGAAGAACATCCGGCATGTCTACGCCGGCGGTGACGAGAAGCAGTATCTTCTGCCGGACAAGGCGCTCCAGGGCTTCATGGATCACTGCAACAAGAAGATCGGGGCTGCCTACTTCCAGACGCCGCGCAACACGGTTAAGGCGTTCGTTCATCTGCTCGCGCTGCTCGACCAGAATCCGGGAACGGACTGGAAGAAGATCCTGGGTCAGGTCAGCGTTGAGTCGGATGGAGCGGAGGAATCCGCTCCTTTCGATGAGGACGGTGTCATCGAAGCTGCCACGGCAAAGTCGGACGATGAACTGGCCAGCTTCCGCCTCTGACGGCATGGCGCTCTTTGGCCAGCGGGAGCCGCCACCCTACGAACGGCTGGCTGAACCCGTCCGGCGCTGGATCTGGGATCAGGGCTGGGATGATCTGCGCGATATCCAGAAACGGGCGATTCCGGCGATCCTCGACGGTGGCGACGTGATCATCTCGGCGTCGACGGCAAGCGGCAAGACCGAAGCCGCGATGCTGCCTCTCATATCGCGTTACCTCGAAAACCCGACGCCTGCGCAGGGCTTTGCGATTGCCTATGTCGGCCCGCTGAAGGCGCTGATCAACGATCAATTCGGCCGCATCGAAGGGCTGTGCGAGCGGGCCAGGATTCCGGTTCATCCCTGGCATGGCGACGTCAGCGATGCGGGCAAGGCGAGGGCACGCGCAACGCCGGGCGGGATCGTGCTGATTATGCCGGAGTCGCTTGAGGCGACGCTTGTTCGCCGCGGACCGGAAGCCGAAAGACTGTTCGGCAATCTTCAGGCCGTCGTCATTGACGAACTTCATGCCTTTATCGGGACCGAGCGCGGCGTGCATCTCCAGTCGCTCCTGCACAGGTTGGATGCGCTGGCGGACCGGAACATCGACAGGGTTGGTCTCTCGGCAACCTTGGGCGACATGGGACTCGCGGCCGAAGGCCTGAGACCCGGCGCAGGGGAGCCGGTGAAGCTTCTGACCGGTGATTCTGGCAGCGCTGTGCTGAAGACCCAGCTCAAGGCCTATCGTCCTGATGAAGAGGGTCCTAAAGGCGCGACCGAAGCCGCGATCGCGGGGCACGCCTTCGACAAGATCAGGGGCAAGCGCAATCTAGTGTTTGCCGGATCGCGCGCCGGCGTCGAACGCTACACCGGTCTTCTTGAAGATCTCTCTCGTCAGCACGGCGTGGAAGGCGAATTTCAGGCGCACCATGGCAGCCTGTCCCGGGAACACCGGCAGGACGTCGAGATGCGCCTGCGCAACCCGGGCGCCCCGGTCACCGCTGTCTGCACGTCGACGCTGGAGATGGGGATCGATATCGGCGACGTCGACACGGTGGTCCAGATAGGGCCGCCGTCTTCGGTCGCGTCGCTTCGTCAGCGTCTAGGCCGGTCGGGACGGCGCGCCGGTCAGCCTGCCGTCCTGCGAACCTATATCGTGGCATCTCCGACAACAGACGAGTCCGGCCTGATCGAGAGGTTGCAGTTCGACCTTGTCCGCACGGCGGCCATGCTGGACCTGCTGGTCGACGGGTGGTGCGAGCCGCCGCCACCGTCCGGTCTGCATCTGGCAACGCTGTCTCACCAGATCCTGAGCCTGATCGCGCAGCATGAAGGAATGAAAGCGGATAGCCTGTTCAACCGGCTTTGCCGGAGTGGACCGTTCTCGAAAGTTGATCCTGATCTCTTTGCAGACCTCCTGCGCTCGATGGGATCGGACCAGGCCATGCTTCTCGAACAGGCACCCGATGGCGTTTTATTACTGGGCGAACGAGGTGAAAAACTCGTTGGCGGCCACGAATTTTTCACCGTGTTCGACACCGGCGACACTTTCCGCGTCACGCACAAGGGCAACGATCTCGGTCGCATTGCGCGCGCTGCTGTCGCCGCATCGGACGGCAGCATAGTTCTCGCCGGCCGGTCGTGGAAGATCAGGTCCGTCGATCAGAATGCCCGCACCATTGATGTCGTTCCGGGTGGTAACGCCGCGCGAGCGCCGATGTTCGGACAGGGCGAACGGAGGATTGACGGCAAAATCGTTGCTGCGATGCAATGCCTTTACGAGAGCGCGGACATTCCGGCCTTTCTTGACCAGAGAGCGGAGGAACTTCTTGCCGAGGCCAGGCAGGCATATAGGGACTCCGGCATAGAGCACGAACCGATCGTGAAATCGGGAAACGGCGTACTGGTTTTCCCCTGGGCAGGCACTGATGAGTTGCGCACTCTGGCATCCGCGCTGAGGGTTCATGGTCTGGTGGCGCGGGTGGACGACCCGGTGTGCCGCGTAGCGAAAGCAACATACGACGACGTCATCGGAGTGTTGGAGAAGGTCCTCGACGATTCTCCCGATCCGCTCGATCTGATGGCTGAAGGAAAGCAGTCCTTCGCGGGCGATCTGGAGTCTCACCTGGCCGATGACAGTGTTCTGCGCGCGGTCGCTGAAGAACGGTTTGATGTTGCCGCGCTCCTGCGGTCCTGCAAGCAGCTGCTCGGGCGCGACGCACACTGGTGAGGCCGGCGGTATCTTGTTTCGAACGAGATCCTGTTGAGTCGCCCATTGCTTTTCATGCCTTCACCCTCTATTGGAGGCGTCTTCTTTCGGGGCAATTCAAATCCGGTAATCCATGTCCGCAAATCCGATTCTTGTTGAAGTCACGCGCGGCGACATCGTGGAAAGCGTTCATCGTGGCGCCTACGCCGTGGTCGATGCGTCAGGCACGGTTGTCGAACAGGCCGGCGACATTTCGCGCGCCATCTATCCGCGGTCTGCCATCAAGGCGATGCAGGCTCTGGCCTTTGTCGAGGCCGGTGCGGCCGAGACGTTCGGGTTTACCGAACCGGAGATCGCGCTCTCCTGCGCGTCACACCGAGGGGAACCGGAACATGTGACTGCCGCCCGCTCCATGCTCGGTAAACTGGGTTTGAGTGAGAGCGATCTCGAATGCGGCCCGCAGTGGCCAACCGCACCTAAGGCCAGTGCGGGTCTTGCCCGGAGCGGGGAAGAGCCGACCCCGATCTACAATAATTGCTCCGGCAAGCATTCGGGCATGCTGGCCTTCGCCAAGCATGCCGGACTACCGACGCGGGGGTATATTGGCCGGGACCACGGCGTCCAGAAGGCGGTTGCGGCCATTCTCGATGACCTTTGCGGCATTGAAGCGGAGAGCGTGCCCTGCGGTGTCGACGGCTGTTCGGTACCGACCTGGGCCATCCCGATCGAACGCCTGGCTCATGGTTTTGCCAAATACGCCACCGGTGAAGGTTTGTCTGAAAGCAGGTTCGCGGCCTGCCGGAAAATAACTGAAGCCGTCTACGCCAATCCCTTCATGATCGACGGCACTGGCGGGTTCGGGACGAGGCTCATTGAAGCCGTTCCCGGCAAGGCATTTGTGAAGTACGGTGCCGAAGGCGTCTTCTGCGGTTTTTTCCCGGAGCGCGGGCTGGGCTTCACGATCAAATGCGATGATGGGGCCGAGCGTGCCGTTGACGTCGCGACGGCCGCACTTGCGAGGAAGTTTGGCGCCATCGGTGCGGAAGACGTGGAGCGGCTGGCCGGTCTGCTGGAGCCGCCTGTCCGAAATCGGCGAGGTGCGGAGGTCGGTGTCATGCGGCCTGCAGGTCCGCTGAAAGTTTGACCGACCGGTAGCTTCGGTTGCACAGGCCGGTGAGGCCGATGCTCACTTGAGCATCTTCCTGTCCAGCTCGATCAGCCGCGGAGCGCCTCCGGAGGCGCCGTCGAAAAAGACCATAAGTTCGACCGTCCTGGCGTTCTTCGCCTGTCCCGGGACGACCAGCAATCCCTCGGCCTTCCAGGTCTTCCTTGGTCGTTTAATCTTGGCAACCAGTTTCGGGGTGCCGCTGCCCGGCTTCCAGAAGTAAAGCTGCGGTTCATTGCCGAGATGCCTGCTGTTCTTGCGGCACGCCGCCTTAGGCGGGTTTTTCAGATCGCTCTTCGGTGCCCCGGAGTCGCCGGTCAGCAGCAGAATCCCCTTGCCGAACGGTTCCATCGCCCTGATGCCGAGTCCCTTGCTTCCAAACGTGAGTGTATGCAGATCCGGCTTGGCGGCTTTCCCCTTGGATGCGCTCTCGGCGTCGAGCGACAGGACATATCCGTTGCGGGGATCACCCTGATCTATCGGCGCCCGGAAGCCGATATACAGCCGCTGCCCCAGTACGGCCGCACCCTCGATATTCAACCCGTTTGCCTGCAGCGGCTCATTGAACCCCGATTCAAGTGCGCTCTCACGCTTGATCAGCTTGCGCAGCGAGAACTTCTTTGCCGTGACCGGCTTTCTCGAGTCCCGGCCGTCTCGGCCAGGTTTGAAGTAGAAGACGTGGAGGCGCGTCTTGTGTTCTTCACAGTCCTGGCGCTTCCAGGAATGAGAGCCCACGGCGAAGACGCCGGACCTGAACCTGGCAAGCGCTTCAAGGTCGAACTCATCGATCTCGTCATGCCTTTCGCGGAGTTCATCGGTCTTGCCGAGATAGAGGCGTCTGCCGGCTTTGATACCTCCGGAGGAAAAAGAGAATTGCTGAACGAACCGGGTCTCGTCGGATGCCGCAAAGCACAGGTTCTTTGGCAGGCAGACAGCGCCGCTGATGTCCTTGTCGTTCCTGAGCTTGCAATCGCGACCCCGGCAGTTTCCCTTGTTCTGCCCGTTCGTGAACTGGCCTTTGATTTTGACCTTCTCGCCCTTGATCGGATCGGCCTGTGCCTTACTGAGGGCCGGGTGCATTAGACAAGTGCAGAGCAGGAAGGCGCATAGTGCTCTGGCGCATCTGACATCAGTTGGTCGACTGAAGGGCATGGCGGCAACCATGCTAGCACATCTCGCCGGACCAGACCTGGACCCGGAGCGCACCCCGAGCGCGGGACTTGCAATCAGGCGGAGATCACGTTGCCGTTCACGGTCAGGTTCTTGCGCGCGTGGGAGCCGGGCGCATCCAGGTCAGTGATGACCGCCTTGTCCCGTTCCATGCCGGCGATGGCATGGTCCTTCGATCCGGAGATCGTGTTCCCGGTGATGGAAACCGCACCCGCACCGCTGGTCACCGATGCACCGATCCCGATCTGACAGTTCCGGACGATATTCGAACTGGCCGAGAGATCGCGTGCGTACCGTCCCCAGCCGAGGCCGATGCCCACATTTGGCACGTTTTCCACGACATTGCCGGTGACCGCCGTATCGGCTTCCGCGCCGATCCCGATGCCGTGCCAGCCGGGACGCGGTACGATATTGCGAATGACGTTGCCCGAACATACGGCGAGACGCCCGCCTTCGTTGAAATTGGTGATCGAGATTCCGACCTCGGCCGTATCGACGAGATTGTTGGCAACGACGGCACCCTCGAACCCGAACTCCACGTAGATCGCCGTTTCCGTCAGCCGCTCGCAGGAGTTGCCGGTGATATGACAATTGTCGCCGCTGTTGATTCTGACTGCCGAATAGCTGCAGTCCGTGATCCTGTTGTCTGAAACAACCACGCCGCCGGCACGAAAGACGTTGATCCCGTTGCCATTCTGGCCGCTGCCGCCATCTTCTGCGCGGATCTTGGAGATCCGGTTTTGCGTTACGATCGTGCCGTCTTCGCCTTTGGCCGACTGCCAGACCAGAACGCCGTTGTTGGCACAGTCATGGACGTGATTGCGCGCGATCAGCAGTCCTTTGGCATTGTTCGAAAAGAGGGCCGCAAGTTGCGCGCCTGTAATCTCGCAATCCGTTACCGTGCCGCTGCAGCCCAGAAGAACGAGACCGTTTGCGGGAGATCCGTTGATCCTGCAATTCTCGATGCGGAGACGCTGGGCGTTCTCGAAGCTTACGAGGCCGCCTTCGCTGATTGCGGGCGGCAGACGTGTGGCGTCGAAGGTCAGGCCGCTGAGCGTAACGTCATCCGATCGGTCGCCGGAAATCATGGCGCCACGGCCGCCGACGGCTTCGATTACTGTGGCGCCGGGAACGCCGGTCATGACCAGTGGTCCGGTCACGGCAAGGTCGCCGGCCAGGATCCGGCCTCCAGGCAGCACGAGCGTCGACCGTTGCCCGATAGCGGCGTTCATGGCGGCCTGAAGGGCAATCGACTGATCGCCGCCTCCGGCCTTCACACCGAAGTCGGTTGCCATCAGCACGCCGGACGATGACTCGGCTGCGGTTGACAGCGTCGCGCTGCCTGCCGCAATCGCGGCAGCACCCATGCCGATCGCTCCGGTGCCCAGTATTCCACGTCTCGTAACAGTCATGACCGGAGGGTATCAGAGCCGGGTTACCAGAGACTTTCGTGTGAGACGTTTAAGCCTATGGCGCGATTGGCAATTCCGAATGCCTCGGCGGCGCCCGTGTCTGGGGCCTGGAATCGGCATCCGGCATCTATTGACCTTGGGCTGGAGCTTCTAACCTTGAAGTCCTACCAGTGTGGCGCCCCGTATGGACGAGAGAGTCGTTGTGACCTCTCTGATCTGGTCTTCGATCCAGCGCTTGAAGGCCAGGACGTTTGCCCGCTGCGCATTCAGGTCCGGATAGAGCAGGTAGTATCCCCTGCCGGACTCGACCTTCACTTCAAGAGGTGCAACGAGGCGTCCCGTGCGCAGATCATCAACGGCAAGAATGCTGTGCGTGAGCAATAGACCGGCACCTTCCACAGCCGCGTCCAGCGCGTGATCGGCGGCATTGAAACGCAGGCCGCGGTCGACCGCGCCGTGTTCCAGACCGGCCGCCTGAAAGACTTCCGGCCATCCCGGCAATCGGACCTTCCCCACAAGCGTCTCGTCATGAATCAGCGGGATCTGCGCAATCGTCTGGGGATCGTCGAGAGGACCGTAAATCGATGCCAGATCCGGGCTGCAGACCGGAATCAGGTTCATGCCGATCAGCTTTACGACCGTGTGGCCCGGGAAGGGAGCGTGATCGTTCGGCAGGTTCCGGATGGCCATGTGAACGCCATCCGTCACGAAATTCGCGTTTGAAAGCGACGACGATACCCGGATGTCGATCTCGGGATTGGCGTTCGAAAATCTGTAGAGCCGCGGCGCCAGCCATTTGGCCGTGAACCCGGGCGGCGTGCTGACGACGAGGACCTTGTCGTTCTCGAAGCCATGCAGGCTTGTGACGGCATCGCGGATCTGGGCGAAGCCGCTCTGCAGGCCGGGATAGAGCATGCGTCCGGCGGGTGTCAGCGTGATGGCCCGCACCTTCCGCTCGAACAGCTTGATGCCGAGAAATTCCTCGAGTCCACGGATCTGATGGCTCAAGGCGCCGGGTGTCACGTTCAACTCCTCGGCTGCCTTGGTCATGCTGAGATGCCTGGCAGCCGCCTCGAAGGCGCGAAGAGCATTCAGGGCAGGTAAAGCACCATGCATGAGATTTTCTCAATTATCGGGTGAAATAACATCCTTTGTAATTAGCGCATTTTAAGCCCATTTTCCAGACATCGAACATTCCCCAGACGAGGAGAATTCAAATGTCGCAGAATACAAGCCATTTCACTCCGATTGTTACTCAGGACAAGATCGATGCCGGTATCCGCGCAGCACACCGCCAGCGATCCGAGGCTTTCTGGGCATTCTTCGGTCTGATCCGCAAGGGCCTGTCACACGTGCTGGACGGGGACAGGTCTCGAAAAGCGGAAACGGCACACCTCCGTCTCGTGACCAACGGGTAGGAAACGCGGGCAACTTCCGTCGAAGGGAGTGAACCAATGACTACTCAGGATTTCCAAATCGATCTGAGCCGCAACGGGCTCGTGCGTTTCCACGATGCTACTGACCGGCTTGTTGAGAGTATCGACGGAACATTGTGGATCACGTTTGGCGACAAGCGCGATGTGATTCTGGATCAAGGTGAAAGCGCCTTTCTCGAAGGCGGTCATCTCATTCTCATCAGCGCCGTCGGTGGCACGGCTCGCGCACGGGTATCTGAAATCGTTCAGAGTATGGCCGCGGCAGCGTGATCGCTGCCGCTGAAACCATGGTCGCCTTTTGCGCCGACCAATCGTCGCCGGCTAAAGCCCGGCAAGTTTCGTGAGTTCTTCGACGGCAAGCGTTGCCGCGAGTTCGCCCTCGTTGACTGCACGCTCGATCTCCGGCAGCCGCGCCGCGACAGCCGGATTTGATCGAAAGTCTTCCATCAGCCTGTCGTCCAGCATCGCCCACATCCAGTTGACCTGCTGTGTCCGACGGCGCGCATCGAACTCACCCGAGGCCGTCAGCTTTTCGCGATGCAGGCCAATCTGTTCCCACACCTTATCGAGACCGATGTTGCTGAGCCCGCTCACGGTGACGACCGGAGGACGCCAGTTCGGGCTGGCGGGTGTAAGGATGTGAAACGCAGCCTTGTATTCGGCAGCGGCCTGTTGGGCACGTTCCTCGTTTCCGCCATCCGCCTTGTTGACCGCGATCATGTCCGCAATTTCAAGAACGCCCTTCTTAATGCCCTGAAGCTCGTCACCGGCCCCCGGCAGCATCAGCACAAGAAAGAAGTCCACCATGTCGGCGACGGCTGTCTCCGACTGGCCGATGCCGACCGTCTCGACGATCACCACGTCGAAGCCTGCAGCCTCACACAGGATCATGGATTCGCGGGTCTTGCGCGTAACGCCGCCGAGCGTTCCGGACGAAGGAGAGGGGCGGATATAGGCATTGGCATCGCTCGCGAGCTGCGCCATCCGCGTCTTGTCTCCGAGGATACTGCCTCCCGTTCGGGAGCTTGTCGGGTCGACCGCAAGCACCGCCACACGGTGCCCGGCACTTGTCAGATTTAGCCCGAACGCCTCAATCAGTGTGCTCTTGCCCACGCCCGGCACGCCAGTGATGCCGATCCGGTGCGCATTGCCGGAATCGGGCAGCAGTGCTTGCAATAGGGCGCCGGCCTGTTCGCGATGCTCCCGGTTGCGGCTCTCAATCAGGGTAATGGCGCGTCCGAGGATTGCGCGGTCGCCGGAGCGCACGCCCTCCACATAGGCCTCCGTACTGAGAACGGCGCGCGTCGTATCCTTGCCCGTCATTCGGCCTGAAATCTCACTCGGCAGCTTCGGGCCGGTAACCCAGCCGTTCGCTGAGCTTTTCGAGCAGATCGACGGCGGCTTCGGGGATAACGGTGCCGGGCGGGAATATCGCACCTGCTCCGGCCTCTCGAAGCGCATCGAAGTCCTGCGGCGGGATCACGCCGCCGACCACGATCATGATGTCCTCGCGGCCGAGCTTCTTGAGTTCGTCGCGCAGTTCCGGCACCAGGGTCAGGTGACCGGCGGCGAGCGAACTGGCGCCGATCACGTGCACGTCGTTTTCTACGGCCTGCCGTGCGGCTTCCTGCGGTGTCTGGAACAGGGCGCCGATATCGACATCGAACCCGAGATCGGCAAACGCGGTCGCGATCACTTTCTGACCGCGGTCATGGCCGTCCTGACCCATCTTGGCGATCAGGATGCGCGGGCGCCGTCCTTCGTGCTTCTCGAAGAACTCGACCAGCTTTTGCACATCATCGACAGCTTCAGACATGTTTCCGACCTCAGCCCTGTAGACACCGGAGATGGCCCGGATCTCCGCCTTGTGGCGTCCCCACACTGTTTCCATGGCCTGACTGATCTCGCCGACAGACGCTTTGGCGCGCCCCGCGTTAACAGCCAGGGCCAGAAGATTGCCTTCCCCTGTTTCCGCGCATTTGGTCAGGGCGTCAAGTGCCGCGGTGCAGGCGCTTTCGTCGCGTTCGCCCCGCAGGCGGTTGAGTTTTTCAATCTGGCTCGCCCGTACAGCCGAATTGTCGATCTTGAGAACGTCGATATTCTCGTTCTCGTCGAGCCTGAACTTGTTGACGCCGACGACGGTCTGCCGACCGGAGTCGATACGTGCCTGGGTTCTGGCCGCGGCTTCCTCGATCCGCATCTTCGGGATGCCGGCATCGATCGCCTTGGCCATGCCGCCCAGTTCCTCGACCTCCTCGATATGGGTCCAGGCGCGCTCCGCGAGCATCTGCGTAAGGCGCTCCACGTAATAGCTGCCGCCCCAGGGATCGATGACACGGTTGGTTCCGCTCTCCTGCTGCAGGAACAATTGCGTATTGCGCGCAATCCTGGCGGAGAAATCAGTCGGCAGCGCCAGCGCCTCGTCGAGCGCATTTGTATGAAGCGATTGTGTATGGCCCTGGGTGGCGGCCATGGCCTCGACGCAGGTCCGGATCACGTTGTTGAACACGTCCTGCGCGGTCAGGCTCCAGCCCGATGTCTGGCAGTGTGTCCGGAGCGACAGCGACCGGACATCCTGTGGCTCGAACGGCTTGAGCAACTTGGCCCAGATCATGCGCGCCGCACGCATCTTGGCGACCTCCATGAAGAAGTTCATGCCGATGGCCCAGAAGAACGAGATCCGCGGCGCGAAAGAGTCGATATCGAGGCCCGCCGCCCGGCCGGCCCGCACATATTCCACGCCGTCGGCAATGGTGTAGGCCAATTCCAGGTCCGCCGTCGCCCCTGCTTCCTGCATGTGATAGCCGGAGATCGAGATCGAGTTGAACCGCGGCATGTTCTGCGACGTGTAGGCGAAGATGTCGGAGATGATCCGCATCGAATTCTCGGGCGGATAGATGTAGGTGTTCCGGACCATGAACTCCTTGAGGATGTCGTTCTGGATGGTCCCGGACAGCTTCTCCGTCGGCACGCCCTGTTCTTCACCCGCGACGATATAGAGTGCCATGATCGGCAGAACGGCGCCGTTCATGGTCATCGATACGCTCATCTCATCCAGAGGGATGCCGTCGAACAGGGTGCGCATGTCGAAGATGGAGTCGATGGCCACGCCGGCCATACCGACATCGCCGGCCACACGCGGGTGATCGGAGTCATATCCCCGGTGGGTCGCCAGATCGAAGGCGATCGACAGGCCTTTCTGTCCGGCCGCCAGGTTGCGCCGGTAGAATGCGTTGGACTGTTCCGCGGTCGAGAAGCCGGCATACTGGCGGACCGTCCAGGGCTTCGTGACATACATGGTGGGGTAGGGGCCGCGCAGGTAGGGCGCGATACCCGGATAGGTCGCGAGAAAGTCGAGCCCCTCAAGATCGGCTTCGCCGAAGACAGGCTTCACCGCGATGCCTTCCGGCGTTTGCCAGGCGCTGCCGCTGTCGCCGCCTTCACTGGCTGTTGTCAGTGTCGGGCGTTCGAGCGTCGAGAAATCGGGTATGGCACTCATGCGTCCGGCCCTCCGAAATGTGTCCAGGCCGTCTCCAGTATATCGAGAACGTTGCATCCGCTGTGAATAAATGTCCCGACACCGGCGGCCTCGAGCGCTTCACGCTTATCTCCTGGCGCACCGGCAAGATAGACATGCTGCGCGCCGGCCTCCCGCAGGGCTTTTGCGGCTTCTCCCGCGTGTTCGGCGTAGAGAGCATCGCTGGAGCAGATGACAGAAAGCTCCGCTCCGCTGTCCCGGTACGCGGCGGCGGCCTCGCCGGGCGTCTCGAACCCGGAATTTGTCAGGGCTTCAATTCCGCCGGCGGCAAAGAAGTTCTGTGCAAAGGTGGCGCGTGCGGTGAATGTTGAAAGCGGACCCAGATTGGCCAGGAAAATCTGTGGCCGTTTCCCTTTGGCCGCCAGGTAACGGTCGCTTGCAGCACGTAGATTCTCGAAGCCCGCACCGAGCCTCCGCGGTTGCAATGCCGGAACACTGTCGCCATCGTCGCCTAAGGCCGCCTGGATCTCGGCAACCGTTGCACCGGCTTTCGCGGCATCTCTCAACGCACTGGTCAGCGCGCCGTCGCCGGCCGGGGGCAGGCCTGAAAGGTCGGGCGTTTGTGCACGCGAAGCGAGGAACGCGGATTGCCGTTCGGCAGATGCCGCTCTTACGTCGTCCAGATCGACACCGGCAACATCGATGCCTTCTTCGCCGAGGTTCGGGAACTCGCTGATGCCTGTCAGTGGCACCTTGCGACGGGCGATATCGGACGCCCGTGTCTGCGCGACCGTTGCGATACGATCCTGCAATGCCCCTGACTTCAATGACTCCACGATGCCGCCCTCGGACTCAACCTCCTGGAACAGGGACCAGGCCTTTTCGGCGATTGCGGCAGTAAGTGCTTCCACGTACCAGGAGCCGCCGGCGGGATCGAGCACGCGCCCGAGCGAGGACTCCTCCTGAAGGATCACCTGCGTATTGCGTGCGATCCGACGTGCGAAACGGTCCGGCAGGCCGAGCGCTGCCGTGTAGGGGTGAACGGTTACGGATTGCGCGCCGGCCACTCCTGCCGCGAAGCAGGCAACCGTTGTTCGCAGCATGTTTACCCAGGCGTCGCGCGTGGCCATCATGCGATCTGATGTCTCGATCCCGAGTTCCAATGCCGCGCCCGGAATGCCGCACGCCGACGTCGCTTCCGCCCAGAGGGTCCGCGCGGCCCGCAGCTTGGCGATGGTGGCGAAGAAGTCCGCATCCGCGGCCAGGGTGAAACCGATCCGGTCAACCGCTTCGTCAAGGTTCATCCCGGCCGCGTCCATGGCACGCAGGTAGGCGATGCCCGTGGCCAGCGCTATTGCAATCTCCTGAGCCTCGCTGGCGCCCGCGCTGTGATAGGCGGTGGTGTCCACCATTGCGGTGCGGAGCAGGGGATAGGTGGACGCCGTCGCAGCCGCAGTGTCGGCCATCTGTGGCAGGGCGCGTTCAATCGACTGAACCGACGCGCCGTCGGCGGCGAGAGAACCGATCGGATCGAGACCCAGATTGCCCCGGACCGAAGCCTTGTCGAATGCCGTGCCGTCGAGATAGGCCAGATAAAGCGCAGCAATCGCGACTGCCGAGTTTCCTGATATGAAGTGTACAGGTGCCAGGTCGAGCAAGACGCCGTCGAGCAGCTTTGCCAGGTCATCGCTGGTCGCGATGGCGATCCCGCTGTTGCCGTTGCTTTCGATCTCAAGAACAAGTGCGGTGACGCCGCGCTGCAGGTCCCGCAGGATCTCGGCATTGGCCGTAGCGGGATCGGGATGCTCGAAGCTTTGGCAGATCTGCCAGGGCAGGGCGTCGTCGGTCCGGCTTTCTGCGCCACGCGTAAACGGAGCCGAACCAGGCGGGGCCTGTTCATCGATCGCGTCGGCCTTCGTATAGAGCGGCGCAATCCGAATGCCGTCGTAGGTCGTCGTAGCGAGGGCCTTGTCGAAGTCGGCTCCTCTGAGCGTCTTTTCAACGAGGGCGAGCCAAGCCTCCTGCAAGGCGTCGGGAAACTCCGCGCCGAGCGCGAGATCGCTCATAGCTATCTCCCAGTTGTGTTTGCACCTGCCTTTCACGGCGGGTCGATCATGTGGAAGCAGTTTATAGCGAAAAAATGCTGCGGTGCGAAATAGGGATAACGTAGACAATTGGTCGAAAGCGGTGCGCGGCGCTTAGCGGCAAAAAAGAAAGGGCGCGGCCCTTCGGCCACGCCCTCGCTGAACAAATGCAGTTCCGGGTCGTCAGTACGACATCATCGGCTTGAGTTCCTTGGCGTGTGCAACCCACTTCGCCACGGACTTCTCGCCGGGTACCACACGAACGAGCTTCTTCTTCTTCTTCGCGTTCACTTCGGCCATTGCAGCCGCAAGATTCTCGGGCTTGCGCTTGCGCAGTTCCTTGACCGTATCGACACCGGCTGCTTCCAGCAGTTCGGAATACTCTTCGCCGACACCACGGACGCGCATCAGGTCGGCCATGTTGGCCCACTTCAGAATCTTGGATTCGTCGATGCCGCTCTCCTTGGCCAGTTCCTTGCGTCCCTTCGGTTTTGCCGCCCGCTCGAGCAACTGGTCCGTCCGGTTGATGCCGATCGCCTTGAGCTTCTTCGTGAAGCTCGGTCCGATGCCTTCGATGTCGATAATTGGATAGCCCATGGGTTCACTATGCTCCCCTGATTGATGCTGGGTGAAAGAATGAATCTATGATTCGGGTCCGCCGCGCAAACTTATACAAACTTCCCCAGACCGGGAATCGAATTGATCACGTCGTTGACGAGATCTTCTCCGGCCTGTTCCTTCGCGTATTGGATGAGTTCCTTTCCGGCGTCTTGCATTTGACCTGTCGACAGACCGGCCTGTGTGAGTTTGCTGAACGCCGCAACTGTGCTTCCGCCAATCGCCCCGAACAGACCGCCAGAGCCGCCGGCTTCGGCGGCCAGTTCTTCCGCACCCTGAAGTTTCGAGAACAGAGCGTTCACTTGTTCTCCGGGTGCTTCCGATTTAATCAGTTCAAGGACGATTGCGATCGCTTTGCGCGCCGTAGTTTCGTCGAGTCCGGCAACAGCAGTCACGCGCCCGATAATTTCCTGCACGTGTGCCTCCTCGCTGTCGGATCCGATCGCTACGCGGGGCGCATTGTGACCTGTCTTGGTTTGCTTCTCAAGACGTGTTTGCCTTCGCGGTGGCTTTATCGCTAAAACTCGATCTGAGTTTCGCGTCTGCGGGTCCAAATGGAGAAGAGAGCGGCAATGCTGGAAGACGGTACGATTTTCATTGGCAAGAGCGTCAAGCCCGAAACACTCAACCTGAAGCTGGCCAACCGCCACGGACTGGTCGCAGGTGCGACCGGCACCGGCAAGACGGTGACCCTGCAGATCCTGGCGGAAGGGTTTTCCAATGCGGGCGTTCCGGTGTTCGCCGCCGACGTGAAAGGCGACCTTTCGGGTATCGCGGCCGCCGGCGTCATGAAACCGTTTCTGGCCGAGCGTGCCAAGACGATCGATTTCGACGATTACACTTTCGACGCTTTCCCGGTCATCTTCTGGGATCTGTTCGGTCGCCAGGGGCACCCGATACGGACGACGATATCGGAGATGGGGCCGCTGCTTCTTTCGCGCCTGATGGGACTCAACGAGACGCAGGAAGGTGTCCTCAATATCGCGTTTCGCGTTGCCGACGAGGAGGGTCTGGCGCTGCTGGATCTGAAAGACCTTCGCGCTCTGATGGTCAATGTCGCCGAGCGATCCAAGGAACTGACGGCGGAATACGGCAATGTTTCCAAACAGTCCGTCGGGTCCATCCAGCGCCGGCTGCTGACTCTGGAAGAGCAGGGCGGCGAGCATTTCTTTGGCGAGCCGGCTTTGGATATCGCCGATCTGATGCGCACGACCCGGGACGGACGGGGGTACATCAACATTCTGGCTGCGGATGAATTGATGATGTCGCCGCAGCTCTACGCGACATTTCTCCTGTGGCTGTTGTCGGAGTTGTTCGAGGAACTGCCCGAAGTGGGCGATCCGGACAAGCCGCGGCTGGTTTTCTTTTTTGACGAAGCGCACCTCCTGTTTGACGAAGCACCCAAGGCGCTTATTCAGAAAGTCGAGCAGGTCGTTCGTCTGATCCGGTCAAAGGGTGTCGGCGTTTACTTCGTTACCCAGAATCCGCTCGACGTTCCCGATACGGTGCTCGGCCAGCTTGGCAATCGTGTCCAGCACGCGTTGCGCGCGTTCACGCCGCGTGACCAGAAGGCGGTCAAGGCTGCGGCCGAGACGTTCCGTCCGAACAAGGAATTCGATGCCTTTGCCGCGATTACCGAGCTCGGTGTCGGCGAGGCGCTGGTCTCGACCCTTGAGAAGAAGGGCCGGCCATCCATCGTTCAGCGCACGCTGATCCGGCCGCCGTCATCCAGGCTCGGTCCTCTCAAGAAGAAGGAGCGCAAGGACGTCATTGCGGACAGTCCGGTGCTCGGTCTTTATGACGAGGCCAAGGATCGCGAGTCCGCGTACGAAATCCTGACAAAGCGGACAGAGCAGAAAGCAAAGGCCGAGGAAGAACAGCGCGAGCTTGAAAAACGGGAAAAGGAAGCACGGCGCAATCGTGTGACGATTCCGAAGCCGCCGGCGAAACGTCGGCGGACCAGCCGGCGGCAGTCGACGACCGAAGCTTTTGCCAAATCCATTGCCCGCAGTGTCGGCACCCAGATTGGACGGGCCCTGATCCGGGGTATTCTCGGTTCGATCAAGAAGGGTTTCTGAGTGAGACGGTTCCGGAGGGAAGAACTCAGATCCGGGCACCGCGCGTTGTGAGTTGAGACAAGCCCCAACCCGGGAGACGAGCGCATGCACACCATTCTGGTTCCGGTCGACGGATCGGATCATGCGTTGAAGGCAATCACCATCGCTTGCGATCTGGCGGAGAAGTACGGCGGACGCATCGCGTTGCTTCATGTTCTGGCGGGCGACATGTCCGCAGACAAGCATCCGGAGATTGCCGGTCAGAAGATTCTCGATGAGGCAGAGTCGAGGGTCACCAGACGCGGCATTGACGTCGACGTGCTCGACCTCGCGACAGGAAATCCGGCCGAATGTGTTCTGATTGCCCACAGGAGTTCCGGCGCCAGTACCATCGTCATGGGATGTCGGGGTACGAGACGCGAAGGAGAGTCCGCGTTCGGCAGCGTTTCCAGCACCGTGTTCGAGCGGGCCGAGTGCACCTGCATCTCGGTGAAGTGAACGCCGGATCATCGACACCGGCGTGCCGGTCGGCCTGTCAGGCCTGATACTTCGGGAACCTTGCCTTCGCTTTTGTGCCGACCGCGCTGGCGTTTCTGACATAGCGTCTGTCGTCATCGACCCGATGCATGTACGCCCACGCCGGTTCTCCGCCTGTCGTCTTCTGTATGAACAGACGCTCCTTCTGGCTTTGAAGACAGGCGGCGTTGATCTCGTCCGGATTCCAGTCCGCGAGAACTGCAGCCTTGAGACCAGCTTCAACGTCTGACAGTTGCGGCTCACCGGCAATGTTTTCCAGTTCAAGCGGATCGGCATCGAGATCGTAGAGGAGCGGCGGCTCGCCGTGCGTGTAGATGTATTTGTGCGGCCCGCGCCGAACCATCCTGCATGGCGCCGTTACACCTTCGCCGGTGAATTCGGAGATCACCTGATCGTCCCAATCTGCTGCGCCGCCATTCATCAGCGTCATGAGCGAGCGGCCCTCGAGCGGTCCCGGCACCTCCGGCGGATTTCCATCGGTGGCAAGGTCCAGAAGTGTCGGAGCCAGATCGATCAGTGAAACAAGCTCCCGGCGGCGGTCGGAAGCGATATGACCGGGCAGAGATGCCACAAGCGGAACGCGCGCCGAGGGTTCGTAGAAATATTGCTTGTACCACATGCCCCGTTCGCCAAGCATCTCGCCGTGGTCAGAGAGAAAGATCACGACTGTGTTGTCACGCTGACCGGTTTCGTCGAGGGCGGCGAGAAGGTCACCGACCTTGTCGTCGATATAGGAGCACATCCCGTAATAGGCGTGGCGCGCTGTGCGCACGTGCTCGTCGCTGACGGTGTCAAGGTCGCCGCCGTGACCGTAATGAAGCCAGCGGCTCATCGTGTCGAGGTCTCCAACCGGTATTGGGGCGACCGCCGGCATGTCGATGTGCTGATGTTCGTAAAGGTCCCAGTACTTCCGGGTTGTCAGGTAAGGAGAGTGGGGTTGAGTGAACGACACCCACATCATGAAGGGCTGGTCTTCCTGGTAGCGCACAAGGTCGTAGATCTTCTGTACGCTGGCGTGAGCAACCTCCTCGTCATAGTCGAGTTGCAGGCTCCGGACGCAGACGCCTGACTCGATGACCGCGCGCAGGTTGATCCCCGTTGGCCGATAGCGTTCGCCCGCCTCCCAATCCGCGGTCCACGCAAACGTCGAAGGATAGATGTCCGTGACATGCCGCTCATTGAACCCGTGAACCTGGTCAGGGCCGATGAAATGCATCTTGCCGCACAGGACAGTGTGGTAACCGACCGATCTCAGATAGTGCGCGATGGTCGGTGTAGCCGCGGGAAACTCGGCTGCGTTGTCCCAGACGCCGATTGAGTTGGCGAGCCGGCCGGTCAGGGTCGATGCGCGTGACGGTACGCAGAGCGGAAAGTTGCAGTAAGCGTTCTCGAAGACCACACCGTTCTCGGCCAATGCTGAGACATGGGGCATCTTTGTCAGGGGATGGCCATAGACCGGCAGGGCGCTAGGCGTCATCTGGTCGGCCTGGATGATCAGGAAGTTCGGGGCGGACATCAGGCTGCTCCCGTGTTTAGGACAGAGGAATGACGGCTGCTTCCGATGATGGCATCGGGGGCGGCGGGGACCGCCCCCGACAGGGAGGCCGGGCCTACTTGATAGTCAGGCCCAGTTTTTCCGTTACGTCCTTGAAGGCTTCGTATTGCGCCTTGACGAAGGCCTTCGTGTTGTCGGGCGACTCGATCGCCGGGACGGAGCCCAGTCCCTTGGTCATCTTGTTCCATGCTTTGTCGCCCTTGAGCTTGCCGAGCACGTCAACCCATTTCGCAATCACCTCGTCGGGCAGGCCCTTGGGTCCCCAGACACCGCTCCATCCGACGACAATCTCCATGTCAGGGTGTCCGAGTTCCTTCACGGTCGGCACATCGGGCAACGCCGGGAAACGCTCACTGGTGGTGACGGCGAGGGCGCGTAGCTGTCCGCTCTGAATACCGCTGATGACGCCGGACAAATTCTGGAAGAAGACATCAACATGCCCGCCGATCACGGCGGCCGCAGCCTTGCCGCCGCCCTTGAAGGGCACATGTGTCATGGCGTTCTGATCCGCCCCAATCTCGTTCAGCAGCATGACCATGCCGAGATGCAGCAGCGTGCCGACGCCCGCCGAAGAATAACTTAGCTTCTTGCCGGACTTGATCGCGGCCTTGAGGTCATCAAACGTCTTGTAAGGCGAGTTGGCATTCACGACGAGCGTGAACGGGTTCTTCTCGATCAGGCCGAGAAAGGTGAAGTCATCCCACTTGTAGGGGATCTTCGTGTTGATCGCAGGCACGGCCGCCTGAGACCCCACGCGTGCCAGCAGCAGCGTGTAGCCGTCCTTGCGGCCCTTTGCGACGAAAGCCGATCCGACGACGCCGCCTGCGCCGGTCTTGTTCACGACCAGAATGCCGTTTCCGAGATGAGCCGGCGCTGTGGCGGACAGGGTTCTCGCCGCAAGGTCTGCGGCGCCGCCCGGTCCGTACGGCGAAACAAGTGTTACCGGCTTGGTCGGATACTCGGCCATGGCGCCGGTGGAAAGGACTGTGAGCGCGGCGCCGAACAGGCCGCTCAGGATCGTCCGCATTGAATTCTTCATTTGCTCCTCCCTGTCTGTACCCGCGTTGGTGAGCCGAAACTGCCTCGAATTCCCCGGATTTCGGCCTTTCGGCGTCCGGCGGGTCACATTCGCATTGACATTTATGCATAATTAATTACAGTAAGCAAATAATTAATTGCCTCACGGGGATCAGCCATGAACGTGGTGAAGATCGATACATCGAGAGAGGACCTGGGTCGGACCAACCGGCGGCTTGTTCTGGCGGAGATCATCCGCAGCGGACATACCAATCGCACGGAGATAGCGCAGCGCATTGGTCTCACCAACGCATCCGTTTCACGGATTACGCGGGACTTCCTCGATGCAGGTCTGATCCGGGAGTCCGCGCCGGCCGCGAGGGCATCCGGGCCGGGGCGCAAGACCATCGGCCTTGGGATCAACCCTGCGGCGGGCGGCGTCCTCGGCATCGGCATCAACGCGTTCCAGCAGAGCATCACGCTTTCGGATCTGAGCAATGAGGTAATCGAGCGCCGGGAGTTCTCGCTGTCCGATCTGGCCGACTCCGGGTCGGCATTGCGGACCATAGCTGACGCAGCCCTGGAAGTTATTGCGGCGTCCGGAATGCCGCGCGAACGGATCTTCGGCTGTAGTGTCGCCGTGACCGGCTCGGTCGATCCGGCCCGCGGTGTGGTCATGTCCGCAGCACCTCTCGGGTGGACCGATGTCGACGTGCGCAGCGTCCTGGAAGAGCGGCTCGAGCTCGACGTCCACGTCGAGAACCTGCCCAATGCGATGAACCTGGCGGAGACACAATTCGGTTGCGCCAGGGAACGGCGCAACGTGGTTCTCATTAATGCATCTCTCGGACTTGGCATCAGCCTGTTTCTGGACGGCAGGCTTTTTCGGGGCCACGGATTTGCCGCCGGCCTTATCGGCGACCTCCGGATGCCGATTGCCGAGGAGGGCGGCGTTCACGTGAAAAGCGTGGACGATATCGCGGCGGGTCGTGCGGTGTTGCGGGCGATGGATCTAGACCCGCAGGAGGATGGTGCCGTGAACCTGCTGGCTCTCATGCAAAATGCAGCAGTTGGGGATGGGCAGATGGAGACGGTATTCGCTTCAGCCGGGCGAGCCCTGCGTCCTGTGATCGAGACCGTGGCGGCGATTATTCATCCCGAGCAGATCGTGCTTAGCGGACCGCTTACGCGCGTCCCGGCCTACGTGGACGCGGCTGTCGCGCCTGCCGGTGACGAGAATACGACGGTGAAGGAGAACATCCCGATCGTTGTCAGCGACATCACCAGCCAGAGAGCTGCGCGGCTGCTGGCGATCAGCGAGTATCTGATGCACCGCGATGTCGACCTCGGCAGGTTGGGAAGGAGGGCGGCATAATGGCGATCGGTAGGGACACGTGGCTGGGAATCGCGCTGATCATTCTGGCACTGCTCGGAGCATTCGTGGCGGTTCCCGCCGGCATCGATATGCCTGCCGATATCCAGGTCCGGGCGCTCGCGCCCAATTTCTGGCCTCTTATCATTTTCGGTCTCGTCGCACTGGCGGGCGTGATCATCGCGATTGAAGGCACGCGTGCGAGCGGACGGGACGCCGACGGCGAAATAGCGGCCGGGGCGCCGGTCGCCCTGCTGAGCGAGGCCGGCCGGTTCGCGGTCATGATCGGCCTGCTTGCCGCCATCTACTGGTCGATGCCTTACCTGGGGATCGTGGTTGCCTGCATTCTGGCAATTGCAGTGCTGTGCGTAATCGGCGGTGAGCGAAGGATCGCATTCATCGCCGGGCTGGCTGTCGGTCTGCCGGTCGCCCTTTACATGTTCTTTGTTCACGTTGCCAAGGTTCCGCTACCGCTGGGGGTTTTCTACGACTTCTTCTGATTTGGCATAGCGGGCTGGGACTAGGGAGGGACCCAATGCTCGACAATCTTGCGCAGGCGCTAGATCTTTTTCTGAGCGTCCAGAATTTTGCAGCTGTCCTGATTGGCATTGTCGTCGGCACCGTCATCGGTGCGATTCCGGGCATGACGACGCCCATGGGTGTGGCACTTGCCTTGCCCTTTACATTCTCTCTGCCGCCTGTGACCGGCATTCTCCTGCTGCTTGGTATCTACAAGGGCGGTCTTTACGGTGGTTCGATCACGGCGATCCTGATCAAGGCGCCGGGCACACCCGCCGCATCCTGTACGGTTCTCGACGGTTACCCGCTGGCCCAGAAGGGCGATGCCCGCAAGGCGCTCGACATTGCGCTCTATGCATCTTGCTTCGCGGACTTCGTTTCGAATCTGTCACTGATATTGCTGGCCGGATTCCTCGCTCAGTTCGCACTGCGCTTCGGTCCGCCGGAGTTCTTCACGCTTATTGTGTTTTCGCTGACGATCATCGCCGGCGTCTCGGGAGACCGCCTCTCAAAGGGAGTGCTTTCCGCCTGCCTGGGGCTCCTGCTGGCCACCGTTGGGCTCGACACCGTCTACGGCACCAACCGGTTCATATTCAATGAATTCGAGTTGATGTCCGGCCTGAACTTCATACCCGTGCTGATCGGCCTGTTCGCCCTTCCGGAAATCATCAACTACTACACCAAGCCGATCCTGCCGCAGTTGAAAGCCAATGTCCTGTCCGGTGCAGGGGCATCGTTCGCTGAGTTCCGGCGCTGCTTCAAGTCGATCTTCAGGGGCAGTGTTATCGGCGTTGTCCTGGGCGCAATTCCGGGCATCGGGGGCGCACCGGCCGCATTCCTCTCCTATAGCGAGGCCAAGCGTACGTCGAAGCAGAAGGACAATTTCGGCAAGGGCGAGATCGAGGGCGTTGCCGCGGCAGAGGCCGGCAACAACGGCGTTGCCGGCGCGACCATGATTCCGCTTCTGTCATTGGGCGTTCCGGGTGACGTGATCACTGCGGTCATTCTCGGGGCGTTCATGATCCACGGGTTGCGGCCCGGTCCCGTCATGTTCACGCAGAACCTGCCGATGATCTACGCCATCTTCATCGGCATCCTGCTGAGCTCGGCTTATCTGTTCATCGTCGGCAAGCTGTCGATCAAGGCCATCAGCCGGATTTCGGATATTCCCAACAAGCTGCTCTATCCCGCAGTCATCACGCTGTGCATTTTCGGCGCCTATGCGGTCAACAACAGCAGCTTCGATATCCTGGTCATGATCGTCATGGGACTGCTCGGATTTGCCATGCTGCGGCTGGAGATACCAGCGGCTCCATTCTTGATTGCCTTCATTCTCGGGCCACTGCTTGAAGACAATTTCCGCCAGTCGTTGCTGTTGTCTCAGGGAGACGCATCCATCTTCCTGCGAAGCGGCATCTGCATCTTCTTCTGGTTCCTGACAGCCTTGTCATTGTTCCTGCTGATACGCGGGCAGTTAAAGGAGCGAAAGAAGCCTGAGGACCTCGTGGAGGCCGGATGAACAACGGCTCTTCAAATGAACCGAAGGCAGACCTCGGTGCATTCCGGTTTGCCTTCGCGGTCATCACCGATGTGCATATCAATCCGGATGAGGATGTCTGCAACTCCCCCTTCGCTGTAAACCGGCTGGCTAACAGGCGGTTCCGGCATGTCGTCGCCATGCTGAACGAACTGGACCTGGCCTTCGTTCTGAACCTAGGCGATCTCGTCCATCCGGTGCCGGCAGTGCCGGATCTCTATGCCCGTGCGGCCCGGCAATACAAGGAGATCGCGGAAGGCCTCCGGCACCCGATCCATCACCTCCCGGGCAATCACGATGTCGGCGACAAGCCGCTTGCCTGGAGCCCGGCGGAACAAGTGAGCGAAGCGGGCCTGAGAATCTGGCAGGAGCATTTCGGAGCGCACTTTCATGCATTCGACGAAGGGGACTGCCGGTTCGTATGTCTCGATGCCCAGATCCTGAACTCAGGTCTTGATGCAGAGGAACGGCAGCGCGAGTGGCTGGAGAAGGAGCTTGCCGATGCCGGGGGCAGGCGCCTGTTCGTCGGAATTCACTATCCACCGTTTCTATACAGTCCCGATGAGCCGGAGCATTACGACAATATCGCGGAACCTGCCCGGAGCTGGCTGCTTGAGGTGCTTGGAGAAATAGGAGTCGAAGCTGTCTTCAGCGGGCATGTTCACAACTTCTGGTACAGCCGTCACCGTGGAACGGACTTTTACGTCCTGCCGGCCACATCCTTTGTGCGCCAGGACTACAGCGAACTGTTTCGCATCCCGCCCGGCCCGGAGACGGAGGCCGGTCGCAACGACCCGGGCAAGCTTGGTTTTATGGTGGTGAATGTCTACGAGCGCGGGCACACGGTTCGCCCGGTCAGATCGTGGGGAACCGAAGCGGCTCCGGAAGAGGCGTCGCGGCTCGAAGCGGCACAGATGGTCTCCCCGCATCCCAGAGAGGCCGCCCCATGGATTCCCGGTCTGGACATGCGTCAACCCTGGCTCGAGACCATCGAAATTCCACCGAGCGGCGGTCTCGACGAATTCGATCGCAAGCAAGTCCGCAACGATTACCCTCTGATGACCCTGTGGGAGATGGGGGTCCACCGTCTCAGGGTCCCGATGAGCGATTTCACCGACGATCAAAGTCGGAGCAGGCTCATCGAGCTGCGCCGGCAGGGGCATGAATTCACGCTCTTCCACTACGGCGTGCCCGATGACAGCCTGATCGAAAATCTGACCGCGAGCGACAGACTTATCTCCGATCTTGAACTGATTGTCTCGACAGGGGACTACAAGGCCGCTGGCGAGGCATGCAGAACTCTGGAGCAAACAAGCGGGCCCAGGCTATGGCTCTCGCGACTGCAGGCGAGTCATCACGACCCGGCGTCATCGAAGCCCTACTATCACGTCATTCATCACAGGTTTGATCCGGCGGACGCCGGCGCTATCGGCGAGGTTATGGAGATCAGGACTCTCGCGGAGTGCCTGGATGGCTTCGTGTTTCCCGTACATCCCGATCAGTCCGTGATCGAGTCCGCGGCCGCGATTTCCGAGATCCTTCGCCCCTACGGCAAGGCGGCTGCGCTCCACGTGACGGTGGCAAACGTCAACCCGGCGATGGAACGCGATGATGAAGACTGGACCGCCGTCAGGATAAGGGATGCGGCGGCAGCCGCCCGATTATCTGGGGTGCGTGTCTTTATCGATGCGCTGGCCGATGTGGATCGCGGTTACTTCGCCCGAACCGGCCTCGTTGACCGCCGATACAATCCGCGAGCGGGGTGGTTTGAACTCAGGCGCTTGCAATTGGAGTCTGATTGATCAACGGGTCGCAACGACAACGCCGGTCCCGATCAGAGTGGTTCCGGCAACACGACCGACCAACCTGCGTACGCGGTCATTGCGCAGCAACCGTCTCGAGCTTGCTGCGGCGGCGGCATATCCGGCAAGTATGGCGGCGATCACCCCGAACGTAGTGAGTGAGACAAGCGCCACATCGGTCCGTGTGAGTGCGGCCAGATCGACAAAAGCCGGCAGAAAGCCGAGATAAAATGCAATGACCTTCGGATTGCCGAGAGTCAACGCGAAGCCGCCCAGAAACGGTCCGAAAGAAGACTTTTGAGGTGCTGCCTCCAGATCAGCCGGCGGTGGTGTCCGCCAGAGTTTGATTCCGAGCCATATCAGATAAGCCGCACCCGCGATTTTGACTGCGAGAAACAGTGTTCCCAGCGCCTTGGCCAGAAGGGCCAGGCCGAAAACGGCGAGCAGCAGGAAGACCACGTCTCCAAGCGCGACGCCGGCCGACATTGCCAGCGCGGCACGAAATCCGCGCCCTAGAGAGGTCGTAATGACGGCGGCCCAGGCCGGGCCCGGTGACAGGCCGAGGACGGCGAGCGCAAGGACGAGGGCGATCCAGCTTTCAGTGCTCATGACAAAGAAATCCGATAGTGATTTTTACATAAGCCGTTGCAGTTGGAACCATAGGCTAAACGGTTGATATTGCGAAGCAAAGACCGGTGCCTAGCCTAAAGTCGAACGAGACAATTCCGGCTTTCTTGACATTCGTCAAGTTCCGGTCGGCCGAAACATGGCGCAATGCGGGACCAATCCAAAGTTGGACGACTTGCGACATGCCGAGATCCGACAGACCGGTTGCGCGATACAGCGCGGTGCGGACGGTCATGGCAATGCTCATGACCGCGCTCTTGGTCTGCGTGACATGGTTTGGCGCGAGAGCCGATGACGGCGATCTCCTGCTAAAATTCCTCAAGACAGTGCCGGCGGCTGAGCTACATCCGGACGCGGACCGGTACGGCGCGCTGAAAAACGGACTGCCGGTTGTGCCGCTGTTGAAACGCGGCGAGACGGTAGGCTGGGCATTTCTTACATCCGACTTTGTGTCGACAACCGGATATTCCGGCAAACCCATTCACATCGTCGCAGGCGTCGATCTCGATGCGAAGATCAGCGGTGTGAAGCTGGTCGACCATGCGGAACCGATTGTTCTGATCGGCATTCCGGAGCGGAAGATACAGGCGCTGACGAAGCGCTATGCCGGCTTCGATCTCAAGTCCACTGTCGACCCGGAAGCGCCGAAACGCGAACTCGACATTATTTCAGGCGCCACCGTCACGATCATTGTCATCGACGATTCCATTGCACGTGCGGGTCTGAAGGTTGCCCGGGCATTGCGGCTGGGCGGACTTGAGCCTGTCGGCCGGACGAGCGGTCCCGTCTACGAGATTGATCCGACGGTGGAAGGAGTCAGGAGCTGGACCGACATGACCGGCGACGGTTCGGTCCGCAGGCTCTCGCTCGATGTCGGACAGGTCAACGAGGCCTTTGCCAGGTCAGGTGATGCCGCGGCTGCGGCCCGGTCGGAGAAAGGCGACCCGGGCGACACCTTCATTGACATGCATGCAAGTCTGGTCAGCGTACCCGCGCTCGGCCTCAGCCTTCTCGGAGACGCGGAATATGGCAATCTGAAAGCAAGATTGAAAGACGGTGAGCATGTCCTCCTGGTTGCCGGAAGAGGCCGTTATTCCTTCAAGGGGTCAGGATATGTGCGCGGTGGCCTGTTCGATCGCATCCAACTCATTCAGGGTGATAACTCGATCCGGTTCCGCGATCGGGAGCACCGTCGTCTGGGTACGATGGCGGCTGAAGGCGCACCGAATTTCACCGAGCTCGATCTTTTCACGATCGCTGCCGGAACGAGTTTCGACCCGACAAAGCCGTTCCGCCTGCAATTGCTGGTCAATCGCGCCATCGGACCGATCAAGAAATCCTTCCTGACTTTCGATCTGGGATATGCATTGCCTCAAGGCTATTTGCGCGCGGTCGCACAGTCGCCCGAATCCTCTTCCTCGCCATCCGCAGTCGAAGGTGACGAGGCCGCTGCGAAGTCGAAGCTCTGGCAGCGGGTCTGGCGCGAACGCCAGGTTTCCATTGCCATTCTGGGCATCGCGCTGGCGGTCCTGACGGGCATGTTTTTCTTCCAGATGCCGGTGACGCGAAACGAAACCTTCGTCTTCTGGTTCCGCATCGGTTTTCTGACGTTCACCCTGTTCTGGCTCGGCTGGTACGCGAACGCCCAGCTCTCGGTCGTCAACGTTCTGGCACTCGCCAACGCACTCGCGGGCGAGTTCAGCTGGGATGCATTCCTGATCGATCCGCTGATCTTCATTCTCTGGTTTGCCGTTGCGGCCTCACTCATTTTCTGGGGGCGGGGGGCGTATTGCGGCTGGCTCTGCCCATTCGGCGCACTTCAGGAACTGCTGAACCGCCTCGCGAAACTGGCCCGTATTCCGCAATGGGAAGTACCCTGGGCCCTCCACGAGCGGCTTTGGCCGGTCAAATACATGATCTTCCTCGGGATCTTTGGGCTCTCGCTCTATTCCCTCCCGCTCGCCGAGCACTACGCGGAAGTCGAGCCGTTCAAGACGGCAATCATTCTCAAGTTCCAGCGGGCCTGGCCGTTCGTGTTGTTCGCGGCGGCTCTGCTGGCGGCAGGCCTGTTCGTCGAGCGGTTCTATTGCCGTTACCTCTGCCCGCTCGGCGCGGCTCTGGCGATCCCGGCCAAGATCCGGACGTTCGAATGGATGAAGCGTTATCGCGAGTGCGGCGCGCCGTGCCAGCGCTGCGCCAAGGAATGCATGGTTCAGGCCATCCATCCGGACGGCCGCATCGATCCCAACGAATGCCTCTACTGCATGCACTGCCAGGTGCTCTACCAGCACGACGGCAAATGTCCTGTCTGCATCAAGAAGCGGCAGTGGAAGGAAAAGTTTCTCAAACGGCAGGGTCAAGCGCCCGAGGGGACGACGGCGATGGCCGCTGCCGATTCAACTCAACCGTGATGTCTGACGAAGGAGCTGAGACATGACTGACGAAAAGAAGAAGACGGACTCGACACCAGTCGATCTGAGGATCAGCAGACGCGAGTTGCTGGGAGGAACGGCGGGGGCCGCGGTGGTTGCCGGTGCATTGGCCGGTGGCGCCGCGACCGTCGTCGGAACCGGTGCCGCCGTGACACCGGCGCAAGCCCAGTCCGGCGGGCAGAAATACGCCCTCAAGCCGGGTGAGCTTGATGAGTATTACGGCTTCTGGTCGTCCGGCCAGGCCGGTGAAATGCGCATCATCGGCGTGCCGTCCATGCGTGAACTGATGCGCGTTCCTGTGTTCAACCGCTGCAGTGCCACCGGCTGGGGACAGACCAACGAAAGCCTCAAGGTTCTCACAGAAGGCCTGCTGCCGGAGACGAAGGAGTTTCTCGCCAAATCCGGCGGCACATACGTGAACGGCGACCTGCACCATCCGCACATGTCGTTCACGGATGGCACGTATGACGGTCGCTATCTGTTCATGAACGACAAAGCCAACACCCGGGTCGCCCGGGTGCGCTGCGACGTCATGAAGTGCGACAAGATCATCGAGATCCCGAATGCAAGCGACATTCACGGTCTACGGCCGCAGAAGTTCCCGCGCACGGGTTATGTCTTTGCCAATGGCGAGCATCGCATTCCGCTGCCGAACGACGGTCAGATTCTCGATGCACCGAAGGATTACGTGGCCATTTTCACCGCCATCGACGGCGACACGATGAAAGTCGCCTGGCAGGTGATCGTCGACGGCAACCTCGACAACTGCGATGCCGACTATCAGGGCAAATACGCGTTCTCGACCTGCTACAACTCCGAAGGTGGCGTAACACTCGCCGAAATGACCGAGAGCGAGACCGACTGGGCTGTCATTTTCAACATCAAGCGCATCGAGGAAGGCGTAAAGAAGGGCGACTTCAAGGAATACAATGGCGTGCCTGTTCTCGACGGCCGCAAGGGGTCGCCCTATACCGCCTACGTGCCCGTGCCCAACAGCCCGCATGGCTGCAACACGGCGCCGGACGGCAAGCATGTGGTGATCAATGGCAAGTTGTCGCCGACGGTGACCGTGATCGACGTTACGAAGGTCGATGACCTGTTCGAGAAGGGAGCCGAACCGCGGTCCTGCGTGGTCGCGGAACCGGAACTCGGACTCGGCCCGCTCCATACCGCGTTTGACGGTAAGGGCAATTGCTACACCACGCTGTTCCTCGACAGTCAAATGGCCAAGTGGAACATGGATCTGGCGATCCGCAAGTTCAAAGGTGAGAACGTTGAGCCGGTACTGGCAAAGACCGACGTGCACTATCAGCCCGGCCACAATCACTCGACCATGGGCGAGACCAAGGACGCGGACGGTAAGTGGCTGATATCCCTGAACAAGTTCTCGAAGGACCGTTACATCAATGTCGGTCCGCTGAAGCCAGAGAACGAACAGTTGATCGACATCTCGCTCGACCAGCCGGCGGTCGTCCATGACGGTCCGACATTCGCCGAGCCCCATGACTGCATCCTGGTCCACCGGTCCAAGGTGAACCCGTCCTCTGTCTGGAAGCGCGACGATCCGATGTGGGAAGACGTCCGCAAGCAGGCGGCTGCCGACGGCATCGACCTTGAAGGTGCTGCAGATGTGATCAGGGACGGCAATAAGGTGCGGGTTTACATGCACTCCGCCGCACCGTCCTTCTCGCTTGAGAAGTTTACGGTCAAGCAGGGCGACGAGGTCACGGTCATCATTACCAACATCGATGATGTGGATGATCTGACGCACGGCTGGACGCTCGCCAACCATGGCGTTGCCTTCGAGATCGGCCCGCAAGCCACGGCTTCGGCAACCTTCATCGCGGACCGTCCGGGTGTGCACTGGTTCTATTGCCAGTGGTTCTGCCACGCGCTCCACATGGAGATGCGCGGCCGGATGCTGGTAGAGCCAAGATCGAGCTGACCATGTTGCGTGTCCCGATCACTTTCCGTGTTGTCGTGACGGCACTGTTGTGTGCCGTTGCGGCTGCGGACGCCTGGAGCGAAGAATGGATCGTCCAGGCGGGATCGGGCGCGTTGCAGGATCACATCGACAAGGCAGGGCCGGGCGATACTGTCCGGCTCGGCCCCGGCGTGCACACCGGTCCGGTCGTTTTGAATCAGCCGGTGAAGCTCGTCGGAGAGACCGGCGCTCATGTGAAGGGGAACGGCAAGGGCACGGTCATCACGGCGGTGGCGAAGGATATCACCATCGCAAACCTGCTCGTCACCGGTTCGGGTTCGTCTCACGAGACCCTGGATTCCGGCATCAAGCTCACCAAGACCGCTCACAACGGACGTGTGCTCAACAACCGCCTGGAAGGCAATCTCGTCGGTATCGATGTTCATGGCGCTCGCGACAGTCTGGTTCGCGGCAACAGTATTGTCGGACGCCGGGGCCACCGCATGAACGAGCGCGGCAACGGGATCTATGTCTGGAATGCGCCCGGCGCTGTCATCGAGCAGAACGACGTGCGTTACGGCCGCGACGGGATCTTCGTCAACACCAGCCGCAAGAATATCTTCCGCGATAACACCTTCCGCGATCTCAGGTTCGCAGTGCATTACATGTACGCAAACCAGAGCGAGGTTTCGGGCAACAGATCCCAGGACAATCACATCGGCTATGCCCTGATGTTCTCGAAGGATCTGATCGTCCGCGGGAATACATCGATCGGCGACCGCGATCACGGCGTCATGCTCAATTACGCCAACAAGGCGAAAATTGAGGACAATGTCGTCCGCGGCGCGAAGAAATGTCTCTTTATCTATAACGCCAACAAGAACAGCCTGCTCCGCAACCATCTGGAAGGGTGTTCGATCGGCATTCATTTCACGGCGGGATCCGAGCGCAACAGCCTGAGTGAAAACGCCTTCATCGGCAATCGCACCCAGGTCAAATATGTTGGATCGCGTTGGCTCGACTGGAGTGCCGAAGGGCGAGGCAATTACTGGAGCGACCATGCTGCGTTTGATCTGAACGGCGACGGCCTCGCTGACGCCGCATACAAACCCAACGATATCATGGACCACGTGCTCTGGAGCCAACCGGCTGCGCGGCTGTTGCTCGGCAGCCCGGCCGTTCAGCTCATTCGCTGGACACAATCCCGGTTCCCGGCATTGTTCCCAGGTGGCGTGGTCGACAGCAGTCCGTTGATGCGACCGGTTGCCGCGGTCCGTGCCAACAAGGAGCGCAGCCCATGACCGCCGCGATTTCCGTTACAGAACTCACCAAGAGTTACGGCAAACGGCCGGTGCTCAAGGGAATCTCGCTTGATGTTGCGCCGGGCGAGCGCATGGCATTGCTCGGTCCGAACGGTGCCGGCAAGACAACGCTCATCAAGCTCATGCTGGGTCTGACGAAGCCGGATAGCGGTACGATCAGCGTACTGGGAGGCCGGCCGGGTACGCGCAGTGCGCGGCTGGCCTGTGCCTATCTCCCCGAGAATGTTTCCTTCCACAAGTCGCTGACCGGGCGCGAGCAGTTGACCTTGTTTGCCCGGCTGAAGGGGGAGTCCGGATCGGCGGTGATCGCTTTGCTCGAACGAGTCGGCCTCGTCGACGCCATGGATGCGCGGATCTCGACCTACTCGAAGGGCATGCGGCAGCGATTGGGTCTCGCGCAGGTCCTGATCGGCCGGCCGCGCATTGCGATTCTGGACGAGCCGACCAGCGGCCTGGATCCGCTGTCGCGCGAACAGTTCTACGCGACCATTTCCGAGCTGGCCGAGGATGGCACGGCAGTGCTTCTTTCCTCGCACGCGCTGACCGAGATCGAGGCCCGAACCGACAAGATCGCCATCCTGAGCCGCGGTCAGATCGTCGCGTGCGACAGCTTGCCGAGGCTCAGAAAGAATGCGGGCCTCCCTGTCCGCATGCGGGTCGAGGCCAGGCCTGAACGAGCCGATGAAGTCGCTGAGCGTCTCGGCGGAATCCGCATAAACGGGCGCGCTGTTGAAATCTCCTGCGACGCCGGCAGCAAGCTTTCACGGCTGGGCGACATAGCGGAACTCGGACGCCAGGTGGAGGATGTCGACCTTCTGCCGCCGAGTCTTGAGGATGTTTACCGCTTCTACAGTTCCGGGGCCAGCGAGGAGGATCGGTCATGATTTACCGCATCCTCGCCATCATGTCCGGCGAACTCAAAGTTGCCGCCAGAAACAGATGGCTGGCCACCTCAGTCGCGCTGATGACTGTCTTTGGACTGATCCTGGCATTCGCCGGATCGGCGCCTGCCGGAACGGTCGGCGTTGACGCTCTTACCGTCACGGTATCCAATCTCGGCACGCTCAGCGTTTATATGGTGCCGCTCATTGCGCTGCTGCTCTCCTATGATGGCCTCGCCGGCGAGGTGGAACGCGGCTCCCTGCCGTTGCTGCTGACTTACCCGGTGGCGCGCGGGGAGGTGCTTGCCGCTAAATTTCTGGCGCAGCTTGCCGTCCTGGCCCTGGCCATTTTCATCGGTTTCGGTGCGGCTTCGGCAGCGGTCTGGTTCGCTTCCGATGCATCGGCAGCGGGCTTCTGGCATCTGCTTCGGCTGCAATGGAGCGCGGTCGTGCTCGGTGCTGCGTTCCTTGGTCTGGGCGCTATCCTCAGCGTGTCGACACGCCAGTCCGCCACTGCGGCCAGCCTTGCAGTCGCTTTGTGGCTGATTGCCGTAGTGATGTACGACATCGGTCTGCTTGGCGCGCTGGTTGCCGATGACGGTGGTGTCTTCACAAGCCAGGTATTCCCGTGGTTGTTGCTGGCCAATCCTGCCGACGCCTTCCGGGTGTTTAATCTGGCTGCCCTAGACGCCTCCGTCACAGCGGGAAGCTTCTCCGCCGCAGCGCAATCGCTCGATCTGCCATGGTTTGCACCGGTCGTCTCGATGTTCGCCTGGCCGGTTGTTTCGCTCGGGCTTGCTGCGCTCGTGCTGAGGAGGGTCGAGCCATGATCGCACGTGCAGTCTGGATTGCCATTCTCTCGGTGTTGCTTCTCGGCTGCAACTAAACCGATCAGGCCAATGTTCCGAAGCCAGTCGCACTGACGGCGGAAGCAGCGGGGCACTACTGCCAGATGACGGTACTCGATCATCCTGGTCCGAAGGCGCAGGTCCACCTGGCCGGATTTCCCAACCCACTGTTCTTCACACAGGTGCGCGATGCTCTCGCGTACCAGCGCATGCCGGAGCAGGCATCTGCCGTGACCATCATATACGTGAACGACATGGGTTCGGCATCCAGCTGGGACCAGCCGGGCGCCACGAACTGGGTCAAGGCGACTGAGGCTCGTTATGTTATCGGCAGTTCAAAACGCGGCGGCATGGGAGCACCTGAACTGGTGCCGTTCCGGACTGAAACCGCTGCTGCTGCGTTCGTCACCGAATATGGCGGCAGGGTGATCGGCTATGACGAGATCACCGATGAGATGGTCCTTTCGCCTGTAGAGATTGAATTGCCGGAACCGTCGAAGCCGGTCGCCCGGGACAGCCACGGTGATCACGGGGAGCACGACGGATGACAGGCGTCACGCGCCGGCGATTCATCGCGGTATCGGCATGCGGTGCTGCATTCTCCGGGCTCCATTCTGCGTCAGCGCAAGCTGCACCAACGTGGCGCGGTGTGGCACTTGGCGCCTCGGCGTCTATCACGCTTCACACGGCGGATGCTGATCAGGCCAACGAGGTGATCGCCTCGGCCGTTGCTGAAGTTTCGCGTCTGGAAAAACTGTTTTCACTTTACCGGCCCGACAGTGCCATCGCGAAACTGAACGGGCAGGGGCGATTGGATCATCCGGATCCTGAATTCCTCGCCGTCCTGTCGCTGTCGGATGCGGTCTTCAAGGCGACGGGCGGGGCATTCGACCCGACGGTGCAGACTCTCTGGGCAAAACTGGCAGCGCTCCATGCTGAAGGTGCGCCTGGCAGGGAAGACGTGCTTGAAGCGTGCGGAAGGGCTGGGAATAGGGTCGGATTTGATCTTGTTGATGTTCGAAACGATCAGATTTCCTTTGCGCGTTCGAACATGGCGTTGACGCTGAACGGCATTGCACAGGGATACATCACCGATCGGGTGACCGATTTGCTGCGTGCTGCAGGTATGAAGAACATCCTCGTCCATATGGGCGAGACGCGCGCTATCGGCGTAAGTGCAGATGGAACACCGTGGCGTGCGGGCATTACCTCATCGGCTTTGCCCCGCAGGACTGTTCGCACGCTCCTGCTGCGGGACCGGGCCTTGGCGACCTCGGCGACGTTGGGAACGACATTTGATGCGGACGGCACGGTCAGTCACATACTCGATCCGCACGCCCGCATGCCGACCCGGCTGAGAAGGCAGATTTCGGTCGAGGCGCCGACGGCGGCACTGGCCGACGCCCTCTCGACTGCTGCGTGCCTCCTGACAGACCGGCAGGCGCGAGCGGCTATGGACCGGTTCGACGATTGCCGGATCGTATTGGCGGTTTGATTGAAAGTGACCGTCGCCCCGGCATTCGGGACGTCAGGCGTTCGTCAGCGGCGACCTGCCAATCAGCGGCGCCGTGGCAGCAGGCCTTCGCGCTGGGCTTTCTTGCGCGCGAGCTTTCTTGCGCGACGGACTGATTCAGCTTTTTCGCGGGCGCGCTTCTCCGACGGCTTTTCATAGGCGCGCCTGCGCTTCAATTCGCGAAAGATCCCTTCGCGCTGCATCTTCTTTTTCAGCGCCTTGAGAGCCTGGTCGACATTGTTATCTCTGACGAATACCTGCATGAGGTTCCTTTTCCAAAAGAGACTGTTGGCACGCTTGAGCGTGTAAGTGGACTAGCGTGTCACGCTGGTCATCGGGTTGGTATCGGGACAGCACTGCCGGCCTGCACTATCGGCGCCGGCCGGCCATTGCCGTGATCAGTCAGATCAGCCGTCGACCTGAAGATTGTCCGCAGACGACTTGCCTGTGCGGCTGTCGGTCACGACTTCAAACGACAGTTTCTGTCCTTCGTCAAGACCGCTCAAACCGGCACGTTCGACTGCACTGATATGCACGAACACGTCCGAGCCACCGGCTTCCGGCTCGATGAATCCGTAGCCCTTCTGGGCGTTGAACCATTTAATGGTACCTGTCTGCATCTTTATTCCTGTTTGAAATGTGTATGTTCGATCGCGCGCACGCACTGTGCGGCACGCCTTATCGATGTTCTGGATATGAAAGGTAGGGCTGGAGCGCATCTTGACGAGGGGCGCGCAGCCGAGCCAAACGGCCGAAACTCGATAGCCGTGTATAGGCGTCAGGATCAGATATTACAAGGCCTTCCGGATATTCGGTCCTGATCGGAGCGCCTGAATCGTGCGGCTGCCGATGTTCTGTTTGATGAGGTTTTGACTCAATGTCTCTTCAATCTCTCATCAATCTTGAGCCTTTCCCTTAGTCGACCGAAAACAAATCTGTGTTGAGATCCCTGTCAGAGCGAGCAGGAAATCTCGTCCGGCGCTCCAGTGTAAACGGCAAACCGTCAGGAATGACGGGACGCAAAGCCACCGGCCCGACCCCGTGGTCGCAGTCTGCGGAAGGGTGGCGGGGTTGCCAATAGGAGGTCCGCAATGTCACGCGATACTCAGGTTATCGTATTTGCTTCCCAGAAAGGCGGGTCTGGAAAGACGACGCTCTCCGGCCATATCGCGGTCGAAGCCGAACGCAGCGGCGCCGGCCCGGTCGCGCTGATCGATACCGATCCGCAGGGAAGTCTCGCAAAGTGGTGGAATTCGAGAGAGAGTGAGACACCGGCCTTCGCCGAAGTTTCGGTGCCCGATCTCAAGCGCGATATCGAGGCGCTTGGAAACGGCGGTTTCAAGCTTATCGTCATCGACACGCCGCCGGCCCTGACATCATCTATCGCCGAAATCATCACCCACGCCGATCTCGTGGTCATCCCGACGCGGCCCAGTCCGCACGATCTCCGCGCCGTCGGTCCGACCGTCGACATGATCGAGCATCAGAAAAAGCCCCTGGTATTCGTCGTCAATGCCGCGACCACGCGCGCACGGATCACAGGTGAAACCGCCGTCGCATTGTCGCAGCACGGGACCGTTGCTCCGGTCACGTTGCATCACCGCGTCGATTTTGCCGCCAGCATGATCGACGGCCGGACGGTTGGAGAGATCAGCGAAAAGTCGCGGTCGGCAAAAGAGGTTTCCGGCCTCTGGGAATATCTGGCGGACCGGCTGCTTCGGCTCCGCGGTCCTGAGGCGTTGCTGCAATCGCCGCGGCCGACATTCGAGGAAGATGTCCTGACGCCCGCACGGCGGGAGACGGATTTCGAAGAGTCGGTCCAGGCGCCGGCGGCCGAGGTTGTTGCGCCGGCCGATCCGGTCGTGACGCCACCTCTTCAATATGAGCGCCGCGCGGGTTCTGCGCCATCCGCACCCCGGCCACTTGAGCCCCCGGAACCGATTGCGGGAGATGCCGTTCTGCCGCCAGCTGCCAGTCAGTCAAAATCGGACGAGCCCTGGGACGGGATCGACCGCCGCAAGAAGGATGTCGGCCCGCCAACCGGCGTGCAGGAACGCCGGCGCAGTGTGTTCGGCCGCCGTCAGTACACCGCGGATCCCATTCCCGCATCCCAGTCCAGGTGAGATCAATGAGCAGTTCGAAGTTTGCAGCAATTCACGGAGGTCTTCTGGTGCGCAAGGGCGATGCCGCGCCCGCCATTAGACCAACCGTTTCGGAAGTTTCCTATGTTGATGCCGAGAGGCGCCACGCCGGATTGCCCTCGGTCGACGGCGAGGCACCTGCAGTGCAACCGGGACAATCCCTCCGGGAAGGCGGGCGGCCTTCGGTCACCGACCTTGGCCGTGGCCGCGAACCGGTCAGCCAGAGGCGCCCCGCCGAAAAAATGTGTGCCACACCTGCTTCGGACAAGTCGCCCTGTATTCGTCCGGTTCCGTCGGCGAAACGGCCGCGGCCGGCTCGAGGCAAGGAGCAAACCGCCAGGTCGAAAGCAACAGTGCGCCTGACGGAGCAGCAGAAACACGTGGTGAAACTGGCAGCGGCAGCGCTCGGAAGGTCGCAGCAGCAGTTGATATCGGACGCTATCGACTCATATCTGACCGGACTTGGTGGTGGCGAAATGAGCACCTGCGCGTGCTTCAAGCAACAGCTGGCGTCCCTGTAGCAGTCGGCCCCGGGCGGTAAACGACCGGCTGCACGAAGAAACCCGGCGCGGGGCTGCGCCGGGTTTCGCTTTTTGAACAGAGTCGCTAAATCGCGGACCGGTCAGCTTGCCGCTTCGTAAAGCTCAAGCACATAGTCCCAGTTGACGAGGTCGTTGATGAACGCCTTGAGATAGTCGGGCCGAGCGTTCCGGTAGTCGATGTAATAGGAGTGTTCCCAGACGTCACAGCCGAGCAGCGGTGTGCCGCCGTGCACGAGCGGGTTCTCGCCGTTGGGTGTCTTGGTCACTTCAAGCTTGCCGTCCTTGAGTACGAGCCAGCACCAGCCCGAACCGAACTGGGTCACACCAGCCTGAACGAAGTCTTCCTTGAACTTCTCGACACCGCCCAGATCCTCGTCGATCTTGGCCGAAAGCGTACCCGGCATGGCACCGCCGCCGTTCGGCTTCATCCACTTCCAGAAATGAATGTGGTTGTAATGCTGCCCGGCATTGTTGAACAGGCCCGCATTGTTGCCGTAGGACTCCTTGACGACATCCTCAAGTGATTTGCCTTCAAGACCTGAGTCCTTGAGCAGGTTGTTGCCATTCACGACATAGGCATTGTGGTGCTTGTCATGGTGGAACTCGAGCGTTTCCGCCGACATATACGGCGCCAGGGCGTCATAGGCATAGGGAAGATCGGGAAGTTCGAATGACACGGGTCTGATCCTTCTCGTTAAAGATTTTCTGGATGAAACGGCGGAGAAGACTGGCGCCATGCGCACAGGGGTTCACCGCCGCGTAAACCGTCAGGGCCAACCTATCGCCAAGCCGGGCCGCGTGCAATACGGGCGAGGATCGCAGCGTCAGTGTTCCGGTGGCCCCTTCAGTTCGACCGTATTGCCGTCCGGGTCCTCGATATAGATCGACGGGCCGTAACCTTCGGCACCATAGCGCCTGGCCACGTCGCCGCACTCGACGCCGTGCGCGTCCAGGTGAGCCTTTATCGATGCCGGATCGAACGGTGCGATCGTGATGGCGAAGTGTTCCATGTTGCGATGAGCCGGCCCGTCATCGCCCGCCGGCACTAGGTCGATAAGCGATGCGCCGGCGCGCAACTGAACCAGCCCGATGTCTTCCACCCGGCGTTCCTCGTGCGCGCCAAGAACATCCCGGTAGAAAGAGATCGCGCGATCCATATCGGACACCACGAGCACCACATGGTCTAGCCGGCCAATGACGAATGGTGGTCCGCTCGTACTCATTTTCTGAGAGCGCCTCTCAGTCGCCCCGGCAGCGTGGTCTCAACAGAAAGCCTGGATGCCCGTCTGTGCCCGGCCGAGGATCAGCGCATGAATGTCGTGCGTGCCCTCGTAGGTATTCACCGACTCCAGGTTCATCATGTGACGGATCACGTGATACTCGTCGGAGACGCCGTTGCCGCCGTGCATGTCGCGGGCGACGCGGGCGATATCGAGCGCCTTGCCGCAGTTGTTCCGCTTCACCAGAGAGATCGTTTCCAGAGAGCCCGTGCCGGCATCCATCATGCGGCCGGCCTGAAGCGCAGCCTGGAGGCCGATCGAGATCTCCGTCTGCATGTCGGCGAGCTTCTTCTGAATCAGCTGGTTGGCCGCGAGCGGCCGGCCGAACTGCTTGCGATCGAGCACATACTGGCGTGCCTGGTGCCAGCAGAACTCGGCAGCGCCCATAGCGCCCCACGCAATGCCGTAGCGGGCCCGGTGCAGGCAGCCGAACGGGCCTGAAAGGCCGCGTGCATTCGGCAGCACATTCTCTTCGGGAACAAAGACATCGTTGAGCACCAGCTCGCCGGTGGCGGACGCCCTGAGCGAGAACTTGCCTTCGATCTTGGGCGTTTCAAATCCGTCCATGCCGCGATCGACGATGAACCCGCGAATACCGTCTTCTTCGGTCTTGGCCCAGACCACCGCGACGTCGGCGACCGGCGCGTTCGAAATCCACATCTTTGCGCCGTTGAGCACATAGCCGCCGTCCTTCGGAACAGCCCTGGTCACCATGCCGCCCGGGTCGGATCCGTGGTCCGGTTCTGTCAGCCCGAAGCATCCGATCATCTCGCCGGTCGCAAGTTTAGGCAGGTATTTGCGACGCTGGTCTTCGGAACCGTATGCGTAAATCGGGTACATCACGAGGCTCGACTGAACGCTCATGGCGGAGCGATAGCCGGAGTCGACGCGCTCGACCTCGCGTGCGCTGAGGCCGTAGCAGACGTAGCTCAGTCCCGCGCCGCCGTACTCTTCGGGGATCGTCGTACCGAGCATGCCCATTTCACCCATCTCGCGCATGACCGCGGGGTCGAAATTCTCGTGCCGGTTGGCTTCGAGAATGCGTGGCATGAGCTTGTCCTGGCAGAACGCCTGAACGCTGTCGCGGATCATGCGCTCCTCTTCGGAAAGCTGGCTCTCGAGATCGAGCGGGTCTTCCCAGTTGAACTGTGCAACGGGTCTTGTGGTTTCGGGTCTGACGGCGGCCTGCGACATCGTCCTGCCTCTCTGAAACTGCGTTATCGGAGTGAATTTGCGCGCACTATACGCCCGCTGTCGGCGGCACGGCAACTGCGGAGGGTTGTCTGTCTGCCAGGCCGACTGTCTTCAATGCAAAAGCATAGTTGAGGGCCACCTCTTTCAGCCGGTCGAAACGCCCGGCGGAACCGCCGTGTCCTGTCTCCATGTCGGTCTTGAGCATGACCGGATTGTCGTCGGTTTTCAGTTCGCGCAACTTCGCGACCCATTTGGCGGGTTCCCAGTATGTGACGCGCGGGTCGGCCAGACCGGCGATAGCCAGGATGCTCGGGTAGGCCTGGGCAGTGACATTGTCATAGGGCGAGTAGCTGGCGATGTAGTCGTAAGCCTCCTGGTCCTCGATCGGATTGCCCCACTCCGGCCACTCGGGTGGCGTCAGCGGCAGGGTGTCGTCGAGCATCGTCGTCAGCACGTCGACAAACGGGACATCCGCAATGATGGCCGCGAACAGATCCGGTGCCATGTTTGCGACGGCGCCCACGAGCATGCCGCCGGCACTGCCGCCGTGGGCAATGATCCTGCCCCGTGTCGCGAAATTCTCCGCAACGAGATGTTCGCCGGCCGCGACGAAATCCGTGAAGGTATTTCGTTTGTTCTCCCGGCGTCCCTGCTTGTACCAGCCGTAGCCCTTGTCCTTGCCGCCCCTGATATGCGCGACGGCATAGACAAATCCGCGATCAACAAGGCTGAGGCAGGTGGTGGAGAAGGCAGCGGGAATTGCAATGCCGTAGGAGCCATAGCCGTAGAGCAGCAACGGTGCCGAACCGTCGAGCGGCGTATCCTTCCGGTAAAGCAGCGAAACCGGGACGGCTTCACCGTCACTTGCGGGTGCCATGATCCGCCGCGTGACATAGTCGTCCGGGTTGTGGCCGCTGGGCACCTCCTGCGTCTTGCGCAGTTTCCGTTCGCGACTGGCCATGTCGTAGTCGAACACCTGTGACGGCGTCGTCATCGAACTGTAGCTGAACCGGATGCCGGTGGTTTCGAACTCGTAGCCGGTCGACAGGCCGAGTTGATAGGCTTCCTCGTCGAAGGCGATGGCGTGTTCTTCGTCGTTGCGGATGTCGCTGATCACGATCCGGGGCAAACTGTCTTCGCGCTCAAGCCTGACGACGTGGTCTTGGAACGCGGCGATCGTCAGGACGAGTCGTCCGGGTTTGTGAGCCAGCACATCGCGCCAATTCTCGCGGACGGGTGCGTCTACGGGAGCTTCCATGATCTTGAAGTCTTCCGCACCGTCACAATTGGTCAGGATCAGCAGCCGGTCGCCCTGATGCTCGACCTCATACTCGTGCCCGACTTCGCGCGCCGCGATCAGCAGGGGCGGTGACGCCGGATCACGCGCATCGATCAGCCTGGATTCGGCGGTCTGATGGTCGTGGGCATGAATGACGATGTAGTCGCCGCTCTGGGTCTTGCCGGCACCGACGAAGAAGCCCGGATCGGCCTCCTCGTAAACCAGCTCATCATCGGCCGGGTCGCTGCCGATCGTGTGCCTGAAAACTTTTGAAGGACGGTGGTTTTCATCCACACGCACATAAAAGAAAGTCCTGGAGTCTGCGGCCCAGGTGACCCCGCCCGTAGTCTCCTCAATCACATCGGCAAGGTCCTCGCCGGTATCGAGGTCGCGCAGACTGATAGTGAAGTATTCCGCACCGCGCCGGTCCGTGGAATAGGCGGCCAGTTTATGGTCCGGGCTATGCTCGACGGCAGCGAGTTTGAAGTATTTTTCGCCTTCGGCCATGGCATTGCCGTCGATCAGAATCTGCTCTTCGCCGCCGTCGCGCAGCTGGCGGCAGAACCGGGGATGCTGTCCGCCGGTAATGTAGCTGACGTAGTAAGCGAAGGGCCCGTCCGGAGACGGCACGCTTGAATCATCTTCCTTGATGCGTCCCTTCATCTCTTCAAAGAGTGCAGCCTGAAGATCTTCCGTGTCGGCGAGAGCGGCCTTGGTATAGGCGTTCTCGGCTTCCAGATGCTCCCTGATCCCGGACTCCAGCGTGCTGGCGTCGCGCATGACCTCCTGCCAGTTGTCGGCCCGCATCCAGGCATATACATCGTTGCGCTCGCGGCCATGATGCGTGTCGATGCAGTCGATCTTGCGCGCGGTCGGTGGCGCCGGGATATCCCGGCCCGTGGCGTCATTCATTGCAGGGACCTACTTGTTTTGTTCGGCGGCGCGTTTCAGTGCGTGTCCGTTGATGCAGTATCGCAGACCGGTCGGTTTCGGGCCGTCCGGGAAGACGTGGCCCAAATGAGCGTCGCACTTCGCGCAGCGTACCTCCGTCCGTCGCATGAAGAGACCTCGGTCTTCGTGTTCCGAAACATTGTTCTCGTCCACGGGCGCGTAGAAGCTCGGCCAGCCGGTACCAGAATCGTATTTGGTTTCGGAGTTGAAGAGCGGTGCGCCGCAACAGACGCAGTTGTAGACGCCGTCCGACTTGTCGTCCCAGTAGGGGCCGGTGAACGCTCGTTCGGTGCCGTGCTGTCGCGTGACGTAATATTGCATGTCCGTGAGTTGCGATCGCCATTCGGAATCGGACTTTTCGATCTGGCCGGTTTCCGGGGCTGCGCTCTTGGTTTCGCTGTCGCTCATGGCAATGCCTTTCATTCGTAGAACAGGGTGATGGTCTGTGCCACCAGTGCCGGTCTCTCCTGGCCTTCAATTTCCACAGTGACCGTAGCGTATGATCGCAGGGTCGAGCCGTTCAAATCGGCGCGATCGAGTTGCATTCTGCCCCGTAACCGGGCGCCGGCCGGAACCATATTGAGAAACCGGATCTTGTCCGATCCATAATTAATGCTGCGCGTCACACTTTCAATCTGGAGAAGCTCGTAGACAAATCGCGGAACCAGCGAGAGAGTCAGAAAGCCATGAGCGATTGTCGGGCCGTCGAGCTCGCGGGCCGTGCGCTCCGGATCGACGTGAATCCATTGGTGGTCATCGGTTGCGTGCGCGAACTGATCGATACGCGATTGCGTAACCTCGACCCATGAGCTGACGCCAATCTCGGTTCCGGCGGCCTCGGCGAAGTCGGCAAGTGTGGAGAACGTTGGCAATTCCCGTCCCTTCCATTCTTCTGTTGCTGTCGCGCGTGTCAGCGCCCAGGGCAACGGTATTAGACCAAAGGGCAGTGTTTTGCACCGGCCGATGGCGTCTGGAAAGGTCAATAATTCGTAACGGCAAATCCTTCGAATTGAGCCAATATCGTTTCAAAAAAGGATCGATTGCGACTCTAACTCTTCGAAAATTCAAATTAAATTCAAGTTAAACTTAAATAAAAATAAGTATAATAAAATATTACGGAGTGAATAAACTTTAAAACAGGAAGTTTGTAGTACAAATGGTGCCGTAGAGGGAATTTCCCTGCGGGGTCAATCATGTCAGCCGCTTCGGCTTTAGCAATGAGTGAGCAGCACGTAACCGATACGCCGGTGCCGGCAAGTGAGCCGTCTGTGCAGATTGTGGACGGCGATGAAAATGCCACAACGGCCCGCGACTGGTCGCTCGACGAGAATGCGTTTCGCAGGCTCTCCGACATGCTGTTGCTGCCTGCCAGCATGCTGCCGCCTCAGGAGCGGGCGTTCGCAATCGACATTCTTCAGGCGGCACTGGAACATGCCGCGACCGAAGTTCGTGTCCAACTTGCGGAACGTTTGAGCCGAATGGGAAAGATAGCGCCATCCCTGGTGCTGCGATTGGCGCGGGACAATGATGTGTCGGTTGCCACACCGGTCCTGCGCCTGAGCGAAGCCATCGGGAACGCGGATCTCATAGAAATTCTGAAGAACGGACAGCCCGACCGTGCAATGATCATTGCAAGCCGGTCGGTGCTGCCGTCCGATGTCGCTGCCGAAATTGCGAAATCCGGCAATGATGCCGCTCTCGCTGCGGCTCTCGAGAACGCCGGAGCCGTATTCGAGCCGGGCGTTGTCGCTAACCTGGCCGAGCGTGTGCGCAATGATGAACAATTGGCGACGCTTCTTCTGGAACGTCCGGAGATGATTCCGGCCTGCGCGCTGGATCTGTTCTGGTCTGTCAATCGCCGGCTCAAGTTTTACATTCTCAGCCGCTTTCTCGAAGACAGTCCCATGGTTCACCAGATCATCCAGGGTGAACGAACGAACTCCGTGGTGATGGTATCCGGTCCCGGTGGCGTTGAATTGGCGAACGGCGATTCGGCCTGCGAACTGACGGATGCGATGCGGCTATCGAAGGCGCAGGAGCGGTTGCTCAATATTGCCGATCTGATGACGAAGGAAGACCTGGAGCACGCGTCGGAAGAAATGGCGAGCCTGACTTCTGTGTCCGCACCGACGGCCTCTGCAGTTGTATCGGATTTGGGAGGCGAGGCCGTTGCTGTCGCGTTCAAGGCCGCTGGAGCGACGCGCGCCACGTTGGCGGCCTGCTCCGAAAAATGGCTTCGCCATGAGCATTCACCGTTCGAAACTGAAGACGATGCAGAAGAAGTCACAGCCCAATTCGAGCGCATGTCCAGGGGACAGGCCCGCATGGCCATGACATATTGGGACTGGCGCAGGGGCAATGTCGGGACGTACGCATTGAACTCGGCTGCAGGCTCGATCGACGCAATTCTTTAGACACTCCTTCTGGGCGGTGCCTTGAGAGAAGTGCCGACCGGTCAAGATTTCGTGTCCTGACTGGCGATTAGTCATGGCCGCCACTTTTGTTCCCGCAGCGCCAACCTGACGGCAATGCTGATCCGGAAGTAAGTCCGGGCACATCGTGCTTCTCAATAATCGGACGAAAAGAATATTTGCTCTGCGCGAGCCGCTGATCGCGCCGGGTATTGACAAAACGTTAACCATAGAACCATACCTAAGCCCGTGGGGGCCGGGTCGAATGATTCCGATTCGGTTCAGGACAGGGGAAAAACTGCATGAAGACGGAGGGATTCCTTCGTTACATCAGCCTTGCGGCTGTGCTCATGATCTTCTGGTTGGCTTTATCTGGCCATTACACCGGACTTCTCATCAGTCTCGGCGTCGTCTCTGTGCTCGGCGTCGTTTATATCTGCCATCGTATGGCGGTCATTGATGAAGAAGGGCATCCGATACACTTGGCGCTTCGCGCCTTCGTTTACTGGCCCTGGCTTATTGTCGAAATTCTCAAGTCGGCGGTAGGTGTATCCCGGCTGATCATTGATCCCAAGTTGCCCATTTCGCCGACGTTAAAAAAGGTCAAGCCGAGCCAGCGCACGCAATTGGGCGTAAACATCTACGCCAATTCGATCACGCTTACTCCCGGAACGATTACCGTTGAGGCCAGCAGCGGCGAGTTGCTCGTTCATGCCATCACGAAAGGCGGGGCGGAAGATCTCGATGACGGCGATATGGACCGGCGGGTAACCAGGCTGGAGGGTGGCGCCTGATGTTCACGATTGCCGCCGTCGCGGTCATGATTGCACACGTCTTCGCCATTGCCAGGGCGCTTAAGGGGCCGACCGTTTTTGATCGGGTCCTTGCGGCCAACGCGATTGGAACCGCTGCGATCATGTTGCTGGCTGTCGTCGGTTTTCTTACCGAGCGCCCTGAGTTCCTCGATATCGGGATCACCTACGGATTGCTTAACCTGATCGGCACGCTCGCGGTTCTGAAGTTTTTCCGACACGGTGATTTGGGGCACGCCGGGGAAGAAGAGGGCGAGGCCCAGTCATGATGGAGCTGCTGGTCCAGATTGCTGCAGGAATCTTTTTGATTGCGGGGAGCGTGTTCTACGTGATCGGCGCCTTGGGGCTCTACCGGATGCCGGACGTCTTTGCGCGCATGCATGCGACCAGCGTTTCGGACACCGTTGGCGCGGGACTCATGCTTGTGGGGATGATGATTTACGCAGGCCTGTCCCTGGTTACGCTGAAGCTCGCGATCATTCTTCTGATTCTGCTCTACACCGGCCCGGTGGCCACCCACGCATTGGCACGGGCCGCACTCCATGCCGGTCTCAAGCCGATGCTTGACGACGACAAAGGAGAGCCGTCATCGAAGCCCTGATCAACATGGTACTGCTCACCCTGATGGCGATCGTCACCATCGGTGTCGTCCGGCTGCGCAACCTGTTCGCCGTGGTCATCCTCGGCGGCATCTACAGCTTCCTGATGGCGGGCGTCATGATCGTGCTCGATGCCGTTGACGTGGCGATGACCGAGGCTTCCGTGGGAGCCGGCATTTCGACGGTCCTGATGCTGAGCGTGCTCTATCTCACCAAGACAGAGGAGTCGACGCCGGCCCATACGCCGCTCCTGCCATTGTTCGTTGCCGTCGTGACCGGCGCGCTTCTGGTTTTCGGAACATATGATCTGCCGCCATTCGGAGCCGCCGATACACCGGTCCATCAGCACGTGGCGCCGCGTTATCTGGGACAGACAATGGCCGAGACTGGTGTGCCGAATGTGGTTACGGCCGTCCTGGCCAGCTATCGCGGCTTTGACACTCTGGGCGAGGTCACGGTGATCTTCACCGCCGGGATCGGCGTGCTGCTTCTTCTCAGTGGCCGTCGCCGCAAACCGAAGTCGGATAATTGAGGGAGCTCTATCGATGCGGCACGACCTTATTCTCCGGATCACGTCGAAGCTGGTCATCCCGTTCATGTTCGTGTTCGCGCTCTATGTGCAGTTCCACGGCGACTTCGGACCGGGTGGCGGGTTCCAGGCAGGGGTGATCGGGGCCGCGTCCGTGATCCTCTACGCCATCATTTTCGGTCTCGGCGCAGCGCAGAGGGTTGTGCCGCCGTCGGTGGTTCGCTTTCTGGTTCCCTCCGGCGTTCTGATCTTCGCTGGAGTCGGAGTCATCGACATGCTTCTGGGCGGCAACTATCTCGATTACTCCGTCATGGGCGCCACAAAGGTTAGCGGTCAGCATCTGGGAATCCTGCTTGTCGAGTTCGGCGTACTGGTCACAGTTGCCGGGACCATGGTTGCGATCTTCTATGCATTCGCCGGCCGGGGACGCTGATGGATTTCATCTCCGAAATCGTCGACCACTACAATCACTGGATCACGATCTTTCTGATGGTATCCGGTCTCTACATTGTCGTCGCGCGCGGCAACATGGTGAAGAAGCTGGTCGGACTCGGGCTGTTCCAGACGTCGGTCTATCTGCTCTACATTTCGCCAGGCAAGATTCTCGGGGGCACCGCCCCAATTCTCGGTAAAGGGCTTTCGGTTTATTCCAATCCCCTGCCGCACGTGCTGATCCTGACCGCTATCGTTGTCGGCGTCGCTACGCTTTCGCTCGGTCTCGCGCTCGCCGTTCGTATCAACGAAGCCTACGGGACGATCGAGGAGGATGAGATCTTCGAAAAGGATGCCGGCGAATGATCCAGCCTCACCTGCCGGCAATTCAGGTCGTGCTGCCGTTGCTTGCAGCCGTGGTCTGCGCGTTCCTGCGCAGCGGCCGCATCGCCTGGGCAATCTCGTTTGTTGTGAGCTGGCTGTTGCCCGTGGTCGCGGCTGCCATGCTGATCGAGGTCCTGGCCACCGGTCCGATCTCCTATGCTCATGGCGGGTGGGAACCACCCTGGGGCATCGAATACCGCGTCGACATTCTCAATGCATTTGTTCTGCTGCTCGTCACTGCCGTCGGTGCGGTCGTAATGCCTTACGCCAAGGTCAGCGTGGCCCGGGAGATAGAAGACAGTCAGCAGGCCTGGTTCTACACGATGTACCTGCTGTGCCTCACCGGCCTGCTGGGCATTACTATCACGGATGATGCGTTCAATACGTTCGTGTTTCTGGAGATATCATCGCTATCCACTTATGTGCTGATCGCGATGGGCAAGGACCGCAGAGCGCTGCTTGCCGCCTATCAGTATCTGATCATGGGAACGATCGGGGCGACGTTCTTCGTCATCGGAGTTGGCTTGCTCTATTCGCTGACGGGCACACTGAACCTCGTGGATGTGGCAGGCCGGCTGACAACGATTGCCGAGCCAAGGCCGGTATACGCAGCACTCGCATTCATTACTGTCGGCGTGAGCCTGAAGCTCGCGCTGTTTCCTCTGCATGTCTGGCTTCCGAATGCCTACGCCTATGCCCCGTCCGTTGCGACGGCGTTCCTTGCAGCGACCGCCACGAAGGTTGCGGTTTATGTTCTGCTGCGGTTCTTCTTCACCGTTTTTGGCGTAGAGGTTGTCTTCCGGGGGCTGCCGGCGACCGAGATCTTCATTGTCCTGTCCGTTGCCGCCATGTTCGGCGCGTCGATCGTCGCGGTGTTCCAGGACGACATCAAACGAATGCTTGCATATTCGTCGGTCGGTCAGATCGGATACATCACTTTGGGTATAGCACTGGCGAACAAGGCCGGGCTGACCGGCGCGATTGTGCATCTGTTCAACCACGCCACGATAAAAGCCGCGCTGTTCCTCGCGGTCGGAGCGGTCGTTTTCCGCATCGGCTCGGTCAAACTCGAGGACATGGCAGGGATCGGCCGCAAGATGCCCATGACCATGGGAGGATTCGTCCTTGCCGGGCTGGCCATCATAGGGACGCCCGGCACGGCAGGGTTCATATCGAAGTGGTACCTCGCGGTCGGCGCCCTCGAGCGCGACTGGTGGTGGCTTGTCTTCCTCCTGGTTGCGAGTTCGCTGATCTCGGTCGTCTACATCGGACGCGTCGTGGAAGTGGTGTGGTTCCGCGAGCCGGGCAAGATTGCGGAGAAGGCGGGAGAGCCGCCGCTTATGATGACAGTGTCCATGCTCGTGCTGTTCGTGGCGACCGTCTATTTCGGCGTTGAAACCTCTCTGACGGCAGGCGTTGCGTCTCAGGCCGCTGAACAAATTCTGGCGGGTGTGAAGTGACAGCAGAAAGCCTCGTCATAATCTCGATGGTCCTGCCTGCGGCAGCGGCCGGGCTCATTGCGGCGTTCCGTGCGCAACCCAATGCACGGGAGGCGGTCACTCTCGTCACGGCTGGCGTGCTGTTCCTGGTCATTCTGATGTTGCTGTCCGACGTTCTCGGCGGCGCGCGTCCGAGGGTGGAGGGGCCCGAACTGGTCGCGGGCGTCAGGTTGTCCTTTGCCGTCGAGCCGCTTGGCATGATGTTCGCGGCGATCGCGTCAGGGCTCTGGATCGTCAATTCGATCTACTCGATCGGCTATATGCGCGGAAACAATGAACCGCGCCAGACGCCATTTTACATGTGCTTTGCGGTCGCCATCTCCAGCACAATCGGCGTCGCATTCTCCGAGAACCTGTTCACACTGTTCATCTTCTACGAGATCCTGACGCTGTCCACCTATCCGCTGGTCACGCACAAGGCCGATGAGAATGCAATCCGGGGCGGGCGCATCTATCTGCTGATCCTGCTCGGCACGTCCATGATATTGCTGCTGCCCGCCATCGTCTGGACGCTGGTCGCGGCTGGCACCGTCTCATTCACACCCGGCGGCATTCTTGGCGGCAAGGTCAGCGACGGTGTTCTCGGCGTACTGCTCGCACTCTATGCATTTGGTATTGGCAAGGCGGCCCTGATGCCGTTCCACTTCTGGCTGCCGGCGGCGATGGTCGCGCCGACACCGGTCAGTGCGCTGTTGCATGCCGTCGCGGTCGTCAAGGCAGGTGTATTCAGCGTTCTCAAGGTCATCGTCTACGTCTTCGGAATTGAAACGCTGCGCGAGAGCGGGACGGCCGACTGGTTATTGTATGCGGCAGGTGCAACGGTTCTGATCGCCTCGATTGTTGCGCTCCGCCAAGACAATCTGAAAAAGCGTTTGGCCTACTCGACGGTCAGCCAGCTTTCCTACGTGATACTGGCGGCGGCAATCCTGACTCCGATATCGGCAATCGGAGCTGCCATGCATATTGCCGCGCACGCGGTCAGCAAGATCACGCTCTTCTTTGCCGCAGGGTCCATCTACACCGCGGCGCACTACACCGAGATAAGCCAGCTTAACGGGATCGGCAGGCGAATGCCGTGGACTATGGCGGCGTTCGGCGTCGGCGCCATCAGTATGATCGGCATACCGCCGACTGCCGGCTTTCTGGGCAAGTGGTTCATGTTCCTTGGCGCGATGGATACCGGGCAGTGGGTTGCCGTCGGTGTAATCATCGCCAGCACATTGCTGAACGCGGCATATTTCCTGCCGGTCGTGGTACGCGCGTTTTTCGTGGCTCCAGATAAAGGGTCCCCCGAACATGGCGAAGCGCCCGTGCCGATCGTAATTGCGCTGACGGCAACGGCCGTCGGAACGATTCTCCTGTTCCTGTTCCCGGGCGTGCCGCTGGATCTCGCACGCGCGATGATTGGAGGTTAGGCCATGGACGACCATTGGCTCGTACGACCAAAGACGATCAGGATGTTGTGGTGGGTTGGCTGCAGCATCCTGGCCCTTACGGTGCTGGCTGACCTGATCGTTCATCATCATCCGCATTTCGGCGTCGTTGGGACATTTGGCTTTGCGGCGTGGTTTGGTTTCGCGAGTTGCGTTGTCCTTGTGCTCGGATCCAAGGCACTGGGCGCAGTGTTGAAACGTCCGGACACTTACTATGACTGAGGGGTTCGTCATACCGCCCGGACTGATCATGATCCTGGCCGGGCTGGCTTTGCCGTTCTGCCGCGGCCATGCGCGCACCGCTGTCTTGCTCGCGACGCCGGTTATTGCCCTCCTTGCGGTCTGGAGCCTGCCGGATGGCACGGCGCTGACATACAGCTACCTCGGATACGAACTCGTTCTCGTCAAGGCCGATGCCCTGAGCAGATTGTTCGCCACGATCTTCTGCATCATGGGGTTCGGTGGCGCCTTGTTTGCTCTCAACCAGGAGCGGACGACCGAACTCGCATCGGCCTTTGTCTACGCCGGTTCCGCTGTAGGCGTGACGTTCTGCGGTGATTTGATCAGCCTGTTCATCTTCTGGGAGATCATGGCGGTCGCCTCCACGATTGTCGTCTGGTGCGGCGGCGATGGCGCACGCAAGGCGGGGATCCGGTATGCGTCGGTTCACTTCCTGGGCGGCGTGTTGCTCATGGCTGGAATCGCCGGAGAAATCTCCGCGACGGGTTCGATCGCATTCCAGGCCATGCAGCCCGATACTCCGGCGCGCTGGCTGATCCTCATGGGTTTCCTGATCAATGCCGGTGCACCGCCGCTTTCGGCATGGCTGCCAGATGCTTATCCGGAGGGGTCCTGGAGCGGGACCGTCTTCCTTTCCGCCTTCACGACAAAGACCGCGGTCTACGTCCTGATGCGCGGTTTTCCCGGCGCCGAGATCCTGATCTTCGTCGGCCTGTACATGGTCTTCTACGGCATCGTCTATGCGATTCTCGACAACGACATGCGGCGCATTCTCGCCTACAGCATCGTCAACCAGGTCGGGTTCATGGTTTGTGGTATCGGCATCGGGACTGAGATGGCTCTTAACGGTGCCGCTTCACACGCCTTTGCCCACATCATCTACAAGGCGCTTCTGCTGATGTCCGCCGGGTCCGTGCTCCTCATGACCAACAGGCGCAAGTGTACCGATCTTGGCGGATTGTTCAGGACCATGCCGCTGACCGCGATATGCGGAATCATCGGTGCACTGGCCATTTCGGCGTTCCCGCTGACCTCTGGCTTCATAAGCAAGTCGATGATTTCGCAAGCCGCGGCGGACCAGCACATGATGATCGTCTGGATGCTGCTGGCCGCTGCATCTGCCGGTGTATTTCTGCACGCCGGGATCAAGTTTCCATGGTTCGTATTCTTCCAGAAGGACTCCGGCTTGCGGCCAGAGGAGCCGCCATGGAACATGAAGGCCGCGATGGTTCTGTTCTCGGCACTATGTATCGTTATTGGCGTGCTGCCCGGTCCGCTCTACAACATGTTGCCCTATGCGGTTGATTATGTGCCCTACACAGGCGCCCACGTTGTCAGCCAGCTTCAGTTGCTCCTGTTCTCGGGCCTGGCATTCTTCCTGTTGCTGGGAATGCTGAAACGTACACTGACGATCACGCTTGACTTCGACTGGTTCTATAGAGGCTTCGGGCGTGCTCTGGCCGTTGAATTCGATGCCAGGACAGCAATCGCCTGGGCGGCGTTCGTAGAACGGCTGTATGGCACCGTGTACGCATTTATTGCGACCCTCTACCGGCACCACGGGCCTCAAGGTATTCTTGCCCGGACCTGGCCGACTGGAAGCATGGCGTTCTGGACGACAGTTCTGCTTGGGGCCTACCTGATCTTTTATGTCCTCTAATGATATTTTGCCCAGAAACGGACGTCTTTTAGTGTCAGAGTTCGAAGAATTCTCTTGCGCGACTATTCTTATTGTTACTGATTCCATAGTTTGAATTAATAAAGATAACCTCGGTATTGATCGATTTGGTAACTAAAAGCTATTTTAATTTCACTTTATTGGAGAAAAGTTGAATTTTACGCTAGACATACAGCGTGCCATGTGGGATCAGTTTGATGCGGGATTCGTCGCCCGCATGTATTGGGGGCAGTACACTAGGCGAAAAAAGAAATCAATTTTGTGATCGCCTGGTGAGTACAGTGGTTTGCAGTCCACCCCCCGGATCGTAAGCCGAATTTGAAGTCTAACGTGTACGCTGCCAGGGGGAGAGACTGGCACGCGGATCATGGAAGAAGTGATGGAAGAACAGGAAATGGATTCGAAGACTGATTTGGTCGATCTTACGGCCGAAATCGTTGCTGCTTATGTTAGCAACAATGCGGTAGTTGGCACCGATTTGCCGGGATTGATCTCGGAAGTACACAAGGCGCTGAATGCTGCCGTTAAAGGTGCGACAGAGCCTGAAACGCCTCCGCTCAAGCCGGCTGTTTCAATTCGCAAGTCGATTACGCCGGACTATCTTATCTGCCTCGAAGACGGCAAGAAGTTCAAGTCCCTGAAGCGCCACCTGAGAACTCACTACAATCTTACTCCTGAGGAGTATCGTGAGAAGTGGGGCCTTCCCCGGGACTATCCTATGGTGGCGCCGAACTATGCTGCCGCCCGCTCGTCGCTGGCCAAGAAGATGGGTCTGGGACAGAAAGGGCGCAGTCGCTCCGCTTAAGCGGAACGCATCCGCATTTTACCAATGCCGGCAATCCCTTCAGCGGGGTTGCCGGCATTATTTTTGTCTTTTGTGTGACAAACCCGCCGCAATCGGCACAATTTAGCCACAATCCGCTTGCGCCGATTCAGCCTTTTGATTCATATTACTTAGCGGTGATTCTTATTCAATTGGCGGCGGGGAATACGCAGTTCGGCATATGGAGGCATCTTCTCAACTCGCGTTCCGCGCGCAATTGGTTGTCCCTGAACAGCGCGACCTTTACGACTACTGGCTGTCATGCGCCAGGGACCGGTCGATGCCGTCTCGCGACGACATCCATCCATCCGATTTTCCGAAACTGCTTCCCTATATCAGCCTGATCGACGTGTGCCCCGACGACAGCCGGTTCCGTATCCGCTTGGCGGGAACACGGCTCCGCGACATTTATGATCGCGAAATTACCGGTCGCTATCTCGATGAATTGGATTGGGGGGACAAGCGGGACTATTGGCTTTCGGCATACAGCCGTGTTGCCAAGAATGCACGTCCCGCTCAGGGTATCGTCCGTGGTCCTCGCAGAAGCAAGGATCATATCGTGCAGTTCTGGCTCCGATTGCCGCTGTCGCCTGACGGCGAGCATGTCTCCATGATTCTGTGTTACGACGCGTTCATACCTTCGGCGAAGATCCAGGCACTCGGCTCCGATCTTGATGATGTGCTGGCGGGCAGGGTTGCCGTAGCCGGACATTCGTTTATCTGAACAGCCTCAAACACGACAGACTTCAGGTATCGTGCGGCGGCAAATATCCAGTCTTGCCGGCTGGTAAATCAGCCTGAAACGGTCGCGCCCTCAAGTGCCGCGGTCGCTTCGCTTCTTATACGTGCGATCATTGAGGCAAGTCCGTTCGATCTCTGTGGCGTGAGATGTTCATGCAGGCCGATTGCCTTGAACACCTCGAGGGCGTCGGTTGCCAGAATTTCACTTGCCCGTCGTCCGGACACAATGACAAATAGAATGGCAATCAACCCGCGTACAATATGGGCATCGCTGTCGCCGGTGAACGTAAGGCGCGGATCAGCGGCATCGTGCTCGACATCTGTGTGCAGCCAGACCTGGCTCGCGCAACCCCTGACCTTGTGGGCGTCATTTCGCCACTGGTCCTGGAGCGGTTCAAGGTCGCGTCCGAGCTCGATTACATAGCGGTACCGGTCTTCCCATTCGTCCAGGAAGTTGAAGTCCTCGATCATGTCTTCGACGGTCATCGGCCTGATCCAGATCCTTGTTCGCGGTTACATAAAGCGGCCGCGTTTATATCAGAGAAGATAGCGTAAGGTCGATCTGAACCAAGCGGGTTCTTTGCCAGGCGTGTTTTTCGTTGCCTGATAGAGAAAATAAGCATGCCACGGAGCAGCGAAAGGGCAGGGAAAACCGCTCCGTGGCACGCTTTGGGCAGAAGGTTCTGCCGCTAGTTTTGGACTGTCAATCTCTGTTCAAATAGCTCGCCGGACCTTGAGTGTGCCCTTTCATCCGGCAGAGCGTGTTCTGTGTTCGCTCGAGTGCTGTCACGCAGATTGCTTTTTGCGCGGTCCACTCCACTCGGGAATGATGTCGTCGAGCCTCAATGTGTTCTGCGATTTGGGTTTGTCGCCGGAAGCCATCTGGAATGATCCGGTCACAACGGCGTCGGCTTGTCCCGAGAACCTGGCGGCCGAGCGGTCCAGTGCCTTGGTCGGCTGGACGACCTCGGCATTGCCGTCGCCTTCATTGCCGGTGGCCCAGTCATAGAGCATGCGCACGCCCTGCTTTGCTTTGCTCTCGAAAGCGGCTGCGGCTGCGCTGCCTGTTTCGCAGACCTTGGGATTACGTGTGCAGAAAGAAGAGACATCGCCGACCGTGGCGATTGCTGCATCGAGGGCCGACCCGGCGTCAAAATTCGCCTGTGCGGCAGCCGGAGTCACTGTATCTGTGTCCGCCGATTTGCCCGTCGGCAGCACCAATATCAGGACTGCCAACCAGAACAGAGTCCTCAGAATAAACATCACTATGCCCTGCCCGTCGGCAGCACCAATATCAGGACAAGTCCTCAGAATAAACATCACTATGCCCTGATGTTTGATGAAGAGGAGCGTAGCAAAAAGAATTCAAATAGATGTGAAATACTTGATCAATATTCTAATACAATTTGAGAAAAATAAGATTAGAAATGTAATTTCTAAGTATTGAGTCGAATTTGGCTTAAATTTGCAGAGACGTTGAATCAAATCTGAGTCAGATGCGAGTCAAAATTTCATCGTTTTCGACTAAAATTTTATCGAGTTGAGTCGATGCGGCAGGCACTGTCACGTACCGGCAGTTGCTCTGGCCTGCGGGTGTTGGCGCAGGACAGCAGGCGTTAGGAGGAAATGTCCCGCACGGATAGGGCAGTCTTCGGGGCTGCTCGGGAAGGATTGTCCTGGGGACAGCTAGCTGGCAGTTCAGGGCGCCGTTGACGAGATCCGCTTTCGGAAACCACACCGACACCGACGTACCGCCGTCCGGAACGCTTTTGATGTCGAGGGTTCCACCCTGAAGTGTTGAGAGTGACTTCGCGATGGACAGTCCAAGGCCGCTGCCCTGGTGCTCTTCTGCCAGGGAGTTGCTTCCACGCTCGAAAGGCTGGGTGATCCGCTCGAGATCATCGGGCGCGATACCGATACCATTATCGGTGATCACGACTTCGACCCCACCCTCTGTCTTGGTCACCTGAATTTTGATGTCGCCGCTAGGTCTGGAGTACTTGATCGCGTTTTCGAGGATGCACATGAAAACTTCGTGCGTGGCGCCTTCGTCGATGAAGACCTTCGGCAACTCGGCCTCGACATTGAACTCTACGGAGATGGATTTCTCGGCAGCGCGGCCCTGGAGCAGGGCGACGGTCTCTTCAATGATTGCGGAAAGCTGGTAGTCGTCCGGGTAGATCGTGTATCGGCCGGACTCGAGTTTGGAGATGTCGAGAAGCCGGTTGATCAGATCAAGCAAGCCTTCGCCACTCTTGAGAATGTGATCGGCGTATTCACCGTAATTGTCCGCCTTGAGCGGCCCGTAGAGCTGCTTCTTCAGGATTTCCGCGAATCCGATGATCGAGTTCAGCGGTGTTCTGAGTTCGTGACTCATCGTCCGCAGGAATGCCGTCTTGCCGGCATCAGCCTGCTGGATGTCGGTCTTTGCGCGATCCAGCTTTTCGGACACTTCTGTCAATTGGCGCTGTGTCGTGTGCAACTCGCTCGATGTTTTCTGAAATGCGGCAAGTTTCTCGGCGGTTGAAAGGCTTGCCTCGTACTGATCGGACACATCGCAAAGCACTGTTGATACGTGGCCTTCCCGCGTCCGCCGGTTAGAGATCCTCAGCCACCGCCCGTCCGCTGTCTGCAGAATCCGTTCGGAATTGCCCGCCCGGTGATCGCCTTCAAGCGTCGAAAGCCATTGATCGGTAGGCACTTCGACATTGAAGGTGCCCTTGCTCAAGCTCATCTTGAGAACTTCGTGCAGTGTCAATCCGAGAATATCGGACTGGTTGAAGCCCGCGATCAGTTCGGCAAACTTGCGGTTGGACGAGGTCAGCTTTTCATTCTGATCCCAGATTGCGTAGCCTTCACTCGTGCTGACGATCGCGTCTTCAAGTTGGAGTTGTGTCCGCTTGCGTTTCGTTATGTCGATCCAGCTGACAGCGAGACCGGACCGCGGAGTCATAGCCTCGGTCACCTCGATCCAGCGTCCGTCCGAAAGCGGCATTTCCAGGATCGGCTGCGCCGGGTCCCTGTGCCGGCTCATCCGCTTTTCCAGAAGGACATCGGGATCGAAGACACCATGGCTTCCACCGGTCAGCCCGTTTTCCAGCTTGCAGGCGACGAGGTCGACAAACTGGCATCCGACGAGTGCGTCTGCGTCGGGGCCGAGACAGGGGAACATATTGACCAGATGCTGATTGCAATACTGAATCCTGTCGGTGCCGTCGAGCACAGCGATACCAACTCGCAAATGGTCCAGCGCATCGACAACAAAATCCGGTGTTGTCAGCGCGCGTACCGCCTTCATCGTCTCTTTCCCCAGCCGCTAAAGCGCGAAATTGCGTCATCGTCGCAGCAAAAGGTTACTTTTGGGTATGCGATTTAACGTCTGTTAACCATGACGTGCATCCGGTTCTGCGCATGGCTTCAAGCTTCATTAAGACCATGGGCGGATACTTGCAGACGGGATGTAGAGCAAAACGCTCGATTGATTGGGAATCAGACACTGCCGTGACCCGGGGAATGCAGTTTAGGGGAATGGTCGACGCACTCGTTCACGACGAGGCGCGCGGCGACGAGGTCCTTGAAGCGAGACACAGAGCTTTCTTGATTTCGCATCTTTGCGGAGGGCTTGTTGCTGCGCTGGCGGTACCGATTTACCTGATTGTCGCCGGCGTGCCCGGACCGCTCGAGTCCGTCGCATTGTTGTGGCTGATTTCCCCGCTTGCCTTCGCCTTTTTCCTGTCGCGCAGCGGCAGGCTTGCCCTCGCGCACCTGATGTCGGCGACGAGCCTGGCTTTGCTGGTGGGCAGCGTAGCGGCCATTACGGGCGATCTTGCATCATTCATTCTCGTCTGGCTGGCCGTCGTGCCGGTAGAAGCGGCGCTCTCCGGTTCCCGCCGGATTGTCGCAGGTGCCGTGGCCTTGAGCGCTGCCGTTCTGCTGGCGTTGGGGATCGGCGATCTGGCGGCATTGCTGCCGGCGCCACTGGTGTTCGCGAACCCGGCGACACTCGGCGTCCTCGGTGTCGGATCCGCGCTGGTCTATATCGGTGGCCTCGCCCTGAGCATTCAGGACATTCATCAGAAGTCCATGACTGTTCTGAAACGAAGCGAGGCGCGTTATCGCCTGATGGCCGACAACGCAACGGATCTGATCACCTGTCACGACGAGGACGGGGCGGTCACGTTTGTTTCAGGAGCCCTGGAGCCGGTGCTTGGTGAGAACTGTGGCGATCTTCTGGGACAGCGCCTGGTGGACCAGGTCCACGTCGCGGACAGGATTGGCTATCTGCAGGCACTCGCGACTGCAATTGAATCTGACGAGCCTGCCACGGTCGAGTTCCGGGTTGCGCGCGGTCCGATTGCGGAAATCAGCGACCTGTCGGACTTCCGCTGGGTCGAGATGAGATGCCGCCGGCTTCCGAAAGCTGCCATGCCCGGACGGGCTGACCGGATTGTCGCCATCACGCGAAACATTACCGATCGCAAGAAACAACAGTTTCAACTGGTTCGCTCACGTGACGAAGCGGAAGAGGCGAACAGGGCCAAGACGCAGTTCCTGGCAAAGGTCAGCCATGAACTGCGCACACCTCTGAATGCGATTATCGGATTTTCCGAAATCCTGAAGAACGAACTCGACGCGATTGAAGGCAATGAACAGCGCGTGGAATACACGGATCTTATCAACCAGAGTGGTAACCACCTGCTCAATGTGGTCAACGATCTGATGAATATGTCCCGCCTCGAGGCAGGCAAGTTCGAGATTTGTCATTCGGAGTTCGATCTGAACGAAATCGTATCGTCGTCCGTCGGTATCATGCGTCCCTCGGCCGAACAGGCCGGCGTGGACGTCGTGATGGATTTCGAAGCCGAAGAGCTCGAAGTCAACGCCGATCCCCGTGCATTGCGTCAGATTGTGCTGAACCTTCTGTCGAATGCGATCAAATTCACGCCTTCAGGCGGCCGGACCGTGGTGAGCACAGGTACGCATGGGGAAATGGTCGAGTTGACCGTTTCTGACGACGGCATCGGTATACCGTCGGACGTATTGCCAAAGATCACGAACCCCTTCGTGCAGGCCGACAACGGTTTGGATCGGCAGCATGAGGGAACAGGTTTGGGGCTGTCTGTTGTAAAGGGCCTCGTTGAACTGCATGGCGGTGCCATAACGATCGACAGCAAGGTCGGGAATGGAACACGCGTCGCAATCTCGCTGCCGCAGGGTGGTGAAGCCGAATTCGGCATCGCCGGATCGGCCGGTGCAGAGACGCAGGAACCGGCACACTTGCTGCGCGATGTGAGCTGATTGAAAAGTGACGAATGTAGTTGGTGCAAGTTCAGGATGCGGTTTTCCGAAGCCGCAACGTGACCCGCTAAGTCTCGTGGAGGAGGATCGGCGGTGAGACGAAAGTTGGCGCTTCTGGCTGGGGCAGGCATGGTGACACTCGTGGTTGTCATCATAATGAACGCCGTGTCGTGGCAAAGCGGCCGTCATCCCGCACCGCTTATCGCGACGCTGTCTGACCGGATGGGTCCCAATACGATCCGGGTCAGGCCTCTTGGCCGCCCCTTGCTGAGCGCGGAGCAGGTCACACCAAAACCCAAGCCGGACAAGCTGGTTAGGGACGTCCAGATCGAACTCGCGCATCTCAACATTTATTCGGACACCATTGACGGCCTGAAGGGACCGAGGACGCGTGACGCGATCGCCGCCTATGAAAGGTTGCACGGCCTGACGGTCAGCGGGACTGCTTCGGAGCAACTGTTGGATCATATTCGCTTCAACAGGCGCATTGCCGAAGCGATCAAGACGCCGCTTCCTCCGGAGAATGCAGATCCCCGGGTTCTGCTGGTGCAGAACGGTCTTTCCGAACTGGGCTACAATCCCGGTCCCGTTGACGGGCATCTGGGCAAGCAAACCAGAGATGCAATCCGGAGCTTCGAGCGTGATCGGCGGTTGCCTGCGACTGGACTGATCACGGACCGCCTTGTGGATGAACTGCGCAAGGTGACCGGAACGTCTGCGCTCAATGCCGGCTGAAGATTGGCCTTCCGCGCCGCCGCTCCGGTTGAAGGCAGAGGTCTGGATCAAGGCCTATCTCAGGAAACTCAATGTCCGCAATATCTGGGGCGCAATCGTCCGCAAAGGCGACCCTGACGCCGGTGTGATTTACGTATGCGTGAACCGGATGGATGGACGCGTGAGCATTTATGGTCCCGCCATTGCGGGGGCATATGGCGCCGACGGTGAGCGGCAGTGGAGCATCGCGACCCGAAGCGAACACGTATCCGAAGCCGAGGCAACGGAATTCTTCTCGAAGCAGGGCGCGATCGATCCGGATTGTTGGGTCGTTGAAGTTGAATGTCCTTCAGGTGACGCTCACCTGGACGGAATTCTGAATGAGTGACAGCTGCGGAAATCTGCTCAGGCCGCGGTGTCGTCTGCGACGGAGCGACGGACTCTCCAGAACCTGAGGATCCGCTGAGCGGTCGGCACGGCCAGGCGTTCGTAGGTCTGGACAAGCTGGCTCATGTCTTGTTGTGAGCGGCGTACCAGCGGATTCAGGGCGTGCATCATTTCCGCAAACTGGTTGGGCGGCAGCCCGCCGGCACGGCAGGTGAGCGCGAGACCCTCGCCGCTCCTGTCCAGGGTAACCTTTTCGGCCGTCTCAAGATCAATATTCGCCAGCTTCGCCAGACCGCACACGAATTCCGGAATTCGTTGCTCGCGCGCGAACGTAATGAGCTTCTGGGGCGTAAGCGCGTTGTTGGCGACAAGATCCGCGATGACCACTTCAGGCTTGCTTTGTTGATTGCGGCGCAGATTGAGCTTGCTTTCCTGATGCGCCGTCACTTCCTGCAGTGCATTCTCGAGTCGGTTCCGGTCAACGTCGTTGCTCTCGGAAAGTATTTTCTCGCGGATGTCGTTCGAAAGCTTCGCGACCATGCCCTTCATCATGTCGTAGGGCAGATCAGGCCGCCTGAGCAGGGATGCCTGCAGTACCTCGCTCTTCTCGGCCCGGTCGGCGACTACCTGCAACGAGCCTTTGGAGATGACGGCGGAGTTGTTCTCGACCAGTCCCTTGACGACGTTGTCATCACCTCTGTCGACGAGAACCGTCGAAACCTGTTCGCCGATGTCACTGCGCTTGGTGATGGCCAGCAGGTGATCCTGGCTTTGCACCTGAGCGATCTCGACCAGGTCGTCCTGGCTTAGAACCGGGCTTCGTTCAATGACGGGACGCGCGACTTCGATTTCGTCTCGCGCCAGGCGGTTGACGAGTTCTCGAGGAGCCGCTTCGTGGTCGCCGAGCTTTTCGGCGAGCTCGCGGCGCATCTCTGTCTCGAGTTCGTAGGCAACCTTGCCCAGAATGTCGCCGAAGTACCAGTTTTCGGTTTCGTTGTAGGACTCGGGCTTGTCCAGAAACACGTCCGTAATTTCACGCAACAATTCGCGTCGCCGGTCACTCGACGGTTCGGATGCAAGGTCAACCAAATGCACCATTTTGTTGAGTCTGGCGTCGTTTTCGGATGTGTTTTCCATGATATCGCTACTTACCCGGTCTTCCATCGCCAGGATTTTTACATGCCAACGGTAGATTATCGGTAAACGGCGGACGCTGATTTGATGGGATATCTTTGCAACACCTGCTCTGGAATGCCTTAGGCGTTTGTTAACCATAACTTGGCTTAAATCGGTGCCATCAATCTGCAATGTCTCCGTACTGGCTGTGGGCTGATTGCCAGTTTCCCAGCGGGGGCCAGGAGGATGAAATGGCCGACATTCTTGAGTTTCGCGCTGCAGAAAGGCAACCAGACGAGCTTCAAAAACAAGCTGGCCCTGCGGACATCATCATCTTTCCCGGAGTGCGTATCGAACGGGATAGTTTCAGTCTTGCCGACCGGGTTTCGGTCAGAGCCGCCAGGCGTACCAAGGTTGGTAATGCCAAGACTGAAGATTGAATGCCTGGTTGCTCGATCGGAACAACTGGGCGCAGAGCGCGCTTCACATGATGGAGAGGGGTGGTTGCGCGAATTCTCCGGCCCCTCTCTCTGAAAAGTCCGATTTGATGCCCCGTTGCATTTCACAACAACGCCGCAGGCTGCCGGTCCTATGTGTCGCAGCGATTGCCATAGCGGTTACCGTGGCAGGATGCGCGCCGACGGGTGACTTTGGTCGCCGGCAGCCTTCCTATTTCCACGATACCGTGATCCCGGCCGTTCGCACGGCGGCTCACGATATCCGGGGCAAGCTCAGTTCGCGCTATCCTTACACCGCCGACGAGGAACGCATGCGCGCGCTCAGCCACAATCTGATCCATGTGGACCGGAAGAAGTCTATCGACCGCTATCTTGCATCGGGTGTGCAGGATCTCGGCATTGCGGAAAGCCGGTATGAAGAGAACCGGCGCATTGCCAACAATACCGGCAAGAGCGCCTATGAGCGCCAGCCGCCCAGTCGTAGGCCGTACACGCTGCTCAATGTCGTTCGCGCGGATATTTGGGATTTCCGGCTGTTTGGCAACAGCGTGGAACTGGTCTATGCGGCTGATGCGCGCCGGCGCCGTGCAATCCTGAAGCGCGAAGACGTACCGTCGAGCGACCTGCACAATGCCATCGGCAGGGTCAATGAAAACCGGCGGGTCGTGAATCAGACACTCCTCGCCGTCCGCAACCGGGTCGACGAATACCGTCTGGAGCTGCGCCGGAGCATTCTTGAATATCCGGATGCTATCCCCGAAGGAAGGGTGACCGCGGCGATAGACAGGCTGGCCGGGCTGCTCGAGATCATTCAGGACCAGACGCGAGTGTGGGCATTTCCCAACGACTATGTGCGAAACGGCAAAGACTCGCGTCCGAGGAGAGATCGTATCCCCAAACTTGATGGCGGACGGCGCATCTGAAAACGGTCGTCGGCGTCAGCTATTCTCGATCTGCTCGACCGGCTGACATTGCGCGGAGGAAACGGCATTGTCGACAATGCTGCGCATGCTCTTATCGGGCACAAATCCGCGGAATATGATCAACCCTGATTTCGCTGTGGACGCAAATCTGAGCGTGTTCTGCTCCGGATGAGGCGTGGCCTGGTCGGATTCTCCCAGTCCCGCGGCCTTGACGATCAGCAGGCGCAACCGATCCACTCCGGCCTGTGCGTCATTGATCGTGTAGATGTTATCGCCCGTATCCGAATAGACGCTGACCGACCAGTAACTCGGGGGAATATTCGCCTCGATCTTCAACGGTCCCTTCGAAACATCGAAACGGCAGAACGCATAGCTGATGTCCGGGCTGGGCTCGACAAGAATGTCACCGGCGGAACTTACGGCATCGATCTTCTGCAGCGAATTGAGTGGAGCGGCCGTCTCGAACTGAGCCATCCTGCGGCCGACATCGAACACCGGTGCAAACAGAACCATTGCAAGATGCACAATGGTTGCCAGCATGAGTGTTGCGACACCCCAGTAGATCCAGCTCCTCATCGGCATTCGCCCCTGACGATCTGCGGTAACACGGCATTGCCGATATCGTTGGCGATGCGCTGGTCAGCGTTGTAGAGCCGGTACAGCAGGAAAAAGTCGTCCCCATCGACGGCCGGCAACCAGTTGCCGGGACTCACCCTGTGGGAAATTGAGATCGAGAAGCTTCCGTCGGTATCCCGTAGTGTGTTGGTGCTGTTGAAGGAATGGCGCTCCGCGGGGTTGGAGATCGGCTTCCGGTCTTCTCCGTACAGTGTGAAAGACCACCACCGGGCCGGCGGGGGCTGATCAACCTTGATCGTGTAATCACATGAACCGTCGAGAGGGCGGGCCTCACTGTCGTTGACCGCACGAAACGTAATCGCCTCGAATGCCGTGACGGTCAGCTTTCCGGTCTCGGCGAAATGCGCACGCGTGTAGGGATCGGCGTTCGGCTGTGCGACCGACGGCCAGGTTTTCCACGGACCATTGGTTACGGCAACAGCCCGGATTCCGTTCGTCATGGCGTAATCAGCCGTGCAGTATCCAAGACTGGTGCCGCCGACGATGAACACGAAGATTTGGAATAAAAGCCGCACCGCGCTTCCAATTTCCGACTAGCGGTATCCTCCCGAACCCACAGGTGCGTTCCAGATGTCTCGGATGATCTTCTTGGGCGGAGCATTGCGCCGCCTCTTGACCCGATAACGGTCGTAGTCGCTGTTGCCTCTGAATTCGGCGTATGAGTCGAACGAATTATAAGTCGATTCGCTTGATGTCTTTGACTCCGCGTTTTTGAACAATCCGGCCATGTTGTAAAGGACCTTGACCACGGGGTCGCGGCTGCTTGCCTCAAGCAACGCGAGTTCCGTCGTCTCGTCGAACTGTTCGTCGACCTCCTGGTACTGGCTGGTCACAGTGACGCCCGGCAGCGGTTCGGGGCTTTCACCACGCTCTGCGTTGACCATGAAGTCGTGCCAGGCCTGGGCTGGCAGTCGCCCGCCGGTCACACGGCGCATCGGGGTAAAATCGTCGTTACCGAACCACACGCCGGTAACGTGACGCGCTGTGAACCCGACGAACCATGCATCCCTGTAGCCCTGTGTCGTTCCGGTCTTGCCGGCGACCGGCGTTGTTTTCAGGAATGCGCGCCGTCCGGTGCCGCCGAGCACGACCTGATTGAGCATGTAGTTGAGATCGCCAACATAGACCGGGTTCACCGTCCGCAGGCTCTGGGCTGCGTTGCGTTCGCGATTGTAGAGCACCGTACCGTCCGGGCGCCGGATCTCAAGCACGGCATGAGGTTTGTTTGCCGTACCACCGTTGGCGAATGTCGAATAGGCACCGGTCATATCCATGAGCGTCACTTCGCCCGTCCCGAGCGGCATCGACCGGTTGAGAGCGACCTTTGATTGCAGTCCGACGAGTTGTGCCGTTTCCTGAATCTTCCGACGGCCGATGATCTGGGCAATATGGACCGGGATGGTGTTGATCGACTTCTGGAGCGCCGTGAGCAGCGTCACCGGTCCGCGATAGGTGCGGGTGTAGTTCTTCGGTGACCAGTTCCCGAGCGTGATCGGGGAATCCGAAAGCACGGTTGTCGGGCGCATCCCAGAACGCAGGGCGGCGAGATAGACAAACGGCTTGAATGAAGATCCGGGCTGCCTCTTTGCGTCAGTTGCCCGGTTGAACTGGCTGCTGTCGTAGTCGCGCCCGCCGACGACGACTTTCACGGCACCCTGCGGAGTCATCGAGACGAGAGCAGCCTCGGAGACGTTTGCCGACTTCTTGTTGACGTCGATCATGTTGTTGATCGTTGCCTGCGCAATCTTCTGCAGCCGCAGGTCGATCGTCGTCGAAACCTCAAGGTTGAACTCGCCCGCGAGCTTGTAACTCTTGATCAGCTCCTGAACCTCGACATAGGCGAAATCGAGATAGTAGTTGGGAGTCTCGAAGCCTTCGCGCTTGACGAACTCCGCCGGTTCGCGGCGGGCGGCAAAGGCCTCGCCCTCGCTTATGAAATCGGAAGCAAGCATGCCTTCCAGGACCACATTGGCCCGGGCATGGGCAGCCTTGATGTCGACATGCGGGGCGTATTTGCTCGGCGCCTTGAAGAGGCCGGCAAGCATCGCCGCCTCAGGCAGCGTCACGTCGCGGATCGATTTGTTGAAGTAATACTGAGCGGCCGCCTCGACGCCGTAGGTGCCGCCGCCGAGATAGGCACGGTCCAGATAGAGTTTGAGGATCTGTTCCTTGCTCAGTCTGGCCTCGATCCACAGCGCCAGAAAGGCTTCGTGCAGCTTGCGCTCGAACGTGCGGTCCGGGGTCAGAAACAGGTTCTTGGCCAGCTGCTGCGTGATCGTGCTGCCGCCCTGAACAACGTCGCGGGCCCGGACGTTCTCGACGGTCGCGCGAAGCGTGCCCTGGAAGTCCAGGCCGATATGATCGAAAAATCTCCGGTCCTCGGTGGCGAGCACGGCCTGGACGACAATCGGCGGAATCTGGTCGAGCGGAATGGCGTCGTCCTGACGTACACCGCGGCGACCGATGATTTGCCCGCTGGAATCCGTAAATGTAACGGCCACCTTGCGGCCCTGGTTCCAGACGTCGCCGCTACCGTCAAAATCGGGAAGCCCGTAGTTGTGCAGCGCCACCAGGAAGATCATGCCCAACGTCGCGCCGTCGGAGACGATTTCGGAGGCCAGTCGCGGGATGCCGCGTATGCGCAACCGACCAAGCATGGCGGCGTAACCGCCCCAGATCCGTCCAATCCACGACCACAAGCCGTAGACTGTCGAATTCAACCACGAGTCCACCTCATAGAGGCGCTCGTTTATCCGGTCCTTGTTTCGCGAATCTGACACGTCACTTCTTTGCCCAGCCGGCGATTTGCCAATTCAGCCGCAGCGGGCATGGTTGGCGCTCGCGTGTGAGGCGTCCCTTCTCAGCCAATGTGTTTCCCCTGGACATATCGTCCCGTCATACGCGGTCTACAAGGCCATGAACCAGACAATTCCAGTACAAACACCGCTGACGCCCCTCTCGCGCCCACCATCTTAACGTTGAACTGATAATATAGAGCAAATGGGACAAAATGACGAACCGTTTTGGCGCACGAAATCGTTTGCGCAAATGACTCACGAAGAATGGGAGTCGTTGTGCGACGGATGTGCGCGGTGTTGCCTCATCAAGCTCGTTGACGATACCGACGACGGACCGCCCGATCGTGCAGGCGCCTGTGACAAATCTCACAGCAAAGAGGATGCCGAGGACGTTTACTACACGGATGTGGCGTGCCGACTCCTGGACCTCGGTACGTGCCGCTGCAGTGATTACGCCAATCGAACCGCACGGGTTCCGGACTGCGTGGCGTTGACGCCGGAGAGCCTGGACCTGATTGACTGGTTGCCGCCGACATGCGCCTACCGGCTCATTGCCGAAGGCAAGGACTTGGAATGGTGGCATCCGCTGGTTTCAGGAACGTCCCGAAGCGTGCACGAAGCCGGTATTTCGATTCGCGGTCGGGCGATATCGGAGGACGAACTTTGCGACGAGGATATCGAGGGCCACATTGTCTCCTGGCCCGTGTCGAAAACGGGCTGAATTCGGGTTATCCCGGCTTTTTAACAATAATTTCGATTCCTGCGACAATCCGTCTTGCCTCGTCGCATCAATCCATTAAGATTCGAATCAAGCATGAAGCGCGGCGGAAGGAAACTGCAGGCCAAAAAGAACGAAATAATAAGTGCGTAGTGTCAGGTGAGGGGTGTTGGTGATGAATTCTCATCCGTGGGGCCATAAGGCAGTGCCGATTTCGACACGGAAGAAACAACTGTTTGGCCAACGAAGACAATCCAGAAGCAGGCCGCTGCTTGTCGCATCCACACTCATAGTCAGCATTGCCGTAGTGTTTGCGGTTGGCTTCAAGTTCGGCCGGTACTTCAACGGCGACCCGGTTGGCGGAAACGGTTTGCTGGCGGCAAATGTTGACAATCAGGGCAACCTGGCCGAACGCACCGTCAGCGAATAGTCACAGCCTCGATTTGTCGGCAATATCGCCGGACGGAATTGATCCCTCGAACCGTCTGAAAGATGCTATTTGTGATGAATTGACGGTTCATGCGGGGTTCAGGTCGCGCCTGTAAGTTTCCCGAGATGATATACTTGAGCAAACTTGCGGTCTGCATCGTCTTGGTTACGGCGACGCTGATCTTCATGGCGGCGCCCGACGATGCCTTTGCGCAGCGTAAGCGCTTCATGCGGTCGCAGGTCTTTCTTCCCCCTCCAGTTTTTGCACCGCCCAGGCGATTTATCCGGCCGCATCGCAAGTTTCGCCACGAGGTTGCCCGGCGGCGTCCCTCGGCGCGGGCGATAGCGCGCGCCAAACGGCGCTTGGGTCTGCCACCGTCGGCGCGGGCCGTCGGCTGGCGCATGGTTCAACGCGGTAACGCGGTGTATTGGAAGATCATTTTCAGAGTAGGAAATCGACAAATCCCGGTGGAGATCAGGGCCGGCCGATAACAGATGTATGACCGGCTTTCCGGAATCCGAGGGGCCGCGAGGAGAAGTTCAATGCGCCTTTTGGTCGTTGAAGACGACGACGATCTGAACCGCCAGCTGGTCGCGGCGTTAAGCGAGGCCGGTTACGCGGTCGATTCCGCCAAGGACGGCGAGGACGGCCATTTTCTCGGCGATACCGAGCCTTACGACGCAGTCATCCTCGATCTGGGTTTGCCGGTGATGGACGGAGTCACGGTTCTCGAGAACTGGCGCCGGGACGGAAAGAACATGCCGGTCCTGATTTTGACCGCGCGGGATCGTTGGAGCGACAAGGTGTCTGGCATTGATGCCGGCGCTGACGACTATGTGTCGAAGCCGTTTCACATGGAAGAGATTCTGGCGCGGGTCCGCGCACTGCTTCGGCGCAGTGCAGGTCATGCTTCGAGCGAACTGACATGCGGACCGCTGCAGCTCGATACCAGGAGTGCGCGGGTAACCCTCGACGGTCAGAGCGTAAAGCTGACATCGCTGGAGTACCGCCTTCTGTCCTATCTCATGCATCACGACGGTCGCGTTGTGTCGCGCAGCGAACTGGTGGAACACCTCTACGATCAGGACTTCGATCGGGACTCCAACACCATCGAGGTCTTCGTGGGGCGGCTGCGGAAGAAGCTCGGTGCGGATTTCATCCGTACCGTCCGGGGACTCGGATATTGCCTTGCCAAGCCGGATGATGCGTCGTAACTCGCTCGCCTTCCGGCTGATCTCATCGGCAGCCGTCTGGAGCGTCATCGTGTTGCTGTTCACCGGTATCACGCTGTCGTCTCTGTTCCGGAGCGCCGTCGAGCGAAACTTCGATGCCCGGCTGCAAGCCTATCTCGACGGTCTGATCGCCAATATCGAGCTCAACGAGTCCGGGGCACTGACCGAAGCCGGCAGTGTTGGAGACGCACGTTTTGACCTGCCGCTGTCAGGCTGGTACTGGCAGGTCGGTGCCCGAGGCGCCGACCCGAGCACCATGCTGACGTCGCGCTCGTTGCTTGATCAGACCTTGGCCCTTGATAAAAGCGCTACTGACAACGCGACGGCCTGGCAGCTGAAACGCTTCTATCTGAAGGGGCCGGAGGACCAGAGTCTCCGGGTCATCAAGCAGGATATCCAGCTCGCCGGATCAACGAAGCCCTATTCATTTACGGTGGCCGGTAACAGCGATGAGCTTGAGACAGAGATTTCGACGTTCAACAACACGCTCATCATCGCACTGTCGATCATGGGGCTCGGCGTCGTGCTCGCCGCACTGATCCAGGTACGGTTCGGACTGCAGCCCCTGAGGATCTTTCAGCAATCCCTCAGCAACATCCGAACCGGGCACCAGACTCGTCTGAGCGGTACGTTTCCCGACGAAGTTCAGCCTCTGGCCGAAGAACTGAATGCACTGCTCGAAGCCAACGAAGCAGTGGTCAAGCGCGCGCGCACACATGTCGGCAATCTCGCGCATGCGCTCAAGACTCCCTTGAGCGTGATCATCAACGAGGCCCAGTCCAGCCAGCACCCCCTTGCCGGGAAGATCGAGGAGCAGGCCGACATGATGCGCGATCAGGTGAATTTGTACCTTGATCGGGCGCGTATGGCGGCGCGCGGCAGGGCACTCGGCGTAATCACCGAAGTCCGTCCCGTCGTTGACGGTCTCGTCCGGACCCTTACAAGACTGAACAGGGACAGTACACTTGAGGTCGATGTTGAGTGTGACGGGGAAAAGAAGTTCAGGGGAGAAAAGCAGGATCTCGAGGAGACCATTGGCAATCTGCTGGAAAATGCCTTCAAATGGGCAAAGAGTGTCATCAGAATAAGTGTCACACTCGATACCGACGTCGCCGAAGCTGCTGCGGGTGATCCGGCGACGGGCCGGTCGTGGCTCCGATTCGTTGTGGAAGACGATGGCCCCGGGCTCAAAGATCACCAGAAGGCCGATGCACTCAAGCGAGGGCGTCGATTGGACGAAACAACCCCAGGCTCGGGACTGGGACTTTCGATTGTGGTGGAATTGGTTACGCTTTATGGCGGCAAGATTGAATTACATGATTCCGAGCTGGGTGGTCTGAGGGTTGAATTGCTGCTGCCGGGTGCTTAGGTGGCTTTGGGCGGGAGGTTGAAAGACTTGGGAAAATCTGTCTTAGAATCGATCCCGTCTATAAATTGTGCTTCTGGGTATATTATGATCCTTATAGGTTCATGAGTGTTGCTAGTCTTGCTGCGGTAAATTTGGACTTTATTGTATTTGCTGCTATCAACGCGTTTCGCGTAGATTGGGAGTGACGCGAAGTTAAGGGGGAGTTGCTCAGGTGGTCTGAGAAAATCAAGCACCCATCAGGTTCGACCGTTATCGGTTTGATGAAGTGTCGTCTGCCTAATTGCCCCCGGTCGCAGGCGTGCACTTTGTCGGAGACGGACCCCGTTCTCGGGGTCCGTCTTTCATTTTGGAACCCCAATTACGCCAAATCTGCTGGCGGGCAGGTCCCAGTCCTGGTCGCGCCTGTGTTCTTTTGGTCGACAGTTTGCAACGGATTGTTAAGCGATTTTCGTCATGATCCGGTGTTGATCCGGATGCGGATCGCGGCCGGAATTCAGTACAGGCCGCGTGGTTAGGGGCGAAAAGATGTCGTCAGCGAATTTGAGTAGTATGAAGGCGGAGGAACTTGAGTCCTATCTGTCGTCGCTAACGCCTGCTGCCGCGCGATTTCTGATCCGGGAGGTTGAACTGGATCGCCTCAAGGGTGGCAATACGTTCGCCCATGACATCGTCCTGAAATACGCCCGCAAGGCGATATTCCACGAAGGCGAAAAATTCAATCGCATCGGCTCGCCACTTCGTGTCTTCTGCGATCCCTTCGAGGATCTGCTCGTCGACAACTCCACGGAAGAAAAGCAGCCGGGCAGGATCTCCCGTTCGTCGTTGTCAGCGATCTGGAAGTGGCTGGGCGCAGATCTCGTGCCGTCGGAGGTGGAACATCTCGGTGATACGTTGCGTGACGCTATCGTCGAGAAAAACTCCGAAAATGTATTGGCGACGTCGCTTGAGATTCACCGGATCTGCGCCAGCGCTATCAATGAGGCCCTGCGTGACCTTACCCCCGGTGATCGCGAATATCTTCGCCTTGCCGCGCACCTTGGCGGTCAGCGCGTGCTCGAAGACGCGGCCGATATCGCGCGCATTCTGACTGAGGCCAGGCTCGTCATGCAGGTGCGCAAGCGTCTGCCCAAGCACCTCGAGAAGATTGGACCGGGTGAGGAAGCAGCCCTTGCCAAATTCTATCAGGAAGTCGCAACGAGAGCGCCGGATCACGCCTATATCGTGCTGCTCAGTGCTGCTGCGAGGATGCGCCGTCGAAGCGACGTGCTCAAGGTCGTTACAAGAATTGTGGGTTCGGATGAAGACAGGGTGATCAAGTCTTCCGATCTGGCGATTGTCTGTGAGTGTCTCCTTCACGACATGGAGGTTGCCGCTCATGGTGCGCTGCAGGCCATTGCATCGCGCGCGCCGATCGAGCTGGTTGACCGGTTCCTCTCGCACTATTTCGAGATTGCAGACGGTTTCGTCGGAACCATAGACGTCGACATGAAAGGCTCCTGGGGCTGGCGTATCATCGCGATCCGCAATGCCCTGGCCTCGGCAATCCGCACCGAAATCAGCGGCGCGCCGCGTCTCGCGAAAACGGCGCTCTACCGCCGTGGCCGGCGCGTCGGCACTGATGGATATGTTCCCATCGTATGGCCGGATCCGCGTGCCGTGGGCGATGCGAAATTCGTCGTTCAGCTGTTACTCGCCGTCCGCCCCTATCTCAGCCAGGTGCCGATCAATGCCGACTACGCCAGCATCAAGTCGACACTGTCGACCTTCATCGAGTCGATTGGCGAAATCACCATCGAGGATGTGCGCCGTAGCGAGGGCGAGGAACTCCAGTGCGCTGACGCGTACATGAAGAACGTGTGTGAATTCACAGAACTGTTCTTCGGTCTGGAAGTCGCCGAACTGCTCAGGCGACGTGCACGTGCGGCATTGCAGCGCGACGAAGCCAACGAAGAATCTGCCTGAAGAAACCGCCGGCAGTCATGCAGACTGCGATTGAGGCTGACTTGACGGTCCCGCGGGCACTCCCTGTTCCCGATAGGGTGTTCGGCCGTAAAACGCCCTGTAGCATTTGGAAAAATGCGACGGCGACGAAAAGCCACAAGCCAGAGCAACATTGATCACTGACATGTCGGTCTGCAGCAGCAGCAGTCTCGCTTTCTTCAGGCGCAGTTCCAGGTAGTAGCGCTTCGGCGAGCGGTCGAGATATCTCCGGAACAGACGCTCGAGCTGTCGTGTCGACAGGCCGGCCTCGCGTGCGAGAATGCTGGGGCTCAGCGGTTCTTCGAGGTTTTGTTCCATCCGTTCGATAATACCGATCAATTTCGGATGGCGTGCTCCGATGCGGGCAGGCAGAGACATGCGCTGATGCTCGCTGTGATGACGGATCGGCGAGTGGATGATCTGCTCGGCTATCGATGCAGCCAGATCAGAGCCGTGCTGTGTCGAGATGACGGCGAGCATCATGTCGATCGCTGCCGTGCCTCCGGCACAGGTGAAACGGTCGCGGTCAATCTCAAAGAGACTGCCGCTGAGCTCGATCTCGGGAAATGCCTCGACGAACGAGGGCATGTTTTCCCAGTGGATCGTGCAGCGGTAATTGTCGAGCAGGCTTACTTCCGCGAGGATGTAGCATGCCGTACAGAGCGACCCGATATCGACGCCCTGACGCGCCGTCTTGCGCAACCAGTTGAGCAGAGTCTTGCTGACGTGGTTCTGGATATCAACACCGCCGCAAACCACGACGGTTGATCGCTCGGCGGCATCCGCGAGGCTGCCGTCGGGACTGATTTCAAGACCGTTGGATGCAGCCACCGTTGAGCCGTCCACCGTAAGCATCTGCCAGGTGTACAGATTCTGTTCGGTAAGCCGGTTGGCAATTCTGAGGGGCTCAATCGCCGCTGTGACCGGCATCATCGAGAAGTCCGGCAGCAGAATGAAGGCGAAGCGTTGAGGCAACTCGCGTGGCGCGTCTCCGAGCATGGACTCCGTTCTCTTCGAATGCCAGTTGGCGGGCTTCGCGCGCGGTCTCCGGTACCGGTCTTCTCACGAAACGCAAGCCCGACTCTGGAGCATGCCGTTGCTCGCATTCCGACGCAATTGAAAACGTAACCTGCCTGATTGCCTGGTTAACCGCCAGGGTGCCCTTCAAGGCCTTGCTGGGAGGGCCGCAGCCTTGAATTTGGCAGGTTTCGCGCTCTTGCGGGCGGATTTGCCCCGAGCCGGATTCAGTGGCGTTTATCAACGGAATTTGAACGTTAGGGATAGGGTTACCCTTGCGGGTGAGAATAACCATATGACGTAAAGACATATGTCATTCCAGGCGAGCCGTTCATGTGCCCGGGTGATGTCGAAATTTGCAGTACAAAGGTCGTTTCCAAGCGCGTTTTTTTGTTATCGAAGCAGCACTGTGCCCCCCAATTTAATGCGGGTGCCTCTAATCGGGAGTTGCGCACATGGAACAAGTGGTCCTTGACGGCAGCAAAGGGCAGCGGTCTGCCGATTTCAACAGTGCGCTGGACACGGTAAGCGCTGCGTCGTCGCGGAAGGAAAAGCTCGCTGCTTTTCTGAGCGTGCAGTCGCTGGAAGTCACGGCCAGGCAATACGACAAGTTTCCGATCCTGGCAGATCGGATGCGGTCCGGCAGCCGTGTCTACATAGCCTGCATTGGTCCGGAGGATGCACCTGATCAGATTCGCGCAGCGGCGCGGCTTGCGGAGCTTGGCTTCACGCCTGTACCGCATTTTCCGGCGCGCCTGATCGAAGGCGCCGGTCAGCTCGAGGACCTGGTATCGCGGTTTGTCGGGGAAGCCGGCATTACCGATGCCTTGCTGGTCGGCGGTGGTGCCGACAAGCCGGCAGGCGAATTCGGCAGCGTAATGGACATGCTGGAGACCGGGATTTTTGACCGGTTCGGCATCACCAGCCTGGGCTTTGCCGGTCACCCGGAAGGCAACGCCGACATCGAGCGGGCGGCCGGCGAGGCGGCCCTGATGGAAGCCCTGCGCCTCAAGCAGGCATTCACCGACAGGACCGATGCCAGAACGCGCCTCGTAACCCAGTTCGTTTTCGCCGCGCAGCCGGTCATCGACTGGGCGGGCATGCTTGCCGATGAGAACATCGATCTGCCGGTCCATGTCGGTCTGCCGGGTCCGGCGACCGTGAAGACCCTGGCGAAATACGCGTTGACCTGCGGCGTCGGGCCTTCGATCAAGATCATTCAGAAACAGGCGCTGAACATCACGAAACTGATGACGGTTTCGACCCCTGATGACACGCTGATCGGTCTTGCCGAAGCAGCGGCGAGCGGCAAGGGCCACGGCATTGCGCAAGTTCACTTCTTCCCGTTCGGTGGTTTCGAGAAGCTGTTCGACTGGCTCGACAGTCTCGACCTTTAGGTCATCAAGACACCGGCGGGCTGAGTGGCAGATTCAGTCCGCCGCCACGTCCTGTGCGCTCCAGATGGTGACCTTCGACGCCTCGGTGGCGGTCGCTTCAAGCCACTCCCAGGTGTAGTCGGCGTAGGATCTGAAGACATAGAGATCGATGATATCGGGCGACGTCCCGACGATGTGGCACATCGCGGCGATTTCGGCGAATGTCATTCGCCGGACCACGCCTTTGACAAATTCGGGCTTCGTCAGGTCTACAGACGTACCTTTCATCAGCACCTCCCGAACGCCGCTGCCTCCAAGCCGGATGATGGCCCGGGCGTCGGATACGTCGCAGGCCAGCGCAAACAGGCCTTCGGTCTCGTTCTGCAGTGACGTCAGCGTCTTGGCGCAGTTTTCGATCGGCATCGTTATGAGCCATTGGTCAATCGACAGCCACAGGACACTGACCTTGCCTTTCGTGGCACAGGTCCGCGGCTCGGTTGGCAGTTCGAGACCGAGGGCCTTTTGAGCTGCCGCCATAAACGCCGCATCGTTCGGATTGCCGCGCAGATCGATCATTCCGCGTCCCGCGACCTCTTCAACCGAGACGGCGTAGCCGGCAGCCGGCCCGAGGCCGGAGCGGTGGGAAAGCGGGCTTGTACGCTGAGCATCAGCCATTTTGACGCTTGCCTTCCTTGTCGTAGAAAACCGGATCGACGATCTTGGCGGTAACCACCTTGTCCTCGAGCGGGAAGCTGATGGTGTCGCCCATGCGGTCCCGGCCATTGCGGATAAGACCCATGGCGATGGAACGCTTCAATGTCGGGCTGTAGTAGCTTGATGTGACTTGCCCGATCATCTTCATTGGCGGCTTCGGTTTGACTTCCTCGACCGCGTAAGCGCCGTCCGGCAGGACCGTTTGCGGATCGTCGGTCAGCAGGCCGACCAGCTGCTTGCGGTCAGGTGCCGACTGATAGGATCTCTGAAGCGAACGCTTGCCGATATAGTCCGGCTTCTTTTTCGAGACCGCCCAGTTAAGTCCGAGATCAAGCGGCGTGACGGTGCCGTCGGTTTCGTCTCCGATGGCAATGAAACCCTTTTCAGCGCGCAGCACGTGCAGCGCTTCAGTGCCGTAGACTTCGATCCCGAATTCCTCGCCCGCCTTGAGCAGGCTGTCCCAGAGACTGCGGCCAAATCCTGCGGGCGTGGCGATTTCATAGGACATCTCACCGGAAAAACTGATGCGGAAAATCCGCACCGGTACACCGGCAAGCGTTCCGGTCCGCATGACGAGCGGCGGAAAAGCTTCGCCGTCAAAGTCGATCGAGCTTTCGAGTTTGCCGAGCACGGCCCGCGCACGCGGTCCGGCGAGAGCGAACTGTGCCCATTGCTCGGTGACCTGCGTCACGAACACCTTCATGTCCGTCCACTCGGTCTGCAGCCACTCCTCGAGCCAGCCATGGATTCGGTCGCTGTTGCCCGATGTGGTGTGCATGAGGAAATGATCGTCACCGAGACGAACCGTTACACCGTCATCGAACAGGAACCCGTCCTCATTCATCATGAGACCGTAACGGCAACGGTCCTGCTTCAGCGCCGAAAACGCGTTGCTGTAGACCCGGTCGAGCAGTGCACCCGCGTCCGGACCCTTGATTTCGATCTTGCCCAGGGTCGACGCGTCGATGAGGCCGACCCGTTCGCGCACGGCCATGATCTCGCGGTTGACGGCGGTTCTGCGGGCCTCGCTGCCATGCGGGTAGCAATAGGGTCGCCGCCACAGCCCGACAGGCTCGAAATCGCCGTTATGATCCACGTGCCACGACCAGATCGGTGTGCGCCGTATCGGCTGGAACAGGTGTCTCGCCTTTGTGCCGGCGATGGAGCCGAAGGAGATCGGCGTGTAGGGAGGCCGGAACGTGGTCGTACCGATCTCGGGGATCTGCCGGTCGAGCACGTCGGCCATGATGCCGAGCGCATTGATGTTGCTGGTCTTGCCCTGGTCGGTCGCCATGCCGAGCGTGGTGTAGCGCTTCAGGTGCTCGACCGAGCGATACCCCTCGCGAGCGGCAAGCTCCAGGTCGGCGGCGGTCACATCGTTCTGGAAATCGATGAAGTGCTTGTTGCCTTCGTTGGCCTTGCCGAAGCTCGGCACGAACCAGATCGCTTCCAGCGCATTTTCGGACTCGGATGAAGCGGCGGGTTTTGCCGGTGCCTTTCGGGACTTACCGGTCGCGCCTGAGGCTTTTGCTGCGGCCTCGCCCTTGGCAAAGCCGTCGTCGACGATCGACGCGAGATCGAACGTACCATCAGCAGCACCCGCAACGCGCAGACGATGCGGCGTATGGTCGGGGCGGAACGCAAAAAGCGCGTCATCGAAACGCAGTTTGCCGCCGGAATGGCAGAACAGGTGGACCGCCGGGTTCCAGCCGCCAGACATGCAGACAAAGTCGCACTGGACCTTCTCTTCCGGCGCTTCAAGCCTGCCGCTGCCGCGCAGCTTTGCCAGTTTGACCGCCTCTATGCCAAGACCGCCGAGACTGGTCTCGACCCCTGTCACCACCATGCCTGTGGATACCTGGATACCCTTGTTGCGGGCCGCCTCGATCAACGGCCCATCCGGATTTTCGCGGACGTCCACGATGCGTGGCATAGAAATCCCGGCATCCGAAAGCGTTATGCCGGTGCGGTAGGCGTCATCATTGTTGGTGAAGACGATGCCGCGCGATCCGGGCGCTACGCCGTATCTGTTGACGAAAGACCGCGCCGCCGACGCGAGCATGACGCCCGGCCGGTCGTTGTTATAGAAGGTGAGGGGCCTCTCGATCGCGCCCGATGCGAGCACGATTTCCTTCGCCCGGACCTTCCAGAGACGATGGCGCGGCGCTCCGGCGCGCCCGAGATCCGGATCGTGGTCGCAGACGCGCTCCAGCAGCAGAACCCAGTTGTGATCGAAGTGGCCCGCAACGATCGTCCGCGTCAGGACATGGACGTTATCGGCAGCACTGAGTGCCTTCGCTGCGTCTGAAACCCATTCGGTCTGCGGCTTGCCGTCAAGCGTGCCCCCGGCGCTGTCAGCGAAGCCGCCAAGCCGCGGCTGCTCGTCCGCCAGCATAACCCGGATGCCGGTCGCCGCGGCGGCCTGCGCGGCGGCAATGCCGGCGACTCCTCCTCCGACAACGAGCACGTCGCAGTCTACATGAAACTGCTCGTAGGTGTCCGGGTCGGACTCCTTGGCCGCCACACCGAGTCCCGCTGCCTGCCGGATGAAGTGCTCGTAGACGGGCCACAGTTTCCCGGGCCACATGAACGTCTTGTAGTAGAAGCCCGCCGGGATCAGCCTGGAGAAATGATTGTTGATCTGGCCGACGTCGAACGTGAGGTTGGGCCAGTTGTTCTGGCTCGTGGCGACCAGACCGTCGAACAGTTCGACCTGGGTTGCCCGCAGGTTCGGTTCCATCCGGCCGTCCTCGCCGACACCGACCAGGGCGTTCGGTTCATCGGCACCGGATCCGATGATGCCGCGCGGGCGGTGGTACTTGAAGCTGCGGCCGACAACGCGGATGCCGTTGCCGAACAGTGCCGATGCAAGCGTGTCGCCGGCGAAACCTGTCAGCTTGGTGCCGTCGAAGCTGAACGAAACCGGCTTTGCCCGGTCGATGACGCGTCCGCCGAAATCTCCGGCCGGCAGTCGATACGGTTTTGCGCTCATTTCTGGTCGGATGCCCCTGCATCAGGACCGGCGTCGATCTGCGGTGCCGGCTCTGTGATCCCGTAATAGGTCTTGAATTCCATGGTGAGTGTGTCACGCGCCGCGTGAAACCACTTGCCGCAGCCGCGGGCGCACTGCCAGCGCTCGAAATGGAGACCGCGCGGATTCTTGCGGATGTAGAGATAGTCCCGCTGCGCCTCATCGGACACGTTCTCCGGATCTTCGGTTGCCGGCCGTTTGATGTGCGCCTCGCCGCCGTAGTGGAAATCGGTCTCTTCGCCTTCGACGCCGCAGACGGGGCAGTGAATAACAAGCATTGCAGTGTCCTCAGTGTGCGACGGCCGCGGCGACGCTCTCGTCAATCAGACGGCCTTCGACGAAACGGTTGAGACTGAACGGGGCTGCGATCGGGTGCGGCCGGCCGTTGGCAATAGTGTCGGCAAAGACAAAGCCCGACCCGGGGATCGCCTTGAACCCGCCAGTGCCCCATCCGCAATTCACATACAAACCTTCGACGTCGGTCATGGAGATAATCGGACTGCGGTCGCCGGTCATGTCGACGATACCGCCCCACTGCCTGAGCATCCGCAGACGGCTGATAATGGGGAAGGTCTCGACCAGCGCCGTGACCGTGTGTTCGATCGCCGGGAAGCTGCCGCGCTGGGAATAGTTGTTATAGGGATCGGCGCCACCTCCGATGACGAGTTCTCCCTTGTCCGACTGGCTCATGTAGCCATGCACCGTGTTGGCCATGACCACCACATCGATGACCGGCTTGATTGGCTCGGACACCAGCGCCTGAAGGCTGACGCTCTCGATCGGCATGCGGACACCCGCCATATCCATGAGGAGGCTGGTGCTGCCCGCGGTAACCACGGCAATCTTCTTGGCCTTAATCGGTCCTCTCGACGTCTCCACGCCTGTGACCTTGCCACCGTCGCGATTGATTGCGGTGACCGTGCAATTCTGGATGATGTCCACGCCGTGGTCGTCTGCACCGCGGGCATACCCCCACGCTACGGCGTCGTGGCGGGCGGTGCCGCCGCGCGGCTGGTAGTAGGCGCCGAGGATGGGGTAGCGGCAGTCGTCTCGATCATTGATGATCGGAACGAGCTTCTTGACCTCTGCCCGGTCAATCATGCGGGCCTCGATGCCGCCGAGCCGGTTGGCGTGGGCGGTACGCTTCATCGCCCGGAATTCGTGCTCGGTCTGGCACAGCATCAGCAGACCGCGTGGCGAGAACATCACGTTGAAATTGAGTTCCAGCGACAGGTCCTCGTACAGGGATCGCGCCAGCTCGTAGATCGCCGTGCTTTCATCCTGCAGGTAGTTGGACCGGATAATCGTCGTGTTGCGACCCGTATTGCCGCCACCGAGCCAGCCCTTCTCCAGCACGGCGACATTTGTCAGCTTGTGCTCCTTGGCAAGGTAGTATGCCGTCGCCAGACCATGCCCGCCCGCGCCGATAATGATCGCGTCGTATTCGGGTTTCGGCTCCGGGCTGCGCCAGGCCGGTCCCCAGTCCTTGTGGTAGTTCACTGCGTTGCGCGCGAGCGTAAGGAATGAATAGCGTTTCATGCGCACCATTTTCCCTGGGCATCAGCGCCGGAAATAGCGGTATTTTTGCACATTCCGGCCTCCGTCAAATTGGAGCAGACATTACCACCGGGCCCGTGGCGTCTCTATTTTTTTGCGACATGGGGTGGTCGAACTGCGACACACGGACGCGTGCAAACACAATGAGTTACATTGATTTTGGCCATTGCCTCGCAAATGATGGCGGCCATGCTGCTGTGGATCATATTCGCCTTCATGACGGCTGCCGGACTCGCTGCTGTCTTATGGCCCTTGTTGCGGTCAGGGGGCGATCGGTCTTTGCCTGACGCTGCGGGCGGCGCAGCGCAGGACGTCGCCGTCTATCGTGATCAGTTGCAGGAACTTGAACGTGATTTGGCCCGTGGCGTTGTGAGTGAAGCCGACGCTGAAGCGGGCCGCAGAGAAATCTCCCGGCGGCTTCTGGCCGCGGACAGCCGTACCGCAGAGGACGCCGGTCAAACCGGCAACGACGGCGGCCGCCTGCGCAATATGACGGCAATCGCTACCGCCGTGCTCGTTCCCGTGCTCGGCCTCACCGTCTATCTGTCCACCGGTTCGCCGACGCTGGAAGACCAGCCTCTGGCAAAGCGGCTTGCGGCCCCGGTCTCAGCTCAGAGCATGCCGGAGCTGCTCGCGCGCGTCGAAGCGCACCTGAGAACCAACCCGAACGACCTCCGGGGCTGGTCGGTGATTGGCCCGGTCTATATGCGCATGCGGCGATACGCTGATGCCGCCGATGCCTTTCGGCGCGTTCTCAATATCGGGCCACCCGATGCGGCTGTCTACGCAAGTTATGGCGAGGCGTTGATGTTGTCGCAGGAGGGACTCGTGACGGTCGACGCTCGCGAAGCCTTCACCAAGGCAAATCAACTTTCACCCGAACAGCCGAAGCCGCGATACTTCCTCGCACTGGCCGCGTTCCAGGAAGGACGCAAGGACGAGGCGATTGCCGCCTGGAAGGCGCTGCTTGCGGAAGCCCCGGCGGATGCGCCATGGCGCGAAACCGTCGAGTCTCAGATTGCCCGTGCCGAAGGTCGCAGCACAGCCGCCACCGTTCCGGCGCTCTCTCAGGATACGGTCAGTGCAGCGCAGGAAATGGCGCCGGAAGAACGCCAGAAGATGATCGAAGGCATGGTTGACCGGCTTGCGCAACGGTTGTCGACTGAGGGCGGTGCCATTGAAGAGTGGCTGAGACTGGCCAGGGCTCAGGCTGTTCTCGGCAGGAAAAAGGATGCAGGCTCGACTCTGGCCACGGCGAGGGCCAAATTTGCCGATACACCGACTGCACTTACGCGGATCGATGAGCTCGGCAGGACCATGCAAATTGACGGAAGTCAATGAGGTCCGGGGCAAAACAGAAGACATAGTGTTATGACCCGAAAACAGAGAAGATTTGCTGTAATTGCAACCGGACTTGGAATCCTCGGTGTTGCCGTTGCGCTGGTGCTCGTGGCTCTCGAGGACACCATCGTTTTCTTCTATGGCCCGACCGAAGTCGCGGAGAAATCGATCAAGCCCGGCGAGCGGTTCCGGCTCGGAGGACTGGTCGCTGACGGAAGTGTCGTACGCGGCGAGGGCAAGGCGGTGAAATTCGTGGTGACGGATACCAACAAGACCGTCCCGGTCCAGTATGTCGGGATCCTTCCCGATCTGTTCCGCGAAGGACAGGGGGTCGTCGCCGAAGGCAAGCTGAACGTGAGCGGCACATTCGAAGCCGACAGCGTTCTGGCCAAGCACGACGAAACCTACATGCCGCCGGAGGTGGCGGACATGTTGAAAAAGCAGGGTCAATGGAAGGGCAAGACCAGTGAATAGTCTGTGCCGGGCGGGGGCGAGCCGATGATCGCCGAGATCGGACATTTTGCGCTGGTTCTGGCGCTCGCATTCGCGATATTCCAGTCCGTCGTTCCGTTGATTGGTGCGCAACGCGGCGACGCCGCCATGATGCAGACGGCAATCCCCTCGGCACTCCTGCAATTCCTTTTCGTCGTCGTTGCCTTTGGAGCGCTTACGGTTGCTTTCGTAACGTCGGACTTCTCGGTCAAGAATGTCTGGGACAACTCCTATTCGGCGAAGCCGCTGATCTACAAGATCTCGGGTGTCTGGGGAAACCATGAGGGATCCATGGTCCTCTGGATCATGATCCTTGCCTTGTTCGGTGCGGCCGTGGCGGTCTTCGGGCGAACATTGCCTGCCGGATTGCGAGCCCGCGTTCTGAGTGTGCAGGGCATGATCGGCGTTGCATTCCTGCTGTTCGTTGTCATCACATCCAACCCGTTCGTCCGGCTTGATCCGGCACCCTTCGAGGGCCGAGGGCTGAACCCGATTCTGCAGGATCCGGCGCTGGCCATCCATCCGCCGCTGCTCTACGCGGGATATGTCGGTTTCTCCATGGCCTTCTCCTTCGCGGTAGCCGCTCTTATCGAAGGCAGGGTCGACCCGGCCTGGGCACGCTGGGTGCGCCCCTGGACTCTGGTCGCCTGGATGTTTCTCACCGTCGGCATCTCGATGGGATCGTGGTGGGCCTATTATGAGCTCGGCTGGGGCGGCTGGTGGTTCTGGGACCCGGTCGAAAACGCCTCTTTCATGCCCTGGCTTGTCGGAACGGCACTGCTGCATTCCGCAATCGTCGTGGAGAAGCGCGATACGCTCAAGACGTGGACCCTGCTGCTTGCGATCCTCACGTTCTCTCTGTCGCTGCTCGGCACATTCCTCGTCCGTTCGGGAGTCCTGACATCGGTCCATGCGTTCGCGGTGGATCCCGCGCGCGGCGTTTTCATCCTGGGCATCTTGTGCGTCTTCATCGGCGGTTCGCTCGCGCTCTATGCCTGGCGTGCACCGATGCTGAAGGGAGGCGGGGTTTTTGCGCCGATAAGCCGCGAAAGCTCGCTTGTTCTCAATAACCTTCTGCTGTGTTCGGCCTGTGCCGCGGTGTTCATCGGCACTCTCTATCCTTTGGCCCTTGAGACAGTTACAGGCGAAAAGATCTCCGTCGGCCCGCCGTTTTTCAATGCGACGTTCATCCCGCTGGCCGTGCCGCTGCTCATTCTCGTACCTTTCGGCCCGTTGCTGGCCTGGAAACGCGGCGACATCCTGGCGGTCGCGCAGAGGCTGCTGACAGCCGCCGCACTTGTGATCGTGGTTGTCATTGCAACGCATGCCTTCATGACCCGGGGACCGGTGCTTGCACCGCTTGGCGTTGGACTGGCCGTGTGGCTGGTGGCCGGGGCGTTCTCGGAAATTGCCGGCCGGATCAAGCTGTTCGCCGAACCTCTGGGAACCGTATGGCGTCGCGCCAGGGGCCTGCCGCGTTCGGCCTGGGGTACAGCGATCGCCCACGCCGGGGTCGGCGTGATGGTGCTGGGTATCGTTGGGATCACGGCCTGGAAGGACGAGAAGGTCGAGCTCGTGAAGCCCGGTCAGTCGGTAACAGTCGGTGGCGTTGACGTCATTTTCGAAGGGGTTACGCCTTTGACCGGCCCGAATTTCAGCGGCGATACCGGCCGCTTCACGATCACCGTCGACGGTGAGCGCATAACGACGGTCACAGCTGAAAAACGCGTCTATACGGCGACACGTCAGCCGACGACCGAAGCGGGCATCTATCCGTTCTGGACCGGTGATCTCTATGCCACGCTGGGTGACCGGAACAAGGACGGCGCGTGGACAGTCAGGGTCTATTTCAATCCGCTCGCGCCCCTGATCTGGCTCGGAACCGTGATCATGTTCCTCGGCGGATTGATATCGCTGTCGGACCGCAGGTATCGGGTCGGCGCGCCGCGCCGCAAGAAGGGCGCCGAGCCGGCGACAGCCTCATGACATCCGTGGCCAGGAGCATTGTGGCCTTGTGGTTGGTCTTTGTCATGGCCGCGCCGGCGAGCGCCTATCAGCCTGATGAAGTTCTCAAGGACCCCAAACTTGAAGCGCGCGCGCGCGTGCTGTCTGCGGAATTGCGCTGCCTCGTGTGCCAGAACCAGTCGATTGACGATTCCGACGCTCCTCTCGCCCGCGATCTCAGAATTCTGGTCCGCGAACGGCTCACCGCCGGGGACACGGACAAGCAGGTGATCGATTTTGTCGTCGCGCGTTATGGGGAGTTCGTTCTCCTCAGACCGCGCTTCGGCGCCCACACGCTTGCACTCTGGCTTGGACCACTGATGATACTCCTGATCGGTGGGCTTGCAGCAATCGCCTTCGTACGCCGCGCCAGGTCCGCGTTGCCCCAGGAGGCGCCGGCGCCATTGAGCGATGAGGAATCCGAGCGCGTGGCGCAACTGCTGGCTGGAGACAAGGGCCGGCAGTAACGTATCGTCCGGCGAGACGTGACCCCACACAGCAACGACATGGAACCCGCCATGCACATCATCCAGTCCGGCGAATATCAGCTGTTGGAATCCGCGCCTGATCTGGAGGATTACCTTCGCCTTAGACGGGTCTGTGGCCTGAAGGCCTTCTCGACCGAGGCGGCGGAGCAGGGCCTCGGGGGCACTGTTTACGGCGTCACTGTGCTTTGCAGCGGAAAACCGGTTGGCATGGGCCGTATCGTCGGCGACGGCGGATGTTTCTTTCAGGTCGTCGACATCGCTGTTGATCCGGACCATCAGGGCGTCGGGCTGGGCAAGGTGATTATGAACGCGCTGTCGGCGCATCTGCGGAATGAAGTCCCGGAAACGGCCTATGTCAGCCTGATTGCCGACGTGCCGGCGGACAAGCTCTATGCGCAATTCGGCTTCGAGCCGACCGCGCCGCGATCCATCGGCATGGCGTTCACCAGGGACTAGGTCGAAATCACTTTAAGAACCGCCGTTAGTGAGACCTGCTGTCGCGGAGCATAAGGCAGCGCGCCTGCAGGCAGCGTCACGGTTTCGGGATCCGCATTTGATTACAACTATATGATTTTACTGAATGATCGTCGCCAGCTTAATGTCATGTAAGGAATCACTTGAAGACGGAAACCCGGGCGTTGTCGATTGCCGGCCCAGCCCAGATTTGGGCGCGGCCATGCCCTAACACTGCCTAAATCTCTTGGTTAGAAAGCTGCGTCCGCCGAGACAAAAACGAGAATAATGGCGGCGAGCACGCAGGGAATAGTGGTGTCGAAAAGTACCTTGTCGGAGAGTGCCTTGTCGAAGAGCCCCCTGACGGTTGCAGGCGCGTTGCGCGGCCTGCGGGCTCTCGGACTCACATTTGCGCTCCTGACTGGTGCGGTTCCTGCGAAGTCTCAGATTATTGACGCCGCACCAACAACGGATGTATCCGCGTTCACGGCGGATACGGTCATGGAGATCGCCAGATCGCTTGCCGCCAAACCGTACAAGGCACCTCCCGATATAGAGGCCGAGAGGGATTCCAACTCGACCTACGATGCCTATCGCGATGTTCGTTTCAAAAGGGATGCGGCGATCTGGCGGGATGACCGGATTGCCTTTCAGCTGCATGTGCTGCCGAGCGGATGGCTGTTCAGACAGCCGGTCTTTCTCTATCTTGTGGATGATGGCGTTGCCCGGCGTTTCAAACCCGACGTCGGTCTTTTCACATTCGGAAAGAAGGCGTCGCCGCTGCCCGAAAATGCCGAAGTCAGCCTGTCCGGATTCCGTATCAACGGGCCGATGAACGCACCGGATATCTTCGACGAAATTATTGTCTTCCAGGGCGCAAGTTATTTCAGGGCGGTTTCCAGGGGTCAGCTATACGGTACCTCTGCGCGCGGACTGGCGATCAATACCGCCGGCTCGGAGGGCGAGGAGTTCCCGTTCTTTCGTGCCTTCTGGGTGGAAAAGCCGGCGAGGGGAGCGCGGCAGATCGTCGTCCATGCCCTGCTCGACAGTCCTTCCGTGACCGGAGCCTATCGCTTTGTCGTGACGCCCGGAGAAGTCACCTCCGTGGACGTGGATCACACGCTTTTCCCGCGCAAGACCGTCAAGAACTTCGGCATTGCGCCTCTGACCAGCATGCATCTGAAGGCGCCGGTCGATGCCATGCGTGTAAGCGACTTCCGCCCGAGGGTGCACGATGCAGATGGGCTTGCCATGGTGAACGGACGCGACGAAAGGTTGTGGCGCCCGCTGGTCAATCCGCGGCGGTTACAGGTGAGCGCGTTTCAGGATGATGACCCGGAAGGCTTCGGACTGATCCAGCGAACCCGCTCTTTCCCGGCATTTCAGGACCTGGAGGCGCGCTATCACAAGCGTCCCAGTGTGTGGGTCGAACCGACGGTTCCGTTCAGACGTGGCGATGTCGTGCTTGTCGAAATTCCGACCGAAGAAGAGATCCATGACAACATCGTTGCCTATTGGCAGCCTGCCGATGCCCTCAAGGCCGGCAAGCCACGGCGGTTCGCCTACAGGATGCTCTGGCCGGACCGTTCACCGTCGCGCGGCGCGGGACCCTGGGTCCAGACGACGCTTAGCGGTCCCGCTCTCGGCGAAAACAGGGCGAAGGGAAAGGTGCGCTTTGTCGTCGATTACGTGACCGAAAATCCCTCTGTTGCGTCCGATGTGCCGGATGCCCGAATGACGGCCAGCGCCGGCGACATCAGTGATGTTGTCGTTCAGCGCAACGTGGAAACCGGCGGCATTCGCGTATCGTTCCTGTTCGATCCGAAGCAGGCCAGGACCGCGGAGCTGCGTCTTTCGCTTGACCGCCAGAACAAACGCGCGCCAGAAGTTTGGCTCTATAGATGGATTTCTGATCGATGAACCAGCGACTTGAGCCGTCCGAGTTCTCTTTCGCAGGGGCCACGCCCGCCTTGCCCAGGGAGCAGCCGCTGTCCATGCCGGTGCAGCGGCTTTGTCGGGAATATGCTGGTTCGCGCCCTCGTGGCGGTTGCGTCAGTCGGCGGTCGGTGACGACATTGTTTGCGCGTGTCGGAATCCTGGTCTTCACGACCGTGACGACGGCCGTGTTTGCCTGGGGCCTGTATCAGGCCCTTACTTCGGTGACTACGGCGGTTCCGCAGACGGTCTTGATCCTGCTGTCGAGCCTGTGTTTCGCTTGGGTTGCCTTCGGCAGCGCCACGGCGATTGCCGGTGCAATCGGAGTGTTGTGCGGTCGAGGGTACGATTCCATCCGGCTGCCGGACGGTGCGCCTCCTCTGGCGCGTCGGACAGCCTTGCTGTTTCCCGTCTATCACGAGGATCCGGCACGTATTGCCGCAGTCATAGAGTCCATTGCTGAACAGTTATGGGCGCTCGGCCGCGCGGAAGCCTTCGACTTTTTCGTGCTGAGCGACAGCCGCACGGCACAATCGCGCGACCTTGAGCAGCGTGTTTTTGCTGCTCTGAACCAGGCAATTTCGGCTGACCGACCAGTGTATTACCGCAACAGGCAAAACAATGCCGGCAAGAAGGCGGGCAATATCAGGGACTGGATTGTCAGGTTCGGGCGTGGCTACGACCACTTTGTCATTCTTGATGCGGATAGCGTGATGTCCGGCCGGACGCTGGTGCGGCTTGCCGCGGCCATGGAACACCATGACGATGCGGGTCTGATTCAGACTGCGCCGCGACTGGTGGGTGGCGAGACGATCTTTGCCCGCCTCCAGCAGTTTGCCACGGGCTACTACGGTCCGCTGGCCGCTACCGGCTACGCCATGTTTCAGGGAGCGGATGGCAACTACTGGGGACACAATGCCATTATCAGGACCCGTGCGTTCGCCGAGTCCGCCGGGTTGCCCAAGCTGCCTGGAGCTGCGCCTCTGGGAGGACACATCCAGAGCCACGATTTCGTCGAGGCGGCGCTGTTGAGGCGTTCAGGCTGGGATGTGCATCTCGTGACCAGCATGCGCGGTTCTTACGAAGGCTGTCCTCCGACGCTGATCGAGCTGTCGACCCGGGACCGTCGCTGGATGCAGGGCAATATCCAGCATTCAAGGATTGTCGCGGCGAACGGGTTGCCGCTGTTCAGCCGTCTGCACCTGACACTCGGCGTGTTTGCCTACGTGGCATCCGGTCTGTGGGCCGCAGCCCTGCTGATCGGTCTTTGGCTCACCTACAGCGCTCGGGCCAGCACGCCTGAATATTTCCCGAAATGGGAGACGCTGTTCCCGGTCTGGCCGACCTACAATCCCGAAGCGGCTCTGCTCGTGCTCCTGGCAACCCTGGCGATTGTGTTCATGCCGAAGTTTCTGGGTCTTGCGCTGGCGCTGTTTGATCGCCGTGCAATGAGATGGCCACAGAAAGTGCTGCTCATATTCGGCTGGCTGGTGGAAGTGGTGATGTCGACTTTGCTCGCGCCGGTTCTGATGCTTAACCAGCTTCGGTCGCTCTGGGAGATTTTCCGGGGAAGGGACTCTGGCTGGGCTGCGCAACAGCGGGACGGTCATTCAGTGTCGTTCGGCACATCGCTTCGGTATCATGCATGGCATGTGACCACAGGTCTGACGTTTGGCCTGTTCGCTCTGCACATATCACCGCATGTCGCCCTCTGGATGAGCCCGATTCTGATCGGCTTGATCCTGTCGCCGCTTCTGACCTGGTGGACGTCGAGGCCGTCGGGCCTGTTGCTGACTGCCTTGCTCGCGACCGACGAGGACCGCACACCGCCTGCCGTGGTCGAAGCCGCACTAGGCCGCCACCGGCAGAAGGGGCGTTATCAGAGGGATTTCGGGCTACAGCCTTGACAATCGGTCCGGTGGCTACTCTTCCGGTTCGGTGGTGAACATCAGCGGAAAACCCGCCTGTTTGGCAAGATCGGTGGCTTCTGTGGCCTTGCTCTCGGCTATGTCGCGCGTAAAGACGGCGACGACGCAGGTGCCGCGCGTATGGGCCGTGAACATGACCTGGTGTGCCTTGTCCTCGCTCATCCTGAACACGGCCTTGAGGACGATCACAACAAACTCACGCGGCGTGTAGTCGTCATTGACGAGGATCACCTTGTGAAGCCTGGGCTTCTGGGTCTTCGGCTTGACCTTTGTGCGTGTCCGGGTGTCGGTATCACTCATGAGACTCAGCCGGTAACGGCGAACGGCTTTTACGGACCAGGGATGGTGCATTTTCGCATGCCGGTCGCCAAGCGTCCACAGGACCGCTTCGGGCGGGCAGCAGATTACAATTCCGGCGGCGTTGCCTTCTGATCCGTATTTGCGGTTTTTCTGCGTTCCGAGAGAAATGCCCTGAGACCGGCTTCCCCCCGGGGCGTGGTCCAGCGGTGGTTCCAGGCGAATGCGGGGCGGAGCAGGGGAGCGAGAAATTTCAGGACCGGCCGCTCCACCGTCACTTCCCAAAGCAGGTCGACATGCGTGCTGTCATTCAGCGGCGCAAGCATTGCGCGCCAGTATCCGTCGAAATCGCCCTCGGTTTTGACCGCAATGAGCTTGCCGGGATCCATTTCCACCACTTCCATGACAAACCGGAGGCGATAGGGCAGAAATCCGCGGGCTTTCGCGCGCAGGCGGGCGCCGACCTTGGGTTCGCCGGAATCGAGAGGTTCTGCCTCGAGATAAACTCCGCGCCACCATTGCGGCAGGAGTTCGCCATGCGCCAGAACGTCCCAGACTTCATCGGGGGACGAACCGGGGAGGGACCACTCCTCTTCAAAGCGAAAGGCGTTGCTGGGTCTGGTCGGGCTCATCCGGCTTCGGATTGACGCCGAATCCATTCGTCGGCCACGTCGCCCATGGTCTTGGGCGAACCGTCCTTGATCCATTGCATGAAGGGCCGGTCGAACTTGAACGACTCGCCGCAGTGCGCCTTGAGGAAGCGCCGGACGTTTTGCGTATTCCGGTATCCGGCAGTCACCGGCGTGTTTCTGGCGATAGGATCGGAATGCCAGTCGAATTTGTTCATCTGTCTTCGTTTCCCGGCCCTTTTGCCACCATCCCGCAACCCTGCGCACCTTAACACGACAGCATAGTGTCATAGAGCCGCCACGAAGTTGAACTAGGAAATCTCGCCGTGAGGTCGACATGGTCGGCAAATCAGTGTACCACTCACCCTCCCAAGAAATTGGAGCATGCAGATGGAAATGACGCGCACCCTTCTACTCTCCCGGTGACCGCGCCCTAAGAGGGCCCCGTCGCCTTCGATCCGGCGTGAGCCGGCGTTTCCATCAATCTTCACGTCAAAAAAAAGCATTTTGTGGCCGCAGCGCACTCCCGCGTTCTGCAGTCCGATCCGCTAGAGAAGTGCAAGAGCATGTTCAGATATCTGGAATCCCTCATTGATCCGTTCGTCCCTGACACGGGCACAGCACCGTCGGACCGCTTCTGGCGTTTTCTGCTCGACCATCTGCGCCCGTTCCGCAGGGTCTTGTCGGTCGTGGCTGTCACCGGATTCACCGTCGCCCTGGTCGAGACCAGCCTGATCTTTTACGCCGGACGGCTGGTCGATTTGATGACGGCGAGCGGGCCCGACACGTTCTTTTCTCGACACGGCCTCGAACTTGCGGCCGTTGTCCTGTTGATCCTCCTGGTTCGCCCGTTCGTGATCGTGCTGAACATCGGCCTGCTGAACCACGGCATGTCGGTCAATCTGCTCGATCAGGTGCGCTGGCGTGCACACAAGCATCTGCTCGGTCAGTCCGTCGGGTTCTTCCAGAACGACTTTGCCGGACGTATCGCCAACCGGGTCATGCAGACGGGTCCGGCGGTGGAGGATTCCGCCTACATGGCGTTCGAGGCCATCTGGTACGCCTTTGCCTATGTGCTGGGTGCGCTGCTGATCCTGGCCAACGCGGATGAGCGCCTCATCGTCCCGCTGATGGTGTGGCTGGCGGTCTACCTCTGGCTGTTGCATACCCTGGTCCCGCGCATCGGCGCCGCCTCCAAGCGGCTTTCGGATGCGAGGTCGCTGGTCACGGGCCGCATTGTCGATGCCTATACCAACATCCATACGGTGAAGCTCTTCGCGCATGCTACGCGCGAGGAAGCGTACGCCCGCAATGCCATGCGCATGCATCGCCTGCGTTTTTCGCGGCTGTTGCGGCTCATGACGACCATGACGGCGGGACTGGCTACGCTCAATGGAACGCTGATCGTCAGCACGGTCGGTGCGGCGGTCTGGCTTTGGCAGACCGGCGAGACGACGCTCGGGACGGTCACGGCAGCAGCGGCCCTGACCCTGCGCCTCAATGCCATGACCGGCTGGATCATGTGGGTGACCTCCCAGTTGTTCCAGTACGCCGGTGTCATCAAGGAAGGCATGGAGACGATTTCGCAGCCGCACGGCGTTGTCGATATGCCGGCGGCACGGCCGCTCGAGGTCCGTGGAGGCGCGATCCGTTTCGCAAGCGTCACGCACCGCTATGGCAGGGACGCGGGCGAGAGTGAAGCGGGTGGTCTGCACGGCGTCGACCTCGACATCCGGGCCGGTGAACGGATCGGTCTTGTCGGACGCTCAGGCGCCGGCAAGTCGACCCTGATCAATCTTCTGCTGCGGTTCTATGATGCCGATGGTGGCCGGATTGAGGTTGATGGTCAGAATATTGCGCAGGTTACTCAGGATTCGCTGCGCCAGTCGATCTCGGTCGTGACCCAGGATACGGCACTTCTGCATCGTTCTGTGCGCGACAACATCCTCTATGGCCGGCCTGACGCCAGCGAAGCACAGATGCGTGAAGCCGCACGTCTGGTCTACGCCGACGAGTTCATCGGCGAACTCGAAGATATGAAGGGCAGGCGGGGCTATGACGCCCATGTCGGTGAGCGGGGCGTGAAACTCTCCGGCGGCCAGCGCCAGCGGATTGCCCTGGCGCGCGCGGTGCTGAAGGACGCCCCGATCCTGGTTCTGGACGAGGCAACGTCAGCACTCGACTCGGAGGCCGAAGCGCTCATCCAGTCCGCTCTCGGGACGCTGATGGTCGGCAAGACGGTCATCGCGATTGCCCATCGGCTGTCCACGATCCAGCGCATGGACCGGATCGTCGTGATGGACCGCGGCCGTATTGTCGAGCAGGGCACCCACGAGAAGCTGCTGGCTATTGGCGGGCTCTATGCCGGCTTCTGGGCACGGCAGTCGGGTGGTTTCATCGACGTGGAAGACGTGCACAGTTATGCAGACCGGGCGTGACGATCAGGATTGGCGGAACAAGCGCCCTTTCTGATCGTCCGCCGCCGAGGATCGGAGGTTGAAATGCAGTATGATGCCGGGACACCTGAAGAATACCTGCGCGAACTGGAAGACGACTGGCGCCGCGAGACACTCTTGCAGTTGAGGCAGGTTGTCTTTTCTGCGGCGCCCCACCTGAACGAAGGCATCAATTACAAGATGCTGAGTTTCAGTGATGAGCGTGGCACGGTCTTCCACCTCAATGCCCAGAAGCACTATGTCAGCCTCTATGTCGGCAATGCGGGCAGGATCGATCCCGGCGGCGAACTGCTGAAAGGGCTGAACGTCGGCAAAGGCTGTATCCGGTTCAGCAAATCCGTGGATGTGTCCGGCACCAGGATCGGCGAATTTGTCAGCCGCGCGATTGCGTTGCGGGAGCGAGGCGAGGAATTCGACTGCTGATTCCGCGACGGCCGTGTCTTTACACGAGAACAGTGCTGACCGGCCGCCTCAGGGATCTGGGCATGGACGGCCCGTATCCGTAGCGCACGACAAGGTTCGGCCTTCTGTCACCGATCCCGAGCAGTGCCTGCAATTCCTTCCTGACCGCGGGAACTTCGACGGCCTGGTTGAGAAAGGCGTTCTTCAATCCGTCGAGGGTCGCTCTGAGGGCGAAGCGCTGATAAGCACGTCCGGCATTGAACCAGCCCTGCCTGTCATCGGTCTTGGCGACAAAGACGGCGATGCCCGCTGAACTTCGGACGTGCTCGACATATTTCTCGTTCTCCGACTCTTTGCTGAAAAAGAAGTCGAAGAGAGTAGGTCCGAGCCAGTCGGGCAGCGCAGGATTGCCGGAGGACTCACTGTAGAGACCGTCGCGAAGACGTGCCGCCGCTGCCGGGTTGAACCGGATCCATTGCTTCAGTTCTTTCACGAAGGCTGGATCATCGACCTGACTGCTGTTGCCTTCGATGACCAGACTCAGGATTTCCTCGCTTCTGACATTGTCGGTGACGAAGACGGCGTCGACCTCATAGCGGGTCGCAGCCCGTTTGAGTTTCTCGAGGATTCTCGTCGATGCCGGCTTGCCGTTATAAGCCGTCCGGCTGCATTGGCGCACGGTGACGGCTTGCAGCAGGTCGGAATGTCGGCTTCTGTCGGCGTCGAGCGAGATGCGGGCCAGGCCGTCGCCGGAGTTCTCAAAAGTCACTTCGCCGGAAAAGCGGCGTGACCGTGCCGCAAGCATCAGGTTTTCCGCCGCGCATCCGAGACTCGCGTAGAGATGGTGATCGTCGGGGTCGACGACCGGGGTCCGCCGCGACAGGTCCGGCAGAATGTCGATCGCGTTCTCACCGATGCGGAACCGCCAGGGCTGTGTGTTGTGGCCATTGGCGGCCAGCGTGGCAAATCGGATCAGATCCTGGAGTTGCGGGGTTTCCGGTAGTGGCCGGGTCATTTCGGCAAGTGCGGCGCGGTACGTATCCCTTTCACCTGCGCAGCCGCCCAGCACCGGTGCCGCGAGGCATCCGGTCGAGCCAAGCAGAAATGTTCGCCGGTCCAATAAGGCTGCCATGGACCATCTCCGTACGGGTAAGCACCTGGGAGCGTCCATCCTCTGAGGCTGAGCGGCCTTGACCTCTGTCAAACTCAACAGCTTCTCCGGGAAGCCGGAGAGACAGAAGCGGCCCATCGGGCAATCCGCTTTGGCCATGCCGAGGTGTCGCGGGCGCACTACCGTCCTGCGTCAAAGCGTACCATTCGGTCTCCGACCGGCAAAGGCGTACACGGATGTCAGACACATCAATTATCGGCGAGCACCTCACGAGATCCGGAATCGAAGCCGGCCTCCCGCAGGTCGAGTCGTCGCCAAAAGACGACGGCATGCTGGCCTGATCGCCTTCTAACTGGCCAGAGCTTCCCGCGACCAGGCCTGGTATGTGGGCGGTCCCTCGACGCGGATTTCCCCGTCGTAACCGAATTCGACCATATGCACCGTGACGGCCGCGCCGTCCTTGACAATCACGGCATAGGATTCAGGAAGGTCGGAACCCAGAAGCACTTTGCGTTCGGAAAACCCGGCCCAGCCGGCATGATTTGTGCCGCGCGGGGCGCTTACCGGGACGCCGTGAAATGAACCGGCCAGCGGCTGGTGACAATGTCCGAAGAAGATATGCGCGATGCGTTCGCGGTGCGCGGCGATCACCTCGCCGAACGCGGCCGCGTCCAGCAGCATGATCTCATCGCAGGGACCGACATGCGTCGGGATGGGATTGTGATGCATGAACAGGAAGACCGGGCGGTCTGTAGACCTGAGCGCCGAGTCGAGCCAAGCGCATCGTGTGGCGCAGTAGTGGCCTGCATGCGTTTCGGGACCCCATGTGTCGATGAGAATGCCTGTCGCGTCCGAGAGGTCGAAGCGCTCTTGAACATGGCCATCGCCATCGGCCAGCTCGGGAAAAACATCAAGGAATGTCTCGCGATCATCATGATTGCCGATCGCGAGATGAACGGGAACGGGAAGCTGTCCGATGCGGGCTTTCAGCCGTTCGTAGTCCGGACGCTCACCCCAGTTTGAGAGGTCGCCGGTAATGACGATGGCTTCGGCATCCGGATGATGCTCCAGGACATGCGCGAGCGCCCGCTCAAAGTTCGCATTCGGGTCGCGCCCGCTTACCATCTCACCCGGCGTGGTCAGGTGAATGTCGGTCATTTGTATGAGTTTCATTATTGATTCCGCTGGCTGGCGCCCGGATTCCGGGACGCAATGCGTTTTGAAGGAGGATTGGGGCGGAACCGCAGTTCCGCCCCGGCGCGGTGTGTCAGGACCCGGACGGAAGCATGTCGGAGACTTCTTCCACCAGTTCCTTCTGCAGAGATTTCATGTCGTCCTGGTCGCCCGTGACGATGCTCTCCATGCCGTCATAGATGACTTGCGTGATCGCAAGGCCCTTGTCGCCGGGATAGGCGAGCCAGTCGCGCAGCAGCGGTAGCTGATCGACAGCGGTCTGCTTGTTCGGATTCTGCTTGTAGAAATCCGCAAGGATGATTTCGTTGGCAGTCTTGTTGGGCGGCATGTAGCCGGTCGTGCGGGCGACGGCGGCCGCACCTTCACCGGAGGTGATGAACTTCAGCCAGGCCCACGCGGCCTCGAGCTTCTTCGGGTCTTCCGACTGCGAGACCAGCATTGCTGCGTTGCCGCCGGCCGGCAGGCCCTTCGGCTTGCCTGCGATGCCGGGGAAAGGACCGGTCTTGAGTTCGAAGTCGCCCTTCGCACGCTCGACCGCGCCAAGTGCCGATGTCGACCAGTACATCATGGCGACTTCACCGGCGGAGAACGACGCGAGCGCCTCTTTCCACTTCAGGTTCTTCATGTTGCAGCCGCGGAAGATCTTTTTCATCGTTTCCAGCGACGTCAGGCCTTCCTGTCCTGCCATGTTGAACTGGCCGGCCTTGATGATCGGGGTGTCCTGCGTCCACATCAGGGCTTGGGCGAACCAGTTGCCGGTAATGTTCCAGCCCCAGAAGATCGGATTCTTGACGCCCTTTGCCTTCATCGTCTTGCAGGTGGCCACGACCTCTTCCCAGGTCGTCGGCAGCTTTTCGATGCCGGCTTTTTTCATCAGCTCCATGTTGTAGTAACCGACAGGCAGCGAAACGGAGAACGGCAGGCCGTGGACCTTGCTGCTGAACGTCGAAAGCTTCAGCATTGCCGCGTGGTAACCGTCCTTGGTGAAGTTCTGCTCCTTGGCGATAAAGGGCTCGAGCGACTTGGCAATTCCTTTTTCGACCAGGATGGCCTGGCGGTTCAGGCCCTGCATTGTGACGTCCGGGAGATTGCCGGAGACGGCCTCACGCAGGATCGTGTTGGTGCCGTCCTCGTAGCTTTCATAGGTGGCGCGGAATTTGACCTCGATGTTGGGGTGAGCTTCCTTGAACTTCGGCATGATCGACTTGTAGGTCACGTCGAACAGATGCGAATAGGGATACGCGAATTCGATGGTGACCTTATCCTCGGCTTGCGCGGTGGCGGTAAAGCCTGCCACCATGATGGCGGCGAGGGTGAGCATTCGTTTCACGACTATGTCTCCTTTGCTTGATGGGGCGCTCCGGTCGGTTTGCAGACAGTCCGGAGCGTCCCGGCCTTTTCGGCTTGCGCCGATTTCCACCCGAACGCGGTTCCGTTCGGGACCGTTTTGCTCACCTACTTCATGCCGGTGAGTGTGATTCCTTCGATAAAGCGACGTTGCGCGAGCAGGAACGCGACAATGAGCGGCGTGACGATGATTGTTGCCGTGGCCATCATCGGACCCCAGAAGCTGCCGTCTGCATCGCCCTTGAACTCGCGCAGGCCGAGCGGCGGGGTGAACAGGTCTCGGTCGCCCGTTATGACAATGCGCGGCCAGAAATAGTCGTTCCAGTGCGCGACCACGGAGAAGATGGCGAACGCCAGAAGCGCCGGAACGGCCGTCGGCAGCATGACGCGCCAGACGATCGAGAACTCGTTCATGCCGTCCATGCGCGCCGCGTCGATCAGATCGTCCGGCACGGTCATGAAGAACTGGCGCATGAGGAAGATGCCGAACACGGATATCGTCCACGGCACGATCAGCGCCGCATAGGTATTCGTCAGCCCGACCTTCGAGAGCATGATGTATAGCGGCAGCGCAATCGCATGAACCGGAATGAGCAGACAGAATAGGACGAGGGCGAAGACGACGTCGCGTCCCCAGAACCGAAGCTTGGCCAGCGCATACGCGCAGGGCAGGGCAATCAGCACCTGGATCAGAAAGATCGAGACAGTCACGATGACGCCGTTCAGCAGGTAACGCAGCAGCGGCGCCTCGCTGAAAGCCTTCGTGTAATTGAAAACCACGGGTCGCATCGTGCAGCCGGCGGTCACTTCTTCCATGATCGACGCGCGGACGGCACTGTCATCCAGACCCGGAAAGCGGGACCGGGTATTGGCAATGTCATCGCGGTTCGGTTCGCCGAGTTTGACGCATCGCTCGTCAACCATCGGCGCTTGTGCACCCATGAAACCGCCGACATTGCGCTCTATCTCGCCCGGCGACTTCAGCGAATAGGACAGCATGATGTAAAACGGGAGGAACACGACGAGTGCGCCCAGGAGAAGCACGGCGTGTTTTCCGATTTCGCCGGGTATCGTCGCGCGACCGGTCATTGGTAATGCACCTTGCGGTCGACCAGCCGGTGCTGGAGAAACGTCAGGACCAGCACGAAGCCAAGGAATGCGATCGTGATGGCCGATCCGATCCCGATCAGGTTCTCCCGGATGCCCTTCTCGAATAGGGCGTACATCATGACGTAGGTGGAACGCGAAGGCCCGCCTTCCGTCAGAGCCTCGACCGTATCGAAAACCTGGAAGGATCGGATCGTCGTGATCGTGACGACGAACACGGTGGTTGGCCCGAGCATCGGCCAGGTCACGAGCCGGAACCGGTCCCAGGCCGACCTGGCACCGTCCATCTCGGCGGCGTGGTAGAGTTCGCGCGGAATCGATGTCAGCCCGGCCAGATAGAGCACCATGTTGAAGCCGAACGCCTGCCAGATCCCGATAAAGCAGATCGTCCAGATTGCGTAGTGCTTGTTGCCGAGCCACAGCGGGAAGCTGTCCTCGCAGCCCCGCGCGAACCAGTCCCACGCATGCAGCCACGACCAGCCGCAGAATGACGTGAACGTGTCGTTGATGACGCCGATAGTGGGGTGCAGCGTAAATTCCCAGACAATAGCCATGGCGAGCAGGGCCGCCATGACAGGGAGAAAATAGACCGTCTTGTAGAAATCGCCGCCGAACCGGACCGAGCCAATGAGGATCGCCGCGCCGAGCCCGAGCGCAACCGAGACCGGTACAACGATAAGCACGTAGGTCGCTGTCGCCCAGAGCATTTTCTTGTAGGTCGACCGCCCGACCATGCGTTCGTAATTCTCGAAGCCGACCCAGTTGAAACCGGTATTGCCGAGAGAATAATTCGTGAAGGAGAGCCCGGCAGCGATGAAAACCGGGACGAGCAGGATCACGATCATCAGGATGATCGCCGGCAGCACGAACCAGTAGCCGGCCGCTGTTCTGTGGGCCGCCATGCTCGTCAGGCCCCTGCGAACGCCAAGCGACTGTTGTCTTCCGCGAAGGCCATGGCCGCCCCCGGTCGGGCCCGAAGATGGATTTCCGATCCAACAGAAATGGAGGCGGCATCCTCGGGCAGGAAGCGTGCAATCCCACGTTGACCGGTGCCGTTGAGCTGTCCGTAAAGAAAGAAGTCTGCGCCCAGGTTTTCCTTGTGCGTCACAGTGAACGGCCAGACGTCGTTGTCCGCGGTTGAATCGGCGCGCAGAAGATGTTCCGGACGGATGCCGATATGCACCGACTTCAACTCAGATGGCAGGCGGCGATTGAGCGGTGTACCAAGAACGGTCACACGGCCGTCGCTGTCGACCGCGCCCGGCAGGATGTTGATCTTCGGACTGCCAACGAACTCGGCGACCCGGCGGTCACTCGGATTGCGGTAAACCTCGTCAGGGGCACCAAGCTGCAGCAGACCACCATCGATCATGACTGCCATGCGGTCCGACATCGTGAGCGCCTCCGCCTGATCATGGGTGACATAGACAAACGTTGCTCCGAGCGCGCGATGCAGCTCTGCGAGTTCCGCACGCATGTGCACCCGAAGCGCGGCGTCGAGATTGGACAAGGGTTCATCCATCAGGAAGGCGACCGGCTTCCGGACCATGGCGCGGCCGAGTGCCGCGCGCTGGCGCTGGCCGCCGGAAAGCTGACCGGGTTTGCGATCGAGCAGTGGTTCGATCCGGAGAATTTCTGCTGTCTGCCGAACCTGTTCCATCAGGGACAGATATTTCTGGCGCGCCAGGAGCGGTCCGAGGATCGGCAGTCTTTCAACGAAGCTCAGGTCCCGCAGGCGCAGTGGGGTCAGCATGTTTTCGGCGACGGTGAGGTGCGGGTATAGCGCGTAGGACTGGAAGACCATCGCGAGATTGCGGTCAGCGGCGCGAACCGAGTTTACTGTCCTGTCCCCGATCCTGATGTCGCCAAGATCCTGCGCCTCGAGACCCGCAAGTATGCGCAGGAGGGTGGATTTGCCGCATCCGGACGGCCCGACGAGCGTCAGAAACTCACCGTCCTCGATGGTTAGATCGATCCCGTTCAGCACGCGGGTCTGTCCGAATGACTTTTTGATTCCGGAGAGAGCAATAGTCGCCATCGACGGGTTCCGCCTTTCCGCGCGTCTGTCAGAGGCGAAACGGTTAACAAGAGCCGTTAACAGCGATGTGACGTCATATTAGTGTCACTAATGTTCACAACAGTATCCACAGAGTTTCGGAGCAGCGCTGGCACGTTCGGGACAAGGTCTTCGAGTGAAACCAAGCCCTTATCAGATTGCGGCTTTCACTCATGCCGCACGGGAGCGCAGCTTCTCCAAGGCGGCGGCTGTATTGGGTGTCACCCAGTCTTCGATCACGCAACATGTCGCCAAGCTTGAACGGATTGTTGGCGCGCAACTTTTTGTCCGGCGACGTGATGGTCTCGAACTGACGACTGCGGCGCGTGAGTTGTTCGAGATTTCCGACCGCCTGCGGACGCTTGAGCAGCTCATTGAGGAAAAGATCGAGAACTACAGCGAACTCTCGACAGGGCATCTTCGTGTCATCGCCAATGCGCCCAGACCCTCCATGCCGATGATCGCGCGGTACACGGGCCTTTATCCGCAGGTGCAGATCAAATTCAGCCTCGTCGACTGGACACGGGCGATGCATCAGCTGCGGGAGCGTGAAATCGATGTGGCCGTTGTGACGGAGCCGGACGCTGTCGAAGGGTTCTATGTCCGAAAGATCGGCACGACGCGATACAAGGCCCATGTGCGACGCGATCATCCGCTGGCGGGACGAAAGTCCCTCTCCCTGCGCGAGCTGGAGCACGAGATGATCATCCTTCCCGAGGACGGTTCGTTTACCCAACGGGTTGTCCGGGGCAAGGCAGCCGGACTTGGCATCACGTTCTCCCGCGTGATCAAGACGACCACGTTCCCGGTCGTGAAGGAGGCGGTTCTTCACGGCGTCGGCGTCGGCCTGATGCTTGAAGACAGCCTGTTTCCCTCCACCAACCTCGTTGCGATTACCGTTGAGGAAATGCGCGAGACCTACAGCAACTGCCTCGTGACACCACCGGACAAACGTGATCTTCGTCTTGTGAAGAGCTTTATCGAAGTGGCGACCGACATCGCGGAATCTGTCGGCGGGATCTGAAGACCGTGTTTGGCGGAAGTTTCTTGGCGGGCGATCACGGCCCGATCACCAATCCGTGCATTGAAGTCGTCGCACTCGGCTCCTTTATCTGCATACTGAAGACGGAAGCGGAGGGAGGTAAATTATGTCATCGCAGAAAGTGAATTTTGCGGGAAGCCAGGGCGATATGCTGGCTGCGCGCCTTGAACTGCCCGTCGGACCGGTCCGGGCCTATGCCATCTTTGCGCACTGCTTCACCTGTTCGAAGGACATATTCGCCGCGGCACGCATTGCCGGCGAGCTTGCCGGTCACGGTATTGCGGTCCTGCGTTTTGACTTCACCGGTCTCGGAGCAAGCGAAGGTGAATTTGCCAACACCAACTTTTCGTCGAATGTCGACGATCTCCTGAGAGCGGCCGACTTCCTGCGCCAGAACTACGAAGCGCCGCAAATTCTGATCGGGCACAGCCTCGGCGGTGCCGCCGTTCTGGCGGCTGCCGGAGATGTCCCGGAAGTGCGCGCGGTCGCAACGATCGGTGCGCCGGCGGACGCGGGTCATGTGGTTCATAATTTCGGTGCCAAGATCGACGAGATCGCAAGTGCGGGCGAGGCCGAAGTCACGCTGGCCGGGCGGCAATTCACGATCAAGAAACAGTTCCTTGAGGATGTTGAACAACAGCGTCTTGAGGACCGCATTGCCCGGCTCAAGGCTGCACTCATCGTGTTTCATGCACCGCGCGATCAGACTGTGGGCGTCGAGAATGCAGGCGCTATCTTTGGCGCTGCCAGGCACCCCAAGAGCTTCGTCTCTCTTGACGATGCCGATCACCTCTTGTCCCGGCGCGCCGACGCGATCTATGTCGCGACCATTCTGAACGCGTGGGTGTCCCGTTTTGTCGAAGCCGAGGCGGCGCCCGCCGAGGACGAGGGAGACTCGACGGGCGCTCTCGTTCGGGAGACCCGGCTCGGAAAATTCCAGCAGCGTATCCGCGTCGGCCGGCACAGTCTGCTCGCCGACGAGCCGGAGAGCTACGGCGGCCTCGATTCCGGACCCAGTCCCTACGACTTCCTGTCCGTGGCGCTGGGCGCCTGCACCACCATGACCATGCGCATGTATGCCGATCACAAGGGCTTCGAGCCTGACCGCCTGTCCGTTCAGGTGCTGCACGACAAGGTCCATGCCAAGGATTGCAGCGACTGCGGTGAGGGCAGGGAAGGCCGCATTGATCGTTTCGAGCGGATCATCACCATCGATGGCGACATCGACGAGGAAACCCGCCAGAAACTGCTGAAGATCGCGGACAAATGCCCGGTCCACCGTACGCTTGAAGCCAGCTCGGCCATCGTTACAAGGTTGGCGGAGTAGCGGAGGCCGCGCCGGTCGAGGGCCTGCAATAAAGAACCCTCAATGTCGGACGGGTCGGTTGGCAGCTTTCGAAGGCAGACATCGATCACGCGTTCCACTACAAATCTGTCATGAGCTTTCGGGAACGGTACGGTCTCAGCCGGGTCATCAATGCGAGGGGAACCTTCACGCCGCTCGGCGTGTCGAGATCGCCCGACGCGGTGCGCGCCGCCGTCGGCGAGGCTCTGTCGGACTTTTATGTGATGGACGAGCTCCAGGACGTTGCAAGCCGGCAGATTGCGCAGTGGGCCGGCACGGAAGCCGGTACGGTCACGCATTGCGTTGCCGCGGCGATCACCGTGTCGGTTGCGGCCGTCATGAGTGGAGAGTCGCCGGCGAACATTGCCGCGTTGCCCGATACGGCAGGAATGCGCAACAGGATTGTGCTTCCGGCGTGTCATGCGGTGAATTACGGTCATCCGATCGAGCAGGCGATCAGATTGGCAGGCGCCATTCCGATATTGGCCGGTGAATCCGACAACTGCCAATACTCCGACATCGAGGAGGCGATCTCCCACCCGGACAACGCCGGTGTTCTGCTGGTCTCGTCGCGACTGACACGCGGCGAACCTTTGGATTTCCCTGCCATCGTGGCGGCGGCACACCGGCGCGGCCTATCGGTCATCATTGATGGGGCGGCCCAGGACATGCTGATCGAGCAACTCGTTGCGACAGGTGCGGATTTGATCCTCGTCAGCGCCCAGAAGTATCTCGCTGCCCCGACAGCCGGGCTGGTGGCCGGCCGCGCCGACCGGGTCTGGGCGGTTCGCGCGCAGGAGAAGGGAATCGGGCGCGGACTGAAGGCGTCAAAGGAGGCGATTCTGGGCGTGATTGCCGCACTGGAGGAACGCGGAAATTGGAACTCCGAGTCGTGGTCGGAAGAGCAGGCCCTTAAGGTTTCTCGTTTTCTCGAGGCGGCAGGGCGTCTCGAAGGCGTCAGTGCCTACGCAGCGCCCGATCCGACCGGGCTGGGTTTCGAGCGAGTCCACCTGAAAGTCGATGTGGCTTCGGGTAATGGCGGTGCACGGCAATTGGCGGAAAATCTGAAATCCGGCGATCCTTCGATCTGGGTGATGGATCACAGGCTTGACGAGCATGAGCTCGTCTTCGAACTCGTGCAGCTTCACGAAGCAGAAATCGACAGTATTCTCAGCAGGTTATCCGAATTGCTTTCCTGACCCAATGTCAGCCGGAATCCCGTCTCGGTAAAACCGGCCGCGGCGGCCACATTACCGATATTTAATGCCCCTGAAAGGTGCATGTAAGGTGGCGCGCCCCATATTCGCTCAAGCATTTGATCGAACTTGGGAGTCCACCTTATGTCACACACCACCCCCGAACACGGCAAGACCCGCCGCGTCGGCATCGCGCTGGCCCTGGCCGGCGTCCTCGGCGCCGGTGCCCTTGCGGTGCCGGCCCTGACGTCCAGCAGCGTGCCTGCGCTGGCCGCAGCCCAGGCCCGCACCTTTGAGTATCAGCCGACGCAGTTTGCAGACCTGGTCGACGAAGTCAGGCCCGCCGTGGTCAGCATCACGGTCGAGGGCAAGAGCAAGCGCGGCCAGCGTTTCTCGCGCAACATGCCCCAGTTCCCGGACCTGCCGGAAGGTCATCCGTTCCGCGAATTCTTTGATCGCTTCGCGCAGCCCAACACGCCTGAAGGTCGTCGCCAGTTCCAGCGGCGATCGCTTTCGCAGGGCTCCGGATTCATCATTTCCGAAGACGGATTTGTTGTGACCAACAATCACGTCATCGATGGCGGTGACAGCGTCAAGGTCAAGACGACGGACGGCAAGTCCTATGACGCCGAGCTGATCGGCCGAGACAGCAAGACCGATCTGGCGCTGCTCAAGATCAAGTCGAGCGGCAAGTTCAAGGCCGTGAAATTTGCTGACAAGGAAGCCCGTGTCGGCGACTGGGTGGTGGCCGTCGGCAACCCGTTTGGTCTCGGTGGCTCGGTCACGACGGGCATCATCTCCGCCCGCGGCCGCGAGATCGGTTCCGGACCTTATGACGACTTCCTGCAGATCGATGCGCCGATCAACCGCGGCAACTCCGGCGGTCCGGCCTTCAACCTCGACGGCGACGTGGTTGGCGTGAACACGGCCATCTTCTCCCCGTCGGGCGGCAATGTCGGCATCGGTTTTGCCATTCCGGCCAACATCGTTGAACGGGTCATCGCCGATCTCAAAGACGACGGCAAGGTGACGCGTGGATTCCTCGGCGTGAATATCCAGTCGGTGACCGAAGACATCGCCGAGAGTCTCGGCCTCGCAAGCGCGGACGGCGCAATGGTGACCCGGGTGACCGAAGGATCACCGGCCGACAAGGCCGGCTTCAGGACCGGTGACACCATTCTGAAGGTCAACGGCAAGACGGTGAAAGGCCCGCGCGATCTGGCCCGCAAGATCGCAGCAATCGATCCCGGCGAGGACGCGAAAATCGATCTCCTGCGCGATGGCAGCAACATGACCAAGACCGTGGAGATCGGGCTTCTGCCAGGATCGGACAAGCTGGCGTCGTCCAGCAAGCCGTCGAAGACCAAGGCCAGTCTGACCTCGCTGGGGCTGAGCCTGACAGGTGCCGAAACTGGCGATGGTGATGACGGTGTTGTTGTTGCCGATGTCGATCCCGACGGACCGGCTGCGCGCAAGGGCATCCGCCCGGGTGACAGGATCATCGAGGTTGCCGGCAAGGCTGTCGACAGTCCCCGCGATGTCCGCAAGCGTCTGGACGCAATCCAGGAGCAGGGCCGCAAGAGCGTGCTCTTCCTGGTCCGCCCGGCGCGTGGCGAACAGCAGCGTTTCGTTGCGATACCCCTCAAGGATGCCTGATCCGTTCCGGATCGGACATCCAGAAATCCGGTCATGATTTCGCGACATGTCCGGAAGGCTGCGTCGGCAATCGTTGGCATCGGTTCCCCCCTCGGGCGGTTGCCGGCGCGGCCCTTTAAAAGACCGCCGTTTCACACCGTTACTCACTCAAGATCTGTGGTGTCGGATACGGCATTGGACCACTCCTCTGGCAAGGCCGCCTCGCTGAAAACGCCGGGGCGGCCGTGCTGGCTTCTGGAGCGGGATCATAGCGAAGGGAACGGGGCACCATGACAAAATCACAGACCCTTGGTCCGGCCGAGCTTGACGCTGTACCATGGCCGGGAAGAGAATCATCACCAGATGGCAGGCAAGGCCAGCAGGCAATGAAGGCGCTTGTGATCGAGGACGACCGCGAAGCCGCGGCGTATCTCGTCAAAGGACTGAATGAGGCGGGGCACGTCGCTGACCACGCCGCGGACGGTGACACCGGGCTCGCCTTCGCACGCGACGGGACGTACGACGTCCTGATCGTGGACCGCATGCTGCCCAAGCTGGATGGCTTGACGGTCGTCGAGACGCTGCGGGCCGAAGGTGTTTCAACCCCCGTGCTCTTCCTGAGCGCCCTGGGCAAGGTCGATGACCGGGTCAAGGGCCTGCGCGCCGGTGGCGACGATTATCTCACGAAACCCTATGCTTTCTCGGAGCTTCTGGCTCGTGTGGAGGCCCTCGGCCGCCGCGGCTCGCTGGAAGAAGCCCGCACCAGGTACCAGGTTGGCGACTTGGAGATCGATCTTCTTGCGCGCAGCGTCAGCCGCGCCGGAACAGAGATTACCCTGCAGCCTCGGGAGTTCAGGCTTCTGGAGTATCTCGTCAAGCACGCCGGCCAGGTGGTGACCCGCACCATGCTTCTCGAAAACGTCTGGGATTACCACTTCGACCCCCAGACCAACGTCATTGACGTCCATATTTCGCGCCTCAGGGCCAAGATCGACAAGGATTTCGGCGAACCGTTGCTGCACACCGTGCGCGGCGCCGGATACACGATCCGTGGCAATCCAGACTAAACTTCAGCCCGGAATCCTTCATACGTCGACTTTCCGGATGGTCGCGTTCTATCTCGTGCTGTTTGTCGTCTCGTCCGCAGCGGTGCTGAGTTACGTCTACTGGAGCACGGCGGGCCTTCTTGAGCGCCAGACCGACGACACAATTCGCGCCGAGATCACCGGCCTCGCCGAACAGTACCAGCAAGGTGGCGTGAACCTGCTGGCCCGTACGGTTGCGGGCCGAAGCCGCGAAGAAGGCCGGAGCATCTATCTTCTGACCGACCGGGCCGGCCAGAAAATCGCCGGCAATATTTCCAACCTTCCCGAGAATCAGCCGTCAGGTGAGGGCTGGGTCGAATTTCCCTACGCCGTCGCCACGCCTCAGGGCGTGAAGCGGCATGAGGCGCGGGCCTACCTGTTCCGCCTGCAGCAGGGCTTCGTTCTGATCGTCGGTCGCGACGTCAACGACCGGCGCTTCTTCGTCTCGCTGATCAGGCAGGCCATTTTCTGGGCGGTCGGTCTGACTCTGCTGCTGGGGATTGGCGGCGGTCTGCTGATCAGCAGGAACTTCCTCAGCAGGATCGACGCCATCGGCCGGACCAGCCGTGCGATCATGCAGGGTGACCTCACTGAACGCATGGCGGTTTCGGGAACGGGCGACGAGCTTGACCGCCTGGCCGGAAGCCTCAATGACATGCTCGACCAGATCGAGCGCCTGATGACGGGCATGCGGGAGGTTTCCGACAATGTCGCCCATGATCTCAAGACGCCGCTGACGCGTTTGCGCGCTCGGCTGGAAGACGCATTGCGGTCCGGTCAGGAAGACAATCACCGCGAGGTTCTGGAAGAAACCATCGCCGAGGCCGATCAGTTGCTCAAGACATTCAATTCGCTCCTCAGTATCGCGCGGACAGAGTCCGGCGAGGCCCGCACGGCCATGGAGCGGATCGATGCTACCGAGGTCTTCCGCGAGGTCAGCGAACTTTACGAACCGCTCGTCGAGGAGGCCCGCGGAGAGCTCGTTTTCATCGGAGAAGAGGCATGCCACGTGGAGGCGGACCGCCAGCTGTTGGCGCAGGCTGCCTCGAATCTGCTCGATAACGCGCTCAAATACGGCAGACCGGAGACCGGAGAGGTAAGACTGACGGTCTCCGCAACCGCAAAGAACGGGTCCGTCAATCTGATGGTGGCAGACAACGGCCCGGGGATTGAAGCAGATGACCGGGGCAGGGCGGTTGAGCGCTTCGTCCGGCTTGACGAAAGCCGTTCGCGTCCGGGCAGTGGGCTTGGCCTCAGTCTGGTTCAGGGCATCGCGAAACTGCATGGCGGCAACCTCGTCCTTGAAGACAACAACCCCGGCCTCAAGTCCGTCCTGCGCCTGCCATTGAGTCATTCCTAAGTTCGCCGCGAGTGGGTAGCATGGGACGAACCTCCACGCGGATTCGTGTCCATGTCCCAGCAGATTTCTGAAAATCTCATCACCCTGCCGGAACCTTCCGACACAGAGGCCGCGCGGCGATGGTTGTCCGACTGGATGGACGACGAAACGAGTGAAACCGAAGCTTTCGGTGACTTGCGCGATCTTGCCCGACAGGATGCGGCCGTCATGCGTTTGCTGGAGGCGGTCTACTGTGCTTCTCCACACCTTACGGCGCTGACCAACCGTCACCCGCAGGTGGTTGCCGATGTTCTGACCGGGGATCCCCAGAACACGATCTCCGGATTGATTGAGGAAACCGGCTCGTTGCTCAGCGCGGAATCCGAAGATGACCTGATGACAGGCCTCCGGATCGCGAAGGCGAAGGTGCATCTCGCGATCGGCATTGCGGATGTCGCGGGGCTCTGGTCGGTGATCGAGGTAACGAAAGCACTGTCCAGGTTCGCCGACGCAGCACTCTGCACGACGGTCGACTGGCTGTTCGGGCGCGCGGCGGCGCGGGGCACGATGGACCTTGCCGATCCGTCTAAGCCCGCTCCGGGCAGCGGCTATATCGTGCTTGCGATGGGCAAGTACGGCGCGTTCGAGCTCAACTACTCAAGCGATATCGACCTCATCGTATTCTACGACCCGGAGGTGGCGCCACTTTCCGGCAGCACGGAACCCGCGAAGTTCTTTGTCCGTATCACCAAGAGCGTGGTGAAGATACTGCAGGAGCGGACCGGTGACGGTTACGTCTTCAGGGTCGACCTCAGGTTGCGGCCGGATCCGCGCGCGACCAATGTGGCGATCGCGGTCGAGGCGGCTGCGGTCTATTACGAAAGTCTGGGCCAGAACTGGGAGCGCGCCGCGATGATCAAGGCGCGTCCGGTTGCAGGCGATATCGCTGCCGGCGAGGAGTTCATGAAACGCCTCGCTCCCTTCATCTGGCGCAAGTATCTCGACTTTGCTGCGATCGCCGACGTTCATTCCATGAAACGGCAGATTCACGCCTTCAAGGGCCATGGCGAGATTGCCGTATACGGCCACAACATCAAGCTCGGCCGCGGCGGCATTCGCGAAATAGAGTTTTTTGTCCAGACACAGCAACTGATCGCCGGAGGACGTGCGCCGCAACTGCGGGGCAACCGGACACTCGTCATGCTGGACGTGCTCGCCGAGGGCGGTTGGATCACCGCCGCTACGGCCGAAGACATGAAAGCGGCCTACGTCTTCCTGCGCATGATCGAGCACCGGATCCAGATGCAGGCCGATGAGCAGACACACTCCCTGCCGAAAACGGTGGAGGATCTCAGCCGGTTTGTGAGGTTTGCGGGCTTCCCCAGCCGCGATGTCTTTGCCGCCCGCCTGCTTGATCACCTCAACACCGTCCAGGACCACTACGCCGCACTCTTCGAACACGCGCCCAGTCTTGGCGACGAGACCGGCAGTCTTGTCTTCACCGGCGGGGAGGATGATCCGGACACAATCGAAACATTGTCCCAGATGGGATTCGATCGGCCGTCCGAGGTTTCGGCGACAGTCCGCGGCTGGCACTTCGGCCGTTACGCGGCGACGCGGAGCGCGCGGGCGCGCGAACGTCTGACCGAATTGATGCCGGTGCTGCTGCGTGCGCTTGGCAATACCGCCGATCCGGACGCGGCGTTTATCGCGTTCGACCGGTTCCTCCAGGGCCTGCCGGCCGGTGTCCAGCTGTTCTCCATGCTGGTGTCGAATCCGAAGCTGATGGAGCTTCTGGCCGGTGTTACGGGAACCGCGCCGAGGCTCGCCAGCATGCTCAGCAAGCGCCCGCAGATTCTCGACGCCGTGCTTGACCCCGGCTTTTTTGGTGCCTTGCCTGATCGCACGGAAATGGACGCCATTGTCGCGGACCGCATTCGCGCCGCTCCCGACTTTGAGACCGCGCTCGATCTGGCGCGGATATTGGGACAGGAACAGACCTTCCGGATCGGCGTCCAGGTGCTGTCCGGAACGGCCGATGCAACTGAAGCGGGTGCTGCCTATTCGGCCGTTGCCGACGCGGAGATTGCGGGTCTGCTTGATGTCGTTTCGCAAGAGATGGAACAGCGCCACGGCGCTATATCGGGCGGCTCGGTCGTGGTCGTTGCGATGGGCAAGCTGGGCGGCCGGGAGATGACGGCCGCGTCCGATCTGGATCTGATGCTGATCTACGACTTCGACGAAGAGGTCAGCCAGTCCGACGGAGCAAAGCCGCTGATGGCTGTTCAGTATTATGCGCGCCTCACCCAGCGCCTGATTTCCGCATTGTCCGCACCGACGTCGGAGGGGAGCCTTTACGAGGTGGATATGCGTCTCCGGCCGTCCGGCAACTCCGGGCCCGTAGCGACCCGTATCAGCGCCTTCGTTGATTACCAGCGCGATTCTGCCTGGGTCTGGGAAAAGCTCGCCCTGACGAGGGCGAGGGTGGTGGCAGGCGATCCCGATCTTGCGGACCGGTTCAACGCCGCCGTCGCGTCGGCACTGACGCAGGCGCGCGATCCGGCTGCCACGGCCAAGGATGTGGCCGACATGCGCGAGCGCATCGAGCGCGAGAAGGGCACCGATGACCTGTGGGAGATAAAACAGGTGCGCGGAGGGTTGGTCGATCTTGAATTCATCGCGCAGTATCTGCAGATCGCGCACGCCCATGAGCAACCTGCGGCACTCGATCAGAATACCGGCCGTGCGCTGTCCGGCCTACGAGAAAGCGGCCTCCTGTCTGATGAACAGGAAGCCATTCTCGGCGAGGCCTGCGGGCTGTTCCACAGTCTTACGCAGGTGTTGAGGCTCTGCGTTGCCGGCAGGTTCGAGGCGGCATCCGCTCCCGCCGGCCTCAAATCCCTGCTGGCCCGAACCGGCAATGCACCTGATTTTCCGGCACTTGAGGCGACCCTGGCAGATGCGCAGGCGCAGGTGAAAACCGTTTTCGATCAGGTGGTTACGGCCAAGGGCTAACTTTGCTCTGGTGCTAAATCCGCGCAGTCCCGGCGCCTGTGGCAATTTCTTTCCTTCTGCCGACGGGAAATGAGCTGTCGTTGCGTTTCATAACTAATGAAACGGTTCGCGGAGCCGCGTGGCGTACCGGAATTCTCCGGGCGTATGGCTGCTTTCTCTTCTGACTGGAGCGACGCACATGTTCATTTCACGACCAGGTTTTGGTTTCCCGGCCGCAGCGATTGCCGGCGTCCTTATGATCGGTACTGTCGACATCGCCGGAGCCGCCGACTACGCCATTGGTTCCCGGTGGCTGAAGAGTGCCGATGCCAACCGTGATCAGAGGGTCACGAAGGAAGAAGCGGGCAGCCTGGCCACGCGGCGCTTTGCGCGTCTTGATCGCGACAGCGACGGGACGGTCACCGTTGAGGAAATCGATCATCTGCTGATGGAACGCATCGTTCGCAGGCGCGAACGCCTGCTGCGGCGCCTCGATGCCAACAAGGACCGCTCGATCAGCGTGAGTGAAATCGAGGCCAAGACGAGCCAGATGTTTGCTGATGTGGACGCCGACCGGGATGGCGGCATAACCTTTGAGGAGATCAGAAAGTTTCGGCGCGATCAGCGCGCCAGACGAAAGAAGAGGACCGGAACGACGGCGAACAACTGAACGGCGACAGATGGGGCAGGCCAGTTTGAAATACGACGACCGAGGGACTGGGCCGCCCGGCGTGCGGGAGCCGGATTCAGGCGGGGCGGATCGCGATGTGGCGCTTATGGCGCGCATCCGCGATGGGGACGAGCGGGCATTCGCGACGCTTGTCTCGATCCATTTCCGGGTCGTGTTCGCCTTGTCGAGGCGGATGCTCGGTGACGACGGTGAGGCCGAGGACACCGCGCAGGAGGTGTTCCTGAAAGTCTGGAAGCGGGCGGAAGCCTGGCAGGCGGAAAAGGCGCGGTTCACGACGTGGCTTCACAGGGTGACGGCAAATGCCTGCATCGACCGCCTGCGCAAAAGGATACCGACTCCCGTCGAAACGATACCGGATCGCCCCGACCCTGACGCGGGACCGGAGCAGGACGTCGCCCGTGACCAGGTTGCAGCAAGGGTCGAGGCCGCCATATCGCAGTTGCCCGAGCGTCAGAGACTGGCGCTTGTGGTGACCTATTATCAGGGCCTGTCGAACCGGGAAGCGGCGGCGGTCATGGAGATTTCGGTGGATGCCCTGGAATCGCTTCTGGCGCGCGCGCGGCGCGGGCTGAAGCAGCAGCTCAAGAATGAAGCGCGGGATCTGTTGACGACACTGGAGGAGTAGGCGGCCCAATGACAATGGCACATGGCGATCCGACGGGGACGTTATGAGTGAAAATGATGACAATGATCTGAAGCAACGCCTCGCTGAGGTGCTGACAATTTACGGAGCCGACCCGGAGCGGTGGCCGCCGGACGAGCGCGTCCGGCTGATGGCGATTCTTGGCGAGATGGAGGCGGCCGTTGCAGATGCCGGGGAGGAGCGTTCCCTGGATGCTCTGCTTGATCTTGTGGACGATCCGGAGCCTCCCGACGGCTCGGTCGAGCGCGTGCTCTCGGCGGCAGGCCTTGGAAAGGGTGCTGACGTGATCGCATTCGCGCCTGAAGCCCCGGACGAAACCGGATCGCTTCCGCCGGGGACATCCGTATTCCCGTTCCGGCCCATGGTCGGCTGGGCCGCCGCCTCGCTGCTTCTTGGCGTGATTGTCGGGTCCACGGATATCGCGGACCCGATCGATCTGGGCGACTGGAGCGGTCTGGGATCCGAGATCGAGGATCTGGGCGGCGGCGTGCTCGATCTGGCGGCTGGGGAAGACGGATCGGAGGAGGATGACCTATGACATCGGGGAAGGAGCAGCCTGTGCCGACACAAGGATCATCTGCCGGTCCTGACCGGAGCGCGGTGCGCTGGCTCGGAATCGGTCTGATACTCTCACTCGCGATCAATGCCTTCATTGTCGGGCTGATCGCCACGAAGACGGTCAAGCAGCGCGAGGTCGTGCGCCGGGCAGGGCCGCCCGCGCTGGTCGACGCGCTCGGTGACAGCCGGAGACTGCTCAGAGCCCTTCCGAAGGAGCGCCGCAAGGAACTGCGCAAGATTGTCAGAACCTACCGGCCGAAGTTCAAGCCGCACCGGGATGCGCTCAGTGCGGGACGGGACAAACTCATTGCGGTCCTGAGAGTGGAGCCGACCGACCAGGCGGCGCTGACGCTGGCACTGGACGCAATCCAGGATGCTCGGTTCGCCATGCGCGACACCGGTCGCGCCATGCTGACAGACGTGCTCGCGGCCATGACAGTGGATGAACGCAAGCAGGTGGCCGACCGTCTGGCACGCAGCAAGCGCAAGAAAAAGAAGCCGGCCAAGAAAAAGACATCGGACTCAGGCGCACCGAAGGTGAACTGAGTTGCGGGCTGGCGGGCTGCCCGACGCTTTCAACGGCCAGAATCTGAATGAATGACTGTGCGAAGTGTTGCTGCGCGCGGCAGCGAAGCGATCCCGGTGCAGGGTCAGGCGCTGGTGCGGGCCAGACCGTCGGTTTCCTGGATGGCCTTTTCGTAGCGTGCCCGAAGGCCCTTCAGCGGTAGCGAGAAGCTCACCGTCGTGCCGAAGCCTTCCTTGCTTTCGATGCTCAGATAGCCACCATGCAGTTCCACCAGCGACCTCGAAATGGCGAGCCCCAGACCGCTGCCGCTCCGTGACTTGGTGAACTGGTTCTCGACCTGCTCGAACGGGCGGCCGAGTTTTTCGATGTCCTGCGCCGGAATGCCGATGCCCGTGTCGACGATGCTGACCCGCAACTGGTCCTTGTTGCTCGTCACGTCGACCTTCACCTTGCCACTTGCGGGCGTGAACTTGATCGCGTTGCTGAGCAGGTTGAGCATGACCTGCTTGAGGGCCCGGCGGTCGCCGTGCACGCCGACGCCCGTGGCCACGCTCGAGGAAATCTCGATATTCTCTTCCGTCGCGCGGGGCGCGACGATGCGCAGGCTTTCCTCGACCAGCGTTGCGAAATTGCATTCCTGCAGATCGAGTGTCATGCGGCCCGCCTCGATCTTCGACATGTCGAGAATGTCGTTGATGACGTCGAGCAGATACTGACCGCTGCGGTTGATGTCGCAGGTATATTCTATGTACTTGTCCGCACCGAGCGGACCGAAAAGCCCTGCTTCCATGACCTCGGAAAACCCGATGATGGCATTGAGTGGTGTCCGCAGCTCGTGGCTCATATTGGCGAGGAATTCGGACTTGGATCGGTTGGCTGCTTCTGCGCGGGTCTTCTCCATCGAGTATTTCTCGGCAAGATCGACCAGCTGCTGTGCCTGGTGCTCGAGCGTTGCCCGCGATTTCTGAAGATCCCGAACCGTGTCCATCAGCTCACGCTCGCTTTTCATCAGCCTCTCTTCATGGTTCTTGAGAGACGTGATGTCGGTGCCGACGCTCACGAAACCGCCGTCCTTCGTGCGGCGTTCGTTGATGTGAAGCCAGCGGCCGTCGGCGATCTGGACCTCGAACGTGCTGCCGGATTCCGGGTCGTTCTCGTTGACGGCGATGCGGGTGCGCACAACCGGTTCCTTGGCGTTGCGCACGACGTCTTCGTAACGGGTGCCGGACATGACGGCGCTGGACGGCAGATTGTGGAACTGCTGATACTTGCTGTTGCACATCACCAGACGATTGTCCGGATCCCAGAGAACGAAGGCTTCCGAGATGGTCTCGATGGCGTCCCTCAGCCGCATGTTGGCCTGTTCGGTGCGCTCTGCGGCGTCCTTCTGCTCGGTAATGTCGATGGCGATGCCGACAAGATGCGGAGCATGGTCGCCGGGTGCGGTCGTCAGCTCGCCGCGCGCCCTCAACCAGACCCAGTGACCGTCCGCATGACGAAGGCGGAGTTCGCGGTCGAACGCGACCTCGCCGTTCAGCATCATCTTCTCGACGAGGCCGTCGAGATACTGGTCGTTCGGATGGAGGCGGTCCACCAGCTCACCATAGGACAGCATCTCCGATGTTCCGCTGACGTCGATGCCCAGCATTTCAAACATCGATTGCGACCAGAAGATGTGGCCCCGGGAAATATCCCAGTCCCAAAGGCCGCAGCGGCCGCGGTCGAGTGCCTTGTCGAGCCGCTGCGTCGCGACCCTCAGAGTCTCGTCTGACGTGTTTGCACGGGTGGCTTCCCAGTAGAAGGCAGCCGTGATCAGCACCAGCACGAGGCCGGTCGACAGGAAAAGTGTGATGTAGATCCGGACGTCTTCGCGCCAGCTCGCAGCCAGCGCTCCCGGCGGCTGCAGGACCACGAGCTGACCGGGGAATCCGCCGAGGTTCCGGCGTGTCGCAAAGACATCCACATCATTGAGAAGCAGCGTCGCGATGAACCGGCCGGAATTGTCGCGGAGGACTGCAGCCGGCAGCAGGTCGGTCAGGCGCACACCTTCATAGGCAACGCTCTTGGGTGCGGTTGCCCTGATCGTGCCGGCTGAATCGGTGACCAGGAAAATGCGCTCAAGATCGGTAGCATTTGCCGGCAGGACTTCGGTGATGTCGCGCGTTGTCGGGACCGGCGGAATGGCGCCGGGGCCGAGGCCGGATGACAGGCGGGTAGAGAGGTCCCGCGACACGAGATCCGCAATCACTTCGGCATGACTGAGTCCGCCCGAAATTGCTGCGTCCCGGCGAATATGCAGATGCGCCGCGATGGAGGCGCCGAGCACCAGCAGGAAAACGATGACGAGAATCCGGATCAGCCTGCGCAGCGCCGGCTCCGACAGGCTGAGTCGCTTGTACACAGCAATGCTGACCGGCAGGTCAACGCTGCGTGTCTTGGAAAACAGCTCGCCTAGCTGAGCGCGCGCCAAGTCTCAGTGTCCCCTCGAATGCCAATTGCCGAAGGCCAGCCCCACCCCCGAATCACCACCCTATTGATTCGAAATTGGGCTGATTTGTCCAGTATCAACAATTCGTTAACGAAGTGATACGGGGACCAATGATACTAGGTATCTGATTCGACTCGCAGAATTGTCATCCCAGCGATTTTGAGACGATTTCGTAGGTGTCCCGGGACAGCCCTTCCGTGCCTTCAATCCTCGCGAGCTGGGCCCTGGCTTGAGCCTGCCGGCCGGCCTCCAGAACCCGCCAACTCTTGAACGATCCGGCCAGTCTTGCGGCGACCTGGGGGTTCTTTTCATCAAGCGCAAGAACGGTGTCCGCGATCAGGCGGTATCCTTCACCGTCCGGCCGGTTGAAGGCTACGGGGTTGGCGCCGGCGAGCGTGCCGAGCAGGGAACGAACATTGTTGGGCTTCGTGATCGAGAATGCGCGGTGTTCCATCAGCGCCCGAATGTCCTCGACATTGGTCTCCGTTGTCGACATGGCGTTGAGTGCGAACCACTTGTCGACCACCAGATGATCGCCCTGCCATTCCTCGTAAAAGGCGTCCAGCGCGCGAACGCGTTCATCAGACTCGCTTGTGGCAAGGACGCCAAGCGCTGCCATCCGGTCGGTCATGTTTCCGGCCGCTTCGAACTGGCGATAGGCCCGGTCCGGACCGCCGGGCAACAGGGTGAGATAGCCGAGCGCCGCATTGCGGAGCGCCCGCCGCCCGGCCTGTTCCGCATCGGGGCTATAGGGCTCACTGGAGTCCAGTTCCTCGTACAGCGTCTCAAGCTTGTCTTGCAGCTTTTCAGCGATGGCCCTTCGCAAGCCGAGCCTCGCCTCGTGAATGGCCCCCGGGTCGATGTCTTCGCCAATCTCGCGGGCAAGGTCCGCTTCTCCCGGCAGAGTCATCATCTGGGCCACAAAAGCCGGATCGAGCGCGCGGTCTGTCACGACCGTCTCCAGCGCATCCGCGAGTTTGGCCTCGCCTGGAGATGCGCCGCCGCGACGAATCGCGTCGACCATGCCGGTCAGGATGGTCGTCGCATAGGATTGGGCAGCTTCCCATCGATTGAAGAGATCCGTGTCATCGGACATGAGCGCGAGCGCATCTGCTTCGCTGCTCTTCGTCGTCAGGTTCACCGGACTTGAAAAGCCCCGGTTGACCGAAAGAGCCGGGCGCTCCGGAACGTTGGTAAACACGAATGTCTGCTCGCGTTCCCTGACGTCGAGGACGGGACGGTTGAGGGTGCCCTGGTCATCCAGATTGAGCGGCAGATCGTTGCCTTTGGAATCCAGCAGCCCGACCGTGAGCGGAAAATGATACGGCTCCTTCTTGCGCTGGCCCGGAGACGGCGAGCTCATCTGGGTGACGGTCAGTTCGTATTCTCTGCGGCTCCTGTCGTAGCTCGTGGACACTGCCACATCGGGCGTGCCGGCCTGGCTGTACCAACGGCGGAACTGGCCGAGATCCTGGCCGGATGCGTCTTCCATGGATTTGACGAAATCCTCCACCGTCGCGGCTTCGCCGTCATGACGCTCGAAATAGAGATCCATCGCCTTGCGGAAATCGTCCGGCCCGAGCAGCGTGTGCATCATCCGCACCACTTCGGCGCCCTTTTCGTAGACCGTGGCGGTGTAGAAGTTGTTGATCTCGATATAGGACTCCGGCCGGACCGGGTGGGCGAGGGGACCGGCATCCTCCGGAAACTGATGAATGCGCAGCTGACGCACGTCGCTGATGCGCTTCACCGGCCGTGAGCGCATGTCGGAGGTGAATTCCTGATCGCGGAAGACGGTCAGCCCTTCCTTCAGGCAGAGCTGGAACCAGTCCCGGCAGGTGATCCGGTTTCCGGTCCAGTTGTGGAAGTACTCGTGCGCGATAATGCTCTCGATGTGCGCGTAATCCGCGTCGGTCGCGGTGTCGGGGCGTGCCAGGACGTACTTGTCGTTGAAGATGTTCAGGCCCTTGTTTTCCATAGCGCCCATGTTGAAGTCGCTGACCGCCACGATCATGAAGATGTCGAGATCATATTCGCGCCCGTAGACCTCTTCGTCCCAGCGCATGGACCTCTTGAGCGCGTCCATGGCGTAAGCGCAGCGATCCTCCTTGCCGTGCTCCACATAGATGCGCAGTTCGACCTCGCGTCCCGACGCGGTGGTGAAGGTGTCGTCGACACGGGCCAGATCCCCGCCGACGAGCGCGAACAGGTAGGCCGGTTTCGGATGCGGATCGTGCCACACGGCGTAATGCCGCTCGGTGCCATCCACGGCGCCCTGCGCGACCGGATTGCCGTTCGACAGCAGTACCGGAGCTTCCGACCGGCCGGCCTCGATCCGCGTGGTGAAGACCGCGAGCACGTCCGGCCGGTCGAGATAATAGGTGATGCGCCTGAAACCTTCCGCTTCGCATTGCGTGCAATAGTTGCCGCCGGACCGGTAGAGCCCGGAGAGGGCGAGATTGGCGGACGGATTGCAGATGGTTTCGATGTCGAGCGTGAAGGGCTCCTGCGGCGGTTTGTTGAGGGTGAGGGCTTCGTCGGAAAGCGCATAGTCGCCCTGCGCAAGTGAAATCCCGTTCAACTGCAAGCCCTTAAGCTCCAGCAACTCGCCGTCGAGCACGAGCGGCGCGCCATCCGCTTCCGCCTCGGGATTGGGGCGCAATTTCAGTTTTGACCGTACACGCGTCGCTTCCGGTGCCAGACGGATATCGAGATCGACCGAATCGATCAGATAAGCCGGCGGGCGGTAATCCTTGAGATGGATGGGGCGGGGCGTATCGGTCTTCATGGATGCTGAACTTTCGGAGTCGGCCTGTCTGACACAGACCGGTTCTTATCTGGTTTTGCCGGGCGCGGGACCCGGGGACGGTGCCAAGTTCTGGGTGAACCGCGCGGCAACTGCAAGGAAAAAGGTGAGTTCGCGCTGGTATCACCGGCAATGCGGCGGACCGTCACGTCATTGACGGCAATTTGCCGGAATTGCCCGTCCGGCACCGCAATTCCGGCGCAGTTCTGTGCCACAAGAATTCCATTACACCGACTTTTTTTGAGAGGCCGTCATGCATCTTCAGCGGTTGGCCGGAACCGGCCTGATCGCGGCGGGCGCGCTCGCCCTGTCGCATAACCCGGTGGTCGCCGGCGCACATTCCTTTGATCTATTTGCTCACCACACTTCTGTTCCGCAAAGTTCATACGTTCAGCGCGTCGCCGATCCGCCGCCCGTGCCGCGAAAGCGTGGAGCAAAGCAGGTCTGGCGCGAGCCGGCAGCGCGCCCGAGGCGTTCACTGCGCCAGTACCTGTTCCGGCAGAACCGTTTCGGCGGCCGTCGCTACAGGGGCCCGCCGACCGCGTTTTCCCAGACCTATTTCGACGACAACACCGCCAACGGATTCGATTATGGCGGGCGTTGCGCACGGACGTCTTACATGTGCGAACTGAAATGGGGATATCCGGATCCGAAGTACGACGGCTGCATGGCGGAGTACGGCTGCCGCGTGCGGTAGCGGGCTTTACCTGCGACTCCGGTGATCACCGGATCAGAGCTCGGCGAGCAGTTCTTCAGTCGTGACTTGCCGGCAGTAACCTTTGATGGTGCGCAGCGAGTTGTCGTGACGGTCCTGGTCGAAGCTTGTGCAGGCGTCTGTCACTTGCGTGACGAGGTAGCCGAGGTCGCAGGCGTCGCGGATGGCACTTTCCACGCAGTGGTCGGTCCGCAGGCCGCAAATCACCAGTTGTCTGATACCGAGATTGCGCAGCACATAGTCGATATGCGTGGATATGAAGACTGACGACGACGATTTCGGGAGCACGATTTCGTCGTCGAGAGGCGCGATTTCGTCGACCACCTGGCCCTCCCAGGAGCCTTTCGGAATGCAGAAGCCTGAGAGCTTGTAGTCGAGGCTGCGGTCGCGTCCGTCCTTCGTCAGGCATTCGATTGTTGTATAGAGAACTTCGGTTCCGGCATCACGGAAGCCGGAGAGCAGCCGCTGGATATTCGGTATCACAGTCATCTCGATCTGTTCGAAATAGTGCTCATACGTACTTTTGATCTCGGTTGCGGAGACAGATTTGAATTCGCCGCCGTCCCGCCGCGCGCAATAGTTCTGCACATCGATGATCAACAGGGCGGATTGCCCAGGGACGATCGGCATATCGCGTGAAAGCGTTTCGGTTGTCGTCATCGATCGGACTCCCATCATGCTTGAAAGCAGTTGTCGCAGCGGGTCGACTTGACGGCGACGTCAGGCCGTTACCGCCGACATGCTGTCGGATTGTAGGACTAGCTTGGCCGTGTCCGCGGCACCCGGTTCTCCGCCCAGCGGAACAGCAGCACGATAACGCCGGTCAGGCACACATAAATACCTGCGACGAACAGCAGCGGTTCGTAGATCCGGTAGGTTTCCTGGCGCACGATTGAGCTGACACCGTAGACCTCGAAGATGGTGATCGTTGCCGCCAGAGGCGTCGACTTCAATGTCAGCACGGCTTCCCCGGCGAGTGTCGGAAACACGTTCTGCAGCGCGCGCGGCAGCCAGATCCGCCGGAGCACGGTGAAAGGCCGCATGCCAATGGCGCGTGCGGCCTCGAGTTCACCCTTCGGCACGCCGCGGAAGGCACCGCGCATGACCTCGCCCTCATATCCTGCGACCGAGATCGTGAAGGCGAAGAGGGCGTACGGAAAGGCTTCGCGCAGGATCGGCCACAGCATGCTCTCGCGGATGCCCGGAATGAACGGGAACAGCGAGCCAAGCCCGTAATAGATCAGCCAGAGCTGGATCAGCAGCGGGGTGCCGCGGATGACCGTGCAGAAGGCCTTGGCGAGCCAGGCCAGCGGCCGAGGGCCGGTGACCTGCACCAGGCCGATCGGGATGGCGAGCAGCATGCCGAAAAAGATCGACAGCAGGAGCAGTTCCACAGTGAGTAGGAGCCCCTGTGCAAACTTGGGCATGTATTCCGGAAGCCAGTACCACTGCAGCATGCGCGCGCTCCTCAGGCCAGATCCGGCTGGCCGCGCCGGTAGTGGGCTTCGATCTTGCGGAAGACCACATTGGAGGCGAGCGTGAGCATCAGGTAGAGCGCACCGGCGCACATATAGAACAGGAAGTAGGCCTTGGTCGCACCGGCGGCCTGTTTCGTCTCAAGCGCCAGTTCGCTGAAGCCGACGACGGCGAGCAGGGCGGTGTCCTTGGTCGCGATCAGCCAGAGATTGGCCAAGCCCGGAAGCGCAAACGGAATCATCGCGGGGATGACGATTCGGCGGTGGCGCTTGACCCAGCTCATGCCGAAGGCCTGGGCCGCTTCGATCTGGCCGGGGGGTACGGCGAGGATTGCGCCGCGCATGACTTCGGTCGCGTAGGCCCCCTGGACGAAGCCGATGACATAAATGCCGGCGATCAGGCCGTCGATGTCGACGCGCTCATAACCGAATCCCTCGAGCACCCGGTTCAGCAGGTCGGTCCCCGCATAATAGAGCAGCAGAATGAGAACAAGCTCGGGAACGGCGCGGATCAGTGTGGTGTAGATCTCGAGCGACCATCTCAGGACAGGGCCGCCATAGAGTTTGCCGAGGGCGCCGCCGAGACCGATCGCGAGGCCCAGAATATAGGCGCCGAGTGCGATCTGGAATGTACTGAGCAGCCCGCGCAGAAGATTGCCGCCCCAGCCCGGCGCGGACAGGGACAGAAGGTCGAGTGAAAGGCCACTGAAGAGCGCCTCCATCCGGGTCCCCTCCCTGGCGCGCGGATCAGAACGCCCGGCCCGCCGCGCAAGTGCGGGCGGACCGGACGGTCATATCGTTATGGGCGACGGCGATCGTCAGCCGCCATAGATGTCGAAGTTGAAGTACTTCTTCGAGATCTTGTCGTAGGTGCCGTCCTCGCGGATCTTCTTAATGGCCGCGTTGAACTTTTTCATCAGGTCGGCTTCGCCCTTGCGCATGCCGCCGCCGACGCCCGGTCCGAAGACCGCAATGTCGTTGAGCTCGCCTTTGACTTCGCAGCACTTCCCGGCATCGCTATTGAGGAACGGCTGCATGGCGAGCGAGTCGCCCACGACCGCGTCGACACGGCCGGCAACCAGGTCCTGGTTGTGCTCGTCGAACGTGCTGTAGGTCTTCACGCTCGATGCCGTCTTCTCGAAGTGCTTTTCGGCATAGTTGGCGTGCGTCGTGGAGACCTGGACGCCGACGATCTTGCCTTTGACGCTGTCGGGCGTGCCGTCGATCTTGGAGTTCTTCGGCGCCACGATCACGGCCGGCGTGTTGTAGTACTTGTCGGAAAAGTCGATCGTCTTCTTGCGCTCGTCAGTGATCGACATGGAAGCCATGATCACGTCGAACTTCTTGGCGAGCAGGGCCGGAATAATGCCGTCCCAGGCCACGGCGACGATTTCGCACTTTTCGTTCATGGCGGCGCAGACCGCCTTGCTGATCTCGATTTCCCAGCCTTTCCAGTTGCCGTCAGCGCCCTTTTCGGCAAACGGCGGGTAGGGCTCTGCCGCCACACCGATCTTCATGTCGGCGACGGCGGCGGTTGCGCTCATTGCAACAGCGACCGCCGCTGCCGAAAACAGTTTGAACACGGATTTCATAACGTACTCCCTCTTACTCCCTCAGGGGTGGACACAACGATTTATCTTTATACCGGCACGACTTAGTGCACCGATTGGACGAAATTCCTGCAACGCTCGCTGTCAGAGTCAAGGAAAACCTTCTCCGGCGTGCCCTGTTCCTCGACACCGCCCTGATGCAGAAACATGACGTGGCTCGAGACCTCGCGGGCGAATTTCATCTCGTGCGTCACCAGAATCATGGTGCGCCCTTCATCCGCCAGGCCCCGGATGACCTTGAGGACTTCGCCCACCAGCTCCGGATCGAGCGCAGAGGTGGGCTCGTCGAACAGCATGACTTTCGGCTCCATCGCGAGTGCCCGGGCGATCGCCGCGCGCTGCTGCTGGCCGCCGGAAAGGAATGCGGGATGCTGGTCGCGCTTGTCCCACATGCCGACGCGGTTGAGGATGCGTTCGGCCCTCTCCAGGGCTTCTGCCTTTGGAATCTTCAGGACGTGCAGCGGACCCTCGATCACGTTTTGCAGCACGGTCAGATGAGCCCAGAGATTGAAGCTCTGGAACACCATGCCGAGCTGGGCGCGCAACCGTTCCACCTGTCTTTTGTCGGCCGGCATCAGAACGCCGCCCGCCGGCGGCTTGAAGCGCACCGCTTCACCGTTGACCGTGATGCTGCCCTGCGAGGGCAATTCCAGAAGATTGATACAGCGCAGAAACGTGCTCTTGCCGGATCCGCTGGCCCCTATGAGCGTGATCACGTCGCCTTCGCGCGCGGTCAGGGACACGCCTTTGAGAACCTCGAGGTCGCCGAAGCTCTTGTGAAGGTTGTCCACGATAACCATGGGCGCTGACCCGTGCCTCGGCTCTGCAGCGTTGCTGTTTGTCATCGCGTGGCTTTACTCCCTGCCCGAAGCAACAGCATAGCGGCGGTAAGGAAATGCACAAGAACGCCGGGCGGAGGATGGTAAACGGGTTCCGGGATGCTGCGGCGACCAATCAGGCGTTCGTGCCGAGCAGTTCGTCGAGCGCCGCGCCGATATCTTCATGCTGCGCTGCTGCAATGTCGGGTTTGTAGGACGGCTTGCGTACCGGAATCACCAGAGCCGTGCCGGCATTCGACCAGGTGCCGTCGAAGAACAGGTCGCGCTCCTTCTCCCGCCGCGGGATGATTTCGGGCGGTCTGCGCCAGTTCATGAAGCTTTCGCGTGCCTCTGCGAAATCGCCTTCTTTCCATTCCTTCGCCCAGGCCGCCTGGGCGATGCCGCCTGTGTTGTAGTGGAACGACAGCGCTGCCGCGAACTGCTCCTCTGTAAGCGGGTGCCCGGAAAACGCCTCGTCGACGTCCGGCTTGTATTTGTCGTCCAGCACCGAAAGGAACACTTCGAGGCAGCGGCGCACGGTCTGCGGGTTGTCGAGGTAACGGGGATGAACCGCGTGACCGGATGAGTCGGTAATGCCAACACTCCAGGTCCAGACATCCACGCTGTCGAGGTAAGCCTCACGCACGATCGCCTCGTGGGAAACGATCTCCTGGGCGACCTTCGTCGTGATGATGTTGCTCATCGTCCGATCTTATGTGGCATTCGCTGCTGCCCTTGAACTTCGCTTCGGTAATTTGTGAAGGGACAACGGGAGGTTACGGTAGCATTGTTCTGCCGTCGACATGACCGCTCAAGGGAGATCGAGAAACTTGGGGCATATTCATTTGAAGCTTTCGTCAGGACGGCGCGGCCTATCGACCCGGTGCGCGCGGGGAAAGCCAGCCTGTCAGACGCTGATAATGTCAGGCTTGTTTTGTCTTGGCGCTTTCGCAACAACCCTGTTGCTGCAATCCGGCCCCGCGTTCTGTGATGAAAGCAGCCAATCGGCACCGCGTGCCGAATCGGAAACTGCGCCGGAAGACTATTTCACGGATTTGATTGTCGAAGACGCCGACCGGAATTCAAGAACGGATAGAAACAAATTCAGCGTCATACGGCTTGCCGGCGGCAACAGCCTCGTCAGATTTACGATCCGCGACAAGGTTTACGAGGAACTCAGAAACGAGGCCGGCATGACGATGCACACGAGGATCGTCGACAGAGCCTCTCGAGAACTGCTGCAGATAAGGATCAGCGACAGGTTCCACGACAATGGGGAAACGGCGCGAATGATCGTCCATGATTTTGCAAAATCCGGAGCGGTCAGCAGCGAAGTGACGACATTTACGGCCGAAGGCGATGCCGTGCACAGAGCTTCGATCCACAGCGCAACTGGTAGGTGGTCCAAATTCAAGTGGGATCCGGAGGCCATAGAATTCAAACCGGTCAGCGGGACGGGGGTCGATCCGAAAGACCCCCCGAAGTTTGTCTGGGATCACGATCGGCTGAAGTGGAAACGGGTAGATTAAGCCAAGAGTAAGACACTGCGGCAAAGACAGACGGGTGCCTGATCGGCAAAGCGGGGGAGGAGACAGCCATGCATTGGTTCGGCTTGAGAACCGGACGCTTGATTCCGGGTCTTGTGACCCTCGTAATCGGCGTTTCAACATTTCAGCTGCCAATGTCGGCTGCGAACGCATACACGGAAACATTTATGCATCTCAGACCGTCGACCGGCCATCTGGGGGCGTTCGAATTCGATCTCTACGTCGAAGACGAAGATTTCAATGTCTCATTTGCCGAAACGCTGCCTGTAAAGGCCATCCGGCTGGTGATTCAAACCAATCATCCGAGTGGTTTGAGCAAGGCGCATCTGTCGAACAAGGCAAAGCAGGAATTCGCGACGGTCGCCGTCAAATTGATCGTCGGCATCGAGCCTGGCGATCCGCGCGCGCCCTCAAGTGTTTTGACCGGCCAACTCGCGTGTCAGATCACGCAAGCGCCGCCGCGCTATGATCTCTCGGCGATCGGTCTGCATTGCCCGACCGAGTATGACGCCGGGGATGCCGGCGAATTCTTCATAGAGCCGATTTTCGGTGATGAGGGATTCGCTGCGAGTTTCGATGTCCATTTCCGGGTGGTCGCCCAGAAGACCTCAGATCGTGAGGGAACACCCGCCGGCCCGCCCTTCGTTGGAGCGCTGTTGAATGGTCATCGGGGTTCCCTGGAACAAAGTGTTGCCGGTTCTGGCGAAAGACTCAGGAATGCGCGTCCCTTGCTTCGATTAAAAGACCCCGCAAAGCCACTCGTGCTCAACTTCTCGACATACGCGAGGCCGGACGAATAGTGGCATCGGACCGAAAGTAATTACCGTCCGCGAACATGCTTCAGAAGCGCTTTGGCCCACACACGGCGGTTGGACTTTGAATCTCACTCGTGTGCTGGATCTTTCACATACTTGCGATCGTTTCTTCCAGCCAGTTCATCGTTGTTTCGATGCGTTTGAGCCCGCGCAAATCCGGATGAAACATGATCCAGATCTCTCGTGACAGCGGTACCTCTCCACTGTCCAGACGCGCCAGATCGGGCTCCCGTTCTCCGACAACAATCGGCAGCAGCGATTTCCCGAGTCCGGCCCTGACGCTCTCGATGATTGTTTCGGCATCGTTCGTGCCGATGGGCGCCGCTGTCTCTCCCCGCCTTTCGGCCATCCACCGGTTCTGAGGCAGGTGCGCCATGCCGTCTTCGTAGGTGATCCAGGGCAGGGCGTCGACCGGAGTGCCGGCGGGACCGTAGACGGCATAAGCTAAATCTCCCAGCCGCCGCGTCAGCACGCCAAGTTCCTTGCCCGGACGTGCCAGACGGATCGCGATGTCGGCCTGACGTTTGGTCAGGCTGAGATCCCGCGGCTCGGCGATCAGTTCGATACGAAGGTCGGGATGCATGTCGAGCAGAGGTCGGAGTGCGGGGACCAGGATCCTGTTGACGATCAGCGGGACCGCCGTGATGCGGACTGTGCCGGCGACCCGGGCGTCCCGTCCGGAGACCGTTGAGACCGCCGCCTGAATTTCACGTTCGACCCGTTCTGCTCCCTCGATAACGGCAAACCCCTCCGTGGTCGGGCGCAATTGGCCGGCGGTGCGGTCAAACAGCCGTGTGCCAATCCGTTCATCGGCCCGGGCGATGCGCCGCGCAACAGTGGTCTCGTTCACACCGAGGCTGCGGGCGGCCCCCGCCAGCGTTCCTGTCCGGAACACGGCCAGCACGTATTTCAGGTCATTCCAGTCAGGATCCTGCATTTTTGCAACTCGGTACGGCAAGAATAGGCATTTATGAGTCAATAATGCAGGCGCAAGGTTGTCCCGGTCAATCAGCACCAGGGAGTTCAAGCCGATGATGTTTGCCGTTCTTTTTGAAGACAATGCCGAGTTGGCTGAAATGCGGACACGCTACATGCGGGATCATCTTGCGTTTCTCGAGCGCAATGCCGGTGCGGTACAGGCTGCGGGGCCACTGAAGGATGCCGAGAGTGGTGAAGGGGCAGGAGGTCTGTGGATCGTTCAGGCCGATGATCATGATGCCGTGCGAGCGCTGGTCGAAGAAGATCCGTTCTGGCCGACCGGCCTGCGCAAGACGGTTCGTATTCTCGAATGGACGCAGGTCTTCGCCAACGGAGCTCGGCAGATCTAGAGAAGTTTGCCGAGAAGCCTGGCGAGCCGCGTCGCCTCTGACTCTGACAGGTGCGCCCCGACCGCCTTGTCGATGGCCTTTGAATAGGCCGTCCACATCCGCCGCCGGATGTCGCGGCCTGCCTTGGTGATGGCAAGCTCATGGCCTCGGCCGTCCTGTTCGCAAGGGCGGCGCTCGATATAGCCGGCTTTCTCGATCCGGTCAAGCAGACGCGAGAGACCGTATTGCGGCAGCACGAGTTCGCGCTCCAGTTCGAACGGCCGCATGCCGCCATCCCCCGCGCGGTCGAGCTCGAGCAGCACGTCGTACCAGGCCAGCGGCGGCAGTCCGGCGTCCTTCAGATCGCCTTCGATGACCGAGAGCGCCTTCTTGTGTGCGCGCAACATACGCGCCCACGCCAGGGCAGCAGGGTCTTGTTTTTCAGTCGACATTCTCTTGAACATACACATTCATGCAAATGCATCAAGTTTGACATTTGCATGCAGTCGCATATATTTTAATGCAAACGCATGTAGATTCACTTTCTTCTAGGAGTCCGAAGATGTCACAGACCCTTACCCTCATCAGTCACCACCTCTGCCCCTACGTCCAGCGCGCGGTCATCTCTCTCACCGAGAAGGATGTCCCGTTTGAGCGCATCGACGTCGATCTTGCGAACAAGCCGGACTGGTTCCTGGAGCTCTCGCCGCTGGGCAAGACACCAGTCCTGAAGGTCGGTAAGACAGCGGTCTTCGAGTCTGCGGTGATCCTGGAATATCTGGAGGAGACACAACCCGGTCCGCTGCATCCCGCGCATCCGCTCGACCGTGCGGAGCACCGGTCCTGGATTGAGTTCGGATCGTCCGTCCTGGCTGACATCTGGGGGTTCTACGCCGCTGTGGACGCGGACGGGCTGAATGCAAAGGCGAAAGCACTGGAGAGCAAGTTCGCCCGCCTGGAAGACCGCCTGGGTAACGGGCCGTATTTCGCCGGAGAGACGTTCTCGCTGGTCGATGCCGCGTTCGGTCCTGTGTTCCGCTATTTCGACAGTTTTGATCGCATCGCCGATTTCGGCGTTCTCTCGGGCAAGCCTAAGGTTGGCGCATGGCGCGCAGCGCTCTCCGAACGTCCCTCGGTCGCCGGCGCCGCATCGCGGGACTACGATGACAGGCTGTGGACTTTTCTCCTGGCGCGGAACTCGTATCTTTCGTCGCTGATGAGAAAGGCGGCCTGATGCCCGGCGCGATCTATGCCGGGACGCATTCCCAAAGAAGAGACAGGGGTTCGCCACTTTCCGGGTCCGCAGGTTCTTCGCAGAGACGGATGAGGAGACCGGCGGAATTTAGAGTCATGGTCCAGGATCCGAGCGTGCGGAAGTACCAGGGCATGGGCTGCCAGTCGCCCGTGGCGAGACTCGCGAAGGTCTCCGACCGCCAGCCGTCGGTGTAAGCGTAGTCGCCGTGCACGAAACAGGGATGAAGCGTCTGAATGACCAGACTGCCCTCCGATCCCAGCTGTCCGGCAAGTGCTTTCAGCAACGCACCGATGTCCTGACCGAGCAGGGCGAAGTTGCAGACCACCGCGTCAAACGGTCCGCCAAGCGCCGCGGGTTCGGCAATGATCTCGTCGTAGGTCAGGTGATGATAAGTGCCGGTCTCATCTTCGTCGCGCGCCGCCGCGATAAGATCGGCGCTGCCATCGACCCCGGTCGCCTTGCAGCCGATATCCGCGGCCAGCCGGCGCACCAGCCAACCCTCGCCGCAACCGACATCGAGAACACGCTGAGCGCCGAGCCTTCGGACGGCCTCGACGATCGCTTCGTCGGTCCCGGTGTTCCGGCTCTGAATCCGCCTTTCGCGCACGGCGTCGACCCACAGCGCGGCATTTGCGTCCCAGCTCTTTCTCGTCGTCTCGTCTCTGTTGCCGTTGTTGTTGGGCACGCCGGTCACCTCGCTCGCCTTCAGGGAAGGAAGGCTTACCGGAAAAATGGACCTCTGTTGAGGGCAGTCTTCAGGCGATCAAGGCGTGTGCTTTGCGAATAGGGCGCGATAGAGCTTCTTGTCGCGGCCGTAGACATCCGCGCGAAAGTGAACGGTGCCGTTCTCTTCAAGCCATGCGGTGGCATAGACGAGATGCACGGGAAGGGGCTTGTCCAGATTGACACGGGTGGTCTCGCGCGATGCCAGCACGGCGTCGATTCTGTCGCGCGACCAGCCTTTCTTGGTCGCCAGCACCTCGGCGGCGAACTTGATCGGCTCGCTCAAGCGCACGCAGCCGTGACTGAGCGCGCGGAAGCTCTTCGAGAATCCGCTGCGCGACGGCGTGTCATGCAGATAGACGTTGTGCTTGTTGGGAAACATGAACTTAACGCGGCCAAGCGCATTGGTTTCGCCGGGCCGCTGCCGGAACATGTAAGGGAAGTTGCCGGACGTATACCGAGACCAGTCAATGCCTGACCACGGGACGGGCTGGCCGCGCTGGAGCAGATCGAACCCCTTGCTGGCGTAATGTCCCGGATCCCTGCGCAAAATGGGAAGCATTTCCTTGGTCGCGATGGAATAGGGCACCGTCCAGGTCGGGTTGAACTCGAGATATCGGATTCGGTCGCTGAACACCGGTGTCCGGTGATAGGTCTTGCCGACCACCACCTTCATGCGACGCACGGGCCTGTCCGGACTGAACCGCCGGAGTTCGAAGCCGGCGATATTGACCATGATATAGTCGTCGCCCAAATCCTCCGGCATCCAGCGCCAGCGTTCCATATTGGCGACGATCTGGTTGATCCTGTCCTCGACCGGCACGTTAAGCGCGATCAGTGTCCGCTTGCCGATAACGCCGTCCGCATCAAGGCCGTGCCGTCTCTGGAAATGCTCGATCGCCTGCACGAGCGAGTCATCGTAGACCGTTGAACTCGTATCCGATGCCCGCAGCGCGCCGGACGCCTGCAGCCGGCCGCGAACCTGGGCGACGCGGGGGTCGTCCATGCCGGGTTTCAGCACTTCGCCCGGCTCCACTGTCGGCCATCCGCCCGACTGCTGCAGACGCCGGAAATAAGCAAGCATGGCCTTTAGGGCACGATACTCCTGGCGTCTTGGTTCAAAGGCGGCGACGAATTTCTCTACGCTCTCGAAACGGGCGAGGGCGGCAAGCGTCGACGGTCCGTCGATGGTCTTGCGGTCCAGAAACAGTTCCGGGTCGATCTTGCTGGGCACGAAGCGGCCGACCCTCAGATCCGCCGCATAAGTCAGAAAGAACGCGCTGAACATCAGTTCCGTGTAGGCGGCGTGGTTCGGCAGATCCAGTCTGGCGGCATCGCGGAGTTTGACCAGATAGTCCGGCGCGTAGTCCTGCGGTTTCAGACCGTCGATCCCGGCATCGGCGACACGGTCGATGAGCTGATTCAGGCGGGGCGTCCCGACCCAGAGCAGGTCGCCCTGGGACTCGATGTAGTGGCGCTTTAAGACGCTGCGCACCCGTTCGATGGTCAGCGGCAGGCGCTCGCTTCCCGTAAGGTACTGTTCGATCGCTGTCCGCGTCTGCTGCGGTGAAGCAACCTCGGCGGCCCGGACGGATCCCATCCCGATGGTCAGCGCAATTGCCGACGCGGCGAGCAGAGTGATCACGGCGCGGGCTATTGTGAACGTTCGAATCTGTTCGACCCGCGTTGCTGGTTTGCGGGATGGTCGGGTCCGCAGAAAACTCATGGCGCTCACTCTCATCGGTTCGACATTAAGTCACGCTGTCGCCTCGACAGTCACCGTCCCGCAAAATCGAACCGGTGGGTGCGGACGCTTCATGTCGTCCCTTTTTGTTATTGCCGGTATCAGCCGGACCTGCAGCGTTATACGTTGAAAATGGCGTCACAGATCGGCACGATTCCAGCATAATCTTGCACAGGTCGCGACCACTGGCGATTCACAATATGACCGGCGGAAAGGGGAGCACTCGACACAGTGCGCCAGGGTCCGTTGCTGGCATGCCGGGTCCTATTTTTGGAGAGAACGTCAATGGGGATCACACTTTATCACTGTCATCAGACCCGCTCGATGCGCACGCTCTGGCTCTTGGGCGAACTGGGACTCGATTTCGACCTCCGCATTCTGCCGTTCGGGCGCGAATTGCGCGCGCCCGAATATCTTGCCGTTCACCCGCTGGGCCGCGTGCCGTGTCTTGTCGACGGCGACCTGTCGCTTTTCGAGACCGGTGCCATCTGCCAATACCTGTGCGAGACCTACGACGACGGCACGCTCGGTCGCCCGGTCGGCCATCCGGAACGGGCCGAATGGCTGCAATGGATCGCTTTTGCCGAAACGGTTGAGGTTCATGCAGCGACGCTGACGCAGCAATACGTGATCATCGAGGACGAGGCGCAGCGCTCGCCTCTGGTCCAGAAACTCGAGACCCGTCGCCTTGAAAAGTGCCTTGAGGTGCTGGATCAATCGCTGGCTGACCGGGACTGCATGCTCAAGTCGGGTTTCTCCGCCGCCGACACCTCAATGGGCTTCTCGGTTTTTCACAGCAAGTACTTCACCTCCCTCGGCAATTATCCGAATCTCGAAGCCTATTACGGACGCATATCCGCGCGGCCGGCCTTTCAGGCCGCACAATCGGCGGATGACGAACCGCTGAATTTCATGCGCGAGGAGCGGTACGGTACGTTCGGGAGGTAGCCGAACGCACCGCACGCGTAGATCTTTGTCGCTACCTTCCGGCCACTATCTCCGGCAGCCGTTCGAGCGTGTTTTCAAGGTAGGTCACCGACTCCTCGTCATTTGGCGCAAGCCCAATCCGATTGTGCCAGTAGACCGGCATGCCTGCCGCTGAAGCGCCCGGAACGTCGGCGGCGGAACCGGCCACAAAGAGGATCCGTTCCGCTGGGATGCGCAGGGCTTCGATGGCCATGACGTAAGGCTCAGGCCGGGGTTTGTAGAAGCCGGCCGCCTCTGCCGTGACGATGGAACTGAACCGGTCGAAAACACTCTCGGCCGCGGCGCGCCCAAGACGCGCGGAACAGTTCGTGACGACCGCAAGAGGAACCGATTCCGCCAACTGATCGAGGACGGGACGAACCTCCGGCCAGGGAACCAATTCCTCCCAACGCGTCGCGAGGTCCTTGGCCATCCCGTTCGGCAGTCCTGCGACCGTGGCGGCTTCCGCCACGATCGCTTCGTAGGGCCGGTAAACACCGGCCCCGTAAGTCAGCTCCAGATAGGCCTTGCGCCACCTGAGCCCGGCCTTTTCCGATCCGGCAACGCTGTTCCACAGCGACCAGGAATCGATCAGCGCCGTCAGCAGGTCGAAGATGACGGCGTCATATTGCCTGTCGTTACTCACGCCTTGCCCGCGTCTCCGGCGTTTTCGCTTTGCCAGTCTTCAAGGAAGGCCGCCATCGACTCGCTGCCGCACTCGTCGATTTCGCGCTGTCGGAGCTCGGCGCCGGCCTCAAGCAGAAATCTGGCGCAAGTGATGTGGTCGCGGTCCGCCCTGTTCGGGCAAAACTCGGCGCCGTGGATCACTGTGCCGAGCGCGTCCCCGCCGTAATCGTTTTCGTACTCAAGGTCGGGCGAGAGCGTCAGGAGGTAGGCAACGGTTTCCGGGACGCCTTCCCATCCTGCGATGTGCAGGGGCGACATGCCCATTTCTTCCTTTGTATTGGGGTCGAGACCGGTACCAACGAGAGCCTTGATGTGATCGGTCGCGCCCGGTTCTGCAGCAAGCCTGTTCAGGAGACGGTTTGCTTCGTCACTGAGATCTGACCGATTGACCGGTTCTGCCGGAACACGTCCTTCCGCGCATTCCGCCAGAGCAGCCTCGACAGGTGTCAGTTGCGACGCGTGGCCCATGTCCTCAAGCGCGTTGGCAAATGAGTCATTGCCGTAGATGCGGGCTAACCCGTAGGCGGTGTGGCTGTTCCAGACGGCGGCCGGATCCGCCCCGTACTCAATCAGCAGCCGTGCGGCGTCGCCGGAGCGTCCGCGCCGTGCGGCCTGGTGCAGCGCCGGCAGCGTCGGCACCGGCTCGCCGCTCGGGTGATCCGGAACCTTCTCGTGCGGGTCTGCACCGTAGTCGAGCAGGAGCCGCACCGCCTCCAGGTCTTCGAAGTCAAGCGCACGGAGAAGCGCATTCGTCCCCTCGGTTTTCACACCGTGTTTCATCAGCAGCTTCAGGCCGTCGTGGTGGCCAAGCTCGGTGGCGTGATAGAGGCTCTCGTTATCGTCCGGCGTCGCGCCATGCTCGAGCAGCCATTCGGCCAGTGCCAGATTGTTGGCGTGACCGAGTGCGCCGTAGAGTGCGGAAATCTCGTGCTCGGAGCCGGGCTGGTACGGATAGGCGTCGTCGACGTCGGCGCCGTTCGCCAACAAAAGTTCAGCGATCCGGAGCATGTCGCCGCGTTTCTCAGGTGCTGTGTGAATATGCTTGGAATAGGCGAGGTGCAGGATGGGCGAGCGGATACCGATTTTCTCGGTGGCCTTCGCCGGATCGGCGAGTGCCGCTTCGACCGCCTGCACGTCATAGAGCGCGATCCCAAGGCCTAGATTGTGAGAGGCAAGAGAAGGATCGTCCTTCAACAGCTTTTCGGCGACCCAGGGCTGACCGAAATAAAGCGCGATCTTTAGCCGTTCGGCGCGCTGGTCGCGGGTCATGGTTCCGGATTCGAGCGCGAATTTGAGCTTGGGCCAGCTCTCGTGGCCGTTTTCGCGCGCGATCACGTGCAGAAAGTCAGCGTGTTTTGGCTGGTGCTTATCGGGGACGACGGCGTGCAGACGCCGCAAGGCTTCCGGGTCTCCTGCGGCAAAGGCCTTCTTGAGCTGCTTGGCAGCGGCACGCAGTCTGGTGATGTCGGTGGTCATCGGCTTTCCTCTTGATCTGGCCCAATGGTCCGCTGCTTGGGCAATCGGAGAAAAACCGAAAGTCGATGTGCTGTAAGCAAGGTGCGTAACGCTTTCCGCGGACCCGGATGCCGCCTTGACGGCTAGCGCACGGTATCACCGCGCAGGGCCCGGAGCAACGTCGCGTCGTGTCAGGTTGGTCAGGGGCAAAGTGATCAGGGGTGTGTCGACACAAGCAGTTCCTCGCTGATGCCTGCCTGGGAGGTGCGTTCGAGGTATGTCGACAGCACGACATAGGTCCGCGTGCCCTTGACGCTCGGCATGTCGTAAAGGCGAGCCAGCAGGCCTTCGAGCGCCTGACTGTTCTCGAACCGCGCCTTGATGAGCATGCAGGTGTCCCCGGTGACCGAATGGATTTCCTCAACCTCCGGCAGGTCGCTCAAATCCATAAGTTCCTTGGTTTTGCCCCAGCCCGCCGTATCGACATGGATGAAAGCGAGCAGCGGCTTGCCTGTCGCCGTACTATCCAGCATGGCGACCGTTCCCCGGATGCGACCAGAAGCCTTCAGGCGCTTGACCCGCTCGTGAGTTGCCGGTGGGGATAGTCCCACGCGGTCGCCCAGATCGGCGTAACTCAGGTCGGCGTCGCGGGCCAGTTCACCTAATATTCTTCGGTCGATCGCGTCGAGTGTCCGGCTACGTGGGCTTGTGTTTCGAACCTGATCTCGTTTTTCTTCATTCGGCATGTTGGCCTCTATACAGAAGATAATTCTGCATATAGGTGTAATATCAGAATGAGAAAAAAGCCAGTATCCATGCTTTCCCGGCCCGTCCTTCTGCTCACAGCGTCCATCGCCATTATCGGTTCCAATTCACTGGTTCTGAGCCCGATCGCCGGCGCCGTCGCCACATCGTTTCCCGGCAGCGAAGCCGCGGATGTCATGTTCGCGGCTGCGGCCTACGGGCTTGGAACGGCCTTCAGTGCACTGGTCTTCGCTCCGATGGCTGACCGCATCGGAGCGGAACGCTCTCTTCTGCGGGCGATGATCGTGCTCGCGCTTGCGCTTGTGTTGAGTACGGCTGCCCCGGAACTATGGATGGTTTCACTCTCCCAGACCCTGGCAGGACTTGCTGCCGGAGCCGCTCTGCCCGCCATCTACTCGCTCTCTGCGCAGATTGCGCCGAAAGGGCGTGAAAGTGAGGTTCTGGGACTTGTCCTAACGGGCTGGACGCTGAGTCTGGTCGCCGGAGTGAGCCTGTCGGCACTCCTTGCGGACATCGTTCATTGGCGCGGCGTATTTGCCGCACTCACGGGTTCTGCAGTTCTGGTGGCTGTCTGCATTTCCCGGACGGTCGGGTGGGGAAGAAGTGCAAACGGAGGTGTTGCGACGTCGCCGGTCACCGCGCTGAAGGTGCCGGGCATCACACGGGTTCTTGCCATCTGCGTGGCCAAGATGGTCGCGTTCTATGGTCTCTATGCGTATTTCGGTGCTCATGTCGAAGGCGTGCTTGGATTTTCCACCGCGGCCGCGGGGCTCGTACCGCTTTCGTACGGCATAGGCTTCGGGGCTGCCGTTGTCTTTGACGGCAAGATCGACAGATATGGATCCGATCATGTCGCGCCTATTGCATTTTCCGTACTCGCGCTGGTTTACCTCGCAATCGGATTGAGCTCAGAGGTGTTCAGTCTGGTTATTGCAGTGTGCTTCCTGTGGGGGTTTGCAAATCATGTTGGCCTCAACATCGTCGTCGGACGCCTTGCCGCGCTCGATCCTGCGCAACGCGGCGCGATCATGGGCCTCTACAGCGCGGTCACATACCTGTGCGTCTTTGCCGGAACAACCGGATTTCGTCCGGTCTTCGAGACTTACGGACTTGAGGGTTGCGCCTTCCTGTCAGCGACGCTGATTGCATTGGTCGCCATTGATGCCCTGGCACGGATAATTCGACGGAGGGGCCGCGCCGAAAACCGAATTTGAGATGCCCGGTCTCCGGCGCAGCATTGAGAGTGGTTCACGCGTTCGCTGTCTGACGTGACGGCAGGAATGCGGCCGCAAAGGCGATCGGGAAGGTCAGGTTCAGGAGCACATTCAACGGCGCGCCAGCGGCGACCGAGCCGATGCTGTCGATGACGAACCACACGCCGATGCTCCAGAGGATCATCGACTTTGCGAGGGCGGGTTCCCTGAGATAGAGCCGGGTCGCGACGAGCCACAGAAGCACGCCCCATCCGGCCATGACGCCGCCTCCGATCGCGGAGATCAGCCGGGCTTCGGACGCAGCGAACGTTTCAGCACCGTTGATCGGCCAGACGATCATGTCGACGACCGGAGCAACAAGTCCCGCTGTCGCCGGATGGGCCGCGAGAGCGACATAAACGCCGACGAAAATGACGACTCCTGCCAGTATCTTCAGCCAGGTGAGGGTTGTCTGGTTGGCCATGTCTCTACTCCTTCAGATGTGACGTGGCGCAACAGGTAGCGCGGCCTTCCGACAACCGGCAATTACCTCGGAGGTAAGTGAAACAGGTTGCGCATCGTCTAGAATGGCGGTGCAAGACAGACGGGATTTACACGACATGGACAGCACATTTGGCGGTGTTCTGAAGGACTGGCGCGCGCAGCGCCGCATGAGCCAGCTTGACCTGGCCCTCGCTGCGGACGTATCGGCGAGGCATATCTCGTTCCTCGAAACCGGGCGCGCGAAGCCCAGCCGGTCCATGATCCTGAGGTTGTCCGAGACACTTGAAATGCCGCGCGGCGCGAGAAACACATTGCTCAATGCGGCCGGTTTTGCACCGGCTTACCGGACGAGGGATCTGGACGGCGACGACATGGCGCATGTGCGGGCCGCTGTCGACTGGACACTGGAACGCCACGACCCGTTTCCGGCGATGGCGCTCGACCGGCACTGGGTGCTTGTCAGACTGAACAAGTCCGCTGCGATGCTGTTCTCAGGGCTCGGGCTCACTGTCGGCGACAGCCTGCTCGACGCTTTCACACAATCCGACGCCGTGCGCTCATCGGTTCTCAATTGGCCGGAAGTGGCCCGCCATGTGGCTGCGCGCCTGCGCACGGAAAGCGCGCATCTCGGCGGCGATGACATTCTGGACAAGGCCGCGGAGGCGCTTACGGAAGCTATGGAGGAAAACGGACAGGAAGACACAGGCGTTCTGCCCGCCGTGATTCCGGCGCGCTATCGGGCCGGCGGATTGTCCCTGTCGCTGTTTTCGACCATCGCCCAGTTCGGAACGGCCGAGGATATCGCGCTCGCCGACCTCAAGGTCGAACTCTTGTTCCCGGCAGACGAGGCAACCCGGGACATCCTGTTTGCGGTGGCTGGACAGGCAACATGAGCCGCAGTTGGCTGGCAGAACTCAAACATGCGTGAGGATGTTGAGCAGGCGGCCGAACGGGTCGCGGGCGTAGAAGCGCTTGACGCCCCAGGGTTCGGTTGCCGGACCGTATTCGACGGAAATGCCCGCGGCGACGACACGCTCATAAACTTCGTCGAAGTTGTCGACCTCGATCGACAGGTCCGGAACCGGTGTTCCTGAACCGCCTTCCGTCGCGACGCTCAATTGGGGTGTGGTCTGCGCATCAGTCGCGAAGGTGATAATCCACCCGAGATCCATTGCGACGTCCATCTCCAGGATCTCACCGTAGAACGATCTCGCACGTGCAACGTCGTCGGTTCCGATGTTCGCGACGATCCTCTTAACCGCCATGCTGTTCTCCTCGCTACCGGACTGAGCCGCATCACTATGTCGGAGATCTGGTTCCGCTCAATGACAATTGCGTACCGTCTGGCTCGATATGTGCCGACAGATCAATTCGATTTCGGGAAAATCGGATGTTCAGACGCACGAGGTTGGGGTCGCCGATTTCCAGCCAATCCATCGCAAGCGACTGTTCGCCGGTCCATTTTCCCCGAATTGCGATGTGGTTGTCATGTGGCATTCTGCCGAAGTTTCCGGTCGGCGACACACTATACAAACCATCGAGTCCGACGGCGAGGCGGTAGGTACCTTCATCGGTACCAAGAGTTATCCCGGCGCCGTCCGGACCTGTGAAGTCGAATGCGATATTCTCGTATGGGAGCGGCCCGTCTGTGCTTTCCAGCGTGTACACGTGCCCCGAGATTTCCGTGGCAAGGCCGGGAAGATCGGGAACCGGCTGCGGTGCCGGCTCTTCAATATCCGCAACGAGGGCCTCGAGGTCCCGCTGGGCGGACGGGTTGGGCGCCAGGGGGGCGTGCCCGATGGAAGAGGTATCGAGGGCTTCGAACAGCTTGGTCAGTCCGTCCGGATCCGATGAAGTTGCAACAACAACCATGTTCCAGCGAGGGAAGACGCATATCCGTTGGCCGCCCCAGCCGGCGGCCCTGTAGCCGCTCTCATCAAGGGGAATTCGCAACCACCAGTAGCCATAGCCATCGTCCGCCTCGATTCCGGTCATGTTGTCCCGAGTTGACTCGCGCACCCATTCAGCCGGCACGACCTGTTTGCCGTTCCATTGCCCCCGGTTGAGGAACAACTGTCCGATTTTCGCCATGTCCCGTGGGCTCATGAAGAGTTCGGAACCGCCGAAGTAGTGACCGTGCGGATCCTGCCGCCATTGGACGCCGTTGATGCCGAGAGGACCGAAGATGTATTGGTCGCAGAGCTCAAGCAGGCTTTTTCCGCCGGCCCGGCTCAATACGCCCGACATTACGTGGGTCAGCGCGGTGCAATACAGGAAGCGTCTGCCGGGATCCTCCGACATTGGCCGTGCGAAGGTTGCACCTATCCAGTCGTCGCTGGCGAAAATGCCATTCATGATCGGGCCGTTTTCGTCCAGGTCCAGCCCCGACGTCATGGTCAGGAGGTGTCGCAATGTGATCGCGGCCGTGCGCCGGTCCATGTCGCCGGTGACGTATTCCGGAAAGTAATCCAGAACGGCCCGGTCGAGATTGTCCAGGATGCCTTCCTTGAGGGCAATGCCGACCAGCGCGGACATGATGCTCTTGGTGACCGACTTCACATTGTGAAGGGTGTCCCTGTCATATGGCGGCAAGTACAACTCCATGATCACGCGGCCGTTGCGGATCATGATCAGGCTGTGCAGGTTGACGGGTTCATCCCTGACGCGACGAATGGCCCGGATCAGTCCGCGGGAATCGACGCCCTGCGCTTCGGGCGTTGAGAAGTCCCGGTCGAACGGATCGACCGTGTTGTCTGCGGCGTGCTCAACGGCATCAGAGACAGCGTCTTGCGGCGGGACCTTTTTCATAGCGGCGGCCAAGAATTGCCAAAGCCTAATTCCAACGCTCAAGAGTACCTGCTTGCACCGCGAACGAACACCCGGCGTCAGCAGCCGCTGCCGCCGACGAATGCGGCGTAGTCTTCGGCGACCGCAATTTCCGCCGCCTCGAGCAGGGCGCGCCCGTGTTCCGGCTTGGCCAGCGCCGAGTGCGATCCGACCCGGCCGTCCGGGAACCGCGCGCGATGCTCGTCCGGCGGTCCGTGCCGGTCGCCTGCATGTTCGGCAATGTACTCCGGCGAAAGGGCTTCGGGAGGTGTCTGGGCCTCGGCGGACGGTTCCACGATCCGGTGGGCCGCCTGCGTGATGGCCACCTCTGATGGCGTCGCATGCATGCCTTCCCACTCGCCGTAAAGGTCCTTGCGCAATCGGTTGACTGCGTCGAAGTCCCACCAACTCCGGATCAGGACACGTTTGCCGCCGATATCGTCCGCGACCCGACTCAGCGGATCCAGATTGGCGCCGTGGCCGTTGAGGACGTAGACATGCCGGAATCCCTGCTTGACCAGGCCTTCGAAGATCTCTCCGGCCATGGCTTCAAACACTGTCGGCGACAACGAGACAGTTCCCGGAAAGGCCGTGTTGAAGGGAGCCGGTGTATAGGCAAGCGCCGGGGCAACCAGGGCACCGGCCCGCTTGGCCGCACCTTCAGCGATGGCTTCGGCGCAGAGTGCGTCGGTGCCGATCAGGCCCATGGGCCCGTGCTGTTCGGTCGACCCGAAGGGGACGATAATGCCGTCCGAGGACTGGAGGTAGGTGTCGATCTCCCGCCATGTGGCGAGCTGCAGCCTTACCCCTCCGCGTGGTAGGTCAGCCATTCTTTCAACCTCGGCCCGTATTCGGCGAGTTCGGCCGCGATCGCGTCGTGCTCCTCCAGGCTGGTCCTGTAGGCAGTCACGGCTTCAGGCCATGTGATCTCCAGTCCGAGCTTGGGCGTCAGGCCATCGATCCATGCGAAAGTGATCGGATACCCGCATTCGGCCAGTGTCAGCCCGTGATCCGCCATTGGCGGGGCCGCCTCGAGCATGTTGCCGAGGTGAGCGAGCCGCGCCGAAATTGCGACCGACTGCTTCGCGAAGACCGTCTCGTCCCGCTCGGAATCAGCCATATGCGGAAACAGTTTGCGCACCTCCGGCTCCAGCCGTGTGTCGTGGAACCGTGAACGCTCACGCACTTTCGCCCGCTCCACCGTATCGGAGGGCAGCATGGGCGGTTCGGGATGCTTCTCGTTGAGATATTCAGCGATCGCTTCGCTGTCGGCGATCAGCAGATCGCCATCGACTAGCGCGGGCAGGTTGCCCGAGGGCACGGTCCGCTTGTACTCGTCCGACCCGTATCCGCCGGGCGGCGGAACCTCGTTCCAGTCGAGATCTTTGTAGCGCAGCAATATGCGCAGCTTCGCGCAGTAGAGGCTGACGGGTATGGCGTAGACCGTGAGCATGGCAAAGAAAACGGGGCGCCGAAGCGCCCCGCTGTCATCTCCGGATCAGTTGAGCAGCTTCCACTTCTTGCCGAGTGTGTCGAAGAAGCCGCGCTCCCGCTTCAGCGCGATCCAAGTGTTCACGTAGTTGATCCACACCTGGTCGCCTTGCGGCAGCAGCATGGCGATCGGGGTCGGCGCCTTCGGCGCGGAGACCGGAACGATCATCATCTGCGGGTACTTCTCCACCAGCTTGTTGGCTTCAACATTGGACGTGATGTGGGCCGCGGCCCGGCCGGCAAGCACTTCCTGGAAGTCGCGGGCCGGTGCTTCCACGATGTTGTGCTTGGCGTTCGGGAAGAACTGTTTGACCTGCTTTTCCTGTGTTGTGCCAAGCGTTGCCGCAACGACCACGTCCGGCTTGTCGAGGTCGGCCCAGTCCTTGAACTTGTCGCCGTTCTTCTTGAGGATCAGCGGTACGGTGGCCAGCGAGAAATAGCTGCTCGAATAGCCGGCCGCCTTGGCACGGGCAGGCGAGATCGAGGCCGAGCCGGTCATGTGGTACTTGCCCGACGTGACGCCGCTCACCAGCGTCTTCCAGTCCGCCGGCACGAACTCGAGCTTGACGTCGAGGTCCTTTGCCAGTTCGGTCATGACGTCGATGTCGTAACCCTTGTAGGTGTTCGTGGCAGGATCCTTCATGGTCATCGGGTTCCAGTCACCGGTCGTGCCAACCTTGAGCACGCCATTGTTGAGAATGTCCTTGAGCGCCGACTGCGCACTTGCCTGAGTGGTCCCCGCGACCATCACCAGCGCAGCCAGAACGATTCCTATCAAACGCATAGATACCCTCCCTGAGTCAGCTGTAACCGTATCATCGCGTGGCCACAGCGGAATTGCAAGAAACTAAATTTGTTGCATGGAGCGCAACAACATGGTCAAGTTCCCGGGCGGCTCCAGGGAGGGGAAATGCAGGATAGTGAGACCGGCAAGGTCATCCGAATCTCGAACGTATCCAAGTATTTCGGCGCGTTTCAGGCACTAAAGGATGTGTCACTCGACGTTGCGCTGGGCGAGCGGGTGGTGGTCTGCGGACCATCGGGGTCCGGCAAGTCCACCCTTATCCGCTGTATCAACCGGCTGGAGAAACACCAGGACGGATCGATCATCGTCGACGATATCGAGCTCAACGACAGCAGGGACAGCCTGAACAAGATCCGCGCCAAGGTCGGCATGGTGTTTCAGCAGTTCAACCTGTTTCCTCATCTGACCGTTCTCGAGAACCTGACCCTCGGGCCGGTAAGGGCACGCAAGATTCCCCAGGCAGAAGCCCGGGAACGCGCGATGAGCTATCTCGAGCGTGTCCATATTCCCGAACAGGCTGACAAGTACCCACGCCAGCTTTCGGGCGGTCAGCAGCAGCGTGTCGCCATTGCACGCTCGTTGTGCATGGAGCCGCAGATCATGCTGTTCGACGAGCCGACCTCGGCGCTCGATCCGGAAATGATCAACGAGGTCCTGGACGTCATGGCCGAGCTTGCGGGCAGCGGCATGACCATGATCTGCGTTACCCACGAGATGGGCTTCGCGCGAAAGGTTGCCGACAAGATGGTGTTCATGGATCACGGCGAGATCGTCGAGGTAGCGGAACCGGAGAAGTTCTTCTCGTCGCCCGAAAGCCAGCGCTGCCAGGACTTCCTGCAGAAGATCCTGCAACACTAGGGGGAAGCGGGCCAATGAGGATCATTGTCGTAAGCGCCGTCTGTCTCCTGGTCCTTTCGGGGTGCTCGGGCGACTGGGGCTGGTACGTCGTCAACCCGACGACCACGGCCGGCAGCAACAACCTCCAGTTCCTCCTGAGCGGTCTCTACTACACCGTGCTGCTGTCCCTGACCGCGATCGCCATTTCGATCGTGACGGGTCTGCTGGTCGCACTGCCGGGGCTGTCCGAAAGGTCGTACCTGCGCGGCTTCAACCGGCTCTATGTCGAGGTGGTCCGGGCGGTGCCGATCCTCGTCCTGATCCTCTGGGTCTATTACGGCCTGCCGCAACTGACCGGCCTTTCGATCAGTGTGTTCTGGGCCGGCGTGATCGCACTCGCTCTTTCGGATAGTGCGTTCGAGGCGGAAATTTTCCGTGCCGGCATCCAGTCCATTGCCAAGGGGCAGTACGAGGCGGCGCACTCGATCTCGCTCAGCTATCCGGACACGATGCGCTTCGTGATCCTGCCGCAGGCGATCCGACGTATCTTGCCCGCGCTCGGTAACCAGCTCGTCTACATGCTGAAGATGTCGTCGCTGGTCTCCGTGATCGGCATGCAGGAGCTGACACGCAAGGCGAACGAACTCGTGGTCTCCGAATACCGGCCGCTCGAGATCTACACCATCCTGGTTCTTGAATATCTGGTTCTCATCCTGATCGTATCCGCCGGTGTGCGCTGGCTGGAGCGGCGTATGCAGGTCGACGAACGGCATTAGAGGCACAACCCATGTCGGCATGGATAAAGATGATCGGGGACGATGAAGCGGACGAGGACTTGCTCGATGCTCTGAAGCTCGCGCGTACGCCTCACGGGACAGTCGACAATGTCATGCGGGTGCACTCTCTGCGCCCGAACACGATGCGCGGGCACGTGAAGCTCTATCGCGCGGCGCTGCATGACGACGCAAATACGCTGCCGATGTGGTTGCAGGAAGTGATTGGCTCCTATGTATCGATGCTCAACGAATGCCCGTATTCGCTCGCCAATCACTGGGCCAACGCCCGGCATCTCATCGGCGACGACGCGCGTGCGCGGGACATAGAACAGGCGCTGAAGGCCCGCCGCCCGCAGGACGTCTTCGAGGGCGCTGAACTGGCCTTGCTCCGATATGCGGAGAAACTGACGCTGACCCCCGGCAGGATGGTGAAGGGCGATGTCGACGTGCTCATCGATGCGGGTGTCGATGACGGTCAGGTGCTCGAGGCCAATCAGATCATCGGCTATTTCTGCTACGCCAACCGCCTGCTCAACGGCCTCGGTGTCACGACTGACGGCGACGTGGTCGGCTACTACGCTGAAAAGTAAACTGTTGCTTCACATGCAATTTATTGCTTAGTATGCAAATATTCTGAGAGGCATAAGGAACACGCGATGGCTTACGCCCAGGCCAAGACGGTCGATACCGACATCATCCCGGTCATAGACATCACGCCGCTGCGCGACGGCAGCGACCCGACGGGAGTCGCCCGGGCGCTGCATGCGGCAAGTCAGGGGCTTGGCTTCATCTATGTCAGCGGGCATGGCATCCCGGATGACATCATCGCGGCGGCGCGCCGGTCCGCTTACCGGCTGTTTCGTGCTCCGGAGGCGGACAAGGAGACCATCCGTGTCTCGGAACGCCATCGCGGCTGGCTCGGGCGCGGCGGCGCCAGGATGCAGGACGACGCCAGGGCGGACCTGAAGGAGAGCTTCATCTGGGGCTACCAGGACGACGACGGCAATACGCCCGAGGATCATGCTCTGCGCGGTGCCAACAAATGGCCGGCTTTCGTTTCGGAACTGCAGTCGGACGCCATGGCCTATTTCCATCATGCGCATGAGGTAGCCCGGCACCTGATGCGGGGCTTCGCCCTCGGCCTCGATCTCGACGAAGACTTTTTCCTCAAGACCTGTTCCAGACCGCTCAGCCGGGCTTCCTTCGTCTATTACCCGTCGCAACCCGAGGAGATGGGCGATCAGCAGTTCGGTGTCGGACCTCACACGGACTTCGGGGTGCTGACGGTTCTTTGCCAGGATTCGGTCGGCGGTCTCCAGGTCGAGGACATCAATGGCGACTGGATTCATGCACCTCCGATCGAGGGAACCTTGATCGTCAATGTTGCCGACCTTCTGGCCCGCTGGACCGACGGGGCGTACAAGTCGACGCCGCACCGGGTCGTCAACAGTTCGGGTTCGGAGCGGCTTTCACTGGTGCTGGCGTTTGATCCTGATCCGGAAACACTGATCGACGCCCGTGAGATTTTCGGCCGCGACTATAAAGCCTCCGAAGAGCCGATTACGTGTGGAGATTATCTCATCTGGCGTTTCGGCAAGGCATTCTCCTACCGGGCGTGACGGGCGGATGAGCAACCGGACGCAGAACCCCCCCGGCGACAGCATAGATCATGCGATCGGGTCTGCCTTGAGAGACCTGCGCGAGGACCGCGGCCTCACCGCGCGCCAGCTTGCCGAACATGCACAGATTTCCGCCGCCATGGTCAGCCGGATCGAGAACGGGCTCGTGTCGCCATCCATTGCCACATTGAACGCGCTGAGCAGGGCGCTCGATGTGCCGCTTGTGAGCCTGTTCCGGGAAACCGCATCAAGCCACGCCGACTTCACGCACGTGAAGAAGGGCGAGGGGCTGAAATCGACCAGGCTGACCGACAGTCACAGTCATGAGTTTGTCAATCTTGCATTCCATACACGCCGCGACCTGCAGTTCGAGGGCCGCCTCGTTACGCTGGTGCGACAGAATGCCAAGCCGCCGGTCTACGTCGGTCACGGCGTTGTCTTCATCTATGTGGTCGAGGGCGAGGCGATCTACAGTTATGGTCACAAGGCGATCACGCTCAAGGCCGGCGACAGTCTGAGCCTGGACGCTGAATTGCGGCACGGCTTCAAAGAGGTCATCACGGACGTGTTCACGTTTCTCACTGTTCAGGCCGAGGTGCGGCGATGACGGATCAGGCGCTCTGCGCCGAGGGCGCAAGGAACATGCTCGTCAATTGCGCCGGTCTCGAGGAGGGCGCTGATCTCCTGATCGTGCGCGAATGGCCGGAACTCGGCTGGTATGACCGCGATGCCCCGGCGGTTGTCGCCCGGGAAGCCGAGACGATGGGGATCAAGGTCTCGCGCCTTTCGGTTGGCGGCCCCGGAAACGTGCGGAGTTCTGCGGTCTCGGAAGCAGTTGATCAGTATGACTGCACGATCTTCTTCGCCCGTATCGGCGATCAGGACCGGTTCGCGGAGCCGGAGCCGGGCAAGACAATCGTCATGTCCTACATCCGCGATGCCGCGATGCTGGGTTCTTCCTACGGTAGGACGGATCACCGGGCGCTCAAGGCCCTCAAGGATGCAATTGACGACGTCCTGCTGGGTGCCCGTACGATCCAGATCACCTGTCCGCTGGGAACGGAACTCACCGGGGGCGTGCCGGCAAGCGCCCGGGAGGCGCGTGCCGACGTGTCGGTGCGGCGTTTCCCTCTCGGTGTCCCGCAGCCGGTTGACGCCTGTCTCTTTTCCGGCCGTGTCGCGCTCGCGCACTTTCTGACGCCTACCGGTTCGAAGGTCTACGAGCCACCCTGCGTCCCGCTTGATCAGCCGGTCTTCGCCACTGTCGAGCGCGGGCGCCTTGAACACATCGACGGAGATCCGGACACGGTTCGCCGGGTGCGCGAACACCACGACACGGTTGCCGCGCACTTCGAGATCGACGGGGACGTCGTGCATTCCTGGCACGCCGGCTTCCACCCGGGCTGCGCCTACGCGATGGACGCCGGCGAGGATCCGGACCGCTGGTCGAACACGGTTTTCACCAACCCGAGATTTCTGCATTTTCACACCTGCGGCGACTACGCGCCGGGCGAGATCTGCTGGATGGTGCTCGATCAGACCGTAACAATCGATGGCACTGCACTCTGGGAGTCGGGGCGTCTTCGTCCGGAGCTGTTCCGGGAGACGGATGAATGTCTGGAACAGTGGCCCGTACTGGTCGACCTGTTCGCCGAGCCGTCGGATCAGATCGGCCTGCCCAACGGCCATGCCGGTGCGCCGTGATCAACATTACCGATGCTGAGGATCTGCCGGCCGAAATCGCTGCTGCGTGGAACGCCGGCGACGCGTCGCAATTTGCCGCGCTCTTTGCCGACGATGCCGACTTCGTCAATGTCGTGGGGCTCTGGTGGGAAAAGCGCCGGGCTATCGAGAAGGCGCACGCCTACGGGTTCGAACGCATTTTCGCCAACGCGCGAATGACGGTCGAGCGAGTGAAGACACGCCGACTGGCGCCGACTGTCTGCGTGGTTCACTTCAGGTGGGCCATGGACGGGCAGACCGCACCCGACGGCTCGCCCGCAGGCAGGCGGCAGGGCATCATGAGCCTCGTCGCAGAGCGTGACGCGGGGGCGTGGCTGATCGTGAGTGCCCAGAACACCGATATCGTCGAGGGTGTCGACACGCATGTGGTTTCCGCCGACGGACGGTCGACAGCGAGTTATCTGAATTCCAGTGATAGGGAAGACTAATTGTAGGGCTGCGCCGCCTCTCGTCGCGCTGCCTACTCCTCGATTTTCTTGATGACGTCGCGCGCCTGCTGGACCACGTCCATGATCTGATTGGACAGGTTCTCCGGCGCCTCGGCCGCAAGGTCGACGAGTTCCCTGAGAAGGTGCACGCATGACAGCGAGTTCGCAATCACCCTGGCCTGGGCCTCGATTCGATTAGGGTCGAGATCGTATTCGGATGCCGGGACGCGCCAGCCGCCCCAATCCCGTTCGCCGGTGACGACGATGGGATAGGTGCCGGGGAAGGGGTGATCGCTTGATTCTTCCGACGATTGCCACTTGTTCTGGCCGCGAACGAGCCGCCACTGGATGGCTTCTCCGTTCACGTCGCTGGTCGCGGCGATTTCCTCTGCCTGGAGTTCGTCGGCGCCGAAATTGCGTCCCAGGCCGCAGTCGTAGGTGACCTTGATCGGTTCCTCGACGCCTTTGGCCCATTGCGGGACAACATGTTCAATCAGCGCCCATGTGCCCACAGGCTTCACATAGACCCGCTGATTCTTGTGATAATGAGCCTTAGCCATCGTGCATACCTCTTTGCTTCGCGCCAGGTTCACCCGTCGCGGTGTGCAAACACGCAGTTGAGGTTAAGGATAGTTCCGGTTTCTTAGCGCATGATTAACCACATCCCAAAAATGCGAGCGCCGGATTTTTTCGCCGGAATGCCGCCAGTTCTGCTATGTCGGCATTTGGTTATGGCGTCCTGCCGAAGTTCGGGAGTTATGTGATTTGGCACGCGCAATCATGTTGCAGGGGACCGGTTCCGACGTCGGAAAGACCGTGCTGGTTGCCGGATTGTGCCGTGCGGCCCGCAATCGCGGGCTGATCGTGCGTCCCTTCAAACCCCAGAACATGTCGAACAACGCCGCGGTCGCCACCGACGGAGGCGAGATCGGTCGCGCGCAATGGCTGCAGGCTCTGGCCTGCGGCGTGGAACCGTCGATCCACATGAATCCCGTCCTCCTCAAACCGCAATCCGACTCCGGATCCCAGGTCGTTGTGCACGGACAGGTGAGGGGCCAGGCCAAGGCCCGGGATTACCAGCGGCTCAAGGGCGAACTGCTCGATGCGGTGACGGAGAGTTTCGACATGCTCGGTCGCGATGCCGACCTGGTTATCGTCGAAGGGGCCGGCAGTCCCGCCGAAGTTAATTTGCGGGCCAACGACATCGCAAACATGGGCTTTGCCACCAGAACGGATACACCGGTTGTCCTCGTTGGGGATATTGACCGGGGCGGGGTGATCGCCAGTCTCGTCGGCACCCATGCAATCCTGGACAAAGGCGACCGCGACCTCGTTGTCGGCTTTATCATCAACAAGTTCCGCGGTGACGTCAGCCTGTTCGACGACGGTCTGGTCGAGATCACGCGGCACACCGGATGGCCGTCTTTCGGGGTGGTGCCATGGCTTCCGGAGGTCGGTCGTCTGCCGGCGGAAGATTCGGTGGTTCTGGAGCGCATGAGCAACGGGCACGCCGGCAGGATCCACATCGCCGTTCCCGTGCTCTCAAGGATCGCCAACTTCGACGACTTCGATCCGCTGCGCAGCGAGCCGGACGTGACGTTGAGCATGGTGAAGCAGGGTGAGCCGATTCCCGCTGATGCCGATCTCATTATCCTGCCTGGCAGCAAGTCGACCATCGGCGACTTGAGAGATCTGAGACAAACCGGCTGGGACGTCGACATCGCAGCCCACGTGCGTCGCGGCGGCAGCGTGCTTGGAATCTGCGGCGGCTACCAGATTTTGGGCCGGCGCGTCAGCGACCCGCGCGGCATTGAAGGGCCTGCCGGTGATGCGGAAGGACTGGGCCTGCTCGATGTCGACACCGAGCTTGTGCCGCGTAAGGTCGTGCGCAATGTCACAGGTCGAAGCATAGAAGGTGATCACAAGATTTCCGGCTATGAAATTCACATGGGGCGAACAAGCGGGTCCGACTGCGAGCGTCCATTGTTGACGATCGACGGCAGGCCCGACGGCGCTTCGTCGCCGGATGGCCGGATTTCCGGGTGTTACATGCACGGACTGTTCGGCGAGGACGCCTTCCGGCGCCATTTCCTTGCACAGCTCGGGGCGTCCGGCGAAGGCGGAACCGGATATGCACAAGGCGTCGACCACGCGCTCGACGAGCTTGCCGCCAGCCTCGAAGACGTGCTCGACATCGATAGCCTGTTGAAACTCGCCCGATAGGTTTTGCCGGCAGCGCATAGCTTTTGATTGACATCGCTGCAGGGCGAATGGATTACTCCACCGCTGAATGGTTCCTCGGAAACGGCCAAAGGCCGGAGGATCAAAAGGGAATGCGACGGGATCTACCCAACAGGGGATTCTGAACGCAGCCGACCCCGCGACTGTAGTGTGGCGAGGCGAGGCCCGAAAAGCCACTGGGAAACCGGGAAGGCGGGCCAAGCCAGAGACCCACGAGCCAGGAGACCTGCCATTCGGGCTGCCGCTTCAGGGCAGCAGATAACCGGGCCTGCACGGAGGTTGTGATGCTCGACCAGATTGCCGCCGGCGCTGATGCGGCCGGTACATCCAGCATATGCCTCGCACGACGCGGGTCCGATCGATTTGGATTCGCGCGATGACTCCGCGTTTGGGCAGCGCAACAACCCTGGTTCTCGGCGGTGCGCGCTCGGGCAAGAGCCGGTTGGCCGAACAGCTCGTCGAAGCGTCCGGGCGCGATCCTGTCTATATCGCCACGGCAACCGCCGGCGACGGCGAAATGTCCGACCGCATCGCCCACCATCGCGAACGCCGCGGCGATCGCTGGCGCACTGTGGAAGAGCCTATCGATCTCTGCGCGGCATTGCAGGATGCGGCCGCGCCGCAAAATGCCGTCCTGGTCGACTGCCTCACCCTCTGGCTGACCAACTTGATGCTTGGGGAAGCCGACATTGCGGTGGAAACCGACAGACTCGTCCGTCTCCTGCCTGCCCTTACGGGCCCTGTAGTCCTGGTGTCGAACGAGGTAGGGCTCGGCATTGTTCCCGAAAACGCCATGGGCCGGGCGTTCCGGGACCACGCGGGCCGGCTCCATCAGGCGGTCGCCGGCGAGGCCGAGCAAGTCCTTCTTGTGGCAGCAGGTCTGCCGCTCACCTTGAAATCCCTTGATGAACAGACCGGGCAGGTAAAACCCGGACCATTGGAGAGGCAACAGACATGACCACTGCATCGAAAATCCCGGCCACGGTCGTGACCGGCTTTCTTGGCGCCGGAAAGACCACGCTGATCCGCAATCTGCTGGCCTCGGCCAACGGCCGCCGGATTGCGCTGATCATCAATGAGTTCGGCGATCTCGGCATCGACGGTGACGTGCTGCGTGGATGCGGTGACGAAACCTGCCGCGAGGAGGACATCATAGAGCTGACCAATGGCTGCATCTGCTGCACCGTCGCGGATGATTTCATCCCGACCATCACGGCGTTGCTCGAACGCGACGAAAAACCGGACCACATCGTGATCGAAACGTCGGGCCTTGCCCTGCCGCAGCCGTTGGTCCGCGCCTTCAACTGGCCCGAAATCCGCACGCAAGTGACGGTCGACGGTGTCGTGACGGTGGTGGACAGCCATGCCGTGGCAAATGGCCGTTTCGCTGATGACGAGGATGCCGTCAACCGGCAGCGCGAGGCCGACGAGGCACTCGATCACGAGAGCCCGCTTGAGGAGCTGTTCGAGGACCAGATCACCTGTGCCGACATGATCATTCTCAACAAGACCGATCTCGTCGACGAACCGACGCTCGACTCCGTGAAGAGCGATGTCACCGGCCGTGTGGCGCGCCAGGTCAAGGTCGTGAAGTCGAAACAGGGCGTACTTGGTGCCAACATCGTTCTCGGACTTGGTGTCGGAGCCGAAGACGACATCGAGGCGCGCAAGTCGCACCACGAATTGCATCACGAAGGCGAAGATGATGATCACGACCACGACCACGACGATTTCGACACCTTTGCCGTGACGCTTGGACAGATCGATGATGTCGATGTGTTCAAGATGAAACTCGAGTCGGTCATCGCCGATCACGACATTCTGCGCCTCAAGGGTTTTGTCGCCGTCGAAGGTAAGCCCATGCGTCTGGTCGTTCAGGCAGTAGGCCGGCGCATTGACAGCTACTTCGATCGCGAATGGCGTGACGACGAGAGGCGGGAAACCGGTCTCGTTGTGATTGGCGAGACGGGTCTTGATCGGGATGTGATTTCAGCCCGCCTCGGAGCAGCCTGACCGTGCATCTGCTTCAGGCGCAGCCGGGCACCGTTTCCGACGACAGCGAAGCGATTGATCTCAATCAGTCGCCGTCAGACGTGATCGTCCTGTCGGCAGCGGACACCGAGCTCGCCGCGCTGGCGGCCGCACGTGAACGGCTTGGTGGCAATGCGCCCGGATTGCGTCTCGCCAACATGATGACGCTCACGCACAACATGTCGGTGGACGTATACGTCGAGAAGACGGTGGCCGCCTCGCGCCTCGTCGTGGTCCGGATTCTCGGCGGTTCCGGTTACTGGCCCTACGGGCTGGAGCAGCTCAGTCGTGTCTGCTCGGAGAATGGCGTCGCGCTTGCGGTCGTACCTGGCGACGACCAGCCGGACCCCGACCTGGAACACTATTCGACGCTCTCCACCGACCACTGTTTCGCGCTCTGGCAGTACCTGGTCCACGGTGGGCCGGGCAACGCCGAAAACTTCCTGCTCTATGCGCGGCACTTGCTCGGTGAGGAGCCTGCGCCGGCGGCCCCGGCGCCTCTGCTCAAAGCCGGACTCTACTGGCCCGGTCTCGACAGTCCCGACCTGGAGGCGGTCCGCACGCGCTGGCTTCCGGATGCGCCCGTAGTCGCCGTAACGTTCTACCGGGCGCTTGTTCAGGGCGGCAGCCTGGCGCCGGTCGACGCGCTGATCGAGGGGCTGCAAGCCGAAGGACTGAACCCGCTTCCTGTTTACGTCTCCAGTCTCAAGGATCCTGTGTCGGCGGCGACGGTGACCACCCTGTTCGGTGAGGCGCCGCCGGCAGTCGTGCTCAACGCCACCGGATTTGCCGTCTCGTCGCCGGTGGAGGGTCGCCGCGAAAGCCCGCTCGACGCGTCAGGCTGTCCGGTTATGCAGGTCGTCTTTTCCGGTGGGACTGAAGAGGCCTGGGCCGAGGGCCAGAATGGTTTGTCAGCGCGTGATCTTGCGATGAACGTGGCCCTGCCGGAAGTTGACGGGCGGGTGCTGACGCGGGCGATCTCGTTCAAGGCGGAAGCGCGTTTCGACCAGGACACCCAGTTCGGCGTCATTGCCTACAGCATTGTCGAGGACCGTGTCCGGTTTGTCTGCCGTCTCGCCTCGAACTGGGCGCGTCTTGGTTCAACGCCGGTGCAGGATCGCCGGATTGCGATCGTCTGGGCGAACTATCCCAATCGGGACGGCCGCATCGGCAATGGTGTCGGGCTGGATACGCCGGCGGGAACCGCCGCGCTGCTAGAGGCCATGGCGGATGCCGGTTACGTAACGGGCAATGAGACACGCACAGGCAGTGAACTCGTTGACCAGCTGCTGCGCGGTCCCACCAACGCGGCGACCGCCGACCGGGAGGTCCGCGAGACGCTTGCGCTTCAGGACTACCTCCGGTTCTTCGCCAGCCTACCGGAGACGGTCAGGACGCAGGTCAGCGAGCGATGGGGTGCGCCCGAGCAAGACCCATTCTTCATGGCGGACGACCGCGGCGGGGACGGTTCATTTGCACTGCCCCTGATGCGGTTGGGCAAAGTGGCAATCGGTATTCAGCCGGCGCGCGGTTACAACATCGACCCGAAGGAAACCTATCACGATCCCGATCTCGTCCCGCCGCACGGCTATCTGGCATTCTATGCCTGGCTGCGGACCGGCTTCGATGCCCATGCGGTCGTTCATATGGGCAAACACGGCAATCTGGAATGGCTGCCGGGCAAGGCGCTGGCCCTGTCCGAAAACTGTTTCCCCGAAGCCGTATTAGGCTCGCTGCCGCATGTCTATCCGTTCATCGTCAACGACCCCGGAGAGGGCACGCAGGCGAAACGCAGAACATCCGCAGTCATCATCGATCACCTCACCCCGCCGCTCACACGCGCGGAGACATACGGTCCCCTGAAGGATCTGGAAGCATTGGTTGATGAGTACTACGAGGCCGCTGGCGTCGACCCCAGGCGTTTGACATTGCTGCGCGAACAGATCCTCGACCTCGTTCGGTCGATGGGGCTCGACTCGGACTGCGGCATCGATCGCGACGACGCCGACGACACCGCGCTCGCAAAACTTGATGCCTATCTCTGCGAGCTCAAGGAGATGCAGATTCGCGACGGCCTGCATGTCTTCGGCGTCTCACCCGACGGTGACCTGGCAACCGATCTTCTGGTGGCGCTGGCGCGTGTCCCGCGGGGCAAGGGCGAGGGCTCCGACGCGTCCCTGATCCGCGCCCTGTCGCAGGATTTCGGGTTTGAGGAGTTCGATCCCCTGGATTGCGATATGGCTGCGCCATGGACCGGGAAGCAGCCGGAAGCGCTTCGTCGGGTGTCGTCCGACGGCTGGCGCAGCAATGGCGACACGGTCGAACGGCTTGAGCTGCTGGCGCGCGGCCTCGTCGACGGCCAATTGGTTGCGGAACCGGATTGGATGCGGTCCGGAGAAGTGCTGGCGCATGTTTTCGATGCCATGCGGCCGGCGGTTGCCGACTGCGGATCGCGGGAGATTGCCGGGACGCTGACGGCGCTTGACGGCCGCTTCGTTGAGCCGGGACCGTCCGGTGCGCCGACGCGGGGACGTTTTGATGTCCTGCCGACGGGACGCAATTTCTTCTCCGTCGACAGCCGCACGGTACCGACGCCGGCCGCTTGGCTGCTCGGATGGAAGTCGGCGAGCCTTCTGGTCGAGCGTCACCGTCAGGATCACGGTGAGTGGCCGACGTCGATCGGCCTGTCTGCCTGGGGAACGTCCAACATGCGCACCGGCGGAGACGACATCGCCCAGGCTCTGGCGCTGATCGGTGCACGGCCGACCTGGGATAATGCCTCCCGTCGAGTGACCGGATTCGAGATCATGCCTCTGAGCGTGATGGATCGCCCGCGCGTCGATGTGACCCTGCGCGTTTCGGGATTCTTCCGCGATGCATTCCCGTCGCAGATCGATCTGTTCGACTCCGCCGTACGGGCGGTCGGTGCGCTCGACGAGCCCGCTGAGAGGAACCCGATTGCCGCCCGGATGAAGGCGGACGCCAAGAGCTTCCGTGACAGCGGCCTGGATGCAGCCGGCGCGGAAAGCAGGGCGGGGTTTCGCGTGTTCGGGTCAAAGCCGGGAGCCTATGGTGCAGGACTCCAGGCATTGATCGACGAGAAGGGCTGGGACTCCGCTGACGATCTGGCCAGGGCCTATCTCGTCTGGGGCGGATATGCATACGGAGCTGGCGCGGCGGGCCGTGCCGAGCCCGATCTGTTTGCCAGGCGGTTGGCGGGTGTTGAGGCCGTTGTACAGAACCAGGACAATCGCGAGCACGATCTGCTCGACTCAGACGACTATTATCAGTTCGAGGGCGGCATGACGGCGGCCGTCGAGCATCTCTCTGGCGCGCGTCCGGTCGTCTATCACAACGATCATTCGCGGCCCGAACGGCCGGTGGTGCGCACCCTGGAAGAAGAGATCGGTCGTGTCGTGCGTGCCCGCGTCGTCAATCCGAAATGGATCCGGGGCGTCATGCGCCACGGTTACAAGGGTGCTTTCGAGATCGCGGCGACGGTCGACTATCTGTTCGCATTTTCGGCCACGACCGGCGCCGTCCGCGATCATCATTTCGAAGCGGTCTACGAGGCCTTTGTCGTCGACGACGAGGTCCGTGATTTTATGCAGGGCGCCAATCCGGACGCGCTGCGTGAACTGGCCGACCGGCTGCGCGAGGCGCTGGAGCGGGGGCTTTGGTCCGCGAAGTCGAACAGTGCACGATACGATCTTGACCGGCTCGCCGGACAGTGACGGAATAGGACCGCGCACTTTGCGTGACATCGATGGGAGATACGGAAATGGCCGCCGAGAAGAGCAAGAAGCTGGCAAACATGAGCGAGGAAGAGCTTGATGCCCGCCATGCCGAGAAGATGCGCAAGAAGAAGGCGGCCCGCGACAAGATCATCGCGACCAAGACGATCGAGAAGGGACTGCTGATCGTTCACACCGGCAAAGGCAAGGGCAAGTCGACGGCGGCCTTCGGCATGGTCTTCAGGACCATCGGGCACGGTCAGAAGGTTGCCGTGATCCAGTTCGTCAAGGGCAAATGGGAAACCGGCGAGCGCACCATCCTGGAGAACTTCCCCGAACTGGTGTCGATCAACAAGATGGGTGACGGTTTCACCTGGGAGACTCAGGACCGCCAGCGCGATATCGCCGCCGCCCGGGCCGCGTGGGAACTGGCCAAGGAGTATATTGAGAATCCCGAGTACAAGATGGTGTTGCTGGACGAACTCAACATCGTGCTGCGCTACGACTACCTGCCGATCGAGGAGATCGTCGAGACGCTCGAGGCCAAGCCCGAGGACACGCATGTCATTGTGACCGGCCGTAACGCCAAAGACGAGCTGATCGAGATTGCGGATCTGGTCACGGAAATGACCCAGATCAAGCATCCTTTCCGCGCCGGCGTTAAGGCACAGGCCGGGATAGAGTTCTGAGCTGAGTTCAGGCGCCTGGCGGCGGCAAATCGATCACGCGAACAGCGCGTCGATGTCGTCCTGTGAGTTTTCCTTGCCGGCGTCGAGGTCCGTGAACTCTTCGAGTTCCGGCTTGGGCATTGCTGCGGCAGCAGCTTTCGCGGCGGCGACCTTGTCGTCTTCGGCCTTCTTCGCCGCAGATTTCTCCGCGGCTGCCTTGTCTGCCGCTGCTTTTTCCGCAGCAGCTTTTTCAGCAGCGGCCTTTTCGGCGGCAGCTTGCTCTGCTGCAGCCTTCTCGGCCGCGGCTTGCTCAGCGGTAGCTTTTTCTGCGGCAACCTTCTCGGCCGCGGCTTTCTCAGCAGCAGCCTTCTCAGCAGCGGCCTTCTCAGCAGCAGCCTTCTCAGCAGCGGCCTTCTCAGCAGCAGCCTGTTCTTCAGCGGCTTGTTCCGCAGCTGCGCGATCTTCGTCGGCCTGGTCTTCGACGGTGGCGAACTCTTCCGTGGCCATGGCATCCGCCATCGCCATTTCCGCCTCTGCGTCGCCGCCAACCTCTTCAGCAAGCTCGACCTCGTCGATCGATGCACGGAGATCGCTGACATCCGCGTCCGCTTCAGCCGTATCTTCTGGCTCAGCCACCGGCATGTCGATGACCTCAGCAGTCACTGCTGCCGGTGCGGCGTCAAGCAACTGATCAACGATATCCTGCGATACGCCTTCGCCCTCAAGCGGCGGGCCGTGGAGCAACTGTTCCGCTGCGCGCTGTTCGCGAGCCAGTTCCTCCTGGGAGAGCCTGAGCGCGCCGTCCTTGACCTTGACCGCTTCAGCGAACTTGCTGACACGTCGTTCGATATGCTGGAGCGTCTCGACGACCTTGCTGATCCGCTGGCCCGTAAGGTCCTGGAACGAGCAGGCCTCGAAGATCTCCATCACGGCGTCGTTGACGGTTTGCTGGTAACTGTCCATGTCCAACGGATTGGCGGCCATGATTTTCTCGGCCTGCTCCATGATCCGGTTGGTGGCGTCTTCAGTGGACTTCACGATCGCGTCGAGCTGCTTGCCGGCGTCAGGAATCTTCTGCTGATGCAGGTCATTGGGCTGCAGCGCACTGATCTCGTCCTGTGCGTTCTCGATATAGGCGGAGAGTTCCCGAATTTCGCTGTAGATGACCGAATCGAGCGACGCAAAGAAGGATTGCGTCGAGTCGACCATCACTTCCGCAAGCTTGCAGACATCGGCAATCGAAAGGTCGCCGGCGCAGTCATTCCGCAGGAATCCGCGGACGTCTTCCAGTTTTTCGAGTCGGGACTTCGCGCCCATGTTTACTCCCCTTGACTAAAATTCTTCCGCGCCGCGCCGTGATGGCCGTCGCGGTTCTCTCTCCTAGAATGCCCGCACGCAGTGTACGAAACAGGAATTGACGAACGCTTAACCGATGCAGAAATCGCCTGATTGTGCCGGTTACCGTCCTGGTTGACGTTTTTCACCTCCGGACGTCGCGAATTGGTTTGACCGCCTGATGCCGCGACCATACAGTCCGCTGCGAAGATGGCGCTCCTTGAGGAGCTGAAAGCGAGTCCGGTGCGACCGACCCAATCCGGGGGTCAAGGCCGGAGCTGTCTGAGACGGTCGGATTACCGGCCGTTATCTGATGCTGCCTCGCAAACGATGACTCAAGGTGCAAGAGCGAGGGACAGCGATCATGAAAAATATCCTGATTTTCAAAGCTTTGACGGTTCTGGGTGCGGCGGCTACGGCATCTGCGGCATTGGCCCATGGCGGCCATATTGCTGAGGCCGGCCACGGCCACAGCCACTGGTTGGCGGTTGTGGCATTTGGCGCGATTGCCGTTATCGGACTTGGTCTGCTGCGCCATCGGGTCCGTTCCAGCCGGCGGCGGGAGGTTCAAACAAAATGACCGAAAAACTGGGTGTCATGGTGTGCGGCCACGGCTCGCGCAATGAGGATGCGGTGCGCGAATTTGCGACTGTTGCCGAAGGTCTTCGCGAGCGACTGCCGCAATATCCGGTCGACTACGGCTATCTGGAGTTTGCGACGCCCATTATTCGCACCGGTCTGGACAACCTGCGCGACCAGGGCGTGAACCGGGTCCTCGCCGTACCCGGAATGCTGTTTGCCGCGGGCCATGCGAAAAACGATATCCCCTCCGTGCTGAACACTTACGCCGCCGGGCAGGATGGTCTGACCATCGAATACGGTCGCGAACTCGGCGTCGATCTTAAAATGATCCGTGCCGCTGGAGACCGTATCCAGGAGGCGCTCGACGCTGCCAGTGACGATGTGCCCCTGCACGAGACCCTGTTGATGGTCGTTGGGCGCGGGGCGTCCGACCCGGATGCCAACTCCAATGTCGCCAAGGTCATGCGCATGCTCTGGGAGGGCATGGGATTCGGATGGGGCGAGACCTGCTACTCGGGCGTCACGTTCCCGCTGGTCGAGCCCGGCCTCGAACATGCGGCACGGCTCAGCTACAAGCGTATCGTCGTGTTCCCGTATTTCCTGTTCACCGGCGTGCTGGTGAACCGCATTTACGATTACACCGACGCCGTCGCCGCGCGTCATCCGGACATCGAGTTCATCAAGGCTCCCTATCTGAACAACCACCCGCTCGTGATCGACACGTTCGTTGACCGGGTGCGCGAGATCCTCGACGGCGCCAACAACATGAACTGCCAGATGTGCAAGTACCGCGAGCAGGTCCTGGGTTTCGAGACGGAGGTCGGCCTGCCGCAGGAAAGCCATCACCATCATGTCGAAGGTATCGGCACGGGCGACGGACACGGCCACGATCATGACCACGATCACCATCACGGCCATGATCACGATCACAGTCACAGCCATGGTCACTCGCACGGTCACGGCCACGATCACCACCATCATCCCTATCCTCATGCGGACCACCCTCACGGACCGGTCAGCATGAAGAAGGACATCGCCTGAGCGGCCGATCGGGATGATGCCGTGGAGTATCTGAACGACCCCGCAGAGATCTACGCCCTTTCCTTTGCAACGGCGCGGGCGGAAGCATCGCTCGACGACCTGCCGGAGGATGTGGCGGGTCTGGCAGTACGCCTCATTCATGCCTGCGGCATGCCGGACCTGACGGATGATCTCGTCTATTCGGAAGATGTGGTCGCAAGCGGCAGTCAGGCATTGCGTAACGGGGCGCCGGTCATTGCGGATTGCGAGATGGTCCGTGCAGGCATCACGGCCGCGCGCCTGCCGGCTGCCAATCCGGTCCTCTGTACTCTCAATGATCCGGCAGTTCCCGAACGCGCCCGGCGGAGGGGTACCACGCGCTCGGCCGCCGCTGTCGATCTCTGGCGTGATCGAATGGAGGGCGCAGTGATTGCCGTCGGGAACGCTCCGACCGCGCTGTTCCGATTGCTTGAACTGCTTGATGAAGGCGCGCCGAAACCGGCGGCGATCCTCGGGTTTCCCGTTGGTTTCGTCGGTGCGGCGGAGTCGAAGGCGGAACTCGCCGCCAATTCGCGCGGCGTACCCTTTGTTGCGCTGACGGGCAGGCGGGGTGGCAGTGCGCTCGCCGCGGCGGCCGTCAACGCGCTCTGCCGGGACGATACGAAATGACACGATGGCTTTCGGTTGTAGGCGTTGGTGACGACGGTCTGAACGGTCTGCCCGCCGTGGCGCGATCGCTGATCGATGATGCCGAAGCATTCATGGGCGGAGAGCGTCACCTCGCCATGTTGCCCGACGACGGCCGTGAGAAACGCCCCTGGCCGAGCCCGCTCATGCAGATCATGGACGAGATCGAGTCCCGGCGCGGACAGCGCCTGTGCATTCTGGCAACCGGTGATCCCATGTTTTTCGGCATCGGTGTCACGCTGGCCCGGCGCATCCCGTTCGACGAAATGACCGTGGTTCCCGCACCATCGGCGTTCTCGCTCGCCTGCGCGCGCCTGGGCTGGCCCATGGCTGATGTTGAGGCGGTCACCCTGCACGGCCGCCCGGTCGAGCTCCTCCATTCCCACATTCAGCCCGGGGCAAAGCTTGTCGCTCTGAGCGAGGACGGTGCGACACCGGGCAAGGTCGCGGGTCTTCTCCGGGAGCGCGGTTATGGTGCCTCGAAGATCTCAGTTCTGGAGCACATGGGAGGTAAAGCCGAATGGGTCCTGTCATCGACCGCAGACCAGTGGCCGGAAGGCACCAGCGCCGATTTCAACACGATCGCCGTCGAGTGTGTCGCGGGTTCCGATGCCCTCCATCTGCCGCGCGTGCCCGGATTGCCGGACGACGCGTTCGAACACGACGGCCAGATGACCAAGCGCGAGGTGCGCGCCATGACCCTTGCGGCCCTCGGTCCTACGCCGCACGCGTGTCTCTGGGATGTCGGTGCCGGCTGCGGCTCGGTTGCGATCGAATGGATGCGGGCCGCACACGGCGCCAGTGCAGTGGCCATCGAGCGCAACGAAGATCGCCGCGCCATGGCGGCCGCAAACGCGCTTGCGCTCGGGACGCCGACATTGCGGATTGTTGCCGGGGAGGCACCGGCGGCACTCGACGGGTTGCCGCAGCCGGATGCCATCTTCATTGGTGGCGGTATTTCCAATGACGGTCTCGCGGAAGCCTGCTGGAACGCGCTTGCCCCCGGCGGGCGGATCGTTGCCAACGTGGTTACGGTCGAAGGCGAAGCCCGCGTCAGTGCACTGCGGGATGCCCGCGGCGGTGAGCTGGTCCGTGTCGCCGTATCCCGTGCAGACAGGGTCGGTCCCTATCTCGGCTGGCGGCCGATGATGCCCGTAACCCAATGGCAGGCGGTGAAGCCATGACCGTCAACGGCCAGAACGGGGCGGGCCGCCTCTACGGTCTTGGCGTCGGTCCGGGCGACCCGGAACTCCTGACCCTCAAGGCCCACCGGCTGCTCCAGTCCTGTTCCGTTGTGGCCTATCCCGCGCCGGACGATGGCGACAGTTTCGCGCGTTCAATCGTGGCCGAGCACCTGCCGGAAGGTGTCGAGGAAATTCCGATCATAATCCCGATGAAGGCCGAACGCTTTCCCGCACAGGAGGTCTACGACCGGGCCGCCGAGGAAATCGCTACCCATCTCGACGCCGGACGCGACGTGCCGGTGCTGTGCGAGGGTGACCCGTTTTTCTACGGCTCGTTCATGTATCTGTTCGCGCGGCTGGCGGAGACCCATGATGTCGAGGTCGTCCCGGGCGTGTCTTCGCTGACGGCCTGTGCCGCCGCTTTCGGCCGCCCGCTCGCGGCCCGCAATGACGTTCTGAGCGTGATCCCGGCACCGCTGGACGAGGATAGACTCCGCGACCGCATTGCTTCGGCGGAGGCTGCAGCCATCATCAAGGTCGGACGGCACTACGCAAAGGTCCGCCGCGTGCTCGACGACCTCGGGCTGACGGACGCGTGCGGTTATGTGGAGCGGGCGACGCTCGGCAATGAGAAGGTAATCCCGCTCGGCGACCTCGATGAGAACCGGGCCCCCTATTTTTCCATGATCCTGGTCTACCGGGGAGGTGAGCCGTGGCAGACCTGAACACGCCCGCCATCGTTGTCCTCACGGCATCCGCACTCGATACGGCAGAGGCGGTTCGCGGCGCGCTCGGCGCGGCCGAGATTCACGGCCTTGCCGGACGGATCGAGACTTGCGATGTCGTCTTTGAGGACACAGGCGCTCATCTGCGCGCCTTGTTCACAGACGGCCGGCCGGTCATCGCCGTATTTTCAGTGGGAGCGCTCGTCCGCCTGCTCTCGGAAGCGCTGGTAGACAAGCAGACGGAGCCGCCGGTCCTCGCGGTCTCGGAGGACGGCGCAAGCATTGTACCGGTCCTCGGCGGGCATCATGGCGCCAACCAAATGGCGCGGGATATTGCAGATGCGCTCGACGCCCATGCTGCGGTGACGACAGCGGGCGACCTGCGCTTCGGCGTGGCACTCGACGATCCGCCTGCCGGCTGGGTGCTCGCCAATCCGCAAGACGCGAAGCCGGTCATGGCCGACCTTCTGGCCGGCGCCTCTGCGGTGCTGGAGGGAGACGCGCCGTGGATCGTCGAATCCGGAATTCCGTTCAGTCCTGACGGCACCGTCCGCCTCGCCGTGACAGAGAAGCGGCGTACACCGGAAGATCGCGAACTGCTCTACCACCCGCAAGTGCTGACCGTCGGTGTCGGATGCGAACGCGCGTGCGACCCTGAAGAGCTGATCGCTCTTGTGGAGCAAACGCTGGAGGGCTCGGGTCTCGCGCGCGAGGCGGTGGCGCTTGTTTCTTCGATCGATGTGAAGGCCGATGAAGCGGCGGTGCATGCGGTGGCCAAAGCACTTGGTGTCCAGGCCCGTTTCTTCGACGCACGGACCCTGGAAGCTGAAACGCCGCGCCTCGCCACGCCGTCCGACATTGTTTTTGCAGAGGTCGGTTGTCATGGCGTTGCCGAGGGTGCGGCGCTGGCGGCGGCCGGTGCGGACAGTGAACTCATCGTTGGCAAGCAGAAGTCTGCCCGGGCGACCTGCGCGATCGCGAGGGCGCCGGCCCCGGTCGACGCGAAGTGTGTCGGCCGCGCCCGGGGGCGCGTCGCGGTCGTCGGCATTGGCCCGGGAGCAGATGACTGGCGCAGCCCCGAAGCGACAGCGCTCGTCAGCCAAAGCACAGACCTCGTCGGGTATGGCCTCTACATCGATCTCCTCGGACCTCTGGCTGACGGCAAGACCCGGCATGACTTCCCATTGGGCGGTGAGGAGGATCGGGTCCGCCATGCGCTTGAACTGGCGGGGCAGGGGCGCGATGTCGCGCTGGTCTGCTCGGGCGATGCGGGAATCTATGCCATGGCGGCGCTCGTCTATGAGTTGCTCGACCGGCCCGAAGGCGAGGGCGGCGTCAGCGAAGCCGCCCGGCGTGCTGAAACGGTGGTGACCCCCGGCATCTCGGCGCTTCAGGCGGCCGCAGCCCGCGCCGGCGCGCCGCTTGGCCATGACTTCTGCACAATATCGCTGTCCGATCTGCTGACGCCCTGGCCTGTGATTGAGAATCGGATCAAGGCGGCAGCCGAAGGCGACTTCGTGATCGCGTTCTACAATCCCGTGTCGAAGCGGCGGCGTACGCAGCTGGCGCGGGCGCGAGAAATTCTGCTGGAGCACAGACCATCGGACACACCGGTGATCCTCGCGACCAATCTGGGACGCGACGGCGAGACCTGCCGCGTCGTTCGGCTTGCCGGGCTGGAGGTGGACGAGGTCGACATGCTGACGGTCGTCGTGGTCGGGTCTTCCGAGACCCGCGTGCTCGAGCGCGGGGACGGAACGCTCAATGTCTACACGCCGCGCGGCTACGCCGTAAAACTTGAGAAGGGAGCGGCCGAATGACCGTCCATTTCATCGGTGCGGGTCCGGGTGCTCCCGACCTCATCACCGTGCGCGGCCAGCGTCTGATCGCGGAGTGTCCGGTCTGTCTTTATGCCGGCTCGCTGGTGCCGCCGGAGGTGATCGCCGGCGCTCCGGATGGTGCTCTTGTCATCGATACGGCCCCGCTGACGCTCGATGAGATCATCGACGAGATTATTGCTGCCCACGATCGTGGGCAGGATGTCGCCCGCGTGCATTCCGGCGATCCCTCGCTCTACGGCGCAATCGCCGAGCAGATCAGACGGCTGGACGCCCTGGGGATTCCTTACGATGTGACGCCTGGTGTGCCGGCCTTTGCCGCCGCCGCTGCCGCGCTCGGCACCGAGCTGACGGTCCCGGAGATCTGCCAGACCGTAATCCTGACGCGCACGTCCATGAAGTCCTCCGCCATGCCGGAGGGTGAGGACCTTGCCGAACTCGGCCGGTCAGGGGCGACGCTCGCCATCCACCTTTCGATCCGCAACCTGCACAAGATCGAGAAGGACTTGGTGCCGCTGTACGGTGCCGACTGCCCGGTCATCGTCGCCTACCGTGTCGGTTGGCCGGATGAGGCCTTCATCCACGGCACGCTCACCGACATCCGCGCCAAGGTGCGTGCCGCCAAGCTCACCCGGACCGCGCTGGTGCTCGTCGGGCCTGCACTCGGCGCGCAGGATTTCCGCGAGTCTGCCCTCTATGACGCCGAACATGTCCATGTGCTGAGGCCCAAGCGGAAGGCCAAAGCCTGAATGGATCAACGCTGGTGTTTGGTTTGTGGATCTAAAGCCGCGCGGCGAAGTGCTTGGCGGCGTTCTCGATCAGCCCGGCATCGGTGCCGCCGATCAGCAGATACTTGTAGCCGTCCTTTGCCCAGGCGGCTGTACGCATCCCCTGCATGGTCGAGGTTTTGATATCAGTGGTGCCGCCATCGGCCTTGATGATGCACAGGGCGATCGGCGCGCCGACCTTTGAGAGGAAGGCAAGCTGGACCAGCGGCCGGCCGTTAAAGCCGAGCACCTGAGCCCGCTTGTAGTCGAGCTGATCGTGCTGCTGGAACGCTGCCAGTTCCAGATCCTTCCCAAGCGCCTGGGAAACTCTTTCCAACTCTGCCATAGCAATTGGTTCCGGGCGTTCGATCGGCGCGAGGGTGGCATTGACGTAGAGAGCCTGATAGGCGGCGACAAAGCTGTGCCAGCCTTTGTCCGGCTGCGGTGCCAACAGATAGCCTGCACCGGATCCCACCATCAGGCAGATCAGGGCTGTGGCGGCAATCGACCGCCAGGCCATCGCAGGCTTCGGCGCTTCACGGTGCTCCGGGATGGAGAGGACCGGCGCTTCCGGGGCCGCTTCGAGAAGCTCATCGAATCCGCTCCGCAGCTGCGTCTTGTCGACGGACAGCGCCTCCAGCCGTTCCTTCAGCGAGTGGTCGCGGTCGAGCGCATGCTCGATCCGCTGCACAGGCGCGTGCTCGGACTCACCGTCCAGATAGGCGGTGAGTTCCTCGTCGCTGAAGTCGTGACGGTCGGTCATCCGACACTACTCTCTTTTTCGCCGAAACTGCCCGCAAGCTTTCCGCGTGCCGCCGACAAACGGCTCATGACGGTCCCAATGGGAATGTCCAGCACTTCCGCAGTTTCCTTGTAGCTGTAACCTTCCACATAGACGAGCAGCACGGTTGTACGCTGCGCCTCCGGCAGGGCCAGTACACCCATTAACACTTCACGGGCCAATAAATTCGATTCCGGGCCGGGATTCGAGTCCGGAAGGTCGATTTCCTCCAGCGTCATCATGCCGCCCCCACGGCGGACGGATTCCGCGCGCAGCTCGTTGAGCCAGATGCGCTGCGCGATCCGGAACACCCAGCGGTCGAGCTTCGTGCCGGCCTGGAACTGTTCGGACTTCTCGATCGCGCGCAGACAGGCGGCCTGGGCGAGATCGTCGGCCCGCTCGCGGTTGCCCGTCATCACCAGGCAGTAGCGCCATAGCCGGGGGAACAGGGGACTCAGACCCCGATTCACCTCTTCGTGAGACTCTTTTTTCCAGACCATCCGAATAATCCGTCGATATGGCGTGTTTCATCATAGCCGCGTCCAATTGCGGCGACCAAGTGTTCAAATGAGGAAACGAAAATGAAGAGACTGCTGACGATTACGGCTGTCGCCGCGCTGATGATTTCGGGCAACGCTATAGCAGGCGAGACACCCTCGCCGGAAGGGGCGAAGGTTTACTTCGTTAATCTGAAGGACGGTGACAAGGTGAAGGGTCCGGTCAAGGTTATCTTCGGTCTGTCAGGCATGGGCGTTGCGCCTGCCGGCATCGAGAAAGAAAAGACCGGTCACCACCATCTGTTCATCAACCGTGCCCCGTTCGGCAAGGGCGAGGACGGTGCCGACGAAGCTGATGCCAACATCCCGGCGGATGAGAAGCACAAGCATTTCGGTGGCGGACAGACCGAGGCGACAGTGGAGCTGCCTGCGGGCAAGCACACGCTCCAGCTCGTGCTGGGCGACCAGAACCACATTCCGCACAATCCTCCGGTTGTTTCGGACGTGATCACCATCACGGTGGAATGACCGGCATACATGGAGACCGCCGGCGCAGCATGGACGCCGCGGTCTCCGTGACCCGGGCGGTTACAGCATCCGTGACAGGTAATAGCGCGTGGCGCCGTTCGGGTAGCTGAACTCGGCGAAGCAGACGTAGTTGAGCTTCTCGTAAAAGTCGCGCGCCTTGAAACTGAACGTGTCGAGCAGCGACTTGCGGGCGTCGAGCTGTCTGGCTTCGGACTCGATGGTGCGCACGATCTGTGCGTCGAAGCCGAGCGGACGCAGTTCGTCGTCGAGCCACAGGTCCCGGATCTCGACCACGCCCATGCGGACGAGGCCGCGGGCGCCGCCGGCGATCCCGCCATCTTCGCGTTCGAGGATGACGGTGAAGGTAGAGTCCTCCCAGTCCGAGTCGGGCTGGTTGAAAGCGCCAAGACTGTCGTCCATCGTGCGGTAAAGATTGGTTTCGTCGAAATCGATCCTGAGTTCCATCAACACACCCTCATATACTGCAAGCGGCGATGATCTGGCCGGTTCCGTGGCACAACCTCAACGTGCTGATTCGGTACCTGCCTGGTGTCGAGAGTGGCAACTGCTTGAATCTTCAAACCTTTTGGCCAACGAAAATGCAACCATGAGTGTATAAATACACGTACTGACTCTCGTATTTATACGTTCAACCTAAAATGGGGACGTTTGATGGCAGCTTCGCGAATGTGAACGTCAGCGTGATCGCGGTCGTCCGCGCGTCAATTCTGGCGACGAGCTACTTTCTTCTTGCGATTGCTGACACGTGCCGAGGATTTTTAACGGAACGGCGGCTCGTCGAAGCTTCTGAGCTTGCGGGAATGCAGTGACTGGTGGACCACGCCCTCGCGCAACATATCCACGGCTTCAAGGCAGATCTGGAAGTGCTGGCTGACCCGCTCGGCATAGAATGCATTGGCCATGCCGGGCAGTTTGATCTCGCCGTGCAGTGGTTTGTCCGAGACACACAGCAGCGTGCCGTAGGGCACCCTGAGCCGGAACCCATTCGTGGCGATGGTCGAGGACTCCATGTCGATGGCGATCGCGCGCGACTGATTGAAGAAAGTGGCGAGCGAGTCGTGGCGCAGCTCCCAGTCCCGGTCGTCGGTCGAGACCACGGTGCCGGTGCGCACGTGCTGCTTCATCTCCTTGCCCGATATGCCCGTGACTTTCGCCACGGCGGCCGTGAGTGCCTGCTGTACCTCGGCGATCGGCGGGATCGGCACTTCCAGCGGCACGTCGTTGTCGAGCACGTGGTCGAGGCGGGCATAGGCGTGCGCGAGCACATAGTCGCCAAGACGCTGGGTGTTGCGCAGGCCGCCACAGTGACCGACCATGATCCAGCAGTGCGGACGGAGGACGGCAATGTGGTCGGTGATCGTCTTGGCGTTCGATGGCCCGACGCCAATATTCACCAGTGTGACGCCCATGCGGTCCTCCCGGACCAGGTGGTAGGCCGGCATCTGGGGCAGGCTGGTCACGGGTGCGCCTGATGAGGCGGCATCGGTCACGCGCGGATTGCAGCGGATCCTGTCGCCCGGTTCCACGAAGCAGGAAAACTTGTTCCCGCTTTCGATTTCCTGCATGCCGTATTCGATGAATTCATCGACATAGCGCTGGTAGTTGGTGAACAGGACGAACTGCTGGAAGTGCTCCGGCCGCGTCCCCGTGTAGTGGCGCAGGCGGGACAGCGAATAATCGACACGTTCGGCATCGAACAGGGACAGCGGGCGCAGGTCCTCCTTTGGCCGGTGCGTGCCATTGGCGACCGAGTCGTCGATCGACGCCAGGTCCGGCATGTGGAACGTCCGGGTCAGGTCGGCGACCTGGTCCTGGCGAAGGTCGAGGATCAGATTCTCGAGCGCGAAGGTCAGCGGGATCTGGCGTTGCGAAATGCCGACCCAGACCGGCACCTCGTGATTGCGGATCAGCAGCGCGATCTGGTCGCGGTAATACTCCCTGAACAGGTGAGGGTGCGTGACCGTGATGCCGTAACATCCGGAATCCGGAGCGGAGCCGTAGGACAGGCTGCTGACCTTCTGGTGATTGCCCGGCGGCACGTTGATCCAGAGATAGGGGTAGCGCGCATCGACCCGTTCAAGATCGCTTTCCCCGGCCACGAAGCGGTCGAAGTGCGCCTTCAGAAGCGATTGCGCGTCACTGTAGATGCTGCACAGCCTGTCCACAGCCGCGTCCGGGTCGTCGAACGCGCAGGCCCATGAGACAAGGTCTTCCGGCGGCAGGGGGCCGGTTGTGGGGGGCGTGTGTTCGCTGGAATCAGGCATTGTGTCTGCCGGGAATCGTAGCGCTAATTTGTGTCGGACGAAAGACCGCAGACTCGGCAGGATTCCGGGGGATACAGCTCTGCAAAAATTGCATAGGGGGATTGCAAAAATCGCTCTTGTGCGACGCAGCATTCGCTCCTATATGCGGATCAACAGAATTGATGTCCCCCAACGCGATGGCGGCAAGGGCCTTTTTGGAAGGAGACATGACAATGAACAACATGATCGCAATCTACCGTAAGTGGTCCGGCCTCCGCGGCATCCGTGCAGAGCTCACCGCCATGAACGATTTCATGCTCGAAGACATCGGCCTGTGCCGCGCTGACATTCCGCGCTAATCAGCCAGAAAGTCCGAGCAGTCCGGAAGACTGCAGTTTCCGGAAATCCTGCTCCAGCCGCCGACGCGAAACCGCGCCGGCGGCTGTTGTGATTCTGGGGTGTGAAAGCGCCGGGCCGGCAGGGTCCGATTGGTCGATACGGTTACTCCTCCGTCATCCCCGCAAAACTCAATCGTCATTGCCGGGCCTGACCCGGCAATCCAGCGGGATATCGAGGCCTGCCCGTTTGGCTGGATGCCCGGGTCAAGCCCGGGCAAGACAATTTGGGTGAACGTGCCGGGCCGGCAGGGTCGGATTGGTCGATACAGTTACTCCTCCGTCATCCCCGCGTAGGCGGGGATCCAGGAGATGCAAACTGAGGCCTTCACTGGACGCACTGGATTCCCGCCTTCGCGGGAATGACGACATCAATTGGCACAACATCGAATTTCAAACGTCATTGCCGGGCCTGACCCGGCAATCCAGCGGGATATCGAGGCCTGCCCATTTGGCTGGATGCCCGGGTCAAGCCCGGGCATGACAATGTGGGTGAAAACGCTGGGTCGGCAGGGTTCCGATTGGTCGATACGGTTACTCCTCCGTCATCCCCGCGCAGGCGGGGATCCAGGAGATGCAATCTGAGGCCTTCACTGGACGCACTGGATTCCCGCCTTCGCGGGAATGACGACATCAATTGGCACAACATCGAATTTCAAACGTCATTGCCGGGCCTGACCCGGCAATCCAGCGGGATATCGAGGCCTGCCCGTTTGGCTGGATGCCCGCGTCAAGCCCGGGCATGACAATGTGGGTGAAAGCGCCGGGCCGGCAGGGTCCGATTGGTCGATACGGTTACTCCTCCGTCATCCCCGCGTAGGCGGGGATCCAGGAGATGCAATCTCAGGCCTTCATTGGACACACTGGATTCCCGCCTTCGCGGGAATGACGCAAGCGATTGGCATTGCGTCTGAAGTTAGGTCGCCATCAGCCCAGCGTCTCGTCAAGCCAGGCAAAGACCTCATCGATCGTTCCGAACGCTTCACTATCCGGCATTTCCGGACGTTCGATCATGATCACCGGCAGCCCCAGATCCCGGGCCGCGGCGATTTTGGCATAGCCGGCAGGCCCGCCGCTGTTGCGGCAGATCAGGTGGGATATGCCGTGCTTCGCAAAAAGTGCCGCTTCGTCCTCTTCGGAAGGTGATGGCTTTCCGGTGACGACCAGCCAGTTGTCAGGTGGGCGCATGGCCGGAGGATCAACCATGCGGACGACGTATGAAACATCTTCGCGCGCGACGAAGGAGGCGAGATACTGGCTGCCGAGCGCAAGAAATGCCTTCGCGCCGGCCGGAATCGCGGCACAGGCAGCCGCTTCATCCTCAACATTGGTCCAGTTGTCGCCGATTTCCGGTTTCCATGCCGGGCGCTCCAGCCGGGCAAGGGGAATAGACACTTGTCTACAGGATTCAACTGCGTTGCCGGACATGTTTATTGCGTAGGGATGCGTGGCGTCGATGACCGCAGTGACGCCTTCCGCCGTGAGAAAGGAGGCGAGTCCGGAAACGCCTCCGAAACCGCCAATCCTGAGCTCTCCCGCCGGCCTTGAAGGGGTGTTCGTTCGTCCTGCGAGCGACGTGATGATCCGCAGGCTTTCGCGCTTCGAAAGTTGCCCAGCAAGATCCCGTGCCTCTGCGGTGCCGCCGAGGATGAGGACCGTTCGGGCGGGGGCGTCAGCCATCATCATCTGACCCGCTGCGCGCGACGATGGTGCCTGCGCGGTCGATCACCACGACATCGACAGCGACATCGGCGCCTCTCAGCGTATTGACCGCCGTGTGCCTTGCCTGGTCGGCAACATGTTGTGCGACCGGCAGCCCGGCATCCGTCGCGAGCGCAAGGACCTCCATGGCCGTATTCGCTGCGCGGACCTTCGCGCAAAGCGGTTCGCCGCCGCCCAGATCAGCAACGGCGTCGGCCAGCCAGTCGAACGACACCTGGCTGCGGCCGGAATGAAGATCGAGATGACCCTGGGCGAGCTTGGTCAGCTTGCCGAAGCCGCCGCCGATGGTGAGACGCGGGACGGGATGCGTCCGCAGGTATTTGAGCAGCCCGCCAGCAAAGTCACCCATGTCCAGCATGGCGATGTCGGGCAGGCCGTGGAGGGACTGCACGGCGGCCTCCGACGTCGACCCGGTCGCGCCGGCAACGTGCGGCAATCCTTCCGCGCGCGCAACGTCAATGCCGCGGTGGATGGAATGGATCCAGGCAGAACAGGAAAACGGATGCACCACGCCGGTCGTGCCCAGGACGGATAACCCGCCAATGATGCCGAGCCGGGGATTCCAGGTCTTGAGTGCAAGTTCTTCACCACCGGGAATCGAGATCTCTATCTCGACGTCGCCGGCATCGCCATGTTCAGGCGCGATGGCGGCGATCTGCTCGCCCATCATCCGGCGCGGCACCGGATTGATGGCGGGCTCTCCCTTGGCGACCGGGAGACCGTCCTTGGTGACAGTCCCGACGCCTTCGCCGCCCCTGAAGACAACACCGGTTCCGGTTGCGGCACGGCGTACGGTCGATATGACCAGCGCCTCGTGGGTGACATCCGGGTCGTCACCCGCATCCTTCACAATGCCGGCCATTGCCCAATCCTCGCCCTTGCCTTCGACGGCGAGCGCAAATGAGGGCTGTTCGCCTTTCGGCAGGGTGATCGAAACCGGATCCGGGAAGTCGCCCGTGAGCAGCGCCGAATAGGCGGCGCGGGTCGCAGCGGTTGCGCATGCGCCCGTGGTCCAGCCGCGGCGGAGCTCGCCTTCCGGTTTCCGTGCCATCAGGCGCTTGTAGACCGCTTTTCGGTCAGATTGAAGCATTTGATGGTGGGAAATCGGTCCAGTCGGCAAGGCGCGTCGCGCGGCGTGATGCGGGACATCGGGCAAGCGGCGCAACGCAGCCGATGGGCCGATTTTCCCCACCCTGAAAAGGCACAAAGCCATTGGAGAACTACGTTGAACGGGCCGGGCGATTTTGCCCTCTGACTGCGTTGGCTTGCGCTTGTGGTGGGATGACACCACGGCGCGCGACCCGCCTTGTCAGAGACCAAAATCGCCGCGGTCAAAATGTTTCAATCTGACCGAGAAGCGGTCTAAGTCAAACAAGATCAAGCGTTTGCGGGAAATGTGCGCGTTCCGACTTCAAACTGTCGCATCGCTGCTTTGCAGTCGAAATTGACCGGTGTAGTGTCGCTGCTATGGACGATCTGATGGACAGCATGCCGCCCTTCGAACCCGGATGGGTATGGCTTGTCGGGGCCGGGCCGGGCGATCCCGGGCTGATGACCCTGCTCGGGCTGCATGCGCTCAGATGCGCGGATGTCCTAGTCTACGACGCGCTCGTAAATCCGGCCATTCTCGAGATGGCGCAGGACGGGATCGAGACCGTCTATGCCGGCAAGAGGGGCGGTCGTCCGTCACCGGACCAGCGCGACATCTCGCTGCGTCTGGTCGAGTTGGCGCGCGAGGGCAAACGTGTGCTTCGGCTCAAGGGCGGTGACCCGTTCGTCTTCGGCAGGGGCGGCGAGGAAGCGCTGACCCTCGTTGAACATGCCGTGCCGTTCCGTATCGTGCCGGGCATCTCGGCTGGCATCGGCGGCCTGGCCTATGCGGGCATCCCTGTGACGCACCGTGATACCAACCACAATGTCACGTTCCTCACCGGACACGATGCCAGCGGCGTGGTGCCGGATGCTATCGACTGGCCCTCGGTTGCCCGCGGTTCTCCGGTGATCGTCATGTACATGGCGATGAAACACATCGAGCCGATCGCCACGCGGCTCCTGGAAAACGGGCGCGGCGCGGACGAACCGGTCGCTGTGATCAGCAACGCCAGCCTGCCGGAACAGCGCGTCCTCGAAACCACGCTTGGCAGGGTCGCCACAGAGGTCAAGCAACAAGGCTTCAAGCCGCCGGCCATGTTCGTGGTGGGCGAGGTCGTGAAGCTGCGGTCGGCGCTGGACTGGCTCGGCGCCATGGAGGGCCGGGAACTGGAAATCGATCCCCTCGGCCTGCGCGGACAGCGCGAAACCGGATGACCTCCCCGGCAGGGTCGCAGCGAGCTCCGGGTGTGCTCATCTCCGCCCCGGCGTCGAATAGCGGCAAGACGACCATCACATTGGGGCTCCTGCGCGCGCTGGTGCGGGCTGGACGCAAGGTTGCCTCGGCCAAGGCTGGTCCCGACTACATCGATCCCCGTTTCCACGCCGCCGCGTCGGGGCGCGAGTGCATCAATCTCGATCCATGGGCAATGCGCCCCGGCCTGTTGCATCGTCTGTTTGCTGAACAGGCAGCCGCTCCCGACCTTGTCATTGTTGAGGGCATGATGGGCCTGTTCGACGGCGCGGCAGACGGAACCGGATCGGCAGCCGATCTCGCCGCGATGCTCGGCCTTCCCGTGATCCTGGTCATTGATGTTGCCGCCCAGGCCCATTCGGCCGCCGCGCTCGTGCGCGGTTTCGCCGGTCATCGGGACGACACGACCGTGGCGGGGCTGATCCTGAACCGCGTCGGCGGACCGCGCCATGAAGCCATGTTGCGGTCAGCGCTCGAACCGCTGGGGATTCCGATTCTGGGCGCCGTCGGCCGGGACAGCCGGCTGGAATTGCCGTCCCGCCACTTGGGGCTCGTGCAGGCCGGCGAACATCAGGATCTCGACCTGTTCCTCGAAACAGCAGGAGAGATTGTTGCTGATGCGGTTGATCTGGATACCTTGGCCGGCATCGCTGGAGTGGCGCCTGCTGAATTGACCGGATGTCCCGGTTTGCCGCCGCTTGGTCAGCGCATGGCGATTGCTCGCGACGAAGCATTCGCCTTTTGCTACCCGCATTTCCTCCAGGGATGGCAGGAAGCCGGCGCGGAATTGAGCTTCTTTTCACCACTTGCGGACGAGGCGCCCTCCGTCGATGCCGACGCGATCTATCTTCCGGGTGGGTATCCGGAGCTTCATGGCGGCGTTCTGGCCGCCAACCGCACGTTTCAGGGCGGGCTTCGGGCCGCCGCCGAGAGAGGCGTGACGGTCTACGGCGAATGCGGCGGGTACATGGTCCTGGGCAACGGGATTGTCGACGCCGAAGGGACGCGTCATGAAATGACCGGTCTGCTTCCGCTGGAGACCAGCTTTGCGGAACGCCGGCTCCATCTGGGCTATCGGCGATTGGCGTCGAATGGACGGGCGCCCTGGCCGGGGGCGTTGACCGGGCACGAATTCCACTATGCAACGACGCTTGCTGAAGGGCCGGGCGAGCCGCTGTTCGAAGCGGTAGACGCGCGCGGAGATCATCTTGGGGGAATGGGGCTTTCGGCAGGGTCCGTCTCCGGCTCCTTTGTGCATGTGATAGACCTTGCGTCATGACCACGAACCGGAACGATCAATTCACTCCGAAGCTTGAGCACGGCGGGCGCCTCGACGATGCCGCCGCACGGTTCGGCGGAGAACTGTCGGACTGGATCGATCTTTCGACCGGCCTCAATCCGTGGCCCTGGCCGGTGCCGGATCTGGCCCCCGAAGTTTGGCATCGGTTGCCGGATGCGGGAGCAAACCGTACCGCCGTGGAAGCCGCGCGCAGTTACTACCGGGCGCCGGCAGACGTGTTCATTGTTTCGGCCAACGGCAGCCAGGCGCTGATCCAGGCATTGCCCCGGACATTTGAACCGGGTCGGGTCGCTGTCGTGGGGTTCACCTACCGGGAGCATGCCCGATGCTGGGCGCTTGCGGGGCACGACGTTGAAACCGTCGACAGTATTGCCGCGATCGGCGCGGATACCCGTGTCGTTGTCGTGACGAATCCGAACAACCCCGACGGAACGGTCACGGCGCGCGAGGCATTGTTGGCGCTCGCCGACGAACTGGAAAGTCGATCCGGTCTGCTCGTTGTCGATGAGGCATTCTGCGATGTCATGCCGGGAGCAAGCATTGCGGACCGTGCCGGGCATTCGGGGCTTTGCGTTCTGAGATCGTTCGGCAAGTTCTTCGGGCTCGGTGGTGTCCGCGCCGGCTTTGCTCTGTGTGGTGGCGATCTTGGAGGGAAACTCGAAAGCATCGTCGGGCCGTGGGCAATCTCCGGGCCGGCGCTCGCCATATCCATCGATGCGCTTTCCGACAGGTCCTGGCAGGAAGAGACACGTAAGCGTCTGGCCGCTGCGCGGCAGCGTCTGGAACGGACACTGAGTAGCAAGGGCCTTACGGTCGTCGGCGGCACCGACCTCTTCGTTCTTGCCGCATGCGACGACGCGGCTGACTTGCACGAAAGACTCTGTGCTGCGCATATCCTGACGCGCCGCTTTGCCGAGAGGCCGGAATGGCTCCGCTTCGGCCTGCCTCCCGACGAGGCCGCGCACGAGCGGCTGGCGCGCGTGCTGCGCGAAGCGCGGAGCGCTGTTGCTGCGGAATGACATTCTCCGTCCAGATGGCATGCCTGCTGGCCGGACTGGCCGTCGACGCGGTGTTTGGCGACCCCGATGCGCTCTGGCGCCGTATCCCGCACCCTGTCGTCGTCTTTGGAAACCTCATCGACTGGCTAGACGAGCGCCTGAACCGCGAGAGGGATAGCGCGCCTGCGCGGCGTCTCGCCGGTGCGGGCGCGCTGGGAATTCTCCTGGCGTTGGCGGCGCTCGTTGGCTGCGCGCTTCACCGCATCGCGGTGGCTCTACCGTTCGGCTTCGTTCTGGAGATTGTTGTCATCGCGGTCATGCTGGCCCAGAACAGCCTGGCCAGGCACGTTGGCGACGTGGCCCGCGGATTGCGCGAGGGCGGTCTCGATGGCGGCCGCGCCGCGGTCTCCCGAATCGTCGGCAGAGATCCGGAGAGCCTCGATGAGGCCGGTGTGTCCCGCGCGGCCATCGAGAGTCTGGCGGAAAACTTCTCGGACGGTGTCGTGGCGCCGGTGTTCTGGTATGTGTTGCTCGGACTGCCGGGCCTGCTCGTTTACAAGGCGCTCAACACGGCCGACTCCATGATCGGTCACAGGACGGATCGCCATATGGATTTCGGCTGGGCATCGGCGCGTCTGGACGATCTCGTCAATCTTCCCGCTTCACGCCTGACCGCCGGTCTGATCCTGCTCGGTGCGTTGTTCCGGTCCGGAGCGGCCGCGGTGAAGGACGGCTGGGAAGCAATCAAAACGTCCGCAAGCCTCCACCGCTCTTCCAACGCCGGCTGGCCCGAAGCCGCTATGGCCGGTGTGCTCGGCATCGCGCTGGCCGGACCGCGCCGTTACGGCGAAGACGTGGTGGACGATGCCTGGATGAATGCGGAAGGCCGCCGCGATCTCGGAGCGGAAGACATCGACGCGGCCTTGGCCGTCTACCGCAATGCCTGCGGAGTGATGTGGTTTCTGCTTGCGGGTTTGCTGCTGGTCACCGCTATCTGACCAATACGGCCCGCGCTGCCGGGTCCGTGTCCTGCCAGCCGTGGCGCTGCAGTTCCGGTTCGTCGTGCTCCTCTTCCGGGTAGCCGATGCAGAGGTAGGCGATCAGACACCAGCGGTCGGGCACATCGAGGATATTCGTGACCCGGTCGGGATTGAGGATCGAGACCCAGCCGACACCGAGGCCGCGCGCACGCGCCGCAAGCCAGAGCGTATAAACGGCCAGCACGGCCGAATAGTTGAGCATCTCGGGCATGCTTCGCCGGCCTAGTCCTGCTCCTGCATCGGTGCTCTCGTCCGCGAACACGGCGAGGTGAACCGGAGCGTCTTCAAGGCCCGACAGCTTGAGAGATGCATAGAGCTTTGCCTTCGGGCCCTCGTAGTCGCCGAGGGCTTCCGCATTGGCTTCGCGAAAGTCCGAAATGATCGCGCGGCGGGTGTCTGCGCCATCGACCCTGGCGAATCGCCATGGCTGGCTGTTGCCGACGGACGGAGCGAGGCAGGCAAGGTCGAGCAACTCGTCTATGAGTTCCGGGGCAACGGGGTCGCGAAGGAATCTGCGCACATCCCGGCGCCACCTGAACAGGTCGTCGAGCTTTGCCTGGAACGTGTCGTCGAATTCGGGTGGCGTCGTCATGAGGTCATCCACAGCGCACCTGTTGCGAGTGTGCCGTCGTCAAATTGTCATACGCTGAGCATTCATTAGCGGTCCAGACGCGCTGAGTCTCAAGAATTCTCAGCGGCATTCCGAAAACAAACCGTCTAGGCGCGCAGGATTCCATGACAGTTTCGCGGATTGAAAGAGGCGACCGAGCGTCGTCCACGCACAGCGGCGAGATGCTCGGCATCGATCCGCTGATTCACCCGGAGGCCCAGGTCTTAAACAGTGAACTGGGGAGGTTCACGGAAGTCGGTGCCAGGACACGTATGCTCGAGTCGGCGATGGGGGATTTTTCCTACATCGTACAGGACGGCGAGATCACCTATTCGCGCATCGGCAAGTTCTGCTCGATCGCGTCCCACGTCCGTATCAATCCCGGCAACCATCCGATGTGGCGTGCAAGCCAATCCCATTTCACCTATCGTTCGAGCCGCTACTGGGCGGATGCAGAAGACGACAGTGAAGTCTTTGATTGGCGGCAGGATCAAACCGTCGAAGTCGGTCACGATGTTTGGATCGGGCATGGCGTGGTTGTTCTGGCTGGAAATTCCATCGGGACAGGGGCGGTCGTCGCTGCCGGCGCCGTCGTGAGCAAGGACGTTGCACCCTACACAATCGTTGCCGGGGTTCCGGCAAAGCCGGTCAGGCGGCGGTTCACGGAAGCGCAGCAGCAAGCGCTGGAGAGCATTGCCTGGTGGGACTGGAGCAACGAAACGCTTCGTCAGGCGTTGCCGGATTTTCGCAGTCTGCCAATCGAGTCCTTCCTCAAGAAGTACACGTAAACCCTGTCATCAGACCGTTACAGAGCTGTCACATCGGCTTTGCACAACGCTGGTTTTTTTTTCGCGCCCGAAATCGATTCGGATTTGCCGGGCGGATCTTAGGAGATGAACGGACATGAACTCTCGCGCGGCAGAGACGCAGACACGCGCGCGCCAGCGCTGGATGAGCGTATTGGCCAAGGCCGACCCGGAAGCGCTTGCCCGTCACTGGGAAGCTCTTGAGCCGAAGCCGGACTACCGTCTGGTCCGCCAGCCGGAAACCGGACTGGTCATGGTGCGCGGGCGGGTCGGTGGCACCGGCGGACAGTTCAATTTCGGCGAAATGACAGTGACGCGTTGCGCGGTGGCACTGGAGGAAGGCCCGATGGGGCAGGCCTATATTGCCGGGCGCAACAGCGACCATGTCGAGATCGCAGCCGTGTTCGACGCACTGCTGCAAAACCCTGAATACAGCGAGGCGATCGCGAAGGACGTGATCGATCCGCTGGAATGCGAACAGAAGGAGCGACGCCGCGAAAAAGGCGTCAGGTCGGCCGCAACCAAGGTCGACTTCTTCACAATGGTTAGAGGTGAGGATTGATTGTGCAAAGTACCATGGCCGAAATGGCCGCGGGATTCGTGGACCCGGTCCATGACGCCCAGATTATATTCAGAGCAACCTTGGACGCGATGTCGCGGCCCGGTCGCGTGTTCGATGTGGAAACTGTTCTCGCACCCCCGGCGCCGCTCGGTCCAGTCGCCGGAGCTGTTGCCCTTGGACTGGTCGACAATGACACGCCGGTGTGGCTCGACACCGTTCTGCGGACCGCAGCGGTGGAGGACTATCTGAGATTTCATACCGGATGTCCGATTACCGACGATCAAGGCAGGGCGGCATTTGGCCTGATCGCCGATTTGGCGAATTTGCCGGACCTGGATGATTTCGCCTTTGGCAGCCCCGAATATCCGGACCGGTCGACGACGCTGATCATTCAGGTCGACGCATTGATTCCAGGACAGGGTGTGCGTTTCACCGGACCCGGGATTGAAACCGAACACCGGATCGCGGCCGCGCCGCTTGACGATGATTTCTGGCGCGCGGTGCAGCGGAATAACGCCCGGTTCCCGCTTGGCCTCGATTTCATACTCACCACCGATAGTGCGGTCGCGGCGTGTCCGCGCAGCACAATCGTCGATATCTGAGAGGGCGCAGTGTACGTAGCGGTCAAAGGCGGCGAGAAGGCGATCGAAAATGCGCACCGGCTGCTCGCGGAGCGGCGGCGCGGCGATCGCGAAATTCCGGAAATCGGGATCGATCAGATCGAATGCCAGCTCACGCTCGCCGTTGACCGCGTGATGGCGGAAGGATCGCTCTATGATCGCGAACTGGCGTCACTTGCCATCAAGCAGGCGCGCGGCGATCTGATCGAGGCGATTTTTCTGGTGCGCGCAAGCCGCACGACGTTGGCCCGGTTCGGCTATTCAAAGCCGATCGACACGTCCGGCATGTCGATACAGCGGCGCATTTCAGCGACCTTCAAGGATCTTCCGGGCGGGCAGATCCTGGGTCCCACGTTCGACTACACTCATCGTCTGCTGGACTTCGGCCTGGCGACCCCCGGGACGCTGACCGAAGAAGCCAGGCGCGCCGAAGACGCCGTCGACGACGACATGCCGCGGGTACTCGAAATGCTCGAGGGCGAGGGCTTGATGGAACAGCCGGACGGCCAGGTCGGGCGAGGCGACCACGAGCCGGTCGGAGACATCACGCGCGAGCCGCTCGACTTCCCCGCCGGACGCGAGGAGCGGCTTCAGAACCTGAGCCGCGGCGACGAAGGGTTCCTTCTGGCTCTGGGCTATTCGACACAGCGCGGCTACGCCCGCAACCATCCCTTCGCCGGCGAGATCCGCCTGGGCGAGGTTGCTGTCGAATTCGAGCCGGAAGATCTGGGATTTGCAATCGAGATAGGCGAGATCACGGTGACCGAGTGCGACATGGTCAACCAGTTCACCGGATCGGCCAAGGTGCCTCCGCAGTTTACGAGAGGTTACGGCCTCACGTTCGGTCACAACGAGCGCAAGGCCATGTCCATGGCGCTGGTCGACCGGGCCCTGAGGACTGAGGAGTTTGAAGAGGATGTGGTTGCTCCGGCACAGGACGAGGAATTCGTGCTGTCGCACAGCGACAATGTCCAGGCGACCGGATTCGTCGAGCACCTGAAACTGCCGCATTACGTCGACTTCCAGTCCGAACTTGAACTGATCCGCAAGATGCGCGCGAAGAACAGCGTGACTCAGGAGGCAGCGGAATGAATGCCGAACCCGCAAGCGCCGGCGCCGGTCCACGGGACTCGCACTACAACTTCGCGTACCTGAACGAACAGACCAAGCGGATGATACGCCGGGCCGTTCTCAAGGCTGTGGCGGTTCCCGGCTATCAGGTTCCTTTTGCCAGCCGTGAGATGCCCATGCCCTACGGCTGGGGAACCGGCGGCGTTCAGGTGACTGCCTCGGTGCTCGGTAGGGATGATGTGCTGAAGGTCATCGACCAGGGCGCCGACGACACCACCAATGCGATCTCGATCCGCAAGTTCTTTGTCCGCACCGCGGGCGTTGAGACGACAGAGCACACGTCGGACGCCGACATCATTCAGACCCGTCACCGTATTCCGGAGACAACGCTGCGCGAGAACCAGATCCTGGTTTTCCAGGTCCCGATTCCGGAGCCGTTGCGGTTTCTGGAACCGCGGGAAACCGAAACGCGGAAGATGCATGCCCACAGCGAATACGGCCTCATGCACGTCAAGCTCTACGAGGACATTGCGCGGCACGGCCACATCGCCACGACTTATGCCTACCCGGTCATGGTCTCGTCCCGTTACGTGATGGATCCGTCGCCGACCCCGAAATTCGATAATCCCAAGATGCACCGGATGGCCGCTCTGCAGCTCTTCGGCGCCGGACGCGAGAAGCGGATCTACGCGATTCCTCCCTACACCGAAGTGCGCAGTCTCGACTTCGACGATCATCCGTTCGAGGTCCAGAAATGGGCGGAAAGCTGCGCACTATGCGGATCGCGCGACAGCTTCCTCGATGAAGTCATTCTCGACGACAAGGGACAGCGCATGTTCGTGTGCTCCGATACCGACTATTGCACCGCGCGGCGTCCCAAGGGCAAAGGCGGGGCTCTGTTATGACCGATATCGATGAGCCGCTTCTGCGCGTCGATGGAGTGACGCGCTACTACGGCGACCGGGTCGGCTGCATTGACGTGTCATTCGACCTGCATCCCGGAGAAGTGCTGGGCATCGTTGGGGAGTCCGGATCCGGCAAGACGACGTTGCTCAACTGTCTCTCGGCGCAGCTTCGACCGGACAGCGGCACGATTTCCTACAATCTGAAGGCCCAGGGGCTGCGCGATATCTTCAAGCTCTCCGAACCTGAGCGGCGCCTCCTGGCCCGCACCGACTGGGCGTTCGTGCATCAGAATCCGCGCGACGGCCTGCGCATGAACGTGAGCGCTGGCGCGAATGTCGGCGAACGCCTGATGGCAGTCGGCGAGCGCCACTACGGCAATATCAGGGAGACGGCCACGACCTGGTTGAGCAAGGTCGAAATTGCCGACGACCGGATCGACGATCTGCCGCGCACATTTTCCGGCGGCATGCAGCAACGTCTCCAGATCGCGCGCAATCTCGTCACCGGACCGCGGCTGATCTTCATGGACGAGCCGACCGGCGGTCTCGATGTATCCGTACAGGCGCGTCTGCTCGACCTGTTGCGCGGTCTGGTGCGTGATCTCGGGCTGTCCGCCGTCGTCGTGACCCACGATCTCGCTGTCGCACGGCTGTTATCCCACCGGCTTATGGTCATGCAGTCCGGCCGCGTGGTCGAGACCGGGCTAACCGACCAGGTGCTCGACGATCCGCAGGCGCACTATAGCCAGTTGCTTGTCTCATCGATCCTGCATGCGTGAAGGCGACAGATGAACCAGACCAGCGAACTTCTCCGAGTGGAGAATGTCTCCAAGGATTTCACGCTGCACGTCCAGGGTGGAGCCACGATTCCCGTTTTCTCCGGCCTGAATCTGTCCGTCGGGGCAGGGCGGTCGATTGCGGTGACCGGCGTGTCGGGCATCGGCAAGAGCACGTTTCTCAAGATGCTTTATGCGACCTACAAGACTGCCGGAGGTCGCATTCTCGTTCGCCACAATGGCAAGTGGGTCGACATGGTCGCCGCGCCGCCAAGACTCATTCTCGACATCCGCCAGACGACGATTGGCTATGTAAGCCAGTTCCTGCGCGTCATTCCCCGTGTGCCGGCGCTGGATGTCGTAGCCGAACCCCTGATCATGCGCGGCGAGCAGGCTTCCGCCGCGCGCGGCCGGGCTGCTCAGTTGCTGAAGCGCCTCAATATTCCCGAAACTCTGTGGAGCCTTTCACCTCTGACGTTTTCCGGGGGCGAGCAGCAGCGCGTCAACATTGCCCGCGGCTTCGCCGCCGAGTTCCCGATCATGCTGCTGGATGAGCCCACCGCATCCCTCGATCCGGAGAACCGTGCCGTTGTCATCGACCTGATCAATGAGGCGCGCGAACAGGGTGCGGGCATTCTGGGCATCTTCCATGACAGCGGAGCGCGGGAACAGATCTGCACCGATGTCTTCGACCTGACGGAGTTCAGCGAGCCGGCCTATGCCTGAAACCAGCTTCAAAAACGCGCGCATCGTTCTGGCCAACGAAGTGATTGAGGGGACGGTCAACGTCCGTGACGGGATCGTTTCGGATGTTTCCCAGGGCGGCAGTGCCGTCCCGTCGGCAATAGACATCGAGGGCAATTATCTGATGCCCGGCCTTGTCGAATTGCACACGGACAATCTGGAGCGCCACATGATGCCGAGGCCCGGCGCCTACTGGCCCTCCGTCGCGGCGGTGGTTGCTCACGATGGAGAAGTCGCTGCTGCCGGTTTCACGACAGTATTCGATGCACTGGCGCTCGGTGACGTCGATCAGAAATCCCAGCGCGTGCAGCGGCTGGGCGAAATGTCCGAAAGCATTGATGCGGCAAGGCGCGACGGCCTCCTGCGTGCGGAGCATCATCTGCACTTGCGTTGCGAAGTCAGCTATCCCGCCCTGTCTGCCATGGTCGACATGATGATCGACTCCCCGCTGGCGAATCTGGTGTCCGTCATGGATCACTCTCCGGGGCAGCGCCAGTTCGCTACCGTCGAGCAGTATTCGCGGTACTACATGAGCAAGTACGGCATGGACGGCGAGGAGATAAAGCGCTTCGTCTCGCAGCGTTTGGAAGACCAGGTGCGATACAGCGAACCGAACCGGAAATACACGGTCGAAAGCGCCCAGGCGCGTGGCCTGCGTCTGGCAAGCCATGACGATGCAACCGAGGATCATGTCCGCGAAGCGGTCGCCGACGGCATGGTCATCGCGGAATTCCCGACCACGGTCGCTGCCGCGCGCGCTTCGCACGAAGGTGGTCTCAAGGTCCTCATGGGCGGACCGAACGTAGTCAGGGGCGGATCCCACTCCGGCAACGTCTCGGCCCGGGAACTGGCCGACCACGGATTTCTCGACATCATCTCAAGTGACTATGTACCGTCGAGTCTGCTGCAGGCCGCGTTCCTGCTTTCGGAACAGGTCGAAGAGATCGATCTTCCGGCAGCGACAAGAACCATTACCCGGGCGCCGGCGGAAAGCGTCGGGCTTGATGATCGCGGCGAGATCGCACAGGGGTTGCGCGGCGATCTGATTCAGGTTCACAAGTCCGCAACGCATCCGGTGGTGCGCTCGGTCTGGCGCGAAGGCAGGCGTGTTGCCTGAGCGAAAAGAAAACGCGTGGCGGTGGAACCGGGGGGTGCCGGGATGACTGGAACTTTTTTTGCGGTTGTGGGCGCGAGCGGCGTCGGCAAGGACACCCTGATCGCCCATGCCCGCCAGCGGTTGACAGATGCCGACCGGTACTACTTTCCCGCACGCTATATCACGCGTCCTCCGGAGGCCGGCGGCGAAGACCATATCCCACTTACAAATCCGCAGTTTACGGCCATTCTTGAAAGCGGCGGATTTGCACTGTCGTGGCGTGCAAACGGACTTTCCTACGGCATCCCGCGGGACGTCGGCGAACGGCTCGAGGAAGGTGTCAATGTCGTGTGCAACCTTTCCCGCACGGTCGTTGACGCAGCGCGTCAGCAGTTTGCCTATACGCGTGTCATTGCCGTGACAGCATCGAGGGAACAACTGGCCCTTCGTCTTGCTGACCGCGGCCGGGAAGCTGCAGACGCGATCGCGGAACGGCTCGACCGCAGTGCGCTCGAAGTCCCCGGCGGATCCGATGTCGATCTGATCGACAATGACGGTGACCTGGACCGGGCGATGGCCCGATTCATGTCGGTGATTGCTGCTCATTCCGCCCAAGCGCATACCGCCTGAGCAGGCGGAAACGCTGCCCACCTCCGGGATCGCCGAACAGGCAGATATCACCGAACGTAGTCAGTCCGGATAGTGTCTTGCTCATGGCCGATGTCAGTGCTGCGGAAAAGATCCGTTGTCGGGACTCTTCCAGCGGTCCTGTCAGCGTCATGTGAAACCGGAACTCATCGAGCACATATGGGTAGCCCCAGGCGTCGAGAAGTTCCTGCTGGCGTGCTGTCAGACCGCCGGTAAGCCGGCGCTCGCGCTCGGCGTCCGTGAGTTCCGCTCTATAGCGGTCGAAACTCATGACGCAGGCTTTGGCGAGGTCTCGCACCGCCTGGTCACCGCCATCAGGGACGACGGCAATAAACGCTCCGAGCGTGCCGACTCTCATTCTGTCCAGCGTCACGGTTTGCAGATCACTGGCAAGAGACGCGAGATCACGATCCAGATCCTCGATCGCTGCTCCTGGCGCGAGGCGGAACGGCGCCTTCAGCGTTCCATGGAATCCGTAGCGTTGCGGTGCGGCGGTCGCCCGTTCGACATCTGCGGGTGACAGGCCTTCGATCACCGGACGGGAAAGAGTTTCGCCCGTATCGGGGCGGTAACCCAGCCAGCCGTTGCAGAACCGGCCGAGTGCGTCGTCCGGCTCGGGCGAAAGGTAGATTGCGTACCGCTCAAATCCGCTGAGTTCTGTCACGTCTGTTCAATTGAGGCGCTCAGGCGCCCGCTCAGATGGTCAGCTTGCGCAGGCGCTGCGAGATCATGTCGATGATGCTGACGCTGATGACGATGATTATGATCAGGGCTGCGGTCTCGGCATAGTAGAAACCGCGAATGAACTCCCACAACAGCATTCCGATTCCGCCGGCGCCGACAATTCCGAGAACCGTTGCTGAGCGGACGTTGGATTCAAATCGATAGAGGGAGTACGAGATCCAGAGCGGCATGACCTGCGGGATGATGCCGTAGATGATCTCCTGCAGCTTGCTGGCGCCGGTGGCCTGGATGCCTTCGACCGGCCGGGGATCAATTGCCTCGACAGCTTCGGAAAAGAGTTTTGCAAGAATGCCGGTGGTATGAATCCACAGGGCGAGCACGCCGGCGAACGGTCCGAGCCCGACCGCCACGACGAAAAGCATCGCGAAGACCATTTCGTTGATGGCGCGGGCGGCGTCCATCAGCCGGCGCATCGGCTGCGTGATCCACCAGGGCGCCACGTTCTCGGCACAGAGAATGCCGAATGGAATGGCCGTCACGATGGCGAGCGCGGTGCCCCAGATCGCGATCTGGACGGTGATCCACATCTCGCTGAGATAGTTACGCCAGTCTGTGAAATCGGGCGGAAAGAATCCCTTGGCAAAGGCGACCATGTTGCCCGCATCGCTATAAAGATCGCCCGGGCGCATATCCGCGCCTTCCCACGAGGCAACCAGAAGACCGAGAATCCCTGCCCAAAGCAGAATATTCCCGACCGAGCGTTTTACCGGCGGCTCCGGTACATCGCCAGGCGACCGACTGCGGGCCTTGCCGGGAGCTATGGAGTTACTGTGCGCGATCGCTTGGTCGGTCATGGTCTATCCAGATTGCTGCGGAAGAGAAAAAGAGCGGCACGGAGAGGGGCGAGGGCGGAGTCCGTGCCGCCCTGGGCAGGACCGATCAGAAGCCCGCCACGAGTTGGCTGATCAGTTCAAGCTTGCTGTCGATCTTGGCGAGGCGCTTTTTCTTTTCTTCCTCGTCCATGTTCGCGTTTTTCTCGATCTTCAGGCGATCCTTGAAGAGCGAGAGCTGGCGGATCGGATAGAGCTGCGTGTTGTTGCTTTCCATGAAGTAGCCGTAGCCGTCGCTGATCCCGGCCAGAACATCCTTGGCCTTCTTGACCTCTTCCGGCGTGCCGAAGCGGCCGTAACCCAGGAAGAATGCCTTGATCCGGCTCTTCAGTTCCTTGGACATGTCAGTGCGGTAGACCATCGGGTCGCTCGGGATCAGCGGCGACGTCCAGATTACCTTGATCTTCTTGGCTGCTTCCGGCGCCTTCAGCTTGGAGCGCGAGATCTGCTCGGAGTTGTTGGCGGCGGCGTCGACCTGACCGTTGGCGACAGCCATGAGGTTGGTTTCGTGGTTGGCATTGCGCACGGTTTTGAAGCATGCCTTGGCATCAACGCCGTTCTGGGCGAACACATAGTAGCTCGGCACCAGGAAGCCGGATGTGGAGTTGGGATCGCCGATTCCGAAGTTGATCGTCTTGCCGCACTTCAGAAGGTCTTCGAGCGAATTGAGCTTGTCGTTGTCGGCCTGCGTGATGATGTGCGAGTAGTAACCCTGCTTGCCACCCTTTTTCGACGTCTGCACAAACACCTCGCCACCCGCGCGGTCGACGGCTTCCATGCCGGACTTGTTGCCGAACCAGGCCAGGTGAACCTTGCCGAAGCGCATGCCTTCGATGACGCCCGCATAGTCTGGTGCGAAGAATGCATTTACCTTCATGCCGAGAGATTTTTCCATGGCATCGAGCAGGGGAATCCACTGCGACTTCAGGTTCGAAGTCGACTCCGTAGAGATGATGCCGAAGCTGATTTCTTGGGGATCGCCGTCGAGTGGCTTGTAGTCAGCAAGGGCCACTGTGGCCGACAAGGCAACGGCGGCAGCGCCGGTCACGCAGGCTTTCGCAAAACGTTTGAGCATTAAATCTCTCCTCTGATTCAAAATTCTGAAAATGACGCGGTGTACTCAGGCGGGTGCCGCAGCGACGGCCGCCGGAATTTCCTTGCCGTTGGGCATCGGCCTCGCCGGTGCAGCCGGCTTGGGCGCCAGCTCGACAGGTCCGTGGTCGGCAAACAGTTCCTGATCGTCGTCGCCGTAGAGTTCGTGCAACAGCGCGGGTGTCAGTTCAGCGCTGGATCCGTCGAAGACGACCCGGCCGTCCCTGAGCGCGACGATTCGCGGGCAATAAGCCTTGGCGTAGTCGACCTGGTGAAGCGATACGAGAACGGTCTTGCCGTCGATCCGGTTGATTTCGGCAAGAATGTCCATGACCCGCTTGGAAGAAGCGGGGTCGAGCGAGGCGATGGGTTCGTCCGCCAGCACGACTTCGGCTCCCTGAACAAGAGTTCTCGCGATTGCTGCGCGCTGCTGCTGTCCGCCAGACAGTGTGGATGCGCGCTGGCCGGCGCGATCGGCGATTCCAACGCGGGCGAGCGCCTGCATGGCGGCCATTTTTTCGTCCCGGCTGAACAGGCCGAGTGTACCGCGCAATCTCGAAATCCTTCCGAGGTGGCCGGTGAGTACGTTGGTCAGGACGCTGAGCCTGCTGACAAGATTGAATTGCTGGAATACGACGCCGATTGAGGAGCGGATCTGACGTGCTTCCGGCCGGATCTTGCCGGCGCTCTGGATCGTCTTTGAGAGGACACGGACATCATTCGTCGATCCCCGCTTGTCGGCGGCGATCAGTCCCGAAATATGCCGGATCAGAGTTGATTTGCCTGAGCCGGATGCGCCAATGAGAGCGACCATTTCACCGGCCTCGACACTGAGGTCGACATTATCGAGCGCGCGTTTGCCTGCTCCAAAGGTTTTCGTGAGGCCCGAGACCTCGATTGCCTTGTCCGCCATACCCCACCTTTGCCGCGTTTAAATTGTTCACCGACGCTAGGCGGGGTTTATGAAGGTTGCATATTGGCCGTGTGACAGTTGAATGAAATTTACATGACGGTCTTTGCCTGAAGCGTCCCGTAACCCACGGACACTTCCGATTAACTCCCGGCCGGTATGATTCGCCGTGTGGCTGGGAGAAACCTCATGAATTTTATCGCTCGACATAACACTTCGGCTGGCGGGCATTATCAGGGTGCGCTTGAGGCTCTGATGAAAGTCGCGAGCAGGCGCGACGGCGACCTCGACAGGTCGATCAGCGAAATGCTGGCCGTCGGATGCCGTTACTATGGCCTTTCGGTTGGCGTCCTCGGCCATGTCACCGACGGTGCCTTCGAATTCGCGCACGTGCACGCCCCCGAAGGGCAAGTGGAGGCCGGCGCGAAAAGCGACCTTTCCAATACCTACGCGGGGATTGTTCTGGAAGCTGGAGATGTCGTCGCCATCGCGGATGTGTCGAAAAGCGATCATGCCGATCGAAGAGACCGCCACATCTTTGGTCTGAACACTTACATTGGTGCGCCCGTAGACGACGGCGGGACGCTCAAGACCGTCGTCGGATTTGGCGACGTGCGGTCTCGCGATCGTCATTTCAATGCGGAAGAGCGCAATTTTCTGAATATTGCGGCTCATTGGATCGGCCTGGAAATGGAGCGGTACGATAACCGTCTGGAGGTCGAGCGCAGTCGCAATGAACTGCAGTTCATCTTTGATCAGTTGCCGGCCCGGATCTGGTACAAGAGTGATCAGAACCGCATATTGCGCCTGAATCAGGCCGCGGCACGGTTCGTCGGCGTGAAGCCGCACGAGGCCGAGGGTCGTCACGTCAACGACCTGTTTTCAAACGAAACGCGTCAATACCACGAAGATGACGTTGACGTCTTCGAGTCGGACGAACCGCACATCGGCGTGCTGGAAGACATGACGACGGAAGTTGGCGAGCGCAACTGGGCGCTGGTCGACAAGATTCCCTATCACGATGACCGGACCGGCGAACGGCGTTTGCTTATCGTGGCAAATGACATCTCGGAAACCATGCGATACCGCAACGCGCTTGAGGAACTCATGGACCTCAAGAACCGAAGCGGTGGCGACCTTGACGCGACATTGCGGGCCATTCTCGCTATAGGCAGTGACTATTATGGGCTCGAGGTTGGCGCTGTGAGCCGGCTGTCTGACGATACCTTTGAGCCGGAGTATGCGGTTTGTACCGACGGCGAGAGTTTTGATCGCCTGTTCGCCGCCGTCGACGGCGCGATGCGAGACGTCGTGCGTAAGAGTGCATCGGTTGCGGCGCATGATGTTGACCTGCCGAATCTGCCGGGACAGGCCGACGTGCCGTCTTCCGGGCGAGGCTGTTTTGTTGGCGCGCCGCTCATCGTTGCGGGTGTGACTTATGGCGTTCTCGGCTTCTTCTCGGCCGTGCCGCGGACCGCTGAATTCAGCAAGGACGAGGTCAACTTCATCAGGCTGGTGGCCCACTGGGTTGGGGTCGAGATCGAACGGACCAATGCTGAACGGGACCTGCGCCGGCGCGAGCAGGAGCTGCGGATCATCTTCGACAATGTTCCGTCACGGATCATTTTCAAGGACGACTCGAACCGCATCCTGAGGCTGAACACCAGCGCCGCGGAATCAATGAACCTCTCGGTGGAGGAGGCCGAAGGTGCTGATTCCTACGAGCTGTTTCCCGAGATGGCGGAAAAGTATCACCGGGATGACCTCGAGATCCTGGATGCCGGAGAACCGGCGCTGGGCATCGTTGAGGAATATGCGCCGAAGCATGGAAACAGTGGTTGGGTTCAGACCGACAAGATTCCTTATGTCGATGAGATGACCGGGGAACGGCGCATCCTTGCCATCATTTCAGACATAACGCGGCTGAAACGCGCCGAGGAGGAAATCCTGAGGGCCAATGACGAACTGCTGAGAAAGCAGAAGGATTTCAGGGCCCTCTACAGGCGCACACCGGCGATGATGCATTCCAACAATACCGATGGAGAGATTGTCGAAGTCAGCGAAAAATGGCTGGAGAAGCTCGGCTACGACCGTGAAGAGGTCATTGGTCGTAAGTCGATCGATTTCCTGAACCCAGAGTCACGCAAGCGGGCAGCCGAGCAGATATTGCCGGAGTTCTTTAAGACCGGCCTGTGCGACACGATCCCGCTCAACTTCATCCGCAAGGACGGCACGGAATTGCCTGTCGAACTTTCGGCGATTCTGGATAGCGACAGCCTGGAGGGTGTGCGTTCGCTCGCCGTGCTTGACGATGTAAGTGAGCGCAAGCGGGCACAGGCGGCGCTCGAACAGCGCAATCGGGAACTGGAACTCGCCAACTCGAACCTCAAGCAGTTTGCGTATGTCGCGTCGCATGACCTTCAGGAGCCGTTGCGGAAGATACAGGCGTTCAGTGATCTGGCGGCTGAGGCCGTCGGTGACGGTAACGCGGAGGAATTGGACTATGCGCTGAAAGTCCTCGCCGACGCAGCGACGCGGTCCCGCGAACTGGTCAGCGATCTCCTGGCGTTCTCCCGGGCGACCAACGACGAGCCGGAACTCAAACCAGTCTTGGTGAGCGACGTGCTCTCCGAAGTTTGGCAAAACCTTCAGGTCAGGGTGGAGGAAACAGGAGCGAAGTTGTCCGACCGCACCAACGGTGCGGTGATCGAGGCCGACCGGAACCTGCTTTACCGTCTGTTGTTGAACCTGTTGACCAACGCCATGAAGTATCGGTCACCGCATGTGCCGCCGCGCATCGACGTGGTCGTGATGTCGTCGCCGGGCAATTCGCCGCGGACACTGAGCATAAGCGACAACGGCATAGGTTTTGATCCGGCGTTCGCGGAGAGAATATTCGAGCCGTTCATGCGGTTGCATTCGCGTGCGGATTACCCTGGAAACGGAATCGGCCTTGCGATCTGCGCCACTGTTGCCCGCCGCCACGGCTGGTCGATCTCGGCAGACAGTGAGCCCGGTTCAGGCACGGCGTTTCACATTGCCCTGAAAGGCTGAGCTTCAGGGCAACTGCGGCAACATTCGGAAAGAGAAGTGTCTTTGTCCTGCGCCGTCAATCGACGTCAGTCGACGTAGAAGACCTGGGACGTCTTGAACCAGTAATGCGTAACCAGGCGGATAAGCTCCGCCATCCCCGCAATCGAGGTCGCCTTCGTCACCACTGAGTTGGCGCCACTTTTGTAGGCTTCTCTGATGATCTCCGGATCGTCGCTCGTGGTAATCACGATCACCGGAAGCGAATAGAGAATCGGATCCGCACGCAGCTCCTCAAGAAATTCGCGTCCGTTCATGACCGGCATGTTCAGGTCGAGCAGAATCAGGTTCGGGATACGCGAGTTGGGATCCGCGGACCGGCTGCGCAGCAGGTCGAGCGCTTCAAGCCCGTTCGGCGCCACGTGGAGAGCGATATTGAAGTCGGAAGACTTCAGTGACCGGCTCATCAGAACGACGTCATCTGGATCGTCCTCGACCAGAAGAACTTCGATGTCGGCCTCGGAAGCCGGATTTGTGTCGCGCGGCAGTGTCTCGATGGCGGACGAATCCATAGTCGCAGCCCTCTTTGGTGTCGGGTGATTCCACCTCAGATTGCAAAGCTACGGCCAATTGCATAGCAAAAGGTTAACTCGACCATCGTTGTTTTAGCTGATCTCAACTGTATCAATGCGCAAAATCAGGTCCATAAAGGGCCTTTATGTGCCGAATCGTGTTTGATAGAGAAAAGCAATGCAACTGGTGGTGGCGTTGCACTTTCGGCCGTCAGACCCACCTGAACACGGCATATCCGTAGGCAAGCGAAATGCCGAGGGCGCCCCAGAGCGGCGTGCCGACAATGCCGAGCCAGGCGAGAAAAATGAATGCGCTGCCGAGCAGGGAAATGAACAGCCGGTCGCCTCGTGTCGTATCGAGGCCCAGAATGCCGCGGCGCGGATCACCACCCGGACTCTTCCACTCCCAGATCGCCATCGTGACGAGGCACAGTGCGATAAACAGGAAGAACCCGGCGGTTGGCAGGGTCCAGGCCATCCAGGACAAACCCATGTCGCGCTCCCTCCCTGCTTCTAGACCCGCCCGAGGGCGAAGCCCTTGGCGATGTAGTTGCGGACGAAATAGATCACGAAGGCGCCGGGCACGATCGTGAGCGTTCCGGCGGCGGCCAGAAGCCCCAGTTCATATCCGGATGTACTCGCGGTTCGTGTCATGGTGGCGGCGATCGGTTTGGCTGCGACGGAGGTCAGCGTCTTGGCGAGCAGCAATTCCACCCAGGAGAACATGAAACAGAAGAACATCGCCACACCGATCCCCGCAGCTATCGTAGGTACGAAGATCTTCACGAAGAAACGCCAGAACGAGTAGCCGTCAACATAAGCCGTTTCGTCGAGCTCCTTGGGCACGCCGGACATGAAGCCTTCGAGGATCCAGACCGCTAGCGGAATATTGAACAGGCAGTGTGCCAGCGCCACGGCAAAATGCGTGTCAAACAGGCCGACCGCCGAATAGAGCTGGAAGAAGGGCAGGGCAAACACCGCGGGCGGCGCCATGCGGTTCGTTAGCAACCAGAAGAACAGATGCTTGTCGCCGAGAAAGCGGTAACGGGAAAACGCATATGCCGCCGGCAGGGCGACCATCACCGACAGCACCGTATTCATCACCACGTAGGCCAGGGAGTTGAAGTAGCCGGTGTACCAGGTCGGATCGGTGAAGATCTTGACGTAGTTCTCCAGCGTGAACTCCTGCGGCCAAAGGGAGAACGTGCCGAGTATCTCATTGGTCGTCTTGAACGACATGTTCAGGAGCCAGTAGATCGGCAGCATGAGGAAAATGATGTAAAGGGTTGGCACCAGCCAGCTTGCTTTTCTCATCAGAATTCCTCGTTTCTCATCATCAGGGTGTAGAACACCCAGCACAGCAGCAGCACGATGAGGAAGTAGATCAGGGACATCGCGGCTGCCGGTCCGAGGTCGAACTGGCCGAGCGCCACCTTCACGAGATCGATCGAAAGGAATGTCGTCGTGTTGCCCGGACCGCCCCCGGTCAGCACAAACGGTTCTGTGTAGATCATGAAGCTGTCCATGAAGCGCAGCAGGATCGCGATGGTCAGCACGCGCTTCAGCTTCGGCAGCTGGATATGGCGGAACACCGCCCATGCCTTGGCGCCGTCGATCTTGGCGGCCTGATAATAGGCGTCCGGGATCGACCGCAGGCCCGCATATGCCAGCAGTACAACGAGAGATGTCCAGTGCCACACGTCCATCAGGATGGTCGTGAACCAGGCGGAGCCCGGCTGCTGGGTGAAGTTGTAGTCAATGCCGAGGCTGTTGACCGTCTTGCCGAGCAGCCCGATCTCGGGCAGCGCGAAGATGTTCCACATGGCGCCGACCACGTTCCACGGGATCAGCAGCGGCAGGGCCATGAGCACCAGGCAGACGGAGACCCAGATTCCCTTGCGCGGCATGGCCAGCGCGACGGCGACGCCGAGCGGCACCTCGATCACGAGAATGGTGCCGGTGAAGATCATTTGCCGGAGCAGGGAATCGTGGAAACGGTCCGAATTGAGCACCTGCTCGTACCATTTGACGCCTTCCCAGAAGAAGACGTTGTCGCCGAACGTTTCCTGTACGGAGTAGTTGACGACAGTCATGAGCGGGATCAGCGCATTGAACGCGACCAGCGCCACCACCGGGAGGACGAACAGCCAGGCCTTCTGATTTGACGATTTACGAATCATGACAGGCCCTCACTGCACCATCCAGCCGTCCGCATAGACTTGCGTTCTGGCGGGATCGAAATGGATATGCGCGCTTTCCGACGGCAGATCTTCGCCTTCCGGAGAGAGCAGTTTGATGAGGTGGTCGCCGTGGGTGACCTCGACGATGCGGTAACGGCCGACATCACTGACCTTCACGATCTCGACGGGAATGCCGTTCGCGGCGAAGCTGACGAATTCCGGCCGGATGCCGATTTCGAGATTGTCGATCGCACCTTTGTGCGCGATGGCATGTTCGGTCGGCACCGCGATGCCCTGAAAGTGCGGCGTGCCGTTGTCCAGTGTGCACGGCAGGACGTTCATCCCCGGCGATCCGATGAAGTGACCGACAAACGTGTGCTGCGGGCGTTCGAACAGGTCGACCGGCGTGCCGATCTGCACGACAGTGCCTTCGTGCATGACGACCACCTGGTCGGCGAATGTCAGAGCCTCGGTCTGGTCGTGCGTCACGTAGATCATCGTGGTGCCGACCTGCTGGTGCAGCTCCTTCAGCTTGGAGCGCAGCACCCACTTCAGATGCGGGTCGATGACCGTCAGCGGCTCATCGAACATGATCACATTGACGTCTGAACGAACGAGGCCGCGGCCGAGCGAAATCTTCTGCTTTCCGTCGGCGGTGAGCCCGGAGGCGCGCCGCATGAGCATGCTGTCGAGATCGAGCATGGCTGCAATCTCGCGGACGCGCGCGTCCACGTGGGTCTCGGTGATACCGCGGTTGCGCAATGGGAAAGCCAGGTTGTCGTAGACGCTCATCGTGTCGTAGACCACCGGGAACTGGAACACTTGCGCGATGTTGCGCTGGTCCGTCGGCATCGTGGTGACGTTGCTGTCCCCGAACCAAACCTCGCCTTCTGTCGGCGTCAGCAGTCCGGATATGATGTTGAGCAGTGTCGTCTTGCCGCAGCCCGACGGTCCGAGCAGGGCGTAAGCGCCTCCGTCAGACCAGTCGACGCTGATTTTCTTGAGCGCCCAGTCGGCATCGTTGCTCGGATTTTCAAGATAGCTGTGCCGGAGATTCTGCAGGCTGATCATGGTCATCGCTGAGTCCTCCGGTAGCGGTAAGGTTGGCACGTGAAGTGGGTCATGCCGCCACCAGTTCGTCTTGCTGTCCGAAATAGAGGCACTGGCTGGTATCGAGATGGAAGTCAGTGCTGGCGCCGACTTCGATTGCATGCACGCCATGGGACTGCGAGATCCAGGTCTCGTCACCCAGTTCGAAATGGGCCACGCTTTCCGATCCGCTGAGCTCGGTCACGAGCACCGTGCCGGTGACCTTAATGGCCTGCTCGCTCGTTTTGTTCGGCAGAACGTGATGAGGGCGGATGGCGACCGTATAGGAGCCGTCGGCGAGCGCGGCGCTGGCGTGATCAGCCGGCCATTGAATCGTTTCGTTCAGGCTGAACTTGTCGCCTGTCTTGACCACCCGTGCCGTGTTGATCGGCGGGTCGGAGAACACTTTCGCCGACATCAGGTCCTGAGGCTTGCGGTAAACTTGGGCGGTCTCGCCGTATTGAGTGATCCGGCCTTCATGCAGCGTTGCCGTGTGTCCGGCCAGGAGCAGGGCCTCCATGGGCTCGCTGGTGGCGTAGACAACCGTGCAGCCGCGGTCCTTGAAGAGTTTAGGCAGTTCGTCGCGCAGTTCCTCGCGCAGCTTGTAGTCTAGATTGGCGAGCGGCTCGTCGAGCAGGACGAGGTCCGCGTCCTTGACGAGCGCACGCGCGAGCGCCGTACGCTGCTGCTGCCCGCCGGAGAGTTCAGAAGGCCGGCGGTCCAGCATTGGCGACAGCTTGAGGAGTTCGGCCACCTGGCCCACGCGCGCCTTGATATCGAGATCCGGCATGCGGGCGACACGCAGAGGAGAGGCGATGTTCTCGAACACCGAGAAATTGGGATAGTTGATGAATTGCTGGTGGACCATGGAAACGTTGCGGTTCTGCACCGAAACGCCGGTCACATCCTTGCCGTCGAACCAGATCTCGCCCGAGGTCGGTTTTTCCAGCCCGGCCATGAGCTGCATAAGCGTCGTCTTGCCGGCCAGCGTCGTGCCCAGGAGGATATTGAATCCCTCATCGCTGAATTCGACGCTCGTATCGTAGATATGGATGTCGGCGCCGACCCGCTTGACCACATTTTTCAGTGCCAGCGTCATGGATGTGTTCCCCGTCCCCCGCGAAGAGACAAAATCGAAGCGTTGGTCGGTGTCATCTTAGACCGACCGCGGCAGGAGTTGCAGGCCTGCTATTTGGAGTGGCGGTTATCCCGCTTGTGTCTTGCCGGTCCTGCCGGTGAGCGTCCGGGGAACGCCGCGGCGTTCCCCGAAGTTCGTGTCAATCCGGCTCTGTGTCGGCCGGATGGGAGTTGCCGATCAGCCGTCTTTCCAGCGCTTGACGAGCTCGTCGTAATTGACGGTCTCGCCCTGGGGCTTTTCGTTGGCCAGCTTGGCCTTGGGCGAGCCTTCCTTGTTCAGCCACACGGAGGGATCTTCCTCCTTGTTGAGCCGCGGGCCGCAACCGCCATAGGTCTTGGCCTTCTCGTCAGCCGCCTGCATGCGGGCCATCACCTGATCCATTTCGGATGCCAGGCGGTCCATGGCCTGCTGCGGTGTGAACGCGCCGGAGTTCACGTCGCCGATCTGCTGCCACCAGATCTGGGCAAGCTTCGGATAATCGGGAACGTTGACACCGGTGGGCGACCAGCGCACGCGGTCCGGCGAGCGATAGAACTCGACCAGTCCGCCAAGCTTCGGCGCACGCTCGGTGAAGGACTCATGGCGAATGTCACTGTCGCGGATCGGCGTCAGTCCGACATGGGTCTTCTTCAGCGAAACCGTCTTGGAGACCGTGAACTGTGCGAACAGCCAGGCGGCCTTGCGGCGGTCGACCGGCGTGGACTTGAACAGCGTCCAGGATCCGGCGTCCTGATAGCCGAGCTTCTGGCCTTCGGTCCAGTACGGGCCCTTCGGCGAGGGCGCCATCCGCCACAGCGGGTTGCCGTCGTCGTCGACAGTGTTGTTGCCTTCCGACTTGGGCGCGACCATGGATGCGGTGAACGCCGTGTACCAGAAGATCTGCTGCGCGACGTTGCCCTGGCTCAGGGCCGGAAGCGACTGGTAGAAGTCGTAGCTGGCAGCACCCGGAGGAGCATATTTGCGCAGCCATTCATCCCACTTGCGGATGGCGTAGACAGCGGCCGGACCGTTGGCCGCACCACCGCGGCTGACCGAAGCGCCGACCGGGTTGCACGAGCCTTTTTCCATGCGGATGCCCCATTCGTCGACGGGGATGCCGTTCGGGAGGCCCTTGGAGCCGGCACCGGCCATGGACAGCCAGGCGTCGGTCATGCGCCAGCCGAGGTCCGGTGCGCGCTTGCCGTAATCCATGTGGCCGTAGACCCGCACGCCGTCGATTTCCTTGACGTGCACGGAGAAGAACTCCGCGATGTCCTCATAGGCCGACCAGTTCACGGGAACGCCAAGCTCGTAGCCGTACTTTTCCTTGAACTGCTTCTTCAGCTCGGGACGGTCGAACCAGTCCTTGCGGAACCAGTAGAGGTTCGCAAACTGCTGGTCCGGCAGCTGATAGAGCTTGCCGTCCGGTCCGGTCGTGAACGACTTGCCCATAAAGTCGTCGACATCGAGCATCGGATTGGTGACGTCCTTGCCTTCGCCGGCCATCCAGTCGGTCAGGTTGACGGCGAGCTGCAGACGCGAGTGCGTGCCGATGAGGTCGGAGTCGTTGATATAGGCATCGTAGAGGTTGCGCTTGGTCTGCATCTGGGTCTGAACCGCCTGCACGACTTCGCCTTCGCCGAGCAGCTGGTGATTGACCTTGATGCCGGTAATTTCCTCAAACGCTTTGGTCAGCGTTTTCGATTCGTATTCGTGTGTCGGGATGGTTTCCGACAGCACGTTGATTTCCATCCCCTTGAACGGTTCAGCAGCTTTGATGAACCATTCCATCTCCTTCATCTGATCCTCTTTGGACAGAGTGGAGGGCTGGAATTCGTTCTCGATCCACTTCTTGGCCTCTTCCATCCCCGCGAAGCTGGCGCTCGCAAAGGACACCATCGCCACAGTGGCGACGGCGGCCATTAAACGCATTTTCATTATGGCTTCCTCCCTGTACGTGAAACCACGTCAACTATCATCCGAAAAAAAACGCGGGTCAATCGAAAACTAGAGAAAATCGAAAAACCCGATTATGCTGTCTCCCGGAAGCAATGACGAAAGCGCCTGTCGCGATCGAGGAGGGCAAAATGGAACTGCTGCACCCGCGGCATGTCGAGATCATGGAACTGGCCCGTGACGAGGGCAGGGTGACGGTGGAGGCGTTGGCCGAGCGGTTCGAGGTGACGCCGCAGACCATACGGAAGGATCTCAACGATCTGTGCGGCGGTGGCCACCTGCAGCGCATCCACGGCGGTGCTGTCCTATGGTCCGGCGTTTCCAACTATGAGTACGAAGCCCGCTACCATACGGCTGCTGACGAGAAGCGCAGGATCGGCGTCAAGGCGGCTGCGTTGATTCCTGATAACTGTTCGCTTTTCATCAACATCGGAACCACGACTGAGCAGGTTGCGCAGGCCTTGCGTGGTCGTCGTGGATTGCTGGTGATCAGTAATAACATGAATGTAATCAATATTTTACAAAGAAGATCTGAAGCCGAGATCATCGTTGTCGGCGGTGCTGTCCGGCGCTCTGACGGCGGCATCGTGGGTGAGGCCGCCGCTGACTTCATTCGTCAGTTCAAGGTGGATTACGCCATCATTGGCGCCTCGGCGATCGACGAGGACGGCTCGCTGCTCGACTACGACTATCGCGAGGTCAAGGTGGCCCAGGCGATCATCGAAAACGCGCGCCAGACCATCCTTGTCGCCGACAGCATGAAGTATCAGCGCTCCGCGCCAGTGCGCATCGCCCACTTCTCTCAACTCAGCAACTTCGTGACCGACCGTGCGCCACCGGACAGGCTCATGAGGGTGTGCCGGGAAAACGAAGTCGAGATTGCCGTGGCGGACGCCGACTGACGTCGATTTGTCGAATTTGGAGTCGATTTCGACAATTTGCGTTGTAGGTTCGTTTTCTTTCATTTACGCTTTCGGATGATTGAATTCGTTAATGACAGGTTAACGCGTGTCAGCGGAGCCCAGGCGTGAGTGAGGCCCAATACGACATCGCCATTATCGGCGGCGGCATAAATGGCTGCGGTATCGCACGCGATGCGGCAGGCCGCGGACTGAAGGTCTTTCTGGCCGAAAAGAACGATCTCGGCAGCGGCACGTCATCCGCCTCGACAAAGCTCGTGCATGGCGGACTGCGCTATCTGGAACACTACGAATTCGCGCTTGTTCGCGAGTCCCTGGTCGAGCGCGAAGTGCTTCTGTCCATGGCGCCGCACATCATCTGGCCGATGCGGTTCATTCTGCCGCATCACCGCGCATTGAGGCCGGCATGGCTCATCCGCATGGGCCTGTTCCTCTACGATCATCTGGGCGGCCGCAAGATCCTGCCGGCGTCGAGGGGGATTGATCTCCGGCGCGATCCGGCGGGCGAGCCGCTCAAGGCCGAATTCACCAAGGGCTTCGAATATTCAGATTGCTGGGTCGACGATGCCAGGCTCGTTGTCCTGAACGCGCTGGATGCCTCAAGACGTGGCGCGGATATCCGCGTTCGTGCGGAGGTGACGTCGGCGACGCGCGAGAATGGCCAATGGGCCGTCCAGTTCACTGACCGGCTGACTAAATCAAGCGAAACGGTGACCGCTCGTATCCTCATCAATGCGGCTGGGCCCTGGATCGCCGATGTGGTGGCACACCGGCTGGGGCAGAACGGCGAGGCGCCCGTGCGTCTGGTCAAGGGCAGCCACATTGTCGTTGGCAAGCTGTTTGACGATCCGCGCGCCTTCATCTTTCAGAATGAGGACCGCCGCATCATTTTTGCGATTCCGTACCAGGATGATTTCACGCTGATCGGCACGACAGACGTCGATCTCGAGGAGGATCTCGACGAGGTCGCCGCGACGCCCGATGAGGTTTCCTATCTCTGCGCGTCCGCCAGTGAGTATTTCAACAGCGAGATCACGCCGGACGATGTGGTCTGGACCTATTCCGGCGTCCGTCCTCTCTATGACGACGGTGAAGCCGCCGCCCAGGAGACCACTCGCGATTACGTGCTCGATCTGCATGGACAGAAAGGCGAGCCGGCGCTTCTCAATATCTACGGTGGCAAGATTACTACGTTCCGGCATCTGGCCGAGGAGGTACTTGAAAAGCTGGACGACTGGCTGTCGGGGGCGGGCAAGCCATGGACCAGAGACTCCGTACTGCCCGGCGGCGATTTCTCCGTAGAAGGCTACGATGATCTGGTCGAGAGGCTGTTGACCCTCTGCCCCGTTGTCGAGCGGCCGCTGGCCCGCAGGCTTGCGCGCGCATACGGAACCGCGGCGCACGAAATCCTGGATAACGTCCGCGGGACGCAGGATCTCGGTCATCACTTCGGAGCAGGACTCTATCAGCGAGAGGTTGAATACCTGATCCGCAACGAATGGGCAGCCTCGGCCGAGGACATTCTCTGGCGGCGTTCGAAGCTCGGTCTTCAATTGACTGAGGAAGAGAGGCAGGCGTTTGCCGCCTGGATGAAGGACAACTATTCTGCCGTGCTCAATTCTGCGGCCTGAAGCCGGCCGCTCATAAGCCAGGTGAACGGGGAGGCGAGTGTGTCTGACTATATTTTGGCGATCGACCAGGGGACGACGTCGAGCCGGGCCATTGTCTTCGGCGCCAATCACGGGATCGTCGCGGTCGCACAGCAGGAATTCGATCAGCATTTCCCGCAGTCGGGCTGGGTCGAGCATGAGCCGGAAGATCTCTGGGAAACGACGGTCGCAACCTGCCGCGAAGCTATGGAAAAAGCGGGTGTCGATGCGGCCGGGATCGCCGCCATCGGTATCACCAACCAGCGCGAAACGACCGTGGTCTGGGACCGGGAAACCGGAAAGGCAATCCACCGGGCGATTGTCTGGCAGGACCGGCGAACATCGGACATCTGCGCGGACCTGCGCGCGGGCGATCACGAAGCGGACGTCACGGCCAGGACCGGCCTGTTGCTGGATCCCTATTTCTCGGGAACCAAGGTGGCGTGGATTCTCGATCACGTCGAGGGCGCACGGGCCGCTGCCGATGCCGGAAAGCTTGCGTTCGGGACAGTCGACAGTTTCCTGATCTGGCGCCTCACCGGCGGAAATGTACACGCGACGGACGCGACCAATGCCTCGCGCACCATGCTCTACAATATCAATGACAACCGTTGGGGCCCGGAACTTCTGGCGCTTCTTCGGGTTCCGGAAAGCATGCTGCCGGAAGTTCGGGATTGCGCGGCGGACTACGGCACGACATTGCCTGACCTGTTTGGCGGGGCGATCGCTATTGCCGGTGTTGCCGGAGACCAGCAGGCGGCGACCGTGGGACAGGCCTGTTTCGAACCGGGCATGATGAAATCGACCTACGGCACCGGCTGTTTCGCCTTGCTGAACACCGGCAGCCAGGCTGTCGCGTCGCAAAACCGGCTGCTGACCACCATCGCCTATCGGCTCGGCGGAGAGACGACCTATGCGCTTGAAGGGTCGATCTTCGTTGCCGGCGCTGCAGTGCAGTGGCTGCGCGACGGCCTCAAGGTCATCACTGATGCGGCTGAGACTGCCCACCTCGCGGACAACGCCGACGAGGCACACCACGTCTATCTAGTTCCGGCATTTACCGGTCTGGGTGCGCCTTACTGGGATGCCGAGTCGCGCGGAGCAATGTTCGGTCTGACGCGCGGATCCGGTCCGGCCGAGTTCGCCCGCGCGGCCCTCGAATCCGTCTGCTATCAGACTCGCGATCTCCTGGAGGCCATGCAGGGCGACTGGTCGGATGCGGCCGGCGCAAGCACGGTTCTGCGCGTTGACGGCGGCATGGTCGCGTCGGACTGGACCATGCAGTATCTCGCCGACATTCTCGACGCGCCTGTCGACCGGCCGCATGTTCTGGAGACGACGGCTCTGGGAGCGGCTTACCTCGCCGGCTTGAAATCCGGTCTCTATCCCGCGCCTGAAGAATTCGCCAAGAGCTGGGCGCTGGAGCGGCGTTTTGAACCGGGCATGGAGGAAGGCCTCCGCGTCGAGCGCTACGCCGGATGGAAGGACGCGGTGCGCCGCACGTTGAGTGATTGATCGCGGTGCTTCGACCTGACCGCGCGAGCGGTCTGTAGGGCTTTCCCGCCCGGACGCTTCGTTCTGACTCTCTTTTTCTCTCGCTTGTATCGGTTGAGGTCCAGCCGCCCCGTCAACACGGATTTGTATTTTTCACATTTATATTGTATCGATTTTGTATGCAAAAATCGAAAACCCGCAACCAGCTCACCGTGGGACAGCAACTGCTTGCCGACATCGTCAGCTGCCGTCTCAGTCCCGGAACCCAGATTCACGAGGCCAGGGCGGCCGCCAGATATGGGACAAGCCGCACCGGCTTGCGAGAAGCCTTCATCGATCTGTCGGCCAAGGGATTCATTCATCTTGAGAAGAACAAGGGTGCGACCGTCGTGCCGTTGGACGTCGCGACGGTCTACACCGTATTCGAAGCGCGCATCGCCGCGGAAAAAGCAGCTACCGCTTTGGCTGCGTCACGCGGCTCGCCTGATGAACTGGCGGCGCTCGGGCAATACAGGGAGGAGTTGAAGGCCGCCCGCGTCGCCGATGACACCGATACATTCTTTGCGATTGATCGTGCGGTTCACGACGCAATTGCCGCCCTGTCCAGAAATCCCTTTATCGCGTCGCAGATCACGACTCTGCGGGCGCACACGGCGAGATGCTGGCACTATTACAAGGATCGCGGGCTGGAAGAACAGGCCGACTTTTCGGGCCTGACGTCCATTGTGTCTCATGTCGCCGCCCGCAAGCCGGACAAGGCCGCCGACGCGATGCGGAAGCACCTGACGCTTTATCTGGCTGCGTTCCAGGACATGCTCGCCAGGCAATCCGAGGTGCTCAAATGGGTGTGAAGGGGTTCCTGGCGACAGTTCTCGTTACGACATGCACGATGTCGGGCGCTACTGCGAAAGCGACCGACCGGCCGGCAATCGATGAGCGTGTCCGGTTTGAGTTGAACCGTGCGCCGATGACACCGTTTCAGAAGCAACGTCTGCCTGCGCAATCCGCCAATCTGGCGCAGGGAACATTCACGGGACGATTGCGGATTCCCAAAGCGACTACGCGTGTCCCCGCCGCGGTACTGGTTCACACCTGCCATGATGAGCGGCACTATCTGCCGTGGATGAGACTGCTGAACAGCTGGGGGTTCGCAACGCTCAGCTATTCGCGCTGCCAGCCCCCGGATAATGCGCCGGATGACAGTTCCATCCCGTCACTCGACTGGAAGCGCGGTGCGTTGATTGCGTACAGCGCTTTCGACTTCCTCCGCTCGAGGCCGGAGATCGATGACCAGGCCATCGTCGTTATCGGCTGGTCGCGGCTCGGTGCGATTCCCCTCAGCGTGCTGAATTACGAGGGCGCCCATCAGTTCCACCGCACACACTTCGCTGCCGGAATTGCGCTCTACCCGTTTTGCTCGTTCGCGCGAGGGCCGCATGCCGGACCATTGCTCGTGATTACCGCCGGACGCGACGATTATGTCGATCCCGCAGTCTGCGAACGTATGGCCTCCGAAACGCGGGGCGACAAGTTTCCCGTAACGCTAAAGGCTTTTTCCGGCGTCTGGCACGGTTTCGATATGAAGCACTACGGCGAACGACACTTCGCTCCACGCACTGAGATCAATCCGGACGCGTTTTCAGCCGGCGGCGGCACCGTCGGGTATGACGCGGCCGCTCATGCGGCGGCCGTACGGGAGGTGCGGCGCTTCCTGGAACAGACTATCGGGCGCCAGCGTATCCGCTGATCAGACCCTGGCCCGGCTTCTGCTCGATCCGGAAGGGCGCGGTCGCTCCGCGAGCGACCGACACCGCGCCAGATCAGTCCATCAATCGTTGGCGACCTTGTGGTTGGCCATCAGTTCCAATGCCTTCACCATCGCCGAGTGATCCCAGGCCGAACCGCCATTCGCGCTGCACGAATTGAACAGTTCCTGCGCGCTTGCCGTGTTGGGCAGGCTGACACCGAGCGACTTGGCGCCCTGAAGCGCAAGATTGAGATCTTTCTGGTGCAGCTCGATGCGGAAGCCCGGATCGAACGTTCGCTTGATCATGCGCTCGCCGTGCACTTCGAGGATGCGCGATGAGGCGAGGCCGCCCATGAGCGCCTGGCGTACCTTCGAAGGATCTGCTCCGGCTTTCGAGGCGAACAGAAGCGCCTCTGCCACGGCCTCGATGTTGAGGGCGACGACGATCTGGTTGGCGACCTTGGTGATCTGACCGGCCCCGTTCTCGCCGACCAGCGTGAGGTTCTTGCCCATCAGCTCGAAGATCGGTGTCGCGCGCTCGAAGGCGGCTTCAGTGCCGCCGACCATGATCGTAAGCGAAGCGGCCTTTGCGCCGACTTCGCCGCCGGAAACGGGCGCGTCCAGGTAGTCGCAGCCGAGCGCGTTGATCTTCTCCGCAAAGGTCTTGGTCTCGATCGGCGAGATCGAGCTCATATCGATGACGAGCTTGCCGGTACTCAGGCCCTCGGCGACACCATTTTCGCCGAACAGCACTTCCTCGACCTGCGGCGTGTCCGGGACGATCGTGATGATGACGTCGGCCGCCTCGGCGACGGCCTTGCGCGTGTCGACGACCTGAATGCCCTTGTCGAGCAGTTCCTGCGGCGGCGGGCTGCGGTGGGTGGCCGTGAAAACGGTGTGTCCGCCGTCAAGAAGATGGCCGGCCATGGGCGCACCCATGATGCCGAGGCCGATGAAACCGATAGTCGTCATTGGGGAAACTCCTTCACTCCCGTCGCGAATTCTTGATTGTGTTCAGGCGGCCGCCTGAACCGAGGCGGCATAATCGGCGAACCAGCCCAATCCGTCCACCGTTGTCGTGCTCGGTTTGTATTCACAACCGATCCAGCCGTCATATCCGATCTCGTCGAGGAACCCGAACAGGAACGGATAGTTGATTTCACCCGTACCGGGTTCGTGGCGTCCGGGCGTGTCGGCGAGCTGGATGTGCGCGATCCTGTCGAGGTTGGCCTTGATCGTCCCGCTCAGGTTCCCCTCCATGATTTGCATGTGATAGGCGTCGTACTGGATGAAGAGATTGTCTGAGCCGACGCGCCCGATAATGTCGGCCGCCTGATCTGTCCGGTTCAGGAAGAAGCCCGGAATGTCCTGGGTGTTGATCGGCTCGATCAGGAGCCTGATGCCGTCCGCGCCGAGCTTGTCCGCGGCGAATTTGAGGTTCTCGACGAACGTGGTGGTCAGGGTTTCGGTGTCGGCGCCGTGAGGCGTGATGCCGGCGAGACAGTTGACCTGACCGCAGCCGAGCGTCTTCGCGTAGTGAATGGCACGGTCGACGCCGTCGCGGAATTCCGTTGTGCGATCAGGGAGAATGGCGATGCCGCGTTCGCCCGCTTCCCAGTCGCCGGCCGGCAGATTGTGCAGCACCTGTGTGAGGTCGTGGTCGTTGAGCGCAGCGGCCAGTTCGTCAGCTTCGTAATCATAGGGAAACAGGTATTCCACACCCCTGAACCCCGCATCTGCGGCAGCCTTGAAACGATCGAGGAACGGCTCCTCGGTGAAGAGCATGGTGAGGTTGGCGGCAAATCTGGGCATCGTGATCTCTTTCTTCGTCAGTAGTCATTGAGAGAAGTCGACGGGGCAGGGCATGCCCCGTCACATTCAACCGGTCGAGGCGGCGGCAGGCTCGGCGGGTTTGCCATTGCCGCGCATGCCGGGGGTGTCGGCGACACCCTCGAGCGAGAGGGAGGGATCGAGGCACAGGATTTCCTCGAACTCGTTCACGCTGTCGACCTCCAGTCCCATCGAAACATTGGTCACGCGCTCAAGGATGAACTCGATGACGACAGGAACCTGGTGTTCCTCCATCAGCGCGCGGGCTCGGGCGAAAGCCTCCTTGAACTCGTTGGGGCTCTTGACCCTGATCGCCTTGCAGCCGAGACCCTCGGCGACCGCGACGTGATCGACGCCATACTCGTCGAGGTCCGGCGCGTTGATGTTGTCGAACGACAGCTGCACCTGGAAGTCCATGTCGAAGCCGCGCTGCGACTGGCGGATCAGACCGAGATAGGAGTTGTTCACGACGACGTGGATGTAGGGCAGCTTGAACTGCGCGCCGACGGCCAGTTCCTCGATCATGAACTGGAAATCGTAGTCGCCTGACAACGCAACAATTTCCCGGTCCGGATCGGCGGCGCGCACGCCAAGCGCGGCGGGCAGGGTCCAGCCGAGCGGCCCGGCCTGTCCGGCGTTGATCCAGTTGCGCGGGTTGTAGACGTGCAGGAACTGGGCGGCCGCGATCTGCGACAGGCCGATTGTCGTGACGTAGCAGGTGTCGCGCCCGAACGCGTCGTTGAGTTCCTCGTAGACTCGCTGGGGTTTGAGCGGAACCTGGTCGAAGTGTGTCTTGCGCAGCATATGCAGCTTGCGGTGTTCGCATTCGCCGGCCCATTCGCTGCGGTCGCGCAGCCGTCCGTCTGCTTTCCATTCCTTCGCAATCGCAACGAACTGTTCCAGCGCCGCTTTCGCGTCGGAAACGATGCCGAAGTCGGGATTGAACACGCGGCCGATCTGGGTCGGCTCGATGTCAACATGCACGAATTTTCGGCCCTTGGTGTATGTGTCAACCGAGCCGGTGTGACGGTTCGCCCAACGGTTGCCGATACCGAGAACGAAATCGGACTTCAGGAAGGATGCGTTGCCGTACCGGTGACTGGTCTGAAGCCCGACCATTCCGGCCATGAGCGGATGGTCGTCCGGAATCGCGCCCCAGCCCATGAGGGTCGGGATGACGGGGACGCCGGTGATCTCGGCAAACTCGACCAGAAGGTCCGAGGCGTCCGCATTGATGATGCCGCCGCCGGCGACGATCAGCGGGGTCTCGGATGCGTTCAGCATTTCGAGCGCCTTTTCGGCCTGGGGCCGGGTCGCGGCAGGCTTGTAGACGGGCAGGGGCTCGTAGGTCTCGTCGTCGAACTCGATCTCCGCCGTCTGAACATCGATCGGCAGGTCGATCAGAACGGGGCCAGGCCGCGACGACCGCATGATGTGAAACGCCTGCTGGAAGACGCGCGGGACGAGACCCGGCTCCAGAACCGTCGTCGCCATCTTGGCAACCGGCTTGGCGATGGTCTCGATGTCGACCGCCTGGAAGTCCTCCTTGTGGAGCTTGGCCGTCGGCGCCTGACCGGTGATGCACAGCATCGGGATTGAATCCGCGCTCGCCGAATAGAGGCCGGTGATCATGTCCGTACCGGCGGGGCCGGAAGTTCCGATGCAGACGCCGATATTGCCGGCCTTGGCCCGGCTGTAGCCTTCGGCCATGTGCGAGGCTCCTTCGACGTGGCGTGCCAGAATGTGGTCGATGCTCTGGCGCTTACGCAGGGCGGCGTAGAGCGGGTTGATCGCGGCACCCGGTACGCCGAAGGCGATCGTGACGCCTTCCTTTTCCATTACGCGGACCGCTGCCTCTATCGCCGTCATCCTGGCCATGATCGTCTCCCGTGACTGTATTTCCGTATTATGGAATTATTTTTCACTGAATGGGATGAAGTCAATAGAAAATGGAAATATTTTCCAAAAATGTTTGGAAATATTAAGACTATGAATTACCTTGATAAATTGGATCGGCTGACCGGATGCCGATCGAGATTGGAAAATCTGGGCAAGGACTTCAGACCGGAATCCATGCTTTGGCGCAGTGTTTTGAACGGTCGAATGAGGACGAGGAGAAGCGTATGACAGACACCCAGACGTCGCCGCGCCGCCGTGGAAGACCGCCGTCCGGCACATCAGCGCAACCGTCGTCCGTTCAGGCGCTCGACCGGGCGCTTGGCCTGCTGGAACTGCTGTCGGAAGAGGACGGCATGACCCTGTCCGAGGTTGCCAAGAGCGCGGGCATGGCACCGTCGACGGCCCACCGTCTCCTCTCGACTTTGCAGGGGCGTGGCTTTGTCGAGCTTGATACGGAAAACAATCATTGGCTGGTCGGCGTGCGGGCTTTCCAGGTCGGCTACGCTTTCGTGCGTAACCGCAAGCTGGTCGATCTCGGGCGTGCGATCATGCGCGAGCTCATGGAAGCGAGCGGGGAAACGGTCAATCTCGGCATAGAGGACGACGGCGATGTCGTGTTCATCTCCCAGGTCGAGAGTCACGCACCCATGCGCGCGTTCTTCCGGACCGGCAGGCGCGGCCCGATCCACGCGTCCGGCATCGGCAAGGCCGTGCTTTCGACATACGAGGAAGACCGCGTCCGGCAGATCATGTCGGCGAAGGATATGGAGCCTCTTACTGCCAAGACCCTGCGCGGCGTTGACGAACTGCTCGCCGACCTCGCCGAAATCAGGCGGCGCGGATGGTCGGTTGATGACGAGGAGCAGAGTCTCGGCATGCGCTGCATCGCTGCACCGGTTTTCGACGAATGGGGCGATGCGATCGCGGGGATATCGGTCTCTGGCCCGACGGTCCGCATTCCGGATACGCGGCTCGGCGAAGTCGGTCCGATGGTCCGCGAAGCGGCGGACGAAATCTCCCGGTCGATCGGGGGCGTTATCCCGGCGGTGGCCTAACGGCATTTGCTGCAGGCGCCGCGTGGAAAGATCATGAAATCGGCAAACCTCTGCCGCGCTTTGCCCTTGTCCGGGCCGGAATCCGGACAAAACCCGGCAGTACCGTGATCGTGGTGTGCGGGGGTGCGTAAGCTATTCGTGTGAGTATTGCCATGACACGTCATTCCCGCCTGGCCCTGATTGCATCCTGTATCGCCATGCTCTCTTTGTCCGCCTGCGGCGGCTGGCTCGAAAACAGGCTCGGAACCTCGCAGCAGACGGCGACGGCGTCCGGATCCAGTGAAGAGTCGAGCGCCCGGACGTCACGCAGCAGCGGAACCTGGTCCCAGGGCAGTAGCAGCAGTGGCGGCTATTCGCGCGGCAGCAGCACGTACTGATCTGTATGGTTCCCGTTCCCCGGGCAAGCGTAAGCGCGACCCGGGGCCGCAAAAAAACAAAAGCACTTGTTTGGAAAGATCCCGTGTCTGCGACGCAGCACGAAGTGCTGCATCGCGCACGGGAAACGAATGTGGTGCTCTACTGCGCGGTGCCGGCAGGCGTGTCGAGATAGCGCCTGATGCCGCCAAACCGGATGCCGGCGTCGCTGTCGGAAAGCGGGTCCTTCAAGCGATCCATTGCGGAATCGATTTCGCTCCAGTCCTCGTCGGTCAGGCCTTCGAGCGCTGCAGGGAAGAAAACCCGCTCCTCGTTGGCCATGTGCTTGCGTTCCCGGTCGATGAATTCGCGGGCGAGCTTGACGAACGTATCGCGCGGCACCTCGAGGTCGAGCAGGATGTTGACCACGGCGTGAGAGAAATCGCGCAACTGGTCCGAGAGGTCGTCGTGCTCCTCGTCCAGCGCCCCGACCTTGTCCGCAGCCTCAGGGTTGCGTTTCCGCAGGCGGCTGAGGATCAGGTCCTCCTTGGGGTGATGGCATAAGTCGGGATAGGTCAGGAAATAGTCGATGATCTCCTTGATCAGATCGTAATCCGGATGCCGGGTTTCCTCGAATTCCTCAATCTGACGCTCAAGAAGCGTCAGGAGGTGCGACATCGTCCTGTGTTCGCTGCGCAAGGCATCCATTGCCGCTGGCATCCCGATCCCTCCTGTCTGACTGACTCGCCCAAGCGTACAGAGCGCGCCGGCGACCGTATTTGATCTGCATCAAACGGTTGGAATCACGGATATTGAGGGTATGTGTGCGGGTCAGGCCTGCATCGTTGCCAGTGTCGAGCGGAACCGCGCCAAGGCGACGCTGAAATACACTGTACCGATCGCAGTCAGGGCAAGCAGGTCGACCCAGACGATGTCGATGCCGGCGCCGCGATAGAGCACGGCCTGCGAGAAACTCACATGGTGGGTCGAGGGCACCAGCTGCATCGTGTTCTGAAGCCAGACCGGCATGCTCTCCAGCGGTGTGACGCCGCCGGACAGCAGGTTCATGACGATATAGACCGGGATGGTCAGCAGACCGAACTGCGGCATGGATCCGGCAAAGGTTGCCAGCAGGATACCGAGCGAGGTGATCGAAAACAGGTAGACGACCGTGCCCAGGGCGAACAGGGCTTTCGAGCCCGCTATCGGCACCTGGAGCACGCCCTCGACAACGAGGACGAGAGACAGAATTGCGGCGACAACGATGACAAGGCCGTTCGACCAGACTTTCGCGATCATGATCTCTATCGACGTCACCGGCATGACCAGCAGGTGCTCGATGGTCCCGTGCTCGCGTTCCCGGATCAGGGCCGCGCCGGTGAGCAGCATGCCCATGATGGTCACGTTGTTGACGATCTGCATCACCGCCATGAACCAGGTCGAATTCAGATTCGGGTTGAAGAGCGCACGAACCACAACGGAAACAGCAGGTTGCGGCCTGACGTTGGCTTCGTCGAGAAACCCTTCAATCTCCCGGGAAATGATGCTGCTTGCATAATTGGCGCCGTTGCCCGCCAGCGACATCGCGGTCGCATCGACATTGAGCTGGATCTCTGGCGCGCGCCCGGACAGAAGGTCGGCCTCGAAACGGGGCGGGATATCGAGCACGAATATGAACTCGGCGTCGTCCATGACCCGGTCGATCTCGCTGGCCGGAATTTCCTTTGCCGGCTTGAAATAAGGCAGCAGGAATGCGTCCCGGATCCGTCTGGACAGCTCGGAACGGTCATCGTCGACAATGGCGATGGAAGCATCGGTGACCTCCATCTTGGCGTTGGTCGCGACCTCATAGATCATGAAGGTGAACATCCAGAAGATCAGGGCGACCATGACCAGATCGATCCTGAGACTGCGGAGTTCCTTGATCCCCAAGCGGAAGATGTTGCTGAGCCGGCGCATCCTCAACTCTCCTGCTTCTTGAGCAGCATGGCCGCGACGGCGAAGAATGCGATGGAGAACGCAAACAGCGCCAGATGGTTGGTCCACAACTGGTTGAAATCGAGCGCCTTGGTGAAGCTGCCGACGCTGATCTGCTGGAAGTAGGGTGGCGGAAAAAAACTGCCGATGAAACGGGCGCCCCCGCCGAGCGTGGAGACCGGCGTCAGGAATCCCGAGAAGTTCATGGTCGGCACCATGGCGAGGATCGCGGTGGCGAAGATCGCGGCGATCTGGCTCTTCATGAAGGCCGAGACCAGAACGCCGTAACCGGTTGTCGACCAGACAAATACAAACCCGCCGATCAGAAACGCCAGCAGCGATCCTTTCATTGGAACGCCGAACAGAAAAATGACCATCAGCGCAAGGCTGATCAGGCTGATGAACGCGATGACCACGTAAGGCAGTTGCTTGCCGAGCAGGAACTCGACACGCGTTACGGGCGTGGCGTGGAAGTTGGTGATGGACCCCATTTCCTTTTCCCGGACCACGCCGACGGCGGTCATCATCGCCGGGATCAGGATGCACAACACCATGATCACGCCTGGCGTGATGGCATGGGCGCTCTTGAATGCCTGGTTGTACCGGAACCGGGTTTCCACCAGTGTTTCGGCGGACGCCGCAGCCGTACCTGCGCCGCTCTGGCCGCGCGCAAGCTCCGTCATGTAGAGCCGGGAAACACCCTCGATGTAGCCGCGCGCCACCTCCGCGCGGAACGGCATGGCGCCATCGATCTGGATGCCGATCTCCGGTCGCATGCCGCTGCCGATATCCTTGCCGAAGCCGGGCGGAATCTCGATGGCGAACTTGATGTCGCCACTCCGCAGGCGCCGTTCCATCTGGGTGGCGTCGGCGATCGGAGGGCGTTCGCCGAAGTATCGCGATCCCGAGAAGTTCTCCAGATACTGGCGGCTTTCCCGTGTCTGGTCGCGGTCGAGGGCCGCATAGGTCAGGTTCTCGACGTCGAAAGAGATGCCGTAGCCGAAGGTGATCATGAGGATCAGCGGTCCGATCAGGGCGAAAGCGAGCCGGATCGGGTCGCGCAGGATCTCCAGCGTCTCGCGGCTGGCATAGGCGCGCAGGCGCCGGAGACTGAACGGCGCATCGCGACGAGACTGTTGCGTCGCGTATGCCTCACCGGGGACGACGTCCGGCGTGTCGTCCGCAGCGGCGCTGAGCGTTTCATCGGACTCCCGCAGATAGACGACGAAGGCGTCTTCGAGCGTCTCAACGCCCCGGCCGGAAACGAGGTCAGCAGGCACACCGCTCGCCAGCACCTTGCCGGCATGCATCAGGGAGATGCGGTCGCAGCGCTCGGCCTCGTCCATGAAGTGGGTGGAGATGAAGATCGTCACCCCCTCGTTGCGCGACAATTCGATCAGGAAGCGCCAGAAGCTGTCGCGGGCAATCGGGTCGACGCCCGAGGTCGGCTCGTCAAGGATCAGCATTTCCGGTTCGTGGACGACGGCGGCGGCAAGCTGCAGCCGCTGACGAATGCCGAGGGGGAGGGCGGACGGGTAGCTGTCCGCGACCTCGGCAAGGTCGAAACGGTCCATCAGCGCCGAGACCCGTTTCTCCAGCCGGTCGGGCGCCAATTGAAACAGGCGCCCGTGCAATTCAAGGTTCTGCAGGACCGTGAGTTCTTCGTAGAGGGAGAACGACTGGGAGACGTAGCCCACCCGCCTGCGGGTCTCCATGTCCCGTGCGTTCAGCACTTCGCCGAACAGCCGTGCCTCGCCCTCGGTGGCGGGAAGTAGCCCGGTGAGCATCTTCATGGTCGTGGTCTTGCCGCAACCGTTGGAGCCGAGAAACCCGAAGATCTCGCCGCGTTCGATCTCGAAGCTCACGCTGTCGACCGCCGTGAAATCGCCGAAGCGCTTTGTCAGCCCGGATGCGGATATGGCTGATCCGCCGTCATGTTCCGGGCGCGGCGGAACGATCACTTCGGCATGCCCGGCGCGCTTGTGCTCGGGAAGCATCTGAATGAATGCTGCGTCGAGCGTGGGCTGGCCGGTCCGGGCAAGCATGTCGGCGGGCGCCCCCGTCGCGATCACCTTGCCTTCGTCCATCGCGGCCAGCCAGTCGAAGCGTTCGGCTTCCTCCATATAGGCTGTCGCGACGATCACGCTCATGCCGGTGCGCCGCCGCCGGATTCGCTCGATCAGGTCCCAGAACTGCAATCGCGAAAGAGGGTCGACGCCGGTCGTCGGTTCGTCGAGGATCAGCAGGTCCGGGTCGTGAATGAGCGCGCAGCACAGGCCGAGTTTCTGCTTTATGCCGCCCGACAGCTTGCCGACCGGCCGATCCGGGAACGGGGCGAGGCCGGTGGCCTCGAGCAGTTCGGCGATCCGCGCGCGGCGCTCGCGTCCGCCCTGGCCGAACAGCTTGGCGAAAAAGTCGAGGTTCTCGTAGACGCTGAGGGTGGGGTAGAGATTCTTGCCCAGGCCCTGCGGCATGTAGGCGATGCGATGGTAGCAGGCCTTTCGGTGCCGGCCGTCGGTAATGTCGCCGCCCAGCGTCTCTATCGTTCCGGACTGCAGTCGGCGTACGCCGGCGATCAGGCTCAGCAGGGTCGATTTGCCGACGCCGTCCGGCCCGATCAGGCCGACCATGCGGCCGGTCGGAATGTCGAGCGTGACATCGTCGAGCGCGACCGCTTCGCCATACCTCTGGGTGACGCCCGCGATGCGGCAGACGGGTCGGTCGGTATCGTTCATTGCGGCAGCTTGACCTGCAGGACTGCGGGCCAGTCGGAAGCACTTGCGCCGCGCAGATAGGCGACGCCCCGCACGCCCGCCTTCACCCGGTCCTCGTACTTGCGAAGCAGATCCGGATCGATGGCGAGCTTGACCCTGAACATCAGTTTCTCGCGCTCCTCCGCAGTTTCCACGGCCCGCGGCGTGAACTGGGCCTGCGCGGCCACGAAAGTGATGCGCGCGGGGATGACGTATTGCGGGATCGGATCGAGCACGATCCTTGCGTCGTCGCCGACGACGAGGGCGCCTGCCACCGAAGCCGGCATGAAAACCGTCATGTAGACGTCGGCGAGGTCGAGCACGGTCAGTACATTGCCGCCGGCGGGCAGAACTTCACCGGGTTCGGCCAGACGATACTGAATTCGGCCACGTTTCGGCGCGCTGAGCACGGTTTCGTCGACTTGCGATTTGATCCGGCGCACGTCGGCCTTGGCCGCTTCTATGGTTGCCTTGGCTTCCTCGACGCCGGCCTGCGACGCCTGGAGTGCTGCGACGGCGGTCCGCAGCGCGGTGCGCCGCTGGTCGAGCTTTTCGGCGGTCGCGTAACCTTCGTCATAGACGCCCTGCGTACGTTTCATTTCCTGCTCGGCGTAGATCAGCTCGCTCTGGCGCTGGTCGACCCTGGCGGTGGCCTCCAGAAGCGACTTTTCGGCGCGGCGCACCTGGGCCTCCGCCGCATTGAGCTGCGCTTCGAGTTCGGCCGCCCCCATGCGGGCGACGACCTGGTCCTTGTCGACCATGTCGCCTTCGTCGACCAGGATCTCGGAGACCCGGCCCGAATATTTCGCGGCGATCTGGACCTGGCCGGCCTCGATGCGCCCGTTGCTCTTCGCGATCCCCTCGGGCAGGGCTGAACGCGTCTGGTTCTGCCAGACGAAGTAACCCGCGATCGCAACGGCCAGTCCTATGACTGCGGCCGTCGTCCAGCGCTTGTTCATCAATCTTCTCCGGTATAGGGCGTTGCGAAGGTCGTGCTGCCGGTTGATCTCGGCGGAAACGCCATCGCATAAGGAACAGGTCTACTCCTCGCGCATCCGGCCTCATTGATCCACGTCAAGGCCCGCCAACTGATTGGCGCCAATAGTCTGACGAAAGACCCGCTCTCCGCAGCCGGTCTGAGTGACACCAATTCGAATGAGCATAACAGTGACCAAGACGCGTCCACGCAGCGAAACGGCTGACGGCGACACGGCCAAGATCGCGTATCATCCCGCCTACAAGGCGCCTGCGGCCGAGCCCGAACCCGTTCTTCCCGGCATGTTCGAGCAGGACTCCTATGCCTCGACAGCCATTGCAGAGATCCTGGACAGGGCGGTGCACGCCGCCGCGGCACAGGCGACAGGCGGCCTTTCTCCGACGGCGCTTGCCGGCGCCTATCTCGACTGGGCGGTTCACCTTGCGACGTCACCGGGCAAGCAGATCCAGCTCGGACAGAAGGCCCTCAAGAAATGGCTGCGCCTGACGACATATGCCGCGCAATGCCGGCCCGAGGGTGCGTCCCCGCCGCCCTGTATCGATCCGCTGCCGCAGGACCGGCGGTTTGACGGCGTCCAGTGGCAGCGCTGGCCCTTCAATCTGATCTACCAGTCATTCCTTCTGAACCAGCAATGGTGGCACAACGCGACAACCGGCGTGCGCGGCGTCACGGCGCAGCATGAGCGGGTCGTCGAGTTCGCCACGCGTCAGATGCTCGATGTGTTTTCGCCGTCGAATTTCATCGCCACCAATCCGGAGGTGCTGGAAAAGACACGGGAAGAGGGCGGCATGAATCTCGTCAGAGGCTTCGAGAATTTCATCGAGGACTGGCAGCGCACGATAAGCCGTGGAAAACCGCCGGGAACGGAACAATTCAGGGTCGGTGAGGAGGTTGCCGTCACGCCGGGCAAGATTGTCTACCGCAACCGTCTGATGGAGCTGATCCAGTATGAGCCGGCGGCCGGCCGGGTGCGTCCCGAACCGGTCCTGATCGTGCCGGCCTGGATCATGAAGTACTACATTCTCGATCTGTCGAAACACAATTCGCTCGTCCGCTACCTGACGGAACAGGGCTTCACGGTCTTCATGGTGTCGTGGACAAATCCGGGGCCGGAGGACCGTGATCTGGGCATGGACGATTACCGGCAGATGGGCGTGATGGATGCGCTCGAGGCGGTGAACGCGATTGTGCCGGACCGGAAGGTGCACGGCGTGGGCTATTGTCTCGGCGGGACGCTGCTGGCGATTGCCGCCGCCGCGATGGCGCGCGACAGCGACGAACGCTTTGCCAGTCTCACATTCCTCGCCGCGCAGGTCGACTTCAAGGAAGCCGGCGAACTGACGCTCTTCATCAACGAGAGCCAGCTGACCTTCCTTGAGGACATGATGTGGGAACAGGGGTTCCTGGACACCACGCAGATGGCAGGCGCATTCCAGCTGCTGCGTTCGAATGACCTCGTGTGGTCGCGCATCGAGCGTGAGTACCTGATGGGCGAGCGCCAGCCCATGATCGACCTCATGGCCTGGAATGCCGACCAGACCCGGATGCCCTACCGGATGCATTCCGAGTATCTGCGCAAGCTGTTCCTCGACAACGATCTGGCCGAAGGCCGCTTCATGGTCGATGACAGGCCGGTCGTCGTGTCGGATATTCGCGCGCCGATGTTTGTCCTGGGCACGGTCAAGGACCACGTCGCGCCATGGCGTTCGGTCTACAAGATGCTGCAGCTGACGGATACGGATGTCACCTTCGCGCTCACGTCCGGCGGGCACAATGCGGGCGTCGTCTCGGAGCCTGGCCATCCGCGCCGTCAGTATCAGGTTGCGACCCGGCACGATCACGACCGGTTTGTCGATCCGGACACCTGGGCGGCGGAAACGCCGGTGATAGAAGGCTCCTGGTGGCCGGAATGGTCCGGCTGGCTGGCGAGCCTGTCGGGCAATCCGGTAAAGCCTCCGCAGACCGGCGCGCCGAACGCGGGGTACCCCGTTATCTGTGACGCGCCGGGGCGCTATGTGCTGATGCCCTGATCGGACACTGTTAGAGCGTCCGGTACATGTAGACATTCGGGATCGACGGCCCGAACCCGGCTTTCTGGTAGGCGCGGCGCGCAGGGGCATGGCTGGCATCGCCGCCTGTCCCGACGGTGGCGACGGCCATGCCCGCTTCCTTCAGGCGATCGAGAACAAAGGCGTACATGCGCGTGCCGATCCCCCGACCCTGATGGTCAGGATGGACCGCATTGAGGTCGATCTCACCCACCTTCGTTTCGGCGTTCATGTATAGTCCGCAGAAGGCAACGATCGCGCCGTCGCGTTCGACGACGTAGACCTCGCGACCGGGTTCTCCCTTGCAGATCTCCTCCAGCAGCTTGGCCTGCTCGATCTCCTCTTTTGCGAGGGCGACCGATGCGATTTCCTCGCCCAACAGGTCCCGGAACGACCGGAATACCGGCGCGAAGGCGGCTTCCCGGATCTCCTGGAGGCGCGCGAGGTCTTCGGGTTCAAAGGCTCGGATGTTGCAGTTCTCGGTCATCACACGGGGTCCATGGCTTCTGCTTCAATCTGACGTCGACTGAGTCCCGCCGGCGTCCCTGATGGATCGAGATAAGTGCTCAGAGCACGATCTCAATAACCAGGCTGTAAAAACAGGTCTTTCAACCCTGAAGCCGAGCGGTCCAGTCCTCAACGGACCGTCTCTCTACGCGTCGCCGGGCCAGTATGCGCCAGCCCTCGGCGAGTTCACTGACGTTCGCCAGGGCCTCAAGTTCCGCGAAGGCCTTGGGGCGATGGTAGAGAAGCTCTGCGATCCCGGCGATCGTCCAGTCCGGCCGTGGACGGTCGATCAGTATCAGCCCGTCGCCGGGCTCAATGGTGCCGGGCTCGAGCACACGGTAGTACCAGCCGGTGCGCCCGGTCTGCTGGACCCGCTTCGCCATATCAGGCACATCAAACCGGGTGTTGAGCTTCCAGCACGGTTGCCGGCCTTGCGAGATCTGAAGCGTGACGGAGCCGGCCTCGAACACGTCACCGACACAGACATCCGCCTCGGATAGACCCGGTGCGGAGATGTTTTCGCCGAACGCCGGTGCTCTTTCGAGGGCCCGTTCCGCCGAGGGCAGTTCTGCGCGCCAGACCGGATAGTGATCGAAACAGTACTGGTGCAACGCTTTCTCCGGGCCACCGTGATGACGTGCATCGGCCTGTTCGTCGCCAATGAGACCGGTTTCCGAAATTTGCCACGGCCCGGCGATCGCCTGTTTCAGGATGGCGCTCGTCTTGCCGTCGCGGCCGAAAGACTGGACCCGTCCTGCGAACATCTCGCCAATCTGGAGGATTGCCACGGTCTACAAGCCTTCGATCAAAACGCCATTGCAGTCCACGGCCTCCTGGCGCAACGCCTTAAGCGGCCGGTATTCAGCCGAGTCGTACCAGGTGCGGGCCGCATCGAGAGATTCGAATTCGATGAGCACGGGATTCACAGGCGACCAGCCGCCTTCGACAATTGTCGTGTTCCCTCCGACAGCCCTGTATCTGCCGCCAAACCGCTCTACGACGGGACCGACGAGGGTGACGTATTTCTCGAGTTTGGCGACGTCTTTGACCTTGATGTTATCGAACAGAAAAAACGCACTCATGGGACGGTCCTCGCGTTTACTTCGGTGCAGCAACGGCTACATAAAATTAGTATCGAGTCGATACATAGTGAGCGAGGCCGCCTGTGTCAATAACGGCCGCGGATCAGATCGAGATACAGTGTAGAGGACGATCGCCGAGCCCGGATCGGATGCAGCCGTAACATCCCTTTGCCTGCGTCACCCGCCGCTGTCCGATGCCGTTCCGGAAGTCGAGTCATCAGCGGATTGCACCAGAACCCTGTCCACATTCGGACCGTCCATGTCGACGACCTCGAACCGTGCATCTCTGTGGAGGAAGCTCTCGCCTACGACCGGCAGGTGGTCGAACTGCTGCAGGACAAAGCCGGCGACGGTGTGGAAGTCGCCGAGGTCCCGAAGGCCAGGCAGGTCGATTCGATCCTCCAGTTCGTCGATCGGCAGCGTGCCATCGACAAGCCAGGATCCGTCTTCGCGCTGCACGATGAGCGGTTTGGCCGCTTCTTGTCCTTCCGGCAGCTGGCCCGCAATCGACTCGAGCAGGTCGGTTAGCGTTGCCACACCGGCCGTCATGCCACGCTCGTCGACGACGACCGCCATGTGTACGCCTTCGAGACGGAACCGGTCGATGAGGTCCAGCACCGAGATATGATCCGGAACAATGAGTGGGGGAACCATCAGGGATTGCAGGGCGATGGCCTCGTTCTTCAGGGCCTGCGGCAGCAAGTCCTTGGTGTGAACCACGCCGACTGCGCGGTCGACCGAGCCGCTGCAGACGAGCAGACGGGAGAACCGGGACGTCTCGACCACGCGGCTCAGTGTTTCGCGGTCGGCCCCCGAGTCGACCCAGACGACGTCGGACCGCGGCGTCATGATGACTCGCACAGGCCGGTCATCGAGGCGGAGCACACCATCAATCATCTCACGCTCCTGGGGTTCGAAGATCCCCGCGATGGTGCCTTCGGCAATCAGGGATTTAACCTCATCCTCGGTCACGGTCTCCCTGCGCGTCGCGGAAAGCTTCATGAAGCGAAGGACCGCGTCGGTCGAAGCCTTGAGCAGCCAGACTGCGGGAGCGGCGATGCGGGACATCAGAAGCATCCGCCTTGCGACGAGCGACGCAACACGCTCGGGGTTCGCGAGCGCGATGCGTTTCGGCACGAGTTCGCCAACAATGAGCGAAATATAGGTGATCACGATCACCACCAGACCGATTGCAATCGTATCGCCGTGGGGGGCGACCGAGGGAAAGGTCTCGAGCCAGTCTCCAAGCTTGTCGGCGAATGTCGCTCCGCTGACTGCGCCGGCGAGGATGCCAACCAGTGTGATGCCGATCTGCACCGTCGACAGGAACCGGCTGGGGTCGTCGATCAGGAGGACGGCTGTGCCTGCCCCCTTGTTGCCGAGGTCAGCCATGTGCTCAAGCCGGCTCCTCCGGGACGATACGATGGCAAGTTCCGACATCGCCAGCAGGCCGTTGATGAGTATGAGCAGGAGCACGAAGAAAATCTCAAGGAACAGCATGGTCATCCATCCAGGTGTGATGTGAGAGAGTTCGTCGAACGGTAGCGCTCCAGGCAGAATTCATTCTGGCTTCAGTCGTGGAAGCGCTCGGGCAGGATCTTGGCTTCTTTCAGGAGCCGGACGGCGAAATCTTTCCTGAAGGTCCGTAAACTCTGGAAACTTGGCGCTTTCGCGTAAAGCGCGAAGACAACCGGCTTGCGCTCCGGGCGTCGGATAAAGCCCACATACCAGCCCTCGAAAGCGCCGCTGAATTTGCCGGGGTTGACCGGACCGGCACCCGTCTTGCCATGCAGGGCAAAGCCATCAACTTCGCCCGCGCGGCTCGCCGCCATGAGCGCTTCGATCGAGGATGAGGTGACATCGAGTTTTCCGTCGAGCAGTGCGGCCAGGAATTCGACTTGCTCTCCAAGCGAAATCTTGAGTGTCCGGTCAAGCCAGAACCGGTCAGAGTCTTGCTTCACCTGCGCATTGCCGTAGTGCCAGCGTGACAGGTATGTCCGATAGCGCGCCGCGCCGACGTCAAGCGCCACGTCGCGGAAGTACCAGACTGTCGAGTGTTTGAAGGCACTGCGCAGCGTATGATCCCGTCGCCACGCCTTGGGCCAATAGCGTGCTGCGGGCCTGCGGTCACTGTTCCAGGTGCGTTCATGATCAAGAGATGAAGCGGCACCGGATTCGAGTGCGATCAGGAGATTGGGAATCTTGAAGGTCGACCAGGGCGTATGGCGCACCCAGTGCGCACTGCCTTCCAGCTCGAACTCGTCCCCGGTTTCAAGGTCCCGCGCCACGAACGCAACGTCTCGATCGCCGATTTCATTCGCAAGAGGCCCGCGGGCAATCGCGATCGACTCCCACGCGCGAATTGGCTCCGGTGCGGCAAGACACGACAGAACGACGGCGATCGCGGCTAGGAATTTCATGATCATTGGTCTTGGCGACAACTTGCTAAGCATCCGGAGCTCGAATGTGCTCACTTCACCAGAAATCCCGCCGCCAGGAATGCGGCTGAGCAGAGAAATCCGGTAACGGGCACCCAGAGGCCGACGGTGAAGATGTCCTCCGGCGCGGGTGGTCCGACCCGTTTGAGGCGGATCAGAGCCAGGTTGACGAAGGCGAAGATCGTCAGTGTCACGCTCGACGTGGCCTCGGCCAGTCCTTCGAGCGGGAAGCCGAGCGCCAGCACGAGCACGATGGCGATCGTCGTGCCCGTCGCGACCAGCGGCGTTCGTGTCAGCGGGCTGACGCGGCCGAGGATCCGGGGCAGATTGCCCTGTCTGGCTAGGCCGTAGAACACGCGCGACGCCATAACCACCTGCACGATCATGGTATTGAACGTCGCGATGATCGCGATGGTGCTGATGGCGTCGGGGGAGGCGCCGGCCAGATTATGGAAGACGAGGGCGAGTGGCGCTTCAGAGGCTGCAAGCCGCTGCGGCTCGATCGTCAGCACAGCGATGCTCGCGACCAGAAAGTAGATCACCGTCGTGATGACGAGCGTAAGAAAGATCGCCCGGGGCATTGTCCGGACCGGATCGCGGGTCTCCTCGGCCACATTGACCAGATCCTCGAATCCGATGAAGGCGAAGAAGGCCAGCAGTCCGGCGGAAGCGATGCCTGTCCAGACCAGCGTCTCTCCGGTAAGCGGCAGGACTTCGGGAATCCGTGCGACCAGATCACCGTCGCCAGCAAAGCCGAAGGCAATGATCACGAGCAGGCCCACCACCTCGATGATCGTAAACAGGCCGGCCAGCAGCACCGATTCAAGAATGCCCCAGGCCGCGACAAGGCCAACCGCCCCGATTACGATCGGAATGATCACCTCGTTCGGCAGATCGATGAACTGGCGGATGTAGCCGGCACTGCCTATGCTGATAGCGGCAGACGAAACGACGCCTGCACCGATCACGAGGCAGCCGATCAGCAGGGCAAGCGTTGCCGAGTCGAACCCGGCCCGCACATAAGCCGCTTCGCCGGCACTGACCGGATAGCGGCCCGCCAGTTCGGCGAACGAGGCTGCGGTGAACGACATGACCAGGGCGGCGAGCAAAAAGGCTGAAGGCGCGTGGATGCCCGCGCGCCCGGCGGTCGCGCCGACCAGCACGTAGATTCCGGCTCCGACCGTAACGCCGACACCGTAGAGCACGAGCAACGGCAGGGTGAGGCGCCGGCGCAAAGCTGGCGTTTCTCGCGCATCCGTTGAGGTCATTGCGCCCGTGGGGTCCACATTGTCCATCCCTTGACCATCTGTGAGCATGGTCACGGCGGCCTTGACCCAGGTCAACGGCAGTGGCCCGGTCGAGCGCCTATGACAGTAATAAACGAGTTTGGAGACCGTCATGACGCTCGAACACGACCATTCCGAAGACGGAATTCGTCTGCGCCTTGCACAGGAGAACCGTCCGAATTACCTGCGCGACTGGGTCTATGGCGGCATCGACGGCGCGGTGACGACCTTCGCGATCGTGGCCGGCGTCGTTGGGGCGGCCCTGTCATCCAAGGTCATTCTGATCCTCGGACTCGCCAATCTGCTCGCGGACGGCTTCTCCATGGCGGCCAGCAACTATTCCGGCACCAAGACCGAAGTCGACGACATCGATCGGCTGCGCGAAATCGAACGCCGCCATATCGCACTTGTGCCGGACGGCGAGCGCGAGGAGATCCGTCAGATCCTGCACGCCAAGGGCCTCGAGGGCAATGCGCTCGAGGAGGCCGTGGCCGCGATTACGTCTAACGAGGAAACATGGATCAACACCATGCTTGCCGAGGAATACGGACTCGCCTCGGTCATCCGGTCGCCCATGATGTCAGCGCTCGCGACCTTCAGTGCATTCCTGGTCTGCGGCGCGATTCCGCTGATCCCGTTCCTGTTCGGCCAGGACGGATCGTTTGCAATTTCCGTCGCGGTTACGGCCGTCGTCTTCTTTCTGATCGGGATGGCGAAGAGTGTCTGGTCCCTGGCGTCCTGGTGGCGTTCGGGCCTGGAGGTCCTCGTCATCGGCATGTCGGCAGCCGGCATGGCATATCTGGTGGGCTACCTGCTGCGCGATCTGGTGTAGAAGCCGGGACGTTTCGGAATGCCCTGCTGTGCAACGTCACACGTTCCCAGGTTGCCCGCAGGGCAGACCGGGGTCGTCAGGAACTTAGGCGTGAGTATCGAACGGTCCCGGACAGCCCTGCGGGCTTCCGGGAAGCGTCGGATGCGTTGGATACTGAAAAAAAGAGGCGGCAGTCTTTCGGAGCTGCCGCCAAGGTAGGGTGAAACGGAAAAACGCAACACATGTCCCAACGGGTCAGGTTATTTGCTGTCCCCGTTGTCGTTCGCCATCTTGGCGACTTCCTCTGCCTGGTGTTCCATTGCCTGGAACGTCTCACCGGCGATCTTGCTTCCCAATGACGTCAGCCGCTCTGCCTCCGACAGATACTGCTGTGCCGCCTTTTGGAAAAAGTCCATATAGACGCCGTAGACCTGCTGGGGTGTCTCGCAGTTCATCAGCTGCTTCGGAACCGCGAAATCCTCCTTCAGCCTCCCGTTGACGAAGTTCACCACTTCCTCGTTGTAGGCGCTGACGCCTTCGTAGAGTTTCTGGTTCACTTCGCCCATCGAATCGATGGCGTTGTTGTTCATGTTGAGGAATGACTTGAAGTCGAACGGCATCGTCATTTCCCGTGCTTCGCCTGATACCGCGCCGCCGCTTTGTGGTTGTTTGGCCATGATTTGCTCCCTGTGAGGTACGACCGCCCCGCCGCTTTCTCAACTGGATTAGTCCCGTACCATCTGAAAGTGACGCGGCAGTGACCGCCTTGATCTGGGTCAAAGAAAAGCGGTTCAGGCGAGGCCGAGTACGGTCTTGGCGCGTGCAAGCGTTTCGGATGCCCCGCCGCCGGCATCCAGCGGCTGCCATGCCACCGGGCCCGTACCGGCGGCAAGCTGTTGTTCCACGACGGACGCGGTTGCATCCGACGCATCGCCGGTTCTGCTATCGACCCGCGCAATCAGACTCTCGCGCGGCGCATTGAGCCAGAGGCCAGTGAACGGCACGCCATGCCGGCTGGCCGCGGCCTCGATCGCCGCCCGCTCGTCCGCTCGGAGAAAGACCGCATCGACGATCACGCTGTGCCCCGCCTTCAGGGCGACCCGTGCTTTCTGCATAATCATGTCATAGACACGATCGCTGGCTTCCTGCGTATAGGCCTCGTGCGTCAGCCGCTCCGTTTCCGCGACATTGAACATCGCCTTGCGCTCAAGGTCGGTGCGCAGGTGCAGCGCCCCGGGGGCGCTGCCGATCAGGGGAGCAAGCGCGGCGGCAAGGGTCGACTTGCCGGAGCCGGACAGTCCGCCGACGGCGACCGCGCGGGCCTGCGGCGGATCGAGATAGGCAAGCGACGCGGTGGAGTACTGTCTTGCCCTGTCGAGCAGCTCTTCGGCGTCGACGGCTGTGCTCTGGTTGACGCGGTCCATGGCGACCATGGCCCTGACACCGGCCCGGCAGCCCAGGAACAATGGCATGGCGGCGAGACCGTAAACGTCCGATGGCGCGCTCGAATAGTGCAGATAACGGTTGAGCAGCATGTTGGCGTGCCTGCGCATGCCGCGCTGGTCGAGGTCCATGATCAGGAAGGCGAGGTCGTAGAATATGTCGATTGTGGCCAGCTCTTCGTTGAATTCGATTGCGTCGAACAGGGTCGGCCGGCCGTCGATCATAACGATGTTCTTGAGATGCAGGTCGCCGTGGCACCGGCGCACACAACCCCTGCGGCCGCGCAGGCGCAGGCTGTATTTCGCCCGTTCGAGCTGCGCCCTGGCGAGGCTCTTGAACCGCGCTTTGTCCTCGGGTGAAAACACGTCCGGACACGCACCAAATGCCGTGTCGAGCTGCGTAATCAGCGACGCCATCTTGGCCGCGCCGTCCCTGATTGTGACCGGCGGCGCACTCGCGTGATAGTCCACTGCGATTTTGGCTAACTGTATGACCGTTTCATCCGCGAGCCGTCCGTCGGACGCGACCCGGTCGAGCAGCATGGCCTGATCGAACCGGTTCATGCGTATGGCCCATTCGACGGTTTCGCCTGGCCCATCCAGGGAATGTTGCCCGTCCGGCGACCGGTTGATCGCGACGAGGTCGACATAGATCTCCGGTGCATGAGGCTGGTTGATCTCCAGTTCCCGTTCACAGATCACCCGGCGCTTTTCGAGGCTGGAGAAATCCATGTAGTCGAAGCTGACGGCCTTCTTGATCTTGTAGGCGAAGTCGCCGGCGAGGAAAACGGTCGCGCCGTGTGTTTCGATGCGGTCGACCTTGTCGACGCTGTCCGGAAAGCTTGCCGGGTCTGACAGAAACGCTGTGACGTCGTCCTGGTTGCCTGAGAGTTGGGTCTGCATAGCGCGCATTGCCGGTTGCGGTTCTTCGCTTGATTTCCGTCAGCCTAGTCCGACTGTCAGTATCGTTGTTGATTTCGATCAACGCGACCCGCATTAGCCTGATGCCAGTCTGCAATAGCGCTTCGCGCAAGACCGTATAGACCATGAGTGAGAGCAGATGAAACCCGTACGAACCTGGATACTGATTGCGGACGGCGCCCGCGCGCGCATCGTTCTGAACGATGGCCCCGGTCACGGCGTCAAGGCCATGCCCGGTCATGTTTTTGAATCGGATGTCCCTGCCGGGCGCGAAATCATGGCGGACCGTCAGGGCCGGTCTTTCGAGTCCTCCGGGGATGGCCGTCATGCCATGGAGCCGCCGAGCGATCCCCGCCGGCTCAAGAAGCAATCTTTCGCCGGCGAGCTGGCGGCATTTCTTCATGATGCGCGCAATCGTGATGAGTTCGACAGGCTCATTGTTGTCGCCCCGGCAGTGACGCTTGGCGACCTGCGCAAGGCAATTTCCGATCCCGTGCGCAAGGTTCTGTCGGCCGAATTGGCGAAGGACCTGACCCACCTGCCCAATGGCGATCTCCCGAAGCATCTGGAGACAGTACTGGCCGTCTGAGGCGAGCGTGTTTTACTGGTTTTCCGCGCCTTTGATCTGGGTCAAGGCAACGGGCGCGAACCTCGATAGAACGTATACGGAGATGGAACCTCCCGAAATCCGGGAGGCCGGATGTCGAAGATGAGTTGCATTGTTTCCGCCGCCTGAAGCGCGCGGTTAAGACGGCGGGAGCGCGATATCGGTTGCTCCGCAACGACTGGCGTTCCCCAAGACAGTCCGCTTCCGCCGTCGCCAAATGTCCTCATTCCGGGCGGAACATCTTAGCAAGTCCGACACGGGAGTCTGATCGTGGAAAACAATATCGGATTTAACGACAGGGCGGTGCGCATCGGAGGCGGGATTGTCCTGCTTTCCCTTGCCGTCCTGAAGCCCGACTGGCCGATGAGCTGGCTCGGGTGGATCGGTGTCGTGCCGGTCGTCACCGGTATCTGGGGCTGGTGCCCGCTCTACAGCGTGTTCGGTATCGACACGCGCACGTCCCGGACATCTGAATGACTAGTTCCGTAAACTGGCAAGCCTGCGCCCTCGGCGCGGCTCTCGCTGTGGGGATGGCTGTTGCCATCCTTCCGCAGTCCGCACCCGTTTCAGCACAGGACAACGCCGTGGAGCAGGGGCGTGCGCTGGCGGAAAAGGAATGTGCCCGTTGTCACGCGATCGGGAAGACGGGCGACAGCACGCACAAGGACGCTCCGCCGTTCCGCACAATCGGCGAGAAATATCCGGTCGAGAATCTTGAAGAGGCCTTCGCCGAGGGCATCGTCGTCGGCCATCCTGACATGCCGCAATTCGAGCTTTCGGCCGACCAGATCACCGCTCTGCTTTCACATATCGAAGCCGTCTCCAGATAGACACCGTTTTACCTGAGTGAGGGATGTTGACTTACGTCAATGTCCGCAACTCGGTTGCGCGCTATCCAGTTCCGCAGATGTAAACGTGAACTGGAGATGACGGTCATGGGTTACAAGACAATCCTCGCTTATCTGAATGACGAGAAGCAGGCCGACAGGGTCCTGACTGCCGCCGCGCAGGTCGCGCGCAAGACAAATGCGCATGTTATCGGTCTCTATGTCGTGCCCGCGTTCCGGGTCTATCCCGCTGTGCAGGCCTACATCACGAGTGAAGTGGTCGACATGCAGAAGCGGCATTTCCGCGAGCAGGCGGAGAAGCTCAAGAAGATATTCGACGAGAAGATGGCCAGTGAGGACTTTGTCTCCGAATGGCGAGCCATCGAATCCCAGGTTCCCGACCGGACCCAGCTGGTGATGAAGCATGGCCGGATGGTCGACCTGATCGTGCTTGGTCAGTCCGATCCCTCCGAGGACCGCGAAGAACGCGATCTGGTAGAGCATGTGATCATGGACAGCGGCCGCCCGGTCCTTGTCGTACCGGCATCGGGCCGGTTGGAGAGCATTGGCAGTTACGTGCTGCTCGCGTGGGATGGAGGCCGCGAAGCCGCTCGCGCGGCGTTCGATGCCCTGCCGCTGATGGAAGGGGCTGAGGAGGTGCGCGTGCACTCCGTCAACCCGCCGGACAAGGAGGGCAGCAATACGTTTCTGCCGGGGGCAGAGCTGTCCAGCAGTCTCGCGCGCCATGGCATCAAGGTCGAGACGGCCCAGTCCGTCGCGCGGTCCGGCGCAATCGGTGAGGAACTGTTGTCCAGGGTCTCCGACCACGGTTGTGATCTGATCGTCATGGGAGGCTATGCCCACTCACGCATGCGTGAAATCATTCTCGGCGGTGCCACACGACATATTGCGGAACAAATGACCGTACCGGTGCTATTCTCCCACTGACGACAACGCGCGAGTCAGCCAAGGGAGGGCGTAGATGGCGCGAAGCAGGAGTGTTGCGGGCGCGCCGGTTCGCCCCCTTGCGGCCAGGTCGCTGCGCAGACGCAGCGACCCCAAGTCACTGGGTTTCCAGAGCACTGAAGACCTTGAGAGCTTCAATGGACTGATCGGGCAGGACCGCGCGCTGAATGCGGTCCGGTTCGGCACGTCGATCGAACACCGGGGCTTCAATCTCTATGCCCTCGGTCCGGAAGGATCGGGGCGGCATACGGCGATCCGGACCATCCTGGAGGCGAAGGCGGCGGAAGTGCCGACGCCAGACGACTGGGTTTACGTCAACAACTTCGAAACACCGCACAAGCCGCGCGCTATCCGCGTTCCGCCGGGATTCGCGACGAAGCTCCGTGATGCCATGGCGTCCCTGATCGACGATCTGGCGACCGCAATCCCGACCCTGTTCCAGTCGGAGGATTACCGGATCAGGCGGCGCGCGCTCGACGAGGAGTTCGAAGGCGCGAACGAAGACGCGTTCAACGACCTGAAGCAGAAAGCGGAAGCCGAGAGCGTCGCCATCCTGCGCACGCCGATGGGGTTCGCGCTGGCGCCCGTGCAGGACGGCGAGGTGGTCAAGCCCGAGGCCTTCAACGCGTTGCCCGCCGAACAGCGCGAAGCCATCCAGAAGACGATCGAACTTCTGCAGAAGGACCTTGAGCAGGTGCTTCAGCAACTGCCCGCTCTGGAGAAGGATCGCCGGGACAAGGTTCGCACGCTGAACGCGGAAATGGCCGGGATCACGGTCGGCCTGGCAATCCAGGACGTCAACAGGCAGTTCAGCGAGATCGAGGCTGTCGGGAGCTATCTTGAAGAGGTCAAGAAGGACCTCATCGAAAACGCTCAGATTTTCCTCCAGGGAACGGACGGGGAGGAGCAGGCGCAGTTTCCCACCGGTGCGGCGCGCTACCTGGTTGATCCGCGGTTTCGGCGCTATGCGGTCAATGTCATCGTCGACCATTGCGATCACGATCCCGGAGCGCCGATCGTCCGTGAGGAATACCCGACGCTCGCCAACATCGTCGGCCGGGTCGAGCACATTTCGCAGATGGGTGCACTGGTCACGGACTTCACTCTGATCAAGCCGGGCGCCCTGCATCGCGCCAACGGTGGCTACCTGATCCTCGATGCCCGCCGTATTCTTACGCAGCCGTTTGCCTGGGAGGCGCTCAAGCGCTGCCTGCGCAGCAATTGCGTGACGATCACGTCGGCGGCTGACCAGATGGGATCGGCGATGACAACGTCGCTGGATCCGGACCCGATCCCGCTTGATGTCAAAGTCGTCCTGATCGGCGACCGTCAGCTTTACTATCTGCTCGTCAACCGCGAGCCCGAATTCGTCGAGCTTTTCAAGGTCCAGGTCGACTTCGAGGAACAGGTCGAGCGCTCGGATGAGTCGGTACAGGAATTCGCGCGTCTCATCGGTACGATCGCGAAAAAGGAAAACCTGAAACCTTTGAACGCCGCGGGCGTGGCGCGGGTGATCGACGAAGCCTCGCGCATGGCGGACGATGCTGAGCGTATTTCGCTCAGGGTCGGGCCTTTGGCCGATCTCCTGAAAGAGGCGAATTTCTGGGCTGGGGAGGCAAAGCGCCGGCGCATCACGGAGAAGGATGTCGCACGCGCCGTCGCGGAACGGCATCATCGCTCCGACCGGATCCGGGAAGCTTCGCTCGAATCCATCGCCCGCGAAATCGTGCTGATTGATACCGACGGTGAATCCGTTGGCCAGATCAACGGCCTGTCGGTCCTGAGCATCGGCGATTTCCGCTTCGGACGCCCGACCCGGATCACGGCCCGCGCCCGTATGGGAACGGGCCAGGTCGTCGACATCGAACGGGAAGTGGAATTGGGAGGACCCCTGCATTCCAAGGGCGTGCTGATCCTGTCTAGCTACCTGTCATCGCGGTTCGCGCTCGGCGAGCCGATGTCTCTCTGGGCAAGCCTGGTGTTCGAGCAGTCCTATGGTGGAGTTGACGGCGACAGCGCGTCCTCGACCGAACTCTATGCACTCCTTTCGGTGCTGGCGGACACGCCGATCCGGCAGGATCTCGCCGTCACCGGTTCCGTGAACCAGCTCGGCGAGGTGCAGGCGATCGGCGGCGTGAACGAGAAAATCGAGGGTTTCTACGACGTTTGCGCCGAGCGCGGGCTGACCGGACGCCAGGGGGTCCTTGTCCCGGTGGCCAATGTGCAACATCTAATGCTGCGGGAAGACATCGTGAAAGCCGCATCCAGCCGGCAATTCCATGTCTATCCCATCGAGACCATCGATCAGGGCATTGCTCTCCTGACCGGAATCGCCGCGGGCGAGCGCGACGCTTCGGGCACCTACCCGGACGGTACGATCAATGCCCGTGTGGAAAGCAAGCTGAGAGCATTCGCCGAAGCCCGCCGTGCCTTCGCAGGCCGTGACGGCGCGGACAGGGCTGGCGAGGAGTGATGTGAATGAACACCCAGCAGGAACCAAGAGTGCCCCGGCGGGTCATGATCAACCTGGGCCCTGTATGTGACAGCGACACCGCGGTGGAGACCGCTGCCAGTCTGGCGGCGGCCATGCAGGCCGAACTCCACGGCCTGTTCGTCGAGGAGGAAGCGCTGGTTGATCTGGCAAACCTGCCGTTTGCGCAGGCGTTCTCGCCGCGGACCGGCCGGGCATCCGAACTCGATCCCAAGACCATGCATGATGCCTTCGAACGCCGGGCCCATGCCTGCCGCCGGGCCCTGTCGGCCCGGGCGCAGAGCGCGCAGCTGACGTGGTCCTTCGACATCACCCGCGGAGACGCGCTGCATGCGGTGACGGAACGCGCCACGCGCGACGATCTCATTGTCCTGCAACAGTCAGCCCTCGGGCACACGTCCGGCGATCTTCTGAAGCTTGCGCGATCCGTTGCCGGGCAGACCGATTGCGTCTGCGTGATTGCGGAAAGCCCGCGGCGACCGCGCGGTCCGATTGTGGCAATCGACGACGGCGACGAGGCCGGCATTGCGACGGTTACGCTTGCTGGGCGGCTGGCAAGGTCGACGGGCCTGCCTGTGCGTGTTTTCGTGATCGCGGCCGACGAGGCTTGGGGCGAACAGACCGCGCAGCGGGCACTGACGATTCTCGACGGTGTCGAGAATGTCGGAGTCGACCGGTTCGCGACCGGAGATTGCGGACTGCTGGCGAGTGCCCTCCGGGATGCGACGCCCCGTTTCGTGGTCGCGGACATGCAGGGCGAACCTTTCGGCGGCGATACCGATGCATGCCGGCTCATCCGTGCGGCTGCGGCGCCCGTGATCCTGCTGAGGGGGGAACCCTCGGCCTGATCAGCGGCTTTCGAGAATCCGCTTCAGCAGTTTCAGGTCGTTGGTATTGGCACGCCGCATCATCATGGCCATGACCGGGGCGAACAGCCCGGAGAAGCCTGTCGGCGAGCCGGCGTTCCTCAACGTCATGTGTGTGCCGCCGTCGTCCGTATCGCGCCAGCTGTAATGCGTCTGCATGGGAAACGGTCCCTCAGACGTCTTCATGACCAGCCGTTCACCCGGTTCGTGCACGGCGACTTCGTAGGTGTAGGCCATGCGCATTCCGAGAAAATGGGCCACGAAGGCAATCCGCGAGCCGACCTCGAGCGGCGGCTTTGTCTGCCATTCGACGCTCTTTATGTTGACGTACCATTCGGGCACGTTTTCCGGGTCGGCCGCATAGGCCGCAACCTCGCCACGAGGACGGTCGATGGTGATTTCGGTGGAAACGTCGACAGCCATGATGAAGATCCCGGTGTCTCTACGTTGTTACCAATTGTACGGCATCGGGACCTGTGCGTGCGATCAGTTCAGCGGAATTTGATCTATAAGTTGAATTTATTGATCTATAGACTCCATTCACCCATCGACTCCGCTGATCATATTGACGCCGCGGCTGAATCTGCTAGCCATTAAGATCTGAAATGCAATTCATTTCTGCCGTAAATCGGACAATTCTGCAAAATTTTGAGTGCGCCCAACGTGATACGGCTCTTGGAGCGATATCAATACTCATTTATACAATGGATTGAGCTATTAACTTTTCATTATGGCCCGCTCAGTAGATTGAATTTATCGAATGAATCAATTGCGGGTGGTGGGGATGCTCAGGATTGCTGCATTTGCGGGTGCGTTTTGCGTGCCGGCATTTTTTTTCATGAGTGCTGTAATGGCGCCGGGCGGGGTACAGGCCGGAGAGGCCGCCAAGGTCGCAAAAGCCGACATCGCAAAGCTCAAAACGGAATATGACCGCCCGAAGTCTATTCCGTTCCCTGAGGACAATCCCTATAGCGACGCAAAGGCGGAACTTGGTCGGAAGCTGTTTTTCGACCCGCGTCTCTCGAGCTCGAACCTGATCTCATGCGCGTCCTGCCACAACCCGAGCTTCGGCTGGGAGGACGGCCAGCCGCTCGGCTCCGGCAACAAGATGGGCAAGCTTGGCCGTCACACGCCGACCATCCTCAATCTGGCCTGGGGCGAGGTATTCTTCTGGGACGGCCGTGCCGAGACGCTGGAGGAGCAGGCGCTCGGTCCGATCGAGGCCGGCGCGGAGATGGCTCAGCCCCTCGATGACCTCATCAAGGAACTCAAGGCGATCGAAGGATACCGCAAGGCGTTTTCGGAAGCGTTCCCTGAAACCGGTATCACCAAGGAAAACATCGGCAAGGCGATCGCCACCTTCGAGCGCACGATCGTCTCCAATCTGGCGCCCTTCGACCGCTGGGTGCGCGGCGACGACAAGGCCATCAGCGAGAGCGCCAAGCGCGGTTTTCTTGTCTTCAACACCAAGGCGCGCTGTTCCCAGTGCCATTCCGGCTGGAACTTCACCGACGACAGTTTCCATGACATCGGCCTGAAATCCTCGGACATCGGTCGGAACAAGGTGCTGGGCGACGATCTGCTCCTGCACGCATTCAAGACCCCGGGCCTGCGCAATATCGTCGAGCGTGCGCCCTACATGCACGATGGTTCGCTAAGGACGCTCGCTGAAGTCGTCGACCACTACGATTCGGCCTTCGAACGCCGCCCCAGCCTCTCGGATGAAATGAAGCCGCTGAACCTGACGGCGGAAGAGAAGGCCGACCTTGTTGCCTTCATGGAATCCCTGAGCAGCAAGGACGATGCAATGGCGTTGCCCGTTCTGCCGAACTGACTCGCCCAATCACAAGACTGCAAATCCGAACTCCATTCTTCAGAGGTAACATCATGATCAGCAATCCCCTTCAGCTCACATTTGTTGCGGCAACGTCGGTCGCTGCGGGCATCGCAATCGGCACGGTCGCGCTGGCGAGCCAGGGACACACCGTCAGCCAGAAGGACAAGAAATTCGCTCCGGGCTCGATCGAAATTGCGAAGGGTGACAAGGTTGTCTTCGTGAATGACGACGCGACCAAGCACACGATCATCGTCAAGAAGCTCAAGTATCGCAGCAAGCTCATGAAGCCGGGCGAACAGGCCGAACTGCAGTTCGACAAGGACGGCAAGTACAAGGTCCGCTGCGGCATACATCCCAAAATGAAAATGACGATCAAAGTGAACTGACACACCTGATTCCGAAATAGGTTGCGCCATGTCGATCTCTCTCAAACTGATCGGTTCGTTTCTTGTGATGACGCTGGTCACGCTGGGATTGGGCCTCTATTCGGTCTCCTCCGTTTCGACCGTAGGCAATATCGCGATCGACACATATGAAAAGCCGCTCATGGCGACGAGCTTCGCGCGCGCCGCAGCGCTCGATGCCGAGCGGCTGTCCTACCTGATCGGCAAGTACGGCAAGCAAGACGGTCCGGCCGGGAAACAGGCGGCATCGGAAACCTTCATCACCGGCTCGGTGAGCAGATCTTCGGAACTTTATCGCAGCGAACGGCGGAGGCTGCTTTCCCTGGCCGGGGCGGCGCAATTTGCGGTCGGCCGCGCACCTCGTCTGAGTGAGCGGCAGCGTCTGATGATCGTCGCGGGCGCAGACCCCGACGCAACCGGGTCGTCCGTATCACTCAGCGAGCGGCAGCGTTTGTTGCTGGTTGCCGGCAGCACATCCAGTGCGGCCGAGGTTGCCGGCCGACAGACCGAGCGTCAGCGACTGGTAGAGGTCGCAAGGACGGGGGCGCCGGCGCCTGACGTGAAACAGCCCGTCGAGACCGTCGTCGTGGCCGAAGCGCCCGCCGCAGAAAACGCCGCGCAGACGCCGGCCGATGATACAGGTGAGGAGGAGCCTGCGAACGGCCGCGAGGCGCTTCGGGCCGAGATCGCGGATCTGTTCGATACGTTCCTTCAGGACCTTGAGGTTGTCGAGGAGCGCAGCTTCACGCCAGAGATCAAGGCCATTACAGAGCAGCTCCTGACTGTCGTCAGGGCGTGGGGCGAGGCGAATACGGAATTACTGGAGGAAGAGCAGACCGTGGCCATTGCCGGTGCGGACCAGATCAGCGGTCTCCTGCCGAAAATAGCGGAGCTCACCGAGCAAATCGTCGCCGACGGTTATGAATTCCGGGAATCGGTCGACGCGAAACTGGCACACAGCAAACTGTTCCTGTGGATTGCCGTCGGACTGTCTGTCCTTACCGCAATTGGGCTTGGCATCCTGATGTCTCGGATGATCGCAAGACCGCTGAAGTCCGCTGTCGATGTATTGCAGGCCCTGTCGGAGGGCGATCTTTCGGCCCAGTTCGAGGCCCGTCCCAGCGCTGAAATCAGCGCGTTGGCGGACGTCATCAGCCGGTTCCGGGACAATCTCGAAGAGCGCGCGTTCCTGATGTCGCAGACGGAAGCCGAAGGCAAGGAACGAGATACCCGCGCGCGCATGATTGAGGGTCTTATTGCCGATTTCCGCGAAAGCGTTTCCGCGAACCTGTCGGACATCCAGAGCCATACGGACCAGATGGAGGCGACGGCGCAGGCCCTGTTCTCAACCGCCGAGGACGCGTCGAGCAAGGTCGAGACCGCGGCCGAAGCATCGAGCGAGGGCTCCCGGAACATGAACGCGGTCGCAACCGCCGGCGATCAGTTGAACAACGCCGTCAATGAGATCTCCGGGCAGGTCGCTGATACGACACATGTCGTGGCCGACGCAACGAGCGCAGCCGAGACATCGAATGCCAAGGTCGCCGGCCTTGCGAACGCCGCGCAAAAGATCGGTGACGTGGTCTCGATCATCCAGGGCATAGCGGAGCAGACGAATCTTCTCGCGCTTAACGCCACCATCGAGGCCGCCCGCGCCGGAGAGGCCGGCAAGGGATTTGCCGTCGTGGCATCGGAAGTGAAGGCTCTCTCGACCCAGACCGCGGGAGCCACCGAAGAGATCGCGACGCAGATCGCGAGCATTCAGCGAGAGACTCAGGATGCGGTCGCGGCGATCGGGCAGATCTCGGACATCATGCAATCCGTGAGTGCCAGCAGTGCGTCGATCGCCGCAGCGGTTGAACAGCAGAGTTCGTCGACCGCGGAAATCTCGCGCAATGTCCAGCAGGCCGCCGCCGGATCCAACGCCCTTTCCGAGAACATCATGGGCCTGACGTCTGCGACGGACGAGACGTCCCAGTCCGCGAACCAGATGCTGGCGGTATCCGAGGACGTCCGCCGCTCGGCTGCCGATATGCGGAGCGTCATTGACGGATTCCTCAAGCAGGTCGCCGCAGCCTGATGGTCTTCCGGACCTCTGACTCAGTTTATCTCTCTTGAAGGGCTGAAATCTCCGACGCATTGTTGCCTTCACGGACGATGGGATGACGGCATCCCGGTGTCTTAGTCTTTGCCTGGAGGAGAACATGACGGACGGATTCAATCCGCAAGGCGTCTGGGGGCCGCGCGGCCGCGGCTTCAGCATGGGCGTCGTCCAGCATGCGGGCCACGTCATCCACGTCACGGGACAGGTCGGCTGGGACGAGGATGAGCAAATCGTCGGCAGGGATAATGTCGGCGAGCAGACCAGACAGGCTTTCCGCAATATCGAGACCGTGCTGGCGGACGTCGGCGGCACACTGGAGGATCTTGTTTCCGTTACCACCTATTTCGTTGATCGGGCCCATCTGCCGGCCATCCAGCAGGTGAGGGCGGAAGTGCTGGGCGAGCGCACCGCGCCGGCCAGCACGTCGGTCATGGTGGCGGGCCTTGGCCATGAGGACTTCCTCGTCGAACTCACACCTGTCGCCGTCGTCCCGGCAGACCGGTTCCGGGCGCCGGCATGACGCAACTTCGCATACCCTTCGACAGCTGGAACATGCCGGTTCCCGTGCAGGTGTCGCAACTCGTCCGTGACGGCGACCTCGCCTGGTCCTGCGGCCAGTGTCCGCTCGACACAGACGGGCAGGTGTTGTTTCCCGGGGATCTGACCGCGCAGGCCGAGCGGGTTTGCGACTACATCGAGAACGTGCTCGGGCAGGGCGGTCTGACGGCGGATTCCGTTGCCAAGCTCGTGATCTACCACGCCGCACCGACCACGGTCGAAGAGACGGCGATGCTGTCAGTCTTCCGGCAGCGTTTCGGCGACCTGCCGTTGCTCGTCCCGGTCGCCGTGCCGCATTTCTACTACGACGGCATGCTGATCGAGGTCGATGTGTACGCGGCCGAGGATATTGATCGCGCGTCCGATCAAGAAAATGCGAATGCGATCATCAATCTCGAAGCGGTGGACAGGGGTGATGTCGTCTGGGTAACGGCGCGGCTGTCGGCTAGCGACGTCGCGGCCGATCAGTCGCATGTGGCGCTTGCAAGTATGATGTCCGGTCTGGCGGATTTGAACCTGTCTCCCGATGATCTGCTGTGCAGTCACTGGTACTGGCCGGAAGATAGTGCGCACGGCCTGGTCAACGAAACTGTGTTTGATGAGTTGGCTGGAGCGGGTGTTCTGCCGGACCGGCAGGCAGTTGTCTTGGTCCAGAGCGAAGATAGCATCCTTGGTGAGCTCAAATTCGTGCGCGGCCACGGATGTATGAGTAAGACGATAGCGGATCGTTCCTTGTCGAAAGTGCATGCCCGTCGTCTGGGCTGGCATCACTGGTTCAGCGGAACTTGCGGCGACAGCACGCTCGGATTAGTGGAGCAGACATCTGTGATCATGCTGGAGATCGGACAAGCCTTGTCGGCTGCCGGGCTTGATTTCAGCAACGTTGTAAAGTCCACGACCCATTATGTCGGTACGGCCTCACCGGAGGATCTGCACGAGAATCTCGCCGTCCGGCACAGCTTCTATTCGTCGCCTGGCCCGGCCTCAACCGGACTGCCGGTTGCAGGGCTCGCCGGTGAGGGGGTCCGCATCGCAATTGATGTCCTTGCGATAACAGGCGATTGAACCTGTTGATTTTGAAGCAAAAATGCCCGTCCGGAGAGGCTCCGGACGGGCACTCGTAAACACAAAGCCGACGGCTGTCAGTCGACGAACCGGTTGGCCGCCGACACGATCGCCTCGAGCGAGGCGGCCACGATATTGCTGTTGATTCCGACGCCGAACAGGCGTTTGCCGCCCGCATCGACCTCCATGTAGCAGATCGCCGAGGCATCGGCGCCGGGCCGGAGCGTATGCTCCGAATAGTCGATCACCGACAGGTCGGTGCCCAGATGCGCGTTGAGCGCGTCGATGAACCCGTCGATCGGCCCGGTGCCGGAACCCTCGATGTCAATCTCGGATCCCCGGTCGATGATCTTGGCCTCGATCTTGCGCTGGCCGGGTGTGGTCGTGTCCGGCAGCGTGTAGTGATCGACGAACTTGACCCGGCCTTTCGGCTGCCTCACGTACATTTGCATGAACCGGTCGTGGATACGGGCCGACGGCAGTTCCTCGCCTTCCTCGTCGGTGATGCGCTGGACCTCCTCGCGCAATTCGATCTGAAGGTTGCGGGGCAGATGGAACCCGTAATCCGCCTCCATCACATAGGCGATCCCGCCCTTGCCTGACTGCGAGTTGATCCGGATGATCGCCTCGTAGTCGCGTCCGACGTCTTCCGGGTCGATCGGCAGGTACGGCACTTCCCAGAGCGTGCTGTTGGCCGTCTTGATGGCCTTCATGCCCTTGTTGATGGCGTCCTGATGCGAGCCGGAGAAAGCGGTGTAGACCAGCTCGCCCACATAAGGGTGGCGCTCCGGGATCTTCAGCTGGTTGGAATACTCGTAGACATCCTTCATCCGGTTGATGTCCGAGCAGTCGAGCGCCGGGTCCACGCCTTGCGTGTACATGTTGAGCGCCAGTGTGACCACGTCGACATTGCCGGTGCGCTCGCCGTTGCCGAACAGCGTGCCTTCGACACGCTCCGCACCCGCCATCAGGGCCAGTTCCGTGGCGGCGATGCCCGTTCCCCGGTCGTTATGGGGATGCAGCGACAGGATGACCGAATCCCGGTTGTGCAGATTGCGGTGCATCCACTCGATCTGGTCGGCATAGATGTTGGGCGTGGCCATCTCCACCGTCGCCGGCAGGTTGATGATCAGCCTGTTGTCCGGCGTCGGCTCGATGACTTCGGTGACCGCGTTGCAGATGTCGAGCGCGAAGTCGAGTTCGGTACCGGTGAAGCTCTCGGGCGAATACTGGAACCGGTAGTCGCCGCCTGCCTTTTCCGCCATGTCACGGATCATCTTCGCGGCATCGACGGCGATCTGCTGGATGCCCTTGCGGTCGAGCCCGAACACCACGCGGCGCTGCAGTTCGGACGTCGAGTTGTAGAAGTGCACGATCGGCTTTGGTGCACCCTCAAGCGCCTCGAAGGTCCGGGTGATCAATTCCGGCCGGCATTGCACCAGCACCTGAATGGCGACATCCGAGGGCACGCCTTCACCGTCGGGACCCTTCTCGATGCACCAGCGTGCAAAGTCAAAGTCGGTCTGAGAGGCCGAGGGGAAGCCCACCTCGATCTCCTTGAAGCCCATGTCGAGCAGGAGCTTGTACATGCGCGCCTTGCGCTCGTGGCCCATCGGGTCGATCAGGGCCTGGTTGCCGTCCCGCAGGTCCACCGAACACCAGATCGGCGGTTCCGTTATCGACTTGGAGGGCCAGGTTCGGTCCTCCAGCTTCACCTGCGGGTAGGACACATATTTGTCCGCCGCATTGGACATGGTTCCGGTCATCGTCTTGCTCACTCTGTTTCTCCTTCGCCGTTATGCGCGAAGGACACGCGACGTTCGGCGTCGTGGAGTATCTGAAATCTGTGGAATTTTGGGGGCTGCGGCTACCAGCGGCGCCATATCGACCGCCGGACGCCCCTACGAACGAGCCCGACGGTCGCTGATAAGACCGAGAAGGAGGTCCAGCGGAAGAAGGATCGAAATCCGAATGTCGGCAACGTGTGTCATAAGCACCGGTGTCCGTCAGTGAATGCCCTTCGAGGATCATTCACCATCATGGTTAGCAATTTCCTAACCTCGTTGGCCGGGGAATGCAATGGTCAGTTGTAAAACAGGCGGCATCGGCCGGTGTCAGTCTTCTTTCTGCAACAGGGACATGACGCCGGCGAAGAAGGCCATGACTTCGGTCTCCTTGCCGGGCGTATGCGCTGCGATCTCGAGTTGGGTCGTCACGAATTCAGTAAGTCCGATCTCGCCCTCCGCTGCCGCGACCATGGGTTCGTAGGACGTCATGACGTCGACATCCGGCGATTCCGGTCTGCCCGACCACATATCGACATTGCCACCTCCGACGGTGAGCGTGAACGGTTCGCCGTCGACGGTGATGCCTGCAGTGAAGTTCATCTCCGGCGTGGCGATGCGTTCGCCGGCTGCCGCCATGGTCACGGCGACCGTCCGCAGATTGCCGGGCCGGGTCAGGTTTTCATCCGGGGCGAACCGGCCGCCGAACAGGGCGAGTTCAAAGAGAATGTTGCGTGTTCTTCGTCCCTCATCCGTCAGGGCATAGACGGCCACGCCGAGATCCGTGTCGCGCTTTTCGATGAGCCCGTCGTCCGCGAGCTGCTGCAGCCTTTCGGTCAGCAGGTTTGAGGCAATGCCCTTGAGTCCGTTCTGCAGATCGGAGAAGCGGGCTGGTCCGGCGTGCAGATCCCTCAGGATGAGGAGAGTCCACCGGTCGCCGACGCGGTCGAGGGCGCGGGCGATGGGGCAGAGCAGTCTGTATCGGCGCGATCCGGCCATGCGGTTCCTGCTCACGAAAACGTGAGTTTATAAAATAAAGTGACAACTTTAAAAAATAAAGCGACACATTACTTCAGGTCAAGCGCCCCGGACGGGGCGCCCGGTTGAACTTTATCCAGAGACGGAAAGATGTCCAGAAAACCCAGAATTCTTGTCACCAGCGCTGCCGGCAAGACCGGCATACCGACGGTTCTTCAACTGCTCGAAAAGGGCTATCCGGTGCGTGCCCTGGTTCGGCGCGACGACTACCGTTCGAAACTGCTGAAAGATGCCGGCGCGGAGATCTTCGTCGGCGACCAGTATGTGCTCGGCGACATGCTCAAAGCGATGGACGGCGTCCAGCGCGCCTATCACTGCGCGCCGGCAGCTCCCAACGGCCTCCATTTCAGCACCGTGTTTTCGGTGGCGGCATTCGAAAAGGGGATCGAGCACGTGGTCCTGCTTGGACAGTGGCTGTCGCACGCCCACCATCCCTCCCAGTTCACCCGCGAGGTATTTCTGAGCGAAGCCATGACGAAGCTGCTGCCGGACGCGACCCTCACCATCAACAATACCGGCTGGTTCGCGGACAACTATTTCATGGTGCTGGAGAGCATCGCCCAGCTCGGAATGTTCCCCATGCCGCTGGGCGACGGCGACATGAAGAAGAACGCACCGCCGTCCAACGAGGATATCGCATCCGTCTCGGTCGGTGCGCTGATCGATCCGGGCACCCATGCGGGCAAGGTCTATCGCCCGACCGGCCCGGAATTACTGTCGCCGAACGAGATTGCGAGCGTCATGGGTGATGTGCTCGGCCGCAAGGTCTCGTACCGGGATATCTCGGAACGCATGCTCGGCAAGGCCTTCAGGTCCATGGGCTTCCCCATCGGGATGACCACGCAGCTTCGATACTACGCCGACGAGTACCGTCGCGGCGCCTTTGCGGTGAATGCGCCGACCAATGCGGTCCGCGAGGTCGGCGGGCGGGAGCCGGAGGACTTTGCCGCAATTGCCGCACGGGTTATCGCGGAGTGGCCCGAGGCGCAAGTCTCGATCGGCAGCCGGCTGACCGCGTTGCGCAATTTCGCCCGCATCCTGTTGACGCCGGCGCCCGATTTCGACGCGGCCGAGCGCGAGCGGGACCACGTGCTGATCAAGGATGGCGCCTTCGCACGCGATCACGATGCCTGGAGACGTTCGCATGATCCGGATGCGGGCTTCGTGTCCGATAGCCCGATGAGCGGCCACAATTCCGGTTCCGCAAACTTGCGGACCGCAACCGGCTGACCGCCGGTCTATTCCCCCTGAAGACAAAGCACATCAAAGGAGATGACACATGAGTGCGTTGATGATTGCCCGTATTGCCGTGAAGGATCAGCAGAAATTCCAGGACTATCTCGCCAAATCCAAGGCGATTGCCTCGACTTACGGCGCCGAGCTGATGTTCCGCGGCAAGGCGGACAAGGTGCTCAACGGCGAGAACCTGGACCACGGTCTTCTCGTCATCGCGAAGTTTCCGAGCATCGAGAAGATCGATGCCTGGTTCAATTCGGCGGAATACCAGCCTCTGAACGCGCTTCGCGACGAAGGCACCGTCATGGAGATGACGACCTACGCGGAAATGGCGTGAGCGTTATGTAATGAGAGAGGAGGGCCGGAGCACTCGCTCCGCCCACACTTCCTGAGATTTAACATTCTGGAAAATTAACGCGAAATGCGTTATACGATCTGGAAAGAACTGGGACCGCCGTTGTGCCAGCAACGACGGTCCGTCTGATTCTTGGCTGCCCCGCCGGGATTCGGACCCGGACCTCTCCAGTTGAAAGCTGAGCGTCCTACCACTTAGACCACGGGGCAAATCAAAATGCCGATTAGGGGTTGCTGACTGCTTTGACGGGCTAAACAGCAACCCCGCCTATCTCGTCCTCGCCCCAGTCGCCGGTCGACTGAACGCCGGGGCTCGCTGCTCTTCTAATGCAACAGCCGACAAAGAGCCACCGAAGCGTTTTCGCTCGCCTCCATACCCGATGTTTGATCTGGGGAAAGCCGTCGAGCGAGCCAAAGCGGTATACGAAAAGGCGCAACATCACCCGGTTGGCGTGTCTGTGCTGTCCGACGCATGGGGTATGAAGTCTGACGACGGGCGTGTCTGGCGTTCTGCCGCTGCCCTTATTCAGTATCGTCTTTTGACGGACAGTGGCACCGGGAAAACGCGAAAGTTTCAGATCACGGACACCGCCAAGCGGATTATTCTTGATACAGCGCCGGAGTCAGAACGCCGAAAGCGGGCGCTTGAGTCGGCGGCCCTCGCTCCAATGATCCACAAAGAGTTGTGGGATAAGTACCGTACCGCACGCGGATTGGCTGAATCTGTCATCAAGACATATCTCACAATTGATCGTGAGGAGGCAGGTGAAGCACCTTATAGCCCGTCGGCTGCAGAAGAAGTATTGAACACTTATCGGGCAAGTTTGGCCTACGCAGGCATTTCGGACTCTGATGGTGTAACGACTGCAGACGAGACTAAGGGGGACTCCGCAGAGCGTTCTGATAACTTAGATGAATTGATAAGGCCTAAGGTTGGCGATTATGTAAAATGGACTTCTGGCGGTGTTGATCAATTTGACTCTCGTAAGGTCGAGTGGGTATCTGAGGAGGGCTCGCATCTTCGAGTCTTTGGGAGCCCGACAGGAATTCCCACCATCGAGGTTGAAATAGTTGATCCGCCTGCTCCGCATCAGGCGACGCATACTTTGGCTATAGATGGTTCGAGCCAGGAATCAGCCTCGCCAGCGGAAATCACTGTATATCAGGTTGGCGGACGCCTTCAGATTACGGCAAACGTTGACATTCAAGGTATTGAAAAGCTGGAGAAAATGCTGGCGAAATACAAAGAGATTTTGAAGATGCTTAGTTAGATATGCGTCAGAGTCACAGGATACAAAAATAGCCGCCTAGTTAGGCGGCTATTTTGATTCTCTGTATGTTCGATTCTAAGGCATCAATCCCACCCTCATCCGATTAGCTCGACGGCGAGAGGCACGCCTTCATGGATTTAGCCATGTTGCGCAGGAGTGTGAAATAGAGCTCCGGCCCATCCTTGAGGTCAGCGCCCAGAGGGTCGAGAACGCCGGCCCTGGCCTTTGTTCCTTCCGTCACGACCCTCACCAGCTTGGGTTCGAACTGCGGCTCCGAGAACACGCATGTCGCGCCGAGGTCTTTCACTTTCGCCTGGATTTCCTTCAGCCGCTTGGCCCCAGGCAGCTTTTCCGGGCTGACGGTGATCGAGCCCGCGGCCTGCACTCCAAAACGGTTCTCAAAATAGGGATAGGCGTCGTGGAATACGACGAAAGGCCTGTTCTTTACGGGTGCGATAGTCTTTGAAATTTCCGCCGTCAGTGCATCGAGCTTGCCTTCGAGCGCCTCTGCATTCGCCTTGTACTTGGCTGCATTTGCGGGATCGGCTTTCGCCAGAGCTTCCTCGATTTCATGCACCATGGCCTTGGCGTTCTTGGGGTCGAGCCACAGGTGCATGTCAATTTCGCCGTGGGCGTGGTCGTCGTGTCCGCCTTTGGCCTCGTCCTTGCGATCGCCGTGGTCATGATCGTGGCCGGCCTTCGCCTCTTTCTTGTCGTCGTGATCATGGTCGTGATCGTGCTCGGCCTTCGCCTTTTTCTCGTGGTCGTGATCATGGTCGTGATCGTGCTCGGCCTTCGCCTCTTTCTTGTCGTCGTGATCATGGTCGTGATCGTGCTCGGCCTTTGCCTTTTTCTCGTGATCGTGATCATCGTGATCGTCGCCGTGTGCGCTGTGATCATGGGTGTCGAACGTGACGCCTTCCCGTATTTTCAGCTTGACCAGATCATGGGCGTCCTCGAGCGCTACAACCTTGGCCTTCGACGACAGCGTTTTGATGGAGCCTTCCAGAAACGTCTCCATTTCGTGGCCGATCCAGAACACGACCTTGGCGTGCTCAAGAGCTTCGGCGTCCGATGGCTTGAGGCTGTATGCGTGCGGCGAGCCGCCGCCCTTGACGATCAGGTGCGGGGAGCCGACACCCCGCATGACGCCGGCGACCAGCGAATGGATCGGTTTGATCGAAACGACAACAGCGTCGTCAGTACCGTGGGCGGCAGCTAGGGACGGAAGGGTGAATGCAGTTGCAGCAAGTAATGCGGTGCGGAGTGTCTTTTTCATCGTTCGGTCCACTGTTATACTAGGGAATCCCTGTAATTCCCTCACATTAGTTGCGTAATGCTATAACGTATGGCATACACCGGCGCAACACCCGAAATTCGGAGAATTCATGGAAGCGATTGTTCCCGGAAGCGTCGATTCGCTCGTGACTTTGTCGTCGGCGGGCGTGAAACGCACGGACCGCTGGCTCGTGCGCGGGGTCGACCTTACCGTGGCGCCTGGCGAGATCGTCACCTTGATCGGTCCGAACGGCTCAGGCAAGAGCACGACCGCGAAAATGGCCATCGGCCTGATGCGCCCGGACGAGGGGACAGCCGACCGTGCGCCGGCCGTGACCATCGGTTATGTGCCGCAACGTCTGTCGATTGACCCCACCTTGCCGCTGACAGTGCGCCGGCTGATGACCATCGCGGGACCCCATGAGGAAAAGGAAATTGAGGCAGCACTCGAGTCTGTCGGGATCGCCAATCTGATGGGTGCCGCGGTCCAGAGTCTGTCCGGCGGCGAATTTCAGCGCGCCTTGCTTGCCCGCGCCATGATCGGCAGGCCGGATCTGCTCGTTCTCGATGAGCCGGTTCAAGGCGTGGATTTTTCCGGCGAGGTTGCGCTTTACGATCTGATCCGGCAGATCCGCGACGAATCCGGGTGCGGGATTCTCCTGATTTCCCACGACCTTCATCTGGTCATGGCGGAAACCGATACGGTGATCTGCCTGAACGGCCATGTCTGCTGTACCGGGACGCCGGATCGCGTTGCCAATAGTCCGGAATACCTCGAACTGTTTGGCCAGCGCGCGGCCGACACGCTCGCGGTCTACCGGCATCGCCACGACCATACCCACCTTCCTGACGGCCGGGTCCGCCACGCTGACGGTTCGATCACGGATCATTGCCACCCCGACGACGGCCACCACCTCGATCATGTCGCTCCAGTGCCGGAGGTCGAAGATGCTCGATGATTTCTTTACCCGGGCACTGGTCGCCGGCATCGGGCTCGCGGTGATCGCCGGACCGCTGGGATGTTTCGTGGTCTGGCGGCGCATGGCCTATTTCGGCGACACCATGGCTCATTCGGCGCTCCTGGGCGTGGCAATTGCTTTCCTGCTCGACGTTTCGCTGATGGCCGGCGTATTCGCGGTTGCCGTGCTCGTTTCGCTGGTCCTGATCGCGCTCCAGAACCGCAATGCCTTGCCCACAGACTCGTTGCTCGGCATTCTTTCGCACTCGACCCTGGCACTGGGTCTCGTGATGGTCGCCTTCATGACCTGGGTCCGCGTCGATCTCATGGGCTTTCTGTTCGGCGACATCCTGGCCGTGTCACGGCTCGACATTGCGGTCATCTTCGGCGGAGGTGCCATCATTCTGGGCGTGCTCGTCTTCATCTGGCGTTCTCTTCTGGCCTCCACGGTCAGCGCGGAGCTTGCTCAAGCCGAAGGCCTGAACCCCGAGCGGTCGCGTTTTGTCTTCATGCTTCTGATGGCGAGCGTGATCGCCATGGCCATGAAAATCGTGGGCATCCTGCTGATCACCTCGCTCCTGATCATCCCGGCGGCGACCGCGCGCCGGTTCGCCGCGACGCCGGAGCAGATGGCGGTTTACGCGGCGCTCATCGGAGCATTGGCCGTGACCGGGGGCCTTTTCGGTTCGCTGCAGTTCGACACGCCCTCGGGACCCTCAATCGTCGTCGCGGCACTCGTGCTTTTTGTTGCCAGCCTTGCGACCCTGTATTTCAATCGACAGAATCTGGCCGAACAGACCGGAGCAGACCGATGACCGCGACCACGCCGACGCTCACCAAGAACCAATCGCTGGTGTTTGACACGCTCAATCGGGCGGGCACGCCCATGAGCGCCTACACCATCCTCGACGAGTTGCGTAACAAGGGCTTCCGCGCCCCGCTCCAGGTCTACCGCGCGCTCGACAAGCTGCTCGACCACGGTCTTGTCCACCGGCTTGAGAGTATCAACTCGTTTGTCGCCTGCAGCCACGCCCAGTGCCACGACTCCGGCTTCGTCGCCTTCGCCATCTGCGACACGTGCGGCCAGGTTTCCGAATTCTCCGATCAGCGCATTTCCAAGCGCCTGGCAAGTTGGTCGGCCGATAATAACTTCAGGGCGGAGAAAACCACTATCGAGATCCGTGGCACCTGCGCGGACTGTGCCGCAGCCTGACGCACCGGATTCCCTGATTTGCTGATCTGACGTGCTAGTATTTCGCTTCAGTTCAATGGAGCAGGCGTATGAGTCGCGCGTTCACCAAAGAGGCAGACGGCCTTGATTTCGTTGAGGAGTTGCCGGACCGCCCGGTTAGCCCACACCCCAACCTGGTGACGGCGAGGGGGCTTGCGCTGATCGATTGCAAGATTTCGGCTCTGCGCCAGACTCTGGCGGGTGCCACGGCCGACGGCGACCGCACAGCCATTGCCCGCGCGTCCCGCGACCTGCGCTACTGGACGGCCAGGCGTGCCTCCGCGCAACTGGTCGACGTGAAGGCCGACAGCGAAGCCGTCACCTTCGGCATGACGGTCGAGATCGAACGCGACGACGGCCGGGTGCAGGCCTTCCGGATCGTCGGCGAAGACGAGGCCGATCCGCCTGCCGGCCTGATCTCCTGGATCTCCCCGATCGCGAAGGCGGTACTCGGCCGCGAGGAGGGCGAGGTGGTCGCCGTCCCCGGCGGCGAGGCGGAGATCGTGTCATTTTCGGTGGAGCCGGAATAAGCGGTCGGGACTGCCCAACCCCCGATTGTCATGCCCGGGCTCGACCCGGGCATCCAGCGACACGCGAAGCACGTGCCGGCTGCTGGATTGCCGGGTCAGGCCCGGCAATGACGATTATTATTGTCACTCGTAGTGCCTGCGTTTTCTCACATCCCGGCATTCTCATTCGTCATCCCCGCGCAGGCAGGGATCCAGTAGCGTTAATCTCAAACGGAATTCGTGTGGCTATGGATTCCCGCCTTCGCGGGAATGACGGTCCTGAGACGTTACCCACGCCAGATGTCATCCTTGCCGGAGCGCGCGCGACGGCGAGGATCCAATTACAGGTTCATCCGTCCGCAGCAAATGCCAATGGATCCTCGGCCTCGCTGATCGCTCGGCCAAGGATGACAACCTCTCTTTTTGCACCCCGGTTTAATCAGGAACTTTGATCCCTATATCTAAGCTCCTGTTTTTGATCGGACATTCACAGGAGAACCCTTGAAAGCAATCAGAAGTCTCTTCGCCCTCGCAATCCTGTTGCTGGGCGTCCTCGGCTCCGTCGGCGCAACAGCGCAGGAACCGATCGACCTGCGGGACTTCCACAAACGATTTGAGAAGAACGATGATCTCAAGCCCGAAGACCTGGACATTTTTCCGGCACAAATGAAACGCCATTTGTTCGGGCGCAAGGATCTTTGGATAAAATTCAATCTCTCCGGGTTTTCGAGAAGACTTGGCGGTCCCTACTATCTCTTTGCAGTAAGACGGGAGATGGGCCTCGGCCAGCCCTCCAGTGCGGCCATCGTATTCCACCGAGCGAGAAGCGTTCGATCACCCGAAGACTGGAATTGGCGTCCGGTCTTCGTGCCCGTGATCTATAGAACAGGCAAAGTCGAGTCTGCAGATTGGCTGCCAAACGTGCAGTGGGACGATCAAGAGAAGGCACTTGTCACCCGATTTTGTGACGATGCCCTACAGCTTGCAGCAAGGTACCGGTGCGCCAAATGGTACTATCAGGTGCATTGGGGAACTGTCATTCTTTCCCGAATGGAAACACAGGAAGAACGTTCCAAAAAATGGGTTACGGCCTGGGAAAACGGCGAATGGAAAATCGATTTTGACAAGTGATCAGATCCAGCCTTTGACACCGCGGTCCAGGTTCGCCGTCACAACCACCTGTCCTGCAACCCGTAAGCCAGATAGGCGCTCTTGAAATAGAGGTTGCGCAGCTTCGGGAAGGGGAAGCGCGGCGGCGGCCTTCGCATGAACTCCGGGATGTTGGCGACCTCGTGGTTGCCGGCCACAAGGTCGGCCAGCGCCCGGCCGCTCCAGGTCGCCATGGAGACGCCGTTGCCGTGATAGGCGAGCGCGGCCCACGCCGTGCGGGCCTTGTTAATGGACCCGATGAACGGCACCAGATCCGATGACAGGCACACGAGACCGCGCCAGAAATGCGTGTGGTCCACATGCGCCCAGGCCGGGAACATGGCGTTGAAGTCGCGCCGGAGCGACCGCTCCGAGGCCGGCGCCGAGCGATCCGCGGAGTTGGTGCCGCCGCGCCCGCCGAACATGAACCGGCCGTCCGGCAGCAGGCGGAAATAATGCAGCAGGTTGCGTGTGTCGAAAGCCATGGTGTCGGCGGTCCAGCCCTGGGCTGCCCGCTCCTCCGGCGTAATCGGGCGCGTGACGATGATGTTCGACAGCACCGGCATGATGCGCCCGGCCAGCGGCCTCAGCATGCCTTCGGGCGTATAGCCGTTGGTGGCGAAGATGACCTGGTCTGCGGTGACGCTGCCGCGCTCGGTAATGAGCACATGGCTTGTCTTGGTTTGCTCCCAGCGCTTGACCCGCGTTCGCCCATGCAGCCGCGCGGCGTTGCCGGCGGCCGTCGCCGCGAGCCCGCGCACATAGGCCAGGGGATGCAGCCCGAAGCCGTGCGGGTTCAGTAATCCGCCGTGGAAGCCGGGGCCGCCATAACCGCGTTCGGCGAGCTGTTCGGCCTCGATCAGTTCGGTCTCGAAGTCGAGCGTGTCCTTGAGGAAATTACGCTCCTGCCTCAGCTCGTCGAAACGGTCCGGTTTGTGGGCGAGCTGCAGTTCGCCGCTACCGGAGAGCGAGGCGTCGATGCCGTAACGCTGGCAGAGTTCGCGCACCAGTCCGACCGCCTCGCGCTGCACGGCGAAGAATTTCTTGGCCTCGTCGATCCCGTATTTCTTGATGAAGTCCGGCCAGCCGAGCTTGCTGCCGCCGAGGCAGCAGAACCCGCCATTGCGTCCCGACGCACCCCAGCCGATATCGCCGGCGTCCAAAACACGGACATCGGCTCCATAGAGTGTGCGCAGCCTGAGTGCCGCGGACAGGCCGGTGAAGCCCGCGCCCACGATCGCGATGTCACAATAGACATCCTCTTCAAGCGCGCTTGCGTCGACCCGCAGCGGCAGGGCGCTTGCCTCCCAGTAGCTGTCGACCGTCCGGTCGAAATGGTAGGCGTCGGTATGGATCATCGACTTCATGGCGGCATGTTGACGGCGGATGGCCCCGGGCGCAATTGCGAATGACAGGAAGGCCCTGTGGCATCTTGTGTATGCATCGGCTAAGGATGCGCTGACAAGTCTTTGCCGAAGTTGCTGTTCTGCACCGGTCCTCGAGTGGACCGCGCTGCGGGAACGGGGCTTGCGGCCTTTCCGCGAATAACGCAAGACACCCGTTGCGAAGCTTAAGAGGTTTTCACTGTCATGAGCTATGTTTTCGAGCCGCCCGCTGTCGTTTCCCTGCCGGTCAGGGGGCGTGGAGAGAGGTTTCCGGTCCGCCGGGTGTACTGCGTCGGGCGCAATTATGCGGCCCATGCCATCGAGATGGGGCACGACCCGGACAAGGAAGATCCGTTCTTCTTCCAGAAGAACCCCGACAATCTCGATACCAGCGGCATCTTTCCCTATCCGTCACAGACCAGCGACGTGCACCACGAGATCGAAAGCGTGGCCTGCCTGCACAAGGGCGGCACGGATATCGCGGTTGAAGACGCGCTCGGTTGCGTGTTCGGTTATGCGGTCGGCCTCGACATGACGCGCCGCGACCTGCAGGGGCAGATGAAGAAGGCCGGCCGGCCCTGGGAGATCGGCAAGGCGGTGGAGCGTTCCGCGCCGATCGGCGAGGTTGTGCCCGCATCCGAGATCGGTCACCCCGACAGCGGCGCCATCTGGCTCAAGGTCAATGGCGAGATCCGCCAGGAAGGTGACCTCAACCAGCTGATCTGGAAGGTGCCTGAGATGATCGCCTACCTGTCGCGCTATTTCGAGTTGGCACCCGGCGACCTGATCATGTCGGGCACGCCTTCAGGCGTCGGCCCGGTCGAGCGCGGCGACGTCCTGCACGGCCATGTCGACGGCATCGGCGACATCGAGGTGCGGGTCGACTGACCGGTATCGCCGTTTCCCGGAAGCCCAGATGGGCTGTCCGGGACCGTTCCATACTCAGGCGCTTGTTCTTTACGGCCCCGGGCTTCGCTGACGCTCACCCGGGGAACGGTGGCATTTTATCTCAGCGTCATTCCCGCGAAGGCGGGAATCCAGGGACATACGGAACCGCATTGAGATTGGCGCTTCTGGGTCCCCGCCTGCGCGGGGACGACGTATGTGGGTGTTGTCATGCCCGGGCCTGACCCGGGCATCCAGCGGCAGGCGACTGCCTACCGTTTCGCGGCGTAATACCCCACGCGGCGTTCCAGATAGGCCAGGAACTCAGAGATCGTGAACGCCATGGCGAACAGCACGATCAGCACCGCCCAGAAGTGCGACATCAGGAAGTTGGACGAATAGAGCTCGAACAGCGCGCCGAAGCCGACGATCGAGATGAGCAGCTGACCGATGATCACGCCCTTCACCGCACGGATGATACCGATCCTGACGCCGCCCAGGATCTCGGGCAGGGCGGCCCAGAAATAGATCTTGGTGAAGGCGTCCATCGGCGTTGCGCCGAACGAGTGTGCCATTTCCACGAGCGAGCGATTGATCTGCATGACGCCCGCGCGCGAATTCAGGATGATGATCCAGATCGCGAACAGGGTCGTCGTGATGATGATCGACTTCATGCCGAAGCCGAACAGCACCATGAGCACCGGCACGAGCGCGGTGAGCGGCGCGCTCAAGAAAATGTTGACCCACGGCAGCAGCAGCTCGTCGAGCAGCCTGTTCTTGCCCATGAGGATGCCGGTCGGGATGCCGATGGTGACAGCGGCGGTCACGCCGACGACAAAGGCATAGGCCGTTTCTGACAGCGCCTTGGTGAAGGCTGGCGTGCCGATGACCGTGATGAGCGTGTGCACGACCTCCGACAGCGGCGGGACGAAGAAGGTCACGCCGAGCCGGCCGACGATTTCCCAGATCAGCCCCCACAGGATGAGGGACGACATGCCCGGGAGCTGGTAGCCGAAGAGCTTCACCTCATCTACTCCACGTAGCTCCGCAGCGAGGCCCAGATACGGTCGACAATGTCGAGATATTCCGGGTCCCGGCGGATATTGTCCGTGCCCTTGTCTCGGAAGCCGGACGGCCGGATGATCTCCGACACGCGGCTCGGCCGCGGCAACAGGATCGCGATCTGGTCGGACACGTAAACCGCTTCCTCGATCGAGTGGGTCACGAAGATGAAGGACTTGTTCTCGTTCTGGACGAGGCCGAGCAGGTCCTCCTGGAACTTGCGCCGGGTCTGCTCGTCGACGGCCGAGAATGGCTCGTCCATCAGCAGGACCTGGGCGTCGACGGCGAGCGCGCGGGCCAGTCCGACCCGCTGTCGCATGCCGCCCGAAAGCTCGTGCGGATAGCTGTTCTCGAAGCCGGTCAGGCCAACGTCGTTGATGTATTTCTGCGCAATATCCTCGCGCTCCGCCTTCGGCATGCCGCGCAGTTCGAGCCCGAACGAGACATTTCGGATGACGCTCGCCCAGGGCAGCAGCGCGAAGTCCTGGAACACGAACGCGCGGTCCGGGCCCGGTCCGGTCACCGGCTGGCCGTTGACCTCGACCTCACCGGAATTGGGTTCCAGCAGCCCGGCGATGATCTTCAGGAGCGTGGTCTTGCCGCAGCCGGACGGACCAAGCAGCGACGTGAGCTGGCCCTTGGGGAATTCCAGTGACAGGTCGCGCAGCGCTTCCACCTCGCCATAGGTCTTGGAGATGTTGCGGGCGGAAACCGCGATTTCCGGTACGGGATGATCGTCTTGCACGAGTTCGATCTTACTCTGAGGCATAGCCACGGTTGTTTCCTCTGAATAGCGCGAATTCGATCTTCTCGAGCAGGTTCAGGAACAGAACCGCCAGAAGAATGATCGAGAAGATGGCCGCATACATGCTCGGGTAGTCCGCGATCGAGCGGCTGTAGGTGATGATGTCGCCGACGCCGGTGGGGGTGATCTTGAGTTCGGACAGGATGGCGCCGATGAAGCCCGCCGAGATGCCGAGCCTGAGGCCTGCGAAGATGATCGGCGAGGCAGCCGGGATGATGATCTTCAGGATAATGTCCTTCTCGGTGCCCAGGAACGAGCGTCCCATTTCCTTGAGCGAGGAGGGGGTGTTACGCACTGCGCCCGCGGTGTTCAGCACGATCACCGGCATGGCCATGATGCAGACCACGAAGACCTTGGACGTCAGCCCGATACCGTAGGCCATCACCAGAAGCGGGATGAGGGCCGCGAGGGGAGCCGACTGCATGACGATGAAGATCGGCGAGAAAAGCCAGTCGAACTTGCTGCTGAGCCCGATCCACAGGCCCAGGCCGATCCCGAGAAAGGCCGAGATAAGCACACCGACCACGAGCGGTTTCAGGGTCTCGGCATAGGCCGTGAAGATGGTTCCGTCGAAGGTCATCGTGACCAGCGCCGACATGGATTCGAAGAACGTGGGGAAGGCGTAGCTGACCGGAACCCGGCCGGCGATCTCCCAGGCCCCGAAGACAATCACGGCCGACAGGACCTTGAGGGCCAGTGATCGGCTGATGATGGTGTTTGATGCTTCCATGGCTGCCATGGTCCGGGTACCGGCCGCGGAGCCCGAAGGCCCCGCGGCTGCCACCACCCCTCTTACTTGGCCGCGTCGAGCGGCGCGAGGTACCAGAAGTCCTCGATCTTGAGCGATGCCGGATCGCCCTTCAGCTGACCGGCAGCTGAGTACCATTCCATGTCGGCCTTGGCCGCCTTGCGTCCGCCGCCGTCGGCGTCATAGAGACCGCCCGCGACCGCGTCCTTGTAGAAGCCGTCGAGACCGTCGAGGATCTCCTTCGGCAACTGGCCGATCGGGCCGTCCGCCTTGGTCTCCTTGCGGATGATCGTCGGGTCCTTGGCCATGTCGCGATAAACGCTCAGAAGCGCCTTGACGAAAATGCCGACGTCCTTCTCGTTGGCCTTGATCCAGTCGAGATTGGCGAACAGGGCCTCGTCGGATGCATCCACTTCGAACATGGGCAACACGTTGAACTTGTCGCCCTGCTGTTTCACCAGCTTGTTCTTGTTGGCGAGGTCGACGATCGTCGCGTCGGTCTGGCCTGCGATCAGGGCCACGATCCGGTTGGCCGAGCCCGGCACGTAGGACCGCTTGCCGAACTTGATGCTGAGCTTGTCCTCGATCACGTTGGCGATCGAGTCCGTTCCGCCGCCGCGCGAATGCAGCAGGATCGGCTGACCGTTCAGATCCTCAAGCTTGCTGTACTTCTTCGACGTCACGGGGAAGAACTTCAGTTTCGAAAGCTGGAAAATGATCCGGATCGGGGCCTTGGATTTCTGCATCGCGGCGTAAGGCGTACCGAATCCGATGTCCATTTGCCCGCTGAGCACCGCCTGGATCGCCAGCTCCTCATCGGAAAACGCGGTCCACTCGTAGTCGAGCCCCATGGCCTTCGCCCGGTCGAGCGCAACGAAGAACGCGGCCAGTTCGTCCGACGGCGTTTCGGCCAGCGCAATTCTGACTTTTGCGGCCTGAGCGCTCGATACGGCCAGGCTCGCCACCATGAAGATTGCGGCAAATGCAATCGTAAGATGTCGTATCACTGTCTTCATCTGACTCCTCCCTGAAAACATTTCGATACTCCGTACACGGTCCGTTCAGTTTGCATTTTGTGTTCTGGCCCGTGCGTGAACTGACTGGAACCTAAACCTCCTCGAACAGGCGCGTGGCGACGGACCGGATGTGCTCGCGCATGGCTTCATGCGCTTCGGCCGGGTCGCGTCCTTCAATCGCCGCGGTAATCCTGTCGTGCTGGGTGAAACTGGAATGATCCCGGGCCGGCCGTTCCGAGCTGCGCACCACGTTGCCCCAGGCCACCGCCCGGCGGACCTGGTTGAGCTGGTCGAACAGGGTCAGCAGCAGGATATTGTCGGTCGCCTCGGCAATCGATCTGTGGAACAGGTCGTCATGGGTCTCGTAGTCCGTCCAGGTCGAAGCCGACTGGGCGCGTTCCTTGGCGAGCTTCATGCGCGTGATCGCCTCGCCGGACGCGTTCATGGCTGCTTCGCGCGCAATGGCCGGCTCAAGGCTCAGCCGGGCACGCATCATCTTGACCGGGGTCACCTGCCGGCTGAGTTCGGCGAGGTCGCCGGTTCCCGCGGAACTCCCGTGGCTGGCCACGAATGTGCCCTTGCCGACATGACGCCAGATCGCACCCTCGCGTTCCAGAACCTCCAGCGCGCGGCGCAGCATCGTGCGCGACAGTCCAAGTCGCTCGATGAGTTCACGTTCCGGAGGCAGGCGGTCGCCGGGAGCGTATTGGCCCGCCGCGATCATCTCCCGGACCTGGGTGATGGCGTCTTCGCGTTCAGAGGGTTCCGGTTTTGTCAGCACGAATTGGTTTCCAAATTGGTTGACCAATATAGTAGTATTTGGCGATCATATGCCGATCAATCGCTATATTCAACACCAATTTGCGCAAAAACTTGTATTGGTTGCGATTGATCTGTAGCGTCTGACAGTCTAAAAAGAAGATCGAATGCCCAGTAATCGGAGGTAAGAATGACGGATTTTGTAATTGCGCCGCCCCCCGTCGCGACCATTCCCGTAGCCGGGACGGACGCCGTTTTCCCGGTCCGCCGGGTGTACTGCGTCGGGCGCAATTATGCGGCCCATGCCATCGAGATGGGCCATGATCCCCTCAAGGAAGATCCGTTTTTCTTCCAGAAGAACCCGGACAATCTGAACACCAGCGGCGTCTTTCCTTATCCGCCGCAGACCAGCGATGTGCACCACGAGATCGAAAGCGTGGCCTGCCTGCGCAAGGGCGGTACAAATATTGCCGTCGGGGACGCGCTCGACTGCGTTTTCGGGTATGCCGTCGCGCTTGACATGACCAGGCGCGACCTTCAGGGCCAGATGAAGAAAGCCGGCCGGCCCTGGGAGATCGGCAAGGCTTTCGAGAAATCGGCGCCGATCGGCGAGGTCGTTCCGGTCGAACAGAGCGGTCACCCCGACAGCGGCGCCATCTGGCTCAAGGTCAATGGCGAGATCCGCCAGGAAGGTGATCTCAACCAGCTGATCTGGAAAGTTCCTGAGATGATCGCCTACCTGTCGCGCTATTTCGAACTGGCGCCCGGCGACCTGATCATGTCGGGCACGCCTTCGGGCGTCGGCCCGGTCGAGCGCGGCGACGTCCTGCACGGCCATGTCGACGGCATTGGCGACATCGAGGTCCGGGTCGACTGACCGGTCTCAACCCGATTGTCATGCCGGACCTGACCCGGCATCCAGCGGTAAGGTCGGCGGTTGCGTATGTCACTGGACCCCGCATCAAGTGCGGGGCGACATTTCCGTTCATGTCGTGCCGGACAAGCGGAGCGCGATCCGGCATCCAGCCCGGAACCGGGACACCGCGTGCGACGCTGGACCCCGCATCAAGTGCGGGGTGACATCTTCTTCCTGTCTTGCCGGGCTTGACCCGGCATCCAGCCCGAGACCGGACGGTCGCCAATGACGCCCCGCGAAGACCAATGAAATGGTATCTCGGACAGGTTTTCAGCGTCGACAACGTACTTCCATCAATGGAGGACCAGGAAGTGCTCGATGAATATGTATTTCGTCTACATCCTCGCGAACAGAAAAGAAGGCACGATATACGTCGGCATCACCTCTGACATCATTCGCCGCTGCTATGAGCATAAAACGAAAGCCGATGACGGATTCACGGCCGAGTACAATGTCGATCGCCTCGTCTATTTCGAACAGCATTCCGATGTCCTTGAAGCGATCGCGCGGGAAAAGAAGCTGAAGCGGTGGCGCCGCAAGTGGAAGATTGAGCTTATTGAAAGGGGCAATCCTGATTGGCGCGATCTCTACGATGACCTCTTGACGTAAATTCGTCTGCCAAGTGTCTTACCGGGCTTGACCCGGCATCCTGCCCGGAACCGGGACACCGCGTGCGACGCTGGACCCCGCGTCAGGCGCGGGGAGACATTTTCTTCCTGTCTTGCCGGACAAGCGGAGCGCGATCCGGCATCCAGCCCGAAGCCAAGAGACTGCGTATGACGCTGGACCCCGCATCAAGTGCGGGGTGACATGGGGGAGTGCGGAGGCGACGGGAAGTGTGTGGCAGCATACTTCGAAACTCTCATGCCCGGGCTTGACCCGGGCATCCAGCCACATGGCGAGGCATTCGATTGACGCTGGATTGCCGGATCTGGTCCGGCAATGACGATTGAGCGGCATGACCCTTCTGCCGCTTTCGCCGGTTGACGTGCTCCACGCTTTGCCGTAACGGCTGCGCCCTCAAGGGCCGGTTTGGGGTCCCACAAGCGAACTCAATATGTGATCATTGCGGGCAGGGCCCCGGTGCGGGACAGGGCTCACCGCTTAACTCACGTCAGTCATCAGGAGGACCAGCGCGATGGTCGCGTCGTTCGTCGGACACATCGAAAGCGAGATCGAGGGCCTGAAGGAACAGGGCCTGTACAAATCCGAGCGCGTCATCACGTCGACCCAGTCAGGCGAGATCGACGTCGCGGACGGCTCGCACGTGCTCAATTTCTGCGCCAACAACTATCTGGGCCTGGCTGACAATCCCGAACTCGTGGCCGCCGGCAAGGCCGCGCTCGAGCGATACGGCTACGGCATGGCATCGGTGCGCTTCATCTGCGGCACCCAGGAAGAGCACAAGCAGCTGGAGGCGCGGATCGCAGGGTTCCTCGGCATGGAGGACGCGATCCTCTATTCATCCTGCTTCGACGCCAATACCGGCCTATTCGAAACGTTGCTCGGGCCAGAGGACGCCATCATCTCCGATGCCCTCAACCACGCTTCGATCATTGATGGGGTGCGGCTGTGCAAGGCACAGCGCCTGCGTTACGCCAACAACGACATGGCCGCGCTTGAGGACTGCCTGAAACAGGCCGAAGGCGCGCGCTTCAAGCTCATAGCCACCGACGGTGTCTTCTCCATGGACGGCATCATCGCCAACCTGCCGGGGATCTGCGACCTGGCCGAGCGTTACGATGCCATGGTCATGGTGGATGACAGCCACGCCATCGGCTTCGTTGGCGAAAACGGCCGCGGCACGCCCGAACATTGCGGGGTCGCCGATCGGGTCGACATCATCACGGGCACGCTGGGCAAGGCGCTGGGCGGCGCCTCGGGCGGCTATACCGCGGGCAAGGCGCCCGTGATCGACTGGCTGCGCCAGCGCTCGCGGCCCTATCTCTTTTCCAACACGCTTGCTCCTGTGATTGCGGCGACCTCGCTTCGGGTGTTCGACATGCTGGAAGAGAGCGGCGAGCTGCGTCAGCGCCTCAAGGCCAACGCGAAGCAGTTCCGCCATGCCATGGGGCTGCTCGGCTTCACGCTCGTGCCGGGCGAGCATCCGATCATCCCTGTCATGCTCGGTGACGCGGCGCTTGCCCAGGACATGGCGGCGAGGCTTCTGGAGAAGGGCATTTACGTGATCGGATTTTCTTTTCCCGTCGTGCCGAAGGGCCAGGCGCGTATCCGGACCCAGATGTCGGCAGCGCACACCAGCGACGATATTGACCGGGCGGTCGCGGCCTTTGCCGAGGTCGGCCGAGATCTCGGCGTCATCGGTTGACGGCTGCGGTATCCGGTTGTTGACAGGGTCCGGGCCGCGTCACAGGGTGAGCCCATGAAATCGGATGCCGATATCGCCGAACGGCTGGCCTCGCGTCTCAAGGAAACGCGGACCGACAAGGGCCTCAGCCTCGATGCCGTGGCCAAGCTCTCCGGCGTGTCCCGGTCCATGCTGTCCCAGATCGAGCGCGGCGAATCGAGTCCCACTGTCGCAACCCTGTGGAACCTGACCCGGGCGCTCCAGGTCGATTTCGCCGGTCTGCTCGACGGCGAGACGGCAGACCGCAGCAAAATCGAGGAGGTAGTGCGGTCCGACCGCACGCCGACCATCGACAGCCGGGGTGAGGGGTGCCGGATCCGGATCCTGAGTCCACCGGACCAGGCCGGCCGTCATGAGGTCTACGACCTGCATTTCGAGAAACAAGGCGCACTGGTCAGTCAGCCGCACCGGCAGGGTTGCCGCGAGCACCTGACCGTCATCGAGGGGCGGCTTACGGTGACCTCGGGTAGCGCATCGGTCGAGCTCGGAGAGGGCGATACGGCGCGTTATGCCGCCGACTGCGAGCACGCGATCCGCGCATCAGGCAAGACGGCGCGGGCCATTCTCGTTGTTCACGATTCATGACATAATCCGTCATATTGGAGTGACATCCGTTATATTGCAATCGCGCCGATGATGGGGTAATGGAGGGGCAAGCAGGAGCATCCCCATGACGAACATGATGAAGGCGCTGGTCAAGGCGAAGCCCGAAGAGGGCATCTGGATGGAGCAGGTCCCGGTGCCCGAGCCCGGACCCAACGACGTCCTGATCAAGGTCAAGAAGACCGCAATCTGCGGCACCGACATTCACATCTACAACTGGGACAAGTGGGCACAGAAGACGATCCCGGTGCCCATGGTGGTCGGCCACGAGTTCTGCGGGGAGATTGCCGACACGGGCAATGCGGCCACGAAATACAGCCGTGGCCAGCGGGTGTCCGGCGAGGGCCACATCGTCTGCGGCGCCTGCCGCAACTGCCGGGCGGGACGCGGCCACCTTTGCCGCAATACGCTGGGCGTCGGCGTCAACCGGCCGGGCGCGTTTGCCGAGTTCCTCGTGATCCCCGAGCACAACGTCTTCACCATCCCCGACGACGTGCCGGACGAGATTGCGTCGATCTTCGACCCCTACGGCAATGCGGTGCACACGGCGCTCAGCTTCGATCTGGTCGGCGAGGATGTGCTGGTCACGGGGGCAGGGCCGATCGGCATCATGGGGGCGCTCGTCGCCAAGCGTGTCGGTGCCCGCAAAGTGGTCATCACCGACATCAACCCGACCCGGCTCGAACTGGCCCGCAAACTCGGTATCGAATATGTCGTCGACGCGTCTGCCGAGTCGCTGACCCACGTCATGGAGCGCATCGGCATGACCGAAGGCTTCGACGTCGGCCTGGAGATGTCGGGATCGGCGGTCGCCTTCCGCGACATGATCGACGTCATGAACAATGGCGGCAAGGTTGCCATCCTCGGCATCGCCGAGGCCGCCTTCGAGATCGACTGGAACAAGGTCATCTTCAAGATGCTGACGCTCAAGGGCATCTACGGCCGCGAGATGTTCGAGACCTGGTACAAGATGACCACGCTCGTGCAGGGCGGACTCGACCTTGCCCCGCTGATCACGCACCGCCTGGGCGTGGACGATTACCTGGATGGCTTCACCGCCATGCGCTCCGGCGACGCCGGCAAGGTGGTGCTGGACTGGGTTTAGACGTCGGCCGGATAAAGCCGCGATACTCTGACCTGAGGAGAGTTACGGCGATGAGCAGATCGAAACGCAAGACACCGATTTTCCCGAGGACAGGGGAGCAGAGCGAGAAGGACGACAAGCGGCGCGCCCATCGCAAGGAACGCGCCCGCGTCCGTGATACGCTGAGCCACCTGGACGGCGACGGCGTCGTCGAGCCGCACGGCGATCACCCCCGTCATGGCCAGTGGAACTTCGGCAAGGACGGCAAGGTCTACGACCCTGAGGCTGACGGGAAGAAGAAGGCGAAGTAACCCGCATTTCACTTGCCAGAGCTTTATTGGTCATTGCCGGGCCTGACCCGGCAATCCAGCGACATTGCGTTCCCCTGGCTGGATGCCCGGATCAGGTCCGGGCAAGACAAGAGAGAGCATGGCCTACATCACTTGGTCAGGTGCCGCGTAACCTCGTATTCCCCGGATCGTAGGGCGCTTCCTTGAGGACTGTCGCGCGGCCGCGCTCGCCGAGGATCTCGACGGCAAGCGGTTCGCCTGAAGCCATGACCTCCGGCCTCAAGTAAGCGAGTGCCAGGCGTTTCCCGGTCCGGTGGCCGTAGGCGCCCGATGTTATGAGCCCGGCGACGCGCTCGCCCGAGAATACCGGATGCAGGCCGAACGGGTCGGTGACGGCGCCGGTGATCTCGAGCAGCTCCATCGTGAAAGCCGGCGGGGCGTCAGCCGTGGCCATGAGCGCTTCGCGGCCCACGAAAATCCTCCCGTCGCATTTGACCAGCCGGCCGAGTCCTGCCTCGAGCGGTGTGCGTTCTGTGGAAAGATCCAGCCCCCAGGCGCGGTAGCCTTTCTCCAGCCGGAGCGCGTTCATGGCATAGGCGCCGAAATGGCCGATATCGACAGCCCGGCCCGCTTCGATCAGTGCGGCGTAAACCGTCTTCATCCGGTCGATCGGCATGTGCAGTTCCCAGCCGGACTCGCCCACATAGGAGACCCGAAGCGCCCGGACCGGCACACCGGCGACGGTGATCTCCTGTGCGCTCAGCCAGCGAAAGGCGGCGCTGCCGAGATCGGCCTTGCAGATCGGTGCGAGTACGGCGGGGGCTTGCGGGCCCATAACCGCGATGATGCCTGTGGCGGTGGTGACGTTCTCCACAATCACATCGCCGAACGACGCGGCATGATGTTGCAGCAGGTCTTCGTCGTGGCGTTCCGCTGCCGCCGCACTGGTCAGGTAATAGCGGTCGTCCGCCAGCCGCGTGATCGTGAATTCCGAACGCACACCCGCAGACGGCGTCAGTGCGTGGGTCAGGCCGATGCGCCCGGGCTTGGGACCGCTGTTGGCGCCGAGCGTTTCGATGAAGGCTTCCGCGTCCGCCCCCGTCACCTCAAACTTGGAAAACGCGCTGAGATCGGCGAGCGCCGCGCGCTCCGATACGGCACGGCATTCCTCGGCGACCGCCTGGAACCAGCCGGGGCGGCGGAAGGTGAGAACCGGCTCCTCAACGCCGTCATCGTGGTGGAACCAGTTGGGCCGTTCCCAGCCGTAGGCCGCTCCGAACACGGCGCCGGCGGCGTCGAGGTCGTCGTGGATCGGCGTGACGCGTCGCGGCCGTCCGGCCGGACGCTCCTCGAACGGGTAGTGGACTGCGAACTGGTGGCCGAAGCATTCAAGCGCCTTGTCGATCCGGTAGGCCCGGTCGGCAAAGTCGCCGAACCGGCGCGGGTCGAGCGCGAGCGCATCCATGGGCGGTTCGCCGCCGGCCATCCATTCGGCGAGGAACTTGCCGGCCCCGCCGCCTTCCATGACGCCCATGCTGGAGCCGGTCAGGAGCCAGGCGTTTTCGGCCCCGAAGGCCGGGCCGATGAGCGGGTTGGTGTCGGGCGTGAAGGTGATGGGTCCGTTGACGATGGTCTTGATGCCGGCTTCGGCAAAGGCGGGCACGCGCTCCATGGCGCAGGCGACGATATGCTCGACCCGGTCGAGTTCCGGCGGCAGAAGGTCCATGCCGAACTCCGGCGGCACGCCGTCGATCGACCAGGCCCGGGCGTCGCGTTCGTAGGGTCCGCAGATAAGCCCGTCACGCTCGGGCCGCAGGTACCAGCTCTCTTCCGGGTCGCGGATGATCGGAAGCTCGCGGCCGAGCGCGGCAAAAGCCTCGACCCGGTCGGTGACGAGATACTGGTGCAGGATAGGCACGACCGGCAACTCCAGTCCCATCATCCGGCCGACCTCGTAGGCCCAGGTCCCGGCGGCGTTGACGATGTGCTCGGCTGTAATGTCACCGGCGGTGGTCCGCACCAGCCACTCGCCAGAGCGCGCGCGCTCGATCGCCTCGACGGCCGTATTGCGATGGATTGTCGCCCCGCCGGCCCGTGCGCCCGCCGCCATGGCGTGGGTCGCCTGGCTCGGGTCGACGAAGCCGTCGTCGGGTTCGTGGATCGCCCCGATCAGGCCGTCGGTCTCGACCAGCGGGTAGATCTCCTTGAGCTCGCCCGGTGTGAGGATGTTGAAGTCATAACCCGAATAGCGCCCGATGCCCTGCACGTGCCGGAACTCGTCCATGCGGTCCCGGCTCCGCGTCACCCGGAGCGCGCCGGTGGCGTGGAAGCCGACCGGATTGCCGGTCTCCTCTTCGAGGATCCGAGAATAGAGCTTCACGCTGTGGGCGCGCAGCGCCTGGATCGTAAGGTTGTGGGCGAAGTGGGTGCAGAGGCCCGCGGCATGCCAGGTGGAGCCCGCCGTAAGCTCGTTCTTCTCGATGAGCACGACGTCGGACCAGCCGACCTTGGGCAGGTGGTAAGCGAGCGACACACCCATGGCGCCGCCGCCGATGATCACAACCCGGGCATGGGTCTGCATGCTCGCCACCTCGTCGCTAGCCGCGCATCCGCGCACCGCCCGGATCGTACGGCGGTCGCTTCTGCGGGGTAAGGGGAAACCGTTCGCCGGCGACGGCGATCTCGTATTTGCGGGCCAGCAGGTCGTCGAGGCTATCGCCCGCCTCACAGGCGATGGTCGCAAGGCACAGCGTCTGCCCGGTGCGGAAGCCGCGCGCGCCGGACGTAGTCCGCCCCACGATGGCGCCGCCGCAGTATATCGGCTCGTCGTGCAGCACCAGCGGATGGGCCTCGCCCGGGCTGAACTGGGCGAGCCGGCACGTGACGCCCGTCTCCCGCTGACGGGCCAGGGCATCGAGGCCGATGAAGCCGCCGGGTTTGTCCCATGCGACGGCGAAGCCAAGCCCCGCCTCGAGCGGTGTGTCATCAGGGCCGATGTCGTGGCCCCAGTGGCGGTAGCCCTTTTCGAGGCGGCAGCTATCGACGGCGAAAAGGCCCATGTGACCGGCGCCGAGTGGTTCGCCGGCCTTCCACAGCGCTGCGTGGACGGCTGCGGCCTGGTCTACGGGCACGTAGAGCTCCCAGCCGAGTTCGCCGACATAGGAGACCCGCGAGGCGCGGATGGACGTTCCGGCCAGTGCGATCCCGCGCGACCGGCCGAACGGGAAAGCGTCATTCGAAAGGTCGTCATCACTGAGAGCCGAGAGCAGGGCGCGGGCTTCCGGCCCCATGACGCCCAGCACGGCGAGGTCGTCGGTGACATCGACAACCTCAACCCGCTCGGTTCGTCCGACCGCGCGGGAAATGCGCGCCAGGTCCCGCCGCCGGGTTGCCGCTCCACTCACGACGCGGAACCGGTCTTCGGCAATCCTTGTGACCGTAACGTCGGCCTCGATGCCGCCGCGCGTGTTCAGCATCTGCGTGTAGACCAGCCGGCCCGGGTCGACGCCCACATCGTTGGCGCAGAGCCGCTGCAGGAAGGCGGGTGCGTCCTCACCCGAAACATCGAACTTTGCGAACGGGGAGAGGTCGATCAGGCTCACCGCGTCCATGAGCGTCCGTGCCTCGCGCTCAGCAGACGGCCACCAGGTCTGGTCGCCGTAGCTGTAGGCCATCTCCCGCGGCTCGCCGCCAGTCGCGAAATAGAGCGGTCGCTCCCAGCCCGTCGGCGCGCCCATGACCGCCCCGAGCGCTACCAGCGCCTCATGGAACGCAGAGTGCTTGAGGCCGCGGCCCGTCGTCATCTGCTTGAACGGCCAGTGCATGGCGAACTGGTTCGAGACCGCCTCGGCCACACGCGCCTCGAGAAAGGCGCGCTCCCCGTGATGCGGCTCGAAGCGCGCCACGTCCACCTCCCAGAGGTCCATGGGCGGTTCGCCGCCGGCGATCCATTCGGCCAGCATCTTGCCCGCGCCGGCAGACGAAACGATGCCGATGGAGTTGAAGCCGGCGGCAACGAAATAGTTTTTCACCTCCGGCGCCTCGCCCATGGCCTGGCGCGTGTCGGGCGTGAAGCTCTCGGGACCGACCATGAAATGCTGGATCCCGGTGCGCTCGAGCGCGGGCATCCGCGCCATGGCGGCTTCCATGTAGGGCTCGACCTGCGCCCAGTCCTCCGGCAGCTCGAGGAACGGTGCGTCCGGCCCGTTCGCATCCGGCCGCCAGACCTTGGCGTTGTGCTCGAACCAGCCGACGACGAGCTTGCCCGCGTCCTCCTTGAAATAAGTCCGGGACTCAAGATCGCGCACGATGGGGAAGGGGGCGGAGAGCCCCTCGACCGGCTCGGTCACCACATACATGTGCTCGACCGCCTGCAAGGGGAGCGTCACGCCGGACGCCTTTGCCAGGTCGCAGGCCCACGCGCCCGCGCAGTTGACCACGCGCTTGCAGCGGATGCTCTCGCCCGAGGTCAGCTCCACGCCCGCCACCGTGCCCTCATTCACGACGACACCGGCAACGCCCGTGTCCTCGAAGATGCGGACGCCGCCCGACCGGGCACCTTTTGCGTAGGCCATGCAGACGTCGACCGGGTTGGCCTGTCCGTCCTCCTCGACCCAGAGGGCGCCTGTGAGCCCGGTCGTGTCCAGCATCGGCGCGCGCTTGGCGGCCTCCGCGGGGTTTAGAATCTCCGCGTGAAGCCCGGTGATGTCGCCCATGGCGGCGATGCGCTTCAGTTCCGTGAGCCGGTCATCGGTCTGCGCGAGCCACAGGCCGCCGGTGCGTCTGTATCCCGTCGCCTGTCCGGTCTCCGCCTCAAGCGCCTCGAACAATTCGGTCGCATAGACCGAGAGTTGCGTCAGGTTGAAGCTCGCCCGCAGCGGACCCACGATGCCGGCCGCGTGCCAGGACGTGCCGCTCGTGAGCTGGTTGCGCTCGAGCAGGATGACGTCGTTGGCGCCGAGATGGCTGAGGTGATAGGCGACGGAGAGCCCGATCACGCCCCCGCCGATGATCACCGTTTCCGCCTCTCGCGGCCGTTCCGCCATGCGCCTGTCCCGTCATAGATCCTGATCCGAACTAGAGACGACCGCCCGCGCCCGCGCAACGCCTCCGCCCCATCATTAGGGATTCTAATGATGTATCAGGCACATCGTCATTGCCGGGCCTGACCCGGCAATCCAGCGCAGAAATGCAGGCCGCGCATTTGGCTGGATGCCCGGGTCAAGCCCGGGCATGACAAAGGGGGTGACTGGATCGACGCAATCCCTCCCTGTCATCCCGTGCGCGGTGCGGCACGGAGTGACGCTCCGCAGACACGGGATCCAGCGGCAAATTGTAGCCTGCGTTTCGTGCCGGATGCCGGATCGCGCTCCGCTTGTCCGGCAAGACAAGCAGGGACGCTGCGCTGCCCTCCGACCTGCGCTATCATCGTCGGCAAACAGCGAGGCCTGCCGTGAGCGACACAGAGACATCAGCCGAATCCACCGAAGAGACGATCGTCTACGGCGCCTGCCAGCATGACTGCCCGGACAACTGCGCCATGGAGTCGGTGGTGCGCGACGGCCGGGTGATCTCCGTGCGCGGGCGCCATGACCACCCATTCACCCACGGCGTCCTGTGCGCGAAGGTAAAGTCGTTCGAGAAGCGCATGTACGCGCCGGACCGCATCCTCCATCCCCTGCGCCGCTCAGGCCCCAAGGGCGCCGGCCAGTTCGAGCGCATCACCTGGGACGAGGCACTGGGCGAAATCGCCTCGCGCTTCCGCTCCATCATTGCCGAGCATGGCGCGGAGACCATCCTGCCGTTCAGCTATCTGGGGTCTCAAGGGCTTCTCAACGGCCTGCACTGCGGCGACCGCTTCTTCAACCGGCTGGGCGCGGCCGTTGCCGAGCGCACCTTCTGCAATTCCGGCGCGACCAAGGCCTTCCGCATGGTCTGCGGGCCGACCGGTGGCCTCGACCCGGAAAGCTTCGCCCATGCGAAGCTGATTATCCTCTGGGGCATCAACATCATCTCGACCGCCATGCACCACTGGCGCTTCGTCAAGGACGCCATGAAGTCGGGCGCGACGCTGGTGGTGATCGATCCGCTGCGTAGCCGCACGGCGGCGCGCGCCGACTGGCACATCCGCCCGCGCCCCGGCACGGATGTGGCGCTGGCGCTCGCGCTCATCCACCAGATCGTCGAGGACGGCGCGGTCGACGCGGCCTACGTGGTGGATCACACGATCGGATTCGATGAGCTCAAAGCGCGCGCCGCCGAATATCCGCCGGCCCGTGCCGCGGCCATCACCGGCGTTCCAGAGGACGAGATCGTCAGGCTCGCCCGCGCCTATGCCACGACGCATCCTTCCGCCATCCGCACCGGCGTGGCGCTCGAGCGCACCCGCAACGGGCCGGACGCGGTGCGCGCCGTCGCCTGCCTGCCTGCGCTCACCGGCGCGTGGCGCCATGTCGGCGGCGGCATGTTCCAGCATCCGCAGGCGACCTTCCCGATCGCAAGGGGAGCGCTGACCCGCGCTGATTTGATCGAGCCCGGCCGCCGCGCGGTCAATGTCTTCGGGCTGGCCGACGCGCTGAAACCGGACGCCGACCCGCCGGTCAAGGCGCTCTTCGTCTACAACGCCAATCCGCTGACCGCACCCGCCGATCAGGAGGGCGTGGTGCGCGGGCTCAAGCGCGACGACCTCTTCACGGTGGTGAGCGAGATCTTCCCCGCCGATGCCACGGACTATGCCGACATCGTGCTGCCGGCGACGAGCCAGCTCGAGCAGTGGGATCTGATGTTCAGCTGGGGACACTTTTCGCTGCAGCTCAACCGGCCTGCGGTGGCGCCGGTGGGCGAGGCCGTCTCCAATGCTGAACTGTTCCGCAGGCTCGCCCGTGCCATGGGGATGGAGGACGGGGATCTGCAGCGCTCCGACCGGGAGCTGATGGAAGGCGCGCTCGACTGGGACGCGCCGCATCTCGACGGCATCACGCTCGACGGCCTGATGGAGACCGGATACGCCAAGCTGAAGGTCGGTGCGTCGGATGATCGTCTGCCGCATGCTGATGGCGGTTTCCCCACGCCGTCGGGCAAAGTCGAGTTCACAAGCTCCGCCGCACCTGAGGGCGGCGCCATCCTCGAGGTCTACCGCCAGGGCTGGACCGGCGGACAGGAGCACCGTCATGCCGGCGAAACCGTCCCCGCCGTCGATCCTGTGCCGGACTACCGCGAAGCGGACGCGGCCGGCCATCTGTTCACGCTGCTCTCGCCCAAGACGCACCATTTCCTGAACTCGGGCTATGCCAACCTGAACGCCGGTTCCGAAATCCAGCCTGTCTGGATCCACCCGGACGACGCGGAAGGCTTGGGCATTGCCGACGGCGACGAGGTGCGCGTCTTCAACGACCAGGGCGAGGTCCGGGCGGTCGCGAAGATCACAGACGACACGCTCCCCGGCATCGTCGTCATCACACACGGCTTCTGGCGCAGGCATGTCGGCGGCCCGACGGTCAACACTCTGGTCGCCCACAACCCCGCCGCCATCGGCCAGGCCCCGACGATCAACGATGCCAGAGTCGCGATAGCGCGCGCGTGAGAGCCCGCAACAGCAGGCCCGTTTCCCGGCCTCCGAGCCGGGACCCATTTACACCCTCCGCAGACCGCAGCGACTGCCAATAGGCCCCGGGTCGGAGCCCGGGGAACGCAAATCTGACATTGGGAGCAGGGAACCACGGGATTTCCCCATTCTGGGGATAACGCTGGAAATCCGGACGTTTGCATCGTCATGAAACTGTCACATCTGCTACGCTCCGGGCGCATCCGGTGAGTCGGCCGCGCGCGGGTCTCCCTCCGGTTTCCGGAAGGGCCGCTCCGCCAGGGACGGCTCGCACTACAGCAGGAGCCCTGAGCCCGCGCTCATGACTGTCACCGACCGCAAGCCAGAGAACCGCTACGTCAATGATCTCCGGCGGTTCCGCTTCAGCCAGACCCAGGTGCTGGGCGTGCGCGGTTCGATCGTGCCCATCGGCCTCGCGCTCCTGTTCCTGGCCTTCGTCGCGGCCTATGTCGGCAGCGGGCTGATCCCGGTCGGCGAGGACGTGCTGATCATCGTGATCGCCGCGGTGATCGGCGGGTACATGGCGCTCAACATCGGCGCCAACGACGTCGCCAACAACATGGGCCCCGCGGTCGGCGGCAAGGTGCTGACCGTGTTCGCCGCCATCGTCATCGCCGCGGTGTGCGAGAGCATGGGCGCGCTGCTTGCCGGCGGCGACGTGGTCCGTACGGTCTCGAAGGGGATCATCGCGCCGGGCGACGACATTGCGGTCGCCGACTTCCGCATGCTCATGCTGAGCGCCTTGCTGGCGGCGGCGCTGTGGATCAACCTCGCCACCATCCTCAACGCACCGGTCTCGACCACGCACTCCATCGTCGGCGGTGTGCTGGGCGCGGGCATCGCCGCGGCCGGCGTCGGCCTCGTCAACTGGGACACCATGGCGAAGATCGCGGCGAGCTGGGTCATCTCGCCGGTATTCGGCGCGGGCGTCGCGGCAGCCCTGCTGCTGTTCATCAAGGTCAAGGTGCTGAATGCGGACGACAGGCCGGCCGCCGCGGGCCGCTGGGTGCCGATCCTGATCGGGCTGATGGCGGCCGCCTTCGCCGCCTACATGGCCATGAAGGGACTCAAGAAGATCTGGCGGCCCTCGGCCGTCGAGATCATGATGATTTCGGGCGTCGCCTTCCTCGCGGCCTATCTCGCGTCGCGGCCCTATATCGCGCGCCGTATTGTCGGGATCGAGAACCGCAAGAAGGCGATCAACGGCCTCTTCGACCTGCCGCTCATCATCGGCGTGGCGCTGCTTTCCTTCGCTCACGGCGCCAACGACGTCGCCAACGCGGTCGGCCCGCTCGCCGCCATCGTCTCGACGGTTGGCGAGGGCGGCGGCGTTGCCGCCAAGGTGACGATCCCGCTCTGGGTCATGGTCATCGGCGCATTCGGTATCGCGCTGGGTCTGGGCCTGTTCGGACCCAAGCTGATCGCGGTCGTCGGCGAGAAGATCACCCGGCTGAACTCGCCGCGCGCCTACTGCGTCGCGCTCTCGTCCGCCATCACGGTCCTGATTGCCACCGCCTTCGGCCTGCCGGTGAGCTCGACCCATATCGCGGTTGGCGCTGTGTTCGGCGTCGGCTTCCTGCGCGAGTTCTCCGAGAACCCGAACCGGCGCAAGTTGCGCCCGGGTGCCAAGCTCAACGCGACCGCCGAGGACGCCTTCACCATGCGCAACGCGCGCGGCAAGCGGCGCCTGGTGCGCCGGCGTTTCGTGTTGTCGATTGCGGCCGCCTGGGTCATCACCGTACCGGCCTCGGCCGCGCTCGCCGCTACGATATATGCGGCTCTGCAGCTTCTTTGATCCAGGGGCGCAGCGCGTCGAACTGCCGGATCAGGCCTGAGAAGTCTTCCTTGTAGGCGACCTTGGGCGCGTCCTCGATAAGCGCCCAGTGTCGCAGGCGGCGTTCGGCCTCGGGCCATTCGTCTTCCTGGCGGGTGACGAAATAGGGATAGTAGGTCACCGGGATCTGCCGGACGCCGCGCTTGGCCTTCTTGGAAATCAGCACGGTCTGCGGGAAGTCCACCAGCACCACGCCGCGCACGCCGGCCTCCTCGAAGCCCTCGCGGTGGCAGGTGTCGGTGTGGCTCTCGCCCTCCTTAGCCAGCCCCTTGGGCAGGACCCAGCGCCCGCGCGTCATGGAGGTGACGAACAGCATGGCCACCGCGCTGTCCTTTATGGCGAACGGGATGATGCCGATTCTGTGTGATGGCTGCGACATTGGGATCTTCCTTCCGTGTCCCCGGACCATAGACAGAGTCTATCACGCGGTAAACTCGGCTTTCATGGCAATCAGTCGTTTCAATCCGAACGCATGAAGCTGGGGATCCACTTGAACCGCTTAATCTTCTCGCCCTGACATATCGTCTTGAGCCGTTTTCGCAGCTTGCGATACTGCCCACGCACCAAGCCCAGTTTTGCGTGGTACGCAATTCCGGAATGCTCCTTGTCCGCTGCGCGAAGTGCCGCCTTGCTGTGCTTGCTGGCAGCTTCGTGATCACCGGTTTCGTTTGCGATTAGCGACAAGCTCGCGTGCAGCTTGAACTCTTCGATGGGGAACGCCGGGTCAGGGTATTTCGCCAACAGTGTTGCCGCTTCATCGTAACACTCTGCCAGCCCCCGCGTGGCGATGAGGAAGGAAAGTTCGAGGTCCGCGCCGGTCTGAAAGTTCGGAAACTCTTCCTCGCATTGAATTGCTGCGCGGTAGGCATTGAGCGCTTCATTCAGCCGATCTAGCGAAAGCAGTGCCTCGGCGCGTGTGACATGTGCCGCCGCGACATCAGTTTCGTCTGTGCACATCGATTGATACTGATCCAGCAACTCCAAGGCGGCGTCCGGGTGCTTTTTGACAAGATAGTCAGCCTGGATCCTGAGGTACTGACACTTATTGCGGGCACGTTTCAGTTTCAGGAAGAACTCCTCTTCGTCCTTCTTCGTCCACGTGGTGCGTCTATACCAATCGTCTTTACTCATTCAGTCTGCCTTGTGTGTGAGTTGTGACGTCGAATGCCGAGGTCCCCGTGCAAAAAGGATCTCGGGCACTGGGAGAAAGTAGACCAGGCATCGAGTGTGCAATAACACCCAATTCGAGTTCCGTTCAGAAACTTCATTAGCATATGCTAATAATACATTCGTTCGCGCACCAAGATTGGAACCTCAACCATATCCATGCCCAACCGCTCCGGCTTCGATTTCAACCTATTCCGCGCCATGGAGGTGTTCTCGACCGTGGTCGAGACGCGCCATGTGACGCGTGCGGCCGAGATGCTGGGCATGACCCAGTCGGCGGCCTCCCAGCATCTGCGCTCGCTCGAGGACGCACTCGGCACGCGGCTGCTCGACCGTTCCTCGCGCCCTATCGAGCTGACCCAGGCCGGCATCTCGCTGCACCGGCGGGCAGCGCGCATCCTCAACGAGATCGAGGATCTCAAGTCGGACGTGCGCCGGCTCGACTCCGCGCCCATGCCCATGCTGCGCATCGGCATCCTCGCCTCGATCGCCACCACGCTCACGCCCACGGTCGTGGCCCTGGCGCGCGACCGCCTGTCGATCCCGGAAGTGGCGATCCATGCCGGGCTCGCCACCGATCACCAGGACCTGCTGCGCAACCGCAGGGCCGACGTGGTGATCACGTCGGACGCGCTCTACGACGTCGACGGTCTGGAGCGCACGGCGCTCATGAAGGAGGCCTTCGTGCTGGTTACGCCGCAGGAGTTTTCAGGGCCGGTGGACGACCTGGCCGCGCTCGCGCGTGACCTGCCCATGATCAGGTTCTCGCCGGACCTGCCCGTCGGTCGGTGGACCGACCAGCACCTGCGCCGCGTGCGGCTCGAGATCCCGCGCGTGTTCGAGGCCGACCGCTCGTCCATGGTGGCGGCCATGGTCTCGGCCGGCCGGGGCTTCGCCATCATGACGCCGACGCTCCTGCTCGACGCCGCCGTCGAGGGCATGGGGTTTGCCACGCATCCGCTGCCGATCGCCGGTTTCCAGAGGGAACTGACGCTCGTCGCTCGATCGCGGGAACTGGGCGAACTGCCGGCGCTCCTGGCCGAAGCCGTGACGGCACGCCTGCGCGAGGCCATCGGGTCCGTGCTGCCCGGTGTGGCGGACAGGGTGCGGTATGCGGGGGTGGGGGACGGCGCGAGGTGAATGGCTCAATCACCTACACCTGTCACCCTCGGGCTTGACCCGAGGGTCTGCCGTCCGTGGCTGGATGCTCGTGTCAAGCACGAGCATGACAATGGTAGAAGAGCCCTGCGCAGCACACGGGTTGACGTTAGAGGGAAGCTCAGCTCACGGGAAGCACATCGCGTGTCCCGGCCTCCGAGCCGGGACCCATTTCACCGTCCACACGCTGAAGCATCCGCCAATGGGCCCCGGGTCGGAGCCCGGGGAACGGAATGTGTGTGATGCGTGGGTGAGGGGACGCCGCGCCGCCGTCGGACGCTACACCCAAAAAAGCGGGAGGGCCGCCCGCGAAGGCGCCCTCCCTAGACGCGTCAGGTGCCCGACCGGGGGCTCCGACACGCACCTGGCGCATCATCCCCGGTCTATGAATGCCTGTGAAACCGCAGCACTGAGACGCTGAGTCTCGAAATTCAGTATGCAAACGAATAGCGTTGGAATGTGGACGCTTTGTGGCACGTCCGTGCCGGTATGAGACACGGCAATACCGTTTCCCGGCCTCCGAGCCGGGACCCATTTACACCTTCCGCAGACCGCAGCATTCGCCAATGGGCCCTGGGTCGCAGCCCGGGGAACTAGGAGAAAGGACGGGAACCCGGCTCCCTCATTGTCATGCTCGTGTACCCGCCTTCGCGGGCACAGGCCCGACACGAGCATCCAGCGTCCGTCTCTGGACTCTCGGGTCAAGCCCGAGGGTGACAGGTGGGGATGGGATCACGGCGGAGACGGAAAGGCGCTCCGTGTCGGGGAGACATGATCGCGCCGGGCATTCCGCGGCATCGGCCATCCGGCCTCGGTCGCGCGGGTTTCCAAAATTGGGCCGCTATTTGCGTTAAGCTATGAGGCGTCAGACCGTCATGCGTCTGATTTCACTGAATGGGAGGAGAAAAACGATGACCACGGCAAAGCCCGACACGTGCGCGATCATCCTGGTGGATATGGCCCGCGACTTCGTTGAGCCCGGCGGCTTCATCGCCGAGGCCGGCGGTGCGGAGTACCGGGAAAAGGCGAAGCAGATCATCTCTCCCCTCGGCCGCCTTGTCGATGCGGCGCGGTCGGCCGGTGTCACGGTGGTCTATTCGACCGACTGCCACACGCCCGAGGACTCCGAACTGAAGAAATGGCCCCCGCATTCGATGAAGGGAACCGAGTGGGCGGACATTGTGCCCGAACTCGCCCCGCAGGACGGCGACCTGGTCATCCCGAAGACGACCTACAGCGGGTTCCAGAGTTCCGATCTCGAGGAGCAGCTTCGCGCGCGCGGTATCGATACGCTGTATATCACCGGCCTGCTCACCGATTGCTGCTGCCGTCACACGTCCGGCGACGCATTCCAGAAGGGGTTTGATCTTGTGTGGGTGACCGACGCCCTGCAGGCGTTCACCGACGAGGCACACGAGAGCGGCCTTGAGTATTACAAGGCTTGGTACGCGACCGATCCGGACCGGCAGTTCAAGGTCGCCGATGAGGTCGTCGCTGACTGGGAGCAGGCCGGCCACGCCACCGCCGCGGAGTGACGGCACACAAAAATTGAGCGGCGGCGCTGGACCATCACTGTCATCCTTGCCGGAGCGTGAGCGACGGCGAGGATCCATTGGCGGCTTCAGACTGACGATTGGATAATTGGATCCTCGGCCTCGCTGATTGCTCGGCCAAGGATGACGTTCAAAAAGCACCTCGCCTTCACGTTCCCCGGTTGCCCGAAGGGCAGACCGGGGCCGTTCGGGACGCGGCGTATGCTTCCCTCATTGTCATGCTCGTGTACCCGCCTTCGCGGGCACAGGCCCGACACGAGCATCCAGCGTCCGTCTCTGGACCCTCGGGTCAAGCCCGAGGGTGACAGGTGGGGACAGGATGACGGTTCGAGAGTGAATTCACCGTCTTCGTTCCCCGGGTGAGCGTCAGCGAAGCCCGGGGCCGTAAAGAACATAGGCCTGAGTGTGGAACGGTCCCGGACAGCCCTTGCGGGCTTCCGGGAAACGTGAAGGTCGGCGAGAATTCCCCCTCTAATGCACCGCATTAGAAAAACCAATCCGGGCGAATGGAATTGCAGGGGACGCGCCGGCCTGCGCTAGACTGCGCTCATGTGCAGGAAACCAGCGATAGCCCCATGCCCCGCCACCCGGTCATAGCGCTGTGGTGCCACCCGCGCTCCATGTCGACGGCCGTCGAGCGCATCATGCGCGCGCGCGGCGACTGCCGCTGCTTCCACGAGCCGTTCATGTACGACTACTACATCAACCGGGCGGTGCGGCTGTTCCCCAACTTCGAGCCGGAGGACGACAAGCCGCGGACCTATGAGGACATCCGCGCGGCGATCATGGGAGCAGCCGACGAGGGCCCGGTCTTCTTCAAGGACATGAGCTACTACATGGTGCCCCGGCTCTATGACGACCCGGAGTTCGCCGCCGCCACGACGAACGTGTTCCTGATCCGCGACCCGCGCAAGGCCATCGTCTCCTATCACCGGCTCGACCAGGACGTGACCGCCGTTGAGATCGGGCTTGAGGCCCAGTGGCAGCACTATGCCTGGCTGGTCAATGCGCTTGCCGCAGATCCCCTCGTGATCGAGGCGGAAGCCTTGCAGGCCGAGCCCGGTGCCGCCGTCGCCCGGTTCTTCGACCATATCGGGCTTGAACAGCGCGAACAGGCGCTCGCCTGGGAGTCCATGTCAAAGGATGACCTGCCGGAGGAGTGGAAGTCGGTCTCGGGCTGGCACGGCGACGTGACGTCGGCGACCGGCCTGCGCCCGCCGGAGGACGAGGCCGACGTTGAGGCGAAATTCGAGGCGGCCGCGAACAAGACGCCGAAGCTCCGGCGCTTCCTCGACCAGCACCAGCCCTACTACGACCTCCTGCGCGAACGCGCGCTCCAGCGCGTCAATCAGAACAATGGCTGACCGCCGGGCAGGGCGGCGCGGCGGCGGCCGGGCGTCAAAGAAAAAGGCGCGCGAGCAGTCGGGTGCCGCACCCCCGTTGCCACATATCCGGCGCAAGATCGGCGTCTACACGTTGCTCGACGAAGAGGCGCTTTCCCTCATCGAAAAGAACGCTGATTCGATACTTCAGGAAACCGGAATGGAATTCAGGGACGACCCGGAAGTCCTTGAAATCTTTAAGGAAGCCGGTGCTGATGTAAAGGATGAGCGGGTCCGTTTCGAGACCGGCATGTGCCGCGAGATTATCCAGGCCTCGGCACCCGAAACCTTCAAACAGCACGCCCGCAACCCGGAGCGCACGGTCACCATCGGCGGTTCGAATTCCCTGTTCTGCCCGTCCTTCGGCCCGCCCTTCGTCCACGACATCGAGGGCGGCCGGCGCTATGCAACGATGGAGGATTTCGAGAACTTCACCAAGCTGCACCACATGCTGCCCGCCGTGCACCATTCGGGCGGCGTCGTGTGCGAGCCGGTCGATGTGCCGGTCGAGGAGCGGCACCTTTCCATGATCGCCGCGCACCTGCGCCTCAACGACAAGCCCTTCATGGGCGCGGTGACCGCACCCGAGCGCTCCCGCGACACGGTCGAGATGGCAAAGATCGTGATGGGTTCCGATTTCGTCGATGAGAATTGCGTGCTCTACTCAGTGGTGAACGTCAACGCGCCGCTCGTGCTCGACGCCACCATGCTGGGGGCGCTCAAGGTCTACGCGCGGGCCAACCAGTGCACGGTTGTCTCGCCGTTCATCCTCGCGGGCGCCATGAGCCCCGTGACCGTGGCGGGCACGCTTTCCCAGCTTCTCGCCGAGGCCATGGCGGGACTCGCCCTCATCCAGCTCATTCGTCCGGGCGCACCCTGCGCCTTCGGCACGTTTGCGAGCCCTATCTCGCTCCAGACCGGTGCCCCGACATTCGGCACGCCTGAGGGCATGCAGATCCAGTTCTGCGCCTCCGCGCTGGCAAGGCGCCTCGGCGTGCCGTTCCACTCGGTCGGCGCGCTCACGGCGTCGAAGGTGCCTGACAGCCAGGCGGCTTATGAAAGCGCCATGCAGCTCCAGGCGGCCTTCCTCGCGGGCGTCAATTTCATCATTCACGCGACCGGTTGCCTCGAAGGCCTGCTCACCATGGGTTACGAGAAGACCATCATCGATGCCGACCGCTGCGCGGCCCTCCAGGCCTTTGCCGGCGGGGTGGATCTGAGCGCGGAGGCCCAGGCGCTCGACGCCATCGCCGAGGTCGGGCCGGGCGCGCACTATCTCGGCTGCGACCACACCCAGCGCAATTTCGAAACCGCGTTCTGGCGGTCCTCCGTTTCCGACAATACGACGTTCGAGCAATGGAGTGCCGATGGCAGCGTCTGGGAGCACGAACGGGCGCACCGGATCTGGAAACAGATGCTCGATGAGTATGAGCGCCCGGCCATGGCCGACGACACGGACGAGGCGCTTGAAGCGTTCATCCGGCAGCGGCTCGAACAGATCAGGGCGGGGAAATCCGCCGGACTCAATTCCTGAAGGGTTTGGGGTAAGACCATGAACATAAACGCAAAAATCGATACGGACTGGTCGGCCGAAGGCATAATCGCCCGCCGCGAGCGCTACTACGCCGCCTCCCAGCGCGCCTTCGTGCCGTTCGACGATCCGCTGATCTTCCGGCGCGGCGAACGGCAGTATCTCTGGGACGAGGACGGCAACCGCTATCTCGACCTGCTCGGCATGAATGTCTGCATTTCCGTGGGCCATGCCCACCCGGCGGTGGTGGCCGCCGTGGCCGAGCAGGCGGCGCAACTTCAGCATTGCACGACCATGTTCTACCACCCGGTGCCGGCCCATTTTGCCGAGGAGCTGGCGGCGACCATGCCCGCGGGCGAGGACTGGGTCGTGCATTTCACCAACAGCGGTGCCGAGGCCGTCGACCTCGCCCTCATGATGGCCCAGGCCGCCACCGGGAATGTCGAGTTCCTGGCCTTGCGCAACGGCTATCACGGCGCGACCTTCGGCGCGCAATCACTGACGGGCATCGACAAGTTCCGCCACAAGGTGCCGCTGCTGGGCGGCATTCATCACGTGGCTGAGCCCAACCAGTATCACGGGGTCTTCGGGGAGGGGGTTACGCCCTATCTCGACGAGATCGACCATGTCATCGGTTCATCGTCGTCGGGGCGCATCGCCGGCATGATCATCGAGCCGGTGCAGGGTTACGGCGGGATCGTTTCCATGCCCGACGGCTACATCAAGGGCGCGGCGGAGCGCGTGCGTGCCGCGGGCGGTCTTCTGGTGATCGACGAGGTGCAGTGCGGCTTTGCCCGCACCGGCGACAATTTCTGGGGCTTCGAGGCCCATGACGTGGTCCCCGACATCGTCGTCATGGCCAAGGGCATCGGCAACGGCTTCCCGCTGGGCGCCGTTGTGGCCAAGCGCGATGTCGCCGAGGTGCTGGCCGAAAAGTTCTGTTTCCACACCTATGGCGCAAATCCGGTGTCCTGCGCGGCGGGCCGTGCGGTGCTCAGGGTCATGGCGGAGGAGGGGCTTCAGGAGAACGCTCGGGTCATCGGCGGCGAGATGCTGGGCGTCCTGCGCGACCTGCAGCAGAAATACGACGTCATCGGCGACGTGCGCGGCCGCGGCCTCATGATGGCGGTCGAGCTGGTCAGGGACCGGGCGACGAAAGAACCCGCACCCGACGAGACCGCGCGGGTCTTCGAGGTCTCCCGCGACCAGGGGTTGATCCTGTCGAAATCCGGGCCTCATAGGTCCGTATTGCGCATGGTCCCGCCGCTGTGCCTGTCGAAGGACGACGTCGCCCACTTCGCCGAGGGCATGGACGCCTGCTTCGCCGCGCTTTGACGTATCCCGGACGCGGTGCAGCGTGTAACGCTGCTCCGCAGATCCGGGACCGTTCCGTACTCCGATCTGAGTCCTTTGCGGCCCCGGACCTCGCTTGCGCTCGTCCGGGGAACGGGAAACTTGAGCGCGCCCTCGCTCCTGTCATCCCGTGTGCTGCGCAGCACGAAGTGATGCGCTGCTGACACGGGATCCTGCGGCCCGCACCTGACTCAACTTCTGAACTCCGGTGAACCAACCCCCGGTTGCGGCGATCCGGTCCTAAAGTGCCGCGTGAGGGCTCCAAGATTTTAGCTAATCCTTTGAAATTATTGCATATAAACCACTTTACGCTGTTTTCATGAAGGATGAGATGTCTGGCCGAAAAATTCCGCCCATGACGCAGACGTGAACGCGGCGCGGAACCGCCGCATTCCGGATGCACCCTTGCGCTGATAGGGTTGACGAAACGAATTCACGAGACGGAGGCCGCCTCCATGACCAACCGGAACGACGATCTCGACCGCCGCCAGATGCTCGCTCTGACGGGTGCTGCCGGGCTCGCAACGCTGCTGCCGGCGGGCAGCGCCGGGGCCGCTGCCGGGCCCATCCTGACCGCGAAGATCCCGTCGACGGGCGAGGCGATCCCGATGATCGGCATGGGGACATGGATCACCTTCAATGTCGGCCGCAGCCGCAAGCTGCGGGACGCCCGCGTCGCCGTGCTCAGGACCTTCTTCGAGAAGGGCGGCGCAATGGTCGACTCCTCGCCCATGTACGGCTCGGCCGAGGATGTGATCGGCTACTGCCTCGAGCGGATCGAGAACAAGAAGCGCCTGTTCTCCGCCACCAAGGTCTGGACCGTGTCCGAGGACAAGGGCATCACCCAGATGGAGAATTCCGAGCGGCTCTGGAAGTCCGGTTCGCTCGACCTCATGCAGATTCACAACCTGGTCGACTGGGAAACGCATCTGAAGACGCTGACAGCCTGGAAGGAGTCTGGCCGCATCCGCTATCTCGGCATCACGACGTCTCATAGCCGCCGCCATCGCGATTTCGAGCAGGTCATGCGCGATCATCCGCTGGATTTCGTGCAATTCACCTACAATCTGCTCGACCGGGAGGTGGAAAACCGTCTTTTGCCGGCCGCCGCCGACAGGGGGCAGGCGGTCATCATCAACCGGCCGTTCCGCCGCGGCGCGCTGTTCGACCGTTTCGCGCAACATCCGCTGCCCGAATGGGCCTCGGAGTTCGATGCGGAGAACTGGGCGCAGTTTTTCCTGAAATTCGTCATCTCGCATCCGGCGGTCACCTGCGCGATTCCCGCAACGTCCCGGGTCGACCACATGACCGAGAATATGGGCGCAGCCACCGGCCGCCTGCCGGATGCCGCGATGCGCAAGCGCATGGTCGCTCACCTGGAAAGTCTGGCCTAGTGCGGATTTCCGCCGAACAACGCGGCATCTGACCGGCCATGCTGTCCTACACGGCGGAAGTCTTCTACGCCTTCCTTGAGGAGTACAATCTTGCCATCTGGCCAGCGCAGATCGTGGCGCTGGGACTGGCGTTCGTCGGCTATTTTCTCTGCGTTATGCGCAGCCCGTTCAGCGGGTGGACCCTGACAGGCATCCTCGTCCTGTTCTGGACATGGAATGCCGTCATCTTCTTCTGGTTCCAGTTTGGAGAAATCGACTTCTCTGCACCGATCTATGCCGGATTTTTCGCACTCCAGGCCGTCCTGCTGATCTTCGCCGGTTTCCGGCGACGCGGACTGGCCTTCACCCTCGCTCGCGGCCCGAGAGGTGCAATCGGTCATGCCCTGATCCTTTTTGCAATCGCAGGTTATCCGCTGACCATGACCGCTCTCGACCATCCCTGGGCCGCCGTGGAGACGGTCGGCACGGCGCCCGCGCCGACGGTCATCTTCACGCTCGGGCTCTTTCTGCTGACGGACCCGCGCCCGCCCTGGTATCTGATCGTCATTCCTCTCGCCGCTGCGGCGGTCCTTGGTGCGAATGCGTGGTTTCTCGAAATGCCGGAGCAGTTGAGCGCGCCCGCGGCGGGGTTGCTCTTCCTGATTGCCATTCTGTCGAAAAGTCGCGGGAAATCAGCAGTGAATCAGTAGTCGATGGCGGACGCGGTTGATATGGTCGGGCAACGTCCGCCGCAGGTGGCCATGTTCAAGAAACGGGTCGTGAAGAATGACTGAGACGTTTGATCAGACCGAGACCGCACCGGACTTCACGGAGGCAGACGACCCGTTCGTGCTGTTCGACGAGTGGTTTTCCGAAGCGTCCGAGTCAGAGCCGAACGATCCGAATGCGATGGCTCTGGCAACGACCGATGCGGACGGCTTGCCTAATGTCCGGATGGTGCTCATGAAGGACGCCGGGCCTTCCGGCTTCGTGTTCTACACCAACCTCGAAAGCGCAAAAGGCGGTGAACTGGCTGCCAACGCCAAGGCGGCTCTGTGTTTCTACTGGAAGAGCCTTCGCCGCCAGGTGCGGGTGAGGGGACCTGTCGAGCCGGTGAGCGACGGGGAGGCGGACGATTATTTCGCCTCGCGCCACAGGACCAGCCGCATCGGCGCCTGGGCTTCGAGGCAGTCGCGCCCGATGGAGGGACGGTTCGATCTGGAAAAAGCGGTGGCGCTTTACACGGCGAAGTTCCACATCGGCGAAATTCCGCGGCCCGAGCACTGGTCCGGCTTCCGGCTCGCTCCCGTGCAGATGGAATTCTGGCACAATCGGCCGTTTCGCCTGCATGACCGGATCGTGTTTCGCCGGTCCGGTCCGGATGACAGCTGGTCACGGGAGCGCCTGTTCCCCTGATCTGTCCCTGTGTGTTGTTTTGCGTGGATGCTTGAACCCCAGACAAGGGCCCGGATGAACGGATGATCAGGTCGACAATTCTCTCAATTCTGTTTTCTGTCATTTTGACCGCAGTCGCGGCAGCTCAGCCCTTCCGGGTGACGCATCCGATGGATGCTCTGACCTATCCGGAAGTGAACCAGGCTGTGAAGCTCGTGCGGGACGCCGGTCTGGCGGACGCGACGACTGCCTTTCCGATGATCACGCTGAAGGAGATGCCCAAGGCCGAGGTGCTGGCCTGGAAGCCGGGTGAGCCTTTCACGCGGTCGGCCTTTCTGATCATGCGCAAGGGCGGCCAGACGATTGAGGCGACGGTCGATCTGACCGGAAACAGGCTTCTGAACCATCGCGTCGTCCCGGGCGCGCAGCCGTCCATCATGACCTCCGAGTGGAGGCGATCCGCCCGCCTCGTTCGGGCGGACGAGCGCTGGCAGAAGGCCATGCGTCGCCGCGGCTACGACGATTTCGACACGATCAGCTGCCCGCCGCAATCGGCGGGGCATTTCCCGCAGGACGATTTCGGGGACCGGCGGATTTTCAAGGTGAGCTGCTATCACAATCCGCCGGATGCGCCCTTCCGGTTCCTCGACATGTCGCAGCCGATCGAGGGCGTGATTGCCATCGTGGACGTCGACGGCGGCAAGATCATCGATGTCATCGATACCGATCCCGTCATCCAGCGGGAAGATATCGACAAAGCGACACTCAAATCGCCGCCGACACGCGATCTCCCGAAACCGGTCCTCAACCGTTCGCTTGAGGGGCCGAATTTTGCGCTGAAAGGGTCCATCCAGGTCGACTGGAATGCGTGGAGCTTTCACGTGCGCGGCGACCGGCGCGCCGGGCTGATTGTTTCGCTCGCGCGGTTCCGGGACGGCGACGAGGCGCGGCTGGTGGCCTATCAGCTCGCGCTCAGCGAGATGTTCGTGCCCTACATGGACCCGCATCCGGGCTGGCGCTACAAGACCTTTCTCGATGTCGGCGAATACGGCCTCGGCTACCTGTCGTCATCGCTGGAGAAGGGCAGGGACTGCCCGCAGCAGTCGGTCTACGTGACCATGGCCTTCCCGTCTGACCGGGGCGGTATGTTCAGAAAGAAGAATGCGGTCTGCATCTTCGAGCGCGCCACAGCGGATCCGGCCTGGCGGCACGCCAATGTGTCCGCCAAGCGCGCCTTGTCCGCGCCTAAGGTCGAGCTTGTGATCAGGATGATCCCGACCATCGGGAATTATGACTATGTCCTTGATTACGTGTTCGAAAGCACCGGTCAGATCCGGGTGCGCGCCGGGGCCACCGGCATGGATGCGGTCAAGACCGTGCCCTTCGCTCGCGCCGACGAGCCGGGGGCGGAGAAGCTCGCCGAGTACGGCATGCTGGTCGCGCCCTATACGCTCGCGCCCTATCACGATCACTATTTCAACTTCCGCATCGACCTCGACGTGGACGGTCGGGCCAACACGCTCATCCGCGAGCATTTCGAACCGAAGCGCCTGCCGGAGAACAATCCGCGGCGCAGCCTCTGGACACTCCGCCGCGAGGCCATGAAAACGGAAGGCCCGGTGGTCGCCGACCCCGGCGGACGCGGCGAGATCTGGCGCATCATCAACCCGGCACGCAAGACGGAACTCGGCCACAATACGGGCTATCAGCTCGAGGCCTCGACCTCGATGCCGTCGATCTTGTCACCGGACGACCCGCCACAGATGCGGGCCGCCTTCAGCGCCCACAAGCTCTGGGTGACCGCACACAAACCGGAGGAGTACTGGGCGGCGGGCGATTACCCCAACCAGAGCAAAGGCGGGGACGGCCTGCCGCAGTTCGTGGCCGACCGCCAGAAGATCGAGAACGAGGACCTCGTGCTCTGGTACACGATCGGCTTCCGGCATGTGACCCGGCCGGAAGACTGGCCGGTCCTGCCGACGCGGTGGTTCGAGTTCCGGTTGAGGCCTTACGGTTTCTTCACCCGCGATCCATCGCATGACGTTGCGCCGCATTACACGCCGCAGGCCTTCCGGAAAGGATCAAAGCGGGCACAGGCTGCCGAATAGGCAGTTACTTTGCTCGCATCCCTTGTCAGCTCCAGTTCCGCTTTACGCCGGTCGCGCGGACCCGGCCGCTGGGCGCCCGAGTCCGCTTCCGAAGTTGAAATTTTACTTCCGGCAGGGGGGTGCTGGCGCTATGCTGACTGGAAAATAGCAATCGAATACTTGTGTTGATTTGATATCCGCAAGAATAGAATGACAATTGCTGAAACCGTAAAGCATAGGGAGTGAGATGACAGACAAGCAGAATGCGCCGGTAATCGTGACATTCCGCCAGATCGAAAACGCTCTCACTGGCGAAGAAGCGGTCGGAAACCTGAATGAAGTTGCCGAACGCGATGATGAGATTTCACCGGTCGAGAAGGCGGCCATTAAAGCGGCAATGGGCCGGATTCTCAGGGATCTGGAGGAGGCCGAGAAAACCGCCGGGGCTGCCGTTCTGACGACCGCTCACAACGCGGCGGCGTCCCGGCTGCAAAGCCTGATTGCGTCCGGAGAACATGCCGATCTCACCTTCGAGGCGCTGCCTACCGGGGGATATGAGGCGAAGTTCGACACCGGTGACTGGTCCGGCTGGGCAAGTGTTGTCTGGCAGAAGATCAAGCATAGGTCGCCGCACCCCATGGTGAGACCGAAGAAGGCGGTCGCAGAGACAATGCCCGAAGAGGCGAGAGTGGCTGTTATGGGGGACTGGGGTACCGGTCTCTACGGTGCGCCGCATATTGCCAATGCGATCGAAAACGACCCCGACCCCATCGCCTACATTCTCCATCTTGGAGATGTCTATTATTCAGGCACCGAAGAGGAGACACGGCGGCGGATGCTTGGGCCGTGGCCGGTTCGGGCGGACGCGGTAAATAGGGCGGTCAATTCCAATCACGAAATGTATTCGGGCGGCGTGTCCTATTTCACCGACACGCTTCCTGAATTCGATCAGGACGGAAGCTACTTCGCGGCGCAGAACAAGCACTGGACACTGATCGGCCTCGACGTCGCCTACAAGGATCACGATATCGATGACATTCAGGTGGACTGGCTCCGTCAGATCCTTGCCGCGGCCGGAGAACGCAGGATCATACTGTTCTCCCACCATCAGCTTTATTCGCACTGGGAGTCGCAGGGCAAAAAACTGTGGTCGCACCCCGGATTTGGGGAGCTTCTCAGTCGCAAGAAGATCTTCGCCTGGTATTGGGGGCACGAACACAGGTGCTCCATCTTTGAGGAGCCGGACAGTAAATTCGGCATTCTTGCGCGGTGCATTGGCCATGGCGGCATGCCGCAGTCGCGGTCCGCGACCCGCCACCTTCCGCTGGCGGACGGCAAGCTGTTTGAGAGAGCCACCTGGAGAAGGGCCGAGGCTGCCGAATTTGCCGGCAATCGACTGTCCAGCGTCGTCGTGCTCGATGGTCCGAACGAGTTCATACCCGGAGAAGAGGACCTGTTCTCGCCTCACGGTTACGCCATGCTGCATTTCGACGGACCCCGTCTGACCGAGCAGGTTCGCGATCCGAAAGGCACCGTGATCTACGAGAACGTCATTGCGGAGTGACGAGGCAATGAACGACGATCCAACATTCGACGACATCCGTCTCCAGCGGCTGCGCAACCGGGCTTTGCGGACAATCGGCGACCGCCCGGTGTCGGATGTCGTCATGCGCATCAAGGCGATAATCGGGCCCGGCAATATTCCCGACAGCGAACCGCAGGCGCAGGAGGCGCTGAACAAGCTGCAAAACGGGGAGGTTCCGACTGCGGAGGAAGTCACAGCACTTGAGATTGTCATCCGTTTGATGCGCCCGGTCGTGTTTTCGCGGAGCGGTGAACTCGAGGACCTGCCCGAATTGCCGGAACACGAACTGTTTTCGGAGGATGACAAGCGCAAATGGGCGGGCTTCAGAACGAAGGTCGCCCCGATGCTGCGTTCGATTGGTCGTATCGAAAGGATCTCTGCCGACGGTGACACCGAGCATGTGGGCACCGGGTTCCTCGTTTCGGAGATGCTGCTGGTGACCAACCGCCATGTCCTTGGCGCGCTCACCTTCGGATCCGAAGCATTAAGAGAGGGCAGTGCCCGTGTCGTATTCAAGCACGAAGCGGGCGAGAACAATTCTCCTGCCGACATTGTGCCGATTACGGCGATCGCCGGGGTTCATTCGACACTGGACATGGCCTTGTTTTCCGTCGACGGCGGCGACAGGTCGGGGCTCGAGATCGATCCGACGTCTCCTCAGGAAGGAAGCGACGTCGTGACCATCGGATATCCGGCCGAAGACAAGGCCAACAATCCGCTTTTTCTGAGCAATGTGTTCCAGGGGACATACGGCGTGAGACGCGCGGCCCTGGGTGAGGTACTGGACGGGTCCGACGGGCCTGCGTTCTATCATGACTGTTCGACCACCCAGGGCAATTCCGGCTCGCCGATCCTTTCCCTCGAAACGGCGAAAGTCCTGGGCATTCACCGCTCAGGATTCTTCATGTACCGTAACGAGGCGATAGACGGTGAGGCGCTGGCGGCGTTTGTACGCTAGCCGATCGGGGAAAGAGGCCGCCAATGGTATCGCGGGCATTGATCATTGCTATCGAGGAATACCCGGACCTGGATCAACCGGGCATCGAAAAGACTCTGCCTGATACGCTTTCGGACGCCCTGAAGTTCAAGGAATGGCTTGAAGCAAAATGGACGGCTGAAGGCCGCGACGAGACAGAGAGGGAGTTGATTTTCTGTTCCGAACCGAAGCAGGGTTTCGGCACGGGCGCTTCGGTCACGGACGTCAAGGGGGCACTCCTGGACCTTGAAAAACGCGGCCGGAACATGACCGACGAACTCTACTTCTACTTCAACGGTCATGGTTACGCCTTCGCCGATGGCTACAACCGGGCGGACGTCGTCATCTGTTCGGACTTCAAGAATGCCGATCTCTCCTCTGAGAGTTGCCTCAGTCTCGACTGGATCATCTTCTGGCTCAGGGAACACCTGGGCGCAGGCAATCACTTCTATTTCGTCGACGCCTGCCGGAACAACCTCGACTCTGAACAGGTCGCACCGCCCGGCAAGCCGCTGAAATACAAATCGAAGGCGACAGGCCAGCCGACATCGTATGTTCTGCAGTCCGCGGCCAGGAATTCGGGGGCGGTGGTCGGCGGGCCGTTTCAGGAATCGCTGCTGTCGGGGTTGAAAGGCGATGGCTACGCAAAGACGTGGAGCAAGACGGATAGCGGCGCCATGTACGTGCGCTACGATTCGCTGCGCGATTATCTCAACGAGAAGCTGAAGCGCAAAGAGAACATTCCCTTCAATGTGAAGGGCCCGGACGGACCGAGCGAAGGGGTTCTGAACAGGCTGCAGCCGGTGCCGCTTCAGAAGTGCACGATTGAGATCAGTCCATCGAACGGACCGGAAGAGGGGACGATCGTCGCGCGGGGCGACCGCTCGAAAAAGAAGAAACAGAAAAAATTCAAGGAACTTCCGGCGATGCTCGAGCTTGAGCCTGACCGGTACAATGTTTCGCTGCAATTTGACGGGGGATCCGGTGACGCATTCGAGCCGCTGAACGTCGACCTCTTCGAGGACAAGAAGCTGAGATTTGAAAGGCCGCCGGAAGACCTGTCCGACTACGGTGACTACGACGACTACGTTTACTCGGAACGCGGCGGACTCGGCGGATCGGGAGGCCTTCCCGGAGATTCGATCCGGTACGAGATCGGCGTTCCGCCGGACATGCCGCGGGTCCGGCGGAGGCGAAAGAAGACGCGTAAGGGCAAGCACCAGGGGCTCACGCTCCGGTCCGTCGCTGTGACCCTTCCGCCCAACACGACAGCCGATGTCCAGCGCAAGAAAACGGGAGTCGTAAAAACTCTGAGCGCGAGCAGGAATTTCGATCTGCCGACCGGCGACTACGTGGCGGCCATCCGCAGTCCGAACGGCGATGTGATTGCCAACCAGTCGTTCAGAATAACGGCAAATTCCAAGGCTCGGCTGGATCTGCGGGGCTGGGGAAAGAGCGCGCCGCACAACGCCATCGCGAGCCACTTCCCCAATGACGGCGCGACCGTGGAGTTTTCCGAGTCGCTCGGCGGCTGGGTCGACGACATGGAACTCGATCTTTGGCTTGCGGTCATCGGTGCCGGCCGGATCCTGAGCGAGGCGCCGGGACATTTCTCGAAGATCTCGCCCTTGCCGCTGAGGGAGTTCTGGAACGAAAAGCCCGATTCGACGTCGGTCTACGTTCTCGCCGGTTTTGAGGATCCTGAAACCGATTTGGCTGTCGGGATCGGCAAGCCGAAGAAACCGCGTTGGAAGGCGGCGGTCGAACCGGCCGGCATGCCGGGGATTCGCGAGTCGTTCCTCCGGGCCAAGCCGGGACAGCAACTTGTTTCGTTGATGGTCGGGGACAGAGCCCCGTATTCGGTCGCAAGCTGCACGATGAAAAACCGCAGCACATTGATAACCGTGACCGAGGAGCAGGGCGCCCTTCGGATCTCACAGTTCATATTGCCTGTCGGGTGCTTGCGCAATCACTTGCCAGTTCAAGTCAGAAAACGGATTGGCTGGCGAAATCAACTGCACGATGTCCTGCAGGTTGCGAGACTGCATGGGGCGTTTCGGGCCCGGCGAAATGCGTTCGAGGAAATCCTCGCGCCGACAAACCTGCTTGACGAACTGCTCTACACGAAATGGGTCGATCCGATTGGGGCGACGCTTGCCTCTTACGAGTTGATGCGCCGCCAGAAGATGAAGATGATGAAGCAGGTCGTGAAGAACATGAAAATGTTCTTCCCCGAACTCCCGGACGTAGCGGCCCTGCAGCGTCTTGCCTCCGGGAAAAAGAAACCCGGCCCGTCGGGAGTGCCCCTCTTTCTGGACGGACTGCGCGCCTTCCCGGATCAAGACGATTGGTTGCCGCTGCCGTCCAGCCATCTTGATTATTCGAGTCCCTGGACGGCATGGCGAGCGGCGGTCAAAGCGTGACACCCGGTCGTACCGGGACCGCGACACTCCCGGACATTGACCGGTATTGCACGACCTGCCGCAGGCAGTCGGGGCGAGGTAGGGGCGCGCGGCGTTCGGGAATTCAAGACGCGGTTGCTGCAATGAACCGAAGCCGAGAGCGTCCGCGACAATGAGTGGCTATTTCTTCGGATTGCCCCGCAGATCGATTTCACCTTTGAGGATTCTGTAGACTTCGTCGATCCGTCTGGCCTGTGTTGCCGGCGTTTTCGCCGATGAAACACGATAGGCCAGGCCGCGTCGTTTGCCCGCCGTCTGCCGGTTCCAGAGTTCCTCCAGATGCTCGTTCACGTTCAGCGCTTCGGTCAATGCGGGAGGAATATCGACGTGTTCCTGATCGGCAATCTCAAAGCGGACGTCGACATCGTCGCCAACGGACAACCCGGCCGCCTTAAGCAGCTTCTTGGAAAGGAGAACATACCAGCGGCCCCTTGCCGGTGTGAGTGATGCATCGAACGGATGGTCGTTGATTTCGCCGGTGATGCGTAACCGAGGAAACTCCCGCATCGGCAATTGAGCGAGCAGGTCATCGGGAACATAGACCACCGTGTAGGCGTACTTCTCGCTGCCGACGTCGTGATGTTCGATCGGTGCCTCAAATTGGTGGGGGAAATGGGTCAAGTCTCAGCCCTGCGCCGGAACCTCTGCGAACTGAATTTGAATATGGCGCTGGCGCACTGCCGCGACAATGGTCCGGCGCGTCCGGGAATCCTGTTGCAAAAGGCAAGCGGATTTCCTATGTTTCTGTTATGACAGAAATTACGAAAATAACAGATGTTGCAGAAACCATTCCGGCGTCGCTTGAAATGTTCATTCTCCAGTGGGGCGATCTCGGCGGCAACTGGGGGGTGAACCGGTCGATCAGCCAGATCCATGCCTATCTCTATCTCGCAGAAGCGCCGCTGACGGCTGAAGATATCGCTCATGATCTGGAGATGGCGCGCTCCAATGTGTCCAATTCGATCAAGGAGTTGTTGGCGTGGAACCTCATCCACCGTGTCCCGATCCGCAGCGATCGCCGGGACCATTTCGTGGCTGAAACGGATGTCTGGGAAATCGCCGCGCGGATCGCCGCGGGCCGCAAGGCGAGGGAACTGGATCCGGCCCTGACGACGCTGAGAGCCTGTGTCAGGGATGCCGACAGGGATCCCGCGGTGTCGCCGGTAAAGCGCGAGCGGCTCCGGAACATGCTGGAATTCACCGAATCCGTCGACCGCTGGTATGGCCAGATGCTGTCGTTGCCCCAGTCCAAGCGTGCAGCCATTCTCAAGCTCGGTTCGAAGATCGTTTCGTTCCTTCCCGGCGGGAACAAGAAGAAGTCCAAAGCCGGGACCGACAAGTAGGCGGAAGCGAATGTTCAAAGCCGCATACATCAAGCAGCCGACGCCAAAGCACACCGAGAGGGGCCGCGCAGAATCTCCCTTGCTCGGCGATCTGCGGTTTCGCGCGTTGCTCGACGAAGAAGACTGGAACGCGTTGCCTGAAGCGGTGCGCCGGCGGTTTTCCAAGCGCCTGTCAGGCGGCGCGACGGCGGTTTACGTGGGCACGATATCGGCCGCGCGGATGAGCTTGGCCGGACGCCTGCTTGCCAATGCACTCCGTGTGGCCGGCGCCCCCCTCCCGCTGAGACGGGATGTGGGCGTGCCCTCGGTCGTGACCGTCACGGAGGATGTCGCGACGGGCGGGCAGATCTGGACCAGGCTCTACGCCAACCGCACGTCTTTTCCGCAGGTCATCCATTCCGCAAAGAGATTCAGCGGGCCGACCGGACTGGAGGAATATATCGGCTTCGGAATTAGCATGGCGCTGAAGGTCCGGGTACGGAACGGTGCGCTTGTCTTTGAAAGCGCGGGGTATTTCCTGAGGGTTGGACGGCTTTCGCTGCGCCTGCCCGGTTTCCTCGATCCGGGGCAGCTTGAGGTCCGGCATACCGATCTGGGCGACGGCAGGTTCGAGTTCTCGCTCAAACTGGTGCACGCCCTGTTCGGCGAACTGGTCTATCAGGCGGGCATCTACCGGGAGGAAACGCCGTGAACGGCCGCCCGCCCGTCTGGTTGTTCGACGGCGTGTGTGTCCTTTGTTCAGGTGCCGTGCACTACACGCTCAGACATGAGAAACATCCCGATATACGCTTTATTGCGATCCAGTCCGAAGAAGGGCGGGCGATCGCGCGCGAGCACGGCGTCGACCCTGATGACCCGGAAACATTTCTCTTCGTCGAGAAGGGCAGGGCGTTGCCCAAGTCCGACGGCGTCATCGCGCTGGCGGCCCATCTTGGCGGCCCCGCGCGTTTCTTGCGGATCGGCCGTTTCCTGCCCAGGGTGGCGCGTGATTTCCTCTATGACCTGATTGCGCGCAACCGCTACCGGCTGTTCGGCCGCCGCGAGACCTGCCTGATCCCGGATCCGGAAACCCGGCACCGCTTCGTGCTGCCGGAACAGACCTGATGCGCAAGCGCGTTCTGGTCATCGGTGCCACGGGTGTCTTCGGCAAGCGGCTGGCCCGGCATCTGTCCGCATTCCCGGAACTCGACCTTGTCGTGTCCTCAAGGGATGCGGGCCGCGCCCGGGCGCTGGCGGCAGAGATTCGATCCGCCGGAAGCGCCGCGTCCGTCGACGGTGTGGCGCTCGATCATCGCGAGGGGTTTGCACAACGCCTCCGGGAATTGAAGCCCTGGGCCGTCGTCGACTGCTCTGGCCCGTTCCAGGGAGCCGGTTACGCGGTCGCGAAGGACATCCTGTCCGCTGGCGCGCATGCCATCGATCTCGCCGACGCGAGGGATTATCTCGCCGGATATCAAGAGGCGCTGGATGACGTTGCGCGCAGGAACGGCGTATCCGGCCTCGCCGGAGCAAGCTCGACACCGGCCCTGTCGTCTGCTGTCGTCAATGACCTGTCGACCGGCCTGCGCCGCATCGACACCATCGATATCTGCATCACGCCCGGCGGCAGGAGCGAAGTCGGGAGATCCGCTGTAGAAGGCATCCTCAGCTATGCCGGAGTTGACATTCCGGTATGGCAGGAAGGGCAGTTGTCCAGTACCTCCGGCTGGAACGGTTCCAAAAAGATAGTGGTGCCTGGGCTGGGAACGCGAAGGGTTGCTCCGGTTGAAACGATCGATGCGGAACTCCTGGGACCACGGCACAACGTTGCCTCTCGCGTCATGCTTTACGCCGGGCTTGAATCCCGCCTGGAACAATTTGGTATCGCGTTCCTGGCCCGTCTCCGCCGCGCCGGTGTCATCCCCGATCTCGGATTCCTGGTCCCGTTACTGCTCGCATCGCGAAAGGTGACGCGGCTGACCACATCCGACCGCGGCGGGATGGTGGTCGATGTGACAGGACTTGCGGATGACGGGGCGCTCAGGCGCCAGCGTTGGTCTCTCCTTGCCGTAGAGGGTGACGGTCTGTTCGTTCCCGTCCTGCCGGCGGCGGCCGCCATTCGGGCGCTTCTCAACGGCGAAATCGGGCAGGGTGCGAACTTGACCGGCGATTGCCTGACCCTTGCGCAGATTGAATCCGAGATGGAGCCGCATGGGGTTTCCACGACGGTCGACCGCTTTGACGCCGAAGACGGTGCCATCGGCCGAGCGATCGGACGTCAGAATTTCGATGACCTGCCGCCCGCGCTCCGGGCCTTTCACGACCAGTCCGGCGAACCGGTGTGGCGCGGCAAAGCCGACATCGATACCGGAAACGGTTTGGTGGCGTGGTTTTTCTCGCGCCTTTTCGGCTTCCCTGCGGCCGGCCGGTCCGTACCGGTCTGTGTCACGGTCGACCGCGAGCTGGATAGTGAAGCCAACGCAGTGCCGGTCGAGACCTGGACGCGGAACTTTGACGGACGGCGATTCTCATCACGGCTCCGCGTCGCTCACGATGGCAGATTCACTGAAACATTCGACCCCTTCGTTTTCGAGATCGGCATAACCGGTGACCGCTCCGGCATCACCATGCCGATCAGGTCCTGGTCGGTCGCCGGCGTGAAACTGCCGGCCTTCCTGGCGCCCCGCTCGCAAGCGCGGGAGTACGAGGATGACCGGAAGCGGTTTCGTTTCGACGTGAAGCTGAGCCTGCCCGTGTTCGGAACCCTTGCTCATTACCGTGGTTGGCTGGAACCTCAACAGGTCCGGTCCGAGGGCCCGGCGAGCCACGAATCCGCCGGTTATTCGGGCGCGTAGGGTCAGAGAGTTCAAAAAAAATTTCGGTCACAACGTTGTGAGGCGCAACCTCACGCCCCATATGGCGGGGGCCGGGATAGCGCCGGCTCGGGAAAATACACGCTGCAAACGGAAGCGGATCCCCCGGAAAAGGTCCGTAGAAAGGGCCTCAGAAGAGCATCGAGGAACGGACTGAGACGGATCGCTGCGGATCGATGTCTGCAGAACTGCCGGCGAGGATACGGTTGCGGCCGTTGCCTGTGACCGGAAGATCTGTCTGAGAGCGATGACAATCCCCAATCGCCAGAAACACAGAGGAGACGAACAATGTTGACCGATCGCCAGGGAAACACCCTGTCGGGAGCGACGGCCGAGGCCGTCGAACTGTTCGACGAAGCCGTTGCAGAATTCAATATCTACCGCGGCGACCCGGTTGCGAGCGTCGATGGAGCCATCGAGGCAGCACCGGAATTCGCCATGGCTTACATACTGAAGGCATACCTTTTCGGCCTCGCCACCGAGCCGGAGGCTACCGCGGAAGCAAAGAACATTGTCGCCCACACCAAGACCCTGACGCTGAACGAGCGCGAATCTTCAAACATCACTGCTCTCGACCACTTGCTGGACGGCAACTGGACGAAGGCAGCCGTCGCGCTCGATCATCACAATATGCGCTTTCCGCGCGACCTCGTGGCCCTGCAGTCCGGCCATCTGATGGACTTCTACCGTGCCAACGCGCGGGATATGCGCGACCGGATCGCCAGAGCGTTGCCGAACTGGTCGCAGGATGTCCCAGGGTATTCGATCGTGCTGGGCATGCAGTCCTTCGGGCTTGAGGAATCGGGAGACTATGCCAGGGCCGAAGACGCCGGGCGGACTGCGATCGATCTCCAGCCGCTCGACTGCTGGGCACACCATGCCGTCGCTCACGTCATGGAGATGCAGGGCCGCGCCGAAGATGGTATCGGCTGGATGATTGCCCGCGAACCGCACTGGTCGGGCGATGACAACTTCTTCAAGGTCCACAACTGGTGGCACCGGGCGCTCTACCATCTGGATCTCGGCCAGGTCGATCAGGTCCTTTCGCTCTATGACGGGCCGATCCGGGAAGGGCGCAGCGAAGTGGCGCTTGACCTTGTCGATGCGTCCGCGCTGCTGTGGCGGCTTCACCTGTCGGGACACGATGTCGGCGACCGCTGGCAGGAGCTTTCCCGGACCTGGGACCAGCACGCGGACGGCAAGCTCTACCCGTTCAACGACTGGCACGCCGTAATGTCCTATCTGGGGTCGGGACGTGATGCCGAGGTCGACCGGATCGTGGCCGCCTATCGTGGCAACACGGCCGATCAGGCCGAGGCCGCGGGTTGGGCGCGCAACACCGGACTGCCGCTTGTCGAAGGTTTTGCCGCCTTCTGGCGCGGCGACTACCAGACTGCCGCTGAAGCGCTCCACCGCGGCCGCTTCATAGTCAACGGGTTTGGCGGCAGCCACGCCCAGCGTGACATCATCGACTGGACGCTGACCGAGGCGGCCGTTCGCGGCGGTCTCACCGATCTGGCGGAAGGCCTGGCAAACGAGCGCCTGGCGCTCAAGCCGCACAGCCCCGTCAACCGGTCGTTCCTGAACCGGGCCGGCAACGGCGGTGCCGCGTCAAGGCAGGCTGCCTAACCCAGGCAAGCATAAGTAGAACCACAAGACAGGAGGCGGGTGTTGGCGCCCGTCTCCCGTTGCTTCATGTCGGTCGGTTCGCCGCGACTTCCGCCAGATCGTTCCAGACCTTCTGGTCGACCAGCTTGCCGTCGGCCACAACGAAGCGGTCGATGAACCGGATCCCCGAAAACGCCGTTCCGTCGAGCCACTCGCCGTTCAGCGTCCCGAAGCAGTAGACGATGGCTCCATCGCCTGACACGGTCGTATCGAAGTGCTCATAGGTCTTGGCGACGGAGCGGTATCGGTCTTTGGCCCATGCGACCAGTTCCTCGGGCAATGAAAAGGTCGCTCCACCCGGAAAGGTCATCGTGAACCCGTCGGCGAGGAAGCCTTTCGCGGTTTCGAGATCGCGGGCCTCCATGGCGCTTAGAAATCCCCGCACCACCTCTTCCGGCGCGGGCAGGGGAGCTCCTGGCGTTCGACCCTGGCGGCCGCGCATGTAGCTTGCCGCTGCGACTTCATTGACGATAACCGTGACGCCATCCAGAGGCGCGGCGATCACGGATCGTGTCGCATCAGTCAGGTTTTCCGACAATCTGCGCCGTGTTTCTTCGTCATATCCCTCGATCAGTGTGACCGTAATGACCGGCATGACACCCTCCGCACCGTGTTCTCACTGGACATAATAGTATGTTGGTATACTATTAAGCCAACTTGGGCGAAGCAAGCGACCCGAGAACAAGAGCAGAAGACAGGGGAGTCGACGCGTGGATCGCACGCAGGTCATGGGAAAAGACCACACAGCCACCGCGCATCCTGGCGGCGGGGCGGCGGTCTCGATTGATCCCGGGCTCAAGTCACCGCTCTATCATCAGATTTTTGTCGTCCTCAAGGCCAAGATCCAGTCCGGCGAGCTTGCTGTCGGCGCCTTCCTGCCGTCGGAAAACGAGATCGCCGCGGAATTCGCTGTATCGCGCATCACGGCGAAGCGGGCCCTGAACGATCTGGCGGATGCCGGCCTGGTTGTGCGCGAACGGGGCAGGGGCACGCGGGTCGTTTCCCGGCCACCGCCGCCGCGGATCAGCGCGTCCGTCGAAGGCTGGCTGGAGAACATGTCGGTCATGGGCCGCGAGACCCAGGCCCGCGTTCTGGACTTCGGCTATGTCGAAGCAAATGCGGAAGTGGCCGCGGCACTCGCGTTGCCGGAAGGCGCGGTCGTCCAGAGAGCCGTCCGTGTGCGCAGTCAGGACGGCAACACGTTCTCTTATCTCGTGACCCATATTCCGGAAGACATCGGCCGGGCGTTCGGCGCCGGGGACATGGCACGCCTGCCGCTGCTCACATTGCTTGAGCGCAACGGCGTCGCGGTGAGTTCCGCGCGCCAGATCATTTCCGCAACGGTGGCCGATACGACGATCGCCGCCGCACTTGAAGTGGATGTCGGGGCGCCGCTGCTGGAAGTTCGCCGCGTCGTCTACGATCAGGACGGACGTGCGGTCGAATACATTCAGGCCCTCTACCGGCCGGATCGCTATCACTACGAGGTGCTGCTCAACCGGGTCAGCAACAACGGCGCTAACAGCTGGTCGCCGGTTGCCAACGGCACCATGTCCGGGGACGACACCCCAATCAGCCCATCAAATGAAGATCATGACAGGGAGAAAATCAGCCATGACTGACAAGAAGATGTCTCATCTCGACCGTCGCAAGTTCGTCGCGGGGACCGCGGCTGTGGCAGCGACCGCCACAATGGGCTTCCCGCATATCGCCCGCGCAGCCGATGCCATCAAGATCGGCCTGATTCATCCCGTGACCGGCTTCCTGCAGTTCTCAGGCAGCCAGTGCCGTTTCGGTGCCCAACTCGCGATCGATGAAGTCAACAAGGCGGGCGGTATCAAGTCCTTGGGCGGCGCAAAGCTCGAAGCGCTTCTGGGAGACGCGCAGTCGAAGGCCGAGGTCGGCGCCCAGGAAGTCACCAAGATGCAGGAAGCGGGCGTTGCCGCCATCGTCGGTGCCTATTCGTCGGGCATCTCCACGGCAACCACCCAGGAAGCCGCCAAGCACGGTATCCCGCACGTCGTCGACGTCGGTGTCTCCGACAAGATCGTAAGCCGCGGCCTGACCAATACATTCCGCTTCGGTCCGGGCTTCGGCGTGATCGCGAAACAGGGCGTGTCCAGCCTCATCGAGCTGAACAAGGCGGCCGGCAACCCGGTAAAGACCGTCGCCATCGTTCACGAGAATTCCACGCCGTTCGGCACCGGTATCGCCAAGCTGATGACCAACGGCCTGCAGGACGCCGGCTTCGAGATCATCGAGACACTGGGTCATCCATCGCCCAACCGGGACTTCTCCAACATCGTTCTCAAGCTCAAGGCCGCCAATCCGGACCTCGTGATCCCCTCGAACTATTACAATGAGTATGTCCTTCTCGCCCGCACAATGCAGCGCCAGCGGGTCGAGCCGAAGGCGATCTACTCCGTGCTCGGCGGAGCTGCCTCGCAGTACAAGTTCCTGAAGGAGTTCCCGGACGCGGCCCAGTACATCATGGACTGCAATCACTGGTTCAACCCGAAGAACCCGAAGGCGCTCGAAGTCCGCAAGGCGACGCGCGACGGCGGCAAGTTCTTCAATTACGAGGTGTTCCTGGCCTACACCGCCATGATGTTCGTGGTCGATGCCATTGAGCGCGCCGGCTCCGCCGACCGCGCCAAGATCACCGAGGCGCTCGCAGGCAGCACATGGGACGGCCACATCATGCCGTACGGCCCGACCAAGATCGTCAACGGCCAGAACATGGCTGCCGTGCCGCTGAATACGCAGATCCTCGGCAAGGAGATCGAGGTCATCGCACCGGCCGAGTTCGCGACTGCCAAGGCGGCATTCCCGCGCCCGGCCTGATCAAAAATCGAAGCGACCGGCGGCGGGCTGGGCGGCCCGCCGCTGTTCTCCTGTTCCTCATAAGAAGACCGGCATATGTATGATCCGTCGATCATAGCGGCCTCGGTGATCAACGGTCTGATGACCGGTTCGATCTATTCTCTGGTCGCGCTGGGCCTCACGCTGATCTACGGCGTGCTGCACATCATCAATTTCGCGCACGGCTCGCTCCTGATGCTGTGCATGTACGGTGTGTGGCTGCTCTATTCGCAGGCCGGCATGGATCCTTACCTGGCGATGCCGATCGTGGCCGCGGCCGCCTATTGCCTCGGGTACGGATTGCAGCGTTCCGTGATCGGTCAGACCAGTCATGGCCGCGACGAGATCATCCTTCTGGTTACGCTCGGCGTATCGATCATCATTGAAAACGTCGCTCTTTTCATCTTCACGGCCAACGAGCGGGTGGTGCGTGTGCCTTACGATATCGACGGCATTGATCTGGGGATCACCTATCTGGTGATCCCGCAGATTGCGGCCTTCGTGGCATCGCTCGCTATCACCCTGGCACTCTGGATCTTCATCGCCCGCACCGATACGGGCAAGGCCATCCGTGCCGTCGCCAAGGAACGGCAGGGCGCGCGGCTGGTCGGCATCAATGTCGATCACGTCTTCGCCGTCAGCTTCGGGATCGGGACGGCGTGCCTCGGAGCCGCTGCCTGCCTGCTCGCACCCACGTTCCCGATTTCGCCGCAGATCGGCTACACCTTCGTGCTGATCGCCTTCACCGTCGTCGTGCTTGGCGGCATGGGCAGTTTTGTCGGTGCCCTGATCGGCGGCTTCATCATCGGCGTGACGGAATCTCTGGGTGGCCTGTTCTTCGGCGAAAGTCTCGGCAAGCTCGGGATCTCCCTGATCTTCATTCTCATCCTGCTGTTCCGGCCAACCGGCCTGTTCGGCCAGAGGGCGTAACGATGAAGAACCGGTTCTGGCTCCTGTTCGGTCTTTTCGTCGTGGTGTTCGCGGCGGTGCCGCAGTTCATCGCGTCGACCTTCTGGATCGACTTTCTGACGCTGACCTTGTTCCTTGCCGCTCTTGGCCAGGGCTGGAACATTCTCGGCGGTTACGGCGGTCAGTTTTCATTCGGCCATGCCGTCTTCTTCGGGGTCGGCGCCTATCTTCAGGTGATCCTGCAGGCCAAACTCGGTTTCAATCCGTGGGTCGCCATTCCGTTTTCACTGCTGGGTGGCGTCGTGATCGGCGCCTTTATCGGCTTCCTCAGTTTCCGCTACGGTCTGAGAGGGTCGTATTTCGCCCTGATCACGCTGGCTTTCGCCGAGGCTTTTCGTGTCCTCGCCACATCGGCGGACGTCATCACCGACGGCGGGCAGGGGATCTACATCACGCTCAACCAGGACCCGTCGAAGGCTCTGGCGACCCTCCAGTTCGGCGCGGGCGCCGGATACTACTACTGCGCCGTGATCATCACGGCCCTGTCGCTGCTCGTCGCCTACTGGATCGAGAACTCGCGCTTCGGGGCGCAGCTCGTCGCCATCCGCGAGGACGAGGATGCGGCTGAGGCGATCGGCGTCAATGCGTTCCGAGTCAAGATGCAGGCGATCTGCATGTCCGGTGCCCTGACCGCGCTAGGCGGCGTGTTCTACGCCCAGAAGTTCCTGTTCATGGACCCCAACATCGCCTTCGGACCGGTCAAGTCGGTCGAGATGCTGGTGATGCCGATCATTGGTGGCATGGGGACGATTTTCGGGCCGCTCGTCGGGTCGTTCTTCCTCCACACCCTCGGCGAAGTCTCGAAATTCGCCGCTCACGCAGTGATCGGTGATCGGCCGGGCCTCGACCTGATCGTTTACGGCGCCGTGCTGATCCTGATCCTGGCCCTGTTGCCGAACGGCCTGGTCGGTCTGATGCGCCGGATGCTGAAGCGGGAGAAGGTCCGTGCTTGAGGCCCGCCGCATAACCAAGCGCTTTGGCGGGCTGGTTGCGGTGCGCGAAGCGAGTCTGACCGTCGAGAAGGGTGAGATCGTTTCCCTGATCGGCCCGAACGGCGCCGGCAAGACCACATGCTTTGCGCTGCTGTCCGGCTTCCTGACGCCGGATGAAGGCAGCGTTCACTTTGACGGCAGGGATATCACCGGTCTCAAGCCGCACGAGATTTGCACGCTCGGGATGGTGCGCACATTCCAGATCGTGAAGCCCTTCGGCAATCTGACCGTTCGGGAAAACATCGCCGTCGGAGCCCACGCCCGGATCCATGATCGCGAGGCGGCACTTGCCCACGCCGCGAATGTTGCCGGCCGTGTGGGCATGACGCCGATGCTCGATCAGCCTGCCTCCGCTCTTACCGTCGCCGGCCGCAAACGGCTGGAGCTGGCCCGCGCGCTGGCGACCGATCCTAAGCTGCTCCTGCTTGACGAGGTGATGGCCGGGCTCAATGCCTCGGAAATCGCCGAGATCGTCGAGAGCATCAAGGCAATCCGCGACGGCGGTGTCACGATCCTTCTGATCGAACACGTGATGCAGGCCGTGATGAGCCTGTCCGACCGGACCTATGTGCTCAACAATGGTTCGATCATCGCGGACGGCACGCCGCAGGAGGTCTCCAGAGATCCGACGGTCATCGAGGCCTATCTGGGCCATGGCGCCGCCGAGCGCATTGCCGCGGGCAGCGCTGATGCTTGAGGTTCGTGAGATAGTCGCCGGCTACGGCCAGGTCGAAGTCCTGCACGGCGTATCGCTGACGATCGAGCAGGGTGAGATCGTTGCACTCCTGGGGTCGAACGGCGCCGGCAAGTCCACGCTCAACAACAACGTGTCCGGGATCTACCGTCCGGTCAGCGGTACCATCTCCTTCGACGGCCAGGCGATCGGCGGTGCGCGGCCGGAAGCGATTGTGGACCTCGGCATCATCCAGGTACCCGAAGGCCGCCGCGTATTTCCGAACATGTCGGTGCGCGAGAACCTCGAGATGGGTGCGTTCCGCAGGGCGAAGCCGCGCAGGGCGCAGAATCTGGACAAGGTGATCTCGATCTTTCCGCGGCTGGGCGAGCGCGTCGGCCAGCTTGCCGGGACACTCTCCGGCGGCGAGCAGCAGATGCTGGCGATCGGGCGCGGCCTGATGGCCGAGCCGCGCCTGCTCATTCTCGATGAGCCGTCGCTCGGCCTCTCGCCGCTGCTGGTGGAAGAGATGTTCAATCTTATCAAGCAGTTGCATGCCGATGGCTTGTCGATTTTCCTGGTCGAACAGAACGTGGTTCAGTCGCTCGAGATCGCGGATCGGGCGTATGTGCTTGAGAACGGCGTTGTCGCCATGCAGGGCAAGGCTGCGGATCTGATGCAGGACGAGGGCCTGCGCCGGTCCTACCTGGGGATGTGATTATGGCGGCGACCCTTGCACAGAAGATCATCGCCAGGGCCTCGGGCCGGGACACGGTTGCGCCGGGCGAGGTGATCACGGCGAAAGTGGATCTTGCCATGATCCATGATTCCGGAGGGCCGCGCCGCGTCAAGCCGATCCTCGACCGTCTGGGCGTCGGTGTCTGGGACCCGGACCGTGTGGTTGTGGCGACCGATCATTACGTACCCGTGCACGACGACGAAACCAGAGCGATCCAGGCACTCACCCGTGAATGGGTTGTGGCGCAGGGCGTGCGGGCATTCTATGACCAGCTCGGCATCTGCCATGTGGTTCTGCCGGAGAAGGGGCATCTCAAGCCCGGCATGTTCGTGGTTGGCGGGGACAGTCATTCCCCGACGGGAGGCGCGTTCGGGGCATACATGTTCGGGATCGGCGCGACCGAGATGGCCGGTGTGCTCGCGACCGGCGAAATCTGGTTGAAAGTGCCCGAGACCATTCTGATGGAGTGGACCGGTCGGCTGGGGCCGCACGTGACGGCCAAGGACATCATGCTCTTCCTGTGCGGTCGCTTCGGCATGGACGGCGGGCAGTATCAGGCCGTGCAGTATTCGGGCGAGGCCATTGCGGCTCTCTCCATGCAGGAGCGCATGACACTCGCCAACATGACGGCGGAACTGGGCGGCCAGGTCGGGCTGATCGCGCCGGACGGGATAACGGCGGAGTATCTGGCGTCGACCGGCACAGTGCTAAACGACAAGGATATTAAGGATTGGCAGACGGACCCGGCCGCGCTGCTGCTGGCGCGGCATCAATTTGACGCGTCGGACCTCGAACCTCAGGTCGCCGCGCCGCACTCTCCGGCGAATGCCGTCGACATCTCCCGGAGCGAACAGGTGGAGGTCGACATGGCCTATATCGGCGCCTGTACCGGTGCCAAGCTCGATGACCTGCGCATGGCGGCATCCGTCCTCAAGGGACGCAAGCTCGCCCCGGGTGTCGAACTGCTGGTGGCACCGGCGTCGCGCCGGGACCAGGAAACAGCGGCGTCGGAAGGCATCATGGCCGTGTTCGAAGATGCCGGCGCCCGGGTTCTACCCAACGCGTGCGGCATCTGCGCGGGCTACGGCGCCGACCGCCTCGGCGAAGACGTCACCTGCATTTCCTCGACCGCGCGCAACTTCAAAGGCCGCATGGGCGCCTCGTCGTCCCAGGTCTATCTCGGATCGCCCTATACCGTCGCAGCCTCGGCGGTTGCCGGCCGCATTGCCGATCCGCGTGATATCTTCGCGGGAGGCACGACATGAGCCCGACCGGACGAGCCTGGGCCTTCGGCGACGACATCGACACCGATGTGCTGGCCCCCGGTCAGTACATGAAGGGACCGGTCGAGGAACTCGCGCGCCACTGCCTGGAGGCGGTCGATCCGGATTTTGCCCCGAATGTCAGGCCGGGCGATGTTCTCGTGGCGGGCAAAAACTTCGGCGTCGGGTCGTCTCGCGAGCAGGCCGCCCAGGCGCTCAAGGTGCTTGGCGTGACCGCAGTCGTCGCGAGGTCCTTCGCTGGAATTTTCTACAGGAACGCGATCAATCTCGGGTTGCCGGTGTTTGTGTCGGACGCGCTCGATGGGGTACGTGCCGGACAGGAGGTGTCCATGGATGTCGATGGCGCCGCACTGACGATAGTCGAGTCCGGGGAGGTCATCGCCTGCGAGCCGCTGCCCGATTTTCTGCTCGCCATGATCCATGACGGCGGGCTGGTCCCGCATCTGGAAAAGAAGCTGAAAGGGGAGGCCGCCGCATCATGACCGCCGATCACGGATTGAAAGCGCGGCTCGCCTCCCGCGACATATTGCTGACCCCCGGCGTTTACGACGGGCTTTCCGCGCTTATCGCCGAACAGGCGGGCGCCGAAGCGGTCTACCTGTCCGGAGCCAGCATCGCCTATACGCGGTTCGGGCGTTCCGATATCGGTCTTGTCACGATGACCGAGGTGGCGGACGTGCTGGCGCTGGTGGCGGATCGTGTCAAAGTCCCCGTCATCGTCGACGCGGACAACGGCTACGGCAATGCCCTCAACGTGCAGCGGACCATCCGCACATTCGAACGGGCCGGGGCCTCCGCGATCCAGCTGGAGGACCAGGCCTTTCCGAAGCGGTGCGGGCACCTCGACGGCAAGGTGCTCATTTCGACCGGTGAGATGTGCGGCAAGATTGAGGCGGCCTGCGATGCGCGCGCGGGCGGCGAAACGCTGATCATCGCTCGTACGGACGCCATCGCGGTCGACGGTTTCGAAGCGGCGTTAGACCGTGCCGAAGCCTACGTCGAGGCAGGTGCGGATGTTCTTTTTGTCGAGGCCCCGCAGTCGCGTGAAGACATCGAGGCGATCGTGACGCGCTTCGGGTCGAAGGTTCCGCTCATGGCGAACATGGTCGAGGGCGGGAAGACGCCGCCCATGAGCGCATCCGAGCTACAGGAGATCGGCTATCGCATCGTCATCTTCCCGGGCGGGCTTGTCCGTGCCCAGGCGCGCAATGCCCGCGACTATTTCGACAGCCTTCTGGGCACCGGCTCGAACGCGGCCTTCCGCGACCGGATGGTCGATTTCTCCGGGATCAATAAGATCATCGGGACGGAGGATCTGCTGGAGCTCGGGCGCCGGTACGAGAAAGAGGATCCGGAAGAGACATGATCGATCCCGTCACCCTCGCCATCCTCAAGGGCAGGCTCGAGCAGATCGCCGACGAGATGGACGCGACGCTTTTCCGCTCGGCCTTCAACCCGATCATCGCGGAGGCCCATGACGCGTCGCACGGGCTCTACGACGCGGAAAGCGGCGACACGCTGGTCCAGGGCAAGTCCGGACTGCCGATCTTCGTCGGCGTCATGGCCTTCGCGGTCAAGGCGGTGATCGACAAGGCGGCGCGCGACGGCGATCTCGCCGATGGCGACGTCTACATCTTCAACGACCCTTACGACGGCGGTACGCATCTGTCGGACTTCCGGCTCGTCCGCCCGGTATTTCGCGACGGCGAAGTGTTCTGCTATCTCGCTTCGGTCGGTCACTGGCATGATGTCGGCGGCAACGTTCCGGGCAATTACAACCCGGCCGCGACCGAGTGTTTTCAGGAGGGCATGCTCATCCCGCCGGTGAAGCTGTTCGAGCGCAGTGAACTGCGCCAGGACATCGTCGACATCCTGTCCGCCAACTCGCGCCTTCCGGGTTCGCTCTACGGTGACCTTAACGGCCAGATCAACGCCCTTGATCTTGGTGTCCGGAGGCTGGAGGCGCTGCTCGACGAATTCGGCGACGACACGGTGGCGGAAGCGCTGGTCACGCTGCGTGAGCGGGCGTCGAAGCTGATGCGCGCGCATATCCGTGACCTGCCGGACGGCACCGTGTCGGCGGAGGACTATCTCGACAATGACGGCATCACCGACGAGCCGCTGAAGGTCGCACTCGATCTCACGATCGACGGCGAGACCATGGTGATGGATTTCTCGCGCTCGTCGCCGGCCTGCCAGGGCCCCGTCAACATTTCCAGGTCCACCACGGTCGCGGCCTGTTACGTGGCCCTCAAGCACGTCTTCGGCGACGTTCCCGCCAATGCCGGTGTGCTGGAACCCGTGCGCTTCGAGATTTCCGACGACTCGCTGCTTTCGGTAACGGCGCCGAAGCCGGTTGGCGGTTACACGGAAACCATCCTGCGGCTCATCGATGTCGTGTTCCAGGTGATCGCGCAGATCGCCCCCGATCGCTCGAACGGCTGTGCCTACGGCACCATCAACGCGCTGTCGCTGGCCGGGCACAGGCAGGACGGGCGGCGCTGGGTCATGTTCTCTTTCTTCGGCGGGGGGCATGGCGGCCATCCCCTGGGCGACGGCCTCAACCACGGCAACGCACCCATCTCGACGGCCACGATCCCTCCACTTGAGATTCTCGAAGCGGCCTATCCCGTGATGTTCACCCAGTGGGCGCTGCGCCCGGATTCCGGCGGAGACGGACAACACCGCGGTGGCCTCGGGGCCATCTATGAAATCGAGCTATTGGAAGAAAAGGCCGATGCGTTCCTGTTCGGGGAGCGCGGCAAGTATCCGCCTGCCGGTGTGGCGGGCGGTGAGCCCGGGGCAATGAACCGGTTCACGTTCGAGACGGACGATGGCGAGGAAACGCCGCCGCTCATCTCCAAGATGGTCGGGATAAAGCTGAAACGGGGCCAGAAGGTGCGGCTCGAAACACCGGGCGGCGGCGGCTATGGGCCTGCCGACAAGCGCAGCGCAGAGGCACAGGCACGCGACCTGGACCTCGGTTACGTTACGCGGGAACCGTCATGACCGGCAGCAAGGTCATTGGCGTCGACGTCGGCGGCACGTTCACGGACGTCTTCGTTCTGGATGAAGAGACCGATGCCGTTATGGTCGCCAAGGTTCCCTCGACGCCGCAGGATCAGTCGCAGGGTTTCGTGAACGGAATCTCGGAAGGGGTCGGTACATTCGCCGAGATCGCGACGGTCGTCCACGGCACCACCGTCGGCACAAATGCGCTGCTTGAGCGCAAGGGCGCGCGCACGGGCATCATCACCACCGCGGGATTACGGGACGTGCTGGAGATGCGCCGCCGCGACCGGCCGACGACCTGGGGGCTCTGGGGCATGTTCGAGCCCGTCGTTCCTCGCAACTTGCGCCTGGAGGTGACGGAACGCACTCTGGCCGACGGAACGGTCCGCCAGCCGGTCGACCTCGAAGAGGTGAGGAGCGCTGCAGGGACGCTACTCGAGCAGGGTTGCGACGCGGTCTGCGTCTTCTTCGTCAACGGCTACGCCAATCCGGAAAACGAGAGCCATGCAGCGGCCGCGGTCCGCGAGATCTGGCCCAATCCTTACGTCACGGCGGCGACAGAGATACTTCCAGAAATCCGCGAGTTCGAGCGCTGCTCGACCGCCACGCTCAACGCCTATCTGCAACCGGTCGTTGCTCGCTATCTGGACAGGCTGCAGACCGGTCTGCGCGACAAGGGCAGTGGTGGCGACATCCTGATCGTCCAGTCGAACGGCGGCGTGATGGACGTCGAGATGGCGAAAAGCCTGCCGGTCCGTACCGCGCTCTCTGGTCCCGCGGCCGGCGTGATCGCCGCCCAGACGATTGCGGAAGCCGCCGGCTTCGAGAACGTCATCACCTGCGACATGGGCGGTACGTCCTTCGATGTCTCGCTTGTCGCCGATGGCGCCAGTGCGCTTGCAGCCCAGACGCAGATCGACTTCGGCATGGTCGTGCGCACACCCATGATCGAGATCACGACGATCGGCGCGGGCGGCGGCTCCATCGCCCATATCGACGAGGGCGGACTGCTCGAGGTCGGACCGGAGAGTGCCGGATCCGATCCGGGACCCGTTGCCTACGGACTCGGCAACGATCGCCCGACTGTGACGGACGCCAATGTCGTGCTCGGCCGGATCAACCCGGACCGCCCCATCGGCGGCAAGCTGGAGCGTCTCGATGTCGCGGGCGCGAAGGCGGCCATCGACCGGCATGTCGGCGGGCCGCTGGGTCTCGGCACGATGGAGGCCGCGGAGGCGGTCATCCGTGTTGCCAATGCCAAGATGGCCGGTGCGATCCGCCTGATCTCCATCGAACGCGGGCACGATCCGAAGCGCTTTGCCGCGATGCCCTTCGGCGGCGGCGGTGCCCTGCACACCGGCGCGCTGATGAATGACATCGGCCTGGCGGCGGCCATCGTGCCGCGCTATCCGGGCGTCACCTCCGCTCTGGGCTGCGTCGTGGCCGACATGCGTCATGACGTGGTGCAGACGGTCAACGGTCTACTGGACGAAATCGATGCGGGTGCGCTGGGTGCGCGCATGACGGGACTCGCGGACGGGGCTGCAGACACCCTTGATCAGTCGCGCGCGAAGATTGACCGGATCGACAGGTTCTATGAACTGGACATGCTCTACCTTGGGCAGACACACACGGTGGCTGTGCCGATCTCTATCCCTGAGGCGGGGCTGACAGGGCCCATCATCCGGGAAGCCTTTGAAACGGCCTACCGGAACGCGTACGGTCGGCTCCTGGAGGGCATTCCGATACGAGTCATGAACCTTCGGGTTGCCGTGGTGGGGCGCCGGCCGAAATTCGATCTCTCGGTTCTCGCCCCGTCCTCGGAGAGGACGGTCGAAGACTGCGTATTGGGCAGGCGGCGGGTTTGGGCGGACGGCGGCTGGCACAAAGCAACGGTCTATGAACGGCTTGATCTGCCCGTTGACGCTGAGATCGCGGGTCCCGCACTCGCGGAGCAGTCCGATACCACGATCTTCATCGACCCGGGACTGAGGGCCCGTGTTGATGCCCACGGCAATCTGATCATGACCAGGCAGGAGACGCCATGACCGCTCATCAGCTCACACCCGCATCGACGGCGTTGCTGATTGTCGATCTGCAGAACGACTTCCTGCATCCTGAAGGCGCCTATGGCCGGGCGGGGCAGACTGCCGAACGGATTGCCGGTCTGCCGACCGTGGTCAAGCCGGTTGCGGACGCTGTGCGCGCAGGCGGCGGTTGGGTTGTCTCGACCCAGTTCACCCTCGTGCCCGGCAAGGACGGTGAACCGTTCATCTCCGAGCATCTGCGCGAGCTCCGGCCGTTTCTGGGCAAGGGCGATTTCGCGCCCGGCGCCTGGGGCCACCAGCTCGTCGACGAACTGCAGCCCGCCGACATCACGGTCGAGAAGGTCGCCTATTCGGCGTTTTACATGACGCGCATGGAATGGGTGTTGCGCCGCGCCGGCGTCGAATCGCTGATGGTCGCCGGTATCGTCACCAATGGCGGTGTTGCGTCCACGGTCCGTGACGCCCATGTCCGGGACTTTCACACATTCGTTCTGGAAGACGGGTGCGGCGCTTTCTCCGACGAGACTCATCGCACCGCAATTGCCGATCTTTCGACTGTGGCGACCGTCATATCCTGCGGCGATGCGGTCGGACTCCTGAAGTCGTCATGAGTGAGATCCTTGATGCGTCGGGCGTGCATTTCGAGGCCGAAAGCCAGGTCCTGATCATCGGGGCAGGGGCCTGCGGGCTTGTCGCGGCACTTGCCGCCACAGACAACGGCGCCGATGTACTTGTTCTCGAACGGGATCCGAGCCCGTCGGGATCGACGGCGCTCTCGTCAGGTTTCATCCCTGCAGCACCAACGCGGTTTCAGGCTGCCCAGGGGATCGAGGACTCCGCCGCTCTGCTCGCCGACGATATCCAGCGCAAGGCACACGGCAGGGCCGCTCAGCAGATTGTCGACTGCGTCGCGGCCGCGTCCGCGCCGACACTGGAGTGGCTGGCGGACGAGCACGGCATGGAATGGATCGTGCTCGATGATTTCCTTTATCCGGGTCACTGCCGGCACCGTATGCACGCCGTCCCGGACCGGACCGGCGCTGCCCTGATGGCCGGTTTTGTAACAGCTGCCGAGGCAGCGAGCGTCCCTCTCGCGATCGATGCGCATGTCACTGCCCTCTATGTGGCGGGTGAAGAGGTGAGAGGTGTTCGTGTCTCGCGTCCCGACGGTTCACAGGAGAACATCGGCTGCCGGGCTCTCGTGCTTGCCTGTAATGGCTATGGCGGGAACCCGGAGATGGTTGCCGAACACATCCCGGAAATGGCCGACGCGATTTACTTCGGGCACCCGGGCAACCAGGGTGACGCGGTGCGCTGGGGCCTGGCTTTGGGAGCGCAAGCCCGCCACCTTTCAGGATACCAGGGGCATGGTTCGGTGGCCCATCCACACTGCATCCTCATCACCTGGGCGATGATGATGGAGGGTGGTATCCAGGTGAACGCCAGGGGCGAGCGCTTCTCCAATGAACAAGCCGGCTATTCGGAGCAGGCGGTCCATGTCATCGGTCAGCCCGACGGCGTCGCCTGGAATATCTTCGACTGCCGCCTGCACGACATCGCCGCGCAGTTCGAGGACTACCGGACGGCATACGAGATGGGGGCGGTACGGACCGGCAAGGATGCCGGCGAACTCGCGGAACTCACGGGGCTGCCGGCAGATGCCCTGCAGAAAACGCTTGCCCAATGCGAGGCCATGGCAAATGGCGGGGAACTTGATCCCTTCGGGCGTGACTTCACGTCGAAGCCGGCGCTGACACCGCCCTACCATGCGGTCAGGGTGACCGGTGCGTTGTTCCATACCCAGGGTGGGCTGATGATAGACCGGCAGGCGCGGGTTCTGCGCCCTGACGGCACCGCTCTTCCCAATCTCTTTGCCGGAGGCGGGGCGGCCTGCGGCGTCTCAGGGCCTGATGTCTCCGGCTACCTTTCCGGAAACGGCCTCCTGACGGCCGTCGCGCTGGGCCGGATCGCCGGGATCACCGCGGCTTCAGTAAGCTGAAGTATTTATTCCGCTGCCGCTATCCGCCCGGGATCGCTCTCCAAAGCCCGCCGATCCTGGATGACCGTGATGCGGTGCATGCACCGATAGGCAGGCATGTAGTCGCCGACCGCGTAGTGCTGCGTGCAGCGGTTGTCCCACATGGCCATCGACCCGGCCCGCCATTTGAAGCGCACCTGGTATTCCGGGCGGTTGACATGGTCGAGCAGGTAGTTGAGCAGGCGACGGCTTTCCCGTGCGGTCTGGCCGATGATGTGAACGGTGAACCCCTCGTTGACATAGAGAAACCTGCGGCCTGTGACAGGATGAGTTTGAACGACCTTGTGGATCGCGCAGCCGAACCGCTGCGTCGCGTCGAGCAGGCGGTCGCCGGACGTCTCTCCGATGGTGAAATTGTTGCGGAAGTCGCCCATGTCGTGCACCGCGCTGAGCGGTTCGAGAAGCGCCTTCATGTCCTCGGGTAGCGCGTCATAGGCGGCATACATGCTCGCCCAAAGGGTGTCGCCGCCGGTCTCGGGTACGTCGCGGGCAATCAGGATCGACGCGAACGGGGGCTCCGGCTTGAAAGTGAGGTCGGTGTGCCAGCCGTCGGTATCCGGAGGATTATCGGCATCGTTGGCCAGCATCACGATCCGTTCGAAGCCCGGAACGTGGGCGTAGACCGGATGCGGGGCATCGAGCTCGCCGAAGGAGGATGCGAAGGCGAGATGGTTTTCCGGTGCAATGTCCTGGTCGCGAAAGAAGATCACGAGGTGGTCGAGCAGCGCCTGATAGATCTCGTCCGCGATTGCCGCATCGAGCGGCGCTCCCAGGTCGATGCCCGATATCTCCGCGCCGATGGCCGGGGTCAGCGGTTTGACGTCAATTCCGGATCCGGTCATGGAGCCCTCCCTGATGCCGGCCCGCAAATGTGCGAGCGTACGTCCAGTGTCAATCACACCGTGACCGCTGGCAAGAATGGAATTCGGTCAACCTTGCTCAGGTCGCGTCTAGTCCGGTGCCGCCGTAAAGCCAGGCCAGGGTCTCGAACCACTGCTCCGGTGATTTCGCTGACATGACGGCATTGCGCAGCGCGGCGCGGCCACCGGAAGGGTGGTAGATGTGGTCGCCGATCAGCCGCGACCCCAGTTGCACGCGCGCCGTCCGGACAAACCGCTGAGCGCGATACCTTTCAAGCGCGGTCTCAAGGTCGTCGTACGTTCCGACCATATGCCCGAGGCACACGGCGTCTTCCAGCGCCATGCAGGCGCCTTGGGCGAAATACTGCAGCATGGGATGGGCCGCGTCGCCGAGCAGGGTAACCCTCCCGTCGACCCAGTTCTCGACCGGATCCCGGTCGCAAAGAACCCAGAGCTTCCAGTCCTCGCCGTGCTCGATGATCTGCTGGGCACGGGGATGGATATGTTCGAAGCCCTCCCGGACCTCGTCCTTGCTGACAGGCTTGCCGGCAACCGCTTCCTCGACATCGTTGTGGTAGGTGACGACGAGATTGAAAACCTTCCAGCCCTTGAGCGGGTAGTGGACGATGTGGCACTTGGGCCCGGCCCAGAGCGTTGCCGCATTCCAGCGCAGATCCTCGGGCATCCGTTCGGTGGGGATCACCGAGCGGTAGGTCGTGTGGCCCGAGACGCGCGGGAGTCCGTCGTCGATCAGCTGGGCGCGGATGTCCGAGTTGAGTCCGTCCGCGCCGATCAGGGCGGTGCCCGTGATCGGTTCGCGATCCTGCAGGATGGCCGTCGCCGTATTGCCGTCCTGGCGGTACGCCATGACACGATGCTCGGTTCGCAGATCGATCAGATCGCTGCTGCGGCAGGCGGAGAGCAGGACGCCGTGAAGGTCGGCACGGTGCACGACTGCGTAGGGGTTGCCGAAATAGTCGCGGAACGGCTCGTCGAGCGGAATATGGCAGATCTCCTCGCCGCCCACCGCGTCCATCAGCCGGAGCTTGTCGACATAGACCGCGCAGGCCCGCGCCTCGTCGCCGACGCGGAGCGCGTCAAAGGAGTGAAACGCATTCGGCGCGATCTGGATGCCGGCACCGATCTCGCCGAGTTCGGCGGCCCGTTCAAGGACGACAACCGGCTTGCCCGCGTTCGCCAGGCTGAGAGCGGCGGCGAGCCCGCCAATGCCACCGCCTGCAACGAGAAAAGGATTCTGGGCCATACCCTCCGCCGTTTCGCTGAATGCGCGTCACAGCATTGGTTGCATGGCGGGCGGGCCCGGTCAACGCGCCGTTCAGCCCTCGTATTGATCCCTGCGCCGCACCCATTCCATGGTGAACGACAGGTTGTCTTCATCACGCCCCTTGGGTGTCATGTCGAGCAGATGATACGTGCCGTTGAAGATTTCCATGCCGCGGCCGTAGGCCGAGTAGCTGTGGCAGATCGTGCCGTCGTCAAGCTTTGAAAACACGCTGACGCCGGGATTCTCGTCGCCATACGGCAGCTTGTCGAAATTGTAGCCTTCCGGGTTTGCGCGCGACTCGTCATCGAGGAACGTGACGCCGAAATCAGAGCTGAAGCTGGAGCCTTCCGCGGACACCCAGTCAAAATCCCATCCCATGCGCGCCTTGTAGGCCTGCAGGACATCGAGCGGGGCGTTGGAGACGACGGCGAGACTGGTGTCGCGCGCCGCCAAATGAACGTTGGTGCCGCTGTAGGTGTCGGCCCAGAACGAGCAGCTCGGACATCCTTCCTGCCAGTCCGCACCGAACATGAAGTGAACGACGATCAGCTGGCTCTTTGATCCGAACAGGTCGCCCAGGCTCTTTTCGCCTTCGGTTGTTTTGAAGCGGTAGTCCTGATCGATTCTGACCAATGGCAATTCGCGCCTCTTCGCCGAGAGCTTGTCTTTCTGGCGGGTAAAGGCCTTTTCTTCGGCCAGCAGCGCCTTGCGCGCTTCGAGCCATTCTTCGCGTGAGACGATGTGTGGGGAACTCATGACATTCTCCTGTCCGATACTGAGTGGTTAGAGCGTTTGCAGTGATGTGAAGCAGGCTTCCCAGCCTCTGCCGACACCGAGGCGGCCGTCTTCGCTGCGGATCGCCTCGTGCTTGAGGTCGATACGGGTCGCGGCCCCGTCGGCTGTGAACGTCACCGACACTCTCGACGGATGCGTGATCTCGGGCTCGTTGCCGGCTGTTTGCGTGACGAAGGTCCAGCTGAAGACGAGCCTGCGGTTCTCCTCGACTTCCAGGTATTCGCCTTCGATCTGTCGCGTCTTTTCCGGCGAGTCCTCCAGCACAAAGCGCCACTTTCCGCCGACCCTGAGATCGATCTCGGCAGCAACAAGTGAGTTCGGTGCCGGGCCGAACCACCTGATCACTTCGTCCGGCGTCGTCCATGCGCGGAACATGCGTTCCGGTGTGACGTTGAACAGACCCTCGACGACAACCGGCTCCGATCCGGGTTCGGTCTGAAGGTACATCAGGACTCCTCCTTGTCGTTTGCCAGGTGTCTTGCCAGCGCATCGAAGCGCTCGGTCCAGAACTTGTGGTATCCGTTGAGCCAATCGACCGCGTCTTTCATGGGTGCTGCATTGAGCCGGCAATGCCGGGTGCGCCCCCGCTTCTCAAGCTGGACGAGGCCGGCGTCGCACAGAATCCGCACGTGTTTCGAAACGGCGGTCTGGGACATGTTGAATGGTTCGGCCAGGTCTGAAAGCGATGTCTCGCCGTCGGCAAGACGGGCAACGATCGCACGGCGGGTTCCGTCGCTGAGCGCGGAGAACACGGTGTCGAGGTTTTGCATCGGCAAGGCTCTTGTCTTGACAGTCAACTATATGGTTGAGTATATCGCCGATGAGAAAAAATCAACTCAGTGGTTGACTAAATATTTTTCAAGCGAGTTGTCGGGATGCGATGCCCTCCGTCGTCCTGGTAAGGAGCCCGTCCGACCAAGGAGAAGAACAATGCACTATGCAATCCTGATCTATTCCGATGACTGCGATCTCGACAGCATGACCGAGGAAACAAAGAACGCCGTACTGGCCACGCATCATGATCTGCAGGCAAAGCTGGCCGAGAAAGGCAAGTTTGCAACCGCCAAGCTCATGCCGATCAACAATGCGGTCACTGTGAGGCATTCGGCCGGAGCAGGGCAGAAGCCGCTCGTGCTGGACGGTCCTTTCGCCGAGACCAAGGAGCGGTTTCTCGGCTTCTACGTTATGGAATGCGAGAATCTGGAGGCGGCGATCGAATATGCCTCAATGCTTTCTTCACCCTATGCGACGCTCGAGGTCCGGCCGGTTGCATGGGCCGGAGGCATTCTCGGCGACTGACCGGAACAGATGAACGATCACACATGGCTTGAAGCGCGGTTTGCGGCCATCCGTCCGAAGGCGATTGCCGCCCTGACGCGACAGCTGCGTGATCTCGACCTCGCCGAAGAGGCTTTTGCCACCAGTTGCCTGCGAGCGGTGAAGTCCTGGCCCGAAAAGGGCGTACCGAACGATCCTCTGGCATGGCTGCTGACCGTCGGCCGCAATGCCGGTCTGGACATCATCCGGCGCAAGAACAGGGCGGCGGCGAATCCTCCCGATGAGGAATCCGTCGAAACGCCGGAAGACGGCTATATCGATCACATCGACAATGACGGCCTGAGAGACGACGTCCTGCGTCTGCTGTTCATCTGCTGTCACCCCAACCTCACTCCGCAGGACCAGCTTGCATTGGCGCTGCGGATCGTGACCGGCATGTCCGTGGACGAGATCGCCGCCGCCTTCCTCGTGAAACCGAAGACGATGGAGCAACGCATCACGCGCGCGAAACGCGCTGTTGCCCGTGCCGACGTTCCGTTCGAAACGCCCGACCTGAAGGAGCGCCTGAACCGCTTCCGGACTGTGTCCGTGATGCTCTATCTGCTGTTCAACGAGGGATGGTCCGCAAGCTCCGGGGACATCCAGATCAGGCTTCCGCTTTGCGAAGAGGCCATCCGTCTCGCACGCCTGCTGCTCAATCTGTTCCCCGGCATGAGTGAAATGATGGGTTTGCTTGCTCTGTTTCTGTTTCAGCATTCGCGGCGGCGTGCCCGGCTTGATGACCAGGGCCACATTGTCCGTCTTGAGGAGCAGGACCGCAGCCTCTGGGATCATGAAATGATTGCCGAGGCGGATTCGCTGCTCGAAAAGGCGTGGCGACACGGCGCGCCGGGCCCCTATCAGATCCAGGCTGCCATTGCAGCGGTGCATGCGAGAGCGCAGGCGCCCGACGAGGCCGACTGGCAGGAACTGGCGCAGCTTTATGCCGCTCTCTACGTCCTCGAGCCGACGCCGGTGGTCAAGCTCAACCACGCCGCCGCCGTCGCGAATATCGAAGGGCCGGCGGCCGCCCTCGACATGCTCGAACCGCTCGCCGGTGATCTCGAGAACTATCGCTGGTTCCATGCCGCGCGTGCCGGGTTTCTGCAGGAGCTGCGAAGGTTTGGCGACGCTAAAGACGCCTATGAATCGGCGCTGCAGCTCGAGCCGACGGAGGCCGAACGGCATTTTCTCCAGCAGAAAATTTCCGAATGCGAAGAAAATTTGAAGCCTGTGTCGGATGCGGCCGGGATGGTCCGTCCTTGAGGCGACCATGCGCCAGCCGCTCAGGGCCGGGCGCACGTCATGATCCTGAAATCAGACATTCGCGATGGAGGCGAAAATGAAATTCTACAACGCAGCCGCCCCGAGCCCGAGACGGGTCCGCATCTTTCTTGCCGAGAAGGGGCTCGATGTTCCCCATGTCGACGTCGACATTCTGGAGGGCGAAAGCCGGACCCCGGATTTCCTGAAGATCAATTCTCTCGGCGAAACGCCGGTGCTCGAACTCGATGACGGTACGCTGATCACCGAATGCGTGGCGATCTGCCGTTACTTCGAGACCCTGCATCCCGAGCCGCCATTGATGGGTACCAACGCCACAGATCAGGCCCGGATCGAAATGTGGAATCGCCGCATGGAAATTCAGCTCATGACGACGATTGGCAATGTCGCGCGGCACGTGGCGCCGTTTTTTGCCGACAAGGTCGATCAGGTCCCGGCTTTTGCAGAGACACAGCGTAAAGCCGTGCCGAAAGCATGGGCCTGGCTCGACGGCGAGATGGCCGACGGCCGGCCGTTTGTTGCCGGCGACCGGTTCTCCATTGCCGACATCACAGGCATGGCCGCGCTCATGGCCGGCGATTTCTTCGAAATGCCGGTGCCTGCCGAGCTTGAGCATGTCAATCGCTGGAGCGAGGCCGTTCGAAACCGCCCGACCTGGTCGGCATGATCACCTTCGTTTTTGGGGAGTGCCAAAAAAGTCGTTTGCCCGTGTCGGGATGGTGCGCCCGCGAACGTCCTTGGTCCGTCGAGACGATTTTGACGGCATGGAAACAAGGAGGATCAAATGAGTGAAACCATGACAACGCCGGGCGTGGCGGGCTGGATCGAGTTCGCCGGACCGGACACTGCGGCGGCCAAGAAGTTCTACAGCGAAGTGCTGGGCTGGCATATCGGGGAAATCCCGATGCAGGACGGCCACGGCTATTCCGGCATCATGGTCGGCGATGGCCCGATCGGCGGATTTTCACCGATGCCGGCGGACAGCGGGTCCTGGACGATCTATGTGACGGTCACGGACGTGGACGCCAGCACCGAAAAGGCCAAGGCGGGCGGCGCGACCGTGCTGTCTGGGCCTATGGACGTGCCGGGCGTCGGCCGGATGACGACGATCGTCGATCCGCAGGGCGCGCGCATTGCCATGATTACATATGAAAGCATGCAGGGCTGATCGTGCCTGACACCGTTCCCGGAAGCTGTCCGAATTGCGGCTTCCGGGAGCGTGCATATTGGAGCGGCAATAGGAGTGAGCGATGGCCTATGACGAGGAACTGACGTCCCGTTTCCGCGAAGCGCTTGGTGGACTGCCCGGCGTGTCCGAGAAGAAGATGATGGGCGGAGTGTGCTTCATGCTCGACGGCAACATGGTGGGCGGTGCCGACCGTACCAAGGCCGGCGAAGGACGGTTCATGTTCCGTGTCGGCAAAGACAACCAGGAGGAGGCGCTAAAGCGCGACGGCGCGCAGGTCATGGAGCAGGGCGGCCGCCGCATGACCGGTCTGGTCTTTGTTTCGGAAGAGGAGTGCGACGACGAGGCGCTGAAGAACTGGGTCTCGCTGGCGCTTTCGTTCGTCACGACCCTGCCGCCGAAGTGATCCATTGCATTGAGGATTGCCGATATGACGTCTGCATCTGCTCCGGTGTTTTCGCCGGAAACACTCGAATTCCTGGAAAACCTCAAGGCCAACAACACACGCGACTGGTTTCAGGCAAACAAGCCGGTCTATGAGCGCGCGGTCAAACAGCCGGCCGAGGCATTCAGCGCCGAGATGGCCGGTCAGCTTGAAGACCTGACGGGCATTGCGCATAAACCGAAAGTCTTCCGGATTTACCGCGACGTCCGGTTTTCAAAGGACAAGACACCATACAATGCGCATATCAGGATTTCCTTCTTGCCCCTGACTGACGGGGCGGCACAGCCTGCCTGGTTCTTCGGTTTCGAACCGGGGCACTGCGCGCTGGGCACTGGCGTATTCGCGTTCGAGAAACAGGCGCTCGAACGGTTTCGCGACCGCGTCGCCGGCGAGGGCGGTGCCGCACTCGAGAAGATCCTCGGCGCGCTGACCAAGAAAGAGATCCGCCTGAGTGAGCCCGACTTGAAACGCGTGCCCTCCGGCTGGCCTCAGGATCATCCCCGCGCCGGTCTATTGCGCCATAAAGGCGTTGCGGCCTGGATCGACCACGACGACAAGTCTGTGGTCGGGCCCAACCTCGTCAAATCCTGCAGATCGGATTTCAAGCGTCTCAAGCCGCTATTCGACTGGTTGATGGAACCGGCCGGCTGAGCACGGTTCAGGCGGTTGCCTCGGCAATGGCGGCCGCATCAAAGCCACGGAACTTGGGCATCAATTCAAGCAGGTGCTTCGTGTAGTCGTGGTTCGGGGTCTCGAACAGGGTCTCTGTCTCGGCCACTTCGAGCAGTTGCCCGTGGCGCATGACGCCAACGCGGTCGCACATCTGCCGGATCACCGGCAGATCGTGGCTGATGAACAGCATGGTGAGTTTCAGCTCTTCCTGCAGGTCCTTGAGCAGGTTCAGGATCTGAGCCTGAATGGAGACGTCGAGCGCCGATGTCGGTTCGTCGCAGACCAGGAACCGCGGCCGCGTCGCAAGCGCGCGCGCAATCGAGATGCGCTGCCTCTGCCCGCCCGAAAACTCGTGCGGGAATTTCATGGCGGCCTGGCTGCCGAGCCCGACCACGTCGAGCAGGTCGTCGACGATCCCGTAGGCCTCGTCATTGGTGCTGGCCAGTTCGTGGAAGTGGATCGGCTCTGCGATGATGTCGCGCACCCGCATCCGTCCGTTGAGCGACGAGAATGGATCCTGGAAAACCATCTGCATCTGCCGCCGCCATGGCGCCGCCTCGCGGCGCGACTTGAGCGCAGTGAGTTCCTTGCCGGCAAACGAGATGCGTCCACCCGTCGGCGTGTAGATACCGGTGATCATGCGGGCGACCGTGGACTTGCCTGACCCGCTTTCACCGACCAGTCCGAAAACCTCACCCGTCTTGATCTGGAAATTGGCGGCCTTGACCGCATCCAGGTAAAGCCGCTTGCTCGCGAAGAACGAGTGCCGGGTGATGAATCGCATATGCAGATCTTCGAGATCGAGCAGCACATCGCGCTCTTCGCCGAAATCCTGAGTCTTGCCGAGCCAGTGCGTCGCGAGATCGAGTCCGTCGGGCCGTTCTTCCGCGTCCTCGATATAGGTGACAAGCGGGAAGCGGTCGACACGCGTGTCGGGACGCGGGACGGCCGAAATCAGGCTCTTGGTGTAGTCGTGCTCCGGCGCGCCAATGATCTGCGCGGTCGTGCCCGTCTCGACCACACGGCCCCGGTACATGACAGCGACGCGGTCCGCGGTCTCGGCGATGACACCCATGTCGTGGGTGATAAGGATCATGCCGACATTGCGGTCCCGGCAGAGTCCTTTCATCAGGTCCAGGATCTGCGCCTGGACGGAGACGTCGAGCGCGGTCGTCGGCTCGTCGGCGATGATCAGTTCCGGATCCGCGCAGAGTGCCAATGCAATCACGACACGCTGGCGCATTCCGCCGGAAAACTGGTGCGGATACTGCTTGATGCGGATTGCCGGATCGGGAATGCCGACCGCGTCCAGCAGTTCCACGGACCGGGCGAGAGCATCCGACTCGCCCAGGTTGAGGTGGCGCTGGATCGTATCGACAAGCTGCCGCTCGATTGTCTGCAGCGGATCGAGCGAGGTGAGGGGATCCTGAAAGATCATGCCGATCCGCGCGCCCCTGATCCGGCGCTGTTCCGATTCACTCAGATTGTCGATCCGCTTGCCCTGAAGGTAGACCTCGCCGCGGGTCATTTCACCCGGCGGTTCGAGGAGGCCGATTACGGCGTTCCCGATGGTCGACTTGCCGGCGCCGGACTCGCCGACAACGCCGAGGATCTCGCCCGGTTCGACGGAGAGCGCCAGCTCCTCGACGGCCACGACATGCCCGCGTCTCGACGGGAATTCGACCCGCATGCCCTTTATGTCGAGGAGTGTCATGCGGCTCGCCTATCGCAGCTTCGGGTTGAGGGCGTCGCGCAGCCAGTCGCCGAGAAGGTTGATGGCGAGCACAAGCAGCACAAGCGCGATGCCGGGGAAGATGGTGATCCACCATTCGCCGGAGAACAGGAAATCGTTGCCGACGCGGATCAGCGTTCCGAGCGATGGTGTTGTTGGCGGGACGCCGACGCCGAGGAAGGACAAGGTGGCCTCGGTGATGATGGCGATCGCCAGATGAATGGTGGCAATGACCAGCACCGGGCCTGTGACATTGGGCAGGATATGGCGCCAGAGAATGGTCGCCGGACCGATGCCGATGACGCGCGCCGCCTGAACATATTCCTTGTTCTTTTCGACCAGCGTCGATCCGCGCACCGTGCGCGCGTACTGCACCCAGCCGGAAATTCCGATAGCGAAAATCAGCACGTAGAATGCCAGTTCCTCGTGCATGTTGCGCGGCAGGACCCCGCGGGCGACACCGTCGATCAGGAGTGCGATGAGGATGGACGGGAACGAAAGCTGGATATCGGCCACGCGCATGACAAACGCATCGAAACGGCCGCCGACATAGCCGCTGATCAGGCCTAGGCCGACGCCCAGGATGAGCGAAAAGGCGACCGAGGCAACACCGACAAAGAGCGAGATGCGCGCCCCGAAAATGATCGTCGACAGGATATCGCGGCCCTGGTCGTCGGTGCCGAGCAGGAACCGGGCATCGCCTTCGCCGAGCCAGGCCGGCGGCAGGCTGGCGTCCAGAATGTCGATCGACGCCAGGTCGAACGGGTTATGCGGCGAGATCAGGGGCGCGAAAATGGCCCCGAGGAAAAAGACGACCGTCAGGGCGGCGGACACGATCGTGACCGGCGACCGGCAGAAGCTGTGCCAGATGTCGCTCTCGAACGCGCGCGAAAGCCAGCTCTTCGTGCCGGATCCTGCTGCCCCGATATCCGCCATGCCATCGGCCTCCTAGTGGCCCGCGCCTGCGCTGTCGACGCGCAGTCGGGGATCGACGACGAAATAGAGAATGTCGACGATCAGGTTGATGACCACGAAGAAGAAGGCGATCAGGACCAGATAGGCCGCCATGATCGGAATATCGACCGACCCCACAGCCTGGATGAACAGGAGGCCCATGCCCGGCCACTGGAACACGCTTTCGGTGATGATGGCGAAGGCGATGATCGAGCCCAGCTGCAGGCCGGTGATTGTGATGACCGGCACCATCGTGTTCTTCAATGCGATGACGAAGTGGATGTAGCGGTCTGCCAGCCCCCGGGCGCGGCCGAACTTGACGAAATCCGTGCGCAGCACTTCGAGCATTTCAGCCCGGACAAGGCGCATGATCAGCGTCATCTGGAACAGGGCCAGCGTGATCGCCGGCATGATCAGTGACTTGAGGCCGGACGCGGTGAGAAGGCCCGTCGTCCACCAGCCGATGGCAATGACCTCGCCGCGCCCGAAGGTCGGAAGCCAGCGCAGGATGACGCCGAAAAACAGGATCAGCAGTATGCCGATCAGGAAGGTCGGAAGCGAAATGCCGACAAGGGACAGCGTCATGAAGGCGTGCGAAAGCGGACTGTCTCGCCGGATGGCCGTATAGACCCCCATGGGAACGCCAACGAGCAGGGCGATCAGCGCGGAGACTAGGGAAAGCTCAAGCGTGGCCGGCAGCCGTTCCGCCAGCAGTTCCGAAACCGGCCGGCGATGCTGGTAGGAGAACCCGAATTCGCCCTGCGCGGCGCCCTTGGCGAAGCGGGCGAACTGGAGAAAGAAACTGTCGTTGAGCCCGAGGCGTTCCTTCAGCTCCTCGCGTTCCTCGATCGTCGTGTCCTGTCCGACCATGTTGTTGATCGGATCGCCAACATACCGGAACAGCGAGAACGCGATCAGCGCCACGGTCAGCATGACGATGACCGACTGGAACAGTCTCTGGGCTATGAATGTAATCATTTGCGGTCGAAACGGTCAGGCACCGGGACCGCCGGACAGATGCCGGCGGTCCCGATCCAAACCTGTCTGCGCTGTTACTCGTTCACCACCGCGTAGCGCAGGTCGAACGCGTTGTCCGGACGCTGGACGACGCTGACCTTGTCGGACACGCCCCATGACAGCGGCTGCTGATGGAGCGGGATATGGCCGACTTCGTCCTTATGGATCTGGAAGGCCTCGTCGATCATCGACTGGCGCTTGGTCTGGTCCGTTTCGGACTGGATCATGGCCGACAGCTCGTTGATCCGCGGATTGCAGTATCCGCCGAGGTTGAAGGCGCCGATCTTGTCCTCGCCACCGCGGCAGGCCATCAGGGCCGAGATCGGGTTATGGCTGTCGAACGTCGACGGCGTCCATCCCAGCAGGAAGAAGCTGGTGTCGTAACCGTTCTGCGCCAGCACCTTGCCGAAATACTTCGACTTGGTCTGGGCCAGCAGGTTCACCTTGACGTTGATTTTCGCCAGCATGGCGGCAGAGGCCTGACAGATCTTCTCGTCGTTGACGTAGCGATCGTTCGGGCAGTCCATCGTGACCTCGAATCCGTCCGCGTAGCCGGCTTCTTCCATCAGCTTCTTGGCGGCGTCGACGTCATAGGGCAGACGCTTGTTCAGGCCGTCGTTGAAGCCGTTGATCTGCGGCGCGACCATCAGGCCGGCCGGTGTCGCAGCACCGCGCATGACCTTCTTCTTGATCGCCTCGATGTTGATCGCGTGCATGAACGCCTTGCGGACACGTACGTCCTTGAACGGGTTCTTGCCCTTGATGTTCGAGGTCGTCAGTTCGTCGCGTACCTGGTCGAAACCGAGGAAGATGGTCCGCGCCTCCGGCCCTGTCAGCGGTTTCACGCCGTCGGCATCTTCAAGTCGCTTCCAGTCCTGGACCGGAACCGGATAGACCAGATGCACGTTGCCCGAAATCAGAGCCGCCACGCGTGTCGCATCCTGCGAGATCGGCGTGAACACCGCTTCGCTGATGTTGGTCGTGATGTTCTTGTTCCAGTAATTCTCGTTGCGCGTCAGAACGGTTTTCACGCCCGTCTGGCGCGACTTCAGGACAAACGGACCGGTTCCGTTGGCATTCAGGTTGGCGTGGTTGCCTTCGTCGCCGCCCTTGACGTTTGTAGCCTCGGTCGTCTTGTGCTTCTCGGCCCACTGCTTGTCCATGATGTAGAAGATTTCAAGCTGCAGCGGCAGGATCGGGTTGGGCGCCGGCGTAATGATGTCGATGGTGTGGTCGTCGACGATCTTGGTGCCCTTGATGAGCGCGGCCACGACCTTCATGTCGGAGCCTTCCGTGCTCAGCCGTTCCACGGAGAACGCGACGTCGTCTGCCTGGAAGTCACTGCCGTCGTGGAACTTCACGCCCTTGCGCAGTTTGAACCGCCAGACGGTCGGCTCGACATTTTCCCAGCTTTCGGCCAGCGCGCCGACAAGCTCCATCTTGTCGTCGCGAATGACGAGACCTTCGTAGATGTTGCGCTGGAAGCCGAGCGTCAGGGTCTCGAACAGGCCATGCGGATCCATGGTCTGTGCATCACCCTGGAAGCCCCATCGGAATGTCTTGGCATCCGCGGACAGCGCGCCCGCTGCCAGCAGGCCGGCGGCGCTGATCCCGGTTATCGTTTTCTTGAGTACTGACATGTCATACACCTCCCTCTTTGGTGACATGAAACTAGCGGCTTTTCGAGATCCTGGCCCGTTCCCGGGCTGGATCAAAGCCGGTCCTTGAAGACCTCCCCGTCCTTCATCACGAACGGTATGTGTTCGCCATCATTCTCCAAAACGCCGATGTCGTCCAACGGGTTTCCATTTACGACGATCAGGTCGGCCTTGTACCCGGGCTCGAGCCGGCCGATTTCGTTTTCCAGATACATGATCTCAGCGGATGTCTCGAGCGACGCCTTGATGGCGCCGTGATTGCCGAGCACTTCCGCCGAAAGCGAGAATTCGTTGGCCTGATAGTGATGGCATGGCCCGAGCAGATCGGTGCCGAAGCCGATCTTGACGCCCGCATCGCGTGTGAGTTCCACGGCTCCGAGACCGGCGTCCACGATGGCCTTGAGCTTTTCGATCGACACTTCGGGAAAGCCGAATTCGCGCCCGTGTTTGTTGAGCGCGTAATAGGTGATGTTCGTCGGGACGTGGTAGGCGCCCTTTTCGGCGACGAGAGCCGCCGTCTCGGCGTCGATCAGGTTGCAGTGCTCGACGGTGCGGACGCCCGCCCGCACGGACATGGAGATGGCCGCCGGCGTATAGGTGTGCGCCATGGCATAGGTCTGCCAGGCGGCTGCTTCCTCGCAGATGGCGGTCAGTTCATCCATCGAATACTGGGTGTTTTCGATCGGATCCGACGGTGAAGAAACACCGCCGCCCGCCATGATCTTCACGTGATGCGCGCCCTTGCGCAATTCGTCACGCGCCGCGCGCCGGCACTCGTCAACGCCGTCGGCGATGCGCCCGAATTGCTGAATGAGATTGTGCTGTTCGACCTGGGCCGCCTGGCTCATCACGGTAACGGGCCGTACGTCCGAGTGCCCGCCGGTCTGGCTGAGGGCCAGTCCGCACACCCTGAGACGGGGGCCGGCGAACAGCCCGTGTTCGACGGCATCGGCAAGGCCGCGGTCGGCTCCGGCGGCGTCCCGGACTGTGGTGAAACCCCGCATCAGCATGGCATGCATGATCTGCGCCGTCTGCGCGATCAGATAGCTGACCGGTTTGACCATGAGTTTCGAAAGGTCGAGATCGGTGGCCTTGACGTGCACGTGCGCGTCAACCAGTCCCGGCATCAGGGTGGCGCCGTTAAGGTCAATCTCGCGGATATCTTCGCCGGCCGCGGTTATCGGTGTGTCGGCGATCTCCTTGATCCGGTCGCCTTCCACCAGCACATTGAAGCCCTCCCTGGCTTCATTCTGTGCGCCGTCAACCAGAACCGCGTTGCGGAACAGGACTCCACTCACCGTTTGTACCCCCAGACGGACCGCTTGTTTGCGTCACGGTCTCTTGTTTCGAGATGCGAGAGCATTGCAGCGCTGGACCGCGAGGGCAAGCCACAATATTCCCGCTTGAAAATCAGTTGGCCGCGGGCAGGGCCGTTTCGACCAGTTTCACCCAGTAGGAACACCCGATGGGGATGATTTCATCGTTGAAATCGTATTCCGGATGATGAAGTCCCGCGGTATCACCCTGTCCGACGAACATGAAGGCACCGGGCCGCGCATTCAGCATGTACGAAAAGTCCTCACCGCCCATGACCGGAGGCGCGTTGTCGTTGACATTGCCGTCACCGACGATCTGCCGCGCGACGCCGGCCGCGAACGTGGTCTCCTCGGGGTGGTTTTCCGTGACCGGATAGAAGCGCTTGTAGTCGATCTCCACCCTGGCGTCGTTGGCAAGACCGATATGCTGGCAGATCGCGGTCATTCTCTTTTCCGCCAGCTCCCGGATCTCGGACTTGAGCGCGCGAACCGTGCCGTCCATGAAGGCAGTCTGCGGAATGACGTTATTGGTGTCGCCCATGTGGATCTGCGTCACTGAGATCACGAGGCTTTCGATCGGGTCCGCATTGCGTGAGACGATCGACTGGAACGACTGCACGATCTGGCTGACGATGATGGCGGGATCGATACAACCGTGCGGCCGTGCCGCATGACCGCCAAGGCCCTCGATATGAATGCTGAAAAAGTCGGCGGACGCCATCAGCGGCCCGGGGCGGATCGCGAACTGGCCGACCGGCAGGCCGGGCATGTTGTGCATGCCGAACACCTGCTCGACGCCGAACCTGTCCATCATGCCTTCTTCGACCATTTCCCGGCCGCCGCCGCCGCCTTCCTCGGCCGGCTGGAAGATGACAATCGCGGTTCCGTCGAAATTGCGGGTCTCGGCAAGGTACTTGGCTGCCCCGAGCAGCATCGCCGTATGGCCGTCATGCCCGCAGGCGTGCATCTTCCCGTCGGTCGTTGACTTGTGCGGCAGTTCGCGGATCTCCTGTATGGGCAGGGCATCCATGTCGGCCCGCAGACCGATCACCTTGCCGCTGCCGTTCTGTTTACCCTTGATCACCCCGACCACGCCCGTGCGGCCGATACCCGTCACCACCTCATCAACACCGAAGGCCTTCAGTTTCTCTTCGACCACGCCGGCCGTGCGGTGGACGTCGAACAGCAATTCGGGATTGGCGTGAATGTCGCGCCGCCATTCTGTGATCTCGTCGTGCAGGTCGGCGAAGCGGTTGATGGTCGGCATATTTTTTCCTCGTGCAATGCAAGCCGCAGTGTTTTCCAGGCCCGCGACGCTAGCACAGGAATGCGGCCTGTCACAGGGAATGCAACCGTGGTTTTCATACGCGCGGAATCAGGCCATCAGGCCGGCACGGCGGCGCCCTTCATCCGTCTTGATCGAGAAGTCGTCGCCAGCCACATCGGACGCGTCTTCCGTGCAAAGCCATGCAACCGCCCGGGCCGCCCAGTCCGTTGTGATATGGGCCGATGCGTCGAGCTGGCTGACCGGATTGATGCCGGACTCCCTGATCGATATCTGCATGTCCGTTGCCACGGTTCCCGGGCTGAGCCCGACGACGCGGACGCCGTGTTCGGCATACTCCTTGTGCGCGCATTTGGTGAGGGAGAGCACTGCCGCCTTGGTCGCGCAATAGTGGCTCCATCCCTCCAGAGCGCTTGTTGCGGCGCCCGAGCTGATATTGACGATGGTCCCGGAACCTTGCGCCTGCATGACGGGGAGGGCGGCCCGAAGGCCGTGATAGACACCCTTGAGGTTGACGTCGACGACCTGGTTCCACGCGTCCGGGTCGGAGTCCGTGATGCGCGCGATCGGATCGATGACCCCGGCATTGTTGACCAGGATGTCGACGCTTCCGAATGCGGTCCGGCACTTATCTACCGCCGCATGGACATCGCTGTATCGGGTAACGTCGCAGGCAATCGTTTCGGCAACGCCTCCGGCGCGCCTTATGTCAGCCGATACGATTTCAATGTCCTTGAAGGTCCTGGCCGCGAGGACCACCGAGACGCCGCGCTCGGCCAGATGTTTCGCCGTGGCGGCGCCGATTCCCCGGCTGGCTCCTGTGATGACCGCTGCTTTACCGATGAGTTCCATGATGAGGCGGGCTCCTTTCCTGATCCGCGTGAATGTCCTGATAGCGCATGTAGCCAGGTCTGTATAATTGATGAGAATTCTACCAAAAAGGTGATTACAAGCATCATATTCATGCCTAAAATGCATGAATGGATCTTCAGGCCCTTTCGGTTCTTGTTGAAGTGTCACAGGCCGGCAGTTTCGCGGAAGCGGCGCGGCGCCGCGACACCGATCCCTCTTCAATTTCGAGGACGATTGCAGCGCTTGAAGACAGGCTTGGCTTTCGCCTGTTTCAAAGAACGACGCGACGCCTGTCCCTGACCGAGGCAGGCGATGCCTATGTTCAGCGTATTGCGCCACTCCTGGAGGAGGCTGAACTGGCGGCGGAAGCCGCGCGCGACGTCTCCCGAACGCCAACGGGTACGCTGCGCATCACAGCATCGGTGTCCTATGGGCAGGCTGTCCTGGTCCCCCTGATACCCGCATTCCGGCGCAGTTATCCCGATCTCGGACTCGACCTCATGCTTTCCGACGCCACCCTCGACCTTGTTTCCGACCGCGTCGATCTCGCCGTCAGGCTGGGCACACGGCCGGAGATCGATGCGATCGCCACGAAGCTGGCTGATACGCGATACCGTGTCTGCGCCAGTCCGGAATTTCTGCGCCGGCACGGTCCGATTGAGAGACCCGAGGATCTGTCGCGGGTCGACTGCCTGCGGTTTCCATTCGTGGGGTTCCGCAGCCGCTGGCTGTTCCGACGCGCAGATCGCGACATTCTTGAAGTGCCGGTCGGCGGCAAGGTTGTCGCTTCCAACGCCATGGCACTCTTCCAGCTTGCCGTCGCAGGAGGCGGGCCGGCACTGCTTGCCGACTGGACGGTTGACGATGCGATCCGGCGCGGCGATCTGGTTGATGTGTTCCCTGGATATGACGTGACCGCGACCGATTTCGACACCGGCGTCTGGCTGCTCTATCCGAGCCGGGCCTATCTGCCTATGAAAGTTCGGGTGTTTATTGACTTTCTCAGGGCTGCTGCCCGCTGACACTTCAGGACGGGTACCGAGGCAGGTGAGCTGTCGCCGAATGCCGGGCATTGAACAGGGAGATCTCGATGGAGATGTTTGAGGGCGGATGCGCATGCGGTTCGGTACGGTATCGGATGACAAGCAGACCGATGTTCGTTCACTGCTGCCACTGCCGCTGGTGTCAGCGCGAGACCGGCTCGGCCTTTGTCCTGAATGCAATAATCGAGCCCGATCGGGTCGAGGTTCTGAGCGGCGAACCGGTGGCCGTGGACACACCGTCAGAGAGCGGAGGCGGGCAGCGGATCGCGCGGTGTCCGGACTGCCAGGTTGCGGTGTGGAGCAACTATTCCGGTTCCGGAGAGAAGCTGAAATTCGTCAGGGTCGGCACTCTGGACGAACCTGGCCGGGTGCCGCCGGACATCCACATTTTCACGGCCTCGAAACAGCCGTGGATGATTCTGCCGCCCGATACGCCGTCTGTTCCGGAGTATTATGACCGACGTGATTACTGGTCTGAAGAGAGCCGCGAGAGACGACGCGCTGTCGTTCAGGGCGAATGAAACCTGGGTCCGGCGGGCGCTTACTTCCCGTTCCGCCGGTACCACATACGGTCCTCGGGATCCTGAGGATCCGGCAGCCAGCGGAACAGGGGAAGAAGGCACCAGCCGATCATGGCGCCCGTTGTGTTCGTCAGCAGGTCGTCGACATCGAACAGCCGGTAAGGGCAGGGGGCCAGTCCCCAGACACCTGTCAACTGGGTCGTCTCCAGGAACAGCGAAAGCGCGAACGATGCTGCGGCGGTCGCGGCAAATGACAGACCGTAGAGCTTGCGCATGAAGAGGCCGAACGGCAGCAGAAGCAGAACGTTGAAGGCGATTTGCCAGAACGCCATGTTCGCGATGATTCCTCCCGGCGACCAGCCGAGGCCTCTGGCTTGCGCGTATCGCGCAATGTCGGCAAACGACTCAAACGGAACCAGTTGCGTACGGGCGATGCTGCCATGTGCCTCGCAGAACGCGGCGGCCTGTTTCGGCAGTGGCAGCACCGTCATCAGGCAGGCGGTTGCGAAGTAGAACGCAAAAGCATAGAAAATTGCCGCGCGGTACTCGTGGAGTTCCCCGAACCGTCTGCGGTGAACGAACCAGACCGGAATGGTCAGGGCGAGCGCAATGCCGGGGAAGATCAGGACCGAAAAGCGGATTGTGTCGAGATAGACCGACATGGCGTCACGTCAGTGGCGCAGCAGGCATCGGCACCCTGCTCATTCGCGCTGAAAATCGATGATCAGGGGCTCGGTCATCTCGATAACGGGTCCGACTTGCAGTCCGGTCCACCGGTAAATCTCCGGAACGGCACCGGCTTCCCGCCAGCCGACAACCTCCGCCGTGCCGCCGGTTCCCCTCGAAGGCTGCCCGTCCCAGATGCAGATCAGTTCGTGACAGTGCTGGACCAGATACGCTCCGCCATAGGCATACTGATGCTGTCGCGGTGTCGGGCCGTTGGATGCATCGGCTCGCGAGGCGAGGTCGTCAAATCCTCCGAACTTCTGCGGCATTTCGGCAGCGAAATCTGCCTTGGCCAGCAGGGTCTGGAATTGCTCCATCGACGCTGCGGAGGCATCCTGCCCGGCAGCGTCGTCGCCATGCACGAAATCCTCGAGATAGAGCTCCAGCGGCAATGGTAGCGTCACCATCAGCCTGGCTGAAAGATGTTCGACAGCGAGGTCGGCGACCAGCCGGTCGGCACCTTCGGCAAGCGCCGTCACGACGACAAAATCGTGATCCGGATAGCGCCGGCTGATGAGATCGAACTTCTCCTTTATTTGTGCGCAAAGAGCGCGGTTGGACCTGCCGATGCCCGGCGAGCGGTGCCCCGTCACCCCGATATGGCAGGTTCTCTTGATCGTCTCGCCGGAACCGTCGAGCACCTCGCCCATCGATCCGACCAGTGTCATGTCATATGCCTTGGTTCCATCGTCCAGTGAGTCCCAGGGAACAAGGTTCGGGTGAATAAGAGCGGGATCGCTGCGCGTCTCGCCGAAACGCCATCCAGCCGACAGGCGTTCTCCACACCAGCGCATGTGTTCCGAGATTGCCATTTTGTGAAGGGCATCTTCATCAAACTCGGCCGATCCGCCGCCCTTGACCAGGGCGCGGCCAACGGACCGCAATTTGGCCGGTATGTGATCGACAAAGGAACGATTGGACCGGCGGTATTGCTCCGCCAGATCGTCCCATTCAACTGCGGCGGGCTTCAGGAACCGGTTCGGAGCAATGCCGGCACCGCGCAGGTGAGCAAGATAGTTTTCGTGGTTCCTTCGCGCGAGCCGGTCGTGCTTTTCGCCAATGACGTTGTCCCAGCTCAGCACGGTTTCATTGTCGCCAAAGGCGGCCAGCATCCGGGTTTTGAACGGCCGCAACATGTGTGAACCATATTGGTGGGCAGCCTGTTCAGCCAGCGACGTCGGCTCGAATCCGGTCATCATGCCGAGTATCATGGGTGCGTTAAGGTTGGGTCTGGCCGCCAAAGCCGCCTGTAAACGAAGGCCGAACGGCTCCAGGGCGGCCGGGTCTTCCAGGCAAACGACATGCTGTGAAACCGTTGGCGCGACTTCGGGCAACACATCCGAAAAGAAGCTGTCCTTGCTGACGTCAGCAGCTACGAAGTCGACCGAGGCGACAAGCGAAACATCCGGATATCCGGCAGCAAATTCGCGGCTCCTAATGGCCGCATCGTTGTCGAACACCGTGAACCTGGGTGGCGGCGTTTCGGCAATCTGACACTGGCCAATCGCCTCCAGGAGGACGCGTTGTCCGAGCTTCTGGAACCCGTAGATGGCGAGGTGAATTCCGCTTCGTCCGGCAAGGCCTGCATACACATCCGGCGGGTAGGCGCGTACGAAATGTCGTGCTGCGGCTTCGAACGGGTCGAAGAACCGTATGGTTTGGTCAAGGTCCTTCGTGTATCGCTGGTCGAGAAAGGCCTGCTGCGTCAGTTCCGGCGATGTGTTGCAGCAGATTATCCTCGGTCTAGGAGCCGCATCAGTCTGGATGGCCTTGTTGATCGCTTCTGCCAGGCGCAGATTGTTCAGATCGCTGCCGCAGAAGATGACGATCGCGCTGGCACGCGAAGCGCCGGCTTTGCGCAGGATGGTTGGAACGGAAGCGTCGCCCTCGATGAACCGGCAGCGCGTTGTCCTCGGAGGAATGAACGAACGGCATCCACCCTCCGTATCGATCGCGACGACATGCTTGCCCGCTTCAATACAACTCTTGATGTGGATGCGGCCGATATATCCGACACCGCATACCACGATATGCCCGCGGCGAAACCAGCGGTACATGGCGGCATCGAAGAGATCGACGAGATCTCTCCAGATAAGTTGAAGGAATGCGAGGATCGTGACAATGGGCGCCAGCACAGCGGCCAGCCTCAGGCTGAACGACGCGGTCACGACCTTTTCGTTTTCGATGCGGCTTTCTACAATGCGGCCTTCGAGGACGAACAGCTGAAGCACGCCGTAGAGACTGTCGAAGACATCCGCTTTTTTCCAGTAAGCCTGCCAGCTCAGGTCACCGGGCAGTCCGATCACTCCGAGGCCGAATACACCCGTGAATATCAGTATGACCCAGACCCAGGATGGCACTGCAGAAATTCCTTCAGCCGGTTCGCGTCAGCGGACTCTGAGAGATCCCCATGACTTCACTTTGCGATACATGTGACCTGCCATTTGTCGTCCTTGAGGTCGGCAGTGCCTCTGGTGAACGCGGCGGTCGGACAGGACTCGACGAAGGCCACATAGTCCGGATGCCCGTCCTTGACGAACAACGTGCATTCTCCCGAAGGGGCGTCATAGTCCATTGCCGAACAGAAACTGATGCTCTCGCATACTGTCACGCAGGCGCCGGTTGTCAGATCACCCACCTTGATATGTTTCTGAATGGAGGCACCGGACGTGTCCTGTGCGACCGCGATGCCGGACAGAACCATCAGGTTGCCCGCGATCAGCAATCCGGCGACACACGGCTTAAAACTCACGATTAATCTCCCCAGGCCCGGTCGGTGCATGCAGCCATCGACTTGCCATAGCGTATACGATCTTGGCCGGTGCGGGAAATGCTCGCATATAGGACAAGAGTAAACAGCCTCCGGTGTTCGGGATCATGCATTTTCGGTGAAATGTTCGGGCAGCACGAACCGCTCCGCCGCCGCGACGCCGATGTCGTAGGCCAGAGGAATGATCTCTGCGTCATCGATCCGGCAAAGTCTTTCGATCTCGATGTCTGATACGGTGAGCCCGAGTTCGCGCTTGAGCCAGTCGGCCTCAAGCTTCACGTCGTAACGCAGGAACTCGAGCAGCGGCTCATTGGTCAGCAGCACCCCGGACAGGTCTCCGATCTCGGAGTTGATTTCCCACGCCGTCGGAGAGTGGCTGAGGCTCTGCATGATTGAGAGCACCTGCATCTCGCAATCATTGATCATGCCGGCGAGAGCCTTGACCGCGAACACCGCCGATGTCATCCGCCCGGCGCTCGTGGGATCGACCGTTTCGCGAAACATTCCGGTACCGATGGAGATAATACGCAGCTTGTCCGCACCGGTCTCCCAGCCGTAGCCATGTGCGGGTATCGTCACCAGCTGCAACAGGGCGAGGGACGGATTGTTGTGCGGAGTGAAGCCGCCGTCGACGAACAGGCCGGGAAGCTCGCCGGCAACAATGTCTATTGTTTCGGGCGTGAAGTAGTGGGGCGCTGCCGTCGAAGCGCGGATCAGATCGGCAAGGCGGTATCTCTTGTTGCCGATGTGTTGGCCGCCCGGTGCGTCGCTCCAGTATTTGCCGTTCGGATTATTGGAAACGATCCACGCGCTGCCGGTATCCATCCGTTTCATGATCACGGCAAATCCGGTCAGCAGATCGGCAGATTCCAGCGTGCGGTCGCCGCAGATACGATCGATTTCCTCTTCGAGCGGCTTGGCGTCGAAAACAGACTGGACCCAGGGCAGGCGGGTCCAGGATCTCTGGAAAATGCGCGGCGCAATCCTGAGATAGAATTCCCGGATATCGTCGGTCGAATATCCCAGTGCCACGGCTCCGGCGATAATCGCGCCGGTCGAACTGCCGCCGGACAGGTCGATGTGACGTGCCAGCGGCTTATCGCTGCCTGCACACAGGATTTCCTCGATGCGCGCGAGAAACGCGACGGCAATTGCGCCCCGTACGCCCCCGCCATCAAAGGAAAGTATCGTTTTCATCAGTTTTCCAGCCGATCGTCAGATCTCTCCTTGCGACTTGAGAATAAGGAAGAATGCAATGAGGAACAGGAAGACCGACACGACAAAGCCCAGGAACAGGATGCGGAGCCAGGCTATGCCTGGCGCCTTCACCACAGAGTCCTTGGGCAGTTTCACGCGCCCGAATGCGATCCGCAACCTGTCCTCGAGCATGTTCTCGCGGCTCGGCCATTCGTAACCCTTGCCCCTCCACCGCGCGCTCTCGAACGGCTCGAAGCGGCCATTCCAGCCGCTGTCGAAGCGCACGACGCCGCTGAACTGTCCGGCATGGTGGCGCGCGGCGGTCAATGAAGACGTCGGCGGCATCTTGAGTGCCAGACCCGCATCACCGACCAGATGCCGGAAGGCGTCGTAAGCCTCCGGCTTATCCTGGATTAGCACGACCAGGTTTTCCGGACTGACATGCTTCATGCATTGACGCATTTCCCAGAGCAGCCCTTCGGTCTTGCCGGCGAGAAAAATGACCAGTGAAGATTTCTGCATGAGGTCGCTGACACGGGACTTCCAGTCCCCATGGCCTAGATAGTCCCGGGCGGCACCCAGCATCGGCAGCTTGTCCTCGGGTCTTCCGATCGCAACAAACGGCCCAACTTCCTTGAGGATCTTGGCAAGTACCTCTTCCTCGGACGAGACATCATTCTCGTTCTCGAAAGAACGCAGGTAAAGCACCGGCGCCCGGGAATCCTGTGCCATCGCCTCCTTCGCCGTCGGCTGGAAGTGACGCTCGCCTTGCTGGTAGAGATACATGGAATAGGCAAGCAGAACGAAAGTAGCGATGCCGAGCAGGAACCCGGAGAGCCTGCCATCATTGAGATCGTTGCCGACGATGACGAAGAACATGATGACCGCGATGCCACCCAGCACAATCGCGAGCATCTGCTGGCGCTTTCCGCGTTTGGCGTTTCTCCTTGGTCCGGCTCGTTCCTCAGCCATGTTGACCCTCGTTTGAAAGTGCCGGTTTAGACGTCAGTCGCTGTTCTCCACACTTCCTGCCTACGATGCCCTCGCACGCCCGGCCTTCATTTCAATTGCCCGGTCGCCGCCAGGTAGCCGATCAGGACTATTCCGAACAGCAGTGCGAAACCGAGATAGGTGAGAAGGCCGATCCTCAGCCAGTTGCGGCCGGGTGCCTTGATGGTACTGCCGTCGGGAAACTCGACTTTGGACAGCGCAATACGGAGCCGGTCTTCCGCACTGGTCACCTTGGTCGCTATCTCATGGCGGTTGCCGACCCACAGCGCCTTTTCGAAAAACTCGAAACGGCCTGCCCAATTACTGTCGAACCTGAGCAGCCCGGAGAATGAACCGGCCTCGTACCGTGCCTCCTTGCGTGACGGGAAGTCAGGGAGGCGTAGCCCCAATCCATCTCGCTCCACCGAACTACGGAACGCCTCGTAGGTTTCCTCATCCGACGGGACAAGGACGAGAAGGTAGCGGGGATCGAGCCGTTGCAGGCATTGCGACATTTCCCACGCGAGTCCTTCGGTCTTGCCCGCGACCAGGATGACCGCCGCTGACCGGTTCATCAGATCGATGACATGCGATTGCCAGTCGTCTCCGGCTATATATCTGCGCGAAGCGCCGAGCGGCGGCAGCTTGTCACCCGGCCGTCCGATTGCCACGAAAGGTCCAACCTCTTCCAGAATTGCCGCCAGGGTCTGCTCGTAGGAGGACACATCCTCGTCGTTTTCGAAAGATCGCAAATAGAGGATCGGTGCGCGCGGATCCGTGGCCATTTTTTCATCTGCCGTTTGCTGCAGATGCTGTTCACCGCGGTCGTAGATCATGTATGCCGCGAGACCAGTGCCTATCAGCACAACCCCGAACACGACCGAGAATATCCCGCCTTCATCTTTCGCGGTTGGGCCGACGGCAAGGAAAAAGAGGATGCAAAGTCCGCCGAGGACATAGGACAGCGTCTGCAGGCGTCTGCCGCGTTTGATGTCCTGGCCGGGGTTTCTCTCCATAACGATCAATGGCAGCAGTTGTTGCGGTATCCCATACGGCCCGGGCACCGGACGCACACGCGGCTGCCGTGATACCTCGTCGGGCCTTTGTAGCCGGCCGGACATTTCTCACAACTGCGGTTCAGGTAACGAACACCTGTGCCAGGCTGGGCAGCTCTAACACGGGCTTCGTTGACGGTGAGGCACAGCGTGGCGGCGCCGTAGAAATCGGATACGCTATAGAGCAGCGCCTGAGTTATGGATGCCGTGAGCGGTGACGCCGGACACTGGTTCCTCTGTCGCTGGCCCTGGCCTGAGCTGTAGCCGCCCGAAGTGCCTGGGCATCGCACGTCGGACGAGTAGCAGACAAAGCATGTCCCGCCCGCCTTGGGCGTCCATCTTGAGAAGCCCTGATACGGCGCGTATCCGGGACAGTCGATCTGCCGGACCCGGCCGACCTGAATGTAGTTCGTGCACGTGCAGTTGCCGTAGTAAGTCGAGGTGGCAACCCAAATGCGTGGTTTGGCGAACGATTGCTGCGCGGGCACAGCCTTCCTGACAATGTCGGGTATGGGTGTCCCGGCTGCAGGTGTGTTTTCTGAAGAGACCGCGCCGGTCGATTGAAGCCCGGCGATAACGGTCAATGCAAACGCGATGGCGGAGCCAAATGCAAATGCCCTCAGCATAGTTCCCTCCCAGCTAGGAACCCCGGCACCTCATCTTACGTATACGGTTGAGGAATTGGAAGGCTTGCGCTCTAGCCGTGGTGTGCCGCCACGGTCTTCAGTTGCGAGAAACCGTAGAGGGCCTCGAACCCTTTCTCGCGCCCGTGTCCGGATTTGCCGACGCCGCCGAACGGCAATTCAACACCGCCGCCGGCGCCGTAATTGTTGATGAAGATCTGGCCGGATCTCAGCTTTTTGGCGAGGCGCATCTGCCTGCCGCCGTCACGGGTCCATATCGAGGCGACCAGCCCGTAGTCCGTCCCGTTTGCGATGGCGACAGCCTCTGCTTCGTCCTCGAACGGAATGACCACCTGGACGGGGCCGAAGATCTCGTCCTGGGCCAGGACGTGGTCCGGCGCGACATTGGCCAGCAATGTGGGTTGGACATAATGACCTGCAGCGGGCGCGTCCGGGACAATCGTGCCCTGTGCCGCAATCTCCAGATCGCCGCCGCGCGCCAGGAAGCCGTCCACGATCTCCTTTTGCCGGCCCGAAATCAGCGGACCGACATCGAGATCCGCCATGGCAGGGCCGACGCGTAACTCACTGTAACGGCTCGCCATTCGTGCGAGCACATCGTCGTAGACACCCTTCTGCACGAGAATGCGCGATGATGCCGAGCAGGTCTGGCCGGCGTTCTGAATGCCGGCATTGACAAGGAAGGGCAGGGCGGCGTCGAGGTCCGCATCGTCGAACACCACCTGCGGGGATTTGCCACCGAGTTCGAGTGTTACGGGCACGATGTTCCGCGATGCCGCGCTCTGGATCATTGCACCGACCCCGACCGAGCCGGTGAACGAGATATGGTTCACGCCGCTGTGCTCCGAAAGCGCCGCACCGGCCTCCTCGCCCAGGCCCGGCACCACATTGAGCGCACCCGCCGGCAGCCCAGCCTCTTCGGCAAGTGCTGCGAAGGCGAGCGCGGTCAGGCAGGCTTCCTCGGCCGGCTTCAGGACGGCGGCATTGCCCATGGCCAGTGCGGCGCCGACCGAGCGGCCGATGATCTGCATCGGATAGTTCCAGGGCACGATATGCCCTGTGACGCCGTGCGGTTCGCGCAGGGTGTAGACTGTATAGCCGTCCATGAACGGGATGGTTTCGCCGTGCACCTTGTCGGCCGCGCCGCCGTAAAACTCCATATAGCGCGCCATGGCGACGGCGTCCGCGCGGGCCTGCTTCAGGGGTTTGCCCACATCCGCCGCTTCGAGCCGTGCGAGCTGTTCAGTCTTGCCCAGAATGAGCTGGCCGATCTTCGCCAGGACCCGGCCCCGTTCCGCGGCTGTCCAGCGGCCCCATTCGCCGTCGAGCGCGGCCTGCGCCGCTGCGACAGCCGCGTCGATATCCGCCGCCGTGCCGCGGGCGATCGTGCAGATCGTCTCGCCCGTGGACGGATCCTCAAGAGGCAGTCCGTCGCCGCCTGACGGCGCGACCGCCTTGCCGCCGATGAAACAGAGGCTCGGATCGAACCAGAGATCGTTCTGCACATTCATGACGCAACTCCTTCAGGCGGCTTCTGTTTCCGGCAGCCGCGGCGCGGCCTCGATCAGCGATTGTGTGTAGGGATGGCGGGGGTTGTCAAAGACTGTGTCTGTCTCGCCGCGCTCGACGATCTCGCCCGCTTTCATGACGAGAACGCGGTCGGTGATCGAGCGGACAACAGTGAGGTCGTGGGAGATGAACAGGTAGGTCAGGCCGAAGCGGTCGGAGAGATCGGCCAGCAGATCGAGGATCTGAGCGCGGATGGAAACGTCGAGCGCGGACACAGCCTCGTCGAGAACGATGAGTTCGGGCTTGATGATCAGCGCGCGCGCGATGGCAATGCGCTGCCGCTGCCCGCCGGAGAACTCGTGGATGTACTTTCCGGCATCGGAGGCCTGCAGCCCGACGCTCTCCAGCGCTTCGGAGATGGCGGTCGCCCGTTCGGCGCCCCTGGGTTCGGGGTGAAGCAGGTGGAAGGGCTCGGCGATCAGGCGCGATACCCTGTGCCGCGGGTTGAACGATCCGTAGGGGTCCTGAAAGACCGCCTGCATCCGCCGCCGAACGCCAAGGTCGACACGATGGCCCGAATAGACCGGGTCGCCGTCGATGCGGATCTCGCCGGCCTGAACGGGCTCGAGCCCCAGAATGGCGCGGGCCAGCGTCGACTTCCCGCACCCGCTCTCGCCGACCAGCCCCAGGCTCTCGCCGCGCCTGATCTCGAAGCTGACGCCGTTCACCGCGCGGAACGGCGGCGGCCGGTCGAACAGCGACGTGCGCGGCTGGACATAGTCGCGGCAGACACTGCGTACCTCCAGCAGCGGCGCATCGGCGGCAGCCGTATCCTCGGCCCGCTCCGGAACGTGACCCGACGCCTCGAACAGGGCCATCGTGTAAGGATGTTTCATCGTGCTGAACAGGGTGGCGGCCGGTCCGCGCTCGACCACTTCGCCGGACTTCATGATGACGATGTCGTCAGCCATGTTCGACACGACCGCGATGTCATGGGTGATCATCATCAGACCCATGTCGTCCTCGCGCACCAGCCGTTTCAGGAGATCGAGGATCTGGGCCTGGGTCGTGACGTCGAGTGCCGTCGTCGGTTCGTCCGCGATCAGCAGTTTGGGCTGGAGCGCGATCGCCATGGCAATGACGACGCGCTGGCGCTGGCCGCCGGAGAGCTCGTGCGGGTAGCGCGTGAGCGGAAACCGGTCGGCCGGCAATTCGACGCGGTCGAGCGTCCGCCGCGCAATGTCATCGGCCTCGCTGCGGCTCGCGCGCCGGTGGACACGGACCGTTTCCGCCACCTGCGAACCGATGGTCTTGAGCGGGTTGAGTGCGGTCATCGGCTCCTGGAACACCATGCCGACGTCGTTGCCCCTGAGCGCGCACATGTCGTCTTCGCTCGCGGCAAGAATATCTTGCCCGTTCAAGCGGATAGCGCCCGTTGTTCGCGCACCCTCCGGCAGCAGGCGCATGACCGAATAGGCCGTCATGGACTTGCCCGATCCGGACTCGCCGATCACGCCCAGGATCTGTCCGGCATCGATCGACATCGAGACTTCGCGCAGGATCGCGCTCGTATGGATGTCCAGGTCGAGACTTTCGATGGTCAGCAGGCTCATCGGCTGTCGCGCCTCAGTCGCGGGTCGAGCAGGTCGCGCAGGCCGTCACCCATCAGGTTGAGCCCGAGTACGGTGAGCAGGATGGCGAATCCCGGGAACAGGGCGAGGTGGGGCGCGAACGCGATCATGGTCTGGCTGTCGGCCAGCATCCGTCCCCAGCTGGGTGTCGGCGGCTGCGCGCCGAGACCCACATAGCTCAGGCCGGCCTCGGCGAGGATGCCGAGAGAAAACTGGATCGTGCCCTGGACGATCAGCAGGTTGGCGACGTTCGGGAAGATGTGTTCGGCGGAGATCCGCAGCGCGCCTTTCCCGGCGAGGCGCGCCGACAGAACATAGTCGCGGGTCCACAGTGAAAGCGCCGAACCGCGCGTAAGCCGGGCGAAGACGGGAATGTTGAAAATGCCGATCGCGATGATGGCGTTGAGCGCGCTCGGTCCGAACACGGCCGTGATCATGATGGCGATCAGCAGGGCGGGGAAGGCGAAGACCAGATCGTTCGCGCGCATGATCAGTTCATCGGCGGCACCGCCCTTGCGGGCCGCGGCGGCAAGCCCGAGCGGAACGCCGAGCAGGATGCCGATGCCGACCGCGACGAGGGCGACGGCAATCGATGTGCGCGCACCGACCATGATCATGGAGAAGATGTCGCGGCCGAAGTGATCCGTTCCGAACCAGTTGGCCGCTGATGGGGTTTTCAGCTTGTTGGAGATGTCGAGTGTCGTCACGTCGTAGGGGGTCCAGACGAAGGACGCGATCGCGCCGCCCGCGAATATCACCGTAAGGGCCAGCCCGAGCATCAGGTTGTGTGAGCGCAGGGCCTGCCGGAGGAACCCTGTCTCCGGCGCCGGGAGGGCTGAGTGTTCCGTTGTCAATGCCGCCTCCTCAGTCTCGGATCGACCGCCGCATAGGCGATGTCTACGAGGAAGTTGACCGTGACGACCGCGAAGACCAGAAGCATGACGACACTCTCGACGACGATCAGATCGCGCTGGGAGATGCTCTGGAACACCAGACGCCCGAGCCCTGGCAGGAAGAACACGTTCTCGATGATGATGGCTCCGGCCAGCAGGAAGGAGAACTGCAGGCCGATAATGGTGAGCACCGGAATCAGGGCATTGCGCAGGGCATGACGCCAGAGCGCCTGGCGCTTGGTCAGCCCCTTGGCGCGGGCGGTCCGGACGAAGTCCTCGCCGAGCGTATCGAGCAGGGCGGAGCGCATGACGCGCGCCAGGATCGCGGCCTGCGGCAGGGCGAGCGACACGGCGGGCAGGACGAGGGCCTTGAGTCCGGTAAGGAACCCAGCATCCCAGCCCGGGAAACCGCCTGCAGAGAACCAGCGCAGGTTGATGGCGAAGACCAGCACCATCAGCATGGCGAACCAGAAATTGGGGATCGCGACCCCAAGCTGCGTGACGCCCATGATCGAGACATCCGCGGCGGATCCGCGGCGGGTGGCAGCCAGGATGCCTGCGGGGATTGCGATCAGCGTCGAGAGCGTCAGCGCGAATATTGCGAGCGGCAGGGAGACCCAGAGCCGTTCGGCGATGATTTCCGAAACCGGTGTCCGGTACGTGTAGGAGGTGCCGAAGTCGCCGGTCAGCATGCCGCCGACCCAGCCCAGATACCGTTGCAGCGGCGGGGCATTGAGCCCGAGCTGCTCGCGCAGGGCCTTGACCGTGTCCTCCTGGGCGTTGATGCCGAGCATGTAGGCGGCCGGGTCGCCGGGCACGATCTCGATGGCCACGAAGATGACGATGCTGGCGACCGCCAGACTGACGGCAAGCGACAGCAGCCTCTTCAGCGTGTAGCGCAGCATCGCGTCATCGTAGCGGAGCAGACAGTGTTTCGGTCACGCCCGTAGGAATTCAGTCTTTCCAGTAAACGGCGGTCAGATCGGTCGCCTGTGTCGGCGCATCGACCCAGAGCCCGACGATCTTGGCATTTGCAATGCTGAGCAGGGGAAGCTGGAAAAGAAACCCGTTCACAAAGTCCTCGGAGATTTTCTTCTGCGCCGACTTCAGTATGGCGTTGCGTTTTTCGGGGTCCGTCTCGGCGTCGAGATCCTTCATCAGCTTCTGGAAGTCGGCATTGTCATACTGAAAATAATATTCGGGCCGGGCGTAGATGCCGATATCCATGGGCTCGGTATGGGAGACGATGGTGAGGCCGTAGTCCTTGCCGCGGAAAACCTGTTCCAGCCATTGCGCCCATTCGAGATTCGAAATCTCCGTCTTGATGCCGACCGCGCGCAACTGTGCCGCGATGATCTCTCCGCCACGCCGCGCATAGGAGGGCGGCGGCAGCTTCAGGGTCGTGGTGAAGCCATCCGGGAAGCCGGCTTCGGTTAGGAGCTTCTTCGCTTTCTCCGGGTCGTAGTTCGAACCTGCGGTCAGGTCCAGGTAGGCAGGATTGTGCGGCGCGAAGTGGGTTCCGATGGGCGTGCCGTAGCCGAACATGGCGCCGTCGATGATCGCCTTGCGGTCAATGGCATGGGCCAGCGCCTGGCGCACCTTCAGTTTGTCGAACGGGGCCTGCTTGTTGTTGGTCGACAGGATGGTTTCGCCCTCCGTCGATCCGACCATGACCGTAAAGCGCGGGTCGGCTTCGAATTGCGGCAGGTTCTCGGGCGCCGGAAAACTGATGAACGCATCGACGTCCTCGGCCATGACGGCAGCGAACGCCGCGGTAGGGTCGGAGATAAACTTGAATGTCGCCTTTTCGAGCTTCGCCTCGGTGCCCCAGTAGTTCGGGTTCCGGACAAGTTCGACCCGGTCGCCCTTGACCCAGTTCGAGAACACGAAGGGACCGGTTCCGACAGGTTTGGTCTTGATGTTCTCGATGCTGTCGGAGGCGACGATCACCGCGTCGCCCCAGGCCATGTTGAACAGGAAGCCGCCATTGGGCTGCGCGAGCGTGACCTTCACGGTCTGCGGCCCGACGACATCGACAGAGCTGATGCCGGCAAACAGCGCCTTCTGCGCATTGGCGGACTTTTCGCCGCGCGCCCGGTCGAGGGAGAACTTGACGTCCTCGGCATCCATGTCGGTGCCGTCATGGAATTTGACGCCGGGCTGCAGATGGAAGGTGTAGCTCAGGCCGTTGTCCGAAATGTCCCAGCGCTTGGCGAGCCCGGGGACGATCGAGCCATCCGAGGCGAAACGGGTAAGGCCTTCGAACACATTGGCATAGAGCACCTGGTCGATGGCGCCCGCAGCGGCACTTGTCGGGTCGAGATGGGGAGGCTCCAACTGCAATCCGACCGTGATGTCCTTCTGTGCCGCCAGGGCCGATCCGAAACTCGCCGCCACGGCAACGGCAGTGGCGGTCGCCAGCGTCTTCATCTTGCTACTCATGGTCTGTCCTCCCTCGGATTGGCATCTTGTTTGGGCATCTGTTATTCGCGGCCGGCCAACAGTTCGGCAAGCGCGCAGGCCATGACCTTCGCGGAATCGATCATGTCATCGACACCGACATATTCATCCGGCTTGTGGGCCAGGTCGAGAATGCCGGGGCCGTAGGCAATGCAGTTCTTGAGGCGCCCGATGCGGTCGATGTGTTTCTGGTCGTAGGTGCCGGGCGAAACGACAAATTCGGGCGGTTTTCCCAGGACTTCCTCGATAGCCTTTGAAACTGTTGTCACGACCGGCGCGCTTTCATCAGTCATCGTCGGCAGTACGCGATGCATTTCGCGGATACCGTAGTCAAAGTCGGTGCGCTGCGATTTCACCTTTTCCAGAAGATCGACAATCTGGTTCTGAACGTCGTCGATATCCTCTTCCAGGAGAAAGCGCCGGTCGATCACCATGCGGCAGCTGTCCGGCACGCAAGGCGAAGGGAGGCCCGTGAAGTCGGCTGGTAGCTCCATCTGGCCGCCATGCAGGGAGTTGATATTGAGCGTCGATTCCCGCGCCCCGTCGGGCACGACGGGCATCTTGGTCCGCATCTCCTTGAGCGCCGGGAAAAGGGTGCTCTCCATCTCTTCGAGCACGGCGCCCATGTGACGGACCGCGCAGTCACCGAGAAACGGCATCGACCCGTGGGCAATCTCGCCGAATGTCTCGATTTCCGCCCACCAGACGCCGCGGTGCCCAAGACAGATCCGGTCCTTGTTCAGCGGTTCGGGGATGATCACATGCTGGACGCGTTCCGGCGAAAAATATCCCCGCTCCGCAAGATAGGCGACACCGCCGAAACCACCTGACTCCTCGTCCGCGGTCCCTGAAATCTCGATGGCGCCGTCGAAATCGGGGAACAGGTCGACAAACACCTCTGCGGCAATGATTGAGGCTGCCAGGCCACCCTTCATGTCGCACGCACCGCGGCCGTAGACCTTTCCGTCAACGACCTCTCCGCCGAACGGATCGTGAGTCCAGCCGCGGCCGACCTCGACAACGTCGGTGTGGGAATTGAAATGCACGCAGTCTCCCGGACGTGCACCCTCGCGGCGGGCAATGACATTCCATCGCGGGTGCTGGTCGCTGTCACCGAGGGCGCCCTCCGCCCGGATCATTTCGATCTTGAATCCACGGCTCTTCAGCCGCGATGCGATGAATTCGCAGATTTCGAGATAGTTCTCGCCCGGCGGGTTCAATGTCGGAATGCGGATCAGGTCCCGGGTGAGGGCGGTCAGGTCCTCACGCCGCTGCTCAATCTCATGAGACAACTGATCCTGCAGAGTCACGACATCGCGCATTACGCTCTTCTCGGCTTTCCGGCTGCATTAGTTGGATGCTGTCCAGCAGTATCGCCAGCAACTGCGGCAGGCTCAATACTGTAAAGCAAAGCGTGTGGTTTGTATGGCGCGTGACGGGCGGAGTAATCAGGCTCCGGCATGGGCGCCGACGGTCGATATGCCGGCTATTGTCGGGCCAGTCCAGATTGGCCGAGGATACTCAGGGAGCGGAAGGCGTTGGCCCTGCCTGCGCCATACTCGTCGTCGCGACCTGGTACGCCGAGGTCGCCGGCGGCCTTGGTCAGGGCGCGCCGGATCCGCTTGTTCGAGAGCTTCGGATTCCTGTCGAGCAGGAGTGCGACGATGCCGCTGACATGGGCGGCGGCGAATGACGTGCCGGTCTGAAGCTGATGCGCATGATCCAGTCCCGGCGTGAGGATATCGACACCCGGTGCCGCGATGGCAATGTAGGCGCCCCTGTTGGCGGAAGCGTACAGCCGGTCCGCGACGTCGATTGCCGTGACCGCAATGACCGTTTCATAGGCCGCCGGATAGGCGGGTGGCGCCTCGGCACCGCCATTGCCCGCGGCGGCCACAATGACGGCGTTGTTCGAAGACATTGCGGTAACGCCTTGTTCAAGCAGGGAATCGGCCGGACCGGCAAGGCTCATGTTGATCACGTTTGCGCGCCGCGCCAGCGCCCAGTCCAGGCCACGCAGCAGGTTCGACGTCGTGGCCGCCGCCGAGCCGTCGGCGGCTGACTGCTCATAAACGCCCACACTCAGCAATGTCGCCTCCGGTGCCACGCCACGCAACATGCCGCGTGCCCTGATGATGCCCGCGATCGCCGTTCCATGGTCATCGGATGCGCGTTTGCCTTTGCCGCTGACATCAAACGTGTCCTCGACGGCTCCGGCGAGATCGGGATGGGTGCCGTCCACGACTGAGTCCAGGATCGCGATTCGGGTTCCGCGGCCGTTGGCGATCTTGTGGGCGGACGTCACGCCGACTTTGGCGAGGGCGTATTGCAGTTCGGCGGGTGCCACGGTCGAACTGCCGGTTTGGGGACGATAGTAGAAATTCGGTTGCGGAGAAATGACGCGGGCATCGCCTGCCATTGCGGCGATCACCTGCGGCACAGGGCGACCGTCCGGAATGCGAAACCGAACCAGACGGGTGTCGAGCAATTCCAGGATCCATCGCCCGGACACCTGAAGGCCGTAACTCTGCGCGACCGCATTCTCGACGTTCAGGGAAGACTCGGGATCCAGAGTGACCAGGACCTCGTCGGGAACGAAGTCATTTCCGGCCGACGTGCTGGCGGCTGGTGTGGACGCCTGCGCTGCTGGAGGTGTGGGGGAGGATGCTGGCGGCTGCTGGCTCGCGACCGGCAGGATGACCGGTTTGCCGGCCGGTGCGCAGCCGAACACTGTTTTCCCGAGGTGCCGGCGGATATTGGCGCGGCGGCACCGGCATTTGCCTGCCTTCACGCGCCCGCCGATGCAGACCAGGTTTCCGGGGCGCCTGTCGGGTGTTCGCGTATCGGTTGTCTGGGTATTCGGCCGGTCCTTGTCGGGCTTGTCCTTGTTGGGCCTGTCCTTGTTGGGGCGGTCCCGGTCGGGCTTCCGGCCATGTTGTTTTTCCTTGCGCTTCTTGCGAAGCCGATTGCGCTGGTGCGCCTTGCGCCGCATCTTCTTCCGCTTGCGGACCTTGCCTTTGCGTGCCGCAAGAATCGGCTGCTCCAGCACGGACTCCTTGAGCGCAGCGGACGGCAGCACATTGACGGATGCCAGCGCAGCGTCTGCCGGGCCGGACTGCACGAGCAGCAGCAGGACACCTCCCAGAAATGCGATCGAAAGTTTCCCGAACAAGCGTCTTCCGAGCGCTCCCGTGGTCGCCGGAATCTTCGTCTTTCGGTCTGTGAGGGCAATGTCAGACATACCGTCCCTCATCTCGTGGCCGTCACGAACACGACAAGATCCTTGCGGTCAGACAGCGCCTTGGTCCGGGATGTTCGGTCTTCCGCGCTCATGTCGGAGTCACCAATCCGGATCCTGAAAAGGCCGCCGGCAAGCGGCCCCTCTGTTATCTTCATATCGAGATCGTTGAGCAATTTCGCAATACCCGACATGTCCGCTTTGTCCGAAAAACGAACGAGAACGAAGGATCCGGGCGCAGAAGACTGAATTTCTCCGGAGGCCTGGCGGTATTGGCTGTCGCCTTGCGGAACCGCGAGCATGACTATCGCCGCAGCCTGGACCAGGATGACGAGAACCGCCGCCGCCGCGGCCCAACGCACGGAATGCATGCCAGGAGCGCTGAAAAGGTCGCCGATCCAGGACATTAGACCTCCACGGTTGCTGGATTTCGCACCGACGATTTCGCTCATGAACTGATCAGCGGATGTAACCGGCCTCGCGGACGATGATGTGTTGAGATAATGCGTCTCGTTCTGCTCTTTCCTTATGAGATCCAGACGTTCCTGCATCTCCGGATGAGCCGACAGGTAGGTCTCGACGCGGGTTACTTCCGCAGGATCAAGCCGACCGCTGGCATACCAGGGAAGCAGCATTTCGATTTCATCGCGCTCTGAGGGCGCTTCTGGTGTCGTATTCATGGCCAACCTCGATCGACACCGGCATCCTTCAGCAACACCGCAAGGGCTTTGCGGGCCTTGAAGAGCCGGGCTTTGACTGTTCCTTCGGGCACAGCGAGCACCTCGCTGGCCTCCTTAATCGACATCTCGTGGAAGTAGACGAGGTCGATGATCTCGCGATGCAACGGAGACAGGGCGTCGGAGCACTGGTGCAGAAGCGCACCCTTGTCCGTTTTCTGGAGGGTCACCTCCGGGTCGTCCTTCGAGTCGGGGATCTGTGCAGCATCGTCTTCGTTCCAGTTTTGCTCCTTGCGCTTGCGCAAAACGTTGAGCGACCGGTAGTGCGCGATCGACAGAACCCATGTCGAGACGGAGGAGCGGCCCTGGAAATTCCGAGCGCCACGCCAGACTTCGAGAAACACTTCATTGGTTATCTCGTCTGCGAGGGCATCGTTGCGCAGGATTCTGAACACGAACCCGAAGACACGTGACTGGTGCCGCTGGAACAGGGTTTTCATCGCCCGTTCGTCGCCGCGTGCGATCTGCGTCATCAACAGGCGATCGTCAGCGCTTTCGTTCATTCCGCGGCCGTTCGTTGTCACCATTCGGGAGACTTGGCGCCGCAAACCGGCCGCAGGCTGACACGATCCTGGACGTGTGATTCCCGCAGGGTGTTCGGCGGCAGGGATCCTGCCTCCCCAGAAACCGTTTCGCCCCGCACAGCCGGGCACGACTCTAGCGAACTCGTCTTCCGGTGTCACATCGTCGCCAGTGGCCAGAACAGCTTGAATGATTCCAATTCCAGTCATCGTGAAAAGGGCCTTTCACGTCTGGACTTCGTACGGCGATCGACCTTTCCCCGGCGTCGGCTTCTGAACATCGCCTTGATCCTTCCGGCAAGGGCTATGGCCAGAGATACGAGCGGAGAGAAGTGAAACGCGGGATATGTGTGCTCGAAAGACTGCTGGGGTGTATCGACTCCGCGCTGTTCGTCGTCTTTGCGGTGCAGCGTGAGTCCGCGGCTGAGACCGGCTGCAAAAGGGTCGGAGTACTGGCGCGGCTCTTTTGTGCATTTGGCGCGATTGCGAAAACGCCGGGGCATGATCTTGCTCCATCGGGGAAAGAGACCCCCCGCGCTTTTTTCCGCGGGGGGCAGGGAGGAGTGAGAACCGACATCCTGATCAGTACCAGGACCAGCTGTTGAAGGCGCGTCCGTGGCGGTGGCCACAGCGAACCCGGGCGTGCGCACGCATGCCGGGCACCTTGTAGATGTGGTAGTGGCACCGGGCGGCTGCATACGGGCGGTATCCGTAGCCGTAGCGGTAGAAACGGCCGTGCCGGTGATAGCGCCGGTGGTAACGGCGGATCGACTTGCGGACGAACCGGCGGATCTTGCGCTTCTTGGCGCCGACCTTCTGCACGAGGCCGGTCTGCGTGACCTGGGCATCGAGTTTGACACGCGGCATGGCGTCGGCCGGCGTCGGCTGGATTGCAACGAACGATGTTGCAACGATCGCGGCGGCTGCCGCGAGGGCGGTCTTGCTGGTGAACATGATGAACTCCTGACGGACTAGTGTTCATGGCCCGGCTCTGCTTCGGCGCTTTGCTGCCTCCGAAGCCGCGGGCCTATGTTCGGTTAGTCACGCCGGGGAGAATTCGGTTGCCTGGGAGTTCAAAAAAGTTGGCTGGGCAATGAAAAAGCCCGCATTTCTGCGGGCTTTCGTCGGTTTTGTTTGAAGTCTGTAATCCGGGATCGAGAGAACCGGAGCCGTCAGACCAATCTGAACACAGTGCTTCTCAGCGGGAAACGACGCTGAAAGTGTCTGACTGGCCTGAAGACTTTTCTGCAGTGTCCGGCTGGTCAGAGGACTTTTCTGCGGTCGGGACGCTCAGCTTGTTCGCTTCGCCTGTCTGCAGCAGGAATGTTCCGGCGGCCACTGTGATGACGGTCGCGAGCCCGGCGATCACAGCATAACGCGGCACCGTGCCTTCCATGAACCTGGGGTATCGGCGCTTGGCATAAGGTGAACTGGTTGCGTTCGCCAGCCAGCGGTTGCGGTTCATGCTGATCTTCTGCCGTAGATCGGTCTGGTGCACGGCCTGCGGCGCTGGTTCATTTCCGTCATCCGCCGCCCGCACCTCGCTTTTCAGTCTCTCCGTGTCGATCGCAGTTTTCGCTTTATCAGGGTTTTTCCGTTTCCGATTTGAGGAGGCATCGATGAGCCGATGACGGACTGCGGCGCGGGCCGGTTTCGGTCCTGCTTCATCAGCGGATCTCTTTTCAGGCCTTTCGATTCTCTCTGCGCGCTGCTCCATCCGCGCTTCGGGTCGCCGGCTTTCGGCTTTCGGCGGCGGGGCCATGTGCTCCGTTGGCGCCTCAACTGCAACTTCAGGTCCGTTGACTTGCCTGACTGCCGGCAACATCGCGCTCGATTTGCGCCCCCGGCCGGTTTTGTCGCCGAAACGAAGGCCAAGCGGCTTTGGACTTCGTGGCATCCGCACTTGTGTACTCATAGCCTGACTCCCGTCACTCCACTCTCCAGTGACTCTTCGTGGAACAATGCGAAACCTTCGCGACCGGGCTGTGGCGGAATCTGGGCTTTATGCGGCTCTGCCACGGAGATACCGGTCGGTTCACATCTGTTGTTGTCCTGCGCATCAGAGGTCCAGCACAAGATTGGTTTTCGGTTGCGCCACACAGAGGAGGCAGGATCCCGGATCCGGCGTCTTGAGCGGCGGTTCGTCATAATCGACTTCACCGCGCGCCAGGACGGTTGAACAGGTTCCGCAGTTCCCGGCGCGGCAGGCGAAACGCACCTTGACCCCCGCAGCCTCCGCCAGTTCCAGCAGGCTTCCCGATCCGGACGTCCACGCAACCGTCTTGTTCGATTTTGCGAATGTAATCGCCAGCCGTTTGCGAACGTCTTCCGGTTTGGCGTCCGCCTTGGCCGCGGAGTCTGCAGTTGCCGCACGCGGCTTGGCCGCAGTGCCGAAGGACTCTGTCAGGACATCCGCTTCCGGCACGCCCCATTCGCTCAGATCGTCGGTGATCTTCTTCATCATGGGCGGCGGCCCGCAGACGTAGAACTCGTAATTCCTTGCCGTCAGCACCTTGCGCATATGATCGACGCTGACAAAGCCTTCCACGTCATAGTCGATGCCGATCCGGCATGTCCTCGTCGGCTTGGCGTAGAACGTCACCATGCGGAAGTTCGCCATCCTCTGGCGCAGGTCGTGGAAATGCTCGTACATGGCGTGATCGGTCCGGTTGGTAACGCCATAAAACAGCCAGATCTCGCGCTTGCTGCCGGATGCGGCCATCCAGTTGAGCATGCTGAGAAGGGGGGTCAGGCCCACGCCGCCGGCGATGAGAACGACCGGCCTGGCTGAGGCCTGGTCGAGATAGAAGCTGCCCGCCGGCGCATAGGCTTCGACAATATTGCCGACCTGCATGTTCTCGTGGAAATGGGTCGAGGAAAGGCCGTCGGGCGTGCCCTCTGGTGCATTCGGGGGCCTTCTCATGCGCTTGATCGAAATCCGGTAGTACCGTTTCTGCGTCGGGCTGTCGGACAGGGAATAACAGCGTGTCACCGGTTCTTTCTGGCCGGGAACATTGAGCTCGAAGGTCAGAAATCTGCCGGGCCGGAACATCGGGATCGGCTTTTGATCGCACGGCACGAGGTAGAACGAGCAAATATCCTCGCCCGGTGTCTCAAATTCGCGCCAGACGATCTGGAACTTCCGCTTTCCCTGCCACACTGGCGTATTGCTGTCGCCCGGCGTCGGCTTTGAATCCGTCTCGGTGACAGCGAGCTCTCCCAGCAGCTTGAGGAATTCCCTGTCCAGACGCCTGGCCTTGAACCTCCGCAATCCGACGCGAAGGAAAAGCATCATGGCCTGAAGACCAGCCGCGAAGATCATGAGAAAGCCGCCGGTCTTTACGAGCGCTTCCATGTCTACCCCTCATCAGGCGGCCCGGCCCAGAGGGCCGGGCGCTTTCGTCTAGAGGACAAACAGGATCTCGGCGCGGGCGCCCGATCCGTCGTCGTTGTCCTCGTTGTGCGTATAGAAGGCCTCGAACTGCAGCTGGACGTGCTGTCCGACGGCCTGCTGCAACTGGAAGCCATAGCCGAGACTGTCGAAACCGTCTCCGCTCAGGTCCTTCCTGCCGGCAATCTCAAGGATCAGGTTCCGGCGCTTGTCGTCCCAGAATGCCTGATAGCCAAGCGCGCCGCCGACCACGTCATCTGACGTGAACGGATCGATTTCCGCCAGGTAGGTGCTCAGATTGGGCGACGCGAACAGAATGCCGGTATTGGCGAGCGGTCCGCCGTTGACGGCTTCGCGGCCGGCCTGGGTGAAGTTGCCGATGTTCAGGAACGAGTTGAAGTAGACGATGTCATCGGAGCCCGGGACCGTCTTGGACAGTTCGGACGTAAGCAGGACACCGTTGCCGACCACGTTACCCGGCACCTCGCCGTCGGGCGCATAGGACGCGTTGACGCGGAACGCTGTGCTGAGCCCGCCGAGATGCGGCAGACGCTGGATCGCGGACAGGCCGCCATAGACACCATCGCCCGACTTGTCCGGATCGTAGATGTAGATCAGGTCGAGGTTCCAGGTGCTGATATGCGTGTCCGCTGCCGTGAACAGGCCGAACAACTGCTCGTCGCCGCCCCGTCCGTCATTTCGGTCGGTGCGGTTCCAGCCCCAGATGCCCGATACGCGGAAGTTGGACGTACCCGGGAAGACGATGTTGTTTCTGATCAGACCGAAGGCATCGATCGTGTCGTTGATGAGAATGCCTTCCTGGAAGATCAGCGGCTGCCGGCCAACGGTGAACCCGAAGTCGACCGGAAGCAGACCGGCATTGTCCAGCACTGGGAACAGGCTGCCGACGTCACCTTCGAAGAACAGGGTTTCAAGCCCAATCCGGAAGTCCGGGTTGAAGCCTTCTTCGCTGCCGTCGATGGTGTATTTCGTGAAGTCGGTCGGACGGTTCTTGTCCGTTGGCCTCAGGCCCAGCAGGATCTTCTCGGTGCCGGTGAGCTGCAGGTTGAAGAACAGGTCGAGCCGGTTCGCGATCTCGGTTTCCCGCTCATTGTTCGAGAACCCGTTGTCGAACGACTGGATCGTCGTCCTGTTGATGAAGTAGGTCCAGAGCCGCGGCTGCCAGACGGCACCGATGACCGGAACTTCGAAGCCCGGATGGAGGTTGCCGGTGTCGAGGAAGCCGTCACCCAACTCGACCAGCAGGTTCGGCCGGTTCGGAAGCTTGTTCAGCCCCTTCTTCGCGGCTTTCTTGTCGGCCTTCTCGGTCTGGAACGGGATGTAGTCATGCCGCAGCTTGTCGACGCCGACGCGGGTACCGAGCGGCCAGAACGAGCTGTACCACTTGCGGTCTTCCTCCGGCTCGGCGGCTTCCGCATCCTTGCCGGCGAGGTCATGACCGCTCGCCGGAATGATATGCACAACCTCCCGCGGATCGATCTTTTCAGGCACCCGCTTCGACACCGTCTCGACCGGATCCGTGTTGACCTGGACCGGCAGTCCGGGTGCGGTCGATTTGCGCCTGGCCTGCGCGGCGGTCCGGTAGGCCTCAAGCGTATCGCTCAGCCAGAGCGTGCTCGACTCGATGAGTTTCGACGCAATGGCCGGCCCGGTGGTGTCGAGGCTGGCGAGCTGAAGGCGGCCGGACTCGGGTGCGGTGATGATCGGCTTTTGCGGTGCCGTGATGACGGTCTTGCGCGCCGGCTCCGCGGCGTTCGCCGGGGACTCTTCGGTTTCGGCGTACATCGCCTCGGCGACCGCAGGGGCCTGCTTTGCGATCCTGGCGGCCGACTTGACCGGCTGCGCGGCGCGTTCCGGATCCGGTGAATCTACTGTCTGGACAGCAGCAGATGCCTGGTCAGCAGCGGATGTCGGGCCTTGTTCGGTCGGGATCCGGGTCTCGTCAACGCCCGCGACGTGCAGGGGGTCGACCTGGGAAATCGATTTGTACCACTTCTTGCCATCGCCCCCTTCGTTGTCACCGGTCAGGATCGGGAAGGAATAGAGGCCAAGTCCCACCACCACACAACCAGTTGTGGCCAGGAGTTTGGTCTTGGGCCTGCTTTTGCTTCTTCTTCTCATTGTTCAACACTCGACTAATGAATTCTTGGAAATAGATCGGGTAAGCGCACTCTGAAGGTGTTGCCGCGGGCGGCGGTCCCGGTAATCTGAACCGCCGCCCGCGGGTAGTCGTGTGTCACTTGTTTTCCGGGTTGATGCCGCGGAAGTCCTTGCTCTTGCTTGCAGGCTGCACCTCATACGATGCCGCACTCGGGACCGCCGTTACCGGAATGTCCCAGTCCTGTTCCCGCTCCCACAGCACCTGGGTGCCGGCAATCAGGGCGTCGCCGATCTGGCGAGGCGTCATGTTGAAGTCGAACCCGACATCCTGGATCGCCGTGATCAGGTTGACCGGAACCGCCTGCGCCTTGAGCATGACATGCGCCTTGTAGGGCGGCTTGCCGGTCAGGGCACTGCGGCTGACCTTGTAGTTCGCCCAGCGGTAACCGTTCGGCTCGATGCCCTTCTTGTGGTTGCGCTCGGTGGCCGGCTCGCCGGTGAACACCAGCGACGTCGTCGAGGGCAGCACACGCGGCAGGGCGAAGGTCGGGAACGGGATCGGGATAACATGCTCGATCTCGCCGCCGCGGCCGTTCTGCGTCACGAAGATGGACTGCAGGCTGAACAGGTACGGGTCCCGTTTCACCTTGCCGGCGTGGACATAGGACGAGTGACCATCCCTGACGTCGCCGTTCGGATCGCGGTCGCCGGACTTGAAGATGACCGTACCGTCGCGGTCGGTGACCTTGACGTCGAGCCAGACAAGACGCTCGCCGGTGAAGCCCGTCGGCACATTGTGGCCGTCGGTGCCGTTCATCACCTTCACGCGGAACTTGATGCCGCCACTGTCGGCACGCTGCGTTTCGATGTCGCCGAGCCGGAAGCCGATCTGGAGGACTTCAAGACGCTTTTCCTTGGCCCATGCCAGGAGCTTGAACTGCTTTTTCAGGATCTCCCGTGCATCATAACGGTCATCGACGGACTGCCAGGCTTCCGGGAACTCGTGGTCGTCCGAGACGGAATTCTCGAACTTGTCCGTTCCCCAACCTGCCTCGTGATCGAACTGCAACCACTCGCGCATGGTCTTGAACGCGGCCGCTTCCTGGTTATGCGGGAAGATGCCGGGATGGATGACCGGGTAGTCCGGGCCTGAGAACAGGTGGCTGGTGATCTTGCGGGTCTTGGTCGGGACACCGCCCACGACCGCTGCCGGACCCTGCTCATAGCCGGACACCTTGCCCTGGATCTTGCCCATGTGGCAGTCCTGACAGGTGACGCCCTTGGCCGCCGCCGGTGACAGGCGGTATTCGGAGAACGCCTCCTCCAGACGGAAGCCGTTGAACAGCGTCACGTCGTGGCACGAGCCGCAGAACACCGGCGTCTGGATGGTCTGGAACAGCTTGGATTCGTCGTGAATCTTGCGGCCGGTTTCCTTGGGGTCGGTGACCACCCGGAACTTCTCCGGCTTCTCCAGAACGTCCTTCAGGATCTTGTTGCCTTGTGGACCGAACACCGCTTCGGTCAGGCCGCCTTCGACGAGCGCGAGACGCCCGCTGGCCTTGTTGTAGTTCTTGTTGATGCGGTGACAGACGACACAGGTGATGCCTTCGCGCGAAGCCGGATGGCGGTCCAGGTTGGACGCATACGAGCTTTCGCCGAGGTTGGCGCCCACCGGGCTGTGACAGCGCAGGCAGAAGTCGCCGTTCGAGCCGTTACTCAGCTTGTTGATCTTGTTGTTGAGAGACAGGTAGATCGGGCTGAGCTGGGCATAGGCGTGCTGTGATACCGACCATTCCTTGTACTGCTTGGGATGGCAGACGCCGCACGTATTCGCCGACGGATAGCGGTTTTCGACGAACAGGTTCAGATGCTGCTCGTCGGCGCTGAGCTCCGGCTTGTCCTCATCCGTTTCAGCTTCCGCGTCGGCGGAGGCCTTGACGGTCTTGGCGCCGCCCTCGGACTTCGCCGGCTTCTCGTCTTCGGCGATTTCCGTGTCGACAAGGCTGTCGTCGCCGCCGCTCGAGGCGTCGGCATCGTTGCCGCCGTCAAGCAGGCCGTCGTCAGCGGACTCCGAGGTTGCCGCCGTCTCGGTGGCTTCAGGTTCCTCTGACTTTTCGGCCGGGGCCTCGTCTTCGGCCAGCAGATCGTCGCCGGAAGACTGGGCTGCCGTCTGCGTTTCCGCCGGTTCCTGCTGCGGCTCTTCGGCGACTTCGCTGTCACCGCCTTCCTCGAGCAGGCTGTCGTCGGCCGGCTCTTCGGATTCCGCCGTCAGGTCGGCATCATTGGTGATGTTGAGCAGCGTATCGTCGCCCGACTGTGCCGCGGGCTCGATGACGACGGTCTTGCTCTTCACCGTCCGGTTCTTCGATTTCTTCGAGGTCTTCTTCGCGGCCGGCTCCCGCTTGGGCATCGGCAGCATGTCGCTCTTGCCGCCGGCAAGGCGAATGACCGTCCCGTCGTTCCTCTGCTTTGGAACGACAAACGGATTGTGACGAAGGACCGAGGCAAGGTTGGTGCCCCATCCGTCATCGACATTTGTTCCGAGTATTTTCGGCGTCGCATCCGGTCTGACCGTTTCGGAGGCGACGGCAGATAGGGAAGGACTACATAAGGTTAGGAAAATACCAAAAAAAAAGGCGCTTGTTTTAGGCGAGCAGCCTCTAATTGACTCCACGCTATCAACTCCCTCTGTACAAAGTTACTCACTGACTCACTCAAGGACGCTAATGGTTAACGAAAAGCTGGGCGTGAATTTGCGGAGCAATTGGCATCATTATGACCGTCAACAAAGCTGATGACCGGATTGTGGCCATTAAGTGTCTTTATCGGTCCGAATGTGCCGTAGTGGCGCAACCGTGGCGTGTCACCGGCGGAAAACGCAACGTCCGGGCTGACTTACGCGGAGCGGGAGAATCACCGAAGCGGGCTGCTGGATCGCTCGCTGCTATTTGTTCGGCAACGTCGTCACCGGCACCGGCGAGGAGACGGGATTGACGTGATAGATGTGGCACAGCAGACAGTCGTCCCGCGATGCCTGCTGTGTGTGGCAGGTGGTGCAGGTCTTCTTCTCGATGGACAGGAAGTTCGAGTCGAAGACGTGCGGATCCGTCTGCTTGTAGGTCTCCTGGGTCTTGGACTGCGGGTTGAGCTTGTGGCAGGTCAGGCAGCCCTGCTTGCCGACGACGGAGAGGTGGGGCGCGTGCGAGAACTTCGTGAACAGGCCCTTTGCCGGCGGTGAAACGAACGGCATCCAGTTGACGCGCCTGCGGCCTTTGTCGGTTGCGTCGACGCTGTGGCACTTGGAACATTTGCCCTGGGCATTCTTGTCGGTGAGAAGGCTGAAGGCTGCGGCCGCGGCATTGTCCTCCGCGTCGCTGAACAGGCGTCCGGAGAAGTCGAGCCAGGCTTTCATGAATTCGTCCGCGTGACCGCCCGGCTTGTAGAGAATCGAATAGTCCTGCCTGTACCAGCCGCCGAACTCGGTCCAGGCCTCCGAGTCCACCGCCAGGACCGGTTCGTCTTCCGGCTCCTTCAGGTCCTCGTCCTCGTCTTCATTTGCGGCTTCCTCTTCGTCGTCTTCGCCGCCGTCTTCCTTCTTGGCGGACTCCTCGCCATCGGACTCGCCGTCCTTTCCTTCGCCGCCGGTATGCGTCTCCAGGTCGGAGGCCAGATTAGGCAGCCACTGCCGCTGTGCGCTCATCAGCACGTCCCTGGGCATGGCCGCGACCAGCTTCACGAGCACATCGCGCTCGATCTTCACCCCGGCGGTCGTCTGCAGCCTGTCGAGGATCACCGATGGCTTCGACTGGGCATAGGTGTGAAACAGGTCCTTGATCTCCCAGGCCAGTTCCTGCACGGCCTTGATCGTTTCGTCCTCCTCCTCGGTCAGGTCGAGCAGGTCGACCTCCTCCAGGACTTTCAGCATGTTCTTTCGCTTCTCGTCGCGGCCGATAAGCAGCTTCATGAACGGCGTCAGTTCGGCTTCCGACTCGGACGGCCATTCGCCGATGTCGATGCCCTTTTCCTCGAGCGTTTCGAGGTCGAGCCCCGGCAGGGTGATCAGCGTGATGCCCTTCGGCCCTTCCGGACGGTCCGTGCCGACGATCTGACCGAGGTGACATGACGAGCAGACCTGCTTGAACGGCTGGACCACCATGTTTCGTCCGTCCGTGCCGGAGGTGTGGCAGCTTGTGCACTCCTTCGGAACCGAGGCCGCTGACTCTTCCTTCTTGAGCTCCTCGGGGAAGTGTTTCGAAAAATGGCTCGCATGATCGAAGAAGATCCTGGTGCGGCGCTTGAACGGATACTGGCCGAATTCCGGATGTTCCTTCTCGAACCGGTGGACCTTTGCCGTATGGCAGGCCTGGCAACGGTTGTCCGGCATCGCGCTGAGATCGAATTGCTCGCCGTTATGTTCCTTGTGGCAGGTCTGGCAGTAGACGCCGTCGGTGAAGGTCTGGCTGACCGGGAATACGGCCTCCCTGAGCAGATCGAGCAACTGTGCATCGGTCGGCTTCTGTGACTGCATTCTGTTCGTCACCTTCTCGAGGACGGCGACATCGGCGCTGTGCGGGTTGATCGCTGTCGTGCCGATGGTGTGGCATTTCAGGCAGGCCATGCTGTCTTCGCGGGGATTTGCGGCCTTGAAGACTGTGTGCATCCATCCCACGGGACCTGGCTTGATGCCGCTGTGGCAGGAACTGCATTCCTCGACCGTCCCGTGCGCGGTTGTCAGAGGTCCGGGGGTCAGGAGAGCGCTGCCGCCGGCCACCGATATCGATATTGCAACGATGCCCAGCGTGATCATCGCGACCCAGCGGGCAGTACCTTGCTGCAACGCGCGCACGCTCAGAACAGGCCGGCATGCCAGGGCCGCGCCGCCGCACGAGCCGTCCTCGTTCGGGCCGTCCTTGCAGGGCGCTTCTCCGGACCCGACCCGGCCGCACACGATTTCGTCGCCGCGGCGGATCGGTTTGCATCCGACGACAGTGCGGCAGCGGCCGGATTTGTCAGGGCCGCTTTTGCATTCGCCGTTCGTGCCGCCCCGGCCGCAGACCCATCTTCGATTGGACCGGACGAAGAGATTGAAGGGGATGCCAAATTTCGCCATCGGCTTCGGACCCTAAACGCCCGACGAGAAGGCGTGCACGATGGCCACGTGCACCAGCGCGAGCACGATCATGCAGTAGGTCGCCGGAATATGAACGAAGAGCCAGGCCACGAGCAGGCCCTGGTGGGCATACTGGAAGTCCAGGTCATTCTTGGCGATGACGCGGTCTTTCAATGCCTGGAGCGTTTCCTTGCCCTTTACGTCGAGATAGCGGTCGAACGATTCCAGTTCGTCGCAAATGATCTGCAGCGGTCTGTGGGACTGGCGAAGGTGCGCCAGGACGTTTCGCGGGCGGCGAAAGAAGCCGTGCAGCGTCTCGGTATAGAAACCGGTGAGCGCGGCTGCGCCGTTCGTGCCCACCGAGTCGATGACGAGATCGTCGACCTCGCGGGCGATTTTGGCCTGCAGACCCGGAATCTGCTGAAAGGGTATCTGCTCCTTCTTCCGTTCCAGTCGCTCCGGCACCGCGCGGGTCAGGAATGCTCCGAGTACGCCGGACAGGACGAGTACGACGAAAACAAGCCACAACGCCCATTCGAAACCTGTTTCAGGAAGTGAGAATTGTGTGTGGATGGCAAAAATCGCAATGACGACATAGCCGCAATAGATATGGGCCTGCATCCATGCGGTCACCTGTCCGACAGCGAGTTTGGGGAACCGGCGTCGCAAGCTGAACAGCAACTGGAAGGCCATGGCAATGAACAGTATCCAGCCGTCCAGGAACCGCGGGTCGCGCAGTGCGGTGTCATAAAGCCAGACGATCGCGAAGAGAACTTCAATGATGATCGCAGCGATGACACCATATCGGACAATCTTCCAACTCATTCCTTGGCCACTTGCAACCACTCGGTCAGCATCTGCGAGTCTTCCAGGTCGACGCGGCTGATCGCGTCGTGAGGGCAGGCGCGCTTGCAGGCCGGTCCGCCTTTCTGGTCAACGCACAGGTCGCATTTCGTGGCGCGCAACATCGGTGCGCCGTCGTGACCGGACTGCAAACTCCCATTGGCGTTCAGAGCCCGTTCCATCCTGATATTGTTGTACGGGCACGCGCTGGCGCAGGTTCCGCAGCCGATGCAGGCCGCGTCGTCTATGACAACGGTTCCGCTCTCCTCGTCGCGGTGAATGGCAGCAGTCGGGCAGTCGATCATGCAGACCGGGTCGGTGCAGTGCATGCACGCGTTGACCACCATCATGTTGTGATGGGTTTTGCCCTGTCTGACGAAACGCGGCACATTGCCATGCGTCGCGGCGCAGGCCCGGACGCAATCGTCGCAATTCACGCAACGGTCCGTGTTGATAACCATCGCGTTGGCGCCATTGAAGAAACGGTTGTCGACGATGAAATCGAGCATCGGACGCGTCAGGTCGGCACCGCGGCCCGGATTGCCTTCCGTGGCAACGCGATGCGCCGCGGCACCCGCTTCCAGTTGTTCCTCACCGAGGCCGTTTCGCACGACGTGCTTCGGGACCCAGATCACATCGGCATAGCCGCAGGCGCTGAGGCCGTATTCGACGCCGTAGCTATCCCCGGTCTTGAGGCCGGCCACCAGTTGGTCCAGGCCGAACACATCGCCTTCCGTCATGAAGCCGACAGTGAGCACGTTTTGATTAAGCCTGTGGCTGACGCGCACAAAGCCCGAGCAGACGACGAATATGCCTTCGAGATGATCGCCCTGTTCCGAGATCGTCGGTTCGACCTTGTCTCGGTCATCGTCTCCGTAGCCGTTGCCGTCTGCGCGTTGATAGAAATATGACCATCCCAGGTCGCCATAGGTCTCGAAGACGGATCGTTCGGCCATGGCGCGGAGTGTCGGGTCGTCCACCGACGCGAACAGCGAACACTGCCGCAACCCGGTAAAGCAGCTGCGCAGCTGATAGATCTCGTTGGTGCGGGACCGGAACGTTTGGGACCAGAAGCGCAGGTCGCGGACGCCCGGCCAGCGGATCTCCAGAACGACCGTATCGTCCTCGTCTGCAATGACAGTGCTTCCGCGCGGTGTTCTCCTGAGCGCGGAGCAGATGCCGAACACGTCTCCAGCACTGAGCGCAAGCCCCGGGTCCTGGTCTTCGGCGGATGTGGCTTGGTACCCGCCGCTTTCGGCCTTGCCGGCTCTGCCAAGGATCCTGCCTGCGGATGAACGAATTCCGGAACGGAACATGTTCAGGCCGGGCAGCCAGGAACTGGCGGGTGGTGCGGAAATGTCTGCTTCACTGCCCAGAACGGATCGCACCGTACCGCGCAGAACGACAAAGACGGATGTACCGTATTCGTCCTGGTCGTATACGACGTCGTTTTCGTCGAAACGGAGAATCCGGCTGTCGTAACCGATAATTTTCTCCAGCGGCAGATCCCTGGGAAAGTCTGTCCTGTCGATCTCCTTGAGGATCGGCAGGGACAGGATCTGATGCACTGTGCGAAGAGGAATCGGCGTTTCATCAAACGGTGTCGACCAGCGTTGATGCTCCATGCTCTCCGATTTCGGCGGCATGTCCGGAGCTTGCTGTGCGGGTGCGCGTGACAGCATCGTCCTGGGCCTTACTTCGTGGGTTTGCCTTTGTAGTCCTTTTCGCCGGGTATCATCTTGTCGATGCCCGCAAACTTGCTGCCGTCGTGCTTGGAGATTAGCGAAAGCGTCTCGACTGCGACTTTGTCGGCGACGGCAGACAGGGCCCTGTTATTGTTGAGCTTCAGGCCAGCCGACTTGCTCAGCTTGACCATAGTCTTCAACTCCTTGACTTTCGGCAGGGCCTTCGATGCTTGTGCGATCCGCTTCCTCGCGGCTGCGGCACGTCGGGCCATCTTCACCGCGTAGGTCTGCTTTTTGGTCGCGACGCCAACCGCGCGGATCGCTGTTTCAAACTCAACCGCGAGTCCGACGAGGAACATCATGCGCTTGCGCTTGGTGCTGGCCTTGGGGTTGCTCTTGCCTTTTGTGTACCAGACGTTGTGGCGGACCTCGCCCTGGGACCAGGACACAAGTTCGAACTTGCTGCCGGCAGGATGGCCACCGACATTGACCAGCTTTTCCTGTGGGACGACGTGACAGCTGTAACAGTTCTTGGCCAGGGCATAGAGCGCCTTGGGCCTGATGAGTCCGGCAGCCTCAGATTTCTTCCAGCGCTGGATGGCCTTCGCCTTGGGTTCGTCCTCTTTCTTCTTGTGGCCGCTGAATTCGGCATGGACCTTCAGATATCCCTTGCCGTCACCATGGCACTTCTCGCAAGAAATCCCGGAAACCGCCTTCGGCCGTTTTTTGACCTTCTGTACTGTGAAATGACAGGTCAGGCAGGCGCTTTGCGATTTGATGCGCTTGATCTTCATCTTTTTCTTGATCGCGCGCGCTTCCTTTGTCCGCGGCATTTTCCGGAAGGTGGAGAAGTGGTGTGATCCTTTCCAGATCTCCGCCTCTTCCTTGTGGCACTCCGCGCATTCGTTGGGCCCGACGACGTTCTCCGGATCGGAATCCGTCGCACCGGCGCCCTGGGTCGAAAGCGCGAGTACTGCGGCAAGGCCCAGGAGCTTTAGTGTGTTTAAGCGAATAGATTGGCTTAGGCGTGTTCTAAATTCTTCAAAAAAGTTGCACTTATTGCGTGTATAATCTAAGTTATTACGTGTATTAATAGTCTTGTTCATGCTTTAATTGCCAACTTTACTCAACTCAGAACCAAATAAATGCGGAATCGTGCAAGAAAGCGCGAATTCAGCATTGTAGACTGTACGTGATTGACCCGACGAAAACTGATTTTCGTTAGCAAAATGGGCGATACAATGGCCGGAATTTGGACGCATCGTGAGCATTTAATGGTTGCGGTGCCTCAATAATTGGCGCTTCTCTAAGCCTCGCCCGCATGGGTAAGGCGTTCCACGGTGCTCGTGCGATACTGTCGAATTCTGGACAATCGTACCGACCCGCCTCAATTCGATCGCAGGCCCAGGGCCGCGGCCGCGCTCTTGATCCGGCTCTGTACATCCGGCTTGTCGGCGAAGGCCGTCATTGCGTCGGACAAGGCCGTCATTGCCGCGTCGCGATCCTGGAGAACGAGCCGTGACCGCATCAATTGAATCCAGCCGTCTGGGTCGTCCGGCGACTTCTTGAGCCGGTTTGCCAGTCGGTCGACCATTCCGCGAACCATTGCCATGCGGTCTTCAGGGGCCATCTCCTCGGCAGCCTTGATGTCTTCGGCCGTCGGTCCTTTCTGCTGCGGCGTCGCCTCGGCGACCTTCGTCACGGGCGCGGCGCTGGCGCTGGCAACGTCTTCCGGCGGCAGGGCGTCCTTGACCTCTATCCCTTTCTCCTCAGCGCGCGCGACGATCTGCTTGCGCAGGTCCTGGGCCCATTCCACGCCTGCGGGCGCGAGCTTCAGCAAGGCAATCCAGGCATCGATCGCGCCTTTTGTGTCGCCATTCTGGTCCTTCTCGAGGCCGGTGAAATACCGCGCGCGGACATTGTCGGGGTTGATGGCCAGCGTTGCCTCAAACACCTCTTTCGCCTTGGGGGTAACCTTTCCGTCCGCGGTCTTCACGAGCGCTTCGCCGTAAAGCGATTTCAGGATGGCGCTGTCCTGTTTCAGCTCGACCGCCTTCCGGTAGGCTTCAGCCGCGTCGGCATACCGTTCCATGTTGTAGTAGGACCAGCCGAGCACCCGCCAGCCATCGGCATTGTTCGGCTCAGCCTTGAGCTTTTCCTCAAGCCGTTTGACCATGGCGCCGATATTGTCGCTCATCTGTTTTGCACCGACCTGCATGGTCCGCGCCTGCTGATGCGCATCTGCCGCCGCATTCATTGTCGGAGCCACTTGCTGACCTGCGAGTTGGGGACTTCCGATCGCTGCGTAGAGACCGACCGAGCCGAATGCCACGACGCTGCAGGCGGCCACGACCGCCCTGATGTGCCAGGCCGGCGCAAGCGTTGAAGCGCCGTCTTGATCCGACGACTTGCCCGCTGTGATGAGCCGGCGTTCAATCTCCACCCGGGCCAGATCGGCCTCTTCCTTTCCGATCAGGCCGTCCTGTTTCTCCTGCTCGAGTTGCTCGAGCTGATCCTTGTAGACCGATACGCCGGGCGCGCCTTCGGCGGTGGCCTCGGAGCGCCGCCTCAGCAATGGCACGGCCACCAGCATTGCCGCGAAAAACATGATGACTGTCAGCGCAATCCATAAGGTCATGGCCGGAAATCCTCTTTCAAAATCTTCTGAAGGTCGTTGCGTTCGTCCTGGCTCAGCGGCTCCGGCGCGTCGGCCAGTGCTTTTCGCTGTCTTCCGAGCAGCATCCAGAAACCCCATCCGGCCAGGACCAGCAGAATTGCCGGTCCGAGCCAGAGAGCAATCGTGTTCAACTGGAACGGTGGCTTGAGGAGGACGAAGTTTCCGTAACGGGCGACAATGTAATCAACCGCCTGTCGGTCGGTGTCGCCGGCGCTCAGCCGCTCGCGCAGAATGATCCTCAGGTCGCGGGCAAGCGGGGCATTCGAGTCGTCGATGGACTGGTTCTGGCAAACGATGCAGCGCAGCTCCACGCTCAATGCGCGTGCCCTTGCTTCAAGTGCGGGGTCCTTAAGAACCTCGTCCGGCTGTACGGCCATGGACGGCGCACTGCTGAACAGACAGAACAGAAGAACCCATACGAGGCGGGTTGTACGTCCAGCGAATGAAACTGTGCAGTGTCTAACCGTAACCATGCAACTTACTCCGCAGGGGCCAGCGCGGCGGGGCGTGCTCGCGCGCGTTGCGGCGCGCCGACACGGAACCGTCGGTCGGTCAGGGAAAGCAAACCGCCGAATGCCATGATCATCGGCCCGAACCAGATCCAGGGGGCGAGCGGATGGTAGTAGGCGCGCACGGTCCATTCACCGTCATTGCTGCGCTCGCCCAGCGCGACATAGATGTTGGAAATCAGGTTTGTGCGGATACCCGCCTCGGTCGATTGAAACCGGCGCACGGGATAGAACCTGCGCTCCGAAAGCAGCGTCGTGACCAGGTCTCCGTCCTCGTGAACTTCGAACTGGCCGTGGACTGCCTGATAGTTCGGCCCGTCGGGCGTGCTGATCGTCTTGAGCGTGATCTGGTAGCTGCCGACATTGAGATGTCCGCCGACGGGAATTGTTTCGATGCTTTCTTTCTGCCATGCGGTCATGACGGTGATGCCGGCCACGGTAATGCCGACACCGAGGTGAGCGATCACCATTGCGTAGAATGCACGCGGTGTCGTCCTGGCCAGGTGCAGCGCACGCGCCAGGGGCACTTTCCCAAGACGAATGCGGTATGTCAGTGCCGCGAGTGACCCGACGACGATCCAGACGGCAAGGCCGATTCCGGCAGCGGCCAGCAGGTGGCGCCCCAGGGTCCAGCCGGCGGCCACGAGAAATGCGGCAATTGCCACCGCCGACGCGATGCGCAGCTTGCTCATGGCTTCGGGAATCCGGTCCCTTTTCCACTTAAGCATGGTTCCGACGACCATCGCGATCAGGACCGGAATGATGATGGGGACGAACGTGAAATTGTAGTAGGGCGGCCCGACTGAAATCTTGTCGTTGCCGATCGTGTCGATGATGACCGGATAGAACGTTCCGATGAATACGGTTCCGGTCGCGGTGATCAAAAGAACGTTGTTGAGTGTGAGTGCGCCTTCTCGACTGATCGGAGAGAACGGCGAGGCATGCTTGAGGGCAGGGACACGCAGGGCGTAAAGCGCAAGCGCACCGCCGGTTGCGATCACCAGAATTGCTAGGATGAAGGCGCCGCGGCTCGGATCCTGAGCAAAGGCGTGAACACTGGTCAGGACGCCCGAGCGGACCAGAAAAGTGCCGAGCAGGCTCAGGGAGAATGCCAGGATGCCCAGAAGGATCGTCCAGCTGACCAGGGCCTGGCGCCGTTCGACCACGAGAGCGCAATGCAGGAGTGCCGTCCCGACAAGCCAGGGCATGAATGAGGCGTTCTCGACCGGATCCCAGAACCACCAGCCGCCCCAGCCAAGCTCGTAATACGCCCAGTAACTGCCGAGCGTGATGCCGATGGTGAGGAAGCACCATGCCGCCAGCACCCACGGCCGGACCCATGGTGCCCAGGTCGCATCGACACGACCTTCGATCAGGGCGGCGACGGAGAACGCGAACGCAATCGAGAAGCCGACATAGCCGAGATAGAGAAACGGTGGATGTATCGCCAGACCGATATCCTGAAGAAGCGGATTCAAGTCATTGCCGTCCGCCGGTGCCGGATTGAGCCGTGCGAACGGATTTGAGGTGAACAGGATGAATGACAGAAACGCCGTGCCGATCATGCCCTGGATGGCAAGCACACGAGCCTTCAGACGGTGCGGAAGATTGTTGCCATAAGCAGCCACCGCGGCGCCGAAGATCGCAAGAATGAGAACCCAGAGGACCATTGACCCTTCGTGGTTTCCCCACACGCCGGAGATCTTGTAGATCGTCGGGATTTTTGAGTTCGAATTCTCGGCGACATTGACGACGGAAAAGTCGGAAGCGAGGTAACTGTAGGTCAGGCAGCCGAATGCCAGGGAGATAGCGAAAAACTGGCCGATCGCTGACGAGGAGCCCGAAGACATGAACCGGGTGTCGCCGAAGTGTGCTCCGACCATCGGCATGGTCGACTGACAGATCGAAAGCATGAATGCCACGATCAGAGCAAATTGCCCAATCTCCGCCGCCACTCTACGACTTCCCCGTCTCACAACGCAGTTTGTTTTTCGGTCAGATCCTCAGCCGCGGATGTCGCCGGTACGGCGTTGTCAATGTCCGGTGCTATTTGGATATGCCGATTGTGGGGGAGTTAAGATCAGAGTTGTGGGCGGAGTTGGGCTGGATTGTGCAAATGGTTTGACTATTTTTGGGGTGTCCGGTCCATCTCGGCCCGGCCACCGTCGTGCCTCAAGAGCCAGGCAATGTCGGTGCTGAAAGAGCCGGTCAGGGCGATGAGCGCAAACGCAGAGATCGCCGTGGCCATCAGAGGGCCCGTGACGGGCATGAGGCAGATCAATAAGGCGCAGACCTGAATGACGCAGACCGTCTGGCGCCGCTTGCTCGGCGGTAGCGGTGATCCGAGTTGCGGCCAGATGGACGCCGCCGCGACGAATCCGTAACGCATGGCGCCGATGGCGAGAATCCAGGCACCGGTCTTGTCCATCTGCCAGACAAGCGCTGACAAAACGAGGATGAGGAACGCGTCGGTCTCCATGTCGAAGCGCGCACCGAACACGCTGGTAGTGTTTGTCGAGCGGGCGATCCAGCCGTCGAGCCCGTCAAGCGCTAGCGCGATACCGACAATGGCAGGCAGCCACCATCCCAGCAGAACTGCGGTTTCGCCGCGGAAGACAAGCCCGGCACAAAGAGCGGCGATAACGGCACGCACGAGCGTAACCTTGTCGGCAGGACCAAGGCGGCAGGCCGCGCCGAGCCGGGCCTTGGACCGCGTGATCAGCGCTGCGATCACGGCAAAGATTGCGACCGCCTGAAATGCCACCGGACCCGGCATATCCGCCAACGCAGCGAGAGCGACGATAAGGCCGGTTGCCATTGTTATGTCCGAAACAAACTTTAAGAAGTCTGCAGTCACGACGTTACGACTGCCGTCGTGGGATGCGACCGCTGAGATTATGGAGCTGTTTGTTTGAACCGTTTTTCTCATAGAACCGTTACCATGGACCGGTTTCCGGGCGTCCAATGTGTAAAATAGTCAGATATGTGAGCATTTGAGCAAAATCATGTCTCCAGCGATCACATCTGCGCGCGCCTTCTGGGCCAAGCCGCCCGGGCCGGGCGTTATACGGTCGGCGCGCCTTCAGCCTCCCGGCGAAAGTGAGATTCTCGTCGAGACGCTGTATTCCGCCATCAGCCGCGGCACCGAGAGCCTGGTGCACCAGGGCAGGGTGCCTGAAAACCAGTATGAAGCCATGAAGGCCCCTTTTCAGGATGGGGCGTTTCCGGGACCGGTCAAGTACGGCTACATGAATGTCGGCCGGGTGGTGTCCGGACCGGATGCGCTGGTGAGCCGAAATGTGTTCTGCCTGTTTCCGCATCAGACGGCCTATGTGGTGCCCGAGCAGGTCGCCGTGACGGTGCCGGACGAACTGCCGCCGGCGCGCGCGGTTCTGGCGGCGAACATGGAAACCGCGCTGAACGCGGTGGGTGACGGCCATATCGACCCCTCTCACCGGGTCGCCGTGGTCGGCGCCGGTGTCGTCGGGTGCCTGACCGCCTATCTCGTCTCGCGCATCACCGGCGCGTCGGTCGAACTGATCGATGTCGATGCGCACAAGGGCGCGCTTGCGGACGCGCTGGAGCTCAAGTTCAGCGTTGCGGATGCTGCCGAAGGTGAGTTTGACAGGATCTATCATGCAAGCGGATCGGAGGCGGGCCTGCACACGGCACTGTCTCTCGCGGCCTTCGAGGCGGAGATCATCGAGCTGAGCTGGTTCGGCGACAACGTCGTGGGTCTGCCGCTCGGCGAGCACTTTCATTCCCGGCGGCTGACCATACGCTCGAGCCAGGTTGGCCATCTCGCGCCGGCCTTCCGCAATATCTGGACGCTGAGGGACCGGCTGGCGCATGCGCTCGGTCTTCTCGCCGATCCCGCACTCGACGCCCTGATCACCGGTGAAAGCCGGTTTGACGAGCTGCCTGACGTCATGGCGAGCCTGATCAGCAAACCGAACGGCGTGATGTGTCACCGGATCGCCTATGCCGCCGCGGTTTCGTGACCGCCCAGCAGAAAAACAAAAAAAGGAGAGTTCGATGTATGCGCTCAGCGTCCGTGACCATTTCATGATTGCCCACAGTTTCACCGGCGAGGTGTTCGGCCCCGCCCAGAAGGTGCATGGCGCGACCTATGTCGTCGATGCGGAGTTCCGCCGGCCCGAACTCGACGCGGACGGCTTGGTCGTCGACATCGGGCTGGCGTCACAGGTGCTCAAGGCTACGCTGGACGACCTGAACTATCGCAATCTGGACGACGAGCCCGACTTTGCCGGCCAGAACACGACCACGGAATTTCTTGCCAGGGTGATTTTCGACCGCATGGCGCAGGCGGTCCGCGACGGCCGGCTGGGTGCCGGTGCGTCCGGCCTGACGGCCCTGAAGATCACGCTCAACGAGTCGCACATCGCCTGGGCCTCCTACGAGGGTGCTCTGTGACCGCAAAGGCATCCGATTCGGCAAAGCCGGTCGTCCATCTCGTCGTGCCCGGCGATCCCGAGACGAAAACCGGCGGCTACATCTATGACCGCAGGATCGCGGCCGAGCTGGAAACGCTTGGCTGGCAGGTTGTCACGACCGGTCTCGACGGCCGGTTCCCCGACGCCGACGCGCAGGCGATCGACGCGCTGCACGGCTGCCTGTCCCCGCTGGACGACGGCAGTGTGGTGGTCATGGACGGCCTGGCGCTGTCCGCCGTGCCGGAGATTGTGCGCGAGCATTCGCCGCGGCTCGACATCGTCGGCCTGGTGCACCACCCGCTGGGCGACGAAAGCGGTCTCGATGAAAAACGCCGGCGCCTCTACCACGCGCGGGAGGTCGCGGCCCTCACGGCCACCATCGGCATCATCGTCACCAGCCCGTTCACAAAGAGGCGCCTGACGGAACTGGGTGCCGACGCCGACGTGATCCGCGTCGCCGAGCCCGGCACCGATCCTGCGCCGCCCGCCAAGGGCTCGAAAGGCGTCGGGCGGCATCTGCTGTGCGTCGCCACCGTCACGCCGCGCAAGCGCCACGATGTCCTGATCGAAGCGCTCAACGGCATCGCCGACCTGGACTGGACACTGGACTGCGTCGGCCACTTCGACCCCGCGGACGACTGGGCGAAACGTGTCTTCGGGCAGCTCGGCAAGAGCGCGATCGGCGATCGGGTGAACTTTACCGGCGTCAAGACGGGTGACGAGCTGGCGTCCTGCTTCAATGCGGCCGACCTGTTCGTCCTGGCCTCCGAATATGAAGGCTTCGGGATGGTGTTCACCGAGGCGCTGGCAAGGGGCCTGCCGGTGGTCGGAACGACGGGCGGCGCAATCCCCGATACCGTTGCCGAGGATGCCGGCGTTCTGGTGCCGCCGGGCGATGCCGGGGCGCTGGGTGTCGCGGTTGCGGAGCTTCTCATGGACGACAAGAAATTCGACGCGCTCAAGGCCGGTGCGCTGGCGGCGCGGGAGACGCTTGCGGACTGGCCGTCGGCCGGACGGCTGTTCGAAAGCCACCTGCGGGAGTTTCTGGAGCGATGACAGCATTCAAACGCGACTGGCTCGCCATGCGGGAGCCATATGATCACGCGGCACGCAATCCGCATCTGGTCGCCCGGTTCGAAGAATGGCTGTCAGCTTTTCCGGACACCGAGATCATGGATCTGGGCTGCGGGACAGGATCGAACCTGCGCTACCTGACGGCGCGCATGGAGCGTTCGCGCCACTGGCATCTCGTCGACTATGACGGCGTATTGCTCGATGCCCTGAGGCAGGCCGAAACGTTCGATTCCGAATGCCACACCATCGTGCACAAGGATCTCAGCGATCTCTCCGGACTGCCCTTCAGCAGGGTACGCGCCGTTGTCGCCTCCGCCCTGATGGACCTGGTTTCAACCGCCTGGTTCACGACGCTGGCCGGGCAGTGCCGCCGTGCGGGTGCCGCTCTGTTTGTGTCGCTCGACTATGACGGCATCATGCGCTGGCAGCCGCAGCTTCCCGATGATCTCTGGATCAACGGCCAGTTCAACGTGCATCAGGAACGCGACAAGGGGCTCGGGCTGGCCATGGGCCCGACGGCGAAGCCCATCATGTGCAACGTGCTCGAGGACCTCGACTACCGCGTGACGACGGCGGCAACGCCCTGGCATCTCGGTCCCGCAGACGCCGCGATCCAGATCAGGCTCGTGAACGACATCGCAAGGGCCTGCCTGGACGTCCATCCGGAGGCACACGCCAGGATTTACGGGTGGGCCCAGAGCCGCCGCGCGCTGATCACCGAAAAGCGGTCGCGCCTCCAGGTCGGTCACCACGATCTTCTGGCCATCCCCCGGGATCCCCGGCCATGCTGACGCGCGCGGGCAGCCTTCCGGTCCGGGTGGCCGTCAGCCTGGGTCTGCTCGGTCTGCTGTGGTTCCACGCCGACGGACCGCAGGTGATCGAGCGCCTGTGGCGGCTGCAGCCCGAGTTCGTGCTGGCCGCGCTCGCGGTCACGATCCCCCAGGTCGGACTGTCGGCCTGGCGCTGGCACTTCACGGCGTCGCGGCTGCATCTGCATCTGCCGTTCGGCGATGCCTTCCGCGAATATTATCTGGCGCTCTTTCTCAACCAGGTTCTGCCAGGCGGTGTTGCCGGCGACGTCGCGCGGGCCTGGCGCCACGGCCAGACCAGCAATGCGGGCCTGGGTGCGGCGGCGCGGGCCGTGGTGCTGGAACGCATGTCGGGTCAGGTGGCGCTGTTCGCGGTCGTCATGTTCGGACTGATGTTCGCGCACGAGACGCTTGGCGATGTGCGTGAGGCGGTCGGGTTCTGGGCCCCCGTCGTGGCGCTGATCGCCATGGTCGTTTCGTTCGGTCTCTACCGCTACCGGCATAAACCGGAGATCGCGGTTTTCTTTGCCGATTGCGCGAGGGTTTTCTCCGGCCGCGCAGGCCTCCTCCAGCTGCTGTCGTCTCTGCTTGTCGTTGCGACCTATCTTCTGGTCTACGACCTGGCCGGACGCGCTGTCGGCGTGGATCTTCCGCTCCCCGTGCTGCTCACGATTGTGCCGGTGATCCTGTTTTCCATGGTTCTGCCGGTTTCCATCTCGGGATGGGGCGTGCGTGAGTCCGTGGCCGTGGCCCTCGCTTCGAGCGCCGGCCTGACGCCGGATACCGCGATCGCAGTCTCGATCGCTTACGGGCTCATCGTGCTGATCTCTTCCCTGCCGGGACTTCTGGTCGCCGTGACGCTCCGCACCATGGAGGGACCGAGGACGTCCGCCACGAGCGGCAGATGATCTGAAGCCGCCTCCGACATCTCAGTCCTGTGCACACGCATTTCCGCGAGACGAAGCGCGCCGCTGACCCAGATCCGGTCGAGCGGAAGCATTGGAGCCCGTGTTGGAAATGTTGAAAGCCTTTCGCCGCCTTTGAACTGCCGGGCGAGGATGGCGTGACATCCGCCCACGGGCAGCCACTCGTTGAAATCGCCGAGCAGTATCACGGGATGTTGGTCCGCAAATTCGCTGACGGCGTTGATGAGAACCCGTGACTGCCGGCGCCGGCCGGCGAATGACAGGCCGAGGTGCGTTGCGACAACGGCAACAGGCCGTTCCCGCAACTCGACCATGGCCAGGATGGCCCGCCGGGTTTCCGGACCCGACCGTCCCAGGTCGACATGCCTGATCGTTGAAATCGGATGGCGGCTCATCAAAAGGTTGCCGTGGAATCCTCCGTCCGGGTCTTCCATGGTCGGCTGTGCGATACAGTGCATGCCAAGCGGCAGAGAGAGGTCTTCCGGCGCAACTTCCGGCCGTCTGTGCCGCGCGCGGTTGTCGAATTCCTGAATGGCGAGAATGTCGGCTCGCAGCTCCCTGAGCACCTCGGTGATGCGCTCGGGCGAGTGCTGCCCGTCGCGCCCGACGCACTTGTGGATGTTGTACGTTCCTACAGTGAGACGCACGGCCGCACGTCAGCCCAGGTCGAGGTCGAACAGGATGTCTTCGCCCATGGGATGCTGCCGGCAGGGCGGCCGCAGGGCGTCGTTCAGGTGCGTAACCGGAGGCAGGCTCAGAGCCGGCAGACCCGACCCGATGATGAGGGGCGCCACGCAGATGTGAAGTCTGTCGAGCATGCCCGCCTGCAGGAACCGCGAGATCGTGATGCCGCCGCCCTCCACGAGGACCCGGTCGAGCCCGCGCTCCGACAGCGTCTCGATGATGGCGTCCGGCGACAGCTGGCCGTCTTCGTCGGGAACCACCACGGGTTCGACATTGCGGGGCCAGGTGCGCCCCGTGCTGGTCTTTCGCGTTGTCAGAACGAGGGTAGGGGCGGCGCAATCCTGATAGATGGTCCGGTCGTTGGGCACCCGCCCATGCGGATCGATGACCGCGCGGGCCGGGTTGCTGCCGGGCACGCGCCGCACGGTAAGCTGCGGATTGTCCGCAACGACGGTATTGGCACCCACGAGAACCACGTCCGACAATGCCCTCAGCCGGTGCAGATGATCGAGGCCGCGCTCGCCGGTCACATAATGCGAGTGGCCGATCTCCGTGGCGATATAGCCGTCCAGGCTCTGGCCCATCTGGGCCAGTACCGTGCGTGACTTGCCGCTCGCCGCATAGGGCAGATAGATGTCCAGGACCCGGACCACGTCCCGCGACACGTGGTGGCTCGTATGCCAGCCGCCCTTGGGAAAGACATCGATCGCAATCCGGTCGTCGTCGGACCTGACGACGCGCTCCCGGGCGTTGGGGGCAAATTCCGTTTCCTTGGCCGCGAGAACCAGAGCCCAGGCATGGCATTCATCAATTTCGCGTGTTTTCGGTGGTGCTTCTGACATTGGGTTGTGCCCCGTTTCTCACGGATTTAGCTGCACTTTCTGCCTCGAATAGACGACGAGAATGTGGCGATTGTTGTCCAAAGTGAAACCCCAATTTAGCCATAACTCGGTGCAATAAACTTCGCGCTTTGTCGCCCGCCGATCCGGCCTGGCCAGGAGAGTCGGCTGGGCAATAAGAACCAGAAAAGAGGGGCGCAAAAATCTTTAGGAGTATGAATGGCCATCCTTGATCGCGCAATTTTCGAGTTTCGCCGCGGGCGCCCCGTGTTCCTCACCGACGACAGCAACCCGGCTGTCGTGTGCGCTCTGGACGCCATCAACGACGATATTCTGTATGACCTGGCGGATATCGTCGGCACGGACGGTCGTCTGGTCCTGACGGCGGAGAGGGCGCAGCTCCTCGGCTTGCCGGCAGACGGTTCCGAGGCGGTCGCGGTGACCTTTTCGGATCATGTCTCAGTCGACGAAAGCATGGCCATTGCCGCGGAGCCGGTGAACGGCATACAGCAGAAGATCCTGCCGACCATCACGGGAATTCATGCCGCCGAATATTCGGAATGCGCCGCGCTGGCCTTGTCCAAGGCAAGCAAGCTTCTGCCATCAATCATCTCGTTCGCACCACCGGCGACATTGCCGGACATCCTGGTCTCCGCACTCGATCAGGGCGATATCCTGTCCTTCAGTGCTGCGCAGTTGAACAGCGACGCGGCGCGCGAGTCGGTGACTGTGACGCGGATTGCCGAAGCGGACATTGCGCTTGAAAACGCCCGCGACTCGCACTTTATCATCTACCGCGCCGGCGATGGCATCAGTGAGCATGTCGCAATCCTTATCGGCAGTTGGCGTGATCGCGATGTCGTGCCCGTGCGCCTGCACTCCGCCTGTCTCACCGGTGACCTGTTCGGCAGCCTGCGCTGCGACTGCGGCGAGCAGCTCAGGACCGCAGTCGGCCGGATTGCCGACCAGGGCGGCGGCATACTTCTGTATCTCGCGCAGGAAGGCCGCGGCATCGGCCTCGCCAACAAGGTGAGAGCCTACAGTCTCCAGGACACCGGACTCGATACCCTCGATGCCGATCACGTGCTCGGATTCTCAGGAGACGAGCGGAGCTATGAGGTCGCCGCACTGATCCTCCACGATCTCGGTGTCGAGGAGATCGAACTCCTGACGAACAATCCGGAAAAGATCTCCGCACTGGAGGACAATGGCATACAGGTTGCCGGCAGGGCGGAACTGCAGGGACAGATGAACGTCCATAACGAGAGATATCTGACCGCCAAGGCGACACGGTCCGGGCATCTGCTGGACATCTAGCCGTAGCAAAATCTGGTCAGCAGAATGTGAACCCGTCGAAGTCTCGAATCTCACTTCCATGATGTGATAGCCTGCGGCCGCGAGGCTGCAAGGGGCATCAGCTTTCCGATTTGGTTGCAGGTTCCGAAGGCGAATGGTGCCGGACGACTTCCACAGCCGCTCGTTGATGCGACATGGAACGATAGCGTGATGACAACTCCGGAGCATATTGCGGGCCGTATCCCGGCCCGCGGGTGGTCACCCTGGATCACTTTGCTTCTGGGCGTTGCCGTTCTTGATCTGCTGCTACTGCTGCCGAACCATCCCGGCGCAATGTCTTTCGGGGCATTGACGCTCTTGCCGCTGGAGTTACCGCCGCTGCTCTTGCTGCTGCTGTTCGCACCACCGGCCTATCACAGGTTTCTGGCCTGGAGCCTCGGCATCCTGCTCAGCTTCACGACCGCGCTCAAGGCGGCCGATTTTCTGACATTTCTGAGCTACAACCGGCTTTTCAGCCCGGTTCTTGACCTCCATCTCGCACGCGCCGCGTGGAACCTGAGCTGGGACAGCTTCGGCCTTGCCCTCGTTGTGGCGGCGACTGTAGCGGCCGTCGTCGCTGTTCTCGCCGTAGGTTGGGTGGCCGCGTGGGCTGCGCGGCAGGTCATGATGGCCGGAACCGACGGCATTCTGCGGCGTCAGGCGGCCATGTTGGCGACGTGCATGCTCGTCGTCTTTTCGACCGGCTATGTGCTCAAGCGCTTGGAGATAGCCCAGATCAGGACCGCTGCCCTGACGAGCATGATCGTGCGCGAGCACGTGACGCATGTGGTCTGGAGCATCGGAGATATCCGCCGCTTCGAAGCCGAAGCGCGGAAAGACCGTTTCGCATCCATGTCAGGAGATCGCCTGCTTTCGGCGATCAAGGGACGAGACGTCCTGATGGTTTTCGTCGAAAGCTACGGCCGGACCACTCTTGCCAATCCGAAATATCAGGCGACGACCCGCGCGGCGCTGGACGATCTGCAGAAAACTGTAGCGAAGCGGGGCCTGGAGGCTCGGTCGGGTTGGCTCACATCACCGGTGATCGGTGGTCAGAGCTGGCTGGCGCATGCGTCCGTGTTGTCCGGCCTGTGGATCAACAACCAGCCGCGTTACGACGCCCTGCTTGCAAGCGAGCGCGACACCCTGATCGATACATTCTCGAAAGCCGGCTGGAACACGGTTGCCGTAATGCCGGCGATTACAAAATCGTGGCCCGAGGGCAGGGCACTCGGGTATGACCGGATCTATACGTCGAAGACGCTGGAATATGACGGTCTGCCGTTCAATTGGGTGACGATGCCGGACCAGTTCACGCTGGCCCAGTTTCATCGCAAGGAGCTGAATCGATCCAGGCGGCCGCCGGTATTTGCCGAAATAGCCATGATTTCAAGCCATGCACCATGGACACCGATCGCGCCGTTGATCGACTGGGCGGAGGTGTTCAAGCCCAAGGTGTTCGACAAGTGGGCCAGGTCCGGAGACCCGCCTGCCAAGGTCTGGCTGGACAATGATCGGGTTCGGGATCAGTACAGAAAATCGATCGACTACGTCCTGCGGACACTCAACGCATTCATCGCCGACAAGCTCGGCTCTGACAGGTTGCTTGTGGTCATCGGCGATCATCAGCCGGCTCCGTTGATCACCGGTCCCGACGCCGGGCGTGATGTGCCGGTCCACGTGATCGGACCCCCTGCGGTCGTGGCTGCCATCGAGGACTGGGGGTGGACCGAAGGTCTTGTTCCTTCCGAAAAGGTTTCCGCCTGGTCGATGAAGGACTTTCGCGAACAATTCCTGGAAGCTTTCACGTCGCCACGAACGCCAGAGCCCGAAAAGGGCTCGACATTGAGCCGCGTCGCACCAGATTAACGTGAAATCAATTCAGGGAGATACGACACATGATGAATTGGGTTCGCGGCTTCGCCGGGTTCGTTTGCGCAATTTTCATTGGAACGGGAACGGCTTTCGCGGAGCCCCGCGAGTTTCGCCTCGATCCCGAACATCTGACTGTCGCCTTTCTGGTCGATCACATCGGGTTCGCCAAAACGCTTGGTGTGTTCCGCGAGGCAACCGGCAAGATTGTCTTTGACGAAAAGAAGCCTGCTCTCGAAAGCATAGACGTTTCTGTGAAGACCGGCAGTGTCGACACAGCCCATAAGGCCCGTGACAAGCATATTCGCAGCGGTGATTTCCTCGACGCTGATGATCATCCCACCATGCGTTTCGTGCTCACCGGCGCGCAGAAAAAGGGCGACCGGACTGGCACGATCACGGGTAACCTGACGCTGCGCGGACAGACCCATCCGGTCACGCTCGACGTCACCTGGAACAAGTCCGGGGAGTATCCCTTCGGCGACAAGCGCTACACCGTCGGCATTTCGGCCCGCGGCATGATCAAGCGGAGCCAGTGGGGCATGACGTATGCCGTCGACAACGGTCTCATCGGTGACGAGGTCGAGATCATTATCGAGGCGGAACTCATCCGGGAGGGCTGAGCGACCGGCAATTCGCAAAGCAATGGCCCCGGCCGGGGCAGACCGCCGATAACGCGATAGGCGTCTTCGCGACGGAAGCTGCTACTCTATCATCCTGTTTCTCGAGTGAGTAAAATCGGAGGCGGAGATGACCCAGCGGAAGCGGCGTATCGGTCTGTCCCTTCGCGCGAAAATGCTCGGCATACTGGCCGGGGCCGGCATATTTGCCCTGATTGCTGCGAGCGTCCTGATCTATGCAGCCCGGCAGGCAGACCAGAATCTGGCCAGGGCAACGGCTGCACAGCACAATATGGAGTTGCTTATGCTCCTGTCGGGGCGCGTCTCCGATTACGGACTGGCTGCCCTCGAAGCCGTTCGGTCGGGCAGCGCCACCGACCAGTTGCTGGAGGCGGGCCATCGTCGCGTCGATGCGCTTTTTACCGAGATTGGCGCCTCCATCGGACGTCAGGTCGAGTTGCTCGGCAGTGATGACGCCCGCAATGCCACAGCCACAAAAAGCCTGACGATCGCGCGCCTGAAAGCGCGCTTCGGATCCCTTCACGACCAGGTCGTTCAGTCCGCCGCAAGCGCGGAAAACGATGACGGGAAAACCAATGCCGTCCGCGGCGCCATGGGGGCGTTTGGCCTCAGTTTCGCACCCGTATTCTCACAGGCGCTTGAGGATGAACGCGCCGAGGCACGTCGCGCACGTGCCGACATGTCCAGCTTGCGGGACCGTGTGATCCTCTTTGCGCTGGTCTGGGCCGTGACGGGTCTCTTTGTTGCGGGCACGCTCTACCTGCTGGCAGGGCGGTCGATACTCCGGCGGGTTGCTGAAACCGTGAGCGGCGCCACGGCGATTGCGTCTGGAGAGCTGGACAGACGACTGACGGTATCCGGTCGGGATGAACTGGCCCTGCTGATGGCGCGCTTCAATCGCATGGCGGCCAGCTTTTCGCGCAGACAGGCAGATCTGCTTGCCGCGCAGGACGAGCTTGCGGAAACGGTTGCGAGCCGGACGGCCGACCTTCGTGACGCCAACAGGCGTCTTGAGGAGATCGATGAAAATCGGCGCCGTTTCTTCGCCGACATCAGTCACGAGTTGCGCACACCGCTGACCGTTATTCTTGGAGAAGCCGAGCTGACGCTGAAACAGGGCGGCGACGTACCGGCTGAGGCAATCATAAAGTCCATGACGGCGATCCAGTCGCGGGCGAAAACGCTCAGACGGCGTGTCAATGACATGCTGCGCGTTGCGCGATCGGAAAGCGGACAACTCGACCTGCGCCTCGAAGAGAATGACGTGAACATGATCGTGGCCGAAGCGCTGGAGGATGCCGCTCCATTCGGGCGGAAGAAACGGGTCAACATCGAGATGGAGACCGATTTGGAGCCGCTTGTGTGCATTTGCGACAGCGAATGGCTGCGCCAGGCCGTCAGCGGCATTCTCAACAATGCCATAAAATATTCGCAACCCGGCAGTACTGTGCGCATTAGGAGTCAAAAAGCGCATAAATCTGCCGTGGTAACGGTTTGCGATGCCGGGTACGGAATATCGCAAGCCGATTTGCCGCGGATTTTCGACCGTTTTCACAGAGGCAATGACAAGGAGCGACAGCAGGAAGGGGGGTACGGGATAGGCCTTGCGCTGGTCAAATGGATTGTTGACGAGCATAATGGATCCATCGTCGCAAAGAGTCCTGCTGCCGAGGGAGAGACGGCTGCTGCGGACGCGGAACCGGGCACCATTGTCACGGTCGCGCTGCCGTTGCACGTGTCGGAGCATGCCTAGCGGTGAGGAGAATGCAGGATGTGTATCCTGGTGGTCGAAGATGATGAGGACATCACCACAGTATTGAAGCGCGGGTTTGAACTGGAAGGCTACAGCGTCGATTGTGCCGATAGCGGTGAGGCAGCGATAGAGCGCATCCAGGCCAAACACTACGACTCCATTATTCTGGACGTCATGCTTCCGGGATGTTCGGGAATCGACGTCTGCAAGGCCATCAGAAACGTCCGCGAAGACGCCACGATCATCATGCTCAGCGCCCGGGACACCGTCCCGGACCGGATCGAGGGCCTGAAGGCCGGCGCGGACGACTACATGATCAAACCGTTCTCCTTCGACGAGCTCCTCGCCAGGGTCAGGGCGCAGGAAAGGCGGCATAAATCGACGACGAGAACTCTTGAAGACGGCAAGCTTGCCATTGGCGACCTTGTCTACGACCAATTGATGCGCAAGCTCGATCGCGGTGAAAAGTCGGTGGTCCTCACGGACAAGGAAGCGGATCTCCTGCTTCTGTTTGCCAACAACGCGCAGAAGCCTCTTTCGCGTAACGACATCTTCGCGGCGTTGTGGGCCGAGCAGGGGGGCAATGCCCTCAATGTGGTCGATGTCTACGTCGGCTACCTCAGGCGCAAGCTTTCGACACTTGATCTCGATCCCAAGCTGTTCATCAAGACGGTTCGTGGTGTCGGCTTCGTTCTCGACCCGACCTGACGGTCCCGCGCAAGGCTGTGATCCCATGTTCTGTCGTTCTGTTTTCCAAAGTGTGAGCCGTTTCGCCGTGCCTGGCCTGAAACTTCTGCTCGTGGTCTTCTGCCTGCATTTCGTTTCCCAACCGGTTATGGCCGGAACGGAATCGGACCCGCAGAAACTGCTTTTCGATGCTCCGTACCTGGCCAAACTCAAACCGCCGGCCAGTCTCACATATGCGTATCGGCACCACACTGCTGACGAAAAGACGTTCGGAAAGAACTTTGCTGACCAGGTGCGTCTCGATCTGTCCAAGAGCGATGAGCCCGGCGGTCTGAACAAGGTTTCGATGACGATTTTCTCCGGCCCCCGGCAGCGTGTGGTCGATACACGCTCCGACGTGCGCGGAAATCCGGTCATCATGATTTTCCTGGAGCGCGACCTCTGGGAGATGAAGCGCCGGATTGGTGGCGCGCCGGTCTATTTCCGCAACAGCATTCGCCGCTCGTTCCGCGAGGCATCCGAAGTGAAGAAGACGACCGTGACGTATCAGGGGTCCGAATTGCCCGGCTTCGTTGTCACGATTAGGCCGTTCGAGAATGACAGGAACGCTGATCGGTTCCGGCAGTATCGCAGCAAGGCCTACGAATTCATTGTCGCCGATGCGGTCCCGGGCGGCGTGTATCGAATTCGTTCGCTGGTCAAGGGCGGCGCCGGAGGCGCCGAGGTCGTGGTGGAGGACACTCTCACATTAGGGGAGCAGCAGAAATGAAGACAAGTCGCCGGTTCGGGGCAGGGGGCCGGAAAGCCGGGCGATGGGCCCTGGCCGGTTTGATGGCAGGCGCTCTCGCGGCGTCGCTGATGACGCCACGTGCGCACGCCGAGCAAGTTGCGGCCAATCAGGGTCTCATCAACGATTATCCTACGGTTGCGCGCGCGGACTATGTTTTCGGCTGCATGGCCGCCAATGGTCAGACGCGTGACGTCCTCGAGCGATGCGCCTGCTCAATTGACGTCGTGGCGACGATACTGCCGTACGAGAAGTACGTGTCCGCGGAAACGATCCTGAGTGTCAGGCGCGTCGGTGGAGAAAAGACGTCGATGTTCAAGACATCACCTGCACTGCAGAAGGTCGTCGCTGAATTGCGTCGGGCCCAGGCGGAAGCCGAATTCAGGTGTTTCTGAGATTTGCGGGCAACGGAACAGGAGTCCGTATCAGGACCCGGTCACCGGCCAGCTTCGTTCAAACGTTCCTTCTTCGGTATCGGTCGCCGTCACATTGATCCGGCCGGTTCCCGAACCCTTGTAGTAAAACCGAATGTTCGGATCCTCACTCAGCGATATGCCGCCTTCCACTCTCATGACAAGTGTGTCGTCGTGACGGATTTCGATGGAATCCACGAAATGCGGCGGGATATAGAGCATCGTGATCTGGTTCATCTGGAACCCGGAATAGTTCGGGTGACGGATCATGATCTGGCCCTCGCGCCTGCCGCTCTGGTTGGCCGTGATGCTGGCCGTCTCGTCGCCGAGAAGCCGCAGTTTCATCCGGCCGAGTTGGGCCATAGCCTTGTCCGCGTCCTTGCTGGCCGGTGCCGAGCAGCCGCCCGACGCCTTGACGAAGGTCTTGACCATGTGGAGCTTCCCGTCGGCGGTCTCGGCCACGGCGCGGATATAGGAATAGGAATTGACCCTGACGCGGGTCGAGAAGGAGACCGATGCTGCGGCGGGGCCGAACTCGAACCCGCCGACAAGCGGCGCCGGATTCTCGTCGATGACCACCGTGATCTTCCGGATGTCGACACCCTCTTTGGCCTTGATGGAGATCGGCACGACCGCCGCGTCGTGGGCCCGTTTCGGCGCCTCGATTGTCAGCATTCCGGTTCCGTCGCCAATCTGTGCGTCTTCGAACAGATCAGGCTTGATGCTGTGCCAGGTTTCTTCGCTGGGTTGAGACCCCGCAAGAACGGGCGCGCTGAGAAGGCTTGCAAAGATAACTGTCAGGGTCGCCAGAAAAAGCGCGAAAGATGCAGACCGGCAGGACGATTCGATCATCTGACGATTCTCCATAGGGTTGAGCTATCAAGCATACTATGATCCTGAGTTGTGGCAAAATGAGGCGCGTCGATAACGCTCACCGGTCCGTATTTGAGCCGGGCGGCGCCCCAGGACACAGCCCCGAAATCGGCTGGAATTCCAGCGGCCGTGTCGTGAGCGGGAGCAGAAGACCAAATTCAAACAAAAAGGGGAGGCCTTCCAGATGGTAACCGAGTCCGCGAAGAGTTCGACAATGTATGGGTGGATCGGTGGTGTTGTGGGTGCAGCGGTCATCGGCGGTTTGATCGGGTATCAGGTCGCAAGCAACGCCGGGGAACAACGTGCCGCTGCGCTGGAAACAGTACACGATCAGAAGGTGGCTGCATTGAACGGTGAGCTTCAGAGCGTGCAGGGGAAGCTGTCTGGCGTTGAAGGTGAACTGAAAACGGCGGCAGCGGACCTGGAGAGCCTTCGTGAAAAGATGAAGGCCTCGACGGCTGAATATGAGTCGAAGCTTGACAGCCAGTCGACGGAAATCGGCAGCCTGAAGAAGAAGAACGAGGATACGCAGAAAACGATAGACGGCCTGCAGGCGAACGCCAAAACGCTCGCGGCATCGCTGGCCGAAAAGGAGCAGGCGCTTCTGGAGCAGACAGGCGATCTGCGCCGCTCGGTCGACAGCGTGAAGCGGCTTACGCAAACCGCCGACAGGATGACGCTGCATCGGAACATGCTCGCGGCGGGCGTGGCGGAACAGTTCCGCAACGGCTCCGACTTCACGCTTGAGCCGGGCGGCGACCAGAGCCTTGTCGGGGACAACATCAAGGTGCGGCTGAGCTATGCGTCCGGCGCGGACGAGTTGGCCAGGGTCAATCTGATCAACAGGTTCGCTGAAGATGTCGCGGAGGGGGCAACGCGCGAAATGCGTGTCAACGACGAGGTCGCCATGCCGGTGGCCGACAAGGCGTGCTACCTCTACCTACTTCAGGCCGAAGACACGCAGGCGACCTTCAAATATTACTGCAAGTGACACCGGTCATTCGGACCGGTCGAGCCTGTTCCTGATCAGCCATCTCAGGCCGTGCAGCCACGATCTGTCGGTATTGCCGCGGATATTCGCGTGGAGATGGTTGATCACCTTTCCGGATGACGTATCGCGGACATAGAGATGGATCTCCAGGATCAGGTTCGAGACCTTGTAGACCACGCCCAGAATTGATCGCGTCGCACCGAAGCGTTTGGCGATGTCGACGTCGCAGCCGTTGCAGTTCCGCAGCGGACGCCTTTCGCTGATCTCCGCGGCCGCAGACGAGACATCGATCTGCGTGTAACGCCCGGTTGCTTCGATCAGCTTTCTCAACTCCCCGTCGAGCAGTTTCAACCTCGCCGCCTCGTCGGCCCGTTCGCCGTGCAGTTCGCCTTCGTGGCTGGTGTCCTGAAGCTCGAAGCCGAAGATCACCAGCCGGTGCTTCTCCGCGTCGGTGGCGTGCACCGGTAGGGCGAGGACGACCGCGGCGAAAATCGCTAGCAACCCTACGGCGGCAGACCGCCGGAACCGTCCCGCGGGCAGGTCGGGGCGCCATGCGGTCTCACGGTCGGGTCGTGTCGCGCGTTGGTTCATGACTCGAGTTGATCCATCGAAATGAAAATATAACGAACTTTACAATCCGGATTCTTCTCGTCCAATATGAAAACAGCAAGAAAATCTGTGTGTTAAGTAATAATAATAAAATCATAAGAACAAATATGAGTGTGTTATGACTGCCGATAATGAAAATAAATACAACAAATTTCGAACGATATTGGCGGGAATATCATTTTTATTCATGTTGATCGCGCCGCCGCCTCTGGCCGAAAAAATCGATGTCGCGCACGCCGCGGACGAGGTGGAAATCAGGATCGGCTACATCAGCCAGGTCGTCGACCTGCCGCCCAACCTGTCCAACCTCGAGGTTCCGCCCGAGGATGAAGGCTTCGCCGGCGGGCGCATTTCCATCCGCGACAACAACACCACCGGCCGCTTCATGAAGCAGAAATTCGTGCTCGAGGAGAAGAACGTCGGCGCCGACGGCGACGTCGTCGCGGCGTTCGAGGAACTGAGCGGCAAGGGCATCCGCCTCTTCGTTCTGAACGTCGGCGCGGATGCGCTGCTGAAGCTCGCCGACTCGCCCAACGGCAGACAGGCGCTGTTCCTCAATGCCGGCGCGACCGACGACCGCCTGCGGCGCACCGACTGCAGGGCGAACGTCATGCACGTCGTGCCGAGCCGCGCGATGTACACCGATGCCCTGGCGCAGTTTCTGGTCAGCAAGCGCTGGCGCAACTGGTTCCTGATCGTCGGCGACCGGCCGCGCGACGCGCTGTTCGCACAGGCGATCGAAAACTCGGCGAAGAAGTTCGGCGGCAAGGTCGTCGCAAAGCGCAGCTGGGATTTCGGCGCGGATGCGCGGCGCACGGCACAGGCCGAAGTGCCCGCCTTCACCCAGGGCGTAGACTACGACGTACTCATCGTCGCCGACGAGGTCGGCGTCTTTGGCGAATACCTGATGTATCGCACCTGGGACTCGCGCCTTGTCGTGGGGACCCAGGGGCTCAAGCCGTCGACCTGGCACAAGACCCACGAACAGTGGGGGTCCGCGCAGCTGCAGAGCCGGTTCGTGAAGCAGTTCAAGCGCCGCATGACGGCGCTGGACTACCAGGTGTGGGCACCGATCCGCGCGATCGGCGAAGCGGCGACGCGGACCCGCTCGAACGATTTCGAAAAGATAGCGGCCTACCTCAGAAGCGAGGACTTCGAGCTCGCCGGGTTCAAGGGGGTGCCGCTGACATTCCGGGACTGGAACGGGCAACTGCGCCAGCCGGTGCTGCTGATCCAGCCGGCGGCACTCGTCTCCGTATCTCCGCAACAGGGCTTCCTGCACAAGCGCTCGGTGCTCGACACGCTGGGCGCCGACAAGGGGGAGTCCGGATGCAATTTCAACTGAAACGGCAAGGGAGGAACTGATGCCGTTACGCTCTACGCTTACCGGCGCGCTGCTTGCGGCCTTTATGGTCACGGCGGCGCCAGCATATGCCTACAAGGTTTATGTCTCCAACGAGAAGGACAACACCATCTCGATCATCGACGGCACGTCGTGGAAGGTCGAAAAGACCTTCGAGGTGGGGCAGCGCCCGCGCGGCATCACCATGACCAAGGACGGCAAGTATATCCTGCTCTGCGCCAGCGATGACGACACGGTCCAGGTGTACGACGTCAAGACGCTCAAGCTCGTGAAGACCCTGCCGTCGGGACCGGACCCCGAGCTCTTTGTCCTGCATCCAAGCGGCAACCCGCTCTACGTCGCCAACGAGGACGACAATCTCGTCACCGTGGTCGACATCGAGACCAACAAGGTGCTGAACGAGGTCCCCGTCGGTGTCGAGCCCGAGGGCATGGGCATCAGTCCGGACGGCAAGTTCCTGGTCAACACGTCCGAGACCACCAACATGGCCCACTTCATCGATACCGCGACGTACGAGGTTGTCGACAACGTGCTGGTCGACAGCCGCCCGCGGTTCGCCGAGTTCACCCAGGACGGTACCAAGCTCTGGGTGTCGTCGGAGATCGGCGGCACGGTCTCGGTCATCGACCCGACGACCCGGAAGATCGTGAAGAAGATCACGTTCGAGATCCCGGGCGTGATCCAGGAGGCGATCCAGCCGGTTGGCGTTCGCGTCAGCAAGGACGGCAAGCGCGTCTTCGTGGCGCTCGGGCCCGCCAACCGTGTAGCCGTCGTCAACGGCGAGACATTCGAGGTCGAGAAATACCTGTTGGTCGGCCAGCGCGTCTGGCAGCTCGCCTTCACACCGGATGAGAAGTTCATCATCTCGACCAACGGTGTGTCCAACGACATCTCGGTCATCGATGTCGAGCGGCTCAAGGTGATCAAGTCGATCAGAACCGGAAGGTTCCCCTGGGGCGTGGTTGTGTCCCCCAATTGAAAAGAAGAGGAAACGCGATGTTCAGAACACTCTCACTGACTCTGGCTGTGATTGTCGGCGCCGGCCTGACGGCGGCATCGGCAAAGGGCTACCTTGCAAAGAAGCCCCAGAAGCTGCCCGAGCTCAAGATCGGCCTGGGGCAGGCGGGCTACGGCATGTCGGAAAAGCTGTACGAACTCGAAACCGGAAAATCCTACCGCCTCAAGATCACATCGACGGGTGCCAAAGAATGCGCGCTGGAGGCGCCGGAGTTCTTTTCGTCGATCTGGCTGCGCAAGGTCGAGGCCGGCGACATGGAAATCAAGGCGCCGACCGTCACGGAACTCGAGTATGAGGATGAAGGCGAGGCCGAGATCTTCTTTGTTCCGATCAAGCCGGGCAACTACGAGATGGCCTGTTCGGGTCTCGAAGAGAAGGGTATGGTCGTCAACATCAAGATTGAGTAGTGCGTGTTCGGCAGGAGTCCGGGCGCGCTGATGACCGAGTGAACGCGACGTGAAGACCGACAGCCCCCGGACCCCGGCCCTCGAGGTCGAAAGCGTCAGCCACGCTTTCGGCGACCGAAAGGCTCTGAATGACGTCAGCCTGACCGTAAGTCCGGGCGGCTTTTGTGCGCTTCTGGGATTGAACGGTGCCGGGAAGACAACGCTCTTCTCGCTGATCACCCGGCTTTACGACAATACGAGCGGCGCAATCCGCGTCATGGGCAATGATGTGCGGCGGCAACCGACCAAAGCGCTTGGACATCTGGGTGTCGTGTTCCAGAGCCGAACTCTGGATCCTGATCTCAGCATCATGCAGAACATGGCTTATCACGGTGCCCTGCATGGTCTGCCGGGCCGGCATGTTCGGGAAAGGGCGCGGCAGGAACTGGCCCGCATCGGCCTTGAGGACAGGGCGTCCGACAAGGTGCGCAGTCTCTCGGGCGGCCAGGCGCGCCGTGTCGAGATCGCCCGCGCGCTGCTGCACGAACCAAGCATGCTCCTGCTCGACGAGCCGACTGTCGGCCTCGACATCGGTGCGCGCCAGGACATCGTCGCCCACGTGCGGCGGTTGGTGGGGGAGCGCGGCCTGGGCGTTCTCTGGGCAACGCACCTGATTGATGAAATCGAAATGAGCGACGAGGCCGTCGTGCTCCACGAGGGCGACGTCATGGCGCGTGGCCGGGTCGACGAGATCATCGCCAAGACAGCGGCAGCGGACCTGAAGACGGCATTCAATGTTCTGACGGGACGGGAAAAATCTGTCGCCGACGAGGCAGCGGAATGAGCGTTGCGGCAGATACCGCGCCAGTCCCTGCGGCAAGTTACGGCTTGCCGGGATACCTGCGTTGTCTCACCGGTATCGTATGGCGGGAAGGCCTGCGGTTCCTGCAGCAGAGAGGCCGCTTCATTGCAGCACTCGTGCGGCCGCTCGTCTGGCTGTTCATCTTCGCAGCCGGATTTCGCTCGGTGCTTGGTGTCTCGATCATCGAACCTTACGAGACCTATGTGCTTTACGAGGTCTACATCACGCCCGGCCTTGTCGCCATGATCCAGCTCTTCAACGGCATGCAGTCGTCCCTCGCAATGGTCTATGACCGGGAGATGGGCACCATGCGCACCTTGCTGGTCAGTCCCTATCCGCGCTGGTTCCTTCTGAGCTCGAAACTCGTCGCCGGCACCGCGGTCTCGATCGTTCAGGTGTATGTGTTCCTTGGCATCGCCTGGTTCTGGGAAGTCGAGCCGCCGCTTTATGGATATCTGGCGCTTCTTCCGGCACTCGTGCTCTCGGGGCTTATGCTGGGCGCGCTCGGGCTGGTGCTGTCCTCGGTGATCAAGCAACTCGAGAACTTCGCAGGCATCATGAATTTCGTCATCTTCCCGATGTTCTTCATGTCGTCAACGCTCTATCCGCTGTGGCGGATGAAGGAATCGAGTCCGCTGCTGCACGATCTGTGCCTGTTCAATCCCTTTACATATGCCGTGGAGCTGATCCGGTTCGCGCTCTACGGGCAGGTGAACTGGTCGGCGATGCTCATCGTTGTCGGCTGCATGATCGGATTCATGATGATTGCCGTCTATGCCTACAACCCCTCGAAGGGACTGATCGCGAGGCGGGGCGGTCCGGGAGCAGGATAGTATGAGAGAGTTTCGTCGGGTGATAATCGCAACCGCTCTGCTGGTCTTTGCATCGGATTCCGTGACGTCTGCTGCTGACAGCAGCGCCCCCGACTGGCCCTGCGTTCAGCGCAAGGTGGCCGAACTCAGTGCCGGCATGATGTGGGGAGGGCCGCCGCCCGAAGACGAGAGCAAGGCATCATGGCGCAAGGACACCGAGATCGTCCGGCTGGTGCCCCTGCTTGCGGCACGGCGCACGGAGATGGACGCCGTGACGAAGGCCGTCGGCGGTTTTGCCGGAACTCTGACCCCAGCCGATCGTCAGGGTCGGCTGACCTTGCTGTTTGTCGGCGTACTTGACCGGATCAATCTGGAACGTCGGCAGATCATTGCGGGCATCGAACGCTACACCCGCAAACAGCGTGAACTGGCAGAAGCGGTCAACAAGACACGAGGCGAACTCGAGGCCGCACTCGCCGTCAAGGCGCCGTCGGATTCGGAACGCAAGCACAGGCGGGAGATTGAGCAGAAGCTGAACTGGCAGACGCGGATTCACGAAGAGCGCGAGCGCTCTCTGCAGTTCGTGTGTGAATCTCCGGTCATTCTGGAACAGCGCATGTTCGCGATCGCGCGCGAGATCATGAACCACCTGGAATAGAGTCACTAGTCGGCGAAGGGCAGGGGCGTGCTCTCCTCGACGGGAAGACCGGCGTCAGTCCAGCCGTCAGTGCCGGCCGGATACCAGATCACATTGCGGTAGCCATATTCGAGCGCCCGCTTCGCAGCGTTCCAGGACATCCAGCAGCGGTCGAGGCAATAGAAGAGCAGGGGCTTGGCTTTGTCACCATCAGACAGGCGATGTAGGCCGCTCCGGAAATATCGATCGGCCTTTGCGTGGATCCGTCCGAACCCGACATTCGGCAACCAGGCACTGCCTGGGATGTTATCGCGCCGCTTGTCGCGCCAAATTGTTCCCTCGGGCAATACTGCAGGCTTGGGCGGGCGCGGCAGAACGTCGATGAACAGGGCCGATTTCGAATTCCACAGCCGACGCGCCTCTGCAGTATCAATCACCCGCGCTCCCTTGAGCGTCGCGGGTACCTCGGCGCGATAATTCCCGAGACGGTAGCCGGCCGGTTCGTCGACAGCGCCCGCGCTGGCCGACCAGGTGACGGCCGTGAGCGAGAGGAAGGAATACAGACAAACTCCAACGGCGGAGCGAAACGCCGCGGACGCCATCCGATTCACGCTCATGGTCGGAGCGGCTGGTCTTTTTCGTCGAGCAACGGCACGCCGTAATCCAGCAGAATCCTGTTTATTTCACTCTGGTTCGCCGCGATGAAGTCGTTCAGCCTGTGCTTCCAGTCGGGCTCTCCCGGCCGGATGCCGAATGTGATTCTGTAGGCCATTCGCGGCCCCTTGGATTCCTTCGAGAGTGGCACGACCTTCAGGTTTCCGCCGTTCTTTTTGGCAAGAAAGCCGCCGATCGGCCCCCAGAGGATAGCTGCGTCGATCTCCCCGGCGGTAAGGTCCTTGATCATATCGACGGCCGGCGACTCGTGACGTCGGTCCACTGTGAGCTTGTAGGGCCGGACATTCAGGAGCAGGGCATTCATCGCGAGGATGGTCGCTGGCGGTGTGCCGGCGACAATGCCGATCTTGCTCGACTTGAGCCTGTCGTCGTCCAGATTGACGATGTTGTCCAGCTTGCCGCCTGCCTTGACCACCAGAACATAGGATGACCGGTAGTAGTGATTGGTGTTCTGCACCAGTTCATGGCCTTGCGCGTAACCGATGATGATATCGCATTTCCACGCCCGGAGTGTCTGGCGCACGAATCCGGTCGCCTGGGGAAACCAGGTATAGGTGACGGGTAACCCCAGCTTTTTGCCGATCAACTCCGCAATCTTGTTTTCAAAGCCCTGCCGATCCTCGTTCGAAAATGGCAGGTTGGCCGGATCGGCGCAGACGCGAAGAGCCTTGCGTTGCACCAGTTCTGAGGTCTGACCATGTGCATGCTCGGTGATTCCGATTGCCGCCACGCCGGCGATCAGACCGCTAGCTATCGCCGCGACAGTCGTTTTCATAAGTCTTGGCCGTTTCAGGTTTCTTGTCCCGTTTCCTCGGTCGGCCGCGCGGGATCTTGTCATCGGCCCGGGCGCGCAAATAGACGTAGATGTCGTCGAGGTAGCAGGTGACGTTCACGTTTTCTCCGAATGCCGGCATCTTGCTTGTCTCGGCAGCGCTGATCCGTTCGCGCCCGTTGATGACAACCTCCTGAAAGTCGCTGTGCGAGAGCGTCTTCATGGATTCGATGAGTCCTGGCGCATAGGTGCTGCCGAGCCCGTCCGGGCCGTGGCAGACGTGGCATTCCGAATGATAGCGCCTGAAGCCGCTGTAGGTGTACCAGTCGACGGTGCCGTCCGCTTTCACACGGTAGGTCGGCTCGTCGTCCTTGGTGAAGAACTTGCCGTCCTCTTCATAATCGCTGGCGGCTGCGGGATCGGCGGCCGTGGTGGTCATGATTGCAGCCGCTGTCAGTACGATGAACCTTGCCGCATATCGTTTCAGCATTGATTTCCTCTGTCTTGTTCTTGCTTTCGAAAGATCGGAAACATGTCCCGTGGACGTAACGACAAGAACGCCTGGCGCAGGCGTGAAGCGATGCGCCAGGCGTTGCTCTCGGAGTGGCCCTATGGACCGAGAAGACGGGTCACGGCAGTGAGAACACCGTCAGCTGGCCGCCTAGGCGGGTGTAGTTATGCAAGGCTGAGTAGCCGCCAACTGCACCCAGACCGGCCTGCGGGTCGGTCAGTCCGGCTGCAAGGCCGATGCCGGCCCAGCCACCAACGCCGGACAGGATACCGATGTATTGCTTGCCGCCGTGCTGATAGGTCATGACGTTGCCGATGATGCCGGAGGGGGTCTTGAACTTGAACAGTTCCTGGCCCGTCTTGGCATCAACTGCCTTCAGGAAGCCTTCGAGCGTGCCGTAGAACACGACACCGCCGGCGGTCGCCAGAGCACCTGACCAGACTGAGAACCGCTCCGGGTTCGACCAGACGATCTTGCCCTTCGAAGCATCCCAGGCAATGAAGTTGCCCATGTGGGACGAACCCTTCGGCGGATACATCGACAGGGTTGCGCCGACATAGGGCTGACCAGCGGTGTAGCTCACCTTGAACGGCTCGTAATCCATGCAGACGTGGTTGGTCGGCACGTAGAACAGCTTTGTGTCAGGCGAGAACGCAGCAGGTTGCTGATCCTTCGACCCAAGTGCGGCCGGGCAGATGTTGGTCGTGTTGACGTCTTCACCCTGTTGCCGGGTCGAATACCTCGGGACCACCGCCGGACGGCCGGTCTTCATGTCGACGTGAGTCGCCCAATTGACCACCGGATCGTACTTCTCGGCGACGAGAAGCTCGCCGGTCACCCGGTCAAGCGTGTAGCCGAAACCGTTGCGATCAAAGTGCACAAGCGCCTTGCGCATTTTGCCGTCAATCTCCAGGTCGGCGAGGATCATTTCATTGACACCGTCATAGTCCCACTCGTCGTGGGGTGTCATCTGATAGACCCATTTGGCCATGCCCGTGTCCGCGTCGCGTGCGAAGATGGTCATGGACCAGCGATTATCACCGGGCCGCTGTACGGGGTTCCAGGTCGATGGGTTGCCGGTACCGTAGTAGACCAGATTGGTTTCGGGATCGTAGGAATACCAGCCCCAAGTCGTCCCGCCGCCGATCTTCCACTGATCGCCCTTCCAGGTCGCCGTGCCGGAATCCTTGCCGACGGGCTCGCCGAGATGGGTGGTCTTCTCCGGATCCATCAGCGTCTCCGAATCCGGTCCCGTGGACCAGCCGCGCCACAGGAGTTTGCCCGTATTCATGTCGTAGGCCGTAACGTGACCACGGACGCCGAACTCACCGCCGGAGATCCCGACGATGATCTTGTCTTTCACCGGCAGAACCGTGGCGGTGTTGGTTTCACCCTTCTTGGGATCACCATTCTTGGCCGACCACAGAACCTTGCCCGTGTTGGCATCGAGCGCCACGACGGTCGTATCGGCCTGGTGCAGGAAGACCTTCCCTTCTGCATAGGCCAGTCCGCGGTTCACGGTGTCGCAGCACATTACCGGGATTGTGTCCGGATCCTGCTTTGGCTCGTACCGCCACTTGATCGCTCCGTCGTTATCGAGGTCCAGTGCGAAGACATTGTTCGGGAAGGGCGTATGGACATACATCGTGCTGCCGATCACCAGGGGAGAGCCCTCGTGGCCGCGCAATACACCCGTAGAGAAGGTCCACGCAACGCGCAGGTCCTTCACGTTGTCGGCGGTAATTTGCGCGAGGCTGGAATACCGTTGGTTGGCATAGTCACCGGTTTGAATGGCCCAGTTCGCCGAATTTGCCATTACCGCCTTCAGTTCCTCGTTGGCGACTGCCGGGCTGCGCATGCCGAACGATCCGAGAATCGCCACCGACAAGGCAAACAACAACACTCTTTTCATGTGCTTCCTCCTTTGATTTTCGCCATTAACCGGCCGCTGGAATTGCTTCCGCCGCTTTTGGCCGGGGCGTTTGCCGGTCCGCCCACTGGACCGGAGTCCCCCTCGAAAATCCCGGGAGAAGTGCGGTCAGGCACAAGCCACAACCCTCCCGGAATCAACCGGTAGTTGCCGCCACCATCCCAAATTTCGAGGGTTCGCAAATCATACCTGAGCTGTATTCGCGAGCAACCGGCATGATTATGAATTATTATGATTAGATCATAATATGGCTATCGATCCCGTATCGTGGGATAGAATTATCTTATTATAATTTTATCTTAATAATAATAAGGACGCGTAGTATTCAAATACTAAAAGTATTTCAGAGAATGAAATTCAAAGGACTGTTTATGCCTAATTAGATTGTGGCAATATTTAGATTTATGGATGGGTGTTCAATTTAGCACGATCGCCTCTGCGTGCCGATGATAGGGTGAGTCAGACCAGATTTGATCCTCCAGGTTGTATTTGTCCAATGGTGCCGACATTGGCACGTTGGCAGCGAAGCCCGAAGCCTCATGAACCAGGATTGTCCCTGCTCCATGTCTGTCCGACATCACTTGGTCTGCCTGGCGACTGCGATTATTCTCAGCCTGCAGGTTGGAACAGGGCAGGGGCTGGCGCTCGACACCGGCCAGAACGAGCCGCTTACCGTTCGTCAGATTGCGGAGGGTGTATTTGTCTCCATTGGGGAGGTCGCACTCATGTCGCCGCGCAATCGCGGTAACATCGCCAACATCGGCTTTGTGATCGGTGACAAGGCTGTCGCCGTCATCGACACCGGCGGCAGCCGTAGGATTGGTGAGCGATTGAGGGCAGCCATTCGTCGGGTGACCGGATTGCCGATCCGTTATGTGATCAATACCCATATGCATCCGGATCATATTTTCGGGAACGCCGCATTCGAAGCTGACGGGCCGGAATTCATCGGGCATCACAAATTGAAGCGGGCGATCGAGCGCAGGGCAGCCCACTATCTTGAGCGGAACCGTGAACTTCTGGGCGACGCGGCCTTCAAGGGCACGAAGGTCATTCTGCCGACGAAGTTTGTTCGGGATGAAATGTCGCTTGATCTGGGCGGCCGCGTTTTGCTGCTTAAGGCGCATGCGACCGCCCACACCGACAATGATCTGACTGTCCTGGACACAGGTTCGAAGACGCTCTGGCTGGGTGACCTTCTGTTTGTCCGGCATATTCCCGTGATCGACGGCAGCCTGCTTGGCTGGCTGAAGGTTCTGGATGGCCTGCGGAACACCGAAACCGTTTTTGTCGTGCCGGGCCACGGACCGGTATCGAATTCCCTGCAGGCGGCCCTGAAACCGCAAATGGCATATCTGCAAAGGCTGGTCAGGAGGATCAGAGCGTCGATATCAAAGGGGCAGAGTCTCTCGGCGGCGATCAAATCGATTCCCGCAGACGAGGAAAATCTCTGGTTGCTTGTCGATGAGTTTCACGCCCGGAATGTTGCGGCCGGCTACACCGAAATCGAGTGGGAATAACGCCGAAAAACTCTGATAAAATAAGAGTGATATAATAATTGAAAACTATGTTTTGACGCCGGTTTTCGATGCTCTATAGTTTCCAACCCTACACTCTAGGAGGTTGAAGATGAAAACTTGGAAAAAGCCGGTCATGTCCCGCGTGGAAGCTGGATTTGAAATTTCCCGCTATCTGCCGGCAGAAATCGGAAGCTGCAAGCGCTCCAAGTAAGAAGGCGCCCTGAGCGTTTCGCGACTTCACCTTCACGTTGCAGCAGGCCATGAGCGGTCGCGCACGTGAGGGATTTGTTGTGGAGGCGCACTAGATTCAGTGTGCCATTCGGCGGGATGGCACAATCTATTCAGACCCGGCCTTACTTCTCTCCATCCGGTTTGCGGCAGGGAAGTGGCTGGGTTTATTTTTGCTCGACAGCCCGGTTCTCCATCCGTTTCCCCCTTGCATTGTTTGCACGGGTCTCCGCCGATTGTCGGATGGTGTAAGCCGGGCGGCAGAAAGGTATTCGAACCGTGCTTGACAGAGTCGATCAGCCGATGAGCCCTTCCGAACTCGAGGAAGCGCTCCGACAGGTCGGGCAGGATCGCTATCACATCCATCATCCGTTCCACAAAATGATGAATGCCGGTGAACTGACGAAGGGCCAGATGCAGGCCTGGGCCCTGAACCGGTTCTGTTATCAGTCAATCATCCCCCGCAAGGACGCATACATCATCGGAATGTCGGACGATCCGGCTTTCCGGCGGGAGTGGCGCAAGCGTATCGTCGATCATGACGGTGACAACGAAGGAGAGGGCGGCATCGCTCGTTGGTTGAACCTTGCGGCCGGACTCGGCCTCGACGTCGATGTCGTCAGGTCGAAGACGCAGGCGCTTCCCGCCACGCGGTTTGCTGTCGACGCTTACCTCGATCTGGTTCGCAATTCCTCGCTCCTTGTGGCCGTCGCTTCTTCGCTGACGGAACTGTTTTCGCCGGTCGCAATTGGCGAGCGCGTGCCGGCCATGCTCGCGCGGTACGACTACATCACCGAAGACACGCTTGCCTATTTCAAGCCGCGCCTGCACCAGGCGCCGCGTGACGCAGAATATGCTCTGGACCTCGTGAAGCAATGGGCCGACACCCGGGAGAAGCAGCAGGCGGCCATAAATGCGCTGGTGGCCAAGTGCGATATTCTCTGGGCCCAGCTCGATGCGCTTCATCACGCTTATGTCGAGCCGCGGCACGTGCCGCCCGGGGCGTTTGTACCTGAAGAGGCCTGACCGGGAAAGCCATGCGCCAGCGTCTCGTTATCGACGGAAATACCCGGCCCAGACTGCCGCCTTACATCCGGCTGCGGTTCGATGATGTCCGGCAGGCATGGGTCGTGCTGGCGCCGGAGAAGGTCATGTGGCCTGACGAAATCAGCGTGGACATCCTCAAGCGCTGCGACGGCGCGGCCACGGCGGACGAGGTCATCGATGCGTTGTCGGAAGAATACGACGCGCCCAGAGATGCCATCGAAGCCGACGTTATCGCATTCCTGCAGGAATGGGCTGACCGCCGGCTGATCGCGGGTCAGGTCTGAGAAATGCCCGCGCCCGGTCCGCCTATTGGAATTCTCGCGGAACTGACGCACCGCTGTCCGCTGCAGTGCCCGTATTGCTCCAATCCGGTCAAGCTGCTGAAGGCCGCAGGCGAACTCGACACGGATACATGGCTCAGCGTGTTCGAACAGGCGGCGGACCTCGGGATTCTTCAGGTCCATCTTTCCGGCGGCGAGCCGACTTTGCGGAGCGATCTTGACCGTATGGTCGAAACGCTGAGCCGCCGCGGTGTTTACACCAACCTGATCACCGCCGGCGTGACACTTAAGCGGGACATGCTCGCCAGGCTTGTCGAGGCAGGGCTCGACCACGTGCAGCTGTCGATTCAGGGTGCCGACGCCGAAACCACCGAATTGATCGGTTACTACAAGGGCGGCTACAAAGCCAAGATCGAGGTGGCCCGCAACGTGCGTGAAGTCGGCCTGCCGTTGACCATCAATGCCCCGATCCATCGCCACAATATCGGTCAGGTTGAGCAATTTATCGATCTGGCGCTCGATCTCGATGCCGATCGCCTCGAGATCGCGAATGTCCAGTATTACGGCTGGGCTTATCTGAACCGATCGACGCTGCTTCCCGAGCTGGACGATGTGGAACGCCAGATCGAGCTTGTTGAGAATGCGCGTGAGCGCCTCGCCGGTATTCTGAATATCGATTTCGTGACGCCTGATTATTTCGCCGACTATCCGAAGCCCTGCATGGGCGGCTGGGGCGAAGATGCCATGGCTATCACGCCCGATGGTTTCGTGCTGCCGTGCCATGCCGCGCAGACGATTCCGGACCTTGAATTCGACAATGTGTCGAACATGCCTCTCGCCGAAATCTGGGAGGCGTCAAGCGCGTTCGAACGGTTCCGCGGCTTTGACTGGATGCAGGAGCCCTGCAGAAGCTGCCCGCGCAAGGAACTCGATCACGGCGGCTGCCGGTGTCAGGCCATGGCGATCACCGGTGATGCAGCAGCAACCGACCCGGCGTGCATCCTCTCGCCGGAACACGCGGCGCTGCGCGCGTTTGCGACAGATCCGGGAGCCGGCCGAAACGCCGAGTTCAACTACCGGCGGATCTGACTGACGGTCCGCCTCCAACCGATCTCCGGGAGGGCCTGTGTCATGTGTGTAAGAGTCATTGTTAAGTCAGCGCTAATTGTCTGGCTGACGGCGGTACTTGCTGGCCAGGTGGCCGCCCAGGACGTGTTCAGCGGCGTCGATCTGACGTCGCCCGAGATGTCCGAAGCGGAGATGTCGCGGGACGATGTCGAGAGAATGCTGGCCGCGGCCAGTACCGCAAAACCCGCCGACTTCACCGCGAAACGTTTGTCCGGACTGGACCTTTCCGGCCTCGACTTTTCCAAAGCCGTCCTGCGCTCGGCACGCCTCAACAATGCCAAGCTGATGAAAGCCAATTTCGAGGGCGCGGTCCTCGATCAGGCCTGGCTTCTCTCGGCGGACCTCACGGCCGTGAACCTGAAGGGCGCCAGCCTGTTTCAGGCACAGCTTCGCGGCGCGATCCTTGATGATGCTGACCTGTCGGGAGCGCGTGTCGCCAGCGATCTGTCCAAGGCGAGCCTGAAACGAGCCCGGTTCGTCGGCGCCGACCTGGGTGCAGACATGCGCAACCAGTCCATGGGGCTTATGCGCGGGGTCCTGAAGTCGGCGGATCTCGACGGCGCGGATTTCTCGGACGCCAACCTGTCACGGGTCAATCTCGAGTTCGCGACCCTGCGCAACGCAAACCTCGCCGGCGCAAACCTGATGTCGGCGGAACTGGGAGGTGCGGACCTGACGGGCGCCAACATCGCCGGCACCAACTTCAACAAGGCAGATGTCACATCAGCAACGCTGAAACAACTCAGGGGAGCTGACACGTCCAGCCTGGAGCGTGCCAGCAATCTTGCCAGCGCATACCGCGACTAGTGTGCCAACTGGGACGCTATTTCAGGTTCTCGCTGATCTGAACGACGGGCTGCACGTCGGTGAAATTCGGAATGTCACCCATGACCTCCGCACCGCTGTCGGCGACGGCTGCCTTGAAGTCGTCGATGCTGTCGAAGTCCAGCAGCGCGACGACCTGATAGGGCGGCGGGGTGGCGGGGTCGGGCGTCGCGAGACCCTTGATGACCTTTAGGCTGTTCAGGCCTTTCGGATCCCACTTTTCATGCACCAGCGGGCCATGCGTGTTCATGTAGTAGTCCATATCGAACTTCGAACCCGAATTGGGGTACATGACGGAAACGGTGATGCCCATTCTTTCCTCCTCGCTCAATGGCCCAGCACGTCATTATGTGCGCTCTCGCACCGCCGGGTCCACATCTGATGTCAAAATTGCGAGAACCTGCCGTGCGTCTTGTTCTCCCGGCTCTACCCGATGACGACGACACTCAAAGCGTGAGTACCATGCCGTCATAGGCAATCTCCCAGCCGGCCTCGGCCGCTTCCGCATGTTCAGGCGAATCTTCGATCAACACGGGATTGCTGTTGTTGATGTGAATGAACACCTTGCGTCCGACATCGAGGCTCCCAATCGCCGCCATCGACCCGTCCGGGCCGGCCATGCTCATGTGACCCATGCGCTGGCCGGACTTTGCGCCGAGCCCCTTGGCGATCATCTCGTTGTCCTGCCATACGGTGCCGTCGAACATCAGCAGCCGTGCGCCTGTAAGCCTTGCGGCAAGGTCGGGCGTCACGGTCGCGCAGCCGGGAATATAGAAGAAGGCCTGGCCGGACTGTTCGGCGTGGACGCGAAGGCCGATCGTATTTCCCGACTCGCCCCCGAGCTTGAGTTCGCCTTCGGCCTCGATGGCATCCTGCTCCTTGAACAGGGCGACTTTGCCGGGGACAGTGAAGGGTTCAACCGAAAGGCCGGGCAGGGGGCTGAATTCGGAACCGGCACTGATCTCGATCTTCTCGACAAATGCTTCGTCGAGCACATTGAAGATCGAGTTCTCCGCCAGAACGTCCAGGACCTCACGCGTGGCGAAGACCCGGAAGGCCTGCTTTTCCCGCAGGACAAGCAGGCCGCTCAGGTGGTCAACGTCGGCATTGGTGAGCACGACGCTCGCTATCGGGCTGTCCCGCTCGCCGGCCGAGATCCGGGGGTGCAGCTGAGGTGCAGCCGAAATCTGTTGTCTGATGTCGGGCGAGCAGTTGAATACGCACCAGGCGTCGTCATCGGTGCTGACCGCGATCGACGACTGGCTTCTCGGCAGGACGCGCCCGTCGTCGAGCCGCGCCAGCCGGCAGACCTCGCAGTTGCAGTTCCATTGCGGGACGCCACCGCCTGCACCGGCTCCGAGAACGACAATTTTCAACTGTCCGGATGAAGTGGGGGGCATATATTGATCCTGAAAGACGATGACGCCGAGAGTCACAAAATCCCCGACCCGCCGCATCCTACAAGCCCCGGCAGGGATTTCAAAAGCTCTGCGTGATCGGGTTCGGAGACTGGCTCCCTGCGCGTGGAATCAGATCTGCCCGGAGGCGGCGCCGGGCGCCGCGCCTTCGACTTCAGATTGGCTCATGAAGGCCATCAGGGTTTCTCCGGCCTCCGCGATGTGGCGCGTGAGGCAGTCGATCGCCGCATCCTCGTCGCGGCTCCGGCACGCCCGAAGAAGTTCGTGATGCTCCCGGTGAGACTTGTCGGCGTAATCCAGACTGGCGATTGTGATCCGCAGGTAGCGGTCGGCGGATTTCGCCAGTGTGTCGATATGACCGAGCAGGCGAGGCTTGGCGCACGGTTCGTAAAGGCACATGTGGAACGCCGCATTCAGTTCGCCGAATTCTCCGACTGGCGCGCGTTCCATTCGTAACTGAATCTCCGCGGCTCTTTCGATCTGTGCGTTGGTCAGTTCGGGTAAGGCGAGGCGGAGAGCAAGGGTCTCGGCGGCAACGCGCATTTCGTAGATTTCCTGCAGGTCCGCCGCCCCGAGCGGGGCGACCCGCACGCTCTTGTTGGGTTCGAAAATGACGAGGCCGTCCGCTTCCAGTCTGCGCAGCGCTTCGCGGACCGGCATCCGGCTGACATTGAACCGGGTGGCCAACTGTTCCTGACCGAGCCGGCTGTCCGGTGGAAGTTTCCCGGCGATGATTTCCGCGCGCAGGGCCTCGACAATATCGCTGACCTGCTGACCGCGTCGGCCGGGCGTCGGCATGCTGCGGGTTTTCGAAGTTGAGGCGACCATCGGCGCAGAGTAGAGCGGATTTCGGGTTGACAGAAGTTTCATTTAGTATCCAATTTAGTGAAATGGATCCAATTTGTCATCGCGTGAAGTCGAGCGGAGGGCATCGGTGTGCGGGCGTCAGTAATCATTTCGGCTCTTGTTGCTGTGCTGATCGGGTTCGGCGGATCGGTCGCCATTATTCTGGCCGCAGCGAAGTCGGTCGGTGCAACGGTTGACCAGACGTCGTCCTGGGTTGCCGTCCTGTGTGTATCGATGATGGTGACGACGGCGGTCTTGAGCGTCCGCCATCGCATGCCCATCGTGACGGCCTGGTCGACACCGGGGGCCGCACTCCTGGCGGCATCGACCGGGGTATCAGTCGAGGCTGCGGTCGGGGCGTTTTTTCTGGTCGCCGTATTGATCGTTCTGACCGCTCTGGTGCGGCCGCTGAGCGACCTGGTCGAGAGGATTCCCGTTTCGGTCGCATCCGCAATGCTCGCCGGCGTGCTGTTTTCCTTCGTTGCGGACGTGCTGAAGCAGATGCAGGTTCAGCCATGGCTGGTCCTGCCGCTCGTGACCCTCTTCCTGGTCCTGCGGCTGTATTCACCGGCTTGGGCGGTGCTGGTCAGCCTGTTCTGTGGGGTTGGTCTGGCCTATGGGCTCGATCTCGTCGGATCTGTCGGCGAATTGCACCTGTCGCGCTTTGTTTGGGTCCATCCGCACTTTGATCCGGCGGTGCTCATCGGCATCGGGATCCCGCTCTATCTGGTGACCATGGCCTCGCAGAATCTACCCGGATTCGCGGTGCTGAGGTCGGACGGATATCAGCCGCCGACCCGGCCGATTCTGGCAGTGACGGGTCTAGCCTCACTCGCGTCCGCCGGATTCGCCGGCCATACGACGAACCTGTCCTCCATAACCGCCTCGATCTGCACAGGTAAGGATGCACATCCCGATCCGCAGCAGCGATGGCTGTGCGGCCCGGTCTATGCGCTGGGATATGCCGTGCTGGCGGTATTCGGTGCTTCCCTCGTCGCAATCCTGACGGCCTTTCCGGAAGCGTTGATTGTGACGATCGCCGGCATCGCGCTTGTCGGACCGTTTGTCGCCTCGCTCTCCGCAAGCCTTGACGGTGAAGAGCAGTTCACCGCGGCTGCGACCTTTGTCGTCACCGCGTCCGGCGTTTCGTTTTTCGGGTTGGGATCGGCATTCTGGGGGCTCGTTGCCGGGCTGGCAGTTCTGGTATTGGGCCGCGTGAAATCCGCCGCGGCGGCATGACAGCGGCAAGCGTCTCCTAGTAACGCTTGCCCTGGCTTGCGTCGGCGCCTTCGTAGAGAATCCGGCGCTTGATCTCCGAATCGCGGCGACACTGTTCGAAGTCGTCTTCCGACAGCCGGCCTCGCGGGGAATCGGCAATCAGGAAATTGCCGTAGCGGTCCTCTCCCCTGACATGCGCAACGAGCGAGCGATCGCCCGATGTCTGTTTCATGGACGGCTTGATGAACCGAATGGCCGATCCGATCCGGCGATCATCCGTCGTGTTCGGCCCGGAAGCGTGGATCAGGTGGCCGTGGTGCATGGACGCCTGGCCCGGCTGCAGTTCCACAGCGACGCCGTCCTTCTCGTCGACATCGACCGCCACCTCCTGGCCCCGTGTCAGCAGGTTGTTCTCGTCAAACGTGTCGATGTGCGGGACAAGCTGTTTCTTATGGCTTCCCGGCACAAATTTCATGCATCCGCTTGCCACTGTGGCCGGCGAGAGCGCCACCCAGCATGTGGTTTCTTCGGCGTCGTCGAGCCCCCAGTAGGTCAGATCCTGATGCCAGGACACGATCTTCGGCGAATTGGCTTCCTTGATGAACAGGCCCGCGCTCCAGACCATGAGGTCCGGGCCGAGCACCTGGGACACTGCGCTCAAAAGGTTCTCATTTCGGATCAGAGTGTCGAACGAGGGCAGCAGGCGGTCGGGATAGGACCGGAGCAGGGCCAGTTTCCCAGGATCATCGGCGAGCGCCGCTTCGGCTGACTCCAGGTCGCTCCGGATGGCCTCGGCCTCATTGGCGCTGATCACGTCGATCGGGAAGACAAAGCCGTCTCGTTCATAGACGTCCCCGATATTCCCGTCTGTCACAGCCATGGCAGTCCCTCATCATGAGCAGTGACATCCTAGCAGGCCTTTCCATGGGGTGGAGTGTTCAGGTGCAAAGGGCCTTGCACCGCGACTTCAGCCGGCACCCGTTCGATCCTGGACAAAATCCTTGATGGCATTCATTTCCCGGATCAGCTGCTTCGCCTTCTTCTCGTCGATGCCGATCGCGCAGCCCAGGGCATCCGGTATCGTCAGTGCGGTCTTGTAGAGCTTCCGGCCTTTGGCGGTCAGAAATACCTGCACCTTGCGTTCGTCTTCCGTGCTCCGTCTGCGTATGACGAGACCGAGCTTCTCGAGCCGCTGAATGAGGGGCGTTGCCGTCGCCTGGTCCACCTCGAGGTTCGCCGCGATCTCCTGTACGAGCAGCCCGTCGCGCTTCCACAGCACCATCATGGCAAGATACTGCGGGTAGGTGATGCCCATTCTGTCCAGCAGGATCGCGTATTGCTTGGTAATGGCGCGTGACGTCGAATAGAGCGCGAAGCAGAGCTGGTCTTCGATTCTCAGAAGGCCGTCCTTGTCGGTAACGCTAGGTTTCATGATTCGGGTGATCCTATAATTTTGTGCTCTATGTAATGCACGACGCAATGTCGCTCAAGGCCGCCTCCCGCAGCGCATTTCGATCTATCTGTCGATCCGTTTTCCGCATGTACTTCCGACACGAACAGCGCACGATTGACAACAAATAGATAGTACACTATTTAATAGCCGTCTAACGCCCCCCATCAGAAAGAGAGACAATCATGTCAGTTGACGTCCTGTACACCACGCAAGCCAGAGCCACCGGCGGCCGCGACGGCCGCAGCGGAACACTCGACGGTTCCTTTGAGGTGCAGCTTTCAACGCCCAAGGAACTGGGTGGAGCAGGCGGCCCCGGCAACAATCCCGAACAGCTGTTCGCCTCCGGCTATGCAGCCTGCTTTCTGGGAGCCATGAAATTCGTCGCCTCTCAGAACAGCGATCTTTCCGTCCCGGATGACACGGCGGTGACCGCGACGGTCGGGATCGGACCGCGGTCCGAAGGCGGTTTCGGCCTCGAGGTCGCGCTTGAGATTGCGCTGCCGGGACTGGCGGCGGATCAGGCCTCAAGTCTGGTCGAAGAAGCTCATCAGGTCTGTCCGTACTCGAACGCTACGCGCAACAATATCGATGTGAAGTTGAGCGTTGTCTGATCAGGGGGGAGGAGGCCGGCGCGGAATCGTGCCGGCCAGAGCCTGAGCGACTCGTTGAAAAACAGGCCAAGCCGGTGCCCGACCTGTGGCCATCAGCGGATGTTCTCTCGCAGGATAATTTCGACCGGCACATTGGGAAACGCGACCGGTTTCCCGGTGAAGTTGTCCACCAGTGCTGTGACGGCGAGATGCGCGACCCGCGCCATATCCTGATGGACGACCGCGTCGATGGTGCCGTTCAGCAGCGCCTGCTTTGTGAGCGGCGTCAGATTGAAGGCGACATAGGTGATGTCCGCGGCACGGCCGCTTTCGATCAGTGCCTTTTCGATGCCTCTGTTGCCGCCGCCGACATTATATATGCCGCGCAGGTTCCTGTTGCTGGCCAGAAGAGCCTTCGCGAGTTCGTAATTCCGGTGCGGGTCGTCCCGCCCCTTTATGTCGCCGAGTAGTGACAGTTCCGGGAATTCGTCGCGAATGATGCTGCGAAACCCGATCTCACGTTCCTCGTGACTGCGATAAAGGCCACCACCCCAGAATGTCGCGACTTCTCCCGCCTGCTTGCAGAGCCGCCCCATAAGCAGACCGGCGGTCCGTCCGGCTGACCTGTTGTCGAGCCCGGAATAGCCCATCACATCGGCACCAGGCAGATCGGTCAGGATCGTGATGACCGGAAGGTCCCGGTCCCTGATTTCTGCCAGGGCTTCGCGGACAAGATGATGGTCCAGCGGCTGAACGATAAAACCCGAGCTGCCTTGCTCCAGGCCTCTGTGCAGTGCATCTGCAAGAGCGCCCGGATCCATGCGCTTCGGATAGGCCGGCCGCAGGGTCAGGCCAAGCCTGGATGCTGCCAGGCGCAACCCAGATGCCAGCGCCGCGTTGGCGAACCCTGCTTCGCCGGCAATGACGACGTCGATTGTGAGATCAGCCGCGACGGACGGAATGACGGTGGGTCTGACCGGCGCCTTGTCCAGCCACCGCATCGCGTCGTGGACACGGTCGATCGTCTTCTGGCGTACGCCCGGACGCCGGTTCAGCACCCGGTCGACGGTTGCGGTGCTGACACCGGCTTGCAGTGCAATGTCGATGATCCGGGACTTGCCGCGGCGAACTTCAGTCATTGATCCGAATTTTGATGCATCATTTGCAAGGAAGCCCTGATTTCTGGAGAAAACCGTCGATCATTTCATGCGTCAGAGTCAACAAACAGATGCTGTTGCCGGGTATCTGCGTATGGTTTGAATCGCAGATGGTCACAACATTGAGGTGTTCCGGTGAAACAGATCGGCGTTGTCGGGTTGGGCGACATGGGGTCCGGACTGGCGAAGAACCTGATCGGTGCAGGGTTCGCGGTCTCGGGTTTCGATCTTGATGATAAACGCATGGCAGCCTTCCGCGATCTCGGGGGGCAGGCCGCTGAGTCCGCTGCCGGGGTGGGGGCGGGATCTGATGTCGTGTTCGTCATGGTCATGAACGGTGATCAGGCAAAAGCAGTCATCCAGGGGGAGAGCAACGGATGCGGCCTGGTCGCCACCATGTCCGAAGGGTCCGTCATTCTGCTGACTGCGACGATCAAGCCCCGGGAGGCCCGTGAAATCGGCGAAGCCCTTGAGGGGTCCGGCCTCCATTTTATCGATTCGCCTGTCAGCGGTGGCTTCCCGGGAGCACAGGGCGGAACGCTCACGCTCATGGCGTCCGGATCCGATGAGGCATTGGTGCGTGCCAGGGCGGCGATGGACGCAGTTTCGAAGACCATCCATCGTGTCGGTACCGAGCCCGGTATGGGGCAGACGGTGAAGGCCTGCCTTCAGTCGCTCATCGGTTCGATCTTCTCCGCGACCTTCGAGGCCGCGGGCCTTGCCGCGAAGGCCGGCGTTCCGGGGCAGGTGCTCTTTGATGTGATTTCGACATCGGGTGCGGGTTGCGGCGTCGCCAACACGGCACTCGAGAACATAATCGATCGCCAGTTCGAGGGCACGGGCAGCCATATCAATACCATGCACAAGGACCTGACGATCGTGATGGACATGGCGCGCGATCTGGGTGTGCCGCTATTCACGGCATCGACGGCCATGCAGCTGTTCGAGGCCGGCCGGACAAGGCACCCGGAAGGCGACAACTGGGTGGTGACCCGGATCGTCGAGGATATTGTCGGTGCTGAACTGAAGCGCTGATCACAGCAGGGGAACTTCACAATGAAACTGGGTGTCATCACCGACGGCATCAGCCGCGATCTCGACCATGCGCTGGCCGTCATGACCGAGTTCGGTCTGGATCAGGCCGAATTGCAGTTCATAGACGACAAGGAGGTCGGCGACCTCGACAGGCCCGAGCGCGCGCGCGTCGCCGAACTGATCGAGAAACACGGCAAGACGGTGTCCTGCATATCGCGTCACATCTTCGCAGGCATGGTCATGGCAGGTTCCAGGCCCGGCGACGAACTCCACACGAAACACATGGATGCGCTGAAGCGCTGCATCGAAATGGCTCACGAACTTGACTGCCGGACCGTGCGCATCATGACCGGCAAGAAGGAGATGATCCTCTGGGGCAGTCACGGCGCAGAACAGTGGAACGTTGCGAAGGGTGCCTGGGATGCCCAGGTTCCGCTGATCGCGCCGGCCGTGGAACTGGCGCGGTCGGAGGGCGTTACGCTGGTCGTCGAGACAGGCAACGGCACCATGGTCAATTCCTGCTACACGGCCCGCCGCCTGATCGACGATCTTGAGGCAAAGGACACACTCAAGGTGCTCTGGGATCCGGCCAACAACTGCTGGGCGCACGAGTTAGCCTATCCTGACGGCTATGACGAGATGCGCGGCGGTTATCTCGGCCATGTCCACATCAAGGATGTTCAGGCTGACACGCCGCGAGCGACCCTTGAGGTGCGCCCGATGGGCGAGGGGCAACTCGCCCCGCAATTCGCGGCCATCGCCGCGGCGTTGCGGGCGGACGGGTATGACGGCGCAATTTCCTATGAAAGCGTCTACCATTCGGGCGACGGCGATTTCGAGGCCGGCTTCCGTCAGAATATTGGTCGCTTCAAGGACCTGTTCGGGTAAAGGTAAGAGAATGATTCCGGCGCAATCTGCCTTGCGCGTTCAGGGGAGCAGGTAATGGACGCAGTGCGTCTTGCCGTCATTGGTGCCGGGGTGATCGGCAGACGCCATGTTGCAGCCATCGCAGATTGCGGCGATGCGCAACTTGTCGCGGTTGCAGATCCCGATGAAACAACGAAACAGATCGCGGACGAAAATAGTGCGGCGTGGTTCGGTCGCAGCGAGGAAATGCTTGCCGCCGCCCGTCCTGACGGTGTGATTGTCGCAACACCGACGGAACATCACCTGCAGCCGGCGCTCGCGGCGTTGGAGGCCGGCGCTCATGTCTTGATCGAAAAGCCGATTGCGGCGACTGATGAAGAAGCGGAACGGATTGAAAGGGAATCCGGGCAGTCAGGGCGCCACGTGTTGGTCGGGCATCATCGCCGTTACTATCCGCTGGTTGAGAAAGCGCGGGAACTGGTCTCCGGCGGCGCGATAGGCCGGTTGGTGGCGGTCAGCGGTCAGTGGACGGTTCTGAAACCGCCACACTATTTCTCGGCCGACTGGCGGAAGAAGCGGGAGGCCGGACCGGTTCTGACCAACCTTGTCCACGAAATCGACACCCTGCGCTACATCTGTGGCGAGGTCACTTCAGTGACTGCCGAGATCTCCAGCGGCGTTCTGGGGTTCGAGAAAGAGGACGTCGCCGCACTCACCCTTGGCTTCGAAAACGGCGCGCTCGGTGCCGTGATCATTTCTGACCAGACTCCGTCCCCCTGGGCCTGGGAGTTTGCCACGGGCGAAAATCCGGCGTTTCCAGAGTCGGGTCAGAACGCCTGCCGGTTCATGGGAACGGAAGCGGCGCTCGATTTTCCGAACCTGACACTGTGGACACATGAGGCCGGCGAAAGCGGCTGGAACCACAAGATGCGGCCCCGGTCAGTCGAAAGCGTCTTGGGTGACGCTTTCAGCTCGCAATGTCGGCATTTCTGCGCCGTTATCAGGGGGGACGAGGAGCCGCGCATCGATGCTGCGGATGGCGCACGGTCCTTGCGGGCGACGCTCGCCGTCTTCGAAGCAGCGCATGCCGGACAGCGCGTAACACTCTAAACCGAGACCCAGGTTTGCTCTCCCGCGGAATGGATTCAGGGTGCCGGCCCGTCCCCCGCTGTCATCCTTTGAGAAGCGCCTTGAGGTCCGACTCCGGGTCCGCCACGACGTCCGGGTCGGCGGACTGCCCGGCCTCGATCAGTCTTTTGCCGACCATGTAGGAGCGCGGGTCGTTCATGGCGTCCACGGCCAGCAATTCATCACCGTTGTAGTACCAGAACGAGATGCTGCCTTCCTTTGCGCCGGGACGAGTGACGACACGATCATATCCCACATTCAGCCCTGCGATCTGCAGCTTGATGTCATACTGGTCCGACCAGAACCAGGGTTGCGGCGCGTAGGGCTTTTCCGCTCCCATAAGGTTCTCGGCGACGCATTCGGCCATGTCGATCGCGTTGGGAACACTTTCGAGCCGGAACCGGCTGTCACGCCAGGGGAACGATGCGCAGTCCCCCGCAGCCCAGATCGTTGGGTCGCTTGTGCGGCCAAATTGATCGACCTTGATCCCGTTCTCGATCTCAAGTCCCGCAGCCTCGGCGAGGTCGGTCGCCGGGCGGGCGCCGACACCCACAATCACGAAATCAACATCAAGCTCGGAGCCATCGTTCAGCACCGCTCCGGTAACGCGACCGTCTCCGGTCAGATGCTGTAGCCCCACACCTTCCCGGATATCGACGCCATGACCGCCGTGCAGCGCCCGGAAGAAATCGGAAGTCGCCTGGGCCGCGACCCGTTGCAGGATCCTGTCCGCCATCTCGACCAGCGTGATCCTGAGGCCTTTGCCGGCCGCCACGGCCGCCGCCTCCAGGCCAATATATCCGCCACCGACGATCAGCACGCGGGCACCTTCCTTGAACTCATGCGACATGCTGTCGACGTCGCGGAGGTCGCGAACCACATAGACACCTTCGAGATCCCCGCCGATCCCGCCGGGCAGGCGTTGCGCCACTGACCCGGTCGTGAGGACCAGCTGGTCATAGTCAAGCGAGTGACTGGCCGTTGTGACCACCTTGTGCTCGCGGTCGATGGTCTTCACGGTCTCTTCCAGCCGCAGGTCTATGTTGGACTCGTCATAAAACTCGCGCGGGCGAAGGAACAGGCGCTCAACGTCCATCTCTCCAAGAAGGTACTTCTTCGACAGGGGAGGACGCTGATAGGGCGGAACAGGCTCTTCGCCGATCAGTGTGATCGGGGACTCGCAGCCAAGGCTCCGCAGCTTGGCAACCAGCGACGCTCCGGCCTGTCCGGCGCCGACGACGACGATTCCAGCCAAACCTTCCTCCCTCTCGAACGTGTCGCGCGACACACAGGTCGAACTGCGCACAGTTACTGGAAAACTGCCGTTTATCACATCCGGAAAGTGTACGCGACAGGAGAGTGCGCAATGGGACTGCAGCAGGCAGTCAGGTGCCCATAATCCTCTTGCGGCGTTCCTGCATGCGCTCGTTCATTTCAGCCGTACCGTCGTGGAACGAGCCGAAGACCTGATCCCACGGCACTTCAAGGGAACCGTAATTGCACTCGAAATAGCGATGATGCATCTGGTGATGAAACGTGCCGAGCTTGAGGCGGTTTTCGTCCTTCATGAGGATTCCGGCAAAACCGCAATGCGTGGTTGCCGCGGTCAGGGTCAGGTACTGCATGTGATAGAGGATATGCACCGGGTGGGCGGCCGCAATAAAATGGATCAGCACAGATCCCAGAAAGATCAGGTGCTCGACCGGGTGCATCGACAGTCCCGACCAGGGACCGACGTTGATATTCCGGTGGTGCAACGCGTGGACGTGCTTGTACAGGAACGGCACGTGCAGCAGCCTGTGGATCCAGTAGAAGTAAAAGCTCTCCCAGACCGGTATCAGCAGGAACAAGACGACAAACCAGATCGGGTTTGCAGCCCAGGTCAAAACCGGCGCATAACCGTTCGCCATCGCCCAGAACATGAGCACTTCATAGGCCGTCCAGAACCCGACACCGCTGCCCAGCGTCCAGAACATGTTGTCGCGGATCTGCCCGCCGAGTGTGAACTGCTTGCCTTTCACCATCAAGGGGCGGGCATCGTACTTCAGTTCCTGGCCCTGTTTCGTGAACGTGTAGAAGTAGAGATGCAGGCCGCCTGCCACGAGTGTCATGAGCACTAGATTGCGGACGTAGAGTTCAGCGATCCATCCCACGGCCAGCGTGCGTGTTTCCTCCAGCGGCGGCTGGAACCAGTAGAACGAGATAAACGCGATCCCCACTAGGATGAGCTTTTCGGAAATCAGGAACCAGGAGTTCCAGACCCATCGCAGCATATCGAGCGGGCGCAGGGGCCAGGAGAAGAAGGGCGACACGCGCAGTGGCACGTCGGGAACATGGTTCCAGCCTTTGAGCGGTGCGTCTGACATCTCGGTTCCCTCGCGACCTCCCTGATCAGTATCCGGCATTCTCGCCGATTGTCTTTAATCCGAAAAACAGTTTAATTAGCTCAATTATATCTGAAAATCAGAGGTATGGCGTGACTGTAACCCTGAAGTCGATGCGCTACTTCTTGTGCGCGCTGAAGCACGGCAGCATCGCGAAGGCGGCCGAGGAGCTGAACATCGCGGCATCCGCGGTATCCGTCGCGATCGACCAGATCGAGGCCCATTTCGACCTCAGGCTTGTCAACAGGCAACGCTCCCGCGGAATCGAGCCGACGGCCAGCGGACGGACGATGGCGCGGAAATTCAATGCGTTGATTGACGAGTATGATGCCGTTCTCGCCGAGGGTGCGGAACTCAAGCAGGGACTGACCGGTAATCTGCGCATCGGATACTACGCGCCGGTCGCCCCGGCATTCATGCCGCGTATTCTGGGTGCCATAGCGCCGCCCGGCGAGGGCGTCACGCTTGATCTGAGAGAGGACGACAACGACTCGGTGCAGGAGGGTCTTCTAAACGGACAATTCGATGCCATTCTGTTTGTGAGCAATGCGGCCCTTCCCCGAGTGGAGTTCGACATTCTGATCGAAGCACCGGCCTATTGCCTGCTGCCCGCGGATCATGCCCGTGCGCGACAGAAGTCGATCCGCATGAGCGAGATTGCCGAAGACCCCGTGATCAAACTCAACCGGCCTCTGGCGTCGGACTACTATCGAAGTCTTTTCGATGAGACGAAGCGGGCCCACCGCGTCGTCGCCTATGCCAATTCGACGGAAATGGTCCGCAGCCTTGTGGGCGCCGGGCACGGGTGCGCGATCCTGAACATGTTCCCGGAAACAGGCGTCAGTTATGCCGGTGACCGTTTGGTCGGCCTGCCGATTGAAGACGATCTTCCGCCGTTGACGCTTGCCGTGGGTTACGACAAGTCGAACCCGCGAAGGATCGTCAGGCGCTTTGTCGACGGCTGCCTCGACTATTTCAACGACGAGACCTCGACACGGTGCATTGTGACGCAGGCTTGAAACGCGGCCTCCCTCCAGGCTTGTTTCGAAGGAGTCGTGGGCAAAAGCGCGCAGGCGGATTTGGGATCATTACGGAACCGCCGAAATGTGCGACAAGCAACCGTCGCCAATACGAACGGATGTCGCCGCTACATGGATCCGCTGACACAGGGCGCGCTTGGCGCAGCACTGCCTCAGGCAACCCGCAAGAAGCGTCATGTGGGCATAGCCGGTGTCCTCGGTTTTGCCGCCGGCATGACCCCGGATCTTGATGTCCTCATCCGCTCCGAAGCCGATCCGCTGCTGTTCCTCGAGTATCATCGCCAGTTCACGCATTCCCTGGTCATTATCCCCTTGGGCGGGCTGCTTTGTGCGTTCGCGCTGCACTGGATACTCGGACGGCGCTGGCAACTCACGTTTCGTCAGACCTTTCTTTTCTGCACTCTCGGCTATGCCACGCATGGACTGCTCGATACCGCGACATCCTACGGCACCATGCTGTTCTGGCCGTTCAGCACCGCGCGGTTCTCGTGGAGCATCATCTCCATTGTCGATCCGCTATTTACGATCCCGGTTCTGCTGCTCGTGATCCTCGCCGGTGTGCGGAAACGGCCGGTACTGGCGCGGATCGCACTTGCCTGGGCCTTGATCTATCTCGCGGCAGGCGCAATGCAGCATCGGGCGGCTCGAACAATGGGCGTTGAGATCGCGGCATCCCGCGGACACACGCCGGTCCGCCTCGAGGTCAAGCCGAGTTTCGGCAACATCCTGGTCTGGAAAACGGTCTATGAGGCGGAGGGCAGGTTTTACGTCGACGCGGTGCGCGCCGGCATCAGGCCCCGGGTGTTCCTAGGCGCTTCAGTTCCGAAACTCAACATCCGCCGCGACATCCCCTGGCTTGATGACAATTCGCAGCAGGCGCGGGACATCGAACGCTTTCGCTGGTTCAGCGACGGGTTCGTGGCGCGTGACCCGGAGCGCGCCGACCGGATCATCGATGTCCGGTATTCATTCTTGCCGAACACCGTGAGTGCGCTGTGGTCGATCGAACTCGCTCCGGGCGCACCGCCGACAACCCATGTCCGGTACCGGACCCATCGCGAGCACGCCCGCGAGAGCCTGGACAAGCTGTTGCAGATGGTGACCGGTGCTTCCGATGGAGACTAGCATTGCGTTACCGCAGTTGCCTGTGAGTTCGGAATCGGTCTCTCAGTCGCTCTGATTTTTCAATTGGGTTCTGTAAATTGCGATTCATTCTTGAACTTGAGCATCACAGATCCTGACATTCGACATCGTCATACATGTATGTCTCTCCGGCCTCATTTATCAGAACCATCTGATCATTCTGGATGCTCAATTGGAAGGTCTGGGAGCCTCCGAATAAGGAATTGGCCGTTACCCGGAAATTTCCATTGCAATCATCGACACAGGAAACAATCTGCGCTCTTAGTTCCCAGTAGATGAGGCGACCACCGCTGTTGTCGCCGAAGGTCTCGATCTGGCCCGCCATATCGTGGGGCGACGCGTGAAAGATGGTAGTTCCATCGCTTCTGACGACGAACTCGTCTATGTCCAGACTCCAATGTCCCACGACTGTCTGTCCCGATCCCAAAACACGGGTCCAGACTTCGTCGGCCCAGTTGAATTCAAGTCCGTCCGGTGAAATCGAGAATGTCTGAAGACCGATGCTCAGGAAATATCGCCCATCGGGGAACATTCGCAAGTAGTGGGTCGTTGCCGCAGATGTCACATGCTTCCAGCAACCTTGAAACTGGTCTGGAACGACGTCTGAATCCATCGCTGCCTTGGACCTATGCACCGACGCATGGTCTTGCCATCCGACATGCGGGAAACCGGCCTTCGGTATTGCCTTTATGACGATGCCTGTGTCCACGAGCTTCAAGACGCTGGGGATTTGAGCGAGGGGTAGCACCAGGAACCCAATCGCAAGCAGCACACCGGTGAAGTAAAAAATCGATTCTGCGTCCAATCCATCGGCAATGGCCGGTATGAACAGCGGTAACAGGAATGCCAGCGTCAGCGGCGGGATCAGGAGAAGCAGAATTGCGAACAGGACACCGAAAAATTTGTTGAAACCGTAGAACGCATAAAAGCTGGGCAGATTTCCTATTATGCTTTCATCGTTCGGATTCTCAGGCGCATAGCGAATTGCCCGACCCGTATAGATGGCCATCGCAAGCGCACAGAATGCAATGATCCATGGTGTGACCAGGGCGGCATCCTTCAGTTGCAGCGGAATCGAGATCACTGGTATTTCGACAGTGCTTGCTTCTCCGCCAGCGCGCAGTTTCAACTGAGTCTGTTTTTGATGAGCTTGACCGAGAAACTGGCTTGTTTGAGCCAGCGTTAGCGAAGCACGCCGTCGGCGCTCCTCTTCGTCCACTTTTTTGTTATTCGATTCGACGAACCATCGTGTCCATATTCTGTGGGCTTTCTTTCGCTTTGTTTTGTTGTCGGCTCTTGATGCCGACTTCATCGCCTCGGTGAGGTCAGATCCGAAGTTGGGCAGAACAGTGTCGTTGTGCAGGGCGGCTGTATGTTTCTTCAGAGCGTCAGACCACGAAGGTAGGTCCAGCGTGCTGAGCCAAAGGTATCTGGCGGCGTCCTCTATTCTTAAATTCTCGATCTTGCTCGCGACGAGGTAGCTACCCGCCGTATGTTGGGCAAGCAGCAGGGACGGCTCATCATCAATTCTTGGTGGACCGGCTTCCAGAGAGATCGCGTCGTTCAGCAACAGCATCGCTTCTATGAAATTCAGCGCCTTGCGAATTTCGATTCTCCGATCGGTTTCCAAATCGGGTGTCTTGATTGTAAAATTCTCGTCGAGCCATTTCAATTGAGCGATAATTGCGCTTCGCAGTCTTCTGATCCTGTCAATGCCGTCCTTTTCGCTCTTGTAGCCGGGCATCAGATAGACGGCTGATCTGATGTGCATCGCCACATCACGTGCATCGCGCTCGAACTCCGAATAGAACTTAATGAGATGCGTATTGGCGTCGTGATCGCGGCTGAAAGATCTGAAGTCGATATATGCGCTGACAACGACAACTGTGGTTACCACCCACATCAGGATATAAAAATTGTTGGCGCGGGCGAAGCTATCTTCTGAAGCTTGACTCTTTTTCATCAGATAAATTGGTTAGAAGTTGCATTTAACATAGTATAATACTTATTTTTTACTCAAATTTCAGAGGTATGTCTCTAAATTTATTATAATTAATCTGTTTGCCGAGCCATATTGATGGGGCTTCCGAGCGCTTCAGTGCCGAGGTTTAACATCCGCTACTACATCCCGTGGCTTGATCCCAATTCGCAGCAGGCGCGTGACATCAAGCGCCTTCGCCGGTTCAGCGACGGATTCGTGGCGCGTGAGCCGTTTCCCGATTCCGCCTCGATTTCGCTCGGCGCCGCCTGCTAGATGGCCAAATCCAGTCTCGGTTTCCAGAACGGTCTGAACAACTCGATCTTGGGGCAGCGGTTCATCACCACCTTGAGGCCGGCGTCTTCGGCAAGCTTGGCGGCTTCGTCGTCATAGACGCCGATCTGCCCCCAGAGCACCTTGGCGCCTACGTCAATGGCTTCCCTGGCAATGCCCAGCAGTTCTTCCTTCCGGCGGAAGACCTGAACCATGTCGATCGGCCGGTCGATGTCCTTGAGCGACGGGTAGACCTTAATGCCCCGGATCTCCGTGACCTCCGGCCTGGGATTGACCGGCGCCATGTCATAGCCGGTTTCATGGAGCACGCGCAGTACGCCATAAGAGAATTTGGTCTTGTCCGGACTGGCGCCCACCATGGCGATGGTTTTGACCGAACTGAGGATCTCGGCCAGGTATTCCGGACTGTAGTCGTAGATATGATCAATGTCGGCTTCGGGCATGATTATGCCTCCTTCGAAGTGGCAATGTCTGCCTTCAGTTCGTGGGGCTCCAGGGGGTCAAGAAATGGATTGCGGTAGAGCTTGTCGTGGCTCTCGACACCGATCTCCAGGGTGCAGTCTGCCAGCGGACGGGCGACACACAGAATGACGTAGCCGTTGTTGATCTGGCGATTGTTCAGCGCCACCTGGGCCTTCTGATTGACCTCACCCTCGATCAGCTTGGCTGCGCAGGTGATGCAGCCGCCATATTTGCAGCCATAGGGCAGGTCGACGCCCTGATCGCGCAGGCTGTCGAGCAGGGGTCTCTTTGCGTCGACCTCATAGGTGGCGTTGTCCCGGTTGGCGATCGTGACCGTATAGCGCGTCATATCCAGATGTCACTTGTGCAATCGCCGCCGGGATAGCGTGTCTCGTGACAGCGGCTCGGCCCATTGGGCTCCTTGCCAAAATCGACGACGAAGTCCGGATCGATTTCCATTCCGCCGTTTTCGGTGTCGCAGTTGACCATGAGCATGCATCCGCCATTGGTCCGGATTTCGGGATAGAACTGATTGTCCCAGGTCGAGAACAATGACGTGGTCACGTAGAGCCGTTTGCCGTCAAGCGACAGCTGAATCATTTGCGGGCCCCCGGTCACCTTCACCCCATTGACCTCCGGTGCCCTGCCCAGAAGCCCTCCCATCCAGACCTGTCCCGTCAGCACCGGCTTGTGGGGGTCCTCGATGTTGTATTGTCGGATATCCCCGTGCAGCCAGTTGCACAGGTACAAAAACCGGTCGTCCATCGAAAGCAGAATGACCGAGATCACGCCCGGCACCGGGATCGGCCATTCGGGATGAGGCTCGTTCTCCACATCCACAATCTTTTCCCACTGCCAGTCGCCGGCCTCGTCCTTCCACCAGTGAATGATGTTGGCCGAAAGGGCGGCACCGACAAAACCATGGGACGAATCCGGATTGTGGTGGAACCGCACTTCCAAAGGAATAAGGCCGTCTTCACCCAGATAGAAAGACTGTTTGGGCTCCTTCTTCTCAAAGTCCCAGAGATGCAACTCGCGGCCATACTTGAGGTGACCGACCTCTTCCAGGTCGAACCCGGGCATGAACGTGTTGGGCGCTGCCCACTCCGACGACACCATCACGTTATGTCGGGGCTGGTACCAGAAGTCGTAGCCGAACTTGATATCGCCCATGGAGTTTTCCCATCGGCCAACGATCTCGAAATCCTTGTTCAGGTGCAGATAGCCGCCGGGTGCATTGCCCTGGGCATCACCCAGCATCGAAATGATGATCTCCGAGCCTTCGATCACCTTGAAAAGTGTCGGATTGCGCGGGTCGGTACCGCAATCGACAATATGCAGATTGGTTGAGCGCACCCCTGGCACGATCATGTATTTGCGTTCCATGTCTGCATCGCCATGGCAGGAGGAACAGGCGTTCCAGCCCATATGGTGGAGTTCGTCGCCAATACCCGGCATCTCGAGACGGGAGATGACTTGAGAATAGGTCGGACTGGCCGGATCGTTGTCGATCGTTGCGAGATAATCCGGCTTCTGAATGCCTGTGCCTGTGTAGATCGCGATTGTGTAGAGCAACTTCTCCCGCGGGGCCTTCAATGCCTCTTGAGGAGACGCATACCCTGGTCCGCAACATTCCATTTTACATTCCCATCCGATCAGCGATCGCGACGATCCGGTACATGTCTCGCAGCACCGGTTTCTCGATCAGCTTTCCATCAATCACAACCAGACCGGTGTTGGCGTCTTCAAAGGTCTGGATAATACGCCGTGCGCGTGCGATTTCATCCGAACTTGGCGTGAACACGTCATTGAGCGCGGCGATCTGTTTCGGGTGAATTGACCCCTTGCCGGAGAACCCAAGTGCCTTCGCCTGCCTCGCGGCGACCTCCATGCCTTCCGTGTCTTCGAGATCGAGATAGGGGACGTCAATGACGTCCAATCCGGCGGCAGCCGCCGCATGAACCACACGGGAGCGTGCGTAGAGCAGCGGCTCCCACGCGTTTTCACATCTCAGCTCCGCCGCCATGTCCACGCCTCCGAAAAACATCGCGTCGATCCTGTCGGAGCAATGGGCGATGTCGTAGGCGGCTTCCAAACCCTCATTGGTTTCAATGATCACATGAAGACGTGTTTCGTGCCCGCGTTCAGACAGGAGGGTGTCCAATTGAACAACTTCATCCGGCGTCCTGACTTTTGGCATCATCAGGGCCGGGGGAGGGGTGTCGGAATTCAGAACGGCGTTTACATCGGCAATGCCAAAAGCTTCGCGCATACTGTTGATGCGCACGATGCGCTCCACGCCGTCATCGGCCTGAGGCTGTTCGAAGAGTTTCAGGGCGTTAATGCGCGCCGCTTCCTTGTCGTGGGGCGCTATACCGTCTTCCAGTTCCACGCAAACGATATCGGCGCCCGAAGCCAGCGCCTTGGGGTACATTTCGGGTTTGAGACCTGGCGTAAAAATGAAGCTCCGCCTGGGGCGGACAATGCGCTCCTGCGACAATTAGATACTCCTCTTGCGCCTCTCCAGAGGCGATCCTCCAACCTTCATTGCTCTGTTTTGCGGTAGTCCGGTCGATGATTTCATTCCGGTTGCGTGGACTTCCGATCCGCTGGCGGACGCAGGCGAACCGTTTGACTATAATGGTAAGCGAGGTACCTATGCTGATATCCCACAGGTTTATAGGACGGGAGGCAATCCATTTCACCAACAAGGTCGTACGGGCGAAGAGACATCGACGCTAGCCCGGAGGCCGGTTTCCCATCCCAGTGTTGTCCACATCGAAGAGCGGGCTGCAGACTCGCCGGTTGTAACCGTGTCCGATCCGACCATAATTCTGCGGTACAGCAGATGACGAAGCGAAGACGAGAGATTTGAGCGCATAGGAGAAACATGCCGCGCAAGCGGCAGGAGAACGATCATGTCCAATTATCCAGTCAACATGAACATTGAACCTGATGTTGCCGGTTTCTTCGATGATGACAGCAACACGGTGACCTATATCGTGAAGGATCCCTCATCGAACGCCTGCGCCATCATCGACAGTGTGATGGACATCGATTATGCGGCGGGCCGCATCACGCATGAGCATGCCGATGAGCTTATTGCCCACATCGAAGAGCGTGGTCTTCAGCTTGAGTGGATTATCGAAAGCCACGTCCATGCCGATCACTTGTCTGCCGCGCCATATATTCAGGACAAGCTTGGCGGCAAGATCGGCGTTGGCGAAGGCATCATGGTCGTTCAGGAAACCTTCGGAAAAATCTTCAACGAAGGCACCGAGTTTCAGCGCGACGGCTCTCAGTTCGATGCCCTTTTCAAGGACGGCGACACCTATCGCATAGGCAACATGGAAGCGTTTGTCATTGCCACGCCGGGCCACACGCCCGCCTGCATGGTGCATGTGATCGGCAATGCCGCGTTTTGCGGCGACACGTTATTCATGCCGGATGGCGGATCAGCGCGGGCCGATTTTCCCGGTGGAGATGCCGGTATTCTCTACGACAGCATTCAGAAGGTGCTGAGCCTTCCCGACGAGATGCGACTCTATATCTGCCACGACTACGGTCCGGGTGGGCGGGAGATCGCATGGGAGACGACCGTCGGGGAGCAGAAGGCCAACAATATTCATGTTGGCGGCGGCAAGACCCGCGAGGAGTTCATCAAGTTCCGGACCGAGCGGGACGCGCAGCTGGCGATGCCGAAACTGATCATCCCTTCCCTTCAGGTGAACATGCGGGCAGGTGAGGTTCCGACCGACCAGAGCGGCAATCCGGTGCTGAAAGTGCCGATCAACGGCCTCTAGGAAGCACTTCGCTTTCCGCCTATTGCATCCACTGAAACCGCGCCTGGTCCCTTGACGATGAGATAGATCAGCGGGAACAGCCAGAGCAGCCGCTGGTCAAGGATCACGCCATCCTGAATGCGGTCGAACATCATCCCGATGGTCTTTGCATCTGCGCCGTGACCGGTGATGTCGACAATACTCATGACGACGATAAATCCGATCATGGCCACCGATGACAGACGGGTAAATAGACCGATGAGGATAAGAAGCGGGAGCAGGAACTCCGCATAGGTGCCCATCAGGACGATAAGCGTGTCGAGGGACGACATGGCGCTTTCATCATAACCGGCCGCCTCGAATTTCTTCGGGAAGATCTGAGCATAGGCGCCCGTGGACGGCGAGAAGATGCTGTCGCCGATCTTTGTCTTGGCGGAATTCCAGAAGAACAGGAGCGTGACGCTGGAAAACACAAAACGGGCCAGCAGGCCGAGCGCCCATCCGTCGAGGGCTCGCTCGATAGCGCCGAAGATCGAATTGTGCACGCCGGTGAGTATGCTGATCGGGCCGTTCATTATTGTGCTCCGTTGAGAGAAAAGGCGGTTACGATCCGACTCTCCAAGAGGCCGGAAATGTTGGCTGTCAGATCAAATTCAGGAATGGCCGAACCTGCCTCGGCGGCAGCACCGAGTGGCGCGCCGGCGGCCAGTGAGGCGAGAAATCGATAGCCTCCGGGAGGCAGGCGCCGCATTTCGACGGTCAACTCAGGCCGCGCGATGAGAATGGATTCGCCATGTTCCGGAAGTGCGGGCCGCTCGTTCTCATCTTCCGCATTGTTCCATTCCCAGATTGAAAGGGCCGGATGCCTCGCATCCAGCAGGCGAACTGATGGATGGAGGGTGACAGTCAACGCGCCAAGCTGTTCTGGTGCAATCTCGCCGAGAAAGTCCGGTGCCAATGGGGCGGCGTCCGCAGCATGATAAGCCTCGCGGCGAAGCAGCTCTAACTGCGCGATCTCGGAAAGATAGGTGAGATGGGAGACCGGCTCGAAACTTTGCAGAAAGCCGGGGAACGCTTCGCCATAGAACATCAGAAGCGGTGAAGTTGGCGGATGCGCACGCACGAACTCGCGCGCCATCGCACTGAAGAATTGCTCGCCGACGATCTTCTCTGTCGTGGGGAATGCCGTGGCCATGGCCTCGATCAGGCTGACAGTGACATTGTTTCTGTAGACGGCAAACCGCTTCGGCGACGGGGCGCCTGCCGGATCAACAACACCATCGGGAACCGGTATCTCCGGGTTCAACAGTGCTTCCGCAAATTTGGCCTGACGACTTTCAAGCGGCATGGGATTGGCGTCGAGTGGCGGCAGAGCGCAGAATTGCGTCGGCGCGCTGCACATCCTCGAAAAGAGTGTCCCAGTCGGGAACGTTGTTGTCCCATTCAATCAGAGTCGGCCGCGGGCCAATGCGGGTGACGAGACGCTCATAAAGGGACCAGACCGCATCTGCGACTTCGCGGTCATGAGCGTCAATGAGCAGGGGGGCGCCGTCGTCGTCTTCGTCCTCGGCGTGGCCGCCAAGGTGGATCTCTCCGACCGCGTCTACGGGAAATTCGTCCAGATAGCCTTCTGCGCTGTAGTGTTGATTGGTCGCCGACACATGCACATTGTTTACGTCCAGCAGCAGTCCGCAATCTGTCCTTGCGATGATCTCTTTCAGGAAGTCTATTTCGCCCATCTCGCTCTCGGCGAACGCCACATAGGTCGACGGATTCTCCAGGAGCATTCGCCGCCCGAGAGTGTTCTGCACCTGATCGATGTGCTCTGCGACGCGTGCTACGGTCGCACTTGTGTATGGCACCGGCAGAAGATCGTTAAAGAAGCCGGCGTCATGGGTGCTCCAGGCCAGATGCTCCGAGAACAGGCCCGGCGCGTAGCGCTCGCATACGGTCTTGAGCCGGGCAAGGTGGTCTTCATTCAGCGATTTTTCTGAGCCGATAGACAATCCGACGCCGTGACACGAGATGGGGTAACGGTCGCGAATCTGCCTGAGGGCATGATGCGGTGGTCCGCCGTCGCCCATATAGTTTTCGGCATGGATCTCGAACCAGCCGATGTCCGGCGTGTTTTCCAGTATGGCCTCATAGTGACATGCCTTCAGGCCCGCCCCGGCACGGGCGGGAATTTCCGCTGCAGCTGAGAATTGCAAAGACGACATCTGAGACGCTGGAATTGGCATCGCCGGGCCCATGCTCAGGCCCGGCGAGGATTGAAAAGATCGTTAGGACGGGAGGTCGCGCTTCAATTCTTCCAGAGAACCTTTGCGTTCGGTGCCGTCTGCCTGTTTCGGCAAATCGATGGTTGTGCAGGTGCCTGCAGGAACAAGTGTCCATGCGTTACCCTGATAATCGACCGTGGATGTACCTGCACATGTAGTGCCGGGGCCGGCGGCGCAATCATTCTGGCCGGCCAGGGACACACCAAAGCACTTTTCTTTGGCGGCTGCTGAAGCCGGAGTGGTGGAAATGCTTGTTGCGGTGAGCGCGGTGGCAACGGCGGCGGCAAGCGCCAGGCCCGAGGTGGCGACTACTTTCTTGGACATTGGATCAAGACTCCTTGGCTGTTGTTTGACGAAGTGCGCAGGGTGAATCGCACTGCGTAATTGGAGGGAGATGTCCTGCTACTCTAATCTATTCGCTGCAGGACATCTTCACCATTAGTTTGCGAGTGGAGCAATGCCTTCGTAGGTGCCGTCATTGGCATTGATGGCTGTCCATTTGCGATTGGATGCGGCAGCGGATTCTTTGCCTTTCCAGTTTTTGTTGGCCGTTTTGATATGGCCGTTGATGTCTTTCTCCCAGAAACCGACGACGGCTGGCGTGATGTTCAGGTACAGCTTGCCGTCAACGATGCGCCAGAGGTTCGGGTTGGCCGGAACCTTGCCGCCCTGTGCGAGGCCGTAAGCGCAGTGGCCATCAAACTGGGGGGCGTATTTGGCCGGGTCCGCCTTGAATTTCTTTGCATTGTCGGCAGTCGAAAACGCCCATTTCGCGCCATTGAATTCAACCACGTGTTTGGTTGTGCCCTTGACCGCACGGGGTTGGGACTGCCCGACAGCCACTTGTTTGAGGCTGTGATAGGCGACGACGTCATAGCCGCTGACGGCATATCCGGTTTCGTCAACATACTGAGGGCCGGCAAAAGCCGGACCGGACATAAGGGTCAGAGCAAAGGCACCCGAAATGAGGGCTTTTTTCATGATCTACTCCTGAATTGCTCGGTCGAAGTTTGAAGGACCGCGCGATTGCGATCATTCGTTCGGGGTACTTATTTCGTCCCCCCATAAGCCAGTTACAACAAGACTGGGCTCGAACGCTCATGACATTTGATCAAATGATTGAGAGTTCATGTGTGTACGTATTAACCGTGCCGGCAAAAAAACCGACTGTTGATCCAACCTGGCTGAAAGTGTCCGACTATGCGGTCCGATTGTGTCGTAATGTTTGCGTTGGTGATAAAATGCCTGTCATGCGCGCCGGTTAGACCTGATGGATTGGCACTCGGTGTGCCGCCGCCATGCGGCACTCCAAACGTGCAAATCTTCAGGATAGTCCCCTTGCCCCGGTCTTGAACTGAGATTCTCGAACAACACAGTAATAAATTGAAAAACAAAGAAAAAATATTCTCCGTCGCGCCCGTGATGGACTGGAACAACAAGCCAAATTTTTCAAATAGCTAGAAGGCGGCGTGTACAATTTATGTACACCAATAGGACCAAGATCATCCAAATGACGCTCCGAGCGGAATCGACATTTTTGGCAGGTCAGCCGCCGCAAAGAACACTCAAAATCGGGTTGAAGCGATAGTCAGGGACGCCAGGGCTTGACATTCAGTGCCGATGCGAACTAGCGTTGTTTGGTGCAACGGTGCACGTGAAAATCGAAGCGACTTTGCTGAACAGAAGTCTTGGCGGGCAGCTTTATGTTTTTCTACGAGGTGTTGCCGTTGGCGGACGTTCAGCTCATGTCACGAACAGGGAAGAACGTCTCTTATGAAAAAGTCACTGACCGCATTAGGTCTGCTGGCCTCCGTCGCATTCGCAACGTCATCAACCTTTGCAGACACGAAGATCGGCGCGATCTTCGACCTCACCGGCGGGCTCAACATCTATGGCATCCAGCAGAACCAAGCGCTGGAATTGGCGATCGAGAAGATCAACGCCGATGGCGGATTGCTCGGAAAGCCAGTTGAAGTCGTTACCTATGACGCACAATCAGAGCTCAGAAGACCTGTGCGCGAAATGCGGTTTACAGGTTTCTGCTGATTTGATTCCATTCCCGTCTGGTTTATCGATTGGAGGCGGGATGATCGCGCGTTAAGAGATTGGTCAGGAGATTTTCGAGTTTGAGGACCGCGCGAGGCCATCGGATCTCGACAGTCTTCTGGGGCTTGTAGACTGGTCTCGGATTGACCATCTGATGGTGGACATCTCGTCTGCAGCCAGGGGTGAGCAAGGCTGGCCACCTCTGTGTTTGCTGAAGGTGCTGGTCCTGGCGCGGTGGTACGATCTCAGCGATGTGAAGCTTGCCGAGGCGCGCGGCGACCTCGCGCACCGAAAGCCCCTGATCTTGCGTCAGCCGCAATATCTTGCGTCGCAATATTCGTATGTCTTGCACGGTCATTCGCCTCATTTGCTTGCGTCTCGGCATCGTCTCTCCCAGTCCAATCAAGACCGGCAGGATGCCCTGACACAGCAGGCGCTGACCAACCCCTCCCAAACCCGAACACGTGTCCGGGAATTAGCGGAATCGCTGTCCGGTATTTCTGAAATCCGCAAACTTGTCAGACGCGGACTTGCCGACCGGCTCTTCGACAGCATCACCGCCCAGTTGGACACCTCTAAGAACCTGCTGCGAATCGGCCGCGATCTGATTCACTGCACATTTAGTGCAGATGGAGATGGTTATGTCCGGGCAACCTGAGTTTTTCGATCTTGATGATCGTTTGCAGCAACTGAGTTCCGGCGGCGTTCCGCTGGAACGTCTGTCGTCTGTTGTGGATTTTGAGCTTTTCCGTAAACCCTTGGCCAAGGCTGTGAAGCGTTCGGATGGAGCGAAGGGCGGCAGATGGATGAGTTGTGCGCCGGTGTCTTCAATCGCCGCTCTGGTCCCGGCGACGTCGTCGTCATGGACAACCTGCTGGCCCACAAGATCACAGGCGTTCGCGCGGCTATCGAAGGCGTTGATGCACAACTCTTGTTCCTGCCGCCGTAGTCGCCTGACATTAAGCCCATCGAACTGGCCTTCTCAAAGCTCAAGGCCATGCTCAGAAAAGCTGCAGCAAGATCCATCGATGCTCTTTGGTCCGTCCTCGCCGAATGCCTTGACGCATTCACGCCAAACGAGTGCAAAAATTACTGCAAAGCCACAGGATATGACCACGAATAATTCGATTCCGCTCTAGCCACCAACAAAGACCGTGTCTCCAGGCACAATGACACGGCCGACAGGCAAAGGGGTTGGATCATTGCAGGTGATGGCCACGTCGCCCATCCCTGCCGCCGGCTTCTTGTTGATTAGCACTGTTCCGCTCCCTGTGATGATGGTCGCCCGATTCGTTGGTGGATTGACGAAGGTTCCGATCTTCGGAATATGCGGCGGCAGATTCGTTCCGCCGCTCCCCAGCGTTGCCGCCGGCCGCTTCCCGATCAGAACGTTAGCGCTGACACCCGTCGTGATCGGCGCCGAGAAGGGATTCGGCATCGGAACCGGTGATACGGGACCAGGTGGCTGCTCTAGATGCGTGTCGACAGCGACAATCAGATCGCCCTGTTTGGCGGCAATACGGCTCATCGTTCAAGACCTCTTTCGTGGTACCGGTTCTGGTGTCCGCATTGAGTGAAGCGCATCAGAACCTCGCGGACTTTCGTTTACTCTTCACCGTTCCCGGGATCAAAGTGGTAATCGATTCACAACGCATTCGGACAGCTGAATCGGCGAAACAGACGTAAGACCGGTATGTAGGCCGGGTTCGACGGATTGATGGCGTAGATCGCTCGGAAGTTCTTAACGTCGAACTTGATTTGGTTCGCCTTTGATGAATCCCGGAATCTGTTCAGCATGCGGAACCACCCCCAAACGCCCCGCATAGCCAGCGATGCAGTCGGATTTCCAGGCGCGAACGAGGTAAAAACGACACGTGCCCCCTGAATGGCCTTTGATCCGGGCCAGGTTAACTGCCGCGAGCGTGCAGGCCCATGACGATAAGTGATCCGCTGATCTCCAAGTTCGAGCTGAAACTTGCTGGCAGTTTGGTCCAAGGAGACAGGAACCAGTACAAACGAATATTGCGGCTCGCCGCCATTCTGGAAAAACAATCGCCGGATCAAAGTTGCTCGTTCAAACGTTTTCACAGCTCTGCGGGAGATCAGGGGGCTGCCTTGACCGTTGGTTTGCGCTTTCCACGGTCTTGATGAAGTATCAATAAGCCCATCGAGGTTCTCCTTGAAGAATTTGTCGAACAAGCCATTCGGTCCGAAAAACCTTGTGAATTCGGTTAGTGGAAGATCTGCCGGGCTGTCGGATTTGAAGGGATAACTCTTTATGAGAATATTCCGGCAGGCGTACCTGACCTGAGACTTCCAGTTTTCATTGATACGGCTTTGTGTCCTGCGACCGGACAGTGAACTGGCGCGATCAGTGATCTGCCTCGCCCAATTACGAAGTGGCTCGACCAGACGTATTGCCGCGAGAGCGATATCCGTATCGATATCATTGCCACTGGTTTGCTGGGCCGCTCGCTCGCGGTTGGCAATTGCTTCAATCTGACGCCGACCGAAGGTTTCGAAATCTGAAACGAGACGGTCGATCTTTAGCTTGCCATCCTCTCCGGGCTCTACGAGTCTGTGAATCCGAACATAGCGCTGATCGATGAACAACGCCGGATCGGCCTTGTCCGACGTTGACGTAGGGTTGGGCAAGGTCGCCTGTAGCCGGGCCAGGCGATTGCTGGTCTGTCTGGCTTTGTTCGACTGTTGCGCCAGAGCTGTGGCGGCAGCTTTTACCTTGTCAGAATTTGACTCGGCAGGATCGGCGCTGTCTTTTACTGCATGTGAAAGCCTTGTCTGCCTGGCTACCTCCTCGAGAAATCGGCGAAGCATGGCGTTATCGCCGGTCAGGTTATCGAGAACCTGGATGATCTGTTGCCTGTCTGACAATGCCACCAGCCGCGTGTTTCTCAGCACACTGTCCCAGTGGTTGGCATAGTCCGCCAGATACAGGTCGAGCACGTCGTCGTGCAACGTCTCATACCGAACGTCCGAATCCTTGAGGCCAACGACCCAGGCGTCGTTTGTAATTTCCTTGACTACACGAAGGCTTTTCTGCGGGAATACATTTCGGTATGCGTCGACGGTGTAGAATCCCGGCACGGTCGGGACGGAAGTCGGATCGAAGACCCTGTCGGCCGTGCGTCCGAGCTTTTGTCGCAACGTCCATGCCTTGATACTGTCGCCGGACTGGACGTCATTCTTGATCCTGGCATAGGCGCGTTCTGCAACCGAAACGGCTGCCAGGATCTGACGGGCAGTGGCAACCAGGTTACTGTCAGGCGGTGGCGGTTTGAGTCGCTGCTCGAATAGCGCCGCGAGATGGCTTCGGAGTGCAGAGCGCCTGTCTGCATTCGGCCCGCCAGGCAGCCATAGGTCGACGTCCAATTTGTACCAGAGTCGGACCGCATCGTAGTCGAAGCGTGTGGGGTCCTCCAGCATGAGGTAAATTTTGAGAGCTTCATGCAGAAGTTCTGGCTTGTCGAAGCTTTCCTTGATCTGCTTTTCGAGCCGAAAGATAAGCCGCGGCAGGAGGGTTGACTGGAGAACTCTTTGATAGGCAGCGCTTGCAGCACTGCCCAGCTTATCCCTCTGGCTAAGACCAAAACTAGCCGCAAGTGGAGTGGATCGTTCTCTGTCCGCATATCCACCCGGCATCGCTCGCAAAAGATCGAATATCGACAGAGGCGAACTGATATCCTCGACATCTTGGGTAAGAGTGCCGGAACGATTGTCAAAATCGACAACTTTGGCTTCGACGGTTGAAATATAGTCTTGGTTTCGATTAAAGCACCACGCGAATCCCATTGCAATCAACATAATTGCTGCGCCCGCCGCGACAGTTTGCCTGATAAGCCGGCGACGACGATTTGAGGTCGGGGCATAGATAGCCAGATTGGAGTCTCGAAAAATGACATCTGTAAAGAGTGATTTGAGAAAGTAGCCGGAAGCGGTGTCGCCAAGATCAGGTAACGGTGGCGCTGTAATGCCGAATGTGGATGAGACGAACGACGTCAGCGGATCACTAGGGGCACCGACTTGTGTGCCGCTGGTGAAGTAGACGCCGCGCAGCTGCACGTGGCCGTCGAAACGTCCCGGTCTGAAGATATCGGTCAGGTAACTGTTGAGCGACGGGCGCAGTATTTGCATCTGTGTCGGGAAGCCGTGGATCTTCGCGCGACGTTCAATATCCGTTTCGTTTTCAAGATGCTCGAACAGTCGCAACTGCACGCGCTCGATCAGCCTTTCGTACTCCGCATCGAATTGCTCGATTCGAGCTTGCGTATTCGTGTCTTTCCCCAGGCCGAATGTGATCCCCCAGACTTGCTCGCGGGCCTTTTGGTCAAGGTTGTCAAAAAACTCAACGAATCCTGCGACCTGATCGCATTTGGTGACCAGGCAATAGGCCGGAATCGGTTTTTTGAATGCTAGGGAAAGCTCTCGAAGCCGCTGGCGAATGACGTCGGCATTTGTTGAGCAGACACCACTGTCAGGATTCATCAGATCGGCCATGCTTATGACAATGATGATGCCGTCGACAGGTCGTTGAGGTCGGTACTCACGAAGCAGAGCCAACAGTTTCTGCCAAGTCAGCATGTCAACCATCGGGTTGTCGTCTTGGATGGTTTGGCGACCGGCAGAATCGATGATGACGGCATCATCAGTGAACCACCACTGACAATTCCGATTGTCTTCCTTCGCTTGCCATGAACGAAGTTCACTGGCTCTGATGAGCGAAAATCTCAGTCCCGAATTTCGCAGTACCGTGGTTTTGCCAGCGCCCGGTGTGCCAAGGGTGAGATACCATGGAATTTCGTAGAGATACTTCTTATTGCCGACACCACTTCGGTTCGCAAGTTTCAGCGTCCGCGCGGCTTGCTCAAAGCCCATGGCCATTGCGGCAACTTCACGCTCAGCTTCTTGCTGGTTGGCCGGATCAGGAAGCGCTTTGTCAATACCGGACAATTCAGCCGTGATCTTCTTACTGCGTCGACGAGCTAGATATATGAGTAGGAGGTTATTGAGGCTCCAAAGGATGACTAGGATGAGAATAGCCAGTATACGGGATGTCTTGGTGTCGAAGGGGGCGGTATTGCCAATGACAATCAGGGGGCTAAGAAACCAGATCAGCATGCTGATGCAGAACAGGCCAACTGAGAGCAGGATCCACCGGTTCAGGAATTTTTTCATGATTTGTCTCTCAATTATTCCTTGCGTGCCGATCTCGATCGTCTGATCTATCTACCGTCGGTTTGCTTGTCGTTGGATGGTGTCGGCATGGCATCCGCCATGGGAACGACCTTGGGCAAGAAGATTTCGACACGTCGATTTGTGGCTCGCCCCTCGGGGGTGTCGTTGCTGGTGAGAGGTTCCGTGTCCGATCGTCCTTCAAAAGAGACTCGGTCGGGTTTCGATAAAGAGTAGATGACTGCATTGGCAACGGCTTGAGCACGAGCCGTTGATAGATGCCAATTGGACGGAAAACGAACGGAGTTCCGAATTGGCTGATTGTCGGAGTGACCAATGACGGTCACGGCTCCCGGCACCCTGGCCTCTATGGCATCGCTGATGCGGCGAAACACCTGCTGAAAGTCATCCGAAATTGCGGCGCTTGCAGAACCGAAGAGCCCATTGTTGAAGACCCTTATGACGATCGCGTCCTTCATGTCGATCACTTCAAGAATGTTGCGGTTGATCTCATCTTTCAGTAGTTTGTCGAAGCCGCGCCACCACTCCTTGGCCTTTTCGACGGTCGGCATCGCCCGGTCGAATTGGAAGGACACAGTTCGCCCAATTGGTTGCACCTTGGCGAAGGCCTGGTCGGAGCGCACGTTGAGAGAATAGCTAAGCGTAAGATAGATGCTGAGCAGAACGACCAGTGTCGTCAGTACCGTCAGCCAGACCGGTGGGCAGTCCCGCTGTTGATGGACAACCTCAGTGCTTATCCAGTTCGGCGAGAGCTCATAGTCAAGAGCGGCACGTTGTTTTTTGATCAGTTCGTAGACAGCGTTTCGTTGCTCTTTGAGCCGTGCCGTGCCTTGATCGAGGATTCGGTACTTGCCGTAAAACCCTAGAGCCAGGCAGATGTACAAGATCTCAAGAAGATCGACCTGGGCGCGGACGATTTCATCACCAGAGCTGTTTGTGATCGTTGTCTTAACCTGATCGAGGTTGACGAAAAACTTTTCGCCACCGGATGTGTCATTGAAAAATGAGTAGAGCAGCGTCTGCCGTGACCACGCACTGTTGATCCCCCACTCGGTGTTGAGTGCTGCTTCGTCTATGGCTGTGCAAAGGCAGTACTGAGCTGTCTGGACAATCGCCTTGCTGTAGCCGGCAGAAAGCGCGCGCTGCTCGAAGTTGTTGACGGCAGTGACCACTCGCTCGCGGAGATCGGCGATCTCGATTAGTGCCGATGAGCCTCTCAGTTGATTGATTAATACGAACAAGCTGGTTGCAGCTGTGTACAGTGCGTTCTGGCTCGGCTCATTGGTAATTTTGGCAAGGTCGCTTTCATCGAAGACCGAGAAGGGTGCTTCTACCGCTGCCGCTGAGGACACCGCCAGACATGCGTCAAGGACCGACGACGGCGAAGCTAGCGGTTGCTCTGCCGTTCGCTCTGTTTCGCCGGCCTCGTCGGTGAACGGGTCGCTTTGCTTCGAAGGAGATTCCGATCGGGAAGCCTGTTCCGCCTCGAGAGATGGAATAGTGGTGTCGCCACTCAATTGGGACGGAACATTCGCGGCTTTCGATTCACCATCTTTCTCAGGAGGGGTGGAAAAAGGATCGTCATGTTTCATCAGTCCGTCCGTTCTCGAATGGCCCAAAGAGCGAGTTCCAGATCGGCGACGTCGCCCGACACATGGATGGCAAGTCCGCCCGAGTGGATCAGCTCCGACCAGAGCGCGTTGCTGCGATCTAGTTCGAAATAGGCAGTGCGTGGATTATGGGGAATTTCGCGTGGAGCAACGGGCAGCGAATGGAGGCCAATGCCAGGCAACGCAAGATTGATCAATTCTCTTATCTGCTCGACCGAACAGATCTTGGCCCGCCCCGGCAAATCACGATGTATGACATCGACAGGGTGGTCTGTCTTGCAGCCTAGGACAAAGGTCGCTGTTGCCAGCAATGCCTGGTCAGCGACGGTCCCCACCTTGATCCCATATTTCTCCTCCCACAAAGGAATCAGAACCGCCTTTTGTTCGAATACTGAACTCAACGATTGGCGGAGTGCTTCGATCAGGGCATAAAAGCTGCTGGCGAGATCATCATGTCGATAGGGTGGTAGAGACAAATGCCGTCTCTCATCATCGGTGAAAGTTGCAAGCTCACCAACCATCTCGACGAAAGTTCGATACAGGCTTTCCGGATGTAGATTGCTTGTCTGGGCCAGATGGTTCAGCAATGCGTGATAGCGGTTGACCGCCTGGAGCATCTGAAAATCGGTGATCTCGGCCATTGTCCCGGAGCCAAACTTGGCCCAATAGGTTGCCAACGCTTCTCGCCGCTGATGCAAAGATCCCAATAGCTCTGTCATGAAAGCTCGGAGCTGCGGAACTGCACTGCAATCAAGGCAGGTGGGCATAAAGTCTTTGTCGATGACGACCTGCCCATCAGCGCGGACTTCAGTAACCCTCAGAACACCCAAGCAAACATAACCGGCTCGCTCGATGGTCTCCGAAAGCAAGCAAAATTGCAGCTTGCCGACATCGATGTCGGCAATCGTCCGAAGGCCAGGATTGTTGTCACGAATAGCAACTTGCTTTGACACCATCCTGGCCGTCACTTCCCGATCTTCGGGCAGGGCGACTTCCAAGTTGCCGGGCTGTTGAACCGGAAGGGCAAGATAAAACACGCAATCGCGGACATTCTCATCGAGATCGATTGGTATTGGCAGGTCTGCATCTTCCGGGATGCTGAACGGTGCGCCATCCGGCATAATGCCCTGAGCAGAAAGCAGGGCGATTTTGCCTGACTTCATCATACCTTGATCGATCTCCAGCCGTGTAAATCCCCAACTATACGGATGCAGAAAAGCCATGCGCAATCTCGCGCTAGCTTCGATATAGCGTTCCTGTTGTTGGAAATGTTGCGGACGAAGGAAAAGCCCTTCCGACCAGACGACTTTGCTATTCCAGGACATCGGGTCCGCCATACTTGCTGTAAGTCGAAGGAGAGTGGAGAGAGCCGGCTGGCCTCGGTGCGTTGAGCGTTGGATTCAGCACGGTTGCTTCTTTTACCGCTGTTGCTGTTTTGTCAGTCGGTTCAATGAAGATGCCGGTTTGCTCCAAGCGGATCGTGAATCGGTTCGTTTGAGTCACGGCGATAGGCCTGACAGCGCGCCAAGCTGTCTCGTCAATCTCCCGGTAAGCGGCAATCACGCCGATGAAGCGCGTCGACGGATGCAGCTTTCTTTCTACCGATAGCTTGTCCAGCGACATAACAGTGAACTCGTCGCGTCCGAGTATGTTGGTCTGCACCGTAGCTGCTTCGTCATAGAGGTCGAAGAAGTCGGCGTTGTTGAAACCGCTTGCCGACGCCAACTCATAGACGCGCACAACAAGGGGGGATGGGCGGTTCTGAGTATCCGGATTGATGTTCGCGGACACCTCGATCACCGCTTCGAGGCGGGTTGGGTCTGGCGGCGAGTCCGACGTTAGACCCAATGAGCAAGAAGTATGCACGCACATCAATGAGATAACCGAGGCACATCGAATGAACCAACTGCTGCGGGCCATGCTCAGGATCATTGTTTTCATCGTACTCACACCAATCACTCGGTTGTTTCGATGGGCAACGATCCGTTGTATGCGAAGCCCAATAGCGCGGCCTTGCTGGTCGCACCTTGTGCAATCCTTATTCCCGTCGAGAGGAACATTCTCGTCAGGTTTTCCCGAACAACTGCGTCTGTCGCTGCTATCAAGTGGAGGGTTATGGCGCTGACGATGCCCTTGTTCGGCAGGTCTTCACGCGGTGGTACATTTGGGCAGTCAGGCGGGGCGATGGAGTTACCCGCCCAATAGACGCTCGCGGCAATGAGCGCCGTCGGGGTTCGGAATTCATTTTCCCCGGCGACGTCGCCAGCGGCATAGCACAAATCCTGATTTGGATCGTAGACCCAAGCTTCTGCAACTTCCAAAGCCCGTTCGTCCTGCTCGCTTGCACCGCGACCAAGATGCTGCCGAAATGCGACGCAGGCCCACCAGATGAGCTCTCGCTTCGGCAATGCATATGCGAGAAATGTCAAGGCATCCATGTCGCGCCCCGCCTGCAGTAGCCTCTCCAGATAGTCTTTTGGATTGTCATCGGCATGAAGCAGCATACTTGCCTCATCATCGAGGGCCGCCGCCTGACAGATCGACAGTGCATCTTCGGTCGGGATTCGGATCAGATCTTCCTCGGTCAAGAAAACGCATTCGTTTTGTTCCACAGCGGGTCTCCTACCTCTGCGCGAGCCGACGTCCCCTAGTTGATATTCACAACCGTGCCTTGAAGAGTGAGGGCGGTATCGGCTTCGATATTAGTGACTAGGCTTTTTACGTCTGCGGTAAGCTCGCCGCTGACCGTTGTGAACGTGCTCGCGAGCTTGACATTAGTGACGTCCAGTTTGATGCAACTGCTACCGATCTTCAGCTCGATACGGTCGGGCTTGAGCGTCACAGTGCTTTGACCGACCTTAAGTTCCACGGCCTCTGCTGCCTCAAGTGTGTACTTGCCCTGTTTGACCGAAATCGCGAGGTTGTTCTGCACGTCTAAGTTTTGGTTGTTGCCGACGGTCACCGTCTCATCGTTCTCAACCTCGCGCAGCGCATTCTTCTCCGCGTGCAGCGTGACGAGTTCCTCGCCTTTTGTGTCGTCAAACGTGAAAAAGTTGGCGTTCTCCTTTGTGCCCTTCTTGCTGCTTCGGCTGGCGAGGCCGCTTGTCAGCCGTTCGCCAGGCAACTCCCAGGGCGGCATGTTGTCGGCATTGTAGACGGCACCGGTGACAATTGGCCGGTTGGGGTCACCGTCGAGGAACTCGACGATGACCTCCTGACCGACTCGTGGAATAAACAGGCCGCCCCAGTTCTTGCCGGCGGAAACCTGTCTAACCCGGATCCAACAGGAACTTCCATCGTCCTTGGCACCCAACCGGTCCCAATGAAACTGCACTTTGATGCGCCCGTATTTGTCCGTGTAGATCTCTTCCCCTTTGGGACCGACAACCACAGCCGTCTGCGGTCCGCTGATCACAGGTTTGGGCGTTACCCTTCTGGGGCGAAACACCGTTTCTTTCGGTATGCAGGTGAAACGATTGTGATAGGATTCACCCCCTCCGCCCGTGGTTGCATAAGTGTTGGAACTGGCATGATGCTCAATCCGGGTGATTACGTAACCCTTTTTTGCATCCGATGAAGCGATTAGACTGGTCAGGTTGAAGGTATGGCCCGGATGAAGTGTCCTGTAACTACTGTTGGCCACGACCATGTCGTGATCCATCTCCAGCTCTTCGATTCTAATCCGGGCCAGAACGTCGCCCATGGATTGGTCTTGATAGGCGCCCGGATAGTCGAACAACTCGAGCTTGCTGTCCGCCAGATCAATTGCGGTTGATTGGTGGGCCGCGATTGATGTGCTTGGGGTTTCGAAGTTGTAGTCGGTATGCGCCCACTTTCCGGAACAGAAATCGAATTGGCGGTCCCAAGAAGCAATTTGAGCGTGGGGAAGCGTACCCTCCGCGAATTCGATCGTATCCTCTTCGGTATCCTGATATGCATTGACTTGGTCGGCGAGAATCAGTGTGTGCTTGCCTTCATCGTGGCGGAAATAATAGAAAATACCTTCCTCTTCCATCAGGCGAGAAATGAAATCGAAGGCAGTTTCCAGGTATTGGACGCAGTAGACACGGGACGGGTGTTCGCCCTTGACATCGCTGATTTCGTAGTTAGGAAAGCCGAAGTCCTTGAAAACCTGCTCAATAATCTCCGTGACTGACATATTCTGAAAGATGCGGCAATTGGACGTTCGGGTCAGGAACCACAGCCAGGGAACAACAGTCGCGCTGTAGCCTTTGGCACCGGCATCGCGCGTCAGCCGCCTGACATATCCGTGGAAGGGGCGCGGGCTGCCATCGTGGCGTGTCACGGAAAACGAAATGGGTTTGCCCACAAGAGCTCCCGGTTTGATCTCGTCGTCTTGCGAGGCAACCATTTTGAGGTTGTATTCGAACGGTTGCGACAGCGCCTCTTCGCCATCAAATGACAACAAAATCATGGCGTCGGCACCAAGCGGTGTTTGAACGGCGATCAATCGCCGGTCCTGCTGGTAGCCTACTGATGCCGCTGGCGCCGTTTCATTCCGTGGCATGGTCGCTGTTTCCTTCATCGGTCGCGGTCGGACCAACCACTTTATCGAGATCAAGTGATTGGCCCGTTCATGGCGTCGAGCCTGACACGGAGTCCATATCCAAGGCGTCGGGACAGGAATCCATGCCACGCTTAGTTTCTGGGATTACAATTTTGAAGCTTTGGAAAGATCATATCCGGCAGACTTTGGGGTGCCGCTCTTGTTGTCCTTGTCCCGTTCCATATTCTTCTGCATTACCTTGGTATAGGCGATCGTCATGGTTACAGTGGGATTGCCACCGTTGCCTTCAATGTGCCAAGAGCTGAGCATAGCATTCTCAATCTCAACTTCGAGATAGCACTGGGTGCTACTTCCTTCGGTCTTTACGAAATAGAAGGCGCATTTCTTGTTACCGTCGCCGCTTATTGCTTCTTGAAAAAAGTCCGTTGTCGATTTGTCGAGTTGCTTCATCACGCGCAATTCACTGAAGGCGGGCTTGGTCGCCTCCCGCTCGTCCTCTGCGCCAACCTTCATCGATACCCCACGGCCCGCACCGAACTCGAAACCGGTGAGTTCCACCGTGTCCTTGTATTTGTCGTCAGTTACGGAGCCTTTGATATCGCCGTATTTCATGTAGATCGACATTAATTCTCTCCATGCGTTCTTGATTGATCTGAAACTCTCTCTTGATCTGGTATCGCATTGTCTCGCACTCAAACGCTGCCGTACCGTCTTGTCGGCCAGCCCTTCTCCCAGTAATTGCGAAGACGGCCGGCACGCTCAAAGTCAAAAACGACTCTATCTGCGTTGCGTTCTTTTAGGTCGGCAATCGAAAAGACCATGAGTTCCTGCGAAGCGAATAGACCCTCATGGTCTGCCCTTCCGGCTGAGCCCACCTGTCGCGGTGGTGTTCTGGCCATGAGCCTGTACAGCAAGAACCATAGAAATATCCTCAAGCCTATTGTCAGCCAAATATACAAAGGCCCTCAATCCCAACACGGTCGCCTTAGTTGTTTTGTTACAGAATTAATTGCAGTCAAAAATCTTGCTGCCTATATCTCAATCCGGTTACCCACACTCACACTTAATCCTACGGTATTGCTATAGGCCGACGCATCATTACATGCGAACGTTTAAGTGAGAGGTTTAGAGAGTCATTCGCACCATACCAACTGATCTCACGCTTAATTGGAGAATTCATCCAAAACCGTTTGAGTGCATCGCGATCTGTTCTCTGCAGGTCTACGGCAAAACGCGCCAGTCCTCGGACGGAACGGAAGACCCCCGAACCAGTGTTCGTGTCACGACCGCTTTCCGCAATAAGACCGTCGTCTCGCCTCAAAGCTTGCTGGTCGGTCCCGGCCTCTTTTAGCTTAACTGTGCAACCTGCCATCAGAACCTCATACCGATCCACCAAATCACCCACTAACCACGTTGCTACAAACATCAAACCTGACATGCCACGTTTCAGCCTTACATTTTTTGTCGTATCTGAAACCAACAGACCACCTCGCTTGTCATGTGCTTCCGTGCGCAGTATTGATTTATCTAGCCAAGCGCCCACGCTGAAAATAGAACCCACCAGCACGCCTATAACGAACGAGTCTTACCCATAATTGCTTCTACCCGATGCCCTGCCAGCAGACATCACCCAAACGAATGGGGTTGCCAGATTCTGCTGGGCCAAGTTTCGCTCTGAGGGAATTCGGGCTTGGGTTTTCAAATCAGATGTACACCCTGAAAGACCTCCTTGGATCGCTTCTGGCGTGATTCACTGTGGGTGATTCTGCGACGGAGGGATTGATGTCGGACCAGCGAGGATTTTTTTGATCTGGATGAGCGTTATCGGGCCTTGTCGAAGTCGGGTGATCCACTTGAGCGTCTGGCGGGCTGATCGATTTCGAGATGTTCCGAGCAGACCTTGTCGGGTCGTTGGCCCGCTCCGATGGTTCGAAGGGTGGGCGCCCACCGCTTGATCCCGTGATGATGTTCGAAGTCCTGGTGCTGCAAGCCCTGTACGGTCTGTCGGATGCGCAAGCCGAGTACCAGATTATGGACCGTCGTAAGTTCGGGCAGTTCCTGGGACTGGTTGACGGGAACAACGTGCCGGATGAAACGACGATCTGGCGGTTCCGTGAGGCGCTGATCAAGGCCGGCGCCATGGACCGGCTGTTCGCCCGATTCGACACATATCTGAAGCAGGAAGGCTTTCTCGCCTTTCTCGGCGATTGCTGGCAATCGCCTGCCAGGCAGGGATTGGGTGGTCAGATTGTCGATGCCAGTATCGTGGCCGCCCCGCGTCAGCGAATGACGGAAGAGGAAAAGGCCATTGTGAAAGGGGGTGGCATTCCCGAACACTGGAAGGCCAGGCCACGCCAACCGATGCGCGCTGGACCTTGAAGCGCGGGCGCAGGAAGAAGACGCCGGAAGGCAAGGCACAGAAGGAGATCGCAGTGCCGGTGTTCGGATACAAGGGCCATAAAAACACCGACAGGCATCACGGCTTCATCCGCAAGTGGGCGGTCAGCGATGCGGCGCGCCACGACGGACGCGAACTGAAGGGCCTGCTGGACACAAACAACACGGCTTCGCCGGTGTGGGCCGACACGGCGTATCGCTCGAAGAGCAATGAGCGCGCCATCGAAAAGGCCGGACTGTTCTCGAAAGTTCACTTCAGAAAGCCGAAGGACCGCGTAATGTCGGACAGGCAGGCAAAGGCCAATGCAGTGCGCTCAAAGCAACGCTCTGCCTTCGAGCATGTGTTCGCCCGCAAGAAGGGGCCGATGACACTGTTTGAACCGCCCCGGGTTTTCCGGAGGCAGTTTTGTTTGAGTCATGCTGCGATAGCATGCTCGTTGGTTTGCGCATAGTTTCGCGCTTCGTTCTCGGCCGGCGGGATATATCCGATCGGCTCGAGAAGGCGTCGATTGTTGAACCAATCGACCCATTCGAGGGTGGCGAATTCGACGTCGGGCATGTTGCGCTACGGGCTGCGGTGTTCGGTGACTTCGGTCTTGTAGAGGCCTATTACGCTCTCGGCGAGCGCGTTATCGTAAGAGTCTCCGACGCCTCCGACAGACGGCTCTATGCCCGCCTCAGCAACACGCTCCGAGTAGCAGATCGACACGTATTACACGCTGCGGTCAGATTGATGAATCAGGCCGCTTTCATACACGGGCCGGCGATCATGAAGCAACTGTTCCAACGCATCGAGTGCAAATTCCGCACGCATGGAACGCGACACTTTCCAGCCGACGATGCGGCGCGCGAAGGTGTCGACGATGAAGGCGACATAGACGAACCCGGCAAAGGTGCGCACGTAACTGAAGTCCGCCGCCCACAAGGCATTGGGGTGCTCCGCCCGGAACTTCCGATTCACCCGGTCAAGTGGACAGGGTGCGGCCTGATCCGGCTCTGTGGTCTTGACAGGTTTGCCCCGCACTGCGCCCTTCAGGCCCAGCTTCTTCATCAGCCGGGAGACAGTGGAGCGACCAACATCGAAGCCTTCCCGCTTCAACAGCCGCCAGATCTTGCATACGCCATAAAGCTGCAAGTTTTCATTGAACACTCGACCGATCTCCTTGCACAGTGTTGCATCGCGCTTTGCCCGAGCCGGAAGGCGGCATGGGTCGCGGCGGCGCACATCGTGGCTGTGGTATGTCGACGGGGCGATCGGCAGAACCTTGCGGATCGGCTCGACCCCGTGGACATGACGATGATCATCGATGAACGAGATCATCGCTTCGGTCGACGGTCGAGGTCCGCCATCGCAAAATAAGCCGAGGCCTTGAGCAGGATCTCATTCGCCTGGCGAAGCTCGCGCACTTCCCGCTCCAGGGCCTTGAGACGCTCGCGATCTTGCGTTGTCATCCCCTCGCGAAGGCCCCGGTCGCGTTCGTCCTGGCGGATCCACTTGCGCAGCGTTTCTGCGCTGCAGCCGATCTTCGAGGCAATCGACGCCATCGCCTCCCACTCGGAAGAATGCTCCTGCTTGTGTCCATGAAACAGACGCACGGCAAAAGCGCGAACCTCGGATGAAAATGTATTGGAATGCTTCTTTGTTATGGCTCCGTTCTCTCAAGATTCGGAGCCTCCGGAAAGCCCGCGGCGGTTCACAATCTCTGGCTCGCTTCATTTGTTTGGGCGATGTCAACAACGAAAGACTGTGTTGTGATTAAGAGAACATGTCGTTCATCGCAGTGACCCATCGGTATCCGTATGTCGCAACCGGACACTATTGGCCCGCCAGCGCTCTGTATACGACAGTTGGCGGGATTTCGGTAGGGCGGGAAATTGTGGCTTCACCTCAGATATTCGACATTGACGAACTGTCGCAGCCAATAGATCCGGACCGGCCTTGTGGACCGGATTTGCGCGCTGATATATCGCCAAATTCGATCTACCACAGGATCAAAGATGCACGTAACGAGGCGCGGCAGGCAGAGCGTCTGGCCGAAGCCGGAGAGGAGGGTGGCGAACTATCCGGTTGGCGCCGTGTCGAAGAACTAGGGGTGGAGCTTCTTCGCTGGCATGCCAAGGACCTGCAGATCGTTGCATGGCTCGTAGAAGCTTCGGTTCGTCTTCATGGATTTGCAGGATTAAGGGATGGGCTCAGCCTCGCGCAAAGGCTGATCGAGGCGTTTTGGGCAGATCTCTATCCAATCGAAGAGGATGACGGCGTCCTCGACAAGATTACCCCATTGATTGGTCTCAATGGTGATGTTGTCGAAGGGACGCTGATTGTTCCGCTCAGACTTACGGCGCTGACTAGCGACAACGGCGGCAATACCGCTTTCTCCTTATATCACTATGAAAAAGCGATGAGCCTCGCTGCGCTCACCGATCCTGATGATCGGGAGCAACACAAGGCAGAAGGGGTGAGAACCTTCGATGAGCTAGCGGCTGCTGGTGCGGCAAGCGGTAAACATTTTTATCGTGATCTTTTCGACGACATTCAAGCTGCCCAGCGAGAATTTCGAAATTTGACTGACCAGATTGCCGAGCATTGCGGCGAAGGAGTGATGCCTTCCTCGACAATTCAAGGCCTGTTGGAGGACTGTCTCAATGCTGCAAAGCATATTGCCGGTCCTCTCGTATCCTCGCTGCAGCAACCGGAAGGGGGCGGTGAACATCAGGATTTAACGCAGAAAATGTTGTTCGAAGGAGCATCGTCAGACGGTGAAAAACAGACAACCAAGTTTGGAGATGGGGCCGTTAGAACGCGTGAGGATGCTTTTCGAGACTTGCTTCAAATTGCCGAATATTTCCGTCAATCAGAACCCCACTCGCCAGTTTCCTACGCCCTTGAGCAGGCCGTTCGATGGGGCCGCATGGACTTGCGGGCGTTGATGGAGGAACTGATCAGGGATGATGACAGCCGCGGTCGCGTCTTCTCACTCACCGGAATCAGAAACAACTGTGAGTAAGTCGGTTTTGATCCTGGGCCCCGACGGTTTGAGTTCAAGCAGCCGACATCGACGAAAGAGCGAACTAACGGAGTGATTAATGGAAAGCGTACAGAAGAAGCTGGAGCGTGTCCGCAAGCCACGAGTGCACATCAAGTACGAAGTTGAGACCGAAGGGGCTGTCGTCGAGAAGGAATTGCCCTTCGTCGTCGGTGTGATGAGTGACCTTTCCGGCAATAACCCGACCGAACCCAAGGAGGCGCTGAAGGACCGCCGGTTTATCCAGATTGATCGCGACAATTTCAATGAGATTTTGGCGCGCATGACACCTGGCTTGGCCTTTAAGGTCGACAACGTCCTGAATGACGACGGGAGCGAACTGTCGGTTGAACTGAAGTTCAGTTCAATGGAGGACTTCGAGCCAGGCCGCGTCGTCGAGCAGATCGAGCCTCTTCGCAAACTGTTGGAAACTCGGAATAAACTCCGTGATCTCCTGACCAAAGTCGACCGTTCCGAGGACTTGGAAGCCGTGCTTGAACGCGTGCTGCAGAGTACGGAGGATCTCGACAAACTCAAGGCAGAACTCGGGATTAACGATGCCACTGGGCAGGAAGAAAGCAAAGAGAAGTCAGAGTAATGGCAGAACAAGCAGAAGCAGCTGTCGAGACCGCTGGAAAGGAGCAGGCCGAAAAACAAGTAAGTCTGCTCGATCAGGCGGTTGCCGCAACCAAGCAAACGGAACCGGATCATGCGCAGGAACTGATCCGGACACTCACTCAAGCCGCTCTTGAAGGCACCGTCACCTGGGATCGCAACCTTACTAAGACGATCGACAAGGCAATCAAGGGCATTGATGAATCGCTCTCAGCCCAACTGGCGGGTGTCATGCACGCGTCGGAGTTTGCCAAGCTTGAGGGAACGTGGCGTGGGCTGAATTACCTTGTGATGAACACAGAGACGTCTTCGTCACTGAAGATCAAGGTGATGAATGCTGAGAAGCGCGAGTTGTTCAAGGATCTGGACAAGGCGATCGAGTTCGATCAGAGTCAGACATTCAAAAAGCTCTATGAGAATGAATTCGGTACACCGGGTGGTGAGCCCTACGGCTTGCTGATCGGCGACTACGAATTCACGAACCATCCCGAGGACGTTGATCTGCTCGGCCACATGTCGAATGTTACCGCGGCATCATTCTGCCCATTCGTTTCGGCGACGGCACCGAGCATGTTCGGCTTTGAGAATTGGGGTGATCTTTCCAAGCCTCGGGATCTGGAGAAGATCTTTGATTCGGCCGAATATATGAAGTGGAGAAGTTTTCGAGACTCGGAAGACTCACGCTTCGTTTCGCTCGTGATGCCTCGAGTGTTGAGCCGCCTTCCCTACGGCGCGCAAACAAAGCCGATCGACGAATTTGCTTTCGAGGAGGCTCCGATCGGAACTGACGGTGCGCCCAAACCTCAGAACCATGATGAATATTGCTGGATGAACGCAGCCTATGTCATGGGCGCGCGTATGACTGACGCGTATTCGAAATATGGTTGGTGTACGAGGATCCGTGGCGCTGAGGGTGGCGGCAAGGTGGATGACCTTCCCACCCATTTGTTCGAGAGCGATGATGGTGATCTAGATACCAAGTGTCCGACGGAGATCGGTATCACCGATCGACGCGAAGCTGAACTGAGCAAACTCGGATTCCTCCCACTCTGCCATTACAAGAATACGGACTATGCCGTTTTCTTCGGTGCGCAGACGACCCAGAAACCCAAGAAATATGATCGACCGGAAGCAACCGCCAACGCTGCGATTTCCGCAAGGCTACCCTATGTCATGGCATCGGCCCGGTTCGCCCATTATCTCAAGATCATGGGCCGGGACAAAGTCGGTTCGTTCATGGAGGCGACCGATTGCGAAGCCTGGCTTAATCGATGGATCAACAATTACGTCAACAGCAATGAGCAGGCTGGCGATGAATTGAAATCCAAGTTTCCGCTTCGGGAAGCCAAGGTCGAAGTGCGAGAAATTCCAGGTAAGCCAGGGTCATACAACGCGATCGCTTGGTTGCGTCCCTGGCTCCAGATGGAGGATCTGACGACTTCGCTACGCATGGTCGCCAGGATACCGGAAAAGAACTGACACGGGTTGACAGGGTGGTCACCGAGCCATCCCCTTCTGACGTCCATTGTCATGCGGACATTATGACCACATCCGACACTTCAATCTGTGAACCGACCCATGGCGTGCGGTTAGAAACGAGTGTTACCGATGGCCACAGCGATCATGAGGTGACAGGTTCCGACAATTTTGCACGGTTCCTTGATGAGCATGATTTGGGGATGGCACTCTATCTTTGGTTCGGCACCGAAATCACGTCTAAGCACTCGTTGAAGCGGGACAATATTGTCAGACGTCTCAATCAAGCTGTCTCGGTGGTGGATGCGCTTATCGCTGAGCAGGTTCAAGCGGTTCTGCACCATCCCAAGTTCCAGAAGCTCGAAGCGGCCTGGTGCGGTGTCCAACATCTGACTAGTCAGTGTGGGCCCGGCGACGGTGTCAAGATCAAGGTTCTCAACGTTTCCTGGGATGAAATCAGTCGGGATGTCGGCCGTGCGGCTGACTTCGATCAGAGTCAGATGTTCAAAAAAATCTACAATGACGAATTCGGCATGCCGGGCGGCGAACCGATCGGTTTGCTGATCGGCGACTACGAAATCCGACACCGCCCGCTGACCCACTACCGAATAGACGATTTGTCCACGTTGGAGGGCATGGGGCACGCAGCCGCAGCAGCCTTTGCGCCTTTGATTATCGGCGCCAGCCCCGAAATGTTCGGTCTGGAGCATATGGCAGAGTTGGAACAGCCGCTCGATTTCGACGCTATTTTTGCACAGCCCGAATATGCTCGCTGGCGTTCGTTTCAGCGGCACGATGATGCTCGGTTTATTGCCGTGACATTGCCGAGGGTTCTGATGCGTCCTCACCATGGAAACAATGGTGCTGGTGCCGATAACTTCTGCTTCTCGGAAGATCTCGATGCTGACGACGGAAGCAGCTATTTGTGGGGCAACGCCGCGTTCGCGTTTGCCGGTGTGGCCATCCGAGCGTTCCGGGAGTCCGGATGGCTGGCCAATGTTTGCGGTGTTGAGTTGGATGAATTAGGCGGCGGAATCGTTGACGGGCTGCCTCGCGTCGACATGCCCACAGATATGCCGGGTTTATTGTCGAAGTCGGTCACAGAGATTCAGATCAGCGATGCGGTTGACAAGACCCTTGCTGATTTGGGTTTCCTCACACTGAGCTACTGCAAGACGACTGGCTATGCGGTCTTCTACGGCAGTTCTACCATTCAAACTGCGGAGTCTTATGATCGAGCCGTGGCAACCATAAATGCTCGGTTGTCGACAAAGCTTCACTATATTCTCTGCGCATCACGGTTCGCGCATTATGTCAAAGTCATCGCTCGCGACAAGGTCGGGAGCTTTTTGACGGCTGATCAGATGGGCGAGTTGCTCAACAAATGGTTTCTCAGATATTGCAATGCGTCCGAGGATACGAACTCCGAGCTCAAGGCGCGCTATCCCTTGAGAGATGCTCAGGTTGAGGTGAAAGAGCAACCGGGCCGACCAGGCACCTTCTGGTGCACGATTCACCTTCAGCCTCACTTCCAATTCGATCAGGTGATGTCATCGGTCAAGCTCGTAACCCAGCTTGCTCAAACGACAGCTCTATGACGGGCGGATATGTGATGGACAACACGCAAAGCTTCCGTGCGATCAGCAGTTGTTTTCGATTTTGCCGAAATTGGCGCAGGCCAGACCGAAACGATGTCACGGGTGCCGATCTCCGAAATGTGACAGAAATCCCCCAATCATGACCGCTAACATCAATCCCGACCAAAAACTTGTCCCGACGATCCTTGATCGGCTTATAGACGATGATCCAGACGGCGCAACAAATCTGGATCCGATGCGGAATTATGGTGTGCAGGCAATGCTCGCGGCGCTGAAGCGCGATCTGGAAGCGTTGCTGAATTCGCGACGCCGGGTCGTATCGGTTCCGCGTGAGTTTCCGGAGACCGATCATTCGTTGGTCAATTATGGGCTGACCGATATCACAAATTCAGGCTCCAAGACTTCGGCAGCGCACAATGATCTCTGCCATATGCTGACAAGTACGCTTGCTCGGTTCGAACCACGCTTAACGTCGGTAGTTGTGACGCTACGTGAAAATACTGATGCGTTGGATCAGACGCTTCGTTTCCGAATTGAAGCCATGCTGAACATTGAACCAGCGCCGGAGTTGGTTCAGTTCGACTCGTTTGTCGAACCGTTGACCGCCAACATCCGGGTTCAGGAGGCCAATGATGTTTGAGGACTTGCTTGGCTATTACGAGCGCGAACTAAGCTATGTCCGCCGGCAAGGTGCGGCCTTTGCCAAGGCTAATCCGAAGATTGCCGGGCGGTTGCGGATCGGAACAGAGTCTGTTGACGATCCGCATGTGTCTCGCCTGATTGAGGCGGTCGCCTTTCTGAACGCACGAATTCATCGAAAACTCGATGACGAATTTCCTGAGCTAATCGATGGTCTGCTTGGTGTGCTCTACCCTCACTATCTTGCACCTTTGCCATCGATGGCAGTCATTCAATTCATACCCCAAGCTGATCTGACTGAGGCTTCTATTTTGCCACGGCACACGTCGCTGCGCACCGAGCCAATCGACGGTGATCCCTGCCGATTTAGAACCTGCTATCCCGTAACTTTATGGCCAGTGACTGTCGACAAGGCCCGATTATCCGGTCGGCCAATCAATGCGCCGCCCCATCCTGAACTCACCCTGGCGCAGTCGGTTCTCCATCTTAACCTAAGGTCGATCAATCCCGATGTAAGCTTATCGGCTCTGCCTATCGATCACCTCCGTTTGTTCCTGACAGGACAATCCCAGGAAGCATATCCACTGCACGAGCTGATTCTTAACGAGTGCATCGGTGTGGCATTGGCTGACTCGCCAAACGATCCTGCACCGACCATCTTGTCCTCCGAGGTAATCTCGCCGGTAGGCTTTGACAAACGCGAAGGCATGCTGAATTACCTTTCCCATGCCTTGCCCGGCTATCGATTGCTGACTGAGTTTTTTTCGTTTCCGGAGAAGTTTCTGTTCTTTGAGATCACCGATCTTGCTGAGCGGATGGCACGGCAGCATGCTTCGAATCTCGAGATCTTCCTTTATCTGAAGAAGCGCCACGCGTCGCTTGAACAACGTGTCGATGCTGAGATGTTCGCCCTTGGCTGCACGCCAATTGTCAATCTGTTCCGTCAGATTGCGGAGCCGATCCAAATCACCCATCGGCAAAGTGAGTATAGTGTTGTCCCCGATGTCCGCCGCGCCAGAAGCATCAAGGTTTACTCGATCGATGAGGTTACGGCGGCTTCGCAGGATGGCGAGGAGGTCGCGATCCATCCGTTCTTTTCTATCAGGCACGCTGCCGATCGCGAGAACAAGGCGGCTTTCTGGCAGGCAGTGCCGACATCCCCGAGCGAGGAAGGCGGTGGCACTGATCTTGCGATCCGGCTGGTCGATCTCGATTTTGATCCCAGAGCTCCGTCGGGTTGGGCATTGAACCTGGAGACGACCTGCTTTAATCATGACCTGCCGAGTCGGCTACCATTCGGTGGTGGCGAGCCGAATTTGTACCTGGATGCAGGCAGCGCACCACTCCAGGCAATCAATTGCCTTACACCGCCTACGCCATCGCGTGTACCCAAGCTCAAGAAGGGGGCCTACTGGCGTCTGGTTTCACACCTCAATCTAAATCATCTGAGCCTCACGGACGATGACGGGAGTGGTGCTGACACCCTTCAGGAAATCCTCCGACTCTACGACTTCAAAGGTACGCCCGAAACCGAGGCGATGATCGAAGGTGTTCGTCTGATTGGTACCAAGCCCGTTGTCCGTAGGTTGCCAACGGAGGCGATGTCGGCAATTTGTCGAGGCATTGAGGTCGAGATAGCGTTCGATCCGGCCAGGTTTTCCGGAAGCAGTGCCTATCTGCTGGCGTCGGTCCTGGAACGGTTTCTCGGTCTCTATTGTAGCATCAACTCATTCACGCAGCTCGTCGCGCGTTTGGCAGGCAAAGAAGGGATCTGGCGGCAATGGCCTCCGAGAGCTGGCGACAAGGCACTTCTTTAGAGGTCGAATTAAGCAAGCGACCCGGACGGTTCGATTTTTTCCAGGCCGTTCGGCTGCTCGAGCGGCTAGATCATTTGCGCTATGTACAAGGGAGCGAAGGAGCTCACCATCCGGTCGGCTTAGATCGCCCGCCGGCAGGTGAGTTCGTAAAGTTCTCCGCGACACCGTCTCTGCGCTTTCCAGCAACGCTGATTCGCAAGATCAAATGGCCGGATAATGACAGACGGTTGAAACCGGAGATGGCTGTCACCTTCATGGGGCTTACGGGACCGAGCGGCGTCCTGCCCAATCATTATACGGAGCTTTTGATTAAGCGGCGGCGCTTGCGAGACAATGCGCTCCGCACGTTTCTCGATCTCTTCAACCATCGGATCATCTCGTTTTTCTACCACGCTTGGGAGAAGTACCGTTTCCCATTTACCTGGGAACGCAGCCGACGGTTGCCGGAGGTCGAAGATCGTTTCACCAAGTCGCTCTTTGCTCTCACAGGTCTTGGCATGGAGAGCCTCCGGGAACGAGCTGACATTGCCGATGAGACCGTTCTGTATCACGCCGGCTACTTCGCGCGGACCGTGCATTCAGCATGCGCCCTGGAGGGTCTTCTCGAAAGCTACCTTGGTCTACCCGTCACCGTGCAGCAATTCATCGGCCAATGGTTGTGCCTCGAATTGGGGGACCGGAGCCGATTGCCAGGCTCAGATTGTCCGAACGGTCAGCACCAACTACTTGGCGGCTCGGCGATGCTCGGTGGATCGGTGTTTGATGCCCAGACGAAATTTCGCGTCATGGTTGGCCCAGCCTCTTATCAACAATTTAGGGCATTGTCACCGGGTGGTGAGGACCTGCAACGGCTTGTACAGCTGGTGCGTTTGGCGGTCGGACCGGAGAGCGATTTCAATATTCAGGTTCTCTTGCGCGGTGATGAAGTCCCTTCAGCCACCTTAATCAGCGATGAAGACAGCGCGCCGCGACTGGGCCGAAACGCCTGGATTGGCACCTTTCCTCGAGCGCGAGATGCCGACGACGCTATCTACGAGGAGGCATCTGGTCAGCCGAAGCCAAATCGGCGATCAGAACTGGATGGAGACCCTCGATCATGACCGACATCAACCTTAAGGCTTTGATCTCCAGGCTTAATGAGACCTGTGGCCGGACACTCGAAGCCGCAGCCGGTCTGACCTTGTCGCGCACCCACTACAATGTCGAGATCGAGCATTGGCTCTTGAAGCTCATGGAGGATGTCGACAATGATGTCGGTCATATCCTCCGCCACTTCGAGGTCGATCAGTCCCGGCTGATGGCCGATCTAACGCGAATGCTTGATCGGTTGACGACCGGCAATGCGCGTGCGCCGTCTTTGTCACCAAACATCATCCAGCTTGCCAAGAGCGCCTGGTTGGTCGGATCGATCAATCATGGCGCGAACTTTGCGCGGTCCGGCCATATCCTCCTTGCCCTTCTCAGCGATGAGTATCTGTCGAGGCTTGCCCGGGGTACGTCAAGACAGTTGATGCGTGTTGATCCGAAACAGCTTGAAGCGGGGTTGCACAATATCATTGGTACCTCCAGTGAAGCTTCGTCGGTTGCCGCTGGCCCGGTAACAAGCGAAAACGCAACCTCTACGACAACGGCCGGCACCTCAAAAACACCCGCTCTGGATCGGTTCACAATCGATCTGACGGTACGTGCCAAGTCCGGTGATATCGATCCGGTTCTCGGTCGGGATCCCGAAATCCGCCAAGTTATCGATATTCTGACGCGCCGACGGCAAAACAATCCAATCCTGACCGGCGAAGCCGGGGTGGGAAAGACGGCGGTGGTTGAAGGCCTTGCTCTTCGTATCGCGGACGGCGACGTGCCGAAACCGCTGACCAATCTGTCGCTACGCGTGCTTGACCTTGGATTGCTGCAAGCTGGTGCGGGTATGAAGGGCGAGTTTGAGAACCGCCTCAAGGACGTGATCAACGACGTAAAATCCTCGACTCGGCCAATTATCCTGTTTGTCGATGAGGCGCACACCCTGATTGGTGCCGGTGGCCAGGCTGGGCAGGGGGATGCTGCCAATCTTCTGAAGCCGGAGCTTGCCCGCGGCGAGCTTCGGGTGATCGCGGCGACCACTTGGGCCGAGTATAAGAAGTACTTCGAGTCCGATGCCGCGCTCGCCAGGCGGTTCCAGTTGGTGAAAGTTGAAGAACCGTCTGAATTGGTCGCTACCGAGATGATGCGGGGACTCGCCAAGACGTTTGAAGAGCATCATCAAGTCCGAATTCTCGATGAGGCGATAAGAGCTTCAGTCAAACTATCCCATCGCTATATCGTCGGGCGTCAACTTCCCGACAAATCGGTCAGCCTGCTCGACACCGCTTGTGCCCGCGTTGCGCTGAGTCAGAACACGACTCCGCCGGCGGTTGAAGATGCGCGTCGCGAGGTGAAGCGGCTCGGCACAGAGATCGAAATTGTCGAACGTGAACATGCAATTGGTACGAACCAGGATGAGCGGCTGGTCGAGCTGCGATCCGCCCTGGCAACGGCGCAAAGCAACGGCATGGCGTTGGAAGAGCGATGGCAGCAGGAACAGGAACTGGTCGAGCGAATTCGCACAATCGAGAACCAGTTGGGCGACGGCGTTAAAAGCAGCGATGTCGAACAATCCGCTTGCCTTCGCGAAGAGCTTGAGCAACTGACCGGTAAGCTCGACGCAGTCCGATGTGAGACGCCGCTGGTTCATGTCAACGTTGACGAACAGGCAATCGCCGAGGTGGTCGGTCGTTGGACCGGGATCCCGGTCGGCCGTATGGTCACTGACGAAATCAACCTGGTGCTTGACCTCCAAGCACGCCTGGAGGAACGCGTCGTGGGCCAGCCGCATGCGATGGCTGCGATTGCCGAAAGCATTCGCGTATCACGCGCTAAGTTGACCGATCCCGATAAACCTGTCGGCGTCTTCTTGATGGTCGGGACCAGCGGTGTCGGCAAAACTGAAACGGCGCTGTCCTTGGCAGAGCTGCTCTATGGCGGCAGGCAGAGCCTGACAGTGATCAACATGTCCGAGTTTAAGGAGGAGCATAAGGTCGCCACATTGATGGGCGCACCGCCAGGCTATGTTGGTTACGGCGACGGTGGCATGCTCACCGAGGCGGTCCGGCGGCGTCCCTATGGTGTAATTCTGCTTGATGAGATGGAGAAGGCGCATCCAGGCGTCCAGGACGTGTTCTATCAGGTGTTCGACCGAGGCGTGCTGCGTGACAGCCAGGGCCGCGATGTCGACTTCAAGAATACAGTCATAATCATGACCTCGAACGCCGGTACCGACACCATCGCCAATCTCTATGCGGATCCGGAATCCATCCCCGATTCCGGGGGACTGACCGAATCTCTGCGTCCCGAGCTGCTTAAGATTTTCAAACCGGCCTTTCTTGCGCGGCTGACGATGCTGCCCTACTTCCCGCTCAGCGACGAGGTCATGCGTCGGATCATCGAACTGAAACTGGGTTCTGTGAGTAAGCGGATACAGGAAAACTACAGTGGCAGCTTTAGTTATGCGCCGGACGTCGTCGACGCGATCGCCACTCGATGTACGGAGACGGAAAGCGGCGCCCGGAAAATCGACAGTATCCTGAACCATTCACTTCTGCCTCATATGTCGGCCGAATTTCTTGCCCGCATGTCAGAGGGCAGTCCTGTTAAGTCAGTGCGTGTGGAGATTGATGACCAGGGGGATTTCCAATGCTGGGTCAGCTAAAATCAGAAAAATCAATGATGACGCCTGTCAACGCGCCAAATTGGGAGCAGTTGTGGCGAAGAACAAAAATATCGGAGAGCAACGTCAACCTTGGAATACGTCAAGAAACAGCACGCAGAGGAGCCGGGAGGGGGCGAAAGGAGTTCGGGAAGCCTGCCCTTTCCAGGTTGCCACGAATAGAAGCTAATGCTACCGGCACCAGACGCTGATCCTTCGATTCAAGCTGATTCAATGTGGTCGGAAAACGCTCTGTGAGACCTGTGCGCGAAATGCGGTTTACAGGTTTCTGCTGATTTGATTCCATTCCCGTCTGGTTTATCGATTGGAGGCGGGATGATCGCGCGTTAAGAGATTGGTCAGGAGATTTTCGAGTTTGAGGACCGCGCGAGGCCATCGGATCTCGATAGTCTTCTGGGGCTTGTAGACTGGTCTCGGATTGACCATCTGATGGTGGACATCTCGTCTGCAGCCAGGGGTGAGCAAGGCTGGCCACCTCTGTGTTTGCTGAAGGTGCTGGTCCTGGCGCGGTGGTACGATCTCAGCGATGTGAAGCTTGCCGAGGCGCGCGGCGACCTCGCGCACCGAAAGCCCCTGATCTTGCGTCAGCCGCAATATCGTTCGTATGTCTTGCACGGTCATTCGCCTCATTTGTTTGCGTCTCGGCATCGTCTCTCCCAGTCCAATCAAGACCGGCAGGATGCCCTGACACAGCAGGCGCTGACCAACCCCTCCCAAACCCGAACACGTGTCCGGGAATTAGCGGAATCGCTGTCCGGTATTTCTGAAATCCGCAAACTTGTCAGACGCGGACTTGCCGACCGGCTCTTCGACAGCATCACCGCCCAGTTGCGCCAGCGGCATGTGTCGGTAAAACAGGGCACGCTGGTCGATGCCACCATCATCGCTTCGGCGAGCAAAGCGGACGGCGATGCCCGTTGGGTCAAGCACAAGAACCGCAAGGCCGTCATGGCTACAAGGCCCGTGTTGCATCGGACGAAACCACCGATCTGGTGGAGATGATTGTCGTTACACCCGCCAACGTGAATGACGGGAAAGCCGGCTGTTAGGTGGTGACGGACGATCCCGGGCAGGTTTATGCCGACAGCGCATATCGCGGAACCCGCTTCCTTAACGCGGCCCGGGAGAAGGGAGGCACCGCCCGGGTTGTGGTCACCGGCGTCTGGGTTCGCAGCGACGATGACGCCAGAGCAAAACTGAAAGCGATTAACGATCCCATTCACGCAGTGCGCCGCCGGATCAAGAAAATCTTCGGCACCTGGCAGCGAAGTTACGGAGCACGCACCATGGTTCACAGGGGTATCCGGAAGGCAACCCTGCAAATCATGCTCACGGCTCGCCTATAATCTGAAGCGCACATTGAACCTGCGAACAGCCTTCGAAGCATTATCGCCAAGGAGGCCGGTTCAGTATCCAGAGCGCGAGCCAGGAACGCTTCGGATTACAGGCAGGACCGCAAGGACGTCCCCAAGCCTATCGACCGTCAATCAATCGAAAGCTGACCATCCCGCGCACAGGTCTCAGAATATTTCACCGGCTATCGGACCTGGTCCTGGATCTATGAGTCCAGGCCGTTATTCGCCGTAATAGGGCAGGCCGACTTGCTGGTGGTGGTGAACCGGATCGAAGCGCGCAATGTCGAGGTGAAGGAGAGAAATTTTTTACCCGCATACTACGAGGGATATCTGGCGGAAGGGGCCGCTGCAATCGTTCACGAGATTTCGCTGCGCGATAGGTCCGCCAGGGCAACGACAGCCATCGACTATGGTCAGGACATGTATGGACGCGGTTCCCTCGACATCGTCGATGGGCTCAGAAGCAGAGGTGAGCGCACGACCGTCAAAAGTGCTGTCGACTTGCTCTGGCGAGTGCGTATCATCAAGTCGCCCTTTGAGGCGCAGCTGAAACGCATATCACTCGAAATTGTAAATGCTGCTTTTGATGAAGTGATATCTGAAGCGCATATCGGAATAAGCGAAATCGACCTGTTCCGGCGCGTCCAGGCGCGGACCTTTGCCAAGGGTGCTGAACGCGCCTATCCCATGGTAGTGTTGTTCAGTCGCGGCGATTTTGTCTACAGCCGCCTGCCGCAGATGCTGCCCTTGGAAGAGGGGCATTATGCCGGACGGAATTTCGATCGACATATGGCGGATATCCGGCCGATCGCAACCGTATCGCTCGCGTAGGCTTGCCCGAAGCTTGGGAGATCGATGCCTATCGGGAGACCCGGGACCTCACAATAACGCTGGCCAAAGGCGTCAACGTCGGCATGACATGCGATGAAGTTTTCACTCGGTCCCATCGACTATGGGATAACGCTGGATTACCTCCGGTTTACGGACTGGTGTCTCGTATCGGGCACGGTGGCGGTCTCGATGTCACCAAACCACCATTGATCTCCAGGGGAAATCGAACCCTGATTGAAGCGGGAATGATCCGTCATCTCGAGCCCAAGCTCGAGATTGGCGATGCGGTCTTTCAATTTGAGGAGGTGATCTACGTAAGAGACGACGGGGTCGAATTTCTGAGTGATCTCTCTCCTGAGCAGATCCACGTCATTCAATGAAGTGATGACCGCATTGACCATGACTAATACGGTCAATGCCGTCTTGGCGGTTGGGCTGTTCTTCAGACAGATTGGTTGAGCGTCGGCTCGTTGATCGCTCGCACAAGGGCGAACCTCGGATGAAAATCTATTGGAATGCTTCTTTGTCATGGCTCCGTTCTCTCAAGATTCGGAGCCCCCGGAAAACCCGGGGCGGTTCAGGTGAACTCGACGACCCCGGTGCTGAATTGGACGTACGATATATACAATCTTACCAGAAGAATATGAGACTATCGCGGAACACGTTCGCCATGGAATCGTATCGGCCGTTTGAGGCCATCCATGGTCGATGTCACATCGTCGTTCGCAGACGAAGTCGATATGCCAGTCTGCGCAATGGTGGCGCGGTGATCCGTCTCCTGCCGGCACACAGCCGGGGGTGTCGGTCGGGTTTGTGGCGTTGAATTCTTCAACCGTCCGCATCGCCATCTGGTTCATATAGATTTGTACGGCCAATCGGGGTCATGCCGATTGTCCGTAGGCAGATGTTTTGTGACGGAGTCGCGGTGGCGGCAGTTTGGGACATGATCGGCGCTCGGACGAACGCGTCTGGCGGCGGAATGCGCACTCCAATTCACGGCAAACACTGGGGGAATTAATTGTCCAGGGTGGCTGTGTGAATGAGGATTTGCAGGACTATTGATGATGCGCCAAGTGTTCGTGACCGCGCACCTTCCTTCAAATACTGATTGTTGCATGAGAATTCGAAGGTGAGTCATCGCTCGATGTGATGTGGATCTGCAAGGTAGCAGGGTGAGTGTGAACCGATGAATAGAAGGGTTTTGGTCGGCACAACGGATGCCGATTATTTTCTGTTTCTCAAACACATCCTGGCAAGTGAAGGTGTCGATACGTTGTTGGCGGAACGGCATGAGGAAATCCTTCTCCAGGCGGCTGAATGGAAGCCCCGGGCGATCGTGCTGGGATTGTCGGCCCAATTCAATCTCGGCGGCAAAAGTATGTTCGGAGCTTAAGCTCGGACCGGAAACAAAGCATCAGCTGATCATTGACGTGATTGGGCCTGGTTCCGAACCGGAACACGTCGATCTTCTCAAGCTAGGTGCTGATGACACATTTGTCCGCCCGGTACCGCCGACTCAACTGGTACAGCGCCTTCGCTCCGCGATAGGCATTCCCGCCGCGGCGTCAGCACAATCTGAACTGGAACTGCCATCGTCGTCCGCTGAATCCTCACGGACCTATGCTGGCTTTGAAATGGACCTCTCCACATACCCGGCCCGGCGCAATGGGCAGGAGATACATCTGGGGCCCAAGGAGTTTCGTCTGCTGCATCATCTCATGGAGAACCCAGAACGGTCTTTTCACGCGAGGAGCTGATCGGAGCCGCGTGGCAGTCGAATGTCTATGTGGCCGAAAGGACTGTCGACGTGCACATGGGCGCTTGCGCAAGTCTTTGAAATCGGACCATGGCAAGGACTTCATCCGGACGGTTAGGCCAGCCGGTTATGCTTTGAGCGAATGACCGGTTTCGTTGCCGTCGTTGGTTTCGGTGGCAAAAGGTTTGACGCTGAAATCTTGACCTCTACCGTTACAGCATCAAACTCTTTGCCACCACTGACAATCTGCCTCCATCCGCGCTTTCATCTGAGCACCGTGGGTGAATTTGGCATCGACCAGAAGCGCACCGGTGAAGATTTCCTCCAACGACGCGGGCATCCGGGGCGCGTCGCATAACGTGCTCATCCAATGAGACAGAATAGCTGGATGTTGGTTAGGCAGCGGACCGACATTCGACCAAGGGCGCAGAACACTATTCTCATACTCGGTGCCGGACTTCGGAGATTTGTTGAGAGCATGGCGATCCGCCCGCAGGGCCTTTTGCGCTGACCGGCCGGCACCAAGGAGTCTGGCTTTGGCCTGGATGGCCCCAAGATCGCCGTCATAGAGCAGATTAATCGCCGCAGCGTGAAAGCATGCACATACAAAGACGTCGCACGTGAAGCCCTTTTTCAGGCTAAGTGTGCCTTCAAGCCGGCTTGCCCACTTGTAGGCACGATAGAGGGCATCGTGCTCAAACCGGGCGGTTTCGCCTGAATAGCGGTGCGCTTGCCAACCATAGTAACGTCCAGTTAGACCATGACTTGCGTATGGTGTCCAGGCGGCGCCATTCGCCGCCGTATCATCGTCATTGGGAAGAACACAACTCGTCATAGGAAAGCACCAAGACCGCGCATACTGGGCAGCACAGCGAGCCAGCGCCTGACTTTTGCACCGAAAGCTTGCAATCTTGACTGTGGAAATGTTCATCGCTAACACTGGCCCGTCTTCGGTCATATGGGCCATTCGGTGCTTACCGTTGTAATCGCAGATGATTCCCGGGTGTTGGATAGCACCGTTGTCCAGGAACAAAATATCGCCAATCTCAGTCTTCGTTGGTAGTGTCATTTCCGCTCCTGGGATCGTTCCGATTGAACTTCCCGACAATTAATCCTTGATCATGCGATCGGCTGACCACTGGAGTGATAAGTAGTGGATTGTCCAGAGACCGATACGGTGTTGCCAAATCCGGTTGTTGTCACAAATCGATTCGTGGTCGCGAGTGACCAACGACCCTTACATTGTCGCAACCCCTTTTGATCATTACGATTGCTATGCGTCGAAGCGCGACCTGTTGTGCTCCGCTGCCGCCACCTAGGTCGAGCCCTTGATCGTATTCTTCGAGATCGGCAGAACAGACGACCGTGCACAGCCCATGGCGGGTGTCGACAATGGCGCGGCTGCTGTGATCTGTTTCATCTGTTTTTGTACCAATGCATTGCGCGCAGCGAAATGATCGCGGTCAGAGGACCCGCCACAATGACGAATGTCATCCATCCGATGAGGGACTTCTGCTGTTTATGCGCGTGTACCCCGACCGCAATCGACAGTGATGCCCAGAGAACACAAAAACCCAAAACAGAGCGTCCGTCATCACACCCCAAATCTATCTTGCCCAAACCCACCACAAAACGGTCAACATCGAGACCACTTCCAGAGTCTGTGATGGTGAGAATATTAGTGCTGCAAGCGTTTCCATGACATCCCTCATCACATCAGAAACATCATTAAAACTGGAAATAGCTTCATCACAATACGGTCCTCTCGCGCCCCCAATATCGATGAAAGCGCGGCGAAAAGCTAGCGATCCCTTGCGTCGAGAAATATGTTCCCTGGACCAACGTCCTGGCGCCCACATAGCTCAGGGGTAGAGCGTTCCCTCGCCCGGCTCCGGCCGGGAAAGGATTTCCTCGCACAGGCCGGAAACGGCCGTTTCTTGTGTGCACATATCCGACCGGGGGAAATTGGCCCGAACGGCCGACACGTCCGGATACAAAAAATTTAGCTGGCGAGGGAATTATGGTGCTCGATTTGGAGCTGCGGGTTGCCGGTCATTCGATACCTCCGAATTCCGGTACTCTCTCAAACCGAGGCCAATTATAGGTGCAAAAGACGAACTGCCTTCACCTTAAACGACACACATGGGAGAACCGGGCAAGGGTGGCGAACACCTTTTGCCTTGCTGCCCGCTGGTGGCCCGATCTATCCTCAGTGACCACTAACTGTCACCTCCGATATTGCCGGAACCATGACCAATGCCAATGCGCTTGCTATCGGTCTGGTTATTGCAATAAGGGGGTGCTGCACCGGCTGATCGCGGGCAGGATCCGGCGCGGGCGGGTGTGAGGATGATCTGATGGGGGAGCCGGGCGGGCAGAGGATAGAGGAATCGAGTTCTTCGCCCAGCTTGAACCGGTGTCAGCCCAGTGTCGAATCAGTCGCCAAACACCGATCGTTGGTCGCCTAACTCGACCACCAGATGGAACAGGCGGCAGTACAAACGGTTCCGCCAGATGGGGCGCTACGAGTACCTCAGGAAATGCATGGAAATTGCTCCGACAGCAGCCCTTCTGGGCACGTCCTGGGGGCTTGGTCAGGTTATGGGCTCCAACCACAAGAAGTGCGGCTATGGGCAAGTCCGTGACTTCGTGAGGGATGCCTGCCATTCCGAAGGCAACCAGATTTTCCAGGCGACCCGGTTCATCGTGGCTCGAAGCTCGACGATGAAGACCGCGACAAGGACTTCAAGGCGATCGAGCGGGTCTACAACGGCGGGGGCGAGGGCAGCAGACATGCCGCCCGTATGCGCAACGATTACATCGTCTGGGCGAGTGATCCGGCGAAGCACCCAGCTTCTCCGCGCCGCGGCGCATTGCGCCTGGGCAAAAGCGGAAGACTGTCGAGCGTCTTCAGAGACACCCGCGCGAACTCGGTTATTACATCGACGCCGACGGCGACTTCGGACCCACCACCAAACGGGCGGTCGTCGCCTTCCAGATCGAGATCAACCTTGAACCCGACGGTCTCGTCGGCGCGGCGATCCGCGCAACATTTAAGGATGCGGAGCCTGCCCGGCGCAAGGAGAAGCCCATTGCACAAACCACATCCAATTCCACCGTCGGCAAGATCACGCTTGCAAAGGAGATCGGCGAGGGCATCCTTTCGGGCACGGATCGTGCGATAGAATTACTGAGAGCCGCCGACGACAGCACATATGACGTCGAGCAGTCCATGAGCAATGTGCGGACGCTGATCGACTTCGTCAGTGACCACCTCGCCCTGTTCATCGGCGTTGCGCTCTTCTGCTGCTTTGCCCACATGTTCCTCCGGAACCAACGGGACATCTGGATCGGCAAGAAGAGGGCATGACCCATGTTTGAAACGTTCACGTTCCCACGCTCAGCCACCGGTATAGCGCTGCTCGGTGTCTTGGGCTTTGCGGCCTACACGAGCTTCATTTGGATCAATGCGACGAATATCGCCAACGATCGCTGGAAGGTGCAACTGGCGGTCGCCAACGAGAAGGTCCGCCAGAAGACACAAGCCCGCGCCCGCCGGGTCGAGGAGGAGTGCGCTCAGATCGACCAGCAAGCGCAAGCCCGCGTGGCGGCAAAGAAACAGTCGCAGGAGTTGAGAGATGCAATTGTTACTAAGAAGGCCGATGGCATTATTGCTGTTGGCCCTGAGCGTGGCCGCGTGTCCAGAAGGACGCTCTATTCATGCTGTCGAGGCGGCGCTGCCAGATCTCGCCGCCCAGGACAACCGTAGCTGCGGATCGCAACCGATCGCCCCCCAGAGCGGCAATGCCGGCGAAGAGTTTGGTCAACATTGATAAGGTGTTCCTTTATGTTGACCGACTGCAGCACGACTACATGGACAGCAGTAACCTTCAGGCGCGGAACTTGATCATGTTCAGGGGTGAGCCGAGGCGGTGGCTGGACAGTAACTTCTCAACAGAAAGAGCAGGGTTTCGGGTGGATCGCTTCCGCCACGGCACGAACTGCCCCGACCGCAACCAACGGCCGTGGCGGTCTAGGAGCATGTCTGTAGAATGAGTCTACGTCCGGACTGTAAGCGTCATTGCTGTGTCATCACCATCGAATGCCCGTGTTGCTTACGCAGCTCTCGGCAACTCATGTCTTCGACATCCCTGGCCATGGCCTGCCGGCTGGCGAAGAACAGGCGGACAATCAGCACGGCGGCTATTCCAGTGGGTCTCATGTTGATCCATTTTGTCGTGCTGTCATGGAGCGATGCGCTTGGATTCCAGGATCCCGTTAGATCAGGTCCCCGCACACAACATCCGAGCAGCTACATTACCTAACCTCGATTCTGGTCCTGATGACGGGATCTCGGCGCCGACCGCTGCCCGCATAACCCCAACACTTGTCAATAACCACACCGCCGCCCCTGAGGCAGCATATTTCCTGGAGATCTGCCATGCAGATCAGTGACAGGGGCTTCGGCTTCATCGGCCCCGTGAAGGGTTTCGTGCCAAAAGCCTACCGGTGGCCCGCCGGCGTACTCACCATCGGCATGGGCTTCACCAACTGCTCACCGGCCGTGCGCGCGTCTCTGGGAAAGATAGACCCGGTATGCGGATCAGCTGTAATAAGGCCGACCGTGTGCTGCGCGCCACCATCGTCCGAGAGTTCGCGCCCATGACCACGAAGGCCATTGGGCCAGGCGCCGCCCGGCACCAGTTCGACATGGGTCGCTCGGGCGGATACAAGTGTGCTCCCCGCGTGTTTCGGTGTGGCAGACGGGACACCGGGCGGTCACGAAACAGTCGTTCCGGGGCAACAGTTCATCGATTCAAGCGACATCTTTTGCCGTGCGCCTCAGTTAAACAGCGATTGTTTGAGAAGTCTTCCCGCGCTCAGGAAGCGAAGCAATGCCTTATCGATGTCAAGCGAAAAGTGAACTCGCTCATAATGATGACAACCTACTGGGCTGGGAGCAAGCAGACCCAGATTATTTATTCTTTGGTACCATAGATACTGATAAGCTATATGTCTATATTGTACCCGTTAACATATTTGAAGGACACGGTAACTTAAATCAAGAAACACTGAACAACATTAATCATTCGGCGATTAATCGTTATGCCTCCGGAGCGCCGGGTGTTCGCGAAAAGATTCGAACAGATTTTCAATCATATGAAGGAGTGAATTGGATTGCTTCAAGGCCGATGGGCCAGACGCATCACACTTCAGTTGCACTGCATTACCGTGCCGATCTTGAAAGCTGTTTGAGCTTCAGTCCAATAAAAATCGCGTCGGCGAATTTTGCTCAACTGAAATGCACATCCGCCAGCTTGAACACCAAGCTGGGCGCAGAAGTGCATCATAGCTTTGCACGCGCTACCGCTCTGCAAGGAGATGCAGGTGAAGAATTTTTCCTGGTTCGACGGTGATGTCCGAAGTCTGGGTCTTAGCCTTGCGTGAATATCTTCGTAAAAGGCGGTTTCAAATCTATCATCTGGCGAAATCTTTTGATTGAGTCACTTTGGGATGACCCTGATGTGACTTTCCCTGTTGTCAGCCACGTCAGCCACACTGTGTTTAATGATGAGTCTCTCCGCTTGCTCAACGACGCCCTCGGTCACAGGCAAATGCGCACCCCCGGCACCAGGCCACTATCAGGACCCCGGCCCGCTGCCGCGCCTAGCTGACGGCACTGCGAAGGCGGTGCGCAATTGGATTGCTTGCAACGGCCGCCAGTATGCCGGCACGCGGGGCAAGATCCACGGGCTCAGACGCTGAGCCGACCTTTCGCGGTGTTTTGGGGCGAGACGGCGCTGAAGGTGGCCGCCGCCATCATAACCGTTACCGCCCGGAGTGACGGTGCTATATGCAAGACACCATTGATTCTGTAGCTCTTTTTCACAAAGCCAGATGGTGTCCCGTCTGCCACACCGGGACATCGGATCGTCACGAAATGGCTGTTCTCGCGCCACACATCGTCCGCTTGAACGAGGCGCGGCCTGGAGGACGGGTGTATTGTTTAGTCGACAAAGGGGTCGTCGGGGCTCGGCGGTCTTGGGTTCCGGCAGCTTTTCGGGGAACCGTTGAGTATTCATACGAAGGCACCAAAGTCATGCTGATCAGTCGCAATGGTGACGCAGACAATACGGGCAAGCGCGGACATCCCACAAGGATGTGAGTTTGAGCCGTATCGAACCGCTCCGTGCGAGCAAGTGCTCATCGGCAGTCAGACGCTCAGCATTTCATTTGGAGGGCTTTCATTCGCTGATTTCAGATCTAGTGTTGGAGATTGATCATTCCTGGACAAATCCCATTTGGCACGTTTCGGGTGCTAGACTGGCAAGAAGAATGCCACCGGTATGAGCTAGGACTTACACGAGACAGTCCATCCTATGCGATCTGGAGACGACAGGAACCTCCGTGGTTCGGGCGTGCGGAAATGGGCTTTGGGTTGAGCAACGGTGCGAGCCTCAGATGGTGTCGCTTGTATTTCGAACATCCAGATGACACGCCGCTGCGGCGCATGGAACGACTTAGGGTCGATATGAAAGATGTCGCGGCCAGACAGTTTCCGATTGACGAGACATTTGCGTTTTGTCCGGCTTATGTGGAAAACATTTCCCAATTTGAAGCTCGCCTCAATTCGTTGAGTCGGCTTTCACACATAAGGTTTAAGTACGCATTCTCGGCAAACGCTTGGGGTAGTACGAGTTGGGTTACAGCGCTCGTGGCGAGGCTGCAGAACAACCACGTCTACTGCATCGCATTTCAACTCGGTGGATTTGAGAATGGCCCGGAATCAACTGCTCATATGGTCATGCTGGCGATGGAAGCGGATGGATCAGCGAAGATTTTCGACAGTAATCTAGGTGAGGGCCAAATCGAAGAGGGCCGAGTCGGGCAATTCTTGTTCGAGTATTTGAGGCAGCCTTGTTTTAGCGAATACGAAATTGGGTGTTTCCATATATGCAATGTGGACACCACCCAAAATCGGTATTGAGAGGGTGGATGTGATTGCCTGCAGGTATTGACTTGTCGGAAGGATTTTTCTGCAGGGAAAACGTGTGTTCTAGGACAAGAACGAACATGTCCGCCGCGACGGCCTTGAGTATCTGTCTCGAAAGTTTTGAGTAGCTAGGCACAGCCATGGTTCCAAGCGGGTTGTCGAAGCTTGATTGGGGAACCCTTCGTGCCAACAAACCGTTACTAGCATAGTCGTGAAGGATTATGATACGAAACCAACTTTAGGGAGATTGACATTGGTCGTTTTGCAACGATGGAGAGATAATGGTGCCGATTGTGCCCTCGCCGAACTATCGCACAAAGCTTCTATCGGTGTGCCACACGCGTTGGACTGGGGGTCCGATAAAGTGAACTGCTATGCATGGGCCGCTAACTGCGAAGACCCTTTGGCTTCCAGAGCTGAACCGGGTCGGGCTTCGGGCCTGAGTGCCAGGAAGGACGGCGTTTTTTGTCGGGAGCTTTTGATCGAAGGCGCCAAAGCCGATGGCATGATCTATGGCATCAGATTGCCAGAGTGGAGGAATACCGGCTGTCTGGAAGGTTTTTACACAGTAGCCCTCTACATCTCGGAAACGGGCCAAAACTTTCACTGGTACCGAAGGGATGCAAAGACCCGGCGCTGGTCAGGAAAACCTGGGCCGCGCGCGCTCTGCAATTATGGCCCGAACTTTTCCATCCTGCCGCTTGACCTGAGTTTGGTTAGCCATAACTACGGTGGTCCAAATAACGATCTCCAGTTCGTGGCTTACTTCTACGTGCCTGAGGAAGGCATACAAGTGGGTTAGATCTCGTCTCGAAAGTGTTGAGCATATGGCGCGGTTGTGGTTCCAAACGGGTTATCGATGCCTGATTGGAGAGACCCTGATGTGGACGCCAGCTACCTGTCGGCAACATTGCCGTGAAGGATTGCGATACGAAACCGACTTGATGGATGCGGAATGGAAGTTGCTTGCACCAATGATGCCTTGCCCGCGTTCGACGGGGCGACAGCGCAAATGGTCGCTGCGCGAGATCGTGAACGCCATCTTCTATGTCATGCGTGGCGACATTGGCTGGCGACTCTTGCCGTCGGACTTCCCGCCGAAGAGTACGGTCTACCGGTGGTTTTGCCTATTCCGCTACGCCTGTCTGTTCGAGAAGATCAACCATCGGCTCCTAATACTGGATCGCGATCGCACCGGGCGTAGGGCCGGGCCCACGGCTGGGATCATCGACAGTCAATCCGCCAAGACTTCCGAAAGCGGCGGCCCGCGCGACTACGATGCCGGCAAGATGGTCAAAGACCGTAAGCGTCATGCTCTAGTCGATACCGACGGACGGGCACTGGTTCTGTTTTCGCATTCCGCCAGCATTCAGGACTGCAACGCAGCAGGTCCGATCCCGCAAGCATCCCGGCGGCCGTTCCCCTTCATCAAAAAAAGTCTTCGCCGATTCCGCCTATCAGGGCGAACGCGTCTCCAAGGCTACCGAAATCACCATCGAAATCATCAAGCGACAACACGGTCAGGCCGGCTTCGCCGTCCAACCTCGGCGATGGGTGGTCGAACGATTCTTTGCATGGATCAGTCGCAATAGGCGGTTGTGGAAGGATGCGGAAGCAACAATCGAATCTGCCACGGCGTTCCTCTATGCCGCCGCCGTTATGATCCTCCTGCGCCATATCGCTCGAAACCAATGAGTTTCTAAACGGACTCTAAGGGCTGCACGATTGAGCTCGGCCTCTACACATGTCTGGTCGGCTCTAACGGCGTTGGCAAATCGACAGTGCTGGCCGCGCTGAACGTGTTCTTCAGCTATCAGGACGGAAGCTCAATTGACGTAACGAACCTCGATGTAGAAGACTTCTTCCAAAAGCAAACAGATGAGCCAATCGAAATCAAAGTCACGTTCACTGACCTTTCGGACGAGGCCAAGCAAGATCTGAAACACTATGTTCGTAATGACCGGCTAATCGTGTCAGTGAGGGCGGCGTTCAAAGATAGTATAGCTATGATGCAGCGATTCGGCTCCCGGATGGCCATTGCAGAATTCAAGCCCTTCTTTGAGGCGGGAAGTGCCAGCGAGAAGAAGTCGATATATCAAGAACTCCAACAATCTCACTCTGAACTCCCGAAATGGACGAGTGCTGCGGCTGCGCAAGAGGCCCTGAACGAGTTTGAGCAAGCTCACCCCGAGACAATGTGAAGAGACGGAGAGTGGAGCGCAGTTCTACGGATTTTCCAAAGGCGTCAATCTCTTGGAGAAACACATCCAATGAGTCCATGTGCCCACTGTAAAAGATGCGGCCACGGAAGAGTTGGAAAGCAAGAACACAGCTTTCACAACCTTATTGGATCGGGCTGTCCGATCCAAAGTAAACCTCGGAGATCAAATCGAGAATCTGCGCAAATCGACGCTGGATGAATATCAAAAATTGATGGAAGTGGAGAATGACGCTTTGAGCGACTTGTCAACGTCGCTTCAAAAACCCCTACAAGATTGGGGAAACCCCCGAGCGACCGTGTCGATTTCTTGATATCAGGACCCGACAAGATTCAAGATTGAGGAGCCGGCGGCCCGCCTCAAGACAGGGGACAAGGATTTTAAGGAAGCCTCGCGCGCATCGGACACGGCCTACAGCGATCCTATTTGATCAGTTTGCTTCAGGAGTTAGCGACGCTCGGCGAAAAAATCACGTCAACGCTCGTGCTCGGAATAGAAGAGCCGGAACTTTACCAGCATCCGCCTCAGGCCAAGCATCTCGCGCAGGTTCTGCAGGAACTATCAGACAAGAATGCGCAAGTCCTGGCTGCGAGGCACAGTCCGTATTTCGTCTCCGGACGTGGATTTGAAAATGTTCGCGTGATTCGGCGAAATAGCGATGATCAGGCCTATTGCTGCGTTGGTGCATTCGACAAATTGGCCGAACGAGAGGCTGAACTTACCGGCACGAGGCCGCAATCGCCCAGAAGACTAAGGGCGCGTCTCGGTACAACGCTTCAGCCAGCCCTAAGTGAGATGCTGTTTACCGATAAACTTGTCCTTGTCGAAGGGATTGAAGATCAGGTCGTGCTGATGACATGGATTTATGCCTCGGGCCTTGACCGGGCGTTTCGTCAGCGCGGCATATCCATCGTTCCCGTCAATGGAAAGCCTGCATTGCTGCGCTGCTGCTTGCCCGCCGAAACCATGGAGAATCCGGCTTTTTTGGTATTTGACGGCGATGCGGTCTGTTCCGAAGGCAATCGAAAAGAACAAGCGGGCTACAACAATGCGCTACTTAAATGGGCGGGCGAGGAGGAAATGGGCGACTTTGCCAATGATGAATTTGTTGGCGCGAGAATGGCTGTGTGGAAGAACGATATTCAGCGTTTCATTTTTGCAGACATCGAGGAGACGGCGCTCGCTTCGGCAAAAATCGAAGCCCAAGCTTTTGTGTGGAGGCGTTGCCAAACTCAAGAAGAATTCGCTCTTTCTGCATGAGCTTATGTGCATCGCTAGCGATCGAGATTTGAGCCTAGAACGGTTGGACGCGGTTACGACAAAAATCTGTGACGACTCCTGGTAGCGCCGAACAGATCAGAAGGGCCATCAATCACCTCTAGGAACAGCCTGATCTTGCTCATGCCCGCACGCTACGAAACCGAGTTTTCAGCTCGAGAGCGGATTCCTATTGCAATGCCGTGGGCCGGTGTTTGGACAAGCCTATGCCGTCTCCACAGCTGCGTGCTAGCTCAACGAAACACAGCTGACGGAAGCCCCAGCGTTACTTTGGCGATGTCCACGAGATGCTGATGGTGCGTGAAAAACAAAACCTGGGTCTTCTACGCCAGCTGTCCCAATAGCTGAAACCCGGCCGGCGCCCTTTCATTGTCGAAGTTGATGAACAGATCATCGGCAACGAATGGCAGCGCCTGCGCTCGCTCAAGATAGTCTTCAATCGAGACAATCCGCAGTGCCAGGTAATGCTGATCGGCGGTGCCGGTGCTCATGCCGGACTCCGGTACAACGTTCTCATCCGGCCGTACCCCGATGAGGTGGGCGTTGTGCTGGTCGTCAAGGTCCACGCTCAGGCTGGTGAATGAGCCAGCTGTCAAAACCTGAAAAAGCTCTCCTGCTCGCTTGAGGACACGGGCGTCGAGGATGTGATGAAGGCCATTGAGGAGCGGTTAGACGCCGGCGGCGACGGCGCGCAGGCCTTCCGGGAGGAGATCGTCGATGTGGTGAGGACCGAGATCGCCGCCCTGGCCGTTCGTCTCGACCCCGGGGACTTTCGCCGGATACGGGAGATAGACCTCGTCTTCCCGACCATGGTGTTCCTGGCGTCCCGCTCCGACGGAACGGCCACGACGCGTGAGATCATTGATCACCTTAAGGACCGGTCCCGGCCGGACGGAGAGGACGCCGAGACGCTCAAGGGTCGGGTGGATTACCGGTTCTCCCAGATCGTGCGCAATATGATCTCCCGCCGCGACAGCGCCCACAGCTTCATCCGCAACGTCTATGCCGACTACCTGAAGGACCCCGGCAGCCTCCGGATCACGGACAATGGCCGCAAGCTCTTGCGGGAGGTGGCGGATGATGGGTGATGGTCAGGCAGAGGCTCCATGCGGCGCGCACCTGCACGGTCGAGGAAGAGCGCAGCCTGGTGCTCGCTGAGACGCTTCGCGTCAGGATCACGAAACTTAGTGGGTGCCTTTTCGCCGCCATCTCTATACTCTTTGCGTGGCGGCCTGATTAAGCCTCAAACCAAGGGACAGGGAATGAGAATCGTCGATCAAGCGCCGATTGTGGAGGTAACCTCAGCCCATGCGGGTTCAGTTCTAGAGATCTTTTCTCAGAAATGCCTCGCCTTCGGGCGAAGCCTAACTGAGCACGGTAGCGCCATCATCAAGCGGCCAAATAGACCAGATTTTCCGATTGCAAAATCGGCAAGCAAAGCAGCAGGGATGGCGAATACACCAGATTATTTCTTAGTGCCGCTCAGTGAGTCAGACGGTCACGTATTTGCCTACATGCTCAACGGGTATCCGGTGGGCGTGATATCGTGTGCAGGCAATAATGAAGGTTATGAGCATATAGAAGCCCTAGCCTGTAATCCGGGTCTGAGTGGCTGTGGAGCAGCGTTGATCGAAAGAGCCGCTGATTTGTCAGTGGATCACGGCCGGTACGGAAGGTTGTCTATTGAGTCTATGACAGGCGAAGTTGAGGCGGTCTATGAATCTTATGGGTTTGTTGAGGAATTTGTTGGGGTAGCAGATATGGTTTTGGATCCGGCTTCCTCCCCTAATTGGCATCTCATCCCTACTCCAACCGGTCCACGTTATCGCATGAACCCGAAGCTGTCATATATCGGCGATTGATGACCTGGGCTATCGTTCCGCCACCGCCGAAGAAGCCGCACAAGGGGTTGCAATGGCCATTTGAGCGGGGTGCCCACGGCAAATGGAAACGAAGAGTCAGTAAGGCCAAACCTTTTGGGACGGTCAAGCTCGACCGAAATTCAACGATGGATCAGTGATACTCCGTTCACGATTCCTTGGTATCGGCGGTGGCTCGCCTAAATAGGAGGCGCTCAAGAGAGTTCATTATTGTGTCTGGCGCGCGAGCCTGATTCCCCGCCCTCAATCAGCACTTCAGCGGCCCGGCGTGTTGACTTGGCGTTGGCGCTATAGCGCGTCTCGACGGCCTTGATCTCGGCCCATGCGAACAGTTCCCGGATCTCCGGCGTGTCGTTGAGGCTGAGGATGAACCTTCCCTTCAGGCGCTTGAGCATGGCGGCCATGCGCTCGAAGTCTTTCCTGGCGAACATGCCCCGTCCGTAGTCGGTCTCGTGGTTGCAGTAGGGCGGTTCGAGATAGAACAGCGTGAAGGGCCGATCGTACCGGGGGATGAACGCGACCCAGTCCAGACATTCGATGTGGACATCCTGGAGCCGTTCGTGGGCGGCGATGATTAGGCGGCGCATGCGGGCCGGCGTCAGCGGTGAGGGATGATGGACGGACGGCGCCATCTGACCGGGGGTCGTGAGGTGCGCGGGCTTGCCTCCGAAGGTCAGGCGCTGGATGTAGGCGAAGCGCGCGGCGCGGCGGATGTCGGTGAGGCGTTCCGCCGGGGTGGCGATCAACTGCGCGAACACGGTCCTGGACGAGACGCAGCGGTCGAACTGGCGAGCGAGTTCGTGGCCAAGGTCGCGCATGACGCAGAAGAGGTTCACGATCTCGCTGTTGGCGTCGTTGAGGACTTCCGATTTGGGTTTTGATGTCCGTCTGAGAAACACGCCATCCGCGCCACAGAACGGCTCCGCGTAGTAGCTGTGGGGCGTGTCTTCGACAAGCTCGATGATGATGTTGGCCAGATGTTTCTTGCCGCCGAACCAAGACGCAACGGGCTCGACCGGATCGAGGATCCGGTGCGTTTTTCGACTCGCTTTCAAGGGGGTCTCCGGGAGATGCTCTTCCCGCCCGGTGCGGGGTGGCGGGATGGACGAGACTTGGCCGGTCAAGGTCGTGGGAGTGCTCGCTCCCGGTTCGCGGGGTTCGCGCGCCCCGTCCCCCGCCCGCCCGGCCGCAATGCGGCGCCTATGTTTGGGGGTGTACCGCGTCGTGTTCTACCGGGTTTCGGCTGTGCGTGACAGCGGACCATGGTCCGGGTATTCCATCATGCCTTGGCGCTGTCTGCCGGGAGTGCGGATGCCTCTTCCGGATCACATACAAGAGCTACAAACAGCTGCGAGAGATGGCGGACGTGTCGCGGCAAACCGGCAAGCATATCTTGCTTCATCGATTCTAGGGATTTGTGCACGTGATTATCCGTGCACGTTGGTTCGGTGTTTTCCTGCCGAACCAGGAGGGTCAGAATGCGCTGCACCGCGATCAAGGCATTTGTCGTCGCAGCAGTCTTGCTTGCTGCGAACGTCGGAGTTAAGGCAGACGCTGTTGGTGATGCGTATCGAATATGCGCTGCATTTGACGGAACTGGCCTGGCGGCAAAATGCGATGTGTCAGGTCGGGATGCGAGTGTAAAGATAAGGCTTGATACGAACAGAAGCGAAGCCCGCAAAATTTGTTTTGGCGTATCCGAATTGATCGCCGGTGAAACCAGAAGTTTTTCGGGGAAATGGAAACTAAAAATATATTCGCCTTATAGCGGCGACCATCCTCTGGCCGTATGCACTCTCCGCTGACAATAGGCAAATTGGCCGCGATCCTGCTCACTCTGACCCTGCCTGCATCTGCCCAGACAATTGAGGGCAGAGCCTCTGTAATCGACGAGGACTCGATCGAGGTGAAGGGTGTCGAGATCAGACTGGAGGGGATTGACGCCCCGGAGGCGCGCCAACGGTGCCGCAGAGGCGGTAAACGCTGGCGCTGCGGCAACGAGGCCGCGTTCGCGCTCGACCGGTTTTTGAGAGGCAAGATCGTCAGTTGTGTTCCCCTGACCACCGACCGGTACGGCCGGACCGTCGCCAACTGCCGGGCGGGCGAAGATGTTGGCGCCTGGATGGTGCGCAACGGCTGGGCCTTGGCTTACCGCAAATACAGCCGGGCTTATGTGGGAGATGAGCGGAAAGCCCGTGCTGCCGGGGCCGGCATCTGGGCCGGTGATTTTATCGCGCCTTGGCTCTGGCGGCGGGGCAAGCGGCTGCCGCCTCCGGACCACTGACAGGGGCCGCAAGCTCTTGGTGGAGATGGCGGCCGAGGAGTGATGGCCAAGCAGACGCTCCATATCGTGCGCACCTACACGGTGGAGAAGAAGCGCGGCCTGATGCTCGCTGAGACGCTTCGCGTCAGGAACACGAAACTTAGTGGGTGCCTTTTCTCCGCCATCGCTATATTCGTCGCGTTGCGGCCTGATTAAGCCTCAAACCAAGGGACAGGGAATGAAAATTGTAGATAAAGCGCCGATTATTAAGATAACCGCTAACACGATCAGGTGGGACAGGTCAGAGTTTGCGGCGAAATGCATCGCCTTCGGGGAAAGCCTCAAAGTACATGGCAGTGCCGTTATCACCCGTCCCAACCGGCCGGATTTTCCAATTGAAAAATCGGCACGCAAAGCAGTTGAGATAATCTACGAAGCACCACTATACGACTCCTTTGAACCGCCCACACATCTATTTGCCTATATGCTCAATGGTTTTCCCGTGGGCATGATGGTGTGTTCAGGCGATGAGGAAGGTTATGAATATATTGATGCTATTGCGTGCAATCCTGGTCTGAGTGGGTGTGGAGCAGCATTGATTGAAAGAGCCACTGATCTGTCATTGGACAGTGGTCGGTGGGGGAAAGTTTGTCTTACTCCCTTGAATAGCACTGTTGCGAGGATCTATGAATCTTATGGGTTTAAGCAACGAAATTTGGACGCAGAAGACAAAAAAATGGTGTTGGATCCGGCTTCCTCCCCAATGTGGAGTTTTGTTTCTACCCCATACGGCCCGAGCTATCGCATCAACCCGAAGCTGTCATATATCGGCGATTGATGATCCGGGCTATTGCTTCCGTCATTTGTGGCCGTTGATGCGTTTGCTGAGATGTTTCTTGCCGCCGAACCAGGGCGCAATGGGCTCGGTCGGATCAACGATCCGGTGCGTTTTTCGACTCGCTTTCAAGGGGGGCTCCGGGAGATACTCTTCCCGCCTCGGTGCACGGGGCGGCGGGATGGCCAGCGTGTGGCCGATGCTGGTCGTGGGAGTCTCCAGCTCCCGGTTCAGGGTGTTTGCGCACCCCGGCCCCCGCCCGGCCGCAATGCGGTTTTCCGCTCAGGGGCGTGTGTTCTATCGGGTTTCGGTTGGGCGTGACAGCGGACCATGGTCCGGGGAGTTCACAGCACCTTGGCGCTGATGGCGAGGTGAACGGTTGTCGCAGTAGAGTCGAACGGAATCATGGTTCGGATAGAAACAAGACGAAACCGTGCGGACGCATGTCGAGACGCATTGCACAACTGTGGGAGCTACGGTGCCTGAGGACAGTCGTTGGCACCAGAAGATGAAATTGCAGATGCGATCATTTGCCAAATTGCCCAGCGATCCCGGGCCGCGTTTCGGACTGGCTGCGCTGATTGTCTCTTTGGTGATTTGGGGGTCCCTCTACCTTTCCCGCTCTGATCTTCGAGAAGGATATTGGGGCAACCTCTACGTCGAATTCGGCGGCGCTATTTTCGACATTCTGATCTTCGGTGTATTCCTATCTATCGTGGCTTCCTGGCATGCCCGCAAACAGGAGATCGAACGGCAGCACGAAAGCATTGAGGATTACAAACGCTGGGACAGCGAAGAAGCGCGATTTCGCATTGCCGATGCCATCCGGCGACTTAATCAAAAAGGCATTTATGCGGCAGACTTTACTGGCATCCAACTGAGCGACTTTTCGTTCGCCAAGAATGGCATCCGGAGCATTTTAGGGTCTAAGTTCTGTGATGGCACTGGCGGACCGCTTCACGATAATCCCGCCAAACTTCGGGAGGTCGGATTTGATCATTTGGATTGTCGGTATGTACAGTTTTGTTCGTTCGATGAAGCGCATTATCTGCGTACCAAATCATTTGGTCTGGCAACCATCACTGATTGCAGGTTTATCTATGCTGATCTCAGGAGTGCGGTTTTTGATCGAGCTATCTTGAGATGGTCTGTGCAACCGCCAGCAACTCATTGGACGCAGTTCGACGATGACGATGCCCCCGGAAGCTGCATTCAGACAAGTTTCGGCCCGTTCATTGGGGCCAATCTGGATAAAGCTTCTTCTGTCGGCGTGGTGTTCGAAAATGCCGATTTTCGTGGTGCTAAAGACATTCTAAAAGCCGATTTTTCGAGGGCAACAGGCTTGGATACTGCTTTTTTTGACAGTGATGAGATCAGGCAGGCCATCCTGATTCAAGCAAAAATCAAGTCGGAATCATAGTTCGAAAGCTAAGTTTCTGAGATGAACAAAGATGTCATCTTCCGCAATGATCCGTTGGTTCTTTAGCATAGTCATGGCGTTTGGGCTCACGGTGTGTGCCAAGGCACCACCGGTGATTTTGGCCAATAAATCTCTGTCCCCAGATGAAACAGCCGCAGTGGTAGCCTTGGCAAATAAAGTCTACAAATGCCGAACTCGGCCAATCGCTCAAGGCAAAGATAAATCGGTTCCTCATTTGGTTAGAGTAAAAGTACGCTTTTACCGAGATGGCACGCTAAAGGGCACACCGAAAGTTCTATCGAAGGTATCGACGAATTTTGACCGCGCGAATGCTGAGGCTGCGATCCGGGCAATACGCAAATGTGCGCCTTACAGGGTATCCGGTGAGATGCTTACTCCCGAAGGAATGATTATTAATCTGTAGTTTGAATGTCGCCAACTCACATCGAATAACGCAGAATACGGATGCATTGAACTACCAGCGGCCCGTTAATCACACTGTCTGGAACAGATCACTTTTGCCGCTCTTCCCTCAGGACCGTGAGATTGCGGCGCTGCAGGTCGCTGCACCGAGCATAACTGATCTTCAGCGTCATCCATTCAGGGGGGAGGCGCAGGATTGTTGGTGTAGCACTTTGAAATAATCTCGTGGTTCAACATTTTATTGCCTCAAATTGTCTCGCTGCCATGGCATTAGCCCCGGTAGAGATGGTGCCGGATCAAGATCCCCCCTCGGAGAGCTGGTGGACAGGAGCCTCGGCTGGAAATTCCCAGTCACCGATGTAAACCGATGGTTGGCGTCACTTCATAGGCGTAGATGCTATCCACTTCTCTATTCGTGCTATCATACATCCGGTCGTATTTTTCGAGAAATTGCCCAATACGTCCTCTTTCGATTTCACCCAAATTTGCGTCAAAAAAAGTTGATGACTCATCTGCCCTGGCCGCCAGTGCGGCGGCATGACCTATCATCCTTTCGGCAAACGCATCAAGTTCGATATTGAGAAAGTAAACGTGGCCACTCTCATGCAGGTTCCGATTTTTGATGTACAATTCCACAGCACGAATAGATCCTGCAAGGAATGAAAATCTGAACTCTAGTTGAGAAACCTTGGGCAATGCGCTGAAATAATCACCGAGCGGCTCCTAATTTGCTTTGTGAATTAATGAAAGGTCTGCGAATGTATCGCTATACATGAACTGTCGAGCCGCGATATCTTGCGTGCCGGTCGTTAAACGCTCCATGCGCCGTAGCGGCGTATCATTTGGATGGCTGAAATACAAATGCAACCAACGGAGAGATGCGCCCATGCACATCCCGCGACTCAGCCGCGAAGTCGTAGAGCCTGAAGGTATGCTTCGCCACCAAATCGAAGTGTGTTGAATCTCTTGCCCGCTCAAATAGCTCCGGATCTCATTTGCACAGGGTACCCCACGAAACGTGTGCCATAGTTTTTCTATAGGAATGATCGATCTCCAAAGTTAGATTTGAAACCGGCGCTCGCCCAACAAATCCCCGAGGCATCTGAAAATTCAGTGCTCGCACGCGGCGCTTTCAGAACGGCCCAAAACCGCATCCATACGGGATGTCCGAACTCTCCCATTTTGCCTGCCTTCTTCGACGGCTCGCCTCGCTCAAACGGATAATGTTCTGCTCCCAGTAACACAGAGGTCCACGGCATCGTGAGGTGTATGTGACTGCCTCAGCCCCCATCTCGGGTTTGGAAGGAAATTAGGCGATATCAGATGCGACACAAAGATCAAGACAACGGCTCTTCTGATATCCGCGCATTTCCTCCCCGGTGAAACCGGCCGGGCAGGCGGCCTTAGCGGTCAGTGTTTACAGTAGCTCCTCAGCGTACTGACCGCACCTGTCCTTGCATTTGCGCCCGGCGCGGAAAGATCTGCAAATGCCCCCGTCGATTGCGTGTACCGAAATGGTGATGTTCCTCGAGCTGTTCCGTGTGCAGACGTTAGAACACATAGTCCCGCACAACTTGACCCTGCCGCAACCGGATATGGCAGACGCCGGCATTTTCGGCTGCACAGCCCGCGCGGCGCCCTTTCCGAGCCTGACGATTTCGCAAGCCGATGCGAGGCTACCTTTCATCAGCGAAAACGCTGAAATGTGGGCGATGTTCGAACCGAACCTCCAAAAGCAACTGGCCGAACGCATGGCCAGTGCTGGGATCCGCGAACGCCTGCGCAATGCACTTCTGGAAGCTATTCCGAGCGGGGAGACAACCACCGACCAACTCGCATTGCGCTTACATATGAGCAAACGGAGCTTGCAACGCCACCTTCAGGACGAAGGCACCAACTTTCAGGACGTTCTTGACGAAACCAGGTCAGATCTGGCCCGGCACTATTTGGGGCAAGCGGGCACGAGCTTTGATGAAGTCGCCGATCTGCTGGGATACTGCAGCTCGGCACCCTTCTTCCGGGCCTTCCAGAACTGGTTTGGGATGACTCCGACGAGTTATTGAAAGTCGTTGCATCAAGCAGTTGCTTGAACTTTCTCGCAGACGGTTAGGTCGCCTTCGAAACCGGCTCAATCCGAAGCGAAAGCTCGCCAAATCCGTTCAGTCCGGAGTCAACTGTCCGATCAATGCGGTCGAATATGCACGTCGCGGCAAGTTGCACCAATGACTCGAATTGGACCGCAACACGCGTGGCCCAACGGCAGAAAGTGACACATTTGAGAAGTCTGAAGCTTCGCCGAAAATAGACGGCTTTGGAGTTCAAATCGGACAACTGATTGGATTTTGTTGGACCATGTGGGAAGCAACAATCTGGTAGAGCATTGGCTCAACTGCCATAAAGACGCCTATCGAGCGCCAATCGTGCGTGCGGCATCAGGGCAAAAGTGCCAGTAGTCGGCCGATTGCAATGGTTAGGCTGTTGCAGTCGCTCCAATCGAGATTCTGGACATGTTTCAATTTGGCCTGATGGATTGGACATAAAATCAATATTTTTCATATATTTAGAAGACAACGTGTACAATATATGTACACCAAGAGAGCGAAGGTGATCCATCCAAGGCCGTGTTGAGCTCAGGCAGAGTTCCGTAGTGGCACTTGTGCGTCTACGCAGCTCCTAGGCGAACGATGACCTAACTCAATAAAGCAAAGGCCCGCGACGACAAGCAGCGTTGTCAATCTCGAAAACCCACTTGATGATGCTAGCATCGGCAAACGGCGATACCTGCGCCATGAACACACTAAATCTCAAGCGGCAAGCGTGCATTGACAGTCGGACTCCCGGCTGAGCTGACTGGGAATGTGCGTAGGTTGCCATCCTTACCAAAGACTTGGATTTTGACACCCATCTTGGCGCCGAGAAGCTTCTTGATCGGAATCTTGAAATCGAGATTAATCAACGCGTTCTTCCGGCAAGTGGGGCAGTCCTTTGGCTCAGTGGATTGAAAGAAGCTGCGCTGAGCGATCGGCTTGCCGTTCGCGATCAGTTCGACCCGGAAGGAACCCGGGATCGTCAGCCTATCGATGTCGCGCACACGCACCGACATTATGGATTCGGATGCCGCGGTGAACCCCCGTGCCGCGACCAGGCTCCCAAAGCTTTCGGCGACGATCAATGGAGCAGGCGCCGTCGGCTGGGTATAGGTCACCCCCAGCGCGTTGAGATCGATGGTTTTGTCGGCCCGTCATGAAGTTCGGTCGCATTTTGTTGAGCGGGGCGGTGAAGAACAGGCCGGTAGAAGGGTCTGTAAACGTGGATCGATAGGTCCACAGGGTCGTGGCCTGCATGATCTGTTGCCAGCGCCACCATAGCCTGTCCCAATTGGCATGGAAGAACCAGAATAGGGGGTCGAACGAGGCGATGTCGGGGTGAGCCAGACTTGGTCCGCAGGCTGGATGTGCACTGTCATGAGTGCCTTCGACTCCATCATTGAACGCCTCCCAGCCTGATTTCGTCAGGGCATCCTCTATTGTCGCTAGAATACCCTCATTCTTAAAGTTGGTTGCTATCTGGCTCGGTGTGTGGCGTTTGGTGGGGTGGTCTTTCGGGTAGGCCGGATGGACCGCGTCCTGCAGCTTGTAGCTCTTGAAGGGTTTTTTGTTGATCCAATTGGGCAGCTTCTTCGAGAAATCCCAATACGGCAGAGTGACTTCTTCGCATCCCGGCACCGTACGCATGGCGTCTTCGAACTGCAGCAGATTAAGCCCTATGCCACATGTGGTAATGGGCTGTGTGGTGCTGGCAGTAGGCATCATTCGGCGGCTGGTTCGGAAACCAGTGAATGCCGGCAATCTTGAAGTAGCTGTCGGACTCGGTTATGGGCCGCGCCATCATGCCTTCAAAGGCCTTGGTTACTAGCTTGACTTCATCGTCGCTCAGTTCCGACAGGCATTTACGGACTCTATCCGCAGAGCCGGTTGAAGGGGTCTTGGGCTTCGGTTCACTGCGCGGTGTTTCATTAAGGATCCAATTCAGAAAAGATTGGGACTTGTCCTCATCCCAACGCCTGGCAAGTGGTTTCGGCATGGTGCCATTCGGGGGCTTAGTGATGGAGAAAACCTCGGTGGCGGCGTTTTTCAGCGCGTGAAAGGTCGTATAATCCTTGCCACGGTAAAACATGCAGTCATGATCTTCAGCCTCGAAGAAGTGACGAATATGCTCCATGTAAGTAGGGTTTTTGATTACAGCCATTTTATCCCTCCCATACCCTTTGCGGTTCGTATCAGGCTTTCGTTGTGTCCAAATCGCGCCGATCTTCCTCGTCAAGCACGTCGATACCGAAGAACCAACGACCTTTCACCATCCAGCCGATACCAAATGCCCAGAGGGCCAGGGCTTCGAACCAAAAGGTCAGGTTCAGATCGTCCCAGCCGGAAAAGTTGACCAAGGCATTGATTGCGAGAGCCGCCATGCTGAGCAATATCAACAATCCTGAGATCATATAGATTCGGTCACGAAAACGCTTCGCGGGCTTGGGCGCACCTTGCTCATCACGCTGATCCGTTTTCACGCGTGTAAAGACCCGAAAGGCATAATAAGCGAGAAAAGCGAATAAGGCTGCAGCGGCGATAAAGTGCCAAGTGCTGGCGTCTGTGAAGAGCTCGAAAAAAGAATTGGTTTCGCTTGCGGGCACGACAGTGACAAAGTCAGCATTATCCCGCCGTTCGAAATCGGCTAGCGCTCGACCTGAGAATTCTTCCAGCGCGCAGCCACGTCCGCTAGTCGGCAGGGCGGCCACACCGAAGGCGCAAAACCCAGCCAGAGTGGCTAACAAACTCTCGGCTGGATTGCCACCGCGATAGGCGATCAAAAACGCGCCGATGAAAACAAGTGCACCAACGAAAACATCGCCCCAGAATTGAGCATAGTAGTAGTGGCTGATGGAATCGTAGAAGCAGGCACCGAGCATCGAACCGAACAACATCGCGGCGGGAAGATCGAGAGCGATTAGTCCAACAAAAAGTGCAAGCTGGCGCTGATCAACCCGAATTTTGGCGTCTGTCGCATAGACAAAGTTTGGATCGGGCTGATACCGCTCCGCTGCGATCTCTACCAGGCGCGCCATTCAAATAACCATCGCTTCTCAAATATTAGATTCCACAGTATTTAGTGAAAATAATGAAATTGTCGGTGAAAAATCAATACAGAATTTTTGGTGATGTGATATTTAGATTTTTTCAAAAACTTGGATTGGCAAGAGAAAATCGATATTAACTGTAATATTGCGGGATCTATTCGTCTGTTGAAGCGCAGGAAATGATCATCGGAACGAAATGCAGCTAAATCTACCAGTGGATTGATAATTTGTACTGCCGCACACTCAGAGTTTGGAGCCAAGAACTGTCAGTCCTGCCTCATCATGTGCGGCTGATCTGAGCCCATGAACAGGTGCATGAACTCCACGAAGCTCTTCACAACATCGGACTGCTCTTGACCAGCCGCCCAGGCTAAGGCCGACACGACAATGTTTGTCGGTCCACCCTCAATCCTGAATTGGGACGTTAGTGCGAAACAGCGGGGCTTGACATTCGTAGCTGATGCGAATTAGCGTAATCGCGTGCAACGGTGCACGTGAAAATCGAAGCGACTTTGCTGAACAGATGCTTTGGCGGGTCGCTTTGTGTTTTTCTAAAGGGTGTTTCCGTTGGCAGACGTTCAGCTCATGTCACGAACAGGGAGGAACGTCTCTTATGAAAAAGTCACTGACCGCATTAAGTCTGCTGGCCTCCGTTGCACTCGCAACGTCATCCGCCTTTGCAGATACGAAGATCGGCGCGATCTTCGACCTCACCGGCGGGCTCAACATCTATGGCATCCAGCAGAACCAAGCGCTGGAATTGGCGATCGAGAAGATCAACGCCGATGGCGGATTGCTCGGAAAGCCAGTTGAAGTCGTTACCTATGACGCACAATCAGAGCTCAGCAAATATACGCAGTTCGCAAACACCGCGATCCTGCGCGACAAGATCGATGTGTTGTTCGCCGGCTTAACCAGCTCGTCGCGCGAGGCTATCCGGCCGATCATCCGGAAGGCCAAGACACCCTATTTCTACTCGTCGCTCTATGAGGGCGGGGCCTGCGACAAATACACATTTGTCACCGGTTCCTCCGCTTCGCAGCAGTTGTCCGTTTTGATCGAATGGGCCATCAAGAAATACGGACCGAAAATCTACATCATGGCGCCCGACTACAACTTCGGGACGATCTCGGGTCACTGGGTCCATGAATATGCCAAACAGAACGGTGGTGAGGTTGTGGGCGAGGACTTCCTGGCTCTGACCGTCACCGACTATGCACCCACGATCCAGAAAATCCAGGCATCGAAGCCGGACTTCGTGGTTGCGCTCCCTGTCGGCGCCAATCAGACAGGCTTTCTTGAGCAATTTGCGGCTGCCGGTCTGAAAGACTCGATTGGCGTTGTTTCGACCAACTACGGATCAGGAAATCAGCAAGTTGTCGTGTCACCGGCCGCAGGCGAGGGCCTTGTCACCAACCAAGGATATTTCCAGCACGTCGAAGGTGACGCCAACGCTGCGTTTGTGAAAGCCTGGCAGGCCAAATACGGCAGCGATACGCCGATTGTTTCGGTCGCCGTCGATGTTTGGAATGCGGTCAATCTCTGGGCTGCGGCCGTAAAGAAAGCTGGCAGTGCCGAGAATGATGCCGTCATCGCAGCTTTGGAGAGCGGTTTGAGTTTCGATGCTCCAAACGGAACCGTCAAGCTTACGCCCGCCTCACATCATCTCGAGCAGAACATCTACATCGTCGAAGGAGATGACAAACACGGCTTCAAGACCATCCAGACCTTTGAAGCGGTGCCCGCGAGCTACGAAAATCAGAAATGCGATCTGATTGCCAATCCTGACCTCGCAGAGCACTTTACTCCCGCAAACTAAGACGAAAACCCCGGCGCGCACCTGAGACACAGGTGTGCGCCTGGCGGGAGAACAATGTATGGAATTCGATTACCTGGCGACAGTCTTACTATCGTCGCTATCCAGCGCCTCAATACTTCTGATCGCGACGATCGGGCTTGCCATCGTCTTCGGGCTTATGGGTGTCATAAACCTGGCCCACGGCGAGTTCTTGATGATCGGAGCCTACGCGGCGCTGACGGCAACACAGATTGGCGTTCCTTACATTCTTGCGATCCCGATTGCCGTAATCGTCACGATGGCAATCGGAGCGCTGGTCGAGGTGCTCATAATCAGCAGGCTCTATGGGCGAATGTTCGACACCATGCTCGCCACTTGGGGCTTGAGCATCGCTTTCTACCAGCTGGCTGTTCTGATCTTCGGTACCGTCACCCCAGGTATCGGCATGCCGCAATACAGCATTAAAATCGGGGATTACAGTCTGGCTGGCTACCCCTTGCTGATGATCGGCGTGGCGATCTTGATGGTGGCCTTCGTCTACTTCCTCATGACGCGCACGGTCTACGGCAGGAAGGCACGTGCATCAATCCAGGAACCTGAGATGGCACGCGCGATCGGCATCGAATCTTCGCGCGTCAACACGCTAACTTTTTCCATCGGCTGTGGGTTAGCCGGATTTGCCGGAGCCGTTCTGCTCCCGATCGTTCCAGCGACTCCCTCTATGGGCTTTGCGTTCGTCATCAAGGCGTTCTTGACAGTTGTTGTCGCGGGACCGGTCACGCTGACTGGAAGCGCTTTGACAGCCATCGGACTAGGTGGTGGCGCTTCGATCACCGCAAGCTTCCTGACTTCTGTGGCGGGGGACGTCTTCTTCTTCGTTATCACGGCGCTCCTGTTGTGGCTCTTTCCACTTGGCATTTCGGCCAAGTGGCGACGAAAAATGTGAGTGGGGCGCTCATGAGAATTACTCAAACGCTTCACCAACATGCCGGTCTCGTCTTTCCGGCAATCGCTACGTTGTTGGCGTTCACCTTCTCCGGATTGATCGATCCTTATCTCGCTTACGTCGCTACTTCCTGGATCATATTTGGGCTTTTGGGGCTGAGTCTCGATATCGTATGGGGCCGCGGCGGTCTCTTGAGCCTGGGTCAGACCGCATTCTATGGCCTAGGTGGCTACTTCGGTAGCGTTGCTGCGATCAACATGGCGCCAGCGACAGGAAACACGCTCATCTGGAGCTTACCCGCGGGGGCGGCATTTGGATGCCTCGTCGCTTTCGCGCTCGGCTGGATCATCTTCTATGCGCGGATGGGGCCGCTTCAGAGCACCATTCTGTCTTACACTTTCACGCTCTTGCTTTGGGCTGTCACGCAGTCATTCAAAGCCGATGTGGGGGAGGCCGTGATCGGTGGCGACAACGGCATGTCCAACATTCCCGGCATGGTGCTTGGATTTGGTGAGAAGGCGGAGGCACTAGATCCAATCGGCGGTTTCATTGTCACGGTCATCATCGCAGCGCTCATCTATTTCGTCACACGATGGCTCCACCAGAGCACTTTCGGGCATGTCATCGATTGCGTGCGATTGGATAGCCAGAAAACAGAGTTGCTCGGATACGATGTTCGCAAGTATCAGCTACTGAACTTTGGCTATGCCGGTGCGGTCGCAGGTGTCGCCGGGGCGTTGTTCGGCGCCTGGGCCAACTATCTCAACCCGTCGATCTTCTCCGTTCAGGAGGCCCTGCTGGTGCCGATCTACGTATTGGTTGGAGGCCTCGGAACCTTGGCGGGCCCCTTTGTCGGGGCACTCACCATTGGTGGCCTGTCATTCTATCTCGGTAGCGGGGCAGTTGGTGGTCAGACGACATTGATCCTGGGCTTAGCCCTCGTTGTCCTTGTAATGTTCCTGAGAAATGGGATCCTGGGCGCCATTGATGGGCTTTGGCGCAAGACGCTGCCAGATCCAAATGACGCTGCAAGAAGCACCAGCCAAGTCGCGATCAATATTGAAATTCTGGAGAGCATTCTCGATGACGCCGCGCGACAAGCGGGTCCTGCCAAAGAGCTCGAAACACAGGCATTGGTCAAGCGGTTCGGCGGCGTCGTACCGGTGGACAAGGTGTCCTTGGATTTCGAGCCCGGCCAGCCGTTTTCTCTTATCGGTCCCAACGGTGCCGGCAAGAGTTCATTCCTGAAGGCCTGCGTCGGAATTTACCCGCCCGACGCCGGTCAGGTTCTTATCGGTAAGCGCGATGTGACAAGAGCGCCGATCTTCGACCGAGTGCATCTCGGCATGGGGGTCAAAAACCAAAAACCGCAGGTATTCGGTGATCTGCCTGTCCTGGAAAACCTCTGGATCGCTGCTTATTCGCGCACCGGGGATCGGTCGAAGGCAAGCGATATCAGTAGCAAGATCTCGCATATGTTGGGGCTCGACCAGCAAGCACAGGCACAAGCGGCCGCACTCTCCCACGGCCAGCAACAATGGCTCGATATCGGGATGGTTCTTTGCCTGGCACCGCGCGTTGTGTTTCTGGATGAGCCAGCCGCAGGTATGACCAACGAAGAAACCCGCGAACTTTCAAAGCTCGTGCGCGTACTCGCCAAGCACACTACCGTGATCGTAATCGAGCACGACATGGAGTTCGTCCGTACTCTGGAAGGGCACGTCACCGTACTTCATCAAGGTGAAGTGTTTGCCGAGGGCGACATCAGCACGCTCCGCAAGGATGACCGTGTCCTCGACATTTATTTGGGGAGGCGCGTTCATGTTTAAGATCAAGAACGCGACGGGTGGTTACGGCAAAACCGTCATTATACGAGATGTCTCGCTTGAGGTTGCAGGCGGTGAAGTCGTTGCTTTGCTCGGCAGAAACGGTGTCGGAAAATCGACCTTGATGCGATACGCCACCGGCCTCATCCCCGCTATGAACGGCGAGGTCGAGATCGATGGCAATCAGGCGCCCGCCGCATCGGCAAAACGCGCGCGTCTGGGACTAGGCTATGTACCTCAGGGCCGGTTTGTGTTCCCGCGGATGACCGTGTCGGAAAACATCGCTGTGGCAGCGGAGTCCAATGGCCATGACGGTAAACATGCTGTCGAACAGGCCATGGGTGACTTCCCGCTGTTGCAGCCGAAGATCGATGATCTAGCCGGCGGGCTATCGGGCGGCCAACAGCAAGTTCTTGCCCTCGCACGGGCGCTCGCGATCGAACCGCGAATTCTGTTACTCGATGAACCGACGGAAGGCGTCCAGCCCTCCATCATTGACGAGATTGCGGGCATTCTGAAGCGCATCAATCAGGAGCGCGGCATTGCCATCCTGGTGGCCGAGCAGGACCTCGATTTCTGCCTTTCGATCGCACAGCGCGCATACGTCATGGAAAAGGGAACCGTGCGATTGGAGACCGATCGCGACAGCCTCCTGGCGGACAAAGCCCTTCAACAGCAATTGCTAGGAGTCTGACATGAGCGAGACCACAGCGCTAACCACCGATCAGAAAAAAAGGATCGAAGAGACTCTGAAACGTATCCGCGAGGGATTGAAATCCTACCCGAATATGAAGCCGTCTGAACCCATTCATATATTTTTGCCGGAGGTGCTCGATGCGAGAAAATCCTGAGAGCCTTTCGGATCAGGTCGCCGCCTTGGCCGGAGGTGAACGGACAGCTTCCTCCCTGGCTGAAACCGCCTTGGATCGCGCTGAGGGCAAGGCGGGCTTGAATGCCTTCGTTGCGCTTGATCGGCCATTGGTGTTGGCTCAGGCTGAGGCGGCGACTCAACGCAGGAGGAATGGCGCACCGCTGAGTCCAATCGATGGCGTTCCGATAGCGATCAAGGATAACTATCTCACGGTAGATTATCCGACGACGGCTTGCTCCAGGGCAATGCCGTTGGAGCCCAATGGAATCGATGCGACCATTGTGGCGCGACTTCGCAACGCTGGCGCGGTTATTTTTGGTAAGACCAATATGCACGAGTGGGCGTATGGAGCGACAAACTCCACGTCAAGCATTGGTCCCACTCACAATCCTCTTAACGAAGATCACATTACCGGCGGCAGCTCCGGTGGATCAGGCGCCGCCGTTGCCGCGGGGATTGTTTCAGCTGCGCTTGGCAGCGATACAGGCGGCTCCGTGCGCATCCCTTCTGCTGCCTGCGGGCTATACGGGTTCAAGCCCAGCTACGGCCGGGCGTCACGTCATGGCGTGTTGCCACTTAGTTGGTCACTGGATGCGCCGGGCCCAATGGCCCCATCACTCGAAGATATTTTGCTTCTTCTGCCCTATTTTCTCGGTGCCGATCCTCTCGATCCGTCGACGGCCAATTCGGTTCCCATGAAGCAACTTCCCGTTGTTGAGAGGCCGAAACTTGTCAGTTTGGTCGGAGAGGGATTGGAACGCTGTGAAGAGGTCGGTGCAGCAGTCAATGATGCGCTGAGTTGCTTGGGCGTCGACGTTGCCCAGTATGAAATGCGGGACGTCGCCAGCTACTTTTCGGCCTGGGAGGCCATCCTCCACTGCGAAGCATCTTCATATCATGCCGAACAGCTTGACCGAAACCCTTGCCTGTACACCGACGTTACCCGCGCACATTTGGAGGCCGGCATGCAAATCTCCGGTGTGGAACTACTGAGGGCACAACAGATCAGAGCCTCTTTTCTCTCTTTGCTGCTCAAAGACTTGCCGGAATGGGATGCGCTCGTGCTGCCGACACTCCCGGTGACTGTCCCACGGGCTGGTGATGACTGGCAGCAATTCGGCGGCCGTCGAGTCACCACGCAAGACAGCATGACTTGGTTCTGTTGGCTCGGGAACCTCGCTGGCCTTCCCTGCATCACGCTTCCACTGGCGCATTCGCAAAACGGCCTGCCTATCGGTATAATGTTGATGGGAAAGCCAGGAGAGGATGAGCGTTTATTGTCGATCGCACAGTGGTTTGAAAACAACGTAAGAAAGAATGGATCGGCATGAGCGAAGAATTCATAAAAATTGGCGTTCTCTTCTCCCAAACGGGACCAATGTCAGTCTCGGAAAATGCCCATATTCAGGGCGTTCTCTTGGCTTGTGAGGAGATCAACGCAGGTGGCGGTGTTTCAGGTCATAAACTTGAGCCGATCCTGCTCAATCCAGAAGGTAGCGATAACCGATACGCTGAACTCGCGGCCGAGTTGTTGATTAAACACCGAGTTCCTGCGATTTTCGGATGTTGCCTATCGAGCAGCCGGAAAGCCGCCCTCCCAGTCGTCGAACGCTTCAACGGCGTCCTGTTCTATCCCTCAGTCTATGAAGGGTTCGAATACTCACCAAATGTCATCTATGGCGGCGCCGTGCCAAACCAGGCGATCCTGCCTCTTCTGGAATACATTTTCGCAAACCACGGAAACAGATTTGCGCTCGTCGGATCGGACACACTTTATGCCCGTGAAGTCAACCGGATTGTCAACGAGTTCCTTCAGGAGAGTGGCGGCCATGTGGAAGAAGAAGTCTATTTTCCGTTCGGTACAGACGGCAATCGCTTCGCACCCCTACTTAAACGTCTCGGCCATGCCGATATCGATGTGATTGTGTCGACGGTCGTCGGCAATGACAGTGTCACGTTCTACAACACTTTCTCCGAGGCCGGACTTTCTGGCAGTGATCTGCCGATCGCGTCTCTAACGACGACGGAATCCGAACTGACGAAGATTCAGCCAGAAGCTCGGGCAGGACATCTGTCCATTGCCCCGTACTTCGGAAGTTTGAACAACCCCGCGAGTACCCGGTTCGTCGAGTCATTCCAGGCGCAGTTCGGGAAAGACGTCATCCCTGGTGTGTATAGTGAGGTCTGTTACGCTCAGGTCCACATGCTTGCGGAGGCTTTGCGTCAGTGCAGCGAACCAGATACGGATGCCATCCTTGCGGCCCTCTCGGGCGCCGTCTTCAAAGCGCCGGGCGGCGATATCTTTCTCGATATTGATACGAACCACTTCACGCTTCGCCCTTATGTCGGGCGTGCTAATGCTGATGGAAGTTTCAGTATCGTCTGGCGGAGTGGCAACGTCATCGCACCGGATCCCTATCTGGTCGCTTATGATCGCACTGTGAACAAGCGGATGACCGGATGATTGAGCAACTCCCGATCGAAGACGAGAACCTGTTGCGCCGCCTACGGCGCATGAGGGTACTCGTGATTCATCCAGAAGATGCTGAACGGGAGATGTTTCTGGCGCACCTGAAACGGATCGGATGCCGGGTTGACAGCGTATGGCCGGCACCGGCCATCCTGCCCGACCACGTCGACGTCGTGCTCTTTCTCGTCAACCGTATTCATGACGAAGGCGCGATGTCGTGGATGGCATCAAGCGAAACCATTGCGAAGATCGCCATCATCAGTTTTGAAACACCGCAAATCCTCGCCGAACTTGAGCGTCTGAATGTCCATGGCGTGCTTTCAAAGCCGATCAGAAGCTTCGGCGTCCTCGCTGCCATGACTACCGCCATCAGTTTAGCGAGGCATGAATCGCGGCTGAGGCGCCGCATCAAATCTCTCGACGAGACACTCAAGGCGAGACGAACGATTGAAAAGGCTGTCGAGATCCTCGCTCAAAGCCGCTCGATAACTGAGGAAGAAGCCTACAAGCGGATTCGCGACAAATCGATGAACTCCAAGAAAAGCATCGCTGTGATCGCTGACGCGATCGTCTCTGCTGATGGAATTTAGGAAGTTATCGAAATGAAGCACGTGCAACAGCCATGGCGGAAAGCAACCTACTTTCTAGACTTTACGATGGCGCAACTTGCCGGCGGGCGGGCTCCACCAAGCACACTCGCCAGCGCTTGTCCGTGAAGATGATTCAATGTCCGCGTTGGCCAAGCCCGAGACCTCCCAAGTCTTACTCGTTGATCCGCTCACCTTGTTTTTGGACCAACTGGAGGAATGTCTTGCCGATCAGGTCAATCAGCGCTTTCGGTTTCTGGTCGCCGCGGCCAACAAACTCCTGATACCGCGCAACCATGCCGTATCGGTCGATGTGTCGTCCGATGATCAGTGGCTTTCGATACCCTGCGAGAAGCGGGCCGTTCGCCGGTTTCCCTATGCAAGGGATCGTTCCATCTGGTCCAACGAGGATCTTTTGTCAGCAGTCAATGCTGGTAATCGACCGCAGCTCTATATTGGCGGGTTTTGGTTGGACGACATCGTCGCTGCAGCAGCCATTGAAGCTCAGACTCATGCATTTGATACGCACTTGATCGTTGATTTGAGCCTCGCATATTCGAAAGACTGCTGGCAACCTTGTCTTGACCGCATCAAGCAATACGGAGTCATTCCCGTTCGCCTGAACACTTTGCTTTATGAGTGGATGGCCAATACAGAAGATCACGAGAGGCGGCAGGCGCTCGAAGTTCTGTGGCAGCAGAACAAGCAGATCGACAATCAGGGCGCCTCCGCTTCGCGGACCGGGCTGTCGTAGACCGAGCCCGCTGACGCGGTCTCGGCCGTTCGGCTTCCATCCCTGGCGCAGGGCCGGACCTTTGGTCCGGCAGACGGACACCGCCCTTCGGGCGGTGACGTATTTTAGCCTTTCCCGGTGCGGGGGTCGGCCGGACACTCCCTTGTAGCCCCGCCGGGGCGGCCCGCAACCGCCTTGGCCATTAGTCCGTCCTAGTCGGGTCTGTCCTCCTACCAAGGCAATTGCGTTCCACCTGATCCGGCGTGGCTCCCAGTCGCTTACCGGCCCCCCTCCCTTCCGGGGAAAGGCACGCGCGATTTGGAGAGAGCCGCCATGACCGGACCAGAAAACGCCAACACCAGCACTAGCCGAGACCACGGGAGCCGGACCGAAGTTGGTCCACGCATCTATGTCGCTTGTCTCGCCGCATACAACAATGGGCGGCTGCATGGTCGCTGGATTGATGCCGATCAGGATGCCGACGCCATCCAAGCGGGAATCTCAGAGATGCTCTCGGCGTCCCCAATCCCATTGGCCGACGAATGGGCAATCCACGACCACGAAGGCTTCGAAGGCGCGAAGATTGAAGAGTTTTCAAGCATCCAGCCGATAGTCGATCTGGCGGCCTTCATTGCGGAGCACGGCGAACTCGGCAGCAAACTATTGCAGCATTTCGGCGGCGATCTCGATGACGCGACAGCGGCATTCGATGAATACGCAGGCGAGCACAAGAGTCTTGTCAACTTTGCGCAAGACCTGACCGAGGAAACCACTGAGATCCCGGCGAACCTTGCCAATTACATCGACTACCGGGCCATCGCACGCGACATGGAATTCAACGGCGATGTGTTCACCATCGAACTCGGCTTCGAGTGCGTTCATGTCTTCTGGTCGCGGTGATGAGCGCCATGACCAAGTTCAGGCATCCGCAAATCCCGATCTATTCGCTGGAATCGGCGATCAATCCAACCCCTCCCGAGCCTCCTGCAAGACGCACCGGAAGGGGCCTTCACCCATTGAATGAAAGGAGCAAGCCCATGCAATTGCAACACATCGAACTCGGCAAGTTGAAAGAAGCCGCCGTCAATATGCGTCATGCCAAGAAGGCCCCCGACGTTTCCGACATCCTGCCCAGCGTGAAGGCGCGAGGCGTTCTGGTTCCGCTACTGGTCCGGCCCAATGGCGGGGATGACACTTTCGAAATCGTCGCCGGTCGGCGGCGTTATTTCGCTGCCAAGGAGGTCGAAGCCGACGTCGGTTCGATCGAACCGCTGCCGTGTGCGGTCATGGAAGCGGGCGACGATGCCGCCGCCTTGGAGGCCTCCGTGCTGGAAAACATTGCACGGCTGGACCCCGAGGAGATGACTCAACACGAGACGTTCGTGCGGCTGACTAAGGAAGGAAAATCCGTCGACGTCATCGCGCAGACATTCGGCATCACCGAGCTGATGGTCAAACGCCGCTTGGCGCTTGGCAACCTGATGCCGAAAATCCGCGAGGCCTATCGGGACGAGGATATCGACGCGGAAACCATCCGCCATCTGACCATGGCAAGCAAAACCCAGCAGCGCGATTGGCTGAAACTGTTTTCCGACCCGGGGCAATATGCCCCGCGCTCCGGTGCTGCCGCTCAGCTTTAGCCAAGAAGTTGTGCCGCTCGTTTATCATGGAAGCAATCGGGCCTCCGCCCTCCAACACGATTTCTTCGCTTTGCGCCTGCCGGACCTTGTCAACTATGCGACCGGCAAACTGCGGTTCAAAACGCGCGAGCAACTCTGTGCGGCGTTTCATATTTGGCCGGATTCGGAAATCATGCTGACTGGTGTTAATCAGGACACAAGGATCGAGCCTTGGTGGGCGCTCGCTGATAGGCGCATTCCCACAATTAAGCAGTTGGTTGGCCTCGGAATTAAACTCGTCACAGTTCCGAATTTCAGTGTCGTCCTGGACCATCCGCGCCATGACGACATGCACACCATGAAGCGGATCGGGCTCTTATTTTCTGAGTTCCAGACCGCTGGGTTGCCCTGTGCACTTCATCCGAACGGACAGACAGAACAGGATTTTGTGCGCTGGCGCCGCTTCATCGCGGCGCGTGAGGAAGTACGCGTCCTCGCATATGAGTTTACTACGGGGTCAGCCCGGAAGGCGCGGATGGGATTCCATCTCGATCAGTTGGCAAGTCTTGCAGAAGGTGCCGGGCGCGATCTTGACATCATTGTCTACGGCACACCGGACGTCATTCCGGCCTTGCGAAGATCCTTCCGCAAGGTCGTCTATATCGAGACCACTAGCTTCATGAAATCGATCAAACGGCAGCGGGCGGTGCGAAAGAACAACGACGCGCTGGCCTGGGCGATAGCGCCCACTAAGGTCGGCGAAGTGATTGATCCGCTATTCGCCCACAATCTTTATGAGCGCGCGCTTTACCTCAAAGCCAAGTACTATGGCGGCCGCGACGATCTCTCGAAAGCGGCGTGAGGTGATCCATCGAAACGCTGACTTTCGATCTTGTTGACGATATCTGCCTCGCCGTTCGCGGCGGGCAAGTTGCGCTCGCAGATTTTCCGCCTGCCGCCACGTGTTCGCTGGGCCCGTTCCTCGAGCTGACGCATATCTTGCCCATCGAAAACGGCGCGCAGAGCTGGCTTGTGGATGAGCGATTTCAGCCAATTTTGAACGCCAAATCAAATGGCCGACGGCATTATCGCGAGGGTGGAATTCATCTCGGCTATGTCGCCGTCAGCGCGCTCTTGGACGATGAAACGGCGGAAACTGATTTCTATATTCGAGCGCGCCGCGCAGCTGAATTCGCTGGGTTTCAGAAGGCCGAGGCAGCTCAGTTGGTCGCCGCGGTGGTAGAGCTTTACAACAATATTATCAAGCATAGCAGGGCGGTTGAGAGCGCCTATGTCGCCTTCGCAGCCTATGAAAATTGTTTCGAATTTGTTGTCGCAGACGCTGGCATCGGTGTCCTTCGTAGCCTCAAGTCCAGCTCGCAATACGCAAGCCTTAGCGATAGCGGCAGTGCCCTGGAGTTGGCATTGACCGAAGGTGTTTCCCGGCATGATAGAGTGCCGGATCGAGGTCGAGGCTTTCGCCCGATCTTCGTCGGCTTGGCCAATGTAAGCCAAAAACTGCGCTTTCGCTCGGGTGATCATGCGCGTGAAATGGAGCGTCTCTCCGACGGCTCGATCCCGGCCGTTACCCGGCAGAAATCCGAGCTCCCCGGCTTCTTTTGTTCTGTGAGATGCGTCGCGTAGTAGCGTCCGTTGAAGTGAAATTGGATCAGGTTGGATCACTACGCCGCTGCTTGGAAAAGGCCCTGCTGATATCGTTGGTTGCGTGCCCCTGCAACCAATGCTGTCAGCGACCGTCGATCAATGATGCGAGGTGTTCCTCTTCGCTCATTTGCGGTGTCGTCTGGAGCTTATGAAGATCCTCAGGCCTTAGATGAGTGTAGCGCTTGAGCATTTTCCAATCCTTGTGTCCCGTTACCAAGGCGACCTTTTCTATCGTCAAGCCAGCTTCGAATAACCTACTGGTGGCTTCGTGCCGAAGGTCATGAAAATGCAGATCTCTGATCCCCAGCTTTCGCCGTCCGCGGAGAAATGCTGTTCCCGCCGATTTGTGATGATGAGGAAACACGCGACCCTTACCACCTGTGATGATCTTTTGTTCCAGGAGAAGTTGCCAGGCGTCGAAGCCTGTCAGGTTCAGCAGCAGGACTTTTTGGTCGTTCCCATCTTTGCGACGAGGGTCCTTACGATCCTCAACAACCACAACTCGTTTTTTCATATCGACATCACACCATTCGATCTTGAAGATCTCTTCCAGCCTCATGGCCGTGGCGACCGCGAAGCGGATCACGCGGCCCATGGGAATGATCATGTTGGTTTTGTTGTCGAAGTAGTCGAGCAGGGCATTGAGCTCGTCTTCGGTAGGCTGGCGATCCCGTTCGTTTGACCGACCAATCAATCCAAGCCTGGTCAATGCCGCTCTCGCAAGACGTATGTCCTCTGTGTTCGTATTGATCCCGTGGACCGCTGCCGCATGAGTGAGAACTGTGCCAATGTAAGAAAGGTCGATGGAAAGTGTGACCGGGCCGGCATCTCGCTTTGCTCGCATCTTCCCATATCGGATCAAAGCGGCGCGGTTTAGGTTTGAAATGCGAGTTGCGCCAGGGTCGTTCTTCAGAGTTTCTAAAACGGCCCGCTTAGAGCGGCGTATGGGCTTGCCGACCTCAAGCAGATCAGCGATGTGCAAGTCGACCAATTCAGCGAAGGTTTTTGGGATGCCAAGTTTTCGGGAGGGTGTGTCGCAACCCAGATCTATCGTACGTTCGGTTTCGATCGCCCACTCTTCTGCATGACCCTTTAGGCAGAATGTTCGTGATGCATATTGGCCCTTCCGGCGCACCAGAACTCGCCAGCTACCTTCTTTGGTTTTGACTATCGTCGCCACGACCCGTACACCTTTTCCGATCCGTACAATTTCCGTACACTCAGAGATCAAAAGAGGTGCAAATCCGTACAAATTGATCCAAATTTAGCCATATCGTTCTTACTTTGACCTCTTTGAAATGTATCATAAATTATTGAAAAAAAAGAAAAAATGTTCTCTGTAGCTCCCATGATGGACTGGACGGACCGGTACGACCGGTTCTTCCTGCGGCTCATCACGCGCCGGGCTCTGCTCTACACCGAGATGGTGACGGCCAATGCGGTCATGCATGGCGACCGCGAACGGCTGCTTGGTTTCGACCCGGCGGAGCACCCGGTCGCCGCCCAGCTTGGCGGCAGCGAACCGGCTCAGCTCGCCGAGGCCGCGCGGATTGCCGCCGACTTCGGCTATGACGAGATCAATCTCAATGTCGGCTGCCCGAGCGACCGGGTGCAGACCGGGCGCTTCGGCGCCTGTCTCATGGCCGAGCCTGCGCTGGTTACTGACTGCGTCGGCGCCATGCGCGCAGCGGTTGGCGTTCCGGTGACGGTCAAATGCCGGATCGGGATCGACGATCAGGATGCCGAGGAGGATCTCGGCCGGTTTGTCGAGACCGTTTCGTCCGCCGGTTGCGACACGTTTATCGTCCACGCCCGCAAGGCGTGGCTGCAGGGGCTGTCGCCGAAGGAGAACCGGGAGATCCCGCCGCTCGACTACGACCGTGTCTATCGGCTGAAAGCCGCCCGGCCGGACCTGACCATCGTGATCAACGGCGGCATCACATCACTGGATGCGTCAGAAGACCATCTGACCCGGGTCGACGGCGTCATGCTCGGCCGGGCGGCCTATCAGAATCCCTATCTGCTGGCCGATGTCGACCGGCGGTTCTACGGAGACAGTTGCACGCCGCCCACCAGGACGGAGGTCGTTGACGGACTGCTTCCCTATATCGAGCGGCGCATGGCCGAGGGAGTTCCGCTCAATCACATCACGCGGCATATCCTCGGACTCTATCAGGGCGTGCCCGGCGCGCGCGCCTGGCGCCGGCACTTAAGCGAAAACGCGCACCGGCCGGGTGCCGATGCGCGCATCGTGGAACAGGCGGCCGCTCTTGTCGGCGAGGCGAGGGCACCGGAGGCGGAAATCGCCTGATCTTCTTGTCGGCGAGGCGAGGGCACCGGAGGCGGAAATCGCCTGTCTTCGCGTCCGCGTTTCCTGATCGCGCCGGTTTCCTACCACGCCTTCACGGCGAGAACGTCGCACGGCGGATCCCGCAGCAGGTCTTCGGCGATGCTGCCCAGGAATGCATGGGCGACACCGGTCCGCCCGTGCGTGCCGATCACGAGCAGGTCGGGTTTCAGCCGGCTGGTCTGGTCCTGGATGACTTCCTGCACGGTGCCCATCTGCATGATCCGTTCAAGCTTCGCCGGCTTTGCCTCGACGCTGCCGAGGAAGGTGGCCATCTCCTCGTCGATCATCGTCTTGAACTGCTGCTCATGCTGCTTGCTGATTTCACGGCGCGCATCCTGACCGAAGAGGAAGCCCTTGAACGGCACGTCGTAGGCGTGGACCAGACGAAACGCTCCGGACGGAACCAGCCTGACCGCAAACTCGACCGCGCGCCTCGAATAGACCGAGAAATCGACTCCCACCATGACATTGGCATAGGGTGTATCGGCGCGGTCTCTGACAAGCAGGACCGGTACTGTCGAGGCCCTGATGATGCGCTCGACCGTCGTGCCACGGAACAAATCTCCGGCGCCATTATTCCGGCGCATCCCCACCACGATGAATTCGGCGCCGATCTTCTCCGTAAGCTCGATGATCTCGACATAGGCTTTGCCGAAGACGACCTCTGTCGTGATCCTGTCGCTGTCGTCCGGCGCGATCCGGGCGACGTGATCTCGAATGGCGGCTTCCGCCGCCGATTTCTGCGCATCGGCCATCGATGCCGGCTGGTCGTCGTCGACCACATGGACGATGGTCAACTCAGCGTTGAGCGTCCGGGACAGGTCGAGCGCACGGTCGAGCGCCCTGTCGGAACGGGCCGAGAGGTCCGTCGCCACCAAGAGTCTTTTCATTCAGCAATCTCCAATTGAAGGCACTGCTCTCTGCCGGATCAGTGTGACTGACAGGGGCATGCCACATCCTGTAAACTGGCCGGAGGTTGCGTTCTTTCGGGCTGAGCGGCATTGATGTGTGTCAATGACGGTTACATTGCATTCAACGATGCTTAGCGACGTCATTTTGGACCAAAGGTCACTGAATGATGCTGAGTAAACCATTTCTGACCACACACGAGATTTCGGAACTTCTGAAAGTCAGCGAGGCCACGATTCGGGCCTGGATTCACGACGGACAGTTGCGGGCTGTCCGGTTCGGTCGCGAATTCCGGGTCGCGCACAAGGACCTTGAGGCATTCGTGAACGCCCACGCGACCCAGCCCGCCGGCTGGGTTCCGGAGAACAAGTCGCGCTGACCGGTTCGCTGTTCAAGATGACATCCGTGCTCTCGCCCAGATCGAAGGTCTCGCCAGTCCATGAACAAGAGGTTCGAGACGGATCAATCCTGCTCGCTGAAATCCGGACTTTCGCCCGCCGAAATCAGAGGGGGCATCGCCTGGCACACGCTATCCGCAAGTGAAGCTCTGGAGGCTGCGCACAGCGCCCCGGACGGCCTCACGGAGAGTCAGGCAGTTGAACGCCTCAACGAATTTGGACCCAACCGCTTGCAGCCGCCGAAACGGCGAGGACCGCTGCTAAGGTTTCTCGCCCAATTCCATGATGCCCTGACCTATGTGCTGATCGGTGCCACGGTCGTCACCGCGCTGGTGGGGCACTGGATCGATGCCCAGGTCATTCTTGCCGTCGTTCTTGTCAATGCCATCATCGGCTTCCTCCAGGAAGGCAAGGCGGAAAACGCTCTGGAGGCAATCCGAGACATGCTGGCGCCCAGCGCAAGCGTCATCCGCGGCGGACAGCGCAGGACGGTTGCGGGCAGCGACCTGGTGCCGGGAGACATTGTGCTGCTGGAGGCCGGTGAGCGCACACCTGCCGACATCAGGCTCATCGATGTCAGGAGCATCAGGATCAACGAAGCTGTGCTGACCGGCGAGTCGGTCGCCGTCGAAAAGCACACGGGGCCGGTTGGCGAGGCGATGCCGCTCGGAGACCGGACGTCGATGGCTTTCAGCGGCACGCTCGTAACCTACGGCCAGGGCAAGGGCCTCGTTGTTGCCACCGGGACCGAGACCGAAATCGGCCGGATCAGCGGCATGCTGTCTGAAGTCACGACACTCCAGACGCCGCTGACACGGCAAATGGACAAGTTTGCCAGATTGCTGACAGTTGCCATACTTGGCCTCGCGGTACTCGTCCTGGCTTTCGGTCTGCTTATCCGGGATCTCGGCTTCACCGAGATTTTCATGGCGGTCGTCGGCCTCACCGTCGCGGCCGTGCCCGAAGGGCTTCCGGCAATCCTGACAATCACTCTTGCAATTGGCGTGCAGGACATGGCGCGGCGCAAAGCCATCGTTCGTCGCCTGCCGGCGATCGAGACGCTCGGATCGGTCTCGGTCATCTGCTCCGACAAGACCGGGACGCTGACGCGAAATGAAATGGCGGTCGCATCAATCGCGACCGCCAAACGCTTGTTTGCGGTGAGCGGTGCCGGTTACGCGCCGCACGGCGGCTTCTCGCTGGATGGACACGAAGTCGATATCCGCGATTTCCCGCTGCTGCAGGAGGTCACGCGGTCGGCTCTTCTGTGCAACGAAGCAAGCCTGCACGAAGTGGACGGTGAATGGACGATCGAAGGCGATCCAATGGAAGGCGCCTTGGTCGCAGTGGCCTGCAAGGCCGGTCTCGATCAGGACTCGGAGACCGGTCGCTTTCCCCGCACCGACGTTATTCCGTTCGATGCCGAGCACCGCTTCATGGCCACTCTCCATCACAGCCAAACCGGTGATGGCTTCATTTATGTGAAGGGTGCTCCGGAACGCATTCTGGAGATGTGCGCTCGTCAAAGAGACTTCGATGACGATGTGCCGCTCGATGCGGCCTATTGGCAGGCGCAGGCCGATGAGATTGCGTTGAGCGGTCAGCGCATCCTGGGCGTCGCTGTGAAATCGACCGGAGCGTCACACACGGTCCTCAATTTCGGTGATGTCGAGAATGGTCTCACGTTCCTCGGTCTGTTCGGCTTGATCGACCCGCCACGCGATGAGGCGGTTGCCTCTGTGGCGGAATGCCGGGCCGCAGGCATCCACGTCAAGATGATCACCGGTGATCACGCCGGCACCGCCACGGCGATCGCGCGGCAGCTTGGCCTGGAACATCCGGAGGCGGTTCTGACCGGCCACGATATCGATTCACTCGATGATGAAACACTCCGGCGCCGCGTCCGCGACACGTCCGTCTTCGCACGCACCAGCCCCGAGCACAAATTGCGCCTCGTCATGGGCCTGCAGGCGGAGGGGGAGGTCGTTGCAATGACCGGCGACGGCGTCAACGACGCGCCGGCGCTGAAACGCGCCGATATCGGCGTCGCCATGGGGCGGAGTGGGAGCGAGGCGGCGAAGGAGGCGGCAGAGATGGTGCTCGCCGACGACAACTTCGCAACCATTGCAGAGGCCGTGCGGGCTGGTCGGACCGTATATGACAACCTCAAGAAGGCGATCCTGTTCATCTTGCCGACCAGTGGTGGCGAGGCGTTGGTTCTGATTGCGGCGATTCTGCTTGGATTCACTCTGCCGATCACGCCGGTGCAGATCCTGTGGGTCAACATGATCACGGCCGTGACGCTGGGACTGGCGCTCGCCTTCGAACCGGGCGAACCGGACATCATGCGCCGGCCGCCGCGCGCTGCCGGGGAGGCCATTCTCTCCGGATTTCTGGTGTGGCGGGTGGTCTTCGTCTCGCTACTGTTCCTGGGAGCCCTGTTCGGAAAGTTCGCGCTGGCACAGGCTCAGGGAGCGAGCATCGAGGAGGCGCGGACCATCGTCGTCAACACGCTCGTCGTCCTGGAGGTCGTCTATCTTTTCAGCGTACGGTATCTGAAGGCGCCGTCACTCACCTGGCAGGGCATACTTGGGACGCCGGCGGTCCTGCTCGCGGTGGCTGCCGTGATCGTGTTCCAGCTCGTGTTCACCTACCTTCCCGTCATGGCTGAATTCTTCGACACACGGCCGTTGACCTGGGTGCAGGGCGTTCAGATCTTCGCCGTCGGTATCTCCGTTCTGCTGATCCTCGAAGTCGAGAAATGGCTGCGATCGATGTTAGGTTGGCGGTGATGCTGCTCCCGTCCGTTCCGGAACGGGCCTCACGACACCGAATCGCGTATGAATTCAGATGCTGGACGTCCGTTCCAGCGTCTTGTTCTGCATTGTCGCGGTTGCGGCGACACTGCTAAGACGGTCAAATTAGGTCTGAAGCCGCCGGTTAGAGCAACTCGTGGAGGAGGGGGTGGTGACAATGATCTCTCAGGCTGCCGTCGAATTGAGCAGCGGTACAATCGCCGTCGCGGTCTGCCGCCGGCGCATTCGCTCGGTCTTCGGGTAACTCCATGGATTTTCAATGGATTGCCATTGCGCTCGGCGATGTCGTCTGGATCGCCGCCGCATTCACGCTGGGCTTCCTGTCGCGAGCTGTCGGACTTCCTCCTCTGGTCGGGTTCCTGGCAACCGGACTCATTCTCCATGCCCAGGGGGTTACCGGTGGCGACATTCTCGACAAGCTTTCTGATCTCGGCATCACGCTGCTTCTGTTCGTCGTCGGCCTGAAACTTAGCCTCCGAACGCTCGCCCGGCCGCAGGTCTGGGCGGTAACCGGTCTGCATACGTCGGCCGTGGTCGTGATCTTCGGTTTTGCGATCTACGCGCTTGCGCTCGTCGGCGTGCCCTTCATCTCCGGCCTGGATTTCTACCGTGCGATGCTTGTCGCGTTCGCTCTCAGCTTCTCCAGCACCGTTTTCGTCGTGAAGGTGCTTGAAGAGAAGGGTGAAATGACCTCGCTCCACGGACGGATCGCCGTCGGCATTCTGATCATGCAGGACCTGGCCGCCGTCGTTTTCCTCGCCGCGTCGACCGGCAAGCTGCCGTCGCCCTGGGCGCTGCTCGTCGTTCTGCTGGTGCCATTGAGACCGGTCCTACACGAACTTCTGAGACGTGTGGGCCACGGCGAACTGCTGGTGCTCTACGGATTCCTCCTCGCCCTTGGAGGCGCCGAACTCTTCGAGTTGGTCGGATTGAAGGGCGATCTCGGTGCACTGATCATCGGCGTCCTGTTCGCAACGCACCCCAAGGCCGAGGAACTGGCCAAGAGTATGCTGGGCTTCAAGGATCTGTTCCTGCTCGGCTTCTTCCTGTCCATCGGGCTCTCGGGCGCCCCGACCGTGGAAACGGTTGTCGTGGGCGCGGTGCTGGCGCCGTTCGTATTCGTCAAGTCGGCATTCTTCTTCGGTCTACTGACTAGGTTCCGGCTGCGTGCCCGCACGTCACTCTTTGCGACTCTGAATCTCAGCAACTACAGCGAGTTCGGCCTCATTGTCGCGGCGATCGGCGTGGCCAACGGGTGGATCGGCAATGAGTGGCTCATCGCGCTGGCGATCGCGCTATCACTGTCTTTTGTGATTGCAGCCGCGCTCAACGCCTTCGACCAGAGGCTCTACAAACATTTCGAAGCGTTCTGGAAGAGGTTCCAGACAGCGGAGCGTATCCCCGACGACCGCGTGCTTGACGTCGGCGGTTCAAGAATTGCGGTGCTCGGGATGGGAAGGATCGGAACCGGGGCCTATCTCAAGATGCGCGACCTCTTCGGTGACACCGTTGTCGGTGTGGACATCGACCCGGTTACAGCACGACGGCACCAGGAACAGGGCCGCAACGTACTCCTGGGTGATCCGAGCGACGCCGACTTCTGGGAGAGGGTGCAGGCCACTCACACGCTGGAGGTCGTCATGCTGGCGCTGCCACTCCACAGCGCGAATCTCGATGTGCTCGCGCAGCTTAAGGCGGTGTCCTTTGACGGAACCGTCGCGGTGATCGCCAAATTCGGAGATGAAGTCGAAGCGCTGCAGGAGGCCGGCGCGACTACGGTTTTCAATGTTTATGCCGAAGCCGGCTCCGGGTTTGTCACACACCTTTTTGAGCATTGCCCGGAGATTGAACCCTGGGAGGACGCTAAACCGTCCGGTTAACGGCAGTCGCTAGATCTTCTGGTTGTATTCCCCGACGTCCGGATAGTCGGACAGGTGCATGTCGATGTTCTTGAACATCGCCTTCATGTTTTCCTCGGACGTCGGGCTCTCGACCACGATCACCAGCTCGGGTTTGTTGGATGACGCCCGGACGAGACCCCATGTGCCGTCGGCGAGCACCACGCGGACGCCGTTGACCGTGACGAGTTCGCGGATGTTCTGACCCGCAACCTGCTCGCCGCGTCCGGCCAGTCCCTGATAGTGGGCGACGACCTTGTCGACGACGTCGTATTTGGTCTCGTCGGGGCAGTGCGGCGACATGGTCGGCGACCCCCAGGTCTTCGGCAGATCCCGTCTCAGGTCCGCCATCGACTTCGACGGATTGCGGTCGAGCATGTCGCAGATGGCCAGCGCCGAGACCAGTCCGTCGTCATAACCACGCCCGATCGGTGCGTTGAAGAAATAATGGCCGCTCTTCTCGAAACCGACGATCGCGCCGATCTCGTGGCTGCGCCGCTTGATATACGAGTGCCCGGTCTTCCAGTAATCGGTTCGCGCTTCGTGTTCCTTCAGGACCGGGTCGGTGAGGAACAGGCCGGTCGACTTCACGTCGACGACGAACTGGCAGCCCCGGTTCAGCGCCGAGATGTCGCGCGCGAGCATGACACCCACCTTGTCGGCGAAAATTTCCTCGCCTTCATTGTCCACCACGCCGCAGCGGTCGCCGTCGCCGTCGAACCCGAGACCGACATCCGCGCCCACCTCGAGCACCTTGTCGCGAAGTGCATGCAGCATCTTCAGGTCTTCCGGGTTCGGGTTGTAGTTCGGGAAACTGTGATCGAGCTCGCAGTCGAGAGGGACGACCTCGCAGCCGATCCGCTTCAGGACCTCAGGCGCGAACGGCCCAGCGGTGCCGTTGCCGCACGCCGCCACAACTTTGAGGTTGCGTGTCACCGGTACGCGGTCGCTCAGGTCAGCCATGTACCTTTCGGCCATATCCGGCACCTGAACGAGCCGGCCACCTTCGCGGTCCTCGAACGCCGCATCGAGCACGATCTCTTTCAGGGCGCTCATGTCGTCGGGGCCGAAGGTGAGAGGGCGCTCGGCGCCCATCTTGACGCCAGTCCAGCCATTGTCGTTATGGCTTGCCGTTACCATGGCGACCGCCGGAACATCGAGGTCGAACTGCGCGAAATAGGCCATGGGCGTCACGGCCAGGCCGATATCGTGCACGGTACAGCCGCTGGCCAGCAGGCCGGTGATGAGCGAGAGCTTGATGGACGCCGAATAGTAGCGGAAGTCGTGTCCGACGACGATCTCGGGAGCCACGCCCTTGCGATGCAGCAGTGTGCCGAGGCCGCGTCCCAGGGCCTGGATCCCCAGAAGGTTTATCTCCTTCTCGAACAGCCAGCGCGCATCGTATTCCCTGAAGCCCGTCGGCTTGACCAGCGGCAGACGCTCGAAGTCAGCCGTATTCGGTTCAAGGAAGGCAACCGGTTTCACGAACATGGGGAAACTCCTGGCGAGTATCGGGTAAGAAACAAAACGCTGCCGATGGTGGCTACTGACGCAGGATCAACTGCGGCCCTGACAGTTCGAACGATCTGATCCGCTTGAGGTAACTCATGCCGAGCAGGCTGATGCCGAGCACGCCCGGCTGGGAAACCAGTGCGGTGACGTTGTTGACCGTGATGCCGCCGACGTCGACCTCGTCGAGCGTGACACGCGCGGTGAATGTCGTTCCGTTCGCCGTGCTGACGGGAATCGTGAACTGCAGGCTCTGGAGATCGAGGCCGATCCTTTGGGCGTCGGAATTCCTCAACACGACGGTGCTGGCGCCGGTATCGGCAAGCATCCGGACATGGCGGCCGTTGACCAGAGTCTCGACATTGAAGTGGCCGCCGGGCCCGGCCCGGATCGCAACCACGCCGTCTTCCTGGGCCTCTGACCCGGACTGCTGAAGGGGCCTTGGCGTGCCTGGCGAGAGTTCCGCAATGACGCGGTTACCCATGTTCGTGAATTCCGTGCGGTAGCTGTAGACAACCACTAGAACAAGTGCGATGCCGAGCCATACGATCGCCTGCTTGAGCACATCGCCGGCCCGGCCGCGCTGTCCGGCGAACACGGATCCGCCAATCACGATCAGAAGCGCGACACCGCTCATCAACCGGGCAAAATCGTCGTTCCCGATCCCGATCGCTCCGCCGGGGTCGTCCATCAGGACGAGCACCAGCGCCGTAAGGATCAGAATGCCGAGGCCGATCCAGCTCAGCATGTCTGCGCTCCGTCGCCGGAAGTGGTTGTCGTTGAACGGCGCCGCCTCGACTGTCTGCCGCGCCGGTCGGCATTCCGCGCGATCCGCGCCTCGCGCATGGCGTCAAGCCGGCCGGGCAGCGCTGCGATCACCGCACGCTTTTCGTCGTCACTGAGCTGAAGCCATCCCGCGATTTCGGACGCAAGCCGCCCGCATCCGACGCATTGCCGACTCTCAGGGTCCAGTGAACAGAGCTGTTTGCAGGGGGATTCGATCATCTCGTGAGCAGCTATCCGTACGGTGAATCGCTCGACAGCGTTTATAGGCTGATTGCGGACAAGATGGCTATCAGAACCGTGCAGTCAACGACCTGCTGCGTGGCACCAGCCACGTCGCCGGTCTGACCGCCGATCTGGTCGCGCGCGAGGGCGATCATCGCCCAGGTTGCTGCGGCGGCGCAGGCGAGCGCGACGATCGTCGCCCAGAGGCCGGTGCCAAGCAGCAGCGGTATGCCTCCCACCACGGCTGCCGCGCAAATCAATTGTGTGAGCGTTTCCTTTGGTAGCCGTCCCGCCATGTGGCCAAGTCCGTCGCTGCGCGCCGGGCCGAGCAGGCCGAGCACGCTCACGCCCGCCCCCCGCGAAACGACGGCCGAGGCGATGACGGCGAAGACCGCGATCCACAGCCCGCTTGCTGTCGAGGCGAGCGCTCCGATCGCTGTAACGCGGATCAGAAGGGCCAGGCACAGGGCGCAGACACCGAAACTGCCGATTGCGCTGTCACGCATGATCTCCAGTTTGCGTTCACGTGAACTGCCGCCGCCAAAACCGTCCGCGACATCGGCAAGGGCATCTTCGTGCAGTGCGCCGGTCAGACCCACCGTGGCCGCAACGCACACGGCCGCGGCCACAAACGGCGGCAGTCCGATCAACATGCAGATCGCAAGCACGATTGCCGACGCGACTCCGATGACTGCGCCAGCGACCGGGGCAGCGCGCAATGCGAGGCTGAAGTCGTTGTGCTGCGAGCCGGTCGCGCGCGGCACGGGCAGGCGGCTGAAGAAGATCAGCATCTCCCGTGTGTCATCCACCCATTCGCGCATAATCTGGCTCATTGTCGTCGACGGTCTTCCCAGCGTCGTTCGGGGCGCGCGATCAGCCGGTCGAATGGCGTTTCATGGTCCCCGGAAACCGGCTATATGTCGCTTCCCTTATCGTTCCCAATGGTTTTCTGATCAAGAAGCAGTTTGATGCAAAGCGCCGCCTCGGGTTTGCCCTTCGACGACATCCGCAATCTGTTCACGCAGATGCCCGCCGCTGACATTGATGCGCGCGACGCCGCCCGTGCCCGCGAGGCGACCCTGACCAAGCCGCCCGGATCGCTCGGCCGGCTGGAAGAGATTGTCGAGTGGCTGGCCATGTGGCAGGGACGCCACCCGCCTCAGGTCCTCCGGCCTCTTGTCGCAATCTTTGCCGGCAATCACGGCGTCGTGGGGCAGGGGGTCTCGGCCTATCCGCAGGACGTCACCGCGCAGATGGTGTCGAATTTCTCGTCCGGCGGAGCTGCCGTCAATCAGATCTGCTCGGCCAACGAGATCGGCCTCAAGGTCTTTGAACTGGCTCTCGAACTGCCGACCGGCGACATTACCCGGGAGCCGGCGATGGACGAGGCGACCTGTGCCGCGACCATGGCCTTCGGCATGGAAGCGATCGCCGGCGGCACGGATCTTCTCTGCATTGGCGAGATGGGTATCGGCAACACAACGGTCGCTGCGGCGATCTGCTGCGGGCTTTACGGCGGCGAGCCCGCGGACTGGGTCGGGCCCGGGACTGGCGTCGACGACGAGGGACTTGCCCGCAAGGCTGACGCCGTCGCCAGGGCGATCGCGCTCAATGAGGGGCAACTGGATGATCCGCTCGAGGTGCTGAGACGCCTCGGTGGCCGGGAGGTCGCGGCAATGGCCGGTGCCATCATCGCCGCGCGCTTCGAGCGCATTCCGGTTTTGATCGACGGATATGTTGCAACCGCCGCCGCGGCGGTTCTGCATGCGCTCGATCCGAAGTCGCTCGATCACTGCATGGCTGCTCACCGGTCCGCCGAACCGGCTCACGGACGCCTGCTCGAGCGCATAGACAAGAAGCCGCTTCTCGATCTGGGAATGCGTCTGGGTGAAGGGTCGGGTGCCGCACTCGCCGTCGCCACGGTCAAGACGGCAGCTGCCGTTCATTCCGGCATGGCGACCTTCGCCGAGGCGGGAGTGAGTGACAAGCCTGGTGACTAGAGTGAGTCTGGGTCGGATTGAACTGGTTCTGTTGGATGTAATCGTACCCAAACTCACTCTAACATCAGGTTCCGGTGAGGGCCGTCTCTTCCGGCCGCACGATTGTACGGGCCTGCGGAAAGGCAACAACGGCCTCCGTACCCTCTCCGGGATTGCTTTTGAGCTCGAATTCGGCGTCATGTAGCGCAGCCAGCCCCTGAACAATCGGCAGGCCGAGGCCTGCGCCGGCTTCAGCCCTGTGCTGCGCCAGCGATCCCTGGCCGAACGAACTCAGGACAGTCGGCAGTTCTTCGCGGGGGATGCCCGGTCCGTTGTCTTTGACGGACAGTGTTACGCCGCCATCGCCGGAGCGATAGACCGCAAGGGTGATCGTGCCGCCTTCGGGTGTGAACTTGATGGCATTCGACATCAGGTTGAGGATGATCTGCCGGACGGCCACCGGATCGGCTGCAATATCGGGCACGCCGGCCGGGAAGTGCTCCACAATCTTCAGACTGCGTTCGTCGGCGCGTAATGCCAGCAGATCGCGGCAGTCCGACATCATTGCGGACAGGCGGACAGGCGCCTCTTTGAGCGTGTAGCGGCCGGCCTCGATACGCGACAGGTCGAGGATTTCATCGATCAGACTCAGCAGGTGCTCGCCACTCCGATGGATATCGTCGGAATAGTCCTTGTAGGCGTCGACCTCATGGCGTCCGAGAAGCTCCCGTTTCATCACTTCCGAGAAACCCGTGATCGCATTGAGCGGCGTCCTGAGCTCGTGACTTACGGTTGCGAGAAACCGGGACTTTGCGAGATTGGCACTTTCAGCCCGATACCGCGCTTCGTCCGATTTGGCCTTTGCCTGTTCGAGTTCCGCGATGAGCGCGTCCTTTTCGGCGCGGAACTCCAGCATGCGCAGGGCCGTTTCGTTCAGCTTGCGTACGAGTTGCACGAAATAGATCTCGGCACAGACCGCCATGATGGCGAGAAACATGAACAGCGGGCCACCATCGGCGACACAGCGCACGATGACGGCGGCCGTAATCGGCAGCGTGCCGGCGTGAACCACCGGCAGGAAGTGGCTGGCGAGCGCCATCTTGATGGAGGCCACCACCATGAGGACGGCGATCAGGTAGACCTGTTCGACCGCGTTGGGGCTTTCCCAGAATGCAAAGATCAGGATTGCCCAGCAGATTGCCGCGAAGAATTCGGCCGCCGCGAAAATGCGCCCCCATTCGTCAACGTCGACAGCCCTGTCGTCGAGACGTTCAAACTTCTGACAGAGGAGTAGAATAATGCCCTGGCTTATCAGAACGATCGACAGCCACAGGACGGCGTAGGCAGGCGGCACCCAGATCAGGCTGGAACAGGCCACAATGCCGGCCAGAACAGGCAACGCACGCGCAGCGCCCAGCTGATTCTTGACATAAAGCGTCAGCAGATCGTGCCGGAAGAACGTTCCATCCGCGGTTGTACCCGTCAGATGCAGTTGCGCCGTGCGCATCGGATCGCGTCGCGTATCGCCCCTCGCCGCCACGTCTGACCCGCAGACTTGTGCGTCGCCGGATTTCATTCCGCCATACCCCGTTTACCGGACCCGAGCGCTTTTGCGCCGATTGTGCCTCTTGTCGGACCCGGCTTTAGTTTTTCTTGATGGGATTATGGCGGAATAAGTTTAACGTGAGTTTCCGAAGCCTGGTTAATTAAGCATGATCAAAGTCGTTGATATTTTATAGTTTTTTGACCTTAGCGGCCTTTGGAAACCATTTCGAAAAACTTGCCGGTCTGCTCGCCGCCCATGAAGAATGCTTTGGACTCCGACATGTCGCTGATGTTGTCCCAGTTCTTTGCAACATCCTCCGCCGTCGGGTCGTGGCCAAGAAATGCGCCATGGCTTTCGACGACCTCGACCTTCGCGAACGCCCCGGCGCCGGCCGCGACAATCGCGCCGTTCGGCGCATCTTCGCTGCACAGAAAGATCACTGCGGGGGTTACCCGTTCCGGTGCCATGAGGCTTTCGGCTTCCGGCGGCATCAGGTCGGACGTCATGCGCGTATAGGCGACCGGGGCGAGGGCGTTGCAATTGATGTTGTACTTCTGGCCCTCGATCTTGAGCGTGTTGATGAGCCCGACGACGCCCATCTTCGCGGTACCGTAATTGGCCTGGCCGAAATTGCCGTACAATCCGCTGGACGACGACGTCACGAGGACACGGCCATAGGCCTGCTCGCGCATGATCGGCCAGACCGCATTGGTCACCAGGGCCGTCCCGGTGAGGTGGACCTCGACCACTGCATCGAAGTCCTCCGAACGCATATTGTGGAACGACTTGTCGCGCAGGATGCCCGCATTGTTCACGAGGGCGTCTATGCGGCCGAACTGATCCATCGTCTGGTCGACCAGGGCCTTGACGCCCCCTTCGTCCGTTACGCTCGATCCGTTGGCAATGGCCTCGCCGCCGGCGTCCTGGATTTCGCGGACAACCGCATCGGCGGCTGTGGAAGAGGCGCCGCTTCCGTCAACGGAGCCGCCGAAATCGTTCACTACGACCTTGGCGCCGCGCCGCGCAAATTCCAGTGCATGCGATCGGCCGAGGCCGCCACCTGCGCCGGTTACGATCACCACCTTGTCGTCGAAACGGATGCTCATACTGATGTCCTTGCTGATCTGTTCAGGATGGGATGTCACGAGGGCGCGGTGTTTTTGCCTTGACCAGCGTCTCGGGTCAATATCCCCTCGCAACCACGGTGAGCCGGATACCTGAATCGCACAGAAGGGTCAGACCCATGAAGCTTTACAACGACAAGACCGCGCCGAATCCCCGTCGGGTCCGGATCTTTCTGGCCGAGAAAGGCGTCGATGTCCCGATCGAGAACATCAATATCCTGGCCGAGGAACATCGCTCTGAGGCCTTCACCAAAGTGAACCCGCTGCAGCGGGTGCCTGTTCTCGAACTTGACGACGGCACGACCATTGCCGAGACGGTTGCCATCTGCAGGTATCTCGAACACCTCCACCCCGAACCGGCATTGATGGGTGTGGATCCTCTTGACCGCGCCCTGGTCGAGATGTGGCAGCGCCATGTGGAATTGCATCTCTTCTGGCCGATCGCACAATGCATGCGGCATCTGCATCCCCGGCTGGCGGTTCTGGAGAAACCTCAGGTCGGCGAATGGGGGGAGGTCAATCGCGGACGCACGGTAGAGGCGATCCGGTGGCTGGATGCGGAACTTGCGGATCGGCCGTTTGTCGCGGGAGATCGGTTCACAATTGCGGACATCACCGGCCTGTGCGCGGCGGACTTCGCAGGCTTTGCCCGGATCGACGTGCCGGAAGACTGCGTCAATTTCAGACGCTGGCACCAGGATGTTGCGGCCCGGCCCAGCGCGTCGGCCTGATCGCGAAAGGCGCAAGAGACGATGAAACTGACATTTGTCGGCAGCGGCGATGCCTTCGGAAGCGGCGGGCGGTTCAACACCTGTCTCCATCTCACCCGGTCCGGTGGCGACGTTCTGATCGACTTCGGTGCGACGTCCCTCGTCGCTCTGAGAAAGAGCGGAATAGAACCCAATTCGATATCCACGGTGATCCTGAGTCACCTCCATGGAGATCACTTTGGCGGCATCCCGTTTCTGCTGCTCGATACCCAATTTGTCAGCCGCCGTTCCTCCGACCTCGTCATCGCCGGGCCGGAGGGAACGGCAGAGCGGATCGATGCCGCCATGGAGGTGATGTTTCCTGGTTCGAGCGAGATCGAATGGCGTTTCGGACTGGAGATCGTCGAGATGCCGGCCGGCCGGGATACCGTTGTGGACGGAATGACGGTTGGAACCGTGGAGGTCAGCCATCCGTCCGGCGCACCATCTCTCGCGCTTCGTCTCGAGCTCGACGGGCGCATCGTCGCCTTTTCCGGTGACACCGAATGGGTTGATGGTCTGATCGACATCTCCCGCGATGCCGACCTGTTCATTTGCGAGTGTTATATGTACAGCCGCACGGCGCCTTACCATCTGGATTACGACACAATTGTCTCTAAGCTCCCGTTGCTGGAGGCGAAGCGGATGATTCTCACGCACATGGGTCCGTCCATGCTTGAGAACAGGGCATCGAGTATTGTTGAATTGGCGCATGACGGCCTTGTCATCGATCTCTGAACACGCCGGTCGCGAGAGTGGCCGAACCGACCTCGACTCGCTGCTGAGACGCATAGAGCAATGCCGGCTTTGCGCGGACGAACCGGCAAAGGGCAAGCCGCCTTTGCCTCATGAGCCGCGTCCAGTTGTGCGTGCGGCAGAGACAGCTCGCCTCGTAATCGCAGGGCAGGCGCCCGGGACCCGGGTTCACAAGACAGGCATTCCGTTCAACGATCCGAGCGGCGACCGTCTCCGCGACTGGCTGGATGTCGACAGGGACACCTTCTACGACACATCCCGGATTGCAATCGTCCCGATGGGGTTCTGTTTTCCGGGGCTGGATGCCAAGGGCGGTGATTTGCCCCCGCGCAAGGAGTGCGCGCCGGCGTGGCGAGACAAGGTCTTCGCCCATTTGCCGAATGCCGAATTGCTGCTCGTGATCGGTCAGTATGCCCAGGCTTGGCATCTCGGCGGCCTCAGGAGAGGGAATCTGACCGAAACTGTTGCGGCCTGGCGGGACTTCGTTGCACTTGCCGAAAAGCCTGCCGTTCTACCGTTGCCGCATCCGTCCTGGCGGAACAACGGCTGGCTTCGGAAGAACCCCTGGTTCGAGAACGAGCTTCTTCCTCATCTGCGTGCCGAGGTGGTTCGTCTTGTCGGCTGATCTGCGCAGAGTCTCCGCGGGTCTCGCTGCGGTCGTGCTCCTGCTGGGGCTCGTTGGTTGTGCACCGACGATTCAGGGTTTCCTGGAACAGGCCGAAGAGCCGCGGTTGGAGAAGGCCGCCGTTGTCATGGCCGACGGTGCGCGGCTGCCGCTCAGATCATGGCGGGCAAAGCGAACGCGCGCGGTCATTCTCGCACTTCACGGCTTCAACGATTACTCCAATGCCTTCGCCATGTCCGCGCCGTGGTTCCGCAAGCGCGGAATCACCGTCTATGCCTATGACCAGCGCGGCTTTGGCAAGACGGACAAGCCGGGGATCTGGGCCGGATCGGAGGTTCTGGTCTCCGATGTCAGATCAACTGCACGGATGATCAGGCGCCGTCACGGCAAGGTGCCCGTCTATCTGCTGGGCTTGAGCATGGGCGGTGCGGTGGCGATGTCGGCGCTGGCGGGGGAGGGCGTTCCGGAAGCGTCGGGCGCTATTCTGGTCGCTCCGGCCGTCTGGGGCTGGCGGGCCATGAATCCGTTCTACAAGTCGGCGCTCTGGATTGCGTCGCATTCGGTTCCGTCCATGACTGCGACCGGACGCGGCCTTGGCGTGCGTCCATCCGACAATATCGACATGTTGCGCAAGCTGGGCGCGGATCCCCTGGTCATCAAGGAGACCAGGATCGACTCCGTCTACGGGCTGGTGACCCTGATGGACGAAGCGCATGATGCGGCAAATGTCATCAAGACACCGGTGCTGTATCTTTATGGCCAGAATGACGAGCTTGTGCCGGAAGATCCGACGTTCGAGGTGGCGAGAGCGCTCAATTCGCCGACCCGATTCGTGCACTACAAAAACGGCTGGCATATGCTTCTGCGGGATAAGCAGAGGGAACGGGTCTGGCAGGATATTGCGGCCTGGATCAGGAACCGAAAGGCACCGCTGCCATCCGGAGAAGAGCTGGTTTCACTCGACATCGCGGCAAACGAACCGCGAAACACTGTGTCGAACAGCCCAACGGCACGTTAATCTAAAGGACAAATTCCTGTGGGTTGCGGTCTGGCGCAAATCGCAATTGCATGGTGTATTATAGCAAAGGGCAATCACATTGGGGCTTTGGGGCGATTGAAGTTTAGTTTGGAGGGCATGTATGCCGCGCTTTAACGCCAATCTTACGATGCTGTTCAATGAGGTCGATTTTCTCGACCGCTTTGAGGCAGCGGCGAAGGCCGGATTCACGGGTGTCGAGTTTCTCTTCCCCTATGACTATGAGCCCGACCAGATCACTGAAAAGCTTGAGCAAAACAAGCTGTCGCTTGTGTTGCACAACATGCCTGCCGGAGACTGGGACGCGGGAGAGCGCGGACTGGCGTGTCTGCCCGCCCGGGTCGGCGAATTCCAGCAGAGTGTCGGCCGCGCCATCGATTATGCCAAGGCACTCGGCTGCCCCCAGCTTAATTGCCTGTCGGGCATCACGCCGTGGGGCACCGATCCGGAACTTGTCCGGCGTACACTGGTTGAAAATCTGCGGTTTGCGGCGAAGGAACTGGGCAAGGCTGGCATCAAGCTGCTTATCGAGCCGATCAATACCCGCGATATGCCGGGGTTCTACCTGAGCACCTCGAAAGATGCGCTGACACTTATGGATGAGGTCGGATCGACCAATCTTTGGCTGCAGTACGACATCTATCACATGCAGATCATGGAAGGTGATCTGAGCTGCACGATCGAGGACAACCTGCGGCGCATCGCGCATATGCAGCTTGCAGATGCTCCGGGCCGCCACGAGCCGGGTTCAGGCGAGATCAATTACGACTACCTGCTGCCGCATATTGACCGGCTCGGGTACGAGGGCTGGATCGGTTGCGAATACCGGCCCGCCGGCAAGACGGAAGGAGGGCTGAGCTGGATGACGCCCTACCTCCCGAAAAAAGACGCCGCCTGACCGGAAGCATTTCGGCCAAAAATGAACGGGTAGCCTGAAACGGCGCCGGCTTGGCGTCGGCCGCCGTGTCGACGCTTTGCGCCCTCGGTGCTGTTTTTGAGAAAAAATTCCACATTGTGGGATCGCGGGAAAAGCTCAATCAATTAAGGGCTTTGGCTGAAAATTTTCTTTCCGATCCGGAAAAAATCACGTCAAATTCATAAGTCTGCCGTTTGACGCTTGCCAAGCCATGGGCGAACAATCAGATGGTCTGAAGACAGGAATTCAGAACCCGTCGACTGAGCCGGTCAAAGCGACGAAAAAAGCGCTGCGGCCCGGCCGGCTACCGATCCGCCGCATAAGCAGTATTGAGGTTGCCAGGGGGCTGATTCCGAAGGAAAGCCAGGGAGGAAAACATGTCGAAAACCACTAAGTCGGCAGTATCACGCCGCAAGTTTCTGAAAGGCGGCGCTGTCGTCGCCGGGGCAGGCGCCGCCACAGTTGCCATGCCGCAAATTTCGCGTGCCCAGACCACGACCTTGAAAATGCAAGGCTCTTGGGGCGCAAAGTCCATCTTCACCGATATGGCCAAGCAGTATGTCGAGCGTGTCGAGGCGATGTCAGGCGGCCGGCTCAAGATCGATTATCTGCCGGCCGGCGCAGTCGTTAAGGCCTTCCAGGTCCAGGACGCCTGCCATGACGGCGTTCTCGATGCCGCCCATACGGTGACCGCGTACTGGTACGGCAAGAACAAGGCCGCATCCCTGTTCGGGACCGGCCCGGTGTTTGGCGCCAACGCGTCGCAGGTGCTGGCCTGGATCCACTTTGGTGGCGGCAAGGACCTCTATCAGGAGCTCGTGCAGAAGATTCTCGGCCTCGACCTGGTCGGCTTCTTTGCCATGCCGATGCCGACCCAGCCGCTCGGCTGGTTCAAGCAGCACGTCAAGGGCGCTGCCGACATGCAGGGCCTGAAATACCGGACGGTCGGTCTGGCTACGGATATCATGCAGGGTATGGGCCTGAAGGTGACGCAGCTTCCGGGCGGCGAAATCGTTCCGGCGCTGGAGCGCGGCGTGATCGAGGCGTTCGAGTTCAACAACCCGACCGCTGACAGCCAGTTCGGCGCACAGGATGTGTCGAAGCACTATCACATGGGCAGCTATCATCAGGCGGCCGAGTTCTTCGAGATCATCTTCAACAAGTCGAAGTTCGAAAGCCTGCCGAAAGAGCATCAGGCCATCCTTGAGCATGCCGCCGAGGCCGCCAATACGGCCAACTACGGCCTGGCCATGGACAAGTATTCGGCCGACCTTCAGAAGCTGATCAAGGAAGACGGCGTAAACGTCTACCGCACTGATGAATCCATCATGAAGGCGCAGCTCGAGTCCTGGGACAAGGTGCTCGAGGGGCTGACCGGCGACGCGTTCTTCAAGAAAGTGGTGGAAAGCCAGAAAGCCTGGTCCGAGCGCGTTGCGTTCTATGACCTCATGAACGCCGCAGACTACAAGCTGGCCTACAAGCACTACTTCCCCGGCAAGATCAATTTCTGACCTGAGGGACGATTAGCGCTAAAACGTTCGGGGCGGCGCGCTTTGCGCCGCCCTGACACCTGGGTCACAGCTTTTCGGGGCGGGAAATGGAATCCTACATACTCTTTGCCGACAAGGTATCCGCCTGGTTCGGCAAGGCTTTTGCGTGGTGCATCCTCGTGATGACGTTCGGCGTCGGCTACGAGGTGTTCGTTCGTTACGTGCTGCGCGATCCGACTTCCTGGGCGTTCGACATCAGCTACATGATGTACGGCGCACTCTTCATGATGGGCGGAGCGTACACGCTGTCGCGGGGCGGACACGTCCGTGGCGACTTCATCTACAGGCTCTGGTCGCCGAGGACACAGGCGAAAGTCGAGCTGGTCCTGTATTTCATCTTTTTCTTCCCCGGTGTGTTGGCCCTCATTTTCGCCGGCTGGAAATATGCCAGCCGCTCGTGGCGGTATTTCGAAGTTTCCGTCATGAGCCCGGCCAACGTTCCGATTTTTCAATTCAAGACCATCATCACGGCTGCCGGGATACTGCTTCTGATCCAGGGCATCGCACAGGTGTTCCGCTGCATCATCTGCATTCGCGAGAACGAATGGCCGAAACACATGGAAGATGTTGAGGAGATGGAGGACATGCTGCTCCAGGAACATGAGCGGGAAATCCTCGATCATGGCAGCGAAGCGGTCGATGTCATCGCGCCCGAGCAGGAGAGCAAGCAATGACAGACCCTCAAGTCGCGGTGATGATGCTGGGGATTTTCATCCTCGTCATTCTTCTCGGTTTCCCGATTGCATTCACGCTCATGGCGATGGCCGTCGGATTCGGCTACTACGCCTATTTCGATGCCGAACGGATGCGGCATCTGTTCGACAACCGGATTTTCGACCTGTTCGTCAACCAGACCTATTCGGTGATGGCGAACGACGTGCTGACGGCGGTCCCGTTATTTCTGTTCATGGGGTATATCGTTGAACGGGCGAACATAGTCAGCCGCCTGTTCCATACGCTCTACATCGCATCACGGCGGCTGCCCGGCTCGATGGCTGTCGCCGCCCTGGCCACGTGCGCAATGTTCGCCACCGCGACGGGTATTATCGGCGCTGTCGTCACGCTGATGGGCATGCTGGCCTTTCCTGCGATGCTCAAGGCGCGTTACGACACCAGCTTCGCATCGGGCGTCATCTGCGCCGGGGGCTGCCTCGGCATCCTGATCCCGCCGAGCATCATGCTGATCGTCTATGCGGCGACGTCCAACGTATCGATCGTCAAGCTCTATGCGGGTGCAATCCTGCCCGGGTTCCTTCTGGCCGGTCTTTACATGGCCTATGTCGTCGGCCGGGCCTGGCTGAATCCGAGCCTCGCGCCGAAGCCGAGGGATGATGAAATCGAGGACATCTCGGGCGCCCGGATCGCCTTCATGCTCCTGACGTCGTTCTTTCCGCTGGCCTTCCTCATTCTCTCCGTTCTCGGCGCCATCCTGTTCGGCCTTGCGACGCCGTCCGAGGCGGCATCGGTCGGTGCCCTTGGCGGTCTGCTGCTTGCAGCCGCTTACCGGGCCCTGACCTGGGAGCGTCTGAGGGAGTCGGTCTATCTCACGGTGAGAACGTCAGCCATGGTGTGCTGGCTGTTCGTGGGATCTTGGACGTTTTCCTCGGTGTTTTCTTATCTCGGCGGCGAGCAGCTGATCAGCGATTTCGTGATCGGGCTGGATCTGTCGCCGCTGGCCTTCCTTCTGATGGCACAACTGATCATCTTCCTGCTGGGCTGGCCGCTGGAATGGTCGGAGATCATCATCATCTTCGTCCCGATCTTCCTGCCGCTTCTGCCGCATTTCGGGATCGATCCGCTGTTCTTCGGCATCCTGGTCGCCTTGAACCTGCAGACGTCGTTCCTCACTCCACCCATGGCGATGGCGGCCTACTATCTGAAGGGGGTCTCTCCACCGCACGTGCAACTGGTTCAGATCTTCAAGGGGGTGATGCCGTTCCTGTCGATGATCTTCCTGGCGATGGTGGTGCTGTACACGTTCCCGGGAATAGCGCTCCACCTGCCCGAGGTGCTCTATGGCCGTTAGCGACAGCCTGAGGCCGTGCCGATGAGCGACCTGGCGCTTCAGAATGCCGCCGAAGCCGGCCGTATGCTGGCAGCGGGAGAGGTGTCGGCGGTCGATATGGCCGAGGCGATGCTGGCGCGCGTCGAAGAGGTCGATGGCGATATCGATGCCTGGGCCTATCTCGATCCCGGCCACGTCCGCGCCCAGGCGGAAGCTCTCGACCGGCATAGAGAAGCCGGATTGCCGCTGGGCCCGCTACACGGGCTTCCTGTCGGACTGAAAGACATCATCGACACGGCTGACATGCCGACCGAAAACGGTACGGTTCTGGATGCCGGGCGTCGTCCCCGTGAGGATGCGGTGATCGTGCAGCGTCTTCGGCAGGCGGGCGCTCTGATCATGGGCAAGACGGTGACCACCGAGCTCGCCTATTTCGAGCCGGGCAAGACCCGGAATCCGCACAATCGCGACCATACGCCCGGCGGCTCGTCCAGCGGGTCGGCGGCGGCGGTGGCCTCCGCGCAACTGCCGCTGGCTGTGGGCACGCAAACGAACGGGTCCATGATCCGGCCGGCATCGTTCTGCGGCATATTTGGGTACAAGCCTACATTCGGGCTGCTCCCTCGGACTGGCGTCTTGCGGACATCGGGTCCACTGGACGTGCTCGGCGTCTACGGCCGTTCCGTTGAGGACGTGGCGCTGATCGGCGACGTTGTTGCCGGTTTTGATGACGGAGACGAAGGCAGCCTGCTGACCGCACATCCGCGCCTTCGCGAGACGGCGATGAGTGATCCTCCGGTCAAACCCAGCTTCGCGATGGTGCGCACGCCGGTATGGGACAAGGCGGAGGATGCCACCAGGGAAGCTTTTGACGAACTCGCGGATGCGCTCGGCGACGCTTGCGATGTCGTCGACCTGCCATCGCCTTTCGCCACCGGTCACGATGTGCATCACACGATCATGTTCGCCACCATGGCGAAGAATCTGGCCGGCTATCACGAGCGCGGCGCAGCGCAGCTCAGCCAGCGCATGCGGGACCTGATTGAGGAAGGACGGCAGATTCCGGCCGTCGACTATATGGACGCCCTCGACTGGGTCGAGGTGCTGAATGCCGGGCTGGAGGAAATCTTCGAACGCTACGACGCGATCCTGACGCCCTCGGCGCCCGGGGAGGCGCCGCATGGTCTGGGTGCGACCGGCGACCCGTCGTTCTGCACGCTGTGGACTCTCTGCGGGACGCCGTCGATATCCCTGCCGCTTCTCGAGGGACCGAACGGCCTGCCGGTGGGCGTACAGGTGGTTGGACCGCGATTGCACGACGGCAGGCTCTTGCGGTCGGCCAATTGGCTTTGGAATGAAATCAGTACGCTGGAGGACTAGCGTGCTTCTACGAATGATGTCGGAATGGCGGATCGGATAAGAAAATCATGACTGGTGTCGACAGGATTCTCGCGCTGCTGGCCATCATCGGTTTCATTGTGTTCAGTGGCATCGTCATCTGGTGGGTCAAGGAGATCGACCTGATAATCGTGGTGGTGGTGGTCTCTCTCATGGCGGCCTACGACTTCTGGCTGGGTGCGGGGCAGAAGAAGGATGATGACGCGAAATGACCGGGGAGACCGCCGGATTCGCCCCTGACGGAGCCGGCGGCATGTCGGGAATGCGGCGATAAACCCCGTTGCGATGGGAATGAAGTTGATTTTTAGTGCTGAAAACGAGAATTTTAGTTCCGTTCCTCTATATCATATCGTGGAAGAACCGGGCTTCTCGCACAGCAAACGGTTCAAGGGGATATGACGGCCGGTCTGCGGGGATGAAGCCGGCCTCTGCAATAGGAGTTTTTGATGTCCGACGTCGTGTCGCTGGGCAAGGCGAAAAAGGCGCGGAAACGCAATGTTTCAGCCGATCCGCTGCAAATTCGCGGAACCGGTCAGGTTCAGTCGCTGACGCGCGCCCTCAGAATTCTCAACACGCTGTCAGAGAGCGCTAACGGCCTGACACTGAGCGATCTGGCACACACTGTAGCGCTGCCGACTTCGACCGTTCACCGGCTGCTGACCACGCTTCAGAACGAGCGCTACGTCAGGTTCGATAACGAGAGAAGCGTCTGGCTGATTGGTGTCCAGGCCTTTCACGTCGGTTCGGTCTATGTGCGCTCGCGGGATCTTGTGGCGATCGCCCGGCCATATATGCGCCGGCTCATGGAGGAATCCGGAGAAACCGTCAACCTGGCCATTGTGGACCGCAACGAGGTGATCTTCCTGGCCCAGGTCGAGTGCCAGAAGATGATGCGTGCCATAGCGGGCCCCGGCGGCCGTGCGCCGCTGCACTGTTCCGGCAACGGCAAGGCCATCATGGCCTGGATGGAAGAACGCGAGGTTCGCGATCTCTTACGGGCCTCGGCAATGCATCGCGAGACCATGAAAACGGTCGGCAGCGAGGCGGAACTGATTTCGGCGTTCCCTGCCATTCGCGAACAGGGCTATGCGGTCGACGATGAGGAAAATGCCATTGGTCTGCGATGCGTCGCCAGTGCGATATTCGATGAGCACTGCAGACCGCTGGCCGGCATTTCGGTTTCCGGACCCACGGCCCGGATGTCGGAGAGCCGTCTGCCGACGCTCGGTGAGAACGTCAAGGCGATTGCCGACGAGATCACCGCGGAAGTTGGCGGAAGACTTCCCGAAGGGCTTGATCCCGTTTAAGTTCGGCGCCAGATCCAGAATCGGTTCGGAACGGACCGAAATGTGCGGAATTTCATTGAATGACTGAAATCGACAAGCAGGGCGTCCTCGATGCGTTGCGCAATGTAAAGGGACCTGATCTCGAAGGGGATATCGTTTCCCTGGGGCTTGTGTCCGACATCGTGGTCAATGGCGACAGTGTGTTCTTTTCGCTCAGCGTCGATGCCGAGCGCGCGCGCGAGCTCGAACCTCTGCGGCAGGCTGCAGAGCAGATGGCACTCAAGGTGCCCGGCGTCGCAAAGGCGATGGTTGCGCTGACGGCCGACCGGAAGCCCGGAGCAGGCGGCGGTTCGCCGGCGGCTCCGCCTGCCGGACGCAGTGGGCCGCCCCCAGGAGACCTGGCTCCGCCGCCGCCGATGGCGGGCGGAAACCAGCCCGGTGCCGCACCGCGCCAGATTGCGGGTGTTCCCGGCGTGAAGGCGATTATCGCGGTGGCTTCCGGCAAGGGCGGCGTTGGCAAATCCACCACTGCCGTCAACCTGGCGCTTGCATTTGCCGCCAACGACTTGTCGGTCGGCATTCTCGACGCTGACATCTACGGTCCGTCCATGCCCCGTCTGCTCGGTGTCACGGGAAGGCCGCAGCCCGCCAACGGCCGTGTGCTCAACCCGCTGCAGGGATACGGCGTCAAGGTCATGTCCATGGGCTTCATGGTCGAGGACGACACTCCGATGATCTGGCGCGGTCCGATGGTCATGTCGGCGCTGACACAGATGCTGCGCGAGGTCGCCTGGGGCGATCTTGACGTCCTCGTGGTCGATATGCCGCCGGGAACCGGCGACGCCCAGCTGACCATGGCCCAGCAGGTGCCGCTGGCCGGCGCGATCATTGTTTCGACCCCTCAGGATCTGGCGCTGATCGACGCCCGAAAGGGCCTGAACATGTTCCGCAAGGTCGATGTGCCCGTGCTCGGAATCATCGAGAACATGAGTTACTTCGCCTGCCCGAGCTGCGGCCATCGTTCCGAAATCTTCGGTCATGGCGGCGCGCGAGAAGAGGCGGAAAAGCTCGGTGTTCCGTTCCTCGGTGAAGTGCCGCTCGACATGGAATTGCGCAAGCGGTCGGACGGCGGACAGCCGATCGTCGTATCGCTTCCGGATTCCGAGCACGCCGGCATTTACCGGGACATTGCGAAGGCCGCCTGGGATCAGATTACCGATGCGGAATCAGGCCCGGCGAAGCAGGCGCCGAAGATCGTCTTCGAGTAGAACCGGCCCTCGACACCGGCTCAAGAACCTGCCGGATCCATTTGAATTGAATCAGTTTTCCCGGATCGTCCGGCGCCGGGCGTTCTAGCCGCCCGTCACGGACATGTGCCGTGAAACAGCCGGTGCATTGCGCCGCCTGTCGATCACGAAATCATGGCCCTTCGGCTTGCGCCCAATGGCCTCGTCGATGGAGTCGTTCAGGAGTTCGTCACCCTCGCTGGCGCGCAGAGGCGCGCGCAGATCGGCTGAATCGTCCTGGCCGAGACACATGTAAAGCATGCCGGTGCAGGTGATGCGGACCCGGTTGCACGACTCGCAGAAATTATGGGTCATCGGCGTGATGAATCCGAGCCGCCCGCCGGTCTCCTTGACTGTTACGTAGCGTGCCGGGCCGCCGGTCTTGTAGGGGATATCCTCCAGGCTCCAGCGGTCGAGCAGCCGAGCCCTGACGACAGACAGCGGCAGATACTGGTCGGTCCGGTCGCCATCGATATCGCCCATTGGCATGGTCTCGATCAGGGTGATGTCCATGTCGCCGCCATGGGCCCATTCGATCATCGACTCGATCTCGTCGTCGTTGAAGCCCTTGAGCGCGACGGCGTTGATCTTGACCCGCAATCCGGCCTTCTTGGCGGCTTCTATGCCTTCCATCACCTGAGCGAAGTCGCCCCAGCGTGTGATGGCACGGAATTTGGCATGGTCGAGCGTGTCGAGCGAAACATTGATCCGCCGGACACCGCAGTCGTAGAGCTCGTCGGCAAATCGTGTGAGCTGGCTGCCGTTAGTCGTCACGGTAAGCTCATCCATGGCGCCGGACTCGATGTGGCGCCCCAGATTCCTGATCAGGCTCATAACGTTCTTGCGCACCAGCGGCTCGCCGCCGGTCAGGCGGATTTTCCGCACACCCTTGGCCACAAAGGCCGAACACAGGCGGTCGAGTTCTTCGAGCGTCAGCAGGTCACGCTTGGGCAGAAACGTCATGTTTTCCGCCATGCAGTAGACACAGCGGAAGTCGCACCGGTCCGTCACGGAAACGCGCAAATAGCTGACATGGCGGCCGAACGGATCGATCATTTTGCCCTGATCGGCAGCATCTATGGGCGTCTGCACGCTCCCGGCGCCAGCCGTTTCAATGCCGGTTTCCTCTGACAAAACGCCTCTCCCTGTCCACTCTTTCCGGTCCGTTCCGCATCGCCTTGCAGCGCGAATGGCGATACGCTTCCGGTTTCCTAAAGTCACGCCGCCACGGCTCTTTTTTGCCTCAGCGCCCGACAATTGTCGGACACAGTAGCCCGTTCGGGCCGGTCCGTACATGACTTGGGTCAAGCTAGTGCGCTTGCGTGCCTAGATCGAGGGGTTTGCGCCGCGAGATGGGTTGATTTTCCGTATCATGGGATTCGTCGGGCTGGCGGGGCCATTAGGCTTGCCGGGGGCTGAAAATGGGCGTTTAATTCCAAGCGGTGAAAAAAATGTCCTAACTCCGTAGAGATTCGGACGAAATTCAATATTCACCGGCACAAGATGTTCTGGGAGGAACGACGTCGGGATGAACCCGTCCGGGGCAGTCCATACCTTGGAAACCAGTGAAGAAGATGCGCTTCGGGCGCACATGTACAGGCTTCTTGGTCACTTTCTTTCGCGGCCGCCGTCCGGCGACGAGCTGAAGGCTGCTGCCGGCATGAGCGGCGACGACTCCGACCTCGGCAAGGCGATCCAGGCCTTCGCGCATATCGCGTCCAGATCTTCTACCGAACAGATTTCGCAGGAATACCAGGACCTCTTCATCGGTGTGGGGCGCGGCGAGCTGCTGCCCTACGGGTCCTATTACCTGACCGGCTTCCTGCACGAAAAGCCCTTGGCCCGCCTGCGCAACGACATGTCGCGGCTCGGCATCGAACGCCGGGAAACGGTCAAGGAGCCGGAAGACCATATCGCCGCTCTCTTCGAGATGATGAGCGGGCTGATAACGGGCAATTTCGGCGAGGTCGCCTCGCTTGACGACCAGAAGCAGTTTTTCGAAGCCCATGTCGGATCATGGGCCAAGCATTTCTTCAGGGACCTGGAGGGCGCGAAGTCCTCTGTCCTTTACGCGGCACTCGGATCGGTCGGCCGCGTATTCATGGAGATCGAGGAGGTCGCCTTCACGATGGACTGATCCGCCAGCCGGCCTGCGTATCGGCCGGTGCAACCAGGAGAGCGGCGCGGCCGGATTGCCGCATTGCAAGCCGCCGGAAGTCAGTAGGGGATGTGTTTGTGCACAATAGAAGACCAAGGAGGAAAGCATGCCTGATCGTGACGAAAAGGTAGCCGCTGACCGCCGGAACTTCCTGAAGCTTGCCGGTGTCGGCACGCTGACGGGCGGAGCCGCATTGGCTCTGGGCCGGACTGAAGCGGACGCGAGCGAAACTCCGTCGAAAGGCGGAAAGGCGTATCGCGAGACCGATCACGTGAAGACGTTCTACAACACGGCACGGTTCTAGGGACACGGCCATTTGACGTCTTTGTGCGTTCGGAAAAAGGCTTTCGGCATAACGTTCTCTTGATAGCCGAAGGCAGAGAAACTTTGAGGAGAGAAAAATGCTTAGGAAGAAGACCGACGGGGTGGCGATAGGCCCCCGTTTGTCATCGGCCCTAACGGAGTTGTCAGGCGGAGCCATTGACAGGCGAACATTCCTGCGACGTTCGGGTCTTGCGGTCGGCGGACTGGCTGCTGCTGCCACGGTCAGTGGCGGCATGGTCCAGAAGGCTGAAGCCCAGACTGCGGACGGCGCGGTGGAAATCAAGAAATCCGTGTGCACCCACTGTTCGGTCGGTTGCACCGTGCTCGCTGAGGTGAGCGGCGGTGTCTGGCTCGGCCAGGAGCCCGGATTCGACAGCCCGTTCAACCTCGGCGCCCATTGCGCCAAGGGTGCGGCGGTGCGTGAGCACGCGCATGGCGAACGCCGGCTGAAATATCCGACCAAGCTGGTCGGCGGCAAATGGCAGCGGATGAAGTGGGAAGACGCCATCAACGAGATCGGCGACAAGATGCTCGAGATCCGCAAGGCCTCGGGCCCCGACTCGGTGTACTGGCTCGGATCCGCGAAGCACAATAACGAGCAGGCCTACCTGTTCAGGAAGTTCTACGCGTTCTGGGGCACCAACAACGGTGACCACCAGGCCCGTATCTGTCACTCGACCACGGTCGCGGGTGTTGCCAACACCTGGGGCTACGGCGCGATGACGAACTCCTATAACGACATCCACAATTCCCGCGCGATCTTCCTGATCGGCGGCAACCCGGCCGAAGCGCACCCGGTGTCCCTGCTTCACCTGATGAAGGCGAAGGAGCAGAACAACGCCGAGCTGATCGTTCTCGATCCGCGCTTCACCCGTACTGCCGCACACGCCACCGAATATGTCCGGTTCCGTCCGGGCGCAGACGTGGCGCTGATCTGGGGCATCCTCTGGCACATTTTCGAGAATGGCTGGGAGGACAAGGAGTTCATTCGCCAGCGCGTCTGGGGCATGGACCAGATCCGTGAGGAAGTGAAGAAGTGGAATCCGGAAGAGACCCAGAAGGTCACCGGTGTTCCGCCGTCGCAGCTTCGTCGTGTGGCCCGTTCGATGGCCAACAACAAGCCCGGCACCGTGATCTGGTGCATGGGCGGCACGCAGCACACCAACGGCAACAATAACACCCGCGCTTACTGCATTCTGCAGCTTGCGCTGGGCAACATGGGTGCCTCCGGTGGCGGCTGCAACATCTTCCGCGGTCACGACAACGTGCAGGGTGCGACCGACTTCGGCGTGCTTTCGCACACGCTGCCCGGCTACTACGGCCTGAAGAAGGGTTCATGGGCGCACTGGTCGCGTGTCTGGGATGTCTCCTACGACTATCTCAAGGGCCGGTTCGAGACCGAGAAGATGATGCATTCCAAGGGCATTCCGGTGTCCCGCTGGATTGACGGCGTCCTCGAGGACAAGGACAAGATCGACCAGACCGACAACGTCAAGGCGATGGTGTTCTGGGGTCATGCCCCGAACTCTCAGACCCGGTTGCCGGAAATGCAGAAGGCGATGAAGAAACTCGACCTTCTGGTGGTCATCGATCCGTATCCGACCATGACGGCCGCGATGCACGAGCGGACAGACAACGTCTATCTGCTGCCGGCCTCGACGCAGTTCGAGACCCACGGCTCCGTGACGGCGTCCAACCGGTCGCTGCAGTGGCGCGAGAAAGTGGTAGATCCGCTGTTCGAGTCGCTGCCTGATCACACCATCATGTACAAGTTGGCCAAGAAGCTCGGCTTCGCGGACGAGATGTTCAAGAACATCAAGGTCGAGAACGACGAGCCGAATATCGAGGACACCACCCTCGAGTTCAACAAGGGCATGTGGACGATCGGCTACACCGGCCAGTCACCGGACCGCCTCAAGAAGCACATGGCAAACCAGCACACTTTCGACAAGACGACGTTGCGCGCCAACGGCGGTCCTTGCGACGGTGAGTATTACGGTCTGCCGTGGCCATGCTGGGGCACGGCCGAAATGGGTCACACCGGCACACCGAACCTCTACGACACGTCCAAGCCTGTCGCAGAAGGGGGTCTGTGCTTCCGTGCCCGCTTCGGTGTCGAGCGTGAAGGCGAGAACCTTCTTGCCGAAGGCTCGTATCCGGTCGGATCGGAGATCAAGGACGGCTATCCGGAGTTCACCATGGCCATGCTGACGAAGCTTGGCTGGGACGGTGACCTGACGGCTGAAGAAAAGGCCGCGATCGACGGTGTCGCCGGTGAGAAGACCAACTGGAAGACCGACCTTTCGGGCGGCATCCAGAGGGTCGCGATCAAGCACGGTTGTGCTCCGTTCGGCAATGCGAAGGCCCGGTGCGTGGTCTGGAACTTCCCGGATCCTGTGCCGCTCCATCGCGAGCCGCTCTACACCAACCGTCGTGATCTTCTGCCGAAGTATGCCACCTACGAGGATCGTCAGATGTACCGTCTGCCGACCTACTACGCCTCGATTCAGAAGCAGGATTTCTCCAAGGATTATCCGATCATTCTGACATCCGGGCGCCTCGTCGAGTACGAGGGTGGCGGTGACGAGTCGCGGTCGAATCCGTGGCTTGCCGAACTCCAGCAGGACATGTTCGTTGAGATTAATCCGGGCGATGCCAATGACCTCGGAATCAAGAACGGCGAGCAGGTCTGGGTGGAAGGCCCTGAGAAGGGCAAGGTCAAGGTCATGGCTATGGTCACCGAGCGCGTCGGGCGGGGTGTCGCCTTCATGCCGTTCCACTTCGGTGGGCACATGCAGGGCGTCGACTTGCGCGACAAGTATCCGGAAGGTGCTGATCCGTACGTATTGGGCGAAGCCTCCAATACGGCACAGACCTACGGCTACGACTCGGTCACCAACATGCAGGAGACCAAAGCCACTCTCTGCAAGATCTCGAAAGCATAAGGAGCAGACGCAATGGGAGCACGGATGAAATTCCTATGTGACGCGGAGCGCTGCATCGAGTGCAACGCATGCGTCACAGCGTGTAAGAACGAGCATGAGGTGCCTTGGGGGATCAACCGCCGGCGTGTCGTGACGATCAATGACGGCAAGCCCGGAGAGCGTTCGATCTCTGTGGCCTGCATGCATTGTTCGGATGCGCCCTGCATGGCGGTCTGTCCCGTGGACTGCTTCTACCAGACCGATGAAGGTGTGGTGCTGCATTCCAAGGACCTGTGCATCGGTTGTGGGTATTGCTTCTACGCGTGTCCGTTCGGCGCGCCGCAATTCCCGCAGGTCGGAAACTTCGGAACCCGGGGCAAGATGGACAAGTGCACCTTCTGCGCCGGCGGTCCGGAGGCGGATAATTCCGCCGACGAGTTCAAGAAGTACGGCCGCAACCGTCTCGGCGAGGGCAAGCTTCCGCTCTGTGCGGAAATGTGCTCGACCAAGGCATTGCTCGCGGGCGACGGTGATGTTGTTTCCAACATCTATCGCGAACGCGTGGTGGCCCGTGGCTTCGGCTCGGGTGCCTGGGGCTGGGGCCGGGCCTATCCCGGCGGCGGCTCGTAACGGTATCGGGAACGTGCGGGGCGGCATATTTGCCGCCCCGCGCTCTTACCAGTTGCAATGATTTGTCGCGCTTGCGGAAACGGGGCGGCCATCGGGTCGTCGCGTGTTGCGTAACGCCAAGAATCCTCGGTGGACCCGTTGCGGGATTGGTTCGCAGGGTCAGAAGTGGACCTGGATTTGATGACTGTTTTGAAGAATTTCACACTGTTCGTGGCCGCCAGCGCGATTGTCTTCGCCTTGGCCGGATGCCGCGAAGCCGAGCAGAACCGGCCGCTCACCTACACCAAGGGCGAGTACGGCGGTAAGCCGGATCAGAAGCTTGATCAGCAGAAACTGGACCAGCTCCGGCTTCGCGGTCAGCAGCAGAGTTTCAACTAGGGATCGGATGACGCGATGACGAAGGGGATCTCGCAGATGGATTGGACGGTTATGGTGCGCCGGGCCGCTTTTGCGGTCGCCACGGCGCTACTGCTCGTTGTGGCCACGTCGGCGGCAACGGTCACCATTTCGGATGTTGCCGTCGCGCAGCAGGCCGGCGAAGTGCCTGGGAAGCCCTACGGATCGACATCGGACTCGTCATTCTGGCGCGAAATCCGCAAGGGCAACCAGGGCAATGTGTCGATTCCCGACAAACAGGCTGGTGTCATGATCCAGTCTGAGGGCGACAACTGGCGTGCATTCCGCAATGGCCCGCTGTCGACCTACGGGGTCTGGGGTCTCGGCGGCATCCTGATTCTGCTGGCCCTGTTCTTCCTGATCAGGGGAAAGATCCGCATCGAGGCCGGCCCCAGCGGCGAAAAGATCACCCGTTTCAACAGCCTGGAACGTTTTGGACACTGGCTGCTGGCCATTTCCTTCATCATCCTTGCGGTCAGCGGTCTCAATCTGATGTACGGCAAGTACTTTCTGATTGACCTGATCGGGGCGCAAGCCTTCGGCACCATCACCGCTTACGGCAAGCTGCTCCACAACTATGTCGGCTTTGCCTTCATGGTCGGACTGGCGATCGTGTTCCTCACCTGGATCAAGGACAACTTTCCAAACCGGCATGACGTGATCTGGCTGCTCAAGGCCGGCGGCATGTTCTCCAAGCACAGCCACCCGCCATCCAGGCGCTTTAACGCCGGGCAGAAGATCATCTTCTGGCTCGTCTTCCTGGGCGGCGTATCGATCAGTATGTCGGGCATCGCGCTTATGTTCCCGTTCCAGTTCACGCTGTTCGCCGACACATTTGCGATCCTGAACAACTTCGGTCTGAACCTGCCGACGGCGGTTACGCCGATGCAGGAGATGCAGCTGAACCAGCTCTGGCACGCCATCGTCGCGCTGTTCCTGATTGTGGTCATCCTTGCCCACATCTATATCGGCTCGGTCGGCATGGAGGGTGCGTTCGACGCCATGGGCAGTGGCGAGGTGGACAAGAACTGGGCCCGCGAACATCACTCGATCTGGGTCCAGGAAGTGGAAGCGAAGGAACAGGCTCAGGCGGCGAAGCAGCCTGCGGAATAGTGAGGGAGGGCGGCGACCTGTCCCGGGGCCGGCGTGCCCCGGGTTTCCGCCGGCGTATCATGAGATCTGCGGCATGAAATCGGTCGCCTCGGCAATTCGGTTCCCTGCCTGTCTGAGCCGGCGAGACGTCCGCGCGTTGCAGCCGGGCACCTTGTTCTGCCTTCTCCTGTCTTTCTTCCTGGCATCGACGGCACCGAGGGCTGCCGACCTGAAGGGTCATGGCGGTCCGGTAAAGACTGTCAGCGTCGCGCCCGACGGTAGCCGGGCCCTGACCGGCAGCTTCGACTACTCCATGATTTTCTGGGTTCTGGACGGCGAGCAGTCCGCTCTGCTCAAGCGCTTCGACGATCACGACGGCGCGGTCAACGCGACTGCCTTCACGCCTGATGGAAAGCTGGCGATTTCCGGAGGCGACGACGGATCCGTCGGCGTCTGGAACCTCGATACGCACAAGCTCGTTCACAGGTTCAACGGCCACACCGGCAAGATCGTCGACGTCGCCGTGTCTCCGGATGGTCGCCTGGCCGTGTCTGCTTCATGGGATCGCTCGGTCCGGCTCTGGCGGCTCGATGAACTGAAGGCCGGCCCGGTTCTCAACGGCCACAAGAACAACGTCAACGCCGTGGCATTCTCCCCCGATGGCAAGACGCTCTACAGCGGCGGATACGACGGTGTCATCTGGATGTGGGACGGAGTGACCGGAAAACGGATCCGGCCCGCCCTGAATTTCGGATGGGGCATCAACGTGCTCCACGCCCTGCCTGACGGAGAGCGGCTCGTCTTCGGCTCACTCAATGGTGCGGTAAACGTGCTCGACGTCGAATCCGGTGAAATCGTCAAAAAGCTGGATATTCACGAAGGCCCGGTCCTGTCTGCGGCCCTCTTGAAGAAACACGGTTTGTTTGCCACCGGCGGCGCCGACGGCAAGATACGCGTCTGGTCGACGGCCGACTGGAAGGTCAGGTTCAAGCACGAAAATCCCTACGGCCCGGTCTGGGCGATCGACTTCGCCGCCGACGGCAAGTCGCTCTACTACGGCGGCCTCGATGACTTCGTCATTCACTGGCAGATGGATCCCGTAAAGCCGTTCGAACAGGCAAAGGGCGAGTTTCCGCGCCGCTTCCAGGTCGCCGGCGATGTCGACCCGGGTGAGCTGCAGTTTGCCCGCAAGTGCAGTGTCTGCCATACGCTGAAGGCTGACGGGGCCAACCGGGCAGGGCCGACGCTCTATCGGCTGTTCGGGCGAAGGGCGGGTACGGTGCCCGGATATGTCTATTCCGACGCGCTGACAGGGTCTGATATCATCTGGAACGAAAAAACGGTGGCCGCGCTTTTCACCGAAGGGCCGGAACACTATACGCCGGGGACAAAGATGCCGCTTCAGCGGATCAAGAACCCGGATGAACGCGAGGCGCTGATCGCCTATCTGAAACGCGCGACCGCGCCGGCATCACAATAAATTTGGGGAGTCTGAAATGAAGTCTTTTCTGGCCAGTTTGGTCGCCATTGCGGCGATATCGGTTGGGGCCAAATATGCGTTGGACAATTATGACTGGTCCTCGCAGGGCGTCTTCTCGTCGCAGAATACATCCATTGGCAACTGACTGCCTGAGGCTGGCGTGCCGGATCAAGGTCCGGCTCTGCATTCTGGCGCTCGCTGTTTCTCTGGTCTGGCCTCCTCCCGCCGTAGCGCGTGAGGCGCAGGTAGCGCTGGAGGCTGTCGCGCGTTCGGTGGTGGCGGTCCTGCCTGAGTGGCCGCGCGGCGGACAACGGCCGAAGGAGGTCGAGGGCTCGGGCGTCGCGGTGCTCGACGGGCAGACCATCGTGACCGCGCTGCATGTCATCGACAAGGCACTCTCCGTGCAGGTGCGGACTCATGACGGTGTCGTGCTGAATGCCACCGTTGCCGGCCGGGACAGAGCCACGGATCTGGCCATCCTGCGTATCGAGGCGGATCTGGAGCCCCTGGGTTTCAGCGGCGATGCTGACTTCGGCGAAGACGTCTGTGCGCTCGGCCATCCGTTCGGCTTCGGACTGTCCATGAGCTGCGGCGTCGTGTCGGCGGTTCACAAGGCCGGCGCCGGCTTCAACGCCATCGAGGATTTTGTGCAGACCGACGCCGCGATCAATCCGGGCATGTCCGGCGGCGCACTCGTCCGTCGCGACGGCACGCTGATCGGGATCATTTCGGGTATCTTCACCGGACGGGCAGACGGCAATCTGGGACTTAACTTCGCCGTCGCAGCACCTCTCGCCCGCCGGATCGTCGATGATCTGGCGACATCTGGGCGCGTCAGCCGCGCCGTTTCCGGACTGAGGCTGGGACCGGCGGTGCGGCGCGGCGAGACCGGAAGACTTGCGGCGCGGGTGATCGGATTGCGGACGGGTTCGGCTGCGGAAAAGGCCGGTATCAAGGTCGATGACCGGATCGTGGAAGCCGCCGGGCGGCGAATCCGCAAGGCTGCGGATTTCATGAGTGTGATGGGGCGCCTGAGGCCGGGCGATTCCCTTGACTTATCAATCGTTCGCGGCGATCAGTTGAAGCAGATAACCATCACACTCGACGGGGTTCCGTCGGTGCAATAGCGGTCGTTGAAAGGAAAAACCATGGACGACGAAAAATTCAACATGTCGATGCGCAAGTTTCTCAAGCAGGTCGGCGTGACGTCTCAGCAGCAGATCGAGAAGGCGGTCCGGGAGTCAGGGCGCAGTGACGGCAAGGTCGCGGTCAAGGTCGTGCTGACGGGCGACGACATCGGTCTCAACCATGTTGTCGAAGGCGAGATCGACCTGTCCTGAGGGCATCCGTGATGGATCTTGCTGATCCGACATTCCCGCCGTTGCTGACCGGAAATCCCGTCGACGAACAGGACGATCCGTTTGCCGTCGCGCGGTTGAAGGCATCCGCCGGTGAGGCTGGTGCCGGCGACGCCTTTTGGTCGCGCGATGCCGCGCGCTTCCGCGTCGCCATTGTGCTTGAACCGGATGTCGAGGCGGCACGCGCGATGCAGATGCAGTTTGCGGCCATGGTTGCCCTGGGCGATGCACTGGGTGCCATCGCCGAACCCGAGATCGGGATCTACTACCGCTGGCCCGGCGGCATCATGATCAATGGGGCGCGTGTCGGTGGTGTGAGTGTCGCGCTGCCCGAGAACGTCGCAGGCACTGACGTGCCGGACTGGATGGTCGTTGCGGCCAAGCTGCAGATTCACGGCGACGTTGAGGATCTGAACCCCGGCCTCGATCCGGATAACACCTCGCTATACGAAGAAGGCGGGATGGACATCACCCGCACCGATCTCATTGATTCCTTCTGCCGGCACTTCCTGGTCTGGATCAATGAATGGGAAAACGAGGGCTTCAAGGGGATCCACGAAAACTGGGTCGGCCGCTACAGGGCCCTCGACGAAGAGGTTGACCTTGAGCACGGCGGTGAGGCGCACAAGGGGAAGTTTGTCGGCCTCGACGATCTTGGAAACCTGCTCTACCGGCCGGAGAAAGGCGAGGGCGCGGCATCGGTCACGTCTCTGGACGTATTGGCGTGCGCCGAACGCGGGACCGGCGGGGCGTAACATATGAAATTTCTCCGCGTTATCCGTTTTGACGAGTCCGACGAGGCCGTGTTCGATAAGGCCGCCGTACCGGACGAATGGGCCGTGTCCGGCGGGTTTGCGTTTTCAGGCATCACGTCCGAGCATCTGACCGGCAAGACCCGGCAGGCCTTTGCGAACGGTTTTCTCGGGCTGCCCTCGTTTGGACGCTCGACCTTCGCGACCGTGGGCGAAATGACCGATGACGAACACGAGTCGGTGATTGGTCTGCTGTCCAAGCACTTTGTTTCGGAATACGGCGCACCGGACACCGATGCCGCAAAGGCTGCCGCCAGCGAAGAGACGGCCTTTGTCCTCGACCTGTGCGCGGATCAGCCGGTCAACACGGTCTTTACCCTGCGCCGGGTGCTCGACGAGGACGGCGAGGTGCGCGAGGAATTCCGGATCATCACGTCGCCGTCGAAACCGGTGCACACGCGCGTCTGGGACGTGGTTGAAGACGATGCATGAATTCTGGAAATCGGCAGGGTTTCACCTGCTCGAGGTGAATGACGACGGCTGGCTCAAGGTCACGCCTGATTTCATTCGGGCCTATCTGACGCGTCCCGAGGTCCATCCGATCGACGAGTCCTGCGACAACGAAATCGCACTGTTCGAGGCTCTCATGGCCGATCCGTTCATGAAGGTCGAAGAGGCGCGTCTGGAAGCCTTTGCCGATCCGGATGCCCGTGACAATTACCGGGTCGTGCTGCGTTTCCGCGACCGCCTCGTCACGGCGGGCACCGTTGAAGGTGCCTATCTTGAGATGGTGCGCGGACCCATCGACGTACCGCCGGTGTTCGTCGACCAGCTGGTGCATGTCATCCTGAAGAACATTCTGAAAGATGCGAGGGATCCAATCCGCTTGCGGGCTGCCGAACTGTTCTTCCGCGACCAGAATGTCAGCACCGACGACGGCCGTGTCATGCTGGCCGACGACGAGATCGTCGAGATGTACACCGAATCCGGCGGCCTTGGCGGGCTGGGGCAACTGCTGGTCGAGAGCAGCACACCAATGAAATCGGTCGAACTCGATGTGCTCGACGAGGACAACAAGGAGATCTACTGGGAGCGCAGCGACCGGTTCGACACCGTTGTCGATCTGCGGTTCACCCAGCCGGCGCTCGATGCCTTGGCCCGGGTCATCGAAGCCTGGATCGGTCATTTTCTCAAGATTCAGGTCAGGGTCCAGCCTATGCAGCGGATCGACGACGAGAAGTGGAGCTGGCATATCGGTCTTGATGCCGAGGCGACGCGCATTCTCAACGGCCTTTACGAGGGGCGGGAGATGCCGTTTGAGGAAATGCAGCGGATCATTGCGCTCTTCACCATGAAGATCGAGGACCGCAATGCGGTGCAGCCGGCGCTGCGCGGCAAGCCGGTCTATCTGGGTGCGGCCATGACCGGTGCGAAGAAACTGAAGCTGAAACCCCAGAACCTGCTCACCAACCTGCCGCTCGGGAGCGAGGCGTGAGCCGGGCAGGGGATACGTCACTCATTGCGCGCCTGGTCGCCGTCGCCGTCATCCTGTGTGCATCCGCCGTAATCGCCTATCATCACCGCGACGATCTGTTTCCGCCAGAGAAGGCGGAAGAGGCCGGTCTCAACCCGGAATTCGTGAAGTGCCGCGACGAGCGAACGGCTCAGGTGCAGAAGATGAAGAGCGACGGCCTGATCAACGACGAGCAGTTCAGCACCTTCACCGAACGGGCCGTGGCGTTCTGCACGTCGCAGTTCCCGCCCGATGCGGCGACCCGGAACTGAGGCGGACGCTGATATGAAGATTTCCGCGATAGAGACTGTTCGCTGCGCCGAACACCCGAACCTGCTGCTTGTCGGCGTTCAGAGTGATGAGGGCGTGACTGGTCTCGGCGGAACCTGGTTCGGGGCCGCAACGGTGGAACAGCACATCCACGACTGGGTTGCACCGCGGCTGCTCGGAAAAGATCCGCGGGATATCGAGGATCACCGCCAGAGCCTTCGCGGTTATCTCGGCTACACCGGCAGCGGTGCGGAAGCGCGGGGCAACGGCGCGGTCGACATCGCCCTTTGGGATCTTGCCGCCCGGGCAGCCGGTCTGCCGCTCTATCACCTGCTCGGTGGCCGCTGCCGCGAGTCGATCCGGGTCTATAACACCTGTGCCGGCACACATTACGTGCGCGATGCGGCGGGGCAGGGCACCGGCAATTTCGGCATTTCAGCAAGTGATCAATACGACGATCTGAATGCCTTCCTGAACGATGCCGGGACGCTCGCCGAAAGCCTGCTGGACATGGGCATCGATGCCATGAAGATCTGGCCGTTCGATTACGCGGCCGAAGCCTCGGGCGGCCATCGTATCGGCGCCGAAGACCTGAAAACGGCGCTGGCCCCGTTCGAGGCCATCCGCGATCGTGTCGGCGACCGCATGGACATCATGGCGGAACTGCACGGTCTCTGGCACCTGACGCCGGCGAAACAGATCGCACGGGCCCTTGAATCGTTCGATCTCGTGTGGATCGAGGATCCTCTGCGGCTGGAATATGTGGAGAGTCTGCAGGACCTGGCAGCCGCCAGCAGCGCCACCTTCGGCGTCGGCGAGACGCTGAGCGGACTTGCCGAATTCAAGCGCCTCGTCGATCAGTCAGCAGTCGGGCTTGTCATATTCGACCCCGCCTGGAGCGGCGGCATCAGCGAGGCCCGCCGCGTGGCGACACTGGCCGAAGCGCATGACCTCCCGATTGCCTTCCACGACTGCACGGGCCCGCTGTCTCTTGCCATCGGAGCGCATTTGTCGGTCGCGATTCCCAACGTGCATATCCAGGAAGTCGTCCGCGCCTTCTACTATGGCTGGTACGCCGATATCGTGACCGCCCTGCCGCCACTCGAAGACGGCATGATCCGTCCCCCGGACGGTCCCGGCCTTGGTCTTGACCTCCTGCCGGATTTCCTGGCGCGTGAGGATGTTACGGTCAGACGTTCGACCGGCGCATGACCGGGGCCACCGACAGCTCTCTTCGATATCGGGATTGGATCGTCAGCTGGTCGACTTGGTGCCGGAGCCCAGCAGCGACTTCGCGAAATTGACAGCCTTGGAAAAAAGAGGATGCGCGCGCTGAATGTGCTTCTTCGCGTAGTCGTTTGCCTCTTTCTCTTGCTCGGGGACTTGGCCCGACTCCGAATGCTGATGCCGGTGATGCCCGACTTCGTGATAGAACGTAATTTCGTTGCCGACGCGTAAGAGCCACTGCAGCGGAACATATGGATGAAGCAATGTGGTCCAGGCAACGGTGATCACGGACAAGAACGGCAGGTAGTGTCCGAGGAAATCCTGATTTGAGTCTTCGCTGATGATGTAGATACGTGAAATGCCCGCAACATCCGCCGCGGGAAGGCCGGTAAGCCAGCGCGTCACGTGGGCACTGGCACGGTATCTTTCATCGATGCCCATATCCTCCAGTATCTCTATCGCGCCGAATTGGGACATCCGGAAATTCGACTTGCTGAACTTGAGTATGCTCCGGAATGCGCCCGCAATGACCGGATTGAGCTGTTGCTGCAGCGCTGAGTTGAGGAAATCAGTCGAGAGGTCCTCGTCCAGGTCGTGAAGGATCGTCGCGAGCCCCGTGGCGAGCCCGATCAGCTCCGGTCGGTTGATGGTTTTCAGGTCGAGGGATCGAAGCTCGGATTGAACAGGTTTGACCGCCGCCGATCCGAGCGCAAAAAGATCACCTAACGCATTGGTTGTGATGTCCGGCGAACCGGTCATCAGACCCTGCTTCAACCTCTTGATCAAAGCGTTGGTGTCCGGCGGTGACGCACTCTGCGTCTTGGGGTCTCCGGTGTCCATATTGCTTTGCCGATGCCGCCGTGCAGTTCCGCATTCGAAGGGTGGAGATTACCACCTTTCGCGCTGACCCCGAGCATCTGGATGCGGCGGCGAAGGTTCGAGTCGGTATGAATATGAGCGAAAACGGCTGAATGTTCAGACGTTAGGTTTGTGAGACATCAGTGCCGTTTGATCGTTGAATTGAGCTGCTTCATCAGCGCGAAGTAACGCTCCGCCACGTCTTCGGGAAGAAACTCGGGCCGCTCCAGCATGAGGGCCTCGTAGAGGTTCTCCGGCGGAATGTCAGGTTCCTGTTCGATCCGGTCATAGAACCAGTGGCCCGATCCGTAGATCGGGCCGGCACCCAGCGATGCCAGCCCCTGCTGATGCCGGTTTGCGTCGAGCGTGCGCAGCAGCGTGAAGATCATGTCGCCGAACTCGTCGTCTTCGAGTTCGAAGAATATTGATCCGATCCAGTCATGCCGGTTGTTTTCCGGCCTGCCGAATGTTTCCGATGCCAGGTTCCAGCTTTCCGCGGCATACTCCGTCGTGAAAGGGAAGCCGGGGGTCACGGTATCCACCCATTCGCCGTTCTTGCGGACAGCCTGGTATCCCTTAAGCGTCTCATTGCTGCGCCAGTCCACGATGAAGAAACGACCGGTATCCGGATCGATCTCGACCTCGTGTTGTTCGCCGCGGCGCTCGTAACGTACGGCGTCGGCGCCGGGCTCCAGTTCGGAGGCGATCGCAAACAGTCCGTAGCAGCACAGGCCGTCGACCTCCGGGCGCAGGTGCTGGCCCTCGCCAAGCCACGGGTTCTCGATCAGCATGCGCGGTTTCTGGTGGCTGATCGCCTTGATCTCGGGCTCGCCATCGTCCCATTCGGCATAGAGGCTGAAGTGATCCCGCACGGCGTCGGCACCCAGGATCAGAATGCTGCATCGGTCGCCGTCCTGGCGTCGCAGCAGCCGCCAGTCGTTTTCGTCTGGCGGGTTCTCGATGTCCTTCCGGATCCAGTCTCTGATCGCGTTTTTGCAAAGTTCAAATAGCACCGAATCCGACGGCAGAGTGCCGTCGCCGGTCGCAGGACTGTCCGCGCGCATGATTTTCCCCTGTCGCAGCACCATCCGCTCCGGTTCCCTCGACCGGAGCGAACGGCTTGACGAGCCCTGCCTGTCGACATGGGGAGCTGCCGCGAGACGTTCAAGGGGCTCGCCTCAGTCGTCGTCGATCAGGAAGTCGTCCGGCGCCAGCGGGTAGAGGATCAATCGGTAGGACGAAATTCCTTCCGTGCAGCCAAAGTACAAAGGGAATAAACGATAAGGTCACTGCCATGATCATTTCCATCTTCACGAACGCGAAGTACCAGATCCAGACTTCGACAGAGGCGTGAACACGGAGATGCTCGTTAAGCAGTGCGACCGCGGCGACGGGCAGAACCAGCATACTCACGGCAACGAATTTATTCATGTCGGCGAACGGCTTGGCGTCGAAATTCGGGAACAGCGGCCATTTGCCTGCCGTACAAAACGAGACAACGATCTGAACGATTCTCAGGCCGCAAAGCACCGTCGGAACGATCTGCCAGTAGACCAAGTTGCCTGAACTCAGATATGCGGCCATCAGGGCATATGTCACGAGTGAAATGCCGATATCGATTGTGAGCCCAGTCTGATCTTGCCTGTACCAAATCTGGATCGGCCAGAACGCGATCGAAAGCGCTATGAATGCGGCCGCCGCTTCCCACGCTCCGAACAGGTAATACGTTGCAACGACGGGGACCGGCAGAAGAAGCGAACCGAAAACACCGATGATGCAGCCGCTTCTCCTGCCGGCCCATTCGGTTGGATCGATCTGCGATGACGTTGCTGCAACGGGGGCTTCAGGGTTCTGGAGATCCGGTCGCCGAAGATGTTCGCTTACCAGATAAAGGTCGTTCCTGAACGCGGTGACGGTGTATTCGATTCTGCGGCTATCCTCGACTGCAAAGACCTTCATAAAGATGGATCGCAGCACGTCGGCCATTTCCAATTGCGACGCACATATCTCAGCGCACAGAACCGTACGATCGTCGCCATAATCGTCGGCTTCAGTTCTGCGGATGGCGCCGGCGTCATGTCTGACCAGATGCTCCAGCAACTGGTCCCCGTGTTTGCGTTGGGATTGCGTCACCAAGGGCAGTTCAATACGCGCGGTATCGGTGTCAAAGATTACATCCATCCAGGTTACACGACCGGCGACCGCCATTCTCAGCCTTCGATCCCCAAGTTTTGCGGTCATGAGGATTTGCGCAATCATGTCGAGATCGGCGAGCTTCCCGCGTATACCCTTCGATGTCGATTTGATTGGGTGGATCCAGCGGACGCAGATCAGCGCGACGAGAAATGCCGCTAGGGGAATGAGCAGGTAATTCATTCCCCTGGTGTATGAGAAATCCTTGAATTGTCAAAGCAATGCCGGCCGCATCAAATTTGCGGGACGAGGAGACGGGCTGCGCCTCCCTCAGTCGTCGTCGATGAGGAAGTCGTCCGGCTTGAGGCCGTCCTGGCCGTTGTTGCCCGAGCGCGCGGCTTCCTCGGCGGCGAGATAATCGTCCGTGGTCCGGACCTTCGGCCGCTCGCCGTAGGTGAAGGGATCATTGCTGCTGTTGGCCTGGGTCTCGATGCGGCAGTCGTCGCACATCTGGATGAGCTTTGCCGACTCGGAGTCCTGGAACATGGAGTGCGTGCCGCTGAGCTTGGCAAGGATATGTTCCACCGTGCCTTTGGTGCCGAACGGCTTGCCGCAGCTGATGCACTCGAACGGCTCGTCCTCGTTGAGCACGGACGCCGTCATGGCCGCCGGCGTCAGGTCGAGCCGGGGTTCGAGTGTGATGACGCTCTCCGGGCAGGTGTTGCGGCACAGGCCGCACTGCACGCAGGCATGCTCCACGAAGCGCACCTGCGGGCGGTCCGGATTGTCCTGCAGCGCATTGGCCGGACAGGCGCTGACGCAGGCAAGACAGAGTGTGCATCCATCGGTATCGATCTTGATACGGCCATAGGGTGAACCCTCCGGCAGCACGATCTGTTCCTTCGGCGCCGGTGCATTGTCGTTGAGCGCCGTGATTGCCGTCCTGGCGATGTCGCGCTTGCCGCCAAGGGCCTCGAACTTCTGCCGCTTGATGGGTGCGGCGGCCGGCAGGTCATAAAGCCGGGTTTCAAGTGCGTCCGGGTCCTGTTCAACCAGCAGACTTGCCCGCTCGTCGCCTTCATAATCAAGCGCATTGAGGATCGCGTTCGTGAGGGCGGTCTGCGTTGCCAGTCCGTCCAGCTCGTCACGTTTCTCGGGCGAGGCCAAGACCACAATCCCTTGCGCACCGGATGCAAACATGGCGGCCATGATGTCGTGGCCGATACTCGTCACTTCATTGACCGCAAACGGGATCACATTGGCCGGCAGGCCGCGGCCCATGCGTGCCGACGCAGCGATGAGCTCCGCGCCGTGGCGTTCGTCATGGACCAGCAGGACGGGAGTGTTTCCTCCTGCGTTTTCAAAGGTTTCGAGCAAAACCTGCGCGCGCCGGATGACGTCGGTCCGGCCCGGATACGCGTAGGAGACCGCGCCCGTCGGACACACCGCGGAACAGGAGCCGCATCCGCCGCACAGCACCGGGTCGATCGTGACCGTATCGCCGGCCGGGCTGACCGCCGACGCCGGGCAGTTGTCGAGGCAGCCCGTGCATCCCGTCTTCTGGCTGCGCGAGTGCGCGCAGATCTCGCCGTCATAGGTGACATAGAGCGGCTTTTCGAACTCGCCGACGAGGTCGGTGATCTCGAACATCGCGTTTGCCACCGCGGCCGGGTACGCCGGATCGGCGCGCAGGTAACCGTCCCGGCGGGTATGGGATGGAAACAGCGGATCGCCGCCGGACAGGTCGAGGATGAGGTCGCAGTTCGACTTCGCGCCGTCCCGTTCCATCATGAAGTCGAGAGAGCACCGCGACGAGGGCACAACCGGTGCGTAACCGTCGACGGTGATCTCGAAAGCGCCGAAATGCCCGGTCGCCTCGACGATGCGGCCGCGATAGATCGGGACATCAACGATCGATGGGGGCAGTACGTCGTCCGCGGACGTGAGCATCAGCGTTACGCTGAGCCGTCCGGAAAGTGCCCGTGCCGCGTCAACCGCCTCCTGACCGGCGCCGTAGACGAGGCATACGCCGTTGGATTTGAGCGTCGTCGTGCCCGCTGGCGTGATGTCGATGCCGGCCTCCGCAATCAGGGCCGCGATCTTCGGCGTGGCTTTGCCACCCTGTTCCGACCAGCCCGCACGCTCGCGGATGTTGGTGAACGACAGCAGCTCCGTCTTGCCGGCCTCTTCGGCGAGTTCCCGAAACAGCGGGGCTTCCTGCGTGCAGGCGACAAGCAGCGGCTCGCCGCCATCGAGGGCCTTGCCGAAAGTGGCAACTTCGGTGCGGCAAAGATGGGTATGGACCTGCGGCTCGTCCTCGGCGCCGAGCGCGGCACACAGCGCCTTGCCGTCAAGCTCCATGGTGCGCTCGCAATTGCAGACGAGCACCCGACGCCCGGCCATTTTCATGCAATTCTCTCCCGAAACAGGGGCGCGGGAGTCCGTCTCACCGCGTTCAACCCTTTGAAATTGTTATTGCCGTTGATTTTATTTGGCTTTGGTGACGGTGCAATCCACTATTTCGCATAGTGGTTTGACGCAGCCTCCGCCGGGCGCTGTAATTGCGTTGAATGGCTGGAGATGTTTGATTTTATGCCAAAAATCGAATCCATCGACGTCGGCGTGGTTGTCGAACGCCGCAAGATCGACCATCCGTGGCAGGAGTGGTCGTGGCGGCCCGTGGCCGTGATTCCGGGCGCCGGTCCCGAGGAGAACTGGCGCGAGATGCGTTCCGGTGAAGACTGGACGCAGTTCCATGCCGGGACTTTGCCGCTCGAACTGCACCACAAGGAGACGGAAGGATACATCGTCAACCTCGGCAATCAGATGCCCGCCATTTACGTGGTGCTGCGGGACGCCGAAGACGATGACGCGGACTATCCGGTGGAGCCGCACCTTGTGACCGTGTCGCCTTTCGAGGCCCAGGACTATCTGGACTCCGGCGAGGAGATCGTGGAAGCCCTGCCGATGCCGGACGGCCTTGAGGACTGGTTGCGCAGTTTCGTCGGCGAAAACCACGTCGAGGAGAAGTTCATCAAGCGCAAGCGCGACAAGCTCAAGATCGAGGATCACAAGTTCGGCAAGGATCCGATCTTCGAGAACCACGGGCGGATTCCGAGTCCGACCGCGAGAGATGACGATGGCTGAGGACGAAAAATTCCTGGACCGCTGGTCGCGGCGGAAGGTCGAAGCCAAGACGGCGCCCGATCCGGAAGACAATGAGATTGCCCGACCGGAGCTCGTTGACGAAGCCGCGGCACCGGCGCAGGAGATTGCCGCTGTCGATCCGGACGCCGCCGCCGAGGGCGATGAAACAGGCGAGGAGATTCCTCCGGAGATCGCCGACATCGATATCGATGCGCTCGACTATGACTCCGATTTCACTGTGTTCATGAAGGACAACGTGCCGGAGGTCATCCGCCGCCGCGCCCTGCGCCAGCTTTGGCGGTCCAATCCGGTCCTGGCCAATGTCGACGGCCTGAACGATTATGACGAGGACTTCACGGATGCCGCACTCGTGGTCAAGGGCCTGAAGAGCGCCTATCAGGTGGGCAAGGGCTACCTGCTCGACGACGAGGATGAAGCGGACGAGGAGGCGGTCGCCGGGGCCGCTGACGGCGCTGAAGAGCAGACAGCGCAGGTCGCTGATAATGCCGGTGCCGAAGATGCTGAAGATCCCCCGGAAACGGACGACGTCGAAGGCCTGGCCGACGATGACCTGGACGTCGAAGACCTTGACGAAGATGACATCGACGATCCGACTGAGGAGGTCTGAGCCTTGCAGGCGGCGCTCGTTCGGCTCGTGTTTGTTTTGGCGCTCGGCGCCGGACTGATTGCCGTTGTTCCCGAATCTGTAGCTCAGCAGAATGCGGCAAATGCCCGTGACATAGACGTTTTCCTGGCCGGCGCTGCGGCCGATCGGATAGACGTGCTTTTGCACTATCTCGAAAAAGGCATGGACCCGGACACGCCGGGCAAGGACGGCAATACCGCCCTGATCGTCGCCGCCGGGGCCGGTGCAGGCAGTGCCGTGAGCGTGCTTCTGGCGCGGGACGCCGATCCCAATTCCGCCAATGCGGAAGGCTGGACACCGCTTATGGAAGCCGCCTATCGCGATCGCACCGAAATCGTTAAGCGCCTGCTTGATGCCGGCGCTGATCCCAAACGCGTCGAGAAGCGCGAAGGGCAGACCGCGCTCCATGTGGCGGCCCGCAGCAAGGACCCCGCGATCATCGCGGCGCTGACGGCAGGCGGTGCCGACATCGACGCAGTAGACACGAAAAACGGACGGACCGCCCTGATGCGGGCGATCGCCAGCAGGAAGCCCCAGGCCGCGGAAATCATCTCCGAACTCATGGTTTCAGGTGCGCGCACGGACGGCGTCGACAAGAACGGCATGACGGCCCTCATGATCGCGGCGGAAACCGGCAATCCGAAGAAGATCGGACTGATGCTCGGGACCGGTGGTGATCTTGCCGCACGCAGCACCGACGGCCGCACGGCACTCAGCATTGCCGCGAGACACGGCGACTTCACCACAGTTGCTGCACTGCTCAAGCGCGGCGTGAAACCTGACGTGCCGGGCGGCATCGCGCCGATCGCCGAGGCGGCCGCGGCACAGAGTCAGAATGCGATCATCGCTCTGCTCGAAGCCGGTGCGGACCCGGATCTGCCGGGTACACGCGGCAAGACCGCGCTGATGATCGCCGGCGGCATCGGAAACGAAGCGGTCGTCGAACTGCTGTTGAAGCGCAAGGCGGATCCGAATGCCCTTAACGCCGCTGACGGATCAACGGCGCTGATGTGGGCGGCAAATGCGGGCCACCGAAGGATTGTGCGCCGTCTGCTTGATGCCGGCGCGAAGGTGTCCGTCGTGGCCAGCGACGGCTGGACAGCCGTCGAGGCGGCGAGGATGGCCGGCCACGAAGAAATAGTCCGATTGCTTGAGGAGCAGATCTGATGCCGGCCGGCGTCAGGAAGGCATGTTCTCGGCATCGCCGCCGAGCGTATCGTCCGCGAGGTGCTGCCGCAGCATATCCGCGTACTGGCTTGTCATCTTGGCGACGAATTCCTCGTGCGCCTCGATATCGAGAATCTGCTTGGCGACAAAGGCACTGTATCGAGCGGATCCGAACAGAAACGCCATATGGAGCTGTGTCGCCTTGATGCGTCTGTTTTCACGATTAGCCACGTCTATGAATTTGTCGGCAACCTTGAGAAATGCCGTCGTATCGAGGTCTCCTTCGGCATTGGCTGCCCGACGTTCCCGTCTGTTCATAATTCGCACCACTCTCCGAACTGATTTGTATCTGTTTGCGACTTTAGCGCGTGCGCGGGGTGCATGCATCCACGACGCGAGGTAAGGAAACGACTAAATGGCGTCAAACTTGTGGCTCCGTATCATCGTCTTGAGTCTGCTTTGTGGCACGTTTTCAGCGCCGATGGGGGCCTCGGCACAGCCGGCCTGCCGTCAGCCCGAGCCGGTTTGCGCGGTCCGCGACGCCGTTTTCCTGCTTTCGTCCTTCGAGCCGTTTGCCAGCGCCGTGCGTCTGTCCGAGACCAGGCTCGTCACCAACAGGCATGCCGTGGCTGACAGGGAGACCGTCCGGTTGACGGCAACGGACGGGCGGCAGGTGGTCGGAACGGTGGTGCCGACGGCTTATGACGGCGATCTGGTTCTGATCGAAGCGGAGGATTTGGGGCCCGGTCCGACCGTAAAGCGTGCGGCTTCGGTCTCCGACGGCCCGTACTTCACTGTCGCCGCCGACGAGACGCGCAAGGCGGTGCGCGCCTATCCGCCGGGCAAAAGGCTCGTGCCGACCGCCGATCGTCCGCGCGCGAGGATGCATCACACTGCATACAGCCAGCCCGGCAACAGCGGCGGCGCGCTGGTTGATGAAACAGGTGCCCTTGTCGGCGTGATTGCCTCGGGCGGGGAAGGGCGGTTCGAGGCGATGCCCATCCGTGAACTCGAAGCGCTTGAGAAAATGAGCGGTCCGGAATTCGTCGGCCGACACAGGGCGATCGGTGCGGCGACCCGTCTGTGCATGGAACGGCTGGAAGCGCGATCGCGCGGTCCCATGGCTGAAGAGCTTGCCGACGAGATTCTCGGCAGCTGTACGGCGTCGGCCAACCGGCAGCTCTTCGACATGGCCGCGCAGGCGCTCGCCAGGGCCCGGCATTTCGACCGGGCGATTAGTCTTTCGGAAAGGGCGGTGGAGCGCGATCCGAGCGCGATCAACAGCCGGCTGACGCTGGTGATCGCTCTGCATATCGCCGGTCGGTACAAGGATGAGATCGAGCATCTGCGGTTCCTCGTGGATGTCGCGCCGGAGGAGCCGTCTGTTGCCCGGTTTGCCATCCAGGCGGGCAAATGGGCGGGCGATGATGCGCTGGCTCAGCAGGGGCTCGAACTGGTCCGCAAGTACAATCCGGCGCAGCTTCAGGCCGCCGAGCGGTTTCTGAAAGCCGATATCCCTCCGCCGCGCCGTCGTGCGCCCGCCCCGCGGCAATAGCCGGATCAGCCGTCAGAGCTGTTGTCGACGATAATTCGGGCCATTATTTCCTTTGCGCATTTCGCGGCGACCATTGCGGTCATGCCATAGGGATCGCGATGAGGATTCAGTTCCACAACATCGCCGCCGACCAGCCGTCCCGCGAATGTCTGAATGAGCGTCAGCACCTGTCGTGTTGACAGGCCGCCGGGCTCGAAATGCGAGACCCCCGGTGCAAAGGCCGGATCGAGACCATCCAGATCGAGAGAGAGGTAAACGGGACCTTCAAAAGAGATCGCATCCAGATTTGTTAGATCCCGCATTTCGTGGACTTCCACACCAAAACGGTCAGCTTGCTCTTTTTGGTGGGCATTCAGGGTTCTGATGCCAACCTGCACGAGACGCTTGATCTTGCCGCTTTCCATCAGGCGGGCAAACGGCGATGCGTGACTGTAGGGATTGTCCTGAAAATTGTCATAGAGATCGCAGTGGGCATCGATGTGCAGGATGCTGATGCCGCCGTAAGCTTCCGCATGCGCGATGATCGCCGGGTAGGTGACGGAATGATCACCGCCCAACCCCAGCACATGGTGGTTTTCTGACAGGAGTTCGCGTACGCGGCCATGAATGGCCGCAAAAGCAGCCTCGCCGCTCAGATCGTCCAGCGCCACGTCACCCGCGTCGTCCCACAAGCCGGATTGGCTCAGATCGATGCCCAGTTCGGCGGTCATGTTTGCGGAGTCGCTCACAATCGCCTCGCGTATGCGCGCGGGTGCCAATGCCGGGCCCGCCAGGAAACTGGAATTGTTGTCTTGCGGGAGCCCCAGGAGCTTGATTGTCATCGTCCGGTCAGCCTCGATTTGATGCCGTGGAACCGGCATTCTGGTGAGTGTCCATACGGTTCATGGGATACCTGTTGATGTCGTTATGACACCAGCTTCTCGTGTCAGGAGCAATTCGGCAACGTCCCGTCAATCCATATTTACTCGATTGCCGGATTGATGATCCAGCCGTGACGAACCTGTCTGTCCCGGTCCGTCAGTGGCACCGCCAGTCCGAGGATCTCTTCCTTGATCTGCTTTGCTGACCAGTCAGGCTGCCGGGCGGCGATCCGGGCGGCGAGGGCGGCAACCCGCGGCACGGCATAACTTGTTCCTGACGCTCGCGCTCTGGCGCCGCGGTGGTCGATGACATCGATGCGCTCGCCCGGCACGGCGATGTCGACCGACGTAGCCCCCCAGTTCGAATCCGGGGGCAGACGCCCGTGACTGCCGCTTGATGTCACTGTGAGGACATTGTCAGACGTGAATGCCGCCGGAAATATGGGCCGGACATCGATGTCGCGCCCGTCATTGCCGGCCGAAACGATGAACAGGATCTCCGGTCTGCTTTCGATGGCTCTGCCCAATGCCGTCCAGTCGGCCTCTCTTGACCCTCCGAGCGGCATGGCGACGATGCGCGCCGGTCCCCTGGCCACATGATCGACCACATCGGAAAAGCGGTCCGGCTGACGGGCAGGGAACCGGATAGGGATCAGCCGGGCATCCGGCGCTTCGCGCAGGATAATGCTCGCGACGGCGGTGCCGTGACGGATCGGGAAATAGACAGGCCGGGACGGGTCGAGGTCAAAAGGCCGGTCGTCATTGTCGTGGAAATCGTAGCCGAGGGATTTTCCTGATTTGTCGCGTGCAAGCCGGCCGGAAAACGCCGGCAGCGTGTAATTAATGCCGGCGTCCACCACTGCGACGGCCACGCCTCCCGGGTCCTTGCCGGTCGGCACCGGCGGATTCAGCTTTTCCGGTGGCAGCGCTTCCAGGTTGGCGCCGTTGAAGCTGAACAGTTCGTCGGCCCGGCCATCCGCATCGAACGCCACAATCCTGACCAGGAGCGGCTCGCAATCAGGGCCGGTCTGCATGAACAGAGTTTTGCGCCCGGCGTTTTTGCCGCTGACGACAATGCGTCCGCCCGCCGGCGTCCCGTTCAGTATGCGCTGCTGAACATCGACCGTCCGTCCGTCGATGGCCTGCAGCCGGATTGCGCGCACCGGGCCATTGGCGCGAATGACGTCCTGCGATGCGATGTCTATCCCGGCGCTTCCCGCGGCCGCGGCATAACCGTCGATCGTGTCTGCCGCACAGATGCCACGACTGAGGGTCAGCAACCAGGACGGTACAGACGGATTTGCAGCTTTCGTTTCGGCGGCAAGCGCGAGAAGAAACAGCGGAAAAATCAGAATGATACGCAAGGTTCCTCGAACTCCGAAACAGCGCAATCAGGTGTGTCTGCAATGGCGGTCGCGACAATCCGAAAGCCGGTTGATAGCGTACGCTAACCATGAGAGGCCGCATGTTACAACCTGACGCGGCTTCACCAAACGCATTCCGGTTGGACGTTGCGCTGCCGAGACGCTTTAATTCGGGCGCAGTCTGCCTGTGTTCGCCGCGGGCCGCCGGATTGAAAATAATGCAAGGGAGCCGTCATGGCCGATAATGAACCGATTGCCGCCCAACTCGAGCCCTACAAGGTCACCGTGCAGGAGGGCAAACGCTACTTCTGGTGTGCCTGCGGAAGGTCGCAGAAACAGCCGTTCTGTGACGGATCGCACTCCACCACGGATATTCAGCCGGTGATGTTCCAGGCCACGGAGTCCGGCGACGTCTGGTTCTGCGGTTGCAAGGCCACCGGCAACTCTCCGATGTGCGACGGCACACACAACAGCATGGGTGACAACGGGGGCGATTGATACCCTCGACACTCCTCTTGCAGCTTCCGGAATACAGGCTGCGATATCGCTTTACGCAAGCCCGGCGCGGATTTACCGTGCGCGAAAGGGCTGAGCCCTGACCGCCGTCGCGGCGGCGTTCCACCATATCGTGTTTCGGGAGTTCTGGCGTGAGCAGGACGGTCACAACGTCGCCGCCGTTTGCGGTGACCAGTGTCATCTTGTCGATGGCCTTGCTTGCCGTCGGCAACGGCCTCTTGTTCACCTATGTCCCCATCAAGCTTGCGGCCGACGGCTTTGCGCCCTGGGTTGCGGGCGCGATCATTACTGCGATGGCCTTTGGCAGCCTGATCGGCTGTCTCGCCGCCGGCAGGCTTGTCGGTCGGGTCGGCCACGCCCGGGTGTTTGCATCGCTCGCCGCCGTGGTGAACCTGTCGGTGCTGATCATTGCGTTGGGCACGAACCCGATGCTGTGGGTGTTGTCCCGAGGCCTTTACGGATTTGCGGCGGCCGGCCTCTTTGTCGTGTCTCAGAGCTGGCTCAACGACGCCAGCCCGAACGAATGGCGCGGCAAGGTCATTGCCACGTTCTATATGAGCTACGTCATCTGCATAGGCATCGGCTCATTCCTGCTGACATTCGTTTCGATCGATGGCCAGCAGGCGCCGCTGGTGGCGATTTTCTTCGGCACGATCGCGATCCTTCCTGTTGGCCTGACCAGGCTGAAGACACCACCGCCGCCGGAATCGGTATCGATCGCCATCCGTTCGGTCTGGAAGATCTCTCCGGTTGGTCTCGTCGGGCTGCTGGCCGTTGGCGGGCTCACCATGCTGGTCCAGGGTTTCGCGCCGGTCTACGCCGCCGCATCGAATTACAGCCAGCAGGACATTGCGTTGCTCATGTTCTTGATGCAGTTCGGCATGCTCGGCATCCAGCTGCCGCTCGGCGCCATATCCGACCGGACGGACCGGCGTTACGTGCTGATCGCCGCGTGTCTGATTGTCGTCGCAAGTGCCGGTTTCGCCACGCAGCTGAACGGCACCGGATTGTTGATGCTGATCGTCGTGTTCGCCATCTGGGGCGGCGCCACGGAATCGATCTATGCGGTCGCGAGTGCGCATGCCAATGACCGGGCGGAGCCGCAATACTACGTGTCATTGTCGAGTACGCTCCTCGTAGCCTGGTCCGTTTCCGGTTTTGTCCTGCCGGGCATTACGACCGTGCTGGTCCAGATCGTCGGCCCCGAAGCCTTCATGTATGTGGCAGTCGCCGTTGCCGCCGCCTATGGCGCCTTCGTGGCCTACCGTCTGACCCAGACCGATCCGGTCGAACAGGAGGAAACCGAGCCCTACCAGCCGATCAGCGCCCAGGCACCACACATGCCGGAACTGGCGCCGGTCTACGTGGAAGACGACAAGGACAACTGATCTGTTCCGGCGTTTTGGTTATTGCTTCTTGAGTGTCTTCGCGAAGGCCAGCACGTCCTCGACCTGCTCATAGGTGATTTCAATCGGTGCCGCATTGTCCGGCAGGTCGTTGAGCCGGGCGTACCCCTTCACGGTAACGAAGGCGGGGTGCGGGCGGCGGGCGAAGAAGCTCCTGAATCTGTCCTCGAAGTCCTTGAGCGCATTGACCAGCAACTGGAACGAGGGTGTGCTGCCGATGCCACCCATGCGGTTGAAGTCACCGATGACGTGGCAGCGTGAACACTGCTGTTCGGCAAGCGTGCGGCCGCGCTCGATATCACCGGCAGCACGGGCCGGTTCCGCGGCCGCCAGAAACGCGCAGACTGCGGCGGCAGCGCCTGATCGGATCATGTTCCGTCCTCCCCTGAGACGGTCATTCTACGAATCCCGGCGATCGCTGCAAAGTCGTTTGGCGGATGAAGGCTTTGCTGTAAGAGTGTCGGCCAACAAGCAAAATCAGGTAAAGGAGCTGGCCGATGGCCACCATGAGCAAGCGCGTTGAACTGATCAAGCGGCCGGTCGGCATGCCGCAGGACTCCGACTTCAACATCTGCGAGAAACCGGTGCCGGATCTGGGTGAAAACCAGGTCCTGTGCCGGACCATATACCTGTCGCTCGATCCCTACATGCGCGGGCGCATGGCCGAGGCGAAATCCTACGCACCGTCTGTGGAACTGGGCGACGTGGTTACGGCCGAAGCGGTCTCCGAGGTCCTGGAGAGCACGTCGGACAAGTACAAGCCCGGCGATATCGTCGCAGGCATGAACGGCTGGCAGTCCCATGCGGTTCTCGACGCCGACACGCTTCGCCATGTCGAGACCACTGGTGCCCCGATTTCGACCGCGCTTGGCGTTTTGGGCATGCCCGGACTGACGGCTTATGTGGGCCTGCTCGACAAGGGACAGCCGAAGGAAGGCGAAACCCTGGTCGTTTCAGCAGCGACCGGCGCGGTCGGGTCCGTCGTCGGTCAGATCGGACGGATCAAGGGCATGCGTGTCGTCGGCGTTGCGGGTGCCCAGGAGAAGTGTGATTACGCGGTCAGCGAACTCGGATACGACGCCTGTGTCAGCCATGGGTCCGACAGTTTGCGCGACGACCTGAAGGAGGCCTGCCCGGACGGCATCGATGTCTATTTCGACAATGTCGGCGGCAAGGTGCAGCAGACCGTTTTCCCCATGCTCAACGTGCACGGCCGTGTCACGGTTTGCGGCCTGATCGCCTGGTACAACCTGACGGCGCCGCCCGAAGGCCCCGATATGGTACCGGGACTCATGCGGCTGATCCTCACAAAACGGCTTTCGGTCAACGGCATGATCATCTTCGATCACTACGACCGCTATCGTGATTTCTACCGCGATGTTTCCGGATGGATCGCTGACGGCAGCCTGAAGTATCGGGAGGATATGGTCGAGGGGCTCGACAACACGGTCGAGGCGTTTCAGGGCCTGATGGAAGGACGCAATTTTGGCAAGCTGGTCGTCAAGGTGTCGGACGATCCGACGCAATAACTGACGACGCAATAGACGAAAAAGAAAAGGAGCAGGCAGTGAGGGGCGATCTGCCTGCTCCTTGTTTTCCCGAGGTCACGACGGAGAGGGGAGTTCGTCGATACGGGACCTCAGGGTTCGATATTCTGTTTAGCGGGTCTTAGCGGCCGCCGTTGGGGCCGTAGCCTTCCCGGCTGGTGTCACGGATCAGCGAACCGAAGTTGTACTTCGTGCCGCTGCGTGTGCTTGCCGGGCGGACCTGGACGCGCTTTTTACGCTCCACCTTCTTTGCGGTCTGCGCCGAGGCCGTGGCATTGCCAAGGCCGATGAACTGCTTGGTGTTGATGTAGCTGTCTGCGTTGGCTGCGAGCGGCAAAGTGGTTGCGAATGCAGCGGCTGCGATCAGGGTCGTGATGCGGGTCATTCTATCTATCCTTTCAACGGTGTGTTCCGTGTTTCAACGGTGTGTTCCGCGTTGAACCTTCAGATAGGCAATCCTGCGCGAGGCAAAAGAGGGCTCGCGCGGACGTGATCGCAATGTGACTGGATTGATCCATTAAGATTTGTTATCGGCTCGCGGCTTGGCATAGCGCTGCTCATCGGCCTGGTTGGAGTCAAGCCGGCGAACTGCCTGACAAGGTAAAATGTCTTGCTATCCCGGAGCGAACGTGTTCTTAGGCGATGCAGATGCCGCGTGTGGATGATGAAATCAGCGGCAAAGTGTTCTCGACATTGATCGTATCGATCGTTGCCCAGAATGGCCCTTGAGGCAAAAAAACAAACGGCAGCTGATCTACGCAAGCTTCCAGAAAACGAAAAGGCGGCCTTGTTGGCAGGCTCTTATGGCTGTTGACGGACAATCGCTGATGAAAGAAATCAATTGAAGAAATTTGAAGATCTCGGCCTCGCCGAGTCCCTCCTTCGCGCCGTGTCGGCCGAAGGCTACACAAATCCGACCCCAATTCAGGCCAAGGCAATTCCCGTATTGCTCGCCGGTCGGGATGTCCTCGGGATTGCACAGACCGGAACCGGCAAGACGGCTTCCTTTGTGTTGCCGCTCCTGAACCGGATAGACCGGGAACGCGGCAGTGTTCCGCCGAAAGGATGTCGCGCCCTGATTCTGACACCCACTCGCGAACTTGCTGCACAGATCGCGGCCAATATCCGCAGCTGCAGCAAATTCATGAAAGTGTCTGTTGCGATCGTCGTGGGTGGCGTGAAACCCGGCCCTCAGATCAGGGCGCTGTCATCGGGCGTCGATATCGTTGTCGCCACGCCCGGTCGCCTGATCGACCATATGAAGACCGGCGCCATGCGGCTGGACCGAACCGCATCGGTCGTCATTGATGAAGCCGATCAGATGCTGGATCTCGGATTTGTCCCGGCGATCCGCACGATTATGGGCAAGGTGCCGGAGGCGCGGCAAACGGTTCTGATGTCGGCGACGATGCCGCCGCAGATCCGTGCGCTCGCGCAGAACTTTCTGACGCAACCGGCCGAGATTTCCGTGGCACCCGCGGCCCGCCCGGTCGAGCGCATCGCTCAGAGCGTGAGGCACGTGGCCAGGGCCGATAAGCAGCATGCGCTGACCGAAATCCTTTCGGATCGTGATGTTGCCCGGGCCATCGTTTTCACGCGCACGAAGCGTGGCGCCGACAGGGTCAACCGGCACCTTCAGAAGGCGGGGCTGTCGGCTGCCGCGATCCACGGAAACAAGAGTCAGGGCCAGCGTGAACGGACCCTTTCAGGATTTCGCTCGGGCAAGACCACCATCCTGGTGGCAACGGATATTGCGGCGCGCGGGATCGATATCGACGACGTTTCCCACGTGATCAATTTCGAGCTCCCGAATGTCCCTGAAGCCTATGTCCACCGCATCGGCCGCACGGCGCGGGCCGGGCGCGCAGGTGTGGCCATTTCGCTTTGCGACCCTTCAGAGCGCGGTCTGCTTCGGGATATCCAGCGGCTGATAGGCAATCAGCTTGAGAGTGAAACGGTGACGGTTGGCGAAGTTCAACCCGCCAAACCGGCCCGAAACGGCGCGGGTCCGGCGTCAGCTTCGCAGGAGCGCACCAAGCCCCATAAAGCACCGAAATCCCGTAAGAAGAAGGCCAGGCCGGCATGGGCTGCCGGAAAGCGTAAGAGACCCGCATCCCGCAAGCCGGCGCGTTCGGATGAGGCAATGTCGGGTCTTGTACGGATGCTGGGGAACATCGGGTCTCCGGCAGCGGAATCCGCGGCCTGATATCTTCAACACTTCCGGCTGATTGTATCTCCGTCGTCGGTGGTCCGGACGGTCGGGCCGGCGAAGCCCGGACTCACGAAGCGGCGTTGTCCTCCCGCGGTTTGGCGTAGCGCTGTTCGTCGGCGTAGTAGTCGTCAAACCCGACAATGCGCCTCAGGTCGGCGAATGGCATGAGGTTTTCGGCCGGATGCTGTCCCTGGGCCATCGCCTCCAATGCGCCTGCCATCGCTGTCATGGCCGCATTCATGACCGTCAACGGGTAGGCGGCAAGCCGGTAGCCGATATCTTTCAGTTCATCGGCCGGCAGCAGGGGCGTTTCGCCGCCTTCAACCAGGTTGGCCAGATGGTTGCCCGGCACTTCGCGGCAGATTTCGGTCATCTCCGCGACCGAACGCGGCGCTTCGACAAACAGAAGGTCTGCACCGATTTCCTGAAACCGTTGGGCGCGCGCGACTGCCTCGGCAAGACCGTGTCCGTGCCGGGCATCCGTGCGTGCCATGATCAGCACGTCCTGACCCTCGGCACGGGCATCGACCGCCGCCTTGATCCGGTCCTCCGCTTCCACTCTGTCGACCACTTCCTTGCCCCGGGTGTGACCGCAGCGCTTCGGCGCCAGCTGATCCTCGATCATGACGCAGGCAAACCCTGCATTGGCGTAACCCGCGACCGTACGCTTGACATTGAGGGCGTTGCCGTAGCCTGTGTCCGCATCTCCGATCACCGCCATGGATGTCGCCGCGCAGATGTTGCGGCCCTGGTCGAGGATCTCGCCATAGGAAATGAGCCCCGTGTCCGGCAGGCCCAGGCGGGCCGCGGAGACGGCAAATCCGCTCATGAAGGTGACCTCAAACCCAGCCTGCTCAATCATCTTGGCGCTCAACGCGTCATAGCAGCACGGCATTGTGTAGAAGGCGTCTTTTGCGAGCAATCCTCGCAACTTGTCGGCGGGAGTGGGCATGGGGTCATAACCTGAAGGGGATGTAGAGAACGATGTCGGGCACGAGGTAGCAGATCAGGACGGTCAGCAGCATGAGCAGCAGGAATGGCCAAACGCCACGCGCCACTTCGCCCATTCGGGCCTGGCCGACCGCCTGAATGACATAGAGATTGAGGCCGACCGGCGGCGTGATCAGCGCACACTCGATCATGATGACGAAGAAGATGCCGAACCAGATCGGGTCAATGCCGAGCGGCGCCAGCGACGGCGCCAGCACGGGCACCATGATGAGCAGCATGGAGAGGGCCTCAAGGAACAGGCCCATGATCACGAGCACGGCGGCCACCACAAGCATGAACAGCCAGGCTTCGCTGAAATTGGCCGTGATGAAGGCCGAAAGGTCCTGCGGGATGCGGTAGAGCGTGATGGCCTTGCCGAACACCTTGGCGCCCGCGACGATCAGCAGGATGGTGACCGTCGTGGTCATGGCGTCGATGGTGGCTTCCTTGAGTTTCTCCCAGGTCAGCGTGCGCAGAATGAAGCCCGTGATGATCAGCGACAGGGCGAAGCCGACTGCCGCCGCTTCCGTCGGTGTGAAGATGCCCCAGTAGATGCCCCAGATGATCAGCACGGCCAGAGCCAGCGACGGCAGTGCGCGGATGCCCGTGTCCCGCCGTTCCGTCCATCCGGCCCGGGGCGATGACTCGCAGGCCGGGCTGAAATAGGCGAACACCATGGAGAACACGATGAACAGGCCGACCAGCAGCAGGCCGGGTCCGACGCCCGCAAGGAACAGCTTGATGACCGATTCCTCGGTGACGAAACCGTAGACGATCATGGGGATCGACGGCGGGATCAGGATGCCGAGTGTCCCACCGGCGGCCAGCAGGCCGAGCACGAATGGGCGCGGATAGCCGCGCTTGCTCATCTCGGGGATGGCGACCGTGCCGATGGTCGCCGCCGTGGCGACCGAACTGCCGGAGATGGCTGCGAAGATGCCGCAGGAGACGATGGTCGCGACCGCGACACCGCCGGGCCAGTGCCCGCACCAAGCCTGGACCGCCGCGTAGAGGTCGCGTCCGACACCGCCTTTCAGGAGGATGTTGGACATGAGCAGGAACAGCGGAACGGCCAGGAGCACGAAATTGTCAATGGTGCTGAACAGGCCCTGCGGCGCCATGAGCGGGGAGAACCCGCCGGCGAGAAGCAGGAGAAAGCCCAGGCCGCCGAGGGCGAAGGCGACGGGAACGCCGGCCAGCAGCAGCGTGAACAGGGCTGCCAGAATTCCGATCGTCGTCATGAGTGGGATTGCCCGTCGGGCAGGGGGGCGTCGCCTCTGGCCAGCCGGATCAGTTCGACAATGCACTGGAGCAGCAACAGCGAAAAGCCAGCCGGAATGACGGTCTCGCTCCACCAGTTCGGGATGTTGAGCATCGTGCCCGTTGACCGGCCGCGCACGAACGAATCCCAGGCGATCTCGCTGCCAAACCACACGACTGCGGCGGAAAAGACGGCGATGAATGCAATCGAGAACAGGTCAGCGAAACGCCGATGGCGCTGGCTCAAGAGACCGGTCAGAACAGTGATGCGGATGTGGGCATTGCCGTGAAGCGGGCGGGCCATGCCAAGAAACGTGCCCCAGAGCAGGAACATCTGCGAAATCTCGGCGGCCCAGATTGTCGGAGCATTGAAGAAGTAGCGGGCCACGACCTCATAGGTGATCATCACCCCGGTGATGAAAAACAGCACCGCGGCGAGCTGTCCGATGCGGTCGCTCAACCGGTCGACAAAGGCCATGATCCCCTCGTGCAGATTGCCCCGTTGGCCTGAAGAAGCCGCCGGGCGCGTTTCCAGCGCCCGGCGTCAGGATTGCTGGCGGACTTATTGCAGACCCGCCGCGGCCTCCAGAAGCTTTGCGCCGAGATCGCCGGCAGATGCCTTGTACTGGTCAAGGACAGGTGCGGCACCGGCCCGCCAGGCCGCCACCTCGTCGGCACTCAGCATGTAGACTTTCATGCCCTTGGCTTCCGCAGCCTTGTAGGCTTCAGCCTCGATCGCGGAGACCTTGTCGCGAACGGCCTTGTCCGCCTTATCCGCGGCGGCCGTGATGATCGACCGTTCCTTGTCGCTCAGGCCGTTCCAGAACTTCTCGTTGACGACCACGACGAATTCGATGTCGGCGTGGTTCGTGACGGTGATCGTGTCCATCACGTCCCAGAGCGAGCGGCTCTTGACGCCGGAAACACCGGTCATGCCGACATCGACGGTGCCGCGCTGGTAGGCGAGATACTGTTCGGAGCCCGAGATCAGGGTCGGGTTGCCGCCGACGGCCTTGATGAATTCGCCGAGCGTCTTGCCGAACACACGGACCTTCTTGTTCTTGATGTCCTCAGGCGTCTTCACCGGGCCGCCCTTGGACAGCATGATGGCGCCGCCATAGGCCTGCCACCACAGGACCCGGGAACCGGTGCCGAGGATCGCTTCGTCAATCGGGCCGCGGACCGGGCTGCCCTTGGCAGTCGCCTTGCGGACCACGTTCTCCGAGTTGAACATGAAGGGCTGATAGAAAATGTCGACCGCGGGGATGTCGCCGACATACCGCGTCAGCGAGGCTACGCCCATCTCGATCTGTCCTGAGCCCACGGCCTGGGGCACTTCCTTGTCCTTGTAGAGCTGCGCCGAGTCGTAGATTTCGACGGCAATCTCGCCGCCCGAGGCTTTCTCGACCTCTTCCTTGAACAGCAGCAGGTTCTGGCCGAGATGGCTCTTCAGCGGCAGCTGCAGGGATATGCGCAGCGTTGTCTTTGCCGAGGCGGCGGTCGCGATGAAGGCCGTCAGCACAAGGCATGCGACGAGTGACATTATTCGTGACATTGAGGATCCTCCCTTTGAACGACAGAGCGTTGTTCCGCTCCGTTCTCCGATGATCGGCACTTTCTCCGGGCCGCCTGCGATGGCCGCCAACACCTTTCTTCGGTTCAGATTTTTGTATACATTTTGAAAAGATGGCAATCAAGCAGTTTGCTCTAATTAAGACAAAATAGAGGCAATTTGCTATTGGTGTGATAGGTTGATTTCAAAATGTATACAATCATTGCGCGATAAAGGCCTTATACATGCCCGGTCCTGAGACGCAGACCCGCTCCCAGGCGGTGACGCACCAGATACGGCGGCTGATCATGAACGGCCGCTTCGGACCCGGTTCGCGATTGCACGAACTGCCGCTGACCGAGTTGACCGGTGCGTCCAGAACGCCCGTCCGGGCGGCACTCAGCGAACTCGCGAAAGAGGGGATGGTCACGTATTTCCCCAACCGGGGATACGAGGTGCGGCAGTTTTCGCTCGAGGACATTATCGACGCCTACCGCACGCGTGCGGTGCTCGAGGGTCTGGCCTGCCGCATGGCGGCCGAGAAGGGGCTCGATCCCGGAGAGGACAACGCCCTGGCCGATGCCGTTTCCGCCGTTGACGCCATCCTCGAACCGGGCGTGTTGCGCGACAGGGATCGCGAGACTTGGCAGCGCTGGAACATCGTCTTTCACGAGACCATTGCCCGTGCCAGCGGCAGCGCCAGCCTGCCCAAGGCCCTGGCGGTCGTCACCAACATTCCGATGATTTCGAATTCGCTGATGTCCTGGTACGACTACGACACTGTCCGCCGCCTGCATGATCACCACCGCCGGATCTACGACATGATCCGCCATGGACGTCCGGACCGGGCCGAAGCGGTGATGCGGGAGCACATCGAGGAAGCCATCGATTTCATCAGGGATGTCTATGCCAGCAGCGAACAGGCCGGCGAACCCGGCGACGCAACAGTCGACGGGGAAGCAAGCGCGTAGCTATTCGCCGGAAGGGCTATGTCCAGTCAGAGGTCGAAGAAGGTCGTGAACTCCGAGACAGGAGCGCGTTCGGTCTTCAGTGAGTTCTCGACGGCGTCGTGATCGGCATAGCCGAGCGACATGCCGCAGATGACGATCTCTTCTTCCGGGACGCCGAGAACCTCGCGGATGATCGTGTGATAGGGCGCGAAGGCGGCTTGCGGACAGGTGTCGAGGCCGCGGCCACGCGCGGCCACCATGATGTTCTCCAGAAACATGCCGTAATCGAGCCAGCTGCCGATCTCGAGCACCCGGTCGATGGTGAAGATCATGCCCACCGGCGCGTCAAAGAACATGTGATTGCGGGCGTGCTGTTTCTGCATGCGCTCCTTGTCGCCCTTCTCGATGCCCAGCAGGCCGTAGAGATCCCATCCGACCTTGCGCCGCCGCGACTGGTAAGGCTCCGGGAAGCGGTCGGGGTAATACTTGTATTCCTGCTTGTGCTCGGCCGTCTCGTCATGGAAATCCTTGAGGATGGCGTCTGTCAGCCGGGCCTTGGTGTCGCCTGCAACCACGTAGACCTTCCATGGCTGCATGTTGGTGCCGCTCGGTGCCCGGCTGGAAACCCTCAGGATATCTTCGATGACGGACTTCGGCACCGGCGTCGGCAGGAATGCCCTGAGCGACCGGCGCGACGCGATGGCCTCGTCCACAATGTTCTGTGTTTCGCGATTGCTCATGATCCCCTCGGCTGTCCCTTGAAACGCGAGCGCGCACAATAGGGGTGATGGCCCGCAATTTTCAATGCGGGTCTCGAGCAGATCCTGAATCGTGGAAACGGAGATCGCTACTTCTTCCGTTGGGGAGCGTAGCCTTCCTTGCGCGTGTCACGGCGATGCTCGTTGCGGAATTCAACGTCGCCGCGCACCGGATATCCGAAAATATAGCTGCGGTGATAGTCGCCGTGCGGAGTCTCAAAGGTCTGGACGCGCAGCAGCGGTTCCTTGCTGTCGAGGAATTCGATCCAGGCATTTCTGCTTTCGGCGTGGGCACCTGCCGAGGAAAGCGCCAGCATACCGGCAGCAGCAATTGCGCAAGTCAGGGATTTCATACGAAGCTCCAGAGTTCGGACACCTTTAGGCGACAGTATACAGCAAAGATGGCGGCGCCGCGACAGCTTCACTCGTCGGGCGGACGCCAGTCCGGTGCCAGAAGACGGCGCTTGCCGTCGATGCTGAGCGTGGTTCCGGGGGCGTCGCGGTCGACCCGGTCCCACAACTGGCAGGTCACCTGCTTGTGCTTCTGGTCGAGGCCTTCGCAGTAATTGGTGAATTCGCAGGTCCGTACCTCATTCCCGCAGCCGAGCCGCAGCTTCCGGAACCAGTCCGGATCGGCAAGGCTCTGGCGCGCCGAGCCGATCAGGTCGGCATCGCCGTTCTGGAGGATGGCTTCCGCCTGGGCGAAGCCGTGGATGCCGCCCGCGACGATCACCGGTGTCTCGAATCCGGCATCTCGAACCGTACGGCGGATCGTCGACGTCGGCACGACATTGCGGCCGAACGGGCCGAAATCATCGGAGATGTAGGCCGGCATGCACTCGTATCCGCTCGGGCCCGTATAGGGATAGACGGCCTGGCCGACGCCCGGCTGCTTGGCGTCCTCGAACTTGCCGCCACGGGATACCGAAAGGAAGTCCATGCCGGCGCGCGCGAACCCGGTTGCGAAATAGGCCGAGTCTTCAACCGCGCTGCCGCCGGCAATGCAGTCCTGTGAGAGGAAACGGCAACCGACGGCAAAGTCCGTGCCGACTTCATTGCGAACGGCTTTGAAGACTTCCAGGGGCAGACGGATCCGGTTTTCGCGCACACCGCCGTAGCCGTCCTCGCGCGTATTCAGCGCCGACAGGAAGGAGGCCATCGTATAGGCATGGGCATAATGCAGTTCGACGCCATCGAAGCCCGCCTCCCGCGCCCGCCGCGCTGCATTGGCGAACAGGTTGGGCAGGACCTCGGGCAGATTGCGGATGTGTTCCAGACGGGTGTCGGTGACACGCTCGCGATAGCCCATGCGCAGCGACTCGAGCTCGCGCTCGCTCAGCACGTCCTCAAGCTCATCCGGTTCCAGCGATGCAAGCTTTTCGCGTACCGCGGCCTCCGGCCAGTCGGCAGCGTTCAGCGCTTCCCGGTGACGGTCGGTGATCTCGAGAAAGCGGGCGAAATACTTCTCCGGCGCTGGCCGCCGCTTGATGGCGAGAAAGTCGATCAGCTGAATGAAGAGACGGGTCTGACCGTCGCTCGCCTCCCGCACCCGCCTGACGAGTTCCTTCAGGCCAGGGATGAACCGGTCGTCGCCTATGCGCAGCAGCGGGCCGCTCGGAATATCGCGTATGCCGGTCGCTTCGACGACCAGCCCGCCGGGGCGGCCTGATGCAAACCGCTCGTACCAGTCGAGCACATCCGGCGTTGCGTCGCCCTGGTCCGATGCCCGCCACGGCACCATGGCCGGAACCCAGGTACGCTGCTCCAGATCGACAGGGCCGAGCGAAACCGGGCTGAACAGCATGGATTGTGCCGCTTCTGCCCTGTCGGGAGCGCGCCCGGGATCTGGCGCGTGCTTGATACGTTCTGCCGGTTTCCACATACCGCGAGTCTATCCAATATATTTTATATATAAAATACTTTTCTGGAGTTCGCCACAGTTTGTCGAATTTTTCTGGCAAGCTGGCGGAATTCTGCGGATTGGATCCACTCGGAAATCCCGAAATACGGCAAAGTCACACGAAAGGGTTGAAACCTGCCGATTCCTTGTTCAGACTCCGCGTCGTTGTAAGAAAGACCTTTGACGGAACAACGAGATTCGCGGTGAAGCGAACACGCTGCGTAAACGCAAGGGAGAGGCAGTCGGCGCTTGTGAGGAGCGTCGGATTATCACCAAAACCGATACAACCCGATCATATGCCGGTCCGTCTGGCCAGCGTTACGCATGGTCGCAGCGGAATGCACGCTTTGTCCGTTCGCTGCAGACATTTACCGTCGAAACGCTTCGCTCTGTTTTTTGCCGCCGCGAAGCGGAATAATTGAAGTTTGAACGGGGCCGGCAACAGGCTCCATGTACCAGTGGGAGGAAAAATGAAACAATTCCTATTGAAAACGTCCGGGATCGCCGGTGCGTTGTTTGCGGCGGGAGCCGTATTCACCGTGGCAGCTCCTGGAACGGCATCAGCCATGGAATGCGAGGTCCTGCCGATCGGTTCGGCGATTTCGCTGACCGGCAAATATGCCACCAACGGCATTCACGCGAAGAACGGTTACGAGTTCGCCATCAAGAAGATCGCCGAGAACGGCGGCATCAAGGTCGGCGACAAGTGCTACAACTTCAAGGTCACCTACTACGACGACGAGTCCAAGGGCGACCGCGGTGCCACGCTTGCCGAGCGCTTGATCAATCAGGACGGCATGAAATACATGCTTGGCCCGTACTCTTCCGGTCTGACCAAGGCGATCGCCCCGGTTACGGAGAAGTACAAGATCCCGATGGTGGAAGCGGAAGGCGCCTCGCGCTCGCTGTTCAACAAGGGCTACAAGTACCTCTTCGCCGTGCTGTCGACGTCTGAGCAGTATCTCGCATCGGCCGTGACGCTTGCTGCCGAAATGGCGGAGAAGAGCGGCAAGAAGCCGTCGGACGTCAAGGTCGCCATCGCGGTCGAGAACGATCCGTTCTCGCTCGATATCCGTGCCGGTGTTCTCGACGATGCGAAGAAGTACTCCATGAAGGTCGTGGTCGACGAGAAGTTGCCGCGCGACCTCTCTGACATGAGTGCGATCCTGACCAAGGTGAAGCTCGTCAAGCCCGACGTTCTGATCGTGTCCGGTCACTCCAAGGGTGCCGCGACCGCTGTACGTCAGATCGAGGAACAGAAGGTTGACGTTCCGATGATCGCCGTCACGCACTGCGAAGCGGCAGACGTGGTCGGTAACTTCGGCAAGGCCGCCAACGACATCCTGTGCTCGACCCAGTGGGCCGAGACTCTGACATATGAAGATCCGATTTTCGGCACGGCCGCGAACTACGAAAAAGAGTTCAAGGCTGCGTACCCGGAATATGCCAACAAGACGGTTCCTTATCAGACCGCCCAGGCATCGGCCGCCGTTTATGTCTTTAAGGATGCGTTCGAGCGTGCCGGTACGCTGGACAAGGACAAGGTGCGTCAGGCCCTTTCCGAGACCGACATGAAGACCTTCTACGGCAACATCAAGTTCTCGGAAGCGGGGAACAATATCGCCAAGCCGATGGTGCTGAGGCAGATCCAGGACGGCAAATACAATGTTGTCGCCCCGTCGGCCTTCGCATCGCACAAGCTGAACTGGCCACGCAAAGCCAAGTAAGGCGACCACGCAATGAGCTGATGCCCGGGCGTCCGTAAGGATGTCCGGGCATCATGCAATTTGGCCAAGAGGGGCGGCGGCAAGCGCCAGCCATTTTCCGGTCGGGGAGGGCCGGACAATATGGACCAGATTATCGGGAATATTTCCCTTCTCTTCGAGTTCCCAATCGTCAATCTGAAGATCGTCGTCGACGGCATCATGATCGGTGCCCTGTTCGCTGTTGCGGCTTACGGCCTGGCGCTGGTCTGGGGCGTCATGAACGTCAAGAACCTGGCCCAGGGCGATTTCGTTATCGCCGGCGGCTATGTCGCCTGGTGGCTGGCGAAGGTCGGCGTGCATCCCTTCATCGGCGTCGTGGCGGCTTTTGTGCTCCTGGCGCTGCTGGGCGGCGCGCTGCATGGAACGGCGGTATATGCCTGGGCGAAATCGCAGCGCAATCTGATGATCGTGGTGTCCGTCGTGTCTGCCGCGTTGTTCATCCTCGGTATCTACTATGACAAAGCCCATGTCATCGGAGGCTTGTCAGGCACATTCGTCGCAGCGATCGGTGGCGTGGTTCTCATGGTGGCGATTGTCATCAACGGCGGCATCTACAGCCTGGTTATTTCGAGGGTGATCGGCCGGGATCTCTTTACCTCCCTTCTGGCGACGTTCGGTCTTGCTATCATGATCGCGCAGATCCTGAACCTGCTGTTCGGCTCGGATACCCAGAGCATCAAGCTCGACTACGAGACGCTCTATCTGTTCGACGGTGTCGTCGACATCCCCATTGCCAAGCTTGTCGGTGTGCTCATGGCCTCCGGCCTTGCCATCGGTGTTGTCCTGTTCATGAAGCGCAGCCGCATGGGCCAGGCGATCCGCGCCACGGCGCAGAATGCCCGGGCCGCGCGCGTCATGGGTATCGACACGGAGAAGGTCTATTCCTTCACATTCTCGCTCAATGCGGCCATTTGCGGCGCGGCCGGGGCCATCATCGTCATGGTCTGGCTGATCCAGCCGTTCTACGGCATCACCTATTCGGTCCGGTCCTTCGTGATCGTCACGGCCGCCGGGCTCGGCAACCTGCCGGGCGTGATCGCGGCGGGTCTCGGCATCGGTGCGCTCGAGCAGTACGGCGCGCACATCTTCGGCATCGGATATCAGCAGGCCATCGCGGTCCTGTTGCTGCTCCTGGTGCTCATCATTCGGCTGGCGCAGCAGCGACGCGTCCGCCAGGCACTGCAGTAGGAGGAGGCAGTCATGACGATGAACTCTATCCTGCTCCACGGCGGCCTGCTCGTCGCCACGATTGCCGCACCGTTCCTGTTCCCGGCCTATGGTGTCCAGCTTGCCACGCTGTGGCTGATGATCATCGTTGCGATCACCTGGGACATGACCGGCGGGCAGATGGGCTACAACTCGCTCGGCAACATCTTTTTTTACGGCACCGGCATGTATGTGGCGGCGGTTGTCGCCATCGGCCTGGTCTACGATGTCGGCGAGTACACGAACGCCGCCGGCGGTGGCATCTACAAGTTCACGGATGTCCAGTACTTCACCGGAATGCTTCTGGGCACCTTTGCGGCCGGAGTCTTCTGTGCCGTCTGCGCCGTCATAATCGGCTACATCACGTTCGGACTGCGCGGCCCGTATTTCGCGATCGGCACGCTGGGTGTCGCGATCGCTGCGGGCGAACTTGTCTCCAACTGGGACTGGATCGGCGGCGGTCAGGGTATCGCGCTCCCGGTCTATCCGGGCGATCTCGACGAAGGCAAGGTCTTCTTCTATTTCGCGTTCGCCATACTGGGGGTCGGAGTATTCATATTCGCGAAGTGGCTATACGGTACCCGCTTCGGGGCGGCGATGAATGCGATCAGGGACGATGAGGAAAAGGCGGAGGGCATGGGTATCCATACCCTGCGCTACAAGCTGATCGCCTGGGCGATGGCAGCCTTCTTCGTCGGCATGGCCGGCGCGGTCTCGGCGTTCCAGCTCATCCACTTCGAGCCGCTGGAAACCGCATACCAGACCATCAACCTCGGCATCTTCATGGTCGTTTGCGTGCTGCTGGGCGGCAAGGGCACGCTCTGGGGTCCCGTCATCGGGGCGATCATGTTCCACGTCTTCAAGGAGGTGACCTGGAACTACTTCCTCGGCTGGCAGTGGGTTGCGCTCGGCGCGCTCATCGTCGTCACGGTGGTCTATTTCCAGGACGGCGTGCTCGGCTGGCTCATGCACAAGAAGCCTGAATGGTTCGGCATCAAGGTCGAACAGAGAACCGCCAGTGCGGAGGCCGCGGAATGAGTGCCATCATCGACGTCAGCAGCGTCAGCAAGTCCTTCGGCGGCGTCGTTGCCAACAAGGATATTTCCTTATCGGTTGAGGAAGGCGGCATTACCGGGCTGATCGGACCGAACGGCTCCGGCAAGACGACTCTCTTCAATTCGATTGTCGGCTACCATCCGATTGACGGCGGATCCATCAAGTTCGAGGGCAATGAAATCTCGAAACTCCAGGTCCAGGACATCGCCCGTCTCGGGCTGCTGCGCACATTCCAGCAGACCCGCATCTACGGCGCCATGAACTGCGTCGAGAACATGCTGATCTCGATCCCGCACCGCAAGCTGGCCTTCATGGACATGTTCAGCCGCAACACCGCGGAAGACCGCGATCGCGCGGAGCATCTGCTCGAATTTGTCGGGCTCTACGAAAAGCGCATGCTGCGTTCCGGCTCGCTGTCGTTCGGCCAGCAGAAGCTACTCGAATTCGCCATGGCCCTGATGAACGAACCGACGGTTCTCATGCTCGATGAGCCGACGGCCGGCATCAACCCGACGCTCATCAACGGTCTGATCGACCGGCTCAAGCGCGCCAACGAGGAATTCGGCATCACGCTGTTCGTCATCGAGCACAACATGCGCGTGATCATGAACCTTGCCGAGCACATCTATTGCCTGGCCCACGGCGAGATGCTGGCCGGCGGCAAACCTGACGAGATTCAGAACGATCAGCGCGTCATCGACGCCTATCTGGGAGCACACTGATGGCGGCTTCTGACACAAACGGCTCGGCTCCGACGGAGACCGACGACACGGACAAGAAATCCAAGACCCGCGGCTACGGCGGCGGCGACGTCTCCACGGTCCTGTCCGTTGAGCAGGTCGCGCGCGAAGCCGAGAAGATTGCCGGCGAAGCCCCGACCCAGGAGGCTCTCGACGGATACGTGAAGGGCGAGACCTTCCTGTCGATCGACAACCTGCGCGCCGGCTACGGTGCCATGGAGATCCTGCACGACTTCAGCCTGCGTGTCGGTTCCGGCCAGTCGCTCTGTCTGATCGGACCGAACGGTGCCGGCAAGTCGACGGTGCTGCATTCGATCTTCGGATTTACGAACATCTATGACGGCAAGATCTCGGTGGACGGCAAGGACGTCACGTCGAAGAAGCCGAACGACAAGCTGCGCGATGCGGGCATTGCCTACATCCTGCAGGACAACTCGGTGTTTCCGGCCATGACGGTCGAGGAAAACCTCTGGATGGGCGGCTTCCTCAAGGACAAGCCGGACCAGGCCAAGGAGGCGGCCGAGAAGGTGTTCGAGAAATATGATCGCCTCGCCGCGCGCCGCAGCCAGCCGGCCAAGGTGCTTTCGGGCGGCGAACGGCGTCTGCTGGAAATTTCGCGGGCCCTGGTCATGAATCCGGATGTGCTGCTGGTCGACGAGCCGTCGATCGGTCTCGAACCGCGTTACATCGATATGGTTTTCGAAATTCTCGACGACCTGCAGAATGCCGAGGGCAAGACCATCGTCATGGTCGAGCAGAACGCGAAGAAGGGCCTGGATTTTGCCGATATCGGCTATGTGCTTGTATCCGGACAGCTCGCCAAGGCGGGGCCGGGCAGCGAGCTTCTTGAGGATCCGGACGTCGGCAGGCTGTTCCTCGGCGGCTGACCAGCAGCCGAACGGCATCTGAATTCGTCAATTGACCGGCAGTGCGTCGCTTGTGTTTGCGATTGCGTCGCCGGTGTCGATTTGCGCGGCATAAATCTGCGTCATACCGGCATAATCCGCAGGTGCTCTGCGTATTGGGTATAATTCTGGTCTGTGAGGCCGGACAATGTCGGCAAGTGTTTTCGAACTCTTCAAGGTGGGCATAGGGCCCTCGAGCTCACATACCGTGGGCCCGATGGTGGCTGCGCGTCATTTTCTCGAGGACCTGCGGGACGGCGAACGGCTGGCGCAGGTCGAGCGGCTGAAGGTCTCCCTTCACGGTTCTCTGGCCTTCACGGGCAAGGGTCACGCCACCGACAAGGCGGTCCTTCTCGGCCTTTCCGGGGAGCATCCGAGCCACATCGATCCGGATATCATCGACAGCATGCTGGAGGAGATCAGGGCGACGAAGTCGATCCGGCTGCTCGGCGCGCGCACGATTCCGTTCGACGAGGAGACGGACCTCGTCATGGACTACGAGGAGATGCTGCCGGCCCACTCCAACGGCATGCGCTTCGAGGCCTATGACGGAGAGTCCGGCCTGATCGACAGTGCCGTGATCTACTCTGTCGGCGGCGGGTTCGTGGCGACAGAAGCGGAACTCGCCTCTGACGAACCCGTGATCCCGGTCGGGCCCTGCCTGCCTTATCCCTTCCAGACTGCAGAAGAGATGCTGCAAATGGGCGAGGCGTCGGGCAAGTCCATTGCTGAAATGATGATGGCCAACGAATGCGTGGCCAAACCGGAAGACGAAGTGCGCGACGGCATCTTGCGGATCTGGGACACCATGAGCGGGTGCATAGACCGCGGCATGAAGGCCGAAGGGATTCTGCCGGGCGGCCTCTCGGTCCGGAGGCGGGCGGCGGGCATTCACAGCCAGTTGCTGTCCGAGGCCGGACGAAACGCCAAGCTGCCGCACGACTGCATAGACTGGGTCAGCCTGTGGGCGCTGGCCGTCAACGAGGAAAATGCGGCTGGCGGCAAGGTGGTGACCGCGCCGACCAACGGGGCTGCCGGAGTGATCCCCGCCGTGGCGCGTTACTACAAGGAATACTTTCCGACCGGAACGGAAGACGCGATGGTCGAATTCTTCCTCGCCGCGACCGCGGTCGGCTCGCTGATCAAGCTCAATGCATCCATTTCAGGCGCGGAAGTCGGCTGTCAGGGGGAGGTGGGTTCGGCCTGTGCCATGGCGGCGGCCGGACTTGCTGCGGCCCTCGGGGGCACGAACGAGCAGGTCGAGAACGCCGCGGAGATCGGGTTGGAGCATCACCTTGGTATGACCTGCGACCCCGTTGGCGGACTGGTGCAGGTGCCCTGCATCGAGCGAAACGCCATGGGCGCCGTCAAGGCGATCAACGCGGCGTCGCTGGCACTCAAGGGCGACGGCAAGCACTTCGTTTCGCTTGACGCCGTGATCGAGACCATGCGCCAGACCGGCAGCGACATGCAGAGCAAGTACAAGGAAACCAGTCAGGGCGGTCTCGCCGTAAACGTCGTCGAGTGTTGAACAATTTCCGCCCGGCGAGTTTTTCTCCGTACAAAGAGTGGAGCCGGCCCCAAAAATCCTCTCATGAGTCCATATATGGAATGGACAGGCGATTGCCCGTCTGCGCGGAACGACAGACTGACCGGGAGGCCCCATGTCCGAACAATCCGACTTGCCGCCGCTTGTCCCTGAAATGGCGCACGCCCTTCGTCTTCTGGACGCCAGCCATCAGTTCTATGCCGAGATTGTCGGCGCATTGAGGGACAACATTTCCCCCAATGGTGACCCCGACATCCCTGCAATGGTCATGGGATTCAACCGGGCGCTGACCGGTTTTGCCCCGCGCGACCGCGAGATCCGGAAGATCCTCGACGACTTTGCAGGCTAAGCTCTTTTCCGGAGGCTAAGCCCTTTTTTGTCGCCGTTCGGAAACGCATGACGATGCCGTGTGATTTCAGGTCACAGGCCTAGTTTGCTTCGCCGGTGACGGTGATGTGCCTCGCGATATAGGCGGGTTCGCCCATGCGCTGCAAGAGATCGAGTTGCAGCTGGAGCCACGACATATGCCCTTCTTCATCGAGTAGGATCTGTTCGAAGATCGTTCGCGTTCCGACGTCGCTTGCATTGGCGGCGGTCTGCGCTGCCACGGTATAGAACTGGACAGCATCGTTCTCGTCCGCGAGATCCGCCTCGAACATGTCTTTCAGGGATTCAGAGCGATGGGGCGCCTTGGCGGCCTCGATTTTCGGATCGCCGCCGAGAAACATGATCCGGTTTATGAATGTACCGGCATGGCCAAGCTCCTCCTGCATTTCTTCACGCATCTGGGCGCCAAGCTGAGTAAGCCCCCAATCCTCGAGAACATGCGCATGGAGCAGATACTGGTGCACGGCGGCTATTTCCATCGAAAGGGCCTTCTGCAGGTTTTCGAGACATTCGGATTTCGTGTTCATGACGGCAATTTCCTTCTGGCTGACAAATCTGGTTCCCGGTCGCGGATTTTCTGTCACCCGCGGAAAGTCCGGTCCCTTGCCGTGCGTCCCCTGGTCGACTCGTACCCGGCAAAGCGCCGCGCACCATGATGCAGATCAATCGAGGGCATGACCCTTCGCCGTTGCCGGCGAAACCTGTGCGGTTCGCGACGCCTCCGCCATCCCGGCGCCCTTTTGAGCCGTGATGACCCTGTTCCAGGGCATGCGCGACAGCACGCTCGCCATCGGGCAAAGGCCGCTGATACCCGCGAACATGAGGCCCGCACCGACGAAGGCGCTGAGCGCCAGAAACCATCCCGAGACGAGGACTGCCAGGAGGGCGCCGAGCACGACAAGCCCGCCGGCCGTGATCTGGACCTGGCGCATGATGCTGATCGGGGCCTTGCGGTTCTCGTTGACCGGCAGGCCGGCACATCTCCAGGCCTTGAGCCCACCCTTGAGCTGATAGACCTCGTTGAATCCCGTTGCGAGAATCTGACCGGCGGCAGCCTCCGTCCTGGCGCCGCTGCGACAGTGGAAGATCGCCACTTTGTTGCGGTCGTTGGGAAAGTCGTCGGGGTAGAATCCTGACAGGGGCACGAGGTGCGCCTGCGGAATGTGTTCTCGAACATACTCGTCCGGTTCGCGGACATCGATCAGGACGGCCTTGTCCTGCTTGATCCATTTTTCGGCTCTGATCGGATCGATCATGCGCAGCTGGTGTTCGGTCATCGGTTCGTCCTTTGGTCATGCGCGGCACTGTTTTCGCCGCAGTAGGTATCGTGCAGAAAAGTCATGAGTGCCCTGACGTCCTCCCGGTCGAGCCGGTAGTAGATCGTCTGCCCGTCGCGGCGCGGCATGACGATGCGCTCGCGGCGCAGGCGTGCCAGCTGCTGTGACGCCACCGTCTCGCGCGTGCCTGTCAGGCGGGCAAGTTCACCGACCGATTTTTCACCCTCTACGAGCTGGCACAGGATCATCAGCCGCGTCTTGTTGGAGAGCACCGTCATCAGATCGCAGACCTGTGCAGAGGCGGCTTCCAGTTCTTGTATATTCATACTTGCATATATACAAAGATTAACACATACATCAAGAGGAAACTGAAAATTGGATCTGGATCAAGGCAGGCGGGATCACCTTGGTGTCCGATCCACAGTACGCGGGATGACAAAAGGAGTGTGACCATGAACCCGACTGTCCAGGCCTTCTTTGATGAAGCAACCAACACCGTGTCCTATGTCGTGCGGGAACCGGACGGCAATCATTGCGCCATCGTTGACCCGGTCCTCGATTTCGATCCCAAATCCGGCCGCACGGACACCCATTCCGCCGACAGGATCGTCCAGTATGTGAAAGACGAGGGGCTCGAGGTCGAATGGCTTCTGGAAACCCACGCCCACGCCGACCATCTGAGCGGAGCGCCGTATCTCAGGGATCGATTGGGCGGCAAGGTCGGCATCGGGGAACACATCACCGATGTGCAGAAGATCTTCCGGGAAGTGTTCAACTTTGAGCGCCAGTTCCAGCCCGACGGCAGTCAGTTCGACCATCTGTTTGCGGATGGCGAGGAATTCAGCATCGGTGCCATGCCGGTCCGGACCATGCATACGCCCGGGCACACGCCGGCCTGCATGACCTATGTGGTTGGTGATGCGGCCTTTGTCGGGGATACCATCTTCATGCCCGACTTCGGCACCGCGCGGGCAGATTTCCCGGGTGGTGATGCGCGCATCATGTATCGCTCGATCAGGAAGATCCTGGATCTGCCGCCGGAGACGCGCCTGTTCATGTGCCATGACTACAGGGCGCCCGGCCGCAACGAATATGCCTGGGAAACGACGGTCGCCGAGGAGCGGGCCAACAGCGTTCACGTCGCCGACGGCGTCAGCGAAGATGAGTTCGTTGCCCTGAGGACCGCACGGGACGCGGTACTCGACATGCCGACGCTGATCCTGCCATCAGTCCAGGTGAACATAAGGGCCGGCGAGCTGCCGCCGGAGGAGGACAACGGAGTGTCCTATCTCAAGATCCCGGTAAACCAGCTCTAGACGCGCATTTGCCCGGACGACTGCGCGCGGTCCCCATTCGTCCTTGCACCGGCGGCATCTCTGCTGACAGAGTGGCCGCCCTGCGGACGCGTCTGACGAGATGGGAGGCGGCATGCACATTGGATTGATCGGCGGTATCGGGCCGGCAGCGACCGACTACTACTACCGCAATCTGATCACGAGGATGCGGCAGTCGGGGCACGACCTCGACCTGACCATCGCCCATGCGGATTCGCTGACGCAGCTCGGCAATGTTTCGCAAAACAATGTGGCGGCGCAGGCGGCGATTTTCGAGCGTCTTGCATACAGGCTTGAAGGCGCGGGGGCGGAAGCCGTTGCCGTCACCTCGATCGCCGGGCATTTCTGCATCGAGGAATTCAAGGCCGTGTCGCCTCTGCCCGTGCTTGACCTGCTCTCGTGTGTTGCGGCCAGGCTCGGGGAGGATGGCTACGGCACGCTCGGCATTCTGGGTACGAAGGCCGCAATGGAGTCGGCGATGTACGGCCGTCTGCCGGCGCATAACATCCTGGCGCCGGAGGGCGATGAACTGGACTCAGTCCATCAGGCCTATGTGGACATGGCGACATCCGTGACCGTGACGGAGGCGCAAAGGCGGGTGTTCTTCGAGTGCGGACGAAAACTGTGCGAGCACCGGGGAGCCGAAGCTGTCCTGCTGGCGGGCACGGATCTCTTCCTCGCCTTTGACGGACGGGACTGCGGCTTCACGGCGATCGATTGTGCGTTGCTGCATGTCGACGAGATCGCGGCAGAGGCTGCACGTTGATGCCGGCCGCGATCACTCACATTCTGGAGCCGCCTGCATGCTGAATATCCATCCAATGACCGGAACGATCGGAGCCGAAATAGACGGCGTTGATCTGAACGAACTCATCGCGGATGGTCTCGCGGAGACCTTGCGCCAGGCGCTCTGGCGCTACCAGGTCATCGTTTTCCGCGACCAGCATCTCGATATCGCCGCCCAGAAGCGGCTGACGGAAATATTCGGTCCGATCATGCGTTTGCCCTACGTGGTTCCGATTGAGGATGATCCCGAAGTGATCGCGGTCCTGAAGGAAGCAAGCGAGCAGAACGTCGGGGTGTTTGGCGGCGACTGGCATTCGGATTTCAGTTTTCTCGAAAATCCGCCCGCGGGGTCCGTCCTGAATGCTGTCGAAGTGCCGCCGTTCGGCGGCGACACGGTGTGGGCCAATCAGGTCGCGGCATTCGAGGCACTGGCGCCGGATCTCAAGGATGTGCTCGATGGCCGGGATGCCATCCACGTCGGTAAACCCTACGGCGCGAAATACGCTCCGCCGGAAGAAGAGCGCGCCAACAGTTCGGTCCGCATGACACGCGGCGATCCTGCGGCCGATCGGGAGATCAGGCATCCTGCTGTCGTCACGCATCCGCAGAGCGGCCGGCGGGCGTTGTTCCTCAATCCGATCTACACGGTTCGCCTCGACGGCATGACCGAGGCCGAGAGCGCGCCGGTTCTCGACCGGATTTACAAGCATGCGATCAGGCCGGAATTCTGTTGCCGTCTGCGCTGGACCCCCGGGACGGTCGCCGTCTGGGACAACCGCATGACGCTGCACTACGCCGTGAACGACTATGACGGATCGAGGCGGCTGCTCTACCGGACCACTTTCGCCGAACCCGCCGGCTGAGCGCCGCGCCTCCGGGTGATCAAAAACGGTGGATATTGCGCCGTGCGCTGGTAGGCTTATTTCCAATATGGCGCCGTCCGGATCCGGACTGTCCCTCCCGACTCTCGACAATCAGAAAAGCGGAATACGACACCCATGAGTAATGATATTGCCAGCGTCCTCGATCACGTCGATGGCGAACTCGACAACAGCCTCGACCGGCTGTTCTCGCTGCTGCGGATTGAAAGCATCTCGACCGACCCCGCCTATGCGGAAGCCTGCCGGAAAGCGGCACAGTGGCTGAGTGACGATCTGAGCGGTATGGGGTTCGAGGCGGCGGTCCGCGACACGCCCGGTCATCCGATGGTCGTTGGACATTACACGCCGCCCGGGGGCGAGAACGCACCGCATGTCCTGTTCTACGGCCATTACGACGTCCAGCCGGTTGACCCGCTCGATCTCTGGGAAACGCCGCCATTCGAGCCGTGGATCGCGGACGCACCCAATGGCGCGAAGGAGATCCGCGCCCGGGGCGCCTGTGATGACAAGGGCCAGTTGATGACGTTTGTTGAAGCCTGCCGCGCTCACATGGCAATGCGCGGCAGCCTGCCCATGCGCATCACCGTATTGCTCGAAGGCGAGGAAGAGTCCGGGAGCCCCAGTCTCGACCCGTTCCTTGAAGCCCATGCCGACGAGCTCAAGGCCGATATCGCACTGGTTTGCGATACCGGCATGTGGGATCCCGAAACGCCGGGGATCACGACCAGGCTTCGCGGAATGGTCGGTATCGAGGTGATCGTGACGGGCCCGAGCCGCGACCTGCATTCCGGGCTATTCGGCGGTGCCGCGCGCAACCCGATCCGAGTGCTGAACCGCATCCTCGGCGACATCCATGACGACGATGGCCGAGTTGCGATCCCCGGATTCTATGACGGCGTCATTGAACTCCCGCCGGCCGTGCAGGATCAGTGGAATGCACTCGACTTCGATCAGTCGGAATTCCTGGGCCAGGTCGGACTTTCAATCCCGGCGGGCGAGTCCGGGCGCAGCGTGCTCGAACAGGTCTGGTCCCGGCCGACCTGTGAAGTGAATGGAATCATGGGCGGTTACACCGGCGACGGCACCAAAACCGTCATCCCGTCCTCGGCCTTTGCCAAGATCACCTGCCGTCTTGTCGGCGAGCAGGACCCCCATGCCATCCGCGACGCAGTCAAGCAGTTCGTCCACGACAGGGTGCCGGATGACTGCTCGGTTGAGTTCATCGAGCACGGCGCCAGCGCGGCCATCACCATCGACACCGACAATTCGCATGTCGTGCGGGCCGCCTCGGCTCTGCGGGACGAGTTCGACCGCGACGCAGTAATGCTTGGCAGCGGCGGATCGATCCCGGTGGTCGAGAGCTTTCGCCGGATTCTCGGCATGGAAAGCCTGCTGATCGGCTTCGGGCTGGACGGGGACCGGGTCCACAGCCCGAACGAGAAGTACAACCTGTCGAGCTTCCACCAGGGTATTCGTAGCTGGGCCCGCGTATTGGATAGCCTGAGTTAGGTTGTCGGACATGGCGATGATCTCGAAGGCCGATGCGGAGGCGATCCTGAACGATGTCTTCGCGCCCTGGGTTCTGGAACTGGGCCTGAGCGTAGAGGAAGTTTCTGACGACGCAGCGGTCCTGCGGATGGAATTCAGCGACAAGCTGTGCCGTGTTGGTGGGAACATCTGCGGTCAGGCCATGGTGTCGGCAGGCGATACAGCGATGGTGATCGCCGCGTCGGCCGCGCTCGGCGGGTTTCAGCCCATCGGCACGGTCGACATGACCGTCAATTTCATGCGGCCGGCGTCCAATACGGACATGCTGATAGAGGCGAGTGTCATGCGCCTGGGGCGCACCATGTGCTTCTGCAATGCCATGCTCAGGAGCGCCAATGACGGCAAGGCCTGCGCCCATGTTGTCGGAACCTACGCCCTGCCGCCGAAGAAAGCCTGACCGCTTCCACGAGGAGTAAGAGATGACCTATGAGACGATCCTGTTCGAGATCGAGGACGGCGTTGCCCGGCTGACACTGAATCGGCCGGACTCCGCCAACGGCCTGACACCGGTCATGTGCCGGGAGATCTACGATGCCGCGACCGTTTGCGATCACGATCCGAAGGTCCGCGCCGTACTGCTCACAGGCGCTGGCAAGATGTTCTGCGCGGGTGGTGACATCAAGGCGTTCCAGGAGGCCGGCGATGACGTGGGCACGCTCGTCTCCAACATGACGCTCTCGCTGCATGGCGCTGTGTCCGTTTTCAACCGCATGGATGCGCCGGTCGTGGTAGCGGTCAACGGCACTGCCGCTGGTGGCGGCCTCAGCCTCGCCATCGCCGGAGATATCGTGATCGCCGCGGACTCCGCCAAGTTCACGCTTGCCTATACGGCCGCCGCCCTGTCGCCGGACGGCAGCTCGACCTGGTTCCTGCCGCGTCTGGTCGGTTTGCGCCGGGCCAGGGAGCTTATGCTCACCAATCGCGTTCTGACGGCGGCCGAGGCCGTTGACTACGGCATGATCGATCGTGCCGTCGACGCATCGGTTCTGATGGAGGAGGCAGCGAAGCAGGCGAGCCTCTTCGCGTCCGGCCCGACCGGGGCCTATGGCGCCACCAAGCGCCTGCTGGCAGGCACGTTCAGCGAATGCCTCGAGGGCCAGATGGCGCACGAGGCGCGCAGCATCGCGGTGCAGCTGCAGAGTCCCGACGGCAAGGAGGGCGTTTCGGCGTTTGTCGACAAGCGGCCGCCGAATTTTTCGGGCCGTTGAGACCAGGCATTAGTTAAACTAATCACTCCGTAAACGCTGGCTGATCACAGAGCTTCCGCGCCGCTCCCGGCAGCGAAATCAGCACTATCCGGATGTGCCTGATTTCGGTGCAGATTCGGCCGCCAATGCACGAAATCGACCCATATTTGCGCGTACGCGACACGGGGCATTCGCGTTGCACGTTCAGGTTGGACTCATCGAATCTATTGTGACAGCATGTGGCAGTACACGATGGTCGACATGGTGGGGTTGGTTACGTCTGTGCCCGTATCCGTTCGTTCAGTCACGGCTGATTTTGGCCGATCCCTGGGATCGGTAGGGGGCTTGTTTAGCCCTCAAATTCCGGATTCGGAACGACTGACGTCTACCCCAGTCAGGCTAAAAAAAGCGAATTGCCGCAGACCGGCGTGTGCTCAGCAATCAGCAAAAAGCAAACAACGGGATTTAAGGCGGTGCGGTGAGGGGCCGGCAATGACCACGCCCGTTTGCATCCGCTGACAGGAGTTGTTCGAAATCTGGAGGGAGAAGGAATGACAGACCTCAAAAAAGTGAAAGGCCTTGTTGCGCAAGGCAAGATGTCTCGCCGCGAGTTCATGAGCTACGCGGTCGCCGCCGGCGTGACGGTGACAGCCGCAAGCACCATGTACTCGTCGATCGCGAAGGCCGCCAAGAAGGGCGGTCACCTGAAAGTTGGTATCGGCTCGGGCTCGACCACGGACTCGATTGACCCCGGCCAGTTCGCCGACACCTACATGCAGTCCGTAGGCTTCGCACATCACAACTACCTGACCGAAGTGGACCACACGGGTGCCGTGAACCCGGAACTCGCCGAAAAGATCGAGGCCTCCGACGATGCCGCCCAGTGGGTCGTGACACTTCGGAAAGGTATCGAGTTCCACAACGGCAAGACCATGGAAGCCGAGGACGTCGTCGCGTCCTACAACCACCACCGCGGTGAAGACACCAAATCGAAAGCCAAGGGCGTCACCGATCCGATCACGGATATCAAGGCGGATGGCAAGGACAAGGTCGTGTTCACCTTGTCGGAAGGCAACGCGTTCTTCCCGTTCATCATGTCGGACTACCATATTCCGATCATGCCCTCGAAGGACGGCAAGGTTGACGCCACGGCCGGCATCGGAACCGGTGGGTACAAGGTCAAGAAGTACGAGCCTGGCGTGATCACCGAACTCGAGCGGAACCCGAACTATTGGAAATCCGATCGGGCATTCTTCGACTCCGCCGAGGTCATCGCGATCAAGGACGTGGTTGCGCGCACCAACGCGCTGACCTCCGGTGAGATCCACGTCATGGACCGCTGCGACCTGAAGACGGTGCATCTGCTGAAGCGCAACAAGGCGATCAAGGTCGAGCAGACCACGGGAACGCAGCACTACACCGTCCCGATGATCACGACGCAGAAGCCGTTCGACAATCCGGACGTTCGCCAGGCCCTCAAGTACGCCATCGACCGCGAAGCCATGGTGAAGACCATTTTGCGCGGTTACGGCAAGGTCGCGAACGATCATCCGATCAGCCCGTCGAACAAGTACTTCAACAAGGACCTGGCGCAGCGGCCTTACGATCCCGACAAGGCCAAGTTCCACCTGAAGAAGGCGGGCATGGAGAAGCTGACCGTGGACCTTTCGGCAGCCGACGCTGCATTCGGCGGTGCTGTCGACGCGGCCGTGCTCTACAAGGAGCATGCGGCCAAGGCCGGCATCGACATCAATGTCATCCGCGAGTCGAACGACGGCTACTGGTCCAACGTGTGGATGAAGAAGCCGTGGTGCATGTGCTACTGGGGCGGCCGCCCGACGGAAGACTGGATGTTCTCGATTGCATACGCCAAGGGCGCGTCCTGGAACGACACGTTCTGGGAGCATGACCGCTTCAACGAGCTGCTGAAGAAGGCACGCGGCGAGCTCAACGAAGACCGGGCGCGCGAGATGTACTACGAGATGCAGGCGATCATCCACAACGAAGGCGGCGTGGTTGTTCCGATGTATGCGTCCTATGTATTCGGAACGTCCGACAAGATTGCCCACGGCGACCTTGCCTCCAACTGGGATCTCGACGGCTGCAAGCTGATCGAACGCTGGTCGTTCGCCTGACGCGGGGGTATCCCCTGCTGATGGCACGAGTATGCTGATATGGGCAAACTCATAAACCTGGTGGTCCAGCGCCTTGCGCTGGGCCTCCTCACCCTCTTCGCGGTGTCATTGATCATCTTCCTGGGCGTCGAATTGCTGCCCGGAGACATCGCGACAGAGATTCTGGGTCAGGATGCGCTTCCGGAGACGATTGAGAACTTCCGTAAGGAGCTTGGTCTCGATAAACCAGCTCCGGTCCGGTATTTCGACTGGGTTGCCGGCGTAGTTCAGGGCGACTTCGGCACGTCGTTTGCCAACAAGCGCGCAATTTCCGAATTGATCGGATTCAGGCTGGCCAACACACTGTTCCTGGCACTGATGGCGGCCGTGATCGCGGTGCCCCTGTCGCTGATCGCCGGCGTTCTTGCCGCCCTTTACCGCAATTCCCTGTATGACCGCGGCATCAACATCTTCACACTGTCGTCGATTTCGTTCCCCGAATTCTTCATTGCATACATTTTGATCGTCGTTTTCGTGCAGACGCTGGGCTGGTTCCCGCCGCTGTCGCAGATCAAGGAAGGTATGCCGTTCTGGGAGATGGTCTGGCGCTGCTTCCTGCCAGCACTGACGATGACGCTGGCCGTGTTCGCGCACATGATGCGCATGACCAGGGCTGCGATCATCAACCTTCTGGCAAGTCCCTATATTGAAATGGCTAACCTCAAGGGCCTGAAGCGTTCGCGGGTGATCGTCAAGCACGCGCTGCCGAACGCATGGGCACCGATCGCCAACGTCATCGCGCTCAACCTGGCCTATCTGGTCGTCGCCGTTGTTGTCGTTGAGGTCGTGTTCGTGTTCCCGGGCCTTGGCCAGCTCATGGTCGACAGCGTCATCAAGCGTGACCTGCCGGTGGTGCAGGCCTGCAGCCTGATCTTTGCGGCCACCTATATTCTGTTGAACCTGACGGCGGACATCATCTCCATCGTCACCAACCCGAGGCTTTTGCATCCGAGATGAGTGACCAGGCCGAACCAGACATCACTGCAGCCGGTACCGCCGATCAGGTGGCGATGCCGGTTGTCCGACGCAACTGGCGCAAGGATGCGATCCGGGAACTGTGGAAGGCGCCGTGGACGGCCAAACTGGGCGCGTTGATCATCCTGCTCTACGTCTTCGTGGCCATCTTCGCACCGGTTCTGACACCCTATGGTGAGTCCGAGGTGGTCGGCGCCGAGTTCGAGCCATGGGACGACAAGTTCCTGCTTGGCACGGATAACCTTGGGCGTGACATGCTCACGCGTCTCATCTATGGCGCCCGCAACACGCTCGGCATCGCCTTCGTGACCACGTGCCTCGCCTTCATCGTCGGCGGCGGCGCGGGGCTGATCGCGGCGACGCTCAGGGGCTGGATCGACCAGGTGCTGAGCCGCATCGTCGACATCTTCATGGCCATTCCCGTGCTGATCTTCGCACTCGTGCTGTTGACGATTTTCGGCGCATCGATCCAGAACATGATCATTGTGATCGCATTGCTGGACTCGACCCGCGTGTTCCGCCTCAGCCGTGCCGTCGGCATGAACGTCGCGGTCATGGACTTCGTGGAGGCCGCGCGTCTGCGCGGCGAGGGCCTGCCGTGGATCATGTTCCGCGAGGTCCTGCCCAACATCCTGCCGCCGCTGATCGTCGAATTTGGCCTGCGGTTCTGCTTCGTGTTCCTGCTGATCGCAGCCCTGTCGTTCCTGGGCGTCGGCATTCAGCCGCCGACCGCGGACTGGGGTTCGATGGTGCGCGATAACGCGACGCTGATCACCTATGGCGATATCACGCCGCTGCTTCCCGCCGGTGCCATTGCACTGCTGACGGTGGGCGTGAACTTTGTGGTGGACTGGTTCCTGAATAAATCGAGCGGACTGCGCGATGACCAATAATGATAGCGGCCGCACGGCCGGTGAAACTCTTCTCGACATCAAGGGTCTGCGCATAGAGGGCCAGGCCGGCGATGAGTGGAACGAAATCGTTCACGGCATCGATCTCACCTTGAATCGGGGCGAAGTCCTCGGGCTGATCGGCGAGTCCGGTGCCGGCAAGTCGACCATCGGGCTCGCAGCCATGGGATATGCCAGGCCGGGCTGCCGGATCACAGCGGGCGAGGTCATGTTCGATGGCCGCGATCTGACCAAGGCCCGCGAAGAAGAAAAACGCGATATGCGCGGCGTCCGCATCGCGTATGTCGCTCAGAGTGCGGCTGCCTCGTTCAACCCGGCGCACAAGCTGATTGACCAGTATTGCGAGGCTCCAGTGCAGCACGGTGTGCGCTCGCGCTCCGAAGCGGAGACGGAAGCCGTGGACCTGTTCGAGCGTTTGCAGCTTCCGGATCCCGAGCACATCGTGTTCCGTTATCCACATCAGGTCTCCGGTGGCCAGTTGCAGCGCGCCATGACCGCCATGGCCATGTCCTGCAAGCCAGATCTCATCATATTCGACGAGCCGACTACCGCACTCGACGTGACGACCCAGATCGAGGTGCTTGCCGCCATTCGCGACATTGTGGACCAGTTCAACACGGCGGCGATCTACATCACCCACGACCTGGCCGTCGTCGCCCAGATGGCGGACAAGATCATGGTGCTGCGCTACGGCAATCTGGTCGAGGAAGCCGACACGCGGACAATGCTGTCCGACCCCCAGGAGGACTACACCAAGTCGCTCTGGGCGGTGCGCAGCTTTTCGACAGAGCCTGTCGACATCGCGGTCGACGCGCAACCCCTGATCCGGGTGGACAACGTCACAGCCGGCTACGGGCCCGTCGACGTCTTGATCGACATCTCGCTCGACATCCACAAGCGCCGCACCGTGGCGATCGTGGGCGAGTCCGGATCGGGCAAGAGCACGACGGCACGTGTCATCACCGGACTGCTGCCGCCGAGGCCCGGCAAGGGGCAGGTGCTTTACCGCGGCCAGCCGCTGCCGCCCGACTACCGCAAGCGCAGCCGGGACGAATTGCGCCACGTCCAGATGATCTATCAGATGCCCGACACCGCGATTAACCCGCGCCAGCGTGTCGGCGACATCATCGGGCGGCCGGTCGAGTTTTACCTCGGTCTCAAGGGCAAGCAGAAGGAGGAGCGCATCGCCGACCTTCTCCGGCTGATCGAGCTTGAGCCCAACCAGTTCATCGACCGCTTCCCGGGTGAGCTTTCCGGCGGACAGAAACAGCGCGTGTGCATCGCGCGGGCGCTCGCGGCGGAGCCCGAATTCATCATCTGCGACGAGGTGACATCGGCGCTCGACCAGATCGTGGCCGAGGGCATCCTCAAGCTCCTGGATCGCCTGCAGGGCGAGCTGGATCTTGCCTACATGTTCATCACCCATGACATTGCGACCGTCCGTGCGATTGCCGACGAGGTTGTGGTCATGTGGCAGGGCAAGATCGTGGAGAAGGGGCCGCGCGAGGACATGTTCACGCCGCCGCATCACGAATATACCGATCTTCTGCTTTCCTCCGTGCCGGAGATGGATCCGGACTGGCTCGACAAGCTGCTGGAAGAGCGCGAGAAGAACAAGCCCAGCATCGAGCTGGCGGGTAACTGACGACGGCGCGGTCTCCGCGTGCAGCTCAGCTGTCTTGTTAACACGTCATCCTTGGCCGAGCGATTGGCGAGGCCGAGGATCCAATGGCGGATGCCGGAGACTGACGAGCTTGTAATTGGATCCTCGCCGTTGCGTTCGCTCCGGCGAGCATGACAAAAAGAGAGATTATCCCTTTCCGTGTCATGCCCGGGCTCGACCCGGGCATCCAGCAAGATGCACAGGCCGAGGACGGGCACTGGATTGCCGGGTCAGGCCCGGCAATGACGGTGTAAGTATTGTCCGAGCGACACGCCACTAAGTCATCCCCGCCGGAGCCGGTCCCCGACTGGATCGGGGACGGGGATGACCTTGAGTAGGCAGTCGTGGTCTAACGTCACTAGAGCAGGTTGCGCTTTACCGTCTCCGACCAGTCCTTCTGGAGTATGAGTTCGTCGCCCTCATAGGCTTCCATGCGGGCCTTGATGTGGAAGTTTTCCGCGTCCGCCCACTGCTCCTGGAACGTCTCCGTGCGCACCGACCAGCCGTCGGCGCGCGACAGGGTCTGGGTCCAGTGCGTCCGGGCCCGCGCGGACAGCGGGTCGAGGGGCAGGATGGAATAGAACTCGCGTCCGATTTCGCCGCTGACCAGGCCGTGCGTGGTATCGCGGACTTCGCCGAAATCGTCGATGATCTCGAGCGTCGTTGCGCCGGTCTCGTCGTCGACGTCGACAATCCGGCTGTTCGACGGTGCGCGCAGCGTCTCGAGATCCAGAGGCGGTGCTGACTCCGGCGGCGGCATATCGGGCGCGTCTCCCGGGTCTCTGCATACCGGAAGGTCGAGGATGCTCTCGCCCGTGAACACGGTCAGCGTCACCGGCTCCGGTGCAGGCCAGATCAGTGGCCAGTAGGCGGTCGAGATTGAAAGGCGCAGCCGATGGCCGGCCGGCACTGTGTATCCGACGTCGTCGAGCTTGATGCGCACCCGGTACCGCTCGCCGGGCACCAGTGGTTCAGGCTCTTCATGGCTCTCGCGGTGGCACAGGTTGAGTGTGTGGTAGGTGATCCGCGTTGCCAGTCCGTCGGGATGCACGTCGTTGAGCCGCACGGCGATATTGGCGACCGGGCGATCCGACGACAATTCCAGCGTGGCCACCGGTGCTCCGACGATCATGACATCGGTTTCGAGCGGTTCAGTCTGGAAGATGATCGAGTTTTCGTCGTCCCGGTTCTGGTCGCCGGGGAACTCCGGGCCAAGCCAGATGATGCAATATTCGCCGCCGTCAAGGCCGGTATCCTGGATCGACGAGAGGGCAAGCTCCGTCTCGGGCGCGGGTTCCGTATCGATCCGCCCGAAACCGAGTGGACCGGGGTTCAGGTGAAACGTCTCGGTCCCGACGATGCTTCCCGGCCAACCGTACTGGGCGATCCAGCGGCCCGGCCGTGCCTCGTAGGACGTCGCCGGCGAAACGGAATCCATCACATAGGTCCTGCACAAAGGATCGTTCTCGACGCCCGTATCCTCATCTTTCAGCCAACGGTCCCACCATCTCAGCGTCTCCTGCAGGAAGCCCATCTTCGGCTCGGGCACGGCGAAATGCGGATATTTGTGCGCCCAGGGCCCGATGATCCCTTTGGCGGGCGACGTCAGTCCGTTGAGCAGGCGCGGGACAGCGTTCGAATAGGCGTCGCCCCAGCCGCCGACGGCCAGCACCGCAGCCTCGATGGCGGAGAAGTCCTCGCAGACCGATCCGTGTTTCCAGTAGGCGTCGCGGTGCTGGTGTTCGAGCCAGATCTTCGCCAGCAAAGGGTTGTTTTCGAGCCGTTCGAGCCACATGTCGCGCCATTGGTCGCCGACAAGGGCAGGGTCCGGAGGCCGCGACGAATAGGACAGCATCGTCGCTGCCCAGCCCAGATTCTCGTTGAGCAGACAGCCGCCCTTGTAATGGATGTCGTCGGCGTACCGGTCATCGGTCGAGCACAGCGTGATAACCGCCTTCAGCGCCGGCGGGTGCAGGGCGGCAACCTGAAGTCCGTTGAAGCCGCCCCACGAAATACCCATCATGCCAACGCTCCCCGAGCACCAGGGCTGCGTAGCGATCCAGGCGATGGCCTCGACGGCGTCCGATTGCTCCTGTTCGGTATATTCGTCATGCATGAGGCCTTCGGATTCGCCGTTGCCGCGCATGTCGATGCGGACGCAGGCATAACCGTGGCCGGCGAAATACGGATGGGTGAGCTGGTCCCGCACGGCGGTGCCGTCACGCTTTCGATAGGGGATGTATTCGACGATCGCGGGAACGGGATCGTCTTCGGCGTCTTCCGGCATCCAGACGCGGGCGGCCAGCCGTGTCCCGTCAGTCATCGGGATCCAGAGGTTCTCGATTTCACGGACTTCGCGGGGGAAGCTGGAGACAATTCTGGTCATCGGGAAGGCCTCATGGATGGCATCGGTTTCCATCGGCGTCGGATGGTCGTTTGCGCATGACGAAAATCATTCCCGTGCGCATTGACAACTGTCTCAAGGGGAAAAACACTAGCCAGTCTCACCGAAAGGCCCTCCCTGTCCCAATCGAAGGATTGCTGCAATGATCGACTTGTACACATGGTCCACGCCGAACGGACGCAAGGCGTCCATCATGCTTGAGGAAGTCGGTCTTGACTACAACGTCCACGCCATCAACATCGGCAAGGACGACCAGTTCGCGCCTGAGTTCCTGAAGATCAGTCCCAACAACAAGATCCCGGCCATCGTCGATCAGGATAACGGTCTGTCGCTGATGGAATCGGGAGCCATATTGCTCTACCTCGCCGAGAAGACGGGACAGCTCATGCCTTCAGGCGATGACCGCTGGAAGGCCATGGAATGGCTGATGTGGCAGATGGGCGGGGCCGGACCGATGCTGGGGCAGTCCCATCACTTCCTGCATTTCAATCCCGGCAAGGCGCCTTACGCTGAGGAGCGCTACGCCAAGGAAGCCCAGCGGCTTTACGGTGTGCTCGACAAGCAGCTTGGCGAGCGCGAGTACATGGCAGGCGACTACTCCGTCGCCGATATCGCAACCTGGCCCTGGATCTCGCGGTTCGAGTGGCAGGGGATCGACATGAATGCGTTCCCGAACGTCAAGCGCTGGTATGTGGCGATCGCCGGACGGCCCGCCGTGCAGCGCGGTTACAGCGTTCCTGTTGAGGGTGAAATACCGATGCCGTAGCGGGCGGTGATCCCGGCGTCGGGACGCCTGATCAGTCTTTCCGCCACATCCCGTGTCGTTTGGCTTTTGACTGCTTCATCAGGGTCTTCAGCTTTTTCGGCGATTTCGGGAGCGCGACCGCCCAACCCGTGTAAACCATGCCTTCCGACAGGTCGTAGCCGTCGGCACGGCACCGCGACGTCTGTTGTGCGCTTTTCAAATATGTGCACTTGACGTTTGCCCCGGCCGTCAGATCCATCAGCCCGGCGCGGGCGAGGATCCCGCAGTCATGCTGGTTTCCGCGCACCTGGCACTTTTCGCCCAGCGCCGGGGCCTTGATCCCGTAAAGCGTGTGGACGGTCCCGCCGACCTCGATGCGTCCGCCGTCGATCACCTTGATGTCGCCGGCGCGTGCCGCGCCGGACATCGCCACAACGCAGGCAGCGAATACGGTGGCCAGAATGAAAAAACCCCGCGTCCGGCTGGCTATGATCGGCCGGAAGCGGGGTTCTTGGTAGCGCTCGCTCATGCGTTTGCTCTGGGGCGAGGAGGCCGCCCGGAGCATCGCTGTTCCGGGCGGTTCCTTTCATGGCAAGCCGCTACTTGCGGAGTTCCTCAGGGAGGAACAGCAGGAAGTCGTTGTCCTCGCCCGAGACGTGACACTCGTGGCAGAACGCCATACCTGCCGCGTTCTTGCCCTTGGTCCTGCCGAACACGGTGCCGTTCGGCATGATCATGGTGTATTTCCAGTCGGCGGTTTCCTTGTTCCAGCCGCGGACCATTTTCTCCATCATGAACAGCGGGCCGGCCGCAGCGGCGCCCGTCTTGGTCACTGTGAAGCTGTCCTTGGCGAGAATGGAGCCGATCGGCATCTTCTTCACCTTCTCGTACTTTCCGTAAGCCTTTCTGGCCAGCTTGTTGGCGTAGTTGTTGACCAGACGGCCGCCATGGGTGGCGGACGTGTAGGGCGCCTTGTTGAAGGTCGTGAACCTCTGGTACCGGTTGGCGAAGAGATCGCCGGCCTTGCGGTACGCAACTTTCATTTCCTTCGAGAGGCAACCGTAGACGGCTGAGGCTTCCTTGGCGCTGACCTCTACTGCTGCACCGGCGGCGCAGGGATTGCAGGGGTTGCAAGGATTGCATGCATTGGCCGCTGCGCACGGGTTGCACGGGTTTTTGGCTGCACACGGATTGCACGGATTGCAGGCCTTGGCTGCCTTGCACGGGTTGCAAGGATTGCAGGCTTTAGCTGCTGCACACGGATTGCAGGGGTTGCAGGCCTTGGCTGCCTTGCACGGGTTGCAAGGATTGCAGGCTTTGGCCGCTGCACACGGATTGCAGGGGTTGCAAGCCTTGGCTGCCTTGCAGGGATTGCAAGGGTTGCAGGCTTTCGCTGCGCAAGGATTGCACGGATTGCACGGATTGCACGCCTTCGCCGCGCAAGGATTGCAGGGGTTGCACGCTTTCGCTGCGCACGGGTTGCAAGGATTGCACGGGTTCTTGGCCGCACACGGATTGCATGCTGCCGCGGTCCTTATGCGCGGAACGAAGCAGTTGGCGCTGGCGTTCGCTCCACCCGCTGCACATGGGTTGCAGGGATTGCACGGATTGCAGGGGTTACATGCGTTTGCTGCACACGGATTGCAGGGATTACAGGCCTTTGCTGCGCACGGGTTGCAGGGGTTACAAGCTTTCGCCGCCTTGCAGGGATTGCACGGATTGCAGGCCTTTGCTGCGCACGGGTTGCATGGATTGCACGCCTTGGCGGCTGAACACGGATTGCAGGGATTGCAGGCCTTTTTTGCGCCGCAGGGGTTGCACGGATTGCAGGCTTTCGCCGCGGAACACGGGTTACACGGATTACATGGCTTTTTGGCCGCACACGGATTACAGGGGTTACACGCCTTTGCGGCGGCGCACGGGTTACAGGCTGCTGCTGCAACGTCCGGATTTGCGACCGTCCCCGTCAGCAACGCCCCCGCGCCCAAAGTCACCCCCATTGCTAACGGCACGATTGCCGCGGTCGAGAGCATACGCTTCCTGAAGTCTTGCATTATGTTTCCTCTTTCTACGTATTAAATAAGACCGCAGCCCACCGAATTATCCGTCTGCGGAATCCCTTCAAGCCGAAATGCTTAATTTTGCGGAGAAATCGTAGCAGTAGCGCGCGCGCGACGCGTTTCAACTCATTTCACTTAAGTGTGATTGAGGCGGCTTTGTGGCAGGTTTGGGAGCGGCTTCTGTTGGCCGGAATCGAGGGAAAAGGCGCGTCTGACGATGCAGTCATCGGCGCCTGCGACGTGCTGGATGCGGTCGAGTTCCGTTCACCAGGCAGAGACTAATTGCCGCTGGCCGCCGAGGCCTGGAGTTCGAGCAGAGTTTTGAGTGCCGCCTCGGCCAACCGGGCAGGCACGAATATGTGGTCATGATGAAAGGCGGCGACCACGTTGCAGGGAATGTCCGCCTTGCCGAGGGCGGATGCGACCGCAGCGGTCAGGCCCACACCATCCAGCGCGGAGTGGACCTCCAGCGTGATCTGGCGCATGGGCATTCCGACATCGAAGCCATGCCTCTCCGCGGTTGTCCTGTCCAGAATCAGGGTCGTGGCTTCTTGTTCCCTGAACAGGCCGACAGGGGCCAGCGCCTGCCAGTCCAGATTCGCCTCGTCGACCGGGCAAAACACGAACACCGGTTCCTGGAGAACCGGGTTCATGCCGGAAATCATGTCCTGGGCGTCACGCGCTATCTTCGTCATGACGTCTTCTAACCGGCGGCGATGACGCCATCAACAACGGGATGGCGTCGGTCGCTCAGGGCATCGAGGCCTATTTGTCGAGATAGTCCTCGCAACGCGGCGCCTCTTTCGTGCCCCACGGCATCAGCGGCACGGTCGAGGTGCTGTTTTTCGGCGAACCTTCGATGATCTTGTCCGAATAGCTCAGATAGACGAGCACATTGCGCTTGGGGTCGCAGCCGCGCACGATCTGCAGCTTCTTGAAGAACAGGGAGCGGCGCTGCCGGAACACCTCGTCACCCTGATCGAATTTGCCCTTGAAGGACACCGGACCGACCTGCCGGCAGGCCAGCGACACGTCGGACAGTTCCTCGGCGACCCCGAACAGGCCGGATACGCCGCCCTTTTCCGGGACGGTGAAATGGCAGGCAACGCCCTCGACCAGCGGGTCGTCGATGGCATAAGTCGCGAGTTTATGATTAGGCGTCAAGAGTTTGAAAACAGTGCTCTTTTTGAAGATCAGCTCGGCATCGTCGGCGGCTGCCTGTCCGCTCAGAAGGACGGCAAACATCAGGCCGGTCACAGCCACGAGTCTTGCAAACATGTTCATGCTCCGGAATTGGGGAGAAGTGTTGCACTGCACATAGTCAGTCCGTCCCGTCATTACCATCCGTAATTGCCGTTTTCGGACCCGATGTCGCGGATTCAGTCTCAGTGCATCGCCTGACTGAACACTTTTCCCGGCGCTTTCAGGCAGGTATATCACTGGGACCCGCTCTCGGCCCGGACCGTCCCCAGGTTCAAATCGAGCGCGCCCACCGTCGAGCCACCGGCTCACTCAGGAAAACATGCACGTGTCCGTGACACTGAACGATATTGAAATCGAATTTGTCGGCTCCGGCCTGCAACGCCCGGAATGTGTGCTGGCGACGGAGAATGGCCGGCTCTATGCGTCGGACTGGCGCGGCGGAGTTGCCGTCCTGGAACTGGATGGTACGCAGTATTCGATCCTGCCGAACGACGCTTCGCTCGATATCCGTCCGAACGGCATCTGCCTTCTGCCGGACGGATCTTTCCTGCTCGCCCATCTCGGCGATGAGGACGGTGGCATCTTTCGCATCACGTCTGACGGCGATGTCGAGCCCTTCCTGCTTGAGGTGGACGGCGCGCCGTTGCCGCCGAGCAACTATGTCCACTATGACGCGAAGGGCAGGGTGTGGGTGACGGTGAGCACGCGTCTGACGCCCCGCGCCCTTGGCTACAGGGGAGACAATGCCGACGGGTTCGTCGTGCTCGTCGACGAGGCCGGCGCACGCATTGTTGCCGACAATCTCGGCTATACGAATGAGTGCGTCGTCCATCCCGACGGTGAACGCCTGTTTGTCAACGAGACCTTCTGCAAGCGCCTGAGGAGTTTCGACATTGCTCCCGACGGCAGTCTTTCCAACCGGAAGACGGTGGCCGAGTTCGGCGCGGGGATCTTCCCGGACGGCCTCGTGTTCGATGCCGAGGGCGGCGTCTGGATCACCAGCGTCGTGTCCAACTGCGTTATCCGCGTCGCGCCTGACGGAAACCAGACCGTGGTTCTGGAAGACAACGATCCGGACTTCGTGGCGACGGCCGAGGCCGCCTATCAGGAGGGCACGATGGGACGTCCGCACCTCGATACCTCGTCCGGCGCGGTCTTCAAGAACATCTCGAGCCTTGCCTTTGGCGGCACGGATCTGCGGACCGGCTATCTGGGCTGCCTGCTGGGCGATGCAGTCGCCAGGTTTTCGTCGCCTGTTGCCGGCCATCCGCCGGCCTACTGGACCTTTGCCGGTCCCGAACGGAGAGATTGACCATGACGGAGCGCCTGAAAGTCTGTGTCGCCGGCGCCGGCTTCTTCAGCCAGTTTCACTACGACGCCTGGCAGCGGCTCGAGGAGGTCGATCTGGTTGCCCTTTGCGACCGGGATGACGGGACGGCGCGCACCGCGGCGGAGAAGTACGGTGTCGAACGGCACTATACGGACATCGAGCAGATGCTCGATGCCGAAAAGCCCGACCTGTTCGACATTGTCACGCCGCCGCCGAACCATCGCCTGTGCATCGACGCCGCGATCGAGCGCGACATCACCGCGATCTGCCAGAAGCCGTTCTGCGGCACCATGGAGGCGGCAAAGAGCGCCGTGGCGGCCATAGAGGATGCGGGTGCCACGGTCGTCGTGCACGAAAACTTCCGGTTCCAGCCCTGGTATGCCCGGATCCGTCAGGCCATTGACGAAGGCGTGCTCGGAGAACTCTATCAGGCCACCTTCCGGCTGCGTCCGGGCGACGGGCAGGGGCCTGAGGCCTATCTCGACCGGCAGCCCTATTTCCAGAAGATGGAGCGGTTCCTGATCCACGAGACCGCGATCCACCAGATTGACGTGTTCCGGTATCTCCTTGGCGAGCCGACACATGTCTTCGCCAAGCTCGAGCGGCTGAACCCGGCGATCGCCGGCGAGGACGCCGGTATTATCCTGCTCGATTTCGAGAATGGCGCGCGGGCGCTGTTCGACGGCAACAGGCTGTCCGACCATGCCGCGGACAACCGCCGCCTGACCATGGGCGAATTTTGGCTTGAGGGATCAAAGGGCGTGCTGCGCATGGACGGCTGGGCGCGGCTCTGGTTTCGTGCGCACGGCAGCAATGACGAGATGTCGATCGAATATCCTTGGGACAACCGCGGATTCGGCGGTGACTGCGTCTACCGCCTCCAGGCGCATGTGGTCGATCACATGCTGCGCGGCGCGCCGCTGCACAACACGGCGCACGACTATCTCGCGAACCTGCACATCGAGGAATCCGCCTACCTTTCCCATGCGGAAAGGAAGATCAGGGAACTTTAAGACCGGGCCGAAGCCGCCGGTATCAGACGAACCCGGGGACCCTGTCCTGGGCCCGCGCCACCTCGATCGCTTCCGGCAAGGCCATGTCGCCTTCGAACAGGGCGCGGCCTGAAATTGCACCGGCGATATTCGGCAGATACTGCAGCGTCGAGACGTCGTCGAGCGTGCGGATCGTTCCGCTCACGATGACCGGCAGGATCAGCTCCGTGGCCATTTCGGTCGTCGCCGCCAGACTGCTTTCCGGCAGCTTGTCGTCAAAGTCGATGTCGGTGAAGATCATGCCGGCCAGGTCCATTGTCTCGAACTGCCGGGCGAACTCCAACGGCGTGAATGCCGTCGTTTCGCGCCAGCCCTCGACCATCACCTTGTCGCCCTGCGCATCCACGCTGATCACGACCTTGCCGGGGAACTGCGAGCAGGCCTCGCGCACGAAGGTCGGATCCTTGACCGCCGCGGTGCCGATGACGACCCGGGCCGCACCCCGGTCCAGCCACCATTCGACGGAGTATAGGTTGCGGATACCGCCACCCACCTGCACGGGAACGTTCACGGCCTCGATAATCTCGCAGATCTGCTCGGAATTGGCGTCGCCGCCGCCGGCGCTGACCGCATCAAGATCGACGATGTGCAGCCACTCCGCGCCCTGGCTTTCGAAGTTCTTGGCCGCCTCAAGCGGCGTTACATCGTAGACTTTCGGCTGGTCCATCTGCCCGCGCAGAAGGTTGACGCATTTTCCACCCTGTATTTCGATGTCCGGATAAATAATCATTTTTCGCACTTTCTCAGATAGGGGACAGCGGAAGTGCAGTTTCCGTCAGCAATAGTATTAAACGATGGCGCTCTCGACAAATCGAGCGCGTCAAAAAAGGAATGGTAACGACATTTCCGGGCTTGTGTAGGCGGATTTCAGGTGTCGGTCAGCTTGTCGAGGTAACCGAACAGCGCCGGGGTCCCGCCTGTGTGGATGAACAGGACCGACTTGTCCGCCCCGCCGTTCCGCGCCCGTGCCACCAGTGCCGCCATCACCTTCGCCGTATAGACCGGGTCAAGCAGCAGTCCCTCGCATTCAGCCGCCAGGGAGATGGCCTCACGGACCGCATCGTTGATCATGCCGTAGCCCGGCGCGAGCGTCTCGTCGGTGATGTCGACTTCGTCCTCGGCGACAGGGCAGGGGATGCCGAGCGTATCGGCGATCTCGTGCACCCGCTTGCGGATCCTCGGTATCTGCTGATCCGCGCTCCGGCGAACGCAGACGCCCTTGACCGGGATTGACGATCCCAGACCGCGCAGTCCGAACAGAAATCCGCCATGCGTGTGGCCGCTGCCGGAGGCGATGAAGATTTCGTCAGGCTGCTCGGACATGGCGTCAAGCTGGTTCAGGGTTTCGTTCGCCGCAACGACATAGCCAAGCGCGCCCAGGGGCTTGTGGCCAGGAGCCAGGGGAATGATGTAAGGCCGTTTTCCCTCGTCCCTCAGGCCGTCGGCTATCTCGCCGAGATGGCGGTCGGCCCCTTCCTCGTCCTCGCCGTCCGGGTATGAATGAAGCGTGGCGCCCAGCAATTTGTCGAGCAGGACGTTGCCGGAGTTGTAGTAATCGGCGGTCTGATTGGGCACGCGCCGTTCGAGCTGGATATGGCAGTCCATGCCCAGCGTGCGGGCACCGGCTGCGGCCAGCCGGACGAAGTTGGACTGGACGGCGCCCGTAATGAGCACTGTATCGGCATTCTGCCTCACGGCCTCGCCCAGATAGAACTCGAGCTGTCTCACCTTGTTGCCGCCAAATGCGAGCCCGGTGCAGTCGTCACGCTTGATCAGCAGTGATTTCAGGCCAAGACGTTCGGCGAGGCGTGGTGCGTGTTCCAGCGGCGTCGGGGCATGGCCGAGCCGTGCGCGCGGCATCCGGTCGACCGCGTCCATCACGCCGGTCTGCGTTTGCTGTGTCTGGGTCATGATATCCACCGAGCTCCTACATCGGCCAGCAGGGCGATGCCTGTGGCCAGCAATATAACGGAAATGATGCGCCGGAAAGTCTTCTGATCGATCCGTTTTACAAGGCCGCGTCCGGCGAAGACTCCGACGATGGTCGCCGGCGCCAGCAGCAGGCTTTGCCGGAACGGCTCGACGGTAATGCCGGCGAACCAGGCCTGACACGCAATTGCCGCCGGGTACGAAAACAGGAAGAGGGTGAGGATCGTAGAACGGACGGAATCGCGGGTTTCGTTCTTCAATGTCATCCACGCCGCCGGCGCCGGCCCGGGCATGGCCAGCGTTGCGCTCATCAGGCCGGACAGGGCGCCGACCATGACGTCGGCGCGGCCGCCGTCGGATTTGTGTCCCGCTGATTTCGGCCAGCTGAACGTGATTGACGCGCACATGACAAGGACCACGACGGCCGCAAGCAGCTTCAGGGTCACGATGCTGACCAGCGCGTAGGCGACTGCACCGGCGGGGATGCCGATGCAACTGCCAATCACGAAGTGGCGCAGGGTTATCCGGTTGAGGTCCTTCAGCAGGGAGGGAATCAGGATGACGGCGATCAGCAGGCTCAACAGTGCGGAGAGCTGGATGGCGGACCCGGCACCCAGCACAAGCAGCATCACCGGTCCGGCCATCAGGCCGAATCCGATGCCGCTGGCCGCCTGTAGCAGGGCGGCGGCAAAAACGGTCAGATTGAGCGCAATGAAGCCGGCGTCCAAGATGCATCCCCAGGTTTTGGCAGGCCCGTCTTCGGGAGTGCGCACAAAGCCAGAAAGGGCCTGTGATGGCCAGATAAAAATCCCGTCAATTCAGGGCTGGGGAAAAGAAAAGGGCCGGTCAGATTGCCGGCCCTTCATTCGTCTCTTTGACGGAACGGCTAGTTCACCTTGCTGATCTTGCCCATCTTGACCAGGATGGTGCGGTGAATCTCCTGTTCCTCGGCCCAGTAGCCACGCAGCTTTGAACCGGTGATGAAGTTACCGCGTAGGCTCTTCTTGTTCATGTAGTCCTGCCATTCCTTGGTCTCGTAGACCTCGCGAAACAGGTTGCGGTAGAACTCGGCAACGTCTTCGTTCAGGCCAGGCGGCGCGACGATGCTCCGCTGCATGAAGTAGACCATGTTGTTGCCCTTTTCCTTGAAGGTGGGCACGTCCTTGAACATCTGCAGGCGCTTCGGCGTGAAAGCGGCGAGCGGCTTGGTGATGCCTTTTTCGAAATACTTGTCCTGCTCGGCCGGATTGTTGACCGTCGAGTTGGCGCGCTTCTCGGCGAGTTCCTTGGCCACGCGGCCGCCGCCCTTGAAGGGCTTGTACTGCATGCGCAGGCCGTAGGCGTTGTTCAGGAAGTCGGTCAGCAGATTGTCTTCCGACGCCGTGCCGGTTCCGGCCATCACCCAGCGTCCGCCCCGCGCGGCCGCCGCCTTGAGGAACTCTTCCAGATTGTTGATCTTGGAGTCCTTGTGTACCCAGAGCAGGAAGGTGTCTTCTGCCATCCGTGCGACCGGCGTGAATTTCAGGATGTCGATGCCCAGTTCAGGCCGCCGCAGCGGTGTTGTGTAGAAGCTGTTCAGCGTCACCATGACCACATGCGGATCTCCCGACTTTTCCTGCATGTAGGCCAGTGCATCGGCGCCCGAGTTGCCCGGCATGTTGACGGGCTCCAGCGGGAAGGGTGAGAGGTCTTCGTTCTCGATGATCTGCTTGAAGAAGCGGCCCATCTTGTCGGCGCCGCCGCCCTTGCCGGCCATGATCACCAGTTGAATCGGTTTCTCCGGATACCATTCGGCTTTGGCCACCGAGGTCGCGCTCAGAACAATGGCGCAGGCAATCCCCAGTGCCTGGGGAAACCACGTGTCTTTAAATCGACTAAGCATAAATTACTCTTTCTGGAGTTTTATCGGGGCCGGCGAAGCGCGGCGTTGCCGCCGGGCTTCGTCTGCCTCCGCTATTCCTCATAGGCTTTCGATCGGCTTCTGCCGAATTATTGCGACTGCGTCTCAAGCCAGCGCTTGAACTCCTGAACCAGCTGCTCGGTCTGTTGCGGCGTCGGCTTGCCGCCGGCCGGAATGATGACGCTGCCCTGATCGAAGAACTTCTGCATGGCCAGGCGCAGTTCGGGAATGCTGCAGGCATGCGCGGCACTTGCCGTTGCGGTCTGCGCGATCGCGCTCTCAACCGCCGGATGCCGGTTCCAGCCGCGAACCTGCGCAGCGAGATTCACTTCCTTCCACTTGGGGTGGTAGGGCTTTTTCATCAGAGACGGGAACTTGGTGAAGACCGTGTCGATCATCTTGGCGATCGCTTCGTAGCGGCGCGTGTCCTGCTTCCAGTTGAACGACACCATGACCGCGCCGGTTGCGATCGTGCTGACCGGCTTGTCCTTGGCCACGAGGTTCGGATATTCCTCGGCCGTCAGCCGCGACGGCAGATAGCTGGTCGCCAGCGTGCCTTCCATCGCCACCGGAAGGAACTTCAGGCCTTCGTCCTTCTTGATGCGCTGGATCAGATCGGCGGGCTTGCCTTCGACATAAACCATCGCAGCGATCTGGCCGGACTTCAGCATCTCAAGCGCCACATCCGGTTCGGTGAACACCGGCTCGACCACGACCTTGTTCTGCTGGAAGATGTTGGAGGCGGTGACGAACGCGCCATCGTTCTTCAGGCCGACCGCGACCTTCTTGCCGGCGAGCTGCTTGATGTTGTCGTACTGAGGCCCTGCGAGAATGTGGACTTCCTCGTTGTAGAGCTTGGAGATGTAAGTGAGACGCCGGTCGATGGCGGAGTGCAGACGCCGCTCCTTGACGAAATCGAGCACGTCGGCCTGAACGACCGCCAGATCCACACCCTTAAGATAGAGCACGTCGGCGATGTTCTGGATCGAACCCTGGCCCATGATGGGGAGCAGCCTCTGGCCCTTCTCGCCCTGGATGATGGAAGCCAGCTCGGCAGTCGCTCTGAACGCGGTCGTCGGCAACCGGCCGGAAACGATGCGAACCACGCCCTGATTGATATCTCTGCGCAGCTTCCATTCGGTCGCCCGGGCAGAACTTCGGGCTTTGGACGTCTGGCCCGTTCCTGTTGCACTCTGCGCATGCGCGTCAGAGACCACATGATCTTCCGCGACCATCAGTCCGAACACGAACAACGCGCCTGCGATTACATACTTCATCACCGGAATTTCCCCCTTAGGATGTGTACAAATGCAGTATTGATCGGCGAGATACCGCCCACAGGCAGTCAATACCGCAACGCTCATGGGCCGAGGCGGGCCCAAACCTCTTCGCTGAGGGGACCAAAAACTTGTGGCTGAAATTGGGCCTAAGCGTGGCGTCAATGCGGGCGTCTATTAAGAGGGGGTAAATTTCCCGTGGTGGCGGCGTAGCTTAGAAGCAATGCCGCGTTCGGCGTCAGGTGCCGACGAGCTTGCGCAGGCTCAGTGTTCCGAGCGACGGCAGCTTGACCGCAATGTCATGCGGGTCGACGCCGATGGTCAGGCCCAGGAGATGCAGCTCCACGCCTTCCTTGAGCGCTGCCCCGAAGCCCAGCATTCCCGACCATGACACCTGCCAGCCGGTTCCGCTGGGGGTGCGCGCGAAGCTGAGGCCTGAGCCGATATAGTCTTTGCCGACCGCTGTCGCAGGCATCTCCAGTCTGAGGTCCGGCACCTGTCTGCCGACCCAGGCGACGAACGTATTGGAGTTCGGTCCAGGCCAGACCGTGTAACTTCCATAGTCGCTGTAGGGATAGGACAGGATGGCCTTCTCGATCTTCGGGATCAGCGCTTCTGCCTCGGCGCCGCGAACCTCATGAACGACGAAGGGCATGTTGCTGTACCAGCGCCCGTCGACGGGATAGTCGTTGCGGCGCACCGGGTGCCCCCATCCAACGACGTCATACCGGTCGAAGTGCCGTGCGCCCTCGCGCTTCAGGGCAATCCAGGTATGGACGGCAAACACCCCTTTCCAGCGGCCGGTGCGGGCGCCGTAAACGAGCACGATCGCTTCCTTCTCGACGCGCGGGTCAGGCGCGACGCCTGCCGACGACCAGTCGGCCGCGCTCCATCCGGCCGGCCAGCCGCGCGCATATGACCAGGTCGCGCCGACAACGAGCGGCACAAGGATCACCAGCAGGAGAGGTATCAGAATCGCTCTGGTCCCGCGTTTGAGGAAGTTCACCACCGAATTCATGACCTCAATTTAGGCGGCTTTTGCGCCCGGACAACAGCAAATACTTCGTGAGCGTGATTTTCGCCATCTGTCGTGAATGTGGCCTGAACAGCGGCTTGCCGGGCTTACGGAAGATTTGGATTGCTATGAAATCCATATTGTGTACAATGTGTATATCAATAATGTGCAAGAGGGAGGCGCGTCGTGAAAGCGGACCGCAAACTTGCGTTCTACAATGACCTCAAGGAGCGGGTCCTGACGCTGGACCTTGCTCCGGGCAGTGCGCTCGACGAGGTCGCGTTGTCCCAGCAGTACGGTGTGTCGCGCACACCGCTGCGGGAGGTCTTCCAGCGGCTCGCCGGGGAGGGGTATCTCACCCTCGAGAAGAACCGGGGGGCCGCGGTGTCGTCGATGGACCTCGACGTCATGCGCAATTTCTTCCAGACCGCTCCGATGATCTACGCGGCGATCGCCCGTCTGGCTGCGGAGAATGCAACGCCCCGCCAGGTCGAAGAGCTGAAGGCGGCCCAGAAGCGGTTCCGCGAGGCGGTGGCGGAAGATCGTCCGGCTGACATGGTCATGCTGAACCATCGATTCCACGAGGTCATGGGGGAGATGGCCGGCAGTCCGTATCTGACGCCGAGCCTGAACCGGCTGCTGATCGACCATACGCGCATGAGCCAGACGTTCTATCGCCCGAAGAGCGGCCGGGAGCGCGCACGCGTCGAGTCCGCCTGCGATCAGCACGACGGCATGATCGAGGCGATCGAGACGTCGACACCGGCGCGTGCCGTCGAATTGACGCTTGAGCACTGGGAACTGTCACGCAACCAGATCGAACTGTACGTCCGTCCGGACCCGTTGCCGGTCGATCCGGAAGCGCATTACGGGGGAGGAGCACGCGATGCGGTTTGAAGGCATCTATACGCCCATCGCCACGCCGCACGACGACGACTACGGCATCAACAAGGACCGGTTCGCCGATACGGTCGAGCATCTGATCGCGACCGGCGTCAACGGCATCATCGTTGCGGGCACGACAGGCGAGTATTACGCCCAGACGCCGGAAGAGCGGCTGGAACTGATGGCGCTCGCCAAGGATCTGATCAAGGGCAGGTTGCCTCTGATCGTCGGTACCGGTGCGATCCGGACGGAAGACAGCATCATGTTCGCAGAGGCCGCGAAAGCCACCGGCGCGGATGCGCTCCTGGTCACGACACCGCCATACGCCTATCCGACGGGACGCGAGATTGCGCTGCATGCGCTGGCCGTCGACCGGGCCGCCAACCTGCCGGTCATGCTCTACAACTATCCCGGCCGGATGAGCGTGAACATGGACGAGGACACGCTAGACCGCCTCGGCCGCAGCCCCAATTTCTGCGCCATCAAGGAAAGCTCCGGCGATCCGAACCGGCTGCACATGCTGGCCCGCGACTACCCGCACATTCAGCTGAGCTGCGGCATGGACGATCAGGCGCTGGAATTCTTTGCCTGGGGTGCCCGCTCCTGGGTCTGCGCCGGTTCCAACTTCGCGCCCGAGGCCCACATCGCGCTCTATCGGGCCTGCGCCGTCAACGGCAATTTCGACAAGGGCCGCCGGATCATGTCCGCCATGCTGCCGCTGATGCGCGTGCTGGAGCAGGGCGGCAAGTTCGTCCAGTGCATCAAGCACGGGCTGACCCTGCGCGGCATCGATGCCGGTCCGCCGCGCCGGCCCATGCAGCCGTTGAACAAGGATGACAAGCGGCAGCTTGCCGAGGTGATCCGCACCATGAACGCCGCCATTGCCGCCATCGAGAAGGAAGCCTGACAATGTCCGATCTGCTCACACGAGAGGAATATGCCGCCATTGCCGGCCGGATCGATTTTCCGCGCGGGGCGTTCATCGACGGCAAGTTCCGTCCGGGCCGCGGCAAGAAGCTGCCGACGGTCAATCCGGCGACAGGCGACAAGATTGTCGACATTGCCGCGTGCAACGACAAGGACGTCGACCTTGCCGTGTCCAAGGCGCGCGAGGCGTTCGAGCAGGGGCACTGGTCCCGGCTGCATCCCTCCGAGCGCAAGGATGTTCTGATCCGTCTGTGCAAGCTGATTACCCGCAATCGCCGCGAGCTCGCCGTGATGGAGAGCCTGGACAGCGGAAAGCCGATCCGAGACTGCGAGGAGATCGATATCCCGGAGACGATCCACACCATCAAGTGGCATGCCGAGGCGATCGACAAGATCTACGACCAGACGGCTCCTGCGGGAGACGATGCGATTGCAATGATCGTGCGCGAGCCGGTCGGCGTGGTGGCCGCCGTGCTGCCGTGGAACTTCCCGCTGCTGATGCTGGCCTGGAAAATCGGTCCGGCACTCGCCGCCGGCAATTCGGTCATCGTCAAGCCTGCAGAGCAGACCTCGCTGACCGCGCTTCGTGTTGCGGAGCTGGCCAAGGAGGCCGGCATTCCGAGCGGTGTGCTGCAGGTTCTGCCCGGCGACGGACCGACCGTGGGCGAGCCACTCGGTCTGCACGCCGACGTCGACATGGTCAGCTTTACCGGCTCCACTGAGACCGGCAGGCGTTTCCTGCGTTATGCCGCGGACAGCAATCTGAAAAAGGTCGTGCTTGAATGCGGCGGCAAGAATCCGGCCGTTGTGCTCGAGGATGCCGAAGACCTCGATCTCGTGGCGGGGCATGTCGTCAACGCCGCCTTCTGGAACATGGGCGAAAACTGCTCTGCCAATTCGCGCCTGATCGTGCACAAGGCGGTCAAGAAGCCTCTGATGGAGCGGATCGTCGCCCGCGCACGGGACTGGAAGACCGGCGACCCGCTCGACCCCGGCAATCATCTGGGCGCGCTTGTCGACGCCGAGCACTGCAAGAAGGTGTCGCGTTACCTCAAGCCGGCGAAGAAAGGCGCAAAGGCGGTCGTCGGCGGCAAGGCGGACGGCAACTTTGTCGAACCCACGATCTTTGACGACGTCAAACCGGGCGACAAGCTGGCGAAAGACGAGATCTTCGGGCCGATCCTTTCGGTCCTCACCGTCTCGTCCTTCGAAGAAGCCATGGAGCTTGCCAACGACACCGAGTACGGGCTCACCGCCAGCGTTTTCACGGCCAACGCCAAGAAGGCCATTCGTGCGGCAAGGGCGATCCGCGCAGGCACCGTCACCGTCAATTGCTACGGCGAGGGCGATATCTCGACACCGTTCGGCGGCTACAAGCAGTCAGGCTTCGGCGGCCGGGACAATGGTGTTCACGCCCATGACCAGTACACGGAACTGAAGACCATCTGGATTGATCTGTCCGATACGGGGCCGGAGGAGAGTGTGGGATGATGCCGGAAACCGTACAAGCCACGGAGCCACGGGGCACGCGCCGCGGCGGCCGCGGCGCCCGCCGTACCGCGCGAACCGACCAGCGCGAGGACATGCTTCCCGGTTTGACCCGCAATCTGCCGCTGGTCGAGCCGATGAATCAGGAGCAGATCGAGCGCATCGATTCTGCGTCCATGGACATTCTGGAAAATGTCGGTGTCGTGTTCCGCGACCCCGAAGCGATAGCGGACTGGAAGAAGGCCGGCGCTGATGTCCGGGAAGAGGACCGGGTCCATCTCGATCGCGACCTCGTGCGCGAACTGATCGGCACGATCCCGAAGGACTTCACCTACCACGCCCGCAATCCGGCGCGGAACGTCGCGCTCGGCGGCCCGCACTCGATTTTCGTGCCCATGACCGGTGCGCCCTACATGCGCGATCTGGAGGACAAGCGCCGTGCGCCGACGCTCGACGATCTTGCCATGTTCCACAAGCTCGCCCACATGGCGCCGGCGCTGCACTCGTCCGCGCACCATATTGTCGAGCCCATGGATCATCCGGTTTCCCACCGGCACCTGCGCATCACCTATTCGTCGATGAAGTATTCCGACAAGACCTTCATGGGCATGACCACGTCGCCGAAGAACGCCGAGGATGTGCTCGACATGTGCGCCGTGCTGTTCGGCGAGCAGCACCTGGAGGAACATCCGGTCGTCACCGGCAACTGCAACGGCAATTCGCCGCTGGTCTGGGACGAGGTCATGCTGGGGGCCATGCGCGCTTTCTGCCGTCGCAACCAGCCGGTCCTGTGTTCGCCGTTCGTGCTGGGCGGCGCCAATACGCCTGCATCGACCGCTCCCGCGGTCGCCCAGCTCAACGCCGAGGCTTTGTCGGCGCTGGCCTATACACAGGTCGTCCGCAAGGGCTGTCCCGCGATCTACGGCCACTATCTCTCGACCGTCTCGATGGCGAGCGGCGCGCCCATGGCGGGCACGCCGGAGATCAGCCTGATGAATTTCATGATCGGGCAGATGGCGCGCCATTACAGCGTGCCTTGGCGGACATCCAACACGCTGGGCGGCTCCAAGATTCTGGACGCCCAGGCCGGATACGAGAGCGCCACGACGCTGATGGCCGTGCTGATGGCCGGCGCCAACTACATCTGGCATTCGGCGGGCTGGAACGAAGCCGGCATGCACTGTTCTGTCGCCAAGTTCATGATCGATGCCGAGCAGTGCGCCATGGGATACCGCATGGCCGAGGGGATCCGCTGGGACGACTTCGACGAGGCCATATCGGCGGTCAGCGACATTGGTCCGGGCGGTCACTACCTGGGGCACGCCCACACGCTCGCGAATTTCGAGCGGGCGTTCTTCATGCCCAAGCTGTTCGACAACAATTCGGTCGAGCAGTGGATCGTGGACGGCTCGAAGGACGCGACGACCCGCGCCCTGGAAGCCGCGCAGGCAACCCTTGCGGCCTACGAGGAGCCGAAGCTCGATGTAGCCGCAGACGAAGCATTGCTCGACTACATCGCGCGGCGCGAGCGGGAGATCCCCGCCGTCGATGCGCTCAATAACGAGTTCTAGAACGAGATGACCGATATCAGAGTCAAGAAGCTGCCTCGCGATCCGGGGCCGGCGGCCTGGAACGAGATCCTGCCCGGCCGTGCTCCGGCGGTCGAAGCGGAAGGACACGTCACCGCCGAATGGCTGGTGATCGGTGCCGGTCTGGCGGGACTCGCCGCCGCGCGCCGGCTCTCGCAGCTCTGTCCCGGCGACCGGATCTGCGTGCTCGACGCAAAGCGTGTGGCCGAAGGACCCGCCGGACGCAATTCCGGCTTCATGATCGACCTGCCGCATGACCTGGCGTCGGATGATTACGGCGGGGACATCGACGGCGACCGCAAGCAGACCGCCATGAACCGGGCGGCGATCGACTTCGCGGGCGAAGCGGCTGCCGAATATGGCCTGAGCGAAGAGGCGTTCGCCAGAAGCGGCAAGATCAATGCCGCGGCAACTGAGAAGGGCCTGCACCACAATGCGACCTATGCGGGGCATTTGAGCCGTCTCGAAGAGCCGCACGAGATGCTCGACATCGCGCAGATGAAGGACCTGACTGGAATCGACTATTACAAGGGCGGTCTCTTCACCCCGGGTGCGGCGATGATCCAGCCGGCCATGTTCGTGCGCGGCGTGGCCGATGGGCTGGCCTCAAACAGGGTGACGATTTTCGAGAACTCGCCGGTCACCAACCTCTCTCGGCCCAATGGCTCTTGGACGGCGACGACGCCAAAGGCCACGGTTTCGGCGCCGAAGGCAATCCTCGCCGTGAATGGCCACGCCCAGAGCTTCGGCTTCTTCGAGCGGCGGCTCATGCATGTGTTTACCTACGCATCAATGACACGTCGGCTGACGGACGATGAGGTCAAGCGCCTCGGCGGCAGGCCTGCATGGGGCTGCACGCCGGCCGATCCGCTCGGCACCACAGTGCGCCGCATCTCCGGGACCGGCGGCGACCGCATCGTCATCCGCAACCGTTTCAGCTACGACCCCGTCATGGAGGTGAGCGACGCCCGCGTTACCAGCGTTGCCCGCGACCATGACAGGTCCTTCGCCGAGCGTTTTCCCATGCTGGCAGGAGTGGATATGGAGTACCGCTGGGGCGGCCGGCTCTGCCTCAGCCGCAACAACGTTCCGGCCTTCGGTGAGGTCGAGGACGGGCTCTATGCCGCCTGCTGCCAGAACGGCCTCGGCACGGCCAAGGGTACTCTGGCGGGCATGCTCGCTGCCGAGCTTGCCACCGGCCAGACGTCGGAGAGGCTTTCCGGCATGCTCGCCGAGCCTGAGCCGCAGAAACTTCCGCCGGAGCCGCTCGCCTGGATTGGCGCCAACGCCGTCATCAAATGGGGTGAGTTCAAGGCGGGCAGGGAACTCTGATCCCGAATGAGCTCTAACACGGTACGTTCCCCGGTCGCCCGAAGGGCGGACCGGGGCCGCTAAGAACTCCAAGCCTGAGTATGGGACGATCCCGGCTCTGCGGAGCAGCGTTTCACGCTGCACCGCGTCCGGGAAACGTACGGGGATGACAATATAAAGGCGTTCCCCGGCGGGGGAGCGGTTTCGCCAACCGGCCAAAAGGTTGTCACCCTCGAGCTTGACCCGAGGGTCCAGCGACCTGCACCAGATGCTCGTGTCGAGCACGAGCATGACAATGAGGATTGGTCCGCGGACAGATGCATATTTGGCGTCATTCCCGCGAAAGCGGGAATCCAGGAGCGATTTGGTTCGGCTTTGATGTTCTGCCCTGGATCCCCGCCTCCGCGGGGATGACGGAAGCGCGCGGTGCTGCGCCGCATCCGGGAAACGCACGAGCCTGACCGGCCATTACTCCATCGTCATTGCCGGGCTTGACCCGGCAATCCAGACCGGAACGGTGGCATTGCCTTGTAGCTGGATGCTCGTGTCGAGCACGAGCATGACAATGAGTATTGGTCCGCGGACAGATGCATATTTGGCGTCATTCCCGCGAAAGCGGGAATCCAGGAGCGATTTGGTTCGGCCTTGATGTTCTGCCCTGGATCCCCGCCTCCGCGGGGATGACTGAAGCGCGCGGTGCTGCACCGTGTCCGGGAAACGCACGAGCCTGACCGGCCATTACTCCATCGTCATTGCCGGGCTTGACCCGGCAATCCAGACCGGAACGGTGGCATTGCCTTGTAGCTGGATGCCCGGGTCGAGCCCGGGCATGACAACCAGAAATACTTTTCGAATGTGGATGGATGCCGCCTCAGGCCTGCATCTCCTTTAGCAGTTCCTCCAGCAGGTCCATGCCGGCGCCCCAGCCCTTGCCCATGCCGTCCATGGCGGCAGCGAAGCAGGCGATTTCGGCCTCGCTGGCCTCATGGGGGACCCAGGTGAGGCGCATGTTTGTCTTCTCGCCGTCCTGTTCGAACGTGACCGTGGTGAGGAGCACGCGCGGCCAGTCCTCCATCATCGGATTGGAGATCACGTTCCACTCGCCATCCGAGACCGAGTGCAGCCAGACCAGCCGTTCGGGCGGCGTGACCTCTGTGTATTCGACCCGCTGGAAGTTGGAATTGCCGCTCCAGCGCATTTCGTGAAGCCACAGGCCCCCGGCCTTGGGATCGATGCTGTGCACGATAGATTCAACGTTGGGTCCGTACCAGCGCGGAATCAGTTCCGGGTCAGTCCAGGCCTTCCACACCAGTTCGCGTGGCGCATCGAAGGTCCGTTCCAGCACATAGGTCGGCAGGTCACTCATTCTCGGCTCCTTTTGTCTCGGCCTTTTTCAACTCCTCAAGCAGCTCGTCGAGCTGATCGAAGCTCGAGGACCAGAATTGCCTGAATTCGTCAAGCCAGCGCACGGCCGCCGCCATCGGTTCGGCCTTGAGGCGTGCGGGCCTGCGCTGCTTGTCGATGTCCCGCTCGACCAGGCCGGCCCGCTCCAGCACTTTCAGGTGTTTCGAGACGGCCGGCTGGCTGATCTCGAAAGGGGCCGCAATCTCGTTGACGGATGCCTCGCCGGCTGCCAGCCGCGAGAGGATCGCCCGGCGGGTCGGATCGGCAAGTGCGGCAAAAACTGCGTCGAGGTCCGGGGAATCTGGTGCATAACCAATCTGTTCCATAACATATTAGTTATATAATGAATATGACTTAGTCAAGACGCCAGACCGGTCTCGGCGGGCACAAACAGTGCTTTTCGGTTTTCAGTGATCAGTTGCCGGCCGGGCGGCAATCTGCTGGCAGCAAAGCCCGGCCTGGAGTGGTTCAGTTCTGAATGTAAAGTTCGAGCTGTTCGATAATGAACTGCTGCTCGCTGATGATGCTCTTCACAAGGTCTCCGATCGACACCATGCCGATGACCTTTTTCTGCTCGAGAACCGGCAGGTGCCGCACGCCCCGCTCGGTCATGACCGCCATGGATTCCTCGACCGTCTGCTCCGGCCGGGCGCAGATAACCCTTGTCGACATGATGTCACTGACAGGCGTCAGCGGTGAGGATTTGCCTTTCAGGATCACGTTCCGCGCGTAATCGCGCTCGGAAAGGATGCCGACAAGCTTCCCGTCGTCGAGGACCACAAGCGAACCGATGTTCTTGTCGGCCATTTTCTCGATAGCGTCGAAGACGGAATCGTCGGGCCTGATCGACGCAACGTCGTAGCCCTTTTTGTCCAGCAACTGTCGCACCGTCGTCATGGGATCGTCCCTCCGCAAACTGCGCCGACCGGTGGTATCGGGATGCAAGTATAGCAGCTTATTCGACGCCGGTTGCCGCAACCGGGCATTGACCTGAATCAAACTTCAGCAATCGGCATGCGGCGAACCCCTAGTCCAGCAGAGCGCGCTTTTTGCCCGTCTTGCTGGTGGTCTGCTCTGCTGGAGGCGGATCGCGATCGAGGACATCGGCGAGTTGGGTGTAGCTTACGCAGCGGACGTCCCGCCGGCCGCAGACCTTCTCCGCGAAGGTCTTGAGCGCCAACCAGTATGCCGAGCCATTCCAGTAGGCGAAATGGTGGCCGATATGCACCGGCTGGCGGCCTTTCCTGTAGTTGTGGTTGAAGTAGTTCATGTAGGCCTTCAGCATGCGCCGCGCGTAGATCTTGCGCCGCTTCGGATCCGAGCGGGCCTTGGAATGGCGGACGTAGAAATTGTAGTCCATGGAGATGATGGACCGGTTGCGGCGGCCCTCCGGGATCATCGCCAGCCGGAATAGCCAGTGGCCGCTCCGGCTGCGTGAAGGCCGTTCGCCGCGCCGGCCGACGCGGCTGGCATCATATCTGAAGCCTGCTTCAGCGAGCGCCCTGTCGAGCGCGCGTCCGCTGGCAAGATAGGGGGCCCGGAAACCGGTCACAGCCCTGTCAATCCTGGCTTTCCAGCCCGCCGGCTCTCCCTTGAGCCCATTGTTGCCGTAGGCGTTCCGGAGGATCGACTTGAAGCTGGCGAATTCCTTCCGCCACGACGCCTTCGTCCATCGCCGGCCGTTGAAATGGCCGCAGCCGTGGCTGGCGATCTCGTGACCGTCCTTCAGGGCCTGGTTGACGTGTCCCAGCCGTTCCTCAACTTCGGCCACGCTCATCGCGAACCCTATGTTCGAGCGTCCCGCGCGGCGGTTGGGCGGTTTGTAGAGACGCCGGTTGCCGCGATGAAGGAAGAAGGTGCAGGACAGGAAGTAGGTGAACCGGATCCGGTTTTTGCGCGCAAAGGCGAGCGTGTCGCGCCATTTCCTGAGGTTTCCGGCACCGTCGAACGAGATCACGACATATTGCAGCGGGCCCTTGACCGCTTTGTACTCGATGGGCAGGGCGTATGCAGGCGTCTTGCCGCCCAGCGTTGCTGCAACAACAAAGCCGGCAACGCACCACCGAGTCACCCAGCGCACCCGAACTGACATCTGACCGCACCTGAACGTCAGGAAAACACTCGCTTCCGCAAGCATAGCGCGAACAGGGCGCCTGCTGCCTGCTATTTCGGGCATCAATTGCACGAAATGGCGAAAATCCCGCGGTCGCATTGAACTTTTTGGCGTCCCGCAGCGACCAATTCCTCAAGAGCTCACGAATGGTGGTGGCTCGTTTCGACGAGGAGTGGTGGGACAATGATTATCAGCGGACATTCTCAATCAGCAGGTTTCTTCAGCCGGACGCGCCAACGCGCGGCGAAGTTTCTCACAGCGACACTGTTTATCACGGTGTCTTTCCTGGCGGCGACGCATCCCGAAGAGGCGGATTCGCGTCCCGTGAAGGTCAGTGAAGTGGCCGACAAGTGGGTCGAGCGCCAGATCGGGCGCGGCCCGCGCACAATCGATTCAGTCCTGGGCGCGCCTAACGACCTGATCGCCGGGCGCCAGGTCAGCGAGACAATGGCCGGCATCCTCAATAAGATCAGCGCTCGGCTAAACGGCCAGGTCGGCACGATCTTGAAGCCGAAAAAGAGCCACAAGTTCTGCCGCGCGGCAGCCTTGAGGGCCGCCGCCACCATTGCCAAGGATGCCACCAGGTCGCGCCAGTTCCGCGGCATAGCATCCGTTGCGGTGGACGCGCTGACTGGAGCGGCAAGCGCACCCAGGGGTCTGTTCAAGTATGTCCGCGGCGAAGCATACAAGAAGTGGGAACAGTGGGCGCTCAAGGAGATCCGCAAGGGCGGGGCAGAGGATTACACCAGTTCCCGGAAGGTCGGTCCGTGCACGGTCCACATCCGCGTCGTCTGGATCAAGAAGACGGATGAATATCGCTATTTCATCGCCGGCGACTGCAACTGCAACGAGGTCAGGTGCTTTTACGGTGACAAGAAGAAGGTCGAGCTCGGCCGCTGGTGGGTTGCCGGCAACGGCACGGTGACGCCGAAGTTCGTTCAGGCTGCCGACGGCAAGAAGGAAGTGCAGTTCGAGATCGGGGCGGCCAGAAAGCTCGACGTGGTTGCCAAATGCTGCGGCAGGGACCGGTCGTACACGTCAGGCCCCGGCGACAGCTGGACAGGTGTTCCGCCGAGGCGGGGTTACACGAGCGGCCTGCCCGGCCACTCGACGTCGACGACAACCCGTCCCGGCACGCATGGCTCGGGCCGGAACGGAAACCGGGGCAGCGGCAGAAACGGTGAGTCGGGATCGTCTTCCTCGGGCACGACGAATACGTCCGGTGGCGGCACCCGTACCGGCCGAGATGGCACCCGCACCGCGTCGGGCGGCAACGGTTCCCGCACAAACGCTGGCGGCACAAAGGGGCCGAAGACAATCGCTGGGATACCCGTGCCGGGCTATTATCAGGTGTCCGTGCCGCCGGTTCCGGCAGGACCGCTCTGCAAAAAGGATCGCGATGCGCTGATCAGGAAGGCGCAGGCAGCGCGCCAGAAGGCGATCTCGAACCAGCAGGTGTCCAACAGCTTCTACTTCCAGCTTCTGGGTGCGCTTGGCGAGGGCAAGAAGGGCGTCACGCAGGCAATGGTCGATGCGGCAGAGACGTCGCGCAACAATCACCGCGACGCCGCGAGAAAGGCCGAGCGTGCCTATGAGGCGGCCCTGAAGATCAAGGTCAAGGATTGCAGCGATAAAGACAAGCAGGCGAGCCTGCCTGGTCTGGAGGGTGGTCCTGCCGATCAGCAGGCCGCGTCGACCGGAATTCCCGTCACCACGACGCCTGCGGCGCAGAGCCTTGCCATGTCGCTGCGGTTCCCGACGCACTGCCGGTCCGGTAAGCGCTGCCAGATGATCGCAGTCGTCAGGAATACCGGAACGACTGCATACAACGGCACGCTCATGGTCACCGGTGAAGTCGGCGGCGCCCGCCTCGGCCACGTCAACAGTGATCGCGGCCGCACTGCATGTGCCGGACGCGGTCGGGGTGTCGTCTGTGCCGCATCCGCCGAAGGGCTGGCCCCGGGCGCCAGCGTGAGCTTCACGGTTCCGGCGTCCCTGCACACCGGTCATCGCGGAACGGCCAATGTCTGCTTCCAGGTTGCGTCGGCGGCCATGGCCGCGGTTAATCCGCACCTCATCCAGTTCGCCTTGCGCAACGCCGGCTTCAATCCGGGACCGGTCGACGGTCAGATTGGTCCGGCCACGCGCCGTGCCGTTGCCGCCGCACGTGATGCCGCGGGTCTGGCACCGGGATCTGATGCTGACGACGCGCTCATGACCAGCCTGCTGCCGGGCCTGCCCGGCGAGGCCCAGGGGCTTCGTGCTTGCGGCAGGATCGCCGTCAAGGGAGCTCCGCGCAGAATCGCGAGGCCTGCGCCGGTGTACGAAGATGACTATGAGGATGACGGATCCGCCATGCGCAACGAGATGCTGATGCAGATGTTCGCGATCGGGCTCGACGCCGCCATGCGTCACCGCCGCCATCGTCACCACGACAACCACCAATCCTATCAGGAACGGTACTAGGCCCGGAGCTCATGAGCGGAACTGCCTGCGGGACACCTATCTTCCGCCAAATCGGCGATTTGGCGGAAGAGCTCCGGTGAAGCTGGCAGTCAAAGAAAGCGCCGAAAGCCAGGAGTTCCTGGCCAGGTAAAGTGGTCTGAACCCGAGGGAGGCATCATGGACGTGTTAAGGATTGGAGAAGACGGGGACTTCCTTGTCGGCAAGTATCGGCTTTCGAAGCATCTGGATTTCGACCTGGCAGTCAGGCCCGACTTAGGCGGAGAGCCTCATGGCCAGATTTCAGTGCTCGGCGACATGGTTCCGCTGAGACAGAGAAGGTCTTACGCCAGAGAGCTGTCTCTCATGGAAACGAGTTCGTTCAAGTCTGGTCGGGTGCCGTTGTTTATCTGCTATTGCGGCGACCTTGGCTGCGGAGCGCTGACGGTCGCCGTTTCTGCCTCTGGAGAGCAGATCCATTGGAATGATCTCGGAACGGAATCGAACTGGGAAAAGGGATTTCATCAATCGGACTACATGAAACGGACAGGCCCGTTCAGTTTCCTTCGGTCCGACTATCTGCGAGCGCTTGCGAGTTACCGGTGACAGGGCTTCGCGCAGTGTATTGATCGTAGTTATCCGCGAGAAGTGACAAAATATTCGCTCCATGCGTATCAAATCATTGCTTTATTGAGGATGTATAGAATCGGTATGATCAAATTGCTGAAAATTAAATCTGTGACGCGGGGGCGTATTTAGCAGAGCGGAGATTAGGGCGTGCAGATCGGGGTGATGAACCCGCTGGCCACCGGGGAGGCCGTGCGTGTTCTCTTGAACAACATTCGCAAGCAGAAACTCAAAGTCGAGTCGGGCAATAATTTCTACAAATTCGAACGTTATCGGGCCGAAGCGAGGCCAAATACCAGAATATCCGTGTTCTTCGACCCGGACTCATCGAGCGACCTGGAGGCGAGGGCGCAGTGGTTCCGGTGCATCGACGACGAGGGGCACACTGTGGCGACCGTGGCCAACCGCGTCGATTTCATTGACAACAGCCTGTCGGAATATGCCGCCAACTGGATGACCGGCCTGCACGCCAACCGCAATGAAGCGGTGCAGGCGCGACGCCGGGAGGCGCTGCCGTTCTCACTCGCCGAGAAGGTCAAGGGACGCGTGGCCTATCAGGGAGAGACCTGGGTGGCGACGGATTACCGGGAGAAAGGACTCGGCGCGCTGATCAGCCAGCTCGGCGTCCTGATGTTCTACATGCGGTGGTCGCCGGACTGGGCCTACGGGCTCCTGAGCCCGATTCTGGAGAAGAAGCTGACCTGGCCGACGGGGTTCGCCGTGCGCGAACGGGCATTCCTGGATTGGCTGATCGGTCCCGACGGCGGTGGCGAGCAGCTTGAAGTGTGCATTTTCGTCGATCGCGACGGGATGGCTCACTTGGCCGAGACGATCAAGGCGGACGGCATCTCCTGATCGACCCGCATGGTCGTCACGACGCATCCCAGGCGCTTCCCGTCGCTGAGCCAGGGCTGGATCAGGCGCTGATACTTGAACCACAGCGCTTCCTGGCCCGGCGGCTGCATCATCGCGGACACCATGTCGAAAACCGGCTCGCCCGACTCCAGCACTTCCCAGTAGGGCGGTGTGACAGCATCGTCGAAGCCGTCTTCCTTGGTCGGAGCGGCGGTCGTCCCGATGGCGTTCTTGGCCCACAGGCGTCCCATCACGTTAAGCAGGCCGGAGGTCGGCCCGATCTCGTGCAGGATGAAATCATTTGCCCGGTCGTCGTACCGGAAGAACACCTGTTGGGGGATGACCCGCGGGTCGACGGCTTCTGCGGCACGTCTGATCAGGGGCACCATCGCCTCGTGATTGTCGGGATCCAGTCGCTCGATGCTGGCCACATCTGGATCGACGATCGAAGACAGCCGCTGGATCTCATTGAGCTGAATGATCCGGGTTGCGGCCGGCTCCCATCCCGGATAGCGCTCAATCGCCCACGCGCGTTTGAAGAAAACCAGCGTGATCGGCCGCTGGAATGTCTTGATCCTGTCGAGCGTCGTTTCCAGCGTGGCGACCGACGCGTGCTCGAGATCCCACCTGACCGTTGTGCCGGTATCCCTGACGTCGATTTCGACCAGCTTGAATTTTCTGAATGTGGTCCGCAGGTCGGCGGATTTCAGCGGATCCTTGTTGGGTGTCGTGAAGAAGTGGCTCCCGTGGGCCCACCACAATCCGTTGGGACACTGCGGCTCGGTGAGATGTAGGGCTGGAGTAAACATGGCTACGACCTCATCACTTCGACGAGATTATTCAGCAGATGGTAGGTCCGTCTCATTTCCTCCCGGTCATCGTCGGGCTCGGAACCGAAGATCGGACCAAGATCGACCCTGAGCAGCATGGCCAGGGTGATGCATTCATAGGGGTGATCGTAGATTTCGCCGGCCTCGATGGCCTCGATCGCGTCGGCTGAAATGTCGGCGAGTTCGGCAAGTGAGGATACGCTCAGCCCGCTGTCTACGCGCGCATCGCGGAGTGTCGAAGAAATCTGGCTCGACAGGCCGTCCATGTACTCATCCCCCCAACAAACTAACCAAGCCTAGCGCGGAAAAACCGCGCTGTCACGAGGCACGCTCGGGCGGACTGGCCCTCGAATCGCGATCAGAACCCCACGCGCCGGAGCGTCGAAATGTTCCGCACGGCTTCTTCGATATCGATCGTGCCGTCGTCGTCCTCGACGATGATCCGGGCCGCCGCGGCGGCCATGATCCGTCTTTCGCGTTCATCGGCGTTGGTCAGCTCGTATTTGGCGAACATGTCCAGCGCCTTCTTGACCGCGACAGCAGCGTGTTTGAGGTCGCCGTCACGCACCTGATCTTCCGCGCGCTGCCGTGCCGAAGGTCTCCCGAGCTGCCAGATTTCATCCGATGTAATCGCCGGAGAACCCCGCCCAAGCAGGCCGGGCAGAAAACGCCGCTCGATGAGGTCGCTTGAAAAATGACCCCCGATATAGCGTTCACGCTCGAAAAACCGGGAAACGGAGGAGGGCCGGCTGTAGCCGCAGGCGCGCGCGAATCCCGCTTGGGACAGACCTGCGCGCCTGATAAGCGCGTTCAGCAGATCGACAGGACTGATAGCGTCCAGGTTATCCATCACAAACAGACCGCAGAATACCGGGACGGGCCCTGCAGGATCGTCGCTCCCGTCCACCATACGCATTATGCGTACGTTATTGACGAAAGCAACTGCGCCGAGCGAATTCGTTGCGTTGTCCGAGCGGCTGAAATGCGGATATTCGAGGATTTGCGGTCGTAATGCGGCCGCCTCGTCCGCGGCCTTGTGAATTTTTTCACAGAAAAGGCAACCGGATTGCGTTTCGAGTGACTAACCCTTCGAGCCGTCGCGATAGAGCGCCGGCCCGAAACAGGTATTTCCGCACCGAAAGGTTGGTCCCAAGATGTCGAAACCGCTGCTTTATCACATTCCTCCGTCTTTCTACTCCCAGATCGTGCGTCTGGCTCTTGCCGAGAAGGGCATCGACTATGACAGCATCTATGTCATACCGGGTCCGCCCTCGTTTGAAACTTATGCGCCCTGGTATATGCGGCTCAATCCCGGTGGAACGGCTCCCACGCTTGTTGATGAAGGCCGGGTGCTGTCCGACTCGCTGGAGATTTTGACGCATCTCGAAGCCCGGTTCCCGACGGAAGGCATAAGTGAAACCATAGCGGATCCGGTTGAAATCGGCCGTTGGGTCGACCGGCTTTACGCCGTGCCCGTGCGCGAGTTGACCTACGGTTCGCCCGCGCTGGTGAAACTGGGGACATTCATCAACAACAAGCGCTTGAAGAGCCTGAAGCAGATGCAGGCGAAGAATCCTGATCTGTCGGCAATTTATGACGCCAAGATCGCGGATATCGAGATGTTCTCGGCCAATGCCAACAACGAAGAGCACATGCAGCGGATCAGGGCGACGCTGGAGTCGGTACTGAACCAGCTCGACTATGCGCTGACGGTCAGGCCGTTCGTTGCAGGCGACGGATATTCCATGGCCGACCTGGTCTGGACGGTCGGTGTTGCGCGGTTCGTCATGTTCGGCATGGATCCGTTCGAAAACAGGCCCTCACTTGCGGAATGGTACGGCCGCATGAAGGCCCGGCCGAGTTTCGATGCCGCCATGGTGATGGAGCGTTTCAGGTTCAGCGCCCCGGTAAAGGTCCTCTGGTCAAAGTTCAAAAAGCGGTTCAGCCGGGAAGGCCAAAGTGTTGCACCTGCAAAGGAATTGATGGACAGAGGTTAGGTCGCGTCCTCGCAAATACGATCCGATGAGGCACAGGCGGACACGGTCCGCCTTGCCGCCATTTCCAGGCCGGGTTTCGCCGGGCCCGCGTTCAGCGGAACGCGTTGCCATATCTTCGGCGCAACTCATCACCAGAATTCACCGAATACTGATTAATCGTGATTGGCGGCACGGAAAGTTGATCTCATAAAGTCTGGGTGCCGTGCGCGCCGTCTGCTGATTGAGACCCGATCAGGCAGAATTGCGCGCCGCCGGTTGCACAGGAGACGTCTTTGGCTGCCTGTGCGTCTGAGGATGAAACAGGCACGCGAAAGGCACTTCCATGGCATCGGTTATCGGCTCTCAATCCCGCTTCTTTCTTGTTGCGTCCCTGGTCGCGCTTTCCCTGTTGTGGTTCGGCGATTTGCGCGCCCATGCTTCGGAACCGTTGCCGGACTACGTGATCAAGCAGTTCGGCAAACCTCCGGCTATTCCCGAAGGCCCGATGTCGAAGGAGTTGCAGGCGGCCGTGCAGATTGCCTTTGTCGACAGCATGAAGAAATCGACCTGGGCCGGAGACCAGATTGAGGCCCTGGAAGAAATAGCCGATTCAAAGGATCCGCGGGTTGTCTGGATCATCAGCGATCTGATGCGCTTCATCACCAGCCAGCACATGAGCGCGACGCTCGCAGATGCGTCCTCGAGACTGCTCGGCAAAAAGCTGAAAAACGTGAACCCCTGGGGCGAAATCACCGATCATCTCATCGCATGGAACATCCCTGCGCCGCCTGATTACCTGCGCGTAAAACGCACCATCTTCACGACGATCGTGCCCGGCTGGGAGAAGATTTTCGTCGAAGGCACGATCGACTGGCGGCACGTCTCATGGGGAGGAGTGCTGATCGACGACCGCAAGTACGACACGACGGATGAGAAGTGCAATTGCATCCCCGCCGCGGACAATCCCGAAGTCAGCAGTGCGGAAGAGGCAACCTGGCTCAAGGACGAGGATATCGTCTTCGGGGTCGTGGTGAACGGCGAGGCCCGGGCCTATCCGCGGCGCATCATGGAAGTGCGCGAGATGGTCAACGACACGCTGGGCGGAAGACATCTTGGTATTCCGTACTGCACCTTGTGCGGAGCAGCGCAGGCCTATTTCACCGATCGGCTTCCAGATGGCATTGAGCGGCCTGTGCTGCGCACGTCAGGACTGCTCATCCGGTCCAACAAGGTCATGTACGACGTCAATACGTACTCCGTGTTCGATACCTTCCTGGGCCATGCGGTGACCGGGCCTCTGGCAAAGAAGAAACTGCAATTGAAGCAGGCCAGCGTCGTGACCACCGACTGGGGCACATGGAAGAAGGCACACCCCAAGACAACCGTGCTGGTCGAAGCGCTGGCGCTTGGCCGTGATTTCGATTTTCGCAACGGCCGGGACGCCAATGGTCCGATCTTTCCGGTCGGTGATGTCGATCCGCGTCTGTCGGTTCACGAGGATATCATTGGCGTCATAACGGCGTCCGGAAAGCCGGTGGCGTTTCAGCGAAGCAAGGCATTCTTGGCGCTGAAAAAGGGCGAAGAGATCGCTTTCGAAAACGTCCGTCTGCAACTCGATGCCGGTGGCATCAAGGCCGTGGATGCGGACGGATCCGATCTCGGCAGCCATCAGGCGTTCTGGTTCGCCTGGTCGCAGTTCCATCCCAAGACGGCACTCTGGTCCGGGTGACTTCCGGGGAACTGGAGCGCGCGACAGGGCTCTAACTCCAGCTCAGAAAACTGCGGAGATTTGCGGGCTTTCTACCTGGCGGACGTGGGCATTGGGCGTTCTGACGCCTTATGGCACTGGGATTTCGTCTTTCGTTTGATTGGATTCGCTGAAGGAAACAGACGGCGCCGGTCACCGATTGTCTTCAATCGGCAATGCTGGGGCGAAAGACAAACCGCACGAAATCGGCAAACATCGTTCGCCAGTATGGAATGTATCGTATTGCATCGAGCGTGCTGTTTTCTCAATTCTCTTTCAAATCAACGATTTAGTGTTTGGTCGACCAGCCGGAATTGACCTTTTGCCGGATGGGCCAAACCCCTTGCTCGGGCCTTTGCCGGATGGACGGTTCGGCGCAGGTCGATCAGTCACTGTTGCCGCAATGGTCGTCACCTCGGTGGCCTGAATTGACACGCGAACAGAGAGCAAGATGTACACGCTTTGGAAGAAGCTCCCGAAAAGGACAAAGACCCGTTTCGCCAACTTTTGGTATGACTTCATTTCCCGTTTCGACACCGGCGACGAGTTCGTGTTCATGAACCACGGCTATGCTCCGGTGGACGGCAATCCTCATATCGTGGATCTTCCCGATGACCTCGAGAAGCATCGATATCCGCTTCAGCATTATCACCGATTTGCCGCACAGATCCCGTGGACGGACCGGGATGCGGTGGAGGTGAGCTCCGGCCGCGGAGGCGGCACGTCCTATGTGTTCGACGCGTTCGGTCCCAGATCCATGACGGGCATCGACCTCGCCCGGGCCTCAATCAATTTCTGCAATTCCGAGTATGGCGGCCGCGACTGCCTCTCGTTCATCGTCGGCGACGCTCAGGATCTTCCGCTTGCGGACGCCTGCTGCGACATCCTCATCAATATCGAGTCGTCGCTCAACTACCCCGACCAGGACCGTTTTCTTGCGGAAGTCGACCGTGTGTTGCGGCCGGGCGGCCATTTCCTGCTTGCGGACTACCGAAGCGCCAAAGGCATGACAAAACTGCGCGCGCGACTCGAGGCCCTGAACTACGATGTGGAGTGCATCGAAGATGTTTCAGCCAATATCGCACGTGCGCTCGTCCTCGCCGACCCGCGGAAACAGAAGTTGCTGAGACGACATGTGCCCGCTCCACTGCGGAGCCTGGTCGCGGCATTCTCGTTTACGGGTACGGCGGCGCGCGACGAAATCGCACGATTTCGAAATGGCCAGAAACACTATGTTTGCGCTGTTTTGCGGAAACCCGCATCCGTCTGACACGGCGGACGCAAGGTCGCCCCACTTCACGCGTCCGTCTCGTTCATTCGAATGATGGAAGCCGGTCCAGGCATCGCGCCGTGTCTGGCCGGTGCCGAACGCCGGCGGAGAGCCAGTCGGCCCGTCACGCCGGCGATCGCCAGTGCACTCACGATGCTCCGGCAGCGGATCGAGGGAACCCGCCGCCGGGCTGGGGAGAAATGCACCTTGGCGGGGTGCGCTGGTGTCGGGTCACCCTGCAGCGCGGCGACCCGACACGGCATCTGAGTGCACTTCGTCGCTTTAGAGCAGCTCCTGCCGGGTACGCAGGGTCGCCAGCAGGTCGGCGTTGACCGCTCCGTTCACCTTCAGGCCGAGGTCCGTCTGGAACCGTTTGATGCCCGCCGACGTTTTTGGACCGAGCAGGCCGTCCGCGGCTCCGACGTCATAGCCGAGTCTGTTGAGCATGATCTGTGCCGCCCGCACGTCCGAGCGCCTCTTGAGTCCGGTCGACGCGGATGCGGTTACCGTTTCAGATTTGGCTTCGGTCTTGGTCTTTGACTTCGCAGGCGCCGCCTTGGCGACCAGCTGGGTCTTGGCGGTGCCGAAGAAGCAGGGATCCTTTTCCCAGTTTCCGGCTTCCAGATCCCAGGTGGTGGCTTTCCACTGCTTGTGCCCGGAGGCCCGCAGTTCTTCAAGTCGGCCGCGCACCAGATCACCGATCTTCGCCAGTTCATCGCAGCGACGCTTGAAATAGGGCGTCGACTTGAGGGTGAAGTTGTAGCTGACCAGGGTCGGCAGGATCGCCACGGTCTTCACGTTTTCCGCGAATCCCGGATAGTTCACGGTTGCCGGTCGGTATTCCGTGTTCTTCTCCGGCACGGTCAGTTCCAGCATGTGAATCCGGTCCGGTTCCGAGCCGGCACCCTCTTTCTTCAGCTTGTCTGCAAGCTTCAGCAGCAGCTTGTGAGGGGCATCACCGACCACGAAGACCGCATCCGCCTCGTCCGCGATGACTGCCTTGAGGCCTGCCGGCGGCTTCATCTGGATGCGCTTGGACGGCTTGGCGCCGTGAATATGCAGCAGGTTGTTGGAGACGACCCAGATGGCCGTGTTGTCCGGACCCATGACGACCCGCTTGCCGTCGAGGTCCTTGAGGCTGCGGATGTCCTTGCGTGCGACCACATGCACGACCTTCTTGCCGATGGTCATGATGAACCGCAGATGGCTGTCGGCCAGATTCAGGCGTTTGTCCTTCGACCGGGCCGCATAGAGCAGCATGTCGGAGGGCACGACGCTGAGACCGGCGTTTTCCTTGCTCAGCAGCCGGCGCACGTTGGCGATCGGTCCTGCGGTGGGCTTCACCACGGTGCCGGCCTCCTTGCCGGTCACCATCTTGGACATCTCCTTGCCCATCTGGATCAGGACAGGATCGCCGGAATCGATGACCATGCCGATACACGCATAAGGATTGCTGCAGGGGTCCTTTGCGGCTTCGGTCGTGGCCGTCGCCTGTCCGGCGGACAGCAGTCCGGTGACAAGGAACACAATGAGGAATAGGGCGCTCAGGGCGCCTTTGGCTGCAACGTTCATACTCTTTCTCCCGCGTTTAGAGGATTGACTGCGCCGCCCCCGGCGTTCTTTCAAATCGGAGTCGGCCGGTAGGGCGCCGCGCGATGCGGGCGGTCCGGGCCGGTCGGTCAAGCTTCTGGTGTGTGTCGGGAAGGAGTCGCGGCCGGGGGCGTTCGGGTGTGAAAACGCGGGCGCACGGAAACAGGTTCAGGGCAGGGCCGGGTCTGATCCGGCCCCCATTGTCAATGCCCCCCTCAAGCATTTGGACACCTGGTACGCAAGACATACTGGGGTTGCTGCGCCAACAGGCGCATGTGCATTAGTGTTCCGCAAACATTGCGAAAGTCGTCTGCCTTTATTGGCCCATAAATAAGGCAGATGGATGACGCAACCCTCGGTTTGCATTACTTAAAATCGATGCACGTAACGGTGGCGTAAGCTGAAAACGGGGGCTGGGGAACTGGTGGAGATCTACAACCGGCCTCGGCGTCGTGCGTTTTGTGACGGCGTGACGCTAACGATCTGCCTCTAGCGGTACACTCTGGGCATGGCGGAATACATTGTCCGGGTCCCATTTGCGTTTGATGTCCATGAGCCTGGGCAGATTCCTGCCCCAGTAGGCTTGCGCCCATTTCTCCAGAGTCGGGTAGGGATAGTTCACGTAGACCCCGCCCGTTGCGTAGGGCACGTAAGCCTCTTTGACGGTGTCAATTGCCCGCCTGTACTCGGGCAGCCCGAATATGTCGGGCGGGTCGGCTCTCAATTCCACAAGATAGGCCGCGCCGCGATGTGGATAGGCGGTCGCATCAGGGGCGACGTCGTCCACCGCACCGCCGAGCGCCTCCATCGTGAGTTTGACCTGGCCGGGCTTGATCCGTTCCATGGCGTCAAGAATCGTCCGTATTCCTTCGCCGGGTAGGGCTCTGGCAACGAATTCGGACTTGGACAGGATCGGGAAGGGTTCGATGACATCATCGGCGTTCTTCACGAGATTCAGGCCTCGTTCCGAATAGTAATCGGTCACGCCGTTTTCATGGATGGTCCTGTCTGCTCCCAGCAAATCGCGCAGCCGGGAGAACACATCTTTCCGGTGCCCTTCCGCCTCGCCGGTCAGTCCGATCAGATAATCCTGCGCTCCGCGGCGGATGACATAGAGATGAGTTGTGGTACCCCGGTCCTGAGTTTTCGACCAGTGTTGCCAGTCGTACAGGATCCGTTCGGCTTCCTGCCGCTTTACGGCGATGAACACGTGGATGGCCGACCGTTGCGGAGCCTGTTCCGTGCGAAAGGTCATTTCCGTGACGATCCCCAAGCTGCCGCCGCCCCCGCCGCGGCATGCCCAGAACAGATCCGGGTTTTCGGTTTCGCTTGCCGTCACGAGGCGGCCGGTAGCGTCGACCAGCGAGAGGCTTTCAAGCTGATCGCAAAGCAGTCCGGCCTTTCGTGACCTGAACCCGACGCCGCCGCCCAGAGTCAATCCGGCCATGCCGACAGAGGCATAGCTTCCGCCGCCCAGCGCATGGCGTGTGCCCGCAAGCGTCAGGTAAACATTTCCGGTGAAAGCGCCCGGACCGACGGTGACAAGGTTGTTCCCGGGATCGGGCCGGATGTGCTTCAGGCTGCTCGTGCCGATCACCAGGCGCTCGTGCATCGAGTGGCCGGCAAAACAGTGGCCCGTGGAATGAACGGCAAACGCCTGTCCGGAGTCCCGCGCCCAGCGGACCGCATGGGCCACGCCATCCGCAGAACGGCATTCCGCGCGAACCTCCGGCAGTTTCCGCGTAAACAGGTTGAAGGCGCCGGACAGGCGGCGGCCTCTCGGGCTTGCGCCTTTAACGAAATCGACGCCCTTCAGAGCCGGCAAATCGGCGCGGGCCGCTCGCACAAACAATGCGGGCCCGGCGGCCGCCGCAGCCAGCACCCCGGACAGAACCGTTCTGCGATCTTGCAATTTTGCCACACCGCGCCCCTTTACCGTCTACCCGCATTGACATAGCAGCGAGGGCTAGTGAACAGTAAGCGGAATATCAGGGGAGGGCTGGGGAAAAATGACTCGAAAACAAGGGTTTGCGGCTGTTCTGGCCGAAGTGGCGCTCGCGCCGGTCATCCTGGCGACATCCCCGACCGAGTCATTCGCGACGTCGGGTCCGACCTTCGTCTGCAGTCAGCTCTCTTCACCGACATTGCTGAGCAACAACGGGCTGGTCGTTGTCGAAGGCGACCGGGTCACGCTATCGCCCAACGGAGGCGGAGCCAGCTACAGTCCTCCCGGATCGGGCTCCATACCCGTTACAGGCACGATCGTTATCGACGTGACGGCGGCGTTGGCCGGCAACTGGAACGTGATGAACAGTTTGGCCACTTGCGTGATCGGCGGCGCTGCCAGTGCCTCCGGTGACTCCGCGACCAACAATTTCATCGAGACGCGGATCGACACGCTGGCCTCGACCGATATCGATCTCTTCGACAGGCTCGGTGGCAACGGCGGCGACGGGAACCCGGTTGACGTGGCCGGAACCGGCACGTCGGCATCGGGCACGCTGGCTTTCAACTCGTCGCTTGGCGACCTTCAGTCGAGCCTCGAGGTTCAGCCGGCCGGCGTCAATCTCGCAGAACACTCCGGCGCCGGGCGTCCGAACGCTTTCGACGTCTGGATCAAGGGGCGGTATTCCTGGATGCGGAACGGCAGTCAGCGCGCTGACCTCGGTCTGCTTTATCTCGGCACCGACTACCGGATCAGTCCCGACGTGGTCCTGGGTGTCCTTGCACAATTTGACTGGACGGATGAGCGCGACCGGAACGCAGGGTCGAACGCCGACGGTTTCGGCTGGATGGCCGGGCCTTATCTGGTTGCGCGGCTCCATGAACATCTCATTTTCGATGCCCGGGGCGCATACGGCACATCCGATAACGACGTGCGGACGACTTTCGGGGCACGGAGCGATTTCGACACAACGCGCTGGCTCGTCAGGGCGCAGCTGACCGGCGACTTTTCGATCGATCGTTTCGATCTCAATCCCTACGTCAAGGTGCTCTACATCGAAGAAGACCGTGAGAGTTATACCGACAGTTTCGGAAACCGCATTCGTAGCCGGACCGTGTCCCTCGGACGGCTGCAATTCGGGCCGCGCATCAGCACCTCGTTTGACGGCGGCAACGGCATCATCATCACCCCGCACGCGACGGTCTCAGGCATCTACGATTTCGACCGCGCGGGACGCTTCACGGCAACGGGTCAGTCGTCTTCGACCGACCGCGCGCGGGCGAAAGTCGAGGGCGGCATCGGCGTCACGGCGCCGGGCGGTGTGAAGGTCGATGCAACCGGCTATTACGACGGCATCGGTATCAGCAGGTTCGACAATTACGGCGGCAGCCTGAAGATCACCGTGCCGCTGAACTAGCGGCAACGCGCCGAGGTCATGCTTGCATTTGGGAAAGACGAGGGAGTGGTGGGCGTGACTGGGATTGAACCAGTGACCTCTCCGGTGTGAACGGAACGCTCTCCCGCTGAGCTACACGCCCTCATGTGCCCCGGTGAATTCCGGTAAGCGGTGCAAATCACCCGCAGCACGCGGCGATATAAAGACCCGCCGCGCCGACAAGTCAAGACCAGCCGTCGCGGCCAGATGACACAATACGTGACATAATTCGGCTTGCGGCTCCGATCCCCCTGCGGCACAAGCTCAGCTCATGTCGACAGCCGCCACCGAAAGCCTCGCGGAACCGCGCACGACGACGTCCTGGCCGTCGGTCTTCCTGCTGTTCATGGCCGGTGTCGCAGTCGCGTTCCAGATCGGCAAGGTCCCGGGCGCGCTGCCGTTTCTGAAGGCCGATCTGGGGCTTTCGCTGTTCGTTGCCGGCTGGGTCGTATCGATGCTCAACGTTCTGGCCGGCGTGGGAGGCGGCCTGTTTGGCACGGCGGCCGACTGGGTCGGTCATCGCCGGCTGGCGCTGACCGGTCTCGTCGTCACGGCGGCAGCGGGCGTTGCCGGATCCATGGTGTCGTCACCCGCACTTTTGCTCGCGACCCGCGCGGTCGAGGGCCTCGGCTTCATCCTGACGACGGTATCGATCCCGCCCCTGATGCTGGCGATGAGCTCGGCCCGCGACCGGTCCAAGGTCATGGGGCTGTGGGGAGCCTATATGCCGACCGGCATGGGGACCATGCTCTTCGTCTCCGGTCCGCTCCTGACGGTGGTCGGCTGGCGCGACCTCTGGCTGATCACCAGCGCACTGATCGCCGTGATCGCGCTTCTGATCGCGTTCTTCATCGCCGCGCCCGTGCGCCGGGACGGCCCGCGGCCAGGTATTGCATCGGCCTGGACCGACTTCACGATGACCGTCCGGCGGCCCGGCCCGGTCCTGCTCGGGGCGGTGTTCGCCACTTACGCGGCCCAGTACCTGATCGTCATGGCCTTTCTGCCGCTCCTGCTGGTGGAAGGCCTGGGCGTCGCGCCGGCGACCGCCGCCATGCTCGGCGCCTGCGCGGTCGCGGCCAACGTGATCGGCAATCTGGCGTCGGGCTTCCTGCTCGACCGGGGGTTCAGCCGCAGCGGGCTCATCATCGGCACAAGCGCGGTCATGGCGCTGATGGGGGCGGTCATCTTTCTCGACTGGTTCGGCCTCGGCATCCGGTTTGCCGCGGCGATTGTTCTGTCCGCCGTCGGCGGTCTGATCCCCGGTGCTCTGTTTGCCGGCGCGCCCGTCCACGCGCCCCGGCCGGGACTTGTTGCGAGCGTCAGCGGGTTGCTCATGCAGGGTGCGGCGCTCGGCCAGCTCATCGGGCCGCCGGCCGCGGGCTGGCTGGTGTCGGCAACAGGCAACTGGTCCGCCGCCACAGGCCTCATGGTGCTGGCGGCGGGTCTGACCTGCTGTTCCGCCGTTGCTCTCGGGCGGATCGAGGCGGCTCAGGAAAGCGAGACGAAGGCCCGCAGCGCGTCGTCCAGCTCATCGAAGTGATCGATTAGCCGGTCGGGACCGAATGTGGCGACCGGCTCCGGCGTATAACCGAACGTCACGGCAACCACGGGAATCTTCGCGGCCTGTGAGGCGGCGACATCGGTCTGGCTGTCGCCGACCATGACGGTGGCGTCCGGTTGCCCGCCCACGCGGCGCATGGTCTCCAGCACATGCTCCGGGTCGGGCTTGCGCACCGGCAGGGAATCGCCGCCGACCACGGCGCCGAAATAGCGGCTGAGATCGAGAATATCGAGCAGCTTGACGGACGCCCATTCCGGCTTGTTGGTGCACACGCCCATCGCACAGCCCGCATCTGCTAGACGGTCGAGCGCCTGGAGAACACCGGGAAACGGCCGGCTGGTATCGGCAATGTGTTCTCCGTAATGCTCGAGAAACTCGCCAAACATGCCTTCGATCTCTTCGGCCGTGGCTGGTTCGCCGGTCGCCGCCATGGCCCGTTCCATGAGCACCTTGGCGCCGCGGCCGACCATGTGGCGCACATGATCGAGCGAGAGCTCCGGACGGCCGCGCCGGGTGAGCAGCACGTTCATGGACGCCGCGAGATCCGGCGCGGTATCGACGAGCGTACCGTCCAGGTCGAAAAGAATGGCGGGAGTAGGGGACATGAAGCGGTTGAAATCCTTGTTGCGTGAAGAGTGCTGGTGCGCAGGCCCAGGCGGGAGCGGCGTACTCTAGTGCGAATTGTCTGCGGTTTGAATAGATCTGTTCAAGTCCGGGTGAAGTGACATCGGGGCGCCCCTCGGCGTACACTCGGGAGATGCTGTACGGGCGCACGATTGCCGCCGCACTTCTGGCGATGCTCACCGCCGTTCACGCCCGGGCAGGGGAGTGGCGGGCCGGCGGCTATGTCTTCAGCGACGAGCTCGGCGGCTTCGAGATCCGGTCCGTATCGGGCAAGGGCTCCGTCGACGATCCGGTCGTCATCGTTCAGCATTTCGGGAACATCGAGCCGTCGATTCTGGCCATCCGCAGGGAAACCGCTCCGTCCGGCACAATTCTCCCCGGGCACAGCGGCGCGATGCAGTTGGCGCTCGTGTCTATCGTGATCAACGGCAGCGGACGCACATGGGCCGGTTTCGATCTCGAGTTGCAGGAACAGTTCGGCAAGCCGAGCGTCTATCTTGACGGACTGTCGTTCGACCAGATGAAGCTTTTCTGCGGGAGGACCTTTCAGTCGGACCGGTTCGAACTCTTCACGGATCTGAAGGAACCCTACGACCGGATCCGGTTCGAGAAGGGTTTTGTCAATCACGGCGACAAGGTCGAGTTCAGCTATTTCGTCACCGACGTCACGCCGACCAGAACATTCTTCATCCTCCAGGAACCGAAAGTGCTGTCCGCAATGGCGCCGGCAACCGGTATCATCCGGCGTGCGGAAATCACGCCTTCGCCCAGGCCTTCAGTCCGTCCAGGGTGGCGGCATAGGCCGACAGCGCATTATCGATCACGCGCTGTTCCCAATGGGCCCGCCTTGGGGCGTAATTATTCCGGATCTCGCCACGGAACTCGTCCGATTGAGCGGAGTCGAAGCCGCCGACAAACCGCATCCAGCGCTCCAGAATCGGAATCCTGAAGGCGCCTGCAGGCCCTTCGGGCGGCGAGGCGGAGCAGAACTCGATGACCCCGCCCGTCAGCTCCGCGTTTTCCGGCAGCAGGGCGGCGATGCCGTCGGCGAGCAGACCGTGGCGTCCGGGCCGCCGTCCGCCCCAGAGCCTGTCGACCTCGCTGTCGTCCAGGTTGCTTTCGCCCCACCAGGCTTGCGCGCGGGCGAAACTGTCTGACGCGCGGTCCGCGTAGCACAGGTAAATCAGCTCGCCGTCGCCGACCGGCCCCGAGTGCCAGTCGATCAGGCCGACCTTCCGTACGGATCCGAGGCGGTCACGCACCAGGCCTGAGAGCACTCTGCGCGCCCAGCTTTCGCCGCGGCCGCCATAATAGTACCCGTCGGCATGGTCGTACTGTCCGCGGCTGAGCGCATCGTCGATGGTCCACTGGCCATGCTCCTCCGCAAGCGCGCCGACTTGCCGCGCCGCCTCGCCGAGCGCGTCCTCGTCGATGCGAACCGGACAAAGCAGCGGGTGTAGTTCCCGGTAAAGCGCATTCTCCGGCGGCGTTTTGGAATGGTCGATCCAGTTGCGGTTGAGATCGATATTGTCTTCCGTGCAGCGCAGCGTATGCGCGAAACCGAACGGGTTGGCGGCATGGACCATCAGGACGGCAACCGGGCCGTCCAGCGCCTCCGGCCCGCCGTCGGCAATCCAGGCGGTCTGTGCCGCCGATCCCGCGAACCCCTCGGCACCGTGGGTCCCCGACAGGTTGAGCAGGACAGCGGTCGCGCCGGGATCGCCGAACCACGCCGTGTCCAGAAACAGCCGCTCTCCGTCCGGCCCGCGCGCGTCCGTGTTCTCGAACGTCTGAAGCTGAGCGCCCGCCGCCTCTGCACGGTCCAGAAACGTCGCACGCGCGTCCCGGTAGCTGTCGGAGAAGAAGTCGACGGCCATGCATTACCTCGTTGGAGCGGCGCCGCCGATCGAGTCGCGATTGTCCACCATCGCCGCTTTGTCCGCGATGTGGGCCATGATAACAAATGAGCTAACAGAGGACACCACGCGTGCCAATCGGCACCCGGACGGCATAACAGGGAGACAAGATAATGCAACTGAGCGATCCGTCGCTGCTGTGCGACAAATGCTTCATCGATGGTCAGTGGGTCGGAAGCAACCAGACCTTCGACGTCACCAACCCGGCGAACGGCGATGTGGTCGCCACCGTTCCCGATCTCGGCGTCGAGGAGACGCGGCAGGCGATCGAGGCGGCGAACACTGCATTCGGCGAATGGTCGGCACTGACCGCGAAGGCGCGCAGCAAGATCCTGCGCAAGTGGTTCGACCTGCAGATCGAGAACAAGGAAGATCTCGCCGTCATCATGACGACGGAGATGGGCAAGCCGCTGGCCGAAGCGCGCGGCGAGGTCGAATACGCCGCATCCTTCATCGAGTTCTATGCCGAAGAGGCCAAGCGGGTGACCGGCGAAACCATCCCGACGCACAAGACCGACAGCCGCATCGTCGTCATCAAGCAGCCGGTCGGCGTGGTGGCCGCCATCACGCCCTGGAACTTCCCGGCGGCCATGATCACGCGAAAGGTGGGACCGGCGCTCGCGGCCGGCTGCACGGTCGTGTGCAAGCCCGCGGGCGCGACGCCGCTGACGGCTCTGGCTCTTGCCGCCCTCGGTGAGCGGGCGGGAATCCCTGCCGGCGTGATCAATGTCGTCACCGGCAAGCGCTCGTCGGCGATCGGCGGCGAGCTCACGTCGAACCCGCTGGTCCGGCTGGTCACGTTCACCGGATCAACTGAAATCGGCAAGGTGCTGATGGCGCAGGCCGCGTCGACCATCAAGAAGGTCGACCTCGAACTCGGCGGCAACGCGCCATTCATCGTGTTCGACGATGCCGACCTCGATGCCGCGGTGCAGGGCGCCATGGCCTCGAAATACCGCAATGCGGGCCAGACCTGCGTCTGTGCCAACCGCATCCTCGTCCAGGACGGCGTCTATGACGCGTTCGCCGAGAAACTGGCCGCCGCCGTGTCCGACCTCAAGGTCGGCAACGGCATGGATGACGGCGTTACCCAGGGGCCGCTGATCAACGAGGAAGGCATCGAGAAGGTCGAGGAGCATGTGGCCGATGCGGTCGAGCGCGGCGCCAAGGTCGTGATCGGCGGCAAGCGGTCGGAGCTTGGCGGCACATTTTATGAACCGACAGTGCTGACCAACGTGACCACCGACATGAAGGTGACAAACGAAGAGACTTTCGGACCGGTGGCGCCGCTGTTCCGCTTCAAGACCGACGACGAGGCCATCCGGATGGCCAACGACACCCAGTTCGGTCTGGCGGCCTATTTCTACAGCCGGGATCTGGGGCGCTGCTGGCGCGTCGGCGAGGCGCTCGAATACGGCATGGTCGGCATCAATGAGGGCATCATCTCGACGGAAGTGGCGCCGTTCGGCGGGGTCAAGGAATCCGGTCTCGGCCGCGAAGGATCGAGTCACGGCATCGAGGAGTTCGTCGAGATGAAATACATGCTCATGGGCGGGATCTGACGGCGCTCATGTCGGCGGAAGATCAGAAACGGCGAGCCGGAGAGAAGGCGCTGGACTTCGTCGAGCCGGGCATGAAGCTCGGCCTCGGCACCGGCTCGACCGCCAACCACTTTGTCCGCGCGCTGGGCGCGAAAGTGGCCGAGGGGCTCGAAGTGGTCGGCGTGCCGACGTCCGAGGCAACGGCTGAATTGGCCCGTTCTCTGGGCATACCCCTGACCACGCTCGACGAGACGCCCGTGCTCGATGTAACCGTCGACGGTGCGGACGAGCTTGATGCGGCCCTCAGGCTCATCAAGGGCGGCGGCGGGGCTCTGCTGCGCGAGAAGATTGTCGCCTCCAGTTCCGATCGCATGGTCGTCATTGCCGACAACGGCAAGGAGGTCGCGACGCTCGGGCAGTTTCCTTTGCCGATCGAGGTGATCCGCTTCGGTGCTGAGGCGACCCGCGGCAAGATCGTGGCGGCTGCGAATGAGGTGGGCTGCGCCGGCGAAATCGTTCTGCGGCGTTCGGGCCACGGAGAGCCGTTCCTGACCGACAGCGGGAACTTCATCTATGATTGCGCGTTCGGGGCGATCCCCGACCCGGATTCTCTTGCGACAGTGTTGAGCGCAATCCCCGGCGTGGTCGAGCACGGCCTGTTCATCGGCCTCGCGACGGTGGCCATCCTCGGAACGGATGAGGGGACAAGGACCATCGGTTAGCGCGGCAGGGAGACGGTGCAGGAAGCGGTCCAGCAGTTGCGCAAGGAGGGCCACAAGCTCTGAAAGTGGTAGGGCAATGGAGATGTCCTTTAAAGCCAGAGGCCTCGTAACGATCCTGGGCGCCGCGATCACAATAGCGTGCGTCGGGATCTCTGCACGGGCGCAGGACAACGCGCCGTCACAGTCCCATCTTGATGCGGCCCGCCGGTTTCTGGAACTCACCGAAGCGACCCAATTCATGGATCGCATGTTCGCTCTGACCCGCACCCAGTCCGTCTCCGAGCTCAAGCGCCGGCACGCCAACGTGCCGGGGCCCGTCGTCGAGCGCTTCACGACACTCCTGAAGCAGGCCTTCGACCGGCGCAAGGGGCTTTTTCTCGACGAGGCAAGCACTATCTATGCGAGGAACCTCAGCGAAGCCGACTTGCGTTCGGCGGTCGAGTTCTATAGCAGCGAAGCGGGCAGGAGCCTTGTCAGGGCGCAGCCGGATCTAATATCCGAAGTGGCTGTGCTCGGCATGCGCGTCAACAGCCAGATCTCCGGACCGTCCGTCCGGGAAGCGATCGAGAATCTGAAAAAGGAAGGTTTCGACTACTGATCGGAGCCGCACGCGGAGAGTCACCGATGGCAACCTACGATTATGACCTTTTCACCATTGGCGCCGGTTCAGGCGGCGTGCGCGCATCGCGCATGGCGGCCCAGCATGGCGCCCGTGTCGCCGTGGCGGAGGAATACCGGGTCGGGGGAACCTGCGTGATCCGCGGCTGCGTGCCGAAAAAGCTGTTCGTCTATGCCAGCCATTTCTCCGAAGACTTTGAAAACGCAGCCGGCTTTGGCTGGTCCGTCGGCGAGTCCACGTTCGACTGGAAGACGCTGATCGCCAACAAGGATCGCGAGATCGACCGCCTCAACGGCATCTATATCCGCAACCTGCAGAATTCGGGCGTCGAGATCATCCAGTCGCGCGCCACCCTGAAGGACGCCCACACGGTGCATCTGGAAAGCGAGGGCAGGGACGTGACGGCGGAACGGATCCTGATCGCGACCGGGGCCTGGCCGTTCATTCCCGACGATGTGCCGGGCGCGGAGCATGCCATCACCTCGAACGAGGCATTCCATCTGGAAGACCTGCCCGAACACATCACCATCGTCGGCGGCGGTTATATCGCCGTCGAGTTCGCAGGCATCTTCAACGGGCTCGGCGTCCAGACGACGCTGCTCTACCGGGGCGAGCAGATCCTGCGCGGATTCGATGATGACCTGCGCGACATGCTGCACGAGGAGATGGGCAAGAAGGGCATCGATGTCCGCGTGATGAGCGACATTGCCAGCATCGAACCGAATGGCGGCAAGTACGACCTGACTTTGAAGAACGGCGACCACCTGTCGACCGGGCTGGTCATGTATGCCACCGGCCGCAAGCCCAACGTCTCCGGTCTCGGCCTCGAGGCGGCGGGCGTGGACCTGGGCTGGAACGGTCACGTCGTGGTGGATGAGTATTCAAAGACCAGCGTGGACAACATCTACGCCGTCGGCGACGTCACGGATCGCGCCAACCTGACGCCGGTCGCCATCCGCGAGGGCGCGGCATTCGCCGAGACCGTCTATAACGACAACCCGGTGGCGGTGGATCACTCCACCATCCCGACCGCCGTGTTCAGCCAGCCCGAAATCGGCACCGTCGGCCTGACCGAGGCCGAAGCGCGCGAAATGTGCCGCAAGCTCGACATCTACAAGTCGTCCTTCCGGCCCATGAAGCACACGCTCTCGGGATCGGACGAAAAGATGCTGATGAAGATCATCGTCGACGGCGAGAGCCAGCGTGTTGTCGGCTGTCACATCATGGGACCGGACGCGGGCGAGATGGCGCAGCTTCTGGGCATCGCGTTGAAGATGGGCGCGACCAAGGCCGATTTCGACGCCACCATCGCCGTCCACCCGACGGCGGCCGAAGAGCTCGTCACCATGCGCGAGGCGACCTCGACCTGGACGGCGGAAGCCGCGGAATAAGTGATTCACGCCGACGCGGCCGACCGTGGCGATTTTCCCGTTGACCCGGGCGGCCAAGCCTTGGAGATTGGCGCCCAAGAACGGACACGCGGCGCGGCCTCTGTCTTCGCGCCGGAACAGAACCCAAGGGAGCACGGACATGCTGGAAAAGCGCGACTTTTACATCAACGGTGAATGGGTGGCCCCGGAGCAGGGCACGGATTTCGACGTCATCGATCCCTCCAATGAGGAGCCCTGCGCCGTCATCTCGCTCGGCGGTCAGGCCGACACGGACAAGGCGGTCGCGGCGGCCAATGCGGCATTCGATTCCTGGTCCATGACGCCGGCGGAGGAGCGTTACGCCGTCGTCGAGCGGATTTTCGAGGCTTACAATGCCCGCGCAGACGATATGGCGAAGGCGATCAGCCTCGAAATGGGCGCGCCGATCGATCTGGCAAAGACCCAGCAGGTCACCGCCGGATCCTGGCACATCAAAAACTTTCTGCGCGCCGCCAAGGGCTTCCAGTTCGAGCGCACGCTGGGCGAACACGCACCTAATGACCGGATTCTCCACGAGCCGGTCGGCGTCTGCGGCCTGATCACACCCTGGAACTGGCCCATGAACCAGGTCACGCTGAAGGTCATCCCGGCCATGCTCACCGGCTGCACCATGGTGCTCAAGCCGTCCGAGATTGCGCCGCTGTCTTCGCATCTGTTCGCGGAGATCGTGCACGAGGCGGGCGCACCTGCCGGCGTGTTCAACATGATCAACGGAGACGGCGTAGGCGTGGGCACCCAGCTTTCCGGCCATCCGGACGTCAACATGATCTCGTTCACCGGCTCGACCCGGGCCGGCATCGCGATTTCCAAGAACGCCGCCGATACCCTCAAGCGCGTCCATCTGGAGCTCGGCGGCAAGGGCGCCAACATCATCTTCGCCGACGCCGACGAGAAGGCGATCAAGCGCGGCACGCTGCACTGCTTCAACAACACCGGCCAGTCCTGCAATGCGCCGACCCGCATGCTGGTCGAGCGCGGCCTCTATGACGAGGCGGTCGAGACGGCGGGTGCCGTGGCCAGCGCGACCCAGGTCGGCCCTGCCGACGAGGAAGGCCGCCATATCGGTCCGGTGGTCAGTTCGACGCAGTTCGACAAGATCCAGGACCTGATCGGCAAAGGCATCGACGAGGGTGCCCGGCTTGTGGCCGGCGGTCCGGGGCGGCCCGAGGGCGTCAACCGGGGCTATTTCGTGCGGCCGACCGTCTTCGCCGATGTCAACAACGACATGACCATCGCGCGCGAGGAGATCTTCGGCCCGGTGCTCTCGATCATCCCGTTCGACAACGAGGAAGAGGCGATCAAGATCGCCAATGACACGCCCTATGGCCTGACCAATTACGTCCAGACCCAGGACGGCGACAAGCGCAATCGCGTCGCCCGCCGCCTGCGTTCCGGCATGGTCGAGATGAACGGCCAGCCGCGTGGTGCGGGCAGCCCGTTCGGTGGCTACAAGCAGTCCGGCAACGGCCGCGAAGGCGGTATCTGGGGTCTTGAGGACTTTCTTGAGGTCAAGGCCGTAAGCGGCTGGGCGGACTCGTAAAATTCGAGTCCGTCCCGGTTCTCTCTATGGGGAGATACGGGAATGTCACCGGCGCCGGATCGGATTGAGGCCGCAGCGAATCTGCTCAAGGCCGCGCGGTTGGAAAACCGTCTCGTCGACGCCATTCCCGAACAGATCAGGCCTCGCGATCTTCGCGAGGCCTATGCCGTTCAGGACCGTCTCGTCGAGATGCTCGGATGGAATGTCGGCGGCTGGTTCTGCGCCTGCACGAACACGACGATCCAGGAACTCCTAAGTCTCAATGAGCCGTATTACGCGCGGCTCTTCAGCGACTATATTTTCGCCGAGCCGGCGGTTCTGAATTCGGCCGACTATCCGCCGATCGTACTGGAATGCGAATTCGGATTCCGCCTCGGGCGGGATCTGCCGAGCCGGCCTTATGCCTATAGCAGGCCGGAAGTCGAAGACGCGATTTCCCATGTCCACCCGACGATCGAGGTCGTGGCCGGGCATCTCAGGGACTGGCCGAGCCAGGACGTCTGGTCGGTCATTGCCGACAACGGCACCGACGGCGCGCTGGTCTACGGTGAGGGGATTGAGGACTGGAGGCGGCTGGACCTCGTCGCAACGGCTGTCACGCTCGACGTCAACGGCGAAACGGTGCGTTCGGGCAGCGGGGCGAATGTGCTCGGCGACCCGCTCGAAGCCTTTGTCTGGCTGGCCAATGCCCGATCGCGGGACGGCAATGGTCTCAAGGCCGGCGATATTCACAATACCGGCACGGCGACCGACATCTACTGGGTTGATCCGGGTGACGATGTGATTGCCCGGTTCGAGCAGATCGGCTCCGTCCGGCTGAAAATTGAGGCTTAGGGCAACCGGCATCTGGCCCGGGGGGAACATGCAGTGGCTGAACCGACCGCCAACAGCGAAGAAATCGACGTCACGATTGTCGGCGCCGGGATCGTGGGAATCTGCTGTGCGCTCTCACTCCAGGAAAAGGGCAGAACGGTCCGCCTGATCGACCGGGGCGAGCCGGGTCAGGCCACGAGCTACGGCAATGCGGGCGTGATCACGGCCTCGTCCTGTGTGCCCCAGTCTTTGCCCGGTCTCTGGAAGAGCATCCCCGGAATGCTGTTTAACCCGGACGGCCCGGCGTCGATCCGGCCGCAGTATCTGCCCAGATTCCTGCCCTGGGCGATCAGGTTTCTCCGGGCCGGACGCGCCGACCGCGTCGCCGACATCGCAAAAGCCATTTCGGCGTTGAATCGCCCCAGCACGGACATGTACCGCCGTCATCTTTCGGGCACGGACGGCGAGGACCTGCTCAGGGACTCGCTCTACATACATGCCTATCGCGATGCGCGGCACGCTGATCTGACCGGTATCGGCTGGCGCCTGCGGACCGACAATGGCGCGCAGGTGGAGCGCATCGACGGAGACGAGCTGCGCAGGCTGGAGCCCTGTCTTTCCCCGGAATACAAGGCGGCGATCCTGATCGAGGGGCAGGGACGGTCGGTTGCGCCGGGACGGATGGCAACCGTGCTCGTGGACAAGGTCACACGGCTTGGCGGCGAGATCGTTCGCGCCGGTGTCCGACGTATTGCACGGGACGGAGATGGCTGGAGTGTTGCGACGGACGAAGGAACGTTCAGGTCGCCCCAGGTCGTAGTCGCGGCTGGCGTCTGGTCGCGGGATCTGCTCAAGCCGCTGGGTTACAGCGTGCCGCTCGAGGCGGAACGGGGCTATCACCTCATGTTCCGCGAACCCGGTGTCGAACTTGCCAACTCGATCTTTGATGCGGATTTCAAGTTTGTCACCAGTTCCATGGACCGCGGCATCCGCAGTGCCGGCACGGCCGAGTTCGCCGGCCTCGATGCGCCGCCCAATTACCGGCGCGCGCGCATTTTCGCCAGGCTGACGAAGCGCATGATGCCTGATCTGAACACCGGGGAGACGGAAGAGTGGATGGGCATCCGGCCGTCCTTCCCGGACAGCCTGCCCTGCATCGAGGAAGTGCCGGGCCAGCCGGGCCTGTTCGCCGCTTTCGGGCACAGCCATTTCGGTCTCACCATGGCGCCCATGACCGGCCGTATCGTTGCGGACCTTGCGACCGGCACGATGCCCAATATCGATCTTGCGCCTTACGCCAGCGCGCGGTTCTAGTTGAATGAATTAGGCCTCGGGCTCGGCTCCGGCGCGAAAGGCACCGGATGCCTGCACCGCCACGGCGCCGAGCACGACTACGCCGCCGATCAGCGTCAGCAGGGCAGGGGTCTCGCCGAATGCGATCCAGACCCATATGGGTGCCGCCACCACCTCCAGCAGCATGAGCAGCGTGATCTCGGCCGCGGGCACATAGCGCGCCGCGATCGTGATCAGAATGTATTGAAGGCCGATCTGGATCGTTCCGAGCGCAATGGCCACGGTCAGGTCGTTGCCGGAAAGGGAAAAGTCGTCAACGAGGAAGGCGCAGACCGCGGCGGCGAAAACGCCGGCGAGGCATGTGGCAGGCATCATGTCGATGTCCTTGCCCGCCCGATAGGCGACGACGCTTGCGGCGTAGCCGGATGCCGCGATCAGAGCCACCGCACTGCCGAGCGCGGTGCCGGCAATCAGCCCGTCGGCCATCATGATGGCGACGCCGCCGAGGCCTGCCGCCATGCAGATCCAGGAGAGCCTGCTGACCCGCTCGCCGAGAAAGACGCGGGCAAGCAGTGCCGTGATGAACGGTGACGCGCTCAGGATAAAAACCGCGTTGGCGACGGTCGTGAGCAGCACGGAGAAGATATAGGCGATGAAGGCGCTGCCGAGACATATGGAGACGACAGCGCCGCGCAGGCCGACTTTGGAGAAGCGGTTCAGGGCATCCCGCCCGTTGCGCGCGAGCATGAACAGGAAGACAAGCAGCGCGAACGAGATCGAGCGGTAGAACAGGATCTGCCAGCCGTCGGCGCTCTCGACCATGCGGACAAGGATGCCGACCGAGCTTCCGCACAGCGAACCGATGAGAGCGCCGATTACGCCGGCCACATAGCCCGGCCGCATGAGGCCGCCGGGTCCGGATTTGCCGATCGACTGCTGGGTCATCAGAGCCTGACCAGCTGTTTACCGAAATTGCCGCCCTCCAGCACGGAAATCAGCGCAATAGGCGCATTCTCCAGGCCGTCAATGATGCTCTCCCGGTAACTGAGCCGGCCTTCCCGAAGCCATTCGGCTCCGACACGCCGCCACTCACGGCTGTATTCCGACCGGTCATCCTGGATGAACCCCTGAATTTTCAAACTCTTCTCCAGTACGGGCTTGAGTGGCGGGCCGGGCACTTCGCCCGCCGTCTGGTAATGCGCGATCAATCCGCAGATGATCATCCGGCCATGATCATTGAGTTGGCGGAATGCGGCATCCGAGACCGGACCGCCGACATTCTCGAAGTTGATGTCGATTCCGTCCGGACAGTGGCGGCGTAGAACGCCGTCGAGATCCGTTTCGTTGCGATAGTTGAAGGCGCCGTCGAAACCGAGTTCGTCGATCACGTAGGCGACCTTTTCGTCGCTGCCGGCGGACCCGACGGCGCGGCAGCCGAGGTTTTTCGCGATCTGGCCGACGGCCGATCCGACCGCGCCGGATGCGGCGGATACGAACACCGTCTCGCCGGGTTGCGGATCGGCAAGACCCTTGAGGCCCGTCCATGCGGTCTGGCCCGGCATGCCGAGGATGCCGAGATAGGCGGACCCCGGGATTCCGTCCGTGTCGATCTTCTCAAGGCTCGACAACTCATCCGACCCTGATCGTGCCAGCACCTTGTCCTGCCAGGACAGGAATCCGGTGACCATGTCGCCGACTGCGAACTCCGGATGGTTCGATACTTCAACCTGCGCCACCGCGTGATTGGCGATCGGGTCACCGACTGCAAATGGCGCGGTGTATCCCACGTCCGCGTCCATGCGGTTGCGCAGGTACGGGTCGACCGAGAGATAACGCAGCGACAGCAGAACGTCGCCCTCGCCGGGCGTTTCGTCCGGCAAGTCACGGAATGCGAAATGTTCAGGCGTCAGGACACCTTCGGGGCGGTTCTTGAGGCAGATGCGAAGGGGCATGGCGGTTCAGCTGTCCGTCAACTCGCCGCACAGGTTCTGCTGCAGGCAGCGTTCCAGATCCGGACGATCGAGGTTGAGCGCGAACAGGGCATGCATTTTGGTGAAGGCGGCTTCTGTCGTCATGTCGAAGCCGCTCAGCACGCCCGCGTCGGCGAGTGCTGAGCCCGCCGCGTATTTGCGCAGCGAGACCGTGCCTTCCTGACACTGGGACACGGCAACGATGACCACACCCGCCGCGGTTGCCCGTTTCAGCGCGTCCAGAAAGCGTCCGTGCGCCGTAGGTGCGGTCCCGGTGCCGTAACAGCGCAGGACAATGCCGCACGCGCCCGCCTCGACGATGGCGTCGATCATTGCATCCTGTATGCCCGGAAACAGGCGCAGCACGCCGATGCTGCAGTCGTGATAGGCGGGCGGCCGTTCCGCAAGAATGCTGTCCCGCGGCCGCGCGCCGTTGGGTGCTGCGAACCTGATGTCCGTTCCGATTTCCGCCAGGGCGGGCAGATTGGGTGAATCGAAGGCGTCGAGCTCCGTCGCCGTCACCTTGGTTGTCCGGTTGCCCCTGAGGATGTAAGGCCCGAAGCATACGGCGACTTCGTCGATCCGGCCCGAGCCGATAGCCTGAAGCGCGCTCAGGAGGTTGTGCTGGGCGTCGCTGCGCACCTCGCAGAGCGGGATCTGCGATCCGGTCAGGATCACCGGCTTGCGGAGATCGGCGAGCAGGAAGGACAGTGCCGACGCCGTATAGGCCATTGTGTCTGTGCCGTGGATGACGACAAAGCCATCGAATTGGTTGGCTGCCTCGCGGATCAGGCCGGCGAGATCGTACCAGTCCCGCGGCGTGGCATTCGCGCTTTCCAGCGGCGTCGCGTATTCCATCAGATCGAATTCCGGGAGGGACTCGTCGGCGAGCTCAGGCATGCGCTCGTGGACCAGCGCACCAAGGTCAGGGGCCGGTGCATAGCCGTCCGCGGTCTGGCGCATGCCGAGTGTGCCGCCGGTATAGATGATTGAAACGCTCTTGCGCGCCATGACCGTTACCCCTGATCGGAAGCCGTGACTATCAGCGAGGCGTCACCTTGCCTCAATTGTCATCGTGCTGGAAGATCGGTCAGAACTGCAGGGGCGCATTGTCGGTCACCTCCTTCATGACGAAGAAGGTGCGAGTCTGGCGCACGCCGGGCAGGGCGATCAACTCCTCGCCGTGCAGCTTGTTGAAGTCTGCGATATCGCGCACGCGGATCTTCAGGAAATAATCAAAGTCGCCGGCGACCAGATGGCAGTCGAGGATGAAGTCGAGCTTCGAGGCGGCCGCCTCGAACGCGCCGAAGCTCTCGGGCGTCGACCGGTCGAGCACAACGCCGACCACCACGAGCGCGCCGCGGTCCACCTTCTGCGGTGCGATCTGCGCGCGCACCGACTCGATGAACCCCTCGTCGAACAGCCGTTGCGTGCGCCTGTGGCAGGTTGCCGGGCTGACATTCACCAGGCCGGCGAGCTCGGCATTGGTCAGCCGTCCGTTGCCCTGAAGGTGCTTGAGGATGTTGCGATCGACGCGATCGAGATCGGCGGACATGAAAGAATCTTCCGAAATTCAAAGACTAATTCGAATGTTAGAGGAAATTTTGGTCAATAGGGCAATAAAGCAAGCAATAAGCGATGTCATTTCGAGAGCACCTTTCAGGCCCGTTTTGCTAGCCTGACGGCAATTCGACCGATCAGGAAAGGCACAGGACATGAATCTCGAAAAGTTCGAGCGTTATCCGCTCACCTTCGGGCCCACGCATATCGAGTTCCTGCCGCGCATGACTGAAGCGCTCGGCGGCAAGGTCGAGATCTATGCCAAGCGCGACGACTGCAACTCGGGCCTCGCCATGGGCGGCAACAAACTGCGCAAGCTGGAATACATCGTCCCCGATGCGCTGGCATCCAACGCCGACACGCTGGTTTCGATCGGCGGCGTGCAGTCGAACCACACCCGCATGGTGGCGGCGACCGCGGCCAAGATCGGCATGAAGTGCGTCGTGGTCCAGGAAAGCTGGGTCCCTCATGACGACGCCGTCTACGACCGGGTCGGCAATATCCTGCTGACCCGCCTGATGGGCGCCGACAGCCGCATCGTCGAGGACGGCTTCGACATCGGCATCCGCCAGAGCTGGGAAGACGCCATGCAGTCCGTGCGCGACGCAGGCGGCAAGCCCTACGGCATTCCGGCCGGCGCCTCGGTCCACAAGTTCGGCGGTCTCGGTTATGTCGGCTTCGCCGAGGAGGTGCGCGCCCAGGAGGCCGAGTTGGGCTTCAGGTTCGATTACATCATCGTCTGTGTGGTCACCGGCTCGACGCAAGCCGGCATGATTGTCGGGTTTGCCGCCGACGACCGCGCCGACCGGGTCATCGGGATCGACGCCTCGGGCACGCTCGAGCAGACCCGGGCGCAGGTCCGCGAGATCGTCGACAACACCGCGGAGCTTGTGGAGCTTGGCCGTACCGTCAGGGACGACGAGATCGTCATCAATCCGGACTACGCCTATCCGGCCTACGGTGTGCCGAGCAACGAAACCAACGAGGCCATCCGGTTCGCGGCCCGGACCGAGGCGATGATCACCGACCCGGTCTATGAGGGCAAATCCATGCAGGGCATGATCGACCTGGTGAACAAGGGCTTCTTCCCCGACGGCTCGAAAGTTCTATATGCCCATCTGGGCGGGGCACCGGCTCTGAACGGCTACAGCTACACCTACCGCAACGGCTGAGGGTTCCGCGCTCAAAGGGCTTGGTTCCGCGCGCCGGGGGGCTTATTCAAAAAGCGGTCAACCGCGGAGTGTTCCATGTCGAGCGATCTTCAACACCTCAAGACCATCGAGCAGCGGCTGCTGTGGCTGTCGCACTGGATGATCCACAACGCCAATAACCTGCGCGACAAGGAAGACGGGTTGAAGGTGGGCGGACACCAGGCCTCGTCGGCGTCGATGGTGTCGATCATGACCGCGCTCTATTTCTCAGTATTGCGGCCTCAGGACCGCGTTGCCGTGAAGCCCCATGCCTCGCCGGTGTTCCATGCCATCCAGTATCTCATGGGCAACCAGGATCTGGAGCGCATGAAGAATTTCCGCGGCTTCGGCGGCGTCCAGTCCTATCCGTCGCGCACCAAGGATATCGACGATGTCGACTTCTCGACAGGTTCGGTCGGCCTCGGCGTGGCGATCACCGCATTTGCGTCCATCATCCAGGACTACATCAAGGCCAAGTCCTGGGGCAGCGATCTGGATCTGGGCCGCATGATCGCCCTCGTCGGCGATGCAGAGCTTGATGAGGGCAATGTCTACGAGTGCCTGCAGGAAGGCTGGAAGCACGACCTGCGCAATTGCTGGTGGGTCATCGACTACAACCGCCAGTCCCTCGACGGTGTCGTCCGCGAGGGCCTGTGGCAGCGCATCGAGGCCTCGTTCCGGGCGTTCGGCTGGGATGTGGTGCTGCTTAAATATGGCGCCTTGCAGCGTGCTGCGTTCGAAGAGTCCGGCGGCGACAAGCTGAGAGCCTGGATCGACGCCTGTCCGAACCAGCTCTATTCCGCACTGACCTACCAAGGCGGGGCCGTGTGGCGCAAACGCCTGATGGACGATCTGGGCGATCAGGGCGATGTGACCGCGCTGCTCGACCGGCGTTCGGACGACGAGCTTGCCGCGCTCATGGAGAACCTCGGCGGCAACTGCGTCGAGACCCTGGTCGAGGCCTTTGAGGCGATCGACCATGACCGGCCGGTCTGTTTCCTCGCCTACACCATCAAGGGATGGGGCACGCCGCTCGCCGGTCACAAGGATAATCACGCCGGCCTGATGACCCGGCCGCAGATGGACGAGTGGCAGCAGCACATGGGGGTGCCAGAAGGGCAGGAGTGGGAGCCGTTCGCGACCGTCGAAGACGAAGGGGCCTTGCGCGCGTTTCTCGGCGATGTCCCGTTCTTCGCGAAGGGCACACGGCGTTATACGGACCGCGCCTTGCCGGCTCCCGAAGTCGACCTGCCCGCGGACCGTGAAGTCTCGACCCAGATGGGCTTCGGCAAAATCCTCGATGCCATCTCCCGGGAAGACAGTGATACGGCCGCGCGGATCGTCACCACCTCGCCTGATGTCACCGTCTCGACCAATCTCGGGCCCTGGGTCAACCGCCGGGGACTGTTCGCCCGAACCGAGCTGGAGGACACCTTCCAGAGCGAGCGCATCCCTTCGACCCAGAAATGGACTTTCCGTCCGGACGGCCAGCATATCGAGCTCGGCATTGCGGAGATGAACCTGTTCCTGCTGCTGGGCGCGGCGGGCCTGTCCCATTCCCTGTTCGGCAAGCGCCTGCTGCCGGTCGGCACGGTCTACGACCCGTTTGTCGCCCGCGGCCTCGATGCGCTCAACTATGCCTGCTACCAGGACGCGCGCTTCATGATCGTCGGTACGCCCTCAGGCGTGACACTGGCGCCGGAAGGCGGGGCGCACCAGTCGATCGGCGCGCCGCTGATCGGCATGAGCCAGGACGGCCTGGCCGCGTTCGAGCCCGCCTATCTTGATGAGCTTGCCGTCATCATGCAGTGGGCGTTCGACTACATGCAGCGCGACGGCGAGGGCGATCCGGACGAGCGCACCTGGCTGCGCGACGAGACCGGCGGATCGGTTTACCTCAGGCTCTCGACCCGGCCGCTCGAGCAGCCGGCAAAGCGCCTCGACGACAGTTTCCGGCAGGGCACGATCGACGGTGCCTACTGGTGGCGCGAGCCGGGTCCGAACTGCGATCTCGTGATCGCCTATCAGGGCGCTGTGGCACCGGAAGCCATCGGTGCCGCCGGCATCCTTGCCGAGCATCGGCGCGACATCGGCGTGCTCGCCGTGACCTCGGCCGACCGCCTGAACGCCGGATGGACGGCAGCACAGCGTGATCGCGCGCGCGGCAACCGCAAGGCCGCAAGCCATGTAGAGAGGCTGTTCTCGCGCCTGCCGCGCCACTGCGTGGTGCTTACGGTCGTCGACGGTCATCCCGCAACGCTCTCGTGGCTGGGTGCGGTTGCCGGCCACAAGACGGTGCCGCTCGGCGTCGAGCATTTCGGCCAGACCGGCACGGTCCAGGATCTCTACCGCCATCACGGCATAGACCGGGACGGCATTGTCGATCAGGCGCAGGGCGCGCTGCCGACCGTGAAGGAGATGGCACAGGCGGTCAGCGCGGCCGAATAGCGGTCAGCTGCGCGATCCTTCGCATTCCTTCAGGATGTCGTCGTTGCTGCGGTACCAGCCGAGCCGTGCGGAATCGAATTCGTCCATGTCTTCGTGGCAGTAGATGCCGATGCGCTTCAGGCAGGCATTGATGGCGAAGTCGACGATCGTAAGGTCCGCATGCCGTTCCTTGATCTCGCTGCGCATCTCGTCGGTATAGCCGTGGACTGACAGGAGCGGCCCGTCCGTCCGTTCCCCGTCCTGCCAGACTTCCGCCCGCTGTTCACCGTCGCCGCCGAAGAAGTTAGTTTCCACATAGGCGCATGGCCCGGTGAAGGACAGGTCCCTGATCAGTTTCCGGCTTTCGGCGGTGAAGTCGTCATAGGGTGCCAGTGCCGTCTCCTGATAGCCTTTCTCCCACCGGCGCTTCACAGGGATGAAGTGATAGTTGCCCACGAGAATGATGTTGGGCCGGTCGCCGTCATACCTGAAACTCGTGATGATGCCTGAAATGGCATGGCTCATGGCCGATCTCCCCTGAATCCACCGGCAATGCCGCAAACGCTTCGTGATATTCATCCTAGACTGAAAGAAGAAGGAGTTCCCGCATGATCCAGGTCATCTACCGTTGGCGCGTCGAACCGGAAAACCGGGAAGCGTTTCTTGCGGCGTGGGAACGGACGACGACCACCATCCGTGACAGGACCGAGGGCGCGCGCGGCAGCTTCTGCATCGTCGGTGTCGACGACCCCACGATCATCCTCACCATCGCCAAATGGGACCGGCTCGACCAGTGGCGCTCCTTCGTTGCGGAGGCGAAGTCGACGGCCATGAAGGATATGCACGCGCTCGGCACTCAGGTTTCTCACGAAGCCTTCGAGCAGGCCGGCGACTTCACCGTCTAGTCTTGGCGGCAGCGCGGTTGTGCAGCGCCAAAATGATCTCCTGGTGAGAAAAATCACCGCGCGCGGCGCCGTCGAAGGCAAGAATACTTCTCCCCGTCCCGGAGTGAGGAAGTGTCATGTCGAGTACCCGTTTCAGAGAGTCAGTCTTCGTGTTTGCACTTGCGATACCAGCGCTGACGCAGGCGTCCAGTGCATCGGCCACCGAAATGGAGGTCTGGTTTTCCGGCAACATTGTCGAAACAAATGTGAGTGGGACGGCCAGCGCGGACACCAACACTCTGATCGGGCCCGACGACAGCGCGTTTGCGCTGGTCGGGATCTCGTCGAAGGAACGGTCGGACGAACCCTGTTGGGTGTCGACCCTCAGCAAATCCATAACCGATGGCGGTCTCGTTACGCGCTCAAGGGATCGTTGCGGCAACAGAGGCCCCAGGGAAGGATCCCGGCTCACGACGAGTCTGCCGGTTTCGGCCAGCCCGAATTTCCTGTCAGGCGTGCAGGTCTGCATGAACCGCAACAACACCAAGATCAAGGGCTGGAGGGTCTACAGCACCGCTTTCATTCTTGACGAAAACAGGCTCAGGTCATTCGAAAGCTCTGCTCCGATTGGCGGAGAGCGACGGCATTGCAGGCACTGGAAGTCCGTCGAGAAATGCCCGGCCGGGTTTGCGGCGACGTCTGCCGAACTTCACTATGTCGACAGCGGTCAGCGGCATAGCTGGAGCGGCATAAGGCTCAGATGCCGGGAGGTGCGGCGCAAAACGAAGTTCACGCTCGATGATATCGGGGCTGGAGGGGGTAAACGGGCCTTGTCCGATCCGGTCTCCCTGACACACAGGCAGCCCGACGGCGTCGAGGAAATGCGGGAATTCCTCTATTCAACGCCGAACCGGTTTCTCCATGGAGAAGATCGCAAATTCAATCTCTGGCTGGTGCTTCAGGGCAGGGGCCAGCAGCGACACGAGATGCACGGTTTCTTCGACGAGATCCCCTTCAGCGCCCCGACGATTCTGGTCTACCCGCTGCCGCTGATCACCGATCCCTTTAATGCCAAACACAACACTGTGGACGCGGACCGGCGGATAAACCTGAAGTGGCGACAGCCGAGAATACCGGTCCAGGCGGTACAAAATGACGCGTTTCGCGATGTCGTGTTCTTAGAACATCTCGTGAAAAAACTGCTCAGACGGAACCCGCAACTCAATCCGAACCGGGTTTTCATAACCGGGTTCTCCAGCGGCGCCGGCATGAGCTGGACGATGCTCTGCTATCGATCCGAACTGTTCAGGGGCTTCGCCATGTACTCCCAGGCGTTGAAGTCGGGACGCCAGAGAGGCGGGTGCGGGGACGGAAGCATCGCGACAGCAGCGGATCCCCGCACGGGTTACGAGCGACTGACCGGCCAGACGCCGGATCGTTATGGCAGACAAGGTGCGTTCTCGGGTGTCCCGCCGAACGCGGCGTTCGAGACGAAGCCGGTCTTCTATACCCACGGCACAGACGACAGGAACCTGACTTACGGCGGGAATGAAATCGGCTGCTCTGATGAAGGAGTGGAAACCTGTCAGATCCCGGAAGACCCCAAATACTCGATGGATCCGGGTGGCGACCATGAAGATCATGATGACAGATCGTCCGTCGACTGGCTGCTGCGCCGTCACGGGCTGTCCAGGGTGCCGGGCACGGTCGTGCCGGACGAGCGGCCGAAGTCAGGGAACGACGACGTGACGACGCGCAGCTACCTGGTTCAGGGCGCGTCATCGGCAGGGAACACGGGAGCGACTATCCTCTGGTACGAAATGGACGGTGCGGCGCACTCAATGTCCCGGATCGCTACTGGGAACGATCCGTCCGTTTCGAAGGATTACGATGTCTCCGTGCATACCCAGAGATTCTTCGAAGATCACGCAGGTATGCTGAAATGAGGATCGCTACCCGCTGTTGCGCAGACCGGCGGCGATGCCGTTGATGGTCAGCTGGATGCCGCGCAGCACCTTGGGGTTGTCCGTCTTCTGGCGGTACTCCCTCAGCAGATTGACCTGCAGGTGGTTGAGCGGATCGAGATAGGGAAAGCGGTTTGAGATCGAGCGCGACAGGAGCGGGTTCGCCTCCAGCAGGCGGTCCTTCTCGGTGATCTTGAGGATGGCTGAGACGGTCGCCTCGTGTTCGGCGCGGATGCGCTGGAAAATCTCGTTGCGCAGATCTTCATCGGTGACCAGTTCGGCATAGCGCGACGCGATGGCGAGGCTGGTCTTGGCCAGCACCATGTCCATGTTGGACAGTTGCGCCTGGAAGAAGGGCCAGTCGCGGTACATCTGGCGCAGGCGCTCGAGCCCGTCATCAGGATGTGCCTTGAGAAAGGCCTCGACCGCACTTCCGAACCCGAACCAGCCAGGCAGCATCAGGCGGCACTGCGACCAGCTGAACACCCAGGGGATCGCGCGCAGATCCTCGATCCGCCCGAGTTTCTTTCTCGACGCCGGCCGCGAGCCGATGTTCAGCGTGGCGATTTCGGTGATAACCGTCGACGACCAGAAATACTCGTCGAACCGGGGCGTTTCGTAGACCAGGCCGCGATAGGTCTCGAAGGCCGCCTGTGAAAGCGTCTCCATGGTGTCGAGATAGGCCTGCGGGACATTGTCGTCCTGCGGCTTGTCGAGCGAGGCCTCGAGGCATGCCGACGCGAGGATCTCCAGATTGCGTCGCCCGAGGTCCGGGTTGGTGTATTTGCTCGAAATGATCTCGCCCTGTTCCGTCACGCGGATCTGCCCGTTTACCGCGCCGGCCGGCTGGGCGAGGATCGCCTCGAAGCTCGGGCCGCCGCCGCGCCCGACCGTGCCGCCGCGGCCATGAAACAGGCGCAGCCGCACGTCGTGGCGGGCACATGTTTCGATCAGGCCGATTTCCGCCTTGAACAGCTCCCAGCCCGACGTCAGGTAGCCGCCGTCCTTGTTGCTGTCCGAATAGCCCAGCATGATCTCCTGCGTGCCGCCGAGGCTCTCCACCAGCGCGCGGTACGCGGGTATGGAGAGCAGGCGGTCGACAATGCCGACGCAGTTGCGCAGGTCGGCGATGGTCTCGAACAAAGGCACGATATTGACGGTGCTCGTGCCTTCCGCCGTGACCAGACCGACTTCCTTGAGCAGGACGGCCAGCTCGAGCAGGTCGGAGACGCTCTGGGTGTTGGAGATAATGGCCGTCGGCAGCGCCCTGGCGCCGAAACGGCGCTGGCCCTCGGCGGCCGCGCGAACTATGGCCAGCTCCTTTGCGGTCTTTTCCGAATAGGCCCAGTAGGGCCGCACCAGCGGCCGGCCGTTCGAAAGCTCGGCGGTGAGCAGCGCGACGCGCTCGTCTTCGGACAGTTCAGCATAGTTGGTGCCGGGTGCCGCGGCCTCGAACAGCTCGGCGATGGTGGTCTCGTGGATCGCCGAGTTCTGCCGCATGTCGAGGCTCGCCAGATGAAAGCCGAAACAGTCGACGGCGCGGCGCAACCGCCTGAGCCGTCCGTCCGCGAGTGGTCGAGACTTGTTGTCGTAAAGGGAACGATGAATGACATCGAGATCGGCGAGCAGTTCAGCCGGGTCTTCGTACGCCTGCAGGCCGTCGCCGGGCATCTCATCGGTGTCGCCGGAGTGCAGCACGTTGCGCAGCCTCGCCGCAATCGCCGAGATCGCCAGCCGGTAGGGTTCGAGGCGGCGGTGCTGCGAGGTATCCGGCGACATATCCGCCAGTTCGGCCAGCTCGCCGGAAACGTCCACCATGCGGGTGGATAATGACAGCTCGGCTTCGAGTTTGGAGAGTTCGGCCAGGTAATAGTCCAGCGCGCGCCGGGAATGCATCTCCAGCGTTCGTGTCATGACATCGGCAGTAACGAAGGGATTACCGTCGCGGTCGCCGCCGATCCAGCTTCCGATGCGCAGGAAGGAACCGACCCTCGCCGCCGGCGCCGAGGGTTCCATGGCCGACAGCCGGTCTTCCAGGCGCGCGTAGAGCTTCGGCAACTCGTTCAGGAACGTGTAGTCGTAATAACTGAGACCGTTCTGGACCTCGTCCTCTACGGCCAGCTTGGTCTGGCGCAGCAGGTTGGTCTGCCACAGGACCAGAATGGCACGCTGCAGCTTGGCATCGATCTCCGCCGCCTCTTCAGGCGTCCACTGGCCGCGGCCGCGCTTGTCGATGAGATCGGCAATCGCCAGTTCGCGGCCCATGGTGCTCCGGCGGCGGACTTCAGTGGGGTGCGCGGTGAGCACGGGACTGACCAGGGCGCCGTTGAAAAAGGCTTCAAGATCGGCTTTCGACATGCCGTCGCCGGTCGCCGCGTCGAGGGCATGGGCAATGGTGCCGGCGCGCGGCGGCGAGCCGGCGATATCATGGGCACGGGTCCGCCGAATGTGATGCTGGTCCTCGGCCAGGTTGGCAAAATGGGAGAAATAGCTGAAGGCGCGGGTCACCTGCACCTCTTGCTCGGGGGTCAGTCCGTCCAGAAGGCTTTCAAGCTGCTGCCTTGCGTCGACGTCGTCGTCGCGGTGAAACCGGATGGACGCCTGCCGGATGTTCTCGACAACGTCGAAAATGTCCTGCCCCTCCTGATCCCGTACGGTATCGCCGAGGATGCGGCCGAGCAGGCGGATATCGTCGCGCAGTGGCGAGTCCTTGTTTTCATGGTCCGCTACGGTCTCGGTCGCGGCTTGGCCTTGTTCGCTTGTCAGGGTCATTTTCTCGTTCACCGTGTTTGTTGGACCCTAGCCTGGAAAGCGGTCTTACTACGGAATTGGGGCGACGCCCAATCTACCGGAGCGACACTGAGCGCAGGCATGGGGACCAAACGCCTCGTCTGCAATTGATCCTGAGGCGTCCGGCCGATCGTGCGGAATTGGCCGATTACAACGCTTCTGGTCGCGAATTAGTCCGTGCCCTCACTAAATCGTGAACGCGGCGTGATCAAAATCGCCACTACCTTCGTCGGCTGTTGTAACTGGGTGTAGATCAGGGAGAAAGTGACAATGCAGATGCCGACTATTCGTAAGACCCTGGGCGCTGCGGCGCTTGTCGTCGGAATGGCCTTGCCGATGTCGGCCGCACTGGCGGCGGAAACCTACTGGACCGATCAGGGGCACACGGAAGTACGCTTCGGCTGGAGCCACGCCGGCGTGTCGATTCAGCACGGCGAATTTACCAAGGCCAGCGGCAAACTCACGCTCGATCCGGACAATCCGGAGAAGTCTTCGATTGAGGTAACAATCGACGCGACAAGCGTGTCGACCGGTTTCGAGGCGCTCGACAAGCATCTGAAGAGCAAGGATTTCCTTGAGGTCGAGACCTATCCGACCATCACGTTCAAGAGCACGTCGGTGAAGAAGACCGGCGACGACACGGCCGACGTGACCGGCGACCTTACGATCCACGGCGTTACCAAGCCAGTAACGCTGAAGACCAAGCTGACCCATCGCGGTGCCCATCCGGTGGCGAAGTTCATCGATTATTACAAGGGCAACTGGGTTGCCTTTTCCGCAACCACGGAGATCGATCATCAGGCCTTCAAGGTCGGTTCGTTCTCGACCGGGCCGATCTCGATCATGATCAGCACGGAACTGAAAGATCGCGAGAAGTAACAACCTCCCGCAACCTGATGCCGGCGGGTTTCCGCTAAGGGGGCCCGCCGGACTGTTTAGGGAATTCGTTCAGACCGGTTTCCGCGCCCGGACGTGCCCCGGGCGCAGATGACCCTGATCAACCACGACACTGCGGTTGGCGGTGCGCTGATGCCAGTCCTCCGCCGCATCCTCGCCGATCGCCGCGGCAAGCCTCCGGCCGGCCTCGCCCTCGAGCGTGGCGACCTCCCGCTTGATCTCCTGCGCATACCAGGCGTTGCGGTCCTCCGCGCTGACGGTCTCGAAACCGGCGTTCCGGAACAGGTCGGCGAAGTCGTCGATGGGCTTCAGTGCAAAGGTGAGGCCTGACGCCACCAGCCACTTCTCCGCTTCCGGGGATAGCGGTGCCGTCCCGCCGAACCAGTCGCCGATCGCGACCTTGCCGCCGGGTTTGAGCACGCGATGGATCTCTGGGACCAACGCGGCCTTGTCGGCCACGTGGATGATCGAGTCCTTGCTGAAGACGACGTCGAAGGCCTCGTCGTCAAAGGGCAGGGGACCCGGCGTAACTGTGAGGAAGTCGACGCGGCCGCTGAGGCCGGTCCGCTCGGCGGTGTCGCCGGCCTGCTGCACCAGCTCCGGCTGGACCTCGGTGCCGACGATCCGCGCGGCACCCGTCGTCTTTGCCAGGTGAAGGGCCGGGCCGCCGAGGCCCGAGCCTATGTCGAGCACGGTCAGGCCGTCGAGGTCCAGTCCGGCAACGATGGCATCGACGGCGTCCGGGCCGCCGGGGCTCAGGAACCCGTCACCCCAGATCGACTGGAGCATGGTCAGGAACTCAGGCGAGTAAACGTCGTGGCTGTCGTCGTCGGTGCTCATGGCTCCTCCCGCAGCGTAACTGGACCCGGCGAGTTCTCAAGCCTGCCTCACGCCGTGCCGACGATCTCGAAATGTACCTCGGTCGGTACGCAGTTTTCGCCGTTGACCGGTAGGATGTCCTGCGGGCAGGTCGACATGGCGACCACGCAATCCATGTGGGCGCGCAGTACCACATAGTCGCCGGGTTTGGTCTTGGGCGCGTCGAAGGACAGGCCGCCTTCCGGTGTCCACGGAATATTCATGAACACGTTGAGCGGTGACGGCGTCTCCGGCACGTCGAAGCCGAGCTCCTTCATGCCCGCCGCCAGGTTGTCCGTGCAATTGTCGTGATATTCCGTGCAGCCGAGCAGCCCGTAGCGGTAGTTGTCGCAGGCCGCCATGAGCGTGTCGTGGATGCCGGGCGACGTGTCTTCCTCCAGCGTCAGGATGGCGCGTCGGTGGTTGGTGTAGAGCGGCTCGCCCAGCACCGGCATCATCTGCGTGAGCGTCGCACGCGTGTGCTCCATGGACATGAACTCTGTGATGTCCGGCAGGGCAAAGGCCCAGGTGTCGACCACCTGCGCGCCGTGCGTGTTGATGATCTTGATGGCCTCGCCCGAGGCCAGTTTCGCTGCTTTGCCGCGCCGTGCGGGCACGGTGAATAGCTCACTCATTGCTCACTCCCTTGCCGGTATGAATGCCGGAATTGATTGTCAGTTTCCGACCCCAGCCATGGTTTCCTCGATCAGGCCGTCGACGACCGCGCACAGCGCCTCGCGCTCGTCGGCCCCTTCCGCCTGCGCCGCTTCGAACCGCTGAAGCTGACGGTCCGCACTGGTGCCGCGCGCAAGAATGGTCCGGGCATGTTCGATTTCGTTCAGGCATCCAAGATGCTCGGCGTCCTCGCGGACGAGCTCGACGATCTCCTCCAGCAGGTCCTTGTAGGGCACGACCTCGCCGCGGCCGAAATCCACAAGCCCCTGTTCGAATCCGTAGCGCTGGGCGCGCCAACGGTTCTCGTCGATGAGGAAGCGCGAATAGGCACGCCAGCGCTGGTTGTCGCGCCTGAGCCGGTAGAGCATGCGTGTCAGGCAGACATAGAGCGCGGCGATGCACACCGTGTCGTCCAGGTAGGTGCAGACATCGGCGATGCGCATTTCCAGCGTCGGAAAGCGTGCGCTGGGCCTGAGGTCCCACCAGACCTTGGTGGCATCCTCAATCAGCCCGGCGTCGACCAGTGTGCCGACCGTGCGCTCGTACTCGCCGAAGCTCGTGAACTGTTCGGGGAGGCCGGTGCGCGGCATCTCGTCGAACACTGCCAGCCGGTAAGACTTCAGCCCCGTCCGCCGGCCCTGCCAGAACGGCGAAGATGTCGTCAGAGCAAGCAGATGCGGGAGGAAGTAGGGCAACTGGTTGAACAGGTCGACCCGCAGGTCCTCATGCTCGATAGCGACGTGGACATGCATGCCGCAGATCAGCATCCGCTGCACGACGACCTGCATGTCCTTGGCCAGAATGTCGTAGCGCTCCTTTGGCGTATGGCGCTGCTCGGCCCAGTTGGCGAACGGGTGTGTCGAGGCGGCGATCGGGGCCAGGCCGTATTTCCCGGCGACTTCGGCGACCGCGGCCCGCAGTTTGCCGAGTTCCTGGCGGGCGTCCGCAATTGTATTGCAGACCCTCGTGCCGACCTCGATCTGGCACTGCAGGAACTCCGGACTGACCTGTCCGGACAGCAGTTCCTCGCACTCCGCCATGAGGTCCTTCGGCGCCTCGCGAACGAGATCACGCGTTGATTTGTCGACGAGCAGGTACTCCTCCTCGACGCCCAGGGTAAAAGTCGGTTCGGTCATGCTCATGCGCTTCAGTGTTGCATAACGGGCACGTATGATCATCGGCAAAATTTTGCCCGGGAAATCATGCTGTTGGGGCTGGAATACCCCGACGGGTTGCGAGTAGTATCCCGGCCATGGCGAACGTTGCTGTCGACTTCGGTCGCACTTCAGAGGATTACAGGGCCCACCGGGCCGGCTTCCCGCCGGAGACCTTCGACCGGCTGGTACAGTTCGGTATCGGTCTGCCCGACCAGCGCATTGTCGATCTCGGCACAGGCACGGGAACGGTGGCGCTCGCGCTTGCCGAGCGCGGGTCGAGCGTTGTCGGCGTCGATGTGGCAGAAGAGCAGATCGAGCAGGCCAGGGCGATCGCGGGGGAGCAGGGGCGTGACGTCGAGTTCGTCGTGGCACCCGCCGAGGAGACCGGTCTCGACGCCGGAACGTTCGATATCGTGGTTGCCGGACAGTGCTGGCACTGGTTCGACAGAGAGGGGGCCGCGACCGAGGCCCGCCGCCTGCTCAAGCCGGACGGGACGATCGTCATTGCGCATTTCGACTGGCTGCCCCTGCCGGGCAACGTGGTCGAGGTCACCGAAACGCTCATCACCAAGGCAAATCCCCTTTGGCAGATGGGCGGCGGCAGCGGCATCTATCCGGCCTGGTTCAGGGATCTGTCGCTGGGCGGCTTCGCCAATCTCGAGAGTTTTTCTTTCGACGTCGTCGTGCCCTACAGCCACGATGACTGGCGCGGGCGGATCCGGGCGAGTGCCGCCATCGGTGCGACCCTGCCGGAGGATTCGGTCAAGCGTTTCGACAAGGGCCTCGCCGGTACGCTCAAGGCGCGCTATCCGAACGAGCCGCTCGACATCCCGCACCGGGTCTGGGTGCTCATCGGCCGCAGGGCTTGACGCCGCGCCGATCTACTCGTCCTTTATCTTCTTCTTGGCTTCCTCGATTTTCGTTTCGAGTTCCGTCTTTTCTGTCTTCAGCTTTTCGATTTGCTCTCCTAGTGCCTTGCTTTCTGCATTCTGATTCTTGAGTTCGTCTTCAAGTTTCGTCTTTTCCGTCTCAGGCTTTTTGATTTCCGCTTTCAAAGCGTCCCGTTCTTTTTTCTTTTTCTCCTTTTCCTCTGAAGCCGCTTTGTCCGACTCTAGTCCCTTGATCTCCTCGTCGAGTTTCGCAATCTCCTTCTTGGGTTCCTCCATTTCCGTGTCGAGTATCCCGATCTGCTTTTTGAGTTTCTCAATCTCCTCTTTGAGTTTCTCGTTTTTTTCTTCCCTGCTTGCAATGAAGTCGCTCTTGAGGGTGAGCTGGTATTGCAAGCTCGCCACGATCGCAAAGGGGTTGTTGGCGAGCGGATCGGTTTTTGCCAACTTTCCAAGCACGTAGACCCCGTTGCTGATGCCCATCAGGGCAAGCAGTTCGTTTGGAATTTCCGGGAATGTGACTTGCGTCCAGACGGTGGTGACGACAAAGATACCCGTAATCACTGTGAACAGCAGCATCTGCAATCTGGTCAGGTCGAGGCGCCCATCATCCGATATGAGTTGCCAGAAGTTGACCGGGACTTTGTCCGCAAGCTCTTCTCTTTCAATTTCTTGCTGAGTTGGAAGGGCTCGCCTTGTATTGATGGCGACCGCTTTTGCCGCCAGAGAACCGGCGCCCCCGACGCCGAGCAACCACAGGATCGTTTCATTGATCGTCGCAAGTCCGCCGGTGGCCACCCAGACAAATATCATGAGGCCGAACACGGCCAGCGACCACCAATAGATCTGCAAATTGGCAAGGCTTGCCGTGCCGTTGTGCCCGCGCACCACATTCAGAGGGTAGAGGGCCTGCATCAGTGTTGCTGCTGCGTTGTTCGTCTTATTCTTCCAGAGGATCGCGACGATGAAATATGCGATCAGGAACGCAGCAATCGAAGCAATCAAGGCCGCTATGTGGTCGTCTACAAAGTGCGTCGTGGATCCGACGTACACGATGTCATTTCCGTCGGAGGCCCAGATGGCGATTCTGGCGTTCTCTTCGCCGCCGAACAGCCAGTTTTGAACCGTGTCACCAAAACCGGGCGTGTAAATCGCAACCTTCCCCCTTCGGCCAATTGCGTTTGATTCTACCGTCTCTGGCAGTGCGGGTATCTTTACATTGACTTGCGCGACGCCCGATTTGGCCGAAGTTGCCGTTGCATTGTCGATTTCGAGCCAAACCAGATCTTCTGCCTTGAGCCTTGACCAGGGAATATTTCTGTTGGCTATGGATTTAAGGCCGATGCATCCCCGAAATGCGACCTGGTTGAAGGGGATATTGCGATGAACCACTCCCAGTTCGACTGATGTGCCCTCCACGACGCGGTTTGCAACGAGAACACGGAGGCTCCCGTCATCGGCAGGATTTGGCAGCATTTCCAGCGTGCTTGAATGAGGCATCTTGAATTTGAGGCCGAACCAATCTGCGAAATTCGGTACTGGCAGGTGTTTTAGGGCATTTGGCGTCGAAAGATTCTTCAAGACGTAAGTGACTGTCAGGTCGTCTAGCTTGAAGTCCTTAACAGTAATTCTCGCACCAGCAGGAATCACCAGTTCGTTCAGCGCTCCGGCGAAAAGGCGACGCCGAAGTCGTTCGGAGCGCTGTGGTTCGAATCGGAAGAGTCCGCTGTTTTTGGAGTCGGCGGCTGTCATTCTCGCTGCAGCACCGCTGTCGTCAAAGATCGCCTCTCGAGCATCGAGTGACCATTTGGACACATCGATGAAAAGCCGCTCGCTCAGCGTGATCGGTTGGACGGACTTATCGATCTCACCCTTTTCGGTCAACGAGATCTGATGCATGGTCTCGCCGTCCCTTGTATCAATCAGCACAATCTTTCCAGCTTCGCCGTTGGCTGTTTCCGGCTTTTCGACCTTGCGGCCCGGGATCTCGATCGTGTCGGTGAATGCAATTCTAGTCAGAAGTTCGCCACCCGCGGATTGCGCTGACCACGACTTGACTTCGAACTCTGTTCCGGCGGGGATCGTCTTCGTGAACGGCCTGCACTCCGCAGGCATTGTCGGCACAAACTGTGCGCGACCGGTCGTTGTCGTGACCACCACGATCGATGCTGCGATCGCTATAGCAGGAAGGAACGTCGAGTGCTTCATGGCTGCATCCCCCGTTTCCCGGCCGGAGCGATGCGTCGTGTCCGTTCATTCGCGCTGGGGAGGTCGCCATCGGCAGGTTATGTCTCCGCCCGCAGCCGGATCATTTTTCGCGCTCCGAGGCCCGGATATCAATTCGCGCCAACATCACATTATCTTTCTGTTGTTCTGTCGGTTCAATGAAAAAGGACCGGAAATTTCCGGAAAATTTCCGTGTTTGTAGTTTTCGTGAGTAAAATTAAAGAAAAGCGGAAGAAAAATTAAGAAGCCCGTCACTTCGGCGTTTTCGCTAGATCACCAGAGCGCTGGTGTCTGGCGAGCCCGCGAGCAACGAAGCGATTGTTTCCAGGCCGGCGATCACGCGATGGTCCGAAACCTCGTGGCTGAGGCACAGCCTGACCGCATTTGGTGCGTCGGGCGGTTCAACCGCAAAAGTCTCCGCTGTCGTGAGCCTGACACCCCGACGCTCGGCTTCCGCACGGAACTGATCCCGACGCCAGGGCGGCGGAAGGTCGAGCAGGATGTGGAAGCCGCCCGTGCCGGCCCGGAAGCAGCCGTCGGGCAGATGCCGCTTCGCAAGGTCGAGGCGAATTGCGGAATTCGCACGTTGTGAAGTATTCAAGCGGTCGGCGGTTCCGTCGTTGATCCAGATGCTGGCAACCTCGGCCATGAGCGGGGGTGGCATCCAGCAGGACAGGGAAACGGCGCTGCGCACAGGCCGGACGTGGTTTTCAGGCGCGCTCAGATACCCGACCCGAAGGCCGGGCGCGAGGCTCTTTGACACGCTGCTCAGATAGAACGTCCGTTCGGGCGCATGACAGGCAATCGGTCGGGGCCGCTGCGACGGCAGGAATCCGAAGACGTCATCCTCGATGATCAGGAGATCGTGTCTTCGCGCAATTGATGCAATCTCCGCTCTCCGGTCGTCATCCATCGTCACGGTTGTCGGCGTCTGCAGTGTCGGCAGGCAGTAGAGCGCCTTTGCCGCCGTCGTCCTGCACGCCGCATCCAGCGCTTCGGGCACGAGGCCGCCGTCATCGATCTCCACCGGCACGATTCGGAGGTTGAGTTGCTGCGCCATCGCCTTCACGGGGGCATAGGTGAGGGCTTCGCACAGCAGCACATCCCCCGGGCGCATGGTCGCCATGAGGGCGACGATGAGCCCGTGCTGCGCACCAAGCGTCAGCACGATGCCCGAGCCGTCCCGCTCGAGTCCGACCTGTGTCAGCCATTTCGCTCCGGCGGCGGTGTGCCGGGCCTGATCGCCTTCGGTCTGATAGTCCAGCAGTGAGGCTAGGCTTGGAGACCGCTTGAGTTCGCCGAGGGTTGCCGCGAGGGCTCTGGCACTTTCGCCCGGCATGGGAAGATTGTGCGCGAAGTCGATCGGGCCGGAGGCGGGTCGCGTCATGTCTGCGTGGTCCGGATAGGGCGTTACCTGGCCGGCCGTCCGGACATAGGTTCCACGGCCGACTTCGCCGGTCAGAAAACCGCGCTCCGTCGCCGCATCGTAGCCCCGCGTGACCGTGCTCAGGGATAGCCCGAGATCGTAGGCAAGGTCTCTCTGGGGCGGCAGCCGTTCGCCCTCCGCCAGATCGCCGGACGCCACCGCTTCGCCGATCGCATCGGCGATCTGCAGGTATTTGGGTCCTGTTCTGGACTTCAGATCTGGCTGCCAGATTGTCATGAATACAATGTTTAGATTGCACCGAGAATATAATCAATACAAATTGCCTTCCTTTTTTGCCGATCAGGGACCGGTGCGTCGGATCGAGTGTCAGTTACGGGAAGGGTGTGTTTGCGATGAAAGAGAAGAGCAAGGGGATCCGGCTTGCCTTTGTCTGCCTGTTCATACTCGCGGCCATGCCGATCATCTCGAACAGCCGCCCGGCCGGCTTCGATGCCCTCAGCTTTGCGCTGTTTCTTTCGGCCTGGCAGCTTCTGTTCTCGCTGCCGCTGCTGTTCCGGGAACTGGGATCGGAGGACAGGGGGATCTTCGCGGCCAGCCTTCCGCGGCGTCTCAAGCGCCGGACGATTGCCGTCATCCTGGTGACGGGCGCCATCTTCGGCCTGTCCACCTATGTCTACGTGCTGGCCGTGGAGAAGGCGGGCGCGATCAGTGCTGCGATCGCGATACAGGCCTATCCGCTGTTCGCCATCCTCTGGGAGACCCTGTTTCTGAAACGCCGCAAGAGTATCGCCGAGCTGGCATTCACCTTTCTGCTCATTGCGACTCTCTATTATCTGGTGACCGGAGGAACGGGACGCATCGCCGGATTCTCCTTCTGGTCGGTCGTTGCCCTTGGCGTGCCGTTTCTCTGGAGCGTTGCGCACGTGATCATCAAGGAGGTGCTGGACCGCACGCCGATCACGCCGGCACAGGTCACTTTCTTTCGCGTGGCCATCTCGACGGTGTTCCTTCTCGCGCTCCTGATCGCCGTATCAGGCCCCGCCGGTCTGCCGGAGACGGCGTCAAATTTCGAGTTCCAGAAGTTCGCCCTTGTCATGGGCCTTGTCTATTACCTGGAGCTGATCTTGTGGTTCTACGCCGTCCGGCACATCGATGTGTCTCTGGCGAGTTCCATCACCGCTCCCACGCCGGCGCTGACGACCGCGCTTGCCGTGATGTTCCTCGGCGAACCGGTTCACACCTATCAGTTGGCCGCATTGTGCGTTGTCGTCTTGAGCATCTACGGCCTGCTGGTGTCGGGCCAGCGGAGGGCGGCGGCAGCCAGCTGAGGCCCTGGCCCCGTTCGTTTCCCGTTCCCCGGACAAGCTTGAGCAAGACCCGGGGCCGTTTAAGGGCAGCGGCCCGAGTTTGGAACGATCCGGGACTGTTACTGCCGCAATAACACGATATTGCTCCAGGCATCCGATACTTCGGAGTGACCGGGACCATCTTCGCCCCAGGCCAAAGTAATTGTGACCGCAGTTGGCGTGGCGCCTTTGGCGAAGCTGGCAATTCCGGCGATCGCATTCGCCGCAACCAGGGTTGGCGGCTGATGCGACTGGTCGTAAGCAGTTCCATGGCCGGCGAGGCTGAAGTAGACACCGTCCGCATTGAATTGAGATCGCACAACGACACCGGTCAGATCAAATTTTGCGGGCAATCCCTGTATTGAACTGTCCCATGTTCCCGATAACGCGCCGTTTGGCAGAACATTTAGAGTGAGTGTGCGGGTCATGCCGTGTGTCGACGCCGAATAAGTGCCGGTTAGGGTGTCCATGAGTGCCTCCATTCAAGTAAATACAGAAATTATTCTCTGTTCTTGAATAGAATTGCACGTAAAGTTCCTTCCTGCCAGCATTTAAAATCGTGAATATAATGGAAAGTAGCTGAATCAGGCTAAGATCAATACATAAAAAATTTGAAAATACGGCCGCCAGGATCCGCTGATCACCCCGAATACACAAGGTTTTGCTGTTTTCCTGAAGGATTCAACGTGCGAGCGTCACACGCTGCAATGTACATCAGTGGCCGTGCGTCCCGGCATACGCCTCGAGCCGCGCCATCCAGTCTGCGTCCTCCGTGATTTCCCGGTTGACGATTCCGGTCGGCACCTTGCCCGCCATGACATCGAGCACCGCGCGCACGTCGGCCGCCCCGTTGCCCTCGAAAATCTGGTCGGTCCAGCACAGCGCGTGCGGCGTGATGATCGTGTTCTCGAGCTTGAGGATAGGGTCGTCAGGATCCGGCGGTTCCTGTTCCAGCACGTCGAGCCCCGCGCCGGCAATGCGTCCTGCCTGCAGCACCTCCGTCAGGGCCGCCTGATCCACGATCGGTCCGCGCGCGGTGTTGATCAGGTAAGCGGTCGGCTTCATGAGCGCCAGGCGCTCGGCATTGACCAGATGGTGCGTAGCGTCGCTGAGCGGGCAGTTGACGGTGAGCACGTCGGCGCTGCGGAACAGGGTCTCCATGTCGACCAGCTCGATACCGAGATCTGCGGCGGCAGCGCTGTCGACATAGGGGTCGTGCGCCATGAATTTCATGTCGAGCGGTTTCGCGACCCGGAACATTTCCGCACCGATATTTCCGATTCCGACCGACCCCAGCGTCAGGCCGACAAGCCCGGTGCCGTTGTAATTGGTCTTTTCCGCCCAGCCTGGCGGGCCTTGCCGGGCCAGCTTGTCCTTCACCATGAGGTTTCCAGTCAGGGCGAACATGAGCGTCAGGATGGAGACCGCGACAGGCCTGCGCACACCGTCGGGTGTGATCACGAGAGCGACGCCGTTCGCATTGCAGGCGTCGACGTCTACGTTGTCGTAGCCGACCCCGAAGCGGGCGACGACCGACAGCCGGCTGGACCCCTCGAGCGTTTCGGCGGTCACCTTCGGGATCAGCAGGATGAGCGCATCGATGTCCGCGATCTGTTCTGCCGTGATGTCGCCGTTGTTCTCGAGGATGACCAGCTCCAGGCCGTCCGTCTCGTGCAAGGGTGTCAGGTCGAATTCGGGGAAGACCGGAGCTCCGTCGGGATCGAAAAAATCTCCGCTGAGCGCGACACGGAATGCGGTCATGATCTTGTCCTCCTACTTCGTGCCCTCGCGGATCGCGTCCAGGCCGGCGGCGACGGCGTCACCCAGTGCCCAGGCGTCCGCGGAGTAGGCGATGAAATCGAATCCCTGCTTGAACAGCTCGATCCCGCTGGCGACATCCGGCACGAGCCGGCCTGCGGACTTGCCGTGCTTGTCGCACGCAGCCAGCACAGTCTCGATGGCGCCGAGAAAGTCGGGGTGATCGAACTGCGCGGGAATGCCCAGCGAGCAGGACAGATCGAAATGGCCAACCCAAAGGCAGTCGACACCGTCGACCGCGGCGATCGCATCGGCATTCTTCACGCCGTCGGCGGTCTCGATCTGGGCGAACAGGGTGGTGCGTGTATTCTGGAAATTCAGCTTCTCCACCGTGTCGCCGGCGGTAAACCGGTCAAACGCGCAGCGCACGATCACGCCGCGGCCGCCGCGCGGCACGTACTTCATGGACTGGACAATCCCTTCCGCCTCCTCAGGCGTCGACACCATCGGCAGCATCACGCCTTCCGCGCCGGCATCGCAAGCCCTGGCGATGTCCTTGTAGTCCTTCGACGGCACGCGCACGATGGTCGGCAGTTCGGCCGCCTGCATGTAGCGTAGTACGCGCTTCGTGGTCTCGATGCCGAAGCCGCTGTGCTCGGTGTCGAAGATCGTGAAGTCGCAGCCGGCGGACTTCAGAATGTGCCCGATGCCCGGCGTGTCGAATTCGAAGACGAAATGCCCCGCCTTCAGGTTGCGGTGCTGCGCCATGTCCTTCAGCGGTGTTTCGCTCATTGTCTTCTCCTTGAAATCGTGTCAGCGGCGGATCAGTTGCGGATCCGCACGGTCGCATAGGGGCTCAGCAGGAGCGTGCCGTTGCTGAGCGTGGTTTGAGAATCATCGAAGCCTGACGCAGACCCGGCACATGACAAGAAGCTCTCCTCATCGAGCCGGGCAACCTGCGCTCCGTTCACGTCCTGACCGCGCATGGACACGGTTTGCGGTTCGCCTGTCAGATTGGTCAGCCACAGCTCCGTCGAGCCGTTCTTCTTGAAGGCCAGGGCCTGCACGTCGCGCGGCGACGAAACCGTCGTGGCCAGCCTCTCGGCGCCGGAAGCGGCATAGAGTCCGCGCATGACGTGCCACAACGGGTAAAGCCCGCCGGCGTCATCGTACCAGGGCTGGGCATAGTCCATGGGCGCGTGGACCAGTCCGAACTCGCCGACCGGCGCACCCAGCACAACGCTGTCGACGCCGCCTTCGGCCATGCGTGCCGCGTAGCCAAGATGCCAGGCCGCACCGAGCAGGCTGCGCTGGCGCGGATCCGCGCGTGTCATGGTGACCCGGCTTGCGTCCGGATTGGCCGGCGGCTCGTTGCCGAACGGGCTCGTGCGCGAACCGATCCCCGCCGGCGATATGCGGTAATGCTTGTCTCCGAACATGGCGCGTGCGGATGAGATGACGAAGGGCAGGCACTCGATGGTTTCGGTCACCGACCGGTCGTCAGCGGCGTGAACCAGTGCGCAGGTGCCGTGGGTGACGAAGTCGAGCTTGTCAAACGGTGGCAGCTTGCGGTTGAGTTCGGTGAAGTAGACGAACGTGCCGCCGCCAAGCCTCGCGTCGGGGAACGCGGCACGCGAGGCTGCGTAGAGCTCGTCGAATTCCCGGGTGTCCGGAAAGACCGTACCGGGAATAACGAAGCCGAGATCCCCGGCAGGCGTAACGGCCACAGTCGAAAATGTTGCGCCCGCGCTGTTCGCGGCCTCGGCGACGGCCGCCATTTCGTCTGCGGCCGGGGCTTCACCAGCGACCACGACCTCCAGCGCAAGCTCAGCGCCAAGCCGTTCGCCAAGAGCCTTGAAGGCTTGCATCGAGGCGGCGCCGTCATGCCTGCGCGCGTCGAAATAGCAGCTCAGGAATTTCGGTGCCAGCGGCTCGATCCGGTCCGCGGCCTCGAGCGCTGACGAAGCCAGTTGGGCTTCGACACCCATGCCGAACTCCGGGATGCGGCCGTCGGTGCTACCTACGGTGACAGTGACGGGTTCCAGTCCGCCCGCCGCGGGGGGTGCGGGCGTTTCCCCGTCAAAAGCAAGTGTCACAGACTGGCTGAGTTCTTCGCCGTCGGCGATGGTGAAGGGGTGAGGCAGGCTGAGCGGGCGAACGTAGGTCTTGTAGGATGCATCGGTCCAGTTGCGCTGATCCTCCATTTCGAACGTATCGCCTTCCATCGCGCAGACCACCTTGCACCCCGGCGCGAACTGGTGGGTCAGGGCGCGGATATCCATGATCGGCTGCTTCGGGTCGATAAGGTCGGGGAACACGGTTTCCGTGATGTTGCCGTCGACATCCTCGACGGTGACCGGATTGCCGCTCACGCCATCGACCGCATGCAGCACGACGAAGCCCGTCCGATTGGTCAGGAAGTCGCCGGTTGCGCTTCCATCCGCTGCGAAGCTCAGGGAACCGTCCTGATTCCCCTGAATGCGCGCTTCGTAGGTGAAGGCGCTGTCGCTGTCCCGGCAGGTCGCCCGGTACGTGACGGTGAAGCCGGAACTGTCCTCTTCGACCGCGAAATCTTCGATCGCCGGATTGAATGTGCCCCAGTACTGGTCACGCACGACGTAGGATATGGCCCGGATGGCTTCCTTGCCGCCGAAACAGATGTATCTCAGGTTGCCGGCGTCGAGCTCCGCCGTCAGCGGGCCCGCCGTCAGCAGGCGGGTTTCGGCCGGGGGCTCGTCTGTGCCGAACAGTTTGACGGCCAGGCTCGGTGCTTCGGTCATGACAGGACTCCCTAAACTCATGTCCCTGAATTCGAAATGACCCGGTCGGAATCCGGGTCGATGATTACGATGCGGTTCATGTCGAACAGCAGCCGGAGTTGCTCGCCCGGCTGCTCGACGTCGTGGACTTCCAGTTCGGCTACGGTTTCGATGCCGCCGATCAGGAACGTGCCGTAGGTCCTCGGTCCGGTCGGCTGGACAAGGTCGATGGTCACGTTGAGCGGCGCGAGGCCCGGCCGCGCCATTCCGTCCCGCTCGCGCGAAATATGTTCAGGCCGTACGCCGAACACGATCTTGCGTCCGGAGGAGCCATCGAGCGAGGCGCTGCGTTCGGCCGGCAGGGCCAGGGCGTTTTCGCTGTCGAACGCCACGACGAGATCCTCGCCTCGCTTTTCCAGGCTCGCCGGGATGAAATTCATGGACGGTGAGCCGAGAAAGCCCGCAACAAACCGTGTGGCCGGACGCTCGAAGAGTTCGAGCGGCGCACCCTGCTGCTCGATCAGACCGTCCTTAAGCAGCACGATCCGGTCGGCCAGCGTCATGGCCTCGATCTGGTCGTGGGTCACGTAGACCATGGTCTTGCCGATGTCCTGATGCAGGCGCTTGATCTCGCTCCGCATTTCGTCTCGCAGCTGGGCATCGAGATTGGACAGCGGCTCGTCGAACAGGAACAGCCGGGCGTCGCGGACGATGGCCCGCCCGATCGCGACGCGCTGGCGTTGTCCGCCCGAGAGTTCGCGGGGCAGGCGTTCCAGCAGGCTTCCGATGTCGAGCATCTTGGCCGCACGCTCCACCTGGGTCCTGATCTGGTCGTCCGGGACCTTTCGGGCGCGCAGGCCGAAGGCGATGTTCTCGAACACGTTCATGTAGGGGTACAGGGCGTAGTTCTGGAACACCATGGCGACATTCCGATCGCGCGGCCGCACGTCGTTGACCAGCTCGCCGTCGATCTCGATGCTGCCCTCATCGGCCTCTTCCAGTCCGGCGATGGTGCGCAGAAGCGTGGACTTGCCGCAGCCGGAAGGACCGACCAGAACGGTGAACTCGCCCTCGGCGATGTCGAGGTCGACGCCGCGCACGGCCGGGACCTTGCCGTAGGATTTCTTGAGATCTGTGATCTTGAGCCGTGCCATCCCCTAAGCCCCTAACCCTTGACCGCGCCCATGGTGATGCCGCGCACGAGATAGCGCTGCAGGAAAGCGACCGCCACGAATACCGGTGCCGCGCCGAGCACGCTCATGGCGGCGATCTTGGCCCAGAAGTTCGATTGCGCACCAAAGTAGTGGGTGACCTGGACCGGATAGGTCGTCACCTCGCTGCGGGTCATGACCAGCGCGAATATGAAGTCGTTCCACGCGAACACGAAGGTGAATACCGCAGTCGCGAAGAGGCCGGTGCGGACCATCGGGAAGATCACCCGGACCATGACCTGCCAGCGCGTGCAGCCGTCGACCAGCGCGCTCTCTTCGAGTTCCGCCGGCACGTCCTCGATGTAGCCCCTCATCATCCAGATGACGTAGGGCAAGTTGAAGGCGGTGTAGAGCAGGATCAGCCCGTGGTAGGTGTCGACCCAGCCGAGCCAGACATAGAGCAGGAACAGCGGGAAGACGATGGCGATCGGCGGGATCATGCGCTGGGAGATGATCCAGACCGCCAGATTGTCTCCGCCGGTGCGGAAGCGGGCGAGACTGTAGGCGCACAGTGTGCCGAGGAACATGGCGAGGACGGTGCTGACGCCGGCGATGAAGAGGCTGTTCCAGACCGTGACCGCGTCGCCGTCACGGAACAGCACGGCGAAGTTGTCGAACTGAATGCTGGCCGGGTACCAGACCGGAGGCGAGGCGAAGATCTCTTCCGGCGTCTTGAACGAGATCATGAACAGCCAGTAGATCGGAAACAGGAACAGCACGGTCAGCGCGATCGCGGCGGCGTAGCGCAGGGCCAGCCGCAGGGTTCTGCGCCGGGCGATCCGCCGGCGGGCCTCTGCAGCCGCGCTCATCGGGCGATCTCCATGCGCTTGAGCGCGAAGACCACTGCAGCCGTAAGCATCACGATGACGAGAAAGGCGATGGCGCCGGTGTAGCTGGTCTCGAACTGCCGGAAGCCTTGGATATAGGTGTAGATCGAAATGGTCTCCGTCATGGTGCCGGGACCGCCCTTCGTCAGCGCCCAGATCACGTCGAAGATGCGGAACAGATCGAGGCCGCGGATCAGGAGCGCGATCGCCATGACCGGCCAGATGGCCGGCAGCACGATCTTCCAGAAGATCCGCCGGGCCGATGCGCCGTCGATTTCGGCGGCCTCGATCAGGCTCTGATCGACGTTCGAAAGCGCGGCCAGCAGGATCAGGAACATGAACGGCGTCCACTGCCAGACTTCGGCAATCAGGATCGCCGGATAGACGAACTCCGCCTTGATGGTCCACAGGATGGTGACCGGCTCGCCCTTCAGCCAGCCCAGCACCTGGTTGATTGGACCGTAGCGGTTGTCGAACAGGAGCCGCCAGGTTGCGCCGGCGACGACCGGGGCGATCATGGTCGGCAGGACGAGCAGGGCGACGAATATCTGGCGCCCCGGCATGCGGTCGAGAAACAACAGCGCCATGGCGAGCCCGATACCGAGCTCGAGCGGCAGCGCGATCAGTGTGATCAGCATCGTATGGGCGAGGGATTCCCACAGCCTCACGTCGCTGAAAAGGGCGCCGTAGTGCAGGAGGCCATGGAAGCTCGTGTCCTCGTCGAGCATCGTGATGTTCTGGAAGCTCACTACGAGTGTGTAGATGAGCGGGAAGATGCCGATGAAGAGCAGCAGGAATACCGCCGGCGCAATGATCAGGTACTTGAAACGCCGGTCCGAGAACCGGCTCAGCCGGGTTCCCAGATCAGGCGTCGATGTGGGGTCCTGAGGCGCGGTGGCGGCTGTCATCTCATGCTGCCGTTTGTGACTCCGGTGCCGTGTTCCCGCAATGGCGGGAGGGGCCGGGACAGCGCCTGTGCTTGCGCTGCCCCGGTGTGCTGGCGGGCGGACTACTTCTTCGGATAGGCGTTGGGCTTGCCGGCCCAGTCGGCGTAGGCCGCTTTCTGCTTATCAACGCCGATCTTCTTCGTCAGGGCATCCCATTGGGCCGCCACGTCGTCGAGAATTGCCTTGGCATCCTCGCCGGCCCAAAGCCGCGTCACGGATTGGCGCAACGCCTCTTCGTACTTGTCGATCTGCAGGATCGACAGGTCGAGCAGGCCCGTATCGGCGCCCTGGCGCAGCGTCGCGAGATATTTCGAGGCATCGCCCCAGCGCGACAGATACTCCTTGTCGGTGAAGTGGGACTCACGGAACGGATCCCTGAGGGCGTAGGGGAGTTGCACCCGCTGCAGGCTGATTGCCTCGCTGTTCAGCCACTGGATGAACAGATAGGCGGCTTCCTTGTTCTTGCTCTTCGATGAAACCGAGAGCGAGAATCCGGCGGCCAGCTGCGGCGTGCCGCCAGGCGGCAGGGCGTAACCGACCTTGTCAGCGATCTTGGTCTTGGGCACCCATGACAGCGCCTTCTCGTCCGTGCCGTAGCCGGCGGCCCAGCGGCCGAACGGCGGCCATGAGATGGTCATGGCGATATCGCCGGCGAGGAACGAACTCAGCGCTTCGACGAAGCCCCAGGTTTCGACACCCGGCGGCATGAACTTGTTGTCGTCACGCATGCCTTCGTAAACCTTGACGCCGATCTCGTTGTTGATCTGCGCCTTCATCGTCGCCGGATCGAAGAACCTGCCGCCCTCGACGCGGAATCTTTCCTCGAACAGCCATATGCCATAGGCCGGCCCCCGGAACTGGCCGGCGCCGTAGATCTTGGGCTTGTACTTCTCGGTGATGAAGTTGCCGATGTCGGCATATTGCTGCCACGTCTTCGGCGGGGCGAGATCGTAGCCGTGCTTGGCCTTGAAGGCCTTCATGTTTTCCGGATCCGCGAACAGGTCCTTGCGGTAGTAGAGCACGAACAGGTCGCCATCATCCGGGAACCCGTAGATCTTGCCGTCGACCGTCATCTGGTTGTCGCGATAGGTCGGCGCGATCTTTTGCAGTTCGTCCCGGAACCCGTATTTGTCGACATAGGGGTCGAGCACTTCGAGCGCTCCGGCCTTGACCAGGTCCGGCATCCAGCTCGGGATGACGTTGAGCGCGTCATAGGCGCCGGTTCCGGCGCGGTGTTCCTGCAGGATCTTGGTGAACATCTCCGCAGTCGGCACCTCGATCACCTTGACCTTTATGCCGGTCAACTCTTCCCATTTGGGCCCGGAGAAATTCAGCGGGTCGAGCGACTGCAGCCCGGCCTCCCAGACAATGCTGATTTCAGTTCCGGAGTATTTCTTGGCGGCTTCGACGGCTCGTTCCGCAGCGGATTGCGCCGATGCCGGTTGCGACGAGATCAGGCTGCCTGCGAACAGGGCGACTGCCATGCCCGCGGCGGCCAATGCACGCGTGACTCTCATTCTTACCTCCCTGATTTTCCGGGTGCCCGCAGAGCAAGACGGCCAGCCCGCAACATGCCAGTTTGCTTCACATGTCATCAGGATGTTAACTTGTCATACCAGTTTAGTCAAACCCTGTTCCCTGATCTGGCGGGACGCGCCGAATCAGGGCAGATGAGAGTCATGACAGACAGCGATTTCGAGCCGATACCGCGGCGCAAGCTCTACCAGGAAGTGGTGGATCGGCTTGTGAACCGGATTTCCCGGGGCATTTATGCGCCCGGGGACAAGCTGCCCTCCGAACGCGATCTGATGTCCCAGTTCGGCGTCGGCCGTCCGGCGATCCGCGAGGCCATGCAGTCACTGGAACGCATGGGCCTGATTTCGATCAGCCACGGCGAGCGGGCCAACGTGAAAGAGCCGGATGCACGCGCTGTAATCGACCAGGTGGCGACCACGGTGCGGCATATGCTGATCACGTCGCCCCAGACGCTGGACCATCTCAAGGAAGCGCGTCTCTTCTTCGAGGCCGGCATGGTCCGGATTGCCGCGGAGACGGCGACGGATGCCGATGTCGCCCGTCTCAAGACACGCCTGGATGACCACTTCGACAGCCTGAAGGACCTGAGCACCTTTCTGGAGAAGGACAAGCTGTTTCACGGCGAGATCGCCGCCATCAGCGGCAATCCGATCTATGCGGCGGTGAGCCAGGCGGTGTTCGAATGGATGGAGGAATTCCACGTCGAACTGGTCCGGCTGAAGGGCGCTGAACACATCACGCTTGAGGAACACACCGCGATCTACGAGGCCATCGCCGCGCGCGACCCAGATGCCGCTGTCGCGGCGATGGAACGCCATCTGCTGCGCGCCAACGAAGTCTACAAGCAGCTCGAGCTCTCGGCTCTGCGAGGTCGCGACTAGTCCGGCATGATCAATTCGAACTCGGCGTAACCGAAATCCTGCCCGTTGATGCGCAGCGACAGGCCCTGGGTTCCGGGATAGTACTTCCGGGTCGTGATTGGGCGGATCGGGTGCGATCGGGAGTAGCTGTGGGTTTCGCCCGGTTCAAGGACGAGTTTTGTTCCCTTGAACACCTTGGCGGCCAGCTTCCCGTTGGCCTTTCGGAAGTGCACGAGATAGTCGACGACGAGGCTTTGGGGCTTCGAAGCCGTCGATGTGAGCTCGGCCGAGAAGGCCAGCGCGCCGCCATAATCCACGGTCGGTGCCTCGATGCGGATGTCCACGGAACCGATCTCGGGCGCGCCCAGACCGAAGGCCGCGAGGGCTTCCCTGTGGCCCGACTTGATCAGCGACCGGCAGGCGTGGCGGATCAGTTTCTCGCGATTGCCGTCGGCGTCGGTCATCCAGGATCTGGCAATGTCCGCAATCAGATCCGGGTGATCCTTGGCAATATCGTTGAGGTGGTTGGCGACCGAGCGGCGCACGTATTCCTCCTCGTCGTCCCGGAGGGCTTCGAGGATGTGGAGCATGGGCGAGGGGTCCTCGATCAGCCGCGGCAGTTGCATGGCCCAGGGCAGGCGGGGACGGGTGCCTTCGCTGATGAGCCGGCGCACGTGCCGGTTCGGATCGCCGATCCAGCCCGACATGGTCCGGAGCGCGCGGTCCTGATCGGCAAGCAGGAAATGCCGGACGCCGAACTCCGACGAGAACCGTTTGGTCATCTCCTTCTGCAGCCCGAGCGCACGGTCGAAGTCGTCGATCCCGTGCTGACCAACGACCATGGACAGGGGCAGGATGCCCCAGCCGCAGATGCCGTCCTCGTCGCTTGGCTGGTTGGCGTGATCCAGTTCATCAGGATGAAGAATGGCCTCCAGGATGCGCGCCCGCTCGGCATGGTCCTCCGGCAGCCGGTCGTGCACCGCATCGGCGATAAGCTGCGCGCGCTCCTTGAGCTCCAGGTCTTCCAGCGTCGGCAGAATCGCGCCTTCGAACGCAATCCGGTCGAAGGCCCGGGCATGACGCCCGAGGTGGTCCGCGAGCCAGCCGACCATTTCGGCTGAAAAGATGTTCTTGAACGGTTCCATGGCGGCGATTTAGTCAGGACACGCCCGACTCGCCAAGCCCCGCCGCGTGGTTCTCCTGACAGCCTTATGTCAGGAGCTTTGTCGGCGACGCCAACGCACTCTGTCAGTCAGGTTCGGGCGCCTCGATCCAGCCCTGCAGGCCCGGTATCTGTCTAGTGCGTCGCGGCTTCCCTGGGCAACCGTTGAAGCCAGAGCGGTTTGCTCTCAGTCGGGAGACGGTTTTCCGCAGCAGTCACGGTCAGGCCCGGGCGCGCGGTCAGGTTTTCCGGTGTCCCGACGTCCCGCGCCAGGCCGAGAAATTCCAGGGTGCTGACGAGCCACCATCCCGGGTCAGTCTGTCCGGGCAGGAAACCAAGCTTGGCCGAGTTGGGAAAGGCATGGTGGTTCTCGTGAAACGCTTCGCCGCAGGTGATCAGACCGAGTTGCGGCAGGTTCTGTCCCTGGACGCACGCGCCCTCCACATAGAGCAGGGCCGACTTCGGCTGATGTGCGAAATAGCCGACGATCCAGTGCCCGATCAGGGAAACGGACACCCGGCAGCAGATGCCCCAGATGACCCAGGGCATCCCGCCGAAGGTGAACAGCAGGAGGGCCAGCGGGACCTGTTGAAGCATCCAGGTGCGCTCGACAAGCCGGTAGAACCGGTCGGTGCGGACGTCGTCCTCGATCACGAGACGCGGCGGATTGGCGAGCTCGATTCTGCAGTGAAGCTGCCACCAGGCATCCTTCCAGAAGCCGGACCGGTGCGAAAAGAAGTCATGGCAGGCCGTCTGCCGCTGGCCCCAGTCGCGAAAGTCGTGAAGCCGGATCATGCCGTGCGGTCCGGCCATGCCGACCAGGACACCGAGATAAACCAGAGCCTTTTCGATCCAGTCCGGCGTCTTGAAAGACCGATGGATCAGCAGCCGATGCATGCCAACGGAGTGTCCGCCGCAGATCGTAATAGCGCAGAGCGCGACGAATATTGCCAGAGCGTCCCATGAGAAGGTGAGGGGACCGGCGATGACCGCAACAAGCGTCATGCCGGTCAGCCAGAGCGATTTCGCAGGGTGCCACTTCACGATGCCTTCAACCGCGCTGCTTTCGCGATCGGAAATGACCCGCTCAGTGGAAATCAGCGATCCTGCCGGATGTGTCGAAGGAATTGAGCCGTACTGTTCCTGATTCATGGCGCACCCACCTTGTTATTCGAGGCTCTTGTTCGGGGCAGAGACGCCGTTCCGATTTCCGAATGCAGTCCGGAAAATGTTTCGACAGCGCTTCTTGCCTTTTAAGAGGCTGTTATATATTTAGGTAATAAGCTAAATATCATTGATTGGGTAATTAGGCAATTATCTAATTAATGAAACATATCATTCTGGTTAACAATTGGTGCTAGGACCGAAATGACCGATACAGCGGACAATTCTTCGAAGACGGAATCCGGCGGGATGCAGCGTATCTTCGAGGCGCTTTCCTCCACGACACGCCGCAAGATCCTGGCCTACCTCTCGCACAGTTCGCTCACGGCGGGCGAGATTGCCGATCGTTTCGATATGTCGAAGCCATCGATTTCGCAGCATCTGGGTGTGCTGGAAACGGCGGGTCTTGTCCGCAAGGAAAAGAGGGGACAGTTCGTCCACTATTCGATCATCGAGGACAATCTCGCCAATACGCTGAACGGCTTTGTTCAGGAGATCTGCCCGGTGTCCCGCCCGCTAAAAAAAGAAAGCGCCAAACTCAAGAAGCGGTGACGCCGTTCAAGCAGTCCTGCGTTCAGCGAGGAAAACCCGCAGGGCAAATCCGGGAAATACCGTACTCAAGAAAGCGTCCTTCCTGACGCGAAGCCGGCGTATGCGCTCATCCGGTCACCGCGTTAAGGAATAATTGACCATGAATTTTCATTATGCGGGGATTGGCTAGGGCAATAGACGACAGCAACGACGACAGGAATTGCGGATGTCTAGCCTGTTTGTGACCATTGCCTCAACACTCCGGAATTTGCCTCTCATCACCAAGATCGGCGGCGGGTTCGGCGCGGTTCTGATTATCACGCTGGCCGTTGGGCTTCTCAGCGCTCACTCGATCAACCGCATCAATTCCCAGGTCGCGATGACCGATAATGCAGCCAGGCTGCTGATTTCCCTCCAGCAGATCGCGGAAGCCAAGGGTGATTATGTGAGCTCGGGGGTTCGCGAGTCCGCCGACCGCACGCTTGAACTTGTGACGTCGATTGAGGGCGACATCGCCCGGTTGCTCGGGCAGGCGGGCGATCCGGAACGCCTTGAGGCCGCAGCGCAGGCGACCGGTGGGTTTCGCTCTGCCATGACGGAATATGTCGCGCTGATCGAACGCCGGGCCAAGGCGAACGACGCCATGAAGGCTGCCGTCGGTGCTGTCATCTCCTCATCGATTGCCAGCGGGAAAGCGGCGGGTGAAAGACTTGCGGAAACAAGCGAAAGCGCGCGCGCGATCCGCGCCAAGCTGATTGAGACCCAGGACTTTTCGCGCCGCGCCGCCGGCTTGGCGCTGACCGCCAACGAAGTGCAGGTCAACATCCTGCAATTCATGGCGACCAAATCGTCGAATATCCTCAAACGCGCCGGCAAGGGTGTCGACAAGATCGCGGCACTCAACAAGACCTTCCTTGAAGCGCGCCTGAATCCCGCCGCCATGCAGATCGTCGAGGCCATCGATAAACACAGTAAGGCCATGGCGGAAATGTTCGCGAAACTGGGCGCCGGCGGTGAGTCGTTCGCATCTGAAGATGATCCCGCCTCGCTTGCGCTGAGGGTCAAGGCCCAGAAGGCGGCACGCCGGATTGTCAAGGCGGCCAACAAGCTCAAGGCCATGCAGGATCAGGGCATCAGGGCGTCGTGGGATTTCCTGGCGCGCATCGAAGCCCAGCAGGAGAAGTCGACCGCGGAGGCGGCATCGGCGACGGTCATGGAGCGTTCTGCGAATGTCCTGATGTCCGCGGCATCGAGCTATCTTCTCGATCCGACCCCCGAACATGAAAAGGCCCTGGAGGCGCGGTTTACCGAACTCGGGCAAAGCACCGAAAAGGCATTTGCGAATGCGTGGGACCAGGACAGCGCCAACGCGATCAAGGCCGCATTGGGGCAGTTCTCGCAAGCCTTTGCGGAAATGCGCGCCGTGTTTGCCGAGTCCGGGGTCAAGGTGGACGTCATGAAGGCCAATGCCGCTTCGCTTGTCGATGTCGTGACGGGGATCGGCGCGCGTCAGATCGCGCAGGTGCGCGAGACCGGGTCGGGTGCAATCAACACCTCGCTGTTCGCGATCGTGGCCGCGGTCGCCATGGGTGGCATCATGGCCTGGCTGCTGGGCCGTGCCATAGGGCGCCCGATCCGTGAAATGACCGGCGCAATGACCCAACTGGCGGACGGCGAGCTTGAGGTTGATCTCGTGGACACAGGGCGGCGAGACGAAATCGGAAAGATGTTCGAGGCCGTGACGGTGTTTCGGGACAATGCGGTCGAGAACCAGCGTCTCTCCGAGGAGCGCAAGGTCGGCCATATCAGGCGGGAAAAACGTCAGGCGACGATTGAGGAACTGATCGCGGAGTTCCGCACCGAGATGCAGGATGCACTTGAAGCGGTTGAAGACAATGCCGCTCAGATGCGCTCGACTGCCGAATTGCTGACCGACGTCGCGCGCCAGGCCACCGGCCAGACGACGGCCGCGACATCCGCCTCGCAGAACGCCACCGAGAATGTTCAGTCCGTAGCCACTGCGGCCGAAGAACTCGACGCGTCGATTGCCGAGATCACCCGGCAGGTGGAGACGGCGACGGATGTCGTCGAGAAAGCCGCCGAGAGCGCCAACCTCACGCAGGACAGGATCGGCGGACTGGCAGAAGCGGCCAGCGCCATCGGCGACGTGGTCAAGCTGATTTCCGATATTGCCGAGCAGACCAATCTCCTGGCGCTGAATGCCACGATCGAGGCTGCGCGCGCCGGTGAGGCGGGCAAGGGTTTTGCCGTTGTCGCGTCGGAGGTGAAATCGCTGGCCAACCAGACCGCCGATGCCACGGGCCAGATCTCGAGCCAGATTGCCGCGATCCAGGAGTCGACCCAGCAGGCGGTCACCGTGATCACGGAGATCCCCAAGACCATGGCCGACGTGAAGTCCTATACCAGCGCCATTGCCGCGGCGGTCACCGAGCAGGGCAACGCGACGTCGGAGATTTCGCGTAATGCCGGCGAGGCCAGTTCGGGCACGCGGGCGACCAGTGAGAACATCGATCGCGTCTCGTCCGGTGTCGCCGAGACCAACCAGTCTGCGGAGCAGGTGCTTTCCGCCGCGCAGGACGTCAGCACCCAGGCCTCGCAACTGCGGCGCAAGGTCGACAGTTTCCTGGAGCGCGTCGCCGCGGCCTGACGTGTCGGGTGACGCCGTATAAGGCGAGAACCAAACCATTCAGGCAGGTGGCGAAGACGCGCCGGCAGGCGTAGTCTCCCGAAATGCTGAGCATCCTTGCCAACCGCGTATTCCGCCACCTGTTCCTGGCACAGGTCGTGGCGCTGGTGGGAACCGGTCTGGCGACCGTCGCGCTGGCGTTGCTGGCCTTCGATCTCGCCGGCGACAATGCAGGCCGGGTGCTCGGCACCACGCTTGCCATCAAGATGATCGCCTATGTCGGGGTCTCGCCCGTCGCCTCGGCGTTTCTTTCCGTACTGCCGCGCCGCAGGGTCCTGGTGGTGCTTGACCTGTGCCGCATGGTCATCGTCGCTCAGCTCCCGTTCGTGACCGAGATCTGGCAGGTCTATGTGCTGATCTTCCTGCTGCAGTCCTGCTCGGCGGCGTTCACGCCCGCCTTCCAGGCGACCATTCCCGATGTGCTGCCGGATGAGGAGGACTATACGAACGCGCTCTCCCTCTCGCGTCTGGCTTACGATCTCGAAAGCCTGGTCTCGCCCCTGCTTGCAGCGCTTCTGCTCGGTTTCGTGGCGTCCAGCACGCTCTTTGCGGGGACGGCGCTCGGGTTCCTCCTGTCGGCCGCATTCGTTCTGACGGTTACCTTGCCGGATATGCGCAAAGCAGCGCGGCGCAGCGTTTATGAGCGGACCACGCGGGGCTTGCGCATCTATCTGGCGACGCCGCGTCTGCGCGGGCTTTTCGCCGTCAACATGGCAGTCGCCGCCGTCGGGGCGATCGTTATCGTGAACACCGTCGTCTACGTGCAGGGAACGTACGGCCTCGGCGAAAGGCAGACGGCACTGGCGCTCGCCTCCTTCGGCTGCGGTTCGATGCTGGCCGCCTTTGCCCTGCCGGGCCTGCTCAGGCAATTCTCGGACCGGACCGTGATGACCACCGCGATCGTCGCGCTCGCGGCAGTCGGCTTGAGCATCGGATTTCTGCCCGGCTACAAGACGATGCTCGCCCTCTGGTTCGCCTCAGGCCTGGGCTATGCGGCGGCACTGGTGCCATCGGGACGCCTGCTGCGGCGCTCCGCCCATCCGGAGGACCGGCCTGCACTGTTCGCCGCGCAGTTCGCCCTGTCGCATGCCTGCTGGCTGGTGACCTATCCGCTGGCGGGCTGGATGGGCAGCATGGCCGGGCTTTCGCCGACGGCACTCCTGCTTGGTGGGATGGCGCTTGCGTCTTCCGTTGTCGCGCTGGCGGTATGGCCAAGTTCCGGCAGCCGCGACCTCGAACACAGCCATGACGACCTGCCGCCCGATCATCCGCATCTTCGCCAGGGGCATGGTCAGCAGGGCAAGGCGCACAGCCATGACTTCGTAATCGACGACCTCCACCCGCACTGGCCGGGCCGGCAGGGCTGAGCCGCGGTGGTTGCGGGCGCCGTGGACATGTTATAGGCCCGGAACGCAGACATCTTTTGGGGAGTTGGCAATGGCGGAAACGGGCGGGCTCAATCATCTCGGCCTGGCGGTCCGCGATCTGGATCAGACCACGGCATTCTTTACCGGAGTGCTCGGCTGGTCGGAGATTGCGAGGGACGACAGTTACCCGCGCAACGCCGTCACCGACGGCGAGCTTCGCCTGACGCTCTGGCAAGTCGACCGCGCAAATCCGGTGATCGGGTTCGACCGCAGGGCCAATATTGGCCTGCATCACCTGGCGCTGACCGTTCCGACGGAGGCTGACCTCGATCGCCTTGCCGAAAGCGTCCGGGACTGGCCCGGTGTCGAGATCGAGTTCATGCCGGAGCTGCTCGGCGACGGACCCCGCAAGCACATGATGTTTGCCGAGCCCGGCGGCATTCGCCTCGAACTGATCTGGTCCGGCGAATAGACCGCGCCGGGACCAGAGCCGCCGGTCGCGCATATGATTGAAACATGGATTCCCCTGACGATCGCCGCGGCGTTCTTCCAGAACCTGCGGTCCGCGCTTCAGAAGCATCTGAAGTCCCGACTTTCGACGGCGGGGGCCACCTATGTGCGCTTTCTCTATGCCTGGCCGTTTGCTGTTCTGTACTTGGCGGGATTGGCCTACTTCGGCGGCTTCGATCTGCCCGAACCCAATGTAACCTTCCTGATCTACTGCATACTCGGCGGCGTTTCGCAGATCGTCTTTACATTCCTGCTCATCTGGCTGTTTTCGTTTCGAAATTTTGCTGCTGGCACGGTCTACTCCAAGACCGAGACGGTGCAGGTGGCGATCCTCGGCCTTCTGATCCTGGGCGACCCGCTAACCTTCGGCGCGGGCCTAGCCATCATGGTCAGCCTGATCGGTGTGATGGCTCTGTCGGTGGCCGAGACGAAGGTCACATTTCGCAGCCTTGGTGCGAGCCTGTTCGAGCGGACGACACTGGTCGGGCTCGCCTGCGGCGCGGCGCTGGGAGCATCGGTCGTGTTCTTCCGCGGCGGTGCACTGGCACTCGATGGAGACGGCTTCCTGATCCGTGCTGCCATGACGCTCGCCGTCTCGGTGGTGATCCAGACGGTGATCATGGGCGTCTATCTGCTGCTGCGCGAGCCGGATCAGTTGCGTGCGGTCGTCGTGCACTGGCGGCCATCGCTCTCGGTGGGTGTTGCCGGCGCTCTGGCCTCGATCTTCTGGTTCTCGGCCTTCACACTGCAGAACGCCGCTTACGTGCGTGCGCTGGGCCAGATCGAGCTGATCTTCACTGTGCTCGCGTCCGCCGTGCTGTTCCGGGAGAAGGTGAGGGCGCTCGAACTGGTCGGCGTGCTCTTTATCGGCGGTGGTATCCTGATCCTCGTTCTCACCGCTGCCTGACCAGAGTGAATTTGGGTCAGATTGAAGCAGTTCTGTTGGATGAAATCGTGCCAGTCCACCAGGAAGGTCTTGAAAAGCGTAGTAGGGCTACGGTCGAAAGACCTGACGCCGTGGATGGTCGATTTCATTCAACCCTTTGGGCCGGATGCCTTTTTGCCATTCCCATCGGGTTTTGCCTCGACCGTACTCCCAGTATGGCCTTCGCCAAAACCCTCGATCCTGACAAAAATGCAATCCGGCAGAACGATTTAATCTGACCTAAATTCACTCTACGCGCTATGCGCGGGAGTAGAAGCGCATCACCACGTCGTCGGGTGCACTCTCGGTCGCCTTCAGCTGCCAGGTCCGGGGCGGGACGTCCGGCCCGAACAGCCGCTTGCCGTCCGCGGCAATGACCGGAAACGACCACAGCCTGATCTCATCGACCAGGTCATTTTGCAGAAGGCTCTGGGCCAGTTCCCAGCTGCCGTGGACCTGGATCAATGGCCCGTCTTCGGCCTTGATCCGGGCGATGGACTCGGCTGCATCTCCCGGCAGCGCCACAGCGTTGTTCCAGGTCAGGTCGGTGAGGGAGTTGGTCACGACATATTTGCGCGCGGCATTCATGAGCTTCGCCGCCGGATTGTCGTCGCCGATGTTCGGCCAGAAGGCCGCGAAACTCTCGTAGGTTTTGCGCCCGAACAGCACGTCATAGGCTTCCGGCATTGCCTGTTGCATCACATGGGGCATCACCGTCTCCATATATGGCGCGGCCCAGCCGCCTTCGAAACCGCTGGTCGGATCTTCGTCGGGCATGACAGGCGCCTGCATTACGCCATTGAGGGTTTCGAACGTCAGAAGGGCGAGGGATCTCATGGACTGTCTCCTTGGGGATGGGAGCCTGAAAAATTGCGGGTGCCGGCGGAGGAGCATCGGTTCCGGCAACCGGTACACTATCCGATTTGCCGGCCATCGAAAGGGAGAATGCCGCGATTGACCGCAACGGATTCTTCTCGGGCATGCTATGGATGCCAACGCCGGACAGGAACGACAATTCATGAGGGGCTGATCCCGTGGCGATTGCGAAAAAAGACCAGATACGTGACCTGCTGAAGAGCATCGAGACCGGCGATCCCGGGCCGGTCGCCGTGGTCAATGAAGCGAAGTACATTCAGCACAATCCGCAGACGCACGAGGGCAGCGAGGGCCTGGCGGCGCTGTTCGAGCGGCTGTCCAAGACAGGACCCCGGGTCAACATGGTCCGGGGCTTTGAGGATGGCGATTTCGTGTTCGCCCATATGGAATACGACTTTGCGAGCCGGAAGATCGCCTTCGAGGTGTTCCGGTTCGAGGACGGCCGCGCGGTCGAGCACTGGGACAACATTCAGGAAAGGCTGGGCCCGAACCCGTCGGGACACAGCATGGTGGACGGGCCGGTCGAGGCCACCGATCCGGAGCTGACGGAAAGCAATCGCGCTCTTGTCCGGTCCTTCGTCGAAACGGTCCTTGTCGATGGCCGGACCGGCCGCCTCGAGGAGTTCGTCAGCGGGGACGCCTATATCGAACACAACCCGCATCTGGGCGACGGCGTGTCCGCGCTCAGGTCTGCCCTCGAAGCCGAAACCGACGGCCGCCGGCGCATTGACTATCAGCGCCTCCATCGTGTCCTGGCCGACGGGAGTTTCGTGCTCTCCGTCAGCGAGGGCCACCGTGATGGCGTTCATTCCGCCTTCTACGATCTTTTCCGGCTGGCGGACGGCAGGATCGTCGAGCACTGGGACACGACCGAAAAAGTCGCGCCGCGCAGCGAATGGAAGAATGACAACGGCAAGTTCTGAAGCCTGAAGCCTTTGCCGATCGCTGCCTAGACCGCCCACTCGAACACATAGCCGGCGATGAGCGAACCGGCGAGGGCGAGCACGAGATAGAGAAGGAAGGGCTTGGCCTTGAGCACGGGGACGACGGCGAGCGCGCCCCAGATGCTGACGACAGCGCCCGACACGAGAAAGGCCATGGCCGCGCCTTGCGACATGCCGTTGTCGATCAGCCCGCGCGTCAGTGGCAGCGCGGCGTAACCGTCAATATAGGCAGGCGCGCCTACGAACACCGCAGCGGGGATCGCCCACCACGTCTCCTCGCCGACATAGGCCGCGAGCGATCCGGGTGTGAGTGCTGCGTTCAGCGCATACTCCGCCATGAAAGCGGGGATCAGGCAGATCAGGATCAGCCGGGTCGTGGCCCAGGCCTGGCGCGCGAAGGACCGGCGGCGCTCGGACGTTTTCCAGACGCGGGCGTCGAACGATTTCGGCCCGGAGCACCGCGCCGTGCTGAGCTGCCGGGCGAGCCGGTTATCGCGCAGCGCATCCGTGGCCCAGTCCCGGCGCGAGAACAGCGCCGTCACCATCCCGCCGAACAGTCCAAGGCCAAGGGCGGCCAGCGTCTTGCCGATTGCGAAGGCGAGTCCGAGCGTTGCCGCGGTGGTCGCCAGCATGGCCGGGTCGGTGACCGGCGAGGACAACCAGAAGGCAATGATCGGCGCCAGCGGCACGCCCGCCACGAGCAGTCCTGCCATGAGCGGCAGGACGGCAACGCCGCAGACCGGCGTGAGCGCGCCGATCGCGGAAGCCGCCAGGATCGTGTGCAGCATCCGGCCCTCGAAGGCGCGCGCGATATGCGTATCCGCACCGCTGGCGATGATCCAGGCCGCAAGCAGGATGCCGGGCACGACGACGGGCGCCACCTTCAGGAGCCCGATGAGCGAAAAGCTGATCGCCGCCAGCAGATGGCCCGGCCAGAGGCTGGCAGAGATCGCGATAACGACGGCACCGGCGATCAACCAGATGGTCTTGGTCTTCGGGGCGTCTGTCTGCGTCGTCTGGTCCGTCATGGTCGAGAATCCTCCAGCGGCTTGCAAATTACTGCCGCATTTTTCATAAATGAAACGAATAGATCGGGAATCAGGTATTGGGAAAACAAATGTCACAGCTCGACAGCGACCTCCTGCGCACGTTCGTTGCCATCGCCGAGGCCGGCAGCGTCACCGATGGTGCTGTCGAGATCGGACGGTCTCAATCCGCCGCCAGCCTTCAGATCAAGCGCCTTGAAAGCGTGCTCGGACGTGACGTCTTCGAGCGCCACGGACGCGGCGTGGTCCTGACGGATGCCGGCCGGCATCTGATCCTTGTCGCGCGCGACGTGGTGGCGCGGCTCGACGGGGCGCTGCGCGAGATCGCGTCAGATGATCTCGAAGGCAAGCTGAGGCTCGGCATTCCCGACGATCACGGCCAGGCGAAGCTGTCCCAGATCGTCGGTGCCTTCGCCCAGGCGCACCCGCTCGTGGAACTCGAGGTAACCTGCGCGCTCAGCGCCGAGTTTCCGCAAGCCCTGTCCAAGGGACGGCTCGATCTCGCGGTCTACGAGGTCGAGCAGCCGGACCCTGACGAGGAGGTCCTGTTCGAGGATCCGACCTGCTGGGTTGCATCGCCCTATCGGGATTTCTCCGAAACCGACCCGTTGCCGGTGGCGCTGTTCGACCGCACCTGCTGGTGGCGCGACGTGGCGCTTGCCTCACTTGAGGCACGGAACCGGCCGTTCCGCGTGATCTATTCCAGCCAGAGCGTGGGCGGCGTCATGGCCGCCGTCGAGGGCGGCATCGGCGTCGGCCTGCTGGGCCGGTCTTCAGTCGGGGAGGGGCTGAAGGTTCTGGGGGCAGATCACGGTTTCGGCGCGACGCCCGTGTCCAAGCTCGTCGTGAGGGCCAGTGACGGGGCGGACACCGAACTCGTCCTCGCCATGAAAGCCGCGATCCGCACGGCGTTCCGGGACTGAAGACGGAAGCGGGTGCGGGCGAATTCCGGGCGCCACAAATGACCGGCGTGCGGACAAAGTGGACGTTGCGTCCAGGCAAACTGGTGTCAGCCTGTGACCCAATGCGGGCATTGTCAGTGTCGATATAATTGGCCACTCAAACGGCATGTAGATTCGTTGCTCGAGAGACCAGGCTCGACACGATCGCTGGCGTCGCTGCAATGGCTTTGGCTTTCGAGGTGGCAAAGCGCTCATCGCCAAACTCTTGGTATTCAATGCCGATGTGATGGATGTCGTCGACACCGAGGTATTTCGACACTGTTTCTAGATGCGACGTTAGGTGGTTCGAGTGTTCATTGGCCTCGCCGCGCCCAAAGCCGAACTCGCCCCAGGATGTCAGCATAACGAGCGTTTTGCCGCTCAGGATCGGCATCAGCGGTTGATCGCCTCTAGCGAGGTCAAATGTGAATGTCTTGTTGATCCGAACAACCTGATCGACCCACGCCTTAAGGTGTGCCGGCATGCCGTAATTATACATCGGCGTGGCGATGACGATAATGGCGGCCCTTTTAATCTCATCGATCAATTCGTCGGATTCTTCGACTAGCGCCTGTTTTTCTGGGCTCAGTTTCTCTGGGTTGGTGAAGACGGCGGCAATCCAATCTTCTGTAATCAATGACGGAGGGTTCGTCCCGACATCGCGCTCAATGATGCACGCGGTGGGTTCAGCCTTCAACCAATGGTCAATGAACAATTTGCTCAGGGTGCGCGTTAGTGACCGGCTCTTTCGGGCGCTGGCGTCGATTCGAAGGATCGTGGTCATGGAAATTCGCTCGGTTGCAATTTTTCAAATCTTAAGATGAGGAATTTGTAGTCGTAACAATCTCAATGAAGGATAAATTGCCCAAAACGTGAGACGTGACAAAAGGAAAGGTTTCACCTATAAAACTAATAAGCTCATCCATAGGATCACTGATGCGCTTTCCATCTGCCTCAGCTCTACGAGTTTTCGACGCCGCCGCCCGGCTCGGCAGCTTCAAGGGTGCCGCTGAAGAATTAGGCGTGTCGCCGACAGCGGTGTCCCATCAGATCCGGTCGCTTGAAGACCAGCTTTCCCTCGCGCTGTTCGTTCGCATGACGCGCAGGGTTGAGTTGACGGATGCGGGCGCAACGCTGGCGGCAGCCACGTCGGTGGCATTTCAGCAGATCAATGATGCACTAGAGGATTTGACGCTTTCAGAGCGTACTCTGACGATTTCGACGGTGCCGGCATTTGCAGCGCTTTGGCTCGCTCCAAAACTCAATGATTTCGAGGCGCGGCATCCGGATATCAGCGTGCGCGTGGAAACATCAACAGAAATTGTCGATCTCAACCGCGATCGCCGTATCGATCTTGCCATTCGCTATGGCGGCGGCGACTACGCGGGATTCGAGACGATACCGATTGCAAGAGAAACACTGGCAGCGTTTGGGTCGTCAGAATACGTACGCAGCTTAAACCGATTTTCAGATGCGGTGCTAATCAGCACCAGGTGGGTTTCAAGGACGTTGCCCGCCTTCACTTGGAACGATTGGGCTGACGCCGCCTCTGAACCGGCGCCAAAAGCCAGCCAGCGCCAGTTCGATCAGGAACAACAGGTCATTCAGGCGGGATTAGCGGGGCAGGGATTGATTTTGATGAGCACGCTATTGGTTGAAGATATGGTGCATCGCGGCTGGCTAACGCCGTACAGACCTGAAATTGCGCTCAACGGATTCAACTATTCCGCCGTAACGACCCAAGCCCATGCAGGCGTCGGAAAAGTGAGGCGGTTTCTGTCTTGGATAAAAGAAGAGGCCATGACCAACGCAAAAGTCCAACGCTGACCGATTTCAGAATTGCGCTCAATGCCTATAGGTGTTTTCGAAAGGATTGGCATATCTGTTCTGCGTACCGCGCTAAATTCGCTGACGCGAAGACGCAGCCAATCAAGCGTAATGTGCCAATGTCCGCCTCTGGCACATAGCAGACATTCTTCAATCCACTTGTAATGTCCGCCATGGACTCAAAGCGGTCGTTGATGCGCCTCGAGCTTTGTATGCCCAGGCGTTTTGCTGAAATTCGGTCACCGCGGTATAACCCGGACATGAACATCTATGGCTTCGACCACATTGTCCTTTGTGTCCGTAGCGTGGAGATTACGCTTGAGTTCTATCAGCGCGTCCTTGGCCTGGAGCCGCGCGAGGAACGGGCCGGCAAATGGTCGCTTCATTTCGGATCGAATAAATTCAGCCTCCAGGATGCCAAAGCTCTGCCCGGCCTCGCAGAAAAGACGGTGCCGGGCAGCGGCAATTTCTGCGTCTTGACCGACCTGCCGATTGAAGATGTGGTCACCCGGCTTCAGTCGAATGACGTGGAGATCGTCGAGGGACCTGCAGAGAAGGCAGGAGCGGTCGGGAAGCTGATGTCGGTCTACTTCCGGGATCCCGATGACAACCTCGTCGAAGTCAGTAGCAGAATTCCCTGACTCACCAACCGTGAGTGATACTCCTGAGATCCATTGATGTCCGAGAGGACGCCGGAGAGACATTGGCGCCGTGACGCCGACGTCCGCTTTCGCCACAGTGGAGTAGGGTCATATCGCCGTGCGACGGTTGCCTTCATTGTTCCGAATGTGAATGCAGATGAACGTCAGAGGGCTGCCTTGATGGCGCTCAAGGCCTGGTCGATATCGTCCGTCGAGTTGTACAGGTGGGGCGAGAAGCGGATGAAGTCGCGGCGCAGCGACGCGATGACGTTGGCCTGCTTGAGCGTTCGCGCAAAGTCGGCGCTGTCCTTGCCCGGAAAGCGGGCGGCGACGGTCGCAGAGCGCTGTGCAGGGTCGCCGGGTCCGAGAACGTCCGCGTCCAGTTCCGACAAGCCTTCGATCAGTCTGTTCGACAAGACGCGATTATGATCCGCAATGCGCTCGATCGAGATGCCGAGCAGGTAGTTCGTGGACACCGTCGCGCCGAACGCGGTTCCATAGGCCATGGTTCCGAACTCATACCGCTTGGCGCTGTCGGCGTATTCAAGCCGGTCCGCCTGGAAATCCCACATGTCACGATGTGACCGCCATCCGATGATGCCCGGGCTAAGCGTCTGGAGCTTCGGCGAAACGTACATCATCCCGGTTCCGAACGGCCCGCAGAGCCACTTGTAGGTGGACGTCGCGACCGCATCGACACCACTTGTCCGAACATCGATCGGGACTTGCCCGGCCGACTGCGTGGCATCGATCACGCAGATCGCGCCGTGCCTGTGGGCCGCATCCGCAAAACGCTTCAGATCGAAGATCTGGCCCGTGCCCCATTCCACGTGTGACAGGCAGACGACGGACGTCGCGTCATCGATCAGGTTTTCCAGTTCGTCCGGGTCGATCGACAACGCGTTGTCGGCCCGCGCCCACCGGATCTCGGCCCCGGTGTGCTCGGCGACGCGCATCCAGGGATAAATGGTGCTGGGATGCGTGGTCTCTGTCGACACGATGTTGCTCCCGGCTTCCGGCATCACGGCCCAGGCAAGGGACGACATCAACACCGTTTCGCTGGAGGCGGTGGCGATGTCTTCAGGGGTCGCATTGAAGAGGCGTGCTGCCGCGTCGTTGAGATTGTCCAGGCACTCGACCTCATCCTGCTCGGTGAAGGCGACGGTCCCCTGTTCCGCAAGCGCGCGTTGCCAGTCTGAAATGGCCTCCGCACCCCTGACGTGGCTGAGGCCGACGGATGCCGCATCCATGTAGACGTACTGTTCCGCCGGCGGAAAGACGTCAGGAGGTCCAAGGCGGGTGGTCATTGTGAGATCCCGATCAGTGATGCTGCAGGCCGCAAGTCGCGACAATCCCGCCTATGACACCCAGAAATTGCCAACTCTTCAAGGCACGAAATCAGCTGGGCCGGTCTGATCGCGTGCCAATTGGAGAAGTCGGCCCGCGGTTCGAGCTTCCGCGAGACAGGCGACACGTGCCTTTTTCCAGGCCGCTTCAGGTGGTGCAATAACGCCGGCATGACAAATTGGTGATCGCACTGGTAGTTTCAGGCGCGGTCACCACTTAAGGGGAGACCCGTTTCAAACAGAATTCCGGAGATTTTGATGCCCGCCACAAGACGTCATTTCCTTGCGCTCGCCGCCTCACTGCCCGCCATGGGCGCGCTTGCGTCCGCCGCCAGCGCAAAGAGCCCCGCGGTCTACGCCGAACGGGGCATTGCCATCGACGGCACCGATGCGGTCGCCTATTTCACGCAAGGCAAGCCGGTGGCCGGCTCGAAGAAGTTCTCGCACAAGTGGAACGGTGCGACCTGGCTGTTCTCCTCGGAAGGGAACCGCGCGAAGTTCGCCTCCAATCCGAGAGCCTATGCCCCGCAGTACGGCGGCTATTGCGCCTACGCTGTGTCTGAGGGCTATACGGCATCGACCGTCCCGGAAGCCTGGAAGATCGTCGACGGCAAGCTTTACCTGAACTACTCGCGCAGCGTCCAACGCCGTTGGGAACGCAATATCCCGGCGCGCATCAAGGCGGGCAACGCGAACTGGCCCAAGGTGCTGAACTAGGCGTTTCTGCGAACACCGTTTCCGGCCTTTAGATCAGGGCCGGCCGGGCCGCGCCGGCCTGATCAGGTCGGCCGCGGCTCGCCCATATGGGCGAGATACATGTCGTGGAAGTGCCTGACCATCACTTCCGAGATTTCCTCGTTCTCCCAGTCGACCAGGTACCAGCCGTGCTTGAAGCACCGCTGCGACATCCCCTGATGCGCCGATTCCATGAACGAGATGTCTTCGGGCTGGAGGACATCGCGGCCCCAGACTTCGCGCAGGTTGCGCCGCTCCAGCATGCCCGGATCGGTCGGCTCCTCGGTCTCGAGCGAGATGCTGATGCGCCGCGCGCGATCAGGCCCGACGGGGATCCATTGAAACAGGCTGAAATTGCCGGGCCCCGAAAACTGGCCCAGCCCGAGATTGGGAAACAGATACCAGAAGTGCAAATCCATCACGTCGAACTCCGGGTTCAGCGGATAGGCCAGATTGTCCGCTTTGCCGGCCGACGGGATAAAGGCGTAGCAGTAGTTCTCGTGCAGAGTCTGGGTCTGGTTGACGATGTCCAGCATGTCCGAGAACGACTTATGCCCGTGCCGGCAGTGCTGGCACTCCAGGAAATTGTCGATCTGTATTTTCCAGTTGGCGGCGACATCGGTCGGCTGGATGACCGACGCCGATTTGCTCAATGTGTAGGACGTTGCATCCGGACAGGTTGTGAGGACATGGTCCTCGAGGCCCGGCCAGAACGCGGCGATGGGAAGCGCGTCCGGATCGAGATTGACAAAGACGAAGTCGAGCAGCCGGTCGACCCGCACGGGTGACAGGCAGACAAGCGCGTCATCCGGGTTTTCGCTCGTCGCTGTCTTACGCTGCCGCCTGAGATTGCCGTCAAGCGTGAAGCTCCAATGATGATAGGGGCAGACGATCAGACGCTTCTGCCCGGTGCCGTCGACCAGCTTGTGGCCGCGATGAGGACAGACATTGTAGAAAGCCTTGATCCCGTCATCCTCGCCCCGGACGACGAAGATGTTCTGTCCCAGGATCTCTGTCGTCGCGTAGTCGCCCGGCATTGCGATTTCGCTGATGTGGCAGGCGTACTGCCAGGTGCGGAAGAACAGCCGCTCCCTTTCGTGCATCAGGACTTCTTCGTCGACGTAGTAGTGCGCCGGGAGCGCGCGCAGCCGGTCGGTCATCGCCGGGCCGGACATTTCCTCATGCTCGGTTGCGTGCAACGACATGGTGAGCTCCTTCTGATTCTCCGCCTCTCGCCGCCGGGCAAATGCCCGGAGCGCGGCCGCCCCGACTCCGATTGATTTCAGAGCATGTCGCAGGTCTTTCTGATGTAAGGTGCAAAAATCGCCAAAAAGGGTGCGAGGTCAGTCAAAATGAGTGATGGCACAAAGCCTCGCGAGGTCGTCATCCTCGTGGTACCGAAATACTCCCAGCTGACGCTGGCAGCTCTGGTCGAGCCCATGCGCATGGCCAACACGGTGTCGGGGAGAGACCTGTACACATGGAGGCTTTGCAGCGACGGACGCGGGACGGTGGAGTCCAGCAGCGGCTTTGCGCTCGCGATTGACGACGACATTTCCGAAATCCGGAATTGCGATGCGGTTTTCGTCCTGTCGAGTTACGAGGCGAGACGGTTTGCGTCGCGCAAGGTCGCCTCGTTCCTGCGGCGGATGGCACGCAGCGGCGTGCTGGTCGGCGGTCTGGACGCCGCACCGTATCTTCTCGCCGAGGCGGGCCTGCTGGACGGTTACCGGGCCACGACCCACTGGGACGACCTTGAGGACTTCCAGAACCGGTATCCGCGTATCGACGTCGTGTCGGAGCGATACGTTGTTGACGGCAAGCGCGCCACGACCAGCGGGTCGCTGCCGTCCTTCGATTTCACGCTGGACTTCATTCGCCAGAATGACGGCCTGATGCTGGCCATGAATGTTTCCGGCAACTTTCTCTATGACCAGGCGCAGCCCGGGTCAGCGCCGCAACACATGATCGCGGCGTCCCGGATAGGGGCCCGGCATCCCAAGGTCATCAGGGTGATCCAAGTGATGGAGCAGACGCTGCAGACGCCCCTGGCAATGGCGGAACTGGCGGCTTCAGTGGGCTTGAGCGAGCGATCCCTGTTGAGGCGCTTTCGCGAAGCGCTCGGTGTCAGCCCCCGGGAGTATTACAGGGAGCTGCGTCTCGATGCCGGCCGGCGGCTGCTCGAAAATGGCGATCTGAGCATTACGGATGTCGCCCTTGCCTGCGGGTTCGACTCCCGGGGTGCCTTCACACGCGCGTTCAGGGAAGCCTTCGGCAGGCCGCCGTCAGAGCACCGAAGGAGTTGAAGTACAAGGAGAAACTTGAGAACCTGCCGCCCTTGGTTCGGAGAATTCTGCGGGTGGGGGACTCATGTCAGATCCATATGCGAATCTTGCCTCGGAGGACGAGGCCATTCAGTCGCGTATCGCCGATGCCATGGATGCGCGATGCCTCGAGCCGGCGCAGGTCGCCATCCGGCAAGCGTATCTGAGCGGCCTGGACCTGCCTGACAGCGCCTATGCCGTGGAGTTCGGATCCGGCACCGGCCACGTGACGCGCGATCTGATCACCATCGCCGGCGCCGAACGGGCGCATGGCATCGAACCTTCGCAGATCATGGTCCGGCGTGCCGAGGAACACTTCGCCGGAGAGCCGGCACTGAGCTTCGAGGTCGGGGACGCAAAGCAAACCGGCCTTGCTGACGCATCGGTCGATCTCATTCTGATGCATACCCTGCTGTGTCATGTCCCCGGACCGGAGGACGTCGTGCGCGAAGCATTCCGCGTGCTTAGGCCCGGCGGCCTCCTGGCAATCTGTGACGGCGACTACGACACGGCGACGGCCCAGATTGCCGACTATGATCCGCTGGACCAGCTTGTACGGTTCATGATCAACCAGAACGTGACCAATCTCTGGATCATGCGCCAGATTACGGACATGTTGACCAATACCGGCTTCGAACTGGGCGCGCGGCGCGGGCACAGCTACGTGGCGGAAGGCGACGCGACCTACTTCATGACCGTCATCGACCGCGGCGCGGACAGGATGGCCGAAACCGGTCTTCTGTTTCCCGGTACGGCCGAAGCATTGAAGGCCGAGGCTAGAAGCCGCCTGGCCGCCGACAAGTTCTTTGGTTTCATGTCCTATGTGAGCCAGATTGCGCGCAAGCCCGGCGACCGCTGACTCCGGGCGCTGCACAGGAAGCAGCGGCGTTAAGTCTCCTGATCATGCCGAACGCGGGAATGCGTGTTCGTCTGCTTCCGGTTCACGAGCGCCACGCCCGCCAGGATCAGGGCCGCACCCAGATACTCGATCGGATCGATCTTTTCGCCGACGAGGGCGACGCCGATGATGAGCGCGACGACGGGCGGGATGTAGGCGACGGACGAGGCGGCAACCGCACCCAGCCGGTCGATGACGAAGTAGTAGAGAATATAGGCGATCCCGGTCCCGAGAACGCCCAGGCCCAGAAACAGCCCGGCGGCCGCATAAGCGTCGCTCCAGATGGCACCGATGCCCTCGAGATCCGTGAACAGGCAGAGGATGATCAGGCTCAAGCCCAGCTGATAGGTTATCAGGGCGGAGACGGGGATCTTGAGCGGCATGACGTATTTCTTGGCGTAGACGAACGACGCGCCGACACCGAACGAGCCGAGGATGTTGTAGGCGGCACCCTCTATATTTGTGGCGGCGATGTCGCCGGCGAGCGGGCGCGCGATCACGAGCACACCCAGGAACCCGATCGCAATACCCAGGGTCCGGGAGAGCGTGGCTTTCTCCTCGGCGAGGAACAGGAGCGCCAGAAGGAACGAGAGGATCGGCGTCAGTCCGCTCAGCGCGCCGGCCACGCCCGACAGCAGCAGGGACGCGCCCCTGGCGAACCCGTAGTAGTAGGCAATGGTTCCGACGACGGCCATGACCAGGAAATGGCCGGCATGTTTCAGGTGCTCCCATTTGAGCGCGCCCCTGTAGTGGGCATAGAGCGCCAGCGGCACGAGACCGCACAGGACCCGGAGCAGGACGATCTGCAGCGGCGAGATCAGTTGCGACGCCATCTTCATGTAGATGAAGCTGCTGCCCCAGATGATGCCGAGCAGCCAGAACATGGCGAGGGGCAGGAGCTTCAAGGGACAGACCTCATTCCGGGGTGACGCCGGGGCGGAAGCGCCGGCCGTTGATCGGCTGACTGTCCGCCAGGTGCCGTGGAGGGTCAACTCTTCAGGTCGCGTGACGCCGGGCGACTAACCATGGCAACATTCGTTTTGGCTAGAGCCTGAAGTAGAGAAGTCGATGACGCAGTGCCGGTCACACGGGGAAAACGCATTCTGGCGGCAGAAGGATCTGGATGGTCTTGAATGTTTCAGGGCCGGCTTCACGGATCACCGCTATCGCCGTCACAGCCACGCGGGTTATGTCATCGGCGTCGTGACGCATGGCTGCGAGGTCTTCTGGTGCCGGGGAGCGCACCATACCGTGGAACCCGGCGACATCATCCTGGTCAACCCGCAGTCACAGCATGACGGCGAGGCCGGTTGCGACCTGGGCTGGCGCTACCGCGTTCTCTACCCAACCGAGCAACACTTGGATGGCCTCGCCCCGCAGGGCAAAGGTGCCACGGTTGCGCCGCGCTTCAGGCATTCCAGGGTCCGCGATCCGGGCCTCGCCGGTCGCATTGCGGAATTTCATGCGGCCTGTGAGAGCGGCGCATCCTCTACGCGCCTTGAAGAAGTCTGGAGCGAAATCCTGTTCGACCTCGTCGACAGGTATGCCGAAGCCCCGCTGCCGGCAGCTCTCGATCTAGCCGTGCCCCAGGCCATCGGGCGCGCGCGAGAGATCATCATGGATGAGGCGGATCGGCCGCTGTCTCTTGAGCATATCGCCGACCGCGTCGGCCTAACGCGCTGGCATCTCGTGCGCAGGTTCAAGGAGACCTTCGGCACGTCGCCGCATGCCCTCCTGATCGACCGCCGGCTCCGGATCGCCAAGTCGTTTCTGGACGCCGGCGAGCCGATTGCATCGGCCGCGGCGGCGGCCTCTTTCGTGGATCAGAGCCACTTCAGCCGGCACTTCGTTGCCGCATTCGGCATGACCCCCGGGGCCTACGCGCAGGCGCGCTGCTGAAGCGCAATTTCCTACAAGACCGCGACACGCTGCTTGCGTAGATCACTCCCGAAGCGAGGAGGTGACCTATGCAGACCAATGACGATGTCGCCGCCGTTCTGGATGATGTGATCGCCTGGCAGCGGCACCTGCACCGGAACCCGGAACTGGGTTTCGAAGAAACGGCGACCGCGGATTTCATTGCCCGGAAGCTGGAAGACTTCGGGCTTGAGGTGCATCGCGATATCTCCGAGACCTGCGTGCTGGGCGTTCTTCGCCAGGGAACGGGCGACGGAAGCGTCATCTTCAGGGCCGAGCTCGATGCCCTGCCGATTCAGGAAAACACCGGGCTTGCCCACGCCTCGACTGTCGACGGCAGGATGCACGCCTGCGGTCATGACGCGCACAGTGCCATCCTGCTGGGGGCGGCCCGTGTTCTTGCGCAATCACCGGCATTCGACGGCACGGTGTATTTCCTGTTCCAGGCCGCCGAGGAAGTGCTGGGCGGCGGTAGGCAACTGGTGGCGGACGGATTTCTCGACCGGTTCCCGGCCGACGCGGTGTTCTCGGTGCACAACTGGCCGGGTGTCGCTGAAGGACATGTCGCCGTGACGACAGGTCCCATGATGGCCGCTGTCGACGACTTCACCATTGCGTTCCGGGGCGATGGATGCCACGCGGCGATGCCCGACCTCGGCGACGATCCTGTGCTGGCGGCGGCAGAGTTCGTAAGCTCGGCGCAGAGGATCGTCAGCCGAACCCGCAATCCACAATCCGCTCTGGTTCTGAGTTTTACCCAGATCCACGGTGGCACGATCAACAACATCGTTCCGGGAATGGTCGAGGTGCAGGGGACGGCGCGGTTCTTCGATCCGGCGTATTCCGATCATTGCGCGGAACAGCTCGAGCGCATCGCGGACGGCATCGCGCGCGCCCATGGCCTTGCGTTCGAACTCGATTACCGCCGTGGTTATCCGGCGGTCATCAACACGCCAGACGGCGCGGAACTGGCCGCGTCGGCGGCTGCCGGCTTCCTCCCCGAAGCCCATGTGGAACAGGCTCTGCCTCCGTCGATGGGCTGCGAGGATTTTTCATATCTCCTGAATGCAGTCGGGGAGGGGGCCTATGTCTGGCTCGGTGCGGGCGAGGTCGGACCGGGCGAGGGACTGCATGGCGACCGGTACGTCTTCAACGAAAATCTGTTCCCGATAGGCGTCCGGTTCTGGCAGACGCTCGCAGCCCGCGCATTGCCGCCCAACAGATCGCTGCCCTAGACAGGCGGCAAATGGACCAAGGACGGCTTCCGCGGCCCGAAGCCGGCGCGGTAGGCTTGGGGAATTCCATCCGGTGAAAGCTCTCCGGCTGCAAATGCAGGCTGCTCTCTGCCGGACGGCCCCGAACTCTGTCTCGTCTGCCTCAGTCAGGCTCCTCGACATTCTCGGTATCCAGCCCATCGGGATCGGCCCTACCCAGAAATGATGCCAGCATGTATCCGTCGATCATACCGTCTCCTTCGAGATCGACCCTGGCCCAGGATTCATCGGCCCCGTCATACCCGACGACATCGACCTCGGTCCCTGCCTGAACGGTTTGCGAGATCCCGAACTGCGTGCCGGGGCCCTTTCTGACATGCAACCCGCTTCTTGCAATGACAACATGCAGATCGGCGTCTTCCATCGAACGTCCGGTCACGCCGACGGATTGAGCTAGGGAAAGGTATTTGTAGATCCGTTCGCCGTAATAGGTCTTTCCGACAATGTTCCCCTGTTTCAAGCCCTTGTTGGGTTTGAAACGTCCGGTGTTGTAGGCGATCGCAACACTGGCGAACTCATAGTTGGACAGGCTCTTTCTGTTCTTGAGGCCGAGCTTCTTGAGGCCTCTGCGCAATTCGCCGAGACACTGATTCAGTGTCTCGGCAAACACGGTGTACTTTTTCTCGAGGAAATAGTCCGGGTCGGTCTTGAAGAACTGCAGGTCGCGTTGGAACAGGCCAAAGCCGCGACAGAACTTGTCCGGCTTTGAAGCGGCGCCGGCGTAGCCTGGCACATGTTTCGCCATCCGGACCAAGGCGTCACGCGCAATTTCGAACATTTCCCTGCCGCGAGGCTTCTTGAGCAATGCGGATTTTGTCCTTGGGAAGGCGCGGCGCGGGTATTTGGAATTGGCGTCCAGTGTGTCGCCGACACACAACGACAGAATTTCATCAACGGACATTCCCTTTTTCCGGAGGCGCGACCAGATATAGCCTGTCTCCTCGCAGGCTATGGCGGTGATCATGTCAACGGTAAGAGGTGTTCCTTTGACGGCGGCGGCAATCTCGTCGGCGAATTGTTCTTTGAACCAGCGGATATTGGATTTGGTGGGCACGGACGCGCTCCTGCAGAACGAGTGTCGGGTTGATTTTCGGGATAAGGCCGGTGGTGAAAGTCGTCTGCCGACGTCTTCAACCCGTATCGTCTTCGCCCGGTTCTTCGACTTCTTCGTTGTTCACCTCGGCTGTGTCCACCGGCGTTAGGTAAGCTCCGAAGAGGTGCCCGTCGACGAGGCCGTCATCCTCCAGATCCACGCGCGCCCAATCATCGAGCGCGCCGTCCCAGGCCAACACGGTGACTTCGCTTCCGGCCGGCAGTGTTGTCGTGATGCCGAATTGCGAACCAGGTCCTTTGCGCAAGTGCAGTCCACCCCGTGCGATCACCACGTAACGGTGTTCCAGCTGCATGTTTCCGGGAATGCGCACGCCTCCGCCGGCTGAAGCCGGATTATCCCATCCTTCTTCGGCCGCGCGCTTCAGCCATGCCGGCGCATTGACCGAACGTCCCTTTGCACCCCAGGCGATTTCGCGGTCGTCCGACGGGGACACGCCAAATCCGACGTGGATGGTCCGGTTTCCCATGTAGTTGACGCCAGCGCCAATTCCGTTGGCGCCACGAGCCGCCGCCGCCGAGACGAAGCCCTCGAACACAGGACCCCCGCTGGAATCCGAAAAGGTTTGCGTGCGGCCATTGATAACGAGTTGGAGGTCCGCCGCCCGTCCTCCGTCATGTCTCGTAGAGCCGGTCCTTCGACCCGTTGTTCCGGGTTGGCCGCCGGATGTGATGCGGACGTGGTCCACGCCGACCTCCAATGCCGCGGCTTCAAGTATGCCTTTAAGCTCTTCCGTGATCGGCTTGTTGCGGATGGCAGATGCAGGGGGTCCGGAAAATCTCACCATTTAAGTTCACCCGATGTAATATTGCGGAAAATTGAGCTGAATAAATTGGATATTTAAACAGTATTATTTGTGTTTATTGCGATTTGTCAATATATATTTACTATATAATTGATAATAAAGAGGTAAATTAGATAAATATGACAATTAGAGAGAAAAGCGAGGATCAGTTAAATTAGAATAGAACTGTAGACAAATGGAATAGTCGATTTAAAAAATCAATCGCGATCAAAATTAGATCTTGAAATAGCATATTTATAGTTTCATTTATCGTTCTAACGAAGCAAAAATCGTGGATTTATCTATAGCGTTGACTGAACTAGAGATAAAATTACTCAAGGATTGTCGATAAAATCCAGGAAGATACCAGCATAGCGATCCTGCACTGTAAAGCCCATGGTGCTCCGCAGGACGGTCCGGTCGTGTTTCTGTCATGCGTTGTCTCCAACTCTCGCAGCGGACAACCGGTCTATGACAGCTGGCTTTCGGGCGGCCGCTCTCGGAGTTATCTCAAAAAGGCTTAGGCAATGTCATGCGCACCGGCGGGTCGTTCCGATAACCGCACGGGAATGAAGCAATGGCGGCGCAGATGATGTGGCCTAGTCTTCGTCCTTGGCCTTGGGTTTGTCCCGGGCGAACCGGCTGTGCTTCTCGACCTCCAGCCAGAAGGCCTTGGCCGCCCTCGGCCAGATCGAGCCGATCACGTCGTGCAGGTAGCGGTCGGTAACGCCGGAGAAACGGAGATAGCGCTGCAGCGTGACGTAGCCTGGCCCGAAGCCTGTGGCGCCCTGGGTGCTCAGGTTCCAGTGCCAGAACCCGCCCTGGCGGGGCACGACCCATTGATAGCTGATTTGGCGGATCACGCCCGACCGGCACCGCTTGGTCTCGTCGCAGTCGAACATCTCGACCCGGACGGCCCGCCCGTCCGGACGAAATGTGACGATTGTCCCGGTTGCCGTGTCGACCTTCGCTTTCCATCCCGCGCGTTCGCCGAAGGCCGCAAGCTCCGCCGCGGTCATGCCGTCATGCACGGTCTCGGCCGCAGCAGGTGCAGTCCCGATACCAAGCAGTGCAAGGACGGCGGCTATCATGCCGGCCGCCACCTTCGTGCGTTGGGGCGTAAGGTTCATGGCGCTACCTCCGTGTTCACCCGCATGATTCACCCGGTCGCGTATCCTTCCCGATCGTAACGGATATTTGGCGTCGCGGACAGGAGAGCAGGGGAGAGGCGGGATCGCCGCCGGCCGCCGGGCGGCGCATTGCGCGACCGCGCGGTTTGCATCCGCCGTGCAATGTGGCAAGGACACCTCCGAAATCGGCCTGACCGAACGATTCTCCTGAACAAGAGGGCATCGCAATGCTCGAACCTACTGCGCTCCTATCGTTGATCGACCACATCGCGGTCCTGGTGTTCGCCCTGACCGGTGCCCTGGTCGCCAGCCGCAAGCAGATGGATATCTTCGGTTTCGCTCTTCTGGCGGCGGTCACCGGCCTGGGCGGAGGCGCTGTCCGCGATACCGCGCTCGGTACGCTGCCGATGGTCTGGGTGCAGGAACCTTCCTACCTGCTGGTCTGCGCGGCCACGGCCTTCATGGGCTTTTTCTTCGTCCAGCACATCAATTCACGTTACACGCTGATCCTGTGGCTCGACTCCCTCGGCCTTTCCTTTTTCGCGGTGCTTGGAGCAGACAAGGCGCTTGGCGCAGGCGTGGACCCGGTGATTGCCATCATGATGGGGGTGGTCACGGCCTCGTTCGGGGGCATCATTCGCGACATCCTCGGCGGAGAGGTCCCGCTGATCCTGCGCAGGGAGATCTACGTTTCCGCCGCACTCCTGGGAGCGGTGACTTACGTGATCCTAGTCGGGGCCGGGCTGTCCGGCGCCATCGCCGGGGTGGCCGGGTTTGCCGCCTGCTTCATTCTCCGGGCGCTCTCGATCCGGTATCAGCTGTCTCTGCCGCGCTACAAGCCGCGGGCCGGACGCACGTTCACCTGATCCGGCTTGATGCCGGTTACATTGCCGCCTTGACATTTGCAGGCGGCGAAGGCGCGATCAGGGCATGCAGAGTCTCAAAGGTCACTGGCAACTCATTGCGGTCACCGCTCTGGTGTTCCTGCTGTGGAAGACGCCGGTGGTGCTGCCGCTGAAGATCCTGGTCGTGTTCCTGCACGAACTGTCCCACGGGCTTGCCGCGCTTCTGACCGGGGGAGCGATCCTGGATATCTCGCTGTCCATTCGGCAGGGCGGCCATGCCGTGACACGCGGCGGCAACCTCTTTGCCATCTTGTCGGCCGGATATGTGGGGTCGCTGCTCCTCGGCGTCGCACTACTGGTGGCTGCGCTGCGGACCCACGCGGACCGTGTCGTTCTGGGCGTGTTCGGCGCGGTCATGCTTGCCGTGACGGCCCTCTATATCCGGGACGGGTTCGCCGTGGTCTTCTGCGCGGTCACGGGTCTCGCCATGCTGGCCGCCGCCCGATATCTGGACCGTGCCGTCAGCGACATGGTGCTCCGGGTCATCGGGCTGACGAGCATGATCTACGTGCCCTACGACATTTTCGACGACACGATCGCGCGTTCGGGCTTGCGCTCCGACGCCTTCATGCTGGCCGAGCGCTTCGGCGGCACGACGATGTTCTGGGGTGGCCTGTGGCTGGCCCTCAGTCTTGTGGTCATTGTCCTGTGCCTGCGCTACGGCATCGGCCGGAGCAGCAACCTCGCGTTTCGCCAAGAGGAGGAGCAGGATCAGCCGAAGGACCACCGTCCTCGCTCTGAACGCCCTTTGAGGTGAAGCCGCCCGATGTCCGCATTCCGGAAACGCTTCAGAACCACATGTCCTTCACCGTCCGGCCGTCGCGTGGGCGTTCCTTGAAGCTGTCATGCCCCTCGAAGTGACGGATCGGAAGGTCGCCGATCGGCGAGGGATCGGACATGCGGACATTCACGGCCGTCAGGTAGCGCCCGTCTTCGTCGGCGGAATACGCAACGTAATGCGTGACGCAGCCGCAGATGGCGCAGAAGTGAAAAAGGAGATCCCCGCTATCGCGCCGCCGATAAGCACGTGTTTCGCCGGTCGTCTCAATGTCATGGCCCATGTAGCCGTAGGCCCAAAGGGTCCCGTAGCGCCGGCAGATCGTGCAATTGCAGGCCGTGACCGACTTCGGCAGCGCATCGAGCGTCCAGCCGGTTTCACCGCAGTGGCACGTTCCTTTGAGCATTTGCAAACCTCCTCTTTCGGCGCCGTCGGCGATCGTGGTGTCACTCGGACGGCCCGTAGTGATCGAACCGGTCCTGAAGGAAGGCGTAACTCTCCCGCGCCTGATCGATTTCCGCACGGTCGGCGACGAGCCGCATGAACTGTTCGTCATGCTCGTGAAAGCTGACCGGATGCCGGGTCTCGTCTACCCAGGGCGGGCAGAATCAAGAGCTGCCGTAGTCGCGGCCGGCGCGGTTCAGGCTGACGAAGTAGATCTGGTTTTCGAGCGCCCGCGTGACGGCGAAATGGTGCCAGCTGTAGAACGTGGGATCGCGGAAATAGGCGCCCGCGTGCAGGATGATGTCCGCGCCGTGCTCCACCGTGAGCGCGCGTGACAGTTCGGGAAAGCGGATGTCAGCGCAGATGATCGGCGCCAGCCGGAAGCCGTTGACTTTGAACGCCAGGACCCCTTGCCCCGGCGCGAAGAACTCCTTCTCCATGGACGCGCCGAACTGCGCCAGGTGGATCTTGTCGTAATGGCCGGTGAGCGTGCCGTACGGACCGGCCACGGCGAGCGTGATCCGGAACCGGTCCTCTTCGTCGCGCCGCGGGAAGCTGTAGGCGACATGGGTCCCGAACTCGCGCGAGACCGCCGCCCAAGTCTCGAAGGACGGACCGTCGAGAGGCTCGGCAAGCCGGTCGAGCTGCTCGAAGGCAGGGCGGGAATATTCGATGCTGCTGAGCTCGGGCAGCACGACGACGTCGGCGTGCTCTGCCGTCAGGGCGTCTCGGACCTTGCCGCCAAGCGCGGCAATGTGGTCGTTCCGCTCGGCGGCCGTCCGCGTCTGCGGGACGTCGACCTGGCAGGCGAGAATGCTGAGTTTGTCGGAGGCGCTCATGTCTCACTGAAATACCATCGGGGCAGCGAAAGCAGAATGTTTAACTGCTCTCGTGCTGGCACGATGGATATTCCATTATTCGATATCAGGTTTGCATATCTCTATTTGTCTCGATAACGAGGCTTGATCATGATGATGTCCAAGATTGCGATGCCGGGCGGCTGAAGGCGCCCGGGCTGACGCATTATCAGCAGCAACAGCGGAGCCGTCACCTTGCGCAAGTCCGGACCTCAGGCGGTGAGTTTGAGCGCAGACGGGTCGCCGGCGCCGGGTTCGGCCAAAACCGTGGCTGCCAGCCGGGGCCGGCGGGAGGACCATCGGCTTATCACCGGCGCGGGCTGCTTCACCGACGATGTTCCGCTTGATGACCCGCTGTTCGTCACGTTCGTGCGCAGCACGGTCGCGCGCGGCAGGATTACCGCTATCGATGCCGCCGATGCGCTGGGCCAACCGGGCGTCGTGGCGGTCTTCACGGGTGCGGATACGGCGGACCTCGGTGATCTCGCGGTCAACGCCGTCCTGCGGGACTGCCGCGTTCCCCCATACCCCGTGCTGGCGGAACGCGACATCAACGCGGTCGGCCAGCCGGTCGCGGCCGTAATCTCCACGACACGGGCTATGGGCCAAGACGCCGCCGACAGCGTCGTCGTCGAGACCGAGGACCTGGACGCGGTCGCCTCGATCAACGGCAGCCGGGCCGGTCCGCAGATCTACGCCACCGTCCCGGACAACGTCGCCGTTGCGCAAGCCTGGCAGAGCGGCGATGCCGCTTCCCGTTTTGCATCTGCCGCCTTCATCGTGGAAGCCCGAGTATCCCATCCGCGTCTCGCGCCGGCGTCGATGGAGCCCCGCGCCATCGCGGTCGAGTATCACCCGGACGACGATGGTCTCACGGTCTGGCTGTCGACACAGACGCCGCACCGGTCGCGCAGCCAGCTAGCCTCCATTCTGGGGATCGCGGAAGACCGGGTGCGCCTGATCGCGCCGGACGTGGGCGGTGCTTTCGGGATGAAGGCCTCGCTCTATCCGGAGGAAGTCTTTGTCGCCTGGGCGGCCCTGCGGCTCAAGCGGTCCCTGCGCTGGACGGCGACGCGCAGCGAGGAGTTTCTCTCCGCCACCCACGGGCGGGGTGCGGTCACGAAGGGCCGCCTGGCGGTCTCCGAAGACGGCGACTTTCTCGCTCTCGACGCCGAGGTGACGTGCCCGCTCGGGCACTGGCTGCCGAGCAGCGCGGCGATCCCCGCCTGGAACGCGGCGCGCATCCTGCCGGGACCCTATGACATCGACGCCGTCGATATCCGGACGCAGGCGACCGTCACCAACTCAGGCCCCGTCGGCATCTACCGCGGGGCGGGCCGGCCCGAAGCGGCGGCCCTCATGGAGCGGCTGGTCGACAGGGCGGCTTGCGTGACCGGGCTCGATCCGGTCGAGATCCGCAGGCGCAATCTGCTTAAAGCCGATCAGATGCCGCACGAGGGACCGACGGGAACGGTGCTCGATTCCGGCCGTTATGGCGAGGCCCTCGCGCGCCTCTGTGAAGCCGCGGATTACGACGGACTGAGGCGCATGATCGAGCGGCGGCGGCAGGGCGGCGAGGTGGTCGGCACCGGACTGGCCTTCTATGTCGAGCCCTGCGGACAGGGCTGGGAGAGCGCAACCGTGACCTGGAATCCGGACGGCACGGTCGAAGCCGCAACCGGCGGCAGCACGCAAGGGCACGGCCGCGAGACGGCCTTTGCCCGGATCGTTGCCGATGTCTTCGCCGTCGATCCGGAAGCGGTCACCGTGCATGTCGGCGACACGGCGACCTGTCCCAACGGCATCGGTGCGCTGGCGAGCCGGAGCACGGCCATCGGCGGCAGCGCCCTGCGGATGGCGGCCCTGAAAGTGAAGCAACGCGTGGACGAATCCGGTTCGCTCCCGGAGCCCGTCACCGAGACGGTCCGGTACGAGGCAGACGGCGAGGCCTGGGGCTACGGCTGCTGTCTGGCGGTTGTCGCGATCGACCGCGACACCGGCGTGCCGGCGATCGAAAACATGACCTGCCTCGACGACATCGGCAATGTCATCGATCACAGCATGGTCGAGGGCCAGATCCTCGGCGGCGTCGCGCAGGGCATCGGCGAGGCGTTGATGGAGAGCATCGTCTACGACGACAGCGGCCAGTTGATCACCGGATCCTTTCTGGACTATGCGATGCCCCGCGCAACCGACATGCCTGAGATTTCCATCGAAAAGATGTGCACTCCGTCGCCGGTCAACGCGCTTGGCGCCAAGGGCGTCGGCGAGGCCGGCGCGATCGGCGCGCCGGCCGCCATCCTGAATGCGGTCCTGGATGCCCTCGGCCCCTTCGGGGTCACCGAGTTGCCCATGCCGCTGACCAGCGAGCGCCTCTGGCAGGCAATGCAGACCGAGAACTGAGGATTTTCCGCAGATGAAATACAAGAAGAACGAGGCCAAGGACTACGCCCGCGAGAACATGAAGGGCATCTGGGCGGCCGCGCTCAACCCGATGAAGCCCGACTTCTCGATCGACGAGGAGGGCCTGCGCCGCAACATCGATCATTGGATCGGGGACCTGAAAATCCGGGGCTTCTTCATCGCCGGCAAGCAGGGCGAGTTCTTCGCCATGTCGCTGGAGGAGCGCAAGCGCAATTTCGAGCTGGCGGTCGAGGCCTGCGACGGCCGGGCGGGCACGATCATGTCCTGTTCTGACCAGAACTTCGACACGGTGGTCGAGCTCGCCCGCCATGCCCAGGACGTCGGCGCCGACTACATCGTCGTGCACGCGCCGGTCCTGCATTTCATCCACGACCGCGACGACACGGTCTTCAACTACTACCGGGAGATCTGCGAGCGGGTCGACATCGGCATCGCCATGTGGAGCCACCCCGATTCCGGCTATCTCATGAGCCCCGAGCTGTGCGCCCGCGTGGCGGAGCTGCCCAATATCATGGCGATCAAGTATTCCGTCCCGCGCGAGATGTACGCCAGGCTGACCGAGCTCGCCGGCGACCGCATCCTGGTCAGCACGGCGTCGGAGGACGAGTGGCTGGAGAACGTGATCGAGCTCGGCTGGCAGCTTTATCTCTGCTCGTCGCCGCCTTATCTGATCCAGACGAAGCACGACCTGCGCATGCATGAATATACCGAGCTCGCCTTCGCCGGCGATGCCGAAGGCGCGCGCCGGGTCAGCCGCAGCCTCGATCCCGTGCGCGAGGCGCTTAAACGAACCCGGCCCGGCGACAAGCCGCAGGCCCATCAGAAATACTGGCAGGAACTGCTCGGCCAGGCCGGCGGACCGGTGCGCGCCCCGCTGCTCCAGCTCACCGACGAGGAAAAGGAACGGACGCGGGCCGCGTTCGAGTCCTGCGGGCTGAAGCTGGGCGGGTAGGGCGTCCGGGACTCTGCCGCCATTGCTGCCGGCGACCGGTCACTCCTCATTTATTCCTAGATGAGATCCATGTCTGGGCACTGGACTGGTACTGCCGGTCGGATGTTCCGCGTTCGGATGTCTCTTCCTTTCCGCGATGAGGGAATTAAAATCTGACACTAATGTTAGATTATGATATTCGTTTCAACGCGAATGGCGCCGTCATGGGAGGAAGAAATGACCAAACGCAGAAAGACCCGGCTCAAGCATCTCGCTGAAAAGGTCCAGAAGGGCGAACGCATTGTCGGGATGGAATGTCACGACACGCCAAGCGCGATCATCGCGGAGGAGCTTGGTATGGACCTGCTGTGCTGCGGCAGTCCGGGGCCGATGGGGATGATGGGTCACAAGTCCATGGCGACCGTCGATTTCGAAGAACAGCTTTATATGCTCGAAGGCGTGCTGCGCGGGGCCTCGTCGCCTTTCATCATCTGCAACATGCCGAACACGACCGCCTGCATCTCGGTCGAGGAGTCCGTGCGCAATGCGGCGAAGGTCGTCAAGCTGGGCGCGGACGGAGTGCATATCGAACCGTCGCTGGGAACCGTCAGCCATATCCGGGCGATTGTCGATGCAGGCATCCCGGTCGTGGGGCATTTCGGCGTTCAGGGTGAGCGCGCCGTCATGAATTCCGGCCATGCTCCGGCGGGCCGTACGGCCGCGGAGGCTGCCGCCATAGTGGAGCTGGTCAGGGCCTCAATCGACGCCGGGATCTTCGCCGCGCTCTTTGAGCACACGTCCGTGGAACTGACGAAATGGTGTTATGAAAATCTGCCGGTGGCCGTGGCGAGCCTGGGATCGGGCCCTCACGCCCACGGGATCTTCCACGTGTCCAGCGACATCATCGGATGTTCCGTTTTTCCCATACCCCCGAAGCGCGAAGTTTTCGGCGACGTCTGGGGCGAGATGCAGAAAGCCTACGCTGCCTATTTCGCCGCGGCGAGGGGCGGGCAGTTCCCCAAGCCGGAACTCAGCCATGAAATGCATGACGGCGAGTTTGAAAGCTTTCTCGCAAGCGTCGGCTGACCCATGCCGCCGAGCGCCCCGCTTGACCCGAAGGCGTTGTTTCACTGGTTGGCGGGGTGCCCTGCGGAAAACGAAGTCTGCATTGAGTGCGGTGCCGGTCTCGGCGAGGTTTCGGCCGCCCTGAGCCCGTTTTTCAAGACGACGATTGCGACCGATATCGCGCCGCCGGAACAGAAATCCCCTTATGGCGTGCGGATTGTTCCGGCACCGGCAGAGCAGATCCCGGCATCGGACGATTCTGTTGATTTGCTGGTCTCGATGCAGGCGCTTCATTTCTTTGATTTGCCGGAGCATCTGGCCGAGGCAAGGAGAGTGCTTCGCTCCGGCGGGATCTATGCGGCCTTCTGCTGGGGTCCGATGATCCTCCCCGAACAGGTCGCAAGGGCCTACCGGCCTACGATCGGCGCTCTCGCCCCGTATTGGGAGGCGGAGCGCGGCTGGGTGCTCGCGGGGTACAGAGGTGTTCCCGTCGCCGGAACGGCAATCGACATGCCTTTCGCCCGTCTGACGCAGCAGATGACTCTGCCCGCGCTCGACGCCCGGATTGCCCGCTGGAGCGCCATGCAGAATGCGCTCAGGGCAGGGGCCAGCATCGCCGAGCCGAATCTGGAAACCCTGACGCTTTCGGATGAAGACAGCTTTGACGTCAGCTGGCCGATCCTGGGGCAGGTCTTCCGCGCTTAGAGTGAATCTGGTTCAATCTGACCCAGGATCACTCAAATCGTTTCGCCAGATCATGGCAGCCACGGCATTGTCGCCGGCGGCTTCGTTCATTGGGCAATCGGGACAGGTCTCGGGACCGGGCTCGTTCGTGCAGCCTCTGCAGCCGCTCACCGTCTTGTCGGCCTCGGTGATGACCCGGTGCAGCGCGAGTGATTTTTCGGCCTTCTCCGCAAGGTGGTTCGCGAGATTGCGCAGAAGTTCGCCGACAGCTTGCGCGGAACTGTCTCCGGTCCGGTGTGCCCGCCGTTCCAGCGCGATGTCCGCGATCGTATCGAGCGGAATTTCCAGCTCCCGCAGGTGCTGGACCAGGCGCGCAATCTCCAGATCGGTGTCGGTATAAAGGCGAGTGCCGCGCTCGGAGCGATTTGGCGTGATGATGCCAAGCTTCTCGTAGTGCCGCAGCATGCGTTCCGTCAGTCCCGACTTGCGGACCAGATCACCAATTTTCATTGTTCGCCGTCACTTGTTTCGGGTCAGGTCATCGAGGATAGGGCAACATTTTTGCCAGTCCAGAGTATCTGACGTCGTGTCAGATACCATTTTGTGTGCAATTACGCAAAGCAGGGCGTCCCCGGAACGGACGACGCGTCCGGAGACGAGTGCTGCGGCCTGAAGCTGGGCGCATAGGGCGCTCGGTCTCCACGCCGCGAATTACGCAGGCCCGCTTTTGGATGTCCCCAGTGTACCTGAAACGGGAAGCCCAGAGACATCAATGTCTGAAAGATGAGGGAAGCAGACTTCGGTTGAAAAAGGAGCGACGGCCTATGTCGGTCCCAAATACGTTAAGCTTGTAGAAGGTTGGGCCACAGCGCAGCACTTGCAATAATGCAACAAACGCAAACGGGGTCAGGATTGCAGGATCGATACGCTGGTGATGTTGGGGACTTCGTCAAGCTCGGACTATTGCGGGCGGTTTCTCCCGGGCGAAGGCTTGGGGTGATTTGGTATCGATTTCCGGATGAAGACCACAATAAGGATGGACGCCATATTGAATACCTCAACAATCCGGCTCGTTATTCGTTGCTCGATCGAGAGCTGTTCGAACATCTAAAAAGGACCGTTGTGGGCGCTCGCACGATCGCTTCATTGCTGCCAGTACTGGGGGCAGCTCACTCCTTCGATGAATGCATCGACGTCAAATCAGTTGCCGTCCGCCAGAGGCGTGCTTGGAGGGAGGAATGGTTGTCCCGCGCGCTCGATTGTGTCTTCCATTGCGATCTCGTTTTTGCCGACCCCGACAACGGAATAGTGGACGATGCTGATTGGCGAAAAGGACGGGCCAAGTTTGGGAAGCAGATACCACTCGGCGAGGTTCGCGCTCTTTCAAAAGGGCGATGCGCGATAATTTATCATCACAATTCCAGGCGCGCCGGTGGTCACGATTCTGAGGTCGATCACTGGTTGGAGCAATTCGGAACGCCAAGCATTGCAGTTCGAGCAAGGGCTTACAGTGCGCGCACCTTTTTCATCCTCAATCCTGATGCCGAGATCGAGGAACGGGTTCGCTCATTCTGCGCTCGGTGGCAAGATTTGCGGGTCAGTTTGCACCAAGTCACGTTGCCATGACGGCTCAGTCCTGTCACCGGAGCGCGGATTCCTGGTCATCGAATCGGTTGTGGGTTGACGCCTGTGTTGTCGGCTCTGGCCTCAATGTCACAGTCGTAGTGGCAACAATGATTGACTGATCTGCGCCGAACCGCCAACCGGCAATGGCCTGAACAAGCGGCACGGTCCATCCTGCATCAGTTCATTCCGGTCAGTTGAGAAAATTCTAAATCATTGATTTGGAGAACAAAATTTGAATACGCATGACGCAATCGCGCTGAGGCAAAGTCGACCTGCGAGAAGAGTCTTACTCAATCCTGAGGATCACGTCTTTACGGAAAGTTGGCCAACATTTAGCTTGGGGTTGAAGAAGATTCATTTAACCCGATTTTTCTTTCGTGTTTGCAAATTTAACCAATTACAAAATCCCTAAACGAGTGGCATTCTTACTGAGGACAAAGCAGATGCCAGATAGATGGGTGGCAATGGTCGTCAGCGGCGATAAAGTCACTGTTGTCGATGCTGAGGTGGAAGATGATGGTCCTCTGGTATTGCAGGCTGATTTTACTTGGCGGCTGCAAGCGGGTGACAAGCCCGTTGCTTATCACGTATTGAGTCAGCAATGTTCGAATTACATACGTGAAAATCGCATCGCCAAGGTGTTGGTGAAGGCAAGTGCTGTCAGCAGAAGCGGGGTCAAACTTGCTCACTTTCACAGCGCAGAATTGAGGGGGATTGTTCAAGCTGCTGCTGCTTCGGTTTGCGTGGTTAAGGTGCTGTCTAAAGCGGCATTGAGCAGAAATTTCGGACAGCGAAAAGTCGACGAGTACACGAAAGACAATGACTACTGGGATCAACACTTTGACGGAGAACCGCTTCGAGCCGGCAGCCGTGAGGCAGCCCTTATGCTTTTAGCCGAACGAGGTCAGCAGTGAACGGGCATATCGCTAATCTCGTGATCGGTCGGAAAATCGGAAGCGGGTACTTTGGCGACGTTCATTTGGCACAAGATCAAGTCCACGGAGAAGTTGCAGTAAAGATAATTGCTCAGAAGCAGGGGCAATCGGATGCGAACTGGATTGCCGAAAAAGCTGAGTTCCTTGCTGAGGCGCAAAATCTTGCGGCGGCGGCGCACGCAAATATCGTACCTGTTTATCACCTCGTTGAAAGTGTTGACGGCAAGAGCATCAAATACTGCATGAAGTATTGCGCTGGTGGTTCGTTACATAGCGCCTATGAATCTGGCCCTTCGCCGCTGGCAATTATCCGAAAGATCGGGACAGAAGTGTTGTTAGGTTTGGATGCACTCCATGCCAGGGGAATGATCCATCGTGACATCAAGCCTGGCAACATACTTATCGATGAATGTGATGTGGCTCGGATCGGCGACTTCGGATTGGTTACAGATAATCTGATCTTTGGCTACGCGGATGGTGCAGGCTATAACGATCATCTTTCGTACGAGGTCTGGCATCACGGCGTAACGAGTGTCCGCTCAGACATCTGGGCATTTGGCATGACGCTTTACCGACTATTGCATGGACAGAGTTGGTATCTCGAATCTGACTTGCCGAGATATTTGATCGCCGATGGTAATTTCCGCGACAAGCTTCGGTGGTTGCCTCATGTTCCCCCGCGATGGCGGCGCGCAATCCGCGCGATGATGCATGATGATCCCGCATCGCGCCTTCAATCTGTCGGGCAAGTTCAGGCGGCGTTTTCAGGTCTGCCGATCCAGCCGCACTGGATTTGTGAAGTTGATGGGCCAAACATACGCTGGCATCAAGTTAGAGGAACACGAACAATCCGTGTTGCATGGAATCGGCACTCGCAGCGCCGACACGAATGGCGTGCTTGGAGCGAACCAACAGATGGCAATGGCAAAGTTCGAAGACTTGGCGGTTCTCAAGGCATGGTTGGATCTGTTCAAGCCAAACGCGAACTTGAGGTTTACTTTAGAGGCTAACTGGCCTTCGTCTTCCGCGGCGGCAGAACGTACGGACTCATTTGTTTGCTGCGTTTGATCGGTTTCGTTCCGAGATTTCTAATGGCAATGCTGCGGCGATCCAAACTGCAATTACTGCAATAATGTCGATTAGCAACCACCGCTTCCTGTGGATGCCATACGCGCCCGCAATACTTGCAGCGTGGCATGCGTAGAGCTTTCATGATGTTGTCCCAGAATCAATATGATGCACGCTGAGAACGTATCGTGAACAAGGTTGCGCCGTCAAGCAACATGGAATGTCGGAGATGTTTTCGGAGAAATGATTGGTGTTCATCCTGCTAAGTGTCAATTGAGAATTCAAAGTTAAAGCTTTTTGCATCTCTGCTTGCTGCCGGCTTGTTAACGACCGCTTCTGCAATGCTGGCTCCTAGCCTCACCTTAGGCCTAAGAGAATCTCGGCACATCACTCATTAGGGACGTGCCGGTCATCCGCTGCATTTCTATCAATATTGGCTCGCATATTTACTCGATGAGATGTGATTCTGGCTTCCTTGCTAACTGAGCCATCTATTATGATAAGAATTTGGCGGCGGCAAAAATCAATACTTAAAAAGTGGCAGCAAACTGAGTGGCAGATGTAATCAAAAAGCTCGCTTCAAAATTCAAAAAGTCAAATCGCTATGCGAATTTTGGTGCCTGTGTGAATTGCCTTACGACCAAGGGGTTTAGAGGAATTACATGCGATCTTAATTTTGAATTTCCTGTTACAGCAATTACCGGCCTGAACGGAGCCGGCAAAAGCACAGTTGGCCAGTTACTGCTGTGCGGGCATAAGAAACTCTCCACAGCAGATTACAAGAGATGGTACATTAAGGACTTCTTCCCGGTGTCAATCGCTGACCCCAAACCCTTCGATGATGACGCTTCAGTCGAGTATCGCTACCAAACGAATAATCCGAACGACGATCAGTCACTTACCGTTGCCAGAGCTGTTCAAGAATGGAGCGGTTACAAGCGGCAACCTGAAAAGGCGTCAATCTACATTGGGCTTACCTTCTATCTGCCGAAAGTCGAACGCAAGGATTTGACGATCTACAATGCAAAGAACATCACGCTGACTGATCGTGCAGAAGTGGAAAACGGCGCCATGTGGGCTTCTAGGATACTTGGGAACACGTATGAAGAAGTGTTCTTTCAAGGTGTCGAGAGTGCCAAGCGGAAAGCAGAACTCGGGATGGCAAAGCGCTTCGATGCGATCTATTCAGAAAACAACATGGGCTTTGGCGAGGGCCGTGTTATCCACACAATTAGGCTTCTGGAGAGTTGTCCAGTCCAATCTCTTGTTATTCTGGAAGAGCCAGAGACCAGTCTTCATGAGTATGCGCAGTACGAGTTCGCAAAATACTTGATGAATGTTAGTTTCCGTCGTGGTCACCAGATATTCTTTTCGTCTCATTCGTCAGCGATGATTCGTGCCCTGCCGACTGAGGGGCGGAAGATGCTTTCGCGCGAAACGGGAGGAGTTAAGGTCTATGATAGGTTGTCCTCAATTCATCTCCGCAATGCGCTAACAGAAGGCCATGAAGGCCACCTAATTGTTTGCGTTGAGGATGCTTTTGCGCAATCTCTACTGAGGGAGATAGTCAGGCAAAAGCGCCCTAGTCTACTAAAACGAATCAAAGTCCTTCCCTTCGGAGATGCCGTTGCGGTAAAGGGTGCAGTTAGAGTTTTGCGCGAAAGCGATGTAAGGGCTGTGGGCGTGCGCGATGGCGATCAGCCAGAGATCGTGCAAAAGCAGCTGCGCCGACTTCCCGGCGGATGTGCCCCTGAGAAGCTTGTCTTCCTATCTGATCAAGCGAAACAGCAGTTGCTCGACAATTATCAGTTCGACCTTGATAAACTCTTGACTGCCCACCCAGAGACAGATCATCACAAATACTCCAGCGAGGCAGCAAAGATAGTTGGAACGTCTAGAGAAGTTATCGAGTCCGATTGTATTCGAGCATTCTTGCAAGCGCAGCCGGACGAATGGGCCGAAGATCTATTGGAGTGGCTCGCGACTGAAGCGTGACGGTAATGCCCAGGGTGAGTGAAACCGTGCTCTCAGCGGATTGTACCGCCACAAAAGCGAATGCACATTTACGATCATCTGCAAGTCGGCTCTAACCTAAGCTTCTTGATCGATTAGCACGAGCAGTAAAGATCTGCTTTCCGCCCAACTCTGTCACTAGAGGCACCGCAGCAGAATTGCGGAATGCGCTCTAAGTCGTCATTGCGAACTTCAAGCTCGAATTCGGTGACCGATTTCTGCCAATACCAAATCTCACATCTACCAACTCTGCTACTCCGGCCGGCTCTCACGGCCTTCCGCCACCAGCTTGAGCGTGTCGAGGAACACCAGTGCCGCCGGCGACAGCCCGCCCTGGCGGCGGTAGGAGACGCCCACCGGCCCGAACGAGAGATTCAGCTTCGACGGGATGACGGCAAGCAGGCCGCTCCGCACTTCCTCCTCGATGACGTGAAACGGGAACACGCCCAGCAGGTCCGACTGCGCCAGCAGGTTGCGGTTGGTCAGGAACGAGACCGACTCGACCGCCGCGACCGGCGGGTCGAGGTTGCGGTCGAGGAACTCCTTGTCGATCTGCCGGCGCAGCGTCGTGTCGGGCGGCGGCAGGATCCAGCCGTGGCCCGAGAGCTTCTCGAACCTGACGCCGCCCCTGGCCCTGGCCGCCGGGTGGCCGCGCCGCGCGACGATGCAGATCTGTTCGTCATAAAGCCGCTCCTGCACGACCTCCTGGCGGTGCCGATATTCGGGCAGCCGGCCGACCACCATGTCGAGTTCGCCCGACCGGAGTGCGGGCATGAGGATGTCGTTGGTGCCTTCGCGCACCGACACCGTCACGTTGGGCCGCCGCTCGTGCAGATGGCGGATCGCCTCCGGCAGCAGAACGGCGGAGGCTGCCAGCAGCGTGCCCACGGCGACACGCCCGCCCGAGCCGTCATTGAGATCGTCGAGTTCCTGGGCGGCATGCGAGACCTGCGCCAGGATCAGCTTGCCGTGCCGCACGAGCGTCCTGCCGAATTCGGTCGGCAGCACGCCGCGGTTGGTCCGGTCGAACAGGGTGACGCCGAAGTCCAGTTCCAGGTCCTTGACCAGTTTGGTTGCGGTCGGCTGGGAGATGTTGAGCTGGCGGGCGGCGCCGAGAATGCTCTGGTGATCGGCGATCGCCACCAGAAGCTGAAGCTGGCGCAACTTGAGCCGCGTGGAGACCCGCTCGGTGATGCGGATATGCCGGTCGGACTGGGTCATGATCTGATATCCGGAAAATGAATATCTAATTCCGTTTAATTCAATTGCTGCGTTACCGGATACCGTTTAGCTTTTTTCCATAATCACCGTCAAGACAGCGGCGCGGCGCCGGCCAGCAAAGCCGCCACGCAACCGCGCCGGGGAGGAGGGATACGTTGAGCGTGCACCCGGGATTCAAGCCCTTCGACTTCAAGAACTGGATCGACGAGAACCAGCATCTGCTGAAACCGCCCGTCGGCAACAAGCAGCTATTCGACACCAGGACCGACATGGTGGTCATGATCGTCGGCGGCCCGAACATGCGGGTCGACTTTCACGACGATCCGGTGGAGGAGTTCTTCTACCAGCTCAAGGGCGACATGATGCTCAAGATCGCGGAGAACGGCGAGATCTACGACGTGCCGATCCGCGAGGGCGAGGTCTTCCTGCTGCCGCCCCATGCCCGTCACTCGCCGCAGCGCCCGGTCGAGGGCTCGGTCGGCCTCGTGGTCGAGGGCACGCGCCGGGAGGACGACTACGACGGCTTCGAGTGGTTCTGCTTCAACTGCGGCGCGCTGGTTCACCGGGTCGAGGTGAAGGTCACCGACATCGTCAAGGATCTGCCCCCGCTGTTCTCCGCCTTCTACGGCGACGAGCAGCAGCGCACCTGCAAGAAATGCAACACCGTTCATCCCGGCAAGGAGCCGCCGCAAAACTGGGTCACGCTCTAGACGTTCGCCAGGGCCGGGGCGCTTTCGCGCTTAAGGAAGTTAAGGGAGAGAGAAAAGATGAAAAAGCTTGCGACATCACTTCTGGGTCTGATGGCCGGCGCGGCATTCATGGCGTCCGCCACCCTCGCCGCCACTGACGCCGCACAAGCCAAGGATTTCCGGCTCGGCCTGATCACGCCGCCGCCGCATGTCTGGACCAAGGCCGCCGGCGCCTTCGGCGAGGACCTGAAGAAGGCGACAAACGGCGCGCATTCTGTCGCCGTCTTCCCGTCGCGGCAGCTCGGCAACGAGGCCCAGATGCTGCAGCAGCTGCAGACCGGTGCCCTCGACATGGCATTCCTGACCGTGGCCGAGGTCTCCAACCGGGTCGCCGACCTCGGTGCCTTCTACGCGCCCTATCTCGTCAGCGACATGGCGAGTGCTGCCAAGATCCTGCGCAGCGATGCCGCCCGCAAACTGCTCGATCAGTTGCCGGCCAAGATCGGCGTGATCGGTGTCGGATACGGCAGCGCGGGCCTGCGCCAGATCGCCTCGCGCGGGGCCGTCGGCGCGGTCGGCGAACTGTCCGGCAAGAAGATCAGGATCACCCCGTTCGAGCCGATCAAGGATTTCTACAACCTGCTCGGCACGGCCCCCACGCCCATGCCGCTTCCGGCCGTCTATGACGCCATGGCCAACGGGCAGGTCGATGCCATCGACATGGATCTTGAGCTGATCTGGAAGCTGAAATACTGGGAGCACTCCAAGACCGTCGTCGTCTCCAACCACATGATGTTCCCGATGGTCGGCCTGGTCTCGGCCAAGGTCTGGGCGGGCCTGAGCGAAGGCGACCGCAAGACCATCCGCGAACTGATGGCCAAGCATGTCGACTCCACCATCGACACCTATGTGGCGAACGAGCCCAAGTTCCTTGATGAGGTCAAGAAGACCGGCGTCACGGTCAAGATGGTCGGGCCGGACTTCTTCGGCGATGCCATCGCCAAGTGGAACGCGTCCTGGGAAAAGAAGACCGACGCCCTGAAGGCACTGCGGGCCGAGGCCGCGAAATAGGTTTCTCCCCCGGAAAGGACCTCAGGGTCTGTACAGGGCTAACCCGGCATGAGCCGGACTAGTCCTGTCTTCTGGATGGTGGAACAGCCAGATGCTTGCCGTTGCCCAGACGTCGTCCGCGGTCATCCTGCGTCTTGAAAAGGCGCTGCTGATCATCCTCGCGGCCTCCGTCACCGGGCTGATCCTTCTGAACGTGGTGACGCGTTCCCTCGACCGCTCGATCTTCTGGGTCGACGAACTGGCGATCTACACCATGATCTGGCTGGTGATGGTCGGAGCCTCGGCCAAGGTGCGGCTGCGCAAGGGCATCGCCGTGACGCTGGTGGACACGTTCCTCAGCCAACGTGCCCTCAGGGTGTTGCAGATGGTCGTCGACGTCATCATCTGGGCGTTTGCCGTCGCGCTCGTCGTCCTGTGCTGGATCTGGTTCGATCCGCTGACCCTGGCGCTCAAGGGCTTCGACGTCGCGGCCTTCTCGTCCACGTCTTTCAACTTCATCTATCAGGAGCCCACCAACACGATCGGCCTGCCGAAATTCCTGGTCTGGCTGATCATGCCGTTCACGTCGCTCACCATGGCCGTGCATGCCACCGCCAACCTTCTCGAGCGCATAACGGGCCGCGAGCACGGTGCGGAGGCGTTCGAATAGCCATGGTTGCCGCGGTCTTTCTCTTCCTCCTCCTGATCGGCGTGCCCATCGCCATGGTGCTGGCGCTGTCGGCGCTGTTCTACATTTACTACGCGGGGCAGACCGTCCTCTTGCAGTCCTACATGCAGCAGTTGTTCTCGGGCGTGGAGAGCTACGGCCTGCTGGCCATCCCGCTCTTCATGCTGGCGGGTGAGCTGATGAACGAGGGCGGGATCACGCGGCGCCTGATCGATTTCGCGGGCGTGTTCTTCGGCCGGGTGAGGGGAGGGCTCGCCTACATCAATCTGCTGGTCAACATGATGATGGCCTCGATCATCGGCTCCGCTGCGGCCCAGATCGCGATCATGTCCCGGGCCATGGTGCCGCAGATGGAGCGGCAGGGTTACGACCGGCCGTTCGCCGCCGCGACGACTGCTGCCGGCGGACTGCTGTCGCCGATCATCCCGCCGTCCATGCTGTTCGTGATCTACGGCGTGCTGGCGCAGATCGCCATCGGTGACATGTTCATCGCCGGCATCATTCCCGGTTTCCTGCTGGCCTTCGGATTTTTCATCGCCGTCGGCCTGATCGGGTTTCGGATCGAATATCCGGTGAGCGAAAGGCGGAGCTGGGCGGAGCGCATGAAGGCCCTGGCGCTGGGCCTGCCGACGCTGCTCATTCCGCTCGTGATCGTCGGCGGCATTCTGGCGGGGCTCGCCACGCCGACGGAGTCCGCGGCCGTCGCCTCGGTCGCCGCATTCGTTCTGGGCACGATGGTCTATCGGGAGCTGAAGATCTCGCGGCTGCCGGCCGTGCTGCTGCGCACGGGGCTCAATACCTCCATCGTTGTCTTCATCGTCGCCACCGCCAACCTGTTCGGCTGGATCATCATCTACGAACAGGTGCCGCAGGGCCTCGCCGCGCGCCTCGTGGCCATCACGTCCGACCCGTTCGTGTTTCTGCTCCTGGTCAATCTGGGGCTGCTGTTCGTCGGCATGATCCTTGACGGCATTGCCGCGCTGATTCTCGTCGTGCCGATCCTGCTGCCGATCGCGCAGGAGAATTACGGCATCGACCCGTTCCACTTCGGCGTCGTGGTCTGCCTCAATCTCGTGCTGGGCCTGCTGACGCCGCCGGTGGGGGCCGGGCTGTTCGTCACGACGGCCATGACCGGCGTCAAGCCCGGCGACCTGTTCCGGGCCCTGCTGCCGTTCCTGCTGACGTCAGTTGTGGTGCTCGTGCTCCTGAGCTGGCAGCCCTGGCTGGTGACCGCGCTGATCAAGTAGCGGGGCTCGAGTAAGCGTTAGGGGGCTAGCCGGACCGGTCGTCCTCGGCGAAGAGCGCATTGGCCTCGCTCAGCGTGTCGATCAGCGCATCGACGCCGAGCGGTGCGAGCCTTGCTTTCAGTTCCTTGTAGGCCGCCTTCCAGTGCGGGATGCCTGCTTCGAAGACGTCGTGCCCGCGGGCCGTGATCTCGACCGCGCGCGTGCGCTTGTCTGCCGCTTCCGCCGTCGCGATCAGGCCGTCGCGTTCGAGCGGCTGGAGCAGGCGGGTGATGGTGGTGCGGTCGGTGCCGAGCGCCTCGCCCAGCGCGGTGACCGGAACGGGTCCCATCTCGCGCACCGCCGACAGCACGCCGAACTGGGTCACGGTCAGGCCGTTCTCCATGAGGTGCCGGTCGTAGACCTGGGTGATCCGGCGCGACAGGCGGCGCACCTGATAGCACGCGCAGCCGTTCAGGTCGGAGAGGTCGGGTTGTCCCGGTTTCTGGGTCGCCATGCCGCGCTCCCGCATTTGATGTCTTGACTATTGGGTGCATATGCACGAAAGTCAAGAGTGTGCATATGCACGTGTGGCTTGTCATACCACATGTTACTGGCCGAAAAAATGGAGACCACAAGATGTCGGACACCGCGCAGACCTTGCCCCGCGACGTCGTGTACGGCGTGCTGCCGCTCGATCAGGTGATGCGCCAGGACGGCATGAGCTTCCTCCAGGGCATCGTCGACGGCCGCAATCCGGCACCGCCGATCGCGCAGGTGTTCGGCTTCCGGCTCGGCGAGGTCGCGCCCGGCCGTGCCGTGTTCCGCGGTACGCCGAGCCAGGACTTCTACAACCCCATCGGCACCGTGCACGGCGGCTATGCCGCGACCCTGCTCGACAGCTGCATGGCCTGCGCCATCCACACCACGCTCAACGCGGGCGAGGGCTACACCACGCTCGAGATCAAGGTGAACTACGTGCGCGGGCTGACCGACGCGGTCGGCGAGCTCTCCGCCATCGGCGAGCTGATCCACCGCGGCGGGCGCATGGCGACGTCGGAGGGCAAGCTGGTCGACGCCGACGGCCGGCTCTACGCCCACGGCACCACCACCTGCATGATCATGAAGGCCCCCGGCGCCTGAGGCGCAGCGTCCGCTTGTGAATAAGCGCGGCTAACGCAAACATTTATTCATCCCGATGGTGTAGTCTGCGCGGATCCTCTTGCAGAAAGGACCGCCGACCATGTGCCGCTGGATCACCTATTGCGGAACCCCGATCTATCTTGAGGACCTGATCTACAAGCCGGGTCATTCGCTCATCGAGCAGAGCCTTGCCGCCGAGGAGGCCAAGGTGCCGACCAACGGTGACGGCTTCGGCATCGGCTGGTACGGCGAACGCGATGTGCCGGGCGTCTACCGCGAGGTGCTGCCCGCCTGGAACGATCACAACCTGCGCAGCCTGGCGGGCCAGATCCGCGCCCGGCTGTTCTTCGCCCATGTCCGCGCCTCGACCGGGACCGAGACCATCCGGCCCAACTGCCACCCGTTCAGCCACGGCCGCTGGCTGTTCATGCACAACGGCCAGATCGGCGGCTATCACCGCCTGCGCCGGCAGCTGGAGTCCCGGCTTCCCGACGACCACTACGCCGAACGCCGCGGCACCACCGACAGTGAACTGATCTTCTATCTGCTGTTCGCCAACGGCCTCGAGGACGACCCGGCGACGGCCTGGCGGGCCACCATCGCCGACATCGAGAGCGTCATGCGCGACGCCGGTGTCAGGGCGGCGTTCCGCTGCACGGCCGCGCTCTCCGACGGCGAGACCGTTTATGCCATCCGCTATGCCAGCGACGGCAATCCGCCGTCGCTCTACCATTCCGATCACGAGGACCGCCGGATCGTCGTCTCCGAACCCCTGGACATGCCCGGCTGCGACTGGGAGCCGGTTCTGCCCAACCATCTCCTGATCATGCATCCGGACGGCAATTCGCACACGTCCGCAATCCGCAGCGAAGCAGAGGTCCGCAGCCCGGCGGCATAAGATCCCTAGCGCGCGACCTCGACGCGGGAGATCGCTCCGCTGTCGTCGAAGAACAGCCGTTCGGTACCGCGCGAAGACTCGCCGTTCATGGAAATGACGAAATCGAATTCCACGCCGTTGCCGGCGATCAGCCTGTAATCGCTTGCCTGCCAGTGAACGTCCGGGGCTGCGTCGAAGAAGCCGCGCATCATCGCAATGATCGCCTCCGATCCGTCATGTTGACCGACACTGCTGGAGACATAGACGCAATCCGGAGCGATCATCGGTGCGATGGCTTCGATGTCGTGCGCATTGGACGCCGCGACATAGGCCTGCGCGAGCGCGAGCAGGTGTTGCTCGTTTGTGGAATCTTCCGGCATCGCCGCCACCTCATTTTGAATAGACCGGAAGGCTGCCTGCCGGACGGCCCCGGCGTCAACATGTCCTGCAGCGTTTGAATTCATGCGGAGGCAGGTGTATAACGCGCGCGCCCGTGTAGCGACTGGCCGGCAGCGCCGGATGCCGCCGTTAACCCAAGGCGCTACGGGTAAGACCGGACAACTGGATTTTTGATAGAGTAATCGGGTCGAACCGGAGGGGCTTCCGGTTTGGAGTTACAGAGTTTCTGAAAGGTTTGAACAATGGCCGAGGCATGGACACCAGAGAGCTGGCGCGGAAAACCGATCGTGCAGGTTCCGGACTATCCGGATGCTGATGCACTCAACAATGTCGAGGCCAGGCTCTCGGGCTTTCCGCCGCTCGTTTTTGCAGGTGAGGCCAGGGCTCTCAAGAGCCAGCTCGCCGAAGTGGCCGCAGGCGAGGCATTCCTGCTGCAGGGTGGAGACTGCGCGGAGAGCTTTGCGGAGCACTCGCCCGACAACATCAGGGATTTCTTCCGCGTGTTCCTGCAAATGGCGGTCGTTCTGACCTATGCCGCGTCGTCGCCGGTCGTGAAGGTCGGCCGCATCGCCGGCCAGTTCGCCAAGCCGCGTTCGGCGCCCACGGAAACGCAGGGCGACTCGGAGCTGCCGAGTTATCGCGGTGACATCATCAATGCGATGGAATTCAACGAAGCATCGCGGTCGCCCGATCCGGAGCGACAGATTGCGGCCTACCGCCAGTCAGCAGCGACACTGAACCTGCTGCGCGCCTTCGCCCAGGGCGGTTATGCAAATCTCGAGCATGTGCATCAGTGGACGCTCGGCTTCATCAACGACAGCCCGGCCAACGAACGCTATCAGGAACTGGCTGACCGGATCACGGAAACGCTGGCCTTCATGAGGGCCTGCGGTATCCATCCCGACAGCGTCCCGCAACTGCGTTCAACGGATTTCTTCACCAGTCACGAAGCACTGCTGCTGGGCTACGAGCAGGCTCTGACCCGGATCGACTCGACGTCGGGCGACAATTATGCCACCTCCGGCCACATGCTTTGGATCGGCGACCGGACCCGTCAGCCGGACGGTGCCCATGTTGAATTCTGCCGTGGCGTCAAGAACCCGATCGGTGTGAAATGCGGTCCGTCACTCGACACGGACGGTCTTCTTCGCCTGCTCGACATTCTCAACCCGGAAGACGAAGCAGGGCGGATTACGCTCATCGCACGGTTCGGAGCGGACCAGGTCGAACAGCATCTGCCGGCGCTCGTCCGTGCAGTGAAGTCGGAAGGCCGGACAGTGATCTGGTCGTGTGATCCCATGCACGGCAACACCGTGAAGGCTTCGACCGGCTACAAGACCCGGCCGTTCGATGCGATCCTCCGCGAAGTGCGGCAGTTCATGAGCGTGCATCGCGCAGAGGGCACGCACGCCGGTGGCGTGCATTTCGAGATGACCGGCCAGAACGTGACTGAATGCACCGGCGGTGCACGCGCCGTGACCGAGGCTGATCTGGAAGCTCGTTATCACACGCACTGCGACCCGCGTCTCAATGCGTCCCAGGCGCTCGAACTTGCTTTCCTCATCGCGGAAGGCCTGAAGGCCGAGCGCGGTGACCGGTCACCGCTCGCACCACCGGCAGTTGCCGGCTTTTAGGGAACGCGGGCGCCCGTAAGGGTGCCCCGCCTCCGGGCGGAGTTTCCATCGCTGAAAGGTTTTGTTAACCTTCTCGCAGAGGGGCAGTTGAGAGACTGCGGCGTGCGGCTTTTGCCGCTGCCGAGGAGGTTCGCATGACTTTCATGCCACGCAAGGTCCGGATCATCCTGGCCACACTAATGGTGTGTCTGGCCGTCACGGCCATCACCGCCGACATGAAACCGGCAAAGGCCGATGTCGGCTTCAGCATCTATATCGGGCCGCGGTATCATCATCACGGCTACTATGGCTACGGATATCCGTATTACGGCCATTATCCCTATTACCGGCCCTATTATTACCGGCCGTATTACTATTACCGTCCCCGTTACTACCGGCCGCGCTATTACAAGCCGCGCCATCGCTACAAGCGGTCCCGCTACCGGCGGGGCAGATGGTGCCACGTCCACCGCTACAAGGTTCGCGGCATAAAGCGTCATCGCCATGTCCGCTGCCACAAGCACCGGAACTGGAGACATCGCAGTATCCGCCACGTCCGTTAGACGAACGGGCCTTGCGTCAAAGCGGCGTCAATATTTGGCGGCCGGATTGAAGTCCGGCCGCCTCACTCTTATGTGAGCTCCAATCGCAGAATTGCGGGACGCGAGTTGGACAGGGCTGGCTTTTCATGCGCGGTAAGCCGTCTGCCTGAATTGTCCGAACGAGCCAAGTAAGAGGAGACAGGCATGACCGCGAAAATTGGCAGGAGAAGTTTTGTTTTGGCCGCGTTGGCGGCCGCAGTCGTCGGAGCAGGCGTTGTCGCGCAGACCAGTCCGTCGGAAGCGCAGTACTATCGTGACCGTGGCCCCGGCTACGATCCGTTCGATAATGACCCCTATACCGACGGCTACAAGAAGCCGCTCTTGAGGTTCCATAAACGGTACCATCGCCGCGGTCGCTGGTGCCATTATCATGAGTACAAAGCGCGCGGAATGCGCTACCATAGCCGCATCCGTTGCCATCGGCACGGCCGCGCCTATCATCCGAGCCTCGAATACAATTATTGAGCTATAGAGACTCAAATGCGAAAGGGCGTGGCTGAGGCCGCGCCCTTTTTCTTGGGGGGACACGTCGGTGTGCCGCAGGGATGGTTGAGTTTAACTGCGCGCGGCAGGGATTGTTTTACGCTACGTAATCATTATCTCTTAGTTGCAATTTGTTTGAGGGGCGAAAGACGGCATGGATCCGTTTCCGAGCCTGTTCGTTTCACATGGTGCCCCGAATCTTCTGATTCAGGAGTTGCCGGTCCGGGAATTTCTGTCCGGATTTGGAGCGAAACTGGGCCGACCGAAGGCGATCATTTCAATTTCGGCGCATTACGAAACCGACAAGCCGACTGTCGGCGGGGGCGGTTATCCGCCGACGTTGCATGATTTTGGCGGATTCGAGCCTGAGCTCTATCAGCTCTATTACCGGGCCCCGGGCGAGCCGGCACTGGCCAGCGAAATCGCTCATCTCCTGACTGACAACGGGATGGAGACGGCGATAGACCGGGCGCGGGGATTCGACCATGGCACCTGGGTGCCACTCATGCTGCTCTACCCGGATGCCAAGATCCCCGTTGTTTCTCTTTCCGTTTGTCCGGATTACGGGCCAGCTTTTCACTACAAGATGGGCAAGGCCCTACGCTTGCTTAGGCGTGAAGGTATCCTCGTCATGGGAACGGGATCGGCCACCCATAATCTTCAGGAATTCTTCAAGGGCCATTATCGGCCCGACTCGTCAGCGCCTCCCTGGGTTCGCGAATTTGGCGAGTGGCTGCATGAAAGAGCGTCTGCGGGCGCCATTGACGATCTGCTGAACTACCGCTCTCAGGCCCCTTATGCTGAGGAGAACCATCCGACCGAGGAGCACCTGCTGCCGTTTTTTGTGGCTCTTGGGGCGGCTGATGAGGAAACCGCCGCGCGCGTTCACTCCAGCTACACCTACGGCGTGATGGCAATGGACGCCTATTGCTTTAGCTAGGTGACGTGCATTCGTATCGGAAGACTTGGTAGTGGGTTTTGCCCTGATCAGGTTCGCTTGGCGGCGGTGACCTTCCTGCCGCGCAATGTATTGTAGATGTCGCGGGCTCGGGCTTTCATGCTCATCCTGAGGCGTTCGGCCTGCACGTAGCGGTCGAATTGATTTGGCGGCAGTGGCGCGCCCACCGACTGCAGCACCCGTCCGACGATTACGCGGTCAGGCCAGATCGATTCAATCGGATTGCCCGGCAATGACGAGCTGTCAGCCATTACAAAGGTGCCGACTTTCAGGATCGCCTGCGCAGCGAGGTAATGCGAGATGTTGCCCGGCGAGTACTTCCGGTAGGCGTCGTCGAAGGCCGACTTGAACCCGAACAGGCAATTGCCGGTAATCAGATTGACATTCGCTGCTATCGCCTTGCCGTCAAGACTGAGGACATCGCAGGCGACCTTGGGCGCGCCACCGGATTTGAGCGCGAGTTCGGCGAAGCTCAGGTCCTGTGGGTCGCATGCCAGGGCGGTTCCCTGGCGTCCCTTCCAGCTTCGCTTCTCCAATAGGAGGAAATCCTGCACGGCGCGTTTCAGATCACGTCCGTCCGTAACGGTTTCGAAACGCAGCGCGCCGAGAGAGTCCAGCTTGCGTATTGATCGGCGGACGTTCTGTCTGAATTTCCCGCTGATCCCCTTGGCCACATAGCTTTCGGGATCCCAGTGGCTGAGCAGGGCGGCCCGCTGATAACTGCTGACAATTGCCTGCCGGTCCAGCATCGGCACCTGCTCCAGCACAGGATTGAGAAGGTCCATAGGATTGTCGGCGGAACCGCTCTGACCCTTGCTCAGGATCAGTGTCTTGTCCTGGCGATTATTGCTCAGGCCGTCAAACAGATTGCGCCGGGCCTGCAAATCGCAGCTCCGCCGAACCAGAGGCTCTGAGGAGTCGAAGTGCGGACCGTTCCAGTTCACCCAGGTCTTTACGGGCAACGCCCACCGGAAGTCCTGCCGGACATAAAAACCGAGCGCATCGAGGCGGGGCGCACCAGCGGCATTGCTCCAGACTGATGCTATCCGCAGAGCTTTCGGGAGACCTGCCGACCGGGCATAGGCAAGCACGATATCGGGGCCGAAGTCCGGGTTCGGCTTGGCCGCATGTTCGGCGAGATCTCGCCACTGATCGTAGTTACGCTCAAGATCTTCAGCACTGAGCCATTTGAATTCCATCGGCGCCGGGTCAGCCGGCCGGGCAGCCGTGGCATAAGGTGATGGAAGATTGGATGAAGAGCGGTTCATGGCTTGCCATCCCGCAGGGTTGCCGGCTGGGGCGCGGGCAATCCGACACTTGGCAATTGAAGCGGCACGACAGTGCTGACCCCGACAATCCTGCGCGCCAGTATCGAAAGCGCAAAGGCGCGGGCAACCATCGTGACGCTGGTTGCGGCTGCGGCGCCGATCAGACCGAAGTGCGGAATCAGAACCAGGTTCAGGACAACATTGGCAGCCAACGCGACGATGACGGTCAGGAGATTGAGGCGCTGGTGGCCCAGCATGATCAGCAGGTCTTCCGCCTGGCCAAAAGCAGCACGCGCGATGAAGCCTGCGCCGAGAACCATCAGGATCGGATAGCCGTCCACGAAAGCCGGGCCGAACATCCACAACATCGGATAGCCGAAGAGCAGAATGAGCGACACCGCGGCAACGGTCGGCCAGAACGTCCAGAAAGCACCGGTCCGCGCCAGCTCCCTGAGGCTTTCGTGATCGCCGGCTGCATTGAGCATTGAAAACCGCCGGCCGATGACGACGCCGATGGCGAAGGGAACAAACGAAGCCAGGATCAATGTCTTTGATGCGGCGAAATAGATCGCCATCTGGTCGGGTTCGACAAACATCCCGAGCACGATCATGTCGGTGTTGGTCAGCAGTTCCTCGCACCAGTGAACCAAGAACAGGGGAAGCGAGGCCTTGAACCACAGCGTCGTCGGCCCGGTGGTTTTGCGCGCCTCATTCGCCGGCCGGCGCAACCTGCGTTCGACCATGAATACCTGAATGAGGTTCGCCAGAACGAGGGCCGCGATCACCGCCAGCATCGCCGTCTGCACGGTCGCCTCGCTGCCGGCCAGGATGAACACTGCGAATGCAACCAGGATGAGGACGGGCCGCAGCAAGTAGAGCGGGGCGAGTGCGAGGACGTTCCAGCCCTTGGCCCGCGCGATGCCTTCATACAGTTCCTGGTTTGCAAACAGGGGCAGACAGATCATGGCCAGCGTGAGCGGCCAGACGTAGTCAGCGATCAGGAATGCAGGCGAAAACTGAAGGACGACGGCGCCAAGAACGGCGACCGTGACGCTGCCGGCGAGCACCAGGCAACGGGCCGAACGCAGGAATGCGCTCGCCGCGCTTGTCATGCCGAGCTCATCATATCTGGGCACGAACCGCACGACGGACTCGCCGAATCCGAAAGTGACCGCGCGCACCAGGATGATCACCCAGATCCAGGCGAATGCGAATATGCCGTAGCTGTGCTCGCCCATCATGCGGGCAAGGACGACCTGGGAGAAATAGGCCAGGGCCGCGCTTGCTACCCGCAGCAGGAACGCCATCGAAGCGTCCCGCCTCAGACCTTCCGTTTCTCCGGACGGTGACGCGGATTCTGCGGACGGACTCGATGCAGGTGCGCCAACACTCCGCACAAATGTGCGGATGTGCTGAATCGCTGCATCAATCGAAATGCCGGAGCGGAGCGCTCCGTTATGGATTGAAATCTTCATTCACCACTGCCGTGACCCTAATCACACCGGGTTCACTGCAATGTGAGTGCCACGTGATCAGAAGTGGGGTGGGCCGGCCTTTGCGCGGAGATTTGCGGTTTTTCGCTACATCCGATGTCCCGATGGGCGACTCACCGTGAACCAAATGTGCCTAGGTGTTCAAAATTGGCACAGTCTGGCTCAGCGGCGCTAGCCGCAGGCCCTTGAGCCGTTGGCCCAGAGCAGGACGTCGTCCTTGAGCTTTCGGTCGAGTGCTTCGTCTTCGGGCGCGGAAGGAAAACTCAGTGTAGTGCTTTGACCGGAAGCGCGAAACTCGACGGCAAATGCGGGTGCTGGCGCCTCGGATGACGCGGCGGCGTCCGCCGGTGCCGGAGGGAACAAGCGGATGATCGGGGCATTGCCGTCTGAGACCGGCTCTCCAACGATTGACAGTGTGGCAAGTTCGCCGCCGCTTTGCGGCCAACAGGTTGTCGCACGCTCAAGCACTGCAGAGAAAATGGCGTCAGGCCGGCCCGGAGCCGTGTAGATATTGTCTGAAACGGTGATCGGTTTTGCTCCCGCGCAAGCCTGCACGGCGAGCATGAACACGACAATGCCAATGCGTCCAGGGCAAGAGCCCCAACGCCAGCCCTTCAACTGTTGCCTCATGCCGAAACCATAGGCCATTGCCGAGCGGATCTGAAATCGAGTTCGCGTGACAGTTTCGGTCGGGACGGTGTAGCGTTTGGCGTTTTTCCGGAACGTCGAGCAGAGGGTCCCAATGCCGGTCTCACCAAAGCAACTTGTCGAGCGGTTCTATCATAAGGTCTGGAACCAGCAGGACGAGGGGGTTGCGCACGAAATCCTGCACGCCGATTTCAGTTTTCGGGCCTCGCTGGGTCCGGAGCGCCGGGGGCCTGATGGTTTTATCGACTACATGAGTTCCGTCCACGCGGCATTGGATAACTACGTCTGCATTATCGATGACCTGATCGAGACCGGAGACCGGGCGGCGGCGCGCATGACCTTCAGGGGAATCCACCAGGCACCGTTTTTCGGCGTTGATGCGACGGGTCGCGAGATCGAATGGGCCGGAGGGGCGTTCTTCCGGACCGACGGACAGCAGATTGTCGAACTCTGGGTTCTGGGTGACATTGACGCCGTCAAGCAGCAGCTTGGCGCCCCATCGGAAACCGATTTCACCTAGAAAATCTTTCGCGTCACGGATGGCGGTCCGCGAGATGCGGCCCTATGGCATTAGTCTTCCAATTCGGTCGCGTCGGCGAGTGACATGGACATCAGATGAAACCGCGTCCGCGGCTGGAATCCCATGTGTTCATAGAGTCGGCGGGCCCTGGCGTTGTCGTGATCAACTTCGAGATGAAGCGCAATGACCCCGTCGGCCATGGCCTCTGCCCTGACGGCGTCGACCGCGGCCTTGCCGAACCCCTGCCCCCTGACACCGGGAAGTATGTAAAATTCGTCGATAAACGCGTCACGGCCGCCAAATTCGATAGAATATCCGTAGCAAAGTGCGATGTACCCGATCGGTGATCCGTCTTTGACGATGAACCAGACCGCGCCGAGCGCGGGATCGTCGAGCAGACGCGCCACCGCCCGGCGGCGATCGTCCGGTGACATGACGATCGATTCAAAGACATGATATTCGGCGACAAGAGGCAGCAGCAGATCCAGATCGTCCGCTTTGGCCTTGCGCAGGAGATGTGCGGTCATGTCGGCACTATAGGGATGCTGCGACAGCGCCAGCAAGATGGAAAGAGACGATGAGCGAAAGACTTGAGACCGGGTCATGTTTCTGCGGCGCGATCATGGTGGAGTTCCGCGGCGAACCGTTCTGGATCTGCTACGACCATGATGACGACTGTCGCCGCGCGATTGGCAGTCCGCTTACCATCTGGGTCGGCTACCGCCCGGAACAGCACCGCGTTGTCAAAGGTGAGCCGCGGGCTTTCTCCAAAACCAGCGGAGTCACCCGGACCTTCTGCCCCGATTGCGGGACTTCGATCGGATATACGGACGAGGGTCTGCCCGACGAGTATTACGTCACGATCGGGTTCCTTGATCACCCCGAAAGGTTTCAGCCGATGGCTCATGCCTATTGGCGAATGAAGCTGCCCTGGATCTCTTTCGAGGACGATCTGCCACAGGTCGACGGGTACTCCCGCCGCCGGGACCCGAAATTTGGCGATCCGACGGAGCGGTGAACGTTGGTTAGCCGAGTGTGCCGAAGGGCGGCGGTTCGCCGTGCCGATATTTCCAATGCGGGCAAAATGGTCTAAAACTCCGGCCCGCTCACGCCACCTGGCGAACCGGAAGGCAGTCCATGTCCAATTCCCTGAGAATTTCGCTTGCCCAGCTCAATCCCGTGGTTGGCGATATTGACGGTAACGCCGAGAAGGCCCGTGCAGCGCGCGCCGAGGCGGCACGGCAGAATGCCGATCTGCTGGTTCTGAGCGAGCTCTTCATCGTCGGATATCCGCCCGAGGACCTGGTGCTCAAGCCGGCCTTCCAGGACGCGGCCCGCGCCGCGGTTGAGGATCTTGCACGAGACACCGATGACGGAGGGCCCGCCGTCCTGATCGGCACGCCCTGGCGCGACGGTGACAAGCTGCACAATTCCGTCGCCCTGCTGGACGGCGGCGAGGTCAAGACGGTGCGCCACAAGGTGGACCTTCCGAACTATGACGTGTTCGACGAAAAGCGCCTGTTCGCGCCCGGTCCGATGCCGGGACCGATGGACTTCCGCGGCGTCCGCATTGGCGTGCCGATCTGCGAGGACATCTGGGGCGACGAGGTGACCGAATGCCTTGAGGAAACCGGTGCGGAACTGCTGCTGGTGCCGAACGGGTCGCCCTATATGATGGACAAGTTGGACGAGCGCCTGAACGTCGTCGTTGCGCGCGTCACGGAGACGAGCCTTCCGGTCGCCTACGTCAATCAGCTTGGCGGGCAGGACGAGGTCGTGTTTGACGGCGGGTCGTTCGTGCTCAACGCTGACCGGTCGCTCGCCGTCCAGATGCCTGCCTGGCAGGAGGCTGTGACGTTGACCGAGTGGTCGAAGTCGAACCACGGCTGGGCCTGCGCTTCCGGTGAAAAGGTGCTGGTCGAGGAAGGCATGGAGTCGATCTACCTCGCCTGTGTTCAGGGTCTGCGCGACTATGTGCAGAAGAACCGCTTCCCGGGGGTCGTGCTGGGGCTTTCGGGCGGAATCGACTCCGCTGTCTGTGCGGCCATGGCGGTGGATGCGCTGGGGCCGGACAAGGTCCACTGCATCATGATGCCCTACAAGTACACCAGCGAAGAGAGCCTCGGTGATGCGCAGGCCTGTGCCGAAGCGCTCGGTGTGCGCTACGATATCGTCCCTATCTCCGAACCCGTGGAAGGTTTCACCGACGCGCTCGGGCCGCTGTTCGACGGGCGTGAACCGGACGTCACGGAAGAGAACGTCCAGTCGCGTGTCCGCGGCACGCTCCTGATGGCCGTTTCCAACAAGTTCGGACCGATGGTTGTGACGACCGGCAACAAGTCTGAAGTCTCGGTGGGGTACGCCACGCTCTACGGCGACATGAACGGCGGCTTCAACCCGATCAAGGATCTCTACAAGACCCAGGTGTTCGACATCGCACGCTTCCGCAACCAGTTGCTGCCGAAGGATTGCCTCGGGCCGGCAGGCCGCGTGATCCCGGAGAACATCATCACCAAGCCGCCATCGGCGGAACTGCGCGAGGATCAGAAAGACGAGGACTCCCTGCCGCCCTACGACAAGCTCGACGATATTCTGCGTTGCCTCGTCGAAGGCGAGATGTCGATCAGCGAGATCGTCGAGCGCGGCCACGAAAAAGAGACGGCCGAGCGCATCCAGCACCTGCTCTACATTGCCGAGTACAAGCGGCGGCAAGCTGCACCCGGCGTGAAGATTTCGTCGAAGAACTTCGGCCGCGACCGCCGTTATCCGATCACCAACGCCTATCGGGGCCGGGGCTGACGGTCACAGCGACGGCCGCGCGCGCTCGAACGCCGTCATGTGGAATTGCGCCTGCTCCGGCAGATAGACGTATTCGATGCCGACCGGGCAGGCGCGGCGCGCGAGGCACCCTCCGGACATACAGGGCGCGCCCTCTGATGTACGGATATGAGCGGCGCAGGCCTCCACGTCATAACCGTCGCTGGTGAATGCCCCGACCGGACAGCCGTTCAGGCACGGTTTGTCGATGCAGGTTTCGCACGGGCTTTCGGTCCGGGACGCAGTCAGCAGACCAAGCTTATCGGAAAAGATCAGTGCCGCGCGATAGGCGTGCCAGAGACCGTAGCGCGGATGGATCAGGATTCCGAGCGGGGAGGAATGCACATCGTCGCAGCGTTTTGCCCAGGCCTGGAACGGTGAGTAGGGCGGTCCGTCGAACGGATAGACCGCTTCGCATCCGAAGTCTTCAGCAATCGCGTCGACGGTCTTGCGCGTCCACCGGTCAAGGGCATGGAGCTTGGCCAGTTCTTCCGGCGGTCCGCTGGTCGCGAATGCTCGCCAGATGTCCGGTCCGGCATTGCCGATCAGAATGACGGTACCGGCGTTGCTAGCAGTCCCATCCGAGGCGTCCGGATGAAAACTGCCGCGCAGGAAAAGGCCGTGCGGAGCGAGCGCGTCGGCGAGACGATCGAGTGGCGGAGGCGAATTGGCATTGTCATTCATCCGCGAACATTAGGGTCGATTGAGGCTGTTGGTCGAGAGCGATGTGCGGATCGACGCCTAAACCGTTCAATTTGAAGCCAATTGAGCCTTGACCCTTGGACAAATCCCTATCATTCTCCGCGGCGATGATCACGGACGCACATAAACCGCACGTTATTATTTGCGGCGGCATTATTATCTGCAGCTAGCGAGATACGCTGGCCCGCGGCCGTTCCCCATTCGAAATCAGGAAAGACAGGACGACCCGGCCAGCGCCAGGCAGGGGATGAACAGTGGCACTGAGACTGTACAACACGCTGACACGCTCGAAGGAGGACTTCGTCCCGATTTTCGATCGCAAGGTCAGAATGTATGTCTGCGGCCCGACCGTCTATGACTACGCGCATATCGGTAACGCCCGTCCGATCATCGTTTTCGATGTGCTGTTCCGGATGCTTCGGCACATCTACGGCAATGACCGCGTGGTCTATGCCAGGAACATCACCGACGTCGAAGACAAGATCAATGCGCGCGCGGCCGAAGAGGGCATCTCGATTGAGGAACTCACGCTGCGAACCACGCGGCAGTTCCACGAGGATGTCGCGGCGCTCGGGGCCCTGAAACCGAGCGTCGAACCGCGGGCAACGCAGCATATCGATCAGATGATCGAAATCATCCAGATACTCATCGATGCGGGCAACGCGTATGAGTCTCAGGGTCATGTGCTCTTCCACGTACCGTCGTTTCCCGATTACGGGTCGCTATCACGACGCAGCACCGACGAGATGGTGGCGGGCGCGCGGATCGAAGTCGCACCCTACAAGAAAGATCCGATGGATTTCGTGCTCTGGAAGCCGTCCGGCGCGGATCAGCCAGGCTGGCAGAGTCCGTGGAGCTTCGGGCGTCCCGGCTGGCACATCGAATGCTCGGCCATGGCGCGGCAGCATCTTGGTGAGGTATTCGACATCCATGGCGGCGGCATCGATCTCGCATTCCCCCACCACGAGAACGAGATTGCCCAGAGCTGCTGCGCGCATGGCACGCGGGTGATGGCAAATTACTGGATGCACAACGGCTATCTTCAGGTCGAGGGACAGAAGATGTCGAAATCGCTCGGCAATTTCCTCACCATCAATGACCTGCTCAAGGAATGGCCGGGTGAGGCACTGCGGCTGACCATGCTGACAACCCATTACCGGCAGCCGCTGAACTGGATGGCATCCGCGGTCAAGAACGCGCGCGCGACGCTGGACAACTGGTACCGGTTAACCGCCGATATTCGTGAGTACCATCCCGGTTTCATTTCTCCCGGTTTCCTGGAGGCGATGGAAGACGACATCAATACGCCGCGGGCGATCAGCGAGCTTCACAATCTGCGCCACAAGGCGGCGTCCGGCGACGAGCACTCGCGTCACGCGCTCAAGATGTCGGCGCAGATGATGGGTCTTCTGACCCAGAATGCCGAGGACTGGTTCGACTGGCGGCCGGCCGATGCGATTATTGACGAGGAAAAGGTCGAGGAACTGATCGCCGCGCGTGACAAGGCGCGGCAGGCCAAGCGCTTCGGCGAGGCCGACCGTTTGCGCGATGAACTTGAAGACATGGGTGTTTCCATAAAGGACGGGCCCGAAGGCACCAGCTGGGAGATCACCCGATGAGCAAGGAACGGCTATATCTGTTCGATACGACCCTGCGCGACGGCACGCAGGCACCGGGCATCGATTTCAGTCTCCATGACAAGATCCTGATTGCACAGGCTCTTGACGAACTGGGTGTCGACTATATCGAGGGCGGCTATCCGGGCGCCAACCCGACCGATACCGAGTTTTTCTCGGAAGACCCGGGCTTCAAGCAGTCGAAATTCACGGCATTCGGCATGACAAAGCGTGCCGGCCGCAGCGCCGACAACGATCCGGGTCTGGCGGCACTTCTGGACTCCCGGGCCAGCGCCATCTGTCTGGTGGCGAAATCCTGGGACTTCCACGTCGACATCGCTCTGGGTGTGACGAACGAGGAAAATCTCGAGTCGATCACGGAGTCCGTTCGCGCCGTGGTTGCCAGTGGCCGCGAGGCCATGGTCGATTGCGAGCACTTTTTTGACGGATACAAGGCCAACATCGAATACGCTCTGGCCTGCGCGAAAGCGGCGATCGACGAAGGCGCACGCTGGGTCATTCTTTGCGACACCAACGGCGGCACCTTGCCGCATGAGGTGGGCGAGATTGTCCGCGAAGTTGCGAAGCATATCCCCGGCGAGAAGCTCGGTATCCACACCCACAACGATACGGAAAATGCAGTCGCCAATACGCTTGAGGCGATCCGCGCGGGTGCCAGACAGATTCAGGGAACCCTGAACGGGATCGGCGAGCGGTGCGGCAATGCAAACCTCGTCTCGATCATCCCGACGCTGATGCTCAAGTCGGAGTTTGCCGAACGCTTTGAAACCGGAATTTCGGTGGACCAGCTGCGGACGCTGACCCACGTCGCCCACGTTCTCGACGAGATCCTGAACCGAGCACCCGACCGCAGCGCGGCTTATGTGGGCGAGAGCGCGTTCGCGTCGAAAGCGGGCATCCACGTGTCGGCGATCATGAAGGACCCCCGCACCTACGAGCATGTCGAGCCGGAGAGCGTCGGCAACCGGAGACGCCTCCTGGTGTCGGATCAGGCGGGCAAGTCCAATATCCTCGCGGAGCTGGACCGGCTGGGTATTGCCGCGGACAAGGATGACCCCCGCATTGTCACGCTGCTGAACGAGGTCAAGGAGCGCGAAGCGATCGGGTATGCCTATGAGGGGGCGGATGCGTCGTTCGGCCTTCTGGCGCAGCGTATCCTTGGCACCGTGCCGGAGTTCTTCGAAGTCGAAAGCTTCCGGGTCATGGTCGAGCGCCGCCACAATGCACTGGGCAAGCTGGTCACGGTGTCCGAGGCGACCGTCAAGGTAACGGTCGAGGGCGAGACGCTGCTCTCGGTCGGCGAAGGCAACGGTCCCGTCAATGCACTCGACACGGCCTTGCGCAAGGATCTCGGACGCTACTCGCCCTTCATCCAGGATCTCGAGTTGGTCGACTACAAGGTGCGGATCCTGACCGGCGGTACGGACGCCATCACGCGGGTGCTCATCGAGTCAGCCGACGGGCAGGGCAATCGCTGGTTCACGGTGGGCGTGTCGCCAAACATCGTGGATGCATCTTTCCAGGCTCTGATCGACAGCATCACCTACAAGCTTCAGCGTGATGGTGCCGTTGCGCCGTCGAAAGCAACCGCCTAGCGGAGAAGCAGATCCAAGTCCTGGTTGGGGCATCGCCCGGGCGGTGTGCTGACTGAGCGGCCCCTTCGGTCAGCGGCGCGGTTGATCGGGAAATTCCGAGACCAGAACCTCCTCGAAAATCTCCAGCGAGCGGGTGATCCTGGTGCCCACCGCGAGTACGCACTCGAACGGTGCCTCGTAGGACAGTTTCTCCGGATGTATCGGACGCATCTCGCCCTGGTCGAGCCAACGTGAGGCACATTGGTGCGGAAGGTGCCCGAGAAAGCGCCCGGAAAGGATCAGGGCTGCGGTTCCATCCATCGACGTGCATTTGGCGCTGCTGAGTTTCGGATGAAGCATGCCCGTTTGCAGCGTACCGCCATAATAGGTTCTGGCGACGTAATCGAAATCCTCGAGTTCGGCCACGGTGATCGTCTCGTCCGGCCGCTCGAACAGCGGATGCAGGCGGCCGCAATACAGGGTTTGCCATTCGCCAAACAGTCTTCGATACCGCAGACCGGGCGCATGATTGGGGAAGGTGTGAATGCCCGCATGCAGACGCTGATCGAGAACCTGCTGTTCGATCGCCAGAGGGTCCGCCTCCGAAAGCACGATCGTCACCTCTGGCATCTTTTCGCGCAGGGTCTGGATGATCTGGTCGATGGGAAAGTCGGGATTCCCGACCAGAGCGTCCGCCAGGGCGATCCTCAGTTCTCCGGATACTGTGCCACGGCGCTCGTTGACGCGCGCAATGAACTTGTCGCAGCCGCTGAACAATTCCCTGGCGGCCTCGTAGACGACATGACCGTCTTCAGTCAGGGAAAATCCGCTGCGCCCGCGCCGGCAGAGTTTGAAGCCGAGCCGTGCCTCGAGATCGGCCATCTGGGTGCTGATCGTGGACTGGCTGACATTGAGCACCAGTTGCGCTGCCGAGAAGCCGCCGGCCTCCGTAACGGTCATAAAGACCCGGAGCAGATGCATGTCGGGGCTGGAAACCGAGGTCAGCATGAGCCGATCCTTCGATAATCATCGATGCTTTCTTGCTCTATCTTATATTGTGTCGATGTAAGCCCCTCAACACGATCAGTGCTAATGCAACGATCAGCACCGGATATGCCGTGACCACTTTCAAATCCCCAAGCCAGCCCGACATGTCCGCGCCCCGCTACACGCAACTCGCGACATTCATGCGCGCGCCGGTAGCGCAGGATCTGTCAGATGTCGAAATCGGCCTGGTGGGCGTGCCGTATGACGGTGCCCTGACGAACCGGCCGGGCGCCCGTCACGGACCGCGCGAAGTGCGCAATCAATCCTCGCTGATGCGGGCGATCAATCATGCGACACGGGTCAACCCTTACGAGTTGTGTCGGGTCGCGGATGTCGGCGATGTCCCGTTTTCGCAGGCGTTCGACATCGAGAGCGCCCATGGCGAGATCACCGAATTCTTCACGATGTTGAAACAGGCAGACGTAACGCCGCTTGCCGTCGGCGGTGATCACTCGATCAGTCTCCCGATCCTGCGGGCGCTCGCGAAGGAGCCGGTCGCGCTCATCCACATCGATGCTCACACCGACACCTGGGACAGCTTCCAGGGCTCAAAGTTCAACCACGGCGCGCCTTTCCGCCGGGCCGTGGAGGAGGGGCTCATCGATCCCCGAAAAACAATCCAGATTGGCATTCGCGGCGCGCAGAACATCTCTGATGGCTGGGATTATTCCCGCGACGCCGGAATGCGCGTCATATTCATAGAGGAACTGGCCGACCGGGGGGTGGCCGGTGTCGCCCATGAGGCCCGGGAGATCGTGGGGGGCGCTCCTGTTTACCTGACGTTTGATATCGACAGCCTTGACCCGGTCTACGCTCCAGGAACCGGAACACCGGAAATCGGCGGTCTGACCACGCTTCAGGCGCTGTCATTGATCCGGGATCTGCGTGGCCTGAATTACGTCGGTGCGGATGTGGTCGAGGTGTCGCCGCCATTCGATGTGGGTGGTATGACGGCGCTGACAGGCGCGACGGTGATGTACGAAATCCTCTGCATCCTCGCCGAAGCGAGGGCGGCGGCTTCAGCCGCGTGATGCGGAAACTTTGACCACTCCGCAATCATGCATCGCAATTTATCGATGTAATCACCTGAATTTGCATATTTATTGATCTGAAGATTTCCTCAACGCTTTTGGTCACCCTGGCTCCGGGCCGATTTCCCCCCAAACGAATGACCGGCCGGGTCGCTGGGCAAGCGAAAAGGGAGATGTCTTCATGTTCGAACTGCATAAACGGTCGTCTGCAGGGGCCGGGCGGTGGCTAGCCGCCGTTGCCGTTGCCGCCTTTACTCTGATGTCTGCAACCGGCGCACAGGCCGCCGACAAGATCCGCTGCGTATTCCCATTCTGGTTCGGGTTCGCACCGGTCTTTGTGGCCCAGGAACTGGGGTATTTCTCCGAGGAAGATCTGGAAGTCACGACCGCGTTCGACAACGATCGCGCCAATGTTCTGCCTGCACTGGCGACCGGCTCGATCGACTGCACCATGCGCACGATCGGCGAGGAAATGTCGCGTCCGCGCAAGCCGGATACGCCGGGCACGATTATCGGGACGATCGACGTTTCCGTGGGTGCCGACGGTGTTGTCGCCGGTCCGGATATCAAGTCGGTCACCGACCTGATCGATAAGACATTCGCCGGCGAGATCAACCACCCCGGGACGGTTCTCGTTCAGTATGCGCTTTCCAAGAAGGGCAAGAGCATCAAGGACGTGAACATGAAGCTGATCGCGACCGACGATTCCGCCGCCGTATTTGAGGACAAGAGCATTGCGGCCGTGGCGACGTGGGAGCCGATGATGAGCACGATCGTCAAGGGAACGTCGCGCAAGGGCTCGCATATTCTGTTGTCATCGGCAGATTATGAAGGGCTCATCACGGACGTGATCATCGCGCGGACGGATGACCTGAATGCAAACCCGGAAAAATACGCCAAATTCCTGCGCGGCATTTACCGGGCCATCGATCTCTTCAACAAGGATCCCGACAAGTTCATCTCCATTTCCGCGCCCAAGTTCAACGTGCCGGCCAAGGAAATGAAGGAAGCGCTGCCCGGTCTCAAGTACACGAATTACGAGGAGAGCGTTGCCTACATGCCGACGAAGGACGCGCCCGGCAAGCTGAAGGAGGTGTTCGACGAGTTCAATGCGATCAACATCGAACTCGGACTCCAGGACCAGCCGCTGAAGTATTCTCCCTTCGTTGATGGTAGCCTGATGCCCAAGCTGTTCGACGGCCACAAACGCTGACGGATCGGCCGGCCGCGGCGCACGCATGCCGCGGCCGGCTTGCCTCATCATTGTGATCCGCGACGGCTGGGGACGACCAACACGAGGGCTATGATTTGTTGGGCAAGATGTTTGTGTTTCGCGGAACACTGCCGCGGCGCACGGAACTCATACTGGGCGTGGCCGGCTTCATCGGTTTTCTGCTGCTCTGGCAACTGGTCGCGAGCGCTCACCTCATAAGACCTGAATTCCTGCCGACACCGGGCGCCGTCGTCAGCGCATTCATCCGTCTTTTTCTGGAGCATGATTTTACCACCGACATCGCCATCAGTGTCGGACGGGTCTGGTTTGCCTTTCTCCTGTCTGTCGTGATCGCGCTGCCGCTCGGTCTTCTCATGAGCACCTACAGGGGTGTGGGCGCGGTGGTCGAACCATTTGTCGATTTCGTGCGTTACCTGCCGGTTCCCGCGCTGGTGCCGTTGCTTGTCATCTGGTTCGGAGTAGGCGAGGCGTCGAAAATCGCCGTGTTGTGGATGGGCACTTTCTTCCAGCTGATCCTCCTGGTCACGGATGACACCAAGCGCGTCCCCAGCGAATACATCGAGACTGGGTTTACTCTGGGCGCAGGGCAGGGCCAGATCATGCGCGATATTATTGTGCCGGCCGCATTGCCCAACATCGTCGACAACCTGCGTATCACGCTCGGCTGGTGCTGGACCTATCTGATCGTGGCCGAGATCGTGGCGGCGAGCTCCGGCGTCGGACATGTCATCTGGTCGCTTCGACGTTTCGTGAAGACCCCCGAGGTCATGGCGGGCATCATCGCCATTGGCATAATCGGGCTGTTAACCGATCAGGCCTTCCGCTACGCGCACCGGCGCTGGTTCAGGTATCTCAACCGGTAGGGACGGATGACGGTGCAGCTCAAAATCGACGGGATTACGAAATCCTACTGGTCGGACGACGGCCTGACCGAAACGCCGGTGGTCAATGAACTGTCCCTGGACATCGCCAAGGGTGAGCTCATCACCTTCCTCGGTCCGTCGGGCTGCGGCAAGACCACCCTGATGCGCATCGTCGGCGGCCTGGAGCGCCAGAACTCGGGGCAGGTCTTTCTCGCTGGCGAGGAACTCCACGGCCCGGACCGCCGGCGCGGCATGGTCTTCCAGTCCTATTCGTCTTTCCCCTGGCTGACTGTACGGGACAACATCCGCTTCGGCTTGCGTTACCGCAGGGATGTGAGTGACACGGAAAAGGAATCGATCGCCGCCCACTATCTTGATATGGTCGGTCTCACACAGTTCGCCGATTTTTATACCAACCGCATTTCCGGCGGCATGCGCCAGCGGGTCGCCATTGCCCGTACGCTGGCCTCTGCACCCGAAGTCCTGCTGATGGACGAGCCGTTCGGCGCGCTCGACGCCCAGACACGCGAGTTTCTGCAGCTTCAGTTGCTGGATATCAATCGCCAGGAACACAAGACGACGATCTTTGTCACCCACGACGTCGAGGAGGCAGTGCTTCTGGCCCACCGCATCATCATCTTCTCGGCGAGACCGGCCCGCATCATCAAGGAGATCGATGTCGCCGCCATCATTCCGCTGGACCAGCGGGTGAACGGGGCAAAGGATTCCAGGGAGTTCTTCGAGATGCGGAACGACATCCTGAAGATCATCAGGGAAGAGTATCGGCGCAACGCTGCAGCGGAGGAGCAATCCGCATGACATTCGATGTCAGTGACAAACAGGTCCTCATAACGGGCGCCAATCGCGGCATTGGTCTTGGCGTTGCGGAAGGATTTCTCGAGGCTGGAGTCGAGCTCACGATCGTCGCCCTTGAGGAGGATGTCTTCGACGTCGCCGAACGTCTGAGTGAACGTTACGGCCGCGCCGTCACCGGTCTGCGCTGCGATATCGCTGACCCCGATCAGATTGCGGAAATGGCCGAGCGCGTTACATCGCTCGACGTGCTGATCAACAATGCGGGTCTGGAATACATCACCCCGATCGCGGACCTGGACGAGAATGTCGACCGCATCTTCCGGGACATCATCACCATCAACGTCGTCGGGACGTTCTCTGTCACACGTGCACTGCTGGACAAGATCCGGCCGGGCGGCCGCATCATCAACACAGCCTCCATGTGGGGCAAGACCGCTGTCGCGGAGTTCAGTGCCTACAGTGCGTCCAAGCATGCCGTCATCGGTCTGACTCGCAGCCTGGCGCAGGAGCTTGCGCCACGCGGCATCTCTGTCAACGCGGTATGCCCCGGTTGGGTCAGGACGGCAGCCTCCATGCGATCACTTGCCCACATGGCAGAGCGACAACGTCGCTCGGAGGAGGAGCTTCTTACAGAGATTGTTGGTGCCCAGGCGCTCGACGGTCTCATGGAGCCAAAGGACATGGCGGCGACGTACATATTTCTTGCATCCCAGGCGGCCGACAACATTACAGGCCAGGCCTATACGGTCGATCGCGGAGAGCTGATGCAATGACCTCCGATCTCGCCGGAAAAACGGCTCTGGTGACAGGTGCGGCGAGCGGCATTGGTGCGGCCTGCGCCATCGAACTCGCTGCCGCCGGTGCAGAGGTTGTGCTGGCGGACATCTCGACGACCGAAGATACGCTCGCAGCGATTGGCGCGGCCGGTGGAAATGCGCGTCCGGTTACGTGCGATGTCTCGGACGCTGACAGTGTTGATGCGCTTTTCCGGGCAATCGGGGAAGATCCGGATCAGCTCGATATTGCAGTCAATTGTGCGGGCATTCTTGTCGAGCGGGGGCTGCTCGACATGAGCGTCGATGAATTCGACCGCATCGTCTCCGTGAACCTGCGCGGTACGTTCCTGATCGCCAGGGGCGCCATTGCCATGATGCGAACCAAAGGAGCGGGGCGCATGATTACGATTGCGTCCGAACTCGCTTATCTCGGGCGTGCGGACTTTGCGGCCTATTGTGCCACCAAGGCCGGAGTGATCGGCATGACACGGTCGCTTGCCCGCGAGTTCGCGCCGGACATTCTGGTCAATACAGTAGCACCCGGTCCGGTCGACACGCCTATGCTCAGCCTTGAAAGCATGTCGCCGGAATGGCGTGAAAAGGAATCCGACGTTCCGTTGGGCCGTGTCGGCCGGCCAGAGGAGATTGCCGCCGTGGTCCGGTTTCTGGCCGGTCCCGGCGCGAGCTACATGACTGGTCAGACCGTGAGCCCGAACGGTGGTGCGGTGATGTTCTGAGGTGAATCGCGCCTGTTTTCGTTTGCACGCGTGCTCACGCCTTCTAGGCCGCCTTGCCGGTTAGCAGGAGCGGGACGATGTCCTCCGCGCGCTCGGCGACCATATAGCTGACTTCCAGATCGGGCCGGATGAACAATTCTTCGCGCATATGCTCAAAAAGTGTGAGCAGCGGCTCCCAGAAGTTCACCATATTGGCGATCACGATGGGCTTGCTGTGCTGACCCAACTGGTACCAGGTCATCATTTCCACAAGTTCTTCGAGGGTTCCGAGGCCGCCTGGCAGAGCAACAAAAGCATCCGCGCGGTCGAACATGAGCATCTTGCGCTCATGCATATTGTCTGTCACGACGAGCTCCTGGGCGTCGCGCAACATTTTTTCCCTGTCCGACAGGAATTGCGGAATGATGCCGGTGACATGGCCGCCGGCCTCCAGCACTGAACGTGCCACAATTCCCATCAATCCAAGGCTTCCGCCCCCGTATATGAGGCGCAAGCCGGCGTCCGCCATGGTCTTCCCGAGCACCGTGGCAGCTTCCGCATAGGCGGGATCTGCACCGGGTCCGGACCCGCAATAGACACATACTGTTCGAATCTCGCTCATGCCCCCGAATTGGCATTTCGAGGGCACCGCCGTCAAGCATTTGAGTTGTCATGCTTAATGCCTGCGGCGCTCCGGCAATTGCCTAAATTCCTCGTGACAGATAGTGTTGATGTGCGTAGAACGAGCGCGCTGGACGGTGCAATTCATCAAACAAGAAACCTGATCCTGTCCGAGTTTCGTGAGCAGTAACAAGGTGGCGAGGCGATGAGAAACGGCTTTATCCTGGTACTTTGGCTTATGCTTGTCGTCTTGGGTATCGTCGGCTGGCTGGGGCAGACCAAATACAACTGGTGGGGCCAGACACAGGTGGCCGAGAAAGCCGAGCCGGCGCCTGAAGCCAAATCCGCTGCCACGCAGCCGTCAGCCACTCAGCAACCGGCAAAAAAGGCCGACGAGCCGAAGACCGAGCAGCCGTCGACTGCCGCAACGCAGCCCGCCGAAACCAAACAGCCCGAAAGCAAGGCCGCGGAAACGACTTCAAATCAGCCGGCATCTTCGGAGCCCAAGACTGAGACCAAGGCCGCAGACGCAGCCACAGAGTCTCCGGATGATAAAGCGCCGACATTCGACATCGTCAGGGTCGAGCCGGATGGTACGGCGGTCATTGCGGGCCGGGCCGAGCCCAAGGCGGACGTAGACGTGCTCGTCAACGGCAAGTCGGTCGGAACCGCGACCGCGGATTCCCGGGGTGAGTGGGCTGTCGTGGTCGACGAGCCGCTGCCGTCGGGCAACCACAACGTCACGCTGCAATCGGAGGCATCCGGAACGAAAGTGGAGTCGGCCCAATCCGTGGCCATCGCGCTGCCGGACCGCAAGGATGAAAAGCCCCTGATCGTCCTCAGCAAGAAGGGCGAGGCCAGCAAGATCCTGCAGGCGCCTGAAAAGACCCCCGAACAGACGACGGAAACAGCCACGGAGACTCCTGAAAAGACCGAGGAAACGAAAGTTGCCGCGGTTGAGCCTGCCCAGCAGGAAGTGGAAAAGGCCCCCGAGACCGCCGAAGCTCCTGAGAGCAAGACTCCGGAAGAGCCAAAAGCACCCGCCGCGACCACTGCGCCGGCAGTGCAGAGCCCTGGAGCGCTCACTCTCAAGACCGTGGATTATGACGACCAGGGCAACATGATCTTTACCGGGACCGCGCAGCCGGATGAGACCGTGCGGATCTACGTTGACAACAAGCCGATTGCAGACGCCAAGGCGGATGGATCCGGCACCTGGAAACTGCGGGTCATCAAGGAAATCGAACCCGGCAATCACAATCTGCGGGTCGACCAGCTTACGTCGACATCCCAGGTGGCTGCCCGGATCGAATTGCCCTTCACCCGCGTCGATCCCAAGACTGTTGTCGCGGCATTGAACCCTGAAACGAGCAAGCAGCCCGCTCAGTCCGGAGCAGGCACAGCCGCCTCCACAACTGCACCGTCAACGGAAAGCGGGACAGCCACGCAGTCGGCGTCTGACGAGGCAGCCAAGACAACCACCGAAACGGCATCCTCAGGAACAGATTCCGGAACCTCGGCAACGGCACCCTCTGCTGCGCCCGCGCAGCCCGAAACGACGGTCGCCGAACAGCAGGCGCCCGCTGCTCCGGCTGCACCGTCATCGGCCGCGTCGAGCACCGATGCGACAACGCAGACCGCCGAGAGTACCTCCGCAGGAACCGCCTCGACATCCACTTCGGCTGCCAACAACGCGGCCACGACCGACACAGCCCCTGCGACAGAGACGGCCGAGGCTCCTCCGGCTCCGCCTGCACCACCGTCGGCTGAACCGACGAAGAAGGCAGAGACAGCACCGGCGGCAACCGAACCGTCTACAGCGACTGAAAGCGCGGAACCGGCTCAGCAGGTTGCCAAGGCAGAACCTGAGACGTCTACCGCGCCTGCTCCTGCTACCTCGGAAAACCAGCCTGCGCAGACAGTGACGCAACAAGCTGCTCCTGCAACGCCTGATACCGGTGAGAAGCAGCCGGTTGCCGCCGCGCCAGAACCGGAGTCCGCAAGCGATGACGGTGTTGACATGCAGGTGCCGGCGGACCAGCAGATCGCATTGTCGAACCAGCAGGAGCCGGCGGAACAACCTTCCGCGCCGGCCCAGCAGCCCGCATCGACTGACCAGGCCGCGGCGAGCGACACAAACGCTGGTGCCAATCAGGATACGGCGGTTGTCCAGCGCGTCGGCCGGGTGATCATCCAGCCGGGCAACAACCTGTGGAACATCTCGCGCGTGATCTACGGCAAGGGCGTGAGCTACACGACAATCTATAACGCCAACAAGACGCAGATCCGCGATCCGAACCTGATCTACCCGGGCCAGATCTTCGCGACGCCGGGGGTGACGCCGCCGGAGTCGATCCAGCCGGAACGCACCGATCCGATGCCCGACTCCGGGTGAGGGCTCTGATTGATTGTCAGGGTCGGGCCGCTTGGCGTCTGGTCTGGCGGTAAAGCCGCACTATCTGTATCCGGATTATCGGTCGGCCGCTCGGGACGGCCGATAATATCTATTGTCAGGCCAGTTCTCCGCCGATCGCGATCTCGATGACAGCCCATTCCGATCATATGGCCGCAACGGCATCACAGTCCGGTTCGGGCGCGTCCCATTTGGAGACGCTGCGCGGAATCCTGCCTTACATCTGGCCGGCCGATCGTCCGGATCTGAGGCTGCGGGTCGTGCTCGCCATGGTGGCGCTCGTTGCGAGCAAGGTGGTCACCGTGGCAGTGCCGTTCGCTTTCAAGGAAGCCGTCGACGCGCTCACCCCGAAGATAGCGGCAGGCGGGACAGGGACCGCTGTGGCCGCGGTCCTTGTGGTCCCCGTCTTCATGGTCATCGCCTACGGTTTCGGGCGCATCATGATGGTGGTCCTGGCCCAGATCAGGGACGGCCTGTTTGCCAAGGTCGGCCAGAAGGCCGTGCGTGAACTGGCGATCCGGACGTTCCGGCATCTCCATCAGCTCTCACTGCGTTTTCATCTCGAACGCCGAACGGGCGGCCTCAGCCGTGTTATCGAACGCGGCACCAAGGGCATCGAGATCATTCTGCGGTATTCATTGTTCAACACGTTCCCAACGATCGTCGAACTGGCTCTGGTGTGCGGCATCCTCGCTGTCACCTTCGATATCTGGTTCGCGCTGATCACCGGCGTCACGGTGACCTTCTACATCTGGTTCACGTACAACGCGACGGAATGGCGGATCGGCATCCGGCGCCGGATGAACGACGCGGACACCGAGGCCAATACCAAGGCGATCGACAGCCTTCTGAACTTCGAGACCGTCAAATATTTCGGCAACGAGCAGCATGAGACGACCCGGTTCGACAGCTCGATGGAGGCTTATGAACGGGCCGCGACCAAGACGATGACGTCGCTGGCGCTCCTCAACTCCGGGCAGGCTGTGATCTTCTCGATCGGCATGACGATCTGCATGATCATGGCCGGGCAGGGGGTTGTCGACGGGCGCCTCACTGTCGGTGAGTTCGTGATGGTCAATGCCTTCCTGATCCAGCTTTATCTGCCGCTCAATTTCCTGGGCACAGTCTACCGCGACATCAAGCAGGGACTGGTCGATATCGAGACCATGTTCAACTTGCTCGATGTCGAGCCTGAGATTCAGGATCGTGAAGATGCCGCGCCGCTGGCGATTTCCGAAGGCGAGATCAGGTTCGAACGCGTTTCTTTCTCGTACGACCCCGAGCGCCCGATCCTAAAAGACGTGAGTTTCACCGTGCCTGCAGGCCACAAGGTCGCGATCGTCGGTCCGAGCGGGGCGGGCAAGTCCACGATCTCCAGGCTGCTGTTCAGGTTCTATGAAGTGACGTCTGGCGCGGTCATGGTCGACGGCCAGAATATTGCCGACATTACGCAAGGTTCCCTGCGGGCGGCGATCGGCATGGTTCCGCAGGACACGGTGCTGTTCAATGACACGATACGCTACAACATCCGTTACGGTCGGCCGGACGCAAGCGACGACGATGTTGTCGAGGCCGCGCGCATGGCGCAGATCCATGACTTTATCGAGACCCTGCCTGAAGGCTATGAAGCACTTGTCGGCGAGCGCGGACTGAAACTGTCAGGCGGTGAAAAGCAGCGCGTCGCGATCGCCCGCACCATCCTGAAAGGGCCGCCGATCCTGGTGCTGGACGAGGCCACATCGGCGCTCGACTCCTATACCGAACAGGAAATCCAGGCTGCGCTAAAGAAAGTATCGGAGAGCCGCACGACGCTGGTGATCGCGCACCGGCTTTCAACGGTTGTCGACGCCGATGAGATCATCGTGCTCGACGGCGGGCAGATCGTGGAGCGCGGAACACACGCCGGCCTTCTGGAGCAGGACGGTGTCTATGCTGGGCTATGGAACCGTCAGCGCGAAGCGGACGAGGCCCGCGAGCGGCTTGCCCGGACCATGGAGCAGGGTATCAGTGCGGAGGAAGCGGCACGCCTTGGCCTGCCGCGTTCCACCGCAGGGGAGGAGTAATCCCCTCAACATCTCGAAGCTTTGCCCGTCAGGCTGCAGCATAGTTCTGCGGGAACAGGGCGCGCAGTGCCACTTCGTCGCGTTCGGTCTTGAAGTCGATGCCCTTGCTGACGTCCCTGGCACGGGATGCTGCCGGCCGCGCGTCGACACCCTCGAACCAGCGTTTCAGGTTCGGGTAGCTGTCAAGCGCGCCTTCGCCGAGAACAACCGCAGCGCGGTCGATCCAGCCCCATGCGGCGATGTCGACGATCGTGTAATCGCTGCCCAGGAAGAACTCGCGCCCCTCGAGTTGAGCATCAAGAATCCCATAGTGGCGCTCGGCTTCACGGCGGTAGCGGTTGATGGCGTAGTCGATCTGCTCGGGCGCGGCGTGCTGGAAGTGCACGGCCTGGCCGGAGTAGGGGCCGACGCCGCTGGCGATGAACATCAGCCAGGAAAGCAATTCGCCGCGGTTGTCCGGCGAGCCTACGAACTTGCCGGTCTTCTCGCCGAGATAAAGCAGGATGGCGTTTGAATCGAAGACACGGGTCCCGTCATCCTCGATGGCCGGAAGCTTGGCGTTCGGATTGATCTTGAGGAAGCCTTCCTCGTGCTGTTCGCCTTTCAGCGTATCGACAGGGACGACTTCGTAGTCGAGGCCGGACTCCTCGAGAAAGAGCGCCACCTTCATCGGGTTCGGCGTGGTGTGGAAGTAGAACTTGATCATTGTCTGGATTCCCCTTGCGGAATGAACGATGTGCGGCTGCCGCCGCAGGCCGGCAGCCGCTTTTATGTTTGGGTTGGGATTATTCGGCTGCCTGGCGCGCCGGAGCCCATTCGAAGGCTGCGAACTGGGGATCGACAGGTGTTTCGACCACGTGATTTGTGTAGTTCGAGAGCACCTTGTGCGAGATGGCGAGGATAACGTCGAGAACCGTGCGCTGCGTGTAACCGGCGCTCAGGAACGTGTCGATGTCGGATTTTTCCACCCAGCCGCGCTCAAGCACCATCTTGGTCGTGAACACCTTGAGGGCCTGCAGTTTCGGATCCGCGTAGTCCTCGCCGGCACGCGCCGTTTCGATCACTTCCTCGGAAATCTTCTCGCCCTTGGCGATGCCGGTATGCGCGGCCATGCAGTAGTGGCATTCGTGAATGGCATTGATCGTGAACCAGACGACGTGGCGCTCCTCAGGCGTAAACGACGAATTCCGCAGTGCTTCGCCGAGCGAGAGATAGGCCTGCGCGGCGGCCGGCGACTCCGAAAGCGCACCGAGAAGATTCGGAACGAAGCCGTACTTGGCCTTGACCGTGCCGATAATCTCTGCGGCATGTTCGGGGTGATTGTCTTCGCTGTGGATGGAGAAGTCTGACATCGGGAGGGCTCCTGTAAGAGGGGGCAATCTTGAACTGATCGTTTCAAGATATAACTTGAACCAAACGTTTCAAGATGGCAAGATATTTTCACTCACCTTTTTGCGAGGCACAGACGATGAGTGGCCGAAAACAGTTCGATGAGACGCAGGTGCTGACCGCGGCGATGACCGCGTTCTGGCGCAACGGCTATGAGGCGACATCTGTGTCGGACCTGGAAGAGGCGACCGGGCTCAACAAGTCGAGCCTCTACAACGCCTATGGCAGCAAGGAAGAGCTCTATACCCGCTGTCTCGACCGCTTTGCCGAGCTCTACAGCGGCAACCTCATGGCGCAGCTCGAGAACGAGGATTTCAAGGCGGGCATCGAAGGGTTTTTCGACATGCTCGTCGGCCGCCTGGAAAGCAAGGACGTTCCGAAGGGCTGTCTTGCAACCATGGCGGCCATGGAGGTCGGGGGCGGCGACAGCGCTGCCGCGATACGCATTCAGAACGGTCTTGAACAAATGAGAGATGCGTTTGTAGGGCGCTGCCAAAAGGCGGTGAGTGACGGCCAGCTGCCGCGGGACACGGATGCAGCAGCAATGGGCGCCATGCTCCTGGCCATGACCCGCGGCATTGCGGTGCTGAACCGTGGTCATCCGGATCACGAGCTTGGCCGCGCCGCAGTGCGCGGTATGCTCGCTGCACTGGACCGGCCTGCCAGGAACTGAGCCGGGCGCGATTGATGCCGCTCCGACAGGGTTCACATCCTGGTGTGTGCCGTTGAAACCGGGTTGGCGGCGACCTATGCTTAAAGTCCCATAACACGGGACGATTTGCATGAAAGATGTTCTAAGCGACATATTCGAGACCATCCGTCTGAGAGCCACGCTCTATTTCAGGACCGACTATTCGCCGCCCTGGGCAATCACGGTGCCGGCCTACCAGCAGGCTGCGCGGTTCCATTTGGTGGTGCAGGGGCGTTGCCATGTGACGCTGAAATCCGGCAGGGAGATCGATCTTGGTGCCGGCGACCTCATCATCATCCCGCGCGGCCAGGAACACATCATCTCCGATCGTGCGGGCCGGACGTCGGCGCCGCTGGAGCGGGTCATCGAGGACTCCGGTTACGACGGGGAAGGGACCTTTGTGCTGGGTAGCGGCGATCCGGGCGCGTCGACCCAGATGATCTGCGGACATTTCGGCTTCACCGAAGGGGCCGATCATCCATTGCTGCGAGCCCTGCCGGAAGCCGTGGTCATGACGCCCGCCGACCGGGCCCGCCACCCCATTCTCGATGAAACGCTGCGCCTGGTGGTGCGCAGGGTCTTTGCGCACGGGCCGGGGGCTTCAACGGCAATCGCGAGGCTGTCAGAAGTGTTTTTCATCGAAGTCGTACGCGCCAGCATCGAACAGAGCCCGGAACTTGATCGTGTCCTGTCGGCCATGACGGACGGCCAGATCGGCCGGGCACTCGAACTGATCCACAATGATGCCGCCAGCGACTGGACCGTCGCCAGCCTGGCATCCGAAGTGGGCATGTCGCGCAGCCGGTTCGCGGAACGCTTCGCGGACATGATCGGGGAAAGCCCGATGAAGTACCTGGCCGACTGGCGGCTTCAGCAGGCGCTCGTCTTGCTCGGCCAGTCGAGGATCAACGTGCAGGAGGTCGCGGCCAGGGTCGGCTATCAGTCGCCGGCGGCGTTCACGCGCGCATTTGCCCAGCGATTCGGTGTGCCGCCGACCGAATATCGACAATAATTTTGCATATCGTCCCAACTAGTTTGCGCATTACCCTGTAATTCGCTCTTCGAATTGCGCAATCGTCCCAAAACGATCATATGCCGCCTGTAGGTCGCTTCGGCATGAGGCCCGCGACAGAAAACAGGAGGACGCGATGCGGAGCATTCATACCGAACCCAGTGGTCATGTTCTCCTTTCGAAATCCCTCTCAGACAGGAGATGAACATGATCAGGCAATCCATTGCTGTTGTTGGAATTTTGGCCGGACTCACGATGGCCGCAACGGCGCCGGCGCTGGCCGGACCGGAGGTCAATACCGCACCGGGACTGGTCCTCGTGGACGGCAAGCCGGCTCCGGGCCTGGCGGTGCACGGGCACGACGTTGTCGCCTACTTCACAAAAGGCAAGCCCATTCGCGGCGAGGCCAGGTTCGCCACCGTCTACAAGGAAGCCACCTACCGGTTCTCCACCAAGGCCAACCTGGATGCCTTCAAGGCAAACCCGGCCAAGTATGAGCCGGCATACGGCGGGTATTGCGCCTATGGCGTGTCCGTTGGCGCCAAGTTCGACGGCAACCCGAATTACTGGAAGATCGTCGACGGCAAGCTCTATCTCAACCTCGACCGGGATATCGCTGCTGCATTCGACAAGGACGTGAACGGCTCGCTCAAGAAGGCCGAAGCCAACTGGCCGGGCCTGAAAGACAAGCTTCCTTCTGAAATCAACTGACGGTGCGGGGCGGTCTCGCCGGTGACCTGGCGCGGCCGCCTCTCCGCCGCATTATCTGGAGAATTTGCAATGAGCATTCGCTTCATCACGCCCACGATGCATGGCGTGGTCGATTATCTGGCGGCCGTGGCGCTGCTGACCATGCCCTTCGTGCTGGATCTGGGCAGTTCAAACCCACTCGCCAAGTGGCTGGCCGTCGCAACCGGCGCCGCCGTGATCGTGACAAGCCTGCTGACCGATTACCGGTTCAGCGCGGCCCGGGTCCTGCCCTTCAAGGGCCACCTGGCGGTCGACACGATTGTAGCCATCGCATTCGCCCTGGCCCCAACTGTTCTGGGATTTCACGGGCTCGATGCCTGGTACTACTGGGTCAATTCCGCCGCGGTCTTCGCCGTTGTGGGCTTGAGCCAGACCGCAGAGACGACACTGCGCGGAGCTCCGGCCTGAATTCAAACCGCCCGTCCGGCGGTCGCACCGGGGCAATTCTGTGCTTGCATGAGGCCAGGTTGCCCCGGTGCCCGGCGGTCAATGATCGCGAATCCTGTTTTCCACTGGATGAATTGTCACCCCGATATCCCAACACGAACCGTTCAACATGTGCTATCGAACTGTCGCTCCGGTCCCGTCACCGGCGGTCAGACAACAGCAGGAATACGTTCGTGCTCGATACAATCACATCCGTGTTTGCGCCGATCCATCGCGAAGGCTATCGATTTGTCGGCATTTTTGCCGTCGTGACACTGATCCTGTTCTGGATTGCCGATCCGCTCGGATGGATTGGCGTGGTGGCCACGGCCTGGTGCGCCTATTTCTTCCGCGATCCGGATCGCGTGACACCTCTGCGCGAAGGGCTGGTCATCAGTCCTGCGGACGGCAGAATTTCCGCCATCGAGCAGGTGACGCCACCCGCTGAACTCGACCTCGGGCCGGCACCGCGAATCCGCGTGTCCGTCTTCATGAATGTGTTCGACTGCCACGTGAACCGCGCCCCGGTCGCCGGCCGCATTGTCGGCATGACCTATGTGCCGGGCAAGTTCCTGAATGCCGAACTGGACAAGGCAAGCGAGGATAACGAGCACTCCGCGATGACGCTGGAAATGGCCGACGAGGTCCGGATCGGCGTCATCCAGATCGCCGGCCTCGTGGCACGGCGGATCGTGACGTTCGTCAAGGAAGGCGAGCCCCTGAGTGTCGGTGAGCGGTTCGGCCTGATCCGCTTCGGCAGCCGGGTCGACATCTACCTGCCGCCCGGCAAGGAGCCTCATGTCGCCATCGGCCAGCGCGCGATTGCCGGTGAAACGGTGATTGCCGATCTGACGTCCGGGGAAGGTCCGCGCGAGGCCCGGCGCGGCTGAAAGAGGTACCCCAAATTGGCTGGAGTTTACGGAGTAAGGTTAACTGCGCTCATCTAACCGACCTCCTCCATTTCTGGTATGATCGGATATGAGTATTTTCCCGCCTCTCGATCCGGAAGCTGCGGAGCGTCGGCAGAAGCGCCGCCGATTTCGCCGGGTGCCGATACGGGTGCTGATCCCCAACGTTGTCACATTGCTGGCATTGTGCAGCGGCATCACGGCGATCCGCTTTGCGGTTGATGGCCGTTTCGAATGGGCGGTTGCCTGCATCCTGATCGCGACGGTGCTGGACGGTCTCGACGGGCGCATCGCCCGGTTTCTCAAGGGGACGTCGCGTTTCGGCGCGGAACTGGACTCGCTGGCGGACTTTGTGAATTTCGGCGTTGCCCCCGCTGTCGTGCTCTATCTGTGGGGGCTTCAGGATTTCAAGGCGCTCGGCTGGATCATTGCGCTCGGACTTGCACTCTGCATGGCGCTCAGGCTTGCGCGTTTCAACGTCGCGCTCGACGATCCGGACCGGCCTGCGTGGATGGCCAATTTTTTCACCGGCACACCGGCGCCGGCCGGTGCGATGCTGGCCATGCTTCCCATGTACGTTGGTTTTCTCACGGAGCTGGGAGGTCCGACGTTGGCGGCCGCAGCGCTGTTCTACACGCCGGTTGTCGCTTTCCTGACCATCAGCACGATCCCCAATTTTTCCGGCAAGTTGATCGGGCAAAAGGTAAAGCGGGAGTTCGTCCTCCCGATCCTGATCCTTGCGGTCATGTTCACGGCATTGCTGCTGAGTTACCCGTGGGCAGTGCTCACACTCGTCAGCTTGACTTATCTGGCACTCATTCCCCTGAGCATTCACCGCTACAACAGGCACCTGCGGCGCAGTGAAGCCGCCGAAAAGAAGCCGGAACCGGACGCCGAGCAGAAGTCCGCCTCAGACAAAGCCGGATCCGAATCCGCTTAAACGCCGATGCCTTCTCAACCTTTCTGGTAACTGTCCGTGCAGTCGAGCGGCTTGCCTTCCTTGGTTGCGGCCACGCGCTTTTTCCCGTCCGGTTCGTCCTGTGTCCAGTGCAGGATCTTTCCGGTGTCCAGATGGACAAACGGTGGTCCGGAGTGGGGGTAGTAGCCGACGCCGCCGACATTGCGGGCCGCTGCGGCCTCCCGCACCTTGTCGGCCTTGACACCGGGAAACACGACATCGACCGCCCGCCCGTTCGAATGTTCGCTGCGGATGGAGACGCCGCGTCCTTGCCGCTTCATGGCGAGGTTTAGTCCGCGGGACCGGTATCCGGATATCACCCTGAGCGGCCCGGTCGGCTTCAGTTCCTGCGTCAGTTCCCAGAGCAGATCGATGAGCTTGGGATCCATCTCGATGACCTTGTCGCAACGCCAGTCGCGCATGAACCTGTTGATGCGTTTCAGCCCTTCGGGGTCGTACTGGTCGCCGATCTTGTAGATGATGTTGAGCCGCTCACCGGTCCAGAGATGCCTGAGAGAGATCATGCGGGTTTCGGGCTCGATTTCCGCGGTCGCCGCCGTTTGCCCGCACAAGAAAACGGCGATCGCGAGCAGCAGCCGCGTCAACGCACGTCACCCCCCGGCCGCCGCCGCGCGGTGACCTCGATTTCAATCTTCATGTCGTCGTTTATGAGCCCCGCGACGATGAGCGTTGCGGCCGGGCGGATCAATCCGAGATACTCGCCGAAAATGGGGAATACGATGTCGACGTAGCTCCGGTCGGTGACGATGTAGTTCATCCGAACGACGTCTTCCAGGCTCGCATCCGCGTCTTCGAGAACCTTCCGGATTGTTGCGAAGCAATTATGGGTCTGCTGTGCGACGTCGTCGGGCATGACCATGGTTTCGTAGTCGTAGCCGGTCGTGCCCGAGATGAAAATCCAGTCACCATCAACCACGGCGCGGGAATACCCGGCCTGGCGCTCCATTGGGGAGCCAGTGGAAATGAGTCGTCTCATGTTTCCTCCCGCCCGCCTGTTTTGGCGGATCTTGCAAGAGCATCGCCCGAACATTGCGTCGCCTTCAAGACGCAGCCGTCAATTTCCGTCCCGGGATGCGTTCAAAGATCCGTGTGGTGGTGCTTCTGCCACACTCCGGGACGATCGCTGCTGTCAGGCCGCCGATTTTCCGGCCGCTTCGGCGTCCTTGATGGCCCGCCACAGCTTCTCGGCTGTCAGCGGCATGTCGAGATGCGTAATACCGTAGCCCTTGAGTGCATCCATTGCAGCGTTGACGATCGCAGACGGGGCGCCGGTGCATCCGGCCTCGCCGGCTCCCTTTGCGCCCAGCGGGTTTGTCTTCGTCGGTGCATCCTGGTTGAGCTCGATATTCAGGTCCGGCAGATCGTCTGCCCTGGGGATCGTATAGTCCATGAATGAGCCGGAAAGCAGCTGACCGGACTCCGCGTCGAATACGGTGTGCTCCAGGAGCGCCTGACCGATACCCTGCGCGGTCCCGCCCATGGCCTGTCCCGCGGCGAGCAGCGGGTTCATCACGGTTCCGAAGTCGTCCACGATCGCGTAACCGATCAGGCGCGTAACACCGGTCTCCGGGTCGATCTCAACTTCGGCGACATGGCAGCCGTTCGGGAAGTTGAAGCCTTCGCGTTCGTAGCTCTCACGCGACGTCAGTGTTGCGTCGATGTCGCCGGGCAGGTCTTCCGCGTTGCGCGCAGCCTCGGCGATCTCGAGAATGGTCATGCTGCGGTTGGTTCCTGCCACCGTGAACAGTCCGTCGGCGAAGACCACGTCGCTGTCACCGGCGTCGAGGAAGTGTGCGGCAAGCGCCTTCGCTTTGTCGCGCACGACCTCTGCCGTCTTCAGCATAGAGTTTCCGCCCATGCCGGTTGTCCGTGAGCCGCCATGCCCGCCGCCCGAAGCAACGAGCGCGGTATCGGCCTGGACAAACCGGACCTTGTCCGGAGGGATGCCGAGATATTCATTGGCCATTTGAGTGTAGAGCGTCTGGTGGCCCTGACCGTTCGAGTGTGTACCAACGGTGAGCGTCACGCCGCCGTCGTCATCAAACCGGATCTCCGTAGCTTCGGCCGGCGGACCGAGCGTGATTTCGAGGTAACTGGACACGCCGAGGCCGCGCAGTTTGCCCCGGGCGAGGGCGTCTTTTCTCCGCTCCTCAAATCCATCGGCACCGACCATGCCGAGCGCACGGTCAAGGTTCTGTTCGAATATACCGGTATCGACGGTCAGGCCGAACGCGGTCTTGAACGGGAACGCCGAGATGAAGTTCTTTCGCCGCAGCGCGTTGGCTTCAACGCCCAGTTCTGCGGCAGCAATATCGACCAGGCGCTCGATGATGTAAGACGCCTCAGGACGCCCGGCGCCACGATAGGCGTCCACAGGGACCGTGTTCGTGAACACGCCGTCCACTTCGAAGAAGATGCTGGGAATGGCATAGGCCCCGCCCATGACGACCCAGCTTGCATTGGTCGGGATGAGCGGCGACATGGCGGAGAGGTATCCGCCCATATTCGCCTTCGAGCTGACGCGGAGCCCCTTAAACCGTCCCTCCGCATCGAGTGCGAGTTCTGCCCGCGTGACCTGGTCGCGGCCGTGCACGTCGGTCAGAAAGGCTTCCGAACGGTCGGAAACCCATTTCACCGGGCGCCCGAGCCGGCGGGCGGCCCACAGGACCAGCACCGACTCCGGATAGAGGAAATTCTTGGCGCCGAAGCCCCCACCCACATCCGGGACCACGATCCTGATCTTGTCCGGATGCACCTGGAAGACATTGTTCGCCAGGTCGGCACGCTGGCCGAAGATGCTCTGGCCGGAGAGCGTAAGCGTGAACTGTTCGTCGTCCGGAGCGTAATCGCCGATCGCGACACGCGGTTCGATTGCGGCCTGCACGACCCGGTTGTTGACCAGATCGACACCGACAACCCGGTCAGCCGAATTGAAAACAGCATCGGTCGCCGCCCGGTCTCCCTTTTCGAAGTGAAAGGCGAGGTTCGACTCGAAGTCGTCCCAGACTTTGGGTGTTTCCTGATCCAGGGCCCGGGTGAGGTCAATGACGGGCTCGATATCTTCATAGTCGACGAAGACCAGTTCCGCGGCATCGATGGCCTGCGCCCGGGTCTCTGCGACAACAAACGCAACCTGGTCGCCGACATGACGCACCTTGCCATCGGCGAGGGCAGGGCGGGGCGGCTTGAAAACGCCGACCTGCGCTTCGATCTGGGCAAGCACCGACAGGTTGCCGATACCGTCCGCCTTGTAGTCGTCGATGGTCAATACGGCCAGCACACCCGGCGCAGCAGCCGCGTCTGTCGTGTCAATCGACACGATACGGGCGTGGGCATGCGGCGAGCGGACAACAACCCCGAATGACTGCCCGTCGAGATTGATATCGTCGGTATACGTGCCTGCACCGGTAATGAAGCGGGTGTCTTCGAAGCGGCGAACAGGCTGGCCAATGCCGAATTTCTCCATCGAGCCCTCTTGCGGTCTGTGATGTCGGTCTGTGCTGTATCGGAATGAGGACCGGCGGCGGTCTGCGCGCGGGTCATTTACGAACTGCGGCTGATTTTAACCGGCGACCCGCCCGGGATGCAAAGCATTGAGTCAACTTTCCCGAGGGCTGGAACCTAGCCCCTTCTTGACAACAAAATAAACATTGTTCATTTTTTTGATGAATGTTTTCTTCAAAGGAGTGAATTGTGGAGTTTTCGACGCTGAACTATCGCGTGGATGGCCGGATCGCGCGCATCACGCTGGACCGGCCTGAACGGCTGAATGCCATTTCTGAAGACACGCCAGGCGAAATCCGCCGCGCAGTTGAAGCTGCGAACGAGGATGACGAGGTCCATGTCATCGTGATGTCCGGCGCGGGCAGGGCGTTTTGCGCGGGTTATGACCTCAAGGACTACGCCGAGCGTGAAGGCAGCCATCCCCTGAGTCAGGACATGCCCTGGGATCCGATGCAGGATTACCGGCTGATGAAGCGGTTCACGGACGACATGACAAGCTTGTGGCGCAGTTACAAGCCCACGCTGTGCAAGGTGCACGGTTACGCTGTCGCCGGCGGGTCGGACATCGCGCTGGCGTGCGACATGGTGATCATGGCCGAGGATGCCCGGATCGGATATCCGCCGGCACGGGTCTGGGGCTGCCCGACGACGGCCATGTGGGTCTACCGCCTGGGACCCGAACGCGCCAAGCGCATGCTGCTGACCGGCGACCTGATCGATGGTGCCGAAGCGAAGAGCATGGGTCTGGTGCTTGAAGCGGTACCGGCTGATGAACTGGATGATCGCGTCGAGGCACTCGCGCAACGAATGGCCGGCGTGCCCCGGAATCAGCTCATGATGCAGAAGCTGATGATCAACCAGGCGGTCGATGCCATGGGACTGGCCAACACGCAAATGATTGCGACGGTCTTTGACGGCATCACGCGCCACACACCGGAGGGGCAGGCCTTCAAGACGATGTGCGAAACGGAAGGGTTCCACGAGGCGGTCGCCCTGCGCGACAGCGGGCAGGCAATCCCGTCGGGGCGTGAGTGATGGCGACCGTTGCGGCAAGGGACAGTGCGCGCGCGCAGCGCAAGGCCGAGCTTGACGGCTTCAAGCGTGACCGCATTCTCTCTGCCGCGCGAGAGGTGTTCGCTGAACGCGGTCTTGAAAACACGACCATGCGCCAGATTGCTGCAGCGGCGGGGTATGTCGCCGGCACGCTCTACCTCCATTTCGACAGCAAGGAGGCGATCTACGCAGCGCTTGTGCGGGAGTCGCTTGTGCGTCTGGACGCGGCAATCGAGACTGCCCGTGCGGACGGAGCCAGAGCGGCACTCCTCAGTTTCTACAATTACTATGCCGAAAACGCCGATGAGCTCGACCTTGGTCTTTACTTGTTCAGCGGGACGGGCCGCCGTGGCCTGACGCCCGAACTCGATCAGGAATTGAATGACCGCCTCCGCCAGATCGTCGAGAAGCTGGTGGCGGCTTACCGGACGGCCGTGAGTGCGCCGCCGTCCGATGCTGACCGCAAGGTGGTCGGCCTGGCGACCTTCATGGTGGGGTGCCTGATCATGGGCGGCACCGGCCGTCTTGGCATGCTTGGTTATTCGGGCGTGGACATGGTCGAACAGCGCATCGACGAGTTACTGAACCAGGCCGGATAGCCTGTGGTGCTGCCCGTCATAGCCGGAGCAGCCGAATTTCGCTGCCGCCAGTTCTCCTGACAGGAGGCTGTCAGGAAGCCCGTGCAACTATCGCGGGCCTCAACAGTCCCCCGAAGGAGTTAGACATCATGACCCATTCCCCTGAGCACTTCACTGTATGGGCGGAGATTCCCGTCACGGACATCGACCGGGCAATTGCCTTCTACAACACTGTATTCGATACTGAAATGAAGAAGGACGAAACCGGGCCCAACCCCATGGCCATGTTCCCAACCTCGACTCCGGGCGGAGTCGCCGGGCATCTTTATCCAGGCAAGCCCTCTGCCGACGGCAGCGGCCCGACGGTGCATCTTGCCAGCCCGGACAAGCTTGAGGATGCGCTCGAACGGGTGAAGGCCGCAGGCGGACAGGTACTCTCCGAACCGATTGCAATTCCTGCAGGGCGTTTCGCCTATTGCCAGGACCCCGATGGCAACTCCATCGGACTCTTCTCCCGTTAAGCCGGCGTCATGCGACGTGCCGACCGCCTGTTCCAGATCGTGCAGTATCTGCGCGGCGGTCGGCTCGTCACCGCCGCAAGGCTTGCCGAGCGGCTTGAGGTCTCCGAGCGGACGATCTATCGCGACATCGCGGACCTGCAGTCGACCGGCGTTCCGATCGATGGCGAGGCCGGTGTCGGCTACATCATGCGGGAAGGCTTCGACCTTCCGCCGCTGATGTTTTCGCGCGACGAGATTGTAGCCCTTGTTGCCGGCGCGCGCCTGATCCGCGCGTGGGGCGGGGCGGCGATGGCCAGAGCCGCGGAGGAGGCGCTCGTCAAGATCGAGACCGTGCTCCCCGATACCGAGCGTCTGCGCGCGGGCCAGGTCGAGATCCACGCCATTGCCCCTGAAATGACGGAGCAGGTGCGTCAACGGATCGACGAGATCGAGCGGGCGGTCGAGGACCGGCAGAGGCTCGCCATTTCCTACCTCGACGCCGCGCAGACACCGACGGAGCGAACCATAAGGCCGCTCGGCCTTTGGTTCTGGGGCAAGGTCTGGACGCTGGTCGCCTGGTGCGAACTGCGCAACGACTTCCGCATGTTCCGGCTTGACCGGATCGCGGAAGTGGCGCGGGATGGCGGTCCCTTCAGGCCCGAGCGCGGCAAGACCCTGGCCGACTTCTATCGTTCGATGGAGCATGAGCTCTGAGTTTTGTCAGAGGCCCGGCGCGACCGCCATCACGACCGAAACGACCAGCAACAGGGCGAAGACCACATTCGCTATGCGTCCCTTTCTTGGGTCTTTGAGCACTGAAGAGAATGCCGAACCCATATGAATCCAGGCGGTGTTGACGACGACGATTACGCAAGCGAGTGCCGCGATCTTCATCGCCGCGTCCAGAGTGATGTTCTCGGGGATGATAACGACACTCGAATAGACTGCCCCGATAGCGGCAAAGGCTTTTGGATTGGCTATCGCCAGGAAGAAGCCGCTGGGGAAGGAGACCGCCCGGTTTTCGCTGCTTTCATTCGCAAGAATTGGCGCCGTCGCGATTCTGTAGGCGAGATAGAGAATGTAGGCCGCCGCCAGAACCGTGATCACCACGACAAGGGCCGGGATGGCGAGGATGATACCTGTGACACCTGTTGCAATCAGGAGAAGGACGCCGATAGTACCGGTAATGATGCCGGCCAGATATCCGTAGCCGCGCCGTGCGCCGTAGGCCGCCCCGATTGCGGCGAGGCTCAGCGTCGCGGGCCCCGGACTTCCCATCAGGGGCAGGGCGGCAAGCCAGAGGATGGTCAATTTGCCAAGCATGGCTTTCTCCAGATCCTTGATTGCAATCGACCATGTTCGTGAGGTGCCTGTCTTGAATGTTTGTGCGAAGCCGGCTTGGCGACGAGAACGTCGACATCCGCAGGCTCCTGTGTCATGAAACCGGCCGCCCGAAGCAGTGCCACCGGAGCTGCGGCGCAAGGAACGGAATGATGGCGGAAAAACTGACCACGATTGGCTTCGATGCCGACGACACGCTCTGGCAGAACGAGCAGTTCTTTCAGATCACGCAGGAGCGGTTCGCGGGCCTGCTGGTGGATTATGCGGATCCCGATCATCTCGCGTCCCGTCTGCTGGAGGCCGAGAGGCGGAACCTCCGCCACTACGGCTTCGGCATCAAGGGGTTCACGCTGTCGATGATCGAGACCGCCATCGAAGTGACCGAGGACCGTGTTCCTGCGCGCGTGATCCACGAGATACTCGAGGCCGGCCGCGAATTGCTCCAGCATCCGATTGAACTCCTGCCGCACGCTGAGCAGGCGGTGACCGGGCTTGCCGACCAGTACAGGATCGTACTCATCACCAAGGGCGACCTGCTTGATCAGGAGCGCAAGCTTGCCCAGTCCGGGCTCGGCGACCTTTTCGACGGCGTCGAAATCGTCAGCGACAAGAATGCGTCGACCTATGAGCGGGTGTTCTCGGAATATGGTGATGGAGCCGAGCGCGGCATGATGGTGGGCAATTCGCTCAAATCCGATGTCGTTCCCGCGCTGCAGGCGGGCAGCTGGGGCGTATTCGTGCCGCATGACCTCACCTGGGCGATCGAACATGCGGACGAACCCGTCGGAGAGCCCCGTTTCCACGAACTCGCCGATCTGGGCGAACTGCAGGGCCTGGTGGAGTCCCTGGCATAGCTCAGGTTTGTGCCGCGGCGTCGTTTAGCGTTCGCTGAGGTCGAGTTCCATCGGGTCATCGTCGCCGGTGAAGCCCGCCCGGAGATACAATGATCTGCTGCGTTCGCTCGGCCAGACAACCAGAAGCTCAAGTCCGCTCTGCCGCGCCCATTTCGTCAGTGCTGTGAGCAGTGCCGTGCCGTGGCCACGGTTCCGCCAGTCCTTCCGGACAAAGCAGTTTGTCACATAACCCCAGCGCCCGGACGGTTTGTCCGGAGAAGGCTCCTTGAGCACGGTTCGGACCGTCATCACACCGATCAGCGTACCGTCGAGTGCAGCAACCCAGTGAATGGTGTCGTTCTGCTGTTCGCAGTCGGCGAAGTGTGACAGGTAGCGTCCCGCAAAGGCAGACTGTTCCTCGGCGGGCATCGTCGTTTCGTCTTCTGTCTTGAGCAGCCATCGGAGTTCCGCAATTGCCCCGCCCTCTTCGGCAATGTGCATCCGATACTCGACCGTCCCATCGCGGTCTGAAGGCGATTTCATTACAGTATGTCCACTTCCGTTGCGTGCATTTGCGGCCCGCATCTGGACACGCGCGACGCCTTGGGCCAGAAACGCGAGATGCAGACATGCCGTATTCATATCATGGGGGCGTCCGGCGCGGGCGTCACGACACTCGGCAGGGCGCTGGCCACGGAACTGGCCATTCCGCATCACGACACCGATGACTACTACTGGCTTCCGACAAATCCGTCATTTTCTGAGAAACGGCCGATCGACCAGCGGCTGCGTCTAATGGAGGAGGTGTTTCTGCCGCGGGCGGAATGGGTTCTCAGCGGCTCGCTTGAAAGCTGGGGCGATCCGGTGGTCGGTCTGCTCGACGAGATCGTCTTCCTGACCGTGCCGACGGACGTCCGTTTGACCAGGCTGCGCGGACGCGAGGCCAGGCGCTACGGTGAGCTTGCCATATCGTCCGGGGGCTGGCGCCATGAGGAAAGCAGCGAGTTCCTCGAATGGGCGTCTCACTACGACGACGGGACACGCGAAGGGCGCAGCCTGCCGCGCCATGAAAAGTGGCTTTCCACCATGACATGTCCGGTCCACAGGCTGGACGGCAATCGACCGACCGAAGATCTCGTTGTCGAGGTCCGCAACGCCTTAGGGCGATAGCACACGCATCTGTGATCCCACTATGTGGGATGTAATTCCAAAATCGCGGACTTATTCCGGTCCATTTGCTAATGGCTTTCGTACCCCGGAAACGAAGTGTGCCGAATGCCCGCCTGCTGCGCGGATCGGCCCAGCTTCGATATTGAAACTGGAGAAGTCCGATGAGCGAGACCCCTCAAGATATCCTGATTATGGGCGCCACATATGGATCGCTTCTGGCAACAAAGCTCGTACTGGCCGGCCACACGGTTAAATTCTCGTGCCTTCCCGCCGAGGCCGAGATGATCAACGCAGAGGGCACTGTCGTCAGAATGCCCGTACGTGGCAGGGAAGGGCTCGTGGAGATCAGGTCGAAGCAGGCCGCCGGGTCGCTTTCGGCGGCAACGCCCGATCAGATCGATCCATCCGAATACGATCTTGTTGCTCTGGCGATGCAGGAGCCGCAATACCGGCTGCCGGGCGTTCGCGAACTGCTGGATCGGGTGGCGCGAGCGCGGGTGCCCTGCATGTCCATCATGAACATGCCGCCCATCACTTATCTCGCGCGCATCCCGGGATTTGATATCGACACGGTGAAAAAGTGCTACACGGACCCAAGTGTATGGCAGAACTTCGACCCGGCGCTGTTCACGCTCGCGAGCCCCGATCCGCAGGCCTTCCGCCCGCCGGAAGAAGCACCGAACTTCCTTCAGGTCAGCCTGCCGACCAACTTCAAGGTGTCACGCTTCGAGTCCGACGAGCACACGGCGCTTCTGCGCACCCTTCAGGCGGATATTGAGGCCATCAGGTTTGACACGGGCGAAGCAGAGGTCGAGTTGCCTGTGAAGCTCAAGGTGCACGATTCCCTTTATGTGCCGATGGCCAAATGGTCGATGTTGCTGACAGGCAATTACCGTTGTATCGGGCCGAACGAGGCGCGTTCGATCAGGGATGCGGTGCACTCGGACATCGATACATCGCGCGGGGTCTACGACTGGGTCGGCAATCTGTGCCAGAAGCTCGGCGCGGCAGCGGAGGATCTCGTGCCGTTCGAAAAGTACGCCAACGCGTCGACAGGCCTGGCCAAGCCGTCTTCCGCGGCCAGGGCCCTGTTCGGCGGGGCGCCGTACATTGAACGGGTCGATTGTCTGGTCAAGACGATCGCAACGCAATTTGGCATGCAGAATGACGTGGTCGACGAGATCGTCGGGCTGGTGGATGCAAGACTTGAGTTAAACCGCAACAAGGCGGCTTAGGACGTCTCTATCGGGCGCTCCGACTTGAGAAACTCGATCAGCAGGCGCAGCAGTTCGAGACGCCCGTTCTGTTCGGGATAGTAGAGGTAGAACGGCGGGTGCTCGATTGTGTAGTCGTCGAGCACTGTCTCAAGTTCGGCGGAAGCGATTTCGGCTTCGATCACGCCGCGCAGCGACCAGCCGATGCCGTGTCCGGCGCGCGCGGCCTGGGTAACAGCCTGAAACCCGTCAAATGTCAGGTCGGCACCGGGATCGACCGTGAAAACCCGGCCGTCCTCCTGGAATTGCCAGTCCGCCAGACGGCTTGCGCTGATGAAGCGGTACCGGATGCATTTGTGGCTGAGCAGATCGCGCGGATGTTTTGGCCGTCCGTACCGGTCGAGGTAGGACGGCGCTGCCGAATAGGCGGCAGGCAGAGGCGGCGTGAGGCGCACGGCAATCATCCCATCGGTCAGCCGGTCGCCTAATCGGATACCGGCGTGAAAGCCCTCGCGAACAACGTCGATGAGCGCTTCGCTGAACGACATCTCTAGTTCGACATCTGGATAGACGGATTGAAATGCCCCGAGCACCGGCGCAATGGCAATCTTGTATGCGCTCCAGGGAAGGGTGAGCCGAAGGGTGCCGGTCTTGCTGCGGCCAATGCCGCGGGCGTCCTCGATGGCCTCGCCAAGTTCGGCAAATGCCGGCTCTGCGCGCGCCATCAACGCGTGCCCCGCTGCCGTCAATTCCACCGAACGGGTGGTTCTGGAAAAGAGATCAACGCCAAGGCGTTGCTCGAATGATTTCAACTGATGACTGACGGCAGGAGAGCCGATCCCGAGTGCCTGCGCCGCGGCGCTGAACGATCCATGTCGTGCGATCGCGAGAAACACTTCGAGGCCGCCCAGGGCGAGTCGTTTCATTATTCGATTTTTCTCATAAATATGTTTTAAGAAATGAGCATATACAAATAAACAACACGAGACTAGCGTCGACTGCGATCAAGAAGGAGGTCGTGTGATGTCCGCTGTTACAACGATGATCCGGCAGGATCGGCCGGTATTCGGCGCGGCAATGATTGTCATCGCCGTTTTTCTGATGTCCCTGCAGGATGCGATCATCAAATTCAGCAGCACCGAGCTGACGCTGTGGCAGGTCTTCGTTCTTCGCTCGGCTCTGGCCATTCCGGTCCTCGCGGCTCTGAGTATGAGTTCGGGCAGAGTAGGGCGGTTGATCCCCATTCACCCCGGTTGGGCGGCGTTGAGATCCGTGGCCCTCGTGCTGATGTATGTGTCGATCTACGCAGCCGTGCCGGTGCTCAGCCTGGCGGTCGTGGCGGCGGCGTTTTACACCGGGCCGCTCTTCATCACGTTGCTGTCCGTATTGATTGGGGGAGAATCCGTAGGGCCGCGCAGGTGGTTCGCCGTTTCTCTGGGCTTCCTGGGTGTTCTCGTTATTCTTCAGCCCGGCACGGACAGTTTCACCGCTCTGGCTCTGCTCCCGGTTCTCTCCGGTTTCTTTTATGCAGTGGCAGCAATTCTCACGCGGACCAGATGCGCGCAGGAATCACCGATGTCACTCGCTCTGATGCTCAATGTCGCGCTCCTGCTGGCGGGATTGTTTGCCACGGGCGCGATCGGCCTCTACGGACCGGTGGCGGAGAAGGCGGCCGCCTATCCGTTCCTGCTGGGACCGTGGACGGATCTCGATGCGTCCGGGCTCCTGTTGATCGGCGTGCTGACGCTGCTCATCGTCGCAATCGGCGTGACTTTGGCGCAGGCCTATCAGGCAGCTTCGCCCGTTGTGGTGGCGACTTTCGACTACAGCTACCTCGTCTTTGCAGCACTCTGGAGCCTGATTATCTTTGCCGAACCGCCGACGGGAACGACGCTCGCCGGAATGGCAATGATTGCCGGTGCCGGAATGATCGCTCTGAAACCCTGATTTGACACGGAGGCGTCAAGGCTTGGAGCGGCGTGACCGCTCTGCAAATGCACTCACACCTTGCGGCCGACCGCCATGGCGTCACGGAATACGTTGTCCTCATCGATGAAATCGGCCTCAGGCGTGGCGCCGGTGGCATCGACGTAGCGGGCGAAGAAACACCGGATCGAGGCGCACAGCGCTATGTCGGCGATCTGGATATCGGAGAAGCCGGCGCTGCGAAGGCCGTCGATGTCGTCCTGTGTCACCTTTGAAGCGTCGTTGGCGATCTTGTCGGCATATTCGAGCATGACGGTGTCGCGTTCGCTCAGGCCCGCTGAGCGGAAGTCGCGTCGCAGCGCCAGAACACTGTCCTTCGATCCGAGATCCTTGGAGAGTTGCTTGCCGTAGACCATTGAGCAGTAGGTCGACGGCACATGCCGCGCGGCGACAAATGTAATCAGGCGCCAGTCCCTGGACGGCAGCGAAAAGTTTCCCCTGATCGCGCCGTAGAAATCTTCCCACAATGGAAGCATGTCGGGGCGCGTGGTCCAGCAGGCTGTTGCGGACATCACGAAGCCGACCGCTTCTTTTTCCTCAGCATAGATCTCCGCGATACGCCCGGTGGCCTCGTTTTCATCGATTGTTTTCAGGAACATAGGCGCACTCCCTGTCTGTGTTTCTGAGCGTCGGCGCTTGAGGAAATCTCCAGCGCATTGATTAGTCTATGTACCGATCGAGCCGCACACTGTGACAATTCTCTCATCGAGCCACCGGGGCGCGGCGCGTCGGCTCATTCGGGATCGCTTCGGGCCAACCCTTTCAGATCATCGCCGGAATAGCGGTAGAAAACCTTCGAAACCCGCGTCGCTCCCAGCCGGTCATAAAGCTTCTGCGCGCCATCATTCTGGATGTCGGTGGTGAAGTCGATGCGTTCGCCCCCGCGGGCAATGACCTCCTCGGCGGCGCGGCGCATCAGTTTCTCTCCGGTACCCCGGCCGCGGGCCCAACTCGCCACGTAGAGCTCCTTCAGGTACCAGGCCATTTTCAGGTCCTTGCCGGGGAAGGTGGGGTAGATCGAAACGAAGCCCACCGCCTCGGGGTCCAGGGCCAGAAGGATCAAAGCTGAATGATCTGCGCCAAGCGCAACCGCGGCCCGCTCGCGCGCCGTGTCCAGGTCTATTGCGGCGTCGCCCTCGTAATGCACCTCCATATCGAGCAGCAGCCGCGAGAGCGTTTCAAGGTCTTCACCTGTCGCATTCCTGATATCCATGAAAGACGCCCTTATGCATTCTGGACCAGTTGGCAGATCCGTCTTGTTGCGGTGTGGAGAGTATCATTTGTTGCAGGGTTGGAAGCCGGAATTGCAGAGGCAGCGATGACAATTGAACTGCATGGAAACTTCGATCTGGCGGAAGGCAAAGCTGTAGCGGAATTCGCACAAGCCTTCGATGCTTTTTGCGGGCACCTCCAGGATATGGGGTTCGTGATCTTATGGTCGTTGGCGCGGCGTATGCCGCACACGGGATACGACAACACGCCGCCCGAGACGGCGTGTTTCATTTCGATCAGCTTTACCGACAGAGAACGCGCCGACGCCTGTTTCGCCTATGTCATGGCCGATGAGGAACCGTTGCACAGCGTGCATGTTGCCGTGCATTCGAGCATCGTGAAGGAAACGGCCCGCTTTTATCTGGTCGAGACAGTAGGCGCGACAGGGACTCCGTCCTGATCAGGAGACCGCGTGCAACTCTGACAGCACCTCGATTGCGACCCGTCGCTCAAGCGCAGTCGCGGCATCGTTCAACCGGTCGATCACAATGGCACTCGCCGCTTCAGGATCTGCCTTCAGCAGCAGACGCGCAGCTTCCAATCTGTCGACTCCGCCATTTCCGAAGGCGAGTTCGATCAGCGCGCTGCAGGCATCAGAACCGGAACGCTCGACAAGAGCCCGGCCGGCACACTGCCTGACCGTCATGTTGTCATCATGAAGGAACGAGCTGGGATCGAAAGTGTCGTCACTGCGCGATACGCCAATCACCGCTTCGGCTCGGACGACCGGATCATCATCATCGAGCCTTGAACGCAGCGCGTCGAGCAACGCAGTCGTCCTTGCGTTGGCGGCTGCGCGCGTGAGCCAGAGTCTGACTGTCGCATCCTTGTCAGCGAGGTGCCGCGCAAAATCCGGGATGGTGTCTTCGCGCAGGGTGTCCGGCGTTGCCAGCTGCGACGTCAGCGCCGCGGCTGCGGCACGCCGAAGTTCGTCATCCGTATCGCCGAGCGCTGCCACGAGAGCATCGACGACCTCTCTCGACGGAATGTCGCCGAGCGTGCGGGCCGCAAGAATGCGGACGTCAGTGTGGGCCGGCGTTGCCTTTTCCGGCGACAGGATCCGCTTGCCCTTGCGTCCTTGCGCCAGCTCGAGAAAACTGAGGTCCTGTTCGGTGAGCTTCAGTCCGTCGCCGGCAGCTTCGGCCGCAGGACCGGTGAGTCCGTCCTGCAATGCATCGAGTGTCGACACAGGGAACCGGTCGTCGTCGACTGGATCGCCATCTTCCGGGCCGGCGGTCTCCGCGTTCCCGGCATCTTCCACGGTTTCCTGCGGCACGATGTTACCGTCCCGGTCTATCCGGATCCGGCGTGTGCTCGCGACGTCGTCTTCCTTCGCGGCACGCCCGCCGAACGTCTCGGTGTTTGCGGCGGCTGCGTCTTGGCTTTCTTCCTCGGCATCTTCTTCAGGCGGCAGAACCAGCGACCCGGCGAGGGCTGAGAGCAAGATCCGGCCTGCTCTAATCCGGTCTTCCGGATCAGCAGTTTTGGCAATCTGTGCCAATCCGCCGACCGCTTCCAGCCGGATCGGCCGCAGTGGGTCTCGCGCGATATTGACCAGTGTTTCGATCGTGCTCTGGGGGTCCAGGCCAGCCAGTGCCTTGATCGCTGCACGCCTGACCATGCCCTCCGCGCCGCGGCGCACGGCGAGGGCCCGGAGCGGTTCCGCGCACTCTTCGGGCGCAATCTTTGGCAAAGTCTCCGCCGCGGCTTTTGCAAGCGCCGGAGAGTCGTGATCGAGCCAGCCCTTCAGCCGTTCGACGAGGCCGTCGATGCTCGGTCGGTTCTCCGCATTCGAGTAGCTCTTCATCGCTGCGGCACGTACCGTATCGCTCTTGTCGTCGAGAAAGGATTCAAGCCGCAGGGGATTCTGTGCCACGAGCCTTACGGCAGCGGCAGCCCTGACGGTTTCGTTGATGTCGTCAGTGCAGGCTTCCAGATGCGGATTATCGTTCTCCAGGCTTTCGAGAGCGAGGAGACGGACTTGAGGGTCCTGATCCTTCAGGAGTTTTGCCGCGACGCCGGCCAGGGAAGAACCTGCGCATTTGGACAGAACCGAAGTTGCGATCCGCCTGTGCCGGTCGACGTCAGACCCGAGATAGGTCATGACAACCGCCATTCCGTCCGGGCCCATTGTGGCAAGGGCCGTAAGTCCCTGCCTGATCAGATCCTGGCCGAATTCGTCTTCCATCGCGACGCGAATGTCGCCCACGGCTTCCGGGGCACCGATACGCCCAAGCGCCTCGACCGATTTCAGCTGAATTTCCAACCAGTCGTCCGCCCCGCTCTCTGCCATGGCCTGTTCGTCCCAGGCGACATCGTCCTCGGCCAGATCCCGGACCAGCTTGCGCAGCAGTGGGACGGCCTCTTTCGCATCGAGAAGACCGGCCGCCTCGATCACGGCAAGTTTCCCGTCAACCGTCGGATCCTGCGCAATGTTTTCAATCATGACCGGCACGGCGGCATCGATATCGAGCGCTGCAATTGCCGCAGCGGCATCAATGCGTACATCTTCGTCCGGATCGCGCAATGCGGCGATCAGGACATCTTCAGCCGTGGCTGAGCCGATTTTGCCAAGGCCCTGTGCCGCAAGACATTTTTCAAGCTCGTTGCCTGATGTCAGCACAGCGGACAGAGCCTTTGCCACTTCTTCTCGCGTTGCCTTGCGTGTCATTTCCGGTCGCATGAATGTAGGTTCCGGGGCATTCATGGCAGTGCCACCTCGGTTCTCTTAGGGGGAGTTTATCAGGGACCCCGCAGACTGCGGGATCCCCGTGAGTGTCAGGTGTCAGGCGATGTCGCGTCTGGCGAAGGACATGGAACGGAAGTCATTCTTGTAGGGAGAGACCCCGATCTTCTTCACCTTGCCGATACCCATCTTGTAGTTGTAGTTGCCGCTGATCCAGTCGACGACGCGGCCCGCAAGAGCATTGGCCGGCTGCGACGTATGCAGGAAGTCCATATAGGCAACGCCCTTTTTCACGGCGGGCGTGACGATGACCACGGCCGTGATCGCGCCCCGTGAGAGCCGGATATGGCCGTTTTCCAGCAACTTGGTGAACTGGAAGTCGTCGCCTTCCACCCCGACGATGGTATCCACCTGCTCGGGGATCCGGTCAGAGAACAGCATGACGTAGTCTCCCGACTCGATGCCCCGCGTCTTGGCGTCATCCGGGTGCATTTCGACCCAGTTCTCCGGCCAGCGTTGCACGATGTACGGGCGCCGCCGGTCGTCATAGCCGGACTGCCACCGTTCATTGATGCGGCCCGAGGTAACCCACAGTTCGTCCTCGCGCGGCTTGAGCCACTCCCAGTAGTCCGAAAAAAGCGACCAAGGTGCTTTCTGGATGTTGCACTTGCCGGTCTGGGACTTGAAGCGGGTCAGGTTCTTGCTGAACACGTTTGCGCCTGCCGGACCGTCTTCCGGAAGCTTTGCCGTCGTGTCGTGGAGCCGCTTCCAGCCTTCCAGCGAACCGTCGGCCTTCATGAAGACAGGGCCCTGGATGCCGTCCGTACCGAACTCGGCGAACTTCTCGTGCAGGGTCTTGCCCTCGCGCTGGGCAGCGACCTTGACCATGAAGAAGTCCTTGCGGCTGCCGCGTGAATTCCGCGCGGCTTCCTCGAGTACGTCGTTGGAATTCTCCCAGTCGAATCCGTCGAAGCCCATGCGCTTGCCGAGTTGCGCCATGATCCACCAGTCGGGCTTCGCCTCGCCCGGAGCATCATAGAACTTCGGATAGAGCCGGATGCGCCGCTCGCCATTCGCGCGAGTGAACGTATCCTCGCCCCAGCCTGCGGCAGGGAAGACGATATCGGCAAACCGCGCGCCGATCGGGTCGACCAGGTAGATGTCCTGATCGAAGACGACCATACCGCCAGAGTCGGCCCGCTTCTTCAGCGTGTCGATGATGTCGTCCTTGTCGAATGACATGATCTGATTCGGGTTCTGGACAGTCAGCTCGTTGAAGCGCTGCGCCAGGCCCTGGCTGCCGCACATGGACTGGATCCAGGTATTGCCGATCACATGGGCAAGCCTTGTATGGCCCGAGATCAGATACCGGTCGGTGTCGAGCGCGCGCCGGCGCCGTCCGGGAAGCTTCTCGGGAGACTTGTTGCGCGGGTACTTGCCGCCGCGAAGTCCGCCTCTCTGGTGTCCGCCAGCTCGCCCGATGACCTGTCCTGGGCGCCCGCCGGCTCCGCAGATGATTCCGAGCGCCGAAATCGCCTGGGTGTTGCCGGTATTGTTGGACCAGTAGAAGCCCTTTTCGATCATGATCGAGGTCTTCGGACGTTTGCCGTTGCGCGGCTTGGCCATCCATTCAGCCGCTGTCCGGATCTTGTTGACGTCGATCTGGGCGATCTCTGCTGCAACCTCGGGCTTGGAATAGTCCTGGGCCAGCAGCCATTTCTTCCAGTCCTCGAAGCCAGCCGTCTGGAACTTGCCCCACGTCGTGCGCCACTGCCACGGCGTGTTGCGCGTGCCCTGGCCGAAGCCCGATGACGAGCCCCATTTGTCGTTGACCCAGTTCTTGATCCACTCGGCGTCTTCCCAGCCGTTCTCGACGATCACGCGGGCAATCGCGAGTACGACCGGCAAGTCCGTGCCGGGCAGGATGTCGAGCAGGAGCCCGCCATTCTTCTCCGCATAGGCCACGCCGGCGGTCCTGCGGGGCAGCAGGAAGATCGCTTTCTGGCCGTTCTGGATGCCCGGCATGATCCAGTCCGTAAACAGGATCGTTTTGGACTCGTAGGGGTCCGTGCCGCACATCAGCAGCGTTTCGGCGTCGCGCCAGTCTTCATAGGCTGGACCGAAGTTGTCGAAACCCGCATCCCGGAAACCCGGTGTTGACGTCACGTCGGATGGTGTGTCGTGGAACGTGAAGTTCGCCGTATTGATGTGCCTGAGTGCGAATTTCGAGATCGCGTAAGTGTTCTCCATGAAGCCATAGGAGAACGTCTTCATGCCGTAGGCGTTGGTGCCGTGTACATCGATAACGTGCTTGATGGTCTCGGCGGCGATGTCGAGGGCAAAATCCCAGGGCACGGGCATCAGAACACCGAACATGCGCACCATCGGCGACTTCAGGCGATCACGGGTCGGGGTCTGCGGATTGTAGACCTTCTGCGCGATTGCGCCGCCACGGATCGAAGAGTTGCCGTCGATATTGACGTGCTTGGCGTCCTTGTCCGGGATGATGATCACATGGTGCGGCTCGTTGTTGTGCAGCACGATGTTGTACTGGTTCGGAGCGACCCAAGGGCCGAGCGGATCCACCGGGAAGTCGGTATCAAAGGCATTCTGATCGGCCTTTGGTCCGCCGACCTTGCCGCCCCGCACCGGCCAGCGGTACACCTTGTAGCCGCAGGCGACGATGCAATAGTCGCAGGCGGTGGAGATGACGTCCGCATCCTTGGGAGGAAGCGGAATGTTTGTCCGCGGAATGTAATATGGCGTTGCCATGGGGCCCTCCCTTTAGGCTTGCAGATTGTCGAAACGGCCGTAGATCAGGCCGAACATGCCGACGGCATAGATGTCGTCGCCATCAAGCTCCAGCAGCACCTGCGGCAGGCTCTGGTAGGCCTGACCGGAAATGAAGATGCCGAAGCGCGTGAGGTCGAACGTGGTCAGGTGCAGAGGGCAGGGGCCAAGCGCCTTGTCGGCTGCCTGATACGTGCCCTGGAGCGGCCCACCCTGGTGGGTGCAGGTATAGTTGAAGGCGACCACATCCTTGGCCGGGCCGATACCGCCGCCGGCTTCCGTGCCCAGCTTCACCAGGATCGATTCCGAATAGGTCTTGTCGTCCGGATAGGTGAAGTCCACCGGCTCGTCGACCTTGAGCTCCGAAAGCTTGCCGATCAGCTTGCGCGGATAGGTGGCGACGACAGCGGGCGACGCCGCAGCCGGGAGCCCCTTGACTGCAACCATGACCGTAAAGGTGGCGATGCCAGAGGTGAGCAGGAAGTCGCGGCGATTCATAAGGCACGACGACTGGCCGTGGCCCTTTTCCTCGGCCGGCTTCGAAGCCGGCGCTTGGGTCTGGAGATCATTCGTTGTCATTGCTTGTCACTCCCTGAAGCCTAGTTGCTGGCCGGCGCCGGAAGCGGCGCGTAGTCAGGCAAATCGGGTTCTTCGATGGTGATCCTCGGTCCGCTGAGCGATTCCACAAACGCAACCAGATCGGACTGTTCGGCGGCGCTGAGATTGAGCGGCTTGATCAGCTTGGTCTTTGTCGCCGACCAGTCGTTCTTGCCGCCGCCCTTGTTGTAGAAGGCAACCACATCCTTGAGCGTCGCCAGCATCCCGTTGTGCATGTAAGGCGCGGTGTACTTGGTGTACCGCAGGCTCGGCACCCGGAACTTGCCGAGGTCGGCATCCTGTTTGGTGCGGAAATAGAGGCCCGGGTCATCCTTCCACTTGCGGTACTTCTCTTGGGTCACGCCTTTGGCGTAGAGCTCAAACCGGAACGTAATCTGGGCCAGGGCATCTGTTTTCCAGCCGTCATAAGCCGGAACGCCGAGGTTGTAGTATTTCTCGTTGGAGAGCAGCGCCCCGTTGTGGCACTGATCGCAGCCGGCCTTGCCCGTGAACAGCTTGAGTCCGCGTTTCTGCGCATCGTTCAGCGCCCCGTCGTCACCGCGCATAAACTTGTCGAACGGCGTGTCCAGCTGCACGAGCGTGCGTTCATACGCAGCGATGGCGCGATAGGCGTTGCGGATGCGTGGCCAGCGATCGCCGAAAACTTCGCGGAACCGCTTCCGGTATTCCGGAACGAAGGCCAGACGCGCCTCCATCATGTCATCCTCGCCGTTTCCGGCCACCGCGCCGCGCGCAGCGGAGCGGGCCTGGCCTTCAAGCGACTTGGAGGCCCCGGCCCAGAACAGCCTCTTGTAATAGGCCGAGTTGATCACGGTCTGGCTGTTCCGCCAGTGGGCCGTGCCGGGATAACCGAGAGAGATCTTGTCCGGGAAATCCCAGCCCGCATCCGGCAGGTGACAGGCCGAGCACGGCATGGCCGCATTGCCGGAGAGCCGGGGATCGAAGAACAGCATCTTGCCGAGTTCAATCTTGGCCGGGGTGCCGATATTGTCCGGCGGCTCCGACGGTTTCTCGAGCGGAGCAAGCGTGGACGGCCGGTCGTTCGACTGAGCGTCCGCGGTTGCGGTGAAGGAGAGTCCGCCAGCCAGCGCCAGAGCCAGGGTAACGGAACCGAGTTTCATGTCTTTCATCGCCATGCTCCCTAGTTCTTGGCCTTGCGCCAGTTTTCGATGACCGGATAATCGGAAGGAATCTCCTGCCGCCAGACATATTCGTCCCGGTCGAAGCTTTCGCCGGAGAGCGCCTTGAGGAACTCCACCAGATCCTTCTTTTCGCTTGCGATCAGGTTCAGGGGTTTGAGGCGCTGATCCTTGTTCGGATGATCGCCGCCGCCCCGGTCATAGAAGTCGACCACTTCCTCCAGCGTCTTGAGCATGCCGTTGTGCATGTAAGGCGCCGTGTAGGTCAGTTCGCGCAGGGTGGGCGTCTTGAACTTGCCCTCCGAGCCTCGCTGATGGGTGCGGACGAAAGCACCCAGATCGCGGCGGACGTTCATGTAGTTCTCGACACCCATGAACTTGGCGTAAGTGACGTACGTGATATGCCGCAGCGGATCCGCCCAGATGTCCGGATTGTCCGGCACACCGGTGTTGTAGGGCTTGTCATCCGTGAACCGGTTGCCCGAATGGCAGGCGGCACAGCCCGCCTTGCCCTTGAAAAGGCCAAAACCTCTCTGAGCAGCGGCCGACATCTTGCCGGTGTCGAACGGTGCACCCTTGGACGTGATCGTCTTGAGGAAGTTCTGGATCGCCTTTCTGGCTCCGCCGTTCGAAGGCTCGCCAAGGCCGGCGGCCTTGAACATCTTCACATAGGCGGGATCCTGCTTGAGACGCTCCTGCATGACACGCATGTCCATGTTCATCAGGTAGGTCTCGGTGATCATCTCGCGGGTCACGTCATTGAGATTGGTGCCAAGGCGACCGTCATGCATCCATGCAGCGCGATGGCCGACGTTGGCGAGTGTGGGTGTGTTGCGGAAATGCAGTGCGCCGCTATAGGCGTCCGAAAGTGCCTGACCGTCGGAAAAACCCTTGTCGGGCTGATGACAGGACGAACAGGACAGGGTTGTGTCGCCTGAAATCCTGGGATCGTAGAACAAGCGCTTGCCGAGCGCCGCCAGTTCCTTCTTCACCTCAATTGGTTTGACGGGCCCGAAGCCCTCGGCCTTGGCCGGCCCTGCTGTTAAAGCAATTGTCAGTAAGGCGGACCCCAGCAAAGCAGCTGCGGTTTTGCGGCGGCCCGGACCTGACGGATAAATTGCCATGAGACATCCCCTCCTGCGTTCGGACACAATCGGACGGCATGCCAATCCGGCTCGCTAGATGCGAAGACCGCCCGTTTTCGGCAGGAGTATAGGAATGGGATGTAACGCCACTATTTCGCAGCAAGCGGAGAGTTATGAAGTTTTGTAACGGGGTGTAACGAAATGAGTCAGGAGGCAGACTCACGGTTGACCAGACCGTTCACTGTGCGCGCAAGTTGTGATGGATCGATGGGCTTCTCGAGGAGCTGGATCGGTTCAAGCTGTGCAAGGTCCAGGGTCGCCGGCTGATAGGCGGAATAGATGATGATCGGACAGTCGGGGCGAAGGTCCCTGATCGCGCGGCAAACCTGTTCGCCGTTCATTTCGGGCATCACGAAGTCGGTCATCACCAGAGAGTAACGACCGGGTTCGGCCTCGAATTCCTCGAGAGCGGCGTGGGGATCCGTAAACACGTCGACTTCGTAATTGAGGCGGCGGAGAATCTTTGCACAGGTCGCGACCACTTCGGGTTCGTCGTCGATCAGAAGCACGGTTCCTTCGCCCCGCGCCGGAACTTCGATCTGCGGTGATGGCTGGTCCGCCGCGTCGACCTCGGGAAGGAGGATTTCGAACGTCGTGCCTTTGCCCGGGGTGCTGTCGACGGAAATCTGGCCATTCATTTCAGCAACAAGATTGGCCGCCACCGAGAGCCCGAGCCCCGTGCCCTTGCCTGCCTGCTTGGTCGTGAAGAAGGGATCGAAGATCTGCCTCCGGACGTCTTCCGGGATTCCGGGTCCGTCATCGCTGACCGTCATTCTGATCCGGTTGGCGACCCCCTCCGCTGCCAGTTCGCGGGACGCGCGGATTGTAATCGTTCCCTCATCTGCACCGATAGCCTCGGCCGCGTTGGAGCAAAGGTTCATGATCACCTGGTGCAGCCGGGTCGGATCGGCCTGGACGGAAAGATCGCTGTCCTCGATCTCGGTTTCAATTGCGATGCTTGGCAGGATCGATGCCCGCATCATGTGCGAGACTTCATCGACGGTGTCCTTGACGCGAAGCGCGATGGCTTCGCCGGGACGGCGGCGTGCGAACGTCAGAACCTGGCCGACCAGATTGCGCGCGCGCTTCGACGCGATCTCGATCTGCTCCAGCTCCTCGGCAAAGTCGCCTGTTTCCGGCGCATCGAGACGCGCCAGGTGAACGTTCCCCAATATGGTCGTCAGCACATTGTTGAAGTCATGCGCCACGCCGCTTGCGAGCAGTCCGACCGCTTCCATCTTCTGCGCGCGATGGATCTGGTCACGCGCCTTGCGTCGCTCGGTGATGTCCTCACCGATACCGATGAAATGAGTGATCGTGCCGGCATCGTCACGCAGCGGCAGGATGGCCGTCTTCGCCCAGTAAAGGTCGCCGTTTTTCTTCCGGTTCCGGAATGTGCCGCGCCACTCCTCGCCGCGGGCCAGATCCTGACGCAGCCCCAGATAGGCATCCGGCGGTGTATCGCCGGACTGAAGAAACTGCGGTGTCTTCCCAATCACTTCTGCGGGCTCATATCCGGTCAGATTGCAGAACTTGTCGTTGACGTATTCGATCCGCCCCTGGGTATCGGTGATGATGATGGTGGCGGGACTTTGCTCGACGGCGCGCTGAAACTTCTTGGCCACATGCTCGGCCGCCCTGCGTTCGTTCAGTTCATTGGACAACAGGCCGACCGTCTGCCGGAGCTCTCGCTGCAGGAAGTAAAAGAGCGCGTACAGTACGAGTGCGACGAGAGCCAGACCGCCGAGAAAGCGGAACCCTGTCGTGACAAGCTCGTCGCCTTCGGCAACCGCGGCAGCGATCGTTTCCGTCGCGACGCGGCGTCTGTCGCGCCAGTAACGATCCAGCGCCGCCAGGGCGCCGATCGCTTCGGTGTCATCGACCTTCACCAGGACGTCCGTTCGGGACGGTGGCCAGTTCTCCCGCGCCGCCTGAAGGGCAATGGGAATCTTTGCCCTGTATGTCATGACCGTGTTTTCGATCGCCGCCAGATGATCCAGTTCGACGGCGGTCGCGCCGCTTTGCCGGTATTCCCCGACGGTGGCGGAGAAGTCATTCAATTGCTTCTGCAAGGTGTTCAGGTAGACGGGGTCCTTGCGCAGCACGTAATTCTTGAAATTGTGGATGATGCCGCCATAGCCGAGATGTCCCCTGATCCGGCTGAGCAGTTCGCCGCGCCGTTCGGCCTCGCCCGTATAGACGCGCCAGCTGTCGTCAATATCCTTGAAGCGCTGCTGGGTCTGGCCGCCCAGATAAAGTCCCACGAGTACGGTGGCGGCCAAGAGGACCGCGGCACCGACGCCCGACAGCATGAGCCGCAGAGGTGCACGCGGCGATTTGGAATTGTTGTCCATTGGCCTATCTGGCCCCGGTCTGGCTCTGATGACAAGCGCTGCAGTCCGTCACTAGTACCAATCACGACCGCAAAACAGGTGTGTCAGGATGTCGCCGTTTTCACGATCAGCCATCGCGTACGCTTGTTATCTTGCGGACCGCGGGACATGATTGCCCGCGCTGTTGGGGTTGACGGTGTTGGAGAGATGAACGAACGCATACTTGTAGTTGATGACGATCCCCAGATTACGTCGTTCCTCAAACGCTATCTTGAGAAACAGGGATTCGAGGCCTTGTGCGTGGCGACCGGCCGGGAGATGCGCGAGACGCTGGCCAGCCAGAAGGTGGACCTGTGCGTTCTGGACGTCGGACTTCCTGACGCCGACGGTTTCGAATTGACCCGCGAGATCCGATCCACTTCAAGTCTGCCGATCATCGTGCTCAGTGTTCGCAACGAAACGTTCGATCGCATCTTCGGCCTCGAATTCGGCGCCGACGATTACGTAACAAAGCCTTTCGAACCGCGTGAGCTCGTGGCCCGCATCCGGTCCGTGCTGCGCCGGAGCAAACTGGAGTCGCTGGCATTGCGGCAAGCGGGGCCCGGCCATTCCCTGCTTCAGTTCGGCCCGTGGGTCATGAACCTGACCGAGCGCACCCTTACAAATGCAGAGTCGGGCGACGACGCCGGTCTGACCAGCATGGAATACGATTTGCTGAAGGCGTTTGCCGAACAGCCCAGAGCGGTCCTCAACCGCGATCAGTTGATTGACATGGCGCGTGGCGAAACGACCGTGGTCGGCGACAGGGCGATCGATGTTCATATCATGCGGATCCGCAAGAAGATCGAGCCAGACCCGTCCGACCCGAGCTTCATCAAGACGATCCACGGTATGGGATACTGCCTTGCCGCCGACGTCACCCGGCTTCAGCACGCCATCTGACGCTGCATTCCTTGCATCGACGATGGCGACCCATCACGGTGTCGTGACGTAATTGTCAAATCCGTCTGCCCAATCGATTAGTAAACAGATGTGATGGAAGAATCAGCCCGCAACAGGGCCCCGGAGCTTGGCCGGCGGTGGTTCGCCGCCGACATTGCTTCGGGTGCCGAATTTGGAGATGGCGATGCCGGCCGTGACGGAGACAGGCTGGCGAGGGCTGAAGCAACCGGCCTCCGTATTTCGATTGTCTGTCGGACGGTCGCTGTCCTCGCGTGCGGGGTCATGTTTCTCACGTCCTATGGTTCGGTGGACAGGCTGCCCCGGGTCTGGGGAGGGGTGGGCCTCGCGACCATCTTCCTGATCGGCCTGCTCTACCTCCCGGTCATCGGGTCGAGGTGGGACAGGCCATATGTGAAGTACATTGTCTTCACGATCGACATTCTCATTGTTTGCGCCCTGTTTGTGCTGATCCCGGTCAGTCCCTTCGATGAGGTGGCGCAGATCATCGCGTTCCGCGCCTACGGTATCTATTACCTTCTCCCATTCGTTGGTCTTGCGTGCCTTTCACTCTCATGGGGGCTGGTCGCATGGACCGGCGGCGTCATCGGCGTGGGCTGGTGGGCAGCCTACATCTATGTCATTTCCGGAATGGAGCGAACACTCAGCTGGGGCGATCTGCCGAGGAAGCCGACGGCTCAGGATTACGAGAATGTCTTTCTGTCACCGGATTTCATCGGCATCGGTAATCGGGTCGAAGAGACCGCGTTCGTCATCATCCTTTCGCTGATCCTGGCGGTCGCCGTTTATCGGGCACGGGAACTGTTCTTCGCGCAGCTCCGTGCGGAGCAGGCCCGCGAGGCTGAAAGGATCGAGCGCGAACGGGCGTCCCGGATTCTGGGGCAGTATGTACCCGAGACAATCGCCCAGAGTCTGTTGGACCAGTCTTTCGTCGTGGAACCTCAGGTGCGGCAGGCCTCGATCCTTGTGGCAGATATCCGGTCATTCTCTTCCTTCGCCGCGGATCGCGACGCCAGGGAGGTCATCGAGACGCTCAACGACTTCCTGGCCGAATGCGCCGACACCGTCAGTGCGAACGGCGGAGTGGTCATCAGCTATCTGGGTGACGGACTGCTGGCCAGTTTCAACACACCGCTCGAGGTCGACAATCCGGCTGCAGCGGCGCTGGATGCTGCCAGAGCGCTTCACAGGCTGAGCGCCGACAGCGAATTTGGTGGCCAGCGTCTGACGCTCAGAATTGGTGTCGCGACCGGCGACGTGGCTTCCGGAATTGTCGGGTCATCCGACCGCCAGGCTTTCACGGTTTATGGAGACACAGTGAACAGGGCTGCCCGGCTGGAGGAACTCAACAAGACGACCGGAACCAATGTGCTAATGGATCAGGCAACCCGGGATCTGTTGCCGGGATCGCTGTCCGTTCAGTCATCCGGTGAACACGTGCTGCGTGGCCTTGCCGAACCCGTGACCGCGTGGAGCCTCGGGTCGGATTGATCTGTTTACTCCTGATCGAGTCGTCGGCTAAGGGGTCTTTTCCAGCTCACTCATGAGCTGTTTCATGCGGGCGCCGGCGCGGCCCGAAGGCAAACCCTTGCGCGCCTGTTCGAGGTTGGACAACTCATTACCGACCGCGATGAGCATGACCATGCCGAACCGGCCGTGGACCTTGCAGGTCAGGCCATAGACGCCCGGTTTGTTGAATGTGATGTCCGCGGTGGACAGGTTCGTCAGGTTGATGTGCGGAACGCCCTCAGGCCACATGCGCTTGATCGAGACAACGGAATGCTGTCCCCGCGAATTCAGGAAGCGGACTTTCTGCCCGACCTCCAGGCGCAGAAGCGACGGCTTGAACTGAAACATCAGCGAGACGTCCGCCGCGGTGGCGTCCGTCACCTGGTCGACCACAATCGGCTCTTCCTCGGACGTCCGTTCGGCCGCGTAGGCGCCGGCGACTGCACCTGCAATGACGAACAAGACCGCGAGAACAATCGTTTGGAACGAAATCCGTCTGCCCTCGGCTGAGAGCAGCGCGAAATGCGTTGCATTGAAGACCTGCATGAAAAGAGTCCGATCCCCATCTGCTCTCCGGAACGGGGTGTTCCGGCAAGCCGTTCACTGGAAGTGCAATTGCTACGGCAGCGTAGGACGCTAGAGCAATCTCGAGTTCGAATCCTTGACCTAGGTCAGGTCACGTCCCTGTGAGACCAGCTTTTCCGTTTCACATTCATGCCTTAAGCTGCTTTTCCGCCAACAAGAACAAAGGGGATGCAAACCATGTGTGACGCCTGTGTCATCAATTCCGTCAAAGACCGGATGATCTCGCGCAGAGATTTGTTCAAGACAGCCGCGGCGGGGGCCGCCGTTGCCGCTGTCGGCGCGACCGCCGCAGCGCCCGCAGCACTTGCCGACGGGCATGGGAAGGTCTTGGACATGACCCATGAACTGCATGAACAGTTTCCGACCTATTTCGGTGCACAGCAGTTCTTCACGGATCAGAAGTTCAATTACGCCGAGCACAAGTTCAATCTGCTCGAACTGCGCGTCAACGAGCATACGGGAACCCACATGGACGCGCCGTTGCACTTCTCCGCCGACGGACAGTCGGTTGCCGAAGTGCCGGTCGAGAACCTTGTCGTCCCGCTCTGTGTGGTCGACATCAAGGCCAAGGCAGCGGAGAACGCCGATGCCCAGGTGACACCGGATGATCTGAAAGCCTGGATCTCGGCCAACGGCCCGATCCCGGACAAGGCCTGCGTCGCCATGAACTCCGGCTGGGACAAGCACGTTAATACGGCGAAGTTCCGCAATGCCGATGCCGACAAGAAGATGCACTTCCCCGGATTCCACGTCGAGGCGACCAAGATGCTGATCGAGGAGACGGGCGCCGTCGGCATGGCGGTCGACACGCTGTCGCTGGACTTTGGACAGTCCGGTGACTTCGCCACGCACTATGCTTGGCTGCCGACGAACCGCTGGGGTCTCGAGAACCTCGCCAACCTGGACAAGGTTCCGGCCAAGGGCGCGACCCTGGTCGTCGGTTCTCCGAAGCACCGCGGCGGCACGGGCGGTCCGAGCCGCGTCTTCGCGATGGCATGATTTTGCCGGGGCGCCCCTGACGGACGTCAGGCGGCGCCTTGGGCGTTCTGGAGCGTGCTGAGGAACAGCGGCAGCTGAATGTTGCCGCCGGTCAGTATCAGTCCCACTTTCTTGCCGGCCATGCGGTCGCGCTCTTTCCAGAGCGCGGCAAGAGGGCAGGCCCCCGCACCGCAGGCTATGTTGTGGGTCGCCTGATAGTAGAGCTGCATGGCGTGAGCGATCTCATCCTCTTCGACCTGGACGATACGGTCGGCACCGTTCTTGATGATCTCGAAGGGTTGCTCCATCGGCGAGCGGGTCGCAACGCCGTCCGCCATCGTGTTGACCTCGTTGGTCTGGACGATGTGACCCGCTTCGAACGACAGGGCAAAGGCGGGCGCGCCTGCTGCTGCAACGCCGACAATCTTCGTTTCCAGCCCCAGCAGGTCGCGCGTCGTGATGAGGCCGCAGATCCCCGATCCCATGCCGATGGGAACATAAACGGTGTCGAGATCGGCGACCGCCCGGAACAATTCCAGAGCGTAAGTCGCAACGCCCCGCATCAGTTCGGGCTCGAACGGGGCGACGGAATGAAGACCCTTTTCCTCTGCAAGCCCGACCGCGTACTGGCGGGCCTCCTCGAAGTCTTCGCCGTGTTCGATGACCGTGGCGCCGAAGCCGCGCATGGCGGCAGTCGTTTCCGGGTTGTTGCCGACCGGCGTCAGAATGGTGACCGGATAGCCGGCACGCGTACCGGCAAACGCGATCGACTGTCCGTGATTGCCCATTGTGGCCGATATGAACCCGTTCGCCTTACGGCCGCTCTTTTTCCACTCATCCATGTAGATGATGCCGCCGCGGACCTTGAAGGCGCCGGCTGGCGTGTGGTTCTCGTGTTTGACCCAGACGTCGGCCCCCAGCCGCTCGGCAAGCAGCGGCCAGGCATATTGGGGTGTCGGCGGCATGACCCGGTAGACGGTTTCGGCGGCGGCTTCGAGGGCGGGCAGGTCGAACATGGAGGGTGCTCCGGAACGGTCGGTTATTGAATTGACAAGACCATGCCGTGATCCGATTGTATGGGTCAAACGAAACATTGTATGGCAAACAAAGAAATGACGGCACAAGGCTGGAATCCGGATCTCAACCGGTCGAGCGGTCCGAAATACAATGCAATTGTCGAAGCGCTCGCTGCGGACATCGAGAGCGGCCGTCTGAGGGCGGGCGACCGGCTGCCGCCGCAGCGCGATCTGGCGTGGGCACTCAAGGTCAATCTCTCGACGGTGACGCAGGCCTACCGCGAGGCCACCCGGCGTCATCTCATTGCCGGTGAGGTCGGGCGCGGAACGTACGTGCTGGCAGAGAGCGCGGAGGCCGCACTGTTCGGTTTGAAGGATCACGGACCTAGCGAGATCATCGATCTGTCGACCAACGTGCCGGCTGTCGACGGCTCCAATCGTGACCTGGAGGAAACGGTCTCTGCCATGGCTGCCGACGGTGGCATGGCATTCGGGCAGGCCTACCATCAGCCCGAACTTGTCGAGCGTGCGCGGATCGCTGGTGCCGACTGGCTGCGTGAACGCGGACTGGCCGTCCGGCCGCGCGATGTCGTGCCCTGTGCCGGCGCTCAGAATGCACTGACGGCAGTCCTCATGCATCTCTGCAAGCAGGGGGACATCGTTCTCGTCGAGGAACTGACCTTTCCGGGCATGAAAGCCGTCGCCCGCCAGATGGGACTGCGTTTGCACGGTGTGGCGATCGACCACGAGGGGCTCGACCCGGATGCGCTCGAAGCTGCGTGCCGTCAGACGGGTGCGCGCGTGGTTGTCTGCGTGCCCACACTTCAGAATCCGACGGCAACGGTAATGTGTGAAGAGAGGCGATCCGCGATCGCCGACGTTGCCCGTCGTTTCGACGTCACCGTTATCGAGGACGATGTCTACGGGGTGCTGGCGGGTGTCCCGCCGCTTTCCCGTAAGCTTCCGGAACTCGGAATTGTAGTGACAAGCCTTTCCAAATCCGTGGCTGCGGGTCTGCGCTTCGGGATGATTGCCGGCCGGGCGCCGGTGGTGGCGGAGATCGCAGCCGAGATCCATACGACAACCTGGCCCATGAGTCCGCTGACGATCGATATCGCGCGGCGCTGGATCATTGACGGCACTGCGAAGCGGCGCACCGACTGGCAGAGGGATGAGATCTCCCGTCGTCAGCGGATCTTTGCGCGCCATTTCAAAACGACGGGATCGACCCTGTCGCCGCACGTGGCGATTGATGTGACCAGGCCGGGCAGCGAAGTGGCCGAAGCTTGCCGGAAAGCTGGCGTTGATGTCGTGGCGGGCCGGCTGTTTTCCGTCGACCGCAGTGATCCGCAGCTCGTCCGTTTGAGCCTTACGGCATCGAAAAGTCGCAGCGATCTGGCGGCGGCGATCGAAAGATTGGCGGAATTGCTGGCCTGAGGGCGGATCTGCGTTCGCGGCGTCAATACTCCATTAACCACAACTTTCAACGCGTCCTTAACCATGGAGCGCGATCATAGGGTCAACGGTCAGTTAAGACCGAGGAGTAGTGGTTATGGTAACGGTATGCGTACCGGGTCGGGCGGGCTCGCGGTCTCTTCGTTTGCTCACCTGTCTCGGAATCTTCACTGCGGTGAGCGCCTGTGCGGTCGACATCACCGAATACACGCCTTTCGCCCAGGACAATCAAGAGGTCCGGGTGGCGCGGGAAACAAAGTCGGATCCGATTACAACGGCGTCCATCGGCACTAAACCCGCCAAATCATCTTCGGAACGGATCGCCACAAAGCCCGTATTTGCGTCCGCGGAGAAGGTGACATTCACTGAAAGCTCCAAGTTGAGCGACCGTATTTCCGATCCCAGTCCCGCCGTGGTGCACGGCACGGCACCGGACAGTGTGGTCGTGTCCAGGGGCGACACGCTTTACAGCATTGCGCGCCGTTACCGGGTCAAGCTGACGGAGCTCATGGCGCTCAATAATATCAAGCGGGCCACGAGCCTGCGGGAAGGTCAGCGTCTGCAGTTGCCGAGCGGTCAGTCGTCGGCAAAGCCGGTGGCTGTCAACTTCAGGCAGGCCGCAGGCCTGGGCCGCGCCCCGCTGCGCCCCGCAAGGACGGCCGTTCTGACGCCCGTATCCGGAACCGGCGGGCGCAAGGTAACGGTGACGAGCGGCACCACGCTTTACAGGATAGCCACGCAGAACGGCGTGACAGTTGAGGAACTGGCGCGCGCCAACGGCATTTCAGATCCCACGCGTGTTCGCGTCGGCACGGTCCTGATCATTCCGGAACCCGGTGCGGCAAGGGCAGCGGTCCCGACACCTGCTCCCGCGCCGGCGCGGTCGGTGGCAACGCAGGAGCCCCAGTTCATCATCGAGGACGAAGACGAACCGGTCCGGTCGAGCGCCGTGCCGGCGTCCGAGCGCGACCTCAGCGAGCAAGCCAGGCGCAAGGCGCGCAGACGGGCAGCGGCCATTGCGGCCTACAAGCGGACGGCAAACGAATACCGTCTGACGCCCGGCCAGACCGTTCTGGTCCCGTTCTGATCCGCATCTATGCTTGCGACATCGAATGAATACGCAAGCGTAACGAATTGAAATGACTCTTTGAATTCCAGTGGTTGTCGGAGGCGGGAGACGTTGCCGGTCAGTTGATCGCAGCGCCAAGTGCCTTGTCGATGGCACCGACCAGAGTCTTGTGATCCACCGACATAATTTCGGCATCGCGCTCGTGCACGAAGCGGAATGACTCCGTGCCCGACGGATCATGCACAACCAGCGTCGGGATCCTGTCGACGCCGCCAAAGGCGTCGCGGATTGTCTTGTCGCCCATGATCACCGAAATACCCGGATCGGCGCGCTTCAGGAACCTCTTGAGGCGCAGCTCGTCGTTGCCGGCGCCCAGTTCCTCGAACACATTCACGGCCACCAGCGCGACTTCCGCCGGATCGTACTGCGCGCGAACCTGTTTCAGCACTTTGAATTCATGAACGCAGGGTGGGCACCAGGACGCAAAAAAGGTCACGACGACCGTTTTGCCTTTGAGAGCGGAAGCGTCAAGCGCGGGGCCCTGAATCCGTGACGCAGCAGTGATCTTGGAATGCCGGTCGGTGACGGCCTCAGTCGACGTGGCAGGTGCCGCCAGCAGACTGAACACCAAAGCAAGACTGGTCATCAATACGCGCATGACCGTCAATCAATCATCGGCGCGCGCGTTCGGCAAATCACAGTTCGGCGAGGCGCCGTGAGCATCATTGGTATAAGCTGCCGGCCGGTTGAATAGCCCGGGAAAGCCGCTACCGATGACAGACCGTCGCGATAACAGACCATCGCTCCATCCGGAGACACTGGCTGTCCATGCCGGTGAGGATCCGCCGGCCGGCTCGACATCCGTTTCACCGGACATCGTCCTGTCGACGAACTTCCTTGTCGATCCCGACGATATCGGCTTCTCCGCCGAAAGCCTTGGAGAAGAATCGCCTTACTTCTATTCGCGGTGGGCGACGCCCACGGTCGACGCGCTTGAGCGGAAGCTCTCCGCGCTGGAGGGCGCGGAGGCGGCGGTCGCTTTCGCCAGCGGCATGGCCGCTGTGAGTGCGCTGTTCTTTCACCTGCTCAAGTCCGGCGACCACGTCATCGTCTCGGATATCTGCTATGCCGGTGTTGCGGAACTGGCGCGCGACAAGCTGCCTGGCCTCGGCATTGAGGTGAGTTTTGTCGACTGCAGCGTTCCGGACGACGTGGCAGCGGCAATGCGGTCCAACACGCGGCTCGTCCATATCGAGACCCCGTGCAACCCGATCCTGCGCCTGACCGACATCCGCGCGGTTGCGGCGATCGCGCGTGCCGGTAGTGCCGAGCTTTCCGTCGATTCCACGATCGCCACGCCGCTGGGGACCCGGCCGCTCGAACTCGGCGCCGACTACGTTATTCACTCGCTGACGAAATATCTCTGCGGCCATGGCGACGCTCTCGGCGGCGCGGTGCTCGGCGAGGCCGAGGCGATGGCGGCGTTGCGTCAGGACTCGCTTGTGCATGTCGGTGGAGCCCTCAACCCATTTGCCGCCTGGGCGATCATGCGCGGAATGAACACGTTCGCCCTGCGTATGGCGAAGCACGAGCAGAACGCGCTGGCGGTGGCCCGGTTTCTGGAAGACCATCCGCGCGTCAGACGGGTCTATTATCCGGGCCTCGAAAGCCATCCGCAGCACGACCTTGCAAAACGGCAGATGGCGAACTTTTCAGGCCTGATGGCCTTCGTGCCCGACGACGGGCCGGCCATGTCCAGGGCGTTTTTCGAGCATTGCCGGATCGTGCGCAGCGCCATCTCGCTTGGCAAGCAGAAGAGTCTCATCTTCTACATGCCGACGGATGAGTTGCTGCAGACATCGTTCCGGCCGGAAGGCGAGGCTTTGGACCGGTTTCGGGACTGGGCCGGGGAGGGCATTTTCCGGTTTTCCATCGGCCTGGAGAATGCCGAAGACCTGTGCGCGGATCTCGACCGGGCTTTGAGGTGAGGGGCACATGACCGAAGGCCTCAGCCACATTACGTTTGTCACGTCGGACCTTGATCGCATGACCGGCTTTCTCGAAGCGATCTTCGGCGCGCGGGAAGTCTACTCAAGCGGTGATGACACGTTTTCAGTCTCGCGCGAGAAATTCTTTCTCATCGGCGGTGTCTGGGTCGCGGTCATGGAAGGCGAGGGGCTGCCGGAACGGACCTACAACCATGTCGCCTTCAAGGTGGATGACGCGGAGTTCGACGACTACGTCGCGCGGATCGAGGGGTATGGCGCGGAAATCAAGCCAGCCCGGTCCCGGGTCGAGGGCGAGGGGCGCTCCGTCTATTTCTGGGATCACGACAATCATCTGTTCGAGATCCACACAGGCACCCTGGACCAGCGCCTGGAACGCTACCGCTCCGCGCCACCGGACAACGTTGCCAAAAAGAGAGGCGATTGATTGGAGCAGCCGCCAGGCCAAGTCATCTGCCGGCTGCTCCGCACCGAGAACGAAGTAGCCTGCATGCATCGCACCTTGCAGAAGGCGACTGCAGATCGTCTCGGGTATCCAGCAATTCCGAGGTCGAATTCGAGAACGATCGTTCACGAATAGGACTGGACGGATTAAGCGCGGCAGTTGAAGATCGGTCAATTAACGATCTGGCACGGCCGGCGTGCAAATTTGCACAGCGTCCATATTGCAGGGAAAGGCCAATGAACTGGGATGATTTCAAGTATGTTCTAGCCGTATCCCGGGCACGGTCCTTCATGGGCGCGGCGAAGCTGCTGAGGGTCTCTCACACCACGGTAAGCCGCAGAGTCTCGGCCCTCGAGACCAGTCTCGACACCCGCCTTTTCGATCGCACGGAGAATTCCTGCACGCCGACCCGGGCATGCCGGCGGATCATCGAAACGGCAATCCGCATGGAATCGGACATTCATTCAGTTGGACAATTGTTGCGGGAAGTCGGTGACGCGCCGGGCGGCCCGATCCGAATCACCACCATGACCTGGATTATCAACCGTTTCCTGCTTCCGGCCTTTCCGAGATTCATGGCCGCCTATCCCGGTATCCAGGTCTATTTCGTCGGCGACCTTTTTGAACAGGAGGCCTATGACGGTGTGCCGGGAATGTCCTTGCGCTTCGACCTAAAGCCGGGGAAGAAGGCTTTGGCGCACGCCCTGGCACATTTCGGTTATGCGGTTTATGCACCCGCCGATCGACCGCATGATCAGCTCAACTGGGTCAGTTTCAACGGTGGGCCCATCGCGCTTGCCCCGTCCGATTGGCTGAACGATCAGGGTGTGCCGGAGCACGAAGTACCGGCACTCGCCAATGATGGGGGCATTGTCTGCGAGGCCATAAGGGCGGGTATCGGGAAGGGGCTGATTCCGGAATGCCTTGCGGCTGGCGATCCGTCGCTCGTACGTCTTTCCGGTTCGGAGCCGGAAATAAACCGAATTCTTTGCGCCATCATCGAGCCGGAAGTGCTCGCCCTTCCCAGAACACGGGCAGTGATGCAATGGCTGCGGACGGTTTTCCCGGAGCCGGTGGACACCGATCGGATTGACCGTTCAAGTCGTCCGGACGTGAGCGAAGTGACCGACTGAAACCCTGCTCCTGACGACGTCGCTCGCGCGAGCGATGAGTTCAGCGCCCGCGTCTGCGGCTGCGCCGGCGTTCAGGTTTCTTGTCGCCGGAGCCCGGCTCCTCGAGCAGGTCCGCGGTCGAACCGGTGAGCGGACCCAGCTTCTCGACGACGTCGTGGATGGTGGGCGGTTCGCCCGGCGGTGTCGTATCGAGGGCCTCGCGCATCGCGCGGACATGATCCGGCGTCGTGCCGCAGCAACCACCGACGATGCGTGCTCCTGAATTCCGGGCGAGAATTACATATTCGGCCATCAGTTCCCTGGTACCGCTGTACTGGATTTCGCCGTCCACGAATTCGGGAATGCCGCAATTTGCCTTGGCAATCAGAATATCGTCCGCGTTCAGTGTGCCACGCATGCTGATGATGCCGGTCAGGAGGTCGGACGCGCCGGTACCGCAGTTGCCGCCGAACGCGATGGGCCGGTGTTCCAGACCGTGGATGGTGATCGCGAACGCCTCCGGGGTTATGCCCATCATGGTCCGGCCGTTGGTGTCGAACGAAAGCGTGCACACCGCCGGCATGCCTTCCAGATCAGCGGCGGCGAGCCCCGCCTTGAACTCGTCTTCAGAGGACATGGTCTCGATCCAGGCGACGTCGGCGCCCCCGGCCTTGAGACCAGCGATCTGCGCCCGGAACGCTGCAACGCCGTCGTCGAAGGTGAGGGGACCGATGGGTTCGAACAGATCTCCGGTCGGGCCTACCGAACCGGCGCAGACAACCTCGCGTCCGGACGCCTCGATCTCCGCCTTGAGGAGTTCGGCGGCTGCCTTGTTGATCTCGTGAACCCTGTCCTGTGCGCCATGCAGTTTCAACCGGTTGGCCGTGCCGCCGAACGTGTTGGTCAGCACGATATCGGACCCGGCTTCGATGAATGACCTGTAGTGGGCCCGCACCTTGTCAGGTTCCTCGAGATTCCAGATCTCCGGCGCGTCACCGTGCTGCAGGCCCATGGCGAAGAGGTTCGTTCCGGTGGCGCCATCGGTCAGCAGAACGTCGCGGTCACTGAGCATCTTCCGAAGCAGGTCGGACATGGGTCTTGATCCTTGGAAAACCGGGAGCAGGGAACCGCCTGATTAATCCAAATGCTCTCCGTTCGCAATGATAGCTTTTCAATGAGAGAAGAGGAAACCTTCCGCCCTAAACGGCGATCATGGCCTCGAGCGTTTCGAGCCTGTCGGCCTCGTGGATCGGCTTGTCCCAGCGGATCCGGTGGATGCGCGGAAATCGCATGGCGACGCCGGATTTGTGCCGCTTGGACGGGTGCACTGCATCGAAGGCAACTTCGAACACGAGCCCGGGTTCAACCTCACGAACCGGCCCGTAGCGGTTCACCGTATTGTTGCGCACCCACCGGTCGAGCTTGTTGAGTTCTTCGTCGGTAAATCCCGAATAGGCCTTGCCGACAGGCACGAGCTCGTCGCTCCCGTCCTCACCGATCCTCCAGGCGCCGAACGTATAGTCGGAGTAGAACGACGACCGCTTGCCGCTGCCGCGTTGTGCGTACATGAGCACCGCATCGACCGTGAGCGGATTGCGTTTCCACTTGAACCAGGGGCCGCGGGGCCGCCCGGCGACGTAAGTGCTGTCCTTGCGTTTGAGCATCAGACCTTCGTAGTTGCGTGCGCGGGCCTCGTCGCGCAGCGCACTCAAATCTTCGAGGTCGGAAAACGCAATAACCGGAGAAAGGTCGGTGCGCGGCGGGGCGACGTCCTGATGCCAGGCCTCCAGCCGCTCCCGGCGTTCGGTGAGTGCGCGGTCTCTCAGGTCCTCGCTTCCTTCGAAAAGGAGGTCGTAGAGCCGGACATGCGCGGGATAGTCCTTCATCATCTTGGCGGAAACGGTCTTGCGGTTGAGGCGCTGTTGAAGATCGTTGAACGGCGCCACTTCGCCGTCCCTGACAACCAGCAGTTCGCCATCGAGAACCGCATCGAACGAGAACACGCCGACAAGGTCTCCGAAAGCACCGGTGATCTCGTCCCCGGTCCGCGAGAACATGCGGGCTTCACCGTTGCGTGCGACGATCTGGACCCGGATGCCGTCCCACTTCCACTCCGCGAGATAGTCCGCCGGCTCGATCGACGCCAGATCCCGGTCCTCGATCGGGTTGGCCAGCATGAGCGGCCGGAAGGCCAGGCTGTCGTCGATGCTGGGTTGTTCCGACTTTCCCTCAAGCCAGGCGAACAGCTCCTCATATGGCGGCTCGAGCCCGTGCCAGAGTTCCTCGATCTGTGCCACATCAACCGATCCGAATTGTGCGACCGCCTGCTTGGCCAGGCGTGCCGATACGCCGACGCGCAGCCCGCCGGTCACGAGCTTCAGCAGTGCCCATCGCTCCTTCGGGTCCAGCGTATCGAGCCAGCGCGCCAGTTGCGGGATGGCCTCGGTTCGTTTGAGTTGCCTGAGTTCGTCGACGACATGGCTCAACCTCGGCGGTTTCGCGCCGTTGCTCTCGCCCCGCCATAGAAGAGCCGCCGTCTCGGCCGTGTCGCCGACATAGTCGCGGGAAAGTCGGAACAGCACGGGATCGATGCGTGTCTCGATGAGCTCGACGATGGCACTTCGCTTGACGTTGGCAAAGTCCAGCCCGCCGGTGAGCGAGGCCAGCGCGTAACCGCGATCCGGATCGGGCGTCGATCCGAAGTAGTCTGCGAGCAATGACAGCTTGCCGTTTCGCGACGGCATGTAGACCAGCCGGTCCAGCAGTTCGCCAAACGCCTTCATTCCTCGTCCTCGTCGTCGCGGCCGATCAGGGCCAGCGCCCGGCCGCGTATTCCGATTGTTCCGAGGTAGTGAACCAGCGCGTCCTCGCGGCCATGGGTGACCCAGACTTCTTCCGCCCCGGTTTCCGATATGGTGGTCAGCAGCTCGTCCCAATCGGCATGGTCGGAAATGACGAGCGGAAGCTCCACGCCACGTTGCCTGGCACGGCCGCGAATCCGCATCCACCCGGATGCGAACACGGTCACCGGATCCCGCATGCGTCTCGACCATCGGTCATTCAGTGCCGACGGAGGAGCCATGACGATCTCACCGTTCAGGTCATCTTTTTCGGCACCCGCAACCGGTCTGAGTTCTCCCAGGTGAATTCCCTCGTTTTCGTACACTTTGCAGAGGGCTTCCAGGGCGCCGTGGGTCCAGATCGGGCGGTCATATCCGGCGGCGCGCAGCAGTGTGATCAGCCGCTGGCATTTCCCCAGACCGTAAGCGCCGACAAGGTGCGGACGTTCCGGGAACAGGCGCAATGACGCAAGCAGCCGCTCGATTTCGCGTTCGGCCGGCTCATGCCGGAAGACCGGCAATCCGAATGTGGCCTCGGTGATGAAGACATCGCACGGTACCGGTTCGAATGCCGTGCAGGTGGGATCGATCGTGCGCTTGTAATCTCCTGAAGCCACGATCCGTGTTCCGTTCCATTCGAGCACCACCTGCGCCGAGCCGAGGACATGTCCGGCAGGTTCAAGTCTTACGCTGACGCCGTTGACATCCAGTGTTTCGCCCAAAGCGATCGCTTGCAGCGACACGCCCGCTTCGGCACCGTAGCGCGCCGTCATGATCGCAAGGGTCTGGGCGGTCGCGAGGACGTTTCGGTTGTTGGGACGGGCGTGGTCGGCGTGGCCGTGCGTTATGACGGCGTTTTCAACGGGCCGGTGCGGGTCGATGTAAAAGCCGCCCGGTTCGCAGAATAAACCGTGATCTGTCACTTTGAGCCAGCTCTCCGGCAGCGCCGTGCCTGTCATTTTACCGTCCCGGAAATTGGTGGGGTCGATCAGCCTATCCGTACGCGCGTCGGAACGCACTCAGTCTGGAGAACAGATAGGGCGAGCGCGCGTTTCTGACACCCAACAGGCGTTTTCTGCGCGCGCGTATGTCAGGAAAATGTTCGGCGAAACCACGGACGATGGTTTGTTGTCGGCTTGCCGCTGCCTTAACGCGGTATTTCGGCTTAGGCGGTCTGGGTCTGCAGGTTGTCGTGAACGACGTTGATCTCCGTGACGTCGGCGGAACGCATCTCGGCCGCGACACGCTCGAGCTGGCGGCTCATGACCGCCGGCAGATCCTCCACCGGTACCGGCCGGCTCAGGAGATAGCCCTGTATCTCGTCGCAGTTTTCCGCGGTAAGGACTTCCAGCTCGGCGGGAGTCTCGACACCCTCGGCAATGACGCTCAATCCAAGTGCGTCCCCGAGGCCCGTCACGGCCCGGATGATGGCCCGCGAACCGGCATTCTGGTCGACACCGGAAACGAATGCCCGGTCGATCTTGATCTTGTCGAACGGGAAGCGCTGCAGATAACTCAGGCTCGAGTATCCGGTACCGAAGTCGTCCATAGCGATCCTTACGCCCAGCGATTTCAGTTTGTGCAGGGTCACGAGCGCGGTTTCTGCATCTTCGATCAGAACCGTCTCCGTGATCTCCAGCTCCAGCCGGGACGGCGCAAGGTCACAGCTCTGCAGAACCTCCTTGACGGTCTGCGCGACGTCTTCGCGTTTGAACTGCTCGGCAGAAAGATTCACGCTGACGCGAACGTTCGACGGCCATGTCGACGCATCTGCGCAGGCACGGCGGAGGACCCATTCGCTCAGGGAAACGATGAGGTTGGATTCTTCCGCAATCGGAATGAATTCGTTGGGCGGAATCCACCCGCGCTCGGGGTGCTCCCAGCGCAACAAGGCCTCGAAGCCGTTGACCTGGCCCGTCTTGATGTCCGCTTGTGCCTGGTAGTGAACTTGTAGCTCGTCTTCAGCGAGCGCTGTCCGAAGGTCGTGCTCGAGGCTGTGCCGGAGGCGAAGCTTGGCGTCCATCGTGGCTTCATAGAAATGGTAGCGCCCGCCGCCCTCGTCGCGTGCACGGTTCAGGCCCATATCCGCGCGCAGCAGCAGTTCCTCGGCCGTTTTGCCGTTCTCAGGATAAATGGAAATTCCGATGCTCAGATCGACATCGACATCCTGGCCCTCCGGGCCGAAGTTGTTCTTGAATGCAGACAACAGCCGGTTGGCGCAGTCTGCGGCGGACTCCGGCTGCGCCTTCGCGGGCTGAATGATCGCGAATTCGTCGCCTCCCATCCGTGCCAGGGTATCGGTGCTCCCGATCGACTTGGACAGCGCAATCGCAACATCATGCAGGAGCGTGTCACCTGCCGAGTGTCCGAACACGTCGTTGATCCGCTTGAAGCGGTCAATATTGACGGTCAGCACAGCCACCTGTTCTGACTGCTCGTAAGCCCGCGCCAGAACCTGATTGAGACGGTCCTGAAACAGTGCGCGGTTAGGCAGGCCTGTCAGCGCATCATGGTGGGCCAGATAGCGGATCTGCTCCTCCGCGATCTTCTTCGATGAAAGGTCGCGGATCACTACTGCGCGCGCCGTCCGCCCATGGAAGTCGATCGTCTTTCCGCGCAATTCAACGGGAACGCGCTTGCCGTCCCGTCGGATCAATTCAACTTCGTAGGGTGTCGTCGATTGCGCTGTGATGTTGAGACTGATCGTGTCCGTGTATTCCGGAGCAGCGAACCGCTCAGTGGGTGCGCCAATGATTTCGTCCAGCGGATAGTCGACGATCTTGGCATAGGCTTCGTTGGCATCGAGCACCTTTCCATCAGCATGGATCGCTATGCCTTCAAGGCTCATGTTGGCAAGCATTCGGAGGCGATCTGCTTCCAGCTTCCGGCTGTGATGGAGGCCGCGGTCGACAAAAACCGCAAATATTACTGCTGCCGGATAGAGCGGCAGCAGCATCATGAGCGCCGTAAGGATCGATGCGCGATCCAGGAGCAGGCCGGAAATGAGAAAATGCGGCGCAAACGTGAGTTTGGTGGCGATTTCGCCAACACCTTCGGTCACTCCGATGGAAAGCAGCAACAGGCTGCTGCCGACAATCACCGGCCTCGCCAGGTTATCCTTGAACGTCGACACAAACGCCAGCACGGCGACGATGCAGGTGACGGCCGTGGAAATTCCAAGAAGTGCCGCGTCGTATTCCACGGCGATGGGGCCGCGAATGGACGACGTCACCGTGTAGTGCACGCAGGTGAGACCGAGCCCGTAGGTTGTGCCGCCAATGAGATGTGTTGCGCGGCTGTGCCCGAATGCGACGATACCAAAGCTCAGACCCGCCATCGCGACGCCGAAAAGGAGAGCAAAACCGCCGAGCCACACGTCGAATGACATGGGCGCGTCCGGATATTGCGCCAGCAGATGGAAGAATGCCGTAGCCCAGACGCCGCTTCCGCTTACAACAGAAGCGCCAAACAGCCAGCCCAAACGGATCTGTCCTTCACTGACCTGTGAGCGTAGGCAGAACCACAGCGCGATCATCGTCGAGATGATCGCGACCGCGACCGCCATCCCGGCAAGCCAAGGTTCGTGATTCGCAACTAGACCGGTTGTTACCATCATTGATTGAGCGCCCCGGATGCCCGCAATTCTATGCAATTTGTAACGGTCTCTGATTTGAGAACAGTTAATCGCACCATTAATTCAGGCTTTTGTTTGGTTAATTTGATAGCAAGGTTGACAGATGCTGAATCTACAATCGGTATCTTTATTTCTCGTAAAAGTTGTGTCGGCGCCGCTGACAGTGCCATTTGCCGTCGCCGTGAATGGCTGTTACGCCGTTGATTGTGCTGCGGTAAGCGCTATCTCAAACGCGGTTCGGCAATGAATCTGTGGGAGGTCGGGAGAGCTATGCAAAAGGTTGTGCTGATAACGGGCGCATCGAGCGGGATAGGGCTGGAAACGGCGCGGGCCGCGGCGGCGGAGGGTTACAGGCTCATCCTTGCGGCTCGATCGGTGGACAAGCTTGAATCACTTGCATCAGAGTTGGGCGGTCCGGAGCAGGTTCTGCCGATTGCCTGTGATGTCACGGAACTCAACGATCAGGAACAGATGGTTGCACGGGGGCTCGAGGCATTCGGCCGGATCGATGTCGTGTTTGCGAATGCCGGTATCGGAGGCCGCCCAGGCGGCTTTACCGGTGCCGATCCCGAGTACTGGAAACAGCTGATCCTCACGAATGTCTACGGCTGCGCACTGACCATTCGGGTTTGCGCTGACGCGCTCAAGTCGGCGAGAGGCCATTTGATCCTGACCGGTTCCAACGCCGGTCGGCGGACAATTCCCGGCTCGATGTACAGCACGACGAAATGGGCGGTCACGTCCATGGGGTATGGCGCGCGCGAGGAGTTTGCGGGAATTGGTGTCCGCGTCACGCTTCTTGAGCCGGGCATGGTCGACACACCGTTCTTCGACGACCCGAAACCGGACGCGCTCAAATCCGAGGATGTTGCCAGGAGCGTGATCTACGCGATTTCGCAGCCTGAACATGTGAACGTGCACGAACTGCTGATCCTGCCGAACCCGCCCGTCGAGTGATCGGACTGGTCTGGCGCCGATTGTCGCCGCGCAAGGCTGACTATGAGGCGCTGGCCAACACCGTCATCGAGGCCTCCGGTTCCCGTTATCCGGTCTCTAGCGGATATCCCAGACTTCGCCCGCGTTCAGGGCGCGAAAGGCGCCCGGATTGACACCATGATCGATTCTGGCCTGATGAAGGGCTTCGACCGGTGCGTCGCGGCCCTCGCAGGTAAGCCGGAAGGTGCCGAAGTGGCTTGCGAGTGTCGGCGGTTTCCCGAGGTCGACATGGGCCCGCACGGCCTCATCCGGGTTCATATGCGAATAGGACATGAACCAGCGTGGTTCGTAGGCGCCGATGGGCAGGATCGCCATTCGGAACGGCCCGTATCGCTCATACGCCTCGCGGAAGTGATCTCCGTCTCCGTATCCGGAATCGCCGACGAAGTAGATGCTGCCATCGACCGTCTCGATCACGAATGACGCCCACAACGCCATATGGCGGTCGAACATGCCGCGCGCGGACCAATGATGAGCCTTGTCGAGGTGAATCCGGACTGTGAGGTTCAGCATGATGTTGTCGCGCCAGTCGTAAGCCTCGACTTCGACAGATGGATCGTGCGCTCGAATGATCGTGTCATTACCGAGAGGTACAATGATCCGCGGCTTGTCGCGATGCCAGAGCCGCGACAGGGTCTCCACGTCCATGTGGTCGTAATGGTTGTGGGTCACGAGCACAGCGTCAATCGGCGGCAGGGCCTCGAAGGCCACGCCGGGCTCGTCCGCGCGCCTGGGGCCGAACCGCTTCGACGGGCTAGCGCGCTCCGACCATACCGGGTCGGTCAATATGTTGAGTCCCTGGGTCTGGATCAGGACCGTCGCATGTCCGATGAAGCTGACACGCAAGCGTTCGCCGTTGATCCGCTCGGGCGGCCTGTCTTTGAAGCTGTTTTTGACCTGCTCAGGCCAGGGTTCCCAGTCCGCGGTCATCTGCCATTTCAGGAACGAGAGCATTCCGGGTTTCGGCGGGCGACCAGGATTGAAGAATCTCAAGCCATTGAAATGATCGGATTTGGGGCCCCTGTAATAGGGGTTTCTGCCAAGATTGGCCGGCGCGAAACGCCATGTTTTCGCTGAGCGAGCTATCCTTTGCCGCACCTTGTTGCCCCCAGCAACAACACCGATAGTTTCGTTGCGCAAACTACTTTGCCGATCTCAGTTTGGCCTACCTCATCTCCGCCGCTAAACGCTTGTCCACCCCGATTCGCGTATAAGATGAGTAAGGGTATTAGGCGCACCCATAAATAGAGTGGGCGCTACTCAACGCCTAATCAGCGATTGTGGCGAAGATGAGGCTTGTCTGGGGCGCTCCAAAATTGAAACGGGTACGGACTATTCTGCCGCGTCAGCAATCTGCGGCACGGGCGCCGGACGCAAATCCTCGCGAAGTCCATCCTGCCGGCCACCGCCAGGATTGCGCCATGCCCGGAACTTCTCCCGATAGACTGTCGGCGCAGCGATAAGCACCGGCGTCAGCACAAGTGTCAGCAGGGTGGCGAAACTGAGGCCGAAGATGATGGCCGTCGACAACTGCACCCACCAGACCGATGTCACGCCGCCGAATGAAATCGCGGTCGGCCATGGCCAGAACTGGAAGCTGATCTGGAGCGCCATCGGGAGCAGACCGCAGATCGTCGTGATGGTCGTCAGGAGAACCGGCCGCAGTCTCTGCGCAGACGTCCTCAGCACAGCGTCAACGACGCTCATGCCCGCATCGCGCATCCGGTGATAGGTGTCGATAAGCACGATCGAGTTGTTCACCACAATGCCCGCCAGCGCCACGATCCCGGTCCCGGTCATGATCACCGAAAAGGCCTGGCCGGTCACCATCATGCCGATGAGCACGCCGATCACGGACATGACGACCGTCGAGAGGGTGAGGAACGTGTGATAGAAGCTGTTGAACTGGGTGACGAGAATGATGAACATCAGGAACAGGGCGCCCAGCATGGCCTTCATGAGAAAGGCGCCGGACTCCTTCTGCTCTTCGTCCGCGCCGCGGAACTTGAAGGCCACACCTTCCGGCCACGTCTGCGCGTCGAGCCAGCCTTGCAGCTCTTTCACCTTGTCATCCGCCAACACGCCCTGGACGGTGTTCGCCTTGACGTCCATCGAAACCTGACCGTCCTTGCGGACAATGGAATCGACGCGGGGTTTGGCCGTCCGGGTAACGAAGTTGCTGATCGGAACCAGACCATTGGACGTGCGTATCTTGAGCGTGTCCAGATGGGCGATCGTACGCTGCTCTTCGGGGAACCGGGCGCGTATGTCGATCTCGTCCTGACTGTCGTCTGGCCGGTACGTGCCGATCAGGATACCGTTGGTGATCATCTGGACCAGTGATCCGACCGACGTCACGTCGGCTCCGAACCGTCCCGCTTCTTCGCGGTCGACGACCAGTTCCCACTCAATGCCGGGCAGGGGACGGCCATCTTCGATGTCGATCAGATTGTCCATCCGTTCGAGTTGGGCACGGACGCGCGCCGCGGCCGCTGTAACTGTCTCGGTGTCGTTCGCCTTCACCTGCAGTCTAATGGCCTTGCCTGTTGGCGGGCCATCTTCGCGCTTGCGTACCTCGACCTTGATACCCGGAATGACGGCCGTGCGGTCACGGATCTCCTGAAGGATGATGGCGCCGCGCCGGCGCTGATCAAACGGCGCAAGCTCGATCGTCATTTGTCCGATCTGGTCCTTCGGGGCATCCTGGGTGGCGCCGCCGCCAATCTTGGGGTCGGAGCCGGCACCGCCGGTGCGCGTGAACACGGATGCCACGCCGTCCACCTTCAGCACGATGTTCTCCACCTTGCGGGTCAGCGCAAGCTCTTCCTGGGCGGACAGGTTGCCCCGGGCGCCGACAAGCACGATCGCCTGTTCCGGTTCGGTGTCGACAAAGAACGTCACGCCGTTGTTGAACTCGCCATAGGCCATGAACACGCCGACCATGATGCCGACTGCTGCGAGTGTCACCTTGGCCGGATGTTTGATGAGCCTCACGAGGAGGCGGATGTAGGCGCCGGTCATGCCCGGTACTTTGGTGAGATCTCCGCTCTGTTCGCCGGCCAGCATCTTCAGCGATTCAGAATCCTGCTCTTCGGACTTGCCGAAGATGCCACCGAGCACCGGCAGAAAGACCATGGCCGTCACGAGCGACGCGGTCAGGACGATGATCACTGTGATCGGCAGATAGCTCATGAATTCGCCGGACACGCCGGGCCACAGCAGCATCGGCAGAAATGCGGCGAGCGTTGTCGCGGTCGAGGATACGATCGGCCAGAACATTCTCTGCACCGCCATGAGATAGGCTTTGCGGCGCTCAAGCCCCTCGGCCATCTTCCTGTCGGCATATTCGACCACGACGATGGCCCCGTCGACCAGGATACCGACGGTGAGCACCATGCCGAACATCAGCATCATGTTGATGGTGAGACCCATGAAGCCGACCAGCAGGAAGCCGATCATGAACGATGCCGGGATGGCCAGGCCGACAAGCACGGCGGATCGGATCCCGAGGGCGGCAACCACAACGATCATGACGAGCGCGATTGCCGTCATGATGGCCGCCTGCAGGGAGCCAAGGACCTCAAAAATCGTCTTTGACTGATCGAGAGAGAAATCTATCCGGATCGCATCCGGCCATTTCTTGGTTTCTTCGGCAACGACGCGCCGGACTTCGGCGTTGTTCTCCACAATATTGCTGCCGATCCGCTTGATCACCTCGATCGCGATCGCCGGCTTGCCGTTGAACCGCGCAAACTGGGTGGGGTCCTTGAACGTCCTTCGAATCTCGGCGACATCCGAGAGCGTGACCACGCCGTCGCCTGATGCCTTGACCGGCAGCTTGTAGATATCCGCTGCGGTTTCGAAAAGGCCCGGCACCTTGACGTTGAATCGTCCCTGGCCCGTATCGAGGGAGCCGGCCGCGACCAGACGGTTATTCTGGGTCACCGCCGTAATGAGCTCGGCCTGGGTGACGTTGTAGGAGTCGAGCTTCGAGCGGTCGAACACGATCTCCAGCAATTCTTCGCGGTGACCGGACAGGTTCGCCTCGAGCACGCTCGGAATCGCCTCTATCGCGTCCTGCAGCTTGCGGGCGTGGCGAAACAGCGTTCGTTCCGGCACGTCACCGGACAGGGTCGCCACGATGACCGGGAACAGACTCAGATTGATCTCGTTGACCGTCGGTTCATCGGCGTCGCTCGGCAGCTCCGCCTTCGCCAGGTCGACCTTTTCCCGAACGTCCTGTTCGGCTGCGTCCTGGTCGATGCCGACATGGAATTCGAGGATCACGGCGGCATGTCCCTGTGCCGCGATTGACGTGATTTCCTTCAAGCCGTCGAGACCGCGCAACTCGGCTTCCATGGGCTTGATTAGCAGCCGCTCGGAATCCTCCGGCGATATGCCCTGGAACGGGATAGAGACGTAAAACACCGGAACCTGAATGTCCGGATCGGATTCCTTCGGCAATGTGATGTACGACCAGACACCGGCGACAACCATCACCACCATCAGGGTCAGGACCGTTCGGGGCCGCCCGAGAATGGCGGCGAGGGCGTTCATCATTGCTGAGACTCCACAACCGCAGAGGATTGCTTGAAGACGGGTTCGACCTTCTGGCCGTCAACCACATATTCCTGACCCGTCGTGATGAGCGTGACGGTATCCGGCAAGCCGGCCACCCATATACCGTCCTTGGCATCTTCGAGGATTGTCACGGGCACGAACTTCACGACGCCTTCATCCGTGACGATCCTGACGCCGATCCGACCCGTGTCGTCCAGGGACAAGAGGGCAGGGGAGAATTTGTGCGCTTTTCCCTCCTGCAGGGGAATCCGCATCTCGCTGGTGACACCATCCCTGAGGGAAAGGTCCGGGTTGGGGATTTCGAGCTCGACGCGGAACGTGCGCGTGGTCTGATCGGCGGTCGGCGCAATGTGCCGGATCTTGCCGGTCGCCGCTTCGCCCGTGATCATCTTCGCGCTGCCGGGCATGCCGGCCTTGAGCTTGGCGATGTCGCGCTCCGAGACCTGACCGACAACGAGCATCGGATCGAGGACGACCACGCGGGCGCAGACCGTACCGACTTGCAGGAAACTTCCGGGTTCCGCAGGGCGGTTCTCGATCGTTCCTGCAATTGGAGCCGTCACCTTTGTGTAGCCCATCTCGCGTTCCATCTGCTCGACGGACGCCTTTGCCGCATCGAACTTGGCCTGTTCCGCAGCCTGCTTGGTTCTCGACACGAATTCCTGCTTGACCAGTTTGTCGGCGGCGTTCAGGTCGAGTTCAGCGCTGGCCAGCCGTGCTTTTTCCTCCGCCAGCTTTGCCGGCCGCGAGCCCAGGTCGAGCTGGCACAGCAGGTCGCCCGCTTTCACCCGGTCGCCTTCCTTGCGCGGAACGGTCTCGACAATGCCCGGCGTACGTGCCCTGACATCGACCGTGCGGAAGGCTTCTGTCCTGCCTCTGATGAGGATTTCAGGGTGCCGGACGGTCGCGGTTTTCGTCTCGACCTCGACACGGAACAGATTCTGTGCCGTTTCACTCGGCTTGTCTTCCGCGGGCGTCGTGCGCGACATGAGCTCGCCCGACGCCAGCCATCCGGCAATGGCTGCGGTGATCACCCCAGCCCAGATGTATGACTTTTTCACCTTCACCTGACTTACTCCGCGGCTTTCATATCGTCCGATTCAAGGGATGGGTCGAGCCCGACGAATTCCATGTTTTCTTTCAGATATTTGATCTTGGCCTCGAACACCGCGAGGCCGTATCCGGTGACGAATTGCGTGCCGGAATGGTCGCAGTCGCTCGCCATCTGACGGATCATCTCGTATTCGGCGCGGACATCCGCAAGACGCTGCGCGTAGATTTTCGACAGGTACTCCTGTGGCAGGTAGTCGCGCAGCAGCATCATGAAAAGGAATTCCGACTTGAAGATGTCGTCACGGGGGTTGACCGAAAGCGACCGGACGAGTTCCGCGCGGCCCGCTTCGGTGATGGAATAGATCTTCTTGTCCGGCCTGCCAGCCTGGACCTCTTCCCGGCAGTCAAGCAGACCTTCATCCGTCATCCGCGTAAGCGCCGGATAGATCGAGCCATAGCTGGCCTCGATGAAGTGGTTGAACATGCCGTCTTCAACCATTTTCTTGATCTCATATCCCGTGGCGTCTCCGAAGGACAGGATTCCCAGGCATAGTGTGCGTGCATTCATGTGACTCTGGCGCTCCCCGCAGCGCATTATATCGAACGAGAATATATCTAATTATCATATATCGACTCGATATAGTTAATTCAAGACCGTTGCGACCGCTCAACCGCACACCGCTTAGGGGGTTTAATTGTCTGACTGTCGCAATATTTAAACGTTGGACCGGGCGTGGCGGATTGGCAGGCCAGGGGTCGCGAGCAGAAGGCCGCGCCTGGAACAGGTTCGGTAGACAGGACCGTGTTGTCAGCATGAATTCGGTGTGAGTGGGAAGTCGTGAACGAACATTACCCCGGGCGGCCTGCATCCGGCGATATCATGGAAAAGGCCATCGCGATCCGCGACTGGCTCGATGGCGAGGCCCGGTTTATCAAGGACCCGGATGTCGGGACCGCCGAATTTGCGCGGCGACTGGTCGCAGCCGGGGTCCCGCTGGACCGGATGATGACAGCGATGCCGACCCTGTATTCCGCACGCCGCGGCCTGGGTCGTTTCTGGACGGCTGAAGACGGGGTCAGACAGCTCGAGTTTCCCTGGGACAACGAACAGGCATACGCGGAAAGCCCATTCCATGATGCGCATGAATTGCGGGAGTGGGTGGAGTTTCGCCTGGATGAGGTCGAAGACGACAGGTACGGCATTGTGCCGGAACTGCGCGCGGAAGGCGTGACGCACTATATCTGCGCGCCGATCTTCTTCAGGGACGGCACGGAAGGCGGCATCACCTATGCGACCAAGCGCGCCGGCGGGTTCAGTGAGACGGACTTGGCCATTCTGCGCGCCATCGAGCCGACGATCGGCCTGGTTCTTGAGGTGAACAGAGCGTGGCGTATCATTCGCGAGACGCTGACCATGTATGTCGGGGAGGAGCCTCGCAGGCAGATCCTCTCGGGCCAGGTACGGCTTGGCGAAGTCATGCACATGCGATCCGCGATCGTCTTTGCCGATATGCGCGGGTTTACGGCATTGTCCTCGCGGATGACTGCCGAGCAGAGCGTGGCGTTACTGAACCGGTATTTCGCCTGCGTCGTCCCGCCGATAGAAGACAGTGGCGGTCAGGTTCTGAAATATATCGGCGACGGCGTGCTGGCGATCTATCGTGTTGATGGCGATGAACACGCGGCCTGTGCCGCGGCGCTTGAAGCGTCCGATGCCATCCTGCGCGCCGTGAACCGTGATCGTGCGCGAGCGTCGGACGAGGACAGGTTCGACATAAAGGTCGCCCTGCATTTCGGCGAGGTCGCCTACGGAAACATCGGATCCGGCACCCGCCTCGACTACACTGTGGTCGGCCGGGACGTGAACATCGCGAGCCGGCTCACCGATCTTGCCGGCCGGCTGGAACGAAGGGTCCTGATCTCCCGCGAGTTTGCGGACATGCTGCCTGCCGTGGAATTCCACCCTGCAGGCGAGCACATGCTGCGTGGCGTTTCCGAGCCGCAATCGGTGTTCGAGCCGGCCTTCTGAACGTCAGGTCAGTGTGCCGTGCTATGTGCCGCCACTCAGCGGCTTATGGCACACCACCTGCAGTTTGTTGCCGTCGAGGTCGCGGAAATAGGCGCCGTAATAGTTCTCGTGATAATGCGGCCGGAGCCCGGGCGCTCCTTCGTCGCTGCCGCCGGCGGCCATTGCTGCCGCGTAGGCGGCATCGACTTGATCCCGGGTCGCCGCAAGAAGGGCGATATGGGTCCCGTTGCCGACCGTCGCCGGATTCCGGTCGATCGGGCTGACGACCCAGAACTGGCAATCGCTTTCCTTGCCGTACCCGACGTAATGCTTGTCGGTGAAGAAACACTCATGTCCGAGGACTGTGATCACCGCATCGTAGAACTGTTTTGCCTTTGCAACATCGTTCGATCCGACTGTCGTATGACTGAACATGAGCGCCTCTCGATTTCTTGATGCATCGCCCTCGATTTTTCCTGGCCGCAACCAATATATATACTGTCTGCACGTCGTCGCGCGGACACCTCTCACATAATTTGGTTGCAACCGCCGTGCGGGCGGCGAATGGGGAATGCGAATGTCATTCATCACGCAGGAAAACGTCAAGTATGCCGCTGCGCAGAAGGCCATTGAAACCTGGCTTCTGACGGAGGCTCTCGCTCTTCCGGATCTCGGCGTCGTGCTCGACCGGTTTGCGGAGCGGCTCAATACGGATGGTCTGCCTGTCGTGCGGGCGACCACCCATGTGCGGACCCTGCATCCGCGCTATGTCGCCGTGACGCGCATCTGGCGCCGGGGCGTGGGGTCTGAGGAATGGCGCCCGCTCTACGTCGCGGACGGCACGATCAGCGAATACGTCAAGAGCCCGCTGCTGCATCTGCATACAACCCAGGAAACGCTCAACGTCCGCGTCGATCGTCCTCACGATCTCGACATTCCCATGCTTGACGAGCTCAGAGACGAAGGTGTCACCCATTACATCCTGGCACCTGTCAAGTTCTCCGACGGCATGCTGCACGGCATGTCGATCGCGACGGACGCTGCTGAAGGCTTCAACGCGGACCAGGTTGCCCTGTTCACGGGCTTGCTGCCGGCCCTGACCCTCCTGATGGAGATCAAAGGCCTTCGGCGCGTCCTGCCGGAGATCCTCGCGGCCTATGTCGGGTCGGATCCGGCGCGGCGGATTCTCGATGGTGACATACACCGGGGCGAGATCCAGAAGATCGACGCCGCGATCATGGTCACCGACCTGCGGGGCTTTACGACCATGTCGAACGAGCAGGACGCCGACAAGGTGATGCACTGGCTCAACCGTTACTTCGACACGGTGGTACCGGCGGTCGAGGAGCAGGGTGGTGAAGTTCTGAAGTTCATGGGCGACGGCGTGTTCGCTGTCTTCCCTGTCACCGAGAGTCCGGAGGCGGCGAGCCGGAATGCAATGACTGCCGCCTGGAAAATGCTTGAAAAGATGCACTGCGCCGAATGCGATATGTGTTCTTACGATCCCGTGGTCGCGCTCCACCTGGGCACGGTAGCCTACGGCAATATTGGCGCCGGAGACCGCCTGGATTTCACGGCCATCGGCAGTGACGTCAACCTGGTCAGCAGGCTGGAACGCGTGTGCAAGGACCTCGACCGGTCTCTGGTCATGTCCGAGCCGTTTTCGAGACTGATAGACAAGGAGACGGTGCATCTCGGCGACCATCTGGTCCAGGGATTCCGTGAACCAATCCAGGTGTTTGGCCTGGCTGACAAGATGATTTGCGACCGCATGGTCTCGTGAATGCAGTTCTGGAATAATCTCCTGGAACATAATAATATTCCGGAATGAAGATAAATGAGATCCAGAGCTTCACGACCGTTGTCGAGGCCGGTTCCGTGCAGGAGGCAGCGCAGCGCCTGGGGCTGACCCAGTCGGCGGTGTCGCGCCTGATCCAGCGTCTCGAGGACGATATCGGGGCACAGCTTTTTGACCGCTCGACAAAACCGTTCCGCCTGACCGGCGCCGGCGAGAATGCTCTGGCGCATTCCCGCAGGGTCTTGCGGGCCCTTGACGACTTTACATCCGATTTCTCCGACGAGACCAAGCCTGTTGGCCCGTTCCGTCTCGGCGTCACGCCGGCGCTGTCGGCCTTTGCATTCAGAAAGCCCGTGGAGCAGATCAGAAAGCTCTATCCGGATCTTTCAGTGAGCGTTTCGACAAACTGGTCGTCCGAGATCGTAAATGCGGTTCGAAGAGGCGACCTTGATGCGGGCGTAATCGTCTTCGAAGCTGCCCGGCCCCTTGCCGAAGACGTTGTGACGCGCCGCCTGACGTCGGAACGCGTGCGGGTGATCGCGCCGGCTGAGATCGCCCCGCCGGTTCTCGAGTCCGTTGAAACAATGAACCGGTTCGGCTGGGTGCTGCTCCCCGACCGCTGCCGCTATCGCGCCGAAATCAAACGATTGCTCGAACGCTCTCCAGAGCCGCTGAATGTGGCCGTCGAAGCACAGGGGCAGGAGCTTCTGATTTCCCTGGTTGCCGACGGCGTCGGTCTGGGGCTGGCGCCGGAGTCGATGCTGGGCGAGGGGCCGCACCGTGACAAGATCAGGGTCGTCGACGTGCCGGCCCTTAACCTCGACGTATCGTTCTGGTTGATCCGCCGCGTCTATCCGGGACCGATGGTCCTAGCCATGGAAACCTTCGAAAAGACCATGGTTGCCCAGTTGTCGGGCGCGCATTCCAATTATTCATAATTATAATGAAAATAATGAATTTGTTGTAGTTCTTAAGGCGCGTTATGGTCCGGATATTATTGTCCCAGACCACAAATCGGAAATGATGCGCTCCATGTCGCAATCCGGCAGCCAGACGTCTTCCATCAATCCCGGCTGGCGGACTCCGCTGGTGATCATCCTGTTCGGCTGCATCGTTGCCCTCGTCGGCAACGGAGTTCGCACGACCTTCGGCCTGTTCCTCGAGCCCATGTCGTTCACTTATGGCTGGGGCAGGGAGATTTTTGCATTCGCGATTGCCGTGCAGAACCTTGTGTGGGGTGCAAGCCAGCCTTTCGCCGGCATGCTGGCCGACCGGTACGGCACAGCCCGTGTTCTGGTGCTGGGGCTTGTGTGTTACGGCATCGGCATTGCGCTCATGGCCTATTCATCCACGCCGACCGCGCTTGCGCTGACGGGTGGTGTGCTGGTCGGTCTCGGACTGGCCGGCGGGTCCTTCATGCTCGTGCTGTCCGCCTTCGGACGGCTTGTGCCCGAGGAAAAGCGATCCGCGGCGCTTGGGACAGCAACCGCGGCAGGCTCGCTCGGCCAGTTCGCCTTCGCACCGATCGGGCAGGCGTTCATTGCAGCCTATGGCTGGCAGTCCGCACTGCTGTTATTGGCGGCCTGCCTCGTATTTGTTCTGCCGATGACGAGCGCGCTGAAAGGAAAGCCGGAGCAATCCGCCGGTGCCGGCACTCGCGATCAGACCATGACCGAGGCGCTTCGCGAGGCATTCGGACACAACAGTTACGTCCTGCTTGTCTTCGGGTTCTTCGTGTGCGGCTTCCATGTCGCCTTCATCACCGCGCACATGCCGGCCTATCTGCAGGATCTGGGCGTAGGCGGTCAGTCGCTCTCGATCCTCGGCTTCACGTCAAGCCTTGCTGCCTGGTCGATAGCGCTGGTCGGCCTGTTCAACATCATCGGGTCGTATTCCGCAGGCGTGGCCGGCGGACGCTATTCGAAGCGTTACTTGCTCAGCGGAATCTACTTCGCGCGCGCGGCCGTCATCGCCTGGTTCATCATGACGCCGCAGACCCTGACGACGGTGCTCATTTTCTCCGCACTGATGGGAATCCTCTGGCTCTCGACCGTTCCGCTCACGTCAGGTCTGGTGGCGGTCATGTTCGGCACGCGCTACATGGCGACGCTTTTCGGCATCGTTTTCTTCAGCCACCAGGTCGGCTCCTTCATCGGCGTCTGGCTCGGCGGATATCTGTTCGACCGTGTGGGCAGCTACGACATCGTCTGGTGGCTGGGCATTGCGCTAGGCATCTTCGCCGGGCTTGTGCATCTTCCGATCCGCGAGCAGCCCGTGCCGCGTCTGGCACCGGCGTCTTAGGCAAACGGGAAAACTACCATTTTCCTGCTTTCAGTTCGCCAAAACGGCAGGTGGATACCTGCTCAGGCCTGTCCGGCCATTGATTTCCGGAGGCGGCGCGCTACCTAAACTCGGTAATCCCCGCATTCGATTGCGCCATCTGATATTGCCGCTCCGTCGATTAGCTTAGGTAACCCCTGACAATGCGGGCGATAGGCCGACTGCACCTTCTCAATTTCTGACCGGAGACGGTGCCACAATTCACTGTTACAGCCGTCGAGCCCCTGTCTCAGGGCGTCTCCGGCCATTCATCTGAATGACGACCGCGTTACCAATTTGCCAACTGACAGAGGGGATTGCAGCTATGTTGACACCATCCGAGACAACAGCCGAGGACCGTTCTGCAGAGATCAGGGCGGAATACCGGCAGGGACAGAACGAAGCGGCCGACAAGGAGGAATCCGACCGGAAGATCTCCGACAAAAAGACGCCGTCCGAGAACAACGAGGAAACGCCCTGTTTGCCTGAAGTCCATCGAACGCCGATGTGACGTTGGGACAGGGCATCGGACAATGCATCGGGCGCTGACCGCTGCGGGAAGCATATCAGTATGACGTCGCATAAATCTTCATCGAGAAAAGGCAAATCCAGGTCACGCGGCTCACGGTCCACGCGATCGCCGGCAACCGCAAGATCCCGGCATCCCGAAAACAGGCGGGGCAGATCCGGCGGGATTGCCAATCCAAAGGCTTGTTTCGAACGATACACAGAGTTGGCGCGTGCGGCTGCGGCGAACGGCGATACGATTGAGTCCGAGAGATACTATCAGCACGCAGAACATTGTTATCGCGTTATGACGGCCAGACCGGCTCCCTGATCGCCGTTATCTTCATTTTGGCGTCAGCACGAGCTGGGTCTGGGTGACCAGTGCGGCAAGGCGGTCGTCCTCGGTCGTGACGCGGGTCTGCCAGACCATCGTCGTTCTGCCCCGATGCACGGGCGTGACCTCGCCGGTGACCGTCGTGCCGGCAGGCGCAGCGGCCAGGAAATTGGTCTTGCTTTCCACCGTCGTCGTGTAGGTGCCGTCAGCCAGATTGAGGATGGTTGCCGCCCCGCCCAGCGTATCGGCGAAGGCCATGAGTGCGCCGCCGTGCGCAACCGCCGGTATGGTGCACAGGTCGTCCCGTACTTTCATTTCCGCAACAACGCGGTCCGGCTCAGCCGAGACGAACCGGATGCCGAGTAGCCCCGCGAATGGGAACTTCTCATCGTTCAATCTCGTGACGCTGTCCATGGATCGGCCTCCTCGGCAATTGGTCCGCTTCGGAGACAGGGTAGAAGTAATCCGGTGCCTGATAAACCGGCCAACGCGCCTCAACGCCTGTCGCCCGGCAGGGGTGCCGGACGCAGCAGGGCGAGTACGACAGGCCCGGCGAGCATCACCAGCCCCATATGGGCAAAGGCCAGGCCCCAGGCGAACACACCCGTACCGCCGGCGGCGTCGAGGACCAGACCGAACACGAGGGGGCCGAGGAAAGAGCCGACGAAGCCGATCATGGTGTGAAACGCCATCGTCGCACCGCGATAACCTGGCGGTGCATGGCCAAGCGCACCCGCCGTGACAGACGATGACTCGCCGATGATGGTCAGCCCGTGGATCAGGCAGAAGAAGGCCGCCACGAAATAGGACAGGGCTGATGTGAAGCCGACGGCAAAACAGACGAGGGCGGACAGGCTCATGATGACCATGACCGAAAGCCGTCGTCCCAGTCGCATCGAGATCTCGTTTCCGAGCACGTTCGTCGGTGCCGACAGGACGGTGATGACGGCGGCAACGACAGCCGGTCCAAGAATATCCGGCGCTTTGCCGTGCACGCTTTCGGTGAACACCAGGAACGCGACGATCCAGCCCCGATACCCGAACAGTTCCCAGTTGTGGAAGGAATAGCAGAGCGAATACGCCATGGTCTGCCGGTTCTTCAGGATCGGCCGGAAGTCGAGCAATGCGGAAATCGGTCTGGCGTCGTCGTGAGCTTCCCGTCGCGGTATGGCGGCGACAACCAGGACCAGAGCGATGAGCGCAGTGACGCCGGGCACGGCAAAGGCGGTATGCCAGTCGATCCAGTCCGTCAGAAAACCGGCAAGCGGGTAGGAAATCGCAACGCCGATGGAAAACGATGCAACATAGAATGCCGTCGCCCTGGAGTGATCCTTCAGCTCGACCCGGTCCGTCAGGGCCTTGAGACCCGGCATGTAGGTCCCGGCAAGCGCCATGCCGGCAAGCCCGCGAAACAGCATCGCGCTCCAGAAGCCCTCTGCCATGTATGCGAAGCCGAAATTGGCGGCCGCCATCAGCGCCGCACATCCGATGAAGATCCGGATGCCGTCGATCCGGTCCGTGATCGTGACCAGGACGGGGACGGCCATCAGGTATCCGGCGAAGTATATGGCGCTGATCCAGCCGGCCTCGGCGTTGGAGAGCTGCCAGGTATCCCTGAAGAACGGCAACAGGCTGGCAAACGTCGAGACACTCAGCATCACCAGCACATGCGCGGTACAGGAGAGGGCGATCAGGCGGGCTGTTTCGCGGCGGGTCATCGCGCGTTTAGAGCCGAAGGCGGCGGCGCTGTCCAGCGGCGAAAATCAGTCGGCGTAATACCGGCCGAAATAGTCGACATAGTATTCCCGCGGCCGCGAGAGGGCGCTCACGGACGGACGCATGCGCACTGTCTCGATCCAGGCGCGAAGCCGCTTCAGGCCCTCCGGTATCTCGAAATTCCGATAGGCCTCCACTGCGGCGAACCGCTCGAAGAATGGATAGATCGCAATGTCGACGAGACTGATGTCGTCGCCCATCCAGAAGGGCGAAGCCCCGTTCTCGGCGGCCAGACCTCTTTCCTCCATGAATTCCAGATGCTCACGAAGCTTGCTGTGCCAGTATTTGCGGTCTTCTCCCGGTGTCGCCTTGAGCAGGTTGAAATAGGCCGGCATGAACCGGGTATCCGCGAAGTTGATCCAGAAGCGCGCCATGGCTCGGGCCTGTGGATCGTCGGGCAATAACGGCGGCTCCGGGTGCTCGTCCTCCAGATATTCGTTAATCACGCTGCTCTCATAGACCGCTGTGTCGCCATCGAACAGCACCGGAACACGGCCATACGGTGACAGCAGACCCGGAACGAGTGATTTCTGTTCGAGGTCGATTTCTTCTACATCGAAAGCAATCGCCTTTTCGGTCAGGGCGATCATGCAGCGCATGCAGAACGGGCAGTTTTCGGCAGTGACGAGTTTCATCGGTGCATCCGGCAGGCTTTTCAGGCGCGACGACGGAGGGTATCACTGAACGTTACTCCGCGCCGAGAATGCTCTAATCTTGCGGCGGTTAAGGAGTGCTGGGGTGGAACGTAGGCTCGCCGCCATACTTGCCGCCGACGTCGTCGGCTACTCGCGCCTCATTGCGGGCGACGAGGCGGGTACGCTCGCGGCTCTGAAATCACTCCGTCAGAATTTCATCGAACCATTGATCGCCGAGCACCGTGGCCGCATCGTGAAACTGCTGGGCGACGGCTTGCTGATCGAATTTTCGAGTGCCGTCGATGCCGTGACGGCTGCTGCAATGTGGCAGCGCGGTCTTACCGGCGAGGTGGCCAGCCACGGATTGCGGTTCCGGATCGGAGTGAACGTCGGAGAGATCGTCATCGACGAGGGCGACATCCACGGCGACGGCGTCAACATTGCCGCCCGCCTCGAAGCGGTTGCCGAACCCGGTTGTCTGTGTATCTCGGACGCGGTCCACGAGAATGTGGCAGGCAAGGTCGATGCCGGATTCGAGGACCTGGGCGAAATGACGCTCAAGAACATCGACCGCAAAATCCGTGTCTGGCAGTTCCAGCCGGAAACCGATGCGGCGACGGACAAGGCTGCTTCTGTCGCAGCGCATCTCGACGGGGATTTGCCGTCGATTGCGGTCCTGCCCTTCGATGACATGAGCAACGATCCCGAGCAGTCGTATTTCTGCGACGGTATCTCCGAAGACCTGATTACCGAGCTGGCACGCATCCCCGGACTGTTCGTGATCGCCCGGCATTCAAGCTTTGTTTACAAGAACCAGGCGGCCGACATGCGCCGGATAGGTACTGAACTCGGTGTTCGCCATCTGGTCGAAGGAAGCGTGCGCCGCGCGGGCGATCGTGTCCGTGTTACCGCTCAGCTCATTGACGCGGAAACCGGCCATCACCTCTGGGCGGAGCGATATGACCGCGATATCGAAGACATATTTGCGGTCCAGGATGATGTTGTCCGGCAGATAGCAGTTGCGCTCTCGGATACGCTTCCGATCCCTGCGCTGCATCCGAAATCCGCTTTGCACCCTTCAAACCTCGATGCCTACGAATATGTCATGAGGGGCCGCCAGAATATCCTGCGCGCGCAGGGCCGCGGTGAGGCCAAGGCCGCGCTTGAAAAGGCGATAGAGCTCGATCCGGAATTCTCGGACGCTTATGCCTGGCTGGCGGTCTATTATTATTCAGACTGGTTTCTGTACCGGAACGAACCCGGACGGGAAGCCATGGCGGCAGCGTACGCCGCTGCCGATACGGCGATTGAAACCGGCCCTGAAAATGCGTTGGCCCATATGGCGCTCGGCATGGTGAGCCTCTACGCGGGTCGGCGTGCGGTGGCGATGCAGTCCCTTCATCGGGCCATCGAACTCAATCCGAACGAGGCGGACGCGCATTGCCTGATCCAGGATGTTTATACGTTCAACGGCGAACCGCAGCGTTCAGTGGACAGCGTGCGTTTAGCGATGCGTCTCAATCCGCACTATCCCGAGTGGTATCTGTGGCATCTGGGTTTCGCGCTCTATTGCACGCGGGACTACGAAGGTGCCGTTGAGGAATTGTCGCGCCTGAAAGAGATCGCTGAGCCGCTGCGCATCCTGGCCGCCGCCCATGCACGCCTCGGGCAGATGGACGAGGCGAGGGAAGTGGCTGCCCGGTTTCTTGAGGCATTTCCCGACTTCTCTTCAGAAGCGTGGGGCGACACGCAGCCCTTCCGGAACCGGGCGGATCTTGTGCATGTGTTGGAAGGCTACCGCCTGGCTGGTCTGCCTGATTGAGTATTCGTTGCCAAAGCGGCCCTTTTTTGCGTGTTGCCGATGCAATGCACGGTGTCCGCTTGTCTATTGGCCGCCAGGATTCCACTACAAACGCTGTACAACCTGAGATTGATCGCGCGGAACTCTGGAGATAAGTGCCTTGCCACGCCATATTATCTGGCCCACACTCGGATTTCAGCGTTCGTAATCTGAGTAATGGTCGGGGGCGATCATGCGGTTAGGTCTCAGTGGTCGGGTTGTTTTGGTTGGCGTTCTTGCGCTTTGGCTGAATGCCTGCGCGAGTTTCCCGGCCGAAGAATTCCGCCGCTACAGCGAAGCATTCCAGGAAGCCCGCGCCGCCGGCGACATCCTGCTGGACAAGATTTCCCCAATCGTCACCAAAGTCGCCTCGAAGGGCAAACGAAGCCCGCGGAATAACTGCGGACTGACGAGAGCGGGCTATCCCAGGTGTTTCGATCCGACCGCCGCGCTGACGGGGCGTGACACACGCGAGGACGTTTCCATTCGAACGCGCCGGCTCGCATTGCGTGCGATCGCCACCTACAACAGCATTCTGCTCGATATGGCTGAGGGCAAATCGGTGGAAGCCGTCCAGACCCGGGTCAACGAACTCTCTGACTTCACCGGCGCTCTGGTCAGCCTAGCCGGTGTTGCCGGTCCACTACCGGCCTTGTTGGGGCCGGCGACCGAACTCGTGCGCGACTTTGCCTCGCGGCTGGAACGCGCCCGTGCCGGCGAGCTTGTCAGGCTTGCCATCCTTGAAGGCCGCCCGACCATCAAGTCGATCCTGGCGCAGCTCTCCAAGGACACACCGAAGATGTACGAGATCTACAGGCTTCAGAAATTCAAGGAGCTCGCCCGGGCCAAGGCACAGCAAAATCGCGACGAGGAAGCAGCGGTCCTGGAGGACATGAACAGCTACCACGACAGTCTCGGCGCTTATGTCGTGTTGCTCGACAAGACATCCGATGCCGTCGACACGCTGGCTGCGGCGGCTGAACAGCGCGCCACTTCGATTGCCGATCTCACGCAGGTGGTTCGCGACGCCGCCGAACTGCGGGCCAGGTCCCAGGATTTCTGGGAAAAGGTCAGGATTGCCCGCAAGGCGACCCCGTAATCGAACCATTCACATCAGGAGGCCACAATGAGTACGGTTGCGGAACGGCTCGAAGAGGTGCTCAACGAGGAGGAGATTCTTCTTGCCATCGACAGTGCGCAGTCGCAGGAGGAGCGTGATGCGCTGCTGAAGATCGCCGAGGACTATGCCGACAATGCACTGGCCCGGGCGGTCGGTGATTTTCGAAGGGCAAGCGGCAAGTTTCTCGAACTCATCGACGACCTGACCAAGACGCTCGAGCGGATCACGCGCGGGCCGGGCGAAGCGCCGGCGCTTCAGAAGCTGATGGATGAAATCGCGGAAATTCATCGCGAGTTTCATGATGCGGAAGGAATGCGGTCGGCGCATGAGTCGGAGGCAGAGGTTCAGGAGGTCATTCAGGACGAGGAGTCCGAACCGGCAACGGTCGAGCCGGTGCCGGTTGCACCACCCAAGCCTGCGGACCCCGAGCTCTCAGCGCCGACGCCGGTCAACACCAAGACCTATTCCGATCTTTCCGATGAGTATGTGCGGTTCTTCAAGGGCGCGAAAATAAAGTCCGCGCGCAAGAGCATCGTGAAGAAATTTGCCGCACAGGCCATCAGCAACCGTGCACGTTACGAAAGCGTCGGCAACAAGCTCGGAATCCCGTGGTGGTTCATCGCCGGGATCCATCTGCTCGAGTCGAGCTACAACATGACGACCCACCTGCACAACGGCGATCCGCTTTCGGGCAAGACCTTCCGCGTGCCGGCCGGACGGCCGAAATCCGGCTCACCGCCGTTCAAATGGGAGGCCAGCGCTGTCGACGCCCTGAAGATGCAGGGCCTTGACGGTCTCGGCGACTGGTCGCTGCCGCGCGCGCTTTACCGCTGGGAGAAGTACAACGGTTTCGGCTATCGCAAGAAAGGCGTGCCGACGCCCTACCTCTGGAGTTTCTCCAGCGTCTACGACAAGGGCAAGTTCGTGGCCGATGGCGTTTTCGATGTGAACAAGGTCTCCAAGCAGTGCGGTGCGGCCGTTCTGCTCCGGCACCTTTTCGACACCGGCGTCGTATCCCTGTTCCAGGACGAAGGAGAGGCCCCGCTCAACGACACGTTCCGTGACGAGGCTGCGGCTGTCGATGAGGACGACACGGGCACCGACGGAGACGCGGCGCCGCTGACCGACTTCGAGAAGTTCTTCAAGAAGAAGCTGCCGGGGATCCGTCACTTCAAGGCCCACGAGTTTCTTGTAAAGGGCGGCTCACACGCCACCAACGGCTTGAATACGGACCCGCCAAAGGAGCTATGGCCGAACGTCATCGAACTGGCGAAAGTTCTCGACGAGTTCCGCGAGCGGGTCGGGCATCCAATCGTCCTCACGAGTGCCTATCGCAGCCCCGCCTACAATCAGGCGATCGGTGGCGCCAAGGCGAGCCAGCACAAGGAATTCCGGGCCGTCGACTTCGTCGTGAAGGGAAGCGGGACGGGACCGCGGGACTGGGCGGCGATCCTGGACAAGATGCGCCGGGAAGAGAACTTCTTCAAAGGCGGCCTGCACGCCTACAACTCATTCGTCCATGTGGACACCCGCGGCTGGAACGCGAACTGGTAGGCCAGTCCGAAACAGCGACCCTCAGGCCTCAACGCTGCCAGGTTTCCCACATCGGCGCCTGATAGAACGGGGCGTTCGATGGGGCGAGGGACGCCAGACCCTTGATCATGTCGGCCGCCTTTTCGCCGATCATGATGCTCGGGGCGTTCAGATTGCCGGTCGTGATCCGCGGCATGATGGAGGAGTCCACAACCCGAAGCGCTTCAACGCCGCGGACCTTGGTCGACGGATCGACAACCGCCATCGGATCGGTACCCATCTTGCAGGTTCCGCAGGGGTGGTAGGCGCTTTCCACGGACTCGCGGATGAAGCCGTCGATTTCGTCGTCGGTCTGCACATCCTTGCCTGGAGAAATTTCCTCGCCGCGGAAGGGCGCAAACGCCGGCTGGGCGAAGATTTCACGGGTGAGCCGGACGCAGGCCCGCATCTCCAGCCAGTCTTCCGGGTGGCTCATATAGTTGAACAGCACTTTCGGGTGCTCACGCGGGTCGGTCGACTTGAGCGTGACCGCACCGCGCGATTTCGACCGCATGGATCCGGCATGCGCCTGGAAGCCGTGGCCCTTGACGGCGGCCGTTCCGTCGTAAGAAACGGCCATCGGCAGGAAGTGATACTGGATATCGGGCCACCGGACACCAGCGCGTGACCGGATGAAGCCGCCGCTCTCGAAGTGGTTGGTGGCGCCGAGACCCGACTTGAACAGAAGCCAGCGCAGCCCGATGAACATCTTCCGCAGCGGGTTCATGGCACTGTAGAGCGTGATCGGCTGTGTGCACTCCTGCTGGATGTAGAGCTCAAGATGATCCTGCAGATTCTGGCCGACACCCGGCAGGTCGTGAATGACGGGTATGTCGAACTCGGCCAGATGTGCGGCCGGACCGACGCCCGAAAGCATGAGCAATTGCGGCGAGTTGATCGGACCACAGGCGAGAATGACTTCGCGCCTCGCGGTCGCGGTCCGCTCCTTGCCGCCCTTCGCATAGCGAACGCCCGTCGCTCGGCGGTTTTCGAACAGGACCTGTTCGGCCAGGGCGTCGGTTTCGACCTTCAGGTTGTTACGGCTCATGGCCGGTTTCAGATAGGCGCTTGCGGTGCTCCAGCGCCGGCCATTGTGGACAGTCATGTCCATTCGGCCGAAGCCTTCCTGCTGATATCCGTTCATGTCAGCGGTTTCCGCATATCCCGCCTCGACACCGGCGTCGATAAAGGCGCGGTAGAGAGGATTCTTCATCACGCCGTTGGACGTGTGAAGCGGTCCGGCGTCGCCGCGGTATGGGTCGCCACCTTCGACACGATTCTCTGCCTTGCGAAAGTAAGGCAAAACGTCCCGATAGGCCCACCCCGTCGCGCCGAGTTCCTCCCAACCGTCATAGTCAAGCGCATTGCCCCGGACATAAGCCATGCCGTTGATCGATGACGAACCGCCGATCACCCGTCCGCGCGGACAATGCAGTTGCCGCCCGCCCAGATGCGGTTCCGGCTCGGACCAGTAGAACCAGTTGTACTTCTTCATGTTCATCGGGAAGGCGAGTGCCGACGGCATCTGGATGAACACGCTGCCGTCAGAGCTGCCGCCGGCTTCAAGCAGAAGAACCGTGGCGTCCTCGTTTTCGCTCAGGCGATTGGCGAGCACGCAACCGGCCGATCCGGCACCGACGATGATGTAGTCGAATGCTTGTGTCTCGCTCATTTCGGTAGCCCCTGCCCATTGGGTCGTGAAGATCGGGACCGACACGGGATGTTTGCGACGAATTCCCGCGCAATCTTGCTTGCTGATGCTCCATCAAGCCCTTCACCCGTTGCGCACCGGACCCAGAGACCGTCGATCAAAGCGCTGAGAGCCATTGCCGTTGCATCGACGTCTTCGTCCGCAAGGAGCGGCCGGAGTGCAAAGCGGATATTGGACAGGCTGCGCTGGCTGTTGATGCGCTGCAGACGCGCAAGGTTCGGCGCGTGCGGCACCTGCGCCCAGAACGCAAGCCAGGCGCTCACGGCCTGAGGAGTGAACTGCTCGGAGGCAAAATTGCCGTCGATAATGGCGTCGAGCCGCGCTTGCGGGGAGTCTGCCTGCGCCAGTCGGACACCGACAGCCTGGCGAATGTCGCTCAGCAGTTTGCGGAGGGTCGCGAACAGCAGATCTTCCTTGCAGGTGAAGTAGTGGTGCACGATGCCGGTGGAGAGCCCGGCTCTCCGGGAGATCCTGGCGATCGTCGCGTCGGCGAGGCCGTCCTCGTGAATCGCCGCGAGGGTCGCGTCGATGAGCTGGCGACGGCGGATCGGTTCCATTCCGACTTTGGGCATGTCACGGGCCTTCCGGATGTTGGCTCCGGATGATGATTATTTTTTATTGGACGACCAATCAATAAAAAAATGTGTGCTTGTACCCGTAGCCCAAAGTGGTGACCATGACGGGTTGCCACATTTGTCGCAGCCACCGGGATGGACATGATCAGAGTCGCGATTCTCGCCTTCACCGTCGCCATTGCCTGGGCCCCGGCAAATGCTCAGACCCGAGCGTCCGTGACCGGCGAGGTGGACAGGTTTGCGACAGCCCTGCTTGAGAAACTGCAATCCAGATCGATCCGGGAGAATGTCGAGTATTGCGGTTTGCTCGGCTACGACAAATCCGGAAAGCTTATGGCGACCAAGGCTGTCCGCGGTGATCGGGACGGCTGCGAACCGGTCGATGCGCCCGAAAGCGTTGAGGTGATTGCCTCGTACCATACCCACGGCGCGTGGACGATACTTGCAGACACCGAAGTGCCTTCTGTCGAGGATCTGGTCAGCGACTTTGAGGAAGATATTGACGGATACATTGCCACACCGAGCGGGCGCGTGTGGCACGTCCGTGTCGATGACCGGAGAGCGTATCTGCTCTGCGGCAAGAAATGCATCCGGTCAGACCCGGACTATCGCGATTGCAAGAGCCTGCCCGTGGCAAAGGAATACTCGCTCGCGACATTGCGGGCACGGGCGGCGGGCGACACCGGATTGTGTTGAATGGGCTTGAGTGGCGGCCGCGATCCGCGTGGCCGCCAAATCAGTTCAGGCGTTTCAATCGGCCGCTTGTTGCGGCTCGTCATGCCAGTCCCGGCAAACCCTGACCCGGTCGCCCAGTTCGGCGTCTGGAAATGCGACGCGCAGTTCGGCAAGGGCGTTCGAAGAGCTTCCGGGCCTCGTACGTGCCAGGAACTCCCGCATTTCCAGTGTAAGCGTCTCTCGATCTTGCATGTCGAATACCCTTTTGCCACACCTAGATGACGGCGATAAAACGTATGACCTGCACATCGCCCGACTGTAACGCCTTGGCTCTCGCCAGCCAGATTTCACCTTCGCGCAGCAGGTTATTGACGTATTTTCGGCTGACTTCGTTACTGTCGAGTGAACGCACCATGCGGTGCCAGCCGGTATGGATCTGTTCGACAATGCGTTCGGAGAAGTCGTGCGAGGTACGGAGCTTGAGGCCGGCCTTGCGAATCTCCTCCGTATATTGAGATGCGGTCCACGGAAATACGACATGCGGTTCCGCATCCACCCATGAGTTGAACGCCTGCGTAAAGCCGGCCTGATCGTTCCTGACATAATCGGTGATCAGCAACTGGCCGCCCGGCTTGAGGGCACTGGCAATCTGTTGGATTAGCCTGTGCTTGTGGGATGACGTGTACAGCCGTTCTCTCGAATAGATCAGGTCATACCGTTTGCCGGGGAGTGAGAGTGTCGCGAAGTCCGCATGCTTGATGGGCACGCGTTTCGCGAGCATGTAGGACTGGGCGATCTCGCGCGCCTTTTCGGCCAGAACCAGATCGGGCTCGTATGCCTCCATCCAGACATTGTTTTCCCGCGCCAACATGAAAGCGGTTCCGCCAAGCCCTGTCGTGAGGTCGAGCATGGTCTTGGTGGAATCCGGATTTGCCGGTGCAATGAGCTTGCGTGCGAACTGTGTACTGCCCGGCTCGATGAAGCCTTCGCCCCAGAGTTTTTCCGCTATAGCTATGCTGGCCGGGCCCCAGCCGTCCGAGGGATCGTCGTCGTCTTCGTTATCGTCGCTTTCGATGCCGAAGGCCGCGCCGGTTGGCGGGCTCATGAGATCGTTTTCGGTTGTCCCATGCCACCAGGCGGTCAGCCGGTTCTTCAGAGGAATATACTTGTCTTCGATTACAGCCCGGTACTTGTTTTCCAGTCCGGCCTGAGCGCCTTCGACCTGCGGGCGGAGAGGGGCCATCGACAGAAAAGCCGAAACGGCACCGCTTTGAGCATCCGTGAGACTGTCACGACCACGCAGATCTTCAACTGCCTCGCGCGGCAGTTCTCTGAGCGCGGACACAAACTCGTCTGTTGGAAGTTTGCTGAGTTCGGTGTCCGACAGTCTTGTTAGGTCGAGCGTACTCATAACAGACCCGCGGCGATTGGTTATTAGGTTATTACTTCTGGCTTGCTCAAGAGCCGATCATAAGTTTTACCAATCCTTCAATTACCGCATTAATTGATTAAAATTCGCTTACAACCTAAACGTGAACGCGGATTGCCGATTCGTGGGGCTTTCGGCTTGTAATGGACATTGCCGGCGCAGCCAACATAGTATCGCGACGGGTTGTCTGGCGATTCTGACGCCGCGTATCCCTGGGTTCAGTCGCCTGCCGCACAAAACTTCTGGTCTTTGCGACCAGCCAACAAGCATCGCCAATGTCAGAGTCTTCCCCGAATCTTATTGCTGACAGGTTTGACGATCGACTTCTTGCCGAAGCGGTCCGTCTGCATGAGGAGTCCGGCGCGCTTTCCGTGGACGCCGCTGCGGCTGATACTGCGGGAAGAGGAGCAGGGGGCGGTTTCGAACACCGGATCGTCGTTCGTGCCCGGGAGATTGACAAGGCGGCGGGCTTGACCGCAGCGCTGGCAAATGTCCGGGGCGCTGCGCGTTTCGCTGTCTTCGGAATTCTAGTCCTCGCGGCGGCGGCGGGCGCGGCGGCCGTTCAGGCCACGATGGGAGCAGATCGGGACAGCATAGTGAATGTGTACGTTCTGCTCATCGCCGTGCTGGGGATTGAAACCGCCGCGCTGATTCTGTGGTGCGTGTTTGCGGTCGCTGCGCCGTCAGGGGCACATGGTGTGCCGGGACGTCTGGTCGCTGAACTCACCAGGCGGCTCGTGCTGCTCACCCACAAGAGTGGCGCCAACATATCTGCGTTGCGTGCGACAACAGCCGTGATGTCGGGGTCGGGGCTGGGCCGATGGGCTTTTGGTGCCGTCACGCATGCCGCCTGGGCCGTCTTTCTGGCTATGGCGCTGGCAATGATGCTCTTCTTGCTGGGCACCCGCAGTTACCTGTTTGTCTGGGAAACCACAATCTTGTCCGCGGATGTTTATGTCGGGCTTACCCGTTTTCTCGCGGCAGGACCGGCAATGCTCGGTTTCACGGTCCCAAGTTCCGCAGACGTCGCGTCCAGCCAGTGGCTTGGTCAGGGCGAGGCAAGGGATATCGCACGCGACGCCTGGGCCGGTCTGCTGGTCGGCAGCCTGATCCTCTATGGGCTCCTGCCTCGCGCGGTATTGTTCTGTCTGAGCGCCCTTATGTACCATCGCAGCCGTCGGCGGTTTCGCCTGGACACCGCACGTCCTGGCTATGCGAGACTTGAAGCGCGGCTGATGCCCCGGGCCGCGGAACTTGGCTTCGTCGACAGCGGCGAAGGCATGAATCCTCAAAAGCCTCCGTCGCACAGCTCCTCTCCCGGACGCCGAATCCAGGGTAATCCCGCGGGCCCCGTTGCAGTCCTTGGGCTCGAGACCGTCGATTCCAGCGGAAGGTGGCCGCCGGCGATCGGCCAGTCGCAGATCCTGGATCTTGGCCACGTAACCGATGGCGATGAATTCCGGGACGCTGTGGAAGAACTCCGGCTGGCCGATCCGGCCCCACGACTGCTAATCCTGGTCTGTTCCCTGGTCTCGACTCCGGATCGGGGGATGAGCGCTTATCTTGACACCCTGCTTGGGGCCGTCGAAATGCCCGTCGGCCTGATTCTGACGGAAGGTCAGAAGCTTCGGGGCCGTTCGGCCAGGGATGATATTCAGTTGCGGGTTGCCGACTGGCGGGCGCTGGCCCACCGGGCAGGCATTTCCCGGGAACGGGTCCTTGAAGTGGATCTGGGCCACGTTACGGACGCTTCGCTCGCAAAGCTTGCGGCATTTGCAGGCGAAACGGTCCAAGGTGGCCCCAAGGCAGAACGCCTTACAAAGGCCTTTGCCCTGATCGTCTCGGAGTCGGCGCGCTGGCCTGAGGTGCCGAGCGCACTGGTCCAGGCCGAACTTCATCGATCAATCACACGTCTGTATCGGCAGGAAGACCCGATGTGGACGCGCATGTTCGAGACGCGCGGCCTGACCGAGGAGAATCTGGCGTCCCGGCTGCAATCCGGTTCGGAAATGCTGATCGGGATGCTGCCGGGTCGGATGGCGGCCGATCCGGTCTGGCTCACCGCAGGGGCGACCGCGGGTGCGCTGGGCTGTGTGGCGACCGCGACAGTGGTCGCTTCGGGAGCAATTGCCGGACTGCCTCTTTGGGCCGGTCTCGGCGCAGCACTGGCCGCGGCTATCTCGGGCGCGATCAGGAAGATGGGAGCGACATCGCCGGAGTCGCCTGACTTGGCGGACGCCGTGCGCGCGGCGGCCCTGTTATCGCTTGTCCTTGATGCCCAGGGGCACAACGAGATGGCGATCACGCGCATGATTGATGATGCGATTTCCGACGAAACCCCCGAGTTGCGCAGCGAAGACCAGATCAGCGACTGGCTGGATCATGTGCATCTGAGATACCGGGAATCCGAGCGCAGAGAGGCGATACGATGAGCGCGGGACTCATGCGTGTCGCCGTCGTTGGGCATACCAATACGGGCAAGACGTCACTGATGCGCACGCTTACGCGAGACGTCTCGTTCGGCATGGTGTCCAACCGGCCGGCGACAACCCGCCGCGTCGAGGGAGCGTCCCTGCTGGTCGATGGTGAGCGTCTCGTCGATCTCTATGATACGCCGGGTCTCGAGGACTCCATCGGCTTGCTGGAATTGCTGGAACGGGTGAGGGGAAATCTCGGACTCGACTGGGTCGATGCGATCGCGAGGTTTCTGGAGAGCGAAGAGGCCGTTGGCGAATATTCTCAGGAAGCCAAGGCGTTGGCCCAGGTGCTGCGGTCCGATATCGCACTCTATGTGGTCGATGCGCGAGATGCCGTTCTCGGCAAGTATCGCGATGAACTTGAGATCCTGGGCCGATGTGGCGTGCCGGTGGTGCCGGTGATGAATTTCGTTGCTGGCCCCGAGGCTCGGGTCGGGGAGTGGCGTGAGCATCTTGCGCGGGCAGGCCTGCATGCCGTCGCGGAGTTCGACACAGTCGCGCTCGATATCGAAAGCGAACGCCGGCTTTACGAAACCATGATCGTGATGGCGGCGCGCTTCCGGCCGACGCTTGAGACGGTTCTGGCCGACATTGACCGCAGGCAGTCCTGGCTGATGCGGGCATCGGCGGAACTTCTGGCTGATCTCCTGGTCGACGCGGCGGCCTACGTCGTGAATGTGCAGCGCGATGTTCCCGAACAGGCTGCTGAAGCAATTGAATCGCTGAAGGGTGCCATTCGCAGCAGGGAACAGCGGTTCGTGGATGACGTGCTCGCGCTGCATGCGTTCGGAACGGAGGATTATCAATACACCGCACTTCCGGTTGAAGACGGGGTCTGGGGTGCAGATCTCTTTAACCCCGAGACGCTTGCCAGTTTCGGAATCAAGACAGGTTCGGCGGCGGCGGTCGGCGCTGCTGCCGGCCTCGCGGTTGATGCCGTGGTCGGAGGAATCACTCTTGGCGCAGCGGCTGCCACCGGTGCCGCGGTCGGTGCGGTGTTGGGCGCGGCACGCGAAAAGGGCAGGGATCTGTACTCTCGTATTCGCGGTTATTCGCAGTTGCGGGTAGATATGCCGACACTGAGAGTCCTGACCATGAGGAATGCCACGCTGGTGGAAGCTCTGTTCAGGCGGGGGCATGCGAGCCAGTCGCCGCTTCAGATCGAGCGGGATGCTGAAAAGAGCAAGGAGATTCTCGACCAGATCGACATTACGCGCGCAGTCAGGAAGGCCCGCCCGCATCCGGAGTGGTCGAGAATCGAGACCAGCGTTGCCGACGCAACCCGCCGCGACAGTGGCCGTACGGAATGCCGGGACAGTCTGGCTGAATTGATAGAGCCCGCCTTGAGGTCGCTCTCAGGCGCACCGTGAACTGGTGCTGCGTTATTCTCGCGCGAGCAATGTTGCGTTGCGGACCTACTGCTTCAGCCAGGCCGTGAGCTTCTGAAGGTCGGCTTTCGCCGCGGGGTCGCCCGCCGCGATCGCCTTCTCATACCACTCGGCGGCCTTGCCTGCGTCCGGCCTCACACCCCGAACGCCCATGGTTTCGAAATAGGTCGGATCGTAGGAGCGGCCCATTGCCGTCGCAGCCGTTGCGCTGCCGTTGCTGACTGCGAGCTCGAACAGGAGTCGGGCAGCCACGATGTCGCCGATCTCTAGGTGTTCATTGCCGCGGGCAACGAGTTGCGCGGATTCATCATCCTGTTCCGGCGCGCTGCCCAGTCCGGCTGCCGGCTCTGTCGGCACGGCGGCGGGGGTCGCCTCTGACTTTGTCTCCGGAACGGCCGGTTTCGGCAGGTTGAGTGCGGCAATCTGCTGCGATCCTGTCGTCTCTGTCGTGCCGGTTCCGGCCACAGCCGGATCGCTGACGATAACGCCAGGCTGAAGCGGATCAGCCGCCGTCGGGGTAATGGTCGGCTCTTTGCTTTCTTCCGCCGGCTTGATCTTTGCTGCCGTGGTCGGAGCGGTGATCGTGATCTTCGGGGCAGCAGCAGTCGCCCGCGGTTCGGATTTGATGACGGGTTCAGGCTGCTCTGCGACGACCGGCTTCTTCGCCGTTGGCCAATTCAGCACGATGCCGGACCGGCTGTCGCTGTCGCTCGGCGGCGACACCGCCGGCTGCGCGGCCGGTTCGGCCGGCGCGACAGGTTGTGCTTCGACCACCTTCACAGGTGGCTTTGAAGCGGGTGCTGCATCTTCGGCAAGTTCTGGCGCCACGGGAGGCGGCAGGTTCGGTTCCGGCCGGGCAACAGTCGCTGCCTTTTCGGCTTCCTGCTTCTCGATGATGCTTTCCGTGATCTTGCCTGACGGTGACAGTTTCTGTTCCGTCGCGACGCCAATCGCCGTGGCCGAGACTGCAGACTGGAGGCCTGCGACGATCGAGCGACCCTTCGAGGCCGTGTCCGCGTGGTACAGGTACGCGCCGCCAAATCCGAGAAGCAGAAGAGCGGGCAACCCGAGCAGGAGCATGGCACTCGAACGGCGATAGCGATCGGCGGACGTATCGATCCGCGCCGCCATGGCTGCCGCAGAGTTGTTTTCCGCGCTTGCAGCAAGCAGGTTCGACATATGCTGCCTTGCCGATTCCGACCACTTCGGCGTGGCCGGCATGCGGGGAGCCCGGGAAGGATCCCGGTCTTGGGCAGCATAGCTGCGGTCGATGAACTGATGCGTTGAGCTATCAGCAGACTCTGCTTGCGTTTGGGTTGCCTGGCGGGCGAGTGCCGCAGCAACAGTTGAGGTCGGAACCAGGCGGTCGGCAATCGACTCGTCATCCGCGGCGACGGACTCGTCTTCGAACACGACGGTTCTCGGAGCCAACTCGTCTGCCTCGGCTTCGCGCTCGAACATCGCCTCATCATCAAGGTCGAGACCGGGCTTGATCGGGGCGCTGGACATCAGGTTCGACTGTTCGTCTGCTTCGGCGGCAACGAGATCGTCGACCATGTCGACCGAACCGAGCCGCTGCAGCCGTTCCGCAGCCGGCGTGTGGCAGCTCCGGTATCCCTGTTCCGGCAGAGCCGCCGACGCGGCGGCCCATGCCGACCCGCTTGCAGCTGTGCCCAGACTCTCCGATCCGGCATCTGTCTCGTATGAGCGGTACTCTGTGACGATGTCTTCAGCATCTTCGGGAGTGTCCGGGGATGCGTCTTCTGAGCCTTGAGCTGCGGCGGCTTCGGCCTCTGAAGCATCGCCTTCCTGTTCGATTTCGCTCACAGCGTCTGCGTGCTGGTCAGACGCCATTTCTTGATCGAAATCCTGCTCCGGCACCGGATCGCCGCCGGCATCCTGATCCTGGATCGCCGCCTTGATTTCTCCCGGACGCGGCCATGCAGGCCTTGGCCCGTGTACAGGGCGGTATGATCCGGACTTGGGGGGTGTAGTCTCCGATTCCGCTGGCGCGTTTCCCTCGGTACGCTGACTCAAATCGACCACCACTCACTCCTTTCAATACTGAAAGCAACCGACGGGACACAGCAGGACAACGCAACCCTAACGTGTGTCATGTCCTGCATCCGCCTTGACCCCAACCCCGGCTTCGGGCCGGCCAAGCACTCTCGGTACGCACTACTCTCAACTGTCCCCGGTACATCCACTTTTCGCGATCATCAGGCACTACTCCCGATGATCGCATTCTCGACTCGTCGGCCACGCTAACTGCGAATTAAGCCGATTTTGTGTGCATTCACTGGGCCTGCTGCCGCTGCCACTGAATGAACTGTTTGAACAGGTCCTCGCGTTTATCCGAGGGCACGCCTTCGCCATCAACGAGCACCTCATTTTCTGCGAGGAAGGTCTTGAAGGATTTGATCAAATCGGCAGCCGAGTAGGTCTTGTTCTTGTCGAGCCAGTTCTGGGCAGCCCTGAACCGGACCCAGCCGGGCAATTGCGCGTTTAGGTTGACCTCGCGCCATTTCTTGTGGCGCGGCGGCTGCTGGAACTGATCGAAACTGTTGAAGAACGAATCGACGAAACGGGCGACCTTCTTGTAACGCGGATTGTCCTCGGCCCAGTTGAAGACCGCCATAACCGCGCCAACGGCGATTGTCGGAACCTTCTTGCCCGGCGGAACAAGCCCCGGGTAGTCGGTTTCGGCGAATGAAGACGGCAGATAGGTGTCACGAACGGCGCCCTTGTAGTCGACTGGAACGAGGTGCAGACCGTCCGTGGCCTTTATGTCGACGAACGCGCGAGTCGGTTTGCCGGCGATATAGACCATGGCCGCGATTTCGCCCGACTTCACCTTTTCAAGCGCCACGGCCTGGCTGTGCGAGGTCGGCTCAACCGGCACGCCGAGCGCGGCAAAGATGATGGACGACGTCATATAGGTGCCGCTGCCCCTGTTGCCGAAATTGACCTTCTTTCCGCGCAGGTCCTTGATGGTGCGCATGCCTTCGCCGGCAACGAGATGGAACTCCTCATTGTAGAGCTTGGTGATGTAGCGCAGCCGGTTTTGGATATTGCGATGGGTGCCTTCGCGTTTCAGATATTCGAGAACGTCTGACTGGACGATGCCAATGTCGATGCCCTTGAGATAGAGAACGTCTGAAACATTCTGGATCGACCCCTGGCCCACCATTGGAAGGACGCGCAGATCCTTGCCGTTGTCGAGCACGGACGCCAGATCCGAAGCAATCCTCACATAGGTGCCCGATATCCCGCCTGAGACCAGGCCGACCGTGCCGTTGTTGATTTCGTTCGCGAGCCGGCTGTCCCGTTCCTGTGCCGACACTGGTGCGGCGAAAAGAAACGCCGCAAGAATGGCCAGTCCGGCCAGAAAACTCCGCACCATCACTACTCCCTTTTTCACGCTGGATTCTACTCTTGAAAACTGTGTCATTGACGCCCCCGCCACTGTCGAAAAATCTTGAATTTTCATCAACTTATGCTTAACAAAATAAGTTTTCTTTGTGGCAATCTTGAGACTGGAATTTGTCCTTGCGGGGACAATAGTGGGGCGCCGGCGAGCGCAGCCGCAGTATTCTGCCGCTTTTGAGTCGCGCGGTCGTGGGGATGTGCCCAATGTGTGGCAGTACCATGGCGTTCACGATTCGTGAGGTGGACGGAGAGCACGGCGATACGCCGTGTCCAAATTGCAACGCGGACAGTTAAATTGATGGCGCCTGCAGGCGTGCTTTGGGGTGAAGTTCGGCTCGACGGGACCGAAACCGCGGGCCGGGCATTGCTCGTTTTCAGAATGGCCGCCATATCATCTGGCAACCGGGACGTGCATACTGAGGTCCGGAGCCGGATTGGTATTGCTGCTGGGGCGAATGTGACCCCGTGCACCGGCGGGCCGGTATGGTAGTCTGTCGTCGGGACCCGGAATACGAGAGTTCAGAAAATTCGGCGGTCCAACGCCGAAGCCGGGGACCGGAAAACAAACAGGAGGGAGCACGAAATGGGCGGCCATAGCTGGGAAAAATCATACCCGGCAGGAGTACGATGGGACATTGAGATCGAAAGCCGGCCGGCATACGAGGTCCTCAACGAGGCTGTGGCCGCGTATGGACCCGTGATCGCGATCGACTTCATGGGCAAGACCATGACCTATTCCGATCTCGACGGATTGGTCGACCGGGCTGCGGCGGGATTTCAGAAACTGGGCGTCGGGCCGGGTGTCCGTGTCGGTCTGTTTCTGCCCAACACGCCGCATTTCGTGATTGCCTTTTTCGGTGTTCTCAAGGCTGGCGGGATCGTGGTCAATTACTCCCCTCTCGATGCCGTGCAGACGCTGAAGCACAAGGCCGAAGACAGTGGCACCGAGATGATCGTTACGCTCGATCTGAAGGCGCTCTATCCCCAGATGGCCCAGGTGCTCGAGGCGACCCAGGTCAAAAAGCTGATCGTCGGAACGCTGCAGGAGATGCTGCCCTTCCCCAAGTCCCTGCTGTTTCCGCTGGTGAAGCGCGGCGAGATTGCCCCGGTTCCCAATGACGACCGGCATATGCGGTTTTCCGAACTGATCGACAATGACGGAGCTTACGAGGCAAGGACCATCGCCGATCCGGATGACGAAGTGGCGGTCCTGCAGTACACCGGCGGCACCACGGGCGTAGCCAAGGGCGCCATGCTGACCCACGGCAATCTGGTTGCCGCTTACTCCCAATACCGTGAGTTTGCCGCCGGCGATCCGGCCGCGCTCGAAGTCGGGGTCGACAGCTTCCTCGCCGTCTTGCCGCTGTTCCACATCTTCGCGCTGCAGATCAACATGTTCCTGGCGCTCGGTGCGGGCGCCAAACTGATTTTGCATCCACGGTTTGAGCTCGAGGCGGTGCTGAAGGATATCCATTCAAAGAAGCCGACCGTCTTCGCGGGGGTACCCGCCATGTATGCGGCGATCAACAACAAGCCGGACATCGCCAAATACGATCTCTCGTCGCTGAGATATTGCGTATCGGGCGGCGCGCCGCTTCCGCTCGACACGCTGCAACAGTTTGAAAAACTGACCGGTACTCGCATCTGCGAAGGCTGGGGCATGACGGAGACCTGTCCCGCGGGGACCGGTATCCCGCTCTACGGCACATACAAGGAGGGCAGTTGCGGTATCCCGTTGCCTCGGATCGAAATGCGGGTCTATGACTTCGAGACCTCGACCCAGCGCCTTCCGGCGGGGGAGAAGGGTGAGATCTGCATCACCGGGCCTAACATCATGAAGGGCTATTGGGAGCGCCCGGAGGCAACCGCGGAAGCCTTCAACGCTGACGGATTTTTCCGCACCGGAGACAGCGGATACATCGACGAGGATGGTTATGTATTCCTCATCGACCGCATCAAGGACATGATTCTCTGCTCCGGTTTCAATGTCTATCCGCGCGTCGTCGAGGAGGCGATATATCAGCATCCGGACGTCGAGGAAGTGATCGTCATCGGAATCACCGATGCCAAGCGGGGACAGAGCCCCAAGGCCTTCATCAAGATGAAGGAGGGTACGTCTCCGTTTTCGCTCGAAGACCTTCAGGCATTCCTGGGAGACAAGCTCGGACGCCACGAGATGGTTCGCGCGATCGATATCCGCGATGAGCTGCCGAAAACGCCGGTCGGCAAGCTGTCAAAGAAGGAGCTTTACGAGGAGGAGGCCGCAAAGGCGGGCATTGCGGCCTGACCTGAGCCTGCAGCCTACGAGGCCGGTGAATAGCTGTCGGATCCGAACTGGGGCGCGTCCGCCTTCAGGAACACGAAGTCTGCCTGCCAGAACGCTTCGTCGTGCGGTCGCCACGCGGGTTCGGTGATGTCGATAACCCGAAACCCGCGCTCTTCCATATAGCGGCACATCTCCCAGAAGCGGAGGGCTCCCGGGCCTTGTGTGAAGTTGTAGACCTCGATGACCAGCGCGGCGGTATCGTCGAGAAGCGGTGCGGCCCCCTTGAGGATCGGCAATTCGTAGCCGTGGGTGTCCAGCTTTATCAGATACGGCGGTTTGAGCTCCTGAGCGTCAGCTTCGTGTGCCAATGATGTCGCGGGCAGGGGAAACATTCCGTCGCGACGCTGATCCGATGCCAGACCGCCATGACTGTCTTGGGCATCGAAATAGATCTCCCCGACTGATTCGGCGGCCGCGGCGCCAACATAGCTGTAGTTGTGATGGGTGGAGCAGAGACGCTGCAGTGCCGGTTCATGCGCCGTGTTCGCTTCAATGAGATGAAACCGGGCATCGGGCCAAAGGGGCTCGATGCTGCGCGACCAGCGCCCATCGGAGGCTCCGACATCAAGGACGCCGGAGATCCGTAGACCGCGACCCTTGAGACGGTCCAGGGCGTCTGCCGTCTGCATGAGGCGGAAGCGCGTCTGACGGGCCAGTTTGGGGTCCTCGAGAGCCCATTTGACTGCCTTCTTGACGAATTTTTTCCTGAGCGAATTCAGCATTTTGACTGTCTGTTGCCCCGAAATTCCCGCAATTCAGCGCCTACAAAGCAGAACCCCCGTGGAATAGCCACACGAAAATGCGGATCGGTCCTGTCGCCATTCTGGTTGCAATGCGGAATCGGAAGCTGGAATCGGTTTCCCAATACTGTTATGACCCGCATCCGGGACTTGCAAATAGCCTTGCATTGGGGGCGGGGCTGCTGCGGTTCAGGTGTCGGCTGGCCGGCACGGTGTGCTCGACGAGTAGGACAGTAGGGGTTGATGTCAGCATTCAAGATCTTTTTCGGCTCGGACGTTCCGCGTTGGCGTCAGGCGTTGATACTCGTATGCCTTCTGGCAGCGGGTCTTGCCGAGGGATTTGGACTGGCCACGATCCTGCCGGTCCTGACAGTTGCTGCGGGCGAAAGCCTGGGCGCCCAACAGCCGGAATTCGCGGTCAAGATGATCGACTTCATTTCCTCGATGGGTCTACCGGTCACCTTCACCAGCCTGCTCCTCATCATGATCGGCGGGATGCTGACCCGGGAAATCCTGTCGTTTTTTGCAATGAGTTTCGTGGGCTACACGATCGCAAGACTCGCCACCAATTACCGCAGACGGCTGATCGACGCTTATCTGAAAGCCAACTGGGCGTATTTCACGAAGGAGCCGCTGGGGCAGTTGACATATGCCGTCAGTTCTTTTGCGGCCGGCGCGGCGGACTCGTTTCTGCTGTCCTCGCGCTTCATAGCCCATGTGATGCGTACAAGTGTCTATCTGGCAGTCATTGTCATCATATCCGGCAAGCTCGCTCTCATTGCGCTCGGCGCGGGGGCGGTGATCGTCGCCGCGCTGCATTTCCTCGTAAACATCGCGCGCAAGGCAGGCCGGAAACAGGCGCTGACCTCGCAATTGCTGAGCGTCAACCTCACGAACACGTTCGCCAGCATCAAGCCGCTCAAGGCCATGGCGCGCCAGGAGCATGTCCATATCGTGTTCAACCGCACGATCAAACGATTGAGAAAACACATCCGGCGTTCGGTGATCTCGAGCCAGGGACTGATCAATCTGCAGGGCCTGCTCGAGACCATCGCCGTGGGCGCGGGCCTCTATTACGCGGTCGTCCACTGGCAGGTGCCGCTTATCGAACTCGGCGTTATCGGCGGGCTGATGCTGCATATCACCAAGAGCATCGGCCGGATCCAGCGCATGACGCAGGGTGTCGCCGCAAACGAAATTTCCTACTGGCGCCTGCGCGAGATCATCGGCGAGGCGGACGCCGCCCGCGAGGAGAATGCGGGGAAGACCAAGCCTGCGCTTGCACGGGCGGTCACGCTTGACTCGGTCAGCTTTTCGTTCGGGCCCAAGCAGATCATTGACAATGCAAGCACTGAGATTCCGGCCAAAAAGCTCACGGTGATTCACGGTCCCTCCGGGCAGGGCAAGACGACTCTGACTGACCTGATCCTCGGCCTCTACAAACCGGAAGAGGGCCAGATTCTCGTCGACGGGGTGCCTCTGTCCGATATTGACTTGCAGGACTGGCGAAGCCACGTGGGATATGTTCCGCAGGAGCTCATCCTGCACAACGGCACGATCAAGATGAACATTACGCTCGGAGATCCGTCCTTCTCGGACGAGGAAGTGTGGGAGGCCTTGCGCATCGCCGACGGCGAGACGTTTGTCTCGGAACTTGACCAGGGTATCTATGCCGAAATCGGAGAACAGGGCCTGAAGCTGTCCGGTGGCCAGCGCCAGCGGATATCGCTCGCCCGCGCCCTGGTGCACAAGCCGAGGCTCATAATCCTGGATGAGGTGACGAGCGCGCTCGACCCGGCAACGGAGATGGCGATCTGCCGCCGGATCCATGAACTGGCAGAGGATCACACCATCATCGCGATTACCCACAGGCCGGCCTGGCTCGACGTGGCAGACGTGGTCCTTGAGATCTCGGACCGCAAGATCACGTCGAGGGTCACTGATCGGGCGGTGGCGTGAGATGACGGGGATGTCCCCTAAATTCTGCGCGCGGAGCGACGGATAATCTCAACTGTGAAAACCATACGCGCAAACAGTGAACTTTGTGGTCAGGGCAGATGACACGCCACTTCTGCACCTACTTCGACCACAACTACCTTTCGCGAGCCCTTGCAATGCACGCGTCGCTGCTTCGGCATTGCGATGATTTCCATCTTTATGTTCTCGCCTTGAGCCGCGAATGCGAGGATGCTCTGGCTGCGCTGGAGCCCGAACACGTCACGGTCATAAGTCTGTCGTCCGTGGAGGCGTTTCATCCCGAACTGTCTCCGGCGAAAGCGAACCGATCCCCGATAGAGTATGTCTTCACGCTGTCGCCGGCCTGGCCGCTGTACCTGTTCGATGCTTTCGGGCACATCGACCAGTTGACCTATCTCGACGGCGACCTCTGGTTCTTTTCCGATCCGTCACCTGTGTTTTCGGAGATCGGAGACAGCTCTATCGCGATCGTCCCGCACCGCTTTCCCGAGGACAAGAAGTCCCGCGAACGGTTCGGCATTTACAACGTGGGCTGGCTTACCTACCGGCGCGATCAATCCGGCCTGGAGTGTCTGCGCTGGTGGAAGCAGAAGTGCATCGAGTGGTGCTATGACCGGGTGGAGGATGGCCGGTTCGCGGATCAGGCCTATCTCGACGACTGGCCGGACAGGTTCGCCGGCGTCGCGGTGATCCGGAATCCCGGCGTAAATCTCGCGCCCTGGAACATTGCATCCCACAGGCTCGAACTAGACGGGACGGCGGCAGGTCAATGCCTCGTCGACGGAAGGCCGCTGATCTTCTTTCACTTTCAGGGCATGCGCGAGGTGTTTCCCGGGGTATACGATCTGGGTCTGATGGAACACGGCGCACCGAAGCTCAAGATCTTGAGACAGAACATTTATGCGCCCTACCTGCGTGAGTTGCATGCGTTCGAGCGTATGCTGAACCGCAGATTCAAAAATGTAGTTGGTGCGCAGCGTTTGACGTGTTCCTGGAAAAGCTCGCCGGCCAAGCTGCTCAAAGCTGCCGTAAACAGAGATCTCATGCTTGCCGCGACCGGCGGTCCGGCAGGCGAATAAACACTAGTCTTCATTCATTTCAGGTATGGGCATCATGACAACTGGGCATCAACGCAAGGGAATAATTCTTGCCGGCGGGGCAGGGACGCGATTGTTTCCGCTATCCACGGTGACCAGCAAGCAGTTGCTGCCGGTATATGACAAGCCGATGATCTACTATCCCCTGAGCACGCTGATGCTTGGGGGCATGACCGAGATCCTGATCATCTCGACTCCCGAAAATCAGGAAGATTTCAAGGCGTTGCTTGGCGATGGCAGCCATCTTGGCCTCAAGATCGGCTATGCCGTTCAGGATCAGCCGCGCGGTATCGCGGAAGCGCTTCTGATCGCCGATGAGTTTCTGCAGGGCGCACCGTCATGTCTGATCCTCGGTGATAATCTTTTCTACGGCGACGGAATGATCTCACTTCTGGCAGAAGTCGGCGCCGTTCAGGACTACGCGACAGTGTTCGGATATCGAGTCGGGGATCCTGAGCGCTTCGGCGTCGTCGAATTTGACGATAACGGCAAAGTCATCTCTTTGGAGGAAAAGCCGAAACAGCCGAAGTCGCATTATGCGGTCACCGGACTGTATTTCTTTGACGGGCGCGCGCCGGAACTGGCGGGCCGACTTGAGCCGTCACCCCGGGGTGAACTGGAGATCACGGATCTCAATCGTCTCTATCTCGAAGAAGGGCGCCTTCGCGTGGAGCTGCTGGGGCGCGGGTATGCATGGCTGGACACCGGCACGCCTGAGTCCTTGCTGGATGCTGCGGAGTTCATCCGCACTATCGAAACCCGCCAGGGCCTCAAGATATCCTGCCCCGAGGAAATTGCCTGGCGCATGGGTTTCATAAGTGCAGATGATCTCCGGAATCTTGCGGGCCCCTTGGCGAAAAGCGAATACGGGAGCTATCTGCTGCAGATCGTCGAGCAGGATTGAACAGAAGATGGTCGGACCCGCGACAGACCCGGTTCGCGATCGCGCGGCATATACAGTGGCAATCGGGTGACTTGGCCAAAGCCCGGCGAATTCTCAAATCCCATGTCGGGCCGGCGCGGCCGGCCGAAGAATGATCTCGATATTTCTGACCCACATTTGTAGTCTCCCGCGGCACGCCAAACAAACCACCACCCGGCCACATCGACATGCGCATACTCATTCTTGGACACTCTTCGATCGTCAGGCGACGAATCATGCCCGCAGCGGCGGTGTCGCCAATGATCAATGCTGTCGATATCGCCAGCAGATCCGGGACGCGTCCGGACACGTGGCCAAAGAACGGGGAGTACTACGGCGATTACGACGAGGCGCTGGCGGAGTCTCAGGCCGACATCGTCTATATTTCGCTGCCGAATGCGGCGCATGAAGAATGGATACTCGCTGCGTTGGCCGGGGACCGTCACGTCATCGTCGACAAGCCTGCAACTCTTTCGCTTGATGCCACCCGGCGCTGCCTGGAAGAGGCGGACAGGAGGGACCTGCTGCTGGCTGAGGCGACCGTGTTCGCCTACCATCCGCACGGCAGGGCACTGACCGAGTTTGCCGACTCGTTCGGCCCGGTCACTCATGTCGACGCTCAGTTCATCATTCCGCCGCTGCCGGCGGAGAATTTTCGCAATCACGTTGAGCAGGGCGGCGGCTGTTTGAACGATACGGGCCCCTACGCTGCCGCAGTGCCGCGGATCCTGGGCCTGGGCGAGCCGGTTACGCTTGATGCAGTCAGCGGTCCCCGGCTTGGAGACGCAGGCATCGACACGGGGTTTTCGCTGCTCGCCTCCTTCGCCGGCGGCGGCCGTTATACCGGTCATTTCAGTTTTGAGGGCGAGTACCAGAATCGGCTCATGGTCGTGGCTAGGGGAGCATCGGTTACGGTTGAGCGCGTTTTCAGCCCGCCTGGCGATCATGAGGTGGTTTGGCAGATGCGGACCGCCAATCAGGCCTCGGAACGCGTGTTCGACCCATCGGACACTTTCCTCGGGTTTCTTGAGACGGCCATCTCGGCCGCGGAGACCGGTGAACGCACGCAGCTGGCTTCAGACATGCTTGCCGATGCGATGTTCCGCGACCGTCTCTCAAACAGTATCAACAGCCACCAGGATTAGAAGAATGCCGAAGCAGATTCCCGTCTGGAGCTATCTGGATGAATATGAGGCATTGCGCGAGGACATTCTCAAGGCCTGCGATCGCGTATTCCGTTCGGGGCGCCTTATCTTTGGGGAAGAGGGCAGGAATTTCGAGCGTGAGATTGCCGAGCAGCTGGGCGTTGCGGGTGGCGTCGGCGTCAACAGTGGCACGGATGCACTGATTGTTGCGCTCGAGGCTGTCGGCGTCGGACAGGGCGATGAAGTCATAACGGTTCCCAACACGGCCGTCCCGACGGCTTCCGCGATTGTCGCGACTGGAGCGCGGCCCGTCTTTGTTGATATCCGGCCGGAAGACTTTCTGATGGATGCCGGAAAGATCGAAGCCGTTATCACCGAGCGGACGAAGGCGCTTCTGCCGGTGCATCTCTACGGCCAGTGCGCAGACATGGATCCGATCCTCGCCATCGCCGAGTGCCACGGTCTTCAGGTGATCGAAGACGTGGCCCAGGCCCAGGGCGCCGACTACAGGGGAAGGCCAGCCGGGTCGATGGGACATGCTTCAGCTTTCTCTTTCTATCCCACCAAGGTTCTTGGCGGCTACGGGGACGGCGGCATGGTGCTCATTGATGACGAGGAAAAGCTCGCTCTGGCGCGCAGCCTGCGGTTCTACGGCATGGAGACGCAGTACTATTCGGAACGCCATGGCCACAACTCGCGACTGGACGAACTCCAGGCCGCGATCCTGTCGCTGAAACTTGGCTATCTCGAAGGCTGGATCGAACGGCGCAGGGAAATCGCCAATCTCTATCGGGAGGGACTGGCGGAAACCGGTCTAACACTTCCGGTCGAAAACGACTACGGACGCCATACTTACTATGTCTACGTCGTGGAACATCCCGATCGCGACGCGGTTCTCGAGCGTCTGGCCGAACGGGACATTCTTTGCAACGTGTCCTACAGATGGCCCATACATATCATGCGCGGATTTGCGGACTTGGGTTATCAGGAGGGCGATTTCCCGGAGGCCGAGAGGAAGGCGAACCGGATTTTCTCGCTTCCCATGCATCCCTATCTTTCCGACGACGACGCACACCGCGTTGTCGAGACGGTCAAGGAGATTCTCTGATGGCCGAGCGTGAATTCCTCGACTGGTTCCGGGACCGCCTGGAACACTCCCGCAAAAGTGAGGCGAACGATCCGGGTCCGATCCTCCAGTGGCGCGAGGCGCTGCGCAAAGACCTTCACTTCCGGGCCGAACTTCTGCCCTTGAAAGATGTCCGGAATTGGCATCTCGATGAAGGCGGGAACGTCCGCCACGAGAGTGGACAGTTTTTCGGTGTCGAGGGCGTTCGCATAGAAAGCGGCGCTCTCCGGGAAGTGGCGAGCTGGGACCAGCCGATCCTGACGCAGCCGGAAGGCGGCGTCCTGGCGATGGTGGCACGCGACACGGCAGCTGACGGCGTGCAGTTCCTGCTCCAGGCCAAGGCGGAGCCCGGCAACCTGGGTACGCTGCAGCTTACGCCGAGCATCCAGTGCACCTGGTCGAATCTGAAGCTGGCGCACAAGGGGCGCAGGCCGCCGCTTGCAGAGCTCCTGCTCGCCGATGCTGGCGTCCGTGTCGTCTACAGGGCGCAGCACAACGAGGAGGGCGGGCGGTTCTGGCGCAAGTCCAACGAGAACGTCGTCTTGTTTCTCGACGATGAGGGCCTGATCGAGACCAGCCTGGAATTCTTCCACTGGGCCAGCCTGAGTCAGATCAAGGAGCTTGCCCTGGTCGACAATGTGCTGAGCCCGTTCGTCAAGACCATTCTCGCGCCGTTGTGAGGCTGGCCCTGGCGCAGATTCAGGTTTGCGGCGCGTCCGCATCCGCTGCGCCGACGGAACCGGGCTGGCGTCATTCTCCCGGACAACAAGATCGACGATAGCGGCGGCTTATTGGTTCGCGGCATTCCGCTCGAGAAGAAAGCCCCTGAACCCGCACTCTTCCAGATCGGTCTTGTCGAACATGCCGCGCCATTCGGCCACGATCCGGTATCGGTCCAGAAGCGGGCCGAGAAGGTCCTGCCTTGTCATGAAACGGGTAGGATAGCTGGCGGCGTAGATGTCTTCCGGCACTTTCTGAATCGTGATCCGGCTGGTGGGTCGCGATGTCATCGCCGTGCGGTCGAAGATGACGAAGGGAAAACTGTATCTCTCGAGCGGATCGAGGATCAGCCGGGGATCTTCCAGATACTGAACGACTCCCGATGCCAGAAAGACATTTGGCTCGCTCTTCGCAAGGACATCCTCCACCGTTTCTTCGAAGGACAGCCGGTCACCGGCAATGTCCTTGCGGCCCGCAGATACGAAATTCCGTTGTTCGACAATGGACCAGGTGGCGTCGAACGGGCTCAGGAATTCCCGGTTCTGGAACCAGGTGCTACCCAGAGCGCCGCCGAAATCCAGGACATTCAGAACCCCTGCGGATCGCGCGGCCACCCAGTTCAGATTGGCGAGCAGTGGCCAGTTGTAATCCGGCTGGTCGAACAGGACCGAGTCGCGTTCGAACACCGCGTCACCGTTCTTGACGGCAAGGGCGGCCTGGCGCACCCGCTCGAGAATTTCGTCCGCGTCGTAGCCGGTCGTCTCTGCCGCTGCCGCTTGCCAAGTCGGGTAGTCGCCGTGCCATCCGTAGCGGTTGGCCTTGCGCTTCTTTTTGATCTTTTTGAACAGTCCCATGCCTGCGGCCTGTTACTGACTGCCGGTGAGCGGCCGCCACCATTGCGCATTGTCAATGTACCAGCGCACCGTGTCTCGTAACCCGGCCTCGAATCGGTTCTCCGCGCCGAAGCCCATGGCCTGGATTTTTCGCGCATCGATGGCATAGCGCAGGTCATGCCCCGGGCGGTCCGTGACGAACGTGATCAGTGTGTCGGTCGGTTCGCCCCGGGCCGCGGGCGCGTCGGGGAATGTCCCCGCCAGATCCGCATCGTCTTCGAAAAGTCCGTCCACGGTCTTGCAGAGGGCATGCACAAGATCGATGTTGCGCCATTCGTTGTTCGTGCCGATGTTGTAGGTTTCACCGATCTCGCCCCGTTCCAGTATCAGGCTGATCCCCAGGCAGTGGTCCTCGACGTGGAGCCAGTCGCGCACATTCTGGCCCTCTCCGTAAACGGGAAGCGGCTTTCCATGGAGCGCGTTCAGGATCATCAGCGGGATCAGCTTCTCCGGAAATTGCCTCGGCCCGTAATTGTTCGAGCAATTGCTGATCGTGACGGGCAGTCCGTAGGTGTGATTCCAGGCCCGAACCAGATGATCGCTGGCGGCCTTTGATGCGGAATAGGGTGAACTGGGCAAATAGGGCGTGGTTTCGGAAAACCCGGCATCCTCCGGTCCAAGCGACCCGTAGACTTCGTCGGTCGAAACATGGTGAAACCGGCAGCCGTCCCGCCATGCGCCATTGCTGGTGGACCAGGAAAGCCGTGCGGCCTCAAGTAGATGGAACGTTCCGTTGATGTTGCTTGTAATGAAGGGAGTTGGGCCGCTTATCGACCGGTCCACATGACTTTCGGCGGCGAAGTGAACAATGACATCGATGCCTTCATCTTCCAGCAGTTGCCGGACCAGCGGCTCGTTGTTGATATCGGCTTCGACAAACCGGTGTCGATCATCCTGGGCTGCTGCCGCAAGGTTTTCCTCCCGGCCCGCGTAAGACAGGATGTCCAGCGAGATGACACGGGCCGTGCTTTGCGCTGACAGAAGGTGGTCAACGAAGTTGGATCCGATGAAACCAGCGGCTCCGGTTATGAGAAATCGAGACAATTCGGCGATCCGGTGAGAGTGACGGCAGTTCTTTGATCTTGTGTTGCGGCAGACTTTTAATTGGTCGCGTGCAGTTCCGCAATCGCTTCCGGGCCGGTTCGGAACGGGACCTATTAAAGTGTGAGCCGCGTTGGTGTAGGGTCTGCGGCCGGATGAGGGAGGGGCGACAGAGTGCAGACGACAATTTCGGTGATCACACCCTGTTTCAACGCCGAGCGCTGGGTCGCCGAGACGATGACGAGCGTTCTGCGGCAGAATGCGGTGACGTCGGGCAGGGTCGCGCTTCAATACATCATCGTTGACGGTGGCTCCTCGGACGCCACCCTTGCCGCCATCGAGTCGGCCGCGGCGAGGCGTAACGATGTCGAGGTCATCTCGGAGCCGGACGACGGCATGTACGACGCCCTGGCGAAAGGGCTGTCTCGGGCGAGGGGGGACATCTGCAGTTACATCAACGCCGGCGATGTATACCACCCGCACGCCCTGTCGGCCGCAGCCGGAGTTTTCGAGGCTGGCCTGGCGCGATGGCTGACCGGTTTCCACACCGTCGCCAACGAGGCGGGCGCGGTCACGGATGTGCGGCTGCCCTGGCGCTACAGGCGCGAGTTTTTCGAATGCGGCTTCTATGGCACGCGTCTCCCGGTGGTCCAGCAGGAGTCGACGTTCTGGTCGGGCACTCTCAACGGCCATCTCGATCTCGATCGGCTGCGCACGTTCCGGCTCGCCGGCGATTTTTATCTCTGGCGCACGTTTGCCGAACACGAGGAACTCCGGATCGCGCAGGCCATGCTGGGTACGTTCCGGAAGGTGCCGGGACAGTTGTCATCCGACAGCGACGGATACCGCAGAGAGCTGGCTTCTGTATGCCGTGATCCGACTTTGCGCGAGAGGCTTCTCGCCCGTCACGATGCATTGCGATTCCGCTGGATGCGGACTGGCAAAAGAAGAGATCGCCGTCATATCGTCTTTGACCATGTCCGGGAAGGATGGCGTCGGGAAGCCGATTGAGGCACTCGACACCGGCGACAGCCGCGGGCTAAAAGCACAACGTGAACCGGCATAACCACGTCAGGACAGGCAATTGACCCGGAAGGCTCCCATCGCGGTCTTTCTCTATAACCGGCCGATGCACGCGCGGGATATTCTGGAATGCCTGAATCGCGATCCGATCGCCGCGGAAAGCCCGGTGACGATCTATTGCGACGGGCCCAAGCATGCCGATCACGAGGCCCAGGTCGTTGAAACCAGAAGGGTCGCGCGGGAATTCGCGCCCGGGGAAGCACGGATTGTCGAGAGAGACGAGAATTTCGGGCTGGCGCGCTCAATTATCACGGGTGTCACCGAGCAGTGCGAAGAGCATGGCCGCGTCATCGTGCTCGAGGACGACCTGCAGCTTTCGCAGGCCGCACTAGGATATTTTAACGATGCGCTCGATCATTACGAAGACGAGGATCGTGTCATGCACGTGGCCGGATACATCTATCCGGTCGACGCCCAGTTGCCGGAAACGTTTTTCTACCGCGAGGCGTCTTGCTGGGGATGGGCCACCTGGGCGCGGGCATGGGCGAAATTCGAGCCGGATGCGCGCAAGCTTCTCAGTCAGCTGCGGCGCTCCGGGCGTGTTCGCGAGTTCGACATCGACGGCACGTACGACTACGAGCGCATGCTGTATCTGCAATGGCGCGGCAAGATCGATTCCTGGGCCGTCCGCTGGTATGCGAGTGTCTTTCTGAACGAAGGGTTGTGCTTGCATCCGGCCCGCGCGCTGGTGTCCAATCACGGACTCGACGGGTCAGGAGTGCACTTCAGCAGTCCCGCGAAATCAAAGAAGTTCGAGGTCGAGCTCGCCCGTCAGGCACCCGCCAGCTACCCGGCGGCACTGAAGGAAGACGAGACCGTGGCCGCCAAGGTTGTCGAATACCATCGCAACTGGAACTCGGGCGGCAAGAAAACGCCGTTCTGGAAAAAGCCGTTCAAGGATCTGCACTACAGGCTGCGCCTGCCGATTTAGGCGGACAGTCTGTCGCCGGCGCCTAGCGCGCCTCGAAGAGAATGTCGTGGTGGCTCAGTTTTGCAACTTCATCGTATTTGGGCGCCAGGTGTGCCCGGATTGCGTCTTCGTCACGGGCCTCGACGAGAATGTAACGAGGCCGGTGACGGTCCAGGTCGAGGCCCTTCAGGACCTGGAGCTCGAAGCCTTCGACATCCAGTGAAAGCAGGTCGACCTTTCCGATCCGGTGTTTGTCCAGAAGGCCGCTCAGCGTTCTACAGGTCACTGTGAATTCATAGGGCTCGACATTTTGCAGCTTGCTTCCGGTTGCCAAGTGGGCATCGCGTTCGACCGCATTCTCCATGCTGCCTTCGGTCACGGTCATGAGATTACAGAATGTCAGTTTCACGTCGTCGCCGTCCTGTTCCGGAAGGCCGAGGGCACAGTTTTCGACAATTGAATTCGGCCTGTTCCGCCGGCACTCCTCCGCCTTTTCCGCAATAGGCTCGACGAGCAACCCGGACCATCCCCGATATCGCTCGAAATAGTAGGTGTTGCTCTGGCTGGTGCCGTTGTTCGCGCCAGCCTCGACGAATGTGCCGCCGTCGAAATCGATCCAGCGTTCGAGCTTGCGGTCGAGTTGATCGAGGCCGAAATACCTGCGTTCAAGGCCCATGGCCTTGCGAAATCGTTTCTTTAGTTGCCTTAGTGCCATGCAATGACGACCTTCGCGATGTATCTTGGCGGCATCTCTATCCGGCCATCGGCGGCTGGGCGGACTTGCCGCGCAATGCGGTGCGGTTTTCACGTGCATACAACACAATTTTCCGGCGAGAAACATCTGTAACTTTCCGGCGAGAAACATCTGTAACGCATTTCGATGCAACACCGGACCCGGAATTGGCGAAATATCCGTGTCTGAAGGTGCAGACTTGGTAGACTCTTCGAGGTTGCCCTGATATGCGGTAGCGGCTGAGCAGGGGCGCAGGTCCATTCAAATTTGCAGGGTTGTGATGACGCGTTCGATTCCCTTCGGTAAGCCGTTGGTGGAAAAGGAAGAGCAGGCTGCGGTGCAGGCGGTTCTCGAGGGCACGACATATGTGCATGGCCCGGTATCCAAGCAGTTCGAAGCGGACTTTGCGGCATTCACAGGCGCGCCGCGCGCCATCACCGTTTCGTCGTGTACGGCCGGAATGCATCTGATTTATTTCACGCTCGGCCTCGGGCCGGGAGACGAGGTGATCATACCAGCGCAGACGCACACGGCGACGGCCCATGCAGTCGAGCTGACGGGTGCGCGCGCGGTCTTTGTCGATGTGATCGGGGAAAACGGCAACATCGATCCGGCTGCCGTTGCCGCTGCCGTGACGGAACGGACCAAAGCCATTGCGGTCGTGCATTATCTGGGCATGCCGGTCGATATCGAGCCGGTCGCCGAGATTGCCCGCGCCAACAATCTGTTCCTGCTAGAGGATTGCGCGCTCGCGATCGGCACATACCGCGACGGCGTCCACTCGGGGCTGCTCGGCGACGCGGGCGTCTTCTCGTTCTATCCCGTAAAGCACATGACCACCGCCGAGGGCGGGATGATCATCACCAGGGATCCTGAACTGGCGGAACGTCTTTCGCTGCTGAAGGCATTCGGCGTTAACCGTGCGCATGGGGAACGAAAACTGCCCGGCCAGTACGACGTTGTCGATCTCGGGTTCAATTATCGGATGAGCGAGATTCACGCGGCAATCGGCGTCGAGCAGCTCAAGAAGGTTCCGGGTTTCCTTGAGCGGCGGCGCGCCAATTTCGAGCGGCTGAAGGCGTGCCTCTCTGGGGTCGAGGAGATCCGTGTCCTGGACCAGGCCGAGAACGCGAGCGTGAACAGTCACTATTGCCTGTCGATCGTGCTGGCCGATCGGCTCGCCCTCTCGCGCGAATCCATCATTCGCGATCTGAATGATGCGGGCATCGGGACGAGTATCTATTATCCGCGCGCCGTGCCGTTGATGACGTATTATTCGGACAAATACGGCTACTGGCCTGACAGCTTCCCGAATGCTGAGGCGATCAGCGATCGGTCCGTAGCGCTGCCGGTGGGTCCGCATCTGGGCAGCGAGGATATGGACTACATAGCGGACGCAGTGCGGTTGACGGTTGAACGAACGAAAGATGTTTCTGGTGGGAGTGAAGTGGCATGAGCGATGTTAGGGGCAAACGGGTTCTGATTACCGGCGGGCTGGGATTCATCGGGCACAATCTTGCCATGGAACTGCATCGCCTGGGTGCCGACGTGACGGTGCTCGACGGCCTCATGGTGAACAACTACCTCACGCTGGCGGCGAATGCCGATGACGTTCCCCACCCGGACCTGTCCCTCGTTGTCGTGGACGAACGGCTCAAGCTGATGCGTCAGCGCGGCATCAAGACGGTCGTCGTCGATGCCCGCGACTATCACCAGGTCACCAATGCCATCACCGGCGCCGACGCTCAGGTCGTTGTCCACCTGGCGGCCGTGTCGCATGCAAATCGTTCCAACAAGAATCCGTATTCGACCTTCGATCACAGCCTGCGGACCCTTGAAAACGCGTTGGATGCATCGAGAAGTGACGTCGAACACTTCATCTTCTTCTCCTCCAGCATGGTCTACGGCGACTTCCAGGACGAGAGCGTAAGGGAAGACACGCACTGCGAACCGCTGGGAATATACGGTGCCCTCAAGTTCGCCGGCGAGAAGATCGTCATCGCGTACAATCAGGTGTTCGATCTGCCCTACACGATCATTCGTCCTTCCGCCCTGTACGGTGAACGGTGCGTAAGCCGGCGTGTCGGCCAGATATTCATCGAGAATGCGCTCTACGGAGACGAGATCACGATCAACGGCGACGGATCGGACAGTCTCGACTTCACTTACATCCGCGACCTCGTCGACGGCGTCATCAAGGTCATCGAGCGACCCGAATCCCGGAACGAAATCTTCAACCTGACCTATGGCGACGCCCGCAGTATCGGGCAGATGGCCGAAATCCTGCGCGAGCATTTTCCTTCCGTGCGGATTACCTACAAGGAAAAGGACCGGCTCATGCCAGATCGCGGAACCTTGTCAGTTGAGAAGGCGCGGCGACTCATCGGATACGAACCGCAATGGCCACTGGAGGAAGGCTTCCCCAAGTACATCGCCTGGTACAAGGAACTGTTCGAAGCCCATCCGGAACTGCTGGTCGAACATCGCAAGGCATCTTGAACAAACCGGTCATCATCGTTCAGGCCCGGATGACGTCGAGCCGCTTGCCCGGCAAGGTGTTGAAGCCTTTGGCCGGACGACCGATGCTTGCGCACACACTGGAACGCCTGGGCCGTTGCCAGGGGGTGGACGGCCTTGTCGTCGCGACGTCCGATGATGCGACCGACGATCCGATAGCGGACTTCCTCTCAGCATCGAAAATCCCCTGTTTTCGCGGCAGCCTCGATGATGTTGCGGGGCGCGTGACGGCAGCGGCGCGCTGGGTCGGGGCGAAGGCGGTGGTTCGTATCAGCGGCGACAGTCCGTTTATCGATCCCGAAATCGTCGACGAGTCGATTAGTCTGTTCATGGCTGGGCACTGTGATCTCCTCACAAATGTTTCCCCGCGGACCTTCCCGTACGGCATGTCGGTGGAGATCATCGCCACCGACGTCCTCGCGGATGTCGCCCGCCGCGATCTGACCGCGGCCCAGCGTGAGCACGTCACGACATATCTCTATGACAACCCGGCCGAATTTGGCATTGTCGCCCACACGCGCGCAGAATGTCTCGATGAATATCGCTTTGTCGTGGACGAGCCAGCGGATTTTGAACGTGCCGAGCGAATGATCGCGGCGATGGGAGCACGACATGCGGAGATGGGGCTGGAGCAACTGATCCGGATCCATGACAAAGTGATCGCCGAGGACCGCTAAGAGAATGGGTGTATGAGGATTTTTGGCAAGGATCTGTCACATGAGGTGCCGCTGATCGCTGAAATCGGCGTCAATCATGAGGGCGACCCACGCAAGGCAATCGAGCTTATCGGGCTGGCCGCTTCCGCGGGCGCCGATGCGGTCAAGTTTCAAACCTACACTCCGGAACGTTACGCAAGCGCTTCCGACCCGGAACGGCTTGAGCGCGTCACGCGGTTTTGCCTCGAACGGGGCGTGTGGGCGGAACTGGCAGCGGAAGCACGTCGGTGCGGCATCGGATTTTTCTCGACACCGCTCACCGAAGACGCGGTCGCACTCTTGGACCCGTATTGCGAAGTCTTCAAGATCGCGAGCGGCGACTTAACATTTGAGCCGGTTATTCGCAATGCCATTTCGACTGGCAAACCGGTCATTATTTCGACCGGCGCTGCCAATGTGAATGAGATCGCTCAGGCACTTGCCTGGTGCCGCGACGAGAAGGGGACCGAGGATCTCACCGAAACCGTCATTCTGATGCACTGCGTTGCGCTTTATCCGACGCCGGTCGATCACGCTAATCTCCGCAGCATTCCGTTTCTGGCCGAGACGTTCGGATTGGCGACGGGTTACTCCAATCATGTAATTGAGCCAGAGGCTGTGATCGCGGCTGTCGCGCTCGGAGCGCGCGTCGTCGAAGTTCACTTTACCGATCAGCGGACCGGAAGGGACTTTCGGGACCACGAGCTCTCTGCAGATCCGGAAATCCTAGAGAGTCTGTCGGGGTCCATCGCGCGTGTCCGGGCGGCTCTGGGCACCTATGAGAAGCCAGTCACCGCTTCCGAGTGCGATCTCCAGCCGCTGATCAGAAAGGGACTGGTCGCATCCCGCGATTTGCCAGCGGGCACCGTTCTTACAGCGGGCGACGTGATGTACGCACGGCCGGCTACGGGCTTCGACAGCGGACGCAAGGGCGAAATCTTGGGCAAAGCGATCTCTGCGCCGATTGCAAAAGGCGAGCAGTTCAATCCCGACATGATCGACGGGGACTAGCCCTTGCGACTTCTCCTGCTGACCACCCCGACACCACACCATGCCTACTTCGTGCAAAGGATGGCTGAATTCGGCGATGTGCGCGTGGTGCTGGAGACCACCGGTTTGGTGCCGCCATTTGCCGTGCATCATCCCTTCGAGGACGAACGTGATCAGCATGAAACCGATCAGTGGTTTTCGAGTTGCGAGGTTCAGATTGAGGAACTTGCCGAGACGGTTGCGGTAGAGAATGTGAATTCCAACCGTACTGTGGCATTGGCGCGGGAATGGTGTCCTGACCTTGCCGTCTCGTTCGGGACACGGCGCATCGACGCATCGGTCATCGAGGCGCTTGGCGCCAATCCGCTCAATCTTCACGGCGGAGATCCGGAATCCTATCGCGGTCTCGACAGCCACATGTGGGCGATCTATCACGGCGACTTCGGAGCGCTCGTGACGACACTACATGTGCTGAATCCAAGGCTTGATGACGGTCCGGTTGTCGCCACCCTCCCGGTCGAGTTGACGCCGGCAATACCGCTCCACGCCCTGCGGAAATCCAACACCGAAACCTGCGTCCGACTGATGCGCCTGGCGATTGATTGTCTGGATAGCGATGGGTCACTGATAACCCGCCCGCAGCGACGGCAAGGTCGATACTATTCGTTCATGCCGGCGGTATTGAAAGATATTTGTGTCGAGAAGTTCGCAAGTTTTGTGGGGTCGCTGTGATTGATTATACGGCGACACTTCAGCCGGGCCGTGTATCGATATTCCTATTCCATGGTGTCATTCGCGAGCAAGTGAGCGCTGTTAGGAACTACAACCGGAAGCACATTTGCCTTGACGAGTTCGTGCAGCTCATGCGGGGGCTCGCGGCAGCGGGCACGGCTATCTCGATCGATGAGTTCTTGTCGCTTGGCGATAGGAATGGTTCGCTTCCCGATAATGCCTTCATTGTCACATTTGACGATGGCTTTGAAAACAATCTGACTCTCGCCGCGCCGGTTCTCGCGGAGACTGGCATTCCCGCCACTTTCTACATCACCTCAGATTTTGTAACCCACAACCAGATGAGCTGGATCGACCGGATCGACGAGGCCTTCGATCGAGTATCTGGGGGAACGGTCCGGCTGCCATGGGGCACATTCGATTTTGCAAGCCCGAGCAGCAAGATCGAAGTTCTGGAAGTGATCCGCTCAAAGGCGAAGGCTGATCCGACGATTTCGTTCGACGACTTTGCATCCGAGATTCAGGATCAGTTGGGGGTCGGACAAATTCGTTCCGGCGATGGCGAACTTGACCGCAAGCTGACCTGGAGGCAGGTCGCCGAACTGGCCGATGGTCCGGATTTTACAATCGGCGGACACACCCAGACCCACGCCGTGTTGGCACATCTCGACGACAGTGCGCTTGATTTCGAGATCGGCAATCACCTGTCGCTTCTCAAGCGGAATGCCGGGATCGACACAGCTCACTTCGCCTATCCGGACGGCCTGGAGTTCTGTTACAACGCCGACACGATCCGGGCTCTCAAACGCCATGGAGTGCGGTGTTGCCCGACGGCGATTGCCGGCACCAATGCGGTTGGCGATGATCCGTTTCATCTGCGGCGAATTCCGGTGATTTGATGTCAGTGAACTCAACGATCAGGGCTGCCGTTATCGGACTCGGCGTCGGCGAGCGCCACGCGGCCGCCTACCAGTCGATTCCGGGATGTGCTCTCGAGGCCGTTTGCGATGTCGATGCGACGCGGCTCCAGGAAGCCGGCGACCGGCTGGGCATTTCGCGCCGGACCGCCGACTACAGGGAAATAACCGAGGACTCGTCGATCGACGTCGTTTCGATCTGCTCCTACGACGATGTTCATGCCGAACAGGCCGTGTCGGCATTCCGCAACGGCAAGCATGTCATGATCGAAAAGCCAGTGGCGCAGACCAGGACGGAGGCCGACGCCGTGATTGCTGCCTGGCGCGAAAGCGGCAAGCTCATTACGTCCAACCTTATTCTCCGCCGATCGCCCCGGTTCATCGAGCTCAAGCAACGTGCGGACGCCGGAGACCTGGGCGACGTCTTTCTGCTGGAAGGCGACTACATCCACAATATCGACTACAAACTGGCCTCGGGCTGGCGCGGTCGGCTTTCACATTACTCGCCGATCCTGGGCGGCGCGATCCATCTCATAGACCTGATGTGGTGGCTGAAGGGTCATCCGGTCGTCCGTGTTGCGGCAATGGGGACGAGAAAGAATGCGGAGAAATCGGGCTTCAAATTCGACGACACCAACCTGGTGATCATGGAGTTTGACGACGGTTCGCTGGCAAAATCGCTGGTCACTCTGACGCCCCGGCATCCGAAATACCATGCGCTGCGCGTGTTCGGCGACAAGGCGACCTTCGTCAATCAGATTGGCGACGCGGACTGGTTCGAGGGAAGCGAAGGCGACGTCCACCGGCCGGTAATGGCGGCCTATCCGGGAATGGAGAAAGGCGATCTTCTGCCAGATTTCATCGACGCCATTCGTCACGGGCACCAGCCGATCATCGGTCACCGCGATGTGTTCCACATCATGAATGTGTGTCTGGCAGCGGAGAAGTCGCGACGCACCGGACAATTCGTCGACGTCGCGGAAGATCCTTCGCGATGAGCGGAGCCCTGCCGGCCGGAGTCGTGAGCGACGATTTTGTCGCCGGCCACCTAGGCCGCCCCGCTTGGAAGATTTCCGCTGCCGATGCGGCCGAGCCGTCGACTGTTGTCGCGGCCGCGGTCGGCGCCGGTGTCGGCCTGGCCAGCACGCGGCTGGCCGAGGACGATACGGATGGCCGCAGGTTGCTGGAGGAGTCAGGATTCAGAGCGATCGGAACACTGATCACGTACCGGCTCGACTTGTGCGACGGTTTTTCGAACGAAGGCGTCCGCGTCGCCGGGCCGATTGACGTCGCGCCGTGCGCCCGCATCGCGGAGGTGGCGCATCGGACGGACCGGTTCCATGCTGATCCTCTGATTCCAGGAGAGATCGCGGATGCCATAAAGGTGGCCTGGGTGCAGAACGCCTTTGCCGGTCGCGCTGATCAGGTTCTGGTCTGTGACGAGGGCGGTGGGGTCGCCGGATTCAACGTCTGTATCTGGCGGCCGCCGATCGGTGTGATCGACCTCGTAGCCGTCGCGGCCCGCGCCCGCGGCAAGGGGGTCGCTAGGCGGCTGATTGCGGCGATGGCGAAAGACGCGTCCGGCATGGGCCTCGAAGCTATCGAGGCCGGCACGCAGGAAAACAATTCTGCGGCCCGCGCACTTTATCAGCGGCTCGGATTCTTGCCGGCACGCCGCCAGATCGATTTTCACTGGACACCTTGAGCCGACCGAAATAATCGATATGGGAATTGTGGGACGGGATAGGTCTTATGTGCGGAATTGTCGGTTATATCGGCCGTACACCTCTCGACGAACAGGTGGCCGGCAGATGCATGGACCTTATGCGTCGTCGGGGCCCGGACCACGCGGACTGGCGCCAGTGGCAGCGCAGTGACGGCACCTGGGTTGCATTTCTGCATTCGCGGCTATCGATCATTGATCTCGACGAACGTTCCAACCAGCCGTTCGAATACGACGGTCACTGGATCAGCTACAACGGCGAGCTGTATAACTACATCGAACTGAGGGCGGAGCTTGAGCGTGGCGGCGCAAGGTTTCGGACGGACTCGGACACTGAAGTGATCCTTCAGGGAATTGCCCGCGAGGGTTGGGCGTTCCTTGATCGCACGGAAGGCATGTGGGCGTTCTCGCTCTATGACGAACGGACCGGTTCCGTCACTCTCTGCCGCGACCGTTTCGGAGAAAAACCGCTCTATATTCACCGCTCTGGCGACGGCGTCTATTTCGGTTCCGAGATCAAGTTCATTCATGAGCTGCTGGGGCGGTCACTGCCCGTCAACAGGCGGCACATTTGCCGGTTCCTCGTCAACGGATACAAATCGCTGTTCAAGACCGACGAGCAATTCTTCGAGGGTCTGAGTACGGTGCCGCGCGCCTCCTATGGCGAGATCGCGATTGACCGGCAACCCACCTATTCGCCCTATTGGTCGCCCACCTTCGCACCCGATGATGACATGACGCGCGCGCGCGCCGTCGATGCCGTGCGTGAGCGCATGATCGAGACGGTCAGGCTCAGGCTGCGATCGGACGTTCCGCTGGCATTCATGCTGAGCGGTGGCATCGATTCCAATGTGCTCGCCGGGATCGCCAAGCGCGAGTTCGATTTCGACGTACACGGATTTTCGATCATCAACAGTGATCCGCGTTACGCCGAAACGAAGCTCATTATGCGTTCCATAGAGGAACTCGGCATTCGCCATTCGACACTTGTGCTTGAGCCGCAGAACCGGCTCGCCGAACTGAAAGAACTGGTGCGCTATCACGACAATCCGATTTACACGATCACCTATTTCATCCAGTGGCTCCTGATGAAACAGGTGGCGGAGGAGGGGTACAAGATAAGCATCGGCGGCGCCGGTGCCGACGAACTTCTTTCGGGCTACTACGACCACCATCTGTTCTATCTCGCCGACAGGCACGGGTCGTCGTGTTTCGAGACGAGCCTTGCGGCCTGGCGTGAACACGTCGCGCCGCTGGTCCGGAATCCGTTTCTGACTGATCCCTTCCGGTTTGTGAGGGATCCCGAATTCCGGGATCACATCTATCTCAACAACCATGAATTCTCAGGCTATCTGTCGACGCCGTTTGCCGAGGATTTCGCAGAGGAACGCTACGCCGAAGTTCCTCTGCGGAACAGGATGATGAACGAGATGTTCCATGAGAGCGTCCCCGTCATACTTCACGAGGACGATCTGAATACAATGTACTATTCGATCGAGAACCGCTCGCCCTATCTTGACCGCCGCCTGTTTGAAGTCTGCGGCACCATACCGACCCGCCATCTCGTCAATGACGGTCTTGCGAAGTCCGTACTGAGGGACGCCGGCCGCGGATTTGCTCCCGGCTGCGTCTTGGATGAGCGGCGCAAGGTCGGATTCAATGCCCCGATCCGGTCGGTCATTGATCTGGAGGGCAAGGCAGTGCGTGACGAGCTTCTCAGCGACGGACCGATTTTCGAACTGGTCGAAAGGGAGAGGATCGAGACCATGTTTGACAAGCGGGAACTCGCCAACAGTGAGAGCAAGTTCCTGTTCAACTTCGTGACCGCCCGGCTGTTTGCGGATATGTATATGTAGCCCGCTCCACTACCCCTTCACTGCGACATCGAAATCGGCCCAGATGCGTTACTGCAAGACATGCATTTCCTGCGACACCCGACCGAATCTTGTCCTGGATGACGAGGGGATCTGCAATGCCTGCCGCAATCACCAGCTCAAGGCGACCATCGACTGGGATGAACGGGCAAGTGAATTCCTCCGACTGGCTGGCCAAATCAGAGAGCGGGCTCACGGGTATGACTGCCTGATCCCTGTCAGTGGCGGCAAGGATAGCACCTGGCAGACACTGACTTGTCTGAGACATGGCCTGACGCCACTGACATATTCATATGTACCGCCACTTCGCACTGAAGTCGGACGCCGCAATCTCGACAATCTGATTTCCCTCGGTGTCGATCATTTCGAGTATCGAATTAACCCCGACGTGGAGAGGACGCTGCTGCTGGAGAGTTTCGAACGCCTCGGCAACCCGGGTGTTCTGATGCACCGCGCCATCTACAACACCAGCCGCCGTCTCGCGTGCCAATTCAAGATACCTGTCGTTGTCTGGGGCGAGGATTCAGTTTTCGAATATGGCGGCCGCAACGCAGCGGATCCTACTCGACCCATAGATGAAGACTGGCTCAGCCAGTTCAACTATGCTGGCCGGGCCGATGGAAGCGACTGGGTCAATGAGGTCGTTGACAGCAAGTCAACCTCGGCGCTGGCGCCGGTCTCGGATAGTGAAATCGAGGCAGCGGGCGTTCGCGATCTCTTTCTCGGCCGTTACTTCCGATGGGATCCCGTGGAAGTCGCGAAGGTCGCAATGGAAGCAGGGATGCAGGTAGGCAATGACGGTCCGAGGACAGGGGCTTACGACTTTTCCGACATGGACGACGAACTGATTTCAGTCCACCATTACCTGAAATGGTTCAAGTTTGGCTTCACCCGGTCTTTCGACAACCTATCGATCGAGATACGTAACGGACGTTTGAATCGGGCACAGGCCGTAGCACAGTTGCGCAAGTCGAAAGAGCAAAGGCCTGACGCTGACATAAAAGCATTCTGCGGCTTCACCGATATTTCGGTCGAACGGTTTGACGTCATTTGCGAAGGCTTTAGGAACCCGGACATATGGTATCGCGACGGCGCGGTATGGAAAATTCGGGATTTCCTGATCCCTGACTGGAAGTGGATATGAAAGTAATCGCGAATTCTACACCCAGAACATTCGAAATCGATGCGTCGGGCGGAACTCTGCAGATGAAGGATTGCGGTCGAATTGAACTTGAACCGAATGAACTGGTTGTTTTTGACGCTGGTGGCGGGGCTGAGTACGAAGTTACACGGAAGGACTGGGGATTTTACGCAACCCCTTCAACGAACGGCCGGCTGCGCAACTTCGGCTTGCGTACGGCGCTAGTCACAAATCGGTCTGGTCGACTGTATGTATTGCTCGTTCGGACCGGCCATGAAATTGTATTTCATGGCTACCTTAAAAGCGACCGGCAGCAACTCGTTTGCTGGCTTGACAGCGATGAAGCCGTGAACCAAGCCGTCGAGCGCCTCACAGCACCCTAAGAAAAATTGTCAGATGCCGATCAATGGATAAAGGAGCTTGCGTCATTGTCTGTGCCATATGCGGCAGTGTCACGCGCGTAAGATACGAATATGACAAACCGCCCGAGGGCGAAGTGGGGTTTCCGGCGATGACCGGGAGCGCCTACGAACGCGCCTATTGCGAATGCACCGTCTGCGGCCATTTCACCGCATGGATGCCCGTCGATCCGGCCGACTTTTATTCTGGAGAATATGTCGAGCATGCCTACGGCGGACTCGAGGGGATCCGAAGTTCGTTCGCGCGAATTACGTCATTGCCACCAGAGCAATCAGACAATGTGCAGCGCGTGGCCTACATCCACAATGCCCTCCGTCGCCATGCCGGCAAAATGCCCGACGTCGAATGCAACCCGAGACTGCTTGACGTCGGTTTCGGACTCGGTGTGTTCCCTGCTGCTATGAAGGCCAGGGGCTGGCAATGTGTCGGTATTGATCTTGACCCCCGGCAGATCGAGCATGCCCGGAAATATATCGGAATTTCGGCCCATCGTGCTGATTTCAATGATATCAGCGGGATCGGTCCATTCGATCTCATTACCTTCAACAAGGTTCTCGAACACCTTCAGGACCCATCGGAATTCCTCACTACGGCCAAGCGGCATCTTGCCGATGGCGGATCTGTTTACGTCGAACTGCCTGACGCCGAGGGCGCAGCCGGGGAGGGACCAGACCGCGAGGAATTCTTTATCGACCATCTTCATGTATTTTCGTTTGCGTCCTATGCCCTGCTCGCCAGACGTTCGGGGTGGAAGGTCGTCGATTGCATCAGGGTCCGCGAGCCCAGCGGAAAGTACACTCTGCGCGGACTGCTTCGGCCCGATGACTGAATCGTTGCGGAAATCGAACTCCTTCTCGAGTGTCTTGGACTTGGTGGCAGACTCGGCGGATACAGCCTATTCGCGTTTCGTCGTGGATCCGCGGCGCAGGCGCTGGCTGACAGATAAGCGCATACCAAATATCGATGGGCCGGTGACCGTGCTGTTTGCGCCAGACGCCCAATTTCGGGCGCATTTTCATTACGTGGCGTTGCTCGCGAGGACCCTCGCGGATTTGGGCCACAATACGCTCCTCATTCGGTGCTTCGAAGTGTTTGAGGTCTGTCCGCCCTGTTATCCGCAAATCGTTCTGAGTGGAGATCAGGGGGCGATCGGCGCGCCGCCCTGCCAGTCCTGTGGCAAAGTAGCATACAATCTCTCCAGAAAATACGGCGTCATGTCCGCAAGCATCGCGGCATTTCTCGATGAACGCGAGATTGACAGCGTCCGACGCCAGGTGGATGCACATGACTTTTCGCCGGAACGTTTGCGAAAGCTGGAAGATCAGGTCGAAAGCCTGGCCTTTATTGATTTTCCTCTTCTTTTCAAAGCGCTGGACTTTGATATCTCAACCGGCCAGCGAGCAAAGGTGTTCCGGAATCAGATCGCAACCGTATTACTTATGAAGCGCGCGGTCGATTCGATACTAGCCAGGTTCGATGTTCGGCAGACCGTCATTTACGGCGGTTACAGCATCCAATCCACGATCCGAGTTGTTTCCGAGAAAGCTTCCGTACCCTGTATTCAGATAGCCAACGCATCTCACAAGAGCATCGATTGGCAGCGTCTGACGATGCTTCGCGAAGACTGGTCGAGCCATTCCTTCTCACGCATAGACGAGTGGCAGGCATGGAAATCACTCGCACTGACGAAAAGTCAGATCGAGGAATTTTCTAATGACCTCCTTGAAATTCGTTTGACGGCCGGTGCGCAGACAATTTTCTCGCCAGGTCGCGAATCGTCTGGTCCGCTGACGCTTGAGACCCTAGGTCTCGACGAGACCCGCCAGACAATCGTGTGTTTCACAAGCAGTCCCGACGAACGCGATTCCGCGGAAGCAATGTTCCGTGCCTTCGGTCGCAAATGGAAGGTGCCGAACGACTGCTATGAAGATCAGATTGCCTGGATCAAGGATCTGGCCGAGGCCGTTGAACAGAGTGATGACTTGCAACTGGTTGTACGTATTCATCCGCGCGAGGGCCGGGTAAAGAGTGGTTATCTGTCAGACCACTATCACTTGCTTCAGTCGGCGTTCGGAAATGCGGATTATCGGCATTGCCGTTTCATTTGGCCAGAGGACTCTGTTTCAAGCTACGGGCTTGCGGAACTTGCGGATATCATCGCGGTTGCCTGGACGTCGATGGGACATGAAATGGCACGCATGGGAATGCCGGTGGTGTCTCCGTTCGAGCGATACATTCGTGTACCTCGCAACACATTTGTCAGGTTTCTGTCTTCGCGCGAAACGATGCTGCGCGAAATCGTGGAAGAATTGATAGCCGCGCCCTCCATTTCACGAGTCGTGACGGCGTACCGATGGTGCAACTTCACAGCGCTTGGCTATACGGTCGATTTAAGCGATGTCATCCCGCGCGCTGATAAGGCAGGACTGAAAAATTATCGTCTGCCGAAAGCGGCGGAGCTGATGGAGAGAGTTGTTATCAAGGATGAACACCTGGAGCACATAAACCGGCAATCGCTCGAAAAAACGCAGAGCGATGAATCAGCAGCGTCGGAACTGGCAGCCATCGCGGCGCAATTGCGCCGTTTCCTCGTATTCCTTGTGACGGGTGAAAAAGATGCCGAACTCTGCCAATTTCGCCTGCTCGGAGCCGATAAAGCTGGCAACAGCCACCCGGGCGCCAATTCTGATGGCCGCACCATCTGCCTTATCGCCAATGATGGGCGGAGATGGACGAAATTCTCTCCGATGGCGGTGCGTCAGTTAAGCCTGATCGCCGCAATCGAAGAACGCCTTGGCAGCGGCGGGGATTAGTCAGACTGAAATCTCAATCCACCGATAATGGTCAGTCCAACGGCCTAGTGGAGCGGTCTGGGATTGTCGGCAAAGCGCCAATAGGTCCGCGGGAACATCTCCATCATATGCTCCAACTCGGGGTCGCGCCTCTCCGGCAGCGACGGGCAGTCGTAGTCGCTTCCGAACATGCTGTCCGAGAAATTCAGCTGGAATACCAAGCGGTCATTGTCGACTGGTGTCTTCCCTTTGTGGAAGCCGCGGGTGTCCGCGATGATTATTGTGCCGCGCTTTCCCGTGAGCTCAATGAAGTTTTCTTTTGCGTAGTAGGGAGCCAGATCTTCATCCGGGATTCGTGCGTAACCCCGATCGAGAATATCCCCAGGTTGACATCCTGCCTCGTGAGATCCTCTGATAAAGCAGTGCGGCCCATTGTTGGTATCGACGTCAGTCAGATAAAACATGACCTTCAGCCATTTGATCCGGTTCATATCGAAATGGTAGAGCTGCGCCAGTTCCTGAGTTTCGGCAGTTATCTTTTTCGCGGCAACGCTCCACCACATATCGGCGATATCCATCATTGGTTCACAACCCAGATAAGACTGAACAACCGCGAGTACCGATTTGTCCGCCATAAGCTTTTGTGCATCAGGAGCCTTTATCACGGTCTCCTCGGCGAACTTGTAGCCTGATCCCCGGGGCGCTTCGGCATCAAAAACCGCGAGCTTTCCGTTCTCTTCTGTGCTGGAAACGAGTCTGGCCTCGTTGGACTTGGCGAATTCGGCCAGGCGATCGCATGCATCTGCCGCCAATCTTTCAGGAAAGACGACAAAGCCGTCGCGGGTCAGCGTGGCGGTAAGCTCAACGATATCGGCCTGCGAAAGTTGTCCGAGGACTCCGCTAGCGTCGGGCAGCTGCCGTTGCGGATGGCGTCGGCGCACGATCTCGTGCAAAAAATCATTGGAATGACCGTTGGTGCGACAATGCAACTTGATGAGCGCCTGATATGCGTTGTTCGGCGTTTTGCCCGTTCTGGCATAATCCCTCGTGCCATTGTACAAACGCCACCACAATTTCGGATATTGGGGGATTGAGACAAGGGAATTGAATGCAGATATATACATTTCACCGCTCCATGTGATTGATGCTGTCCTGTGCGACAAGCCTGATATTCAATACAAAATCACGCTTAATTCTAGTGAGCACTCCGCTAGACTCCAATCTGCAAAAATCGACCAGACAGTCAACTGAATTGCGGTCGTCGGGACTTTGAGATTGATCGCGAGCGAATTGACTGGCATCTGCAATTGGCGCAATTAAGTGACGGGATGAGACCAAGCTTGGCCAAATCCCGACTTGGAGCGCCAGTTTGAATTGGACTAGTGAATGACAAAGGTCGTCGCAAGTGTCGAAGCTCGCATGGGCTCATCGCGCCTACCTGGCAAGATGCTAATGGACGTAGGCGGAAAGTCGGCCATCGGTCGCGTTTGCGATCGCTTGCGGCAATGCAGCAAGCTAGACGGTGTCGTTTTAGCGACTTCGGTGGAACCGGCCGACGACATGCTCGCAGATTGGGCGCATGCCAATGGTGTTGAGTGCTATCGCGGCAGCCAGGACGACGTTCTTGATCGGGTCCTTCAGGCGCAGAAATCACTCGGGAGTGACGTTGTAGTCGAGGTTACCGGCGATTGTGTTCTGCTGGATCCCCAGATCATCGACTTGGGAATAGAAAGTTATTTCGAGAACGACTGCGACGTTGCGACGAATGTCACCCGGCAGACGTTTCCGATTGGGATCGACGTCCAAGTGTTTGCGGTTGATGCACTGGACTGGGTTGCCCGCAATGTCGACGATCCGGATGTGCGGGAGCACGTGTCGCTCCATTTCTACAGAAACCCTGACAAATACCGGATTCTGACACTGCTCGCTCCAAGGGAGTGGGCGGCGCCGGAATTCAGGCTTGTTCTTGACTACGAAGCTGACCTTGACCTGATGCGAAAGGTATATTCGGCTCTCGAGCCAGAGTGCGGCAGTTCGTTTGGAGTCGGCGAAATCATACGTTTCTTGCGTAAACATCCCGAAATCGCAGCAGTTAACTCTGGCTGCGTTCGGACGGTCGCAAAATGAACCGTCGCAAATTTCGAACAGCGCTGATTGGCCTTGGTCGGATAGGGGCCACATATGCCGACGACAAGGTGATGGCGAATGCCCTGCAATATGTCAGTCATGCACAGGTTTTAGCGAAGCATCCCGATTTCGAGTGGATAGCGGCCTTCGATAATTCCCCTGAAGCCGTAAAAGGTGTCCGCGCCAAGTACGACGTGCCGTTGTGCACGACGTCGATCGTCGACATCGTCAAGCAGCGACCGGACGTATTGGTGATTGCGACACCGTCTGGCAAGCGGACGGATATTGTTCGACGTTTCGAAGGCCTTTCAGCGATCCTTGTCGAAAAGCCGCTGGGTGGAACTGCTTCCGAGGCGAGCGATTTTGCTACGGCATGCGAGCAACTGAGCATTTCCGTTCAAGTGAACCTTTGGCGCAGGGCCGACGAACTCACTCGGCAACTTCAAGCGGACTTTAAGAGTCTGGTCGGCCGGCCACAGGCCGCTGTCTGTGTCTATGGCAACGGCATACTCAACAATGCGACACACTTCATAGATTTATGTCGATGGTTTTTCGGCGAAGTTCGTTCAATTGGCGAGGTGTCCACCTTCGGATCGGACAACCCGGGCGACAAAAACGATCCAGACATCAGTTTCTTCCTCAAATTCGATGCTGGGGTATCGGTCGCATTCTTGCCGGTTGATTTCCGCTACTTTCGGGATCTCACGCTGGAAATCTGGGGAGCTACCGGAAAGTTGTCGATCTGCAACAGCGGTATGTTCACGAACGTGCTGAAGGTTCGCAAGCACGCTACCCTGAGTGGCCAGCTGGAGCTTGCGTACGAATCTCCTCAAAAATTCGCACCGACAGTCGGCTTGTCGTTGTACAGGATGTACAACAACCTCGCTGACCACTTGAATGGCGAGGATGACTTGTGGAGTCCTGCTGCAAACGCTCTTGCGACCAGTACTGTGATTGACGAGATCATCAGGCGAACGCGGATAACCGATAAAGGACAGTGAACTTGTTTGAACACGGAATGAAACAAACTTTAGCGTTGCTGTTCGCAGAGGATCCCGGTGCCGCAAATTATCTTGCGCGTCTACCTGCCGCGGCATCTGAGTTCGATCTGGATATTACGTGCGAGCTCGTAGTCTGTGGCCCCGCGGCCGGATATCTCGGAGGGCAGGGCGTTCCAGCGCGTCGCATGCATGCGAACGAGAAGCCGGAGAACCTAATCACTGAGATCCAACCCGATGTTGTCGTGGTCGGCACGTCCCAGAACCTCCAATCGCCGGGGCTCGCACTGATTCAGGCCGCGCGGGAACGGCAGATTCCTACAATAGGCTGTGTCGATGCCGCAATGAACGCGCATTTGCGCTTTAGCGGTACCACTGGAAATCCGATGGCATTCGCTCCCGACATTGTACTTGTGGTCGATGACAATTGCCGGGATGAACTTATACAACTCGGATTCTTGGGACAGCAGATCATTGTAACTGGGCATCCATATTATGAGCATGTTGCAGCCCGCGCTAATTCATTATCGGGCGGTGATCGTGAGGCGCTGCGAGAGTGTATGTTTGGACAGGCGTCGCGCGGCGCTTCCGTTATCTGTTTTCTCGCCGAGCCGTCTGATGCCACCGGCCTGGTTCGGGATCGATCGTACACTTTATCCGGAAGCGGCCGCTACGAAGGCCGCACGGAAATAGTGATTGAAGAATTCTTGTCGGCGGTGCATCGGATGGAACAGCGACCATTTCTGATTCTGCGCCTCCACCCAAAGAATTCCACGGCCGATTTCGCCGAACTTGAGACGCAGTTTGACCGAGTTTCGTTTCATGAGGATCCCATCGCCTGTATATGTGCTTCGGATTTGGTCATAGGCATGACTACATCACTACTTGTTGAGGCTGTCGTCGCGGGCCGACCCTGCATGTCTATCCTTCCACGCCAATTTGAGCGCAATTGGTTACCACCGTTTGCGCTGCCGTCGATTGCAATAGCGACTACCGCTGACGAGATTGAGAAAGGACTCGGAGATTGGTCGTGTGGGACCCTGCCTTCTACTTGTAGGGATCTGCTTTCAAAACCACTACCATCAATTCGTGCATTGCAGGCAGTCTCCGCAAGCTGCAGATAGCAACTGGCACCGAACTGGGGCGCCGCGCTTACGTCGTCTATCTTGAGTCAACTCTCCGCGTGATTGCGACCAATGATATCATCCGTGATCCGCATCGAGGACATTGAATTTTACTCGAATTGGCGCATTGATATGCTTGCATAGCATTGAAATTGGCCGCAAAGATATAGATGCAAAATTCGGTAACACAAGCCTTTTCGCGTTGAGAATGTTGATCGAGTCGGGCAGTGTAGCGAAGATTCTAGAGCCCAGTTTTGACGTGGGATATTGTAGCGGCGCTCCGACTTGAAATGAGCTGAAAGTGGATCATGAGTGACACGCTTGCGCTTCTCGGCGGAACGCCGACCATACCGTCCGAGATTGCGCCATACCGCTCGATGGGGGAAGCTGAGAATCTCGCCGTTGCCAGGGTAATCAACACCGATGTGCTTTCCGGCTTTTACGGAAGTCCAGGCGATAAATTCAATGGTGGTCCACTAGTCAGGCAGTTTGAGCAAGAATGGTGTAGCCGATTTGGAATTCAACACTCCGTCAGCATGAACTCTGCGACGTCAGGGCTGTTCGCGGCGCTCGGCGCCATCGGTTTGTCGCCGGGCGATGAGGTGATCGTGCCGCCGCTGACCATGTCGGCCTCGGTTGTTGCGCCGCTGGTCTATGGCGGCATCCCGATATTCGCGGATATCGAGGAATCTACCTTCGGTTTGGATCCATCGGCTGTGGAGGCCGCTATCACGCCGCGTACGCGTGCTATCATGGCGGTCAACCTCTTCGGTCATCCGGCGCAACTTGCCGCCCTTAGGGCGCTTGCCGACAGGCGCGGTATCTTTCTGATCGAGGACAATGCCCAAGGACCGCTCGCTGAGGAAGATGGGCGCCTCGCCGGCACGGTTGGTCATATTGGAGTGTTCAGCCTCAACTACCACAAGCATATCCACACCGGTGAGGGCGGAATTTGCGTGACCGACGATGACGGCCTCGCGTTGCGTCTGCGGCTGATCCGAAACCATGGAGAGAATGTCGTTACCGGCTACCAAGTTGAAGACATCACTAATCTCTACGGCTTTAACTTCCGGATGACCGAGTTGAGCGCAGCAATTGGCATAGAACAACTGAGGCGCGTCGATGAGCACGTCACCTTGCGGGTCAGCTTGGCCGAGGCGCTGAGCAAAGCGGCCGTCGAGGTTGATGGTCTGAGGCCGCCTCGAGTTCGACCGAATTGTAGGCACGTCTATTACGTCTGGTCGCTGCTTGTGGACGAAGAGGTACTTGGCGTTGATCGCAAGACCGTCAGCCGAGCCCTTGAAGCCGAGGGGTTTCCGCATGCGGTAGGTTATGTGGAGCCGTTATATCTTCTGCCTCTGTTCCAGAAGCGGATAGCAATGGGACGCGAAGGATTTCCGTTTATCCTTGGGGAGCCTGACTATTCCGAAGGGCTGTGTCCTGTGGCGGAGCGGATTCAAAGAAGGCAGATACTCATTTTTGAGCCATGTGCCTTTGAAATATCCGATCAGTCAATAAATCAGCTCGCGAACGCGATCAAAAAGTTATGCCGAAATATCGACCAACTGCGCTCTGCTGTTGAGATGAAGAATCTCTGAGCGGCCTAGGAAACTTGCTTCTGGATAGACGGGGTCGACGATGGGTTTCCGCTCTCCGACGCCGTCGCGATAACCCGGATACAAATTCTGAATGCGAGGGAATCGCGTCATATAAGTTGTAGCGATTTCGCTTGAAAGCTGGAATTTGAGAGTTGCAGATCGGAATTGGTTCAAACCGTAGATCGGCTGACCGTTGGAAGAAGTAACCTTGAAGATTGGTCTTTTGAGTTCTGTAAATGCGCCTGCTCTGCCTCACATTCTAAATGAACTTACTCGCGGCCGAATTGGAAGTTTTCTTGTTAATGGATGAGAAAATCCAATCCAATAGGGATATCGAGATTTGGAATGAACGTACCGGTGGCTACTTTGACACAATCGAACCTTCATCGATTTATGAGTTTGGAAGTGCCGCTTTACTGGCATATTTCGTGACCGACCACAACTCGACCGCCTCGGTCACATTGGTTGGCAAACTTGGATTGGATCTGCTCGTAAATGCTGGCACGCCAAGGAGATTGCGGCGCGAAATCATCGACTCTGCCCAATACGGCTTTTTTGAACGTGCTTCCGGGTAAGCTGCCTGATTATAGGGGATGCACATGTGTTGAGTGGGCGATATTTGACGATGACCCAGTCTGCAATTCAGCGCATTTCGTCGCCGAAGGGTATGACGATGGTCCGATTATCGGAGTTCAACAGTGCAAGTTTCCACGAAGGGCCACCTATCAGGAGATTAGAACGATAACCTACAAGTCCGCATTTTCCTTGATTGCGAAGGCAGTAGCGATGATCCGCGAGGCGGCGCCCCAGCCGATTGACGCTGCCAACAAGATGGTGGTCGATATTGGCAACCCATTGGACAGAAAGAGATGAGCGTTGTGCTTTGTAAACTCAAAAAATGCAGCTACAGGTTTGCGTGATACCTTCGCTCCTAGAGAATAAATCCTTCTTCTACTCAACCAGCTCTCAAAATAAGGGTTAGAATGGATTCGTCTTCGGGTAGGTTTGTTTTGGTTCGAAGAAGAGATCATCTAAGATGAAGTGGGTGCTTATGAATCTTTCTGAATCTCGGGCTCGGAATTGGCAAGCAATCATCCTTTCGTTGCAGTTACGGCATAACGGAAAAGAATTGACCGGTCTCTAGCCGACAACCCCTAGCCCTCGGCGCCGCAACGCACTATTTTGCCATCCATCCGCGCTGGCTCCTCATTTCAGACCAGATTGATCTGTCTGAATTGTCATCCGGCTTGATCTCGGGTCTGGGCTGCAGCGCGTTATGATGCACGAAGAACGCAAACATTGGTGGATAGGGGTGTTTCGTGTCGGGTGAAGCACAGATTGAAATGCGCAACGGTGGGGTCGCCGGGATGCAAGGATCCGACGGCGGACAAATGCTGCCGGACGCCGGTCCCGCGAGCGTATCGCCCGCCGCGACGGGGCTGCCGCGCAGCATGAAATTAGGGCCCGCGATGCGAACAGCCGCCCAGTTGCTTGCCGGCGTCTTGCTGCTCCTGCTGGCCATCGCCGTCTCGGCACCGTCTGCGCCGGCGCTTGCCCAGAGCAAGGCCAAGGCGAACACCATCGCGAACAAGACCGCCCAGTCCGCCCCGCCGGCGTCGCTCGTGCGGGTCGACGCTGTGCGGGTCGAGCCGCTCGTCCAGACCGTGCCCGTGATCGGTCGTCTGGTCGCCCGCAAGGCCGGCGAGGTGGCGGCGCGCATCGCCGGCTCCGTGGCCGAGTTCCGCGTCGAGGTCGGCGACCGCGTGGAGAAGGGCGACGTCATCGCGCTGCTCGATCCCGAAACGCTTCAGGCCCAGAAGCTGCTGTCCGCCAGCGCGCTTGCCGAGGCCGAAGCCGACCTGGTGACCGCGCAGGCCGAGGTCACGCTCGCCCGCCAGGAGGTCGACCGGCTGGCCGGTCTGCGCAAGTCGGTCGCCTTTCCTCAAGGCCGCTATGACGACGCCCGCCAGCGCGTGACCGTTGCCGAGGCCAAGGTCGCCAAGGCGCGCGCAACCGTTGAGGCGCGCAAGGCATCGCTCGGTCTCGCCGATCTGAACCTGGACTACAGCCGCATTGCTGCTCCCTATTCGGGCATTGTCGTGCGCCGCCTGACCGAGGTGGGCGCCTACACAAGTGCCGGCGACGCGGTCGTCAGGCTGATAGGCGACAAGGCGCTGGAGGCCGAGGCGGACGTGCCGTCCGCAAGGCTCGACGGCTTGGCACCGGGCGCCGTCGTGGGCGTCACCCTGGACAATGGCCGCCGTCTCAAGGCCACGGTCCGTGCCGTCCTGCCGAGCGAGAACCCGCTGACGCGGACCCGTACGGTGCGGTTTGTTCCCGATTTCGGCGGCGACACAGGCGGTCTGGCCGATGCCCAGTCGGTCACCGTTCATGTGCCGGTGGGCAAGCCGCGCAGCGTACTCACCGTCCACAAGGACGCGATCATCAAGAAAGCCTCCGGCGATACGGTATTCATCGTCGACAACGGCAAGGCAAGTCCGAGAGTGATCCGGCTAGGCGAGGCATCCGGTCCGCGCATGGAAGTGCTGGGCGGGCTGAAGAGCGGCGACAAGGTCGTCGTGCGTGGCAATGAACGGCTGCAGCCGGGCGCGTCTGTGCGCATCGACGGCGGCACTTGACGCAGCAGCAACGCAGATGAGCGGCAGGGCAGGGGCCGCGACAGGACGGTAAGCGCGACATGAACCTCATCCGAGTTTCCATCGAACGTCCCATTGCGGTTGTCTCCGCGGTCTTCATGGTCGTGCTGTTCGGTCTCGTGGCGCTGGAGACCATCCCGATCCAGCTGGCCCCCGACGTCAACAAGCCGGTCATCACAATCACGACCAACTGGCCGGGCGCCGCGCCCGCCGAGATCGAGCGCGAGATCACCAACCGCCAGGAAGAGGTTCTGAAGGGCATCACTGGCCTCTCCGACATCACCAGCCGGTCTGAACAGACTCGCTCGCGCATCACGCTCGAATTCGAGATCGGCACCAATATGGACCGGGCGCTGCTGCTCGTCGCCAACCGGCTCGACCGGGTCAACGGCTATCCCGAGGAAGCGGACGAGCCGACGCTGTCGACAGCGGGTGCCGAAGACCGTCCCATTGCCTGGTTCATCATCACGCGCGATCCTGAAAACAAGAAGCCGATCCATGAATACGGCGACCTCGTCGAGGACCTGGTCAAGGAACGCATCGAGCGCGTGCCGGGCATCGCCCAGGTCAATGTCTACGGCGGCAGCGAACGCGAGGTCGAAATCACCGTCGAGCCGGAGCTGCTGGCGCGCTACGGCCTGACGGTCACCGAAGTCGTCAACACGCTGCGCCGTGCAAACTCCGCCGTCAGCGCTGGAGATGTGGACGAAGGCAAGCGGCGCTACGTTGTCCGCACCGAGGCTGAACTCAACACGGTCGAGGCGGTCAAGTCCGTCGTTCTGCGGTCGATCCGCGATCAGTCGACCGGCCGGCTCGCCCGGGTCACCGTCGGCGATATCGCCAAGGTGGCGTTCAGCTACAAGGAGCCCGTGTCCGCCATCCGGATGCTCGGCCGGCCCGCCATGGCGTTCAACGCCACGCGCGAGACCGGGGCCAACGTCATCGAGACCATGGAGGGTGTGCGCGTCGCGCTTGCCGAACTCAATGAGTCCGTGATCCCCGATGCGGGCCTGAAGCTGCGCCAGGTCTATGACGAGACGGTCTACATCAACTCGTCCGTCGATCTCGTCACGCAGAACATCTGGGTCGGCGGCACGCTGGCGGCGATCATCCTGTTGCTGTTCCTGCGCTCCTGGCGTGCAACGCTCGTCGTTTCCCTGGCGATCCCGGTCTCGGTCATCGGCTCTTTCGTCGCAATGGCCGCTCTCGGCCGCTCGCTCAATGTGATCTCGCTGGCCGGCATTGCCTTTGCCGTCGGCATGGTCGTCGATGCGGCGATCGTCGTGCTGGAAAACATCTACCGGCTCCGCGAGCAGGGCAAGCCCGCTCATATCGCCGCCTATGAGGGCGCCAAGCAGGTCTGGGGGGCGGTGCTTGTCTCGGCGCTCACCACAGTCATGGTGTTCATTCCGATCCTCATCATGCAGCTCGAGGTTGGGCAGCTTTTCCGCGACATCGCCGTGGCCATTTCGGTTTCGGTCATGCTGTCTCTCCTGGTTTCGATCACCGTCCTGCCTGCGCTGGCCAGCCGTCTCCTTGTCGGCGGCCGTTCAGCGGCTGACGGCCGTCTTCACCGGATCCATGTTCCGGGTCTCGACGCCTTCGCTTCCGCCTTTGTGCGTTTGATTCAGGGGTTTGTCCGGACCGTCACGCGCGGCCATGTCACCGCCATCGTCGTCGTATCGATGGTCTCGGCCATTGCGGTCGTGGGCGCCTGGAAATTCCTGCCGAAACTCGAGTATTTGCCTGAAGGCAACCGCAACCTGATGTTCGGTATCATCATTCCGCCGCCCGGTTACAACCTCAAGACCATGACCGAGATCGCGAAGGGCATCGAGGATGCGACCCGGCCGTTGTGGGCCGAAGTGTCGGGACCGGAAGCCAAGCCGGAAGAACCGCCCAAGATCGACCGGTTCTTTTTCGTGGCCTTCCGGGCAACGACATTTATCGGCGCGGCGGCGGTTGAGCCGCAGCGGGCGAGCGAACTCAAACCCGTTCTGTCCCAACCCGTATACCGGGAACCGGGCACCTTCGGAATTATCAGCCAGCTCTCGCTGTTCGCCCGGGGCATCGGCGGCGGACGAAAGATCGAGCTCGACATATCCGGCCCTGAACTGGAAACCATTCTTTCCGTTGCCCAGCGGGCGACAGGCAAGATTGCAGCCGTCCTGCCGTTCAACCAGGGCAACCAGTTCCGCCCCCAACCGGGCCTCGAACTCGGTGCGCCGGAGGTCCGCGTTGTGCCGGATCGCCTGAAACTGGCGGACAATGGCGTGACCGCTCAGGAGCTCGGCGCGTCGATCGACGCGTTCAATGACGGGCTCCGCGTGGCGGAGATCACGGTCGGCAACAAGCGGCTCGATCTGATGCTGAAGGGTCCGCGCAACCAGATCGCCGAGACTCAGGGCATCGGCGCACTCCCCGTGGTGACGTCTCAGGGCATGATCGTTCCGGCTTCGTCCGTAGCGGACGTCAATCTTACCGCCGGTCCGACCGAGATTCGCCATCGCGAACGGGCGCGAACCGTGACTCTCGAAATCGTGCCGAACCAGAGGATTGCGCTCGAAGAAGCAATCGAACTGATTCAGGACAAGGTCGTGGCACCCTTGCGCGAGGAAGGACTGCCGTCGGGCGTCAAGCTCAAGATCGCGGGCACCGCCGACAAGCTGACCGTGACCTGGAAGGCCATGGTGCGCGACCTGCTGATTGCGATCATCATCGTCTATCTTGTGATGGCCGTGCTGTTCGAGAGTTTCATCTACCCGCTGGTCATTCTTCTGTCGGTGCCGCTGGCGGCCGCCGGCGGTGTCGCCGGTCTGGCGGTACTCAACACCTACGTCTATCAGCCGCTCGACATGCTGACGCTGCTGGGATTCGTGATCCTGATCGGTATCGTGGTCAACAACGCGATTCTGCTCGTCCACCAGACGCTGTACCACCTGCGCGAGGACGGTATGGAGCCGCGCGCGGCGATATCGGAAGCCACGCGCAACCGCATCCGGCCGATCTTCATGTCAACCCTGACGTCGGTCGTCGGCATGTTGCCGCTGGTCGTGTTCCCGGGTGCGGGGTCCGAGCTTTACCGGGGGCTGGGGTCGGTCGTGGTCGGCGGTCTTTCGTTGTCGGCACTGCTGACACTGCTGATCATTCCGCCCATGCTTACGCTCATCGTCGGACCGCTTGAGCTGCGGCGCCGGGCGAAATTGAAGCCTGAAGAGGCCGGCGTAGTGCGGCCTGCCGAGTAACGGGCGGTAGATGCCGGCATCGCGCATTCACGGCCATCGCCGGGTGCCGGTGGTGCATTATTGACGCAGCGTCCGATTTGTTGCGCAAACCGATTTGACTTTGCAAGTTTCCACTCGATAAAAACTACGTCTGGTGTGCGCTGATCCACGATCCCTTGATCATGAGCTGGTCGGTCGCACGGCTGAGCGAGGTAACGTGTCAGGGGTAACGTGTTATGCGGTTTATCGATTATTCCAGCCTTGAAGGCCTTGGCTACGATTCCTTCAGGGCGACGCAGCCCTATCCGTGGGCCAACCCGACGGAAGTTCTTTTCCGGCAATCTTTCGACGAGTTGCTCGCCAATCTGCCTGACATTTCAATGTTCAAGAAGACCTTCGGCGTCAAGCGCGCAAACGGCCAGAAGAGCCATGATCGCTATTCGCTGAAGTATCAGCCCGGCCTCGACATTCCGGAGGTCTGGCAGTCTTTCATCGATGAACTGACCGGCGAGGAATATATCAGCTTCCTGGAGGACCTCTTCAAGGCGCGCTCGATCAAGCTCGACATGTTCTGGTACTACACGCCCAACGGCTGCTCCGTGTCGCCGCATTGCGACCATCTGCGCAAGCTGGGTGCCCAGATCTTCTACCTCAATCCCGAGAACGACTGGGACGACTCCTGGGGCGGCGAAACGCTGATTCTGGATGATGGCGGACGGCTGCCGCGCAAGTCGGCGCCCCAGTTCGATGATTTCGACAAGTTCATCGCGCCGCCGGCTTCCGGTAATCAGAGCCTGATCTTCGCCCGTACGCGCCATTCCTGGCACGGCGTGCGTGAGATCACCTGTCCCGAGGATCGGCTGCGCAAGATCTTCCTGGTGACCATCAAAACCGACAGCGAGTGGGAAATCTTCAAGCGCCGCTTCGACTGGTGGTAGCAGCCCGTCGGTCAGCCATCGTGTGACGATCAGGCCGGCCTCTGCCAGAGCGAAAGTGTCGCGAACGAGAAGGTTCTGCCGATTGCGTTGTGCATGAAAAGCCCATCCAGCGCGAAAAGCGATCTGACGGCTTTCTCTCCGCCCAGGTTCAGCCCCGGGAAGGCATCCGGATTGTAGTACAGGACGTACGATAGCAAACCCGGATACATGGCCATCCTGCGCTCAAGTCCGTTCGCCCTGAACATCGAGAACAGTGAGCCGACAGGGAAGGCTTCTTCGGTCTGCTCGTCGAACAGGTCGTTTGACCAGTAAATCCGGTCACGGACGAATTTGGTCACGGGATTGCCGTGCGTCGGTTCGAGATTGATGAACATCCCGCCGGGACGCAATCCCCTGGCGATCATCGAAAGCGCATGCTCTGCGTGCTTCGGAATGTGATGAAGCCCGCCGAGGATGATGATCAAGTCGTAGGCGTTCTCGTCCGGTGCAAAGCTTGTGGCATCCGCACTCCAGCAGTTGATGTCCGGATTGTCCTCGTTGACCTGATTGACCACCGTATCGCTGTAATCGTATCCCGAATATTCGATCGGGCGGGACAGGTGCTGGTCGAGCAGGTGCTTGCCGTCGCAATAGCCGCACATCGGCTCAAGCACACGGACAACATCCCGATCAGCCAGTCGTTCATCGAGTTTCGCGCGCTCGAAAAATCTGTTCCACATCAGTTGCTTGAGGAGAAGGTGGTTGGCGCCCTGGCGTTCCTGGCGGTAACGATCGGCAATGCTGTTGAAATGCAGCCGCTGCCGTTCGACATCCGATATCGGTTCTTGTTCTGCAGGTGACATACTCAAACAATCCTATAGTCAGGCCGTACCCTTCGGTATCAGCAAGATCAGCCCAAAGATCAGGAACGCGATCGCGATCATATGCCTGGTGTCGATCTTCTCACCGAGAAAGAACACGCCTGTGAGTTGCGTGCCGACGATTAGGAGGCCCGCGGCAAAGGGAAAGGCGAACGAAAGCGGAAAATGTCGAAGGGCGTAAATCCACAGTACTGCGCCGACCCCGTAGGCAAAGAAGCCGAGGGCGAAATCGAATGTGATCAGCCCGGTCGCCGCCTTCATCTTGTAGAGGCCGTAAATGGACACCGGAAAATAGAAAAAGAACGCCAGGTAGTTCAGGTTAATCATCCGTCTTTTCCATCACGATGAATGTGGGGCGACGCTTTACCTCGAGAAAGATCCGTCCAAGGTATTCACCGATCACGCCGAAAGACAGCATCTGGAGGCCGGCGACAATGTATATGGGAATGACCGTCGACGCCCAGCCGGGAGCCACGTCTTCAGTAAACAGCTTGACCCAGAGCACATAGAAGACCAGGCCGATCGACAGAATGAGAACGATGAACCCGAGGGCTCCGATAATGCGCAGCGGTACGATGCTGAATGACGTGATTCCGGCCAGGCCGAGTCGGACCATCTTGGAGAACGTGTACTTCGAGGAGCCGAGCTGTCTTTCCCGGACATCGAAAGGCACGATCTCGGTACGCAGGCCAATCATCGGCACGATCCCCCGATAGAACGGATCGCTCTCGTTGTATTCGCACGCAATTTTCAGCGCCTGGGCTGAAAGCAGTCGGTAATCCGCGTGCCCGGGCACAAGGCGGACACCGAGTTGGTTTGCAACGGAATAGAAACCCCGCGCCAGGGTTCTCTTCAGCCAGCCGTCGGTTTCGCGGTCGCGGCGAACGCCAAGGACCACGTCCGCACCGTCGCCCAGCTTATTCAGAAAGGTCTCGATCGCATCAGGGTCCTGCTGGAGATCGGCGTCAATGGTGACGCAGGCGTCGCACTGGCCGTCCGCCTCGCGCATGCCTGCCGCCAGCGCTAATTGATGTCCGAAGTTTCTCGACAGCCTGAGGCCTCGGACGCGGGTGTTGTCGGCCGCCAGTTTCTGGATTTCGGACCACGTGGCATCCGTGCTTCCGTCGTCGACATAGAGAGCAAAGCTGTCTTGCGAGATCAGGGAATCGTCAGCGTAACCTCTGAGCAGCGCATCAACCGTTTCGGCCGTTGCGCCGATGGCGTCCGCTTCGTTGAAACACGGCAGAATGATGATCAGCTTTGTCATCGCACCGGCCATGGTTCGGATACCACTGGGCAGGGCAATTTCGTGGTCGGGCCGTAAAAGCTTGCGGCAATGCAGTTCGACTGGTCGATCTCACTCAAGGGAACCCATCCCGTCTCGCCGGCTTCCTGACGCCTCTTCAGGGTGTCAATCAGCAGTTTTCGGTGGGCGTCGGTATACTCGTTATTGTCTTCGACCGATACCGCGATCTTGATCTCTCCGTAGTCCTTGACGAGATAGCGTTGAACCGCGGCGACGGGCTCGTAGGCGCGGGAACTGTGCGCGACAAGGACGACATTGGCTGGCGTTGGCGTCTCTAACGCGTCGCGCAGGGTGGCGTACCGTGCCTGAAATCTGTGCGTATCACCCACCCAGTTGTTCAGTCGCTTCCACGATTTGGTCTCCGGCACCACTGTCGCGGCAACGGCAACAACGGCCGCGACGAGTGGCGCAGTTCGTTTCAGCATGGCGGGCCAGGCACGATCTCTCAGCATTTCTTGAAGGCGAGACACCGCAAGCAGTATCAGGAATACCACCATCGGGATGGCCGGAAACCCATATCGGTTTTTTGTCACCAGGCCCCTGTAAACGAGCAGCTGAAGTACGATCGCCGCAAGAAAGAACGCGATCCACATCAGCCGCTCTCTCCGGTCGGGGTCAAGCCGGCCGAGCCACGGGTTTGCAAGAATGAGCTTTGCGGCAACCAGGAGTATGATCCCGGCCAGCAATGCAATCACGAGTGAAGTCAGTACCGGCGCCGACTGCAGCAGGGCCAGGCTTGGAAGAGAGTCCCCGTAGATGGTTGCGCCCAGCCCGATGGTTCCCGGCAAGACGGCCGACCAGATGACGAGGCTTCCGGCAAAACAGGCAAAGGCCGCGAGACGGGCAGGGAGCTGCGCGGGCCGGTTGAGCGCCAACAGCATCATGGCGAGCGGAAGAAGCAGAAAGACGAAGTTCTCTTTCGAGCCGACGGCAATAATCGTGCCCGCACCCACAAGCAACCCGTCGGTTGCGCTGACGCCGTTCGTTGCGCTGCGCCGCGCCGCAGTCAGGCACAGAGCGCAACCAAGAACTGCGTATGCTTCCGACGGGCCCAGTCTTGCGAAAGTGTCGACGAAGACGCGGCTGAACAGAATGGAGAGGAGGAACGTGATCGCGTACCCCGGACCCATGAGCCGCTGTACCAGTCGAAAGGCCTCGAACGCGAAGTAAACGAGGATCGCAAATCGTGCGACGTACCAGAGCGTCGGAATGTCCGCCCATGCCCAGGTTTCCACCAGGCGCAGAAAATAGTATGCGGGCCTGTAACGCTGGGTTTCGAACGGGCTGCCAGCCTCCGTTTCGGCGATCAGTAACCGCCAGATGTCCGGCACGTCAAGGCGTCCGTCTTTCAGGAACGCCATGATCTCATGGTCATCCACGATGCCGAAGTCGGCGGTCAGGACAGGGGCATAGAACAGTGCGATCGGACAGGCGACCAGAAGCAGGATCTGCCACGGACGAAACCGATCAATTGATGCCGCAATGCCAGTCCATGACGGTGTAGACACGCCGCCGCCCCTCGTTCCATTTGTGCCGTCGCTGCGGCTGATCGCGGCTATGTTTAGTCGGAATGGGCCGAGATAGAAACCAGATTCGCCCGGTCTGAGAGCGGCATCTGAACGAGAACTGGGTTGCGGAGTGGCTATTCCAGCCGGGTGCTGATGCCGGCCTGCCGGATCGCCACGAACAGCGAGTCCATGGCGTCGACTTCGCGCGGATTGATGTCCCGGTCCGCCATCACCAGCTTCTTGCAGGTGTGCCAGACATCGCCGATCTCAAGCTCGTCGCGTTTGGCCACACGCTGCACGGCGCGTTCGAAGGAGGCATAGTCCGGCCGCATCGAACGGACCAGCGACATGATGCGCCGGTGGTCGTATTTCTGCGCCACATCCGGCCCGCAGGCCTTGGCCCTCTTGGCGATAAAGTCCGACAGGACATCCTGCTCGTCGACCTGAAAATCACCATCCGCATAAGCCACATAGAGAATGATCTTGATGTCGTCTCTGACGGCGGTCAGCACGATCTGCGTCGGGTTCGACATCTCGCCGTCGCCGGCTTCTTCGCGGTAGTCCCGCCATTTGGCGATCTCGACATAGGGCAGGAAGAATTCCGCCGCATCCGTGTGGACATGGCCCGTCTGGTGGTCGACAACCTCCTTGATGCCGCCGATGAAGAATGTGCGCTCCGCCTTCCGAAGCTCGCAGAAGGCATGCACGTAGTCGCCGCGGTCAGACTCGCCGATCGCGATGACCCGGACCATGCGCCGGCTGATATTGCCGGCCGTATCCTCGTAGGTCAGGCCTAGCACCATACCGTCGACATTGGGTTGTGGATTCATGTCGACAGACGCGAACATGTCGTCCGGATCGTCGCTTGCCGCACCGGTCTTGAAACTCGCCGGTGATTCTAGCTTGCGCTCCGGCTTGCCGCCAAACGCCTCACGGATGGAGTTGAGCAGGCCCATGGCATTCCCCGCATGATTCCCTCAGATCTTCGATCATAGCGCAGAGCGCTGTCCCGGTCAGCTTTGCAGCGACGGGAAGGTCGTCTGCCGCTTGATCTCCGAAATGTAGATATTGGACTGGATTTCCGCGATGCCCGGGATGATGGCCAGCTTCTCTTTCAGGAAGGCCTCATAGGATTTGAGGTCATCCATGTAGAGCCGGAGCAGGTAGTCGTATGGACCCGTTATCAACGCGCATTCGGTGATGTGGTCGAGCGCCTGAATATGGTCTTCGAACAGAACGATATTGTCGTGGGTGCGCTTCTCGAGCCGGATAAGTACAGAGATGCTGATCGGCAGGCCGTATTTTTCCGGATCGACGATGGCTGTGTAGCCTTTGATGACACCGCTCTCCTCGAGCTGGCGCACACGGCGGTGGCAGGGCGAGGGTGAAAGCCCGACACGGGCCGCAAGGTCCTGATTCGACAGGCGTCCGTCCTTCTGCAGTTCCCTGACGATCGCCCGGTTGATGCGGTCAAGAGTCGCCACGTATCAATCCATTCTTAGAAGAATCTTCCAACGATGGTTCGATCATAAGCAGAAATAGCAAGCACATTCCACAGTTGTGCTGCGATACTTGCCACGGATCATCCGACAGGCCGGTGGCGTGGTGAGGCCGGAGGGGGGTCTTGCACGCGTCTTTGCTGCCACTTATGTGAGTTGAAAACGGAGCGAATGCCATGGCCTGTCATGACTGCCGGGGCCTGCCGGTCTCAAACGCCAATCCCGAAATCGTATCCGCGCTGGAACGTTGCATGGAAGACGTTCTGGCCTTTACCGGCGACCCAGTCGCGGCGATCGACGAGATCCTGAGCGATCACCCCGGATTCATTATGGGGCACTGCTTCAAGGCCGGGATGCTGACCCAGGCCATGGAAGTGCGCATATACGGCGATATGCTCGCCAGCGTGGAGGCGGCCGAAGCGCTGATCGACCAGGCGAATGACCGGGAGAAGGGACATATCGCGGCGTTGAGGGCCTGGGTCGAGGGCGATTTCTTTGGCGCCGTGCAGCATTGGGACGAGGTCGTGACGCACTACCCGCATGATCTCATGGCGCTCATGCTTGTGCATCTGACAGATGTCCTCCTTGGAGATGTGGCCGGTCAGCGCGACTGTGTGGCGCGGGTCTTCCCGCTCTGGGATGAGTCGGTGCCGGGATATGAGTTTGTACTCGGCTTTTATTCCTTCGGCCTGGAGGAGAACCGTGATTTCGGTCACGCCGAGGAGATCGGCCGCCGGGCCGTGGCCATGCGTCCGAAGCACCCTTACGCAATCCATGCGGTGGCGCACGTGCTGGAAATGAAGGGCCGTCAGGCGGGCGGTATCTGGTGGATGACCAGCCGCACGGACGACTGGGCGAACACCAATTTCGACAACCATCTTTGGTGGCACCTCGCGCTTTTCCATCTCGACCTGCATCAGGTCGACCGGGTGCTCGACATTTATGACAACAGCCTGCGCACCGCCGGCCGCAGCAGCGAGAAATATTCAGAGCTGGATTCGGCAGCACTTCTGTGGCGCTTGAAGCTGCTCGGCGCCGATGTTGGCGCGCGGTGGAAGGAACTGGCCGACAAGTGGGAGCCGGCCGCCACCGACACGCTCTACGCGTTCAATGACGTACACGCCATGATGGCGTTTGTTGCCGACGGCCGGACTGCGGCAGCCGAGGAACTGCTCAACGCCAATGAGCGTTATGTGGGACATGCTAACGACGCCAACGTCGCCATGAGCCGGATCATGGGACTACCGTTCTGTCGTGCGCTGCAGGCTTTTGCCCGCGAGGACTACGGCACTTGCGTCGACCTCCTGCTGCCGGTGCGCTACCAGACCCACCGTCTCGGCGGCAGCTTTGCCCAGCGCGACATCATCGGTTGGACTCTGCTTGAAGCCGCCCTGCGCGCGGACCGGAACGATCTGGCGCTGGCATTGGCCAATGAACGGTGCTGCGCCAAACCGACAAGTCCGCAGAACTGGACCCTGGTGGCACGCGCGCACGCGGGCCTCGGGAATGACGCCCAGACCGAAAGGGCGAACGCACGGGCGCAGTCGCTGCTGGCTGCCTGAGGCGACGGGGCAATCAGTTCCGGCATTTTGATTTTCGGTACTGGCGCAGTTTGCCGTTCCTGAGCCGGTAAAAGGCTGCGGTGCAGTGACCGGCCTTCGTCCAGCGCCTCTTGATGCGTTCAACAAGAACCGGTTGGCCATCCTGCCAGGCCCAGAGATCTTCGCCGCCTTCGGCCGCACTTGACCGCCAGTTGGACCGGATCTTCTTCTGCGTCTTCAGAATCTCCGGCGACGTGATCTCGTCGAGGGCCTGATAACGCGCATACATGCGCGTCGTCGGATCGTACAGGTAGTAGAGATAGGGCACGTTGGCGCCGGCCGGCAGGAACTCCATGACGGCGAGGTCTCGGAAGCCGTCGAAGTTCATGTCGATGAACAGGATGCCGACCGTTTCCGGGTCGATCACAGGTTGGGCTTCCACCGAAATGATCTGGAAGGGTGACGTCTCATTGTCCCGGGTGAGGGCAACCTCCGTCACGTTGTTCGGGGCGGTGCCCCTCAGCGCGATGCTGATATCAGCGCCGTCATCGCTGATCGATCCGTCACAGGTGGCAAGCGTCCCCTTAGCCGTTTGCGTCAGAGTGCAGGACAGCCCTTCGGTCGCGAACGCGGCACGGGCGTCGGGCACAATCGTAACGCTTGCCGACAGGGCCAATCCGGTAAGTGCAGCAATTCGGATTGCCATGGCGCGCGCCTCTAAAGTGATTCGACGGATGAGCAGCGGGTTCACGGGCGCTGCATCCGACGCAGTCTGTTGAAAATCAGCCTAGCCCGCGGCGTTGTTTGATGCAGTCACAATTGTGTTTGTAGTCATCGCCTGTCGCCTCATTCGTCATTCCCGCGAAGGCGGGAATCCAGTCGGCGACATCAATAGGCCGAACCTGATTTTCTGGATGCCCGCCTTCGCGGGCATGACGAAGTAGTAGGTGGCCGCATGCGACCGTTCGCCAATTTGCTCAGTGACTACTCAAGCATCCACGTCTCGACTGCCTTGCTCGTGACCCAGTCGCGGGTGCGGGCGTCGAAGTCGAGAAAATGATCGCTCTTCAGGTGGAGATCGAAGGCCGCGCGATCCGCATACAGCTCGTAGAGAAATACGCGCGTCGGATCTTCCGGATCGAAGCAGACATCGAACCGGTGGCACGCCTCCTCGAGGTTGAGGGAGTTCGCAGCCTGCGTGATCACCGCTTCGCGGAACGCGTCACTGGCGTCGGGCGTGGTGACGAAGTTGACGGTGACGACATACATGATCGGATCCTGTCATTGAAACCTAGAGATTGAATCGGGACTTCAGGTCAGCGATCTGTTCCGGCGTCAGGTAGCGCGCCTTGTGCTGATGGAGCAGAAGGAACAGTTTCGCGGTCTCCTCAAGTTCTTCCGTGGCATAGACCGCGGCTTCGAGCGACGTCCCGGCGACGACCGGCCCGTGATTGGCCAGCAGCACGGCATGATGATTGCCGGCTAGCTTACGCACGGCCTCCGCGAGCGTTGTGTCGCCCGGCGGGTAGTAGGGCACCAGGGGCAGCTTGCCGACCCGCATGATGTAATAGGCCGTGATCGCCGGCAGCACGTCATCGGGGTCGATATTGTCGAGACAGCTCACCGCCACCGAATGGGTGGAATGCAGATGGACAACAGCCTCGGCCGTGGGCCTCTCGTCGTACATGGCGATGTGAAGGAAAGTCTCCTTGGTCGGCTTGTCTCCGGAAATGTGCCGGCCTTCCGGGTCGAGCTTCGAAATGGCGCCCGGGTCGAGCCGCCCGAGACTGGCGTTGGTCGGTGTCATCAGCCAGCAGTCATCGAGCTTCACGCTGATATTGCCGGAACTTCCCACGGTATAACCGCGGTCGAACAGCGACTTGCCCAAGAGGGCGATTTGCTCGCGGATCTTGCTTTCGTTCATTGCAGCATGCCTTCCGCCTTGAGGAAGAAATCCTCTGCGCCGAAATTGCCGGATTTCAGGGCAAGCGCGATGGGCCGGTCGCCGGTCGACGTGGTCCAGGGCACACCCGGATCGATCTCGGGACCGATGCGGAGTGCGCTCACGTCGAGAGCCGTAACGACCGCGCCCGACGTTTCGCCGCCTGCGACGATGAAGCGGGTGACGCCGGCGTCTCGCAGCGCTTGCGCGATGTCGGCAAAGACCTTCTCGATCATGTCGCCGGCCTCTGTCCGGCCCAGCCGCTCCTGGACGGCGGCAACGTCCTTCGGATCGGCACTGGAGTAGATCAGGGCCGGTCCGCCGCCGATATTGTCTTTCGCCCAGGCAATGGCGCTGGCCGCAACCGGCTCGCCGCGTGCTACCGCGTCCGGGTCGATCTGGAGATGGGGCAGGGTGGCCTTCGCGATCTCGACCTGTTTGCGCGTGGCCGCCGAGCAGCTTCCGGCGATCATGATCGTGGACCCATCGGGTGCCGCGAATTCGTCGGATGAACCGGATGCCTCGAGCAGACCCGCCTTCCGGAAGTTTTCGGGTAGACCCATGGCCACGCCCGATCCGCCCGTGACCAGAGCAAGCCCGTCCAGGGCGGCGCCGATGGTCATGAGGTTGGCGTCGTCGATTGCGTCGACGATTGCGATTGCCGGGCCATCGGACGCCAGGTCATCAAGCGCGGAGCGGACGGCATCCGGTCCCGCCTTGACGGTCGGGAAGGGGACAAGGCCGACCCGGGCCTTCGACTGTCTCTGCAGCACCCGCACAAGGTTCGGATCGGTCATCGGCGTTAACGGGTGATCCTTGAGTGGCGACTCGGAAAGCAGCTGGTCACCGACAAAGAGATGGCCCTGGTACACCGAACGGGCATTTTCCGGGAATGCCGGGCAGGCGATCGTGACATCCGCATTAAGCGCATCCAGAAAGGCGTCGCAGACCGGTCCGATATTGCCGTCGTCTGTGGAGTCGAATGTGGAGCAGTATTTGAAGAAGAATTGCCGGCATCTGGCAGCGCGAAGCCAGTTCAACGACGCCAGAGACTGGCGCACCGCGTCCCCGGGGGCGATGGTCCGCGACTTGAGCGCCACGACGATGGCGTCGGCTTCAGGAGGCGGACTGTTTTCCGAAGGCTCTCCAATGACTTGCACGACGCGCATGCCGGCCCGCTTGAGGATCAGGGCGAGGTCAGTGGCACCGGTGAGGTCGTCGGCGACACAGCCGAGAAGTGGGCTCATGCTCGATCTTTCCCATTATGGCGCTTGAGAAAAATAAAAAATACATTAATGTATGCATAAAGATGCTGCCACGGTGGGCACTTGTCAACATCGATTGCCGGACGAGACCGCCTGCAGCGGTGTTCCTCGGGCGATGTTTGCATGTCAGCGCGGCATTTGCCGGAAATTCGCCAAGGACATACGAGAAGAGGGTTCATGTCGTCGAGTCAAAGCTTTCACGTCGCGGTCATGCCTGGAGACGGGATCGGCCAGGAGATTATGGCACCGTGTATCGAGCTGTTGAATGCCGCGATCGGGCGTATCGGTGGATTCTCGCTGGACTACGAGGAAGTGTCCGCCGGTGCCCAGACTTATCTCGACACCGGATCCGCGTTTCCAACGGAAGCACAGACGCGTGCCAAGGCAGCCGATGTGATCCTGCTGGGCGCGATGGGCCTGCCGAGCGTCCGCTATCAGGACGGCACGGAGATCGCGCCTCAGCTTGATCTCCGCTTTGATCTTGAACTCTTTGCCGGGGTGCGTCCCGTCCGGCTTGTTCCGGGGGTTGCGCCGGCGCTGGCCGATCCGCGCGCGGCATCGCTCGATTTTGTGCTGATCCGGGAATCGACCGAAGGACTGTTTTCTTCGCGCGGCAAGGGCACCGTCGAGGATGACCGTGCCACCGACACGATGGTGATCACCCGGCCGACCTCCGAGCGCCTGTTTGATTTCGCGTTCTCCCTCGCGAAACAGCGCAAGGCGAAGGGCAAGGTCGGCCGGGTTACCTGCGTCGACAAAGCCAACGTGTTTTCGTCGTTTGCTTTCTTCAGGAGCATCTTCAACGAGCGCGCTGCCCTCAACCCGGACGTCGAGGCCGACCACGCCTATATCGATGCAACCGCGCTCAACATGGTGCAGCGGCCGTGGACCTTCGACGTACTGGTAACCGAGAACATGTTCGGCGACATCCTGTCCGACCTTGGTGCAGCACTGATCGGCGGCATGGGCATGGCGCCGTCGGCCGACATCGGCCTTGATGCCGCCGTGTTCCAGCCCTGCCACGGCAGCGCGCCCGATATTGTGGGGACCGGGAAGGCCAACCCGACCGCAATGTTCCTGTCGGCCGCCATGATGCTCGACTGGCTGGGCGAACAGCACGATGTTCCGGAATGTTCGAAGGCCGGGCAGTTGCTGAGCGCCGCAGTCGACCATGCATTCGCGAACCGCGGCCTTGTCACGTGCGAACTGGGCGGTACGGATGGCACGGCGGATGTTACGGCCGCGGTCCGGCAGGCGATCGATGAGGTGCCTCTTGAAGAAGCGGCGTGACCTCATCTCGATCTAGAGAAGCGGTGAGAGCAATGGCGACCCGCGACGCGAAGAACAGCCAGTCCGGAGCGAGTTCTCCGGAAGATACATCACGCAAGCCGCAGGCTACCGTTGCCTACGAGGAACTCAAGCGGCGGATCCTCGACAATGAGCTTGCCGCAGGTTTCCAGGCCATGGAGACCGAAATCGCGGACATGCTCGACATGAGCCGGACGCCGGTCCGCGAAGCACTCATTCGCTTGTCCAATGAAGGGCTTGTCGAGGTCCGGCCCCGCCACGGGATGCGGGTGCTACCGGTCTCGGCCGAGGATATGCGCGAGATTTACCAGATTCTCACAGCGCTTGAATCGTCGGCTGCGGCTTTACTGGCAAAGCAGGGCGTGACGCCTGAGCAGAGCGGTCAGCTTCGCCAGTCCGTTCAGGACATGGATGAGGCGCTGCACCGCGAGGACCTGCACGCCTGGGCCGCGGCGGATCAGAGGTTTCACTGGCTTCTGGTCGAGTTCTGCGGCAACCGTCGTCTCCAGGCGATCGTGGGGAACTATATGGACCAGTCGCGCCGGGTCCGGATGCTGACCCTGAAGCTGCGCGACAAGCCGACCGGATCGAACATCGACCATGCCGCACTCGTGGACGCGATCGAGAAGCGCGATCCGGATCTTGCCTGGCAGGTACACCACCAGCACCGGGAAAAGGCAGGCCGCATGCTGGTCGGCCTGCTTCAGGAATACGGCCTGACCCAGCTCTAGCGCTTAAGAGAATCGGCCTTTACCGCAGAAATTGCATGAAGGCGCCCGGCCGCACGGAAGCCCGCTGACATACGGATCAATTATCCCAGTGACGAAATTCCGCCTGAAGGCGGCGGTGAATTGGGTCGGGTGCCCGGTCGCTTGAGGCCGTCGGGCGTAACGTCGAAGACACGGCACAGCGCTGCCAGAAAGCTGATCAGCGTGGTCGAAATTCCAGCTGCAATCGAGTCGCCCAATGAGGTTCTTCCGGAACGCATCTGATTTCTTTCCTCAGAGGTAATCCTGCCTAAGAATGTAGAATTTTCGGCGACTGTTTCAATCGGGCGCGGAGCCGAACACGGCTGCCACCTTGTCGGAAACTCACTGGAATTCGACCCAGGTTTTGGCGACATCCGACCATTGTTTGTTGAGTTCTTCCATCAGCCTGGCTTGCGTTTGCTCCGGCAGCATGGCCGAGAAGGCGGATCCGCCGATAGGCCTGATCGGGATGTCCGGGCTGGCATTGATGTTCGCCAGACGCTGAGCCAGCGGCGGGTGAGTTGATGCGGGGTCCGGTTCCTCTTTCATCGCGTCTTCCACACCGCCCTTGATGGCCTCCGGCGAAACGAGATCGTCCCGAAGTCTGATCAACCGGTCGAGCGGCGGCTCCGGGACGTTCACAGCCCCGCGCATTTCCTTGTCCAGAGGGTCATAGACCAGCGTCTTCGCGGACGCCGCGACCCCGTCAACCAGCATCAGCGCATTGGCCTGAGCGACAATGCCAACGCGGTCGGCGGATTGCTGGTCCGCCTCGAATTCGTGCTTCCGCGACCTGGCCAGCATCTCGGGTTTCAGCCATGTGTCGATGCCATAGAACGTCACGGACAGCAGCATTGCGACCAAGGGCATCTCGTACTCAACGTAGTTCTCGAAGGCCTCGAATGTCTCGTAAAACTCGTTCAGCCGCGTTAGGCCGTGAGAGTGCTTGAGTTCGGCGTGGGCAAACTCGTGCTCGAGGATGGCTTCGATCGCGGGTCTGTCCAGAGTAATCAGAAGGCCCGCACCGACGAACAGGGTCTGGTCGCGACCGAAAAGTCCCGCGAAGCGCGCATGTTCGGCCATGGCGGCGTTGATCTCGTTGGTCACAATGATCTGGCGGCGCATTTGCGGTGTCGGCGGACTCACTTCGTTCCAGTAATTCCAGAGTTCGGGTGCTTCGTCCGGCGAAACCGTTATGCCCTCGGGGCTCGGGGTTCCCGACAGCAGAATACCGAGGACCAGAACCAGTGAGCCGAGGACGACGAAAAACACAGGTGCGGCCAACACGAATGCGAGAATCGGCCGGTGGTCCAGCCATTGGAACCACAACAGTGCCAGGGCGCCGACGACCGGCAGGAGCAGCAGGATCGTGTAGCGGCCGAGAGTGGAAATAATGTTGGTTAGAAAGAACTGCATCCTGGTCCCACTGCTTGGGGATTGAAACACTATCGATTGTTGCCGCGTATTACGCAATGCGAAATCAATGCGCGATTCCAAAGACATACCGGCGTGAGCGAATAGTGAGCGTGAACGCCTCGCTGATGGCGGATTTCAGGGTCAATGCAGTCGAATATTGCCATTTGACATATTTTCGCCTATATTATGCCAAATAGGATATTGCCATGGCTCAACTTCTTCCACTCAGAACCGCGCCGGATGATTTCTCGCCCGATCCGATTACGGATGCCGAAGCGGCGGCCATGTTCCGCGCCGCCGTGAACCTGTTCGGTCACTGGGGCGTCACCGATGCCCAGGCGGCGGTCCTGATGGACCTGCCCGTGCGCACCTACGCGCGCTGGAAGTCGGGCGAGTCACGCCGCCTGAGCCGCGACGGCAAGGCACGGCTTTCGAACCTGATGGGCATTCACAAGGCCCTGCGTATCGTCTTCAGCGAGAGGCGGCGGGGCTACGAGTGGATCAAGAAGCCGAACGCGGCATTTGACGGTCGTTCGGCCCTCGATGTCATGCTGGGCGGCGAGCTGACCGACCTGATGCGCGTACGACGCGTGCTCGACGCTGAGCGGGGTCTCTGGTAGCAGTGACGATCGATCCTGCGGCGATCCCCACGACCCGTGTCACTTGGCCAAACGCCGTGCGCATCGTGCGCAGCGTCTTCCCGCCGATCGATCTCTTCGAGGACATCGCCGATCCCGCGGACTGGCCGCTTCTCATTTCTGCGGAAATGAAAACCAATCCAAGGCTGATGGAGTCGATCGGAAATCTTGATCTCGTGCCGCCCGGACGGCGTGTGTCGGGACCAGGCGCGAGTTACCTGATGGCGCCGTTCACCCATGTGAGCCGGGACCGGCCGAGCCGGTTCTCCGACGGTAGTTACGGGGTGCTCTATGCAGCCCGGCGCTTCGAGACGGCACTCTTCGAGACGGTCTATCACCACGGTCGTTTCATGGCCGCGACCAACGAGGCACCCGGCTGGACGTCACAGTTCCGCGAAATCCTGCTCGGGGTCGATGCAACGCTGCATGAGCTCCGTGGAGACGACCCGTCCTTCGCGCCGTTGCGCCACTCGGAAGACTACAGTCCCCCGCAGGCTCTGGGGCGGTCGCTGCGGGAGGCCGGTTTAGACGGTGTGGCGTTCCCGAGCGCGCGCGACGAAGCTGGCGAGTGCGTCGGATTGTTCTGGCCGGATTGCGCCGCCGGTCCCCGTCAGGGCCGCCATCTCCACTACCACTGGGACGGCACGCGCGTGGATCTCTACCGGGAAATGCCGGCCGGCCAGGTCTGGCGGATCGAGCCGGAAACACGCGTCTGATATCCTGAGGAAAACAGGTTTTCGCCCTAAGCGCCTAGGTTGAACCCCAATCGTGATGGAACGTGCCGTCGCGGTCGGTGCGTTCGAACGTGTGCGCACCGAACAGGTCACGCTGGGCCTGGATGAGATTGGCCGGTCCGTTCGCCGTCCGGTAGCCGTCGAAATAGGCGAGCGCCGATGAGAGGCACGGTGCCGCCACGCGCGCACTGATGCAGGCGGTCACGATTTCGCGCAGCGCCGTCTCCCCGGTCTTCACTGCGTCGGCGAAATAGGGCGCGACCAGAAGATTTGCGGGCGTGGTCTCCGTCGCATAGGCCTCCCTGACGCGGTCCAGGAATTGGGCACGGATGATGCAGCCGCCCCGCCAGATTTTTGCGATCGTGCCGAAGTCGAGATCCCAGCCATATTCGTCACTGGCCGCCTTCATGATGGAAAAGCCCTGGGCATAGGCGGAGAGCTTTGCAGCGAACAGGGCGGGGCCGGCATGGTCGAGCACGTCGGCTGCAATCATCGTACTTGCAGTCTCGTCGCCGGCAAGGACTGCGCTCGCTGCGGCGCGTTCTTCCTTGAGCGCGGACAGGGAACGTGCGGCGACGGACTCGGCGATCGTTGGCGCCGGAATGCCGAGTTCGAGGGCCGCCATTGCCGACCACATACCGGTTCCCTTCTGGCCGGCCCGATCCATGATCACGTTAAGCAGGGCTTCGCCGGTTTCCGGGTCGGGCTCGCGGAGAATGCGTTCGGTGATCTCGATCAGGTAGGAATTGAGCGGACCCGCATTCCAGCCGGCAAACGTGTCCGCCATTTGTCCGGTGCCAAGGCCAAGGCCCTGGCGCATGAGCTGGTAGATCTCCGCGATCAGGGCCATGTCGGCATACTCGATGCCGTTATGGATCATCTTCACGAAATGCCCCGCGCCGTCGAGACCGAGATGGGCGGCGCAGGGCTCGCCATCGACCTGGGCCGCAATGGTTTCGACGATCGGTCCGATCCGTTCATAGGTTTCTCGTGCGCCGCCGACCATGATTGACGGACCGTTGCGTGCACCTTCCTCGCCGCCGGACACGCCCATGCCGACGAACAGGAGACCCTCCGCCTTGAGTGCCTCCTCACGTCTGCGCGTTTCCCTGTAATGCTCGTTGCCCGCGTCGACGATCATGTCGCCGGCCTCGAGCAGCGGCTGGAGATCCCGGATCGTGGCGTCGACCGGTGCGCCGGCCTTGACCATGATGATGACCGGGCGAGGGGGCCTGATCGCCGACGCGAAGGTCTCGAGGCTCTCGCAGGGGATCAGCGAGCCCGCGTGATCGGGGTTGGCTTCGGCGAACGTGGTCGTGGTCTGCGTGGTGCGGTTGTAGACCGCGACCTTGAACCCGTGGTCAGCAATATTGAGGGCGAGGTTCTGGCCCATCACGCCGAGTCCGATCAGACCGATATCCGCTTGCGCCATGTCGGTGTTTCCCTTTTCTCCGGTGACAGGTGTCAGAACGACAGTTGGACTTTCATGGCCCTTGACCTGTCGGATGCCAGCTCGAAGGCCGCGCGGGCTTCCTCAAGCGGCATGACTTGGCTGAGGATGGGCCGTGCATCGATATGGTCGTGTGCGAGCGCGTTCACCGCCCAGCCGAACTCTTCGTGGAAACGGAACGTGCCCACCAGTTCGATTTCCTTGGCGGTAATCATGTTCAGGGGCAGGCTGACCTCATCGCCGACAAGGCCCACCTGGACCATTCTGGCGGTCGGCTTGGCGAAAGCCAGGCCGTTGAGGATCGCCGCCGGGCTTCCGGAGGCCTCGAACACCACATCGAAGACGCCCCGCCCTGCGGAATAGCGCTCGACCGCTTTTTCGTCCGTCCTGACATTCACCGCTTCGTCGACGAAGGGCCGGATGACATCCAGCGGCTCGTCGGCAATGTCGGTCACCGCCACAAAGCCCGCGCCGCAATGACGGGCGGCGAGTGCCGTCAGGCTGCCGATAGGGCCGGCGCCGAGCACCACGACGCATTTGCCGAGCAGGGACCCGGCCTGCGCGCAGGCATGGAGCGTCACCGCCACAGGCTCGGCCATGGCTGCAATGTTGATGTCCAGGCTGTCTGGAATGACATGACATTGCGCTTCGTCGGCGACGAGTTGCTGTCGGAACGCGCCCTGGACATGGGGGAAGCGCATCGCTGAGCCGTAGAACAGCATGTCCGTGCACTGGTTGCTCTTGCCGGCGAGGCAGAATGCGCACACGCCGCAGGGCCTGCTCGGATTGACGGCGACCCGGTCCCCGGCGCGGACATTGGCGACCTCGCTACCGACCTCCTCGACCACGCCGGCCACCTCGTGTCCGAGGATCATCGGTTCGCGCACCCGCACGGTGCCGAAGCCGCCATGATGGTAATAATGCAGGTCGGACCCGCAGATGCCGCCGGCGGCAATGGCGACCCGCACTTGCTGCGGGCAGACGGCCTCGACCTCTTGGTCCTCGACTCTGAGGTCGTGGGGTGCATGGATGACGCAGGCTTTCATGGTGTCCGGATCCGGTTGAAATCCAACAGAAGACTTGCTGGTTGGCCGCCACGTGATATCACGGGGGACAGGCAACGGTCAGCATGACTCAGTCTAGCTGATCGGCTCTGCCAAGTCCCCCCGTCATGTGCTTGTATGAGCACCAAAATCATGGATTAGCCGATGGTACTCTCTCTGTTCAGTCTCGAAGGTCGGACCGCGCTTGTGACGGGGTCGAGTAAGGGCATCGGGCTGGCGGTCGCCGACGGGCTTGCATCAGCTGGCGCTCGAGTCGTGCTCAACGGGCGCAATGCAGGGGCTCTGGAGGAGGCCGCTCAAAGCTTGCGTACGAAATACGACGCTGTGGAGACCTCGGCATTCGACGTTACAGACGCAGACGCGGTGAAGACCGCTGTCGATACGATCGAGGCCGAAGTAGGCGCCATCGATATCTTGGTCAACAATGCCGGGATGCAGGCCCGCACGCCGCTCGAAGATTACCCTGAGGAGACCTGGAAGACGCTGCTCTCCACCAATCTGGACAGTGTGTTTTACGTGTCGAAAGCGGTTGTGCAGCACATGATCCCGCGCGGCCGGGGCAAAATCATCAACATCTGTTCCGTGCAGAGCGAGACCGGCCGGCCGGGTATTGCGCCTTACGCGGCGTCCAAGGGCGGCGTGAAGATGCTGACCAAGGGCATGTGCATCGACTGGGGCCCGCACAATATCCAGGTCAACGGACTGGGACCCGGCTATTTCAAGACAGAGCTCAACGAGGCGCTGGTGAATGACGAGACGTTCTCATCGTGGCTCGTCAACCGCACCCCGGCGCGCCGATGGGGCGAGGTCGAGGAACTGCAGGGGGCAGCAGTCTACCTCGCGTCTGATGCCTCGAACTTCGTCAACGGTCACATCCTCTATGTCGACGGCGGCGTCCTGTCGGTGCTCTAGAGTGAGTTCGGGTCAGATTGAATCGTTCTGCCGGATTGCATTTTTGTCAGGATCGAGGGTTTTGGCGAAGGCCATACCGGGGGTACGGTCGAGACAAAACCCGATGGAAATGGCAAAAAGGCATCCGGCCCGAAGGGTTGAATGAAATCGACCATCCACGGCGTCAGGTCTTTCGACCGTAGCCCCACTACGCTTCTCAAGACCTTCCTGGTGGGCTGGTGCGATTTCATCCAACAGAACTGCTTCAATCTGACCCAAACTCACTCTAAGGCCGTCCGGCGCCGACCCATGCTCCCGCTTGCCGCGTGGGCCGAGCGGGCTGAGCACCGGTAATGGAGCGCTTCGACACAATCGTCATTGGCGGTGGGGTCATCGGTGCAGCGGTTGCCTGCCATCTGGCCCGCGATAAAGCCGGCTCGGTGCTGCTGGTCGAGCGCAATGAAATGGCATCGGCGGCCACCAGCCGGGCCGCAGGCCTGTTGCTGCAGGTAACGACGAAATCCGCGAATACGGTCCTGGCGAAGTTGACCCGCGAGACGATCGCGCTGCTGGAAGACGAACTCGGAGATACGGTCGGGTTCCACGACGTCGGCAGTGTCCGCATTGCGGCCTCCGAAGAACGCGCCCGCGACCTCGACGCCATGGCCTCCGACGCGGAACGTCGCGGCATTCCCCTGATTTGGCTGGATGAACAAGAGGCCCGCGATCTGGTGCCGTGGCTCGATCCGTCGGCAGCACGAAGGATCGCATTCCTTCCGGGCGACGGTTATGTCGATCCCTACCTGCTGACGATGGCGTACCTCAAGGCTGCAAGACTCCACGGCGCCGTCATTCGGCCGCGGACTCCGGTCGTCGATGTGCTGACGGAAAAGGGCAGGGTGATCGGCGTCGAGACGCCGGACGGCCGGATAGCTAGCGGATGCGTGGTCGATGCCGCCGGGGCCTGGGCATCGATCCTGTCGGCACGGGTGGGTTATCCGCTTCCGATGGCGCCGGTACGCAGTCACTATTGGATAACGGAGCGAAACATGAAACCGGGCGGGGATCATCCGGTCACCGTGCTGCCCGACACCTCGGCCTATACAAGGCCGGACACCGGTGGACTTCTGCTGGGTCTTCAGGAGCTGAATTCGGTCACGTTTGATGCCCGTGAGCTGCCTGATGATCCGGATGCGTTTTCGGCCACAACTGGCGAAGACCACTGGGAAATTCTCATCGAAGGCTCCACGGATTTCGCACGGTTCTGCCCGCAGGTTTCGGAACTTCGCTTCGCAGATTATGTCAGCGGTCTGTCGTCCTATACGCCGGACGGCCAACTTGTTCTAGGGCCTGTTCCCGGCGTTGAAGGATTCATCGCAGGGGCAGGCTGTTGCGGCAGCGGCGTCATGCTTTCGGCCGGCATAGGCGCTGCGGTTGCCGAACTGGTCACGGGCCGGGAAGCTGGCTTCGACATTTCCCCATTCCGTCCGGACCGTTTCGGTCCGGTCGATCCGTTCTCGGAAGACTTTCGTCGGCGTTGCGCGGGGGCGCGTGCGCAAAAATCACGCGCGGCCAGTCTCGGTCAGGCGGGGTGACGCGATGCCGCCGCCGACGGCGACGCTCTTCTGGATTGTCACGATCAGCCGGAACTTTCAGGCATCGCCGCGTTGTCCAGGTCCTCCGCCCGCCGGTAGGCGTCACGGTCGCTGACGCGGGCGAAATAGTCCGCAAATCCGGGTCTCGGATCGATTGAACCGAACTGCATGCCCCAGCCGATATGGGAGCCCAGGTAGACATCGGCCGCCGTGAAGCGCTCGCCCGCAATGTAACCATCGGACGGGATCGCATTCTGGAGCGTGTCCAGCACTGTGTCGTAGGTTCCGTAGCCGACCATTCTGACCTGCTCGTCGCTCACCTCGACGCCGAGCGCCTTGTTGACGACGGCGGCCTCCAGCGGGCCGGCGGCAAAAAACATCCAGCGGTAATAGGCGGCGCGCTCGGCGGGGTCAGGGGCCAGTCCGGCCTCCGGGAAGGCATCGGCAAGATAGGCGCAGATCGCGGCACATTCGGTGACGGTTTTGCCGTTGTGAACGATCACCGGAACCTTGCCCATCGGGTTCACTCCGATGTGCTCCGCCGACTTCATGCTGCCGTAATCGACGATCCGCGTCTCGTAGAAAGCGCCAACCTCTTCAAGCATCCAGCGCGCGATCCGGCCGCGCGACATCGGATTGGTATAGAAAACAAGATCGTCCGCCATGGTCTCACTCCGCCTGACTTATCGAATGAGAACATAACAGGAACAAATAGATCAGTCCAACGTTTCCGGCTGAGGGATCCCCATCTGATCGGCGAGTGTTTCGCCAGCACGGACGCGTTCGACCGCGCTCTGCTCCTGGGCGATCTTTTCCCGGGACGCCTTCATGATCTGATCCTGCCGCTGCAGCGGCACGACGGCAATGCCGTCGTCGTCACCGAGAATGATATCGCCCGGCGAAACGGGACAGCCGCCGCACGCGATCGGTGCGTCGATGGTGCCGCCATGTCCCTTGTGCGGGCCGGCGGGCACGATCGCGGCGCTATAGCAGGGAAACCCCAGTTCGCGAATCTCCGCCACGTCGCGAACGGCGCCGTCGATCACGATGCCGGCAAGACCCTGTGCGATTGCGCCTTCAGTGAGCAGGCCGCCCCAAAGGGCGGTATTGGCGAATCCGCCCGCGTCGATCACCAGGACTTCGCCCGGCCGCGCCATCCGGACAGCGGCATGGATGGCACTGTTGTCGCCCACCATGCACTGCACGGTGCGGGCCTGGCCGCACAGCGTCGTGCCCTGGGCGATCGGCTTGATCGCGCCGGACATGGCCTGTTCCCGGTTCATGCAGTCGGAGGCGATTGCCGGCGGAATGTCACGCCATTGCCCGAGCACGTCGGAGGGGAGGGGCTCGAAGCGTCGGCCGTGATCGATGATTGGCATGGAAGACCTTTCGGAGAATGACGGAGACCTTGTGTCAGGTGTCGGTGCCGAAACCCGAGCCCGGCTTGGTGTAGGCCGCGCGCGGCGGGCTGAAGACATCGAGAATTGTCGCCCCTTCGGGCCCGGCCCGGATCGTGTGCGGCACGTCTCCGGGCGTGCGCCAGAAGTCGCCGGTCGAGACCTCATATTCCTGTTCGCCCTGCACCCGCACCGCGGAGCCTTCAAGCAGAACACCCCATTGCTCTTCCGGGTGATGATGCAGGGTTCCGACCGCATTCGGGTCGAGCCTTACGATCGAGAGCATGGCCTGGTCGCCCGGAAAGGCGCGGGTGGTTATCCCCGGCGCGAGTTCGCGTTTGATGCCCTGTTCGGGATCATTCAGATTGAAGAACGTGTCGTCTGTACCTGCCATCGTCCCTGTCGTCCCTGATGTGTGGTTTCGGTCCGAAAGAGCTTATACCAACCGCGGAAGCAGGCGAGCCAAATCCTTGGTCAAGCCGGTCTTTTCCGTTGTGCAGGAATGACGCACGGAATGTCTTCCGCTCGCAGACAATGGTCCGGAACATCCAGTGCGGCTGTTCGAGTCAGGTGGCGTTTAGTGGAACGTCGCTTCGCGAAGCTCGATGTCGCTGCGGGCGCGCAGCATCCGCCTGCGCAGGTCGGCTTCCAGCAGATGTTGCAGGCGCCGCGCCATTCGGTTTTCATGATCGGAACGGATATGACCCAGGCCACGCAGATATAGCGCCAGCAGTTTCACGCCTCGCGCTTCCAGACCCTGACCATGCTCGACCAGGCTTTCGGTGCGTTTCAGCAACGCCAGCCGGTGACGGGTCCGTTCGAATGCCGTCGCCTGCTTGAATCCGGTCTCGTCTTCGAAGATTTTCTCGAACTCGCTCCAGACTTTCGTCAGTCCGGCGGCAACGCTGATCTTGTCCTCGCGCGTCAGCGCCATGACCTTGTCCATCTCGCGATGAAACTCGTCTGCAGTCGTATAGATATCGTTGTAAAGATCGGCCATCGATCCACCGCATTCGATCATTTCAGACGGCCATAGAATACCGCCAGCCAGGATGAGACAGAACGGTAACCTTCTTTTAACCTTAACTGGACCGCAGAAATGCGGGATTTCCCGGCAGTCGGACGGGGGGACGAACCGAAACGCTAATGTCTGGTGGTGTCGCCGGTCCGGTGTTCGGCCTCGAACTGCTCGATCTCGGCCAGCAGGACGCGATGGTGGAGTTCGCCCGTCATGAGGTTGTGCATCCGCCGTGTGAGGAACCGTTCCTGGGCGCGTTTCGCCTGGCTGATCGACTGCAGATAGAGGATCAGCAGCCGTACGCCGCGTGCCTCCAACTGTTGCCCGGCCCGGGTGAATCTCTCGGCCAGACTGAGAAGGTCGAGCCGGAACCGAGTCCGTGCGTCGGCCGAGACCTCCTTGAAGCCCTGTGCGTCCTCGAACGCGGCCTCGAACTCGCTCCACGCATCCGCGAGCGATCCTGCAACGGTGCTTCGTCTGCGCAGGGACATGCAACTCACCGAGTACAGTTCCCTGGTCAGTTTTTCCGGCACCGAATAATACGTGTTGTAGAAGTCCGCCATTGGCCAGACACCCCATCCCGTCATATTGGTTGCCTAGCCGCTGACGACCTTATGCGCATGGCAGGTGGAGGGAAACGATAACCATTTGTTTACCTTAATTTCCCGGCTTGCGGATCTGCCCATGTCACGAAATCCCTGACCTGCAGGGCCGTCACCGGACGCGACCGGCTGGACGGATCACGGGCGGTTGGGCATTCTTGTACCGAGGGAGCAGGCATTTGGATTCTGGTCACATGCGACCATGGTTCAAATGATGATCGGCGGGCCGGAAGGGGGGCGGAAGAAGGTCGATGATTGTAATTGTCATGGGCGTGGCGGGATCGGGAAAGACAACCATTGCCCGGATGCTTGCCCGGCGATGCGATGGCACATTCATCGAAGGCGACGAATTCCATCCGCCGGAAAACGTCACCAAGATGGCCAACGGCACGCCGCTGGAAGACGAAGACCGCTGGACCTGGCTGGACGCCATTGCAGCCGCAGCTTCGGCGGCCGATGACGGCGCTGAGAGCCTCGTCGTCGTAACCTGCTCGGCGCTGAAGAAGGCCTATCGTGACCGGTTGCGCGCGGGCGTGCCGGACCGTCCCAGATTCGTAATGCTGCACGGGCAGGCCGATTTGCTTGGTGAGCGCATCAAGCATCGCAAGGGCCATTTCATGCCGCCCTCCATGCTCGAAAGCCAGCTTGCGACACTCGAACGGCCGGGCCGCGAGGAAGGGGCCATCTTCCTCGATGTCGCCATGCCGCCAAGCCGGCTGGTCGAGCGCGCTGCGACGGCACTCGGGCGGCCAATGAACGCGTGAAATGCGCGACGTTTCGCGATAGTTTGGCTATTCAATCGATTTAAAGATCAATCCAAAAACTTTTTCAGGACAGGGCAATGAACAAGATCGATCTCGACGGCCGCCGCGCCATCGTGACGGGAGGAGCCCAGGGTATCGGCCGCGCCGTCGTGGAGCGGTTCCTGGCCTCGGGAGCGTCCGCCGCAATCTGGGATATGGATGGCGACCTCACCGAGAAGACGCGTGGTGAACTCGAAGGGCAGGGGCAGGTGATGGCCTGTCAGGTCGACGTGACCGACCCGGATGCCGTGGAACGCGCCGTGGCGGAAACAGCCTCGGGGCTCGGCGGGATCGACATTCTGGTATGCAACGCAGGCATCGCCGGGCAGAACGCCACGACATGGGATTATCCGGTCGAGGAATGGAACCGGGTGATCGATATCGATCTCAACGGCGTCTTTCTCTGTTGCCGGGCCGTGGTGCCGCACATGATCGAAAACGGCTACGGGCGGATCGTGAATGTCGCCTCGATCGCGGGCAAGGAGGGCAATCCGAATGCCGTTGCCTATAGCGCGGCAAAGGCCGGTGTCATCGCGCTGACCAAGTCTCTTGGCAAGGAACTGGCGGATCGGAACATCGCGGTGAACTGCATCACGCCCGCGGCCGCCAGAACGCGCATCTTCGATCAGATGACCGACGAACATATCAACTACATGCTCTCGAAGATCCCGCGCGGCCGGTTCGTACAGGTCGAGGAGGTGGCCGCGACCGTCGCATTCGCGGCGTCCGAGGATTGTTCCTTCACCACCGGCGCCGTCTTCGATCTCTCCGGCGGGCGGGCCACCTACTGAACGCGCATAAACCAGCGAGCCGTATGTCAGGCACACCCCGATGCCGGTAGCCATAGAGACCGGCGTCGCCGCGGAACGCCGCAATTTTCTCAACGCGATCGTTCTTATGTGCGTGAGCGTGCTGTGCTTCTCGCTGCTCGATACCTGCGCCAAGCTGCTTGTCAGGGACCTCGAGCCCGCACAGGTCGTGTGGGCGCGGTATTTCGGGCATTTTGTGCTGGCCTGCATCATGGTGGCGCCGTGGCGCAGCCGGAATCTCCTGAAGACCCGGCATCCCTGGCTTCAGATGGTGCGGTCGATCCTGCTGTTCGGGGCAACGGCCACGAATTTCGTGGCGCTTCAGTATCTCGAACTGGCACAGACCGTGGCTATTCTCTTCATGGCGCCCCTGCTGGTCGCGCTGTTCTCGATTCCGCTGCTGGGCGAATATGTCGGTCCGCGGCGCTGGGCGGCAATCATCGCCGGGTTCATCGGCATTCTGATCATCACCCAGCCCGGCAGTGACACGTTCCAGTGGCCGGCTCTGCTTTCCCTTGCCGGTGCGGTCTGTGTCGCGCTCTACAATATTGCGACGCGCAAGATCGCGGGCGCAGACGACCCGTGGACGTCGCAGTTCTATGTCACCCTCATCGCCTGTGCCGCGCTCACGCCCGCAGTCCCGTTCGTCTGGGAGGCGCCATCGGGCGCCGTCGCGTGGGGCGCGATGATCGCCATCGGCCTGTTCGGCGGGGTAGGGCACTGGATCTACACGATTGCCCACTCCTTTGCTCCGGCATCCCATATCGCGCCATTCATGTATTCCCAGATCATCTGGATGGTCGGTCTTGGCTATCTCGTTTTCGACCATCTGCCGGGTCCGTCGACGGCCGTCGGCGGCGCGATCGTGGTGGCAAGCGGTCTTTATCTGCTGCGGCGCCAAAAGGTGGTGGCGGGGAAATGACCGAGGCTGTTCGGAATCACGATGTTTGATAGAGAATTTCAAACATTTTCAGCGCACTCGGGATGTCTTCCCATGTTCTCTTCGTGGTGACGCGCATCAGTCTAATGTGCTGAAATTGCGAGTATATTTGTCGTTTCTGAATCGGCTTCTGAGGATTCGCGCGGGAGACCTTGGCGCGCCATCAAAAAACTGGGATAACAGGGGCAACCCTTGGGGGAGGGATGTGGGAAATGGCTGCATAACGTGGCGACGTCAACGAAGCTAAAGGCTGCCGGACGGCCGCAGACAACATTGAAGACGATAGCCGAGCGCCTAAGCGTCTCGACGGCGACCGTCTCTCTGGCGCTGCGTGACAGCCCGCTCGTGGCCCGCGATACACGCGAACGCATCAAGCTGACCGCACGCGAGATCGGCTACGTCTACAACCGTTCCGCGGCCAGCTTGAGGACCCAGCGAACCAACATTATCGGCGTTGCCTTCTACGACATCGTCAATCCGTATTTCGCCGAAATGCTCTCGCGCATCGAAGACGAACTGAGCCTGCGCAAGCACACCACTCTGCTGTGCCAGCACGGCGAAGATGTCGAACGCCAGACCGATTTCATCGAAACGCTGATGCAATACCGCGCCGACGGCGTGATCCTGTGCCCGGCCGAGGGAACATCGCCTGAGGAAATTCTCAGGATCAACAGCGTCATGCCGGTCGTTCTCATGTGCCGCTCGATCGACGGGGTCCGTGTTGACCGCGTCGGCTCGGATGATGAACTGGGCATGCGCCGCGCCACCGAGCATCTCGTCGAGCAGGGCTACCGCCGCATCGCCATGATCGGCGGCAGTCCCGGCGTTTCCACCGGCCACGGGCGGATCAGCGGCTATCGCGCGGTCCTGGAGGAAGCAGGGATCGGTTATGACCCGTCGCTGCAACTGCCGGGCCCGTTCACGCGGAATTTCGGAGATGAGGCGATCGAGCGCCTCATGGCCATGGACGATCCGCCGACCGCAGCAGTCTGCATGAACGATCTCAATGCCTTTGGCGTCATGATGGGCCTGAGGCGGCATGGTCTCGAGCCAGGCCGGGACTTCGGTCTCGTCGGTTATGACGATGTCGATGAGGCAACCCACTGGACGCCGCGCCTGTCGACGGTGTTCAACAACCAGACGGGCATTGGCTCCAATGCCGCTCGGCTCCTGCTTGAGCGCATCGAGGACCCGGACCGTCCGCCTGTCGAACTGGTGCTCGAGCCGGAACTGCGCATCCGCGAGTCGAGCATCTCCGTGGAAAACTGAACATACCGGTCGTTTTTTGACCCGGTCCCAATCCTGCATTCGGGCACTGGCTGCGAGAGCGGAGGGAAGCAGGCGCTGCGCGCCCGCTTCCCAAGTCCGGCCTTGCGGCCGCGTCGCTCCGTCAGATGTTCTTGTACTTCTTGATCTCGCCGCTCTTCACGCGCTCGAGATAGGAGTTCAGTTCCTTTTTGACGATCGGTGCCAGGAAGTAGAGTCCCAGAATGTTCGGCACGCAGATCAGGAAGACCAGCGCATCGGAGATGTCCAGGATCGGTCCGAGTTGCACGACGCATCCGAGCGCAACGAAGGCACAGAACAGGAGCTTGTAGATCGTCTGTCCGACTGTCGCTTCGCCGAACAGATAGGTCCAGCCTTTCAGTCCGTAGTAGGACCATGAAATCATCGTGGAAAAGGCGAACAGGACCGCGGCAAACGCGAGCGGCAGCGGGAACCACGACAACTGGCGTTCGAACGCGGCCGATGTCATGGCGATGCCGGTTGCGTCTCCAGCAAAGTTTGGATCCGCAGCAACGGTGGTCCCGATAACCAGTGCGGTGATCGTACAGATGACGATTGTATCGATGAAGGGTTCCAGCAACGAAACCATGCCCTCTGTGATCGGCTCGTTCGTCCGCACGGCCGAGTGGGCAATCGAAGCCGAACCGATGCCGGCCTCGTTTGAGAACACAGCGCGCTGGAAGCCGATGATCAGCGCGCCGAGCGCACCGCCTGCAACGCCTTCGCCGGTAAACGCGCCGGAGAAAATGCTTGCGACCGCCGCCGGGATCGACGTGAAGTTCATCAGGATGACGATGAGCGCAAACACGCAGTAGAAAACCGCCATGAACGGCACGATCTTTTCAGTCACGCGGGCAATCGACTTGATGCCGCCGATGATGACGGCGAAGACGACTGCGGCCATGATCAGCCCGACCAACCAGCCGAGGCCGTCGAGCGCGCCGCCGGCGACATTATTCAACTGCACATAGGCCTGGTTGGACTGGAACATGTTGCCTATGCCGAGGGCGCCGATAAAGATGCCGACTGCATAGAACGTGCCCATGAACTTGCCGAAGCCCTCCATGCCGCGCTCGGAAAATCCTCTGCGCAGGTAATACATGGGCCCGCCCGACACCGAGCCGTCCGGATTTTCGTTGCGGTATTTGACGCCCAGCGTGCACTCGACGAATTTCGTCGACATGCCGAGGAACCCGGCCATGATCAGCCAGAAAGTTGCGCCAGGTCCGCCGACGGTAACCGCCACAGCGACGCCACCGATGTTGCCGATACCGACGGTGCCCGACACGGCTGTCGCCAGGGCCTGGAAGTGGGAAACCTCGCCGGTGTCGTTCGGGTTTGCGTAGTCGCCGCGCACGAGTTCTATGGCGTGCTTGAAGCCACGCAGGTTGATGAAACCCATATAGATCGTGAAGAACACGGCGCCGATGACGAGCCAGAGCACGACCAGAGGCAGTTGCGCGCCGAACACCGGAATCTTGAAGAACACGATCTGGCCGACCAGAGTGGCGACCGGTGCTGTCATCGCGTTGATCGTGGCGTCGATTCCGGTAGCCGCTTCAGGACGCACTTCAGGTGGTGAGATGCCCTGGGTCCACGAGCGGAACCCCACATTGGGATCTTCGATCCCCTGAATCCAGCTCTCGGTAGGCGAAGTCTTGTCCGGCGCCTGCTGGGCATGGGCCGGATCGGCTGCCAGGACAAAGAGGCACAACAGTGCCAATAGAATGTTGGTCAGTATCTTGTTCATCGGACCCCCTCCCTCGGGTTGCCGCGGGGACTGAAACTGCGGAAGTGAACTGACTAGGGCACGACCGTCACGGGGACGGGCGACGTCTGCACCAGATTGCCGGCAACCGAGCCGAACAGCAGGGTCTTCAGACTGGACTCTCCGCGCCGGCCGACGAAGATCTGCGCCGCGTTGTGCTGTTTGGCCAATTCGATGAGTGTTTGTGCAGGGTGTCCGTGCCGAACCGCGGTCTCGACGTCGAGACCCGCGTCGGCGAGCTTTTTTGCGACAGGATCGACAATCGATCGGGTCGCACGCTCCAGCTCTTCTTCACGGCGTTTGTGCCGTTCCTCGTTTTCTTCCGGGGTGTTGAATGAGTAGGGTGACCACTCGATGACGTAGGCGACAACGATTTTTTCGCCGCCGCTCTTTGCCCGTTCGACCGCAAATTCGATCGCGTTTCCGCTTCCCGAACTGCCGTCCACGGCGAGCAAGAAACAGTCTTTCATGAGCTCCTCCTCCTGAATTTCCTCCTGTTGAATCTGATGGTGATCGTTTGTTCGCCGCCATTTGACATCGGACAATACGTGAAGTCGTTGCAGTCGGCGTAGGTCCAGTTGGTCCAAATCCTTTGGGCCATGCCAATTTTTCACCTGATTTGTGCCGATTATTTGGCTTGATCTTGTCTGGATCTGGCCCTTTTGTGATCGGGACTGATTGCCCGCCGCGGCGGATCAAGCGGTGGCGAATGCGTCTCTGTGGCCGCGTAGCATGGTCGAGATTCCGTCTCGCGAACTCGGTCCCGAAGAATAGAATTACAAGAAAAGAATTGACTCCGATGCCGCCCAGGATGCTGGAATTCCAGCAGGCATGGATGGTGAAAGGCGGGGAGTTGGCGTGATGACAGACCCTTCATTCAACGCCGGGACCGGTGACATTCTGGATCTGATCGATCTGGAGCGTTATCCGATCCACGATCTCGAGCACGGGCAGGGCGCGGAATTCCTGCGTGATTGCCGTGAGCACATGGAAGCGCACGGCTGGTGTAATCTTGACGGTTTCATCCGGCCCGATGCGCTCCGGGCGCTCACGAAAGAAGCGAATGACCTCCTGCCGGGCGCGGAGTCGCTCAGGATCAGGCGCAACATTTATGGCGGCAAGGTGGACGCCTCCGTTCCTCCGGGCGATCCGCGACGGCGTGAGTATGTTCACCACGCGCTGCAACTGGCCGACGACCAGTTACCGGCCGATACGCTGATCCAGAGGCTCTACAGAAGCGATGTGATGACGGACTTTGTCCGCCGCGTGCAGGGAAAAGCCGAACTCTACCGTTATGCTGATGAGTTCCAGGCGCTGAACATCGTGGCGCTTCCGCCTGGCAGCTGGCACGGCTGGCATTACGATTACAACGAATGCACCGTGACGCTCCTCTTGCAGGCAGCCGAACGGGGCGGAGAATTCACATTCCTTCCGAACGTCCGGACCGCCGATGATGAAAATCGGGAAATCGTCGATCAGTTTCTGGCCGGCGATATGAGCCACGCCAGGACGTTCAGTCGCGGGGCCGGGACGTTGACCCTGTTCCGGGGTGAATATTCGCTGCACGGCGTCACAGAGGTGGAAGGTCTGTGCCCGAGGATTACGGCGATTTTCACATACGACGAACAGCCGGGCCGCGTCGCAAGCGACGAGATCAACATCCGCATCTACGGACAACGGGTGGAACGGATTCTGGCGGAGCGGCGGCAGGTCTAGACCGAAAGCCGGGCGCCTTCGCGATTTGTCGGGTCAGCTCTCCTCGGAGCCTTTGCCCGCCATGGCCTCGTAGACCCGGATCACCTGGGAGTCGTCCTCGCGGCCAAGTCCGGCTCCGGACGCCGCCAGGAACATCTGGTGCGTTGCTGCGGAAAGGGGCAGGGGAAAGCGCTGTTCGCGGCCGAAGTCGAGCACGATGCCGACGTCCTTCACGAAAATATCCACTGCCGACTTGACGTCAGGCGATCCCTCGAGCATGCGCGGACCCCGGTCATTGAGCATCCAGCTTGCACCGGCGGCATTGCCGACCACTTCGAGGATCACTTTCGGATCGACGCCCGCATGCGCGCCGAGTGAAAGCGCCTCGGCGGCGGTGGCGATATGCACACCGCACATGAGCTGGTTGATGAGCTTTACCGTCGAGCCCTGACCGTGTTCGGTACCGACGTGATAGACGGCCTTGCCGACCGCGTCGAGCACGGGGCCGGCCGCCTCGAACACGGTATCCGGACCGGCCGCCATGATGGTCAGCGTGCCGGATGTGGCTCCGACCACGCCGCCCGAGACCGGAGCATCGAGCATGCCGACGCTGAAACCGGCCAGCCTGTCGCCCAGCGCCTTGGCCCGCTCCGGTGGCATGGTACAGGACGCGATCACGATCTTGCCCTGGGTCAGACCGTTGAGGCCGCCGTCGTCAGAAAAGAGGACCGCTTCGGCCTGGTCGGCGTTGACCACCATCAGGAGCAGGACGTCGCATGACTCTGCCGCAGCCCCCGCACTGCCGGCGATTTGCCCGCCGGAGGCCTTCAGGCTTTCGAGCGCCCCGGCATTCAGGTCGAACCCGGTAACGTCAAATCCTGCCTTCACCAGGCACTGCGCCATGGGCAGGCCCATTGCGCCGAGCCCGACTACGGAGACTTTGGTCATGTTTTCGGGGTCCTATTCCTTAACTGCACCCGTCATCGAGGCAACGTAGTGCTCGACGAAGAACGAGTAAAGAATGGCAACCGGCAATGACCCCATGAGGGCGCCGGCCATGAGCCCGCCCCAGTTGTACTGGTCGAAGGTGACCAACTCGGTGATCATCGCCACGGGCACCGTCTTGTTTTCGGCCGAGGAAATGAACGTCAGGGCGTAGATGAACTCGTTCCAAGACAGGGTGAACGCGAAGATGCCCGCCGAAATGAGACCCGGGACGGCCAGCGGCAGAACGACCTTGGACAGGATCTGGAACCGGTTGGCGCCGTCGACCAGGGCACACTCCTCAAGCTCGTAGGGAATGGAGCGGAAATATCCCATCAGCAGCCAGGTGCAGAACGGAATCAGGATGGTCGGATAGGTCAGGATCAGCGCGAGTGGGCTGTCGAACAATCTGAGTTCGAACACCATGACGGCCAGCGGAATGAACAGGATGCTGGGCGGCACCAGGTAGGCGAGGAAGATGGAGACACCCACATACCGTGAGCCCTTGAAGCGCAGCCGCTCGATGGCATAGGCCGCGCAGACCGAACAGGCCACGGAGAGAATGGTCGACGTGACCGTCACAAGCATCGTGTTCCACACCCACAGCGGATAGTCGGTGTCCCAAAGCAGATGCTTGATGTGTTCGAGCGTCGGCTCATAGACCCAGAACGCCTCCAGGCCGCGGTGGGCCATCAGTTCGTCATGGGTCTTGAAGGAAACGACGCCCATGAAGAAGAACGGGAACAGCAGTACGAACATGAAGATGACGAGCGGGATGTAGACCACGACAACCCGGCGGGGCAGCCGCTCAAGATATCCCATGCCGCCTTCGTCTTCGACGGTCTGGACGGTGGCTCCGGGCTTGACGGCAGTATCAGTCATCGGTGCCTCCTTGCTGCCACTTCCTTCGTTGCAGTCCGAAATAGCTGAACAGGATTGCCGCCAGCAGGAACGGGATCATCGCCGTGGCGATGGCTGCGCCTTCGCCGAGCGAGCCGCCGACGATCGCGCGCTGGTAGGACAGGGTCGCCATCAGATGCGTCGCATTGATCGGCCCGCCGCGTGTCATCACCCAGATCAACTGGAAGTCGGTGAAGGTGAACAGAACGGAGAACGTCATCACGACCGCGATGATCGGCGTCAGCAGCGGAAGCGTGATCTTGGTGAACCGCTGCCAGTCCGTCGCGCCGTCGATGGTTGCGGCCTCGTAGAGCGACTGCGGGATGGTCTGCAGTCCGGCCAGCAGAGTGATGGCCACGAACGGGATGCCGCGCCAGATATTGGCGGCGATCACCGAAGCTCTGGCGTTGTTGGGATCACCGAGAAAATCGATGGTCTCGGAAATCAGGCCCATCTCGATCAGGATCCAGCTGATCACCGAGTCCTGAGAGTCGTAGAGCCACCAGAAGGCCAGCGCGGACAGCACCGTCGGCACGATGAACGGCAACAGCACGATTGCGCGGATGAAGGCCTTGAAGGGAATGTGGTTGTTCAGAATGATCGCAAGCCAGAGGCCGAGCGCGAACTTTATGATGCTGGCGACAACGGTGTAGAGGAACGTGTTGAAGATCGACAGCAGGAACACCGAGTCGGTCAGCAGCCAGCGGTAATTTTCAAGTCCGACGAAGATGCCCGGCCTTCCGACCTTCACATCCGTCAGGCCGAGCCAGATGCCGAGCCCGAGCGGATAGGTCAAAAAGACAAGGAGCAGGACGCCGGCCGGAAACATGAACAGGAGTCCCATGACATTCCTGTTGTTCATCAACCGCGCCGAAAGCGAGAGACTTGGCTGATAGGAAGGCGTTGTATCCGTCGGCATGACTATGTTTCCGTGCTGCGGGCCTCGCGGGAATTCCGGGCCGGCGGAGATGTTCGCCGGCCCGGCCGTGTCGTTACGCTATCAGATCTTGTAGTAGCGCTCGGCGCGTTTGTGCGCGTCTGCGGCAGCCTGCTTGGGCGTCTTCGTGCCCAGGGCCGCCTCGGCCACCATGTTCACGACAATGAAGTCGGCGAACGCGCTCGCCGCGGCATATCCGAGCGAACCGGAATGCGCGAAGGTCCGCGACCGTGTGGTCGTGTCCTTGAACACTCTCCGCTTCGGATCCGCATCCCAGACCGGGTTTGCGTCGTATGCCTTGAGCGTATGCGACAGGTATCCGACCGAAGCTTCGAGCCACTTGTTGTGCTGTTCCGCTTCCATCAGCCACGCCACCAGCGCCTTGCAAGCGTTCGGATACTTGGTGTGGTTGTAGACGGTGATCGGGAACTGGACGTGGAACTCGGTCGGCACGCCGGCAGGTCCGGTCGGCCAGTAGGCGTGATCCATGTCCTCGGCGATTTCCTTGATGCCTTCTCGTACCGCGGCGGCATAAATGGAGATGCCGTTATTGGTCACGCTGCACGCACCCTGCAGGAATGCCTTGTTGTTGTGGCCGTCGAGCCAGGAGGCAACGCCCGGAATGAAGGTCTTGCCGAGCTTTGCGACATACTCGAGGCCGGCCACGGTTTCCGGGCTGTTGAGCACCAGATTGTCGTTGTCGTCGACCATCTTGCCGCCGTGCGACCACAACACCCAGTGGGCCCAGCAGTTGCCGTCGCCGCTGGCGTTGCCAAGCGCGAAGCCGCCCGGCGTGCCCTGCTTGTTGAGGGCTTCCATGAGCTTCAGGAAGTCGTCGGTGTTTTCCGGGAACGTGTCGAAGCCGGCTTTCTTCACCTGAGACACGCGGTAGTTCAGGAAGTTGCCGCTGAAGCAATACGGCACGCTGATCCACTTGCCGTCCTTCTTCGAATAGTCTTCGGCGATCGGATACCAGCCGCCATACTTCTTGCCGAGATAGTCGCACACGTCGGTCATGTCGAGCATGGCGTTCGGATAGAGATGCGGGTCGGCGTTGATGGTCCAGATCAGGTCCGGGCCCGAGCCGATGCTGGCAGCAACGGCGGCCTTGGGCCGGAGGTCTTCAAAGCCCTCACTGTCCAACCGGATTTCGACGCCGGTGGCCTTTGAGAATGCCTTGAGGAGTGCATCCGTGGCTTCGCCTTCAGACGCCACAAAGCGCTTCCACCGCAGCATGCGGATCTTTGCACCCTTTTCCGGCTTCCACGGGGATTCTGCCGCGAAGGCGCGCGCGGATGCCAGGAGCGACGGGCTGGCCACTGCAGCGGTAAGGGCGGCACCTGCAGTCGTCTTAAGCGCGTCGCGTCTTGTGATCGATTTCATGGTTTCCTCCACTCTTGGTCATCTTAGCCGTTGTTGATTTTTGTATGCGGAACCATTCAGCCTGGTTCTTCTCTATTGGTCTTGCCGTTACCGGACGCGCTCCCCATTTGGCTCGGCGTTCGGGATCATCTGATGCGGGCTCCTGACTCGGCATCGAACAGTTGTGCATTATCTCTGACGGGACGCAGATGAATCTGCTGACCGGGCTGCATCGGATGCCGTTCCCGGAACACGACCTGCAGTTCCTGGCCGTCCATGCGGCAGATCACGAGGATTTCCGCGCCCGTGGGTTCGACGACGACCACCTCGACGGGGATAGTTCCGTCCCCGCCGCCGTCAGCGAGTTCGAAGCTCTCGGGCCTGAGCCCGTACGAAACGGTGCGCCCGACTTCGGTGCCGACGCCATTGCCAAGCGGCAGGTGAAGCCCGTTTTCAGTCTCCACGATCATGGCGTCGCCGTTCTTGTTCACCTTGCCGGACAGCAGGTTCATGGCCGGCGATCCGATGAAGGTCGCCACGAAAGTGTTGTCCGGGTCGTCGTAAAGCTTGAGCGGTGCGCCGGCCTGCTCGATGCGCCCGTCACGCATGACGACGATCTGGTCGGCCATGGTCATGGCCTCGATCTGGTCGTGCGTAACGTAAATGGACGTACTGTTGAGCCGCTGGTGAAGCTCCTTGATCTCCGTGCGCATCTGCACGCGCAGCTTGGCGTCGAGGTTGGAGAGCGGTTCGTCGAACAGGAACACCTGGGGATCGCGCACGATGGCTCTGCCCATTGCCACGCGCTGGCGCTGGCCGCCCGACAGTTGGCGCGGATAGCGCTCCAGATACTCTTCGAGGTTCAGGATCGCGGCCGCATCGTCGACCTTCTGCTTGATGATGTTGGAGTCGGTTTTCGCCAGCTTCAGGCTGAAGGCCATGTTGTCGAAGACCGTCATGTGCGGATAGAGCGCGTAGTTCTGGAACACCATTGCGATGTCCCGTTCCTTGGGCGGCAGCATGTTGACCACGGTTCCGCCGATCTCGATCTCGCCCGCGGTCACGTTCTCCAGACCGGCAATCATGCGGAGCAGGGTGGACTTGCCGCATCCCGAAGGACCGACGAGCACCGTGAATGATTGATCTGGGATTTCGATATCGACGCCGTGCAGGACCTGCGTTGAGCCGAATCGCTTTACTGCGCCCTTGATTTCGACCGATGCCATCCGGTCCGTATCCTCCCATTGGGCCGGCTGATCATCGCCGCTTCTCTTTGTCGGCTGCCGGCTTCAAAACCCTTCACCCCGATGCTCGCCCCCGTGGGGAAAACGGACTGATTGTGTGTTGTTCCGTTTACGGTGCGATTTCGGCGCCCAAATTTAACCACGTTCCTAAATCGATTGAAATGACGGACTTTCCCAATCTTTAGCCTTGCAAGGTGCCCACGGCCGCACAGCGTCTGTTTGTAAAGTGCCGATTAATGTATACATTAATGTATTTGTGTCAATCGGGTTTATGTATGCATCATGGAATTCAATCACCGGCCGGCTAGAACTTTCCGTGTTCCAGATAGGCCTGTTGCGGATCCATTCCGCCCAGGATTGCAGTGCGGACCTTGTTTTCGGTGCCGATGGCGGTGAGGGCGCGGTCCACGATCTCGCCGGCGGATTCGGCGGGAAGAATCACCATGCCGTCGCGGTCTCCCAGGCAGTAGTCGCCGGAATTGATCCGGACATTGCCGATCACAATCGGAACATCGAATCCGTCAGGCACCCAGTAGCCGACGATGTCCCGGGGCGTGAACCCGCGGGACCAGCACTCCAGTCCCATGTCCAGAAGAAAGGAGACATCTCTTATGAAGCCGTCCGTCACGACGCCGCGCACGCCTCTCTTGAGCAGTGTTTCGCCGGACAGTTCCCCCATATGCGCGACCTGGTTGTCGTTGGGCTGGGATACCCAGATGTGGTCAGCCTTCGCTTTGGAGAGGAGGCCGGTCCACTCGACCAGTGTCTGGTGCGGATCCGCGTTGGTATCGACGTGCCCGGAGATCGTGAAGACGGGTCCCGCCAGTTTGCGATCCGGAAACAGCGGGCGGATCTCCGGCGGAAGCGTGAAGTCCCTGAAATTCATTTCGCGCATGACGTCATGGACAACGCCCGTATAGCAGTCGCCAAGACGTTTCGTCAGATCGTCCATCTTGAGGCCTTTCGTCAGTCTGGCTCCGGCACCTGGTGCCCGTTGGATGATTGTTGCAGGGGATAGGACATGCCGAGATCCTCGGCGATTTTGTCCGCGGTGTCGTGGTGTTTCGTGGCGTCGGCTGATCTGCCATTGCCTGCGTAGGCATTGCCGAGAGCCAGATGACACTGCCCTGCGAGAGGATGCATGCCAAGTTTTGTCGCGAGGGACAGTGCCTTTTTGTAGTGCGACAGCGCGCCTTCCATGTCGTCGTGATCCGGGTGCGCGAGAACGTTGCCCAGTATCCGCAACCCATAGGCCTGGTGGCCGCGCTCGCCGCGCTGCTGCGCCAGCAGAACGGAGTCGGTCGTGGTGATCAGGGCGTGGTCGGCCTGACCGGCCAGTAACAGCGCTTCGCCGAACTGAATGCCGACAAGCGACCGGAACAGTCCGAGACCGATCGCCTCATACGCGGCACGTGCGCGGGTGAGAAAGTCCAGGCTCTCCTCGGTACGGCCGGCAAGGGCATAGGCATGCCCGAGAAAACCCATGATGAACGGAGACAGGTATTTGAGGCTCCATTGCTCGACCAGCCCGTTGGCCTTTTCCAGGGCATCCACCGCTTCGGGGATCTCGCCGCGAATCTCGTGGAAATACCCGAGGTCATAGTAGATATGCGCCAGATTGAAGGGATTGCCGATATCTTCGGCGATCCGGAGCGCTTCCTCGGCGTAGGTCATTCCCGGTTCGAATTCGCCGCGCTCGGCCAGTGCCCAGACGAGCCAGGACCGCGAAATAACCGCAGGCGCGAAGGGCAGGCCGCAACGCTCTTTCGACAGATCGCCCGACAGCATCTCGGCCACCGCTTCGAAATAGGGCTCAGCCTTGCGGCAGTCGCCGGTCGTGACCTGTACGCATCCGAGGTAGAAATTGGATGCGACACGGAGCGAAAGGTCGTCCGCAGCCTGTGACGTCGTTAGAGCGTGCTCTGCCGAGTTCAGCGCCGCCTTGGCCCGGCCGAGTTGCCACTGGCTCGCGCTCCTGAACACCGAAATCCAGCCGGTCCTGACGTCGTCCTTGAGATCGTCGGCAAGGCGCTGCGCCTCCTTGAGCCGTGTCAGAATGTCTTCGAACCGGCCCAGCGCCCACAGCGCATTGCGTAACTCGAACCGCGTATCGATCGCCTTCTCGTTGGTTTCCCGTGACTTCGGCATGCGCGTGGATGCGGCCAGGGCCTGCTCGAACTGTGCAGCCGCTTCGCGCAAGGCCGACCGGTTCATTGCCCTCGATCCCGCCGCGAGATGATAGGCGAACGCCTTGTCCCAGAGCTCGCCCAGATAGGAATGATGAGCAAGTGTATCGACCCGCTCGGCGACCTGATTGCCCAGCTGCTGCTCCATGATCTCGACAATCCTGGCATGGAGCTGCTTGCGCCGCCTGAGCAGTATTGTCGAATAGGCGGCATCCTGGACCAGCGAGTGTTTGAATGTGTAGGTCGCCTCGGGCGGCTCGCCATCGACAACGACCAGCTCGGAGTCGATCAGCCGTTCCAGATCCGCTGTAATCTCGGTATCGCTCTTCGCCAGGGCCAGCTTGATCAACGTGTAGGGAAACTCTCTGCCGAAAACCGCGCCGACCTGTGCGACTTCCTTGGCGCGGCCAAGCCGGTCGAGCCGCGCGACGAGCGAAGATTGCAGGGACGCGGGAATAATGTGGTCGATGGCCTTCTCGGACTCGGTGATCAGGCTTTCCAGAACGGACTTGGTCAGTTCCTCGACATAGAGCGGAACCCCGTCCGAGCGCGCCACGATCTGGTCAACGATCGCTGCGACCAGCTCGGGTCCGGCCACCGACTGGACGATTTCGACCGACTGCTCACGCCCCAGACGGTTGAGCGAAATCGCGCTCATGTGCGAACGGGCGGACCAGGGCGGGATGAACTCCGGCCGGTAGGTGACGAGCAGACAGATTGGACGGCCTGCAATCCTGTCGATCATGGCTTCGACCAGTTCGATCATCGACGGGTCCATCCAGTGCGCGTCCTCGACAACGCACAACAGGGGCCGCTCTCCGGCGTCGCGCAGCACCTGTGCGATCACAAGATCGATGGTCCTGTTGCGGAGCTGCTGCGGCGGCAGGTCAAGTTCGCCATAACGGTCGGCGGCCGGCAGCGACAGCAGAGCCGCAAAGACGGGCGCCACGGTTCGGACGTCATCGCCGTTATGCGCAAGCAGCGACTCCAGCTTGTCGAGTCGGCCACCGCTGTCATCGTCGACGGAGAAGCCCGCGGCAAGGCGCAGATGCTGAATGACAGGATGGAATGCGCTGTTGGTTCGATGGGGGGAACACTGAAAATAGAGGCTGTTGCACGAGTCATGGCCGATGCCGTCGCGCAGGTCCTGGACGATACGCGATTTGCCGATACCCGCTTCGCCTGCCAGGAGGATCACCTGTCCTCTGCCGTCCGCTGCGATCTGCCAGCGTTCACGGAGCAGTTCGAGCTCGTGATCCCGCCCGGCACGGCGCGTGAGCGCACCGCCGCGTGCCGCCTTGAAGCGTGTTTCGGCGGCGGCCTCCCGCAGCACGTTCCAGGTCTGAACTGGATCCGCAAATCCCTTCAGTTCCTTACGGCCTGCGTCTTCGAGAACGAAAGCCTCGCCGAGCAGCACGCGCGTCGAGTCACCGATATAGACCTCTCCCGGCAACGCGACGCTTTGCAGCCGCGCCGCGAGGTTCGGCGATTCACCGATGGCGGCCTCGGTATCGGATACCGAGTCTCCCACCAGGTCCCCGATAACCACATGCCCCGTATCGATCCCTACGCGCACCTGAAGCGCATTCTCCCTGTCAGCGTTAAGGCGGGCGATGGCGTTGATGGCGCTGAGGCCGGCCCTGACCGCGCGTTCCGCCTGATGCTCATGGGCTCGCGGCCAGCCGAAATAGGCCAGGATCCCGTCGCCGAGAAATTTTGCAACGTAGCCGTCGTAGCGGCGTATTGAAGACGTGACGGCATTCTGAAAACTTTGCAGCACGTCGCGCAGCTCTTCCGGATCGATCATGCGCGACAGCTCCGTCGACCCGACCAGATCGCAGAACAGGAACGTGATCTGCCGCCGCTCGGCTTCGGCGTTGGTCGCCTGACCGATGACGGCACGCGACGTACCGTCGTCGGTCTGATCCGCGGACAGTTTCTCTATGGCGGCGAGAACAACACGCCGGTGTCCCAGCGAGAGCCCGAGTTCCTTGAGATCGCTATCGGTCAGATGAACGAGCGCGCGGAAGTCGACGTCGTTCTCTTCGAACGCGTCGGCATATTGATCCAGGCCGAGGTGTTCCAGCCACTCCCTGACCTCAGTGATCACGATGTGCTCCCTTGCGGCATCAGGCCCCGGTTCCGCATCTGAAGTGTAGCCACGACTGAGGAGACGATCCAGAACACTTGTGTGACAGCAGAATCAGCAATCCGGATCAGCAAGGTAGTTGCCCGGTGCGGTCCCGGGGTGGCACGCTGCGGTTTCGACAGAAAATGGGCGACTTGCGGATCGGGAAGGTGCCATGAGCCGGATCACGAAGGTGGAAGTTCACGAATTCACGTTTGAGACGAAGAATCTCGGGCGGGCAGGGCAGGGTGAGTCCATCGGCGCGCTCAGCTATGAGCCCGGCGCGGTCGCGACCATTCCGAAATACGCGGTCACGATCGAGACCGCTGACGGCTGCCGCGGTGAGTACGTCACTCACTGGGTGTCGTCACCCTCGGCCCTGGGGCAGACGCTGATGCTCGCGCCGCAGCTGCTCGGCCGCGACGCGGCGGAGCGCGAGCTCATCTTCGACGACTTCAAGCGCGAGTTGCGCCAGTTTGATCATATGGGTCACGGGCCGCTCGACATCGCGCTTTGGGACTGGGCGGGGCGCAGCCTCGGCTGTTCCGTCGGGGTTTTGCTTGGCAGCTACCGCAAGCGGCTGCCGGCCTATGCCAGCACCTATCACGGCGACCGTAACGGCGGGCTCGATTCCAAGGAGGCGTTCGCTGCCTTCGCCGAGGAGTGTTACGGCCTAGGTTACCGGGCCTTCAAGATCCACGGCTGGCACGACGGCGACGCACGCGAGGAAGCGGAGAACCTGCTTCATGTGGCCAAGGCCGTCGGCGACCGCATGACCCTGATGATCGATCCGGCCTGCGAGCTCCGGACCTTCGCCGACGCGCTTTATGTCGGCCGGGCCTGTGATGACGGAGGCTATTTCTGGTACGAGGATCCGTTCCGGGATTCCGGCGTTTCCGCGTTCGCGCACAAGCGACTGCGCGAGATGATCAGCACGCCGATCCTGCAGACCGAGCACATACGTGGCATCGAGCCCAAGGCCGATTTCCTGATTGCCGGCGGCACGGACTTTCTGCGCAGCGACCCGGAGTACGATCTCGGCATCACCGGTGCGATGAAGATCGCGCACCTGGGCGAGGCTTTTGGCGTCGACGTTGAGGTCCATGCCTGCGGGCCGGCCCACCGTCACGTCATGGCGGCCATGCGCAACACGAACTTCTATGAAGTCGCGCTTGTCGGCCCTGACTGCCCGAATTCCGTCCCGCCGGTTTACGCCTGCGGTTACTCGGACCTGATCGACTGCGTCGGCGAGGACGGCTGCGTGCCTGTCCCGGACGGTCCTGGCCTCGGCGTCACCTACGACTGGGACTTCATTGCTGCCAACCGCACCGCGCTGCACGTGTTTGAATAGGTTTGCAGGATCACCAGTCGTCATTCCCGCGAAGGCGAACCTCAGATACCAACTTATTGTCATGCTGGTGCTCGACACGAGCATCCAGCGTCGGTCTCTGGACCCTCGGGTCAAGCCCGAGGGTGACAACGAAGGAGACGCCAACCGCCCCGATGCCATCCCGCATTGCCCCAATGTCATCCCGCTTGCCCCAATGTCATCCCGCACTTGATGCGGGATCCAGCGCCGTTCTCTGATGCCTGATAATCGGCTGGATGCCGGATCCCGCTTCGCTCGTCCGGCAGGACATCCCGGGTTTCGACAGAGAGCGAACGCATTCAGGCGGCCATACTTGACCGCCCGCGTCCGCACGGTGCATGAATCGCCTCCGCCATCCCCGCCACGTCACAGGAGACCGACATGAGTTCCACCGAAAAGATCGCCCTCGTTACCGGCGCCAGCTCCGGCATCGGCCGGGCCACCGCCATCGCACTCCTGAAGGCGGGATATCCCACCGTGCTCACCGGCCGCCGCGAGGATGCGCTGAACGAGACCGCCGAAATGGCGGGCTCGGAAACGGCGTCGCTGTCGGTCGCCTGCGACGTCACGAGCGAGGACTCCGTCGACGGTCTTTTCAGTGCCATCAAGGACCGCTTCGGCCGGCTCGACGTCGTGTTCAACAATGCCGGCAACAACGTGCCGCCGGCGACCATTGACGAAATCACTCCGGAGCAGTGGCGGACGGTCATCGACGTCAACCTGACCGGAGCCTTCCTCATCGCGCGCGGCGCATTCGCGATGATGCGCCACCAGGACCCGCAGGGCGGCCGGATCATCAACAACGGATCCATCTCCGCACATGTGCCGCGGCCAGGTTCCGTACCCTACACCTCGTCCAAGCATGCGATCACCGGCCTGACGCGCACGATCTCGCTCGACGGCCGGCCGTTCAACATTGCCTGCGGCCAGATTGATATCGGCAATGCGGCGTCGGCCATGACCGAACGCATGGCGGCCGGCGTGCCCCAGGCCAACGGCACCATGGCGCCGGAGCCGACCATGGACGTCAACCACGTCTCCGACATGGTGGTTCACATGGCAGGCCTGCCACTCGACGCCAATGTCCAGTTCGTCACCGTCATGGCGACGCAGATGCCGTTCATCGGCCGGGGTTAGGTCGGGAACGCCTCCACGTATTTGTCATCCCGGACAAGCGAAGCGCGATCCGGGATCCAGCAACTGGCTCGATGCCGGATCTTCAGTATGCCGCTGGACCCCGCATCATGTGCGGGGTGACAGCACTGTTGGGCCGCCGCGGTTTTCTGGATTGTCACCCTCGGGCTTGACCCGGCAATCCAGCCAAACATCGAGACCCATCGTGTCGCTGGATGCCCGGGTCACGCCCGGGCATGACAATGGGACAGAGGATCAGCCTGGGGTCAATTCGACCTTCAATATGACCGCTTATGCGGTCACCGATCATCCTGCGCGAAGGTCTTGCCGCCCTGGACCTTGAGTTCCGCCGGCGGCCGGGGTGCGCCCAGAAACGCGTCTTCATTCTCGGCACTGCCGAGCTTGACACCTGCCTCCTTAATCGCCCCGTCCGGAACCTTCGCGATCGGTGTGTATTGTGGGTGGTGGTGCTCGCGATAGGGGTTGTTGCGCGCTGCGTTGTAGCAGCAGATCAGGGTCCAGCGCCGGTCTGGTGACTGGTTCTGATCCGAACGGTGCAGCGTGTTGCAGTGGAAGAACAGCACGTCGCCGGGCTCCATCTCCGCATAGACCGTCTCAAGTTGCGCCTTCGCCTGCTCGACCCGGTTCAGATCGGCGCCGACCTGTTTGCCTTCGAGCAGTCCGTGATCGATGCGTCCCATGAGGTGCGAGCCGCGCAGCACCTGCAGGCAGCCGTTTTCCGGCGTGGTGCGGTCGAGCGCGATCATGGCCGATGCCATCAGCGGAAACATGCAGCCGTTGTGATACCAGTAGCCGTAATCCTGGTGCCACTCCCAGGCGCCGCCCTCATAAGGCTCCTTGGCGGTCAGCTTGGAATGATAATGGTAGACCTCGCCACCCAGCAGGTCCTCCATGGTGTCGACCATCTTCTCGGAGCGCGCGGCCAGGCCGTAAACGCTGTCGCCGGGATGGTTCCAGGCCACCATCTTGGTCGTTGCACCGTCCTTGTCGGAGCGGTCGTACATGTGCTCCGAAATCGCCGGATCGGTCTCCATGGCCTCGCAAAGAAGCCGGGCCTCTTCAGCATCGAAGAAGCCGCGCACGATGACATAGCCGTCCCGGTCGAAGGCCTCTCGCTGTTCGGGCGACAACACACTCGGCATGATTCCGTGTCCTCTCTTGTTCCGTCCGCAATCCCCTGATCCGCGACGGAAGTATAGGGACAAACCGGCGCACGGATACAGCCTGTTGTTGAAGCGGCCCGGTCCGCGCGCTAAATTCGGGTGAAAGCGGAAACGCTTCCCGTCCGCGGAGAGGGCTGCGCCCACATCTGACATCACAGGAAACATGCGATTTCCTCGCCTGAACGAGCGGACACAGGCGCCGGAACCTTCAAAGGAGGTCGTATGTCTGATACCCGCCCTGCGTGGCGTCCGCGCATCCGTTTCGACGGCCGGCTCAATCTCGAGCAGCAGCGCAAACGCGCCAAGGAACTTCTCAAATCACTCCGTGACGGCGAACCCGAAGCGCAGAGACGTTTCACCGAATTCCATCCCGAATTCAGCGAACAGAGCACCGTGGGAGTAAAGCTCGCCGATGCCCAGCTTGTGGTTGCGCGCGAGAACGGATTCCCGAGCTGGCCGCGCATGAAGGCACATATCGACACGCTTGCCCTGGCGCGCAAACGCATGGATGAGGGCGCGGCGTCGGCGCCCGACACCGAAGGCACGTTGCATATCCGATGCGGCTCGGACATCCGACACGGCTTGCAGATCGCGGGATTCGTCGGACCGTTTCTGGAGTTTGCCGATCCCTATTGCCAGGGGCCGGTGCCCGATCTGCCGCTGGACGAGTTCATCCGGGCGCGGGCCGGCTTCGTCGCGGACGCCTACGGTCTCGATCCAAGGGATTCGATCGCCCGGGCGCAGCGGGAGTATGGCCGCCTCGCAGCGATCGGTGATCATGAGCGTATCGTGCTGTGGTTCGAGCACGACTCCTACGATCAACTCATCCTGGCCTTCCTGTTCGACTTTCTGGGTGCGGTGTTTTCGTTGCCGCCCGTCGAACTGATCTGCGTTGACCGGGTGCCGGGCGTCCCCGATTTCATCGGCCTGGGCGAGGTTTCGCCGGAAGTCCTGTTGTGGCTCTGGGACAATGCGCGCGTGCCGCTGACGCCGGCTCACGCAACCCTCGGGCGGCGGGTGTGGCCGGCGCTGCGCAATCCCGATCCGCGTGGCCTGCTCGCAATCGCGGAAGAGGGGACGGAACCAGTCCCCTTCATGGCGAACGCGCTGCTGCGCCAGCTGCGCGAACTGCCCTCGACGGTGAACGGCCTCGGGCTCACCCAGCAGCTTGGGCTTCAGATCATTGCCGATGAAGGACCGGTCAACGCCGGCCGTGTCTTCGGAAGGCTGATGACCGCATACGAACCGCTGCCGTTCTTGGGCGATCTCATGTTCTGGCATGTGTTGGTCGACCTTGGCGATGTGACCGATCCGCTGTTCGCGATCGATCCGGAGACGGCGGGCAACCGGTGGCCGCAGCGCACGCTCTCGATCACCGACAACGGCCGGCGCGTGCTCGACGGCGAGGTCGACTTCTTCGACCTCTACCGGGGTACCCGATGGGTTGGTGGCGTCGAGCTCACGGCAGGCAAGCCATCCCCCCGCTGGGATGAGGGGGCGCAGGCCATCGCATAAGGCGGATCGTTTCCCGGACGCGATGCGACACGTAATGCCGCTTCGCAGATTCGGGACCGTTCCAAACTCATGCCGGTTTCCGGTACGGCCCCGGTCTGCCTTATCAGGCAACCGGGGAACGAAAACACCGTTTCCCGGGCTTCGACCCGGGACCCATTTACCGGTGCTTCAAACCGCAGTAGACGCCAATGGGCCCTGGATCAGGTCCAGGGAACGCAAAGGGTGTTTCCCGGGTGCTGCGCAGCACGTGAGTGGTGCGCTGCTGACCCGGGACCGTTCCATTCTCATGCCGGTGTTTGGTACGGCCCCGTGCGATGGACTTGGAACTGTACGCGCCTCATTCCTCAGATCGTCCTGTGCCGTCGCGATCACGGTCGAATGATTTCATGTCGGGAAACGGCGGCAGCCAGGACTCGCGACGCTCGGTCCAGCCTTCGTAGGTCGGCGTCAGCTGGTCGGGGTCATCAAGGGCCCCCAGGTGCACTTCGATCTCATCGCCGCTGCGTGCAAACACGGACGAACCGCAGCGCGGACAGAAATGCCGCCCTTCATAATCGCGCGTCTCGCCCTCGATCGTCACCGAACTCTCGGGAAAGATTGCGGAGGCATAAAAGAGGGCGCCATGATGTTTGCGGCAATCCAGGCAGTGGCAGATGCCGACCCGGTAGGGCTGGCCGGACGCCTCAAATCGAACATTGCCGCACAGGCATCCGCCGGTGAACCGGTCCATGCTGCGTCTCCTCTATGCTGAACTCGTCCGGATGCCGCCGGGTCGGGACCGGATCCTAGCCGAACAGGCTGAGTTTCGGAACAGCGTCATGGCTCGATCCCGGCCGGGGTATCGCATCGTGCGCGATGCTGTTTCGACGGAAGCCTCTATGCCACTATCGCGAAATGCCGGATCTCCAGACCAGAAGGGCGACGCCAGCCGACGCGGACAGCATTCATGACCTGACCCGTGCGGCCTATGCGAAGTGGGTGCCGGTCATTGGCCGCGAACCATTGCCCATGACGGCGGATTACCGGCAGGCCGTCAACGATCACATCATTGACCTCTGGGAGGAGGACGGCCGGCTCGTCGCGCTCATCGAACTGATCCCGGACACGACGCATCTGCTCATCGAGAATGTCGCGGTTGATCCCGACCGGCAGGGAAGGGGATTGGGCGAAACGCTGTTACGCCATGCCGAGGCGGTGGCGCGCTCGCTCGGGCTCGGCGAGGTCCGGCTCTATACGAACGAGGCATTCGCCTCGAATCTCACGTTCTACGCGCACCGCGGATACGAGGAATTCAGGCGCGAGGTGATGGTTCCGGGCAGCACCACCGTTCATATGAGAAAGCGGCTGTCAGGGCCGGATTAGGACGGCGCAACATAGCATTTTCGTCATCCCCGCGCAGGCGGGAAGAATAGACGCGGAGGTATAGCTCTCCCATCTGTCATGCCCAGGCCTGACCCGGGCATCCAGCGACACGATAGGCCTTTGCCCCTGGCTGGATTGCCGGGTCGAGCCCGGCAATGACGATAAGGTGGGCGGGTGAGTAGAATATTGTGTTTCCCGTGCGCCGACCCGGGACGTGTTGGCAGGTGCTGCCACTCCTTACCGTCATCCCCGCGAAGGCGGGGATCCAGAGGCTGCAAACTGAAGCCGTGCCTTGTTGCAATGGATTCCCGCCAGAGCCGGTCCACGACTGGATCCGGGACGGGAATGACGAGAGAGAAGGAACGTCACCTTCTCATTTTGTCATGCCCGGGCCAGACCCGGGCATCCAGCTGCAAGCGCATGCCTTTGCTCCCGGCTGGATTGCCGGGTCGAGCCCGGCAATGACAGTCGAGCGGCGTCATGCCTACCGCTTCAACGCATCCCGAACCCTCTTGGCTACGCCCTCGCCGTCGAGGCCGTAATGGGCGTAGAGGTGTGTCGGCGGCCCGAGTATGGAGTACTCGTCCGGCATGCCGATCTTGACCAGTGGCACGCCGGCGCCCCGTTCCGCCAGCACCTCCGCCACGGCCGACCCGAATCCGCCGGTCACATTGTGTTCCTCCGCGGTGAAGATTATCCCGTGATCGTTCGCGGCCTTGAGCACCGCGGCCTCATCCAGCGGACGGATCGAATAGGCGTCGACAACGCGCAGCCCGATGCCGTCATTCTTCAGTATGTCATGGGCGTCGAGCGCGGCCCTCACCAGATTGCCGATTGCGAACACGGTTGCATCGTCGCCCTCGCGCAGCGTGTGCGAGCCGCCGGCATGCCATTCGGGCGGGCTGTCATAGATCTCCGCCTCGCGGCCGCGCCCGCAGCGGAAATAGACCGGCCCGTCATGGTCCATCATGGCGGGCAGGGCGGCGCTGATGGCGTTGCCGTCGCACGGCGCCATCAGGGTCAGGTTGGCGATTGTGCGGAGCGCGCCGATATCCTCGTTGCAGTGGTGCGAGGTGCCATAGAACCCCATGGCGATGCCCGAATGCGTGCCGACCATGCGCACCTTCAGGTTCGGATAGCAAATGTCGTTGCGAATGTTCTCCACGCCCATGAGTGCCAGAAAGAACGAGTAGTTCGAGATGACGGGCGTGAAACCGGTCGTGGCCAGCCCGGCGGCGGCCCCGATCATGTTGCGCTCGGCAATGCCGAAATTGAAATAGCGGTCCGGGTACTTGCGGCCGAAATTGATCACCTGGGTCGGGCGGCCGAGATCAGCGGTCAGCACCACGATGTCGTCGCGGCCCGCGTCGGCCATGTCGAGCAGGGCCTGGCCTGTGGTGAGCTGTTTCGAGAGCGCCAGCGAGCCGACCATGTCCCAGGACGTGTCGTCGAAACCCTCGCGGACCATAGTTTCTTCCGGATAGTCCATCATTGGTCGAGCCCCCGTTCAATCTCCGCATAGGCACGGTCGCGGTCATTGGGCCCGAGGAAGCCGAGGTGCCACTGCCAGGTGCCCTCCATGAAGCTCACGCCTTTGCCCGCGACGGTGCGGGCGAGCACCACGCAGGGCTTCTCGCGCGGCGCGTTGAGCGCCCGGTTGAGCGCATCGAATGTCTTGTCGAGGTCGTGGCCGTCGTCGAGTTCGATGACATGCCAGCCGAAAGAGCGCCACTTGGCCTCGAGCGGCTCGGTCTGCATGGTCTCCTGGGTGAAGCCGTCGGAACCCGCCGCGTTGATGTCGACAATGCCGACCAGGTTTGAGAGCTTCCAATGCGCCGCCGCGATCGCCGCCTCCCAGACCTGCCCCTCGGCCTGCTCGCCGTCGCCCATCATGCAGACCACGCGGCCAGGCGAGTCCTTCAGCCTGAGGCCCAGCGCCATGCCGACGGAGACGGAAAGGTTGTGCCCGATGGAGCCGGACGAGAAGTCGGCGCCCTTGACCTTGCGCATGTCCGGGTGATCGCCGAGCGGGCTGCCGAGGCGGGTGTAGTTGTCGAGATCGCTTTCCGGGAAGAAGCCGCGATCGGCCAGCACGGGATAGAGCCCGATAGCTGCGTGTCCCTTGCCCATGGTGAAACGGTCTCGGTCTTCCCAGTCCGGGTTGTCCGGATGAACATGGAGCAGCTGGTAGTAGAGCACGACCAGAAGCTCGGCGATCGAGAAGGCCGAGCCGTAGTGGCCCGACCCGCAGATATCGGTCAGGCGCACCACTTCGTGGCGGATCATCTTGGCCTTGTCGCGCAAGAGGTCGATATCGACATTGCGGACCGGTCGGGCATGTGAGGGCATGGGAGTGGCTCCGTTACTCTTGTTACAGACCGCGCGGCGCCTGCTAGTGGATCAGCATGCCCCCGTTGACGTCAATCACCGCGCCGGTGATGTAGCTGGAGAGATCGCTCGCCAGGAACAGGCAGGCATTGGCGACGTCGTCGGCCTCGCCGAGCCGGTTGAGCGGTATGCCCTTCTTGATCTCTTCGCGCAGGTCGTCCGTCAGCTTGCCTTCGGTGATGTCCGTGTCGATCAGGCCGGGCGTGACGGAGTTGACGCGCACGTTGTCGGGCCCGAGTTCGCGCGCCATCGCCTTCGACAGGCCGAGCACGCCGCCCTTGGCCGCGCTGTAGTGCGGGCCGCCGAAAATGCCGCCGCCGCGCTGCGCCGAGACCGAGGACATGCAGATGATGGAGCCGGACTGCCGCTCGCGCATGTGCGGCACCAGAGCCTGGGACATGTTGAGCGTGCCGCGCAGGCTGACATTGGTGACGGCATCGTAGTTATCCTGCGTGATATCCATGAATTTGAGCGGCTGCGTGATCCCGGCGATGTTCGCCACCACATCGATACGTCCCATCTGCGCGAGAATTGTGTCGGCGGCAGCCTGGCACGCGTCACGGTCGACCACATTGCAGGCGACGCCCATGTGGTCCGGGCCGATTCCGGCCGCGGCATCAGCACTCGCGCTGCCGTCGAGATCGAGAATCGCGATTTTGGCGCCCTGGTTGGCGAATGCCCGGGCGGTGGCGAGGCCAATCCCGCGCGGCGAGGCGCCTCCGGTGATGACGCAGACGCGGTCTTCGAGCAGCATGATGGAGTTCTCCCTGTCTGTCCGGCGCTGTTCCCACGCCGTTTCTTCACTATACGGTTGACGCCGCGCTCTCGGCGGTTGATTACTGGGTCAGCCGGCGCGTTTCGGCGCGAGCAGGCTCAAAAATTAAATCGATTAGATTGCCGGGAGGCAAGCCCGTGAGTTCCGAAAAGAAAAAGGCGTCGGACCTGCGCAGCCGCATGTGGTTCGACAATCCGCTCAATCCAAGCATGACGGCGCTTTATCTTGAGCGCTACCTGAATTACGGCCTGACCCGCGAGGAGTTGCAGTCCGGCAAGCCGATCATCGGCATCGCGCAGACTGGCAGCGATCTTTCGCCCTGCAACCGGATCCATGTCGATCTGGCCAAGCGGGTGAGAGACGGCATTCACGCCGCCGGCGGTCTCGCCATCGAGTTCCCGGTCCATCCGATCCAGGAATCGGGCAAGCGCCCGACCGCGGCCCTCGACCGCAATCTCGCCTATCTCTGCCTGGTCGAGGTGCTGCACGGATATCCGATCGACGGGGTGGTGCTCACGACCGGATGCGACAAGACCACACCGGCCTGCCTGATGGCCGCGGCCACTGTCGACATCCCGGCGATCGCGCTCAACGGCGGGCCGATGCTGAACGGCAATTACAAGGGTGAGCGCACCGGCTCCGGCACCATCGTCTGGAAGGCGCGAGAGATGATGGCCGCGGGCGAGATCGACTATGACGGCTTTATCGAGATCGTCACGTCATCCACGCCGAGTGCCGGCCACTGCAACACCATGGGCACGGCGACGTCCACCAATTCGCTGGCCGAAGCGCTCGGCATGATGCTCCCGGGCAGCGCGGCGATTCCCGCTCCTTACCGCGAGCGCGGCCAGATATCCTACGACACGGGCCGGCGCATCGTCGACATGGTCTGGGAAGACCTGAAACCGTCCGACATCATGACCCGCAAGGCGTTCGAGAACGCCATTGCGGTCAACAGCGCCATCGGCGGGTCGACCAACTGTCCGATCCATCTCAACGCCATCGCCCGTCATGTCGGCGTCGGCCTCAAGGTCGAGGACTGGCAGACCCACGGCCACGAGCTGCCGCTGCTCGTCAACCTGCAGCCCGCCGGGGATTACCTCGGCGAGGATTATTTCCGCGCCGGCGGCGTGCCTGCCGTCGTCAACGAGCTGATCAAGGCCGGCAAAGTCCACGAGGACGCACTCACGGTGAACGGCAAATCGATCGGTGAGAACTGCGGCGGTTGCGAGATCGAGAACACCGACGTCATCAGGCCTTATGGCGAACCGATGATGGAGAATGCGGGCTTCATGGTGCTCAAAGGCAACCTGTTCGACGCGGCACTGCTCAAGACCTCGGTCATCTCCGAAGATTTCCGCAGCCGGTTCCTGTCGAAGCCGGGCGACGAGAACGCCTTCGAAGGCCGCGCCATCGTGTTCGAGGGACCGGAGGACTACCACGACCGCATCAACGATACCGAACTCGCCATCGATGCCGAGTGTATCCTGGTGATGCGCGGCGCCGGGCCGGTCGGCTATCCGGGCTCAGCGGAAGTGGTCAACATGCTGCCGCCGGACGCTCTCGTGAAGCAGGGCGTGACGGAATTGCCCTGTGTCGGCGACGGCCGGCAGAGCGGGACGTCCGGCAGCCCGTCGATCCTGAACGCCTCGCCCGAAGCCGCCACCGGCGGCGGGCTGGCATATCTCGAAACCGGCGACCGGATCCGTATCGACCTCAACAAGGGTACGGCCGATATCCTCATTTCCGACGAGGAACTGGCGAAACGCCGCGGTGAGAAGACTTACGCCTATCCGGAACATCACACGCCCTGGCAGGAGATCTACCGGTCCATGGTCGGCGAGCTTTCGGAAGGCGGCGTGCTGGAGCCTGCGGTGAAGTACCAGCGTGTCTCGCAATTCAAGCCGAGGGACTCCCACTAGCTGAGCATCGGGAATTCCGGAGTGCGGAAGAAACAGACTTCCGGCATGGTGCCGCGCCGGTTTGCGCGGTAAAGCTACCGCCCGCGCGGCAGAAGAAATGACAGGGGACCATTGAATGGCGGACAGATTGAAGGGCAAGACTGCGCTGGTGACGGCGGCCGGGCAGGGCATGGGCCGGGCAGGCGCCATCGCCATGGCCCGCGAGGGCGCCATCGTGACGGCAACCGATGTCGATGCGTCGAAGCTTGAGGGGCTGGAGGCTGAAGGCATCGCGGCGACCCGGGCCTTTGACGTTACCGACGCGGCGGCGACTGCGGAGATCATTGCCGATCTCGGGACGCTCGACGTGCTGTTCAACTGCGCCGGTTACGTTCACCACGGCACGATCCTCGACTGCGAAGAGGACACCTGGGACTTCTCCTTCGATCTCAACGCAAAATCCATGTACCGCCTGATGAAGGCTGTCATTCCCGCCATGGTCGCGGCGGGCGGCGGCTCCATCATCAATATGGCGTCGGTGGCGTCGTCGATCCGCGGCGCGCCCAACCGGTTCGTCTACTGCGCGACCAAGGCCGCCATCATCGGCATGACCAAGGCGGTTGCCGTCGACTTTGCCGACAAGAACGTCCGCTGCAATGCCATCTGCCCGGGCACGGTTGACACGCCGTCGCTGGGCGAGCGCATCGCGGCATCAGACGATCCCGAAGCCGCGCGCAAGGCTTTTACCGCGCGCCAGCCCATGGGCCGGCTCGCCAGCGCCGACGAGGTCGGGCCGCTGGTGGTCTACCTTGCCAGCGACGAGAGCGCATTCACGACGGGCGCCTGCGAAGTCATCGACGGAGGCTGGTCGGTCTGACGCGGGCAGCCAAACGACATCACATCGAACAACCCCATTCATCACGGAGACCTTGATCATGAAGCTATTGCGCTACGGACCTGCGGGGGCGGAAAAGCCCGGCCTGCTCGACAGCGACGGCACGATCCGCGACCTCTCGGGCCATGTTGCTGACATCGACGGCGACACCCTGTCGCCGGCGGGTCTCGAGCGGCTGGCCGCGATCGATCCGGCCAGCCTCCCGGCCGTCGACGGCGGCACGCGGCTCGGACCCTGCGTCGGCTCGATCTCGAAGCTGATCTGCGTCGGTCTGAACTATGCGGACCATGCGGAAGAATCGAACCTGCCGATCCCCGAGGAACCCGTGCTGTTCTCCAAGGCCATCACCTCCATCAGCGGGCCGAACGACGACGTCGTCATCCCCAAGGGATCGGTCAAGACCGACTGGGAAGTCGAGCTCGGCATCGTCATCGGCAAGACGGCACGTTACGTCAGCGAAGACGACGCGCTTGATCATGTGGCCGGCTTCTGCCTCGTCAACGATGTCTCGGAGCGTGAGCATCAGGCGGAGCGCTCCGGCCAGTGGGTCAAGGGCAAGAGCCATGATACGTTCGCGCCGGTCGGACCCTGGATGGTGACCAGGGACGAGGTGCCGGACCCGCAGGCGCTCGACATGTTCCTCGATGTCAACGGCGAGCGCCGCCAGACCGGCTCGACCTCGACACAGATATTCGGTGTGAAGACCGTCGTGAGCTACATCAGCCAGTTCATCACGCTGGTGCCCGGCGACGTCGTCCCGACCGGCACGCCGCCCGGCGTCGGCATGGGCATGAACCCGCCGCTTTACCTGAAGGCCGGCGACGAGATGCACTTGGGCATTGCGGGCCTCGGCGAGCAGCGCCAGAAGGTTGTGGCGTATTCGGGGTAGGGCAATTCTGAGGACTTGGGGTCATTCACATTTTGTCATCCTCGCCGTCGCTTCGCTCCGGCAAGGATGACAGTGGGAATACAAGCGCTATCTTCAGAGTCATTCCCGCGAAGGCCGGGACACGAGGCTTGAGTTCTTTATCAATGTCATGCTCGCGCTTGACGCGAGCATCTGGCGACCGCCTCCAGACCCTAGGGTCAAGCCCGCGGGTGACAGAGGAGTAAAGTGCGTCGCAGAAGAAACGAGGAGACGCAGAGATGAAAATCGCCATCACCGGGGCGGCCGGGCTGATCGGCCGCAAGCTCACCGAACGCCTCGTCGCCGACGGCGCGCTCAACGGCGAGGCCATATCCGACGTCCTGCTGATGGACGTGATCGAGCCGGAAGCGCCGGCCGGGGCCGGCTTTGCGGTCGAGACGCAGGCGGTCGACATCTCCGCGCCCGGCACCTACGAGCGTCTCGCGGCGCTCAAGCCCGACGTCATCTTCCATCTCGCCGCCATCGTCTCAGGCGAGGCCGAGCTCGATTTCGACAAGGGCTACCGCATCAATCTCGATGGCACGCGCGCGCTCTACGACACCGTGCGTGAGGGCGGCTTCACACCGCGCCTCGTGTTCACCAGCTCGATCGCCGTGTTCGGCGCGCCGTTCCCGGACGCGATCTACGACGAGTTCCACACCACGCCGCTGACGTCCTACGGGGCGCAGAAGGCGATGGGCGAGCTGATGCTGGCGGATTACAGCCGGAAAGGCTTCTTCGAGGGCATCGGCATTCGCCTGCCGACCATCGTGGTCAGGCCCGGCAAGCCCAACAAGGCGGCGTCCGGCTTCTTTTCGGGCATCCTGCGCGAACCGCTGACCGGCCAGCGCGCGACCTGTCCCGTCTCTCCCGACGTGATGCACTGGATGGCGAGCCCGCGCTCGGCCGTCGGCTTCCTGATCCATGCCGCGGGCCTCGACGTAGAGACTGTCGGACCGCGACGCAACCTCACCATGCCCGGCATTGCCGTCACGGTGGGCGAAATGGTCGAGGCGCTGGAGCGGGTCGCAGGCTCAGAGCCGGTCAAGCTGATCGACTGGGAGCTCGACGACTTCATCGTGAAGATCGTCGCCGGCTGGCCGCGCAACTTCGACGCCTCGCGCGCGACCGGTCTGGGCTTCACCTGCGAGGCCGACATGGACTCGATCATCCGGGTCTTTATCGAGGACGAACTGGGCGGCTGACCGGCTAAGGGCAGGGCGTCCTTCACAGACGAGGATTTCGGCCGCACATGGATTCCGTAACCCAGTTCGTGCTCGGCGCCAGCATCGGCGGCGCCATGCTCGGCCGCACCATCGGTGCCCGCGCGCTCATTCTCGGCGGCGTGGTCGCGACCATGCCGGACCTCGACAGCTTCATTCCGCTCGGCAATGCCATCGACGACATGACCTATCACCGCGGCGCCACCCATTCCGTGCTTGTGCAGACCGCCGTGGCGCCCGTCGTCGCCTTCGCCATCACCCGCCTGGTCCGGGACCTGCGCGACATCCCGAAACAGGTATTCCTGACGGTCTGGGTGTGTTTCATCACGCACAGCATTCTCGACTCGCTCACAACCTACGGCACGCAGATCCTGTGGCCCCTGCAGGCCGGTCCGCCCGCGGCCTTCCCGGTCGTCTTCATCATCGATCCGCTCTACACGCTCATGCTGCTGGCGGGCGTCATTATCTTCGCGCTCAGACGGTTCACGCCCGACCGGGGCGTGCGCGCGACCCGCATCATGCTGGCCGCAAGCACGGTCTATCTGGCGCTGGGGGCCGCAAGCCACATGGTCGTGCGCGCCCGTGCCGAGGCGACCCCGGCATTCGAGGGCATGCGCGTCCACGTCCAGCCGACGCCGTTCAACATCCTGTTCTGGCAGGTTCTCGCCGTCGACCGGGACAACTACAAGACCGGGCTGACCAGTATCATTCCGGCCTGTCCCGTCTTCCAGGTGAGCACGCACCAGCGTCTGGCCGCGCCGCCGGACGGCGTCAAGGTGTCGGACTCCGTGCGCCGGCTGGAATGGTTCACCGACGGTTTCTACAGCTACCACGACAAGGGCGAGGCCCTGGCGATCACGGACCTGCGCATCGGGTTCCATCCGACCTACGTGTTTTCCTTCGAGTTCGCACGCAGGAACGGCAGCAGCTACGACGACGTGGCCCCGGTACAGACCGGCATCGGACCGGGTGGCACGGCACGCCTCTCCGGCGTCTTCGGCGATCTGTTCCGGAACGTGTCGAACTGCTAGAGCAGGCACGGGCCCGCGTGTCCCGGCCAAATGTCGGCAGTTTTCCTCATGTCATGCCCGGGCTTGACCCGGGCATCCAGCCATACGCCCAGGCCGTCGTTCCAGGCTGGATTGCCGGGTCGCAGCCCGGCAATGACAGGGTGGGTGGGGTGCAACTAATGCGTGTCCCGGCCTCCGAGCCGGGACCCATTTACACTCTCCACGAACCGCGGCATCCGCCAATGGGCCCCGGGTCAAGCCCGGGGAACACCATCCGAATACCCCACATCGTCATGCCCGGGCTTGACCCGGGCATCCAGCAAACCGCTCAGGCCTATGTTCCGGGCTGGATTGCCGGGTCGCGGCCCGGCAATGACAGGGTTGGAGAGCTTGTTCCCGCCGATTTGCGGCGAGCGACACTGCGCCCCATATATTGGGGAGAGACTCGACAGCGAGGTGACCTCGTCATGAGATCAAGACATCGCCGTAACGATCTGAAAAAGCAAATAGAATCGAGCCTAAGTGACTCTGCGACGGACGCGCCTACGCGGATCTCCGGGCTAGCGTCCGAACCGCCCCGCATCCAGTCGTTGGTGGCCTGGGCGCTGATGGCGGGCCTGCTTCTTATCCCCGCCGTGATCCTGTTGGTGATCTTGAACCAGTAGGGAAGATCGACCACACCATCACGTCATCCCCGCGCAGGCGGGGATCCAGGAGCGTATCTCTGAAGCTGATCTGTGTGGCACTGGATTCCCGCCTGCGCGGGAATGACGAGATACTCCGTGGCTGCGCACAACGCATTCCGCCCCCACATCGTCATGCTCGTGCTCGACACGAGTATCTGCGGGCATCTGGGTCCCGGATCTGCGAAGCACCGCTGGGCGCTGCATCGCGTCCGGGATGACGGCGAACGCTTCGCCCCCGCCGTCAATTCACCGGGGTGATCAGCGGCTTGCCGGCGAAGTGGTTGGCGATGTTGTCGATCACGAGCTGCCCCATGGCGCGCCGCGTATGGTGCGTGGCGCTGCCCATGTGCGGCTGGAACACCACGTTGTCCATGGCAAACAGCGCTTCGGGCACCTGCGGCTCGGCGGCGAACACGTCGAGCCCGGCGCCGCCGATCTTGCCTTCTTCGAGCGCTGCCACCAGCGCCGGCTCGTCGACGACGGACCCGCGCGCGATGTTGATGAAGATGCCGTCGGGCCCGAGCGCCTCCAGAACGGGAGCGTTTACGATGCCCGCGGTCGACGGCCCGCCGGGGCAGATTGCCAGCAGGATGTCCACGTTGCGCGCCATCTCGGTGAGGTCGGCATAATAGGTGAAGGGCTGGTCCGGCTGCTCCGAGCGGCCGTGATAGGCGATCGCGATATCGAACGCCTGGGCGCGCCGGGCAATCGTCTTGCCGATGCGGCCGAGCCCGATAATGCCGAGCGTCTTGTTGCGCAGCGTGCCCGTGAGCGGCGGCTCGCCGCCGGCCGGCCACTTGCCGTCGCGCACGTAGCGGTCGTAGAGCGGGATGCGCCGGGTCACGGCCAGCATCAGCGCCCCCAGGTCGGCCACGTCGTCGTTCAGCACGTCCGGCGTGTTAGTGACCTTGACGTTCGCCTCTGTCGCCGCGTCAACATCGATGGCATCGTAGCCGACGCCGTAACAGCCGATGACTTCGAGATTGGGCAGGGCGCCGATCAGCTCGCGGCTCGCGCCCAGGTGTCCGTTGGTGGCGATGGCCCGGATCTCGCCCGCATGTGCGGCGACGAGCGCGTCCCTGTCGTTCGCCTCCCAGTAGCGGTGCACGGTATAGGCCTCGTCCAGCGCGTCCATCACGAGCGGCATCATCGGCCCGATCATCAAAAGGCCCGGCTTGGTCACGATTCTTCTCCCCGTCTGGTCGTTTCAATCGATTAGATTTTTCGCGCCGGACATTACGGCATAGTGCGCCCGAGGGCCAGCGGGCCGTGGCCCGGATCGCGGGAAACCGTTCAAATGTGCGGCACTGCCGTCAGCAATTGGAAAGGTTTCTGCGCTAAGAAAGGCTCATGGCGGCGCGGGCCGGGGAGAGGTCCCGGACCGGTGCGGCTGCCTTCGGCGTTTGGCTGCGCCGTTGACCATCGCCGCCGATCCGGCGGCACCCTGCGGGACATGGCTGGAGAGAGAAACCGTTCGACCACGCGGTCGGACGACAGGTGAGGTTTGTTTCCGGCACGGATGGCAGAGCCTCGGTTCGAAGGATGAGCGTCAGAGCAACCAGATGTATCGGCCAGTGACATGACAAGCGCGCAATTCAAGCCGAGGAGCCGGTTCCGCCGATTCATCTCGACCTGCTTTTATCTGTCGCTCGCGACTCTTGGCGCGTTCTACGCGATGCCGTTCAAGAAAAGCCACGCCGAACAGGATCGATGCGAGTTCGGAACCGGCAGCACCGCGCTTTACGAACGGATGGAACGGGAGGCGTCCTCGTTTCTTGAGAAGAACGGCCGGGCCCGCCTTTGGAGCTATTCACTCGCATCGGCGGGTAAATTCAGCGGCCGATTACGCAGTCAGATTGAGGAATTCGCGCTCTCACGCAACAGCGTTGTGGAGAGAACGGCCGCGATGCATGCACTGCTTCGGTCCTATGGGATGCATCTTGATGTGAGCAGCCCGCTCGATGAGCGGGTGAGAAAATCGAACCGGGCGGTGCTGTCATATAGATATATAATACTGTTGCCTAAGCTCAATATGATCTGTCCAACCTGTTACATATTTAAGACGGCAAGTTTTGGTCTGAGTATTCACAACGACAAAACGGGAGAATACAACAGGATACATCACGGAGGTTTGAGGATTACGTGGTTCAAGTGGTCGCCGGTGTACTACAAGCTGTTTGGCGAGATCTGTCCCAAGCTCATGGGCAATGTTTGAGCGGGAAGCGAGGACAGCTCCATGACATTTGCAGGGTATTGGCGAACCAACAGGATGCGTCCCCTGTTTGTCATCTCAGCAAGCGGAAGTGTTGCTGCCGTAGCAATCATTCTTGGAGTGATCGCAGGAACCGGTGAGCCACGAGCGGCCGAACTAAAAACCTGCCCCGACATAACCCATATAAGGGTGGCTGTGGGATCGGCCGTGTTTTCCGTTCCGCGGACCTACGACTTCGAAGTCTCGGGGAGAAGTATTCCTCCGAATTTCATCGAGAAGCGTTTCTGCCCGAAACGTCCGGACTCTGTTCTGGCTGTCCATGGTCTGACATTCCAGCGGGCGAACGACTACTCATCCCACGAGTACAAGGAGGCAGCGATCAAGGGTGTGCAAATTCGGCTGCGCAGCCGCAACAGGTCGTACCGGAAACCGAAAGACCGCTACGAATTCTTCGTCATCGAACTTGGGAAGAAGGCACTGAGTGTCGATGCGCTTCCGACAATGAACGGGTTTCGTGCCTACGAAGTCGAACGAGGGACGAACGTCTATTTTGCATATGACAACACAACGACCATCGAAAGCATTCCGCTTGTCATTACCTGCGGATCGCCAGCGTTGATCCTTCGTGGCGAGAATCTCGGGCGGTCTTGCTCGACCGGATTTTACGCCGTGTCCGAGTCCGTTGCCGTCCGCTATGTCTTTCGTGACGCCATCCATGGCATCGAGACTTGGACTGATCTCGACGCGCGCGTGCGCAAGTTTGTCAGGCGTCTGGAGATCCACAACCAGCAATGACGAAATGGACGGTCATGGAAGCCTGTCTGCCTAGACGGACGCGGGGCCATTTCGGGAAGGGAATGGAAATGCCAAAAAGGTCGGCCGCCAAGACACTCATGTGCGTCTTGCTCCTGAGCGGACTTTACTTGTTTGCGCTGATACAGGACGCGTATGCCACGGGCATCGCGTATTGGTACCGAGACGTTAAATCCGTTGAGCTTCAGTTTTCGATGCGATCGGACCTGAAGCAATTTCCGATCCACAAGGGGACGCAGCGGTTCCAGGAGAAGGTGCGGGCCAAGGTGGAAAGCGAGGTGAACGACTTCGCTCCCGAAGTTCCGATCAGATTGGCAACGTATTCGCGCGACGAGGTCGCTGCTGACGTCGCATTCTCGGTGCTCAAGGTTCGTATATCCCTCCGGATGTGCTGCGAAGAAGAAGGAAGTGCGCTCGGCGCGATCGTTGTGAATGTTGGCCGGGAAGAGCTGCGCAATACCGGCCCCGTGGTTCCGTGGTCATACGCGCTTCCCGAACCTTTCCGGATAGCCAATCTGGGGCGGAACGTCGAAGATGCCGTCGTTTCAGCCGTCATTGAAAAGTTGCGCAGAGAACTCATTTCTCCGCTTGAGCGTGCGAAGGAATTTGAGTCCCGATGATGGTGTTCGGCTTCTCCAAGAGGGAAATTCGTTATCACCGCGCAAGCCGTCGCGGGCCCGTGAGTGCTCCCGGGAAAGCCGGGATGACCCGTTCCCTGAAGCGGTGCCTGCTGGTTTTGTGTTGTTTGGCTGGTCTTGCTCTGCATGGTGGCGCGTTTGCCCAAACCGAGGCGCGCGCCGCAAACCTGGCCAATGCCGACAGACCGCTTGAGATTGCACGTTGGCCGAAGGACAAGCCCATCCGCATCGGATACCGCCTCCACGGCGACTACGCGACCCTGGTGCGGCGCTTGCCCTATCCAGCCGGTCAGACGGATTCGCATGCTTACCGATGGGAACCGGAGTTCGATGCTCTTGCGGACGTGAATGTCGGAAAAATCCTGAGAGAACAGATATCAAGGTTTGGGTCGCTGGCGGGTCTGAAAATGGTCGCAACGCGTGTCAGTGGCGGAACGCTTTGGAAAAAATATGACATCTTTATTGATCTATACGTTAGCGACAGGCTGGCCGATCTGAAGGCGTTTCCGGGCGTCGGTTTGTTACGCAGCAGGTTGGGTAACTCGCATGAATATCGGCAGACACTCATTCCGCGTGGCTGGGCCGCAAGTTTTGGCAAGGGAACGCAACTGGCCGGGGCTGCCTGTCTTGGAATGTACTCCGCCTTCACGTTTCGCGAAGAAATTGCGATCGACATCGAAGAAGCGATCGGGCGTCGGATGCGAAACACGCTTTTTCCCGGCGCGGGACCTTTCACCTCTGAACGGATAAATCGCGGTATCGCCGAGGGATCGACTTGGCGGGGCTTCGAATGGGGCGGTGCCAAGAATCTGTTTGAGGGCTTGAGCAAAAGAGATGCTCGGAAAGAGACGTGTCGTGCCGATCTCAAGAATGCATATCACCGCCGCTGGGGCGAAATCGTGAGCGGATGCCTTTCAACTGCGCTTGGTTTGCCGATCAGCGATGTTTCACCACAGTTTGTGGTTTCCCGAGCAACGAAAGAAGACTTCAAAAGTGATGTTTCGAGCATTCTGACCTTGCCCGGCGGTAGCCGCAATTGGGTGAGATCAGTAGGGTTTTCTACGCGGTGGCGGTACCACGAGTCGCCATATCATTTTGCGGCGAAGCGGGATCTCGAAGATCTGGTGCGGCGTCTGTACCGTTCCAACAGAGCGGAGATGCCGACGTTTTCGGAAATTCGGCAGAGCCTCGTCGACCCGCACGCACTCTGGCGGCTGCCCGGCAGCCGGCATGTCAATCTCGCCCGGCAGACGCGGGCCTGTTTCGCACCGGCAGGCGACCGGAGCAAACCTACAGGTCAGCAATGAAAACCCGGCGTTTCACGTTGATTGGGGTAGTAGTGCTGCTTGCGGGTTTATCCGGATATCTGGGCTGGGAGCGTTACAGCCCGTACATCTTCCCGCTTGACGTTTGTTTTACCCGGAACGGCGTGGCGGTAGGCAATGAGGCGGATTGCCGACAGGCGTCGCCGGGTCCGCATATTTTTGAAGGGGTTATGGGAGGCCCCTCAGGGGAATTTCCGTGGGAAACAGTCGAATACAATGGGCAGCTTGCCGACGGCTGCCGTCAACAGTGCGAGAAGAATCGCAATTGTTCCTTCTATGTGCTGCGCTCAGTGCCACGACAGGGGGTCGTCTACCTGATCGGCGACCCGGGTAATGGACTGTGCATCTTGTACAGGTGAACGAAGCGCCGTTCACAATTCGCACTCCCCCTCAAGACTTCGATGCCTCCTGAACCTCATTAACCGCCGTCAGCAATTGGAAAGGTTTCTGGGGTAAGAGGTGCATGAGGCGGCGCGGGCCGGGGAGAGAACCCGGACCAACGCGGCCGCCTTCGGCGTTTGGCTGCGCCGTCGATCATCGCCGCCGATCCGGCGGCACCCTGCGGGACATGGCTGGAGAGAGGCAAAGTTCGACTGCGAAGTCGGGCGGGGAGCTAGATTTGTGTGATTGGGGCATTGGGACCGGAGCCGAGATGACGAAGTGGAGCAAGTCTAGGAAGTGGTCCTGTGTCGCGTTCGAGGTTGTGTGAATGAACCCTCGCGGTCTGGTAAAGGCAGTCGGGATTTTGATGGCCTTGGCATTTGCCGGCAGTGTCTTTGCTGTCGTATTGGGCCTGCATAAGCACTTCCCGATCCTATTCGTTTCGCCCAATCCGACCGACTTTCAAGAATACTTCCGCGTAAAGGCGTCACTCGTCCATGAGAAGGACGAACCCGTTGAAATCGATGTGGTGATTGGCTGCCGGACCGAGTTGCGACAAATCCTGGGCGAAGGCGTTTCAGGCCGCATGGTGCGCGTGCCTTACACCTATGGCGTCCGCACAAAGGGCGGCCAGGCCGTGATCATGCAGACGCCGACCATCTGCGGCGAAGACCCGACCAAAGCGGTTCCCGACGATTATCTGCCGATGCTGTTCTACGCACCGGACGCCGACAATCTCGAGTTCATGATCGCATACCTGTCCGAGATGGCTTACGAGCAACCGGTCTCGAAGCTTCAATTCAAGAAGGCGACGATCACACGCGCCACCGAAGAAGAGTACGACGAATGGAAGCGGTCTGCAGCGCCAAATGTCGTTCCGGATAAGAACGTGGAAAGCCGATTCGCTCACTATTTCGGTGGCGGCATATTTCCAGCGGGCGATCCAAAGAACAAGAAGCCGGTCAGTTGCAGATCCGTTGTCCGCGTTCCGATTGCAGAAGAATTCAGAGAAGAAATCAGGGCACTCTGGCCTTTGGAGCGCCCCCGATTTTGGGTGCCAAAAATGAATGGCAAGCGATTTTCTCAAATTTCGTACCAATCCGGAGAAGTTGCCAGAAAGGCAAGCTATTTTGGGAAGGATCTGCCCGGCGATATTTCACACCATCTCGAAGGCAAGGGCATTCACCGGAAGAGTGGTCAAGGCAGCATCCCCGTCGGATCACGCAAGTATGCATTTGGTGAACTTCTTCGCGTCCCCTATTCACGGTCGTCCGGATTGCCATGGCATAAGCTCGGCGAGCCCCTTCTTTCAATAGATGTTCGACTCGATCTGGCGGACGGTGCGGATCGCGGGTTTGCTTATTGCTACCGTGATCTCGCTCATGTCGAGATGCACTACCGAGACAACATAACGCGCGAGTGGCGCTTTGTTGTTGACGGTCGGAGTGTCGCCAGCGTCGCGCGTGCGGGCACGATCTTCAGTCCGACTTCAATCGTAGAGGGCGACGAGTTCGTATTCGTTGACAGTACTTTTTCACTAAATCCAGAACTGGCGAGGCAGAGGTAACGCGAGCCAAGACCTCGCAGTCCGATATTGAAATGAAATTCAAGACTTCGGCGCCTCCTGGGCCTCCTTCATCGCCGTGATGAAGCGCAGAAGCGCCTTGTACTTGTTGGTCGGGATCGCCGCCTTGCGGTCCTCGATGTCCTTCGACGTCCGCACGAACTGCTCCTCGAACTCCTGAAGCGACACGATGTCCTTGCGTGCCAAGAGCGCGATCAGGTCGATGAGGATGGTGACGGTTTCCGCTTCGCTCGCCCCCAGCATCTGGGACAGCAGTTCTTCCTGGTTCGTGGTCATCTCGCGGCGCCTTCCTGTTTGCTTTGGCGAGACAATGACCGATTCCGCGGCGAATGTCTTCAGGCGACCGTGCGCAGCTTCAGTTCGGGACGGGGAAGGGCGTCAGCGCCGCGTCGTTTACTTTCGTGCGCGCGCACGCGTTTTTGCAGGCCCCGGCTTCGGGTCGGCCGACGCAAGAAACAGATCCACCGCCTGCGTAACCGCCTCCGCGACCTGCCGCCGGTTCGGTTTGCGGGCGGTGAGGACCGCGGTGAGGTGAAGATCACCGCGGATCATGCCCAGGAACTGCTCTGCGGCAAGCTGCGGATTGCTGATATCAAGCGCACCCGCCGCCTTCTGCTGACGGAAGAACCGAGCGAGATGGCGGCTTGCGCGTCCCGGCCCGTTTTCGAAGAACGATCTTGCCAGATCCGGAAAATGCGGAGCCTCCGACACCATCGCGCGGTAGAGCGCGAGCCCGTCGGGCGACAGCAGCACATTCAGGTAGCCGGTGCCCATGGACGTCAGCATCTGCCTTAAGTCGCCGTTGCTGAGCTGAGGCGTCAACGCGTCCAGTACCCGGTCCGAAACGCTCCTGACGATCGCCTCGAACAAAGCGTCCTTGCTCGGGAAATGGTTGTACAGCGTCCGCTTCGAGCCGCCTGTCTTTGCCAGAACCTGATCCATGCTGACCCGCCCGTAACCATCGGCAAAGAACAGCTTGGTCGCGGCGGAGAGGATCTCGGCCCGCTTCGCCGCCTGCCGCCTCGCGTGCCCGTTGGAAAGCTCGGTCAAGACCATTTCCTCCTGCATCAGACAGTTGACTAATACTAAACCGTACCGTATTTGTAAACGGTACGATACCGTACCATATGAGAACGATTGAAATGCCAATTCGAAAGGGAAGTGTCATGTTGACGGAAAGGACAGAGACCGCCTCTGGAGAGAGGACCATCGTGTCGAGGATCGGTGCCATGCCGGAGCCGACGATGTTCAGGATCGAGCCCGCGAAGAAGACCCGCGAAGGCCTGGATCTGGAAGTGAACGTTCTGGCGGAACTGTTGCCCGGCCCGGGCTTGGTCAAAAGGGGGTGTGTCCAGCCCAACATCCCGAGCTTCGGCGCGTTCGAACTCCTGTGCGACGAAGGAACCGTGATCGGAGGTGCCGACGTCGCACCGGCACCGTTGTCCTATCTCGCGGCAGGGATAGCGTTCTGCTTCCTCACGCATCTCAAGGGCTACGCGGACAGCGAAAATCTCGACGTCACATCGTTGCGTATCGAGCAGCGCATGAAGTTCCAGTCGCGGATTCCGGGCATGACGGCCGGCGAGGGTGGTCAGATGGAAGGTGTGTCGAAGGGTGTCGAAACCTTCGTGATCATGGAAACGGCGGAACCCCCGGAAGTGATCAGACGCATGGTCGAGGTGGCTGAGAGGGCCTGCATGGCGTCGCAGACCGTGGTGAACCCCGTGCCGGCTGCAACGACGGTCGTACGCAACGGCGACCGTCTCTGACGGTTCGGCTCACCCCAGGTTCAGGTTGATCCCCGCGATCGAGCGCAACAGGAGGCTGACCAGCTCGGACTGCCGGCTCGTGTCGGTTTTGGCGAAGATCGAATGCAGCTGCGACTTGACCGTGTTGCGGCTGACACCGCGCTTGAGCGCGACAACCTCGAGGCTCTCGCCGAGCGCGAGGCAGTGGGCGAGTTCGGCCTCCGAGCGGGTCAGGTTGTAGGACGAGACAAACAGCTCGAGCGCGGTCGCGCGCGGCGACATCGGGTCGAACAGGAACACCGCCGCGGACACCGTTTCCATGCCGGCGCGCTTGCTCTCCATCGGAACCACCATGAGGCTGTAGGGTCTGAAGCAGGACAGCCGCGGCGCAACGACGATGCCGCCCGCGCGCTGCGCCAGCGTCAGGTTCGGGCGGTAGATGGCGTCGAGCAGCGCCTCGAACTGGTTGTTGGCCTCGCGGTCGCCGATGATGATCTCGTTCTTGGCGAGCCGCAGGCCGTCGCCGCCCTCGAGCATCCTGCGTGCGGCGGCATTGACGAACAGCAGCGACCGGTCAGAACCGTAAAGCGCCAGACCGAACTGGATCAGGTCGAGCACGTTGCTCGACTGGATCAGCGCCTCCTCAAGCTTGTCCAGCCTGTTCTGGAGCATGACCGCGCGGTGCAGATGGTGCCCCATGAGTGCCACCATGCTGAAGATTTCCGGGTCGATATCGTCCTGATCCGCGTGACGGAGGAAGCCGCTGACCATGCCGGTGACGTCGCCGCGTTCCAGCACGCAGACACATTCGCCGTGCAGGCCCCAGGGTTTCGAGGCTTTGTTGTACATGACGCTCTTCTGCCACTCCTCGTCCGAGTAGAACACCCGCCTGAGCGTCGGCACCCGTTCCGGCAACAGCGGATACATGTGGAAGATCGTGTTGTCTTCCGGGCGTTCGAACCCGGTCGTCGCTTCGACGACGGAGTCGGCCGGGATGTTGTAGAAGTCGAAACTGATGAACTCGCGCGGTTCGCTTCTGATGTCGGCCAGAAAGACGCCGCTGTCGTCGGCCAGGCGGCTGTATGTCTTCAGGGCCCGCGGCCGGTCGTATTCGTCGCCAACGCAATCATAAAGAGTCTCGATGGACGCAAGCAGTCGGTCATGCAACATGGCGTGCCTCGTTCGTCTGTTTGACGGGATGAGAGCCTGAGCGGAGTCCGCAGAGGCGAATTGCTGGGTTGGGGTTAGCGGCCGGACGGCCGTCGCTGCGCGGGCATCAGGAGGTGTCCTCTTCGAATTCTCCCTCCAGGGTCCGCAGATTGATGCCGGCAACCGAGCGCATCAGCAGGCTGACGAGTTCCGACTGCCGGTTGGTCTCGGTTTTCGAGAAGATGGATTGAAGTTGTGTCTTGACCGTGTTCCGGGTCACGCCCCGCCGTTCCGCGACGGAGTCGAGCGTCTCACCGAGGGCGAGCCTGTGGGCGAGCTCCGCTTCGGACTGCGTGAGACCGTAGGACGATACGAACATGTCGATCGCGGTGGTCCTCGGCGCTTCCGGGTCGAACAGGAAGATGGCCGCCGTGACCGCGTTCATGTCGGTCGCTTCGCGCTGCAGGCGCAACGGCACGACCATCAGGCTGTACGGCTTGCGCTGATACATGCGCGAGACGCTGACGATGCCGCCCGACCTTGCATCGGCCGGCAGGTCGGTTCTGTAGAGCACCGACACGATGTCGCGGAACCGCTGCGCTGCAGCACGGTCGAGAATCCTCAGACCCTTTGTCGTCAGTTCGAGCCCGTCGCGGGCATCGATCATGCGCTGGGCGGCGGCATTGATGAAGACCGGATTGGCCCTCTTGCCGTACAGCACCAGGCCGAACTGGATCAGGTCAAGCACGTTGCTTGACTGGATCACGGCCTGCTCCAGCTTGTCGAGCCGGTGCTGAAGCGTCATGGCGCGGCAATAGTGATTGTTGAGCACCGCCATGGTGGCCAGCAGTTCCTCGTCGGCCTCCGACTGATGCGGATGACGGAGGAAACCGCAGACCAGCGTCGTGGTCGGTCCCCGGTTCAGGATCGACGCGCCATCACTGTGAAATCCCCAGGGTTCGCTGGTGTTCTTGTACATGTCGGTCTTGACATGAACCTCGTCGGGCACGAAGACCCGGCGTAACACCGGGGTCCGGTCCGGCAGCAGCGCTATGTTCTGGAACAGGCTGCTCGTTGCCGCGCTATCGTGCTTTGTCACCATCGCTTCGACCGCTTCATCTGGTATATTCACATAGTGATAGTTTCCAAATCCTCCAAGTACCGGTCTGATTTCCGCGAGAAAGAGCCCCGTATCGTCGGCAGCCCGGCTATAGGCCGCCAGGGCTCTTTGATGATCGAATTCGTCACCGACACAGTCATAAACTGTCTCGATGGCCTTGAGTAACCAATCGCGCATTTGCCCCTACAGTCAATATCAGCGCGCCGGTCGCCTCACCTGGCAGGACACGTGAAGACACCGCGGACGACGTCAAAACCCGCTTCCGGCGCACTGACCCGGGGGTGGTTCCCGGAACGTCGCAATAGTTCACGTAGGAGACAAAATCGCGGTCTACGTCATCCGTTTGGATGATCGATGCCGCATTGGTGAACGGCTTGTGCATTCGGTTGCAGCATTTCGCCGTCGAAAGATCCTGTTAAGAAGTTGAGCTTTTCGCGCCACACCTCCGGGCGAATTTTTGCGGAATCACCCGTCTGGATGAATTCGCGACTCTCCGTTTTCAGTAGGCAGGGACACCAGCAAATATCTGCCACGTCTCAGAGTGTTACGGGGGTTCGACCAGATGAATTTTGTACAAGCAGCGAGACAGAACGATGCAGGGCTCTGTGCGGTGGGCCGTGCGCGTTCGCGCAGTTTCCGGAGACTTTGCCTGACGCCGCTCGTGTTTTTCGCGGCGATGCTTTCGCCGGCAGCCGCGCAGGAAAACAATGTCGAGGCCTTTCTCGGCGGCTATCTCGGAACGCATGTCGGTTACGGCGCGTCCGAATCAATTCCTTTCACCGGCGATCCGTACCAGGTCACCGTATCGGCCGATCCCGACGATGACCCTGTCTCGGTGCCCGGCAGGCGGGACAGGTTCACCCTTGACGGCTTCATCGGAGGCTTTCACGCCGGTTACAATTTCGTCAGCGACGGCACGTATCTCTTCGGCATCGAGGGCGACTGGACCTATCTGGGCCTGAACGACCGTGTCTCCGCTGTGGACGTCATTGCGGAGAACCTGCAGACCTATACGCTCGCGCACCGCTCCAAGGTGGAGATGGACTGGCAGGCAACGATCCGCGGCCGTGCCGGCATAATCCACGGCAACACGCTTTTCTTTGCCACCGCCGGTGTCGGTTTCCTCGACGTGGACTGGCGCGAAACGGCGACGCTCACCGACGACGTCACCCTTCAGACCACCACCCAGAAACATCGCGACAGCAAAGTCCTTGTCGGCTTCGTTGTCGGCGGCGGTTTTGAAATGGCGGTCTCCGAGGACGTGACGATCGGCGCCGACTACCTCTACGAGAATTTCGGCAACTACGGTTCCGTCCCGTTCGGACATACCAGCCCGTCCCAGATCGGCAGGCTCGGCGAGATCGAATTGCACAAGGTGCGCGCAAGACTGACGATCAACCTTGGGACGCCTTAAGGTCCGGCGTTCAGGAGCCGCCTTGTCCAGTTCCATCGCATTGGAGGAGGAGTGCTATATTTCTCCGACTGGATGCCGAGGCCTTGCGCGGCTCGTCTTCACCTGCATTCTCCTGAGTGTACTGGCATCAGCCATGTCGGCGTTTCCGGTCAGCTCTGCGTCGGCGCAGACCGTTTGTTTCACCGGAGAAACCCAAACAGCCCAGTTCCGCTACTTCTCGATTGATGTGGATGCCGGCACTTGCTCATCGAGCTCGTCCAATCCTGCGAACCCGACGAACGGCGTAGAATTTTGGACAAACCTGGGCGCCGGCGAGTTCAGCATGGTCGGTTCCCGCTACATCAACGGGTCGCCTTTCGGGATTGCAGGTGCGGACTGGACGATCACGAACTACACGGGCGGACGGGTAAACGGCAGCAACTTCGTCCTGGTTCAGGAGTCGGTGCCAACCACCGGTCTCAGCAGCAACTGGTCGGTCCCCGTCGTCGTGAACGGGACTGCGCTGGTGTTTTCCATCGCGGAATTCACGAGGACAGACGGTATCCAGAGCGTGACCTATGGTCTGGTGACCGTAACTGGCCTCGTTCAACCTTCATCCGGTCTGACGGCATCGGACAAATCGCGGATCGCGGATTCGCTTTTGTCGATCTTCAACCGGGTGGGGGCGTCGATCTTCGGATCGGACGGCATCCCCGATACTGCAACCGGTGATAACGGGGCTGGGCCCGGGCTCTCGCTGACGCCGATGGGGGTGTCCTCCGCACCGCCGGCGTTGCGGACCGGGCCCGGGCTTGCGCAGCGTACGGCGATCGAGCCTGCATCGGCCCGGTCGTCGCCGGGCGGGTTCGATTTTGCGTTCAACTTGCAGCGGCTGCTGGCCGAACGGCGCAAGCGGGACGCCTCGGATGTCCTCGGACTGGCCGATCTGCCGACCGCACCTGAGTCGAAGTGGAACGTCTGGGCGAGGGGGCGCTATACCGATTTTGGCGACCGGTCGTCGGGAGCCGACCGCGACGGCCACATGTGGCGGGCGGCGGCCGGTGTGAGCTATGCCCTCAGTGACAGTACCACCCTCGGCGCGGTCACGCGCGTGCGCAAGGGCGAGGTGGACTCGTCCGCGCTCAATGCCTCGCTCGACAGCGACTTCTACGGCGGCGGCCTCTACTTCTCGACCTTGCTCGGCGGCGGCATCCGGGTGACGGGTGCCGGTCTCTACGAGTTCGGCGACAGCGACATCCGGATCGCCGGCGCCACCGGTTCGTTCAACACCGCGCAGGTGACGCTGGAGGCACGGGTCGACCGGCGCTTCACCTGGGGACGCCACTGGGTCGAGCCTGCTGTGAGCGTTCTCTATGCCGACATGGACCGGGACGGCTACACGGACTCGTCCGGCACGGCGGTCGGCTCCGGCGGCACGACGCTCGGAAGACTGTCCTTCGGTCCCAAGGTCGGCACGACCTTCGAGCACCGGGGCACCACGGTCCGGCCCTATGCCCGGGTCGGCGGCCTGTGGGACTTCGAGAATGGCGGTGACTTCACGCTGTCGACCGGCGCTGACGTCTCGGCGGCGGATGTCGCGGTCAATCTGGGCGGCGGCGTCGAGGTTCAGCTGCGCAACGGCGCGAAGGTGACGCTGGCGGGCGACTGGACCGGCTTCGACACCGGACTGGACACTGTCTCGGTGTCCGGCAGCGTCGGCGTTCCGCTGGCAGCATTCGGAATAGGTGGTGCAGCGGGCGGCGGTCAGTTCGCGTTCGACTTCTCCGGCAGTGCGGAGACGGGAGCCGCAAAGGCCAGAGTCGAAATCCCGTTCGGGGGTGCGGTGCGGAAGCAGATGGATTGACCGATGCCGTATACTGACAAAATTTCGAAATTTTTAAGCATTAAGGCGAAGTTCATCCGTGTGGATGATGCGACGACACCTGCGTTGCCATATCTCTTCCTCAACAAGAAGAAACGCACGCACACACTCTTATTTGGCAGATGGCAGGGGGCTGTCAAATGTTTGGGGGCAGGTAGACGGCAAGGTGCGGGCCGGTGGAGCGCCACCACTCCGAAGGCCCTAACCTGGTCGGTGAATTGCCTGATGACCGTTAGACAGTGCTGGTCATCGCCAAATGGCAGTTTTCTGACCATCGGACAGTGTTTCACTGGCCCGCGCCGCACCCAGTCTACCGCCGCTCATACATTGAAGCCAGTTTAATTCCCGTAGCTGATCACCATATAGAACGCATGAGACACGACGGCCGCGAACCGGCAGGCGTGCGGTCCAGAGACCGAGAATGCCGGCGATTTGCTTCCTGTGCAGATGGGTTTCGTCATGAGGCGAAGCTGCGAGCGCCCGACCCTATTGTCCTGCTTCTTCTGATTGCTTTTTCATTTGTGTACGGATCAAAAGTCGCTCGTGCGATGTCCGCCGAGGAATTGAACCGGACGGCGATCAACTACATCGGCGAATGGGTGATGTGGGGGGATCTCAATGTCGGGTACAAGGCGGACATCGCCCGGTTCAGTGTTGAGAAGAACACTATCCGTGTCGTGCTTTCCGGTACCTTCGCCGACGAGCGCAAGGAAGCCGGTCAGGAGACCGACACGGAGGACGTGGAGCTTCCGCTCCGCCTTGAGTACCTGATTGACTCTTCGGGGCTCGACTCCGAGGTGGGAATTACCACTGCCGATACATCCGGGATTATCGAGTTGCACTGCGCCGGAGAACAGCAGTGCATTCAACTGAAAGCCGAACACGATGGGCGCGCGTTTGCGTTGCGCTCGGGAATGGAACCGGGATTGCTTGCCGGATTCGGGCCGGCGCGTCATGGCATACCGGGTGTTGACGAAGGCGTCAGCAATGACGGCGTGCTTGCCGGCCTGACAAGGCTCGCCAACCGGCTTCGCTCGACGGCCGGTGTCCCGCCGATCGAGAATTGATGCACGGAATGAGCGATACAATGCCTGCTGAACCCGATAGCTTGCGCGGCTGGCTGAACGAGTATGATGGCCGGTCTGTCAGTCTTCTCTCAGAAGCCGAAGCATTGTTCGGAAACCGGCCCGACTATCTGGATTCCCTGATCGAGCTTGCCGGAGACGGCCAGAACCATATCGCCGGAGGTGCGACCTGGCTCATGAAGCACCATGTAGAAGCCGGAGGAGCACTGACTGCGGAACAGACGGCTGCGTTGCTGGCCAACGTCAGGGATGCGAAGGGATGGGAGACCCTGCTGCATGTCTGCCAGTCGATAAGGTATCTCGACATTGAGGCCGGGCTTGCGCCGGATCTGATCGATTGGATCGAACCTCTTCTCACGGATCAGCGGCCGTTCGTCAGGGCCTGGGCGCTGGACGCGCTCTGTGCCGTGGCTGAGCGGAGCCCCAAATACAAGGCGCAGGCCGCGGCGGCACTTGAAGCCGCCGAAAAGGACCCGGGCGCCTCGGTGCGGGCCCGTGCAAGACGCCTGAAAAAGCAGAAATAACCTGAAACCGGGAGTGTTGTCTCCCTGTTGCGGACGCATTTGCGTGTAACCGTAAGGCGATGTCGCGCATCCAACGCGTTAGCGTTTTGGCGCGATGACTGGCCGAATCGAGACGATTGTCTGTAATCCTTACGTCACACACGTTGATCTACGATCCCGTATGCAAAAAGTGAACATGTGTAAGTGATCCGCCCGTCGACTTAAGGCGTACATTTGATTAAAATTGTAACGACTTGATCTTGAACAGTTTTTTAGATTATGATGTTACGTTGTACGCATTCGGAAAGGGCAGGGACTGCGGGACATGACCCGAATTCTCTGTACGGATGCAGTTGAACCAGAACGCGGGCAGACAATCTGTCTTAGGCGGCAGTCATTCCATGCCGCGAGATAGAACCCGCCAATGGAGGGATCATGCCGATTGATCAGAACCGCAAGAGTAAGTCGTATCGCGGTATGACAAGGGTTGCGGCCGCTGCACTGGCAGTGCTGTTTTCGCTGGCATTTGCCAGCCCCTCGGTCAGCGCACTCTCGCCAGCCGAGTCCCTTGCCAGCAAGGCAGGCAATCAGGCTATCCGGGCGGCGTGGGCAGGCGGCTCGAAACAGGCAAAGACCGCTGCATTCCTGCGTCTGATCAAGCGGTATTCGAATATCAGGTCGGTGGCACGCAGTTCACTTGGCCCCTATCGGCGCAAGCTTCCCCGGAACCGTGCGGCGGAATATGACCGGCTTGTCGCCCAGTTTACGGCGCGCGTATTCGCCAATTACGCATCCAGCTTTGCCGGCCGTGAGATAGAGGTCGTGCGCAGCAGGCCCCGCGGCAAGCGTTTCGTCGTTGTCGACAGCCGCATCGTCTATAACGGTGGCCGGCGCGCGAGCCCCGTGAAATGGCTGGTCTACAACGGCAAGCGCAAGCGTGTTGCCGACGTCAATATTCAGGGCGTCTGGCTGTCAGCCTTCATCAGGCAGAAGTTCACCTCGATACTGCGCAAGAGCAAGGGCGACTTCGATCCGCTTTTCGCATTTCTGCGGCAGTAGCGGCTAGGACGGTTTTTGGTCGCTTGCCAGAACCGCCTTTGCGGTCTGCCAGAAAGCATTGACCATCCGCAGATGCGCGCGCTCCTTGAGGCAGACGACTGACTCACTGAGTCTTTTCTTGCAGTCGCTGAGTTCCAGGGGCACCAGCCTCTCGTCTTCGCCGAACTCCGGCTTGGACAGAATGCCGACACCAATGCCCGCCAGGGCGGAATCGCGCATGGCTTCCCGGCTGTTGGTTTCCATCACGATATTGAACTGGCTGCCGACCCTGGCCGCTTCCTGTTCGACGATTCGGCGCGTATTCGAACCTGGTTCCCGCATGATCACCGGCATTTCCGCCAATGTGCTGAGCGAGATCTGTTTTTTGCCCGCAAGGGGATGGTCCCTGCTCACGAACGCGATGATGGGGTCCCCGCTGAGCGACATTGTCTTGAGGCGCGCGTCGCGCGGCGCCTGCGCCAGCAAGCCGATATCCGCGTCATAACTCAGAAGGCGTTGCAAGACGTCTTCCGAATTGCAAACGCCGAGTGAAATTGAAATGCCCGGATACTCCTCCCGGAAGGCACGGATAAGTCTGACGGCGTAGGCCGGCGAATCGGCCGCGACGTGGATGCTGCCGGTGCGCAGCGCCTGGCTCTCGGAAAGCAGTTCCAGGGCCTCGTCTTCCATCTCGAACATGCGCCGCGTAATTTCCAGCAGACGTTCGCCGAGATCCGTCGTCCTCACCAGACGTTTGCGCCGGTCGAACAGGAGTACGTCGAACCGTTCCTCGAGCTTTCGAACCTGGTCCGATATGGCCGGTTGAGTGAGGTTAAGCTTGGCGGCAGCCTTCGAAAATCCGCCGTAAGTGGCCACAGCATGGAAGGCGCGAAGTTGCGAATAGCTCATAAGTCTGATCTATAAAGAGCATCGACATTGACGATTTGATTTATACTGCGCCGACAGGTTCTCATACGTCAAGAGCGCCGTTGCAAGCGGCACGGCCGGTGTCACGAGACCGTCACATAACGGCCTTAGGACACTGCTTGTGAGAGGCGTTCTGCCTGCTGGGTGCGTTTTGAGTTCCGTTCGTCCGGAACGAGAAATCTGAGAACACGGCGGGCAACAACAAAAGACAGCAGAGCGGTGCAGAACACCCGGACTGAACGAATTCGTCAAATCGTCCGGGGACAAACAGAGAGGGACACTCAATTCATGGCTATCAGACACCTTAAGCGTCTTCTGTCCGGCGCGGTATTCGGAGCATCGGCGTTGGCTTTCGGGCTTGGCGCAGCTCTGGCGGAGACCGAGCTCACCGTCTATACCGCGGTCGAGGCCGAAGACCTCAAGAAGTACGCCGCGACCTTTAACGAGGATCATCCGGACATCAAGATCAAGTGGGTGCGCGACTCAACGGGAATCGTGACGGCCAAGCTGCTGGCTGAAAAGGACAACCCGCAGGCCGACGTGGTCTGGGGGCTGGCAGCCACCTCGCTCCTCCTGCTGAAGAGCGAGGGAATGCTGGAGGCCTATGCGCCCAAGGGCGTCGAGAAGCTCGACAAGAAGTTCGTGGACAAGTCCAATCCGCCGACCTGGGTTGGCATGGACGCGTGGGTCGCATCGATCTGCTACAACACGGTCGAGGCCAAGAAGGCCGGGCTGACGCCGCCGAAGTCCTGGAAGGACCTCACCAAGCCCATGTACAAGGGCCACGTGATCATGCCGAACCCGAACAGCTCGGGTACGGGATTCCTCGACGTGTCGAGCTGGCTGCAGATGTTCGGTGAAAAGGGCGGCTGGGAATACATGGACGCGCTTCACCAGAACATCGCCCGATACACGCACTCCGGTTCGAAGCCGTGCAAGCTGGCTGCTGCGGGTGAGATCGCGATCGGCGTTTCGTTCGCATTCCGCGGCGCCAAGTCCAAGGCGCAGGGCGCTCCGCTGGACATTATCGTTCCGGAAGAGGGCGTCGGCTGGGACATGGAAGCCACTGCGATCATCGCCGGCACCGAAAAGCTCGAGGCTGCAAAGAAGCTCGTAGACTGGTCGATCACGAAGAAGGCCAACGAGATGTACAATGCCGGCTACGCCGTTGTCGCAATGCCGGGCGTGGCCAAGCCGGTCGAGCACTTCCCGCCGAACCTGCTTGAAAAGATGATCCCGAACGATTTCGAGTTTGCCGCGAACAACCGCAAGGCGATCCTCGCCGAGTGGCAGAAGCGTTACGACTCGAAGTCGGAACCCAAGAGCTGATAAGCTGACACGACTGGCTTGCCGGTCCCGGTTCGCCGCGAGGCGGCCGGGGCCGGTTTCGCAAGCGCCCCTCATTGATGAAGAAGCGGGGGCCAACACTGTTGATCTGGGTGGGGGACCCGAGGGATGAGCGAGGCGGCCGCAGCTCACGAAACGCGTAACGGGCCCTATCTGCGCATTTCGAATCTGACCAAGAAGTTCGGAGCCTTCACCGCTCTGGACAGCGTTTCGCTTGACGTTACCGACGGCGAGTTCGTCTGCTTTCTCGGACCGTCCGGTTGCGGCAAGACGACATTTCTCCGGGCCATCGCCGGTCTTGATATCCAGACCATGGGGACGATCGACCAGGGCGGTCGCGATATCTCGGCGCTGCCGCCGGCGGAGCGCGACTTCGGTATCGTGTTCCAGTCCTACGCGTTGTTTCCGAATCTCACCGTTTCAAAGAACATTGCCTTCGGCCTCGAGAACACAGGAGTCTCGAAGAACGACGTGAGTTCGCGGGTCAGCGAGCTTCTCGAGCTTGTCGGCCTTTCGGATCAGGGCAGCAAGTATCCGGCCCAGTTGTCCGGCGGTCAGCAGCAGCGGATCGCACTTGCGCGCGCGATTGCGACGTCGCCGGGACTGCTGCTGCTCGACGAGCCGCTGTCCGCGCTCGACGCCAAGGTGCGTGTTCACCTCCGGCACGAGGTCAAGGAACTGCAGCGCACGCTTGGCGTGACGACGATCATGGTGACCCACGACCAGGAGGAGGCCCTCACCATGGCCGACCGGATCGTGGTCATGAACCATGGTGTCATCGACCAGGTCGGCACGCCCATGGAAATCTACCGCGAGCCGCGCACCGCCTTCGTGGCGGACTTCGTCGGCACCATGAACTTCATGCGCGGGCGGGTCGAGCAAAAGGGCCGTGTCGCCGTGGGCGCGCTGCACCTCGACTGCGACACCGGCGACTACGGGCAGGGTGCCCAGGTGACAGTTGCCGTCCGTCCGGAGAATGTCGTCGTGCACGAGACGAATCCGGAGCTTGGAAACACGGTCGAAGTAACCGTTGCTGCCATGGACTTTCTGGGGTCGTTCTTCCGAGTCGAACTGACCGCTGCCGACATTGGCGAGCAGACGTTCTCGGCAGACTTCTCGATCAATCTTGTGCGCCGGACCGGCGTAAATGCGGGCGACAAACTGGTCGTCTCCCTGCCGCCGGACCAGATTCGCATCTACGCCGCGGACGGGACTGATGGCTAGCATCGCGGACCAGACCGGCCCGGCGGCCGAAGCGCCGGTGATCCGGCCGAAAACCAGCCGGGATGAATGGGTTATGTGCGGTTACCTGATGGTGATCGCGCTCTATCTGGTCGCGACACTGGTCCTGCCGCTCTACGCCATGGTCTCGAAGTCGTTCGAAGATTATGGCTACCGTCTCGAGGCCTTCGAGATTCAGGTCGACAAGGGCGAAGGCTGGAGCAAGGCCGAAACCGCGGCATCGATCAACGAAAGGGTCGGTGCCTACAAGCCGACCGATCTCGTGACGTCTGCCGGCGGACGTTTGCCGGTCACCAAGTTGTTCCCGGACTTCAGCTTCAGGTCGCCGACCAAGTACCGCATCCGCAACACGGCGCCGACCGATACGGGTTTTCTGGTCAGCAGCGATCTGATTGTTCACACCGACTGGGTTGAGCTGACAAGCAACAAGTTTCGCCGTGTCGTCCTCAAGCCGTCCGTGTCGACCGGATTGTCGAACTACCGCCAGTACTTCGCCACGCCCGCGCTCTTCAGCTCGATCCAGAATTCGATCCTGATCGCCACCATCTCGACCATCATCACGGTGACGCTGGCGTTTCTGTTCGCATATGCCCTCAATCGGAGCTGCATGCGCTTCAAGGGCACGTTCCGGCTCATTGCCATGGCGCCGATCCTGGTGCCGTCGCTTTTGCCCGGCATTGCGCTGGTCTATCTGTTCGGCAACCAGGGCATGATCAAGGAACTGCTGCTGGGCTACTCAATTTACGGGCCCATCGGCATCGTGATCGGTTCGGTGTTCTTCACATTCCCGCACGCGCTCATCATCATCCAGACGGCACTCAGCATTTCCGATGCCAGGCTTTATGAAGCGGCCTCCGCGCTGCGGGCGAGCCCGTGGCGGACATTCTGGACGGTCACGATCCCCGGCGCGCGCTACGGTCTCATCTCCGCGGCCTTCGTCGTATTCAACCTGGTGATCACAGACTTCGGTCTGCCCAAGGTCATCGGCGGCCAGTACAACGTGCTCGCGGTCGACATCTACAAGCAGGTTATCGGCCAGCAGAATTTCTCAATGGGCGCGGTGGTGTCCGTCGTGCTTCTGGTTCCCGCGCTCGGCGCGTTCATCGTCGACCGGCTCGTCCAGAAAAAGCAGGTTGCATTGCTCTCGGCGCGGTCCGTTCCCTACGAACCGACGCCGAACCGGCGCTTCGACCGCCTGATGCTGATCTATTGCTGCGGCGTGGCGGTGTTTATTCTCGGTCTCATCGGCGTGTGCCAGTACGCCGCCCTGATCAAATTCTGGCCCTACGATCTGAGCCTGTCGCTTAACAACTACAACTTTGACGTCATGGACGGAGGCGGCTGGGACTCCTACTTCAACTCGATCCGCATGGCGCTCTACACCGCCGTCATCGGCACGGTCGTCATCTTTACCGGCGCCTACATGGTCGAGAAGTCGCGAGGCTTTCCGGTCATCCGAAATCTGTTCCAGATGTTCGCGATGCTGCCGATGGCGATCCCGGGCATGGTGCTCGGACTGGCCTACATCTTCTTCTTCAACAATCCGAACAATCCGCTGAACGCAGTCTACGGCACCATGGCGATCCTTGTGATCTGCACGGTGACCCACTTCTATACCGTATCGCATCTCACCGCCGTCACGGCGCTCAAGCAGATGGATCCGGAGTTCGAGTCCGTGGCGGCCTCGCTCAAGCAGCCGTTCTACAAGGTGCTCTCCCGCGTGACGGTGCCGGTCTGCACGCCGTCCATCCTCGACATCTCGATCTATCTGTTCGTCAACGCCATGACGACCGTGTCGGCTGTTGTCTTCCTCTACAGTCCGGACACCACGCTCGCATCGGTGGCGGTGCTGAACATGGACGATGCCGGCGACATTGCGCCGGCTGCCGCGATGGGCATGATGATCTTTTATACCAATGCTGCGGCGCGCCTGATCCACGCGGCCGCGTCGCGGGGCATCTACAAGCGCACACAGGCCTGGCGCACCCGGTAGGGCGGAGCGGCGTCAATCCTCTTCGCGCGTCTTGCTGATCTGGTCGACGATGCCCCACTCAAGGGCCTCTTCCGCCGTCATGAAGTGGTCCCGGTCCAGTGTCCGCTCCACCTCGTCATAGGTTCTGCCGCAGTGCTGCGCATAAAGCCTGTTGAGGCGTTCCTTGACCTTGAGAATGTCCTTGGCGTGCCGCTCGATGTCCGAAGCCTGCCCCTGGAAGCCGCCGGAGGGCTGATGCAGCAGGATGCTGGCGTTCGGCAGGCAGGTCCGGTGGCCGGGGCTCCCGGCCATGAGCAGGAAAGACCCCATTGAACGCGCTGTTCCCATGCACAGCGTCGAGATCGTGCAGCGGACGAACTGCATCGTGTCGTAAATGGCGAGCCCGCTGGTCACCACCCCGCCGGGCGAGTTGATGTAAAGCGAGATGTCCCTCTTCGGATTCTCGGCTTCAAGAAAGAGCAGCTGTGCGCAGACCAGCGCCGCGACGCCATCGTCGATCGGACCGTTGATGAAGATGATGCGCTCGCGGAGCAGGCGCGAGAAAATGTCGAACGAGCGTTCGCCTCGGGCTGACTGTTCGACCACCATCGGAACCAGATTCGCTGGACCGGAGAGGGCGGCTCCCCGGACGTCCCCGTCAAGCGGCATGACGGACTCCCGGTACCTGATTGCTGTTGGCCGCGCCCGACATCATCATCGTCATGCGCTCGCCGTGGATCATTTGAGGCAGCGCGCGGTGAACGATCCGCAGCCGGGTCCCGCCGCTCTCGGTTTCGGTGAGCCAGAACGTGACGTCGGTCACAAGATCGGGTCTGTGGACCGCGGCCGGGTTGGCCGGTTCCTCGACCCACCTGTAGCGCAAGACGCGACTGCGCACCGAGGCAATGAGGCGGCATCGTATCTTTGCGCTAAGACCGGCTTCCGTGCCGTCGAGTTCGAATTCCATCCCGTCTTCCGACATCGCCGTGACCAGCAGGAGCCAGGCGCTCAGGAACTCCGGCTCCCGCAGGGTCCGCCACACCGTCTCGGGCGAAGCATCGAGCCTGCAATCTGTCAGAACGTCGTGCGGTTCCGTATCCTGGTCGAGAGGCCGGGTCATTCTTCCATCTCCTTGAGCAGACTCCTGAGCTTCTCGACTCTGGACGGCCAGAAGGCCCGATACCGCTGCGCCCAGTCGAACAGCGGCATCAGTCCGTCGGGCGCAACACGATAGTAGGCATTCCGCCCGGCGCGCCTTTCGATGACCAGCCCTGCCGATTTCAACACGCCGAGATGCTGCGAAATCGCCGGTTGCGACACCTCGAATTCCGCGGTCAGCTGCGAGACCGTTGTCTCGCCGTCATCGGCAAGATGCTCGAACACGCTGCGGCGTGTCGGGTCGGCGAGGGCGCGAAAAATTTCGGTTTCCATATCAAACATATAAGTGTTCACTTATACATTGTCAATCGGCAACGACGACTCTCGTCCTGATCCAGATGGCTGCGTGCGGCTCAATAAGTGTCTCTGTTTGACGCATAATATTCGCTTATTTTTGACACAATTGGATGCTTTATCACTTACGTCACGTGCCAACTGTGGCCCGGTGGTGACCGTCGTGGGGCAATCCGAGAATCATCCAGACTCCTTTTGTCCCTTGAAGGCTGAACCGCTGGCCGAGGCATGAGGGGGAATCTGGAAAACGATATGTGGCGTGCGCTCAGTCTGGCCCTTGTACTTTACAGTTCCGCTGCAATGGCGGAGCCCGTGGTCCTGGTTTCCAAAGACGGATTTTCGACCTTTAGGGGCGATCTGATCAGGGTCGAGAACAACTTCTACGTTGTCAGGACATCCATTGGAATCGTCAACATTCCGATGTCCGAAGTCAGCTGCGAAGGCCCCGGCTGTCCCGCGACCGCGACCGGCGAGGCGGCCGTTGAAAACGAAGACTCCGAACCGGAACTCACTCAGGAACAGAAAGACGCGCTGTTCAGGAAGTTCCTTGAGTGGGGCAGGACCGACGACGAGGCGAACTGACGCGACGTGACGGAGGACCGGGGGTAATGACATCAGTGCGCGAATGGCGCCATCGTGGTGGCGGAACGGCCATCGGCCCGCCCTGAAGCGTTGTCCGATAGCGGCTATCCAGTACGTCCCCAGCAAAATCCATCCGTGAATTTCAGTTTGTCGAGTCTGTTATGAAATCGTTCAGTGTCCTTTCAGTCTTCATCTTCGCCATCTTCCTGCTTGCCGGCGCGACCTCCAATCCGGAGCAGTCGCAGGCCCAGTCGATCAGATGCGGCGGCACCTATCAGGTGGTCCGCGGCGACAGTCTGAGCCTCATCGCAAGGCGCGCCTATGGCGCTCCGTCCGGCTTCCAGTTCATCTACAGCGCGAATTCCCGGGTCATCGGCTCGAACCCGGCCCTGATCCATGTCGGCACGTTGCTGAGAATTCCGTGTATCGACAATGTGGTGCCGTCCACCGCCAACGCTGCGGCCATACGTCAGCCGGTAACCACCGCCGCCTTGCCGGCGCCCCGCAAGCGCCAGATCCGGGTTGTCACCGGAACCGACTGGGCGCCTTTCCTGGACGAGGATCAGCCGCAGGGCGGCATGCTCACCGAGGTCACCAATGTCGCGCTGTCACTCGCCGACGGCAAGCCGGACTACAAAATCGACTTCATCAACGACTGGGGCTCGCACCTGCAGCCCCTGCTCAGCGATCACGCCTACGATTTCGGCATTGCATGGTTCAAGCCGAATTGCACTCTGGTCGACCGGTTGAGCGATGATTCCAAGTTCCGCTGCAACAATCTGGACTGGTCGGCTCCCATGTACGAGCAGGTCATCGGATACTACACGCGTGCCGGCGATCCGCGCCCGGCCACGCACAGGGATCTCTTCGGCAAGACCATCTGCCGCCCCTCCGGCTATTCCACCTTCATGATGGAGGAGCAGGGGCTGGTCGAGCCGAAAATCATTATCAAGCGTCCGAGCAAGACCACCGATTGCTTCGAGGGGCTGGTCGCGGGCCAATATGACGCCGTTGTCCTCGCCACGGACACGGCCGAGGGCGCCATCCTCAAGATCGGCGCAAAGGGCAAGGTCGCCTTCCATGATCATCTGTCTTACATAGCGACCCTGCATGCGGTGATTGCCAAGACCAATCCGCGCGGCCGCGAGTACCTGGCGGCGCTGGACAGCGGAATCAAGAAGATCAAGGATTCCGGTGAGTGGTTCCGCATCGTCTCGCGGCACATGGCACAACACCGCGCCAAGACGCAGTAAGCGCCGTTCCGGTGGGTCCGGCCGCCCGTTAACGAGGCTTGCAGAGACCGTCTACACCCGCCGCCCCACTCGCTGTATAGTGGCGAGTCAGGGGAGACGGGTATGGTGAGGAACCGGCAGGAAAGGAATCCGGGGCTGACAAGGCGTAGCGTGATCGCTGCGGCCGGGGCGTTCGGCCTGCTCGGCCTGGGCGTTCCCGCGCCTGCCGCGACGCGCGCCTCGCGAGATCCCGTGGCCCGCTACATGACCCGCGTGGCCGCACGTCTTCAGACCGCGGCACGCAAGGCGTCCCCCAGTGCTTTCCTTTCGGTCCTGCGCAGGCATGCCGACGTTCCCGGCATCGCGCTCTATTCGCTCGGCCGCTACCGTTCGCACCTGCGGTCGTCGCGTCGGCGGTCCTACTACAACGGCGTGGCCAAACTGGTCGCCAACTACTTCGCCGACCAGACCAGGCAGTACAAGGTCGTCAAGGTCGAGATGGGCGACCGGAGCTGGCGCGCCGGCAAGCACTACATGATCGACAGCAAGGTCACCCTGAAGAGCGGATCCCAGTATCGCGTGCGCTGGCGGCTGGTGCGACGGCGCAACGGTTTCAAGGTCATCGACGTGCGTGTCGTGGGCTTCTGGCTCAGGGGCCTCCTGCGCAGCGAATTCGAACGGTTCATGAAGAAGCGCGGCGGCAATATCCGCGCGCTGCTCGCCGCGCTCGCCCGGCAGTAATCCGGCCACTCAGGCCGGGACTGGAGACGCCGGGGCGTATTCCTCCAGGAAGGATATGAAGCTTTGCTTCACCGGCGAAAGCGCGCCTGTGTTCCACGCGGCTTCGGTCGGCACGACAGTCGTGCTGTCGGCCAATGGGCGGATCACCAGCCCCTTGCGGATGTAGTTCTCAGCGCATTCGGTGAGAATCGTGATTCCCATGCGGCAGGCGATGAGGCCGAATATGCCCTCCGAATTGAACGCACGCTGCACTACGTTCGGTTCGAAACCGGCGGACTGGCAGAGGGCATAGAGGTGGTTATGAAAGTGCATCCACCCTTCCGGCATGCCCAGAATAAATCCTTCGTCGGCAAGGTCGTGAATGGAAATCGTCTCGCGCACCGAGAGGGGATGCGATTCGTAGAGCACCACGACGAGCCGGTCGACCTGAATCGTGCGGCTGGCGATGCCGTTCTCTTCGGTCGGACCGGTGAGGAATCCGAAATCGAGCGTACCGGCTTCCAGGCCGGCAAGCTGGTCGCTCGTGAATCCATGCGTCGGCTCGACGGTCACGTCCGGATATCGGGCAAGGAACGCCTGCAGGATCTGGGGCAGCTCGCCGCTGATGGCGAAGTCCGTGTATCCGATCACCAGGTGCCCGCTTTCGCCCTGCTGGGCCTTGCGTGCCTGATCGATCGTGACGGTCAGGCTCGACAAGGCGCTCCTGCATCCGCTCAGGAAGACGCTGCCCGCCGGCGTCAGGCTGACCTGCCGGTTGGTGCGTTCCAGAAGACGCACGCCGATCTGCGCTTCCAGGTGGGCGATGGCGCGGCTCAGGGCGGGCTGCGCGATATTGAGGCGTTCGGCCGCGCGCCGGAAATGCAGTTCCTCGGCGACGGCGGTGAAATAGCGGATGTGGCGCATGCCGAATTTCATGATACCCCTCCGGCATCAATAAAGCTCCAATTGATATTATACTGGGTAACGCGAACGGCCTACTCTTGAACTGGGGAAAATGCAGCTTAGGGAGGAAGCCATGTCCACCACGCTCCGCAGGCTTGTTTCGTTGGCGGCCGGCGCCGTTCTTGCCGGGTCGTTGGCCACATCCGCATTCGCAGCCAATGTCACCATCAATCTGGGATACGCAGCCGCTGAAACCAGCGCCTACGCCATCCTCGCCAACAAATTCGAGGAACTGGCCGAGAAATATTCGGACGGCACAATCGACGTCAAGGTGCGCTGCTGTGCGCAGCTCGTAACAGAGGACGAGGCCTTCAAGGCCATGCAACTCGGCACCGTCGACATGTTCATCATCACCGGCAACAATATCTCGCCGCACTTCCCGCTGATGGATGCGTTCGTGCTGCCCTATGTATTTCAGAGCAAAGCGCACACGTACAAGGTTCTCGAAGGGCCAATCGGCAAGGACTTTGCGTCTAAGCTGCATGCGGCAACCAAGGTGCACCTCTTGGCGTACGGATTTGTCGGCGACCGCGATTTCTACAACTCCCGCGGGCCGATCACCAAGGTCGAGGACATGAAAGGCCTGAAGGTCCGGGTGCCGAAGAACCAGGTCATGATCGAGACCTTCAAGGCCTTCGGTGCGGCGCCCATCCCGCTGCCCTGGGCCGACACACCAACCGCGCTGCAGACCGGTGCCGTCGACGGTGCCGACAACGGCACGTCTTTCATCAAGTCCCAGAAGTTCTACGAGATCATGAAGCATCTCTCGATCCTGGAGCACTTCTCGTACTTTTCGCCGCTGCTGGCCAGCAACCGGCTGATGGGCAAGCTCGATGACAAGCAGAAGGCGGCCGTGATCAAGGCCGGTGCAGAGGCCGGCGTGCATCACAAGGAAATAATGTCGGCGCAGATTGCCGACATCCGCAAATTCCTTGTCGAAAAAGGAGGCATGAAGCGGACGGAGGTCGACAAGTCCGGTTTCATTGCCGCTGCACTGAAGGTCCAGGACAAGTTTGCCGCCGAGAAGGGCGACGACTTCAAGGCCCTTCTCAAGGCGATCCGCGAAGCAGCCAACTGACCCGTTCCCTCCCTGCGGACGCACGGGCCGGTGGCGCACTGTCTCCCTCATTAGAGCGGGGCGGCCGCCACCGGCCGGTTTGACCGCCGGTGAAATCACTGCTCTCATTTCCGACATCTCACCCGCGGGGCAACAATGCTAGCTGCACTTGACCGCTATTTCGAAGAGGTGCTGTGCACCCTGAGCCTTGCGCTGGTTTCCTGCTGCGTGATGCTGCAGGTCATCCTGCGATACTTCTTCGCCGCCGCCAGCCCCTGGGCGGAAGAGCTTGCCGTCTACGGCATGATCTTTGCCGTCTATCTGGGCGCCTCGATGGCTGTGAGGGAGCGGGCGCACATCCGCATCACTGTGCTGGTCAATCTGATGCCTCGCCCTTTGCAGGTCGTGGCCGTCGTTCTCGCGGATCTCCTGTGGTTCGGTTTCGTGGTGTTCCTGGTCTGGCAGACCACGCTTTACACCAAGCTGCTGTTCGAAGTGACCTACATCAGCCCGGGTCTCGGCATTGAGCAGAAGTGGGTCCAATTGTTCCTGCCGCTGGCGCTGCTCCTGATGCTGTTCCGCATCGCGCAGGTTTACTGGCGCTGGCGCAATGACGGCTGGAAAGGACTACCGCTGTGAACGGGCCCATCGCCATGGCGGTCGTGTTCGTCTTCACGATGGCGATCGGGGTGCCGATTCCGTTCGCCGCGGGCATTGCCACGATCGTCGGAATCCTGATCGCGGACATCCCATTGACCCTGATGGCCCAGTCCGCCTGGACCGCCTTCGAGCCGTTCCCGCTCGTGACCATTCCGCTGTTTGTCCTCGCAGGGCAGTTCATGGAGCAGGGCGGAATGTCGGAGAAGCTGATCGCCATCGCCCAGAGGCTGGTCGGCGCCTATAAGGGCGGCGTCGGGCTCGTGACCGTGGTCGCCTGCATGTTCTTCGCCGCCCTGTCCGGATCAGGGCCCGCCACCACGGCGGCCATCGGCTCGATCACGATTCCGACCATGCTGAAGGAGAAATACAAACCCCGGTTCGCCGGAGCGATCGCGGCGGCGGCCGGCGCGCTCGGCAGCATGATTCCGCCGAGCAATCTTCTGATCATCTACGCGCTCGTGACCGATGAATCCATTCCGCGACTGTTCCTGGCCGGCATCGTTCCCGGCATCTTCCTCGGCCTCATGCTGATGGGCGTGACATATTTCATTGCCGCGAAAAACGACTACGGTGGGACCGGAGAGGGTTTCTCGTTCCGCCCGCTCATGTGCGCGTTGTGGGATGGCAAGTGGGCGGTCTTCGCGCCGATCATCATCCTCGGCGGCATCTACACCGGCGTATTCACGCCGTCGGAAGCCGCCGGCGTCGCTGTGTTTTACGGCTTGTTTGTCGGATTGTTCGTCTACCGGGGACTGACCTGGGCCAAGGTACTTGCCGCCTTCAAGTTCACGGCCATCGTCATTGGGACCGTGCTTTTCATCCTGGGGTCGACCAAGGCGTTCGGGCAACTGGTGACCCTGTTCGACATCCCGCTGGCCATTCTCGATCTCTTTGCCGGGTTCAAGGAACACCCCTGGCTCGTGCTGCTCATGATCGGGGTCTTCTACATCATCGTTGGCATGTGGCTGGAGAGCATTCCGCAGATCATCATCTTTACGGCGGTTTTCCTGCCGCTGGTCACCAGCCTTGGTGTTGATCCGGTGCTGTTCGGCATTTTCACGGTGATGACCTGCGAGATCGGATTTTTGACCCCACCGATCGGAATCAATCTTTTCGTGGCGGCCAGAATCACGAATATCTCGGTGGAGGAGATTTCACTGGGCGTTCTGCCCCTGCTTCTGCCCTATGTACTGATGATCCTGCTGCTGGCGTTCTTCTCCGACTGGGTGACCTTCCTTCCGGATCTGGTCTACGGGCCGCGGGCGTTTTGAGGTTTGATGAGCGACACGAATGACATTCCGCTGATCGGGTACGCTGACCGCCTTTCAGGCCGTCCGGGCGACACGATCGGGTTCAAGGTTTCGAGCCGGTCCGGGGAGCCGTTCCGCGCCCGGCTCGTGCGCGTGATCTGTGCCGATCCCAATCCGGAAGGTCCGGGGATTGTCGAACAGGAGGTCGCGGCGGAGTTTGCCGGAGAGTATCCGTCGCGGATACAGGAATTCCATCCCGGCTCCTATGCCCGCATCGACAAGGGCGTGAGCATAGGTGGCGATGGCAGCTTCACGCTGGCGGCGACCATCTGGCCGACGGCGCCGGATAAGGGTGAGCAGGCGATCCTCTCGGTGGGCGGTGCCACCCTGATGATCGGAGCCGACGGGTCGGCCGGTGGCGTAGTGGCCGGTGATGTGGTTACCACCGGCGTGCCGTTGCACGCCCGCCGCTGGTACATCGTCTGGCTTTCCTATGATGCCTCGACCAAGTCGCTCGCGGCAGGCCACGCTGAGATAAGGGGTACGGCGACGGGACCGGTCAGCGCGTCTATTGGTATTGATCCCTTTGTGCTTGAGCAATCGGGACCGGTCATGATTGCCGCCGCAATGGAAGGCGGCCGGGCGGTCGATCACTTCAACGGTAAGATCGAAGCTCCGGTTGTCTTTGCCAGCCCCTATCCCAACGAAGATGCCGTGGTGGCGCATTGGGATTTCTCCAAACACATCGACACGACGGCGATTATCGACGTCGGGCCTGCTGGACTCGACGGCCGGCTCATCAATCTGCCCACTCGCGCCGTAACCGGCTCGAACTGGGACGCGAGCGAAATGTGCTGGAGGCACGCGCCTGATCAGTACGGTGCGATCCACTTCCACGACGACGACATTTACGATTTCGGCTGGAAAACCGATTTCACCTTCACGATCCCGAAGGACCTCGCCTCGGGCGCCTACGCGGCCCGGATCACCTGCGGGGACGCCGAGGACGCAATCCCGTTTTTCGTCTGTCCGCCCCTCGGCGAGCGTTCGGCGGAGCTATGCGTCGTGATCCCGACATTCACCTATGTCGTCTATGGCAACCACGCGCGGCACGATTTTGAGGCCTCCTGGAAGGACAGGATGTCCGACTGGAACGCCTATCCGTGGAATCCGGCGGAACACGGTGAGTACGGTCTTTCCACATACAACTTCCACAGCGATGGATCCGGAATCTGCCACGCATCGCACCGCCGGCCGCTTTTCACAATGCGACCGGGCTACCTCACATTCGGAGAGGGGGAGGGGTCCGGCCTGCGGCACTACCAGGCCGACACTCATCTGATTGCCTGGCTGCACGCCATGAGCGTTCCCTGCGACGTGGTGACGGATCAGGAACTCCATGACGACGGGCTGGCTGCGCTAGAAGGGTACCGCGCGGTGTCGACCACGACGCACCCGGAGTATCACACGGCGGAAACACTCGATGCCATGCGCGACTACCGGGACAACGGCGGGAACCTGCTCTATCTCGGCGGCAACGGCTTCTACTGGCGGGTGGCGCTGCACGCTGAGGCGCCCGGGGCCATCGAAATCCGCCGCGCTGAGAGCGGCATTCGTGCCTGGGCATCGGAGCCGGGTGAATATTACAACGCCTTCGACGGGGCCTATGGCGGTCTTTGGCGCCGAAGCGGCAGGCCGCCTCAGGAACTGGTCGGTGTCGGATTTTCCGCTCAAGGGCTCTTCGAAGGCTCTCATTATCGTCGAAACCCGGATTGCGACGCCTCTGTCGCGGAATGGGTGTTTGCCGGCATCGACGGCGACCTGATCGGTGATTACGGTCTCAGCGGCGGCGGGGCGGCGGGCTTCGAACTGGACCGCGCGGATACGCGGCTGGGAACGCCGGATGACGCGGTCATCCTCGCCAGCTCCGAGGGACATGGAGAGAGTTTCATTCTCGTGCCGGAAGAGCAGCTCACCCACCTGACCAACTGGGCTGGTGAGCCTCTGGAGCAGTTGCTCCGGGCGGACCTTGTCTATTTCGAGGTTCCCGGCGGCGGCGCCGTATTCTCAACCGGTTCGATCACGTTCTGCGGAAGCCTGCCGCACAACGGATTCAAGAACGATGTCTCGACCCTGCTCAAGAACGTTCTGGACCGGTTTCTCGGGCGCTGACATCAATCTGGCGTTTCAAACGGATTTCGGCCGCTCACCGCCTGACGCCAAACTGTCATGAATGGACTGTGTAATCCGGGTTTCATGGGGCGCTGGGACATCGATTCGAATATATAAATTCAGAAAATACAAAACATCGGAATTAACGATTTGATTTATCGTTCGACGGGTCCCATACCAAATGGAGGACAACAAAGATTGATCCAGAACCGAATGGAGTGATGGAGCCGTCGATGCCAGCCGAAATCGCCAATGATGCAACCGGTCAGAGTGCCCCTTTCGCCCGTCCGGCCAGGGGAGAGCCCTACCTTCTGACACCCGGGCCGCTGACGACATCCATCCGGACCAAGCAGGCGATGCTGCGCGACTGGGGTTCGCGCGACAATGCGTTCCGCGACATTACCGAGGACATCCGGCGCAGGCTGGTGGCCATGGCGAACGGCGGTGATGACTTTGACTGCGTGCCGATGCAGGGCAGCGGAACGTTTTCCGTCGAGGCGGCGATGGCGAGCTTCATCCCGCGGGACGGTAAGGCACTCGTCCTGATCAACGGCGCATATGGCGAACGCGCCGCCAAGATCCTCGATTATCTCGGTCGGAATTACGTCACCCATCACACGGGCGAATACGAGCCGCCGGTGCCATCCGACATCGACCTGATCCTCGCGGACGACGACGACATCACTGACATATTCATCGTCCATTGCGAGACCAGTTCCGGGGTGCTGAATCCCGTGAAAGAGATCGCCGACATCGTCGCGGCGCGCGGACGCCGGCTGATCATCGATTCCATGAGTGCGTTCGGGGCCATACCGCTTGACGCCCGCGAGGTCACCTTCGACGTGATGGTTTCATCGGCGAACAAGTGCATCGAGGGTGTGCCGGGCTTCGGCTTCATCATCGCCCGGAAGGATGCGATCGAACGCGCGGCAGGCAACAGTCATTCCCTCAGTCTCGATGTACATGATCAGTGGGTCTACATGAACAAGACCCGGCAGTGGCGTTTCACGCCGCCGACCCACACGATTGCGGCGTTCCGGGAAGCATTGCTTCAGCACGAGGAAGAGGGCGGCGTGGCGGGCCGAAACGCCCGCTATCGGCGCAATCATGAGGTGCTGTTGTCAGGCATGAGGTCCATGGGCTTCGAGACACTGCTCGCCGACGAACAGATGGCCCCGGTGATCACAACCTTTTACAGCCCGGCCGACTCGGCCTTCGATTTCGATCGGTTCTACGATGAGCTGGCGACGCGCGGATACGTCATCTATCCCGGCAAGCTGACAGAGGCTGAAACCTTCCGTCTGGGATGCATCGGCTATCTGGACGAGCACGTCATGCAGGGGCTGGTCGACGCCATGTCGGAGGTGCTTGCGGCCATGGGTGTGAGCGACTGCAGCGCTGCCGGGCACCGGACCGCCGGAGCCGCCGAATAATGCCAGGCCACGGTCAAAGGGCGCTCGCTGTCTTCCCGGCGGGTATTTCCAACGGCGAGTTCGGACTGCCGGCCGATCAGATCGTCGTCATGGACCGGGGGGAGGGCTGCCGCCTCTGGGACACTTCGGGCAAGGAATATCTCGACTTCTCCATCGGCTGGGGATCCTGCCTGCCGGGTCACGCGCATCCGAAAATCGTGGAGGCGGTGACGGATCAGGTCGCACGCGGTTCCAATTTCGCCTTTGCCAATGACAAGGCGCTGGAGGTGGCGGAAGAAATCGTCTCTGCCTGCCCGGGCGTCGAGAAGCTCAGGTTCTGTGCGTCGGGCACCGAGGCGACGATGTACTGCATGCGGCTGGCCAAGGCATTCTCCGGTCGCCGCCGCATTCTGAAGTTTGAAGGGGCGTATCACGGCGCAAACGAGGCGGGCGTGACCAGCCTGTTTCCGCAAGGTCAGGCGGATTATCCCAGGCCCGAACTGACGAGCGCGGGAACGCCGTCCGCCGAGCACGACATTCTCGTTGCGCCGTATAACGATCTTGAGACCGCCTCGCGCATCATCGCAAGCCATGCCGACGACCTGGCCGCGGTAATCATGGAGCCGCTGCAGCGTTGCACGCCGCCGGTCGAAGGATTTCTGGAAGGCATCCGCGAGGCCTGCAACGAGCATCGCGTCCTGCTCATATTCGATGAGGTCGTGACAGGCTTTCGTCTCGCCTATGGCGGGGCGCAGGAGTATTACGGCGTAATTCCGGATCTGGCGGCATACGGCAAGGCCATGGGCGGCGGCCATCCGGTCGGTGCGTTCGGCGGTCGCGCCGACATCATGGAATGGGTGAACGAGCATCGCATCGGGCGCGAGGATTATGTCTGGATGGCGTCGACTCTCGGTGGCAATCCGGTCTCCATGGCAGCCGCCGGGGCCGCACTTGAGGTCTACCGGCAGGACGATTTTTACGGGGACCTGCATGCTCTCGGAAAGATGTTCCGCGGCCGATTGAGAGAAACGCTCATTGCGGCCGGCGAGCAGGCGCAGATCATCGGCCGCGGTCCGCTTGCGCAGGTTGTCTTCACGGATGAGAAGCCGGTCAACTACCGGGGCACCGCGCGCGGCGACAAGGCCAAGGCAAGTGCGATGATGCTCGGGCTGTTCCGGCGCGGCATCTTCCTCAATCCCATGGGAACCAAACTTTACCTGTCGGCCGCCCATGATCTGGAAGCCTGCAACGCCTTCTGCGAGCGGCTTTTCGACACGCTGACGGAGATGAAGAAAACAAATGTCGCGTAGTTCCGCGAAGCCGCGCGCGATGAACCAATAAGAGTATTGTCATGCCCGCCTGCACGGGTATGACGGACCGTAAAACTGAAGCACCGAATTACCGAGGATCCCGACCCCAATGACCGAAAGAACCGTATCCGCCAACGGGCGTGACTATCACTGGCCTGACACGCCCACTGTCGTCGTCTGCGTGGATGGTAGCGAGCGCGCCTATATCGACGAGGCGATTGCGGCCGGCGTGATGCCCTGGACCGCGCAGGCGCTGAACACCGGCAGCGATCTCGGTGCTCTCAGCGTCGTGCCGAGCTTCACCAATCCCAACAATCTTTCGATCGTCACCGGCCGTCCGCCGGCGGTGCACGGCATTTCCGGCAACTTCTTCTACGACCGTGAGGCCGATGAAGAAGTGATGATGAACGATCCGAAATTCCTGCGGGCCGGCACTATCATGGCCGCATTTCACAAGGCCGGTGCCAGGATCGCTGTTGTCACGGCCAAGGACAAGCTGCGCAAGCTTCTGGGCGATGGCCTGACCTACGGCGAAGACGGCGCGGTCTGTTTCTCGTCTGAAAAGTGTAATGCGACTACGCTTGCCGAACACGGTATTGACGATGCGCAGTCTTTCATCGGTTGCGAAGTTCCGGATGTCTACAGCGGCGCCCTGAGCGAGGTTGTGTTCCAGGCGGGCGTCAAGCTGCTGGAAACGCGCAGGCCCGACCTGATGTATCTGTCGACCACCGACTTCATCCAGCACAAATACGCTCCGGGGGATGCGGAGGCGAACGACTTCTACGCCATGATGGACGGTTATTGGGCGAAGCTCGACGCGCTCGGCGCCGTCGTCGTGCTGACCGCCGATCACGGCATGAACCCGATGCACAAGGCCGACGGTTCTCCCGACGTTGTTTACCTGCAGACCATCCTTGATGATCTGGTGGGCGAGGGCAGGGCGCGCGTCATCCTGCCGATCACGGATCCTTACGTCGTCCATCACGGCGCGCTCGGCGGTTTTGCCACGGCCTATCTTCCGGACGGAACCGATGCCGCCGACATCTGTGCCAGGCTTTCGGTGGTGGACGGAATCGAATGGGCCGGAACCGGTGCCGAAGGGTGCAGCCGCTTCGAGCTGCCGGAAGACCGGCTAGGCGACATCATTGTGATCTCGGCGCGGGACAAGGCGGTCGGCGCCAGCCCGGAGAAACATGATCTCTCTGCCCTGAAGGAGCCGCTGCGCTCGCACGGCGGGCTGTCGACCCAGGCCGTCCCGATGATCGTCAACCGGAAGGTCGCCGGAATTTCACCGGACCGCGTGATCCGGAATTTCGACGCTTTCGATATCGCGCTCAACCATGCGCAGGGCGCAGCAGTTGTTGCAGCCGCTGAATAGGAGACAGTGATAATGAGCCTCGCTGAAGCCACAAGCACCGTCCGTCACGAGCCGATGCGGCTCGCCGGGCGTCATGTCGATACGGATGCCAGTATCGACGTCATGAACCCCTACACCGGCGGTGTGGCGGGGACAGTCCCGGCGGGCACGGCGGAACACGCCCGTGAAGCCTTTGACATCGCGGCCGGCTACAAGGCCAAGCTGACCCGCTATGAGCGCCAGCAGATCCTGTTCCGTGCGGCGGAGCTGATTACGGCGCGCAAGGAGGAGCTTGCTGATGTGATCACGGCCGAGCTCGGCATCTCGAAGAAGGACTCCTATTACGAATGCGGCCGGGCCTATGACGTGTTCACCCTGGCGGGCCAGCTCGCGATCATCGATGACGGCGAGATCTTCTCTTGCGATCTGACGCCCCAGGGCAAGGCGCGCAAGATCTTCACAATGCGCGAGCCGCTGAACGCGATCAGCGCGATTACGCCGTTCAATCACCCGCTCAACATGGTGGCGCACAAGATCGCGCCCTCCGTGGCTACCAACAACTGCATGGTGGTGAAGCCGACCGAACAGACGCCGCTTACCGCGCTCCTGCTCGCCGACATCCTCTACGAGGCGGGTCTGCCGCCGGAGATGCTGTCCGTCCTGACGGGCCTGCCCCAGGACATCGGCATTGAGATGATCACCAACGAGCACATCGACCTGATCACATTCACGGGCGGCGTGCCGGTCGGAAAGCTGATCGCCGAGAAAGCCGGATACCGCCGGACCGTGCTGGAACTGGGCGGCAACGATCCCCTGATCATCATGGACGACCTCGATGACAGTGAGCTGGACAAGGCTGCGGAGCTGGCCGTTGCAGGTGCGACCAAGAACTCGGGCCAGCGCTGCACCGCCGTCAAGCGCATCCTGGTGATGGAGTCGGTTGCCGATCGTTTCGTGCCGCTGCTCGTCGAAAAGGCGAAGAAGATCAAGTTCGGCGATCCGATGGATCCCGAGACCGATCTCGGCACGGTGATCAACGAGGACGCGGCCAAGCTGTTCGAGGCGCGCGTGGCGAAGGCCTCGGAGGAGGGCGCTGATGTGCTCCACGATCCGGGCCGCGACGGCGCGATCTTCCCGCCGACCGTTGTCGATAATGTCGACTACAAGTCGGAGCTTGTGCGCGAGGAGACCTTTGGCCCCGCGATCCCCGTCATTCGCTGCAGCGATATCGACGACATCATCGCCAAATCCAATTCGACGGCCTTCGGCCTTTCCTCCGGTGTCTGCACCAACAACCTCAAGGTGATCACGCGGTTCATCGAGGAGTTGAATGTCGGCACGGTCAACATCTGGGAGGTACCGGGATACCGGATCGAGATGTCGCCGTTCGGCGGGATCAAGGATTCCGGCCTTGGCTACAAGGAAGGCGTCCTTGAAGCCATGAAGAGCTTCACCAACGTCAAGACCTGGTCCTTGCCCTGGCCGGCCTGACGTCACGATTTGGCCCATCAATTGGGTCATTAGCGGCGGTCGCGGACATTAGACAAGGATTTGCTTGAACGATGTCAGGAACCGAACTGCTCATTACCGTTGCAGGCAGCGTCGCCCTGCTGCTCTGGGGCACCCGCATGGCACGCACCGGATTTCTGCGCGCGTTCGGCGCGGAACTCCGGTCCATGCTCGCGACCGCGACCCGCAACCGGGTAAGGGCGGCTGCGACCGGACTGGCGTCGGCAGGCCTGTTGCAGAGTTCGACGGCAACCGCGCTGCTGGCGGCGTCCTTTGCCGGCGCCGGATTGCTCGACGTGCCGGCCGGCCTCGCCATCATGCTCGGCGCCGATGTCGGCAGCGCGCTGGTCGCGCAGCTGTTCTCGCTCAAGATCACCGGGCTGTGGCCGGTTTTTGTCTTCGTGGGGTTTGTGATCCACGCTTCGTTCTACGAACGCTCGGCCAAGGTCAAGCAGTTCGGCCGGATCGCGCTGGGTCTCGGGTTGATGCTGCTGGCGCTGCACTTGCTTTCGAACGCTGCCGGGTCCCTGCGCGAAAGTGCGCTGCTTGCGACGGTCTTCTCCGCTCTGGGGAACGAGCCGCTGCTCGCGATCCTGGTTGCCGCCATCACGACCTGGCTGGCGCATTCGAGCCTTGCGGTCATCCTGCTCATCGCGTCCATGACAGGTGCGGGCGTCATCGCGCTGCCGCTGGCCCTCATGCTCGTGCTTGGCGTCAATGCCGGGGCGGCGATCCCGGCCTTCGTCATCACGCTCAGGCAGTCTCCGCCCGCGTTGCGCATCGCGCTCGGCAATCTCATGTTCCGCTTTATCGGCGTGGCCGTCACGGCGCCCTTGCTGGGATACGTCATTCCGCTCTTGCAGAGCGTCACGGAGCAACCGGGCTACCAGGCCATGCTTTTGCATATCGGCTTCAACATCGGCCTGCTAATCGTGTTCCTCGGTCTCACCGGTCCGTTCGGCAGGCTCACGGAGAGGATTGTTGCCGACCAGCCGGTAAGCGATGAACCAGGCGAGCCGCGTTATCTCGACGACACCGCGGGCGAGCTGCCGTCCGTGGCGCTGGCGCTTGCCGCGCGGGAGACCCTGCACATGGGCGACATCGTGGATTCCATGCTGCGCCAGGCCATGGAGGCGCTGGAGAACAATGACGAGCGGCTGTGCTCGACGATCAAGAGCATGGACGACCAGGTCGACCGGCTCTACGAGGCGATCAAGCTCTATCTGACCGGCGTCAGCCGCGAGCAGCTCGACAAGGGCGAGGCCGCGCGGTGTTTCGAAATCATCGCGTTTGTCGCCAACCTGGAGAATATCGGCGACACGATCGAGAAGAGCCTGATCGACTCGGCACTCGCCAAGATCAAGCAGCGCAAGAGCTTCTCGGAAGAGGGCATGAACGAGTTGCGCGAGATGCATGATTACGTGCTGGCGACCGTTCAGCTTGCCCTTTCGGTCTTCATGGAACGCGATGTCGAGGCAGCGCGCGAGTTACTGCTGCGGAAGGACGCGTTCAGGCAGATCGAGCTGGACAGCACGGAGTCGCACCTCGACCGGCTGCGCGGCGGACGGATCGAAAGTGTGGAAACCAGCGCCATCCACATCGACATCATGCGCGACCTCAAGCGCATCAACTCGCATCTGGCGTCCGTCGCCTATCCGATCCTTGATGCCGCCGGCCAGCTCCGCCGCACCCGCCTGAAGAAGGCTTAGGGTCCCTCGCAGTTCATTCTCTTCTGTTCGTGATCGCCGTCCCCGAGCCAGTCGGGGTCCGGCTCCGGCGGCGGTCCGGGCAAGACCTTGTGATTAATACCACATTTCCCCTGTGACTTTCCGCACGCACCGTCAATTTTTTCTCCGAATAACGGATTCTGATGATCGTTTGACGGTCTTTTCACGGGCCGTTTGACGGCTTTCTAACCGGCCCGCCCCATCTGAGCCGTCGTGAGCACGGCACTATTTGACAGAAGCTTTTTGATCAACCGGCCGATGCTCCACACCAACAGAGGAGTAAGACCATGACCAACATCATCACGTCCAAGGCGTTGTCACGCGCCGCCCAGGCCCTCGGTATCGTCACGATCGTCGGCCTCGGCTCTATCGCCACGGCAAGTGACGCCGACGCCGGCGGCAAGAAGCGCCACTGGCACAAGCATCACTGGGGTGGTGTCTACTTCAACTACTACCCGGATCACTACTACTATCCTGCGTACCACTACGGTAAGAGGAAGTGCCACTTCCACAAGTGGAAGGGCAAGCGGCGCCACTTCCACCGTCGTGTGAAGTGCCACTACCACGGTTGGCACCGGGGTATCCGTCGCGTCCGCTAAACGCGGGTGACGCAACCCACGATCCTTCCTAGTCGCGCCGCCCTCGGCTCGGGTCCAACCCGGCCGGGGGCGGTCGCGTTTTTGCGATTGTGAATTCGATGCAGCGCCGGTCCGGCGCAATGGTCAGGCGGTCCTGCGCTTGAGGGTTTCCTGACCCCGAAGCCAGGACTCGAATTCGGCCGCCGGCATCGGTTTGGCGATGTAGTAGCCCTGGACCATGTCGATCCCAAGCCCGCGCACGAACTCATACTCTTCGCCGGTTTCGACGCCCTCGGCGACGAGCTCGAGGCCCAGTTGCTTGCCGAGATAAACGCTGTTCTCGACGCTTGCCCTCGCGAACAGGTCCGTCGCCGACTTGCGGATCAGCGACTGGTCGATCTTGAGTTCCGTGAACGGATACCCGCGCAGTTGCTGGATGTCGGAATAGCCGGTGCCGAAATCGTCGATCGAGACACCGAAGCCCTTGCCGCGCAGCCGGCCAACCGCTGCCGCGGCATCGGCGGACCAGGTCTGAATGCGGCTTTCGCCGAACTCCAGCGTAATGTCGGACGTTTCCGCGCCCGCGGCTTCGACAATCTTGGTCAGCACATCGGGGAACGCGATGTCGTCCAGCGCCTCCGATGTCACGTTGATGGACAGGGCAACCTCGATGCCTTCTTCACGCCAGTGCGCGGCGTCATAGACGGCGGCGGTCAGCATGGTCTCCGTCAGCAGGCCGTAGAGGTCGTTCTGTTCGGCCATCGGGATGAAATGGGCAGGCGAGATCACGCCGAAGCCCGGATGGTTCCATCTGGCCAGCGCCTCGGCGCCAATGACCTTGCCGCTCACCGCGCAGACCTTGGGATGGTAGTACGGGACCACATGGCGGCAATTCAGCCCGAGCTGCAGGTCCTGCGGCGAAACGATATAGGTCCGCTCATCGCTGTCTGCCTGACCGGAATCAGACCCCGAAGCCGACGTCAGGACTTCGAGGTCCCTGAGGTCCAGAGGCTTCCGGATCGAATGCACGAGATTGAGCGCTGGCGATCCCGCCGCGCGTTCGCGCTTCTCCGCCGGTGCGGCCCTGTCGCCGTTGAGGATCGCGATTTGTCCCTTGTAGGAGCTGTCGGTCAGGTGGCGCAGGAAGTTGAAGTCTTCGGCATCCGGCGTATTGAGATCGCACAGAACGACGCCGATCTCGCCGCCCTTTTCGTTGACGATGTCCATCGCGGAGCGCCCGTCGCTCGCCGTGATGACGTCGGACGCGCCCGAGGCGCGGAAGTAGGCTTCAACGACCGCCTGGGTCACAGGATCGTTGTCGATTACGAGTACGGACCCGACGGTCCCGCAGGAATCACTCATTCGCTTGCTCCCTCATTCTCCCGCAGCTGACGTGCCGGGACGAACGGTCCCGGTCAGCGAAATGCACAGGCAAGCGTAGGGGGCAACCGTGAATATTCCGGAAATCCGGTTGTGAAACTTTGATTCTATTTACTGCAGGTTGTAGTCGCCGTTGAGTCCGGACAGGCAGGCTGCACTGTCGAAATCAGACGATCCGGCGCCGGAGTGACTTCTGGTCGTCCAGCCAGCTGAGGAATTCCTCGCGAGGCATGGGCTGGGCGATGAAGTAGCCCTGGACTTCGTCAATGCCGAGCGACTGGGCATAGTCGAACTGTTCGGCCGTCTCGACGCCCTCGGCAACGAGCCGCAGGCCCAGTTCCTTGCCCATCCGCGCGCTGCTTTCCACGCAGGCCCTCGAAAAACTGTCGCTCAGTGCATTCTGGATGAAAGACTGGTCGATCTTGAGTTCGGTGAACGGGAACTGCCGCAGCTGTTCGATGTTGGAATAGCCGGTCCCGAAGTCGTCGATCGAGATGCCGAACCCCTTGATCCTGAGCCGCCCGAGCACCTCGGCGGCCGTCGCATTCCATTTCAGGATCTTGCTTTCCGTGACTTCGAGCGTGATGCGCGAAGCCGGCAGACCGGTTGCCATGGTCACTTTCGTGAGCACGTCCGGAAATGCGATGTCTTCCAGCGCTTCGGAAGTGATATTGACGGAGAGGCCGATCTCGATGCCTGCATCGGACCAGTCGGTCGTGTCCTGAACCGCTGCGGTCAGGATCGTCTGGGTCAGGATGCCGACGAGATCGTTCTGTTCGGCCATGGGAATGAAGTGTCCTGGCGGGATGAGACCGAAGCCGGGATGAATCCACCTGGCCAGGGCTTCGACGCCGCAGACCCTGCCGTTGGCGACACAGATCTTGGGCTGATAGTAGGGGATGACCTGACCGCTATTGAGGGCGAGCCGCAGGTCCTGCGGGGCCACGAACAGGGACTTCTCGTTCTTCTTCGTTTCCGGAGCGGCTGTGGTCTTTTTGACCACCTTCTCCAGTTCCTTCACATTCAGCGGCTTGCGCAGGGTGCCCACGATGTTCAGGGCGTGCGAGTCCGCGAGGCCGTTTGCGGCATCGACGATCGAGTCATGCTCGCCGCTGATGATCGCAATCCGGCCTGTGAACGTGCTTTCTTTCAGCAGACGCAGGAACTCGAAGCCATCGAGTTCAGGCATGTTGAGATCGCACAGAATAAAATCGATCGGCTGGTCCGCGTCTTCGACCATGTCGAGCGCTACACGGCCGTTTTCGGCACCGTGGACCTGGTCAAATCCTGATTTGCGCAGGAACGCCTCAACGACCGTCCGCAGGATCGGATCGTCGTCAACGACCAATGCCGTCTTCCGGCTCGTGCCACCGTTGTCCATGTACTCTCTCTCGCCCCTCACGTGTGCACCGCTTGCGCGATTCACGCGTAGATGGCAGACGATATGCAATTTTTCTAAAAAACCGGTAAAGGCCCGCGCTTTAACCCGTTGAATTCTCAAGCGGCATTCTTGATTTCCACGATCCGGGAAAGGGCGGCATCGAGTTCCACCCTGATCGTAGCGGTCAGCGACCCGAGATCGGCTTCGCCGCCGCTTCTGGCTTCGGCCTCGAGCGTGCCGCAGGCGACGGCCACACGGGTTGCGCCGACGCTGAAGCTCAGGGACTTCAGCGCATGCGCGGCGTTCGCGATTTCGTCACCGCCCGCACTTTCCAATGCGGCTTCAATTCGGTCCAGTGCCTCCGGCGCATGGCTTTCATACAGACCGAAGATGCGTTCCAGCAGCTCGGCGGCGTCTCCGGCGCTGATTCCGCCGATGGCGTCGAGCGTCGCCGGGTCAATCACCGGGGTCTCGCTCACCGTCTCGGCCGGCGGGACGTCCTGAGGTGCCGAGCCAATGTCGCTCTGTTCTGCAGGCCCGACTGACGACAGGTCCAGATGCTTCTCGAAGCAACCGATCAGGCCGTTGATCGTGAACGGCTTGGTCATGCAATCGTCCATGCCGGCGTCCTGCCACTGGTTCGCCGGTCCGCCGGCGACGTGCGCCGTCAGCGCAACAACCGGCATGCGGGCTGCGCCGGAGGTCTCTTCGGCCTGCCTGATCCGGCGTGTCGCCTCGAAGCCGTCCATGATCGGCATGCTGCAGTCCATGAATACCAGGTCGAAGCGCTCCCGCGCCACGGTGTCCACGGCAGCCTTGCCGTCCTCCACCGTGTGAACCTCGACATTGAGCCGGCCCAGAGCCTCGATGATGACTTCCCGGTTGACCGCGCTGTCGTCCGCCACAAGGACACGGACACCGTCGAAGCTCGGCAATTCCGCCATTGCCCCGGCACGTCCGGTGGATCTCGTGCGATCCGGCTCTTCGCCGGTGATCAGTCGCGTCAGGCATTCATTGGTCAAGTCGCGTGCAAGCGGAAGCATCAGAAGGTCGTGCGCCGTGCCATCCTCCAACAACGCGTCACCGCGGCTGTCGCCGATCTTGGAAAGGCAGACCAGCTTCGGTTTGATCTTCCTCTCGGTCCAGCCGGAGCGCGCGCTCAGATCATCCAGCGTACGGGGCGATGCGAACACCGCTCCGGAGTCCGTAGTCTGCCCGGAAGTCAGATCTTCAGGATCTATGACCTCCACTGCCAGGCCGGCCGCACGCAGATAAGCCGTCAGCGACTTCGATGTGCCGGAGCCGTCGGCTGCAACGATCGCGGTTTTGACGGCTGCATTTTCGCTGCGTGGCAATGCCGGAGCCGGTGCGGCGCTGCGTGCTCCGATCGTGAAGCTGAAGGTCGATCCTTCTCCGAGCACGCTCTCGACAACGATCTGTCCACCCATGGCGTCGACCAGCCGGCGGCAGATTGCCAGTCCCAGTCCGGTTCCGCCGTACTTTCGCGTTGTAGACTGGTCGGCCTGGGCGAAGGAATCAAACACGGTGGAGAGCTTGTCCTCCGCGATGCCGATTCCTGTATCGCTCACGGCAAACCGCAACGTTGCTGTGCCGCCCACGCTGCTTCCCGTGTCCTCGCGCGAAATCGAGACGAAGACGTGACCTGTCTCCGTGAATTTCAGCGCGTTGTTTACGAGATTGCCGAGCACCTGGTTGATGCGGACCGGATCTCCTTCGATCATCGACGGAACAGCCGCGTCAACATGGCCGGCCAGGTCGACGCCCTTGCTGGCGGCGCGCTCCCAGAACAGGTTCAGCACGTCGTCCATGATGTCCGACGGATTGACGTCAATCATCTCAAGGTCGAGCTTGCCGGACTCGATCTTCGAGAAATCGAGAATGTCGTTGATGATCGAAAGCAGGCTCTGGCCTGAGCGCGTGATCACTTCGGCATAACGCTGGTGGCGCGGTTTCAGTTCGGCCGTGGCGAGCAACTCCGACATGACCAGCATGCCGTTCATTGGCGTGCGGATTTCGTGGCTCATGGTCGCCAGAAATTCCGATTTCGCGACATTTGCGGCTTCGGCCGCGTCGCGCGCCTGACGCAGGTCCCGCGTCCGCTCCTCGACGGTGTCCTCAAGGTGTTCCTGATGCTCCGCGATCCGATCGTCGCGTTCGCGGATCTGGCTGAGCATGTCGTTGAAGGCTTCGACCAATGTTCCGGTCTCGTCGTCCGTCCGTTTCTCCACGCTTCCCGTAAAGTCATGGGTAGAGCGGACGCGGGTCATTGCCGCGGTCAGGTCGCGCAATGGCTGGATGATGGCCGACTGTAGTCGCGTGGCCACCGCGATGCCGAGAACCATTGCCGCCAGGGCCGCGAGCAGGGCATCGAACAGGCCTGACATGAGGCGCGATCGCAGGTCGGACGTGTCTGCGAGAAGGCTGAGCGTTCCGATCTCGCGGCCTGAGTTGATGATCCGTGCATTGACCCTGATGTCGGTGCCAAGCAGAAGATCGAGGGGCGTGGGCTCTGTATTTGCCCGCCCGCCGGAACGGTCGAGCACCACGCCGCCGCCGAGTTCTGCAAAACGGCGCCCGTTTGCGTCGAGCACTTCGCCAAATGTAATGCCGGGAATGCGCCCGATCGCCCGCAATGTGCGCAGGACACCCATACGGTCGCGTCCGGCGAGCGGTTGCGCGACGCCGGCAGCGAATGCGAAGGCCGTGCCCTCCAGTTCGGCACGCTTGGCGTCCGAATAGCGTGAGGTCTCGCGCCATGTGGATGCCGCCGTCGCGATCACGATTGACAGCATCACGGAGCACGCGACGATAGCGGCCAGTTTCCACCGGATTGATATGCGCTTGAGCCCCATCCTGTCTTCCGCAATCGGATCGGTCTTCTGACGATCCGTATTCCCCCGTATTGAGCGGAAACTCTAGCGGAACGAGGTTAAGGCCGGCTTAGTTCCGGTCGGACGCACCCCGGCAAGCAAAAACAGGGTTAAGAACTCGTTTGCGGCGCAGGATCGGAAATAACGGGTCTTTTACTTATGCAGTGTACAAACCGTTTCTATGCACCAATAACAATTGTCAGGGGGTTGTGTTGGCTGGGACCCTTGATCCTGAACATTCCGGTAGCTCGTGGGCGCGCAATCTCTCATGCAGAATTCTTTGCGTGGACGACGATCCTGTCATCCGGTGCCTTGTCGACGAGCAGTTGACATCGGAAGGGTTCGATGTTGTCACCGCGGGCGACGGGGACACTGCCTGGGCCACGCTTAAGGCGGAGCCGTTTGACCTGGCACTTATTGATCTCGCAATGCCCGGCGTGGACGGATTCGGTCTGATTGAGCGCATTCGAAATGACCGCCATCTCGAAAAAATCCCTCTCGTTGTTATCACCAGCAACGCCGATGCGGGATCCGTGTCGAGGGCCTACGCGCTGGGTGCGACCTCGTTCGTGACCAAGCCTGTGAACTGGCCGCTTCTCGCGCATCAGGTCCAGTTCGTGCTTCGCGCACAGGCGGCGGAGACTGCCCTTGAGTCGATTGACCTGTCCGGAACTGAACGCAAACAGGAAAAGGCACGTTTTCTGAAAGGGTTGGGGAACGAGCTTAAAACACCGCTGCATCACATCGTCGGGTTTGGCGAAATAGTGCGCAGCAGGCTTGAAGACTTTCCGGCGGACGAGGATGTCGTCGAGCATATGAACAGCATTGTCGGGTCGGGTGAGCGGCTGCTGAGCGCTCTGACCGATATTGTCCTCATCGCCGAACTGGGCGCCGGCGAACGGGCGCTGAACCGGCAGATGATCAGGGTCTCCGAGCTGGTCGCGCAGGTTGCGGCCAAAACCGAAGAACTGAATCAAACCGGAGGTGCGACCTTCGATTGCGTCAACGTGGCGGAATCGATTGAACTCGACTGCGATTTTGACCTGTTGTCTCGTGCTTTGGTGCATCTGGTGAAAATCGCTGCGGCGGACCGGCCTGAGTCCGTCCTGGTCAGGTTCGGGGCTGCCGAGCAGGACAGTGCCCGGGTGCGGCTATTTGTTGAAGGCTCCTGCATTGCGGAGCAGGACGACGAGCGGCACGGAGAGGCTGCTGGCACGAATTGGGATTCCCGCGCTGAGCAGTTCTCGGTTGGACTGGCCTTCGCACAGACCATTGCCGACCTGCATGGCTGGCAGATTGAAGGCCACGATGAGGGCGAAGACGGCTTCCGCGTATCGATCAGCGTTCCCGTGGTTAGGCGTCAGAAGAAACTCGTGCTCAACTATGCTCAAGCATAAGCGGCGTTAGGCCTTGCCCATTAACCAGGCTGATTGGCAAAAAATTCAGAAAATTGGATTTAAATGATCCTGGGCTAGGAAAGGGCAGTCTCGGGCTGGAGACTGATTGCTGTGGGTTTTAGGACTGATACACGCGGAAATTTCGCGGTAATGGCGTCACTGGTGCTTCCCGTGCTGCTGGCTGGCGCCGGGCTGGCGCTCGATGTCAACGCCTGGATGGGGCAGAAGAAGAATCTGCAGGGCATAGCGGATGCGGCCGCCATTGCAGGTGCGCGCGAGCTCTATCTTGCGAATGCCTCGGAAAGTCAAATCACGGCGGTCGCAGAGGCGACCGCGCAGGCCAATCGGGAAGCAGGCGACAAGCCAATCTCCGTGTCAGCGAAAGTGGGCCAGGATGGCGGATCTGTCGAGGTCAGCGCCACGCAGCCCGGGCAGTCCTATTTCGCCAATCTTTTCATGGGCGGGCCGCCGACGATCAGCGTCAGTGCGACGGCGCGTGCCGCGGGCGGTGGCCGGATCTGCGTGATTGGACTGGATGAATCCAGCGCCGAAACCATTTACGCCACCAAGAAAGGCGAAATGCTGGCCAACCAGTGCGGCGTCTACTCGAACTCGGTCGACGAGGACGGAATTGTTGCATCGGGGTCGAGCCAGATGACGGCCGAGCTGATCTGCTCTGCCGGTGGGGCGGATGGCGCGGACTCGCACTTCGATCCAGGCTTTGTCACCGATTGCCCGAAAATTCCGGATCCTCTGGCGCAGCGCAAGCCGCCGAGCTACGGCGGGTGCGACCACAACAACCGCTCCATCAAAGGCGGCAGCACCAATGAGACCATCTATCCCGGCGTCTATTGCGGCGGCTTGGAGATCAAGACAGCGACCGTGCGCATGGAGCCTGGCATCTACGTGATCAAGGACGGGGCCTTCAAGGTTGCCGCGAATGCCAATGTCTTTGGCGAAAACGTGTCGATCTATCTGGTCGGAGACGCTTCGGTTTTTTCGACCGAAAGCAACTCGACCATGCATCTGACGGCGCCCAAGGAGGGCGACCTGGCAGGCATTCTCTTTTTCGAGGATCGCAGCGCGCCGTTGCTGCGCGAACATACGATCAGAAGCAACAATGCACGCGTCCTGCTTGGTACGTTTTACATGCCGAGAGGAAGACTGGTTATCCGGACATCGAAGCCGATCGCCGACCAATCTGCCTATACGGCGATTATCGTCAACCAGTTAAAGGTTGATCTTAATTCCCGTCTTGTCATCAACGCAGATTATGACGCCACCGACATTCCCGTTCCCGACGGCATCGGCCCGGTCGGAGGCAATATCGTGCTGACGAAGTAGTGTCAGCGGCGTTAGCCCTCAGCTTTCTGAAATCAGATCTCGGGATTTTGCTCCTGGCCAAGCCTGTTCACTAGCGGCGACAGGGCTTGCCCATTAACTAACCTCATTGGCAAATAATTCAGAAAATTGGATTTAAATTACGCCCTGGCTATGAAAGGGCAGTCTCGTGCGGGAGACTGATAGCTGTGGGCTTTTGGGCTGATTCACGCGGAAATTTCGCCGTCATAACCGCGTTTGCACTGCCGGTGGCACTTCTTGGCGTTGGTGGCGCCATCGATTACGCGCATGTTTCGCTGCAGCATCAGCGGCTTCAGGCTGCTGTTGACGCCGCTGCGGTGGCCGCAGCGCGTGAACTGCATGTGGCCACGACCAATCAGACGCAGGTTCAGGCGGCAATCAGCTCGTCATTAGCCGGGAACCTCGGCAAGGACGCCGGCAGCGTCACCGTGACCGCAAACATCATCGATAATCCGCTGTCTCTGTCCGTGTCCGCCGTGCAGCAGGCGAAGAAACTGTTTCTTGGCAGCCATGGACCCAGCAAAGTGTCCGTGAACGCCGTGGCGCGCGTGCTCGGCGGCTCGCCGCTTTGCGTGCTCGGACTGGAGGACAACCACAAGGGTGCGCTCACGCTCGAAAAGAACGCCCGCCTCACGGGCAATGCCTGCGCCGTCTATTCGAATTCGAAGAAGAAGGACTCCATCGTCTCCAAGGACGGAGCGCTTCTGGAGGCCGAGTTCATCTGCACGTCCGGCGGCAAGATCGGAGGCAAGGGTAATTTCGACCCGGAGCCTCTGACCGACTGTCCGCCGATCGAAGATCCGCTGGCAGACCGCGCACCGCCGTCCATCGGTAGCTGCACGGAAACCGATTTGAGGATCGGTGCCGACGAGAAACTCAAGGTCGACGAAAAGTTCATCGACAAGCTGGTGAAAGAGGAAACCAAAGACGAGGACGACGACGACGACAAAAAGAAGAAAAAGAAAGGCAAGAAGGACGACGACGACGATGACGACGATATCGGTAAGTTCGATGCCGCTTCAGTGGTGCTGAGTCCAGGCGTCTATTGCGGAGGTCTGATCATCGGCGGCGCAACCGAGGTGACGTTCGAGCCGGGCGTCTACATCATGAAGGACGGTCCGCTCTATGTTGCCGACTTTGCAACCGTCAACGCGGAGCACGTCGGCTTCTTCTTTTCGGGCAAAAAAGCCAATCTCTATCTTGGACCCAACACGACGATATCCATGAAAGCGCCAAAGGACGGACCCCTGGCCGGTCTCCTGATGTTCGAGGGCCGCAATGCCCCGAAACTGCGTCCCTATGCCATCCTGAGTGACGGCGCACGGGTGCTGGAGGGCACGATCTATTTGCCGCAGAGCCATCTCTACATCGACGCCGATGCGCCCATCGCAGACCAGTCCGCCTATACGGCGATTATCGCGCGCCGGATCGAGCTCTACGCGGGACCGCATCTTGTCCTGAACACAGACTATGATCTGACTGACGTTCCGGTGCCAGACGGCATCGGCAGCAACCGCAGCATCATTCTCGCCCAGTAACACGGACAGCGCCGCGGACCCGGAAATCCCGTTCCGCCTTAGTTAGCGACGATCAGTAGCGTGGCCAGAAGGGCGAATGAAACCATGTTGGCGAACGCAATTCTCTTGAACGCGATCATCTTCAGAATCCTCTAATTCAGGGATGGGCCGCACCTCACGCGGTGCGCCGTTGCCCTGATGTAAGCCTCGGTTGTGCGGCGCACAATCGCGAAAACTGCAATGCCCCGTTGCGCGGGATGCATGCCTTCGGCGCTGCCCCTTGATGCGTCTGCCGTCATATTCATCGACTGCTTGACCTGTCATAATCGGCGATCGACGAACCTCGCAGACGGCGAACGCCCGCAGGAGGCCATGTCGTCGGGAATAGGGAGGACAGCGCGGTGACCGAAGCCGAAAAGCTCGAATACGAGATCATGCAGAAGGCGCAGCAACTGGCCGAATTGCGTCGCCAGGAACCGGATGTCGAGGTCGAGGATTACCCGTTCCAGACATCGGACGGGACAACGCGGCTCTCCGATCTGTTCGCCGGCCGCGACCGTCTGCTGGTCATTCACAACATGGGCCAGGGCTGCCGCTATTGCACGCTCTGGGCTGACGGGTTGAACGGTGTGCTCGATCATCTTGAGGACGCCATGGCTGTCGTCCTCGTGTCCAAGGATTCACCGGACGTCCAGCGCCGCATGGCGCTCGATCGCGGCTGGCGGTTCCGCATGGCGTCACATGGCGGCGGCGCTTACATGGATGAGCAGTGCGTCATGGGCGAGCATACGAACTTTCCCGGCGCGGCGGTCTATGAGAAGCGGGGCGGCGAAATAGTGCGCCGAGGCCGGACCGCGTTCGGACCGGGAGATCTCTATTGTTCCGTCTGGCACTTCCTGGCGCTTGCGGGTGTGGCAGCCGACGGCTGGACTCCGCAGTTCCATTACTGGAGCCGGCCTCAGACGCTTGATGACGGGGGCGAGAACATTCGCGAATGAACTGCACGTGCCGGTTGATAAGAAAATAATAAACAACCAATGAATGCATTTTGTGAGCAAATGCCCCTAGATATCTGACAGATAAAAGACAATTCGTCTCGAAATTCCCAATACACCTTGCCTGGGCGACAGAATCCGGTCATCGTAGAGCCGTAGATCTCGACCGGGGGTCCTTGTCAATCAAAGGAGCGGGCGAGAGTACATCCTGAAAACATTTGTGTAGAGGCAACCTTGATGCTGCTCCGCACTGCGGAAGGGGTAGTAGATGCTCTACAGTCAAATGTTCGTTCTTCGGCGACTGACGATCTATTCAGTGCTTCTGGCAGGTTTGGGGTTTGGCAACCTGGTGGCACTGGGTACTGAGCGTGCTTGGGCGCAGAGTAATACCAAGCCGGCAACGACCACGGCACGGACAAAAGCAAGCAGGGCCGAAGCCGCCCTGCGCCGGAGTGCGAATTCCGGCACGGTGACCGTCATAACCGGCGGCGTTGAAGGCGTATCCAACACCTATCAGGAGCTGGCGAGCGATCTGGCGAGCGTGCTTGATGTAAGGAGCGAGCTGCGGGTCCTGCCCATCATCGGGTACGGCTCCCTGCAGAACATCGAAGACCTGCTTTATCTCAACGGTATCGACTTCGGCATGGTGCATTCCGACGTCATGCGCCATATCCAGCAACGGCAGCTGCCGGGCGGCGCCAAACGCAAGCTGAGATTCGTGACCAAGCTCTATGACGAATCGATTCATATCCTGGCCGGCAAGAAGATCACCGACATCAAGCAACTAAGCGGACAGACCGTGATTGTCGGACGGCCGGGAAGTGGCAACGAGATGAGTGCACTGACATTGATCGGCGACCTCCAGCTCAAGGTGAAAACCGTCCATTTCGCGTTTGCCGAGGGCGTCGAAAAGGTGCGCAAGGGGGAGGCCGCCGCCATGTTCGTGGTGACCAGGAAGCCGGCAGCCAAACTGCGGAAGATCCCGGCGAAATCCGGCTTGCACTTTCTGCCGGTTCCGATGAACGAAACGGTTCTCGAGACGTACGAACCCGATCACCTGACGTCTGCGGATTATCCCGGTCTCGTGCCCGAGGGCAGTGAGATCGTCACCGCCAGAATGAGCGCGGTGCTCGCCGTCTACAACTGGCAGGTCGGCAGTTCGCGCTATGAGAACGTCACCAGGTTCATCAAGTCGTTTGGCAGCAAGCTCGAGAAGCTCAAACAGGCTTCGCGCAAGGATGTCTGGGAGAAGCTCGATCTCACAGGCGAGGTCAAGGGCTGGGAGCGCTACGGACCGGCGGCGAACCTGGTCAAGGAAATCCTGACTGCGCGCGCCGCGCAGACCGCAAAGGCGGATGCGGTCAGGGATCCGGAATTCGTCCTGTTTGCCGACTATATCCGTCAGAAGGCTGAACGGAACATGAGCGAAGAGCAGATCAGGCGCCTGTATGAGCGATTCAAGATCTGGGGTCAGACCCAGGCCAATAACGCTCCGCAGCAGTAGTGCGGTTGTTCAAGCTGGCGGCAGCGGCGTCCGTTTTGCGGGTGCCGCTGCGGCGCTGCTGCATTGGCGGCCGGCTCAGCAGCGAGATGCCTGCGTGACGGCCTGCAGCACGAAGTTTTCCACAATCGCGGAAAAGAGCGAAAATTCTTGCCTGCAGACCGGAATCCCTGCATCGTAAACGCTCTCGACCGGGGGACTCTGTAAACTATTGGAGCGGGCGAGAGTACATCCTGAAAACATTTGAGTAGAGGCAACCTTGGTGCACTCCGCGCTGCGGGAGAGTAATCGATGCTCTACGGTCAAATGTTCGTTTCCCGGACACTGAAATATGGCGTGATGCTTCTGGCGGGCCTTTGGGTGGGTAGCCTGACAGTCGCGGAAACGTCGCCGGTATGGGCGCAGAGCAACAAGTCGTCCAAGGCGTCCCGCACGTCTAAGAGCAAGGCGGAGAAGGCGCTTCGCAAACGGGTCAACACCGGCGCTGTCACGCTCATTACGGGCGGCGTCGACGGTGCGCCCAACACTTACCAGCAATTGGCGAGCGACCTCGCCATGGTGCTCGACGAGCGCAGTGAATTGCGCATTCTCCCGATCATGGGCTATGGCTCGCTGCAGACCATCGAGGACATGCTCTATCTCAAGGGCATCGACTTCGGGATGGTGCATTCCGATGTCATGCGCCACATGGAGCAACTCAGGCTGGCCGCCAGCGCGAAGCGCAAGCTCCGCTTTGTCACCAAGTTGTTCGACCAGTCGATGCACGTCCTTGCCAACGACAAGATCAAGGACATCAAGCAGTTGAACGGCAAGATGGTCATCCTCGGCCGCCCGCGGACCGGCGACGGTATGAGCACGCTGACGCTCATCAGCGACCTTGGCCTCAAGATCGACCCGGTGCACGTCGAGTTTAACGAAGGCGTGGAGAAGGTGCGCAAGGGTGAGGCTGCGGCCATGATCGTGGTTTCGCGCAAACCCTCGCAGGAAATCCTCAAGATCAGCGACACATCGGGTCTGCAACTGCTGCCCGTCCCGATGACCAAGAAAGTGCTGAAGGCCTACGAGCCTGACAAGCTGACGAATGGCGACTATCCGGGCCTCATCGCTGAAGGGAAGGAAGTCGTCACGGCCAGCATGAGCTCGATCCTGGCAGTCTACAACTGGCCGATCGGCAGCCCGCGCTACACCAACATCATGAAGTTCATCGTGGCCCTGGGCAACCGGCGCGATCAGCTTGCGGAAGCCTCGCGCAAGGATATCTGGCAGGAGATCGACCTGGCCGGCGAGGTCAAGGGCTGGGAGCGGTATCAGCCGGCGGCGGTGCTTGCAAAGGCCGCCGCTGCGGAGCGCGATGCGGCCAACGCAACCGTGTCGCCAACGTCCGCGGATCCGGAGTTTGTCCTCTTTGCCGACTATGTGCGCAAGACGACGGGAAAGGACCTGAGCGAGGAGGAGCTTGAGGCGCTGTATAAAAAGTACAAGGCCTGGGACACCAAGCAGGATGTGCCGGATCAGACAGGCGCCGTTCAGCAGTAACAATCAGGGGGTCGACACGGCCTGAGATCAGTTGGCGGCAGGCTCAGGTGCGCCCGGAAACGGGCCGATGTGATGCGTGCCGTGTTCGACCTGGAACACATTGGCATAGAGATTGGCGATCCACTTCTTGCCTTCGGTCGTGAGGCGCAGATACTCGACGGCCGGGCCGATATAGGGCTCCACGCAGCCCCAGAAGAAGTCCGGGTACCGGTCGGTCAGATCCGCCGGTGACTTGTACCCCATCTTCTCTGCGGTTCCGCATTCCAGGAACTCGGCGAAGAGACCGTTGCTTTTGCGGTGATAGAACGGATCGCCCATCTGCCCGATCAGATCGGCTGCCCGCAAGAGGGCGCCTTCGTTTTCCGTGTCCTGGTAGTCGGCACCTTCCGGGATCGGGAAGCGGGTCATCTCGAGCATCGCCGCGATGCGCTGCTCATCGATGAATTCCGACGCCGCGAACCGTTCCAGCACGTAGATCTTTCCCCGCTCGACATGGTGGTGCGTGAGAAAGGCGTCGGACGCGCCCTTGGGCGGCGTGATCATCTCGCCGTCTTCGCTGATGATGAACTCGGTGGCCGTGTCCTGCTTGCAGATGCCGCGAATGTACCCGACATCGTGAACCAGCAAAGCCACCATGAAATGCAGCCAGTCCTCGGGCTTGAGCGCCTCGGACAGTAGCCGGCCGCGGATGATCTGCTGACCGCACAGGGTCACCATCACCGTGTGGTGGACATCATGATAAAGCGCGTTGGAATTGCCGATCCGCTCCAGGACAAGCCGCGCCGCACCGCCGAGATAACTGGCGAATTCCGGCCGCCTGTCACCGAAGTACTGGTGATAGGTCCTGGTCAGATTTTCGCCCAGCCCATCGGCCATCAGTGCGATTGGGTTCAGCATGGCTGTATTGGACTCCGTCCCGCAGTACACCAACAATGCCACAGCAATCAGTTCGGGCCAACGGCGGTATGAATTTTCAGCCTAACCGGTGGACTTGAACGGCGAGTGACAGGGACCGGGGCGCCGCCGGACGCGGCGCGGGCATCGGCTGGTGTGGCGTTCCCGCCACATTTTGGGAATTTATACAACCTGAGATTGAAAAGCGTTTGACCGACTCAGATCGTCGCAGGACACTTGCGCGGGGCTGAAAAGAGGTACTGCGGGTTATAAGTGCTGTTTTCCTGCCGCACCTCTGAATATGGGGTGTTTTTTCATGATCGTGCTCATTCTGTCCGTTTGCCTGACGGGTCAGGCCGACGTGTGCAAGGACGTCCATCTCACCTATGCGAGCCAGAGCGTCACACCGATCCAGTGTCTCATGGGCGCTCAGACGGAGATCGTGCGCTGGAGCGCAAGTCACCCGAAGTGGACCGTCAAGCGCTGGAAGTGCGGCCACACGCGGACGCTTGGCCGGCCGGCCTGAACTGTCCGCAGTGCCGGTCTGATCCGCGTTACGCGACGCGGATCGTGATCTTGCCGATGTGACCCTTGCGCAGAAAGGCCTCCTGCGCGGCGCGCAGGTCCTTCAGTGCGAATGTCTCGGCAACCAGAGGCCGGAACTCGCCGCGTTCGATATACCCGATAACGTCGGGCATGATGTTGTCCGGCTGGAACGTGGTGCCGAAGAACGACAGGTCGCGAAGGTAGAGCGTGCGCACGTCGAGCTCGACGATCGGCCCGGCGATCGCGCCCGCTGTCACGTAGCGGCCTCCGCGCCTGAGCGCATCGATCATGTCCGTCCAGCGCGAACCAGCGACCAGATCGACGACCGCATCGAATGTATCGGCAGGAAAGACGTCGTCGCGTCCGACGGTCTCGTCGGCGCCAAGTGCGCGAACATCATCGGCCTTGTCCGCGCTGGTCATCGCCGTGATGTGAGCGCCCCGGCGTTTGGCAAGCTGGATCGCGGCAGACCCGACGCCGCCCGACGCGCCGGTGATCAGCACCCGCTCGTCCTTGAGGCCGATCCGCTGGAGCATGCCCTCGGCCGTGGAATAGGCGCAGGGGATCGAGGCCAGTTCCTCGTCCGTCCAGTCGGACTGCACGGGCAGGGCGTCGACGGCAAAGGTTTTTGTGTACTCGGCGAACGCCCCGTCGCATTCCGAGCCGAAGGTCCAGGTCGCGAACGCGTCGCCTGACGCGCCGGTCGACTGCAGCGCGCGAACAAGCACCCGCTCGCCGATGCGGTTTTCGGGCACACCGGCACCGACGGCGACGATCGTGCCGCAGCAGTCCGCACCTTGAATGCGGGGAAAGGTGAGGGGCTCGCCTGACCAGCTTCCGTCCTCGGCATCGGCTTCTGCATTGCCGCCGCTTGCGCCCGACGCCGTGTCGCCGCGCACCGCCTTCGAATACCAGGCCGTGCGCGTGTTGATGTCCGTGTTGTTGACCGACGCGGCCAGGACCCTGATCAGCACTTCACCGTCGCCCGCCGCCGGGACCGGCAGGTCATCGCGCCATTCGAGCATTTCGAGGCCGCCGTGGCCGGTCAGTACGACACCGCTCATGGATTCAGGAATGGTCATCGGCAATTACCCTTCTGATTGAAACCTCCCTGTATCACCGTTGCGCGCGGGGATCATCTGCTTCTTCCCAAGAATTTCGCGTCACCGGGCGTCAAACCTCGGGAATTCAGTCCCCCCTGAAGACGACGAGGTTCAAGATGCAGATCATTGCGTTCACGAAAGTGCGGCTGCCCTATGGGTGGCTCGGCAACATGGCGCCCTATCCGGTCATCCATGACGAAAAGCGGTACCGGACGACGGAAGCGCTGTTTCAGGCGCTGCGCTTCGACGCGGAAGAGATCCGCGAGGAGATCAGGGCCGAAAAGTCTCCCATGTCGGCGAAGATGCGGGCGAAAGGGTACCGCGACCGGATGGTGATCGAGCCCCAGAGCGATGAGGATGTCGACAATATGAGGGCCGTGCTCCGGCTCAAACTGGGCCATCACCGGTCGCTTGCTGCAAAGCTGCGCGAGAGCGGCGACGCCACCATCATTGAGGATTGCACCCGCCGGCAGCGCGGCTCCGGCCTGTTCTGGGGTGCGGCCCTGATCGACGGCGAGTGGCAGGGCGAGAACGTGCTCGGCAGGCTGTGGATGGAACTGCGCGACGAACTCAACGTCGAGCCCGTTTCGCAATAGTCATCGGTGCGCGGCGGCGAACCTTTCGGGACCGCCGCCGCGTGTTGCTCAAGCTGCCTTGTGGATGTCCTTGCGCATGTCGAGCAGGGAGACGCAGGCTTCCGCCGCCTCGCGCCCCTTGATCCTGAAATGGTCGAGGAAGAACTGCCGGTGCTCTTCGCACTCGTGGTAGTGATGCGGCGTCAGCACCACGGACACGACCGGCACCTCGGTGTCGAGTTGCGCCTGCATGAGGCCGGATACGACGGTCTCGGCGACAAACTCGTGTCGGTAGATGCCGCCGTCGACGACAAAGGCCGCTCCGACGATCGCCGCATAGCGCGCCGAGTTGCCGAGCAGCTTAGCCTGCAGCGGAATCTCGAATGCACCCGGCACTTCGAACACCGAGACCTTGGCCGCATCGTCGGTAAGCTTCGCGATTTCCTCGGTAAAGGCATCGCGTGCCTGATCCACGATGTCGGCATGCCATCGCGCCGCGATGAACGCGATGCGCGGCCCGTGAAGGTGGTTTTGGGAGCTCTGATTCATGGTGTCCTCCTTGCTTTCAGAGACCAGAACCAGGGCGTACGAAACAGCATCAGGACCCCGCGCGCAGGCGTGCTCCGTCCGCTACTCCGTTCTCTTCCATCCGGACTGTAACCGTCGGCTTCGGAATTGCACCGAATCTGCTGACCCCTTCGCTGACGGCTCTTGCGATCCGAAATGCGAAGGGCGCTCGCGGGCTCAAGCATCACCGATGCTTTCACCGCCGGTGGGGACTTTCACCCCGCCCCGAGAACGTGCCCGACCTTATGGCAGGGCAGGCGGACTTTAGAGAATTTGGAGGGGCGCTGTCGATCAAAATCGCAACCGTCGTCCGGACCGATTTTTGCGGTCAGGTCGCGCCGATGAAGGCGAGGCCGGCGACGCCGCCGACGACCATCGCAACGCCTGCCGTCTGGATCGCGCCGATCCGTTCCTTCAGAATGACGCGGGCGAGCAGCAGGGTCACGATCGTGAAGGCCGATGCCACGACCACGACGATCGCGACACCCGCTCCGCGGCTGCCGTAGAGAATGGCCAGATAGGCTCCGCCGTCGAGCAGGCCCTGCAACACCAGAAGTGCTGCGAGCCCCGGCCTGAATTCCGGAATGGACGGCCGCAAAAGGAAAATCGCAATCACCGCGGCCACAGCGGCGATCCAGCGCGCATAAATCAGGGTGCCCCACTCTCCGTAGTGCGCGGATGCGAACTGCAGGCCGGCAACGCCGGCGGCGATCAGCACCGATGACGCCAGGGCGATCAGCGTCGTCTTGGTCAGGTCGGCCGGTGTATGGGTCTCCGGCGATTCAAGCTCCCCCGTGGCCCGCGCCACCGTGACGACGCCGGCCATGACAACGGCGATCAGAGCCCATTGTCCCATGCTTACGGGGATCCCCAGGATAACGGCGAGCAGGAGGTTGAAGGCGGGATAGCTGGCGACGATCGGCGCCACGAGAGACACTGGGCCGCGGGCGAGCCCCCAGTAGAGCAGCCCGGTGCCGGCCAGCGTGCCAAGTCCTCCTATCGCCAGAAGATGAATGGAGCGCCAATGCCAGGTCAGCGTCTCGCCCTGCAAATAGCCGACAAGTGTGAGAATGAGACTGGACGTGAAGAGCATTGCGGCTAGCGCCAGGGCGGTCCCGAAGCCGCGGGACGTGAATCGCGCCAGGAAATCGGCGATGCCCCAGCCAAAAGCCGTGCCCAATCCCCAGAAAACAGCGTCCATCTGTTCGTTCCATTTCGCCCGCCGTTCGCCGGCAGGCCGTTCCCCGATCAGGATTGATAACCTTCCCGCATGCGGCGCCGCAACATCATGGCGATACGGATTGTGCTATATTTCGTCCGACTCCTGACAGCACCCATTCAGGACAGGGGGGTGTCGAGGCAGCACTGCGATGCTGCGACGGAGGACCCGATCATGAGTAACGAGCGAATGCCCGAGCAGAAAGACGGCAACGGCCTGGGTCGTGCTCTACGTCTGCTGGAAGAGATCGACGGACACCACAACCTTGGCCGCGCGCTCGCCGTTCTGCTGTTTTTTGCATCCGGTGGTGTCGGCCTCTACGCGGCGATGGCGGCCATTGATGCCGCATCGTGGCTCCAGATCGGCGACGCCAACACACCTATGCTGATCCCCGCCGCCTGGGTCGTGCTGCTCATCGTCTGGCTGCTGACCTACCTGCTCGTCATGTTCGTGCTCGACCTGATGGGCGTGAGAGACATGCGGGCGGAGGTCAAGACCGGCCTGTCGGAACTGACCCTGGACGCGAGCGACATGCGCGATCTCAGCCGGGCCGTCGAGAAACGCGACTGGAAACATGCCGCACTTCTCAGGAGTGCGATTGAAGCGCTCAGGCGCAAGCAGCCGGCGAATTCCTAACACCGGCAGGAGCGTTCAAGCGGACTTATCCCAACCTGTCATCCTTGCCGGAGCAACGCGACGGCGAGGATCCAATTATCACGTCCGCCGACTGATGCATCCGCCAATGGATCCTCGGCCTCGCTGAAAGCTCGGCCAAGGATGACAGCAGTTGGAGAGCGTGTTCTTTTTGCATTCGTCATTCCCGCGAAGGCGGGTGCCCGGGACACGGGTTTCGTGTTCCCCGGTTGCCCGCAGCGCAGACCGGGGCCGTACCATCCTCACCGGTTTGCGTTTGGAACGGTCCCGGACAGCCGTTACGGGCTTCCGGGAAACGGGACACTGCCCTGAGCGTCATGCCGGACAAGCGTAAGCGTGATCCGGCATCCAGCGGGAGACTACGACGGCAGAGGTGCGCCGCTGGACCCCGCGTCAAGCGCGGGGTGACAGAAGAGAGGACCTTCCTCGACCGCCTGACGCCGGGCCTCGGTGCTCAGTAGATCGTCTTTTTCATGTGTTCCGGATAGCCCTGGTCGTAGGCCTCGGCGTCGAACTCGTCGGCAGCCAGCGCCTTGATGATCTCGCCGGTGCTGGGCAGGTCGGAACGGTCGATTGCGCTTGAGGGATCCCAGAGCTTCGAGCGGACTAGGGCCTTGCGGCACTGGAAGTAGATCCGGTCGACCGTCACCACCAGCACGCTGGTCGGCACCTTGCCCTGCATTTCGAATGTGGCGCAGAGATCCTTGTCCACCACGATATCGGCACGGCCGTTGATGCGGATGGTCTCGCCGATTCCGGGGATCAGGAACAGGAGCGATACCCGCGGGTCACGCACCAGGTTGCGCAGCGTATCGATGCGGCCGTTGCCCCGCCGGTCGGGCATGATGACCGTCTTTTCATCAGCTACGCGCACAAATCCGGGCGGATCGCCACGCGGCGAGCAGTCGAGACCTTCCGCGCCGCTGGTCGCAATGACCACGAACGGCGCCTTCTCGATAAACGTACGGTAGTGATCGGAAATATAGTCGATTTCCTTGTCTATCGAGCGCTGCACCGGCGTACCGTAGAGCGCATCGAGCTGGTCGTCGGTGGTGACTTTGCGGAGGGCGGAAACGTTGTCAGCGAAGTGTGTCATGGCACGGATCCGTTGTGAATTTGGCAGGCCGGGGGAGCAACAGCGCACTACTACCATGACCTGCGGATTCCATGCTAATGGTCAGTGACAGGAGAGTGGGATTCACGACAGGTTAGGGGTGTGCGGCATGCGGCGAGTGGTGCTGTGCTGTGCGGGAGCGTTATTGCTCGGGCTGATGGCGGTGTGGTCGCAGACGGCGCCGGTTTTGGCCCAGGAGTCGGCATCGGCGGATACGTCGAAGACCCTCAAGGTCGCCACTATTGAACGCCGGCCGTTTGCGATCCGGACCGAGGATGACTGGACCGGATTCAGCATCGACCTCTGGCGCGCCATGGCCAGGGAACTGGGGCTCAAATACGAGTTCGTCGAGGCGCGCACCTTCGCGAATATGCTGGGTCTGGTGGAGCGCGGCGAGGCGGACGCGGCGATCGCGAACATCTCGATCACGTCGGCGCGCGAACAGGTCATGGACTTCTCGCAACCGATTTTCGACTCCGGCCTGCAGATCCTGATCCGCGCCGACGGGAGTTCGGTCGGCGTGCTGTCGGCGATCTTCACCTGGGAGATTTTCGGCTGGATCGGGCTCGCCTTTTTCCTGCTTTTCATAGCCGCCAATCTCATGTGGCTGTTCGAGCGCCGGGCGCAGCCCTACTTCGATTATCCATACGGAGAGGGGCTGTGGCGGTCGTTCTGGTGGGCACTGATCACGATCGTCAACGGCGGCTTCGAGGAACGTATCCCGCGCACCCTTCCGGCGCGTCTCTTCGCCGTCATGCTGGTGGTGGCGAGCCTGTTCATCGTCTCCGCATTTGTCGCCAAGATCACCGCAACGCTGACCGTCGGTGAGTTGCGTTCCCAGATCCAGAGTTACACGGACCTCTACGGCCGCAAGATCGGCACCACCTCCGGGTCGACGTCAGCAGCATTCATGCGCACGCAGTCGCTGCGGTTCCGGGAGTTCAACGACATCGCATCGCTTTTTGCGGCGCTTGAGGACCGGACAATAGATGCCGTCGTGCACGATGCGCCGATCCTGTCGCACTATGCGGCCACGGACGGGCGGGGCAGGGTGCGCGTGACCGGCCGTATCTTCCGTCCGGAGAAGTACGGCATTGCCCTGCCGGCCTCGAGCCCGCTGGTCGAGCCTCTGAACCGGACGCTGCTCAGGCTTCGCGAGGACGGCACTTACGGCGCGTTGCTGGACAAGTGGCTGGGCGATGGGACGTAGAGTGCGTTTGCGGAGTCAGTAGGCCTGAGCCCAGATGGAATCGCGTTTGCCTAACGATTGATCCAGTCAGTGAGATCATCCCATGTGGGATTCATGGATTCGATAAGCCGCAGCTTCCATCTGCGATTCCATTTCTTGATCTGCTTTTCGCGCGTGATGGCTGCATCCATCGTTTCGTGCATTTCGAGATAAACTAGCATGGTGACGCCATATCTCGCGGCAAAGCTGCCTTCCAGACCCGATTTGTGCTCGCCGATCCTGCGGCCAAGATCCGATGTCACGCCGACGTAGAGGGTGCCGTTTCTGCCGCTTGCAAGGATGTAAACGCACGGATTTCGGAGATGCATGTGGATGCTGCTCTGGATTCCCGCCTTCGCGGGAATGACGACCATTGGTACGTTTCGGATTTGATATCTCTGTCGATCGAAGGTCAGGGTTCTTCAAACCAACTGATCGAGCTCAGTGCAGGGTATCCGAGACATTCAAGCGGTTACTCATAAACTCAGCGTCATTCCCGCGAAGGCGGGAATCCAGGGCGACGCGGGAATCCATCCTACCTCTCCCGGCCGGCGCGGCTGACTTGATCGGAAAGCGGTTTCAGCAGGTAGCTCAGCGGCGAGCGGCTCTTCGTCTCCAGATAGAGTTCGGCCGGCATGCCCGGCACCAGCGTCTTGTTGTCCAGCCGTGCAATCTCTGTCGCCGGAATCCGAACCCTGACCAGATAGCTCTGCGTCTGTGTCGCTTCGTCCGTGACGAGATCGGCGGACAGGTGTACGAGCGTTCCGGCCAGTTCGGGTGTCGTGTTGGCATTGAAGGCGGACAACCTGACCCTGGCCGGTTGTCCCTCGTACAGCCGGTCGATTTGTGCGGGGCTGACAAAGGCATCGACGACCAGTGGCTGACCTTCGGGCACGATTTCAAGGACCGGTTGGGCAGCCTTGATGACACCGCCGACGGTGTTCACGGACAGGTTGTTCACGGTGCCGCCGACCGGCGCCCGGAGAGCAACCCGTTTCAGCTTGTCCGCGAGGGATGTCCGCCGCCCGTTCAGTTCCCGGATCTCCAGATTGGCGGCACGCAGGTCGACCAGGACCATTTCCTGCCAGTCCTTCTCGACCTTGAGAATGTCCACGTCGAATTGACCTATTTTCTGCCTCGTCGCGGCGATCTCGGCGGTCAAACCGGCGATTGATCCTTCGATCTCGGAAGACTGGCGCTCAAGCGCGAGCAGCCGTGTCAGCGGAACGAGACCGTCCTTGTGCAGCTTTTTCGCCCCGGAGAGTTCCCGTTTGATCAGTTCCAGCTGTCTGCGGCGGGACTTGCGCTGGGCCTGCAAGCCCGCGATCTGCTCACGGGCCTGTCCGACACTTTTCCTCAGGCGCCGCACCTGGGCGGTCCGCGTTGCCTTCCGGGCAAGAAACAGCCGGACCTCCGCCTCGTAGACCCGCACGGCGTCGCCGTTCGGTAATTCTCCACCTGTTGATGAAGGGAATTTTGCCTGAAGAACCTGCCGCGTGTTGCGGTCGCCCTTTCTCTCGCCGGTGGTCTTGGTGACAACGGTATCGGCAGTCGGCACCGGCCGTACCCGCCGTTGCCTGTCCGCTTCGAGGGCATCAAGGTCGGCGGGCCAGGGGGGCGAAGCGAGGCGGTCTCTCTCGGCCTGTAGCCGTGCGCGCCGGGTCAGCGCCTCGACCAGCCGGCTTTCGGTTACCGCGAGATCGGCCTCAAGCGCGACGGAATCCAGTTGCAGGAGCAGGCTGCCTTGCTCAACGACATCGCCGTCTCGTACGTGGATGTCGGAAATGATGCCGCCATCGAGGTGCTGTACCGCCTGGACTCGTCCCTCGACGGAAACCGTGCCTGATGCGACCACCGCTCCGGAGATGGATGCGAATGTCGCCCAGCCGCCGAATCCGAGCATGACGGCAGTGCAGGCAAACATGCCGAGGCGCATGGGTGCCAGATAGGCCGCGGGGTCGTCGCGGCGACGGGATTGCTGCCGCCCGGAGCCCACCTGTCGCGAGCGCAGGAAGGCCAGCGGCATGTCGGTGAGCCGCACGACCAATGCGGAAATTGCGGCGGCCCTGCTCATCGCGAAGCCGATCTGACGCCATTGCCCCCTTCTGCAACACGGAGCACCTGGCGGAGAATGACGTCCCTTCTGTCGAAGCCGGCCTGCATGCCATCCTTCAGCACGAGGATCCGATCAACGGCGGCAACCGCCGCCGGTTTATGCGTGACAATGACGACCGTCGCGCCGCGCGCGCGGGCATTGTGAAGGGCGTGCGTAAGCGCTGCGTCACCGTCCTGATCGAGATTGGCATTCGGTTCGTCGAGCACGATCAGGACCGGATCGCCGTACAGCGCGCGCGCCAGCGCAATGCGTTGCCGCTGTCCCCCGGAGAGGCCGGTTCCGCCTTCGCCGATCTTCGTCGCATAGCCTTGTGGCAGGGTGAGTATCATCTCGTGGGCGCCTGCCGCCTCGGCTGCTCTAAGGACGTAATCGTCCCGCGCGTCCGGATCATGGCGGGCGATGCATTCTTGTACGGTTCCATCCAGAAGTTCGACATCCTGCGGCAGATAGCCGACATATCTGCCGAGTTCCTCGGGCGTCCATTGATCGAGCGTCGCTCCGTCGAGCCTGATCTCTCCGGCAAGCGCGGGCGCGATGCCGACCAGTGCGCGGGCGAGTGTCGACTTGCCTGAAGCCGATGGACCTATGATGCCGAGCCCATCGCCCGGCGACAGCTCGAACGAGACGCCCGATAGTGCGGCCCGCCGGCTCCCCGGTGGCGCGGCCGAAAGTCCCTCGACCTGAACGAAGCCTAGAGGCGCAGGCAGGCGGATCGGGTGCGGACTTTGCTCGATATCCCCGATGTCGCCGGCGATTGCCGCCGCCGCCGCCCGTGCCTGCGAGATCGATCGCCACTGGCCGACAATTTGGTCGATCGGGGCTAGCGCCCGTCCGAGAATAATTGACGCCGCCACGATGGCGCCGGCGGAGACTTCGCCGCCGATGGCGAGCGCCGCGCCTGCGGCGAGGGTCGCCGACTGCAGGAACAGGCGGAACCCCTTCGACGCGGAAGAGAAACGGGCGCCGACGTCGCCGCCTCCGGCTTCCGCAGCAATGCCTTCTTCGCGCAGCCGTCCGTAACGGTCGGAGAGGCGGTCTCTCATGCCCAGCGCGAGCGCTGCCTCCGCCGCTCTGCCGACCGTCGTCTGCAACCGCCGCGCAGAGGTGTCGTGATCGGCAGACTTGCGGTGTTCGGACCTGGTCGCCAGGTCCGCGGACACGGCGAGGGCGACGACAAGGAGCGCGCCGAACAGTCCGAGCACGCCGAGAATCCAGTGCAGGCTTGCCAGTACGAACAGGTAGACCGGTATCCACGGCGCATCGAGCAGGGCGAGGGGAGCCGGGCCGGCGAGGAACCGCCGGAGAACGGATAGATCGTCGAGTGGCGATTTCGCGGTTCCGGGCGCGGTTGCCGCCCGGCCGACATCCTTGCGGAACAGAGGATCGACCAGCCGCGCGTCCAGGTCTTCGGCAAGTCGCGCCATGACCCGGCCTCTGGAGTAATCGATGACGGCCTGTGCGGCATAGAGCACGGCAACGAGTGCGAACAGCGTGGTCAGTGTCGCCATCGATCCGCTGGGGATGACGCGGTCGTAGACCTGGAGCATGAACAGGGGCGCAGTGAGCATCAAGAGGTTGACGACCCCGGACAGCACGCCAACGCCCCAGAGTGCCCTGCGGTCCGGTGCGAAGTGGTCGAGCAGGCGCGGCAGTCCCGATGCCTGCGGGACTGCCGCCTTCAGCTCGTGTGTGACAGCATTCATCTGGTCGAACCTCGCGGCAGCGGCGTACCTGCGCGCCTCCGGTGAGGCGCGCAGGGCCCGTGGTTACGCTCCGAGACCGTCGTCCGGGACCAGCAGGGAGAAGTCGAAGCCGTTGTCTCCCAGGAAATTGTCCGAACTCAGGGTATCGGCCTGTACGCCTTCAAGCGTCACGGTCACGTCGCCCACGCTGACAACTGCATCGGCGCCCCGCTGGGTAACGGAGGCGTCCGTATTGGCCCCGAACTCCGTGAAATCGAGCGTGTCGAGGTCGGTCTGAAAGTCCTTTATGATGTCGTTTCCGTCACCCTCGGCGAAGACGAACCGGTCTGACGCCCTGTTCGTGTCGATCGTGTCGCCACGCAGGATGTCATCGCCGCGTCCGCCGACCAGCACGTCGCTGCCCGAGGCGATACCGCTGTTGAGCGCGTCGCCCTCGTCGCCGTTGAGCACATCGTTGCCATCGCCGCCAAGCAGGATGTCGTCACCGTCCAGTCCCCAACCGCGATCGTCCCCGGCGCCGAGGTCCTGAAAGTCGTTGCCGCCGAAGCCGACGGAGGAGTCGTTGCCGCCGAAACTGCGGATGATGTCGTCTCCGGTGAACCCGTAAGCTGCGGAGTCGACGCCGTCAGTGCCCGTAACGGTGAAGCTGACGTTGGCGGCATCGAATTCCCTCAGGAAGACAGGCGAGGGCGCCTGCGGCGCGCCGTCAGGCAGTTCCGGTACGCCTCTGTCATCCGCTGTCTGTTGCGGCGGGGGCGCCGGATCGGGCTCCGGGTCAGGGGCCGGTTCCACCACCGGGCCGGAATCGGGATCCGGGGCTGGATCCACGGGATCAGGATCAACGGGATCGGGATCGACCGGATCAGGAGCTTCTGCAACGACGCCGTTGAAGGTTGCGCCGATGAAGTTGCTGACGGAAAGCGTTTCCGCGTCCACACCTTCAAGCCTGACCGTGACGTTGCCGACGCTGACCACGGTGTCCGCGCCCTGCTGGGAGAGTGCGACCTGCGGGTTGTCGCCAAACTCGGTGAAGTCGAGCGTGTCGAGCGCGACCTGAAAATCCCGGATGATGTCGTTGCCGTCGCCCGAAGCGAAGACGAACCGGTCCGACGCGATGGTCGTGTCGATCGTGTCGCCGCGCAGGATGTCGTCGCCCCGTCCGCCGATCAGGACATCGCTCCCCGAAAGGACCCCGGAGTTGCGGGCATCGCCTTCGTCGCCGTTGAGGACGTCGTTGCCGTCGCCGCCGAGCAGGATGTCGTCGCCTTCGAGACCCCAGCCGCGGTCATCACCGTCGCCGAGGTCCTGAAAATCGTTGCCGGCAAATCCGATGGACGAGTCGTTTCCGCCGAACGTGCGGATGATGTCGTCGCCGTTTTCGCCGTAGGACGCGGAATCGATTCCGTTTGTCCCCGTTACGGTGAAGCTCCCGGTCGCAGGATCGAATGTTCTTAAGAATACAGGCGAGGGCGCGTCCGGCGTGCCAGCCGGTGTCGCCGGAATGCCTGCATTGCCGACAGGCTGAGGTGCTGGTGCCGGGTCGGGATCCGGCTGTACGACCGGTCCGGGGTCGGGCTGCGGATCAGGGTCGACCGGGGCAGGATCGACAGGCGCGGGGTCAACCGGATCAGGTACAGGATCGACGGGCGGTTGCGCATCGCCGCGGCTCTCGAATGGGGATTCGATTGTCAGTGTCGCGTCGGTCACCAGCGGCTCGACATTGCCCGCCCTCAGGTCGGCAACCGAAGGCGCTTCGAAGCCGCCGAACTGCTGGATGAACTGGACGTTGGATGTTCCGATCTCGTCGGCGGACGCGACATTGTTCAGCAGGAAGTCGAGCGTACCGAACGCGCCCCGCAGATGCGCCGACGCCAGGATGCCGGTCAGCGTCAGTTCGACCTGTGCCTGGCTCCCGTCGGTGTCTGTCACCGTGATCGTCCTGCCGATGAAATCGTCAAGGCTCTGGCCGGCATTGCCCAGGCCCGTCTCGATCCTGTTAAGATTGAGCTGGAACTCGTCCAGGATCACCTGTTCCTGGATGTTCGTCTTGAGATCGTCGAGACTGTTGACCCCGTTCTTGCCGGTGAACGTGCCGATGAAGTCGTTGGCGCCCGGCGTGCTGTCGAACTCGTAATAGCCCAGATCGATCAGGATCGGCTCGCCGAACTGGTAGCCGACAAAGCCCAGGAAATTCTCCGAACTGTATTGCAGGTCCGTCAGCGTCAGTTCACCGGCCTCGAAGGCGTTGAAGCGGTCGAGACCCACCTGCTGGACCACTTCGGCGCGGTTCTGCTCGATGCGCGCCTCGCTGACACCGGATTCAAATTCTCTCAATGCGTTCAGGAAATCCCCAAAAGACCCTCGTGCGATCATATCGATCTCTCCCAGAAAAAATGCAATCTGCCGTGCGCGCGTACTTCACCGCAGTCCGCACCCCGACGCGAAACGGCCTGAAAAATGGAATGTGCAAAAAAACTGCAGGATCAAAGGCTAACGGCGAATGGTGGCGCCAAGGTGTATTGGAATGGGCGTTTTTTGGACGAACCCGGGTTCGAAACTTGACGATCGTTCCAATTCCGAAATTCGTCAGCCTCGATGACCAGTTGGCCTATGTGACTCTGTAGATGTCCACTGACTCGCTGATGCCTCGGACATCAACCTGGCCGACTTTTGTCAGATTATCCGGGCTGGCACCGGCGGCCGTTGTCCCAGACACCAGAATCGACGTTCCCTGCTCCTTGTTCAACGCTTCCAGTCGCGAGGCAAGATTGACCGCCTCACCATAGACCGTATATGCCGCCCGTCCTCCGCCTCCGACATTTCCGGCAATCACGGAGCCGGTGCTTACACCCACACGGATCTTCAGCCTCTCGCCCGCAAACGAGTTTGATTGCACCAGCTTCTGGAGATCGACCGCGGCGTTTATTGCTTGTTGTCGATGCTCCGGATCTGTCGTGGGCACGTTGAAGGTCGCGAGTACAGCATCACCAATGAATTGGGTCACGACCCCGTTGTGCGTGCCAATCACTTCGGAGGCGGCTTCGAAGTAGGCGTTGAAGGTGTCAACGATCGCCTGCGGTCCTTTGGTCTCGATCAGCGTCGTGAAATCAGCGACATCCGCTATGAGGATCGTTGCTTCCCGTTCGACCGGATCCAGGGCTCCTTCTTGCTGGATCATGGAATCGGCAACCGCGCTGGGGACGAACCGGCCGAATAATTGAGAAATCGCCGCAACACCGCGTTCCGCTTCCAACTGACGGCGGACAACGCCCCGTGCCCGTTGCATGACAATGGCGATGAGCGTCGCCACGACGAAAAAAATCGCAACCTCCTGCAAGCGCGTGCCCGAGGCTACGAAATCGACATCCAGGACGACGGCAAGAAATTCTTCAGGCGTGGGATTGTCAGGGATGTCGGTCCATTCCACGGTCCGTTCCATGCCTGACCGAATGTATTGGAATGCAGCCATCCATCCGAGCCCCCCGGCTATGCCCGTCCAGAAGACAAGGCCCGGCGAGAAACTGAAAGCAGCAACGGCCAGAATGAGGAAGTAGAAGGGAAACACCTGAAACCGGAAGATCATCGCCTGCGGCAACGGGGTTTCTGTGGTGGCGGGCAGGAAGGCTACCGCTGCGCTCAGCAAAACAATGTCGATGGTGATGAAGACGTACTTCACCCAGATCCGGTCAACCGACGATCCGATGATCCGAAAATGAAGCAGCCCGAGCGCAACGAACAATGCCCCGCCCAGGACAAATTCCGGCGCCCGCTCGGCACCGCGGGTGACCGCCATCAGGATCGTGACGAACACGACCGCAACGATCCTGCCCTTGATCGCCAGCTTCAGACCCGCCTGCTCGGCGGCGGCGAACATCTGATCGGTTTCTGCCTCTTGGGTGCCTCTGTTCATGGCGATTAGCGTGACCGGTAACTGCGAAATTTCAAACCATAATGTGGCTCGGACATCACCGGGATCATTCGCCGGCCTCTGACGTCAAGCGTCAGAACCGTGTTTCAATGCTTGGGCTGGTCGTGTCGTCGAGGCTCAGCCGCCGTCGAAGGGCAGGGCGACCGTGGACTTGATCTCCCGCAGGACCATGTTGGTGCGCACATGCCGGATGCCGGGCAGGCGGAACATGAAGCCGTCGAGGAACCTGTTGTAGGCGTCGATGTCGCGGACCACGACGCGCAGGTGATAGTCCGCGTCACCGGTGGTCGCGAAACAGTCGAGCACTTCCGGCCGCTCGCGCATGCGCGCCTCGAATTCTTCGACAAAGCGGCTGTCGTGGCGCTCGAGCGAAACGTGGAGGATGGCTTCCGTCATGAAGCCGGCGGCCTTGGGATCGACGATCGCAGCGTAGGCCTTGATAATGTCGGCGTCCTCGAGCCCGCGCACCCGGCGCCAGCACGCCGAGCTCGACATGCCGACTTCGCTTGCCAGTTGCTGGTTGGTCAGGCGCCCGTCCTGCTGCAGGCGCGCAAGAATCTGTTGGTCCTGTGAGTCGAGCATCGGTTCGCGAGTCCGTGTCCAGTTCGGTAGATCATACCAAAATTCTGATGTTGCAGGGAGAAGCTACCAGATTTTTGTCATAAGTCGGTAAATATGGAAGAAAAATCCGCGCAATCCGGGACATAATGGCCGAATAATCTCGGCCGCTCTTTGACCCGGATGTTCTCCCATGCTCGACCGCCCGCGCGCGCTTGCGCCAACGCTAGACGACTACTCGCTCACCGACCGTTACAGCCGGAAGGAAGGCCGTGTCTTCATGACCGGCACCCAGGCGCTGGTCCGCATCGCGCTCGAACAGCGCGCACGCGACAAGGCGGCCGGTCTCAACACGGCGGGCTTCATCAGCGGCTATCGCGGCTCACCGCTCGGCGGTTACGACCAGGAGCTGTGGCGTGCGCGGGATCTGCTCGAAGAGAATGCGATCGAGTTCCTGCCGGCGGTGAACGAGGACCTGGCGGCGACCGCGGTGCTCGGGTCCCAGCAGGTCGAGACCGATCCCACCAGGACAGTCGATGGCGTGTTCGGCATCTGGTACGGCAAGGGGCCGGGCGTCGATCGCTCGGGCGATGCGCTCAAGCACGGCAATGCCTACGGCTCTTCACCGCATGGCGGCGTCCTCGTTGTCGCCGGCGATGACCACGGCTGTGTCTCATCCTCCATGGGCCACCAGTCGGACGCCGCGTTCGTTACCTTCTTTATGCCGATCCTCAATCCGGCGGACATTCCGGAATATCTAAGCTTCGCCGAATACGGCTTTGCGCTGTCGCGCTATACCGGCATGTGGGTCGGCTTCAAGGCAATCTCCGAGACGGTCGAATCCGCGCGCTCGTTCGAGCTTCCGCCATCGCGCACCTTCGCCGTTCCCGATTTCGAGATTCCGCCGACCGGGCTGCACTACCGCTGGCCTGATCTGCCGGGACCGCAGATCGAGGAGCGTCTCGAGTCAAAAAAGCATGCGACCTTCGCCTTTGCCGAAGCCAATCCGATCGACCGCAAGATCTATGACATCGCCGATGCCCGCTACGGCATCGTGACCACGGGCAAGGGCCACCTCGACCTCATGGAGGCACTGCGTCTGCTGGGCCTGGACGAAACCGCCTGCCGCCGGCTCGGCATCGACATCTACAAGGTCGGCATGGTCTGGCCGCTCGCCCGGCGGTCGGCCCTCGACTTCGTCAGCGGCAAGCACGAGGTGCTGATCGTCGAGGAGAAGCGCGGCATCATCGAAAGCCAGTTCAAGGAATACTTCTACGATCACCCCGGGTCGAAGCCGGAACGTATGGTCGGTAAGAATGACGAGAACGGTGAGCGGTTGCTGCCGTGGACCGGAGAACTGTCACCGATCATGCTGGCTGAAGCGCTGGCGGCCCGGCTGGACAGCGTCTTCGACGGTCTCGACCTGAGCACGCGCGCAAGGCAGCTCGCGGCCCGCGGATCGAACGTCATCGAATTCACCGGAACCCAGAGGACGCCCTATTTCTGTTCCGGCTGCCCGCACAACACATCGACAAAAGTGCCTGAGGGCTCGCAGGCCTTTGCCGGGATCGGCTGTCATGTGATGGCGACCTGGATGGACCGCAATACATCCTCGCTGATCCAGATGGGTGGCGAGGGCGTCAACTGGGTTACGCGCAGCCGCTTTAACGGCAACGCGCATGTGTTCCAGAACCTCGGTGACGGCACCTACTATCACTCCGGATCCATGGCGATCCGCCAGGCGGTCGCGGCAAAGACCAACATCACCTACAAGATCCTGTTCAACGGCGCGGTCGCCATGACCGGTGGTCAACCGGTCGACGGTCCGCTCTCGGTGGAGACGATTGCGGGCTCGGTACGTGCGGAAGGGGTCGAGCGCATCGCCGTCGTCTCCGATCAGCCGGAACGGCTCAATCCATCGAACTTCCCCGCCGGCGTGACCATTGACCACCGGCGCGATCTCGACCGCATTCAGCGGGAGCTGCGGGAGATCCCCGGCGTCACGGTTCTGATCTACGATCAGGGCTGCGCCACGGAAAAACGCCGCCAGCGCAAACGCGGAACGGTCGAGGATCCCAAGCGGTTCGCCTACATCAACGATCTGGTCTGCGAAGGCTGCGGCGACTGCTCCGTGGCGTCGAACTGCCTCTCGGTGGAACCGCGCGAGACGCCGTTTGGTCGCAAGCGCAAGATCAACCTCAACACCTGCAACAAGGACTTCTCCTGTCTCGACGGGTTCTGCCCGAGCTTCGTGACCGTCGAGGGCGCGGTACGCCGCAGAAAGTCCGGAGCGGGCGAGGATTCAGCGATTGTCGCCGAAGCAACGGACCTGCCGCTGCCGACGGCGCCGTCGCTCGACGAACCCTATGACCTGCTCGTGACCGGCGTCGGGGGCACTGGCGTCATTACTGTGGGCGCGCTGATTACCATGGCTGCGCATCTTGAGGGCAGGGGGGCGTCGGTGCTTGATTTCACCGGCTTCGCCCAGAAGTTCGGACCGGTGTTGAGTTACATCAGGCTGGCCCGCGAGCCTGAAGCCATCAACCAGGTGAGGGTCGAGGCCGGCCGTGCCGACGCACTGATCGGCTGCGACCTCGTAACAAGTGTCTCGCCCAAGGCAAGCGTGGCCTACCACAGGGATCACACCCGGGCGGTGGTCAACAGCGCCGAAATGCCCACCGGCGACTTCACCCGCAATCCTGACGCCGATCTCGAGTCTGTCGCCCGTCTTGACGCCATCGCCGGCGACATCGGGCGGGAGAACATGACGGCCTTTGACGCCAACGGCATGGCGGAACGGGTGCTGGGCGATACGGTTTTCGCCAATGTCATGATGCTCGGTCACGCCTGGCAGAGCGGGCTCGTTCCTATCGGGCACGACGCCCTGATGCGCGCAATCGAACTTAACGGCGTTGCCATCGAGCGCAACAAGGCGGCCTTTGCGGCCGGACGTCTGGCCGCTGCCGGTAGACTCGATTCTCTGCTCAACTCAGAGAGCCGCACAGACAACGAAGACCGTACGCTCGACGCAGTTGTCGATAGACGGGCAGCGTTCCTCGAGGGTTATCAGGACGAAGCACTCGCCGCACGCTATCGCGCTTTCATCGGGAAGGTGAGCGACGCTGAAACGAAGTCCGTGCGCGAGGCCGGCGCATTCGCCGGCGTCGTGGCGCGGGGGTACTTCAAGCTGCTGTCCTACAAGGACGAATACGAGGTCGCCCGCCTGATGACCGGCGAAGCTTTTTCCAAGGAACTTGCGACAGAGTTCGAGGGCGGCTTCAAGATCAACTACCACATGGCACCGCCACTCCTGCATGCGGAACTTGATGCGCGTGGGCGTCCGCGCAAGAGGGTTTTCGGTCCCTGGCTCAGGCCGGCCATGAAGGTGCTTGCACGCTTCAAACGGCTGCGCGGCACGCCGTTTGACGTTTTCGGCTACACGGCCGAACGGCGCATGGAGCGGGAGCTGATCGACTGGTACGAGGATGTGATCGAGCGGCTGTTGCAGCAGCTCGACGCCGCCAATGCCAATCAGGCGGCCGAGATTGCAGGAATGGTCATGAAGATCCGCGGCTTCGGCCCCGTGAAAGAACAGGCAGTCCAGCGCGTCAGGGCAGAGGTCGCAGCGGCGCTCGAGGAATTCGAGGCCGGCGGCGACTGCGCCCCATTGCCGGTTGCGGCGGAGTAGGGAACGCGATTTTTCATTATGTCATCCCCGCGTAGGCGGGGATCCAGAAGCCAAGATCAACGTGCGTGCGGCGTCGCTCTGGATTCCCGCCTACGCGGGAATGACGAATGGGTTGTGGCTCCAGCTTGAGACATACAGGCTACGAACTTACGCCTGTCTCTATCTCAATCCGCGGCGATGGCGAGCCTCGGTGTTTCCGGTGTTTCTGACTTGGTCCCGATCCGTGCACACCGCCTGGACCCCATGCGGTTCACCAGCAGGAAGGCCGGCGGCGTGAAGTAGAACGACACAACCGTCGACAGCAGGACGCCGCCGGCGATCGACATGGCGAATGGCGGCCAGAAGCCTCCACCCTCCAGGATCAGCGGCAGGAAACCGCCGAAGGTCGTGATGGTGGTCGAAACGATGTGCCGGCTGGAGTCGACGACCACGTCGCGGACCTTCGCGATGTTGCCCGCAAGCGCTTCCGGCTCTTTCTGCAATGCCGTCATGATGATGATGGCGGCATTGATGGAGACACCGATCGAGCCGATCACGCCGATAACGGCCTGAATGCCGAACGGATACTGGAAGACGGCCAGAGCCAGGAGGCTGAGACCCATGGACAGGACCGCGACGATTGCCGTGACGATGGACAGACGGAACGAGTTGAAGGTGAGGACGATGGTCGCGATGGTCAGCGAGACGATCAGCCCGACGGACGACAGCAGGTTGCGGATCACGTCCGAACGGGCATCGGAATCTCCACCGAGCTCCAGGCGGTAGCCCGGCGGCATGGTAATGCCCTTGTCTTCAATGCGTTTCAGCACCGTCTTGAGCGCTTCTTCGGGCAGCACGCTGCGGTGGACGAAGCCCTGCACAGTGTTAATCCGCTCGCCGTCGCGCCGGAAGATCGGTGTCTCGGTGGGTTCGACCTTCAACGTTCCAAGAGTGGTCAGCGGCACGCCGGGCCACGCGCCGGCAGCGGCGCGAGCCTGGGCGTCCGGTCCGACCACATCCGTTGCGCGAAGAACATCGAGGGTCGACCGATCTGCCGCGCCAACGCGCACCCGCACGGGAAGTTCTTCGCTTGCCTCGATCAGCGATCCGCCGGTTGCGCCCTCGAGCGTGGCCTCAAGCTGTTGCGCCACGGAGGCCAGGTCCAGGCCCGCGAGCCGGACTTTTTCTTCGTCCAGTTCCAGTTTGAGCTTGGGCTCGCCGCCGCTCAGTTCAGTCCTGGCCTGCAGCACGTCGGGTGTGCCGGCCATCACGAGCCTGATTTGTTCGCCAAGGTCACGCAGGACGTTCAGGTCGGTGCCGACCAGACGCACTTCCACCGGCGCATTGACGGGCGGGCCCTGGACAAGTCCGCGTACGATGATGCGTGCCTGGGGCAAAGCCCTGTCGAGGGCACGTTGCAGGTCGGGCAGGATCTCTTCGGTTGTCTGTGCCGAGCGTGTCGTCACAAGCGCTTCGGCGAAGCTGGCGACACCATCCTGATCAGCGGTCATGTTGTAATAGAAGGCCGGTGCGTTCTCGCCGATCACCCAATGTACCTGGGTTACGCCGTTCTGCGAACGGATGACCTGACCGGCATCGCGCGCCGCGCGTTCTGTCTTTGCGATTGACGTGCCGCCCGGCAATTTAACCTGAACGTAGAACTGGTTGCGGTCGACGCCCGGGAAGAACTGCGCCTTGAGTGTCGGAAAGGACCCGAAGCCGATCAGCGGCAGGATAAGCGCGCCGAGAATGGCGAGTTTGGGGAACTTGAGCGCGAGATCGAGCGATCGGCCGAATGCGCGTGACAGAAAGCCGAGCCGCAGCCCGTGAAGCCACCAGCGCACTGGCATGCCCGGTGCGGGAGGCCGCAGCAGATAGCCGGCCAGTGCCGGAGCGACCGTCAAAGCCAGCGCGAAGGACGTGACCAGCATGACGATCACGGAGATCGCGATTGAGCCGACAAAGTCGCCTGCCGGGCCGGGCAAGAGCACCATGGGCGTGAAGGCGAGTGCCGTTGTCACGGTCGAGGCAAGGAGAGGGACGGCCAGTCTGTCTATGGAACTGCCTACTGCGACCAGTCTGGCACGCCCGTTCTCGAGGGCCTTCCGGATCTCGTCCGTCATGACGATTGCGGCGTCGACCAGGAGACCGAGCGCGACGATGAGGCCCGTGACGGACATTTGATGGATAGGAATGCCGAGAAACTGCAGCGACGTTACGGACATCAGGCTTGCCAGCGGCAGGATGGACGCAACGACCAGGGCCGCGCGCCAACCCAGCGTGATCAGCAGAACGACAACGACGATAGCCATGCCGATCGCGAGGTTCCCCAGCATCGTCGCGAGCCGGTCGGCTGTGTATTCGCTCTGATCGAACAGGATCCGGTGTTCAAGTCCTGCCGGGAGTTGCTGCTCGAACGTATTGATATTGCTCTTGATCTTTCCGATCCATGCATCGACCTGGAGATCTTCTTCCATGCGAGCCGCGATGAGTACCGCCGGTTTGCCGTTGGCAAACGCGAGGCTGCGTGCGGGAGTGCGGACGGTCCGCTTCACGGTTGCAACATCGGCGACGCGCACAATGCGGCCTTCGGCGCCGGTCGTCACCGGAATCTGGCGGATACGGTCGAGTGATTTGATCTCTCCGCTGACCTCAACCAGAAGGTTGCTGCCGTTGCCGCGGATCTGACCGGCTTCGACCTTGGCGTCGGCCCGCCGGATAGCGTCCGAGACCCGGTCCGCGGAAAGGCCGAGTGACGCCAGTTTTCTGGGCGCAATCTCGACCAGAATCTCCTCGTCGCGGCTACCGAACACGCGGACGATCTTGGTGCCGGAGATCTGCCGCAACTGGTTCTGAAGCAGTTCCGCATACCGCGTCAGGATCGCAGGGCTGACATCGACGCCATCGCGGGCGGTGAGGGCCGTGATGGCGGTGTAGGCGCCGACGCGATCGTTATCGAACTCCGGCTCCGGCACGCCCTGCGGAAAGGACTTCGCGGCCTCCGAGATTGCGTCGCGGATTTCCGACCAGCTCTGTTCGATCGCCTCGTCTGAAATGAATTCGGACAACTTCACGCTGACAACAGAGATGCCTGTTCGCGATACGGAGTTAATCTCGTCAATCTCCGCGATCTCGCGCAGTTCCTCCTCGATCTTCTCGGTCACGAGCGACTCGACGCGGGCCGGATCGGCGCCGGGGTAGGGCGTGACGATCGTGGCGAAGATGTTCGTGATGGTCGGGTCTTCCTGCCGGCCGATCGAGAGGAGGGAGGATGTGCCCGCAGCAATGATCATCAGCAAGGCGAGCGCGAGAACCCGGGGGTTCCTATAGAAGATGGTTTTCACGACTGATGCTCCGTGCCGGATGCCGCAACGGTCTGTCCGGGCACGATCCGGTTCGTCCCGTTTGTGATGACCATCGCACCGTCGCGCAGCGTTCCGCGGACGAATACCCGGTCGCCGGCGGAATGAAGAACCTCAACGCTTTCCCTGGCCGTAGTCTCCGTGCCGTCCCGGTGATCGACCACAAAGACGGACCAAAGGCCCTTGCGGCCTTCGCTCAACGCGCTTGAGGGCAGCCAGTACCCGGGAGAGGAGACCTTTTTCTCCAGAACGAGTTCCACGATCTCGCCGAAACGCGCGAATCCTGCTGACGGAGCATCAAACAGTGCGATCGCGGTTCGTGTCCCCGTCGCAATGTCCGGCCTCAAGGCGGTAAGAGTGCCATCAAATGTTTCTCCACCCACCGCAAGCGTATAGCTCTTGCCGACCACCAGCGCTTTGGATGCGTCGACCGCGATACCGACGCGGACGGTTGGTGCGCCTGCTTCCAGAAGATCGATGACGGCGGTTCCTGCGCTGACGACCGTTCCTTCGTCGATCATCCGGCCGGCGGCGGTTCCGCCGAACGGGGCGTAGAGTACAGCTTTGGAAATGTCCACGTTGACGGAACGGATCGCTGCCGCATTGGCATCAATCGCCGCTTTCAGTTCTTCGACCTGGAACCGGGCCTCGTCATGGCGCTGTGCGGACCGGAAACCCTTCTTCATCAGGTCGTCCTGCCGTTCCAATGTCAGCCGGGCGAGAGCGAGCCGGGCGTCGAGTTCACGCCGCTGCGCCTGCAGCCGCGCCCGTTCGGCGTCGAGTTTTGCGGTGTCGAGCCTGGCAATGACCGCACCTTTCTCAATCACTTCGCCCTCATCGAAGGCAATTGAAGTCACGAGCCCGCCCCGCTCGAACGAAAGGCGCGTGCGCCGCTTCGGTTCCAGTCGACCGGCAAAACGCTGGACCACATCGTAGCCGTCCTGCAGCTTCGCCGGCTGAACCGCGACACTGAGCGGGGGATTGGCTGCAGCCGGAATTTCCGCGGCTGCACGGAAATGCAGGGCGCCGATCCCCGCGGCCGTGGCTCCCACGAACGAGAGACCCACAACGCTCATGACCGAGATGCGGGCGAGCCGCTTCCAGAATGGGGTTTGCTCCGGCTCTGTTCTGTCGGCGTCGGTCATGGCATGGTCCTTTGGACAAGAGAGTCGATTACGGGTACGCAGTCAGTCGGGTGATCGGATTATTGAAAAGTTAGTGACGCTAACTTAAGTTAGTGACACTAACATTGCAACCCGCATATTGCGGATTTTTCGGAGAAAACAGGCATGAATGCGCCTGAGGTGTCGGGAAAAGACGAGCTAAATCAGAAAGATCGCTACCATCACGGCGATCTGCGCGAGGCGTTGATCACGGCTGCGCGAGAGCAGATTTCCGAGCACGGGCTGGAAAATTTCTCGCTCGCGACCGCCTGCCGTTCGGCTGGCGTGAGTACGGCCGCGCCCTACAAGCACTTCCGGGACAGGGATGAAATCCTCGAAGAGGTAACCGCCCAAGGTTTCGAGGCGCTTGCTGACAGGTCCATGGCTGCAGTTGAGCGAGCCGGAACGGGAACGCTCGAAGGCATCATTGCCATGGGTGAGGCCTACGTAGAGTTCGCTTGCAAGGAGACCGGGCTCTTCCGCGTGATGTTCGGGCAGCATCCTGTCATCAAGGACAAGGAGCATGTGTCGAACACGGGTCGCAGCTGTTTCGGCCAGGTGATCGAGCAGGTCGCGATCTATTGCGAGCGCCAGGGCGTGGAAGGTGATGCCCACGAGATCGCCGTCCGCCTATGGACCTTCGTGCACGGCGCCGCTTCGCTGCTGATCGATCAGGACTACGAAAAGGTGGCGCCCGGCATCGACATTCCCAGGCTTATCGCGAAGGCCACGCCGGGACTATTGCGGCCCTAAGGGGGAGCCATCCGGGCACTAGGCCTGGAGAAATCGAAATTCCGTGCCCTCGATAACCAGGCAGGTCAGGTCCCGCCCGAACACCGCACCGGTGTCGATGTTGATCCGGTTGCGCTTTACCTCCACTGCCCGGTGAGGGGTATGACCGTGGACAATGACCGCGCCGTGGTCGCGCTCGTCGAACAGGAATTCGCTGCGGATCCAGATCAGATCGTTGTCGTCCTGGGCATCGAGCGCGACGCCCGGGCGTATCCCGGCATGGGCGAAGAAGAAATCGCCGAGGTGAACCGAGCGCGGCAACCCTTCCAGGAAAGCGGCATGTTCTGCGGGCAGGGCCGCTTCAAAGGCATCGCGCAGGGCGTCCAGATCGGCGGACAGTCCCAGAAAGTCGGAAGCGTTGACCCCATAGGACGCCAGTGTCTCGACGCCGCCGTACTGCAGCCAGACGTCGGCCCAGTAGTGCGGATCGATCAGGAAACCCAGGAATTCGTCCTCGTGATTGCCGTAGAGGCACGTCACCCGGTCATCGTCCTTGGTCATTGCGATGAGAATTTCGACGACCCCGGCAGTGTCCGGTCCACGGTCGACATAATCTCCGCACAGAATGATCCTGTGGTCGCGTGGCGGGCAGGTGTTCACGTCGCCCTCAATGTCGGAGAGAAGCCGTTCCAGTTTCCCCAGACAGCCATGCACGTCTCCGATTGCGTAGACCCGCAATCCGTCCGGCAGGGTGGCGTCGCCGAGAAAGGGCATCTGAGTCGACCTCGCGAGATCAGGATTTGACAGGTTCCGCTTTACATCGTCGCGGCGCTGGGGAAAACCAGAGTTTTGCGAAACAGCGGTATTTGGAACGGCCGTTCCGGAATAGAGATTCGACTATGGATGCATCATCCAAAGCGGCCCTGCAAACGCTCCTCGGGATCTTTGCCGACGGTCTGAAGGCCAGCGGCGTGCCCGAGGCGGCTGAATTCTCCAGCCAGATACGAACGGCAATCGGGCCCGATCGAGGCCTGCAGCCGCACCGTGTCGACGGATGCCGGCACCTGCCGGGTGCACTCGGTGCAATTCCGTGTGGCCTTTCGGGTGCGGATGCGGCAATCCGCGAACTGGATCCGCTGACGGACTGGCGCGAAGCGCCGCATCACGCGATCCCAAAACAGTCCTGGTGGGATCACGCCTATGCGGAACTGATCGGCCCGCATGGACACTTCGAGTCGTCGTCTTTCCGTTTCGGTCTGTATATCCAGGCGCCGGACATGGCCTATGTGAATCACGCCCATGGAGCGGAAGAATTCTACATGGTGCTCTCAGGTATTGCCGACTGGGAGGCAGGCGGCGAGAGGGTGCCGGACGTCCAGCCAAGCGCGATCCGGCATCATCCGCCGCATATGCCGCATGCCACATTCACCGGCGCCGACCCGCTGCTCGCCCTGTGGGGCTGGCGTGGCGACATCGGCTTTGAAAGCTACCGGTTCGTTTGAGTTTCCACCTTCACCGGGACTGAGGTCGCCAGCCACAGTCCGAGCATGACGGCGGCCAATCCGACAAGAACGCCGACCGTCAATTCCTCCCCAAGCAGCAGCCAACCGAGCACGGCGGCGGTGACCGGGCTCAGACTCAGGAAAACGGTGACCTTCGTCGGGGTGGTATGTTTCAGCGCCCAGAGCCACAGCAGATATCCGCCGCCGCTGGACAGTCCGATGAATACGACCGCCGCCACTCCGGAGGACGGGAGCACAGGGGGCGCGGAAAAAAACCCTTCCGCCAACGACAGACCGGCAAGAAAGATCACCGATGCCAGCATGGCCAGAGTGCTGACGTTCAGTGTCGGATAGCGTTCGAGATAGGGCCGGTAGAGCACCGAGCAGACGGCGCCGCACAGAGCGGCCGCAAACGCGCACAACGCACCCAGCCATTCTTCGGCCCTGGCTTCCACAAAAAGGGTCTCTCCCAGCGCGACGGCGACACCTGCGAGTGTAATCAGCACACCCGACGCCTTGGCAGCCGTGAGGTCTTCGCGTCCGAGCAATGCCGCGAGCAGCATTGTCATCAGCGGGAAGGTCGCGAAGATCAGTGCCGTCCGGCCGGACGGCATGTAAACCAGCGCAATATTCAACAATGCGATGAGGATGCCGAACTGGACGATCCCAAGTACAGCCACGGCGGCCAGGTCGCGCGGCGCGAACCGGGCAGGGTGGGACACGGCGAAAAACGGCAGCAGGCACGCGGCGGCGATGGCATAACGCAGAAAGGCGAGTGATGCGGGGCCGATGTCTTCGGCCACGAACCGTGTCGCGACCATTGCCGCGCCGACCTGAACGCCTGTGACCATCGCGGCGGCGAGGGCCGCCGCCTCCCGGGAGTGGCTCAAAGGGCGAGGTCCCAGTTCTGACCGACCAGATCCTTGCCGAAAGAATGATGCTTTTCCTCCGCCACGAGGGTGAAGCCTGCGGCTTCATAGATGCGCCGCGCCGACGTCAGAATGTCATTGGTCCAGAGGGTGAGGGTCTTGTAGCCGCAGCCGCGGGCGAAGCGGATGCATTCGTCCACAAGCCGGCCGCCGATCCCCAGACCGCGGGCGGCCTGATCGACATAGAGCATGCGCAGCTTCGCGATCTCGTCCGATTGCCGCACGACGAAAACGCTGCCGACGACGGTGCCGTCCTTTTCCGCAATCCAGCAGCGTTCCCGCTTCGGATCGAAGTTTTTGAGAAAGTCGGAAGCTATTTCCGCGACCAGCGCTTCGAAACTGTCGTCCCAGCCGTGCTCCTGGCTGTAGAGCACGGCCTGGCGGTGGACAACCCAGCCCATGTCACCGGGCTGGTGGGCGCGCAGAATGTAGGGCACCTTTGCCGGATCGTTGTCGTCGAGCAGCGTTCTGACGGACTCCATGGCGCCGACGAGCTGTGTCCGATCCTCGGGGGCGAGCGGTTCGAGCATGGCCTTTATCTGGCTGTGCGAAGCGGTGTTCAGGGGCTCGTACGCGGCCCTTCCGAACTCCGTCAGCGCAATCTCCGAGCGTCTGGCATCAGTGGCGGAAGGCGTGCGGGCAAGCAGGTCGCGTTTCTCGAATTTCCTCAAGATCCGGCTGAGATAGCCTGCGTCCAGCCCAAGTTCGCGGCCGAGCTGTGTTGCCGTCAATCCGGTCCTGTTGGCGAGTTCATAAAGGACCCGGAGTTCCGTGAGCGAGAAATCGCTTTTCAGCATCCCCTCCTCAAGCAGGCCGATCTGACGGGTGTAGAAACGGTTGAAGTCGCGAACGGCAAGGACCTGATCGTCCAAGGGCGCTGAAGAGTGTGTCATGGCGTCTGCTCCTGTCAGAGAGCGACACTGTTTCAATTATTTGACGGAGTCAAGTAATTGGTTGCCAAGAGCAATTGAATCGCGTCTGGTCACGCAGAACACTCACTCCGGCAGGGCGGCCCAGAAGCCGATATTGAAGGTGTTCACGGCACTCCCGGTCATGCGGCCGTTCGCGTTGATAACCAGGAGGCGTAGAAGGCCGGCCGGACCTTGAGCTTCGAAGTTGAATGGTTTTGGCCGAGCCTTATCCGTTCTGGACGCCATTTCCGCCCGTTTCAGGATCGAAACCGCGTTGATGCGCCAGACATCTTCGCCGCGAGCCACCACCAGGTGATCGCCGTCTCGCCACGCGCGTGTCTCGTCACCACCGGAGTCGCGGGATTTCGATGCCGTCGCACTATTAACCCGGTGCGGTCCGGAAAGATGTGTCGCCGCCGGCAGCGATATCGATGCCTTGCCGGCGGACCAAAAGTTGACCGCGGTGACGCCCTTGGGCAGCGCCGAACGATTGAAGCCGAACAGGGAGTTGATGGCCGCGGCCTGCCTCCACGGTTTTGCGTTCTTGGAGAACGGGTTTTTGTCGTGTCCTTCGAAGATGTCCCGGACGCGGTCGATCGCCTTTTCGCGAGACAGGAAACTGACAATCGATGCGCCGCTGCGGGCGTCTTCGCCGGTGATCCTCTCCGAACCGTCGAAGGTTGTTGCGAGTCTGCCTTTATCGAGCAGTCCGTTGCGCTGAAGAAGCATCTCGAACCGCTGCGCCTGGCTGTCGATCGAGATTCCACTTGCGCCCCAGGGACCGAATGAAGCCGCGATCAGCAGCCCGGAGAGGCTGGCCACGATCGTCCAACTCGCGACACGGCGACGGCGCGCCAGCCACAGGAACAGGAGAACGCCGGTCCACAAGCCGATCAGGACGAGTCCGTAGCGCTCCGGCGTCACGCCATAGTCGGAAATTCGCCGGATAACGCCGACTGCGAGTAATGCCAGCGGGGCGATCAGGGCGGCCCACCACCAGGTCAGAAACAGACGAGTGAGCCTCATGCCACGCTCGCGCCAGGGGCGGGACAACAGGAAACAGGCAGTGCCGCCGAGCGCAAACACCAGAACCATCTGGCCGACCTGTCCCTTGGGCAGGGTCCAGGCAAACGCGATCTTCGCCGCATAGAGATGCAGGATCACGACGTAGGCTACGACCAGCGGCACGATCAGGTAATTGATGAGAGCGGAGGCCGCACGATCCGTTGCCGAGCCGTCATCTGGCAGACCGGCCGCGTCGTCGAACGTCGCGGGCATCTGCGACAGCCCGTAGACAGGACCAATCAGCGTCAGGCCGACCCCCCAGATATGCTGGAAGATTTCGCCGCCCAGATCGATCTCGAAGAGATAGTCGAGACTGGCGAAGATCGCGACGAGCCCGCCGCAGAAGATCAGCACGACCAGAGCGCTCATGACGATTGCCAGTGCGACGCGGGCATTGAAAACCCAGAAGGCGTCGTCGCAATCCCTGCGGCCGATATAGCCGGCCGACATGATAGCCAGCGCCAGCCCCGGCAGCAGAAACACCGGATTGAGCGCGCTTGCCTTGTCGTAGAAGACGATCGCACCGAGCGCGGCCGCAATCAGGAGGGCGACGAGGTGGCCTGCCGCCGGTGATCGCGAGGGCCTGCCTTCGAAGAACAGCGTGACGGCGCCGGATCCGAAAAACATCGCGGTGAGCGCAAGGTGGAGGCTGTTCTGGACGGACTTCTCGAAATCCGTGATCGACGCGATATCGGCCTGCGTTAGCAGCGTCAGGATGATCGCGCTGAGGACCGGGACGGGAAAGCGAACCACCGTTTCGGTCAGGTTCGGAACGAACTGCTTGAGTCTCTGAGTTCCGGACAAGGGCTGCGCTCTCGGTCGTTGGCGATGCCCAAGAGGTGTGTACTCAACCCAAATCTTTCAATGCAAAGAATGGCGGCACGTCCGCGGGAAGGCAGAGCGGCCGTTTTCTCAACAAAGTCAGACCTTTGTCCGGCCAACCGGAATCATTTTGTGAAAAAAGATGGCGCAGATCGGCAGGCCACGACCGCATTCTCCGGACGATGGCCTGCCGTTTGCTTTTGCGTGTTCAGATCCTAGTTCGTGCCGCCGGGTTCCTGCCGGATTCCCGCGCTGTTGCCGCGCCAGTCGTTGTATTTGCGGGCATCGGCCGGAGCGGCGATCGACGACCGTTCGATCCCGGCGCCCGTCTGGGACGATCTTTCGAGCCATCCGAGACTGCCGATCACGATGCCGACCGCGAGCATGAGGGTGGCGATGGCGAATGCCGTCACCCCGCTGACGCCGGATCTGACGTGGGAGTCCTCAGAGGACCGTTGGTAGCGCTGATAATGTGTCGATGCCATGTGACTGTTTCCTTCTGCCGCAGAAGCTCACGTCCTGGGCAAGAGATAAGGACTTTTCGCAGCGCAACAAATGAATGTTTTTGAAGGTTCGGATTAGAAATTTTGACGTCTTTCGACAGCAGGCAGAAAAAGAGCCGGCGCGCGGGGCGCCGGCTCTCGTTTTGTGTGATTTTGATCGGCAGGGCCTGTGGACCCTGCCTCCATTCCTGTCTTACTTGACCTTCTTGAATTCGCCCGATGCCAGACGTTCCTGATAGTCGGCCAGCAGAGCCTTCACCTTCGGCATCAGCATGTAGAGGCCGATGATGTTGGCAATGGCCATGGCGAAGATCATGGCATCTGAGAAGTCGATGACCGGACCCAGGCTCATCGAGGCCCCGATCACGACGAAGATGCAGAAGATCAGCTTGAAGATGATCTCCTTGGCCTGCCCCTCGCCGAACATGTAGGTCCAGGCCTTGAGGCCGTAATAGGACCAGGAAATCATGGTCGAGAAGGCGAACAGGACCGCGGCAATCGCCAGCAGGTATCCGAAGCCTGCGAAGTTGGATTCGAACGCCTTCGACGTCAGGGCGATGCCCGTCACGCCACTGTCGGGAACCCAAGAGCCGGTGATGACGATCACGAGGGACGTCATCGTGCAGATCACGACCGTGTCGATGAACGGCTCGAGCAGGGCAACGTAGCCTTCCGTCACCGGATGCTTGGTCACGACTGCGGAGTGTGCGATCGACGCCGAACCGATGCCGGCCTCGTTGGAGAATGCCGCGCGCTTGAAGCCCTGGATCAGGGCACCCACGATGCCGCCGGCAACCGCGGTCGGTGCGAATGCACCGGTGATGATGGCGCTGACTGCAGCCGGCACGGAGCCGATGTTCAAGAGGATGATGATCAGGGCAGCACCGACATAGAGGATCGCCATGCCGGGAACCACTTTCTCCGTCACGCGTGCGATCGACTTGATGCCGCCGATGATGACGACGCCGACGAGGGCGGCCATGATCAGGCCAAACAGCCAGCCCTTGCCTTCGAAGAAGGGGAAGATGCTGGAGATCTGCACAAATGACTGGTTGGCCTGGAACATGTTGCCGCCGCCAAGCGCACCGCCGATGCAGCAGATCGAGAAGAAGATCGCCAGAAACTTGCCGAGAGCCGCCTGGCCTTTCTCGGAAAGCCCCTTGGAGAGGTAATACATCGGGCCGCCCGAGACGGTCCCGTCCTCATACTCGTTGCGGTAATGCACGCCGAGGATGCATTCGGTGAATTTCGATGCCATGCCGAGCAGGCCGGCCAGGATCATCCAGAACGTGGCACCAGGACCGCCGAGATAGACGGCGACGCCGACGCCTGCGATGTTACCCAGACCCACCGTGCCTGAAAGCGCCGTGGCCAGCGCCTGGAACGGTGTGACCTCGCCCGCGTCCTTGGGGTCGAAGTAATCGCCGCGGACGAGCTCCACGGAGTGTTTGAAGCCGCGGAACTGGATGAAGCCGAAGTAGAGCGTGAAAATGCACGCGGCGACCACGAGCCATCCCACAATAAGCGGGAACTGCGTACCGAACAGAGGTACCGAATAGAACACGGTCGACACGATCGGGTTGACGATCGGCGCGATCGCGTCGCTGATTGCCTTGTCGATCCCGTCGGATTGAGCGAAGGCAGCGCTAGTCATTAACGGCAGGCTCGCGCCGGCCCACATAATCGATTTCAGCATCGTAATTTTCCCCTCGATAGAAATCAGTGTGATTTGCCGGTTGTGGTCACGGCACGATGGTTGTCGGGACTGGTGCGACCTGCACCAGCGTGATGGCAAGTCCGCCGAGAATGCGCTGGGCCAGACTGGATTCGCCGGTGCGGCCGATGACAATCTGGGATGCGCCCTTGTCCGTGGCGATCTGGCAGAGCAGATCGGCAGCGTTGCCGTGCCGGACCTCGCAGGTTGCAGACGCTCCCGCCGCGGTCAGTTCGTCGACCACCGGCTGAACCATCGCTTTGGCCCGCTCGAGTTCCTTTTCCCGACGGCCGTGACGTTCCGCCAGTTCTTCGGGGGTATGGAAGCTGTAAGGCGACCACTCTATGACCTGCACCAGGTGCAGGGTGGCGCCGGATTTCTTGGCCAGATCGGCGGCATGTTCCACCGCCCGCCGCGCCTGCGGCGTGCCGTCAAATCCGACAATCAGGGTATCAGACATGCGGTTCCTCCCGGTCTCGACGCTGCGAGGAGCACTCTGAAGGAAGGCCTCGACGCGCATTTTTATCGCGCTTCTCAGAATGTGGGGTTCCGCAACGTCGGCTTTGGTTGTTGGACAACCTTCCGCCGCGCATTATAGAGCGACGAGCGGAGCTTTCGCCCCCAAAACTGCTCAGGAATTGATCATGTTGCCGCCAAAATGAGCAAGACTGGCTCACTATTCGCCGAATGTTTGAGGGTGATAGAAAACCGTCCGGCTTTTGATAGTCGGGCGCGTCGCCTGATTCTCGCTCACCAGATCCGGCAGCCGGCGTGATCGTCAGAGGCTTGGCCGGACCTTTATGAACACCCCACCGCTAATCGTATGAAATTGAAAGGTCCGCCGATTTCGCAACAGCCTGGCAGGTCAGGACAGCGCCGCCCGCCAGCTCTTCATCGCTCAGGGCCATCCGTGCCCTGTGATGGACTTCACCGGTTTTCAGGTGCGCCCTGCACGCGCCGCACACGCCGGACTGACAGGAGTAGTTCGGACTGCCTCCTGCTTGTCTGACTGCTTCGAGGAGCGTCTGGCCTGCGGTCACGGGAACGGCCAGCGCGCCGCCGTCCAGTGTGACCGTCGCGGTCGCGTCGATCCCGTCGAACGACAGGTCCTGTTCGACTTCGCCGCCGAAACTTTCAGTATGAATTCGAGTCTGCGGCACATCGAGATTCGTGAGGGCGGCGATGACCGTGCCATTCATGCCGCCCGGCCCGCAGATGTAGTACTGCGCATCCTGCGCATAGGGTGGGTGCGCCTCGATAAACGCGCCGACTGCCTGCGCGTCGATCCGGCCGCGCCGCCAGTAGTCGAACGATGACCACCAAGAAGGCGAAGACAGGACATGATCGATGGTCAGCCGCTCAGGCGCCGTCCGGGCAAGGTCCGCCAACCGGTCCCGGAAGATAATCGAGTCCGCATTTCTATTGCCGTAGATCAGGTGCGCGACCGAGTGTGGCTCGGCTTCGAGCACGGTTCGTATCATGGCGTAGAGCGGCGTGATGCCGCTGCCCGCAGCGAAGAAGTAACAGGTCCGGCGGGCCGCTGGATCGGGGTCAAGGCAGAAACTGCCGAATGGCGGCATGACGTCAATTGTCGCGCCGGCTCTGACCTGTTCGTTGATGTGATTCGAGATGAGGCCGTCTTTGACGCGCTTCACGGTGATACGCAGCTGCGAGTCCGGGCCCGGTGCGTCGGATATGGAATAGGTCCGGCGGACCTCTTCGCCGTCGAGATCGAAACGCAGGGTGATGTGCTGTCCCGCACGCCAGCGAAACCGGCTGGCGAACGCCTCCGGCAGTTCGAAGACGATGCTTGTGGCGTCGTCCGTTTCCCGATGGACTTCGGACACGGCAAGGCTGTGGAACTGATCACTCACGCCGTGGCTCCGAGCCAGTCGCGGACCAGCGTCTGGTGATCGCGAACGGCCTTCTCGCCCTCAAGCGACGATGCCCCGTGTTCGAAATAGGGACTCTTCAGAGACTTCTGCTGCTGCTCGCAGACGTAGATGTCTTCGGCCACGAAATCGCCGGATGCCAGCGGATCGCTCTGAGGGTCGCCGTCATATTTGCCCGAAACCTGCTTGGCCCAGAAGTCTGCGGAACGGCTGGCCTGTTTCGAGAACTCCCAGTCCGAAACGTTGGCCACCTTGGTGCGGATCTCGACCCGGCTCAATTCCGGTGCAAGTGGCGTGATGTGAAATGTGGACCACGAGTCCTCGGTTTCGCCGAGCCCGATGCCCGGAAACAGCATGGGGACCCATGCACCCAGCCGGTCGCGCGGCACATGGTCGATGAGCGGCATGGCGGCATTCCTGTCGATGTTCTCGGCATAATGCGGTGCCAGCGGTTGCCAGAACGCGAAATGCGGTCCGACGAAACCGGACTCGATCTTCGAATGATCATATGTGGCGAGCGTGCCCGAATGCAGGTGGCCGAGGTGATAGCCGTCGATGTAGTTCTCGACAACGATCTTCCAGTTGGCCTTGATCTCATGGACAAGTCGGCTGTTTTCGAATTCGACCAGCTCATCGACGCGGTGCGGCCCGAGATAGGGTTCGACGTCGCTGAACCAGTCCATGATTGACCCGGCATCTTCTTCGGGGTGCACCCACAGCATGCCGCGCCACAGATCGACGGAAGCCTTCTTGAGTCCGTTGCAGGACAGATCGAGATCCGGGAACTCGGCCTCCCTGTTGGGAACGGAGATCAGGTTGCCTTCAAGATCGTAGGTCCAGTCGTGATAGGGACAGGTGATCGCCTTCTGGGTCTTGCCGACGGCGCGCAGAAGCTGTGTGCCGCGATGGCGGCAGATGTTGTGAAACGCCCGCAGACGGCGGTCGCGGCCCATCACGATGAAGATATTGTTGAGCCCGGCCTGCACGGATATGTACTGGCCCGGTTCGCTGATGTCTTCCGCGAGTCCGGCCAGCGCCCAGGTGCGCGAGAAGATCATCTCCTGCTCGCGGTCGAACCACTCCTGCGATGTGTAGGCCTCGACCGGAAGGACCGGCATCGTTCTCTTGGGTTTCATGGAATGCTCCTGGAAAGTCATGCGAGCCGCGCGGCGAGGTCGGTGATCACGTACCAGAGGCCGAAGCCGGCCCACATTGCCGAGATGATCCAGAACAGCACCGGATTGTCCTCGCGGTGAACGGTTTCAACGACAAAGGCCTCGCCGATCCGGATGCTGCCAACGGCCCAATAGATAAAGAGCAGTCCCCAGACCCAGTACCAGCTCATGATGGTTGCGATCGTCAGGACCACGATGGCGATGACGGTCAGCCACTTGATGTTCTCCATGAGTCACGTCTCCAGGGTTTCGATGAGTTTCTGCGCGGCCCTCTTCGAGGCGACGCTGAAGCGACGGGGCAGACCAAGCGGTGCAAGCGCGTCGGTGTTGAGGTAGATGCCGAGAATGCCGAAGGCGGCGGCCTCGATGTCGGGTTTGCGGGCATCGGGAAACGCGGCAGCGAGTTCCTTCGCAATCAGGGTGTCGAACCTGAGGACCCACGCCCTGAGGCCTTCCGCGATATCCGGATAAAGATCACCTGCGGAGATGAGGGCCTGAGCGACCGCGACGTCCTCCGCATTGCTGTGGCTGTCGGGTTGGAACAGGGCTTCGATAAGCCACTCAACACGACCGGTCCGGGGCAGGGCGTCGAACAGCTCTTCGGTCCGCGCCATGAAGTCGGCTTCGACGCGCGCGCCGAGTGCCGCGATCAGTTCATCGCGGTTGCCGATGTAATGGCGCAGGATCGTCCGCTTTACGCCGGCTTCCTCGGCGATCCGGTCGAGTGTCGATCCCTCCACGCCGTAGCGGGCCACGCATCGCGCGAATGCGTCGAGGATCTCCTTCGATCGTTGTTCCTTGAGACTGGGGCGGGCCATATGCAGGGCTCGATAGTAAATTTTCAGATTTGAAAATAAACATCAATCGTAAATTTTCAAGAGTGAAAATCAATCAGCTGCCGACACGTCTTACAACACGCGGATTCAGCCTGCTTTACACGGACACAGGTTTGCGGATATTATTTGCATACAAATGAGTTTGCGGGATTCGAACCTGCGCACTTGGGAGGCCGCATATGGGACGTGTGGTTGCGGGAATTGACGTCGGAGGGACGTTTACGGACCTCATCCTATTCGAGGCGCCTGATGAGCACCAGCCTCAGGGGCGTGTGCGGCTGGCCAAGATTCACACAACGCCGGAAAATCAGGCCCATGGCGTATTGGGTGCGATCGAGAAGGCCGGTGTTGCGCCGTCCGATCTCGATCTGATTGTTCACGGAACAACCACCACAACCAACGCGGTTCTCGAGCGTAAGCTGTCGCGCTGCGGGCTGATCACAACGGAAGGCTTCCGGGATGTCCTGGAGCTTGGCCGGCGGACCCGGCCGAATCCATACGGCATGACCGGAACATTCGAACCCGTCGTTCCGCGCGAAAACCGGCTCGAAGTCGCTGAACGCATGGATGTCGGAGGCCGCGTCGTTATTCCCCTGGACGAAGACGGATTGCGCCGAAAGATCGAACAGCTCAGGGACGCCGGGCTGGAGAGCCTGATCATCCATTTCCTTCATGCATACGCCAATCCGGCCCACGAACTGCGCGCCTACGAGATCGCAAAGGAGATCTGGCCCAACGACTACATCACCATGGGCCACGCCTTGCTGTCCGAGTTCCGTGAATACGAACGCGGCACGACGGCGTCGGTGAATGCTGCCGTCCAGCCGATCCTCGACCGATACATTCAGCGCCTGCAGGATGAGCTGGAAACGGGGGGTTACGACCGCGATCTGCTGGTCATGAACGGCAATGGCGGTACCGTCTCGGCCCGGATCGTGTCGCGCGAGGCGGCCAAGACCGTCATGTCGGGACCGGCATCTGGCGTCATTGCTGCTGCGACCGCGGCCGAACAGGCGGGCGTGCCGAACGTCATCACCTATGACATGGGCGGAACGTCGACGGATGTCGCACTGATCACCGGCGGGATCCCGGAAGTGTCGTCCGAGCTTCAGATCGCCTATGGCCTCCCGATCCACGTGCCGATGGTCGATGTCCGGACCGTTGGTGCGGGCGGCGGTTCGATCGGCCATATCAATGCGGCGGGTATGCTGGAGGTGGGTCCGGAAAGCGCCGGTGCCGACCCGGGACCGATATGTTATGGCCGCGGGGGCGGCCGTCCGACCATCACGGACGCAAACCTTCTTCTGGGGCGGCTCAATCCGGATGCCCTGTTCTCGGTCGATAATCCCGTTCCGCTCGATCACATCAGGACGATCTTTGCCGATCAACTCGGTACTCCGCTCGGCCTCAGCGTCGACGAGGCCGCGGCCGCCATGATCCAGATCGCGAACATGGAGATGGCGGGTGCAGTCCGCATGGTCTCCCTGTCCCGTGGCCATGATCCGCGCGACTTTGCGCTGTTTGCCTTTGGTGGCGCCGGGCCGTTGCATGCCGTCTCGCTTGCGCGCGAACTCAACATTCCCCAGGTGTTGGTGCCTGCGCGCCCCGGCCTGACCAATGCGCTCGGGTGTCTGGTCGCCGACTTGCGCCAGGATATCGTCAATACGATCAACCGGCCGCTGGACGACATCGACATGGCGGACATCCAGGCGACGCTTGAGGATCAGAAGGCGAGGGGGCTTGAGCTCAATGCCGAGGAACAGGACGAAATTGTTTCGACCACGGTGATGCATTCGGCCGACATGCAGTTCCGCGGTCAGACCCATCTGATCCGTGTCGCGATCCCTTCGACCGACATTTCCCGCGAAGAGCTCCAGAGGCTGTTCGAGGAAGCGTACTTCCAGCGCTTCCGGATCAGGATGCCGGAAATCCGTGCCGCTCTGGTCAATCTCAACACTTCAGTAATTGGGGAACGCAGAGCGATTTCGCTGGCCTCGCTGATCGACGGTGATGGCCGCGCCGGATCGCTTGATGAGGCGCAAACCGGAACACGCGAGGTCTATTTCGACGGCAGCTGGCTGACGACACCGGTTTACAGACGCGAGCAACTCCCGGCAGATGCCGAGGTCTCAGGCCCGGCAATCATCGAGCAGTTCGATGCGACCATCGTGGTCGAGCCGAGCACGACCGCACGCACGGACGCCATTGGCAATCTCCTTGTCGAGGTACCCCTGATGACATTCGTGGAGGCCGGCCATGCCTGAGATCACGATCGATCCCGTCACGCTCGCGGTCATCCGAAGTGGCCTGCAGCAGGTCTGCAACGAGATGGATATCGCGTTTTCCCGCTCGGCCTTTTCGCCGGTGATCGCCGAGGCCGACGACCGGTCCGACGGCATCTATCATCGCGACACGGGCGAGTTGATTGCACAGGGTGAGCTTGGCCTGCCTGTCTTCGTCGGCATCATGCAGTACTCGACGAAAGAGATCCTGCGCCTGATTGGAGAGGGCAAGGCTGGCGCGCCGGAAGAGGGCGACATCTATATCGTCAATGATCCCTATCTCGGCGGCACACATCTCATGGACGTGCGTTTTGCCATGCCGTTCTTCTACGCGGGTAAGCTCTTCTGCTGGCTGTCCAATACCGGCCACTGGCCTGATATCGGCGGCTCGGTTCCGGGCGGGTTTTCCGCCAAGGCCACCGAGGTCGAGCAGGAAGGCCTGCGCCTGCCGCCGGTAAAGCTCTTCAAGAAGGGCGAGATGGATTCGGAAATCATCGCCATCATCAATTCAAACATTCGCGTTGCGGATCAGCGGATCGGCGACATCAAGGCCCAGGTCGCCGCCCTCAATGTCGGCGCCAAGCGGCTGACCGAATTGCTCGACCGCTACGGCGCGGATGTGGTCGACGCAGCGATCGAGGAGATCAAGGCACGGTCGGAACGCCAGATGCGGGCCCATATCTCCGCCATTCCGGACGGCACCTATGAAGGCGAGGCCTTTGTGGATTCCGACGGCGTTGTCGACGAACCGCTGAAGATCGCCATGTCCATAACCAAGCAGGGCAGCGATCTTCACTTTGACATGTCGAAATCGAGCCCGCCCTGCCGGGGACCGATGAATTCCGTGATCGCCACCACCTATTCGTCCATCTATCTGGCGATCAAGCACATCTTCCCGGATGTGCCGATCAATGTCGGGGCCTTCGCGCCTCTGAAGATCGATCCGCCCGAAGGCACGTTTCTCGATGCCAGGTATCCGCGTCCCGTGTCCGGCTGCGCGGCGGAGGTGTCGCAACGCATCGCCGAGGCCGTGTTCTCCGCGCTTGTGAAGGCGATACCCGACAAGGTCACCGCCGCACCCGCAGGCTCAAGCGGGAACTTTGTGCTCGGCGGCTACGACCCGGCGAAGGACGCGGGCTTCGTCATGTACCAGATTTCCGGCGGAGGCTACGGCGGCAATGTCGATCACGACGGCCTGTCAAACGGGTGCTCGACCATCGGCATCTCCCGGACCCCACCGGTGGAGGTGATGGAACAGTATTTCCCCAACCTGTTCCGCAAGTTCGCACTGCGCGAGTCGAGCGGCGGGCCGGGACGGCGGCGCGGCGGCTTCGGTGTGGAGTACGAGGTCGAGATTCTGCGCGGCGAAGCGCGTGCGTCTTTCGTGATGGATCACGGCCGGTATGGGCCGCAGGGCGCGCTTGGCGGTGAGGATGGTGCGCCGAACGTGGTCAGGATCCATCGCAACGGTGAGACCTATATTCCGCCGCACCTGTCGAAGGATCAGGACATTCCGGTTTCCGTCGGTGACCGGGTGGAGGTCTTCACGCCGGGCGGCGGCGGATATGGCGATCCGTTTGAACGTGATCCGGAACTGGTCGCCCGCGATGTGAAGCGCGGCTACTACACGTTCAGTGAAGCGGCGAAATGGTTCGGGGTTTCGGTGCGGGACGACGGAACCGTTGATGCCGATGCAACCGATGATCTGCGCAGCAAGGCTGCCGCATTGCGCGACACGGCGTGAGGGAGGAGCGAGGATGGTTGCATACTTCCGGCCCCCGACTCTTGAGGACGCGCTTGACCTCAAGGCTTCGCGCGACCTGCAGGTGCTCGCCGGTGGTACCGATGTGTATCCGACGCGCACGACCCGCGAGGCCTGGGGCGAAACCACCCACAGGGATATCCTCGATATCACGGACTTGGACGGCTTACGGGGCATCGAGGACACCGGTGACAGCTATCGCATCGGATGCCTGACGACCTGGACGGACGTCATCGAGGCCGATCTGCCGGCGACGTTTGACGCTCTGAAGCTGGCTGCGCGCGAGGTTGGTGGCGTCCAGATCCAGAATCGCGGAACGATTGTCGGCAACATCTGCAATGCGTCTCCTGCCGCGGACGGCACACCGTGCCTACTGGTCATGGATGCGGAAGTTGAATTGTCGAGCACAACCGGCGCGCGGACTGTCCCGCTTGCCGCGTTCCATGACGGCTACCGCAGCACGATCTGCGCCCAGGATGAGATTGTCACGGCGATCCTGATCCCGAGACTGCCCGCTCCGGCGGTCTCACACTTTCTGAAGCTTGGTGCCCGGCATTATCTCGTTATCTCAATCGTCATGGCGGCGGGCATTCTGGTGCCTGACGACCATGGCAATGTTGCTGATGCGCGGATAGCGGTCGGCTCGTGTTCCGTCGTGGCGCAGCGGCTCAAGGACCTGGAGCAGTCGCTCATCGGAAAGCCGATCGGTCCTGCGCTCACTGACGCTCTGGCCGATGATCATCTGAGCGGGCTCGCGCCGATCGACGATGTTCGGGCGACGGGCGCATACCGTCTGGCGGCGGCACGCAGCTTGGTTGCGGACCTGCTCGCAGGCTTGTCCGGACGGGCACATGGGGAGAAAGCCTGATGCTTGATACGCCCACTGGTGCTGAAGTCACGATTTCATTCACGCTGAACGGTGAGGATCAATCTGCTGCCGTTCGGCCATTCGACAGTCTTGCCCGCAGCCTGCGCGATCGTATTGGGCTCACGGGCACCAAGATCGGCTGCGATGCCGGCGATTGCGGGGCCTGCACCGTCATGATGGATGGCGAACAGGTTTGTGCATGCCTTGTCTCATCGGCACAGGCCGACGGCGCCGACATTGTGACGGTCGAGGGGGCCGGGCTTTCACGGATTGATGATCTGCGTGCTGCATTTCAGGAACATGGTGCTGCCCAGTGCGGCATCTGCACGCCGGGTATGCTGATGGCGGCGGCGAGCCTGCTCGAGCGCAATACCGCACCTGATGCAGGGGAAGTCCGCGACGCGCTTGGCGGTGTCCTCTGCCGCTGCACGGGATATCAGAAGATCGTCGAGGCGGTGATTGCCGCAGGCCGGGGCGATACCGTTGCCGCCGAACCGCGGGCCGAGGAAGCAGGTGCTGCAGTCGGCGCACGGATTCCGCGGGCCGACGGCGAACCGAAGGTCGCGGGCACCGACCGGTTCGGCGCCGACGAGGCGCCGGCGGATGCGCTTTGGCTGCGGCCGATCCGGTCGCCACACGCCCGGGCCACCTTCACTTTGGGCGATCTCGACGCGTTCGCCGCACAGCATCCGGGCGTCGTCAGAGTGCTGACGGCCGCCGATGTTCCGGGGCATAACGGTTTCGGGATTTTCCCGCATCTGCGCGAGCAGCGGGTATTCGCCGAGGGTGCCGTCCGCTACCGGGGCGAGGTGGTCATCGCCATCGTCGGAGAGCAGGAGGCGGTCGAGGCCATCGATATTGCCGATGTGCCGATCACCTGGACGCCGCAAGATTCGGTCGCGGGCATCGAGGGCGCGAAAGCCAGTGAGTTACCGCCGGTGCACGACGAATACCCGGACAATGTCCTGATCAGGGGTCGAGTCATCAAGGGTGATGTCGCCGAGGGACATGGCTCGGCCGCCACTTCGGCAGAAGGAACGTTCGAGACGGCCTATGTCGAACACGCCTATATCGAGCCTGAAGCCGGATTTGCTCAGGTCGCCGGCGAGGACATGGACCGCATCGAAGTCACGGCCTGCACCCAGGCGCCTTACATGGATCTCGACGAGGTCGCCAATGTGCTGGGCATCGACAAGACGCGCGTGCGCATTATTCCGAGCGCCTGCGGCGGAGGCTTTGGCGGCAAGCTGGATGTCTCCGTGCAACCGATCCTGGCGGTGGCCGCCTGGGTTCTGAAACGTCCGGTCCGCACCACGTGGAGCCGCATCGAGTCCATGGCGTCGAGCACCAAGCGCCATCCGTCCCGGATTACGGCGAAGATGTCTGCCGATGCGTCCGGCCGTCTGACGGCCTACGAGATGGACGCGGACTTCAACACCGGCGCCTATTCTTCCTGGGGCCCGACCGTCGCCGGGCGCGTGCCTGTGCACGGAACCGGGCCGTATCTCGTGCCGCACGTGGCGAACCTGTCCTGCGCCTGGTTCACCAACGAGCCGCCCTCCGGAGCATTCCGCGGGTTCGGCGTGCCGCAGGCGGCCTTCGCGCACGAAACCCTGCTGGACGAAATTGCCGAAAAGCTCGGCATCGACCGGCTTGAGATCCGCCAAATCAATGCCATCCGCGCGGGCGACATGACCGCGACCGGGCAGGTGCTTGAACACAGTTGCGGTCTCGACCAGTGCCTCGACGCCCTGCGCGAGGACTGGACGGCCATGCTCGCGCGCGTCGAGGAGCAGAACGCAAACTCGGGCAGGATGCGGCGCGGCGCCGGCGTGGGTTGCATGTGGTACGGATGCGGCAACACGTCGATGTCCAACCCGTCGACCATGAATGTCACGCTCGAGCCCGATGGCCGCCTGACGCTTTACAACGGTGCGGTCGATATCGGTCAGGGTTCCGCCACCATCATGCTGCAGATCTGTGCCGACGCGCTCGGCCTGCCCATGGCGGCCTTCGATCAGGTGCCCGGCGACACGGATCTGACGGAGGATGCCGGCAAGACGTCCGCCTCGCGCCAGACGCTCGTGTCGGGCAAGGCCGCCTATCTCGCAGGACTGGATCTGAGAGGTAAGATCCTCGCACTCGCCAATGTGGGCGAAGGCGCCCGGCTTCACCTCGACGGCGCGCATATTCGTGTCATCGATGGTGATGCCGAGCGCACGATCGACCTGTCCGCTCTGGAGGCGGCCGACGGTGTCGTGCTGGAAGGCCGCGGTACCTATGATCCGCCGGCAACCGCGCTCGACGAAAACGGCCAGGGCTCGCCCTATGCGACCTACGGTTTTGCCGCCCAGATCTGCGAGCTTGAGGTCGATACCGTGCTCGGCACCGTGAAACTCCACAAGATCGTTGCGGCCCACGACGTCGGCCGCGCCATCAATCCGACACTGGTCGAGGGGCAGATCCACGGCGGGATCGCGCAGGGTCTCGGCATGGCCCTGATGGAAGAGTACCTGCCGGGCAAGACCGAGAACCTGCACGACTATCTGATCCCCACATTCGGTGACATGCCGGACATCGACATCAAGATCATCGAGGATCCGGAGCACGAGGGCCCGTACGGCGCCAAGGGCATCGGCGAGCCGGCACTGATCCCGACGCCCCCGGCGATCACCGGCGCCATTCGCCACGCAACCGGCATCTCGGTCCGCAAGCTGCCGGCGCTGCCGCACCGGATCTGGGAACAACTCCGCGAAGTGGAGCAAGACTCATGAGCGAGATCACATCGACAAAGTCGCGCCTCAAGGACCGCACCGAAAAATTCGGCGCCCGCGAGGGTGATGACGGCATCATCCGTTGCGATGCCTGCCCGGTTCTGTGCCGCATACGCCCGGACCGCGCCGGTGCCTGCGGACGTTACGCAAACGAAGACGGCAAGCTGATCCGCACGGATACGCTGGTGCTCATGGAGCGGACGGTCGAGGAAGACGGCAAGCTTGTGCCGTTTGCCGGGGAAACGGAAGACTGGGGCGGCGATCTGATGCGGCCGGGCGACACGTTCGTGACCGGTATCGGCGCCGGAACAACCTATCCCGACTACAAGCCGGCACCGTTCATCGTTTCCAGTCAGCATGACGGCATCGACACGGTGACTGTCGTCAGCGAAGGCATCTTTTCCTACTGCGGCGTCAAGGTGAAGATCGATACCGACCGGCACCTCGGGCCCGAGGCCGCGCCGATCCGGTGCGAGGGCGAGCAGGTCGGCCATGTCACCACGGCGGAATACGGTTCCCAGATGCTGTCGATCGGCGGCGTGCGCCATCTGACCGGCGGGTCGAAGAAAGAGGGCAACGTCACCTGCAAGACCCTCCTGTCGCTCTGCAACAAGGACGCGGTCACGCTCACCATTGACGGCGGCTCCGAGGTCGTGGTTCAGGCGGGCAAGGCGCCCATCGTCGACGGAACGCCCGAAGAGCGGATGCGTGTCGGATGCGGATCGGCGACCGTCGGCATCTTTGCCCAGCAATGGTTCGGTCATGTTGACGAGGTGATCGTGGTCGACGATCACATCACGGGCGTCCTGACGGAGCACCAGGCCGGCAAGTGCCTCGACATGCCGGCGGCGGGCATTCGTGTGCGCGGACGCCGATCAACGCCAGGGCGGTATTTCCAGGTCGCCGATCCCGGCTCGGGATGGGGCGGGACGGACATCACCGAGCCGCTCGAGATCATCCAGAAGATCGACGATAAGACCGCCTGGCCGGGTCTTCGTCTCCTGATGACGAGCACCACAGGCGAAGACGCGCTCTATTGCGAGCTCGACGAAAACCTCCAGCCGGTTCCCGCCGACATGCCGGTGCCGGTGCGCGAGGTGGTCGACCTTATCGGGGAGAATTGCGAGCCGTCGCTCTGCACGGTTCTGTTCATGGCCGGCGCGGGCGGGTCGCTGCGCGCCGGTGTGACCCGCAATCCGGTCCGGCTGACCCGTTCGGTGGCAGATCGCATCAGCCGGGTCACCATGGGTGGCGCGCCCGTCTATGTCTACCCGGGTGGCGGCATCACGGTGATGGTCGATATTCTGCGCATGCCGGACAGCGCGTTCGGCTACGTGCCGACACCGGCACTGGTCGCTCCGATCGAGTTCACCATCCCGGAGGACGTTTATGCTGCCAATGGCGGCCATGCCGAAGACCTTGTGGGTGTCGATGACGTTATTGACGAGTATGCCGGCGAGGCGAGAGTTGAAAGCTGGCGCGGAGATAATCCGTGGCCGCTTACGAAATCAGGACAATGATGCAGCGGATTGATCAGGCCGGGAGCAGCCATGAGTGTAACGATCGACGATAGCGGTATTCCCAGATCTGCGGACACGGAACCGGAGTACCTTCTCGATGAGCAGATCGGATTCCTGCTGCGCAAGGCCCACCAGCGCGCCAGCGACATCTTCAACGCGACAATGTCGAAATTCGACATAACGCCGACCCAGTTTGCGGCCCTTGCCAAGCTGCACGAGGTTGGCGAGACCTCCCAGAACCGTCTCGGCCGGATGACCTCGATGGATCCGGCGACAATCCTTGGTGTCGTCAATCGCCTCAAGAAGCGCGGCTTCATCAGCCAGCGTGTCGATCCGAATGATGCGCGCATGATTCTGCTGAGCCTAAGTGATGCCGGAAATGAGCAGATTGACGCTATGGAGGATGCTGCTCTTGAGGTTTCTGCCAACACTCTTTCGCCGCTGACACGGACTGAAATACGGCAATTCCTGACACTCCTTGGCAAGCTCGGGTGACAGCGACCATGTGGGCACCGCCGATTTTCCAGGCTTTGAGCGACGGACGGGCGCATTTGAGCCATGGCCCCATCGATCTGGTGATCGGCGCCGAAGGGGATTCGGCCAGGATTGCCGCTGCCATTGACCGAGCCTGGGACCGTTTCGGACGGATCCTTGAGGAACTGGTTGATGAATTGCCTCAGTTGCGCGCGCCGGGCGCGCAGGGAACGCACTTCGCAAGCTCCATTGCCGTGCGCATGCAACGGGCCATCGAGCCCTTTACGCCCGAAGTCTTCGTAACTCCCATGGCCGCCGTTGCGGGCGCTGTGGCCGACGAGATTCGCGATTGCCTTCTCGCGCAGGGCGGTCTGGACAAGGTGCATGTCAACAATGGCGGCGATATCGCGCTTCATCTGGACGGGAAGAAGACACTGTCTGTCGGTCTGGTGCCGGATCTGATTGTGGACAACGGTCAGGTTGCCCTGCAGGGGACGGTCACGGTTGGCGCACGCGACGGCATTGGCGGTATCGCCACCTCGGGACGGCATGGCCGGTCCCTGTCACTTGGCATAGCCGACGCCGTGACCGTTCTCGCGGAAACTGCGGCCCGCGCCGATGCCGCCGCGACGCTTATCGCAAATGCCGTCGATGTCGACAGCCCAAGGGTCGAACGCGCACCGGCGCAGGAACTCGATCCGGATTCCGATCTTGGCGGTCGGCCGGTCACGATCAATGTCGGAGAATTGACGGCGCAGGAGCGCCGGATTGCGCTGGATCAAGGCGAGAAGGCCGCGCGGGCATATGTATCGGCTGACGTCATCCGCGCGGCGGCTCTGCATCTCGATGGCGACGTTCGTCTCGTCGGAATTGCCGACGGCCAGGTTGCGCAATTGGAGGATTTCGCGTGGACGTGAAGATTCGGAAGATCGTCTCCGGCCTTGAAGAGGTCCACCATGACGGCGGTCCGGTACTCGAAAATCCGCTGCGCAAAGGCTACGCGGCGGCTGTTATCGAGAATCCGTTCGCGGGCCGGTATGTCGAGGATGTCGCGCCGTTCATGGAAGCCTTGAAGCCTATGGGCTTTGAGCTGTCCCGGCGTGTCATCGATCTTGTGGGCGAGGGCGATCCCTCCCGGATCCAGTCTTATGGCAAGGGTGCCATCGTCGGTGCTGACGGCGAGATCGAGCACGCCGCGCTCTGGCATGTTCCGGGCGGCATTGTCATGCGCGAACTGCTCGGCGAGGCGCTCGCCATTGTTCCCTCATCGAAGAAGGTGGGAGGAATGGGAACGCGGATCGACATTCCGCTCGGCCACAAGGATGCGGCCTACGTGCGCAGCCACTTCGATGCCATCGAAGTGGGCGTTCCCGACGGACCCAAACCCGATGAAATCGTGTTCATCCTGGCAATGACCGATGGCGGCCGCCCCCATGCGCGCATGGGCGGGCTGGATGTCTCGGAAATCAGTGCCCGGGATGGGCTGAGGTAAACTGATGTTCATTTGCATGCAAATGAAAGTCATGGCAAAGTTTGAAGCGAATTATGGGTGAAATGAAACAATGTCGATAGTCGTGGATAGTCCGTCGACGCCGGATGGCACGACACAGGAACGCGAGGCGCTTGAATCCGCGGTTGTGCGTTTCGCAGGCGATTCCGGCGACGGGATGCAGTTGACCGGCAGCCAGTTCACGCTCGCGACCGCGGTCGCCGGAAACGATCTGGCGACCTTTCCTGATTTTCCCGCCGAGATCCGCGCGCCGGTAGGCACCACCTTTGGTGTCTCCTCGTTCCAGATCAATTTCGGTGCCCGGGTAATCCGGACCGCGGGCGATCAGCTCGATGTACTGGTGGCGATGAATCCCGCGGCCCTCATCACCAATCTCGAGGATCTGCGGGATCATGGACTGCTGATCATTGACGAAGGCAGCTTCCAGGACCGCAACCTCAAGCGTGCCGGGTACGAGGGAAATCCTCTTGAAAGCGACATTCTCGACCCGTACCGCGTACTGAAGCTCGATATCGCCAAACTGACACTCGCCGCCGTCAAGGCCGTCGAGGACGTGACGGTGACGAACAAGGAAAGCCTGCGCGCCAAGAACCTGTGGGCGCTGGGCCTTGTGCTCTGGCTGTTCGATCGCGACGTCGGATCGACGCGCGACTGGCTGAAGGGCAAGTTCGCCAAACTGCCGGACATTGCGAAGATCAATATCGCGGCGCTCGAGGCCGGTTTCGCGTTCGGCGAGACCGCGGAACTGCCGGGCGACATGCATGCGTTCAGCGTGTCGCCGGCGAAGCTCCCGGCAGGCGAGTACCGCAATATCACGGGCAGCGAGGGCATATGCTGGGGCCTTGTTGCCGGCGCGCATCTTGCCGGCCTGCCCATGACCTACTGCTCCTATCCGATCACGCCGGCGTCGAACATGCTCCACATCCTGACTGCGCTCGGCGAGCCGTTCGGGGTCAAGACGTTCCAGGCCGAGGATGAGATCGCCGCGGTGGCTGCCGCAATCGGCGCGTCCTATGCCGGCAATATCGGCGTAACCGGTTCCTCCGGGCCGGGCGTGGCGCTCAAGACCGAGGCAATCGGGCTCGCCATCGCAACCGAGCTTCCGCTCGTGGTCGTCAATGCCCAGCGCGGTGGTCCGTCGACCGGTCTTCCGACCAAGACCGAGCAGTCCGACCTCTATCAGGCGGTGTGGGGACGTAACGCGGATGCTCCTCTGGCGGTCGTCGCGTCCAGATCACCGGGCGACTGCTTCCACACGGCGATCGAGGCGATGCGGATCGCGACCAAATACATGACGCCGGTGATGCTGCTGACGGACGGCTACATTGCCAACGCGTCCGAGCCGTGGATCATTCCCGAGGTTTCAGCGCTTGAGGCTTTCCCTGCCGGGCACGACAGTGCCTCCGAGGACTTCAAGCCTTACGAACGCGACCCGGAAACGCTTTCGCGGCCATGGGTCGTGCCGGGCACAGCGGGCGGTGTGCACCGCATCGGCGGGCTGGAGCGCGAGGCCGGATCGGGCAATGTTTCCTACGATCCGGCGAACCATCAGGCCATGACGGAATTGCGTGCCGACAAGATCGCCGGCATTGCAAATGATATTCCCGATCAGGGCGTTGAACTCGGTGAAGACAACGCCGAGGTGGCCGTGCTCGGCTGGGGGTCGACCTACGGGCCGATCAACCGGGCGGTGTCCAACATGCTGGAAGAAGGCCTGTCGGTGGCGCATATCCATCTGCGCCATATCTGGCCCCTGCCGCGGAATCTCAACGCACTTCTGAACGGGTACCGGACCGTTCTCGTGCCTGAAATGAACAATGGCCAACTTGCCACGCTGCTGCGTGCCGAGTTGCTGCTTGACCTGGACAGCCTGCCGAAAATCTCCGGCAAGCCGTTCAAGGTCAGCGAGATCGAAGCTGCCGTTCGCGAGCGGCTCGGGAGAGAGGCGTCATGAACGTCGAAGCGAAACACACTCTGAAGGACTATGCGTCCGATCAGGAAGTCCGCTGGTGTCCCGGATGCGGCGACTACGCCATCCTGAAAGCTGTGCAGAAAACACTGGCGGACATCCAGGCCGACATGGAGCAGACCGTTTTCGTTTCCGGCATCGGCTGCGCGGCGCGGTTCCCGTATTACATGAACACGTACGGCTTCCATACAATACACGGCCGGGCCGCCCCGATCGCCACGGGCATCAAGATGGCGAACCCGGAGCTCGATGTCTGGGTCATTTCCGGCGACGGGGACTCGCTCTCGATCGGAGGCAACCATCTGCTGCATCTGCTCCGGCGCGATATCGATCTGACCTACCTCCTGTTCAACAACGAGATCTATGGGCTGACCAAGGGTCAGATGTCGCCGACATCCCGGATGGGCACGCGCAGTCCCTCATCACCCAAGGGGTCAGCCGACCGTCCGGTGAACGCCGTGAAATTCGCTTTGGGCGCGGGGGCGCGGTTTGTTGCGCGGTCCTACGACGTTGCGCAGAAACACATGGTGGAAACGCTGACGCGTGCCCACGGCCACGACGGCACGTCCTTCGTGGAGATCCTGCAGAACTGCATTGTCTATAACGACGGCGTCTTCGAAGACGTCACCGACAAGAAGACCGCGGCCAATGCCCAGGTGCACGTGAAACACGGAGAGCCTCTCCTGTTCGGCGAAGACAACAGCCGGGGATTGCGTTTGAACCCGGCAAGCCTGGCGCTTGAGGCCGTCACGATCGGCGAGGGTGGTGTCACGGTTGAAGACATTATCGTTCACGACGAAACCAATCCGACGCTCGCCGGGCTGCTTGCCGGTCTGGAAGGGCCGGATCTGCCGACGGCGCTGGGGGTCATCTACTGTGCGCCGGACACGGTACTGGCGCGGGAAGGCGAGGCGGTCGATGCGCCTGAAGACACAGGCGACCGGCTGAACACGCTGATGCGGCAGGGCCATACCTGGCACGTTGCCTGAGTGGAGGAAACGGACATGCAGTTTGTGAGGAATTGCTGGTATGTCGCTGGATGGTCGAGTGAATTCGGCCGCGAGCTCGTATACCAGGAGATCCTCGAAGACCGGGTGGTCTTCTACCGCAAAGAGTCCGGTGACGTTGTGGCGCTGCAGGACCGTTGCCCGCACAAGCTGCTGCCGCTTTCAAAAGGTCAGTTGCTCGGCGATACGGTCCAATGCGGCTATCACGGTCTGACATTCGACTGCGGCGGCAAATGCGTTCGCGTCCCCGGCCAGGACAACCTGCCGGAAAATGCCCGGGTCAGGGCCTATCCGGTTCACGAGCAGAACGACATTGTCTGGATCTGGATGGGCGATCCGGAACTTGCCGACGTCGAACGCATCTTCACGATGCCGCAATTGTCCGATCCGTCCTGGAACTCTCATCAGGGCGACGCGCTGCACATCGAATCCAACTATCTCAATGTGGCCGACAATCTGTGCGATCCCGCCCATGTTGCGTTCGTTCATCCGACAACGCTTGGCAATCCGGAGAGCGAGGATGTGCCGATTGACGCCCGGCGCGACGGTGATGTGATCGTCACATGGCGCTGGATCCGGAATGCGCCGCCTGTCGGCCTGTTCAAGAGCGTGGCGGGCTTCACCGGCAACGTTGATCGCTGGCACTACTACTATCTGTATTCCCCGAGCATCGCGGTGATCGACTTCGGCAGCGCCGATGTCGCTGATGGCCTGACCGAGGAAAGGCGTGCGGAGGGTACGCAGATCTTTGCCCTGCATTTCCTGACGCCGAAGAACGCCACAAACACTGTGGACAGATGGATGCATACCCGGAATTTCGCGACCGACGAGGACGGTCTTGGAGACCGCATGAACGACCTGTTCCGGACTGCGTTCGATGAAGACAAGGAGATCCTCGAAGCCATTCAGATCGAGGAATTGAAATGCCGTGACCATCGTCCGGTAAAAATTGCGATCGACAAAGGCGCCAACATGTACAGGCGCATTGTCTCCGACATGATCGATCGCGAACAGACGCTGCAATCATAAACCAGGCAGCGGGTGAGGGTGCCGGAGTTCCGGCAGAAACAGGGAGAGTGAAAATGAATCTCAGAAATTCAATAATAGTCCCCTTATTGGCCGCTTCGTTCGGTGTCGCTCTTGCGGCGTCCGCGTCGGCCGACACGATCAAGATCGGTGACATCAACAGCTACAAGCGGCTTCCGGCTCACACCATTCCCTACAAGCAGGGTGTCACGCTGGCGCTTGAAGAGGTCAACAAGGCGGGCGGCGTTCTCGGCAAGCAGCTGGAACTGATTTCGCGCGACGACCAGGGCAAGCCGGGTGAGGCCGTAAAGATCGCCGAAGAGATGTTCACGCGCGACGGTGTGGCGCTGATCTCCGGTTCGCTGTTTTCTCACATCGGTCTGGCGCTGACGTCATACGCCGGTCAGAAAAAGAAACTCTACATTGCCGCAGAGCCGCTGGCTGATGCGCTCGTCTGGGCCAAGGGCAACCGTTACACCTTCCGTTTGCGCCCCTCGACCTACATGCAGGCGGCCATGTTGGCTGAAGAGGCTGCCAAGAACCCGGCCAAGCGCTGGGCGACAATCGCGCCCAACTACGCCTACGGCAAGGATGCGGTCGCAGCGTTCAAGAAGGTCCTGAAAGCGAAACGGCCGGATGTCGAGTTCGTGAGCGAGCAATGGCCGGGTCTTTTCAAGATCGACGCCGGTGCCGAGGTGCAGGCGCTTGAGGCAGCCAAGCCCGAAGGCATCTACAACGTCACGTTCGGCGGCGACCTCGCCAAGTTCGTCCGCGAAGGCAAGCTGCGCGGACTGTTTAATGATCGTCTGGTCGTTGGCTTGCTGACCGGTGAGCCGGAATATCTCGACCCGCTCAAGGACGAGGCGCCGGAAAATTGGCTGGTCACGGGATATCCCTGGTACGCAGTGGAGACAGATGCGCACTCCGCCTTCCTGAAAGCCTATCAGGCACGCTGGGACGACTATCCCCGCATCGGCTCGCTGGTCGGCTACAACACCATGCTGACAATCGCCGCCATGCTCAAGAAGGCCGGCTCGACCGATACCGAAGCCATGGTCGATGCCATGAAGGGGCTCGAGCTCGACACGCCGGTTGGCAAGATCACCTATCGTGCGATCGACCATCAGTCGACGATGGGAGCCTATGTCGGCCGCACCAAGCTGAAAGACGGCAAAGGCGTCATGGTCGACTGGAAGTACCTCTATGGTGGCGACTTCCTGCCGTCCGATGAGGAAGTGAAAAAGCTGCGTCCGGCGAGCAACTGACGCAATCTGACAAGAACCTGGATACCGGGACAGCCGTGCGCCATTCATTTCCGCACGGCGCCCGGGTTCCAAATATAAAACCAAGGCCCTGAGGGGGAATTCGGGTGGGCTTTCTTGTTGCTCAGTTTCTGACCGGCCTGGCCAACGCCGCGGCACTGTTCTTCGTCGCGTCCGGCCTGTCGATCATCTTCGGCGTCACGCGGATCGTGAATTTTGCTCACGGCTCGTTCTACATGCTCGGCGCGTTTGTCGCCTATTCGGCCATGTCGGTGCTGCCTGGGGTCGTGGGGTTCTGGGCAAGCATCCTGATCGCCGGCCTGGCGGTCGGCCTGATCGGGGTAATCGTCGAGATCTGCGTCCTCAGGCCGGTGTACAAGGCACCGGAACTGTTCCAGCTCGTAGCGACCTTCGGCGTCATCCTCATCATTCAGGATCTGGCGCTCCTGACCTGGGGGGCGGAGGACCTGATCGGACCGCGCGCGCCGGGCCTGGAGAGTGTGGTCCAGATCCTGGGTGAACCGGTCCCAGAATATGATCTGGCGATCATCGCCCTCACACCGTTTGTGCTGATCGCCCTCTGGTATCTCTTCAATCACACCCGTTGGGGCATCCTCGTGCGGGCGGCGACCGAGGACCGTGAAATGGTCGGTGCGCTCGGCGTCAACCAGTCCTGGCTGTTCACCGGTGTGTTCTTCCTGGGTTCGCTGCTCGCAGGGATCGGCGGTGCCATTCAGCTGCCCAAGGGCGGTGCGGACCTGCTGATGGACTTCAACATCCTCGCTGCCGTCTTCGTGGTTGTCGTAATCGGCGGCATGGGCTCCATTCCCGGGGCGTTCATCGCCGCGCTCCTGATCTCTATTCTCAATGTCTACGGCGTGCGGCTTCTGCCGCAGAGCACGCTCGTGCTCATGTTCGTTGTCATGGTCATTGTCCTGATCGTCCGTCCGTGGGGTCTGCTCGGGCGACCCGAGAAGCCAGGCCAGCACGGTCAGCACGGGCCACCGGAACAGCCGATCGCGCCCTTGCCCATCAGGGCGCGGCTGATCGTGGCGGCCATACTACTGGCGCTGGCGCTGGTGCCTCTTGCCGGCAGCAATTTCGCCATGGTGCTGCTCGCCGATGTCGTCATCTTCGCGCTGTTCGCGGCAAGCCTGCATTTCATGATGGGACCGGGCGGCATGGTGTCCTTCGGTCATGCGGCGTTCTTCGGTGGTGGCGCCTATGCCGCGGCACTGGCGGTGCAATACGCCGGCTCGCCCATGGAACTGGCTCTTCTGCTGGCTCCGCTGGGCGCGGGCCTCGTCGCGCTCATCATCGGCTGGTTCTGCGTCCGGTTGTCGGGTGTCTATTTCGCCATGCTGACGCTCGCCTTCGCCCAGGTGCTCTGGTCGATCGTGTTCCAGTGGGGTGAGGTTACCGGCGGCGATGACGGCATCCTGGGCGTCTGGCCGTCCGCCTGGGCGAGCGACACGCAGGTTTACTACTACCTTGTCCTCGTGCTGGGCGTTGGCGGTATTCTCGTGCTGCGCCATGTCCTGCACGCACCATTCGGATATGCCATGCGCGCGGCGCGCGACTCCGAGCTGCGCGCCGAGGCAATCGGCATGGATGTCAAGTTCATCCAGTGGATGGGAGTGGCATTCTCCGGCGGCCTGGCCGGCCTCGCGGGCGGGCTCTACGTCTTTGCCAAGGGCAGCGTTTTCCCGACCGAGATGGAAATCGCGCGCTCGTTCGATGCGCTCATCATGGTTCTGCTGGGCGGCGTGAAGACGCTCTCCGGGCCGCTTGTCGGGGCAGGGGCCTTCACGCTCCTTCAGGACTGGCTGTCGCGGTTCGAATACTGGCGTCTCGCGCTTGGCGCGATGATCGTGCTGCTCGTGATCCTGTTCCCGCAGGGCATCGCCGGTTTCTTGCGTGAACGCTTCGGACCGCTGATCGGCCTGAGGAGCGAGACCTGAGCCATGCTGGGTAATCTCGAAGTCTCGCACATCTCCAAGTCGTTCGGCGGCGTTCAGGCGGTCAATGACGTGTCGTTCGTTGTGGCGGCCGGCGAACTGCTGGCGCTCATCGGCCCGAATGGCGCCGGCAAGACGACATGCTTCAACATGCTCAACGGCCAGTTGAAGCCGGACGGGGGCTCGATCCGTTTCGACGGCAAGGAACTTGTCGGCATGCAGCCGCGCGAGGTCTGGAAGCTGGGTGTCGGCCGCACGTTCCAGATTACCGCCACGTTCGGCTCGATGACCGTGCGGGAGAACGTGCAGATGGCGCTTATCTCCCACCGCAAGAAGCTGTTCTCGTTCCTGGGCAGGGCGCGCAAGGAGAGTAAGGCAGAGGCTGACGCGCTGCTCGAACGCGTGGGGCTCGGCGACCAGGCGGAACGGTCGTGCAACGTACTGGCATACGGCGACCTCAAGCGTCTCGAACTTGCCGTGGCGCTCGCCAACGAGCCGGGTCTGCTGCTCATGGACGAGCCGACAGCCGGTATGGCGCCGCAGGAGCGGATCGGTTTGATGCAGCTCACCGCCGACATCGTGAAGGAAAGGGGCCTTTCGGTTCTGTTTACCGAGCATGACATGGATGTCGTCTTCGCCCATGCGCACCGAGTCATGGTGTTGAACCGCGGCACCGTCATCACGGAAGGGACGCCCGACGAGGTCCGCAAGGACCCGGAGGTCCAGGAGGTCTATCTCGGCGGCGGCAGCACCTTCGCAAGCGAAGAGGCAGGCGGCGGAGACGGCAAGGCCAAAGACGACGGGGAGGGGGCCGATGCTTGAGGTCGACCAGATCGATGCCTTCTACGGCCGCGCCCATATCCTGCACGGCCTTTCCTTTTCGGTCGCCGAAGGCGAGGTCGTGGCGCTGCTCGGGCGCAACGGTGCAGGCAAATCGACCACGATGAAGGCGGTCATGGGGCTGGTGCCGCCGTCGGCCGGCCTTGTGCGTTTCAGGAGCAGGGCCATTACCGGCGATCCGCCGCACAGGATTGCCCGTCTCGGCATCGGCTATGTGCCTGAAGACCGCCGGATCTTCACCGGCATTACGGTGGCGGAAAACCTCGAAGTCGGCCGGCACGTGCCTGACGGTGGCGAGGCGGTGTGGACAACCGAGCGTCTGTTCGAGCTGTTCCCGAACCTCGCCGAACGCCGCACCAATCTCGGCAATCAGCTTTCCGGCGGCGAGCAGCAGATGCTTACCATCGCGCGGACACTCATGGGCAATCCGTCGCTCGTGCTATTGGATGAACCGTCCGAAGGCCTCGCGCCCGTCATCGTCGAGCAGATGGCGAAGACCATCATCGAACTGAAGACGCAGGGCCTGACCGTCCTGATCTCCGAGCAGAACCTGCATTTCGCGAAGCTGGTGGCCGACCGCGCCCTCATCATCGAGAAGGGCGAGATGCGCTACGACGGCACTATGGCCGAACTGGCCGACAATGATGAGGTTCGAGACGCCTATCTGGCGGTGTAAGACCGCCAAGTAAGCTTAATCAACCGGACAGGTGCCGACCAAAGAACGCGAGCAGACGCTCCATATTCTCGTTTTCAGCGTCGCTTGTCAGAATATGGTCTTCGCCGTCGTAATAGTGGATTTCCGTGTCCCGGCCCGTTGCCCGGAGCCGTTCCTCGAGACGCCGCGTCATGGCGACATCCCACACCTTGTCCTCCGTCCCGTGACTTATGAACAACGGCCCGTCATAGCGTTCGATCTCGATTGGCGTCGTGGGTTTGAGATCTTCGGATGAGCCGTGCCACGTCCAGGCGCGATCCGCCGGATCCCACACCTGCCATCCCGGGTCGCCGCGATCTCTCCAGCGCTTGGCGTCAAACGCACCGCATATGACGTCCGGCGGGCTGTGAACGGCAACAGCGTCTGGAGGGTGTCCATCATTAGTCGCCACCATCAATGACGTCAGCAACAGGGCGTGCTCGGCGCCGCGGGAGAGGCCGTAGAGGCCGACCTTGCCCGAGCATGAACTGAAATCGCGCAGGGCCTGCAATGCCGCGGTGGTATGTTCCAGGGGAACTTCCTTGATCGCGCCGGCATTCCAGGCGTTGCCGTCGCGCGAATAGGCATGTGGGTATGCGAGGAACCCGTGTGCTGCGAGCAATAGGGCATTGCGATGGGACCAGCCGGACCAGCCGCCTTCGGATCCGTGAAGGACAAGGACGGCGGGGAAGGGACCTTCACCGGAGGGACAATAGACCCTGCCGTAATCCGGCAGGACCCGGCTCACGACCGAGAGCATTGTTAAACCTCTGCTTGGTGCTGAACGATCAGCGTTCCGCAAACGCGAGCCTTGCACCGAGGCCCGCAAACGCCACTGCGAAGGACCGCCGCAGCACGGTCATGACCGTTGGCTTCTCGATCACATATGTCCGTGCCGATGACGCCAGCGCGCCGTAGACGATGAACACCACGAGTGTCAGCAGCATGAAGACGAGAGCGAGAGCGACCATGTGCAGCGTCGGATTGGCTGCTGCTGCGTCGGTAAACTGCGGCAGGAAGGCCAGGAAGAAGATCGAGAGTTTCGGGTTCAGGATGTTGATCGCCGTGCCCCGCCTCAGGATCTTGAACATATGCCGTTCCGGCTTGGCACCCTCGATGGCGATCGTGCCGGACTCCCGCCAGGCGCTCCAGGCCAGGTAGAGCAGGTAGGCGACGCCGGCATATTTCAGCAACTGAAACGCAACGGCGCTCGTGTGCACGATCGCGGCAAGACCGAGAATCGACGCCACGATATGGGGCACGATCCCGAGCGTGCAGCCGATGGCCGCAAAGATGCTGGCCCTGAGGCCAAGCGTGAGACCATTGGCAAGCGTGTAGATCACGCCGGTTCCCGGCGCGATGACGACAATGAGGGACGTAATGAGGAACTCGATGGACATGAGACTTCCGTACGCTGAGAAAAGGCTGACGCTGCTTATGCCGCGCGGGCGCGATTTTCGATGATCCTGGGATCATCCGCAACCATTCGCCGCCATCCCTCCCGCTGGTTTTTGACCGACGGCCACCATCCCGTTGCCTCGCGGAACCGGGCGTTGTAAATGCGGTGGCTGCGGGCGGAGGGCTCGCGCAGGCCTGCTGGAAGGGCGAACCGGAGCAGCCAGCGGGGAACGGTCATCAGCCGGTCTCGACCGACGGCCTGAGCGAGAGCTTTCACCGCTTCGGCTTGGGTCAGCGGCTCGTCTTCGACCACGTCATATGTCCCTGCGGGTGCCCGCTCCAGCGCCGCGACAACGGCCGTGGCCGCATCGTCGAGCCAGATCATCGGGCGATAAGCGGACGCCGGCGCGGTCTGCAGGGCGAATCCTTTTCTTGCCATCGCAACCGCATCGCGGCTGAAGGCCGAATCCGGACCGTAAAACGAGCCGAAACGCAGCACCAGTCCGCGGCGGTCGTCAGCGCTTGCATCGAACCGGGCGACCTCGGCTTCCGCATCGAGGGTTGACCTGAATGGTCCGCTCGCTTCCGGCACCGCATTCAATGCGTCGAGCCAGTCGGACCCGTTGTCACCGTAAAAGAAGGAAATGCCCGCATAGAGCACTGTGCGAACGCCGTCGTGGCGCAACGCGGCGTCGACGATGGCTTTCGTGCCGTCCCGCCGGATGCGGTCATTCTCATCCCAGGCGCCCGGTTTCTTGAGATCGGCAGTGGCGGGGATCTTTGTTGCGAGATGAAGCACCGCCTCGCAACCGTCCACAGCGTCCGCCATGGACTGGGCATCGAACAGATCGGCGTCGACAGGCTCGGCCCCGAGTGATGTCAGCAATTCGTCATTCGACGCGGAGCGGCTCAGCGCTCTCACGGAGTGACCTGTATTCCTGAGCATCCGGACAACGGGCCGGCCCAGTACGCCGGTCGCGCCGGTAACAAACACAGTCATGATTTTGGCATCCTCATGTTTTCAGCAAGCCAGCTTTTGGTCAGCACAAGTGCGTCCGGATTGACATCGGCGATGAAACCGTCGGCGATCGCCTGAAGGTTTTCGTCCGCCAATGCAGTCCGGTAAGCGGCTTCGGCGCGCAGCATGGCGCGGTTGATCCCGCATGGTTTGGGATAGGCGCTGCTCTTTAGTGCACAGGGGCCCCTTTGCCTGATTTCAGTGCATCGGAAGGCCGGCTCCTTGCCGTCGATCGCCTCGACGATGTCGAGCAGTGAGATGTCGGCGGGCGTCCGCGCCAGGCGATAGCCGCCGCTAGGGCCTGTAACGGAGTCGAGAATGCCCGCTGCCGTGAGCGCCTTCAGGTGTTTCAGAAGGTAGCTCTCCGGAACACCGTGATATTCGGCAAGTGCTCCGCCCGACAGCGTTGCGCCCGGCGGCAATGCCGACAGGAACAGGGCGCAGTGAATGGACCACTCGACTCCGTCGCTGAGTTTCATGTCGCAGCTCCTATATATCGCTATTAGATATCATGGATAAAAAATATTCATAATCAAGATTGTCGCAGTCTGGAACGGCATCAGAATTCGTGATGGTCACGGACGACCCTTCACGTCAGGATGGCGCGGTCCATGGTTCCGAGAGTCTGCATATCGTTTGTCGTCGCGGTTGCCGCGATTCTTGCGCTGACATCAGCTTCTGGCGCTCAGCAGCGAGTCGATCTGGAACTGGTTCTCGCCATCGACACGTCGACCAGTGTGGACGCGACGGAATTCCGGTTGCAGCGCGGCGGGCTAGCCGATGCGTTCAGGCATCCGGATGTCATCGGGGCCATTGAGGCGGCTGGGGACCTTGGAATTGCGGTCACGGTGGTTCAATGGTCGGGCCGGGCGCGGCAGCGCACGGTGGTTGACTGGATGCACATTCGCAATGGCCGCGATGCGGCGTTTTTCGCGGACAGGATCGCAACGGCCCGCCGCGCGATCGAAGGCATGACCGACATTGCCGGAGCGGTCGATTTCGGGGTCGCTCGGCTGAATGACAATGCCTTTGCCGGCAGGCGCCAGGTCATCGATATCTCGGGCGACGGGTCGAGCGATGCGGCACGTTCCGAAATGGCCCGCGACCGGGCAGTGGCCCGTGGCGTCACGGTCAACGGTCTGGTGATCTATAACGAGGACATTGATCTGGCGGAGCTGGCAAAGATCGACGTACGCGATCACTACGCCAATCATGTCATCGGAGGGGTCGGCGCCTTCATGATGACGGCGGCCGACTTCGAGGATTTCCGTATCGCCATACGCAAGAAGCTCGTCCGCGAGATCACCGGGCCGGCAACGGCGCGTATCCGTCCCGGCGGTTACACTTCGTCCCGGCATAGCGCCTGGCACAGGCAATGAACGCCGCCGCCGCCCAGCGTGAACATGGACATGTCGGGATCGTAGACCGTGAACCCGAGCGCCCGCATTTTGTCGTTGAGTTCCGTCGCGCCCTTCATTGAAAGGACCTTGCCGTTGCCAAGGGCCACGAGATTTACGCCGAGATTCTTGGCCTCGCGATAAGGCACGTCGACGAAGTCAAAACCCCAGCCCTTGAGTTGGGCAACGACCCAGGGTTCGAGAGCGTCGATACAGGCAACCAGCAGTTTCTCGTCGAGCGGCACGACCAGTCCGTCCATGTGGACGAACTCACGGCTGATTGGAGCGGTCACGGCTTCCCAGCCCTCCTTGCGGACGAAGTCGGCCACCTGTTCTGACCCTTCCTTTTCGGACCGCTCGCCGCAATAGCCGATCAGGACTTTGCCCGGCTCGACAATGACGAAATCACCACCTTCGAAATGACCGGCCGTGGCGTAGTTCCAGATCGGAATGCCGTTGGACTGGTAGAAGCTGATCGCGGTGACATAGTCCGCACGACGCACCTTGAGTTGCATGTGGCAGATCAGGGCGCCCCAGGGCGTCATCGCGGACGAGTCGCGGGCGAAGAAGTTGCGGTGCAGCACCGGGTCCGGCTCGAGGTAATGGCATGCGACGTCGTTTTCCTCGTAGATCGATACCATCTCGGCGTGCTGCGCCATGGCGGTTTGAAGATCGAACTTGGCACCGGTCTTGTGGGCGTTCGCCAGGGTCCTGCCGATCAGCGGACCGGCCTCGACCCAGCGGTAATATTCGGGCTTGCCCAGCAGCACGTCGCGCAACGGCGCGTAGTCGTTGTTGATGCCCCATGTCTTCGACGCTGACGGTTGTTCCTGCATTTCTGTCGGTCCCTGATCCCCTGCACTTGGGTGCAATGACGGCTATCCGACCTTGAGGCTATGTCCTGTTTCAGTTAGGTAGAATGACAAATTTCGACACTAAAATTGCAAGGATATGCAAGTATGGAACAGAGTCATGCCATCCCGGTCTGGCAGCTCGGCGGTACGGACCTGCACCATCTGCGCGTGTTCGTGACCGTCGTTGAGGCGGGCGGTTTCTCGGCTGCCCAGGTCACCCTGAATGTTGCTTTGTCGACAATCAGCAGGCAGGTTTCGTCCCTTGAGACACGCTTGGGCCTGCGGTTGTGCCAGCGCGGACGCATCGGGTTTCGCCTGACCGAAGATGGTGTGACCACCTACCGGGCGGCGAAGAGATTGTTTGAAGCGCTGGAAGACTTTCGCGGAGCCATCGGAGCGGCCCGAGGGCAACTCACCGGGCAATTGTCGCTTGCAATCATTGAGAACTGGGTCGGTGATCCCGGCAATCCTCTCGCCGCAGCGCTGAAGGAATACAGGCAGTGGGCGCCGGATGTAACGATCGATTTTAATTCGCTCGCACCGGACGACATCGAGCATGCCATTCTCGACGGCCGCGCCGGTCTCGGTGTCGGAGTGTTTCACCAGCACAGACCTGGCATCGTCTACGAGCCGATCGGTGACGACCCGCTCGAACTGTATTGTGGCCGGGGCCACGACCTTTTTGCCGCAGCGGCACGAGCCTCTCCTGAGGAGGTGGCTACCGCCGACCTGGTCAGACGTGCCTATCTCTCCGAAGGGCAGGTGGCACCAAAAACCGCACATCTGAATTCGACCGCGGCGGCCCACCAGGTCGAGGGTGTGGCCTTTCTGATCCTGTCCGGCGCCTTCATCGGATATTTGCCGGTCCAATACGCGTCCCGCTGGGTCAAGGAAGGCGCGATGCGTTCGATAACGCCTGAAATCTACAGGTTGCAAACTCAAATCGAGATTGCCACCCGGCGGGGCGCCAGCCTTTCGGGTCCCGCGGAAGCATTCGTCGAAATCCTGCGGCAGAAAGCGGTGCAAGCAGGCTGATCAGTCCGGTCAGTTCGCAAAGGGTGTCAGCACGAAATCGGACTCCACCTCCCAGAACGGGTTGGCAACGCCGTATGCTTCGGCGCGGTCCGGGTCGTCCACCTTGATGAAGTCGGCCAGCAGGCTCTTCTTCACGCCGAATACCGCATCGGAATCGATATAGGGATCGTCCGGCACGAAGATATGCGTGGTCACGGACTCGTAGCCGTCTGCCCCGACGATGTAATGCAGGTGCGCCGGTCTGAAGGGATGCCGGCCGAGCTTGTGCAGCATGGCGCCCACCGGGCCGTCGTCCGGGATCGGATAGAACTTCGGTTTGACGCCGCGGAACCAGTAGCTGCCGTCCGCCTCGCTCAGGAAGATGCCGCGCAGGTTGAAGTCCGGCTGGATGCCTTTCTGCTGCACGTCATAGAACCCCTCGTCATTGGCCTGCCAGACGTCAAGCCGCGCGCCTTCTATCGGTGATCCGTCGATGCCGGTCACCTTGCCACGGACGACCAGCGGTTCGCCCTTGCCGTCCAGGCAGATGTTGGCGCCGTTTTTCATGGCAGGCGCATCAGGCAGGTGAAACGGGCCGAGCACGGTCGACTCGGTTGCACCTGTGGGTTTGCGGTTGTTGATGGCGTCGACCAGCATGGAGACGCCGAGCACGTCAGACAACAGAATGAACTCCTGGCGCCAGTCATCGCACTTGTGCCCGGTCCGGGTCAGGAATCGGATCGCCTCGAACCATTCTTCCTGGGTCGGCTCGATCTCCTTCACAGCCGCATGGAGGTGACGGATGACCACGTCCATAATCTCCCTGAGACGCTCGTCCGTTGCATTCGCATTCCGCCCGGCGACCACTTCGGCACTGTTGGCTTCGGTGAAATAGCCCCGTTCATGGTTGTCAGTCATCTGGACCTCCGCTTCGGGGCGCCTGTCAAAGCCTGCGCACCGCTTCGTCAAGTACGGAGAAGTTCAGCCCTGAGGTCAAGGTGGCGGCGAAGAGACAAAAAAATCCGGCCTGCACAAATCCTGTGACAGGCCGGTCCAAGTTGCAGAGGAGAGCTTAGGTAATGGCTTCAATTGGTCTTGCGGCTGTAGCCGCCGGGCATCTTCATGCATTTGTACTTGTTTGGGCCGAACTGGAACTTGCGGTAGCCGGCGCCGCAATAGCAGTTGCCGCCGGCAATCTTGCCGTTGATGCAGATCAGGCGCGCCGTCGAGTAGACCTTGTATGCGACTGGCGCCGGTGCAGTCTGCGTGGCTGCGAAGGACTGCAGTGGAAGTGACATCATGCCGGCGCTTCGTGCCTCGGCGTCTCCGGATCCGGCGGCGAACATCATCGCAAATGCGACCGCCGCTGCCGTCCGTGTGAGTCCGTTCAGAATATTCGAGAGTGTCATGGCGTTTTCCTTTCGCTCGGGGCCGGGGACGGCCAACACTCCGTTCCGCTATCGGTTTGTCGACGCGGCGCAGCGAAAGGTTCAATCGCGCATCAAAATTCTGGGCTTCAGCACTGAAATTACCGTCCGGCCGTCAGAGCGGCAGGCCGTCGCCACCACTGAGCCGCTTCCAGATCTCCTGATCGTTGCCGAAGACGATGTCCTCGGACGACTCCGCCACGGTCCATGACCCCCGGGCCAGTTCGCCCTCCAACTGCTGCGGTCCCCACCCGGCATATCCGAGCGCGAACAGAAATCGCTTCGGCCCCTTGCCCTCGGCAATGTCGCGCATGATCTTCTCGTTCGTGCTGAACGACACCCCGGTTCCCTCGACGGACTTCGATCCCGGCGCCGAATAGTCGCTGCTGTGGAGCACGAACAGTGCGCCCGGGCTCACAGGACCGCCCCGGTGCAGATCGAAGGATCCCCTGATGTCTTTTGCATCGACGCCGAACCCGCGCAGGAACGTGGCCAGACCGCCGCGTCCATAGCTCTTGTTGACGATGAAGCCGAGCGCACCCTTGGTGTCGTGGACCGCCATGAAAATGACTGTTTCGGCGAACCGCGGGTCGGCCATCTCGGGCGTGGCGACGAGCAGCTTGCCCGCGATCGATCGATGAGCATCGGACTCCTGAGCAGCGCCCGGCAACGGCTGGGCGGCGCCGGCCAGGACGCAGATCATCAGCACCAGGAGCCATCGTCTCATGCTCACCTTTGCCTTCTCCTCAAGACTGTGACACCTCCAGTCTAGTGCTCCGTAACGTTCCTGTCCGGCGAATCCGGCAGCGTCCTAATCGACAAGGTCCCAATAGGGGCGTGATCCAAAACGCTCGATCAGGAAATCAGTGAACAGTCTGATCTTGGCGGAGAGATGTCGACTGGGCGGATAAACCGCGGCCAGCATCAACTCGGGCGCTCGGTAATCCGGCATGATGGTTACGAGGCGTCCGGCCTGGAGTTCGCGGCCGACAATGAATGTCGGCAGCAGGGCCACGCCGCGTCCGGCAACGGCGGCGTCACGCAGCACTTCCCCGTTGTTCGAGCACAGCACATTGTTGACGTGGACGCCGATACCGCCTTTTGGGCCTATCAGCCGCCAAAGGTTTCCGCTTGGCAGATTGCCGTAGTGGAGACAGGCATGGTGCCTGAGATCGTCCGGGCGCTCGGGCAGTCCGCTCTGGGCAAGATACTCCGGTGACGCGCAGATCGCGCGACGGGCCTCGCAAATCCGGAAGTCGACCAGTGAGGTGTCTTCTTTCGGTTCGGCGATACGGATGGCGATGTCGAAACCTTCCTCGATGATGTCGACGATGCGGTCGTTGAGGTGAAGCTCGATGCGCAATTTCGGATGCCGGGCGGAGAAGTCTGCAATTGCCGGGCCGAGGTGCATCGTGCCGAAAGACATCGGTGCGTTGATCCGGAGCTGCCCCGCAACATCGTCTTGGGCCTCGCCGAGTTCCCGTTCCGCTTCCGCGAGGTCGTCGAGGATCCGCCTGGCCTTTTCGTAGAACGCGGCGCCGTTGGCGGTCGGTGAAACCTGCCTGGTGGTTCGGTTGAGCAGCTGGACGCCAAGATCGTCTTCAAGCGCGATAACCAGCCGGTTTACGGCCGACCGCGACTGGCCCGTGACGCGTGCGGCAGCAGCAAACCCATCCTGCTCGACAACTGTGACATACGCCCTGAGAGCGGCGAACTTGTCCATTCGTTCGATCCAATTGTCTCGTTTCTCAGGACAATATGTCGACAAATATTAGGATTGTCCAAAATTGCTTGGCGCTTACATCTGCATCAACAGCAAAACGAACGATGAAAGGAGACTGTGATATGCAGATGTTTCGACCGTCCGAGGAGCGCGGCCATGCCAACTTTGGCTGGCTGGACAGCCGGCACTCGTTCTCCTTCGGCCACTACTATGACCCGAAGCACATCGGCTTCGGTGCCCTGAGGGTGATCAATGAGGATCGCGTGGTCCCGGGGGCGGGGTTCGACACCCACGGCCATCAGGACATGGAGATCATATCCTATGTTCTGGAGGGCGCCCTTGAGCACAAGGATTCGATCGGGACCGGCTCCGTGATCCGGCCGGGCGAGGTCCAGCGCATGAGTGCCGGCACCGGAATTCGTCACAGCGAGTACAATCACTCGCAGACCGATCCGGTGCACTTCCTGCAGATCTGGATCGTGCCCGAGCGAAACGGTCTGACACCGAGCTACGAGCAGATCGCCTTCCCGGCTGAGGAGCGCAGGGGGATGCTTCGGCTGGTGGGATCGAGGGACGGCCGCGACGGGTCGCTGACGATCCATCAGGACGTCGACCTCTACGGGTCCTTGCTCGATAACGGCGACGCGGTGACGTTTGACCTGCGTGAAGGCCGCAAGGCCTGGATCCAGGTTGCCCGCGGCACCGTGACGGCAAACGGGCAACCCCTGTATGCCGGCGACGGACTCGGCGTTCTGGACGCCGGCGAGGTCGTCATCACCGCGACGGATGATGCGGAGCTTCTTCTGTTCGATCTCGCGGTCTGACTGCTGAAAAGCAAGTGCCGGCCCGTGTTCTGTGCGGGCCGGCGCCAGTCGCCTCCGGAGGCGTCCTGGTCTTAAGGATCTGGATTTGTGGAGAATGGGCGGGCCGGCCGGACCGATATATGGTCCCAGGAGTCAGCGGTGGGCAGGAGAGCCGGCCCGCCCAGGGGTGTTCAGTTGGCGCCGGCCTATTCGGGCGGCGCGTTTCCGAGCAGGCCGGTCACAAGATCGACGGCCTGCTGATCGTTGAGCATTTCTGGCGCAATGCCCGATTCCGAGAGCACGGCTGTTGCCTGTTCGAAAGACATGCCGGAGAGGTCGGCTGGATTAATTCCTGCGCCTTCGAGCATTTGCGTCAGATCCATGGCATCAGTCCCCTGTGCGACATCAGCCAGATCGGCGACCTTGGATACATCCTGGCCCTGCAGGACGGAGCCTGCCTGGTCAATGATGCGAGAAAGGTCGAACATGTATGTCTTCTCCTATTATCTATGGTTCATCGGGGCCGCGCCGCCGCTCGATGGAGCGGTTGCCTCCGCACCGGCAGGCGCAGCCGATTGCGCTTCGATAAAAGCCTTTACGGCCTCGATGTCGACGAAGAGTCCGGCTGCCATGCCGAAGAAAGTCAGCAGGAGCGCCTTGTCCCAAAGATTGAGATGTTCGACGAACGGCCGTTGTACGAGGAGTACGGCTGTTAGTGCAGAAGCGATTGCGGCCAGGAGGAGCAAGCTGGAGAACACCGCAAGTACGACCGGCTTCGGATAGAGCGAAGCGAAGAGGAACGCGATCGCCAGGGACATGCCAGTCATCATGATGATGCGCTGGTTCGCCACGCTGGGGGAACTCTGGGGCGTGTTGCCCGGAATTCCGTTCGCGCCATCGTGCATTGCTGGTTCGCCTTTCTGTTTGTGCTCGTGTCCTTCCCACGAGATGGTGAGTCCGTTGGTAAAATCAAATCGACTGAAAGGGCGAAGTTGATAGATATTTCCTATTCAGCGTCCGATCAGTTGAATCGCATTCTCATTGTCAATCGCCTGCAAGAACTCCGGGTTTAGATCAGCGTAAACTCATGGAATTCTCGGGCCACGGCCTCCCTGACAAATTCAAGCAAGGCCCTGTAGTCGCTCTCCCGCGCAGACGTCTTGCGCCAGGCCATGCCGATCGTGCGGTAGAGGTTGCGTCCCTTGAATTCCAGCGCGACAACACCGCTTTCGCTGGTAAGCGCCGTCTTGACGTAGAGACCCGGCAAGAAGGAGATTCCCATTCCCATCGCCACCATCTGGCGGAGCGTATCGAGGCTGGTGCCTTCGTATTCGAACTGCAGTCGAGCGCCGAATTCGTCGCAAATAGCCTCGACCTGCTCGTGAAGCTGATGTCCCCTTTCCAGAGCGAGAACCGCCTCGCCGCTGAGATCGGACCGTTCGGCGAACCCCTTTTGGGCAAGAGGATGCTCTTCCGGTGCAACAACGAAGAGCGGTTCGCGAAAGATCGGCACACTTGTGAAATCCGCGCTGTGGACCGGCAACGGCGTGATAATCAGCTCGTGCACGCCATCGGCGAGACTCTGGGGAAGAATGCTCGGGATTTGCTCGCGCACATAGACCTTCAGGTCGGGATGTCGTCGGTGAAGCGTCGGCAGGACTCTCGGCATCAGGTAGGGACCGATTGTCGGTGGCAGTCCCAGGCGAATGGTGCCGCCAAGAGCGCCCCGCTGGCTGGCCGCGAGATCGCGTATCTCCTGAACGTCACGCAAAACGCGCCTGCCGATGAGGAGAATCTGGTCGCCAACCGGCGTCAGCATGACATTTGTCCTGCTGCGCTCAACGAGTTGAACGTCGAGGCGCTGCTCCAGCGTACTCAACTGTGCGCTCAGCGTTGGCTGGCTCACGCCGACCTTTTCAGCTGCTTTACGGAAGTGCCGGGTGTCTGCCAGCGCCGAGAGGTACTCCAGTTGACGTATGCTCGGCATTCAGCAGCCACTCCATTCTATTAGCGTCATTTAGATTTGCATTAGTAGCCATAATAGATTTCTTCAATCAGGGGGCATCAATAGAGAAAATCAATCAAAAAGGCGACGTTAATCGATTGGATCTAGCGTCAATTTGTCCCAAATCCTTAATTAATCAGGAGTATTTACAAATCAGCGAACAGGCATAAATGCCTGTAGGAGAGGCCGAGAGCATGTTTTGCCGTCCTGGCAAACCAGATTTCACTCGACATACGACAAACAATCGAATTCGCGGGACAAGCGGACGGGTAATGCCAAAGGGATCATCATCATCATCGTCCCCGGACGGTCTTCCGATCGGGTTGCGCTTTGCCGCATTTGAAGGCGTTCAGCCCGTGACGGAAGCGTCGAAACCAGGCGTCGCGGATGAGCGTGCGCGTCTTGAAGGGCTCTGGCGCACTTTGCGTCGCGGCGTGACGGCACAGGCACCGGAAATAGGCAAAAGAGTGTTGGGGGAAGCGATATGATTGTGCGGTCTCGGTACATCCTGAACAGCTTCATCAAGCAGGATGCCGCGCCCGGCATCGTGCTGATGGTTGCCGCAGCACTTGCGCTGATAATCAATAACTCGCCGCTGTCCCTCTTCTATCAGCAGTTCCTGGACGTTCCGATCGCGGTCCAGGTTGGGCCCCTGAAGATTGCCAAGCCGCTCCTCCTCTGGGTGAACGACGGCCTGATGGCTGTTTTCTTCTTCATAGTCGGCCTCGAGATCAAGCGCGAGATCATGGAGGGGCAGCTCTCCACATTGGATCGTGCGGCTCTGCCGATCGTCGCAGCGATCGGCGGCATGGCCGCTCCCGCGATGATCTTCGTGTTCATCAACTGGGGCGTGCCCGCGAACATCGATGGCTGGGCGATCCCGGCAGCAACCGATATCGCCTTCGCGCTTGGTGTTTTGGCGTTGTTGGGGCCGCGCGTTCCTGTTGCGCTGAAGGTGTTCCTTCTGGCGGTGGCCATCATCGACGACCTCGGCGCCATTATTATTATTGCCCTGTTTTACACCGACCAGCTTTCGGTCGCGTCGCTACTCATCGGCACGGTGGGTCTGGCTATTCTCATTGCGATGAACAGGTTCGGCGTGGCGCGGACAGCGCCCTACATCCTGGTCGGCACGTTCATGTGGGTGGCGGTGCTCAAGTCCGGGGTGCACGCGACGCTCGCCGGCGTCCTGGTTGCGCTGACGGTTCCGCTGCGGCTGCCGCAGAATGCGCCTGCGGATGCCAAGTCCTTGCTCAAGTCGATTGAGCACAGTCTGCATCCCTGGGTCGCTTTCCTGGTCCTGCCGATGTTCGCATTCGTCAATGCCGGTGTTTCGCTGAAAGGCATGCAGATCGCCGACCTCATCGCGCCGCTGCCGCTCGGCATCGCCCTTGGGCTCTTCATCGGCAAGCAGATCGGCGTATTCGGCTTCTCCTGGGTTGGTACCAAGACCGGATTGTGCCGGCTTCCGGAAGGTGTCGGGTGGGCGCAGGTCTATGGGGTCGCCTGCCTCACCGGTATCGGTTTCACCATGAGCCTGTTCATTGGGACGCTGGCATTCGACTCGAGCGAGCAGCTCAACGCGGTCCGTCTTGGCGTCCTTATGGGTTCGATACTCTCGGCGGTTCTCGGTTTCGCTATCCTGCGCTGGCAACTCGCGGTCAGCAGCATGGCGATGGCAAGCAACGTCAGGACAGGCACGGCCTCAACCTGAGCGGGCGGTGTTTGAATGGGGTCGCCCCGGGTGAGTGACTGGTCCGTGCGGAGGGCAGGGCGGATTACGCCCTGTCCTCGACTCCGTAACTCTTGAGGAACATGTCGACGGTTGCGCCGACGATGCGTTCCATCTCCTGTTCCGAAACAACTTCGCCTGAAAACAGCACCGGCCAGAAGGCCTGACTCTTGAGCAGGCCGAGGAACTGTTCCGATGCTTGCTCGGGGTCGGGTGCGTTGATCGCGCCGTCCGCATGTGCGGCGGAAATGAACTCTCCGAACACCGAGATCTTTTCCAGTTTCTGGTTCATCTCCGCGGCAAGGGCCTGATCCCGCATGGTTTCGCCGACGGCCATCCGCGCAAGCCTCATGAACGGTGCCGAGGTCATGAGCTTGCCTTCCGCCCAGGCCAGCGCGTGGAGCTGAGACCGGATCGGCTCGGAGGGGTCATAGGCGATCTGCAGGACTTCGTTGAACTGTTCGGCCATGACATCAAGAATGGCCCGGAACAGCGCTTCCTTGCTGTCGAAATGGTTGTAGACCGTGCGCTTGGATACATTGGCCCGGCATGCGATGCGATCCATGCTGGCGCCTGCGAATCCCTTTTCCTGGAATTCGGAAACCGCCGCATCGATGATCTGGCTTCTTTTTTCGTCTGTTATCGCCATGGTGTTGCCGATTCTCGCCCCCGGCAGGCGGCCAAGACGGCTGCACCCTACCGATTGTGATCAAAAAAGTAAACTCATCAGTTTACTTCTGTCGCAAGCCTGTTACACTACACTGTGTAGTTTACTCATCCGTTCACATCGTGCGTTCGTATTGAGAATTACCCCCACCCCCCAGAGACTCAGGGAGAACAGAATCGAATGTCTTTCACCCTCACGATAAATGGCCAGAAACGGTCGGTCGAGGCCGAAGAAGGAACCCCGCTATTGTGGGTCATCCGCGACGAGCTCGATCTTACCGGGACGAAATTCGGCTGCGGCGTCGCCTCATGCGGTTCCTGCACGGTCCATGTCGACGGCGAGCCGACACGCTCGTGCCAGTTCATGGTCGAGGATGCCGTCGACACAAAGATCACGACCATCGAAGGCCTTGACGGCAAGGTCGCAAATGCCGTGCAGACGGCGTGGCGCGAACTCGACGTCGTCCAGTGCGGCTATTGCCAGTCCGGCCAGATCATGTCGGCCATCGGTCTGCTCAGCGGCAACCAGAAGCCGAGCGATGATGACATCAACGAGTATATGGACGGAAACGCCTGCCGGTGTGCGACCTATCACCGGATCCGGGCTGCGATCCATCGCGCTTCCGAACTGATGGAGGCCTGAGACCATGAACGTACAGACATCACGCAGGAATTTCCTCAAAGGGGCAGCGGCGACCGCAGGGACAGCCGTTGCGCTTATGGTCGGGTTCGATCCGAAGGGCGCGCTGGCCGCCGGCGGCGCTGGCGCCCAGTTCAACCCGTTCGTCAAGATCGCCGAAGACGGCACCGTGACGGTCGTCGTCAAGCACTTCGAAATGGGGCAGGGGACCACGACCGGTCTCACAACGCTCGTTGCGGAAGAGCTCGACGCGGACTGGGACAAGGTCGTCCCGGAATTCGCTCCGGCCAATGCGAAGCTCTACGCCAACCTGTTCTTCAACGTCCAGGGCACGGGCGGCTCCACGGCAATACCCAACTCCTTCATGCAATACCGCCAGGCGGGTGCCGCGGCGCGCGAGGTGCTCGTCAAGGCGGCGGCTGAAAGCTGGGGCGTGGCACCGGACTCGATCACGATTGAGAAGGGCATGCTCAAGTCCGGCGGCAAGTCGGGTCATTTCGGCGAGTTTGCGGCCAAGGCCGCGACGCTGAAGCCGTCGGACAAGCCGACAGTCAAATCGCCTGAGGCGTTCAAGCTGATCGGAAACCCGAAGCTGCCGCGCAAGGATAGCGAGGCCAAGACCAATGGGACGGCTACGTTCGCCATGGACGTAAAGATCCCCGGTATGGTCTACGTCGTCGTTCTGCGCACGCCGAAGTTCGGTGGCACATTGAAGAGCTTTGACGCGAAAGCGGCTTCCGAGGTCAAAGGCTTCGTCGACGCCAAGCCGATGCCGGACAAGTCGGGCGTTGCGGTTTACGCGAAGTCGACCTGGGCGGCGCTGAAGGCGCGCGAAGCCATCAAGGTCGACTGGGAGTTCTCCAAGGCCGAGGCCCGTAGCACGAAGGATCTCGTCACCTATCACCAGGATCTGCTCGAGAAACCGGAGTACCAAGCCCGCAAGGGTACGGATACGGCGGCATCGTCCAACGCGGTTGACGGTGCGGCCAAGGTGGTCGAGGCCGAGTTCGTGTTCCCGTTCCTGGCTCACGCGCCGATGGAGCCTTTGAACTGCGTCATCGAACCGACCCAGAACGGTGTCCGGGTTCATGACGGTTGTCAGTTCCCGAGCATCACGCAGCCGACGGTCGCGGCGATCCTGAAGCTCAAGCCTGAGCAGGTCGAGATCAACACGGTCTATGCCGGTGGTTCTTTCGGCCGACGCGCCAATCCGACGTCCGACTATCACGCCCAGGCGGCCATGGCGTTTGCCATGCTTGGCGGCAAGACGCCGGTCAAGCTGGTGTGGAGCCGCGAGGACGATCTGGCCGGCGGCTACTATCGTCCGATGGCCGCGCACCGGGCCCGCATCGGGCTCGACGCCGATGGCAAGATTGTCGGCTGGGACCACCGCATCGCCGCCAAGCCGATCATCAAGGGCACGCCGTTCGAGGAAGCCCTGGTCAAGGACGGCATCGACCATTCGTCCGTGGAAGGCGTCGCCGACACGCATTATTCGATCCCGACCATGTCGGTCGGCCTGTCGGATGCCAAGTCCCCGGTCTCGGTATTGTGGTGGCGGTCAGTTGGCCACACCCATAATGCCTATGCCATGGAGGTGCTGATCGACATGGCGGCCGAAGCCGCCGGTGCCGATCCGGTCGAATTCCGGCTCAGCCTCCTGTCGGGTGACGACAAGGATCAGAAGCGCCTGTCAGGCGTGCTCAAGCTGGCGGCTGAAAAGGCCGGCTGGGGCAGGGCGGTCGAGAAGGGCAAGGGGCGTGGCGTTGCCGTGCACAAGTCCTTCAATACCTACGTGGCTGAAGTCATCGACGTCTCCGTCGATGGCGACGGTGCGGTCAAGGTCGACAAGGTGACGTGCGCAGTTGATTGCGGCGTGGCCGTCAACCCGGACGTGATCGCCGCCCAGATGCAGAGCGGCATCGGCTACGGTCTGGGCGCTATCCTGCGCAATCAGATCACACTGACCGATGGCGTGGTCGACCAGGAAAACTTCCCGGACTACGAGCCGTTGCGCATCTCCGACATGCCGGACATCGAGGTTCACATTGTGCCGTCCGCCGAAGCGCCGACGGGCGTTGGTGAGCCGGGAACGCCGCCTGCGGGCCCGGCCCTCGCCAACGCAATCCACTCGGCGACCGGCAAGCGCATCCTGCGTCTGCCGATCACCTCGTCGGGTATCGAGTTCTCCTGAGCCTGGCCCGAAAAACTGATAGGCCACAACTCAAGCCGCCCGCCGGGAAACCGGCGGGCAGTTTTTTTGTGTCGCTCATGGATCCACTAGTCGATCGTCATTCCCGCCCCGATCCAGTCGGGGACCGGTTCCGGCGGGAATTCAGGGCGCATTTCTTCCTTTGTCATGCTCGCGCTCGACGCGAGCATCCAGCGGTCGTGTGACAGACCCTCGGGTCAAGCCCGAGGGTGACAGGAGAGAAATGATCCCTGAACCAGTAACACGCTCGGCGATGACGGAGGGTAGATGCGGCCCCTTACTCCATTACGATCCTGCCTTCGATCTTCGGCGAGACAGTGCCGGCTTCGCGCACGAAGGCCATGACTGCATTCGCGAGCAGATCGCCGTCCGTCTCGCTGACCACGACCTTGCCATTCTTGAAGGCATCGAAGCCCTCCTTGCCGCTGGCGACAAAGTTGTTCGCGGCGACACGGTAGGTCCGTGCCGGGTTAAGCGGCGCTCCGCCAATCTCGGCCGACACGATGCGTTCGCCGGCCTTGGCCTTGAGGTCGACCTTGATCTTTGCACCCGATATGTGAGCGAAGCGTCCGCTCGCCTGGCCGGCGAATTTCACGCCGTTCTCAAGGGCGGCCTTGAGGTCTGCGCCGGTCATCTCGACCACCATGATCACGTTGCCGAACGGAAGCTCCGTCAGGACGTCGCGCCGCGTCAGAGCATGTCCCGCGTCATAGGTCCGGTTACCGCGGATACCGCCACCGTTCATGATGCCGACATCGGCACTCCCGGCCGCGCGCGTCGCGTCGGCAATCAGATTGCCGATCGCCGTCTCGCCCGTGCGCACCGACGCCTTGCGGCTGTCGAGTGCGGTGGCGGCGGAGCCGATTTCGACGTCGAGTTCCTTGGAGAGTTGCTTCTGGTATTCGGCCACCTTGGCGGCGACTTCAGCGTCCGGCTTCACGGTGGCGGTGTCGATAATCCGGAACTGCGGCCACCAGTTGACCCGGCCCTTGTCGGAGACCTTGATATCCAGATCGACCGCAACGACGTACTCGCCTTCCTCCTTCGCCTCGGCAAAGGCGGTCCGGCCGTCGAAAAAGGTCCAGAGATCGTGATCGTCGCCCGAAAGCAGGACATCGAGCGTGTTGGCGTAGATCAGCTGCAGGTCGGTGCCGAACGGGGCGTGAGCCACGCCCACCACAATATGAGCGCCCTGTTCACGCAGGCGTTTGGCCTGCTCGCGCGCCGTGTCGACGGAGGAAGTAAACTTCAGGCTGCCCGGGCTGGACTTTGCCACGGAGTTCTCCGCCGTGAGCCCGATGACGCCGATCTTCACGCCCTCAAACTCGAAGATCTTCGTATCGGCAAAACCGGCGATCGGCTTTCCGTCGGCATCGCGCAGGTTGGCGGCGAAGAGACCGAACTTGGCCTCTGCCATGCGCTTGCGGAACACCTCTTCGCCGAAGTCGAACTCGTGATTTCCGGGCACGAACACATCCGGAGCGATCATGTTGGTGAGCTCGATGATATGGGCGCCCTTGTCGAAGCCCGACATGAGCGACGGCGAAATCGTGTCGCCGGCATGGGCCACGAGCACGTTGGGTGACCGGGCCCGCTCGGCTTTGACCGCGCCTGCGACCCGGGCAAAACCGCCGCGGCCGTTCTGCTCCGCCATGTCGTAGATATCGCAGATCAGCGCAAGCGTGACCCGGACCGTCCGGTCGGCAGCGGCTGTGCCGCCGATCGAGAGCGAAAGCCATAGGCACAGGAGGCCGGTGAAGAGGACGGATGTCCGGATGGTCGACAGTGCGCGCATGATCTATCCCCCGTAACGCAGTTTACTTGACGAGCGGCAGCAGTTCCTTGAAGGCGTTCGTGCCGGCCTGGCCCAGCCATTCGAACACGACCAACTCCGTCGTGACAATGCCGGCGCCGCAGGCGTTCAGACGGTCGAGGCAGGCCTTTTCGCTCTCAAGCGTCCTCGACGATGTGGCGTCCGTCACGACGAATACCTCATAGTCCTCTTCCATGAGGTTGGCCGCCGTCTGCATGACGCAGATATGGGCCTCCATGCCTGCGATCACCGCCTGCCTGCGGCCGAGCGAACGGAACGTGTCGGCAAAAGTCTCATCCTCCATGCACGAGAAGTGCATCTTCTCCAGCACCGGAAGACCGTCTGCCGCCTTGGCAAGGTCGCTCACCGTCGGGCCGAGACCCTTGGGGTACTGTTCCGTCAGCAATGCCGGAATTTCCAGCCGTTTGGCGGCCGTCACCAGAATCCGGGCATTGCGGATGGTCCGCGCCGGGGCCTGCATGGCCGGCACCAGTCGCTCCTGCATGTCTATGACGATGAGGCAGGATTCGTCCGCTCTGATCAGCATACCGACAGCTTACACCAGGATGCTCGGTGTTCGCTTCCCCATTGTCATGCCCGGACGTGATCCGGGCATCCAGCGACGGGCACTGTCTTTGTGTTTTGCTGGATTGCCGGGTCGAGCCCGGCAATGACAGTTGTCCGGCGGGGAATGACGTCGAATTCTGGCAGGCCGTCTCTGCTGCCGCTCAGCGCCCGCCGCCGACCGGCACGAATGCGCCGGTCACGTAGCTGGCCTGGTCCGACAGCAGCCACACGATCACGTCCGCGACTTCTTCCGCTGTCCCGGTCCGTTTCATCGGCACGCCAGGAGCGAGCTTTTCGAGCCGGTCACCGACGCCGGCCTTCTCATGGATCTCGGTTTCGATCAGGCCGGGCGTGACCGCATTGACCCGGATGCCTTCTGCCGCGACCTCCTTGGATAGCCCGATCGTGAAGGAGTCGATCGCGCCCTTTGACGCCGCGTAGTGCACCCACTCGTTCGGGCTGCCGAGGCCGGAGGCCCGGCTCGAGACATTGACGATCGCACCGCCTGGGCCGCCACGCGCGGTCGACAGCCGCTTTACGGCTTCCCGCCCGCAAAGATAGGCGCCAATGGTGTTGAGGTTTAGGACCTCATGCAGGATATCCGCGGTGATGTCCTCGACCCGCGTGATCGGACCGGTGATGCCGGCATTGTTGACGAGCCCTCCCAGTGAGCCCAGTTCCCGGTCGCAGGTCTCGAACAGGGAGAGGATATCGTCCTCCAGCGCCATGTCGCCGGCCACAACAATGACTTTGCCGCCGGCCTGCTCGATGTCGTGCGCCACGGCCGCGGCTTCCGCCTTGCCGGAGCGGTAGTTGATACAAACGGGCCAGCCGTGCGCTGCGGCGACCCGGGCTGTGGCCGCGCCGATGCCGCGGCTCGAGCCGGTGACGATGAGTGCGTTGGTCATTGTTTTCGTGCCTCAGATTTCGATTGTACCTTGCATGACATCAACGGCGTGGCCGCCGACGCGAACGGCGCTCACCGCCCCATCGGCCACATCGGCGTGAATGTCGAGTTCGCTGGGCCGTCCCATTTCGTAGCCCTGCTCGACCCGCCAGGAATAGCTGCCGTCGGCGAGCTTCTCCTGCGACAGGATCTGGCCGGGGAACGTTGCTGCGGCCGCTCCCGTGGCGGGGTCTTCGGCGATGCCGATATCGGGGGCAAACATGCGAGCCCGGAAATCCGTGTCCGCCGCCTTGCCGCCGCTTGTGTAGACGTACCATTCAACGGCGTGGCGGTCGCCGCGGATCTGTGCCTGCCGGGCCGGGTCGAGACTGGCGCGAGCGAGCGCGTCGAGTGATGCCACCGGCACGCAAAGGAAGGTGCTGGACGCGGAGACGAACCCGGGCGCATGGCTTTCGAAACCGATATCCGCGACGTCGATCTGCAGGGCGGCGGCGAGCGTGGCGGCATCAGGTGCTTCTTCCGCCATGCCAGGCAACACCGGGGAGGTGAGTGTCCCGTACGCGGCCCCGTCCGCCGGCACGTTGACCGCGACCGGCACCAGGCCTGCGACTTCCTCGAGCCGGATTTCCGTATCGCCGGTCGCACCGGAAAGCCGCGCGAGCAGCGCGGCCGTGCCGACCGTCGGGTGTCCGGCGAACGGCAGCTCCGAACCGGGCGTGAAGATCTTCACGTTCGCCGTGTTACCGGGATCGGTGGGTTTGCGGACGAATGTCGTTTCCGAGAAATTGAACTCTCTGGCCACGGTCTGCATCGTCTCCTGATCGAGGCCGTCCGCATCGAGCACGACGGCGAGTTGGTTGCCGCCGAAACGGCTGGCCGTGAAGACATCGAGGGTGTGATAGCGATAGGCAGCCATGGCTGTTCTCCCGGGGGCGATTGCCCAAAGTGGAAATGGTGTCGCGAAAAAGGAAAGCGGTCCGCGGGGCAGGGCCGCACCGTATGGTGACAGGTCCGGCGTGTTGCGACAAGACCGGGCACGGTGCTGCCTGCAACGCATATTTATGCCGTGGAAACGAGGACACAGTTCAGTATCAATGCATGCGTTGAATCGCGAAGGGAACATTCGCGAAAATCCGGGGGACTCCGATCCAACACCTTTGCCGTGCGCAGCATCGCACCTCGTTGGGATTGGTCGCTCCGGTACTTCGGGCCGGTCTTTCTCCTAGCCTAAAGTGGATCCGGTCCGCGGGGATGGTGACCGGCGTCCCGCAGCGTCGGTCGCCGTCCCCCCTCGTTCCCGAGACAATTTGCCGTTGAAGAATTCCGGGGTCCGGTCCGGCTGGAATCAATCCGCGACCTTCCGTAAGGATACCGCGCCGTCAACCGACCAGTTCGTCGGAATGGTAGATTCTAAAAGTGCCGTCAGCCGCAGTGTCTGAGCTCGCGCACTGGTGATGCACAACCAGGGTCAGCAGCGTATCGTCCTCCAGTCGGATGGGATAGGCCACCTGCAATCTTGCATCGTTGTCCGAAAGGCGGTTGACCGCCGTCGTCATCGGAACTTCACCTTGGTAGAATCCGGTCTCATGACGGACATTGTACCAACGCCTGAGTTTTCCGTTGTACATCTGATCGACACAAGAGCCAGCGTGGATTTGATTCAACAGATGCAGTCCCACCAGACCCTTTGATCGGATCAACATGATCGGACCGTAGGCGATACTGATCATCGCCGGACTGCGACGCATCCTTTCGGAGAGCACTTTGAACTGGCTGCTTTTATCCAGGGGTTTTAGGATCAGATCCCTCAGTTGCTTCTGTCTCGCCAGGTCGGGTTGGAAGAGTCCGCGTTCCCACCTTCCCACAGTGGTGACATCCGTGCGAAGGATTTCCGCCAGAGCCTGCTGGGTCAGAAACCGTGTCGCGCGATAGTGTCTGATCAGCACGCCCCATCGACTGTCGAAGTCGTACCTGCGCATGACAACTGCGGATGTCGGCGACGGATCGATTTCAGGAAAGACAGCGCTTAACCGCTCCAGGGCGGCAGGCCCGGGCGTGCTGTTGCCGAGCTCCCAGCGGCTCACGGTGGCCTGATCGATTTCCAACAACTCGGCCAGGGTGTTCTGCTTGATACCACGGGCTTTTCGTAAGGCACGCAAAGATCGGCCGGAAAAGTCGTTTGACAGTATTGCGCCCATGAAGGCCTCCTGCGGCAACCTTCGCGCACGAACGACCCGCAGCCGCCGCGCGAGACAATGATCAGTCTTTCTGGCGTCGTCTTGCGTCATGTCGCACAGCCGCTGGCTGCGCAGACCCCGCAGAATACGCAGACGACGGACGCTCGTTCGACCATGCCGGAGTCCTGTCAATAAGGTCTCCGGCCGGAACCATGCGGTCGCACTGGTCACTATGGACTGATCAACCTAAAGTGCTTCACAATTCAAGGATTAGTCGGCTCCGATCGATGTTTCCACTGCATAAATATGCATTATGCCTCCGCGTCCGCTCAACAGTCGGATGGAAGAAGTTCTCAGAATTTGATGCCCAGCACCTTGAGCACGATAGACATGTTGATCGTGTAGGAGACTGCCCGGTCTGTCTCGTCGGTCACAAAGAGAAACATGACCGTCGTCGTGACGATCGTCGAGGTGGCCATGTTCCAGTAGAGCACCCGGTAGATCTTGTGCTTCTCGGTCTTGAAGCTGCCGGGATTTGCGCGGGCATATCGATGGACCCAGGGGTCGGTCCGGAACAGCAGCCAGAACATGGTCACGGCCGCGTAAATCGATGCAAGCAGGAGATTGAACAGTGTCACGTCGAGTTGCTGCACAAGCATCCAGCGGCTGCTCGTGTCAGCACCGGACGGCGGCCAGCCGACCAGGAAGTTGATAGCGCCGGGGATGGTATCGATGAGCGCCGTCAGATCGGGAGCGTTCTTTTCCAGAAAGGGAATGATGCTCAGCCCCGGAATGAAATTGTGCATGAACAGGATCAGGCTCAGCACCACCTGTGCATAGATCACGTCGACGAGAAGATTGGCGCGCACGGACTTGTGGCCGACGACCAGCGGCGCAAGCCGTTGAAACAGCACCACGATGATGATGATTGCGACACAACCGGCGAACACGGCCAGCAGGTAGGCATCCGTTGGCTTGTTCCGCAGCGAGGCGAAGCGGGCGATCGTGATGAACAGCGTGAGCACGAGGATGCCAAGCAGGCTCGCCGGCTTGAACGACGAGTCCGCATCCGTGAAAACAGCCACGAAGTTGGCTTTGCTCAGGAAATCGCCGAGACCGAAGATCCAGCGAAGGCTGAGAAGATCGCTTCTCATTGTCCGTCGGCGGCCGCTCCGGACAGCTCGATCGTCAGTTGGTGAACCTTGCGTTCAGCCCCAGCCTGTGCCGGCACGCGGTCAATGTCATAGGCATCGATCCGCTCGATCGAGATGAGTGTCCGTTCCGCGTTTCCGACCGAAAGCCGGAAATCGATGCACGTGGCAAGAGCATGCTGCTGGAACGGGATCAGCAGGCGCTTCGTGATCATGTCATCCGATGACGCCTCGGCATCCTGAAGCTGTGCTGCGAGGAGCTTCAGCGGCGTGTCGTCGGTGCGCGAACTGCCCCGGCCGCCTTAGCCGTAATTCACGTGGAAATGTCTTGCCAGCGTCCGGCTGCCGGCACCGTTCTCGTGATAGCTCTTGAAGGACGGCAAGCGCACCTTCATGTCGGCGTTCATCGGCTTGCGTCGGACATAAACCGTATCCGCGTATTCCGCGCTCTTGCCGCCGGTCGGAACCTGTTTCCTGTGGCGGACGATGACGGCGCCCGGTTTTGCCTCGCCGATAGGTCTTACGACAAATACCAGATGCGCAGTCTTGCCGGAGAATTTGAGCTCGCTTTCAGAAATCCGGGCGTATTCGCCCTCGGCGCTCTCCGCAACAAACAGATCTCCGTCATCGACGGCAAGGTCTCCGAGGACCTTGCACCCGGCGCCGGCTTCCTTCGCCGGTACCGACGCGAACGATCCGCCAGCCGACAGGCACAGCAGAATTGACGCAGACACACATGTGCCGAGCAGGATTCTTGGCATTCCGATACCCCCTTGTCTGTGCAGCGGACCCGAATACGCGCCGACTGACGAAAGGTGATCATATCATGCTTGCGATCCGGCTCAATTGCCGTGTGAGCTCGGCGTGCCAACTCCTTTAAAGGTCTACGTTTTTCGCGTAGGCAGGCGTAGCGATCAGGTCTTGGCACCGATGATCTTCTTGCAGACCGTCTTGGCAAAGTCCTGGCTCAATGTCCTGTGCGCATTTGACATCATCGCCGCGCCGAGAACACCGCCCCAGAAGAAGCTTTCCTTGACGTAATACTCACCGGCCTGCTTTCCGCTTGCGCCGTTCCTGAAGTAGACGCGCCCGCCGAGTTCGATCTCGTCGCCGATGAAGATCGATTTTGCGACATCCTGGGTCTCGAATTCGTTGATCACCACGCTGACGCTGTGGGGCGTACTTCCTGTCGCACAGGCCGCGAGCCGGCTTTCGAGCTCGCTCTTCAGGGCCGCCTGCAACTGCGGGTTCGGTCGTGGCGTATCGATCTTGACCGCCACGCTGGTGACGCGAATATCGCCGGACTTGCTGTGTGGGATGTTCTTGACGGCGGCCACGTCCGTCGATGCGCAGGAAGCAAGCGCCAACGCTCCGCACCCCGCCAGAATTGTGAGAAAAACGCGATTACCTGCCGATTGCCCCGCTGTGTGCATCGTTACCCCTCGTCATTGTCTCAGGGATCGCTGGCACGAACGCTGGACGCCCATCCAGCGTTTGCACCGATCCCGGTTTCAACAATTCGCAGATCTAATACACCGCAGGAAAATGCGAATATATGGAATGAACAGGACGATAGCGCACGTCCAGAGTATCCGCACGCGGATTATTTGCCGCACCGCTGGATTTTCAACAATAAGCGCGGCGGTCGTTCAAAAATCCGTCGCAACGCCGCCTTCCGACGTCCGCCTTTCGACAAAGGCGTCGATTTCTTCCCGTACTGCCACGTCGATCTTCGGCGGCTGATAGTCTGCCAGCACTTGCTTGTAGACAACGTGTGCTCTGTACGCTGTATCTCGCGCGCCATCTTCCGACCAGGTCTCGAAATTGCGCCAGTCCGACACGATCGGAGAGTAGAACGCGGTCTGGTAGCGCTCCAGCGTGTGCGCGGCGCCAAAATAGTGCCCGCCGTGACGGACCTCGCGCATGGCATCAAGGGCAAGCGCCGGCTCGTCGACCTCGAAGCCGGTAAATAGCTCCGCCATCATCTGCAGCATTTCAATGTCGATGATGAATTTCTCGAATGATGCGGTCAGACCGCCCTCCAGCCACCCCGCACCGTGCATGAGGATGTGACAGCCGCCCATCACGGCGCCCCAGAGCGACATTTGCGATTCATAAGCCGCCTGGGCATCTGGGGTATTGGACGCGTTCACATTCGATGAGCGGTAGGGGATGCCGTACTTTCTGGTCAACTGCCCGGTCGCGAACGCCGCCTTGACATATTCAGGCGTCCCAAACGCAGGTGCGCCGGACTTCATGTCCACGTTGGACGTGAAGCCGCCATAGGCGACGGGTGCTCCGGGGCGCGCGAGCTGCGCAAGGGTGATGCCGGCGAGCGCTTCGGCGTTCTGCTGCGCAAGCGCACCGGCGAGACTGACCGGCGCCATCGCGCCGGCGAGCGTGAACGGCGTCAGGATCATGAGCTGACCCGCACGGGCAAAATCGATAATGCCCTGACTCATGGGCACATCGAGCTGGAGCGGCGAGTTGGCGTTCACGACGGTGTAGCAGCTCGGTTCGTTGACGAACTGGTCCTGCGGCACGCCGCGCGCCATGCGGACGATTTCGAGCGAGTCGGCAACTGCGTCCGGACCGCGGGCAAAGATGAAGGGCACCTTGTCCGCCAGCAGTGCCATGGCGCGCGACACTTCGAGATGGCGCACGGAAAGGTGGATATCCACCGGCTCGACGACCGGCCCAATGATATGAATGACGTCATAGGATTGCGACAGCCGGACAAGGTCGCTGAAGCTCTCACGGCTGCCGGGCCTGCGGCCGTTCTCCATGTCGGAGACATTCGGCGGTCCGCCGACGGTTGCGAAGGCGACGTTTCCATCGCCGAACGCCACGTTGCGCTCAGGCGAGCGTCCGTAAAGCGTCACCTGCCTGGGAACGGTGCTCAGCGCCTTGTCGATCAGCCCGCGATCGAAATGCACCACCATGGACTCTTCATCCACATCCGCACCGGCGTCCCTCAGGATTTGCCGCGCGTCGTCGAGAAGCACTTTGATGCCGATCTCCTCGAGCGTCGTGATCGATGTTTCGTGGATGGCCTCGACCTGATCGGCCGACAGGATCTCGATCGGCGGGTACGGGTTGGTCAGGCGCCGGTAGACGGGGTTGGCGAGCGGTGCCGTCCTGGCGCTTGCGGTCTGTCGGTCTCTGCGTCTCCGTGAGGATTTACGGTCGCGAACTGCCATGGCTTGAGCCTCTCCTCATGTGCCCACTTTGCGGGCAAGCACGTGACATTTTCCGGGATGCTACACCCGGGAGGATCGGCTGTCCCACCAAATCGGACGGGAAGAATGACTCCCGAGCGGAGGAGTTCGTAAACCGAAACAACCAACCGTTCGCGGGTAGTCACCGACGTCATCGCCGGCGGCGGAGTGTGCAATCGCTGACAGCAGATTAGTCCAATTTGAGAGGGGCCTGCTAACTGAGCAGACCTCTTACGCCTTCCAGAGCCTTCTTGATGCGGTCTATCATTTTCTGCGCCGCTTCGAGCTGATCAACGATACTGAGTGCCTCGTTCAGGGAATTCGTTGCCTCCTTGAATTCCTCAGTCAGGGCGATGTACCGCTTATTGCTTTTCAAGAGCGCTTTATTGGCAATTGCCGTTCGCTCGTTGGCCATCGTTATATGGTTTTCAAGCAGAATTCCTCTCTCCAGAATGCTGTCCTCGTCATCACCGTGGATGGCATTGATTGCTTCCAGAGATTTGTCTGCGCCTATGCGGAGCGTTGCTGCTGCAGTACGGTAGGACGTAGTCATGTCACTTTCCCCCATGTGATCTTCAAGATGCCAAGGCCTTCTTCAGGGCCTGGAATTCGGAGACTGCGCTATTCACGAGCAAGAAGAACGAATCGATAGAATCCTGAGCGGGCTGTCCCTTTGCCAATTCGTGATGGGCCGCAGCAAGACCTTTGAGTAATTTCTCGTACTTCTGCAGCCCTCTCACCTGCGCGGTAAGGAGACGCTCCCTTCGCCGCGTCTCAACGTAAATCTTGAAGATTTCGACTTGTGAATTCCCGTACCGTTTCGGATTCGGCAGTGTGACCTTTTCTGGCTCTTGTCTATCAACGAGCTGTTTGTCGTCGCCCTGATTAGTTGAGCAGGCTGCCTCAGCGGTCGCCTTGAAGGTCGCAGTGAATTTTTTGAAGCAATCGGGATCCTTTAGGCATGAGCATTTGACTGGTTGTTGGGGGCGATATGCCGATGCCCTCACAAACTTTTCAATGCGGCCTTCCGCCTGAGTTCGCCAGTTGTTCAGATTTGCCTCCATATCTCCGACGATGGTTCTAAAATCTTCCAAGAGCAGGTTCGTCGCCTCCTGGACGAGAGGGTCAACTTCGCGGATGACCTTCATGGCAAGCGAGTAGTTGCTCTCAACGATGAGGTACGAAACACCTTTTGACAGGAGATTCATTATTGGCGTGATGACTGGAATCGCTGTTGCAGGCGCTACGGCACCTCCGAACGCTGTCGTGGAATTGAATAGTCCTTTGACCGCAGTTTCGATCTTGCTCCGAAAATCTGGATCGTTGATTTTCGTAAGCGCGTCCACGTATTTCGATATTGCGTTTAGTAGCTGAATGCGAACTTCGAAAACTTCTGGTTCCAAGCGGTTGAGCCTTGGCGCAAAGATTCCTTTTGGACTCTTGAGCCGCTGAGGCCCGATTAGCTTGCCGAATCCCGTTTCTTCATTTCGAAACGTGATGAGCTGCACATAGGCTGTCTGACTGGTCGAAAGCAGTTCGGTTGTGCTCTTTGCAGCGGCGCCGAATTTCTCCAGTTCTTTTTCAGAGAAACGAGCTGTGCACGCGGACAGGAGCACGGCAACGCTGACCGCAGAAATGAAGGCAACTTGCTTCTTCGTGCCGCGGTGAGCTTCACGATTACTCGCGTGGTTCCCTAATATTTGCTCTATTTTCATATTAACCCCTCCAATAAAATTGGCATCCTGATGGATTTAAAAGTAATTTCCCCAAATACTAGTAGAGTAATGAGCATCGCGATAGGTAAAAATTGTCAAGCTTGTAGAAATGAATAATGAAATCGCGAGTCTAAAATGCGCCGGAAACGAAGAATTGAGTGACCGGTGGACGCAATGTGCTGAAACTTGCATTGGTCCATTTCGGTGCAAAAGAGACTATTGCGGCGTCCTTCGTGGACTGAGACAGTGCGGGTCGAAAGCAAACTCTGTAGCGGGAGGCGACAGGCGTGGCGGAATCCGAACTGATCCTGACCGGTCGTGACCTGACCTGCGAAGCGCTGTCGGCGGCTTCGAAGGGCGACCTTGCTGTACGCCTCGACCCGGCCGGGATGGAGCGCATGGCGACGGCGCGGGCCCTGGTGGATCAGGCTATCGAGCGGGGCGATGCAGTTTACGGTCTGACGACCGGACTGGGAGCGCGTGCGGCGGAAGTGTTGAGCCCTGAGGAAATGGCCAGTTTCTCGGTTCAGACCATCCGGGGGCGCGCCCATGCCGTCGGCGCTGCTCTGCCGGATGACTATGTGCGCGCCGCCATGGTCGTCCGGCTCAACACACTGCTGTTGGGTGCGGCGGCCGCGAATTCAGCGGTTGCGGAGCATCTCGCTGCATGCATCAACGAGCAGGTCACGCCGCTAGTTGGAGAAACGGCGTCGATCGGTGCCGGCGATCTCGTCTGGAACGCGACCCTTGCCCTGGCGCTTATCGGGGAGGGGCCGGTCCGCGACGGCGGCGGGCGCACCCGACCGGGCGATCAGGCATTGCGGGCTGCCGGAGTTCCGCGACTGGTGCTCGGACCCAAGGACGGGCTGGCGCTGATCAATCATTCCGGCTTTTCCGCAGCACTTGGTGCACTGGGTGTGGCCGAAGCCACGACCAGCTTCGAGGCGGCTCAGACCGCCGCCGCTCTGACGATGGAAGGCGTGAGGGCGAACCTGACGCCATTTTCGGCTTCAGTTCTGGCCCTTCGGCCACAGCCCGGACAGATGGAGGCCGCGGCCGGAATTCGCGCCCGCCTGGTCGGTGGGACGCTCAATCAGGCCGGAGTCGCGCGGCGATTGCAGGATCCTCTTTCAATCCGGAACCTGCCGCAGATCCACGGCTCTGCCCTGGCCGCGGTCGCATTTGCGCGCGAGGCGGCCGAAATCGAGATCAACGGGGCGAGCGATAACCCGGTTGCTCTGGTCGAGGACCGCGCGATCGTTTCGGCAGGCGCGTATCACACGCCGCATCTGGCGAATGCGCTCGAGACCCTGTCACGCGCCATCGTGCAATTGGCAATGGCGCAGGTCGCAAGGCTGTCGAAGCTGCTCTCGCCCCGGTTCACCGACCTGCCGATTTTCCTGGCGCGTCCGGATACGGACTCGAACGGGTTCGCACCTATCCTCAAGACCGCCGAAGCCCTGGCCGGTGAGATTGTCCACGCGTCCTGTCCGGCGCCTGTGTGGCCGAGTGTCAATGCAGACGGCGTGGAAGATGCCCTGACGTCGGCACCGGTGGCGGCCAAGAGCCTGCTGGCGATCGTGGAAAGAGCCCGGCGTCTCACGGCAATCGAACTGATGGTCGCGGCCCAGGCTGTCGAGCTTCGCGAAATCGGCGAAGACCTATCGCCGGCAACGCATGCCGCGCTGGCGACCGTCCGTCAGGTCTGCCCGCCGCTGGACGGTGACCGGCCATTGGGAGCGGAGATTGATGCCCTGGCCAACCTTGTTGCCGACGGCGCGTTCGCCCATCAGGCGTAGGGCAGGGTCCGCACCAGTCCGGCAGCGCGGGCCTTTTCGAGAATGGCTATGCCGAGAGCGATGTCGCTGGTGGCAAGGCCTCGATGCCAGAAAAGGATTGTCTCGGACTCGCTTTCGCGGCCCGGCTTCAAGCCTGCCGCGATTTCGCCGATCTCCGCGTAAAAGCTGTCTTCGGTGATTTTTCCGGCATCGATATGCGGACGCAAGGCACCGAGGTGTCCCGACCGCATCTGGCCCAGATCGTCCATGACGAACTTGTCGATCCTGTCCGTAAAGTCCAGAGGAAGGGCACTCATGGTGCCATATGGAACCACCAGGGTCCCCGGCTTGATCCACTCGGTCCGGAACAAGGGCTCGGGCTGGTTCAGTCTGGACGCCTCGATCATGATGTCGGCTCCGGCGAGACAGGACTCCCAGTCTCCGGTCGCAACGACAGGCTTGCCGAGGTCGGCGGTGAGCCGCTCTGCAAAAGCGTCACGGCTTTCCGGCCGGCGCGAGTGGACGCGGATCTCCTCGAAGTCGAACAGGTGGTCGAGCAGCCGCACATTCCAGTAGGCGGTACCGCGTGCGCCGACATGGCCGAGAACACGGGGGTTTTCCGGCGCGAGCCTCTTTGCGCCCAGCGCCGTAAGCGCCCCCGTTCGCATGTCGGTTATGCCGGCCGCATCGATGACGGCTTTCGGCATGCCGGTTTCCGGACAGAACAGGTTGAGCAGGGCCATCTCCGACGGCAGGCCCTTTTTGTAGTTGTCGACATAGTCGCCCACAATCTTGACGCCGGCATAACCGAGCGGCGCGACATACCCTCTCAGAACGTTGAAATGGCCGTTGAATTTGGGATCGGGCGTGAGGTGCAGCCTCGGTTCAATGACGGTTTCGCCGCGGCCGGCAGCCACGAGGCCGGCGTCGACGGCGTCGAGAATGTCGTCGTCCGTGAGATCGAGTTGTGCAATGTCCGGTCCGCCGAGGTATTCGATCTCGATCTTTGCCACCAGCCGTTCTCCTGAAGTCGTTTGCAGATGCATTGCGCGCAGAATTGCCCGGAAACCCGCGATCTGTCCATCCATGCCCGGTCCGATCCCGAAAAAGTGTTCGTCCATTGAGGCGACACCGGGCAATTGGAGGCGTAGCATAACTGTCAGATGCAGGTCGCGGCTTTACGCGGCCGGTCTTGGAACGTTAAGTCCGGATGGCGTGGTCAACCGCGCCGGGACCGGCGCTGCATTCGCACAAAATGGGTCGCGACCCTCCGCACTTGGTTCTGCCAACGGTTGAGGAGGAACGACCATGGCCAAAGAAAGCAGCCTCATCGAGCCGGACGAAAGAGCGACTCCGCTCAATATCCGTGTCATTCGCACCGCTGATCTTGCCGATGCTGTCGGACGCGGTCTCGACGACTTCGGGGCCAAGCCCACCCACATCGTGTTCCTGTGCCTGATCTACCCGATCATGGGGATCGTCCTGAGCCGTCTGGCCTTCGGCTACGACGTGCTCCCGCTGTTGTTCCCGCTGATCGCGGGATTTGCCCTGATCGGACCGTTTGCCGCCATCGGTCTTTACGAGATCAGCCGCCGCCGTGAGCAGGGACTGGATATCACCTGGAAGGATGCTCTAGGTGTGACGAAATCTGCCTCGTTCGGCGGGATCATGATACTTGGCATCGTTCTGTTCATCATCTTCCTCTGCTGGCTCTACACGGCACAGGCAATCTACATCGAGATCATGGGAACGGCAGTTCCGACATCGATCTGGAGTTTTGCCGAGCGTGTCCTGACTACGACGGAAGGCTGGACGCTGATTTTCGTCGGTAACGGCGTGGGTCTGGTCTTTGCGGTCGTCGCCATGAGCATCTCGGTGGTGTCGTTTCCGTTGCTGCTGGACCGGCATGTCGGTGTCGTCGTGGCGATCCTGACGTTGGTGAAGGCTGTTCAGGTGAATCCGGTGCCGATGCTGGTCTGGGGAATGTTCGTTGCCGGGGCACTCGTGGCCGGGGCGTTGCCGTTCTTCATCGGGCTCGCGATTGTCATGCCGGTGCTTGGACACTCGACCTGGCATCTCTACCGCAAGGTGGTCGAAGCCTGATTTCCGTCAGGAGCGTTTCGCGGCGCCGGTGAAGAACCCTTCGAGTTCGGCAAAGCCCATTGCGTCGTCGGAAAATCGGAATGTCCCTTCCTGCGCCATCTCCGTGGCGGCGCGCACAAACGTGCCGAATGCGGCACGCGCCAGTGCCGATCCTACGCTGATCCGCGTCACGCCTGCTGCCTCAAGATCAGAGGCGCTGAAGGTGGCACCGGGGAGGCCCATGACCACGTTGACGGGTTTCGAGACTGCGCTGCAGACGGTGCGGATCGTTTCCAGGTCACGAAGACCGGGCGCGTAGAGCACGTCAGCGCCGGCCGCCTCGAAGGCCTGCAGGCGCCTGATCGTGTCGTCGAGATCCTTCCGTCCCCACAGGAAATTTTCGCACCGGGCCGTCAGGATGAAATCCCGCGACATCGAACGGCTTGCCTCGACGGCGGCTTGGATACGGTCCACCGCAAGGCCGAACTCGTAGATCGGGTTGGCCCGGTCGCCGGTGTGATCTTCGATCGAGCAGCCGGCCAGCCCGGTCTCGAAGGCCAGCCCGACCGTTTCGGCGACGGTTTCCGGATCGTCACCAAACCCTTTTTCAAGATCGGCTGAAACGGGCAGGTCGGTTGCACCGGCAATCGTTCGGCAATGTTCGAGCGCGTGGTCGCGCGAAACGCCGCCTTCGGCGACGCCCATCGAGAAGGCCAGGCCCGCACTCGTCGTGGCCAGCGCTTCAAATCCCATCGCTGCAAGGATCCTTGCGGTTCCGACGTCCCATGGATTGGGGATGATAAATGCCTTGCCGGACTGGTGGAGAGAACGGAACCTGGCGCCGATGGAGGGCTGGTCTGAGGACATGCGGGACTCCGGATCAGTGAGGTGGTCGAGAGATTTGCCGTAAACCTAATGCACGTGTGCTGACAGCAGCCTGTCAGCATTCGTATATTGGCCGCGCGTTTTGGAACATTGGCAAATCACAGGCACATACGGAAGACGGTCCTTCGATGAATCTGGCAGCGTGGGTTGAGCGGGCGAAGCGGGCGCATGGCGAGCGCCCCGCCTTGGCATTGGGGAAAGAAGTCGTCTGCGATTACGGGACGTTGGGCAGCCGTATCGAACGGCTGGCGTCGGCGTTGCGGCACGACTTTGGTCTTGAACCGGGCGATCGCGTCGCCCTGGTGATGAAGAACTGTCCGGCCTATATCGAGATCCTGTTTTCGATCTGGCACGCGGGGCTTGCCGCCGTGCCTGCGAACGCCAAGCTTCACCCGGACGAGTTTGCCTACATCCTTGGTGATTCCGGAGCCAGGGTCTGCTTCGTGACGCCCGATCTGGCAGACACCGTCGGCGAGGCAGGTGTCGACACTGTCGAACGGATCGTCGAGCTCGGGTCCATTCCGTATGAGCGTATGTTCGATGCCGAACCGATGCCGGTGGAGATCGTCGATCCGTTGTCGCTGGCGTGGCTGTTCTATACGTCGGGCACAACGGGCCGCCCCAAGGGCGCCATGCTCTCGCATCGCAACCTGGTGGCCATGGCGCTCAACTACTTCGCCGACATGGACACGATATCTTCAAACGACTGCATCCTGCATGCCGCCCCGCTCAGCCATGGGTCGGGCCTGTACATGCTCCCGCATGTCGCGGCCGCAGCCTGCAATGTCATCCCCCGAACCGGCGGCTTTGAGCCGGCCGAGATCTTTGAACTGATCGAGCACTGGCCTGGCCTGACGATATTCGCCGCACCGACAATGGTCCGGCGTCTGACGGTTCACGCCGCCCCTGCGGACACGACCAACCTGAAGACCATCGCCTATGGCGGAGCGCCGATGTACGTGGAGGACAGCATAGCGGCTCTGGACAGGTTCGGAGACAAGCTCGTCCAGCTTTATGGCCAGGGCGAGAGCCCGATGACGATTACGCATCTGAGCCGGGCGATGCATGCTGACCGCGACCATCCGCGGTGGCAGGAACGGCTGGGGTCCGCCGGTATTGCGCAAAGCGTCGTTCAGGTCCGGGTCGCCGATGGCGACGGCAATTCCCTGCCTGTCGGAGAGAAGGGGGAAATCATATGCCGCGGCGACACGGTCATGACCGGCTACTGGAACAATCCTGAAGCCACCGCCGAGGCCATCAGGGACGGCTGGCTGTTCACCGGTGATGTAGGGTATTTCGATGAGGACGGATTCCTTACACTGACCGGCAGGTCCAAGGATCTCATCATATCCGGCGGGTCGAACATCTATCCCCGCGAAGTGGAGGAGGTGCTGCTGCGTGCGCCGGGCGTGGCCGAGGTCTCGGTCATTGGCCGGCCGGACGCCGAGTGGGGCGAGGTTGTCGTGGCCTACGTGGTCGCTGAGTCGGGTGCGAATGTCACGCCGGAGCTGCTCGACGGCCATTGTGTTGCCGAGATGGCGCGTTTCAAACGCCCAAAGGACTATCGACTGGTGGGAGAACTTCCCAAAAATAATTATGGAAAAGTCTTGAAGACGGAGCTTAGGTCCATCGATCAGCTCTATCAAGAAAGTATATCCGGTTCATAATCAACGTAAATAATTAGACCAATTGGAAAATAAAATTTTGAGTTGTTTGTGTATTCATCATCTCCGTTTATGACATCGAAAATATTATACATTTTAGCTGATTAATCTGATCTTTTTGTAATGGTAACGTCTGTCCTTGGGGGCAAGCGCACTGTTCGCCAAGGCGGGCGGGCAGCGCGCCGTACAGGACAGATGGATGGGCAAAGTCTCTGCGGAGGGCTCTCGGACCGGCAAGCGCCCGCCAGATCCGGAAACAGCAAAAGCGGAAGATAGCTACGTCAAGATAGCTGACCGGCTCCAGGCCTGGTGGTCGGGGCACGACGATTCGACAGATCGTGAATTCGTCGACCCGGAAATGGAGATTGCCGTCGACCAGGGCGCAAGGGACAGTTTCGCGTCCTGGGACAACACGCGGATCAGGGTTGCCGAGGCACTTTGGGGCGACGGTCACACCGGTCCGAGTTCGCAGGAGTTCGAGGATCTGACGATTGCGCCGGCCCTTGTGGACTCCACGAAATGGGTCCTGGAGATCGGATCCGGTCTCTGCTCGGCGACCTTGAAATTCGCTCAGGATGCCGGGGCCAGGGTGGATTCGGTCGAGCCTGTCGAAACGCTGTGGGCCAGGGGTCGAGCTCTCATTGCGGACGCGCCTGTCGCCGGGCTGATCAGGGTCAAGCGCATGGATTTCGACCGGTTTGAACCCGAAGCCGGCTTCTATGATCTTGCCTTCAGCCGGGAGCGGCTCTTCACGACACGCTTCAAGATGGAATTGATCGAGAAACTGGCGCGTGGGCTCAAGCCGGAAGGTCGCTTCCTGTTCTTCGACTACATGGTGGCCCCTGAAGCCGAAAAGATCCCGGACGTCCAGGCGTGGCTCGTCAGGGAACCTGATGACGTCTATCCCTGGACGATCTCGGAGTACAGAACGGCGCTCACTCAGGTCGGGTTCAAAGTGGCCGAGATTTTCGATCTTTCGACGTTGCTGGTCTCGGAGGTCGAAATGGCATGGCGCCGGATGCTGGAGAGGATCGAAGGCGGTGCGATCGATCGCGACCTGATCAATGGCATGGTGCTGGAAGGCGAACTCTGGAAGGGACGGATCGGCGCCATGCGAGCCAATGGCCTGAAACTTGTCGGTGTCGACGCCGTGAAAACCGCGAAATAGTGGTCTTTTCGGACGCGAATCTCATTTATGTCGTCCTTGTAATGCCGGCAGCGACGTCAAGAAATCATCCCGAAACGATCACAAATACTCCTCTCGCATCTCCGGTTCTTGCCGCAAACGGAGCCCATCTGTCGTTGCATGGCCGGACGGCAGTGCCGCCCCCGGCGTTCTCGAACGGGAACGAACAGACACGGTGCTGCTGCGGGTCTGCGGGATCTGCATCCTGGGATCTCGTATTCAAAACAGGGATTTGAGAAAGGAACTTGAGATGAAGATGACACCGATCGCCCTTGCCGCAGGTATGATCTTTGCGGCGTCATCGGCATTCGCTGGCGAAGACAATTTCAAGAAAGTCGATACGGACGGCAGCGGTACGCTGAGCATGGAGGAAGTGGCTCAGGCCCATCCGGAAGTGGATGCCAACCTCTTTAAGTCCATTGACACGGACGGCGACGGCGAGTTGTCGCCCAAGGAATACTCGGTGGCGACGAACACCACTGACCGGAGCAAGAACTCGACCCAGTAACGGTCAGGGTCTCAGTGCGGCCGGACCCGCCCCCAAACCGGCCGTCACTTTGCGGACCCCTGGCGCTCTCCCCGCCGGGGTCCGCGCACTCATTACCGGAAAGACTGGTGGCGTGACCGGCACCGTCAGGACCGTAGCCCGTCTGGATTCGGTCACGCCGTCGCGATCCACAAGATTGTCCCGCAGCGGATCGCGAAACCGTCCCGGTCATTAGCGCATCACGCGCAAGTTTCCGGTGCAACAAATGGCGCGACCGGAAACCGCCCCCGTCCGGTCGCGCCGCCGCGGTCCACAGGCGCTTGGCTCGCCGTGGACCGCGAAACAGGTCTTGCTAGAAACTCCGCTGAACTCCGATCGCTACGGATTCAAAAGTGTCGCCTTCATTCCGGCGCAGCGTCGGGCAGCCCTTCAGGGCGTGCCGCCTGCTGTGCGTCGTCCGCCGCCTGGCGAGCCTCGATCTCCGCCATGCTGAGCAGATGCGCGAGCAGGGTGAGATTGTTGTGTCTGGCGTACACCTTGAATTCGAAAATATGGTCCGCGATCTCGGTGGTCGCGTCGGTCTTGTTCATCTTGAACAGGCCCGAGCCGTCCATGACCTGGGTCTCGTTCAGTTTAAGTCGCTGTGTCATTTCAATACCGATACCGTCGCCGCGTGTCCCGGGCCGAAGGCCGGACATTTCCACATCAAATGCAGCGACGTGATGTATAAGCGTGTGATTGTTTGTACTGTGTTGCCGCAGTTTGGATCACAGCGAGCCCGCATATTTCTCGCGATCCATCTTTAACCATCCAGCTAGAGGCAGTGCGCCTGTTCGGCAACAACGTGCATGTTAGTAACATGTAATCCGCCCGACGAAGTGTGTCAGTGAATTTGGATTTAGTATTCTTGTCGCTCCTAAAATCTTGAATTTACTCTGCAAAACAGCGCCAAAAGGTGACGTAACGTAAGCTTTTCAGGGTAACGTTACGTCAACCGGACGGTTGCCGCGCAGGCCAGATGCGGTTGAAGGCGGTTGTCGCAAACGGACGTCAATTTTCCTGTTCACCGCGCATCCAGAATCGGTCTTTACCTTTCAGACACGCTTGTGGCGGATAATCCCCGACTGAAAGCTCTATTCGAAATTGGATCATGTTGCCGCGGCACGCAATTTGCGTGCGCGCCAGTAAGAGTTGTCATCCAGATCTGGAGCGAACCCATGACCTCATCCTACACAACCATCCTGCTCGCCGTTGTGTGCGGCCTGATCGGTGTGACGCTCGGCGGATACACCAGGAGCGTGACCCCGGGACAGTCGAACGGTCACAGCTACGAGGTCTTTGCCAGCGGCCTTGGCAAGGTCGACAATATCGTTGTCGCCCCGCAGAACACGCTTTACGTGACCCTCGAGAAACAGGGCGGCAAAGGGTCTGTCGTCCGGCTGAAGCGGGGTCGCCGCGATACGCTCATGAACGGCCTGGACCGACCGGACGGGTTGATGCTGTCCGACGGCAAGCTCTATGTGACGGAAGAGTCGGACGACGGCCGGGTACTGGCATTCGACCTCAAGAGCCGCGACACCACGGTGGTCGCGCGCCTCAGTCGGCCGGAAGGCATCAGGCGCCGCTACGACGGCAGCCTGTTCGTCACCGAAGATCGCGCTGTGGACGGCCGCCTTGTCATCGTGGGCAAGGATTCGCGTATCACGCCCATTGTCAGGGGGCTCAAGAAGCCGGAAGGACTGGACGTCGCGTCCGATGGTTCCGTTTATCTGGCCGAAAGCGGGACCGGCCGCGTCCTGCGCGTCGCACGCAGCGGCATCGAGACCGTGCTTACGGGCCTCGACCAGCCCGATCAGGTTGCTATCGCCCCGGATGGCGCAATCTGGATTACCGAAGACAGCAATCCTGGCCGTGCCCTGCGTTATCTCGACGGCAAGCTGGAAGTCGTGCTCGCCGGGCTCAACAAGCCTCAGGGCATTGCCCTTGGCAGTGACGGCTGGGTCTATATCGCCGAGCAGGGCAGGGACCGCATCGTCCGGCTGCGTCCGAGAACCTGATTTCTGACAATCAGAGCAGCATGCGTATTGCCAGCCCGCCCGCGGCACAGACGCCGAGGGTCGGCAGCATGCCCAGACGCAAGATGAACAGCGTCACAAATGCGGTCGCGGACAGGGCCAACGCCGGCCATTGAAGGCTGCTCCATTCCGGCCACGCCAATGTGAACGGCCCGAGCACGGTGATGCCGACATTCTCGAAGAGTACGTGCAGCGCGAACCAGACCGCCAGATTGAGGATCACGCCGACGACCGCGGCGGTGATGGCCTTTAACGCTCCGCTCAGGACCGTGTTCCGGCGCAGCCGCTCGATATGCGGCGCGCCGAGGAAGATCCAGAGAAAGCAGGGCACGAACGTCGCCCATGTCGCGAGTATCGCGCCGAGCATGCCGGCGGCAAGCGGAGGCAGTCCGGTCGCTTCCCGGAAGCCGGCCAGAAAGCCCACATAGGTCAGTACCAGCACCAGCGGCCCGGGCGTGGTTTCGGCCATCGCCAGTCCGTCGAGCATCTCGCCGGGCCGCAGCCATCCGAGTGTCTCGACCGCCTGCTGCGCGACATAGGCCAGCACGGCGTACGCGCCGCCGAAGGTGACCACCGCCATCTTCGAAAAGAACACTATGATGGTGGCGAACACGCTCTCGAAGCCCCAGAGGGTTCCGGACATCAGGAAGGGCGCGATCCAGAGCCCGCCCCAAATTGCGATCAGGCGGATAGCACGTGGCAGTGAAGGTTTCCCGTCGTCATGGTTATCGCTGCTGTCATCGGCCTTCGTCTCCGCCACCGTCTTGAGCGCGCCGAACCTGGCTCCGAGGAAACCAACCAGGGCGGCTGCGGCGATGATCAGCGGGAACGGTACGTCCAGCGCGAAGATGGCAACGAACGCAGCGGCCGCGAGCAGAAAGGCGAAACCGCTGTTCAGCGCGCGCCGGCCAATCTTGATCAGCGCCTCGATGACGATGGCGAGGATTGCCGCCTTGAGGCCGAAGAACAGTCCGTCAAGCCAGCTGGTCTGCTGAAACAGGGCATAGAGTGTGCTCAGGGTGGCGATGACCAGGAAACCCGGCAGAACGAACAGCGTGCCGGCGATGATGCCGCCGCGGGTGCCGTGAAGCAGCCAGCCGACATAGGTCGCGAGCTGCATGGCCTCCGGGCCCGGCAGCAGCATGCAGTAGTTCAGGGCGTGCAGAAACCGGGTCTCGGAGATCCAGCGCTTTTCGTCGACAACAATACGGTGCATCAGGGCGATCTGACCGGCCGGCCCACCGAACGAGAGGACGCCGATCCGGGCCCATTCCCGCGTTGCTTCAGCAAGGCTCGGCGCAGTGGCGGCGGTGCCGCCGGACGGTAGCTCCGAAGTTTGCACGCTCATGACCGTCTCTCCGTCGACCGGCACCACGCGTAGAATGCATCGATCACCATGATACCCGCCTCAAGTCGTCCCAAGTCGGTTGCGCGGCTTTCGGCGGCGCCCGTGATTGCGGCCCTTATGCCCGCCGACTCGGGAACGATCTCTCCGTCGCCGTCCTCGGGCCTGGCAATTGTACGCTCCACATAATCGAGGGCAGACGACGAAAGTGTGAAGGTCCGTAGCAGGCTACCGAATGATCGATAGGCCTCGCCGCCGTCTTGGGCAGCGAACGCTATGGCGGAGAAACGGTCCTCGACGGCTGCTACCTGATCGGCATCGACAAAGAGGAACTGCGCCTGGGGATCGATGAAGCGCCGGATCAGCCAGGCGCAGGCGATGGCGCCGATGCCGGGTTCAAACGATGTGACCCAACGCGAAGGCTCGTGGACAACTCTCCCCGGCAAGCGGTCCGCCGGAATGGTCATCCGGTTCTCCTCCACCCACGCCACCTTGCCGCCGATCAGATGGGCTGCGGTGTGGCCCCGGCATCGCAGAAGTGCGGCGACGCCCTGGCTGATCTTCAAACCCTTGTGACAGATCAGTACGATTGGGCGATCGGGCAGTTCGGAAGCCCATTCGTGGGCTTCAGGGAAGTTTCGCCGGAAGGAGGTGGGAATAAATCCTGGATCGGCGGCAAAATCCTCGTCGATCCTGAGATCGATCAGGGCCGGGCAATCGGCAGTGCCGATGAGAGTCGAAAGCTGTTCGGTAGAGATGGAGTGTTCCAAAGGCATAACGGCGCTCTCCAATGAGTAAGCGCGCGATTCTTGGGCTGAAGCCTTTGGAAGTGGGGAGATCGCCGTGTCCCCGGCGCGATATATAGGCAGCCGGTCTTGCACTGTCAATCAGGCGGCTCCGCCCCGGGATACGCCCAGTTCGCTTGCCCAGCGCGACATGTCCTCGAGCGTCGCGTTTGCCCCGCAGACGACGAGACCGATGCGGCCGTCCTGTCCCGTGCGCTCAATCACCTTCTCGGTTGCCGGCAGCAGACAGCCTGCCGCGGGCTCGACCCAGAGTCCTGCGGTTTCGGCCATGGCGATCGCGCCCGCCACTGCTTCCGCATCGCTGACCGTGAAGACCTCCTCGACATGTTCCCGGACATGAGCCAGCGTGCGCTCGGTTGCAAACGGGGCGCCGAGGGTCGAGACGATCGATGAAACCTTGATCGGCTGCGGTTCACCGGCGGCAAGCGCCTGACTCATGCAGTTCGCGCCGTCCGTCTCCACGCCCCAGATGCGCACCTCGGGCTTGAGCGCCTTCACTGCCGCGGCAACCCCTGAAATCAGGCCGCCGCCGCCTATCGATACGATTACGTCCGTCAGGTCCGGATTGTCCTCGATGAACTCAAGGCCTGCCGTTCCATGGCCTGCGAGGATCGGCGGGTCGTCATAGGAGTGAATGTAGCTCAGCCCGTTGGCCCTTTCGGTCTCGGCAATTTCGAACGCGGCGGTGGCGTCCGGTGCAAGCCTCAGGTCCGCGCCGGAGGACCGTACGATGCCGATCGAGCGGGCAGGGGCCTTCTCCGGCATGACGATGACGGCATGCAGCCTCTGCGCCCGTGCGATCTGGGACACGACGAGACCGTGGTTGCCGCCGCTGACAGTGACGATGCCCTTCGAACGGGCCTCGTCGTCCAGCGACATCAGCATGTTGGTCACGCCGCGAACCTTGAAACAGGCGTGCCTTTGCAGGGACTCCAGCTTGAGCACCACGGGCACGCCGAAACGGGCAGACAGTCCAGGGCTCTCGACGCTGGGTGTTCTCAGCACGTGCCCGGCGATGGACTCAGCGGCCGCGCGAACATCATCGATGGAAATGAGATCCTGCATAGTCGTTTCCTCCGCCAGTCCTTCAGGCAGCTTTATTTTCCCATCCTCCGAGTATCAGATAGAATGGCAATTCGCACCATTGGCGACGTTTGCTGGGAGAACAAGCACATGCGCAAGTCCGGAGAGAGTTTCGAGCAGTTCTATATGAAAAAGGTTGCGCTGGGCGAAGGCTGCGGCTGCGCTGAAATGATCGTGCCGGTGCACGACCAGAACCGGCGCGCGGATATCGCTGGTGTGGATCAGCCGAACGCTGCGGCAGGCGTGTCTTTCCTGGCGACCGTTCGCTCTCTGGCGTCACGTCTCGGGCTGAGGCGGCGCTAGCCTGCAAATCCGGGGGCTGATTTGGCCGTGCGGCATGCGAATGCAGCCTGCTCGGCGGCAATGAGGCTGGGATCATGTCTACAGGTGTGCCGCCAGTAGCGTTCAACGCTCTGAAAGATCTGGCAGCCATGGTGTCCAACGGGACGTTCTCCTATCAGGCGCTTGTTGCCGCCGCGGAGACCGCGGGACTCACGGTGGGTGAGTTTGTCTGGGGTGTCTATGCGCAGATGGGCGGCTCCGGCGCGACGGCCGGTTGGGCCGGTCAGATCTGGACGGCCATCAAGGGCCTCGCCGAAGCCTCGGAGATTCAGACTGCGTTCAACGCCGCCAGAACAGCCGGCTACACCGCCAGCGCGACGGGCGCAGCGCCTCTCGCTGACGCCGCGTCAAAGGCCGGATTTGGGGCTCGGCTGGCCGGCGGCCTCGGTCGGATCGGCGCGCTATTCGGCGCCTCGGGCACGGCTGCGACAGCTGTGGGCGCCGTCGTGACGTTCATAGCGGTCTCGGCGGTCATTTGGGGCGTCGGCAGGGTCGTCTCCGCGCTCACCACGGAGGATATCGACCCGAACAAGCCCAACTGGAGCAAGTATGCCGAATGCAATCAGGATCAGGCGCATGGCGGGGCGACGTTCCTGGGCATTCTTTATGACCCGGTCCCGTACTCCGGCAGGACGACGGTCTGCCGCGACCGGTCGGGGCGCCTGTGGGCCAATCCGAATGGTCAGGGCTGGCGCAAGGTCATGTCCGGTCCGAAGCGCGGTGAGCCGGGGCGCAAGGATGGCTGTTTCACGAAGTCATCGATAACGACCGAGCATCGGACCATGGGCGGACAGTGGTGCGACGCGTCGAGTTTTTGATACTTCGTGCAGCTTGCCCGAAGCAGGGTCCGCGAAGCTAGCGCCGGCCTAGCCGGCCGGTTTCAGCCTGAGAATCCGCCCGTTCGAACTGTCGGTCAGCAGGTAGAGATAACCGTCCGGGCCGTCGACCACATCGCGGATGCGTTCGTCCAGGCGGTCGAGCAGACGCTCCTCGCCGACCACTTTCTCTCCCTTTACCGTAAGGCGCGCGAGATGCTGTCCGCGCAGGGCGCCGACAAACACGCTCCCTCGCCATTTCGGGAACTTGTCGCCGGTGTAGTAGCTGAGCCCTGAAGGCGCGATCGACGGATCCCAATAATAGACCGGCTGCTCCAGGTCCTTCTTGTGGGTTCCAACCCCGATCTTGCCGCCGGAATATTCCGTCCCGTAGCTGATCACCGGCCAGCCGTAGTTCTTGCCCTTGAGCGGCACGTTGATTTCGTCGCCGCCGGCCGAGCCGTGTTCAACGGTCCAGAGCCGCCCGGTCTCGGGATGCAGGAATGCGCCCTGGGCGTTCCTGTGCCCCATGGACCAGATCTCCGGCTGCCAGCCGGATTTTTTCGGGTTTCCGGGCGCCGGTTTTCCGTCGGTCGTGATCCGGATAACCTTGCCGATATGCGTGCCGGGATCCTGAACGTCGTCACGCATGTTTCCGCGGTCGCCGGTTGTCACGAACAGGGCGCCGTCGCGGTCGAACACGAGCCGGCAGCCGAAATGACGGCCGGACGATCCGGCGGGTTGCTGCCGGAATATCGTCTTGACGCCCTTGAGGGCGGAGCCGTCCGCCGTTAATTGACCGCGGGTCACGCTGGTGCCGAGGCCACCGCCGCTGCGTTTTTCCGAATGGCAGTAATAGATGGTCCTGTTGTTCTGGAAGTCCGGGTCGAGCGCAAGGCCCAGCAGTCCGCCTTGTCCTCGCGCTGTGACGCCGCGCACGCCGCGGATCGCTTTCGACGTCTTGCCGTCTGGTTGGACGATACGCAGGCGGCCAGCCTGCTCAGTGACCAGCATGGAACCGTCCGGTAGAAAGGCAAGGCCCCAGGGGCTGTCGAGACCTTTGGCGACGGTTTCGACGTCGATCGCATAATCCTTGCTCTTGAATTTCTCTGCCTGGGCGGCCACTGCCAGACCGGGAACGAGAAGGGCGGAAAGAATGGTGGAAAGGGCTCTCATCTGATCACTCTGTCTATGACTGCGCCCGGCGCGGTTAGGTGCAACGGCAACGCGTTCTGGCTCCCCGAAGACAAAGTGGTCTCGATATGTGCCCTGGGCAAGGCATTGGCTGGGTTTCTGCCGTGGTGAAGGCCGGTTGAAGCTGAATGCGCCTATCCGGCCGTATCGGGGAGCCGAGCGGCCGATGCTCTGATTTTCAGGTCTGGTTCGATCAGGATCGGCGCGCCTGCGCCTTCGCCGTCGATCAGCTTGACGATCTCGTCGGCCGCGGCACGTCCGATCCGCCGCGCCGGAATGCGCACCGTCGTCAGGGCCGGCTCGATATGCGCAGATGTCCGGAAGTCGCCGATGCCGACGACCGAGAGGTCCCCGGGGACGGCGCGGTCGAGAGATTGCGCGGCATATATGGCGCCCTGGGCAATAATGTCGTTGCCCGCGACAATCGCCGTCGGCCGGTTCTCGCCCGAAAGCCATTTCTGGACGATCTGCTTGGCGTCTCCGACGTCGTAATGACATTCCGCATCCCATGCCGGATTCGCAGTGAGGCCGGAACTGGCGAGAGCCCTGCGCGCGCCGTCCCGCCGTCCTCTGGCGCGGTCGTTGTTGGCGGTTTCACCGAACAGCAGGCCGATGTCGCGATGTCCGAGGTCAATCAGGTAGCGCGCGACGACCCAGCCGGCCTGCTCGTTATCGACGCCGATGCACGGACCGGCGGCGTCTGCGTCATAATTCCATAGAGTGAGCAGGGGAATGCCGCGTTCCGCCAGAGGCGCGAACGCGTCGTCGGCGTGGTCGAAACCAATGACCCCGATGGCATCGACGCGGCGTTCGAGCAGAGACCGGACCAGACGTGCTTCCAGATCGAGGCTGTAGCCGTGCGAGGCGATCAGCATGGTGTAGTCGTGGTCGAGCAGTCGGGTCGAAAAGGCCTCGATCATCTCCGAGAAGATCGCGTTGTCGATTGTCGGGACCACCAGACCCACAGCACCGGTTCGCTGCCCGTGCAGGCTGCCCGCCATCCTGTTGCGGACATAACCGAGCCTGGCAATGGCCGACTCGATCCGGTCCTTTGTCGCGTTACCGACCACATCGGGCTTGTTGAGATATCGCGAAACCGTCGCCGGCGATACGCCCGCGCCCTTGGCGACATCCACAATGCTGGCGGCACGTTTCTGGTTCATGAATTCCGGGTTTGCTCTCGGTCTGGAAACATTATCAACATTACCGCGATCTTCGGTGGATCGCAAAGCGTGTGATTAAAAATAATAAAATCAGTAAGTTAGCACTGATTCTTCATTCTTCTATGAGTTCGAGATCGCAATGATACGCCGTCTGGATGTAAAATTTATGAAAACGTTTGCATTATTGTCTGCTGGTGCTATTCTTCAACCTGTTCCGCTGCCGGAAGACGCTGTCAGAAAAAGCGCTCAATGATGTGGTGGAACGGTGGGAGAAAACGCAAAGTCAGGGTCTGAGATGGAGTTTCTCAGTCACTTCGGGGCGGTATTCCAGCCCTCATCCTTGGTCATCCTGTCACTCGGTACTGTCGGTGGCCTTCTTCTCGGCGCAACTCCGGGCCTGAGCCCGACTATGGCGGTCGCGCTGCTGATTCCTTTCACATTTCACATGGATCCGGCCCAGGGACTGATGCTGCTGGGCGCGGCCTACACTTCGACAGTGGCCGGCGGCGCCGTGAGCGCGATCCTGTTGAAGATCCCGGGTGCACCGGCAAACATCGCCACGTCGCTTGATGGCTATGCGATGGCGCGGCGGGGCGAGGGGGCCAAGGCCCTTCAGATGTGTTTCGTGTCCTCGGCGATCGGCGGCATTCTCGGCATTCTTGTCCTGATCTTCCTGACTCCGGTCCTGGCTGGCTGGGCGCTCGGTTTCGGCCCGTCGCATCTTTTCTGGATCGCCATTCTCGGTGTCACGATCATCGGGTCTCTCGACTCCCGGTCCGTGGTCAAGGGGCTGCTTGCCGGCTGCATCGGCCTCTGGATCGCGACCATCGGCTACGATTCCATTCAGGGGGTCGAACGCTTCATCTTTACCGAGCATCTGGAGGGCGGGGTCAACGTGATCGCGGCCCTGATCGGCCTGTTCGCCATTCCTCAGGTGATCGAGATGCTGGAGAACGGCCGGGTCAAAAAGAACATCGAAATCATCAGTGCCGCGCACCACCCGGTGCTGAAGTCGATTGCCGAGGTGCTGGGCAAGATCCGCGCGATTGTCGCCGGGTCGATCACCGGTGTGGTTATCGGTCTGATCCCGGGCGCGGGCGGGCAGATCGCCGGTCTTGTCGCCTATGATCAGGCCCGCAAGATGAGCCCCAACCGGGACAAATTCGGCCATGGAGAGAGCGAGGGCGTCGTCGCGGCCGAGACCGCGAACAATGCCATGGTCGGTCCGTCCCTGGTGCCGCTTCTGACACTGAGCGTGCCGGGCAGTCCCACGGCAGCCGTGCTCATCGGCGGTCTGCTGATCCATGGCATTTTTCCCGGACCCGATATCTTCACCAAGCATCCCGCCGTAGTCTGGACATTTATCAACTCCATGCTGATCGGCCAGATCATGATGCTGGTCTTCGGTCTCTATATCGCCCGTCTGGCAGCCCAGGTCGTCCGCGTGCCGCCGCCGATCCTTGCCGCCGGCATTCTCGTGCTGGCCGTGTTTGGGGCCTACAGCGTGCAGCACTCGCTGGCCGACGTAGCCGTCATGATGACGCTTGGCATCGGCATGTACTTCCTGGCCCGATTCGGGTTCTCGCCGGCGCCAATCGTGCTCGGCGTCATCCTCGGGCCGATTGCTGAATCCAACTACCTGCAGGGCCGGCTGATCGCCGAAGCGGGAGATGGTGTGTTCGCCTATTTCGTGCTCGGGCCGCTCAATCTGGTCCTGATCGCGATCTGCATCGCGTCCATCGGCTACTCGCTTGTCGCGGAAATCCGCGCCCGCCGAGCCGAGCGTGTGGCGGAGGCTGCGGCAGGAGTACGTCAGTCAGCACAGATAGCCAATCGCTGGCAGCAGGCGGTGCCCGCCGGAATCGTGCTGGCTCTCGCCATCTGGATCAGCTTCGTCAGCTTCAATGTCGACGATCCCGAGCCCTATCTGTTTCCGCGCCTGATCGCGCTCTCGATGCTCGGTCTCGCCCTGTTCGCCTTCTGGCGGGCTGTCCGTGGCGGCAACCGGACGGGAAGCGGGATCGACGCCCGCACGATGATCAACATCATGCCGGGCATCGTGCTGATGCTCCTCTACGTGTTCGTCATCGCCGAGCGGGTCGGGTTCTACGCATCGTCCAGCGTCGTTTTCCTGACGCTCTACGCATTCTACGACCCGGAGCCGCACACGCCGCGGACCTGGGTGAAACGTCTCATCATTACCGCGGGGTTCATGACCGTACTCTACGTGATCTTCGCGCTCGTGCTTCGCGTGCAGACCCCAAGAGGCCTACTGATATGAGGGCCGGGTCGCACGTTGGGGATCAGGTAAGAAAAGGGAGGAAACCATGAAGTTCATTCGAACAACTCTTGCTGCCGCGGCCGCGGTCGTAATGACGTCGGGGATGGCCCTGGCGGAAGACTATCCGGATCGCCCGGTCAGCCTGACCGTGGCCTACAGCCCGGGCGGCGCCACGGACTTTCAGGCCCGCATCGTGACCATGATGGCGGCCAAGGACGACTATCTCGGCCAGCCCATCGTCGTCCTCAACCGGCCGGGTGCAGGCGGCAAGGTCGGCTGGAACCATTTCGCGTCCAAGGCGAAGGTCGACGGTTACGAACTCGCCGCCTACAACGTGCCGCACTTCATTGCCCAGTCGATTGTCTTCAAGACCAAGTACAACATCGAAAATCTGGAACCGATCGCAAACTGGGGTGCTGACCCGGCCGTTCTCGTGGTCAACAAGGACAGCAAGTTCAACACAGTCGGCGACCTGGTTGCCTGGGCCAAGGAGAACCCGGGCAAGGTGACCGTTTCGGGCGCCGGCCTCTATGTCGGCCACCACATCGCCTATCTCCAGATCGAGAAGGGCACCGGAGCCAAGTTGAAATACGTGCCGCACAAGGGCGGTGCGCCGGCGTTGAAATCCGTGCTCGGCGGCCAGGTCATGGCCGGCGTCAACAACCTGTCCGACGCCTATCGCAGCCGCGATCAACTCAAGATCCTCGGCATTGCCGACCTCGAGCGTGACAAGACATTTCTGCCGGACGTGCCGACCTTCAAGGAGCTGGGCTACGACGTCGACGATTCCAGCGTGAACTTCCGCGGTATCATGGTCCGCAAGGGCACGCCGCAGGCCGTGATCGACAAGCTCGCTGCCAAGGTTCCGGCGATGTTCCAGGACAAGCGGGCGCTCAAGCAAATGAAGAACGGCGGTTCGCCCATGCGCGTCATTGAGCGCGACAAGGTGATCGCCATGTGGAAGGAACGCCAGGCCTTCCTGACCAAGCTGCTGGCGGACCTGAAGCAGGAGTAGAACTCCCTGCGGGGCGGGCGGCGCAGTTTGCCGCCCGTTCCGATCAATCCCCGAGGAGATGACAATGGCATCGATGCCGGCACCCGTTGATGCAACCGACAGCGATCTGGTTTCGGTTGACGAGGTCTTTGCCCGTGCACGGACAGCCCAGGCGACGTTCGAGCGTGGCGCCGATCAGGCCCGCTACGACCGCGCCGCTCTCGCCGCGGCCTGGACAGTGATGGAACCGGACCGCAATCGCGAACTTGCGGACCTTGCCGTCGCGACAACGGGGCTCGGCAGGGTCGATGACAAGATTTCCAAGAACCACCGCAAGACGCTCGGTCTCCTGCGCGATATCCGCGATGTAAAAACCTGTGGGATCATCCGTGAAATTCCGGAAGACGGCATCACCGAGATCGCGCGGCCGATCGGTGTGATCGGCGCGGTCGTGCCATCGACCAATCCGGTTGCGACGCCTGTGAACAACATCGTCAACGCTCTCAAATGCGGCAATGCCATCGTGCTGTCGCCGTCGCCGAAAGGCGAGGAGTCCTGCGAGCGCCTGCTGGCCTACATGCATGCCGAGTTCGACAAGGCGGGCGTTCCGCGCGACCTGGTGCAGATGGTTCCGCGGCCGTCATCGAAGGCCAAGACGCAGCGGCTCATGGAGCTGGCCGATCTGCTGGTGGTCACCGGCAGCCAGTCCAACGTGCGTAATGCGTATTCTTCCGGAACGCCGGCCATCGGAGTCGGCGCGGGCAATGCAACGGTGATCGTCGATGAGACGGCAGACCTCAAGGCGGCTGCGGCAAAGATTGCGGCATCGAAGACGTTCGACAACGCGACGTCTTGCTCGTCCGAGAACGGCGTCATCGTGGTTGATGCCGTGTTCGATGAATTCATCGCCGCACTGGAAGCCGAAGGCGGGGCGCTGCTTTCCGGCGCCGAGACGGATCATCTGGTCAGCAAATTGTGGGAGGGCGGCCATCTCAACCGGGGCATGCTCGCCCAGGACATCGACAAGGTTATCGAAACGGCAGGACTTGACCGTCTGACCGGCACGGCGACACAATTCGTCGTGACGCCATCCGACGGTATCGGACCGGACCATCCGCTGTCCGGCGAAAAGATGTCCCTGGTTCTGACGCTCTACCGGGCAGCCGACTTCGAGGCTGCGAAAGAGCTGGCCGCACGCGTCCTGAGGCATCAGGGGGCGGGGCACTCTGTCGGTCTCCACAGTGCGCGCGAGGATCGTGCGATGGCCCTGGGTCATGACCTTCTGACATGCCGGGTCATCGTCAATCAGGCCCATTGTTTTGCAACCGGCGGTTCGTTCGACAACGGCATGCCGTTTTCCCTGTCGATGGGCTGCGGGAGTTGGGGCGGCAATTCGATCGACGGCAATCTCCACTATCGTCACTTCATGAATATCACGCGGATCGTAAGAACCATCCCGTCCCGCGAACCGTCTTTGGACGACATCTTTGCAAACTACTGGTCGGACGTCGGAAAATGACAGCCGCGCCTGCAGGAACGGATGCCGGCGCTCAGTCCGGGTTCGACCGCTGGCGCGGGGCCTCGGTGCGCGACATTATCGATTGCCTCGCTGAAGAGGCACACGGCCGGAGTTTTCTCATATCGCCGGATACAGGCGCGGAACTCACGTTCGACGGTCTCCGCGATGCGGTTGAAGCCTTTGCCCGTGCGATCTCTGGTCTGGGTATCGAGCAGGGCGAGAGCGTGGCATTCGCGGCGCCCAACGGTGTGGGAACAACAATCGCGTTGCTTGGTTGCCTCTATGGCGGTTACCGCGCGACTCCGCTCAATCTGGTGGCCGGAGCCGACACAATTGCCTACGTGCTCGGCCATTCCGGAGCGAAAGTCGTGCTCGTCGCCGAAGAGTCCCGTGAGCTGATCGACAGTGCAGCCGGAAAGCTGGAAGACCCGCCGCCTCTGGTCCGGATGGATATTGACGGTCCGGTAGAATGGCCCGGCCCGCCTGGCGTCATGCCGGCGGCACCTGAGGCGGACTCCATCGGTGTTCTCATGTACACGTCCGGCACGACCGGGCGCCCCAAAGGGGTTCTGCTCAGCCATGCCAACCTGATTGCCGGCGGTTGCAACACGGCACTGGCCCACGGACTGACCGAAGCTGATCGCGCCCTTTGCGTGCTGCCGCTCTATCACATCAACGGCGAATGCGTGACGGTGATGGGACCGCTGGTGTCGGGCGGATCGGTCGTGATGCCCCGCCGCTTCTCCGCATCGCGGTTCTGGAGCCAGGTCACCGGACATGACTGCACCTGGTTTTCGGTCGTTCCGACCCTGATCTCCTATCTCTTGCATGCCTCGGAAAGCGAGGTGCCGCCGCGGGACATGCTGTCGACTGTCCGGTTCGGCCGCTCCGCATCCGCCCCGCTATCGCCGGATGTTCACCAGGGTTTCGAGAAGCGGTTCGGTGTCCCCCTCATCGAGACCATGGGGCTGACCGAAACCGCTGCGCCGATCCTTTCGAACCCGCTTCCTCCGGGTACACGAAAGTACGGATCGCCCGGTGTGGCCTATGGCAACGAGGTCATCATTGCAGACGATGCGCAAAATGAAGTGTCGCCAGGTATGACCGGCGAGATCCTGGTTCGCGGCGCAAACGTGATGCAAGGCTATCTCGACAATCCGGAAGCGACCGCCGAGGCACTGACACCGGCAGGCTGGCTGCGAACAGGCGATCTTGGTGTCATGGATGAAGACGGATACGTCTTCGTCACCGGGCGGCTGAAGGAACTCATCATCAAGGGCGGGGAGAACATTGCGCCGCGCGAAATCGATGAAGCTCTCTACGCGCATCCCCAGGTCATCGAGGCGGCGGCCTTTGCCAGAGCCTGCGAACAGTACGGTCAGCGGGTCGAGGCCTGCGTCGTTATAAGGCCCGGCGCCGCAACGTCGGAAGCCGAACTGCGCGACTTCTGCATCGAGCGGATCGGGGACTTCAAGGCACCGGACCGGGTGTACTTCGTCACTGACATGCCCAAGGGACCATCGGGCAAGATCCAGCGGATCAAACTGGAAAAGCTCGTCTCCGGCATTCGCTGAACTCCGGCCGACACCACGGCTTGTTTACCATTTGAGGGCACACTCCTTCGCGGCTGCGCACGCATTCGGATCCGCATGCGTGATGACAAGGGACTGAAACGTGAGAAAACCGGAGTACGAAGTTGCGCGGGTCGGAGCAAAGACCGAGCTGCCTGCAGAGTCTGCCCGGCAGATCATCGGCATAATCGGCAAGGCCCAGGATGCCTTCGTCAACGCCGAGAGAGTCACCGATGCGTTCGCGGCGTTCCTGGATGATCTCCTGGATTTTACCGGCAGTGAATACGGCTTCATCGGCGAAGTGATGACCGCCGCCGACGGTAGCCGGTTCCTTAAGACCCACGCTATTACCGATATTTCCTGGGATGAGGCATCGAAGGCGCTTTTCGAGAAGAACGCCGCCGACGGTCTGGAGTTCCGGAATCTTGATACCTTGTTTGGCCGGACCGTGATGACCGGGGAACGGATACTGACCAACGACCCGGCCGGGCATCCGGCCGGTGGCGGTCTCCCGCCGGGTCATCCTCCACTGCGGACCTACGCCGGACTGCCGATGATGTCGGGCGGACGTCTGATCGGGATGATCGCGCTGGCCAACCGCGCAAGCGGATACTACGAGGCCCTGGTCGATGAACTCGAGCCGTTGCTGCGGACCTGCGCAAATCTGATCGAGGCGCACCGGTCGGACGTCCGGCGGCGCGCAGCGGAAGACATGTTGCAGGAAGCGCTGGAGAACATCCCGGAGGGTTTTGTCATCTACGATGCGGATGACCGGCTTGTGATCTGGAATTCCGCCTACGGGGACATCTATAAAGAATCGGAGGGTCAGCTGAAGGTCGGTTCGACTTTCGAAAGCATGCTCCGCTACGGCGTCAGGAATGGGCAGTATCCGGCCGCCGGAACCACCGAGTCTGAGCACGAGGCCTGGGTCGAAGCGCGACTGAATCAGCATAACAATCCGTCAGGACCGGTGCAGCAGGAACTGCCGGACGGCCAATGGCTAAGGATCGACGAACGCCGGACCCCCAATGGTCTGCTGGTCGGGATGCGCACAAACATCACGGAACTCAAGGAAACCGAGGCGATGCTGCGTCAGGCCAACGAGAACCTGTCGCGTTTCGCCTACGTCGCCGCACACGATCTTCAGGAACCGCTGCGCAAGATACAGGCGTTCAGCGAAATGCTGGAAGATGGGCTCTCCTCAGGCAACACGGAAGACGTGGAGTATGCACTGTCGGTCATGACGAATGCGGCCACGCGGGCCCGGGGGCTGGTCAAGGACCTGCTCGACTACTCCCGAACGACTAATCACGAACTCAAGATGCAGGAAGTCGAACTGGAGACGATCTTCTCCGACGTCCTGTCGGCTCTGGCGGATGCAATCGGAAGAAGCGGCGCAGAGATCGAACTCCACCTGAACGATGCGGTCCTTATTGCGGATCCAACCCAGCTTGGCCAGTTGCTGCAGAACCTGATTTCGAACGCCATCAAGTACGTTGCAGAGGACGTTCGCCCCAGAGTCAGGATCCAAGTTTTCTCAGACGCGGAAGGCCGTCCGGTGAGCCTGATCATCAGCGATAACGGTATCGGATTCGATCAAAGGCTCGCCGACCGGATTTTCGAGCCGTTTCAGCGCCTGCACACACGGGAAGAGTATGCGGGAACCGGCATCGGCCTTGCCATATGCGCGGCGGTTGCCGAACGGCACGGGTGGCGCATCTGGGCCGAAAGCCGAAAAGGCGAGGGAAGCGCATTCCATGTTGATTTCGCGGCGAACTGATCTTTGGACTGCGTCACCGAAATGGGCAGAACCACATGTGCCCTGATATACTCTTGCCATAAATGTCGCATGAGATTGGCCGCGAATTCCTTTGGATGATTCGCGCAATTCCCTTTAACCCGTAGACATGAATACCGGCCTCATTCGTAAGATCCTGCTTGTTGCCTTTGCGCTTGTCATTCTGATCGGCGCGGGGGGATTCTGGTATCTGGCCAATACGCTGCCGCGCACTTCGGGCGAGATGCTGGGGCGTGATCTCGCGCAACCCGTTCATGTCGCGAGGACCGAGCGCGGCGTTCCGCACATCTTTGCCGCAAGCGAGCGGGAGGCCTATTTCGCGCTCGGACTGGTGCACGCCCAGGATCGTCTGTGGCAGATGGAAGCGTTCCGGCGCGCGGGTCAGGGGCGGCTGTCCGAATTCGCCGGCAGGGCCACACTGGGCGTCGACCGCTACATGCGCATTATCGGCCTGGCCCGCGGGCTGGATGACAGCTTTGCCGCGCTTCCGGAAGCAGTCAGGACAGCGGTGGAGGCCTATGTCGCCGGGATCAATCACGGCATCGCCACCCTGAAAGCGCTTCCTCCGGAATTTGCGGTCCTCGGCGTCGAGCCGGATCCCTGGACCGAACGGGACATTATTCTGGTGGCGCGACTGCTGAGCGTGCGTCTCTCGGCCAATCTCAGATCGGAAAAGCTGTTTGCGGCGATGGCGATGCGCCTTGGGCCGGGACGCATGGCATCGCTCTTCGAGCGATGGCCTGACGAGCAGGAGCGTGTGCTTCTCGATCTTGTCGCCAATCGGTCCTCGAGCGCGTCGGTCGATGACACGGTGTCGCCCTGGCTCCCGGTGACGGACACGGCTTCGAACGCATGGGTCGTAGGAGGCGACCGGTCGGCAACCGGCGCGCCACTTCTTGCCAGCGATCCGCATCTGGGGCTGGAGGCGCCGATCCTGTGGTATCTCGCGCGGCTGGTGATCGGCGATCGTGACATCGCCGGTGCCACCATTCCGGGGCTGCCCTTCCATATCCTCGGCCAGAACGGAAACATTGCCTGGGGCGCGACGGCCGTCGGTGCGGACATCCAGGATCTCTTCATCGAGCGGCTCGACCCGTCGGACGATCAGAAGTACGAGACGCCCGACGGAATGCGGCCGTTCGTTTCTCGCAAGGAAACCATCGTCATCAGGGACGCCGATCCAGTCGACATCACCGTGCGCAACAGCCGCCACGGCGCCATCCTGTCGGACTTCGACGAGGGCATTGCATCCCGCCTGAAGCCAGGCCACGTCGCGGCACTGGCCTTTGCGACCACACGGAACGAGGATACAAGCCTTGCCACCGCCTACTGGCTGGCGCATGCGCGTTCCTGGCCCGAAGCCCGCGAAGCACTGCGGGCCATGGTGGCGCCATCGCTGAATTTCTTTGTTGCCGACAAGAACGGAACGGTCGCCAACAAGGTGACGGGCCGGATTCCGGTCAGGAAAGCCGGCACGGGCGTGCTGCCGGTGCCGGGATGGACCGGCGACTATGACTGGCAGGGCTGGGTCGCGTTTGACGATCTGCCGGAGCGCGTCGCCGGCGGTGATGGTGCGCTGGCCAATGCCAACAACAAGGTCGCGGGCGCGGATGCCGCACCGCTGATCGCCCATTTCTGGCATCCGGACCTGCGCCTCCAGAGGGTCAAGGCCTTGCTCGGCTCCACGGACAAGCATGACTTCGAGTCATTCCGGACCATGCAGATGGACACGCGGGCGGTCGATGCGGATCTGCTCCTGCCACTGCTCGAAGGTGTCGCGCCGGCGGACGATCGGTCGCAAAAGGCGCTTGAGATGCTCAGATCCTGGGATCGGCGCATGACGGCGGACTCCAGTGCCGCGTTGATCTTCACCGCCTGGCAAAGGGAACTCAAGAAGGCGCTCTTCGAGGACGATCTGGGTACGCTGTTCCCGGCATTCTGGCGCTATCGCGCGGCATTGCTGGCACGCCATCTGGAACCCGCCTCTCCCTGGTGCGACAACGTGAAAACGAACGACATCAAAGAGACTTGCCAGCAGTTGAAGACTCAATCTCTGAAGTCCGCTCTGGCTTGGGTATCCGGACAACTCGGCGAGGACATGAGCGCCTGGACCTGGGGCGCGCTGCATCGTGCCACGCTCAGTCACAAGATCTTCTCGCGCGTACCACTGTTTGGCGGGTTGAGCGACCTTTCGGTGCCGACCGATGGCGGCTTTTACACCCTGAACCGCGGCGCCGGGCCGATCGGGCAGGGCGCGTTCCGGCATAATCACGGGGCGGGCTACAGGGCTATCTACGATCTGGCCGATCCGGCCAGGTCCAGATACGTCATCACCACCGGCCAGTCCGGCAATCCCTTGAGCGGAAATTGGGGCGATTTCGTGCCCCTGTGGCGCAACGGCGAGACGATCACGATGACCGGATCATTGGACGCACTGGAAAAGGGCGGAGCGGATGTGCTGACCCTGATGCCGAAGTGATCAGGCTTGGGTGGTATCCACCGATAAGTCGCAATTGGCTCTTCCCGATTGCCCGAAACGGCCCCATTTATATACCCAATTGAGACGATGCCTCTTCGGGGCCATTACCGCTTGAGCGAGATTCACCAATGTATATGCCGTCACTGTTTTCGATCGAAGATGAAACCGATGCACTGGCCATTGCGGCACGCCGTGCCTTCGGCGTGGTCGTGGTCGCGGGAGATGACGGTCTCGACGCCGCGCATGTTCCCTTCGTGCTGAGCGGGGACCGGCCAGGAGCGGCCGCGCTCCGGTTCCATGTCGCGCGCGCCAATGCCATCCACAAAACCCTGGCAAAGGGCGGCGACGCCCTGTGCATCGTCTCGGGCCCCGACACTTATGTCTCGCCGGACTGGTATGCCGGCCCTGACCAGGTGCCCACGTGGAACTACGAAGCGGTCCATCTGTCCGGCCCGACCCGACTTCTGGACGCCGACGAGCTGGTCCGGCAGGTCAGCGATCTGAGCGCGCTCAACGAAGCCGGTCTCGAGCCGAAACCGCAATGGACGATGGACAAGCTCACCGACCGCACGCGCACCGTCATGCTGCGCGGCATTGTCGGCGTTGAGATGCAGATCGAGAAGGTCGAAGGCAAGCGCAAGATGTCCCAGAACAAGGACGCGGAGGATTATGACGGCGTTATCCGGCAGCTCCGTGAATTGAACGACCCGTCCGCCAAAGCGGTGGCGACGATCATGGAGCAGCTGAAGCGGGTCGAGCGGGAACTCGTTTCCGCCGATGACGCTCTCTAGGTCCAGGCAATCAGCATGACCATCGACATCCGACCGCTGCAGCCGCAAGACCGCGAGGCCTGGGAGCCGTTGTGGCAGGGCTACCTGAGGTTCTACGAAACCGACCTCGATCCGGCGATCACCGAGGCCACCTGGGAACGCCTGATGACCGATGGCGAGGATCCGTCCGGACTATGCGCAGTCGACGCGGACGGCCGGCTGGTGGGCATCGTGCACTATCTCTTTCACCGCTCAACATGGTCGGCGACGGAATACTGCTATCTGGAGGATCTGTTCGTTGACGAGAACCGCCGGGGTTCCGGTGCCGGGCGGGCGCTGATCGAGGCGGTTGGAAATGCCGCGTCACGACGCGGAGCGAGCCGGGTCTACTGGCACACGCAGCATTTCAACGCGACCGCCCGCTCGCTTTATGACCGTGTGGCGGATCTGACTCCCTTCGTGAGATACGAATTCCCGAAGGCCTCCGAATAATCGTCACCGGTCTCTGGGACCGTGCCAGTCAGGTGTGTTTCTTCCGCCCGATCCGCGGAAACGCGGCAGGTCGTCAAGGATCTCGCACCACGCCAGTTGCTCTTCGGCAAAGACGTGACCGCGCGGTGCCCATTCTCCGGGATCTTCCATCGCGGCGGCATAGAGATGGACTTCATCCGGGAACTGGTCCGCCTCGTAGGATACGGGGCTGCCGCATTTGCCGCAGAACGAGCGCCGCACGCCCGGGGTCGATTCGTAGACCCGTGGCGCTTCGCCGGTATGACGGAAGCGGTCGGACGGCACCCCGATGAACGCAGTGGCCGGCGACGATGTGTTGCGTCGGCAACTGTCGCAATGACACCAGCCGGTCCAGTTGGGTTTGCCGTCGAAACTGAAGCGGATGGCACCGCACAGGCACCGGCCCCGATGTTTCGCAGCCTCGTCGTTCTGCTCAGTCATGTAACGCACCCCGTCTCGGTTTAAAGCTTGCTGTAGAGGCAATAGAGCCCGTCCGGAGCACCGTCCCTGAAGTACGGTTCGGCGCTCCTTTCGATCTGTTGAAGCGTGCCGTGGCTTTCGAACCGCTCGAAAGCTTCCCGGAACCCCAGAGGCCCGAAGACATCCTTGTGGATCGTGCAAGCCAGGAGCCCGCCCGGCTTGAGCACCCGGATCAGTTCATCGAGCGCGTCCGCTCCGACGTGACCGAGCGTGAAGGTCCCCGTCGATATGATCGCGCCGTATCGCCCACTGCCGATCTCCAGGTCCTGGGTAATATCGGCCTCGAGCAGGTCGGAATAGATCCGTCGCTGACGAGCGACGTCCAGCATGGCGGCGTTGATATCGATGCCGTCGATCCGCTTGAAGCCGAACTCGGAGAGGTATCGGCTGGTCAGGCCGGTGCCGCACCCGACATCGAGCACATAGGCGGTCTTGTCTTCAATGTGACCGGCAAGCTTTTCGGCGAGCCGTTTCGGCGCCACATAACCGAGACCTGTCTCCATCTGCTCGTCATAGTCGTCTGCCCACTGGTCGTAGAAACTCATCGCGTCCTCGAGCGTTTTCAGGTTGTAGGCCTGTTCCAGGAACGCGCGCGATGTCGGGTTTTGCGGTTTGGGGTGGCTGTCTTTCATGGCGGATCCGCCGATACTGAACTCCGTAGAGCCGATGCTAAGCCGATGCGGGCCGCCCGGTCCAATGCAATCCACCCGGACGGAACGATAAATTCGAAAAATTCGGTCATAAGCCGGAGACATGTTCCGCTTCGGTTAAAGCCTTGTAAACACAAATAGATTACGTCTTTAGCCGGCTAGGACATGGGGTGTCCGGAACATTTCTGCGCTGGAGAGGGAATGTCCAGAACGATCCTGATTGTGACTGATCATCCCGAGCGGTCATCAATTCTGCACAACATAATCTCGCGGAAATACGCCGCGGAGATGCTTGATTTCGGCACGCTCGATCGTGAGTGGGTGCTGCCCGACGACACATCGATGGTCGTTCTGAACCTGCGTCTTGTCGACAAGAAGGTACGCGACTTCCTGAGCAGGGTTTTTGATGCTGCTGCATCGCGTCCAGCCGTGTTGAGCATCGCGGAAGGCAATTTCAAGGACGAAACGCTTTCGGCGCGGGCGATCGGGGTTTCAAACGTTCTGCCACCGACGCTCGATTTCGGCGCTCTGAACGACACCATTGCGAAACAGCTTGAGGCGCATGTTTCCGGCCAATGGAGCGACCAGCACGGCGAGGTTTATCCCGCACTGTCACAGGTTCTCGAGATCAATGACCTCGTCAGAGATGCTCTCGGGAACGGCGGCCCGTTGCCCAAGGAAAGCATTGACGAATGCTGCGACACCGTCGTGGACGCGCTGTCGGCGGCGGGAGGGATATCGGAGTGGTTCGACGCTCTGAAAATGCACCACAGCTACACGCATCGCCACCTGATGACCGTATGCGGTCTCGCCGTGGCGTTCGGCCTGCATTTCGATATGTCGCGCAAGGAACTGATGACGCTCGCCGTGAGCGGTCTTATGCACGACATCGGCAAGGCGAAGATCCCTCTCGCGCTGCTCGATAAGCCGGGCTCGCTCTCCGACAAGGAACGCCTCGAGATGGAGAAACATGTCGAGTACAGTCATGAAATCCTCTCCGAAGACGGCCGTTTCGAAGAGGAAGTCCTCGACGTCGCGAGACATCACCACGAATTTCTCGACGGTTCCGGCTATCCCGACGGCCTGATCGACGACCAGATCAGCAATCTGGTGCGCGTCATGACCATCGTTGACGTCTACTCCGCGCTGGTTGACCGGCGGTCCTACAAGGAGGAGATGACGCCCGAGGAAGCCTACGAGGCACTGCTTGCCATGGACGGAAAGCTCGACATGGATTTCGTCAAGGCGTTCAAGCCAATCGCCCTGGCCGGCTGATCCCTGGATCTCCGGCCGACCTATGCCGGCTCAGCGCCAGACCCCGACATAGTGCATCTTGCCGCCTTCCTGCCAGCATTCGATGTCGCGCAGTTTGGCGAAACTGTTGCCGTTATTGTCGATTTCGATCCATTTGCTCAAGATGCCCGGCCAGCTGTTGAACCGGTGCAGGGCGTGGTTTCCGCCGCCGGCCCGCCATATACCGGAAAACCAGGTCTTGCCGCCGCTGCGCGAAACGCCGATATCGAGCAACCGCCTGTTCTGGTCCGAAAGCGATTTCCACCTGTTCACGAATTCTGTCCAGCTGTCGTAGCGGTAGAGCGCTTCAGATCCTGATCCCTGCCGCCACACACCGGTGAACCAGGTCGTGTTGCCGCGCCGTGTCTCGTCGAGATCGATCAGTCTCAGACCTTTCTTGCGCATGTCTTTCCACTTCGTGACCATCGCGCTCCAGCTCGAAAGCCGGTAGAGGGCGTGCGGTTTGCTGCTGCCGCGATAGACGCCGGTAAAGACGGACGTGTTGCCTTCCGGACCGTCGCTGATATCGGCCAGCCTGAGCTTTTCGTCTGTCTGCTTTTTCCAGTCGTCAGTGAACGCCTTCCAGTTGCCGAGCCTGAAAAGCCCGTAGCCGCCTTTCGCCGGACGCCAGACGCCGACATACCACGTCTTGTTATCGGCCGGATCGCGGCATTCCTGGAAGTCGATAAGCCGGATGTCGTTCTTGGCGAACGCCTTCCAGCGGTCGACGAAAGCATTCCAGGACCCGTGGCGCTCCAGGATGGAATCCCTGCTGTTTGCCGCCGCCGGGTCTGCCATGCCCATCGCAAGGATCAGGGATCCTGTGGCGGCGATCAGCCGCAATTCTCTCTGGGTAATCGGAAATCGCATCGCACCTTCCTCACAGTCATGACGTTCAGTGAAAAGACGGATCCGCGGGCGTGAAGATTTAGTCGCAGTTTCGGTCGGCCGCTTCCGGGGCAGCGCATTCGCTTCTGGCACGAATTGGCCCCGGGCTTGCGTCTCGAAACGCGAGCCACCTGCGAACCCAACCCTTCGGCAACTCTAGCGGCGGTGCAGATCGGCGCTGTGGCAAAAGTCACTTGAGCGCGGATTGAGGCAGATCAAGGCGGCCTGCCACGGGGAGGTCCACATCGGCGCGTAGCATATGTAAACTGTTGTGAGGACCTGTTCCCATGGGGCCGAGCCTGCTTGACACCCTCTTCAATCCGACCTCCGTCGCCGTCTTTGGCGCCAGCGACTCTGGCCGTTCCGTAGCATCGAAAGTGTTCGAAAATCTTCTGGCCGGAGGCTTCGAGGGGCCGATCGTGCCCATCAATCCGAAATACGAAACCGTCAGCGGGCGGCAATGTTATGCCTCCGTGTCCGAGCTGAAGGAGAGTGTCGATCTCGCCGTCATTGCGACACCGGCGGCGACGGTGCCCGGGATTATCCGGGAGTGCGGAGAGGCGGGTATCCACAAAGCCGTCGTGCTCTCCGCCGGGTTCCGGGAAGCCGGTCCCGAAGGCGAGGCCCGGGAAGCCGATCTGATTGACGCGGCCCGGCACGCCAACGTCCGCTTCATCGGTCCCAATTGTGTCGGGCTCGTACGACCCTGGATCGGTCTCGATGCCACATTCCTCAAGTCCAAGACGCCGCAGGGCGGGCTCGCGCTGGTCTCGCAGTCCGGAGCGCTGTGTTCGGCCATATCCGACTGGGCGGAGCCGCATCATCTCGGCTTCTCGGCCCTTGTCTCCCTGGGCAACTCGGCCGACACGGACTTTGGCGACGTGCTCACGTTCCTTGCGACTGACCCGAAGACCGATGCGATCCTGCTTTATGTCGAAGGCATCAGGGATGCCCGGTCGTTCGTCAGTGCGTTGCGGATTGCGTCGCGCCTCAAGCCTGTGATCGTGCTCAAGACCGGCCGCCACACGCAGAGCTCGAAGGCTGCGAGCACCCATACAGGAGCGCTGATCGGATCGGACGCGGTCTTCGATGCCGCTCTCGAACGGGCAGGCGCGGTCCGCGCGCAGACGTTCGGTCAGCTTTTTGCCGCGGCCGAGATCCTGTCGGCAAGCACGCGTTCCGGAGGGCGCCGGCTCGGCATTATCACGAACGGAGGCGGGGCAGGGGTGCTCGCAGCCGACAAGGCCGGAGATCTCGGCGTCGATCTTCCCCAGCCGGAGCCGGGTACAATTGATGCGCTGGCCAAGGTGCTTGGTGCCCACTGGTCCAAGGGCAATCCGGTCGACATCCTTGGCGATGCAACGCCCGACGTTTACGGCACCGCAGTAAAAGCCTGTCTTGAAGACCCAAATTTTGACGGTCTTCTTGTCATGCTGACGCCGCAGGCGATGACCGAGGCAAAGGATGCCGCCGCGTCCATGCTTGATGCGATTCCGGACAAGAACCGAAAGCCCGTTCTTGCCTGCTGGATGGGCGAGACATCCGTGGCCGAAGCCCGACATCTATTGAGCTCAAGCGGGGTTCCCGACTTCACGACGCCCGAAAAGGCAGTCGAGGCGTTCTCCTACCTGGCGCGTCATGAGCTCAACCGGACGCTGGCCCTCGAACTGCCGGGCCCGACGTCCGAGCTTGAAATCCCGGATCTGGAGGGCACACGGCTGATCATCGAGGGGGCGATGGCCGAAGGCCGCGAGATGCTGTCGGATATCGAGTCCAAGGCGGTGCTTCGCGGGTTCAGGATTCCCTGCAACACCACCATCGAGGCGGACAGCGCATCGAAGGCCCTGATCGCGGCCGAGACGCTGGGCTTCCCCGTGGCCATGAAGATCAATTCGCCGCAGATCACCCACAAGTCCGATGTGGGCGGCGTGCGCATCAACATCATGAGTGCGGCCGACGTGACGGCCGCCTATCGCGAGATCACCGAACAGGCCGCCGAGGCCCGGCCGGAAGCCGATATTCTCGGCGTGACCGTTGAGCCGATGGCGAAGATCGAGGACAGCCGCGAGCTTGTGGTCGGAACCAGCCGCGACCCGGTTTTCGGGCCAGTCATCCTGTTCGGAGCGGGCGGTACCATGGTCGAGGTGCTGGCGGACAGTGCCGTTTCACTGCCGCCGCTGAACGAGGTTCTGTCAAACCGCCTCATCAATCGAACCCGGGTGTCGCGCCTGCTCGACGCCTTCCGGGACCGGCCCGCGGTCGACCGCGCTGCCGTAATCGACGTGCTTCTGCGCATCTCGGACCTTGTCTGCGAGTTTCCGGAAATCGAGGAACTCGACATCAATCCGCTCTTTGCCGGCCCCGGCGGTGTCATTGCCGTCGACGCGCGGATCAGGGTCAAACGACCGCCGGCACATCTTGGCCGCTACGACCATATGGCGATCGCACCTTACCCGCGGCACCTCGTCCAGAACGAGCTGCTGGCGGATGGCACGCCTCTCACAATCCGGCCTATCCGTCCCGAAGATGCCCAAAGCGAGCAGGCCTTCGTCCGCGACCTGTCGGACGAAGCGCGCAAGTTCCGCTTCATGTATTCGATGAAGGAGCTTTCGCCGACAATGCTCGCGCGCTTCACGCAGATCGACTACAGCCGTGAGATGGCGCTTGTCGCGATGGCGGAGATCAAAGGCAAGCCGGTCCAGTGCGGTGTCGCCCGCTACGTAATCAATCCGGATCAGACAAGCTGCGAGTTCGCGGTCGTCGTGTCGGACCGCCTGCAAAACCAGGGCATCGGGACGCGTCTGATGAAAGCCCTCATGGACGCGGCGCGCGATCATGGTCTGAAGATGATCGAGGGCACGGTGATGTCCGAAAACCAGTCGATGCTTCAGCTCATGACGGAACTTGGATTCAAGACGAGCCGTTCCGCTGATGACAAGGATATCGTTCAGGTCACGCGCTGGCTCTAGAGCCGATCTCGCTCTGAGAGCCAACAATTGCGCCAGATCAATGTGGCGCTCCCCGAATTCCCGGATTCTGAGCCGTATAGAACGGTTTGGGGAGCTTTAGGGAGAGTCGAAATGCTCGAAATCGCACCGGAAAAGGTTGGTCACATCATCGTTCGGGCGAGAGAGGTCGACGCCAAGGTCGACGCCTGGGACACCTCCGGCGACGAGGCGGACGCGGAGTCCATCCTCGAAAACCGCAGCGGAGATGCCACGGAAAGCGAGTTGAAGACCTTCATTGCCGATCTGAATGTCGACGAGCGGGTGAGCCTGGTCGCGCTTATGTGGATCGGACGCGGGACATATGAACCGGAAGAGCTGGCGCAGGCCAAGGCGACCGCGCTAGCTGAAAGCGTCAATCCGACGGAGGATTATCTTCTCGGGGAGCCGATGCTTGCTGACTATCTCGAAGACGGTCTCGACAAGCTCGGGATCTCCGTCGAGGACGCCGAGGAGGGAATCCTCTAACTTTCGATGCCGCCTTTAACGGCGGGCAAGGGCAAGACCGACACCGGCCCCGATCATAAGGCCGCCCGATACGCGCGAGACGATCCGGAAGGCGCGCGGGCTCCGGAAGAACCGCCGTGCGTTTCCGGCAGCAACCACCCAGATGGACGTCACGCCGAAGGTGATGACGAGAAATGTCGGCACGATGATCGCGATCTGAAGGCCGAGCGGCTGGGATGCATCGATGAACTGGGGCAGGAAGGCTGCGATGAAGATCAGGCTCTTCGGGTTGAAGGTCGTGATGATGAGGCCCTGCACGAAGAGACTGGTTCCGGACGCGGCCGGAGCGTCGCCCTCCGCCGGCATTCCGGCGCTGCGCCACTGCTTGATGCCGAGATAGATCAGGTAGAGCGCGCCGGCCCAGCGCAGCCAGTCGAATGCGCCCGCCATCACCTGGAGCAGGGAAACGAGCCCGATCGCCGCGATGGCGAGCTGCGCGGCGACACCCGCCGTGGCTCCGGCAACGGTCGCAAGCGCCTTGCGGCCGCCAAAGGACAAGCTGTGCGCGATGGTCAGGAGCACGCTCGGCCCCGGCAGCGAAATCATGATGGCCGTGGCGACGACGAAGGCGGCGAAAACGTGCAGTTCCATAGCGTACTCCGGGTTCCTGTTGTCCGAAGACTCGCGTAGCACGATTGTATCCTGACCGGCAATTGTCGGACGTCATGAATCCGGAAATCCTGCGGTCAGCCGGCCTTGGCGATCGCCTTGGGGAAATCCTTCGTCAGCATGTAGTTGTAGGACAGGAGCCGGCCGTCGAGCACAATGGCGAACACGCCGTATGGTGTCGGAGAATAACGCCGCACATCTTCGGCGGTCTCCAGGACAACCTCACGGAATGCGATGCCGGCGTCGTCGGCGTAACTCCGGGCGTGCTGTACGGCATCGTCGAGATAGGGGCACTGCGCGGTGCGATAGACGACCATGCCTTCCGGGTTGGCCGAGAGTTTTCTGTCCCAGCCGCCGCAGAACCGCGGGTCTTCCGCATCCGCATCGAATTTCAGCACGAGCAGGTTGAAACTCGGCGGCGCTGAACCGACGCAGACATATCCGTTGTGCTCAAGCACGCCCTTGTCGATCAGCCAGTTCCTGCTGCTGGTCACGGCGGCGACGCCCTTGAAGCCGTTGGCCCTGGCATATGACGCGACGTCGTCAAGCAACACCCGGCTGAAGCCCTTGCCTTTGCTCCTGCCGACGACCCACAGACAGTGGATCACGATGTACTCGTCGGCATTCTCGATGGCGCGCCACGCATGGGCACCGGGGATGAATTCCACGAAACCGCGCTCGCCGTCGCCAAGGAGGCGCAATTGAAGTCCTTCATCGAAACGGCGCTCCAGCCAGGCCAGCTTTTGCTCGTAACCCGGCTTGCCGCGCGCGCTCATCTTGCAGAAGAACCCGGTCTTCGCGACATTCTCGGGTGTCACGGTGATCAGTTCGGGTTGCGCCATTCATGTCCTCCGGCAGTCGTTCGGAATGAACATGCAGACTGAAGCGTTGGACGAATTTGGGTGCATTGATGTGGCTCAAACTGCGGTCTCGCCGGGGCTTTCTACGCTCTGCTCTGGCTCCAGCGCAGCACGCCGACTCCGCTTGCAATGAGCGTGACGCCGAGGACCCGGTCTTTGAGACGGACAAACCGCTCCGATACGGCGATGGCGCCCAGCACATGGCCGGCCACGGCATAGGCCGCGAGGCAGATCGCAAAGATGCCGATATAAAGCAGGCCGTAGAGCACGATCTGCCCGGCAAACCCCGAGTCGGATGTAACGAACTGAGGCAGGAAGGCGAGATAGAACACGAGGCCCTTCGGGTTGGTGATTGAGGTCAGGAAAGCCTGACCGGCCAGCACGCGGTATGTCCGCTCGTCCACCCCTGCCGGCACAACCGGATTGGCGGCACTGCGCAGATAGGAAATCCCCAGCCAGATCAGGTAGAGGCCGCCTACAAGCTTAAGTGCGAGCAGCGCGCCTTGCGATGCGCCGATGATCGCGCCCAGTCCGAACGCGACGCCCGTCACCATCACGGCGTTCGCGCTGACCGCACCGGCAATGAGGGCCGCCGGACGGCGCGCGTCGCGGCTCGTGGCATGGGCCAGGACGAGCAGGGTCGACGGTCCGGGAGCGGCGCACACAAGGGCCGCGGTCGGAAGGAATAGGGCAAGAGTGACGAGGTCCATGACCCGAGATTAGTTCCCCAGGAGGTTACTGTCCAAGTGGGCGATCAGGATCGGAGCGGGCCGTCTACGTCGTCACGACGATATTGCCGATATGCGACTTGGCCATGAAGGCTTCCTGTGCGGCACCGAGTTCGGCAAGCGGGAAGGTTTGGGCGAGCAGGGGCTTGAGCAGGCCCTGTTCGATGAGGCCGACCAGCCGTTTCATGGTGCCCGGCGGAACGATGGTGGCGCCGGTCAGTTGCAGGTCCTTGTAGATCAGTTGCCTGAGATTGAATTCCACCGTCGGGCCGGCGATGGCCCCCGACGAGGAGTAGCGGCCACCCTGGCGAAGCGCGTCAATGAGCGCCATGAACGCCGGGCCGCCGACCACGTCAAGGGCAACGTCGACCGGTCCACCGGCGGCATCGCGGATGGCCGCTTCGAGATCGCCTTCGTTCCGGTCGATCACTGTCTCCGCGCCGAGATTCAGAAGGGTATCGGCTTTTGCCGCAGCGGCGATCCCGATGACGCGGGCACCGCGCAGGCGGCAGAGCTGGATCGCGGCGGAGCCGACGCCGCCCGACGCGCCGGCAATGACCACCGTTTCCCCCGGCCGCAATCCGGTGCGCGCCGCCAGGTTTTCCGCGGTCGTGTAGGCGCAGGGGAACGTTGCGAGCTCCGCGTCGGACAGCGAACTGTCGAGCGCGATGGCGTTCTCTGAGCGAACCTTGGTGTATTCGGCAAACCCGCCGTCGCATTCCGAGCCGAAATAGGCCGAGCGCGAGGGATCAAGCCAGTCGCCTGTCGCCAGCAGCCACGGGTCGATCATCACGCGCTGTCCGATGCGCGCCGCGTCCACGCCGTCGCCCACCGCGGCGATCACGCCGGCAACGTCGGCCCCCTGGATGCGTGGAAAGGTGATGGCGCCGCCGCCCCAGGTGCCGGACGCGGCGTCGGCCTCCTCGAACCCGCCTTTGCCGCCGCTGTCGGTGATGCCGTCCCTGACCTTATTCGAGTACCAGGCCGTGCGCGTGTTGATGTCGGTGTTGTTGAGCCCGCAGGCGCCCACTTTGACCAGAACCTCGCCCGGTTCCGGTTCGGGTGTCGGCCAGTCGTCGCGGTACTCCAGCTTGTCGAGGCCGCCGTGACCGGTCAGCACGACGGCGCGCATGGTTTCCGGAATGGTGTCAGGCCGCGGCATCGGCATTTTCCTCAGCCTTAATATGGGTGTTATGCGGATCGAAAACCGGCTCAGCCAGAACCGTCGCAATGCGGCGTTCTCCGAAGATCGAAACCTCAAGCCGCGTGCCCGGCGCGGCGGATCCAGGCTCAACAAAGGCGAGCGCCAGGCTCTTTCCCGTTACGGGACCCATGCCGCCGGACGTGACGGAGCCTGCAAGACGTCCATCGTGAAATACTGCTTCCCCGCCCATTGCGTCGGCGTCCCCCGGTTCGACGTCGAGACAGACAATCACCGAAGTCTCGCCGCGCTCGGCACGCCCTGCAAGCGCGTCGCGCCCGATGAAGTTCTTTTCGAGCCTGACGAACCGCATCTGGTCGGTGTGAACCGGGCTGGCGTCGTTGGCGAGTTCATGGCCGCCGCGATATGCCTTCTCCAGGCGCAAGAGATCGAGTGCCCTGGATCCGAACGGCGTGATGCCGTGGGGCTGGCCGGCCTGCCACAACGCGTCCCAAAGATCCCCAAGCCGGTCATTCTGCGCATGCAGTTCCCAGGCGAGCGTGCCCGCGAAGGAGAGCCGCAGTGCAATGACCGGAATGCCGGCCACGTCGATCTCGCGCGCCGCAAGCCATGGAAAACCCGCATTGCCGAGGTCCGCGGATGTGCAGGCGCCGAGCACATCCCGGGCCCGTGGTCCCGCAATCGTCAGGATGCCGAAATCATCTGAGCAATTGGTCACAGTGACAGTCTCGTCGTCGCGGGCGTGGAGGGTAAGCCAGTCCCAGAGGCGCCGTTCGGACGGGGCGCCTGTGACGAACCAGAACCGGTCACCGGCGAGGCGTGAGATGACCGCCTCGCCCTCGATGGTGCCCTGCCGGTTCAGCAGCAGTGTCAGGCACGTGCCGCCGATCTTGAGGGGAATACGGTTGGCGCAAAGCCGATCGAGAAACGCTTCCGCGTCGGGGCCGGTGATTTCAAATTTCGAGAACGCCGAAAAGTCGCCCAGCCCCACGCTCTCATGCACGGCGCGGGCTTCTGCGAGCGCGGTGTCATGAGATGGTCCGCGCTGCCACGTTCGCGGTTCCTTGCCCTGCCATGTCTCCGGCGCGTAGAGGCGCGGACGCTCCCAGCCGCCGGCCTCTTCGTAGATCGCGCCCAACGCACTCGTCCGGCTGTGTGCTCCGGATTGGCGAATGTCGCGGCAGGTGTCGTACTGGTCTTGTGGGTAAGGCAGCGAGAGTCGGGTCATGTAGTTTTCCCGGGTGCGGGCAAGCGCATAGTCGCCATCCGCCCATGACCCGAACCGGCGCGGGTCGACGCCGCGCGTGGAGATTTCAGCCGTTCCGTGAACCATCCACTGGGCGAGCGCCTTGCCCATGCCGGGGCCCCAGGCGATCCCGACCGTGGCCCCGCAGGCCAGCCAGTAATTGCGCAGGCCCGGTGCCGGGCCGACCAGCGGCGCGCCGTCCGGCGTATAGGTGATGGCGCCATTAACAATGCGCTTGATGCCGCGCTCCATCAGGCAGGGGAAACTCTCGAAGCACTTTTGGAGCCAGGGCGTGATGCGGTCGAGGTCGGGGTCGAACAGTTCATTTTCGGACTCCCAGGGGCAGCCGTCAGCCCAGCGGGCGAGCGCGTCATGGGTGTCATAAAGGCCGATCAGCGCACCGGCCTGCTCGCGCCTGAGATACCCGGTGAAATAGTCGTCACGGGTCACCGGGATCTCGTGATCCATGGCAGCGAATTCGGGTACGTCGTCAGTTACCGCGTAGTGGTGCTGCATCGGGACGATCGGCAGGTCCAGCCCGGTGAAGGCACCGATCTGGCGGGCGTGGTAGCCACCGGCATTGACCACGTGCTCCGCGACGATCGTGCCCGTTTCGGTGACGACGTCCCATTCGCCCGAAGGGCACTGTGTGACTTCGACGACGCGGTTGTGCCGGATGATCTCCGCGCCAAGCTGCCGGGCACCCTTCGCCATTGCCTGGCACGTGCCGGACGGATCGACATGGCCGTCATCGGGCGTGTGGATCCCGCCTATGATCCTTGCGGTGTCGTACAGCGGATTGAGTTTCTTGATCTCGTCCGGCGTTACCCACGCGCAGTCCTGACCGCGCGCGAGCACGGCGTCGCGCACATGCATCAGCCAGTCGCGATGATCGTCACTCGAAGCCACACGCAGCGAACCGCAATTGTGCCAGCTGACAGCCTGACCGGTTTCGGCCTCGATGCGTTTGTACAGGTCGACCGCATAGTCATGGCAACGCCCGAGCGCATGACCGCCCACCATCCGGCTGACGAGGCCCGCCGCGTGCCACGTGGCGCCGGAAGTGAGTTCCGCCTTCTCGACGAGCGCGATATCGGTCCAGCCCTCATGGGCAAGGTGATAGAGAACGGCTGCTCCCATATTGCCGCCACCGATCACGACTGCCCGCGCATGTGTCCGCATGTTGGCGCTCCCGGATCTGTCTTACCGACGCAGCGTCACGGGCGTGTTCGCCCAGACGATGACGGCAGTGGTGCGACCGGGATTGCGGTAGGTATGGGGAATGCTGGCCGGAAACGAGAAGCTGTCGCCGGATTTCAGCCGGAAAACGTCCTCGTCGAGCGTCAGTTCGATCTCGCCCTCGAGCACGAGTCCTGCTTCCTCGCCCTTGTGCGTGTAGAGATCGTCGCCCGCCGTACCGCCCGGTTCGTAGCGGGACATGCCGAGTGCAAGCTGGCCATCGAGATTCGCGGACAGAAGATAATCTTCGATACCCATGTAGTCGGTGGAAGACAGCCCGGAATAACTGATGCGGCGGCGCCGGTCCGCTCGCACGATATAGGGCTTCTCGTCCACGGGAACCGGACCTTCGGTCTGAAAGAACCAGCCGATCGGAACGGAGAGGGCCTCCGCAATGTCCTGAAGAGCCGTGATTGAGGGGCGGGCAAGTCCGCGCTCGATCTTGGAGATAAAGCTGACAGATTTGCCGGATCTCTCGGCCAGCGCCTGCAGCGTGAGCCCGTGCGCCTTGCGCAGGGACCGCAGTTCGTCGCCCAGCAGGACGACCGCGTCGGGCGCCTCGGAATTCGAATTCTGCTTGACAGTCATGAAAAATATGACAGCATTTTTTTCATGAGGATGCAATCCGCGATGGAATATTTGATTGGAGCGAGGAGACGCGGCTCATGAACGTGGGCGCGCGGGACGCCGACATGATCGCGCGGGTGGAAGCGCTGCTGGGCAGGGACGGGTACGCCCAGGCCTTCGCGCCAATAGAAGACGCCTCGGGTCTTCCCAATGCCGCCTACTGGTCGCCCGAATGGCTGGCGCTCGAGCAGGAACGCGTGTTCCGGCGTTCCTGGGTTTTTGCCGGCGCCGAGGCCGAGGTTCCGGAACCTGGAGACATGAAGCCCGTCGAGATCGGCGGAGCGCCACTGATCATATTGCGAGATCGCGGGGGGACGGTGCGCGGCTTTCACAATGTTTGCCGCCATCGTGGCGCAAAGCTCGTGACCGAGCCGTGCAGCAAATCTTCAATTACCTGCCCCTATCATGCCTGGAATTACGGGCTCGACGGCAACCTGCGGGCTCGGCCGCACTTCCACGGCGCGGATCAGGTTGATCGGTTCGAGGACGGCGGCGGTCCGCTGCTTGATCTGGTGCCGGTCCGCGTGGAAACCTGGAACGGCTGCATCTTCGCCAACGTCTCGGGCGACGCCGAACCGCTTGCCGACTGGCTGTCGCCGCTGATACGGCGCACCGGTGCGTACGACTTTTCCGCCATCCGCTGGGCCGGAAAGCTCGACTTCGAGGTCAACGCGAACTGGAAGCTCGTTTACGAGAACTACATGGAGGGCTACCACGTCTTCGCCGTGCATCCGCGACTGCTCAAGTTCGCGCCGATGAACGTGCGCTGGTCCGGCGAGTGGGACGCGCATGTTTTCTATAACGACTATGTATTCCCGGAGATGGAGGAGGGGCGGGGAGAAGGACTGCCTCACTATCCTGGACTCCCGCAGGAGGATGCGCAACGCGGGCTGTGGTTCCTGTGTTTTCCCCACTTCGCGGCAGAGGTCTATCCGGACCAGTTCACGCTGCTGGTGTCCTATCCGGAAGCACCAGATCGCACGCGCGAGGAACTGCATGTGTTTCTGATCGGCGATGCGGCCACCGCGCCGGAGTTTGAAAAGGAACGTGAGGCGGTGATCGCCATGTGGGACGACCTCAACCGCGAGGATCTGGGCATGCTGGAGTTGTTGCAGCAGGGCCGCCGCTCGCCGGCCTATGACGGTGGACGCCTGTCTCCCCATTGGGAGGGGCCGACGCACGATTTCGGCCGCCGCATTATCGAAAAGATCGTTGCCGCATGACCGACATGACCCCGGACAGGATGGTGCTTGAAGACACATGGAGCGATCTGCGCCGCCATCGCGATGTGCCCGAGATCGACTTCGACCGCATGCATGCCTACCGCCTGGGGCGGTTGAAGGACGCCTTGCGCAGATCGGGCGCGGCCGTCTGCATTCTCGTTAATCCCATCAGCCTGCGCTATGCTGTCGACTATCGGAACTACGCCCTGTTCCAGTCGCACATCCCGACCACCTACCTGTTCGTTCCGGTCGAGGGGCCCCTCGTGATCCACGGCGCCTATGACCCGTCGCCGGCGGTCAGCGACGTGCGCCACGGTCGGGCCATCTCCTATTTCGACGGCGGGCCGGAGCTCGCCGAGCAGGCGCGGCTGCTGGCTGACGACGTGGTCAATTACCTGGATGAGCTCGGCACGGACAACCGCCGGATCGCGATCGAGTATGTCAATCCGAGCATCACCCAGGCCCTGATGCAGCGCGGGCTGGACGTTGTCGACGGCGTCTCTATCGCCGAGGAGGCGCGGGTCATCAAGTCGGAGGACGAGATCGCCTGCATCCGCTGGGCGGTGGCTGTCGCAGAGCTCGGGATAGCCAAGATGACCGAGGCGATCCGGCCCGGGGTTTCGGAGGTTCAGCTCTGGGCGCTGCTCAATTACGCCAACCTCGCCAACAATGGCGACTGGCATGACGGACGCATGCTGGCGTCGGGCCCGCGCATCAATCCGTGGTGCCAGGAGGCCTCAGAGCGGCGCGTCGAGGCGGGAGACCTCGTCGGCTTCGACACGGACATGATCGGTCCCCATGGCTACTTTGCCGACATCTCACGCACCGTCTTCTGCGGTCCGGGAAGCCCGACCCGGCGGCAGAAGGAGCTGTTCCGTCATGCGCTCGACGAGGTCGAGTACAACATGACGCTGGTCCGCCCCGGCATCACGCTCACCGAATTCCGGGAACGCGCGTACAAGCAGCGCGAGGAATTTCACGACAACGCCTATTCCTGCGTCATCCACGGCGTCGGCATGTGCGATGAGTACCCGCGCGTGAACCAGCCTTTCCGCGGGCCGACGACCTACGAGGGCACGCTCGAGGCCGGCATGGTGATCTGCGTGGAGAGCTATTGCGGCGCCGTCGGCGAGCGCGACGGCGTCAAGCTCGAGCAGCAGGTCCTCGTTACGAACGATGGCTGCGAGTTGCTCTCGACCGTCCCGTTCGACGAACGCCTGCTGGATTAGACGCGGCTGCTTCACTCGCATGAAGAGGTGTCATCCTTGGCCGAGCCATAGGCGAGGCCGAGGATCCATTGGCGAATGCTGCGGTCTGATGATCCGGTAATTGGATCCTCGCCGTCGCTGCGCTCCGGCGGGATGACATTTGCAAAAACCTGCGTTTTCCGGACGCGATGCAGCGCGGAGCGGTGCTTCGCAGATCCGGGATCGTTCCATGCTCCGGTTGGTATTTGTAACGGCCCCGGAACGCGCGTGCGCTCGTCCGGGGAACGACAGGTGGCCTACTTCTTCTTCGTCAGGTCGATCGCCGGATAGGTGAATGTCGGCACCGCAGGCTTGGGCGGCGGCGGCCGGTACTGGACTGCAGGTGACGTCGACTTGCTCCATTGCCCGGTGGCCGGATTGATGACGTATGTCTCCGTGCGGCCGGTGGAATAGTACCGATGGCGCAGAATGCTGCCCTTCTTGCGAGAGTCGAATTGCTTGAACGTGCCGGCGAGCCTGATCCGGCGCGGTTCCGCGTGCGCCGCGCCGATGATCGAGTGGGCGCTCGCGACTTTCGTCATGGGCGAATGGAACCACTGGCTGCGGTCTCCATATCGCACGAAGATGTCGCCGCCATTGTGAACCTCCAGTTCCATGTTGACGGTGCCCAGTTTCGTCTTGATGGGGATCTCGCCACGGTGCAGGGGGTCCTTGCCGAAGTGTCTCTTGAACAGAACGACGTTGACCTTTTCGGACTCGGATTTCGGCAACTTCCGGATTTCCGCGATGATATCGGCCCCGGCGTTGATCAGAGCGGGCACGACGATCAGTATGCCGGTGACGCCCGCGATCCACGATGTAACCTTCCCGAATCCGCTGTTTTGGGGAGTCGATTCCACAGTCATTAGCTCCTCCCAGCTTGGCTATTGTGGGTCTGGCAAGGAGGAGCAGAGCAACAACTCAAGGTGTTGTCTGTGGGATTCACCACAACCGGGAGTGTCTGATGTGGGCGTCGAGGCGCTGTGCACGTCCAGGCCGAATTTGCTCAATGCTGGCTGAGGCCGTACTCTTGAGCGTGGGGGGGCTCAGACCGGCGTGAGGCAACCATGCACGGCTATCCCACGGAACTGGAGATCAAGTCCAACGACTGGCCGAACGGCCTCGATGACGACGCGCCCGGCAACGAGAAGCACTTTCTCTCCCGGGGTTTCCTGTTGGGGCCGCCGGCCGAAATATTTCCCTATCGCGGCATGGCCTCCGATGACTATTACGATGCGGAGGAGGAGAGGGCGGACCCGATCACGAACGCGCCGCTTCAGGATCCGAATGGCGGTACGGTCTATTTCGACACCACGGACAAGGAACAGCTTGGGGTCATCTTTTCCGCAACGGCCGGACAAACGCTCAACACCGAGTTTGCGGCCTTCGCCTTTCAGGCCCGGGATCCCGTCACCGAGCGCTATCTCGACCAGATGCGCATCGTCACCAGCATCGCGCTCGCCAATGTGTTCGACGTAGACGAGGATGATCTGCCGGGAGAGCAGACGATGACCATCGGCGAGGCATTGACCGGCTTTGTCACCGCACAGGAGAGCAAATGGTGCGAGCCCGGCGAAACGTTTCCGCACCGTCTCGAAGGCGCGGCCGGTGGCGACGGCGACTGGGCCAGGGAGGCGCTCGCCTTCGGCTTCCATGTGGAGAACAGCTACTGGGGGGTCTGCCGCATCTGGAGCCGGCTCTGGCTGGTGACGAAGTAGCGATCACCCGCTAGACGTCATCCCCGCGCAGGCGGGGATCCAGAGCGGTACGGCAATGCATCCGATCGTGGCCTCTGGATTCCCGCTTCCGCGGGAATGACGGCAATAGTGACAATTGACAAAGAATAAAGCTAGGCCTCGATCACACCGACCGTGTGTTCCGGCTTCATGGCGGAGAGGCCGTCGGCGTCCGTGACGGACACGCAGATGCTGGCGAGCGTGCGCTCCTCTTCATAGGGCCACGGCGTGCCCCGGTGAAGCGTGGCGCGCTCGTCCCAGATCAGCACATCGCCGACCTGCCATTCATGGGCATAGACGTGTTCCGGCTCGGTCGCCTGCTCGATCAACCTCTCGATCAGACCTTCGCCCTCGGCGCGCGCCATCCCGTCAATGCCATAGGCGTGCGAAGCCAGATAGAGTGCGTCTTCGCCCGTGACCGGATTGCGCCACAGGGCATACCAGGCCTGATCCGGCCACTTGGCGAAAAGCGCGTGTCCGGCGAGGTCGGGGTCGATCTTGGCGCGCGAATGTGCGTAGCGGTGCCACACGACCGCATCTTTCACGCGGGACCTGGTTTCCTCGGAAAGGCGCTGCCAGGCGGCCCGCGTCGAAACCAGTTCCGTCTCACCTCCGCTTGTGGGCAACACACGGGCGGTGATGATATTGGCGAGCGCGGGGACAGGCAGGAACGTACTGTCCGTATGCCAGAGCTGGTTGGCCTTCAGGTTCAGCAACTGATCCTCCGAGGCGGCCCCGAGGGTGTTGTGCGCCTGACGGTTGGACACCTTCGGGACGACGAAAGCCCCGTCGGCTGTGTCCTTGTGGTCTTCCACGGGCCCGAACAGGCGCCCGAGCCTGACGATGGCGTCATCGTCGAGGGACTGACCGCGGAACAGCAGCAGGGAATGGCGCTCGAACAGATTGCGGATCTCGGGATAGCCGGCATCCGGAGAGACCGCCGCGAGATCGACGCCGCTGACTTCCATTCCGAAGTCGGCATGGAGTGGTCGTGTCTGCATTCGGCTGGTCTCCGCTGAGCCGGTTGGGCATTTAGTTCGTTGAACACTATGCCCGTGCAGGAGCGGCTCTGTCACCATCCCGGACGTATTCCCTCAGCACCCGCTCGAAATCGCGGCACGGGTTGTGAATCTGAGGCAGGGCGTGACCCTCGCCGGAGCGGCTCAGCGCCCAGAAATAGGTCGCGATCGACCGCCGAACCGGCCCGAACTCCGATCCGCTCAGGGCTTCGGTCGCCCGGTCGGCTGCCGCATGGATCTGTTCGGCAAGGTTGCGATCGGCCGTTTCCGCTTCCATGGATGTGCTTTGGATGCTGGGCAGGGGGACATGTCCTTCTTGAGCCGCGCTGGCCGGGTCCGGAGCCTGGCGCCGTGCGGCCAGATGGTTGGTCATGTCAGTCGCAAGCATCATCGCGGAGGTGCTCGCCGCCCAAGCGGCGTCAGCAAGCTCTTTCCGGCGGCCGTGCCAGTGTACGAAAGCATGCACCAGCCCTTGCGTGATGGCGACCAGGAGATGCGCAAAGATCTGATCGATATGCTCGCGAGCATCCCCGGCGACCGGCGAGGCGCGCCTGTCCGTGCCGCGGGCGGCCGTGCTCTGCCGTTGCAGCCAGTCGCCATAGCTGTCCCTTGCGGCCAGCGGATCATGAATGAGGTGCTCGGCGCCGCAGGCCGTGCACCGCAGATGATTGCGGCCTGCGCGCAGGACATCGGTGAGCCTGCGCTCGAGACGAAGTTCCGACGCGATGATCTCTGCGGGAGAGCCGCCGGGTTTCGGCATGTGCGTGGCGAAACAGACCGGGTCCTGCGCCAAAGCAGGCGCCGCACCGTCCTCAACAAGCAGGTCCACAAGGCGCATGGCGTTCGGCAGGTCGACTTCGTCAACGGCCGTGATCGCGGCCGCGAGATCGTCGTCGCCCCAGGCCTTGAGCATGAGCACGTGGATGAAATGCTGCTGAACCGCTTCGAGTTCGACGCGCAGAATCGCCTCGAGCCGCCGTCTCGTCGCGTGGTCTAGTGTACGGTTTGTCATCGTCGGCCGCTCCGTCCGTGCTCTGACCGTCCGGGGTTTGCCGGGCGGTGCTGAGATTGCATTCTACGATGCCCCTACTGACACCTTGTTGTCAGGGAGGCCTAGCGGCTCGGCCGTTGGTTCCCGCATATGCCATTGCCATCGGACCGCCACGCATGCACCTTGCGCACGTGTCACGTAGGCACTGAATGGGGCCGGAGCAAGAGCGATGAAGACGATTTCGGTACAATGTCGTGGCGAACGCGAATTCGAACTCTCGCCTGCGCGGACGGCGCTGCTATCGATCGACATGCAACGGGAGTTTTTCACCGATGAGGCGGGGGCCTGCGTCGGAGATATGCGCGGCATCGTGCCGCGCGTTTCACGGCTTCTGGGATTGGCGCGAGCGCTCGGATGTGCCGTCATTCATACCCGTGAGAGTTACGAGCCCGACTTGAGCGATGTGTCTGCCTATCGCCGTTCCCTCGAATATGTCGGGCGGCAGGAATCGCTTGGGCGTCTTTGCATTCTGGGCGAACCGGGCCACGAGTTCGTAGAGGACGTCAAGCCTGCTGGCGATGAACCCGTGATCGACAAGGCCAGTTTTGGCGCATTCTATCAAACGGACCTTCATGATCGATTGCAGTCGGCAGGGGTCGACCACCTGATTCTGTGCGGGGTTACGACGCAGTGCTGTGTTCACTCCACGCTGCGCGAGGCCGTCGACCGGGGTTACTGGTGCCTGACAGTGGCCGACTGTTGTGCGGCAACCGAACCCGGGCTCCACGACGCGGCACTGAGCCTGATCGCCGGTGAGGGGCACCTGTTCGGCTGGGTGTGCGATCTTGAGGATCTGCAGCGCGCGGTCTCAGATTGAGTTCACCGCCCCTCAAACATCATCCTTGGCCGAGCGGTCAGCGAGGCCGAGGATCCATTGGCAATTGCTGCGGCCTGATGGGCCGGTAATTGGATCCTCGCTTTCGCTCCGCTCAAGTAAGGATGACAATGAAGGCGTTCCGTCACTCGTAGATCGTGGCCGGGACACGCCGCCTTGTTTCCCGGGCGCGGCGTACCGTGAAACGACAAAGAACTGTCATGCCCGGGCGTGACCCGGGCATCCAGCAACACAACGGGCCATTGAATTGAGCTGGATTACCGGGTCAAGCCCGGCAATGACGGAGCCGCAAGTTGATTGCGGCCGGGACGCACAATTTCCAAAGTCGTCATTCCCGCGCAGGCGGGAATCCAGAGCCATAAGGCGATTCCGGTGAGTTTTGCTCCTGGATCCCCGCTTTCGCGGGGATGACACCAGAACTGGAATTGCGTCAGGCGTAAACCGCCACCGGTTCGCCGAGCCGGTCCTCGTCCGGCTCGACGCCGAGGCCGGGCCCGTCGGGTGCGGTGAAACAGCCGTCGACGGTTCGCGCTCCGCGGCCGGGTGCCGGATCGGGAATCACCATGTCCTGGCACGACCAGACGCCGAGGCAGGACGGGGCGGGGATGCTCTGCGCCATATGGGCGACTGCGGTATCGGACAGAACCGTACCGCCCGTGTCCATGATCAGCATGGTGATGCCGGTGGCGAGGCAGAAGTCACGCATGGCCCGCGCCTTGGTCAGCCCGCCGACCCTGTTGAGTTTGATGTTGACGGTCTCGGCAATGCCTTGCCCCTGGATCCGGATCAGGTCGTTCATGGTGTGCAGGCCTTCGTCGACGCCGACCGGATTGTTGGTCTGGCGGCGCACCTGGGCAATCTCCTCAAGCGTCTCGCAGGGCTGCTCGTACCACGAGGTGATATTGCCGACCGTGTTCATGACCGTGATCGCCTCGCGGGGCAGCCAGGCGCGGTTCACGTCGTAGAAGATGATCTCGCCGGGCCGCTCGTTGTCGGCCAGATGCCGAATGCGCTCGATGTCGAGATGGACGTCGGCTCCCACCTTGCAGGAATGCACCCGGTAGCCCATGTCACGGAAACGCTGGACCTCGGCCAGCATCTCCTCAGGTGTGCCGGTCGATACGCTGGATGCGATCGGCACGGGGTCGGGCTCGCGTGCGCCGAGCAGTGCGCAGACCGGCATCTCAGCACGCTTGCCGAGGATGTCCCAGCAGGCGATGTCGAGTGCGGCCTTGATATAGGGGTGGCCAGGCAGGGCAAGATCGAGCGTGCGGTTGATGGCGTCGATCTGGCATGGGTCCTGGCCGATGAGCAGATGCGCCAGTTCGGCGAGCCCTGCGCGGATGCCCTTGCCGAAGGCCGGCAGATAGGTCACGCCCCAGGGGCAGCCTTCGCCCCAGCCGACAAGGCCCGCGTCGGTTTCGATCCGCACGATTGTCGAGTCGAGCTGTTCGAACCGGAGCCGTCCGCCGGACAGGGTGTAGGGTTTGTGCAGCGGCAGGTCGAGCTGCCAGACGGATATGCGGGTGATCTTCATGGCTGCGCTCAATTATAGACGGCGACCGGTTCACCGAGAGTCGTGAAGTCGGGTTCGACCCCGAGCCCGGGCGCATCGGACGCGTAAAGCTTGCCTCCCGCAGCAACCGGTCCGGGCGTGCCCGTCGACACCGTGTTGTAGTTGTGGAGGTCGGTTGTGTTGAACAGGAGTTCGGACGGCGTAGATGCGGCGAAATGAGCAACAGCTGCGGTCGTTATCTCGCCGCCCCAGGTGTCTTCCGCGACGACGGATAGCCCGTGGCTGATCAGATAGTCACGCACCCGTCTTGCCTTGGTCAGGCCGCCATGGTTCGAGATTTTGAGACACACGACCTCGGCAGCACGATCGCGCACGATGCGCTCCGCGATGTCCAGACCCGTGACACATTCATCGAGCTTCATCGGCAGATCGCAGCGGGACCGCACGTGAAGGCATTCCTCGTAGGTAGGGCAGGGCTGTTCGATCATGATGCCCGTGTCCCGCACCGCCCGGACCACGCGAACCGCCTCGTTCACCGTCCAGCCGGTGTTGGCATCGGCATAGGCTGTTTCTTCGGGTTCGACGATTTCTGCCGCCGCCATTATCTGATCGATATCGGCTCGCCAGTCATTGCCGACCTTGATCTGGAACTGGCGATAGCCGGCGGCCCGATGGGCATCAAGTTCGCGGGCCGCCTCGGCCTTCGGTTTTTGAGGAACCACCCTGTACATCGGCGCGCCGTCTGTGAGCCGGCCGCCAAGCAGCGTACAGACCGGCAAGCCGGTGCTCTTGCCGAGGATGTCCCAGCAGGCCGCATCGATAGCTGATTTGGCATACGGGTGCCCTTTGAGAGCGCCATCCATCGATTTTTCGACAGCATGGACATCGCGCGGGTCGCGGCCAAGGAGAGCAGGCGCGAGCCGCGCAAGTGCCGGCACGATGCCCTCCGGGTAGGCGGCAAGATAGTTGCCGCCGATCGGGCAACACTCGCCGCAGCCCGAGATCCCGGCATCGGTTTCAATCAAGATGACGGTGCTGAGCGCGATGGTGACGGCGTTGCCGCGGCCCCAGAGATAGGTGCCGCCGACATAGGGCAGATCCACCTGCCAGACCGATATCTTCGAGATCTTCACTGCGGTCGGTCGGACAATGGGGCTCGGTGCTGGGGCCCATAGCGCCGTCGGTCTCGATTGACATTGGCCATGGCAATCTTCCCTTCCTCAAGGTTTCTCCAGGAGCGCCCCGCAGAGGGCTGGTCCGGATTACCGGAGCCCACGCTCCTGGAGAACCTTGTCCGCCGCACGGAAACATTCGAGCGCCTGCGGCACGCCGCAATAGATGCCGACCACGTGGATGATGGCGCGGATCTCTTCCTTGGTGACGCCATTGTTGAGCGCGCCCCGGCAGTGGGTCTCCCACTCGTGCATCTTGCCGAGCGCGCCGATCATGGCGAGGTTCATCATCGACCGGGTTTTCGGGTCGATGGTCTCGTCACCCCAGCCGAAGCCCCAGCACCACGCGGTCATTGCCTCCTGGAACGGGCGGGTGAAGTCGTCGGCCGCCGCCAGGTTCTTCTCGACATATTCAACGCCCACCACGGCCTTGCGTTTTTCCAGTCCCTTTTCGAACAGTTGCTCGTCCATGACGTATTCCTCAGTTCCCCATCGCGATGGCGATGTTCTTGGTCTGCACATAGTTCCACAGGGCCTCGCGGCCCTTTTCCCGGCCGTAACCCGATTTTCCGTAACCGCCGAAAGGCGTCTCGACGCCGCCGGCGTACCATTCGTTGACAAAGATCTGGCCGGCTCTCACGGCCCGCGACGCCCGCATGGCGCGGTCGAGGTCCGCGGTGAAGACGCCGCCGACGAGGCCGTAATCCGTACCGTTGGCGATCCCGATCGCCTCGTCGTCGCTCTTGAATTTCTGGACCGAAAGCACCGGACCGAACACCTCGTCACGGGCGATGGCCATGTCAGGCGAAACGCCGGTGAAAACCGTGGGCTCGAGGAACCAGCCGTCGCGGTTGAGCTTGTGCCCGCCGGTGGCCGCGGAGGCGCCTGCGCGTTCGGCGTCGAGGCACATGCCCTCGGCGCGGTCGCGCTGCTTTTCGGAAATCATGGGTCCCATATTGGCGCCGAATTCGGTGCGTTCGATGCCCGGTCCGACGGACAGGCCCTTGGCGAGATCGACGACCCGGTCGACGACGTCATCGTGGACGTCCTCGTGCACGACAAGCCGCGACATGGCCGAACAGACCTGTCCTGCATTGAAGTAGATGCCCCAGCGGACAGAGGACAGGAGGCTGTCCATGTCGGCGTCCGGGTAGACGAGGGCGGCCGATTTGCCGCCCAGTTCGAGCACGCAGGGCACGACATTCTTCGCCGCGGCGCTTGCGATTGCGATGCCCGTGGCGACCGAGCCCGTAAAGACGATCTGGTTGACGCCTGGATGGGCCGACAGCGCCGCTCCGGCCTGGTGACCGAGACCGCACAGGATGTTCACCGCGCCCGACGGAAGCCCGACATGTTCAGCGGCTCTTGCGAACCAGGCATTGGTGAGCGGGTCGAGTTCGGGCGTCTTGATGACACAGGCGTTTCCGGTGGCGAGTGCCGCCGACATCGACCGTGCGGTCATCTCCAGCGGATAGTTCCAGGGGATGATCTGCGCTGAAACCCCGTAAGGTTCGTAGACGGTGAAGTCAAAATAACCGTCGCCCAGCGGGATCGACCGGCCTTCCAGCGTTTCCGCCTGATTGCCGTAATATTCGAAATAGCGGGCCGCGCCCTCGATTTCGACGCGCGACTCCCAGAGCGGTTTGCCGGCCTCAAGGGTCAGGACCGTGGCAATCTCGTCGGCATTGTCCCTGAGGTAGTCGCCCATCCGGCGGACCATCCGCCCGCGGTCTGCCGGCCGCATGGCGGTGAGGGCCCCGCTTTCGTGACAGACCCGCGCTGCGGCCACGGCCCGGTCCACGTCCGCTTCGTCGGCGAGCGCCTGCTCCGCTACGGTCTGCCCGGTCGCGGGATCTTCGACTTCAATCCGGCCGGCGCCGCCGTCACCCCATGCGCCGTCAATGTAATTCTGCCAGTAGGGCTCGACGTCAGCCATCGACGCCCTCGCGCATCCACTCCTGAAGCCGCCGCACCGAATGTTCAGAGTTCACGCCGCATTGCGGATCGAGGACGAGAGGGCCCGGCCGGTAGCCGCGGCTCCTGAGCCCGCGCTGGACGGATTCAACCAGATGAATGTCTTCCTCGACCGTGGTGGCGCGGTCCTGGACCGCCAGCCTGCGAACGACTTCAGAGTCGACACCGCCGACCGTGTACCACCCGCGCCAGACCACGACCTGGTCCACGCTGACGGCACGCCAGTGATAGGTGTTCAGCACATTCCCGGGGTAGACCTGGAACGAGAACATTGGCCACAGGAACCACGACGAATAATCGGCCGCGTGCTCGTTCGACTCCGGATCGATCGGATAGCTCATCCGGTCCAGGTTCTGGCATTCGGTGGTATGACGCAGGCAGTAGCCCTGCGGCTGGATGTCGTAGGTTTCCGGTTTGACCACGCCATTGGCGAAGGTCGGATGGTTGAGCGCGCAGTGGTAGCACTCGGAGTAGTTCTCGATCGAAACCTTCCAGTTGCAGTTCTCCGGGATCTCGACCCATTCCAGCGGCTTCAGTTCGTCGATCTGCGGCACGAAGGCACGCAGTTCTTCCTCGGCATTGGGGAACCAGTCCGCCATCGGCTTGGCGTCAGGATCGAGATTGACGAACAAGAAGCCGCAGAACACTTCCGTCTTAACCTCGGTAAGGCAGATTTCGCCGCGGTCGAAGCCGGGCACGGCCTTGATGTTCGGGCCGTTGCGCAATTCGCCGGAAAGTTCGTAGGTCCAGGCGTGGTAAGGGCAGACGACGACACGGCAGTTGCCCGTTCCGGACACCAGCTCGTGTGCGCGGTGCTGGCACACGTTGTAGAACGTGCGGATCTGGCCGTCGCGTCCGTGGATCGAGAACAGGTTCTGCCCGGCGACCTCGAAGGAAAAGTAGTCGCCGACATTCTCGAGCATCGAGACGTGCCCGGCGAACTGCCACGTCCGCGTCAGGATGCCTGACATCTCCTTCGCGAAGATCGCGGGGTCGGTGTAATAGCGCGCGTCGAGCGAACGCACGGGTACAGGCGGATCAATCTCGGGCTTGTTCATGACCGCTCGGTCTCCCTGGTGTAGACGCCGAGCTCGTGCCGGCGTTCGTGGAAACGTTCTATATTGGCAATGACCGTCTTGTCGGCGTCGGCGATGACGAAGGCCATCAGCGTTTCGAGCAGTGCGGAGAGCGCAACCGTCGACGTGAAGAACTGCGGCGTATCCATCGGCACGATGAAACGGTGTTTGGCCTTCTCCAGAATCGGCGAGGCCATGCTGTCCGAAACGCCGATTACCGTCAGGCCGAGATCATGTGCCAGCGCGACGGCCTCGACCACTTCGCGGCGGTAGGGCCTGAAGGTCATGGCGACCAGCACGTCGCCCTGCTTGGCCCGGACGAGGCCGTCCACCGGCAGGGAACCGTCGCGCGGGATCGCGGTCACGGTGTCGACCGCCATGCCGGCGAGATAGGCGAAGTTCTGCGCGATGGCGTTTGCAATGCCAACGCCCAGAACGTAGGTGGAGTGCGCCTCAACAATCTCGTCGGCCGCGGCCTTCAGGGCTTCGGCATTTGTGGCAGAGAACAGGCCTTCGATGTTTGTCATGGAGGCGGCGGCCATGTCCGCATAGAGCCCGCTCAGCTTTCCGCCTTCGGACAGCGACTGCAGCCAGCGCGCCCGGTCGGGGAAGTTTTCGCGGCCCTGGCGGATTTCCTCGCGGAAGGGCTTTCGGAATTCCTCGAATCCGTCGAAGCCGGCCGTCCGGGCCATGCGCACCAGCGTGTTCGGCTTGACGTTGGCCGCCTCGGCGATCTCCCGGATCGAGCTGACCCCGATCTCGTTGGGATTATCCAGCACGTAAGCCGCCGCCTTGCGCAGCTCCGGCGTGAGCTCCGGCAGTTCGTCCGCGAGCCGCTCGAGCACGTCGGCGGGCGCAGGACTCATTTCTGATGGTACATTCATGTCATTCATGATTGACGAATGTACATTTGTACGATAGCTGTGTCTACGACAAACAGACGTACCGGAGTGCAATTTCATGGTACCCGAGCAAGCCCGTGTGGTGATCGTCGGCGGCGGAATTATGGGCTGCGGCCTGGCCTATCATCTGGCCCACGAGGGCTGGACCGACGTGGTTCTTCTGGAAAAGGCCGAACTGACGTCAGGGTCGACCTGGCATGCGGCAGGCCAGATCACGCACTCGACGTCGAGCTTCTCGCTCGGCAAGTGCGTCGGCTACAACATCGACCTCTATTCCGGAGCATTGGAAGAGGAGACCGGCCAGTCTGTCACCTGGCACGGCTGCGGTTCCCTGAGGCTGGCCTACACGGAAGACGAGGCGGACTGGCTGAAGCAGACGATGAGCGTCGGTCGCTCGCTCGGTTTCCCGATGGAGATCGTCGGGCCGGACCGCATCCGTGAATTGCATCCGTTCTATAATCTCGACGGTGTGCTGGGCGCGCTCTACACGCCGGACGACGGCCATGTGGATCCGGCGGGTGTGACCTTCGCCCTGGCGCAGGGCGCGCGCCAGCTTGGTGCCAAGATCATCCGCCGATGCCGGGTCACCGACATCAAGCAGCAGCCGAACGGCGAATGGCGAGTCTACACGGAGCAGGGCGAGATCAATTGCGAGCATGTGGTCAACGCCGCCGGCACATACGCGCGTCAGATCGGCGAGATGGTCGGCCTGGACGTGCCGACCACGTCGATGACGCACCATTATCTCATCACCGACACGGTTGCGGAGTTCCTTGACCTTGAGGCTGAACTTCCCGTCGTCCGTGATGACCGCCTGGTCTCCGGTTACATCCGCATGGAACAGAAATCCGGTCTCATCGGCATCTACGAGAAGGCCAATCCCAACACGGTCTGGCTCGACGGCTGCCCGTGGGAGGCCGAGAACGAGCTGTTCGATCCGGACTATGATCGCATCATGCCGTGGCTGGAAAACGCCATGGACCGCATGCCGATCCTGGCGGAACTTGGCATCAAGCGCGAGGTGCATGGCGCGATCTCCCATCCGCCGGACGGCAACCCGCTGATTGGGCCGGCACCTGGCCTGCGTAGCTTCTGGCTCGACTGCGGTTGTCAGATCGGCATCGGCTGGGGGCCTGGGCTGACCCGGGAGCTTGCCCGCTGGATGGTGCACGGTGCTGCCGACATCAACATGCGCGACTACGATCCGCGCCGCTACGGCAGATTCGCCGACAAGACCTATCAGGTGACGAAGGCGAAGGAGGATTATCTCCTGCGCCACGAGATCCCGTTTCCGCATTTCAACCGGACCGAGGGCCGGCCGGTCAAGCCGAGTGCGCTCTACGGCCGGTTGCAGGAGAAGGGTGCTGTTTTTGAGGAAGTCTACGGCTGGGAACGCCCGCGCTGGTTCGCCCGCAACGGCATGGAGCAGCGCGACTATTATTCCTTCCGCCGGGCCGCATGGCACGACATGGTGGCCCACGAGGTCAAGGCCGTGCGCGAACAGGCCGGCATCATGGACATTTCGGCCTTCGCCAAGGTCGAGGTCTCCGGACCCGATGCCGCGGCCTTCCTGGACCGGCTGATCCCGAACCGGCTGCCGTCGCGGACGGGCCGGATCGCGCTCACGCATCTGCTGGACGACAGCGGCCGGATCGAGCTTGAGACGACGATCGTGCGCCTCGACGACGACCGGTTCTACTTCACCTGCGCCGCGTTCTTCGAGCAGCGGCTGGTTGATCACCTGGAGCGCCAGCGCCGCGAAGACGAGGATGTCACGGTCACGAACAATGCCGACGAGTGGGGCGCGCTGACGCTGAACGGGCCGAAGGCGCGCGATATTCTGGGCGCCTGCACTGCAGCACCGCTCGGCAATAACGCGTTTCCCTGGCTGACCGCCCAAGAGATCGAGATCGCCGGCAAGCCCATGTGGGCCTTCCGCATGTCCTATGCGGGCGAGCTCGGCTGGGAACTGCACGGTCCCCGTGAATATCTGCCCTTTGTCTATGACGCGCTCTGGTCGGCAGGCGAAGCGCACGGCATCGTTGACTACGGATCCTTCGCCATGAACGCCATGCGCATGGAGAAGATGTTCAAGGGTGCGGGCGAGCTGACCAACGAGGTCACTCTGCCGGAGGCCGACGTGATGCGGTTCGTCAAGCTCGACAAGCCCGACTTTGTCGGCAAGGCCGCGACCGAGAAGGCGACGCAGGAACCCCTGCGCTGGACCTGCGCCTATCTCGCAATCGAAGCCGACGGCGAGAATGACGGTCACGGCGGCGAAGCGGTGCTTTCCAACGGCACCTGCATCGGCTCGACCACATCGATCGCCTACGGTCACAGCACCGACAAGCTGCTGGCCTTTGCCTATATCAAGCCCGAGCACGCCGAACCCGGAACGGCACTCGACGTCCTGATCATGAACGAGCGGCGTGCCGCCACCGTCCTCGGTGAGCCGGCCTATGATGCCGCCAACGAACGCCCGCGAAGCTGAGGGAGACAACCCATGTCGCACGCTGAACTCGCTCCGACAACGAACACGCAGGAAGACTATTACGGCATCGCGGAAGCCACGCTGCCGGGTGCCGGGCTGGGCGGCTATGCGCTGCCAGAAGACGTCCGCTTCATCATCCGCGAGGGCCATGGCGGCCGCCTCGTCTCCATGGAAGGGCGGGAATATGTTGATTTTGTCTGCGGAGCAGGGGCCACGATCATTGGCCACGACCACCCGGACGTCATCGAGGCGGTAAAGGCCCGGGCATCCAAGGGCCTGCATTTCTTCGGCACGCTCAACGACGCCGCGGTCGAACTGGCCGACGTGCTGGTCACGGCGATCCCGTGCGCCGAGCGCATCATCTACACGACCACCGGCTCCGAAGCGACGTCCTACTGCATGCGCATCGCGCGCGCCGTCACGGGCAAGCCCAAGATACTCAAGTTCGAGGGCGCCTATCACGGCAACCACGACTATGCGTCGTTCTCCCAGTTTCCGACGCGGCCCGCCAACTATCCCATGGCGACGGCCGACATCGGCGGCGTGCCGCAGGCTCTGCAGGACACCATGATGGTCGCACCCTACAACGACCTTGAAACGGTGGAGAGCATCCTGTCCGAACATTCGGACGAGATCGCCGGAATCATCGTTGAGCCGGTCCAGCGCATCATCTTCCCGAAACCGGGATTCCTCGAGGGCCTGCGCAGTCTTGCCGACAAGTACGGCGTGCTCCTGATCTTCGACGAGGTGGTCACCGGCTTCCGCCTCAGCCTCGGCGGTGCGCAAGGGTATTTCGGCGTCAAGCCGGACCTCGCAAGCTACGGCAAGATCGTCGGCGGCGGCGGGCCGCTCGGCTGCGTCGGCGGACGGGCCGACCTGCTCGACGCCACCAATCCGAACCGCAAGGGCCGCGCCGACTACGCCTATATCAACGGCACGCTGCACGGCAATCCGATCGCGGCGGTGGCGGGCCTTGCTACCCTGCGCGTGCTTGAGCAGCCGGGCTTCTATGACGAGTTCCACGCCCGTGCCGACAGATTCCGCGCCGCCATCCAGTCCGTGCTCGACAGCCATGGCCTGCCGGCCATCGTGCCCGGCAAGGCCTCGTTCTGGCAGATCCTGTTCGCCGATGACGAACCGGCCAACCAGATGGACGTGCTGGCAACCGACATGAAGCGCTCCGGCGCACTCGATGTCGAGCTTCTGCGCAACGGCATTTACGTGCTGCCCAATGTCCGCCGTTTCTTCTCCGCGGCCCACGATGATGCGGATCTGGAAGCCACGGTGGACGCGTTCGGGAAGGCCTGCGCCTCAGTCTAGAGATCGAGCCGCCCTAAAGCGTTTTCCGGAAGTGAAAACGCCGGATGCCGCCGCCGATTGTCTTGACCGTCGGCGTGTCCGCGATTTCTTCGTGCATGAGCGTGTAGCCGCAATCTCGATAGAGACTCACGGCAGCATGCTGCAGTTCCGATGTGCTGAGCCGGAGTTCGGCGGCGCCTGCGTCCCGGCACCGGTCCTCGGCGAAATTCAGCATGAGGCTGGCGATGCCCTGACGGCGTGCGCCAGGCGCGACATACATGCGGCGCAGTTCGAACGCCCCGTCGTCATGGCATTCGAGCCCAAACATGCCCGCGAGTTGCCCATGCCGTTCCGCGACCCAGAAACTGCCGCCCTGGTCGAGATAATACGCCCTGATGCGCCCGATCTCCTGACGCACGGAGTCCTCCGCGTAGGTCTCGAACCTCGTCTTTAAATGTTCGGGCGCGAGCTCCCGGTTGACCGCAATGAAGAGCTGGCGGACCGGCTCGGCATCATTGTCGGCATAGGCACGAATGGAGATGGGTTCCTTCATCACTATCCAACTGGGCATGAATGAGGTGGCTTGCAAGTCTGGAGGCTGAACTAGTGGCCGAGATATTCGGGCGCGCGGCGTGCGATCCAGGCATCCAGTGCCTCGCGCATGTCGTGCGTGGGCACCATGCGGGCGAACTGCTCACCCTCGATTGCCAGCCCTTCACTGATGCTGGTGTTCAGCCCGCGCGTCACCGCCGCGATGATCCTGGATGCGGCAACGGACGAATGCCGCAGAATGCGCTCCGCAAGCTCCAGGGCAGAGGGCATCAGATCCCCGTGCGGCACGACGCGGTTGACGAGACCGATCTCATAGGCCCGCTGCGGGGAAAACGGATCGCCGGTCAGCAGGTATTCCAGGGCACGCTTGCGGCCGGCCAGACGCGGCAGCCGCTGGGTTCCGCCGAATGTGGGCGGAATCCCGATATTGATCTCGGGCTTTGCAAAGGTTGCCTGTTCGCTGGCCACGGCCAGGTGCACCGCTTCGGTGATCTCGCAGCCGCCGCCGAAGGCGATGCCGTTCACGGCCGCGATAACCGGTTTCGGGAAGGCCTCAAGCCGCGCCGTCATCGCCTGTCCGCGCCGCACGAACGCCTTCGCGGCTGCGTCGGGGCCCAATTTCGTACTTTCCGAGAACTCGTGAATGTCGGCACCGGCCGAGAACGCTTTCTCGCCAGCGCCGGTAAGGATCACGGCGCGAACCTCCGGGTTGTCCTCGAGGCTGTCGAGCATTTTGACCAGACGATCGATCAGTTTGTAATTCAGGGCATTCAGTTTGTCAGGGCGGTTCAGGGTCAGGATCGCGACGGCACCGCGTTTCTCCTGGATCACGGAATCGGTCATGATGGTCTCCGGCATTGGCGTCGTTGTTTCCCGGACCGTAAAACCCAAATTGCTTCAAAGTATACTCGCTAGACAGTATACTTACGACCGTGCCCAGAGATTCGCGAAAGACCCGCAAGGCAATCGTCGATGCTGCAGGCCGGCTGTTTTACGGCGAAGGCATCCGCGCCGTGAGCGTCGACTCCGTGGCCGAGAAAGCCGGCGTGACCAAGAAGACGCTGTATTATCATTTTGCCAGCAAGGATGAACTGATAGCCGCTTATCTTGAGGCACAGGATCAACCGGCGCTTGACCTCTATCGCCGGTGGTACGCCGAAGCGGACGGGACCGTCGCTGAAAGGATCAAACATCTGTTCGAACGCTTTGCCGAGGCGGCAAGCAGCCCGCGCTGGAAAGGATGCGGATTTCTGCGCACGACGGCGGAACTTGCGGCGTTTCCCGGGCATCCGGCGGTTGTCGCGGGAGCCCGGCACAAGAAGCGTTTCGAGGTCTGGCTGGCGGAAATCATGGAAGATGCCGCCGTCAGCGAGCCCGAGGCCGTTGCGCGTCAGGTCGTCGTGCTGCTGGATGGCGCCGCGACCATCATGCTGATCCACCGCGACACGGACTATGTGCGTTCCGCCGCATCACTGGCGGAAGCGCTTGTACGAGACTCTGCAAAACGGCCCTGACTTGAATTTTGTTCACAAATATCCCACGCTCCGGACATGGCTAAACCAGGAATGACGCTGCCGCCCTTCGCCGCATTGCGGGCGTTTCACGCCGCGGCCACGCATGATCGCTACCGCGATGCCGCCGAAAGCCTCGGCATTACCGAGTCCGCGATCAGCCATCAGTTGCGCCGGCTGGAGGAATTTCTGCAGACCGCTTTGATCGACCGTTCCGGCGGACGGCCGAAACTCACGGATGCCGGCCGTCGCTATCTGGAGCAGATCGAACCGGCTATGCGCCAGATCCAGGCCGCGACGGAAGCATTCATGCCGGCGGCCGGGCGCAACGCACTGCGCCTGACGCTGCCGCCGTCGCTGGCCGCAACGTGGCTCATTCCGCGGCTTGGGGCGTTCGAGCGGGACAACCCGGAAACCGATCTGCAATTGATCACGACAACGCGGGTCGTGGACCTGCGGCGCGACCAGGTCAACCTCGCCATTCGCCATGGAAAAGGCGAGTGGCGCGACATCGATGCGACGTTTCTGCTGGCCGAGGCGGCCCTGCCGGTCTGTGCTCCGGGATACCTCGATCCCTTGCCCAAAAAGCCCACCCAGGAGGTCCTTGGCAAGGTCCGTTTCATCATGAATTCGCATTTCCCCGACGAATGGGAGGAATGGGCGAAAGCCCACGGCCTGGAACCTCCTGAGATGAAGGATCTCGTGGGGTTCGATGCGATGGAACAGGTACTTCAGGTGGCCGGGAACGGCCATGGACTGGCCATGGGCCGCCGTCCGATGGTCGATGACTGGCTCGCAGACGGTCGCCTGATTGCGCCGTTCGGCAAGGCCGACCCGACCGGCGCCGCCTATTACCTCTGCCGGCCGGCCGGCACCGTTCCGACCGCTGCAGAACGCCGTCTTGAGCGCTGGCTGGTTGCCATGGCGAAGGACTGGCAGGCGGTTTCCGGAGACCTCCCGACGGCATCATGACTTGAATCTTGCTCAAGCTCTCCTGAATCGAACTCGATGGATCGAAGGGGCTGCGCAACCCATCTCCTGAACACGGTTGATCATTGCGGCTGGCGGGCCAGCCGGTTCAGGAAAGGATACACGTCATGAGCATTGCAGCATCCGTTGCCGCCGCCACGACCGCGGCAAACGAGGCCGCCGGGACGGTCTATGCGCCACTGAACTTTATCCGGCGCCAGGACACCAAACCGGCTTTTGAAAGCTCCGCCCTGACCGGCGGCGCCCCGCGGTACTTCTACGACATGGAAGCGAACACCGTACCGATCGCGGATATGCGTCCGTTCGCCGATGACCTGTCGCTTGACGAGGAAGGCTTCGAACTCCTCACGGAGCCGACCGCAGTGCGCGACTTCTACGACGACGATGCGGTCGGTCACTATTATCACGACGAGATCGAAACGCTTCTGCGTAGCCGGCTCGGCGCCAACCGCGTGGTGGTGTTCGATGTCACCCGGCGGTCCGACGGCGGCGGCGGTGCCGCGAACCCGGACGGCAAGCGCGGACCGGCCGGCCAGCTTCATGTCGATTACACGGAAAAGAGCGGGCCTCAGCGCGCCAGGGACGTCCTCGGCAATGACGAGTATGATCGGTTGGTCGCATCCGGTGCCCGGATCGTGCAGGTCAATGTCTGGCGTCCGATCAAGGGGCCGGTCCAGCGTTCCCCTCTGGCGCTCGCCGATGCGGCCAGCATTCGTGACGGTGATCTCATCGCCACCGACCAGATCTTCCCGGATCGTATCGGCGAGATCTACAACATTGGCCACTCGCCGACGCAGCGCTGGAACTACGCGCCTCAGATGACGCCCGACGAGGTCCTGCTCATCAAGGGCTGGGACAGTCTCGACGACGGCCGCGCACGGTTCACGCCGCATGGCGCCTTCAATCCGCCGGACGTCGCCGACGATGCCCCCGCCAGGGAGAGCATCGAAGTCAGGACGATCGTGATTATCGAATAACTCCTCCCCCTGAAGCCGGTACCGCGTATTGCTGCGCGGTACCGGCTTCCTTTTCATTCTCAACGTGCGGCTTCGAGTTGCCCCTCGGACATGCGGCGCGCATACCAGAGCGTCAGGACGGCGGCGGTCAGCAGCATCGGCGCGGCGCCGATATTGACGGCGGCCCAGCCGATCCCGTGCAGAAGACCGGCTGAAGCGAACGAGGCGACGGCGGCAATGCCCGCGATCATCATCTCGGCGGCACCCTGGACCCTACCGCGCTCCTCGGGCTGGTGAGAGGCGGTGATCATGGTCGTGCCGGCGGTGTACATGAAGTTCCAGCCGACACCCAGCAGTGCCAGCGCAATGCCGAAATTGAGAAACGCGATGCCCGATGCGGCCACTGCCGCGCTTACCCCGAGCGTCACGGCTCCCGTCAGCGCGATCGCCGCCGCGCTGAACCGGTCGATCAGCCTGCCCGTAAAGAAGGACGGCAGGAACATGCCGAGGACATGCCATTGAATGACCGTGGCCGCGTCGGAGACCGGATAGTTGCAGGCCACCATGGCGAGCGGCGTTGCCAGCATCATCAGGATCATGACGCCATGGCCGACGCCGGCATTGGCAATCGCCGCGATGAAAATCGGCTGCCGCGCGATCTCGCCGAACGATCTGCCTCCGGTTGCGACCTGCGAAGCATCCGCCTTCTCCTCCGTCAGGCCGATGATCAGCGCGATCGACAGCAGGCTGAGCCCGGTGACAGCGAGGAAAGAGCCTGCGAACAGCACCGGCGCGAAAAGATCCTTCGACCAGATGGACAGGGTGGGCGCCACCAGGGCGGCGATGATCCCGCCGGTCATGACGGTGGATACAGCCCTGCCGCGCCGGTCGGGTGCGACCGAGTCCGTGGCCGCCAACCTGTAATACTGTCCGATGGCCTGATAGACGCCCAGCACGGCGTTGCCCGCGCAGAACAGCAGGAAATCGCTGAGGAAAATTCCGGCTGTGGCGATCACGCCCCCTGCAATGCCGGCGAGGGCACCCGCCGCGAACCCGGCCCGGCGGCCGAAACGCTGCATGAACTGCGAGGCGGGCCGCGTCACGAAAATCATGGTGAGTGCACCGAGGCCCGCCGGCAGCGTGGCCAGCGCCTTGTTCTCCGCCAGGATCTGACCGACGAGACCCGACATGGTGATGCCGATCATCAGCGCGGCCCAGAACAGTGCCTGGCAGACGGCAAGAAGATAGACGTTCCGCTCGGCGCGGTTGGCTGGCATCGATCTGACTCCCTTGTAAATTACCGGCGCGTTGTTCAGGTGACGAGTGCGGCCGGTTTGGCTTGAAATCGTTGGCGGTAGTCCTGCGGCGCCACCTTGAGATGACGCTGAAAAACGCGACGCAGGGTTTCCGGGTGGCCGAAGCCGCACTGTTCGGCGATGGCAGGCAGGGGGTCTGTGCTGTCCTCCAGCGCGCGGCGGGCGGCATCCACGCGTGCCCTCTCCACGAATTTGGCCGGCGTCGATCCGGTTTCCCGCGTGAATACGCGGGCGAAATTGCGCGGGCTCATCGCAACCTTTGCTGCCAGCGCCTCCACGGACAGGTCTTCAGCCACATTTCCGAGGATCCAGTCCTGCAGGTCCTGCATCGGCGTCGTTTCACCGGACTGGGCCTCAAGATGCACGCTGAACTGGGACTGCCCGCCGGGCCGCTTGAGAAAGGCGACGATCTCGCGGGCGGTCGCGAGCGCGATGCGCCGCCCGCAGTCTTCTTCCACTAAGGCGAGGGCAAGGTCCATGCCTGCCGTCACACCGGCGGATGTATAGATATCGCCGTCGCGGATGTGCAAGGCGTCGGGTTCAACGTCCACCGAGGAATGCGTTTGCGCCAGATCCGAGCAGTAGCGCCAGTGGGTGGTCGCACGCCGGTCGTCGAGCATCCCGGCGGCGGCGAGAATGAACGCGCCCGTACAGATGGAGCCCACACGGCGCACTCCGGGCGCCAGTTGGCGCAGTGTCTCCAGGATCTCCGGATTCGCCGCCATCGCGCTGTTGCCGTCGCCGCCGGCGATGAGAAGGGTGTCCAGATCCTCCGGCGCGTCGGCCAGTGCCCGGGAGGCGACAACCTCGAATCCCGGTGACATACGCAACGGGCCCGCTTCCGGGCCAATGATCTCCGTGATGTACGTGATCCGCGGACCCGGGTCTCCGGCGGGCATGAAATTCTGCATGTAGCGGCTTGCGGATGCAAAAACCTGCAGGGGCCCGACCACATCGAGGCTGTTCGCGTCCGGATAGGCGAACATGGCGATGCGCTTTTCCGGCCGTTGATTTGTGGGAGCGCCCATAGGGACCTCTGCCATTTCAGAAACTGCCCGCAGGATGGCAGGGGATGGACTTGGCAGCAATGACAATTATCCCACTCTTTCTGCCAACACCGTTTCACTGCGGCATTTGGCGACCGGACCGCGTCTGGTATTGGGACTGTCTTGAGCTCAGGGAGATTGCCCGTGACCGAACTGACCGTCCGCGAAGCCACGTCGTCCGACGCGGAAGCCATCGCCGGTGTTTTCACGCCCTCACTCCGGTCTCTGTCCTTTCTGCCGCGCCTGCACACTGCTGACGAGGATCTCTGGTTTATCCGCAACGTGATCCTGGCCGAGTGCAGGGTCGCGGTCACCGAGCGGGCGGGCGAGATCATCGCCTTCCTCGCGCTCGACGGTCGGGAGATACGCCTTCTGCACACCCACCCGGCGCATTTCGGCAAAGGTGCCGGTTCATTGCTCCTTGAAGGAGCCAAGGCGGGCAGTCCGGGTTGTCTCGAGCTGTGGTGCTTTCAGGCAAATACGGCCGCACGGCGGTTCTACGAGCGGCACGGGTTCCTGGCGATCGAATTCACCGACGGAAAGCGCAACGAGGAGAAGATGCCCGATATCCGGTACCGGTGGCAGCACGACAGCTAACGAACGAAGACACCGCAGTCGACAAAGATGACGCCCGGACAACTCGACGTTTTCCGGGTGGGCGGCAGCGCAGCCCGGGACCGTTCCATACTCAGGCACCAGTTCCCTACGGCTCCGGAGCTCGCTATCGCTCGTCCGGGGAACGAACAATCTTGAATCGCACCAGGCCGTTTCCCGGGTGCGCGACAGCGCAGCCCGGGACCGTTCCATACTCAGGCACCAGTTCCCTACGGCCCCGGACCTCGCTCGCGCTCGTCCTGGGAACGGGATTGCCGCCCCATACCATCCGTCATGCCCGCGCAGGCGGGCATCCAGGAGCAAAAAAAACTCAGCGTCAGATACTTGGCACTGGATTCCCGCCGGAGCCGGTCCCCGACTTGATCGGGGACGGGAATGACAAATGTGTTCTATGCCCCGCTGGCCATCCTCGCCGTCGCTTCGGCGAGGATGACGCCAAGAAAATATACCGTTTCCCGGAAGCCCGTCAGGGCTGTCCTTACCCGCTCCACTAGCGGGCTGGCCGCTGGCACTGGTATGTCCTCGCCGAGCGCCTCGCCGCGGAGGATGGACGCCCGGCGTAGCGCAACCGCACGGGCGATGCCGGTCAGTCCACGTCCGCCCGCTTCCGGCCGCGTTTGAAGCGGTCAAAATAGAGCTTGGACCACCTGAATGCATTGTCGGTGTTCCGGTAGTGCCCGACCTTGAAATACTGGGTCGGGCCACCGAAATCGTCATTGCCGATCTTGCCGGTGACACGGACGATATGGCGGCCGTCGGCCCACACCTCGATAATGCCGTTACCGTTCCGGTCGCCCTTGACGCGATAGCGCATGTCGACCCATCGCCGGGACGGATCCGGGAGAATGGGGTCTTTAGACGGCTCCACGCGGACACATTCCGGTTTCCCGTAATTCTCAGGCTTCGCGATGAACGGCAGCCGCTCGACCCTCAGCCGCATGATCGCGTCGCGGTAGACGTCAATTCCGGACGCGTCCTGTGCGAAGGCCTGCGTGCGATCGTAGTCTCCGGCGGCTTGGGCCACGATCACCCGTTTCCTGTCGCATTGGACGGAAATGTGGAAGACACCGTTGTCGAACCGCTGCGCAAGGAACGGGCTGCCGCCGGTCTCCTCCTTCCACTGTGTGATCACCCATCGCGTCGAGCCGGTTCTGGGATACTTTCCTTCGATGCGGAAGGAGAAGGAGTACCAGACTTCGCGGCCGAAATCGCACCGCTTGGAATTGGCGATCCGCAGTTCGTGCTTGTACCCGCTGCTGCCGTTGGTCGCGTCTTGGCGATCAAGCGAAATGACGAGTGCGGCCTTGCCTTCCTTGCGTTTGGCGGACTGGCTGGCGAAGCGATTGCGGGGCTTCATGCGGCCGACGTCCCAGTTTTCGGCGGTGGGCCGCGCCTCCATCATGTCGGTGACGACGGGACATCCGGCCGCTGCATTCTCCGCGTGCTCTGACAAGCTGACCGCCGCTACCGCATTGTCACGGAACAGACCGGGATCCGCCGCTGCCGGCACGGAAAACGGGCCGATGGCCATCGGCCCCGACAGGGCGAGAATCGCTGTCCGCAAACGCCGGCGATTTGCTGAGTCGCCAGAGAGAGAGCTGAACATGCGGTATCCCCTCCCATCGGGTCTCGGGTGCCGGTGGCGAAACACCGCCACCGGATTTGATGCACCTGCCGATCTCAGTATAGCGCAACCGGGTTGCCCGGGGATCCCGTGCCGCCCTTGATCTTCAGCGGCGACCAGACGAACAGGAACTCGTAGGCCTTGTCGGCGACGAGCTGGCTCAGGTCCATGTTCTCCAGGAACCAGATCCCGCGCCGCGTCTGCATCTGGACGTGGCACTCGAACGGATCGGCCGCGTTTTCGCCCGGCACGGCCTCCACAGCCCAGACATCGGCGCCGAGAAGGATCGCCTTGCTGTCGGCAATGAAGTTGCATGCCGAAATCCCGAAGCCGGGTTCGCCGGAGTTGAACGTCTTGACGCGCTCGGCCTTCTCCGCGGCATCGAACTTGTCCCAGTCCTTCGGATGCCACAGGTCGCCGTGACCGGTATGCAGGAAGACGCAGTCGCCTTCGCCGATCGGCGCGATGCCCTGGCGCTTGACCATCTCCTGAACGTCCTTGTCGGTCACGATACCGGGGCTGTTCCTGCTGTCCGGGATCGGCAGGGTGCCGCCGCGATAGGCCACCGCGTCAAGCAGAACCCCGCGGCATACGTATCCCTTTTCAGCGACGTGCTCCACGCCGAGCGGGCCCATGCCGTAGGCGCTGATGCCCTTTTCCTTGGCGAGGAAGCGGCCGTTATAGAAATACATGCCCTCGGACGTCCGCACGCCGATATGGCCGGGTCCGTCGAACTGGGTGCCGATCTGGCCGATCTCGGTCGAGACATATTCGTCGTTGTACATCAGCTCATGCTTGCCGAACGGCCCGCCCGTCGGCAGGCCCGGGATCGTCATGCGCCAGCCGCGGCTGCCGAATGCCGGTGCATCGCCGGCATAGACCTTGCCGAGCGTTGCCACCTTGCCCTGTTTGACCAGTCCGACGGCCTTGAGCACGATTTCCGGCGTGGTGCGGTTTACGGCGCCGGCCTTGTCGTCGGCACCCCATTCGCTGGGTGCCCACTTCTCGGTCAGCGGTGCGTCGTTTGCTGCATGTGCCGGTAATCCGACAGAAATTGCGAGTGCCAGTGCGGCGCTCAGAGTAATCGCGGATTTCATCCCCCGGTCTCCTTTATTGTTTTCAGTTACGCCCAGCCGGATCCAAGCGTAGGGAGGCCCGCGGCCCCTGTCCACAGTACCGCCCCTCGCATTCCCGGATGGCGAGAATCCGCGCGGCTGGTTTCGGGGCGATATTGTCTGGACAATTCAGCCCGGCCTGCGGCATGGGTGTTCGCCATGAACATTCAGCCGAACAACCTGAAACAGGCTTTCTTCGAGCGCGGCTGGTGCCGGTTCCCGTTCGACCCCGCGTTGGCGGACTGGGTGAGCCGGACACTGCCGGCCGCGCGGGCGGCCGTTGCCGACCCGGCCAACGCCGAATGGCTGCGCTGCGGCGGCACATGGTTTGCCGGCGTGAACATCCTCGGCAATGACGGCGCTGGCGCGGTTCCGGGCGGCGTGGGACTGACCGGACCGGCTGTCGATTTCATACACGAACACCTGGGGCTGAGGGCTTTCGGTTGGGAACCGGCACAGATCTCGGTCTGTTATCCCGGATATCCGCGGCCCATGGAGTCCGAGCCCGAACCGGCATTCCGGTACCGGCAGAAACGCGACGCGGCGCATGTCGACGGGCTGCTGCCGGAGGGACCCGGCCGCCGCCGACATTTGCGCGAATACCATGGGTTCCTGCTGGGCATCCCCATGGTCGAGGCGGACGCCGATGCCTCACCGTTCGTCATCTGGGACGGTTCGCACGAGGTCATCCGTGCGAGTTTCCGCGACGCCTACGAGGGCCGCGCGCCGGACACCTGGGGGGATCTGGACATCACCGACATCTATCACGCTGCGCGCCGCCGGATCTTCGACGAGTGCCAGCGCGTCGAGGTCGCTGCGGCTCCCGGTGAAGCCTACCTGGTTCACAGGCTGGCCCTCCACGGCGTCGCACCATGGGCCGCGGCCGCGCAGGCCGGGCCGGACGGCCGCATGATCGCCTATTTCAGGCCCGAGATCGGCGGTCCGGCCGACTGGCTGGAGGCACCCTGACGTTCGGTCAGTTCCGGCTCGGGAAGACACCGACCATGCAGATGATGGGATTGAGCGCCAGGGACGGAGCGGCATACTGCTCCTTGCCGCCTTTGGTGTTACCGACACGGTAAGCGCGGCGATCGCCGGGCCGGAGACTCCCTCCAGATTTCGTTGTCCCGGTGCCCATAAGATGCCGGGCCCGCAGGTCGGGCAGCCGGAAGGTCGTCCGACCGTCGCCGCCATACATCGTTCCGAGCAGCGAAAACAGCGCCGAGTTCTGGGCTATCTGCAGCGTCTGGCCGTGTGCAAGCTCCCAGCCGCGCGGCGCAAAATTGCTTGCAAACCACCGGACCTCTCCGAGCATGCAGTCAATCGCCATGGCCGGCCTGGCCGAGCCGGAGAGCAGGGCGGCGGCGAACGCTCCTGAAATGACCGCCAGACGCAAGGCATTCCCGTGTTTCATTGATCTCCCCCAATCTGTTATGTCGTTGAGTCAAACGGGCCAATAATCGAAGCATGGCGGAATTCCTGACAAGAGTCCCTAGCGGGATCCTCGAAAGGCGTGGAAAACGATGCTGACCATCTGGGGACGGCGCAGTTCGTTCAACCTGCAGAAAGTCATGTGGCTGGTCGACGAGCTCGGCATTCCGCATCAGCACATCGAGGTCGGCGGGCGTTTCGGCGGTCTGGATACGCCTGAGTTCCGGGCGCTGAACCCGCACGGGAAGGTTCCCGTCATCCGGGACGGGAACACCGTGGTCTGGGAATCTCATGCCATCCTGAGGTATCTGGCTGCGCGGTATTCGGCGGGCCGGTTCTGGCCGGACGATCCTTCCGCGCGCGCAAGAGCCGACCAATGGATGGACTGGTCACAGACGACGCTGCAGCCAGCATTCCTCATGGGCGTTTTCTGGGGCTTCTACCGGACGCCGGAAGAGCGGCGGAACACGGAGGCCATCAGGCAGAGCATCGCTCGGCGCGCCGCCCATTTCCGGCTTCTCAATGCCTTGCTCAAGGAGCGAGCGTATATGCTGGGTGAATCACTGTCCCTTGCGGATATCCCCGCGGGAACGCACCTTTACCGCTATTTCAATCTGGAGATTGACCGCCCGGACGTGCCTCACGTCGAGGCGTGGTATGAACGGCTCCAGCAGCGCCCGGCTTACCGCAAGAACGTCATGGTGCCGTTCGACGACCTGTACGGACGTCTGGAATACTGAAGCCGGTCTCGGCGGCTGGAATTACTCCCAGCCGCGATTGCGGATGTGACGCCGGATAAGATCCCGGACAAGCGGGTTCTTGCTGCCCCGGCGCACCTTGGGACGGGGTTCATCGGAGTCGTTGCCCATGTTAAGCGCCGACTCGAGACTCTGCCGCAAGCCGCCCAGGAGACCGCTGGTGCTCGGCGCAGGCCCTTCGCCGTCGCGCAGCCGGGCGGCCAGGTAACGCTCCTCAAGGTCCTGCAGATCGTTCAGATCGATATCCGGATCGTCGAAGATGTCACTGTTGCGGTCGCCTTTGTAACCGGCGGCTGCGGCGAACTCTTCTTCGGCTTCAACGTCGCCGGCATAGTCCTCTTCCGGATATCCGTCTTCCGGATATTCATCGTCTTCGTCGTCGTATCCGCGGTCACGGCCTTCGTCGTCGTCCTCCGGAACGTCCACAGGCTCTTCGTCCGCGGACGCGGCAACCAGAAGATCTTCATCATCCGCGATATCGTCCACGGAGGGTTCGTTTACGGAGTCGTCTTCTTCGGCGTGGTCCGGAGCGACGGCTTCCTCGATCGCGGCGTCGTCCTCGACAGGCTCGTCGTCCTAGGCAGGACGCTCGTCGTCGGCACACACCGGCGTATCGCTTTCAGCGTCGGTGTCTTCGGGCGACTCCGATTTTTCACCACCGGCGAGACCGGTGATGATCTGGACGTCCGACTTCTTCGCGCCGAGCGCCTTCGCGAGCACGGAGAGCTGCGTCGCCGTCATTTTAAGGGAAGACTCGGAACCGCGGCCTTCTCCAGGCTCGCCCACCGAAAGATTGACCCCGACCTTGTCCAGGTCGAATTCGGATATGTTCAGTTCAAATTTCTGTTTGGCCATTTGACGCTCCAACACCTGCACCGGGGATGGCCCGTGTCCTGGTTTTTGGTTCGAGCGGTTGCTGCTTCTTGAAACTGGTTGCCGGTGCGCAACCCGACCCGCTTTGATTCCCTAGGGGGCTGGGAACTGTCGGCGGGGCTGGTGGCGCCCGGTCATCCATTCGGCTTGGCCGGCTGGATTAGCCGGCTGCCTGACGCTTGCGGACCGCTTCGGAGTGCTCGATGATTTCGGCATCCCGGCGGCCATTCGACTTCTCGCCGTCGAATGCACGATCGTCATTCGCCTGCGAAGGGTCGACTTCAATACCGTTGCGCTGGACAGTGCTCAGGTCGATGTCGGCCTTGTCTGCGCCCAGAGCTTTCACGAAAGCATCCAGTTCCGGCAGCGTCATGTGCAGTGTCGATGCCGACGAGACCTTGCCGGAGTCGCCGTCGCGAACAGACAGCACCAGGCTGACGTGATCGAGATCAAAACCCGCAATGTCGATACCAAGGTTGAGTGTGGTCATTTTCGCCTCCTAACTCACGTACTCAATGTGATCGGTATTCTTTTGTACCGGAGGCGAATGATGCATATTGATCCCGGGTACGCTATGAAGACTGAATGGTAACCTAAACAGTTTAAGTTAATTTCCGCGTTTTATTTGCGTTTTCTGAGCACTGGTTAAGTGTGGTTGAGTGCAGAAAATGCATGTAAAACATTGAAATAAAATCAGAAAATGCGGCTATGGGTGTGCCCGGGGCGAGTCACGTTTACTACAATTGTATTAAGAGTGTTGGCCTGTGATTATTTTGCTGCGCGCGGTTGGGCGGTAGAGCGTTAACGGTCATTCAGGCGAAACAGTCCTGCAATGTCAGAGAGTTACCGTATCGGTGCCGGTCAGGATGCGACCAGGTCGACATCCGCATCCGAGAAGCCGAATTCTTTGACAAGTGTGCGGTGCGCGGGAGACCCGAGATAGGTCTTCAGGAACCGGCCTGTCGCCATCGCGCCAGCGTTCAGCCATCCGACGCCGTTCCTTCCGCACTGAGCGCCCGCGCGGTGTCCGTGATATGGGCCCAGGCCTTCTCGATATGATCGCGCGTCGTGTAGGTCTGGCCGATATTGAAGCGGATCACGTACTGCCCGTTGACCCGCGTCTGGGTCAGGTAGACGCGGCCGCCGTCGTTGAGCGCATGCAGCAGGCGCTCGTTCAGGGCATCGAGTACCGCCTCGTCATCGATCCCTTCCGGCCGGTACCGGAATGACAGCAGTGCCAGCCGTCGCGGTGACGTCAGTTCGAAGTCCGGTGCGTCCTTCACCCAGCCTTCGAGCTCTCCCGCCCAGCCGATGTGAGCGCGCACCATCTCTTGGAGCTGCTCTACACCGTAGGAGCGGATCACGAACCACAGCTTGAGCGCCCGGAAGCGGCGTCCGAGCGGCACCGACCAGTCGCGATAGTCGATGACCTGTCCGGCTTCGCGGGATTTCAGGAACTCCGGCAGAATCGACAGGGTGCGCACCAGGGCGTCCGGGTCGCGCACGAAATGGGCCGCACAGTCGAAATTGGTGAACAGCCACTTGTGCGGATTGAACACGAAACTGTCGACATGCTCGATGCCGTCGATCATCCAGCGCTCTTCCGGCAGGATCAGGGCACTGCCGGCCCAGGCTGCATCCACATGCAGGAAGATGTCATGCGCGCGGCAGATCTCGCCGATCTCCCGCAACGGATCGACGGCGCCGACGCCGGTGGCACCGACGGATGCGATCACGCAGGCCGGCACGACGCCGTTCGCGATGTCGGTTTCGATCGCGGCCTTGAGTGCGGCCGGATCGAGCGAAAAATCGTCCCGGACAGCAATCTTGCGCAGGTTTTCCGCGCCAAGGCCGGCAATCTTGACGCCTTTTTCCGTCGCCGAATGCGTTTCGCCGGAGGTGTAGACTGCGAGTGGTGCGGTTGTCTTCAACCCTTGCGCATTCGCTGCCCAGCCGGTCGCTTTCTCCCGTGCTGTCAGAATCGCACACAGGATGGCGCCGGACGCCGAATCCTGTATGACGCCGCGAAAGCCTTCGGACAGGCCGACCATTTGCCGGACCCAGTCCAGCACCTTGGTTTCCATTTCCGTCGCGGCCGGCGATGTCTGCCAAAGCATGCACTGGGCGCCCAGCGTGGCGGTGAGCATCTCGGCAAGCACGGACGGCGGGCTGGCATTGGCGGTGAAGTAGGCGAAAAAGTTCGGATGCTGCCAGTGAGTCATGCCCGGCAGCACATCCCGCTTGAAGTCCTCGAAGATGGCGGTCATGGGCTCGCCGGCGGCCGGAGGCTGATCGGGGAGCCGGGCGGCGATCTCGCCGGGCTTCACCTGGGCGCGAACCGGATAGTCCTCGACGTTCTCCAGATAGTCGGCCATCCAGTCGACGAACGCGTGGCCCTGGCTGCGGAACTCATCGAAATTCATGTGAACTGTCCTGTGCTTGGAGACGGTCGAGGCCACCAGCCCGCGACCGGCGTTGCAGGAGCGCAACAATATTGGCTCTAGCGGCTTTCGCAAAGCATCCGGTAACGCCTCGTTAACCATATTCGCCAAGCATGGATCCCGCGTCGGGCGAGGCAGGGATCGCGGTGACCGGCGCACCTTGAATTGGGGGAGTAGAGATGATTCTTGTTTATGCCGCCGTTGCCTTCGTTGCCATCTGGTGTCTCGCCAAGGCGATTGCCGGACCGGCCGGCCGCCTGGAGATGGTGGACCGCTACCGCAACGAATTTCATGCTTCCATCGGCCCGCTGATGGCGTCCGAGGATCTGTTCCCCGAACATCGCATCCTGCTGGCCTACATGGAGGACAACGTCTCCAATCCGGACCTGCCGATGCAGGCGCTGTCGAATCTTCTCACCGGTGATCACCGCAGGCAGATCGACGAGCCGCCGTCATTCTGCCGTGACCTGACTGCGGCCCAGAAAACGCTGCGGATGATCAGGCCGGATCTGGCGGCACGCATTGAACGCGCCGCACGCGCCTTCCTCCAGGCCAATACCGGTCAGGTGCCGATGATCGGTGGCCTGTGCCGCAGGCTGATGTGGCAGGAGGACAGGCTCGACATGGCCGTGCCCGGACTCGTCGAGGCCTATGAAGCCACGCTCGCTGCGCCGGCCAAGCGGATTTCCAAGGAACTGTCGGCGGCGTAAGCGGCGGGCTCAAGCTCCGCATTTCATTTGTCATCCTTGCCGGAGCGTGAGCGACGGCGAGGATCCAATTACCGGTTCTTCGATCCGCAGCGATGCCAATGGATCCTCGGCCTCGCAATTGCTCGGCCAAGGATGACAGGGTGGTGTGCCTCTCGGCGTCCTGACCGTTCAAATTTCGAGGGTTGGCAGCAAAATTCTACAACACGCTCTGGTTGATTCAAGTCAACGTATACACGCGCCACAATCTGCTCAAATTACCCTGCGACAAATGCTTCGCCGGTCCAAGGGCACCCGGGAGCGGCAACAAGGAGCAATATATGTTCGGTGCGAAGTTCACCCTTGGAACCCTCGGCGGTTTCAGGATCCAGGCGGATGTGACCTGGGTTCCCCTGGCGCTGCTTGTGCTGTGGTCGCTGTCGTCCAACTATTTTCCGGACGCGGCACCAGGACTGTCGGTGTCGGTCTACTGGCAGATGGGTATTGCCGGTGCGGCGGGCCTGTTTCTGTCTTTGATCCTGCACGAGTTGTCCCACTCATTTGTCGCACGCCGGTACGGCCTGCCGATCCGCGGGATCACGCTTTTCCTGTTCGGCGGCGTGGCCGAGCTCGAAGAGGAGCCCGGTAACGCGGCCGCCGAGTTCTGGATGGCCGCCGCAGGCCCTGCGGCAAGCTTCGTCCTGGCGGCGGTTTTCTGGGTGCTCGGGCTTGGCGTCTCGGCAATCTCTGAGTCAGCGCCATTGATCGCCGTGTTGCGGTATCTGGCCTTCGTCAATCTCCTGCTGGCCGTGTTCAATCTCGTGCCGGCTTTCCCGCTGGACGGCGGCCGCATGTTCCGCTCCGCAGTCTGGTGGCTGAAAGACGACCTGGATGTGGCCACCCGGCTCGCGGTGCGTTTGGGCGAAGTGTTCGGCTGGGTCCTCATCGTTCTCGGCATAATCCTCGTGGCAACGGGCAACCCGACCGCCGGCCTGTGGCAGATCGTGCTTGGCCTCTTCCTGCGCGGTGCAGCCTCCGCTGCTCGCAGTCAGTTCGTGACCCGTCGCGCCCTGTCCGGATTGCCGGTCAGCCGCTTCATGACGACCAATCCCGTCACCGTGCCCGCCGACATCTCCGTGGAGCAGTTTGTCGAGGATTACGTGCTTGGCCGCCACCACAGCGGATTTCCCGTCGTCGATGACAAGGGACTGATCGGTTTCATCACGGCCAGCAAGGCCAAATTCCTGCCGCGCGAACAATGGGCGGACATTCCCGTCCGCAATCTTGTCGAGCCGGTGAGCACGGACAACACGACGATACCGCCAGCAGACGCGCATGAGGCGCTTCGCATGATGGCTCGGACCGGCACCCGCAAACTCATGGTCGTATCCCACAACGAACTAGTCGGAGTCCTGTCCCTGTCGGACCTGCTGAAATTCCTGACATTGAAGAGCGAACTGGAAGCCTGAAGGGCAATCACCCCCGGAGGGCAGCGCTCCGGGGGTGACGCGGACGGGACGACCTGCCACGGCTGCCGGGCGCGGCCGGCGGCTTAGGCGGCGGCGACGCATGCAGCAGGTTGCATGCCGCCGGGGGGCATTCGGCATCCAACGCAAACGAACATGCCGCGCCCTTGTCTGGTCGGTCCCGCCATCGGTATCAGGCAGAGGAGGACCGTGACCAACGGTGCCTGTGAGAGGTTTGTCGCGGTGGCCCCGGCGAAGGTTCAAACAGTCGGCAACTTTTTTGGAATCCGCTTTTTTCCGGTATTTCGGCACTACGGCACGGATTGGCGCCGATTAAGTCCGGCTTTACGCTTCTGCGGCATCATTGGTTCCGATGCGGCTAGGACTTCCCGAGATTGACCGTGCACGGCGTGCGCGGTTTGAAAGCGATATTGCGCGTCTGGCGGATTGCGAGCGCCTGCGCGGACCCGTCTGCCGGCCTGATTGCCCGGAAGCAAAGAGCAGACCCTGTACCGCGGCCTGTCCGTCCGCTCCGGTTGCGCTGACAAGCGACGGTGCATTCCCGATCGAGGACGCTATCGTGCCGCTTGTCTTCGAACTGAAAGCAACGCGCGCATTCGAACCGATCTGGTCGTGCGAAGGGCATCTCGATCCGTCGGGTGAGCTTTTTCGAGCGCCCAGCGTCTGGTTCTGCTGTGAATGCCTATCTCACGTCAGGGTGCTCGCTGACGTCCTGGCTCAACTTAAGTTCGACAGGACAATCTCCTGCCCGTGGCGCGTGAGCCTGTGCTGTCCCGGCCACGATACGCCGAACACGGTCTTTTCGCTTGAGCCGGCCGCCGCTGCCAATGCGACGCTGGAGCAACTTCAATCGGATGCCAGGATGATCGCATCAGGATTGAGAAGACGCCTTGCTGAACGGGCGTCGAGGTTCTGATACGGCCCGTGTGACCGGAGTCTCGGGTCGGGATCACCGCCTCGTGACTTGACCCGACATCGATACATTCCGACCATGCGTGTGCGGAGCACTCCGCATCGGCTTCACTGTCATTCAGCGGGGAAATTCACAGTCATGCGTAACACTCCTAACTACATAGGCGCCTGCCTTTTTATTCTTTTTCTCGCCATCGCCGGCGCGCCGGCGACAGCAGACGGTTTTATGCGCGAAGGCTGGGTCGTCAAGGAGACCGGCCATTCCTATGGCGATCTCATCAAGCGCATTGACGCGGCGGCCAAGGCCAACAAGATCGGCATTGTCACGCGAGCATCCGCGACCGTTGGCGCCAAGCGCGTTCTCAACAAGACGATTCCCGGCAATATGGTGATCGGCCTTTACCATCCACGCTTCGCCGTGCGCATGCTGGACGCCAGCATCGACGCAGGCATCGAAGCGCCGATCCGGCTTTACGTAACCGAAAGAGCCGACGGTAAGGCGACCTTGTCCTACAAGACCCCGTCGTCGGTATTTGCCCCCTACATGGACGATGGTGGCGACAAGCTCAAAGCTCTCGCGGAGGAACTCGACGACCTGTTCCTGACAATCGCCACCGAGGCGGCCGGCAAATAGGTCTGCTCGCGCGCTAATCCCGGTTGGAGATTTCGACCAGGTTGCCGTCGGGATCGCGGATATAGACAGATGTCAGCGGCCCGGTCGCTCCGGTGCGCGGCACAGGACCTTCCTCGATGGCAATGCCGCAGGCGGTGAGGTGCTCGGCGATCTCGTCGAGAGGCGTGTCCGTGGTCAGGCAGAAGTCTCCCGATCCCGGCGTCGGCACGCGCGATTTCGGCTCGAACTCGCGTCCCGCCTCGTGCAGGTTGATCTTGTGTTCCCCGAAACAAAGCGCGGTGCGTCCTTCTCCGAAGGTGACGGCTTTCATGCCGAGCGCGCGTTCGTAAAACGTGCAGGTTGCCTCGATCGAGGTGACGGTGAGTACGAAATGGTCGATCTTCATCCGCTCTTTTCCCTGGTTTCAGGCACTGCCGGCTTCTGGATCCTGAGTATGCGGAACAGGAGAGGAGCCGCAAAGGTAATGAGCATGATCCTGAGAAAATGCAGGGTCGCCACGTAACCGACATTGAAGCCAAGCCCGAAGGCAACCAGGCTCATCTCGGTGAGGCCGCCTGGTGCATAGGCCAGGATCCCGGCGAACAGCGGCACGTCGGTTAGCCACAGCGCGCACAGTGCGATGATCACGGTGATGATCATCATCAGGCTCACGAAACCTGTGGAGACGATGATCGCGCGCAGGATCTCGGCGGGACCTATGCCGGAGAACCGGGCGCCGATCGAAGCGCCGAGAACGACCTGCGCGACGATGACGAGGATCACCGGCGGATGGATCAGGCTCAGGCCGGTCAGATGCAGGACCGAGCTTGCGAACATCGGGCCGACGATCGCCGCTCCGGGCAGGCGTGCCGCCGAAGCCGCCGCCCAGCCGGCAAGCGCCGAGACCGTGAGCACGACGGCGTCAAGCGGTGCGATGTCTGCGATCCGCCCCTGCATGAGTGGTGCGACGGCACCGCTGTCACCGCCGGCAAGCCACCGGATTGCGAAGGGCAGGGTCATGACGACGATGACGACGCGAGCGGCCTGCATCAGCGCGACGCGGGATGCGTCTGCGCCGATATCGTCGGCATAGGCCGTCATGGTGTACATGCCGCCGGGCGTTGCCGAAAAGAAAGCCGTGCTGCGGTCAACGCCGCCGATCCGGGTGAAATAGTAGAATCCGACCAGGGACGCCGCCACGATGTAGGGCACCAGAAGCGCCACGCTGATGGCCATCTCGCGGGCCTGTGACAGCAGTTCCGGCGTCAGCGTGCTGCCGAGCAGCACCCCGAGAATGACCCGCATTGGGTTGATCACCTGGATCGGAACCGTGAGCCGCAGGTTGCAGAGCGTAGCGATAAGGCAGGCGCCCATGGATCCGAGCATCCAGGGCAGGGGGACGCCAGCGGCCGAGGCGAGGGCGCCACCCCCGGCACCGATCGCCAGTGCCATGGCGATTGCCGGCAGGGGAAACTTTGTTGCGGCAGGCGATGTGGCCATCGTAAGCGGCGGCCTTTGGCTGAATGTGTTTGCCCGAAGAGGCGAGGATTTACGGGCCGCGATCCGTGCCGCCCGTTCGTATTCTATATGCCCGAGAAAATCCGAAGACTGCAAGCGGGCAGGCGGGTCCCGGCGCGGTCAGAGGCGATCAATTGAAACTCTGGCGAAAAAATCTGATCCGGCGGCAGCGACGGCGCGTAATTCTCGTCACAAGCATTGGAAAGCCGGCTTCCAATTGCTTTTGCCAACAGCCACGAATTCTTTTTTGCAACTGGGAGCTGATCAATGAAATTCACCCGGATCATCGCTGTTGCTGCGGTCGCCATCGGCCTGAGCACGGCATCATCAAAGGCCGCGGACATTGTGGACACGGCGGCAAGCGCCGGCCAGTTCAACACGCTGCTCGCCGCGGCACAGGCCGCCGGACTTGCCGGCGCGCTGAAGGGTAACGGTCCGTTGACCGTCTTCGCGCCGACCGACGCGGCGTTCGCCAAGCTGCCGGAAGGCACTGTTGAAAGCCTGCTGAAGCCCGAGAACAAGGACAAGCTGGTCGCTATCCTGACCTATCATGTCCTGCCGCGTAAACTGACGGCGAACATGATCCCCGGCGGCCGCACACCTGTACGGACACTGAACTCGTCGGCCCGCACGCTGAAAGTCGTCAAGTCGGGCGGCGGCGTCACGGTTGACGGTGCCCGTGTGGTTGCCGCCGACGTGACCGCATCCAACGGCGTCATTCACGTCATCGACACGGTACTGCTGCCGAAGCCGCGCAAGGCCGCTTCGAAGGCGCGCAAGCATCACCGCTCGGCTCGCAAGACCCATTCGGTCGCACCGGCCGCCGCACCGGCACGCCACGGATTCCGCTCCAGCAAGTTCGGCGATCCCCGGGACCGCCGTTGGGACGGTTACCGCTTCTCCAGTGCTGAGAAGTACTGGTACTAAGCCTGCTAAACCCCTCTAGCGGCATTGCCCCGGCGGATCCCGCCGGGGCATTTTTCTTTGCGACCCGTTCAAAAGCAAAACCCCGGGACAGGCCCGGGGTCTCATACTGAGTCTTGTGCTGTGCCGAAGATGCGTTCAGCCGCCGGGTGTGTGTGCCGCGACCTTTTGAGCATAGGGACGGAACTTCAGGGCCACCTTTCCGCCCTTGATGGCCTGATACCAGCTGCCCGCGCGCTTGATCGCGCCGCAGCGCGTCTTGCCGTCACCCCAGCTCGAAAACTTCACGCAGAGCGCATTGCCCTTGACCCACCAACGGCCCTTGTCGCTCGCGATCATGACAGAGCCTGTCATGGTGCCGTTGGCGCGTGCCCGGATCGTGACCGTATGGCCGTCAACACGGGCCTGGTAGGTGCCGGGAAACAGTTTCTTTATGGCGCCCGCCGAGAGCGTTTCTGCCGAAGCCGGCGCCGCGCCGGCAAGTGCGAAGACGAAAAGTGCGGCCCCCACCGCTTTGGGATGCTTGAACATTGGCCTCTCCGGGGTCGTTCAGGTTGCACGGTCCGTTACGCAAGATGAGGGCCAGTGCCTCGGCATGCTGGAAAAGTCTAGGTTTTCCGGGAAATACGGGTTTGCGTGCGTGTGTGTGAGCGCGCGATTTAGGGGCAAATTGCGGCGAAGGTGTGGCGTAATGCGCCAATCGTCTTCTGCCACCATGCGGGATATGTTCCGAATTGAGACACATCCGGTCTGATTCTGGCCCGCCCTGATCTGGTAGAGTGGTGAAATGAGTATACGAACAGGGATGACAAACCCGCTCCGCCGGGCAGTTGCCGCCGCTCTGGTGGGACTATTCACTCTGGCCGCGGGCCCGGTTTCCGCCGAATCGAAGCGTTTCCCGGTCGAGCAGCTCAAGTCCGGCGATTTCCTTGTCGTCATGCGCCATTCGCGTGCGCCGGGCACAGGCGATCCACCGGAATTCAGGATTGGAGACTGCGAAACGCAGCGCAATCTCGACGACGAGGGCAGGGCGCAGGCCAGGCGGTTCGGCGAACGCCTGCGCAAGGCCGGGGTGGAAAAGGCAGCCGTTTATTCAAGCCAGTGGTGCCGTTGCATGGAGACGGCCGAATTGCTGGGGCTCGGGCCGGTCCGGGAACTGCCCGCGCTGAATTCGTTCTTCCAGCGTCCCCAGGACCGGGCCGGTAATCTTGCCGCTCTGGAGGAATTCATCAAACGCCTCGGCAAGGGCACAGACCGGCCGGTGATCCTGGTCACCCATCAGGTCACCATTTCCGCCATGACGGGCGGCTGGGTCGAGTCGGGCGAAGCCAAGGTCTTCCGTCTCGACGGCAAGGGCCGGCCTGAGCTCGTCGGCAGCATCCCGCCGAACTGAAACTTCACCACAATGCCGCTGGCCGCCATTGAATGGGGCGCCGGCTCTGCATACATCCACAGCTCCGGATCGTGGACATTTGGCCGGTTAGCGTTGCGACACTGTTCGATCAGCACGGAGCGATTCAATGACCAGATGGAGATGCCGGCAGGCAAGAACCGAAGAGGCGGATGCGATCGAGGCCCTGCAGGTCCGTTGCGTATGGGAGCTGGGCCGGGGCTTCTACACCGAGCACGAGATCGAGAGTTATATTTTCGAGATCGGCACCCTCGACATGGCCCTCATTGACGACGGGACCTACTTCGTCGCCGTGGATCACGGGGTGATCGTGGGGTGCGGCGGCTGGAGCGTCCGCACGCCGCACTACGAGCAGGCTTCGCCCGCGGCCGTCGACGCCATTCCCCGGATACGCGGCTTTTTCGTCGACCCCGACCGGGCGCGCCAGGGCATCGGCCGCGCAATCATGGCCCACATCGAATGCGCCATCCTGAGCGCAGGCCATCGCAGCGTTGCGCTGACGGCCATGCTGTCCGGCGTGCCGTTCTACCGTTCTCTCGCCTATACCAAGACCGGAAACACGGCTGTCGAGCTGGCCAGCGGTATCGCTCTGCCGGCGATCGACATGATCAAGACCTTCGATCCGGTCAGGAAGGTGGCCTAGCCGCCGGGGACCGCCCCGTCAGTCGATGATGTGATAGACCGGCGCCTTTTCCATCTCCCAGCTGTCCGACTCCTCGTCGTACTGGGACACGGTGAAGCAGTGCCAGTCCTCGTCGTCGAGCTTCGGATGGTCGGCCCGGTAGTAGTAGCCCGGCCACCGCGTTTCCTCCCGGAACATGGTGTGATGCGTCACCGATTCCGAGGCCAGGACACGGTGATGCAGTTCCCAGGCCCGCTGCAACTGATGGAGGTCTTCGGCCGCAATAGAGTTCATGTCTTCCTTAAGCAGTCCGAGCAGTTCGAGTCCGCGGTTCAGCATCCATGTGTTGGTCGTGTAGTGGGAACTGATGCCGCCGACATATTCGTCCATCAGCTTCTCGAGACGCTGCAGGCCGTGGATTGGCAGGATGTAGCTCGGTGAAACCGTGCCCGCGACGATCTCGTTGCGTCCGATCTCGTAGTTCTCCATCGGTTGGTAGACGACCTTCTTGAGGTCCTCGTACTCCGCCTCGCTGACCTCCGGATGGTCGGTGCCGAGGTCGTTGACGTAGTTGACCGCGGCCTTGCCGGCGATCCGGCCCTCGGTAAAGGAGCCGGACGAGAATTTGTGCGCCGTTCCGCCGATGGTGTCGCCGGCACCGAACAGGCCGTCGACGGTCATCATCCGGTTGTAGCCCCACTGGTATTCGTCGGGCGCGTAGTCGGACGGTCCGCTCGCCCAGGCGCCGGAGCAGGTGGCGTGCGAGCCCATGACATAGGGCTCGGACGTCGTCAGTTCCGGGTTGATGTGCTTGGGATCGATGTTCTGCGACGCCCAGACGACTGCCTGGCCGATGGTCATGCCGAGGAAGTTCTCCCAGCCGACGGTTTCCTTGTGCGGATCCTGGAAGGCCTCCTTGGTCACCATGCGGATCGGGCCGCGCCCGGCCTTCACCTCTTCGAGGATGGCGTGGTTGCGCAGGCAAGTCGGTACCGGATGCCGGTCGATATAATCGCCCACAAGGTTCTTGGTATGCTCGTACCAGGTGGACTCGTACTCCTCGCCGTTCACGTTCTCCGTATAGGTCTTCAGGTGCAGGAAGTAGGCGCCGACCGGCCCGTATCCGTCCTTGAACCGGGTCAGGACGATCCTGTTCTCCATCTGCGTCATCTTGGCGCCAAGCCGGATCGGCAGGGCGTATGCGGACGCGCTGCTCCACGGGGCATACCACGTCCGGCCCATGCCTTCACCGACGGCACGGGGCTTGTAGATGTGCGACGCACCGCCCGCGCAGACGATCACGGCCTTGCCGCGGAAGACGTAGAAGTCGCCGGTGCGGACGTTGAAGCCCACGGCGCCGGCAACCCGGTTGGCCTTGGTCTTGTCCCGAAGGAGGTGGGTCACCATGATCCGGTTGTAGACTTCCGTGGCCGCCTTGCGGGCGGCCTCGGCGACGATCGGCTTGTAGCTTTCGCCGTGGATCATGATTTGCCACTTGCCCTCGCGCTGGTAGCGCCCCGTTTCCGGGTCGCGCATGATGGGCAGGCCCCATTCCTCGAACTTGTGCACGGTCGAGTCCACGTGGCGGGCGATGTCATAGCCGAGATCCTCGCGCACCAGTCCCATGAGGTCGTTGCGGGCGTAGCGGACGTGGTCTTCCGGCTGATTCTCGTCCCACTGCATGCCCATGTAGCAGTTGATGGCGTAGAGCCCCTGGGCGACGGCGCCGCTGCGCTCGATATTCGCCTTCTCGACGCAAACGATTTTCAGGTCGCGGCCCCAGTAGCGGGACTCATAGGTGGCGCCGCACCCGGCCATGCCTCCGCCGATTACGAGAATGTCGGAATCGACGAGGTGGGTCTTCCTCTGTGAAAATAGCCCCATCAGACCACACCAATTTTGAGCTGGTCGGGACGCAGTGCGGGCAGGCCGCCTTCGATATTCAGGGCGTCCGGCTCATGCGCAAGTTCCTGACTACAGAGCTCTTCCTTGGTGGGGGCGTCGTATTCGGCCGGGCCCTTGATGGATCCCCACGGTGTGGTGCGGATCGGGGAGACGAAGTTCTTCTCGCGGCCGTCGCGGAATTGGACACGCCAGGAGATTGTGCCTTTTTCCTCTTCGCGAAGCGCGCGGACGCTGTGACCGAGGGGGGCAAAATCGGCATAACCGCGGGCATCGATCGCGTTCTGCGGACAGGCCTTCACGCAGGAATAGCATTCCCAGCACATGTTGGGTTCAATGTTGTAGGCACGCCGGTATGTCTTGTCGATATGCATGATATCCGACGGACAGATGTCGACGCAGTGTCCGCAGCCATCGCAACTGGTCATGTAGACGAAAGTGGGCATGTTGCTAATTTCCCTCCTCAGTCGAAGTCTGTGCTTCGTACATTCTGTAATGATGTTCAGTAATGCTGCGGCAGGCGCCGGGCGCTGCCGAGGTTTGCGGGCTTGTCGGCCGGGCCGGGCAGGTTCCGCCGCGTCCCGTTTTCCTCTTCGACGCGCTTCTGAAGCGCGGCCGCCGGCTTGAAGAACATGTGGGAGAACTTCGACCAGGGCACGGAACCGAACAGCACGGTTGTTGCGATGAGGTAGAGTCCCAGGAAGATCGTTGCCAGCGCACCGCCTGTGCCCTGCAGCAGCGCCCAGAGCAGGCCGAACGTCACGCTTCCCAGAAGCGACAGGATGAACAAATCCGCCCGGATGATCCGGAATGGCGAGTTGCCTTCCGCCGAAACGTCGGCACGGATGAAAAACCAGAACCAGTAACCGCCGATGCACACGCATATTGCGCCGAGCCACCACAGGAACGTCACAAGACCGGGCGTTGCGGCGCCAGGCGACGCGTAGCCGAAAACCATAATGGCGGTCGTGATGACATAGGCCAGGAACCCGTACATGCCCAGAAGATGGGCGATGCGGCGATGCGGGTTGCAGAATTCGGACGATGTCAGAACTTCCGATGCGAGTGTCTGGACCGCGAGTCCCGCGACCTGTCCGCTGCCGATTTCCTTGCCGCCTTTTTCCTGAACCTTGCGCCAGTTGTTGAAAAAGTATGTGGCACTGCGCTTGTGAAGAATGTCGAAAAGCGTTCCGCCGGCGACAAGCAAGATCATGATGATCACGTAGGTCTGCATGACGGATGGCGATATGGTTGCCGAAAGTTCGGCGAACGGATTGCTGGTGAACATCAGATCCCCTCGACCAGTGTTAAGACGGCGTGCAGTTGGCCAGCGCCAACGGCATCGTGATCCCCTCAATCACTGCCGACTTTCCCCAACTTAGGGTGATCACGGTATCAGAAGCGTGGCTTGATCCAAATAGTTTCGTACCGGCGCCGGAATCGGCAAGTCGCGGCGCGCGAGCCATCTTCCAAAAGGGAGAAGCGTTTCGGTATAGTGCGCCGTCCCGGCGGTGGGGTGTCGGGCCGATTTCGTTGCTGACTGGAATTTTTGGGGTGGAGGCTATCGCTGTTGCCATGAATGAAGAACGACCGTCGCTCGATGAGATCATCGCCAGGCTGCTCGAATTCCGCGATGCGCGTGACTGGCGGCAGTTTCATTCGATGAAGGACCTGATCCTGTCACTGAACCTGGAAGCGAGCGAGTTGCTCGAGCTGGCACAGTGGAAGAAGGAAGCGGACTTCGAAGCGGAAGTCGAAAGCGGTGCGATACGGCAAAGGCTGGCCGAGGAATGCGCCGATGTGTTCCTCTACCTGCTGCTGATCGCCGAGCGGGCGGGAATCGACCTGCAGCGGGCCGCCGCCGACAAGATCGGGTCCAACGAGGTAAAGTACCCGGTCGACAAATCGCGCGGCAGTGCCACGAAATACACCGAACTCTAGGCGTGTTCCGTGCGAGAGCGGAACTGCGCTAGTCCGCCGGAACGTCGGGTGACCGGTAGTGCTCGATCAGGATCTGCGCGACTTCCGGCCGTGAGAACTCCACCGGCGGTGCGATGCCGTCGCCCAGCATCTCGCGCACCCGTGTGCCCGAAAGAATTACGAAATCGTCCTGCGTGTGATCCGGCGCCTCGCGCATCATCACCACCTTGTTCAGCTTCTTCGAATAGGCCGTATGGTCGGCGCGGAAGATCTCGATCTCCAGCGAACCGGGCGGAATCTCGTCGAAGATCGTCTGGGCGTCGAACGCGCCGTAGTAATCGCCGACGCCGGCATGGTCGCGTCCGACGATGAGGTGCGTCGCCCCCATGTTCTGGCGGAAGATGGCGTGAAGCAGGGCTTCGCGCGGCCCCGCATAGAGCATGTCGAAGCCATAGCCCGACACGATCGCGCTGTTGGCGGGGAAATAGAGCTCGACCATTTTGCGGATGGCCGCGTCGCGCACATGGGCGGGAATGTCGCCGGGTTTGAGCTTGCCCAGCAGCATGTGGATGACGAGGCCGTCGGCGTCGAGCCGTTCCATCGCCATGCGGCACAGTTCCTCATGGGCCCGGTGCATGGGATTGCGCGTCTGGAAGGCAACCACCTTGCGCCACCCGTTGGCGGCGATCTGATTGCGGATCTCGACCGCGGTCATGAATGTGTCGGGGAAGTCGGTGACGAAATAGCTGTAGTTGAGCACCTGGATAGGGCCGGAGATGACGAAGCGCCCTTCGGAGACGAAGGCGGCGACGCCGGGGTGCTCGGGGCTGGTGGTGCCGTAGGTCTGCCGGATGATGGTCTCGGCTTCCGTGTCGCTGAGTTCCTCGATGGCGGCAACATCCATGACGGCGATGACCGGGTGGCCGTCGACATTCGGATCGCGCAGGGCAATTCGCTTTGCGTCGCCGATTGCGTCGACCGACTCGACGAGGTTCAGGACCGGGGTCGGCCAGAACAAGCCGTCACGCGTGTGCATCGTCTCGGCCACCGACAGGGCGTCCGACTTGTCCATGAAACCGGTCAGCGGCGTGAAATAGCCTCCGGCGAGCATCACGGCGTTGGCTGCTGCTGCGGAACTGATGGTCAGCGAGGGAAGATCCGAGGCTTCCTGTTCCAGGGCACTGCGCGTGCCCGGATCATCCACATAGAGTGGTTTAAGCGTATCGCTGCCATGCGGCCGTACGAGTTCCGTCATCCTGATGTCCCTCCCGCTCCTGGTCTGGTCCTGTTCCCGGGCGGCAGTCTAGCGTCGGATTTGTGCATTTGCGATGGAAGTCGTGTCTGCGGAGATGAGATGGTGACGCTCGGGCTACCGCGGCAGCCCTCAGAAATGGCAGCCGATGTCCTGGGCGTCCGCGCCGACCGGTGCAAGCGTCTTCTTCTTGTGGCTGATCCTGGGGTGATAGGGCAGCCCCTGGCTCTGCATGAACTGGTCGATTGCCTTGACCGTGCGCCGGCGAAGGGGGTCGACGATCACCTTGCGGCCGTAGATATCCACCCGCTGTGCGGATACTTCATCGGGCCGGTCATGGTAGGCGGCCTTGATCCAGCAACTGTAGGGCCCGAGCGTGTCATGCAGGTGTATCGTTTCCTGAACCTTGCCCATCCCGTCCGACGCGTCGTTCCAGAGCCGCTCGGTAAACGAGAACGGGGTCTTGCCTGTCAGGGGGTCGCTTTCCGTCACCACCTTGACGTTGGTCAGGCCCAGCAGGTCGATGATTTCGGACCGGTATTGCTCGCTTTCCGGAAAGACCGGCGTGGGGTGACAGAACACCACCGGCGTCGTCGGATCGATCTCGGAGACCAGCTTCAGCACCACGATGCTGGACGACTTGAGCGACGCCGTCACGACCACATCGTTCGGAAAACGGTCTTTGAGCAGATAGCGCAGCATCTCCGATGCCGGCAGGTCCGTGGTGACGTCTCGGATATCTTGCAACGAGCCCATTGACTCCATCTAAGTTCAATAGTCATTTGTCCGCAACACCGAAATGACGCCAACCTTGGTCCGCCTGCCCGGGTCTTTTCTCTTTTCCCGCAGAAACGCATCGCTTGTCATCCATGCAAATCGTACAGATCTCCGACAGTCACATCCTTCCCGCTGACGCAGACGGCGGCCGCCGGATTGACGATTTGCTGCGTTGCGTGAATCACATCATGTGCCTCGACCGGCCGCCCGAGATCGTCGTCCACACCGGCGACGTCGCGCATAACGGAACCCCGCTCGAATATGTCGAGGCGTCCGGAATTCTCGAGACCATCCGGTCGCGGCTCTTCGTCATTCCGGGAAATCGCGACCATCGCGGCAACCTGCGTTCCGCGTTCGCGCGTTATCTCCCCGAAGACTGCCATCCCGAGTTCATCCAGTATGCGGTGCCGTTCAGCGACAGCCTCCATGCGGTCATGCTGGATACGATGAGCACGGAGAGCAACAAGGGACAGCTGTGCGGGGCCCGGCTCGACCATTTCCGGGAACTTCTGCGCCGGGCCGGCGACCGGCGGGTTGTGATCTTCATGCATCATCCGCCGTACGATGTAACGGAAGCGGATGAGCGCTACCGGTTCCAGTTCGAGGACCGGGATTGCCTGGTTGAGTTTGCCGACATCGTTTCAGGGCACGGGAACGTACAGCACATCTATTGCGGTCACAGTCACCGGGCCTCGGCTGGCAGTGTCGGCGGGGTGCCGGCATCGATCGTTCCGAGCATTGCGGTTGACCTGCGGATGGGTCCGCCTGTCGAAATTCATGAAATCTGTCCGGTGTTCGATCTGTCCGGGCGGCAGTCCGAGAGCGTGTCGCAGGCGTCCTGAAGCGGACTTTTGTGTGCTGCTCGAACGTCATGCGTTCCCCGGACGAAGCGCAAGCGAGATCCGGGGCCGTTTCGGACGCAGGGCGGAGTATGGAACGATCCCGGACAGCCCTGGCGGGCTTCCGGGAAACGTATTGTCTCCTCATGATGTCATGCCCGGACTTGATCCGGGCATCCAGCCACACGATCGTCGTCATCCTTGCCGGCGCAAGGCGACGGCGAGGACCCATTTATCGGCTCTACGATCTGAAGCATCCGCCAATCGATCCTCGGCCTCGCTTAGAGCTCGGCCAAGGATGACGGGATCAGCAAAGGGGGCGGTTCGCTTCTGCCCGACGAAGTTGCGGCAGCCTCGGCATGGAACGGGTTGAGCGGTGATTTGTACCCGCTCCCGTCGGGCACTAGGATATCCGACGGAAACAGGGAAGTGGGGGAGCATCATGGTCAGGCTGATGATAGGTGCTGTTCTGGGGCTCTTGTTGGCAGCCAGCGTCACCGGACAGTCCGCCGCCCGGTCCTGCACCGCTTTGAGCGAACTCGACTGCGTCACCTCCGCGGCCTGCACCCTGCACAAGAAGAGCGGTGATGTCAGCGGATACGAATGCCGCAGTGCGTCCAATGCCTGCGAACGGGACTTTGTGCAACTCTCAGGACCGCCTGTCGGTGGGCCGAGTTTGCCCGACCGGAAACAGACCTGCGAAAGCAGAACCGGATGCGTATTCGATCCGGGCGAATGTTATTGCCCGCCGGTCAAGAACATTGACTGTTATTGCAGCGGCGGGAAGCCGCCGATGTGCCGGGCCAACTGACGGCGCCGCGCGCCTACTCACGCAGCATGAAATCCGCCAGGCGCGAGACGACAGGGATGTTCTCGACGGAACCCTTCACGGTGCGCGTAAAGCCTTCGCGGGTGAAGGGGCCTTTTTTCAGTTCTTCGAACTTCCTTTCGAACGCCTTCACGTCATCCTGATTGAGTTTCCCGGTCTTGATCGCATCACGCACTGTGGCGAGGCCGTCCGTCGAGGCCTGGAACATCTTGCGGTCCCAGACGATGATGTCCTTAGTCAGTTTGGCGGCGGGTCCGGTGTAGCCCGCAGCCGCGCTGGGCGGGAGTAGGGCGATCCAGGCGCTGGCAAATTTTTCCGCCGTTTCGTCTTCCCGGGCTTTGCGGTCGTCGGCTGAGGACTTTGCCTGCGCCGCGCGCGCAACGCGTTCGAAGAATTTGGCCGTGGCACCGCCGCTTTCGCCGTTGATCGCCGATTTCTTGAACTTCTCGACATCGATGCCCTGGCCGGAGAGATCATCGACAATGCCGGCAACCTTGCGGGTGTCGGCGTTCTCGATGCCGAGCACATGGTCGTGGTGGGTCATGCCGGTCATGAGGATCAGGTAGGACAGGTCCGCCCACTCGCTTTTCTCCATGTCAGGGAGTGACTCGAACGTGCTGAGACCTTTGTTGAAGCGGTTTCGCGTGACGTCCAGCGCGATTTTCGCGCCGCGTTGCGCGCGGTTGACCTCGAACGCCATGGCGAGGAACGCTGCTCCGGATCTGGGTTCGACGGCGCCCACGCTTTTCAGGATCTCCAGAATTGTCCTGCGCATCGCGCGCCGCCTGTAGCCGTCGCGTGTTCCGTCGACGCCCTTGGCCCGTCGCTCGGCGCGCAGGAGCGCGAACTTGCCAGGAGACTGCTTGTAGTTCTTCTCGGTCGGCCAGGAATCCGCGTCGCACACGTGATTGCAGAGCGGCCGCTCCTCGCCGCCGGTTCTGATGCATGTCTCCCGCGACCGCTTCTGCGAGACCCGGCATTCCTGTTTCCAGGGTTTGGTCAGCAGGCCCGCGTCGATCAGGTCGCCGCTGCATTCAATGAGTGAGCATATGCGTGGTTCGGCGAATGCCCGATTGCCGGACGATGCAGTAAACGCGATCGCGCAGAGGGCGACCGGCAACAGTATTTTTCGCATTGTTTTCCCCTTAGGCTCCGGATTTCTACGAAGCTGCCAATCGTATTGGGAGCGATGCGGCTGCGTGTGTCAATAACCGGACAGTCGTGGAAATGGCAGCGACCGCGATTGCAGGCTCGTCGAGCCGGTGCCCGGCAACAGTGTCTGGAGAATGTTGCTGGACCCTCGGGTCAAGCCCGAGGGTGACAATTTATGAAGTCGAAATCCGTCACCTAGTGTCATGCCCGGGCTTGATCCGGGCATCCAGCCACAGGCGAGGGCGGCGCAATGTTTTGAGTTGCGTGCCCGGGCGCCGACCGTTCCCCGGACGAGCGTAAGCGAGATCCGGGGCCGTTCCGGACGCAGGGCGGAGTATGGAACGATCCCGGACAGCCCTGACGGGCTTCCGGGAAACATGATTTCTCCTTTTTGTCATCCTTGCCGGAGCAGGGCGACGGCGAGGATCCAATTATCGGATCTACGAACTCAAGCATCCGCCAATGGATCCTCGGCCTCGCTCAAGGCTCGGCCAAGGATGACGAAAGGCTAGTAAAGGTGCTGGTGTGTAGATGTCGGCATTGCATCCGACGATGCCTCACCAGACAGGCAGTCACGTCAGCTCAGACCGGATCCGCTCGTAGACCGGCCGGAAGTCGTAGGTCGGATAGAACTCCGTCTCGAACGCGCCCCAGGCGTTCCGTTCGATCGCCAGGTTCACGTCGCGCAATTTGTCCGCCGGCACGGACAGCGTCACCACCTGGCCGATGCCCATCATCACGTACCACGACACGATCTCGCAGCCCTCCGGCGGGAACGTCTTCCAGAAGCCGGTATCGTCCAGCTTGGCGTTGATCTCGGCCAGGTTCTTGTCCTGCTGGTGCTTGAGCATGATGGTCAGCAGGATGCTGTTGGCGTCGGCGGTCATGCGTCTTGTCCTCCCGGTTTCACTGGAATGGCTGTGCATCCGCAGATGTGATGCGGCCCCGTACTCAACGGCAGATTATCCTTCAGCATTCGTGCCGGCACTCGACAGTTCTTTCTTCAGCCAGTCGAGCAGCACATCGGAACCGCGTCGGACTTGCCAGCCGGTCGGCTCATAGATGGACAGGCCGTCCGGAAGCTGAAGCTGTTCCCTGAAGGGTTGAACCAGGGCTCCCGCAGCCATGTACTGTTCGACCGTTCGCCGCCAGCCGAGCGCAATTCCATGACCTTCGAGCACGGCCTGCATCATCATCGGATAGCTGTCATAGACGATGCCCCGGTCGCCGATCCTGAAGTCCATGCCGAGCCGGTCAAGCCACGTATCCCAGTCGATCCAGTCCTGAGGGTCGACCTTGTGATGCAGAACCTGAAGGTGCTGCAGCCGCTCGACCGGAACCGGCATGTCCATGCTGTCGAGATAGGCAGGGCTGCAGACGGGAAACACATCATCCGACACCTTGTGGACGAGCCTGGCGGTGCCACGGTCCCGTCCTGCGGTCTGAAGCGCCAGATCGAACCGTTCACCGGACTTGGCGATCGGTTCGGTCGAAACGGAGACCCTCACCGGAATATCCGGATGCTCCTGATAGAACCGCGAAAGGCGCGGCATGAGCCAGTAGAGTCCCTCGCAAAGCTGCGAGCGCAGAACCACCTCGCCGTCGCGGTGCTGCTGGCGCAGATCCTGGGCGTGGTTTCCGATCGCTTCCAGCGCACCGGTCACGATGCGTGCGAACTCGACACCGGCTTCGGTCGGATAGATGGCCCGGTTTCGCCGCTCGAACAGTTGCAGTCCGATATCGGTTTCGAGCGACCGGATCTGCTTGCTGATGGCCGCCTGCGTCAGTCCAAGCTCGTCGCCGGCTTTGGTAATGCTGCCGAGCCGCGCGGTCGCCTCGAAAGGCAGGAGACTCGACAGGGGCGGCAGCCGACTTCTCAGATTTTGCATAACTCACAGTAATGTATTTGCGTCGAGAAGTAAATTTACCTCCTATTTGAGCGTGACTATCTTCAACTCAGGATCAATGGAAATGGGTTGAAAATGACAACGCACATGCAAACACGGACCGACAACGTCACGCTTGCGGTGATCGTCATCATCGGCACGGTGCTTGCGCTTTCGCTCGGTGATGCGGTGATCAAGGCGATCAGCGCGGAAATGGTGCTATGGCAGATCTTCGTGCTCAGGTCTATGGTTGCCTTGCCGGTATTGTTCGTGATCCTGCGGGTGCGGTTCGCCGAGGTTGCCCTGGTACCGGAGACTGTCGGCTGGACCGCCGCAAGGAGTCTGATGCTCACCTTCATGTGGGTCGCCTACTATGCGTCCCTGCCGCATCTGCAGCTCTCGATTGCCGCGGCGGCCTACTACACCGCGCCGATCCTCATCACCCTGTTCTCCGCCCTGTTCGTCGGGGAAAAGGTCGGCCGTGCGGGTTGGTTCGCGGTCATGCTGGGCTTTGCCGGCATTCTCCTGATCCTCAAGCCCGCCGCCGCCGACTTCAACGCTTATGCCCTTCTGCCGATCGTGTCGGCGATCCTCTATGCGCTCGCCATGATCCTCACGCGGACCAAGTGCCGCGATGAACACCCGCTGGTTCTGGCCGGTGCGCTCAATGTCACGTTCGTTGCCGTGGGCGCCGCGGCAACGCTGCTGGGAGGGTTCGGAGACAACGCGGACACGTCTTCATCTTTCCTGTCCGCGACCTGGGCACCCATGGCCGGCAAGGAATATGCTGCGGTCCTCGTTCTCGGCGTTCTCGTCATGCTGGGCGCGGTCGGCGCTGCCGTCGCCTACCAGTTGGGACCGCCCTCGATCATCGCCACGTTCGACTTTGCCTATGTCGGTTTCGCCGTGATTTGGGGCTTGCTCTTCTTTGCCGAAATACCGGATGCCGTGTCGGTGGCCGGAATGGCGTTGGTTGTTGTTGCCGGGGTCATTGCCGTGCGGAAGTGACGGGGCGGGGGCATTTCGACAACTTTGCCACGATCTTGCGGCACCCACCGATTGCAAGATGGCGGCTACGAAGGGCCAAATTCATCAGGAGTTGTCTGTGGCACCGGCTCGGTCTCAAGGGGGCGCTGCGGCTGAAACGTGAGCGCTGCAAGCATGAGACTTGCGGCAATCAGCCAGCTTCCAAGGATTCGTTCTGCGACAGTGAGCCAGGAGCCGGCACAAACTCTCCAAACACCGCCTGCCAGGACAATCGATCCGAGAACGACGGCCAGACCGCCTGTGCCGCCTGCCCAGAAGAACCATTCGGCGTGGTAGTCGAGCGGGCTGTACAGAATCACCGTTAAGCCAAGGCCGACACCGCAGATCGCGGATACGAGGGGCAGGAGCCACTTCCGTGCCGAAGACGGGACGAGAAGAGCGCTTCCCGCGGCGACACACATTGCAGCCGCCAGAACAGGATACCCGCCGATGAGCTCGGCCAGGGCTTCATATTCGAGGACAATCGACTCTGCCTGATGAAGTCCAAACCAGGTGGCCGCGGCGAGGATCGCAAGGTGTGCCGCCAGGGCTATCGGGTGCCCTCCGCCGGAAAGAGCAATCCCACATGCAATCAATGAGAGGAGAAGCCCGTACCTGAAGACCGGAAGCATGAGCCCATTGGTGACGTAGTCCGCGACGTTTTCCGGAACAGTCAGGCGCAGGCCGACCGCAACACCGCAGACGATCAAGGCGGCGGTGGCGTAAACAGCGTAGAGACCGCCTTGCCGGTGGTCGGCAGCCACAGAGTTCACGAGACGAGCGGAGGAACCGCGAAGTAGATGCCCGTCAATGCGATAGCGCCGCCGAGAGCTTGCGAAAGCCGCCCTTGCCATGGCCGGTCAAGCAACAGTCCGATGCCGATGCCGATGACATGGATCAGACCGGTGGCGACGACGAAGCCGACGGCGTAGGACGCAGGATCGACAGCCGTAGGCAGTTCAGCGCCGTGTGCATAACCGTGAAAGACCGCAAAACCGGCAATCAGCAAGAGGGCGACCCATTCGGGAGCCTTCCATGCGAACGCTATTGCAAGCCCAAGGACAAAGACCGACAGGGCGATGCCAAGCTCGACATTGGGCAAGGCAATCCCGCTCGTACCCAGAATTGCGCCCGCTGCCATGATGAGCGGGAATGTGACGGGCAGCGTCCAGACGTTGCGTCCGCCCATCTGCGCGCCCCAGATGCCGACGGCGAGCATGGCGAGCAGGTGATCAGCGCCGACAATCGGGTGGATAAAGCCACTCTGAAATCCGCCGAGCGCTCCCGTTTCCACGTGGGCTGACGCCGGCACCGGTGCAAGAAAGACGAGCAGGGCGACTGCCAGAGCTTGCCGGCATGCCGCCCCGTAGCTTCGGCCAACCACGCGCGGCCTGAACTTCAGGTGCTGTCGGCTCTCTGTCATTCCGGAACGATTTCACCGGGTAAGGAGTTGACCGTCATGGTCTCACCGGGCCGGAAGTGAACGACGGATCGGATCGATTTTCCGGCCTTCAGCAGATCGAAGGCCGTGTTGATTTGCCCGTGGGTCATATGGTGCGTGATGTACGGATCGACGCTGAAGTCACCGCGCATCCACTCGTCGACCATGCCGGGCAACTCGCTGCGGCCCAATACGCCGCCGAATGCCGTGCCGCGCCAGACCCGACCGGTGACCAGCTGGAAGGGCCGTGTGGAGATTTCCTGGCCGGCTCCGGCGACGCCGATGACGGTGCATTCGCCCCAACCCTTGTGGCAGGCCTCAAGCGCTGCGCGCATCAGACCGACATTACCGACCGCCTCGAATGTGTAGTCCAGGCCGCCGCCGGTCATCTCGACCAGCACATCCTGGATCGGAGCATCATGGTCGTTGGGATTGATGCACTCGGTGGCGCCCAGCGCCGTGGCCAGCGGGAACTTGTCCGGATTGATATCGATACCGATGATCCTGGAGGCGCCGTTCATGATGGCTCCCTGAATCACGGCCATGCCGACGGCGCCGAGACCAAAGACCGCTACGCTGGCACCGGCCTCGACCTTTGCGGTGTTGCGCACGGCCCCCATTCCGGTGGGCACGGCGCAGCCCATGACCGATGCTTTGGAGAGCGGCGCCTCCTTGGCGATCTTGGCGACCGAGATCTCCGGCAGCACCGTGTATTCGCTGAACGTGCTGGTGCCCATGTAGTGGAGGATCTGCTTGCCCTTGTAGGAGAAGCGGGACGTCCCGTCGGGCATCAGCCCGGCACCTTGGGTCTGACGGATGGTCTGGCAGAGATTCGTCTTGCCCGACTTGATATACGGGCAGTCGGGATCCTCGGGGACATAGAGCGGGATGACATGGTCGCCCGGCGCTACGGAGGTAACGCCTTTGCCCACCTCCTCGACGACTCCACAGCCTTCGTGGCCAAGGATACAGGGAAACAGACCCTCCGGGTCTTCCCCTGACAGGGTGAAGACATCGGTGTGGCACAAACTGGTCGTCACGATCCGGACGAGAACCTCTCCTTCCCTGGGACCTTCGAGGTCGACTTCCTCGATCTCCAGCGGGCGGTTCGGTTCCCAGGCAATTGCGGCACGCGTCTTCATGGCGGATTCCTCCCTTTTTGATTGAGCGGTTAGTGAATGGTCCCCCGGTCCGGGTGATCCTCAGGATCGGCGACCGGATCGAGCACCACCACCAGCCGTGTTTCGCCGGTGCCCTCGATGGGGGGTGAGCGATGCAGGAGGCCGGATCCCGGGTGTTTGGGCCAGAGAGTGCCGCGCAGCAGGATCGGGGACCCTGTCGGCACGGTGAAAATCTGATGCTCCGCTCCGGCCTCGCTCGCGAGCCGGTACTGGGTGCCGGTCCCCCTGTACGTACAGATCAGGCGCGCCGCGACCGCGTCTGTATGGAATTTGCGGCAGGCGTTGGTCGCAACGACGTCGAGGCGGAGATGCAGGAACCGCGCGTGCATCGTTTCAGCGAAGATCTGGGCCAGGGCGGCAACGTCATCGATCAGGAGTGCCCGCTCAGTGCAATTCGGGGTCCCGCAAAGGTCACAGATCTGGGAGGCCGTGTCACGTACATGCTCGGGGCGCAGGATCACTCGTGCCTTCGGCAGGTGCTCGGGCGCCAGCGCGTCGATCCAGGACTGAAAGCTGTGCAACGGCTGGCGGGGCCAGATTGCGGCGGAGCAGTTCAGGCTGTGGATCGCGGACAGGCCCTCAGGCGACATCGCGACGGCGACCGCAGCCTCGGGTTTCACTTTTCGAGCCAGCGTCATTCGGCGGCCTCGACGCGGCGCCAGAGCGGGAACGGGTCCGGCAACTCGGGCAATGAATCCGGGCCGGCAGCCTGATCCGCCGGGACAAGGGCCGCATCCAGCCGCGCCTTCAGACCCGGCCAGTCGATCCCGGCGCCGATGAAGACGATTTCCTGACGCCGGTCACCCCAGGGCTCCCGCCAGCGATCGGCCATATAGGCGCGCGCACTCTCGCTGTCCGGCCATCGGTTCTTCGGCACGGCGGCCCACCAGGGCCCCAGTCCCTGGACCGAGGACAGCGCGCCGGCAAGCGAAAACTCAAGGACTATGTCCGGCTGTGTGGCGATCCAGAAATGCCCCTTGGAGCGGATCACGCCGGGCAGTTCACCGTTCAGCAGGGCATGGATCTTCTCGGGGTTGAACGGCTGACGCGCCCGGTAGACAAAACTGGTGACGCCGTATTCCTCGGTCTCCGGCACGTGGTCAGCGAAGCCATAGAGTTCCTTGGCCCACATCGGGTGCTCGTGCGCTTTCTCGAAATCGAAGAGCCCGGTGTCCAGGACGCGGTCTGCAGGCACGTCCGAATGATTGGTCTCGATGATCTGCGCATCGCCGTTCAGGCTGCGGATGATCTTGCGCGCCGCGTCGACTTGTTCGGGAGTTGCATCGGCAACCTTGTTGAGGACCACCACATCCGCAAACTCGATCTGGTCGGTCAGGAGATGGACCAGCGTGCGGTCATCTTCCTCGCCCAGGGTCTCTCCACGATCCTGCAGGAAGTCGTGGCTGGCATAGTCCTTGAGCAGGTTCACCGCATCGACGACCGTGACCATTGTGTCGAGGCGGGCGACATCGGACAGGCTCTCCCCGTCCTCGTCACGGAATTCGAAGGTCGTCGCGACGGGCAGGGGCTCCGAGATGCCGGTCGACTCGATCAGCAGATAATCGAAGCGGTCCTCTGCGGCGAGGCGCTTCACTTCGGCCAGGAGATCGTCGCGCAGGGTGCAGCAGATGCAGCCGTTGGACATCTCGACCAGTGTCTCGTCGGTGCGGCTGAGTTCCGTGTCCGCCCGAACCAGGTCGGCGTCGATGTTCACTTCGGACATATCGTTGACGATGACCGCGACGCGGCGTCCTTCGCGATTGTTCAGGACGCGGTTCAACAGCGTCGTCTTGCCGGCACCGAGGAAGCCGGAGAGGACGGTGACTGGGAGTCGGTTTTCTGCCGTTATCATTGAAACCTCGTTGGTCGGAGACTTTTCATTGCGCCTTTGGTGTCGCCGGCGCCGTGCATCTCTTGGCGTTTCGTGACCTTTGCGTCTTCGGCTGTGCCGTCCATTCGCCTGATCACTTCTGCTTCTCACGCTGGAGAGCGTTCTGCCCAAACTCGAAAAGATCGTTACGTTATGACATTACACATCTCAAGTGTTTTCTTCGGACATCGCCGTGAAAACCGGAGATATCGTCCACGATTGGGCGCCGGGACCCGGCGAAAGTGTGCAGGGCCCGCCCTTGATCATCGCCGTGAGGGGTAGGGGGCGAAGTAGACACCGGCCGCCACTGCCGCCCGACGCAGGGGGCTTTCGATTGCCGACAGAAGTAGGCGGGGTCAAAGTCACGTGCCTGGCCAGATGGACCGGCAACATCATTCTGTGGCTGATCGTGGTTTTCCCCAACCGCAATAGTCTCATCTCTTGATTACCGTTGACGCAAATCAACAAAGACTGTGAATATACTGGTCCAATAGCTAATCTGATTGGGCCATCACGGCCGCAGATGCGGCAGGAAAATCAGAAGAGGCAGGGGCGGCGGGGCTCGGTGCCGGTGGCGTTTACAGTGGAGCGATCAGGCACCGCATGACCGCGACGTTTTACGAAAACCCGATCCTCAACTCGCCCTACGAAGAGCCGAAGCTGCATCATGCGCTAGACGAGGAGGGCCAGCCGCTCGATCAGCCTCCTGTCGATGGGCGCAGGCGGTCCGAACTGATCACCCCGGTTCCCAAGCCAAAAAAGAAAAGGCGGAAACAGTCGGGCGAGGGTCAGGCTGAATTCGCTCTACGGGCCGAAGACGGCATCTCGACGGATGAGCAGGAATACAATCCGACCCCGATCATCAACGAAATAAGAACGAGGGTAGCCGATTGGCGAAACCTTCCAAGCGAGAGCGACTGGAGTGTGACGCCGGCGACGGCACGTCTTCTGCGGCACTGGCGGCATCATGATTTTCAGGGCATTCGCCCGTTCTTCTGTCAGGTCGAGGCCGTTGAAACGATCATCTGGCTGACAGAGGTCGCCAGAACGAACAAGGCATACAAGCGTTACTGGGACCACATCGAGGGAGCCAACGCGCACGCCAATCCGGAACTCATTCGTCTTGCAATGAAGATGGCGACGGGAGCCGGCAAGACGACGGTCATGGCCATGCTGATCGCTTGGCAGACCGTGAACGCGGTGCGTCAGCCGAACAGCAAACTGTTCACGCGCGGGTTCCTGATCGTCACGCCCGGAATCACGATCAAGGACCGGCTGCGTGTCTTGCAGCCGAATGACCCGGACAGCTATTACTGCTCGCGCGAACTCGTTCCCGCGGACATGCTGGACGACATCAACAGGGCAAAGATCGTCATCACCAACTATCACGCATTCCAACTCAGGGAGAAGTTAGACACCAACAAGGTCGGGCGTTCCCTGTTGCAGGGGCGCGGCGAGCCGGTCAGGACGAAGGAAACAGAAGGCCAGATGGTGCGCCGCGTCGCTGACGAGCTCATGGGGTTGAAGAACATCCTCGTCATCAACGACGAGGCCCATCACTGCTACCGGGAAAAGCCCGGCAACGATGACGTTGCCGAGTTGAAAGGGGAAGAGAAGAAAGAAGCACAGAAGCAGAATGAATATGCCCGAGTCTGGATAAATGGGATTGAGGCCTTCAAGCGAAAACTCGGCATTCGGGCCGTTTACGATCTGTCGGCCACGCCATTCTTCTTGCGGGGCTCGGGCTATGCAGAAGGTACGCTCTTCCCATGGACGATGAGCGACTTCTCCCTAATGGACGCCATCGAATGCGGGATCGTGAAATTGCCGCGCGTACCGGTCGCCGACAATATTCCGGGTGAGGACATCCCGATCTTCCGCAATCTCTGGGATCACATCGGTAAGGACATGCCGAAGAAGGGGCGGGGCAAGGCAGCGGCCGACCCGGACCCCCTCGAGATCCCGGACAAGCTGAAGACCGCGCTTTATGCCCTGTACAAGCATTATGAGGAGACCGACGACGTATGGCGGCGGGAGGGCATCGATATCCCGCCTGTTTTCATCGTGGTCTGCAACAACACGTCCACGTCCAAACTCATATACGAATGGATTTCCGGCTGGCAGCGACCGAATGAGGACGACGAGCTTTACCTCGAACACAAAGGACATCTGGAGCTGTTCCGGAACTTCGACGAGCACGGGAACCGGTTGCCGCGCCCCAACACCCTTCTGATCGATAGCGCACAGCTGGAATCGGGAGAAGCGCTCGACAGGGACTTCCGCAAGATGGCGGCGCCCGAAATCGAGCAGTTTAAGCGCGAGCTGAAGCAGCGGTCCGGAGCGGGTGACGTCGGCGAAATTTCAGATTCCGACCTGCTGCGAGAAGTCATGAACACGGTCGGCAAGAAAGACCGGCTGGGAGAGCGGATCCGCTGCGTCGTCTCGGTGGCGATGCTGACCGAAGGTTGGGACACCAACACGGTGACGCATATCCTGGGCGTGCGCGCCTTCGGCACGCAACTGCTCTGCGAGCAGGTCGTGGGCCGCGGCCTCAGGCGCTACTCCTACGAACTGAACAACGACGAGCTGTTCGATGTGGAGTATTCCGACATCATGGGCATCCCGTTCAACTTCACGGCAAAGCCGCAGGTAGCTGTACCGAAGCCGCCGAAAAAATCGATACGGGTTCACGCCGTCAAGGAGCGCGCTCCGCTTGAAATCGTGTTCCCGCGCGTGGCGGGCTACCGTGTCGACCTGCCGGATGAACGGCTGACGGCGAGCTTCGGCGCAGACTCATCGTTGGTGCTGACACCCGACATGGTCGGTCCCGGTCAGACCCGGCTTGAAGGCATCGTCGGCGAGGGGATTACCATTTCAGCGGCCGAGGCAAAGGAAAAGCGACCGAGCACGATCGCCTTCGACCTCGCAAAGCACCTGCTGTTCAAATACTTCAGGGATGAGTACGGCGAACCCAAACTCTATCTTTTCGGCCAGCTCAAGCGCATCGCACGGGAGTGGATCGATGGCGGCTACCTGATCTGCAAGGGCGACACGGGCAAATGGATGCTGGAATATCTCAGCATTGCCGATCAGGCCGCGGAACGCATTTACAACGCCATTGCGAGTTCCGTTGGCGAAGAGAGCCGGGTGAGGGCGGTGCTCGATCCCTACAATCCGAAGGGCTCCACCCGCCATGTGGCCTTCAACACGACGAAGGATGTCTGGCAGACCGATCCGGACAAGTGCCACATCAACCACGTCGTGTGCGACAGCGACTGGGAAGCGGAATTCGCCCGAGTGGCCGAACAGCACGACCGGGTCATTGCCTACGCGAAGAACCAGGGTCTTGGCCTTGAAGTGCCCTACAAGGACGGCTCGAATGCTCGTGTCTATCTGCCCGATTTCATCGTTCGGCTTGACAATGGCCGGGGCGTAGATGACCTGCTCAATCTCGTCGTGGAGGTCAAGGGCTACCGCCACGAAAACGTGAAGCTCAAGTCGGAAACTATGAAAACCCAATGGGTCCCCGGGGTGAACAGTCTGCGTGACTTTGGCCGCTGGGCATTTGCGGAGTTCAACGATGTTTACGAGATCGACAGGGAATTCGGGAAACTGATCGATAGCGCCGTTTCGGAAAGCGGGCAATCGACCGACAACGAACAAGAGGTCGCCTGAATGGCGCGCAAACCCAAGAAGCCGAAACAGATCGAAACGCTCACGCACGACGAGGCGAAGCGGAAGAACATACCGACCGCCGAACTGCAGTCTGTTGCCGAACGGCTGGAGGAGAGCGATCCTTTCGAGCCCGTCACCTATCGACGGGCGGATCCGTTGTCGGAAGGCCAGACACGCCTGCGCGACGAGGATCTGGACCCGCAGATCGTCTGGAAAGGCGCGACGATCCGGTTAAGCAAAGACCAGATTGCGAAATTGAACGAAACCGGCGAGGTTGAAATCGGCGACGCGCAGCTCGTCTGGCGCGGCAAGGACCAGCAGGACTGGTCCGATCTCGTGGTCCAGGCGCCGCCGCTTTACATTCAGGAGAAGATTCACCCCAAGGCCATCATCGATGATCTGAAGCGTCAGACCAGTGAACGACGGGAGGCGGAGGCCGAGGCTCCGGATCTTTTTGCTGACTTCAACGGTATCGACCTGGAAGCCGTAACCGAGTTTTATCAGCATGACCGCAACTGGCAGAACCGCATGATCCTCGGCGACAGCCTGCAGGTCATGGCGAGCCTGGCGGAACGCGAAGGTCTGCGCGGGCAGGTCCAGTGCATCTATTTTGATCCGCCCTACGGCATCAAATTCAATTCAAACTGGCAGGTGTCGACACGGTCCCGCGACGTGAAAGACGGCAATCAGGAACACATCGCGCGTGAACCCGAAGTGGTGAAGGCGTTCCGGGACACCTGGAAGGATGGCGTGCATTCCTATCTGACTTATCTCCGCGATCGACTCACGGCGATGCGTGATCTGTTGACCGAGAGCGGTAGCATTTTCGTACAGATAGGAGATGAAAATGTTCATCGAGTTCGGTCGGTAATGGAAGAGGTTTTTGGAGAGGCGAATTTTTGTTCCGTCATTACGTTTAGGAAAACAACCGGAACAGGAAGTGGTTTGCTCGATAATACTGTGGATTTTATTCTCTGGTTCTCAAAGTCGAGAGACAAGGTCAAATACCGTGGGTTGTTTGAGAGTCGTGTCCCGTCGGAGGAGGTCAATCTACGATACATTCAAGAGGTCGATGGCAGACGAAGAACAATGACCCGTGATGAATTTTTGGGTCGTACACAGCTTCCGGAGGGTTCACGTATATATCGTCCCAATCCACTCACAAGTGCCCGAATAGCTCAAGGGTCGGATCTAAGAGAGTATGAATTCCACGGGAGGAATTTCACTCCCGGTGGTGGCACTTTCAAGACAAACAAGCATGGCCTTGAGCAACTGAGAAAATCTGATCGGCTAATTGCAGTCGGAAAATCGCTTACATTCTTGCGATTTTTTTCCGATTTTCCAGTTAAGCCCAGAAACAATGTCTGGGATGATACTCGAACCGGAGGATTTGGCGATGATAGATACTATGTTGTCCAGACTGTATCCAAAGTAATCGCGCGCTGCATTTTGATGACTACTGATCCTGGCGATTTAGTGCTTGATCCGACCTGCGGTTCGGGCACGACTGCTTTGACAGCTGAACAGTGGGGACGCCGATGGATCACTCTAGATACTTCCCGAGTGGCGCTCGCACTCGCCCGCTCTCGGCTTATGGGCGCGCGGTATCCCTACTATGTTCTTGCCGACAGCGAAAATGGACAGCTGAAGGAGGCCGAGATTACTGGGGCGGCGCCCGCAGAAACAACCTCAAGCGGAGATGTTCGCCAAGGCTTCGTCTACGAGCGGGCACCTCATATCACGCTCAAATCCATCGCGAATAACGCCGAGATTGATATTATCTGGGAGGAGTATAAAGCCAAGCTCGAACCTCTTCGGAAACAGCTGAATTCAGCTGTCGATGAGGCCTGGGAAGAATGGGAGATTCCACGGGACGCTGAAGAGGAATGGTCAGATAGTGCTCGGAAGGTGCACGCGGAATGGTGGGACCAGCGCAATGCCCGCCAGCAAGAGATCGACGACTCCATAGCCAGGAAGGCCGATGTTGAACTGCTTTTTGACCGTCCTTATGAAGACAAATCCAAAGTGCGCGTGGCCGGCCCGTTTACCGTCGAGAGTCTTTCACCGCATCGCGTTCTGTCCGGAGATGAAGAGGAACTCACAGACCTTGTAGACGCTGCGGAGGGCAGAAGAAAACGCGGCGTCAGTTCTCACAGCGACTTCACGCAGATGGTGCTGGAAAACCTCCAATCCGCCGGCGTTCATCAAGCCGCGAAGGACGATCGCATCACATTTCATGGAATAGAGGGTTGGCCTGGCAATTACATTGCTGCCATCGGTCTTTACATGGAAGGAAAAGCACCAAAGCGCGCCGCGATTTTTATTGGCCCGGAATTTGGGTCGGTCAGCCGCGCCGATTTGACGGCTGCGGCGCGCGAGGCGCTTGACGCCCGGTTCGACACGCTCATTGCCTGCGGCTTCAACTTTGAAGCACACACATCTGAGCTGTCAAAGCTCGGTCCGCTTCCGATCCTCAAGGCCAAGATGAATCCCGACCTGCATATGTCGGATGAGCTTAAGAATACGGGAGCGGGCAATCTCTTTGTCGTCTTCGGCGAACCGGACATCCAGTGGGACTTCGAAAGTGACGGCAACATCGTCGTGGAGGTTTTGGGCGTAGACGTTTTTGACCCAAAGACCGGTGAAGTACGCGCCAGCGGCAAGGATGATATTGCCGCCTGGTTCATTGACACGGATTACAACGAGGAGAGTTTCTTCGTCCGACATGCCTATTTCCTCGGCGCCAATGATCCCTACAAGGCGCTCAAGACAAGCCTGAAAGCAGAAATCGACCGGGAAGCCTGGGAAACGCTCTACCGGGACACGTCCCGACCGTTCCCGCGTCCCTCAAGCGGACGGTTTGCGGTGAAGGTGATCAACCATTTCGGCGATGAGGTGATGAAAGTGTTTGGAGTGTAATAATAAATCGTAATATCAAATACTGAAGATTTTTAAGGATGAAACAGGAGGCAGAAAATGTCAGCTGCCAGAAAATCTTCAATAGATGCTTTGCAGAAGTTTTATGCGTTAATTATCGCGATAGCATTCACCGGTGGCGTGCTGAAATTCTTAGAAAATTTCAGTATTTGGGTATGGGATGCCAATCAAATAAGCCAGACAGTAATTTTCGCGGCATTCGTTTCCACCGTGATACCCTTCTATCATGGAATGGAAAGGCACTTGTTTGAGACGCATATTGCTCGAAATGATATTGACTGGGGGCATGGCGGTCGACCATCGAATATATTGTTAGATATTTTTGTCTTTATGATCGAGGGGGTACTTCTATTCTCAATGGGAAGAAACCTCACTGAGCCAATTGTGTTTCTTCAATTGTGGTCAAGCCTTCTGGTCGTCGACATCATATGGTCAATCATTGTCTGGAGATGCCAGAAAGGTACAAGTCCAATATGGGCACGTAACAATTTCATTTGGCTCGTTATTGCTTGGTTTGCCTGGCTTGGTATCCCTTGTCTTTTCGTACAGCCTGAATGGACGATTGAGTTTGTAATCGTTGCACAAGCTTGCGCCGTTGCTCTCTGCGAAATCTTAAGATCAGTATTCGACTATAAGGTTCACTGGGGCTTCTATTTTCCGGAAGACGATTCGGGAGTTTCAGCAGATCTCATATACCTAGCCGCACCCTATTCCAATGATGCGCCAGGCAATCCCGAGGCATCTGCAAGTGCTAAAAAGCGCTTGGCGCGATTCAATGCAATCACTGAGGTGGCCCGTCAACTCATCGAAAACAAAGAAACGGTGTTTAGCCCCCTAACCATGACCCATCCAATCGACATTCGAATGAGTGATGATCCAGGTTCAGACTTTTGGGTCTCGCTGGACGAAACGTTCATGCAGCATTGCTCGTCCATCCACGTGCTCAAACTTCCCGGTTGGGATAAGAGTTCAGGCGTTGCTCGGGAGATCGAATACTTCAAGGAAAGAGGAATTACGCCGGTCTGGCTCGAACCGGCCAACTTTGGCATCGATGGTGAAGAAACGGAGTTTAAGGCCGCATTCGAGTCATCTCGATGAAATTTCTGATCGCCGACAGCTTTGCGAACGCGCTTACCAGCCTCCAGCCTAAGGAGCAGAAGGCGGTCAAGATAACCGTCTTTGATATGCAGCAGGATCCTTCGTCGCCGGGACTCCAGTTCCACCGGATCGACAGATCGAAAGATCCGAATTTCTGGTCCGTTCGGGTCAACCGTGATCTCAGGATTGTGGTTCACAAGACGGCGGACAGTTTTCTGGTCTGCTATGTCGATCATCACGACGATGCCTATAAATGGGCCGAGCGGCGGCGCATCGAGGCCCATCCGCGGACCGGCGCGGCCCAGGTCGTCGAGGTGCGCGAGCGGATTGAGGAAGTAGCGGCTCCAGTTTCGATCCAGCCGGAAACCCGAAGTTTCGAAATTGCCGAATCTCCATCGCTGCCGCTTTTTCCGCCACTCTTCGATGGATTGGCGGAAGACGACCTGCTCTCGATCGGAGTGCCCGCGGACTGGGTGGGAGATGTGCTGCGGGCGACGGAAGACACGTTCTTTGACATCGCCGAGCACCTTCCTTCCGAGGCGGCCGAGGCATTGCTCGAATACGCCTCCACGGGATTGCTGCAAACACAGGAAATGGCGCTGCCGGCGACAGACCTCTTCGATCATCCCGATGCGCAACGCCGCTTCCGCGTCATGGAGAATGTGGAGGAGCTTGAGGCAGCGCTCGACTCTCCCTGGGAGAAGTGGGCGGTCTTTCTGCACCCTGTTCAGCGGCAGATCGTCGGCGGGGACTTTGACGGTCCCGCCCGCGTTTCAGGATCGGCAGGAACCGGCAAGACAGTAGTTGCGCTGCATCGAACGGCGCGCATGCTGATCTCCGACGATGAAGCCAATGTCCTGCTGACGACGTTTTCCGCGCCCCTCTCGAATATCCTGCGGCAAAAGCTGCGGTTGCTTGTGGGCGATAAGAATGCGGCCATTGAGCGGGCGGCCATCTTGTCGATTCAGGACGTTGCACGGGACCTGTTCATCCTGGCGAACGGCCGTGATCCCCGTCCTGCGTCGGACGAGCAGATCCGTTCGGCGATTGAGACTGCTGCATCAGATCTCGGCGCGAGCGAATTCACGTTGCGCTTTCTGATGTCCGAGTGGACGAATGTGGTCGATGCCTGGCAGATTGCAGAGCTCGAAGCTTATGCCGGCGTGCCGCGGCTCGGCAGGAAAAACCGGATGGGCTCGAAACAGCGCGCCCGAGCCTGGCCGGTTTTCGAGCGCGCGCGTGAACTGCTCAGAAAAAAGGGCCTGCAGACCTGGCCCATGATTTTCGGCGAAGTTGCGGCCGCTTTCGCTGTCCGTGACCACAAACCGTTCACACACATCGTCGTTGACGAGGCGCAGGATCTGGGCGTTCCGGAACTCCAGATGTTGTCTGCGATCACTCCTGAAGGCCTGAACCGTCTTTTCTTCGCCGGCGATCTCGGGCAGCGCATTTTTCGGGAGCCGTTTTCCTGGAAAGCGCTGGGGGTCGATATCCGTGGCCGCTCGCACACTTTGCGGGTCAATTACCGCACATCTCATCAGATCAGGCAGGCGGCGGACAGACTATTGCCACTGCTTGTCCGTGACGTGGACGGCAACGAGGATGACCGATCAAACACGGTATCGGTGTTCAACGGGCCGCAACCTCAGGTCCGGCTCTTTGAGGATCGGAATGCCGAGTCGGTAGCGGTCGCGGGCTGGATTTCCGAAGTAATTGCCGAAGGAGTCGAAACGGACGAAATCGGCGTGTTCGTACGTAGCGAAAGCGAGCTTGCGCGAGCACGGGATGTCGTGCAGATGCTCGGGGAAAACCCGCTGGAACTGTCCGAACGCGTCGAGGAGCGGGCCGGCCGGATTTCAATCGGCACGATGCACTTCGCCAAGGGGCTCGAGTTCAAGGCGGTCGTCGTCATGGCGTGTGACGATGACGTCTTGCCTTCGCAGGAACGCATCGAAACGGTTGCCGACGAGACGGAGCTTGATGAGGTCTATGAAACCGAGAGACACCTGTTCTATGTCGCCTGCACGAGGGCGCGCGACCGGCTGCTGGTGACCGGGGTGAAACCTGCGTCGGAATTCTTCGAAGATCTGGATCTCGGCGCAGGCGGCAAGATCGACACGTGAGCTCATTCTTGACAATCGCCCTGATTATCAAAAATATTTTGAAAGTACCTTGTTCAGCTTTGGCCTTCTCAAAAGCGTGGCGCAGTGCCACCGTAGCGTGAGCTGACGCCACCTGAACTTCGACAATACCGCCAAGGAGCCCGGGGCAAACCGGGCCGGAGGCCGCGCGCGGATGGAAGCGCGCGGGAAGCAGGGAAAACGGCTCAGGACTTGAGGAGGGACACCCGACGTGGGACGCCTGACAACCCATGTGCTCGACACGGCGCGCGGATGCCCGGCCGAGGGCATCGCGATCACGCTGTGGACGATTGATGCCGACGGCGTGCGGAGCGCGGAACCCGTCGCGTTTTCGGCGACCAATTCGGACGGCCGGGTCGACGCGCCTCTGCTCGAGGGCGATCGTTTCGTGGCCGGTACCTACGAGCTTGCCTTCGAGGCGGGCGCCTATTTCGACACGGCCGGTCTGACGTCCGGCGGAGCCGGGCCGAAATTCCTCGACACCGTCATTCTCCGCTTCGGCATCGCGCACGCGGACGAGCACTATCACGTGCCGCTCCTGCTCTCGCCCTACAGCTACTCGACCTACCGGGGGAGCTGATGCGCGAGACTGTCAGATTCCTCATGGGCGGCGAGGTCCGCGAGATCGACAATCCCGATCCGACCATGACCGTGCTCGAATACCTGCGCGGGCCTGCCTGCCGGCCGGGCACCAAGGAAGGCTGCGCGGAAGGCGACTGCGGCGCCTGTACCGTGGTCCTGGGCGAACTGGAGGGCGGCAACGGCAGTGAGTCTGCCGTGCGCTACAGGGCGGTCAATGCCTGCATCCAGTTCGTGCCGGTGCTTGACGGCAAGGAACTGATCACGGTCGAGGATCTGAGCGAGACCGACCCGGCAACCGGCGCTGTCGATCTGCACCCGGTCCAGGACGCGCTTGCCACGGCCCATGCATCTCAATGCGGTTTCTGCACCCCCGGCTTCGTCATGTCGCTCTATGGTGCGTTCGCTGAAAACGGGGCCGGAAGCGGTCCGCTCAGCCGCGACGACATCAAGACCGTGCTCGCCGGCAACCTGTGCCGGTGCACCGGCTACGGGCCCATCGTCGACGGCGCGCTCACGGCGCAATCGGCTCTCAACGGTTCTGCCAACGCTGAGTTGACCACGCGGAGCGGTGCGCTCGCCGCCCTTGACGACAACGAAACGCTGGGTTTCGAGCTCGGCGAAGGCGATGACGCCCGCCGCTTCTATGCCCCGCGGACGGTCGACGCGCTTATCGGCCTGCTCGCCGATCATCCGGGCGCCCATATCATTGCCGGCCTGACCGATGTCGGCCTCTGGGTCACCAAGATGCACCGCCGGCTCGACACGCTCATCTCCATCGGCCGGATCGACGAACTCCGGACGATCTTCGTCGATGGCCCGGAGCGCCCGGGCTGGATTAACATCGGCGCCGGCGCCACGCTCACCGACGCGCAAGCGCCGCTGGGCGCGGCATACCCGGCGCTCGACGAACTCATCCGCCGCTTCGCGTCGGTCCAGATCCGCAATGTCGCCACCGTCGGCGGCAATATCGCCAACGGCTCGCCCATCGGCGATCTGGCGCCCGCCCTGATCGCCACCGGTGCGCGGCTTGTCCTGCGCGGCCCCGGCGGTGCGCGCGAGATCGATCTCGAGGACTTCTTCATTGAATACGGCCGCCAGGACCGGGATCCGTCGGAATTTGTCGAGCGCATTCTCGTGCCGCTGCCGGGCGAGGGCGTGCATTACGCCTGCTGGAAGATCTCAAAGCGCTTTGAGCAGGACATTTCCGCGGTTTGCGCCGCCTTCCGGCTGGAGCTGGACGGCGCCGGCGACGGCGCGACGGTGTCCGACATCCGGATGGCCTTCGGCGGTATGGCGGGCATTCCAAAGCGGGCTCACGCCGCCGAAGCTGCGCTTCTGGGCAAGCCCTGGACTGAGGATATCGTGCGCGCCGCGATGGCAGCGCTCGACCGCGATTTCACCCCGCTCGACGACATGCGCGGATCGGCCCGCTACAGGGCGGCATCAGCGCGGAATCTCGTTCTGAAATTTTACCTGCAAACTATTGATTCAACATCAGTTTCCGGCTTCGAAATTGCTCGCGGCGAAGAGGTCTTGGCGACATGAAGGCTCTGGCCGAAAAAATATCCGGCGCCGTCCGCGATCCGCGCGTCCATGACTCCGGCGTCAAGCACGTCACCGGCCGGGCGGTCTATATCGACGACATCCCCGAGCCGCCGCGCATGCTGCATGTCTACCTCGCCATGAGCGAGCGCGCCCACGCCGAGATCGTCAGCATGGACCTCGACAAGGTCCGAGCCGCGCCGGGCGTCGTGTGCGTGATGACCGCCGACGACGTGCCGGGCACAAACGACGTCAGCCCGATCATGGGCGACGATCCGCTGTTTGCCGATGGCCTCGTCGAATATGCCGGCCAGTCGCTGTTCGGCGTTGCCGCGGAAACGATCGCGGAGGCTCGAGCCGCTGCGGCGCTGGCGAAAATCGAATATCGCGACCTCGAGCCGGTCATCACGATCGACCAGGCGATGGAGGCGGAGTCCTTCGTCCTGCCGCCACACGAAATGAAGCTGGGCGATGCGGAGGCCACGCTTGAGAAGGTGCCCAACAGACTTGAGGGGCGGGTCCGGATCGGCGGGCAGGACCATTTCTATCTCGAGGGCCAGATCGCGCTTGCCGTGCCGGGCGAGGACGACGACATGCTGGTCTATTCCTCGACCCAGCACCCGAGCGAGGTCCAGCACAACGCGGCAAAGGTGCTGGGCGTACCCGACCATGCCGTGACCGTGGAGGTCCGGCGCATGGGTGGCGGTTTCGGCGGCAAGGAAAGCCAGCCCGCACTGATGGGCGCGGCGGCGGCACTTGCCGCGCGGCTGACCGGCCGGCCCGCCAAGGTCCGGCTCGACCGCGACGACGACATGATCATGACCGGCAAGCGCCACGACTTCCGCATGGATTACGCGGTGGGTTACGACGACGAGGGGCGCTTCCAGTCGGTCACCTATGACATGGCGGCGCGATGCGGCATGTCGGTGGATCTCTCGGCCTCGATCTGCGACCGCGCCATGTTCCACGCCGACAACTGCTATTTCCTCGGCAACGCGCGGATCACCTCGCACCGCTGCAAGACCAACACGGTCTCGAACACCGCGTTCCGCGGGTTCGGCGGGCCGCAGGGCATGGTTGCCTGCGAGCGCATGATCGATGCCGTGGCCATAGCAACCGGGCGCGATCCACTCGATATCCGGAAGGCGAATTTCTACGGCACGACCGACCGCAACGTGACGCCCTATCACATGACCGTCGAGGACAATGTGATCGCCGAACTGGTCGACGATCTTGAGCAGTCGAGCGATTACCGCGCGCGCCGCGAGGCGATCTCCGCCTACAATGCGGAGAATACCTGGATGCGTAAAGGTCTCGCCTTGACCCCGGTCAAGTTCGGCATTTCTTTCACCGCCACCCATCTCAACCAGGCCGGCGCGCTGGTGCATGTGTACAAGGACGGCAGCGTGCACCTGAACCACGGCGGCACCGAGATGGGGCAGGGCCTGTTCGTCAAGGTGGCGCAGGTCGTGGCGGAAGAATTCCAGATCGACATCGAGAAGGTGAAGATCACGGCAACCACGACCGCCAAGGTCCCGAACACGTCGCCGACGGCCGCCTCGTCGGGAAGCGACATGAACGGCATGGCCGCAAAGGCGGCGGCGCGCAAGATCAAGGACCGCCTGATCGCCCACGCCGCCGAGACACACAACGTGTCGCCGGAAAATGTCGTCTTCCTGCCCAACCGCGTCCGGATCGGCAACCTGGAGATGAGCTTTGCCGAACTGGTGCTCGACGCCTACATGGCGCGGGTCCAGCTTTCGGCGACCGGCTTCTATAAGACGCCCAAGATCCACTACGACCGTGAAACCGCGAGCGGCCGACCGTTCTTTTACTTTGCCTATGGAGCAGCGGTCAGCGAAGTCATCATCGACGTCCTGACCGGCGAATACCGCGTAACGCGCGTCGATATCCTCCACGACTGCGGTGAGTCCCTGAACCCGGCGATCGACCTCGGCCAGATCGAGGGCGGCTTCATACAGGGCATGGGCTGGCTCACGACCGAGGAACTGTGGTGGGACGACAAGGGTCACCTGCGCACCCATGCGCCGTCGACCTACAAGATCCCGACCTGCGGTGACCGGCCTGACGATTTCAACATCCGGATCTGGGAAAAGGGCCGTAACCGCGAGGATACGATTTATCGCTCGAAAGCTGTCGGCGAACCGCCTTTGATGCTGGCTATTTCCGTGTTCTCGGCTTTAACCGATGCGGTTGCGAGCGTCGCCGATCACAAAATTCTGCCGGATCTTGATGCGCCGGCAACGCCCGAGCGCGTTCTCCATGCGATCGAGGATCTCAAGACCCGCATTGCCGGGGGAGGTGCATGATGGCCGCGTGGATCCAGGAGACGCTTAGCTTCTTGCGCGCCGGCAATCCGGCCGTCGTCGTCCACGTCGCAGAAATCAGAGGATCGGCGCCGCGCGAAGCCGGCGCGAGCATGGTTGTCACAGCAGGCGACTTTGCCGGCACGATCGGCGGCGGCCAGCTCGAATACGACGCGCAGCGCCATGCACGCAAGATATTGGCCGGTGAGAATGGCGAGGCCATCGTGAACTGGTCGCTGGGACCGGAACTCGGCCAGTGTTGCGGCGGTGCGGTGACCTTGTCCTTCGAGGCATTTGCACCCGCAGACCTCGCGTGGCTCGATCGCATGTCTGAACTCGTGAACAAGCCAATGGCGTCTTTCCGGGTTGTAGAGCTCGGATCGACGGGCCCCGAATATCGCTCGTTTGCCAACATTCAAAACGTCGAGGACACTTTTCCTGACTGGGCGCAGAGCGTGATCGCCTTGATGACCCAGGACACGACCTGCAGGTTCGTCGTGTCTCGTGATGCCGACAATCAGGGCATTCGAGTGGTTGAGCGTATTGACCGAACCGGTCAGCCACTCTGGCTGTTCGGAGCCGGTCATGTCGGCCGCGCCGTGGTGCGCGCGCTTGAGCCACTGCCGTTCGACATAACCTGGGTGGACGGCCGTGAGGACATGTTCCCGGACGATACGCCTGGCAACGTCCGGACATTCGCTTCTGCGATGCCGGAACTCCTGATCGATCAGGCGCTGCCCGGCACGTTCTATCTGGTCATGACCCACAGTCATCCCCTCGACGAAGAGATCTGCCATGCGGTGCTCGAACGCGGTGACGCCGGTTATCTGGGGCTGATTGGGTCACGCACGAAGCATGTCCGGTTCCTGAGCCGGCTGCGTGGTCGCGGCCATGCCGGAGATGCCCTGGAGACGCTGACCTGCCCGGTGGGACTGCCTCAGATTACCGGCAAGTCGCCAGCCGTCGTCGCCGCGTCGATTGTTGCGGATCTCCTGACGCGGTTGAGCGTCGCCGAGGTTCTCGAACGCCATCATGCTGATGAGGAAAAAGAGTAATGTGCCAACATCACGCGAAGCACATGCGCCACGCCGTTGAACTCTCCGCGGAGAAGATGCGTGCCGGCATGGGCGGTCCGTTCGGCGCGGTCATTGTCCGAAATGGCGAGGTCATCGCTGAGGGGTTCAACCTGGTCACCAGCAGCAATGACCCGACGGCGCATGCCGAGGTCGTTGCGATCCGCAGGGCTTGCGAAAAGCTTGGCACATTCTCGCTCGAAGGGTGCGAGATCTATTCCAGTTGCGAGCCATGCCCCATGTGTCTGGCCGCGATCTACTGGGCGCGCCTCGACGCCATCTATTTTGCGAACACGCGCAAGGATGCGGCCCTGATAGGCTTTGATGACGACCACCTTTATCGGGAGATCCCGAAGCCGATCGACGAACGCGACATTCCGACAAGACATCTGGCGCTCGAAGAGGCCCGAGCGGTGTTCGAGGAATGGCGATTGATGCCTGACAAGGTGATGTACTGACGTGCCGTAGAGCGTCAAAATTCGATGCCGTGCCGGGCCTGAGGGGGGCCTGAATGACGCGCGGTTTGAGGGGAGACAGGAATCGTGACAGCGCCACAACTGGAACTGAAAGGCATCACCAAACAGTATCCCGGCTGTTTGGCGAACGACAACGTCGATCTGGTGATCATGCCGGGCGAGGTACATGCGCTTCTTGGCGAAAACGGCGCCGGCAAGAGCACGTTGGTCAAGATCATCTACGGGGTCGTGAAGGCCGACGCCGGAGAGGTGCTGAGGGAAGGCAAGCCTGTCCAGATTGCCAATCCGGGTGAGGCCCGCAACCTTGGCATCGGCATGGTGTTCCAGCATTTCAACCTGTTCGAGACCCTGACAGTTGCCGAGAACATTTCGCTTGGCCTCGACGACGGCCACGATCTGAGAAAGCTGACGTCAGAGATTGCTGAAATCTCGGAGCGCTACGGACTTCCGATCAATCCGAACCAGCACATTCATTCACTTTCGGTCGGTGAACGCCAGCGCGTCGAGATCATCCGCTGCCTCGTGCAGAACCCGAAAGTCCTCATCATGGATGAGCCGACATCGGTCCTGACACCGCAGGAAGTCGCCAAGCTGTTCGAGACGCTGAAGCGGCTCTCGTCGGAAGGCTGCAGCATCCTCTACATCAGTCACAAGCTGGACGAGATCCAGGAGCTGTGTGACGCCGCCACGGTCCTGCGGCTGGGCAAGGTAACCGCTCACTGCAATCCCCGCGAGGAGACCCCGAAGAGCCTGGCTGAAATGATGATCGGCAGCGAGCTGCCAGTCTGCAAGCGCGACGGAGAGGCCGATCTCGGCGCGCCCAGGCTCGAGGTCGCGGGCCTCCACCTGCATTCTCCCGACCCGCATGGAACTGACCTTATCGACATGCACATGACCGTGCGGAAGGGAGAGATTTTTGGCATCGCCGGTGTTGCGGGCAATGGCCAGAAGGAACTGCTGGCCGCGCTTAACGGCGAGCTGATCGCGTCCGCGGCCGGAATGATCAAGCTGAATGGCAGCGAGATCGGGACGCTGGGCCCCGCGCAGCGGAGAACAAATGGCCTGGCATTCGTTCCGGAAGAGCGTCTCGGTCGCGGCACCGTCCCGGAAATGTCTCTGGCGCGCAACACGATCCTGACCGGATATCTCAAGGGGTTGCTCAAGAACGGCTTCATCAACTTCGGCGAGGCTGACGGTTTCGCAACCCGCATCCGCGAGCGCTTTGATGTCAGATCGTCGGGCATAGACGCGGAAGCGCGGAGCCTTTCAGGCGGCAACCTTCAGAAGTTCATTATCGGCCGCGAGATCATGCAGGGCCCGGAACTCCTCGTTCTTGGTCATCCGACCTGGGGCGTTGATGTCGGCGCGGCCACGACAATCCATCAGGCGCTGATCGATCTTGCGGGCGAGGGGGCGTCCATCGTCGTCGTCTCGGAGGACCTCGATGAGCTGTTCGAGATCTGCGACACGATCGCGGTGATCGCCGAGGGACGGCTTTCGCCGGCGAGGGCGACCCGCGACACGAGCGTCGAGGAAGTCGGTCTCTGGATGAGCGGCCAGTTCCCGGACGATCCGCCAAAAGCGGAAGTGGTGAAGATCGATGCGGCGTGAAGCGACACACCGTCGTCATGCCCGCGCAGGCGGGCATCCAGGTGCAGGTACGGAAGGCTTTGATGTTTCTCGCTGGATTCCCGCCTTCGCGGGAATGACGAAGAAGGGTGCGGGAACGGCGTTGAGGGATGCGGAAATGACGATACACGGCATGGAAAACCCGATGGCTAGGGAGCAAGGCGACCCGCCCGGTCAGGGCGCCCTCGCGGAGCCGTTCCCAAAGGGAACTGGCGTGAGCGATATCAGTGGAGGCTGGTCATGTTCGTGAGACTTGAGGCTCGGCCTGAGACATCGGCCACGATGCGTTATGCATCGCCGTTGATCGCGGCGGTTCTGACGGCTGTGACCGGGATTATCCTGTTCTCTGCACTCGGGACCGACCCGTTCGTGGCGCTTTACACGTTCTTCGTGCGTCCGCTCACGAGCCTCTACGGCATCGCGGAGTGGTTGCTCAAGGCGACGCCGCTGCTGCTGTGCGCAATCGGGTTGTCGGTGGGCTTCAGGGGCAATGTCTGGAACATCGGTGCCGAAGGACAGCTTACGGTCGGTGCGATCTGCGGCAGCGGCATCGCACTCGCGGCCTACGGTGACGAAGGTCCCTGGCTGCTGCCGGTCATGCTCATCGCGGGCGGGCTCGGTGGCATGGCCTATGGCGCAATTCCGGCGCTGCTCAAGAACCGGTTCAATGCCAACGAGATACTGACAAGCCTGATGCTGACCTACGTCGCGATCCAGATCCTGGGATACCTGGTGCATGGACCCTGGCGTGATCCCGACGGCTTCAACTTCCCGGAATCGCGGATCTTCGGCGACCAGGGCATCATGCCGGTGATCCTGGAGGGTACACGACTGAACGCCGGGGCCATATTGGCCGTAGTCGCTCTTATTGCAGTCTGGATCTTCATGTCCCGAACGTTCTCGGGCTTCAAGGTCTCGGTTGTCGGACAGGCGCCAGCGGCGGCGGCTTATGCCGGCTTCAGTCAGAAGAAAGTCGTGCTCATCAGCTTCCTGATCGGCGGAGGCCTTGCTGGCCTCGCCGGCATCACGGAAGTCTCCGGCACGATCAACCAGTTGCAGCCGGTCATTTCCCCTGGCTACGGGTTTGCGGCGATCATCGTCGCGTTCCTGGGCCGGCTGCACCCCTTCGGCGTGTTGCTCGCCAGCCTGCTTATGTCGCTCATGTATCTCGGCGGCGAGTCGCTCCAGATCAATCTCAACCTGCCTCTTGCCGTCACGGGCGTGTTTCAGGGGCTCCTGTTGTTCTACGTGCTCGGTTCGGATGTGCTGATCCGATATCGCATCCGCATCGGCACGGCAGCGGAAAGGATGGCCAGCTGATGGATGGTCTCGACGCAGTCATCGTGGTGCTGGTCGCCACGATCCGTGCCGGAACGCCACTAGTGTTCGCGGCGCTTGGCGAACTCCTGACCGAGAAGGCAGGCGTCCTCAACCTTGGCGTCGAGGGCATGATGCTGATCGGTGCGGTGACCGGCTTCATCTTCACGGTCCTGACCGGTTCCACCCTCATCGGAATCATGGCGGCAATGGTTGCCGGTATGCTGATGGCGCTGATCTTCGGGTTCCTCACGCTGAGCCTCATGACAAATCAGGTCGCGACCGGTCTCGCGCTGACGATCTTCGGCATTGGGCTGTCGGCGTTCATCGGCTTGAGCTACATCGGGACGCCTATCGAAGGGCTGAAGCCGATCGCGATCCCGGTTCTTTCGGAGATCCCGGTTCTGGGACCACTGCTGTTCAACCACGATGCGCTTGTCTATTTCTCGATTGCCCTTTTCGTGGCCGTGACCATGTTCCTCTACAAATCGCGCGGCGGCCTCGTCCTGAGGGCGGTCGGTGAATCCCACGACGCGGCGCATGCCCTCGGATATTCGGTCATCCTGATCCGATATCTGACTGTGATGTTCGGCGGTGCCATGGCGGGCCTCGCCGGTGCCTATCTGTCGTTGGTCTATACGCCGCAATGGGCGGAGAACATGACGGCAGGCCGCGGCTGGATCGCGCTCGCACTCGTGGTCTTTGCGACCTGGCGTCCGGCGCGGGTGCTGATCGGCGCCTACATTTTCGGTGGAATAACCATCATCGGCCTGCATGTGCAGGCAATGGGACTTGACGTTTCGTCCCACTTGATTGCCACATTGCCCTATATCGCAACGATTGTCGTACTTGCGATGATTTCGCGCGATGCCACCAAGATCAGGCTGAATGCGCCGGCCTGCCTCGGCAGACCGTTCCATCCGGTGGCGTGAGGGCAATTGGAAACAGATGTGGCACCAGTAGGAGTGAGTTGGAATTCGTTGTTCAACAGGGAAGGAGTGAACATGTTTTTGAAACGATTGGCCGTGCTCGGCGCGCTCGCCGCAGGCACGTTGGCTGTTACGCTCGGCGTGGGGGACGCCAAGGCGGAGCCGCTGAAAGTGGGTTTCGTCTATGTCAGCCCAATTGGTGACGCAGGCTGGACCTTTCAGCACGATTTGGGCCGGCTCGCGGTCGAAAAGAAGTTCGGCGACAAGGTGAAGATCAGCTTTGTCGAAAGCGTGCCGGAAGGCGCTGATGCCGAGCGCGTCATTCGCGAAATGGCCGCCAACGGCAACCAGATTATCTTCACCACATCGTTCGGGTACATGAACCCGACGATCAAGGTCGCCAAGCGGTTCCCGAAGACGCATTTCGAGCATGCAACCGGGTACAAGCGGTCCAAGAACGTGTCGACCTATCTGGCGCGCTTTTACGAAGCCCGTTACCTGACGGGTATTGTCGCGGGCAAGGTGACCAAGTCGAATGTCGTCGGCTATGTCGCCGCATTCCCAATTCCGGAAGTCGTGCGCGGCATCAACGCGTTCACGCGCGGTATGCGCTCGGTGAACCCGAAGGCTGAAGTCAAGGTGATCTGGGTGTCGTCCTGGTACGATCCCGGCAAGGAGCGCGAAGCGGCCGAGACCCTGATCAGCCAGGGCGCAGACGTTGTCACGCAGCACACCGACTCGACCGCTCCCGTTCAGGCGGCCGAGGATCGTGGCGTATTCGCGGTCGGCTATCATTCCGACATGTCGAAATACGGTCCGAAGGCGCACCTGACGGCCGCAACGCACGTTTGGGACAAGTACTACGTCGCCAAGGTCCAGGATGCGATCGACGGCAAATGGAAGGCCGGCGACACCTGGGGCGGCATTGCCGACGGCATGATCGAACTGTCGTCCTTCGGACCGGCAGTCCCTGACGATGTCAAGGCGCTGGTGAAGGAGAAGCAGGCCGAGATCGTTGCCGGCAAGCTGCATCCGTTTGCCGGTCCCGTGAAGGACAACGAAGGCACGGAGCGGATCAAGGCCGGCGAGACCATGTCGGACAAGGACATGCTCGGCTTCAACTGGTACGTCGAGGGCGTCCAGGGCAAGCTGCCGAAATGATCTGAGAAGACGGTTCGGGCTCGAAGCTCGGATCGATACGCAAAGAAACACCCCCGCTCAGAGGACTGGGCGGGGGTGTTGTCGTGCCAGGCTAGGGAGACTGGACTAGATGCGGGCGGGGTTTGTCCCCGCCTCAGCGGCACAGACGGCGCGGGCCTTCGTAAGGTTGGAAGGTGCCGTCGCCGGGATCGAACGACCGGTATTTGTTCGAGCAATACCGGTACCAGGCCTTGCTCCACGGTCGCGGCGAACCATAGGATGCGCGCCGATGATTGCGGTAGTAACGCCGCTCCCGATACGCATATGCGGGGGCTTCATATTCGTCGCCGTAATCCTCCGCATCCTCGTAATAGATGTGCTTTTCGTAGACCCGTGCCGGGCGCCGGTAGGGGCGATAAGGCGGCGGATCGTAGTAGCCGTAGCTATGAGAATGACGATGGGAATCCGCGGCGATGCTGCCGATGATGAGGCCGGCCGTGGCGCCGATAAGGGCACCGGCCAGGATATCGTCGCCGTCGCCGGCTTTCGCCGTCGTTGGGGCGGTAAAGGCTGCCGTCGCAATAATTGCCGACAGAGCCAGAGGCTTGAGGATACGCACAGACATGAGACTCCACTCCAGAAATTCACTTTGGTGCTGCAATTCGCAGTCACCCAAATTCCTAAAGTGGCATCTAAGCCCGCGCTGCCTGAACGGTAGCTGAATGAAAAATGGCAGCTTTGTGGGTGGACGCGGTCACCCGATCAGGTGCCGGGTTAACGTGAGTAATCCTCATCCGACACCGGCTCGAGCCAGTCGATATGCTTGCCGTCGAGCGCTTCGTGAATGGCGATATGCACCATGCCGGTGTCTGGAGCGGCGCCGTGCCAGTGCTTTTCGCCGGGCGCGATCCACACTGTATCGCCGGCCTTGATCTCCTGCACCGCTTCGCCCAGCTTCTGCACGCGGCCAACGCCTGAGGTGACATAGAGGGTCTGGCCGAGCGGGTGGGTGTGCCAGTTGGTGCGCGCACCGGGTTCGAAAGTCACGACGACGGCGCGCGCGCGTGCGGGTTCCGGGGTTTCCACAATCGGATCCTGCCAGACCGTGCCGGTAAACCAGTCAGGATTGGCTTTCTTGGTGGGGCGGCTGCCGGAACGGTGGAGGTCCATTGTGTGTCCTTTGTTTTCTGAGTTTTCCTGTTGACGAGAGAGTAGCCGAGACGACGGTTCAGACCAATCGGGTTTCAGCGCGTTTTCTGGCTGGCGGGACGAAGTGACTCTGAGACAGCGCCTAATGCCCGCTGCCTTATACATTCGTCATCCCGGCGAAGGCGGGGATCCAGAAGCCAAAAAGCGAAACCTGGCGTTGTTGCTCTGGATTCCCGCGTTCGCGGGAATGACAATTGAGTGAAATCCTGACCACTGCTCGATAACGGAAATCAGATTCGAGTTCACACTCACGCATCCGCGCCGCCGTGGAAGTGGCGTTGTGTGTCCTGGCGCGCCCGGTTAACACGTTCGCGGTAGAGGATCAGTAGGCCCGTGGCAATGACGATCACGCCTCCGGCGATCTCGCGTGGTCCCGGAATCTCGCCCCAGATGACGGCGCCGTAGAATACGGCCCAGAGGATCGAGAGATACTGGACCGGCGCGATTAGCGACAATTCTCCGATCCGCAGCGCGACGACGTAGCTGAAGAACGACGCGGCAATGATGATTGCAGCAAGGCTGAGCCACGCCATGTCGCCGGCGCTGATTGAAACACGCGCGAATGGAAGGCTGAGTGCTCCTCCGATCGTGACCGCGATCGCCGTCGTCAGCGTGACCGAGCCGGACGAGACATGGTCCGGGACATAGCGGGTGGAGATATCCCGCACGACCACCGCACCTGCGGCGGCAAGCGGCAGGGTCATGGCCGGCTGCCACAGTCCCGTGCCGGGGGCGGTGATGAGCAGCACCCCAGAGAACCCGATGATGACAGCGAGCCATCGCCATTTGCCGACGCGTTCCCCGAACAGTGGTCCGGACAGCGCAGTCAGGAAGAGCGGTGATGAAAACACCAGCGTGGTGGCGACGGCGATCGGGACGTAAAGCAGGCTTGTCAGGAACAGATAGGTCGCAACGACTTCGCCCAGCGCCCGGACCAGGCTCCAGCGCTCGGCCAGGTCCCGTACGTTGATGGCCTGACCGGCAATCTTGCAGCCGATGATCAGGACAAGGCAAAGGGCAGCACCACGCAGAAACATGATCTGGCCCACCGGCACATCATCGCTGACATATCGGACAATCGCGTCATTCGTGGACAGGCAGCTCATGGCCACAGCCATCAGCATTATGGCGCGGCGGTTGGCCGTGTGGGCAGTCGGGGAGGGCGGCGCCGACAAGTCTTAGTCCAGAGCCATGATCTGGTCGTAGAGGCTTTGCGGGATCTCGATACCTTTTTCAGGCGTGATGTCCCTATTGATGTAGCGCCGGTCACCCGGCAGGCGGGTGCCGTCTTCTGACAGCAGCCTTTCGAACAGTTTTTCCGCGTGCGCCATGGATTTGTCCGGGTCGCCAAACCGCGCCGGGTCAATGGCAATCAGGAATTCGCCGCCGACGGGCGGGCCGCCGTCGCCGTTGTCGACCTCCTTGGCCTCGAAACTGAGATGTTCGCCAATCAGAGGGCCGGCCAGCAGCTCGATCATGAGCGCAAGCGATGCGCCCTTGTAGCCGCCAAATGCAAGCTGTGCACCCTTGAGGATTTCCTCCGGGTCCCTGGTGGGCATGCCGTCGGGTGCGATCCCAACGCCGTCCGGCACACTGTGTTTCTCCCGCGCGGCAATCATGACTTCGCCACGGGCCATGGCGGACGATGCCTGGTCGAACACCATCGGTGGCTTGTCCTTTCGAGGCCACGCAAAGGCCATCGGGTTGGTTCCGAACAATGGCTTCACGCCTCCGGCCGGTGCGACGTATGGAAACGCGGCCGTGTAGGCGAAGCCGACGAGACCGCGTTCGGCAATCGCGGTCACCTCCGGCCAGAGCGCTGCGAAGTGATAGATGTCGACAACCGCGAGTGCGGCGACCCCGGTTTCCCGGGCGGCTTCCGCCAGCGGGTCGTATCCGCACTGAAGCGCGGGCGGCGCGAAGCCTCCATCGCCATCAACCCGGACAGCCGAAGCGCCCATGCGTTCTGACTTTGCGTGCGCCTTGCCGTTGACCTTGCCGGACTTCAGCGACTTGACGTAACCGGGAAGGCGAAAGAGTCCATGGGAGTGCGCCAGGTCGCGCTCCGCTGCGGTAATCGTGTCTGCAACAGCCGTGGCATTCGCTTCATCGCAACCGTGTGCGATGAGCTTTTCGGTCGCAAGCCGATGAACCTCATCGAGCGACAGATGAACCGTTGTCATTTGATTGGCCTTCCGCTGATCCCCAGGGCGCCAGCCTACGCGGTCACGGGTTCTGCTGCCAGCGGCTTTTGCGGGGCGAGAGCCCGCTCGATGTGAAAGGCCAGGAGCTCGCCGAAGCGCGAAGATCCCATGGGTTGATCCACCCGCTGGATGATGTCGACGCAGGGCGAACCGTTGCCTTCGACGATAATCGGCCCGTCTGCTGTGATGGCGATGTCCCAGCCGACCGTGACCTTGTAGGGGAAAGCAGCGTGAGCCTGCTCGGCAAGCGCCTTGAGATCATCCCATAGCGGCAGTATCCGCTCTTCGATCTGTACGCCCGAATGGGGATTTGTCTCCCGCCAGCCGATATACGGCCTGAAGCCGAGATCGGTCGCCTTGCTCAGGGCGCCGGTCTGCAGATCGACCTTGGAAACCAGTCCGCCGCGATGCAGGCCGTCAACGGTCGTGTCGTTGCGCATGGCCATCCGGAAAGCGGCGTTGGTGACTTCAAAGCCCCCCTCGGCATTGCGGCAGGTCACGGTTCGCACGCAGGACAGGGCGCCCGCACAGAGGTCGGACAGTTCGTCGTGGTTCACGAGGCAGTGTTGGATGATGAACGGACGCTCCGCCGAGAGCTCTTTCAAATGCTGGGCAAGATCTTGCCTGGAGAGAGTGCGGCCATCGCTCAATTCGAATTCGTCGTCTCCGATGTAACGCGCGCGTAGCGTACCTCGGCCGCCTTTGCCCTGCATCGGTTTGATAAAGAGGTCGCGATCCGGCAGCTGCGGTTCATTTTCCGGGGTGCCGGTTCCGCCCCAGTCCTCCAGAGCACGGATATGGCCGTCGCGCGCAATGCCTACGACGGGCGCAGTTGGCACGCCCTTTTGCGCGCAGATCGAGGCAAAGAGCGCCTTGTTGTTCAGATTGTCGCCATTCGTCCGGACAGGGTCCGTGCGTTCAACCGTCGTCTTGAAGAGTTCGTAGATGTTGTACTTGGTCTCGAACCGGCTGAGGTACTCCGCGGCTCTGTCGTAGTTCGCCGGATGATAGAGCTCGAACATGTAGTACCAGGGCGGCAGTACGCCGTGCCGCGCTGCGAGGCTGATCTGATCCAGTATCTGGCGGACAACGCCCTTGCCCATCCGACGCTTGATCGGGAAACCGTTGAAGTAGGTGAAATAGCCGGTGGCGCCCAGTACGATAAAGGGCCAGGCAAGGTATCGCGCCGCCAGCTTGAAACGGTCCTTGGTGCGCCTTTCCCGCCAGAGTTCTCTGAGATAGGCCTTGTGGATGGTGCTGGCCGACGATCCGTCCCCGGGCTGGTGCGCCCACAGCAGAGGCAGTGGCGGGCAGTAAAGAGAGTCGTCGGTGATCTTCATGAAGGCTGCTGATCCTGGCAACTCTGCGTTGGCTGCGCTGAGGATTTTCGGTTCTGCGAGATTGTCACAACGGCGCAAATCTAGCGCCGGGAAAGCCGTGTGCGCAAGACGCGTTACCCGCGAAATCCACGTTTGTCCGCGACGTGCGAAATTTGCCACAAATCAAGACGCAATGGGCCGATGCTGAATCGATTTATCAGGCCTCGAGTGCACATTCGACATGGTAGGCGAGCAGTTCTCCGAACCGTTCCGTTCCCAGAGGTCCGTCCACGCGCTGGATAATATCGACACACGGCGCCCCGTTCCCTTCAACGACAACAGGACCGGTGTCAGTGATCGCGATGTCCCAGCCCACCGCCACCTTGTATGGAAAGGCCGCATGAGCGTCCAGGGCAATGGCTTTCAACTCTTCCCAATAGGGCAGAACACGTCCCTGGATCTGCGCGCCGGAATTGGGGTTGGTTTCGCGCCATCCAATATTCGGTTCGAATCCGAGATCGGTTGCGGGGCCGAGTTCGCCGGTAGCGAGATCGACCCTGGAAACCAGACCGCCCCGATGCAGCCCGTCAACGGTTGTGTCGTCGCGCAGCGCCATGCGGAAGGCAGCGTTGGTGACTTCGAACCCGCCGGACCTGTTTTTGCAGGTGACTGTGCGGACGCAGCACAGGGCGTTCGCGCAGAGATCGAGCATGTACCGGTGATTGGTCAGCCGCTTCTGGATGAGCAAAGGCTGCTTGGCTGACAGCTGTTTCAAATGCTCGGCCAGTTCCTGACGGGTCAATGCCTGCCCTTCGCTCGTCTCGAAACGTCCGTTTCCGAGGAAGCTCGCACGAAGCGTGTTTCGTCCGCCCTTGCCGCGCAGGGGTTTGACAAAGAGGTCGCAGTCGGGAAGCGCAGGTTCCTCTGTCGGCGGGCCTGTTCCATCCCAGTCTTGTGGCGGAGTCAGCCTGTTATCCCGTGCGATGGCGACCAGCGGAGGCGTGACCACGCCGTGCTTGGCGCAGATCGAGGCATAAAGCGCCTTGTTTCCCAGCGTACGGCCGTTGGTTTTCTCAACCCTTTTCTTGAGCAGGAAGAACAGATTGTTCTTGGTTTCGAAGCGATGCAGATAATCTTCGGCACGCGCCAGGTTCTCTTCCCGGTGCAGCTCGAACATGTAGTACCAGGGCGGCAATATCCCGTGGCGTGCGGCTATGCTCAGCTGATCGATGATCTGGCGCCACACGGTCTTTCCCGTGCGTTTCCTGATCGCTGTGCCGTTGTGATAGGTGAAATACGCAGTGGCGCCGAGCACGATGATCGGCCACGACAGGAACCGCGCGATCAACATGGTCCGTTGTGACGCGCTCCGCTCCCGCCACAGTTCGCGAACATAGGTCTTGTGAATGACGCTCGCCGGCGTGCCGTCCCCTGGCTTGTGCGCCCAGATCAGCGGCAATGGCGGGCAGTAAAGGGAATCGTCCGTGATCATCATGGCGATCACGCCCCGCAACTTGTTGACACCTCCTCGCGCGCGCCTTGAAGAGCGCGTCTTTTATTGGCCACAATTTTGCTCATTTATCGCCTTATTTGCAAGACTTGAGGAACATGCGGGAGTCGATGTCTACGACTCATTTCGAATCGCTTGTGACATATTTGCCTGAGCAGTGTTTTCGAATGCTTCATTTGTCGTCCGATCTGGACCGAAAATGTCGCGATTGTTCTGAATCTTCTTCCGCGCGAAAATGCGAACAATATCAGATGCTTGGCGGACGACTTATGCGCTGGACGTGCAGTGGATTTCATCGGGTTTGGGGCGGGGTGCAATCATTAACTATTTGTTAACGAATTCTCACGTCCTATCAGAAGGCTGGTGGGAGAAAGTGGGTTGTACGTGTCGAGTGCAGTTCGTTCCGCCAGTACGTTCAGATTTCTGGGCCGCACATTTCTGGCCCTTGTGTTTGCTCCGGAGCCGCCGCTCAGTGCCTGGTTAGAGGAGCTGGATGCGTGGCTTGTCCGTTCTACAGGGTTCTTTTCCGAGAAACCCGTCGTCCTTGATCTTTCGCGGTTGTCGCTGACTCAGCTTGATTACATCGGGCTGATGACCGAGCTCGAAATCCGCAAGATCCGCGTTATTTCTGTCGAGGGCATCGATCCGTCCTGGCGCGATCCGAGCCATGCGCCTCTGGGCAATGGCGGGCGGTCGGCCAACGTGATCGAGTTCCCCGAACCACCCCCGCCAGAAGCAAAAGATAGTCAGACCGATATTGAGAGTGCGCCACCGACCGGAGGCACACCCATACCGTCGCAGCAGCCGGATCCCGAGGCAATGACCCGGCAGGCCAGCGCCAATGCTGGGACGGATGACGCGCGGTCCCGGACCGAAAATGCCGGGACCGCGCCCAATCCTGCCGTTGATGCGGCCGCCGCTGATGAAGACGCGACCAGCGTTGAATCGGTGGAGATGCCCGCCGGGTCCATCTGTTCGACGACGGCCGAGCGTCTTGCTGATCTTGCGCCCTCTCCGGGAGCCAGTTCGCTCCTGCTCGAGACGTCGGTCCGTTCGGGTCAATCCGTATTCTTCCCGAATGGCGACGTCACAGTCGTCGGCTCGGTCGCCTCTGGTGCCGAGATCGTGGCGGGCGGTTCGATCCACGTCTATGGCGCCCTGCGCGGCCGCGCCATCGCCGGATCGAACGGCAATTCGAAGGCGCGCGTGTTCTGCGGCAGGCTCGAAGCCGAACTGGTGGCCATCGACGGCCTCTACAAGACCGCAGACGACATGGATACCGCCTTGCGCGGGCAGGCCGTTCAGGCCTGGCTCGAAGGCGAAGTAATGATGCTGAAATCCCAGGGTTGATTAGAGGGAGGAGATTCCGACATGGCCAAGGTTCTAGTGGTGACATCAGGCAAGGGAGGCGTGGGCAAGACCACGACCACGGCGGCGCTCGGCGCTTCGCTGGCTCAGTCCGGCGAACGCGTCGTCGTCGTCGATTTCGACGTCGGCTTGCGCAATCTCGACCTGGTCATGGGTGCGGAGAGGCGCGTTGTCTATGACCTGATCAACGTGGTCCAGGGCGATGCCAAGCTTGCCCAGGCGTTGATCAGGGACAAGCGCATAGACACCCTGTCGCTGCTGCCGGCCTCTCAGACCCGCGACAAGGACGCGCTCACGGAAGAGGGTGTCGAAAAGGTCATGAACGAACTGCGCGAACAGTTCGACTGGGTGATCTGCGACAGTCCTGCCGGCATCGAACGCGGCGCCATGCTTGCCATGCGCCATGCCGACATGGCGGTTATCGTCACCAATCCGGAAGTCTCTTCCGTGCGCGACTCCGACAGGATCATCGGGTTGCTCGATGCCAAGACCGTGCGCGCCGAACAGGGCAAGGAAGTCGAAAAGCATCTGCTTATCGACCGGTACGATCAGGATCGCGCAGCGCGGTCGGACATGCTGTCGATCGACGATGTGCTGGAAATCCTCTCGCTCAAGCTCGTCGGGGTTATTCCGGAAAGCCAGGAAGTTCTGCGGGCCTCGAATGTCGGGTCACCGGTAACGCTTCACAATCCGCTCAGTGCTCCGGGGCGGGCCTATCAGGATGCGGCACGCAGGCTCAAGGGCGAGAAGGTCCCGATGACCATCCCGACGGACCGCAAGAACTTCTTCGGGCGGTTCTTCGGCGGGAGGGCCGCATGAGCATCTTCAGCTTCATGAGGAAGAAACGGGCATCTGCGCCCGTCGCGAGGGAGCGGCTGCAGATCCTGTTGTCTCACGAGCGGGCGCTCGCCCAGGGAGACGACCTGATCACGGTCTTGCGCGATGAGGTCATTGCCGCGATCGGCAAGCACGTCAGCGTCGAGCCGGACAAGGTGGAGATGAAGATGAACTGCGGCGACTCGGTCTCGACGCTGGTCATCGACATCGAAATCCCGCGCGAAACGGAGATGAAGCTCGCCAAGGCGTCTTAGAGGCGGCTTGCGATCGCCCGGCGGGCGCCGGATCAATACCCTTCCAGTTCGCCATCCTGGAATCCGTCCGCCGGCTTCGGTTTTTTGCCGAGAATATTCCGAAGCACGTCGTTCATGGTGAGCCGGTCGTTGTCGAAACCGCCATGCGTCTTGCTGTCCGTCTTGGTCCGGTCGCGGCCGGCATTCCAGATCTTGTGGTTTCCGGGCAGCGACACGTCCTCGGCGAACTTCTCCATGCCGAGCAGTTCCTCGCCGCGTTCTTCCTCAAAGGCATTCGAAACGAAATAGAGCAGGGACTTGCCGTAGGGGCCGACCGTGTCGTCCCGCTCCCGGCTGTCGACCAGGTTGTACTGCCACAGCTTGTCGATGACCTTGGTTCCGCCCTTTCCGAGGGCCGGCCAGTAGACGTCCCGGTAATAGTCGACCGTGCAGGCGGGTGCCATCAGGCTCATGCTGGCGACATTGCCGTTGCCATTCGCGGTTGAATTCCACGATTTCAGGAATTCGCCCATGAAGATCGACCCGGCACTGTGGCCGACCAGATGGACCTTGAGCGGTCGGGCGGCTGCGGCGTTGGCCTTGAGCAGTTCGGCAACAGCAGCCCGTCCGCCTGCACCCGCCTGGAATGCGCGCAAGGCATCGAGTTTCATTTGTCGCCACAGCCGCCGGCCAACACCTTGGGCAGCCTTTTCGATCGTCCAGTCGAGCGCATCGCGAATGAACCCGACCCGGTCCTCGCTCTTCTGGAAGATCTCCTTGAAGATGTCGCCCATTTCCTCGGTGAACCCTGTCTCCCACATGAAGTGCATCGGGTAGATACGGTTGCGCTTGAAGACATTCTTCATCGCATTGATACGCCGTGCGGATGCCTTGGAGTCGTTGAGGCCGCCATGGGCATAGAACATCAGGTGGTCGTATTTCGGGTCAGCGCTGTCGGAATCCTCCTTCAGCAGCTTCGCGGTCTCCTTGATGTTTTCCAGCGTGGTCGCGTAACGGCCGTCCTCCACCAGCTTGCCGTCGTCGAGGTGAATGAAATGACCGAGGATGTCGTGGCGGCGCGGTGTCGGCAGATCGACAGTCTTTGCGCCTGAAGCGCTGTCGGCACTGACCCGAATATGGGTCAGGTCGAAAGCGTCAGGTGTTGGCACCGCGAGCCTGAGGACCCAGGCGTCGATGACATTTTCGGCCCAGTCGTCATAGGACCAGTGCGCGATGCCGGGCGCCTGCTGAAAGCCACCCCAGCGCTCGCCCCAGGAATTCTGAACAAGAAAGCCCGCATCGTCGTAACCGACGATCATGAAGGCATGTCCGCCTTCGTGGATGCGGGACTTCCTGATGATGCCGCGTCGCGGGTTCATCCAGCCGCGATGAACATTGGCGGAGACATAGACTGCCCCGACTTCATTCAGGGCGGCGTGATAGTCGATGATCTGCGGGCGCAGTCTGTAGTACGCGCCAAGCGCCGTGTTTCGTGCGTCCTTTGCGCAATCGACGGTCAAATGCCAGTTCCGATCGCCCGACCGGTAGGGGGCGAGTTTCGAACTGCATGCGCCGTTGTGAAAAAACCCCTTGAGGGCGCCGCGGATGCTGGAGCCGTTATAGGCTTCGCCCGGCCATTCGTCGTGGAGCTTGGCCATTTCGTAGAGCATGCGCGGGCTGATCGTATCTTCGGGAAGAGGCAGGTTCTGCTGCCGGCTTCGGCGGCTGCGCAGAAGATTTATGGTGCCGGCGAGCGCGAAGCCGGTGCAGGCTCCCTCTCTGCCCTGATCCATGATCGGCGAGTCGTCGGATGTCGGCGGCTCGATCGCGAACTTCAGGTCGACGAGAGCCGGTTCATACATGCGGTCCCGCAGGTCCGGCAGATCAGGATGGGCATTGAGAATGCGGTCCGAACCGCCGGATTTGATGACAGGTGCGTCGGTCGTTGCTTGCTGCTTTTTTGGTGCCTTTGCCATGGAACATGCTCCCCGGAATCTTCACGAGGCCCGGCCTCATCGAAATCATTGAAGCACGTGCGGACAACGCGGTCTGTGACAATTGCCACCCCTGATGGAGTCGTGGCGATCGCCGCGCGGTTACCGGTCTTTCTCGTCCAGCCACGCCTGGATGATCTCGCGGTGACGGTCGCCACCGTAGCTCGGGAAGTGGCCGCCGTGGACGAGCCGGACGGGATAGTCGAGCAGCCGTTTCATGCTGGCGTAATAGTCGTGCGGATCGGCGTGATACGTATCCTCGATCAGCGGGCCGACAAACAGAGGGTCGACATAGAAGTCAAATTCCGGAACTGCAGCCGCACCCAGGGCATTTGTAATGCAACAAGTATTCACTGTCGGTAGATTTTCACGACGCCAAAATCTTTGCGAAAAGCAGCGGAAGATTTCAATTGCAATTTTCTACGCCCTCTGGAACGCCATTATCTTGGAGCCATTCGAGCACATCTTTCCGACCCAAATGGGTGTAGATACCGCCTGAGCCACACTTGCCGCGAACTCCGAACACTTGGCGGATGGGGAGCCCGCGGGAGACAATTCCTATCGGCTGCATTCCGCCGTTTGATTTCAAATATACCGGTCCGCCGCTATCTCCCGCACAAGTATCTCTCAATTCTCCATCAGTACGCGCTGCGCCAAGGATAAACTCTCTCAATGGAGAGCAACCCAATGCAGTCGCTAAGGGCTCGTGGCAACTGTACGTATTGGGAGCAACCGATGCCGCCCTTCTTAAGCCCCAAGAATCAGGCCTATCGCCCTCGAAACCATAGCCTGCGACGGTCACTCGACGCGGTGGAAATTTGATTAGATTGGCTGTTGGTGGAATATTTTGCAGTAAACTATAGGCGCTACAAACCTTGAGTCCGTTTGCAATCGATAAGTTGCGTCGGATTACAAGTAAAGCCAGATCGTCACCAGCCGTTGGGCCTTTTGCGCAATTGTACCCCGGAAATCTTCGATGCAATGTTGCGCGCCGCCATTTATGGTCAATGAATTTCAAATTGGTTATGAGGTAAGGGTTTTCGTGACATGTACAGTGAGCGGCCGTCAACACATATCCCTTGGCGATGAAAAGGCCGCTGCAAATTCTCTGAACACCAAGCCTGTCTTTGAAAGATATACCCACGACTCGTTGCTCATCGCTTGGAGCACCGCCGCTGACTTCTGACGAATGCCCCTCTGCCTTCGGAACGGGAACGTTCTTTGGCCACTCGGCTGGTTGGACAATGCTCTCAGCTGAAGCTGAAATAGACACAGTTATGAGACTGCTTGCAACGAACGCGACCAAAGTCCCTTGTTTTTTTAATTGCTGCAACATTCAATCCTATTACTGGTTTCTTGGCTGCATTAGATATCGCAAGCATTCAGCCTCGTCAGTAAATCCAGCATTTCTACAAAGGTCTGCACCTACTGAAGTCAATCTTGTTGAGTTTGAAGGCGAATTACGAAAATCAATCGTACTTCGCTGATCAAATATCCCACTTCGAGTTTCGCCGGTTGCAACCGTTCTCGCCGTTACTGCCTTGACGTACTCGCTGCGGGCTCTTTCGAGATTGCTCTGTTCGGTCAACAACTTTGCTCGAGCCTCAGCAACTTTTTGGCGTTGAAGCAATCCATCGACAGGTGCCGCAATAAATGCATTGACAATACTGAGGGGCAACTTGGCAATCGCAAGCGCTTCTGAGTCCTTCCTTACGCCGACGCTTGTCAACTCTCCGTCAGTAAAATTGATCGTAGTCTCGCGTGTCACAAACAAGGTTCGGCTAATATCAACTTGGAACGCTGGCGATTGATTGGCAAACGGCTGTGAAACAATCTCCTTAGTGCGGCCATTTTCCACCAAATGCACTCTGTGTGTCACTGCCCGTCGGTAGTATATGCCTGGAGAGACACTGGGAAAAACATCGATCTTGACGGCTGCCTCAAAAGCATCACGCGATCGTTTCCCCTTGGCAAGAGATTTGGCTCCGCAGCCAGGACTCCAAATATTGGGTGAAATTTCCACTTCCACACAGCTTCCGGGATAATTCGACCGAATTATGTTATTGATCCGCAGAGCATCAAAGTAATCGAACGGGTCAAAATCATACGAAGCGATTGGTTGGTCGGCGCCAGCATCCCTGAACGCTCCGATTGTTTTCGCAATTTGAACCAATATCTCGGACGTTTTGTCTGTGGCGGTGGCTGAGATTTGTTTGAGCAAACCTTTTTCATAAGTAACACTTATATTGTCATCTGATGTTGGAGAAAGATTAAAGCCAACCTGAAGGTGCGCTTTGTTATCCTTTACTGCAATGACAGATTGTTTCAGCCGGTATGATTCGCCATTCGGAAATACATCAATCTTTACATGGTGCTTAGGCAAGAAATAGCTACCGGACGCTTGACCGCTTGGGTCACGGGCATCGGGAAGATTGCTATTGTAAACGCTGACCATCGAGCAAGCGCTCAATAGAAGTATGCAAACAATAGAAAACAAAAAGCGGCTAAATGTAATCGAAAAAAGCTGAAAAACCATGACACACCCCGAATTTTTTTGATATTGAATATCGTCAAGTGTATTGTGATATTGAATTATAATCTGCAGAAAATTGATAATTAGAATGATTCAGAACAAGTATGTGTCTTTGATACAACATTAGAAATCGTAGTTGCATTAGAAATGGTGAGAAAATTATGAAAATTTGCGAAAAAGCGGCATTTTCATTCGTTTTCATTGTAGTGATTTTGATTAATGATGAAAAAATGACTGCGGCGCAAGAGGCGGGGCAGTTTGGCTCAATCAATTCTGGTGGCTCTAGCGGTCTTATCGAACCGAGAATTCTGCGGGATGAATATTTGCGTAGTTTGTCAAATCATGAAGTCCATGATTTGTTGACTGGCATTAATAGAATGAATAACTATTACTCGAGTTCAATAAACATAGAGCACATAAATAGATCGGCTTATATCCAAAGTTTGATGCGGCAGTTGGGTGAGAAGGATCTCAAGCGGATACCATTTTCCACACGAAGAGTATTTAATCAGAATTTCGGTATAGTGTTACCGCCCAGAACGCCGCGACAATCCGCCACGCCGATAGTTCTAAGAGGTATTGATTTTCAAGAGGTTGAACCTGATGTGGCAGCGGGCACGATACCTGGTCGACTAGGCAAGGGAGCAAGCTCGCAGGATATCCGGAAACAGCTTGGAGGTGCAGTCGAGAAGGCCCGACAAAGACGATGTGGCGATGCGGTTCGCGCTATGCGAAGCGGGCATTCAGTGACACCGAATGCGCCGCTGCGAGACATGATCTCAAATTTCGATCAAGCTTGTTTGTTCACCAAGGGGCTTGCGAGTCCGCCTAAGTTGACGAATTCTCAAAAGCCCCTCATTGCGAACTGTGCCGCTGCCTATGGCCAGTATGCTGAGCAGTGTCTATCCCAGCAATACGGAAATATGCTTGAGGAGTCGATCACGTCATCGTTGGGAATTTTGACTACTTTGAATTCTAAGGGTGCAACGAGGATATTGTGCTCGGCTACGCGAGTGTCAAAAAAATTGATTCTTACGGCGAGGCATTGCTTGCTTCCAGTAAGTGCCAAGAAATTTTCAATCAGCTTTCGTACGATTAACGCAGAAAAGTTACATGCTGTGACATCCATATATTTGGAAAATGCAGGTAATATAGAAAAGATTTCGATCAAAAGCGGAATTATAAATGAACGAGAAGTCAATTTGATAGGAAAATATGATGTAAATAATGACTTGGCGCTTTTGGAAATTGAAAATGCAACGAGGGTAGAGAAATGGACTAATAAAGTGAGGTTTGCCGATCTAGATAAATATGATTCTCACAATGCGGTTATGCTTGGTGGATTTCAGAGGCTTATATTTCGAGTATCACAATTAAAGGCAAGGATTACAGGTGCGGCTATTATAAACGACGAAATTGCGGTTGAGCGCGCATTATGGCAAAAAGCATTTCGTATCGATTCTTCGCCCACCTGCATTCTGACGCCATTTTCAGCGAGTGAGGCAACGAGATTTGGCATTAATAAAGAATTGGTATTCGGTCACTTTTGCCAGAGCATAAATGCTGCCAGCGGGAGCCCATTGTTCGTACTACGTGGATCTGCGGGAAAAAAATATTTGGAGTTATTTGGGGTTCATACAGGCGCGTTGGTTGATGACGAATTGGAGTCGAAAGGGGATGTTATTGAGGGATTCTATCCCAGAAACACTGCAATCGTTAGAAGCAAATTATTCGAATTGCTCAAGTGAGTTTTCAATAAGTCATCCTTATGAGATTATCTCTTTCTCTTCCAGCCACGCCCGGATGATCTCGCGGTGACGGTCGCCACCGTAGCTCGGGAAGTGGCCGCCGTGGACGAGCCGGACGGGATAGTCGAGCAGCCGTTTCATGCTGGCGTAATAGTCGTGCGGGTCGGCGTGATACGTGTCCTCGATCAGCGGGCCGTCATAGACAATGTCACCGGAGAACAGGATCTGTGTGGCCGCCTCCCATAGCGCGATCCCGCCCGGGGAATGCCCGGGGGTATGGACAACCTCGAAATGCCGGTCCCCCAGATCTATGACGTCGCCGTCCTCGACGATACGGGTTGCCGGGGCGCCCTTGACGGCGTATTCGCTGGACACGTAGGGCTGGGGCGGCAGGCGCGTGAAGATGTCATCCGTGACATAGGGATCCGCTAGCGTGTTGGCGCGTGTCGGTTGCGCCAGCAGGTCAGCCTCGGCGGAATGGATCACGCGGTCCTCGAACTCGTGGTGACAGCCGATGTGGTCAAAGTGTGTATGGCTGGCGACAGCGATGCAGTTTCGCTCGGTGACGAGTGGCACGTACTCACGCAGGCTGACGACCCCCATGCCGCTGTCGACAAGCATGTCGCGGTCGCGTCCGCGCACATGCCACATGTTGCAGCGGTAGAACTCCTCGATGAACGGTTCGTCGATATGGGTGACGTCGTCTCCTAGGCGACGGATGCGGTACCAGTTTCCGGGCGTTTCGCGCTCCATAGTCGTCACTCCGATTCGCGCGTCAGAAGTATAGCGTGTTCCAGTTTCACACCGAGCGCCAGTCGGTCGCCCGGATTGACCCTGTCTGTCTGGGGCAAGTGCGCGGTGACCGACGTTCCCTCCGGCAGTTTATCCGATGTGAAGTGACCGCGGTGGTGGGTTCCGAAGAATGAAACGTCCTGGATTTCCATTTCGCCAAGATCAATCCTGTTTTCTGCTTCCAGGTGGATCTGAACGTGCTCAGGTCGGAAGCACAGGGATACCGCGCGCGTCCGACTGTGATCGACGGAAATTGCCGAGGCATGCGGGATCACGTGATTTCCAAACACGGTCATGACAATGATCGCCTCATCCGTGACGTCAGCGATAACACCGTTGAGGAAATTTGCCTCGCCCATGAACGCGGCGGTGAACGTGTTCTTCGGTCGCAGATAGATGGACTCCGGATCGCCTGAGTCCTGAACCCGGCCTTCATTCATGACGATGATCGTATCGGCGATCGCCATGGCCTCTTCCTGGTCGTGCGTGACGTGGATGAACGTTGTGCCGACACGCTTCTGGATCGCCTTGAGCTCGTCCTGCATCTGTCGCCGGAGCTTCAGATCCAGCGCGCCGAGAGGCTCATCGAGCAGCAGCACATCGGGTTCGACGGCAAGCGATCTTGCGAGCGCCACGCGCTGACGCTGCCCGCCAGAGAGCTCGTGGGGCTTCTTGTAGAAGGCATCCTGCAAGCCCACGAGCCTTAGAAGGTCCGCTGCGCGGTCACCGCGCTCCGTTCTACCCACCCCGCGCATCCGCAGGCCGAAACCGACATTGTCTCCGAGAGTCATGTGTGGGAACAGGGCGTAATCCTGGAACATGGTGGTCGTCGGGCGTTTGGCCGGAGGCAGTGTTGTCACGTCCTGCCCGCCGATCCGCACCGCGCCCTCGCTTGGTGTCAGGAAGCCGCCGAGGATCGAAAGCAATGTGGTCTTGCCGCATCCTGATGGTCCGAGCAGGACGGCGAACTTTCCCGCGTCGATTGTGAGGTCGACGTTTTTGAGCGCCGTGAACGCGCCGAAGCGATGAGTGACGCCGGATATCTCGACATTTGCCGTCATCGCCGCGCTGCCTTGCGGAAGACTGTGACCTCCATGATGGCCACCAGCAGAATGGAAACCAGGAATACGATCGATCCAACCGCATTGGTCTTCGGGTTCAGGCCGGAGCGGAGAAGGCTCCAGATCTCTACGGGAAGAGTGACGTCGAACCGCGACAGCAGGAATGCGATGATGAATTCGTCCCAGGAGAATGTCACCGAGAGGAAGTAGCTGGCCATGATCGCCGGCATCAGCATCGGCGCCGTGACAAGCCACATGACCTTCAGGTCCGAAGCGCCGAGGTCGCGCGCGGCTCGCTCGATATTCACCTGATGCGCGCCCATCTGGCTGTAGATGATGGCAAAACAGAGCGGCGTGTTGATCACGATATGCCCAATCCCGACCGTGAACAGCGACCGCGAGATACCGAATGTGTTGAACATGATCAGCAGGCCGAGGCCGATGATGAGATAGCTGACCGTCAGCGGCGCGGTGATCAGGGCACGCTGGACAGCGGATGCGGGAAGCCTGTAGCGCGCCAGGCCGTAGGCAGCCACGAATCCCAAAAGGCAGGCGAATGCTGAGGAAACCAGAGCCACGACAAGCGAGTTGACGAGGGCGTCTGTCAGTTTGCTGTCGGCCAGAACGGCCTCATACCACTTCAGCGAGGGTCCGTTGAACGGAGGAATGGGAAAGCGTCCGCCCTGGAACGAGAACAGGACCAGGACCGCGACCGGAAGGAAGATGAAGCCGTAGATCAGCGCGGCATAGAGAACTCCTGCCCAGGATGTTAGGCGTCCCATGTCTCAAGCTCGCTCCAGTTTGAGCCAGCGCGCGCACAGCACATAGACCATCGTGACCACGAGCATGAGCACGATCGAAAGTGCTGACGCCGTCGGAAAGTCGGCACGCCTCCCGATCTGCAACATGATAATCTGCGGCATGACCAACTCGTTGTTGCCGCCCAGGATCTGCGGCGTGATGTAGTCGCCGATACACAGAACGAACGTCAGAAACGCCCCGACCATGATCCCCGGAATGGTCAGGGGCAGGATCACGTGGATGAAGGTCTGGATCGGGCTGGCGCCGAGGTCGGCGGCGGCTCGAGCGTAATTCGGCGAAAGCTGCTTGAGGTTGGCATAAATGGTCAATGTCAGCAGCATCACGAAAAAATGGACGAATCCGATGATCGTGGCCGCCCGCGTGGATGCAATCTCGAGAGGCTCATCAACGATTCCGATGCCGAGCAGGACCTGGTTGACGATGCCGTTCTTGGCCAGAACCAGCACCCAGGCATAGGACCGGACCACGTAGGACGTCCAGAACGGCAGAATGGCTAAAATCAGTGCTGCGCGCTGCCAGCGTTCCGGTACACGCTCGGCGATGATCCAGGCGAGAGGATAGGCAAGGACGACGGAGATCGCCGTGACGACCAGCGTAATCTCCAGAGAGTTCAGCAGCCCGGCCAGAAAGTGGGATTTGCCAAAGACCGACCAGTAATTCTCAAGCGTCCAGGTCTGGACAATCTTTGTCCCGATCCGCTGCCACAGGCTCATGACAACCATGAACCCGAATGGCACGACGAAAAACGCTAGCGTCCACAGGACGGTCGGCAGCACAAATCCAATTGCCTTGCGGCGGTCTCGTGCTGCCACCGTTTCCGTGGACGCCATTGCGTCTTGCCTCTGTTGCGGAGCCGTCCTCGCTTACTTCTGAAGCATTTGCGTCCAGATGTCCTGCATCTTGGCGTCGAGTTCGGCGCTGGGTGCCGGATAGAGTTGGGAGCGCTTCAGATAGTCCGCCTGATCGTTCCAGCGCAGTGCGGCTTTCTGCTGATCGGTGAGTTTCGCACCCGCCTTCGAGTTGGCAGGCATGGCCCAGTAGCAAGCAGATGTCGCCAGACGCGCCTGTCCCTCAGGACTCAAAATGTACTGAACGAACTTGAGGGCGAGGTCCTTCTTCTTTGATGTCGCGAACACGCCGATCGACTGAGACCAGCGCACGCCGCCCTGATCGGGAAGAACCCAGTCCAGTTCAGGCTTTTCGGCGGTCAGGCCGGCCGTCACCCATTCACCGCCGCCAACCAGAATGTCGACTTCGCCGGTGGCGATCGCAGTCTGGCTGGAAACGACTTCGCCGACCTGCTTGGACACGGCCTTCATGGCGAACAGCTTTTCCTTGATCGCCGGAAGGTCGGCTTCCGTCAGCTCTGACGTCTTCTTGCCCAGCCCTAGGGCCACCATTCCGATCACCGGCAGATAATAGTCGTAGATGGCGATCTTGCCCTTGTACTTGTCGCTCCAGATGACCGACATGTCCTTCATGTCGGCGGGATCGACGTTCTTCTTGTTGTAGGAGATCGTGTTGTAGCCGAACTTCTCCGAAATCGCGTATGTCTTGCCGTCCTTGGTGTGGTTCTCCGCCATCACGAGCGCGGGGAACAGGTCGCCCGTCGGCAGCTTGTCTGCGGGAAGCGGAGCGAGAATGCCGGCCTCGACCACCCGGGGCACGTCCACGCCGTCGACCACGAACACGTCCCAGTCTCCGGGTTGCGATTGCTCGATAAGGGAGAGCGCAGTGCCCGTGCCTTCGTACTCCTTGAGGTTCACCTTGACGTTATTGGCTTCCTCGAAAGGTTTGATGAGCGCCGGATCGGTATGATCGCACCAGACAAGCGCGTTCAGTTCCTCTGCCGCATTGGAAGACGGCGCATGGGCGAAGGCGAATAGTGCGCCGGCTGCCGCCAGGCTATGAAAGAACCAGCGACGTGACTTGGTTTCGGTAAGTCTTGTGAACATTGGCATGTATCCCCTGTCGTTCGTTGTACGCCCGGTGGAGTTTCCCCAAGCTGCGGCTCTTTCCGGCCACGAAATTAAAAAGTTGAACCAATTCATTATTTGAGTCAATTCAGTTCACATGAGAGATTTGAGAACATGACGGGTTTGCGCGCAAGGCAGAAAGCCGACCGGAACCAGCGCATTGTCGATGCGGCAACGCAGCTTTTCCGTGAGGACGGCTATGCGCGCAGCAAGCTGGAGACGATTGCAGCACTCGCCGAAGTGTCCGTCGGGACGGTCTATAACTATTACGAGGACAAGGGCGACCTGCTTGTTGCCATCGTGTCGATGGAAGTGAACGAGGTCCTCAACGCCGGCGCGGACCTGTTGAAGACGCCGCCGGATGATATCGAGGAGGCCGTCAACGGCCTCATGTCGATCTACCTGGATCATTCCCTTGTCTACCTGAGCAAGGAAATGTGGCGTGAGGCCATGGCGAACACGACGCGCAGGCCCGAGACCCCGTACGGCCGTGCCTACATAGCCCTTGATCACAGGCTCATGGAGCAGATCTGTGATCTCATCGCGCGGCTGCAGGAGCGGGGTGTCGTTCGCAGCGATGTCGACGCTGATTCCGCCGGAGAGATGTTCTTCAACAACATGAACATGATGTTCACGGTCTTTGTCCGTAATGACGCCATGCCGTTAGCGAGATTGAAAGCCGATATCGCGCGCCAGAACAGGCAATTGGCAATGGCGATCACACGTTAAGTGCTTCGGGTGGCGCGGTACTCACGCGAGCCCGTCGTTTGGTTCTGACAATGACGCTGCCGCCTGATATGTCATCTGAGTGGAATACCGGATATCTGAGATGATCCCGACCGTTGAGACCGAGCGATTGCGTCTGCGTCACTGGCTGATGAAGGACTTTGAATCCTACGCAGCACTCAAGACCAGCGCCGACCTTCAGAAATACACGCCGAGTGGCGCTGTGACGCGCGAGAGCGCTTGGGAGTCCTTTTGCGCGGCGTCAGGAGAGTGGGCGGTTCGCGGGTTGGGTGTCTTTCTGGTTGCCGATATCGAGACGGATCTTGCGGTCGGGTTTGCCGGATTCTGGTTTCCGGTTTACATCAACGAGCCTGAGCTGTGCTGGTCGCTGTTTCCCGGCAATGAGGGCAAGGGATACGCGACTGAGGCTGCCGCCGCCGCGCGTGACTGGGCTTACAAGGAAAAGGGCTTGCCGCCACTCATGAGTTTCATTCACCCGGAGAATGCGGCGTCGATTGCCGTGGCCGAACGTCTGGGAGCCTCTCTGGAAGCGGAAACCACGCTTCTTGGCGCCCCGCGGTTGGTCTATCGTCATATCGGGGGACACAACGCATGACAAACGAGTTGACGCTCAGACGTCCGGACGACTGGCACCTGCATCTTCGCGACGGAGAGATGCTGCAGGGAATATTGCCCTATTCAGCCGCGGATTTCGGCCGGGCCATCATCATGCCCAATCTCGTGCCGCCGGTCGTGAGAGGCGACGATGCAAGGGCCTATCGGGAGAGAATTCTGGCGGCTTTGCCCGATGGAAGTGATTTCGAGCCTCTGATGACGCTCTATCTGACGGAGACGACGGATCCGGACGATGTGGCCGCTTCCGCTGAGTCCGGTCTGATCAGTGCGGTCAAACTCTACCCGGCAGGGGCGACAACCAATTCCGACTCCGGCGTCAGAGACATTGAAGTCGTTATTCCGGTTTTGGAGCGGATGGCCGAGGTTGATCTGCCGCTTTGCGTGCACGGCGAAGTGACCGACAGCGATATCGACATCTTCGACCGCGAGGCGGTCTTCATCGATCGGGTGCTTGATCCCGTGCGGCGGCGGGTGCCTGGCTTGCGGGTGGTGATGGAACACATCACGACTGAAGACGGGGTGAACTATGTCCTCGATGCCGAGGCGGATCTGGGAGCGACGATCACCACCCATCACCTGATCATCAACCGGAACCATATTCTGGCGGGCGGAATCCGGCCGCACTACTATTGCCTGCCCGTCGCGAAACGCGAGAAACACAGGTTGGCTTTGCGCAGCGCGGCGACGTCAGGTGACGGCCGCTTCTTTCTCGGAACAGACAGCGCACCGCATGCCGTGGACGCGAAGGAATCCGCTTGCGGCTGTGCCGGAATATTCACGGCAATCAACACGATGAGCTGTCTTGCTCATGTTTTTGAAGAGGAAGACGCTCTCGACCGGCTGGAGGCCTTTGCGTCGCTGAACGGCCCGGCTTTCTACGACCTCGCGCCCAATGCCGAGACAATCACGCTCGTCCGCCATGCCGAGGCGCTGGAGTTTCCCGAAAAAATTGAAACCGGTGCCGGGCCGGTGATCGTCTTCGACCCCGGATTCGACCTTTTTTGGGGCGTTGAGCGCTGATCCCGCGAAAGCTCTCTCGGAAAGATCCGGAAATATCACAAGACTTGTCCCTGCCATGAGAGCGCAGTAGCGTTACGGGGTGCTCGTCCCGTTGGATATGCGCGCGGTCAGAAAACCTCTTGCGGGGCGGTTTGTCGCGAACCAGACGAGGAGGACGTCATGAAAAAGCTGGCAATGGCAGTGGGCCTTGCAGGTCTGTGCGTGGTCCTGATGGGACAGGCTCCGGGGATTCAGATGATCGAACTCGACGGGCAGAACCACCCGGCATTTCCCTGCAGCAAGAAGGACATCCCGCTGAAAAGGTCCCAGTGCGTCGATCTCAAGGGCTGGGGCGGAATGTCGGGCAAGGTCTTCCTTGAAGACTACATCATTCATTGCACGTCAAAGGGCGCGACCAAGGGGTTGCCCGGGGAAGGCCGGCCGATCACCTATGTGAGCTGGAACCGCATGGGTCGCTGCAGCAATTAGATAGACTTCCGGCAACTCCCGCGTTCGCGGGAATGACGGTGGCAGGCGGTCGGCATTTGTTCTAAGAAGCGCCTCCAGTGATCTTTTGGGGCGCGGTGATGAGCGAATTCGAGAATGGCGAACAGGCGGGTGCGGCCTGGTGGCGCGAGCGATCGGACGGGATCGGCGCGGCGCTTTCGCTTGAGGCAGACCTCCTTCATCGCGAAGAGAGCGCATTCCAGCTTATCGAAGTGCTGGATCATGCTGCTTTCGGCCGCATTCTGGTGCTGGACGGCTATATCCAGGCGAGCCAGGCTGACGAGTTCATCTACCACGAGATGGCGCTCCACGTGCCGCTGCTGGGACGCGCACGCTGCGATACGTCCGTTCTCATCATTGGCGGCGGAGATGGCGGAGCACTGCGCGAAGCGCTCGTGCACGACTTTGTCACGAGTGTCACGATGGTCGAGATCGATGAGCGTGTGATTGCGCTGTCCAACGAATATCTCGGCGTTCAGGGAAATTACGAAGATCCGCGCGTAACGCTTGCTGTCGAAAACGCAGCGGACTTTGTCGCCGACGCCCGGGCAAAGGGCGCCACCTACGATGTTATCGTGCTCGACCTGACCGAACCGGTCGGGCCGTCCGCCAGTCTGTTCACCGAGGCGTTCTGTACCGAAATCGTCGATCTCGTGTCACCCAGCGGCGTCATCGTCGATTCCGACAGCATCTATATCGCGAAGGGCGGCGGAAAGTTTCTTCAGGAGACGAGCGGCGGCGGTGAGAACCTGGTCAGCGTCATGCGCCGGGCGCGATTACTGCCGCATATCGACGTTTACCGGGCAAAGGTTCCCCTTTATCCGGGTGCGGACTTCGGCTTCTTTCTTTACAGCCGGGACGGTGTGTCCTTGAGGGAGCCCGTGCAAGAGCATTTCGGGCGCCACTACGATCCGGAGATCCACCGGGCTTCGTTCGTGCTGCCCCGCTGGCAGCGCGACTGGCTCGGGCTGGATTAAAGTCGGCCTATTGGTTGGGAATCAATACCTTCTCGACCGCACTCGTTACCTCCGCCGCCATCGGGTCGGTCTGCGTCGGAAACCAGGCGGCAAGTTTTCCGTCGGCGCCGATCAGATATTTATGGAAGTTCCAGCGCGGCCGGGCATCGCCGCCGGCCTGTTCGAGAGCCCAGCGGTAGAACGGGTGGGCGTCATCGCCCCGTACCCGTGTGCGGTCGGCAAGCGGAAAGCTGACACCGTAGTTGATCTTGCAGAAGTGTTTGATATCAGCACCTTTGCGCGGTTCCTGGCTGCCGAAGTCATTTGAAGGCACGCCGACAATCACCAGGCCTTTGTCCTTGTAGCGCTGCCAGAGGGCTTCGAGTCCTTCGAACTGGGGCGTAAATCCGCATTCAGTGGCCGTATTGACGACGAGCACCGGATTTCCGGCGAATTGGGCGAGGGGCAGGGGTTCGCCATCAAACCCCTCGAAGGTGAATCCATGACCGCCGGCAGCAGCACGCGCGAGGCCGATGGTCGCGGCGCTCACGATCAGTGTGACGAAGATAGCAACAGTCATGTTCAGAAGTGACAAGCGCAATTTATCTCTCCGTTCCAACTGACAATCTCCTCTGTTTAAGCGCTCCCGAACGGCCTGGATCGCAGCTCTCGTGCTGCATCCGCATTGTCATTCGCCGATGATACTATAAATAGGTGTTCCGGGCCGCGCGGACGAGGCCCGTCGCCAGACGTGACAGGGAGCGGATCCGGTGATCTCCAGGATCTTTCAGTGGTTCGAACGGTCTTCCGAGGTGTTCCCAGAGCGCCAGCCGGATCGGCCGCCCACGACGCTCTCAGGTTTTGTGCTGCATTATGCCCGGCCCTTTACGCCGGTTCTTGTGTTCAGCGGAGTCCTTTCTGTCGTCATCGCGCTCATCGAAGTCTGGCTCTTCGCGGTGGTCGGTGACCTCGTTGACTGGCTGACCGGGACCAACAAGGAAACCTTCTGGCAGGAACACGCGCCGTGGCTGCTGTTCGCCGGCTTCGTCATCGTGGTCGTGCTGCCGGTCCTGGAATTCTTCTATCAGACCGCCGTTCACCAGGGGTTGCTCGGCAATTTCGCCATGCGCACGCGCTGGCAGGCGCACCGCTATCTGCTGCGCCAGTCCATGGCATTCTTCCAGAACGACTTTGCCGGCCGCGTGGCGACCAAGGTCATGCAGACAGCGCTCGGCGTTCGCGACGCGGTCCTCAAGATGCTGGAGGTCTTCCTCTACGTCGCCGTGTACTTCACCGCCGCCGTCGTGCTCTTCGCGTCGAGCGACCTGCGTCTGACCGCGCCGATGATCCTCTGGCTGCTCGGATATCTGGCAATTCTCCGGTACTTCGTGCCGAAGCTGCGCCAGATATCGATGGAGCAGGCGGATCACCGTTCGGTCGTGACCGGCCGCATCGTCGACAGCTACACCAACATCGCCACGGTCAAGATGTTTGCCCACGCGGAGCGCGAGGACGACTTCGCGCGCGAAGGCATGCAGGGCTTCCTGGATAACGTCTATGCACAGATGCGGCTTTCGACGCTGCTGACCGTAAGCCTCGTCACGCTGAATTGCCTGTTGCTGTTCTCGGTGGCCGCAACGTCGATCTGGCTGTGGTCGATTGGCGCCGTAACGGTCGGAGCCATCGCCTTTGCCATCGCGCTCGTATTGCGGCTGCACGGCATCTCGCAATGGGTTCTGTGGGAAGTCTGGGCCCTGTTCGAGAACATCGGCACGGTGCAGGACGGCATCGAGACCATATCCGTCGATCGCGATGTGCTCGACGCGCCGGATGCCGAGCCTCTGGCGGTCGGGAGCGGCGAGATCCGCTACGAAAGCATCGATTTCAATTACGGCAAGCGGCGAAAGGACATCGACGAGGGTGTCATCAACGGCCTATCGCTCGCGATCAAGCCAGGCGAGAAGATCGGACTGGTCGGGCGTTCCGGAGCCGGCAAGTCGACGCTGGTCAGTCTGCTCCTGCGCTTCTACGATCTTGAAGGCGGGCGCATTACCGTCGATGGCCAGGACATTGCCCACGTGACGCAGGACAGCCTGCGAGCGGCGATCGGCACAGTCACGCAGGACACGTCGCTGCTTCACCGCTCGGTCGCCGACAATATCCGCTACGGTCGGCCTGAGGCGAACCACGGCGATGTGATCTCGTCGGCCGAAATGGCCAAGGCGCACGATTTCATCGAGGATCTCGAGGATGTCCGCAACCGGCAGGGTTACGAGGCTCATGTCGGCGAGCGCGGCGTGAAGCTGTCAGGCGGGCAACGTCAGCGCGTCGCCATCGCGCGCGTGCTTCTGAAGGACGCACCCATCCTGGTGCTGGACGAAGCGACGAGCGCGCTCGACTCCGAAGTCGAGGCGGCGATCCAGGAGAACCTGCAGCAGCTCATGGACGGCAAGACCGTCATCGCGATCGCGCACCGGCTGTCGACGATCGCTGCCATGGACCGGCTCGTTGTCATGGACGCCGGCCGGATCGTCGAGGAGGGCACGCACGAGGAACTGTTGGAACAGGGCGGCCTTTACGCTGAACTCTGGGCTCGCCAGTCCGGCGGCTTCCTCGCACAGGAGGCAGCGGCTCAGTAGGCGGATCAGTCGATCACAGGTGTCCAGTTCTTGAGCCGTCGCGCGCGACGGTCTTCGGTGCTTTCATGATCGTAGACAGCGGGTTGCGGCGGTGAGGAGAACGCTGCCTTGTCGCGGAGCGTTGAGATGTTGACGATGGCCCTCCGCCTGCCATCGTCCTCGGTCACGGTTGCGCCGAGATAGACACCGCAATTGCGACACAGCAGATAGTCTGCGGTCCTGAGCCCGAATTGATAGCGATGCAGTGTGCCGGGTTCGCGTTCCACGAACTGCGCGGCCCCATCCGGATCGGAGATGCACAGGGCTGCATGAAATCTGCAGAAGCTGCACTGGCAGGCCAGGACCTTCATGTCGGCAGGCGCCACGTTGCTTTCGAACCGCACGTCAATAGCACCACAGTGGCAGGATCCGGCGAACTCGGCCATCAGGCATCCACCCTGGAAAACGTGATGGCTTCGATCTTGTTGCCGTCGGGATCGCGGATGAATGCGGAAAAATACATTGTGACCGCGCCCTGGCGTTCTCCGGGCAATCCGTCGCTGCGCCCGCCGATGCTGATGGCGATATCGTGGAAGGCCGTCACGGCATCCTCCGACGGCGCCCGGAGGCAGACATGTGCACCAGTGCTATCCGGCACCGTCTTCTGGTTCTCACGAAGGTTGAGCCAGAACTCGGGATACTTCTTGCCGAAACCGACAGTTGCCTCGCGCTGCTCGATCAGCGAGAGGCCAAGCGGTTCGAGAACATTCGAGTAGAACGAGGCACTGCGTGAGAGATCGGACACCGCAATCGACACATGATCGATCATTCCGGCTCTCCGGAGGAAAGAGTCACGATAACGGTGCCGTCTTCTGCAATTTCGATTGCCTCACCGGAACGGAGATCATCGTAGTCGGCCGATGCCGGTACGAGCACAGGAGTGGACGTGTCGTAGAGCCTGTCTGCGACCATTGCACCGATCGTGATGTTCACATCGGTGCGGCCGAGCAGCACGGCAGAGGGCCCCGAGCCCCGGCGGATGGCCTCGGCTACGCCTGCGGGCGTTCCGGCCGATCCGCGGCTTGCCGGAATGACCATGACCTTGCCAGCGATCGAGGCTCCGACCTGCGGGTGAAGCCTATCGATGATTTCACCGTTCTTCGGGTCGAATCCACCCCAGAAACTGAGCGGATCATCAAGCACAAGAGCGTCTGCCGCCGTTGCGCCGGGATTGAGGACGGTGGCTCTAAAGGTCTTTCGGCTCATGCGTTGGCACTCCACACACTCTCATCGCGCCGGACTTCCCCATGGACCGCTGACTCGACACAGTCCTCGAGGCTGCCGAAGGCGACTTCAACGGGGAGCATCCCGGGCGCGTAATAGGCCCACTTGGCGGAGTTCGTCATCACCCTGCCGCGCGCTGCTTTCACCGCTGGCGCGAAATAGGTGCAGGTATCGACGGTGACGGTCACGCCGGATTTTTCGAGTTCACCCAGCCAGCCCTTTTCCTCCGCGAGCGCGGCCACGTGCCGGCTGGTCGAGACATAAACCGTAAGGTCCGGGTGGATCTTGCGGCTGCCTAACAGGGAAACGAGTCGCTCGAATTCGGTATAGGAGAAATGCGGCGTCCCGAGCGCCACCATCTCGAGCGCACCGGGCCTTGCGGAGGACAGGGAGTCCCGGGCCTTTACGATCATGTCGGCGGTCACCGTCACCCGTTCCGCCGGAATTTCGCCCTGGCACGCCGTTTCGAGAGTGGGTGCTTCCGGTGTGACACCAACCGCATGGAACAGGCCGACACCGCCCGATGCGGCACTTGCCGCACTGATCCCCTTCAGGCTGTCGAGCGTCGTGGACTCAGGCAACCCGACGATAACCGGAACATCGGCTCCCGTCATGGATCCGACGAGATGGCCGAGCACATGGCAGAAGACTTCGGTTTCCCGAAGTCGCTCAGGCAGCGCGCTGATATCGAAGATGCGTTCGCCGCGGCGGCCTTCATCCGTATGCAGTCCTGCGAATGGAACGCGCCCTGTAAGCCCGGCGCAGACGTCGAGGAAGTCCCCGTACTTGTTTGTCCGGGCGCCGACGACCGAGTTGTAGTATGCGACGGCGTTCGACTCCGATCCGACAATCTGGTCGCCGAGTTTCGGGCCACCCGGAAGCTGGTACGGCGCGCAGGTCCACACTGGTCGGCAGCCGAGGTCTACATAGAGCTTTGCAAGCTCTCGCGCCTCTTGAAGCGCTTCACTGTCAGGGTCTTCCCGGATCTCCGGGGTTTTGAGATTGACCGTAATGGTGTTGGTCCAGGCGGGAAGGTCGAAAGTGATGCCTCGGTCGACGAAGAAGCGCGCGAAATCGAGATGAGCGCGTCCGTAGTAATGGCAGGCATCCACATGGACGAAACTGACGTCAATAAGGTGCGGCGCATCCATGATCTCTGCCGCCCTGACAACGACCTGCATGGCGAACTGCATCGCCTCGCCATGATCGCCCTCAAGCAGGGCGCGATCCCGCTCCGAGAGCTCCGGTTGTCCTTGCGCCGAACCGTGCACTGTCTCAGGTCCGGCTGGTGAGCAGCTTCACCCCGGCAAAACAGAAGAAGCTTCCGAGCGCCAATTCGATCCAGCGGCGGGCCCGCCCGTAGGCCGCAACGATGGGCTGTGTGGAGAACGTCAGCGCATAGGTGACGTGTCCTGCGACGGAAAGTATGCCGGTTCCGATGACGATTGCGAGGCCAACCCAGATCGGTGCGTTGGCGTCCATTGCCAGGGACATGATAGCGACCCAGGTCAGCGCGGCTTTGGGGTTGGTCATCTGAATGAGGAGGCCGCGCCTGAAATAGTGACCGGCGCTGCGCCCGTTTTGCATTTTCACTGTCTCGATCGGCTTAGCCTGTGCAGCCGACCGCAGGGCTTTCAGCCCGAGCCAGATGAGATACAACCCGCCGGCAATCTTGATGGCGGTCATGACGGACGCGTAGGTTGCGATAATTGCCGTCATGCCGAACATGGTGAGAACGCCCCAGCAGAGCGAGCCAGCAGAAATACCGAGCGCCAGCGCCTTGCCTTCGGCGCGCCCGGTGCCCATTGATGTTCCGATCACCGCGAGGATGTTCGGACCCGGACTGAGCAATCCGAGGCAAAACGCGGTGTAAGCCAGGATAATGCCCGGCAGATACGTGTAGATCTCGCTCATTTCGATCCCTGTCATGCTGCGGCCCAGCGGATTCCTAGCACGGGCCCAGGAATCCAGACTATTGAATTCGACGGGGAAGCTTCCCATCTAGCGCTCAAGCCTGGCAGCTTGGACAACGCGGTGAAACGCCGCGGGCGGAGCGTGCCATGAGAGTTTTCCTGTATATCTTGCTGGCGATTATTTTGCTGCTTAGCGCGGCCACTTTAGCGGTGTCGGCTGAGCGGACGGCGACCCCGTTCGACGAGGACGATCTGCGCAACGCCGTGGATTGCCGCGCGAGCTTCGTGAAGCGAAACGGTCGCTCGGAAACAGCCTACTTCATCGCCGGTGACTGAGTCGGCTCGGTGGCAATCGCCAACCTCTAGGCTGCGCGACCGTAAAAGCCGACCCGCTCTTCGTCGCTGAAAATGACGCCCGGCCGCTCGTAGTAGGAAAATACGGCAATGATCCGGTCGCGAGTGCCGGCGACGGGCGTAACCCTGTGCGCGGTATTCTTGCCCCGGAACACATTGAGCGTTCCGGGCGATAGCGTAAGGTTCTGGACTTCCGGATCCTGACCTTCGAGCAAGCGGGCGACGCCTTCATAATTTGGATCACCGTCACTGCGCAGATCGGTGCGGTATTGAAAGACACCGCCTTCGTCCGGAGCCTGCAGCAGCAGCGTCGTTGTGAATTCCGAGCGGTCGAAGTGCCAGTTGAGCGCTTCGCCTTCACGGTAGCTCATGACATTTGCGCGGGCTAAAGGGTCGGCCATCAGATGAAGCTCCGGTTTCTCCATTGTGGCGGCCAGGAAAGCCCTCAAAGGGGGCCACTCGTAGATCCGACAAACGAGGCTGTCAGCCATCTGGTCGGCACAGATCGTATGGTTCACTGTCTCGCACAGACGCAAGGCTGGATGATCCTCGGGCAACCCCTCGATGTCTCGCTTGAAATAGATGTTGTGCTGCCGCTTGTGCGTGAAGGAAGACGACTCGATCACCGGCCTCAGGGTCTCGACGCAAGAATGGAGCGGGCCAGGCCGCACGAGGCCTTCTAGATTGAACATGCCCGTTGCCTCAAGCGAAGCGCGGCATCTGTCTACAAGGTTCTTCCCCTCCGGTGTTTCCAGACGGTCAATCGGAAACCTGTCGAGATCGAGGATGTCACGCATTGCTCCCTCACTCCCTCTTGTTGTGATCCTTGTCAGCCCTTCTGTTGCTTCATCGCTGCGATGGCATCGAGCACCGGGTCAAGTGAGGTGCCGGGCAGATTGAGTGACCAGCCGCCATCCACGGGGATCACGGCACCTGTCAGATAGTCTGCATATTCCGATCCAAGAAAAAGACAGACGTTTCCGATGTCGGAGGGCTGTCCGCAGCGGCGCATAGGGACGCTGGCGGTCACTTGCGCCATCGCCTCTGCGGTCGGCGCGAGCCGCGCCATGCCTTCGGTGCCTTCAATCGGGCCGGGAACAACCGAGTTGATCCGCACGCCCTCAGGACCCCATTCCAGTGCGAGCGTGCGCGTGATCATGTCGACGCCTGCTTTGGCGGCACAGACATGGGCCTGGCCGGTCATGGCAATGAAGGCCTGGGGCGCAGAGATATTGATGACGGACGCGCCCGGCTTTTTCAGATGCGGCCAGGCGGCAGTGAGGACGTGGTGCGTGCCCAGCACATCGATCTCCAGCACGGAGCGGAAACCGTTCGATGAGATATCATTCGCGCGTGCCGGAAAATTCCCGGCGGCACCGGACACAAGGATGTCGATTTCGCCGAATTCTGCAGCACATTTGGAAAATGCGGCCCTAACGGCATCCACATCGCGGACATCGGCTGATGCTCCCGCAGCATTGGCTCCGGTCGCGCGCAAAGTTTCGACTGCGGAGGCGACCTTCTCTTCGTTCCGGCTTATGACGAAAAGATCCGCTCCGGTTTCGGCGAAGCGCGTCGCAATACCGAGGTTGATACCGCTCGTGCCGCCAGCGACAAAAACCGTACGTCCCGAGAAATCAAAAGCCATGATCCAAACTTTCGGTTGGTGTTCCTCAGCCGATCTTGATCCACTTGCCGGGTGATTGAAAGCGAGAATGAGCGGCGCATGAAACGGGTGGATTGCTGGTGGATTCAGAACCAGATGTCAGGCATGTGGTGTAAGCGAATTTCAGGAGAACGCGGATGCCCCTGTTGATAGATCATCTGGAATCGCCTGTCGGCGAAGTTCTGATTTTGACCGACGGCGAAAAACTTTGCGCGCTGGACTTCAGAGGATACGAAGACCGCATGAACCGGCTGCTGGAGCCCCGGTTTGACGGGCAAAAGTGGCAAGACGCGGACGACCCGCAAGGGGTTTCGAGCAAGCTGAAAGCATATTTTGAAGGCGATGTGACCGCTGTCGATGACATTCCCGTGGATACCGGCGGCACCGCATTCCAGCAACGCGTCTGGGCCGCACTGCGCAAGATCCCGGCCGGCAGGACCGCGACCTATGGCGAGCTTGCCACAAAGCTCGGCAATTCGAACGCGAGCCGGGCCGTCGGGCTGGCAAATTCACTGAATCCGGTAGCGATTGTGGTGCCTTGCCACCGGGTCATTGGAGCAAACGGAACCCTCACGGGCTACGCTGGTGGGCTGGATCGCAAGAAGTGGCTTCTTGAACACGAAGGCGCACCAATCGGACGCCCGGGCAGCAAGAAGCAGCCCGACCTGTTTGACACCTGACGGTCAACTCATTCCAAGTCGGATGCCGGACGTGCGCGACCATGAAAGTGCACGCCCGGCATTGGATTCAGTTCTTCTTGATGCGGTATTTTTCGTGACACGCCTTGCAGTTGGCGCCAACCGGGCCGAACGCCTTGGTGAATGCGTCCTTGCCGTCCTTTGCCGCGTTGGCCGCTGCCATGCTCGTCTCTGCCAACTTGGCACCGACGGCCTTGAAGCCTGCCATATCCGTCCAGATAGCCGGTGCTGCTTCTGTCTTGCCACCGGTTTTGGAATCTTCGGGGAAGTAATGACCAAACCCGATAGCTGAAGAGTTGATCGTCCGCATGGCGAGTTCCGCCGTGACCGCGTTGTAATCGACTTCACCTTTGACCATCTGTGCAGACGCCTTCATCGCGGCGCCGACATTCTTCATCAGGCCCTGGCGTGTCTGGATGGCATGACCGTCGGCGAATGCACTGGTACAGAACATACACGCGGCAACCGCTAGGCCTGAAAAGGTATACAAACGAGGCATGGGACGTCCCCTCTCATGTTTCAATTGAAGCATCGTGCACAATGCACGATACGTAACAATGACAAATGCCGGCGGGGTCTATTCCGATTATCTGTCTTCCAGTGAGTTCACATTCCCGTGAACACCGGTATGCAGAGGGGCGCTCCGTACGCGGAAAACAGGGGGCGAGGCCGGTGATTTCGTTTGGGAACGGCAATAGACGCAGGGCGTAAACAACGTTTTGAGGGGTGATGTCAGATATCTTCGATTTTGATGACTACGTGGCCATTTTCTGGTTCTTCGCCTGCTATGTCGCTTACGCCTATGCCACCGACTATTCATCGTGGCGAACGCGGTCCCTCAGCTATCAGATCAACTCCAGACGGCTCGAATGGATGCGGGTCATGGCGCATCGCGAATTGAGAATGGTCGATACAACGATCATGGGCACGCTCAGCAACGGGATCGCTTTCATGGCGTCGACGACGATCTTCGTGGTCGGTGGTCTTTTCGCGTTGTTGGGCGCCAGCGACAAGGCGATCGAGACCCTGCGGCTATTTCCCTTCGGTGAGTCCACGACGATCGAGGAGTTCGAGCTCAAGATCGGAGCACTCGTGCTCCTGTTCGTCTACGCATTCTTCAAGTTCAGCTGGGCGTTTCGCCTCGCCAGCTACACGGCGGTAATGATCGGTGCCATGCCGGAAGCGGGCAGGGCGACCGACAACGAAGCGCTGGAAAGCGAAATCAAGCGGGCTGGAAATCTCTCCATCCTCGTGAACAAGCACGTGCAACGCGGGCTGCGAGCCTACTTCTTCGCCATCGCCATCATTGCGTGGTTCATCCATGCATGGGCCTTCATTCTCGCCAGCAGCTGGGTGATGATCGTGCTCTATCGGCGGGAATTCGCATCCCACTCGGCGGCACAGATGCGCGACTGATAAGAGGTCTTCGGGACCGAGATGCGCCTAAAACTCGAAGTTTTCATGCGCGTGATTTTCCGGCGGCAGCCAGGTTTCGTGGATGTGAAGCCAGCGAAATCGGCGTGCATTGCCTCGATCAAGCATTAAAGCGGTTGATGCTCTTGCATTCTCGGCAAGAGCGGAATTTCGCGCTCCGCGTTGATATTCCTCGTAAGTCGCGAGCACCACATTGTCGTTGTCGAATGTACGACGTATCGCGACGTTGCGGACGCGTATCCTGAAATCCGGGCTTGCACCGTGACCGTCAAAGATTGGTTCGATGAGGTCCGATGCCGAGAGTGAAACGCCGGCCGGCTGGACATTGATGAATTCCGCATCGACGCAGTCGACGAAGTCCCGGTCGAAATCTTCCCGGGACTTCGGCATGGAACCGTTCAGCCACCGTTCCAGGAAGCTGTGCAGGGTTTCGATTTCCGTTCGAACCCGCTCGGTCAATGTCTGCAGCGGATCGCTCATGTCGGCACTCTTCGCCGATCAGGCCGCAAGAAGTTCCTCAAGGCTGATCTCGACCATGAGGTCGTGCGCGATGTCTTCCATGGCGTTGCGCAGCGTGTCGAGATCGAGTTCGTCCGGCAGAACGACTTCGAGCTGTGCGGAGAACATCGGTTCGCCAGACATGCTGCCCTTGAATACTGCTGTGTGAAGCTGTTCGACATTGACGTTGTGCTCAGACAGAACCCGCGTTGCTTCGAGAACAATGCCCGGATGATCCTGTCCCGTAAGATCGATATGCGCGTGGCGGCCACCGGCGGCCTCCTGCTCGCTCTTGTCACGGCGAACCGTCACGGCAATGCCTTGCTCTGACAGGCCTTGCATGGCCGACTTTAGTTCGGCGCTCTTTTCCCGCGGAACAGAGATTCGCAGGATACCTGCGAATTCGCCACCCAGCCTGGACATGTCACTTTCGATCCAGTTTCCCGAATTCTCGGCAACAACTTCGGCGAGAGCCTCGACAAGACCGGGCCGGTCTTCGGCGATCGCGGTCAAAACCATTTCGTCCAACATCGCATCAATCCTTTCAGTCCGGAACATGGGGAAGCCGGACAGAGGGCTACCATCTCACCGGCACACTAGACGAACTTCACTGGCGGCCACAGGAACCAAAGCGACACAATCACATATTGATGCGCCACTTTGATGGCAGCGGCATGCGTTATTCTGGAGATCGATGGGGATGTCCTGCTACGACTTGCTTGCCGGGAAGCGTCGTATCAGTGCGCGACCTGCATGGAATGCAGAGACTGTTCCGGCTGCTCTACGCGGACATTCAGGTCCAGCCAGCGCAGTGCGTCGTCGCCGAACAGGCGTTCAGCTTCGGCAAACGCGGCCGCGAAGCTGGCGAATGGCCTGCTGACAATGGTGTCCTTCTTTGTGACGACGACGTATTTCATCGGCTTTCGTGTCCGCTTGAGCAAAGCTCAGGTGTGTCCCTTACACGTGTTCAGGACGCCATTGGATCACAAAATCCCTAATATTTCGTACCTGCGCCTGACGTGGTGGCACGGGGTTCGTGGGATAGGCAGTCTGTAAGCGGATTATTGTCGCGGATGCGATCAGCGGTTTTCCTCGACCCGAATGTTCAGATCCATCCAACGAACCGCATCGGTCCCGAACAGGCGTTCCGCCTGGGTGAATGCGCCGAGGTAGCTGTCGTAAGGCTTGCCGACGATGATGTCTTTTCCGGTGACGATAATGTAGGTCATGGCTGCTTCCTGCGGTTTTCAGCGACGCTGGTGAGTTGCGCGTGTACTCATTGGTCGCGTTGACGCAGGAAAAGGTTCACTGCGAATGCAGGGCTTATTTCAGGCCAATCGGGCTTTAGCGGATTCTGTTTTGTAGCAAACAGACGTAACCGCCTATTTTGTTTCAATCTTCAGGGGGCCGTCAATGACGGCGCCGGTTTGCCGGACTCCCAGTAGGGTCTGGGACTGTAGACTTCAGCAAGAAAATCGATGAAGGCACGCACCCGGGGCGGCAGAAGGCGGCTGTGAGGGTAGAGGGCGTAGATCCCGTGGGCGGGCGGTGTCCAGTCTTCAAGGACCGGCCGGAGCCTGCCGTCACTGATCATGTCGCTGACTTCCCACATCGACTTCAACGCGAGCCCGGCGCCCTGAAGGCACCAGTCGGTGATGACTTCGCCGAAGTCGGTATCGAGCGATCCGGAGACCGGCAGCGTGATCGACTCTCCATCCTTTTCCAGAACCCACTGAAATTGCTGCGATCCGGGGAAGCGCAACAGGAGACAGTCATGCTCGAGGAGATCATTTGGCGTCTCGGGCGTCCCGTGGCGCTCGAGGTATTCGGGCGACGCTACGATGACGCGAGTATTTGATGCCAGCTTGCGCATGGTGAAACTGAAGGCGGTCAGGTCGGCGATGCGGATTGCCAGGTCGGTGCCTTCCTTGATCACATCGGTCAGCCTGTCGGTGAGGTGCAGGCGAACCTGGACTTCCGGATAGCGCTCCGCAAATGCAGGCATGAATGGCGCCACGTGCCGGCGGCCAAAACCGGCGGGCGCCGTGACCGTAATCGCGCCGCGCGGCGTATCACTGCGCGATCCGATCGTCGTCTAGATCAGTTCGATTTCCTTCAGGATCCGTGTGCAGTGCTCGTAGAAAAGCTTGCCTTCCTCGGTGAGATTGACGCGTCGGGTCGTCCGGTTGAAAAGGCGGACTCCGAGCTGTTTTTCAAGCTTGGCGATGCGGCTGCTGACAACCGCGGTTGAAAGGCGCAAATCGCGCCCCGCCGCCGACAGGCTGCTGAGTTCAGCGGTCTTGGCGAAAACCGCCCAGTTCGACACATCGGTCATTTTCGCCACCATCGCTTGCTTTCCCGATTATCAAAAAAATCAGAACAGTGTCTCTGATTTTCATGTTTCATTTAATAATCGTCAAGCCGCGCATGGCCGGGTTATTAATGGTGGAAAGTGCCGGAGGCCGCCAATTCCATAACAAAACTGCGGTCATCATCTGAAGGGGAGTGAAAGCCGCCATGTTGTCGAGCCTGATGGATTGGGTCAGCCTGCTTCTGCGCTGGGCGCATGTCATGGCCGGAATCATGTGGATCGGCACGTCCTTCTATTTCATCTGGCTCGATCTGTCGCTGCGCAAGCGCGAAGGCCAGGCCGAGGGCATCGCCGGGGAAAGCTGGATGGTGCACGGCGGCGGGTTCTACCGGGTCGACAAGTACAGTGTCGCTCCTGCCAGCCTGCCTGACGAACTGCACTGGTTCAAATACGAGGCTTATCTCACCTGGGTAACCGGATTTCTCCTGCTCGCCGTCATCTATTACTGGGGTGCGGAAGCCTTCCTGATCGACACGCAGAAATTCGAAATGTCGCCGGCAGCGGCAATCGGGATCTCGGTCGGTTCTCTCGTGGTCGGCTGGCTGGCCTACGATCTGATCTGCCGCTCGCCGATCGGCAATGATACGGCGACTCTGGCCGCCGCGGTCTTTGTCCTGATCGCGATCGCATCTTTCGCGTACTTCCAGGTCTTTCCGGGAAGAGCTGCATTTCTTCACGTCGGCGCTTTCGTCGGCACAATGATGGCAGCCAACGTCTTCGCCATCATTATTCCGAACCAGAAGAAAACGGTTGCCGCGCTGATGGCGGGCCAGGAGCCTGATGCACGCTACGGCGCTCAGGCCAAGCAGCGGTCATTGCACAACAATTACCTGACCCTGCCGGTCCTGTTCATGATGATCTCGAACCACTATCCGATCACTTACGGCCATTCCTATGGCTGGCTGATCGCGGTCGGGGTCGTGATCGCCGGCGGATTGGCGCGGCATTTCTTCAACAGTCATGATGCCGGCAACCTGACGACAAGCGCCAAGATTGCCCTGCCGGCTTCGGCTCTCGTGATCGTCGCGATGGCTCTGTTCACATCCTGGCGCCCGGCAACGGAAGTATCTGGAGAGAAGGTGGCCTTCGCGCAGGTGCACACAATTGTCCAGCAGCACTGCACGTCCTGCCATGCCGCCAACCCGACCAACGAGGACTTTGACGAGGCCCCTGGCGGCGTCAAATTCGATACGCCGGAAGAGCTGCGGAAATACGCTGTTCAGATCGAGGCGCAGACGGTGCGGACCGATGTCATGCCGCTCGGCAACACGACCGGCATGACAAAAGACGAGCGCATGATTCTGGGCACCTGGATCGCCCAGGGTGCGCAGATCGAATAGCCGGCATCCACTGGTGGCCGGCTCCCGACATCGTCCTCTGTGGATCAGAAACCCGCTCGTCATATTGGCCGAGGGGGCAGAGGGTGGAGTCCTTCTGGTAGACGGCCGGATCGACGAACTGGTGCCTGCAGGAACCGTTCCGCAAACGCTGGGCACTGGGACCTATGATGAATTCGACGCCTCCGAACATGTCGTTCTTCCGGGCCTCGTCAATGTCCATCACCATTTCTACCAGACGCTCACGCGCGCCTATCCGGACGCCCTGAACAAGGCGCTCTTCCCCTGGCTGCAGTCGCTTTACCCGGTCTGGGCCGGTCTCGATGAGGAGATGATCGCGCTTTCGACGCGACTGGCGCTTGCCGAACTGCTTCTTTCAGGCTGCACGACGGCCGCGGATCATCATTATCTGTTCACGGATGCTCTGGAGAACGCGGTCGACATCGAGGTCGAGGCGGCCCGTGAACTCGGTATCCGGATGACCGTGACCCGCGGATCCATGAGCCTGGGTCAGGACGACGGAGGATTGCCGCCGCAATCGGTCGTGCAGAGCGGCGACCGCATCATGGCGGACAGTCAGCGTGTTGCATCCGGATTTCACGAAGCAGGTGAGGGGGCGCTGATCCAGATCGCACTGGCACCCTGTTCACCGTTCTCGGTGACGCGCGAGATCATGCGGGAGACGGCAGCGCTCGCGCGGCAGCTTGGCGTGAGAATGCACACGCACCTTGCCGAGACGCATGACGAAACGGATTTCTGTCTGGCGCAGTTCGGCATGCGGCCGCTCGACTATCTTGAAGACTGTGGTTGGCTGGGCAACGACGTCTGGCTGGCGCACGGCATTCATTTCGACGACGCGGAAGTTGCGCGGCTCGGCCAGGCGGGCGTAGGAATTGCCCATTGCCCGTCCTCCAACATGCTGCTGGCTTCCGGAAGCTGCAGGGGAGTCGAACTCGAAGCCGCGGGATCTCCGGTGGGTATCGGCGTGGATGGTTCGGCGTCCAACGACTGCTCGAACATGATCCAGGAGGTGCGCCAGGCGCTATTATTGCAGAAGTTGAAATACGGCGCGGAGACCGTGGATCATCATCGCGTATTGCGCTGGGCGACACGTGGATCTGCCGCATGCCTCGGACGCGGCGACATCGGTGAAATCGCCATCGGCAAGCAGGCCGACCTGGCGCTCTTCAAGCTCGACGAGCCGCGCTTCTCCGGAGCGGGGGATCCGCTTGCAGCGCTGGTTATCTGCGGAGCGGTTCGCGCCGATTCTGTTCTCGTCGGTGGCCGATGGCGGGTTCGAGACGGAGACCTTGTCGATGTCGATCTCGATCGTCTCATGAACGATCACCGGCAGGCTGCCCAGCGACTCCGGAGCAAGGCGGACGGCATGTCCGTTTCTTCGTCTCTCCGGTTCTGATGTTCTTCAGGCTATGGATTGCTCGGGAAACTGTAGGATGGGACGAGGTGGCGCCGACCAATCCTCGGACCCCGGCAGGTGTCGCTCAACCGCCAGGAAACAAGGTGTCGAGCCGGATGCGGGCAATCTTGGAGACTTCCGCAAGGGCCGTCTCCAGTTCCACAGCCCCGTCGTTTTCGACGCGGGTGCGAAAGGTTCCGAGAATGCTGGCCAGCGTGTGATCGCGCACGGCGACGATGAATGGAAATCCGAAGCGCTCGCGATATTGGGCGTTGAGGCGGTCGAACTCGCCCTGAATGTCGTCCGGCAGTGCCTCAAGGCCGGCGGTCGCCTGCTCCGCGTTGGACGAGGCGGTCAGCGTCTTCTCCCGCGCGGCATCACCGGCGAGCTCCGGATGGGCGCGCAGGAGGGCCAGTTTTCTGTCCTGATCGGCGTGCTGCACAACGTTTGTCATCGCCTCGTGCAAATCTGTGACGGATGCGAACGGGCGTTGCGCCATCGCGCGTTCGGCAACCCAAGGCGAGTGCTCGAATACGTCGGCCAGGAGTCCGGTTGCCTCGGAGTCCGGCATGGCGTTGAGATCGGAAAGCGAAAGATTGGCTTCAGGCATGTAGGATGATCCGGACGCGTTTCGTGGCTGGGAAACTATACAACATGGCGCCTCAATGTACGCGATTTAGGCGCCAACTGAGATCGAAAGAAAGCAATTTATGACTGATCAGAGTTACCCCAGGGATATGGTCGGCTACGGCCGCGACCCGGTGAACGCGGACTGGCCCGGAGGCGCCCGGATCGCCGTTCAGTTCGTGATCAACTACGAGGAAGGCGGCGAGAACAGCATTCTGCACGGCGACGAGGCATCGGAAGCGTTTCTGTCGGAAATCGTCGGTGCTCAGCCGTGGCCTGGGCAGCGGCATCTCAACATGGAGTCGATTTACGAATATGGCTCGCGCGCTGGGTTCTGGAGGCTCTGGCGCTTGTTCACGGAACGGCAGGTTCCGGTGACAGTCTACGGCGTCGCGATGGCACTTCAGCGCAATGGCGAGGCCGTCGCTGCCATGAACGAGGCTGACTGGGAAGTGGCGAGTCACGGCCTGCGCTGGATTGAATACAAGGATTTCCCGATCGAGGAAGAGCGCGAGCACATGCGCGAGGCGATCCGGATCCACACCGAAGTGACGGGGACAAGGCCGCTCGGCTGGTACACAGGACGGTGCAGCGGGCACACCCGGCAGCTGGTGATGGAGGAGGGTGGTTTCCTGTACGACTCCGATTCTTACGCCGACGACCTGCCGTACTGGTTGCAGGGACCGAACGGTCCTCATCTCGTCATCCCCTACACGCTGGATGCGAACGACATGCGGTTCGCGACCCCGCAGGGGTTCAACGCGGGCGACCAGTTCTTCTCATACCTGCGCGATACGTTCGATCTGCTGTATCAGGAGGGTGCTGACACACCGAAGATGATGTCGGTCGGGCTCCATTGCCGTCTTGTCGGGCGGCCGGGAAGAGCGCTCGCCCTCGCCAGATTTCTCGATCATGTCATGAAGCACGACAAGGTTTGGATTTGCCGCAGGCTGGACATTGCGGAACACTGGCATGACCGCCACAAGCCGCTGGCAACGACCGGGGAGAATGACGATGTCTGAGCAGAGGGTTGTCGAAGCGACGCGTGATCCTGAAGTTGATGCCCTGGCCAAGGTCCTGATCGATCTGACTCATCCGCGTCTCGGATCGCAGGCCATCGCGGCGAACGACGAGTTTTTCGCACCCAAGGAGCGCTTGATCGATCCGGCCGCACCGGTTTTCATTCCGGACAAGTACGACGATAACGGGAAGTGGATGGATGGCTGGGAAAGCAGGCGGCGGCGTACCAGCGGACATGACTGGTGCGTGGTCCGCCTGGGCGTTGCGGGGCGCATCCATGCCTTCGACATAGATACCAGCCACTTTACGGGGAACTTCCCGCCCGAAGCCTCCATCGAGGCCTGGTATGACGACGGAACTGGTCAGGAGATTGTCTGGGAGACGCTGGTCCGCCGGATGGATCTCAAGGGCAACTCGCATCACCTGGTCAAAGTCGATGACGAAAGGCTCTGGACCCATCTGAGGCTCAACATCTATCCGGATGGAGGCGTCGCGAGATTGCGGGTTTTCGGAACGATCGTGAAGGACTGGTCCGCCCACAATGCTGACGATGTGATCGACCTTGCCGCAATGGTGAACGGTGCGACCGCTGCGGCCTGGAACAACGCGCATTTCGGCGTTCCGGCCAACATGCTTGCACCGGGCAAGGGCATCAATATGGGCGACGGCTGGGAAACCGCGCGTCGCCGCGTGCCCGGGAACGACTGGTCGGTCATCAAGCTCGCCCGTTCAGGTGTCATCTCCAGGACCGTCGTCGATACAGCGTACTTCAAGGGCAACTTTCCGGACCGGTGTTCGCTGCAGGCCGCCTACGTGACGGTCGACGAAACAGACGAAGTCACGAAGAACAGTGAGGACTGGCCGGTAATCATGACGGAGCAGAAGCTCAAGGCGGACTCCGAGCATGTGTTTGAAGCGGAGATGATCCCGCATAAACCGGTCAGTCACGTTCGGCTCAACATATTCCCCGATGGTGGCGTGAGCCGCCTCCGGCTCTTCGGCAAGATTGCCGCGGGTGAAACGTGACTGCGCTCAAAGTCAGACCCCTGACCCGGCAGGCGTTCGCGCCGTTCGGGGATGTGATTGAAACGCGCGGTGCGAACCATTTTCCGATCAATAATGGTACGACCGAGCGGTTTCATGATCTCGCGACTGTCGATGTTGCCGACGGGGCGGGCACGCCGCTGATCAGCATCTTCCGGGGGCAGCCGTTCGAACCCCCCATCCCGATCAGAATGGTCGAGCGGCATCCGCTTGGCAGCCAGGCATTCATTCCCGTTTCGCGCTTGCCCTACCTCGTCGTTGTCGCAGACGCAAAGCCGGACGGGCAGCCAGGGTCACCGGTGGCGTTCCTCGCCCAGGGAACCCAGGGCGTGAATTACGCCAAGGGCGTATGGCATCACCCGTTGCTGAGCCTTGAGCAGGAAAGTGAGTTCTTGGTCGTTGACCGGGGAGGCGAAGGGAACAACCTCGAGGAATTCGCCTACGCTGCTGATGAGTGGGTCATTGAGGGCTTGTAACATCGGTGCACAGACTGGCCGCATCCACCGGCCGTTTAGCTCAACTCAAGGCAAGGAGCGACTTTAGCCGGTCCCGCGACGTGATCAGGTCGGACAGGGAATACTTGTCGAGAACCAGGAAATAGGCATCCAGGGCTTCCCGCAGCACGGTGCTGAGGCCGCAGGCAGGCGCAATGGGGCACTGGTTCGTATCATCATCGAAACATTCGACATGCTGGCTGTTGTCTTCGGTCCAGCGCAGCAGTTCGCCAACATTGATGTCTTTCGGATCCCTGGCGAGTTTGACACCACCGTAGCGGCCGCGAACCGAAACCAGATAGCCGCGGTTGGCGAGCTTGTGGGAGATCTTCATGAGGTGGTTTTTCGAGATACCGTAGGCCCTGGAAATCTCATCCATTGTGACGAGGCGATCGCTCACCAGTCCCAGATGGATCAGAATCCTCACGGCGTAGTCACTGTGTAGTGTCAGACGCATCCAGACGCCCCCCAAATGCGCATTGTGGATATCTGTTTAACCTAGAGCGCAATCGTCCGCACGGCAACCGTCGCTCACAACCGCGATAAATCGATCGTGAATTGGATTGAAGCGGACTGAGCCGTTCACGATATGATTGTGATGGACACTCTGGCGCAGATATTACGCCGTCCGAAAACGTGGACGCGGGGCCCGGTTGCGGCCGACGAACGCAATGCGCGAGAGGATGTGTCAACCGATCAAGTTCTGGCGGGACGAACTTTGACTTCGACACAGGACGATAACCTCGATTTCCTCGATATCCTCGGCCCGCGTTTACGCAAGGCCGTTGAGAAGGAGGCCGAGCACGTCAGTATCCCTGCCGGTCAATTATTGTTTGAGCAGGGAGAGCCTAGCGACGCGCTCTACATCCTCGTCACCGGATCTCTCGGCGTTTATGCGCTTGATGGCGAAGGCTCGGAAATTCTCATCGCGATGATCCGGCCGGGCGAAACGGTCGGCGAGATGGGGGTCGTGGCGGGCGTCCCGAGGATGGCAACGGTAAGGGCCATCAGAGACAGCGAACTCATGACGTTTTCGAAGGCGCGGTTTGATTATTTCGTGCGCCGCCGCCCGGAGATGATGCAAGGCATCAGCCGTATTCTCGTCAACAGGTTGCGCCAGGCATCCAAGGGGGTCGGCACGAGCATAGAGCCCAAGACCGTCGCGTTCATCGCCGCGACGCCGGGCGTCGACCTCGCGCTTGTGGCGGATCAATTGGCCAATCGAATGCGCGAGGACGGAGTAAAGGTTGCCGTTGTTGGAACGGACGACGCTGGCCGCGACGGTCAATGGTTCTCCGTGTTGGAGAGCGAACACGATCATGTCCTGCTGCGGGGCGACATCGACGATGTGGACTGGCTGTCGCTTTGCACCCGTCAGGCTGACCGGATCATTCTCGTAGGCGACTCTGCCGATCACGGACAGACCAGGCTGCCGGAGTCATTGCTGAGGCAGCGGGCCGGACATCAGTTGCTGGACCTGTTGCTGTTGCATGATGACGGCATTGTTTTGCCGCGCGGCGCGAAACGATGGCTGGGCCGCCTGAACGTCAACCGGCACTTTCATGTCCGCCGAAACAATTCGAAGGACTGGTCGCGGATAGCGCGCATCATTGCGGGACGAGGCGTCGGTCTGGTGCTGTCTGGGGGCGGTGCACGAGCCTACGCCCATATTGGAGTCCTGAAGGCGTTCATGCAGTCCGATCACCCCATCGACTTTGTCGGCGGTACGAGTATGGGGGGCATCATATCGGCCGGTGTTGCGTCCGAATGGAATTACGATGAACTGGAGCAGCGCATCCGCAAGGCATTCGTCGACTCCAACCCGCTCTCGGACTACACGTTGCCATTCATAGGGCTTGTCCGCGGGCGGAAAGTCGAACGCCTGCTGGAGGAAAGCTTCGGCTCTCTGGAGATTCCTGATCTATGGAAGCCGTGGTTCTGTGTTTCATCGAATCTGACGAATGCGAAGGTACACGTTCACAGAACCGGAGCCGTGTGCAGAGCCTTGCGGGCAAGTATCGCCTTGCCCGGCATCATACCGCCGCTCATCGATGACGAGGGCGTTCTGGTGGACGGCGCGGTGCTGAACAACCTGCCTGTCGACATCATGAGAAGCACACACCGCGGACCAATCGCTGCTGTCAACGTTGCGCGGGATCTGGCCCTTAAGCCGGATGCACTCCGCCGCGAAAGCGGATCAGGCTGGTTCAGCAAACTGCGTAGGCCGCCGATCGTCAGCATCCTCATCCGGTCGGCCACGGTCACCGGCGAAGAGCAGGATCGCGAGCAGAGTGCCAGCGCTGATCTGCTTATCGAGCCGCCGCTCGGAAACATCGAAATCCGGGACTGGAAAGCCTTCGACGAGGCGGTCGAGATTGGCTATGCGCATGCCAGCCGGACGCTTGAAGAATCGGGCCATCTTCTGGGGCGCAAGCGTCGTGTGCCGGTGGCCTGACCGAAGTTCGGCGCGATACTTCAGAACAGATCTTTTGCGTTAGAAGCGTCGCGAGACACCCAGACCGAATGCGAACTGGTCTTTGTCTTGCGTGACAGGGCTGTCCGCGGCATCGTCGATCAAGCGGTCGTACGAGAAGCGCGCGGTTGTGCTCCAGTTGCGATTGAAACTGTATCCTGCAAGCAGGCCGGCTCCGACTGTCTTGAAGCCGGCATCCGCGTTGAATGTAGGCAATCCGGAACTGGCAGTCTGTCCGGGCGTAATGCCAAAATACGCATCCATGTACTCGCCGCTCGCGTAGCTGGCCGACAGGCCGGGTCGCAGGAACCAGCCATTCTGCGACCGCCAGGAATACCCCAGCCCGAAATCAACGAGATAGCCGGTGTCGTCGCCCGTGAACTGATGGCTGAATCGGGTTGAAAATGAAAATCCCTTGTACCGGACCTGACCTTTCACGATGGCAGCTGCGCCGCCCTCGATATCGCCCAGGCCGTTCAGGTCGCTTGATTTGTCGTGATCGCGGCCGAACGTGTAGCCGACGGAAGTGGACAACGAGAACATCCGGTCCTTCCAGACATACACGCCCAGACCGTCCCGCCCGTTCAGGAACACGCGGTCGCGCCACTTGATATCGATGATGGGAAATCCGGTGACTTCGTAGTCGTCAGAACCTTCATATTCCGGCTTGACGATCCCGAAGGCGCCGAGCGTCACCGACCAGTCCGATTTCGGCCCGTTCTGCGGACCGTATCCGGGGCCACCCGCCGGTTTTTCAGCGGCATTCGCTGCACCGGCGAGCAACATCGCGGTCAGGCCTGCGGACGCCATTACCGTTGCGAAATGTGGCCTCATTTGGTGTCACCCCGAAGTTGCGATCTGTCGTTCGGATATACGACGATGCTTTGAATCTAGATTGCTATGATGCCGGTATTTTTTCTTTGCACAACAGGTATTTAGGTCGCATGCTGAACATTAAATACAAGGTATCCCGGCATTAATAGGCGTTATCGATTTATGGCGTCATTAACGCCGCGATCAATGCCGGTGAGGCGACAGGTTCGAGCGAAGTTCTCGACGATGAGCCCGACGGATGGACGTCCCGGCTATGGTTGTCAAAGCTTGCAAATCCGCGCGTTTACCGGCCTCGGAAAATACCTCTGCCGGTAAGTGGCTTGTCACTCTTGGTGCGTTCCCGGCGCAGCACGTAGAGACCGCCCAGCACGATAAGGCCGACCCCTGCAAGCGTGTACATGTCCGGAACTTCACCCCAAAGAGCCAGACTGAGGACGGTGACCCAGAACAGGGCCGTGTACTCGAAAGGTGCCACGGTCGGAGCCGGTGCGAGTCGGTAGGCCTGGCTCAGACAGTAAAATCCCATCGCGGTGATGACGCCGATGGTGCAGAGCATCGCGAGTTCCAGGCCGCTCGGCATCGACCATGGCCGGAGCAGGAACGCAAGACTTGGATATGTGTCAGGTGTCAGCGTACTGCCTGCAAGCGCATAGCCCATTATGGCGCCCATATACATGAAGGCCATGCCGGAATAGAACGACATCACCGATGCAGAGTCGGTAACGCCAAGGCGCCGCGCCATTATCTGCGAAAGGGCGTAGGAGAGTGCAGACAGCAAGGCGAGCAACATGGCGGGTTCGATGGTACCGATTCCCGGGCGCAGCATGACGAGAGCGCCGCCGAAGCCGATCAGCAATGCGATCCAGCGCCGGTAACCGACCTTTTCGCCAAGAAACGGCACGGACAGTGCCGTGATCATGAGCGGTGCGGTAAAGAACAGCGCGATCGCAGTTGTGAGCGGTATCGCCGCAACGGCGAGGTAGTAGAACAGGTAGGCACCGAACATCGCGATCGACCTCACGACATGCAGTAAGGGCTTCTCTGTCCTGAGCGTGTGGAATCCGGAGTCGAAATGCACGATGAGCAGCAGCAGCGGCAGGGCAATCAGGCCGCGCAGAAAAACGATTTCGTGGACGGGAAACGTGTCGCTCAGGAGCTTGATGATCACGTCCTGAAACGAAAAGATGAAGATGCCGGCGCACAGAAAGAAAATGCCGCGACGGCTTTCATCAGTTGTTGCTGGTGCGCCGACGGGCGGTTCAATCGCCTGCGACATGACCACCTCCCGTTAGGCAAGCGGACAGGCCAAAGCTGTCACCCCGGATGATGTGGGATTCCGCACTGCCTGTCTCGCCTGTGCGCGACAAAATGAGATGTCGTTTTCAGGACGCCTACGAACGACAAAATCAGATGTCGTTTTCAGGACATGGGGTCGGCGACCGGGCGATCGCGCTGTAACCCCCGGTTGCTTGCGTGCCATCGGGCCACCTTGCAAGATATGTGTCCGCGTACGTACGGGGGTACAGCGATGATGATCTGCTACCGATTGAAGGCACCTTCTCGGCGGCTGCGCTGTCGGCGGAGGCTGTGATGCCGTCAGCCGCGCCATCGTTCACATGGAAAGAGCTCCTTTCCCTGGATCCGGCGAAAGCGAGCGACTTGCTGGCAGATCGCGCCGATCTGATTCAGGATCTCACGTTGACTGTGGATCAGATTGACGAAGCGCAACTGCCTGATGCTCTTAACTGGCTGTCCGAAGTCGAAAAGGCGCCTCCGCGGGTCATCAAGAATGAACCAGGATTGTCAGCGCCACTTTCCACACTCTGGTCGCACCTGATCAGCGAGCATCAGTCCCGATATCGTGGCAATGAACAGAGCTCCGAATCTTTTGCCTCGAAAGCGCAGAAGGCACCAGGTGATGGGCCGGGTGACATCTCTGCATCCGGGTCGATCAGCGTTGAGCCTGCCACGGTGGAGGTCGAACCGAGTCCGCTCGACGGTGTTGCGGGCAAATCGGTGCTGCTCGAGGAAATCCTCGACCTGAAACTCAAGTCAGGTGGCGTATATTTGTCCGATTCCGTGAGGCGGGTACTCAATGACGCCGCCGCAGCACCTGAATTCGTGACCGATGACGGTCTTCGAATCATCACGCCCTACAGCTATCTGCGGGCGGCTTACATCGACGGCGGTAACGAGTCCGGCGGTACACTGAAATCCGCCTATCAGTTCCTGACGCGTTGGGTTGACGGACACTCCGAAACGTCCGGTTCCCTGAATCTGGTGCCTCAGGTTTCGGCAGAGGATCTGTCAAAGGGCGAAGGCGCCGCGGTTTCGGCGGATCTGATCGCCATATTTGCGCGGGCTGCCGGTCTCGTTCAGTGGACCACCTGGAACCAGAAACGGGCAGATGCGCGGCATGTGCTCGCAGCGTTTCTGCTGGAGCCGGCGGGTCTCCAGGCGTTTGCCGATCTGAATGCGGTTTCAGGCAAGCCTGCCGAGTTTTTCCGGGCACTCCGGGACGAGTTCGTCGCCCATCTCGAAAGTCAGTCTCATCGGTCGGAAGTTGCAACCGCCTGGCCGGCGATATTTGCTCCCCTGGACAACGAAGCACACTTCCACGGTCTGCGGTCGAACCAGCCCATTCTTCTGCAGTATCCGGACTATGTCAGTGATAGTCCGGCGACCCTTGCGAGCGACCAGTTGGGTGTCGCCGATGATGCGCGTGCATTGGCCGATCTGATCTGCCTGAAGGAGGCTGACCCGCCGCTGGCCATCGGTCTGTTCGGCAACTGGGGGGCCGGCAAGAGTACATTCATGCGCATGATCAGGGAGGCTGTTGACGACAATACGCACAGAGTGGAAGAGGCGCGGGGTACACACCTCGAAAATGCGCTGCCGTTCGTAGAGCGCGTTGTGCACATAGAGTTCAATGCCTGGCATTATCTCGATGCCAATCTCTGGGCGAGCCTTGTCACACACATCTTCCGCGAGCTTCATCGGCAGAGCAGCGAGACTGCACCTGACTGGATGAGCGAGACGCAGGTTGAATCCCTGATCGAGAGGCTCGAGGTCGTCCGGCAGGTCGAAAAGGACGCGCGGACGGAACTCGAAAAGCTCAAGGGAACGATCAAGAGTGCCCGCGACAGGCTTGAGAAGATTGAGACCGAACGCGCGGAAAAGAAAAAGACACTGATAGCAGATCACGCACTGACGTTGATCCAGGCTCTGCCTGAGGAAAGCACGCGCAAGGAACTCGCAACCGCCGTCAATACGCTTGGTCTCAAGCAGACCGTCTCGACGGTCAAGCAGCTTGGAGACCTTGCCGGCGAAGTGCAGACGTTGGGTGGACGGCTGCGCCTGTTGGCCTCAACCGCGACCAGCGAGCGCGGCGGCGCTTGGCAGTATGTGGTTTTCGGCTTAGTGGCCTTTGTTGCTCTTGGCGGCATCTCGGCTGCAGCAATGGCAGCGTCGCAGTCGGCCGGTATCAAGGCGTTCATTGGGCAGTTTGGGTTTGCTATGAGTGCAATCGGCGGCGGACTGACCTGGCTGTTGCCGCACATGAAACATGTCAACAAGACCCTCGAACCCGTGTTCGCCGCGCATAACGATGCTGTGGAGAAGCAGGAAGAACTGAAGCGCCAGAAGGTGGCCGCGCAGAAAGATCTGGACAAGCTGAACGCCGAGCAGGCCAACAAGGAACGCGAGCTTGAAACGAGTCTGCTTGAGCGTGAGAGACTGGAGGAGATCGCCCGCGGTGACCGGCCGGCCGAACTGCTGACCCGGTTCATCGAAGACCGCGCCAGCGCGGAAGGCTACCGTAAGCACCTCGGCCTGCTTTCCCGCATCAGGCGCGACTTCGAGACGATGTCGACTCTGATGCGCAAACAGCGGACGGCACCTCAAGCCCAACAGGGCGGTCAGGGGGGTGGGAACGGCGCGCCTGCGGAACCGCAACTGCCGAGTATCGACCGTATCGTTCTATATATTGACGATCTGGATCGATGCCAGGACAAGCAGGTCGTGGAAGTCCTGGAAGCGATCCACCTTCTGCTGGCGTTCGATCTCTTTGTCGTCGTTGTCGGCGTCGATGCCAGGTGGCTCCAGAACTCGCTTGGCGAGTTTTACGAAAAGCAGCTTGCAGTTGCCGAAGAGCCCGGAAGTGGACGGCCCACCGTTGCGGATTACCTCGAAAAGATCTTCCAGGTTCCCTTCCATCTGCGCCCGCTGCAGTTCGGTGACGGCGGAAACTACTCACAGCTGGTCGGCAAGCTGGTTGGTGACGTGATCACGATCGCCCGTCAGCAGGCACCTTCTACGACCGCTGAGGGGGACCCCGGCAAGGACGGGACAGATGATGACTCAGCAGAAGACGGGGACAACGGGCCGCTACTTCGGACCGTGGATGTCGAACTGCCTGAGCGTGAGGAAACGACGGCGGAAACGATGCAGCGAGTGATGCTCAGCAACCTGGAGCTTGATGAGATCGCCGAATTGGGACCGCTTGTCGGTCAGTCTCCACGCGCCGTGAAGCGGTTCATCAATCTCTACCGTCTGATGCGGACGCGTAGGCGGGGTGAAGAGCTTGACGCCTTTCTGGATGATGCCAATACGCCATTCGGAACGTACAAATCCTATCTACTCTGGCTTGCGCTTGAGACAGGTCTGACGGAGCAGCAGCTTTCGAGGCTCATAAGCGTGATCGATCGGGCCGGTCCGGCGCAATCGCTCGAAGTCGTCATTGAAGGCATCGGGCCGCCGAACTTCCGGTCCATCACAGCCCCCGATGCTGACGACCTACTGGCGAACGCCCGTCAGGAGTTCTGGGCCGCCGTTGACAATCTTGAATGCCGTCGGGTCGTGCGCGACAGGATTGCCGCCGTCGGCTCGGTCTCGATTGCAACACTGCGGAAGATTATCGCAGATGTTTCCCGCTATTCCTTCCGCCTGAACGGAACCGGTTCTCCGTAACGCTGCAGCCGGTCAGTACGCCTTGGACAGCGCGGCGGCCAGCCGCTTGTCACGGCCGTAGACGTCCTTGCGGAAATGTACGGTGCCATCCTTGTTCGTCCATGCCGTCAGATAGGTGATGTGAACCGGAATCTCCTTTTTCAGGCGGACGACGCGGCGCTTGTTGGACTTGAAAGCCGAGTCGAACTTGGTTTGCGTCCATCCCTGCGTCGACAGCAAGACGGCACCCAGATCACCCGGATTCTGCACCCGAATACAGCCATGGCTGAACACCCGCGTGGCGCGTGAGAACAGGCTCTTTGACGGCGTGTCGTGGATGTAGACGTTGAACTGGTTGGGGAACATGAACTTGATCTTGCCCAGAGCGTTCTTCGGTCCCGGCTCCTGACGCAGACGGAACGGGAAGCGTCCGGAGATCGAAGACCAGTTCACGCGATAGGGATCGATGACCGTATTGCCCTTGAGGATCTTGATGTTCTCGCGATAGAGCACGCCGGGATTGCGCCGCAGCTTCGGCAGGTACTCGTTCCGCGCGATAGAAGGCGGAACATTCCAGTACGGATTTATCACGATGTACTTCATGTTCTTCGAGAAGACCGGCGTGCGGAAGTAGGTCTTGCCCACGACAGTCAGCGCTTCGTGCACTGTCTTGCCGTTGTCGACGACCTTGAGGAACTGGTCCGCCAGGTTCACGAAGATGTAGCGCTCGCCGAGGTCGTCCTCCATCCAGCGCCTGCGCTCCATGTTGAGTTCGAGCGTCTTCACCCGGTCGGCAACCGTGATGTTCATCTGGCGCAGCGTGTCGGGACCGACGACGCCGTCCTGGTCGATGCCGTGAAGCCGCTGGAATCGCTTGACCCCTTCGACCAGCGCGCCGTCATACGTGTCGCCGACATGCGCGCCGGGTGCCAGGTCGCCGGATTGCTCGAGCCGCGCCCGGAGTGCGACGATACGCGGATCCTGCATTCCGGGTTTCAGGGCGTCACCGGCGGGCACCTGTGTCCAGCCGCCGTTGGCTGCCATCTCTCTGTATTTGGCGAGTGTCGCCTTGAGTCGGGCGTAGTTCGGCGTCTGCGGTGCGAGGGATGCAATATAGGGGCCCATGTTGTCAGCCTGCTCGGCGCCGTCGAGAAGCGTCAGCGGCCCGGGTCCCTTCGGATAGATGAAAAGCTCCCTGTCGACGTTCCGCGGTTCGACACGTCCCGCGCTGATATCGCGCCCGTAATCGATCATGGCCCGTGCCAGCAGGAGTTCGGCCTCAGCCAGCTTTACCGGTTCCAGGCTGCTCAGGCGTTCCTCGATCTCAGCGACCCTGTAACGCGAGGGATCGAGGCCCTCATCCGCAGCGGCCTTCAGGATCTGAAGCAGAACCTTGCCTTTGGTCTTGGGGCCGTTGTCGCGGACGAACAGAGGCTTGAAGCTGCGTTCCTCGTAATAGGTGAAGACCTGAATCAGCCGTTCGTCATCATCTTCCGTTCCGGGAGCGGCAATGCCGTCCTGGAACATGTATTGCAGTTCATCCTTGACGGCAGCCTGCGCCGTCTGGCCGGGCAATGCCCAAACGGCAAGTACAAGAAGGGAAAACAGGATCGCCGATGCGGCATTTGTCAGCGGAATTCTCCGGTCCATGACACGTCCTCTTCGGATTTCGAAAGCGGCGAGCAGATTATAGTGGCTTGGTGCAATTGCAAAAGGCTCGTTGCAGGCATGCCTAATCACATTCGTGGCACTCCAATTGGATCGCCGCTGCCGGGCAGGTATTTGAAAGTGCCTGTTGCTGTGGCGATAAGAGTGCCCGAGTCGTCAAATGCCTCGGCATTAGTGAAAAACACCGACTTTCCGCCACCAGTACGTCGCGCGACGACGCGAATCTTTCCGGACTTCGCGCTGGCGATGAAGTTCGGCGTGATAGACAAAGTCAATGGATGGCGAACGTTTCCTTTGACTGAACAGTGACAACCCGAATAACCGCTGGCCGTGTCGAGCAATGTAGCGATGACGCCGCCATGGAGCAGCCCGGTTCGATTCAGGTGTTCCGGCTGAACGACGTATTCAACGACCGCATGATTCGGTGCCCATTCCACCAGCCGGTACCCCATGAGGGACTGGTATGCGCTGCCGTTCTGCTGTTCCCAGATCAGGTTCTCATCGGCGGCGTCTTCTGTCGTTTCGTTCATGCTGTGCGTCAGTCCGTATTGTTTTCGATGATCAGTGTTTCGGCGATGTCGCGGAGCTGGTGCTTCAGGACCTTGTTGGTGGCGTTGACGGGCAGCCGGTCAACGATGAAGAGATGCTGGGGACGCTTGTAAGGAGCAAGCCGTTGCCTGGCGAACTGCTCCAGGTCGGAAGGCGAAAGGTCTGAACCCGGCATTGTCTCGACAAAGGCGATCACCTCTTCGTTGCCGTCGACCGGTCGGCCGATGACAGCGGCATGGACGACGTCCTCGTGAGCGTTCAGCGCAGTTTCCACCTCCGGCGGGTAGACGTTGAAACCGGAGCGGATAATGAGTTCCTTGGCACGGCCGACGATGAAGCAGTTGCCGTCAGCCTGTTGCCGGCCGAGGTCGCCGGTCCGGAGCCAGCCGCCGGACGTGATCACGTCATCCGTGGCCTCCTTGTTCCGGTAGTATCCCTTCATCACATTTGGACCCCGGACCAGAAGCTCGCCTACTTCACCCGCCTGAACGTCGTCTCCGCCGCTGTCGGCAAAGCGGATCTCGATTCCCGGAATCGGCGGTCCGATACTGTCATCGTCCCGGCGATCCTCGATCAGAGTCTGGCACACCGTCGGAGACGCTTCGGTCAGGCCGTATCCGTTGTTGAGGGCCAGTCCAAAGCGTTGTTCGATGCGGCGCTTCCAGTCGACATCGAGAGGAGCGCCGCCAGCCGACATGTAGCGGAGCCTCGGCGCCTTGAGATCGCGGCCTTCGGCCTCGAGGAATTCGAGCAGCCGCGCATACATCGCAGGAACGCCCTGGAAGACGGTCACCCCGTCCTCGAGTGCCTGGGCGAGGTGGGCAGGGTCGAAACGCGAAACCGCGACCAGCGTTCCGCCGGCATTGATCGTGCCGAGCGCCGTGGAAGACAGTCCGAACACGTGCGACATGGGCAGGACCGCGTAGACACGATCCGAGCGGTGAAGTGCGCGCAGCTTTCCCGAAACGATCGCGATGTAGAGCACGTTGCAATGGGTCAGCATGACGCCCTTGGGCTCGCCCGTCGTGCCTGAGGTGTAGATCATCGCGGCGACCTGTCCTGTGTTGCCGGCTTCGACAGGTTCGCGTTTGGCGTCGCGCGTCGCCGTCACCAGCACTGCTCCGAAACCGGGGTCGCTGATCTCCGAGGCCTGCATGCGGTGTCCGTGCGCTTCGGCGTCGGAAGAGGCGAGGTGGGTGAAAACCGCACAACGGGGTTCGCAATGCTCGGCGATCCGGTCCACCTCGGCAGCGGTCAATCTCGCATTGATTAGCACGGCCCAGGCATCGAGCCGGCTGGCGGCGAACAGGAACGCGGCAGTCGCCACCGAGTTTTCCGTGATGAGGAGGATTCGGTCGCCGCCCCGGGCGTCACGCTCGGACAGCACGCGGGTAGCAGCGTCGATAGCGGCGCCGAACATCTCCCAGGTCAGTTCGCGGCCGTCATGATCGACGAAAGCAAGCGCGTCCGGGGTTTCACGCACCCAGCGTTCGGGTAGTTCGTGAATGCGGCGAGGGAGATCTTCGGGACGCACGGTGTGGCTCATTGCGGTTGTCGCCGGGATGTCGGCAAGGCGGTATGAGCGGGTAGTTTCACCGAACGGACCTGCAACGTCCAGCGATGAAGGCGCGCGTCAGACCTCTGAATTGGTCGCCGCTTCTGCCTTCTTCACGCGCTCCCGATAGGCGATGTAGAGGCCTGAGCCGACGATGACGAGTGCGCCGACGATCGTCCAGGAATCCGGCAGTTCCCCGAACACGAAAAAGCCAAACAGGGCGGCCCAGATCAGGGAGCTGTAACCGAATGGCGAAACGACCGCCGCATTGGCCATGCTGAACGCCTTGATCAGGGTGAAATGGCTGAGACAGCCGATGGCGCCGACGGCCATCAGTTTGAGCCACTGCATGGGGTCCGGCGTGACCCAGCCGGCAAATAGCGCCAGGTTCGACAGGACGGCGCCTACGACGGCCGTGTAGACCAGCGTCGTCATGGAGCTGTCCACCTGGGCGAGCACGCGGGTCGACAGGTGATAGGCCGAATTGAAGAGCGCGGCAGCAAGCGGAAGAAGGGCTGCGATACCGAGAGCTTCGGTTCCGGGCCTTATAATGATGAGTGCTCCCACGAAGCCGATGATCACCGACAGGACCCGCCGCCATCCCACCGGCTCTCCCAGAACCGGAACGGACAAGAGGGTGACCATCAGAGGCGTCACGAACATGATCGCGCTCATCGTGGCGAGGCCGAGGTATTTCAGCCCGGTGAAAAAGAAGATGGTTGTGATCAGCAGCAGTGCCGAGCGCGTGAGCTGCAGACCGGGGCGTTTAGTCCGGAATGAGGAGATCAGCCGCCGGTTGAGAAAGATCCCGAGGAAAAGGGCGTGGAACACATAACGGCCCCAGACGATCTGGCCAGGCGGCAGATCAGCGGTGAGCGTCTTGGCGATGGTATCCATAGAGACGAACAGCCCCATGGTGGCGAGCATCCACAATATGGCCGCGAACGGACGCTGTTCGGGCTTGGCCTGCCCGCCTGCTGCGGCCACCACGGCCATCTCTTTGGCTCCTTCAATTGAACGGGCTGGATCGGCGTGATGCCGTCAGCCTTTGGCCTGAATCTTGGCCCAGGTATCGCGCAGACCGACCGTCCTGTTGAACACAAGGCCGTCGCCGGTCGAGTCCTTGTCCAGACAGAAGTAACCCTGCCGTTCGAACTGGATTGAATCGCCGACCCCGGCGTCGGCAAGCGCCGGCTCCAGCATGCAATTCTCCAGAATGGTCAGGGAGTCCGGATTGATGTCATCGAGATAGTCGCCGTCGCGGCCCGGTTCCGTCGTCGCGAACAGGTGATCGTAGATTCTGATCTGTGCAGGAACAGCGTGTTCCGCGGAGACCCAGTGCAGTGTCGCCTTGACCTTGCGGCCGTCGGGGGCGTTGCCGCCTTTCGTTGCCGGGTCGTAGGTGCACCGCAGTTCGGTGATCTCGCCGGCCTCATCCTTCACGACATCGGTGCAGGTCAGGAAATAGGCATACCGCAGTCGGACCTCGCGGCCGGGTGCGAGTCGGAAGAATTTCTTCGGCGGGTCTTCCATGAAGTCCTCGCGCTCAATGTAGATCTCACGCGAAAACGGCACCTGGCGCGTCCCGGCACCTTCGTCCTCCGGATTGTTCACGGCCTCGAGCCACTCGGACTCGCCCTCCGGGTAGTTCTCGATCACGACCTTGAGCGGATTGAGCACGGCCATGCGCCGCTCGGCTGTCTTGTTGAGAAGCTCCCTTGCGCAGAACTCGAGCAGCGCCATCTCTATGACGTTCTCGCTCTTGGTGACGCCGACACGCGCGGCGAAGTCCCTCAGCGCGGCCGGCGGGTAGCCGCGACGGCGCAGACCCGAGATGGTCGGCATGCGCGGATCATCCCAGCCGCTGACGTGGCTGTCCTCGACGAGTTGTATGAGCCGGCGCTTGGACAGCACGGTGTGCGTGAGATTGAGCCGCGAGAACTCGTACTGACGGGGCCGCGACGGAACCGGGAGATTTTCGATCAGCCAGTCGTAGAGGGGACGATGGTCGGCAAACTCCAGCGTGCAGACGGAATGTGTCACCCCCTCGATCGCATCCGACTGTCCATGCGCGAAGTCGTAGGTTGGATAGATCTTCCATGTCGTGCCGGTGCGGGGGTGCTCCGCGTGTAGAATGCGGTAAAGCACTGGATCGCGCATATTGATGTTGCCGCTTGCCATATCGATCTTGGCACGGAGAACGCGAGCGCCTTCTTCAAACTCGCCGTCCTTCATCCGCCGTAGCAGATCCAGATTCTCTTCGACACTGCGATCGCGATAAGGACTGTCCCGCCCGGGTTCCTTGAGCGTGCCGCGGTATTCCCGCATTTCCTCGGCACTCAGGTCGTCGACATAGGCCTTGCCTTCGGAGACGAGATGTTCAGCCCATTCATAGAGCTTCTCGAAATAGTCGGAGGCGAAATAGAGATGTTCGCCCCAGTCGAAGCCGAGCCAATGGACGTCTTCCTTGATCGCTTCGATGAACTCATGCTCTTCGCGGGTCGGATTTGTGTCGTCGAACCGCAGATTGCAGCGTCCCTCAAACTGCTCTGCCAGGCCAAAGTTCAGGCAGATCGACTTGGCATGCCCGATGTGGAGGTAGCCGTTCGGCTCCGGTGGAAATCGGGTAACGACATCTGTGACTCGTCCTGCGGCGATATCCTCGCGGATGACGTCGCGGACAAAGTCCTTCGGGCCGTCGTCGGCCGATGGGACGGTTTCGCTCATGATCAGCTCTCGAACGCGCGTGCCTGGAGACGGGACGCAGTGCAGGATACCTGCCTGTCTGTAAAGAATTGCCGCGTTTCGTCAAGACCGCGTGTATGCCCAGAATTTCAGGCTATCAGGCGCAGAGGAGATATTTACAGCAGGATTGGCTGGGGCGCAGGGATTCGAACCCCGATATCTCGGACCAGAACCGAACGTAATGCCATTATACGACGCCCCAACGCCGTACGCGGCGCGTTATGTAACGCACATCGGCGCGATTTAATAGACCAAAATTGGTGCGAAGTTGCCACACTTACCGACCGAATCTGTTGCTCTCACGTATCCGTGATCGCCCCTTAACTATCTAACAATCCTGCATACGGATAAGTTTCGCCTATGAATCGGTTGCTGATCACCATCGTCGCCTTGATCATGAGCGCCACGGCAGCGTGGGCGCACGGCGACTCGGATTCTGCTTATGGTGCGTCTCCGGCAGATGGCCTTGTGACCGCTGCGAGCGTCGAGTCCGCGGAGTTTTCCTTCAAGGAAGAGAGCCGGAAGTTCTGCATCGGGAAATTCTGCAAGGAAGTCGGGTCGGACAGTAGTGCCGAAGAGCCCGATCTGCCGGAAGCTTCCGACGAGAATGGCGGCTGTACCCAGTCGGGCAGCTTCTCCTGTTTCTCACCCGCCACAATCCTGCAGGATGACGGCCTTCGATTATCGTCGCAGGGGCGACTGCGCCGACTGCCCGATACGACGCGCCGTCTCGACGAAAACTCCGATATCACGCATCTGCGTCCTCCAATCTCCTTCTCCTGAATCCATCGCTTGGATTTCGGGCCTTCTGCGGCCCGTGCGTAATAGAGGCATCAGGAGGAGTAAATCGTGCCAAATCGTCGTTCAGTATTCTTGGGCTTGGTAGCCGCTGCCGCGACAGCGTCACCCGCCCTGGCGCATCACAGGAAAAAGAAGAAGTTTCGGCTGAACCCGAAGTACGAGCCGCAACTCGTTTCTTTCTACGACTACGAGCCGGGAACGCTTGTCGTCGATCCGCGGAAGCGGTTCCTGTATCTGGTTGAAGACTTCGGCGTAGCGCGCCGTTACGGCGTCGGCGTGGGTCGGGCAGGCCTTGCCTGGCGCGGTCGTGCCATCATCGGACGGAAGGCGAAGTGGCCTTCCTGGCGGCCGACGAAAAACATGATCCGGCGCGAACCTCACAAATACGCACGGTATGCCCGAGGTGTGCCCGGCGGCCCGAACAATCCGCTCGGTGCCCGGGCGCTGTACCTCTATCGCAACGGCAGGGACACGATGTACCGGATCCACGGCACCAACCAGCCGTGGTCGATTGGCCGGGCGCAGTCCAACGGCTGCATCCGCATGCTCAACAGGCATGTGCGGGACCTCTACACGCGCATTCCGATCGGAACACGTGTCGTCGTTCTGTAGCCGGGCGGAACCAATCCGGATCCCAAACGTCAATCCGATAGATGAAATTCATTTAGTGCGCGGTGGCGCCAATTACGGAATGAAATTGATATGACGAAGAACTTTCTCGATCCCCGACCAGCCGGGCCGGCGACTCGCGGAATTGTCTCGCGCCGAAACTTCGTGGCCGGTCTTTCGGCCCTGACCGTCGCGGGGTGTTCCACGACCGGCGGACAGCGGCTCTCCTATGAGGGCGTGCAACCCTAGGGGCTCGCGGCAATGTACGGGCCGCGTCCGAATGAGAAATTCCCGGTTCCGGCTGTCAAACTGTCTCAGGTGCCGCGCAAGTATCTCAGGCGCGAAGTGGCTTACCAGACGAAGGAGAAACCGGGGACCCTGATCGTCGATACCGGCAACCGGTTTCTCTATCTGGTCGAGGGCAATGACCGCGCCTTGCGCTATGGCATTGGTGTCGGCCGCCAGGGTTTCGACTGGTCAGGACGCGGTAGAATCGGCTGGAAGCGGAAATGGCCGGTCTGGACACCGCCCAAGGAGATGATCGAACGCCAGCCCGAACTCGCAAAGTATGCCGAGGGAATGGAACCGGGGCTCAGCAATCCGCTTGGGTCGCGCGCGCTCTACATCATGGAAGGCAACAAGGACACCCTGTACCGCGTTCACGGAACCGCGGAGGCATACAGCATCGGCCGCGCCGTTTCGAGCGGCTGTGTCCGGATGCTGAACCAGGACGTCATGGATCTTTATGAGCGGGTCAGAAACGGTGCAGGAATCATTGTGCTCGCGCCGGGCGAGGCTCTGGTCTAACAGAGATCCTCGGCCGTTCCGCAACCGAATCCGGCGGACCGCACCGTAGACACCTCTTGACCTTCCAGTGACTGGAACCTCTATATGGTATTCCAGAAACTGGAAGGTTGAGTCGCATCGTGTCGCATAGTCACGCGCAAAGCACTGATACCGCTGAAGTTGCACCGTGCTGTCATGGGGCGGCCAGCGCTGTTCCGAAGCAAGAAGACGCGGTCATTGATCCCGTCTGCGGCATGACCGTTGATCCGCTTGCGGGTAAACCGTCATTCGATCACGACGGCGAAACGTATCATTTCTGCTCATCTCACTGCCACACGAAGTTCTCCGGGGATCCGGACCACTACCTGTCCGGCGCCCATCTGGTTGCCGACGCTGATGTGCCCGCGGGCACGATGTACACCTGTTCAATGTGCCCGGAAATCGTGCAGGAAGGACCGGGAGCCTGTCCGATCTGCGGCATGGCATTGGAACCGATGGGTGTGCCGGTCGACGATGGGCCGAACCCGGAACTGGTCGATTTCACACGCCGGCTCTGGATCGCCGCGCCGTTTGCGATTGCGCTGCTTGCGATCGAAATGGCAAGTCATCTGTTCGGCGTTGATATCCTGCCACTCCTGTCTGCGACGCAGAAGCAATGGCTGCAGCTGGTGCTCGCGGTGCCGGCGGTGCTTTGGTGCGGGCTGCCGTTCTTCGAACGCGGATGGATTTCGGTTCGGTCCGGACATCTCAACATGTTCACTCTGATCGCTGCCGGGACAGGAGCGGCATTTGTGTATTCCGTTGTCGCCGTTCTGATTCCCGGAGCCTTCCCGGCGGACATGCAGACACACCACGGCACCGTTGCGGTCTATTTCGAGAGTGCCGCCGTGATCGTCGCGTTGGTCCTGCTCGGACAGATCCTCGAATTGCGCGCCCGGGAGCGGACGGGGAGCGCGCTCCGGGCCCTGCTCGACCTTGCACCGCCAACGGCTTTCCGCCTGGCCGCCGACGGGATGGCTGAAGAGGTGCCACTGGAAGCGGTGGTGGCCGGTGATCATTTGCGCGTGAGGCCCGGCGACAAGGTTCCGATCGATGGGGTCGTGATCGAGGGCAGCAGCGCAATAGACGAGTCCATGTTGACCGGCGAGCCGATGCCTGTGGAACGACAGGCGGGCGACCGGGTCACGGGCGGCACTCTGAATGGAAGCGGTTCTTTCGTCATGCGCGTCGACCGGACGGGCGCGGAGACGACCCTGGCGCAGGTGGTCGCCATGGTCGCCGATGCGCAGCGATCCAGGGCACCGATCCAGAGTCTCGCCGACAAGGTGGCGGGTGTTTTTGTCCCAGCGGTTATCGCCGTCGCCGTTGTGGCATTCTTCGTTTGGTGGCTTGTTGGACCCGATCCAGCCATTTCCTATGCGCTTGTCGCCGCAGTCAGCGTTCTGATCATCGCATGTCCGTGCGCGCTCGGGCTGGCGACGCCCATGTCCATCATGGTGGCGACGGGCAGGGGAGCCCGGGCTGGCGTACTGGTGAAGAATGCCAAAGCGCTCGAGCGCCTGGCGGAAGTCGACACCCTGGTTGTCGACAAGACGGGCACGCTGACGGAAGGCAGGCCGGTGCTGACCGAGGTTGTCGCCGCCGATGGGTTCGATGAATCCACTGTGCTTTCCGTGGCCGCAGCACTGGAACAGGCGAGCGAACATCCGCTGGCAACCGCAATCCTGGCCGGAGCGCGCGACCGGGATGTTGCAATTGGAGAAGTAACGGGTTTCGCGGCCGAGACGGGCAAGGGCGTCAAGGGAATTGTCGGGGGCAAGAATGCCGTGCTTGGCAATCGGGCTCTGCTGGACCAAGAGAAGATCGATCCCGGGGAATTGTTCTTGAAAGCTGACAGCCTCCGCGACGCCGGAAATACCGTTATGTTCTTGGCGGTTGACGGTTCTGTTGCGGGCTTGATTGCCGTATCGGATCCCATCAAGGAGTCTGCGCCGGGTGCCATTGCGTTACTGCATGAGGCGGGTCTCAATATCGTCATGGCCTCGGGCGACAATGAGCGGACGGCGCGCGCCGTCGCTCAGCGTCTCGGGATCGATGCTGTGCACGCTGAAGTTCTGCCTGAACAGAAGAAGGCGCTGATCGAAGATTTGCAGAGTCAGGGCAGGGCCGTTGCGATGGCCGGAGACGGCGTGAACGATGCTCCGGCGCTGGCGCAGGCCGATGTTGGAATTGCTATGAGCACTGGCGCGGATGTTGCGCTGGAAAGCGCGGGAATGACACTGCTGCGCGGTGATCTTGACGCGGTTGTCGCCGCGCGGAGCCTGGCGCGTGCCACAATGCGGAATATCACGCAGAACCTGTTCTTTGCGTTCGCATATAACGCTCTCGGCGTGCCGCTTGCCGCGGGCGTTCTGTATCCCGTCTTCGGCATCCTGTTGTCACCGATGTTTGCGGCGGCCGCGATGAGCCTGTCATCCGTCTCGGTCATCACCAATGCCTTGAGGCTGCGTACGACGCAGCTATGAGTTCAGTCTGGGGCAGGGGGGGTATGAGGAGTAAGAACATGAACATTGGCAGTGCAGCTGAAGAATCCGGACTGCCGGCCAAGACCATCCGCTACTATGAGGATATTGGCCTGCTCAATCCGTCGCGGGCGGAAAACGGCTACCGCGATTATTCCGAAGCCGACGTGCACAAGCTCCGGTTTCTTCAGCGTTCCCGCAGTCTCGGATTCACGATCGAGGAATGCCGGTCGCTGCTTTCGCTTTACGAAGATACCGGCCGTGCGAGTGCTGACGTCAAGGCGATCGCCGAACACCGGATCGAGATCATCGACCGCAAGATAGACGAACTGAAATCGCTTCGAAAGACGCTGTCGCATCTGGCCAGTACGTGTCATGGCGACGAAAAGCCCGACTGTCCCATTCTCGACAGTCTGGCGGGCGATGTGAGTGACTGAGCAGGCAGGCGTAACCGATGACGAAAGTCAATCTTATCGTCGCTCTGACAATCGCTGTCTCAATTGGCTTCAGTCTATGGACCATGCGGCCGGGCTCGAATGACAGAGCGCGAGTCGCGGTTCAGGTGCCGTCCTTGTCCGGAGCGGCAAAGGCTGGCGAGCAACAGTTCAACGAGAAATGTGCGACGTGTCACGGCGTGAACGCGGCCGGGTCGGATCAGGGACCGCCCCTCATCCACAAGATCTACGAGCCGGGCCATCATGCTGACGGGTCCTTTTACAACGCGGTCCAGAACGGCGTGAGAGCGCATCACTGGAATTTCGGCGACATGCCGCCGCAACCCGGCGTCAACGCGGGCGCAGTCGATCAGATCATTGCGTATGTCAGAGAACTGCAGCGCGCGAACGGGATTAATTGAAATGTCTGGAATTCAGATCAGCCGCCGGCGGTTCATCGAGACCTCTCTGCTTGCCGGCACTGGCATTATTGCTCCAGCGGTCCTCCGTTTGGACAACGCGCTTGCGTCAGATGGTTTCACTGTCTTGCGGGCCGGCAAGGCGGAGGCCTCGTTGCTGGGCGCGGGAGAAGCAAAGACGCCGGTCTGGACGTACAATGGCGTGACACCCGGACCGACGTTGCGGGCACGGCGCGGTGACACAATGCGTATCCGTCTCGTCAACGAACTGGATCAGCCGACGACAATTCACTGGCACGGTATCCGCATTGAGAATGCCATGGACGGTGTCGCTGGAATGACCCAGGAACCGGTCCCGCCCGGCGGTACATTCGATTACGTGTTCAAGGTGCCGGACGCCGGGACATTCTGGTACCACACCCACAATCGCTCTTGGGAGCAACTGGCGCGTGGGCTCTACGGGCTTCTGATCGTCGAGGAACCCGAAGCCTATCCCGTCGACCGTGACCTCCAGTTGGTGTTCGACGACTGGTCGCTCGCCCGCGAAGGCAGGATCAACGACGAGACCCTGGGCAATCTGCACGACTGGGCCCATCGCGGCCGTCTTGGCAACTGGCTGACCGTCAACGGAACTTCGGCTCCTGAGATTTCGGTCGCCGCCGGGGAGCGGCTCCGTGTGAGGCTGGCCAACACGGCCAACGCCCGCGTCCTCGCGTTCGATTTCCCCGGACACGAACCCTGGCTTGTCGCTCTTGACGGTCATCCTGTCTCACCGCGCAAGCTGCCGGAGGGTCGCGTCGGACTGGCGCCGGCCCAACGGGCTGATCTGGTTCTCGACGCCAGGCTCGAGCCCGGCTCCACATCGGAGATCAGGGAAATTGGTAATGGCGATCCCTACAAAGCCGCTTCATTCACCTACAGGGAAAGGGAGATCGTCGAGAACCGGCGTCAGGGAGATCCGGCTCCGTTGGCTTCAGATTGGGGGCTCAGAAATCCTGATATCCAGAACGCAAAGACGATCGAGCTTGAGATGGCCGGTGGTGCGATGGGGCGAATGGACAAGGCGGTTTTGAATGGCCAGGTCCAAGGCTGGCGCGAACTCGTCAGCGCCCGCAGGGTCTGGGCCTTCAATGGCATCGCCGGCGATATGGAAAAGCCGTTGGCTGAGGTCAAGCTCGGCGAGACCGTCGCCATTCGGATGGTCAACAACACCGCCTGGCAGCATGCCATGCACCTCCACGGGCACCATTTCACGACGACAGCACTCAATGACAAGCGCATCGAAGAGATAGAATGGCGTGACACGGTGCTGATGCAGCCCGAGGAAACACGCACCATTGCATTCGTCGCCGACAATCCTGGGAAATGGCTGCTCCACTGCCACATGGTCGAGCATATGGCGGCAGGGATGAGTACGTGGATACACGTTAAGAGCTAAATCACCGTGGCCATAACGGTCCCGCGTCTCAATCACATTCGTGATTTTTCGCCCTGCGGATTGCTCCATCCCTCAGGTTGGCGTAAAGACGAAAGGTCGCGACCTGCGGCGTTAGGGGGCTTGCGGGACGAGGGGAACATCAATGGTAACGATTTCGCGGTACACGGTCGGGTTGATCCCGGGCGACGGCATCGGCAATGAGGTGATGCCGGAAGCCCTGCGCGTCCTGGAGGCGGTGGGCTCCAGGTTCGGTTTGGAGTTTGAATACAGGGAATTCGACTGGAGTTGCGCGCGATACAGCAAGACCGGGTCCATGATGCCGGAAGACGGTGTCGAACAGGCCAAGGGTCTGGATGCCATTCTCCTGGGAGCCGTCGGTGCGCCGGGTGTCCCCGACCATGTCTCGCTCTGGGGACTGCTAATCCCCTTGCGCCGTGAGCTGCACCTTTATGCGAACGTGAGGCCTGTGAAGCTGTTTCCCGGTACGCGGTCTCCGTTGGAGGGGCGTGGGCCGAAAGACATCGACATGGTCATCGTCCGGGAGAACAACGAGGGAGAGTATTCCTCGATCGGCGGCCGGATCTATGACGGAACTGAACAGGAAATGGCGATCCAGCAGTCGGTCTTTACCCGGCGCGGCGTCGACAGGATCATGAAATACGCGTTCGAGTTGGCCAGGACACGGGAGCGCAAGCATGTGACCTCGGCAACCAAATCCAACGGCATTATTCATACGATGCCGTATTGGGACGAGCGTTTCGCCGCCATGGCAGAAGCTTACGGCGACATTGAAACAGCGCAGTTTCACATCGACATACTGGTCGCCCATTTCGTTCGCAACCCGGACTGGTTCGACGTCGTCGTCGCCTCGAACCTGTTTGGCGACATCCTTTCGGACCTTGGTCCGGCGGTCGCCGGCTCCATCGGTATTGCACCGTCTGCGAACATCAACCCCGAGAAAGAGTATCCGTCACTGTTCGAGCCGGTTCATGGATCGGCGCCGGACATCGCCGGAACGGGCGTGGCCAATCCGGTCGGTATGATCTGGTCGGCCGCGATGATGCTTGAGCATCTTGGCCATGCAGATGCCGCATCGGCCGTCGAGAACGCGATAGAGACAGTCTTGCAGGACGAGGCGTCCCGCACGAGAGATATGGGCGGGCGTGCGATGACCGACGAGTGCGGAAAGGCGATTGCTGCGGCCATATGAGGAGCGGCGAGGACTTGAAGGCCTTGGCGCTTGCGCTGCCACCTCTCAGGTCAGCGTTTCCTCGACCAGTGCAGTCCAGTAACGCGCGCCGATCGGGAGGATGTCGTCGTTGAAGTCGTAGTGCGGACTATGCAGGTTGGCGATATCTTCGCCGGCTCCCAGTTGCACATAGCTGCCCGGCCTTTGCTCAAGCATGTAAGCGAAGTCTTCCGCCCCCATGGATGGTGGCCGGTCGCGGTGCACGTTGTCTGCGCCAACCACCTTTGCGGCGACGTCACCGGCATGAGCGGTCTCGGCGACCGAGTTGATGGTCGACGGATAGCGCCGGTCGTACATGATTTCGGCTGTCGTCCCGTGCGCCGCGCAGACGCCGTCAACAATGCGGCGCATCGCCGGCTCGATGCCGTTGCGGACTTCCGGCCGAAAACTGCGGGCGGTGCCGGCAATCTTGACCTGATCCGGCAACACGTTCAGTGCGTCGCCGCCATGGAATTGTGTGACACTGACGACCAGCGAGTCGACCGGATCAACGGTCCGGCTGGTGATGGTCTGAAGCGCCGTGACAATGTTGGCGCCGGCAATGATCGTATCCTCGCCCTGGTGCGGCATGGCCGCATGGGCGCCTCGGCCGGAGACTGTGATCTCGAAGATGTCGGACGCAGCCATCACTGGACCCGGAGTGGCCGCGATTTCACCGACAGGAAGACCCGGCCAGTTGTGCATGCCATGAACGGACTCCATGGGAAACTGTTCGAACAGGCCGTCCTCGACCATGACCTTGCCGCCGCCGTCTCCTTCTTCGGCGGGCTGGAATATGAAATAGGCCGTGCCTGCGAAATTGCGCGTGGCGGCGAGGTGTTTCGCAGCACCGAGCAGCATGGCCACATGCCCGTCATGACCGCAGGCGTGCATCTTGCCCGGAATTGTCGACCGGTGCGGTGCGTTCGTTTTTTCCTCAATTGGCAAGGCATCCATGTCGGCACGAAGACCGATCGCACGATCACCCTCCGTCTTGCCCTCAAGGACGCCGACGACGCCTGTGCCGGCGAGCCCTCTCACGACCTTGATCCCGAAAGACTCCAGATTTTGCGCAACGAGGTCGGATGTTTTGTGTTCCTCGAAAGCCGTTTCCGGATTGGCGTGGATTTTCCGTCGCCAGGAGATCATGTCGTCATGCAGCAGATCGAGGTCGTCGCGCTCACTCATTCCGGGTTCCTTTTGATTTTCGTGCGGTGCGGTCCAACTATCCCGCCTGGACAAGTTTGAAGCACATCATCTTGGCAACATTCAAGAGCAGCTTTGCGGCCGGTTCCGAATGACTGCCGATCAGTGAGCGTAAGGTGCTTTCGCTGAGGCTCATCACGGTAACATCGTCGGTGGCGGCGTAGACGTCGCGGGTGCGCGGCAGACCGAGAAAGAACGCGATTTCTCCGAACATGTCTCCTTTCGAGAGCACCGCGACGACTTCGTCTCCGTCCTTTACTTCCAGTGTCCCTGAAAGCACGACGAACATGTTCTGCGCGACATTGTCCCGTTTGATGACCCGGTCACCACGGGCGCATTTGATCGTGTTGCTCTTGGCAAGACATGCCTGGACTTCTTCCTCGGACATGTCATCGAACAGCGTTGTCCTGCCATCCTCGAAGCGCATGAGCGCCTTGCCCACGCTTTCCCAATAGCGGTCCCTCGACAACATGCGTTCACTCATTACGGCATCTCCGCCCTTCAGCAGTTCGTCGAGCCCATCGGGAACACGGGTGTCGGGGCCGAAATCCTGGAGCACCTTGGCGAGCGGCGACTTGATCGCACGGAAATAGTCGAGGTCCTCGGCAACCATCACCAGCGGGATGAGGTAACCGGTCTCCGGGCTGTTCACGTTGTGGTTTGTGTAGGTCCGGAAGCCGAGGCCCAGATAGACGTTCAACAGGTGCGGTTCACAATCTCCGAATATGAGCTGGATCCGGCGCTCGTTTACGAAGTTCATGTAGACGCAGAACATGCGAAACAGCAGATCGCTGCCCCGATGCGCAGGGTCGATCATGAATCGCTCGCCGATCACCATGTGCTCCGGCGGCACCGTCTCGAGAAATGGTTCGAGATCGTACTGTGCAATGTGCCGCTCGGTGAAACCGCCGTCACCGCCGCAGGTGAAGCGCATCGTGCCGGCGAACGTTCCGTCGCATCGGGCGCAGTAGAGGTGGCTGCGCGCGTCGTCGGCCTCGATCAGCTTCCCGGCGTCATGATCCGCGATCGAACGGTAGCGCCCCATCTCTTCGACATAGATCCGATAGCGGAAGCAATAGATGTCATCGAAATCGTTCTCTGACCGTGCCGGATGAATCTCCGTCACGGGCGTGGCGTCCGTGTGCGACATGGCAATTCCCCTTGCATAGCATGCCGGATTCATTGTGCCGGTGGACAGGTCCGGGTCAAGTGGATGCAGGACGAACGCGCCGGCTTCTACGCGGAAGTCTGATGGTTGGTGTCGAGCAGGGCATCTACGCCGGAAATGTCGTCGATGACGTGATCGGCGTAAGGTGCGAGGTCGGCGTGATCGCTCGTGCCGGTGAGCACGCCGACGACCATGCCGGCGCCCGCGGCCCGGCCCATCTCCATGTCATGATGGTTATCGCCGACGACCATGATTTCCTGTGCATCGAGGCCGGTTGTTTTCATGAACCCCTCGACCATGCCGGGTCCCGGCTTCACGCCATAACCGGAGTCATAACCCGCAATGAAGTCGAAAAGTCCGACCACGTTGAACGGTGAGAGGGACTCGCGTGCACCGCGTTCGGAATCGCTGGTTGCAACGCCGAGCTTGAGCCCGTGTGACGCCAGGCGTCCCAACACCTGAGCGAGGTCGGCCGCCTGTTTCGCACTGGCAGCGCTGCCGCCTTCGAATATCTCATTGACAGTCTCGGTCAGGTGCTCAACTGACGGAGCTTCGGGCCCCAGCAAAGGCTGCCAGTGAGCGGCAATTTCGGCGTTGTTGCCGGCAGCCATCGTGCTGCCGGACCGTACCCGGCCGGTCTCAGGATCGAAGCCTCCTGAAACCATCAGTCTTTCGGCCAAGTCTTCATCACCCTTTGCCACAGCACGCGCAACCTGCCAGTTCAGCGGCATCCAGGTCGCGTGATAGTCGAGCAACGTACCGTCCTTGTCGAAGAGGATGCCGCGTATCGCCATGATGTTTCCGGTTGAGAAGGATTTTGGTGCCGGGTTCGACGAAAACCCGTGTCTGATCGAATTTACCTGTTCTCAATGCGTTTACCATAGATTTTGCGCGCGCTTCGGCTTTTGGGTCGGGATCAAGATCATTCGTGGACCTCAAGGAGGGGGGATCTATGATCCGGTGTCTGGACGATCCGCTGAAGGTTGTGCATGCGGTTGCGCGGCTGGAGCGGCTTGCGGAGGATGCGGGCATATTCGTGTTCGTGAAGACTGATTTCCAGGAATTCGTGGAGATCAGGGATTTCGTGCGTCCTGACGAAACTGTCTCCGCCATGTTCGATCCCGCAGGCACGCAGGACCTGAGTAACGGGACGAGAGCGTTCTGGGTTCACGGCGTGGATCGGCAGGGACAGACGGTTTCCCTGCAGGCGGCGAGAATCGATGTCGTTGACAGCAATCTGGCGCAATGGGCCATGCTTTGGATGTCCGGTCTCTACAGGATGCGGGGTGACAGCGTGGAACCTGCACGTTGGCAGGCGCTGCAGCATTCAGCTGCGGAGCGGATCAGCGGCGACGTCGTCTACCACGGAGAATTCTGGCTCTCATCCGAATTCCGTGGCGGGGACAATGGCAACATGCTCGACGTATTGCCCCGCATGGCTCTTCTTCTCATCTCATTGAAGTGGCAGCCTGATCATGTCTGGGGTCTGGTGACCGAAAAGCTCGGTTCAAGGGGAATACCCTTCAGGATGGGTTACTCCGTACAGCAACCGGCCATGCTCGCCTGGCATAGTGCTCCTGACGGTGCCAGCAACGAGGAAACGTTCGCGTGGTGCAGCGCGGAGGATCTTGCCTATCTTGCTGAACTCGAAAGCTCTCGCGCCTGATACGCGGCTTCAAGAGGTCGGTATTGCGGAAATTGGGTGTTCGCGGGTGCGCCGCGCAAGCGGTTACGCTTCGAACATCGGAATGCGCTGCGGCACCAGTTGGCAAGTGATCCGGACGCCGGTTGCCTTTCCATCCCGCATGAGCGGCTGGATGAGCCGCTCGTAGGGCGTCCAGACTTGTTCTTGTCCGGGTGGCGTGACCGAAGCCACGACATGGTCGTAGTGATCTCGGCCACTGTGCATGACATCGAAATAGGGCGGGACGACCGTGCGGTCATAGTCGTCCGGCTGATTTGGACTGTGTGCCGTTCCGAGGGCCCGTGCCACCCATTCCTTGCCCATTGCCTGCGTGAGACCCGATCCGTCGCCGGCCATCGTCAGAACGAAGTCTTCGAGCCGGTCGCTATATTCGTAGAACAGCTGATGATATTCGAGGCCTGCACCACCGGACCCAACGGCCCGGCGCAACAGGGGCGCCATTGCGGTAACGTCCCCGGCGTCGCGAGGTTCGATCACGGCGAGGCGCGCGATCCTGGCACCACGAAAACCGCGCAGCTGAGCGAATCTGAATGCAGCGTCTTCCGGGTCTTCATAGTCCTCGAACGCCCAGCCGTCCTTGAAGAACTCCAGGCGGACGGGAATGCTGCTGGTGTCGACGATGTTTGCGGCCGTGTCGAGGGACGGCTCATCTGCGTGATCGACATCCCACCTGATGACCATCCTGTGCGGTGAAGATCGCACGTGAACGAGTCGGAAGACCCGATAAGGAAGATCGAGGTCGCTGAAGGGCTGGTCGCTGATTGCTTTCGGCAATGCAACGGCAACGCCGCGGTCGATCCACCACGTGCTTGAAGAATCCAGTCCTGGTGTTCGTGAGGCCATTATCACTGTTGTCCGGCCAGAAGACGGCTCATGGATCGGGCGATCTCGAACGTCCGGCTTGCCTGCTGTTCGTCTGGCGCGAGTTCGCTGCCGAACAAAGTCGGCAAGTCTACATTGAGAACCAGCGCGATCGACACGACTTCCATGTAGCGATTTTCGATTTCGCCGCATTCAATGCGTTCGATCGTCGATGGCGAAATCTCGATTATTCTCGACAGGCACTCTATTGAAAGCGATTGCGACTGACGCTGCCGCGCCAGTGTGCTGCCAATAGTCGCGTTTTTTCCCATCCTGGTTGCCCCCCAATACTCTTTCCCGGTCGATACGAAAATACGGCGCTTGGCGCCGATACGGTCAATTCACTTTGTCCAGATCGCGAATGTAACGGATCACCTCATCATATTCCTGTGGCGGTTCTGCCTCTATGTCGGTGGCACGGCGCGCGATGCCCAGTGCAATCGGCGTGATCTTCTCAGGTGAAAGATCAAGAAAGCCGTTCCGGATAAGGGCGCGCAGCATACCTTCAGCAGCCTTGAACGTTTTCTCGAAATGTGTGTCGGGATCAGGAGTCGCAATCACCGAAACACCGGCCAGTTCCGATATCTCGTCACGCTGGATCGGCGGGTCCCCGCGTCCTTCAAACACGGGAATCAGTTTGAGAACCAGTTCGAGAGGAAGAAACTTGTTGCCGTAATTGTAGGGCAACTCATAGCGCTGCACAGATGATCCGGCCGCAAACTCAATCAGAGGAGCCAGTCGATCCCGCGAATATCCGGCGCGCTCACGCAATTGCCGCAAGCGCTCCGCAGGATTGAATGGGGGTTTATTGAGCATAAGTTGCAGCCACTGTTTTCCGAATATTCCCTGCCAAGCCGTGCACTTACGTGAATAGTGTAGACCTGCCGCGGTAGAGTCAACCGCTGGCGGTGGGATTGTTCAAGACAGGAAAGATTTCAGGGCATTTTCAACGTCTTCCGGCACTTCCTCCGCCAGATAGTGTCCGGCCGACAGCGCATAGCCTTCTACGTTTTCCGCGCGCTCGCGCCACAAGGCAATGGGGTCGAAACAGCGCTCGATAACACCGTTGACTCCCCAGATTACGAGCAGGGGGCAAGACACACGCCTGGGGCCGTCGTCATCGTCATGCCGGATGTCTATCGTTGCGGCCGCCCGATAGTCCTCGCAGGTCGCGCGCACGGTTTCCGGATTGGCAAAACAGCGTTCGTACTCAGCCCAGGCCTTGTCGGTGAACGGCGTCATGCCCGCGCTGCCGCTGCCGCACTTCTTTCTGAGATAGGCCATTGCGTCCCCGCAGATCATCGTCTCCGGGAATGGCGCTGGCTGAATGAGAAAGAACCAGTGCCAGTAGAGGCGGGCAAACTCGTCGGTCGTGTCGCGGTACATTTCCCGCGTGGGGGCGATGTCGAGCACGGCCAGCCGCTTTACCCGTTCGGCGTGATCAAGTGCCAGCCGGTGTGCCACGCGGCCGCTCCGGTCGTGGCCCGCAACAAAGAACGTCTCGTGCCCCAGGGCGGACATCACCTCGGCCATGTCGCCGGCCATCGCCCGCTTCGAATATGAGACATGATCCGCAACGGTCTCCGGCTTGGACGAGTCTCCATAGCCTCGGAGATCTGCGGCAACGACGGTGAAGTCCCGCGCAAGACCAGGCGCAATCTTGTGCCACATCACGTGTGTCTGGGGATAACCGTGCAGGAGAAGCAGTGCCGGGCCGGTACCGCCGGTCACAAGATTAATCTCCGCTCCGCTTGTCTCGATGCGTTTGTTTTCGAACCCTTCGAACATGGCGCCAGAATAGTGGCGGCTCCCGGTCGAGTCATCTGGATTGGCAGTCAAAGGTGTCAGCCTTCGATCTGATCTGTTAACTGTCCACATCCATTGAAACGTCGGAGGGCACAGCCTTGTCGAAATCCATCGCATTCCTGCATACCGCTCAAAGCAATGCGAACCTGTTCGAGGATTTGGCCGGCCGGTTGCCTGTGCGCCACAGCCACCTGGTTCGGGCTGACTTGCTTGCCCGTGCCGGCGAGGCCGGCAGGCTCACCGATGATATTCAGACCGAGACCGAGGAACTGCTTCGTTCTCTTGCCGGCGAAGCAGATGCTGTCGTCCTGACATGCTCGACGCTTGGGCCGGCTGCCGATGCGATTTTCGACCGGCCGGTCATGCGGATCGACCGCGCTTTGGCCGAGGCCGCTGTCGCATCGGGAGGCAAAGTCGCGGTCCTGTGCACGGTGGAAACAACGATCGGGCCGACGGGAGACCTGTTCAGGGAAGTCGCCGCCGCGACTGGTGCGACCGCCGAACTCAGGCTGATCGATGGTGCGTTTCAGCTCTTCCTCGACGGTCAAACTGACAAGTACTTCGAAGCCATTGCAACGACGGCCGATGCGCTTGCTGCGGATTACGATGTCATCGCGTTCGGGCAGGCCTCGATGGCGCCGGCTGCTGCGTACTGCAAGGTTGCGCGTCCATTGACCAGCACGGATGCCGGCATGACCGCGGCATATGAAATGGTCGCTACCTGAAGAGACCGTAGAGGCCGACACAGAGCAGCAGGCCGAGCGCGACCCTCCGGTAAAAGGCTTCGCTGGACTTCCGGAACAGTTTCGAACCGACCCATGCCGCCAGCATGAAGGCAGGCAGCAGGACGGCTGCGGTTATGACGGACTGGCGGCCGATGAGCCCGGCGATGCTCATCAGCACGATGAGCGCGACGAGGGTGATGGCAAAATAACCTGTAAAGTTCGCACGATTGGTCGATGCAGTATCCCGGCTGGAAAGCAGATACGCCATAACCGGCGGATTGCCGAGGCTGGTGGATGCCATGAGAACGCCGGAGACCGCGCCGACACCCAGATTGGCCCAGAGTTTTTTCTCGCCTTCGTATCGCCAGCCGAACATCAGCACGATCGAGAACGCGGCAACGACAAACGCGATGGCGCGCGCAATCGCTGCAGGATCAAGGGTAACCAGCAGCATGCTGCCCGCCGGCATGAATGCCGCGGCGGTGATGCCCATCGGGCCGATAACCTTCCAGTTGATCTCGTGCCGAACGCCCGGGAGAAGCTGAGCGGTCACGACCACTTCCATAAGGATGATGACGGCAACCGTCTGCACCGGCCCGAACAGGATCGCGAAAATCGGCGCCATCAGCATGCCTGAACCCACGCCGGCAAAACCGCGCATCAGCCCGGCTGCCACCGCAACAGCGAGGGCGATCAGCAGTTCCGGAGTGAAGAGGTCCATTGCGCTTCAGATCGCGGTTCGGCTATCGGCCGGTCCAGACCGGATCGCGCTTTTCGGCAAAGGCTCGCGGGCCTTCTTCCGCGTCTTCGGACTCGAGCATCTTCTTGTAGTTTTTGACTTCACCCGAACGCAGGTGCGCATAGGCGTCCGACAGTGTCATCGCCTCGGTCGACCTGACCGTCTCCTTGATGGCTGCGATCGACAGGGGCGCTGCAGCGGTTATGCGCTCGGCGAGTTCGCGTGCGCGGTCCATGAGGTCGGCCGGCTTGCACACTTCGTTGACCAGACCCCAGAGCTCCGCTTCCTGCGCGCTCATATGCTTTGATGTCAGCAGCATCTCGTTGGCGACGGCGCGGGGCAGGGCTCGCGGCAGCCGAATGGCTCCGGCGTCCGGCATCACACCCACGAGAGGTTCCGGGAGGTAGAACTCGGCATCTTCGACGGCAATCATCAGATCTGCCGCGAGCGCAATCTCGAAACCGCCACCGAGCGCGAGACCGTTGACGGCCGCAATCACGGGCTTGTTGAGATCAGGCAGTTCCGGAAATCCGCCGAAACCTCCGACGCCGTAGTCCGCCTCGAAATCTTCGCCTTCGGCGGCCGCCTTGAGGTCCCAGCCGGCACAGAAGAACCGGTTGCCGGCGCCGGTGAATATGGCCACCCGGAGATCCGGGTCATCGCGGAAACCCGCAAATATCTCGCCCATCTGCCGGCTTGTTGCGGCATCAATTGCATTGGCTTTGGGACGGTCAAGAACGACTTCAAGAGTTTGGCCGGACCGGGTCGTTTTCAGAACGTCGTCGCTCATAGGCACGCTCCATTTATCAGTTTTGTTTTACGCGTCTGATTGCGGCAGAAAGGCATCCTGCCACTTGAGGACAATATTGAATGATATCGAAATCCGCGGTTCATCCGCCAGGTTCGGATGCACGAGGTGATGCAGGAATGCCGGCCACAGCAGGATCTCTCCGGCCTCGGGCGTGATGCGGTGCTCTGCCTCGATCTGCGGGTCGCCCCGCACGGCCATCATGTTTGCCTGCGGTCTCGGATCGAAGAAGCTGATGGCGCCGGGCGTGCGGTCTGAGCGGCCGGGCAATGCCTTCTGATCCGTCGGGACCTGAACATAGTAGGTTCCACTGAGCCAGGAGTGCGGATGATTGTGGAGGTTGTGGTAGTCTCCGAACCGGTTGACATTGGCCCAACCCTGCATCTTCCAATCAATGTCGTAGTCGACATTTGTGTTCCTCACATAATCCACCACCGCGCGATTGATGCAGTCGCGCAGCCAGGCGATTGCCGGGTGGTCGTTATCCAGAAGATTGCCGGCAAGATAGTCGGTCGTGAGATCGGGGTTGGCGGATTCCAGATCCTCAATCAACTGCAGCAACACTGGATTTGCCGCTTCGGAACCGGGCAGGCGGTGCCGGAACATGATGGTCGGCCAGAGGTGTTTGATCTGCGGCGCGTCATGCGTCTCCGCCATGCCGGTCACTCATCGCATTGTGGAATCCGATGCCGAGGGTCCGTGCGGGGGAATGCATTGTCAACCGGATTCGCTGTTGCGCACCGGTCGGGTTGCCAGCGATGCCAGATCAGTGCATCAGGCCTGGATCTCAATCAGGCAATGGCGCGAAGCAGTGACTTTTTCGGCGTAAAGCCGCGCAGAAGGTCGGCCAATCCATCATCGTCGACGAGTTTCGCTGCCTTGTTGGGCCGGGTCCAAAGATATTCGCGCTCGGGCTTTTCAGGCCAGTCAAGTGCATGGGTTTCCACGAGCAGGGGAAACACGGTCACGTTGCATTTGACGTCCTGCCCGTCGTCCAGACGCTTCAAATACCGGTACTGGCCAACCGGCTTCTTGCTGATGATCCCACGCAACCCTGCTTCCTCAAAAGCCTCGAGGGCAGCCAGTTCATGGGCATCCATGTCCTTCTTCAGCCAGCCTTTGGGGATGATCCAACGGCCGGTTTCCCGGCTTGTGATGATCATCACCTGAAGGCGACCGTTGTCGAGGACAAAGGGCAAAGCAGCCGCTTGTTTTCGTGCAGTCATAGAACAAGATGTAAGATAGCGCCCCTGAGTCTGCAAGTCGTTCGCAAATACGGGGCGGGAAAACGCTTCTCCTGGGAAATTGAAGGGCTGTTCTCAGGAGTATTTGGACGGGTATCCTATGCCGTGGGCTGCCGGCATTGCGGAGGAGGTCGATGATTACAATGCAAGGTGTGCTAAGAGTTCTAGTTACATTTGTTGCCTTACTCCTTGTTTTTGAACCCATTCCTTCCGTTGCGGCCGTTAGCAGATGCCTGGCCTTGGCAGAAGCGCAGCCCGACGGCGAGCGCGCCCATTTCGTCCGCGCTGCACTCACTCCTGTTGCAACTGATCAGGTGCCCCTCAAGCCCAACGAGGTCCGCATCACATTTGTGGGCCATTCGACATTCCGGATCGAAAGCCCGGGCGGGCAGATCATTGCCACCGACTATGCGGGGTTCGCCGGAGAGGGCAGGGTCCCGGATATCGTCACCATGAATCACGCGCATGAGACCCACTACACCAACAATCCGGATCCGGCGATCAAGCATGTTTTGAGGGGATGGAACCCGAATGGCGGCGCGGCGGAGCACGATCTGACAATTGGCGACGTGAAGATCCGCAATGTCCCAACAGACATCAGGACCTGGGCGGGGACACGCGAGAAGGACGGCAATTCCATCTTCATTTTCGAGATTGCGGGCCTGTGCATCGGGCATCTGGGTCACCTGCACCACGAATTGTCACCGCAATATCTGGGATGGATCGGCCAGCTCGACGTCGTGATGGTTCCGGTTGACGGCACATACACCATGGCGCAGGCAAACATGGTGGAGGTTCTCAAGACCCTGAAGGCGCGCCTCATTATCCCGATGCATTTTTTCGGAACGACGACGCTAAACCGGTTTGTCGCCAATCTGCGCGAGGTGTTTCCCGTCGAGATCAGCGATGTCGCCGAGATCGTTGTCTCTGATGCGACACTGCCGAATTCGCCGAAAGTGGTCGTCCTCCCGGGCTTCTAGTTCCCGAGCGGATACCGCCGCACGAATTTGGTGCCCAGAAGGTGAAAGCGTTCCTAGCGGCCGGCCAGGATATTGGCGAAATGCGCAATCGTCCGCGCGTAGACATCAGCACGGTTCCACTGCTTGATCACAGCGAAGTTTGCTGAGCCCGGCGCCCAACTGCGTCCGGGCTGCCAGCCGTAACCCCTGAGGTAATTCGCGGTTGAGCCCAGGACGTCCGGGACACTACGGATCAGATCGCGACGGCCGTTACCGTCGAAGTCAACTGCAAATCGAAGGTAGGAGGTGGCAAGAAACTGGGTCTGGCCGAGCTCGCCGGCCCAGGCTCCGCGCATTGCCCTTGGGCTCATGTCGCCGCGCTGAACGATCTTGAGTGCGCTCATGAGCTGATCGGTAAAGAACCTGCTGCGCCGGCAGTCATAGGACAGGGTCGCCAGCGACCGCATGACCGACATGCGGCCGGAATTGGCGCCATAACCGGTTTCGAGGCCCCAGATGGCCACGAGGACGGCTGCCGGGACACCGTACCGTCGTTCCGCACGGCGAAGCGTTCTAGCGTGCCTCTTCATGAGGCGGCGGCCTTTGTTGATCAAACCCTTAGATACACGTCGCGCCAGGAATTGCCGGAAACTGAGCTTGAACGATTTCTGATTACGGTCGAGCCGGATAACCTTCCGGTTGTAGGTTACGCCGTTGAGCGAAGCCGCGATGACTTTCCGCGAAATCCCCTGAGCGGCCGCCTCGCGCTTGAACGCCGACAGCCAGGTGTTGAACCCTGCGCCGGTATTGCCGCATTGCGCTGCCACCGCTGTCGAAGCCGGGATAGCAAATGTTAGCCCCAGGGCGAGCACGGCAATTCTTGCACCGAACATGCTTGTTCCTCTTCGTTCGACGGCGTGGCCCGGAATTATCGTATTCGGAACCCTCCGAACCGACAATTCGTGTGTTCCATCTCTGGTTAATCAGAGAGACGTTAACAGCCGGTAGCTGTCAGCGAACTTGGCGAGTTTGTTCCGGTTTTTTGATGGGAGTGTGGCTTTTGAACCAGTCCCTGCAAAAGGAAGAGAACGTCTCCATGAGGCGGGTGGGCGTGATCTGATCGAGCCGCGCGAGGGAAATATCGCTGGGCTTTGAACCGACGTCGATCGGCCTGATCGCCAGCGCCGACCCGTCATAAGTCGCATCACCATGTGGGCGGGTGACCAGCAGGGAGAACCCCCCGCCGCAACCGACAAGTCCGCGGACCATTTCAAGCGAGGAAGACGCAAATGCCACCTCCGGCTTGAGGCCGGCTGCTTCGAAAAGGCCAAGGAAGTATGTTCTGCTGGGCGGCACATCCAGCAGGATGAATGGTTCATCTGCCAGATCCTGAAGACGGATGCGCCGCCGCCTCGCCAGTGGGTGATCGGCGCGGAGCAGGGCATAGGGGTGACCCGTCGCCACGTGTTCACAATGAATCCGGTCGGGAAGCTCGAGATCGTAGAGCAGTGCGAGATCCAGCCTGCCCGACGTCAGTCCGGTTACGAGCTCGTCCTGCGTCGCTTCGTGGAGGCTCAACGAAACGTCTGGGTGGAGACGCGAAAAAGCGGTGATGAGTGCCGGCATGAAAGCCGGTGCAAAAGTCACGAAGCAGCCGATTTCAAGCGTGCCGCGCAAGGCTTCGCCGGAATCCGCTGCGTTGTCCTCGAAATCGGCGGCCTGCCTGAGCAGATTGCGAGCGTCTCCCAGTACACGACGGCCGGCATGCGTGAGCGAAATGCCCTGGGCGTGATGCCGGACGAACAACTGGATGCCCAGATGGTCCTCCAGTTTCGCGATGGCCGTGGAGATGGAGGGTTGGGAGACATTGGCGCGCGCGGCGGCTTCGGCGAGGCTCTCGCTTTCGGCGGCCATAACAAAATAGTCGAGCTGGCGGAGGGTGAATTTCTGCATGCCCATACCAACGAAGACGATTCGATCGCTGAATAGATTTTAACTGGTTAAATCAAAGAGAGAAAATATTTTATCTAGCTTTCGGTGAGTGGCAATCTGACATCTGACCGTGGTGACCACTAGATCGGGAAGGCAAAGGCAATGATCCGGACAGGCGAGCAATACCGAGAGACGCTGCGCGACGGGCGCGAAGTCTACATGAACGGAGAGCGGGTAGACGATGTCACGACACACCCGATGTTCAAACCGGTGATCGATGTCCGCGCCCGGATCTACGACATGCAACATGATCCCGAAACCCGGGATGCGATGACCTATGAAGAAGACGGCGAGCGCTTTGCCGTCGGACTGCAGTTACCCCACACGAAGGAGATATGGGATCGCAAGCGTGCTGCGGTCGATCTGGTCATGAACGACATCGGCGGCGTTGTCACGCGTGTCGGCGATGAGACCGTCGGTGAAATGTGGTCTCTATGGGATGGCAAGGAGATCCTGAACGAGATCGATCCGCGCTTCGCCGAGAACATCGAGCGGCATATTCACACGGTTCTCAAAAACGATCCGTTCCACGTCTCCGCGAATACCGACCCGAAAGGTGACCGATCGAAGCGCCCGCAGGACCAGGACCCGGACATGCTCGTCCATGTCGTGAAGGAGACGGACGAAGGGATCGTCATCCGTGGCGCGAAATATGAGACCGCCGCAGCATACTCGAACCAGGCTTTTCTGAAGCCGACGATTGCAAACTGGGGCGACGCCAAGCTGTCCGACTATGCGCTGGGCTGCATTGTTCACATGAACGCGCCGGGCGTGAAGCACATCTGCCGGACCGGCTTCACCGGTCGAGCGCCGGCGGACGATTATCCCTTGTCGAACCGGTTCGACGAAGTCGACACCCTTATGGTGCTCGACAATGTGCTGATCCCCTGGGAGGACATCCTGTTCTATCAGCACACGCGCGCCGCGACCTTCATCAGGGCGACGCTGCACCGTTACTCGGCATTCTCCTTTGTGCAGCGCATGCTGACCTATGCCGACATGATGATCGGTGCCGCGCTCTGGAATGTGAAGCAGACGGGCCTCGACAAGCAGCCGGCGGTGCAGGAGAAGCTGGCCCAGCTCGCCGTCTACCGCGAGGGCATCAATGCCCATCTGACGGCATCGATCGCCATGGCGGACGAAAGCCCGAATGGTCTTCTGATGCCGAACCAGTCTCTGTTGATGACCGGCCGCGTTCACGCCTGCACGAACCTGCCGGCCATGATGCACATCGCGCGCGAATTGTGCGGCGGTCAGATCTGCATCACGCCGGACGCGTCCTCTTTCGAGGGTGAGGAGACGGGCCCCTGGCTCAAGAAGTTCTATACCATCAACGAGAACTGGATGGCCGACGACCGGCGTAAGCTCCTGGCCTTTGCGCGGGATCTGCTCAACTCGGATTACGCTGGTCATCGCCTGACGTTCCAGCTCTTCGCACAGTCTCCGCCTTTCGCACACCTGGCTGCGGTCTATCGTAATTTCGGCTGGGACGGTCCGCTCGACTTCGTCAGGAATTCGGCCGGCCTGTCGGATAACGTCCTGGGCGAACGGCCCCAGGCGGCTGAATAGCCGGAGCCTGAACAGCAGAACCGAGGAGTTTTTATGACGCACGAGCGGCTGCGCAAATTCAATACGCGCGACACCTATCCCAACCAGAAGCTCGACAATGATCTGTGCCAGGTGGTGAAAGCCCGGGGTACGACAGTGTTCGTGCGCGGCCAGGTGGGTCAGGACCTCGAAACGGCAGAGAGTGTGGGTGTCGGCGATGCCGCGGCCCAGACCGACCAAGCGATGCGAAACGTCAGGCAGTTACTTGAGGAAGCCGGCTCCAGCCTGGACCAGATCTGCCGCATGCAGGTTTATCTGACCGACCGCGGATATCGCGACGAGGTCTACCAAACCATCGGCAAATGGCTCAAAGGAGTATATCCTGTCTCGACCGGACTGATCGTCGATGGCCTCGCCCGGCCTGAATGGGTGATGGAGATCGAGGTGACGGCGGTTATTCCCGACGACGAGTAGGGCAGCATGGTGAGTCGGTTGGGTCTGGCCCGGATACTAGAAGAGCTGGAACAGAAAGCTGGCCAGGGGATGCCGGAGGCGGTTGCCCTGTCGCCGGCCATATACACGTCTGAAGACGTTCGCGCACTGGAGGATCGGCTGATTTTCAGCCGCGACTGGGCCTGTCCGGGGCTTGCCGCCGAGATTCCGGAAGCCGGAGACTACCTGACGTTCTCGATCGCCGACCAGCCCATATACTGCATCCGCGGCAAGGACGGCGAGGTGCGGTCGTTTGCGAATGTTTGCCGGCATCGGATGATGCAGCTGCTGGACGGCCGCGGCCACTGCGGCCGGGTCGTCTGTCCCTATCATGCTTGGACGTACGGTCTCGACGGGCGGCTCATCGGCGCGCCGCACATGGAGCACTCCGAGGCTTTCGTCAAATCAAAGATCCGCTTGCCCGAAATAAGGACGGAAATCTGGCAGGGCTGGATCTACGTAACCCTTAATCCGGATGCGGCGCCGGTTGCCGAACTCCTTGCGCCGCTGGCGCGGATCGTCGACCGGTATCGCATGGCTGACTATGTCCCGATGCTGCACGAGGAGCATGTCTGGGAGACGAACTGGAAGCTCCTGACCGAGAATTTCATGGAGGGTTACCATCTCCCGGTGGCTCACAAGAACACGGTCGGCGCCTGGTTCCCGGTCGATGATACGGTTTTCCCCAAAAAGGTGTTTGACGCCTTCACCTACCAGACCTTCAGCAAATCGAGCGACGCGAAGTTCGGCCGTGCACATCACAAAAACAAGAGACTGCGTGGCCGCTGGCGTTACACCTCGGTCATGCCAACGGTCTTTCCGGCACACATGTATGTCCTGGCCCCGGATCATCTCTGGTACCTCACGCTGCGTCCCGAAGGCGTTGGCAACGTTCGCGTCCGTTTTGGAGCGGCCATTGCACCGGAAGTGTTGGTCGATCTGGAGGACCGTGAAGTATTCCTGTTGGAGACGTCGAATTTCTTCGAACATGTGAATGGTGAGGACCGGTTTGTGGTCGAGGGAATCTACAAGGGTGCCAGGGCGCCGATGACCGAACCGGGACCGCTCAGTTGGCTTGAGCGCGAGATACACGACTTCCGCCGTTATCTGGCACGGCGGTTGTGCGATAGCAAACCTGCGGCATTATCAAGCGAGGCCGCAGAATGACCTTTTCGATTGTCGGACGCTGCGCCCGGACTGGCATGTTCGGCGTAGCCATCACCACCTCCAGCATTTGCGTCGGGGCGCGGTGTCCTCATGCTCGTGCCGGCGCCGGCGCGGTCGCCACGCAGAACATCACCGATCCGGCATTGGGGCCGATCATTCTTGACGGCCTGGCGCATGGTGAGGACGCCGAGACAGCGCTGGCCAATGCCATGACACGCCGCGCCTTTCTGGAATACCGCCAACTGACCGTCGTCGACCGGCGCGGCAATACCGCCTGCTATACCGGCGAGAAGATCCTGGGCACGAACGCGGACGTGGCGGGCGACGACTGCCTGGCCGCCGGCAATCTGCTCAGCTCCATCGGTGTGCCGCATGCCATGGCCGATGCGTTTGCGGCCAATGCGGGTGAACACCTCGCCGAGCGCTTGCTTCGGGCCCTCGAAGCGGGCGAACGGGCCGGCGGAGAGGAGGGGCCGGTGCATTCGGCGTCGCTGCTTGTGGTCGATGATCAGCCTTTCCCGCTGGTCGATCTCCGTGTCGACTGGGCGGATGTGGGTCCCGTCGAACAATTGCGTTCGCTGTGGACAGATTACGAGCCTCAAATGGAGGCCTACCGCACCCGCGCGGTCAATCCGTCAGACGCGCCGAGTTACGGCGTGCCCGGCGACGAATAGTCTGTCGTCCCACGCGACTGCTCAAAAGATATCCGGCTCGCTGGCCGGGGGGCCGAAGTCGGTTTCGAGGAAATCAAAGTCGCAGCCCTCGTGGGCTTGGCGGACATGGCGCGAGAACATCCAGCCGTAGCCGCGTCCGAAACGTGGCTCAGGCGGCGTCCACGCCGCGCGGCGGTCCGCCAGCTCGTCGTCCGACACCGCCATCTCCAGTTTCCGCCCGTCGATGTCTAGCGTGATCATGTCACCGGTCCTGACGAGCGCGAGCGCTCCGCCGACGAAAGCTTCCGGGCTCACATGCAGGATGCAGGCACCGTAGCTGGTTCCGCTCATCCGGGCGTCGGAAATGCGTACCATGTCGCGGACACCCTGTTTCACGAGTTTCGTCGGGATCGGCAGCATGCCCCATTCCGGCATGCCCGGTCCTCCCAGCGGTCCGGCATTGCGCAGGATCAGAACGGTATCGGCCGTAGCATCGAGGTTTTCGTCGTCGACGGCAGCCTTCATGGCCGGATAATCATCGAACACGAGCGCCGGTCCGGTATGTTTCCGCAACCTGGCTTCGCATGCACCAGGCTTCACCACGCAACCGTCGGGCGCCAGATTGCCCTTGAGAATGGCGAGGGGTGGCCCGTCATAAACCGGATTGTCGAGCGGGCGGATGACATCGTCATCATGCACCCCGGCACCCTCGATGTTCGTACCGAGTGTATCCCCGGTAACCGTGATCTCACCCAGATGCAGGTGTTCCGTAAGCCGTGACATGAGACCCGGCAATCCGCCCGCGAAATAGAAATCCTCCATGAGATACCGGTCACCGGTCGGCCGGATGTTGGCGAGGACGGGAACCTTGCCTGCGGCCGCCTCGAAGCTGTCGAGACTGACGGTAACACCGGCCCGCCGGGCCTGCGCGACGACATGGATCACGGCATTCGTGGAGCAGCCCATCGCCATGGCGACTGCTATGGCATTGTCAAACGAGCCGGACGTCATGATGTCTGACGGCTTCAAATCCTCCCAGACCATTTCGACAGCACGCCGTCCTGAAGCTGCCGCCATCCGGGCGTGCGCCGCATCGACCGCCGGGATGGACGAGGCGCCCGGGAGTGTCATGCCGAGCGCTTCCGCGATCGCGGTCATCGTGCTCGCCGTCCCCATCGTCATGCACGTTCCGGAACTGCGCGCGATGCCGCCCTCGAGCTCGCTCCAGTCCGCTGCCGTGATCGTCCCGGCACGCCGCTCGTCCCAGAATTTCCAGGCGTCGGAACCCGACCCCAGCGGTTCTCCGCGCCAGTTGCCGCGCAACATTGGCCCGGCCGGTACGTAGATCGCGGGAAGTCCGGCACTTGTCGCGCCCATGAGCAAACCGGGCGTGGTCTTGTCGCACCCGCCCATGAGGACAACCCCGTCAACCGGGTGGCAGCGGATCAGTTCTTCCGCATCCATCGCCAGCATGTTGCGGTAGAGCATCGTTGTCGGTTTGACGAAGTTCTCAGATAGGGAAAGCGCAGGCAATTCGATGGGGAAACCGCCGGCCTGAAGGATCCCGCGTTTCACGTCCTTGACCCTCTCGGGGAAATGCGAATGACAGGGATTGATGTCGGACCATGTGTTGAGAATGCCGATGACCGGCCGGCCGCTCCAATCCTCCGGCGCATACCCCATCTGCATGAGCCTGGACCGGTGGCCGAAGCTCCGCAAATCATCGGGCGCGGTCCAGCGCGCGCTTCTCAGGTCTTCGGGTCGTTTGCGTTGCGGTCCTGGCATGACGGAATCTTCGGCTCCGGTTCAAGAGGATGCCGAGTATAGCGGCGGTCGACACACAAGCCAGTCCTGTCATCCTGGTGAGCGCGACCTGCGGCCAGTGCAACTGCGTTTCCGCTATTCCGCGAGTCTCATCCAGGCATCGACAACGCAAACGCCTTTGCCTTCCGGGCGAACGATCAGCGGATTGACGTCAAGAGCCAGAAGCGTTTCGTGGTGAGTGAGGGCAAAATCGGCAACTGCGAGGGTCGCGATGACGAGTGCCTCGACATCGCCCTTCGGCTTGCCGCGATAACCGTTCAAAAGGCCGGCAATCTTGAGCCTCGCGAGCGCGTTTCGAACATCGGTTTCATTTGCCGGCAGCAGAAGTGTTGCGCTGTCCGCGACAAGCTCCGTGAGAACCCCGCCTGAACCGATGACGAGCGCAGGGCCGAATTGCGGATCGCTTTCAACGCCGACGATGATTTCGGCCACACCGTCATCGATCATTTCCTCGATTAGGAACCGGTCGCTGAGGTTCGCCATGTCGGCGACGGCGCTGGCGACTTCGTCTTTGTCGGCGAGTGCCAGAAGAACGCCGCCGGCCTCGGACTTGTGTGCGAGGGTGCCGCTTACCGCCTTCGCGACGACCGGAAAGCCTAGGGAAGCCGCTGCGCCTGGGGCATCCGCAGCAGAACACGTGATCCTTGCGGGAACATGCAGCCCGAAGTCAGCGAGACGTTGTTTGGCTTCATTTTCATCCAGTGCGCGCGATCTAGCATCGGGATCCGGCGAGGGCAGGGCGGGGCGGTACGCGTCACGATCCTGCGCCCACTGCCGGCCAATGCACGCGGCGGCCGAAATGGCCGCAAGGCAATCTTCGAGCCCGATCATCGGTGCGATGCCTGCCTCGACAAGCTCGTCCGCCATCGTCGACGGCATGCATTCGGGCATTGTGGCCACGATCATTGCGCGAGCCTCGCGTGCCCTTGCTGCGCGCACCATCGCCCGGGTCGCCGCCTGCCATTGCGAGGCGTCAAGATGATCGCGGTCCGGGATGTCGTTGATCAGCATGGTCGCGTCGAAGCCGCCGTCGAGCATGGCGCCGTAGCAGGCTTCAAGCGCGTCGTCGTCTCCCCAGATGAAGGTGTGGTAGTCGAGCGGATTGGCGACGTCTACGTAGTCGTTGAGCGTCTCGCGGATTTGAGCCTGGTGGTCCGACGTCAATTCGGGAAAGACGAGACCGAGAGGTTCGGCCAGATCGGCGACCAGAGCGGCCTCGCCGCCGGAACAGCTCATTGACGCTATCCGGTTGCCGCTGAGCGGACCCCCGAAGTGCAGCAACTTCAGGGATTCCAGAAGCGCCGTGACCGTATTGACCCGCGCGATACCTGTTCTTGAAAACAGGGCGTCGTAGAGTTTGTCCGGACCGGCAAGGGAACTCGTATGGCTTTCGGTGATCCGCGCCGCAGCCCTGGAGCGTCCGGTCTTGAGCGCAACAACGGGTGTCCCGCTCCTGCGTGCGCTGTCAGCCGCAACGGCAAACGCAGCGATGTCGTCCAGCCCCTCGATATGCAGCCCGATCGCCGTGACGCGGTCGTCTTCAGCCAGTGTGCCGATCAGGTCCGCCATGCCGACCTGCGCCTGGTTGCCGAGCGAATAGACGCCGGCGAGCGGCAGACCGCGGCGCTGCATGGTGAAATTGATCGCCATGTTGCCGCTCTGACTGACGATGGCAACACCGCTGTCGACAGGCTTGCCGCCATGGGCATCCGGCCACATGACGACCCGGTCGAGGTAGTTCACGAATCCATGGCAGTTCGGACCAAAGATCGGCATCGGTCCGGCGGCTTCAACCAGACTCTGTTCCAGCGCGCGACCCTCAGCGCCGACTTCGGCAAAGCCCGAGGCATAACAGACCGCGCCGCCCGCGCCCATGGCGGAGAGCCGGGACGCCTGGTCTATGGTGGCCTCGCGTGGCACGCCGATGAATGCGGCATCGGGAGCTTCAGGCAGGTCTTCGACCGACCCGTAGCAGGTGAGACCTTCGATCTCGGAGCGCTTCGGATTGACAGGCCAGATTTCGCCCTTGAAGCCGAGATTTTTCAGTTGCCTGATGACGATGCCGGCTTCGCGGCCGCCAATAATCGCGGCGGTCTTCGCCGTCGTCAGGCGCGCAAGGCGTGACATCTCAGCCGCCGAGTGGACGCAGGAGCGACCTGGAAATAATGTGGCGCTGAATCTCGCTCGTGCCTTCCCAGATGCGTTCGACGCGGGCGTCACGCCAGAGGCGTTCGAGCGGCAGCTCATCCATGAGCCCCATGCCGCCGTAGATCTGCAATGCCTGATCCGTGACCATTGCCAGCATCTCGGTGGCCTTGAGCTTGGCGATCGCCGCGTCCATGTCCTCCATGGTGCCCTGGTCGCATTTCCAGGCGGCCTCGAACGTCAGGAGTTCCGCCGCCTTCAGTTCGACCTTCATGTCGGCAAGCTTGAACGATGTGCCTTGGAACTTGGAGATCTGCTGACCGAACTGCTTGCGGTTGACCGCCCAGTCCAGGGCGAGTTCAAGCGCGCGTTCGGCCCGGCCGAGGCAGGTGGCGGCCACCTGAAGGCGCGTTGCGCCGAGCCACTCGTTGGCAACATCGAAACCCGTGTGCGGCTCGCCGAGGACGCGGCTGGACGGCACACGGCAGTCATTGAAGGTCAGAATGCAGTTGTGATAGCCGCGGTGTGAGACGGAATTGTAGCCTCGCCTGACTTCAAAACCCGGCGTGCCCTTATCGATGATGAACGAGGTGATCTTCTTCCGCGGTCCCTGGGGACCGGGCGCACCGTCTTCGACACCGCTTGCCGCGAAGACGATGGCGAAGTCCGCGAGATCGGCATGGCTGATGAAGTGCTTCTCGCCGTTCAGCACCCAGTCGTCGCCATCCTGAACAGCGGATGTCCGCATCGACTTCAGGTCCGATCCGGCTCCCGGCTCGGTCATGGCGATGCAGTCGACCTTTTCTGCCCGAATGCACGGGTAGAGATAATGTTCGGCCTGTTCTTCGTTGCAGGCCTGCAGGATGTTGCTGGGCCTGGCCACGAGGTAGTGCAGGCCGTAATTGGCCCGGCCGAGCTCCCGGTCAAGCAGTGCCATCGTGAAGTTGTCGAGGCCGCCCCCTCCGAGGTCTTCCGGCATGTTCGCCGCGTAGAGGCCCATTTCGACGGAGCGGGCCTTGATCTGTTCGACCAGGTCCGGCCGAATCTCGCCCGTCTTCTCGACCTCTTCCTCGTAGGGATAGAGTTCCTTCTCAACGAAGGCCTTGGCTGTTTCGATGATCAGCTTCTGTTCATCTGTGAGCGCGAAATCCATCTCTCTCAAGTCCTAGTTGCTGCTGAGCGCTTCGGTGTGGCCGTCGACGGCCATGGCTTGGCCGCTGATTTTTGATGCCGCGGGCGAGGCCAGGAAAACGGCCATGTTGGCGATGTCGCGAGCGGTGACAAAGCTTCTGAGCGAACAGGCGTTCGCATAGTTTTCTCGGATTGTGTTTTCGGGCCTGCCGGTTGCGGTCGATTCCGCGGCGATGACCCGGTCCATACGCGGCCCTTCAACGGCGCCGGGGCAGATCGCATTGACGCGGATGCCGTCCGGACCGAGTTCCATCGCGAGCGACTTGGTGATTCCGATCACCGCCCATTTGGATGCCGCGTAGGGCGTGCGCATCGGGTAACCCATGAAGCCGGCGGTCGACGAAAGATTGACGATCAATCCGGACCCGGCGCGCTTCATGATCGGCGCGGCTAATCTTGAAAACAGAAAAATACTGTCGATATTGGCGGAGATGCAGGCCCGCCAGTCTGCCAGGTTCATATCCTCGATAAGCGCGGTCGGGCCGCCGGTCCCCGCATTGTTGACCAGAACGTCGATGCCTTTGTTTTCAGCGTCCATGTCTGCGAAGACTTGTGCGACGTCGGCCTCGACGGTCACGTCGGCGCACGTGCGGCCAATTTCGGGATTGGTACCGGCGAAATCCGCGAGGGCGTCGTCGTCCGTGTCGCAGATATGGACGCGCGCGCCCGACTCGGCAAAGGCGCGTGCCGTCTCAGCGCCTATGCCGCTGGCGGCCGCCGTGACCAGGACGCGTCGTCCCTCGTTGTTCCGCGTCGTCATGCCCGCTTGTCCGGCACATTCATCACCCGGCCCTTTTGCTCCGGCGCTGGCATGTCCTTGTGGGCGCTCATGATTGCGGTCAGCGCCTGCATGACCTCGGGCTTGATCGGGGATGTCCGTCCGCTCTCCATGTCAACGTGGAGCAGCATTTGCTCCGTCGTGCACAGCAGATCGCCGGTTGTGCCGTGGAACATCTGATGAAACAGATGCAGGCGCTTCTCGTCGAGGCCGAGAATCTGGGTCGTGAACTCGAGCGGCTCTCCGGTGCCGACTTCCTTCACGTAGTTGATATGCGTTTCGACTGTGTAGAAGGACGAGCCGGCTTCACGGTAGGCCTCGTTGATGCCGATGTAGCGGAACAGGGCGTCCGACGCCTCGCCGAACGCAAGCAGGTAGTAGGCCTCGCTCATGTGCCCGTTGTAGTCGACCCACTGCGGATCGACGTCGACGCTGTACAGTCGGAGAGGTGCTGCGACGTCCGTATGCGGCGACCAATGCTCAAACTCTTTGGTGTGGTACCGGTTGGCCTCGTCACTGGCGAGAGTGAGGCCCGCACCGGTCTTGTGCTGGCGCAGGACACGCATGATGCCGACGAGGCAATCATTGCGCAGTTGCTCAAGCTCCTCGATGCTGCGGCCGTCGGCTTGGGCAAGCGTGCCTTCCACCATTCGATCGATCAGTTCGTCGGTCAGCTCGGGCGCCTTGAGCTTGGTCCAGGGCAATTCGAGGGCAGGGCCGAACTGCTCGAGCATATGCCGCATGCCCTGATCGCCGCCGGCAAGATGGAATGTCAGACAGGTGCCCATGATCGCCCAGCGGAGTCCGGGGCCGTAGATCACGGCATCGTCGATCTCGCCGGTTGTGGCCACGCCGTCGGCAACCATGTGCAGCGCCTCCCGCCACAGGGCCTCTTGCAGACGGTCGGAAATGTAACCGGCAATCTCGGTCCGCACCTTTAGGGCGTGCATTCCGACGGCCTCGTAGAAAGCCATGGCACGATTGATCGTCGTATCTGCCGTCTTTTCGCCGCCGAGCACTTCCACCAGTGGCAGGAGGTAGACGGGATTGAACGGATGTCCGATGCAGACCCGTTCTGGGTGTCGGCAGTCGGCCTGAATCCGGCTGGGCAACAGGCCGGACGAACTGGAGGCAATGATCACTTCCATCGAGGCCTCGGCGTCGATGCGCGCCAGCAGGTCCCGCTTGAGGTCTTCGCGTTCGGGTGCGCTCTCCTGGATGAAATCCACAGATCGCGCCAGTTCTCCAACGTCGTTCGTGAATGACAGGGTTCCGATGTTTCCGAGCGGCGCCTGGCTCAGCTTTCGGATCGAGGGCATGGCCCGGTCAACGGCTGCTCTCAACGCTTCTTCCGCGCCGGGTGCGGGATCAGATGCAATTACATCGATGCCACGCGCGAGGAACCGCGCCGTCCAGCCGGCGCCGATCACGCCTGTACCAACGATCCCGACAGTCTTTACGTCGTGCATTGCTTCGGAACCTATCGCTTTTCGATCTTGAGAATTTCTCGCGCTTCATCCGGGCTCGCGACCTTTGCTCCGAGCAGTTCGATGATCTTCACAGCTTTTTCGGTCAGCGTGCCGTTGGAGGCATAGACGCCGCGCTCGAGATAGAGGTTGTCCTCCAGCCCCACACGGACATGTCCGCCAAGAAGGACTGTCTGCGCGACCATCGGCATCTGCATGCGCGAGATTCCGAAACCCGCCCAGACTGCACCGTCCGGGATCTGGCTCGCGAGGTGATGCATGGTTGCGGGGTCGCTTGGGGCTCCCCACGGAATGCCGAGGCAGATCTGGAACATGGGAGGGTCATTGATAAGGCCTTCCTCCACCAGTTGCTTTGCGAACCAGAGGTTGCCCGAGTCGAAGATTTCCATTTCCGGCTTCACGCCGGCATCCTGAATAATCTTGGCCTGCGCGCGCAGCTGTGTCGGTGTCTGCACGACGATGCCGTTGCCGTCGCCGAAATTGAGCGAGCCGCAGTCGAGGGTGCAGATCTCCGGCCTTAGCTCAGTCACATGGGCGAGCCGCTCGATTGGGCCGACGACATCGGTTTCCGGCCCGAACTCCATCGGCGCCTCGCCGGCACCGATTTCAAGGTCTCCGCCCATGCCGGCGGTCAGGTTGATAATGACATCCGTGTTCCTGGCGCGGATGCGTTCCATCACATCAGCATACAGGGAGACATCGCGCGCGCCTTTGCCGGTCTCCGGGTCCCGGACATGGCAATGCACGATCGCTGCGCCTGCCTCAGCGGCCTCCAGCGCGGCATTTGCGATTTGCTCCGGCGTGACCGGAATGGCCGGATGCCTGTCGACGGTGTCTCCGGCGCCGGTCACGGCGCAGGTAATCATCACGTTTGGGGTCATTGCACTCATTCCTCCGCGTCCATTGCCCGGCGCCGACCGCCAGAGCGATGGAAGTTCCTTATCATTGCTGAAAATGCTAGGCCGGGCGGGAAAAGATCACTTGTCTATAAGCGCCAGAGATTTGACCTTAATCGCCATTGCGGGAATGTCGCAAACACGTTACTCAGAATGATGGACAGTACCGGTTTTGCACGCGAGTTGAAGGATATCGCGTTCATCCTTCTGCCGCGTTTTTCGATGATCGCATTGGTTTGCGCATTGGAGCCGCTGCGGGTGGCAAACCGTTTTCGTCCCGGCACGTTCAATTGGCGCTTTGTGTCCGTCGATGGCGGCGCAGTTCATGCCAGCAACGGGATCCCTGTGTCGGCCTCGGTGAAACTGGCCTCAATCGGAACACCTGATCTTGGCGTTGTCTGCTCGAGCTGGGGCCAGGAAGAGCACCTTACGAAGCCTGTCATTAACCCGATCCGGAAACTCGCACGTGGCGGCACGATCCTTGCCGGCCTCGATACCGGGCCCATGGTGATGGCGGAGGCCGGGTTGCTCGATGGTCGCCGCGCCACGTGCCATTGGGAAAGCAGAGCGGCAATGCGCGAAACCTATCCCGACGTGAACGTCACGAATGCGCTCTACGAAGTCGACAGGGATTTGATTACGTGTTCAGGCGGCGCGGCATCGATCGACTTGATGCTCGACATCATCGAACGGTGTTACGGCCGCGAGCTGACGGTCAACATAGCCGATCAGCTTGTGCATCTGCGGTTCGCTTACGGCAGTGACTCGCGGCTTCCGGTGGAGGTCCGGCTCCAGATCAAGAACGCGCGCCTGACTCAAGTGGTCGAAGCCATGGAGCAGAACATGGAAGAGCCTCTGTCCAACAACGACCTCGCGCGTGTTGGAGGATTGTCTGTAAGGCACATGGAGCGATTGTTTCAGGCGGACTTTGGAACCACACCGCGCCGATTTTACCAGCGCATACGGCTTGATGGTGCAGAACGGCTTCTGCGAGACTCCCGCATGAGCGTCATCGATGTCGCCGTTGCCTGCGGATTCAAGAGCCACGCTCACTTCACCCGCGCCTACAAGGCGCGATTCGGCAGCCCGCCGTCACGCCATGCGCGGCCGTCTAGGTCTTGAACTGCTGTTGCTTGTGATGAAAGTCACGGGAGACCGGAAGGTCCCCGGAGAGAGCCATTTCGGACATCGTCTTGGAAGACGAGCGAGTTGCTCTCCAAACGCGGAACAACTCCGCGATGATGGCGACAACAATATTGAGTCTCAGGCTCCAGCTCATGGGGAAATTCCCAGTTCCATGAGCCCGTCCGGACGAGCCGAAATTTCCAAGGTCCGACATGACATAGATATCGAACTTTCGCATCCATCCTATGTCAGGGGTGTAAAGGAACCGTGAAACTTTAAGAAAATTGTATGCCTCTGATTTGAGAGGATAACTTAGCGTGCGCGGACGGAACCGGTCCGGCGATCAAAAACAAGGCGCGACTCGGGCTGCTTCCATAGGCGATAGATCTCCAGCGCAACGGCGACGGCAATGCTGAGTTTGAGGGCGATCGACATGGGGCTTTCCTTTTTGCTGCGTTTGGGGTCCATGCCCTGTTAGTCACGCTGGACGGCAAAAAGGTTCAAAGGGACGCGAAAATTTTTTTCACGTTTACATTTCGGGCAGCCTGCACCGGAAATACCCCTATTCCGGCACCAAGACGCCGCAATTTTTCCAAATTAAGCCTTTTCATTAGAGGCCTAATTTTAAAGGAAAAAATACAATGCCTCTGTCATCTGTCAGACACCGTCATGGGGAGCCGGTGTATGATCCGGAAGTGCTTGAATATCCTAGGCACAGGCGTCGCATTGTTCGCCGCCGCAAATCAGCTCTTCGCCGTGAAGGATCAGATGTTCCGGAACGCTTGATCTGTCCCAAGTTCTTTGACGACTCTGCATCCAGGGGCCAAAGAACTGACCGACAGGTTGTGGAACGCAAGAAGATTACAGAAGCGAGTACGCTTCAAAGGCCCCGGATCAGGCTCGATGGTCACGGGCAGCTTGGTACTCCAGGCAAGGCCGCCAAGCGCAGACGCCGGCGCCCCGGCATTCTCGATGTGGCATTGGTGGTGTTCGGCTTCGTGGTCTATTTCACGTGGGCTCACGCACCGGGGACCGAATGGTTCGTGACCGCCTGGCAATCTCTGCGGGGGTTGATCCCTGTTTGATCAGTCAGGCTCGGGCGCTCCAAGCCGTTCCAGTGCCTTTTGGCTTGAGGCCAGCTTTGGATCGAGTTGCAAGGCTTTGCGGAAGGAGTTGATTGCGGGGACGCGGAGTTCAAGCGCCTCGTAAATGTGCGCCCGCGTGTCATGAAAGATCGCCTCGCGCGGTTTCAGTTCTATTGCCTTGTCGGCGTCAGCGAGCGCCTCTTCGTGGTGACCGACCTTGTATAGAGCCCAGGCCCGTCCGCTGTATGCGTCGGCGTAGCCGGGATCGATTTCAATTGCGTGGTCGTAGTCGTCGATAGCGACGTCGTAGCGCGACATCATCCTGAGCGTTACCGCCCGTTGCCAGTACGTTTCGGCCGAATCCGGGTTGAGCGAGAGCGATCGATTGAAGTCTTCGATTGCCTTTGCGTGTTGACCGGACCGCCGCTGTGCGACACCTCGGTTTCGATATGCGATCGCCTTTGTCGCACGGTCATTGGATCCCTTCTGCACAAACTGCGTCGTCGCGTCAATGACACGAAGGGGGCTGCGGTTCTGCCGTTTCGAAAGAGCGTTTTCGGCCCGCGGCCTGGACTTCAGGCGTGCAAGGGCGTCGCGCGCTGCGTCGAGATCGCGATCCAGCGCAAGCGCAGCCGTGTAGTCTTCCATGGCAGCCTTCTTGCGGCCCTGTGCCTCCAGCGAGCGGCCGCGCAGAAACAGCGTCACGGGATCATCGCGGTCGATCTGCAGTGCGCGCGTATAGTCGGCGACGGCTTCACGATGGCGCTCAAGTCTGTCGAGAACCCGGGCGCGGCCGCGATAGACTTCACCGATCGTTCTGTCGATGCTGATGGCGACCGTGAAATCTTCGAGCGCCTCGTCATAGTGCTTGAGGTTGAAATTCAGTACCGCACGATTGAAATAGGCGGCCGCATAGTTCGGGTTGATCTGGAGAGCCTGCGCGTAATCTTCAAATGCCCGTTCATGCTGGCGAAGAGCACAAAACGCATTGGCGCGCTTGTTGAGCAGGAAGGATACGTCACGTCCACCGAGGGTGCTGCCCTCGATCGAGTCTGTGCATGCTTTGATTACCCGCTTCGGATCGCCACCGCCAAGCGAGTCGGCATCACGCGCGACAGCATCAGACGGAGCGAACTCGGGATCAATCATGGCAGCGTCACTCATTTACACACCCACAGAATGCGTATCTGCCGCCCGGTCGCACGAAGGCTAGGGTCGCTAGGCTAGATACGCAATCACAATTTCGCCACACAGGGTCCCATGCCCACAGATTTATTATACTCCTGCAACGATTTCTGCCAAGACCTTGAAACGTGGCCGCTTTTAAAGATGCTTAACGGCCAATTTTTCGCGTCACGGTTGTGACTGATTCTGCGCACCCGCATGCGTTTCAGAAAAGCCGTCATTTCGGCATTTCGCTGCCCAATTTCCTCCACAAAAAAAGATTCTTTTGGAGCATGTGAGTTGAGTGTGTGGAGAGTGGATATGAGTAGCACCTATACGGGTACGCGCCGGTTCGGTCGTACCGTGCGGTCGAACTGGCGACCGCTGTTTGTTGAGGTAACCATCCTGCTGTTTGTTGTTGCTGCCACATTCGTTGCAATTCTGTCCGGCATTCACGCGGCAAAGGCCGCTGTCGCTGCTGATTGTCCGGCCGTAGCGTTCCATCCGGTAGACCCCTTGCCGGATCTGGAGCAGAACAGCAAAAAGGTGAAGGCAAGCTAGCCGCTAAAACGTCTTCGCCGACCAATTTTGTGCTGTCCGGTCCAAGGCCAAATTCTCCCAACCCGGACCGGCAGCACTCAATCCCCTTGACTCCGGTTTCCATGAGGTCTGAAATATCGCTGAGGCTGACTGATTGCTGTCGCAATCGGCCATGGCCTCTGATGCAAGAAACTGTCAGGGAGGTGCTTATGGACACAACGCCGCCCGACATGGCGGAACGGGCCTCTTGAAAGAGAGTGCCCCGGCCCGAGCAAAGCGACTAAGGCCGTCTTGATTGACTCGGCAAACTGCGGGGCCGAAAGGCCGGACGCTTCTCAGGGTCGTAAATTCAAAGCAAGTGTAAGTTTCCAAGTACGAGTATCGCTGGCGGCGCAACCGTTTGCCGCACCCTATGGCGCCGCCGGTGGCCCGGTTCCGCAAGACCGGGCAGAGACGATTCCATCGTCCACGGGCTCCACCGGCAATCCCCAACGCCATGGTGGAGCCCACCCCATTGCGCCTTAACGCCTCATTTTCAATGTAGCGGATCGACCCGTTCTCCAGGCTTGCTAGTCGGTCACGAGCGAACGTACATATTCGGCGATCGCAAGGGAGGAGGTGAGCCCGGGAGACTCGATGCCGAACAGGTTCACAAGGCCCGGAATGCCATGATAATCCGGTCCTGAAATCATGAAGTCGGTGATGGGGCGGTCCCGGGTTCCCAACTTGGGTCGGATTCCCGCGTAGTCCGGTTCCAGTGTGCTGTCCTCCAGGCCAGGCCAGTACCGGCGGATGGCCTCATAGAACAGATCACCGCGGGCAGGGTCCACCGCGAAGTCGATCTCATCGATATGCTCCACGTCCGGGCCGAATCTGGCCTGACCGCCGAGATCGATGGTGATGTGAACGCCGAGGCCACCGGGCTCCGGAACCGGGTAGATGAGCCGCGAGAACGGCGCGTGACCGCTCAGGCGGAAATAGTTTCCCTTGGCAATCCACGTGTCGGGCACCTTACGGGATCCGAGCCCTGCGATCCGTCCAGCCACATCGGCAGCACCCAATCCGGCCGCATTCACAACGATGCGCGATGAGAGCGGCATCGGCTGACTGCCTCCAATGAGCAGTTCGATCTCGGATCCCTTTCGGATGCCCGATTTCACCGGGCTTTCGAAGGCAACCACTGCGCCATGCGACTCGGCATCACCCTGGAGAGCGAGCATCAGACCGTGACTGTCGATTATGCCTGTTGAGGGGGAAAGAAGCGCGGCGGAGCAGGCAAGTTGCGGCTCCAGTTCGATTGCATCGGCAGCATCCATCCAGACAAGATCGTCGACGCCGTTCGACCGCGCGCGCTCTTCTATCCGCCTCAGTTCCGGAATCTCGGCCGGATTAGTTGCCACGATCAGCTTGCCGCATCGCTTGTATGCCACACCGTGACTGTCGCAATAGGGATAGAGTTTGCGTTTTCCTTCAACGCACAACCGCGCTTTGAGGCTGCCCGGAGGGTAGTAGATGCCGGCGTGAATGACTTCGGAGTTTCTCGAACTTGTGCCCTGGCCGATCGCATTCGATGCTTCCAGGACGACGGTCTCGATTCCGGCGATCGCCATCTCGCGGGCAACCGCCAGACCGACGACGCCGGCGCCAATCACAACGCATTCAACGCTTTCCGACACTAGGTGAACACCGTCCTGTTTCGATGACGCTGTTTAGAACAGGACAGGTTGATTGCAAAGCCTGGGACGCGACTGCCCGGGACCGGCGGCTCGTTCAGCTCTTGTAGAGCGGCACATGCACGCCGGGCCGCAGGTGCTCCTCCGCCCAGGGGGGCCTTGCGAAGACTTCGCGGACCATGGGCGCGAAGAAGACGAGGGGCTCGGTATCATAGTCTGGATCGAAAGAGGCCTGGTCCCAGCGTTCGCAAAAATCCACTGCCGCCTGATATGACGGATGATCGCGGTACTTTGCACGCGCGTCCGGATCACTGCCCAGATGGTGAGCGTAATATACCATCTGGAAGATCCCGTGATGCTGGATCACCCAGCTCACCTCCTCGCGGACGTAGGGTTTGATCACGGCTGCAGCCAGACTGTCATGATTGTGCGGGGCGAGGTCGTCGCCAATGTCGTGGAGCAGTGCGGCAACCACCCAGTCGATGTCCGCACCGTCCCGGTGCGCGCGCGTCGCGCTCTGGAGCGAGTGATCGAGTCTGCTGACCTTGTAACCAGCGAGGCTGTCCTCGAGCCTTTCCAGATGTTCGAGAATCCGGTCGGCCGTTTCAGCGACAAACTTCTCTTCGAGCTCGCCGAGAAGCGCGTACTCTTCTTTCGTGCCGTCTTTCATCTGGGTGAATGCGACGGTCTGCATGTCCTGTGACATCGGCCGAAACTCCTGCAAATAAAGTGCGATTGCCCAAGTTGTCCGAAGCTGCTCAATAGGACAAGGCTTCGGTGGCTCCTTCGCCCAGCGCCTTGGCCTGATCGGCAGCGATCCTTTCATACGTGGCCAGCGATTCCGGCGAGAAGTCTTCAAGCGGCGGCGACACCATCGCGAAGTTTCTCTCCGTGTCGATGCCGCGCACGATCATCGCATAGTCGGTCTCGGCGACATGCTGCCGGACTTCAGGCGAAAGATACCGGATCACGACGGCAATGCGCCGGTCGTCGGATTCGTTCGGGCCGGAAGCATGAAACATGCGCCCGTGATGAAGCGAGATTTCCCCCGGCCGCAGAGCCACGTCAACGGCTGAGTTTTCGTCGACATCGACGGCAATTTCCTGACCACGCGACAGCAGGTTGTCGTCGTCATAGGTGTCGTTGTGCGGGACGATCGCGTTCTTGTGCGAGCCGGCAACGAACTGCATGCAGCCGCTTTGCCGGGTAGCCGGCGACAGAGCGAGCCAGGCGGTCACCTCGTGGTCAGTTTCTCCAAGACCCCAATAGGTCAGATCCTGATGCCAGCTGATGACCCGCTTCGTATGCGGTTCCTTGATGATGAACTCGACGCTCCACACCAGGAGATCCGGTCCGAGAATGCTTTCAACGGCATCCAGGATAGAGGGCATGCGGCACAGCTCGTTGGCCAGGGTCGAGACGTAGTGCACGTTCTGGCGGAAGTAGTCATTGAGCGGGCGTCGGCCGGCGGTTTCGGATGCACCATTGTGCTGCGCTTCCAGGCTTTCCAGCCGGGCCCGGAATCCTCGCGCGCTGTCCTCGCTCATGACGGGCACGGGAAATAGAAAGCCGTCGCGCCGGTAGGCCTCTACGGCTTCGGATGAAAGGCTGGCGGTCATGGCAACCTCACGTGGTCAGACGATTCTGGAATCACAATGCCAGCGAAGCTGGCATTTGAGAATTGCAGTAATTTTTTGGCTAGATAAAGTAAGGCTTTACCAAAGGAATCGCTTCGACCAGCGCGGTTCTGTGTCGTCAGGGGTCGGCAAATATGGATCTGGACCGAATTCCTTCGCTCAACTGGTTGAGGGTGTTCGAGGCTGCGGCCCGCCATCAGGGCTTTGCAGCCGCTGCGCGCGAGCTGGGCATGTCAACGCCGGCCGTGAGCCAGCAGGTGAGGGCGCTTGAGGAACATCTGCGGCAGTTACTGTTCGATCGCGGCGCTCGGGGTGTGGCGCTCACCGAGGCTGGCCGCCTGTTCCTGCCCGTGGTGCAGCACGCAATGGAGACCATCGCCATCGGCACCGGTGCGGTATTCGGTCTTGCGCCTCAGCAGCCTCTTGTCGTGCGTGTTTCGCTTGGGCTGGCCGGCGGATGGCTGGCCGTCAGGTTGCACGACTTTCGCGAGCGCCATCCGGAAGTCCGGCTGCAGATGATATCCGGCAATCTGGATGAGGACTTCCATCGAGGGGGCGCTGATTTGCAGATCGTGTTTGGTGGAGCCGGCTGGTCGCCTGACCTCAGCGATGAACTCTTTGGCGAAGCCGTTTTTCCGGTCTGCACCGCCCAGCTCAACGAAGCGCTGAATGAGCCTGATGATCTGACGGGTGTTCCGATCATCGCAGTGCAGGGTCACCATAACGCCGGCTGGCCGCAGATGCTGACGGCTTTGGGGCTGGAGAGCTCAAGCGATGCGCTTCTGAAATACGAAACGATTACGGTGGACAGCACCCTGATCGCGCTGCGCCTTGCAGCCGAGGGACTTGGTGTCGCGCTCGCACGATCGCCAGCAAGCGATCCCGAACTTGAGCGGCTTGGCCTCGTCAGGCCGTTCTCGGCAAGCATACAAGGCGTCGAGGGGTACAAGCTCGTACGCCGCCCCGGTCCAACGCTTTCCGATGCCGCACGCAAGTTTCGCGACTGGTTGCTTGAGCAAGCTGCCAAGGAGACGTTGTGAGGCGTCTCCAATTGTCGCGCGGACTATATGGCCTTGGTCATGATCAGGTGCGGAATGTCGTCGCCCTGGCCGCCGCAGTCATTTCCGTCTCCGGAAACGACAAATCCGTGCTTCTCGTAGAATGAGATGGCATTCCGGTTCTGCGGCTCGACTTCGAGCGTCATCGTTTCGGCGGAAGGAAATGCTGCCGTTATCTGAGCCAGGAGTGCGCGGCCAAGTCCCGCTCCCTGGCAGTCCGGATGTACGTAGAGCCTGAACAGCTTTACCTCCGCGCCAATGCCGTTGCCCGCGTAAGCGGTTGCAACGATCCGTTCTTCGATTTCGGCGATCAGAAAGCGCCCGTCAGACGCGTGCAGGCCGTTGGCCAGCGCCTGTACGGAATGCCAGCGCGCGGTGATGTCGTTGACACGATCCTCACCGTAAATGTCGTCGTAGGTATGATGCCAGGTGGTGACCAAAAGATCCCGGATGGCCGGCAGATCGTCGGTATTGGCGTCACGAATTGTGTACTCAGGCATTGTTGGGTCCCTTTGTCTTTTTATTGCTCGACCGTCGGTTGGACCCGCAGTATGCGTCTTCCTTAGAGATTGGTGGCGATCAGTGCAACACCTGAGATCAGGAGCACGACCAGAACAATCTGCCGGAACGAGTGATCCGCCAGCCGCCTGTAGGTGGTGACGCCGGCCCAAACCCCGGTCATTGTCGCCGGGACGGCTGCGGCAAACAGCGTCCAGAAAGACCTGTCGAGCAGACCGCCGAACCCCATTGCAACGAGTGCACAAAACAGAATTGTCAGGTTGTAGGGCTGGTAGACCGCGCGCTGGTCATCCTTGGTCCAGCCGCGCAGCGTGCACCAAAGCGTCGGAAGCGGACCTGAAAGCCCCGCAAGACCGCCGAGGACGCCGCCGGCAAATCCGACGGTTCCATCGGCCAGTCTGCCGCCCGCCGTTACTCTGACGCGGCCAACAAGAAACAGAAGCGCCGAGCAGACCAGAACCAGGAACACGCCGATGCCGATCTTGAACGGTGCCGGATCCAGTGCGAGCAGCAGGGCGGTGCCGATCGGGATGCCGGCAAGCCCTGGAAGAATGAAGGGCAGGGCGCGGCCCAGGGTCACTTTCGGACGCAATGTGAAAAGTGACTGAAGCTGGCCGACGACCGAGCACCCCGCCACTAGAGGGGCGGCAACGGCCGGTTCAATCACCTGCAGCCAGAATCCCAATGCGGCAAGCCCGGTTCCGAAACCCACCAGTCCCGTGACGAAGCCGGCGGTCAGTGCGCCGGCGGCAACGATGATAATCTCGGTGGCCACGGCGCAGACGTATCCTCTGGGGAAGGGGAGGGAACGGGTTGGACGTTAAAATGCCGACCGGGCGACAATATACAGACCGAGCACCAGAAGTGCGTAGAGAAAGATCTTCCTGAAGGCGGCCTCCGACAACCGCGAGCGGATTCTCTGTCCGAACCACATTCCGACAAGAGCCGGAATGACGGCGACGGCAGAGAGCAGCGCAAGCGATGGCGGCAGCAGATCATGCCGTTCCAGGGACCAGCCGAGCATGACGGTCGCCGAGATGAGCCAGACTCCCAGTGCCTGAATCAGGAGGTTCCGCTCGAGTTGCAACGCCTGAAAGTAGATGGCCGATGGCACCATGAACGTTCCGGTCAGACCGGCTATGGCGCCGCTGGCGCCGCCGACCAGAGGTGTGAGCCAGCGTTCATGCCTGCCCGGTACTGGCGGCTGAGGCGCGAACAGCAGGATCGTGGCGTATATGCAGAGGATCACTCCGAGCGCGGCTGAAAGGAGCCTCGGATCGGCGAGCGTCAGCATGACCGAGGTTATCCAGATGCACACCGCTCCGGCCGCGATCATTGGCCAGAACCGTCGGACGACAGTCAGAAAATGGGGCCCGGAAAGGGATTGCCAGATATTGCCGATGAAGGCGGGTGCGAGCATCAGCACGAGAGCTTCGTGAAACCCGATCAGTGCCGTCAGCAAAGCCAGGGCCACAGTGGGCATGCCGAGTCCGACAATGCCCTTGACCGTTCCGGCAAGGACAAACGTGCCGATAACGGCCGCGAGTATTTCTGGTGACCACATGAATTGCACCGCGCAGGAGATACGCCGGAGTAACACACAGATCAGTAGCGGTCACTGCCGGAGTGAATGGATGGCGGGTGCGATGCGGGTTGACGGGCACCCGGCGGCGGCAGGCCGCCGGGCGTGCGATACAGATTTCAGTGAGCTGAGGCAGAGCCCGCGCGGAAGACTTTCGCTATACGCTCCAGGGCCCAGTCGACCTCTTCGCGCGTGATCACCAGAGGCGGCGCGAAGCGGATTGTATCGGTGTGTGTCTCCTTGCACAGCAGACCTTCGTCCTTGAGGGCTTCGCAATACTGGCGGGCGCCGCCGGCTTCTTCATGGAATTCCACCGCGATCATAAGGCCCCGGCCGCGAATCTCCTTGATCAGGTTGGTGCGCAGATCCTGAAGACCGGCAAGGAAATAGTCGCCCATCTCGGCGGCATTCTCGATCATGCCCTCTTCGACAAGCGCCTTCAGCGCGGCCCGCGCCACGGCGCAGGCGAGCGGGTTGCCTCCGAAGGTGCTGCCATGCTCTCCCGGCTTGAGAACGCCAAGGACTTCTGAATTGGAGAGTACTGCCGAGACAGGATAGAAGCCGCCGGACAGCGCTTTGCCGATCAGCGTAAGGTCGGCCTCGATCCCTTCGTGCTCTTCAGCGAGAAGCTTGCCGGTCCGGCCGAGCCCGGTCTGGATCTCATCCAGGATCAGCATAACGTTGTTGCGGGTGCAGATTTCACGAACTGCGCGGAGATAGCCCTCCGGCGGAATGATGACGCCGGCTTCGCCCTGTATCGGTTCGACGAGGAATGCCACCGTGTCAGGCGTGATCGCCGACTCGAGGGCTTCTGCGTCACCGAACGGGATCTTCTTGAATCCGGGTACGAATGGGCCGAAACCGGTCCGGGCGGCAGGGTCGGTGCTGAAGCTGACTACCCCGAGCGTCCGGCCGTGGAAGTTGTCGCTGCAGACGATGATCTCCGCCTTGCCGGGAGTAACACCCTTTGTTTCGTAACCCCATTTGCGGACCGTCTTGATCGCACTTTCCACAGCTTCGGCGCCGCTGTTCATGGGCAGCACCTTGTGGGAATTCGTGAGCGCGCAGACTTCCTGGTAGAACAGCGCAAGCTGATCGTTGCGGAACGCTCTCGACGTCAGTGTGAGTTTCTGCGCCTGCTCGATCATGGCGGCGAGGATCTTCGGGTGGCAGTGCCCCTGATTGACTGCTGAATACGCGGACAGGCAGTCGAGGTATTTGTTGCCGTCGGTATCCCACACCCAGACGCCTTCGCCCCGCGAGATGATGACGTCCAGCGGCTTGTAGTTATGAGCGCCCAGGCGCCTCTCGAGGTCAAGGTACTCCGAAAAATCCAGTTCGACGGACACGGCATTGTCTTCCTCGTGCGTCTTCTCGATTGCCGTCATCTGCTGACCGCCTTTCTTTCGATAATCTGTTTTCCGAACGCACTGCAGGCCAGGTCGACTGCGAGTGCGGCTGTCTTGCTGCTGTTGTCGAGGCAGGGGTTCAGTTCGACCAGGTCGAGAGAGCCGATGAGATCCGACTCGTGCAGCATTTCCATGCAGAGATGCGCTTCACGCCAGGTCGCCCCGCCTGAGACCGGTGTTCCGACACCGGGTGCCACCTCGGGATCAATGAAATCGAGATCGAAGCTGACATGCAGGTGACCGCCGGTCTTTCTGACCTGGTCCAGAATGGTCCTCATCACGGTCACCATTCCGTGCTCGTCGATCGCGCGCATGTCGTAGACGTTGACGCCGTGTGCGATGACGGTCGACTTCTCGACCGGATCGACAGATCGGATGCCGACAAGATGGATATTGCCGGTTTCGATGGCTTTCGGAGCCGGCCCGACATCTATGTCGCCCGCGGCGATGAGCCCGGAGAGTGCGGCAAGCGGCATGCCGTGGATGTTCCCTGACGGGCTGGTTTGTGGCGTGTTGAAGTCCGCGTGGGCATCGATCCAGATGATCGAAAGAGGAATTTCCCTTTCGGCACAATGTTGGGCAACAGCGCCAACGGACCCGATGGACAGACTATGATCGCCGCCCAGGACGACCGGCGTCTCGCCGGCGTCAAGGCTTCGCTTCACGGTTGTTCGAAGCGCAGCGCACCAGCAATTCACCTCTTTCAGGTGCCGGTAGCCGCCCTCGGCTGGTCGTCCCGGTGTCCGCGGCCCGTCAACGAAGCCGTGATCAACGACATCGTGTCCAAGTGCCTCAAACGCGCGTCCGATTCCGGCGATATGGAGTGCTTCGGGACCAAGGCTCGCCCCCCGCACACTGGCGCCGGCGTCTGTCGGGACACCGATCAACCCGAGCGTTCGCGCAGCCGGAGGCTCGATCGCCGCCATCAGATCCGCGGCGCGAACCGGTCTGTCATGAGTATCTAATCGCAGGCTCACGGGACTGCTCCTGAAATGCCTATTTGATGATTCATCATTCCAGAAGGCGGGCGATATGTGCTCTCGAACTTGCCAACCTCTTCGGCATAAGATGTTGTGCGATGCTGCCCGGGCGTCAGATCCTGCGGCGGGAACACTCTGAGTGGGGCAAAGGCGCGAATCGGGATGGCCGACAGCAACAAGACAGTGAAAGTCGATCGGATCGATCTGAAGATCCTCGGCGCGCTTCAGGCCGATGCGCGGATGACCAATCAGGCGCTGTCCGAGCGCGTCGGATTGTCGCCGAGCCCGTGTTTGCAGCGGGTCAAGAGGCTCGAACAGGCTGGGGTCATTTCAGGCTATCTCGGCCGAATTGCAATCGCCCGACTCGCTCACGGGATCGGCGTGATTGCAACGGCGAGCCTTGTCAGTCACGACCAGGGAGAATTCGCCGCATTCGAGGCCGCCGTTGCGGACATTCCGGAACTGGTCGAGTGTTTCAAGGTCAGCGGCCCGTTCGACTACTTCCTCAGGTTCATCTGCACGGACATCGCTTCGTATGAACAGATCAGCGACGATCTCCTCAAGCGAGGTCCGGAAGGCATGAAGCTGTCGAGCCATGTCGTATTGAGAGAGACAAAGGCATTCGAAGGCGTTCCGCTTGATAGGCTTGTCAGCCCCGAGCAGTGAAACGATTAGGCCAATCGTTAAGATGCCGCGATCATCGTGGCCAGGACCGAGGCAAAGCGATCGACCTCGTCTTCCGTATTGTAGTAGTGCACCGACGCCCGGACGAGCGGCGGGAGCTGCCGGAATTCAGCATCGAGCAGCGTGCTTGACGGTTTGGACACGCTCACATTTATGGCTTCTGCTGCTAGGCGTGATTTGATGTCTTCGGATGCGATGCCGTCCACCGTGAACGTGACGATCCCGCATTTGGTCTTGCCGATATCCCTGACGGAGACCTGTGGCAGCTCCGAGAGCCGTTGGCGCAGAAGTCCCGAAAGGGACACGATGCGTTGCCACGTCGCTTCAAGCCCCCAGTCCATGGCGTAGTCGACCGCGGCGCCAAGGCCCAGACGGGCCGCGTAGTTGTTTTCCCAGTTCTCGAACCTGCGCGCGTCTGCGCGCAATTCGTAGCGATCCGGCGCCACCCATTCTGCAGCGTAAAGATCGATGATCGGCGGTTCGAGTTCACGCAGCAGTTCGCTTTTCACATACAGGAAACCTGAACCGCGAGGCCCGCGGAGGTACTTTCGGCCGGTGGCGGAGAGCATGTCGCAGCCGATCGAGGCGACGTCGATAGGCATTTGACCGACCGCTTGGCATGCATCGAGAAGATAGGGGATTCCATTGGCCTTCGCGATGGCGCCTATATCAGCGGCTGGATTGACCAGGCCTCCGTTGGTGGGGATCTGTGTGATCGCTATGAGCTTGACCCGGTCGTCGATCATGGCGGACAGGGACTCGCAGCAGACTTCGCCATCCTCCGTCGACGGAATGACGTCGATGATCGCCCCGGTTCTCTTCGCCGTTTGCAGGTAGGCGATGTAGTTGGCGGCATATTCCGCCTGCGCCGTCAGGATGCGGTCGCCGGGGCTGAACGCGAGGGAATAGAACGCCATGTCCCAGGCGACGGTGGCATTCTCGACAATAGCGATTTCGTCCCGGTGCGCACCGATCAGACGGGCAATGGAGTCGTAGACGCCCTCAAGCTGGTCGCGCCTGGCTGCGGCCGACTCATAGCCGCCGATCTGGGCTTCAAGCTGAAGGTGCTGGATCTGGGCATCAACCACACACCGTGGCATGAGGGCCGCACCTGCATTGTTGAAATGCAGTCTTTCGGCAACGCCAGGCGTGTCGGCGCGGGCGCGGTCTACATCTATTGTCATGGTCTTTCCTGACATGGATTCGCGGCGCCCTTAATATGGAACGAGAAGTGATTTGGATAGTGTCCGGATTGTCGGCACACGTCATAACCACATTTTTTCCACGTGATCGCCATAAAGTCTTCACCGTCGAATCGAACTCCGCTACACTCTGATTCGGACACAAATCCGGTTCCGCTGGGGGGCGGATAGGAGATTGGGGGCATGTCCTACCATAGGCATGTGCGGCGTCGTGGCGGGCGTTTCGTTGGCAATCGTCTTGGGTGCTTCGTCGGCGGCAGACGCTGCCCGCTGGTCAGAGCTTCTCTACTACTGGTCAGATCGGGATAAGTCGGAGGTCTCCGAGAGAGAGAAGCCGCGGGCAAGCTTCTCGTTCGGCAGCTTCTTTGGCGACAATTCCGAAAATCACAGCAACCACGATACGGCGGACAGGTTCGCCGCAGATCCGTCAGGGCCAAACCTGAACAACTTGTCGTCGCAGGCCGGCGGCCAGTGGGCGTTCATGACACTACGGACGCAGCGAATGCGCCATATCCGCGCTTTTCAGATTGGTGGATTCAGGGTCGGGGGCCTGGGCGCTGGTTTTGACGACACCAGCACGCAGACTGTGAATGTCGCCACAGAAAAAATCATACCGGGTTACTACACAAAACAATGTGTCTATGTTCCGGCGCAGACCATTGTCGTCAATGAAGAGCAGAACCTCACGGGCGCGAGCGACACCGACATGGATCTCGGCGGTGTCGAGTTCAACATGATGTTCCGTGAGAAGATCGACTTTGCCGGTATTTCCGGGTTGGAGACATTTGCCGGCGCCCGCTACATCGAATTCGGCAACAAGTATTCCGCGTCGTTCGCAAACTCTGGTGCTGGAGGTGCCAGTGGCGCGACGTCCGGATTCTCATCCGTGACAAACAATCTGGTAGGTGCGCAGGTTGGCGTCAGTGGACGTCATTTCTTCAGCAAGGATGTCATGCTGACCGGACGTCTGGCTTTTGGCCTGTTCGCCAACTTCATCGACCAGGGCGGCGAGGTGAACTCGTCCGAGAGCCAGAATCTGACCAGCGCGCAGGAACAGGACGATACTGGATTTGCTCAGATGGTCGAATTCTCACCGACCTTGCATATTCGACTGCAGGAGAAAATGTTCCTCTCATTCGGCGGCACGATGATGTGGCTGAATGGTATCAACCGGGCGAGCAAGGATTACGTCAACGGGTTCAGCACCGATGGTGGCGCGACCGACGCAAACCAGTCGTACTTCTACTATGGCGGCAAGGCGACGCTGAAATGGACGTTCAACTAGACGTTCTCTAGTCCGCTTCGAAAAGTTCTGCGAACCGCAGCCGTCAGGCATCAGGACAAGATCCTCCGGAAGCACTCGGGCGGCCGATAAGAAATCGGCCATATGTCGTGTTTTGTCTGGTCTTCCATCTTTGAAATTCATCTCAGTGTTTGGACGTTGAATGGCGTTCCTGTATAGAAATCGTAGCCTGTACGGGCGATTTGGGGGCTCGCCGTTTTCCACCCGCTGTATTTTCTTTGAGCATGACTGAAATCCTCGGAATTGATCTCGGAACAACGAACTCGTTGATTGCTCGCTGGACCGAAGACGGTCCGGTGATCTTCTCCAATGCCCTTGGGGCAGAATTGACGCCTTCCGTCGTCGGACTCCTCGACAACGGTGAAATCGTCGTTGGCGAGGCAGCAGCGAACCGGCTGATAACACATCCGGACCGGACCGCCGCCCATTTCAAACGGCTCATGGGCACGTCACAGTTGGTCCAGCTGGGCGCCAAGAGCTTTCGGCCCGAGGAATTGTCAGCGTTCGTTCTAAAGGCCCTCAAGCGCGATGCGGAAAAGGCGCTCGATCGCGAAATCAGCGACGTCGTGATTTCGGTGCCTGCTTATTTCAGTGACGCCCAGCGCCAGGCGACGCGCGCTGCGGGTGAGTTGGCCGGGCTGTCGGTTCGGCGGCTTGTCAATGAGCCGACCGCTGCCGCACTGGCCCACGGTCTGAATGACGTGGAAGAAGGCAAGTATCTAGTCTTCGATCTGGGTGGCGGCACGTTCGATGTTTCGATCGTGGAGCGGTTTGACGACATTTTCGAAGTCCGGGCTTCTGCGGGCGACAATTTTCTCGGCGGCGAGGATTTTCGCGGCATCATCAAGTCGCTGATCACAAATAAGCACGAGATTGAGACAGCCAATCTGGATGCGGCGGCACACAATGTCCTGTCCAACGCTGCCGAACGCGTCAAGCAGGCTCTGACGTCAGCACGTGAAGCCGAGTACGAAGTTTCATTCGCCGGTCGCGTGATCGAAGGCAAACTGACCCGCGAGCAATTCGAAATGGAATCCGAAGAGTTGCTCCGGCGCCTGCGCAAGCCGCTGGAGATTGCAATTCGGGACTCGGATCTCGCAGTCGACGAAATTGACGAAGTGGTCCTGGTCGGCGGCGCGACGAGGATGCCCTGCGTCCGGTCACTTGTGGCGCGCTTGTTCCGACGGCTTCCACTGGCGGGCAATGACCCTGACAAGACGGTTGCTGCCGGTGCTGCAGTCCAGGCCGGTCTCGTTGCCGAGGACAAGGCGCTCAATGACGTGGTTGTCACGGATGTATGCCCTCATTCGCTTGGCATCGAGGTGGTCCGCGACGGTGGCCGCGGCATGATGATGTCTTTCGTGATTGAACGGAACGCGGTGCTGCCGATCAGCCGCGTCGAGGACTACTACACTGTAGAAAACAACCAGAAGGAGCTTCTGGTGCGGGTTTTTCAGGGTGAAAGCATGCGTCCTGAAAAGAACGTGTTTCTAGGCGATGTGCGGGTGCCGGTGACCCCCAAGCCTGCGGGCGAGGAAAGCATCAACGTCCGTTTTACATATGACGTCAACGGATTGCTCGACGTCGAAGTTGAGGTGCCTTCGAAGGACCTGAAAAAACAGAAGCTCTTCGAAACGCAGGAATCGTCTCTCTCGGAAGCGGAGATCGAGAAAAGGCGTGCCGAACTCGAGAAGTACAAGCTCCATCCGCTCGAGGATGCCGCGAATCTTGCCTTGCTGGGACGCGCCGAAAGACTCTACGAAGAACACACTGGCGAACAGCGGGATGCGGTTGGCCGCCTGATCCGCGAATTCGAGCAGGAAATCTCCGACCAGACGAACCGACACCCTGACAAGACAAGGGAAGAATTCGCGCGCCGGCTGTCATTCTACGAGGACTCGCCGTTCACTGACGGATCGCTCTAGGACGGCCGTGAATGTGGGATGTCCTGGAAATCAAGCCGACCAATGACGAGCGTGCCGTCAAGCGTGCCTACGCGCGGCTTCTCAAGCAGAATCGGCCGGACAAGGACCCCAAAGCATTTCAAGAATTAAGGGACGCGTACGAATGGTGCCTCCGGGCAACCAAGTGGAGTGACTATGACGACGAGTTCGACGATGACGAATTCGTGGATGCTGATGCACAGGAGAATGCAGTCGGTGCGGACGACAGTGCAGAACAAGAAGAAGATGCTGACGCTCCGCTTGAACCGTTCATCCCTCCGGATGAACCGGCAGCCCGCGTCGTCGTCAACGATGACGGGGCACCGAGTGTCCCGCTGACGGAGCCTGCGGCGAGGGTTGTGGTCGATGAGGAATCCTCTGAGTCAACTGATTGGGCCGTTACCGGTAAGGAGGAGCGCGCCGAAGATCGGGAAGCCGCCAAAGTCGTCGTCGAAGGATACGGTGTTGAACTGCCCGTCGATCGATCTCAAGATGAGACGTCGCAAGATGATGCCGGTTTCCCAGGGACCGAAGACGAGGAGATCGCGCTCGCGGCACTTGTCGAAGAGCTTGATCAGTCGCTCTCCAGTCCCGAACGTGCGCGCGACGCTGACGCGTGGAAGAACTGGTTCGCCTCGACGGACACTATCTCGCTGGTCGATCGTGAGCGGCTGAGAATGACTTTCGTCGACCGCGTGATCGACCGCTGGTACGACGATGAAGAGGCCACCACGGCAATTCTGAAGAACTTGCCCCATTCTGCTCTCGCCGGATTCCAGGACCTTCTCGGCTGGCCGCAGAGCGAAGCCGAACTCGGCGACATCATGCCTGATGATCTGGTTTTGCTGCTGGGCGAGATGCTCGATTTCGAGTTGATGTCGGTCGAAGACCGTCTGGCTTACTTTGAGGAATCCGATCCGGATATGGTCGACGCTGCGATGGACCCCGCGTCGATCCGGCATTCCAATGGCTTCCGCTATGGGCCCTTTTGGTGTCTCTACCGAAAACAGAATAGGCGCGTGGGGATGGCGCTCGGCGGTCCGGTTATGGTCAGCGGCATTTGCGCCGGCGTTGCTGCGGCAGGCGTACAGATCCTCATGGTCATCGCGCTGATCGCGATCTTCCTCTTCTACCGCGCTGGAAACGTCAGGATCTGGTGGCCGTTGCTGTGCGTGGTTCTGGCGATTGCGGCAATGGGTGCTTTCGGTCCCGCAGCGTTCGGTCCGGCCTTATACTTGGTATTCTTTGTACCCTTGCACATCGAAGCCGGACTCAAGGGACGGCAATGGCGCGAGATGCAACTAAAAGAAGCCTTCGGGGCGATGCCCGGAAACATTCGCTCCGATCCGGTCAAACGACGCAATTATCTTCGGCGTGCAGGAGAGCCGTCCCGCAAGGCGCCGACAATGCTGCTCGCGGCAACCGCATTGGTCGTAGGCCTGATCGGCGCCATCGGAATAGGCATCTACATTGAGGACAATTGGAAGACTTCCGGGCGTGATCTCTCGCCTCCAGCCTCGACCGACACACTTGAGATAGTGCCAGGACTTCCGGATCTCAATAAGCTGCTGAACGAAGATCGCGACAGGAGCACTGCACCGGAATAGCGAGCCAACGGATTTGTGGATGCCATGGACGTAGAAAGCACTTCACTGGAAACACCGTGTCTTGTTCTCGAGCGCGAAAAGCTTGAGCGCAACATTTCAACAATGGCCGACCGGTTTGCAGGGCGCGGTATTCAACTGAGACCGCACCTCAAGACACCGAAGTCGATCGATGTCGCACGGCTGCTTCAGAATCACGGTGCCGAACGGTTCACCGTCTCGACCCTTAAGGAGGCCGAGTATTTCGCCGACGCCGGGCTTACGGACCTGCTTTATGCAGTATCTATCGTGCCTGCAAAGCTGGGCCGGATTGCACAGCTCAACCGGCGCGGTGCCGACGTCGCCGTCTGCCTCGACTCGGTCGAGATTGCGCAGGCATTGGCATCAGCTCCGACTGATGGACCGGCGCTTCGTGTTTTCGTCGAGGTGGACGTCGATCGCCACCGCACTGGCGTGCGGGCTGATGAGCCGCGGGTCCTGGAAATCGGCCGGATCGTATCTGAGGCTGGGAATCTCGAACTGTCCGGTGTGTTCGCTCATGGCGGCGGGAGTTACGGGTCGTCGTCGATCGATGAAATACGGACTGCAGCCGCCAACGAGCAATCTGCGACACTGGCGGTCGCCGAAGCACTGCGTGGTAGCGGTTTCTCCTGTCCGAATGTCAGTGTCGGGTCGACGCCGACATGTACATTCGGTGAAGAGTTCTCCGGGATCACCGAGGTCCGGCCGGGTGTCTACGTCTTTCAGGACCTTTGTCAGTCTAATCTTGGCGTGTGCGGCTTGGACGATATTGCCGTGAGCGTTCTGGCAACGGTGGTCAGCCACAGCCGATCGATGAATCGTATGGTGATCGATGCGGGCGGACTTGCCTTGTCGAAGGACCGATCGACCGCGCCGCAGGTCAACGACTGCGGGTATGGGCTTATCACCGACAAGAGTGGGAAATTGCAGCAAGCGCTTTTTGTCGACGGCGTCAGTCAGGAGCACGGCTACGTCACGACCCGGGACGGTTCGCCGCTCGACTTCGATGCCTATCCCATCGGGACGGTTGTCCGGGTTCTGCCCAACCACATTTGTATGACCGCGGCGGCGCATGACGGCTATCACGTGATCGAGAACGGGGCCGTCGCAGGTTACTGGCCGCGGATCAACGGCTGGTAAGCCACCGTTTTCTCTGGTTGCAGATAAAGCGCTCAATGACATGTTTGACACTGATCCATATATCGAGGTATCTGGATATATGGATCAGAAAAAAGCACTGGAGGCGCTTAGCGCGCTCGCCCAGGAAACCCGTCTAGACGTATTCAGGCTTCTCGTTCAGGCCGGTCCTGACGGATTGGCTGCGGGAGAGATTTCGGCGCGTCTCGACGTGCGGCAGAACACGATGTCCACCAATCTGGGCATTCTCTCTCGTGCTGGCCTGATTACCAGCAGCCGCCACGGGCGCAGCATTCGTTATCGTGCCGACCTGAACGGGATGCAGGATCTGCTCGGCTACCTGATGCAGGACTGCTGCCGAGGCGAGCCGGCAGTTTGCGCACCGCTTTTCCAAGCGGTGTCATGCACCTGATGATGGAGAAAACCATGGAAGACCGAGTGTTCAATGTACTGTTTCTGTGCACGGGAAACTCCGCGCGTTCGATTATCGCTGAAGCGATATTGGCGCGCGAAGGCCGGGGCAGATTCAAGTCGTTTTCAGCCGGCTCCACCCCGAGCGGTGCTGTCCACCCGTTCGCGGATGAACTTTTGAAGAAGATGAACCATCCCATCGATGCGTTTCGGTCGAAGTCGTGGGATGAGTTCGCCGCCGATGGCGCTCCAGAAATGGATTTTGTCTTCACCGTCTGTGACTCCGCCGCGGCCGAGGTTTGTCCGGTCTGGCCCGGACAGCCGATGACGGCGCATTGGGGCGTTCCCGATCCCGCGGCAGCGGAAGGAACGGATGCCGAAATCCGGCTGGCCTTCGCCGACACCTACAGGATGATGACCAACAGGATTTCGATTTTCGTAAATCTGCCCATGGCGAGTCTGGACAAGCTGGCCCTGCAGAAGCGTCTCGACGAAATCGGCAAGAAAGCCTGTTCGCCCGAACAGGTGGAAGGTTGACATGTCGGCACCGGATCTGTCTCGGCGGCTCGCCGCAGAATTCCTTGGTACTGCATTTTTGCTGGCAACCGTGGTTGGTTCGGGGATCATGGCCGAGGATCTAGCAGACGGCAATGTCGCCATTGCCCTCCTGGGTAACACGATCCCCACCGGCGCGATCCTCGTTGTTCTGATTACGATGCTGGGCCCGATTTCGGGTGCCCATTTCAATCCTGCCGTCACGGCAGCATTTCTCCTGCGCCGCGAATTGTCGTTACCCGACAGCCTCGCATACGTGGCGGTTCAAATTGCCGGAGGGGTCGTCGGCGTACTTGCCGCGCATCTGATGTTCGATGAAGTGGTCTTCCAGGCGTCCGAGAAAATCAGAACGGGACCGTCTCAGTGGTTTGCGGAATGGGTGGCGACTTTCGGTCTCGTTGCCACAATTCTCCTGACGCTCAAGGCCCGCGCCTCGGCAGTACCCGTTGCGGTTGGTCTTTACATTACGGCGGCATACTGGTTCACGGCCTCGACGTCGTTCGCAAATCCGGCCGTGACGATCGCCCGGGGATTCTCCAATACGTTTGCCGGCATACGGCCCACCGATGTTCCGGCCTTCGTGATCGCGCAGTTTGTAGGCGCCATCTGTGCGCTGGCGGTCTGCCAGTGGATGTTGGCCACCAGCGGGAAAAAACCACGTCAGCCGCAGCGAAGACTGCTGCAGACTGAAAACCACCGTTTTCGAGGCCGATAGATTAGCAGCACTCTCTACCGAGTGCTGCTAATCGTTTGATTCTTCACGTAAATTTGCTGAATCGGAGTTGCGCGGGCGAAGCGTCGTGGCCGATACTTGGTGAGTCGCTATGCAACATAGGGAGCGATTATGGCTTCGCACGACTTTGCCTTGCAACTCAACGGTTACGGACTGACAACCGCGCACATTCTCTATCGCATGCCGGATTACCCGAAGCTGCTTCAGAGCTTCATCTGGCAGCGATACGATGTGGCGCCGGAGTTTCCGAAGCTGATGAAGTTTCTTGACTATTGGCGTGCTGAACTGGACGGTCCGCTGCATTCCGTTGAGGTGGCTTATCGGCGCGAAGTTGGCCCGGGGCAGTGGGAGGCGGTTTCCCGCGAGATCGCGCTGCACTAGTGTCTGCTGGAAATCGAACAGAGCCCGATCAGCTAACAAATGGTCCCTGTCGCATCCGGGAAATCGGTTATTTCGGTCGTTGCTTGGCGGTCTAGACTTGTCTCCGGGCAACAGAAAGCTGGAGGCAGCCGCGGATGAAAAAACGAACTGGCGATCCATGGAAGCCGGCCGATGAGTACGGTCGAGGTCTCAAGGCCGGTATCGGCGTCAATCTGCTGGTCAGAGAAGTCGCTCGCGCGCTGAGGTTTCAGAAAGATGTGCTTGCCGCAGATACGGTCTACGCCGATGAAGACTTCGCGGTGATCCGGTTTGCAGACACCGAGTGGATGCTGCATGCGGATCACACATATCTCGACAACCCCATGACCGGTGTCATCTCGGATGTGGAGGGGCGTGGTGCAGGAGCCGAACTGCGAGTTTACGGACGTGATCCGGATGAGGCCGAAGCGGCTGCTCGAGCGGGAGGCTATGTCATTCTTGCCGGTGCCATGGACAAGCCCCACGGACTGCGAGAGTCCGTCATCATCGATGACGACGGGTATGTCTGGGTGCCAAGTTCGCCGCTGCGACCCGGCGGCTAATCCGCTACTCGCGTTCCAGCGGCGGAAACCGGCTGCGAATGTCGGTTTCCGTAACATCCATGTGGCTCCGCATGTATTCCTCGGCGGCGTTCCTTGCCGGGCTGAAGTCCCAGGATGTGCGTTCTCCCTTGACCATGGCGTGATGGATTGCCCTGCGCTGTTTCTGGGTCGCGATCACGTCCTGCCTGATTTTCTCCGAGTCCCATCGCTCGTTGACCTCTGCGGCGAATGCGCTGGCGACATTCTGGTGCGCTGGATCGTCGGCCAGATTCGTCTGCTCGTCAGGGTCATCGATGAGATCGTACAACAGCGGCGGATCAACCTCGCAGTGGATGTACTTGTACCGCCCCCGGCGGATCATGAAGACAGGGTGCGACGCGCACTCGGCTGCATATTCGCAGATCGCTTCATCCCGATCGTCATCGGCGTTGCCGGCAATGAGCGGGAGCAGGCTGCGGCCGTCAATGTCGTCGCCCAGGGTGGGCTTGCCTGATTCATCGCCGGACGCCGCCAGGTCGATCACGGTCGGCAGGATGTCGGCCAATGACACGTTGTTGCCAATGCGCTGGCCTTCCGGAACGTCTGGCCCGGACACGATGAGCGGAACCCGGGCGGACCATTCATGCATGCTCATCTTGTACCAGAGGCCGCGCTCTCCCAGCATGTCACCATGGTCGCTGGTGACGATAACAGTCGTATCATCCGCCAGTTCGGCTTCCTTGAGGGCCTTGACGACCCGGCCGACCCATTCGTCGAAATAGCTGACGTTGGCAAGATAGGCATGACGGGCGTTGCGCACCTGATCATCCGTGATGGGATCGTTCGGCAGGTCAATGCCGACCTGTATCCGCCGGCTGTGCGGGTCCTGTTCCTCAAGGGCCAGCGCCGGCGCCTTCGGCATCTCGATCTCGTCGTGATCGTAGAGATCCCACCATTCTTTTAGCGCGATATACGGGTCGTGCGGATGAATGAAGGACACCACCATCGCGAAGGGGTGTTGGTCCGGGAACCGGGCGTAATCGAAGATCTTGCGCCGCGCGTTGAAGCCTACCTCTTCATCGTAGTCGATCTGGTTTGTGGTGGCTGCGAAGCTGGCTTCGCGCACGCTCGACATGTTGTGATAGAAGGAATCGATCCGCTCATCGGGCATTTCCCAGTCCGGTGTCCAGGCAAAGTCGGCAGGATAGATATCCGTCACCAGCCGTTCTTCGAACCCGTGAAGCTGGTCCGGCCCGACAAAATGCATCTTGCCGCAAAGACACGTGTGATAGCCCATCGAGCGCAGATAATGCGCAAATGTGGGGATGGAACTCGGGAACTCCGAGGCGTTGTCATACGCGGCGATCCGCGTGATGAGTTGCCCGGACATGAACGAAAAGCGTGCCGGAGCGCACAAAGGGGCATTCGTATACGCGCTGTCGAATGTCGTTCCCGCTGCAGCCAGCGCATCCATATGCGGCGTGTGCGCTTGTGCATGGCCGTAGGCGCCGATCGTGAACGGTGTCAGCTGATCCGCCATGATGATCACAATGTTAGGTGGGCGCCTGCCGCTGGTTGCCATCTCCGTATCCTCGCTCGCAATACAAGACCAATCCGCGTATTGGCCATGCGGACGATATTATCGGGACAGTGTGTTTCGCGGGTGGTTGAAACGACTTTTCGAAGCGCACCAGCGACGCCGCATCAGGGCGAACGTCAAAGTTTACATTGGCGCATTCGAAAGAAATGCAGCATCCGCTGCCGTTGCGATCAGGGCACTGATCGCGGCCGCGACGCATACGGCGAGAACGAGTCTCAGGACCTGGATGTCGCCGGGGAAAAAGAAACCGCCGTGGGATGTGACCTTGCTTTCTAACATCGCTCGAATCCGACTGATGAACGGCCTGATGATGGACAAACCGCAAACCTGCATTCCTGAAGCCCCATTACACGAATTGTCTTAAGGAGAGATTGACGTCTTCGCGCTTTAGTGTTCCGGACAATGACCGGCCGACTTATCCCGGTCAGTCGCGGACGGTGTCCGATTCCTGTCACACGGATATGACGGTCCTCCGGAATGGGCTTGAAGTAATTTAATGTTTAATTATATAGTTTGATATTAAACCAATTAGCATGGAGTGTCATGATGTCGATCAGTCGCCGGGGGTTTGTGAAAATCTTGGGTAGTTCAGCGGTCATCCTTGCAGCGGGCGCAGGCGGATTCGCTCTGACACGCGAACCAAAGTCGGCTCTGGCACCGTGGGCTGAAGCGGGCAATGCGCAGGGCGATGTCCGGCACAAGTCCATTTCATGGGCCATTCTGTCGCCAAATCCTCACAACCGGCAGCCCTGGATCGTGGATCTCTCCAAAACCGGAGAGGCGGTGCTTTATTGCGATCTGGACCGGCGCCTCCCGGAGACCGATCCGTTTGACCGGCAGATCACGATAGGCCTCGGCTGTTTCCTTGAAATCTTGCGGATGGCGGCTGCGCACTATGGATACGAAGCGTTGATCACGCCGTTTCCCGAAGGCAGTCCGTCGCCACGCCTGGACAAGAGGCCAGTCGCGCACATCGCTTTTGAGAGGCGGAATGATCTCGCCAAGGATCCATTGTTTTTGCAGGTTCCCGACCGGCGCTCGACAAAGGAACCGTTTGACACCGCGCGTGAGGTAGGAACGGACGCGCTGCAGGCACTTTCCGGTGCGTCGGGGAAAGGAGCAGCGGTTACTGCGGACAGGTCAACTGTAGACACATTGCGCGGTCTGACCTGGAACGCCTTCGAGATCGAGGTAAAGACGCCGCGCACCTACATGGAAAGCGTGGACCTCATGCGCATCGGGAAGGCGCAAATCGAAGCGAATCCGGACGGAATAGACCTCGGCGGCCCAATGCTTGAAACGTTGAACAGGGTCGGGATCCTGACCCACGAAACGCTCGCCGATATGACATCGTCGGCATACCAGCAGGGTTTGGACATGTATCGGCCGATATTGGAAACGAGCATGGCTTTCCTGTGGATCGTGTCGGCCGACGATAGCCGGATAGAGCAACTCAATGCGGGCGCGCACTATGTGCGGGCCAACCTGAAGGCAACCGAAATGGGTCTGGCGATGCATCCTGTAAGCCAGGCGCTTCAGGAATACCCGGAGATGAGCGAAACCTATGATCAGTTGCACGAGACCCTGAAGATCTCCGCGCCGTCGCGCATTCAGATGCTCGCGCGACTCGGCTATGGTCCGGAGGTAGCGGCAAGCCCGCGCTGGCCCGCGGCGAGCAGGATACGCAATGCATGAGCAAAAAGAAGACCGCGCCGTCTCAAGACCCGGTTCTGTTCCGGTTCTTCAACGAGATCGGCATTATCGAGCAGCTTTCGCGAAACGCATTTGAGCGCGTAATGCCGGGCGGAATGAAGCTATCGCAGTTTACTGTCCTGAATCATTTCGTTCGGCTCGGCGGTGTGCGTAGCCCCGCGGAACTCGCCAGCGCATTTCAGGTCACCAGGGGCGCAATGACCAACACGCTTCAGAAGCTCGAGGCAAAAGGGTATATCGAGATTACGCCGGATCCGCGGGACGGTCGCGGCAAACGGGTGACAATTACGGAGGCGGGCGCCCGTGCGCGGGCCGACGCCGTAAGCGCGCTGGCGCCGCATCTGGACCGTCTTTCCGATCTGATTGATCTGAAAGAGATCGAAGGTGTGCTGCCGGCGCTCGTCAGCTTGCGCGAAATCCTCGACGAAGATCGCAATCCACAACCGGAGATTGCGGCAAAGTGATTCGTTTTGGATTGATTTTTGTCCTGGCAGGATCCATCGAAACAAAATCAGCGATGCTGAAGGGAGTCCCTAAGTACCCGGAATGACACGAATTCGGCAAATTCTGGTGAAAAAATGTCACATCTCGCCATTGCCACCTTGCGTTGTAGATTCGGCCATCGCAGTATGAATTTCAGGGCAGGGCGGGTTTTGTAGTGTGGACAGTTTGCGTTCATGTTGTGGTTCAGTCTTTCCGGGCCTGCCATGGCGGACACGGTTATACCGTGTGCAGGCGAAGTATCTAAATCCGCGATCTCAGATTGCAGCCGGCTGATCGATTCGGGGCTGTTCGATCCAGATAGTGTCCGACGGGCGCATATCAGGCGCGGGATCGCCTTCCTTGAGGCAGGCGATCTGGACAATGCGCTAGCAGATTTCTCCTGGGTCATTGAGCGTACATCAAACAATTCTGAAGCGTTCCATTACAGAGGCCGTGTTCTCGGTCTGAAGGCCGAATACGATCAGGCTGTCTCGGATCTGACGAAGGCGCTCGAATTGGGGCCACGAAATGCCTTGCACCCCATGCGCCGGCTTGCCCAGATGACACGCAATCGCGAGGAAAAGGATGTTGATGGTGTCGATGACACCCCAACAAAAAACCCGCTCGCAACAATTCACATCAGTCGAGCGGAAATATATGAGAAGACGGCGCAATTCCGTCTCGCTCTGAAGGATCTCAGTGATGCCATAGCGATCGCGCCGGATAACGCGGAGGCGCATCGCAGGCGTGGCGCGATTTATCTCGAAACGGGTCGCATCAATCAGGCTATCGCGGATCTGAGCAAGGCGATCGAACTCGACCCCGACAATCCGCTCGCATATCAGAACCGGGGCGCAGCCTATGCGCGCCGGCGGCGGTATCACCGCGCATTTTCAGACTTCGGTACCGCAATCGTACTGGACCCGACGTTGGCGGAGGCATATCGCGGGCGTGGCACGATCTACGGAATACACGGCCAGCACCCCCAGGCCTTGACCGATTTCTCAAAGATGGTGGCGCTGGCGCCCAACGATGCCTCGGCGCACCATCTGCGGGGCACTGCGTTCATGGCGACAAAGCGCATGGAAGAAGCGATCGCCGAATTCGAAACGGCTTTGGAGTGCGATCCATCGCTGGCCCAGGCCCACCAGAGTCTCGGCATTGCCTTTGTGGAATGCGGAAACCATGCGCGGGCCATTGACTCATTCACCCGGGCCATTGAGCTGGACGGCAAGCTGATAGAGGCATACCGCAGGCGCTCGGAAGCCTATCGGGCTCTGGGCCGGGAGACGGAGGCGGACGACGATTTGCGCAGGGCCGAGGTCGAGACTGTCGGCGGTACTGAGCGCATCGAGTCCATCGAAGAGGCGCACAAGAAGCAGCAGGCTGAAAGCCAGATCGAGCAATTGTCGGAGCACAGGGCGAAGGAGCCCTCCGGACCATCGAAGCCAGCCGCCAAATCGGCTGATGTTGAAGCCGTCATTTCGGTCATTCCTGCCAGGGAAGATCTTGTACGGACGCAGGAACCGCGGGACAAGCAGGCCGAAATTGAGCGTTTGACCAGAGAAGGCATGCTTGCGCAGGCTGAAGGACGCCATGGCGATGCAATTGCGCTGCTGAACCAGGTGATCAAGCTTGAACCGGCGCGCGCCGGGTCTTACCACGCAAGGGGGCTCGCGCTTGCGGCGGAGGGGTGGATCGAAGAGGCCATTGCCGACTACGGCAGGGCAATCGAACTCAATCCCGCAAATACGACTTTCTACATCGATCGTGCCCGGGCGTATGAAATGGTTGGCCGGGCGCATGATGCGCTGTCGGATCTGGGGGCAGCAATCAAGATCGACAACGATGCCGATGCGAGGTTTGCCCGCGGTCAGATTCACGCCGGCCTCGAAAATCACGCTGCGGCCTGGAGTGATTTTGATGCGGTGATACGGGCACGCTCGGATTTCCCGGGAGGTCATCTTGCTCGCGGGATAGCGGCCGCGCACATCGAGCGCCACGAAGAAGCGATCCTTGACCTTACACACGCATTGACCGAGCAATCGGAAAGCAGGGATGAGCGCCTTTCGGCCTATTTTCATCGCGCCGGTGCCTACCACGCACTTGGTCGCCACGATGAGGCGATCCTGAATTATGACAACGTGGTTGCGCTGTCGAACAATCATATGGCCGCACTTCTGGGACGTGCCGCAAGCCGTGAAGCGCAAGGGGATCTCGAGCGCGCGATCGACGACTATTCGAAGGCAATAAGCTTTGAACCGTTGAACGCCGAAGCCATATACGGTCGTGCGACAGCCTTCACGCACATGGAAGATTACCCGCGCGCACTGAAGGACTTTGACCGGGCTCTGGATCTGAACGACCAATTCGCCGAAGCGTATCAGGGCAGGGCGTATATCCATGCGCTCGACCAGCGGTACGATCTGGCCAAGTCCGACTACACCAGGGCGTTGACCTTGAAGCCGGATGATGCGGACTGTCATTTCTCCAGGGGCTGCATCTTTGCCGAACTCGGTGAAACGGAAAGGGCACTGGCGGACTATCAGCGATCCATCGAATTGAATCCGGAAGATGTGGGAGCCTATTTCAACCGGGCGTTGTTGCTCGAAACAGCCGAGGAACTGGACGAGGCGTTGATCGACTTCCGGAAAGTTGTCGCACTGGATCCCGAAAATGCTGACGCGCATGAGCGGATCGGCAGCGTCTTGTGTGAACAGGACAAGTTTGTCGAGGCTCTGCGCGCGTTCGAGACCGCGTTGTCTCTTGACCCGGGCAACCTTGAGCTCAAACAGCGCAGATCGCATTGCCAGCGGGTGATTGCGGGAACAATGCAGCAGGGAGAGAACGCACCGGCAAAGCTGCGGAAGGAGGTCTCGCGGAGCCCGTTGGAAATTGAACTGCCGGAGAGCGAGCCGCCGCGAGAAAGCGGTCGCGTATCCGTTTCAGCCCCCGAACCTGCACCATCGGTGGACAGCGTTGAGACGGAGCCGGCCACAGATGTCGCGGGCAAGGCCCAAGGGCCGGAGCGAACTATCCCGCCCGAGAGTGAGATCCAGGATGTCGCGGTAAAGTCCGCAGCGGTGCCGGAGCATGACGCAGGTGCGGGCGAGCGTGTCGTCGAACAGGCATCAGATACAGTCGCCACGGATGTGGTCGCTGTCTCAGATCATTCGCCAGATTTCGGCGAGGAAACCAACGGCACCAGCAAATCCGTTCCGGATTCGCCTACGCCAAAACGCGAGGGAGATGAACTCGCCGTAGCGCTCGCTGATGCCGACCGGGCCGTCAAGAAGAACCCGAAGGATGCACGCGTCTATGCGCTGCGCGGGTTTGTTCACATTCGGCGCGGGGAGTGGGAACGGGCTCTGGGCGATTTCAGGAAGTCTTTTTCCATCGACCCCGAGCTTGAGGCGGCCCATCAGGGATTTGAGCGGCTGGGCGTGCGTCCGTGGATTGCGGGCAGCCCGCATTTCCAGTAAGAGCTGACGCCGGCCGATGATTGCCAGTCGGCCGTGACGGCGTAATATGGCGTGATGATGATCCTCTCCGCCGAACAGATTCACGCTGTCGAAACTGCGATCCTCGTCGACGTACTCCGGGAGATGCACGCAGGGGCAGTCCCGCTTTCAACAAAGAGCCTGCTGACGCATGAGTCGGACAGCTTTCTCGCGCTCCCGGCCTGGCTGCCGGGCAGGGCCATCGGTGTCAAGCTGGCATCGGTCATGCCCGGTAACGAGCAGAGCGGCAGCGGGGTGCCGAACATTCAGGCGGTCTATCACCTGTTCGATGGCCGGAATGGGACGCCGGTTGCCCAACTCGACGGGACGGCGCTGACTTACGTCAAGACCGCTGCCGATTCCGCGTTGGCAACGTCCATACTTGCGAGGGAAAAGTCTCGGCGTCTTGTCATGATTGGCGCAGGGGCCCTTAGCCGGTACCTCGTCACGGCGCATCGTGCCGTCCGACCCTCGATCGACCACGTTGGCATCTGGAACAGATCGGCCGACAAGGCCAGGGCGCTCGCTGACGGTCTGCAGATGGACGTGATTGACGATGCCGGACTTGAGAGCGCCGTCCGCGAGGCCGACATCGTGTGTTGCGCAACGGCATCCACGGACCCATTGATCAGGGGTACGTGGCTGACACCGGGAACTCATGTGGATCTTGTTGGTAGCTTCAAGCCGGAAATGCGTGAGGCGGACGATGAAGCCGTTGTCCGCTCGGAGCTTTTCGTCGACAGCCGCGAGATGACAGTCCAGGCGACCGGCGATCTCGCAATTCCGATCTCCAACGGTGCGATTGTAGAAGCCGATGTCCTCGCGGACTTGTATCAGCTTTGTCGGGGCGAACATCCGGGCCGGTCGTCTGGATCAGCGATCACGCTTTTCAAGAACGGCGGCGGCGGTCATCTCGACCTGTTCGTTGCTCTTGCGATAGTGCGGGAATACGGGCTCGATCTCTGAAACGATCCGACCTGCCGTGAGTCTAGTTATGCCGCTGGCCGGAAAGAAAGCGTGAGATCCAGCGCTCTACGGCCTCTGCATCAATCTCGCCATTCAAGCTCGCGTTCGCGGCGTTGACGTAGTCATGACCGATGATGTCGCGGCGCAGTTCATACACCGCGCTGGCATAGTCAGGCGGGGCTTCCGGGTGCGCCTGCATTGTCATCACATTCTCACCGATTTGCATTGCCGCTATCGGGCAGAACGCGCTGCTCGCAAGAACGGTCGCTTCTTCAGGCGCTTCGACAACCTGATCCTGATGCGACACCACCAGCCGGAACCGGCTGAGTGATGGGTCCATCCATTCGCGTGTTTCGACGACGTCGTAGGTGTGGACGCCAATTCCCCAACCCTCTGTGGCACGCTCAACTGTGCCGCCGAAGGCTCGCGCAATCAGTTGGTGGCCAAAGCAGATGCCGACGACGGGACGGGCTTCCGCCGCTTGCCTGACAAACTTACCGAGTTCGGTGATCCACGCGTCATCATCAAACGCGTTTGCCGCACTCCCGGTTACGATGAATCCGTCATAGGCATCCGGAGCGTCGGGCAGTACGCCTTCATAGGCTGCGTAGTCGTGAAACGAGAACGTATTGCCTTCGGGATCAAGATAGCGATCGAAGGAGTCTGCGAAGGTGCCAAACCGGTCCTCAAGCGCCGGACGGTTGCGGCCGGCCTCAAGAACGGCGATCCGGAGGCGCTCTCCGTTGGCGTTTGTTTCGTTGCGTATCATTTCAGATCGAGATCAGTTGCCTTGTCCGTATAGCGTGAACTTTTGACCTGAATGGAGGCGAAGTTCAAGTCGACGTGGATTTGAGGCCGGCAAAAATTGGCCCTGCCGTCCGAAGGCGTATTGGGTATTGGGTGAACCGCATGGCGTTGTAGGTTGCATGCCGAGTTTGCAGAGCGCGTGGTAAATGTGATGGTTCAGAATACGGACAGGTTTGGTCAACCGATCGGCTTTGAGGTGGCTGACTGGCAACCGCGGAACCCGCCTCCGAGGACGCCCATGGAAGGGCAGTATTGCCGTGTCGAACCGGTTGACCCGGAACGGCATTCAGCCGATCTCCATGACGCAAACATGCGCGATACGGAAGGGCGCATGTGGTCCTATCTGCCCTATGGTCCGTTCGAGAGTACTGCCGGATACAGATCCTGGCTGGAAGAAACCTGCCTTCAGGATGACCCGCTGTTTCATGCGGTCATTGATAATGCGTCTGGAAAAGCCGTCGGTCTCGCCAGCTACCTGCGCATTACGCCTGCGGTCGGCGTGATCGAGGTCGGCCACATTGCCTATTCGCCCTTGCTGCAGAGAACCAAAGCGTCGACAGAGGCGATGTATTTGATGATGCAGCGTGTTTTCGATGAGTTGGGCTACCGCCGGTACGAGTGGAAATGCGATGCGCTCAACGCCGCTTCGCGGAATGCCGCCCTCCGCCTGGGCTTCGAATTTGAGGGGATTTTCCGGCAGGCGACCATCTACAAGGGGCGAAACCGTGATACGGCCTGGCTCTCGATCACGGACAAGGAATGGCCATCGTTAAAAGCCGCTTTCCTCGAGTGGTTGTCGCCAGCGAACTTTGACGACGCGGGGCAGCAGCGAACGCGCCTTAAGGACCTTACCGCTAACGCGCGGCTCATTTTTCAGGCAAGGGGATGAACTCCGTCTCGTCGCCCGGGACAATCTCAAAACGTCCGGCCTTCCAGTCGGCCTTCGCCTGATCTATGCGATCCTTCGAGCTTGAGACAAAGTTCCACCAGATGTACCGCTGTCCGTCCATTGGCTCCCCGCCGAGAAGCATGATCCTCGCTGGTGTTCTGGCGATGACTGTAATCTCGTCTCCCGGGTTGAAGACAAGCAGCCGTCCTGCCTCATGCACGTCACCGGCAATCTCGATGCTGCCGTCGACGACATATATGCCGCGCTCCTCGTGGTCAGCGCTCAGCGGCAACTGCGCACCAGCCTCTAGCACGGCATCCGCGTAGAACATATCGCTGAAGGTTCTGACCGGTGATCGCTCGCCGAACATTTCACCGGCGATGACGCGAACCGTCTTGCCTTCGCCCTCGATCAGGGGCAGGTCGTCAGTCCCGTGATGAGCAAATCCTGGATCGGTTTCCTCCGCGTTTTGCGGAAGGGCGACCCAGCTCTGTATGCCGAACAGGTTTGAATGGGACTGCCTCACGGGTTCGTCGGTTCGTTCGGAATGAACAATGCCTTTGCCGGCAGTCATCCAGTTCACTTCTCCGGGGCGGATCGAGAGGTCGGTTCCGAGACTGTCGCGATGTCTGATTTCCCCATCGAACAGATAGGTGACGGTCGCCAGACCGATGTGCGGATGAGGACGGACGTCGATGCCGTCACCAATGAGGAATTCCGATGGACCCATCTGGTCCCAGAATATGAAAGGACCGACCATCTGACGGCGGGCCGAAGGCAGTGCGCGCCGCACCTCGAAGCCGCCTAGGTCTCGGGCGCGAGGGACGATAACAGTTTCGATCAGATTGGGGTCTTCATCGGAGGTGCATTTGGGGTCGTCACCAGGCTGCCAGCTCATTACGGCCTCGTTCAGTCAGACAATTTCGGTTCCGTTGGTGCAGGCTAAGAATTCGCAGCGCCAACGAGGGTCAATATAGTCTTGGACCAATTTCAGACCATGCCCGAGGTGTATGGAATAGCAGCGCTCAGGACGAAGCTGGTACGGCGTCGTTGTGTGCGCCGCGCCGAACGATTTCCTTCGAAAACAATGTCACCGGGCCGGCCTTGAGCAAGTTCATGGCGTCGACCAGCATCTCCTTGAGGTCTTCGTCGCTGACATCGTCCGCTTCAATATCGAGCAGGAAGTCGCGGCCTTCGACATATCCGCCATTGGTGAAGTCGACACGAAAAGCGAATTTGACGCGCCAGTCGGAAGTCGGATTGGGTTTGTATTGAATCGGCATCGGTAACCGCCTTGAATCGATTTGTCTGTTATCGAATCTAAGGCGTTGTAGTCATTGCAAAAAGTGAAACATATTGATGGGTTTCATCATGTTTCTTGAAGCAATCAATGCGCCCATGCGGTTTCACAGGGATGGATGTTGAAGGTGCCAGTCATGGGCCTGTTCGTAAGCGTAGGCTGCCCTCAGCACCGTGACATCGTCGTGCATTCGACCGACGAGGTGAAGTCCGGCCGGCAAGCCTGCGCTCGTAAAGCCGCACGGCACGCTTGCGGCCGGCTGCTGGGTCAGATTGAACAGGAATGAGAACGGAGTCCAGTTCGTCCACTTGCCGCCGTCATCGCGAACCGGCGCCAGTTGGCCGGCTTCGAATGCGGGAATGGGAAGGCTCGGCGTGACGAGAAGATCGTAGTCGACCATGAACTCGCGCATGTGCTGGCCAAGAGCACCCCGCGCGGCCGTCGCGTCCAGGAAGTCGTCCAATGTGAGTGATCGTGCCTCCTCGACCACCTCTGCAAGATCGGGGTCGAGCAATGCGATCTTTTGTTCGTCGAGTTTGCCGAGCAGGGCGTAGGCGCCGGTCCACCAGATCGTCCGGAATGTATCGGCAGGGTCGTCGAAGCCCGGATCGACCTCGACGACATTCGCGCCCAGATCGGCAAGTGTCCGAACCGCTGAGGCCACCAGCTCAGCAATCTCCGGGTCGACGTCGATATAACCAAGGTTTGCGCTATAGGCGATTTTCAGACCGCTGATCCCGTTTTTCAAACCATCGAGATAATCCGTGCCGTCATAGGGCAGGGCATGCCAGTCGCGTGCATCCGGCTCGGATATCACGTTCAGCATGAGCGCTGAATCTTCCACGGTCCGTGTCATGGGCCCGACATGGGCAACTGTGCCAAACGGGCTCAGGGGCCACGCCGGCACCCGGCCAAAGCTTGGCTTGTGTCCGAAGATGCCGCTGAAGCCGGCCGGAATGCGAATGGAGCCGCCGCCATCGGTTCCCAACGAAAGAGGCGCGATGCCGGCTGCGACGGCCGCCGAAGATCCGCCGCTCGATCCGCCTGGGGTTTTCGATAGATCCCAGGGGTTGCGGGTGATGCCGGTCAGCGGCGAGTCGGTGATGCCCTTCCATCCAAATTCGGGCGTCGTCGTTTTTCCAAGAAATACCGCACCGTGTTCCCGAAGACGGGCGACGGTTGGAGCATCATCGTTCCATGGGCCGGCCGGGTCGACGGTGCGCGACCCGCGTAGGGTTGGCCAGCCTTTGGTGACAAGCAGGTCCTTGATCAATGTGGGAACGCCGTCGACGGCGCCTACGGGATTGCCATCGCGCCAACGTGCCTCCGATGCGCGCGCCTGGTCCAGCGCCGCTTCTGCGTCGACCAGACAGAAGCTGTTTAGCTGCTCATCGACAGCCTCGATCCTGTCGAGGGCCGCCCTCGTCACTTCAACCGGCGAGAGCCGACCGCCGCGATACCCATCCAACAGCTCGATGGCTGTGAGCCATTTCAGATCGTCCGTCATTGACACCTCCCGGAGGGTTCGAGACTGACATTGGCTGACCGTTGAGCGCAAGCACGAGGTGCGCAATGCAATTCCTTGCAGTGTCGTCCAAGTCAGGCGAAATTACCCTGGAGTGCAAATATGAAGAGCCGGTTGGACATGGCTGAAGTTCAGGACAAACAATCAGCGGCGACAGTTTCGGAAGAAGACGTTCTGTCGTACGAGCGCGATGGTGCAGTGTGTCTGCGCGGTGCTTTCTCAGACTGGGTGGATGTCATTGCGGCGGGTATCGAACGTAACATGGCGGAGCCCGGCGAATATGCAGCAGAAAACCTGCAACCTGGCGATACTGGGCGGTTCTTTGACGACTATTGCAACTGGCAGCGCATTCCCGAGTTCGTTGAACTCGTCGAACAGTCGCCCGCAGCTGAGATCGCCGCACGCGTGATGCGCTCCGAGACGGCGCAATTCTTCCACGATCATGTTCTTGTCAAGGAAGGCGGGACGTCCAAGGCGACGCCGTGGCATCAGGATATCCCCTACTATTTTGTCGACGGAACACAGATGGTTAGTTTCTGGATCCCCGTGGATCCGGTCGAAGATGCGACCCTGCGGTTCATTTCGGGGTCGCACAAATGGGACCGGATGGTGCTTCCCGTTCGCTGGCTCGACGACTCTGACTTCTATGGTCGCGCCGACGAATATCTTCCGGTCCCGGATCCCGACTCCGAACCGGATCGCTTCCCCGTAATCGAGTGGACGATGGAGCCGGGAGATGCAGTGCTCTTCCATTTCCGCACGGTCCATGGAGCGCGCGCCAATCCGTCAGCGCGCCGCCGCAGAGCCTTTTCCATGCGGTGGGTTGGAGACGATGTCCGCTACGTAGACCGTCCAGGCCGGACATCGCCGCCATTCCCGGGTCATGGCATGCGGGCCGGAGAAAAACTCAGAACCGACTGGTTTCCGATTGTGCGGGCAGGGGACCGGTCCGCGAGTTGAGAGACATCAGTTGCTTATCGATGCTTCCGTGGGACTGGCCGCTTTGGCCGAGGAAGTCCTGTTCTCCGGGAACCATTCGGTCGTCCGGTCCGTGAAGTAGTAGGCCGTAAGCCCTATCCACTCCTTCACCGCCGTATCCACCAGATCGAGTGCTTCGCCGCCGAAGAAGACCCATTGACGGCGGCCCTTCGGTCCGTGCGAGCGATAGTCGACGGGCCAGGGGACGACCGACCAGTTCTGTTTCCTGAAGATTCCGATGGCGCGGGGCATATGGTGGGCAGACGTGACCACAAGCCAGAGGTCATCGGGTTTGGGGTTCGCCAGTCGCTTCGAAAACAGGACATTCTCCTCGGTGTTCCGTGAGTCCAATTCGAACATGACGCGCGACGTGTCGAAGCCGAGTTCATTCAGCAACCGCTTTGCGTGGTAAGCCTCACCGCGCGACTGTTGGCTTATGGATCCGAGTCCGCCGCTGACGAGGCCTCTGGCCTGTGGATAGCGTCGCATCAGTCGCACAAACTCGAAGTATCGTTCGGCACTCTGAAAAGTCGCGACCTGGTCGCGCGACTCCGTCAGAGGCCCGTCGATCGGCCCGCCGAGCAGAATGATTCCATCGGGGGCACGGGCCAGAATCGGTTTGGCCGGGAACCGGTTCTCCAGCGGCGCAACGAGCGTCTGTCCAACTCCCAGAACCGTAAAGGCCGCGAAGCCGAAACCGGCAATGATGAGAAGGGAACGACCGAAATTCAGCCATCGGGTCCAGCAGAGTACCGTCGCAAACAGGATGACAAGCGCAAGAAAATTGGTTGGCGTGATCAATGCCCCGATTATCTTCGACAGATAGAAGAACATGCCGCTGTTGCGCCTGTTTGGTTGCCGTCTTTGGTCTCGTGATGTGCCCCGGGACAGTGCCAGCCATTTGTTGAAATGACCGTGATCAGGCAGGCATGGTACCTCATTCCGGTTAACAGGTCTCCACCCGGACTTGTCCTGCCTTGAATGGAGCGATCATGTGCGAATTGTTTGCGATGTCATCCGAGACGCCGACCAGCGTCAGCTATTCCCTGTCAGAGTTTTCCAAGCACGGAGGACTCACCCATCAGAACCGGTCAGGCTGGGGCATTGCCTATCTGCAGGACAGAGAGGCGCTCGTAATCAAGGAGCCGGAGCCCGCACATGATAGTCCCTGGGTGAAATTCATTGCTGATCAGCCGCTCGAAAGCCATTGCGTGATCGCACATGTGCGCCTTGCAACCGTTGGAGAGCCGAAGCTGCGCAATACGCATCCTTTCAGACGCGCACTCGGTGGACGAGTGCACATCCTCGCGCACAACGGGACGATCAAGGGGCTGCATGACCGTCATCCGAATGGCCGCCTGAGTTATCAGCCGGTTGGAGAAACGGATTCCGAACTGGCGTTCTGCATTCTCATGGACCGCATGCGCGAGTTGTGGCGATCGGAACGCGAGGTTCCCGAACTGCGGGACCGGTTCGGCATCTTCTCCGAATTCGCCTCCCAAATGCGCGAACTGGGTAGTGCAAACTTCCTTTATTCGGATGGTGATGCGCTATTCGTTCACGCACACAAGCGCGTCCATGAGGAAGCTGATGGTTTCAGCGACCCTCGGCCTCCTGGCCTCTGCATCAAGAACTGCATGACGTGCGGTATCGGCGACGAATGGTTCTGTGACGGTCTGAAACTTGAGCGCTGCGACCTGAAGACCGTTCTCTTTGCCAGTGTGCCGCTTGATGACGAGGGATGGGAGGAACTGCCGGAGGGCACACTGCTCGCTGTTCGAAACGGAGAGGAGTTAATGCGCCGCACCGGCTGATTGTGGAAGTTGTTAGCGAATGCTGATGATGGAGTGGCCTTCGCGGATCTTGGCAATCTGATGAGCGCTGAATCCGTATTCCTTCAACTGACCGTCGCTCAGCGACTGAAGGAAGTCGTCCACATAGCGCCGTCCGGCCAGAGAGCGGGCCTCGACGACAGCTTCGAATGCGTTGCGCAATGCCGCGCCGATCGCGGCGAGCGGACGGAAGGATGTAGAAGGGGAGTAGGTAGTAGCCATACTAAATTCCTCGGTTGGGTACCGTTAAAAGTGCTTCTCATTTCTCCCTTGACGTCCCAACGATATGTGCAGCGCATCTGATTTGGGTAGATGTTTTGCTGCAACGCAGCATTGCGTGTGCTGCATGTCACAGAGTGTTCACATTCCAATCACGCGGAATTGCATGGCATTCCGTACACGGCCTACCACATCAGCAAGCATCGGATCACAGGGTTGCAACGACGACGCAACTGAGTTCTGAAGCTGACACCAAGTTTCACGAGGGAGGCCGAGATGACCAGTAAACCAGTACAGCTAACGCTTTATAGGTGGGCGGGCAGTTGGGGACCGTTCAGTGTCAAGATCCCCTGCGGGGAATGTTCCCTGACGCTCGATGTCATCAAGGACACTCTGGAGAATGAACTGGCGGGCGTCCCGGTTGAGCTGGAAATTCGCGAATGGCTGTCCGAATGGTGGCGTCCGCTCATGGCCGGCGGCTGGCATGCACCGATCGTCATGGTAGACGGCAAGGTCGTTAGCCAGGGGCATGCACTCAACAGGGGCGTGCTGACCGAGGCGATCATTGCGGCACATGTCAACAACACCGGCGTGTCCGGACATCATCTCTACGGCAAGGAGACCTGCCCGCATTGCAGTCGCGCAAAGGCGTATCTTGCCGCTGCAGGCACCGATTATCAGTATCACGACGTGGTCAAGAACCCGCGTGCCCTTTACGAGATGCTGGGACGCGTGAAGCCGATCGTCGGTCCCAAGACGCCGATTACGGTTCCCCAGATCTGGATCGACGGAAATTACGTGGGTGGTGCCGATCAACTTGGCGATTTGCTTGGGATTGACGTGGAACCGAACCCGGAACGGGGACAGAATTCACTGACGCCCAAACCGCAGCTTGCATAAAAAAGCGGCGAAGTTCCGGACGCCGGAACTTGGAATCTTTTCTAGCGGCAATCTGTCGGGCATAGTGCGCGCGACCGCACGAAACCGACGGAATAGCCGAAATGAAGAAAATAACCGAACTTGGCCGCGACCTGGCCGCGGGCAAGGCAACCGCCCGCGGACTGGTGGAGGAGTGTCTCAATCGAATCGCCGATGAGAACGGCGAGGGTGCGCGGACGTTCCTGCTTGTCGACACCGATGGTGCCAGAGCCGAAGCGGATCGCATTGATCGCCTGCGCGATAAGGGCGTGTCGCTGTCGCCACTCGCCGGAATTCCCCTGTCGGTAAAGGATCTGTTCGATGTGTCCGGCCAGGTCACGCGTGCAGGCTCTCGACTGCTTGACGGGGAGCCCGCAAAGCAGGATTGCCCAGCGGTCGCCCGACTTCGTGGTGCCGGAATGATTGTGGTCGGTCGCACGAACATGACCGAGTTTGCATTTTCCGGCCTCGGACTGAATGCGCACTACGGTACGCCGTCGAGCCCTTGGGACCATGAAACCGGGCGCATCCCGGGCGGGTCGTCATCGGGTGCGGCAGTGTCTGTTGCCGACGGCATGGCCGTTGCCGCGATTGGGAGCGATACGGGCGGATCTTGCCGAATTCCGGCGCACTGCTGCGGAGTCGTCGGATACAAGCCGTCTACGGGGCGAATTCCGTTGACCGGGGCATATCCTCTGGCGTCTTCGCTCGACTCCATAGGACCGTTCGGCCGTTCGGTCGAATGCTGTGCACTGCTGGACGCAGCAATGGCGTCGCAGCCGATCTGCGCGCCGGAGCCGATTGGTCCCAAAGGTCTCCGACTCGGTGTCCCTCAAGCTTTGGTCCTCGACGACCTCGATAACGATGTCGCCTCAGCATTCTCGAATAGTCTCGACCGTCTTTCGCAGGCTGGCGCCGTCATTGAAGACGTCGCCTGTAGGGAATGGGCAGATCTACCGGCGATCAACGATAAGGGCGGCATAGCCTCCGCCGAAGCATACGCGCTGCACCTGGACCAGATTGAGGAGAACGGAGACAAATACGATCAGAGGGTGCGCAACCGCATATTGACCGGCGCGACCCAGTCTGCAGCCGACTACATCCGGACGCTTGACCGGCGGAAGGACATGATTGCCCGATTTGTGCGTGCTGCCGCGCCGTTTGATGCATTCATTCTGCCGACATGCGCGGCCATCGCGCCCGAGATTGCGCCACTCGATGAGGATGAAGATCACTACGTGAAAACAAACCTCAGAATGTTGCGCAATACCGCCGTCGGCAATTTTCTCGACTGTTGTGCGATTTCACTGCCTTGCCATGAGCCCGAATCAGCACCGGTCGGGCTCATGCTCATGGCACCGAACGGGTGCGACAGTCACATTTTTGCGATAGCGCGTGCAGTAGAGCATCTGCTGCGGTCTTGAGGGTCTCCTAGGACGCGAAAAAGGCGCCTGCATTCGCGAATTTGCGGCTCTGCTGCCGCGACGCTTGGACGCTCGCCAATTGATGTGCATTGCCACATTTATTGTTATAATGTGACACTATGTTTGTTTAGGGGGTTTTGTGCCGCGTTCCGCAATGACGCAACTGCGACCTTTCACGACAATGAAGACCCTTGCCGCCGCAGGCGTGTTGGCTTTATGCGGCGTGGTCTGTGCCGCCGGGTTCGGACTGTCGACTGCGCATGCAGAAGGCCAGGAACTGGCCAAACAATCGATCCAGTCAGCGCCGGTCGTGCCTGTTGAAAAACCGCCTGTTCCCGAGACGGCTGAAGCAACGCCTGAACCGAAGCGGCTGGTCGCCGAAAAGAAGCCTCCCGAAACCAATTGGTCGGCCCGGTGTGTAACTGACAACAACGGACAAACGTCCGCCTGCCACGTCATTCAGAGAATCAAGCGGAACAAGACCGGCGCTCTTCTTATGTCGGTTCTTGTCGAATTGCCCGTCAAAACACTCAAGCCCGAGCTGAAGCTGAATTTGCCACTCGGCCTCTATCTGCCTGCTGGAACGACTCTTCAGGTAGACAAGACCCCCACGAAGGAAATTCAGATCGAGACCTGTGACGTGAAGGGGTGTTACGCCGGAATAGGCGTAGACGAGGACATGCTGACAGCACTCAAGCGCGGCAACACGATGACCGTCACATTCCAGAATGTCGCACGGCAGCCGATCGCCATCCCAGTCACGCTTGTCGGGTTCACTGCGGCTTTCGCGAAAATCCGCTGATTTCGACTTCCGACATCTTGCACCGCTTGATGGAACGTTGATACCGTCCGGCAGGCTCAATCGACGCGCAGATCCTTGTCAATCTGGAAAAGAAGGTTGGTCCCGTGAGTCCGTTTAGGATCCGAGGCCGAGACGGTCACGCGCCAGTTACCGGCACCCAGTTCCCGAACGGGTACCGAATACTTCTTCGTAGCGTCCTGGCGCATCAGCAGTTTTGGTCCCGGACGACCGTTTGGCCGCCAGAGCCTGGCGGTGACGTGTATGCCGGGGATCGGGTTCCCGTCTCGATCTCGAATATGCATGGAAATCGCGCCCGACTGGTTATCGTAGTCGAACTTCCCGCTCACCCCCTTGTGATTGAGCGTGTCAAGACCAAGCGAGTTTGCAATGACGTCTCGCGGGTTATGGCTGAGCGCGCGGAAATCCCGGGATTTGAACTGTGCGACGTTGATCTCACCATAATGCAGCCGTGGCAATTGCATCACGCCGAAGATCAGGCCCGAAATGCAAAAAATGGCGAAGCCAAGGATCAGCAAAGATCTGAGGGTTGGAGGGATCATGGTCTCGTTCGTCACGGGGCCGCTTGCGGCGATATTCTCATATTGCATCGATCAACCGCCTAGCCTCTTCGATCAGATCGACGCAAGTAGACCAGACGTTTATTAAGGCGACACAAATTCAGCCCGTTGATTTAATTCAAATTTTCGCTTCAAGAGGGTAATCGGGCACTGCTGATGGACAGGCTTCAGCCCCGCTTGCTACGTTGATTTCTGACCTTCACCCAGAAGAGGTAGTGGTTCCGGTGCGACAGACAGACAGATTCATCAAATGGTACGACCAAGCTCTGGATGGAGTGGTGTGCAACGATATCATTCAACGCTTCGACAACGACGACCGCTCGATGGTCGGTCTGGTTTCCGGGAATCAGGGTCCAGAGTTTGAAGAAAAAAAGCAGACCACAGAACTGATCTTGCCCGATGACGGGTGGTCCGACGTCAAGGATCAGCTCAGAAATTCGCTCGTGGAGTATCTCGGCCGCTACCAGTCGGACACAAAGTTCCTTGCGGGGTCGGATCACAACGACCTGTATGTCGAGCCGTTCAGACTCAAAAAGTACGAAGTCGGAGGGCAGTTTCATTGGCATATCGACTGCAACTCTGCGCAGAACAGAACGCGCTGCCTCGCCATTCAGTGGTATTTCAACACTGTCGCCGATGGCGGTTGTACAGAGTTCGAGGATCAGGATGCCGATATCAACCCGGTTGAGGGCAGGTTGGCCTTTTTTCCTGTTGCCTGGATGTATCGGCATCGGGGCGCGCCGCCGCTCAGCGGGCCGAAATACGTCTGCACCACGTTCGTGCACCCTCAATTCTGACAATACCAAATACGATACTGCCGACAGCGGTGTATGCTGCTTCGGCATTTGGGGTGCCCGTGATCGGATCATGCGCGCGCGAGCAGATCCTTGGTGTGTGCGGTAATTTGGAGCCCGTGAGGGATCATGCGCATTTTGCTACGTGTTCCCGTCTTGATTGTTGCGCTTCTGTTTGGAGCGACAACGTCGCAATTGCCGGAATTTGCTCAACAGTATGCGCAGCGCCTCGGGGGAGCAGTCGATGAACTCGAGACGTTCGTTCGGCAATTTGAGGAAGACGCTCGCGCCGCCGGGCTGACCCGGGAGTCGGCACTCGCCGAATATAGGACCGCCGAGAGCGTTTTTCTCGGGCGCCGCGGAGAGACGGTTCTTGGCACGATCCAGCGATATGAGACGCTAAGGCGCCTTAAGTCCGAGCTTTCTTCTTCGGGTCCGGTCGCACGGGTCTTCGAGGCAGTCCTCGAGCCCCAGATGGATATCGCTGCTGCGGCCTGGCATGAGTATCGGCCGGCCGTGCCTCTGACGATGGAAGGTATTTTGTTTGCTGTTGCGGGCTTCGTGCTCGCAGTCGCAGGAATTTCGGGCGTCGGGCGCGTCTCCGGGAAAATGTCAGGACGACGACGAAAGACACGGCAATCGGCTGACACATGATAATTTCGTGAATTCTGGCTGGCGGACTGCACCCTCACAGTCTTCTGAACGACCTGGAATGCAATCAGGCAAGGGCGCGGCCGTCATATCCATAACCGCATTGCAGATCGCGCAGGAGGCCATCGGACAGGCCGTAGATCCAGCCATAAATGGCGAGTTTCTGGCCTTTGTCCCAGGCGCCCTTTACAACCGGCGTACGCGTGAGTGCGGTGACTTGTGCCTGAACGTTGAATTCACAAAGACGATTGCTGCGCTCTGTGGGATCTTCAATCTTCATGATTTCGTCCTCACTGGAGTCGAGGACGTCGCGGATGGGCTGCAGCCAGTAGTCGACGGCGCCTTCGGTGCCCCCCTTCATGGCCGCGATCACGCCGCCGCAGCCGTAGTGGCCACACACGATGATATCGGTCACGCCGAGCACGCCCACGGAATACTCCAGCACGGACAGGAGATTGATGTCCGCTCTGTGTACAAGGTTGGCCACATTGCGGTGAACGAAAACTTCGCCGGGTTCCAGGCCGGTAATGATGTTTGCGGGAACTCTGCTGTCCGAACAGCCGATCCACAGGTAGCGGGGTGCCTGGAGCTCCGACAGGCGATTGAAATAGTCCGGGTCGGCTTCAACGCGCTCCCGCGCCCATTGGATGTTGTGTTCGAAAAGTTCCTTGACCACGCAATTCCTCCATCAATCGATCTCGAGGCGACATCAAATCGCCCGGCACTTGGCATCACACTTTGGACGGCCACAACCTCGCGGGCGGAGCGCCACGTCATTATCAAAGAAATCCTTGCGATAAACCCGGTTGTTCCATTGAAAAAATCTATTATACGCGGAGCACAATGTGGCTTCTGATAGGCGCGTCGATCTCAGGTTCCGATTGAGGGTAATCAGGTAGTCCCCTGAATCGACTCAGACTTAGCGGGGAATCAAATCAATGAAATCGCACGTGCGCGTGGCCGTAATCGGTGGTGGCGTTGTCGGCTGTTCGGTCCTCTATCACCTGACGAAGCTCGGGTGGAAAGATGTCGTTCTTATTGAGCGGTCTGAGCTGACGTCCGGGTCGACCTGGCATGCTGCAGGCGGGTTTCACACGCTGAACGCGGACACGAACATGGCGGCCCTGCAGGGGTACACCATCCAGTTATACCGGGAGCTTGAAGAGATCTCAGGCCAATCCTGCGGGCTTCACCACGTGGGCGGCATCACGCTTGCGACGACACCGGAACGTATGGATTTTCTGAAAGCCGAGCGTGCCAAGCACCGGTACATGGGCCTCGACACGGAAATCGTCGGGCCCGAGGAGATCGCAAAGCTCTCGCCGATAACAAATACAGAGGGGGTGCTCGGAGCGCTTTACGACCCGCTTGACGGTCATCTCGATCCATCCGGTACGACCCATGCGTACGCGAAGGCCGCAAGACAGCAGGGCGCGGAGATTTACCTGCGCTGCCCGGTTCAGGAGCTTCATTCCAGGCCCGACGGGAGCTGGGACATTGTCACGGATAAAGGCACGATCAACGCCGAACACGTGGTCAATGCTGCCGGCTTGTGGGCGCGCGAAGTCGGCGCAATGGCCGGTGTCTTTCTGCCGCTTCACCCCATGGAACATCAGTATCTTGTGACGGACGACATTCCCGAAGTTTTTAAGCGGGAGGATGAGCTGCCGCACGTCATGGACCCGACGGGAGAGAGTTACCTCAGGCAAGAGGGGCAGGGGCTTGTTATCGGCATTTACGAGCAGGAATGTGAGCCTTGGGCAGTTGATGGAACATCCTGGGAGTTCGGTCACGAATTGTTGCCTGACAAGCTCGACCGTATCGCCGAACCGCTCGAATATGCCTACAAGCGCTACCCCGTCCTTGCACAGGCCGGAATCAAGCGCGTTATCAATGGACCCTTCACCTTTGCCCCGGACGGCAACCCGTTGGTTGGTCCGGTTCCCGGCCTGCGAAACTACTGGTCCGCCTGTGCCGTGATGGCCGGCTTCAGTCAGGGGGGCGGTGTCGGTCTTACGCTGGCCGAATGGATGATCGAAGGCGAGCCATCACGCGACGTTTTCGCCATGGATGTCGCCCGTTTCGGCGACTTCTGCACGCGGGCCTATACGCGTGAGAAGGTGATAGAGAATTACCAGCGCCGATTTGCGGTTTCCTATCCCAACGAAGAGCTCCCTGCCGCTCGTCCTCTCGATACGACGCCCGCCTACGACCTGTGGCGCAGCCGCAATGCTGTCTTTGGGCAGGGATACGGTCTGGAACACGTCAACTATTTTGCGCCGGACGGTGAAGAGCCCTTCGAGACACCGACATTCAGACGATCGAACGCATTTGCCGTCGTCGGGGAGGAGTGCCGCGCCGTCAGAACGGCCGTCGGCATCAACGAGATTCACAACTTCGGAAAATACCTGGTATCCGGTCCGGGCACCGGTTCGTGGCTCGACTACATCATGGCTGGGCGGATGCCGGCCGAAGGTCGCATTTCGCTCACGCCCATGCTCAGTCCCAAAGGGCGCATCATCGGCGATTTCACGGTTTCCAAGATTGACGCTGAAACATATCAGCTTACGGCATCCTATGGCGGCCAGGCGTTTCATATGCGCTGGTTCGAGCAACACCTGCCTGATGACGGCTCGGTCGAGATCAGGAATGTTTCGCTCGACCGTATCGGCTTTCAGATTGCCGGGCCGAAGGCAAGGGAACTTCTGGCGCGTGTTGCCCGCGGTGACGTGTCCAACGAGGCTTTTCCGTTCATGAGCGCGCGGCGGATGGAGGTCGGTCTTAACGACGCATACATTCAGCGGGTCACCTACACCGGCGATCTGGGATACGAAATTTATGTTCCTGCCTCACGGCAGCCGGCACTCTTCAACACGCTGATGGAGGCGGGTGAGGACCTCGGCATTCGGCCGTTCGGGATGCGGGCAATGATGAGTCTGCGTCTCGAGAAATCCTTCGGCTCCTGGCTGCGGGAATTCAAGCCGGATTACATGCCGGTCGAGACCGGACTTGATCGATTTGTTGCGTACAACAAACCCGTCGACTTTATCGGCAAAGCTTCGGCCGCCGAGGAGAAAGCAGCTGGTCCGGAGCGTCGGCTATGCACCTTTGTCGTTGAAGCTGACGACGCAGATGTCTGGGCGGATGAACCGATCTGGAATGACGGCAATGTCGTGGGCTTCGTTACGTCGGGCGGCTATGCGCATTTTGCCGAAAAGTCGGTGGCGATCGGGTTTCTGCCCAATGATCTGATTGCGGATGGCCAACACGTTCAGATCGAAATTCTGGGCGAGCTGCGCGATGCCGTGATGATCTCTGAAGCCCTCTTCGATCCGAAAGGTGAGCGGATGAGGGGATAAGTGTAATTAGACCGTATGCGGATCAAATTAACCATATCCAACGACTGACAGCGGCAAATTTGCATCAGTGGGTTTAAAACTGGCTTCAAGACGGTGTCTGGGCTAGACCACCACAGCCTCTTTTCGTAAGGCTTGTGTATCACACGAATCGAGAACACGGCGCGGCGTGTCTCCCCCATTTTGGGTTGCAAAGGGAAATGCAGCTCGTGGATGGGTTGAAGCTGTTTGTATTTTTTTCAGACCTGTACGTCATATGTCGTCAGGGCTGAGGTGCCAGTGTCCGGAAAATGATGCTGGGAACGTATTGGGGAATTGATGTCTAAATTTGCTATTTCGGCTGCCGCGTTGTTGTTGGCCGTAATTGGATTTTCTGGAGTTGTGGTTTGGGACGGTTTGGTCGGGACAGACGGGTTTACAACCAGCGCAGCGGCTCTTGACGGCTATTACATTAATGAATTTCAGCAGGGCGGCAGATAAGGCCTACTCATTTGTGTGCCCACGAATATTGAATCGGCACACGCAATACTTACATCTCGGAGACTGAGCGATAGCTGTTGCTATCGTTGCTTCAAGCTGGCGCTGGAACGGAGTGCCAGAGCGACCTTGCTTTCAAGTGGAGCAAGGCATTCGTAACGACGAGGTGTTGACGTGTTACGAGGAACGATTATCGCAATTGCCGTATTGGCGGGAACGGTCGCCTGGACCGGAACCTACCTGGGTGGAAACGCGGTGTCTTTCGAGGCCGCCAAGATCGCATCTCAGCAAAGCCCGGCATCGTAGATTGAGGCGTAGCGCCTCTTGATCCACTTCTGTCCGTATTGCTGCATACCTAAACATGGCTTTCAGTTGCTAGCGTGAGAGCTGCCTGCCTGGCTTCCTGAACATAGGCTTGACCCCCGTGGATGAGCGTGAGGGCGAGCGCACCCTCCACAAGCAACAATATCTGTTTGGCAAGTGACCGGCTGTCTGTCGCGCCTGAGGCTTTGAGCTTGTCTGCGACGCGTTGCTCGATGGCAGCCTTGTGACGGCTGGCAATCGCCCGTGCCGGATGCCCCGGCAAGCCGGAAAGCTCCACGACCGCACGTGTGAACCCTGACCCTTGCCACTTTGGTGTTGCTGTCCAATTGCCAAGTGCATCGAAAATCCTGTCGATTAGCTCGACGACATTGTCGTCGGAGCCATCCATCCAACCCGCCATCATGTCCAATGAGTCGGCATGCTGATGTTGGAGTACCGCCGCAATCAGGGAATCCTTGCTGTCGAAGTGATAATAGAGCGTGCGTTTGGTGACGTTCGCCGTTTCTGCAATTTCATCGACGCCCACACGCCCGAACCCATTCCGATAAAAGAGGGCATAGGCAGATTCCAGAATGCGCGCCTTGGTTTCACTTGCCGTTCCAGCCATGCCACCACCTTGTTCTCGAGAGGTATACAGAACAGTGAGTGTACAGAATTCGTCTGACGTGACTAACTCTCTCCCCGTCGATGAAACGCCCGGTCGCAATCGGGGATAGCAAGGGACCGCTCATGTCGAATACGCACCTCACCATAGACCGCCTGACCGCCAGACCAGTAGTCGCACCACTGGAGAGGCCCGTGCGAACGGCAAGCGGCGCAGTCTTGAACGCGCCTCTGGTGCTGATCGACGTTCATATGGATCAGGGAGTGACGGGATGTGCTTACGTGTTCGGCTACACCCCGGTCACGCTCAAGCCCATTGTTTCGTTTCTGGATAACGTCGCCGAACTTGTGAAAGGCAAGCCGGCAGCACCGGTTGATCTCATGAGTGATCTCCGGGCGAGTTTCCGTTTGCTGGGGGTTCAGGGGATCGCCGGAATGGCGCTGTCATGCCTGGAAATGGCACTGTGGGACGCCCTTGGAAAGGCGTGCGAACAGCCCGTCGTCCGCCTGCTGGGAGGCGAGCCGAAGCCCATCCCGGCGTATGACAGTTACGGGATCGTCGATCCCGTCGACGACAGGCGAGTCCTTGAGGCGTCTGTCGAGAAGGGGTTTCGCGCGATCAAGATCAAACTCGGCGATGGAACATTGAGCCGGGACGTTCAGCTCGTTGCCGGCGTAAGGGATGTCATTGGTCCGGATGTCGCCCTGATGGTCGACTACAACCAGTCGCAGACAGTGGCTGAGACAGTAAGACGGATAGACGCCTTGCAGGATTTCGATCTCTATTGGGTCGAAGAGCCGGTCCATGCGGAAGACTTCGAAGGCCATGCCCGCATCCGCGAGGCATCGGTAGCGCCAATCCAGACCGGTGAGAATTGGTGGTTCCCCGCTGACATGGCGAAGGCGATCGTGGCAGGGGCGTGCGATTACGCAATGCCGGACCTGATGAAGATCGGCGGCATCTCGGGATGGATGCGTGCCGCAGGCCTGGCCGAAGCCGCTTCGATCCCGATGTCGAGCCACACAATCGTCGAACCCAGCGCTCATGTGCTGCCCGTAACACCGACTGCACACTGGCTGGAGTTTCTGGATCTGGCAGGCGACATTCTCGTGGAGCGCATGGAGGTCGTGGATGGTGCTGTCACGCCACGGGGACCGGGGCTCGGGATTGTCTGGGATGAAGAGGCGGTGAAGCGATACGCTGCCTGAGGTCTTGGAACCGGATGACCTGCGTCTACCTGAATCGCAGGCCTCTGGCCACGGCAATGCCCAGCAGGACAATGGCGAGGGCCACATAGGCATTCGCAGGCGGACGTTCCAGAAGTATCGCCGCCCCGAGAAAAACACCGACGAGAGGCGTGAGGAAATTCATCTGGGAGAAGAAGGACGCTCCCTGCCGTTTGACAATCGCGAACATGATGAGTGTTGCAATTGCCGTGTGAAGCAATCCCAGGAGGATCATTGACAGCAGAGCCCCGTTGCTCGGAGCAATCGTCCAGGGCGCATCCACGGCAACAGACACCGGGACGATGATGAGCGCGGAAAGTGACGTGATGGCAGCCGCAAGCGCGCGTTTGGGAAGTTCGATCAGATGTTTTGCCGCAAGGGCGTTCACGCCGTAACAGAAGGCTGCGCCGGCAATTGCCAGCTGGCGTACGGTATCGTCACCCAGGCGAAGGAGTTTTGCGGGTCCGATCAGGATGATCAGGCCGAGCAGGCCAAGACAGACGCCAGCGCTTTTTTGCCAGGTCAACGGCTCATCGTGCGTGAACAGATGAGCAAGCAAGACGGTGGTAAGCGGCATTACAGCCATCAGGATTGCAGCCACGCCGCTGTCGACCGTTTCTTCGCCCCAACTGATGAGCGTGAAAGGCAGCACATTCCCGAAAAGAGCCGCCATTGTTATGAGAATCCACACCCTGCGGTTGCGCGGCAATGACTGCTTCGCCAGAAGCGCAATGACGGTCATCACCGCAGCCGCCAGAACGAGGCGGCCGGCCGTAAGGCTGGCCGGCGGAATCGACTCGACGCCGATCTTGATGAAAAGGAAACTGCTGCCCCAGATTGCCGCGAGTGAGAGCAGGAGAAAGTAGTCCCAGTATCCGGGACGGGCTGCGCTGTGTTCTGATGTACTCATAAGTGCCTGTCGGCGAGCGTCATATCATTAGCGGAATTGGGTTTCACCGATTCATTTGAAGTGCCAACCCGGAATCCGGGTCTTGGTAAGGCACCCGGATGGAGGGCGTAACGGGCGATCATTGGGGATTGTATCTGGTCCGCTTTCCCGGCATCGTGAGGGCAATCGCGGACCACTATACTTCCGCCGCACAACAGGCGCGACGCGCCGAACAACAAACACAGGACGGCATTTCAGATGAGCGAACAAGCCTGGACGTTTTTCAATGGCGAATGGCACGAAGGTAACCCGGCAATCATGGGGCCAATGGATCACGGGTCCTGGCTGGCATCGACCGTCTTTGACGGTGCGCGGGCGTTCGAAGGCGTTGCGCCTGATCTCGATCTCCATTTTCAGCGACTGAACAATTCGGCCGTAGCGATGGGGCTGAAGCCATTGCATGAGGTCGGCGAAATCCTGGAGCTGGCGACAGATGGCATTTCCAAGTTTGCTCCAGGAGCAGAGCTGTACGTTCGCCCGATGTATTGGGCGGAGGGCGGTTTTGTTGCCGCTGATCCCGAGACAACGAAGTTCTGCCTGTGTCTCCATGAGTCACCGATCCCGGAACCGAACGGGTTTTCAATGACACTGTCTCCGTTCCGCCGGCCGACATACGAAATGGCGCCGACAAATGCCAAGGCGGCATGCCTCTACCCGAACTCCGGCCGCGCATTGCGGGAGGCTCAGGACCGCGGATTTGACAATGCTCTGATGTTGGACGCGATGGGCAATGTTGCCGAACTTGCGACCGCGAATATCTGGATGGTGAAGGAAGGCGTGGCGCATACACCCGTGCCCAATGGAACATTCCTGAACGGCGTCACGCGGCAACGTGTTGCTTCGCTCTTGAGCAAGGCCGGCTACACCGTCGTCGAGCGGGCGATGGCCTGGAACGATTTCCTTGATGCCGACGAGATCTTCTCGACAGGCAACTATGGCAAGGTCATGCCGGTGACGCGGATAGAAGATCGGCAATTGCAGCCGGGGCCGGTCGGCATCCGTGCCCGCGATCTCTATTGGGAGTGGGCCCACAAGGGATAGGGCGGTTGCACCGGTCCTCTCATTGATTGGAGGACGACCGCCGACTCTCAGTCCGAACCAGGAATCTGACCAGATTCAATCGTGAGTCTAGTTTGTTCTAAATGTGGAACGATCGTTCCGTATATGCCCAAATTTGTATATGTTTGTAGCGGGAAGCCGAAAGGCGAATCGACAGACATAAACATGGGTGCGGGCCCATCGCGGGAATGGTGTATCGCATCGAGGGTAGAATGCTGGTTGCTGTCAATTCGACGAATCTGGACGGGTCTTTGTATGCGCTGAACTGCGGGAAGGGCGGTCAGGCATGACGCAGGGATTGAAGGTCAGCTACGACGTTGCCGACTTCATGACGTCTATTTCCAGGACAGACGGAGTTGATGAGACGTGGGGCCTGACGGTTGATTTCATGTCGGGCCTCGGCGCCAGTCATGTCGGCGTCAGTCTGAACTTGAATGAGCCGGAGCCCCTATTGCTTTGGACCACCCCCCAGTGGATGAGCGAGTTGTTTCTCGAAAGCATCTATCCGGAACTCGACCTGGCATGGGAACATTGCAAGGATAACGTGACGCCGTATCTTGGTGGCAAATCGGTGGAAGGACTGTCGCCTGATCTTCCGGAAGCCAGGCGACGTTACCTCGAAGAGATCACGGCGGTGGACATCCGAACGACCTGTTCGATTCCGGTGCATGGCAACGTTGCCAAAGAATGGGGAATCTTCGACTTTGCGACAGATTTCGGTCCAGGCGACATAAAGGCATTCCAAAAGGAATTCGGCGCCAAGATTTATCTGGCCGCTGTCGCGGCATTCCGTCGACTGCAGACACAAATCCAAACGCACGACAGCGAACCGGTTCCATTGACGCCAAGTGAGAGGGAGTGTCTGCTCTGGTTGGGACGCGGCCTCAGGAATGAGAGTATTGCGGCGAGATTGGGCGTCAGGCCGGTCACTGTGGAATTCCATCTGTCAAACGCTCGGAAAAAGCTGTCAGCGCAGACGCGCGAGCAAGCGTTGGCGACCGCAATGCTCGAGGGGTTCGTATCGCCTTGATCAGTCGACCAGAGTTCATCCCCGGCGGACAGGGTTGGGGGGCGTAATGGAGCTCAACGCTGCAATTGACGGGCGCATCTGGGATTTCCTGTCCTCGATCAACGATGCGGATTCCGGGGCAGTTGTCTGGGACGAGACGGTCAAATTCATGCGCGGCTATGGGGCAACCCATATCGGCGCCTACGTAACCACCGGTCACGTCGATCCTGTCGTGTTGGGGACAACACCGCCCTGGGTTTGGGAAGAGTATCTTTCTGAGATCCTGCCCGAGTCCGACCCTGCGACTCAACACTGCCGGGAGAAAGTCACCCCTTACTTCGGCGGCCAAGCATTTGACGAATCGAACCCGTCAATACACCCGAAACTCAAGGAGTATCTCGCCTCACTGACTGATGTTGGTATCCGGGCGTCAGTCATGTTTCCGATGCACGATCGCTCGAACAGAGACTGGGGACGTTTCATATTCGATACGGATCTTTCGGCCAAAGACTTCCACGGGTTCTTCAATGAACATGGCACGTCCCTTCACCTGGCCGGCATCATGTCCATCGAAAGACTGCACAACCTGGCCTTGCGAGTTGGCAGAGAAAAGATCCAGCTAACCGAGCGCGAGCGGGAATGTTTGCTCTGGTTGGCACGTGGTCTGAGGAACGACAGGATAGCTGAGCGAATTGGGCTGCAGCCGGTCACAGTGGGGCTGCACATATCAAATGCATGCAGAAAGCTGCAGGCACGGACCAGGGCGCAGGCCCTGGTGAAGGCAATACAATTCGGATTGGTTGAGCCCTGAATCCGCAGCTGTCGGAAATCGATATCTGCTGATCCCAAGGGCTATTGGCATCCGGCGCGGCAAATGTCTCGCGTGCGCTCAGATGGCGGGCCTATATTTTTCCATAGCTTGATAGGCAACCGCTATTTCTGGAATGTTAGATTCGCTGGAGAGAACAATCTTTACGGACAGGGCGGGGTAACCCGCCCGTACCTTGCTGTGGGCAGGTACGGTGGCCGGCGCTGCGGGTCGCCGGCCACCGACCCGGCAGGCTGACACGACTTGGCTAGGAGAATTCGGTCAGCCCACCAGCCCGAAGGTGCAAGGTGCGATGCTATGCAACGGCTGAGATCAGGGGAGATCTGCAGTCGCCTTGTCCCCGGGCTATTCAATCCGCAAAAATTAATGCCACAAATTCGAAAGACCTAATACCTGAACGCAATAAACCTAACTTGATCACAATGCAATCGTCTCGATGAACTTACGAGGCGAATTCCCACCATTCAACGAGGTTTATGTACCCATAAGGATGGTGCATGCAAGTGTCTTGTCAACGACGAGGCAACCTTTCCGCATCCCGGAAGCCTTCCCATAACAAACTCGATTCCTCAGGCATTGTCGACATAATCTGACTATTTAATCTGGCGTTAATCTAGCAAGATAGCGTCAGTTCGCCAACGGATCAGCATGCGTCATTTTTCCAACCGTAACCGCCCCGTGCATCTTGGCGCGTTTCCTTTGGAAACTTTGCCGAGGGCCACCGCGTTCGGCGAAAACCACCATAGGCCGGATGGCCCGGTTGAGAAGACGAACGCCGACAGCCCGCTGGGTGCGGTCATCGAAAAGTACTTCAATATCTATCGTGAATTTGTCGATGGTGAGGCCGCAACTGACAGAGCGCCCTTGGAGGAGCTTCCCCAGAATCCGACAGAAGACGTGAAGGCGGCCTGTTACTTCCTCGACGCTTCGTTGGTCGGGATTTGCCCGGCATATGATTCGCTCTGGCTTCAGGACCAGAATGGCGACTCAATGTCGACCCCGTCTTCAGAGCGCAGCCTGATCGTGATTCTGGTCGAGCACGGACGCGATCCGGAAGCTGAAAACCTGGCTTCATCGTGGGTGGAGGGAGACGAAGGTCGGGGAGCCGCCTTGAGGGCCGCAGAAATTGCGATCGTCATCGCCGGCTACATCCGCAACCTGGGGTGGCATGCCCGGGCACACATGGTCACGCATACCGACATTGATCTTGAAGCGGCTGCGGTCGCGGCGGGAATGGCCGAGTGGCAGGACGGCGGGGTGATCGCGCCGTTCGTTCAGGGGAGGTTTTCACTCGCGGTTGTGGCAACGGAGTATGATCTTGAACACGATTTACCGCTCGCTGACGGGGCAGTTCGAGGTGCCCGCGGTCTCAGATGGTGGTTTGGTGTTGGCGGTACGAAGCCCGGGCACGAGCGTGCGGCTGAGGCACGGCGGCCGACGCATCTTGGCAAGTATCCCATGGAGAAAGTCAAACGCGTCTCTGAAACCACAACGCTGATACTTGATGAAGAAATCCCCAGAGTTCCGAAACGGGCATCCTTTTTTGAGCGCGCCTTAAAGGGGGACCTTGGGCCGAAGGCGCAACGGGAGCGAGCGAGGTTCGCTACGAAACATCCCTTGGCAGCTGCCATGACGCCTCTTATCGGCACCCTGGTTCCGCATCAGGACGGTAAGCCGGCTTCCGAAACGGTGAATGGCGAAGCGGAATCGCAACAGCTATCCGACGCAGTCCGGTCGTTGGCCTATTACCTCGGTGCGGATCTTGTCGGCGTCACCCGCGCCAAGCCTTTTGTCTGGTACTCTCATGATGACGACGGGCAACCCATTCCAGTGCGGCACAAGTGGGCGGTGGTGCTCCTGATTGATCAGGGGCATGAGACGATGGAGGGCTCCAGCGGCGACGACTGGATCTCGGGCGCTCAGTCGATGCGGGCATACCTGCGAGGTGCTGAGATCGCCGGCGTTATGGCTGAACTATTCCGGCGACTGGGCTTTTCGTCCCGCGCGCAGACGAACCGGGACAGTGATGTTCTGCATATTCCACTCATCCTCGAAGCTGGACTAGGCGAACTCTCCAGAATTGGCGAGCTTGTGCTCAATCCGTTTGTCGGCCCACGATTCAAGTCGGTGGTCGTAACCACTGACATGCCTCTTGCTGCGGATCAGCCAATTGATTTCGGCCTGCAGGACATGTGCTCGAAATGCATGAAGTGCGCGCGGGAATGTCCGTGCGATGCGATTCCCTATGGACGCAAGGTCATGTTCAACGGCTATGAAATGTGGAAGCCGGATGTTCACCGTTGTGCCTCCTATCGCGTAACCAATGCCAAAGGATCGGCATGCGGTCGGTGCATGAAGACCTGTCCGTACAATCACGAGGGATTACTGTGGTTCCGCCCGTTCCTGTGGATGGCAATACACTGGCCGCGATCGCGAGCGCTGATCGCGAGATTCGACGACTGGATCGGTAATGGTCGGCTGAACCCGGTCAAGAAATGGTGGTTCGATCTGGAAATTGTCGAAGGTCGCTCTCGCGCAGCGAAAGCGGCAAATGCCCGAGAACTTGATCTCAAGAAGAAGCTGGATCCGGACAAACAGTCTATAGCCTATTTCCCCGCTTCCGATATGCCGCTCCCGGACGCCGATGAGCCGATGCCGGTCGACCGGAAGGCGGGTGTGGCCATGGCCGGCGAACTGGAGACGCCGGAGGAAGCACGCGCCCGTCATCGGGCCGGGCAGCCGCGTCCTGTCCACAACTGCCCTAGTTATGACCGTACGCGGTAGTGGTCCCGCCGAAAGATTGAAGTGGCCAGAAGCCGGCTGGCTTGTGTGCCCTGTGGTCCGGGCTATGAGAATCTGGAGAAATCGGGTTCGCGCTTCTCCATGAACGCCATGGCGGCTTCTGCAAATTCCTCCGACGCCAGCCGCCGCGTAAACTCCGCAGATTCTCGTTCAAGCTGAGCGAGCACCTGATCGCGATCATTTTTCAGAAGCGTCTTGGTCGCGCGCAGGCCGCGGGGCGGCTTCTTGGCTATTTCACGTGCAGCGTTCATGGCGTTCGTAACGCTTGTTCCGGTGGCGCAAACTGCGTTTGCGATGCCCAGTTCCACAGCGCGATTTCCGTTGATTGGTGTTCCCGTCATCAGAAGTTCCGCCGCGCGCGCGTGCCCAAGAAGCTTGGGAAGCAGGTAGCTGGATCCGGCCTCGGGAACCAGCCCGAGATTGACGAAAGGCATCTGGAGTTGCGCGTCTTCCGCAACAAAAACCAGGTCGCAATGCAGAAGCATGGTCGCGCCGACTCCGATGGCAAATCCGTCGACGGCGGCAACCATGGGTACTGTCGAACGTGCCAGTCCCGTTATGAACCTGAAGACGGGGGCGTCCGGCCCGCGGGGAGGGTTGTTCTGGAAGTCCCGGAGGTCATTGCCTGACGTGAAGTTGCCCTCGGCACCGGAGAACAGAATGACCCGTATGGACATGTCGTCTTCGGCCGCGGTCATAGCGTCCGCCATGGCGCCATACATTTCCTGTGTAAGCGCATTCTTCTTGTCCGGGCGGTTCATTGTCAGATGAAGGATGCCGTCCTGATTTTCTACTCTGATTGCTTCTGCCATTCCGTATTCCCGCCTGAATGTGACCGATTGGCCTGCCGCCCAGTCTGAATTGCCACACTACCAGAAGTTGGTAGATCTGAGCCAATCGGTAGAAACCGGAGAAACCGCCCGAAGAAGGGCAGGTCCGAATAGGGAATGTAGGTAACGATTTTAGAAGCCCATAAGCATTCAACTATACATTCCTAAGTTTTGTAAATGTATTCATAAGCATTGTTAACAGTCCGGTAATGAGAATCGTGATCGATTAGCCATGTTCGTCTGGAAGGTTGGGGCACCTCGGACGGCTGGGCTGGAGAAAAGAATGAAACTTGGCATTTCCCTTAGATTATCGGACCTGAAGATCCGTTCGAAAGTATTACTTGCGTGCACGCTTCCACTCGTTGCGATGTTGGGGTTTGTGTGCGTGCTGTTGTTGGAATTGAAGGACACTGCGGACCGAAGCGAGACAGTGGCTGTGGTCGCAGAGTTCGCTCCGAAAGTGAGTGCGCTCGTCCATGAGTTACAGAAGGAACGTGGTGTATCCGCGGGCTTCATTGGATCCAAGGGGAGCAAGTTCGGTGATGTTCTTCCACAGCAGCGAAGCGCGTCGGACCAGTCGCTTGCCACATTGAACGACGCCTTTGCAGCACTGGGCGACCGTGAAGAATTCTCTGCACTCGCCGGTCGGATCGGCGAGGCAAGTGAACAGCTTAATGGTCTCCAGGGCATTCGCGGGAAAATTGATGCCCACGAAATAGCCGTGGGGCAGATGGCCAAGTACTACACGCCGCTCATCGGGAAACTTCTGTCAGCAGTTGAGACCATGAAGCACGTGGCCAAGGATGGCGAAATCCTCGGCCAGGTCGTCGCATATGCGGCCATCCTTCAGGGCAAAGAGCGTGCGGGGATCGAGCGCGCCATGGGAGCGAACGGATTCGGTCGCGGTGAATTTGCCGACAAGATTTATCAACGGTTCGTCAAGCTGGGTGCTGCTCAGGCAACTTTCTTCAGCACCTTTGATGCTTACGCCACGCCTGATCAGCGAAATGTTTTCGCAGAGCAGACATCGGGCGCAATAGAGGAAGAGGTTCAGCGGCTACGCAACATTGCATACGCGAGCGTATTTGGTGGCTCGCTGCAGGATGTCACGGGTCCGGAGTGGTTCAAGAAAAGCACGGAACGGATAGATCGCCTCAAGGTTGTCGAAGACAAGATGGCGGCAGATTTGCAGAAACTGGCGAAAGCCAAATCATCGGCGGCTTCATTCACGTTTGTCCTCGACAGTGCTCTTGCCGCCGGTGTTGGTCTTTTGGTTTTGATCGTGATGCTGACCGTGACCCGGTCAATTGTTAGACCGATCAGGTCACTTGAAGACGATATGAACGAGCTCGCCGACGGAAATCTTGATGTTGGTCTCGAAGGCGCAGAGCGAGGCGACGAGATTGGAGACATGACCAAGGCTGTTGTGGTGTTCCGGGATAATGCCGCCGAGCGACAGCGACTTGCGAAGGCAGCTGAAAACGACTCGCGCCTCAACGAGGAGCGTCAGCGCCGCGTTGAGGAACTGATCACGAGTTTTGAAGGTGCGGTTTCGGAAGTGTTGAACGCGGTTTCCGCCAATACCGATCAGATGGAGGAATGTGCGGACACGCTAACAGGCGCGGCAGACAATACGTCACAGAAGACGAATGGCGCGTCGGAAGCGTCGGCGAGTGCGTCGTCGAACGTTCAGAACGTTGCGGCCGCGGCAGAGGAGCTTACCGCCTCCATTCAGGAGATTGGCCATCAGGTTACTCAAACGACAAGTGTCGTTTCGAAGGCATCGGAAGTCACCGACGAAACAAATGAGAAAGTGGGTTCGCTCGCGTCGGCCGTCGGCAAGATTGGCGATGTCGTGTCGATGATCGAGGATATAGCCGAACAGACAAACCTGCTGGCTCTCAACGCGACCATCGAATCCGCTCGTGCAGGCGAGATGGGCAAGGGCTTTGCAGTCGTCGCCTCTGAGGTCAAGACGCTTGCCAATCAGACTGCTGAAGCGACGACGGAGATTGCCCAGCAGATTTCCGACATCCAGGTCTCAACCACGGATGCCGTGGATGCGATTGCAGCGATCAGCAGCACTATGAAAGAGGTGAGCGAGTACACCAATGCAATCGCCGCGGCGGTTGAGCAGCAGGGCGCAGCCACTCAGGAGATCAGCGGCAACGTCCAGAAAGCCGCCGACAGCACCGAAGATGCCGCCTCGAACATGTCTGTTGTGAGTGCAGCCGTAGGCGAAACTTTGCAAGCGGCAAACCAGGTGCGGGTGACGTCGTCGGACGTCTCATCGCAGGCACAGCGGCTGCGCAGTGAAATCGGCGAATTCCTAAAGGCTGTCGCAGCCGCCTGAGCCGCTCAGGAACTGCAGTCATGCTTGTTTGACCGCCCCCCGTGCTTCGAAGCTTGGTGAAGCAGTTCGGCTGTGCCAGATTCTCTGGCATGGGAACTGAGCTGAAGCACGAGGACCGGGGATGATCGGAACGGCCTATCGACACTACAAGGGCAACACATATCGGATCATTGCGGAGGCGCGGCACTCCGAAACACATGAACCGCTGGTGATCTATCGGGATTTGAGTGACGAAACCAAGGTCTGGGCACGGCCGAAAGGCATGTTCTTCGAAGACGTCGTCATCGAAGGTGTTCGTCAAAAGCGTTTTACGCCGATCGAAGCCTAGATGGCCGCGGCAGTGCCATCGCTCCTAGGGTCTGCCGCACCTTCCATCAGACCGTCGGGATGAAGAACAATGGCGCCGGCATGGCCCATGATCTCTTCGTAAGGACCGATGACCTCCACGTCATGTCCGGCGGTTCGCAACCAGTCGAGAGTCTCCGCTGGGAAGCGGTCTTCGATACGGAGGTTCGTCTTCTCAACACCCCACGTCCTGCCCAGAAGCCAGCGTGGTGCGTTGATTACGCCCTGAATATCCTGCCCGTACATCGCATAGCGGCTGAAGATCATGGCCTGGGTCTGCGGCTGCCCTTCGCCGCCCATGGTTCCGTAGACCATGGTTCGCCCGTCCGAAAGCTGGGCCAATGCGGGCTGGATGGTATGTGCGGGGCGGCGGTGGGGCACGAGATGATTGTGATGAGCGGGATCGAGTCGGAAACTAGTGCCGCGGTTCTGCCAGGTAATGCCTGTTTCAGGGAGCACGACGCCCGATCCGAATTCCCAATAGATACTCTGGATGAAACTGACCGCGCGGCCTTGTGAGTCAATTGCGCCAAGCCAGACAGTATCGCCGCCTGGCTCCGCTTCCGGCCATGGCAGGGCGGTGGTTGGATCGACGGCATCCGCGAGTTTGTCCAGATGGTCTGGAACGAGAAATGACGCCGGGTCCACGGTCATGTATTCCGGATCGGTAAGGTAGCGGTCGCGCACCTTGAATGACTGTTTGGTCGCTTCGACCAGGCTGTGTATGTAGTCGAACCCTTCAGGTGTCTCGACGCCCAGGCGTGCGAAGATCCCCAACAGCATCAGAGACGCCAGTCCCTGGGTTGGCGGCGGCATGTTGAAGACGCGGTGGCCGGCTAGCTCCAGGGAGAGGGGTTCGACAACGAGCGCATCATGACGCTCAAGATCCGAGCGCCTGATCGGACTCCCGACTCTCTCGAGATCCGCAGCGATCGATCGAGCGATGCGGCCTCTGTAGAACGTGTCCAGCCCGGTCTCTGCAAGCGACGACAAAGTGTCCGCCAGTGCAGGTTGCTGATGCCGGCCACCTTGCGCCGGCGGTTCTCCGCCGACAAGGAAGGCATCAGCGAAGCCCGGCTGGTCCTTCAGCTCTGCCAGTTTGTCTTTCGTGTTGGTGGCAAGCGTTCCAGTAACGGGTACGCCGTGGCGCGCCAACTGACCGGCATCTTCCAGAAGGCGTGAGAGGGGCAGGGTGCCGCCCCATTCGCTTCCACTGATCGACAGCGCCTTCTGCCAGCCCGATACCGCCCCCGCTACGGTCAGTGCCGAAAGAGGGCCCCGCCCGGGAATCTCTTCATGGCCTTTTGACCGGTAAAACGCGATGTCAGCCTGGCCGGCGGCAGCGCCACAGGCATCGATCCCAACGGGATCACGGCCGGGCGTATAAAGCAGCCAGAAGTTGTCGCCGCCCAGACCATTCATATGCGGGTAAACGACCGCGATTGTGCTGGCGGCAGCGACCATCGCCTCGATTGCATTGCCACCGTCACGCAGGACGCTTGCCCCGGCCTGAGCCGCGAGATGGTGTGGCGCCACGACCATGCCGTTGTAGGCGCGGGTGGTATTCAGCATTTGCCCCGGATCCCAGATGATTGATTTGCAGGTTGCCGATAGTCGTTCTGTGCTACCGATCCAGAACTGACCGTATTTCGACAAGGTTGGACCGGGCGCGCAGGATATAAAATCCGATGGTCGTCAAATGCGTTGGCATGGCCCAGCCGTCTTCCCGGCCATTGGAGATGATGAACGGCTCCAGTGCGATTGCGCTGCGAAGGTGTTCCTCCATACGGTCCCAGATATCGCCGATTTCGCGAGACTTGATGACCTCCCGGAAATCCGCCCGGGTCGCTTTTACGATGCCGTAATAGGCGTAAAGCTGTCCTTTGGCGACCATGAAAATGTCATCAGCGCGGGTGTCGAACCAGCCTGAATTGTACTGTTCGGCGCGTTCCTTGATGACGGCCGACTGTGAGCCGATGTCCTTTGCGATCCTGTCGAGGAACTGCAGCAGATTGTCGGCGCGAGCGTCGAACGTGGCGTTACAGTTCTGCAGCCGGGCATTGTATGCGGTTAGCGCTTCAATGGCGTTGCGGTAATAGGTCGGGGAAGGGGTTGTCGGCCCGAACGGCTGACGGTCGAATGGATTGAAGTACCAGGTGTATTGGTCGAACTGGATGTTGCCCTTTGCGACCTTCAGATCCTGGTCGATCTTCGATGTCCCGCGAACCCGGCCGAGCGCGTCTGCGAGTTCAATCGCTGTCCTGGATGCGGCCTGATGCACACCGCGCTGGAACGCGGCCTTGTTGTCCAGAAACCAGGTCTGGCTCCAGGACATGGTCCAGAAGAAACCGGCCTTGTAGAGCGGGTTGCTCGACATCCAGAGATTTTTGTTCACGTTGAAGTCGATCAGGTCCCCGGTGACCTCGACGATGGCCGACTTCCCACAGGTCTTTGTTGTCGAGTTGCCGCCCTCCGCGGACACCTGCTCCCCTGCGGCATGCATGCGCTGGGCGAAGTTGTATTGCTTGGGATAGTCGATGTCGTATCCGCGGATCCAGAGCGCATGCCAGATGAAATATGCGTAGCCCAGAACGAACGGAATAATCAGGATCAGCAGAACGCCACGAACGATCCAGCCCGATTTCCGATAGAAGGCGACGGTTGCCGTGAAGGGATAGGTGACCAGAAGCCAGACCTTGCCAAGCCACGCAACGACGGATCGGAAAAGGCGTCCAAGCCATTCAAACAGAGGGTCAAGCAATAGTCTTACTCCTGATCGAAGTGGAGTTCCCAGAATGCACTCTTGTCCGGCACATAGGTGGACATGATCGACTGCACGACGTAGTCGCGGTAATTGTCGTTAAACGTCCGATAGTCCTCGTAGAACGATTCCTTGTTCACCATGAACCTGACGATGTTGTCGAACGGGACATATTCGGAAATCAGACGGTTTATCAAGACTCGCTGAGGGTGATCGGGTTTTGCTCTGATAGCCAGGAAACGGAGATCCGCCGGCGTGTTGCCGAGATTGCTTTCTTTCCCGTTCACAGTGAACTTCTGCAACTTGGTCAGGAACGGGAAGACGCCATCTTCCGACAACTCGTCCAGGTTCTTGTGTATCCAGTTCTTGATCCATAGCGGGTCGAGGTCCGTCAGCTCCTGATCCGGATCAGAATGCGTGATCGAGCGGCGGACATATTGCTCCAGGCGGCGGTCAATCAGCCCGGAACGTGCAAGCCATCTTCGATTGAGTGCTTCGATGCGGCCTGTATCCCAGAGGAATTTGTAGACGGTACGCGGCGAACTGAGCGAAATGTAACGCTTCAAAGGACCCACGTCCTCTATGTCGCCCGTCTTGCCTTCGCGACCAATGACAATAGCACCGCCGTCCTCATGAAAGACGTAGAGGCCACTGAAGTGGCGCGTCCAGAATGAATCGTGCGTGAAGCGGACGTGCCGAGGGACGAAGTCGGTCTTCCTTACATCGCCGCAGATCTTGGCGTGATCGATGAGTTCCGTCAGCAGATCGTTATCCCGCCAACTGTCAGATTCGGTCTCGAAGCGGTCGATCAGACCGACAAGATGCCCCGCCTTGCTGATCATCCCGTCGCCGGTCCTGATCTGGAACTCGGCGTGCTTGACCGCGATTACGTCCTCCAGGTTATCGACCCGGAAGACGTCGTCATCGATCTCACCGAACAGGACGTCTTTCAGAGTTATCGCTTGAAGCTGCCTGGCATTGGCGTAGAAGAACTCATGCATCACATCGGTGGTCGAGGAAAAACTGGCGTGAACCACCGGCAGGTTGGCCTGGGCCGGCGACAAAATGATGAAGCGGCGGTTGACCTGGTTGGGATCAAGATAATGCTCGTCGTCCAGTTCGTCGGCAATCTCCGGCGAATACCCTGTCGCATCAATCGAGAATGAAGACAGCGAGGTTCGCGGAATGCCGAGTGCCTCGAGCGCGCGGTTATAGCGTTCGACAAGATGCGGCTGCGTGACGTCGTATAGGCCGCCATGGAACAGATTGTTGTCAATCAGGCGTTCCATTGCCCCTTTTCCTTCAGCGTGGTGATTTCCGATGTAGCGCGTTCCCGTACGCGCTGATCGCGGATGATGTTTTCAACGGCCACAGCGTCCGACTTGTCGGTGTACCGGAACTCGGAATCCGCATACCGGTTGATCTCCTGAATGATCATGTCGAGCGTCATGGGGCCGCGCAGTTCGGAAACCATGGACAGCTTGGTGTCATAGTCCTGCTGTATGAACGTCGCCGGATCTTCGAACCACTCGTCAGGCAGTTCGATGTCCATGGCCCGCATCTTCGCCGCGTCGGTGATATTCTTGATGGCGCGGCCGGTGAAGCGCGGTTCCGCTTCCTTGATGGCATGCAGGTAGCGGCCGATTTCCTCAATTGTGTCGGGCTTTCCGGCCTGATCCATGACCTTGTCGAACACCTTTTGCAGACCCTCTTCCTGTGGCGTGTTGTGATCTTCATAAGCGGTGCTGACGGCTTTCTTGATCTGCTGCGTTGTATAGAGCTCATGGTCGCCAAGCGGGATGCTGTGGTTCTTGCCGGCCAGGAGAGCGAAAATGTCGATATAGTCTTCCGCCGTCTGCGGTCCGTCGACCTGCCAGCGCGCACCTGCACGCTGTCGAAGGGCGTCGTCAACATTTTCCGGATAGTTGGAAAACATCCCGAAGCAGCAGTTGCCTCGGATCACGGTGTTGGCGCCGGAGAAGCTCTCCATCAGCACGCCTGTCACTTCCTGCTGGCCGGCCGAAGCACGGTCGTCGCTGCGTTTCGCGGCGACTTGGTCGATATCGTCGACGGTGCCGAAGCCGATCACCCGGGGATCCATGACATTGGAAATGAACTGCTTGCAGTTCTGGCCGGACTTGCCCTGGTAGGAGCTGATCTGGTCGACTCCGAAATTCTCGTAATGGAACGTGTAGCCCGCCATCTGGCAATAGTCGTTGATCAGGCCCGCAACCATCTGGATCAGGGTTGTCTTGCCGGTGCCCGGGTATCCGTCGCCGATGAAAGTGAAAAGGAAGCCTCCAAGCTCCACGAACGGATTTAGCTGACGGTCGAAATCGTAGGCCATGAGCATCTTGGCGGCCTTGATTGCCTGGTACTTCGCGATGTGGTTGCCGATGAGCTCATTCGGCTTCTTGAACGTCATTACGAGAGGCTTGCGCCTGCCGCGCTCCTCGATGTCGAAGCCGTTCAGTGAGAAGTCATCGCTGTCGAGTCTGATGTGCGTTTGCTCAAACACTGACAACTGGTCGAAACGTGTGCGCCGCGTGAGCAGACCCTCAAGACTTGCCCGGACGAATGCCTTGGCGCGTGCCAGCATCTGTTCGTCGTCGGGCGCGCCGTCGAGTGTCTTGTCGAGCCCGTAGAGAAAAGCCTTGTAACAGTCTTGCGTAGTCTCGAATGCGAACTCGGGATCCTCGACGTCAGCCGTTGGCTCCGCCGCAACCTCGATGTTCTGAAGCAGATAGCTGCCGGCGGTGAACAGGGCGACGAACGACGCAGCGCCCAGCAGTTTGTGATAATGAGCGGCACGATCGCCGGTGAGCGGCGATGATCGGTTCTCATCCGTCAGCGATTCAAGATCAGTCTGGCTGGCAAAAATGTCGCTGACGGCCATGCCGACGGCGAGGCCCCGGCGAAGGCGATAGGCGAGACCGTGCTGCGCGATGGACAACATCGAATCGTCGGGCGAGATGGACGATATCCTGTCCATCATGCGCACTTCGGCCGTTCTCTGGCTTGCGCCGGTGGAAACGGTGCGGACAAACCTGCGCCGCGTTCCTGCCAGTTCGACAGCAGATCGGCCGTCGTCGTCCGGCACGATCACATTGGTGCGTTGAAGCATCGACTGGACAAGCGGAATGTGCTTGGCGATGTCGTCTTCCTGCAGTGTCGTCAGTCCAATATCCATAGCTTCCTCACACGTGTCTGAGGATTTCTTCCCGGTTTACGATGTGACGCTGATAGCCTTCGAACACTTCATCAGCCTTCTCGAGTGCAAACACGGCCTGATACGCTTCATGTGGAATGAGTGCGTGGCGCTCGAAGGCGCTGACACCCTGTTGCGCGCATTCCAGATCATCCGTGTTGACGTAGTAGATTTCTTCCGCCTGTGATCCTCCCAAGAGACCCCATTTGGCGGGCTTTTCCTGTTTCGAATAGAGTTCCTGCGCGGTCCAGGTCAGGAGCCAGGCATCCTCGTCTCCCGTGACTCCGTCAAGAACCGACTGCACCTGTTCATTGTGCTTCGTAATGCTGCCGGCGTAGAACGGCCCCAGAACGATGCGGCGAAGCTGTTTCGGATGCAGTTTCGCGAAGTCCTTGTCGAGGGCCGAAGCGATCGATGTCAGATTCAGACTGTACGCCGAGTGGTTTGCCACGAAGCTCTCGAACTCTCCGCTCAAATCCTTGTTCGGGAGGCCCGGGATTCTTTCCTTCTTGCTGTCACCGGCGTCCTTGTTCTGGAACTTTCCCGCCGTGAACCAGCTCGTTGGCGATGAATCCTCAATGACGGCGATATAGATCAACGGCAGATTGGCCGTCCCGTCATATGCTGACCAGTGCACGACGTAGAATGGCCGCTCGCTCTTCTTGTTGAATGACCAGCGTACGGTTACCGGGGCGTTGTGGTCCCGAAAGAGATCACGATCACGGGTCGACTCGTAGTACAGGCGTTCGGCCATTTCCTTTTGGAGCGCAGATGGAAATCGCTTGTACTTCAGCATCTCGTCGAGCATCTGGTTGCGGATCGTGTCCGGTGTCGCCAGTTTCTCCAGCTTTGCATCGGCGTCGTTTTCTGCCGTCGAGAGCTCCATCGCATGGAGGAAGGCCGGCAATCCGGATTCTTTCGTATCGATCCGGAAGTTGGCCGAGTATCGACAATAGAGTTCCCAGGTCTGGAACGACTGGCGCAGCCGGTAGACGTGCTCGTTGACAATTCCGTGGACCAGATTGTGACGTTTGGCCCACGGATTGTCGGCCGGAAAAATCTGGTCGAGCGCGCGGAATGCTGCCCCCGTCGCGGTGAAGTACCGGGCGATCCAGTCGGTCTTTTCGTTCATGGGTGCGCGCAAGGTTTGGGTTGCGCAATCACTGGGCTACGTAGGCCGCTTTCTCGTGTTTCTCGAGCACTTCGGAAAATCTTCGAGCGAATGCCTCGTCGGCGAGCTTCTTGCGACGCTGGATCTCCTGTGTGCTCAGCATGTTCTTTTCGTGCAACTCCAGCAGGTCGGCTATATGCGATTGGGCTGCAGCACCGATGCCGGCCATGGTCTCTTCGGCGGCGGTATCCACTTTCGACCCGAGCGTGTTGATCTGGTGCGCGACCTCCTGCTGCGCGGCAGTCTTCAAAGAGTCTTCGAGAGATTTGTACAGCACGATGCGCTGTTCCGTATCGATCGAGAGCTTGTTGATCAGTGTGTTTTGAGCCGCGATCTGATTGTTCAGGCTGTCCACGAAGGTCTGGAACATCGATGAATACCGCTCAAGCGTCTGCGAGGCCGCGAGCAGTTCCTGTTCCTTCGCTTGTTTCTCGTTGTATTCGGTTGCCATCGCCGAGCGTTCGCCTTCGAGCTTGGTACGTTCGCCCTGGTCGGTTGAGGCGGCAATCTTGTTCTCGATTTCGAGCAGCAGCGGGTTCAGTTCTTCGATCCTGCGCTGCGTTTCCTTCAGCTCGTTGATGACGATCTCGCGTCGCTCGATCACCTTTTTCAGGCTCGTCTCGGAGCTCGAGTAACGCTCGCCCAGAACAGCCTTCTGCTCGTCGAGGATGCCGACAATAATATTGGATTTCGACAGCAGGTCCTGGAGATTGCCGGCAAGCGACGTCTGCCGGACGCGGTCGTTCCGCATCGCCTTGGCCTTGGTTTGCGAGAATATTCCGATGAGCTTTTCGGAAAGTGTGAAGTCCTGCATGTTCTGGAACTGGGAGCCGAATGAATTCGTGACATCCTCTAGGCCAATGATCAGATCGGCTATGTTGGCTTCCATAAGTTTTTGTTGTGCCAGAACGTCTTCGATCCGCGCATTTTCAATGTCGAAATCGACATCACCGATCGTGTCGCTGTCCGCAACTTTTTCCAGGATCTGTCCACTCTGATCGATCTGGCTCTGCATGTCCTTGATCAGACCTTTGGTCTTCTCGATTTCCTGATCAAAAGTCTTCGTTTCAACCATTCCAGAGCCCTTCCTTTTGGTAAACCCGTCTTACCTATATAGGGATTGCTGACCGGATTCAGAATACCCGACACAGAGAAGGTGTCGATGGCATTTCGCGGAATGCTAGGGTTTTTCGTCGGTTTTTTGCCGAGTTTGGGCGAATTTGCCCCTATCGAGGCAGTATGTGCCGCATCGGCCGAATGAGGTGGTTATCAGTACCTGACGGCGCCGACGGGCTTCCAGCCGTAGGTTTCGAGCTTGAGGCGGGCGAGGGGCGTGATGGCCCCGGTAATTCGGAATTCGGCATTGCGGAGAACACCACGCTTGCGCAGTTCGTCAGTGACGGTCTGGATGAGCCTTGCACTCGGATCGGTCCACGCAAATTCGTCGAGGGGAAATACTCCGACGATCCTTCCGGATTTCGTGCGGTTGAACGGAAATCCCTTCACGACAACGAACTCTGACAAGCGGCTGACTTTGGAATCATAGATCGCGAGATGCTCCGCGCGCTGGCGCTGGAATACCGCGATGTTGCGATTTGGCGCTGAAGCGAGCCGCGACACGTAGGCGTCCAATCCCCGAACGTGACCGAGCCGCGAGATGTTGGCGACGAGGGCGGTGTGATCGCTCGGCGAATAGAGAAAGTTGTTCAGAAAACGTTCTGCGATTTTCTTGTCCACGCCCAACTTGCGCAGTTTCTTCCGGTTAATGTCGCGGAGCTGAGCGGCGGTTTTGTCCCGAACGAGAGTGCTGACATTGCTTGCGGTCGTAACGCCGGAAGCGGCCAGGCCGGCTGCGCCGGGCACAAAGATCAGAGCCCCGGCAACAGCGAATTCTCCGACAGCACTCGCACTTGCAAGGTCCGACATACGGTCAGCGAGCGGCTTGAAATCTGTATACGGGTCAACGCCGAGGGAATAGCCCAGTTGCCGCCGGCCCTTGGAAACGCCGAGCGCGCTCGCAAGCATGCCGTCGCGATCGTGTTTGGAGTTGTTGATCCCGGAATTGATGCGATCGAAGAATTCTCCGACGCCGGAGAACGTGTCTCCGACGGTCTGAGCCGGCGATGTAATAAGCCGGCCCGCAAAGCGAAAGGGGGACGTCACCGCATTGGCAAGGCCGTTGCCGAATGAACCCACGGCACTCCTTCCGTTGAGAACATGAAGGGCGGCAAGCTCTTTGAGGCGGTTCTCGAGCTGACGTCGGCCTCGAATGTGCTCGAGACCATACTCCGTCCGCAGTTTGAAGTTGTGGAGGAAGCCGTCTCCCATGACGGGACCCTCAACGACATAGTTGGGTCCCTTGGCCCGCTTGCCGAGGATCTGCTCGGGCCGTTGCATGGTCGGAGGTTCAAGATCATAGGCAGCGACATCGGTCGCGGCGAAAGCCACGATCAGGAACAGGAATAGTCCGAGTCCCCTGGACGTCATCTTCATATTGCCACCGGCACCACAGGCCGATGTCCATTCACGAGAACCAGAATTCTTTATGGCTTACGAAGAGTTAACAAATTGCGCACATCGGCGGTCGCATCCGATTCGGAGACCGCCGACTGAGACGGCCGTCAAAACGGGGGCAGCTCAAGATCGGCTCGGAAGCTTTGCGCAAGATAAGCACCGTCCAATTCGGGGATGGATTTCGGATCATCGCTCAAAGCCACTCGAGCAACACCGATATTAGGGCCGTCGCTGTCATAAAGAAGAGCGGCAAGGTTATCAAACCCGTCTGGGCTTTCCACGGTGATGGCGTTTAGGAAACCCATCCCCTTGGCCACCGTGGCAATATCGCATTTCCCCGCGGTCAGTCCGGTCTGCTTTCCGGTTTCGCCGAAGCTCTGATTATCAAGAACGAGAATGGCGAGATTGGAAGGCGCAACACCTGCGATCGTGGCAAGGCTGCCGATGCCCATCATCATGTCCCCGTCGCCGGTCACAACGACAACGCGACGGTCGGGTTGCGCCATGGCAAGGCCCAACCCGGCGGCCGCGGTGAGGCCCATGCCGCCCCAAAAATAAAACGTGCCCGGATGATCGCCCGCTGCCGAGACATCATAGGTCGGACTGCCGAGCCCGGTGACAACGAGCGTGTCACCCCTTCGGTTCATCATCTCGGCAACCAGAGGACGACGCAGCATACGGCCTTCACTGTCGACCAGATTCTTTTCCGGGCTCATTTGTCGAACCTCTTTGTTCCGATGATGCTCTGATGGATCATCACGGCCGCCGAGAATCCTCCACTGAAGACCATGTCGGCGGCGGCCGAAAACGCCGGTGCGACCATCTCCTCCTGCTGGATGGGATAGCATTTGACGCCCATGGCCTCGAAGGCGGGTGCCACCGCCATCCCCATCGGAACCTGCCACGGATTGAACTCGCCCCATTGCCCCCGCATGGTCACCAGCATCAGGCATGGCGTGCGTGTGGAGGCTGGCAGGGATAGCGCGTTGATGCAATTGCCCGTTCCGCTGCTCTGCATCATGAGGACGCCGCGTTGCCCGCCGAGCCAAAGTCCGAACAGAATGCCTATGCCTTCCTCTTCAGTACTTAGCGTGATCACACTGGTATCAAGATCGCTTTCGCACAATTGAAGCAGCGTCGTGAGGCCTCCGTCTGGAACTGTGGCGACGGTGTTGATCTGTTGGGCGCGGAGAACCTTGTAGACTTCGGCGGACCAGATATCGGACATGTGCTGAATGGTTTGCGTTGTTTTGAGGTGGGGGGGCTGTGAACTGGATTCCGGATACTGCGACAAGAAAGTTCTGAATGCCAATGATTCTGCTATTGCCGGATTGCCTGTGTCAGTCGTCCGGGGAACTATGGCAATCCGCCAGGACATCACGGCCCCGGAGCATGTCGTCGAGCGAGCCGAAGGCATTCATGTAGTGCCCGCTGTAGCCACTCGCCTCGATGCGCGCGAAAGCATCGGCAAAGTCGATGATGCCCTCACCGGGAAACAGATGGATCTCGTAGTCTCCGTTGTTGTCGGCCAGCCTGACTTCGCCCAACCGGTCTGACGGCATGGCGTCGAGGAACCCCGCCACCCCTTCGGGAACGAGGGTTGCATGGTTGATCGTATAGGCCCAGCCCAGGTGAGGTGAGGAGATCCGGTCGAAATAGTAGTGACACTCGTCAACCGTATGACCGAGATAGTGAACCTCAGCGAGGTCCGGTTCCCAGTTCATGTTTTCAAGCAACAACGTGACGCCGCTCGATTCAGCCTTCGCTGTCGCCCGCTTGAGTCTCTCCAATCCGGCGGTCACCCGCAGGTCGCGATCGGCGGTGAAGTGATAGCCGGCGTGGACCACGATCCATCCGGCGCCGATGCGGGAAGCCGCCTCGATGTAGGCGTTGAGATAGTCGTCCACTGCGTCGCGCACAAAAGGCGACACTTCCGCTACGTTGACTGCGCTTAATGTATGGAGGCCGACATTTACATCATGCCCGGCTGCGAGCTCACGGATGTTGCCGCAACGAGCATCGTCAAACGTCTCTAGTGCATTGGGTTCCAGGTCAATCTGACAGTCGATGTATGACACGCCCGTTTCGGCTGCCCATGCGATTGCATCCTCGACAGACAGGCTGCGTCCGACGTCAACTCCGATCCGGTCCTTGAAGGTCAAAGCCAGGCTCCATTGAGTGCTTAAGGGGATTGGAAGAATTTCCGCATTTTGGCGCTATAGTCCATCGTGAACCAGAAGAATGTCGGGCAGGGAAGCACATGAGCCGTCTGATCGATCTATCCACGCCGATCCGGGAAGGCCATTTTCGCTGGCCCGTAGACCGCGCGCTGCGGGTGGAACACGGTGAAGACAGCAACTTTCAGGTGACCTGGTTCGGCATGGGCGTGCACGGCTTTACCCACATGGACTCGCCTCGCCATTTCAATCCCGAGGGTTTCACGACAGACGACATATCTCTCGACATGGTTGTGGGAACGTGCGCCGTAGTGGATGTCAGTTCGGTGGGGCCAAAAGGCGCCGTGACGGAGGATGTCATCGGAACTGCCGGCGAAGATGTGCAGGAAGGCGACATCGTGCTGATGCGCGCGAAATGGGACGAGGTTCATTCAATCGATGCCGTCGAGTTCTGGACCGAAGCGCCTTTCATGACGCCGGAGGCATCGGTCTGGCTCAGAGAACGGGGTGTGAAGGCCGTCGCGTTCGACTTCCCGCAAGACTACTGCATCAGGTACTTGGCAACTGGGGAGCGGGTTCCGGAACGCGAAGAAAACACGACACATGTCGAACTGCTCGATCACGGGGTTCTGCTCTTCGAGTATCTCTGCAATGCGGCTGAAATCAAAAAAGACCGGGTGGAGTTCTTCGGCCTTCCGATGAAGCTTCCACATTCGGACGGGGCGCCTGCGCGCGTGATCGCCGTCGAAAGTTGAATCTGATTTGGATCGCACCCGGGAAATGTACTAAGGACTTGCGGGAGCCGCGGCCATTGCCGCACAGTGCTTCCTCATTCCTGCAACGGAACCTCTGGAAACTTGCTATGCCTTTTGACGTTGCCGCGGTGCGAGCCCGCTTTCCTGCGCTCGCGATCAGCGATCAGGATCGTTCGCGCATCTATCTCGACAATCCCGCTGGAACGCAGGTTCCCCAAAGCGTGATCGACGCAACGGTCGATACGCTCGTGTCGGCCAATGCGAATTTGGGTGGACATTTCCCAACAACGATCGCGGCAGGTGCGGTTGTTGAACAGGCCCATCAGGCAATGGCCGATTTTCTCGGGGCTGCAAGTCCGAACGAGATCATCTTCGGTCAGAACATGACGTCGCTGACCATGCATGTTTCCAGATCACTCGGCAGATCGTTGAACGAGGGCGACGAAATCGTTGTCACGCGCATGGACCACGATGCCAACGTGGCACCATGGCTTCTGCTGGCGGAGGACAGCGGCGCAACCATTCGATGGTTCGATTTCGATCCGGAGAGTTACGAGTTCGAAGTTGATGATCTTGACGGCCTGCTTACCGAGCGCACGAAGATCGTTGCGATCGGATACGCCAGCAATCTGACCGGCACCATAAATGACGTGAAGAAGATCGCAGCAAGAGCAAAGGCTGCCGGTGCACTTGTCTATGTCGATGCCGTGCAATACGCACCGCATTGCCACATTGACGTTCAGGACCTTGGCGCGGACTTCTTAGTCTGTTCGGCTTACAAATTCTACGGGCCTCATCAGGGGATTCTCTGGGGGCGCGAGGATTTGCTCAACGAGCTTTTCGCTTACAAAGTACGTCCGGCCTACGATCATGCTCCGGACAAGTTCGAGACTGGAACGCTCAGTCACGAGGGCATGGCAGGCACAACCGCCGCAGTCGACCATATGGCCTGGATCGGTGAGGTGATGGGAGATGTGGAGGCGGCATCGGATGGCGAGCCGACCCGCCGTCAGAAGCTGGTCGCCGGATTCGCGGCAATGACAGAGCACGAGAACGGTCTGACTGCGCGTTTGATTACCGGACTTTCCGATCTTCCTGGCTTGTCTGTCCGCGGCGTATCGAACCTGAACCGCATCGACCGGCGGGTGCCAACAGTGTCGTTCACGGTGGACAGCCATCATCCCAGACACATCGCGGAAACGCTTGCCGGGAAGAACATCTTTGTGTGGGACGGACACAACTATGCGCTTGAGGCCGTGCGGCGGCTGGGCCTGGAGGAGAGCGGCGGCGTAGTGCGAATCGGGATGGCGCAATACAACACGGTTGAAGAAATCGACAGCACAATTACCGCTGTTGCGTCCGCGATTGGCGCCTGAAGGACGGCGATCCGGCCGCGACCGCGAATGGAGAAGTGCCCTTGGCGGGTGGCATCAGAGATGGCAGACCTTTTCGCGTCCTTGCCGATGCGCTCGGCCACTTCAATGATGATGACGGCTGGGCCATGGCGTCTCACGTTGCACTTTCGCTCTTGCTTGCCCTGTTTCCCTTCCTCCTCTTCGTGGCGACATTGGCGGGCACATTCGGGGGAGCCTACTTGGCGCAGGAGGTCGCGGAGCTTGTCTTCGACGCGTGGCCAAAGGCAACAGCGCAGCCGATCGCAGAGCAGGTCAGCACTCTCCTGACGACGTCGAACACGGATCTTCTGACCATCGGTTTCGTGTTGTCACTATTTTTTGCTTCAAACGGCATCGAGGCCTTGCGGGCCGCACTTAACCGCGCCTACCGGTCCCACGAAAGCCGACCGTTCTGGTATTGCCGGGGCCAGAGCATCCTGTTTGTCATCGTCGGCGCGGCCATCATGCTGATCTTCGCTGCGGTCGTAATCATTGCTCCAGCCATTACGGAGCGCATGATCGACCGTTTCTCCTGGCTCGAGCCGCTGGCACGAATTCCCGACATGACGCGGCATGCCGCGGCGGCCGGCATACTCACCATCACGCTTTTTGCCTGCCATATGATTCTGCCGGCGGGGCGTCGGCGCCTTCGTGATTTGCTGCCGGGGATTCTCGCCACGGCCTTTTTCTGGATCCTGTGCGGGTGGGGATTTGCATACTATCTCCGGACCTTTGCAAACTATGCCGCGACCTATGCGGGACTTGCCGGAGTGATGACGTCGATCCTGTTCCTTTATCTCATTGCGGTGGTCTTCATTCTCGGCGGCGAACTCAACGCGGCGATCATCCGGTCCCGTTCCGATGCGGACGAGGCAAAGTGATCAGTGAGCCGGTTGGATTCGCAGACGGCGCTGTGCAGTATGCAGGACCATTTGATCTCAAGAGCGAGACTGAAATGCCTTTCTTGCGATGTTGTCTGACTGCTTTGGTGTTCCTATTCGCATCTGTGTCGGCATCCTGGGCCTACTATGAATACGCGGTACGCGGTGTTGCTGCGGACGACGTTCTCAATGTCCGAAAAGACGTTGCCGGTGTGACAGACATCTCGTCGGCGCCTGTGGTTGCAAAGATCCCGGCGGATGCTCGCGATGTAAAAGGCAGCGGTCGCACGATCATGATAGGCAAGGCTCGTTGGCATGAGATCGTGTACGAGGGTGTTACGGGATGGGTCAATGGGCGATATCTGCAGGACATCAGCACGGATACGACTAGTGAGCCACGTCCGCTCTTGTGCACGGGTGCCGAGCCGTTCTGGTCGCTGGACTTCACCGCAAGTCCGCCGAGATTCAAGAGCCCGGCCGGCGCGAATGGCGAAGAAGTTCATCGAATGGAACTCATCGAATCAAGGCATGCGAATGGTCGGCCGCACATATGGTCCCTGACATTGGAGAGTGATGCCGCAAAATGGATGTCGACAGCGGTGTTGAAGCGAACTGACCAGTGCTCCGACGGGATGTCAGATTTCCTATATCCGTTTGAGGTTGTATTCGTATCCCGTGAAGGCAATTGGGACGTATTGCATGGCTGCTGCGCACTTGCGCGCTCGGATTGAACCGCGGAATAGGGGCGAAATCGTACGCGCATGAACAGCAAGGCGTTTTCCCTCGGGCTGCTTGCCGCATGCGAACTGGCCGCGATGGCGCTCTGGTTTTCGGCTTCTGCCATTGTTCCGTCCCTAGACGCGGAATTCGGGTTGGGTGCGACGCAAAAGGCGCTCTTCACCAGCGCGGTGCAGGCCGGATTTGTGGCCGGCACGCTCGCAAGCGCGATACTCGGTCTGGCGGACCGCCTCGATCCCAGGCGGTTTTTCATGGCGGCCACGCTGGTTGCCGCGCTGGCGAATGCATGCCTGCTGGTCATCGATATCCAGAGTGCAGGGGCGATCGGCCTTCGGTTTGTCACCGGCGTATGCATGGCCGGCATCTACCCGGTCGGCATGAAGCTGGTGACGACCTGGGCCAAGGGCGACATGGGTCTCCTGGTCGGACTGCTTGTCGGCGCACTCACGCTCGGATCGGCGGCGCCGCATCTCTTCAATGCATTTGGAGGTGTCGACTGGAGGTTCACAATCGTGCTGTCTTCGGCGGCCGCGTTTCTCGCTGCCATTGCGATCAATCTCGTTCGGCTTGGGCCTAACGTCCGACCGTCCGCGCCTTTCGATCCCGCTGCCGCGTTTGAGGGGTTCCGTTCGCCGGCGCTGCGATATGCGAATTTCGGTTATCTCGGACACATGTGGGAGCTGTACGCCATGTGGGCGTTCATCGGTGTCTTTCTTGACGCGAGCATGCGTATCAACCCGGGCGGCGATACGGAGTTTCTGGCGCGTGCTTCGACATTCGCGGTCATGGGGATTGCCGGTGCGGCCGGTGCGGTGGCCGGAGGACGTATTGCCGACCGATTCGGACGCACCTTTCTGACGTCATGGGCATTGGGCATCAGCGGTACCTGTGCGGTACTGGTCGGCTTCCTTTACGGTGGCCCGGTGTCGCTGCTGCTTGTGGTTTGCACGATCTGGGGAGTGACGGTAATCGCTGACTCAGCGCAGTTCTCCGCCGCCATTGCCGAGTTGTCGCCGCCGGACCGCGTCGGCACCATGTTGACTGTCCAGACTTCGGCTGGATTTCTGCTGACGTTGATCACCATTCACCTGATGCCATATGCGGTGGACGGGCTGGGGTGGAACTACGCGTTTGCGACGCTGGCCGTCGGGCCTCTGTTCGGTGCCGTTGCAATGCTGCGGCTCCGGCGGCATCCGGACTCTGTAAAGCTTGCGGGTGGAAGAAGGTAGAAGGACGGGGTCAGGTTCTATTCAGACAGATCGACCTGAGTGGCCGGCCACTCGTGGTTGAGAGCGGCCTTCCTGTCCTCACGCGGCTGACAGCCAAAAATTTTGCGGTATGTCTTGGAGAAACCTGTGGGTGTCTCAAACCCGCACGCGATTGCAATCTCGGCCAGGCTCATGTCGGTCTGACGCAACAGATTACGGGCCCGCTCCAGTCGCAGTGTATTGTAGTAACGCTTGGGCGTGACTTTGAGATAACGCACGAAAAGCCGCTCCATCTGCCGCGGCGACAGACCCACAGCCTTGGCGACTTCACTTCGTTCCAGAGGCTCCTCGAGATTCTCTGTCATCAGCGAAATCATCGCTCTCAATTTCGACGGCAGGTGATGGGCGACGAGATGCAGCGACTGGGGCTCGATATCGTCGGCCCGGCGCATCGGTCCGAGCTGCTGACGGAATGCGATCCGGTTGGCGACCTCGCTGCCAAACCGGCGTTCAATGAGATTGAGGATCACGTGGGCGAATGCGTGGCCGCCGACACAGGTGAAACCGTTCTCATGAACTTCGAACAACCCGAGGGACAGATTCGAGTACGGATAGAGTTCCGTGAACGCGTCGCGGTAGGTCCACTTGACGGCCCAGCGACAGTCTTCATGGATTCCGGCCTTGGCGACCAGCAACGCGCCTGCGCCAACACCGCCGATCGGTACGCCGTGCCGGCTGAAGAACCTCACTATCGGCAGGATGTCATTGACCGTCTGCTCGTCGGGAAGTTCCTCGCAATAGACGATCAGCAGATCGAGTTCCGACTTGGTGTTCATGGTGGCGTCGGCAGCGATAGACAGCCAGCCCTGCGACCGGACGGGTTTGCCATCCGTGGTCCACAGCTTGATGCGATAGGCCTTGTCCGGCAGCAGCCTGTTGGCCTCATCGATGACTTCGAGAGCACCGGCCAGCGCGCCCATGGCAAAGCCGGGCAGCACGATGAGTCCGATCCGCTGAGGCACGATCGAGCCGCTGCTGCCGTCACCGTGTCGAATGCCGCACGGGTCCTTCACCATCGCTTTTGGCCTTGTAAGTAAGTCGAGTGCCCTCAGGCACTACCTGTGCGATGATTTTGCCTGAAAATGTGCCTTTCGTCCCGCGATATCTTTATGAGCCCAGAATGGAAGCCCAATTCTGGTTAAAGCCGAACAGAGTATCGCTCAGGCAGCTGCGAGCGACTTCTTCGGATCGTAGAACGGGAAGGGTACGACCGTCGCGGACCTTTCGTCCTTGTCAGTCTCGACAGTTAGCTCCGTTCCGACTTGAGACTGGTCAAGCGCAACAATTGCCAACGCGATGTTCTTCTCCAGTCTGGGTGAGTGGATCGCCGACGTTACCTTGCCGACCATTTCCGTGCCGGCGAGCACCGGCCAGGGATTGGCATTGGCAAGCGGTTCGCCCTCGATCTCAAGGCCCACCATCCGTCTGGAAATGCCCTCCGCGTGTATCCGATTCAGCGCCTCCTTGCCGCAGAAATCCGCTTCCATGTCGAGGTCGACGAGGCGATCGAGGCCGAGTTCAAATGGGTTCTCGGATAATCCCATGTCCGAGCCATAGGAAAGCATGCCGCCTTCGATACGCCGGATCGTGTTTGGAGCCCCGGGCTTAATCCCGTGAGGCCGGCCGCATTCCATGATCAGATCCCAGAGGCGATCTCCCTGTGATCCGTCGCGCAGGAAAATCTCGTAGCCCCGCTCGCTGGACCAGCCGGTGCGCGATACCAGAACCGGGATGCCGGATACCTCTGTTTCCCTGAACCAGAAATACTTCAAGTCATCAATCCAACCGCCGAACAGGTCGCGCATGACGTCGGTGGAAAGGGGCCCCTGGACTTGCAGGGGGCTGACATCCGGCTCGCTGATTTCGACGTTCCACCGGCCTGCGTGTGCCAGGGCCTTTGCCCACAAGAGAACATCGGAGTCCGCAAGCGACAGCCAGTACATATCTTCGGCGAGCCGCAGCAGGACGGGGTCGTTGATGATGCCGCCGTTCTCGTCGGTCAGCAGCACATACTTGCATTGCCCGACCGCGCACTTCGATAGGTTTCGCGGAGTCAGATACTGCGTGAATGCCGCTGCATCTGGACCGCTAATCTGCACCTGTCGCTCTACGGCAACGTCCCAGAGCGTCACGCCGTTGACGAGGCTCCAGAAATCCTCAACCGGAGACTCGTAATAGACCGGCATGTACATGTGATTGTAGACGGAATAGGCCTTGCAGCCCGCGCGAATGGTGGCGTCGAAGAAAGGCGATTTCCGAACCCGCGGACCAAAGTTGATGAGTGAACTGGTCATGATGGCTTCCTTCGGCAGGCCAACGTTTTCGTTGTTTATGATTAGAAATGTCTATTGATCTAATGCCCAGAGCAGCGGGCGAACTTTCTTCTATTACCTCAACACAGGTTATTTTCGCAGCGTCAAACGCACACGTATCGAGATCGAAATAATCATGTATGGATGAATTCAGTTTATCAGTGAATTGTCAGGCGAAGGCATGCTCACTTGAGGCGGGCGCCAAGCGCGAAGACCGATATCAATGAGTTTGGTGCAAAAAAAGAAAAGGGACGGAGATGTGCTCCTCAGTCATCTCCGTCCCAAAGATCGCGATTACCGTTCCGGTGTCACGCCAGTAGCGTTGACCTAGAGAACAAGACAGGAAGCGATGCACAGATCCCGTCAGCTTCGCAGCGTTTGGCTACCAAAGTTGTTCCCGCCCGCAGTGAACAGTGTCCCTCCCCATAGGACTCACGCGATCGAACACAGGCCGTATTTCGCATCGAATTCCTGTCGCTCGCCAGTTCTAAAGATTCATGTTCTAATAAGGTGTTTTTATTACTTATGCCGCTCCGATTCGCGTTGAGGGTGCATATGCGTCGCGACCTACCACCATTGACTGCATTGATTGCATTTGAGTCGGCAGCCCGGCACATGAACTTCACGCGGGCCGCGGAAGAGCTCAATGTCACGCAGCCAGCGATCAGTCATCAGATACAGATGCTTGAGACCGATCTGGGGGTCAGGCTTTTCGAACGCAAGGGACGCCAGGTCGCGCTGACGAGCACGGGACAGGAGTTCTTCCGATCGATTTCCGAAGGGCTCGGACGAATTGCGGACGTGAGCAGGTCCATTCGTCAGGCGACTGATAGCGGCACCGTAACGATCGCGACGAATCCAGGTGTTGCGGCCTTCTGGCTGATGCCGAGGCTCTCGCGGTTCCAGGAACTGAATCCCGACCTGAAGGTTCGGGTTCTCACGAGCGAAAGAGATCGCAATCTTCCATTGGAAGATCTCGACATTGCCATCAGGTTCGGCAGCGGTACGTGGTCAAACGCGGATGCCACAATGCTCATGCCTGAAGTGGTCGTGCCGGTATGTTCGCCCGGCTACGGGGGAGCAGAAGATCGATGGACGGCTGAGCGCATCTGGTCGGACCCTGCCTTGCTGCATCAGGAGGATGACGAGAATCGCTGGTTTACGTGGGAGGATTGGCGCGCGCGGTGGATGCCGGACGGCCAAAGGGTCGAACCGAAGCTTATCTTCTCGAATTACAGTGTCGAAATTCTTCAGGCCGTGAGCGGCAAGGGGATTGCTCTCGGCTGGATCCACATGCTGGCGGATCTTTTCGATGCGGGAAGTCTTTTGCGTCTTAGCGATTTCGAGCTGCGGTCGGAGCGTGGTTACTTCGTGGTCGTGCCGCTGGGCAAACCTGTGCGTGAAGAAGTCAAGCTTCTGAGGGACTGGCTCTTCAGCCAGTCGTAGCGAACCGCAGTTCCATCAGGCAGAGATCCGGAGCGATGCCACGAACGACCGTATTCTGTCTGTACCTTCGGCAAGCAGGTCGCGATCTACGGTGAGGCCCAGCCGGATAAATCCAGCTACGGAATCTCCGAACGCGAATCCGGGAATGACAGCCACACCGGACTCGTCGAGCAGCCGCTCCGCAAACTCCTCTCCGCTCAATCCTGTTGCTGACACATCGATAAAGACGAACATTCCTCCCATCGGCGGGATGACACGCAGATCGGCCACGTCGGCAAGACGCTCCACCACGAGGTCGCGGCGGCGAGCCAGTTCGGCCATCATCTCCTTCGTGTCGGACCGCGTTTCATTTAGGGCTGTAACCGCGGCATCCTGGATGAACTGGCTGACGCCGAACAGAAGGCACTGCGCGAGATTGCCCATATGCGTCGTCAGTTCTTCCGGCGCAATAGCCCATCCGAGACGCCACCCGGTCATGGCATGCGACTTGGAGAGACTGTTGACCGTGACGGAAATCTCCTGAGCTCCGTCAATGCTGAGGAGAGGGCAGTGCGGCCGGTCATATGTGCAGGACCAGTAGACTTCGTCAGAAACGATCCATATCCCGCGTTCACGACAGACGGAGACAAGCTGCTTCAGCGTTTCTTCATCGAAGATGGATCCGCCCGGATTGTTCGGCGAATTGATCAGGATCGCCTGTGTGTCCGGGCCAAGTGTTGCCTCGAGCGCTGCAACGTCCAGCGCGAAGCTGCGTTCCCTGTCCAGGCTGAAGCGCTTCAGACTGGCGCCGCCAACCTGCACGACCGCGTCATACGTGGAATACGCCGGTTCGAGCAGGATGACTTCATCCCCATGTTCAGTCAGGCAAAGGAACGCCGCCATGAGCGAACACTGTGCACCGGGAAGTACAATGACCCGTTCGGGTGAGATCTTCGCGCCGCATCGATCCGACTCGTGGCGGGCGATCGCTTCGCGCAGCGGCTGTTCTCCAAAGAGCGGCGAATAGTGCGTGCGGCCGCTGGACATGGCGGTTTCTGCTGCAGCCTTGACCGCCAACGGGGTCTCGAAATCAGTGTCGCCAATACTCAGGTGGATGACGTGGCGGCCTTGCCGCTCAAGCGCAGCGGCTCTGTCCATAATGCTCCAAGCCTTGGACCTCGGACCGGAAACCCGGTCGACCAGGGACGCATATTTCATCGGCCAACCTCGGCTTTAACGGCGCGCAGCGACAGCTTCGGCCATGACGCAAAGAATTTCGAACATCATGTTTGCCGCAGTAACGCTGGTGATGCCCGTCGGATCGTAGCAGGGAGCGACTTCGCTGATGTCCGCGCCGACTATGTTCTTTCCACTCAGCGACCGCAAGAGAACTTGGATGTCGCGTGGCAAAAAACCTCCGATTTCCGGCACGGCTGTGCCCGGCGCATATGACGGGTCGATGCCGTCGATATCGAGTGTCACGTATACCGGGCCATCCCCGAGTACGGACTTTATCCTTTCGATTGCGGCCGGGCGCCCCATGTCCTCGTAGTCATCGTAGGTGATGACCGTGAAGCCAACGTCTATGCCGTATTGTATGTCGTGTTCTGAAAACCGGCTGCCGCGCAGTCCGATCTGAACGGTGCGACCGGCATCGATGAGGCCTTCCTCGTGGCACCTGCGCATGAACGTCGCGTGGTTCACTTTGGTCCCGCAGAGTTCGTCCAGGGTATCGGGGTGGGCGTCAATCTGGAGTACCCCGACCGGTTCGTCTTTGACGATTCCCCGCAGGATCGGGGTCGGGATGGTGTGATCGCCGCCCACCGCAATCGGACGAATGTTTGCGGCAGCCAGTGCCTCGAAATAGGTCTGGATCTTCTCTATCGATTCTTCGAAGCTCAGCGGATTGACCGGAGCGTCGCCGAGATCTGCAACGTTGCAGAGTTCGTAAGGTGCTGTGCCGCTGGTCGGGTGGACCTGGCGAATGAGGCGAGAGGCCTGCCGGACGCCGGATGGGCCTTCGCGTGAGCCGGAGCGGAAATTTACACCGAGGTCGAACGGCACTCCGCAGAGTCCGATGTCGACGTCTTCCGAAATCTCGTGACGCCGCGTTCTGAGGAAGGTGGCAACGTCGGAAAATCGCGGGACCACGCTCGGATCGACAGGTTGAAATTTCTCGTTCTTGGGCATGTTCGATACGTCCTTGCCAAACTCAGAATGGTGAACCGACGGTGAGGTGCGTGCCACCGTCGACCGACAGCAGATGCCCGGTGATGGCTCGGCCGCCGCAGGCGAGCCAGGTGACCGTTTCGGCGATGTCTTCGGCGGTGGTCAGTCTCTTCAAAGGCGCGGTTTCCGCCATCTTTTCGCGGAATGCGCCCAGTCTTTCTTCCGTCATCTGCGGTGCTTTTTCGTGCCAGGGCGTGTCGACAAAACCGGGGCAGATCGCGTTGACCCGGATCTTTGGCGCGAGCGCGCGTGCCAGGCTGAGCGTCAGGGTGTTCAATGCGCCCTTCGAAGCTGCATAGGCGGTAGACGATCCGATTCCCGAAATGCCGGATTGCGACGAGATGTTGATGACCGACGCAATCGGCGAGTCTTCCAGCGCCGAGCGGGCGGCGCGCACCATCTGGTATACGCTCGCGACATTGACCGCCGTCAGGTGTTCGAAATCGTCGCGTGTAAGACCATCCAGATTACGCCCGCCGACGAACTTCGTTGTGCCGGCGTTGTTTACCAGAACGTCGAGCCGGCCGAATGTCTCCGTGACAGTCCCGATAATCCGCTTGCAGTCTTCGTCTTCAGAGACGTCGCCCTGTATCAGCAGGGTTTTTGCACCGGCAGACTGCGCCGCCTCGGACGCCCGGTCGGCTCCGTCTGAATCCTGACGAAAATTGACCGCGACGTCGAAACCCTTGCGCGCGAGTTCCAGTACGGATGCTGCACCGATTCCGCTGGATCCGCCCGTAATCAGAGCTATCGGCTTGTCATTCCTTGCAGCCATTAGGCAACCCTCTCTCCGGTTCTGACCATCTCGTCGGTGAAGGCACTGAGAGTCCTCTCCAGCCGTTCCAGAATATCGTCGGCTTGCTCGCGGGTTGTGATCAGTGGTGGCGAAGTCATGATCCAGTCGCCGAACCTTCCATTGTTGGTACGCCTGGCGTAGATGGTCAGGCCCTGGGCGAGGCCGTAGCGCCGAATGGCATCGGGCGCTTTGACACTGCCGCCGAATGGCAATTTGGCTGCCTTGTCCGACACGATTTCGACGGCCAGCAGCAATCCCTTCCCGCGCACGTCTCCCACGACAGGGGAAGATGTCACCAGTCGTTCAAGGCCTGATTGGAAGTACGCGCCGGTTTCGGCCGCATTGGAGATGAGGTCCCGTGTCTCCAACTCTTCGAGTGCCGCGAGACCGACCGCACAAGCGATCGGGTTTGCTGCGGCCGTATGACCGAAATTGAAGCCCGTGGATGCAGCAAGTTCGTCGACAATCTTTGCCGGTGCCATCATGACGCCGAGTGGTGTGTAGCCGGCACCTATACCTTTGGCGAGAACCACGATATCGGGCAGCGCATCCATATGGTGGTGGGCGGCCAGGAACTTGCCGGTGCGCCCGGCTCCAGCCATGACTTCGTCGTAAATCAGAAGAATTCCATACTCGTCGCAGATTTCCCGCAATCCCCGAAGGAAGCCGCCGGAAAGAACGTTGCAGCCGGTCGCCAGGCCCCCAACCGGTTCGACAAACACGGCGAGACAGGTCTCGGGTCCGGCGGTTTCGATACGATTCCTGAAATCGGAAAGGATTCGATCCTCGTTTTCTTCCTGCGAGAGGTTGTCAGGAGGCCGGTAGGTGAGGGGAGCGTCGATCCTCTCAGGCACGACGACCATGTCGGAGAAAATCTCCTGGACAGCGAGATCGCCGGACAGCGACAAGGCACCCATTGTGCCGCCGTGGTATGACGGCATCAGGCTGAACAATCGCCTGCGATCCCGCTCGCCGCGGGACCACGCCATCTGGCGTGCAAACTTGATCGCCATGTCGATGGCTTCGGATCCGCCGGACACAAAGAACGAACGTTCAAAGCCGGACCCGGCCTTTGCGGCAAGCGCGTCGGCGAGCGCGATATTCTCGTCGGTCCGGCTGACTCGGCAATAGGAGAACTCCAGTTTGTCGAGCTGTCTCTTGATCGCTTCGGTGATGCGCCGGTTGCTGTGACCGAGATTGCTCGCAACAGGGCCAGATGAGACATCGATATAGCGGTTACCCTTGTCGTCCCAGAGGTAGATGTCTTCTCCCCGCACGATACGCGGCATTGGCCAGTCGCGGTCACGGGTGAAGAAGAGATCCTGCGGACCACCCGGGACTTTCCACGCTTGCTCGTTGTGTTCGAAGTGCTGCATTGCTGAAGACATGTCGGAAGTTCGAATTGACTATCGCGGGACTTTGGCACAGCGCCGGTGGATTGGGAAAGGTCAGAAATTCCGGCGCCTACCCGGGATTTCAGAATTTCAATCAACGGCGGTGCACCGGTGTAATCAGTGGTCTGCTAAAATGATTCATTGTGGATATTGCATGATGAAATCTGCACGGTGCCGATCAGGCGAGTTGACCGGCGCAGAATTTTCATCTGCTGGTGAATCGACAGATCCAGCTAAAAGCGTCAGAATAATTTCAACGATTGGATTCGGTCCGGCGAGAGGAATGAGGACCAATGAAGCCGCAGGAAGAGGAACCGGAACTGCTTGAAAAGAAAGAAGGCCTCTTTTCACGCAGCCTGCTCATTGTGCTGGCCAGCCTCGCGGCACTTGCCGTGGTGGTTTACACAATTCTGACGAGCGTCCGCACTTCGTCTTTTTGAGATTTTTCCATTTCGGAAAAATGAAAGCGGGCCCCGCTTGCTGAGCCCGCTTTTGTGATTCTGTTTGGATTTTGGTCGACTACGATTTGCCGGCCATGTGACGGCGCACGTACTGAACATACTTGTTCGTAATCTTGATCTTGCTCCAACGCCACATGTTCCCTGGACCCGCGTTGTAACACCCGATCGTCGCCCCGATGTTTCCCTTGGCCATCTTGTGACACTTGGCCAGGTACGTCGTGCCGTAGCGGATATTGTTTCTCGGATTGGTGAGGTATGTCCGCAGGTCCTTGTTGGACATTTTGGCAACGCGCTTATGACCGAGCGATTTCGCAATCCGCCGCGCGGTCGACGGGAGGAGCTGCATCAGACCGATCTCGCCCTGCGATCCCCGTGCGTTGATGTTGTATTTGCTCTCTTTGGAGATGACGGCATCGACAAGGCCGATCGGGAGGTTTCCGACCTTTGCAGACTTAACGACAGGCAGCAGCTTCGCCCGGCGCTTCGAATAGATGGCGACCGGGTTTTTCCGTGCCTTCTTGGTGCTGCGAGTCTTTTTGCCGCTGTTTGATGCTTTGGCCGATTTCTTGATTTCCGCGGCATCCGCAAGGTTGTCCACCGCTTCGGCGCTCGCTGTCATAATGGCCGCGCCCATCACAACGCACGCCGTTATTGCAAGACTTCTCATGTCTCTCGTTGGCCTCTCTCGATCTCTTGGTATGGATAAAGCGCCAGGTGTTGGATCTAAACGTCTGTCGGGTGTGTGCCGACTCTCTTTGTTTAGTTCAGTTGGCGACTTGACCTCTCAGTTCTTTCACTTTCGCGTTCGGACCACCTGCCGGAACGCACATTCTTGGCTTTGCAAACTCTAGGCACTTTCACGCCCTAGCCATTGGTCGGCACCGTGTATCGATGGCAAATGTGGCGATATTGCGACGCGACATATTCTATGTTGCATTGCAATATATACCTGTCTTGGCAGATCGGATCAAACCCTAAGTTTTCTGTTGATTATGAAGAGTCTTTGGGTGCGGCGCACAGTGTCGCACCCCTCATTTACGCTGCAAACGCGTTACTGGATCAGACGTGCTGAAAACACAGGAATCGCGAAATCAACTGATGCCACCAAGCCTGTATCAGGCGTTCTCCGTCATATCCTGCGCGCGCTTGACCGCGGCCTCGAACCGCTCTTCGATCGAAGCGATGTTTTTCTTCGGGTCGCGATAATAGGCGGTGAACTTGAGGCCGGTCACAAATACCCTGTGCACAACACGACCCCAGAATCGCATGGGCCGGTCGAAATCGAACAGCAGAACCACGCGCTCTTCGTCGGTGTTGTTCCAAACCTCGTGCTCGTAGGTGTCATCGAAGACAAACGCCTTGCCTTCTTCCCAGGCGACCACTTCGTCTGCAATCCGTATCGTGCAGTTCTCACGATCCTTCGGAACAATCAGTCCGAGATGGACACGCATGATCGTTTTGCTGACGCCGCGGTGAGGCGTGATGTGATAGTTCGGCCCGAGGATCGAGAAAAACGCCGTCTGAAGGTTTGGCACTTTACGCAGCAAAGATGCAGTCACCGGGGCGGCGTCGCAGTTCTTTTCAAGCGGAGCGCCGAAGCCGAACAAAAGAAATGTCTTCCACCGCTTGTCCGATGCGATGCGCTTCTGATCTTTGGACAGTTCGACAAAGGCCGGGATGGCGTCGCGATGCTCAAGGATCTGTTTGAGCTCGTCGCGAATCGCTTCCCAGTTCTCTTCCATCTCCGCAACAAATGCGAACTGGGTCTTGTCATAAACCGGCATATCGCCAACGGTCGATTGACGGCCTATGAAATCCGACAGGCCGCGAATGAAATTCTTGCCCTGCCTTTTAACCCACTTGCGGCGGCGCTGTTTCCAGTGCGCCAAAAGGCTGCGCTGATTGTTTTCGGCCGTTCCGACGGTCATATTTGGAAACTCCCCTAGGCTCGAGCGCCCGCTTGTTGGTGGCGCCGATTATCACCGCCCATTAACACGGCATATTGATCACGAGATTTGACCTGGATCAAGTGGTGATGGGTGGTTGTGTCGATATGTCGTGGCAAAAAGGCGACACCGCCTTAGTCACCAAGACCGGCCTTCATGAGTCCGTCGAGCAGAATCTCAAGATGACGGCGTTCCTTGAAGGGATAGCTGGACCGGACATACTCCGCATTGAAACCGGGATGCAACTTGAAAATCCGGTCGAGTGCGGAATTGGCTTCGTCGTCCTGTCCCAAGTGTCCGAGTGCGCACGCAAGCCGGTGATAGACGCGCGGATAGTCCGGCCTCAGTGATGCGGACTTGCGTGCATAAAGGGCAGCATCATCGAACTTTTCGAGCTGTATGTAAGACAGCGAGAGATCCGAAAACAGCGCTGCGTTGTTCGCGTAATTCGGGTCGAGTCTCATGATGGTCATGATATGCCGAATGGCATCTTCGGGCTGTCCGGCAAAGTCGAGGGAACATGCTGCCGAGTGATGTGCAACCGAGGCGCTCGGATTGAGCTGTAGAGCGCGGTTGATGCGCGAGATCGAAAGATCGTAATCGTGCCTGCTCCACATGTCGGACAGTCCGAGCATCGTGTGAGCGAGCCAATCGGATTCATCGAGTGCGAGAGCCTGGCGGGCCGCCTGTTCCGATTGGCCGAAGGCTTCTTCAACATCATCGGCCCAGCCGATAATGCCCTCGTACCAGTGACAATGTGCGAGTTGCGACCAGGCGATGCTGAGATCAGGATCGATTGCGATGGCGTTATTGAGATGATTGATCGCTTCTGCGATGGATTGCCGAGACATCTGGTTTTTGCAAGCATCGGCGCGCATGACATGATCCCAGGCCGTCATGTTCGCAGGATGCTTCCGCATTGCCCTGTTGTGTTCGGCCCTCAGAACCTCGGGTTCGATGGCCGAGACGATCTGTTCGGTGATCTCATCCTGCACATCGAAAAGGTCGCCGAGAGGCGTGTCATAGCGTTGCGCCCAGAGATGATGGCCGGAATCGGCGTCGATGAGTTGCACGGCGATCCTGACACGGTCGGTTGAAAGTCTGACTGATCCGGTTACTGCGTAGCGCGCCTCGAGGCTCTTTGCGATCTCGGGAACGGACTGGCCATTTCTGTTCGCATACGTCGCAGAGTCATGTCCGATGACCGGAAACCACCTCCAGTATGACAATGCGTTGGTGATGTCGCTTGTTATGCCTTGCGCGAAATAGGCCTGGTCGCCGCTACCTCCGAGATTTTCGAAGTTAAAGACAACCACTGCAGGGCGTTCAGGAGCGAAGAAACGCCCTTCCTTGGGGTCTTTCGCCGGCGACTCCTCGCCTTGCTCTTCGGTCGCTACCTGATCTTCGTCGTCAACATCCTCGGAGCCGGTTGCCTTCAGTTCCTCGTACAGCCGAAGAGTCATCAGGTCGGGCTCCAGCTGGAGTTCCTTGCGGAGCAGGTCGACACAACGATGGTACTGGGCAAGTGCCGCGGCGCGGTCGCCGCTTTGCGCGTGTATCCGCATAATCAGCCGGTGAGTCTTCTCGCGGAGCGGGTTGAGTTCCAGAAGCCGCCTCGTCGTATCAAGGGCTCCGGAAAACTGGCGCGTCCGCTTCTGATGTTTCGCGATGCGATACAATGTTCGCCACAGAAGGTCTTTCAGGCGCTGCCGCTCGGAACTGATCCATTCCTCAAAAGCGTTGTCGCGCAGCGCTACGCCCGAAAGCAGCCGCCCGCGGAACAGGGCTGCTGCAGCCGTGAGATCGTCTTCTTCCTCTGAATCGGCAAGCTTTTCGAACTCCCAGACATCGCAACTGGTGTTCTTCTCGCAAAGCGAAATCAGCTCGCCATCCATCAGGATTGCCTGCGAACATTCCTCGCCGAGCGCCTTGCGCACCGCATAAAGCGCTTGCCGCAGACTCTGCCGCCCTTGCTGCTCGAACCGGTCTCCCCACAGAAGGCCCACCAATTCCTCTCTGGGGCGGCCGTTACCAGGCGCTAGAGCCAGATAGGCGAGCAGTGCCATAGCTTTCTTGCTCGGTACCGTTACTTCGGTTCCACCGTGGTCGAAAACTTTGGGTTCGCCGAGAATATTAATGGTCAGGCACGCCATTCAGGCTGGGCCTCCGATCTTTCCTGATACCCGCAATAATTCCGTACGGTCAGCCGCATCGCCCATTTTAGGCTCTGGCACACCGATTTGCACCAAAATTGACGCAAGATTGACGCAAGATTGACGCTGTTTTTGACGCGTGGCTGACCGTTGATCCCAATATCCCGATTTAAGCCGCGATCGGATCGGGTCGTGAAAATGAAATCATTCGATCCCCGATCGTCAAGAGGGAACTTGACCAAGACCACGAAAGAGTGAGTTCAGGGAGCCGACCGATGAAAGCCGCAAATCTGACTGTCACCCCATCATCAGGTGCAATTTATGCCATCAGCGATGGCTTTGTTGCTCTCGTTTTCCGGTGCCTCGACGGATTTGATCGCTGGCAGACCCGGCGGATCGCGATCCGGCGCCTCTATGGCGTCAACGGCCAGATGCTGACCGATATCGGCGTGAATCGCAGCGAAGTGAATGCATTCACGTTCGGCGAAGCTTCGCTGAGGAGGCGCCTCAATGGCAAACATTAAGACATGCGGCGCCCGACTGTTCTACAGCGAGCACGGCTCAGGCACGCCGGTGATATTGCTCCATGCATCGGCCTCAAACGGCGGCCAGTGGAAGTCCTTGGTCAATCATCTCAGTCGGCGCTGGAAAGTAATTGTTCCGGACCTGCCGGGTTATGGCGGTTCGCAAGACCCGGTCGCCGCAGGATTTAGGGGATTAGAGTCTCACGCTTTGGCGGTGCTTGACCTGATAGAGCATTTTGGCGGCCACGCCCATGTGGTCGGCCACTCAATGGGGGGCTCTGTGGCAATGCGGCTGGCCGTCGGTGTGCCGGAATGCCTGCAATCGCTAACGGTCATCGAGCCGACTTGTTTTCATCTGCTTCGGGCGGGCAACAGCACGGATCAGGACCTGTTCGGAGAGATCCAGTCTCTTTCGCGGCGAGTAGCAGCGGCAGCGGTTGACGGCGAGGCCAACGTCGGAATGCGTCGTTTCGTCGACTATTGGAACGGGCAGGGGACCTGGGCGATGATGCAGCCGTCCCAGCGTATCAAGGCCGCGCAACGCATAGGTCGGGTCACCGCAGATTTTTCCGCAGGTCTCGCTGAAAACTGGTCGGTCGAACAACTCCGGGAACTTTTATCTCCGTTGGTCGTCATATCGGGAACAGCGAGTCCGGAGCCCGCAAAGCGGACTGCCGAGGTGATCGCTGGAGCTACCACCAACTCACGACACCATATCATCACGGGTGCCGGCCATATGCTTCCCTTGACACATTCCATGGAGACCGCCGCTCTGATCAGCAGGACTCTTTCCGGTGCTGCGGCAGCGGACGGCGGATCATTCGAAGGGCTGAAGCAAGCTGCCTAGCAAGGCTCGCTGCCGACCCTGTCAAACGCAGCAAATTGGACCTCTTCCGCGTTGGTCTGGTGCATCCGTATTGAACGAGAACTGTTATGCCCAGAACCTCGACAGCCGGGTTTGATAACGCATCGATTGCGGTGCGGCTCATTCGGAATGTTATGCTCTACATTAAGGGCCATTGCGCCGCAGCAAGAGTGCACCGCCGCCGCGAGCAGGCCATCCGTCATCTTCGTTCCCTCGACCCCCACTTGCTCAGGGACATCGGGATTGACCGGTCTGAGATCACTTCAGTCGTTCATGGAGAGGTGCGTCAGCGACGTCGGTTTGAAGTCGACTAAGTTCGCGTCAGCCCGACAGATCACCTGGATGAAACGTAGGCCAGTGTTATGGCAAACACTGTTGCCGCGCCAATGGCCAATGTCAGAAACCAGACCTCATTAGGTGTCATGACCGGATCTCCTCTGCTTTACGGAGGGGCAGTCTGATCCGGCCATGTTTCGGCGGATTTGATCTGGATCAAATTCTGAGCGCCTTCACACCGAAATGACAAACCGATCACGGCGTCCGTGACGGCCGCATGACGGCGTAACTCCATATTGAAATTCAAGTCAACGCGGGTTGCTGCGTATCGATGTCCATCGACACGAGTTGGGCAGCCACCCAGTAAGAGAGTCAGATCCGATGAATAGTGCAGATATTGAATTCATACGCATTGTCAGTGGTGATCGTGGTCCTGGGCCTGTTTCGCTGGCGCTTCGTGAATTATGGCAGGCCGCCCGACGGAATGCGGAATGCCAAAGGGCAAAGCGACATCTTCAGTCCTGCAGCGATCATCTGCTCGATGACATCGGCATCAAGAGGGCTGATATCGATGCGGCCGTATTCGGACAGGGCAGCTTCGTGCGAAGCACCAATGTCGGCGAGTGATGCACAACTCAGCGTAGGCCGGCGGTGTGATCCCAGCAGTCAGTCATTTGACGTTTGCCGTTGAATTTTGACATTCGCGGGCAAGTTTTTGACGCCGCTTTGACGCTTCTGATGACGCCACGCTGACTGGGTCTCGTTATTTATTTCAACGACCTGCTACCACACCGGCAACGGTGATTTCACGGGGCAGGAGCCAGAGGAGCAAGACAATGACAACCGCATTTCCGGAGGCGGCCGATTCCTTCAGGAGCGCGCGGCCGCAACCTTCAGATCACCGTCTATGGACAAGCATCGCAGATGCCTTCGACCGCTGGGTGCAGCGCAGGCGCGCCATGCGTCAGCTTTACATGCTTGATCACAGGGCAATGAAGGACCTCGGCATGCACCGTTCCGAGGTGAAGTCCATCGTATTCGGTGGCGCGGCGGAGCGGAGGCGTCCTTATGCGGACAACTGACGATTCACGTGTTGAGTTGTTTCATCGTGAACAGGGGGAGGGGCCGCCGGTAATCCTGCTGCATGGTTCCGTCAGTTCCGGACGTCAATGGACAAGTCTCGCGGGGCATCTGGAGACGCGGTTCCGTGTCTTCTCGCCTGACTTGCCGGGATATGGTCTTGCAAAGGAAACCGCGGTTTCGACAGTGGACGGTCTTCGGGAACATGTTCGAGCCGTATTGGCCCTCGCGGAGACTGCCGGCGAACCGGTTCATCTTGTCGGACACTCCTTTGGCGGTGCCGTCGCGCTCAGTGTCGCTGCGGCAAATCCTGAAGCAATTGCCAGCCTGTCAGTCATTGAGCCGGCATCATTTCATCTCCTGCGCGAGGGTGGTGAAGCGGAGAAGAGGCTTTTCGCGCGGATCAGATCCGTCGCCGACACTGTCGCGGCTGGTGCTGCGGCCGACGACCCGCAACGGGCTCTCGCCCGCTTCATCGATTTCTGGCACGGAAAAGGGGCGTGGGACACGACATTGCTGGACGACAGAGAGCGTCTGATTGAGGGCGTCGGTGCAATCTTGTCGGACTTCAAGGGTCTATTTGGCGAGATCTGGAATGTCGATGTGTGCAGGACGTTCAATTTCCCGGTGCTTTCGGTCATGGGCGTTGACTCGGTCGACGTGACCCAGCGGCTCAGCGAGATGGTCGCTGAAGCGGCACCGCGCGGACAACTGCACATGGTCTTCGATGCGGGCCACATGCTTCCCATCACCCACGCGCATATCGTGAATCCAATTATCGCCGGCCATCTGCTCTCCGCGGAGATGAGCCTGAATCTCAGGCGCCGGCAAAACAAACGCGGAACGATCGCAGCGTAACGACTGCGCTCAAATCATCTAAAGCACCAGGAACTTAGGCACGAAATTGTCGTGTCGGCAGAGGACTATGAAATGACCACGACTACAAAAAAACCCGAAACAATCGTCCTGCATTCGGCTTTCAGAAGTGATCCGGTTACGGGTGCCGTTGCCGTGCCGATCTATCAGACGACGTCTTATCAGTTCGAAAGCACTGACCATGCCTCTCGGCTGTTTGCGCTTGAGGAGATCGGCAACATCTACACTCGGGTTCAGAATCCGACGGTTGATGTTCTCGAACAACGCGTTGCCGCTCTGGAAGGCGGTGTTGCTGCGCTTTGCGTCAGTTCCGGTCAGGCCGCGACCACGCTGGCCATCCAGAACATCGCGCGAGCGGGAGACAATATCGTGAGTTCCACGGATCTGTATGGAGGAACGTGGAATCTGTTCGCCAATACCTTCAAGACCATGGGGATTGAAGTCAGGTTTGTGGATCCGGCCGATCCGGAAGGCTTTCGCCGCGCCACGGACGAGCGGACCCGCGCTTACTATGCGGAGACTCTGCCCAACCCGAAGCTCGAGGTGTTTCCGATTTCGCAGGTTGCGGCGATCGCGGATGAACTCGGACTGCCGCTGATTATGGACAACACCGCCACTCCCGTTCTGTGCCGCCCATTCGATCATGGTGCTCACATCGTCGTCTACTCGGCCACGAAGTACATTGGCGGTCACGGCACCTCAATCGGCGGTGTGGTCGTTGACAGTGGACGGTTCGATTGGGAGCGGAACGCTGACCGCTTTCCGATGTTGAATGAGCCGGACCCGAGTTATCACGGCGCAGTCTGGACCCAGGCCACCAAGGAAATGGGTCCGGTCGCGTACATTGTGAAACTGCGTTGCACGCTCGAACGGGATCTGGGCTATGCCGTCAGCCCGTTCAACGCCTTCCAGTTCATCCAGGGGCTCGAAACGCTTCCGCTCCGGATGCGCGAACACTGCCGCAATGCCCAGGCGGTGGCCGAGTTTCTGTCGACGCATCCCGCGGTCGAACGCGTCATCCATCCCTCCTTGATGAGTGGATCAGCTCGATCTCGAGCGGACCAACACCTGAAAGGTGGATTTGGCGGCCTGGTCGGTTTCGAGATGAAGGCAGGCGTGGAAGCAGGCCGCAACTTCATCGATTCCCTGCAGATGATCTATCACGTCGCAAATATCGGCGACGCCCGTACGCTAGCAATCCACCCTGCCAGTACCACCCATCAGCAACTCTCTGAAGAGGATCAGGCCGCAACCGGCGTGACGCCTGGGTACGTACGGCTCTCGGTGGGTATCGAGCATGTCGACGACATCATTGCGGATCTTCAACAAGCTCTGACGGCGGCAAATTCCGTTCCGCGCGCCGCCTGATGAGCAAAAAGCGGGCATGGGTGTCGTTCTGCGGTGCCCATGCCCGTCGAGGGTTGAACCGATGACTTTGTACTTGCAAGACGGATTGCCGGCACTCGCGCGGTTGCAGGAAGAAGGGATTTCTGCGGCCGGACTGACTGCGCGGCCCCGCTCAGTCCGACGTATCGGTCTGCTAAACTTGATGCCTGACAAGATTGCGGCCGAAATCCAGTTCAGCCGGCTCATCGCTCTGACCGGGTTCAACACCGAATTGGTGCTCTTGCGTCCGTCTGGATATCACAGCCGCCACACACCTGAAGCACACCTGCGAAGGTACTATCGACTTTGGGATCAAATTCGAAACGAGCCACTCGACGGCCTGATTGTGACAGGAGCGCCCGTTGAAAAGCTGACATACGAGTCCGTTGTATATTGGGACGAACTCACCCGGATTCTGGATTGGTGCGCGGTGCGGCGTCTTCCTGCCATGCATATCTGCTGGTCAGCGCAGGCGGCTCTTTATCACTATCACGGCGTGCCCAAGCATCGCCTTCGCAGCAAGCGGTTCGGGATTTTTTCGCAGCAGGTGAGCGTTGAACCAAATCGCCTGATGGCGGGCCTTGGACCGGAGTTTCCGATTCCGGTTTCACGTCACAGCGAAGTACGGGAGTGTGAACTCCCGTCCGGTGAGGCAATCAGAATCCTCGCGGCTTCTGACGTCTCCGGGCTGTGTATCGTAGAAGATACGATTTCGAATGCGCTCTGCATGTTCAATCACTTCGAATACGACTCCAATACGCTGGATCGCGAGTATGCCAGGGATCTGAATTCCGGTGAGGCAATCCGCCCGCCGTTCCGGGATCGCTCGGTCAAGACGGGGTCAACGGCAGGCGGCCCGCCGTGGAGGAGGCAGGCCATCTGTTTCTTTCAGAACTGGATGGCGGGCATCGATGTGAGCCGGCAGCTCGAAGCCTGCCGCTGAAAGGCGGCGGAGGGGACGCGCAGTCGCTTTCAAAACGATTGCAGTGGCGAACCGTACTGAGCGCTCGGGAATTCGCTAGTCGATTTCACGTACGCGCGGCACGGACTCGCAGATGACTTCGACAATTCGGTCATCATCGGCGATGGCATAGTGGATAGCGCCGCCGCTCTCCACGGCGCGCCACAGCAGCGGGCTCTCCTTGGGCCAGGGAGCATTGTCGACAGCGAAGCTGTTGGCTGTTTTTTCGGGTTCAGAAATGGGAATGCCAGCGCGGGCTTCCCAATAGTTGAGGGCATCACCGGGACCCAGAAGCCGCAAGCTCAAAGCGGCTTCGAAGGTCACCAGGTACTGAGCACGGGTGTCGTAGTGCGCGAGAGTGACTTCGACCTGGTGAACGCCGCGACGGCTTCCGCGAATGTCTCGGACGCTGTGACCGGACTTCATGATTTCAATTTCGCCATGTTCAAATGGCGTCGCCCAGCGTCGGATAATCGGAGCGTCCGGCGAGATCGGAACGATTAACTGCGGTGTGCGACTGAGACGTTTGATCAGGGACTCGGGCATTGGGGGCAAATCTCCGAATCTTTCCAATTTCGCGCACGAATCACCATGCGCCTATCTCAACCCGGTTACAGTTCGGCTGGGGCAATTTCGTGGCTGTCACATGACGAGTTCGCGAGCCCGGCTACACCCTTGTGGAAAACGGATTGCGCAGTTCGCACAAGTTTTGCAATCAGGACTTGATCTTTGCCAAGCAATTGCCGGATTCTATTGTGAATTTCCGGAATTCAACCACAGAGGTAAACTGTGACCGATATCGCGTTTCCCCACGATCGACGCTTCCATGGCCTATGGGCGCCTGTCCTGACACCGCTTGATCGGACCTTTGCCCCCGATCATTCGGCATTCATTGATCATTGCAAATTCCTGTTGGCGAACGGTTGTCACGGGCTCGCACCCTTCGGCACGACCGGGGAAGCGAACTCGTTCTCGGTCACAGAACGGCTGGCTGCCGTCGACGCTCTCGTTCAGGCCGGCATCGAGCCCGATCTGATGATCCCGGGAACCGGGTGTTGTGCCGGGCCCGATACTGTCGAGTTGACCAAACAGGCCGTCTCGCTCGGTTGCCGCGGCGTGCTGATGTTGCCGCCGTTCTATTACAAGAACCCGTCTTCTGAAGGGTTGTACAGGGCATTTGCTGGTGTCATCGACAGGGTCGGTGACAGCCGACTCAAGGTTTTGCTGTATCACATTCCCCAGATGTCCCAGATCCCCATTCCTCACGATGTGATTGCGAGACTGTGCGACGCCTATCCAGGCGTTATCGCCGGCATCAAAGACAGTTCCGGCGATTGGACGCAGACGGAAGGATTCATTCGTTCTTTCCCGTCGCTGGATGTCTTCCCCGGATCAGAAGTGTTCACGCTGCAGGGACTTCGAGCAGGAGGAGTCGGCTGCATATCGGCGACGGCCAATGTCAATCCCTCGGGCATTCGCGCCATCATTGATGGCTTCGTTGCCGGCGACGGAAACGCTGATCAATTGCAGGAAGACGCCACTGCGTTACGCCGCAAATTTGAGAATTTCCCGGTCGTTCCTGCGATGAAGAGACTGATAGCGGAACGCCTGGGCAAACCCGAGTGGGAGCAGACAAGGCCACCTTTCATACCTTTGGACGACGATGCCTGGTTGCGATTGGATGCCACGGTCGGGCAACTTGATCTTGCCGCTTGATGGCTGTGTGGCTGATGAGCAAGTGTTCCTGCTGGCAAATTCCTGGGCTGCGTCGTAGATTTTGCCTTAGCGCGATTGCAGACAGACCAATACAGGATTGGGAGATAACTCAATGATGCAATTCGATTTTACCCGGCAGCTCGAAAGCCAGATGCGAATCTGGGAAGCGCAGATCCGTGAATACCAGGCTCAGATGCAGTCTGCGTCAACGCAGATGCGCGCCGACTATGAAAAGGCTGTGTCGGAACTGCAGAGTCAAATAGACAAAGGCCAGGAGATGCTGAAGCAGGCGCAATCGGCCAATGAGACAGCCTGGAACGATATCAGCTCGGCTTCATTGAAGGCATTCGAGCAGTTGCAAAGAGGATGGGCCGAGGCACTCTCACGCTACAAGGCGGACTGAGAAAGCCGGCCAAATCCGATTGTCGGGAAATCCGGTTTCACCGGATATCTCAACAAGCGTTATAGATCGTAGATCTGTTCACGAGCAGCCCTGTCTATTGCTTCGGGCAGACAGCCGAATGTGTCGCCAATCAGATCTTCGAAACTGTCACGAATGATATCAGGCCAATCCTCCTGGTCGCACGAGACCCGCGCGCGGATGGTCTGCGACTGCCTGGCTATCTCGACCAGGGCAGCACGCGCCGCCGACATAACCTCCATCGCCGAATTGCAGAGCTCTCTCTGCAATTGAATTTCGTCTCCGGACGTCGTGACTGAATTCGGAACAACCCGGCATTGCAACCCGAACTCCGGACCAGAGGCCCTATTATGAGATCGACCGCTTCTGTGCCTTGAACCGGTCGAACAGCGAAAATCCGGTCGGCTTCGGTAGTTCGTATTAAACCGCATTATCAATTCTCGGAGGCCATTGTTATTCAACGAATGGGTTGAAAAAATTCATATATTGTAATATCACAGATAAATCGAAAATGCAGAATTTGTATGACTGAGTCGTTCTTTGCGACTTGAAAAAACGGGACTTCAGAGGAGGTGGAGACGGCTACGACGCCGTTCAAAGTCCGCGACGAACCCACATTACCGGTGCCGCCCAATCCAGCACCTCATCTTCAAGGTCCGGATAAGAGACATTATAGGACCGCAGCCTGAACCGTCCGCGCTTGTCTCCACGCAACAGAAACTTGATATAGCACCGTCCATCAACAGTCTTTACCACGCAGTCACGGTTCAATGCGGAAGAGAGATCCGAACCGCGTTGTCGCGAACAAACCAGGATGTCCCCGTCACGATAAACCGGTGCCATTGAATCGCCGCGCACCATAATCGCGATCGGGTCAGCATCGCCGAGCGAGAGCTCAACAGGCTGCATGCCGTCTCCCTGAGCATAATCGTCTACCGGCAACCATTCATCACCACCAGCGGCATAGCCCACAACAGGAACGAGATTGGCCGTGCCAGGTTCGTAAACGAACGCCGACTCGTCGACATTTGCCAACGACGCCATCGCTGAGAGGTACTTTCGCTCCGGAGGCGAAAGACTCCGTTCCCATCGGCTGACCGTCGGCTGCTCAACGCCGAACCTTTTACCGAACTGACCTTGCGTCTCGCCCAAGGCTTCACGAAGCCGACGGATGTTGCCCGCCAATGTCGATGCGTGTCCAGCCATGCATGCTGTATGGCACGCAAGATCGACCTTGTCTATACAAAAAATGTATTCGAGTCTCTTGCAGTATATTCAAATATTGTATTATTTGGCTGTTACGTCGATCTGCGGGAAGGCGTTGCGGTGCTCCGCCTGACTTCATCTGAAAAGAGGTCGCACAGGTCTCGCGAAGGCCAGTCGCACCGTGAAATCAACGGGCTGACAGGAAGGAAAATTACTGCATGAACCATGAATCCCCCCGCAATGGTCGATACCAGGCGCCGGTCGCACGTTCTCCCTGGACGGAACAGGAGGCCGAACAGGCCGCGGAGCTGTGGAAGGCGGGTGCAACGGCAACGACCATCGCCCGTTCGCTGGGAAAGTCGAGAAATGCGGTTCTAGGAAAAATTGGCCGACTCGGGCTGAAGCGAAATGGAAATCCGGCCACTGGAATTGGTTACAGGCGGCCTCGGCGATCTGCAACGTCGGTCGGAAGTCGGATTCCGCGCGCTCAGTGGTTCCGTTGGACCCGTATGGATGAAGAACGCTTGAACAGTTCTGGCTGGACGGTCTGACGGCTGAAGAAATCGCTGCCAGGATCGGCTGCTCGACAGGCGCGGTCAATGCTCGGGCTGCCCGGCTGGGTTTGGTCAGGGCGGAATATCCCGAACGCTACGTGAGTGCGGAATGGTTTGCTCATAATAACGCGCGCTTTGTCGCTGCGATGCAGAGGGCGCTGGACAGTGGCCGCGAGCGGTTGCCGCGCCAGGTTCCAACTGAAACCGGTGTGGAGAACTGTGCATGAAGCGGCGTCAGGGATGCAGCCGAAAGAGCAGCATGGCAAAAAGGACTGAGGCTATGCTTGAGCCCACAGAGGAGCGTCTCAGGCACGCCGGCCGCTGCCATTCGGTCGTATCGATGAAACAGCCTGGTGAAGGAACTGGTCGAGTCCGTCGATTTTCCGACCAGGATCCATTGGAACGCTTGTATCGACGTGGTGTCTTGTCCGAACGCCAGCATGGGGCGGGGCTGAGATTTGTCGCGGATTGGTCCCAGGCCGGCATTCTCCAGCGCGTGGTCGCGACCTATTCTGATACCCCTCGGTCAAAGCAGGATTTTGGTGCAATGCCTGCGACGGAGCGTCAGGCGGACGCCAGGCAGCGGATCAGAAAGGCGCGCTCCGTGATTGGGACCTATCTGGATGGCATCGTCATCGACATATTGATTGATGAGAGAGCCCTGCTTGATACAGGACGCAAGCACTTTGGACGGCGGGACGGGCCGCAAGCGCGCGCTTCCGCTACGGATGCGTTCAAGATCGGACTTGAAATGCTTGCTGACCATTACGGTTTGTAGGTGCCACTAACCAACCGCTTTCGAATATCTTGGAAATCATGCACATTTGCGTAAACTTTGCGGACCTCGACGCGGGAGGTGACGCCAGAATGCGTTCCAAATGGCCGTGTCGGGCGGAAGATCTGTAGGGTGCAGATTTGACGTGACAGTGCATTGAGTTGGTGGTGGGTGTGGGCTTTCCCTTTCGCCGGATAGACGGATTTGGTGGCAGATTGCGGGCATGGTTTCCTGTTGCGTTGGCGGCAGCATGTTTCGTTTCGCTGCAGATTGTGCCGGAGAACAGTCGCGCAGAAGCAGTTTTGTGTGAGCGCACCGACGTGCCTACGCTCAAGGCTCGCGGTGAACCAGTGCCTGGACGGGTCTGGTGCGTCGTTCCGTCCCTGAGCGACCGTGAGCTCAATGCGGCGGGTGAGGATGTTAGCGGGATTGCCTGCGTTACTGACGATCTCTGTATGGCGGTGTCCGACGAGAACCGATTTGCCGAAGTTGTGCGTTTGGACCGCGACGGATTTGTCGTTAAGCCGGAGCGGTTCGTATATCTTGAGGACACTGCCACGACGAAGAAAGGCAACGATAGAAAAGCTCTGAAGGAGCTGGATGTCGAAGCTGCGGCTGCGGTCGGAAATACTGTCGTCTTGATCGGTTCGCATGGTCGTTCGCGAAATGGGCGGACCCAGCCTGAACGGTTTTCCGTGTATGCGGTGACGCTGACCGAACCAGCCTTGTCCGCATGGCCGGAAAAGCGATCTGCTGACGAGGCGGAGCGGAAAGCTGCAAAAGGCGTTAAGCGGTTGGGGGAGACGGAGACGCCGCTTGACGACGGGTTGATTGCCCAATTGATTGAACAGGCGGAAACGGGCAAATCGAAGCCCATGCACGCGGCTTGGGATCAATGTCTGCAGGACAACGGATTTAACATTGAAGGCCTTGCGGCGTCGAAGGATCGCATCCTGATCGGCCTTCGTGGACCGGTTATCAAAGACACGTCGTTCGTACTGGCTGGCAATCTGAATGCCTTTCTCCAGGGTCGCGCGGAAGACGCGACGATTTATCCGCTGCCGGTAACAGAAGGTTCGGGCATTCGAGCGATCGAACCGATTGGCGATGGGTTTCTTGTTCTTACCGGAACGTCGCAACCCAAGAAAGCCGAAGACGGCGAATGTGCAGCGATGAAGCAGCAGGGCAGGGTGCGTCCGGCGATCTATTTCTGGGGCGGCCCGGACGATCCCGACAATATCGTTCCAATAGCGTTATTCTCCACCAAGACCATCAAGCCGGAGTCTCTTAAGCTGCTGTCACACGACGAGAAGAAGAAACAGATGGAGCTGCTGGTTTTCTTCGACGACATGCCGAGCGGCGCCCCTGTCAGTTATCGCATACCATTTGGCGGATAGGACCTGTCGACCGCCGAATTGGTTATGAACGTTCCAATCTGCACACGCGCACCTGTTCGTTTCTGCCCTTGACCTCGAATTCGCCGACCTGGGTGAATCGGAACCCGGCATGGGAGCGTGCCAGTGCAGCGGTATCTTCACTCACGAGTATGATTGCGGCGGACGTGCCGTCATCGAACTCGCGACACAGGCTCTCGATCCGGCTGCATGTGTTCACAGTGTCACCAATGACGGTGTAGTTCATCCTGGAAGTCGCGCCGATATTGCCGACAAGAAGAGGGCCGCTGTGAAGCGCCAGCTTGATCCTGATCGAAGGGTGATCAGGGCTGGTGTTCCTGTTGGCTGCCTCCAGCGCGTCAGCGATCGCCAGGGCCGCGCGACAAGCGCGGACAGCATGATCGTCCTGGTTGTCCGGTGCTCCCCAGAACGCCATGACGGCATCTCCAATATACTTGTCGAGTGTGCCGTTTTCCTTCTCGATCGCCTGGGCCAGGACTTCGAAGTGATCGTTCAGCATTTCTGCCACTGCGGCAGGTGCCATGCTCTCCGACATCGCTGTGAAGCCGATTATGTCAGTGAACATGACTGTCAGATCGAGTTCCTGCGACTGAACCGACTCTGCATGGTGTCCGCTGATGAGACGCGTAACCAGTGTCTTGGGCACATAGGTCTCGAACCATTTCAGGCCGTCCAGCATGGTGTTGAATGCATTTGCCTGATCATTGAGTTCCCGGATACGTGAGGCGGGCAAGGGTTTGATGTTTGCAATATCGAAGCGGCCGATCTGTTCCGCCGCCGTCGCCAGCGTACGGATTGGATTTGCGATGCGGCGGGCGAGAAGGATTGCACCAATGACGGCGACAACAAGCACCAGGATTCCGGCGGCAATCGAGATGATCAATCGTATCACCTGGGTATAGATGTCTTCGACAGGTGCGTAGATGCCTATGTGCCAGGGCACGTCGCCGAACTCCGTGTTGGTCCGCGACAGAACGAGGTAATGCTGATCGTTGTCCTCGATTTCTCTGACCTCAAATCCGACTTCTTTTGGTGTCTCCTCAGGCTCAACCTCGAAGAACTTTCGGACGACGCCGTCTTTGATCTTATTCGGTGGTGTCATTTGTGTCTGGTCGCCACCGACAGTGCTTGCGGTTGGTACCTCAAGATCAGGATGCGCCAGCACGAATTGATCGCCGTAAAGAATAAAAGCGGTCATCCCGACCTCTTTTCCCACCTCTTCGACTGACTTGGAGAGTTCGGACAAGGTCACCCCGGTCGCGATCACGCCCCAATACGTGCCTTGGTGATTGAGTGGCGAAACGACGTAGACATATGTTTGCCCGTCATCGTCGGCACCCGGAGGTGCCCAACGGGTTTTGCCAATCTGACGAGTGGCATTTATGAACCGAGCAAAGCCGGGATTCTCGGGCTGATCCTTTTTGACGGTGCTCAGACCACCGTCGGGCGAACGCGTGATCTGGGTCTCCTGGAAGTCTTTGTCCCAAAGGACGATCCCGGCGATCTGGGGTGCTGCTGCCAAGACGCCCTTGAGGGCGCCGAGCATTTCTTCCGAGTTGGCCGGGTCGATTTCGCCGTCAGCAACCTGCTTGGTCATGTACTTGGCGATTTCTTCCGCCGGTTTGACGTGGGCGCGGATCTCGTCTTCCACGGACTCGATCGTCAACTGGCCGAACGATCGCAGCAATTCCCACGTGTTGCGGAACGCCGCCTGGCCTGACAGGACCAGCACTATGCCCGTTGACAGGAAGACGAATCCCGCAATCGCGACTGTCAGCAGAATTGTAATGCGGATCGTGGATCTTCGACCGGAGCCCAATGCGCTGCCACCACGGTTGAGACAGATGAGGTATCACTTTGTCATCCAGTCGTTCTAAATCAAGCTCTCATTTCCCGGGAATGGGGAAGTCAGGGCGAACCGCGACCATTTGCTCCGACCGGGGATCCGCTCGAGGTTAACGTCGTCTTTCTCGATTCAGTAAAACTGTCCAGCTGTCCTTCGCGTCGCCTTAAAGCCGTCCAGGTATGATTGCCGGCTTAGGGAGTCCGTCCGCCGGGTGCAGTGCCCGGTGCAATGCTGGAGGGCGCGAGACAATGTTCAGGTACTTGCCGGCACTGATGCTGGTCTGTGCAGTGTCACTATCGTTCGTCACAAAGAGCGAACGGTTTGCCTACGCGTCTGCTGAAAGGTGCCTTGTACCTGTAGAGATCGCGCACGGGGCGATCGATCTGGCCTTTTGCGAGGATCTCCTGGCTTCTGCGACGTTGCGACCGGAGTTCCATGTTGCGGTCGCAAAACGCGTCGCTCGTGTTCGCGCGGAGCGTGCCGACACCCTGATGGCCAAGGTGCATCTCAGCGAAGCTTTGGCAATCGATCCGCTCGATAGAGGGCTATCTCAGGACTTCGCAAATTCGGACGCCAGGCATGCGCAGTTTGTCAGCGCCTGGCAGAGCCGGGGAGTTGGGTCGCCTCAGGTCGTGGCAACCCTGAGTGGCGATGATCAGTAGCAATCGCAGAACCAAGAGTTTCGCAACGTTCGCAACCGCCTTCGTGTGTTTGCAGTTGGTTGCTTTGCCTGTCGCCACTGCGGACGGAGTTCCGGAAACGCGCCAGAACGCTGCATGTTTCCTCGTACCTTCCAATAGCCTGCAGGCTACCGGAGCAGGCGAATTCGTCAGTGTTACGATCTGCCAGCGGCCCCTCTTTGATGAACGGTTTCCCGTGATCAACAGAGGCGAAGCCACACATTACAGCTTCAATTTCAGGGGCCCTGAAGAACTTCAGATACCGGTTCAGCGCAAGTCTGTGTTCGATCAAGCCATCGCCTTGATTGAGCATCCCTGATTTTGCCTCGATGCCGCGAGGCCGATAGCAATCGCTACGGCTCGGCGGCAAATAAGTCTTCCAGTTCCACTTTAAGTCTTGGCTGCGTTTGATATTGTGATACTCGCCGGCGGGTTGTTGGGGTAATTCAACAGATTTGACATCCAACTTGTGCCGCTCCGCCGGAGGGGCTGGGGTCCAAAAAACGACAAGTGGAGGACCCCCTCGATGCACAGAATCCAGCAACAACGGTTTGTTGACCTCGCCGCGCGTGAGCCAAAGTCGGATGGCGCGAAGCACGGCATAGATCGCCGGGCGTTTCTCGCGGCAGCAACGGCTACGGCGGCCGCAACCGCGATGGCACCGGAGGCATTCGCCCGCAATTTCGGTCCGGATGCGCCGCCGGTCCGCTACCCTGAGCCGGATGTCGTGGTGCTCGACAAGAGGTTCAAATACAAACTGGGCAACGCCCCGCTTCAGCGGCTCTATACCGGCACGATGTGGGCTGAAGGTCCGGCCTGGAATGGCGCTGGCCGCTATCTGCTGTGGAGCGACATCCCCAGCAACGAACAATTGAGATGGCTTGAGGAGGACGGTCATGTTGCTCGCCGTTTCAGGTCACCGTCTGGCAACTCAAACGGAAATACGTTCGACTTTCAGGGTCGGCAGATCGCATGCGAGCACGGCAACCGCCGCGTCGTACGGTATGAATGGAACGGCTCGATCACCGAGCTGGCCAAAGGGTTTGACGGAAAATCGTTGAATGCACCGAATGATGCGGTCGTGCACCCCAATGACGGGTCCATCTGGTTTACGGATCCAGGTTATGGCGGTTTGATGAACTACGAAGGCGAGCGGGTAAACACAGGCTCCGTTCAGCCTTTCCAGAAGGAAGCCGTTTACCGGATTGATGGTGGTACGGGCGAAGTGGCAAAGGTCGCCGACCAGCCTTTCAAGCCCAACGGGCTGTGCTTTTCACATGACTATAAAAAGCTGTTTGTCGCCGATACAGGAGCTTCCCATTATCCAGATGCCAAAAACATTATCTGGCAATTCGACATTGACGGCGCGAGCCTGAAGAACGCCCGAACTTTCGCTGATATGGAGATGGACGGAAAGTCCGGATTTGCGGACGGCATCCGCGCCGACGAGGACGGCAATATCTGGTCAAGCGCAGGTTGGGTGGGTGATGGTTACGACGGGGTGCACATATTTGCGCCTGACGGCGAACGCATCGGACAGATCCGGTTGCCGGAGATCTGTTCCAATGTCTGTTTCGGCGGTACCAAGCGAAATCGGCTGTTCATGACGGCCAGTCAATCGCTTTACTCTGTTTACGTCGAAACGCGCGGCGCTCACATAACCTGACGATGGAAGCGGGACCGGACGAAACGCGATCATCCGGTCTCGTTCTTCTGCTTCCTGTCCCCGGTCATTTCTCATTAAGGCTTTTCCCGTAGCTTCGGTCCAGGGAAGAGGGGATATCGATGGACATATCTTCAATTGCTGCGCAGGCCGTGGCGACGCAGAAGGCGCAGACCTCGGGATCGATCAATAACGCGATTGCGAAGAAGCAGTTTCAGGCCAAGCAGGACTTTGCCAATCTAATTTCCGAAACAGCCAAGGCGTTGCAGGACGCCGCGTCTTCCCCGCCGCCTGGTCTCGGAAACAAGGTCAACGTCAAAGCGTAACGCCGCCGGCGTTCAGGCCGACGGCGTTGTTTTTCGTGGATTCGATGATCTGCCGAGGGTGGAAGATCCAGCCTATTCGCAGTCTCCGAACGGAATGGTGAAGCGGTTGCACGAGCCGACGCCGTTCGACTGACCGTCGCCGGCTATGCCGACGGAAGCGGCCTGGGATGGTTGACCGCGACCCTTCTTGCCGCGTCCGCCGCGTTTGCCCTTGCCTTTCTTGCCCTTTTTACCGTTTTCTCCGTTCTCACTGTGTTCGCCGTGCTTCTTGCCACGGCGGCCCTTCTTGCCCCTTTTGCCGTATTCGCCGTTCGTTTCCGAACCGTACTCTGAATTCATTCCGTGACCTGGACTGGCGTCGCCCGCGGCTTCGCCCATGCCCTTTCCAGCCCGGCCGGCATTAGCTTCGTCTGAAATCAGTAATGCTGGGGCAACAAGTGCCGCGGCCCCTCCAAGGCAGAGAAGGCGAAGCGCGTTCCGTCGACCTTCCGTTCTGGAGGTGCTGGTCGTATTGGGCTTATCGCCACGATTAGGTGTGGCAAGAGATGTTTTCGAGGTCATTACACAAACTCCCACTTACTCGAAAACCGGGACCTTGCGTTCTATCGGCCGCATCTCCGCAGTGGTTCCGGCCTACTTCTGTTGACCGGTGTGTCGGTGACCTCATGCGACACAGTAAAAAAATCATAAAATTGTGTATTGGGAGCGCAATGTAGAATTGAACACGCTTGGCTGTATTAACGTTACTTCGCCATTCGACGTTTTGAATTGAAGGGTGAGATTTTGGCGGTTTTCGTTACGTCAATCTTGTCGAATTGATTTGCAATTCGAGGCGGAGAGAAAGAGATTATTGGTTAAATTCAGCGCGAGAATCTCTCAAATAAAATCGTCATTTGCGAAAAAATTGAAGAAATGCGTCGGCGTTTGACATGTATGGCCTGGACTTGCCTGTCGTCATAGATGTTCAGTTCCTTCCGGTCACACTTTCGTCCGTGCATGTTTCGGTCTAAGAATCCTGCCAGCACTGGAGAGATGATCGGCCCATCTGATTATCCCGGTGTTTGGCTGTTGGGGAATCGACGACTGAAGTTATAGTGCGGCGATGTGCGGGCAAGCTGCGGGTTTGCCGGGCAGAAGGAGAGTTGCATGCGGGTAAGGTCGGTATTGATTGCCGGCGCGGGCATCGCTGGCCTGTCGTTGGCCATCGCTTTGCGCGAGAAGGGGATACCGGCCCGCGTCGTTGAGAAGCGGAATGAAGCAACCGGAGAGGGGGCGGGCCTTCATCTTCCTGGCAATGCTGTTCGGGCCGCCATGAAACTTGGCCTCGATGACGCCCTCCGACGCAGCGCATTTCGGATCCCCAAAATCGAATATACCAACCAGCTTGGTGAGAGCCTGGCGACGCTGGATCTCACAAAGCGGTATGGGCCGACCGGAGCCTGGCCGCCATTCCTGGCAATTCATCGCAAGAAATTTCACGAGATCCTGTTGACGCGCGCGCAGGGCATAAAGATCAACTACGATTGCGAAGTCGTTAGTATCGGCCGCGACGAACATGGCGTCGGCGTTACATTGAGCAATGGCGAGGTTGAATGTCCCGATCTTCTCGTCGGCGCGGACGGTATTCATTCGACGACCCGCACCAACAATTTCGGCCCGGAAGCGGCGCCGAATGATCTCGGTTACCATTGTTGGCGATTCATCGTTCGTTGTCCGAACAGTCTGACAACACCGCAATACATGATCGGTGATCGCAGGGCTTTTCTCGCCATGCCGATCGACGGTGGCAATGCCTATTGCTATGCCATGATCTGTTCAGACGCACTCGAGCAGGGCGAAGGCGAGGGTGATAGCTTGTCCGTGATTTTCCAGGAGTTCGGCGGTATCGCTCCCGTCGTCCTTAGGCGATCTGATCCGGACACCATGATCGCTGACACTCTCCAACAAGTCAGTCTCGATCGTTGGTCTGTTGGTCGCATTGTTTTGATAGGCGATGCCGCGCACGCAACATTGCCAACCCTGGCGCAAGGTGCTGCGATGGCCATGGAAGATGCCTTGAGCCTGGCGGATCAGCTCGGTGCCGGACAAGGCAATCTGGAGGAACAACTCGCAAAGTATGAAGCGCGTCGCCGGCCCCGGGTGTCTTGGGTGCAACGGCAATCGGTCAGAAGGATGAAAATGATCTCGATGCAGGGCCAGGCGCTGCAGTCAGCTCGTGACTTCGTCATCAAGGGTATTGGAGGGCAAATGCTCAAATCCGGATGGGCACCTCTGATCGACAAGCCCTTTTGACCGACTCCCGGAGCGATTCATTTTCGTTTCCTGACGCTTTGCCGCAATTCAGCAAACTCCTCGGACATCCAGGCTACAATCTGTTGGTCCTTGTCGAATGCGCTCAACGCCCAATCGTCGCCATGGGCCGCCGCATCGATCTGCCTCTTCACCATCCGCGTGGCGACAAGGGGGTTTGAGATCAGTTTGTCGGCAAGTAGCTGAGCGGCTTCAAGTGCTTGCCCCGCCTCGCAGACACTATCAACAAAACCGAGTGCCTTTGCTTCGGCAGCACTCCACTGTTCGCCCGTCAGCAGAATCCGTTTTGTGGCCTGCACGCCGACAAGGCGCACGAGCCTGGGAACCGAGTGCCATCCCATGTTGTGAGCCACCTGGACTTCCGGAGCACCAAACAAAGCGCCGCTTCCTGCGACCCGGAAATCGCACATAGCAACAAGAGCAAGGCCTCCGGCGAGGCAGGGGCCGTCGATCGCAGCGATGGTTGGCGCTTCAAGTCCGGCCCAGGCCCGTGCCAATCGTGGGCCGTGCTCAGCCAGTTCGCGTTTTTCAGGTAGTGTCAGCGTTTCCAGGTGGTCGAAAGCGTCGTCCCGAAGATCCATTCCTGCCGAAAAGATACTGGGAGTGCCCGTCAGAACAACAGCACCCAGGTCGGCGTCGCCTTCGAATTGCCGGGCAGCTTCGGTGAGCTCCGACATGATGGCGAATGACATCGCGTTGGCGCGCGCGCCGCGGTCGAGCGTGACGACGGCGACGGAACCGGCCCTTTCTGTTGTGACTGCATTTGACATGGTGTTCCCCGCTATTTCTTCCCGGATCTAAAGTCCCCTGCACCTGTAGCTGGCGCTGGCACTTTCCACTCGGGGCCCAAGAGTGCCCTGGTCATCATCCTGTGCAAGTTGCAGCGAGGCCGCAATCTTGAATGCCAGCGCAACCCACTCTTCTCCGGCAGATTTTGGCCAGGTTATGCAAATCGTTGCGCTTATGCGTGGGGCGGAGTTTAGGAAGATGCGGCGCTTGAGGAGGGAACGTGATTCATGCGTTCCAAATACGGTGTAATCAGAATCGCCGGCATCTTGGCGGACAATGTCTTGCAATCCGATATTGTACAGGTCCGCCGCCATTGCTTCGCGTGGCTTTAGCTTGTGGCTGACGGATTCCGCCCATGCGGTGACGACCATCTCGCCTTTTGGATCCTGGAGAGTTGTGCTCTCACTCTGGGACGTGGCCATCAGCGGTGCGAACACCGCCGCCGGATAGGCAAATCGGAATCGTGATCGCTTTCCTTTGAACAGCGTCCAGGCGCACGTCTCATCGTTGAGTGCGGATTTCGGTTGCAGACAGGTGTCTCGGGACCCTTCTGGATTCGGGGTTGCAGGCTCCGCTGCGTTACCCCGATGCGGGTATGCAACGAAAAAAGCTCCGATGGTGGCCAGCATCAAGATTGTTGGGCCGAGTACTTTGGATTTGTTTCGCTCAAACACGCGGTTGCCTGACCTTGGAGCAAATTGACGCGGGGATGAAATTGATTGTGTTTTTTGCCTTGAAAAGGCCGAAAGGCTTACCACATTGAGTCATGAGACAAGGGACGAGCCCCCTCGGACCTTTTGATGCATTCATCCCAGATTTTCCTTTACCCGCCTCCAAGGCGGGTATTTTTTTGGACTGTGGCCGCCAAGATTGAAATGCCTATTCGGGCATATAGATCCTATGAGGCTTCGCGATGGTTGTAAGCATTGAAGCGACAACGCAGATTGCAGCCGAACCCCAGGCGATGGCTGACATGGTCACGTCCATATCAATGAGAATTCCCATGATGGCTGGAGCAATCCCGGTCGCAAAGACCATTGCTGCTTGTGCGAACGCCCGGATCGATCCGAGATGCGTTACACCGTAGAGTTCGGCCCAGATAGTACCTTGAATGGTCGCGTGGATGCCGGAGGCAATTCCAAGCAACCCGAAGAATATCGGCGGACCCCACAGTGCATCGACTTCCGCAGCGACGATACACGTACATATCAGTGCGAAAAGAAAGAAGGGCATGAGGCGTCGCGCCGTGATCTTGTCAACAAGAACGCCGGTGGCCAGGGATAGAAACACAGCACCTGCAGCGTAGAGGCTGAATGATCCTGCCATGAGGCTGAGCGGCCAGCCTTTCGCCGAGGCCAGGTGAACCTGGTGGAAGACAAGCCCGGTCCCAATGCTCGGCGTTGCGAGTATTGCGGGGAGCCGAAGGTAGAGGCCTGGGTCTCGCAGCGTCTGGCCAAGCGTAAAGTCCGACGAGCGATTTCGTTGGTGTTCGTTTGCATCGGTCAATTGCGGATCTTGGTGGCCCTTGAGTAGCCAGCAGACGAGCGGAATGGCGATCAACAGCAGCAGCACCGCTGCCAGCAGCCAGATGTTTCTCCACGCTGTGATGGAGAGCGCCGCAACAACCAGAGGCGGCAGAAAAGCTTCGCCTCCGGCGTGACCAAGAGACGCAAGTGAGAGGGCACGGCCCCGCTCGGCATCGAAGTGACGCGCCATTGTGGTAATCGATGCATGGCTGGTCAGGCCCTGGCCGAAAAGCCGCAATCCGAAGATGGTCGCGGCCAGCGCGGCAGTACCTGCGATGACAGCCATCGAAAGTGCGGCTGCGGCAAGTCCGGCGAGTACGATGCCGGAAAAGAAAACCAGTCGCCAGTGATCAATCAGTCTTCCCGCAAAAACCAGCACCGCCGCGCTGGAGAGCGTTGCGATGGCATACAGCGATCCGAACTCGCCGTGTGTAAGGGAGAACTCGGTGCGCAACTCGCCACTGAACAGAGAGATGAAGAACGTCTGTCCGAAACTTGAAAAGAACGCCATGCCGAACCCGAAGGCGAGCAGGCGCCAATGGGCGCGGATGATCGAGAATGGCAGCATGATGTGTTATCGAGGTGTGCCAGTTGGCTCCGGGAACTGCTCCGGACGATGGGAGTGGGGAGTCATGCCACGTTTCTGAAGAGTCGTGGCCAAAAATAAGTCAGCCCCGCTTGTGTTCGTGGCGGTCCTGGGCGCCTTTCCACCAGGCGATGGCCCGAATGACAGGCAGCCGGAAACGATGAAATGGGATTCTTCGCATCGAAGTAATCGGAAACGCCAAATCTTCCTTGCTGGCGCCTAGTATCAACTCGGCAACTGCTTTACCCAGCGATGTTGCCGCAGCGATACCGCGACCGTTGTACCCCAGGGTGGTCCATATGCCTTTCGCAGGATTGTGCAAGCGAGGCAGATAGTCGGTCGTCATCGCGACCCGGCCACCCCAGCAGTAACTGAGATCGGGTTGGCCGATTTGCGGAAAGAGCTCGAACAGCTTCGCGATGACGTCTTCATACAGGCTTTCTTCATTGCCATCACCAAATCCACCGCGGCCGCCCATGATGAGTCGATTGTCACTCTCAAGCCGGAAGTAGTTTGTCAGCCGCTTGACGTCCGCGGCCGTGTGTCCCTCGGGCAGGATTGTGCGTGCGACATTGTCTGAAAGCGGCACCGTAGCGACCTGATAGGTGAAGGCGGGGATCAGACTCTTTGCCACTCCCGGCCAGGGCCGGTCGGCGCCGGCCAGATCCGAATAGGCATTGGTACACAGGATGACCTGCTTTGCATGAACTGTGCCGCGGTCCGAGATCACCCGCCAGGAATTGTCGCCCGGTTCGATTGACGTCACCATAGTGCCGCCATGAACGGCGGCTCCGCTATTGATCGCGGCACGCGCCAGACCTCGGGCGTAGCTCAGCGGCTGGAGTCGGCCGGCGCGTTTGTCGACGAGTGCGCCACAATACCATTCGGTTCCCAGGAGCCGTTCGGTCTCGCGACGGTCAATCACCTCCACATCGGCGCCGATCGCGCTCCAGGCCTCACTCCAGGATGCCAGTGTTTCAAGTGACTTTGCTGAATGAGCGCCCTGGATCCATCCTGATCTCCGGGCATCACATTCGATTCCGTGGCGCTCGATGAGATCGAACACCGTATCTGCAAATTCGCCTGTGAATTCGAGTATCCGCCGGCCGCGTTCCTCACCGAACTTCCTGATGATATCGGGCGGTCCGATCTTCAGACCGGGTACGACCTGACCGCCATTTCTGCCCGAGGCGCCCCAACCCGGTTCGGCGGCCTCAAGAAGCGCTGTTTCACAGCCTGCTTCGGCAAGATGCAACGCAGCTGACAGTCCCGCATATCCTCCACCGACAATGGCGACGTCGACAGAGATCTCGCCGTCCAGGGGAGGGGTTTCTACCGGGGCATTTGCGGTTGACGCCCAGAGAGAATCCGGAATGTCCAGGTTAAGCATTGCCTGAGCCTGTCATCATTGCCCGTCAACGGGGAAGATAATTCTCGCACCACTCTTCGGCGACCACGCCTTCCTCGATCATTGCGTTGATGTCGCGGTGCCGATAACCAAGATCAATGAGGATCTGGCGCGTATTTGCGCCATACTTGGGCGCTGCATCCGGTATTCTGATCCGGCTCCGTTTCGAGCGCACGGCGTTCGGCGCAACCAGATCAACGACATGGCCGCTGGGATGATCCAGATGTCGGATGAAGCGCATTGTGGGGCCGTCAACCTCGGTCATTTCGCTTTCGGGAACGAGGTTTCGTTCCCGGACATTCGCCAGCGAATTTATGGCATGGGCACCGACACCAATTGCCCTGAATGCAGTGACCCAATATTCGCGGGTCTTTGTTTTGAACCGCTCAGCTAGCCATGACTCAAGCGCCCCGGCGTCAACCTCAAACGCCCCGACTAGCTCCCGAACCCGCTCGAAACGCCGTAGTCTGTTCTTGTGGGCTGCCAGAAAGAACCATCCGTCGGAGGCCTCATAACACCGGTATAGCGGGTGTTCGCCCATCGCGCTCCGGCCCGAAGGTTCGTCAAAGGGGCCGCGCTCCCGGTAGTCGAACATGAACGGCAACTGGATCAATTGTCCGGCTGCAGCGAGCGATGATCGTGCCACATCGCCGCCCAGACCGTTTTGCCGCCTGACGAGCGCAACCGCGGTCGCCAGCGCGCCGCAGAAGCCGGTCAGAACATCAATCGTCCCGAAATGAGCGTGTTCTTCCGGGGTTTCAATGGACCCACCGAACCTGGCCATTACACCTGTAGACGCCTGAATCAGATCATCATAACCGGGATGATTTGTCAGCGGACCGCGAGAGGGGCCACCGTAGGCGTCAATCTGGCAAAGGATAAGCTCCGGGTTGATGCGCTTCAGTGACCGCTGATCGAGGCCAATTTCGCTCAGCTGGCGATCGAGTGTATTTGCGGTGACGATGTCCGCATCGCGAACCAGTCGCTTGAAAACATCCTTACCCTGCGGCGTCTTGAGGTCGACCAGGATGCTTGATTTTCCGCGGTTGGCATGCATCCCGAACACAATCGTGTTCCAAGGGTCAAGCAGCGGTTTGGGCGGGTCGATGCTGATCACTTCGGCGCCGAACCGGGACAAAAGGGAGGCGATCGTCGGGCCGGCGATTACATTTGTAAGATCGATAACCTTGATGCCCTCCAGCCAGCCATCGTGATTTTCGGCCGCATTTTCGTAGTCAACAGGTCCAAGCGAGTTGCCTAATTCATCCAGGAGAGCCTTGCGATCGACGTTCGGTTCCGGCGCGGGCGGCTTCTCGGCAATCTTTGGACCGCTGCTCTTCATCCAGACCGTGTTGCCGCATTGCTTCATTTTGCCGAAGGAAGGATCGTCGACGTTGACGATCAATCTTGATTTCAGGGCGTGGTCACTGGAGAGCCATTCTTTTGTCGTGCGGTGAGCGGCACCGGGGACGCCAGCTTCGCCAAACAACCTTTCCCATTCCTCTGCCGGCTTTGTGGCGAAAGCATCTCTCATCTTCGCCGCCACCATGTAGGACCAGGGGGGTGTCAAGGGATATGCCAGCAATGTGCAGTCGGTCAGTCCCCAGGACTCTGAATCGGAATACGGGTCCTCCATGGGGATGCCGGCTGCCTTGATATCATCCCATACGCCCAGGACCTCGAGAGCCTTGATCGGATGGCTCGCATGGGAAGAACAGACGGCATAAAAAGGCCGGCCATCCGAACAGACATATGTACGGTAGAAGGGATCAAGGAATTCCTGGAGATCCTCGTAGGACATGTCGAGCGGTTCACCAGCATCGCGCCTTCTCTCGATCTCGCGCTCGCGCAGTGACTTGTATCGTTCCGGCAGATCTTCGATCACCATGGAATTGTAGGCGAGAGCTTCAAGTAGTGCGGATGCCAACGGCACTTCGACCAAATCACCCTGACCCGTGGATTGCCTGCGATGATAGGCCATCAGAGCGCCCGTCGCGCCAAGGACAGCGGCATATGCAGACGCAAGGGGCAGGGGAGAAAACGAGGGATTGATGCCCATGAGCACACGATTCAATCCCATATCCATGAATTGGCCGACAGCTGCCGCAATGATCCCTTCCCAGGCCTGCACGTGTGCGTAATCGGGATCGGATGCCGAAAAACCGGGAAGTGAAAGATAGACCAGGTGCGAGTGCAAGGTGGTCATGGTCGGTCCGTCGAGACCAAAGCGTTTCATCACGGCCGGGCGGAAGTTCTCCACGACGATGTCGGCCGACGCAATAAGGTCACGGGCAATCGATTGATCCTTTTCCTCCTTGAGGTCGAGAACAATGCTCTTCTTGCCGCGATTCAGGATCGCATTGGCAGGGCTGTCCCACATCGGGCCGTCCGGTCGATCGATACGGATAACCTCAGCACCCTGATCAGCCAGCATCATCGCGGCCGCGGGACCGGCGATAAACTGTCCGAAGTCGATGACTCTTATGCCATCTAGCGGTAGTGCGATCTGGTCGGGATTGTCCCCCATCTGCCGATGCCCTGAAACACGTGTGCCTTGTTTGCCGCGCACAGGTTAAGGCGTGCGCAGTGACTGCGATAGAGATATTGAATGGTTATCCGTAACCTGCTGCGGGTTTGCCACAACTAAGGTGCCCGGGGAACGGGCGGCTACGTCCGCTAGGGCGCCGACTGCGCCCATGTTACCGAGAATGTTTTCCTTATTGGCGGAAGTCCGGCTCTTCGGAGTCCAGGATTTCGCGCAAATCATCGAAGTGACGTACGGCCTGCTCGTCATAATCTTCGACTTGCTGCGCTGTCAGCTCAGCAATTTCGTCTGACAGGACGCGAAGTTCGCGGCCGGTTGAGTAAGCGGTAATCAGGGTCTCTGCGGCACGCTCGAAATAGTAGAGACGGTTGAATGTGTCCGCCACCGACTGGCCAATCACCATCACACCATGATTCCCCATGACGAGGACCCTCACGCTGGGGTCAACAAGCTTTGCGCAGGCTCGTTCGGCCTCTTCTTCAAACGCTATGCCGCCGAAGTTCTCGTCGACTGCGATGCGGTTGAAAAACATTGCCGTGTTCTGATCAATCGGCGGCATGGATGAGTCCGCAAGTGCGGCCAGGACGGTCGCATACTTGGAATGTACATGCAGCGCGCAACGTGCATGTTTGCAGTTACGGTGCAACGCGCCGTGAAGCGCCCATGCCGTTTCATCAGGTGCATCAGGCCTGTTCATGGTTTCAGGGTCGTTCGCGTCCAAGAGCAGAAGGTCACTCGCCTTGATCAGTGAAAAGTGCCTTTGATTGGGATTCACGAGAAACTTGGTGCCGTCTTCGTTCACCGCAAGACTGAAGTGATTGGCGACAGCTTCGTGCCAGTTGAAACGCACTGCCCAGCGGAATGCACAGGCAAGATCCACTCTCTCTTCCCAGTAGGCTTCGTTGCTTTCGAACGGCCTGACCAAAGTGCTCTGGCTCATGGCGAGGATTCCCTCTCAATATGGCAATTTGCGGCTATGATCGTGCGCAATGAGCAATAGCGCAATCGAAAAAGAAACGAACCGCGTGGACGTGACATTGCCGCCATATCTGTTCACCGGCTGACGTTCCGGAGAGGAATGAGATGAAAGTTGGATTCTGGCTATCGGCTGCTGCATTGGTCACTTTGGTGCTAGTTCAGGATGTTGTGCATGCGGAAGAACGACCGCTGACTGGCGCAGAAATCAAATCTGCACTGGCCGGCAATTCGGTCAAGGGTGAACGGCGAGGTACGCCGTGGACCCAGTCGTTCGGAAAGGGAGGCGCGACGACATATGTTTCGGAAGGTAGACCATCGCCCGGGCGATGGCGCGTGGACGGCGATCGATATTGTTCCCAGTGGCCGCCGGCATCCCGTTGGGATTGCTACACGATGACCGGTGATCTGACTGCATCGCCACCGACAGTGACGTGGATCGACTCGGGCGGAAACCGGTGGCCCGGAACCATTGTGGACGACGGCTAGGCCCGCGTCTCAATGGGATCTGCCGGGGGTGAGGCAAAATTGCAATAGGGTCATAAATTTGTGATCGGCGGTGCATAAGACAAGTCTTGTTATCGGTTAAATGCATCCCCAGATAACAACAGAAGCGACGTGTCCCTCCCCTTGACGTCTCTTCAAATCACAACCTTCTCCCCAAAAGGTTGCCGAGCGTCCGCCCATCCCTCCCTAGGGCGGACGCTCTTATTTTTTCTGAACTGCTAGCGAATGCGGCCGACCTGGGTTTGCGTCGAATTCTCGCGAGATCCGTGCTCAATCAGCCAGGGGATGAGGTTGCGCCCCCGCACGTGCCGCACGCAGGCAGAGATACTCCAGACCAATCGTGGCGGCCGCGAGCGCGGTGACGTCCCCGGTATCGTAAGGCGGCGACACTTCGACAATGTCTGCTCCGACGAAGTTCACGTCGCCAAGTTTGCGCAGAATTGATAAGGCCTGGTGGCTCGACAGGCCACCTGGAACCGGTGTGCCGGTGCCCGGCGCAAACGCTGGATCAAGGCAATCGATGTCGAATGTAAGATACGCTGGCGCGTCGCCGACAACCCGTGTCACTTCGTCGGCCACTTCCTGTGCTGACATCTCGTGAACGCGGTCTGCATAGAGGATCGTCATACCGAAGCGTTGTTCGCCGTGATACGTGGTGCGGATCCCGATCTGTACTGAGCGCTTCGGATCGATGACGCCTTCGCGGATCGCATAACTGAACATCGTCCCATGATCAATCCGCCCACCCTGATCCGGCTCGACATCACGGTGGGCGTCAAACTGAATGAGCGACAACGGACCGTGCTTTTCTGCATGCGCACAAAGCAGGGGATAGGTGACGTAATGATCGCCGCCGAAGGTCAACATCGAGACTTCCGCATCGAGAATTTCTTTGGCGTGTCGCTCGATTGCCGGCTTGATCGACCCGGGAGTCCCGTGATCGTAATAGCAGTCGCCGTAATCGACGACCGCAAGGGTGTCGAACGGATCGAACATCCAGGGCCAGATCGGCCCCCAGGCGTTTTGTACCGATGCCCGGCGAATTGCCTCCGGCCCAAGTCGGGTTCCAGCCCGGTTGGTTGCTGCGAGATCAAACGGCACGCCGCTGACAGCGACGTCCACGCCCGTCAGGTCGCGGGTGTACTTGCGGCGCATAAAGGAAAGCGCTCCGGCGTAACTTGGCTCAATCCGGGTCCCCTTGAGGTCCGAACGCCTGAACGCGTCGTCCCCGGGAACGTCGTCGCCGCGCGACCAGTGATCATCGGTCATGTTGAAAGCCTGCAGTGTTGTTGTGACCGCCCGGACCCTAGTTGGATTGGCACGCGTCGCCAAGTCCCCTGAACAATGTCAGTGCCGGGCGCGTCAACAGACCTGAGGCTCGCAGTCTCTTACGTCGAATTGCGATGAGCTTCCCAACCGGGTGGCGTCAAAACTGCGGCCGTCGGCACAGTGGACGCGCGCGGTAACGTTCTTTTGGCCTGCAAGCGTCGTTTCGCGCACATTTGTCATGTACTGAACCGAACATTGCTTGTCGGCCGACATCTGCTCGTTCAGTTGCTTTTTCCAATCGTCATCGGCCGCCAGGGCGACGTTTGACATGAAGATTAAGGCGGGAATGGCCGACAACAGGCGTCCGGTGAGACTATGAAGCATGATGATTTCGCATCCCATGATGTCTTGATTCAGGTTTGCAGGGATGATCGACCATAGATCGTCATGTTTCATTGACGGGGATCAAGGTTGTCCGACTCCAAGAAATTGTTGAACCCGCACTTGAAACTGAGAATTCGTCCCCCACATCATGGGTGTAGAAAGACGCCCCCCTCAGTCTTTCTTCGGATGCATTACCTCCCCCAAAGGTTGCAAAGCGCCCGTCTCCCCAAGGCGGGCGCGCTCTTTTTTGGTTCCCGAAAACTGTGGCTGTCGTGGTTTGGCTCAATAATTGAGCGGACTTCTGTAATGCGTTGTCGTTATTTGAATTTTTTCGTTTGAGAAATTTCTTCCGCATCGCAGCTTCCAGGCTCAAGCCTGTGGTTCACCGTGATGCGATCATCGAACACGAAGCACTCGCCGCGCCAGAGGCTGTCGGCTTCTGGTGTTTCCTCGAAGTATCTCAGTACGCCACCCTCAAGATGGAAGACCTCTTCAATACCCCGGTCTTTGAGGTAGGAGGTTGCCTTCTCGCATCTTATCCCGCCGGTGCAGAACATCGCGACACGGGATTTGCCCTCAAGTGCGCCGCTTTCTTCGACCCATTTGGGAAAATCTCGGAAACACGAGATTTCGGGATTGATGGCATTGTCGAAAGTGCCAAGCGCGACTTCGTAGTCATTACGCACGTCGACAACTGCAACATCCGGGTCGGAAATCAGAGCATTCCAGCGGTCCGCATCGACATATGTGCCGACAGTTCTGAGTGGGTCGACGTCCTTGACACCCATGGTCACAATTTCTTTCTTCAGACGAACCTTCATGCGCTGGAAAGGTTGATCGTCCGCGAACGACTCCTTGTGCGCCAGATCGGCAAATCGCTCGTCGTTCCGCAACCAACCCAGCACCGCGTGGATTCGATCCGGTTTCCCGGCGATGGTGCCGTTGATGCCCTCGGCCGCCAGCAGAATTGTTCCCCGCAATTCCGCGTCAAGGCATTGCTGCAGCAATGGCCCCTTGACCGCCTCGTAGTCGGGAAGGGGCACGAATTTGTAGAATGCGGCGATCAGAAACTCTGGCATTGGCGGCGATCTCGCGTGTGTCCGACCGTTGTCTTAGGCCGGGACGGTCGTCGAATTCAACCTCTCGTTCGGGAAATTGGGAGTCACAGTGAACCATTTTGGCTCATGACGCGACCCATGGATGTGTTTGACGCCATCCAAAGGGAGATAATCGATGATTATCTGGACAGGTTACGGTTTTCTGACCGTTCTTTTTGTGCTCGCCGGTCTCATGGTTGCTTCGGCAGCTGGTGCCGGTCAGGCTGCCATTGTCGCCGGACTTGTGGTTGCAGCGATTGTGAATTTCTTCGTCGGTCGCAAGATTAATGATCCCGCCAAGGATCAGGAACTGATCGACCCGAACACGGGCGAGGCGGTGCTTCTGAAATCGCGTTCCACCTTGTTCTTCATTCCCATGCAGTGGTGGTCGATCGGCATCGTCGGATTGGCCGGCTACGAGCTCACAAGGTTCATCAATCTCATCTAGTCACGAGTGATCAGTCGAAACGGGGCAGGGGTTCCGCTGCCAGACCTTTTGCTATCCGTTCGAGAGTGCCGGCCCGGTTGCGGTTTCGCGTTTCCGGGTCGGCCGTCTCTGCCAGTTCCTCCAGCCGCAAACCGTCGAAGCGAGGAACCGGATTGCCGGCATCGCCTATCCCGGCCAGGCGGTCATGGACGGCGAGCTTCTTGCGCACCTGATGCGGTTGAAAATTGTCCATGTCCCGAAAACCAATCTCCTCGGACAACACAATCGCACCGGCTGAGACAGATTCTTCCAAAAGGTCTAGTCCCTTCGGTGTTCGTGCAAGAATGCCGTTGAAGCCGTCGTCCTCACCGGTTGGACCGCCGCCCGGCCACACATCTGACGCCGCGATATCGGCGAGTTCTCCGATGGCGTCTGGGCAGATTTTGCAACGAAACTGAAGTCGCCAGGTGCCTTCGTCGTCCCAGAGCTCGTTGTAAGTCACTTCGAGCGCCTGTCCGTCTCTGGTCTCAATGCGGGTCGGCCCAGGATTGCCGTGACCGCGATAGCGCAGAAGCGTGACTTCATCTTCGGTCATGCCGTTTTGTTCGATAAGGTCCGTGGTCTTCGTGAATTCCGACGCGCCGCCGCAGACGAGAGTCAGCATGTAGGGGACGAGCGCATCGACCCTTGGGTCGACGCGCGCGAGATTGCGCATTGCGCCGACATCACAAGGCTTGCCGATGAACGCAAATCTGCGCCCTTCGTCAAGAAGCCGACAGACGTCCGTCAACGGAGCGGCCGGCCCGTACCGTGATCCGGCGCCTTGAAGCACTTGCGCTCGATCAAAGCTCACGTGGTTCTTCGATCGCATAGGCTTCTCGGCAGATGCCGCGACGTGGAGAACAAAGTCGACTTTCCCGGATTCGATCAGGTAGAGACCGAGGGCCGTGAGAACGCCGCCTGTCGCGCCCTTGAACCGAATCTCCGGATCACCTGCGTAGCCTATGGCAAGCCGGCCGGCAGGCCCCCAGACCGGATCCACTTCGAATCCTGCGGGCAGGGTCTCTGTCTCCGGTCCCTGGATTCGCACTCCGGGACATGTAGTGTTTATGCGCGCGAGGATTTCATCATCAAGCGGTTGTTTGGCAAGCGGACGTTCGCGGCCTTCTGGAGTCATGCCGAACGCGACGGCATCCGCGCCGGAAATGCTCTGGCAGAGACCACATCCAATGCACAGGCCGCTTCTGACAATCGCTTCAAGGCTCAGTGTGGTTGTGGTCATCTCGTTTCCGCCAGTGCGCAGAGTGTCGTTACAGCTCAATGATCCGCCTCGCAAAGTTTGTGGTCAGCGAGCACTTCGATGATCCGGCATTCAGAAACACTGCCGCCGGCGCATTGGGCAATCATGCGCTTGAGCTCCTTCTTGAGGGCGTTCAGTTTCTGAATGCGGCGTTCGACTTCGTCCAATCTCTCGCAAGCCAGTTGATCAACCTCGTCACAGGACGCTTCGGGTTCGTCGCTGAGCTGCAGGAGCCTCCGGATTGAATCGACGCTGAAGCCAAGTTCTCTGGCATGGCGGATGAAGCTAAGCCGCTTCATGTGGTCCGGGTTGTAGCGCCTCTGGTTTCCTGATGTGCGGAGAGGGGAGGGCAGCAATCCGATCTCTTCGTAGTACCGGATCGTCGGGATCTTCACGCCAGTGGCGCCCGAAAGTTCGCCAATCGAAATTTCCATAGGATTTCCCTTGAACCTCTAGTCGCTAGAGACCCTATGTTCTGATTGTCGGAACTTCAAGGACTGAAAGAAATGGCGCGGTGCTGCGGCTCAAATACGACCTTTGACGGCCTGTCGGCATCATACAAACGGCGCCTTTGGGCAATTATCGCAATCAATGCGGCCATGTTTCTGGTCGAGATGACAGCGGGTCATATTTCAAGGTCACAGGCGTTGCAAGCGGACGCGCTCGACTTTTTCGGCGATGCCATGACCTATAGCATTTCGCTTGCCGTCATCGGCAGTTCCTTGCGTGTCAGGGCCGGTGCAGCCTTCTTCAAGGGTCTGAGCCTCGCCGCGATGGGCGTCTGGGTGTTCGCATACACGGCATACAAGGTCTTTGCCGACGGGGTGCCCGAGGCGGGGATCATGGGCATCATCGGGTTTCTGGCGTTGGCTGCAAACCTCCTATGTGTCCTTCTGCTGGTCCGTTACAAAGACGGTGACGCCAATGTCCGATCGGTCTGGCTGTGCACACGGAATGACGCCATCGGAAACGTGGCGGTCATGATTGCGGCTCTTGGGGTCTGGGGAACAGCAACCGGATGGCCCGACCTCGCGGTTGCGGGCATCATGGCCGCGCTATTCCTGAACTCGGCGGCTCAGGTGTTGCGGCAGGCCTGGGGGGAGTATTCAGGTCAAGCCGACGCGGAGCAATCGCCGGTCTGAGCACTTTCGTCTGGACAATCGTGACCACGCGGGCTCAGCCGGTGTCACTGCCTCTTTCGTCTTATTTCGGCTTCTATGATGCGACGCGTTCGGTCTGACAGATCTGTACGACGCAGGATCGAGCTGAGATCGTTTGTCTTGAGCCTGCTCAAGCTATGTCGCGCTTGAGCCCGGATGTACCGGTTCCGAGATTCCAGCGAACGGAGGATGGAAAGTACCTGAGCGTCGCTGCTGGTTTGCGCAAAAGCCGAGATAAACCCGGCCCGTACGGGAACGCTGCGTGCAGCGTCCGCGAGCTCCGGAAACTTGACGATGGCAGTCTTCGGGTCGCCGTCATGATCGAAGTAGAGCCGGGTCGGATCATCCTTTGTCGGCATCAGGTCGATGCGCCCTTCGCTCAGGCTGCTTTCACGCAGGGCATACCTGCGGAAATCTTCCTCACTGGGCCCCCAGTAAAATGCGAACGTGAAGCTGGGATCCTTTTCGAGGGGGTCATTCTTGGCGACGATTGCATAGCGCCATCCCATACGGCGCCCTTTCGCTTCGCCGCGAACGTAGAGCCCCTCATCGAGGGAGTAGATTTGTATGTCCTCGCTGTGATCGCCGAGCGATCCGATATAGACCTTCTTGGGCGGCCAGGATTGATAAATGAACCACGTCATGAGACCCACAATCAGCCAGCTCATGACGGCGGTCGCGGCGTGCAGAGCGCGTGCGCCGGAATCTTCTTTCTTGCCCTCGGCAAAAATTTTGGTCCTTTGTGGGGCGATCCATAGCGCGAACATCGCCAGTACCGCATAAGGACCGTATGTGAGCAGAATTTCTGCCCAAGCTTTAGGTTCCATGGTCGTGCCCCCTTGGTCTTGTGCACCAAGCCGACCCTCCCAGCCTGAACTACTCTATCACGGTTTGACATTTGCCTGTTGTGGCAAAAGCCACAGTGCAACCGGTCGTTGAGTAATGGGGCACGGTGCCTTGACGCGAGCTCTGCGCTCTAATACGTGACAGGGCATCGCCGGTGACCAAGGATTATCAAGATGGATTTCCTCCACATTCTGACTTTCGCCGTCGTCGCCGGTTTACTGGTGATCTCTCCGGGCCCCAACGGCGTCCTTATCGCAAAGACCGTTCCGACGTCGGGCAGAGCAGCGGGATTTGCCAATATCGCCGGGTTCACCGCTGCTTTCGTTGCTCATGGCGTGCTCTCCATACTCGGCATTTCGATACTGCTCGTACGTTCTGCAGAATTGTTCTTCTGGTTCAAGATGGCAGGCGCCGCCTATCTCGCCTATCTCGGTCTGAAGGCCATCTATGAGGCCTGGCGCGGGCTTTCAGCGCCTCAGCAGGTCCCTCCGGCGAGACGGAGAAGGACGATGGTCAAGGCATGGGGCGAAGGATTTATCACCAACGCCCTGAACCCCAAGGTGTCTATGTTCTACCTCGCCGCATTTCCGCAGTTCATCCCGCAGGGAAGCGGTGGAGTTGGCGCCGCGTCCCTGCTCGTTGCGGTGCATTGCCTCCTGAATCTGGTCTGGTTCGGCGCAATGATCGTGTTGTTCCACCGTCTGGCCGCACTAGGAAGGTCGGGAAGAGTTCAGCGCTGGATCAAGGGGGCGACGGGATTGATCTTCGTCGGCTTCGCCGCGAAGCTCGCTGCGTTCAGGCCGTAGCTGAGTTTTCATTGTCACGGAACCGCTCTGCTTTGCTTACGGTTCGCCGTCACCGATCTCGATCTTGCGCCGGGCAACATAGTCGTCGAGCGCTTCCTTGATGGCCGGATCCATCGGCGGTTCTTCATATTCGACAAGCGCCTGTTGCCAGATCCCGGTTGCCCGCTCAGTGGCGTCTTTTGCGCCGGCCAGTTCCCAGTTTTCATAGTTCTGCCAGTCGGAAACGAGCGGCTGATAGAACGCCGTTTCATAGCGTTCCATCGTGTGCGGTTCGCCGAAGAAGTGTCCGCCCGTTGGAACGCCTTTGATGGCGTCGAATGCCAGAGTTTCTTCGGTGATCTCTATCGGCAATAGGAACTCCGCCATGTGCTGCAGCATTTCGATGTCGAGAACGAATTTTTCGAATGATGCCGTCAGACCACCCTCGAGCCAACCGGCCGCGTGATAGAGCAGGTTGGTATGTCCCATGACGGCGCCCCAAAGCGCCATTTCGGTCTCGTAGGCCGCCTGCGCGTCTGCCGCATTTGACGCATTCGTATTGGACGAGCGATAGGGCAGTCCGTACTTCCTGGCGAGTTGTCCGCTTGCAACATTGGCCTTTGTATTCTCGGGTGTGCCGAAGGCGGGTGCACCGGATCGCATGTCGACATTGGAGGTGTAGGCGCCGTAAAGAACCGGTGCTCCCGGATTGACGAGCTGCGTCAGTACCACGCCGAACAAGGCCTCTGCGTTCTGCTGCGCCAGGCCGCCGGCTAAAGTCACTGGTGTCATCGCTCCCATGAGCGTGAATGGCGTAATTGCCGTGGCCTGTCCGTATTCGGCCATGGTCATGAGACCGTCCGCCATAGCGTCGTCGAACTTTCGCGGGCTGTTGACGGATATGATCGTCGTGACGCCGGGGCTCTCCCGGATTTCGTCGAGCGATATGCCCCGGCTGATAGCCATCATACTTATGCCGTCGAGCGCCCGACCGGCTCCGATTGCGGAACAGTGATAGACGCAGTCCGCATAGGTGATGTTCGCGCGGTAGGTATCGAGGTGTCGCGAGTTGGCCGGCATCTCGATCGGAGCCACCACTTGGTTGCCAAGGAAATGAACGGTGTTGAAGTGATGCGCGAGGCGCGTGAAGTTGCAAAAATCCTCGAAGTTGCCGGCGCGGCGGCCGCTCACGCGGTCATGAACGTTGGGTGGGCCGGCAACCAGCCCGAAGTTGATCCTGTTGCCTCCTATCAGGATCTCGCGATCCGGATTGCGCGGTGTGAGCGTGAATTGAGACGGCGCGGTGCGAAGCGCCTCGTCGATCATGCCGCGATCGATGCGTACCGTCATGGTCTCGCGGTCGACCGAAGCGCCGGACGCGGCGAACAGATCAAGCGCCCGCGCGCTCATGACCTCAATGCCAAGCTCTTCCAGAATTCGCAGGGATGTCAGGTGAATGGCCTCTATCTGGTCATCCGAAAGAGGTTCAAGTGGCTCGTACGGGATATCGACGTTGCGCCAAGGCAGTTGGGGCAGGGTCGCGTTTCGGGAACTTCGATCTTTCGAGGACGCACGTCTGCGATTGGCGCGAGGCATGAGTAAGGCTCCGTATTCGGTTCCTCTCCGCATTCAGGACAATGACCGTAGGACTGCTTGGCAGTGACTTTTTGTATTTTTCCGACACTTTCGCCCCGACTTTGGTGCCTTAACGAAGAAGCGTGGAAGCTCTAATCAGTCAGCGTCGGCTGCCCGCGGCGGATCACCTTCTGATCTTCCTTCGGCGATCGGCCATACTCAACCCGGTAGCTGCGGGCGAAGTGGGATTGGGATCCAAATCCGGTAGCCACCGCTATCTCGGAAATTGGCATGTTCGTATAAAGCAGAAGTTCGCGAGCCCGTTTAAGCCGTTCGCGCCGATAGAAATTTACAGGCGACGTGCCCAGATGGAGTTTGAACTGCCGCTCCAGTTGCCGCGGAGAGACGCCCACATTCTCCGCAAGTGCCCCGATCGATAATGGTGATTCAATGCTCCCGCGAATGATGGCGACGGCACGTGTCACGGTTTCGGAGTTCATGCTGAGTTCCCCGTCAGCGGAAAGATACTGCTCATCGTAGACGTCCCTGATGCGAGGGTGCTGGAACCAGCTTGAGATTTCCGTATTCACCGCACGCCCCAGATCATCGGACATTAACGTGAGCATAAGGTCCAGGGACGCCGTTCCCCCCGCACAGGTGAGGATGTCCTGATCGATTTCAAACAGCCGGTTCGTGACCGTGACGTTCGGGAATTCTTCCTTGAAGGCGTTCACATAATACCAGTGAACGCTGCACCGCAGGCCGTCGAGCAGGCCGGCGCGCGCTACAGGGAAAACGCCGCCACTGATCGCGCCGAGTGTCGTGCCGTGTCTCGATATGGTCCGTAGCCACTTGTGAATGGCGTTTTCGTCGCTGAGCGGACTTTTAGTTCCGCTGACAACGAACAGCATGTCCAGGCGTGGTGCATCGTAAACACCTCCATCCGGGGTGACCTTCACATTGGAACTGGAGCGGACAGGTTCCCCGTCTTCGGTCAGAACATGCCAGACGTAACGTTGTGAATCTGTCAGATCGTTCGCCGCGCGGAAGGGTTCAATCGCCGTGGACAGCGTCACGATCGGAAAGCCGTCGGTCAGCAGGAACCCGATTGTCGATTGTGAGGCCATCAGGCAACGAACCCTGTCATTGCAATCTCCTGGCCAATAAACCTCTCACCTTGTACATCCCATTTGTCCAAATCCGACAAGCAATTTCGACAATAATGCGCATAGTCGCGGGGGTCTCACAATGACCATTTGTCGGGCCGCGATAGCGTGCTTTTTGGGCGCTGCCGTCTCGATCTGAGTTGACCGTCTAACAACGAGATGCTTGCTTCGTGGTTTATGGCGACGGCGAGCATGGGAGGGCACTAATGCCCGGACACGATATTGGCGTGATGGTGATCTTCGAAGAAGCTGATCGGCTCCGCGACATGATGACGAAGCGCTTTCCCGAAATCAGATTCGCCTTCGCGAACCAGCCTGAAGACATCGCCCCCATGCTCGAGGAGGTGCAACCTCAAGCAGTGCTTGGAATCAAGACGCCGGACTTCCCGGGACATCACCACAAGGCGGCACTCGAGTTTCCTAGCGTCAGGTGGTTCAGCGTTGGCGGCTCAGGTTACGACCACCTGCTTCCCTGGCCGCGCCAGGACCTCATCATTACAAATGCCGCCGGAGTCCTCGCGAGATACCTCGCTGAATCGGTCACGGCCGCGATGCTGATGATCAATGGAAACTTTCCCCGGTACGCGGCCCAGCAGCGGGAAACTAAGTGGCAGAGCATTGCCTTCGAGCCGATTGAGGGCAAGACGCTTCTGATCGCCGGGGTCGGGGCGATAGGAGGGCATGTGGCGGACAATGCGAAGGCCTTGGGCATGTGTGTGATCGGAACCCGCCGAAGCGGCGCCTCTCATCCATCGGTCGATGAAATTCATGAACCGGCCGCGCTGGCGTCACTCCTGCCGCGGGCCGACTTCATCAGCCTTCACGTCCGTCTGAGTGATGAGACCCGGCACATGATCGATGCCGAGGCGATAGGCCTCATGAAATCGGATGCTGTTCTCATCAACACGGCGCGAGGTGGCGTCGTTGATGAGATCGCGCTGGTTGACGCCTTGCGGCAAGGTCGCCTCAAGGCGGCTTACCTGGATGTCTTCGAAACGGAGCCGCTGCCTGAGGACAGCCCGTTGTGGCATTTGGATAATGTCGTGCTGACACCACATGCCTCTGACAATGTGACCGACTGGCCGGAACGTTTCGCTGATAAGTTCATGGATAACCTGGACAGGCTGATTGCAGGCGATCCTCTCGAAAACACGGTCGCAACCTGATCAAACAAGAGTCTGCCCCTTTCAAGCGGACCGTTGCACCGTCACGCCTCGTGGTGACGGCCGTCATATCACTGTTAAACTGCATCAGGGGAAACAGGAGAGTATGACATGGCAACCAACGCCTACACGAGCCGGCTGCTGCTCGACGCCCTGTCGCATGGTGTTCTTGATGAAGAGGCGTCGAGCCTCGACGATCAGATGGAAATCACGGATGAATTGCGAATAGCGTTGCTGGCCATAGGCTCGGAAACGCCGTCCAATCTTGAGGCGGTCGCTCACATAGAGTTTGCAGCGGTGAAGGATGACGATCGATCCGGCGTCGTTATGGGTCCGAAATTCATCGGCGAACCGATCCTGCTATCGCACCTCTTCTGGCGCCTCGAGGGCGAGCCGATGCCCGCCAACATCCGGGAAGCCTTTCCCCGGCTGTCGAAAACCAAATGGGATGCGGCCCTTCGGTTCATCGTCTTGCTGCTTTCCGGACTTGAGCGAGACCTGATGCGGGCTCGCCACGAATAGTTGTTCAGGTGCGCGCGATCACGCGCGCCAGGGGACAACGATCTCGAAATCACCGTTCACAGCGCCGTCGGCCGCACTTTCAAGTGGGATGGTGACGCGACGCTGCTCCTCTGCGGAGAGGTAGTTGTAGAGCCCGTCGCGATCATTGTCCGGATCGCCTTCGATATACATCTGCGTGGTCAGGGATTCTCCAGAACCGTTGTGCACCTTGAAATGGATGTGTGGCGTCCGTCCCGGATAAGGGACAGGCTTTATCGTCCTGAACGTGTACCGGCCGTCTCCGTCGGTGCGGGTATGGCCAAAGCCCTGAAAATGGTCGTCGCGCTTGCGCGACGGAGACCTGTCACCGCGATGAAGATACCGTCCGTTGACGTCGCACTGCCAGATCTCAACGATCGCGCCCTCGACCGGCATTCCGTCCCTGTCGACGACCCTGCCTGTCAGATGAAAGATGGTTCCACCGGCCTGCTTTGCCTTGGAAGCAACGAGCACCAGATCATTGTCGATATCGGAAAACAGATCCTGCCGTCGGGGATAGAAAGGTCCTTCCGTCTGCTGCGGTGTTACCAGCAATCGAGCCTGCGCTACGGCTGGAGACAAAGCCAATGCGCCCCCAGACACGGTTGTGAGGAATTTGCGCCGGTTGAGTCGTGTTTTCATACGGTATCCAGACATTTGTCTTGTCGTTCCCCAAAATACAATTTTGGTGCGAGCGACGTGCGCGGCAAGGCTTTTGGCGGCATTGGCGCGCTTGGAGCCGTCGAGAATGTGGGATCCACCGAGTTGAACTCTGTCGGGTAGTTTTGAAGTTGGTTGCTCAATCGGGCGCTGGTGATAGGAGTCTTTTGCAGCAAAGGAACGCCTGATCCGTCGACAGTGGAGGAGGGGATTATGTCTGAAGAAATGGTGCTGACGCGGCCTCAGGGTCGCGTGCTGGAGATAGTGCTGAACCGGCCGCCCGCGAATGCGATCAATCGTGAAATGAGCAGGGCGATATACCGGGCTTGCCGCGAGTTACAGGACAACGACGAATATAGCGTCGGAATCATACGAGCTGAGGGGGACCGCATATTCTCCGCCGGTTGGGACCTCAAGGAAGCCGCAGACGAGGGCGGTTTGATCGAGGAACTCGAAAACGACCCTGTCGTCGGACATGGCCCCGGAGGTTTCGCCGGCATCACGCGATTCCACGATTTGCGCAAACCGGTTATCGCCGCGGTCAATGGTGCTGCAGTCGGCGGAGGTTTCGAAATTGCACTCGCGTGCGACGTAATCCTCATGGCTGACACGGCATTCTTTGCCTTGCCTGAAATGCAAAGGGGAATTCTCCCCGATGGCGGCGGCGTTCAGCGGCTGCCGCGCCTGATACCGTACAATGTCGCCAAGGAGATGATGCTGACCGGGCGCCGAATGGACGCTGAAGAGGCTTGTCGCTGGGGGTTGGTTCGCGAAGCGGTGCCTCTGGAGAGGCTTGCTTCCCGCGCGCTGGAACTTGCCGAGGAAATCGCCGGGGGCGCGCCGTTGGCCCTGCAGGCGTTAAAGGAGGTGTTGTCCTACATGGAATCCATGCCTGTTGCTGAAACCCTGGACAGGGTCATCGCTGGCGGAGGCAGCGGTTGCGAGATCTACGAACGCATGCTGGTTTCGGAAGATTCATTGGAAGGCATGAAAGCATTCGCAGAAAAACGCGAGCCACGTTGGAAGGGGCGCTGATTATCTCCCGCCGGTCCGGCCGAACTCATTTCGTGTGGAGCTTTCCATCGATGGCGGCTCGTATGAGCCTATTGGCTTCAGGTGAGTCCCATTCGAGCGCACCTGCATACCAACCGATCTCGCGCTGCTCCCGATCAAACAGGAAGGTCATTGGAAGACCTATCGAATTCATGTCCGAAGAGACTTTGCCTGTCGGATCGGCATAGAGCTCTAAGTCTTCGACCCCGAGTTCCTTGAGGAATGCGCCAGACTTCTCGAGTCCCTGTTTGTCGATGCTGACAGCAACGACTTCAAAGTCCACGCCGCCGACCGCTTTTTGGAGTTTATTCAGCGCCGGCATTTCCTCGCGGCAGGGCGCACACCAGGTTGCCCAGAGATTGAGAAGGACAACACGGCCACGCCACTCGGAAATGCTTCGTTCCTGGCCGCCGGCATCGACGAACTTAAGCCGCGGGACGGGCTTCGGCTTGCTGCGCAGCACGAAGAAACGCATCGCGCCGGTGTTGTATTTGACGGCCGGTTCTGACGCGCCTGTTTGTCGGGCACTGATGACGGCAACGGATGTGACAAGAACCACCACGGCACACAAAGCCGCGAGGCGTCGCCCGCTCTGCCGGACGTTTTCCCGCCTATGCGGTGAACCTGATCCGTTGACGTTGTTCCTGTAACCGCTGGATCTGACCGTCATCGCGAAGTTCATTCCGTTGAATGCCGTCCGCCTTAGGAGGGGCGGCATTCAACGTTGCCATGAAATCAGTGACTTTCAAATGGCTTGGCGCTTCGTCGCGTCATGCGCTTCGCGTGATCCGACGCAGCGAGTTGTCTCGGTCCATGAATGCGCGCTTCAAGGCGGCGGCGACATGAACGAGCAGAGAAAACAGCAATACGTCCGAAGCCGTCTCGTGAATCTCCTCGAGAATGCCCGCGAAGCCTGGACCTATTGAAAATGGTGCTGCGATCGTGAACCAGTCGAACACCGCAATGTCCTTGCCTTCCGCCCAGATGGAAAGGGGGCCGGTGACGCCAAGAACGACGATCGAGCCCATGAGAAGCATCGATACAAGTTTGGCGGCGACCTGTTGCCACCGCGGACCGGGAACAGGCTCCGGGTAGCCCTGACCGAAACGCCATGCAATTCGGACGGCAAAGATGGGCAGGGCGATCATGCCCAGGGAGATATGCCAAGCTTCGAGTGCTGCGCGCTCGCTTCCTCGCGGAAGTTCGTGAAACACCAGGCCGAGACCCAGCACGGCTATGACAGCCACTGCCGTCATCCAGTGATTGACTATCGATAGTGTTCCATAGCCATTGCGGCTGTCGCTGACAGACATGTCATATCCTATTGCGATAGAGAATTAGAACGGCGGCGGAGCATGGGGGCGACATGTCCGCCGCCGCGATTTGAGCGGATGAAATCCCGGCTACGTAACTGGATTGTCCGCTCTAATTGTCATCACCGCGACGTTCGCGCCGCTCTTCACGCCATTTGCGCCAACGACGTGGACGGTCTTCTTTCGATATCGCACCGTCCTCGTTGCGGTCCATACGGCTGAACATGCGATTGATCGGGCGGTCGATTTCCTCGGCCGAGATTGACGCGTCTCCGTCCCTGTCGAAGAACTGGAACCGGCGGACCATCCGCGGCCGCATCATATCCAGCCAGATGCCTTCGAACTCCTGCAAGGTAATCTTGCCGTCCTTGTCAGCATCATGCTTGGTGATCAGGTCTTTCCGGACCGTGTCGACCTCGGCCCGGGTAATCCTGCCGTCATTGTCGGTGTCGAACCGCTCCATCATGCGCATGCCCATGCGGCGCATATGGCGCCTGTGTCCATATTTTCCTCGGCCTTCCCAGCCGTGGTGCCATCCACCGCCATGATGCCAACCGGAACCGGAACGGTCCGCATAAGCAGCGCCGGTGAGACCCGCCACGCCGAGCAGACCGACGACACCGGCTGCAATTGCGATCTTCTTGCCTGTAGTCATTTCATACCTCGTTGTTTGAGTGCCCGATTACCTTGTGCGATGAAGCAGATATGGGGGATCTCTGTCGCAGAAGTACGACCGTTTACTGGTGGTTTGGTCACAAGCTGTCCCGAGGTCGAACTCTGACAAACTTTGTTACATTTTTTCCGCGGCTCCCGGTCGAACGGGGCATATGTTCTCAATGAATTGACGCTAAAGAAGCGACTATGGAAGCCACGCCGCATATTCTGGTCGTCGACGACCATCGCGATATCCGAGATCTGGTCGCACGATTTCTGGTGAAGCACGGGTTGCGTGCGACCACCGCCAAGGATGCGCATGAAGCCCGCAGCGCTCTGAAAGCAGGCGGTTTCGATCTTGTGGTCCTCGACATCATGATGCCGGGTGAAGACGGTCTGTCGCTGACACGACATCTGCGTGAAACGACGACCATGCCGGTCATACTCCTGACTGCGATGGCTGAAGAGACCGACAGGATCGTTGGTCTGGAACTAGGGGCAGACGATTATCTGACCAAGCCGTTCAATCCGCGTGAACTTCTGGCGCGGATAAAATCAGTGCTGCGGCGCGTAAACAGTCTGCCGCCGAGTCGCGAACCCGACGCCGGCCAGAGGTACACATTTGATCAGTGGACGCTGCATGCGGATCGAAGAGAACTCGAAGACGAAAACGGCATCATTACACCGCTGAGCACCAGCGAATTTCAGCTGCTCAGCGTATTCGTCGAACGTCCCAACATGGTCCTGTCGCGTGAACAGTTGCTCGATCTCACGAAAGGTCGGGCGGCCAGAGTCTTCGATCGCAGTATCGACAATCAGGTTTCGAGGCTTCGCCGAAAGATTGAAGCGGATCCGAAGGACCCTCGGTTGATCCAGACGGTCTGGGGCGGTGGCTATAAATTCTCCGGGCAAGTCGAACGGTCATGAAATGGCTCTTGCCAAAGAGTCTGGCCGGCAGGCTGGTCGCGCTTCTGGTCCTGGCACTTTTCTTGTCCCAGATCCTGACTTTCGCGATCTTCGTCGGCGAGCGGCGCATGACGACGCGTCTGATCGATCAGGAAAACATTCTCGCCCGGACTGTATCCATGGTGAGGCTGCTGCAGGAAAGCCCGGCGGATTTGCACCAGAGACTCGCACGCACAGCGAGTACACGTCGCTTCGAGTTCTGGATATCGCGGCAAAGTGCCATCGGCGAGCAGCCGACGGACAGGCCAAGTCGGTTTCTCGCCAGAGAATTGAAGGATGTTATCGGATCGGATGCCCGAGACGTCCGGGCGGACGTGTCATTGCTCAGGCGGGGGCGATGGCATGACGACGATGACGATGATGATGAAGGAGAAAGATACCGACGGCACCGGCACCGGCATCGAGGCCCGCCGATTGTTGGAATATCCGTGTCCGTCGAATTGAGCACTGATCGCTGGTTGAATGTGGCCGGCAACCCTCGCAGGTTTGGGCCTGCAAGGCTTTGGCCCTGGATCATCTCGCTTGTCGTGAGCGGCCTGGCGATAACTCTTGTTGTTGTCTTGGTCATTCGGCGTATCACGCAGCCCATGGCGAGGCTCGCTGAGGCCGCCGACCGGCTGGGTCGGGGCGAAGATGTCGAGCCGTTGCCCGAAAGCGGGCCACGCGAAGTTCGAAGCACCACAAGTGCATTCAATCAGATGCGCGAGAGGCTTCGCCGTTTCGTGGACGATCGTACGCGGATGCTGGCGGCCATCAGTCATGATCTGCGAACACCGATTACGACCCTTCGACTGAGGGCTGAATTCATAGACGACGAGGAATCGCGGACCAAGATCCTGGAGACCCTCGACGAAATGCAGAGCATGGCCGAGGCCACCCTTGCCTTCGTCCGTGAGCAATCCGAACGAGAGGACACGCGAACAGTCGATTTGACATCGCTGATCTCAAGTCTTTGCGATGACTTGTCCGATCTTGGAAAAGACGTGGTGTTCGATCCGGGAGAAAAGATCCTGTGCCGATGCCGGCCGAGCGGTATCAAGAGAGTGCTTAGGAACATCATCGAAAATGCGGTTCGTTACGGCGATCGTGCTCGCGTCAAGCTGGTGCAGGATGCCGGTCATGTTGTTGTGACAGTGGATGACGATGGACCCGGTATCCGGAGTGAGGACCTTGAGGATGTTTTCCAGCCGTTCGTCCGTTTGGAAACGTCACGCAGCAAGGAAACCGGCGGTGTTGGTTTGGGACTGGCAATTGCCCGTTCGATCATAAGAAATCACGGCGGCGACATTACACTTAGGAACCGGGCTGGCGGTGGCCTGAGCGTCCAGATCAAATTCCCCGGGGGCGAACCCGCTGAAACGCAAGCGTGACCGCAAGAACCAGCCGGTCGGCAGCTAACAGTTTGATGGCGCTGCCGCGGTTTGGCAGCAGTATCTTCACGTCATCTTGCCGTGATGTTGCCCGGCGATAATTCGCAATTCTCAGGCAAGTTGCTGGTCGCCGGTTCTCAGCGCAACTTGAGGATTCAGCCAATTCAAAAGGTTAATCGAGCCCAGCCTGAATTAACCACTAATTAAGATTTTCCTTACGTTCACTAACTTTTAACGTTAATGTTTTGTTAGCGGCACACGTGAAGCGTGTATTTGAGCTGTGAAGAATCGTCGTTAAGAGGCTAGGAACGGCGGTTTTTTGCGTCTCGGCGTTGGTAATTGTTGTGCCGCACGTTTGAGTGATACGTGGGGGCACACGATGCAGTTCAAGCGTCGTTTTACTGTGGACGGATATTGTCCGTATCACGGGATTCAGTTTCGAAATACTACGAGCGAAATCCGCAACACGGACGGCTCGGTCGCTTTCCGGTTGGATAACGTCTGCGTTCCCGCGAGCTGGAGCAAGGTAGCGACGGACGTGCTGGCGCAGAAGTATTTTCGCAAAACCGGTGTGCCGGCACACGTCCGCAGGATAAAGGAATCCTCGGTACCGTCGTGGTTGTGGCGTTCGGTTCCCGACGAGGCGGCGCTCGCCGACTTGTCCGAAGACGATCGTTACGGGCCTGAACGGGACGCCAGGCAGGTGTTCGACCGTTTGGCCGGCACGTGGACGTATTGGGGATGGAAGGCCGGGTACTTCGATAGCGAAGAAGACGCTCAGGTCTTTTTTGACGAAGTCCGCTACATGCTGACGACGCAGCGTGCCTCGCCAAATTCGCCGCAATGGTTCAATACCGGCCTGTACTGGGCCTACGGCATCGAGGGCAGTTCCGACGGTCACTTCTACGTCGATCACGAGACCGGAAGCCTGAATGTATCGACTTCGAAGTACATGCATCCTCAGGCACATTCGTGCTTCATCCAGTCCGTTGACGACGACTTGGTCAACGAGGGCGGCATCATGGATCTCTGGATCCGCGAAGCCCGGCTTTTCAAGTACGGTTCCGGGACAGGAGCCAACTTTTCCAATGTAAGGGGCGCCGGAGAACCGCTTTCAGGTGGCGGATACTCTTCGGGTTTGCTGTCGCTGCTGAAGGTTGGCGATCGATCGGCTGCCGTAATGCAATCTGGTGGCTCGACACGCCGTGCCGCGAAGATGGTGGTGGTCGATATCGATCACCCGGACATCGAGGATTACATCCAGTGGAAGGTCACCGAGGAGCAGAAGGTCGCTGCGCTCGTAACCGGATCCAAGATCGTCTCGCGTCATCTCTCGGGCATCATGAAGGCCTGCAATCGAACCGACCTCAGCGATGACCGGCGCTTCAATCCCGCGACCAACTCCGAACTGAAGGCCGAAGTAAGGGCCGCCAAGCGGGGTCACGTTCCGGACAATTATATCGATCGTGCCATCCGTTTCGCCAGGCAGGGCTACACGGATTTCGTGTTCCCGGAAATGGATGTGGACTGGAATTCCGAGGCCTACCTCACGGTGTCAGGCCAGAATTCCAATAACTCTGTCCGCATCCCCGACGCGTTCCTGAAGAGTGTGGAGGCTGACGGTGATTGGGATCTGATCGCGCGCACAAGCGGAAAAGTGGCGCGTTCAGTGAAGGCAAGGGATCTGTGGGAAAGTATCGGTTATGCGGCGTGGGCATCGGCTGATCCGGGCATCCACTTTCACACAACCATCAATGAATGGCACACATGTTCAGGCTCTGGTCCGATAAGAGCATCCAACTCGTGCTCGGAGTTCAAGTTCCTGGATGATACCGGCAGCACTTTGGCTGCCTTGAACCTCCTGAAGTTCCGCAAGGACGAGAACAGGCTGGATGTCGATGCGCTGATCGATGCGGCGAGATTCTGGACCGTCGTGCTCGAGATCTCGGTGCTAATGGCTCAGTACCCATCGCCGTCGATTGCGCAGCGGACGCATGATTACCGCCCGCTCGGACTAGGCTTTGCCAACCTCGGAGGTCTTCTGACAGCCACCGGCGTCGCCTACGATTCTGACGAGGGCCGGGCTCTCTGTGCGGCGGTTACTGCGTTGCTGTCCGGCACGGCCTACGCAACATCGGCGGAAATGGCCGGCGAATTCGGTCCCTTCAATGGCTATGCCGAGAATGCGGAGTTCATGCTCCGGGTCATCCGGAACCATCGGCGTGCCGCCTATGGCGAACATGCGGGATACGAAGGATTGTCCACACTGCCTGTGCCGTTGGATATCGACTCCTGCCCAGACAGGCAACTCGCCGATGCAGCGGCGAGCAGTTGGGATCTTGCGGTTGAGCTTGGAGAACAAAACGGCTTCAGGAATGCCCAGGCCACGGTCATCGCACCGACAGGCACGACGGGATTGCTGATGGACTGCGACACGATGGGCATCGAGCCTGAATTTGCACTTGTCAAATTCAAGTCCCTGGCCGGTGGCGGCTATTTCAAGATCATCAATCGTGCCGTGACGGACGGCCTTAGAGCGCTGGGCTACGACGAGCGTACAATCGCCGATATCGTTTCCTATGCGGTTGGCCGAAGTACCTTGAGAGGTGCTCCGGGCGTAAATCACAGAGCATTGCAGGCCAAAGGTTTCACTGCGGAGGTGATCGAAGCAGTCGAAGCTTCACTGAGCAGTGTTTTTGATATCCGTGCGGCTTTCAACAAATGGACGTTGGGAGAAGACTTCTGCGGCGAAGTGTTGGGGCTCTCGGTGGAGCAATTGAAGGATCCGGGTCTGGATATCCTGGCTGCGTTGGGTTTCACCGCTCAACAGATCGATGAAGCGAACGTCTTCTGTTGTGGAGCCATGACACTGGAAGGAGCGCCGGCGCTAACACCGGAGGATCTCCCTGTCTTCGACTGTGCAAACCCATGTGGACCGAGAGGAAAGAGATTTCTATCCGTCGAGAGTCATATCCGCATGATGGCGGCCGCCCAGCCCTTCATTTCGGGTGGTATCTCGAAAACGATAAACATGCCGAACGAGGCGACAGTCGAAGATTGCAAGGGTGCCTATATGCTTTCGTGGCGCCTTGCACTCAAGGCCAACGCAATCTATCGCGATGGTTCGAAGCTTTCGCAGCCCCTGAATGCCCGTCTGCTCGCGGATGAGGATCAGGGCGAGACCGAACAGGTTGTCACAATTCTGGAAGATCACCTCAAAAAGGAGGCCGAGACGGTAGGAGTGGACAGGAGCCCGCCTCTCAAACGCGCCGCATCACGATAAGAGTGAGTGGTTTTCCAGACTAGGCAATCTGAACTTTTGCGTCATAGTCGATTTCAGCCGTTTTCGGCTGGATCGGCTTGCGCAGGAGATTGGCGAAGTCATCTGCCGGTATGGCTGGGCTATAATAGTAGCCTTGGTACTTGTGGCAGCCCTTTTCCTTGAGCCAGTTAAGCTGCTGCTCGTTCTCGACACCCTCGGCGACAATCTTCACGTCAAGCAGCTTGCACATTGCGATGATCAGTTCGGCAATCGCGCTTGTTTTCTCCAGGTCGCAAATGAAGGAACGATCGATCTTCAGGAAGCTGATCGGGTAACGTTGCAAATAGGCCAGATTGGAATAACCGGTACCAAAGTCATCAATGGCGAGATTGAAGCCCATGCCATGAAGTCGGTGAAGCGCCCGGATGACAGTCTCACTATTCCCCATGAGCATTGACTCGGTGATCTCAAAATCCAGCATCGACGGATCGCAGTTTTCAGCATCAACAATACGTTCAATTGCTGGAATGAGCGCATCGCTGTGGAACTGCCTCGGAGACAGGTTGACTGCAATGCTGATTTCAAAGCCTTCATCCATCCACTGCTTCTGCTGCGCGGCAGCAGTTGCAATGATCCATTCGCCGATCGGTTCTATCAGGCCGGTCTCTTCGGCAATGCCGATGAATTCCATCGGACCGAGCAAACCTCTGCTCGGATGGTTCCAGCGCAGGAGTGCTTCCGCACCGACAATTCTGCCGTTCTCCACGCATATCTGCGGCTGATAGAACAACGCGAACTCACCAAAATCGAGAGCGCGCCTGAGATCGGATTCCAGCGCAAGCCGGTTTGCCGCCCGTTCCTGCATGTCGGTCGAAAAGAAGCAGTGCCTGTTACGGCCGGCGTCCTTTGCCTCATACATTGCAAGGTCGGCGTTCTTCATCAGCGTATCCAGATCATCCCCATCGTCCGGGAAGATGCTTATGCCGATGCTGGGCGTGATCTGGAGCGAATGTTCGTTCACGCGGATCGGTCGCCTCAGCGATTCCTGGATGCGCTCGGCAAGGATATTGATGTGTTCCGTCGTCGGAATGTCATCGACGAACACAACAAATTCGTCACCCCCGATACGGGCGACCACATCTCTGCGCCGCGCGCAGGCCCGAATGCGTGAGGCCACCTCGATAAGCAGCATATCGCCAACCGCGTGACCCAGCGTGTCGTTTATATTTTTGAAGTGGTCCAGGTCAATGAACAGAAGGCCGCGACGCTGCTCGAGGCACATGCTGCGGTCTAGATGCTCTTTCAGCTCCCGATGGAGGAAAGTACGATTTGGCAGACCGGTCAGTACATCGTGGAGCGCAAGGAAGTTCGCCTTTTGCTCGGTTTCTTTCAGATTTGAGACGTCGACCTCACTGATCAGAAGTGCCGGTGTTCCGGTAACGGCGTCTCTGCTTTCACGGGCTGTGACTTCATGCCAACGCACACCGCGTGCTGTCTTGATCTGAGCCGCGATGCTGCCCATGCCGGTAGCACCAAGCATTGCCTGGAGCGTCTCGAAGTCTGCGCGGTCGACAAAGCGGTCGATCAGTTTCGGCGCACCTTCGAGTTGCGCAGCGCGGGCAGCCGGGTTCGAATAAAGCGGTTGGCCATCTAGATCGTAGAGCGAAATCATCACGGAGGTATGCAGGAGTGCCTGGGCGCTGCGAAGCGTCTCCGGTGTTTCTGTGGATTCTTCTCCCTCAGCGACCGCCTGGCAGAACATCGCCATACGTCCGTCATCGAGCCTCACGCCGCTGAAAATCAGCCGCATCGTGCATGGCTCGCCATTCGGGTAAAGCGTCCAGACTTCCGTGAAAGATTCGCCGTTGAAGAAGTCCTGCTGGTACTGCTTCAGCCGCTCAGCCACCATGGGAGACATTTCAGACTGCATGTCTCTGGCTTGGAGCTCCTCGAGCGACTCGGTTCGCCACAACTCGAGAGCCGCCGGATTGGCCCAGCAAACCCGGCTGGTATCGATATCGAATACCCAAACCGGCATCACGATCCGGTTATAGGTTTCAAGATACTCGAGCAAAGGCATGCCTTCCGGCCGACGAGCGCCGTCGTCATCCAGACATGCCTTCAGACGGCAGTCGGTTTCGTTCGGGGATGGTGCGCTGAAGTGTGCCATGTTCGATGCTTGTTCAATCACTGCGCAAGCTGTTTTCGCTCGCCGCTGTTAACAACCGAATGGGCGCCGCTTTTTTATGGAGTGTTGTTTGCGGGCCCATTCAATTGAAACCGTCAGGCAGCTTCAGCGAGCTCCATCATTGGCACATAGTTCGGGGTCGACTTGACGCGCTCGATCCAGGCAGAGACCGCAGGATACTGGCTCATGTCGAATTCGCCTTCGGACGCGACATGGGTGTAACCGAACAGCCCGATGTCAGCCACCGAATATCGGTTGGCGACCAGGAAATCGTTCTTGGCAAGGTGGCGGTCCATGATCTTAAGCGCCTTGTTGCCGCGTTCATGCCACATCGCAATCTGGTCGGCCCGTTCTTCGCGTCCCTGCGGCATAATTGCAATCCAGAACCGCGCCGGCGAAATGTAGGGTTCGTGGCTCGACTGTTCCCAGAACAGCCATTCGAAGACCCTGGTCCGCTCCATTGGATCGTGCGGCATAAAGTCGGTGCCGTCAGCGAGATGCGCAAGCATTGCATTAGATTCCCCAAGACCTTCGCCATTGGGCAACTGAAGATATGGCACCTTCCCATTGGGATTGATGGCAAGGTATTCAGGGCTCTGCGTTTCGCCCTTGAGAACGTCGATGTTGATCACGTCGAATGGAATGCCCAACTGCCGCATGAGCAACTGAACCTTGTAGCAATTGCCTGATCCTATCGTGGCGTAGATTCTATGCATATTTCGCTCCCCGGGGACTTCAGAAGAAGTCCGAAAATTTGCAACCCGCAGGCCGCACGCCCACTACTTACAGTTGCGAATATGCATCCATGCCCCTTAACATTGATTTATGAGAGTAACCGCAGGGTTCCGTTTTTTGCATCGTGGTTAATGACGGCTTAATTGCCGGTGCAAACAACAGAACACGAACCGAGTGTGGGCGCGGAATTCAACTGACGCGTGCAATTCTCCTGCCCGATCGATGTGAATTGCGAACGCGAACCGATTGCACGAGCCAGGTTACCTGAGACGCACAGCGGTCCCGTTGACTGAAACCATCAGCATTCCGCCCGACTGACCGATGCCCTCGTAGTCGATGTCAATGCCGATGACCGCGTCGGCACCGAGTTCCCGTGCCGCTTCCAGCATGTCCTCCATCGCCATTTCCCGTCCGTCCGCCAGAACCTTCTGATAAGAGCCGGATCGTCCGCCGACAATGTCGCGGACGTTGGCGAAAAAGTCCCTGACGACATTTGCGCCGAGCACAGCCTCTCCGGCCACGACACCGAGTATGCGATCGACTTCGTGGCCGGGAACCGTGTCAATGGTTGTGGTGATCATAGTTATGCCTGCCGTCTTTTCATTCCAAAATCTCAATCAGATTACCGGTATTCGGCAAGATTTCTACCTGTTGGTCGGCCGGGCTAATTCTCCTTCGGATCCAGTGTCTGAAGATAGGAAAGCAGGTTGCCGATCTGATCACCATTCAGAAAGCGAACGGCCAGCATATCGGCGCCGGGAACTCCGTTGAGTATCTTGTGCAGCGCTTGTTCCGGCCGATTCCGCGCAATCCAGCCCAAGGAGGAATTGTCGCCGAATTCTCCTACGAGCCTGGCCCTGCCATCGGGGCGATGGCAGTTCATGCAGGCACCCTCGTAAATGTCTCTTCCTTTGGCGAGGTCGCCGTCCGCCTTGCCGTCGCTGCCAAGAAACGAATTCCTGTCGTATTGGCCGAGGCTGATGAACAGGGATAGGACCTCCACGACGAGATCAATAGCGACGTCATCCGGCAACTGATGCGGCGGCGCGACGATCTTCTTGGCAATGACGGCAGGGTCCGTTCCCGCCAGGCTGGTGAGGCTCGGGAATGCTTTGCCTGCCAATTTTATGCCGGCCAAGTTCGCCATCAGATCCTTTGTAGTCCCATCCATGGCAGGCAATACACCGCCATGTGTCGTTGCCGATCTGAGGGAGTGTTTTTGGATAGGCAGGGTTGGTTCCGCTTGGTGACTTCTTGTCAGTCGTCACCCAGATGTTGTCGTAGAGCTTGCCTCCGAGCGAGAGGACAAAGTTCTCGCCAAATTCGGTTGCATCCTCTGAGAGCGCCGCCTTTTCCTCGTCACTGACCGCCATGGCGTGATTGGAGAACGAGGTAAGCACAAGCACGATGCCAAATATCAGTAGAGTAATTGGTGCTGCGGCGCGCATATGAGACTCCCCGAGGTTCATGGAGATCTCAGTGAAGGAAATCCTGAACATCGCGGCCTTGATGCAGGTCAACCGGATCCGAGCGCCGCGATGTCGGCGTGTGGAGTGCAGTGAGAGATTGTTTAGCCGTCGGAACTTCGCGCTTCATCGAGTAACCATTCACGGAACAGCACGGTCTCCGGTTTCATTCTCTTGGCGCCGCCCGGCAGGAGAAGGTAGTGCGACTGATCCATGGGCAGTTCAATGTCGAGCGGACGGATCAGCCGCCGCTCGTCAATGGCGGTCTCAGTGAAACTCTTCAACACAATTATCGGACCGACTCCTCGTGCGGCGAGTTCGACCGCGGCGAGTGACGTGTCGGACATGATGCCGCCGCTTCGGTCAGCATTGGCCAGCCCGACTTCCTGTGTCAGCCGGTGCCAGAGGTTCTCGTGGCCCGTCACGTGGATCAGGGGGTGACCTTCCGCGTCTTTGATCACGGACAGGAAGTCGTTTTCTGATCCAAGGTCAGGATGGCAGGCCGCTACCGATCCTTCATTGCGGATGAGTTCAATTTGAAATCCGGGCCACAGGCCATCTCCGAACCGGATTTCAATGTCAGTGGTTTCATCGGCGAGTGCATCCGCCCAGATGGCGGAGCAAAGCCGGATGTCGATCTCCGGGTAGGCCTCGACAAATGACTTCAGTCTCGGCGCCAGCCACAATACGGCATATGACACCGGGGCACGCACGGTCAGTGATTGATCTCCCAGCGTTCCGAACAGTCCGGCTGTCGATGAGGACAAATCCTCAAAAGCCTTTCGAACTGACGGCAGATATGCGCCACCCATATCGGTCAACCTCAGGTTTCGCGGCAAACGCTCGAAAAGAGGAAACCCGAGATGCTTCTCCAGTGATCGGACCTGATGGCTGACAGCGGCCTGTGTCAGGTTGAGCTCATTGGCGGCGGCGGTGAAGCTGGTGTGGCGTGCGGCACATTCGAACGCGCGAAGCCAGGGAAGTGGCGGGAGATGGTAGGTCATAATTGTGATGCAGGACCAAAGAACATTCGCACAAAAAATTTTGGGTCTAAGTAGCATAATCATTCGCTTGATTTATGCATAATTCAACTCGAAGATCCGCTTAGCCCGGCGTTTGAAGCGTCGGATTCGAATCTGTTGCTAGGGGAGAGCCACGGTGAAGGCAGCGGTCTGTCATGCCTTTGGCGAGCCATTGGTGGTCGAGGACGTCGGCATCGCCGAGCCTGGGCCGGGTGAGGTGAAGGTCAAGATCCGGGCTTGTGCCATCTGCCACAGCGACATCTTCTATGCCGAAGGAGCCTGGGGCGGTGTCCTGCCGGCGGTTTACGGACATGAGGCGGCCGGGGTCGTCGAAAAGGTAGGCGATGGTGTCAAGTCGGTCGCGCCGGGTGACCATGTTGTCGTGACGCTGATCCGCTCATGCGGCCATTGTCACTACTGCGGGCAGGGTGTACCGGTCGCCTGCGAGACCAGTTTTCCTCTCGATGAGACCAGTCCACTTCGGGCGGCCGACGGCACTTCGGTTGTGCACGGACTTCGAACTGGTGCATTCGCAGAGTCTGCCGTCGTGGAGGCATCGCAAGTCGTGTCGTTGCCCAAAGACATTGCATTCGATGTTGCATCCCTGCTGGCCTGCGGCGTGATCACCGGCCTCGGCGCTGTCGTCAATACGGCGAAGGTGCCCGCAGGCAGCAGCGTAGTCGTTATCGGAACGGGTGGTGTGGGGCTCAACAGTGTTCAGGGGGCTGCACTCTGTGGTGCGACGACAATCATCGCCGTCGACCTTTCCGATGACAAGCTTGAGGCGGCACGGCGTTTTGGTGCGACTGAAACGATCAACCCTTCGAAAACGGATGTGCGTCAACAGGTCTTCTCGATGACAAACGGCCGCGGCGCCGATTATGTGTTTGTCACCGTTGGTGCCAAGAGCGCGTTCGACCAGTCATATGGTCTGTTGGCAAAGACCGGATCCGCCGTCCTTGTCGGTATGCCGGCGACGGGTGTCATGTCGGAGATCGATCCCGGCACGCTGGCCGACCAGAGTCAGCGCATCTTGGGAAGTAAGATGGGCTCGGCACGGATACAGGTCGACATACCCAATCTTGTGGAACTTTATCGCCAGGGCCGGATCAAGCTCGACGAACTGATCAGCGGACGTTACCGGCTCGACGAGATCAATCAGGCAATCGCGGAAGTCAATCGCGGTGAGGCCTTGCGCAACGTTATCGTGTTCGAATGATCCCGGACCAGGACGTGATTGGCAGGCTCTTGAATGTTCATCCAGTCGCTCGAAACCTTCAGCAATGAGTTTGTCGGATTTGTCCGTGTGACTGCCGATGATGGTAGTCAGGGATGGGGACAGGTTTCGACCTATAACGCTGATATTACGGCACAGGTGTTTCACCGGCAGGTGGCTCCATGGGCGCTGGGTGCGGACGCAATGGATGTCGACGCGCTTGTGGACTCCATTCCCGAACGTGAGCACAAATTCCCGGGCTCATATCTTCGCCGTGCCCTGGCGGGTCTGGACACTGCGCTTTGGGACCTGAGGGGAAAGATCGAGAGTCGCAGTGTCTGCGAGCTTATCGGGGGGACGCCGGGCAGCATCCGGGCATACGCGTCCAGCATGAAGCGGGATATCACCCCTGCCGACGAGGCGGATCGTCTGGCGCGGTTGCGCGACGAGTTCGGTTTCGACGCCTTCAAGTTCCGCGTTGCCGCTGAATGCGGGCACGATGTGGATGAATGGCCCGGACGCACGGAAGAGATTGTGCCTTGCGTCCGGAATGCCCTTGGGGAAGACGTGGCCCTTCTGGTCGATGCCAATAGCGGCTTCTCACCGAAGCGGGCGATTTCGGTCGGCAAAATTCTTGAGCAGCATGGCGTCGAACATTTCGAAGAACCCTGTCCCTACTGGGAACTCGAGCAGACTAAGCAGGTCACCAATGCGCTTGCGCTCGATGTCACGGGCGGGGAGCAAGACTGCGACCTCTCGACGTGGCGGAGAATTATCGATGAGCGGGTGGTAGACGTCGTTCAGCCTGACATCTGTTATCTCGGCGGCCTGACGCGAACATTGCGCGTCGCGAAGATGGCGGAAGCTGCAAACCTGCCGTGTACGCCGCATTGCGCCAATCTCTCCATGGTCACACTGTTTACGATGCATCTGCTGGGTGCGATTGGTAATGCGGGTAAGTATCTGGAGTTCTCGATCGAAGGCGCGGATTACTACCCTTGGCAGCAGAGCCTCTTCGTAAAATCGCCTTATGAGATTGAAGGTGGCCAGGCAAAAATTCCCGACGCTCCGGGCTGGGGCGTCGAAATCAATCCAGAGTGGCTGCAGTCTGCCACATATCAGATCAGCGAGAGTGAGGACTCATGAAGATCACCGACCTTAAGACGTGGGTCGTCGGAAATCCGCCGCCGCATTTTGGTGGACGGTATTTCATATTCCTGAAGCTCACGACGGACAGCGGCGTGGAAGGCTATGGCGAGGTGTATGCCGCCACATTCGGCCCGCATGTCATCGAGCGCATGATCGAAGATGTGTTTGCCCGTCATGTCGCCGGAAGTGATCCCTTCAGGATCGAGACCCTGTGGCGGAATGTGTACGGCCGGGGTTATTCGCTACGGCCAGACATCTCCCTCATGGGCGTGCTGAGCGGCATCGAAATGGCGTGCTGGGATATTATCGGTAAGGAGGTCGGCAAGCCGGTTTGCGAACTGCTGGGCGGGCGGGTCCATGAACGTCTGCGTTCCTACACCTATCTTTATCCCGAAGATGGTGATGGGGAGGGGGATGTCTACAGCGATCCGCTGGTTTATCGCGATCCGGACATGGCGGCCAGGCGGGCAGCCGAATATGTCGATCTGGGCTTCACGGCGGTAAAATTCGATCCGGCAGGCCCCTATACGGTCTTTGATCCGCACCAGCCATCAATGGAAGACCTTGATCGTTCCGAACTGTTCGTGAAACGCATCCGCGAGGCCGTTGGATCGAAAGCGGACATGCTGTTCGGCACGCACGGTCAGTTCACGACGTCCGGCGCTATACGCTTGGCCCGCCGGCTCGAACCATACGATCCTCTCTGGTTCGAGGAACCCACCCCGCCGGAGAATGCCAGGGAGATGGCCCGGGTCGCCCGCCAGACCAGCATCCCCGTCGCAACCGGAGAACGGCTCACGACCAAATATGAGTTTGCGAGAGTCCTCGAGGAGCAGTCCGCATCGATATTGCAGATGGCGCTTGGCCGGGTTGGCGGCCTTCTCGAGGCCAAAAAGATAGCCGGCATGGCGGAGACCTACTACGCACAGATCGCGCCGCATCTCTATTGCGGTCCGATCGAGGGCGCTGCCAACGCGCAGATCAGTGCCTGCAGTCCGAACTTCCTGATCCTGGAAAGTATCAAGACCTGGTGTGGCTTCCATTCCGACATCCTGAAGAAGCCGATGCGCTGGGAAGACGGCTACGTGATCGTCTCGGACGAGCCGGGGCTCGGCGTCGAGTTGAATGAAGACGTTGCTGAACAGCACCCCTATGACGGCACGGATCTGCATCTTGAGATGCAGTCCACGCCCCACGCATTCCGAACCTGATCGGTTCAAGAGAGGGAATTGAGAATGAAGATTGGATTTATCGGACTCGGCAACGTCGGCGGCAAGCTGGCCGGCAGCCTTCTGCGGAACGGATTTGATCTCACGGTCCGGGATCTCGATCGCTCGATTGCAGAACCGTTTCTGGAGCAGGGAGCGTCCTGGGCCGATTCCCCGAAACAGATGGCCGAAACGGTCGACATGATCATCACCTGTCTCCCGTCTCCAGCGGCAAGCGCTGCCGTCATGGAGGCGGAAGACGGCATTCTGGCCGGTTTGTCGGAAGGCAAGATCTGGGCGGAGATGAGCACGACCGATGAGGCCGAGGTCAAGCGGCTTGGAGCGCTCGTCCAGGCTAAGGGCGCGGAACCGATTGATTGTCCTGTTTCCGGCGGATGCCATCGTGCCGCAACCGGGAACATCGCAATCTTTGCCGGATGCGAGCGAGCCGCATTCGAACGGGCGCTGCCGGTTCTGACGACGATGGGGCGCCAGATCCTCCATGCCGGCCCTCTGGGTGCGGCATCGGTGCTGAAAGTTGTGACGAACTATCTCGCGTCGGTTCATCTCGTCGCCCTCGGCGAAGCGTTGATGACGGCGAAGCAGGCGGGGATGGATCTGAACACCACCTATGAGGCGATCAGGATCTCTTCAGGCAACTCGTTCGTTCACGAGACGGAAAGCCAAGTCATCCTCAACGGCAGCCGCAATATCAACTTCACGCTGGATCTGGTGGTCAAGGACATGAGCCTGTTCGACGAGGTCGCGCGGAGAAATGGTGTACCCCTTGAGATTTCGCCGATGGTTCTGAACATCTTCAAGGAGGGCGAAGAGCGCTACGGCTCCAGGACGTGGTCGCCGAACATCGTGCGCAGGCTCGAAGACGCATGCGATACACAGCTCCTTGCGCCGGGCTTCCCCGAGGAGATGGTGGACACCGAGCCGGAGCAGGCCGGAGCCGAGGTGATTGTTGCACGAAACTAGATCTGTGGAGTCAGACAGGACAACGAGGTACAGCCATGAGACCACGTGCGGAAGATTACATCGACCTGGATCGTTTCCCGATCGATCAGCCGAATTCGGAGGTCTATGCGGACATGATGGGTGCGGTTCGCGCCGATCTGGAGAAAGACGGCTGTGCTGTGCTTACCGGCTTTATCCGGCGGGAGCGCCTCCCGGAACTCGTGGGTGAGGCGGAGCGGGTCGCACCTGCAGCGCATCGGTCCTATAACAGGACAAATGCCTATTTCTCCACGGATGACGAGACGCTGCCCGAAGAACATCCGGTGCGCCGGTTCTACGATCGCTCGAACGCCTTTGTTCCGGCCGACAATTTCGGCGACGACAGTATTCTGCGCAGTGTGTACGAGTGGGAGCCGTTTGCGCCATTCATCAAGGATGCGCTCCAGGAGAGCGAATTCTATCGATATGCGGACCCTCTGGCCGACGTCATCATCAACGTCACGGAGCCGGGCGGCGGATTTCCGTGGCACTTCGACACCAACAATTACACCGTCACGCTCGCGATACAGAACGGTGAGGCCGGTGGCGAATTCGAATACTGCCCGGGTCTGCGAACCCGTGACGACGAGAATTACGAAGGCGTTCAGGCCGTGCTGGATGGTGAGCGCGGATCCGTCAACTCGCTCCACCTGGGGCCGGGTGATCTCCAGATCTTCAAGGGCCGCCATTCGCTCCATCGCGTGAGCGAGGTCGGCGGCACCAGGCCGCGTTATGTCGCGATCTATTCCTATGCCGAGGTGCCGGACATGATCGCGCGGGTCGAGCGGACCCGTCAGCTCTACGGCCGGGTGCTCCCGGTGCACATTGAAGCGGAGAAACGCCGGCGGGCCGATACGCTCCGCGACTGATCAAGGGTAGGATTGAGCCGGAAGTCTTGCAGTCGCGCGGAAATCCTCTAAAAGCGCGTCTGTCATGGCACCTCCTATCCTCATCCTGCGCGACATACATCTGACATTCGGCGGCACGCCGCTGCTGACCGGGGCAGAGCTCGCTGTATCCGAAGGTGAATGCCTTTGTGTCGTCGGGCGCAACGGATCGGGCAAGTCGACCCTCGTGCGGATTGCGGCCGGCGCTGTCGAGGCGGATGACGGCGAGCGGTTTGTGCAGCCGGGAACCACGATGCGCTACCTGTCGCAGGAGCCGGACCTCAGCGGACACGCGACAACGCTCGACTTCGTCAAATCGGGTCTCGGTCCCGGCGACGATCCCCATAGTGCACGTCACCTTCTAGAGCGCCTGGGCTTGAATGGCGAGGAGGACCCGATGCACCTTTCCGGAGGCGAGGCCCGCCGCGCCGCGCTGGCCCAGGCCTTGGCCCCGAAACCCGACATACTTCTGCTGGACGAACCGACCAACCATCTCGATCTTCCGACCATCGAATGGCTCGAGGATGAATTGCGGAATGCGCGGTCTGCCCTGGTGCTCATAAGCCACGACAGACGGTTCCTAGAAAACCTCTCCCGGTCGACCGCATGGATCGACCGGGGAGTCGTTCGCCGCATAGATCGCGGCTTCAAGCACTTCGAGGAATGGCGCGACAAGACGCTGGAGGAAGAAGAGATCGAGCGTCACAAGCTCGATCGCAAACTCGCCATGGAAGCGGATTGGCTGCGATATGGTGTGACCGCGCGCCGCAAACGCAATCAGGGACGTTTGCGGGCTCTCCAGTCGCTGCGCAAGGAAAAAGCCGAACAGCGCAAGGCTGTCGGCGGCGTCAAGATGACGGTCACCGAAGGGAAGACATCCGGCAAGCTTGTTTTCGAAGCTGTCGGTACCTCCAAGTCTTTCGATGAGAAATCCATCGTTCGCGACTTTTCCCTGAAGGTGATGAGAGGCGACCGGATCGGCCTGGTCGGCCCGAACGGTGCCGGCAAAACGACAATTCTCAATGTGTTGACGGGCGAGCTCAAGCCGGATGCGGGGGCTGTCCGGCGAGGCGCCAATGTTGAATTGGTCACCCTTGATCAGCGGAGGGAGAGTCTCGATCCGGGTTTGAGCCTGAAGGAGGCGCTGACGGGCGGCGGCGACATGGTGTTCGTTGGTGGCGGCTCAAAGCACGTCATGAGCTACATGAAGGACTTCCTGTTTTCGCCGGAGCAGGCCGGAACGCCCATCGAGCGATTGTCCGGGGGAGAGCGCGGGCGCCTGATGTTGGCCCGGGCTCTTGCCCGGCCGTCCAATGTTCTCGTGCTTGACGAGCCGACCAACGACCTTGATCTCGAGACCCTCGATCTGCTGCAGGAAATGCTGTCGGAATATCAGGGGACGGTCATTCTCGTGAGTCACGACAGAGACTTCCTGGACCGGGTCGTGACCTCGGTCGTCGCATTTGAGGGCGAAGGCCGCTGGCTCGAGTATGCGGGCGGATACTCGGACATGGTCGCCCAGCGCGGGCACGGCGTCGAAGGGGCCGCGCAGACCGCGAGCCCGGAACGCAAGCGGGGACCCAAGCCGAAGTCCGCGTCGTCCGGTAACGGTCCGGCGAAGCGGCGCATGTCCTACAAGGAGAAGTTCGCTCTTGAGTCTCTTCCCGGCAAAATGGAAGCGCTGGAAGCGGAGATTCTTGCGTTGAGAAAGGAACTCGACGATCCCGACCTCTTCACCCGGGATCCCGAGCGTTTCAAGCAGGCTGCCGCCGACCTGGAGATGAAGGAGGGCGAACTCTCAGCCTCGGAAGAGGAATGGCTCGCCCTCGAATTGCTGCGCGAGGAAATCGAGAACTCCTGAACCGGCAGAGGCGTTGCTTACTTCCGCATGTAATGAAGGTCCTGATAATCCGCGCGCAGGGCGATGACGTCCTTGCGGACGTGTTCCGGATCAGCGCCCTTCAGCCAGACCTTCGCCATCAGGCCGGCGATTGTGGCCATGACATCTTCTTCCATTCCCCAGCGGGTGATTTCCTGAGTGCCGATCCGGATACCGTTCAGATCGCCTTCAGCGGGCTCAATAGGAAGACCGATGCCACACAGCAGGATGTTCGCCCGTGCCAGATGTTTCGACGCGGTCTGTCCGCCTCCCAGCGGAGCCGCATGCAACGCCAGATGATGGCTCTCCGTGTGGCCTCGGCCGTCGACGGAATGAACAGTGAATCCTTCTCGTTCGAGTGCAGAAGCCAAAGCCTTGGCATTTGCAATGCACTGGTCGGCATACGCTTCGCCGTGTTCGAGGAGGTCAAGTGTCGACATTGCGAGTGACGCGGTCTTCCCCAGATCGAAATTTGCAGTCATGCCCGGGAAGGCGATGGCGTCCAGCCGTTCGGCGATGTCCGTTTCGGTCGTCAGAACGATACCCGAAGGCGGTCCGCCGAAGGCCTTGTAGGTGGACATCGTCATGACGTGCGCGCCTTCGGCGAGAGGTTGCTGGAACCGCTTCCCGGCGATAATGCCGCCCATGTGAGCGGCGTCGTAGAGCACCTTCGCGCCGACTTTGTCCGCGATCGCGCGAATGTCGGAAACGGGGTAGGGGAACATGCAAAGGCTGCCGGCCACCGTAATCAGCTTCGGCTTCAGGGCCATGGCCTGTTCCCGCAGGCGAGACAGGTCAACGGTCATCGCGTCGCCGTCGTACGGAACAGGGTGTACCTCCAGACCGTAGAGCCCTGCGCAACCGGCGTCGTGATGCGTGACGTGACCACCCATTTCGCCGGTGAAAGCCATAATCCTGTCGCCCGGCTTGCACGTTGCCATGAAGGTATAGAGGTTCCCGAGTGCGCCAGAGCCGACCCTGATCTCGGCATAGGGTGCATCGAACAGGCGCTTCACCAGAGTCTCTGCTAGGACCTCGATATCGCCGGCATGTTCCATGCCCATCTCGTACTTGTCGCCGGGCCAGCCAAGGCTCGGGCGGTTGCCGAGAGACCGGGCCAGCAAGTCGGCAGCACGAGGGTTCATTACATTTGTGCCGGCATTCAACCCGATTGACTCGCGGTCCATGAGGCGCTCGTGATCGTCGATCAGGGCCATGAGGGTGCCGTCGATCGCATCGAAGGCCATCGCTTCGAGCGGTGCTTCCGCGCGCTCCACGGCCAGGGCGCAATCCGCAGGGAGCCATGGCTTTTCGGCAATTGGGCGAATGTTCATTCCGGATCTCCCGGTGTGCAATTCAGATAAACCAGATCTGGGCGAGAAGTCCATTCTGGGCGGACGATTGCAAATCAGTTATTCTGGGACCTCGGCATAGGAAATCTAGGGCAAGAAAATGTCACTTAACGCGCCGAGGCCGCGCATGCCATCTCTCAACAGCCTGAGGGCGTTCGAGGCGACTGCACGGCATGAGAGCTTCGTGATAGCCGGGGAAGAGCTTGGCGTGACGCCGGGTGCGGTCGCGCAACAGGTGAAGGCGCTGGAGGCCTGGCTGGGCGTCGAGCTATTCGACCGCCTCTCCCAGGGCATCCGGCTCAGGGAAGAGGCGAGCTCAGTTCTTGGCGAGCTCTCCAAGGCCTTCGATGCACTGGGCAATGCCGTTGCCAGCTTGCGCACAGCGGCTGGATCGCCCTTTCTCAGGATCGCCGCTTTGCCGTCAATTGCGCAGCTCTGGCTTCAACCGCGACTGCCGCAGTTGTCCGAGCTGTTGGCGCAATTCACACCGTCGGTGTTCGCGCTGGAGGAGCCGCCGGATTTTCGCCGGGAGGTGTTTGATCTCGGACTATTCTTCATTGAGGGACCGGTTCCCGGAGCACACGCGCTTCCGCTGGTTGAGGACACGCTTACACCTGTCTGCAGTCCCGGACTGTTCAGCGGGCGATCCATTCTTTCCAAAGCTCCGGACATCAACGGATTGCCGTTGCTCCACGATGCAATGTGGAACGCGGATTGGGAGACGTGGATTACCGCCGCAGGGGTAACGGAAGCACCGAGCCTGGCCGGGGCGACCTTCTCGCTTTACAGCCTTGCTGTGCAGGCGGCTGTCGACGGTAGCGGGCTTCTGATCGGGCACAGCGCGCTAATTGATCGGTATCTCGCCGACGGGCGCCTTGTCGCTCCGTTCGACCTGGAAGTCCCTTCGCCGAAGAAACTGTGCCTTCTGTTGCCTGATCGTGGTAAAGGCGCAGAGCCGAACGAACGCGACACACTGCTGCTCGACGTATTCAGGAGAATTGCAGTTGCGGATTAGCGAAAGTGTATCGTTTCCGGGGGAGGGCTGATGTACAGACGCTGGCGCTACATCGCGATGGGGCTGGAAACGGTTTTTGGCTGGCGGCGTCGCGGTTTCTTCATTCCATACGGTTATGCCGACGGTGTTGACGACAGGGCCGGTCCGTATGCGGCGCTCGAAACGCTGTTCGCCTCGCGGGATGCCGCATTCGAAGACCATCTGAAGGCAATCGAGAGTTTTCGCGACCAGTTGCTGGCCATCGACGGTGAGGGTCCGGAGCGGGCGCGATGGGATCAGGACTGGTTTCCGCGCCTCGATGCCGCCGCCGCCTATGTGATGGTACGACAGCTTGCTCCCTCGAAAATCATCGAGGTCGGATCAGGGCATTCGACCCGGTTCATGCTTCGCGCTATCGAGGACGGGGGGCTGAAGTCCGAGGTCACGGCAATTGACCCGGCGCCCCGCGCGAGCATCGAGAACCTGCCGATCACCCTTAAGCGCCAGACACTGCAGCAGGTCGATCCCCGCTTGTTTGAAGGTCTGACTGAAGGCGACATGCTGTGCATCGATTCAAGTCATATCCTGATGCCGGGAACCGATGTGGACATTGCTGTCAATCGGATACTGCCCGGCCTCCCGTCGGGCGTTGTCGTCTTTTTTCACGACATCTTCCTGCCGGACGAGTACCCTCAAATCTGGTCGTGGCGCGGATATAACGAACAGAATGCCGTCGGTGCGCTCCTGCAGGGCGGGTATGAATTGCTGTTCGCGAGCCATTATGTCTACCGAACGATGGCAGACAAATGGGCGCAGACCGTAATCGCCGAACTGCCTCTGGTCGACGGAGCGCTTGAATCCGGGCTGTGGCTCCGAAAGCTCTAGGCGTCGGCAACGCCCGGCAGAACGCAGAGCATCTCGTAGAGCAGGTTGGCACCGACAAGCGCCGTGTTCCCGCTCGGATCATAGGGCGGTGACACCTCGACCAGATCTCCACCCACGATATTCAGCCCGGCGCATCCCCTCACGATTTCGAGTCCCTGCCAGATTGTCAGACCGCCGATCTCGACCGTCCCCGTACCCGGTGCGAACGCCGGGTCGAGACTGTCGATGTCGTAGCTAAGATAGACTGGATGATCGCCGATCGTCTGCCGGACGGACTCCATGAGCGGGGTCAGCGACTTGTGCCAGCATTCTTCCGCCGGGACGACGGTGAAGCCCTGTCGCCGCGGCCAGTCAAAGTCCTCGGGCGCATAGCCGGTGCCCCTCAGGCCGATCTGGAAGACCTTGTCGCAGGCGAGCAGGCCTTCCTCAACTGCCCGCCGGAACGGCGTTCCGTGAGCGATTTTTTCACCGAACATCTCGTCATTAATGTCCGCGTGTGCATCGACGTGCACGAGCGCGACCGGACCGTGCTTCTGCTTCATGGCCCTTAGTATGGGCAGTGTCAGGGTATGATCCCCCCCCAGTGTCAGCGGAATGCAATCGTGGGAGAGTACGTCAGCCAAAGTCCGTTCGATGATCTCGACGGATTTCTTCAGGTCGAATGTATTGATGGCGACGTCGCCGATGTCTGCCACTTGCAACTTGTCGAACGGAGCCGCGCCTGTCGCCATGTTGTAGGGCCTGAGCATGCAGGACTCTGCGCGGATCTGCCGTGGACCGTGCCGCGTGCCCGAACGATTGGATGTGCCGATGTCCATGGGAACGCCGACAAAGCAGGCATCGAGGCCTTCGGCAGTAGGTTGTCCCGGCAGGCGCATCATCGTGGCCGGTCCCGCAAAGCGGGGCATATCGTTACCGCCGAGCGGCTGGTTGTTCTGCGTCGACATGCAGAGACCTCGTTTCTTGTGTTCCGATAATACCCGGACAGATTGAACAGCTTGGTTTGCTAGTTCCGAACGCGATGCGTTGCCATTGCCGAGTTAGCCCGCGATCAGTTTGACATATTTGTTGAAGATCCAGCCCTTCCGCCCCGGTCCGTCATAGACCCGGTCTTTTTCGATGGGTCCGCAACTGATTTCGTCCGAACCATATGCAACGCCCATCCATTTACCTTGCTCGGAAAACAGCCAGATCCGATCGCCCGTTCTCAGTTTGTCGATCATTTCGTAGCTGGTTCCGGGGCCACTGCGAACGGCGAGGAAATTGTCGCCGTCGGGATTGAGTCCACGCACCTCGCCGACGGCGCAGGTGTCGAAGTCTCCGTCGGCCTTTTCGACCACCGGCACGTCAAGCGTCTGAGACGCGACAATAGTGGATGCAGCGAGGAGGAATATGCCTCCGGCCACAACAGATCTTCCGGTCCTGCCCATGCTTCTGCTCCCTCAACATCCCCGGCTTCGAGGCGAGACTAGCATGCTGAAATCATGGTGGTATGGAAATCGGCTGAAGGTACCTTACGAAGAATTGGCCCGTTCCGGAGTGCTGAATTCGCGGTCTTTGAACGGTGACCTGCTCGGGCAGAAGCAAAAGTGCAGCCCGGACCGCTGCGAGCGTGCTCGGGCTGCACTTTGTACGCTGGCGCTTACGCAACTAACCGGGGAACTGACTCACTTACAGGTACTTGCCAGCGATGATGCGGTTTGGGGATGTTTTTGCCCGCACTGCTGATCGAGTTTTCTTGCAAGCGGGACTGCGGCTGTGCATCAGCATCAGCCACTACCGCCTCTCCTGTGGATCGAACCTAATCCGATCAGTGTGACGATCATCAATCAGTAAGATTACGGTTTTTCGACAGTTCTGTTACAGCGTTTCGCCCCGTTCGATGCGTTCCATATCGTCGTCGGAAAGGCCAAAATGGTGCCCGATCTCATGGATCAGCACGTGGCCGACAATATGATCCAGATCGTCGTCATGTGTCCGCCAGTATTCAAGGATGGGTCTTCGGTACAGCCAGATCATGTTCGGCATCTGGCCGGTCCAGGGGGTCGCCGACGATTGAGTGCGGCCGATGCCGTCGAACAATCCGAGAATGTCAAAGGGCGTGCGTGCGCCCATCGCCTGGAGCACCTCGTCAGTCGGCCAGTTATCGATCTGTATCACGACGCCTTCGGTCAGGCTGCGGAACTCCTCCGGCAGTGCAGCGTATGCACGCTCCGCAATCTTCTCAAAGTCATCAAGTGTAGGGGCGAACAACATTTCCCGTGCTCGGATCAACGCCATCTCGATTCATAGATGGGCAATTTCAGCACAGGTGGCAAGCAAGTTGCTGTTGCTGCCATCGAATTCTTGGGGCCCGGCCAAGAGCGGAAATTCAGCGGCTGACCGTCTCGATCGTGACGTTGCCGAGCTTACCTTCCATGACAGCCTTTGCCGGCAGGTAGACGCCGCCGACCCTCTTGAACCAGACAGTGTTCTTGCGCCGCGCCGCCTTTTTAGGATCGATGCGGCGTGGGTGTCCCGCTATCGGGCGATAAACGAAATCGCAGACGATCATGTCACCGTCCTTGCCCTGGTAGCGAAGTGAGATCTTGAATCGAGACACGCCATTGAAGAGCGCACGAGAGCCTTTGCATACCGCTTCAGGCTTTCTCTGGTAGGGCAGGGCGACGGCAGCAAACGGATCGACCACGCCCTTTTTGTGACGTGCCTTAAGCGTCACTCGATCGTCCGAATAGGTGGGGGGCAATTTTGCGACGACCTTCTGTGCATTACCACGGGAATACCGTACGGCGACCTGGGAGTTACCTTTGCGGCCATTAAACCGCCAGGAGAACTTGCGGGGGCGGAGACTGCGCTTCGTTACAACGCCGACCGATTCCGCATATCCCCCTTCACCGGCAAGCTGGCGGGCGATGCCGGAAAGGATGATGTTACCTTGCAGACGGTATTTGTTTTTGGAGACGTCGCCTTTCAGCCTGGCGTTGCCGATGGTGAAGCCGAAATAGCGGATCGAATATTCCACGTCGATCGGCTTGGCGTTTGCAGAACCGATGCCGACAAGCAGGCTCACAGTCGCGGCGAGCAATTTCACATGCGATTTTCGAAACAGAGATTTCACGGTGCAGCGCTCGTTTCCTTTGAGCAAGGCTTTGCAAGAGCCTTAACTGGTTTCTTTTGAATACGTATCGGCGCCTGAACGGATCTAATTCGAATTATGTGGCACGGCTAAGGCATGACAGTGTTCGGGCGGTCTTGTCGATTGATGAATCGATGACGTCCGGTCACTATGCCGTGAATTTTGGTTTGAAAACGGGATGATACGCCATGCGGCTGGCCATAATTGCTCACGACGACATGAAAGATGAGGCGGAGCGGTGGGCGGTCACGAACGAAGGCGTGTTGGGCCGCCATGAGCTTTTCGGCACAGGTACAACCGGGGGGCGGATCGCTGATGCGACTGGGCTTTCGGTGACCCGTATGTTGAGCGGGCCGCATGGCGGCGATCAGCAAATCGGCGCTCTCATCGCGGAGGACAAGATTGACGCGCTCATATTCTTCATCGACTCCCTTTCTCCGCATCCCCATGATGTTGATGTCAAAGCGCTGATCCGGATCGCGACGCTCAAGGGAATTCCGCTCGCACTGAATGCGGCAACTGCCGATGCTGTCCTTGCCGCAATCGACCGGTGATTTTCAACGGAACTACCCGGTGTTATCGACATGACCAAGAACGATCTGTCTCCAGCCACCTGGGCGGCGCAGGCTGCCCACTTTATTGACGAGGCAACCGGTGCGGTCGTGCCACCGGTGGCAGCGGCGACGACATTCGCCAGGGATGGAAACTACGAGCTGTCGGGTGACTACATCTACGGCCGCAACCGGTCGCCCAACGATGCCCATGTCGAAGCCGTAATTGCCCGGCTCGAGGGTGGGGCGGACGCGAGACTGTTTGCCTCGGGCATGGCTGCATTCGTCACGTTGTTCGAAACGGTGGAGCAGGGGCAACACGTCGTTGCACCCAGCGTCATGTACTACGCCGGTCAGGACTGGCTGCGCCGACTCGCTGAAAAACGCGGGATCGAACTCACGCTTTACGACATTGATGATCCCGCCGCTATCCAGCAGGCTCTGCACCCCGGGAGGACGGCTGTCGTATGGGTCGAAACCCCTGTGAATCCGACATGGCAGGTGACGGATATCGCCGCCGCTGCCTCGGCAGCGCATGAGGCGGGCGCCATCCTTGCCGTCGATTCCACATCGGCGACCCCGGTCACGACGCGTCCCATCGAATTCGGCGCAGACATCGTCTTTCACTCGGCCACCAAGTATTTGAACGGGCACTCGGACGTCACGGCAGGCATCCTGGTCACACGTGAGCAGGATGCAAGATGGCAGGAGATCTGCGATGTCCGTACGTTGATGGGAGCCACGCCCGGGCCCTTCGAAGCGTGGCTGCTGTTGCGGGGGATGCGGACGCTATTCGTCAGGTTCGAGCGGGCGAGCGCCAATGCACTTCAGTTCGCCGAGGCGCTTGAGGGGCATCCCAAGACAGAGGCAGTACTTTATCCGGGACTCGCCAGCCACCCGGCGCACGCTGTCGCCAAGAAGCAGATGGTTACAGGTTTTGGCGGAATGATGTCGGTCCTGGTCAGAGGCGGCGCCGACGAAGCAATATCAGTGGCAAAGGCGTTGCGCGTTTTCGTGCCGGCAACCTCTCTTGGCGGCGTTGAGAGTCTTGTGGAACATCGGGCAACGGTCGAAAGCGCCACGAGCACGGTTGCACCAAACCTGCTGAGGCTGTCGATCGGTATCGAGAGCGTAGACGATTTGGTTGCCGACATGCATCAGGCGCTCGACCGAATCTGATTGCAGTTTTCCGGCGCTGGTGGATTTAGGGCGCACAAAATCTGGATATGTCGATCGAGGCGATAGTGCCGTCGCCGGCAACCGTCCAAAAGGCTCCGGGTCGCTCGGCTTGCGGTGTCAGGTCTTCGAGGAAACTCCCTTTCGTGATTGCAATCTTGTGGCGCCAGGATTGCGCGCCGTCGGTCGTCACGTAGGCTGTTCCGCCGGATCCAACTGCTATACCGCATGTCTCGCTGACGAATTCGATCGCGTTGACAATGGCACGCAATGGGGCATTTGGCAGCTTCGTCCAGGTCGCCCCGCCGTCTCCGGTGCGCAATACGGTGCCGCCGACACCTGCCGCGTAGCCGATTTTCTTGTCGATGAACGCAAAGTCGCTGATGCGTTTGTCACCCTTGTGTACACCCGTCCACGTTTTGCCTGCATCGGTCGTGCGTCTGATTTCGCCCGACGACCTGTCCTGGTTTTGCCAAGGGGTATCGCCACCTCCGACCAACCAGACTTTATCGCTGATAAAGTGTGCGGCCCAAAGGTTGGTCTTCGTTCCGGACTGGATCTGATTCCATTTCCTGCCGCCATCAGTCGTTGACAGAATGGTGCCATTTGCACCCACCGAGAGCCCATGATCGGGTGTCCTGAACTTGACCTCATACAGTGGGGCCGGTGCCCTTGAGATGAGGCTGAATGAACGCCCGCTATCTGTGGACCGGAATATAGAGCCGCGCTGAGACGTGAACTTGTCGCCGCCCACCGCAACCAGTGCACCGTTGCCGGCAGTTGAGATCGACAACAAGAGGGATGCGCCCTTCACTCTATTGATTTGCCATTTCTTCGGTTCCGTTGAAACAGCGGCAGTTCCGCCAGTGCTGACGGCAGCGGTCGCCGACCCGGTATCTGCGATACCCCAGAACGAACCCTTCAGTTTTGTCTTTGAAGGCTCAGACGTGTCTGCGGCGACAGTGAATGAATATGTCGACAATGCCGCGAGTGCGGCGAGACATAGCGACAGAATGCGGACAGACGGATGCATTGGCGAGACCAGTTCTGGGTTTGATGACACCGGCACCCGATTTCCATCCATTTTTTTTGTGTGCCGCAAGTCCAAGACCTATCACAATAGCTTTAGAGCCCTGTGAGAGACGCTCCCCAAACGTAAAGCCTCACAGGAGTTGAAGGTGTATCCGACAGCGAGGAGGTTCCATGCCCGGCCTTACAGAAGCGGAAAAGCGCCGCTATCGGGAAAGCGGTTATGTCATTCCGGAATTCCGGCTTGAGGATGGGCACCTGGCAGCGTTGCGCGCTGCGGTGGATCGGGTGATTGCCGCAAATCCGGACGCCCGGCCCGAACACCTCGTAAGCGTACATGTCGTCAACAATCAGCCAGAAGGCATTCGCGGCGACCAGGCGTTCTTGGATGTTGCAATGAGCGAAAACATACTGGATCTGGTGGAAGATGCCATCGGCCCCAATATCATTCTTTGGGGCGCTCATCTCTTCTGCAAGCCGGAAGTGACGGGGATGGAGGTGCCATGGCATCAGGATGGCGAGTATTGGCCTATACGGCCTCTGGCGACAGTGACGGTCTGGATTGCCATCGACGATGTGACCGTAGAGAACGGCTGCATGAAGTTCATGGCCGGCAGTCACCGCGGGCAGACAGCCCATTCGCACCGTTCGGACGACCGCGAAGATCTGGTCTTGAGCCGCGTCATTGATTCAAAAGCTTACGACGACGGTGCTGCTGTCGACATAGAACTGGAGGCCGGACAGATGTCTCTGCACGATGTTTTTCTGGTTCACGGTTCGAATGCCAATCGATCGACCAGGCGTCGAGCAGGCCTCGCATTAAGGTATATGCCGGCATCATCGGAATTCGTTCGCGACCTGTTTCCGCCAAGCGAGAAGAACGGGCTGAAAGTCGATTTCGGGCAGCGCCCTCTGTTCCTGCTTCGCGGCGGCGATGACAAAGGACTGAATGACTATGAAATCGGCCGTCAGTGGGTTGCCTGAACAGGAGCTGATGGATTGAAGTACAGCGTTACACCCTATTTTCTCGACAAGCCGGTTCCGGGGTTGAGAGCGCTCGCCGAACCGGACTGGTTTGTAAACGAGCCCGATCTTCCGACGGGAGACCTCGAGACCAAGCTTTCCGCGATCCATGCACCGTTGGCCGACTTCGTCTGCGAATGCACGAAATCCGGGCAACCTTCCGCCAACATACTTGGTGACTGCTGCTCCGCGATCGGTGTTCTAGCCGGGCTTCAGCGAGCGGGGATCGAGCCGTATCTGATCTGGCTGGACGCACATGGTGATTTCAACACGCATGCGACGACGCCCAGCGGATTTCTCGGCGGCATGCCTCTCGCCATGATGACGGGACGTGGTGAGCAAAGAATGACCGCGGCGGTTGATCTGAATGCGCATCCCGAGGAGAGGGTTATCCTGTCCGATGCTCGCGATCTGGACCCGGAGGAAGCGGACGCAGTGGCGGCCTCCGGGATGCTGCACGTTCGGGAATTTGAGAAACTCGCGGAAATTGCGTTGCCCGACGGCCCGCTGTATGTCCATTTCGACAGTGACGTAATTACCAGCGACGAAGCGCCGGCCCACAACTACCCTGCAACCGGTGGTCCGAGTGCTGATATCGTGACCAGCGTAATGGATCGGATATCCAGAACGGGCCGGGTTGTCGCTGCGTCGATGTCCGCCTGGAATCCTGCCTTGGATGAAGAGAAGAGGACGGCAGCGGCCTGCCTTTCCGCATTCAGGGCCGTTCTACGGGGATCTGAGCTGTCCTGACGCCGGCTCCGTGGGGAACGATGAGGTTGCAAACCCGCTTCTCGCGGTCTAAGTCAGGCCGCGACGCATAAGACTGCAGCAAATCAATTCACAGGGTCAGAACATGATAGTGCTCCACAGTGGGGAAACGGTCCAGGCACGCATCGATCAACTGATCGAGAATACGGTCGGCGATACATTCCGAGGCGACAACTCGAAACGCCTTCCCGAATATCTCGAAGATATCGAGCAATGGATGTCCAGCGCGGCATCACCTGAAGTGGTCGTTATTGATCCTGCTGATGCGGCGAACGACGCCGAGCGTGAGGCCTATGAATCGCTGCGTCGGATGGCGAAATTCAAAGGCGTCGATGTGCACCTGGTCGGAGGCTCTTCCGTCGAGTTTGTTGCTGACCGTCACGTGACGCGAGACGAGGAAATGGCGATCAACGCTCCCGGCAGCGAGGCAGGAGCGGACGCTGCGCGACTCGTCGCGAGCGAGGATATGACTCCGTTCGAGCGTGTTGAGTTGGACATACCGAGCGTTGAGGAAGTGATGAAGTCCTCAGGCTGGGATGAGAAGACCGCGCAGGAGCACGTCAGCTGGATGAAAGGGCAGGCGGTCTACGCCAACAATCTCTACCAGGTGAATGTCGAGTTCATACCGGGCGGACGGGCGCATCTGATCATCAGGCGGCTTGACAAGCAGGCCGTTCATAGCTGGCAGCATTTCCAGCAGATCAAGAATGAGATTCTCGGTCCGGAATGCGAGGCAGTTGAGCTTTACCCCAAGGAAAGCAACCTGATCGACGAGAAGCACCACTACCACCTGTGGGGGCTTCGGACGCCCGAGGCAAGCTTTGGCATCGGCTTCAAGACGGGGCGCCAGGTCGGTTGACCGGGCGCCGCCTTTGTCGGTGACGGGAAGCCGCCCCTAAGGATCCAGCCGGTTTACGATGCAGGACATGATCCAGCTGTATTCGAGCGCCTTGTGTGTTTTCTGAACATGATCGAGGCATTCGCGCTTTAGCGAATGCTCCAGACCTTTCCATTGCGCAACGAGCCAGTCCTGGGCGCGCTTCTCATCTGTAACGCAAAGCTTCGTGGCGGCCCTGCCAGCTTCTTCGTCTTTGCTCTGCAGTCCAACGAATTGGCCGGCCAATTCGCATTTCTGGATGTATTCGATCGCGGGCAGCGCCGCAGGCGAAGTGCTGCCCGCCGCGTTGGCGAATATGATTGCAGTGGCGAGGCCCGGAACGGCCACGACAAAGAACGCGAAGAGTTTTCTAAAGGTCATAACTGATCCCCCGGATGATTGCGGACAGGCATTTGCGCGCGCACCGCTAACGGCTGACGGCACGTCTGCAAACGCGCGGCCAGTCAAGCCACACCATTGTTTTGGTCATGTGTTGAGGCGGCGATATCGAATCGCTGCGCGGTGAAACGAGGCGGAAGTATCGGCAGATCGTGGCGACAATCGGGCTACACAGCGGAGACTTGTGGATAGGACGTCGTCGGCGGCGCCAGAACAGATTTCAATTCCAAGCGTTGCTGAACTGCAACGCTAAACCGTCATCCTTGTACGGATGAACGGCCGGCTTCGGCGATGAGCGGCCGGGCCAGATCTCCATTGTCGCTGATGATGATTCGATCAAGGCCAAGCCAACGCGCGTACCGCGCGAGTTCCTGATTCAGTTCATGCGCGACCGGGGATATGTCCTTCGCTGCTTCTCCGAATGCGCCGATAACGCGCAAGATCGAAGATGAACGATCCGCTTTCAGGTCAACCCGGGCGACCAGCCTGTCGTTAAGCAGGAACGGCAGGACGTAGTAGCCATACTGGCGCTTGTGCGCGGGAGTGTAGATCTCAATACGGTAATTGAAACCGAACAGGCGTTCGGTGCGGTTGCGTTCCCAGACAATCGGATCAAATGGCGTCAGGAGCGTTGCACCCCTGATCCACCGCGGCAACTTCGCATCCGGAAACATATATGCCGATTGAGGCCAGCCTTCGACCGAGACGACCTCAATGTCCCCCTGTTCGACGAGTTCGGCAATCCGCTTCTTTGCCTCCGCCGCCGGCAGCCTGAAGTAATCCCTCAGATCAGCTTCCGTTGCGACGCCGAGGGCTCTCGCCGAGATCCTCAGCAGTTCGCGCATGGCATCCTCCTCGGAAGGAGTTGGCAGCGCCAGAACAGAGTCCGGAATGACCCTTTCGGTGAGATCATAGAAACGCTCGAAACCCTGCCGGGAATGCGCCGTGATCTGACCTGTCCAGAACAGATACTCCAGAGCAGTCTTGCCCTCGTGCCAGTTCCACATGCCGCCGCCTTTGTCACCGTTGTTGAATTCGCGGCTGCTCAGTGGACCTCGATCGCGGATCTGGCTGAAGACCGATTCAATGTATTCGGGACGCTCCGTGCAGAGTTCCGCGATGCCTTTCCAGATTCCCTCGAAGCGTTCCGCACGCTTCATGCGCCAGCGCAATAGCGGATGCATCTCCATTGGAAGCAGGGACGCCTCATGCGCCCAATATTCAAACAGCTCTCGTTTCCGGGGGTGGAATGACTTTTCGTTCAGACGGCCCATGTCATATGGACCAACGCGAGAGTATGCCGGGAGATAGTGAGACCGCACAGTGACGCTGATGGAGTCCATTTGAAGGAGGCCCATCTTGTCAATTGCGGATCGAACGCGACGCCAGTTCGAAACGCCGCCATGTTTGCGGTGGCCGAAGCCCTGGGCGGCAAGCGCGATGCGCCGTGCCTGAGACAGCGTGAGAGATTGCGATGTCAAACCAATTGCCTTCGGGATCTGATGTCAGAGCTCTTTGCGGAAGAATACTCTGGAGAAGCCGTCCTGTTCGCCTCGTCCGACTTCTTCATAGCCGATCTGCGGATAAAAATTCAGATTCTCGGTCATCTTTTCGTTGGTATAGAGTTCCACAGCGCCGAAACCGGAATCTCGGGCGAAATGCTCCACGTAGGCAATGAGCCGCTTGCCGATGCCATGCCCCTGCAAATCCGGCGTCACGGCGACGTTCTCCAGATGAATGTGATCATCCCGCGGATAAAAGACGACAAATCCTTTGATGAAATCGTCGCCTGCTAGAACGTGAGCGTGTCCAGCCTCAATTGCCGACTTGAAGTCTGCAACCATCGGTGCTGGCTCCTTTCCAATCCTCTCGACGTACAATTCGTAAGCTTGGCGCGCGCAAGATTCGATCCCCGTCAGGTCCTGCATTTGGGCTTTTCGAATGCTCATGATCCTCTCCCGCCGCAGAAAGTTGGAACGCGGCTGGATACAAAATAATGATCACTGCCGCAGTTTGGTTTGGTGCCCCAAATCCTGGCAAGAAAACCGCGCAGTTGCGGTTCGTCGAACCGTGTTGCGATGATAGCAAAAGCCGCACATTCTTGTGGAGCGAGACCGACTCGCCAGAATCGTCGGCGTTTCACTAATCTAATCCGGCCTTAAAACGCGGATATCTTCACCGGTATGCATGACACTTTATCCGACCTGACCGAAATTGCGCTGGTGGCGTCGGTCGCGGTTTTGTTGGGATTTGCGTTTATGCGAATCCGGCAGCCGCCGATAGTCGCATACATTCTCGCAGGCTTGATCCTCGGCCCGACCGGTATTGGATTCGTTCAGCACACTGAATCTATCACTCTGCTGGCCGAACTGGGCGTTCTCATGCTGCTTTTTATTATCGGCATGGAACTCTCGATCCGGGCGTTCATGATGGTTCTGCGCCCATCCGTGGTGATCGTGACGGGTCAGCTTGTCAGCGCCCTCGCGATTACCTCCGTCTTTGGCTGGGTGCTCGAATGGCCGATCGAGAGGGTGCTCGTTCTTGCTTTTATCGTTGCGATGTCGAGCACTGCGGTGGCGATCAAGATCCTCGATGAAATCGGAGAACTTAGAACGGAAACGGGCCGCATCACTGTCGGCATCATGATCGCACAAGATATAGCCATCGTTCCGATGCTGATTCTGACGACAGCGCTGGGACAGTCGTCGGCATCGATCGATGCGCTTGGATGGAGCATTGCGCTCAAAATGATCTTTGCGATTGGTGTCCTGGTGGCCTTGCTTTCGTTTCTGGGCAGGCCGGGCAAAATCCGCCTGCCTGGAACCGATCTGATCCACGAGCGAAATGACATGATCGCTCTGGCAATGCTGGCGTTCTGTTTTGCGGCAGCGACCGTGTCAGGCTTTCTGGGCCTGTCGGCTGCTTACGGAGCGTTCGTCGCCGGGCTGATTGTTTCGAGTTCGACCCTGCGTGCGGAAGCGATATCGGTGACAGAGCCCATCCAGAGCATATTGATCTTCATTTTCTTCCTCTCCGTCGGTCTCCTTCTGGATCTCGATTACATTCGCGAAAATTGGGTAGTTGTCGGGCTCTTTGCAGGTGGCGCCATCATAATAAAGACCGTCTTGAACGTTCTCTTGATCCGCTACTCGAATTTCAGTTGGGATGTCGCTTTCCCTGCGGGGCTGGCGACCGCGCAGATTGGTGAGTTCTCATTTATCCTCGCCGGTATCGGATTCTCAAACCGCGTCCTGGATCCGGATACCTATCGACTGGCACTTTCCGTAATCGCGGTCACGTTAATCGTCAGTCCGATCTGGATGATCACCGTCAGGCGTTTTCATGACGTGGCAACGGCCGGCATTTCTGATTTGCGCGGTGCCTTTGCGGAGATCTATTCGGGCGAGATTGATGAGTTCGAACGCAGTGCCCGCTTCGTCGGCCGTCAGATCTTTCATGTCCGACGGTATTATCGCGCGTCGCGGCTGGCGTGGTCTCGTGCGAGACGTCGTCGCGAGAAGGTCAAGGCCGGAAGTGCGGCAGAAAACGCTTATGCCGAGCAGTCAGAAGAGAATATTTCTGTCGAAGGTGACGCGGATGTTTCGCCTGACACCGCGGATAAAAACTCGCAATAGAAAATTTCCAAGAAGCGGCGCAGCGGGAGGAACCCTTGACCGACGACACATCTGGAGTAGCGCACGGACCGGACGGTATCGCCCGTTGCTGGTGGCAAGATGGCCAGGAAGACTATGCGGCCTATCACGACGAGGAGTGGGGCAGGCCGGTTGACGATGACAGACGACTTTTCGAGAAGGTCTGCCTCGAGGGATTTCAGGCCGGGCTGAGTTGGCTGACGATTCTGAGGAAACGCGAAAACTTCAGGAAGGCATTCGCCAATTTCGAATTTGAACAGGTGGCACGTTTTACCGAGACAGATGTTGACCGTCTGCTCACTGACGCAGGTATTGTTCGCCACAGAGGCAAGATCGAATCCACGATCAATAACGCAAAGCGCGCAATCGAACTGCGCGAAGAATTCGGATCTCTGGCGGCCTATTTCTGGAGCTTTGAACCGGGTCCCGAGGAAAGGCCCAGGAGAATCACCAAAGAAGCCCTCCTGGCGATCCCCAAGACGCCAACGTCGACACTGATCAGCAAGGATCTGAAGAAGCGCGGGTGGAGTTTTGTCGGGCCGACCACAATCTATGCGTTCATGCAGGCGATGGGCATGGTGAATGACCATCTCGAAGGGTGCGCGTTTCGCACTATAGTTGAAGAAGAACGCAAGGCGTTCGTACGGCCGCAATCTGATCGATAGGCTGCATTTTTCGCAAGCAAGTTCAACTGGTGCCAAGTCAATGCTGATATCGACCTCCTGGATATCAGTGTGACTTAGGAGTCTTTTAATACGTTCCGCGGTATTGAGTCGCTTCAGGGGAGATTTGAAGTCTGATCAGCGATGCTCACAGTGGTGGGGCATTCTGTGTTGACGCGACATTTCTTTGTGGTCTTCGGACTGTATTCCGAGCCAAAGATACTTATAAAAATCCCGAAACCGGGCATTTCCATTTGCCGGGTTATTTGGCGGCCATGTATTGGTCCGGCCGACTTTCCAACATTTTTGATGGCTTTGCGAAGGCTGAAAAACTGCCAAGTGTCGCGATTTTCGCGGCTGAATCTTTCGAGAATTAAAATTTGAAACTTTAGAATAACGAAAACTAATAAATTTCCGGGTAGCGTTATCGAGATGACAGGGATCTGTCTTAGGCGCGAGGGGCGCCAAACGAGGAGGTAACAAAATGAAGACAAGTGGATTTATTGCAGGAGTTGCGGCCGTCGTTTTGATGTCGTCGGTTCCGGCATTTGCAGACGACGGTCACAAAGGCGCCGCGGAAGCATTCATCAAGAAAACGGTGATGCCTTGGGTGGAAAGCGCTGAAGTGGTTGATGCGATCAAGGCGCAGAACCAGGAAAATGCTGCTCTCGACCAGGGGCAGATCGACAAGCTCGACAAGCAGTGGCGGGCCGAAGTTGACGCGAGCGACCGCCCGCTGATCAACAAGGTTCTCAAGAACGCCCTGTCGCAATACCTGGCGGCCAAGAAAGATGCGGCCGGCGGCGCGATCACCGAAATGTTCGTTATGGACAACAAGGGTCTGAACGTCGGTCAGAGCGACGTCACCTCCGATTACTGGCAGGGTGACGAAGCGAAGTGGAAGAAGACCTACAAGGTAGGTGCCGACACGATCTTCGTCGATGACATCGAGAAGGATGAGTCGACCCAGGAACTGCAGGCCCAGGTGAGTGTCTCCATTAAGGACCCGGCGTCGGGCCAGGTCATTGGAGCCATTACCGTCGGCGTGAACGTCGAGCAGCTCTAAGCAATATCGGAAATCGATAGCAGATAAATTGGGGGACGACAGATGAACCAGGAAGCGAATTCGACAAATGAAGCAATTCAACCTGTCGGAAGAAAAAGCAGGCGTTCATCTGTAATCCTCAAAATCACAATGTCGGTGATCGCGGTGGTGGTTCTTGCCCTCACTGCGATCACGCTCTTGGGCGAACGCGCGCAGCGCGCCATGGCGGAAAACACTTATTCAGTGTCCGCGACCGCAATTACCAAGCTGATTGCCGCCGGCGAGACCGGCAGCATTCGTTTCAAGAAGGCAAAGATTATTCAGGGAGCATACGACGACCTCGTGGCCGACAAGGCCGATTGGGTCGACGGCTTCTTTGCTCTTGACCGGTCGGGCAATGCGATTTTCTCACGGCAGTCTGAACGTGCCGAAAAGCTCGAGTTCTTGAGCCAGATTACAGCTACGCTGGAAAAAGCCGAGGCAGAGCCGGTCACATTCGCAATCAACGGACGAAGTGTGGTCGTTGCGCCGACGGGTGTGTCGAAAAAAGACGGGAAGCCGTACGGTTACCTCGCAATTGCATGGAACAAAGAGTTCATTTCCGATGCTATTGCCGGAGGCCGCATGAACAATATCGTAGCAGGGGTCTTTGGGGTCGTCATGATCGTAGGACTTCTGTTCGTTGTCATTCAATGGCAGGTGACCGGTCCGTTGGCGCGGATCACGGCCTGCATTCAGACCCTTGCTGCCGGAAATCAGGACCTGGAGATCCCGGAGAGAGGGCGGAACGACGAGATCGGCAGCATAGCGGATGCGCTAGGCGTTCTCCGGAAGCACGAGATTGAGCGCCATCATTTGGCGCGTGATCAGGAAGAAGCATCCGCCAGGCGCGAGAAGCGTCAGACGCGTACAGAAGAGCTTGTCACGAAATTCAAGTCTGAGGTGCAGGCACTTCTTGAGACTGTTATCGGTGATATGACCGATATGGATGGCACGGCCACGGGTCTCACCGAATTGTCGGACAATACGGCTGAACAGGCCACCTCTGCGGCCACCGCGACGGAACAGGCTTCTTCCAACGTCAACAGTGTTGCGTCGTCGGCAGAAGAACTCTCTGCTTCGATCGCCGAAATTTCCAGGCAACTTGAATCGGCGACCCATGCTGTGGCCAAAGGCACCTCAAATGCCGAGTTGTCCAACACTCGTGTCGCCGGTTTGACCGATGCGGCGGACAAGATCGGGGAGGTCATCACTCTGATTCAGAAGATCTCCGAACAGACTCACCTGCTCGCGTTGAACGCTACCATCGAGGCAGCACGCGCCGGTGAAATGGGTAAAGGATTTGCGGTTGTCGCGTCCGAGGTGAAGACACTGGCGAACGAGACCGCCCAGGCGACAGAAGAGATTTCGGAACATATCACCGCAATTCAGGAGTCGACGGCTGACGCTGTATCGGCAATCGATGCGATCGGCGCGAGCATGACCGAGATCAACGATCTGACGAACAGCATTGCGACCTCTGTCCAAGAACAGGGCGATGCCACCAGCGAAATCTCCAGGAGTTCGCAGGAAGCTGCCGCGGGAACTCGGGAAATGGCAAGCACCATGGTTGCCGTTAACGAGGCCGTCGCGAATACAAGAATGACGGCGGGAGAGGTCAAGAACGTTTCTGGAAACGTGTCGGCACAGGCTGCAAAGCTGAAATCGGTGATCAACGCGTTTCTGGACGAGGTCGCCGCAGCGTAACCGCAGTCGCTGTCCCGCTTGAATCTGCCGGCTCGGGTTCGGTGGCGTCATCCAATCGAAAAATCAATCCCGGTCGATTGCGCAAGAGAATCGACTGACAATCGTCTGGCGCTATAGTTGTGTTTGTTCCGGAATCAGTCAGAGACATCCGCAACGCGTGCGTGATTGGGGGCGGTGTGTATCCAAATGCCACGGAAACAATAGCTACCCCGCGGCTGATACTTCGTTCCTTGGTGCCGGCCGACGCTGAAGCAATCCATCAGATCGTTTCAAACTGGAATGTCGCAAGCATGCTGGCAACTGTGCCTTGGCCCTACACGCTTGACGATGCGGAGGCATACGTGGGCCATGCGCGCAAACAGGAGAGGCAGGGCGAAGAGATCCACTTCGCAATTGTTGCGAAGCCTGGTCGTACCGCCGGCATGATCAGCCTCGTCAATCTCGATATTCAACCACGACTGGGGTTTTTCCTGGCCGAGGAAGTTTGGGGCAGGGGGCTCATGTCCGAAGCGTTGCTGGCTGTTTGCAGTCTTGCTTTTGACCGCCTGCATGTCGAAAAGCTCGTGTCCGGCGTGTTTTCGGACAATCCGGGGTCATTGCGGGTTCATGAGAAATGCGGATTCCGCATCACAGGCACGAGCCGCGAGATGTGTTCGCCACGTGGAACACTGATGAGTCGCTACGATCTCGAGATAACGTCCGATGACCGTGAGGTAATCTCAGGCGGCCACCGGGCAATCGAGTCCGAGTGACGGCTCAAGTCCGAGCATCAGATTCAGGTTCTGCACCGCCGCGCCTGATGCACCCTTACCGAGATTGTCCAGGACAGCAACCAGCAGGCATTGTTTGCCGGCCGGGTCTGCGAAGACATGGAGTTCCATGTCGTTTGTCCCGTTCAGCCGCTGAGGATCCAGACGTCCGCTCGCCGGCACGTCGGCAAGGCTCGCGACCGACACGTGGCCGCCGGGCTTGAACCAGTCAGCGAGTGCTCGATGGACGTCCTCTGGAGTGGTGCCTGTCTTCAGGCCAGCTGCGTGGACACCGATCTGGACAATCATGCCCTGTTTGAACGCACCGACACTTGGCGCGAACAGCGGGCTGTTCTCAAGTCCGCTATGCAGTGTCATTTCCGGAATATGCTTGTGCGCAAGTCCCAGTCCGTAAAGGTAGAACGGATCATTTATCGGGTCTGTAGCGTTGGGATCCTCGAATTGCTCGATGAGCTTTCGCCCGCCGCCGCTATATCCGGAAATCGCGTGCACGTTAACCGGGTAATCCCTGGGCATGATCCCGTTAGAGATCAACGGCCTTAAGAGGGCGATCGCGCCGGTCGGATAACACCCTGGATTAGCGACGAAGCGGGCGGTCGCGATGGTTGCGTCGTGACCCGGTTCCATTTCCGGGAATCCGTAGGCCCATTGAGAATCCGTCCGGTGCGCCGTGCTGGCATCGATAATCCGCGTATCTCCGTCAGCAACAAGCGCGACGGCCTCACGAGCCGCAGCGTCCGGCAGGCAGAGAATGGCGACGTCAGCCGCATTGAGCAGACGTTTCCGCTCGTCCGCATCCTTTCGGACCTCAGGTGCAATCGAGAGTAGTTCGATATCGTTCCGGCCTTCCAGACGTTGTTTGATCTGGAGTCCAGTCGTGCCTGCTTCGCCGTCAATGAATACCCGGGCGCTCATGTCTCTGATCCGGAATTGAGTTTCAGATTGCGCGTTTCATTCCACGAAATGCGCTGTGTATGCAAGCAATTAAGCCGTCTTGGATCCGGCGCTATGCTCTACTTGGAACTGGCGACGGCTCGACAGGTCCGAGGCAAGTCTCCAATTCGCAATGTACGCCTCTTGGATTTTGCCAACCGGTCCTTGGTATATGGGGCGTCAGACATCCACCATTCAAGATCTTCACCACACCCGTCGCCTTTTTCGGGTGGTTCCTGGCCTACGCAATCCGCATTGCCCGCCGGACAACGCAATCTTACGTGGAAACTGGATGAATTCCCGTACCAGGGGCGAATCTTTCTAAGCCAGGCTTTGGCCTTTTTGTCTCCCGCCGCCCAGTCGCACAGTGCTTTCTTAATGGGTGGGTTGACGAAGATGCGGCCGACCTCAGGATAGGATGCCGCCCGTCGCAGAACCTTTGCATGGTTGTCAGTCCATGATGCCGGATGGACACGTTTCCGGTTCAGAACCACCGAAACTGCCTTCATCCGTTCACGGCGCGAGCGGGACATTTTTTCAGGTGGCTTTGGCGTAAACCAGATGTCTACTTCGAGACCCGACTGGTTCGTCCGCGGACCGGTGAGCATTGGCCCGCCTCTGGGTTGTGACATGTCGCCAACCAGAAGTCCCGGCCAAGAATCCTGTGCCCTTGCGTCTCGAGCAAGTTTCTGGACGTAACGGACAAGATGCGGATGACCCCAGTTCCGGTTCCGCGATGGCCTCATGACCTGCCAGGTTTCACCATCGAGGGGGAGCTCAACGCCGCCTGCCAGACATCCTTTGGAGTAAGAGCCAATGGCCGCCGGCTGCAAATTGGCAGGGCCCCGAGCGCGCGCAAAAACCTCTTTCGCCGAACGCTTGTAGCTACCCGCCGGCGACACCGGTTTCTCGATGCTGTCTGCAGCGACATATGTCGCAGTCAGACAAGATATCGCGCAGATGAGAGCGAACCGCTTCATCCGTTTCCCCCAAACGATTTAAGAGTGGCCCGGTCAAAGTTTAACCGAACTCCACCCGAGCGCAAAATTCACAAGCAATAACAATGGGGGAAACGCCGGTTATGGTTAACGACGCTGCTTTTGTCGGGGTTGGAGAAGTCTATTCTTCAGTGCAACCGGCCATCAACTATGCCCGCATGTTCTCGCCCTTCGGATCGAACAGTGGTTGCGCCTGCAGAGTCGCGCTTCGCTTGTGGCCAAGAATCTCGACTGCAAATTCACCTGATCCGTTGGCTGCACTATCGGTCGGTATGTAGCCCAAAGCGACCGACTTGCCGCTATGGTGCGTGAATCTGCCCGACGTGATCCAGCCGACAACGCTGTCGCCTTGCCAGACCGGCTCGTCTCCGATGACGTCGGCATCGTCTGCCTCCACGACCAGAGTCACCAGTCGGCGCTGCGGGCCGTCGGCCTTTTCTTTTGCGGCAGCTTCACGGCCAATGAAGTCGTTCTTTGTCAGGTCGACAAAACGATCCAGTCCAGCTTCGAACGGACCATATATCGGGCGGAACTCAGTTGCCCAGGAACCGAATCCTTTTTCCAGACGAAGCGCGTTGAGGGCGCGACTGCCAAACAGCCGTATCCCGAACTCCGAGCCTGCCTCCATCAGTTGATCGAAAAGCGCATTCTGAAACTCCGGCTTGATCCAGATCTCGTATCCAAGGTCGCCGGTAAATGAAATTCTTCCGACCAGCGCAGGAACCATCCCAACGTCGATTGACTTGAACGACATGAACGGGAATGCATCCGTCGACAAGTCGGCCTGTGTGACTTTTTCCAGCACGGCTCGCGCATTGGGCCCGGCCACCGATAGGCCGACCAGATCAAGGCCGAGAGCCCGAAGTGTGACACCACTGGCCGGGATGTGCTGCTCGAACCAGCGCATATGATAGTTCTCGGCCGGTCCGGATCCGAAAATGTAGAATTGTTCGTCAGCAAGCTTCGCAACCGTGAAATCGCCGATCAGCTTGCCTTCCGGATTGAGCATTGGCGTCAGGACTATGCGTCCGGGCTTCGGCATCTTGTTCGCCATCATATAGGAGAGCCAGCTTTCTGCGTCCGGTCCGGTAACCTCGTACTTGGCGAAGCCCGAAATCTCCATCAGCCCAACGCTGTCGCGCACCGCAGCACATTCTTCGGCAACGGCTTCGAAGGCGTTTGACCTCCGGAAAGTCGGGTGTTCGATCGGCTCACTACCTTCAGGCGCAAACCACAGTGGTGCTTCAAGACCATAGGCGGTGCCAAAGACGGCATTGCTTTCCTTAAGGCGTCCGTAAATGGGAGTTGTGCGCAAAGGGCGTCCAGCGGGGAGTTCCTCGTTGGGATAGGTGATCTGGAAACGTCTCGAGTAATTCTCCCTTACTTTTGCATTCGTATAGGCCATGCTTGCCCAGTCGCCAAACCGGGCAATATCCATGCCCCAGACATCGAAGCCCGGATCGCCATTCACCATCCAACTGGACAGTGCAAGACCGACACCGCCCCCTTGGCTGAACCCGGCCATCACACCGCAGGCACACCAGTAGTTCTTCAACCCCCGGACCGGACCAATCAGCGGATTGCCGTCGGGCGCGAAAGTGAATGGTCCATTGATGATCTGCTTGATGCCTGCACGCTCGAATGCCGGATAGTGCGTGAACCCGACTTCTAGAGAAGGCGCAATGCGGTCAATGTCCGGCTGAAGGAGCTCGTGCCCAAAGTCCCAGGGGGTTTCCCGTTCGGACCATGGCACGCCCGCTTTTTCGTACGTGCCCATAAGCATGCCCTTGCCTTCCTGGCGAATGTAGATCTCGCCTTCGAAATCGATGCAGTGCAGCACCTCTTTCCCGGAGGCCTCGTTGATCTCCGCAACTTCCGGCATGTCCTCTGTGAGGATGTACATGTGCTCCATGGCGAGGATCGGGATTTCAAGCCCGACCATGCGGCCGACTTCACGAGCCCAGAGGCCACCGGCGTTCACAACATGCTCGGCGTGGATGTTGCCTTTGTTGGTAATGACGTCCCAGGAGCCACCGGGCCGTTGCTGCAGATCTTCGACCTTGGTGTGCCGGTACACCTCTGCGCCCTGAACGCGGGCAGCCTTAGCGTAGGCGTGCGTGGTTCCGGAAGGATCGAGATGCCCTTCATCGGGATTGTACAGGGCGCCGACAAAATGCTGCTTATCCATCAGCGGGAACAGTTCGGCCGCTTCATCGAGCGAGATGATGTCCATCTCAAGCCCGAGGTACCGCGAACGAGCCTTCGCCATCCGCAGGAAATCCATCCGTTCTTCCGTGCCGGCAAGCATGACGCCCCCGGTCATATGAACACCGCATGATTGTCCGGAGATCTTCTCAATCTCTTCGTAGAGCTCGATGGTGTAGCGCTGCAGCTTGGCGACGTTCGGGTCGCCGTTGAGCGTGTGAAAGCCGCCTGCCGCGTGCCAGGTGGAACCGGATGTCAACTCGTCTCTTTCTACGAGGACAACATCCTTCCAGCCGAGCTTCGTCAGGTGATAGAGCACACTGCACCCCACGACACCGCCGCCGATGACGGCAACTTGTACGTCCTGCTTCACAATCGTTTCCTCTCTTTTGTCAAAGCCCGGCAGGCTAGTAGACGTATTCTTCGGTTTCCCCGGGTACGATGAAATGCTCATCGAGCCAGGGGGCGAACGCAGAAATCTCTTTTCGAACTTCGTTGTCGAGCGTCTGGCGACAGACATTGGCAATCTTGTTGGGCATGTCCATCAATTCGCCGGAACGTGCCACCACATGAATCCGTCGCGAGAATGAGACTCCCGGAAATTGCACGCATCGGGCTTCGTCGGGATCCAGGTTGGCTTCCAACAGGCAGAGCGGTGTCATGATTGCCCATCCGCGGCCCGCCTTAATCATGCGCCCGACCGACCATGACGAGTCGAATGCCACCCGGCGCGGTATCGATAGTCTCAGCCTCCGCAAATGCTGGTCGACCGTTCTGCCGGTCAAATTGCGGGCGCTGTACCGCAGCAGAGGCAATGCTGCAGCGAGTTCTTCGAGATCTTCACCCGAACACGGAGCGTTCACCGGCATGACGACAATGAAGGGCTCCTTCAGAATCTCAAAGCTCGAGAGTTCCGTGACATTGTCGACCACGTCCGTCGCGATAATCACGTCGACGCGCCGGTCGATCAGCGCTTCGTAATGTTCGGCAACGAATCCTGACCATAGCGTCAGACTGTCAATGTTCAGAGCGGCACTGATTCTGTCGTAGAAGGATGGGAGGAGAGAGCCAGCAAGAGAGTTGACCACAGCGATGCGAAGTTCTGGAAGCGAAGTCTGCGCACTGTTCTGAACGGCAGTCCGCGTCTCCTTGGCAAGTTCAAGAACATGACGCGCTCGTGACCGCAGTATCGTTCCTGCCGGTGTCAGGCGCAGCGGCCTAAGGCTGCGGTCAATGAGCACCGCGCCAAGATCATCTTCGATCTTGCTGATGTTCTGCGAAACAGCGGCTTGCGTGATATCCAGTTTCTTTGCGGCACTGGCCATCGATTCCGACTCCGTGACAGTCAGAAAAATCTCCATTGAGCGCAGATCGAATGCTTTGGACCAGGTCATTTGCGCACGCCCCAGTAAGTGTCTTTCCCTCATGCACCCAGGGCAGGCCGGATCTTGGCGCGCCGGAACACCCACGGCAATGCACTTAAGCAAAACTTATAGTACGGCAAAAGCAAAGGTGTTTTTGCTCTCGCACGGAGGGCAAATCACAGTCGGGCATTCGGTGGGTTTGCGCGGGTACGGTTTTCGATCAACCGAACTTTTCGGAACTGAATCCTTGCGGTAGCGGAATTGCAGGATCGAGCCGGGGACAGGCGATTGGTGTTCCCAACTGCGTCGAAAGAGGAAATACGCCCGCCCAAACAGGCAGATCGTAGTCCTCCTCCTCATCGACCGGATGGCCGGAACGGATCTTCGCCGACGCCTCGACAATGGGTAGGCTGAGAACGGTCGTTGCTTTGAGTTCCTGATCCGTAAGGGCGCGCAATTCAGGCCATCGTCCCGGGTAGAGCTGTTCCACGAAAAGCTGGAGCTGTTTCGCTTTCTCCGCGGAGTTATCCAACAGCTCCGCCTCTCCAAAAATCATGACGGACCGATAATTCAATGAATGGTGGAAACTCGAACGCGCAAGAACGAGGCCATCAACATGCGTAACCGTGAAGCATACATCGGCGTTCGCTGTGCTTCTGAGCATGCGGCTGGCAGACGAACCGTGCCAGTAGACGCGTTCTCCATCCCGCCAGTAAATGGTCGGAGTCACGTATGTCGAGCCATCGAAATTGTAGCCGACATGACAGATGAAACCACTGTCCAGCACTTGATCGATTGTTTCGCGATCATAGTGACCGCGGTCATGAAGGCGCTTCACACGGTGGCGGGCGTTTCGAGCTGGTTTGGACATGATTTAGCGCTCCGGAACAGAAAGGTCTCTTGGTCTAACTCTTGAATGGCTATCTTAAAATGGCCAGTATTGGCTCATGAAAGATATCCAATCTATCGGGAGAGCTATCGATTGATGGCGCAACTGTCCAAAATTCCTGGCGCAGCAACATTGACATTGGCAATCGATCCCGATGGATCTGAACCGGCCTACGTGCAGCTCTACGGTCAGGTCCGCGACCTCATTTTGACGGGACGTCTGAGAGCCGGCAGCCGATTGCCCTCGACGAGGACGCTGGCAAGTGAGATCGGTGTTTCAAGAACGACGACCATTGCCGCATACGAGCAGTTGACCGCTGAAGGGTATCTGGAGAGCCGGGTCGGTGCGGGTGCTTATGTGGCGGAGTTGTTGCCCGAGAGCGTCCTGAGCGGTCGAGACCCCGATGATGCCAGGAGTGGGTTGGTATCGATGGTAGAGCACCGGGCTGCGGCAGTAGAAGTTGAGGTTTCGCCACCTGATGTGGACGTAAATCCTCGGGCTTTCAATCCTGGCTTGCCGGAAGAGAGGGCCTTTCCGATTGACGAATGGCAAAGACTGATTGCACGCAGTCACAGACGGCTTCGTCCCGGAATACTGTTCGAAAGGCATCCGGGTGGCTTTCGGCCGCTCAGGGAAGCGATTGCCGAACATCTTGGCTCCATGCGTGGCCTTCAATGCAGCGCGGAACAGGTAATCGTGACATCCGGAGCGCGAGAAGCCTGCGATCTCATCGCGCGCGCTCTCATAGAACCCCAGGACCGCGTGTGGATCGAGGATCCGAACTATCCGATCGTCGTGGAGGCGTTGCAGGCCAATGGTGCGGGAGTGGTGCCGGTTCCGGTTGACGGAGAGGGCTTCGATTTTGGTCGCGCTTATGAAATGGACAGCGGAGCAAAGCTCGCTTTTGTAACCCCGTCGCGCCAGTACCCTCTTGGAACCACGCTTTCGCTGAACCGCCGGTTGGCATTGATTGATTGGGCAAACCGGGAAGCTGGGTGGGTCGTCGAAGATGACTTTGACAGTGAATATCGATACGCCGGACGGCCGTTGGCATCACTGATGACGCTGGATGAAGCCGGGCGCGTCATCTATCTCGGTAGCTTTTCCAAGGTCATGTTCTGGGGATTGCGTCTCGGCTGGTTGGTCGTGCCCAAGGCGCTCATTGCGCCTTTTCTGAAAGCTCAGTCCGACTATGGCTCTCTCGCTTCGATAGTGGCGCAGCCCGCACTGGCGGAGTTTATTTCGACGGGCCGGTTTGCGGCTCACATCCGAAAGATGCGCAAGCTTTATGCCGCTCGGCAGCGCCACCTGGTCGCTGAAATAAGTCGATTATGTTCCGGCCAGCTGATTACAACGTCTCAGGATGGCGGCATGCATCTCGTCGCAAAACTCTCGCCGGAGATACCAGCGCGTGTTTCAGATGAACTCATCTGCAAAAAGGCCGTGGAGCTTGGTCTGGGGATCAGACCATTGTCACGCTTCTACGAAATTGCGCCACCACAAAGGGGACTGGTGATCGGATACGCTTGCGTGGATGAGGAGGAGATCACCGCCGGCGTTGAGGCGCTGGCGGAGATTATTTCAGACGCGATCGAGTGACGTGGGACGACGGCATTCTTTGCCGTCCTGGATCGGCGGGCACGGGACCGTGCCGTAGGAGCAGTATACGCAGCAGTCGCCGGATTTCGGCTTGAGCAACGCACCGCATCCGGAGCAGTCGTAGAAATATTGGCCCGCATTGGTCGGCATCGTGTCTGTCGCGCTATGGCCGCACTCGGGGCAGGTGATGGACGACTGCAGATCGATCACACGCTTCGAAACCTCATGACAAGTGCGAAAATCGTGATCAGGACGAAGAGAACGAGTGCCGGGATCAGGATCATGTCCAGATAGACCGTGAACGCGGTCAAACCGATCACGCCCAACAAAACCACAAGGAGGGGAGTGAAGCAGCAAATCGCCGTTATGAAGGTGCCGGCCAAGCCGACATTCAGAAGTGAGGATCTGGGCATATTTACAGTTGATCGTTGAGTGCTCGATGCCAGCAATACCTCGACAGGCAGTGCGGAATCAACTGTAGTGCGTTGAAATGCCTAAGATTTGAACTCGACTTCAATGAACGCAAACTCGAAGTCGTTGGCGTTAATGACGTCGTGTTCGACGCCTTCCTGCCGAAAATATGGCACTCCGGATTCGAGGTCGGATTTCACTCTCTCTCCGCCAGGCAGCTCGATCTCGAGCGTTCCATCGAGCATCGGTACCACAACGTAATCGTATTCATGCCTGTGCCAACCTGTATTAGCGCCTGGCGCAAAGCACCATTCGGTAACCCGGGTCCTTTCGTTGTCTATCAGGACTTTCGGCGTTGCGTTGCCCTTGATGTCATTAGCGCACATGCCCAATGCCTCTCTTGTTGAACGCTATTCGATCGTGGCGTCGGGATCGCATAATCGCAATACTGTTTCCAATTGGATCAACGCCCAGGATCGCAGGAACTCCAATATGACCCTTTACCATGGCTCATGCCACTGTGGTGCGGTGGCATTCGAGATAGACACCGAGTTCACCGAATTCACCAAATGCAATTGCACGCTTTGCGCAAAGAAGAATGCAGTGATGACAAAAGTCCACGAGGACAATTTCCGCCTTGTTCGCGGCGAAGAATATCTGGGCCTGTATCAGTGGAACACGAGAGTCGCCCAGCATCATTTCTGCCAAAAATGTGGGATCTACACGTTTCATCGCAAGCGCGTGACGCCAGACTTTTACGGCATCAATGTTCATTGCCTGGACGATGCCGATGTTTCCGGAGTGCCCGTCGTCGAATTGCTGGACGGAATCGATATGTCGGTCGTCGATGATGGCGGCTGATGTCTTTCGGCTGCGTGCCGGAACTCCTGATGACGGTGAGCAGATTCTCAATGTCCATCGCCAGGCGATCCTGATCACTGCAAGATCAGCCTACAGCGAACAAGAGGTCGAGAGTTGGGCAGCGGGTCTCGTCGCGGATCGCTACGGCGACCAGATGGTTCGCGGTGGCGAGGAGTTTCAGGTGGCGACGATGGAGGGCGGGCAGGTCGTTGGCTTTTGCTCGGTCATCGGCAACGAACTGATGGCGCTCTACGTCGACCCCCAATGGTCCGGCAACGGCTTAGGACGCCGTCTCATTTCTTGGGCCGAACGGAAGATCGACGGCGGCGGGCACGCAGAAGTGCAGGTAAAGGCAAGCCTCAATGCGCAGTCATTCTATGAAGGCCAAGGCTATCATATCGTTCGGCAGGAGACATTCAAAAGTCGGGGAGGTCTTGAATTGGCGCGGTTGATCATGAGCAAGACCCTGTTCAAGAATCACCAGCGCTAACCGGAGGTTTTCCTGGCGCTAGTCCGCTGACTGAGAGTTACAGCCGCAACGCCCACGATAATGAGAAGGCCGCCAAGAGACGTCCTCAGAGTAAGGCTCTCGCCGAGAAACACGATGCTCTCGATAACGATCACCACCGGGATTAGAAGCAGGAACGGGGCCACGCTGTTTACCGGGAAACGCCCCAGCAGACCGTACCAGATCGCATAGGCAATTGCGGTCATGACGATGCCCATGTAGATGACCGCAATCCAGACTACGGCACCGGCGTTGCGAACAGCATCCAGCTGTCCGGTTTCGAACAGCCATGACGCTGCTTAGAGTTGCGGAGTGGCAAAAATCGCCACGCCACTGATCATCGTGAAGCCGCCGATCTCGCCGACAGCACGGACCATCACCTGCCCGATTGCCCAGGTCAGCGCGCCTCCCAATACCATCAATACGGCAACCTCCTGACCGTCGATACGCGGCTCACCGAAAATCACGGCAACGCCGATCAGCGCCAGAGACAGGCCGCCAATGGTCTTCACAGTAATCTTCTCTTTCAGGAAGACCGCAGCGATGAGCGCGGCGAACGGCACTTCAGTCTGAACAATCAGCCCGGCCGTAGATGCGTCGATCTGCTTCAATCCGTTGAAGGTGAGACTGTACTGGACCGACCCTGAAATCAGAGCGATAAGGAAAAGCTTGCCCCAGAGGTGGATCGGCGGCCTGAAAAACCAGATGAGCACAGCGGCCGTAACGGTGAACCTCATGGCCATCAAAAGGATGGCGGGAAATCCGTCCAAGGCCACTTTCGCAAGCACAAAGCCAGATCCCCAGATCACCGGCACGCTGATCGCCAAAGCTACGTCTCGCGGACCCAATGTTGGTTTCCCGTTCTGACAGCCCGTATCTGGGCGAAGTGAACGCCGGTGCCCCAGCGCGGGACTGTGGCAAGCTGGCTAGAATGTCAAATTCATCAGACAACGCCAGAGAAATTCATTCCTGATCCGCAGGTCGCTCTCGACCGACCAATCTGCAGAACTGTGGATATCTACGCCTTATTTGTGACATAATCTCAAAAAATCGAGGTTTTATAGACGGATAGAAGCGCCACAATTCGTTCCTTTAATGTTCTGTTCTTTGAGTGCGAAGGTCTGCCGATCGAGTTTCGCGCCAGTTCTCTCTGGCCACCAGTGTGACATGCAATCTGCGTCGAACTCTGGGATGGGGATGCCTTACTGAAGGGCTTCTGCTTGAACGGTCCCGCACATCAAGGGCAGAAATCACGACCTCCGCAGGCGCAGTTGTTTGTAGCATCGGAGGAGGCAATCTGTGACAGTAGTCGACCTTTCAACACACCGTTTGACTGCGGAAGGTTTCAATGAACAAAGCGCTCGGGGCACGGAACAACTCTGCCGCCTTTCAATCCGAGGGGGAATCAAATCTCTCGGAGAAGCGCCGTGTCTGGACGGAGCGTGCGATCGACGAAACATCCGGAGGACTCATAAGGCGGGACGCCGAGCACTTTCTTCACCAGTCGGTTTCGTCGCCTTGCCTGAGCGTAATTCGGAAGGCGGAGGGCATCTGGATCGAGGATGGCGCCGGGCGTCGGTACATGGACTTCCATGGCAACAGTGTTCATCACATTGGCTACGGACATCCTCGTCTGAAGGAAGCAATTCGGCAGCAGATGGACGAGTTGCCATTCGCGCCGCGCCGGTTCACCTGCGAACCCGCGGTTGAGCTTGCAGAAAAGCTCGGTGAGATCTCACCCGGCACACTTTCAAAAGTACTTTTTGCGACCGGCGGGTCCGATGCGATCGAGATTGCTCTCAAGGTGGCACGGGCCGCGACGGGCCGTTTCAAAACCTTGTCGTTCTGGGATGCCTTCCATGGTGCGGGATTCGGTTCGTCCAGTGTGGGGGGAGAAGCGCTATTCAGATCCCACATTGCCGGTCCGCTGATCCCCGGTGCAGAGCATGTTGCACCGTTTGCCTGTTACAGGTGTCCTTACGGATACAAGGACAACGACGGTGCGCCGCCCCTGGAACTCTGCGAACGCGCGTGCGCGAAGATGGTGCGTTACGTACTCGAACGGGAGGGTGACGTTGCCGCTGTTGTGGCGGAACCCGCCCGGGCTGTTCCCTACATTCCGCCTCCGGGATTTTGGGCAGCGGTTCGGGAGGCGTGTGACGACCACGGTGCTCTGTTGATTTTCGATGAAATTCCGACCGGTTTAGGGAAGACAGGGCGAATGTTCGCCTGTGAGCACGACGATGTTGTGCCGGATGTGACCGGCGGAAAGTCTTTGTGAATCCGACCTATCCCGGACCTATCCCGACCTATCCCGACCAGGTGGCGGTTTTCTGCGTGGTTGGGGGCGTTTACGATGGTGTTTTGGGCGGGTGGCGTTGAAGGCCGTGCGGCGGAAAGTTTTTACGTTTCCGGCGTTTCAGGCCCCCTGAAGACCCAAGAAAACGCTGTTGCAAGGCCGTTTTTGGGCGCCCCGAAACCGCGACATTTTTGTGGCGTTTCGGCACCCCTGATCGGGCGGCATTTTCGAAGGCCTCAGAGACGCTCCGATCGGCCGGGCCAGCGGGTGTTCAGGTGAGGACTTCGTCGTCTATGTAAAGGACTTCGCCCCTACCGCCCGGCGGAAAGTCGACACCGTCGAATATGGCCGGGAGGGTCGAGCGCAGCGGTTCGTCCTCGATCCGGGCGTAAGCCACCCAGAGCAGAACAAGGAACTCTGTCGGATCGTGGGCGGGGTCGTTCAGGTCCCATGCGGTTCCGGGGTCACCACACGTGACCGGCTTCGGCGCGGCGAACGTCCGGCGGAAGAACGCAATGTCGGAATGGTTGCCTTCGACGGTGCCGGCTTCGTCATCCCAGATGATCGTACGCAGTTCGCGGCCGCGCATCAGATCCGGGAGTCTTATGGTGTGTCTGGCCATGGTTCAGGGATCATACCCGAACAGGACGCCGAGCAGAAGGTCGAGCATCTCGGGATCGTCGCGCAGCAGGTCGCGCAGATGCTCTCTTCTATGTACGGGATGAAAGAGCATCTGCATTCCCATGGTCAGGACCTCGAGCGGTGCCTCGGCCTTGCCGTATTCTCGGCCTGTGTAAGGGCGTATGTACCAATCCTTGCGTCCGAGTTCCTTCGGGCCCTTGCCGATGCGCACGCGTGGTTCGCCTGCGGTGCGTCTGTGGTGGAGCTTCGCGAACAGGGCGTCGAGTTCCGGCATGGCGACCTGGATGTGATGCAGGTACTCGTGCAGCGGGGTGCCAACGTCCTTGTCGACGGTGATCTCGGCGGGCCTGACGTTGTTGCGGTACGTGCGATGGAAGCCGCGGTCGGAGCTGCGGAGCGCGGTAAGGGCCAGAGTGTTGCCTTGTTCCACCCATGATGCGGGCAGTTCTTCTGCCGCCTTGCGGACACGCGCAGCGGTCCTGCTGCCCTGTTTGCCGTCATTGACCTGTGCCCCGACGCTTCCGGCCGCGCGTTCGTCCCTGAGTCTCTGGCGCAGGTCTGCGCGGAAGCTCGCGACGAAGTCGGGTGCGTCGATGCCGCCGGCGGCTGCGACCATGCGTTCGCGGATATCGCGGCCTTGCCTGATCCAGTCGTCGAGTTCGCGGGCGCGGACGGCGGCGGCAATATCTGGGGCGGCGGTTGCGGTTCTCGCCTCGAGCACGGCCTGCGCGGGTGTGTTGGCGCGAAGCAGGCCGACATTGTGCTGGAATCCGGGGTCGATGCCGACGGGGACGTTGACGGTCTCGCCTGTGCGTGCGTTGTGCCAGGGCCGTGTGGTGTCCCAGTCTTCGGGCGGTTCTGCGGAGGGGCTGTAGCCGTAGCGTTCGAGGTCGGCGTCGGAGAGCTGCTGGACGATGCATCGGCAGCGCCAGCCGCAGGGCGGATAGTGGGTGTGCCAGAAGGGATGGTCGATGGGCAGGATGGTGCCGTGCCAGGCGCGGTGGTCGGGCCGCGTGCGTTGATCGAGCACGGCGACGTAGCGCAGCCACGGCCGGACGTCGGCGAGCCGCTCGATCGCCTCCCAGCGGCCGCGGGCGTAGGCCATGCGCAGATTGGTGTCGAAGATGATGCGCAGGCGCCTTGCCGATCCGAGCTGGACCATGGCTGTCTCGCCGGTGAGCGGATCGGTCATGAGCTTGCGGCCCCACCATCCCTTGGCTCGCAAGATCGGTTCGAGTTGCTTGCGGAACCACTCGAAGGTCCGGCCCTCGGCCAGCGCTTCGTCGACGGCCTTGCGGATGTCTTCGAGGAGGTCGATCTGTGCGACCTTGGCGACGGTGAAGGAACTCAGATGCCGGGCAGCGCTGGTGTCGCGCCAGTCGAAGCCCACGTGGTAGCCCTTGGCGCGGAAGTGTGCGACGGCGGCTTCGGGGGGCACATCGAGGATTTCGGGTCTCATGTGCCGTCCTCATCCGGTTCACCGTCCTCCGGGGCAATGTCTTCCTCAAGCCCCGCCTCTCCGGAGAGGGCCGCGGAGAAGGTCCGGCGGTGGAGTGACCGTGTCAGGGGGCCTGTGTCCATGTCGGCGGTGATGCTCCTGATATGGTCCCGGAACCATTCGAGGCTGCGGCCTTCGACGATCGCCTCGTCGAGGGCCCTGCGGATGGGCTCGATCATGGGTTCCATGACCGGTTCCCAGCCTTCTGCCGCGAGAGCGGCGGCGCGGTCGATGGCGTCTGTTCCGTGCCAGTTCGACGGGACAGCGACAGCCGCGCGGGCTTGTGCTTGCCTGTCTTCGGGCGCTTCCTGGACGGGTCTGTCTTCCTGTGCCGGCGTGTCCGGCTGGCCCAGTATGTCCTCATCGTCTCCGGGCTCGGCAAAGCCCAGGCGTGAGCGGACTTCCGGCATGGCGACCTCAAGGCCGTGTGGCACGAGTTTGTCGAGTGCGTCGGCCATCACGGTGATATCGAGTTCCTTTTCCCGGCCGATCGCGATGCGCGGGAAGCCGCGCAGGCCCGGATCGCCGTTGTTGAGCAGCACGATCGGCCTTGCGATGTCGCGGGTGAGTGTTGCGGCGAGCTGGCGGGCGTCGGAGCGTTCGATGTCCTGGCGCACGTCGTCATGGACGCGGCCGAGCGCGTAGGAGCCCGATCCACCGGTCCCGGCGTCCGTGGTGAGGGTCTGGCCGAGCACGGCCTTGGAGACCTGGGCGTCCAGATAGGAGAGCAGGCCCGCATAGTAGTCGGCGCCCGACTTGCCGGAGCCTTGGGCGGTGACGAACTCGATCTCCATGCCTTCGGGCACGATCGCACCGGCGTCGGCGGCGACGTCGATGACGGCGCGCTTGAGGATCTCGATGTCTTCCGAGGAGGCCCCGCCGTGGTACTTGCCGAGCCTGAGCGGTTGTCCGTAGGCCTCGACGAAGCGGACCCAGTCGCGCAGCGTGTAGGACTTGAACATCCAGGCCCATGCGGCGACACGGGCGAGCCCGCCGCGCACCGGTATCCCGGACTTCGCCGCATGGCGGTGAACGACGAACTTGGCGGGTTCGAGCTCGGCCCAGCCACCGGGGGCTTCAGCGTCACGCAGGAGCAGGCGCCCGGCGGTCTCGTGATCGAAGCGGAACCAGCGCGGCAGGCGGTATTCGAGGCGTGCGGGCATCCACTGAGCAGCCGACACTTCCCAGACGATCTCCATGACGGAATAGCCCTTGGCGACGGCATCGAGCATGTCGAAGAGCTCGTCCTCGAGCTCCTGGCGGTTTACCCAGGCGCGCACGAGTTCGGCATCGGCTTGCGCACCCGCACTGTCGTCGGCGGGCTCGACGGTGACGGCAAGCTGGCTCACCTGGCGCCGGCGTGTGCCGAGCACGGCCAGATAATGCAGGTCGCGCTCCTCCATGTCTTCGGCGAGATCGAGGAAGGCGCTCGCATCGCCGTGTTCGGCCTCGCGCAGGATTGCGGCGAGTTTCGGCGGTGTGACGCCGATGGCCTGGGAAAAGCTCGTGGTCGTGCGCACCGCGACGACGGAGGGCCCCGCGATCTCGCGCCTGAGCCGGGAAGGCCTTATGGGCCGGCCGTACTGGTCGAGCAGTTGTGCCATCAACGGTTCCCCTTACCAGGTCCCCTTGCCGAAGGTGGCGCGTCCGAACATGGCCCACTTGTCCCTGCGGTCCAGGCCGTACCGGTCGCCCACCGGCTGGTAGTCGTATTGGGGCTCGTTGCCGGCAGCGGCCGCGCAGGCCAGAGCGAGCGCCCAGAACCGGTCGGCATGGCCGTCGGTTTCTCCTTGCGCGATGAGGCGGGCCGCTCCCGTGGGGCCGGCTTCGGCCTTGATCGAGTGGAGATCGCGCCTGAGATCGTCGTCTGCGGGGATGCGCAGGCGCTTGTCCTCGACCGCTTCGCGCAGGGCGGTCGCCACATCGAGACGCCGCGGTGCGGTCATGAGCACGCCCTCGACGCGCAAGGAGCCGTGGTCATCGCGCAACTGCTCGACGAAGGCTTCGCCCATGCCGGTCTGGTCGACCGCGACCCGTGTCGGGCGGTAGCGGATCACCATATCCCTGACGATCCCGCGCTGCTGCGAGAACGAGATGTCGCGCTCGACCTTGAGGTCGCGGCACCAAAGCACGTCGCCCACGCGTTCCAGCACGGCGGCGACCCAGAGGTCGCGCCGCCTGGCGACGTCGATGCCGATCCATGTCTGGCCGGCGCTCGTGCGCTCAAGGATCCCTGCACGCTCGTTCTCGCAGGCCCTGATCGCGTTCCAGGAGAGCCATGCCCCGGCACCGGACGAGGGTATGCAGTCGAGTTCTTCGGCAGCGTGTTGCCCGTGCCTGGCGCGCACGCCCGCCTCCCATTTGGCCGCGGCCTGCGGCGTGTCGGGCATGGCCGTCACGGCGGCGATGCGGCTGTAGAGCCCCTGATCGAGCGCATCGCGCAGTGTGACGCGATGCGGGCTGCCGTCGATCTTGCCCTCGCGCACATCGCGCAGGAGCGCGTTGAAGGGCGAGGCCTCGCCGTTGTGGGTGGAGATGACGTGGACGGTGCCGCCCCAGTTGTTGAAGGACATGGCGGCCTTGAGCACGGCGTCGAGATCGTCGATGAAGGCGGCCTCGTCGACGATCGCGCGGTCGCCGGGCCGGCCCTTGCCGCGGAAACCGCGCGGGGACGAGGTCATGGCACGGATCTGCTTGCCCTTGCCAAAGCCGATGCGGAACACCTGGATGGCGCCCGCCTCGTCCTCCAGCAGGGTCTCGCCGACGGCGGAGGCGTCCTTTTCCAGACGCTCCGCCCATTCCGCGCAATCCTCGATGAAGCCGCGGGTCATGTCCTTGTCGTAGGACTGATAGTAGACGTCGCCGGCCCCGGCGGCCGCGTACAGCACCGCGTCATAGGCCTCCGCCCAGGAGATGCCGATGCGGCGCGACTTCTCGATCACCTTCAGCGCCGACCTGTCGGCGACCCAGCGGTCCTGATAGGGCAGGAGCGTGAGCGGTTCGTTCATGACGTCGCCTCGTGGCTGTCTTGCGTGCCCGCACCCTGGTAGACCGCGCGAATGGCGGCGATGGTGTCCTCTGACGCGCCTGTGCGTTTCGCCGCGGCTTCCGCTGCCTTGCCTGTCTCGTCGCGCACATTGCGCTGGCTCTGGCGCAGCGACAGCGTGGCCCGCACGCTCTCGGCAAGGGCGCGCATGGTGCGCGCCAGTGTCGCCATGTCGCCTTCCTCGGATGCCAGCAATGCGGTGAACATCTGCTCCTGGATGAGCCTCATGCCGGCGTCCGCCATGGACGACATGTCGTCGGGCGAGGCCGCGACCAGCGCTTCGGCCTGCTCGGTGGCGAGCCTGATGCGGTCAACCCGGTGCTCGAGTTCGCCGCCATACTCCTGCAGCACCGTCTTGCCGATCTCATAGCCTTCGGATTTCAGCCAAGCCACGAGCCCACGGTAATCGGAGAACGCACCCTCGATCAGCTTGGCGTCGAGCTCCTCGCGGACATCCCTGGGCAGGAGTGCGACCTTCTTCCTCCGCGGCATGGACCTACCTCTCTTCGCCGCCGAGCCGGGGCGGCCGGCGGATGCCGGGCTCGCAGTCGACCGTGTAGTCGACCACGTCGCGGCCATGACGGGTCAGCAGCACGCGCCAGGGCTCGATCTCGGAGCGCTCGATCCTGACCAGCTTGCGGTCCTCCAGGTAGCCGAGTTCGTTGCGGATCAGGTCGCGGGTAGCACCTAAGTATTCGGCACGGGCCACATCGAGCACCATGACGTCCGTCACACCGATATGGCCGCCCACCATGATCGTGCGCAGGATCGCCCAGCGCAGGCCCTGGATCTGTAGTTCACTCAGCACGGGGTCTCCTTTGCAGACTTCGTTCCTCAAGCCGGGCAAGGGCCACGGAATGCTGCTCCAGCATCCCCAGCACCCGGCTCATCGTGGGCACCCAGTCGTCGCGGCGCAGATAGTGTTCGGCGAGCGAGAGGCGCATGTCCGCCAGTTCGCGGCCCTGCCGGGCGACCGTCTCCTTCAGATCGCGCAGATCATCGCCTGGCGGCGCGGGGGACGGAGGCGCTGCCGCCGTCGCTGGCCGAAACAGGCCTGCGACCCGCCGCATCACGAACACCGCCGCGCTCAGGAACATGAAGACGCCCACCACGCCGGCGAACGCCTCCCAGGCGTGGGCATCAGGCAGGCTCGGCATTCCGGGATCCGTTTGTGCGGGTTGTCGTGTCCATGGCCGCCATTATGAGGGGTCCGGCCCGCGATTATCAGCGGACCATGGTCCGCTGAAAAAACGGCCTCGACATCCGTTCATGACACCCCTTCACGCCGGTAGCGCCGGGCCGTGCGCTGGGTGATGTGCAGACGCCGCGCGATCTCCGCGGTCCCCACGCCTTGCGCGCTCAAGTGGCGCACGAGTGCGCGCCGCGCGAGCGGCACATGCACGGTCTCACCGCCAAGCCTGGCCACGATGGCCGCCCATGCCCGGGCGCCGACGGCCTCGACGATGGCCTGGGACTGCGCACCGCGCGCGGAAACATAGATGTCCTTGCCGCCGGCCTTCAGCGCGATCTCAAGGGCGGCGTCGCGGCCCGCCACAGCCTCGATCTCCGCGAGCACGCCCGGAAGCGGGGAACCGCTCATCGTCCCACCGCCCTTGCGTCTTTTGTGCCCTTCGCGTCGGCACCATCAAGCGGAAGGGACGCCTGGACGGGCGCAGCCGCGAACGGCAGGTGCGGTGCGGCCTCCATGGCGGCGATCCGCTCGCATGCCGCCCCGAAATGCCCTTCGTCCTTCTCGATGCCGACGAAGCGCCGGCCGAGGCGCATTGCGGCCACTCCGGCCGAGCCCGAGCCCATGAACGGGTCGCAGATGAGATCGCCGGGCTTCGTATAGAGCGCGACCAGTTCCATCATGAGATCGACGGGCTTGGCCGCCTCGTGGCCACCCTTGGCGGTGAGGTGGGTGAGAACGCCGCGGCGGCCCCCGCCGTTCCAGCGTCTGTGTCCGGTGCCCGCCCAGGCGGTACAGATGCACTCAAAGCCGCGCGCAGCCCCCTGGCCGTTGAAGCGGGGGGCGGCATCGGGCTTCACCCAGGCAAGCGTGGTGTCCCATTTCGCACCGGCGCGTTTCAGCGCATCGTGCCAGGCACCGACCCCTTCGGCCAGGCTGAACACCAGCACCCAGCCGGAGGATGCCGCCACCATGGCGGCAGCGGCGTCGGCACGGATCGCCGATATGCCTGCGAATGCGGGGCCTCTCGGTGCCGTTCGCCCGTCGGTGCGCCGGATCGACGCCTTCGCGGCCGCCTCGTGCAGCGCGTCCTCGTAAGGCGGATCGGCGATCACATGATCGCACACCCCGTGTTCGCCCGTGATCTCCGGCAAAAGCGCCAGGCAGTCGCCGTGGTAGAGGGCGGCGCGTGCGATATGGACGGGTGCGGTCAAACCGCGGGCTCTCTTGCGGCCATCCACTCAGGCCGGATGAACCGCCGCAGGGCCTCAAGGGCAGCACTCGTTCGCCCGGTCGCGAGCAACGCCTCGATCCGCTCAAGCTCCGTGATCAGGTCGAAGTCGCAAAGGAGGCTGTTGCGGTCGACGGCGTCCATGGCCGGTGCGACATGTTCCGCTGCATCGCGCAGACAGCGCAGTGCCGTATCCCGGGTCCACATGTCCGGCGGGGGCAGACATCCCAGGATTTCCGCATGCTCGGCAATCTGCGATCCTTCGAAGTCGATCAGCGTGACCTCAGCCGGAGACTTCAGACCGAACGCCTTGTAGACGTCGCCTTTATCGACCCTGCGGCGTTTCACTTCCGCGGCGATATCTTCGAGACTGACCGACGCGAGGCCTTCGGCGGGCCGGATGTCTTCAGTATCGGCCATGATCAGTGCCTGTCCGTCGTCAGTTCGTTGACGTCGCCACGGGCATCGATGTCGGGCAGGATGGTCTGGGGCTTGAAGACGACACGGTAGTGGTACGTGCTGACATCGCGCGCCTCGAGCTGCTCGGCGAAGTAGGTCACGTTGTCGGAAAGGCCCAGGAAGTGCTTCGTGAACCCTTTCGGGCCGGTCTTGCAGGTGACCTCGAGCTGGCGGTCCCGGCTGTCGGCGGTGATCGAGCAACGCCCCTCGAGACTCCCGGACGAGTCCGTCCCGGACGAGTCCGTCCCGGACGAGTCCGTCAGCATGTAGTCGCCGGTGATGCCGTTGTAGAACACGACCCTGCGGGTGATCTCGAACATGTCCGCGGCCTTCGACAGGTTGCGCGAGGCCACGCTCGCGTCGTCCTCGCAGCCGGTCAGCGCCAGAAGCATTGCCGCACCCATTGCCGTCATTCGAATGGTGTTCATCAGATCATCTCCTTCTCACGGGCCAGCCATTCCGGCAGGCTGAGGGTGTGCGTGCCGTCGCCGTTCGACGAAAGCTCGACATGGGCGAGCGGCAGCCATGCACGTTTCGACGGGCGGCCGTGTTCAACCGTGACAACGCGATCCGAACGCCCCCGGATATTCACGACGACGTCGATGATGTCGCTGTTGCCGGACGATTTCGTCATTGTCCACGGCTCCTGAAAAACAGCGCACCCTGTTTGGCGGGCTTTCTGCGCTGGCCTTGTGGAACCGAGAGGTCCGCGGGTGCCGTTCCGGCAGCGATCGCGGCATGAGCCTCGCAATAGGCCCCGCGCTTCCTCTCAGCCCCGCAGAACCGGAAGTCCGGATCCGTCTTCGGCTCGCCGATCGGCCAGCGGCACGACCGGGGCGTCAGGCTCATGACGGCGGTCACAACCCCGTGTCTCGCGCCTGCCGGCGTTTGCGCTGCCGGTTCGGGGCCGGGTGTGGCCTCTTCCTCAAGCGCCGGTTCGGGAGGCACCGTGTCCGCGGCAGGTTCCGCAGCGGCCAGGTCCCGGCCTTGCGGTGCAGTTGCCGTCACTTGCGGCATGGAGGGCTTCGCTCGGCGATGCTTGCGCGGGCGGCCTCCGCGCGCTTTCACGCTCTGGCGGCCCTTGAGGCCAAGGCCCATCCGGGCGAGCTTGCCGATGACCGCGTTGCGGCTGACACCAAGTTCCCTGGCGATTTGCGCGGCACTCAGCCCCTTGTCCCTCAGCGCCATCAGCCGGTGCGCCTTTGCATCGTCCCATGCGCTCATGACCGTTCCTCTCCTTTCCTGCCTGCGGTACCCTCCGGCTGCTTTTCTTTCCTGCCTGCGGTACCCTCCGGCTGCTTTTCTTTCCTGCCTGCGGTACCCTCCGGCTGCTTTTCTTTCCTGCCTGCGGTACCCTCCGGCTGCTTTTCTTTCCTGCCTGCGGTACCCTCCGGCTGCTTTTCTTTCCTGCCTGCGGTACCCTCCGGCTGCTTTTCTTTCCTGCCTGCGGTACCCTCCGGCTCATTCGCCGCCCTGATCCGCTCGCCGAAGTGACGGATCAGGATGTCGGCCTGCATGTCGGTGAGCGCTGTGTGGGAGACCTTGTGACCGAGCCCCAGCACGGCCTGCGCATACCCGCCGATCGCGGCCGTGTCGGCGACGGCGACCAGGCCCAGTTCATGTGCCTTGCGCCACTGCGCCTCCAGCACCCGGGCGCGTGGGTTGTCGATATCGCCGCCGGGCGTCTCGTAAGGCTCCCAGTTGACGCCGGCGTCGCGCGCCAGCCAGCACTTGAGACCCTCGATCACCTTCCAGGACGCCGCCGGCGCTCCCGCCCAGGCCGCCGCATCAAGGCCCGTCTGGCGCTTCACGAAGGCTGTCAGCGCCTCATCGGACCGTGAGCGCGTCACCCCCAGATGCCAGGCCGACAGCCACAGGGCGCGAACCTTGGCCGTGTGGGGGCCTTGTGCCAGACGATCACGGGTCTGGCGCGAAGACGAGCCCGTCCGGCAGGAGGATGTGCGGCGTGGCGTCCAGCCGAGCGCGCGGAACCGCGCCAGCACCGCATCGAGTTCCGGCGCGCTCATGTGCCCGGACGAACGCTTGCCCGTGACACCTTCCAGGACATCCCGGTAGGCGTCATCGCCCAGCCCCAGGTCCTTCTTCGCGATATGGACCTTGGCCAGCATCGCCCGGCGGCTGCTCGTGTTTGCGGGTTTCACTGACGCCATGAGACACACCCTTTCGTTTCGCAAGCCCCCGCCGTGTGGCCGTTGTTCGGGGCGACCGAATAGGTGACGGTGCCGCGGCATTGCGGGCACGGGAACTGGCCGGACAGTGCGCCGTTCTCCCGATGGAGACCGATCGCGGTGACGCATGCGGTGATGCACGCGGCGGTGCGCCTTGTGAAGTCGTCGGCGCCCTGCTTGCCGGTTGCGGTTTTCTCCGTCATCTGGCCGCACTCACGCCTTCGCCAGGTCGATGGTGACGGACTGCCAGCCGGTATCCGGGTTCGCCCGCCGGTAGCAACGGATATAGGTCTTCGAACCGATCACCCGCATGGCGTCGCGGATCGCCTCCATGGCGCGTTTCCAGCGCTCATCGTCGATATCGAGACGCAACAGGCTGTAGATGGCCGACCGGCTGATCTCGCCCTCCTTGTCCACCTGGAACGTGTGACCGACGAGCGTGCGGATCTCGTCACGGGCGTCCGACGCCCAGTCGCCCAGGCACTCGTCGACGAGATCGCGGGCGATCTGCAGTTCCGGGCCGAACGCCACGCGCTCGGCGATCTGGACCTGCACCTTCAGGCAGCCGTCATAGCTCATGTAGGTCCGGTTGCCCTTCAGGCTCTCGCGCGCATGGCCGCCGTATTCCTGGGCGAGCAGCGCATCGAAGTCGCCGATATCGTCGAAGCAGTGGCAGCGGAAGCGCGCGACCTGTGCGCTCAGATCTTGCGCATACCCGATCACCGTACGCACCATCTCGTCCTGCAAGAGGTCCTGGGGCTTCACGAGGCTTTCAGGGGTCAGGCGACCCTTGGCATCGCGCATGTAGACATCGTCGCCGATCACCACCCGGCCGTCACCAGCCTCACCCAGGGCGTTCTGCCGGTTCTGCCCGCGGGAGGCCTCCTGCGCCGGGGCGGCCGTGTCTGAGACACTGTCCGAGACACTGTCCGCGGCCCGTGTTTCGGGCACGGCTTCCTGCGTCTTCGCCGCCTCGGCCTGCGCCGGCCTTGTCTTCGTCTTCGTCATGAGTGTCCTCCTTCTCAGGCGTGGTAACTGACCGGCGCGGATGAGCGATATGCGCCGTTCTTGCCCTTGCGGGCCGTCTTCTTCGCAAGCGCCTTTTGCGCCGGTGTCCGGTATGGCTTGCGGTTCGTCAGATCGCGCTCGCCCGTGCGCGTGAACCGCGTCTGGTGGCTCAAGTGCGCGACCGCGGCCTTCATGCCGCGCCTCGCGGGCCGCCGCCCGGATCGCCGCCCGGATCGGCACCCGGCCGGTCCGCGCGCTGCATGGCGACCGTGCCCCGGGCGATGAGCCGGTCGGTGACGGACATCACGTTGCCCGGCAGATCGTCGGCGAGCCTGGCCGGCAGCGGCACGGTGTGGGCCTCGAGCTGGCGCACATCCTCAGCGGCGGCCTTCAGGAAGGTACAGAGACCGGCAAGGCCCATGGGGTTCAGGCTGTAACCGTCACGCACCGCCTCGGCGATCCTGTCGTGGACGTGCTGCAGGTCCTGGCTCAGCATGGCGCACCGTCCTCGGCCGCGGCCGCGATGTCGTCGCCAACGATACTGTCACGGCCTTCAGCGCGCGCCAGCATCCAGGCCCGCGCCATGAGGCGGCGCAGCGCATGCAGCCCGCCGGGGCCCCGCGCCGTCGCGCTCAGGACCTTCATCTCAGCAGCCCTTGGCCGGCGCCCCAGAGGCCCGGCGGCAATGTCCGCCACATCCCCGTCGCCGAGTGACCGCAAGTCCACGCGCATGCCCGTACGGCCCATGACCTGCGGACAGCGCGCCAGCGTCATCCGAACGGAATCGTCCCCGATCAGCGCCAGCCCGCAGGCGGCCATGTCGCGGATGCAGCGCAACTCGTCGATCTGGGAGGCGCGCAGATGATGGGCCTCGTCGATGACGATGAGCGCACCCCGGTCGGCGAGGCGGGAAACGATCGCGGTCTCGGCCTCAAGCGCCGATCCGTGCCGGCCGCCCGCACCGGCAGCGTCGCTGAGCCGGTGCAGCAGGCCCGGCAGCGTGACGCAGGCGCCCGTGACGCTGAGGAAGACCGCACCTGCCCGGCCCGCACAATGATGTTTGGCCGCCCACGTCTTGCCCCGGCCGGACGGCCCGTGGATCAGCACCACGTCGCCAACGGCTTGCGCATGGGAAAGGGCCGCCTGAATGTCCCGCGTGGTGTTGAGCGCCACATGACGGTCGAGGCCGGCAGGCGTCAGATCGCGCCGTCTGGCCTCGGCCCGGGTCTCCAGCCAGGCCGCGACAAGCGCTGTGACCGCCGGCACGTCGCCTTCGTAGATGCCGCGCAGCCATTTCGACAGCCGCGTCGAGGATACCCCGATCTCGCGGGCGGCCTGGTTGCGGCTGGTGCCGGACGCTTCCATCTCGGCATGGGCCAGCGCAACCGTATCCTTGAGATCGGGCGCATTGCCGCCGGGCTGCGCTGCAGGCAGCCTCGCCAGTTCGATCACGGTATCGTTGTCGCTTCCAACTGAGTTGGTCATAGGTCTTCCTCCAGATAAACACGCCTCATGGCGTCCATGACGGACCGGGATGTGCCGCCGGAAGCGGACTTCATCCCCTGCCTGCGGTCGCTTGCGGCCATCGTTGCCTGCTGTCCGGCCGAAGCGGCGGCAGCCTTGGCGGAAGCGGCAAGGGCGGGGGTGTCGTGTTCCTGTGACCGGCGGGGCATGGCGACGACACGCCCGGCATCCTCTGTGGCCCGGCCCAGCACATCGTCCATGGCGGTTTCGGGCTTGCGCTTCCTCCTGAGACCACTTGCCCGCTTGCGGGCGGCTGCGTCCTCCCGGGCTGCAAGTGCCTTGGCACGGGCCGCCACTTCCGCCCGGTCGAGGCCGGTCTTGAGCGGATCTTCCGCAATGCAGATGAACGCCCCGTCGGGGCCGTAGACATGGATGCGGCCCGCATCCGTCTCATCGAGGCGCACGCCCACGCGGGTCTTGACGAGCGTTCCCAGTTCGGCCGCGATATGGAACGCGCCGCCGACCTTGATGCCGTGCTTGGAGACCACGCGCGTACCGCCGTTCGAGGCCGGAACCGCCATCAGGGCGTCGAGCGCGCGGATGTCGGAGATCGTGCGCACGTCACCCGTCCAGGACGCGGCCTTGGCAAACGGGCTCATCTCACCGAGCCCGTAGTGGGGACGCCGCCCGTAGAGGTCATCCGCCCAGGCATCGAGACGGGCCTGCAGCTCTTGCGGCGAAAGGTCGGCCTCGAACGTGATGGCGGGACTCATCCCCCGGCGCCCTGCAAACGACTTGCGGGCACGAAGCCTTGCCGCATCGGCCGTATTGTGGCCGGAGAAGCCCGGCAGGTGGGCGAAGAGGTCACGGCTCACCGTGCCGATCAGGCGCTCCACGAAGGGCTTCGCCTCGGGCGTATAGGGCGGACAGACGACATGTTCGATCTCAAGATCACCCAGCACGGCCCTGTAATGACCGGACGTGTAGTCGGCACCCTCATCCGTGCGCACGGCCGCGGGCACGCCCCAGTCGATGATGCAGCGACGCGTGAGGGCCGCAATCGCCACGGCCCTGGACGACGCCGTCACCAGGAAGCGGCAGCGCCTCGACCAGATGTCGATGGCGGCAATCAGCGCATGACGCTTCCCGTCGGCACAGATCACGTCGGCAATCGTGGAATCCAGTTCCCAGAGCGCGTTGAGGCCTTCGACCTGCTCGGTCTTCGATCCGAAGGCCGGCTTCCTGTGCGAGCGGTGGCCGTCGGGGTCCGTCACGGCGGAGATCGAACGCGCGTCGCGCTCGCGACGGCGCGCGATCCAGTCGCGCAGCGTGCGAAGCGAAGGCGCCGAACCGGTGCGCACGATAAGCGTGCGCCTGGCATGTTCGGCCGTCAGGTGCGGGCCGCCGTGATAGATCAGCGCCTCCAGCGTCTCCGCCCAGGCATCATTGGCGTCCACCGTGGAGGGCCGTCCCGTGCGTGTCCCTTCGAGCAGGGCGCGGACACGGGCCTCTGCGGGCAGCCCCGCCACCCGGCGGCGCCATGCGGCGACCGAGGGCGCCGAGACACCGGCTTCGTGCGCGGCATGAGCATCCGCAGCACCCTGCGTCATGCCGCCCGCGGCCAGAGCCTCCGACCGGCGCACGATCCGAAGGCGCACCCGGGCGCGGTCGCGCTCCGCATCGCTCGCCCGCTCCCAGGCTGCGGCCGCGTCGTTGTCCGCAGGGCCCCTGCAAGGCTCGGGAACCGGCGCTGCAGGCGCGTTGCAAGAGGGCGGCACGGGCGTTGCAACGCCCGTGCCGGAGCGGTGAGCGATGAACGGGTTCGAACGCTCGCCCGCCATCAGCATTCCCCGTTGAGCTTGCGGTCGAGTGCCTTGTGGACGTCGCCCGTCACGGTGGCCTTGAGCGCATCCATACGTGCGTTGAAAGCATCACTCACGGCTTTGGCCTGTGCCGGGTTCAGTTCGGCCGCATCCAGACGCCGCGTGATCTCGCGCATGGCCTCCTCGATCTCGTCCAGGAGCGCGGTAACGGACGCCTCCGCCGGGGACTTGCCGTCTTTCGCGATGAGGCCGATCGTGTGGGCGACATCGGCGCGGGCGTTACGGGTCTGCGCCGACAGGGCGGCAAACGCCCGGGCGCTGTCACGCGCAAGGCCGCTGCGCCTGTTGCCGTGGAGACTGCCGGCGACCTTCTTGTCGCCCAGCCCCATGAACATGGTGGCCGTGCGCCGGACCGCGTCGTTCACCACACGGCCTTCGGCCTTCATGCGGGTGAGCGTCTGCCTGACCGCGTCACGGGCCTTCTCCTCGGCGGTCTCCGGGGCCTTTTCCCGGTGAAGCTGCTCGTTCTCGTCCGACAGCTTTTTGAGCCGCGCCTCCAGCTGGGCGACCTCGGAAGCAGCCCGGGCCTTCTCGCGCATCACCGCATGCGACCAGCCTTCGGCTTCGGCGCGGTCGAGAAGGGCGTCGCCGACGTCCACCGGCAGGGATGCGATCTCGGCGTGGTGCGACCAGCTCAGACTGTCCCGACGTCGGGACAGTTCGATTTTCCGCGCCACCGTCGCCAGGTTGCGTATCGTCTGGTACGCCACGCCGATCTCCGCCGCGGCCAGATCGCCATAGGCCCGCTCGCCGTGACACGCCCAGTCGCCCAAGGCCCAGCGGTCGCGCTCGGTGCGCTCGCCCAGCCGGCGGCCGGCCTCAAGCCAGGCCTCGCGGGTTTCCCAGGCGGTGGCGTCCGGCCCGGCCGGCTTCTCCGTGCCCTCCGCGCCGCCAACCACATGCAGGTCCGGCCTTTTGCCGCCGCCGTCACTCATGTGGGGCATCCCGGCGCCACAGCGCCCGTGCTACGGGAACGCGGGCTTCGACCGGCTGCAACCCGGTCGAAGCCCTTATCCATCAGCATGCCAAGGAGTAAAAGGACATGCCGACAGAATATTTGCCGATAGAAAAATGGGCCGAATACTCCGAACTTGATCGCTCGGTCGCCACCATGGTGGCCATCAAAGCGATCCTCCTCATCCTCAATGACAAGGATCTGCTCGAACGAGAGATTGTCGAAGGTCACCAAAAAGCAGCCACCAAGCACGCCGAGACGCTCGGTGGGGCGGGTGCGGCAGAGGCGGTGACGTATATATTCGAGCGCCTGCATTATTGGCCCTCCAAAACGCGGGACACGTAACGCTTCCATAGGCGGTTCACGTAGCCCGACCACCATTTCGGCGCGGCCTTGAAACCCCAAAAGGTCAGATGCCGGCGGCTCAGTTCAGCCCGCGACAACAAGGGCGTGGCCGTGACCGCCACCCGTCCGGCTGCCGGCGCCATTGCGGCGCCGGCAAGCGCCCTGAAAAATCCGCGACGTGTCATCATGCGGCCGCTCCCGGAACCCGTTTCAACATCCGGTAGACCCAGAACCGCTCGCCCGTGGTCTTGCGCACGATCGTGCGGCACGCGATCTCCGCCCCGTTGGCGCGCAGCTCCGCGATGCACGAGTTCACCGCGCACACGTCCGCGGCCTTCATGATCTCAAGCGTCGAACGCTCATGGCCGTCGGCCAGAAGCGCGTGCACCCGCATCAGCCGGGGGGAGTTCTCAAGCTTCGCGGCGTGCATCAAGGCGACACCTCCGAAACGGCGGAGCCGCCATCAGCCACCTGCCTCAGCCCGAAAACCCGAATGATCGGGACATGATCGAGACCTGGGCCGGGCTGCGGCCGTACGACGAATGAATGTCCGGTCCCAGTCCGTGACCTCGACACCGGCTTGGCTCAGGCCCAGTTCGATTGCGCGAGGCGAAACGCCGGCGGCCGCTTCGGCTTCGATGAAGGGCGCGATCAGGGCGCGCAGGTTCCGGCGATCCTCCGCCTCACGGCGCTGCGCGCGGGCGTCTGCACCGCATATGTAGAGCAATGCTCCGGTGCTGTCGGGTTCAGGGCCGGCCGTCCACCCCGGCGGCGGTTGGTGTCCGGCCCGATCGTCCGCATCCTCCGGATCGGCGGCGGGCGCGTCTGCCTCTTGCTCTTGCGGTGCTTCAGGCAGTTCGGCCGGCACGAACCCTTCGGCCAGGATCAGCTGAGACCAGGTTTCCGCCTGGAAGACATCCGGGAAGACATAGGCGTCGTCGACGAACAGCGCCGTCTTCGCATCGGGCCTCACGAGGCCGTCCGCCGTCTCGACCAGCGTCACGTCGGTCAGGTAGACATAGCCGCCGGGCGTGCCCGGCTTCTCCTTGGCAAGTACAAAACCCATCAATGAACCTCCTCGGTGGGTAGCGATTGAAACGTCTCCAGCCGGCCGATGACCTGGACCGACGTGACGGTTACGGCCATGAGCGCCACGATGAGCGCCAGGACCGTCAACACGAGTGCCTCGCGCAACGTATGGCGGCGAGGCTCGAACAGCGCCCGGAAGGGGCTTGAGCGTTCACGGCCCATCACGCGTCCTCCCCGGTGTCGCAGTCGTCACCGTCATCCAGCACCGCGTCGACCAGGCCCTCGTCCACGACCGCGTCGAGGATCGTGGCGGCGAGAGCCGCCGACGTGACGCCGCGGGCCGCGGCAAAGAGACCGAGCCGCTCATAAACGTCGAGCGGCACATTGATCCGCACGGTGGCCTCGCGGGGATGGCGGGCGCTGGTTTCGACGGAAAGAACATTCGTGCGGGTAATGCCGATCGTGTCCGCGATCTCGGCCGTCGAAAGTCCCTGAGCGCGCAGGGCCTCGATCGCCGCCTTGCGGCTCGGATACCCGAGCGTTGGCTTGGGCTGGCCGCCCCGCGTGCGGGCCGGCGCACCGCCAGAGACTTTTGGCGGGACTGCGTCGTGAGGGACTCGGTCCCGAGGGACTCGGTCCCGAACCTCACAGTCGCGCGAAGACACCGAAACCGCGCGCCCGCTCATGCAGCCCTCCTGTCGGTGATGAGAACCAACCCTTCGCCGTCCACGGCGCGTGCGCCCTTCTGCTGCCAGGTTTGATTTTTTTCTCGCCACGTCCACGTGGACAGCCGGGGCAGGCCGAGCATGGCCATGCCTGCGCTGATTTCGAAGGTGACCGCGTGGCCGGACGGCGAGACATCGGCAATGCGGCCTCTGATCGCCGGCGCGTCAACATCGGCGAAGACCACCACGGCCTTGTGGCCCTTCACGAAGTCGCCCTTGCCCGGGCGGATGGCGGGAAGCGGACGGGTCATGCGCCGCCCGCCTCTTGAAACCGAAAACCGGAAAATGGCGGCGCGGGCGGATTGGCCGTATCATGCCTTCCGGCGTTACCGCCGGCCCCGCGCCCGGCCGGCACTCCATCCGTCCTTGGTATGCAGCGGCAGCCGCCGTGCCGCCTTGAACCCCGGGCGCGGGGGTAATGAGGGGTGCCGGACCGGCGAGGGCCTGGGGGCAACGGACCGATCCGGCGGCTCCCGCCAGGGGTGCAGCGGGAGAAGGAATGAGTAAGACGGGCTTGGTGGAATTCATCCGGGGGTGGATAGCCTTCACGCTCGTGGGCTTCGGATTGTTGCTCTTTACCGGGGCCACAATTCGGATGTTTTCGAAACCAGAGCGGAACCAGCCAGAGATCGAGCAGCAGCAACTCGACCCATCCCCAATCCAGCCGCACCTTGAGCGCGAGGTGCCCCGCGACCAGAAGTAGCAATGCAAAGAGCATGTCGGTGTCGCGGCCGCCCGTCATGAAACGCTTTCCTCAAGTCCGGGCCGCCGGACAGATGCTGCGCTCCCTCGGCGGTTGACCAGATCGGCCGCCCAGAAGATCAGCACAAGCACCTCTATGTCCGTCAGGGCGTGTTCGTGGACGAACGCCGCCAGCAAGTCCGGAGCGGGCGTCCCCGCTTCGATGGCGGTGAAGGCGTCCTCGATGACGGCATTGGTGTCGATCCGCCCCATCACGCCGCCTCCTTCCCGGACGAGTCCGTCAGCAGGAAGCCGGAAAAGCGCTCCAGCGCCTCAAGAGCATCCGCCGGGCTCGTGGCCTCCGGCACGCCCGGCACCAGAAGCGACCGGCCGTCATAGGCCCGCCTGGCCCGGACCTCGATCACACCGCGCGGTACATCCGGCAACGGCAGCGCGCCCTCAGGGCACGGCTGCGTATCAGCACGGAACTCGATCAGGCCCGAAGCCCAGGCATGTGCACGAACATCCATCATGTGGCATCCTTCTGTTCTGAGGGGGTGGCAGGAGTGCAGGAACGGCGGGCGGTATCCGCAACATCTTCCAGTGCCAGCTCGTAGTACAGGCGGGCAACCTCCGCAGCCTTCTCGGCCGGGGTCGTGTCGTCCGAAGAAATCCCGTCGACCGCTTCAATGACGCCAGCCAGGATATCAATGTCGATCAGGAGGTCCGCGCAGGGTTCGTCATCATCGAACACGACAAGATTGTCGCGCACGATGATGTTGCCGATGCCCCCCGTGACTTTGCTAACAACAACCGTGTGTCTGCTACCGCAATAAGGACAACCACCCATCACGCCGCCTCCTTCGCCGCCGGTGAACCAGGGGAAGGCTCAGGACGCGGGATGTCCGACGGCCAGGCGAGGTCGGCAGGCCAGCGGTTGGAGAATTCCTGAAGGGCACGCTTGAAAGTTGTGCGCCTTGGCACCGCGCCAGCCTTAAGGTGTCGAAAAAAATCTCCCTTACCAAGCAGGCGCATTGAAATTGCCCAGTGAGAAACGCCATCGTGCTCAGACAAGAGACCCTGCAAACGCAGGAGAATTTCGCTTCGTTGGTTCATCGCCAAGAAGATGGGCTAAATTCAAACCGAATTCAAGCTAAAATTAGCTACCTATTGCGCATATAGCCAAACTTAGCCATAAATTCCGAATGGACGACATTATGGCTACGATAGACGAGGCGCTTGCTCGCACAGGAATGTCAGACGCTTCTGTATCGAAGCAGGCCGTTGGCCATCTTTCATTGATCAAAAACATGCGGAACGGACGTGGCAGATATTCCTTTGAAGCCCTCCAAGCCATCGCAAAAGTTCTTGATCTGGAGTGTTATTTTGGCCCGCCGCGCGAGGAAGGCGCTGCACATCCGAGTGCTGACCAGGTATGGGGTGTAGCAGAAATCGCTCAGATGCTTGGTCTGTCCGGGACGGCGAGCGTCGAGGATGTGATGGACGCCATTGAGGGCCGGTTCACGCCAGGCGAGCCTGATGCGGGCGTATTGCAGGAGAAGATGGCCGAAGCAGTCAGGGCCGGGACCGAATCGTTACACGCGGAACTGGCGGCGGTAAGAACTAGCCTGTCGGACCTGGCCGATACCTCGGCGCTCGCCTCAGTCCGTGACGGTGAGGAGCCGCCGGATGCGCGTCCTGTGGATGTGATGGAACTGGCCTCGGCGGCCGGAGGCGGCGCGGAGGTTCTGGGCGAAGAGGTTTCCGGGCGGGTGTGGTTCCGCCGGGACTGGCTGGATGCTTTCGGTCTCAATGCGGCCCGCTGTGTGGTTATCGGGGTCATGGGCGAGTCGATGGAGCCGACGCTCATGGACGGCTCGAAGATCCTGATCGACCGGGAGCGGACGGGCTGGCGGCGGGACGACATCTTCGTGATCCGCGGTCCGGACGGCCTCGTGGTCAAGCGCGCCGGCGAGAACGCGGACGGCGAGCGGCTCATGGTGAGCGATCATCCGAAGTGGGAGGACGCGGCGTGGCCCGACGAGGCGGAGGTCCTCGGCCGGGTGGTCTGGACGGCCAGGACGCTGGTTGGGGTGTAGGTGATGGCAAATAAGAAATTGGGAGGCTTGTAGTCTTTTGGAATATGTTTTGACATTTCTTGCGCTCTTAGCAACGCTTTTCGGCTTGGGAGGCAAAACTTTTGAAAACGGCCGGCCAACAATTTATGGCTGGCTTGTTGGAATAAGCGCGATACTTGTTTGTTGTTTCACATTATATCAGCATTACTTAAAAAATATAGAAATGAAGAAGCGAGAAAGTGTCGCTTGTACTCAATTACTGAGGGGCATACACGGCGTGGTTTCCCCTTTTGCGCATATGTTGGCGGATGTAGATCTTCGCAAGCATCAAAATCAATCGGGAATAACCGAAACAAACACAGCTATGAAAAATTTTGTGTCTGTAAAGCAAGAAAATCTTAAAGATATTAATCCGAATTTCTTTATGAAATTACTGCCACTTTCTGATTACATGAATATATTAGATGGCTATAAAATAAACGATTATACGATTGTTTTGAACGGCGAAAGAGGTCCAACTTGGATGGCGCTCTTCGCAAATACAGCGTTGCATGGAATAAAGGAAATGGATGATGTGCTGTCAGCCTTTAGTGGGTCTATGGATGCTAATATCATCGCAGCTTTAAAGCAATTTCGCAATGCTTGGCTAACAAAACGGATTGAGAAACTATCTGAGCCTTTAAAATATAACATAAACCCAAGCGTATCTCTTGGGAGGTACCTTAAGTTTGATGAAACAATGCCCGGAGAGTCACGAACGATATTAGAAGAGTTCGTTAAACGTGCAAAGAATGCACACGGACTTTGTGCCGAGAGGTTGAAAACTTAGATTTTGGTAAAATGTCGTCTGTCTCTCATTCCTCCGCCCGTAATCAGCACTTCGGCGGCTCGGCGCGTTGACCTGGCATTGGCGGAGTAGCGTGTCTCGACGGCCTCGATCTGGGCCCAGCCGAACAGTTCCCGCACTTCCGGCGTGTCGTTGAGGCTGAGGATGAACCGGCCCTTGAGGCGCTTGAGCATGTCGGCCATGGCCTCGAAATCCTCCCGTCCGAACATGTCCCGTCCGTAGTCGGCCTCGTGGCCGAGATACGGCGGGTCGAGATAGAACATGGCGAACTTGCGATCGTACCGTGGGATGAACGCCTTCCAGTCCAGGCATTCGATGTGGACGTCCTGGAGCCTTTCGTGGGCGGCCATGATAAGCCGGCGCATACGGGCGGGCGTCAGCCGTGAGGGATGGTGGACGGACGGCGCCATCTGGCCAGGTGTCGCGAGGTGCGCTGGCTTGCCGCCGAAGCTCAATCTCTGGATGTAGGCGAAGCGGGCAGCGCGGCGGATGTCGGTGAGGCTTTCGGGCGGTGTGGCGATCAGCTGCGCGAACACGGTCCTCGATGAGACGCAGAGGTCGAACTGGCGAGCGAGTTCGTGGCCGTGGTCGCGGCAGACGCGGAACAGGTTGACGATCTCTCCGTTGGCATCGTTGAGGACTTCCGACTTGGGCTTTGAGGTGCGGCGCAGGAACACGCCGCCCATGCCGCAGAACGGCTCCGCGTAGCATCTGTGTGGCGTGGCCTCGATGCGCTCGATGATGTGTTTGGCCAGATGCTTCTTGCCGCCGAACCAGGGCGCAACGGGCTCGGCCGGATCGACGATCCGGTGCGTTTTTCGACTCGCTTCCAAGGGGGACTCCGGGAGATACTTATCCCGCCTCTGTGCAGAGGTGGCGGGATGGCCAGCGCTTGGCCGGTGCTGGTCGTGGGAGTGGCAGTCTCCCGGTTCGGGGTGTTCCAAGCACCCCGTCCCCCGCCCGGCCGTTTCGGCTCTTGCGGGGATGCGCGGTGTTCTATCGGGTTTCGGTTGGGTGTGACAGCGGACCATGGTCCGGGGGCGGAGGTGATGCGATTTAGTCGGGATCCGAAGGCTGATCGGTCGGGCTGATATGCTTGTCGAATTTCGGCCCTTCCCGCATCAGCCGTGACAACTCCGCCGAAAGGGAAGCTTCGGGGTTCTCCTTGCCCGTGATCGCCGTGCAGGATGACATGATGTGGTTTGGGTCCTTGGCCCATTCGAGGGCATTCATGGCGTCGTAGAGGCGCTGATACTCAGGCGTGCCCCTTTCGTGTTGCATGGCGGCCCTGATCCTGTCGATTTCGCGTTGTATGAAGCTCATTGTCTGCTCCGTTGTTGAGTGGACGTTACGACCCGCAGACCTCTTCGAACACGTCGAGGAAGTTGGCGCCCTGTCGTTTGGTCTCGGGCGTATCGGCGCGTGCCCATGTGGGCAATGCGGGCCTGAGAGCATCGCAGACGGCGTCGTTGCCGGACGGCGGTGTCGAGGCGCAGGCGGTCAGCATGGCGACGAAGCAGACGATCAGGACAACTTTCAGCAGATCCGTCCATTCGCGCCCGTGCAGCGCGTCGTAGATGGCGCCGTGAGAGCTATTCCCGGACGAGTCCGTCCCGACTGAGTCGGTCATCGCGCAATCTCCCGTGTTGCTTTAGGCGTTCGTCCGGGGCGGTGGTATTGCCTTCCGCGCGCTTGAGTGCTTCGTCGGCGCGGCGGCGCGTGTCAGCGTAGTTCTCCAACGCCTCACGCTCCTGGGCGGTGCGGGCGTCCCGGCGGCCCTTGCCGTAGATGGCGAGGATGCCGAGTGCTGCGGCGCCGGCGGCCGCGACCAGGCGCCCTGCGCGGGTTCCGGCGAGCCAGCCCAGTATTCCGGTGATCGAAAACATCATCTCACTCCTCGGGATAGCGCTTTGTGGCGACGATGTAGACGCGCCAGATCGCAAGGCCGCAAATGGCGGTCCAGAGCAGGGCAATGATCCAGTCCACCCAGTCTACCGCCCCCATCACCTGACCCCGTTTGCCCAGTGGCGCAGGCGTTCGCGCATGATCCATGCCCCGGCGAGCACGATGACGGCCGCCAGCCCCAGAGCGACGATCTGTGCGGTGCCGTTCAAGGCCGATACGGCGGTGACGGCGGTTCCGGCCCCGGCGGCGATCTGTGTGGCGGAAGCCTGGACGGTCGTGGACTGTGTGGGGCTGGTGCGGGGCGGTTTCGGCGGGTCTTCGGGGTTGGCGGCGGCCCGATGCCTGGCGGCTGTGTCCGCGGGGCCGGGCTTCACGGGCGGCCGGGGCGGCAGGGGCGGTTGCCCGGCCTTCTCGGCGATGCGTTCGCGCAGGATGTTGCCGGCCGTGGCCGCGCTTATCGGTTCCCTGAGGCCGGGCAGCCATGTGATGTCCCACTTGCCGCGCTGGCGGATACCGAGCGTGGGCTGCACCTCGGCGTGGGTCAGCACGGTCTCTCGCGTGACCGGGATGCGGTAGGTCTCGCAGAGATCGGCGCAGAGTTCGGCCAGGGCGTCGATCTGCCTGTGGTTGATCGGGTATTGGCCGGGGTCGAACGGACGGTAGCGGGCGGCGTGCATGCCGCAGACGCCGACGCCGATCGATCCGGTGTTGCAGCGGCGCGTGTGGGCGACGTAGTTGCCGTCGGTGCAGTCGAGGTTGGCTTCGGGTTTGAGGTTGCCTTCGTGCACCGCGCCGTCGCCGTCGATCCCGAAATGGTAGTGTCTGGCGTCGGATGCGTTGAACGAGTGGCTGCCGCCCGTCCAGTGGATGATGATGCGTTTCATCGCGTGTTTCTCCGGTTTTCGGGGACGATCATAGGCGGATGGACGGCAAATTATCAGCGGACCATGGTCCGCTGATAATCGGATGCGGGATCGGTCATAATCGGTCCCATGACGTTTGGCCCGAACAGTGCGCTGGCCGCTGCTTCCGCCGTCGAGATTGCGCTTGGCGGCAGCGGTGAGGCTTCCAAGGCACCCTCGCAGATCCTGCTGATTCCCGCGGGCGAGGTCAGGGCACGGCCCCATGACGGGCGTGCGCCCTGGGTGAACCGGGACGCGGGCGCGGTTGTCGAGGCGACGCGGGCGTTGAAGGCACCGATCGCGATCGACTACGAGCACCAGTCCCAGCGTTCGGCCAGGAACGGCAAGCCGGCCCCGGCGGCGGGCTGGATCAACCGGACGTTCGTGCGCGACGGGGCGGTATGGGGCGACGTCGAATGGACGGAGAAGGCCCGTGCCCACATCGAGGCCAGGGAGTACCGGTTCATCTCGCCGGTATTCCGTCACACGCCCGATACCCGTGAGGTCACGCGGATCGAGGGTGCGGCCCTGGTCAACGATCCGGCACTCTACATGAGCGCGATCGCGGGCGCTGGCAACGGCGAAGACACGACAGACGACAGACACGAAGACTCACATGAGGAGGACCCGATGACGGGTGGCAAGGACACGACAGACAAGGCCGCCCTGGCAAAGGCGCTGGGGCTTGATGCGGACGCGGACGGGACGTCGGTCCTGGCGGCCGCGACCGCTGCTGCGAAGGGGGCGACAGCGCTTGGCCGTATTGCGAAGGCGCTTGGCCTTGATGAGACGGCGGACGCGTCGGCGATTGAACAGGCGGTGGCGGAGAAGACCGCAACCGCGGTCGCGGACACGCCCGATCCCAGGGACTGGGTGCCGAGGGCTGAGTTCGACCGTGTGGCGAAGCGTCTGGAGAAGGTCGAGACGGCCCGGGCCGAGGAGGCCGCGCAGACCGCGGTGGATGCCGCATGTGCTGCGGGCAAGGTTGCCCCCGCGCAAGGCGACTGGGCGCTCGCTTATGCGAGGAAGGACCCGGACGGCTTTGCGGCCTATGTGGAGGCGGCCCCCGCGATCGTCACGCCGGGCCGTGTGCTGAACGGCGCGCCGCAGCCGGCAACAACGGCTTCGGCCGGCATCACGCTGCCGGCGGGCCGCATGGCCGACCCTGAGCGGATGGGGCTGCATGAACGCGCGCTCGCCCGTGCGCAGAAAGACAATATCGACTACGCCGAGGCGGCGGCGTTGGAGGACGGACTCGTCTAAGGAGACAGCATCTTGAGCACGACACACAACAGGATCCAGACGGAGTCTCTGGAAATCACGGAGGCCGGTGGCGTGAAGGCGCGCCGGTTCGTCACCTTCGCCGGCGACTACGCGGGCGCTGACGGCGATGCGGTCTATGGCGTTGCGCGCACGGACGGAGCGAACGGCGAGATCATCGCCGTTGACGTCCAGGGCCGGCTGGAGGTCGAGGCGGCCGCCGCGATCGCTGCGGGTGCAACGCTTGAGTCCGACGACGCGGGCCGTGCCCAGACCAGGACCGGCACCCACACCATTGCCGGTTATGCGCTCACCGCGGCGACGGCTGCCGGCGAAACAATCGAAATCGTGAGAGGTATCTGACCCCATGGCACCCAGCACACAACTGACGCCCCAGGGCGCGCGCGTCATCGACCCGGTCCTGACCAATGTGGCGCGCGGCTACCGCAACCCCATGGCGGTCTATCCGTATCTGTTTCCGATCGTGGACGTGGGCCAGCGCGGCGGCACGGTGATCGAGTTCGGGGCGGAGGATTTCGTCGTGAGGGACCTGAAGCGGGCACCCGGTGCGGACATGCCGCGTCTCGACATCGGCTATGAGGGTGCGCCCTACGCCTGCCAGCAGCGCGGCGTGGAGGTGCCTCTGCCGATCGAGATCATGGAGGATGCCATGGCGGTGCCGGGCATCAGTCTCGGTTCGGGGGCGGCCCGCAAGGGCCGCAGCATCGTCGATCTCCAGATCGAGGTCGAGGCGGCGCGCCTGGCTCAACGCCCGGACAACTATGCGGCGGGCCACTCGACGGCGCTGGCCGCGAACGCACGCTGGGACGATGAGGCCTCGAAGCCCTCGAAGACGGTCCAGAATGCCAGGGAGCAGATCCGCACCGGCATCGGGCTCGATCCCAACATCATGGTGGTGGGGCCTGCCGTCCACGACGCGCTCGTCAACAATCCGGACGTTATCGACCGGGTGAAGAACGTGATGGCGGCGAACGCCAAGGACATCGACGAGGCGCTGCTTGCGCGCTACTTCTCGGTCGACAAATACGTGGTCGGGCGCTGCCGCACGGGCGAGCCCGGCGCGTTCACGCCCGTCTGGGGCAAGGTGGCGATCCTCGCCTTCTCAGACGTCACCCCGCTTGCGGCCATGGGTTCGCCCTCCTGGGGCTACACCTACCGGCTCGCCGGTTATCCGATCTCCGAACAGCCCTATTACGAGGAACGGGCGCGCTCCTGGATCTACCCGCATGTGTCGGAAGACACGCCCGTCGTCGCCGGCAAGCCCGCCGGTTACCTGTTCACCTCGGTGGTGGGCTGATCATGGGCGCTGAACGCTACCGGGTGCTCCAGGCCGTCTTCGACGGCCGGCGCCGTTACGGGCCGGGAGACGAGATCGAGCTCGACCTTGAGCCCGACGATCCCCTCCTTGCCGACGGCACCATTGAGGCGCTTGACGCGGACACAGATCCCGGCGCGGGCGGGGATCCGGACGCGGGCAACGATCCGGACACCGAGATGCCAGCCCCGGCGGGCGGCCAGGAGAAGGAAGCCCGCGGGGCGGAGTCCCGTGAGGCCCGTCTCCTGGCCGCCATCGGCGATCTGGAGGCCGACAACGCCGATCACTGGACGAAGAAGGGCAAGCCGGAGATCAGGGCGTTGGAGGCGCTCGCCGGCCTGCACGACGTGAGCGCGAAGGAGCGCGACGCTGTGTGGGATGCGTACCGTGCCGCGCGGAAGGCGGATGACAGCGCCAACGACGATGCTGCCGCTGACGCTGAAGGCGATGACGGCAAGACCGGCGACAGCGAAGACGCGAACCGGGAGACGGACGCCTCATGAGCGGCACGGACGACACGATCGACAGCACGTCGGACGAGCGCTCAGCCAACAACGCGATGCGCCATCAGTACCGCGTTCTGAGCGATGCCGAAAAGGAGCTGGTCGGGGCCGTGAAGGACGCGGGCGACGAGCTCCTGCGCCTGATAGGCGAGGCCGGCCGGGATCGCGAGACCGGAACCAGCCGCGAACTGTCGATCGCGAAGACGAAGACCGAGGAGGCCGTCATGTGGGCGGTCAAGCACATCACGGGGCCGCGATGACGAACGGCCGGGGACAAGCCTACGCCACGGTGGCCGATTTCGAGGACCGCTTCGGCGAGGACGAGGCGATGCGGCTGGGCGATGCGAAGCGGCTGGCCGTGGCGCTCGGCGATGCGGCGGCCGAGATCGACGCACATCTGGCCACGGCCTTCACGGTGCCGCTCACAGGCGGGCCATTCCCGATGATCACGTCCATTGCCTGCGATCTCGCCCGGATCAGGCTCTATGACGAGGCCGCGACCGATACGGTGAGGGATACGGCAAAGCGTGCCCGTCTGCTGCTCGACCGGCTGGTCTCCGGCGAGGCCGATCTGCTCGACGCTGACGGCATGCCCTTAGCCCCGCGCGACGGCGGGTCCCAGTCGGGTGCGGCGGCGACAGGCCCGAAGCCCGTCTTCGGCCGTGACGCGTTCGAGGGCTTCTAGATGGCGGGCGCGGGCGTCAGGATCACGGTCGATGTGGAGGACGCGTCCCTTCGCTCCGCTCTTAGCCGTCTGACCACCCGGGTTGGCGACCTCAAGCCCGTGATGGACGAGATCGGGTCGAGCCTGGTCACATCGACGATCGACCGGTTTGTCGCTGAGACGGGGCCTGACGGCAAGCCGTGGGAGCCGAGCCACCGCGCCAGGCGCGAAGGCGGGCAGACGCTGACCGACAGGGGAAGGCTGCGGGCCTCGATCGTGCACCGCGCTGACGCGCAAGGCGTCGATGTCGGGACCAACGTGGTCTATGCGGCCATTCACCAGTTCGGCGGCACGGTCAAGCGCCAGGCCCGGCGCCAGACACTTGCCTTCAACAAGACCGGTGGCGGGTTCGCCTCGCGCAGGTCCACGCGCCGGCGCCGGGGCGGCTTTGTGGCCATAGCGTTCGCGGAGATCGGTGCCCACGACGTGGACATGCCGGCGCGGCCGTTCCTTGGCGTGACCGGGGCCGACCGGGTCTCGATCCTGAACATTGTGAGCCGCGCCATCGAGAGGGCTGCGTCATGAATGCGGCGGAGACGAAGACACTTGTGCCGGAGGCCGACGGCCGCGTGGATGCGTTCGACCTGGTGGCGCAGGTGACAGCCCGGCTTGAGAGGGTCGCGGACCCGAAGACGGGGGTCTGCAGGCAGGTCCTGGGTGCGCTCGATGCGGCGGCCCTGAAGACCTGGCCGAAGACGCCGGCGGTCTTCGTTGTGCCGCTGGCCGAGGATGCGGCCGAGAGTGCCGCCCCCCGTGTGCGGGCGGTCCAGCGTGCGGAAACGACGGTTGCCGTGCAGATGCTGGTTTCCGCTCCCAACGACCGGTCAGGTTCACGCGCACGCGACGAACTTGCCCTCCTGATCCGACAGACACGGGGCCTGCTTGCGGGCTTCTGCCCCGACGGAGCGGCCGAGGGCCTGCGGTTCGTGCGCGGCCGTCTCATCGGCCTTGAGAACGGCCGGCTCGAATGGCGCGACGAGTATGCGCTCGTCTGGTGGATCGACGCGCCCGGGCAGGACAGACAGCCGCCGGAGGACACGCGTGCCGGGGACCCGAACCTGCCGGCGAGCATGAGGAGAGAGCGATGAGCAAGACACGCAACGACGGCCGTGAGGACCGGGTCCTGACGAAGCCGCTGATCCAGGCGGGAGAGAGGCGCGAGCCGGGCGAGACGGTGAGGCTGAGGCCCGACCAGATCGAACGCCTTGAGGGCGACGGGTATTTCGAGGCAGCGAAGGCGCCTGCGCGCAAGCCGTCCCCGGCGAAGGACGCGCCGGAAGGTGAAGACACGAAGGAGAAGGCATCATGAGTCTGGGCAGGGACAACCACACGAACAACGTCCTGGTGGGGGCTGGCGAGTTCTACATCAACCTCTACGACGATCAGGACAATCTCACCGACGAACGCTATCTGGGCGACAGTGCGGGCGGCTCGCTCTCCGTCACCACCGAGCGGGTGACGGTGCAGTCGGGTGACGGGCCGGTGGCGCGCAACCTGGTCGATGCGGTGCGCTCGATCGAGCGTACACTCACCCTGACGCTGCGCGACATCAGTCACGAGAACCTGAGCCTGTTCGTGGGTGCGGAGGCGATCGAGGATGTGGCCACCCGGGGAGCAGCGGTGGTGGACGAAGCGCACACGGTCAAACAGGGCCGGTTCTACCAGCTCGGCGTCTCCGCGGAAAAGCCGACCGGCGTCGGGGCCGTCAGCGAGGCCGGCTTTGCGGTCGCGCAGGCGCAAGGCAACCGCAGGTTTGCGCCCGGCGCCGACTATCGCGTCGACCTGAAAACCGGCCGCCTCTATATCGTGCCGGACGCAGGGATCGCAGACGGCACGGAACTCCACGTGGACTACAGGCCCGCGGACAACACGAACCGCCGGCTGGTCAGGACCGGTGACTTACGGGACGTCCGCGCGGCGATCCGCTATATCGAGACGCCGACGGCGGGCCGGCCAAGGCATTACTACGCCCCGCTCTGTTCGATCGCGCCCACGGGCGAACTGGCGCTCAAGTCACGGGACTCCGAACAGCAGATCGGTCTCACCGTCTCGATCATCGAACCGCAAGGCGGTGCGGCCGCCCTCATCATCGACGGGGAGGTCCAGCAATGACGGACGCTCCCGGACAAGTCCGTCAGCGTCAGGGCACGCAGGACACGGATCCGGCGGCCGAGCTTGCCGTCCTGTTTCCGGATGTGGACGTGGAGGTGACGGATCCCGACACGGGCGAGCTCGTCACGCTCACGGTGCGCGAGTTCCGCTTCCGCGAAGGTCTGGAGGTCACGGTCCTTGCGCGCCCGCTTGTCGCAAGCCTCACCGGTCTCGCCATGGCGGCCTCCGGAGGCGAGGCGGATGAGCACACCGACCCCGATCCGGGCGAGTTCCTTTCGATCTTCAGCATCCACGCCGATCTGTGGCTTGACCTTATCGCACGCGCCTGCGGGCGTGATCCGGACTGGATCGGCAGGCTGGGTGATGAGGATGGTTATGCGCTCACCGTCGCCATGTGGGAGGCCAACGGCCCTTTCTTCTTGCGCCGCATCGTCGAGAACGGGGCGGCGGAAACGGGACTGGCCGGGCTGTCAGCTTCGCTGAACTCTTCGGTCACCTGACGGCAGCGGGGCACGGGCGTCACATGGACATCGCGGAAACCATGACCTGGCGTCAGATCGAGGCGTTCTTCCGCGTCATCGAAACCGTACGCATCGAAACCCTCACCGCCTGCCCCTGGCTGCGGAAAGGCTGAAGCTCCATGCCGCGCGATCTCGATCTTGCCCTTCGCATCCGTGCCGATGCCCGTGCGGCGGCGCAGCAGTTGCGCGGTCTTTCCCGTGACGTCGACCGCCTGACGCGTGCCGCCGATCCGAAGGGCGCGCGGGGTGCGAACCGCCTGGGCGATGCCTGGGAGAAGACATCCACACGCATGGAGGGCGCGCGCGGTGCGGCCCTTGCCTTGAGGGCGGGTCTTGCCGGTGCGGTTGTCGCGGGCGCCGTTGCCACCGTGCGGTCGGTTTCGGCAGCGGGCCTCGAGTTCCAGCGGCTCGAACGGCGGATGCGCTTTGCCGCGGGCTCGGCTGAGGCAGGCGCGGCTGAGATGGCGTTCGTGCGCGCCGAAGCGGAACGTCTGGGGCTCGATCTCGTCGCGGCGGCCGACGGCTATTCGAAGTTTGCCGCCGCCGCGAAGGGTACGGCACTCGAGGGCCAGGCGGCACGCGACGTCTTTACTGCCATTGCCGAAGCCTCGACCGTCATGGGGCTCACGGTCGAACAGACCGGCGGGGCCATGACGGCGCTTGAACAGATCCTGTCCAAGGGCAAGGTCTCGGCTGAAGAGTTGCGCGGACAGCTTGGCGAGCGCCTGCCCGGCGCCTTCCGGATCGCGGCGCGCGCCATGGGGGTCTCGACACGGGAACTCGACCGCATGCTGGCCGCGGGCGAGCTCCTGTCGGAAGAGTTCCTTCCCGCTTTCGCAGCCGAACTCCGCCGGACCCTGGCCGGCGATGTGGAAGCGGCCGCCGGGTCCGCCCAGGCCTCCTTCAACAGGCTCGGCAACGCCATCCGCGATCTGAAGATCGCCACGGCGGAATCGGGGCTCATCGACTTCCTCAGCGCGGCATCCGAGGGGGTCACGAGGCTCCTGCGCGATCTGGGCGGCGTGCCCGAAGCACTCGACACCGGCATCGACGCGATCAAGAAGAGCATTGCCGCCCTCGTCGCACTTGAAGCGGATCGCGAGCGCGCCGTTGCCGCAGGTCTGCTGCCCGATGCGCCGGGTGCGGGCAACACTGCACGGATCCAGGCCTTGCGCGAAGAGCTTGCCCTGCTCGAGGAGCGGTTCCTCCTTGAAACCGCGCCGGCACAACTGCCCGGCCGGACGGGAACGGCTTCCGCCGCTCCCGACCCCAGGGAAGTGGAGCGAGCCACGAAGAAGATCGAGGCGATCACGAAACAGGCGGAAGAGCGTCTCGCGAGGGCGGCCCTCGACCGGATCGCCCGGATCGACCGGGCCGAAGCGAAGCAGATCGGGGATATCCGCGCGAAACTCAAAGACCGCCTGGTTACGGAAGAACAGGCCGAGGCCGCCATCACCGCCGTGCAGCGGGCGGCGGCGGCCGAGCGGACAAAGGTCCGTGAAGACGAAGCGGAAGCACGGGCACGGGTCGCCGCAAGCGCGGCCGAGGAGCATGCGCGGATCATTGAGGAGATCGAGGGCCAGGAGGTTCGCCTCGACATCACCGACGACTACGAGGCAGCGATTGCTGCTGCAAACCGCTGGCGCGACGAGACGCTGGCCGCCCTCGACGCCACGGCACCCGGCTACGATGCCCTGAAGGAACGCATAGAGGCGGTTCATGCCGCCATGGTCGAGGCAGCCGAAGCGGCGAAAGCCTCCGGCGACAGTATCGCTGCCGGCTTTGCGAAGGGCTTCCGGGAACTTTCGAGCGAGATCGAGAGTGCCGGCGAACTGGCAGAAGGCGCGGTCAAGCGTCATTTCCTGGCCGGGGAAGACGCGCTTGCGGAGTTCGTGACCAGGGGCAAGGCCGACGTCAAGTCCCTTGCCGACTCCATCATCGCCGATCTTGCCCGCATCGCCATCCGCCAGGCCATCACCGGACCGATCGCACGCGCTCTGGGCTCCCTGTTCGGCTCAGGCCTCGGGGTCCCCGGCGGGGGCTCCACGATTACCCCCATCGGCCCCGGCACGGGCGGGCTCTATCATTCCGGCGGCATCGCGGGTTCCGGCTCCGGTGTGCGCCGTACCGGCCTCGATCCGGCCATCTGGGCCAATGCCCCGCGCTATCATTCAGGCGGCATCGTGGGCGGCAGGATTGCGGGAGGCCTGCGCCCCAATGAGATGCCGGCGATCCTGGAAAAGGGCGAAGGTGTTCTCACAGCAGCCCAGACAGCCGCCCTGATGGGCGCCGGGGCAGCCCCCATGAAGGCTCAGGTCGAGATCGTGAACTCAGGCGCCCCGAAACGGGCCACGGACGCAGAAGTCGGCTTCGACTTCCGCGGCCTGATGGTCCGTATCCACGCCGAGGACAGGGACAGCGGCGGGCCCATGTCGCGCAAGGATGAGGCCACATACGGCCTCACCCGGAGTATCGGCTGATGGTGTCGCGGACACAAGTGTCGCGGACACACGCCGTGTGGCCTTCATATGTCAGGGTCGAGGCCGACGGCCATGTCATTCAGGCGCAGCCCGATGTGGCGCGCACGCCGTTTGACGACGGTCTCGTGCGCCAGGAGAAGCGCTTCTCGTCCGCGCTCACCGTGCGCCGGATAACCGGCTGGCTCGCCAGTGACGGGGACCTGGTGCGCTTTCGTGAATGGGCGCGAGAACACGCCCACACCTGGTTCGCCTGGACAGACCCCGAAGATGGCATCACCCGGGAAGTGCGTGTGCGCGGCGGTGCCGGTGCCATCGCCTGTACCGCGCGGGTGCGCTCGGGCACACGCACCTGGACGGTGACGGCCGAGCTCGAGGGGCTGTCCGGCCGGACCATCGACACCGGGGCGAGCAGCGCATGAGCGACACCCATGACACAGGCGGCGGCGCGCACACCCCACCGCAATGGCCGGGCTCGGGCACCTGGCGGGATCCCTTCCGCATCGCTGATCCGCTCGACGTCCGCGGCCTTGAGATCGTGGGCCTGCTGACCATTCCCCGGGGGCGGGGCGGCCCGCACACGGTGTTCGGGTTTCGGGTGCCGGCGCACCTGGGCGGCGACTGGCGCATCGCGATCGACGGGACACCCGACCGGTCCGACTGGGATCTCCGGGTCAATGACGTGGAAATCCGTACGGTGCGCAGCCCGGACGAGGCCGTCACGGTGGCCCTGCGGGAAGGCGACAGGGTCCGTATCGCCATCATCGCGCGTGGACAAAGGGGGGCGGGGACCCTCACCGGCATGCTGCTCACCATCACGCCCCCGCCGCCCGCTGTCCCGGTCAATCTGCGCCTTGAAGCCGGCAGCATGTCGGTTGAGGCCGCGTGGGACGCCGTGCCCGGTGCCACGTCCTACGAAATCAGGTCCGCGGCCAATGCCGGTGCGCTCGATGACGCCGTGCCCGTCGCGACCGCCGAGGCCGCATACACGATCCCGGGCCTTGCGCCCGGTGCCCGGACCCACGTGCAGGTCCGCGCCCATGCAGGCAGCAGCGTTTCCGCATGGAGCGCACCCGTGGTGGCAGAGATCGCTCCGGACTTCCAGCGCCATATCCGCGAGACGGCACCGGCCGGGCGCATCGTTGCCGCCCTCGAAATCCGCCACCCCGCGATCGAAGACCCCGTGCGCGTCGTCAACGACGCGCAAGACCTCGAGCTTGGGGACAACACGTATACGCGCTTGCGCTTCGAGGCCCGGCTTGCCGACGACGTGGAAGGCCGGCAGGCCACGGCACAGATCGTGATCGACAATATCGGCCAGGAACTCACCCAATGGATCGAGCGGGCGCAAGGCGGGCCCGGAGCCACCGTGCGCATCCTGCTCGTGGCCGTGGGCTCACAAGAGGCCGAATGGGAGGCCATCCTCGATGTCACCGGTGTTGCGGTCGACCAGGAACGCGTGACCGTGACGCTCGGCTACGACCCGCTGCTCGGACGCCCCGCCGTGACCTTGCGTCACGACCCCGAAACCTCGCCCGGATTGTTCTGACATGGCCGGACCCGTGAACACCACCGACAGCATGGAACGTCACTGCGATCGTCCCACTGACCGGCACTCCAAACGTCATTGGGCTGAAGCCTGGATCGGCCGGCCCTATATCGAAGGCACCTTCGACTGCGCCCACCTGGTGGTCGAGGTCATGGCCACCCGTTTCGGGCGCGACATCACGCTCCCGGCCCATGGCACGACCTTGCGCGGCCGCGACGCCCAGATCGCCGCGCTGAAGGCCACACTCGCCCGCCCTCTCGAGCCGCACGAGGCCCCGCGGGAAGGAGACGCGGTCCTCATGCGCGCATCCGGGCGACTGCGCGTGCTCGGCCACCATATCGGTGTCTGGTGTCTCGTGGGCCATGAGCCCCGGGTCCGAGACCCTCACGTGCTGCACTGCATGGCCGGGATCGGCACATGCCTGCACCCGATCCGCGGTCTTGCATCCCACGGCCTCGAAATGACGGGGATCCACAGATGGCTGTGACGGCTGAAGAAACCCCGATGAACGATCCCGGCAATGCCCCTGCAAGGGCCTTGCAGAGCCCGTGCACGGCCCGTTCAGGGCCGCGGCAACCGCCCATACCGCCACATGATCCCACCATCACAGCCGACATCTGGCGTCATCCGCTGACCGCGCAAGACCGTGTGACGGAGACCCTGGCGCTGCCGCCCGGCACCACGCTCGGCCAAGCCGTGGCCGCGCTCTGGCCGGGCAGCGCGCTCACATCGGCCACAACGGTGACGGCGGCCGTCAACGGGCGGATCGTGCCCGGCAGTGCCTGGGAGGCCACGGTGCTCGAGGCCGGCGACATCCTCACCCTGCGCGCCACCCTCGCCGACGGGCCGGGTGGCGGCGGTGATTCCGACGCGGGCGCCATCGCGCTCACCGTCGGTATCATCGCTGCCTCGATCGCGCTGCCGGCCCTCCTGCCCGGAGCCGCTCTTACCTTTGGAACCGGTGCCGGTGCCGCTGCCACCTCCATTTCCTGGGGCACGCTGGCGGCCGCCGGTGTCTCGATCGCGGGCGGGATCGTGGCCTCAGCGCTCGCAACACCCCATCTGCCCGATCCGCCGGCAGCCCCCGCACCGCTCCACAGCCTGACGGCAAGCTCCAACCGGGCACGGCTCTACGAGCCGATGCTGCTCGTTCTCGGCCGCCGGCGCGTCTTCCCCGATCTCGCGGCCGCCGGATATCCGGACTTCGTCGGCAACGACCAGTATCTCAACCAGATCTTCCACTTCGGGCTCGGAGACCTCGACATCGACGACGTGCGCATCGGGACGTCGCCGCTCAGCGACCATGACGGGGTCCGGACCCAGCGGTCCCGCGCCGACGGGCGCATCACGCTCGTCGCAGGCAATGTGGACACCATCGAGGGCGCACAGCTCGAGGATACCGGCTGGCATGTCCGCCGCACGCCCGAGGACACAACGCACGTCGCGCTCGATTTCGTGGGCCAGGTGTTCGGCAAGACGAAGAAGGGCAGGTTCAACACCCACACCATGACGCTCGAGATCGAACTGGAGGCACCGGGCGGACGCATCACCCGGCATCGCCACGACATCGCCAATGCGAGCCAGGACCCGCTGCGGCGCACATACACATACGATCTGCCCGATCCGGGCGTTCACATCGTGCGCGTGCGCCGGACCCGGGTGCCCTGGCGCGGCGACAGCCGCAACTGGGACGACATGGCCTGGACGGCACTGCGCTGCTTCCAGCCCGATGAGGCCGACCATACCGGCCAGAACCGGCTTGCCCTGCGTGTGGCCGCCTCCGACCGTCTGTCGGGACGGCTTGAACGCGTCTCAGGCATCGCCAGCCAGAAGGTTCCCGTCCGGCGCGGGCAAGCCTGGACAGCCCCTGAGCCCTCCTCGAACCCGGCCTGGATATTCCGCTGGTACGCCAGAGGGTTCCGCGTCGGGGGTCGGTTGCGCATCGGCATCGGTCTCCCTGACGCCCGTATCGACGAGGCGGCCATCATCGCGTGGGGGGCGTGGTGCGAAGCGGAAGGCCTGACCTGCAATCACGTCTTCGACCGCGCCGTGAGCCATGCGGAAGTCATCGCCCTCATCACGCGCTGCGGGCGCGCAAGCCCCACATGGGCCGCCGGCAAGCTCGGCGTCGTCTGGGAGGCGGCAGGCCGTCCCGCAACCGCCCTCGTCGCTCCCGGCAATATCGTGGCCGGCTCCTTCCGTGTCGACTGGATCACCGGGAAGGCGGCCGAGGAGATCGTCGTGCGCTACATCGAGCCCGACATGACGGACGCGTCCGGGAACTGGCAGGTCAATACCGTGCGCCGCACGGTCCCGGGCCTTGAAGGCACACCGCAATCGACAGCCACGATCACGCTCCAGGGCGTCACCGACCGCCGCCAGGCCGCCATGGAGGCCAATCTGCAGGCCGCCCGCCAGATATTCCACCGCCGCCGCCTGAAGTGGGAGATGGGACCGGAGGGCTTGAGCCTCATGCGCGGCGACGTCGTCCACATCACCCACAGCCTCATCGACGGCGGCGAGGCGGGCCGGCTCACCGGCGGCAGTGCGCTCCGCCCCGCACTCGGCCGCAAGACGGCCGTCAAGGCCGGCGACCGCATGCTGTTTCGTCTCGTGGACGGCACGCTGCACCAGGCCACCGTCACCCGCGTCTTCAAGACAGGAACCGACGTGGTCGAGATCGCCCCGCCACTGCCGGAAGCGCCGGGATCCCACGGATCGAGCCCGCTCGACATCCTGTGGCGGGCCTATACATCGGACCGGGCGCCCCTTCGCGCCCGCATCACCGCCGTCGAGCCGCAAGGTACGGGCCGCATACGCTTCGAGGCCATCGACGAGGTCGATGCCTATCACGAGGCCGCCACGGAAGATCTCAGTGTCGCGATCGCCCCGCCCGCAAGGGCCCGGCCCCGGATCGTCCATATCGACGTCACCGAAACCCTCATCCGGGCAGGTTCGGGCTTTGCCGTCGAAATCGCCGTCACGCTGACGGTCGCCGGCGACTGGCGCGGCGGGGTCATCCGCTCAAACCTCGACGGCGGGCCGGCCCGCACCGTCGCCCGCCTCACGGGGGCTGAGACGCAAGCGCACTGGATAAGCCCGCCCGAGGGCACCCTCACCATCACCGCGACACCGGGCACGGAATCAGCCCCCGACGGGCGGCCCGTCACCACCACGCACCAGATCGCAGGCATACTGACATCACCGGCCGCCCCTGAAAACTTCCTCATCGACCAACTGGGCGACGGCACGCGCCGTTTGCGCTGGACGCCGCCGGAAGACCCCGATCTCGCCGGCATTCTCATCCGTTACGCCGAAGTCTCCGAAGATGTGATCCACCAGTGGGACACCATGACACCGCTGCACGACGGGCATCTCGCCGCATCCCCGTTCGAGACCGTCGAGCCGCCGCCCGGACACTGGGTCTTCGCCGCCCGAAGCCTCGATACCGGCGGCAGGCTGTCGGAGACCGAACAACGCATCGTCGCGCAACTGGGGCCCCAGAGGCTCGGCGACACCCTCGTCTGGGACTGCCCGTCCGCGAAAGGCTGGCCCGGCATGAGCGAAGGCGCGGCACGCTCCGACGACGGCCGCGATGTGCTCACAGGGCTCAGCCATTACACCTGGGGCCATCTCACATCATGGGCGACCTGGCACTCCTGGGCCCGCGGCCCCGCCAACAACCGCGCCCGCGGCCGCCTCACCTATACGGCACGGCCCATTGATGTGGAAACCAGCCTCGATGCCGCGCTGGCCTGGCAGGCCGACGTGACCGGCGAAGCGGTCATGGAATACCGCTCAGCCGATACGATCGCCGCACTCAGAACCGCCCCGTGGGCCGCCCATGAGCCCGCACGGACCGTCCGCGGCCGCTTCTTCCAGACCCGATGGACCGTCACATCAACGCACGAAGAGCCCGCAACCCTCGACCATCTCTGCTGGTCGGTGAACGCGCCCGCCGCCACACGCCGCCTGCTCGACCGCAACACCGCCGAATGGGAAGGCTCCGCCGAAGACGGACGCATCGTCCCCCACGACCTCATCCGCGTCACCGACGTCGCCATCACACTCCAGTCCGTCGGTGCGGGATGGACATGGGATCTCGCCTCCAAGAACAACCCCACGCGCCTGCGCATCTTCGACGGCCAGGGTAACCCCGCCGACGCCACGATCGATGCCGTCATACGCGGCATAACACCCCGGCCCGACCCCGTCACACCCGCCATCACCTCCCCGCCCGGCAGCGCCAGACCGGCAAGCCCCGCCAATATCCGCCTGACGCCAAGAGAAGGCGCGATTGCCGCCAACTGGGACGACGGGGAACACACAACGTCCTGGGAAGTGCGCCACGCCGCATCAAGAGCCGCCCTCGCCAATGCCGTGCCCGTGGAGGTCATGGCATCCCAATACGCGATCTCCAACCTGGAACCGGAAGAGACAGTCCACGTCCAGATCCGCGCCCGCGGGCCCGGCGGAACATCCGCATGGAGTGCGCCGCAATCAGCGCAGACACCCGTGCCGGCTCCCGCCACACCCGCCAATGTCCGCCTCAGACGAACGGCAACGGCGATCAGGCTCGACTGGGACGATGTGGCCCACGCCACGCGCTACCGGGTCCGCATTGCCCGAACGCGCGAAGACCTCGCAAACCGCTCCGCCGCGGGGTTCATGGCACACGACGTCTCGGAACCCACATACACGATCACCGGCCTTGAGCCCGGCACGACACGATGGGTCCAGGTCCGTGCCTTCAACGCCGCCGGACGGTCGCCCGACTGGTCCGAACCGCAATCGGTGCAGACGCTGCCACCGGCACCCGCACCGGTGATCGTGCGTACGTTCGCTCAAGGTGACACGTTAACCGTCCAGTCGCGCCTTGTCCGGAGCGCGTTAACCGTCTTCGGGGGCTTTGCCCGGAGCGCAGTAGTGGAGGCGCGCTGGGCCCGCACGGAGAACGAACTGCAGAACGCCGAAATCCACCAGTCAGAGACAAGCACCCCCGACGGCGTGTCCATAAGTTCCTATCAGGGCTTTATTTTCCTCTCAGGCCTCGGCTATGTGCCCCACATGCAGATCAGATACCGGACCACAACGGCAATAACCGCCTGGGCCACCATCCATCCCGATGACTTCAGGCGAGAGAACGAAGACACGTGAGCCGTTGCCAGGCCAGCCATGATTGCCGCGGAACGCCCGACAAACCATCAACCGCATCACAAGACCGTGAAAGGTAACAAGGGAGACAACACAAAATGGCATGGCCAAACGACAACATCGACACACGAAGCCTCGAGCGTGACACCGCAAGGCCCGACCGCCGGGCATTCCTCAACGCCTTCCGGCGCATCAAGGACATCATCGCAGCCCTCGGGCAACCCGGCGGCCCCGCGCGCCTCGGCAACGACGGCAGGATCCCAGCTGCAAATCTCGACATCGCCTCGGCCGAAGAAGCCCGGACAGGACGATCGAACGAAAAGCTGATCACACCGGCAACCCTCGCCGAAGCCGTACCCGCCGGCACGATCACCATGTGGCCCACCGAAAACCCACCGGCCAATTGGCTCGAATGCAACGGCCGCGCCATCTCACGCGCAAACCACCCACGCCTCTTCGCCGCCATCGGAACCAGATATGGCAGAGGCAACGGACGCACCACATTCAACCTGCCAGACGGACGCGGCGAATTCGTCCGCGGATGGGACCACGGACGCCGCGCCGACCCCGACGCACGAACCCGCACCAACCGCGGCGACGGAACCACAGGCGATAACGTGGGAACCAGACAAGGCGATCAGCTCAGGAGCCATGATCATGACTACAGCACCCTGACAGGCTCCCGGGAAGTGTCCAGTGGTGGCGCGCGACAGGATATCGTAAGGACTACTACTTCCAGCACAAGCCGCACCGGCGGCGCCGAGACCCGCGGGCGCAACATCGCTCTCATGCTCATCATCAAGACCTGAAAGCGACCAGCACAACCAAAATTTACAGCCCAAAAGGCCTGGAAATCCCACTCAGATTTCCAGGCCTTTTTGCCGAGAAACACAAAGACTTTCTGCCGCTAGACTCAAAGACTTTCCGCCGGCTACACCGGACATTCTGGTCATGGGAAAGGCGTTGGGTGGAGGGATCCTTCCAATCGCGGCAACACTGTGCCGTCCCGAGCTGGACGTCGCGGGCGAGTTCGCGATTGGACACTACACGCATGAGAAGAACCCCGTAACGACACGCGCAGCGCTGACCACGATCGGGATCATCGAAGACGAGGGACTTGTTGAACACGCGTCCACAATCGGTGCGAAGGCGATTGAACGGCTTAGCGACTTGAAGCAGCGACATAACATTGTTGGTGACGTTCGGGGCAGGGGGCTGCTCATGGGCATTGAACTCGTCACCGATCGGGACGAGAAGGCACCGGCGACCGAGGCGGCCGAAGACGTCTACTATCGGTGCCTCGACGGAGGCGTGAGCTTCAAGATTTCAATGGGAAACGTTCTGACCCTGTCGCCGCCGCTCGTCATTTCTCAACACGAAATGGACAAGGCTCTCGGTGTCGTCGAAGAGGCCATCAAAGCGGTCGCGGGTTAGGGGTTTCACGCAATGATTTTCGTGTTATTCGGCGGGCTGTTCGACAGGCGCTTTCTGACCCGTCACGGCACGTGTCCTCGGTAGCATGAGTACCGAAATCAGAGTCACACCAGCGAATGCGGCTAATGTTCCGAACAGGACATCGAACCCCCAGTTGGCATGCAGCCAGGCCAGAATCGGAACGGCAGACGCCATGACGGTAAACCCGATAATGAAGCGTGCACCGAATATGCGCGCACGCCATTCGCTATTTGTGATCCTGCCGAGCAGTACATCATTGATGGGAATCTGACCGAACACGGCAAGCATGAAGCCGGTCGCGATCAGGAGGGTCCACGGACCACTCAGCCCAACCATGAGTCCGAGGAAAACAACCTGCAAGGCGGTCACCGCACCAAAGACGATGCGCACCGAATACCGATCGATCGTCCATCCCACGACAAGCTGGGCAAATGCGGCAAGCGTGAACACGATAAACGCGTAGAAGCCAACAGCCGACGCTGTTTGTGCGATGTCGCCAAGCCGCTCTTCAAAGATCTTGGGCAGCGCAAAGGTCGTGCTCTGAAAGATGAAGCTGCCGATTGCCGTGGTGATCGTCACAATCAGCAGAATGTGTATGAGCGTCGATTTCGGCAGATTCGATACACCTTTGCTCTTGGCGGATTTGGGAGATGGCGCGGCGGCGGACGCAGTGTTCGTGCTGTCGCGCAGAAACATGAGATAGGCCAGGCCGGTTGCCAGCGAGATGATGCCGGGTACAATGAAGGCCATTCGCCACCCGGACACATCGATCAGGAATCCGGCAATAAGCGCCGCCGAGGCCACACCTATGTTACCGAACACGCCATTCACGGCGATGGCCATGCCGGTCTTCTCCCGACCCTCGACAACCATGGCAATTCCGACCGGATGATAGATTGCCCCGAAAATCCCAATAGCGAGGAGGCCGACTCCGATTTGAAGGGGTGATTGAGCGAAGCCGGTCAATATCGAGCTTATTCCGATGCCGACAAAGAACACGGCCATCATTCCGGCTCTGCTCCACTTATCGCCGAGCCATCCGGCGGGAATAGCGCACACGCCGAATGCAATGAATCCGGGGGTCGCATAGGGGATCAATTGCGCGTAGGTCATTCCCCAATCGTGGATGAGCGCAAGGGCGGCAACCGTTGCAAACAGCAACATGAAAAGGTGGTCGTAGAAGTGCCCCACGTTCAGAAAAAGAAAGTGCACGCGTTCGCGTGTCATTCGATGACCCCTTTCGGTTGCCTTACCGCATTAGCTACCATAATGCGGCGTAACGCTTTAGTCTCGAACATAACTCCTGTTCCGCGGCCATTGCGTAACTGTTCAGCATTGGTTCATTTCGCAGGGGCCATGAAATACGCATGCCTAGCAATACTGGAACAGTTTCGGTCTGATTCCGGGCGAATTCGGGAGGTTCGTTTTGCATAGTTTCCGCGCGACAGCTTTCATTTCTGCAGCATTTGCTGCCGTGGCATTCGGTTCACCGGCCGTAGCACAGCCGGCGACAGCCTGTTTTTACCAGCACGCGAACTTCCAGGGTGATCGGATTTGTGCCGGTCCTGGCGACGCAAGAGCGGATCTGCGTTTTTTCAACGATATAATTTCATCAATCACCGTACCTGCTGGAACACAGGTGACCGTTTGTGAACACATTCGTTTTGGTGGCCGTTGTCGTACGATAGACAGGAATGTCCCGTATGTCGGCGACCGCTGGAATGACCGGATTTCATCGATCAGGGTTGCACGTCGAGTGGCGGATGGCGGTGGCGATGGCCCCGTCGGCCGCAACAGGGTGTGTTTCTTTGAGCATGCGGATTTCCGGGGGCGGCGCCTTTGCGCACGGATCGGCGAGAATTTGCGGAGAATGCCGCCCGGGTGGAACGACCGGGTGTCGTCTTTCCGCATTGGCAGCAATGCGAACGTCCAGGTGTGTGAGAACAACCGTTATGCCGGTCGTTGCCGCGTCTATTCCAGGGATCGGGCTTATGTCGGCGATCGCTGGAACGACAGGATTTCCTCCTTCAGGGTTACCCGGCAAGGCGGTGGCGAGCCACCGGATGGGCCGGTCGGCAGGAACCGGGCATGTTTGTTCGAGCATGCGGATTTCCGCGGTAGACGTATTTGTGGCCGGGTTGGCGAAGCGTTCCAACGAATGCCGCAAGGGTGGAACAATCGGGTTTCGTCATTGCGCATCGGCCAGGGCGTAAGCGTACAGGTTTGCGAGAATTCGCGCTTCCGGGGCCGATGCCGGGATTATGGACGAGACCGGAACTATGTTGGCGACCGGTGGAATGACCGGATCTCCTCATTCCGTATTGTCTCGAACCGTCCGCGGCCAGGGACGGGTGACCTGGCCCGTAATGAAGCCTGTTTCTTCGAACACGCTGATTTCAGAGGGCGCGAGTTGTGTGCCCGGGTAGGGGACGCGTCCAGGCGCATGCCGCCAGGCTGGAATGACCGGATCTCATCTGTGCGGCTGGGCAGAAACGCCGAAGTGCAGGTTTGCGAACGTAATCGGTTTGGCGGCCGCTGCCGAACCTACACGCGGGATCGGCCGTATGTGGGCGATCGCTGGAACGACAGGATCTCGTCCTTCCGCGTAGTGCGTGCTGGGGCCGGTGAACCTCAGCCTGAAGTCGTCAGAAATGGTGTCTGTTTCTTCGAACATGCCGATTTCCGCGGCCAGCGCTTCTGCGTGCGCCGTGGCGAGTCGCTGCGCCGCATGCCGCCTCGCTGGAATGACCGAATCTCGTCCTTGCGGATTCGCGGCCGCGCCGCCGTCGAGGTTTGCGAGCATGATCGGTTTGGAGGCCGCTGCCGGCCTTACAACCGCGACCGCCGGTATGTCGGCGATGCGTGGAATGACCGTATCTCATCCGTTCGCGTAGGCGGACCCGGAGATTTCGCCGGCGGTCCGCCGCCTGGTCCGGGCCCAGGACCGGGATTCCCGCCACCAGGTTCCGCGGACACTCATCCGCACAGGATTTGCTTCTTCAGCGGCGACAAGTATCGCGGACGGTGGTTCTGCGACAAACCCCGCAATCGCGTGAACCGGTTGCCGCCGCAGTGGAACAACGAGATCGAGTCGATCCGGATGTTTGGCAACTCGACAGTCAAGGTTTGCGATAGCCCCAACCTTACGGGCAAGTGCACAATCTACAGTCGGAGCAACAAGCGCATCGGACCCGAGTGGCAGAACAGGGTGTCGTCGTATCAGATCCTTTTGCCGTAACCTCATTCTCGGCCTTGCGGTGCAAGTGGTCTAGAATGTTTGCGGCGGATGGCTATTGCCATGTTGGGTGAACATGCCGGACACATGATTGGGAAACCGAATGAAACTTGATCACTTTCTCATCCGCGCCCGCGAGCTGGATCAAATGCGGGACTTCTTCTCGGACGTGATTGGCCTTGAAGTAGGACCCAGGCCTGACTTTCAGTTTCGGGGCTATTGGATGTACAGCGAGAACATGCCGGTCGTGCATCTGGCGCTGAACAGCAAGAACGCCGGTGCTGAAGGCGAAGCGGATGATCAGGGACCCGTCGATCATATCGCGTTTACGTCCGGGGACTACCAGGATCTCATGGACCGTCTGAAGGCGACTGGGGCGAAGTTTGAGGAGCGAACAGTGCCGGGCGGAGCCGCACATCAGGTATTCGTCCATGGGCCCGAGGGGGTCAAGGTCGAGATCCAGTTCTCCAGCGCATCGGTCACCTGAAGGCGTTTCGGTCCCGGAAAAACGGTTCAACCGGCGACGCGCGAACAGCGCAGACGGGAGCATCGTTTGAATGCTTTCCGCTTTCGTTGGGGAGCTAGGGCTGTCGCGGTTGCTATTACATTTTCAATTCAGCAAACATCTGATTTTCTTAAAAAAATGACGCCCGTTGATTTGTGTGGCCGATTTCTCTGACTCGATTGGCCCGAAGTTCTTCCTTGTTTTATGTGTCGGAAAGCTCTGCTAGAGTAGCGCCGTTCAGGTGCGTAAATCCCCATTCTTCTTGCGTATCCGAACACTGACACCCAATCCGGGTAAATGAGATTGGACCGTCAGTTTCTAGTTCTTGAGGGAGACTACTCAAATGAAAAAAGTAGCACTTGGCGCATCAGCAATGATGGCGCTGGCGCTGGCGTTTTCCGGAACCGCAGCATCTGCAAAGACGCTTGTTTTCTGCTCCGAGGGCAGCCCGGAAGGCTTTAACCCGTCACTGTATACTGCCGGCACGACATTCGACGCATCGTCGCGCCAGATTTTCAACCGGTTGGTCGAATTCGAGCGGGGAACGACAAAGATCGTGCCCGCTCTTGCAGAATCCTGGTCGGTTTCCGACGATGGCCTAGAGTACACATTCAACCTCCGCAAAGGTGTGAAGTGGCAGACGACGAAGGGCTTCACCCCAAGTCGCGATTTCAACGCCGATGACGTCGTGTACTCGTTCAAGCGTCAGTGGGACAAGAACCATCCATTTCACAAGGTGTCTGGCGGCGCTTACGAGTACTTCAACGGGATGTCTATGCCCGACCTCATCAAGGACATTGTGAAGGTCGACGACATGACCGTGAAGTTCGTGCTCAACCGGCCGGAGTCGCCGATGATCGCGAATTTGGCGATGGATTTCGCGTCGATCCTCTCGGCCGAATACGCCGACAAGATGATGAAGGCCGGTACACCTGAAAAGGTTGATCTTGATCCCGTCGGAACCGGGCCGTTCCAGCTCGTTGCATATCAGAAGGATGCTGCAATTCGCTACAAGGCGCATCCGGATTACTGGGCTGGCAAGGCTGCAATCGACAATCTGGTTTTTGCCATCACGACTGATGCGACGGTGCGTTATCAGAAGTTGAAGGCCGGCGAATGCCACGTCATGCCTTATCCCAATCCGGCTGATCTCGAGGCTATGAAGAAAGACGCTGACATCAATCTGATGCAGCAGGAAGGGCTGAATGTCGGTTACCTGGCGTACAATTCGCTGACCGCTCCGTTTGACAAGCCGGAAGTGCGTAAGGCGCTGAATATGGCAATCAACAAGCAGGCCATCATTGACGTGGTCTTCCAGGGAGCAGGCAAGGTTGCGAAGAACCCGATCCCGCCGACCATCTGGTCCTATAACAAAGCAACCAAGGACGATCCGTATGATCCCGACGGTGCCAAGAAGATGCTTGAGGCCGCGGGCGTGAAGAATCTCAAGACCAAAATCTGGGCGATGCCGGTACAGCGGCCCTACAATCCGAATGCGCGCCGCATGGCCGAACTCATCCAGGAAGATTGGAAAAAGATTGGCGTCGAAGCCGAGATCGTTTCATTCGAATGGGGTGAGTATCTCAAGCGTTCCAAGGACAAGGCCCGGGACGGCGCCGTGTTGCTCGGTTGGACCGGCGACAATGGCGATCCGGACAACTTCCTCGCCGTGCTTCTCGGTTGTGACGGTGTCGGCGGTTCGAACCGTGCGCAGTGGTGCCACAAGCCGTTCGAGGATTTGATCCAGAAGGCCAAGACGGTTGCCGACAGTGGTCAAAGAACCAAGCTGTATGAAGATGCCCAGATAGTCTTCAAGGAGCAGGCTCCGTGGGCAACGATCGCGCACTCGATCGTTTTCAAGCCGGTTCGCAAGGAGGTTGTTGACTTCCGTATCGATCCCTTCGGCGGTCACGTCTTCTACGGCGTCGATCTGAAGTAACTCACAACGAATTGGTCGGCGGGAGGCGTTCTCCCGCCGACGCCTGCTCCGTAGATGCTCCGATTTATTGCCAGCCGGCTCGCTATGCTCCTGCCGACGTTTTTCGGCGTGACACTGGTTGCATTCGGCTTCATCCGTTTGATACCTGGCGATCCGATTGAACTTCTTGCCGGCGAGCGAGGCGTGACGCCGGAACGTCATGCCGAACTCATGAAGCAGTTTGGTTACGATCGGCCCATCTGGGAGCAATATCTGTCCTATCTCAATAATCTGCTGCATGGAGACCTTGGCCGCTCACTGGTCACCAAGCAGCCGGTACTGCAAGATTTTTTCACTCTATTCCCCGCGACCGTTGAGCTCTCGATCGCGGCGATGATATTCGCTCTGACGATTGGTCTCCCGGTCGGGATTATCGCTGCCGTCAGGCGGGGGTCCGTCTTCGACCACACCATGATGGGGGCAGCGCTCACCGGATACTCGATGCCGATTTTCTGGTGGGGCCTGCTGTTGATCATTTTCTTCTCCGGCACTCTGCAATGGACACCTGTTTCCGGCCGGATTTCGCTGATCTATTTCTTCGAGCCTGTAACCGGGTTCATGCTGATTGACAGCCTTCTTTCAGGGCAGGAGGGAGCGTTCAAATCGGCGATCAGTCACCTCATTTTGCCAACAATCGTTCTAGGGACAATTCCGCTCGCGGTGATTGCGCGACAGACGCGATCGGCGATGCTTGAGGTATTGAGTGAAGATTACGTGCGCACGGCGCGCGCCAAGGGGTTATTGCCGACACGCGTTATCGGTCTTCACGCCTTACGCAATGCGCTCATTCCGGTCATCACCGTCATCGGCCTGCAAACGGGCGTTCTGCTGGCGGGAGCAATTCTGACCGAAACGATCTTCTCGTGGCCGGGAATCGGAAAGTGGCTGCTCGACTCGATTGGACGACGAGATTATCCGTCGGTCCAAGGGGGTCTACTGCTCATCGCTTTGACGGTCATGATCGTCAACCTGATCGTCGACTTGCTGTACGGTCTGATTAATCCGCGGATCAGGCACGCCAGATAAGGGGGGGGCAGAATGGCAGTGCAGGATACATCATCGTTGGGCACCGAGCCTTCCAGACTCCGGGAGTTCTGGCACTATTTTTCAGAGAATCGCGGAGCAGTAAGCGGCTTGTTTGTCGTTCTGTTTCTAATTGCGGTTGCGATTCTTGCTGACATCATCGCGCCGCATCCTCCCCATGAGCAGTACCGCGACGCACTGCTGGTACCACCGGCATGGCAGGAAGGCGGTAGCATTCGATTCATTCTCGGGACTGACGCAACGGGCAGGGATATGCTGTCCCGGATCATTCACGGCTCACGGTTCTCGTTGTTCATCGGCATGATCGTGGTGACACTGTCGCTTTCCGTCGGGATCATCCTCGGGCTGCTCGCGGCATTCGCGCGCGGCATCGTTGACACGACAATCGCGCGGATTATGGACGTGGTTTTGTCGGTGCCAAGCCTGCTTTTGGCGCTTGTGGTCGTGGCGATCCTGGGGCCCGGTCTGGTCAATGCGATGATCGCTGTTTCGATCGTTTATCTGCCTCACTTCACCCGGCTCACCCGTGCGTCCGCCATGGCGGAGCTGTCCAAGGAGTACGTGACCGCAAGCAGGGTAGCCGGCGCAGGCCCAATCCGCATTCTATTCATCACCGTTCTTCCAAACTGCATGGCGCCGCTGATTGTTCAAGCCACTTTGGGGTTCTCCTCGGCAGTGCTTGATGCCGCGGCCTTGGGCTTCCTGGGCATGGGCGCGCAGCCGCCGACACCGGAGTGGGGTACGATGTTGGCTGATGCCCGCGAATTCATTCTTCGTGCATGGTGGGTGGTCACATTCCCCGGGTTGGCGATCCTGATCACCGTTCTGGCGTTCAACCTGATGGGCGACGGTCTCAGGGACACACTCGACCCCAAGCTCAAGAGGAGCTGACGCCTTGGCTCTCGTTGAAATCAGAAATCTGAGCGTCGAGTTTCCGACAATCCACGGACCATTTCGTGCAGTCGACGGCATCGACCTGTCGATTGATGAAGGTGAATTGCTGGGTGTAGTCGGAGAATCCGGATCCGGCAAGAGCGTGACAATGCTCGCACTGATGGGATTGCTGCCGCCGATTGCGAATGTGACTGCAGACCAGCTTGAATTCAATGGAGCCGACTTTCTCCGCATGTCGCCACGGCAACGCCGCGAGGCAACGGGCAAAGATCTGGCAATGATCTTCCAGGAGCCGATGACAAGCCTTAACCCATGTTTCACCGTCGGCTTCCAAATCTCCGAAGCACTGAGATCTCACCTGAAAATGGATCGGCGACAGAGCCGCACCCGAACCATCGAATTGCTTGAGCAGGTTGGCATACCTGCCCCTGAGGAGCGCCTGGGCGCGTTCCCGCATCAGCTCTCCGGCGGCATGAACCAGCGTATCATGATCGCCATGGCTATCGCCTGCAATCCAAAGCTCCTGATTGCGGATGAGCCGACGACCGCGCTGGACGTGACCATCCAGGCCCAGATCCTCGACCTTCTTGTAGGACTGCAACGGGAACAGGGGATGGCCCTTGTCCTGATCACGCACGACATGGGTGTGGTCGCGGAAACAGCCGAACGGGTCACGGTCATGTATGCCGGACAGCAGGTGGAGGAGCAGATCGCGGAGGATCTCTTCAACTCCCCAAGACATCCTTACACGGCGGCGTTGCTGGATGCCTTGCCGGAACGTTCACTGGATCTCGACCGGCTGCCCACCATCGAAGGCGTCGTGCCAGGTGCGGGAGACCGACCTGAGGGCTGTCTGTTTTCGCCAAGGTGCAAATACGTGGAGGCTGACTGTCAAAGTGCCCGGCCCGCATTGGAGCGGACGGGCCAGAAGACGGTCCGCTGTTTCCATCCCGTTTCTGAATTGGAGACGGTAACATGAGCTCTTCGCCGGTACTCGAAGGCCGCGATCTTATTCAGCATTATTCCGTGGGCGGAGGCTTCGGCAAGAAACCGGATACGCTCAAGGCCGTTGATGGCGCGAGCTTCAGTCTCCGAGCAGGGGAGACACTGGCGGTTGTTGGTGAATCCGGCTGTGGCAAGAGCACGCTTGCGCGCATGGTAACGTTGATCGAAGCACCGACAAAAGGAACGCTTCTTATCGATGGTGCGGATCCTCATTCAGGTTCGGCTGATGAGCAACGCAAGCTGCGGCAAAACGTGCAGATCGTTTTTCAGAATCCGTACGGCTCGCTGAACCCGCGGAAGAAGGTCGGAACAATCCTTGAAGAGCCGGTTGTCATCAATCGTTCCGTGCCGGCCGCTGAGCGGCGGCAGCTGGCGGAAGACATGCTTGCGCGTGTCGGGCTACGGCCGGAGCATTACAACCGTTATCCGCATATGTTCTCCGGCGGCCAGCGCCAGCGGATCGCAATTGCGCGCGCTTTGATGCTGAAACCGCGCATTCTCGTCGCGGACGAGCCCGTATCGGCGCTCGACATCTCCGTTCAGGCGCAGGTGCTGAATCTGCTGATGGATCTGCAGGAGCAGATGGATCTCGCGCTCATGTTCATTTCGCACGATCTGAGCGTTGTCCGGCGGATGGCGGATCAGATCATGGTCATGTATCTGGGGAAAGTGGTGGAGCAGGGCGCCGCCCGCGAGATCTTCAATAGTCCGGCGCATCCCTATACCCAAGCGCTGCTGGGTGCGACACCGGCTGTCGATCCGGCGCTGCGCAGAAAACGGATCAAGCTTGCCGGAGAACTGCCTTCACCACTCAACCCGCCGTCGGGATGCGCGTTTCACAATAGATGTCGTTTTGCTGAAGCCCAGTGTTCCACCGAACGGCCCGATCTGAAATCCGAATCCGGTCGGCTCGTTGCTTGTCATTTTATCGAAAAGGCAATGGAAGACGTCGAACACCCGGCTTAGGGCCGAATTGCGGTGATGCCTAAACCGCCTGTCTGAGGTTGCTCAGGGGAGGTGACCGGCGTCAGTTGTCCGACCGTACGGCGATCGTTTTCTCAGATTCAGTTTGGATTGGCGGGTTGCAGGAAAACTCTCGGGAGTAGTGCTGTGTGGTTCTCCAGGCATCCCTCTCCAAACTCATCAATTGCCAGGCATGGCGAACGGGAATGGGGTCTGAACTCTCCACCGAGCCGCTCTGCCGTAATCTGTTTGCCATAGCTGACGGCGAAGTCGATGGATTGCATTGCAAAGACGATGACTGGAAGGATTTCCTTATAGAGAGCGTCCGCGTGGCCAAATTCGCCGGATCGAAATTGATTGTAGATTTGAATCTGGATGTCGGCGCAATCCGGGGCCGGTATCATTCCGGCGCAACCGGCTCTGAGATTGTCAGGCAGTTCGAGTCCACCTCGACCGTTGAATATGGCGATATTGCCATCGGCGGAGTCAATGAAGCGGCGGACCTGATAAACCGGCCCTTCGCCCTTCATCACTGTAAAATTCTCATTCTGCCTGTGAAGCTGTCTTACGCCGTATGGCGACAGGCCGACGCCTAGAAATTCGGGTGCATTCTGAATCCCGATTGTGACGTCGAGTGGAGACATAACGCGGTCGTAGAACCTGATCAGATCCAGTTCGCTGGGCTTCGACTTCTGGGGCGGTTGCAGTACCAGCCAATCCGCGCCGGCGTCGCATGCAAACTGTCCGAGTTCAATCTGCTCTTCGGGTGTTTCGCCAGCAATGGTGACAGCAAGTGGTACCCTCTGGGCAATATCTTCAGCGCACCATTCGATGATGGATTTGCGTTCATCGGAATCAAGTTTGGAGACCTCCGTAATCAGGCCGAGGACAGCTATCCCATGCGCTCCGGCGGAGATCATCGCGTTCGTTTGAGCGCGCATTGCCTCGCGGTCGAGCGAGCCGTCATTTGTGAAAAACGCATAGAGCATTGGGTAAATGCCGTGGGGACTGTTCATGGTCTCCTACCTTTTGCTCAGATTGAGTGACGAACATCCCGGTTTGAGATATCGATCTCAATACCAAAATGCTCGATGCAGAGGACAGCATGCCAGAGGCAGATAAGCAGAACCAAGATATTGATCCTGAAATCAGAAAAGAAATCCTGTTGCGGCTAGCGGGCCGGATCGAAGCCGGGCAGGCCGGCAAACTCGATCTCGTATCACTCTTCAGGATGATTGATGTTGATGACCCCGTTGCATGGTTCGCGAAGCACGGGAATCCGCTCGAGAACGTGGAGGCCGCTGGATTGTTGATGAAGTCTGCGTTGACAGAGGACGAAGCCCGGAACGTTCTTGCACTGTGTCTGACAACTGCAGACCCCGAGGATGGTCCGGGCCTTTTTCTGGCGCATAGTCTGAGGCTTCTGGCTTCGCGCTTGCCCGGAGAAATTCAGAATTGAAAATGCCGACAAGCGGTCCGCTTGCCGGCATTTTGAAAGCCTGACGGTTTGGTCAGGAGTTCCGTGTCATTGGTAGACGTAGACAGTCGCTCCAATGGGCACCCGCTTGTACAGATCAACGACGTCAGAGTTCATCATCCTAATGCATCCGCTCGACATGGCCTGGCCAATCGTGTGCGCCTGGTTCGTGCCATGGATCCGATAAAGCGTATTGCCGAGATACAGCGCGCGGGCACCAAGGGGGTTCCGCGGGCCGCCTTCCATGCGCCGCGGCAATCCAGGCTGCCTTTTGCGCATCTCTGCGGGCGGCACCCATGCAGGCCATTTGGCTTTGCGCGAAATGCGCTCCATGCCACCCCACGTGAATCCCAGGCGGCCGACGCCGATACCGTATTCGATGGCATCACCATCGTGCAGCACGTACCACAGCTTCCGGCGTTTCGTGCTGATGACGACGCTGCCAGGCTTGTGAACGCCGGTGAACTTCACGCGACGACGCGTGCCCTCACCATGTTCCCAGCGCGAGAAGTTGGCCCGGCTGATGGAAGCGACGCGTGTCCGCTTCGGTTCCTGAACGTGGCGGCTTTGCATTTCGGGATCAGGCTTGCTCCAGAGCCAGGGATCGGCTAGGCGAAGCAGTTCCGTGGTTCCCGGCCGCTCGTAGCGACTTTGACTGGCTGAGGCTGACTCAGCAAAGATGACAGCGGCCAGCCCAAGTGTAAGCAGCAATGATTTGCGCATGACGGTCCCCTTATTAATTTTGCCGCAGTATCGCTGTCGCCCATTGTAATTTTCTGAATCCGGACGCGCGAAATGTATTCATCCCTAAGATTCGGTTAATGTTTCGATCTCGCGCACTGTTCAGATTCGCGATGTATTGCTCGTCGTCATGCGAGCGCCTATTGCATTGAATCTTGGCCGGCCTGTTGGGCAAAGAACGATGCGCTCGACGGCTTTTGCGGAAGTTCAACTTGGTAGTCGATAGATCGGACCCGGCCGGTGCGCTCTCCACGAACGATTTGCCCCTCAAACTTGCTCGGTACCGGATTAGGACTTAAGGGCACCGCGTCGTCGGCGGAGTACACGCAAATGAAAAGCGTTCGTGGTGCCTGCGACAGGTTTACGGCGGAACCATGCAGCAGCCTCGTATGCATGAGGCAGACTGAACCTGCCGATCCGGTACAGAGCTTGGATGCGGCACGGCAATCGTCCTCGACGGCTTCATCGATGGCTCCGGTAAACGAACCGTCATGCCAAAGCGAGTGTATGGGGCCTTTGTGAGTGCCGGGCTGGACTTCAAGGGGACCGTTCACCTCTGAAACGTCATCGAGCATCAACAGAGCGGTAATCAGGTCATCATTGCTATGGGGGGTGAAAGGAAAGTCCTGGTGCCATTTGACGGCCGTGGCGCCGCCAGGCAGTTTCGAATTGATCTTGGAATGGTGAAACTTGACGTTTGGCCCGATGAGATCGGCAACACAGTCCGTCATTCGGCTGTTCGCCATCACGTTGTAGAAAGCCTTCGAAATTTCGACTGGTGAATTGACGCGCCGGAGCTTCGGGGAAGCCGCGCTGTGCCTGTCCTCGAGGTCGAAGCGGGGTCGCCCGTCTACCGTTTCACCGTAGTTTTCATTGTGATTTCGGCTCTCCTCAACCCATTCCGCAAAGGTGGTTCGCAGATTGGATAACTCTTCGGTCGTCACGGCATTCTCAACGACGAGGTACCCGTTTTCCCCGAAGAAGGACAACTCACTTTCATTCAGAACTGACATGTCCTAAGTCCTCTAAACACAACGCAATTCTGCAATTGCGGCGGGTTGAATGCAATGGGATTTTGGCGCTTTTCTGAGTGATTGCGCAGGTTGCCAAGTCTTGCGATGGGGAACGAGAATGTGAAGTTCCATCTCGCCGAGGTGAACAGCCGCCGCCGGAAAACATCCTATAATTGTGCAACTTAGGCGAGTAGGGGCTCGCGAACGGAAATGCCGCGATGCGGAGGGACGCGGCTCTTCAGGAGGACATCATGTTTGTCAGGATGTCAGGGTTCGTACTTCTATTTTTCGCGTTTACTTCTTATGCGGCAATCAATCTTCTTGTAGAACCGCGAGCGGGTTTTGCCACTCAGGCTCATGCCGGCATTGTCGAAAAGCCATATTTGGCGGAGAACGAGAAGGGACGGTATGTCGGTCTCGTTCTGGAGCATATGGATTTCTCCGACCGGGATCTCCGGGGGGTGAGTTTCTCTTTGAGCCGTCTGGTCTCAGTCGATTTTGCGGGCGCCATGTTGAGTGGGTCCGATTTCTCGTCGACGGTTTCCGAACGCGTGGACTTCACCGGCGCCAACCTTGAAGTGACCAGCTTCAGAGGAGCAAAGCTACTTGAGGTGAACTTTGCCGGAGCAAATCTTCAGGGTGCATGCTTCCTTGATGCCGATCTCTCCGGTGTCGACTTTACAGGCGCAGACCTATCTGGTGCCGTTATGCCCGGGTCTCAGCGGAATTCAGTCAATCTGAAGGATGCGGTGACGAAAGACACAATCTGGAATGGGGGCGGCGAGTGCCCCGGAGGAAATCGGAAATTTGCGGACGTGAACTTGGCTGCCGAATAGTCCGAGCGCGTCACGCGGTATTTTGAGATTTCAGACTGCAGCCACGATCTAATCTGGGGGCCAGGTGCTTCGGGCATTGCGCCACCATTTCGTCCACCGAGTTGTGTCGGTGTTGAATGGCCGTCCTGTCAGTGCCTTCAGTGTTGCGGCAATCTGGACCTTCAACCATTTGGGATCCGCTGTTGATGACAGGCGGGAGACGAGGGTGTCGACCGTTGCGCGATCCCTTTGCCCGGATGCCCGCACTGCCCAGAGAGTAGCCGGTGCCGGATCAAAGTACTTCTCCGCGCGGTTTGGTTTTGACGACCAGGGTGCTGAAATGAGCTCCAACGGTACCCGACCTTTTCGCGAAAGTCCCATTCCCCATAACAGAACCCATCGGGCATAACCCGCGGCGGCGACACGCACCTGGCCACCGATCAGGCTGATTGTCTTCTCCGGAAGCAAGCGCTCCAGGCGGGCTTTGAAGAACCCATCCGGAGGGCGGGAGACAGCCATTCGGTAAACGGTGTCACGAAGATTTCGCTGCTCGCTCCGATAACGGTCCGGTGATGCAAGAAGCCGGTCAAGTTGGGCACCGGCAGTCTGCCAATTGGTGATAGTAGCGCGATGATCAAATTTCCCTGTGACTGTCTGCTTTGTGGCTGGCTTGTCTGCAACGTCCACAGCAATCTGGCTGCCCCAGAGTGTGCCCTTACCGTCACTTCCATCTCCGACAACAAGAATATGTTTGCCTGTGAGAATTATCTGGCGGGGGTATCCGCCAGATAATCGGAATGTCTCACGCCATTCGCCGTTGGCACGCATTTTCCAGACCGACCCGGAACCGCCATGTGCACTTACCGCCCATAATGCGTCGGCTGTGCTCGCCAGGTCGACAGCATTTCCCTTCATGGCGGATCGGTCGATTTGTTCTGAAGAGTAACCGTCTGTAGACCAGATTTCAGTCTGTCCATTTCGCCCGCTGATCGCCGCGTAATAGCGGCGGCCGTGCACGGCATCTCCATACAGCGTTCTGCCTTTCGGCCATTCCTTCAGGTCGCTCAGTTTGCCGTTGCGAAATACCGTCATCCGCGGACTCCCGCGAACAATCAATTGTGCCAACAAGGCACCGTTGAGTGCGGTCAAGCTTGTGAACCGGCTGACGACGCCTGGCGGTGTCGGATGCTGGTATATCTGCTTCCAGGTCAGTCCGCCGTCGCTTGATATGTTTAGTTTTGCGTTCCAGCCGGAATTCGATGCGTACAGGAGATTGCCGTCCGACGTCATCGCATGTGTGTGAAAGATCTGTCGGCCGGGGATCGTCCCATTGAACCAATCAGCTCCGTTGGTCGCAGCAAATCCTCCCCAACCGAGGCTGAAACGATCGTCCTCAAGAGGCCAGTAGAGCCTTCCGGCATGGATGGTCGGATCGCCGGCGTCTTGGCTGAATAAGTGATGCTCGTAGCGGAACGAATTGTTCGCCGGATCGAATGAATAGAGATCGGCAGAATTGTGATTCCGCCCTTTGACCGAGTTAACGACCCAAAGGCGGTTCTTGTACAATATCGCGCCCGAGAGAGAGGGCCAGACATCGGCGCGCGCAAGCACGTCAAGGGACGGAACGGTTGACGTCTTTCCCGCAGCGGGATGCGCGAGAATGGCAGCAGCGCACAGGCCAAGCGTCAGCAGCGCAGTTTTGTAGGGATTCAGCTCAGTTGAGAATCCAAATCGAGAAATTGAGAAACGCTGCAAAACTCACCCATCCGAAATATGGCCACAGGAGTGTTGCGGCTATCTCGTCGATTCTGGAGAAGGCACGTATATTAAAGCCGATCAAGACAAGGAGCACTGCAATATCGATCAGTGCGAGCCCCGGGGAACGCAAGCCAAAAAAGATAAGTGACCAGGCGAGGTTCGCAATGAGATGCCCGCCGTACAGAGCCATCGCGGCCGGAGCGCCGGAGAACCCGCGCCGAAGCCACACTCGCCAGCCGGAGATTGCGATCAGCAGGTAGAGTACGCTCCAGACTGGACCAAAGACCCAGTCGGGGGGATTGAACGGAGGTTTGATTAGTGTCGGATACCAGGCAGAGACGCTGGCGGAGGTGGCCATTCCACCGATGGCGGCAATGCCGAAGCAGATTGTCAGGAAGAACAGGAGTCCCGCCCAAGTCTGCCACCCGTGAGGTGGTCGCGTGACTCCTATGGAACCTTGTTCAGTCATTTTCGGTCTCTGCTGAAATCCAAATTTTCAAAGAATCTCATTGAATACGTAAATATGAGCGTCCTCGATCAGGATGGCCGATAAATTTGACGTGACCTGAGCAAAACAGGAACACGTGACACCGCCTCATGCATTGGTATAAACCCGCCACAGTAGCGACCATTAAGCCGATTCAATGATCCAGATCCGAATTTTCCTCCCTGCAGTGCATCTGGCGACATTCGTTTGCCTTCTTGCCTTTGCCGTCAGTCATGCAGGCGCGCAGGAAACCAGGCCGGCGCTTGCCGCCGAGGCTCAACTGCAGCAATGGTCGGCGCGGCTAGAGCGTATCGGCGAAGCGATTGGTGCCTTTCGGCTCGATGCGCGCGATACGGCCCGATTGCGAACCGAGATAGAGGACATCCGAGCGTCCGCTGTTGAGTTAGAGACGCAGTTACGACCGCAGATCGAGCCCGCACAGGCTCTTGTGGATGCGCTTGGTGAGGTGCCCAAGTCCGGTCAGGAACCAGAGGACGTCGCTAACGAGCGACAGCGCCTGAATGAGAATCTATCTGCACTCACTGGTCAACTGAAGCGCGCCGAATTGACGGTTGCAAAGGCGTCCACATTGCTCAGCGAGTTGTCGGCACGAAAACGCCAGAAACTGGCAGACCGGCTCCTGACGCGGTCCGCGAACCCGCTTGCAGCCGAAACATGGTTGAACGCGGCGGAAGATGCTGCTCAAGGGGTGTCGGGCCTCGCGGGCATTCTCCCGCGATCATGGAGTTGGGTCGCGTCTGATCGAACCGGTACGGCCATAACAATCGGGCTTGCAATACTGTTGTCGGCGTTCGTTGGTTCGGTCGCGAGGCCATGGCTGTTGCGTTCTGTGCAGCACTCTCCTGTCGATCAATTGCCCGGCGTCAGGGCGCTGATCGGTTTCCTGCGACGGTGCGTCATCATTTTGCCGGCGCTTGTTCTCGTATTTCTGATCCTCGACGCGAGACCGCCATCCGACCTGCAATGGGCAGACTTCCTGAGAGCGCTGCTGATTATCTCGATCTGGTACACGATAACAGTGGCGCTGCTGGGCGCTTGTTTCGCGCCCGTAAGGACAAGTGAACGGTTGTTCCCGTTCGAGGATGCCGAGGCGAGGGCGATCTACAACCGGTTGTTCGCAGTCTCGACCGTTGTTGCGTTCTATGCCTTCTTTTTTGCTGCCGGACAGTCATTCGGAGTTCATAGGGAAACGGCGTCCGTCATTGCCATGGTCGCCGCGGCTTTTTTTGCAATTCCCGTATTTTCCCTCCTCGGCAAGCGACTTTGGTCGGCCGTCGTCGTTGCCTCCAAGACGCCTGTCGGAGCGTCACCGGTAGGAGCGGGCAATCCTGAACAATCAACTCCACTCTGGTCTGCACTTCGCGTTCCCATGGTGGTTGGCACTCTGGTCATCGTTATCGCCGCAGCGACAGGCTACGAAGAACTTGCTCGTTTCGGCATAGGGCGTAGTGCTGTCAGTGTGCTCGTGATCATTATGCTTGTCTTCGTGCATCACGTGATCAGGGACGCGGTGCACTGGCTGATCCATCAGGACGCATCGATCACACCGGATGCCGCGAGCCCACGCCGTGGCTGGCTCATTTTGCTGATTGTCGATGCCCTCCTGCTGGCTGCCGGTATCGTAGCGCTTCTACTGATATGGGGCACCGGCTGGGATGACATCAGTGACTGGACCAATAAGGCCCTCGAGGGATTCCAAATCGGCACGGTCCGGATTTCTCCGACAGCGGTCCTATATGCGGCGGCCCTGTTCGCGGTTGTCCTGACGGTCACCAGATTCTTACAGCGCAAAATCGAACAGCGGGTGCTGATCCACACGCGCCTCGACTCCGGTGTAAAGAACTCGATCCGTTCAGCTGTTGGCTATATCGGCGTCATCGGCGGTGGAGTTATCGCCATCTCCGCCGCTGGCCTCGATCTTTCCAACCTTGCAATCATCGCCGGTGCACTCTCTGTTGGTATCGGTTTCGGCCTGCAGAACGTCGTGAACAATTTCGTTTCGGGAATCATCTTGCTGGTTGAGCGACCGATCCGTGTCGGTGACTGGGTCGTGGTCGGAAGTCATGAGGGTTACGTTCGACGCATCAAGGTGCGTTCCACCGAAATTGAGACCTTTGCCCATGCCTCCGTTATCGTCCCGAATTCGGATCTGATCTCCGGCACGGTCATGAACTGGACTCACTCGGATGCAAGAGGCCGGATCATAGTCCCGGTCGGGGTAGCTTACGGCTCTGATACTGGCTTGGTCCGTCAGTTGCTTCTAGAGATTGCGAGAAGTCATCCGGATGTTCTCGCCATACCGGAGCCAACGGTGCTGTTTCGTGGGTTCGGGGACTCTTCATTGAACTTCGAGATCCGCGTGTTCCTGAAAGACATCGGTTACTGTCTGTCGGTTACCAGCGATATGTGCTTTGAAATCGACAAGACGTTCCGGGAGCAGGGCATCGAAATTCCGTTCCCCCAACGCGATCTCAATTTGCGCGACATGCCCCGCCTCGAAGCAATGAGCGACAAGGCGCTGGCTGCACGCGGCAACGCCCAGTGATATGAAGGGTGATACAGAAAGTACCTGGCATGAGTTTCGTCGCGGCGTTGCGGCATGCCTGCCGATCTGCGTTTCGGTTGCCGTATATGGGATAGCATTCGGCGTCCTCGCCGCTCAGGCTGGGTTGGACGTGTGGTTGGTCGCGCTCATGAGCGGGTCGGTTTACGCAGGCGCCTCTCAATTTGCAGCCCTGCAGTTCTGGCAGGCGCCGCTTGCGGTCGGGACGATCGTGTTTGCCGTGTTTGTCATAAATCTCAGGCTGATCCTCATTACAGGCTCTTTGGCTGCGACGTTCAAGGATGTTGCGCGGGGGAAGGCCCTTCTCGCCATGTTTTTTGCTGCTGACGAGAACTGGGCATTGACGATGGCAGAAGCCGGCAGGGGTCGCGCCGGTCCAGCGTTCTTTGTCGGGACGGGACTGGTTCTCTATCTCAGTTGGGTTTGCTCGACCGTAGCCGGCGCTGCGCTCGGAAGTGCCATTCTGATCGACCCGGCCTCTTATGGTATCGACTTTGTTTTCACCGCCGTTTTCGTTGCATTGATCGTGAGCATGTGGCGCGGGAAGCGAGACCTTTTGCCTTGGTTGGCTGCTGCTGCGGTGGCAGTTCTGACATACATGATTTGGCCGGAAGGGACCTGGCATGTCGTTGCGGCTGGTATCGCAGGAGCGGTTGTCGGCGGATTAGCCGGAGCGGATCAGAATGCCTGAGGCCGTTGTCGTCATTCTGGCAATGACCGCCGTGACGTATGGCTTGAGGATTGCCGGGTTTCTGATTGGTGCGAGACTTCCCCGAAAGGGACGGATGGCGGCCGCCATGAATGCGCTTCCGGGCTCGATCCTGATTGGAATCGTTGTTCCCCAGGCGTTGATGACCGGTATCGCAGAGACAACGGCCGCCGCCCTTGCCGCAATCGCTGCAGCGTTAAGCAGGAATATCATCGTAGCCATGCTGGTGGGGGCCGGTAGTGTGTGGCTGTTGCGAATGGTGATCTGAGGGACCTCGCTAGATCTCGACGATTTCTCTCTCGACACATTGGACCGGTTTTGCAGATTTTTTGGCGTGAACGCGAAGCAACTTCAGTGAGCCGTCATTCATTGCCTTGATGCGATTGAGCCAGATTTCGCCTTCGAACATGATGTGGTCGACAACATCGCGGTCCAGGACCCCTTTTTGGATATTGCGCATGAGTCTGTGCCAGGCGGTGTTGATCAGTGGCACGATTGAACTCGTAAGGTTTTCGATGGAGACGGCGGCGAGGCCGGAGTCACTCATTGCCGCTGTGTATTCGGCCAGCGTCCAAGGGAAGACCGAGTCAGGCTCCGTTGACATCCAACTGTCGACGACTTCGGAACCTTCGGTTCCGCCTTGCACCACATAATCTGTAAAGATGAATTGGCCGTCGTTCTTCAAACCCAGTGCGACCTGTTCCAGGATGCGGCTCTTGAATCGTGTGGCGAACAGCGATTCACGGCTGATTATCAGGTGATACCTGACGGGCGCGATTTCCAGGCCGGCGAAGTCGGCATGGCGAAGATCGATTTGTTTTCCCAGCGGGTTCGATGCGACGAATTTCCTAGCGTGCCGTACCAGGGATTCATTCGGTTCAAATGCATCGATCCAAACGCCGGATTCACGCACCATCGTGAGTGGTGTCCCGCAGAGGCCGGCATTCAGATCGAGAACTGACTTTCGCGAGTTGATCCGGGCAGGCGCCAGGATCTTGCGGACGAAACCACTGGCGCTCGGACCTATGAAGCCTTTCCCCCAGATGGCCTCGCAAAGCGCAATGCGGCCAGGTGACCAGTCCTTGAAGTTGTCGCGCAGATCCTGATCGACACTGATCTCAAGATCGCTGGCACTCGGGGAAACATCACGCTCGTCTTGCCCGCGCTGCCACCACTTCGACATGCGGACGGGGAGGGGAATGTAGCCGTCGCTGGCGCGCCTGGATTCCACAGGAAACGCTCCGGATGACACCGCAATCCCCCGGAAACGCGGTGGTGAGGAAAGTATAAATTTACGGCATGGAGATATGACTGATTCGAATACTGCTGCACCACCGAGCGGAAGGTGAGGTTGAGGCCAGCGACACGCATGCCGTGCACGAGACTCCCGAACGGATTTCACCGGCAAGACCAGAGATCACCAGCCTTGCGATAACATCCAGAGAATGTGATTGGGCCACAATGTGAACAATGCTATCAGACAGGGTCTGTGCGGGCTGTCAGCTAATCTGATGAATGCGACCCGACTCCTTGGAAGATGCCGGAGACTTGGAAAATCGTACGAATTCTCAAAGATATTGCGCTCATCTGGATCGTCGCGGGAGCCTTGGCGGGCTGTCTGGCCGGACCTAAGGTGGCCCCGTTGGCGCCAGACATGCGAAAGTGGATAGCTGAACGCGGGCAGACATCCTGCACCAACCTGCAACCACGCTACAGAATTGCTGCGGGTGTCAGAACGTCGCTGGGATTGCCTCAGTACCGCGCCGCAGTATTGCGTGAAATGTCCGGATCTGGTGCGCCCGCTATGGGACACGATCAGGCTCTGGCGCTAAGCGGTCGAACGGCTCAACTGCTTGATTCTGAAATAAGGCGACGCTGCCCGAAGCAGCGGATCAAAGGTAAGGAAGATATTGTCTATGTTCCTCAGCAATCATGACGGCTCAATCGCCGTCGACTGAGGAATTCTCACGATCTCAGAATGTGATTTGCGAGAAAATGAAGCTCCGATCCATCCATCGCGCGGGCGGATAGACGATCAATTTCCTTCAAACGGGCAATCCGTCTTCGGAAATCGGCATTAACGCGATCGGAATGCCGCAGGGCGCGCCGCGCATCCGATATGACCTGTTCTGCTTCTGGCTGATGAAACATGGCCCAGCCCAATCTATTGCCTCTGAAATCGCTCATTCATGCCGAACGGGCGATTTCCACTGATAGATGGTGTTGAGCCCGGCGTTTTAAAGGCCAATCACGAATTTTCTATCACCGGGTGAATGAAACGTTATTGCGCACGAAACGGGTGGTTACCTGACAACAGTGCGCTTATCTCGGTAATGCCGAAATTCTATGGAGAAGAAGCGATGGTGAAGGGAATGGGCAGAACCGAGTGGGTGCTGTTAATTGCCCTGTCCATTCTGTGGGGTGGTTCGTTCTTCTTTGTCGAAGTGGCATTGCGAGAGTTGCCGCCGTTGACCGTCGTGTTTTTCAGAGTATCGCTCGGTGCTTTGGCGTTGTGGATTTACGCATTCGCGACGGGGGCCAGGATCAAACTGGACAAGGTCACGTGGATCCAGTTTTCCATTATGGGTCTCTTGAACAATGCCATTCCGTTCACAATGATGGTTTGGGGCCAGACATTTATCGGCGCTGGTTTGGCCTCGATACTCAATGCAACAACACCACTGTTCACGGTCGTCGTGGCACACTTCCTGACGACGGATGAGCGAATGACCGCGGCACGTCTCGCCGGCGTAATACTCGGCCTGCTAGGGGTCGCCATCCTCATGGGACCGGACGTCTTCGGTGGTCTGGACAGCGGCCAGATTGTCGGACAGGCCGCTATTCTCGTCGGGGCGCTGAGCTATGCCTTCGCCGGCGTCTACGGGCGGCGGCTCAGCAAGCACTCACCCGTGGTGACAGCGGCAGGCATGTTGACCGCGTCATCGATCATCATTCTGCCGATGGCATTGCTTTTCGAAGGAATTCCAGTGACGGTCCCGAGCCTGGACGTACTGTCCGCGGTCATCGCGATTGCCGTTCTGAGTTCGGCTCTTGCCTACATCCTGTATTTCAAGATTCTCGCCGCGGCGGGCGCGACCAACCTCCTTCTTGTGACGTTCCTTATCCCGGTAAGCGCGATCGTTCTAGGAGTCTGGTTTCTTGCGGAAGAACTTACGGTGGAGGCTATGCTTGGAATGCTTGTCATTTTTTGCGGTCTGGCATGTGTTGACGGCCGGATATTCACGTATCTGAGGGAACTTGGCCATTCCGCAACCGACCGGGGCTAGGCGGACTTTCTGGCTTTTTCCTCAGCATCGGATTTGATTGCCGTACTCCCCGGCAGCATGTGGCGATCTTCGATCAGTAAGATGCTCAGCGGTTCACTTCGCCCGCGCACTTCAATTTCCCGTTGCAGTACATCCAGATTTCCGATGTTCGCGGTCGCGGCAACCGCTTCGGATATGATAATCGGCACACCGGCCTCCTTTGTCATCGCCTCCAACCTGCTTGCCGTGTTTACAGGATCGCCGATGGCGGTGACCGATGTTGCCCGCCCGTGGCCCATTTCGCCAACGACGACGGCCCCCGAATGTATCCCGATGCCGATCCGGAGAGGTGCCTCAAGGTCGTTCTTGAGTTCGGAGTTTATGGTCTCCAGTCGGTCCAGCATGCGCCGGGCAGCGGTGAGCGATGCGCGACACCCGGCCTCGGAACCTTCTTCGATACCAAAGAGTGCCATGATGCCGTCGCCGATGAATTTGTCGACATATCCGCCGGATGCCTCGATGGCCGCGCCCATTTCAGCGAAATAGCGGTTCAGAATGAAGACAACATCGTAGGGAAGTTTCTTCTCCGAGATCGTCGTGAAGCCGCGAAGATCGGCGAACAGGATCGCTATCTCCCTTTCTTCCCCGTGAATGTATTTCGGGCGTCCCGATTGTGCGCTGGGTGCGATGTTCGGCGGCAGCAGCGGTACGACTTCCGTTTCAGAAACCGGGCGCAGTTGGCAGGCCAGCCGGATATTCCGGTTGGCACCAATGCGGGCGAGGACCTTCTGTTCGCCTTCTTCGGCAGCGGGAAGCAGATTTAGGCCTGCACCTACCCTGACACGGCACGTGGAACATCGTCCGCGCCCGCCGCAGACCGATGCGTGCGGAAGGCCATTCAGGCGGCTTGCCTCCAGCACTGTCATACCCTTCTTCATCTGAATGACGCGGTCACCAGGATAAATCAGTCTCACCGACTCCGCCTTGCGCCTGAACAGCCGGATTGCTCTGGCAACGAACACAGCAAAGATTAAACCTACGAATCCAATCCGGATGATTGGAGTCCACTCGTTCAGGAATGCGATAGACTCGGGGTGCGGTTGCCCTGATTTCGCTTGGATCGCCGCGACCCAGTCCGCGTCTTCCAGTAGGGGTACTGCTTCTCTTCCCGCTGAAATGAATCCCAGCAGCGCAAACGTCGGTAGGAGAACGGCGGCGACGAGAAGATATGGTGCGATGCGGTGATAGAAGGGCCGTAGCCGGAGCCAGAAATGCAATCCGATGCAACCGTGAATCCAGGCAACGATCATGGCGGCAGCGATGATTACGCCCTTGATCGGCTCGAAATGCCAGAAGACAAGCACGTTGAGATAATAGGTTGCCGTCAGCCCGTACACTTCGTCGATGGCCCGGGTCGCCAGTATGTGCTCGGCGAGCAGCACCGGAAGCATCAGACCCAGGACCAGTTGCGCGCCTTCCCAGAACGACATTTTCAGGGTCGATTTGAGATAGAGTGCACGAAGAGCAATCAGGATGTGAATAAGCAGTGACCCGTAGAGCAACACGCTGAATGGAGGAAACCGCCAGACCGTCATGAACCCGTCCTTGGCAGATTCCTGTAATTCAATCGATACGAGGCCGAGTGAGTGATTGGCGAAGTGTGTCGTTACGTATGTAAAGAGAACGAGCCCGGTAAACTGTCTGAGACCGTTGATCCGTCTTGTTGTAAGTAGCTTCATGTGACGTTCTTCACCAATGGATGGCCCTGTATATCGACGGAGTATCATGCATGCCTGACGGAAGGTTCCAAGACTGCCGGAAAAGGCGTTGGAAATTCACCTTGCCGGTTCCTGGCCGAACGAGGCAGACGTGATGGGCGAAAATCTATTGTTCAGGCGTGCCAGGCGCGAGGATCTGCCTGACATTGTCCGCATGCTCGCGGACGACGCGTTGGGTGCGCAGCGGGAGGAGTATGCCGATCCGTTACCGCAGTCATACATTGATGCCTTCCAGGAGTTGTCTGAAGGACAGAAAAACATGCTGGTCGTGGCGGAACGGGATGGTGACCTCGTTGGCACAATGCAACTGACGTTCATTCCCAGCATCTCATTTCGCGGCGGAACCCGACTTCTTATCGAGAGTGTGCGGATAGATCGGCCATTCCGGGGACAGGGAATGGGCGAGCGTATGTTCGAATGGGCCATTGCGCAGGCTCGGGAACGTGATTGTGTCATGGTGCAGTTGACGACCAACGCAGAAAGACCGGATGCCTTGCGGTTTTACGAGCGGCTGGGTTTCAAGGCCTCGCATGTCGGATTGAAGCTCTATTTGAAATTTTGAGATTGGCAATCGAGTATCACTTCGTCGCGCATGGCAGTTGGAGACTGCTGTTCAATTCCATTCTGGTCCGCCGAAAGCCTGGTAGATCAATTTTGTAACTTCGAGGAGTCGATCGCGCTCCACCTCCGCAACGATGACATATCCGATTTCTCGATCCAGCCAGTAGAAGGCATTTAGACCGTCTTCACTCACGAACCGGAATGCGGTTTCCTTGTTGCTCGGATTGTTGCCGACATAAAGGGTGAGCCGAAGGCCGGTTGCGTCTTCATACATCAGCTGTGCAGCAGGGCGCCCGGCGGCCGGCAACAGCCGCCCGCCAACCAGTTTGAATCCGGTTGAAGAGAGGTCGGGGGCCTTTAGTGGATGGTTTAGCCGCTTCGATAGCCAGGCGACCAAATGCTGTTCATCATCCTGGCCGACTTCCACCGGATGTCTGACCTCGATCGTGTAAACCGCGTGGGCGGAAAGCGCTCGGTCAGTCAACACGAGATCAGGATTAGCTGTTTGGTTCACATACACCATATGACCGAACCAGCCTGTCAGTCCGCCAAGCAGAAGCAGTACAAAGCCGGCAGCGATGCGCGCGGAGGTATTCGGTCGCTTCTTCAGTGGCTCGAACAGGCCCGGATTGCGCTCCGTACAAAATCGGGCGGGCAGTGGCTCGTCAAGAACAGGGTCGTGGAGGGCTCTCAGGCGGTCGCGAGTGCTCTGCCAACGGTCGATGCGCTCGGCGAGGGACGCGTCCTCGCTCAAGGCGTTGGCAATTCGCTCTCGTTCGCAGTCGTCGAGATGTCCATCAACGAACGCATTGAGAAGGTCTTCGGTGACCGATTTATCTTCCTGACCTATCACCGCTGCCTCTTTGTATCTTGCAAGGACTCAGGGTCGATGGCACCGATCAGCGCGTCGCGCGCACGCGAAAGACGGGACATTACTGTGCCGATAGGAATGTCCAGAACTTGGGATATCTCGGAATAGGGGAGCCCTTCGATTGCAGCCAGGATAACCACGTCCCTGTGGTCGTCACTGAGATCATCCAGGGCCGACAACACATCGCGCAGTGCCGCACGGCCATCTTGCCCGGGAGGAGTTGCAAGTGACGAAGGCGCATCATCGACCGATACAATCGTGGGGCGAGACGCATACTTCCTCCGCTCATTGCGATGAATGTTCTTCATGATTACGTAAAGCCACGATCTCAGTGGCCCGGTACCTCGCCAGAGATTGCGCCGGTCAATTGCCCGTTCCAGACAGTCCTGAACCAAATCATCGGCCACTTGCGGATCACGTACGAGTGCCCGTGCATACCGCCTCAGGTAAGGAATGCATCGTTCCAACTCGGTCAGAAAATCCGCCATCGTGGCTGTTTTTGCTTCCTGTTGATCCGGACGCGCCATTTTGACTGGACGCAACAAACAAAGGGCGGTCTCTGCTGATCTCTCTATTGTGACACAATAGGGGAGGAGTTATTCCCTGCTGCACACCCTTTTAGCTACGGTGTCTTCCGGACAATCCCGCTCTTGGTTCCGTCCTCGAAGGTAATTTCGACGCTGATCGACTTGGCTGTGCCTAATGGCAGCGAAATGTATGGACGATCTGTCGTGACAGCGTTTGGATTCTCGGGATTGCAGGGCTGCAGGGAGTATTCCTGGTCCAATGCATCTGAATTCAGGCTGTAGCGGACCTTGGTGATGCCGCACCTGTAGACTTCCAGGTGGGTGAAGTAGATCAGCTGCCGGCCATTGAAGTCGCGAAAATGCACCCAGCTGTCCTCGGTCATTCCGAGAAGCTGCTTTTCCTGCCCGCGAAGGCCCTCTGCCACCGAAAACGAGATCAGACACGGCAACATGCAGATCGAAATAGCGACGTTTCTGAGTAAACGCATATCTCTCCAATCGACCTTTGAGTTAGGGCCGATTAGAGCATCTGTCTGATTGCAGGTCGAATCCTGTCGGGTTGGGGGAGGTCAGGCGATCCTGAGAATATCGTTGATGGCGCGCTCTGCGACATCCGGGTCTATTCCGAAACGCTTGCGCACGTGTCCGATCAGACCATCGCGTATATCTTCGCGCTCAGGCCAGTCGGCTTCGTCGTCGTCTCCGAAGTCCAGATCTTGGTCAATGACGGGCTGTTCGGACGTGTCGTCATCAATCGGGGAGCTTTCGTCCTGCGCCAGCGCCATGACGTCGGCACCGGTTTCGCCATTTTCGTCTTCCAGCAAAAACTTGGGCGATTCATCGGCCTTTTCAGCCTTGACCGACTTACGCCTTGGCTTCTTGCTTGCCATGCTGGACTCCTCCTACGCCACACACTGCTTTATCGAAAACGGCTGTTATGGATTGTCTTGTTGCCGAATTCGCCCACCTAAGCCCGAGGCTGTTCAACCCCGAGTCGAAATAGTTGCTTGGTGATGGGGCCGTTTTTGGAACTGTATGTGGCGATTTCAGGGCAGAGATGGCCAACATCATGTTCGCGTTTACCTTTTGGGCCACGTGTCCGCCCGTTGAAATTCAACGTATGCGCGAGTTTCCTGGCGCCAATGCTACGCTTTTAAGCTTGGGCCTCGATCCGTTTGCGATCAGCGATGGCGAACAGGCCGGCGATCAGTGACAGCAATGCAAACCCGGTCATCGTCAGTGTCATGGACCATTGGGAGTCGCCCTGGAAGTATCCGACAATCAGGGTACCCAGGCCGCCCAGGATGAGCTGAAGTGACCCGGCAAGGCCGGATGCCGCTCCGGCCATATCCGGTCTGACGCTTACTGCATTCGCAAGTGTATTGGGGATCGTGAGGCCGTTCGAAAGACCGATGATCAGCATGGGGAGGAAAATTGAGATCGGATTGAGTATGCCCAGGATTGCAAACAGCACAAGCAGGCCGGCGCCGGTTACTGCAACCAGGTTGCCGGCGATGACCATAGTGTCGGTTCCGTATTTCGTCGAGAAACGCCCGGAGAGGTAATTGCCGGTCATGTAGCCGGCAGCAGACAGCATGAAATAGAGCCCGTATTCGATTTTGGATCGGCCGAGCAACTGCTCCATAATGAATGGCGCCCCGGCGAGAAATGAGAAGAAGATGGCGACAGCAAACGCTCCGCTGAGCGCATTCGAGCGAAATAGGGGGATCTGCAACAGCGCCCGGAAATCGCGGAAGATTCCGGCTATGCCCGGCATTGGCCGCACCGATTTGATGGTTTCGTGCAGTGTCAGCCAGGAAGCACCGAGCACGATCATGCCGAGCAGCCCCATGAAGGCAAAACTCGCCTTCCAGTCAAACCATACATCGAGATAACCGCCGATACTTGGAGCGAACATCGGTGCAAGGACCATCGCCATCGTGATGTAGCCAAGCATGCTTGCCGATGTGTCGCGATCCCACAGATCGCGCACGATTGCCCTGCTCAGGACCAGCCCGGCGCAGCCGCCGGTTGCTTGGACCACTCGCCCGATGATCAACTCGGTGATTGTTGTCGCGGCCATGCAACCGAGGCTCCCGACGATGAACAGGATCATCCCGAACAGGAGTACGGGACGGCGGCCAAATCTGTCGGAAAGCGGGCCAAGAAAGATCTGCGCGATGGCGATGGCGAACAGATATCCGGTCAGGGTCAGTTGGATGACGGCGTAGTCTGTCTCGAAGACCGCACGCATACCTGGCATCGAAGGGATGAAGATATTCAATGCCATCGGTCCTATGGCGCTGATAGCGATCAGAATCGCGAGCGATGGCTTTCGTTCGGTCGGTTCCATGAGGCCCTGGCTTGGGGAGATGGGGCTTGAACGGCTTGTCAGCCTCAGCGAGCAGAGGACTAAAATGATACGACAGCGATGCGGTTACAACCACATCTTTGAGGACAACGCAGGAACATACGGGACACTGGCGAGTATCTGGGGCATTGCGTAATCTCGTGGCCTGACTCATCAAACATGCTTCCGAAGGCGGTACATTCACAGACATGGATTTCCTGGCAACATTCACGACACAGACCATGGGGCTCTTGGCGACACTGATAGTGCTTTTTGCGGGAGCGGCTGTCGTCGTCCTGATCGTGCTCTTCGCAATTGATGTATCGCAGACCGAGGACGCGATCCGCAGGAATTATCCCGTGATCGGCCGGTTTCGGTCGCTCTTCTCGAACCTTGGAGAGTTCTTTCGCCAATACTTCTTTGCGATGGATCGTGAGGAAATGCCGTTCAACCGCGCTGAACGAGACTGGGTCTACAGGTCCTCCGAAGGCGTCGACAATACGGTGGCTTTCGGGTCGACGAGGAATCTCTCACCCGTGGGCACCGTGATCTTCGTCAATTGCCCGTTTCCCACTCTGGAAGAAGATGCAACAGCGTCACCTTCCCTGACCATCGGCTCATATTGCCGTCACCCATACGAGGCGCAGTCGATCATAAATATTTCGGGAATGAGCTACGGATCAATTTCCAGGCCTGCAATACGGGCGCTGTCGAACGGAGCGAAGCTGGCCGGCTGCTGGCTTAACACCGGCGAGGGAGGGCTTTCCCCATATCATCTCGAAGGTGGTTGCGACATCGTCTTCCAGATCGGCACTGCCAAATACGGCGTGCGGGACCTCGACGGCTCCATAAATGACGATCGGCTTCGTGAAGTCGCCGCATACGAACAGGTTCGCATGTTCGAACTGAAGATGAGTCAGGGGGCGAAGCCCGGCAAGGGCGGCATCCTGCCAGGCGCAAAGGTCACGGATGAAATTGCGGCCATCCGGGGGATTGAGGCGGGAGCCGATTCCATATCCCCAAATCGTCATCCTGAAATCGAGAGCGTCGGCGATCTGCTGGATGTGATCGGACATATCCGGGACGTGACCGGCAAGCCTGTGGGTTTCAAGACCGTGATTGGGGCATATGGCTGGATCGAGAGCTTCTGTGATGAGATCAAGCGGCGCGGCATTGAATCTGCCCCCGATTTCATTGCGATCGATTCAGGCGATGGTGGCACGGGCGCCGCGCCGATGCCGCTGATGGACAATGTCGGCCTGCCTGTTCGCGAAGCGCTCCCGATGGTTGTAGATATTCTTGAGCGGGAGGGGCTGCGCGACCGGATCAGGATCATTTGCTCAGGCAAACTGATTACGCCCGCGGAAGTGGCCTGGGCGTTCTGCGCCGGAACTGATTTTGTCGCATCCGCGCGCGGTTTCATGTTCGCACTCGGTTGTATTCAATCGCTCAAGTGCAACAAGAACACCTGTCCGACCGGGATAACGACACACAACCCGCGGCTTCAAAGGGGTCTGGATCCGACAGAGAAATCGCTGAGGGTGAAAAACTTCGTCACGAAGATGCGCTACGGGGTCGGACTGATTGCCCACTCCTGTGGCGTGCCGAACCCGCGCGGGCTCAAGAGGTTCCATTGCCGCATCGTGCAAGATGACGGCCGGTCCATTCCGCTTGATCAACTTTATCTGGTTGAAAAAACCGGCGAAGCGGTTGCGCGGAACTGACAAGGTTTCAGCGGCGTTCGCCTGACAGGCTCATGGTGCAGGCCGCAATGGCACCCGGTGCCCTAGCGGCCTGCCCATGAGACCCCCCGGTCGCAGCGCCCTTGTGATGAACGTGCGGCCTGCCCCCTCGAAGAAATACCCTGGCGACTTATCTCGCCGGCACCGACCTTCCGAGTGATCCGCAACAGCAGAATCACCATACAAGATGCAACGGTGCAAAAACCCACGAGGTCTGTGCGCAGATGCACATGTGGGTGCGGGGATGGGATCGAATGCCCGTTCCCCGGAGGGGAACACAATGCTCTGGGATGATCTTCGTTATGTCCTCGAGACGGCAAGGTGCCGGTCGGTCTCACGCGCATCTGAGCGCCTGGGCGTCAACCATTCGACAGTTCTGAGACGGATCAGGGCATTCGAACAGGATATCGGCACCGAACTGTTCGAACGGGACAAGCAAGGGTACCGTCTGAACATCCAGGGCCAGGAAGTCATCGGAGACATTGAGCAATTAGAGCAGGCGGTACTCAGTTTGGAGCGAAAACTGCGCGGCCATGCTTCGGCGCAGGCCGGTTCCCTGAGGCTCTCGGTCAGCGAAGTCGTATTCAGTGGTCTGATAGCGGGCAAGCTGCAGCAATTCTCTGCGTTCTACCCGGACATAACCGTTGAAGTTGCCCAGGATTACCGGTCTGTTTCATTATCGCGGCGCGAAGCGGACATTGTTATACGGGCAACGCGCAATCCTCCGGAACATCTGGTCGGTCGCCGGCTTTCGGGCTTCGCCTGGGCAGTGTACGAGAGCGCCGACAACCGTAGCACCCGAAACCGGAAGCGTCCGTGGATAGCGCTGGATGAGTCGCTTGGGCACATGGCCCAGGCGAGGTGGCAACGCGAGCACATTGCAGCCAAGGATGTCGGTGTGACCGTCAATTCCGTATTGGGTGTCGTCGGCGCCGTCAAAGCCGGAGCGGGGAAGGCGCCGTTGCCCTGTCTGCTCGGCGATGCGAATAGTGGATTGCGGAGGGTAGGGGGGCTGATCGACGATCTGTATACCGACCTCTGGATGCTTACGCACGAAGAACTCAAGGCAAATGCAGCAATTCAGGCGTTCAGCGCATTCATGTTCGACGCCATCAAGCGTGACCGCGACTTGCTGGAAGGCCGCCATGAAATGCAGGTGTCGAAAAGTGAGTCGGCAATGCGCGCTGTTGTTTGACCGCATCGATAATTTTCTATATGTTCTTGTTATGTTCTCATTGCTGACTCCCCCCTGAACTGTCCCCCCCGACAGGTTCGGCGATGAGAACGTGAGCGGCTGTCGCCCCCTCGACAACCCGGCCGCTCTTGCCTGCGCCCCGCAGTCGCTCTGGCCCGAGTGATTGCGGGGCTTTTTGTGTCGCGGGATTAGTTTCTCTCGGCTTCCCGAATTTTCGGCATCATGAACAGAAGAGTGCAGCCGGCATATGGTTCGCGTTACCCGGTTTCCAGTGCCGCCTTCGCCGGAACGAAGGCGTCGGCTAGCGCGGCAATCGGGCCTGTCTCAGACTGCGCTTGAGGCAAAAATCCAGGTTACGAACCAGGCATTGTTTGAGGCGGGAGTTGCTGTGCCGACAGCGCAGGATTACATATTTGTTGTCGCCTGCCGAGAACGGCGCATCCGGCCCGACGACATTTCCGGCGACGATGGCCGGGCAATCCTGGCGCGGCGTATCGTCCGCGCGCTGAACGCGCAATTCAAATGTGAACGTACAATTTCCAACTGGAGCGAAAGCCGATCAAACGGCCTGAACTGAAGCTTCGCTGTTTACCTTCGTGTCGACACGCCAGGATTCTACTAACGAAATAGCATCCTCCAAGGGGATCGGCTTCGAATAGAAATACCCCTGCACATACTCGCAGCCGTGTTCGGCAAGGAAAGCAATGGCATCGAGTGAATCCACACCCTCCGCCACAGTGGGAACGCCCAGCTCTCTGGCCAGACGCAGGATGGTGGTGACCACATTCCGGTTCTGCTGACTGGTAGGCATCGCCGAAATAAAGCTCCTGTCGATTTTGAGTACAGAGATCGGCAACTGGGTCAGATGACTCATGCTCGAGTAGCCGGTTCCGAAGTCATCGATCGCAATGCCGATCCCGAGTTCTCTCAGCCGAAGCAAGACCGACGACGCGGCGTCCAGGTCGTGCATGAGCGAGTTTTCGGTGACTTCGAGCTTGAGCGTGTCTGCGGTGAGCCCGAACTGATCGAGATTGGATTGTACCTCCTGCAGCAGCTGTGGATTGGCGAGGTCGCGGCCGGTGACGTTGACGCTCATGAAGACCGGTTTCACCTGTTCGATATTCTTTAGTGCCGCCAGTCTCAGCTCCGGCAGGTCGCGGCAGGCTTGATAGAGGCAGGCGCTCGTAACGCCCTTTATGAGGTCGCTCTGTTCCGCGGTCGTGATGAACGAATTCGGCATAATCGTTCCGTGGACCGGATGGTGCCAGCGGATGAGTGCCTCGAAGCCGGCCAGCTTGCCTGTAGCCAGACAAACGATCGGTTGGTAGTACGGTTCGAGTTGTTGCTCGCGGATAGCGATCTTCAACTCATGCTCCAGCTGAAGATGCTCCATGGCTTCGGAGAAATGCGGCAATTCACGCGACTGGGCCGCACGGGAGCCTGCACCGTCGGCGTCCACCCGATTCAGCATGTTTCTGAAACGCGCGAGGATCACCTCGATGACCAGACGCATGACGGGGTCCAGATTCTCAACGCGATGGGTGAATTGCTGTGCTTCTATGCGTTGAAGGATACAGTCGGACAAGGCGGTAGCCGTTGCGGAACGATTGGCCGCAGCGATAATCGCCATTTCACCAAAAATCTCACCGGGTCCGAGTGTGGCTATTGCAACCGACTTCCCATCCCGCTCGACAGAAATCTGAACGCTTCCATCTGTGATGGCATAGGCACAGTCAGCCTGATCACCTTCGCGAAACAGGACTTTTCCCTCAGGAACCGAAAGCTGTTGAAATTCTGAAACCATGCCGCGCCGCTGAATTGAGACGGGCGACCATACCGATAGACCGCTGCAATTACGTTAATGAATGGAGCGGCGTTTTGCTAAAACAGGACAATTTCCGCCTGAATGCCGATCACATTCTCGTGTCATTCGGCGACGTGACAGGCGACGCGGCTTCCGCCCACGACGCGCATCTCGGGCCTCTCGGTCTTGCAGCGGTCAACTGCGAACGGGCAGCGCGGATGGTAAGCGCAACCCGACGGCGGATTGATGGGGTCCGGGATTTCGCCTTTCGGCGGTTCGACTTCGCGGCCAAATCCATCCAGCTTCGGCGCCGCTTCGAAGAGCATCTGCGTATAAGGATGTTTGGGCGCCTCAAAGAGATCCTCGCTCGATGCTTCTTCTACAAGGCGCCCGAGATAGAGAACGCCAATCCGGTCCGACATGTGCCTCACGACGGTGAGGTCATGGCTGATCAGCAAATAGGTCAGACCCAGACTCTCCTGGAGATCGCTCATCAGATTGAGAACCTGTGCCTGCACGGAAACATCAAGCGCTGATGTGGGCTCGTCACAGACGATCAGTTTCGGCTCGGAGGCGAGGGCACGTGCAACACAGATGCGTTGTCTTTGGCCGCCGGAGAATTCGTGCGGATACTTGTCCGCATCCTGGGCGGCAAGCCCGACTCGTTCCAGTAGCCGTTCCGCAAGTCCCTTCGTATCGCCGCCGCGTGCGGCAACGGGTTCGGCAATGATGTCGCGAACACGCCAACGCGGATTGAGGCTGGCATACGGGTCCTGGAAGATCATCTGGATATCGCTGCGAATACGTTCGATTGTCGCTTCGTCGTTCTCCCGCGCCAGATCCACGCCTTCGATCTCTACGGTTCCGTCCGTCGGCGGCAATAGACCGACAATGATCTTTCCGATCGTGGACTTGCCTGAGCCGCTTTCCCCGACAAGGGCGTAAACTGTTTTTTCTTCGATTTCGAAACTGACATCGGAAACGGCCTTGAGCAGTTTCCTGGGCTGACGCTCTATGACGCGATTGAGCCAGGGATCGGAAACGTCAAAGGTCCGGTCGAGGTGATCAACGGATACGAGGTTGCTCATGGCGCCGTCTCCGCTGGGAACCAGCAGGCCGCCCTGCCGTCGCAACTTTCAAGTGTCGGCCAGGGGTCGTTCTTGCAGCGGTCCTGGGCCCTGTCACACCGAGGGTGGAATGCGCAGCCATTCGGCAGGCTCTCGAGGCGGGGCATGTTGCCCGGGATCTGGTTCAGGCGGCGGTGACCGGCAGCAGCTAACGGCGTCGAGGCCATCAGCCCGATTGTATAAGGATGTGTCGGAGCGGTGAGCGTTTCGCGAACCGGCCCGAGTTCTGCAAGCCGTCCTGCGTACATGACGGCCACCCGGTCTGCTGTCTCCGCTATGACGCCCATATCATGCGTTATGAGCATGATGGCCGTTCCCCTTTCGCGACAGAGGCGCTTGAGCAATGCAGTGATTTGAGCCTGGATCGAAACGTCAAGCGCCGTGGTCGGCTCATCGGCTATTACCAGAGACGGCTCAGCGCACAGAGCAAGAGCAATCACAACACGCTGGCGCATCCCGCCTGAGAACTGGTGCGGGTAACTGTTGATGCGAGACGCGGCGGCGGGAATGCCCACTTCCTCAAGAGCCTGAACAGCTCTTTCGTCTGCCTCCTTCTTCGAAACGGGAAGGTGTTCGAGAATAGTCTCCGTAATCTGTTCACCGATCGGAATGAGTGGGTTAAGGGACGTGAGTGGGTCTTGGAAAACCATGCCAATACCCCGGCCACGGATCTTGCGAAGTCCTTCCTTCGATAGATTGTCAATGCGCTCGCCGTTCAGATGGACTTCGCCCCGCTTGATGTGGGCAGGGCGGTCCAAAAGGCCGATGACGGCTTTGCCGGTCATTGACTTGCCGGCGCCGCTTTCTCCGACGACCCCGAGGATCTCGCCCTTACTGATGTTGAAGCTAACCCCGTCGACAGGATGCAGGAGGGCGTGTCGCGTCGGAATCTCGACGACGAGATCATTGACGCCGAGGACTACGTCAGACATCAGCGGAGCCTCGGATTGAGCACATCGCGCAGCCAATCGCCGAGCAGATTTACGGAGAGTGCGAGAGCCAGAAGTGTAAAGGCGGGGAAGAGAAGGATCCACCATTCACCTGAGAAGAGAAATCCTTGCCCGATGCGGATCAGAGTTCCCAGCGATGGCTGCGTTGGCGGTACGCCAACACCAAGGAATGACAGTGTCGCTTCGGCAATGATTGCGAGGGCCAGACTGATGGTCGCGATGACCAGCACGGGGCTCATGACATTGGGCAGGATATGCAGGATCATGATTGCCGTGCGCTTACGGCCGATCAGCCGAGCTGCCTGAACATATTCCTTGTTCTTCTCTACGAGTGTCGCGCCCCTGACGACACGGGCGAACTGGACCCAATCGGAGAGTCCGATTGCCAGGATGAGAACCCAGATTGCCATCTGGTCCCGCAACTCGACGGGGGTAAAGCCCTTAGCGATCCCGAAAATGAGCATGGCGACGAGAATTGCGGGAAACGTCAACTGAACGTCCGCGACCCGCATGATCACGGTCTCGATCCAGCCGCCGACAAAGCCCGCGATCAGGCCCAGGGCGACGCCGAGGATCATCGCAAAGAGCACGGCCGCAAACCCGACAAACAGTGAAATGCGCATCCCATAGAGGATTGTGGAAAAGAGATCGCGACCTTGATCATCGGCGCCTAGCAGAAACACTTCACCGGTGAACGCGTTGGGTTCCATTGGCTTGGAAAAGCCGTTCATCAGGTTCAGCGTTGCAGGATCAAATGGATTGTGAGGCGCGATCCACGGCGCAAGAAGTGCGCTGGATACCAATATGAACACGACGACAAACGAGATGATGGCGACCGGCGAACGCCGGAATGACCACATGAAGTCCGAATGCCAGGCTTTTGAAACCGCGTCCATCGGTCAGGCCTTTGCCGGTGTGCGTTCGCTGCCGAGTCTCGGATCGATCGCGTAGTAGAGGAGGTCGACAATCAGGTTGATGGCGACAAACATGACCGAGATCAGCATGAGGTATGTGGCCATGACGGGAATGTCGACGAATTGAATGGCATTGATGAATAGAAGTCCTACGCCCGGCCATTGAAAGACGGTTTCGGTGATGATCGCGAAAGCAATGATCGAGCCTAGTTGGAGGCCCGTTACCGTGATGACGGGAACAAGCGTGTTCTTGAGAGCATGATGGAAGTGCACCGCCTTGTCTTTCAGACCGCGGGCACGTGCGAAGCGGATGTATTCCTGCCTCAGCACTTCGAGCATCTCTGCACGAACAAGACGCATGATGAGCGTCATCTGGTAAAGCCCAAGCGTAATGCCCGGAAGAATGAGGGCTTTGAGGCCGGATTCTGTGAGGAATCCTGTCCGCCACCAGCCCAACTCGACGACTTCACCTCGGCCGAAGCTGGGAAGCCAATTGAGTTCAACAGAGAACAGATAGATTAGCAGGATGCCGATGAGAAATGTCGGCAGCGAGACGCCAATCAACGAAACCGTCATGATGGTATTGGCCAGCCATCCGTCACGGCGGATGGCCGTGTAAACCCCGAGCGCGATGCCGAAAACAATTGCAAGCAATCCGGACGTGGCGGCCAGTTCGAGCGTGGCGGGCAGGCGCTCTGCGATGATGTCGGCAACAGGACGGCCCTGGCGGTAGCTGACACCAAAATTGCCCTGCACTGCGCCGGACAGAAATTTCATGTACTGAACAGGGAACGGCTGATCGAGGCCAAGCTGGCTCGTCAACCTCGCTATGTCCGCGTCAGTTCGCTCCTGACCGAGCATGTTGTCGACAGGATCGCCGACAAACCGGAACATTGAAAATGCCACCAGCCCGACGGCGAGCAGAACGACTATGGATTGGAAAACGCGCCTGATTGTAAAAGCAAGCAACTGTCATCCCCCCTGTAGGTGGATAGGGCGTGCCCGGAGAGGTCCCCGGGCACGCTGGCTTGCTACTTCTTGTACGTCAGGTACTTCAGGTGAGGCTGATCCTCAGGCTGGACGCTGAATTGGATCTTCTCCTTCATACCCCAGTTCAGAACCTGGTGATGGATCGGGAGATACAGAACGTCGTCCTGTACTTGTGCCCAGATCTCGCCGATCGTTGCGTTGCGCTTTTCGAGATTTGTCTCGGACGCCAGTGACTCGATCTTCTTGTCGAGATCCGCATTGGAATAGCGCGTGCCGTTCCACGAACCGTACTTCTCGCCCTTTGTGTGGACGAGGAAGTTGAAGATGTATTCCGAGTCGAATGTCGGTACACCCCAGCCCAACATATAGAAGTCGGTCTCGAGCTTGTTGATCAGCGGGAAGTGCTGAGCTTTCGGCTTCGCGTCCAGCCGAACCTTGATCCCGATCTGTCCCATCATGCCGACGGCGGCCTGGCAGATGGCTTCGTCGTTGATGTAACGGTCATTCGGGCAATCGAGCTGGACGGAGAATCCGTCGCCATACCCGGCTTCCTTCATGAGCGCCTTGGCCGCGGCAATGTCCGTCTTCGGAACTGCGTCCAGTTTCTGGGTCCAGCCGTTGACGAATGGCGGCATGATGACGCCCGCCGGCTCTGACTGTTCGCGCATGACGACTTTCTTGATTGCGTCACGGTTGATGGCGATCTTCATAGCCTGGCGAACGCGTTTGTCGGCGAATGGGTTCTTGCCGTCGATATTGTCGGACTTGAGATCCTTGTCGCCCTGGTTGAGGCCGAAGAAGATCACGCGGTTCTGCGGGGCTGTCCTGACGGCGAGACCGTCGGCCTGCTGGACCCGGCCCAGATCCTGAACCGGCACATCCTGAATGAAGTCGACCTCTCCCGAAAGCAGGGCCGCGACGCGCGTGGCTGCATTCTGAATCGGCGTGTAGACGACTTCCGTCACTTCAAGCGGGAATTGTCCCTTGCCCCAATAGCTCGGATTTTGCTTGAGGACCGTTTTGGAATCCGGTTCGCGGCTGACCAGCATGTAGGCGCCGGTGCCATTGGCATTGCGGACCGCGTATGTTTCTTCGCCGTTTTCGAAGTCCTGCGGTTTCTGAACGCCATTCTTCTCGGTCCAACCCTTGTCCATGATGAACAGGTTGGTCAGGTTTGAGGGAAGGATCGGGTTGGGACCATTGGTCACGATCTGGACCGTGTGGTCGTCCACCGCCTTGACCTCTTTAACGGAAGCCAGGAGTTCCTTCATATCGCTGTCAGGCATCATGGCCCGCTTGAACGAAGCGACGACATCTTCGGCATTGAAGTCCGCGCCGTCATGGAATTTCACGCCCTTGCGCAACGTGAACTGCCAAACATTGCCGTCGTCGCTCGGTGCCCATTCCGTGGCGAGAGCCGGCACGATCTTGCCAGACATGTCCCGGTGCAGAATCGGTTCGTAAATCTGGTGTGCAAGAGTGTGGGTCGGTCCCTCGTTTTGGGCATGCGGGTCTAGTGTGAGGCTGTCGCCTGCGCGCGCCCAGCGAAGTGTTTCTGCGGTCGCGGTGAGACTTGTGCCGGCGAGGAGCACGGCGGCGAGCGCTGTAGCTCGAAGTTTCATTGAATTACTCCCTTGTTGTTATTGCACCCAATTACAATTGTGACCGCAATAAGAGAAAAGCTCTGGAACATTGTCAAAGGAAAACGGGTTACCGTTGCGGCATCCAATGAATGGCGGCGGGCCTACTCGACGCTCCCTTTTTGCGTAATTCCTTACGCATATCGACGCATCCGGTGGTTTGCGAAGTCGAGTGGCCTTCGCGTGAAAACACGTCGATAGATTCAATCTATCTTGGGCAAGACCTAGTGGAGGCTTCTGGAGGCTGAACTTGGGCGACGATATTGAAATTACGACCACACTCGGAAGGCCGGTCTACAGCCAGAGCATTCTCACATGACTCAAACGCCGAAAATTGGTGGGCCGAAGAGCGTCGGATGGAGCCATCCGAACAAGCCGAAGAGTACAATGCCGACAGTGATCGCAATGGCATCATTTCGCCAGTGCGGTGTTCCCGTCCATCGCTTCCCGCGTACAACGGCAGCTACGGTCGACCAGATCGAAAACCACAGAAAGTTGCCAAAAAGAATAAGCGATGCGAGATCGCCATTGCCCCAAAGGTGAATACTCGACCAGATTGCGATGCCCAGATTCATGGGATGGACAACCACACGGCGTATGTAGCTGCCAAGATTAGCGGCGGCCAGCAGGACAAAAGCGATTGGCATTGCCATGTGCCCCACACTCAATGCTTCTACCGGGTCTGCTTCATAAACAGGCGAGGTGGGCGCAATAGCGTAGCCAGCGATCATGCCGATCAACCCAATACCGGAAATCACCGAGAAGACCGCCATGTACTTTTGTTCGCCCAGGCCGGTAGTCAGTTGTGTGCGGAGCGACGGGATTGTCGCCACGACATGAATTCCAAAGAACAAGACAGCACTCAGGATCAGTAGCGTCATCTCTGACCTCAAACAGATACGGAATTTGGCTTCGACATCATCTATTTGTTGGAGAAGAGTTCCTCGAAATAGTCCACCAGTTCTGGGACCATTCGGTCCCCCCAGCCTTGAGCCCGAGCCAGGCCGAGGGTTTGCTTTGTCGCCGCGGACATCAGACTGGGTACACCCAGGTCATTCGCCATCTCGCTGTAATACCCGACGTCCTTGCGGGCATTGGCGATGGAGAATTCAAGAACATTGGGATTGCCGTCGATGGCATTGGCTTTGATGAAGTCCATGAAGCCTGAATGGAGCGGTCCGGACGCCATCACGTCATAGAGGACCTAGCGATCCAGGTCAGCCAAATCGGCCATGGCAAACGCTTCAGCCAGCGCGCAGGCCTTCGTTTGAGCGTAGAAATTATTGATGAGTTTGAGTGTGTGCCCTGCGCCGATCGGTCCGACGTGAAACACGTTTTCGCCAAGGTCGTCGAGCACGGGTTTCGCCTTGTCAAAGTCCTCCCTTGCTCCCGCCGCCATAATATTGAGCAGTCCGTCAACGGCGTGCGCCGGTGTTCGCCCAAGCGGCGCATCCACCATCGCACTGTTCCTGGCCTTGACCTCGTCAGCGAGCGCGCGCGTTGACCCGGGCAGCGACGTTCCAAAATCGATGACAAGAGATCCGTCAGTGAGGTTTTCGATCACGCCATCCGGCCCTCTCATGACGGATTCGACTGCGGCTGATGTGTCGACACACAGCATTATGATGTCGCTTGTGGAAGCGAGAGTGCCAGGCGTGGAGGCCTCCTTTGCTCCTCTGGCGACTGCGGCTTCAATGGGTGCGCGATTGCGATGAGCAATGACCGTCACCGGGTAGCCAAGGGCCTGAAGCCGTTCAACCATCGCCGATCCCATTAGTCCAAGTCCAATAAAGCCAATAGCCGGTCGGTCCATCTGGTAATCCGCCTTTCTCATCTGAGATGATTTCGATGTCGTGTTTCGGGATGGTTTGAGCATTCACTGACACAGAGCTCTTGGCAACAGCAAGAGACGAAATGTCCACTTTTCTCACTTCTTCCATAAGACAGGATTCAACTTCTCGCCTTGAGCCTGCCTTTGTCACCGACTAAGCTTTAAATGCCAGCGCGGCACCCGAAGGAATTTCGGGCTGCGGATTGGCCGCAAGAATTCAGTCAGTTTGCAGGAGAAGACAATGCGCACGCGACTGAGGCTGGCGGCGAGGCAGCTTGCCGTCCTTTTTGCGGGGGCAATTATTGGGCTAGTCAGCATCGCCGATACGGCGAGCGCCGACCAAAGGCGAGATCCGGTTGCCAATGCCGTTGAGGATGTTGGCGATGCGATCGTCGGAATCTTCAGTGAGTTCGGCAAGAGTTTCGAGCGGGCCGGGAACGACATTGAGCGGCTGTTTACCGGTCGTTCGCGCAAACTGGTCAATTACGATCGAAAATACAAGCCGGGCACGATCGTTATTTCGACTAAGGAGCGGAATCTCTATTACGTAACTGCGCGGGGCCGGGCGCTGCGGTACCGGGTCGGTGTTGGGCGCGAGGGGTTCACCTGGGGCGGGAAGTCCTATGTTTCGCGGAAAGCGGAGTGGCCGTCCTGGCGACCGCCGCCGGAAATGCTCAAGCGTCAGCCGGATCTGCCGCGCTACATGCCGGGCGGTCCGAACAATCCACTCGGAGCCCGAGCTCTGTACTTGGGAGATACGCTCTATCGTATTCACGGAACCAGAGAGGCCCACACCATCGGAGGTGCGGTTTCAAGCGGATGCATTCGTCTCTTAAACGCTGACGTGATCGATCTCTATCGGCGCGTGAAAATTGGCTCGCCGGTATACGTATATCATTAGCGAGACGCGGTAGGATTCATCCCACGTGGGTTAAGGGCGCTAAGGTCAGAACGCCTTGGCTTTCGCCGCTTCTGCAACCGCGTCAGTGCCGGCTTCTCCGGCGAGTTTCACGAATCGCTTGCCACGCTGATCGCGGCTATTCACGTCACCAATCCAAACGCGTCGTAACTCGTCCGCATCGTAAAGGGCTGCCTTATACGTGAGAGGAGCGCTCGGCACCTCTTCGTTGGGGTCCGTATAGTTGAACCCTGATAAAATGACCGACTTTACAACTGACTTTCCCTGACGCCTGAAGACGAACGGATCCAGCACAAAGACCTTGGTCGCACCGGTCCCGAGAACTCGGGCCACCATAGCCTTGGCCGTCTTATCGGCGCCCGGCGGTGAGATCGAGGACATGGTGATGGCCTGTGCGCCCCTCTGTTGAAGCGCCGCTGCCATGCCTGCCTCTGCCGCGATGCGAGCGTCCGGCGGCATGCGTATCGCGACGACGACAACCTTGCCGTAGCTGGCCGCCTGAGTCGCCGGCGTTTGAGCCTTCTTCGTCGTCTGACAGGCTGCAAGAAGAACGGCGATGAGCGCCACTATTGTCGGAATTCTCATAGGCGCACGCTAAGCGCTCAATGCGCGCAATGCAAACGCTGCGCTGAATTCAGGATAGGACTTATACGTTGGAAACGACATTTCCTCTGAAACGGCCGGTTGGCCTGGGGCAGGAGCCCGACGATGACGACATAATCAATCTGAAGTTTACGCTCAATCGGCTCGGCTTTTTCGATTTGCCCGATCATGGCATCACACCGATGCCCGAGCCGGCGCTGACAAAGGCCATAAAGAAATTCCAAACGGTAAACGCCCTTGATGTCGATGGTGTTGTCAAACCCGGTGGAGCAACAGCACGCGCAATCGGTGATCGGATCGATACTGCGATCAAGGGCACGCAGACCAGGAACGGGAAGACATTTCCGGGCGATATTGCCGAAAGCCTCGTTTTCGATGTCTTTGGCAGGCGCGCTCGGGCGGGGGCCGACGCTAGCGAGCGCGAACAGGGTGTCCGCGAGAGTGCGGAAATTCAATCGCATGATGGAACAGCAGTCCGGAAAGATGGATTTGCCCAGAGACCGACCGCCGAGAGGAAACAGCATTCCGAACGCCGTCAGTTTTTCGCGGTAAAGCCAAACCAGGGGCCAGTTTCACCTGAAGAGATTTTCCGAATTGTCGATTTCGACAAGGAAGGTCCCGATGATGTTGGCAACGCGATAAGGCGCATTCCAAATATCTATCGATTGAATCTCGTTAGTGGCAAGGCGACCAACACGGCGAAGAGACTGTTTCCGGGAACCGCGTCGCTCGATGATAAGCGGGATGCGTTCCGCCATGCTTACTGGTCATACCTCATGTCGGAAGCGTTCGGTCCGGGCTTCGCCAAGGACATTGGAGATGGTCACGAACGCCGATCATTGCGCAGTTTCTAAAGGGCGTTGACCCCCGCATAAATGTGCCTCCGGGAGAGCACCGGCGAGAATTCGGTTCGCAATTGATGGACCTCTACAACAATCATGTTGGGCGCGAACTCTTTCGCGAATTTGGAAGTTCGGGACGCGATCCGGAAGAGATTGTGATGGAGGCGTTGAAACAGGGCAGACTTCAACTGACCGACTTCAAGATCAAGGCGAGATAGAATACTTGTGGCTGAAATGGACCTCGCCTGAACCTTCGGTTGTTTGCTGATGGCAATGGCTGATCGGGTGCGTGCCGAGGGTCAATTAGCGCTTCGATTGATGAGCCGGCAATGGAGTCGCGCCAACCGAAAGTCTCCGCAGTGTCAGGCAATAAAGAAACGCCGGGCCCAAAAAGAGCAATGCTGAAATACTCACCTTGAAAACATAGAGCAAAAATTCGAGCGGGGTTACGTCGGGCGTTCTTGAGGGATCCAAGACGAAGCCGAGATCGGGAAAATGAAACTGAATATCTGTAAACAGTGCCAAGCCGCTGACCAAGAACCAGACAGTTGCGGGAAGATATACCGTTGGGCGGGACCAGCGAATGCCAACCGTGTGCAATGAGGAGCCATTCTGTCCGGTTTTTCGAACCGCTCGCCAATAGGCCCAGGGAGGTCCAAGCAAGACAACCGTCGTAACGAAAACCAAAAAGTAATGCTTGGAGAATGCCAGAATCAGAGGATTCCGAAATTCCTCGTACTGGTCCATTGCGTCCCAGTAATAGTATACGAGAAGTTCGGGGTGGAATGACACATAACCAACGAAAAATCCCGCGATGGCAACAGGAATCCAAACTACAGTGAGCGTGATTTCCAGCCGTCTGCTGGCTCTGCGGAATTGCACCGGTGGCGGCCTTCTCTGGCAATTGAGCACCGTAACTCAATTGAGATACGTCATGGAATGTAAGTTTCCGTCGATGCGTCCTCAATATGATTGGGAGCGGCCGACCGCTGAATCTATGGAAGGCCAGGGCCGACCGGGGGCAGCGGACACCGGACCTTCCTGCCGCAAGGGCGGCATTCGGTATTTCAGCGATATGATAGTCAGATCGGGCGGATGCGGATGATCCTTCCCGTGTAAGCATCGACAGACAACTTGTACCGGTGCCCGTATTTCATGCACCGGATTCGATAGACCCCCCTGCGGATCGTAATACGCTGGAAGTCACTGTAGCGTTGCCGCCGCAGGCGTTCGAGAATTCTTTCCAGCGGCATCTGCTTGAAAATCTGGAGGTTGCGGCCGGAGTCGTAGTGCTCGAAACCCTGACTGTTGACTTTATGAACCCAGGCTGACGTCTCGACACCAAAGCGTGGCGCGGCTGCAGCCTGCGCATTCGCACCAATGACGGCAACAACGCCTGCGGCGATCGCGAAAGCAATGGATTTAAGTGCAGGCATTTGCTCGGTTCTCCTCTCCCAGCAGGTAATCTCGGGATATTCGCCAAAGTCATGTGAACAGTGTCGGAAAACCCTGTTTAGCTGCCGTTCATGTTTGTGGTGACGATGAACCGTGACGTGACTCGCCGACATTTTTGACCTGACCGTTTTCTATCACATTCAGTGCAGAGCCGTTTCGGTTCGGGCTCTTCCGACTTGTCGACAGGGGGCTCACCGACGGTGAGCTGAAGTTTCCGACAGACAGAGTCTTTCACCACTCTTCAGCCGAGTGCGTAGCGACAGAGGCAAAATGACACCAAAAGGGCGGCCAACGATTTTCAGCATGGCACTTGCCGACGAAATCTGCGGCAGACTCGCAGCGGGACAATCCTTGCGGGATGTTTGCGCTTCAGAGGACATGCCAAACCGCGACACAGTCCGACGGTGGCTCAGCAAACGTGACAAATTCAGGAGAATGTATGCGTCTGCCAGGGAACACCAGGCCGAGCATTTCGTCGATGAGATCGTCACTATCGCCGATACCGAGGAAAATCCCACCCGGGCGCGTGTCCGCATTGACGCGCGCAAATGGGCGGCAGTGAAACTCGCTCCGAAGAAGTACGGTGACAAAGCGGAAATCCAGATGACCGGTACGATAGACATTGCCGGTCAACTGGAGAGAGCGCGCCAACGGTTGCGTGGTCGGGACGATGATCCCGCTTCCGCGATTGATCCCGATGACCACGAATAACCATCCGCAATCGGATCTGGTTGCAGAAATTGGCGAATGCTTCGCAGATCCTCTGCGGTTCGTCCATCTCGTGTTCGATTGGGGCGAAGGTGAGTTGGCCGCGCACGAAGGGCCGGATCCGATTCAGACGGATATCCTTCGCGCAATCCGTGACCGGGCCTGCGGCGTCGACGACGCTCTGAGACTTGCCGTTGCCTCCGGTCACGGAATTGGCAAGACCGCTCTCGTCGCATGGTTGATTTTATGGTTCATGTCGACGCGCGTGAAGTGCGCCGGCGTTGTGACGGCAAACACGCGAGATCAGTTGACGTCAAAGACCTTGCGGGAGCTTGCGCTCTGGCATCGCCGGGCTATCCACAGACACTGGTTTCGCTGGACAGCCACGAAGTTCTGTCAGGTCGACCATTCCGACGCCTGGTTTGTCTCCGCGATCCCGTGGTCCTCTGAACGGTCAGAGGCCTTCGCGGGGCTTCATGCGCGTGACGTGCTTGTCATTTATGACGAAGCATCTGCCATTGATGAAGCAATCTGGGATGTCTCGGAAGGGGCCATGACGACACCCGGCGCAATGTGGTGCGTCTTCGGGAATCCCACGCGCAATACGGGACGGTTTCGGGAGTGCTTCGGGCGGTATCGTCATCGCTGGGTAACGCGCCAGGTCGATAGCCGGCGTTCCCGGTTTGCAAACCAGGTGCAGATATCTCAGTGGATCGAGGATTACGGCGAGGACAGCGACTTCGTTCGCGTCAGGGTCCGCGGGCTGTTCCCGCGCTCAGGTTCGGATCAGTTCATCTCGCAAGCGGATGTCGAAGCCGCCACCACTCGCCAAGAACCGGGCTTGGGCCCAAGGATACTCGGTGTTGATGTTGCCCGCTTTGGTGATGACGAAACGGTATTGTTGCTCCGAAACGGAGCAAGGCTCGAATGGCTGCGTCGGCACCGGGGACTCGATCTCATGCAGACAGCCGCACGCGTGGCCGGCGCCATAATTGAAGAAAGCCCACATGCCGTCATGATTGACGGGGTCGGTGTTGGCGGCGGTGTGGTCGACCGCCTGAGGCAGTTGGGTTTCAGCGTTCACGACATCAACAGCGGAGGACAGGCCCTCGACGACAGGCGATACGCAAATCTCCGCGCAGAGATGTGGGCGAAGATGAGGGAATGGCTCTCCGACCGTGCAGCATTCCGGGGGACGATCAGGCGCTCGCAGTGGATCTCACGGGTCCGCAATACGGCTTCGACGTCCGGAACCGGCTGCAGCTTGAAAGAAAGCAGGACATGAAGGCGAGGGGCCTTTCAAGCCCGGACGCCGGCGATGCGCTCGCCCTGACATTCGCCCGGCCTGTTGCGCTGCCCGACCTTGCCGCCGGGCGTTTCGACACAGCAGTCCCGCCGAGCGATCCACTCGAAGACGGATCCTAAGGTCCTGTCTGCTGATCGCCGATCGCGAAAACACCGCAACAGAAAGGACGCATTCCGCGTGCATGGTCAACATTCCACCCGGCAGTCCTTGAGTAATTGGTTTTGTGTGAAGTTTCTGTCCGCTAGGATTCACCGGGCATGTAATTGGATTCCAGCAATGACCGACGCCGAATGTCTTTGGAAAGATGTCTGGTCCGGGCTAGGCGGGCCCGGTGACGGGTCATCTGTATTTGCCGACCTAACGGCGCGATATGCGGAACCCCACCGCGCTTACCATACGCTTCGTCATATTCTGGATTGCCTGGATGAATTTGGATCTGTGCGCAATCTTGCAAACAATCCTGTCGCGATCGAGACGGCGATTTGGTTTCACGATGCGGTATACCGTCCGTTGTCGAATTCCAATGAAGAGGAAAGTGCCGAACTCGCCGCGACCGTGTTGCAGAATGCGGAAGTGGACGCGGAGTTCGTCAGTGCTGTTCGAAATCTGATTGTTGCGACGAAGCATACGGCGCCACCGGTGCAACAGGATGAGAAATTGCTCGTAGATGTGGACCTTGCAATTCTTGGGCAGGATGAAGCGGTGTTCGATCGCTACGAACTGCAAATCCGAAAGGAATACAAGATTGTTCCTTCCCCTCTTTTCAAAGCTGGGCGGTTGAAGGTATTGCGCGGATTTCTTAGTCGGCCGACGGTCTTTGAAACCGAGGTATTCCGTTTGCGCTATGAAGAGCCGGCGCGGCGAAATATCTCGCGAGCGATTGATGCATTGATCTGATTGTTTTCTGAACAGGCGTGGCTTTCCGGACAATGACGAACACGGCCCACATAGAGTCCATACCATCAGCAGGCAAATCGCGATCTCCGGTCAGGCAGTGAAAGACCGCGTTCTGCTTTGGGGAGTGATGAGGCCAGCACTTTTCTCAATCATGAGATTGCCGCCACGGCAAATTAGCGAGAGTTTCGAAGCGCCCGCCGATCTGACCGAAGCAGCCACGTTTCGATGCGGCGGACAACTCACGCCACACCGAGTTCTGCGTTCCGGTGGACGAGCAGAAGTGTCAGGCGCCGAACAGCCCGATGATCACACCCTGGACAAGCATCACCCCAAGCCAGTGTCCGCCATCGATAATGGTGAGGGACCACGGCTTGTCCTGAAACCTGTGATTAACGCTGAGGGTGGTCGCGACGAATGCCAGCCAGACGAAGAAAGCGACCGTCGCGCCCTTCACGGCGTTCACGTCTCCCAGATGTCCGATCAGCCCGGCAAGGAAATAAGCCATAATGAGGTGGGAAATAATCGCGACGACATAGGGCTGCGGTGTCTGCTTGGGTTGTTCCGTAAACCCCACTGCTGCCATCCACGGCTTGGCCAGGGTCATGTACCAGACCGCACCGAAGCCGAAGGCGCCAATAGCCGCCACGATGACGGCGATGTAATTGATTCCTGCAAACTGCATCGAATTCCCTCCCGGCGAGCACCCCAACGGCTCGCGTCAATTCTCAACACGCAGATGTAATGAGGGTGGATACTTACTCAACGTACGGTCAACCACAACAGGCAATATCTGCTGTTTTGATAATCCCGGTACCGAAATGCGAATGAAATCAGCTGGCCGGATTCCTCCCCCGGCTATGGATATCGACCGTCTTCGGTCGAGTGCTGTGATGCTTCCGCGGAGATGAGTTCGATGATCCGCTCGATTTCCATCGATTGCGCATCAGTGGCTTGCCTGAACAGTTTTCTGAGGTGCGGCACCTCCACCCGTTTGGACTCCTTGCGAAGCTCCGGGATGACTTCAGGATCAAGACGTGCATCAACACCCTGAAATTCTGCAACGGAGTTGATGAATTTGACGGAGTACACAGACCAGCCGGAAACATATCTGGTCAGATCTTCGATCGCCGCATTCTTAAGTTGATCGAAGTGTTCCTCGACGAAGTCGGCGCTGTATCCGCCAATGATCGGATTGGAGGGCACGGGACTAGCGTTTAGTCGTTACGTAAGCTCGACGACCATATTAACACAACCTATTGGGGAATGGCAAAGCGACAAAGCAATTATAAATAGAGTTGATTGTTATGGGCGCTATTGCCGAGCGTCGCGGGCTGCATTGGGTAGCGGCAAGTAGGATGGACAATGCGGTCGCGCAGGCCAAACGGAAGCGAGACACGTCTTTCTTCTAAGGTTTCGTGGGAGTTGTAGGCGCTCTGTGGCCAAACGTCCCGCGCGCCGGGGCGTGCTGGCGCTCGGCGGGTCGCGGCGAAAGCGGCGAAGCTTCGACCTGACGCTGCCCTCCTGCAGTTTGATGTGCAAGTTGATTGGCGCCGGTCTGGGATGCAGCTGTCGCACCCAGACCCGCGGTGTCCGCAAATGGTCGCGCTGGTTGAGGACTCGCTGGAGCGGGTTGTTGCACGGATGAGGCAGACGGCTGAACGCGCTGAAGATTGGCCTCACGTTGGGTGCGAGGGACTGCCTGTGCCGCTGGATGGCTGGGAGCGGTGTAGGATGGTGCGGTCGCAGCGGGTCCGGGCGGGACGCCCGGTCCTTGAGCAGGAGCAGGCGTACTCGGTGTTGCCTGCCGTTGGCTCGTCGGGTCGCTACGCATTTGTGTGAGCGCCGCTGCGGCGTCGACTGCCGTATTCTGCAAACCCTGAGGCCGTGAGTTCGGATGTTCCGGTTGCGCGACAGCTGGAGCGGCCGGAGATGGTAAGGATTGTGCGGTCTCTTCCGCCATTCCTCTCCAGCGTGCGACAACATTCTCGAGAAAGCGAGCATCCCCGACATCATGCGACCAGTTTTCGCTGAACCGTGCGGTGTTGCTCCGGGGCAGAGCATCGTCGGGCAGGCGGTCAAACCGAATACGGCCTGGCAGCGCTATTCCCTCGCCAAACGCAATCGCTTCACGTTCACCCATGGATGGAAGGAATTCGAGCAAACTGGTTGCCGCGTCATAGACCGCCGCCTTGACGATCTCCTGATCTCGCTCGTTGGTCATCCGCATCGCGAACACAGTGGAACACTGGGAGAGGATGGTGGAGTCCAGTTCCGCGGCGCGCTGACTGACGACGGAAAGAGAAACGCCATACTTGCGCCCTTCCTTCGCAATGCGCGACAGGGCGCGCTTTGCAGGCTCGAACCCGAGACTCGTGTCCTGCGGCATATAGCGATGAGCTTCTTCGCAAACCAGATGGATCGGAATGGCTCCGTTGCTCCAAAGCGCGAAATCGAAAGTCATCCTGCATAGAACGGACACAACGGCACTGACCACTTCTGTCGGCAGACTGGCCAATTCGATGATGGTTATGGGCTTCCCATCGACAGGAACGCGGAACAGGTGTCCGAGGATTTCAGACATCTTGTCTTCAACCGTCAAGCTTCCGAACATAAAGGTGTAGCGTGGATCCAGCGAAAGCGATTCAATCCGGGCCTTGAGATGCTTGAAGGGACCGCGTTCCCTTCTCAGATCCAAACGGCCCAGGTGTTCGTCAAGCATGGCGACAAGATCCGAAGCGCGGTAGGGAACAGGCGTGTCAACGGTAATGCTGCCGGTATCAACCGGGCGGCGTTGAATCACACCTGCGCGGTCCCGGCTTCGGCCGGCCGCATAACGCTGCTTGGCGAGAGGAATCAGCTCGGCAAGAATTTCAATCTCTGTTTCACGATCTTTCTCACCACCGAGTACGACCTCGACAATCTCTTCGAAGGTGAATAGCCAGAATGGGAGATTGAGGTTTTGAGGTGCGATAACTTCGGCCGAGCCGGCAAACGATGTTCCATATTCGTTATGGGGGTCCAACAGCAGGACGTGTGACTGCGGGCTGCTTTCCAGAATGCCTCGCAGGATAAGTGCCACAGAGCACGACTTGCCGGTGCCGGTGGAACCAAGGACTGCAAAATGTTTGCCGAGCATCTCATCGATGTCGATCATTGCGGGGATCGACATATCCTGCTGGATGGCGCCAATGCGAATGCTCGTCCCTTTGGGATTGCAATAGGCCTGCTGAAGCTGGGAGTGCGAAGCAATACAAACCCTGTCACCGAGTGCAGGGTACTTCGTGATACCGCGGCGAAATTCGATCGGTGAACCTTCTTCCGGCGAACAGAGCTCGCCCATCAATTCCAGCTCCGCAACAAGGATTTCCTTCTCGCCCGCACTCTGTGCGGGTGCCGGTATGCTCAAAGCTGTCACGAGGCCGAAGGCGGTGGACGCGCGCGTTTCGACGGCGAGCAACGTGCCCATCTGGGCACCCTTCGCGTCCTGGACCCCGATGTCGCTATCGAGTGCAACGATCGCCTGCGATCCGCTTATCGAAACAACGCGACCGATGGTCGGGTTCGAGGAAACGAGATAATCCGGAACCTGCATCTTGTTAGCGGACATTACGCGACCCTTGCGCTTGTCGGGTTTTGGGTTTTATCCCTTCCCGGACCCGATGCCGGTATCGTCACCGTGACCTCGGTGCCTTCACCGGTTTGCGAAGTAATTGAAAGCACGCCGCCCTGAATCTCTGTGAGAGATTTGGCGATGGGCAGGCCAAGGCCCGCACCGTCGTGGCGCCGGTTCAGTCCGGAATCAACTTGACCAAACCGCGATGTTGCCAGTTCGAGTTCCTCCGCCGACATGCCGATCCCCTGGTCCGCGACCGTGACGGCGACTCGGTCACTCGCCGCCTGTTTCACTGAGATCTGGATAATCTCTCCGTCGCCGGAAAATTTGATGGCGTTGTCGACAAGACATCTCAGAATCTCAAGAACCTTGGACTGGTCGGCCCAGGCAAGGCATGAGTCATCGAGTAATTCACATTCGATCTGGATACCGGACTGAGCTGCTCGTTCCTTGAATTCGCCTGCGCAGATCTGTGCGAGTTCGGCGATGTCGACCGTGTCGTAGTCAATTTTGACCGAACCACTTTGGATCTTCGTCAATTCAAGGAGCCTGTTGATCATTTCGAGCAGTTCGATCGCCGACGTATGGATCAACTCGGAGTACTCTGGGACTTTCAGTTCAGATTGGAAATCGCCACCAGAGCCCCGCAAAACATCGGAAAAGCCGATGATTGCATTGAGAGGAGTGCGCAACTCGTGGCTCATGTTGGCAATGAAGGCCGCGCGTGCACGACTGGCCAGGTCAGCCTCAACGTTGGCCGCCTTCAGTGCCAAGTCAGCACGATGTCGAATGACTGCATTGCCAAGAGTATCGGCATACTGCGTCATCAGCGATCTGCGTCCGGTCTCCTGACCTCTACGCCGACCGATCATTGCCGCCCTCCAGCATTGCAATTCGATTCAAGAGGGATAATGCGGGTGAATGGATAACGACGAGTTAAGTTTTCCCGCAGGAAAGGAGCGCCTTATTGGCTATTCTGGAATTGCGAAGACTTCGGTTTGACCTTCAATTCCGCGCAATTCGTGAAGTCCCAGTGATGGCAGTTCCAGACCGGTCTGGTTTACGAAGTTTCCGCTCGCAACGCCGTCCGATCCCAGGGATTTAGTGAGGGACTGCAATCGCGCCACCTCATTGATGGTGGTACCGACTACTGTGAAGGCCAGTCTCTCAGGGATTCCGATGTTGCCGAAGACTGCCTTTCCCAGGTGCAGCGCGGTTCCGAACCGCAATTCCCCCTGATTTGAGTTGCGGCGGACGGCATTGAGATCTTTCAGGTTGGAACGAGCATCCTTGTATGCGGACAGGGCTCTTCGACAAGCGGCGGGTGCGTCGTCTCCGGACGATGTAACCGGAAACGCTGCCAATACAGCGTCTCCGATGAAACTCAGGATTTCCCCGCCTGCGGCAATGAGGGCACCGGCCGACACTTCGTAGTAGGAGTTGAGAAGCTGGATGAACTCTTCGGGCGGAAGTGCCTCGGCCAGGCGTGTGGAGCCGCGAAGATCGCTGTACCAGAAAGCCGCGCTGATGGTTTCTCCGTCGCCGCGAACGATCTGTCCGTCGAGCACACGTAGACCTGCATTGTTGCCGAGATAGGTTTTGACCACATTGACGGCAATCTGCTCTCTGATCCTCATCTTGCAGGCGACTGCAAAGCGTTTCTGGATGCGCTGGAGACTCGCAATGTCACGATTGGTGAAGCCGCCCTCGCGAGACGTGCTCCATGATCCCGCAATTCCATCATGATGGCCGTCGCCAAACCGGATCGTATAGGCGATGTAATCGGTGGCACCTTCAGCCTGCAGGTCATGGAGCAGCGGAAAGTCGATCATCGTTTCGTCGCCGGCCAGTCGGCGTCTGAGAAAAGGCAGGTCGTTCTCGGCCAGGAAATAGAGCGGACTTTGCGTCCAGGACTCCGGGATCTCGTCATCGGACCTCCTATGATCGAATGTCCGTTTCTGTAGACCGGATTGTAGTGTCCATGTCAGGCCAATGCCCGAGTAGAGCGGGTGGAGCGTCTGAAACGTCACGTGAGCCCGTTCCACGGGAATGCCCGCAGCCATGAGCTGCGCCGAACATCCCTCGAAGAGTTCTTCGAGGGGCATGCTCGAAAGCGCCTCTGTCATCAGCCAACCGGCGATCTCATTCACGAACGCATCGCGTTCGCCCGGTTCGGCTTGTGTCGGATCCAGCGAATTCATGTCGGCATTAAAGCACGGAAGCTACGCGTGTTTCGCCCAAATCGGATGAAATGAAAAAGCCCGGAGCGTTGGTGGGACGCTCCGGGCGGCTCGGTTCCGGAGGGAACGAGCACCGCATCAGGCGCGTGGCGGTGGTGGTGGGCTCAGTCCGGATTCCGTATTTGGGGAATCAGACGGGCGCCTGATGCGTAACTGGGTAACGGCGATCAATTAGCCAATGCGGCGCTTCCAAACGATCCGGCCGGAGCGGGCGTCAACCTTGATCTTGAACAGGCGGCCGTGCCGGTAGGCGCGGAGCCGGTAGTAGGGACCTTTGCGCCATGTGCGATGGAAACCATAGAAACCGCGGCGATTGAGCTTGCGATACACTTTCCAGCGCGGCATCACGTAGTAGCCGTAATGCGCCGGCGCATAGTAAGGATCGTAATAGGGATCATGATAACCGTGGTGCCAATGGCCGCTGCCGATGCTCAGGGAAAACTTGGCTTTGCCGGCTTCCGCTGCGGGCTGAAAGGCGAGAATTGCTGCTGCCAGGGTACCTGCTGCAATGGTTGTCTTCTTCAACATTGGTTCCGTCTCCTCGTTTGACCTTTGTCGTCGCTGACGTTTGACTTCGATCTCTGCTTTCGCGTCGTCAGCGGGTGTTGTTCGTTTGTGTTCGCGTTGGAACGACCCTGACTTGGAGACCGTCCGAGAAGTTTGCAAGATCGGCAGTCACAGATCCTCGATTGATCCTCACGGATCGGTGATGCGCGTCAAAAAAGCTGGCGCGACAGCGTGGTGATGAGTGGATATGAAGAGCTGGCCTTAACATCCTGAAAAATTTGGAAAAAATGGATGATTGGCCATCTCATCCATATGGTTGATCGGACGCTAAATTCCGTCCAATTCTACGTGAATTTGACGCTCTGGAGAGGCCGTGTGAAAACTGCGTCAATAGTGGCAAAGCGATTTGCCGACTCGCAGTTGAGAGCCTTGACACCGTCGATGCACTAGAGTATGTTCCTGTTATGTTCTCATGAGTGGGTTGACCGCCGCGCTTCAGTGCTGGTGGTTTTTGTCTGATTTCGTTTCACGGGGATTCCGCAGCCTGGGCATTGCGGATTATCAGCTTCTAACGCCTCCAGTAGTCCATTCAGTTTCTTCTGCCGGGAAGTCAATCCATGATCTCTGTCCGACCGGGCTTTGTTCGTGACCTCACCTATGTTGCGGCCAATATGCGTGATGCGGACAGGCGGGAGATCTTTTGTCAGCGGGCGGATGACGACGTCCAGGCACTTGCAATGACAATGGTCTATATGTCGCCGACGCACTGTTATGTGGCAACTGAGGACTTCTCTCCGATCGCGGCCTTTGGAGCGAGTGAGCAACATCCGAATTTGTGGACTGCTTGGGCGTTTGGAACGCGCAGGATGAAACGGGCTATTCCAGCCATCACGAAATACATCAGATGTCGGATCGTCGAAGCATTACTTGATCGCGGAGCCAACCGGGTCGAGGTCCGTTCCATTGCTGATCACGACATCGCACATCGATGGTTGGAGACGCTCGGAGCGGAACGTGAAGCCTTGCTCAAGGGCTTTGGCAAGAACAGTGAGGACTTTGTCCTCTACGCCTGGCGTCGGGATCATTTTTCGTCTCAAGCCTGATTGCACCCTCTCAATCTTCAGCTGATGCAAGTTCTGCCGCGCTCTGATGCAGCGGTGGCTTGCTTTTTGCCAAAATTCTAAGAAAGGGATCGCTTTATGTGTCTTTCGACGCCGAAAGTACCGCCACCCCCACCGCCGCCCCCGCCAGTCGCAGAAGAGGATCCGGAAATTCGTGCCCGTCAGGAAGCAGAACGAAGGCGGCTCCGTCAAGCGCGCGGCCGTTCCCAGACGATTCTAACAAGTGCACTCGGCGATCCTGCAGCGGGTCGATCAAGTGCCAAGACACTGTTAGGGCAATGAAGACGCCCAAGCGAAACTTGACATCGGGAGTACGAGAATGGGCGTCGCCGACGATTTGATTTTCAGAGCTGACCAACTCGCGATCGAACGCGCAGGTTACGAGCGTGTCTGGAGGGAAATTTCATCGGTTGTGATGCCGCATGCGCCGGACTTTACGACCCCCTTCGGAGCAGAAGGCGTCGCCGATGCGTTGCCGCGGACAGTTGAACGTTCGGCCAGGATCTACGAGTCCACTGGCGTGTGGGCCGCAGAACGCCTGTCAGCTGGATTAGAGAGTCTTGTAACGCCGCAATCCGAGAAATGGCATGGTCTTGCATTGGACGATCCCATGGCTCCGGACCCCTCAGACGAGGAGGCTGAATGGCTGGATCGTTTGCGCGATTACCTGTTTGCCCTGCGATATGACGCTCGTTCAGGATTTGTAGAAGCGAACCAGCAGGCGCTTCGGAGTTGCGTGAGTCTGGGCACCGGACTCATTTTTGTCGATGAGGGTTTTGGTCAGACCCCCATCCGATACAGACCTATGCCCGTGAACGAATGTTATCTCGGCATCGATCATCTCGGACGTGTCGACACGGTTTACCGGCGTTTTACATTGACCGCCCGGCAAGCCCAGCAACGGTTCGGTCAGAAGTTGAGTTCCCCGCTCTTGCGTGTTGCGGAAAGTGATCGGGAAAAGGACCGGAAGTTCACGTTTCTGCATGTCGTGCAACCCCGCCAGGAACAGGGGGTAAGTGGAAGCAACCGCAATGCTTCAGCCGTGGCGTCATTCTATGTTGAATACGATGAGCGCAGTCTGCTGGGCGAAAGTGGTTTCTACGAATTCCCGTATATCGATTACCGATGGTCCCCGCAGCCGGGACAGGCCTACGGCGAAGGCCCGGTCATGTTGGCCCTTGCCGATATCAAAACCTTGAATGCGATGTCTAAGACCGCATTGCGAGCGGGACAGCAGGCCGTGGATCCACCGCTTGCCATAGCGGACGACGGGGTTACGAACCGGCCGAATTTGAATGCTCGCGCGATCAACTACGGTGCAGTCGATCAGAACGGGCGGTTGAAGATTCAGCCCATTATCACGGCGCAGCGTCCGGACTTCGCTGAGGTCATCATGAACCAGCGCCGCGAGTCCGTACGCGAGAGCCTCTATATCAATCTGTTCCAGGTCTTGTTGCAGAATCCGAACATGACCGCGACCGAGGCACTGATCCGGTCAAACGAGAAGGGGCAACTGTTGGGGCCCGCCGGATCAAGAATCCAGAGCGAACTTTCGCACATGGTTGAACGCGAGATCGGTATCTTGGATCGGCGGGGAATTTTCGAACCCGGGATTGCACTCGCACCACCTGAAAGTCTCAGAGGCAGGTCCTTTGCGACCCGTTTCTCGTCGCCTCTGGACAGGCTCCGCAGGGCCAACGAACTGGTCGGCGTCCAGAGGACATTGGAGATAGCCGCCCAGATCGGTCAGCTGGACCCGAGCGTGTACGACAACATTGACGCGGATGAAGCGTTGCGGTTAGCGGCAGACGTCAACGGCGCTCCCCGGCGTATTCTTCGTAGGGAAGCCGATCGCGACGTTCTTCGCGAGGGTCGTGAACAGATGGCGCAAACGCAGACGGCGGCGCAGCTGGCGCAACAGTTCGCTGGCGCCGCAAGGGATGGTCTACCCGCACTGCAGTCGCTGGGTGTTGACGGTTCGGAAGGTCTGGAGGCTCTCGGTGCCCTGGCGCAGTCTCAGTAGTTCCTTTGCGATGGGGTGGCGGCGGCGCGTTCAGGCGCGTCTTTTTCTGACCCAATCCTATCGGCGTCTATTTTCAGGTCGCGGATCCAAATCCGACGCGGAAGCCGTATTGGCGGATCTGGCCAACCACACGGGCTTTTATCGCGTAACCGAGCCCGGTGGAGCCAGCGGCTTTCTCGACTTCGCCGAGGGCAAGCGCGCGGTCTACGGCCGGGTGTTCCGTTTCTTGCGGATGAGTGCGGATGAAGTGGCCGCCCTAGAGGAGGCTGCCCGCGCGGAAGCGCTGTCGGACACCCAGGAGGGGGAGATCTGAACTCTCCCAATTATCCTCTGGACGGGTTGCGCGCGGGAGCCGGCGTCCCGGGAAGGAATTCGCCTGACGGCGACGATTCCGCCCGGGACGCTGCCCTTGTCAAATTCGCCGGGTGGTGTCGGCCCTGAGACGCGCCACGCCCGCAACTCAAGTTCAAAGCAGAATGCATTTAAGGAGGTGCGCTTATGGCCGTGATCGGCTCACGCGCAAACGGCACTCGTGTGCCTGACGATGCACTCAAGGGCGGTGGCTTCGGCGCCGCCCATTCTGATTCCGCCACCGCTGCGACTTCCGATCGCCGCCACGTCACGTTTCTTGGCCGCCCGGCATTCGGGCCGGCCGGATCGGGAATACCAGCCCGGTCCGGCGCGCCGGAAGCAGCGCCACTTGATCCGCGTTCGTCGCTCTTTGTGGCAAGCACGCTCGACCGAGTGCGTCGGGAGTGGCTCGACAGGCTGGACGAGAGCGAGACGGCCCTAGATCCTCAGGCGGCGTCAGGGTTCGCGGGCGGCATTGCGCGACAGTTCGACGACTTCTCGGCCAAGACTCTGGCGGATATGCCCGAGGCGTTGCAGCCGCACCTGAAGAACGGTCTGTCCCGCGTTGGCGATGAACTTGGCGTCCGCGCCAGGGATTTCGAAACCCTGGCGACTCGCGTTGGGGTCTTTAATCAGGCCAAGCAGGCGCTCGACGATCTGACGGACACGGTGCGGCATGACCGGCTCGACGTCCCGCGCATCATTGCCGAGGGTAGGGCGCGTATCGCCGAGGCTCCCGTCAGTACTGGCGGGCGCAAGATCCTTGAAGAGTATTTCCTGGCGGATTTGCCGCTGAAGGTGGCGCAGGCGCATATCGACGACGATCCGGAAGATGCGTTCGCGGCCATCCAACAGGCCAGTCGTGAGAAAAGGGGGTCGGCGGTTCGGGACGGATCGACGGGTGTCGGTCGGCGTGAGAACGGCGCTTCTCCGGATGAAGCAGCTGTTGAGCCGCTGGAAGGCACAAGCCCGGCGGAACTCTATCGCACTCTGGCGCCGGAAGTGCGGGGGAGGTTCGCCACACAGGCGCAGATCAAGGCGTCGAGCCGCCGCCAGGCCGAACGGCTCGGCACCATTGGCCGGCTGCAGCAGGGCATTGCCGCGAACCGCATCACCGCTGCCGACATAGCGGCGTCTGGCGTGGATGACTCTGATCAGGCGCAGCTGATCGCGATGCTTGAGTCGGCTGAGGCGGATGAGCGCCGGACTGCGGAAGCAGTCAAGCGGTTCGTCAGTGAGCCGGAAAGTTTTGATCCCGAGGATCCACAAGACCGCACTCAGGCGGACCGGGCATACCAGGCCATTGCGGGCGAGCTGATATCGGCGACGTCGCTGCTCGGTGTTCCGTCTGAGGAAGACGGAGACGCGATCGACGTGATCGGGCTTGCCGATGATTTTGCTTTCCGATCGAGGTTCCTGCCGGACATCGCCGTTGATCAGCTTCGCCACATCGAGCGCAAAGGCAGTCCGCAGGACCGTGAACGCGCGGCAGCACTTCTCGATGAATTCGGTGTTGATCCCGTAGCCGACCCAGCAGCCGCGCCGGAACAGACGTCAACAGCGGATCCGAATTTGGTCGGCAAAAAGGGAGACCCGGCCGGCTCGCTTCGGGATGATGGACGGGATTCGGACGGTGTCAACCAGACTGTTTCCGACGAAGAGCGAACGGCTTTCGGCGTCGTGCTGGAGGTCGTCGACATTGTCACCGACTTCGTCCCGGTCGTCAGCGAAGTCAAGGCGGTTGTGGAGGCGATCGAGCTTTCAAGCCGGCTGACCGAGGCCCACGAGCGCGGTGACGAAGCGGCGGTCCGTGAGTTGAGTGCGCAGCTCGCGCTGACCATGACCGACCTGCTGCCCGGCCCGAATATCGCGGGTGCCGTTCGCCGCATCGGTAGGCGGTCCGACGGGATTCCCCTCATCCAGACGTTAAAGCAAAAACTGCAGCGCCTGCTTTCGAAGTCGAAGGATGAGGATAACCCGGATGTAGACACCAGAAGTGCCGACGCTTCAATTGACACCAGGGGTGCACGAAAAGGTGAACCCGATGACGGCCAAAAGGACAATGAAACTCCTGATGACGAGGAAAGCGTCGGAAACCGTTTTCCTGATTGGGAGATACCGAGCGATGTTCTAGCGAAGATCCCAGAGGCGTGGGGGCCAGGGATTCCAAACCGAAAGGCAAAAAAGAGACCAGCCAAGGCGGGATTGCGGTGGTTCGATCCTGATGAAGATCAGAATGGTGTCAGAATTGACCGTGGCAATCCGGATAGCCGATACCCATCGCAGCAGGTTGACCATGTCATTGTGAATTTTGGCGGTAGGATAATCGGTCGCGATGGAAATCCGATCAAAGGCAGCATTCGCGACAACTACAATGACGCGCATATTCCATTGTCAGAGTATCGAACATGGAAACATTGGTTCAAGCCATAGAGGTTCTAGATGAAATATCCGCACATGTATCAAGAACTGCGAGAACATATCCAGGTTCTATCCGACAAAGAGTATCAGATTAGAGCATGGGTTCATGGCGAACTTCCGCCCGGAGTGCAGGGTGACAACTTTGACTTAGTCATTCATTTTCTGTTCGATGATACGCGTCTTGCAGTGGATCCCGAGTCAACAATTGGGCGGTTGATAAAAAATGAGGCGCAGGCGCGGGCGGTAAAAAATATCGTAGATCGCATAGACAAGATTCTCGACGACAATGACGATCTCACGGATGAAGAATACATCGCACTGCCTGAGTGGGAGGGCGTCGTGACTGCCGCGAAAGAAGCACTGGAAATCTTCGACCCGCTTGAATGAGACCCATTGGAGCATCGGAAACGAAACGGAAAATCCGCCTGGGAATTCCCTAGGCGCTGGCGGCTGACGCTTGAGCGTGCCCGCGCGCCGCGACATGCCGGAACTTGTGAACCTGTTGAGATTATTCGGCACATCAATCTGTGATTCTGCTTTATCTTGAATGCCTGCTTCCGGACGGAATGCGGGGGCATGCCGAGGTCCGATGAACATGTCCCGAAGTTTTGACTCAGTCCGCACAAGTAAGTTTCTCAGTCTGATCCTTCGCCACAAGCCCGAGGCCGTCGGTCTGACATTGAGTGAGGGTGGCTGGGTCGCCGTCGACGCGCTGCTTGAGGCGCTCGCGCGCAATGGACGGCCGCTGACGAGAAAGCAACTCGGCGACGTGGTGGCCAATAATGACAAGAAACGCTTTGCGTTCGACACCTCAGGCGAGCGGATCCGCGCCGTTCAGGGGCACAGCCAGGATGTGGATCTGGGCTACGTGCCGTCGTTGCCGCCCGGGACGCTCTATCACGGAACGGTTGAGCGATTTCTTGATTCCATCTTTCAAAAGGGACTCGTGAGTGGCAGTCGCCGGCACGTGCACCTGAGCCATGATGTTGCGACCGCGCGCATTGTCGGGAAGCGGCGGGGCAAACCGGTCATTCTCGTTGTCGCGTCCGCGGAAATGCATGAGGAAGGACACATATTTTTCCGCGCGGACAATGGAGTGTGGCTTACGGATCACGTTCCCGCGGAATTCCTAGTGCGTTGGGACGCCGAACCGGGCTCGGATTAACTTTTCGGCCTCAAGACCGGTGCGTTTGGCGAAGGACCGGTTATAGTTGCAATGAGGTGGTCAAGGTCGAGGGTTGCAAGGGAGACGCCGGGGGATGGGCGGAGTCCGTTCATTAGTACTTTTCGGTTTGGGGATCTGCGTAATCGCACTGTTCGTCATTTCGGACGTGGCAGCGGTCTCTGAGGCCAATGCGGGATACCGCGGCCTTACGGACAGGCGAATGACACCTTATATCAGACGCGCACGCGTGATCAGGATAGACCACGGCGTCGGCGGTCAGGTGCAAGGCACGATGCGCAACATCGCGCGTGTCATCCAGAGCCGAAAACGCGTCGTCATTAATGGTCGATGCCAGAGCGCATGTACCCTTTTTCTATCGCTTGGGCCGAGTCGTGTTTGCATTACGCGGAGAGCGGAACTCTGGTTCCACCAAGCAAGCTATCGGTCTGGCAAGCGGTCGCGGTATTGGTCGAATGCAATGCTGCGGCTCTATCCTCGTAAGATCAGGAACTACATTCGAAAACGCGGCGGGTTGCGCCGTCATTGGATAAAACTCCGGGGCAAACGTCTTCGTAGACTTTATCCATATGTATGCCGGCGAAGCGCCGGCCTGAACTAAGTTTACCGCGCTTACAGTCGGAAACTCTCTTAGCGCCACCTCTGCCCGGTGGCGTTTTCTTTTGCTTGAATTTCACAACAAGGGAGGCCTGCATGGGTCAGCTCTCCGAAGTTGCCGTGTATAACATGGCACTCGACATGCTTGAGGAAGGTCCGGTCACGGCGCCCTCGGAAGAGTCAAGGGCTGCGCGGCTGCTCAGTCGGAACTATCCTCAAACCCGCGACGAAGTCTTGCGGGCGCATCCTTGGAATTTTGCGCTCAAAAGGACCAGATTGCCGGCGCTTGCCGAGGCGCCAGCCTTCGGGTGGCAGCGTGCGTTTCACCTGCCGTCGGATTGCCTCCGGGTTCTCCCGGTCGCTCTAGGTGGTGGATTCAATGCCAGGCCGATTCCGCACGAGATCGAGGGTAGCCATATTCTTACCGATGAGCCGGCGCCCCTCGCCATCCGGTATATCCGGCGAGTCAGTGATCCGGGCCGTTTTGATGCCCTGTTCGCGCGAGCTCTCGCTGCCCGTCTTGCCGTTTATGTCGGTCACGTCATCACGGGCAAGCAAGGATATATCGAGCGCGTCGGACGGATCTATTCCGAAACACTGATGGAAGCTCGGCGCATCGACTCACTGGAGGGTTCGGCGGCTACGCCGCTGGGCGAAGATTGGATTGAGGCGCGATACTGATGACGTTCTATCCTCTGCAGTCGACATTTTCCCGCGGGGAGCTGAGTCCCCGGCTTCACTCCCGCATCGACATCGACCACTACCGTCTCGGACTGGAGGAGTGCGTGAACTGGGTGATCCTCCGGCAAGGCGGTCTTCGTCGTCGCTCTGGAACGCGCTTCATCGGTGAGGTGAAGGATCACGGCAAAGCGACGCGCTTGCTGCCGTTCGTGTTTTCGACGGTCCAGGCTTATGTGCTGGAATTTGGCGATGGATACTTCCGTGTATATGCAAATGGAGGCGTCGTTGAGAGCAGTCCCGGTGTGCCGGTCGAGGTGTCGACACCGTTTTCCTCTGCCGATGTATTCGACATCCAGTTTACCCAATCCGCTGACGTCCTCTATCTGGCCCACGCCAATTATCCGGCCCTGAAGATCGAACGAAACAGCCATGTAGCTTGGTCAATCACCGAGATCGAATTCGAAGACGGACCTTACTTTCCTCAGAATGATACCGAAACCACACTTAGCCCTTCTGCGACAAGCGGCACTGTTTCGTTGACTGCCAGTGTGGTCGCCGGGATCAACAAGGATCAGGGGTTTCTGGCAACGGACATTGGTCGGCTCATCCGGTTTCAGGATTCCGCTGGTGACTGGCATTACTTCAAAGTGACCGCGCGAAGCAGCGCGACTGAAGTTACAGCCGAATACAAGGGAGGCGAAAAAGAGGATGGCACGGAACTCACAGCCTTGCCGAACACCAATGCTCGCGCGCAGTGGCGGCTTGGTGCCTGGTCGGACACGACCGGTTTTCCGGCCAGGGTGGCATTCTTTGAAGAGCGTCTGACATTTGCGCGCACGCACGATCAGCCGCAAACCCTGTGGATGTCGCGATCTGGCGACTTCGAGCATCATGGCCCGGGGCCTAATGATGACGACGCCATAACCGTCACAATTCTTGCCGGCCAGGTGAACGAAATCCAGTGGATTGCGGAGGCAAAGGCCCTGCAGATCGGCACGACAGGGGCCACTCGAACCGTGAGCGCACCGAATCCGGAAAACCCGCTGACACCTGCCAACCTCAAGCAAAGTCGCCACACGACATTCGGCGCCGAGGCGATTCAACCAGTTCAGATTGGGCCGGTGACACTCTATGTCGGCGCGTACGGCCGGTCGCTCAGGGAGTTCATCTACTCGTTTGAGGCTGATGGCTTTATAGCGCCAGATATCTCTGTTTTGTCAGAGCATCTGCTCCGGGGTGGCGTTGTGCAAATGGCCTATGCCCAAGATCCGGATGCAATTGTCTGGATGGCTTCGGGTAATGGCGAACTTGTCGGAATGACCTATGAACGTGATCAGAAGGTTGTGGGGTTTCATCGGCACCGGATTGGGGGCGGGGCGGCGGACGATTTCGGAGCTGTGGAATCGGTGGTCTGTGTTCCGGGCTCCCACGGTTGCGACGAGACCTGGCTTGTCGTTCGACGAAATTTGGCAGGAGGTGAGAAGCGCTACATTGAACGCCTGGAGCCCGGTTTCGAGAATCGTGACAAGTCTGATGCCTTCTTTGTGGACAGCGGTCTCTCCTACGACGGGCCTCCGGTCAGTGAAATTGCTGGTCTTGATCACTTGGAAGGCGAGAGCGTCGCAATCCTTGCCGATGGATCGGTGGACCCACCGCAGGTCGTTTTAGAAGGCCGGATTACCCTTCAGGGGAACAGATCGGCTAGTAAGATCCACGCCGGCCTCGTTTACGGCTCGTCAGCGAGGACATTGCCGATCTCGTCCAGCGGTCGCGACGGAGCGTTGCTCGGCCGTCGAAAGAGGATCCAGAAAGCCTATTTGAACCTGTTCGAGACTTTGGGGCTTCGCGTTGGAACGCCGGTCGCGCCGCTGGAAGAACTGACGACAAGAAAGGCGAGCGACAAAATGGATTCCAGTCCGCCACTTTTCACTGGGACGGCAATCGCCGGATTGGATGACCTGTGGGGGAATGATGGAAGACTGATCATGTCTGCGGTCGATCCCTTACCAGCAACATTGCGTTCCATAATGCCCGCTTTTGAGACGGAGCCATGACACATGTGTAATCCGATTATTGGTGCTGTTGTAAGTGCTGTTGGCACGCTCGCGGGGGCTGCTCAGCGCGCGGGTGTCGCACGGGCTCAAGCGAAGATTGCTCGAAACAACGCCCTGGTGGAGCGTCAAAAGGCAGACTTCGAGGCGCAGCGTGAACGAGACCGGCTCCGCCGCCTGATTTCTACCCGAAGAGCGAGGACACTCGCGTCCGGCGTTGCCATTGCGGGTTCCCCGCTCGAGGTGATCGTCGATCAGGTCGGACAAGGTGAAGTTGAGATCGCCAAGAATAACTTTGATCGAGAAGCGAGAGCGCGAAACTTCGACGCTGAAGCAAACATCAAGCGTTCTAACGCCGGTTCCATCTTGTTCGGCGGCAGCCTCGACGCAATCACCCCGATCATCGACAAGTCGCGTGCGCTCGCAAGCTAGGCCGACACAAATACGTTTCGTCTTGCCCGGGTGTTGTCCCGGGCTTTTCTTTTGCATTTATCAGTTGGGAGAACGAAATGACCGCACCAAACGGGTCCGCAGTCGAAATGACTGGGGGCAACCCCGAGGTCGGGAGCCATGCCGCTCCGGATGGATCCACACACGGCATTGCTCTGAACGCATGGGCTGACGGCCTTCAGTCAGAAGACAACCGAGCCAAGGCGAATGCGAAGGGCTGGACTTCAGCCGAAGACGTTGTCCAGTCATATAGCCATCTGGAGTCGCAACTTGGACGATCCATTGTTCCACCTTCACCAGGTGATCCGCCGGAAAAGTGGGAAACATTCTATCGTGCCGGTGGGCGTCCCGATCATCCGGACGGCTATGAGTTCAAGATGCCGGAGGAATTGCCCTCCGATTTCGCATATGAAGATGGCCTCGCCACGCAGTTCCGAAATTGGGCCCATGGCTCCGGTCTGAATCCACGTCAGGCTCAGGAACTGCACGACCGTTTCGTCAGATATCAGGCCGATCTCTATTCCGATTATCGCGATAGTCGTGAGCAGGCGGCGAGCGATGCTCACGAACAGATGGTTCGGAGATGGGGAAGCCCGGACGGTGAACGATTTAGGCGCAATATTGAACTGGCCAACAGGGCGATCAGGAATCTGGGTGGTGATGCGCTTGTACACGCATTGAAGATGGGGAGCCTGGTCAATGATGACGGCGCAATCGCTAACGATGCACTTGCCGTTGCCCTTGCGAGAGCCGGCGAGGCTCTTTTTGCCGAGGATACTCTTACCGGTTCCGGTAATGAGTCTGCCAACCCTTGGCACGAAGACAACGAGCATCTGGGATTGCAGGGCCAGTACCTTCGCCAGGATCCCGAAAGAGCACGATCAATGATCCGCGCGGCGGGTTTGAAGCCGTCGAGCTTTGGGCTCGACGACTAACGACTGGATCAAAGCTGATCACGCTAAGAGACATTGAACCAAGAAAGGTGAATATGAAATGGCAGTCACACAGCTAAGTGACGTTGTTGTGCCGGAGGTATTCCTCCCGTACATGCTTAAGAGGACGGCTGAGAAATCGGCGATATTTCAATCCGGTGTTTTGCGTACAGACGCCAATATGGCGAAGTTTCTCGCCGGCGGCGGGCGCACCGAGAACGTGCCGTTCTGGAATGATCTATCTAATGCGGAGCCGAACATCTCTTCGGACAATCCGGCTAGTTTGGCTACGCCCCAAAAGGTTGGCGCAAGCAAGGACGTTGCCGTTCGCCACAACCGGAACCAGGCGTGGTCGGATGCATATCTGGTTGCCGAACTTGCCGGCGACGATCCGATGAAGCGGATCCTCGAACGTGTGGGTGACTATTGGTCGCGTGCGTATCAACGTCAGATGGTGTCGACGCTGACCGGAGTCTTCGCCGACAACGCCGCCAATGACGGTGGCGACATGCGGCATGTCATTGGAACCGATGCAGTTGGGGCTCCTTCCGATGCCGAGCTGATTTCCGCCGAGGCGATCATCGATGCCAAACAGACGATGGGTGACGCTGCAGAAAGTCTGAGCGTGCTGATCATGCACTCGGTGCCCTACGCAAGGTTGCAGAAACAGAACCTCATCGACTTCATTCCTGATTCTGAAGGCAAGGTGAACTTTCCGACTTATCTCGGGTACCGGTTGGTGATCGACGACGGTTGCCCGGCGATTGCCGGAACAAACCGAATTCTCTACTCGACCTACCTGGTCGCGGATGGTGCATTTGCCTGGGCAGAACATCCTCCCAAGGTCGCAATTGAAGTGGAACGCAAGCCGGCTCAGGGCGACGGCGGCGGAGTCGAGGAACTTTGGACACGCCGCCAGTTTGTTCTGCACCCCTATGGAATCAAATGGACCGATGCTTCGGTTGTTGGCCAGTCGCCGACAAACGCGGAACTCGAAGCGGCGCTCAACTGGGATCGCATCTATCCGGAGCGCAAGCAGATCGGTTTGGTCGAACTGATTACCAACGGCTGATGTCAGTTTGAATTGGCAGAAGGAAAGGGGCGTTAGCTCCTTTCCCGGCCATATAGACATGGAGAAAACGATGGCAGGCAAGCGACGCCGCGCAACGCTATATGAGGCAAACGCGAAATATCACAAGGAAGAACAGGCCAGAAGGCGCAACGAAGAAAAAGAGAGAAGCCGGATTGCAAAGGCACTGGGGATTGCTTTCGGAACGCAAAAGTCGAGCCGACACTCGGGCGGTGAGGCGAAATCAAGTCGACTCAAACCATGAGACGGCATCATCGGGAATCGAACCGCCAGAATCCATGCAGACTTACATCTGCAAAGCTCAAATCATTTCGATCGTTCAGTGGCACGAGAAGCCGAGCTGGCAACGGTCAATCGCAGCTCTGGCTAAATAAAATGGCGGCCGCTCTCTACTTCAATAGAAAACGCCGTCGCTTTCGTGCCCGATCCAATTAAGCCGGTCCAGGGCGTGCTCGACCGGCAGGCCGACGAGAGAGAATTCAAGAATGACAGTCAACTCAACAATCAATCGCGTGGAATACGCGGGTGACGGTTCATCGACCGTGTTCACCGTGGGGTTCTACTTCCTCGCAGATGCGGACTTAAAGGTCTACCAGCGAGATGCAAGCGATAACGAGGCGCTGCTGACCATCACGACGCATTACACGGTGGCAGATGCAGGCAATCCGGCGGGTGGTTCTGTGGCCATGGTCGCGGCGCCTGCTGTTGGTGAGAAGCTTGTGATCGTTCGGGATCCGGCGCTTACACAGTTGACGGACTACCAGGCAAATGACGCGTTCCCAGCGGAGACCCACGAACGGGCACTCGATAAGTTAACGATGCAAATCCAGCGATTGTCCGAGCAGTTGGAGCGCACGATTCGACTGGCTGAGACAGACACCGCAAGCAGCCTGACCCTGCCGTCAAATCGTGCGGGCACGTTACTGGGCTTTGACTCCAATTCCGACATGGAGGCGGTGTCCAAGGCCACTCTTCAAGGTGCGACACTTCCGGGTTCACCTCTCGATGGGACTTTGTTGAGGTCTGACGGCACGGACGGCGCGGCTTGGCAGTCGACACCCATCATTGTGGATGATCAGGGGAATATGCTCCTGAGCCTGGTTACGGGGGCGATTGTCATCCCCAGAGGAACGACCGCACAAAGGCCCGTTCTCCTTCTTGACGGCGCCATGAGGTACAACAGTACGCTCGATGAGATCGAGTTTGAAACCATTGTGGACGGATGGCGCAATCTCGTCACCAACGCCAAGGGTTACCTCTGGGACGGTGGCCAGAGGCTCAAAACTCAGGGCCCCGCATACGCAGCTTCTTTCACTGGTGACCTCTCAGCGGGCCAGCGGATAGAGATGGCTGACATTACGGCCGCGCTCACCGTCAACGCCTTCACAAACTGCGATGTCGGCGAGCCGTTCTTGCTGATCTTGACCATGGACGGCACGGGCGGTCACGGGGTCACCTTGAACGCAGCGTTCCTGAACCAGCCAGCGGTGTTTGTCTCAGCCGCCAACAAACGCATGTTCATCTGGGGTGAGGTCACGGCGGTCACGGCAGGAACGATGACCGAGGCGATCATCACCGCGACGTGGATCGAACCATGAGGGGTGTTTTTGCACCGCAGGCTAGCGATGCAGCGGAGAATAAGACTCTGCTTTTCAGCGGTAATTATGCCGGAGCGGTCACGGACTATATATCAGGTAATCCCGGCGCGGGCGATCGCACAGAATTCATAATTTCGTTCTGGTTCAAACGAGACGGTTCATCGAACGGTACCCTCTGCAATTGCTGGACCGCCAACGGGGACACGACTCAGTTTGCCGTGATCATTCTCAGCGGCGGGACCATTCGCATCGATGGATGGTTCTCGGTGTACATCACGAGCATCAACGCCTTTAACGACAACGACTTTCACCATGTTCTGGTATCTGTGGATACGAGTCAGGCCACAGCGGCGGACAGGATAAAGCTCTATGTCGACGGTGCCGACGAGACCACGATGACAACGGCAGCGGCGCTGAACGGAAGCCTTGGATGGTATCAGAACGCCAATCACTTCATCGGTCGTCTTAATCCCTCTGGCTCACCTCAGACTTACAACGGCATCATCACACAGTTCCTGTCTCTCAGCGGCGTTTCTATCCAGGCTGGCGACTACGCCGTGTCGGACTTCTACGACAACGGCCCAGTGATTGTGGAAGACAATGTGATGTTTGGGCCTCAGGACTTCTTCATTAGCCATCAAGATCGGGGTTGGTTGAGCCGAGACTTCTCGGGCAACGATCACGATTTCACGCTGTACGGCAATGTCGCTTGGAAGCACTGGCGACCGTATGTCCACGACGTCCTTTATCTGCCGTTCGATGGGGCAGATGCCTCGACGGTCATAGAGGACAAGTCCATATGGCGAGCACAAGGTACTGCCCAGGGCAACGCCCAACTCGACACGGCACAGAGCAAGTTCGGCGGATCGTCGCTCTATCTCGATGGCACTGGGGACTATGTGAGCTTCCCGGCGAGCGACAAATGGAACCTTGCCGGACTATCCGAGTTCACCATTGGCTTCTGGGTGAAGTGGGAACTAGCCCCCGCTCAATCGATCTTTATCACTGATCAGACAGACGGCAATAGCTTTTGGGCTGTGGAGTACACCGGTGCCAGCCTCGTGTTCCGCGCGTTTCATGTGGGCGTTGCACAGGTCGTTATCTCCAGATCGTGGTTACCTTCCGCAAACACCTGGTACTACATTGAGGTCATCAAGGGTTGGGGTGGCACTCCGAACAATTACGCCGTCACGGTGGATGGACGATCCTCGGCGCGGCTGCTGTGGACGCCAGCGAGATCAATGAATTCACCGGCGAACTTCGCATTGGCCGTCAGGAAGGCGCTGGCAGCGTCTACTTCAGGGGATGGCTGGAAGATCTGTTCATTCTGAAAGGTGAGGCCCTTCATACGGCCAACTTCACCGTACCGACCAGGCCGCGTGGGGAAAGCCAGGGGCACCCTGAATTCTTCACAACTGTCTTTGGACCGTTCGCGCTTGACAGCGACTCCTCAAACCTGGGTGACTATAGTGTCAGGCAGATAGCAGCCTCACTCAACGTTTCTGAAGGCAGTTTCGATGAGCTTCGGATCACCTATGAAGCGGGATTCGTCACGGGGCTTAATGTGGACAATGCCTCTGTTGGGATTAGAAGCGGCTCAACTGACGACACGATCACTGCGCCGACAGAGCTGCTATTCAGCGCAGTGTCCGGGTTTAGTCTCAGTGCCGGAGGCTCAATCACCTCGGACTGGACTCCATTCTCGTTCGATGCAAGTGACGACCTGCTAGCCGTGTACGACATTTCCACGGGCACTCAGCAGGTTCGTTTCGTCAACTCTGGATCGGATGGGGATTACATTGATCCAAACTCCAACACGTATGACGACGCAACTGTATCGATGATCTTCACAGCAAATCGGTGTGTCGGTGTGCAATTGATTGAAACCAAGACGGAGGCTGCAGCATGAGATATGAGATTTTGAAGAACGGCCAGTCGACAGGCCAGGTTGTCCTGTCCGGCCGAAAAGCGATCATCATGGGCATGGAAGAATGGCCCGTACCTGCCTCGCATGATTGGGATCAGGGGCTTCCGTTCAAGCCGTTCAAAGAGAAAGAGTATTCTGCTCGCAAGATTCAGAAGACACCGCTTCCCTCACCGACGCCGGATCAAATCGAGGCTGTGCGCGTCTCTGATATCAAATCTATTGCGAACCGGATTATCTCCAGCCGCATTGACCCACTCGACTGGTCAAACATGAATGACATTCTGGCGCTGCGCCTCAATCGGGTGATCAGGCAATATGCCGAGATGGTGACGATGTTGAACGCGGCGGCAGATTTTGCGGCGTTCAAGACGGCGATGCATATCCAGACTGGTTCGGTGAACAACAGAAAAGACCATTGGCAGAAAGTCGCGGACAACGCGAAGCTGTTCAACGACCTTTACAACAACAACGTCAATCCCATCAAAACATGGATCGACAAGGTCACCGCCAACGCCAATGGCTTAATTGACGGGTCGATTCTTCCCGAGAACGCCGATTGGGAGCGGTTCGAACAGGGCTCCGGTCACGAAGACCGTTGGCGTCAGGCTTGGACGAATGCCCTGAACAGGTTCGCGACGGCCTGATTTGATGCAGACGACATTAGTCGAGATCATCGGCGTTGGAGGTATCATCGTTGCAATGGTGGGCGGCTTCATCGTTCGCGATCGTATGGTCGCCCGCGTTATTTCCGAGGGGGACGGCAAGTTGCACGCGCGCATTGACAGGGTGAAGGATGAATACGTCAGACGCGACGACCTCTCCGATCATATCGTGCGAATCGAGAAGTCGGTCGACGCGATGAAGGAAGAACAGCGCCGAACCAACGACGAGCAGCGACGCACAAATGAAAGGATCGACAAGATCCTCGCCGCCGTCCTCAAAGCCGACAAGTAGCCCGCATCAAGATCCGAAATCCGCCGCCCCCGTGGCGGCTTTTTTTATGGAGAAGTCCCATGGAATTCTGGAACCTACTGAAGACCTTCGCAGCGGAAAACAAGAAGGCCGCCATCACCGTCTGTGTTGTGCTGGCTGTCATCGTCCTGGCGGCAGTCACCGGATAGGCGCTTCACGATCGAGGTTCCCCATGAAAATCAGCGATCAGGGCCTGGCATTCATTGCCGGGCACGAGGGCTTTGTGTCCAAGGCCTACCGGGATCCCATCGGGATTTGGACCATCGGTTTCGGTTTCACTTCCCGGTCAGCTGCAGTCCGAAAGTACATCGGCAAGGTCCGACCGGGGATGACGGTCTCGCGCGAACATGCAACGACTATCCTCCGGGCCGTTGTCGATGAAGAGTTCGGGCCTGCAACGGCCAAGGGCATGCCGGGCGCGCATCAGCATGAGTTCGACATGGGGGCCTCGGCATGTTTCAACGTCGGTGCTCGCATCTTCGCGTGGAAATGGGCGAAGGCATTCAGGTCTGGGAAGATTAACCAGGCGGCAGCGCTCTGGCGGATGTCAGCCACAACTGCAAACGGTAAACGATTGACAGGTCTTGTTCGTCGTCGTCAGGAAGAAGCGGACCTCCTGCATTTCGGCAAGTACGCCACTCATGGACGGCAGACGTTCCAGCCGGCGAACACGATTGCCCGTCAGGCGGATCCGACGTTGAAAGAGTATCAGCGCAAGCTCAAAGAGCTTGGCCATGATCCAGGTCCGATAGATGGTCTCCATGGTCCGCAAACGACGGCAACCATTAGGTTATTCCAGCGAGCTGACCCAAATCTGAAAGTGGATGGGGTGCTCGGGCGTGCCACCATGGACTCCATCGACCGCAGGTTGGAGGCAAAGAGTTCCGGCAAGGTCGGAACGACAGGCGTTGGCATTGGCATCGTCGGTCAGGTCCTCTCGTGGTTTCAGATGCTTCCGGAATACGTGGCGTATGGGGCCTATGCCATTGCGGGTGTCGTCATTCTCTATCTGTTGTGGAAGTACCGCGGCTTCTTCGAAACGAAATTCCGCGAGACCGTGGGAGCCTGATTATGTTTGCACTGCTTGGGAAGATACTCGCCGGACCGATCGTGGGTGCGGTGGTCGACATCTTCAAGAAGTACCAGGACCGCAAGATGACGGAGGCCGAACTAAAGGCCGAAGTTGAAAAGGCGGTCCTCGGCGTGATCGAGACGACGGTCAAGACGCAGGGTGATGTGATCATGGCCGAGGCCAAGTCGGAAGACTGGCTCACCCGGAACTGGCGCCCAATTGTCGCCATGACCGCATTCTTCTCGTACTGGTACGTGATCGTACTCTATCCCCATCTGTACACCTGGGGTTGGTTGAACACGGTCGGCTTTGGCGAGAAGGGTCTGGAGAACCTGTTCTATCTCACGATCGTTTGCATTGGCGGTTACGTCGGTGGTCGGACAATTGAGAAGGTTGTGGATAAGGCCTTCATGCGGTAGGGAGCAGATGGGTAGAGGATCCTTTCGCATGTGCTTCATTGAACGAACGATGGATGCGCCTCAATTTCGCAGTGGGCGCATTTTCTCGATGTTGGTGTGGCTGCTATACTAGATGCCTCAAAAAGCCAACAGGCACCGTAGCGTATTTGGTCTGAGTAAAATTTCGCAATGTTCCTCAATTACGTTTTGCGTTGGTTAGCGTCAATCTTGTTTGTCGCGGGAATTTGCAGCATTGACGCGATGGCGGGAGCCGAACGTCCAATGCATTTTGAGCTCGTCGGTAATGGAGGCAATTGCGCAGGTTGCGAGTGGATCCGAGCTGAAGGAAGAATCACGCCGGAAACTCCTGCACAATTTCGTCTCTATTTGGCGCGCGAAGGTGATGCTCCTTTCCTCCTGCGTTTCGATTCCAAAGGTGGCGATATCCTCGCTGCAATTGAGTTGGGACGTATAATTCGATCTCGAGATTATCTCGTAACTGAGGTTGCTAAGACGGAAGCGTTATCGGACTCCGGATGGCATTCAACGAGCCCGGGAGTGTGTATCGATGCGTGTGTGTTGGCATTTTTGGGAGGTGCTAAACGCATAGTCGGCCGAGATGTTCGAATGGGATTCACTGAATCCTTCGCACTCAGTACGGCTCCTAAACATTCAGCCAATTCTGAACGTCAGATTGACCGAGAGAACCTAGGTAGGATTGCAAGCTTTCTCGCAGATCTTGGCCTTCCTATAGAGATCATGCATGCTGCGATCACTTCAAAGGGCAAGAAGCCAAATCTCTTGTCGCATGAAAAACTGACAGATCTGAAGATCGACAATTCGGCAGACTCGTTAAAATTCCAACCTTGGCGAGTCAGTGTAGATGGCGAAGACAATCGGTTGGTTTCGACATCATTAGACGTGAGACGTTCAATACACTTGAGTTGTATCAAAAACAGTGGTGAAACGAAGTTTCGCGTCTCATTCCAGCAACGATTTCGCAAAGGATATGCTGCGGATCAGCTTGAAAATATCCGCGAAACTTTAGAGGCAGTCTGGATTACAATTGCTGGGCGTTCCATCGTTGTCGATTCGAATGATATCTCAATTGAAGTGGCTGGAGATGAATTGAGAGTAGCATTCGCGCTACCCGACGAAATCGCAGCTCAATTGACTATCGACGGCGCCACAATGTTTATCAAACCCGATGGCTTGCCGGATGCTTTTCGCGATGTTTTGAGCTTTCCGACCGTTGACAATCCAATCGCCATCGCGTCGGACTCAGTGCGATTTGTCGGTAAGCAATGCGGTTGAGGGATCAACCCGCCCGACGGCCGTTTTCGGTTCAAGATCCATGTAGACTGGCATGACGATTGTCTTTCCGTTCGTTTGCGTTATTGCATCGTGTTGTGATGCGTGCAAACTCTAGCAACTGGTGGCGGCGGACAATCTGGCTTAATTATCGTGACTGTGAAGCGGGCACTTTTGGCCCTAATTCTGTTTTGCATCATTGCACAACTGTCGGTGCTTTATCTGTTTTCGGATAGGACGCCTTCAGCAGAAACGCCTGCAGATTTGGTTGGTGACGCGCAGCGTGGGGCATACTTGGCGGGAATCTCGGGCTGTATAACTTGTCATACGAACCGGGAGGACGGAGGCGCGTTTCTGGCCGGTGGTGCCAAGTTGGTCTCGGGTATGGGTATATTTTATCCCCCGAACATCACATCCGACAAAAACGCGGGAATTGGTCAATGGGATGCCAAGGCATTCGCCAGGGCTGTCAGGCAGGGAGTGAGCCCCAATGGTTCGCAATACTTTCCGGTGTTTCCTTATTGGGCCTTTTCTGACTTTTCTGATCAGGACATAGCGGATCTTTGGTCTGCATTTCGGACGTCTACGCCCTCGGGTATCAAGACGCCCAGTCATATGCCGACGTTTCCTTTAGGCAACAGACGCGTGGTGAACTCGTGGGTCCGAGTGTTTGGAGATGGATCTGCCTTCGAGCAAAGAACAGACAAGTCTGAAGCCTGGAACCGGGGAGCGTTTATTGCCAATGGTCCTGGTGCCTGCATGGCCTGCCATGGTCGAACCACTGCACTTTCCTCCTGGACCTTGCGGATGCTCTTCTTGAACAAGTTCGACCAAGCTCAGAAGATACCTGACATTAGTCCGACAGCGCTCAGACAACGAGGCTGGAACCGGACAAAGCTCGTTGCTGCATTACGCAAAGGGGTCAAATCGCAAGACGTTATCGATAGTGCGTCCGTCATTGCGGTTCTCGCCGAGGCTACGACACGCCTATCGGAAGAAGACCTGAACAGTCTGGCGGAGTACCTTCTCGACAGCACGAACTGACTGTCAATGCAGTCTAGAGGCTTCTGAAGACTGAGACTATGGCGTCAGCAATGCCCAAATCATCGCCGAATTTGCCCGGAGTTTCCTCCGGAACGAGATGAATTAAGGATAAGCGCCAACTAATTCACGTCGTTATTTGCCAGAGTTGTATAATCGTCCTGAGGGAACGCATGCCTGTGACGTTTGGGCGGGCGATATGCGTTTGGGGCGGAGCGATGAACAAGCCGATCAATAGTGATGATGCCCAGTATTCGCGGTCGGATGTGGACACCATTGGTGCTCACAGACAGTCGTCTGCGACAGGTATCAGATACGCTGATGCGCCCGGGACGATCCGCGTCTCCGCAACACAATCGTTGGAGAACGCGGCAACCCTGTGGCGTGTGTTCGAGCGACGAGCGATATCAACGCCTTTTCAGACTTTTGCCTGGCTGGAAGCCTGGCAGTCCCATATCGGCTCAGCTCAGGGCGTCACACCTCATATTGTCTTTGGCCACGATCAATCAGACGGATTATGCCTGATCATGCCACTTGCGATCTCTCTGCGCCGAGGGGTCCGCACCTTGTCCTGGTTGGGCGACGGCCTCGCCGCACTGCAGGCTCCGATTGTCAGGCCGGAGATAACTTCCCAGACAAACCCAGCGGCTCTGGAGCGGTTTTGGCAAGCAGCGCTCGAGAGCGCCGGCGACATTGATGTCGTTCACCTTTCAAACCAGCCGAAGAGGATAGGTCAACATCCGAACCCGTTACGCAGCAGCAGATTCGGTATGATCCGATCTGCCGGATGCGCCTTGTCTCTGCCAGGCCGTTGGTCGGAGTTCGTCGACAAGCAGATGAGCCCGCAGGCACGGGAACAGAGCAGCCACGATGACGCTCTGCTTAGGCGAAACGGGCAAATTGATCTGCGATTGGACCTGCCGATTGATGACAGGAAGAGCGCTGTCGAACGTGTCCTGACTGAGGCCGGAGCAGCAAGCAGCAAACGCTACGGATTGAGCCCTTACGCCGCACCGGGAACAACGGAGTTCTTTCAGGAATTGGCGTCGACGCAGATGGCCAATCCGCTCAGTGTCTCAATCCTGAACCTGAATGGAAGCATGCTTGCGTGTGCGATCGGCTACACTCATCTGGATAAATTTTATCTGACGCTCACGTCTTCGGAAAAGTCGGATGTCGGGCAAGCGGCCGGAAGATTGCTGTCCGAGCAGTTGATACGATCCAGTATCGCTCAGGGAATGAAGGGTTTCGAGTTCTTGTCGGGAACGTCGCCTTTCCGTGAGTGGGATGACGGGTCATACAAACTGCATGAACGATTTGAGGCGATTACGGGGAGAGGGAGGCGGACAATCGGCCTCACGAAAGTCGGCAGGGCTCTGCGGGGATTGGTTGGTATGTCCAGGGAACGGAGATCCACTCCGGGTCAGTTCAGCTTCGTCAAGCGAGACGATCCAAAGCCTGAATCCGTCGACAACTGATGGACCGAATGGCCAGGCGATTTAGGCGCCTGGCATTAGGCGCCTGGGCGTTTTTGATCAAGCGGTGCGGCCGGTCCGAATGTTCAATTTGCGTACCGTTGCCATTTTTTCGCCAACGCATAGAACTTCATAAGTTTGCCGTACGCCCGCTTGGCTGCTCTGGGCGAACTGACGCGCAGCTGCATATATTCCTGGCGCATTTTTCCGTATCTGAGCGCAAGCATCTTCGCATACACTCGATAATCGGATGCCGAGTGCGGGGCACTGATATTCCTGGTCTTGCGGCGTTCCACCGGCCTGCGGCTTGGCGGCAAGGCACCGCTGGCGGTCACCGGACCCTGGCGACGGTAGTGTGCGGGCGGTGCGCCGGCAAGACTGCTCGATGCGATGTTCGAAATGGTAAACGCCGCTTTTCTGTAAAGAGGTTTCGGGCGGCTTCTCGAAAGCCGATCCTGTGAGGCCGGAGGAGCGATATAGGTCCTGGGCGCAGGATTGGCAAAGCGCATGACATACTTCATCTGGGCGACTTTGAACCTGACGAATCGACCATGTATGGGAGCCTCCACGCGCATCATTCTTGTGCGATTGTGCAAGGCAGCCACGTGAACCTCGGCCGACTCTGTACCCAATGTGACGCCGTGCAATGGGAACTTCAGTTTGAGCCCAACGCCATTCGGCATTGGTGCGGACACCGACATCGCATGCGCCTGAAACGATCCCGAGATCATGATGGCGACAATGATGCCGAACGCGATAGCAAATGCGCGTTTCATTCTGGTTCGATTTGTCCTCTTTCGGGACATTCTGTTAGCCATTGACTTCAGCAGCAGGTCGTCGATTGCGCCATTTTCCATTTCAAATGGTCCTTTGCGGTTTCCTTCCGGCAATTGGCGGAAGGAAGTGCAATTGGCGTGCCGCACGGAGGGGCGATCATTGGGTTAACGGTCCGGGCGAGATGTCGTTTGCTGATGCTTTACGACTTGATCGAAGCTGATAGACTGGTAACCAACACAACGATACAGATGGTTGCCTCTGAACCCCTCCAATTCAGCGAGGTGCGGATCGAGCGCCATCGGGCGGATTTGACTTGGACCCATCCAGCGAAAGAACGAGCAGTTCTGCGCGAACGAAGCTTGGCAACAAGAACGAAAGAACCAAGACGACCGCGAAAGGTAATGGTTCGGGGCAGCGATCACCCTCCCGCATGCCGCCCGTATATGCAGCTCTCGATCTCGGAACCAACAATTGCCGGCTCCTGGTCGCCAGACCGGCGCCTTGGGGATTCAAGGTTGTCGATGCATTTTCGCGGATTGTCCGATTGGGGGAAGGTCTCCACAGCACCGGTTCGCTCAGCAAACCGGCGATGACGCGCGCCGTCGAAGCCCTGAAAGTCTGCACCGACAAGATGATCCGGCGAAATGTATTGCGGTCGAGGCTGATTGCGACGGAAGCCTGCCGGCAGGCCTTGAACGGCGGTGATTTCATAGAGCGGGTGCGAACCGAAACCGGCCTCAAGCTGGAAGTGATCAGTCGGCAGACAGAAGCGGAATTGGCCGTTGCGGGATCGGCCGCGCTCATTGATCCGGACTGCGAAACAGTCATCATCTTCGACATAGGTGGCGGGTCTTCGGAGTTGATGTGGCTTTCGGTGAGCGGCGGCAGCCACAAGATCGAAGCATGGATGTCCTTGCCGATAGGCGTTGTGACGCTGGCAGAGAAGTTTGGCGGCGTCGACGTCAGTCGATCGGTCTTTGATGCCATGATCGCGGAAGTGTCTCCAATGCTTCTGGAGTTCGATCGCGAACACGGCATCAGCAACCACTTTTCATCCACGGCCGCTCACATGTTGGGTACGTCCGGAACGGTCACGACGATCGCGGGAGTCCACCTGGGACTATCTCGATATCAGCGTTCGAAAGTCGACGGTTGCTGGCTGGAAACCGACGATATTGCACGAGTCACGAATGAACTCTTGGGGATGACGTTCGATGAACGGGCGTCGAGCCCATGTATTGGGCGAGAGCGTGCTGACCTCGTGCTCGCTGGCTGCGCAATCCTCGAAGCAATCCGCCATATCTGGCCTTGCAATCGAGTACGTGTCGCCGACAGAGGGTTGCGGGAGGGCATCCTTACGACGCTCATGATGGAAGATGGTGTGTTCGCGACGAGATGCTCAGGCGCCGGCCGAAATGGTGAGTCGCGTGGCCACGCAAAACCGCGCCGCCACCGGCGCAGGCGTCGAAAATCCAAGAATGCGGATGGGATTGGATAATGCGGCGGCGTGGCGGCAAAGGCACAAAGACGAGCCGGCCCGGTGCTGGCACCAGGGATCTGAAGGTTCGCGTCAAGACAGCGCGAAGACGAAAGACCTCGTCCACGCGATGGCTGGAGCGGCAGTTGAACGATCCTTACGTGGCGGAGGCGAAACGGCAGAACTTCCGCTCGCGGGCGGCCTTCAAGCTGATAGAGATTGATGACAGGTTCGGCTTGCTGAAGAGAGGCGGAACGATCATCGATCTGGGATGTGCGCCCGGCGGATGGTGTCAGGTCGCCGCCCAGCGAGTGGGGAGTGCGGTCGGCGCCGGGAAAGTCGTCGGCGTCGATCTGAAGCTGGTGGATCCCATTCCCGGTGCGATCCTTATCGAACAGGATTTTACCGAACCGGAAGCTGAACAAAGGATCTTGACGGAGTTCGACGGCGGCAAGGTCGATGCGGTGTTGTCCGATATGGCAGCGCCTGCAACGGGGCACAAACACACCGATCATCTGAAGATCATGGCTTTGTGTGAAGCTGCCGCCGACTTCGCTATGAAGGTGCTCAATCCCGGAGGTTCCTTTTGCGCCAAAGTGCTCCGGGGCGGAACGGAGAACGAATTGCTCGCCACACTCAAGACCAACTTCGAGCAGGTACGGCATTTCAAACCGGAAGCGAGCCGGTCGGATTCAGCAGAGACCTATGTTGTCGCGACCGGATTTCGGGGGCGGCAGGATTGAAGACTCCGCAAATGCCGACAATTGGCAACACCATTCACAGTTCCGGCCGCTGAAGATGCGTTTCCTTGTTGTTCAGAACAATGCCGAGACGCCGATTGGCCTCGTCGGTGACACAATCCTCAAGAACGGCGGCGTGCTTGAAACCACCATGCCGGAGTTTGGCGGTTATCTTCCTGAGTCGCCTGAAGGTTATGATGGGTTAGTTATCCTGGGTGGTGAGATGAGTGCCACCGATGATTTGCGCTGCCGTCACTTTCTACCCCTTTTGGACCTCATTCGTTGCTTCGAGGAACGTGACCGTCCGGTGATGGGATTATGCCTTGGCGCGCAACTTATCGCCCGCGCCTACGGAGCAAATGTCTATCGGCATTCTCACATTGAGTTCGGCTATATGCCGGTAACCCGGACGGAGGAAGGTCGGAACGATTCCCTGGCCGGCCGTTTGTTGAGCGAACCCGTTTGCCTCCAGTTCCACGAAGATACATTCGATATGCCTGATCGAGCAGTGAGGCTATTTGCCGGAGCTGGTTGCGAAAATCAGGGGTTTAGACTGGGGAGCAAGATCTACGGGTTTCAATTCCATCTTGAGGCGCCCGATTTTGTGGCTCGAAGTTGGGCCCGTCTGCCGGAAGCAAGTGAGATTCTGAATGGTCAATCTGCGGTCGAAATGATCGAGCGTGAACTGGATGAGCATTATGAAGATGCTTGCCAGACCGCGAAGACGATAACGGAGGGTTGGTTGGAACTGACCTGATAGACCGGATTGCGAATTGCAGTTCTATGGATCCCGTTCGATGGTGACCGATGTCACAGAGCATTTCATTCTAGGCATGCGGCCCTGTTAGTGTTAAATCCCACCGCCAACCAAATATTGTGGATTCGCAGTTTTCCTTTCTCGTTGCTCTGTGAGATCTGGGGGGAATTGCGAACCGAGAATGCGCAGCGAGGTTGGCATGTTTCCCGAAGCTCTTACGTTTGACGATGTTCTCTTGCGACCCGGTGCATCGAATGTGATGCCAGGTGAGGTCGATACGAAAACGCGCGTTACGAGGGAAATTCAGCTCGGTATTCCGATCCTGTCGTCTGCTATGGATACCGTGACCGAGGCGCCGTTAGCCATAGCAATGGCCCAGAACGGTGGAATGGGTGTCATCCATCGAAATTTGACGCCGGATGAGCAGGCGGAACAAGTTCGGCAAGTCAAAAAATTCGAATCCGGCATGGTCGTAAACCCGCTTACGATTTCACCGGAAGCGCCTCTTTCAGATGCACTCGAGCTCATGATGGCTCACAAGATTTCCGGGATTCCGGTCACCGAAGGTGGCAATTCGGGAATCAATGGAGGACGCCTTTTGGGCATCCTTACGAACCGTGATGTTCGATTTGCTACGAACCTGGCTCAACCGGTCAGTGAGCTGATGACGCATGAGAATCTGGTGACTGTGCGCGAGAGTGTGAACACCGATGAGGCCAAGCGTCTGCTTCACCAAAACCGGATCGAAAAACTGCTTGTGGTCGACGACGATTTTCGATGCGTCGGTTTGATTACGGTCAAGGATATCGAAAAGGCGCAACTTCACCCGAATGCCTGCAAGGACGATCAGGGGCGTCTCCGTGTCGCAGCGGCAACGACCGTTGGCGATGACGGATTTGGCAGAACAGAGCGTCTGCTTGCGGCCGAGGCCGATTTGATTGTCGTGGACACAGCGCACGGACATTCACAGAAGGTCATCGACGCAGTCGGCAGGATCAAGAAACTGAGCAATCGGGTCCAGGTCGTCGCCGGCAACGTGGCGACAGCGGAAGCCACCAAGGCGCTGATTGATGCAGGTGCTGATGCCATCAAGGTTGGCATCGGGCCCGGCTCAATTTGCACGACGAGGATTGTAGCAGGTGTTGGCGTACCCCAACTTTCTGCAATTATCGAGGCGTCGGAAGAGGCCGGAAAGGCGGATATCCCCGTCATCGGTGATGGCGGGATCAAGTATTCCGGTGACTTGGCGAAATCGATTGCGGCTGGCGCCAATTGCGCGATGATTGGCTCGCTGCTGGCAGGTACTGATGAGAGTCCCGGGGAAGTTTTCCTGTATCAGGGCCGAAGCTACAAGGCCTATCGCGGGATGGGGTCCGTGGGCGCCATGGCACGTGGTTCTGCCGACCGTTACTTCCAGCAGGACATTCAGGACACATTGAAATTGGTGCCCGAAGGGATTGAAGGACAAGTGCCCTATAAGGGACCATTGGCAAGCGTGTTGCACCAACTCGTCGGTGGTCTGAGGGCCGCGATGGGATACACGGGATGCGCTGACATTGACGTATTCCGAAAAGAAAGTCAGTTCCAAAGGATCACGTCTGCGTCCTTGCGTGAGAGCCACGCACATGACGTTACGATTACGCGCGAATCCCCGAACTACCCGAGCCAAGTCTAGCAATGACACCAGCGGCCAGACTTGCCGCCACAATCGAAATATTGGCCACTTTCCTGGCCGAACGTACGCCTCTGGAAGGGATGCTCCGCAATTGGTTCAGGACCCACAGATTTGCCGGTTCGAGTGATCGTCGTGAGATTCGCGAACAAACCTATCGGGCGGTGCGTCGGCTTGCTGAGTTGAGATTTCTCGTCGGATCTGACGACAGCCGTCTTTTTATGGCGGTCCACCTCGAGAGATATGAGCAATACGCGCCATCTAACATCGTGGAACTCTTTGCGGCAAAGCCATATGGACCAGGATCTTTGTCTGAAGACGAAGTGACCTGCCTGAACGCAATTCGTGAGGACGAAAAGGCGCTGCCATTATTCGTCAGAGCGAATTTCCCCGATTGGTTGACATCGCGTTTCCAGAGCGTCTTCGGCGATGAGACGGAACGGGAATTGGCGGCGTTTGACGGTCGGGCTCCTGTTGGTATCCGCGTGAACTGTTTGAAAGCAGCCCGGCAAGACGTACAGAAACAACTCCGATCTCAAGGTGTCGACGCAGCAGAATCGCGAATCTCTCCTATCGGCCTGCGTATCCAGCAGTCGACATCCCTCGAAACGATCGATTTATTTCAAAACGGCCATTTCGAGATTCAAGATGAGGGGTCTCAGATCGCGGCCCTGCTTGTGGCCGCCGAACCCGGACACGTCTGCGTAGATTACTGCGCGGGTGCCGGGGGCAAATCGCTCGCTATCGCCGCATCAATGCAAGACAAGGGACAACTGTTTTGCTTCGACATTTCCGAAAAGAGAATGCAGCCTTTGAAGGAGCGAAAAGAACGTGCCGGCGTCGAGTCCCTCCATTGCTTCACCTTGGGATCCAAGTCAGCTGACCGAGCCCTTTCAAAACTTGTTGCCTCCGCCGACCGGGTTCTTGTGGATGCTCCTTGCTCGGGAACCGGCACTTGGCGAAGAGCGCCCGATGCAAGGTGGTTGTTCAGCGAAGCCAAGCTCCAGAGTTACCAATCGTTGCAGGCTGAGGTCCTGCAGAATGCCGCGCCGCTCACGAGAGCGGGCGGACGCCTGATTTACGTAACCTGTTCAATTTTGGCGGAAGAGAATGACGAGCAGATTTCTCGATTCTTGAACTCGGATGACCGGTTTGAAGTCATGGACTGGCAGAAGATCTGGAAGGAAGAAATTCCTCAGATCTCGCCTGCCAAAGCAAGGACACTCAAGTATGGCGCGCTAATGACGCCGTATCGCACTGATACTGATGGCTTCTACGTGGCGATAATGGAGCGGCTTCGAGAGCGGTGAGCCCGAATTCGAGCCATCCAAAAAAGATCGGCCCGGCGCTCTCTCATTGGAGATGCCGGGCCTGCTCGAACTTGGCAAAATGTTCCATTGAACGCGCCAAAGCCTTGATTGGCTGATGCGTCTAGCTGCTGACTACCGTGAACAACAGCATCGCTGCGGTGAGCGCGAAGCTGGTTTTCAGGTCCGGGCTGGAGATTTTTTTCTCGCGCCAAGTAATGTCAGATGCCGAGAAGATTTTCCTGTGTTTTTCAAACATTCTTTCGATCGGGTTTCGCAGAGAGATAAACGGGGGCTTTGTTCCGTCTTTGAGCCTGTTCCGAGGTTTGCAATTCCGGAATAGGTGCGTTTTCACTGTTGGTTAGGTGGCGCTCGGTTCGATTTGTTTCAAGATCGTTGTCGCCAGAATCGTGCTGTTCACCACAAGTTGAAGCAACGCAGTCAAGGCGTCACCATTCTGTAGCGGCATCTGTAAACCTCTTGGTTGGAGCGGCCCTTTGATCCTGACCGGACAGGCTATGTACCGGGCTTGACGATTGCGGGCTGGAGTGCTGTATGACCGTGCTTTCAGACATATGAACGGGGAGGAGATTCGGCCCGCATATGACAGATCGTATCCTTATCGTCGACTTCGGAAGCCAGGTCACGCAGTTGATCGGCCGTCGCGTCCGCGAGTCTGGCGTCTATTGCGAAATTCACCCGTTCAATGCGGTCAGTCAGGCGACGCTGAATCAGTTTGCTCCGCGGGGAATAATTCTCTCGGGCGGTCCTGCATCCGTCACCGAAGCGTCCGCGCCCAGCGCACCAGGATTTTTGTTTGAAGCCGGTCTGCCGATATTGGGCATCTGTTATGGCAATCAGACAATGGTCTCGCAGCTGGGTGGGCGAGTAACACTTTCCGATCATCGCGAATTCGGTCGCGCGATGGTAGACGTTGTCGGTGAAAGTGAACTGTTCGATGGCGTTTGGTCCACAGGGGAACGTCATCAAGTTTGGATGAGCCACGGGGATCGGATTGATGAGCCGCCCGCGGGGTTCCGAACGATCGCGTCCACAGAGAGTGCTCCTTATGCTGCAATCGCGAACGAGGAACGTCGTCTTTTCGGATTTCTTTTTCATCCTGAAGTTGTCCATACGCCTGACGGCGCTCGCCTCATTTCCAACTTTGTTCACAGAATTTGTGGTTGTTCGGGTGATTGGACTATGGCGGCATTCCGCCAGCGCGCGATAGCTCAGATTCGCGAACAGGTTGGCGAGGGCAGGGTCATCTGCGGTCTGTCGGGTGGTGTCGACTCTTCGGTCGTGGCGGTATTGCTGCACGAAGCGATTGGAGACCAGCTGCAATGTGTTCTTGTTGACACGGGGCTTCTGCGCGCTGATGAGGCGGAGCAAGTGGTTTCTCTTTTCAGAGATCACTACAACATTCCGCTTATTCATTCAGATGCATCAGAACTGTTCCTGAGCAAGTTGAACGGTGTAAATGATCCTGAGGAGAAGCGGAAGATCATTGGTGCGACCTTCATCGACGTATTTGAATCTGAGGCCGGAAAAGTTGGCGGCGCAGAATTCCTCGCGCAAGGAACGCTATATCCGGATGTGATTGAAAGCGTTTCATTCACGGGCGGACCGAGCGTAACCATCAAGTCGCACCATAACGTGGGTGGCTTGCCGGAACGCATGAACATGAAGCTCGTGGAACCGCTTCGCGAGTTGTTCAAAGACGAAGTGCGCGCGCTGGGCCGCGAGCTTGGATTGCCGGAAGCTTTCGTCGGACGGCATCCCTTCCCGGGACCGGGTCTGGCGATACGCGTGCCTGGAGAGATTACCGGTGAGAAGCTCGAAATTCTCCGAAAGGCAGACGTCATCTATCTCGAGGAAATTCGGAACGCGGGACTCTATGATGCGATATGGCAGGCATTTGCAGTGCTCCTACCGGTCCGTACCGTCGGCGTCATGGGAGATGGAAGAACGTACGAGTATGTTTGCGCGCTCCGCGCTGTCACTTCGACAGATGGAATGACCGCAGACTACTATCCATTTGACCAGGAGTTTTTGGGCAGGACGGCCACGAGAATCATCAATGAGGTGAGAGGCATAAACCGGGTCGTTTATGATATTACTTCAAAGCCGCCCGGAACGATTGAATGGGAATAGATTCCCGCGGAATGGCGTAATTGTCTGCCCATACGGAAGCCACAATGTCAGTTCAACGTGAAATTCGGAGAGTTACAGCGCCGGACATCTCTGCTCGCAAGGGCGGCGAACCGATCGTGTCTCTGACATCGTACCATGCCCATACGGCGGCAATGGCAGATCCATATGTCGACTTTTTGTTGGTTGGCGATTCTCTCGGAATGGTCATGCACGGATTTGAGACGACGTTGCCGGTGCCCCTGAATCTCATGATTATGCATGGTCAGGCTGTCGTACGAGGGTCAAAACGAGCGCTGATCGTTGTTGATATGCCTTTCGGAACATATGAAGAGAACCCCTCTCAAGCCTTTGGCAATGCGGCAAAGGTCATCAAGGAGACCGGCTGTGGGGCGATAAAGCTCGAGGGCGGATCGAGGATGGCGGACACAATACGTTATCTGACAGAGCGCGGCATTCCGGTCATGGCGCATGTGGGATTGACGCCGCAGTCGTACAATACACTTGGCGGGTTCAAGTCACAGGGGCGAAAGCGTGAGCAATGGAAGCAGATAGAGGTCGATGCTCAGGCAGTCTCGGAGGCCGGAGCATTTTCAGTCGTCCTCGAGGCAATTGCCGAGCCACTCGCTGCCAGAATCACTGAAGCCGTATCCATTCCAACCATTGGCATCGGCGCCTCCGCCAAGTGCGACGGCCAAATCCTGGTTATGGAAGATATGCTCGGCCTTTCGCCAAGGGTGCCGAAATTCGTGAAGGAATTCGGCCAGGTTGGTGCTGCGATAGAAGGCGCCATAAAGAGCTATGCGGACGAGGTGAAGAGTCGCAAGTTCCCTGCTGGCGAGCACACGTACGAGGTGATGGACTAGGTGGATCGGAAGTTGGCATCAATTATCCGAACTGACCGCAATCGTTTGCCTTGATATGATCAAAGGTCTATTTTGCGGCGCAATTGGCTGCACAATCCGAATTGAGCAACAGGAGCACGATTCGTGACAGATATTTTCCGAGAGGTCGACGAGGAGATCCGTCAGGATCATATGAAGGCCCTTTGGGACAAGTATGGCTTCTACTTTGTAGGAGCCTGCATCGGCATTGTGATTGCGGTCGGTGGCATCAAGGGCTGGCAGGCGTATCAGCGGTCGGTCGCTGAAGATGCAGGGGCAAAGTACCTGGCGGCTGTCGATCTGGCTGTGGCTGGCAAACAGGACGACGCCCAGAAGGAGTTTGACCAACTGGCGTCGGGCGGACCTGTTGGCTATTCCACTTTGTCCAGATTTCAGATGGCTGCAACGCTAGCGGCTTCCGGCAACAAGCCCGCAGCCGTGACGGAATATGTCAAGCTGGCCAACGATACCAAAATCGATGACCTGCTTCGGGGACTGGCCAACATTCGCGCCGGCATTATTCTGGTCGATACGGGATCCAGGAAGGATGTGGAGGCCCGTGTCAGCAAACTGAACACACGCGACAATCCGTGGCGGAATTCGGCACGCGAACTTCTTGGGCTTGCTGCCTATCGCGCAGGGGATACTGCATCGGCCGATACTCTCTTTAACGAGATTGTCGGTGATCCGGCTGCGCCGTCGAATATACGGCAACGCGCGCAAGTGATGCTGTCGCTGCTCGCACCGGAGCGGCGCCCGAAGACCGGTGGCAAGACGGACAGCAACACGACGACTACCCAGTAGGAGCGTACGAACGTGACGAAGTCAATTCATGCTCGAAACCGAAGCAATTCGGCTGCGGTCGCAGTAGTTGCTGCGATGGCAATGATGACGGCCGGGTGCTCATCGATCAGTGGCCTTTGGGGTGGTGGCGACGACAACGTAATCCTCCAGGGCGACCGCGTTTCGGTCATGACTTCCGAGCAATCCATCACGGTTGACCCCGAAGCCAGCAAAGAGGCAATTGTTGTGCCTGCCGCATTCACGAACGCGGAGTGGTCGCAACCGGGTGGGACCGCGAGCAATGCTCTCCAACATGTTGCCCTGGGCGGCAAGTTGACCAGATTGTGGTCGACGAGTGCCGGCAGTGGTTCGAGCAGCCATGGTCGCTTGACTGCTAGTCCGATCGTATTCGGGAACCGCATTTTCACGCTTGATACTGAAGCAACCGTCCATGCGATTGAGGCCGCCAGCGGCAAACGGTTGTGGAGCGTCGCATTGACGCCGGAAGAAGAAGAATCTGATGAGGGTTATGGCGGAGGACTTGCCGCCGAGGGTGGCCGGCTGTTCGTATCGATTGGGTTCGGCCATGTTGTTGCGCTAGACCCCTCCACGGGAAAACAGGTGTGGCGTAAGCCGCTTGGTGTGCCAATTCGTTCGGCGCCGACTGCGGCGGGCGGTCGGGTCTATGTAACGACGATAAATAACGAAGTTTATGCCCTCTCTCAGGCTGACGGCGAGGTGACGTGGAAGTATCAGGGGATTGCCGAGACAGCTGCTCTGCTTTCAAGCACCAGTCCTGCCGTGTCTCAGGGCAGGGTCATTGTTCCCTACACGTCCGGCGAGATCATTGCATTTGAAACGAGTACCGGAAATCCGCTTTGGACCGACAGTCTGACCCGAGCGGGCGGCTTGAGTTCCTTGGCGAACATCAATGCGATTGCCGGACGCCCGGTTATCGACAAAGGGACGGTGTTTGCGATCAGTCATTCAGGTCGAATGGCCGCATTCGATCTGAGTAGTGGAGAACGCAGGTGGACGCAGGATATTGCGGGCACGCAGACGCCCTGGGTTGCGGGTTCGTATGTCTTCCTTGTCTCGGAACGCGGCGAGTTGATGGCGCTGTCAAAGAGGACAGGCGGCGCGAAGTGGGTTCAGAAACTGGGCTCCGATGCCCAATGGAGCGGCCCTGTGCTCGCCGGAGGACGGCTCATCCTTGTTTCTTCAAAGGGTATTGTTCGCAGTATCTCTCCTCAGAATGGACAGACGGTCGACACGATCAATCTGGGTGAATCGATGATGATCTCGCCTGTCGTCGCAGGGAACACGATCTACTTTTATACTGACGGTGGCGACCTCGTCGCGATGCGATAACGATTGATGAGGTCGGCGTAACATCGTCGACTGGGTTTCCCCAATGACTTTTTCCGTGGCGATAGTCGGCCGACCGAATGTCGGGAAATCGACACTGTTCAATCGGCTCGTCGGTAGAAAACTGGCGCTTGTCGATGATCAGCCCGGCGTCACTCGCGACCGGCGCGAGGGGGATGCCGAGTTGGGTGACCTCAAATTCCTCCTGTTTGACACAGCCGGCCTTGATGATGCGGATGACGCGACCCTGGAAGGGCGCATGCGTGCGCAGACAATTGCCGCGATTGCGCAGGCGGACGTCTGCCTGTTTCTGATTGACGCAAGAGTTGGTGTGACGCCGGTCGATAGACACTTCGCCGATCTGGTTCGAAAATCCGGAACGCCCTGTCTCCTTATTGCGAACAAGTGCGAAGGACGTGCCGGTGAATCCGGACTGTATGATGCATTCGGCCTCGGCCTCGGCGAACCGATTGCGCTCTCCGCCGAACATGGCGAAGGAACCTCAGATCTCTATGCGGCCCTCAAGACGGAGTTTGAGAAGCTAGACGAACTGAGTTTTCGGGAACCTGCTGAGACTGATCAGGACGCAACTGACGATCTTGTCGGACAAGAAGACGATGCAGAAAATCTTCTCGGCCCGTCGCGACCGCTTCGAATAGCTGTTATCGGCAGGCCGAACGTTGGCAAGTCGACACTTGTCAATCATCTGATCGGTGAGCAACGTCTGCTTACTGGACCTGAAGCCGGCATTACGCGCGATTCCATCTCTGTGGATTGGGCGTGGCAGGGACAACCGGTGAAGCTGTTTGACACAGCCGGGATGCGCCGTCAGGCAAAGGTTGTCCAAAAGTTGGAAAAGCTATCGGTGGCGGACACCCTAAGGGCGGTTCGTTTCGCCGAGGTCGTTGTGCTCGTTCTCGATGCGACCCAGCCATTCGAGAAACAGGACCTTCATCTCGCTGATCTGGTTTCGCGCGAAGGTCGAGCCCTTGTCATTGCAGTAAACAAGTGGGACCTGATCAAGGATCGTCAGTCCGCGCTAAAGGAACTCCGAGAGCGTTGCGAGAGGCTGTTGCCGCAAGTCCGAGGCGTACCGATAATAACGCTGTCGGGCCTGACGGGACGCGATTGCGATAATCTGATGCCTGCGATTATTGAACTCTACGATGTCTGGAACCGACGCATTTCAACGGCTCAATTGAATCGTTGGCTTGATGATATGGTGTCCCGGCATAGTCCGCCTGCGGTCAGCGGACGCAGAATTCGGCTGCGGTATATGACTCAGGCAAAGACACGGCCGCCGACGTTCATTGTTTTCTGTTCCCGCCCCGATGATCTTCCAGCAGCCTACGAACGCTATCTGGTAAACGGCCTTCGCGAGGACTTCGATCTGCCCGGCATCCCCCTCAGAATACATCTGCGTAAGGGCAAGAACCCTTATGTGAACGAATAATCGGCGATTTGTCTCGATGGTGTCAGCGTTGCATTTCTGCAATATGATTGTGAATTCGTCATACGTGCCCATATTGGGTCACATAGTGAGGTAACGTATCGTACACGTTCGTTTGCGAGCATTCAGACCGATAGCCTTGCGTATAGAGGCAAATCTAAGAGGGAAATGACATGCAAAAATTGGCTACAGCAACGGTGGTCGTGGCGTTTCTGGCGGCAACCGGCTGCTCCGGACTATCAACGACGCAGCAGCGGGTTCTGAGCGGTGGTGCGATCGGTGCTGGTGTTGGTGTCGTCGGGACTGCGATTACTGGTGGCTGCATTTCCTGTGGTGCCGCAATCGGCGCCGGTGTCGGCGCGATAGGCGGATACATTTATGATCAAACGAAGAAGGACAGTTACTGAGTAGCAACGCGACGAAGCTGACCCTTCTTGGAGCAACTTTGAACCCGCCCCACTCTGTGGGGCGGGTTTTTCTATTTGATGGTCGCTTCGAGGAAACCCAGTGCCGAGAATTCAGCGCGAACATGATCGCCTGGATTCACGGTGAAGATCTCGGTCGTGAGCCCGGTTGTTACCGTTTCTCCCGCCTTGAGTGTTCGCTGGCGGCTTCGGAACTCGTTGACAAGCCAATGTAGCGCCAGGTGCGCGCCTCCCAGCGCATTTGATCCGACGCCGGTCGAACGGGTGATTCCGTTGACCGCGACCGAAACCTCAATCCGGGCAAAGTCATCGGCGCCCATTGGCCCCACACCTGGACCGAGAACAATGGCATCATTCACACCGCCATCTGCGACGTTCCAGAAAAGCCCCTGATCAAGACCTCCCGGCAAACGTCGATCGATGATCTCAAGTGAAGGATGGACGGTTGCAATTCCTGAGAGCACTTCCCCGACAGAATATTCGTCGTCCCTCGGGGAAAAGTCTCTGCTGACTGTCACAGCGACTTCCGATTCTACGATTCTCAACGCCTGTGCGCCGGTATCGACACTTGCTCCGTTTTCATAGCGCCGGCTTGCAAGGAGGGGGCCGAAAAATGGACCATCGGCACCCAGCGCCTTTTGGGCTGCATCGCTCGTGCAACCGATCTTCCAGCCTACAACCTCATCATCCAGCAACTCGACGATATTATCTTGAAGCCGGATAGCTTCCTCAATGGAGACTGGCTACGGACTGGGATAGTCGGTCAGCTTGCTGAGATTGAGACGGGCCTGAGCGATCGCATCGGCCCGCGGATCGACAATATTGGACGAGGTCATCAGAAATTCCTTGAGTGATCACTCGATGAGGAGGAAGGACGCCTGATCGTTGCCGAAAGCGTGAATTGATTCAACGAAGAACATCGTGATCCTGAACTTCATGCTCAGATTGAAAGCGGATGTCGAAGTGATTATGGACTGTCGATCAAATATGTTGGCCGTTTGCCTGTTGGTGGGTGCGTTGGTGGCACCGTTACGCGCTGACGCAGAAGATAATGAGTTCCCCGCAATAGTGGAGATCGCTGCAGGATCATTCATTGCTGGATCTGACGCAGAGGAACGCGAGCTCGGATATCAGCTCGACGAAAGAGCGTATGGACACAGCATTACCAGGAAGAACGGCTGGTACGATCGCGAACGAAAGCGTGGTCGCGTTTCTCTGGAGCGTTATTCGATCATGCGCGATCTCGTCACCAACCGTCAGTATCTTGAATTTGTACGAGAGACGGGGAGGGGAATCCCTTCAATAAAGCCTGGAGCCTGGAAGGCGCAGGGACTCATTCATCCCTACAAGCGTGCACTCCGTCACATGTGGCGTCGTGGCACGTTTCCAGAGGGGAGGGCCGATCATCCCGTTGTCATGGCGACCTGGGACGACGCCATTGCATATGCCGAATGGCTTAGCAAGAAGACGGGCCGCAAGTGGCGCTTGCCCACCGAACTCGAATGGGAGAAGGCGGCGCGTGGCAAGGACGGTCAAATCTTCCCATGGGGGAACGAGTGGAATCCAAAGTTACTCAACAGTCATGATCTCGGGCCTTTTGACACGATTCCTGTCGGATCCTTCCCCGACGGGAAGAGCCCGTTCGGGATGAGAGACGCTTCCGGCCAGGTTTTCGAGTGGACATCGACGGCCGCCGGCAAGGGGCGTTACATCGTTAAAGGCGGTTCCTGGGATGACAAGGGATGTGGCGTCTGCCGGTCGTCCGCCAGACACTCCAGACCACAAACTATCCGGCATATTCTTGTTGGTTTCAGGCTTGTCCTAGAGGACTGATGCGCTGACCGCCGGCAGCTAACGGTGCACCAGCTCCTGAGACGGAAAGTCGAAAACCACACCGTTCTCCGTGAATTCGGAAGACACGAGACGCGTAAAGCTTGCTGCAACGTCGGCCGGAGAGGGGAGCGTCGCCGGATCCTCGCCTGGCATCGCCTTGGCGCGCATCTGGGTTCTGATTGGTCCGGGATTGAAAAGGTTTGCTGTCGTTGTGCTTTGGGATAGTTCGGCTGCGTACGTCCTGACCAAAGCCTCCAGGGCTGCTTTGGACACCGAATAAGCGCCCCAGTAGGCCTTGAGTTTGATCGCCGCGCCGGATGTCACGAAGATTGAACGCCCCGCATCCGATGCCCTGAGCAATGGATCCAGAGCGCGAATGAGACGCCAATTGGCAGTAACGTTGACTGCCATGACGTCATCCCAATCCTTGGGAGAAATATGACCCAGAGGTGACAGCGTTCCTAGTAATCCGGCATTCCCGACCAGAATATCGAGCTTCTCCCATCGTTCGAATATGGCCCCGCCCAAACGGTCGATACCGTCCACATCCTTGAGGTCGAGTGGAACGAGTGTCGTACTGCCCCCCTCTGCACGAATATCATCGTCGAGATCGGTGAGACCGCCTTCAGTACGCGCAATTGCAATAATATGCGCGCCATCTCTCGCCAGTTGACGTGCAACGGCATAGCCGATCCCCCTCGATGCACCGGTCACGAGTGCAACTTTGTCTTCAAGTATCCGGGTCATCGGCCTGAGTTCTGATTGCGCTGGGACTGTTCAGCCAACTTCGGCAAGCAATGAAAGCTGTCGCGGAGTGGGCGAACCATGTTGGTCCGTAAGCGGCGTTGGATATTCGCCCGTGAAGCAATGGTCGGTAAATTGCGGGTTTACGTCATCACGGCCCTCAAAGCCCATCGCCTTGTAGAGCCCATCGACTGAGAGAAATGCGAGACTGTCTGCGCCGATGAATTCCTGCATCTGCTCGAGCGTATGCGTTGCTGCCAGCAACGTACCCTGATCCGGAGTATCTATGCCGTAAAAGTCCGGAAACTTGATCGGCGGGCAGGCGACTCTGAAATGCACCTCTCGCGCGCCGGCGTCATACATCATCTGAACGATTTTGACGGAAGTGGTGCCTCGCACCACAGAATCGTCAACCAGAACCACACGCTTCCCTTCGATCTGGGAGCGGTTCGCACTGTGTTTGAGCTTTACGCCCAACGCTCGAATCTGTTGTGTCGGTTCGATGAATGTCCGTCCGACATAGTGATTGCGGATGATGCCCAGCTCAAACGGGACATCGGCTTCCTGAGCATACCCGATCGCCGCGGGGACACCGGAATCCGGGACAGGGATAACGACATCAGCATCGACGCCTGTTTCCTGTGCCAGTTGGCGTCCCATTTCCTTCCGCACATCATAGACTGAGCGGCCGCCGACTATACTGTCGGGGCGCGCAAAGTAGATGTACTCGAAGACGCATGGTCGCGGCTTCATCTTCGGGAACGGGTGAAGGCTTTCGATCCCGTTCTCCGTAATGACGACAACCTCACCGTTTTCGATGTCGCGAACGAACTTGGCGCCAATGATATCGAGTGCACAAGTCTCGGAAGCCAGTATCGGTGCACCGTCGAGGTCGCCAAGTACGAGCGGACGGATGCCGAGCGGATCTCGTGCGCCAATAAGCTTTTTGTTGGTCAGCGCGACCAGAGAGTATGCGCCCTCAAGCGCACGGACGGCATCGATGAACTTCTCCATCATACGCGGTTTGGCTGACTGGGCGACGAGATGAAGAATGATCTCCGTATCCGACGTGGATTGACAGATCGCCCCGGCTTTCACGAGTTCGCGCCGGACGGTAAGCGCGTTCGTCAGATGGCCGTTGTGGCAGACGGCAAAACCGCCGTCCGCCAGATCGGCAAACAGGGGCTGCACATTTCTGAGAATGGTACCGCCGGCAGTCGAATACCGGACATGGCCGATTGCGCTATTGCCCGCCAGACGGTCGATGGTCGCCTGCTTTGAGAATTGATCGCCGACGAGACCTAATCGGCGCTCCGAATGGAAGTGCTTACCGTCGAAGGTCACGATCCCGGCAGCTTCCTGTCCCCGGTGCTGGAGCGCGTGAAGGCCGAGAGCCGTCAGCGCCGCTGCATCCGGATGGTTGAAGATGCCGAAAACACCGCATTCCTCGTGCAGTCGGTCATCCTCGTGTGAAACCGGACTGCTCCAAACGTGATTGGTTGTATCAGACATTTGCCCGTTGCCCTGCTGCTCCTGGCCGCAGCCCTAGTATGTGTACCACGAACGGCCGTGTTGCAAGCGATCTTACGCTCATTGCTGGCTTGCGGCCGAACTCTCGAGCAATTGATCCATGCCGCGGCGTTCGCTGCTTCTGTAGCCCTGATTGCTGCTTTCCTGGTTGCTTTCCGGTATGACGCCGGGTTGCTCAGGTTCCGGAGCGGGCTTCTTGGGCTCTTCACTCTCTTGTGGGCGTCGGGGATCAATCTTGTCGAATATCTCCTGAGGCAACTCTTCCGGTAAGACCGATCTTATGTAATCCCCCGTTCCGACAATCAGCGGCAATGTCCTTGCTTCCTTGACCCATTCCGGCTGTTGGGCCTTAGGGACAAGCCAGGCAAAGAAGAGATAGGCGATGACGACAAGAACCAGGCCGCGGAGGATCCCGAAAATGAACCCGAGCGTCCTGTCCAGCGCGCCGACACGGCTTTCCAGAAGAACGTCCGTGAACCGCATGGTGACGACCGAAATTACCACCAGCACTGCAATGAACACGCCGCCGATGATCAACGTATCGGCGAGAATGTCGGAGTTGATCTTCTCTCTCACCGGATTCTTGAGGATCGGGTACATCACCAGAGTGGCGATGAATGCTCCCACCCAGGCAAGGAGAGCCAGGACTTCGCGCGTAATGCCACGCATCATGGCCAGCAGGCCGGATACGAGCATCACACCGATGAGGATAATGTCTAGCCAAGTCAGCGGCATGAGCGGTCGGATGTCCTATTTTTAAACGCGGAATGTTAGCACGATTCCAATTGCTTCAGATACAACCGTTCGCAATACGAACGGGTTAACACCTACACGCATTGAGCTCTAGTGAGCTGTTTCCTCCACAGTCTTTATCCTGGCTTTCCCGCGGGTCGCTATGCTCGCAACAAGTCCGGCCAAACCATCAACCGAATTAAGTTTGATGCCGGGCGCGCGGGGTGGTGCCTTTTCCGATGAACCCGAAGTCGGCACAACAGCATTCTTGAAACCAAGTTTGGATGCTTCCTTGAGCCGTCCTTCCGCCTGAGAGGCCTGGCGAAGACTTCCTGAAAGACTGATCTCCCCGAAATAAACTGTATCCGAGGGCAGCGGGGCACCGCATATCGACGAGACGAGCGCAGCCGCAACCGCCATGTCCGCAGCGGGCTCGCGGATTTTAAGACCTCCGGCGACATTCAGATAAACATCGTGTCCTGAAAAAGAGAGACCGCAATGGGCATCGAGAACCGCCAGGATCATGGCCAGTCGGCTTTGATCCCACCCAACGACTGCACGTCTGGGGGTTCCCAATGTGGACGGGGCAACCAGTGCCTGTATTTCAACCAATAGGGGCCGTGTTCCTTCAATTCCCGCGAATACCGCGGCACCCGGGGTGTCCATATCGCGTTCGCCCAGAAACAGACGGGACGGATTTGAAACCTGGCTCAATCCGGCCCCGGTCATTTCGAATACGCCGATTTCGTCCGTGGGACCGAAACGGTTTTTCACCGACCGAAGTATCCGGAACTGGTGCCCCCGCTCACCTTCGAAGTAGAGCACAGTATCAACCATATGCTCGACCACGCGCGGTCCGGCGATCTGGCCGTCCTTTGTGACATGTCCCACAAGGATGACGACCGAGCCTCGAGCCTTGGCGAAATGAATAAGAGCCTGGGCGCTTGAGCGCACTTGCGAGACGGTTCCCGGCGCTGCATCGAGTGCGGGAGACCAGATTGTCTGGATGGAGTCCACCACAACCGCATCAGGCACGCCGACGCTTTCGAGCGTGGCGAGTATGTCGCTCAGGTTTGTCTCGGCACCGAGCAGGACACTGGAATCCGAGAGGCCAAGCCGGCTGGCGCGCAGGCGGACTTGCGCAATCGCCTCTTCGCCGGAGATGTAGACCACCTTCCGGGCACTTCCGGATAACCCCGCCATAACCTGTAGGAGAAGTGTCGACTTCCCGATGCCAGGATCGCCTCCGACAAGGATGACCGAACCCGGCACAAGACCGCCGCCGGTGACGCGATCGAATTCTGTAAGTGTCGACTGTATCCGTGGCGGTGCGACATCCTCGCCCTTCAAGCCGACAAGATCGACATGTCGCCCTTTTGGAGCAGTCTGTCCAGGTCGGGCGGCAACGCCCGACGTGTTAATGCCGGCTTCCTCTTCGATGGTGTTCCACTCGCCGCAAGCATCACACCGTCCGGACCATTTCGACGTGACAGCGCCGCAGTTCTGACAAACAAAGCGCCGTGTCTGCTTAGCCATGTCTGCCTCTCAAGGCTTAAGCACTTCCATTTGGATCGGGCCATCCGCACTGCCGTGAACAAACTGCTCTACATACGGATTGCCACTCTCATCGATCTTGTCCGCAGGACCGGACCAGATGATCTCTCCCTTGTAGATCATGGCGATGGTGTCACCGATCTTGCGCGCGCTCGCCATGTCATGAGTAATTGTGACCGCAGTCGCACCGACCTGATCGACGCAGCTAATGATCAGGTCATTGATGATATCCGCCATGATCGGGTCGAGGCCGGTAGTCGGCTCGTCGAAAAAGATAATCTCCGGATCAGCGGCGATCGCCCGCGCCAATCCGACCCGTTTCTGCATGCCGCCTGAAAGTTCGGCGGGAGCAAGGTTCGCAACCGTTTCGTCGAGACCAACCTGGGCAAGCTTCTGCATGGCAATATCGCGAGCGTCGCCACGGTTCATCTTCTTGACCTGGATGAGTCTGAAGGCGACATTCTCCCAGACCGAAAGGCTGTCAAACAGAGCCGCTCCCTGAAACAGCATGCCGAATTTCAGAAGGTATTCGTCCCGGTCCGATCCACGCAGTCTGACCACGCTCTTGCCATCGACCTCGATGGCGCCGCCATCCGGCTCAAGGATACCCAGAATACACTTGAGCATGACCGACTTTCCTGAGCCTGACCCGCCGATCACAACGAGCGATCGCTGGCGCTCGGCCGTCACGTTGATCCCCCGCAGAACATCCTTCGGGCCGAAGCTCTTTCGGACGTCCTTCAGTTCTATGTGAGCGTTGTCGGACAACCGAATACCTCGTCAGGAGAACAAAAGGGACGTGAGGATGTAGTTGACAGCCAGGATAACGATCGACGCACCGACGACGGCATTGGTCGTTGCGCGGCCGACGCCCTGAGCGCCGCCCTTACTGTAGTAGCCGTAGTAGCAGCCCATGACCGCGATCACGAATCCGAACGCCGCTGCCTTCACCAGTCCGGAAAACACATCATCGAATTCGAGGAAGTTCACTGTCGTGCGCACATAGACGGACGCGTTGAACCCCAGGCTCTGGGTTCCGACAATGAAGCCGCCCATGATGCCGATGATGTCGGCAATCGCGACAAGGATAGGCAGTGTTGTCACCGCAGCAATGACACGCGGCGCCACCAGATACTTGAACGGATTGGTGGACAGGGTCACCAGGGCGTCAATCTGTTCGGTAACGCGCATAGTGCCCATCTCAGCGGCAATTGCGGCACTGACGCGGCCGGCGACCATCAGGCCGGCAATCACGGGACCAAGTTCTCGGGTGATGCCAAGAGCGACGATGTTGGCAACCAGACTCTCGGCATTGAAACGGGATCCACCGATATAGATCTGGAGAGCCAGCACGCCGCCGGTAAAGAAGGCAGTCAAGCCCACCACCGGCAGGGAGTTGTAGCCGATGCGCATCATCTGTTCGAGGATCAGGCGCGGATAGGTTGGCGGCACGAAGATGTGGAACAGCGTATCTTTAAGGAACAAAGACAGCCGTCCAATTTCGGCGCAAATGCTCAGGACCAGCCGGCCGACAATGGCAAGAACATTCAACTGATTAATTTCCCTGTTGTGATGAAGGAATAGACTGCGACTCAGGCGGGCGAGTATACCCGACCATAGCGGGAACCCAAGCTTGTAAGAACTTCATAGCCGATTGTTTGGGCCGCGTCTGCAAGGTCGTCAACAGTGATATTCCTGCCCAGAAGTTCCACTGTTGCGCCCCGTTTGGCGACATCAGGGTCAACATCGGTCACATCGACGGTAATCATGTCCATGGAAACGCGGCCGACGACCGGGACAAGCTGATCGTCGATGTGGACCCGTGCCCTGATCTCGTCGTTTGGGCCGCCAAGAAGCCGGATGTATCCATCCGCGTATCCAGCGCCCACGACGGCTATTCGGGAATCCCTCTGCGCGGTCCACGTTGCGCCGTAGCCAACCCTGGAACCGGCTGCGACGTGTCGAACCTGCATGATCTGGCCGGTCAGGTGAACCACGGGTTGCATGGGATTGGGGCGGTCGGCCAGCGCTCGGCCTCCGTAGAGGGCGATACCAGGGCGGACGAGATCGAAATGGTTTTCCGGTCCGGAGAGCGTCGCTGCCGAATTGGCGAGGCTCGTCGGCGCATCCGGAAGCTTGGACTTCATGACAGTGAACGCTTCGCGCTGTGCGGCATTCATCGGATCGTGCGGATCGTCCGCGCACGCAAAATGGCTCATGATGAGCGAGATCTCGAATGCGTCGAGCGGAGTGGCGGTTCCGGTCATCTTGTCCAGGGAAGACGCCTCAAGCCCGAGCCGATTGATACCCGTGTCAACATGAAGTGCTGCCGGAAGGCGATTGCCCGCAAGGCGGCAGCATTCGGCCCACTCCTCGACTTCCTCAGGATTCCCGAGGACAGGACGGATACCGTGCTGCACAAACAACTTTGCCGTGCCGGGGACAATTCCGTTGAGGACGTAGACGGTTCCATCCCCGACGTCCGGAAGGATGTCGATGGCTTCGTCGAGAAGGGCGACAAAGAAGACGGTGCAGCCGGAGTCGCGAAGCGTGCGCACGACCGGGCGAGCGCCGACACCATAGCCATCCGCCTTTACGGCGGCACCGCAGTCAGCGGTCGCAGCTGTCTCCCGCAATGTCAGATAGTTCTGCCGCAGAGCCGCGAGGTCAACCGTCAGTTGGCCATACTTCGCGGAACAACTGTCCAGGTTGTCAGGCGCAGTTCCGGACATCGGTCTTCGGCTCAATCGTAACGTTCGGGGAGGCGGTTCTCCGGAGCGAAGTCCTCAAACTTCGTGACATCGGACTGGAACTGCAGTTGCACGGTGCCGGTCGGTCCGTGCCTCTGCTTGCCGATGATGACTTCGGCAATTCCCATAATCCGGTCCATTTCTTCCTGCCACTCCAGATGCTCCGGCGTGCCCGGTCGGGGTTCACGTCGCGCCACATAGTATTCCTCTCGAAACACAAATGCCACGACATCGGCATCCTGCTCAATCGAGCCGGATTCGCGGAGGTCTGCGAGTTGTGGTCGTTTGTCGTCACGGTTTTCAACCTGACGAGACAACTGCGAAAGGGCCAGGATCGGAACATCGAGCTCCTTGGCGAGAGCTTTCAAGCCGGTGGTGATCTCCGAAACCTCCTGGACGCGGCCTTCGCTCGCTTTGCGGGCCGAGCCAGAGAGCAATTGCAGGTAGTCGACAACAATCAGGTCCAGGCCATGCTGTCGTTTCATTCTTCTCGATCGGGCGGCGAGTTGTGCGATTGAGATGCCGCCCGTGGGGTCGATGTAAAGCGGTATACCCTCAAGTTCTCGCGATACGTCAACCAGTCGGGCGAACTCGTCTTCGGTAATCTTGCCTCGACGAATGCGCTCGGAGGGAATGTTCGCCTGCTCGGCGACGATACGCGTGGCAAGCTGTTCCGACGACATTTCCAGTGAAAAGAATGCAACCACGCCGCCGTTGAGCACCTCGCGGGTGCCGTCCGGCTTGTGGTCGGCCTGATAGGCCTGGGCAACCGAGAAGGCAATATTGGTTGCGAGCGCTGTCTTGCCCATTGATGGCCGGCCAGCAAGGATGAGAAGGTCCGAACGCTGCAATCCTCCAAGACGCTCATCCAGGTCATTCAGCCCGGTCGACAATCCCGACAATCCGCCGTCACGCTGATAGGCCGCGTTCGCCATGTCGATCGCATCGGTGAGCGCTGTCCTGAACGGCTGGAACCCTGATCCGTACTTGCCGCTTTCCGCCAGCTTGAACAGGGACTGCTCCGCCTCCTCAATCTGTTGAGAAGACGGTTTTTCGATCTCCACATCGAGTGCTTCGCTGACGATTTCCGATCCGATCGAAATCAGCCCGCGCAGCGTAGCCAGTTCATATATGTGGCGACCGTACTCCTCTGCATTGATCACCGTCGTCGCGTTGGCGGCGAGACGGGCCAGATACTGCGTAATCGAGAGGCCGCCGATCTGCTCGTCGTCGTCGAAGAAGGTCTTGAGCGTGACTGCGGAGACCGTCTTTCCCATGTTGATCAATCGATCGAGTGCATCGTAAATGCGGCCGTTGACCGGGTCGTAGAAGTGTTCCGTCAGCAAGAATCCGGTGACACGGTCGCGCGCCTCATTGTTGATGAGGATGGCGCCGAGCAGTGCCTGTTCCACCTCAATATTATGCGGAGTCTGCCGGATTTCGGGCTCCGCATCGTCATGCAGGCTGACGGGCGTCTGAATTGATGGTGACGGTTCCATTGGCTATTGATAGCCCACATCGCTGGCTGAACGGTAGGAGCAGGTGACGGCAAAGAAGAAGCCGTTCGTCCTTTTCCCCGTTATTCACACAACTATACCGCTTGCGGCGATTCGCGACGGCTAATCGCTTGACTCCGGCGTGATGCTGAAATCCCGAATCGGGCGTTATTCGCCGGCCAGTTTTGCGGCCACATCACCGCTTGCATCCACACGCCGCCGCCCGGTCTCCCAATCCTGGATATAGTCGCGGGTGATCGGAAGAGCGTTCTGATCCTTGGCGAGCTGGATCTGGAACACCATCATGCCTTCGTATCGGAATGCCGTTTCAGATGCGGAGAGATAGAACTCCCACATTCGGCAGAACCGTTCGTCGTAGATCGACTTGGCCTTGTCCCAATTGGCAAGGAACCGCGCGCGCCAGTGGCGGAGCGTCTCGGCATAGTGCAGGCGAAGGATCTCCACGTCGGTGACATACAGGCCCTGCTGTTCAATGATGGGTATGACCTCACTCAGCGCCGGAATGTAGCCGCCCGGGAATATGTACTTGTTGATCCAGGAGTTGGTTACGCCTGGGCCATCCGACCGTCCGATGGAATGGATAACGGCGACACCATCATCGGTGAGCAGGTTTTTCACCTGCCGGAAGTAGTCCGGAATGTGCATGACGCCGACGTGCTCGAACATGCCGACGGACACGATGCGGTCGAACTTCTCGTCGAGCAGCCGATAGTCAAGCAGGCGAAAATCGATCTGGCGCTCGAGCCCGCGCCTCTCTCTGCGTTCGCAACTTACCTTTATCTGTTCTTCGCTCAACGTGATGCCCGTCACGTCAACATTCGCGCAACCTGCAAGATAGATCGCCATGCCACCCCAGCCGGAGCCGATATCGAGTATCCGCTGGCCGTCCTGGACATCGAGCTTGGCGGCCAGATGGCGTTTCTTGGCCAGTTGGGCTTCTTCAAGTGAGGCGTCCGGAGTTTCGAAATACGCGCATGAGTATTGCCTGTCTTCATCAAGGAACAGGTCGTACATGGCGCCATCGAGATCGTAGTGATGCGCTACGTTCTTTCGCGCACGTTTTGCCGGATTATATTGCTGGATCCATCGCAAGACGTATCGCAAGCGCGACACGACGAATATCCAGCGTGCGGTCTCAATCTTCTCGATGTTCGAGAGCATGATTTCGAGGAAGTCGTAGATCCGACCCTGCTCGAACGAGATGCGTCCGTCCATGTACGCCTCACCGAGGAAGAGGTGAGGGTTCAGAACGATTTGCCACTCGACCTTCCGGTCGGCCAGGACTGCCCGCACCGGGGTTCCGGTGCCGTCCCCGAATGTTGTCTCGTTGCCGCGAACATCCACCATCGTGAGATTTCCGACGACAACAATTCTATCGAGCGTGACCCGCAAGACGGAAAGCATTTCGGCCTACCCCCTCGCAAAATTCCTTCAATTCACAGATCATTGCCGTCGTATCACACCCGGTCGTTTGGCTGTTTACAGCCAATCTCAGGCTGGCGCAGGTGATTCCGCACGGCACATTTAGCGGTATTTAAGCAGGGCACCTCGCGCACAGCAACTGTATTACGCCGAGGTGTTTGATTGAATGACGCAGTCGATAACCGCGGAGAAAAGAAAACGGGGGTGACGAAGCACCCCCAATTCCCCGCGTTTTCACGCCTTCGCAATCAACCCTTCGGCTCGTCGCCCGCCTCTTCATCGTCAGAAGACTCTTCGGAAGCCTCCGTCTCATCTGATGTATCGGCTGCTTCAGAACCATCAGCTTCCGACTCTTCGTCGCCATCCTCATCAGAGAGTTCCTCCGCCGCGACCTTGGCGAGTTCCTCATCTTCGAAGACGTCTTCAACGGCAATCGCTTCATCGTCTTCTTCATCGAACCGATCTGCAGTGACGTCTTCGCCTCGTGCCTGACGTTCAGCCTCTTCCTCGGTGCGGGCGACATTCATTGTCACTGTAATGGCCACTTCCGGATGAAGGTTGATGCGGACCGGATGGAGCCCGAGAACCTTGATCGGGCTGTCGAGCACGACCTGGCCACGAGCGATGGTTGCGCCGCCCTCGGTGACTTTCTCAGAAATGTCGCGGGTCGACACGGAACCGTACAGCTGTCCGGTGTCGCCGGCCTGCCGGATCACCGTCAGGGTCAGCCCTTCCACTTTGTCGGCGACGGCCTGAGCTTCGTTCTTGAGCTCGAGGTTGCGTGCCTCCAACTGGGCCCGTTCCTGCTCGAACCGCGCAAGGTTTGCCTTGGTCGCGCGGAGCGCCTTGTTCTTTGGCAAAAGATAGTTGCGTGCATAGCCGTCCTTTACGCGAACGACGTCGCCCATCTGGCCGAGCTTCTCGATGCGCTCCAACAATACGATTTCCATTTCTGTACTCCTTTTCAGGTATTTCTTTTCGTAACGAATTTCGACGTTTTGACTTGAGTGTTAAGCGGGTGCAGGCGGGCCGCCGCGGTTGGCGAACCGATGTCTGAGACCGAAGAAGGATTCCGCGAGTCCGACGCTGCAGATCAGCACAATTCCAATCCAGCTCGTCATGAGCAGCAGCAGATAGGTGCCGGTCAGCAGAACGGGCCGGAAGGCGTGTCCTGCGGTCACGACATGAACGACGGCAAGTCCCTGGATTACGAAGGCGATCGTGAGCACTGCAGCGAGTGAAGCTCCCAGGATTCCGATCAGGCCTCCCGCAAATGAAACAATAAGGGCGAAGGCCAGTGCCGGCCCGGCCAGACGGGGCAGATCGATGTTCTTCAGGATGTCACGAGGTCTGCGCGTCCGCCCCGATCTCTCCACAGCCCAGGAGGCAATCCAGAGATTGAGCAGAGTGGTTATCATCCAGAGGACGGCGGACGCCGGAGGCATAATCCAGACCAGCAGATTTACAACCTGCTCGATATCTCGCTGGCCGCCGGCTTCCAACTGGTTCTTCAACGGTTCGTTGGCGTTGAAGAGATTGGTGAGGAATTCGCGGACCGTATTCTGAAATGCAGCCGCACCCGGACCGGTCAGTAGAACAGCGAGTCCGACCAGAACGCAGGAAATAACGCCGATCCAGATCAGAAGTCGCCCGAGCGGATACCATTCCGACTCTTGAGGATCTGTATCGGGAATAGGTCTCGAGAGCAGGGCCAGATGGGTGAGAGCGATCACCGGAAGGCCAACAGTGGCGAAAAACAGGAACCCGGGTTGCAGGCCGGATGTGATGCTCGTAACAGCAAAGCCGGAACCGCCGGCAATGACGGCAGAAACGACACCCCAACCGAGGCCTGCAATGAAAAGAGGTAAGGGCGCGAGATAAAACAGCAGCAGTCCGAACAACGACCCTGTTGTGACGGTGAGATAGAGCACCGCCGACACACAGCCGGCAATAAAGCCTGTTATCAGGTAGTTGTTCAACATTGCAGCTGTCCCGCTCATCGGCGGTTAGAGGCGGAAACTGTTTCCGCCCCAACCATGTCTTGCAAGATCCGAAGCCCGTGGCTCCGGTGTTCTTGGAAGCCTATTTGATCACGTAAGGCATCAGGCCAAGGAAACGAGACCGCTTGATTGCCTTGGATAGTTCTCTCTGCTTCTTTGCGGAGACGGCGGTAATCCGGCTCGGAACAATCTTGCCGCGTTCCGAGACATACCTCTGCAGAAGCTTCACATCTTTGTAGTCGATCTTCGGCGCATTATCACCGGAGAACGGACATGTTTTGCGGCGACGAAAAAACGGCCGGCGTGACGGTCCCATAGCCATCTTTATGCCTCCTCACTCTTGGGTGCTTCGGCGGCACTCTGCTCAGGCTTGCTTTGCTCGGGTTTGCTTTCGCTCTTGGCACCTGCATCGCCGCCACCTGACTCACGATCATTGCGGAAGTCGCGGCGCGGACCCCGTCGGTCGTCGCGGCCACCGCGGCTCTGCAGGATTGCCGACTGACCTTCGTCATGCTCGTCGACCCGCAGCGTCAGAAAGCGGATCACGTCATCGTTGAGGCGCATCTGACGTTCCATTTCAGCGACCGCTGCATGCGGTGCGTCGATGTTCAGCAGGCTGTAGTGAGCCTTGCGGTATTTCTTGATCTTGTAGGACAGCGAGCGGAGACCCCAGTATTCAGTCTTGGCCGTCGATCCGCCATTGTCGCCAATGATTGTCTTGAACTGGTCGGTGAGAGCTTCCACCTGCTGAGCGGAAATATCCTGACGTGCCAGGAAAACATGCTCGTAAAGAGGCATGGATGAGCCTTTCCTAATCTGATCCGTGGTCCCGGCGCAAAGCCCCCCTTGAGCCCCAACATTTGTCGGAAAGGCTCAGCAGGAACACCAAAAGAGCGGAAACACGGGAAGACGAGAGCAACTCTCTGCCATATCAGTAACGTCTGATCAGGCCTTCCGTTCAGCCTCCAACCGGAACCTCCATCGGATGGCGCGACTTATAATCTCGTGTCGGGCAGAAATTCAAGACAATTCTGAAGAAGTTATTCGAACCGGCCCGAGCCCCGGTCACGACTGAATGGAGGTGGCGCTCAAGCATGGGCAATCGTACTTCGATCCGATTACTCTGTATTGCCGTGAAGACGTATGCTTGACAGATCGCGGGAAGCATCCTTTTGTGCCCGTCAATCTGAGGGCAGGTATCAATTTGGCCACATCTTCCATTGCGGAGGGGGTGGCCGGTGTTTAGGGAGCGGCAATGGCGACAGCATTTACATTTCCCGGTCAAGGCAGTCAGCAGGTCGGCATGGGCAAAGCCCTGGCCGATGCATTCTTGGCGGCAAGGGAGGTCTTCGAGGAAGTCGATGATGCGTTGTCCCAGAATCTTTCGGGATTGATGTGGGGTGGTCCCGAGGACGAACTCACATTGACGGAAAACGCGCAGCCGGCACTGATGGCCGTCAGCATGGCCGCTCTGCGGGTCCTTCAGCGGGATGCCGGCCTGGATCTCGAGGCCAAGGCGAAGTATGTGGCGGGACATTCTCTCGGCGAATACTCAGCTCTTGCGGCGGCGGGAACTTTCTCATTGGCCGACGCTGCCCGCCTGCTCAAGACGCGCGGCAGAGCCATGCAGCAGGCTGTGCCCGTGGGCGAGGGGGCGATGGCCGCGTTGCTTGGCCTGGAGTTCGACGATGTCACCTCGGTAGCGGAAGAAGCATCGTCGCAGGGCGTTTGTCAGATTGCCAACGATAATGCGCCCGGCCAGGTGGTGGTCAGCGGTGCCCGTGAGGCGATTGAAGCGGCAGTGGAGATCGCCAAGGAAAAAGGTGCACGCAGGGCGATGTTGCTGCCGGTAAGCGCGCCGTTTCATTGCGCGTTGATGCAACCGGCGGCGGATGCAATGGCCGAGGCACTGGCAAGCGTTGAAATGAAAATGCCGGCTGTTCCGGTCGTCGCGAACGTGACAACACAGCCGGTCTCGGATCCGGCGACGATTCGGGATCTCCTGGTTGAACAGGTCACCGGGGTTGTGCGCTGGCGCGAATCCGTTTCGTTCATGGCCGATCAGGGGGTTGAGTCCGTATTCGAGGTTGGGGCCGGAAAAGTCCTTTCCGGTCTGGCAAGGCGGATCAATCGCGACCTTTCAGCTGTATCGGTCGGAACCCCCGAAGACATCGAGGCGGTTGCCTCGAGCCTTTGAGGCAAATGATCGCTCTGATCGACCACAATAAGCTTGGGAAGAATTCATGTTTGAACTTAACGGGAAAGCCGCGCTCGTAACGGGAGCAACAGGCGGAATCGGTGCAGCCATTGCTCGGGCCCTTCATGCAAGGGGCGCAGCAGTTGCATTGTCCGGCACCCGCGAAGCAGTGCTCGCGGAACTTGCCGCGGAATTGGGTGACCGGGCGCATGTCGTTCCCTGCGATCTCTCGGATACGATTGCAGTCGACGGGCTTGCGGGTCATGCGGAAGTGGCGATGGGGCGACTGGATATCGTCGTCAACAATGCGGGTTTGACACGCGACAATCTTGCGATGCGTCTGAAGGACGAGGACTGGCAGACCGTTTTGGACGTCAATCTGACTGCTGGCTTTCGGATTGCGCGGTCGAGCTTGCGGACGATGATGAAACAGCGCTGGGGGCGGATCATTGGCATTACGTCTGTCGTCGGCGTGACGGGCAATGCCGGTCAGGCCAACTACGCTGCGTCCAAGGCCGGGATGATCGGAATGTCGAAAGCGCTGGCGCAAGAAGTGGCGAGCCGGGGGATCACAGTGAACTGTGTTGCCCCGGGATTCATCGAGACACCGATGACGGATGCGCTCAATGAGAAACAGCGCGAAGCGATTATTTCAACAGTACCGGCTGGTCGCCTCGGAACACCGCTTGAAATTGCGAGTGCAGTGGTTTATTTGGCCAGCGAAGAAGCAGCATATATCACCGGCCAGACCCTGCACGTTAATGGCGGAATGGCGATGATCTGAAGCCGCTTTGATGTGTTTTTGGCTCACTGGCCAAGGCAGATAAAGTGTGATACGAAGCGCGCGGCTTCCAAGGGTTTTTATCCTGCGAAGGGCGTATCAGGGGCCGCGGAAATTGCTGGAAATCTCTGAAGGAAAGTTGAGCTCACGGTGAAAAGGCTCATCCCGGAATCAGTTGATCCAGCGCAATATGATTTGAGGACATAACAATGAGTGACGTTGCAGAACGGGTGAAAAAAATCGTTGTCGAGCATCTCGGCGTTGAGGCAGACAAGGTAGCCGAGGGCGCCAGCTTTATCGATGATCTCGGCGCGGACAGTCTCGACACGGTTGAGCTCGTCATGGCCTTCGAAGAGGAGTTCGGTTGCGAAATTCCGGATGATGCCGCCGAAACCATTCAGACCGTTGGCGATGCAGTCAAGTTTCTGACCGAAAACGCAGGCTGACCTGACCGGATCCTCTCGATCCACTGCAGCAAGCAAGGATCTGATGCTTTATTCAGTCGGCGACAATGTCGCCGCTGTCGCATCGGATCAGGCTCCTACGATGGGAGCGTAACAATGATTTCGGGACAGTTGTGATGAGACGCGTCGTCATCACCGGTGTGGGTTTGGTGTCGCCACTGGCTTGTGGTGCCGAGCAAACCTGGTCAAAGCTCATTGCCGGAGAATCCGGTGCAGGGGTCATTGAGTCGTTTGATGTATCCGACTTGGCCTGCAAGGTGGCCTGCCAGGTGCCGCGCGGTGACGGATCCGAAGGCACCTACAATCCAGACGACTGGATGGAGCCCAAGGAGCAGAAGCGCGTCGACGAGTTCATTGTCTACGCTATGGCGGCGTCGGTTCAGGCTGTCCAGGATTCCGGCTGGACCCCCGAAGCATATGAAGATCAGATCCGCACCGGCGTGCTGATCGGTTCAGGCATCGGCGGCCTCAAGGGAATCGAAGAAACCTCCCTGATCCTTGCCGAGAAGGGACCGCGCCGCATCAGTCCCTTCTTTATTCCGGGCCGTCTGATCAATCTGGCATCCGGTTACGTCTCGATCCGTTACGGATTCAAAGGACCAAATCATTCTGTTGTCACCGCCTGTTCGACCGGCGCTCACGCTATTGGTGATGCCTCACGGTTGATCTCCCTTGGTGACGCGGACGTGATGGTGGCTGGGGGCACGGAATCGGCGGTAAACCGCCTGGGCGTTGCCGGCTTTATTGCCTGCAGGGCTCTTTCAACGAACTTCAATGACGAACCCACGCGGGCTTCTCGTCCGTATGACAAGGACCGTGACGGATTCGTCATGGGCGAGGGCGCCGGTGTTGTTGTTCTGGAAGAGCTGGAACACGCAAAGGCCCGTGGCGCAAAGATTTACGCCGAAGTCATCGGTTACGGCCTTTCCGGAGATGCCTACCACATCACCGCGCCGGCCGAGGACGGCGATGGCGGATTCCGGGCAATGAAGGCTGCGATCGAACGTGCCAAAATTTCGCCAGACGAGATTGATTACATCAACGCGCATGGAACATCGACGCCGCTCGGCGACGAGATCGAACTTAATGCCGTAGCGCGAATTCTTGGAGACTCGGCCAAAGGGGTCTCGATGTCGTCAACGAAATCGGCAATAGGGCATCTGCTCGGCGCTGCGGGTTCCGTGGAAGCGATCTTTTGTGTTCTTGCGATGCGCGACAACATCGCGCCGCCAACACTGAATCTGGAAAATCCGTCAGTCGAGACGGAAATTGATCTTGTTCCGCTGAAATCCAGGGAAAGACAAATCGATACGGTGTTGAGCAATTCTTTCGGCTTTGGCGGAACCAACGCTTCGCTTATTCTACGACGCTACGCTTAGGTGTTGGTGCCTGATCGTGGGCAGTAGGTGCGTTTGGGACTCGGAGTCCGATCGAAGACATGTCCGGCGACTTTGACTACGACGGTGGCAGTCCGGCCGAGGGCCGAAAAGCGCGTTCGGCGAAACGGCGCGGAGGTCTTGGGCGAATCGGTCGATTCTTCAGCGCACTTTTCACGTTAGCGTTTGTGATGGCGATTGCCGGCGCCGGTGTGCTCTTTTATCTCAAGACGGAATTCGAGGCTGCAGGGCCGATAAAGGCCGACGCGCCATTTGCGGTCATTTCCGGTCAAGGCCTGGCGAGTATTGCGGAGAGCCTGGAGAGTCGCGGATTCATCACTGACTCCCGTATCTTCATTCTCGGCGTCGTGGCCAATGACGCCAAGAGCAAGCTCAAGGCAGGCGAATATCTGCTGCCCGCCGGCGCGAGCATGCAGAAGATCATGCAGGCACTCGTCTCCGGCAAATCAGTTCAGCACAAGGTCACTATTCCCGAAGGCCTGACCAGCATGCAGATCGTCGCCAGGCTCAAGGAGCATCCGATTCTTGTCGGTGAAGTCTCCCAGGTGCCGGCCGAGGGATCACTGCTGCCCGACACGTATGTCTTTTTGCGCGGCACGACACGGGATCAGCTCGTCGAGCGTATGCGCAGTGCCCAGGAAAAGGCGATCGAGGGGCTCTGGGCGGGCCGCAATCCGGATCTGCCGATCAAGAGCAAGGCGGCCGCACTCATTCTTGCCTCCATCGTGGAGAAGGAGACGGGAAAAGCCGATGAGCGTCCGAAAGTGGCGTCTGTCTTCATCAATCGGTTGAGAAAGGGAATGCGGCTCCAGTCCGACCCGACGATCATTTATGGAATCGTCGGCGGCAAAGGTGTTCTCGACCGACCGATCCTCAAGAGCGACATTTCGAAGAAGACCAAATACAACACATACCAGATCAATGGATTGCCTCCCACGCCCATCGCAAATCCGGGTTTTGCGGCAATCAAGGCGGTGCTCAATCCTGCCAAGACCGAGGAACTGTATTTTGTCGCCGACGGCACTGGTGGACATGCGTTTGCCCGCACGCTTGCCGGCCACAATCGTAACGTTGCGAAATGGCGCAAGATTGAGGCCAAGCGCCGGGCCCTAGAGGCTTCGAAGGCCGCGCTGGCTGGAGGAAGCAAGAAGGAGAACGAGGCGGAGGGCAGCAGCGAAGAGTCGACAGCAACCGCGATGCTCGCCCCGGAAGGCAGCAAGGATGCCTTGCCTCCGGCGCCTCCACCGCCACCGTCCCTGGAACGGTCGAACGGGGACAGCAAGACGGACACAGGTGCGCCAGCTGCAGAATTGCGGGGGGCGGCACCGGATGCGTCTCCGCCACCGCCTCCGACGGTAGAATCCATACCGAAGCCGGACACAGCACAAAAGTCGACCAAACAGGCGAAGATCGACACGGATGCCGCGGCCGTTCCCGAAGCCGTAGAAAAACCGGTGAAAAGGACCGGCAGCATTCCCATTCCGCGTCCCAAGCCGATAATTCAGTCGACGGAGACCGCTCCCGCCTCAGCAAGCGCTGTGCAGGACAATGTGGAAGCGGCGGTCCCGACGCCAATTACGCCTCCCGCAAGCCGGCCCCAGCGTCCCCGGCGTCAGCAGCCGGTCCGGCGCAACATTCCCCGCGAGCCTGACCGGTAAGAAGGCGTCGTGCTTGTTGCGCTGATCCCTCCCGGTTAGATTGAACCCGTTCAAATGACGATTCTCTCAAGGTTGCCTCAATGGGCCTGAACAGCATGACTGGCTTCGCGCGTGCAGACGCCGAGCACGGCGGCACCCGCTGGCACTGGGAAGTCAAGTCCGTCAATGGCCGCTCGCTGGATGTCCGCTGCCGGCTTCCCCAGGGATTTGAGCGGCTCGAGCAGGAATTGCGCAGCACTGTCGGTGCGCGGATTGCACGGGGAAATTGTCAGATCTCGTTGCAGGTATCTCAGACCGATTCATCAGGCGCGATAAGCGTGAATGAAGATGCGCTTGAGAGAATTCTTGCGATCATCGAAAAGGTCCGCGATCGCCTCGGTTCACCGCCGCCAAGTGCTGAGGGGATATTGGCGCTCAGGGGGGTGCTTGAGCTTGGAGACGCCGAACAGGAGGACGACGGAGACGAACTCGCGGCAGAAATGCTGGCCAGTTTCTCGTCTGTCATCGATCAGCTCGTCAGCGCGCGGGCTGCCGAAGGTGCCAAACTGAAGGCGGTGGTCGAAGAGCAGCTGTCGCGGATCGAAAGCTTCGTTGGCGATGCGCGGAATTCACCGGCCCGCCAGCCCGAGGCGATAAGTGCCCGCCTCTCCGAGCAGGTTGCCCGGCTCCTGGATGCAGAGCCTTCACTCGACCCCGATCGTCTGCATCAGGAAGCGGTCCTGATCGCCGCCAAGGTCGACGTTCAGGAGGAACTCGACAGACTGGAAGCGCACCTGGCCGCCGCGCGGGATCTCCTCGAGTCGAGCGAGCCGGTCGGCCGCAAGCTCGATTTCCTGACGCAGGAATTCAATCGTGAAGCGAACACGCTTTGTTCCAAGGCGAGTGATCCGGCTCTCACCGGAATTGGTCTTGAACTGAAAGCCGTAGTCGACCAGATGCGAGAGCAGGTGCAGAACATTGAATAAGCACGACCTTCCCAATGCCATTTCGCGTCGCGGATTGATGCTTGTTCTTTCGTCTCCGTCGGGCGCCGGGAAGACCACGCTGTCGCGACGGCTTTTGGGAACGGATCCGGACATCACCATGTCCGTGTCGGTCACCACGCGGGAGCCCAGGCCCGGTGAGGTTGACGGGACCGACTACCATTTCATCACGCAGGACAAGTTTGCGGAGATGCGCGAGGCGGACGATCTCCTGGAGTGGGCCAAGGTATTCGACAACTACTACGGCACGCCCCGTGCGGTGGTCGAAAGCGCCCTGGAGGCCGGCCGCGACGTGCTGTTCGACATCGACTGGCAGGGGACGCAACAACTGGCGCAGAAGATGGGCGACGATCTCGTTCGGATCTTCATACTGCCGCCGACCGCCGCGGCTCTGCAACAGCGCCTGCAGACACGAGCACAGGATTCCGATGCCGTCGTCGCGTCCAGGATGGCTAAAGCTTCTGACGAGATCAGCCACTGGGCGGAATACGACTACGTTCTGGTGAATGATGATCTCGACCGAAGCGACCGGGCGATTGCATCAATTCTCAATGCGGAGAGACTCCGGCGCGCACGCCGTGTCGGATTGGCGGATTTTGTTCGCGGGATACAGGCAGAGCTCTAGTCAGTGCCTGTTCAGCGTTTCGCGGGCGATGATCAACTGCTGTATCTGCGAGGTGCCTTCGTAGATACGAAACAGCCGAACATCCCGGTAGAAGCGTTCTACCCCGTATTCCGACATGTATCCCGCGCCGCCATGAACCTGGACAGCCCTGTCTGCGACCCGGCCGACCATTTCCGAGGCAAAGAGCTTGCAGCAGGACGCTTCAAGCGTGACGTTTTCGCCCGCGTCACGGCGCTTGGCGGCATCGAGCACCATAGACCGTGCTGCGTAGCATTCGGCCTGGCTATCCGCGATCATCGCCTGCACGAGCTGGAACTCTGAAATCGGTTTTCCGAACTGAATCCGTTCCTTGGCAAACAGGACCGTGTCCCTGATCAGCCGTTCGGCAATGCCAACGCACACCGCGGAAATGTGGAGCCTGCCCTTGTCCAGCACCTTCATGGCCGTGGTTAAGCCAATCCCTTCCTCCGCACCAAGCAGGGCGGTTTCCGGAACAAAGCAGTCATTGAAGTTTACGTCGCAGACGTGGGCCCCATGTTGACCCATCTTGCTCTCGGCCTTGCCGAGCGAAAGACCTTTGCTTCCGCTTTCGACCAGGAAGCACGAGATGGCTCTGGACCCTTTCTCTTCGGATGTGCGTGCCATAACAGTGAACACGCCTGCCGACGGCGCGTTCGTTATGTATCTCTTGGTGCCGTTGAGAACAAATCCGCCGTCTGTTCTTGTCGCCCTCGTGCGCAGGGACATCGCGTCGGATCCGGCGTCGGGTTCTGTCAGTGCGAATGACCCGATCAGCTCACCGGTGGCCATCCTGGGAAGGTAACCTGATTTCTGTTCGTCGGTGCCGGCGATGATGATGGCCTGCGATCCGATGCCGACATTCGTTCCGAAGACTGATCTGAATGCGGGTGATGTCTGGCCCAGTTCGAAGGCCACGCGGATCTCTTCCTCCATGTTCAGGCTCAGACCGCCGTACTCCTCGGGTATCGACAGACCGAAGAGTCCCAGTTCGCGCATCTCGTCGACGAGTGATGGGTCAACCCGATCTTGTGCTGCCGTGTCAGCTTCGGCGGGCATGAGCCTTTCAGAGACAAACTTGCGAACTGTTTCCAGCAGGAGCGCGAAGGTTTCAGGATCAGTGGCCATGATGTTCTCCTTTTCCTCTGCACCTAACGCGATTGTCGAAGGCAACGCAACTTGGGGATTTGATTGCTCGCCGGGGCGGAAACGCGACCTAAATGTTGTAGTCTGACTCACGGTTTCCGATTCCAGATTGGCTGCTCAAGTGATCTCGCAAGAAGGCAAATCCATCCTCGCATTAACGATGGGCGACCCCGCCGGAATCGGTCCGGAGATCTGCGTAAAGCTTTTCGCGAACGATCTCTGCCCGGCACCAACGATTGTTCTGGGTAGTGCTTCCATGTTGACCCGCACGGCCTCTGAACTCGGGCTGACCCTGTCGATCCGAACAATTGACGGACCGGAGGACGCCGGTTTCAAATCGGGCACAGTCGATGTCGTCGATCTCTCGGACTTACCCGAAGATGTGGCTGTCGGGAAAGTTCAGGCGGTGTGCGGTCGAGCATCTTTCGACTACATCAGACACGGAATCGAGCTGGCGCTGGCCGGGCGGGTCGCCGGTATTGTTACGGCACCGATTCACAAGGAGGCACTTGCAGCCGCAGGGGTTCCGTATCCTGGCCACACCGAAATGCTCGCCGATCTGGGTGGCGCCGACGAATTCTCCATGATGCTGGCGAATGATGAGCTTCGCGTCGTGCTTGTTTCGATCCATGTTCCGCTTCGCAAAGCGATCGATGAGTTGACGACTGAAAGTGTTCTGCGCGCAATCCGCCTGGCGAAGACGGGTTGCCTGGAACTGGGCATTGCTGCGCCGAGGATCGCGGTGGCTGGCTTGAACCCTCATGCGGGTGAGGGCGGACTCTTTGGCCACGAAGATCTCGAGATTATTGCACCGGCTATCGAATTGGCTGTTCGCGAGGGGCTTGATGTCTCCGGACCGTTTGCCGGTGATACAGTGTTCATGCGCGCCCGCCGCGGCGAATTCGATGTCGTTGTCGCCCAATATCATGATCAGGGGTTGATACCGATTAAGTATCTCGGCATCGAACAGGGTGTTAACATCACGGTCGGCCTGCCGTTCATTCGAACAAGTGTTGATCACGGAACGGCGTTTGATATTGCGGGCAAGGGAGTTGCCGATCCGTCCAGCCTTCGGGCCGCGTTGGAGATGGCATCGAAGATGGCCGAACACAGAGCTGGAGAGGCCTGATGCAGCCTGAGTTTATCTTCATGCTCACTCTCAACGATCGAACTGTCGAAAACGCGTTCGAATGTGTTGAGCAGTTGGGTGATGCGGATGTCCCTGTGGTCGGATTCAAGGATGTCGGCCTGCCGTTCGATAATCTGCGCCGCCTGGCATCGCGGATCAGAAAGACCGGTCGGCGCACTGCGCTTGAGGTCGTGAGCCTCGATGCAGAGAGTGAGATGGCGTCTGCGCGCGCTGCCCTGGAATTCGAAGTCGATTATCTGCTGGGCGGCACGCGGGCTGAGCAAGTGGCGCCGCTTCTCGCTGGTTCGCCGATCCAGTATTTTCCATTCTGCGGTCGCATCGAGGGGCACCCAAGCCGTTTGTTGGGTACGGTCGAGGAAATCGCCGAGCGCGCGCGGCGGATAACTGAATTGGATAACGTTGATGGCGTCGATCTGCTTGCCTACCGGTGGGATGGTGACGTGGTCGAATTGATGCGGTCGGTGGTTCGCAGTTCCAAAGGCCCGGTTATTGTCGCCGGCAGCATTGACCGGTATGAACGGATAGCTTCGGTCGCCAAGGCCGGGGCCGCGGGCTTTACGATCGGGACGGCGATCTTTCGTGGCAAGTTCGGTGGAATGAATGCTGGATTGCGGGATCAGGTGGAGACGGTTTTGGACATGAACCATGAGGTGGGAATGGATATCACCCGCTCAATGATTGAGTCGGCAGCTGAGCGCATTGCAGACAAGGTGCGTCACACACCTATGGTTCGGGCAGATACAATAGAATCCGACATCGGCGGCCGGATTTTCCTGAAGCTTGAATCCCTGCAACACTCAGGATCTTTCAAGGCGCGCGGGGCATTCAATACCCTTCTTACGACAGACGTTCCCGAGAGTGGTGTGATCGCCGCGTCGGGGGGCAATCATGGTGCGGCCGTGGCGTATGCCTGTCAGCAGTTGAATGTTCCGGCCGAGATATTCGTTCCGGAAATCGCTTCTCCAGTGAAAGTCCAGCGCCTGCGGGACTACGGTGCCGGGGTCAATATCGTCCCGGGCAGTTATGCCGACGCTCTCGCGGCCTCCGAGGAAAGAAGGCGGGAAACAGGCGCGGCGTCGATTCACGCCTATGACCATTCCTCGGTTGTCGCAGGGCAGGGGACTACTGGGCTGGAAATCTCGGAACAAATGGCCGACGTCGACACTGTGTTTGTAGCCGTGGGCGGTGGCGGTCTGATCGGTGGAATTGCATCATGGTTCAGGGGCAACGCCAAGGTCGTCGGTGTCGAGCCAAAGGCATGCCGGTCGCTGTCGGCGGCTCTTGAGGCCGGTGAACCGGTTGATGTTGATGTGGGCGGTCTGGCTGCGGATGCACTTGGTGCGCGGCGGATCGGCGGAATAGCCTACGAAGCGGCCAGCAGATACGTGGATCATGTCATCACGCTGGACGATCCCGACATCACGAATGCGCAATCGGTGCTTTGGAACGAATTCAGGATTGCCGCCGAGCCGGCAGGTGCCGCGGCCCTTGTGCCTTTGCTCACAGGTCAGTACAAGCCCCGGTCGGGGGAGCGGATCTGCGTGCTCATATGCGGTGGCAACGCGGATTTGAACAAGCTTGCGGCTGCGTAAATCAGATCTATCCCGCATTCCCAAAGGATAGTCCTGAAATCGCCATTTCACAGTTCATCGGATGGGTGTAAAAGCCGACATCCGAGAAATGAGCCGAATCCGCGCGACAAGACGTCTTGCCCGTCGTGCCCACTGTCTGACCAATCTGAGGCAAGCAGTTCACGTGATAGGCGCGACACCTGGCCGCAATGAGATTTACCAATATGCAAAAGGACTTGTTGACGTCGGCTCAGTCTTGTCTTGAATACAGTGTGACAGCCTGGTGCGTGCATTCGTGCGCCGGCAGGCCGCCAATTGCGGGCGCTTCGGAATGGGCATTGTAGAATTCGGCCTTCTGAGTCTGGTCGCGCTGTTCTTCATAGTCAGCGTGCTGATGCCTGTCGCCGAACGACTGAATACGCCGTACACGGTCCTGCTGGCCGGCGTGGGGCTCGTTATCGGTTCGGTCATCCTCGCGTTCGAGACCGCTCCGAGCAAACTGCTTCTCAGCTCGCGCGACCGCTGGATTATCGACTCCGTTGGAATCGATAGCGAAGCCGTCCTGTTCATTTTTCTGCCCATTTTGCTGTTCGAAATAGCGCTCGCGGTGAACGTCCGGCGATTGCTCGACGACCTGCCCATCATCCTCATCATGGCGATTGTGGCCGTCATCGTGTCCACCTTCTTCATAGGTGGTGTGCTTTGGGCGATGTCGGCCGCGGGCGTTCTGGTCTGCCTTCTTCTGGGTGCAGTCATTTCAACGACGGATCCGGGCGCGGTCATCGCAATCTTCAGGGATATTGGTGCGCCGAGACGGCTTCTTGTGATCGTCGAAGGCGAGAGTCTCTTTAACGACGCCGCGGCGATCGTTCTGTTCTGGCTCTGTCTTGCCGCTCTGACGGCCGGTGCGGAGATCACTTTTCTGGGCGGCCTCTGGAAGTTCCTTTACGGGTTCACTGTGGGCGGCCTTGCGGGGTTCCTTCTCGGCTGGGCGTTCGGTTTCCTCTTCCAGCTCTTGCGCGGCAATGTGCTTTCCGAGATTACGCTGACCGTCGCTCTGGCATATCTCGCGTTCATTGCCGGTGAATTCCTGTTGGGCGCATCGGGCGTCGTATCGGTCGTCATGGCAGGCCTGGTCACTGGCGGGCACGGCCGCATCAACATGGCCGCGACCAGCTGGCCAAAGGTGATGTCGGTTTGGGAGCAGCTGGGATTCTGGGCGAACTCGCTGATCTTCCTTCTGGCGTCCATGCTGGTGCCGCGTGTCCTGATCGGTTTCGACTGGTCCAACGCCGCTGCACTCGTTGCTGTGTATCTTGCGGCCTTTTCTGCGCGTGCCGCGATGTTATTCGGATTGCTTCCGTTGATGACGGTCAGCGGCTGGAGTCCTGCCATCAACAATCCACAGAAGGCATTGATCTTGTGGGGAGGCGTGCGCGGCGCAGCCACCTTAGCGCTCGCTCTGGCCGTTACCGAAAACAGCATGATCCCGGCGGACGACCGGCAACTGGTCGGTGCTATCGCGAGTGGGTTTGTCCTGATCACGTTGTTGTTCAATGCGACCACACTGCGCTGGTTGACCCATAAGCTCGGTCTTGACCGTTTGTCGGATGCCGACATTGCCCTGCGAAGCCGGGTGGTCGCCGGTGCTCTGAATGAAGTCAGGGATCACATGCGCGATGTGGCCGACGTGGATTATATTCACAGCAAGGCCGAACAGGAGCTTGCCGAGTATTACAGCACCCGTATCGAAGGGCTGGAACGCGAAGCGCACACGCTGCCGACGGGTGAACTTGGCGACAGGTTGTCACTGGGTTTCACGATGCTGGGCAACCTGGAAGGTCGGATTTACGAACGCCGTTTTGCCCAAAGTCTGATGGGCAGGACTGCGGTCAGAGGGCTGCGCGCAACGGCCGAGAGATTGGCCGATGCGTCCCGGACCGGAGGCAAGGAAGGTTACGAAGAGCGGATGCGTGAAGTGTTGGGCTTCGGATATCGCATTCGCGCAGCCCTTGCGCTCAACCGGATTTTCGATATCGAACAGCCGCTGGCGCGAACGATCGCAACGCGCTTCGAGGAGCTTCTGAACAGCAGGATTGCCGTCCTGGCTTTGATTGCTTTCGCCAATGATCGGCTTGGCGAACTCGTCGGTGAAGACGTCGCGGAGGCAGCTCAGGAGGTTCTGAATTTGCGGCTTGCCGAGGTGACCAAATCTCTCAATGCCCTTGAGATCCAGTATCCGGACTACTTTAACGACCTTCAGACCGGGATCCTTGCAAGAACCGGCCTGCGACTGGAATCGCAACGTTATCGCGCACTGCTCGACGACTCCATCATCAGCATGGAGCTCTACGCCAACCTCGACAGGTATATCGGTCAGAGGCGCAATGAGTTTGTAAAACGCGGACGTCTGGATCTTGGTCTTCGCAGCGAGGATCTGCTTGCCGAGGTGCCGCTCTTCAAAGGTCTGACCGACAGCCAGCGTGCTGAGATCGCGGGCATGATGACGACGTTGTTCGTCGTTCCTGGGGAACAGGTGGTGCGCAAGGGCGATCTCGGCACCGAAATGTATTTCATTGCTTCCGGTGCCGCGCAGGTTGAGCTGCCGGATCGGCAGATCATGCTCGGCAATGGCGACTTCTTCGGGGAGCTCGCTTTGCTGCGCGAAAGCCAGGTTCGGTCAGCCGATGTAATGGCATTGGGGTATTGCCGGCTTCTGGTGCTCAGGCGGCGCGATTTCACGAAGCTGCTGGAAATGCGCTCGGACATTGAATCTGAAATCAAGCAGGCAGCCGAGCGGCGTCTGGCCGAACTTGATGGCTACAACGCCGCAGAGGAACTGTAAACTCGGTGTGAAAGTCGATTTCGGGAACGGCGTGCGCTATGGCTTCAGCACAACCCGCCCGACGACATTACCGTTGCGCAGGTCATCCAGAGATCGATTGGCAGCGCTCAACGGGCGATGATCCACGGGTATTGCGGACACACTTTGCGACTTGGCGATTTCGATCATTTCCCTTGCCTCTGGCAGCGACCCGACAAAAGTGCCCACAATGGAAATCGCCCTCAGTGGAAACATGGGAATGGGAATCTCGAACTTGCCTCCCATCAATCCGGAGACAACTGCAATTCCACCCTTGCGGAGAATGCCGTGCGCAAAGTTCAGGGAGGACTCAAGTCCCACAAAGTCGACTGAGCCGGCCAAGCCGCCGGTCTCTTTCAAAATCTGTTTGCGGACGTCCGGGTCGGAGGGGTCGTAGACCGCATGTGCGCCTGCAGCGAGCGCGGCCTCTCTCTTGGCCGGATCGATGTCGCAGGCAAGTGGGGAAATACCAAACAAGGCCTGGGCGAACTGAAGCCCCATCATGCCTACGCCACCAAGGCCGACGATCATGATTTGGTCGTCAGAGGTCAGTTGCCCCAGTTTCTTCAATGCGCTGAACGCCGTCAGGCCCGAGCACATGTATGCACCGGCCTGTGCGGGGTCGATCCCGTCATAGTCGAGAAGGTAGCGTGCATGCGGGACGAGGACGTGCGTGGCATATCCGCCGTCCACAGTGATGCCGAGATGATGTGTCACCGAACACAGGTGTTCGTCACCGCGTTGGCAAGTCTGACATTTGCCGCATCCCATCCAGGGATAAACTGCGCGGCGCTCTCCGATCGAAACGCCGTCAACGTCCGCGCCGGTTGCTACGACTTCGCCCTCAATCTCATGTCCGAGCGTGAACGGCAACTCGCGGCCCGCGCGAACGTCGAGCTGTTTTCCGCCGCCAAGTTCGAAATAGCCGTCATGTATGTGAATGTCGCTGTGGCACACGCCGCAATGCTTTATCTCGATGAGTATTTCCGTGCCTTCGGGCTTCGGCGGCTCGCTGGATCGTTCCTGAAGCGGAGCGCCGTACTCGATCATCGACTGACTTTTCATCACTATATCCGACTGGTTGCAGGGCAAAGTTCGCCTATTGTCCCGCCTTCTCCCTCAAGGTAGCGCACTTCTTGTCTTTTACCCGGTCGTCGCAAACGAAGACGCTGTCGAGCCGTGACGTTATCGTATTCAGAAGTTCTGTGTTCTGGGTCGGGCGTGCTGCTTTCATGTCGTCTGTCTGCCAGGTGCTCTCGGCAACATAAAGCGCGTCTTTGCCCCTGATTGCCAGCTGAACCTGGAACAGAACCTGTTTCACGAATTTGTTTCGCTTGCGGGTCTCCGGCTTTGTCTCACACTCGATAAAAGCGAGCGAAGCGTCGTACCCGAACCGTTTTTCCTTTTCTCCGACGATCTTGACCGAGTTCGTACAGAGTTTGGCGAAGCGTTCAATCGTCTTGGAGTTGTAGTCGTGCGCCGTTGCCTTTGATCCGTCGAAAATCTTGCTCGTAACCATCTCGCTCCAGGCTTCGACGGTCTGACCTTTGGGGACGTACTCGAGAACCTCTCGGCGGTGATCCTTCGCGTGATAGATGGTAACCCAGCCGGGCGGTTTGGGAGTTACAATGCGCTCCGGGGAGATGCCGACTTGGACTTTCTTCTTTTCTTGTGCAATTCCCGAGGTCGCTGACATCGCAAAAGCCGCTGCGGCGATGATTAAGGTGAAATCCCTCAGAGCAACCATGGTCCTTCGACTCCTATGATCTGGGCGGATCGCACCAGCGACGTGGTCCAATCCGAAAGTCGGGCACCATAGTCGCTGATTCCCGGCGACATTGCCATGTCACCTATTGTCGTTGTGGAGGTCGAGGAACGAAGCCATGCGGCAGAAGTCTCTCACACTGACCTGTTCGGCACGGCTGGTCGGGTCGAGACCGGCATGAGAGATCAAAGAGTCCGCATCAATGGGCAGGCTTCGCACGCTGGATCGCAGCATTTTTCTGCGCTGGCCGAAAGCGGCTGCCGTAATACGTTCGAGGCTGGACAGAGTACATTCAATCTCCAATTGGGTGCGCGGAACGAGTTGCACGATGCTGGAAGTGACCTTCGGCTGCGGGGTGAACGCGCGTCTGTCGACATCGAAGAGTTTTTTGGCTTCCGTCCTCCATTGTGCAATCACGCTGAGACGGCCGTAGGACTTTACTCCAACGGGCGCCACGATTCGTTCCGCAACCTCCTTCTGAAACATAAGCGTCATGGAGCTGAACCAGGGCGGCCACGGCTCAGTACCAAGCCAGCTCAGCAGCAGCGGCGTGGCCACGTTGTAAGGCAGGTTGGCAACGATTTTTGCCGGGCCGGTAATCTCCTTTTCAACATCGATTGATGTTGCATCGCCTTCGATGATTTCGACGCGATCGGGATATGCTGCCGCGATTTCCTGAATTGCCGCAACGCACCTTCGGTCCCGTTCGATCGCGACGACACGCTCCGCCCCTTCGCTCAGTAGAGCACGCGTCAATCCGCCCGGACCCGGGCCGACTTCGAGCACTGTGAATCCTTCCAGTGGTCCTGCGGCGCGCGCTATGCGTCCGGTCAAATTCAGATCGAGCAGGAAGTTCTGGCCAAGCTGCTTTCGAGCCGAGAGGCCGTGGCGGCTGATTACGTCGCGAAGCGGGGGGAGTCCGTCAGTTGTCATCCTGTTTGTTCGCAACCCGGCGAACGTGGTGGACTATCGACGTTCGACAAGTGCGTCGCGCTTCAAATCGCGAAGATATCGCTGCGCGTATTGCAGGTACCTCTGATTGAGCAGGTCATCCTTCACGGCTTCCCGAGTAACCGGTTCTGGTTTGACGACCCGGTTCGAGCAATAAGCGATCAGTTCGACACCGCTTGGCGTGACGTTGGGCTGAGTCAGCCGTCCAGGCCCAACTTTGCGCAGAATGCTTTTCAACTTCTTGGGCAGTGCCTCGGATGGAACCGTGCCGATGTTTCTGATCTGGACGTTGAAAATGCCGTTGGCGGCTTTCCGCGTGCTCGAGCATCCTTTGAAACGCTTGCCCAGCAACTGCGCCTCGACAACCCGGGAATAAACCAGCTCGCGAGACGCTCCCTTGTCGAACGGAAGGATGATCTGCTGGAGGACATAAAATCTCTGCGACTTGCCCGGATTCTTTTTCAACTGCTCAAAACGCCGGTCGACGTCGGAGTCGTCAACCTTCACTCTGCGGGAAAAGCGCTGCCGTACGACGCCGTTCCAGGCCAGCTGCGCCTCGATCTGTTTTGAAAGGGTGTCGAATGCGACGCCGGCCTTGCCGAGGCGCGACCTCAGGTTGGCGGTGGAACCGCTGCTTCGCTTTGCCATCCGCTGGATCGTCGCGTCGATCTGCTTTTTGGAGATGGCGACCTTCAGGCGCTTGGCTTCCTGTTTTTTGATCGCATCGTCAATGAGTTCCTGAAGGGCTGCTTTTTCAAGCGCACTTGAGGAACCTCGCCGCCCGCCAAGCAGTTTCAGCAGCCGGCTTCGCTGTTTGACGTCGTAGGCAGTGATTGGTTCGTCATTGACGACGGCTACGACGCGAAGCGGCGTTTGCGCCGAAACAACAGGCGTCGAAATGACAAAGAGGATCATGCCTGCCGCGACCGTCGTCGTCAGGACAGCGCACATCCCGGAAGTGCGATACCTGAAATCTCTCACGATGGCTGCGAAGCGGCACATTGGACGAAGGCGCTTTTTCTTCTGGTATTCTGGCGATTCAATCATTGGCTTACGTAATGCGGATCATCAGCGTCGCGAGGTCTGGTCGGCGTCAATTGATGCCGCTGCTGACTTCGCCTCCGCCGATTGTCTTAAGCTCGAAGCGCAACGTAACGGCTCGTTCCGGATCAACGTCGCGGTCTTCAACGAACGTCTCACGGTAGTGGATTTGAACAACAAAGCATTCGTCTTCGAATCCGACGCCGGCGAAATTGCTGATGCGTTTGTCATCTTCGATATTGTAACGCAGACCGCCATAAAGCGTCCATGAGTCGGAAACGCGCAGGGCCGCCTGGGTCCAGATCTCTTCCTGATCACTGGGTCTGCCGAATGTCGGCGCGTTTTCCAGGTCCGAGTAGTTTGCAGCGAACTGCAGGCGCCCGTATCGGACGTTCAAGCCGATCTCGTTCCGCTTGATGTCAAATGACTTGTCGTCAAGACGGAACCGGGATGTGAACAGCAGGTGTTCATTGACCTGCAGGAAGAAGGCGCCAACGAAGTCGGAATAATCGTCCTCAAGCCCGGACCCGGTCGCGAAGTCGTTGTCACCAGCGATGTGATACGACTGTCCGAACACCACCTTGGCATAACCTACAGAGTTAAATCGATAGGTATAGTTCATTCCGGCGTTCGCCCTGGTCCCGCCTTCCCAGCGGTCCAGGCCGGTGAACTTGTTGTAGTCGAAGAGGTTCGTGTCGTCGAATTCGAAGGACTGGCTGTCTTCGTTCGGGATGCGTCGGATTTCCGATTCGTTGGGGCGAACGATGACCTGTGCGACGGGTTCGACGATATGCTGTCCGCCGGCCGAAAGATTGACGAACGGCCAGCGCACATCGAGGCCTGCAGCAGGCAGAATGCGGGCAGTCGTCTCGGTACCGCGAAGGCCACCGGTCACGCCCCGGTCGGCAACATTGTCGGCGTGATAGACGTCACCACGGACGCGTGCGAATGGCGTAATCACCGTCCCCAGGCTACTGATCATCCGCCGTTCCCAGGACGCTTCAGTGACGAACCGGGTCGCATCCGTTCCCACGTCCCTGTGAAGGTTCAGGAAGTTGGATGTCAGCCGGAATTCTCCGCCGAATATCGGCCGCGGTGCAAAATAGTCGTGATCGATGACCGGCAGAACGTAGGGTGTCCCGGCGTTATTATCAGTCGCCAGCAGGCCTCTGAAATGATAGGCGCGCGTATCGAAGTAGTTACGGTCGTGTTGCCCGTTCAGATAAAGCTGAGAGATCAGATCGGTGGTGCCGTTGATCTTGTAGCGCCGCAGATAGGTGTCATCCGAGACGAGGGTGCCGTCCCAGCCCCAGGTCCAGTTCTGAGCCAGCCTGAAGTCGCCCTTCGTATTGACGCTGCCGCGGAAGCGGCGGTTCTTTGGCGTCTCGCTATCGCGCGTGAATTGATAGACGCCATTCGGGGAAATCGAATACCGGCCGTTGGCAAGGCGATGTCGCCATTTCGCCTTGAGCACGGGACCCTGTTTGGATGTGATCAGCGGGCTGAACGTGATGTCGTAATTGGGAGCGAGGTTCCAGTAATACGGTACTTCTACGCCCGCGCCAAATTCGTCGGAAAACCTGAGAATTGGCGTCAGAAAACCGGTCTTGCGTTTGACGGTGGGATCCGCATGCGAAAATTTCGGGACATAGATGATCGGAACACCGAGAAAATCGAGCCTGGCGTTTTCGTACTCGATCGTTCGTTCTCGCTTGTTGTGTGTGATCCTGTCGGCTTTGATCTTCCACGTCACCGGCCGGCTCGGATCCTCTTCACACTCCCGGCAGGCGGTGTAGGTCACGTCGCGGAAATCGGTAATCCCTTCGCCCCTCTGCGCCGAACCCGCAGTGATCCGGGCATCGTTGATCAGCTTGACGGCGACACGGTCAATGAAGCCTTCGCGGAACCGTTCGCCGAGTTCCAGTCGGTGGGCGTTGAGGACAGCGCCATCGGGCTCGCGTAGCTCGACGTTGCCTTCTGCGATGATCTTTTCCGTTTTGGGGTTGTAGCTGACCCGGTCGGCCTTGAGCGTGTAGTCACCATAAGTGATGACGACATTGCCGCGCGCGACGACCGTGGTTCCGGTCTGATCGTAGCTGAGGAAGTCGGCGTCGACCTGAACGGGAGCGCCCGGGCCCGGGTCCACGAATTCTGGAACAGGGCTGGCAAGCGGCGATTGCGCCCAGAGTCCGGCACCGACCAGTGCCAAGCCGGCAGCGAGTGCTCTCATCGCTTTCATGGACGACATTCGGCGGCGCATTTCCCCCCCGACAACCAGGGCAAAGCCCCCCGGAGAATTCCCATATTTTCTACTCAAAACACAACAAACTGACAGCTGCCTCTCACCAGACAGCCATTAAATCAACAGGTGCTTCGAAACACCACCATCAACTAAGCCCGAGTCTGTCTGATTTTCAAGCGGTTTGGACGTCTCGACTTCAAAAAAACGTCATATTTTCCGATGCTTGTGTCATATCGCTTACACTTCAGCATTCCCGGCGTCCCTGACGGCCATTTTACCCACTCGAGACGGTCAAAAAGCGGACTTTGCAGAGAATCAAAACGCCTTCCAATCGTCAGTTTTCAGCAAATGAACAACTTTGAGTGCCGCGTGATTTGGATGCCCCCAGCCGATTCTCGACCGAACATCGCACTTGCCGCAGGTCGTGATAAGGGTTATGCGACAAATTCCTGGCCGAATTTAGGTGTCCAGCACTCCGCATACTTGCATCTCCGGCGGTTTGAACGCGCCACCTCCCAACAGAGAAAGCACAAATGAAAATCACCTTTCCTCAAATCGCGATGCCCAAGACGGGTGTCGCCGTGTTGTTGTATCAGGGCGAAGCCGGATTTGGCGATGTTGGCCGGGAACTCGACGAAATCACGGGGAATCATCTCTCCCGCGCGGTCAAACTGTCGGATTTCAAAGGCAAAAAGGGTGATTTTCTTGAAATCGTTGCGCCTGGCGGATGCGGCCTCAGCAGAATAGTCGTGGCCGGCGTCGGTGACGCAAAAGATATCGGGGAATACGAGGCCGAACGCCTTGGCGGCTCGATCGGCGCAAAACTTATCGACGGTCCCGAGGCCAAGGCTCAGATCATTGTCGAATTCAAGGAGGCCCCTGAACTGGCGGTATCCGAAATTGCTGCCCGGATCGGATCCGGCATCAGGCTGCGCGATTACCGTTTCGATAAATATAAGAAAAAGAAGGAAAAATCCGCCCGCAAACTCAAATCGATCGCAATCTCATGTGCTGAACGGGGCAAGGCCGCATCCGCATTCCGTTCGCTTGATGCGGTCGCGTCCGGGGTGCATCTGGCCCGCGATCTGGTCAACGAGCCGCCGAACATTCTGTATCCCGCGGAATTTGCAAAACGGGCATCGGAGCTCAAGAAATCGGGCCTCGATGTGGAAATCCTCAATGAAAAGGACCTCAAGAAGCTCAAAATGGAGGCCCTGCTGGGCGTCGGCCAGGGGTCGGTCCGCGATAGCTCCCTTGCGATAATGATATGGAACGGCGGCAAGAAGGGCGAAAAGCCCGTCTCTTTCATTGGCAAGGGCGTAACCTTTGACACCGGCGGCATCTCTCTGAAGCCCGGCGCCGGTATGGGCGATATGAAAGGCGATATGGGAGGTGCGGCCTGTGTTGTCGGCCTCATGAAAGCCCTGGCTGAGCGCAAAGCCAAGGTTAACGCGGTTGGCGTCATCGGACTTGTGGAGAACATGCCGGACGCTGCCGCTCAGCGCCCCGGCGACGTGGTCAAATCCATGTCGGGCCAGACAATCGAAATTCTCAACACAGACGCGGAAGGCCGGCTCGTTCTTGCCGATGCCCTCTGGTACACACAGGATCGTTTCGAGCCGCAGTTCATGGTGAACCTGGCGACACTGACGGGAGCGATCCTGGTTGCTCTCGGCAAGGAGTATGCCGGTCTGTTCTCGAATAATGACGAACTTGCCGAACGCCTGAGCGAAGCCGGTCGCACTACAGGCGAAAAGGTCTGGCGCATGCCGCTCGATGATGAATTCGACAAGCTGATCGACACGCCGATTGCCGACATGAAGAACATTGGCGGCCGCCATGCCGGATCGATAACGGCCGCACAATTCCTTCAGCGGTTCGTCAATGGATGCCCCTGGGCGCATCTGGACATCGCGGGAACAGCGATGGGATCGCCCAAGTCTCCCATTAGCCAGAGCTGGGCATCGGGCTATGGTGTTCGACTGCTCAACAAACTGGTCGAACAGCACTACGAAAGGTAACTGGCGCCGTTTCGCGCAGCAGGTCCAATGTCCGAAGTCCTGTTCTATCATCTCGAGCGAATGCCGCTCGATCGCGTGCTGCCCAGCCTTCTCGAGAAGACTCTCGAGCGTGGCTGGAAAGCTGTTGTCCAGGCCGGATCGCGCGAACAGGTTGAAGCACTGGATACACATCTCTGGACTTACAGGGACGAAGGATTCCTGCCGCACGGGATCGCCGGCGGTGGCTCCGAAGCCATGCAGCCGATCCTGATCACGGACGACGAGCAGAATCTCAACGGAGCCAATGTCAGGTTCCTGGTGGATGGATGCAGTCCCGAGTTCGTTTCGTCGCTGGATCGATATGATCGGGTCGTTTACCTGTTCGACGGTAACAACGAAGAGGCGACGCAGCAGGCACGAGATTTCTGGAAACTGGTGACGAACACCGACATCGACACGACTTACTGGCAGCAGAACGATGCCGGGAAGTGGGAGAAGCGGGCAGGGTAGAGCTGCTCGATCAGTCGATCTTTTTAAAGTCTCCGTGCCGTCCAAGTCCGGAAGCAAATCGCCCCGCACCAGCCAGACCATCGCTGCGGAGTGCGGGCAAGCCGTTCACCCATTCCTGATGAAGCGCGGCTCGTGTTGGCAGGCCGTGCTGGCGGATTGCAGAGCGACGGTCGGCGCGGACGCAGGCTTGGGGGAACCGGGCGATATCCTGTGCCAGTTCCTCGGCCTTTTGCCTCACCGTCCCCGGGTCGACGACATACTCGCACAACCCGATACGCAGACACTCGTCGGCCTCGACTTTGCGGCCGGTGAGAATGATTTCCATTGCCCGGCCATGCCCGACAATTCGCGGCAGGCGGACAGTGCCGCCGTCGATCAGAGGAACGCCCCAGCGTCTGCAGTACACTCCCATGTAAGCCGAGGATTCCATGACCCGGAAATCGCACCAAAGTGCCAGTTCCATGCCGCCCGCCACGGCTGGGCCTGCGATCGCCGCGATGACGGGCTTGTCCAGTTCCAGGCGGCTTGGTCCCATGGGCCCGCGCGGAATATCGCCACCGTTTCCCCCTGTCTGATCAAGAGCGAAGTCGAGATCGCCAAGAGGCTCGTTCTCGTCGAGGTTTGAGGCGAACTTCAGATCAAAGCCCGCGCAGAATGCACCACCCTCTCCGAAGAAGACGGCGACATTCGCCGTCGGATCATTATCAAAGTCGAGGAATGCTGCTGTCAGCGCGTCCGCGCTGTCGGGATCCATGGCATTGCGGGCCTCCGGTCTGGAATGAACAATTGTCCAGACGGCGCCCTGCTTGTCGATGCGTACGGTCATATTACGGTCTCCCGGATGACAGGCAGAGGTGCTCAAGGCTGCTTTTCAGAAACGGCCTCCAGCGCCTGCGCTGCTTCGAGTTGATCATGCAACTCCAGCCACTCCGCCTCGGAGTCGTCCAGTTGTTTCTTCAACTGACCGCGCTCGATCGAGATTTCGGTCGCCGCGCTGCTGTCTGATGCATAGAGTTTCGGGTCGGCGAGTTTGTTGTCCAGATCGGTAATCTGCTGGCCCACGGAGGCGATCCGCTTTTCGACGGCTTCGATTTGCTTCTTTATGGGAGAGAGCCGGGCACGCGATTGTGCCGAGCGCCGGCGTTCTTCCTGTCGTTTCGAAGATGGCGATGCAGCTTGCTTCTCTTGGGAGGTTGATGTCTGCTCGCCGGACTTCCGGTTTTGACGATCAAGGAGCAGGTTGCGGTAGTCGTCCATGTCGCCTTCGAATGGCGAGACCGTTCCATTTGCAACGAGCCATAACCGGTCAGCGCAGGTTTCGAGCAGGTGCCGGTCGTGAGTGATCAGAACGACGGCGCCTTCATAGTCGTTTATGGCCTGAATGAGAGCCTGACGGCTATCAACATCCAGATGGTTTGTCGGTTCGTCGAGGATGAGCAGGTCCGGTCCGTGAAAGCCAACCAGGGAAAGCAGCAGTCGCGCTTTTTCCCCACCCGAAAGTTTTTCCGTTTTGGTGTCGGCTTTCTCCACGCCAAAACCGAACGAGCCGACGCGGGCCCGAACTTGCGCTTCGGTCGCGTCCTCCATAAGAGCCCGGACGTTGTCGTATGGCGTGCAACTCGGATTCAGCTCATCCAGTTGATGCTGAGCGAAATACCCGATGCCGACTTTCTTCGATCCGACCCTGCGCCCGGCCATCGGATCGAGGCGCGCGGAGAGCAACTTGGCAAACGTGCTTTTGCCGTTGCCGTTTGCGCCGAGCAGACCGATGCGGTCATCGGGATCGAGCCGCAACGAAATATCCTTCAACACCGGTGTGTCGGGTGTGTATCCGACTGAGACGTCTTCGAAGCGCAGCAACGGCGGACTGAGCGCCTTGGCAGGCGAGGGGATCAGAAACGGGGTGACCCGGTTTTCCACCACCGAAGCGATCGGTTCCAGGCGAGCCAGGGCCTTTATCCGGCTCTGCGCCTGTTTGGCCTTGTTCGCCTGAACCCGGAACCGGTTCACGAAGGCCTGCATATGCCGGCGCTGGTCATCCTGTTTCTTCTTGAGTTTGAGCTGCAGGGCCTGCTGTTCGCGCCGTGTGCGCTCGAACTGGTCATATCCGCCCGAGTAAAGCGTCAACTTGCCCGCGTCCAGCAGGAGGATGCTCTGCACCGCCTTGTTCAGCAGGTCCCGGTCATGACTGACGATGATCACGGTGTGCGGATAGCCGCGGATGTAATTCTCCAGCCAGATCGTCCCCTCGAGATCGAGATAGTTGCTGGGCTCATCGAGAAGCAGAATGTCGGGTTCGGTGAAAAGGACCGATGCGAGTGCGACACGCATCCGCCAGCCCCCGGAATAGGCGCTGCAGGGCATTCGTTGTGCCGCTTCATCGAAGCCGAGACCGGCAAGAATTGTCGCGGCGCGCGCCGGCGCACTGTGAGAGCCGATATCTGTCAATGCAAGTTGGATCTCGGCGATGCGATCCGGATCAGTTTCCGTCTCGGCCGCTTTCAGTAGCGAGAGCCTGCGTGTATCAGCATTCAACACTGTATCGATCAGCGTTGTTTCACCCCCTGGCGCTTCCTGGGCAGTCGCTCCAATCCGGGCATTCCTGGCTGTCGTGATGCTGCCTTCGTCCGGTGAAAGCTCACCGGTAACAAGCCGAAGCAATGTCGTCTTGCCGGAGCCGTTTCGACCGACTAGTCCGACCTTGTGCCCGGCGGGAATGCCTGCAGTGGCATTCTCGAGCAGTGGACGGCCTTCGATCCGATAACTGAGGTCATTGATGTGCAGCATGATCGGCAGCTTTTAGCATGGTCGCATTTCGCGAGGAAGCGGGGCTTGCCGGTATTGCAAACCCCGGCTATAAGCGGCGCGACTTCCTTCGAGAGGTCTTTTCCCTAAACAGAAATGAGACACCGAGATGGCCCTTGAGCGCACTTTTTCCATTATCAAGCCTGACGCGACTCGTCGGAATATCACGGGCAAGATTATCGACAGGCTGGAATCTGCCGGGCTGCGGGTCATCGCCCAGAAGCGTTTACATATGACGCAGGAACAGGCGGAGGGTTTCTATGCCGTCCACCGGGAACGTCCCTTCTTCAACGATCTGGTGACGTTCATGACATCGGGACCAGTCGTGGTCCAGGTGCTGGAAGGCGAGGATGCCATCTCAAAGAATCGTGAAGTGATGGGCGCCACCAATCCTGCCGAAGCGGCAGAGGGAACAATCCGGAAGGATTTTGCCGAATCGATCGAAGCCAACTCGGTCCATGGTTCGGATGCCCCCGAAACGGCCGCGACTGAAATTGCCTTCTTCTTCTCGGATGAAGAGATCGTCGGCTGATTTGCCTTAGAGTTCTTGTCCTGGCGGCCGCGGCTGCCGCCAGGACCAGCCAACCGTTTCTTTGCTGATGGCTGGATGGATAGTAGGTCGGCATCTACGCCGTCCACATTACCTTTCGCTAAACCGCACCTCGCGAAACCTTGGCCATGATGACCTTGTGGAGTTTCGGGCCGACGATCATGCGGTGGCATCCAAGTCCGTCCTTGAGTGGAATGAGCATCGCTGTTCCATTCGGCAGGATGTTCAGAAATATGGTCTCGCCTGCAAATGCCGTCGGGCGGCCGAAACTGTTGTATTCCGTGAGATAGGCCTTCGCCGCATCACCTTCGATCGTGACCTGTTGTGCGTTTGGAAACACAACCTGGAATGAGATCTTGAGCGTCGCGATCGGGAAACATTCCTTTTCCGCCGCGCGTGCTTCGTCTGAAGCCATTCCCAAAATTAGAGCCGTCCCCCCGAATATTGCACCGATCAGATGTTTGAACATGGGACTTCTCCTTTTCAGGACGCAAGAGGAGTTTCACCAATTACGTCAGGTTAAAACAAAAAAACCCGCACACTGGCGGGATTCGGTTGGGGCTATGCTTCGCATTATTATCCACCTGTCAGCCGAATAGTCCCGGCTTGACCCGCATACTTATTACATCTCCCCAAATTCGTTCTTTTTAACCCAAAGTACCTGCAACTGAGATGGGTCCCCAAGGGGGTCGACTCAAATCAATTTCCTGTGCTTCCAAAAGTGTGGGCTCCGATGGTTAACGAAACCTTTACGCGTGGTAGCGGCCGTCAATCCTTGTGACCTTATTGTGACAACATGCTAAGGGAGACTTTATTCCCGGCCTGCGATCATCCTGAAGGTTCGCTATGAATATCCGACCGACGCCCGAGACCCGTTTCAGCGCATGTCCTCATGATTGTCCCTCGACCTGCGCGCTTGAAGTCGAAAAACTGGGCCCGGACCTGATCGGACGGGTAAGGGGAGCCTCGGAGAACACGTATACGGCTGGGGTTATCTGCTCGAAGGTTGCACGCTACGCCGAAAGGATCCACCACCCGGATAGGGTCACGCGTCCATTGCGTCGGATTGGAGAAAAGGGGTCCCAGGATTTTGAGCCGATCTCCTGGGATGATGCGCTGGACTCGGTTGCGGAAGCGCTGATCCGGGCCGAACAAGAGTACGGGCCGGAAACGGTCTGGCCGTACTACTACGCCGGAACGATGGGCCTGGTGATGCGGGATGGCATCAATCGTCTCAGGAACGTCAAGAAGTACTCCGGTTTCTACTCCACCATCTGCATAAATCCGGCATGGTCAGGATTTGCCGCCGGTACCGGTCGCCTTGCCGGCCCTGATCCGCGAGAAATCGCCAGATCCGACCTGGTGGTGATTTGGGGCACGAACCCGGTCAACACCCAGGTCAATGTCATGACCCATGCGGTAAGGGCGCGCAAAGAACGCGGCGCAAAAATCGTGGCTGTAGACATCTATCAAACCGGTACGATGAAACAGGCTGATCTTGCGTTGTGTCTGCGGCCGGGTACGGACGGTGCGCTCGCATGCGCCGTCATGCACATCCTGTTTCGCGATGGTTACGCGAACCGCGATTACATGGCGAAATATGCAGATTGTCCGGAAGAACTCGAAAGCCATCTCGCATCGCGGACGCCGGAGTGGGCCAGTGCCATTACCGGGCTTACGGTCGACGAGATCGAAACGTTCGGGAAAATGGTCGGCCAGACACCGAGGACGTACTTGCGTCTCGGATACGGGTTCACCCGATCCAGAAATGGTGCGGTCAATATGCACGCCGCCCAATCGATTGCGACGGTAACCGGTGCCTGGTTGCACGAAGGTGGCGGCGCCTTTCATACGAACGGAGCGATCTTCCACTGGAACCGGACGATGATCGAGGGTCTCGATGCGCGCGACGCCAGCGTACGGCAGTTGGATCAATCGAGAATTGGTCCGGTCCTGACCGGGGATCCGCACGATCTTGGCGATGGCCCGCCCGTGACCTGCCTGCTTGTTCAGAATACCAACCCGGCAACGATCGCGCCGGAACAGACGAAGGTAAAGCAGGGCCTCGCCCGTTCCGATCTATTCATGTGTGTCCATGAGCAGTTCATGACGGAAACAGCACGAATGGCCGACATTGTGCTGCCTGCCACCATGTTCCTCGAACATGATGATGTCTATCAGGGCGGAGGGCACCAGCACATCATCCTGGGACCGAAGATTGTCGATGCTCCGGGCGAATGCCGCTCCAATCACCAGGTTATTTCGGAACTGGCGCGCCGTCTCGGAGCTGAGCATCCCGGATTCGAAATGTCGGCAAGGGAATTGATCGACTGGACACTGCAGAAATCCGGATGGGGAACGATCGAAAATCTGGAGAAAGAGCGGTGGATTGACTGCCAGCCGGAATTCGATCGAGCCCACTACATCGACGGATTTGCTTACGAAGACGGCAAGTTCCGTTTCAGTCCCGACTGGCCGAACGTACCGTTTCCCAATGTTGGACCCATGGGACCGCACGAAGAAATGCCTTCATTGCCGGATTACTGGGAGGTTATCGAGACAACTGATAGCGAGCACCCGTTCAGGTTGGCCACATCGCCTGCGCGCAGTTTTCTCAACACGACGTTTAACGAAACGCCTGGTTCCCTGAAGCGGGAAGGGCGGCCCGAAGTCATGATCCATCCCGATGATGCCGCGTCCATTGGTGTGAATGAAGGAGCGCGCGTGCGGATGGGGAACAAGCGCGGTGAAGTCGTCATTCACGTGAAAATCTTCGAGGGTGTCCGCCAGGGTGTCGTGATCGCGGAGGGTATCTGGCCGAACGACTCCTTCGAGGAAGGGAATGGAATCAACGTGCTCACAGGCGCCGACCAGATGGCGCCCTTCGGAGGTGCCGCATTCCATGACAATCATGTCTGGATCCGAGCGGAAGCCTGATTAACCACAACCGCAAACTTTCTTTCGGTTTCAAAGCAAATAAGGCAATTTTATGATGTAATTCATCATGGCTTGAAATCATCTTGCGGCTGATTACGTAGGATTCAGCAGCAGATTTCCGGAGCCCTGAAAATGAGCGAGAAACCGTTCGATAAAACAACGCAGAAGACCCTGGCGTTGGTGGCTGGCGGGCTGGCAATTGTCCTGATTTATGCTGCTGCTTCGGAGGCAGGGTGGATTGGCGCCCCGGAAGCCGAAATCACCGTCACAAAGACGTCGGATCAATGAACCGTTGATGAACGGAAGCGTCAAATTCGGTTCAGTGCACACCGCGTAACCTGAATCCATCTTATGACCCAATAGGGGAGACATATCATGGCGATCAGGATTATTTCGTTTGTAATGGCGATCTCTGCTTTTTTCAGCACGGGCGCCTCGGCCGTGACGAAAGCTCATAAATTCTATTCCCAGCCTGCGGTCGGAGACGTCTTCGATGCCCTTGATTCCAATGGAATCGGCACAAAGACAACGATTCTCATGAGCGTGAATCGGAAAGACGGTCCTTCTTCGATCGAGTAGGCAAGCCCGAGAGAGCGTCTTCGCTACGGGCAAGGCTGCTCGATGCCAATGGAGCCGGTTGCTGACAGGACGTTGTCAGCAGGGTTCACGGATAATTCGGGTTATGAGACGCGCAGACCGGTTGCTTCAGATTATTCAGATTTTCCGCCGTGAACGGCGGCCCGTGACGGCGTCAAGGCTCGCCGAAGAACTGGAAGTCTCAATTCGGACGGTTTACCGGGATATGGTCGCCCTTGAACTTGCAGGCGTGCCTGTAGTCGGTGAGGCCGGCATCGGCTATGTCCTGGATGAGTGTTTTGATCTTCCCCCGCTGATGTTTACGACTGACGAACTCGAGGCCATCATTCTTGGCGCGCGGATGGTGGAAGCCCGGGGTGACCCCGTGCTTGTGAGGGCGGCCCGAGACGTCGTGGCCAAGGTCGCGACGGTCATACCCGAAAGCCACAGACACCTCCTGTTCGATAGTACGCTGTTCGCCCTGCGTTCGTCGGAGGACGAAAGCAATGAAGTCGATACTTCAGTGATCCGGGGAGCAATCCGGCGGACCACCAAGATCAAGATCGCTTACTGTGACGAAAAGGGTGAGGAGACCAGCCGTACGGTCTGGCCAATTGCGCTCGGCTATTGGCGAACCTCAAGCGTTCTGGCGTCCTGGTGCGAATTGCGTTCCGCCTACCGTCACTTCAGGACGGACCGGATCACCGAAATAGAAGACACCGGAGAACCATTTCCAGTTCCCCGGCGCGAATTGTTGCGTGAATGGCGTTCCGAACAGACAGGCGTCAGCGGGTTACAATAACGCGCGTGCCGACTCTGACCCTATTGTAAAGGTCAATCACTTCCCTGTTGACCATCCGGATGCAACCGCTGGACATTGCGTGTCCGATTGTGTGCGGCTGGTTCGTTCCGTGGATCCTGTAGAGCGAAGACCCGAGATAGAGTGCGCGTGCGCCTAGCGGGTTGTTGATGCCGCCGGGCATGTATTTGGGAAGGTAGGGCTGGCGTTTCCGCATGGCTGCGGGAGGCGTCCACCCTGGCCACTTTCTCTTTCTGGAAATCCGGCTCGTGCCGCTCCATTGAAATCCGGCGCGGCCGACGCCGACGCCATACTGGATGGCTTTCCTGCCCGGCAGAACATAGAGCAGCGTGCGCTTGCGGGTGCTGATGATGATCGTGCCCGGGCGCTGCCGGCCTTTGTAGGAAACGATCTTCTTTCCGCGATAAGTACTGAGGTAGGAGCCACCGCTGTCTCTGATCGACGTCGACGGGTCGGAGACGTCAATGGCTTCAGACCGGGCGCTGCCCGTGGTGATACCGAATGCCGCGACCGCAGCGATCAATATTCCGAAAATCTTACGCATTCTGAATCCTCTGTTTGAAACAGGCTCCTAGCGATCCTGTCATCCGCAATACACGAATTCAGTTAACTTTTGACTTAACCGACTTGCCTTGAAATCAATCTGCTTCGATCGATTACTGAATTACATAAACCTTCGCGCCGACCCGTGCCCGGTTGTAGAGGTCGATGACTTCCTTGTTCAGCATCCGGATGCAGCCGCTCGAAACCGCCTGACCGATCGTATAATCCTGGTTGGTCCCGTGAATTCTGTAGAGCGAAGATCCAAGGTAGAGTGCACGTGCCCCCATCGGATTGTCTGGCCCGCCGGGCATGAACTTCGGCAGACCGGGTTGACGGGCATGCATCTCGGCAGGAGGCGTCCAGCTTGGCCATTTTGCCTTCCGGGTCACCTTTGTCGTACCTGACCAGGTAAAGCCGTAGCGGCCGACGCCGACCCCATATTCGATCGCCCGTCTGCCGGGCAGCACGAAATAGAGCTTCCGCTTCGCCGTTTTGATGATGATGGTTCCCGGCTTGTAGCCTTCGTTGAAGTCGACAGTCCGTTTTCCCTTGTATTTGGGGATCAAGGAATCGCTGACGAAGTTGAATTTGACTTTCGTGCTTGTCGATGCGTTCGCCGGCGCGATGAGTGCCATGGCGCAGAATGCGACGAGAAGCCCGAGCAGAGAATTCCCAATCTTCATTGAACTGTCCCCAACGTTATCCGCGTGCCGCGGCGGTATGACCGTGTCTTTTCAGATATTGCCGATTTTTCGTTTCGCAACTCATTTTCGACAAAAAAACTCCAGACCCGCGAAACAATTCACGCCGATCGCCTTCGAAGCGCGCCAACTCTGCGCCACCTGAACCCGATGCGATCCACTATTCGGAAACGCAACGTCAAGCGAATCCAACAATTTTCGACATTACGAGAAGTAACTGAAGGTCAAAAGCTGTTCAAGACGGGCGGCGCCGATGTCGGACACCGACTGGCCATTCTTATGGCGAAAAGAGGGCATCTGTTGCTTGTTCGTCACACTGCAGGACCACTTTGTCGCCGATTACACGGGCGCGCCCGCTAGCGACCAGTTCCAGGGCGGCAGGATATAGACGGTGCTCGGCGGCCAGTACGCGTGCGGCGAGACTATCAGCGGAGTCGCTGGCAAGCACGTTCACAGCCGCCTGTGCGATGATGGGACCGGAATCCATCTCCGTGCGAACGAAGTGGACTGTGCAGCCGCTGATTTTCACACCTTCATCGATGACACGTTCGTGCGTATTCAATCCCTTGAAGGCCGGTAGCAGCGATGGATGGATATTCAGATGCCGATTGAACCACTTCTGCACGAAATTGTCGGTCAGCAAACGCATGAAACCCGCATTGCAGACGATTTCGGTGCCGTGATCCCGCAACACGGCATCCAGGCGGTCCTCGAACGAAGGCCTGTCATCGAAATGCTTGTGATCGACGACCTCAGTGACCAGTCCCATTTCGGCCGCAGCCTCCAGGCCTGCGGCATCTGCGCGGTTCGAAACGACAGCCGATACTTCGGCAGGAAAGGAAGAGTCCTGACACGCTTCCGCTAGCGCAATCATGTTGCTGCCACGCCCGGAAATCAGGATGCCGACCTTGCGCCTCGCCGTCACGATCCTAACCCTCCAGCTTGTTTGAGAAGGTGACCCTTGAACCGTCCGCAACATCTACGGTGCCGAGCTGAGTCACGGTCTCGCCGGATGACCTGAGCGAACTGGCAACGGCTTCAACGTCAGACTCACTTGTCACGAGAACCATGCCGATGCCGCAATTGAATGTTCTGAGCAGTTCGGCCTCTGCAATGCCGCCACTGCGAGCCAGCCAGGAAAACACCGGTTGAACAGGTACTTGGGAAAGATCGATCAGGGCGCACATTGGTTCGGGCAGCACGCGCGGTATGTTCTCCGTGAACCCTCCGCCCGTGATATGCGCCAGTGCCTTTACGCCGTTTGTGTCCCGGATGGCCTTGAGCACCGAACGGACATAGATCCGCGTAGGCTCCAGCAATGCCGCTGCGAGGGAACGTTCCGGCTCGAACGGAGCAGGATCGCCGTAATCAAGGTTCAGCGTTTCAATCAAACGTCTGACCAGCGAAAATCCGTTCGAATGCAAGCCGCTCGATGACAGTCCGAGTAAAACGTCCCCGGGCTGAAAGTCGCTCCTGGGAAGCAGCGTTCCACGCTCTGCCGCGCCGACCGCGAAGCCTGCCAGATCGTAATCTCCATCGGCATACATTCCCGGCATCTCGGCGGTCTCGCCGCCGATCAATGCGGCACCGGCCTGACGGCATCCCTCCGCAATGCCGGCGACCACTGCCGATGCGGTCTCAGTGTCCAGCTTGCCCGTTGCGAAATAGTCGAGGAAGAAGAGTGGTTCGGCGCCCTGGACCACAAGGTCGTTGACACACATGGCGACAAGATCGATGCCGACGCCGTCATGAATGCCGGCCTCGATCGCGATCTTCAGTTTGGTGCCGACACCGTCGTTCGCGGCCACGAGGACGGGATCCGAATAGCCGGCCGCCTTGAGATCGAACAGACCTCCAAAACCGCCGAGCTCGCTGTCGGCGCCGGGGCGCCGGGTCGATGCCGCAAGTGGCTTGATCCGATCGACCAGCGCGTTGCCCGCATCGATGTCCACGCCCGCGTCACGGTACGTCAGGCCATTGTCAGAGCCGGACTGATCGGTCGGCGCCATGAATTCTTCCCCTCGACAACCGCGACACCGGTGGCCGCGTGTTCACCGTCAATTCATGTTAGACCAAGCAAATATGCGCCGATTGCGCAAGCGCGATATCCCAATATCCAACCGAATTGGTGATTGAGCCAATGCGCTCTTAACGCGGCACCGCGGATGGTATATTCGAGGGACGGGAATCGGCGGCCGCGTCGACGACTTGGGAGAGTTGCACTTTGGCCAGGACAGATACCAGATATTCATGGCTGATCGGATTGCTCGGCGCCCTTATCGTGTCTTTTGCACTGGGAGGCATGCAGGCGGCGCGCGCCGATCTTTACAGCATCAACGGCATCAAGGTTGACGAGACAGCCCAGGACGCCGTGCAGGCAAAGAAGAAAGCGCTGGGCGGCGGGCAATCGCTGGCATTTCAGACTCTGATGCATCGACTGACGCGAGCGGAGGATCGGGCAGCGCTGCCGGAGATCAAGCCGGGCGACATTTCCAGGCTCATGGATTCCATGAGCGTGGAAGGAGAACGCACCAGTGGTACGCGTTACATCGCGACGCTCAACATCAGGTTCAGGCCGGAGCAGATCCGGGATTTCCTGCTTCAGTTCAACGTGCCCTATGCGGACCTCCAGGCGCCGGGCGTTCTGTTGCTTACGATCTGGCAGGACGCGAGCAAACCGACGATCTGGGATCCGCCCAACCCGTGGCGTGAGGCATGGGTCGCGCTCAATGTCGAGAACTCCATTACGCCGCTGTTCATGCCGCTCGGCGACCTGACGGATATCTCGACCATCAACGCGACCGACGTGCTCTCGGGCAACGAGGAAAAGCTGCAGAAGATCAAGGACCGCTACGCGGTTGAAAATGTCCTGGTGGCAGTGGCCGAAAAGCAGCCCGGCGGCGCGGTCAGGGCGACCATCAGGGGTGCCACGTCGGTCGGACCTGTCGAGTACGACAATGTGTTCCCCGGCGATGGCAGCGGTAATCCGAACACGGCGCTCGGACAGGCCGCGCGTACGGTGCTCACCAGCATCGAGGACGAGTGGAAGGCCAACAATCTGCAGAGCGGCCGTCCGAACGGCAGCAGCATGACGGTGGCCGTTCCGTTCACCAGCATTGGCGAATGGAATAATATTCGCCAGAGAATCGCGTCGACCATCGGGATCGGCTCGGTCTCGGTTCGCAGACTGTCTTCACAGGGCGCGGTCGTGGATATCGTGTTCTCGGGCGATCTCGGCGAACTGAACAGTCAATTGGCGCAAAGCGGATTCAAGCTGACCGACATCGGCGATACTTGGGTCCTGCAGCAGCGTTAGCCAGGATGCGATAGAACAATGCACAAGATCGCCATCGGCATTCCGGGAGGCGTCGATTGAGTCTGCCGAACATCATCACCGTATTGCGGATCGTTTCGGTTCCCGCGATCGTCTGGCTGATCATCACCGGACATATGCAGGCTGCGTTCTTTCTGTTCATCGCTGCCGGCATCAGCGACGGCATCGATGGCTTTATCGCCAAGAACTTCAACCAGACGACCGAACTGGGTGCTTACCTCGATCCGATCGCCGACAAAGCCCTGCTAATGAGCATTTACGTAGCGCTGGGATATCGCGGCGACTTGCCATCCTTCCTCGTGATCCTGGTCGTTAGCCGCGACATTCTGATCATCGGAGCAGTGGTTCTGTCATGGATGGTCGACCGGCCGATAACAGTCGCCCCGCTTATGGTCAGCAAGGTCAATACGACGGGGCAGATCATTCTGGCGGGTCTCGTTCTGGCGAAACTCGGTTTCGACCTGCCGGTAACGACCGTGGTGGAGTTCTCGGTGTGGGCTGTTGCCGCGCTGACGGTGGCGTCCGGGGTAGCGTATCTTGTCGAATGGTTCCGCCACATGGCGCATGATGAGCCGGCTTGATTAGGCACTTCCCGGCGAAGGGGCATGACATGACACTGCAGCGACAGGCCACATTCTGGTTCATAGCACTCGCCGCTCTGGTCCTGTTTCTCTATGTGCTGAGCGACATTCTGCTGCCTTTCGTGGCGGGACTGGCACTGGCCTATTTCCTCGATCCGCTGGCTGACCGGATCGAGCGTATGGGGGCGGGCAGGCTGGCCGCGACCAGCATCATCCTCGCGATTTTCGTGCTGATCTTCGTGCTTGCCCTGCTGATCGTCGTCCCGATCCTGGTGGACCAGTTTTCCAATTTTGCCGACCGGCTGCCGACTTACATCCAGACACTCTCCAAGTTTCTGAACGAATCTAGTCCGGACTGGCTCAAGAAGGCCTTCGCCGAAGGCAGCAGATCGGTCGAGGAGTCGATGTCGACCTACGCCGCGAAGGGAGCGGCATGGGTGGCCACGCTCCTGCGCTCTCTGTGGAGCGGCGGCATGGCGCTGGTCAGTTTGTTGTCGCTTGTCGTCATTACGCCGATCGTGGCGTTTTACATGCTGTACGACTGGGACCGGATGATCGCGCTTGTCGACAGCTGGCTGCCGCGTGATCACGCTGAGCAGATCCGCGAGATCGCCAGCGAGATCAATACCGCCATGGCCGGCTTCGTCCGCGGGCAGGGAACGGTGTGCCTTCTGCTCGGCGCATTCTATGGGATTGCCCTGACCCTGGCGGGACTGAACTTCGGTTTGCTTATCGGCCTGGTGTCCGGCCTCGTGAGTTTCATTCCGTTTGTCGGAGCCATTCTGGGGCTCGTGGTTTCAGTCGGTGTTGCTCTGGTTCAGTTCTGGCCGGACTGGGTGCAGATCCTGATCATTGTCGCCATCTTCTCGGCCGGTCAATTCCTGGAAGGAAACATCCTCTCGCCGAAGCTCGTCGGCGGCAGCGTCGGGCTGCATCCTGTCTGGCTCATGTTTGCGCTGTTTGCCTTCGGATTCCTGTTCGGCTTCGTCGGCATGCTGGTCGCGGTTCCGCTTGCCGCTGCGGTCGGGGTGCTTGTCCGGTTCGCGCTGAAGCGCTATCTGGCGAGCCCGCTCTATCTCGGAACCGGAGATCCGCCGGGGGCAGGGGACGATTGAGCGCCGGCGGCGACAACACAGGACGGACCGCAGCGCAGATTCCCTTCGACCTGCCGCACAGACCGGCCATGGGACGCGACGACTTCCTCGTTGCCGACAGTAACCGTGCAGCCGTTGAAATCATCGACCGTTGGCCGGATTGGCATGGTGCGGCGGCCTTCCTCGTCGGCCCTGAAGGCAGCGGCAAATCTCATTTGAGTCAGGTCTGGCGCGCCCGGTCGAAAGCCCGTCAGGCAAACGTGTCGGACGTGTCGGTCGAGACCGTGCCGGAGCTGCTGGAAAACGGCGCGCTCCTTATCGAGGATGTGTCGGAAGCAGGCCTGGATGAAACGGCCATGTTTCATCTGCTCAATTACGTTCGGGAACAGGCATGCCATGTCCTGATCACCAGCCGCAGCAGGCCTGCGCACTGGCATATAGACCTCCCGGACCTCCGTTCCCGATTGCGGGCGGCACCGGTCGCGGTTCTTGATGAACCGGACGACGCTCTCCTGAAGGCTGTGCTGGCAAAGCTGTTCCGGGACAGGCAGCTCGATGTGGCGGAGAATGTGCTCAGCTTTCTTGTCGTGCGCATGGAGAGGTCGTTGGCCGCGGCGGGCGAACTTGTCGACTCTATCGACAGGGCGGCTCTCGCCGAGAAGGCGCCCGTCACCCGCGCTTTTGTTTCGAAGGTGTTGTCAGAGAGGGGTGACATGGACGAGGGCGCAGAGTGAATCGAATTGTCACATTGTTGTGGTATCGCGTTCTGGGATAAGAATAAAATCAGTCCAAACCCGGGAACCTCCTCATGTCCGATACGGCCAAATCATCGGAAACACTGTTAGACGTGCTCGACGCCGAAGACCTGCCTGCGCGCGACGAGGAGAAGGTCGACGCGACGACTGTCGATCCGAGCAGTCCCGAGCGCTTCATCAACCGCGAGATATCCTGGCTGGGCTTCAACATGCGGGTCCTCGAAGAGGCGCGCAATCCCAATCACCCCTTGCTTGAGCGCTTGCGGTTTCTGTCCATATCCGCGACCAACCTGGATGAATTTTACATGGTCCGCGCAGCCGGGTTGCTGGGGCAGCTCAGAGCCGGCGTGACCACCCTCAGCCAGGATGGACTCACGCCCGCGCAGCAACTTGAGCGCATCTACGAGCAGACATCGGTCCTGATCGCGGAACAGCAGGTTCGCTGGGATGCCTTGCGCAAGGAACTGACCGTCGCCGGAATAACGCTGATCGATCCGGACGAGGTTACGTCAGCACAGCGGGACTGGCTCGAGCAGCATTTCCTGGATCAGATTTTCCCGGTCCTGACACCGCTCGCCGTCGACCCGGGACATCCGTTCCCGTTCATCCCCAATCTGGGCTTTACGCTTGCATTGCATCTGCGCCGGGAAACCGATGGCCGGACGATGAATGCGCTGATTCCCATTCCGCATCAGATTGATCGCTTCGTTCGTCTGCCGGGCAAGTCCTCCCGCTCGGAATCCAATCCGACGGTGTTCCTGACTGTTGAACATACGATCGGCCTATTCATATCGCGTCTTTTCCCGGGATATGAAGTCCTCGGAAAGGGCGAATTCCGCCTGATCCGGGACAGCGATATCGAGATCGAAGAAGAAGCTGAAGATCTTGTCCGGGTGTTTGAAAGCGCCCTGAAGCGCCGGCGCCGCGGATCGGTGATCAGACTTGAGCTCGCGGCATCTATGCAACCCACACTACGCGAATTCGTCGCCGAGGAACTCGGAGTCGGTTCTCGCGAAATCGATGTGGTTGGTGGTCTTGTCGGGTTTGGTGATACGGCAGAACTCATTCTGGATGAACGCCCGGATCTGAAATTCCAGCCGTTCAATGCGCGCTTTCCCGAGCGTATTCGCGATCACGGTGGCGACTGCTTTGCAGCGATCCGTGAAAAAGACATCGTCGTCCACCATCCCTACGAGTCATTTGATGTTGTGCTGCAGTTCCTCCGGCAGGCGGCACGTGACCCGGATGTCGTCGCCATCAAGCAGACGCTCTACAGGACATCCAAGGATTCTCCGATCATTGCCGCGCTGAGCGAGGCGGCCGAAGCGGGCAAGTCGGTGACGGCGCTGGTTGAATTGAAGGCGCGCTTCGACGAAGAGGCCAACATTCAGTGGGCGCGCGATCTGGAACGTGCCGGCGTCCAGGTCGTATATGGCTTCATCGAATTGAAGACCCACGCGAAGCTGTCTCAGGTCGTGCGCCGTGAGGGTGGCGAGTTGAGGACCTATCAGCATTTCGGCACCGGCAACTACCATCCGATCACCGCAAAGATCTATACGGATCTCTCATTCTTCACGACGGATCCGGCGCTTTGCCGGGACGCAATCCAGGTCTTCAATCTTGTTACCGGATACTCGGAACCGAACAATCTCGAGAAGATTGCCGTTTCGCCCGTGAACCTCAGAGCGAGGATCCTCGAGCATATTGCCGAGGAAGTGAAAAACGCCAAGGCCGGCAATCCGTCCGGGGTCTGGGCCAAGCTGAATTCGCTGGTCGATCCTGATGTGATTGACGCTCTGTATGACGCCAGCAAGCACGGCGTTCCGATCGACCTCGTGGTCCGGGGGATCTGCTGCCTCAGGCCGGGCATTCCCGGCCTGTCGGACAACATCAGGGTTAAGAGTGTCGTCGGCCGGTTCCTGGAGCATTCACGGATTATTTGCTTTGGCAATGGACACCCGCTTCCTTCGCCGCATGCTCGCGTCTATATTTCCTCCGCCGACTGGATGCCGAGAAATCTCGACCGGCGTGTCGAGACACTCATCCCGATCGATAACGAGACGGTTCACGAGCAGATCCTTGTGCAGATCATGGTTGCAAATCTGAAGGACAACCAGCAGAGCTGGCGGCTCTTGCCAGACGGCAGCTCGGAGAGAATTCTGCAGGCTGACGATGAAGAGCCCTTCAATCTGCATGAATACTTCATGACGAATCCAAGCCTTTCGGGACGCGGCAGCTCGGCGGAGGAGAACACGCCGCCGGCGCTTCCCAAGAAGCAGAACCGAAGTAAGCGCCAGGGCCGACGTGTCAAAGCGTGAATCGGCTCCGGGAAGGCTGACGGAATACGCTCCGGTCGGAATTGTCGATATCGGTTCGAACTCCGTGCGTCTGGTCATTTATGACGGCGCGCGACGCAGCCCGACGGCATTCTTCAACGAAAAGATACTCTGCGGCCTTGGCCGTGGCCTCTCGAAGACCGGACGCATGAGCGAAGCCAGCATTGGCCGTGCGCTCGTCGCGTTGATGCGGTTCCGTGAACTTGCCGATCAGATCGGCGCTCGTAAGGTCTATGCCATCGCGACGGCTGCAGCGCGCGAAGCGGAGAACGGTCCGGACTTCATCCGCAGCGCGAAGAATGCACTCAATGTCCCCATCCGGGTCCTGAGTGGTCGTGAGGAGGCACGATTTGCGGCTCTCGGCGTGCTCGCCGGCAATCCCAGTGCCAACGGTGTAATAGGTGACCTTGGTGGCGGGAGTCTCGAACTGACCGTCTTGCGCAACGGTGAAATCGCTGAAGGCATTACTTTGCCGCTCGGGCCCTTGCGCCTCATGGATACGGCGAACGGTTCGAGCCGCAAGGCACGTAAGCTGATCGGCGACGCCATCGACGAGCTCGACTTTCTCGATGGTCTGGAGGGGCAGGAATTCTATGCGGTCGGCGGAACGTGGCGGAACCTGGCCCGGCTCCATATGGCGCATGCCGACTACCCGCTATCGGTCCTGCACAATTACCGGATTCCGTATGAGTCCGCGTGCGACATCGCGCATCTGGTCAGCGGGCTGAGCGCCGCTTCTCTTCGGGATGTTCACGCGATTTCTTCGAACCGTGCCGAGACGCTGCCTTATGGAGCGATCGTTCTCGAAAATCTGTTGAAGCGGACGCGTGTTCGCGACGTCGTCGTGTCCGCCTACGGTGTGAGAGAGGGACTACTCTTCAGCAAGCTGAAACCGAAGTCACGGGAACGCGATCCGCTTCTGTCCGCGGCCTGGGACCTCGCCAGGTTGCGGTCGCGCTCGCCCAAGGGGGCCAAAGAGCTTGCCGCGTGGAGCGATCAATTGTTCGGTGAAGACGGGTTGGAGGAAACTCACGAACAGCACCGTCTGCGCCACGCATCCTGCCTCATGGCGGACATCGGTTGGCGGGCGCACCAGGACTATCGCGGCGAACAGAGCCTGAATATCGTGGCCCATGCTGCATTCGCAGGCGTCGACCATCCCGGCCGGGCATTTCTCGCGCTGGCCGTCTACTTCCGGTATCAGGGGCTGCGTGATGACAAGGTCGGCCCGCGATTGCGTGAGCTCGTGGACGAGGAAGCGATGGAACGAGCGCGCATTGTTGCCGCCTGCCAGCGGCTCGCTTACGCACTTTCCGGCTTCATGCCGGGCATCCTGCCGAAAACAAGCCTGAACCTGACGAAGAAGCGCCTGACGCTCACACTGAAGCGTCGGCATCGTAATCTTCACGGGGAGCCAGTGGTCAAGCGCCTGGGAGACCTGGCGCGCCAGCTTCAGGTTTCACCGTTCCTTGAAGTCGAGCAATAGGGGGCTAGCTAGTCCGCGGAATGTACGAGGCGGGGCCGCGCCGTGGCTGCTGGCTTTGGCAGAAGAACCGCTTCTCCATCCTCGATCGCAAGGCAATACTCGCCATGCTTGAGCCTTAGGGCATCCTCGCCGAAAATTTCGCGGCGCCATCCCTTCAGGGCCGCGACATCAGCGTTATCATCAGCAGCGATCTTCTCAAGGTCGCTAACCGTCGCTATGAGCTTCTGTGCCACGCGGTTCTTGTCGCAGGCGATCTTGAGCGCCACTTTGAGCATCTCGATGATTGGCCCAAGCCCCTGAGGCAACGGCTCAGAGCCTTTTCGCGGATTCGGAAGATCTGCCGTATCTGTACGAAGTCCTCTATGCACCGCATCGATGAGATCGCGGGCTTGTCCGCTTCGGCCAAAGCCCCTGGGAACGGCGCGCAGCCGGTCAAGGTCGCCCGTCTGCTTTGGCATCTGGAGTGCGATCTCCTGGAGCGCCTCATCCTTCAGGATCCGGTTTCGAGGCACATCCCGCGCCTGAGCTTCGCGTTCCCTCCATGCCGAAATCTCGATGAGAACCGCCAGGGCACGTTTAGACCTGGTCTTGAACTTGATCCGTTTCCAGGCATCGCGAGGATCCGTCGTGTAAGTCGACGGCGACTCAAGGACGGCCATTTCTTCGGCGAGCCAGTGAGCGCGGCCTGATCCGTCCAACTGCTTCTTGATGTTTGCATAGGCATCGCGAAGGTGGGTGACGTCGGCCATCGCATAAGTGAGCTGCTTGTCGCTCAGAGGCCGATGGGACCAATCCGTAAAGCGCGACGTCTTGTCAATCTGGTGGCCGGTCAATTGCCGGATCAGATTCTCGTATCCCACAGAGTCGCCAAAGCCGCAGACCATCGCCGCCACCTGCGTATCGAACAGCGGCTTCGGAATCACGCCCGCCTGATGGTGAACGATCTCGATGTCCTGACGCGCGGCATGAAAGACCTTTACGACCGACGTGTTGGCCATCAGGTCGTAAAAAGGTTGTAGATCCATGCCGTCGGCGAGCGGATCCACGATCACCTCTTCGGTGCTGCTGGCCATCTGAATAAGGCATAGCTTCGGCCAGAACGTGGTCTCGCGAAGGAACTCCGTATCGACTGTAATGAACGGTGCTTGGGAGAGACGCGAACAAACGTCGGCGAGCGAATCGCTTTCGGTAACAATTTTCATGGTGCCCTCTATACCGCAGATTCGCTGATGTGTCTCAAATCCTCGTCCACGCTTGACAAATTGTTCCTCTCGTGCGCTTTTCCCGTCGAATTTTCCAAAGGATTAGAGATGCATCCGTACCGGACTCACACCTGTGGCGAGCTGAGAAATACTGATGTCGGGGAGACCGTCAGGGTCTCTGGCTGGGTACACCGAATTCGGGACCATGGCGGCCTGCTGTTTCTCGATTTGCGGGATCATTACGGCCTGACGCAATGTGTGGTCGAGCCGGATTCCAGTGAGTTTGCGAAAGCCGAAACACTGAGGGCCGAATGGGTCGTGAAGGTCGACGGCCGGGTGGTTGCCCGCAGCGGTGAAACCATCAATGAAAGCCTGCCGACCGGCCATGTCGAAGTGCGGATCGACGGGCTTGAGATTCTGAGTGAGGCGAGCGAGCTGCCTCTGCCGGTGTTCGGCGATCAAGAATACCCGGAAGAGACCCGTCTGAAGTACCGGTTCCTCGACCTTCGACGCGACCGTATCCATAACAACATCATCCGCCGGTCCGAGATCATCTCGTCCATTCGCCGCCGCATGACCGAAGGCGGGTTCCTTGAGTTTCAGACGCCGATCCTGACGGCGTCGAGCCCTGAGGGCGCACGCGACTTTCTGGTTCCGAGCCGGATGCATCCGGGCAAGTTTTACGCTCTGCCGCAGGCGCCGCAGCAGTTCAAGCAGCTCACGATGATCGCGGGCTTCGATCGCTATTTTCAGATTGCCGCCTGTTTCCGCGACGAGGACGCGCGTGCTGACCGTTCTCCCGGAGAATTCTACCAGCTCGATATCGAGATGAGCTTTGTCGAGCAGGAAGATGTCTTTAATGCGGTTGAACCGGTGCTGCGCGGTCTGTTCGAAGAGTTCGGCGGTGGCAAACCGGTCACGCCGGAGTTCCCGCGCATCCCCTATGCCGAAGCCATGCGGAAGTACGGTTCGGACAAGCCCGACCTGCGCAATCCCATTGAGATGGAAAACGTCACAGACGCATTCCGCGACTCCGGTTTCAAGATCTTCGCCGGCCAGATCGCGAATGACGACAAGGTCGAAGTCTGGGCCATTCCGGCGAAGGGCGGCGGCAGCCGCGCATTCTGCGATCGCATGAACTCCTGGGCCCAGGGCGAAGGACAGCCGGGCCTCGGTTACATCTTCTTCCGCGAAGGTGAGGGGGCCGGACCGATTGCCAAGAACATCGGACCGGAACGGACGGAAGCCGTTCGCAGCCAGCTCGGTCTCGGCGATGGCGACGCCGTATTCTTTATTTGTGGCGTGCCGAAGACCTTTGCATCATTCGCTGGCGCGGCCCGACAGAAGGTCGGCTTCGATCTGGAACTGGTAGACGTCGATCGTTTCGAGTTCTGCTGGATCGTCGATTTTCCGATGTACGAATATGACGAGACGGAAAAGACGGTCGACTTCTCGCATAACCCGTTCTCTATGCCCCAGGGCGGACTTGAATCACTTGAGTCGAAGGACCCGCTCGACATTCTCGGTTACCAGTACGACATCGTTTGCAACGGTGTCGAACTGTCTTCGGGCGCCATCCGGAACCACAAGCCGGAGATTATGTACAAGGCGTTCGACATCGCCGGCTACGGTCCGGAGGTTGTCGAGGAGAAGTTCGGCGGCATGCTGCGCGCACTCCAGTACGGCGCACCGCCTCACGGCGGCATCGCACCGGGCATCGACCGCATCGTGATGCTGCTCTGCGGTGAAGAGAACCTGCGCGAAGTAACGATGTTCCCCATGAACCAGCAGGCCGAAGACCTCCTCATGGGCGCGCCGTCCGAAGTCTCATCGCGTCAGCTCCGCGAGCTCCACATAAGGCTGAACCTGCCGGACCAGAAAGCCGGCAGTTAGGCGAGTTCGCTTTCGAACTCGTCCCTGGTCGCTTCGATGTCCTTCAGGCTCGGAATGCTTTCCGCATTGCCGAGGTGCTGGATGGCGTGCGCCGAGGCGGCGCGGGCGAACGTGAAGTGTTCGGTCCAGCTTTGCTCCGGCGCATGCAGGTAGGAATACATGTAGGCGCCGTGAAAGATATCACCGGCGCCGTTGGTGTCGATGACCCGATCGCTCGGAACCGGCAGGGCAGGGAGGTGTTTGACGTCGCCGCCCTTTTCCCACCAGATCATGCCGCGTGAGCCCTGCGTAACGCCTGCGACCGTGCATCCCTTGGCTTCGAGATAGCGAATCATTTCTTCCGGCGACATGTTCATCTGCTCGCAGAGCCGTTCGGCGACAATGGCGACGTCGATGACTTCCAGCAGTTCCTCGGTGTTCTGCCGGAGGCTGCCGCCGTCGAGTGATGTCAGAATTCCCTGCTCGCGGCAAAGATGGGCGTAATGGAGGGCTGCCTGGTGCTGGTGGCCGTCCAGATGCAAGGCGCGGCAGCCCGTCAGGTCGAGATGCGGATACGGCGTCAGGTAGTTGTCGTCACGGCAGCGGACGATCGCCCTCTTGCCGTTGTTCGGCATGATCAGGGACAGGGAGCTCTCCTTGACCACCCGGGCATGGATCTGAATTCCATGACGTGCCGCCATTTCCCGGAACATGCCGGCAAGCCAGTCGTCGGCGAGCGACGTGAGAAGCTCAGGCTTGATCCCCAGCTTGGCGCAGCAAAAGGCTGCCGTGACCGCATTGCCACCGAAGCTCACGGCGTAGTCCTCGGCCACGTATTTGTCATCGCCGGTCGGCATGTGGTCGGTGATGAAAGTCACGTCGATATAGGACTGACCGATGAAGAGCGTTTGCATGGCGGCTGGATCCGTTGAGGCTTAATCCGGTGACGGCTCGGACGTTATGCGAGTTGCCGGTCGGTTTCAAACCTTCCTTGGCGCTGTCAGTATTCGATCTGACGCCACCATGAATGGCTGTCCAGTTTGCGTCTCAGAGGCGTGTCGACCGCCCCTGGAGCGGAATCGATGTAGCGCTTGGCTTCCACACGGGACTGACCTTCAAGCGCCGCCAGGTATTCGATCGCTCCCTCGAGTGAATAGGATGTGCCGGTTGCCTCGGCGAAGTTCCCGGAAAGATCAGTCCAGACCGCGGCCCGATACCCCTTGGCGTCAAGCCATGCCGCCACAGTGTCCGAGACGCCGTCATGTTGGCTTCTTCGGCTTCCGGATTGGACATCGACATAGCCGATATTGAGAGGGTCGGCACGTTCGCGTGCCGCAAGGTCGCCAACCGCCTCCAGCGGGTCATTTCGGTGGCTGTATGTGTAGCTGGTTTGGCAGGGAACACCGTGGTCATGATCGATGACAACGGTCAAGGCCTGAAGCCTTTTGGGCGAGACGCGCACGAATTCGAGTGGGAGAGGCGGTCCGCCGTCGCGGGCCCATTCACCCGACACGTGCGGTTCCAGGTTGTCGAGATCCCACAGCAGGGAGCCCCAGCCAATGATGACAATGGTCTGACTCACAGGGGGATATTATGCGGTCGGTTTGGGCGGAGACCAGCCCGATTTCCACTTTTCCAGCGGCACAACGACCGGTTCGACACCGTTCGCGAAGAACCAGGAGTCGATTGCCCACGACGCACCCGTCTTGTTCTCGACGAGAACGGCGGTGTTGTGTGGCCAGCGGTCGATGAACTGGCCGCGCCATGCCGCTTCGCCGATCTTGTGAAAGCGCAGGAGATTGTCCCGCTTGAGCAGCTTGAGATAAGTGGTGGTGTTTACCGTCTCGTCAATGCAGTCCTGCTGGAACTTGTTCTTGGCGAAAAGGTCTGCACCGGCTTCGTCGATATCGGTGCCGGTCGCCGATCCGACTTTCTTTTCAAGCAGGGCGATTGCTTTCGCGACCGTGGCGCGTTCTTCAGCCGGCGTTTTGGGATTGGACTTGAAGACGGCCTTTATCTTGCTCCATCCAGCGGGGGAAATCTGGACGTTGGTTTTGGTCATGCAGCCATAGCCGTAGCAGATCGTGAAGTTCGCCGGCGTCGGCTCCGGTTCCGCATAGGCGGTGACGAATTCCTGTCCCCTGGCGCAGGCGGACAGAAGCAGGCCTCCGCCGGCGACGAGCAACAGCTTCAGCGTTGTGCGCTTGCGGCGGCAACCGCAATCATTGTCGTTCCCGTCTTGGCTAATGCTCATCTGCAACCAATCGTCACGATCACCCGATCAGAATCCGACACCTGCCCTGATGAAGAAGCGGGAAGAGAACCCTCCTTCGCTTTCGACATGGTAGTCCAGCCCGGAGACGGCGCCTCTGCCCTTCACATCGATATCGGGACTGTAGTCCAGCGCTGCACCGATCCCGACATATGGCCGGACGCGGGTGTTCCCGATGTTGCCGACATTGTTATAGAAATCGAGCCAGAAATCGACGTCGACTCCAAACGTGAAGCCGACATCCGTATCCGTGTTGGTGAATGTGTTCGGCGTGCTGAATTCCATTGTTTCCAGCCGTACCGTTCGCTGCTCCAGCCGGACACCGAAAAACGGAGTGATATCCGCATTGACGTTGGAGTTGCCGAAGTTCGTCCCGAACACCCACCCCACATAGGGCATCACGAAAAAGTCTTTGGAGTATTGGACGTAACTGTCGGTCCCGGAAGGTAATGAATGGAAGTCGAAATCGACTTCGTTCTGGTCGTTGCCGCCAAGAAACGCGCGTGCCCACAGACCGCCGACCGGTCCTTTCGAATAGAAGCCGCCGCTAGGATCGGGACCGGCGTTTCCGAATGGCCCGATATTGCCAAACAGCAGAAAGAGCGGGAACCGGTAGTCGACTCCGATGGACGTGATCGTGCTGCTGTCGGATTCGTCTCCGCCGGTGCTGGCCGGACTGCCGCCGCTAGTCGTTCTGACCTGGGCATCCGGACTGGCATTCGTGATGCCGATGTCGAGACCGAACTTGGAAGAGATCATCCCGCCCTGGCTTCGAGCGCCTTGGGCCGTCACATCTGGATCAGCGAATGCGTTGCTCGTCGCAAGCAGTGAAGTGGCGAGAAAGACACCCGCGATAGCGGGCAGAAATTTGCGAGCCATGATTGTTCCCCCCAACCGTTGCCCTGATAGAAAAACTCTAATCGGCGCAGTTAATCGCTGTCAAAGGCAGGGTTGACGCGACGGAATCAGCGAAATCTTAGCGTTTGAACATCGAGCCAAAATCGCACAGTCAAATTCGTGGCTTATGAAAATTCGTATCCTGACTAATGACTCCGGGCGCATTGTGCCGTCCAATTTTTGTCGCGCCGTGATGCAAATTAGTCACAAAGGGTCGGGTGCCCTTTGCGGCCAAGGCCAAGGAAACCGGGCGCCGTCGACTCGCCGCTGACAACCGGCTATGAGTTGCGGAATCATCATCCTGCCATTCAGGGAATTCCTCGAGCCATGCTCCTGATCACGGTCACTCTCATCCTAAGTCTTGTCGTCGGCGGTATGGCGTTCTTCTCCGGTGTCGTTGCTCCGATCGTCTTCAAGGCGCTGGATACGGACAACGGCGGCAAGTTCCTGCGCGCGATCTTCCCCGTCTATTATCTCTACATGGGTGCGATGGCCATTGCGGCGATGGTCTTGCTATACCTTGACGGACGGCAGTTCGACAGTTCGGTATTGGCGCTCATTGCCGCCGGTTTTCTCGTTGCCCGGTTCGTCCTGGTACCGCGTATCAATCAGTTCCGGGATGCGGCCCGTGCCGGTGATGAGCAGGCCGAAAAGTCTTTCGGCAAACTGCACCGGGGCAGTGTAATCCTGAACACGATCCAGTTCGCCGCCGCTTTCGGGATCCTCTACCGTGTGATAGCGGCATAGACGATAAACCCCGGCCGAATGGGCCGGGGTTTATGCCGCGAGTAGGCGCTCAGGATAAGAGTTTTCTCAACAACCTCCCTGCGGGGCGGGAACTCTTTTCCAGCCCGAGCGGCCTTCGCGGATGATGACACGTTTGCTGACGGTGCGGTAAACCGGCTTAGAGCGGCGAACGACACGGCGCTCCGGTGACACCAGAACCTGCTTCCTGACTGTCCGATAGACCGGTTTCTTGGTTATTGTCCGGCGCTTGCCGGGGGTCACCAGTACTCTCTTCTCAACGGTCTTGTAGACCGCCGGCTGTACGACACGCTCGCGACGAGCCGGTCCGGCCAGTTCCCTGGTTTCCACCGTCCGATACTCGGCAGGGATTACGATCCGTTCTCGCCGCTGGCGCTCAACCAGGATATGCCTTGCGCGGGTCTCATAGACCGCGGGCACGTGAACTATTTCGCGGCGGGTGGGACGCACGATCTCCTTGACCGCGACGACCTTGTACTGAGCGGGAATAACGACCTTGCGCCAGTGTTTCTGTCCGTTGATCCAGTCGAACGTCCAGGCCGTCTGGGCGTGACGGACGAGCCGGTTGCGATGAACGTAACGGTACGATGCCGGATAGGTGTAGATATGCCGCTCGGGTGGTCTCACCATCACGCGCTTGTAGACCGTCTTGTATCGGGCAGGGTGGACCCGATAGGCGATCCGGCGGGGCTTTACCTGAACACGTTTGCGCACGAGCCGGTAACTCGGCTTGTGCTTCCGGTAGGATACGGATTCCTTGCGAACGAGGACTCGTTTCTGGACGATGCGATAGACGGGCGCCTGTTCCCGGACCTTCCGTTGGCCAGGTGTGACCAGCACCTTCTTCTCAACGGATCTGTAGCGCGCGGGAATTGTTTCGACCTCTTTGCGTCCCGGTTTGACGAGGACCCGCTCCCGAACTGTCCGGTAGACCGGCGGGTCGACAAACTGCACCGTGCAGTACTGGCCGGTATGCCCCTGACGTTTGCGCCGCACCTGCCTTGTATTGGGCTTTCTCCTGAGTTTTCGCTTGGCGGCCGGACGCTTCTTCTTCGCCGAACGCGCCTTCTTGGACTTCAGATTGGGATCAGGTACCTCGACCATCTGCCCGGGCGGGGGTGGTGGTGGCATGGCGCCGGGAGAGGATGTCTTCTTGGCCTTCTGCTTTCCGGGCTTTGCCGGTTTGCGGGCCTTCTTCTTCTTGCCGGTGTTCTGCTTCGCCGGCTTGGCCTTCGATCCGGACTCGGACTGTGCCGTCACCGGGCCGCCCGCGAGTTCCGGTACCTGCTGGGCGGAGACAGGCTGAACAGCCAGTCCGACAACACCAAGGACAAAGGCGAGTACTGCCACACGCATACAGACGTCTCCCCATTCAGGAGCACGCATCGTGCTCCCACACGTCGCAATTCGTTGTGCCGCATCTGTATTCGGATTTTCGCTGCCACCCTCGGATACAATTCAGCATCCGTGACCTCGAAGGTGAAGACCTAGCCGTTATACATCACACTGCCGGAATGCCACAGTGAATTGTTGGAGCAGTGCGCGGAACAGTGGGATCACGCCGATATCTCTGGCGCGGCGATGTCAGTTCTCCCTTTACGGTGGGCATAGAATTCGCTTCAGTATCTCCTGAGTGCGGCGATTGGGTTCAAAACGATCGGGAACCGGCCGTTCTGGCGGTCGTCTTGCCGCTTTGAATCTGGCTTGAGCCGCCGAATTCACCGGGCGGTCAATGGGATGAACGATGATCGGAACATTCACGGCTGTCGCGGTATATGTCTCGATTAACGTCCTGATTAATGTCGGGCTTGCCTTTCGTGTCATCCGGTTACGGGTCAAGACCCGCACCAGCTATGGCGGCGGTGACGACACGGCCCTTGAATGGGCGATCCGCGCTCACGGCAACAACGCTGAATATGCCGCCTTCGCCCTGGCGTCGCTGGTCCTGCTGGCGCTGCTCGACTGTCCGGCGATCATCGCGCACCTCATAGGGTCGACCTATACGGTCGGACGCCTATTGGTTGCCTATTCGCACGGCTGGCAGTTCGGCCGGGGCAAATTGCGCCAGGTCGGCATGGGCCTCACATTCCTGTCTCTGATCGGATCTTCGATCGCTCTGATCGTGCTCGCTTCCGAACTCGACACTTGAGCGTAATCTCTATCGTGCGGCGGCGCCCTTGAGCTGTCCCGAACGGGCCAGAATATCACTCGGCCATACATAACCGAGCTCGCGTGTCGCTACACCCCCGAAACGGCCGGCGGATTCGCCGACGCAGATGCCGCCCAGAGCGTCATAGAACGCGATCGCCCGGATGTTTTTCGCCAGCACCCAGAGACCGATGGAGCGACGGCCCGTTTCGCTCGCATGCCCTGCCATCTTGCGCATGAGTTGACGGCCCATACCTCGCCGCTGCGCATTCCGAAGCACGTAAAGCAGCGCGACCTCCGCACTTGCCGGCAGAGAGACATGCCGCGTCGCACCACATGTTCCGAAACCGGAGATGACGCCGTTCCCGGTTGTCGCGACAAAGGTGGCCGATGACGCCTTCGCACCGTCAATGCGCCGCCGCCAGACCCGTGTGAGCTCGTCGAGCTTCCATGGTTCGTGAAGTTCAGCGGGGAGAATATCGCGGTACGATTCCGCCCACGCCGTGATTTGCACGAAGGCGATACCGGCTTCGTCACCCGCCTCGGCAGGTCTGATGACTTTATCCGACATCCGTCTATTGAGGCTCAATTTGGCGAGGGTCGCAAGAGCAAGCAGCATCGGCCACGTTCAATTTTGCGCCTGTGGTGCCACGATGCTGCAGTAAAAAAACGGGCGGCCCGAAGGCCGCCCTCTCAGTTTCCCCTCGGGAGGAGTGACCTAACTACAACCGCTTGTAGAGCCACAGGTGTCGCATTTGAGGCACGTGCCGTTGCGCACCATGGTGAAATTGCCGCATTCGCCGCACGGGTCTCCCTCATAGCCTTTCATTCTGGCCTCGGCCATGAGGTCCGCCGTGGAGCGATCGGCATCAGCCGCCGCATCTCCCTGGGCAGTGATTTCCATTTCCGCAACGTCAAGCTGTGTCGCCGTTGCGGTGGAGGCGGTGAGGGCGGCGGCCGCTCTGGCCTGAAGCGCACCCACTTCACCGCCGAGGCTCGTCGGCGCTCCGGACGGCATGACCACCACATTGTCACCGACCTGGCGGCGGACGAGACCCTGACTGACGACCTGTTTGGCCGGCAGCGGGGCAGGGGACGGTTCGCCTTCCTTGCCTTCGACCTCTCCAGCACCCATCACGTCGAAGCCGATCTCGGCCGGGTCGACGTGCGCCAGATCGTTGCGCCCGACATAGGACACCGCAAGTTCCCTGAACACGTAGTCGAGGATCGAGGTCGCGTTCTTGATCAGGTCGTTGCCCTGAACCAGTCCGGCCGGCTCGAACCGCGTGAACGTGAACGCATCGACATATTCCTCGAGCGGTACGCCGTATTGCAGGCCAAGCGAGATGGCGATGGCGAAGTTGTTCATCAGGCTCCGGAAGGCGGCGCCTTCCTTGTGCATGTCGATGAAGATCTCGCCCAGGCGGCCGTCGTCATATTCGCCCGTCCGGAGATACACCTTGTGTCCGCCAACGAGAGCTTTCTGCGTGTAACCCTTGCGCCGCTGCGGCAGCTTCTCGCGCTCCCGCTTTGCCGCGACCTCGACAATGCGCTCGACGATTTTTTCCGAAAGGGCGTCTGCGCGCTGTACAGCCGGCTGATCGGAAGCAACGGCTTCCAGCGTATCGTCCTGCTCGTCCTCGTCGCCGAGCAGTTGTGCATTGAGCGGCTGCGAGAGCTTGGAGCCGTCGCGATAGAGCGCATTGGCCTTAAGCGCAAGCCGCCAGGACAGCATGTAGGATTCCTTGCAGTCCTCCACCGATGCGTCATTGGGCATGTTGATGGTCTTCGAGATTGCCCCGGAGATGAAAGGCTGAGAGGCAGCCATCATCCGGATGTGGCTCTCGACCGAGAGGAACCGTTTGCCAAGTCGGCCGCACGGATTGGCGCAGTCGAACACGGGCAGATGCTCGTCCTTGATGCCCGGTGCACCTTCAAGGGTCATCGCGCCGCAGCAGTGGATGTTTGCGGCTTCGATTTCGTCTTTCTTGAACCCGATAGCCTTCAGCAGGTCGAAATCGAAGTCGTCGAGCTGATCCGCCGAAAGCTTGAGGGTGTCGGTGCAGAACTCTTCGCCGAGCGTCCACTTGTTGAACGCGAACTTGATATCGAAGGCAGAGGCAAGAGCCCCCTCGATCGCCTGCAACTGTTCATCGCCGAAACCCTTGGCCCTGAGCGCATCATGATTGACGCCCGGAGCGCCGTCCAGGGTGCCGTGCCCGACCGCGTAGCCGACGATCTCCTCGATCTGTTCCGGTGTGTAGCCCAAAACGTGCAGGGCCTCCGGAACAGCGCGGTTGATGATCTTGAAATATCCGCCGCCGGCGAGCTTCTTGAACTTCACGAGGGCGAAGTCCGGTTCGATGCCGGTCGTGTCGCAATCCATGACCAGGCCGATCGTGCCGGTCGGTGCAATGACCGTTGCCTGTGCGTTACGGAACCCGTGGACCGTACCGAGGTCAACAGCTTTGTCCCATGCAACCTTGGCTCGATCGATGAGGCGCTCGTCCGGGCAGTTGGCATGGTCGAGAGCGACCGGTGCCGTGTTGAGATCGATGTATCCGTCGGCGTTGCCGTACGCGGCATTCCGATGGTTCTTCATCACCCGCATCATGTGCTTTGCGTTGGGCCGGTAGCCCGGGAAGGCACCGAGCTCTTTCGCCATTTCCGCCGAAGTCGCATAGGCCGTTCCCGTCATGATCGCGGAAATTGCACCGCAGATGGCACGGCCTTCTTCGGAGTCGTAGGAGATGCCGGAGGACATCAGCAGGCCGCCGATGTTCGCGAAGCCGAGCCCCAGCGTACGGTATTCATAGGACAGCTTGGCGATCTGCTTCGACGGGAACTGGGCCATCGTAACGGAAATCTCGAGCACGACCGTCCAGAGGCGGACGCCATGTTCGAACGACTCGACGCCGAATGAGCGGTCATCGTTTCTGAACTGCAACAGATTCAGCGAGGCAAGATTGCACGCCGTGTCGTCAAGGAACATGTACTCGGAACACGGGTTAGACGCACGGATGGCGCCGCTCGACGGGCAGGTGTGCCAGTCGTTGATCGTTGTGTGGAATTGAATCCCGGGATCGGCAGATGCCCATGCTGCGTAACCGACCTGTTCCCACAGCTCCTTCGCATTCACCGTCTTGGAAATCTCGCCGGTCCGCCGGCCAATGAGATTCCATTCAAGGTCGCTTTCGACGGCCTGAAGGAATTCGTCTGTCACGCGAACGGAGTTGTTGGAGTTCTGCCCGGACACGGTCCGATAGGCTTCCGAGTCCCAATCGGTGTCATACGTGTCAAATGCGATCGCGGTGTAACCCTGACGTGCGAACTGGATAACGCGGCGGATATAGTTCTCCGGGATCTGGGCGTGCTTTGCCGCCCGCACTTCACGCTTCAGGGCCGGGTTTTTGGCCGTGTCGTAGCAGTCGTCGCCGTCGCCCTTGCAGTTCACGCATGCCTTCATGATGGCGTTCAGGTGGTGTGCGCAAACCTTCGACCCCGTGACGAGTGCCGCGACTTTCTGCTCCTCGCGGACTTTCCAGTTGATGTAATCCTCGATGTCCGGGTGATCGATATCGACCACCACCATCTTGGCTGCCCGGCGCGTTGTGCCGCCGGACTTGATCGCACCGGCCGCGCGGTCGCCGATCTTGAGGAAGCTCATCAAGCCGGACGACTTTCCTCCACCGGAGAGCGGTTCATTCTCGCCGCGGATTTTCGAGAAATTCGTGCCGGTGCCCGAACCGTATTTGAAGAGGCGCGCCTCACGGACCCACAGGTCCATGATGCCGTTTTCGTTCACCAGGTCGTCTTCAATCGACTGGATGAAACAGGCGTGCGGCTGAGGGTGTTCGTAGGCAGTCTTTGAGCGGGTCAGGCGTCCCGTCTCGAAGTCCACATAATAGTGCCCCTGGCTCGGACCATCGATGCCATAGGCCCAGTGCAGACCGGTGTTGAACCATTGCGGAGAGTTCGGCGCCACCTTCTGCGTCGCCAGCATGAAGCACAGTTCGTCGTAAAAGGCCCGCGCATCGTCTTCCGTATCGAAGTAGCCGGCTTTCCAGCCCCAGTAGGTCCAGGTTCCGGCGAGGCGCTCGAACACCTGTGTGGCCGCCATCTCGGATCCGTAGCGTTCATTTTCTGGAAGCTCGGCGAGTGCCTCGTCGTCCGCCTCGCTTCGCCACAGCCAGGAGGGGACACTGTTCTCTTCGACCTTCTTAAGACGTGCGGGCACGCCGGCCTTGCGAAAATATTTCTGGGCGATGATGTCGCTTGCGACCTGGCTCCAGCTTGCCGGCACCTCGATGTTCTCAAGGCGAAAAACCACGGAGCCGTCCGGGTTTCTGATTTCGCTTGTGGTTTGACGGAACTCGATTCCCGAGAAGGGTGACTGTCCTGACTGGGTGTAGTGACGTTCAATCCGCATCTTATTTCCTTTTGGCCCGGCTATTGCGCCGTAATTTCATTATCGACCATCCGGATAAGCGACGCGTCTTGTACGCCCCGCTTCCGGCACTCAGGCTTCCTAATCCAGCCCCGTTTCTGAGAGACAAACCGACCCTGCGCCCGGCACACACCACCATTGCGCGGCCATCCACCCGGATGACCCACCGGACTTGAAAAAACTAATTTTGGGATGCACCGACAGACGCTTCTCTAGGAGACCCCGCCGATGTCTTTTTGGCCCCTCAGCCTGAAATCACTCTATGCCGAGATTACGCGGACCGTCAAGAACTAGTGTGTTAACAACTCACTAACACAAGATGTAGTGTCTCGGCTGTGGGAAACTTGTGGAGTTGTTCCGAATCTCCCAGATTTTCAACGAGTCTGGCATCTAGCTGTTGTGGTTGGCAAGACGCAAATATGCCCCATCTTGTGGCTTAGCTGCCTCGAATTATGGTTAATAGAAAATTGCATTAAATTCCGGTCGACCGGGAGGCTGCAAACCGGGGGAAGGAGGCAGAGCAAGCGCTCCTCCGGACACATTTCAGCGCATATCACTGAATCTTCTGACTTAATGCCTATCGCGGTCGATCAATGGTCGACGAAGGGGCTCATGTATCGGGTAGAAAGAGCAGACCGGGTGCTAGTGTGCCGATTGCGAATCATCCACGCCGTCAGGCAAGGACAGACGAGTGATTCGCTGAAAGTTATGGCACAGAGTGATGACACTCTTCGAATAGGCCAAAGGCGCTGCAAAACGCACAAACCTCATCTATGTCGTACTCAGGCTGGACGTGCCATTAACGATACGCCATAGTCCCGCCAACAGGATCTGGTGCCAATCTTTTGGATCAAAATCGATGAGATTCTTGCTTGAGTTCTTCACCTGGTGGAACGGCCAGACGTTGGGAACGCGGTTCTTTACGTGGCGCAAGGGCGAGCTTGTTGGAGAAGACGCGTCGGGCAACAAGTATTACCGCGAACGTGACGGCAAACGGCGGTGGGTGGTTTACAACGGCCTGGCTGATGCGTCGCGAGTGTCTCCGGACTGGCATGGTTGGCTGCACTATACGGTGGATACCCCGCCGACCGAAGAAGACTACACGCCGCGCGACTGGCAGAAACCTCACAAGGCCAACATGACGGGTACGCCGCAAGCCTATCGTCCGGCGGGAAGTATTCTGACACCGGCGGAACGGCCTTCGGCCACCGGGGACTATGATGCCTGGAAGCCCGAATGATGCGTGGCACATTTGCCAGCGTCGCTGCTTCGGCAATCCGGCCGTAGTTTCGCTCAATCCCGTCCGCCGCAATTGACCTCATATTCTCAGGATGATCCGAAATGAAGACTGATTTTGTAGAGACCATCATCGGCGCAGCCGTGATTGCCGTAGCGGTCATCTTCTTCACTTACGCCTACAAGACTGCGGAAGTCGGCGCGGCGTCCGGCGGCTACAACATAGATGCACGATTTGAACGGATAGACGGCATATCGACCGGCAGTGATGTCCGGATGTCGGGAATCAAGATCGGCACGGTTGTCGCCCAGAAGCTCGATCCCGCATCGTTCGAGGCCGTCGTCACCATGACGGTGAGTCCGGATGTCAAACTGCCGGATGATTCCACGGCGAAGATCACGTCTGAAGGTTTGCTCGGCGGCAACTACATTTCGCTCGAGGCAGGAGGCAGTGAAAAGAACTTCGCTGCCGGTGACGAAATCACCAACACGCAGAGTTCTATCGATCTGCTCAGTCTTCTGGGGCAGGCTATCTTCAGCGCCAAGGGCTCTTGATGGCAGAAAGCCTGACGCAGGCCGGAAACCAGACCTGGTCATCGGACGGGTACGATACGCATGCCCGTTTCGTATCAAATCTCGGCGCCGGTGTGGTCGATTGGCTGGACCTGAAAGCGGGTGAGAGGGTGCTGGACCTGGGTTGTGGTGACGGCGCCCTTACCGAGCAACTTGTTCAGTCCGGTGCGAAGGTCGTTGGCGCCGATTCCAGCGAGGCATTTGTCGAGTCGGCCCGCGGGCGTGGTCTGGACGTGCATCTGGTGGATGGGCATGCACTTGAGTTCGACAATGAATTTGATGCTGTCTTCTCCAATGCCGCGCTTCATTGGATGACACGCCCCCGGGACGTTCTCACCGGCGTGGCCCGCGCGCTGAAGTCGGGTGGCCGGTTTGTCGCGGAGTTTGGCGGGCATGGGAACTGCGCTGCGATCGTCACTGCGTTGATTGCGGTTGCAAACAGCAGACACGGCGATCAGGCGTTGACGAATCCCTGGTATTTTCCGACCACGAATGCCTATCAGGCGCTTTTGGAAGAACTGGGCTTTTCTGTTTCGCGCATCGCGCTTATTCCCAGACCGACGCCCTTGCCGACCGATATGTCGGGATGGCTGATGACGTTTCGCGCTCCGTTTTTTGAGCAATTCGGCGACGAATGCGAGGCGGCACTTCAGGAGACGGTGGAACTTTTGAGGCCTTCACTCTGTGACGAAAGCGGAGGCTGGACCGCCGATTACGTGAGATTGCGGGTGGAAGCGTTTAGCAACGCATAGGCCACAGAGAACTAGAGACTCGAAAATCAGAATGAACTTTTGTATCGGCATGCTTCGCAGGGTTCGAAGCGTAGTTCTTGTCTCGATGCTGGCCTTCGTCGCAACGCCGGCGTTCGCGGAAAGCATCAGCAATGACACGGCGATTTTCGCCGGACTGGACAAGATAACGGCGAAGATCATCAGGTTTGCCGTTCCGGTGAACAAGACGGTGTTGTTCGGCACCTTGGAAGTTACGCCGCGGGTCTGCTACACGAAGCCGCCAACGGAGCCACCGCAAACGACGTCATTTGTCGAAGTGAGCGAGCGGCGGCATCAGGGCGGAAAGAGACGGATCTTTACCGGATGGATGTTTGCCGCCAGTCCCGGTCTCCATGCGGTCGAACATCCTGTCTACGATGTGTGGCTCACGGACTGCAGAACAGCGTCGGGATCGTCATCCGCTCCGAAGCAGTAGAAGTCTCCGCCTTGTTCTATGGCGTTTTCCAGAAGCGTCTGGTACCGGGGTCGATCAATTTCGATAGCGCCGAATTGCGTGAGATGATCGGTTACGAACTGCGTGTCGAGCAGCGCATATCCTCCTGATTTCAGTCGCGCAACAAGATGGACGAGGGCCGTCTTGCTGGCATCCGTTTCAAGCGAAAACATGCTTTCGCCAAAAAAGGCGCCGCCCAGTTCGATGCCGTACAAGCCGCCGACCAGACGGCCTTGGCGCCATGTTTCCACGGTGTGACAGACACCACGTTGAAAGAGCTCTCCATAAAGGTCGCGAATGCGGTCATTGATCCAGGTTGTCGACCGTCCGGGAGCGGAGGCAGCGCATCCTTCGATGACGTCGTCGAACGCAGTGTCTATTTTGACTTCAAAGCGCTTCGACTTGATGGTCCGGCGGAGACGTTTGGGAATGTGGAACTCGTCTAGCGGGATGATCCCGCGCCTTTCCGGATCAATCCAGTACAGCGCACTGTCATCGGCGCTTTCGGCCATCGGGAACAGTCCGGCCGCGTAAGCCTTGAGGAGAATTTCGGGCGTGATGGTCGTCATGGCGACTGGGCGATAGAGCCGGAAGCTATTCCGATGCCAGATGTTTTTCCAGCCAGTGAATGTCGTAGTTGCCGTTGATGATGTCGGCGTTTTCGAGCAGGTCCACGAACAGTGGTATTGTTGTCTCTACACCTTCAATGACAAATTCACCCAATGCACGCCGCAGACGCATGAGGCATTCAGTGCGATGTTTGCCGAAAACAATCAGCTTGCCGATCAGGCTGTCATAGTACGGCGGGATGGAATAGCCCGCATAGACGCCGGAATCGATGCGAACGCCGAGGCCTCCGGGGGGATGATAGGATTCAATACGCCCGGGAGACGGAACAAACGTCTTTGCGTTCTCCGCATTGATCCGGCACTCGATTGCATGGCCGGAGAATGAGATGTCACTCTGGCCGTAGCCGAGGGAGGCGCCGTTGGCGATCCTGATCTGCTCCTGCACCAGATCAATCCCGGTGATCATTTCGGTGACCGGGTGCTCGACCTGAAGGCGCGTGTTCATCTCGATGAAGTAGAATTCGCCATTCTCGTATAGGAACTCGACCGTCCCGACGCCGAGATAACCCAGTTCGGCCATGGCATCGGCGACGATGGAGCCGATTTTTTGTCTCTGTTCTTCGTTGAGAGCAGGGGAGAGGGCTTCCTCGAAAACCTTCTGGTGGCGCCTCTGCAGCGAGCAGTCGCGTTCCCCCAGGTGAACGGACCCACTCTTGCCATCACTCAGCACCTGAACCTCGATATGTCGGGGCTTGCCGAGGTATTTCTCTATATAGAGCGCATCATCCCCGAACGATGCCTTGGCTTCGGCCCGGGCGGTTGACAGGGCGTTTTCCAGATCGTCTTCGGTCTGGGCGACCTTCATGCCCTTGCCGCCGCCGCCGGCTGCTGCCTTTACGAGCAGTGGATAGCCGGTCTCGGCTGCGACTTCCCGCGCCTCGGCGTCACTAGTAACAGCGCCTTCAGAACCCGGAACGACCGGAATGCCGAGGCGTCTCGCCGTCTTCTTTGCCTCGATCTTGTCACCCATGACCCGGATATGATCGGCGGTCGGTCCAATGAACGTTATGCCGTGTTCCGTGAGAATTTCCGCAAACCGCGCATTCTCCGAAAGAAATCCGTATCCGGGGTGAACGGCATCCGCTCCCGTAATCTCACAGGCGGACAAGATTGCAGGGATATTGAGATAACTGTTGGCTGCCGGAGCCGGTCCGATGCAAACGCTTTCGTCGGCCAGGCGGACATGCATGGCATTTTCATCCGCGGTGGAGTGAATGGCCACAGTGGAAATGCCCAGTTCGCGGCAAGCCCGCAAAACCCTGAGGGCGATCTCGCCGCGGTTTGCAATGAGTATTTTGTCAAACATTATTGCTGGCCGGACCGACCGTCTATCCGATGATCATGAGGGGCTCGTCGAATTCAACGGGCTGCCCGTCTTCGACAAGGATTTCCTTCACAGTCCCCGCCGTCGGGGCCGTGATCGGATTCATGGTTTTCATCGCTTCGACAATCATGAGTGTCTGGCCCGCGGACACCTGCGATCCGACTTCAACGAACGCCTTGGCGCCTGGCTCTGGCGCCCGGTATGCCGTACCGACCATCGGCGATTTGACCATGCCTGCTGCACTTTCCGGAGCGGCCTTGGGCGTCGCCGTCGCCGTTGTGTTGACTGCAGCTGCCTGCGCGGCCGCCGGTTGAACGGTCACGGGAACGTCGACCTGCCTCGAGCGAGCGACCCGGATCCTGAAATCATCCTGCTCTATCTCGATCTCGCTCAGGTCGGTTTCACTGAGCAGAGCTGCGAGGTCGCGGATCAACTCTTGATCAATCGTGGCTTTTTTCGGCATAGGTCGGTTCAGCTCCGTTAGGCCTCGACGAGGTCCGACATGGCTTCAAGTGCTAGCTCATATCCTTTCCCGCCGAAACCGCAAATCACGCCGGTTGCCGCAGCCGAGACATAGCTGTGGTGGCGAAATGCTTCGCGGCTGTAAATGTTTGAAAGATGCAACTCAATGACCGGCAATCCGACGGCCTTGAGCGCATCGAGCAGTGCGATTGAAGTATGCGTATAAGCGGCAGCATTTATGATGATTCCGGAGGCACTGTCGCGGGCCTCTTGAATCCACGTCACAAGGTCGCCTTCTGAGTTGGATTGCCGAAAATCGACCGCAATCCCGAGTGCGTCGGCCTTCTTTCTGGAAATACTCTCTAGATCGGCGAGCGTGGTTGATCCGTATATCTCGGGCTCGCGGGTGCCGAGCACATTGAGATTTGGACCATTGAGTATCAGAACCGGCTTCGCCATTTACTCCCCGAGGGCACTAAAATTGCCTTGCGAGCGCACTCCTTATCAGGCGCACGCGCGCGAAGTAAAGGCGTTTGTCAATAGATTGCGTTGATTGTTGACAAACCGGATTAGCAAGCGCGGCAACCGCCATTGGCGCGGATTTGTTCGACCGCTGCCGTGAGGATGCCTTGAATGTTTGTGGCATTCGGTATGATCTGGTCATCCAGCACAAATGTCGGCGTCCCCTGAATGCCGAGAGCCTGGGCCAGATCATATCCCTCTTTGATGGACAGAACGATCTCCGGGCCGTCCATGTCCTTCCTGAGCTTTTCGATGTCGAGCCCGACAGACTGTGCCACACGCATGACCTGCGCTTCGTTCTGAAGGCTCTTTGCCTTCATCAGCGCCACATGAAACTCCCAGTATTTGTTCTGCTTGCGGGAGGCGAGGGCAGCGCGCGAGGCAATCAGCGATCCCTGTCCGAGGATTGGAAATTCTCGCATGACGACCCTTACGTTCGGATCGCTCTCGATCAATCCGATCACGCTCTCCATCGACCGCTTGCAGAAACCGCAGTTGTAGTCGAAGAACTCGACCAGCGTGATATCGCCGTCCGGATTGCCGGCGACATATGTATGCTCCGACTGGAACATGGCCTCAGCATTCTTGCTGATCAGCGCTCTCGATTGCGCGACTTGCTCAGCCTGCTGACGCTTTTCGAGTTCGACCAGGGCATCCCGCAATACTTCGGGATTGGCCAACAGATAGTCCTTTATGATCTTGTGGATCTCTTCGCGCTTTTCAGTCGTAAAGGGTTCGGCAGAAGCGGCCTGAAAGGGCAGGGCGACGAACAGCCCGAGAGCGAAAAGCGCAACAACCGCACTCCGCATTGCATTGTCAATCTGTGAGCGATAATCCACCATGACGTCGGAGTCCTTATCCTCTCTTCTTCGGTTTCTTGAACCGCAGAATGTCATTTGCCTTGATCCATTGCGGCGTGCCTTTCTTCAACCTGGCTTTGGCGCGTTTGGCGCGCATCTTGGCCAGATCGATGTCGCCGGCGATAAATGCGGCCTCGGCTGCCGAAAGATCGGCGCGTCCCAATTTGCCTTGCCGGGCATAGGCTATGGCGAACTGCTGGTGCAGCGTTATGGATCGGTTTTCGCGAGTGGCGGCCTTTCGAAGATGCTTCACCGCCTCGGCAGTAGCGTTCGGCGTATCCTTCGAGATGAGCGCCTGAGCGAGCAGGATTCTGATCAGGGCTGCGTTTGGCGCTAGCGACACGGCTTTCTTCAGAGGTCCGACCGCTTTTGCCGCCTGGCCGGTCTCAAAGTAGGCCTGCCCCTTCAATTCCCAGAAATAGGGGTTTTGCGGGATTTCCTTGATAAGGCCGTCCATCAGCCTGATCGCCTGTTTCATGTCGGCCTGCCGGTAGGACGCAATAGCCCTGGCATAGCGGGCATAGATACTCCGGTCCGACGTGGGGTAGCGCCGGTAGACTGTTGATGCCGAGTCCAGAAACCCGTGCAGTTTGGCCTGCGCCAGCTTGTGACGGGCGACAAGGCCGGGGGAGTCTTTCTTGTTGAAATACGGGCTCTTGCGCGCAAGGTTCTCGAGCAGTCTGACCCTGTCGCGCGGCATCGGATGGGAAAAGACGTATGGGTCGGCGTACCGCAGCGACACGACCGCCTGATTGGCCAGCATGTCGAACAGGTCCATCATGCCCTTGCCGGACTGTTTGGTGGCGTTCAGGTACTTCATGGCCGCCTGGTCCGCGGCTGCCTCCTGCGCGCGTTGATAGGACAGCAGGGTCCTGCGCGCGACGTTCTGGCCGCCAATTACGATCCCGGTACCGGCCCTGCCGACATTGCTGGCGCCGGCCGCTGCGCTGCCCGCGATCGCCGCGGCGCCGAGCAACAGGCTGACGATGCTGGCGGTCTGCGCCTTGTCCAGCTGGCGGCGCAATCGTGCAAGATGTCCGCCCGCGATGTGCCCGGTTTCATGGGCGAGCACTCCGATGACCTGATTGGGAGTCTTCGACTCCGTGATCAGACCGGTGTGCACGAAAATCCGTTGACCGCCGGAAACAAAGGCGTTGATCGACTTCGCGGCAATGATATTCACCTCGATCGCGCCTGGTCTCAGGCCGGCAGCCCGGAAGATGGGGTTGGCGTAGAGGCGCAGGAGACTTTCGATCTCAGCATCCCGGATCAGACCCTTCGCCGCCGCCGGTTGAATGCTGACAGCGAGGCCCAGAGCAACGCAGGCCAGGGTTTGGGGGATCTTTTTGGTCAGGAGTGTTCGAAACTTTGGGCTGGGAGACGCCCTAAAGGGATACATCACAAATCTGTCCATCGTTGAAGCAGATGCCGATCGAAAAGGATGCCGTCAAAGTCCTTTCCAACGGACGTGGCCAACACTAGGGTGCCGCAGGCCCCCGGTCAATCAGGCCAAGCAGTACTCGCACATTGTTGAACCGCGCTGTCCTCGAAGTTTGCCGGTCCGGCCGGGGCATTCCGAAGCGGTTCGTGTGGAAATATGTCTCGATCCCAGGTCGTGCGTAAATGGGTCAAATGGCCCCACGATCAGGAGTGACAAGGCGATGAAGAAGAGGCAGGACGCGTGACGAAAGATCTGGAACCAAGCCGCAGAAGCGAAATCGATTCGTTTCTCGCCATGGACATGCTCCAGTCCGCCAACCAGGCGGAAGCCGCTGGCACCGATGTCATTCACATGGAGGTCGGTCAGCCCGGTTCACGGGCGCCCAGAGCCGTCATCGAGGCCGCCGAAAGCGCCTTGAAGAGTGATCGCATCGGTTATACCGAAGCGTTGGGCATGCCGGCACTCCGGGAGCGGATCTCCCGCCATTACCGGGAGACTTACGGCCTCGACATCGATGCCGAGCGGGTCGTCGTCACGACCGGTTCTTCCGGAGGCTTTCTCCTTACATTCCTCGGGCTGTTCGACGCCGGCCAGACCGTTGCTCTGACCAATCCGGGATACCCGGCCTATCGCAACATTATTGCCAGTCTGGATCTGAAGAGCACCTTTATCGCGACCGGGCATCAGAACCGCTGGACGCCTGGCGTCGATGATGTGGGAGCACTTCTGGATCGTGACGGTCTCGACGGCTTGCTACTGGCAAGTCCGGCGAATCCGACAGGGACAATGCTGTCGGTCGAAGCGCTTCGTGCTCTTGTCGAACTGTGCAGGAGCAGGGGACGCTGGTTCATCTCGGATGAGATCTACCACGGTCTGACCTATGACGAGCCGGCGGCGACAGCCCTGCAGTTCTCCGATGATGTCATCGTCATTAACAGCTTCTCGAAGTACTACTGCATGACCGGCTGGCGCATCGGGTGGATGGTGGTTCCGCCATCCCTGATCCGCGCGTTCGAGCGGCTGGCGCAGAACCTGTTCATTTCAGCTCCGGCGCTTTCCCAGAGGGCGGCGGTGGCCGCGTTCGATGCCATCGAGGACCTAGAGCGGATCAAGGCGGGTTATGCGCGGAACCGGGAGCTTCTGCTCAACGAACTGCCCGCGCTTGGCCTGACGGATACGGCACCGGCGGATGGCGCCTTTTACGTCTATGCCGATGTCAGCAAGTTTTCCAATGACAGCTTCAGTTTTGCGCAGAAGTTGCTGAGCGACACCGGCGTCGCGGTAACGCCTGGCGCGGATTTCGATCCGGAGCAGGGCAATCGTTATATCCGGCTGTCGTTCGCGGGAGAGTACGAGGATATGCGCGAGGCGTGTTCACGCCTGCGCACCTTCCTGTCGTAGTCGTTTCCGAGCGAAGACCAGACGCTGCGGTCAGTCGCTCGCCTCGCTCCTTCGTCTCCACCAGCCTCTGCGCGGCTTGGCCGCCGGCTCCTGCGGGGCTGCTTCCGCTTCAGCGGCAGGCTCTTGCGCCGCAGCGGGTTCTTCCTGAGGCGATGCCACCATAGGGGCCGGTTCGACGGCCAGCGGCAGCACGACGGCTTCCTCGGCCACTTTCGGAGCAGTGCCAGCGCCCTCATCGGGAACCGTGTCCGACACGTCTACAGCGGCAACCGTTTCAGTCTCGGCGTCCGGCTTGCTTGATTGCCGCCGGCTGCGTCTTCGTGGCTTCGGAGCTTCGGTCTCAGCTTCGTCGGAATCGCCTTCGTCCGAGGGCGCTGCCTGCTGTTCGTCGGCCGATACATCTTCTGAAGGTCCGGAATCCTGATCACCGTCGGCGTCCGCACTTTCAGCCTGCTTGGAACGTCTGCTGCGACGCTTGCGGGCGGGCTTTTCAGGCGTTTCCTCCGCATCGCCTGCTGCACTGGCATCGGCCTCGGATCCGTCGCTTTCGACCGCATCTTCGGAAACGGCATCCGACGGTTCGCCGGCCTCTGCGGCGGCATCCAGATCCGTCTTCTTGCGATTGCGCCTTCCGCCCCGCTTGCCCCGGCGGCGCTTCGGCTTCTTGCCGTCTTCCTGCTCGCCGGTGTCGCCGTCAGCAGCATCGAGGTCGACGGTCTCGGCTTCAGCGCTATCGCTGTCGTCGGCGGTGTCCTGAGCGGCAACTTCACCGTCGCGTCCACGGCGGCGACCGCGGCGGCGTCTGCGGCGTTTCTTGCGGCCACCGTCTTCGTCGTCGGCGTCACCGTCGAGTGCATCGGCGCCATCCTGCTGACCGAATGCGGAGTCGATCTGAACCACCGCTGCCGGACCCTGACGTCGCTGCTGTTTGTCTCCGGAACTGCCGATCGTGAATTCGGCGTTCGTCAGCGTGTCATCATTGTCGAGCGTGATCGAGATGCCGTAACGGGCTTCGATCGAAAGCAGGTGATCGCGTTTGTTGTTGATGATGTAGAGCACCATTTCCGTCGGAGCGCGGACGGACAGGTCCCCGGTCCGCGACTTCAAGACGTGAGCCTCGACGCCACGCAGGATGTGCAGCGATGCAGATTCGACCGATCTGACGAATCCGCGCCCGTTACACGTTTCACAGGGCAGGGTGCTGCCTTCGAGCATGCCCGAGCGCATCCGCTGGCGGGACATCTCCAGAAGCCCGAAATGGCTGATACGGCCGACCTGAATCCGTGCCCGGTCGTCCTTGAGCCTGTCTTTCAGCCTGCGCTCGACAGCCCTGTTGTTGCGTTTCTCCTCCATATCAATGAAGTCGATCACAATCAGTCCGGCAAGGTCGCGCAATCTTAATTGGCGCGCAATTTCCTCGGCAGCCTCCAGATTGGTCTGGAGCGCAGTGTCTTCAATATTGTGTTCTTTGGTCGCCTTGCCCGAGTTCACGTCGATAGCCACGAGCGCTTCGGTCTGGTTGATCACCAGATATCCGCCGGACCTCAGGCCGCAATGCGAGCTGAACAGGGCGTCGAGTTGCGGCTCGATCTGGTTCCGAATGAAGATCGGTTCCGGTTCCTTGTACGCCTGGACGTTCTTTGCATGACTTGGCATCAGCATGCGCATGAAGTCCTTGGCTTCCCGGTAGGCCTCGTCCCCTTCGACGGAAACCGTATCCACGTCCTTGTTGTAGAGGTCGCGAATGGAGCGCTTGATCAGGCTACCCTCTTCGTAGACCAGCGAGGGGGCGCTCGACTGCAGCGTCAGGTCACGAACGTTTTCCCAAAGGCGCAGCAGATATTCGAAATCGCGCTTGATTTCGGCCTTGGTCCGGTTCGCGCCGGCGGTCCGGACAATCAAGCCCATGCCTTCTGGCACCTCCAGCCCGGCAGCGACTTCCTTCAGTCGGCGGCGGTCAGCGGGATTGGTGATCTTTCTCGAGATTCCGCCGCCGCGGGCCGTATTCGGCATCAACACGCAGTACCGGCCGGCCAGGGACAGATAAGTTGTGAGAGCCGCGCCCTTCGTGCCGCGCTCTTCCTTCACCACCTGAACCAGAATCACCTGACGGCGCTTGATCACTTCCTGGATCTTGTAGGCGCGCTGGTGGCGCACCTTACGCTGTGCGGCTTCTTCCAGAGCGTCATCCGAACCGACGGATTCGACTTCGCCGTTCGTATCCTCCGAATCGTCGTCATCTTCAGCGCCTGCGGCGCTATCCTCTACGGCATCGCCGCTCTCGCCAGACGCATCCTCTGATTCCGTCCCACTCTGATCTGCCTGCTCGGCAGCCAGTTGCTCATCGGCCGCCGCTTCGTCCACGCTGCCGTCATTTTCGGCATCGGCGTCTTCGGTCGCGGCGAGTTCGTCCGCATCTGATGCTTCCGTTTCGGGCTGGTCGCCGTTCGGCTCCTCCGCCGGCTCCGCGACGGTCTCGGTGTCCGGCTCGGCAGAAGCCTTTCCTTTCCTGCCAGCCGACTTGGTCTTGGACGAATCCGCATCGCCGTTCCCGTTCTCCAGGGCCTCGGCGGCAATTTCGTCTGCAGCATCCTGTTCAAGCAGAGCCTGACGGTCCGCGATCGGGATCTGGTAGTAGTCCGGGTGGATTTCGTTGAACGCCAGGAAGCCATGCCGATTACCTCCGTAATCAACGAAGGCAGCCTGCAAAGACGGTTCTACGCGTGTGACTTTCGCTAGATAAATGTTCCCGCGCAACTGGCGACGGGCGGCGGACTCGAAGTCGAACTCCTCGACTCGATTGCCGCGCATAACAACGACCCGGGTCTCTTCCGGATGCGCGGCATCAATAAACATCTTGTTTGCCATTGGGGATTATCTCCATGGCGTCGCTGTGCCAGACTTATGTGGGCACGCCGAGTGTATCGCCCGCAACCGTGCTCGTGCCTGGCGACGCCATATGTGTTTCTATGAGCTGACGTTTCAGTCCCCAACTCTTGTTGGTACCGCGATCCGCGGGACGCAACGCCGTGCAACTGCCTGCGCTGCCCTTTCTGGGCGCTATCGTGGCAGTCCTGCACAAATGGGGTGTTATGTGTCAGCGTCTGGTTCATACATCTCAACTTGCCTTGGCGATTATATTCGCTAGGCAGAATACAAGTTGGCCGTCTCGGCCTAAGCGCCACTTCGCATCTCGGCCGATCTCATCCCTGCAATCTGCAGGGCAGTTTGGGGCTTTCTCTCAGCCCCTAAGCCCGAAAGCTGGAACAGGGGCGACCTCTCGGAGTGATGGCCGCTTAGCTGTTTTGCAAGGTATCTGAATGGTTTGGATATCGAAGTTCCGGAAGGAAATGAGTTTCCTATTTGTGCCAGAATTCGATGATACCTTAAGCACCTGTTGCCACGCGGGCGAAACTGCTACGCATCCTTATTAAGCGTTCCCAGGGGGATTTGGCAAGCAGACTTTCACTTGTGACAGCGTCATTTGGGCGGAACCATTTGCGCGTTCATTCGGTGCGCGGGCGTGGTAATCTGCTTGTCGGCGCTGAAGCACAACCTTGGATTAACCATCATTGGATAGATTGCGACTAGGGTTCGGTCACATAGTTGGCCGCATATGGGGACAGACTTGTGTTGCTGATGCAGAGATTCGGTAAAACCGGATGTGCAATCGTTCTAGCAGCGGTTGCAATGCTGTTCCTCGGCGTGCCGGACAGCCGATTCGGTACGACATCTGCCTACGCCGCAAAATCGAATCGCATTCCCCTGGCAACAGGTGCACGACTCGGCGGAGACGTCCAGCGCACGCGTTTTGTCGCCGATATATCCCAGCCGATTAATTACAACGTCTACGTCCTTCCGGATCCATTCCGGATCATTGTGGATATGGACGAAGTCAACTTTCAGCTGCCTCCGGGTCTCGGTCAGACGGGGCAGGGATTGATTGACGCCTACCGCTATGGATTGTTCGCACCCGGCAAGTCGCGCATCGTTATGGATGCCAACTCTCCGGTTTTGATCGAAAAGTCGTTTGTACTGGAGAACAAGAACGGACTGCCCGCGCGCCTGGTGATCGACATCATTCGGACGGATCGTTCGACTTTCCGGCAATCCCGCCGCGGTTATCTTGCACCCAATTTCAACAAGCAGGCCCGCCTTGCACCCGATGAGCCCGTAGCGCCGCCTATATCCACCGTGCGTCCGCGCCTCCGGCCGGAGGGGCCCGGTGCCAAGGGCAAGAAGGGAAAACCCGGCAAGTCCAGAAGGCGGGTGATTGTAATCGACCCGGGCCATGGCGGGGTGGATCCGGGCGCAGTTGGGCCGCGGGGCACGTCGGAAAAGTCTGTGGTCCTGAAATTCGCCAAGACTCTTCAGGGCAGCCTGCAGGCGACCGGTCGGTATGTGGTTCTGCTCACCCGGAACAAGGATACGTTCGTCAGCCTGCGTGACCGTGTTCGTTTTGCGAGGGAAAGGAACGCGGATCTTTTCATATCGGTCCATGCCGACTCGATCAGCCGGGGCAATGCGAGAGGGTCAACGGTCTACACTCTTTCGGAGCGAGCCTCTGACAGGGAAGCGGCGGAACTTGCTGCGAAGGAAAACCGTACCGACATTATCGCCGGTGTCGATCTGGGTGGAGAAAGCGACGAGGTTGCCGACATTCTGATCGATCTCGCGCAGCGCGAGACGAACAATCATTCAGTGCAGTTTGCGAAGAAACTCGTGAAGGAATTGCCCAAGGCGACCAAGATGACGCGCCGGCCGCACCGCTTTGCCGGCTTTCGGGTTCTCAAGGCGCCGGATTTGCCGTCGGTCCTGCTGGAACTCGGATATATTTCAAGCCGGCATGACGAGAAGTTGCTGCTGTCCACACGATGGCGCTCGAAGATGGCAAAGGCGGTCGTTAAAGCCGTCAATGTCTATTTTAAGACGCGAATCGCGCGTGGCCGCTGATACTCTAGGGTCAACCGATCGCCATAATTGACCTGTATCGGCGACATGCTCATCGCCAACCCGCCGCATAGACCCTATATTCTCTGTTGGCTAAGTGCCGTTGGGCTGGTTAAAAGCAAGACCAAACTCGGGCCGTGAGCGGCGCGACAGGTCTGCGGTTGTCAAGCAAGGGCAGGGCAAACATTCAATGCTGCGTTTTCTGGGTTTCCTGTTTGCAGGCGGAGTTGTCGTCTTCATCGGCGTGGCGCTAGCGGCCACATACGTAATCTGGGACACGAACAAGACTCTTCCTGATTATGACCAATTGGCGAATTACGAGCCTCCGGTCATGACCCGGATTCACGCTGCCAACGGGGCGTTGCTGGCGGAGTACGCGCGTGAACGCCGACTTTATGTCCCGATCAACGCCGTTCCGGATCGGTTGATCAAGGCGTTCATTTCGGCCGAAGACAAAAACTTCTACCAGCATGGCGGTATTGATCTGTTCGGCCTGGCCAGAGCGGTCGTCACGAACGTCAAGAATATCTCGTCCGGTCGCAGACTCGTTGGCGCCTCCACGATCACGCAGCAGGTGGCCAAGAACTTCTTGCTATCCAGTGACCGGACTCTGGACCGGAAATTGAAAGAGGCGCTGCTCGCGCTCAAGATTGAGAAGGCCTATTCGAAGAATCAGATACTGGAGCTCTACCTCAACGAGATTTATCTCGGGCTGGTCTCCTATGGCGTCGCCGCGGCATCACTGAATTATTTTGGCAAGACACTCAACGAGCTGACACTGGATGAGGCGGCATATCTGGCGGCACTGCCGAAGGCTCCCAACAACTACAATCCTTTCAAGTTTCCAAAACGCGCAATCGAACGTCGGAACTGGGTGATTGACCGCATGGTCATCAACGGCTTCGTCAGCGCTGCGGACGCCGCGGAAGCCAAGAGCCGCGAACTGAAAGTCAGCCCGAGACCGTTCGGGGCGCAGATCTTCGCGGCAGAATACTTTGCCGAGGAAGTCCGTCGGGTGGTCTACGACCTCTACGGCGAAAAGAAACTCTATGAAGGCGGCCTCTCGGTGCGGACGACGCTTAATCCGCAGATGCAGGCGATCGCGCGCAAGGCGCTTGTGGACGGCCTCGTCCGGTACGATCGCCGTGGCGGTTGGCGCGGACCGGTGGCCCAGATCGACGTCAACGGCGATTGGGGCCCGGCGCTCGCCAAGATTAAGGGCCCGAGCGACGTAGCGCCGTGGCGGCTTGCCGTCGTCCTGGGCGCGTCTGCCGCGCAGGCAACTATCGGACTGAAACCTGCCAGTTCGCCCAAGGGGACGGTATCCAAGACGCGGACGAAAGGCGTGATTTCCGCCAAGGAAGCCACCTGGGCGTATCCGGCCGGCAGCGAGAAGCGTGATATGACGTCGATCGCTTCGGTGCTCAATGTCGGTGACGTCGTCTATGCGGCTCCGGTGGAAGGTGCGAAAGGGCAGTGGCGATTGATGCAGATCCCCGAGGTTGAGGGTGCCATTGTTGCCCTTGATCCGCACACCGGGCGCGTGCACGCGATGGTCGGCGGCTTCAGTTATGATCAGAGCCAGTTCAATCGCGCTGTTCAGGCCCAACGCCAGCCGGGCTCTTCTTTCAAGCCGTTTGTGTATGCTGCCGCGCTTGACCGAGGACACACGCCGTCCAGCGTGATCATGGATGCGCCGATCGAAGTGAGATACGAGAACTCGGACAAGGTTTGGCGTCCCAAAAACTATGGTGGCGGATTTGCCGGTCCTTCGACACTTCGACTCGGGATCGAAAAATCGAGAAACCTGATGACCGTGCGTCTCGCTCAGGATCTCGGCATGGATGTGGTCGCGGATTACGCGCGACGCTTCAAGATCTACGACAAGATGCCTCAGCTGCTTTCAATGTCGTTGGGCGCAGGCGAAACCACACTTGTCAGAATGACCGCGGCCTACGGCATGCTGGATAACGGCGGCAAGGGAATTACACCGACTTTGATCGACCGGATTCAGGATCGTTACGGGCGCACGATTTATCGCCATGACAAGCGGGAATGTTCCGATTGCAAGACCCAGGCATGGCAAAATCAGCCAGAGCCGGTTCTGCCGGATAAACGCCCGCAACTGGTAGACCCTCATACGGCCTATCAGGTTGTCTCCATGATGGAAGGTGTGGTCGAACGTGGAACTGCGAAGCTGATCCGTGCAGTCGGAAAGCCGCTTGCCGGCAAGACCGGAACGACCAACGATGAGAAAGACGCCTGGTTTGTCGGATTTGCACCTGATCTCGCGGTTGGAGTCTATGTCGGCTTTGATCAGCCGAAGCCGATGGGCGAAAAATCGACCGGCGGCGATCTTGCGGCTCCGATCTTCCGTGACTTCATGAAGATGACACTTGCCAACCAGCCCGCGGTTCCCTTCCGCGTGCCGGCTGGCATCAAGCTGATTCCGATCAACTCGAAGACCGGACAGCGCGCCAAATACGGTGATACCGACGTGATCATGGAAGCATTCAAGCCGGGGGAAAGTCCTTCGGATGACAGCTACGTCATCGGCGGAGAAAGCTTCGTCGAGACCGCCGTTCCAAGCGGCGCCTTGACGTCAGGTACTGGCGGTCTTTACTGAGTTCGCTCATTTCTCTGAGTCGACGACTCATTAAATCATGACCATTTGGCCAATCCGGTCACATCAAAGCGGAATGCAATTTCATGCGTGCTGAAGTCCAGAAGGAAATCGATCAAATCAAGCAGTCTCTTGAACTGCTGAGGAGGCATCTTTGACTGGGACACGGCCCAGCAGAGACTAGAAGACCTCAACGCCAAGGCAGAGAACCCGGAACTCTGGAATGAGCCGGAAAAGGCCCAGGCGCTGATGCGTGATCGCCAGGACCTCGACAGCGCCATCAAGGCCTATCTCGAAATCGAGAACGGCCTGACCGACAATATCGATCTCATCGAATTGGCCGAGGCTGAAGATGACCAGGATGTCATCAAGGAGGCGGAGTCGGCCATTTCGCGACTCCGGGCAATTGCGGGTAAACGGGAACTCGAAACGTTGCTGTCCGGCGAGGCGGACGCCAACGACGCCTATGTCGAAATTCATGCGGGTGCTGGCGGTACCGAAAGCCAGGACTGGGCGCAGATGCTGACGCGTATGTACACGCGGTGGTCGGAGTCCAAGGGCTACAAGGTAGAGATTATCGGCAGCAATCCCGGCGAAGAAGCCGGCCTGAAATCGGCGACGATCCTGGTGAAGGGCAAGAACGCCTATGGATGGCTGAAAACAGAATCTGGTGTTCACCGGCTGGTACGCATTTCACCGTTCGACTCAAATGCGCGCAGACATACGTCTTTCGCATCCGTCTGGTGTTATCCGGTGGTAGATGATGAGATTGAGATTGACGTCAGTGAGAGCGACGTCCGGATCGATACCTACCGCGCGAGTGGCGCCGGTGGTCAGCACGTGAACACGACTGACAGTGCGGTCCGTATCACTCACATACCGACTAATATCGTTGTGCAATGCCAGAACGAACGGTCACAGCACAAGAACCGGGCGACAGCCTGGGCGATGCTGAGGGCGCGGCTTTACGAAGCCGAACTGCAGAAGCGTGAAGAAGAGGCTCAGGCTGAGGCTGCGCAGAAGACCGATATCGGATGGGGGCACCAAATCCGGTCCTATGTGCTGCAGCCATATCAGATGGTCAAGGACCTGCGTACGGGAGTCGAAAGCGGCAACCCGTCAGCGGTCCTCGATGGCGACATCGACCGTTACATCGAAGCTGCTCTCGCCCGGCGCGTTCACGGCACGCAGAACGAAGAAGTCGCAGATCTAGAGTGAATTTGGGTCAGATTGAATCGTTCTGCCGGATTGCATTTTTGTCAGGATCGAGGGTTTTGGCGAAGGCCATACCGGGAGTACGGTCGAGGCAAAACCCGATGGCAATGGCAAAAAGGCATCCGGCCCGAAGGGTTGAATGAAATCGACCATCCACGGCGTCAGGCCTCTCGACCGTAGCCCCGCTACGCTTCTCGAAGCCTTCCTGGTGGACTGGTGCGATTTCATCCAGCAGAACTGCTTCAATCTGACCGAAACTCACTCTTGAGTAAATGCGGACGGTTCAGTCTGCCGCCTTGGTGTTTGCAAGCGTTTCGTCGGCGGCGTCCGTCTCAGCTTTTCGGTTCGATCTCGCCGTTTTCTTGGCGGGCTTTTCGGACGATTGCGTATCCTCAGAAACCGATGGTCCGGTCAACTTTTTGACCTCCTCTCCAATCGGATCGTTTGATCGCCTGATCGAGCCTTCGAACACGGCACCGTTTTCCACCTCGAGCGTCTCATGGATGATGTCACCGTCGACGTGTGCCTTGGCAGCAAGCTTTACGTGGATGCCGCGAATGGGTCCTTTGACCCGGCCTCGCACGGTAATGCGTTCGCCGACGAGCTCACCGGTCACGTTGCCGTTCTCACCAATAACGAGGGTCGCCGCTCTAAGCGTCCCCTCGACAGTTCCGTCGATCTGCATTTCACCTTCGGCGACGACGGATCCCTTTATGGTCATGTCCGAACTGATCAGCGACGGTACCGCAGGCCCTGTTGTGGACGCAGTTTCACTTGTCTTTCTTTTCGAGAACATCTCGTCCAGTCCTCCAGAATCTGGTGGGATTCACGGCTCTGCCGAAAACCCTGATTTCATAGTGCAGGTGTGGGCCCGTGCTACGTCCCGTATTCCCGACGCGGCCTATGCGTTCGTTCTTGGCGACCCGCTGGCCAGGCTTCACACTGATCCGACTCAGATGCGCATACCGTGTGGATATACCGTGCTTGTGACGAATTTCCACTATCTTGCCATACCCGCCCAATGTGCCCGCGCGCACAACGCGGCCAGCTGCAGTGGATTTGACCGGGGCACCGGTGGGCGCTCGGAAGTCTACCCCGCTGTGCATTGCCGGAATTTTACGGAAAGGATCGCGGCGCATGCCGAAACCGCTGGTCATACGGTGCCAACTCGGCATTGGGCGTCCTACGGGCATTGCGGCAACCGCAATCCGGTACATTTCGATTTCGTTGAGTAGGCCGTCGATCCGCTTGTACTGACTATTGAGCTTTCGCGTCGCTTCATCCAACGGAGCGGCTGCCAGGAACGGACCGCCCATGGGGTTCGGATTAGTCGATTTCCTGGCGGACGAAAGGACCCGCCGCGGTCTCAGCCCGAGACGGCGAATGGATTTGGCGATTGCCTTGATCTTCCGTTTTTGCCCTTTTTCATAGGCATCTAGAAACTCGCGCTGGCGCGTATCAAGTTCCTTCAGGCGATCGCGAATCTCGGTGACCGGCTTCTCGGCTTCCTCATGGGTTTTGAACTTATCGCCTGACAGGAAAGATTGGCGCTCGCGTCGTTTGGGCTCAGACTTCGAGAGCTTGGGTTGAAGCTCCTTTTTCATCGCCTTCTTGAGTGTCTTGTGCCGTTGCTCAAGTTCCTTCAGGGCATCTTCGAGTTTGGTGACTTTGGCGATATAAGCATCCTGATCCGACATGAGCCGGCTGTTGATCGACTCGATCGAGCGCAGCATCTGAGCGAGACGGCCCTCATATTTTGAGATGACCTGCTGGTTGCGATCATCCTTCGCCTGAATGATCTGCTGGGTGTTGGCGACAACAAAGCTGGAATAGGTAATCCAGAGCCCGGTGCCCAGCACGCCCACGACAAGAAGCACCTGCGGGATTGTTCCCAGAGTTACAAAACGGACTTTCCCATCACTGCGGACATAAATTTGCCGCGCACGGAATGCGTTTTTCACCCGTGTGTATGATGTGACTTTTGTGTGTTTGATCGACAATGCAGATTCCCACAGTTACGCGAACGCAGAAAAAACCACACCAACCCGACATAGGGCGGCGCGGTTAACGCTCTCTTAACAACGAGAAAAAGGCGGAATTGCGTCGTTCAGCCGTAGATGCCGCAAAGCGGTTTGTAGAACCCCGGAGTAACGCCCGCCTCTGAACGCGCCTTGTCGTTGAACGGCGGTTTCAGTTGTCCTTTGAAGTATTTACGAACGAGGCGATGAAACTCTGGCTCCGGCGCTTTGTTCTCGCGGGTACACAGAAACCGGAACCATTTCGCTCCGAAGGCAACGTGGCGCTTTTCGTCATTATAGATGGTCGAAAGGATTGCGGCGGTTTCCGAATCGCCCGCCGCATCTGCCTTTTCCGCCATTATTGGTGTCACATCCAGCCCGCGGGCTTCGAGCACGAGAGGCACGATTGCGATCCGGGCGATCAGGCTGTGCCCCGTATCCTGCGCTGCTTGCCACAATCCGTCATGGGCCGGGAGGTCGCCATAGCGACCGCCGAGGTCGGCGAGGCGTCGTTCGAGGAGCGTGAAGTGGCGCGCTTCATCGGATCCGACCTTTACCCAATCGTCGAGGAATGCGGTCGGCATGGGGACTGTGGCGAAACGTCCCAGCAGATCCCAGGTCAGGTCGACGGCGTTCAATTCGATATGGGCCAACGCATGCAGCAGTGCAAATCGGCCGCGCTCTCCATGGGCCGAACGCTTCGGCATCTCGCGAGGAGGCAGAAGCGCCGGCTTTTCAGGTCTCCCCGGACGGTCCGGCATGGCCGCCGGCCGTGACGCCCGGCCTGTATCGAGCTGGCCCGATTGCCAAAGCCGGGTGGCTTCCAGTGCGAGGGCAACTTTGTGGCTGGTTTCGGGAGCACGGACGATACTGCTGGCGTATTCGACAAGCGTTCCCGGCGCGCTATCGGACATTCAGGCCGGAAGTTCCTTGACGGCGGCGAGGACATCTTCCACATGGCCCGGCACTTTCACCTTGCGCCAGACCCTGGCCAGCCGGCCATCGGTATCGATCAGAAATGTGGAGCGTTCTATGCCCATGTATTTGCGGCCATACATGCTCTTTTCGACCCAGACACCATAGGCTTCGAGCGCCGCGTGCTCCTCGTCGGATGCCAGCGTCACCTTAAGGTCATGCTTCGCTTTGAATTTGTCGTGTTTGGCGACGCTATCGGCGGAAATGCCGACGATCTCGGTATTCAGTTTCTTGAATTGATTAAGGTGTTCCGTGAACGAAATGGCTTCCTTGGTGCAGCCGCTGGTATCATCTTTGGGATAGAAGAATACGACAACGTTCTTGCCTGCCGACCCCTTCAGCGAGAACGTGCCGTCGCCGTCGGTCGGAAGATTTATTTCAGGCGCTTCATCTCCTTCGGCAATTCGTGCACCCATGCCGCCTTCCTTTCGTCAAATTTGACATTATCTACTTTTAAACGGGCTGTTGTGATATTTGGCCTGAAAGGGCTGCTGAGGCAAGATAACCACGAAGAGAATCATCATCGCAGGTGCGGATTTTTCGATCCGTGGCCTTACCTTTTGTTCAACCGTCTCTGCGGTACTAACGTATTGGCCGTGCTGAGCCGGATGAATCTGTAGCATTCGCTCAATTAGGTGATAGAGCTTTGATCAGGCAGACCAGCAAAATCGCGCTCATCGCGCTGGCAGCCATAGCGTTCGTCGTCCTGATTGCGCTTGGGGGCACCTATTGGCGACTGACCCAGGGTCCGATTTCCCTTTCATTTGTCAAAGCGCCGGTCGAGGAAATGATCAACTCGAGGATCGGGGATCTTTCGGTTCGCATCCGTGACGCGGTCATTGAGCGTGATTCTGAGAGCGGCGCCGTCAATTTCCGGCTGAGAGGGCTGCAGCTAAGCAATCCACGCGGCCAGGTGATCGCGCGAACGCCGCGCGCTGCATTCGGGTTAAGCGGTTCTGCGCTTCTGGGCGGAGAAGTCATCCCGACGCGTCTGGAACTCATCGGCCCGAGGATCAAGCTCAGCCGCCAGGCTGACGGTAGCATCGAACTCGGCTTCTCCGAGGGTGAAGCCGGCGACACGGCTGATCCGGCGTCGTCGAAGTCGGATGCGGCGGGTACTGAATCCGCCTCCGCCGTCGGCGTGGTGGACGTGATATTGCGCGCGTTTTCGGAGGGCTCGGACGCTTCGCGGTTCGCTTCGGCTCTGGAACTGATCGCTGTCCGGAATGCCGAGATATCCCTGTTCGACGAGAACAACAATGCGCTCTGGCAGGCTCCGAACGCAAATCTCGACTTCCGCCGCGTTTCCGACGGAGTTTCCCTTGCCGGCAGCGTTCGCGTGAAAGGGAACAAGCTGCCGTGGCAACTGCAGCTTCTGGCAAATTACAGTAAGTCGAGCGACAAGTTCTCTGTCGTCGCCCGGGTTTCGGACCTCGTTCCGGCCGAGCTCGCCGGCAAGCTGAGCGTTCTTCATAACTTCGCACAAGTCAGGTTGCCGCTATCCGGGCGTGTGGCTGTCGAGGTGGACAGAACCGGTAAGGTCGTTGCAGGTGATGCGCATCTCTCCGCCGGCGCAGGTTATGTCGGCTTCCCGGGCATTGTCGGCGTTCCGGTCGTCGTCGACGAGGGCACCCTGAACCTCAAGCTGGACGTCGCTGCACAGGAGCTTGTGTTCGAGGATTCCAGCCTGGTGATAGGGGGCGTTCAAACGGGTATTGGCGGCAAGTTCGTACCGGAAACGCGGGAAGGCGTTTTACAAGGGCTCGGATTTGTCGTTGTCGCGGACACGAGACAGAACGAAAACAAGGTCGTGAAGCCGGTCCTGGATGTTTTCAAGCTGGCCGGCCGGGCAGATGTCATCGATCGCAATATCGAAATCTCGGAACTTTCGATCCTGTCTGGCAAGGCGCAGATCGCATTGTCGGGAGAGGTTACTGAAGGCGATACGTTCCCGGGTGTGAAGATCCGCGGCGGGCTCAAGAGCCTGCCGGTATCCACGCTGAAGAAGATCTGGCCGCCCCTGGCGGGCCGTGGTGCCAGGATCTGGGCCCTGGAGAATCTTCGTGGCGGTCTGATTACCGAGGCAAAGGTCAATATCGATCTGCGTCCCGAGGATGTGTCCAAGCTTCTGGAAGACCTTCCCGTGGCGCATGAGCGGATGGACCTCACATTTTCCTACCGCGGCGTCGGCTCGAAATATCTGGGCGAACTGCCGATCATCCGGAACGGCAAGGGCAGGGCGCGGCTGCGCGGCGACGACTTTGAGGTTCTGCTTGAAAGCGCACACGTAAACGTGCCGGGCGGCAAGCGGCTAAAATTGAGCAAGGGCCGTTTCTTCATTCCGGCCATCAGCCCGGTAGGCCCGGTCAGCGAAATCACCGCGGTCATCTCCGGGCGGACATCCGATGTCCTGACCGTCCTCGATCAGCCACCGTTGGGATACATGACAGCGTTCGGCCTTAATCCGAAATCCGTCGGTGGAAACGCGGCCGTGAGTCTTGGCATGAAGCTGCCGCTGCTGAAGAACCTGACGCTCGACAAGATCAATCTCCGCAGCCGGGCGAAGCTGAATGGACTCAAGCTCGCCAATGCGTTCGGCAAGGCCGGAATCGATGGCGGCACGCTCGACATGACGGTGACGACAAAAGGACTCTCCGCCAAGGGCAAGGTCAAACTCAACGGTGTTTCCGCCGCCCTTCAGTGGAAGGAAAATTTCAACGCCGCCCGCGGGCAGTCGAGCCAGTATGTTATCGAAACGCAACTCGGGGCGAAGGAACGCCAGCAGATTGGGATTGACCTGACCAATTTTGTCAGCGGTCCGGTTGGTGTGAAGGTCGTCGCGGCGGGGCGTGGGCCGGACATCGACAGTGCTCTGATCGAGGCCAGCCTCTCCAAGGCCCGGCTCTTCTACAAGCCTATTGGCTGGCGCTATTCATCCAAGAAAGCCAAGGCAAAGATGGGCCTCAAGATCGAGAAGGACAAAATCTTGCTTCGCGACATCCAGGTGTCCGGGCCGAACCTTCTGATCAAAGGGGCCCTGGAGCTGGACAATGAAGGTCGCCTGTTAAAGGCGGAGCTTCCAAATCTGAACCTTGGCCCGGTCAACCGGATCTCCGTGGCCGGCGCGCGGAACCGCGACGGCGTCCTGGTGGTCAAGGCGAATGCGTCCGAGTTTGACGCCCGGCCGCTGTTGCGTGATCTGCTGAAATCCCCCGGTGGCGACAAGGGCACTGGGCAGAACGGAAAGAAGGATTCAGTCTCCGTAACCGGAAATGTCCGGCGCGCCCAGGCCTTCAATGGCGAGACCATCAACAATATCCGCTTTGCGGTAAACGCACGTGGCGAGGACGTTCAGACCCTGACGTCTACCGGCGTTCTGAAGGATTCTGCGAAGTTCAAGATAGCCATTAAGCCCGGCGATAAGGGCAAGCGGGCCATGCGGATCGACGCCGGAAATGCCGGGCGCATGCTGCGGGCGGTCGACCTCTACTCCAAGATCAGGGGCGGCGATTTCCGGCTCAGCGTGAACTTGCCGCCGCCTGGCGCCAAGTCGTCGCTGGACGGTGAGTTGAAGCTGAAGAGGTTCCGTGTCCGGAACGAAGCCGCATTTCGGGAGATTCCGCAGGCGCGCGCTCGCGAAGACGGCGTCTTTGCAAAGGCATCGAAGGCCAATTCATTCGATTTCTCCAGCCTCAAGATTCCGTTCAAGACGCGCGGCGATGAATTGCGGATCCGAAACGCCCTCTTGAAAGGAAACGCGATCGGCGCGTCGGCCGACGGCTCTGTCAACACCAAGACCGATGCCATCCGCCTTGGAGGGACGCTGATCCCGGCTTACGGGCTCAACTCGATTGTCAGCCACGTTCCGCTGATCGGTGACATTCTCGCCGGCGGCAAGGGCAAGGGCGTGTTCGGTGTGACATTCGCTGTCACCGGCACGACCGCACGTCCGCGCATCACCATCAATCCGGTGTCCGCACTGGCTCCCGGCCTCCTCAGGCGTATGTTCGAGTTCGGCGCCAATCCGGATGTGCAGGAGCCGGGCAACCGCGTCTGGAAGAGCGATCCGGCCTACCGCTGATCCACCACGTTACGCTGTTTTCAGCAGCGCGTGACGCTTCTTTCCGACCGAAATCTTGATATGCCCCTCAGGCGTGATGTCCGCTCCAGTCAGCGTGAGCCGGTCGTCGCTGACGACGCTGTCGTTCACGCGTACGCCGCCGCCCTTGACCAGCCGCCGGGCTTCACCGTTCGACGACGCCATTTCCGCAAGCACTATGGCGCTCAGCAGCCCCATGCCTTCGGTGATGTCCGATTGCTGGATGGTGAAGGTCGGCAGGCCCTGGCTTGTTCCGCCCTGCTCGAATGTCTCCGCGGCGGTCCGCTCCTGGGCCTCGGCGACCTCCCGTCCGTGCGCAAGCGCCGTCGCCTCGGTCGCAAGTGTCTTCTTCGCGTCGTTCAGTTCCCGTCCCTCGAGTGCTTCGAGGCGGGCGATCTCATCGAGCGGGAGTTCGGTAAACAGTTTCAGGAACCGGCCGACATCGGCATCTTCTGTGTTGCGCCAGTACTGCCAGTAATCGTAGGGGCTGAGCATATCTTCATTCAGCCAGACGGCGCCGCCGACGCTCTTGCCCATTTTGGCGCCTGAGGACGTGGTCAGCAGGGGCGTGGTCAGTCCGTAGACCGATTTGTTGTCGACGCGGCGGGTCAGGTCGATCCCGTTGACGATATTGCCCCACTGGTCCGAACCGCCCATCTGGAGCCGGCAGTCGAGAGTCCGGTTCAGTTGCAGGAAGTCATAGGCCTGCAGGATCATGTAGTTGAACTCGAGGAACGAGAGCGGCTGCTCTCTTTCGAGCCTCAGCTTGACGGAGTCGAATGTCAGCATCCGGTTGATCGAGAAGTGTCTCCCGAAGTCGCGCAGGAAGTCGATGTAATTGAGCTCGTCGAGCCAGTCGCGGTTGTTGACCATGACCGCGTCCGTAGGACCGTCACCGAATGTGATGAACTTCGAGAACACGCTCTTGATGCCGTCGATATTGGCGTCGATCTGCTCGTCCGTGAGCAACTGCCGGGATTCGTCCTTTCCCGAAGGATCGCCGACGCGCGTGGTCCCGCCGCCGATCAGCACAATGGGGCGATGTCCGCATTGCTGCAGGTGGCGCAGCATCATGATGCTGATCAGGCTTCCGACGTGCAGACTTGGCGCCGTACAATCATATCCGATGTAGGCGGACACAGTGCCGTTGAGCGCCGCGTCGTCGAGGCCGGCCTCGTCGCTGCATTGGTGGATGTAGCCGCGTTCATTAAGGATGCGCAGAAAATCGGATCGGAATTCGGTCATGTCGTGCTAACGTTCTGTTTTACTGTTCTAATTTGATCCGGCGAAATGGCACCGGCTGATTTAGCAGGTCGGTTGCCCAATTGCACGGAGAGAAAAGTGTCGAAGGTCTACACCGCAATAGGCCTGATGAGCGGGACGTCGATGGACGGCATTGACGCCGCGCTGGTCGATACAGACGGGGCGGATTACGTCCGGCCGCGTGCAGCCATCTACATCCCATACGACACCAGCATGCGAACCGCAATTGAAAGCGGTCTTCAGGAAGCCCGTGCCATCAGTGACCGCTCGGAGCGGCCAGGTGAGCTTCGCTCAACTGAAGAACGCCTGACGGTCGCTCATGCACAGGCCGTCCGCAAACTGCTCGAAACGGCGCGGATCGCCGAGCGGGATGTCGACATTGTCGGGTTCCATGGGCAGACCGTTATCCATTTGCCGGATCGGGGACTGACGGTACAGATCGGCGACGGTCAGATGCTGGCCGATATGACTGGTATCGACGTTGTCGGGGATTTCAGGGCGGCGGACATGGTCGCGGGCGGACAGGGGGCTCCGCTGGTTCCCGCCTATCATAAGGCGCTGGCAAGGTTCCGGAATGTGCCCGTGCCGGCGGCGTTTGTGAATATCGGCGGCATTTCAAACATCACCTGGATTGGCGGTGCCGAAGAGCTGCTTGCGTTCGATATTGGTCCGGGGAATGTTCTCCTGGATGAATGGTGCCTGCTGAAGACCGGAAATCCGATCGACAGGGACGGAGAACTTGCCGCGCGGGGCTCCGTTGACGATGGCGTATTGGCGGAGTTGCTCTCCGACGCCTATTTCGGTCGGCGACCTCCGAAGTCTCTGGACAGAAAGGACTACACGGTTGCCGCCGTCGAGGGGATGTCGCCGGAGGACGGGGCCGCGACGCTCACGGCCTTCACGGCCGAAGCAATAGCCCGCGCCGCACAGCTTTGCCCCGAGCCCCCGAAGGTCTGGATTATCTGCGGGGGAGGGCGCCGCAACCCAACCTTGATGACCGAGCTTCACACCAGGTTGAATGGTGCTGTCCACAAATGCGAGGCATTCGGTTTCCACGGCGATGAAATGGAGGCCGAAGCTTTCGGTTACCTTGCGGTTCGGAGCCTGAAGGCATTGCCGCTCACGTTCCCCGGCACGACCGGGGCGGAATCACCAGTGAGCGGCGGCGTGACCTTTCACTCAAATCAGGCGGCCTGATCATCCTTCAGGCGCTTGTCCAGATAGGTGTTCACCGTCCCCATCAGTTCTTCCGATTTGTCCTCGAAGAAATGGTTGGCACCGGTGATGATCTCGTGGTCGATGACGATACCCTTCTGGGTCTTGAGGCGTTCCACAAGTTTCGTGACGTGATCGAAGGGCACCACGGCATCGGCGTCCCCGTTCACCATCAACCCTGAAGACGGACAGGGGGCCAGGAAACTGAAGTCATAAAGGTTCGCCGGCGGCGCCACGGAAATGAAGCCGTCGATTTCCGGACGGCGCATCAGGAGTTGCATGGCGATCCAGGAGCCGAAGGAGAATCCGGCTATCCAGCACGTCCGGGCGTCCTTGTTCACATTCTGCAGCCAGTCGAGCGCCGACGCTGCGTCCGACAGCTCACCTGCACCGTTGTCGAAATATCCCTGGCTGCGCCCGACGCCGCGGAAGTTAAACCGCAACACCGAAAAATCGCGGCTTACGAAAGCATAGTAGAGCTGATGAACGATCGGATTGTTCATCGTCCCGCCGAATTGCGGGTGAGGATGCAGAATGATCGCGATAGGGGAATTCGGAGTTTTGTTGTGATGATAGCGGCCTTCGAGGCGTCCGGCTGGACCGTTAAAAATGACTTCGGGCATAGGTTGTTCTTGACCTTCTCTGTGTCGCCGCCTGGCCCCGCGCTCAGGCTTCGGATCGACTTAAACGTTCGCGCCATTCAGGGCGGCAAACGTCTGAAATGCAAAAAAATGATCTGGTTTCATAGAGTGTTCTGGCACCTGGGCGCAAATACTTGACTCCCACAGTCAGGAAATTTATATCCTTCTTTAGAATAATTCGAGTGTAGCAATCGTCCCTTAGTGCCCACCACGGACATACGGCGGTGTTCATAGCACAGGCAAGGGGGCGGAATGCAACGATTTGATCGCAATTCCTGTCTGCCCTGGCGCAATAGACATTGCGGGCGCCGGCAGACGGAAAGGAATGGGTGCCAATGAAACTTTCGACGAGAGGTCGCTACGCAGTGATGGCAATGGCCGACCTTGCACAGCATTCGGACGGCAATCCTGTAACACTGAGTGAAATCTCCGACCGTCAGGAGATCTCCCTGGCATATCTTGAGCAGTTGTTTTCCAAGCTGAGAAAGCGGGGGCTGGTCGAGAGCACGAGGGGGCCCGGCGGAGGATACACACTCGCCCAGACGACTGAAGAGATTGCGATCGCCGACATTGTTATCGCGGTAGACGAGCCGCTTTCGGTGACACGCTGCAGTGCCAACGTCGCCGGCAAGGGGTGCGTCGGCACCGGCCGGTGCATCACGCACGATTTGTGGGCTGATCTTGGGCGGCACATTCACATGTACCTGGCGTCAGTCAGCCTGGACGACGTTATCAGCCGCAGGCTTGCGCCATTTCCGGTCGGTGAGACTGCAGATAGTGAATCCGCGCGAGCGGCGGCTGGCTGACAGGAACTGATGGCTCACAAGCGTACATATCTCGATTACAACGCGACGGCCCCGGCGTGGCCTGAGGTTGTCGACGTCGTCGCTGAGACGTTGCGCTACGGCGGAAACGCGTCTTCCGTTCACGGGGAAGGCCGGCACGCAAGAAAGATTATTGAAACGGCGCGTGAGCAGACCGCCGGACTGGCGGGTGCGGCGCCGGCGGACGTGATCTTTACGAGCGGCGGTTCGGAGGCAAACAGTCTTGCCATCCGCGGCCTGACGTCGGCACAGAACATCCAGTCGATTGTTGTCTCCGCGGTCGAACATCCGAGTGTTCTTGAGGCTGCAGCGCATAGCGATTGCGCCTTGAAGATCCTCGCCGTCGACGCGAACGGCATTGTGCAGCTTGACGAACTGCGCGCGATCCTCGGGGACAATCCCGGAAGTCTGGTCTCTGTAATGCTCGCCAATAACGAGACCGGTGTAATTCAGCCGATCCCTGCAATAGCCGATATCGTGCACGAATTCGGTGGCTGGCTGCATGTCGATGCCGTTCAGGCGGCGGGCAAGATTGCATTCGATTTCAATGAGCTCGGCGCGGATTTGATGAGCCTTTCGGGCCACAAGATCGGCGGACCGCACGGAGTTGGCGCGCTGATTGTCAGAAGCGGTCTGGAGCTTGCTCCGCAAATTCGCGGCGGTGGCCAGGAACTCGGCCGTCGGGCGGGTACGGAAAATCTCGCTGGCATAGCGGGGTTCGGAAGGGCCGCCGAAATTGTTTCCTCGAAGCATCAGGCTTGGAAGAGTATCGAAACGGAACGGAATGAATTCGAAGACAGGTTGCAGAGGGAGTCGGACTCTCTCGTGATCTTCGGTCGGGATGTTGACCGGCTTCCCAACACCACATGCTTCTCGGCACCCGGAATGAGCGCGGAGACGATGGTCATTGCTCTGGACCTCGCCGGATACGCGGTCAGCTCCGGTTCGGCTTGCTCTTCAGGAAAAGTCGCGCGCAGCCACGTTCTGGACGCGATGGGAGTCCCGGAAGAACTGACACGCGGCGCCCTGCGTATCAGCTTGGGATGGGAAACGGATTCGCATGCGCTCGCCGGCCTTACGGACGAATGGTTGAAGATTTATGCCCGGAAGAAACCGGGCGAACAGGCAGATGCAGCCTGAACCGCAATGTGCGGCTTGGGCAATGAATTGAGATTGGAATCATAACGCGAGCGGCGAAAGCTCGAGGCGGAGAACGGAATGGCAGCAGTTCAGGAAACGATCGAACAGGTCAAGCAGATTGACGTCGATCAGTACAAGTACGGCTTCTATACGGACATCGAGTCTGAAAAGGCTCGGAAAGGTCTGGGTGAAGACGTCGTCGAGTTCATCTCGGCCAAGAAAGGCGAGCCGGCCTGGATGCTGGAGTGGCGTCTTGACGCGTACCGGCGCTGGAAGACGATGCAGGAACCGGAGTGGGCGAAGGTTGATTATCCCAAGATCGACTTTGATGACATTTACTATTACGCCGCCCCGAAGTCGGACAAGGACGGCCCGAAGAGCCTTGATGAAGTCGATCCGGAATTGCTCCGCACTTACGAGAAGCTTGGCATTCCTCTGAAGGAACAGGAAGTTCTGGCAGGTGTGCAGGGCGCGAGAGTCGCGGTCGATGCCGTGTTCGACAGCGTATCGGTTGTGACGACCTTCAAGGACGAACTTGCGAAAGCGGGTGTGATCTTCTGTCCGATTTCAGAGGCGGTGCAGACCCATCCTGAACTCGTCCAGAAGTATCTCGGGACGGTTGTTCCGGTGACGGATAACTATTATGCAACCCTGAACTCCGCGGTCTTCAGCGACGGCTCTTTCGTCTACATTCCGCCGGGCGTCCGTTGTCCCATGGAGCTTTCCACCTATTTCCGGATCAACGAACAGAACACGGGTCAGTTCGAAAGAACCCTGATCATTGCCGACAAGGGCTCCTATGTGAGCTACCTCGAAGGCTGCACGGCGCCCATGCGCGATGAAAACCAGCTTCATGCAGCAGTGGTCGAACTGATTGCCCTGGAAGATGCGGAGATCAAGTATTCGACCGTACAGAACTGGTATCCGGGCGATGCCGACGGCAAGGGCGGCATCTACAACTTCGTCACCAAGCGCGGGGATTGCCGGGGTGCTAACTCGAAGATCTCGTGGACACAGGTCGAGACGGGTTCGGCGATAACCTGGAAGTATCCCAGTTGCATTCTGAGAGGCGACAACAGCCGCGGTGAGTTCTATTCGATCGCGATCTCGAACGGCCATCAGCAGGTCGACTCCGGAACCAAGATGGTCCATCTCGGACGCAACACGTCGAGCCGGATTATCTCGAAGGGCATCTCGGCCGGGAAATCCTCCAATACGTATCGGGGCCTCGTCAGTGCCCATCGCAGGGCAAGCTCTGCGCGGAATTTTACGCAGTGCGACTCTCTGTTGATCGGCGACAAGTGCAGCGCCCACACGATCCCCTATATCGAAGCGAAGAATGCGTCGGCTGTCTTCGAACACGAAGCGACCACATCGAAGATCAGCGACGATCAGATGTTCTACTGCCAGCAGCGGGGCTTGAGTGACGAAGAAGCGGTGGCGCTCATCGTCAACGGCTTCTGCAAGGAAGTGCTGCAGCAGCTTCCCATGGAATTCGCCGTCGAGGCACAGAAACTCGTCGGCATCAGTCTTGAAGGCAGCGTCGGCTGACCGTCCAAATTTGCAGGGTTTGAAACATGCTTGAAATCGAAAATCTCCACGTCGAAGTGGAAGACAGAAAGATCCTCAATGGCATTGATCTGAAGATCGGTGCCGGAGAACTCCATGCGATCATGGGACCGAACGGATCCGGCAAGAGCACGTTGTCGCACGTCCTGGCCGGGCGTGACGGTTACGAAGTGACGGGCGGATCGATCCGCTATAACGGCGAAGACCTCCTCGACATGGAGCCCGACGAGAGAGCCGCCGCGGGCGTATTTCTTGCCTTCCAGTATCCGGTTGAAATCCCGGGCGTCGCGACGATGACGTTTTTGAAGACTGCGCTTAACGCGCAGCGAAAAGCCCGCGGCGAAGACGAATTGTCTACTCCGGCCTTCATGAAGCTGGTCAAGGAGAAGTCCGAGCAGCTCAAGGTGTCTCAGGAGATGCTGCGCCGGCCGGTCAATGTCGGATTTTCCGGTGGAGAAAAGAAGCGTGCGGAAATTCTCCAGATGGCTGTTCTCGAACCAACGCTTTGCATTCTCGATGAAACGGATTCCGGTCTCGATATCGATGCGCTTAGGGTGGTGTCCGAAGGGGTCAATGCACTTCGTGGCCCCGACCGGGCAATGATTGTCATTACCCACTATCAGCGGCTTTTGAACTACATCGTTCCGGATCACGTCCATGTATTGTCCCGTGGCCGCATCGCAAGGTCTGGCGGCAAGGAACTCGCGCTTGAGCTGGAAGAAAGCGGTTACGCCGAGTACGGCGCGGACGCTGCGTAATGGGTGATGCCTCAATGAACACGCAGATTACAAAGACCGAAGCCGAGATGGTGATCCTCGGCCAGTTTGAAGAGGTTCGCCCCAATCTTCCCGGTGCCAACACCGGTTGGGTCGAGGATCTCAGGCAGAATGCAATCGACCTGTTTAACGAGAATGGTCTTCCGCACCGGCGGCTCGAGGATTGGAAATACACCGATCTGCGGTCGCTGATCGCTGAAGCATTGCCGTTCACACGTCCTCAGCAGGCCGACATAAATGCAGATGGCGCTGGCTATTTCACATCACTGGATCGCCATGTCGTGGTGTTCGTGGACGGAAGCTTCCGCCCCGACATCTCGATAGTCTCAGATCTGCCTGACGGCGTGGAACTGCGGTCGCTGGCCAATACCATGAACGAGGCTCCGGACTGGCTTGAAGCACATCTCGGCAAAGGGCCGGCTGGGACTGACAACGCGGTTGTCGCCATTAACACGGCCTTCATGGCCGACGGCGCGGTTCTGAAGGTGGGCAAGGGCGTTCATGTTGACCGGCCCATCGAGTTCTCCTTCATCCACTCTGGCGCGGAAAGGAATACGCTGGCTCTGCGCAATCTTGTCGTTGTTGAGAATGGCGCATCAGTAACGTTGCTGGAATCTCACATCAATCTGGCCGATACGACGCATATCACCAATATTGCAAGTGACGTCGTTGTCGAGGACGGTGCCACTCTAAATCATGTGAAGGTTCAGGCAGAGAATCTGGCAACCACCCATTTGTCGACGCTGTCGGCGAATGTCGGTGGACATGCGACATTCAATTCGTTCACGGCCACACATGGTGCGTCCGTTTCAAGGAACCAGATTGCCGTTCGGTTCAATGGCGAAGAGACGAACGCGAACATTTCCGGTGGTTACATGATTGCCGGTGACCAGCATTGCGACACGACGTTGTTCGTTGACCACGCGGTTCCTGGCTGCAACAGCACGGAACTCTTCAAGGGCGTGATTGACGGCGACGCCCACGGCGTGTTTCAGGGCAAGATCATCGTCAAACCCGACGCTCAGAAGGTCGATGCCCGCATGATGACTAAGGGGTTGCTGCTTTCGGAGAGCGCCCAGTTCACGGCCAAACCGGAACTTGAGATTTTCGCCGATGACGTCCAGTGCGCGCACGGTGCGACATCAGGCGAGCTTGATGAGGAAATGATGTTCTACCTGAGGTCCAGAGGTGTTCCCGCGCACGAGGCCAAGGCACTTCTGATCGCCGCGTTTGTCGCCGAAACCTTCGAACAGATTGAAGACGAAGCGATAAGAGAAGCTCTGCAGGATCTTCCGGCACGTTGGTTGGACGAACACAAAGGGAACTCCGATGCCTGATGGCACTTTAGATCTCTCCCCGGTAGTCGGCGGATTCGACGTAAACCGGATTCGTGAGGATTTCCCGATTCTCAGCAGGGAAGTCTATGGCAAGCCGCTCGTGTATCTGGACAATGCTGCGTCGGCCCAGAAGCCGCGCCAGGTGATCGACGCGATGCGTGAGGCCATGGAGAGTGAATATGCCAACGTGCACCGCGGTCTCCATTATCTGAGCAACACGGCGACGCAGAATTTCGAAGACGCGCGCGAGAAGGTGAGGGCCTTCATCAATGCCCCGTCGGTCGACGAGATTGTGTTCACGCGCAATGCGACCGAGGCAATCAATCTCGTGGCCTCAAGTTACGGTGCCACTGCGATCGGCGAAGGTGACGAAATCATAATTTCGATCTTCGAACACCACTCGAACATCGTGCCCTGGCATTTCCATCGCGAGCGGAATGGAGCAGTCCTGAAATGGGTCCCGTGTTCCGACGATGGCGAATTCCTTCTGGAAGAGTATCTCAAGCTTCTGTCACCCCGGACCAGACTCGTGGCGGTGACGCAGATGTCGAATGCGTTGGGCACGCTCACGCCGCTTCGGGAAATCATCAATCATGCCCATGAGATGGGCATTCCGGTCTTGGTCGACGGAAGCCAGGGCGCCGTCCATCTCGACGTCGACGTCCAGGAACTCGATTGTGATTTCTACGTGTTCACCGGACACAAGGTCTACGGCCCCACGGGAGTCGGCGTGCTTTACGCCAAGAAGGAACTGCTTCAGGCCATGCAGCCCTACCAGGGCGGCGGTGAAATGATCCTCGACGTGACTCTGGACAACGTCACATACAACGATCCGCCGCACCGGTTCGAAGCCGGAACGCCCGCAATTGTCGAAGCGATCGGTCTGGGTGCCGCCGTCGATTACATGATGTCTGTCGGGTCGGCCAACATCATCGAGCACGAACGAAAGTTGCTGGAATACGCAACGTCCAGGCTTTCGGAGATCAACAGTCTGCGCATGTTCGGCAATGCTCCGGAGAAGGGGGCGATTATCTCGTTCGAGATGCATGGGGCACATGCCCATGACATATCCACAATCATTGACCGTTCGGGTGTTGCCGTGCGTGCTGGAACGCACTGCGCGCAACCATTGCTCGAGCGGTTCGGTGTCACGTCAACGTGTCGTGCATCTTTTGCAATGTACAACACCATGGACGAAGTCGATGCGCTTGCGGACGCGCTTATTTCAAGCGCCAAATTCTTCGAGTAGATTGAAATGACCATGACGGAACAAAGAGACATTCTCGATCTATCCGGCCCCGCCGAGGCCCCACGGGAGGCACAGCCGCCTGAGGAGGCGGTCAGCGCAATCCCGCAGGAGGAACTCGATCGTCTGACTGACGACATGATTGCTGCGCTGAAATCGGTCTATGACCCGGAAATCCCGGTGGACATCTATGAGTTGGGACTTATCTACAAGATCGATATCGACGACAACCGCGACATCGAGGTGGATATGACACTGACGGCTCCCGGTTGTCCGGTTGCAGGCGAGATGCCGATTTGGGTCCAGGATGCGATTGCGTCGGTCGAAGGCGTCAGGGATGTCCGTGTAAACCTGGTATTCGATCCGCCATGGGACCCGAGCCGGATGTCGGATGAAGCCCGCGTTGCGCTGAACATGTTTTGATGGCTGAGGTTTAGAGAATGTCTACGACGCAAACCCCCAGACCGAGACCCAAGGTCGTAAGCCTGACGGAAGCGGCCGCCACCCGCGTGCGTGAAATCATGGAGCGTGCCGATGAGGAGATCATCGGCGTGCGTGTCGGCGTCGCGAATGGCGGATGTGCAGGCATGTCCTATTCGATGGAGTATGCGACGGAACAGGACCCGCTCGACGAAGTCGTTGAGGACAAAGGGGTTACGATTCTGATTGATCCGAAAGCGGTGCTGTTTCTGCTCGGCACCGAGATGGACTACAAGGTCGAAAAGCTGTCGTCCGGGTTCGTCTTTAACAATCCCAATCAGACCAGTGCGTGCGGATGTGGTGAATCCGTATCGATTACACCGGCCGCCGTTCCGCTGGAGCAGTAAGACCGGTAGGAGCAATATCCGGCTTCAGGCTACCGCGACATCAAACTCGACATCAGGGTCGGTCTCGCACTTGACCATGTTGCGTCCGCCTTTCTTGGCGGCGTAGAGGCACTGGTCGGCGCGGTTGATGAATTCCTCTGCACTTTCACCCAGACGGTAGCGGGCGGCACCAAATGACATGGTGATGGTTCCGAGATTTTCGCCCGTTGATTTCTTGACCAGTTCCTTGCCCTTGACGGTTTCGCGGATGTTGTTGCCGACCGCCACTGCCGATTGGAGGTTTGTCGCGGGAAGGATGACCGCAAACTCCTCGCCACCGTAACGGGCAGCAAAATCTCTGCCTTTCACGCTCGACTTGAGCGCGTTGGCGACCAGCCTGAGCACCTGGTCACCGGTCTGGTGCCCCCAGGTATCGTTGAATTTCTTGAAGAAATCGATATCGCCGACAAGCAGACTGAGTTCGTCGCCGGTCTGGTTGGCTTCGCTGATTTTGGCGTCGATATATTCGTCGAAATGCTTGCGGTTGGGAATGCCGGTCAGCTGATCGGTGCGGGACTCGCTGCGCACGGCGTCCAGCAGTAGATTGAGTTCGGCGATCTGCTGTTTTGACTCGCTCAGGCTCTCTTCAAGTGCCCGGTTGTTCTTCGACATGTCCTTGGTGCTGGATACAAGCACTTCGACAAGTTTGGCGAGCGTAACGCCGTCGACATTCCCGCCGAGCTGTGCCGAGACTTCATCAAGCGATTCACTGTATTTGCTGCTGTTTCCCGCCGCATTGTCGAGTAACGTGACGATGTGCTCGACCTCGTCGCTGATCTTCAGACCGATATCGTCGACAGCGTCAACCTTCGGCTCAGGTCGCAGGAATTCAGCGAAAATCTTCTCGGCATCGCTCTCACTCAATGCCCCGGAAGCGCCGATCGCCGCATTGACCGCCTCGACCAGTTCCTTGCTGTGGCTTGAGATGTAGCTGTACCAAAGCTCATAGTTTCGCGGAATCGGTGCCGACCGCTTATCGACCATGTATTGAAAGGCACGCCGTCCCTTGGACAGGCTCTGCTCAAAATCAACGATGTTAGTCAATTGCCCGCATTCCCTTCTTGCATGACACGAATCGAACGCATCATTGCTGCCCCTATGTGACGGACCCTACCGGGAGCGGGTTACATTTGGGTAAATTATGAGGGGTTTGAGTTCTCTTATTGCCGGATTTTTGCTGCAAAACTGCGATACGGACGGTTAACCGCTCATTCGCACGGCAACAAACCGGCTGTGACAGAGAATGTGGAGGCTGTTTAGCGGGCGAGTCGTACCGAACGCTGCAGAAACGCGGGGATCTGGTCGCTCGCGCCAAACGGGCTTGCTTCCTTCTTTTTGGGCTTTTTCCCCTTGTCCGCCTGTTTCGGCTTCTCATCACGCTTTTCCGACGGCGAGTCGGCCACGTCTTTTGCCGCTTCAGGCTTGGCGCTCTGGGGCTTCTTGGAAGAAGCGGAGTCAGATTTCCGCTTTTCGCTGCCCTTGCGCGCGCGGCGGCGCGGTTTTTCTTCGGATTGACCCTTCGCAGGGGCTTCATCGCCGTCAACCCATTCCAGTTTGATGGAGATGAGTTTCTCGATTGCGGCGAGGTACTTTGAATCACGCGGAGTCACAATCGTGAACGCGTGACCGGTCCGGCCTGCGCGGCCGGTCCGGCCCACACGGTGAACATAGTCCTCGGCGTTTATCGGCACATCGAAATTGAACACGTGGCTGACATCGGGGATATCGAGTCCGCGTGCAGCGACATCGCTGGCGACAAGGAGCTTGAACTCGTTGTTTCGGAAGCCGTCGAGCGTCTTGAGGCGCGCATGCTGGTCCATGTCGCCGTGCAGGGCGCCGGCCTCGAAGCCATGCTTGCTGAGCGAGCGCTCCAGGATCGCGACATCCCTCTTGCGGTTGCAGAAGATGATGCCGTTGCTCACGTCCTGATCCCGGATCAGGTTTCGCAGCACTTCGCGCTTGTCCGACTGCTCCGAGCCTGACCGCGCGAGTTTCTGGACGAGAGTAGAGGCCGTCGAGCTCGGACGTGCCGCCTCGATACGTGCAGGATTCTGAAGGAAGGTCGATGTCAGCCGCTGGATTTCAGGAGGCATCGTTGCCGAGAAGAAAAGGGTTTGCCGCGTGAACGGGATCAGCTTGAAGATACGCTCGATATCGGGAATGAACCCCATGTCGAGCATGCGGTCCGCTTCATCCACGACCATCACTTCGACACCGTTCATCATCAGCTTGCCGCGTTCGAAATGATCGAGAAGCCGGCCTGGTGTCGCGATCAGCACATCTGCGCCACGGTCAAGCTTGCGATCCTGCTCGGCAAACGAAACGCCGCCGATCAAGAGGGCGATCGTGAGCTTGTGATTGACGCCGTAGGTATGAAAACTCTGCTCGACCTGCGCGGCGAGCTCACGGGTCGGCTCCAGGATGAGCGACCGTGGCATCCGCGCCCGCGCCCGGCCGCGTTCTAGCCGTGTGAGCATGGGCAGCGTAAATGAGGCGGTCTTGCCAGTTCCGGTCTGTGCGATGCCGAGCACATCCCGGCCTTCGAGAGCGATCGGGATTGCTTTTTCTTGAATTGGGGTAGGGGTCTCGTATCCCGCAGACTCCACTGCCGCGAGAACCTTCGGGCTCAAGCCAAGGTCAGAAAACTTCATGCGTCTCCGTGCGATCTGATCGGCGTAATCCAATTTAACTCGGACAACGGCCTTCCGTTGCCCCGACGCCGCTTGACGATCCGCGCCCCCGCGACTCGCCATTCACCACGATTATTGCGGAAAATAGGGCTTGGGGAGCAATTGTCAAATGAGCAATGCCCCAATTTCGCGTCAAGGTGAAGCATTTCCCGATATTATGATTTACGAACGCTGCGATCTCTGATCCGTTCCGGGCATGCGGAGGCCTCTGAGACAGGTGGATATATGAGCGCGTACCCGCTTCTGTTTGTTCCCGGATTGCTGTGTTCGGCGCGTTTGTTTGATGCTCAAGCGACCGCGCTGGTACCCGGATACAAAGTTCAGATCGCAAATCACACGACGGCTGACACGATGCCGGGCGTGGCAGAAGCCATTCTCTCCGAAGCCCCGGATGAATTCACGCTGATCGGTCTGTCCATGGGCGGATATGTCTCCTTTGAGATCCTGCGCCAGGCCCCGGGGCGGGTGCGCCGTCTCGTTCTTCTGGACACGCAGGCCCGTGCCGACACGGAGGAAATCATCGCGAACCGGCATCGCCTGCTGGAGCTGGCGGACCGCGAGGGTGCTGTTGAAGTGCAGCGGGAACTGCTGCCGAAGCTCATTCGGCAGGACAGGGTCGGCGAGGAGCCGCTGACATCTGAGATCCTGAAGATGGCCGAGGAGGTCGGCAACGACGGGTTCCGCAATCAGACCCACGCCATCATCGGCCGCCCGGACTCCCGGGACATGCTGGGCACGATCGCATGCCCGACGCTGATCATTGTCGGTGATCAGGACATTCTGACGCCGCCGGACCGGTCGCGCGAAATGGCCGAGGGGATCGACGGCGCGGAATTGCGGATCATCCCCGACTGCGGTCATCTCTCGACGATGGAAGCGCCCGACGCGGTGAACGGGATTCTGTCGGACTGGCTTCAGTCCTGATCCGCTTTCAGTTTTTTCAGCACCGCGTCGAAGGCGGCGTCCCAGGCGGAGAACGCGTCCCTGTCCCTGAGCACGCCGAGGCCGTGGCCCGTGATGCTTCCCGGAAGGCAGAGGTCGTCGACGAGATTAGCGATCGGATGGCCGGTTTCGTTCCGCACCGTCGTCGCCGCCGCGCGCGTCATCTGGGAAACCAGAAGCCGGGCCTGGTCCGGATCGAGGCCCGCCGCCGTGGTTTTGTCCGTCACCGCGCCGACCAGAGCCTGCACCCAGCCGTAATAGGCCGCGATCACGCTGGCCGCCTCGAACTGGTCTTCCGCTCCGAGCGGGATCACCGGACCGAAGACTTCAAGCAGGTCCCGCGCCCAGTCCGTCTCGGGAAAGAGGCAGGTCGGGCTTTCGCCGTATTGCCCCGCGGTCACCGGCATCGCGCGCACGATCTCCGCCGGCGCGGCGTGCCGGGCGAAGGTTTCCAAAGGCACGCCGGCGCAGAACGAGATGAGCCGGTGCTCGTCGGTCCACGGCGCGCCGCCGAGCGCGTCGGCGACTTGAAACGGCCGCACGGAGACGAGGATGGTCCGGCTGCGCGCGATCAGGTCGGCATTGTCGGCGGCGATCTCCAGCCCGTGGTCGCGGGCGAGTTGGGCGCTCGTTGCCGTGCCGCGCGGGGAGAGCAGCAGGCGGGCGGATCCGAATTTTTCGGCCAGAGTGGGGACGAGGTGGCGGGCGAGGTGGCCGGCGCCCAATATCCCAATAACATCAGCAGCTTGTGTCGTCATCCTGAATCTTTCTGAGAGCAGCGCCTGGACTCGAGTAATGCCGGCACCGCATCGGCGACGTTCCGGCAGACGACCGCGCCGGCGTTTTCCAGCTTGTCGCTGACGTCGACCGGCAGGCTGGTGTTGGAGCCGAACGGGATCTGGTTGAGTCGCCCGCCGATCAGGACTGGCAGGTCGAGACCGCGCTCCCTGAGCGCATCTTTCAGCTCGGTGAAGAATCGGAGCGCCACCCCGTTATAGGTCGAGAGCGCAATGGCGTCTGGCCGTGTCTCCGCGGCGCGGCCGGCAAGCACGTCCGGATCGACCGAGACACCGCCGTCCGCGGTGCCGATCCCGAGCTGGGCGAAGGCCTCGTCGACCAGCAGCTTGCCGTGCTCGTGCACATCAGTCGTGGCGACCAGCACCGTGAGACCGGCGGCCTTCAGGGCGGCCCGGTCCGGCTTCGGGATCAGCGCCACTTCGTCTTGCGCATGGGCGATGACGCTCTCGCGGATGTCGGCGCTCGCCACGGGGGCGCCCGCCGGGGCGCCGAATGCCTGCTCGAGTGCCCGCCCGCCGATGCGCCGCAGGGCGAGCAGCATCTCGAACGGGTTATTCGTATCGATGCCGGTTTCGGCCAGACCCGCCATGGCGCGGTCGAAGAAAGCAAGCCCGCCGGCGACAATCCGGTCTGCCATTGCGGCGACTGTCTCATCATCGATCAGTGGCCCGTAACCGTCGGCGTGCTCCACCAGCCGCCCGGCGAAAAGCTGCGCGTCGATGATTTCGGCGATGTCCGGGATGCGTTCGTTCTCACGCACTGGCACCGGGTTGATGGCGTGGCCCGACGGCGCGCGAGCCTGCGCGGCGATGTCGGCGAGCAGGTAGCTTGAAAGCGAGGCGTAGTTCTCCGCATCTCCGCCGCGATAGCTCACCGTGTTGCCGTAGACCATGGTGCCGGGCGTGTCGGTCACGGTCTTGAGCGCGCGCTGGAACGCCATGCGCTTGAGCGGATCGCTGAAATGGTGCCCGTAGCAATGGGAAAGGCGCGCCCCGATCAGGGTCTCGACGATGTGCTTTTCGATGAGCACCGCGCCAAGCGACGAGGCGAGGTCCGTGAAGAGCGCGGCGAAGCCGTCGTCGAGGTTCGAGTGCACCAGGACGTCGACGGGCTGGGCGGCGATCAGGCCGAGCGCTTTGAGCGTCGCCTCCGTCGCCGCCACGTCGTCGCGGTAGCCCGGCAAGCGGAAGGTGAAATACTGGCCGAGATTGCCGATCGCCGTCGAACCCGCGGCAAGGGCCGATTGCGTGTTCTCGACCGCGGCCGGAAAGCCGAGCACGAAGTCGCCGAAATGGGCCGCGACCGGGGCCTGAGCGGTGAGGGCCGCGAAACCCTCCGGGCCGTTAAGGATCAGCCCGGTTCCCGTCGGCCGTCCATCCCGGTCGTCGCGCGCATAGCCCATCGACCAGTCGAGGCAGACGCCGTAGCGGTCGACGCGGACGCCTGTCGCCGCGCAGGCCTCGAAGATCTGCGCATAGGCGGCCTGCGACTTCGCCGGGTCGCGGAACCCCACCTGGGCGTGCTGCATGATCCGGCCTTCGGCGATTGCCGCCTGCTTGAAGGTGAGCTCGCTGTCGACCGCGTTTTCTTCCAAGAACGGGCAGGGGCCGACCGTCCAGTCACGGGCAAGTGCGCGGCCCGTTGCTAAGGTCGCGTCTGCGTCCGGCAGTTCCGGCTCGGGCAGGATGGTCTTGCGGTCAAACGGCATGGCGGGCGGTTCTTTTCATTCGCCCGGCAGCTTAGGGGGTAATGGGCGTGAGGTGAATGGGGTTGAAGCGTTCCGTGTCCCGAGCGTCGATCCGGGACCCATCCGCGGATGCTTCAGTCGGATGAAGGTGTAAATGGACCCCGGCTCGGCAGCCGGGGAACGCAGTCTTCAGGTTTGTCGGCGCTAAACATTCTCGTTCTCCGAGCATCGACCCGGGACCCATTGGCGGATGCTGCGGTTTGACGAGGGGACAAATAGGCCCCGGCTCGGAGGCCGGGGAACGCAGTGTACATAGCCTCCTCCGAAGAACATATCTGTTCCCTGGACTTGATCCAGGGCCCATTGGCGGGCGCTTCGGTTTAATGAGGGGATAAACGGGCCCCGGCTCGGAGGCCGGGGAACGATTGAGTTATGACTGGAGATCTTCAAACAGATCGCGCCAGTCAGGGTTGTCGCGCTCGATGAGTGCGATCTTCCATGCCCGTTTCCAGCCTTTCAGTGCCTTCTCCCGCCGTCGCGCGGTGGCGATGTCGTCGAATGGCTCCGCGTGGACGAGGCGGTGGACCTGATACTTGGCAGTGAAGCCGCCCGCCAGACCCTTCCGGTGCTGCACAATGCGCTGGGGGAGGTCCGTGGTCACGCCCACATAGAGCGTTCCGTTTTTTCGACTAGCGAGAATGTAGACCCAGGCTCCGGCCATGACGTGTCCTTGTTCGGTTTGAAAAGGATACGGATACGCAGAGCGTTATCCGTCGGCTGTGACATTGCGCCCGTTTCCCGGGCTTTGACCCGGGACCCATTGGCGGATGCTGCGGATTGGGGAGAGGATAAATGGGCCCCGGCTCGGAGGCCGGGGAACGCAGATCTTAGTTCCTCGGGAGACTTACCGTTTCCCGGGCTTTGACCCGGGACCCAATGGCGGATGCTGTGGTTTGACGAGGGGATAAATGGGCCCCGGCTCGGAGGCCGGGGAACGCTTTCGATTGGCGCTTAGGCCAAGGATGACAGACAGGGCTAATGCCCGTCTCTAAATATCCAGCTCTTCGACGAACGCCGCGTTGTCCTGGATGAAGCGGAAGCGGGCTTCGGGCTTGTTGCCCATGAGCTGGTCGACGGTCTTCGACGTCGTGGTGCGGTCGTCCTCTTCGACCGCGACGCGCAGCAGCGTGCGCGTGTCGCGCTTCATGGTGGTTTCCTTCAACTGGGCGGGAAGCATCTCGCCGAGGCCCTTAAAGCGGCCGATGTCGATCTTGCCGCGGCCCTTGAACTCGGTCTCCAGAAGCTCGTCCTTGTGGGCGTCGTCGCGGGCATAGAGCGTCTTGCCGCCCTGCGTGATGCGGTAGAGCGGCGGCACGGCGAGATAAAGGTGCCCGTTGTCGATGAGCTGCGGCATCTGGCGGTAGAAGAAGGTGATGAGCAGCGAGGCGATATGCGCGCCGTCGACGTCGGCGTCGGTCATGATGATGACCTTCTCGTAGCGCAGGTCGTCGTCGCGGTAGCGCGAGCCCGTGCCGCAGCCGAGCGCCTGGGTCAGGTCCGAAATCTGTTGGTTCTGCGCCATCTTGCCGGCGGTCGCGTTGGCGACGTTGAGGATCTTGCCGCGCAAGGGCAGCACGGCCTGGGTCTTGCGGTCGCGCGCCTGCTTGGCGGAGCCGCCCGCCGAGTCGCCCTCGACGATGAAGATCTCCGAGCCCGACGCCGCGTTCTGCGAGCAGTCGGCGAGCTTGCCCGGCAGGCGCAGCTTGCGCACGGCGGACTTGCGGTTGATCTCGCGCTCCTGGCGCCGGCGCGCGCGCTCCTCGGCGCGGTCGATCACCCACTCGAGCAGACGGTTGGCCTGGTTCGGATTGGCGGTGAGCCAGTGGTCGAAATGATCGCGGATCGCGGTGTCGACGATCTTGGTCGCCTCGGCGGTCGCGAGCTTCTCCTTGGTCTGGCCCTGGAACTCCGGCTCGCGGATGAAGACCGAGAGCATGGCCCCGGCCGACCCCACCACATCTTCCGCCGTGATCTGCTGGGCCTTCTTGTTGCCGACGAGCTCGCCGTAGGCCTTGAGGCCCCGGTTGAGCGCGCCGCGCAGACCCGCCTCGTGCGTGCCGCCCTCGGAGGTCGGCACCGTGTTGCAGTAGGAATTGAGGAATCCATCAGCGCCGCCGAACCAGGCGATCGCCCATTCGACCGAGCCGTGGCCGCCCTTCTTCTCGACCTTGCCGGCGAAGATCTCCGGCGTCACCAGCGTCTTGCCGTCGAGCTGCGCGCCCAGATAATCCTTCAGACCGCCGGGGAAATGCAGCGTCGCCTTTTCCGGCGTCTCGTCCTTCTCATCGATCAGCGACGGGTCGCACGACCAGCGGATCTCGACGCCGCCGAAGAGATAGGCCTTGGAGCGGGCCATCTTGTAGAGCCGTGCGGGTCTGAACGCCGCGCCCTTGCCGAAGATCTCGGCATCGGGCAGGAAGCGAACCTTCGTGCCGCGCCGGTTGTTGATCTTGCCGAGCTTCTCGAGCTTGCCGTCGGGCAGCCCCCGCGTGAAGGTCTGGCGGTAGAGTTGCTGGGAGCGCGCCACCTCGACCTCGAGCGTCTCGGCCAGCGCGTTCACAACCGAAACGCCGACGCCGTGCAGGCCGCCGGAGGTCTCGTAGACCTTGGAGTCGAACTTGCCGCCCGCGTGCAGCGTGGTCAGGATGACCTCGAGCGCGGACTTCTCCTTGAACTTCGGGTGCGGGTCGACGGGAATCCCGCGGCCGTTGTCGGTCACGGTAAGGTGGCCGTCGGCCTCGAGCGACACCTCGATCCAGGACGCATGCCCCGCCACGGCCTCGTCCATGGAGTTGTCGATCACCTCGGCGAAGAGATGGTGCAGCGCCTTTTCGTCCGTGCCGCCGATATACATGCCCGGGCGGCGGCGGACCGGTTCCAGGCCCTCGAGAACCTCGATGTCGGCGGCCGTGTAGGCGCCGTCGTCGTCCCGTGCCGGATGGCGCGCACGCGCCTTGCCTTTGCCCTTCTTGGGCGCATCAGGGGTCATGTCTTTGTCGAACTTACCGAACAGATCGTGAGTGTTTGCCATGCCGCCTTGGTCAAATTGTGGGCGCGGCCCGGAAGGGCGCACCGGACGAATCAGTCACTATGGTTGCATCCCGTCCTTATGAGGGCGAGGGGCTTGATTGGCAAGTCCACAGGGTAATACGCGCTCAGGCCGCGGCTTCCGTCGTCGTGGTGTTGGACTTGTCTCCGCCGAGCGAAAACAGCCAGGCGAGGAAGGCCGTCACCAGCGCGCCGCCCCACTGGATCAGCGGCACCATGAAGAACAGGATGGCGTCCTGCGCGTCACGTTTGTCGGCAACGATGAAGGCGTCGTAATAAATCGCCAGGCCGAAGCCCGTGACGATGGCGCTGCCGAGCAGCAGGAAGAACTGCGGCAGCCACTGTTTCGGCGCGCGCCTGATCTTCACGAACAGATAGATGAACGGCGTGATCACGAACAGGTTGATCAGGAGCCCCGCCATCAGGTGGAAGGCGGACTCCGAACTGCCTTCCGCAAAGGAGATCATGAACGAGAGCAGCGCTCCCAGGAACAGGATGATCCAACTCAGAAGTTTCATGGATGTGTCACCGACTCGCAGCTTTCGCCCCGGCGCGCACTATGCCGGGGCAGGCCGCGGAAAACTGGAGCCCGCGACATTGATGACCGCGGAAAACTACCACATAAGTTTCGTTTCTGACTAGTTACGTTCCTATTTTCAGATATGTTTATAAATGTCATGCCGCTTCAACTACTTGTAGATACGAACCTGTTCTTCGAGTGCAAGAAACTGGAATCACTGCCTTGGGATGAACTCGGCAGCGACGAAATCAAACTGCTGATTACCAAGCCTGTTCTCGATGAAATTGACAAGCACAAGAAACGCGGTGGTCGAACACGGACACGGGCACTCGAGGTTTTCAAACGCGTTCGAGACATGATTCAGGACGACCTGGATGAAATCGTGATCCAGTCTGCCAACCCAAAAGTGGTTTTTTGTCTGGCTGCAAACCTCCCATTTGACGAAGAACTCAATGTTCAACTTGATCAGAACAAACCGGATGACCGGCTTGTTGGCATCCTTTCAGCAATACAAAAGAGGGAGCCAAAAACTCCCGCGTGCCTATTCACTCATGATGCTGGGCCAGCTTCATCGGCTCGGAGCCTCAATTTGCCTTTTCGTCTGATCCAGGATCACTGGTTGAGGCCTGCACAGGAATCAGCCGATTCAAAGCGAATCAAGGAACTTGAAAACGAGCTGACCAATTACCGATCACAGGAACCAATCATTTCAATTGATCTGGAGAATTATGACCAAGAGGCTAATCAAATCAAATTGGTGAGGCAGCACATGTTACCGCTGACCGAAGCCGAATTAATTGAACTGGTAAATGACATTGAAAATCAGTTCCCGAAGATTGTTGATTTCAATTCGTCGAGTGAAACAGACCCTTCCACCATCAGGCTCGGCAATTCAGTCGCTTCAAAAGAAAGAGAATTCTTACCCCCGACGGATGAGGAAATAGCCCATTATCACAATTCTTTGTATCCAGATTGGCTTAACGTCTGCCGTGAGACATTGGCGACTCTTCATACAACGCTGACACCACCGAAGAAGCGGATGTCTTTGCTTTTTTCGATGCAGAATAGGGGGGCACGGCCAGCCAATAAAGTGCGCGTCAGTTTCCGGGCAGAAGGTGATATCTACATCTATCGATTCAATTCTGATGACAAAGCTGCCTACGGGACTGACAACAAGACGCCTGAAACGCCGCAATTACCGCCGCCACCTTCACCCCCAAAAGGCAAGGTGATAATCAAGACCAAGGATACACGCGCATCGGCAATGCACACGTTAGAAAGGAACCGCGCGAGAGATCTGTTAGGGGCAGGGCACGCCGCTCAAAGGCTGTTCCGTGATCAAGAGGGCATTAGAGGTATTCTTCGGCAACATTCATCAATTGCCGATTTGATTAGCGGGTCGTCCAGTCTTTCACCAATGCACGAGAGTTTTCACACAATACATCCGATAAATCTGCCTAAACATGACCCGGAGAAATTCTATTTTGATAGTTGGCCCAGTAGCGTGCCTGTTGATGCGGGTGCATTAACCTGTGATCTGTGGCGCCACCGGTCCAGTACCGAACATTTCGAAATCGAAGTTGAGTTCGGGAAGGATGCACCAATGAGCGGCTCCATTGTGTGCGAAGTTCATTCCGAAAATCTCACGCAGCCAGCCCAAAAACGGTTGCGCGTTGAATTGGTGATCGAAAACGCTTCCGTCTACGACACGGCGAGAGGAATGATTGAACTGATTTCAGTTCAATAAGTTGGCTGACCAAAGATCGATGCATCAATACGAACAGGATGATACATCCAACTTGCCTCTAAAAGAGATGCCAATACGCTTTCCGGCCAGAATTGTCTGAATCCATAGCATTGGCGGAGAGCGCAGCCGGTCGTTCGAGGCCTGCTTCGGCCCATATCCGGTTGGCCGCCGCCACCGCAATGCGGCCTAAGCTAGATCTTTCAACTTGATTGACCTCGCGTTCAAACCTGAATTCGCCGTTGTGAAAGACGTATTGATTGCTAGGTGCCGGCCCGGAATCGCCAATGAGCGCAGGAATAAATCTCCATCCCTCTATGCCGCTAATTCCCACTATGACCTTGCCACGTCCGGCAAAGCCGGATCTTTCGACAAAGGTTGCGATCTTAGCGATGGACCAAGCTACAATATCTTCGATTGTCCATGGTACAGATCGTTCGCTTCTCTTCAGAACACTCTGAAAAATTGCCCAAACTTCACCTGTAGAAAAGAATTGAATGAGATCGCGGGATATTACCATGTCGTCCGGAAGTGGCTTAATTGAACAGTTTATTAGACCATGCTTATTGGGGCCATGATGTCCACTATTGTTCGACAATGGGGGATTCTCCAAAAGTTCATCTACGCAGATTTTTTTGAGTTCATAGATGGAAAGATCAGATGCTTGCTCAGGGATAAACCGAATGTAAATCTGAGCAGACTCTTCTCGCCATTTGGTTTCTGGATGCTCTTGCAAAATGGTTTGCTGGTCGCGGAAGAAACTACCCGGACGATCGCCTGCTGGCTGTGTTGGTTCGTGGAGAATTTCAGTGGAGTTTGGGAGGTCGCTGATTATAAGTCCGATCCTCTTGACGAGCGATTTCACGAACTGATCGCGTTCGGCCTTCAGCAGTTTACGACACTCTTCCTCCTCAATTTCATAACAGATCGGGAAACGCCGATGACGGAGATTGAACGGAAGAGCGTTATCCCTTAATCGGCGGTCGCTTGCGCGCGCTGCGCCCGCAAAGGCGGTGTTTAACACTGTTATAACGCGATCAGTTCCAATAGATCTGTTTGCATATCCAAGCTCATACATGACATTTGGATTGGGAATTATCCGTGCTGTACCGTCCGGACGCTTTTGCACAACTGCAGGTGTAAGATCTGCAACAAATACATCGCACTCACGGATCTTTCGCTCGATCGTTTCCATAATCGCCGGTGATCCGCCCTGACCTTGTGTGTCTTGATCAACCTGAATCGGGCGTTCAGCCTCCTCAAGCTCAATCGTTAAATTTCGACAGGCCATATCCAATGCGGTTCGTATGAAGGAGCGGCATACTCGTTGGTCATTGTCATTCGACCATGAATAGAACACCGTGTAATGATCCCTTTGAATTCCCATGAGGCGCTCTTGATGTTGTTGCCGTCGCGTCGAATCGCGTTTTGGCGCTTTCTACACGACATTCGTTCTCCAGTTTTTCGCGGTTAATGGTGAAGAACTGACGGTTTTGGCTAAGTCTGGATGGCGAAAACACTACCACAGTTGCCACACCTCTATTAACGGCCAATCGATCAGGATTTTTGGTTCACCAGCGCTGTTGACCTTGGTTGGAGGCAGTTCGCCACCATGCATGGTGAACTGTCACCCTTACATAACCTCATAACTCCAGGCACCCACCTCCGAGGGGATGACGGAGGATAAGTGGTAGCAGCGCGGTCACAATTCAGGGACGTGGATTTTGGCAACACGCAGTGTTGATATAGTGTTCGGGGCACGCCGATGACCGATCCGGCGCACGTATCGGAATCCAAGACATGCACGGCTCAGAATTCAAGTCACCGCAGATCCTGAATTCGCTCCTGCGCAACCTTTGTGTCGTGGCGGTGGTGATGGCCGTCGCCACGGATGCCGGCGCGTCGGAGAAGGCGTTCAATGTCGGATTTGCCAGACTGTCCACGCCCGACCCGATGGGCGGGGACATGCCCTACGCGCTCTGGTATCCGACCGACGCCGCCGAAGGCACTGTCAAAATCGGTGCGACAGAGTTTCCGTCCACGCAGGATGCCGAACCGGCCTCCGGGCCGTTCGGGCTGGTGATCCTGTCCCACGGCTCGGGCGGCTCGCCCCTGGGGCACCGGGACACCGCGATCGCCCTGGTCAGGGCAGGTTTCATCGCCGCGGCGCCGATGCATCCCCGGAACAACTTCCGCGACGACATCGGCTCCCACCCGCGCATTGTTCTGGACGGCCGTCCGCGACAGCTCTCCGCCGTGATCGATGCTCTCCTGGCTGATCCGGCCTGGTCGGGCCGTATCGACAGACGCCGGATCGGCGCGTTCGGCTTTTCGGCCGGCGGCTACACGGTCCTCGCGGCGCTCGGCCCGGAGCGGGACTACAGCCTCATCGTCGACCATTGCAAGCGGCATGGCGGAGAGGATCCTTACTGCGGTGTTGTCAGTTGGCGCATTCAGGGGCGGGCGGAGGCCTATGCCGAACCGGTGGACCGCACCCATGACGCGAGGCTCTGCGCCGCCGTGATCGCCGATCCCTTCGCCACGCCGTTCTCCGACGCGGCGCTGAAGGCTATGCCGCCGGCGAAACTGCTGTTCTACGTGCCGGAAGAGGAGAATGTGCTCAAGGCGGCATTCCATGGCTCCCGTGTGTTTCGCGTGTTGAAAGAGCGCGGCGATTTTCCCGAGCCAAGGGAAATCGTTGTGCCGAAGGCGAACCATTTCTCCTTCCTCGCACCGATCCCCGAGGCTATCGCCAAACGTATCCCCCGGATCGCCTACGATCAGCCGGGTTTCGACCGTGCGGCATTTCACGACGAGATGAACCGCACCATCACGACGTTTTTCAAGCAGGCGCTGACGGATTGCCCGAAAAACTGACCCGGAACTGTCGATGCGGACCGTTCGCAGGTGAGCGTGCCCTCCTAACTCACTGAAAAAACCTACGTTTAGGCAGTGCAGGATACGTGTCGCACGGGCTTGTAACTGTGTGTCACTTAAAGCTCCGGACCCCAATTCCCACCCTTAAGGCGGCAACGAAAGCCAACTTTTGCGGGAGGAGTCCAAAATGTCCGCCAAATCGAAAGCCTTTATCAGGCCCATTATCACTATGCGCCCGCTGGGCGCGATCGCCCTGACCGCCGCCGCGCTGATGGCGGCCGGCTGCCAGGAGGTCGAGCAGACCGACCGGAACGTGATCCGGTCGATCCAGTGGATGGAAGTGAGCAATGGTGCCGCCCGGCAGCAGCGCCTCATCGCCGGCATCGTCAAGCCGGTCGACAGCACCGCGCTCAGCTTCGAGTCCGCCGGCAAGATCGCGAAGCTTCATGTCGATCTGGGCGACCGGGTCCGGACCGGCGACGTCATCGCCGAACTGGACGTGAAGCCGTTCCGGCTCAAGGTCGACGCCGCCCGGGCGAACCTCGCCCGCGCCAGGGCCATCAACCAGGACCGGCGCCAGGAATACGAGCGCCAGAAGAAGCTGTTCGAGGGTAAGTGGGTGGCGCAGGCCAAGGTCGATGCCGTGCTCGCCGCCTTCGAGGCCTCGCAGAGCGGGGTCAAGGTCGCTGCGTCCCAGGTCAAGCTCGCCGAGCGCGATCTGGAGATGGCCGTGATCCGCGCCCCGTTCGACGGCGCGATCTCGAAGAAGACCGCCAATGCCTTCCAGGAGGTGGCCGCCGGCCAGGCCGTGGTCCAGCTCTCCGGCGAGAGCGATCTTGAAATCGTCACCAACGTCCCGCCGAGCCTGATCAATACGCTGAAAGTGGGCAACACGGTGCGGGTCAGCTTCCCGTCGCTGCCGGACAGGACCGTCCAGGCGGATATCCGGGAAATCGGCACGCGCGCCCAGGAAGCCAATTCCTTCCCCGTCAAGCTGAGGCTGGCCGGGGCGGTCGAGGGCCTTCATGCCGGGATGTCGGCGGAAGTCGCCTTCACCTTCGCGTCTTCCCACGGAGCGAAAGCCGCCTTCATGGCACCCTTGAGCGCCATTCTCGCGGGCGAGGCCCAGGAGCATTACGTCTTCGTCTATGACGCCGGGAACTCTTCCGTCACCCGGCGCAAGATCGAGGTGCGCGACATCCGCGACAACCGGGTCGAGATCACCGGCAACCTCAAGGGCGGCGACATCATCGCCACCGCCGGCGTGCCGTTCCTGCGCGAAGGCCAGAAGGTCGAGCTGATGCAGGGCGAAGCGCCCTACGGCGGAGGGAACCAGTCATGAACCTCACCGGTTTCGCCATCGGCAATCACCGCTTCACGGCGCTGATTGTCATCACCCTGGCGGTCGCGGGCATGATGATGTTCATGAACTTCCCGAGCCGCTCCGACCCCAACGTCACGGTGCGCGAAGCGGTCATCGTGGCCTATTACCCGGGCATGGAGCCGGGCCGCGTGGAGAACCTGATCACGCGCAAGATCGAGCGCAAGATCCGCCAGATCCCGGAGGTCAAGACCATCAAGTCGGACTCCAAGACCGGCGTCGCGATCGTCCATGCCATCGTCTACGACAAGTTCTTCGACATGAAGCCGATCTGGCAGGACCTGCGCAACAAGATGGCCCAGGTCCGCACCGAGCTGCCGCAGGGCACGTTCGGCCCGCTGGTCGACACGGATTTCGGCGACGTTTCCGTGGCCACCATCGCGCTCACCGCGGAGGGCTTCTCGTTCGAACAGATGCGAAAAGTTGCGCGCGACATCACCAACGAGATCTACACGGTGCCCGGCACACGGCGGGTGGTGATGAGCGGCGTCCAGCAGGAGCGCATCTTCATCGAGACGACCAATGCGCGCCTTGCCCGCTACGGCCTCTCGCCGGACACGCTGCTCCAAACCCTTCAGGCGCAGAACATCATCTTGCCGGGCGGCAAGGTGAACGTGGACGGCTATGAGGTCGTGATCCAGCCCACGGGCAATTTCGACAGCGTCGAGGATATCGGCAATACGGTGGTCAAGCTGCCCGGCAGCGAGCAGGTGACCTACCTGCGCGATCTCATGGAGATCAGGCGGGCCTACGAGTCGCCGCCGCAGGAAGTGGCACTCTATAACGGGCGCCCGGCGATCATGATCGCGGTGTCGATGCAGAAGAAGGGCACGAACGTGCTCGAGTTCGGCCCGCTGCTGAAGCAGAAGGTTGCCGAGATCGAGGGCGAACTGCCTGTCGGTTACAGTATCGACTTCGCCACCTACCAGGCGACCTATGTGGAGCAGTCCGTCTCCGGCGTGCTCAACAACGTCTACGAGACCATCGCCATCGTGCTGGTCATGATCATGCTGTTCCTGGGCTGGCGCACGGGGCTCATCGTCGGCTCGCTGGTGCCGTTGACCATGCTGATCACGCTCGTCTTCATGCGCCTGCTCGACATCGAGTTCCAGCGCGTGAGCCTGGCGACCATGATCATCGCGCTGGGCCTGCTGGTCGACAACGGCATCGTCATCGCCGAGGACATCACCAGGCGCATGTCGGAAGGCGTCAAGCGTCAGGCGGCGGCACTCGCCACCGGCAAGCAGCTGGCCATGCCGCTGCTGTCGTCGTCGCTGACGACGGTGCTGGCCTTCATGCCGCTGATGCTCGCGTCCGACAGTTCGGGCGAGTACATGCGCTCCATGTCGCTGGTGATCCTGCTGTCGTTGATGGTCTCCTGGGGTGTCGCCATGTGCTTCACGCCGCTGCTCTGCATCTGGTTCATGCCGGAGCCGAAGAAGACGCCGGAACAGGCGAAGGCTCAGTTCGACAAGCCGCTGTTCAGGGCCTACCGCAAGTTCATCGAGCTGATGGTGCGGATGAAGTATCTGGTGGCCGCGACCATGATCGGCACCATCGCCGCGAGCTTTTCGCTGCTCTCGGCGGTCCCGCAGCAGTTCTTCCCGGAATCCGACCGCAACCAGTATCTGGTCTATATCGACCTGCCGTCGGGTGCGACCACCGAAGCGACGCAGAAGACCATGACGCGCTTTACCCAGTGGCTGGGCGACACGGAGAAGAACCCCAAGGTCACCCAGTCCGTCGCTTATGTCGGTTACGGCGGTCCGCGTTTCTTCGCCTCGCTGGCGCCGCGGGACTCCGCCTCCAATATCGGCTTCGCGCTGGTGACCGTCGAGACCGGCGACGACGTCTCGGACATGATCGCGAAGACCCGTCGTTACTTCGCCGGCAATCACCCGGAGGCGTACGCCCGCGTGAAGAAGTTCTTCCTCGGCAACACCGAGCCGGGGCTGGTCGAAGTTCGCCTGCGCGGGCGCGAGCCCGACCGGGTCACGGCACTCGGCCGCGAGGTGGAGCAGGCGTTCCGCGATATCCCGGGCACCATCGGCCTCTACCAGAACTGGGGCAACCGGGTCACCAACGTGATCGTCGAGATCGACCAGGCGCGCGCCCGCCGGGCCCAGGTCACCTCGCGCGAGATCGCCAACAGCCTCAATGCCTATTTCGGCGGCGATGCCGTGTCGGTCTACCGCGAGGCCGACCAGACCATCCCGATCGTGATCCGCGCCAAGCAGGCGGAGCGGACCGACATGGACCGGCTGCGGTCGATCGAGGTCTATTCGCAGGCTCTGGGCACGGGCGTGCTGCTGAGCGACGTCGCCGAGTTCCGCGCCGTCAACCAGTACAGCAAGATCGCGCGCTACAACCTCAAGCGGGCCGTCACGGTCGAGGCAAAGCACTCCTGGATGCAAGCGCAGGACCTGCTGCAGGCCGTGCAGCCGGCATTGGACAAGATCGAGGCGAAACTGCCGCCGGGTTACGTCATCGAGATCGGCGGCGAGCCCCATGCGGCCGCCAAGGGCCAGAACGCGCTGTTCGAGTACGTGCCGCACTGTCTGGCAGCGATGATCCTGTTGCTCGTCTGGCAGTTCAACTCCTTCGCCAAGCCGGCGATCGTGTTCCTGTCGATCCCGCTGTCGTTCTTAGGCGCGGCCGTCGGCCTCCTGGCGACAGGGTCGTTCCTCGGCTTCATGGCGACGCTCGGCTTCCTGAGCCTCGCCGGCATCATCATCAACAATGCCATCGTCCTGATCGACGAGACGCAGGTCCAGATCGATGCCGGCAAGCATCCGTTCGAGGCGGTGGTCGAGGCCTCGGTCAGCCGGCTGCAGCCGGTGATGATGACGACGGCGACGACCATCCTCGGCCTGTTCACCCTCATGATCCCGCCGTCACCGCTGTTCTTCGCGATGGCGGTCGTGATCGCGGCCGGGTTGTCTGTCGGCACGTTGCTCACCCTCGTGGCCGTGCCGGTGCTCTATGCCATCTTCTTCCGGGTCCGCAAGCCGACGGGGGAGGCGGAAGCGGACTCCTCCGCCACGTCCGTCCCGGCTGCGGCTCCAGCCCCGGCAGGATGAGACACCCCCGACCGCGACGGTCCCCGGGCTTGAGGCCCGGGGACCGTTTGCATTCTCTATGGGATTCTCTTGTCACCCTCGGGCTTGACCCGAGGGTCTAGCGCCTCTTCTCCAGATGCTCGTGTCAAGCACGAGCATGACATTTGAGGGATTATCGGGCTGCTTTCGGGGGATAGTGGTCGCGGCCGTCACCGAACGCCGCCCGACCGGTTTCAGCCGCCCGGCACGTAGCGATAGATAAAGTGCATCGCGTTATCCCCGGCGATGAGGGAGAATTTCGAATAGGGCGCCTTCTTGTTGAGCCGCGCCTGCAGCACCGCCTCGGCCTCCACCGGTCCCTCCCAAAGGCGCACGTCCCTGAAGCGGATCGCCTTGATGTTCTGGTTGTAGACGTAAGCCGAGGGCACGGACGGGTGTTTGGGCAGCACGGCGCCCGCGTCCTGTACCTTGGCATAGGACCATTTGTGCCCGCAGGGCGGCGTGCCGAAAATCTTGCGGATGCCGATCTTGAGCTCCCGGCCGATGCGAAGCGAGCGGAAGTCGCGGTTGAACACGAACCGGACGCGGTAGTTGCCGATGCAGCGGTCTGACCGGTAGCGGCGCGAGAACTGGACGTCGATCGTGTTGCCCTTCCGCGCCCAGCTTGCCGGACGTGACGGATCACCGGAGACGGTGAAGACCTTCTCCAGAACGAACCGGCCCGGGATACTGGCGTCGCTCCCCGGCGTGATGAGGATGAACGCCGTTGCGGCGGCAAGTATGACGGAAATTCTCGGCATATGTGTGCTCCCAACCCAAACGGTTCGAGCCGGCATCGCGACATAAATGCGAGCGGATGCGGGAACAAACCGTTGCCCCGGCGAAATCAAACCATCCCGACGGCGGATTGACAACGCAGCGAAGCGGCGAGGGGATACGGCCGTCCGGACGGCTGAAGCGCCGGGTTTGCTGACGATCAGGCGAGCAAACCTCCGGCGGAACGGGTAGATTGACATCTCTTGGACGCTGCGGCACCGCGCGGCGGGAACCCGGAGACGCCGGCGCATGACAACCGACACCATAAGCCCGCCCGCTCCGGCGCAGACCTCGATCCTGCCGATCCTGTCCGTGAACTTCGTCGGCACGCTCGGCTTCAGCATCGTCGTGCCCTTCATGGTGTTCCTAGTGGCGAAGTGGGGCGGCAACGCCATCGTCTACGGCGCGCTGGCCTCGACCTATTCGGCCTTCCAGCTGATCGGCGCGCCGATCCTCGGCCGCTGGTCGGACCGCATCGGCCGCCGCCGGGTCCTGTTGCTGAGCCAGCTCGGCACGCTTGTCTCCTGGCTCATCTTCCTGACCGCCTTCGTCCTGCCCATCCACGCGCTGGCTGAGATCGACTCCGCGCTGCTCGGGCAGTTCACCGTGACCCTGCCGCTGATCGTCCTGTTCGTGGCCCGTGCAGCCGACGGTCTCACGGGCGGCAATGTCTCGGTCGCCAACGCCTATCTTGCCGACATCACCAGCGACAGCGACCGGACCCGCAATTTCGGCCGCATGGCAATCTCGACCAATGTCGGCTTCGTCGCCGGGCCGGCGCTCGCCGGTCTTCTGGGCGCGACCGTGTTTGGCGAGATCCTGCCGGTGGTCACCGCGCTCCTGATCTCTGCTGTCGCCAGTCTGCTGATTGCCTTCGGGCTGAAGGAGAGCAGGCCCCACATCCTCGACACCAAGCCGGGCATGCCCAACGCCTGCAAGGTCTTCGGCCAGGAGACCAAGGAATGTTACAAGCTGCGCGGCCGTGACGAGGTCTCGACCGCCGACATCGTCCGCCTGCCGGACATGCCGGTGCTGCTCGCCGTGAACTTCCTGGTCATGCTGGGCTTCAGCTTCTTCTACATCGCCTTTCCGACCCATGCCGCGCTCGGCCTCGATTGGACCGTGACCGATACGGGCACCTATTTCGCCGTGCTCAGCCTCTGGATGGTGCTGGTTCAGGGGCCGCTGCTGGCGCGGCTTTCGAATGCAGTTCCGGAGTCGCTACTGCTCACCGGCGGGAGCATCGTCCTCGCCGCCGGCTTCGGGCTCCTGCTCTGGAGCGAGCTTGCCATGATCTACGCCGGTGCCGCCCTGATCGCGCTCGGCAACGGGCTTATGTGGCCGACCTTCATGGCCGTGCTGTCGAGGCGCGCGGGCGAGCGCTTCCAGGGCGCCGTACAGGGATTCGCCAGCAGCTCGGGTGCTGCCGCCAGCATTGTCGGCCTGATCGGCGGCGGGCTGCTCTACACCTGGACCGGGCCGTGGGTCTTCGTCTTTTCCGCGTGCATCATCATTGCGGTTGCCATATTGACGGCGGTCATCGGATCGCGCGGCGCACCAGCCGCTGAAGAACGGGCGTAGGCCGCTCACCCATGCAATACCTGTTTGATCTGCAGCTCTGGGTCCGGGATGTCCTTGTCGCGCATATGGACAAGGCCGCCGGTGGCGACTGGCTGATGCTGGCCGCCATCCTCCCGCTCGGGATTGCGTTCGGTGCGCTGCATGCCCTGACACCCGGTCACAGCAAGACGGTGCTCGCCTCCTACCTGCTCGGGTCCGGCAAGGGCGCGGCGAAGAGCTTAGGGGTAGCGGGTCTCCTGTCGGTGACCCATGTCGGCATGGCCGTGGTCCTGGCGCTCGTCGGCATGGTGCTGGTCACCAAGACCCTCGTGGGGGCGGGAAGGGCGCCGTCGCTCGAGGCGGTCAGCCGCGGCATCATCATCCTCATCGGTTTGTGGCTCTGTATCCGTGCGGTCTGGCAGACGCGCGGCGTCAAACACGAGGGCAACTGGTTCGGCGTCATCGCCGGACTCATTCCCTGTCCGCTCACCCTGTTCGTGATGATCGCGTCCCTGCGCAAGGGAATCGTGGAAATCGGGCTGATGTGGTCGGTGGCTATGGCGGGTGGCGTGATGGTGACGCTCGGGGTCACGGCGCTGCTTGCGGTGTTCGCACGAACGACGTTTCTGCGCCTTGTCGACGCCCACGGTGAGCGCGTCGATCGCATCTCCAGGGGTATCGAGTTCCTGGCGGGTCTGGCTTTGATCGTTCTGGCGGTCAGGGAGTTGTCGGAATGACGGCGCGGATCTCTATCGCCTTACCTCTGCGTTCCCCGGACTTGATCCGGGGCCCATTGGCAATTGCTGCGGAACGGCGAGGGGACAAATGGGTCCCGGCTCAATGGCCGGGAAACGCGATTGGTTAGAATGCGGAAGCCTCAATCCCGGTGCAAGCCGCCATCGCGCAGGAATACGCTGAGGTCGGTGGACGGCGGTTCGACCGGGATCTGGTACATCATGTCGTCGATGTAGCCGCGGTGATAACTCGCGTGCTGGACCACATGCAGGATCATCTCGGCCCTGGTCATCCGGCCGTCCGCCCCTGATACGAACTTGAAGTCAACCGGTGTATCCAGATCATCCTGGGTCTGGGCATCGGCGAATTCCACCCACCACGCGTTCAGAACGTCGGCATTTTCCCGAAGGACAGCGAGCGAGGGAGCCTCGTCCCGGGTCCGGCTGGAAAACCCGTGGTCGCGACCTTCCAGATGCGCGCGGAAGATCTCGTCCACGATCTGGACATGATGCAGCGTCCGCGCAATCGAACCGAATGTGGTCGGGCGTTCCTTTGTCAGTTCCGCCTCCGGAATATCCGACACGGTCCGATAGGTCAGGTCATCCGCCCATGACTTGTAGCGGGTCATCATCCGGATCAGATCGTGTGACATCAGTACTGTCCGGGGGGCAGCCGGTCCTTGAGATACCGCGCGACGTCAGGATCGGAACGCAGCATCGTTCGCACCCAGGCCTGCCGCTCGTGCTCCACCACGATCCCTTCCCAGACGCAGGCGTTGATGCGCAGTTCCTCGACGGCACGGAAACGCCAGGGCGGCTTTCCCTCCGCATGCCATCGCAAGGTGCAGAAGACGGAATCGAAGGCCCACCAGTAGTTCAGGAGCCAGATCCCGGCCGTTCCGTGATGCATGACGACAAAGCCGAGCCCCTGGTGATGGCCGAGGTCCTCGATGGTATCGAGGCTGTTGGCTACACATGCGCGCGCCGCATCGACCAGGTCCCGGTCGGGACGGACGGCCGTCATGTCTGCGGAAATCCAGTAGGGCTTGGTCGTGAAATCACGGATGTTCCAGAGCTCGAGCGGGGCAAATGCACGTGGTTCGTAAGGCAGGATAACGCCCGGATCGGTGGTGCCGGCGAGGGCGTCGGCACTTGACGCCGACTCGCTTCGGCCGGATTGCGTGTCGGACATGGGGCCGGTTTCCTTCACTGACCTGTTACGGCGCGAACGTCCTGAGATTAGCATCGGCGGCGACTGCCGCGCATATCCAATCCGTGTTGTTCCAATCAGACCTGGTGCTCCCGGCTCTCTTTCCGCAGAGCGAAAGCGGCGCAGACGCAGATGCAGACAGGCAGATCAAACCTGCAGTCCGCAGCCAAGGTTCATGGAAGACATTAGGGCAGATTATGGCAGCCATTATCAAACACCCACTTCAAATCGAATCCAGACTCCAACAAACTTCCTGATCGGAGGCTGCCTTGATATAGTTCATCGTGGCACAGCCAATGGCATCATTATCGCTTTGGGAGGGGAGATGCCCGTAAAACCAGCATTAACAGAACTACCTATTGATACTGCGGATAGCGGCTTTTACCGCGGTTTCAGTCAAATCGTGACCATTTGCTCCAAGGTTCTCATCGGAGGCTTGGTCGTTTGGGCTATTGCTTTTCCGGAGCAATCCGGTGCCGTCCTGAACGGTATCAACAAGTTTATTCTTTCATCATTCGGAGCCTGGTACATCTGGACGGTTGCATTGTTCGTAATCGTTTGCATCGGGCTCGCGATTTGGCCGGCCGGAGGGCGGTTGAAACTGGGCCAGGAGAACGATGTTCCCGAGTTCTCGAACTTCTCCTGGTTCTCGATGATGTTTGGCGCAGGCATCGGCGTCGGCATGCTGACGTGGTCGGTCGCCGAGCCGGTCTATCATTTCAACAACAATCCTGAGGTGATCCAGGGCCTTACCAATGCCGGCATGGCCGACAATGTTCGCATGGCCTACAAGTGGTCCTTCCTTCATTGGGGACTGGGCGCTTGGGCCTGTTACGCGATTGCGGGCCTGGCTCTCGGCTTCTTCAGTTATCGCCGCGGCCTGCCGCTGACGATGCGGTCGTCCCTGACGCCTCTGTTTGGCGAAAGGCTTTCAGGCTCGACGGGCCATATCGTTGATATCGTCGCCGTTGTCGCAACGATCCTGGGTGTCGCGCAGACGCTCGGCTTCGGCGTCGAGCAGTTCGTCTCCGGCCTGACTCGTATCGGGATCGGCGGCCTGACCAACGAAGCCGGAACCGCGAACACCGCGGGTGTCCTCGTGGCCATTATCGTGATCATGGTCGCTTCGACGCTGTCCGCACTCTCCGGTGTGGGCAAAGGCATCAAATGGCTGTCCAACCTGAACATGGGTCTCAGCATTGCACTGCTGACATTCTTCCTGCTGTTCGGGTCAACGTTCTTCGGCTTGAAGGCGCTCGTCGTCGGCCTTTGGGATTACCTGATCGCGCTGCCCGAAATGAGCTTCAAGGTCTGGGTAGGTGACGGCAATCCTGACAGTGTGGCGACGAAGCTTGAAGGCTGGCAGGGCGGTTGGTCCGTCTTCTACTGGGCCTGGTGGATCGCCTTCGCCCCGTTCGTCGGTCTCTTCCTGGCGAGGATCTCGAAAGGACGGACGATACGGGAATTTGTGCTCGGCGCAATGATCGTGCCGTCGCTGATGTGTTTCGTATGGTTCACCTGGGCCGGCGGCACGGCCATCGACCTGACCATGGCCCAGGTTGCATCAGGCGCCATCGAAACCGTGAAGGACGGTGAGATCTTCGCCGCACCGGACGGTGACAAGATCTTCGCCATGACCAACTACATGCTGTCGCCGATTTCCGTCGGTCTGGCGTGGGCGATGGCGGCCATGATCGTCGTCCTGCTGATGACCTATCTGGTGACCACGGCTGACTCCGCTGTGCTGATCGTCAACACGATCAACGCGGCCGGAGACGAAGGTCCCAAGGCACGTCCGCACATCCTGTTCTGGGGTGCGGCTCTCGGGTCCGTGGTGGCAGCCCTGCTGCTGGTTGGTGGCCTCAAGGCTATCCAGACGGCAATGGTGATCGGCGCACTTCCGTTCTCATTGGTGATGGTCTTGCAATGCATCGCGATTGTGAAGGCCATCTACAATGACGGCAGGCGGGAAAAGGCCGGCATGGCAACCACGACGTCCACGGAAGCTGCCGAATGAGTTTCCGTGTTGCGGACCGGAATGAGCCGGATCTTCCGGCTCTGACCGTCCGCGACTGACGTCATGAGCACAGGTTCGGGCTGCTTCGTTCATCGAAGCGCCCGTTCATGGAGGATTTAGATATGCAATCGAAAAAGCTACTGGCACTCTGCTGCGCCGCCGGAATTTCGGCATTCAGTTCTGCCGCTACGGCTGCGGATATCGTCATAGGCGTACCCAACTGGCCGTCCGTTCAGGCGACAGCGCATGTCTTGAAAGTTGCCATCGAAGACAAACTTGGTCTGAAGGTCGAACTGAAGAACGGTTCGAACAAGGCGGTGTTTGACGCCATGGACGCCGGGACAATGCATGTGCACCCCGAAGCCTGGCTGCCGAACCTGGACCATCTCAGACGCAAATATGTCGTCGGCAAGAAGTCGATAAAGATGAACCCCAGTGGGGCCACCGGAACCCAGGGGATGTGCGTCTCGAAAGGAACCGCGGAAAGAACCGGAATCACGGACATCAAGCAATTGAGAGATCCGGAGATGGCCAAGAAGTTCGATACCGACGGTGACGGCAAGGGCGACGTCTGGATCGGTGCAGATGGATGGGGATCGACACCGATCGAGCAGGTGCGCGCCCGGTCCTACGGCTATGATCAGACGATGACGCTGAAGATCATGGAAGAGGCACCAGCCCTCAAGGAAGTGGGCGATGCAATCAAGGCGAACAAGAATATCGCCTTCTTCTGCTACACCCCGCATTACATATTCGCGGCCCACGAACTGGTGGTTCTGAAGGAGCCTGCTCACGACGCCAAGAAATGGGTCATCGTTCCGCCGTCGCCCACACCGGGGTGGCTCGAGAAATCGAGCGCGGCCGTTGCATGGGATACCGCGCACCTGCATGTCAGCTACGCCACGGCCCTGGAATCGGCGCAGCCCAAGGCAGCGGCGATGCTGTCCAAGGTATCGCTGAGCACCGACACACTGACGGCAATGACCTTTGCACTGGCCGTCGAGAAACAGGACCCGGCTGAATTCGCTACCAAGTGGGTCCAGGCCAACCAGGCGATCGTCGACAGCTGGTTTGAGTAGGTATTCCTGAATTGGCGGGGCGCTGAAGCAGCGCCTCACAAAACGCTTCTGAGCGGGGGCCTTTGGGTCCCCGCTCAGCAATTTCCACATCACTCTTTGACGCGTGATGCAACCTCGCCATCCGGAGTGACCCAGGCGCAGGTCATTTTAGGTGCAGTTTGAGCAAAGCCGGGATTGCCTTGCGAATCTATGGCGATGACACCGGACATCGACCAGCAGTTTCGTTCAATCAGACAGCGCTCCGCAGGTAAGTTGATCTCATGCCGCATGTGCCCGAACTCAAACAGCAGATCACCTGGGTGTACACAAATGACCTGGAGGGAACCTGCGCCTACTATCACCGTGTGCTCGGACTTGAACTGGAGCGAGATGAGGGCCCCGCGCGGATATTCAGAGTTGGTGGGCGAGCCGCCATAGGTGTTTGCCTGGCGATTGAAGGTCGTGTCGTACAGCCGTCCGGCGGTATGATTACGCTGGTAACAGATGATGTTGATGAGTGGTATTCGATCCTGCAGGAGAGAGGCGCTGATCTGCTCGGCCCGCCGCGTCGCCTGGAGGAATTTGGCATTTACGGGTTCTTCTCGCGCGACCCCAATGGCTATGTGATCGAGTTTCAAACATTCATTGACTAATGGCGGTTCTGAGCAAATGCCACGTTGGGACGCCGCATTCCGGGTCGGCGAGTAACGTGCATTCACCCAAAGGTTCGCGCATGTCCGGGTTAGGTTGTTTGCGGACGTGCCAGTCCGCGATCAAGCGTGTCTGCGCAACACGGTAGTGGCGCGCCGCCAACCCGGGGTCGCCGCAAACTAAATGGCCTGAGTTTCTGAAGATCCCGGATCTGCGGCGCACCGTTTCCCGCTGCGCCACGTCCGGGAAACGGGGCTATCCGTTGCTGTAGGAATAGAGGAACCGGGCCGCCGTGAAGGTGGTTTCGGATAGGCTCGTCCAGGCCACGGCTTCGGTGCGGTAGTTGAGGATGTTGTCCAGCACCCGGCGACTCAACGGATCGGTCGACGCGAGGTCGTTGACGACCTTGTCGGCAAGTGTCGAGAAACCGGCGAGCACGGATTCGGGGAACTGCTTCAGGATGACCCCGTGCTTCTTAACAAGGGTCGTCAGCGAAGCATTGTTGCGTGCCACGAACTCGCTGAGCACGAGCTGGTTGACCGCTACGTTCGCCGCCTCCACGACCGCCTTCATGTCGGTGGGCAGCTTTTCCCATTCCCGGATGTTGATGAAATTGTCGAGCGTCGTACCCGGCTCGTGCCAGCCCGGATAGTAGTAGTACTTCGCCTTCTTGTAGATGCCGAAGGCCAGATCGTTATAGGGGCCGACCCATTCGGTGGCGTCGATTGATCCCTGTTCCATGGCGCCCAGGATTTCCGAGCCCGGCAGGTTGACCACCTCGCCGCCGGCTTCCTTCACGACTTCGCCGCCGAGGCCGGGTATGCGCATCCTCAGGCCCCGGTAGTCGGCAAGGCTGTTGATCTCCTTGTTGAACCAGCCGCCCATCTGGACGCCGGTATTGCCGGAGATGAAGTACTTGCAGCCCATTTCCTTATACATCTCGTCGGCGAGCTGCTGGCCGCCGCCGAACTGGATCCAGCCGTTCTGCTCCTGTGCGGTCATGCCGTAGGGGTAGGCCGACAGGAATGCCAGCGCCGGTAGCTTGTTGCGCCAGTAATAGGGTGTGCCGTGGCCCATCTCCACGTCGCCGCCGATCACAGCGTCCATGGACTCGAATGGCTTCACCAATTGGCCGCCGCCGAACACCTTGACCTTGAGCTTGCCCTGGGTTCCGCGCTCGATGAATTTCGCGAGCAGTTCGGCGCCAGTGCCGAGACCCGGGAAGTTCTTGGGCCAGGTCGTGACCATCCGCCATTCCCGCAAGCCCTGCGAGATTGCCGGTGTCGCGAGACCTGCGGCCGCCGCGCCGGCAACCCCCGTTGCTGTTGCTTTTTTTAGGAATGATCGCCGTTTCATCACGCTCTTTTACTCCGCTGACTATCTCCGCGCCGGCTTTCGCCGGGCACCCCGCGGGACTGACCGCCTTGCAGCACGGTTTGCGCCACAATGTCGCTGGCTGGTTCAGGGACCCCCGAAACTCTTGCTTTCTCTTTCTTTTTCGGTGTTCGGCACGGGTCCGGATAAATGCGATTCAGCCGAATCATGCCACAGACAGAACATAATGTTCTGCACAATGAGCATCCAACACCGGAAATGTGGTGAGTTTTTGTTTAGAAGGGAGCGTAATCCCCGTGCACCGAGTTTTTCTGACTATTCTCGCCCTCCTGTTCGGCTTTTCTGCGGCAACCATTTGGCCCGGCACCCCGGCCGTGGCCCAGCAGGCTCAAGCGGACGACAGTGAGAGGCTCCGCCAGGACATTAATGCCGGTACCGTGCGGATCCTCACCGCCGGTGTCGACAGCGCCCACCTGATCCATGAAGTCGCGATGACGCTCAACAAGACCGGTAGTATGAGGGTGCTGCCTATCCTGGGTGATGGCGGCGTGCAGAACGTCAATGACATTCTCTATCTGCGCGGCATCGATATGGGATTGGTGCGGTTCGACGTTCTTGACCTGCTGCGCGTGCAGGCGACATACGGCAAGATCGAAGGGAAAATTCGCTACGTCGCCAAACTGTTCGACGAGGAAATCCATATCGTCACCCGGCGCAGCATCCGCGACATTCGCCAGCTCGCGGGCTTGCGGGTGAACTTCGGCGATCCGGGCAGCGGCACGTTCGAGCGCGCAGACAGGATTTTCAGAACATTTGGCGTTCAGGTCGTCCCGGCGTCGTTTGACCCGCCGCAGGCCTTGAGAAAAGTGGCGAGCGGCGAGATCGCCGCCACCGTCCATGTCAGCGCAAAGCCGTCACCGCTGGTCCGTCAGATCGATCCGTCAGACGGACTTCACCTTTTGCCGCTGCCGCCGGCCGGCGATCTCGGCAGCATTTACAAGACGTCGAAGCTCACACGGAATGAATATCCCAACCTTATCGCCGAAGGGGCAAGCGTCGACACGCTTTCGGTGGACACCGTGCTCGCGGTCTACAACTGGGACAAACCCAACGAACGCTCCGAGAAGGTGGCACGGTTCGTCGAGTCGTTTTTCGAACAGCTTGGCGACATCCAGCAGTCCTATCGCCATCCCAAGTGGAAGCAGGTGGCGCTGTTGTCCGATGTGCCCGGATGGCGGCGGCTGAAGGTCGCCCGCGACTGGGTGTCGGCCCGCGTCGCACAGCAGCGGCGCGAGGACGAGCAGGTGGTGTCGGCGGCAGCGGCACCTTTGCGCCGTCAGTTCGAGAAGTTCCTCGATACGCTCAGCCAACAGGCGAGGGCGCGCGAGGCGGCGGCCCGCATCCAACAGCAGCCAGCTCCGGCGTCAGCGACGCCCGTGCAGCCGCGTCAGGCAGCGCCGGGCGTCAACAACCAGCAGCTCCAGGAACTTCTGACCGACTTCCTGCGCTGGCGCGAGCGTCAGACGCAGTAGGGGGCACGGCTCAGTCATTTGCAATTGCTGTTCCCCGGACGAGCGCATGCGAGATCCGGGGCCGTAAGGGCCGATGCCTTAGTATGGAACGGTCCCGGACAGCCCTTGCGGGCTTCCGGGAAACGAAGATCCCTTGTCATGCCCGGGCTTGACCCGGGCATCCAGCAACGTGTTTAGGCCTGTGACTGAAGCTGGATTGCCGGGTCACGCCCGGCAATGACATCTTCCATAACTTCCCATCGTTACACTTTTCGTTCCGCGGACGAGCGCATGCGAGATCCGGGGCCGTAAGGGCCGATGCCATTGTATGGAACGGTCCCGGACAGCCCTGGCGGGCTTCCGGGAAACAAAGATTCCTTGTCTTGCCGGGCCGGACCCGGCATCCAGCCCAATATCAGGACACGGCGTGTGACGCTGGACCCCGCGTCAAGCGCGGGGTGACATTGGGAGTGCGGAGGATGGCGGGCTGAGAAATCCCTACCGCAGTCCCAGCGCCTTGGCGCGGCGACGGAAGCGGCGCTCATTGGCGACCCGGGGCAGGGCCGGTTCGGAGGCAACCCAGCCGGCGTGCCACCAGCCCTGATCGGTGATCGACTCGAAGGCCTCGACAGCGACATCGAGCTCGCCCAGTTCCGACGCCGCGACGAAACGGAAGAAATCCATCAGTGAATGCTCTCCCGGATCCTGCTCGAGAGCGGCGGAGGCCTCGACCTTCCGGCCCACCTGGTTGAGCAGGGCCGCACGGATCATGCGTGCCCTCGACTGACCGGGATCGTGGCGGAGGTTTTCGTCGACCCGGTCGAGCGCCAGCGAAGCATTGCGCACTGCGCGTTCCGGATCGATCCGCACCGCGGCACGGGCCGCAACATAGAGCGAGCGGTAGTCTTCGGGGATGAGGACGCCGCCGCGCTCGCCCATCGTGGTGGCGCCGAGATAATCGCCGCAGGCAAACAGGGACGCTGCGCAGAGATAATGCGCTATGCCGTCATTCGGATCACACGCGATGGCTCTCGTAAACGCGTTGCGGGAATCTTCGGCAAGTCCCAGTGCGCCATACATGAACCCTAGGGCCGTATGGCCGATGCTCAGGCCGGGATCGAGCTCGATCGCACGGTGGGCATGATGGCAGGCTGTCTCCACCGACGTCGTCGCACGCTTCACATAAAGATGTTCGAAGGTCAGGGCCAGGGCGTATTCGGCATGCGCCATGGCAAACTCGGGTCCCGCCTCAACCGCAGCCAGGGTCAGTTCGACGGACCGCTCATAAGCCCGGTGGCAGCCGCGAGCGACCGTGCGCCGTGCCTCGAGGCAGTGCATATAGGAATCGAGCGAGAAACCGCCGCTATGGGCGCCGCGGCTCAACACTTCCATATCGTCGCTGCGAAGCGCCCCGGGCCTCAGGCGGTAGCCGGACTTGTGTACGGTCTCGACCAGTCGGGCCGGGCCGGCCTTGTCGTCAAGCGTGCGGCGGAGCTCGGCGATTGCGGCGGTGAGGGATTCCTCGCACACCGTGACGTCGGGCCATATGGCGTGAAACAGCTCGTCGCGCTTGACCACGGCGCCATCCGCTTCGGCCAGCACGAGCAGAGCGCGCATGGCCCGTGGTGAAAGCCTGCGGCGCAACGCGCCGTTGAAAACGTCGCGCGATACCGGATCGATCCGCCACAAGCCCAGGCGGAATGGGCGGTCGCACAAGCCGCCAGCCTGTGCAAGTTGCTGTTGCCTGAAATATGCAGTCCCGGACGAGGCCATGTGTTCTCTCCCTGCGGCAGCGTGCTGCCGTGTGGTCCCCGGATCAGCCGACCGACTACTGCACCCGGGAAGGGCGGAATGTGGGATTAATCACAGTTCAATAAAACTGCCTTTGTGATCACAATGTTGTGTTCGCTGGAGGGGCGTGGCGGGTGTCGAGCTTTCAAACGACCGGTATTCAAAGCGCATGTCATGCCCGGGTGAGATCCGGGCATCCATTCGAATGCAAGGCAGTTGTTTTACGCTGGATTGCCGGGTCGGGCCCGGCAATGACATCTTCAAAAACTTCCTGTCTTCATCCTCGCCGTCGCTCACGCCCCGGCAAGGATGACATCAGAACAATCGCGCAATTCTTCAATGAATCTCCGGCAAGCGAAGCGTGACTTTGACCGTGGCTGCCACGGGAGTAAGATCACGCGGATAGCCGCCTCTTGCCGGTCGGGGGCAGGCGGCAACACAAGACAAAGCGTTGGTGGAACCGCTTTCGATGCTTCCGGTGAGTTACGATCCCCTGTTCGTTGTCGCGTCCGTTCTGGTCGCGATCATGGCGTCGTTCACGGGACTGCGTCTTGCCAGTGGCCTGGGACAGCTGGAACCCGCGCGGCGCAAGCCGGAGATCGCAAAGGCGGCCATTGCGCTGGGTGGCGGCATCTGGTCCATGCATTTTGTCGGCATGTTGGCGGTGAGGGTGCCGGCCCAGATCGAATACAGCGCGCTCGCCACACTCGGCTCCGTTCTCGTCGCCATACTCATCACCGGCATCGGCCTGATCGTGCTCCACTTCGGGGACCGGACGCCCGCCAAGATCGTTGTTGCAGGTGTGCTCATGGGATTCGGCATCGTCTCGATGCACTATCTCGGCATGTCTGCGATCGGCGGCAACTGCATCGTCACCTACGAGCCGGCCGGTTATTTCCTGTCCACGCTGATCTCGATCGGGTCGTCGATCTGTGCGCTGTGGCTCGCCTACCAGAAACGGACGCTCGCGCAGATCGCCATCGGCTCGATAATGCTCGGCATCACGATCTCGGCCATGCACTACACGGCGATGATCTACACGCGCTTCTCGCTGGCGGTCGAAGTTGTCCTGATCGAGGATCCGGTGCTGTCGACCGGTAACCTGGCGCTGCTCGTCTCGCTCTCGGCCTTCATCATTTGCGGCCTTTTCCTGCTGACGGCCATTCCGGTCGAAAAGAACACGACCGCACAGCCGGCGTCCGCCGCAGCGCCGGTGCCCGCCTATGCAAACGGGAACGGCGCGCATTTCGCCGAGGCGCAAGACGTCGCCCCGCAGAATGGTGTTGCCCCGGCACCGGACGGGGAAGACGCCGGGGCAGAACAATTCCAGGTCGATCCGCTGCCGCGTCATAACCGGTTGCCGTACCAGCAGAACAACACGACGCGGTTCATCCAGGCGGACAGCGTGGTGGCCGTAAAGGCCGACGGCCATTACACGCGCATCCAGAACAAGACGGACGAATATTTCTGTCCGTGGCCGATTTCGCGCGTCGAGGATCATCTCGACGCGGAGATGTTCCTGCGCACGCATCGCAGCTATCTCGTCAACGTCGAACACATCGCCGGATTCAGCAAGAGCGGCGACAAGGCGTTCTGCGTCATGGACGCGGATGATGAATGCAGGATTCCGGTCAGCCGGTCCCGCGTTCCGCAGATCAAGCAGATTCTCGGTCTGGACTGATCGGCAGCCGCAGTTCGTGCGCTGAGCACGCAATTCGTGCAGCAAGGCCCATCCCTGTTCATTGATGCTCCGCAAATCGGTCGAGACGGCCTTAGGGTCCGCGGAAAACCGCTCGCGGAGGAAACAATGATACCCGAACAATTCGAATACCATCGCCCGAGTTCGGTCGATGAGACAGTCGGCCTGTTGAGCAGCCTGGGTGACGATGCGCGCGTCGTTGCCGGCGGCCACAGCCTCATTCCGATGATGAAACTGAGGATGGCCCAGCCTGAGCATCTGATCGACCTGCAGGATGTCAGCGAACTCAGCTACATCCGCGAGGACGGTGACACGCTCGCCATCGGCGCGACCACGACCCAGACCGAAATCATCGGGTCCGATCTTCTGACGTCGAAATGCCCCATTCTGAAAGAAACGGCGCTCCAGATCGCTGATCCGCAGGTGCGCAACTGCGGCACGCTCGGCGGTAACGTCGCCAACGGCGATCCCGGCAATGACATGCCCGCCGTCATGCAGGCGTTGAACGCGTCCTACGTGCTGAAAGGCCCATCAGGAGAACGGGAGGTCTCGGCCCGCGACTTCTATGAGGCCGCCTTCTTTACTGCGCTCGAGGAAAACGAGCTTTTGACGGCCGTGAAGCTTCCGACACCGGCTGCCGGTCATGGCGCGTCCTACCAGAAGCAGAAGCGCAAGATTGGCGATTACGCGACGGCCGCCGCTGCCGTGATCCTGTCGATGAGCGGCGGGTCCTGTTCTGCCGCGTCGATTGCGCTGACGAATGTGGGCGACACGCCGTTATACGCGGACGCCGCGGGTCAGGCCCTCGTCGGAACGAGCGTCGACGATGCTGCCATCAGTGCCGCTGTCGCGGCGGCCATGGCGATCACCGCACCGGCCACCGATGGCCGGGGTCCCGCAGACTTCCGCACGAAGGTGGCCGGCGTCATGGTCCGCAGGGCGATCGAAGAAGCCCGCGGCCGCGCATCGTCCTAAAGATCAATACGAATTCAGGAAACACCCATGAGCAAGATGCATGTGAAAATGACCGTGAACGGTCGCGAGGTCGAGGGGCTCGCCGAACCGCGCACGCTTCTCGTCCACTTCCTCCGCGAGGACCTTGAACTGACGGGCCCGCACATCGGTTGCGAGACCAGCCACTGCGGCGCTTGCACCGTCGACATGAACGGCAAGTCAGTGAAGTCCTGCACGGTCTTCGTTGCACAGGCCAACGGAGCCGACGTGACGACGATCGAAGGGATCGCCAATGCCGACGGCACGCTCCACGCGCTCCAGGAGGCATTTCGCGAACACCACGGTCTGCAATGCGGCTTCTGTACGCCCGGCATGATCACGCGGGCCTACCGCCTTCTGCAGGAAAATGCGGATCCGAGCGAAGAGGAAATCCGCTACGGCATCTCGGGCAACCTGTGCCGCTGTACCGGCTACCAGAACATCGTCAAGGCCGTGCAGGCCGCCGCCAATCAGCTCAATTCCGCCAAGGAGGCCGCAGAATGAACGTTCAGGTGCCGACCGCCGAAGAGCGGGCAGAAAAACTCCAGGGCCTCGGGTCTTCGCGCAAGCGCGTCGAGGACGCACGCTTCACCCAGGGCAAGGGCAACTACGTCGACGACCTCAAGCTGCCGGGCATGCTGTTCGGCGATTTCGTCCGCTCGCCTTACGGTCACGCGCGGATCAAGTCGATCAACGCGGAGGCAGCACTCGCACTGCCGGGCGTCGCCGCCGTGATTACGGCTGAAGACCTCAAGCCTCTGAATCTCGATTACATGCCGACACTGGCGGGCGACGTCCAGGCGGTGCTCGCAGGCGACAAGGTCCTGTTCCAGGGCCAGGAGGTGGCCTTCGTCGTCGCCGAGAACCGGTACATCGCAGCCGATGCCGTAGACCTGGTTGAGGTCGACTATGAGGAACTGCCGGCTCTGGTCGATCCGCGCAAGGCCATGGACGACGACGCCCCGGTGCTGCGCGAGGACATCGCCGACAAGATGGAAGGCGCACACGGTCCGCGCAAACACAAGAACCACATTTTCATGTGGGAATCCGGCGATGCCGATGCGACGGCACAGGCGCTGGAGAGCGCCGAGGTCGTGGCGACGGAAGAGATCACGTACCAGCGCGTCCATCCCTGTCCGCTCGAGACCTGCGGCTGCGTCGCCTCGATGGACAAGGTCAACGGCAAGCTCACGGTCTGGGGAACGTTCCAGGCGCCGCACGCCGTGCGTACGGTGGCCTCCCTGATCTCGACGATTCCGGAGCACAACATCCGCATTATCTCGCCGGACATCGGCGGCGGCTTCGGCAACAAGGTCGGCGTCTATCCGGGTTACATCTGCGCCATTGTCGCCTCGATCGTGACCGGCGTGCCGATCAAGTGGGTCGAGGACCGCATTGAAAATCTCTCTGCGACCGCGTTTGCCCGCGACTACCACATGACCGGAGAGATCGCCGCAACCAGCGACGGCAAGATCACCGGATTGAGGTGCTACGTGCTCGCCGATCACGGCGCGTTTGACGCCTGCGCGGATCCGACCAAGTTCCCTGCCGGTTTCATGAACATCTGCACGGGGTCCTATGACATTCCCGTAGCTTATCTCTCCGTCGACGGCGTCTACACCAACAAGGCGCCGGGCGGGGTTGCGTATCGCTGTTCATTCCGGGTGACGGAGGCGTCCTACTTCATCGAGCGCATGATCGATGTGCTGGCGAGAAAGCTAGACATGGATCCGGCCGAGCTCAGGATGAAGAACTTCATCAAGGCGGAGCAGTTCCCCTATACATCGGCGCTGGGCTGGGAGTACGACAGCGGCGACTATCACACCGCCATGGAGAAGGCGCTCCAGACCGTCGACTATGAAGGCTTGCGCGCCGAGCAGAAGGCGAACCGTGAAGCGTTCGCCAACGGCGAAACCCGCAGCCTCATGGGGGTTGGCGTGGCCTTCTTCACGGAGATTGTCGGTGCCGGACCGGTCAAGAACTGCGACATCCTGGGCTTGGGCATGTTCGACTCCTGCGAGATCAGGATCCATCCGACCGGCAGCGCGATTGCGCGGCTCGGCACGATCTCGCAAGGCCAGGGCCATGCTACCACCTTCGCCCAGATCCTCGCCAGCGAGATCGGCCTGCCAGCCGAGAACATCACGGTGGAGGAGGGTGACACGGACACAGCACCCTACGGTCTCGGGACCTATGGATCACGTTCAACGCCTGTGGCCGGGGCAGCCACGGCAATGGCGGGCCGGAAGATCCGCGCCAAGGCGCAGATGATCGCCGCCTATCTGCTCGAGGTGCACGACGACGATCTCGAATGGGATGTGGACCGTTTCGTCGTCAAGGGCGCCCCCGAGCGCCACAAGACGATGGCGGAGATTGCCTTCGCCGCCTACAACCAGGCCATCCCGGGCATCGAGCCGGGTCTTGAAGCGGTGAGCTATTACGACCCGCCCAACATGACCTATCCGTTCGGCGCCTATGTCTGCGTGGTTGATGTCGACGTCGACACCGGTGTCACCGACGTCCGCCGGTTCTACGCTCTGGACGACTGCGGCACCCGCATCAACCCGATGATCATCGAAGGGCAGGTCCACGGCGGTCTGACCGAGGCGCTTGCAATCGCCATGGGCCAGGAGATTTCCTACGATGAAGTCGGAAACGTGTCCGGCGCAAGCCTGATGGACTTCTATCTGCCGACGGCTGTCGAGACCCCAGTCTGGGAGACCGACCACACGGTCACGCCGTCGCCCCATCACCCGATCGGGGCCAAGGGTGTCGGCGAGTCGCCGAACGTGGGCGGTGTTTCCGCGTTCTCCAATGCGGTGAACGATGCCTTCGCCCATGCCGGATTGAAACACACCCAGATGCCGCATGACCATTGGCGGGTGTGGAAGACCGCTGAAAGCCTCGGGCTGACGGAGTAGGAATCAAACACGAAAAAGCCCGGCGCTTTGTTTGCGCCGGGCTTCCGTGCGCCTTTAATTGCCGGGTGAGACATGACAGATCTGCAGACCCTCAAAGACCGTCTGAAGACCGTCGGCTATATCGCCGACGATACGATCGCGGTCGCGCTGGACCTTGCTGTCCGGCTGCAGCGCCCGTTGCTGCTGGAAGGCGCGGCCGGTGTCGGCAAGACCGAGGTTGCGAAAGCCCTTGCGCAGATCGAGAATGCCAAGCTCATCCGCTTGCAGTGTTACGAGGGGCTGGATGCCAGTTCGGCGATTTATGAGTGGAACTACCAGCGCCAGCTTCTGGCCATCAAGACCCACGAGCATTCCGACCTGAAAGCCGCTGAAGTTGAGCAACACATCTTCTCCGAGGAATATCTGCTGACGCGTCCTCTGCTCGAAGCCATCACCCAGGACCGTCCGCCGGTGCTCCTGATCGACGAGATCGACCGGGCCGACACGGAGTTCGAAGCGTTCCTGCTCGAACTGCTGTCCGACTTCCAGGTGACGATCCCGGAACTGGGCACCATCACGGCCAAGTCGAGGCCCCATGTGATCCTGACGTCGAACAGCACGCGTGACCTGTCCGATGCGCTGCGCCGCCGGTGCCTCTATTCCCATGTCGAATTCCCCGAGATCGAGAGGGAGGTCGCCATCGTCCGGGCACGACTGCCCGACGTGGATGCGGAACTCGCACAACAGATCGTCGGCTTCGTCCAGGCCTTGAGGAAGGAAGATCTTGAAAAGACGCCCGGTATCGCCGAGACGCTGGACTGGGCGGCTGCGCTCGCGGGCCTCGATGTCGGCGATCTGTCCGGCGACCTCGAGAAGGTCCAGGCCAGCCTGATCTGCCTGCTCAAGACGGAACGCGATTTGAAGTCGGTGACGCGTGAAGTGACGGCGCGCATCGCCGGTCAGGCGGCCTGAAATGGTTTCGGCCGCGACGATAGCCGCGCCGTCGGGTCCCGGATCGATCCCCCACAAAGTCGCCGGTTTTGTCGATCACCTGCGCATGAACGGTTTTCCCCTTGGGCCGAGGGAGACCGAACTGGCGCTCAGGATCATGACCATCGAGAACGTTCTGGATACTGGCGTGATCCGCACGGCCCTGAAAACAGGCCTGTGCGGCGATCACGAACAGTGGCAGCGTTTCGACGACCTGTTCGAGGCCTACTGGTTCGCGAGAGGCAGGACGCGTCAACGGACGGCAAGGACGGACACGCCCGGTTCTTCCAAGCCATCGCGCCCCCGCATCTGGGACGCAACGGTCGACGCCGACCGGCTCGAACAGACGCCGGCCAAGGAGCAGGTTGAGGAAGGCGACGCGGAAAGCACCGGCGGCAGTGCGATGAACCGGCTGGTGGGGGACCGTCGCGACCATCTGGCGCGGAAGGATCTGCGCTATGTGGTGGATCAGCAGGAAATGCGCGATGCCGAGATGCTGGCCTGGCGCATGGCGCGGGCGCTGAGGATACAGCGCAGCCGCAGGCGGCGTTCATTCAGAACCGGTGAGCAGCTCGACCTGCGCAGGATCATCCGCAAGAGCCTCGGCCATGGCGGCGAGCCGATCGAACTGGTGCATCGGCGCAGGCCGGAGCGGCCGGCAAAGGTCGTCGTCCTGCTCGATGTTTCCGGTTCGATGCAGCAATACAGCCGTTTCTTCCTGCAGTTCACGCGCGGCCTGGTCGACCGCTGGCTGGAGGCCGATGCCTTTGTGTTCCACACCCGCCTCCTGAACGTCTCCGATGCCCTGCGCGAGCGCGATCCGATGCGTGCCATGATGCGCTTGTCACTCATGACGGAGGGGTTCGGCGGCGGTACGAAAATCGCCGGCAGCCTCAGGACGTTCAATTCCTATCACGCGGCCCGGACACTCAACTCCCGGTCCGTCGTCGTCATTCTAAGCGACGGCTATGATACCGACGAGCCGGATGACCTCGCCCGCGAACTGGTCCGGTTGCGCCGCAAGGCGCGGCGGATCGTATGGCTCAACCCGCTGCTCGGCTGGCGGGACTATGAGCCCATTGCAAGGGCGATGGCCGCCGCCATGCCGCATCTCGACTGTTTTGCCCCGGCGAGCACGCTGGAAGAACTGGCGGCCGTCGAGCCTATGTTGTCGCGATTGTAGGACCGACCATGACCACGGACATACTTGATCGCATTGCTGAGCTTCGGGCACGGAACGAGGACTTCTGCCTCGTGACCGTCGTGCGTACGGAAAACGCCACGTCCGCGAAGGCCGGTGCGAAGGCGATAGTCACCACGTCCGGCGAGTGGATCGGCTATGTCGGCGGTGCCTGCGTTCAGGGCGCGGTCGAGCGGGCAGCGCGGGACGCGTTGACCGCAGGCGCTCCGAGGTTGATCAGGGTCAAGCCGAAGGAAGATGTGATCGAACAGCTCGATACGGATGGTGTCGAGCTTCACAAGAGCTCCTGTCCGAGCGGGGGGACCGTTGAGCTATTCATCGAGCCGACCCTGACGGCACCGCGATGCCTGATCTGCGGGACGTCGCCGGTGGCCGTATCGCTTCTGGCACTGCTCAAGGCGATGGGATACCGCACAATCCATGCCGCACCCGCGGGCCAGGACAGTGTGCCCGAGCCCGCCGATGTGACTATCGCGGGGTACGACTTTTCGGGCCTCGATATTTCGGCCCGCGATTTCATCATCGTTGCGACACAGGGCAAGCGCGATCGCGAAGCCCTCGCTGCCGCGCTGGAAAGCGAAGCCCACTTCGTTGCATTTGTCGGCAGCCGGAAGAAAGCGGCCGCCCTGAAAGCTTCGATCGCTGAAAAGGGTGTGCCAGCCGATCGGATCGAGCGTCTTCGCGCCCCGGCCGGGCTTGATATCGGCGCCATCGAGCCGGAGGAAATTGCGATCTCGATCATCGGTGATATCGTACGGAGTCGCCGCAGCACGATGCCTCGGGCGGACGAGGTCATCGATGAAGAGGCGGCCACCGTTTCCGCACGATAAACAACAGACATGACTATCTGATCGGCGCCGATAGACGCCATCGACAAATCAACGGAGCAGTCACTATGGAACTGACGGGAGAACAGAAAATTGCCGCGTCGCGCGAGACCGTCTTCGCAGCATTGAACGACCCCGAGATCCTGAAACAGTGCATCCCCGGATGCCGCACACTCAACAAGAACTCCGATACCGAAATGGATGCCGAGGTCGGCCTCAAGATCGGTCCGGTCAAGGCGACCTTCAAGGGGGCCGTCACGCTGTCCAACCTCAACCCGCCGGAGAGTTACACGATTACCGGGGAAGGGAAGGGCGGTGCCGCCGGCTTTGCAAAGGGCGGCGCGGATGTCGAACTGCTCGAGGACGGCGACGGCACCATCCTGAAATACGCGGTCAAGGCGCAGTTGGGCGGAAAGATCGCTCAGCTTGGCTCGCGGCTGGTCGATTCAACGGCCCGCAAGCTCTCCGGCCAGTTCTTCGAAAAATTCGCGGAACTCGTGGGTCCGTCCGAGGAAGTCGAGGCCGCGATGGAGGTTGCGGAACCTGCCGCCGAAGCAGCGCCCGCAGCAGCGGCACCCGCGTCGCCCGCTCCGGCGCCATCGTCCGGATCTCAGACTTATATCTGGATCGTCGCTGGCATCGTCGTCGTCGTAATCGCGTTGCTACTTGCGTTCTAAATCGTGCGGATTCCCGCCTTGTCATCTAGCCGAATGACGCCCGAACGGCCTTCAGGTATTCGGTTCTCAGTATCCTGGTGAGTTCGCCGGTGCCGCCGTTGCCGATCCGACGTTCGTCCACATGGCTGACCGGCTGGATGTAGCTCGACGCACCCGTAACAAAGGCTTCGTCCGCGGCATACGCGTCTTCGACGCGGTAGCGGTCCGGCACGATCTGGACGCCTTGCTGCTCGGCCACGCGCAGCATGGTCTTGCGCGTGATGCCGGGCAGCAGGTCCTGACCCAGAGGGCGGGCGAAGATCTTGCCGCCGCGGACGATGAAAAACGACACGGCCCCGCCTTCGGTGACGTATCCGTCGGCGTCGACCATCAACGCTTCGTCGGCTCCGTTCTCACGGGCAACCTGTTTGGCAAGGACCTGGCCCAACAGGTTGCTGGTCTTGATGTCGCGCCTGGCCCAGCGCAGGTCGGGAGCGGTTTCCAGGCGAACCGGTTTCGGCGGATCATCAGCGGGCCCGTAATGCTGCGGTTGAGTGAAAGCAAAGACCGTCGGTTCGAGGCCGTCCGGGTAGAGATAGTCCCGGTCATGGGTGCCGCGGGTGATGTGAAGGTAGATGAAACCTTCCTCGAGACTGTTGTGCTGAATGAGTTTATCGAGCATGGCCTTGAAGGCCGCTTCGTCCATCGGCTCGGCAATACCGAGTTCCCCCAGTGACCGGCGCAGCCGCGCCATGTGATGTGCAAAGTCAATGATGCGGGTGTCGAGAACGCCAAGCCCTTCATAAACCGCATCGGCAAACAGGAGACCGCGATCGAAAATCGAGATCCGGGCGTCATCCTCGGCGCGGAACTCGCCATTTATCCAGACCGTTCTGCTCATCATCGTGCCGCTCGGTTTCCGGTTCCAGGTTGAATGATGGCGCGATCGCGAGAAAATACAATCTCCCCGGCGGAGAGATGTGCGTAAGCATTCTGTTAATCCGAATCGCAAAGGATCGTGAGCAGGCGGCAAGTCAACAACTCCCCGTTGTCGGCTTGTCTTGGAGAGACTTACTGCCCGTCCGAACCGCATCGGACGGAGGCGCTTTTGCGGTGGAGGCCTATGCAGATGTTTAAGCGGTCAAGCGAAGCGAAGATTCTCGAGGCGTTGAGCAACTCCCAGGCTGTGATCGAATTCAAGCCTGACGGTACGATTGTCACGGCCAATGAGAACTTCCTCGGTGCAATGGGCTATGCCCTTGATGAGATCAAGGGCCAGCATCATTCCCTGTTCGTCGATCCGGATTACGCCCGGTCAGATGAATATGCGCAATTCTGGCGGAGTCTGGCCGACGGAGAATTCAAACAGGCGGAGTTCCGCCGTTTTGCGAAGGGCGGCAAGGAGATCTGGATCCAGGCAACCTATAACCCGGTCGTCGGCGCCGGCGGCAAGGTCGTGAAGGTGGTCAAATTCGCCACGGACATCACCGAGCAGAAACTGCGCAATGCGGACTTCGAGGGTCAGCTCGAGGCGATCGGCAAGTCCCAGGCCGTGATCGAATTCGAACTTGACGGCACAATCATCAAGGCGAACGACAATTTTCTCGGTGCCGTGGGCTATGAGCTTGATGAAATCGCCGGTCAGCATCACCGGATGTTTGTCGATCCGACCGAGGCCGCAAGTGCGGAATACGCGGCGTTCTGGAAGAGCCTCGCCGCCGGTGAGTTCAAGGCCGCGGAATACAAGCGCTTCGGCAAGGGCGGCAATGAGATCTGGATTCAAGCAAGCTACAATCCGATCCGCGACATGAACGGCAAGCCGTTCAAGGTCGTCAAATACGCCAGCGACATCACCGGAATGGTAAGGGAACGCCAGCGCCGGGAAGAAGCGCAGCGCGAGATCGACAGCCAGCTTGAAGAGATCAGTAGTATCGTGGACAACGCCACACAGCAGACGTCCACGGCGACCGATGCCGCCAATCAGACATCCACTAACGTGCAGACCGTCGCGTCCGCGGCCGAGGAATTGTCCTCATCGATTATGGAGATCAGCCGGCAGGTAAAGCACGCGCTTGAAACCACCAATGAGGCGGTAAGCGAAGCGCAGCAGACCAGCGGCATCATGACCGGTCTGTCGGAAGCGGCTCAATCGATCGGGGAAATCGTCGATCTGATCTCGAACATCGCCGAACAGACCAACCTGTTGGCCCTGAACGCAACGATTGAAGCGGCGCGGGCAGGGGAAATGGGCAAGGGTTTTGCCGTCGTCGCAAGCGAAGTGAAGACACTCGCCGACCAGACCGCAAAGGCGACCGATGAAATCGGCACGCAGATCGCAGATATCCAGAAGACGACCGGTTCTGCAGTCAAGGCGATCAATACGATTTCCGAGACTGTCGACAATCTCAACGGTATTTCGTCGTCGATCGCGACTGCGGTTGAACAGCAGTCGACGGTGACCCAGGAGATTACCGGTAACATGCAGACCGCCGCCAACGGCGTTCAGCAGATCACCGAGAATGTCGCGGACATCGCCCAGGCCACATCGCAGGTCGAAACCGCGACCCGGGCGGTGAAGGAGACTTCGAGAAAGGTCGCCTAGTCCGACTGCGTAAGCGTCATCTCTCCGAAATGGGCACCCGGTTCTCCGGGATGCATCCGGATCAGTCTTGAATCGGCCACCGCCGCCTGGCGGTGGCGCACAGCCTGGCGGTAATCGGGGTCGCGCAACATTTCGACGAAGGCATCCTTGCTCGGGTATTCCGCGATAAACGCCAGATCCCAGATTTCCTGCTGCGGCCCGATCAGCATCAGTTCCGGCCTGCCGGCCCACACCTGCCGCCCGCCGAGGCGCTCGAAGATCGGCCCGCTTTCCCGCGCGTAGCTCTGATAGGCCTCGAAGCCTGTCGCGACCGTCCCGTCATCATATGCCGCCTGTTCGCGAAACCTCAGAAGGTTGAGCATGTGTACGGGGCCCGGGCGGTCCATCTCGCGAAACAGTGCGAAGCTCTCCTTCGTCGGGTCGATAAAGCGTTTGGCGTGGTCTTCAGTCACGTGGTCACTCCATTCGTGCGCTCAGGACGGGTTGCCGCATAGTAGTGTCATTGTCATCCGTGGAGATCACACAAAAAAAGCCGGGATCCGAAGATCCCGGCCAATGGGTGTCCTGCGGGCAGCGCGAGTTGAGGGAGCAACACGCTTTGCGACGCCGCCGCCCGCGGACCCGTCAGACGCTGTAGTACATGTCGAACTCGACCGGGTGCGGCGTGTGTTCGAAGCGGATGACCTCTTCCCACTTGAGTTCCAGATAGGCGTCGATCTGGTCGTCGCTGAAGACATTGCCCTTCTTCAGGAACTCGCGGTCGGAGTCGAGATACTCGAGTGCCTCGCGCAGTGAACCGCAGACGGTTGGAACGTCCTTGAGTTCCTCCGGCGGCAGCTCGTAGAGATCCTTGTCCATCGGGTCGCCCGGGTGGATCTTGTTCTGGATGCCGTCGAGGCCGGCCATCAGCATGGCCGAGAACGCCAGATACGGGTTCGCTGTCGGATCCGGGAAGCGGACCTCGACGCGCTTCGAGTTCGGCGAGGAGCCGAACGGAATGCGGCACGATGCCGAACGGTTGCGCGACGAATAGGCGAGCAGCACCGGCGCTTCAAAGCCCGGCACCAGACGCTTGTAGGAGTTCGTCGAAGCGTTGGTGAACGCGTTCAGCGCCCGGGCGTGCTTGATGATGCCGCCGATGTAGAACAGGCAGTCTTCCGACAGATCGGCATACTGGTTGCCGGCGAACAGCGGCTTGCCGTCCTTCCAGATCGACTGGTGGCAGTGCATGCCCGTGCCGTTGTCACCGTAGACCGGCTTCGGCATGAACGTGACCGACTTGCCGTAGGCGTGGGCGACATTGTGGATGACATACTTGTAGATCTGCAGGTGGTCGGCGATCTTCGTCAGGGTATCGAACTTGATGCCAAGCTCATGCTGGGCGGCGCCGACCTCGTGGTGATGCTTCTCGGTCGTCACGCCCATTTCGGCCATGACGCTCAGCATCTCTGAGCGGATGTCCTGGGCGCTGTCGATCGGGTTGACCGGGAAGTAACCGCCCTTGGTGCGCGGGCGGTGGCCCATGTTGCCCATCTCGTATTCGGTGTCCGTATTGGTCGGCAGCTCGGTCGAGTCGAGCACGAAGCCGGTGTTGTACGGATCCGACGCGAAGCGCACGTCGTCGAACATGAAGAATTCGGCTTCCGGGCCGAACACGACCGTGTCGCCGACACCGCTCTGCTTGACATAGGCTTCGGCGTTCTTTGCGGTCATGCGCGGGTCGCGGCCGTAACCTTCGCCGGTTGTCGGCTCAAGAATGTCACAGAAGATTGCGAGTGTGGTCTGGGCGTAGAACGGGTCGAGCGTCGCCGACTCCAGGTCGGGCATCAGTGTCATGTCAGACTCGTTGATCGCCTTCCAGCCGGCGATCGACGATCCGTCGAACATCACGCCGTCAGCGAACATGTCTTCATCGGCGACCGATGCATCCATCGTGACATGCTGCATCTTGCCGCGCGGGTCAGTGAACCGAAGGTCCACGAATTTAACGTCTTTGTCCTGAATCATCTTCAAGACGGAATCGACATTGGCCATATCCAGTCCCTCAACTTTCTAAAGATTGATATGAATTCGGTATCTGTTGTCCTTCTGCCGTACAGGGGCGACACCTTTCCCCCTGGCCGGCAAGCTCTCCGTTAGATGGCGTCCGCGCCGGTCTCGCCGGTCCGGATGCGAATGGCTTCTTCCACGTTGGTGATAAAAATCTTGCCGTCGCCGATGCGGCCGGTCTTGGCCGCGCTCTGGATGGCTTCAAGTGCCTTCTCGACCATGTCGTCGTTCAGCACCAGTTCCACTTTCACCTTGGGCAGGAAGTCGACCACGTATTCCGCACCCCGGTAGAGTTCGGTGTGGCCCTTCTGCCGGCCAAACCCCTTGGCTTCGGTGACGGTAATGCCCTGAAGCCCGACTTCCTGAAGGGCCTCCTTCACCTCATCCAGTTTGAAGGGTTTGATGATTGCTTCGATTTTCTTCATATGGCTCCGCCTCTGTGTTCCTTTTGCCGGTCAAGACATCGAGTTCGGCATCGCATTCGTATCTCTTGTCTTCGAAGCCAAAGCACACCCTGTGCCAGACTCCGCGGAGCCGAAAAAGCGTTTGGAATCAAGGGGCAATGTGTCGAGTGGGCGAGGGGGGCCGTGTATGCGACACCTAATCTGCACAAAATAGAAGCATATCGAACAAAAAATGTGCACAAGGGTATTTTTCGCTGCAGAACCGGCGGGATGAGGTAATGTCGGCGCCGCCGCTCACCGGCACAACGTAACGATTGGGGAACCGAAAGAGCAATGTCCGAGTTGAACCGCGTCTTTGATGGCATTGGCACCACCGTTTTCACCGTGATGTCCGGATTGGCGGTCGAACACGAGGCCATCAATCTGGGGCAGGGATTTCCGGATATCGACGGTCCCGAGCCGGTACGGGCCGAGGCCGCACGCCGTCTTATGGAAGGGCCCAATCAGTATCCGCCCATGGCGGGCGTGCCGGAGCTTCGTCAGGCGGTCGCCGATCACGACCGGCGCTTCTACGGCCTCGAGTATGACTGGCAGAGCGAGGTTCTGGTCACGTCGGGAGCGACCGAGGCCCTGACCGATTGCCTGATCGCTCTTCTGAACCCCGGTGACGAGGCGGTTCTGATCGAGCCGTTCTACGACTGTTATCTGCCGATCATCGAGCAGACCGGTGCAACTGTGAAGGTTCTCTCGCTGCGTCCGCCGAACTGGTCGTTTACGGAAGAGGATCTCGACCGGGTCTTTTCCGACCGGACCAAGCTGATGGTCATCAACACACCGATGAACCCGGCCGGCAAGGTGTTTGGCCAAGATGAACTGGAACGCCTTGCGCGGAGGCTGGAGAAGCATGACGCCTATGCGGTTTGCGACGAGGTCTATGAACATCTGACGTTCGACGACATCCCGCATATTTCCCTCGCGACACTGCCTGGCATGCGCGATCGCTGCCTGAGGATCGGGTCCGCCGGCAAGACATTTTCGCTCACCGGCTGGAAGGTCGGCCACATCTCCGGTCCGCAGCGTCTGATCGGCACCGTGTCCAAGGCCCATCAGTTCGTCACGTTCACAACCGTCCCGGCACTGCAGTACGCGGTCGCCCTCGGTCTCAATCAGGGCGACGACTACTACCGGGAACTCGCCGCCGACCTGCAGCGCAAACGGGATCTCCTGCGTGGCACGCTCGAGGGCATCGGATTGCCGGTCCTGCCGTGCCAGGGCACGTACTTTCTTACAGCCGACATCAGCAAGTTCGGCTTCAACGGCAGTGACTATGATTTCTGCAAGTACATTACCGAGAACGCGAAGGTCGCGGCCGTGCCTTTGAGTGTGTTCTATCATCCGGAGTCGGAAGACAAGCCGCACAATCTGATCAGGTTCTGCTTCTGCAAGAAGGATGAAGTGATGACCGAGGCGGCGGAACGGCTGGAACGCTTCTTCAACTGACGGCGACTTCGCAACGCCCCGGAAGGACGGGTCGATGGCAGAGGTGACAAGAGACACGAGACCGATCGCGGAGCCGTTGCTGACGACCGCTGAAATGTATCGTGCCGATTCCCTGGCCATGGACTCCGGCGTCAGCGGTCTTGAACTGATGGAAAATGCCGGCCGCGGCTGCGCCGACGCCATCATCGCGCGCTACGCGCCGGGAAAAACAGCAATCCTCTGTGGCGCGGGCAACAATGGCGGTGACGGTTTCGTCATCGCGCGTCTGCTCGAAAAGGAAGGCTGGGAGGTCACGCTCGCGCTTCTGGGCGAACCCGGCCATCTGAAAGGCGACGCGGCCGAGATGTTCCGGCTATGGGGCGGTTCGCCCGCAGCGTTCGAGCCATCCGTCCTGCAGGACTGCGCCGTCGTCGTGGACGCCATATTCGGCGCTGGCCTGAGCCGCCCGGTCGACGGGGTTGCCGCTGACATGATCGGTGCCGTCAACGCGTCAGACGCGGCGGTCGTCGCCATCGACGTGCCGAGCGGAATTGACGGCACAACGGGAAGAGTGTGCGGGACGGCGGTAAATGCCGACGTCACCGTCACCTTCTTTCGCAAGAAGACCGGACATGTTCTGACACCCGGCCGCTGGCACTGCGGCGAGGTCGAAGTTGTCGATATCGGCATTCCCGACGATGTCCTGAAACAGATCGAACCACGATCCGGTGAGAACACGCCCCGACAGTGGCTGGAAGCCCTGCCTTTGCTGAACGGCGATGCGCACAAATATTCCCGCGGCCATGCCGTTGTCGTCACCGGGCCCCAGGCCTCGACCGGCGCCGCCCGGCTCGGTGCGCGCGCGAGCCTCAGGGTCGGCGCGGGGCTTGTCTCCGTGGCATCGCCTCTCGATGCGGTCGCAGTCAATGCGGCACAGCTCACCGCGATCATGGTCAAGCCGTTCGACACGCCGGCTGATTTCGCCAGGCTGCTCGACGACGGCAGGATCAATGCCGTCCTGGTTGGCCCCGGCGGCGGTGTTGGCGTAAACATGCGTGCGCTCGTCCGTGTCGCACTGGCCTCTGGGGCGGCTGTGGTGCTTGATGCCGATGCCCTGACCTCATTCGAGAGACTGGAGGACGAATTGCGCGAAGCCATTGCCGAAATCCCGGACCGGCCGGTCGTGATCACGCCGCATCAGGGCGAATTCGGCAGGCTCATGGGATCGCACGTCGATGAGGCCGCGGCAAAGCAGGAGCAGGCCGTCGCCGCAGCGGCGTTTCTCAACGCCGTTGTCGTGCTTAAGGGCGCCGATACGGTCGTGGCGGATGGTGCGGGCACCGCCCTGATCAACACGAACGCGCCTGCCAGCCTGGCAACAGCCGGCTCAGGCGACGTGCTTGCCGGGTTGATCGCGGGCCTCCTCGCGCAGCACATGGCGCCGCTGGATGCGGCAGCGGCCGCTGTCTGGATGCACGGCGATGCGGCAGCCCGGTTCGGGCCGGGCCTGATCGCGGAGGATCTGCCCGAACTGATCCCGCACGTGCTGGACGATCTTGACGAGGCGCGGGAGCGGACGTGACGGACATTGCTCCCATCGACATCCGGCCGGCCCGCGAGGCCGATCTCCCCGCTCTGGTCGAGATCTCCAACCACTATGTGCTCAACACCCACATCACCTTCGAAGTCGAGCCGCACACAGTGGAAAGCCGAAGAGACTGGTTCGAAGGATTCGCGCGGAACGGACGCTACAGGCTTATCGTTGCCGACGACGGGTCGGGCATCGCCGGCTATTGCCACAGCACGCGCTTCCGGCCCAAGGCCGCCTATGAGACATCGGTTGAAGCGACGGTCTATCTGAAGCCGGGGGCGGAGGGCAGGGGACTCGGCCGCAGGCTCTACGAGATGCTCTTTGAAATCCTGCGGCAGGAAGATGTTCACCGTGTCTATGGCGGTACGGCCCAGCCCAACGATGCGTCAAATGCATTGCATCTGAATCTCGGCTTCCGTGAAGCCGGACACTTCAAGGAGGTGGGACGCAAATTCGGCCGCTATTATGATGTCACCTGGTTTGAACTGGAGCTCTAGGACCGAACCGGGCAGCCTGTCGCCCATAACCTGATCGATGGCGGGATACCAGCGTATACGGATCCCGCAAAATATTTCGCATTTGCGTCTGGCAGTTCTGAAAATGCCTGTGCTATAGAGGCCGCGATTGCGCGCGGCCAGTCCGCCGGCAAGCGGGCGTGGTGGAATTGGTAGACACGCAAGATTTAGGATCTTGTGGCGCAAGCCGTGGGGGTTCAAGTCCCTCCGCCCGCACCAGACCCGCCTATCGATATGAGACAGATCATGGGCCGAACAAGGGACGGCTCGTCCGCGTGAACAGGAATTCAGAGGTTAGGCGCAGGGACCTGCGCAACGAACGGAAAGCTCAAGGCAATGGAAGTCATCGAATCCGTCAATGAAGGTTTGAAGAGAGAACTCAGGGTTGTCGTCCCGGCAGCCGAGCTGGAGACGCGCCTCAGCGGCCGCCTCGACGAGTTGAAGGGCCAGATCAGGCTCGACGGCTTCCGTCCCGGCAAGGTCCCGGTCAACCACCTGCGCCAGCGTTTTGGACGCAGCGTCATGGCCGAGGTCGTTCAGGACGCGGTCACCGAGTCGAGCCAGAAGGCCCTCGACGACCGCTCCGAGAAGCCGGCATTCCAGCCGGAGATCAAGTTCAGCGAAGACAGCGACGAGATTGAGAAGGTGATGGCCGGCGACGCCGACCTTGCCTTCACCATGGCGTTCGAGGTCATTCCGCCGATCGAGGTGACGGACCTGTCCAAGATCAAGCTGGAGCGCCTGAAGTCGGAGCCGACCGAGAAGGAAATCGAGGAAGCGCTTGAGCGCATCGCGTCCAGCCAGCGCGATTTCGAGGAGAAGGACGGCAAGTCCGAGGAAGGCGATCGGGTGACGATTGATTTTGTCGGCAAGATCGACGGCGAAGCCTTCGACGGCGGCAGTGCGGAGAATGCGCCGCTTGAGCTCGGCAGCAACACCTTTATCCCCGGTTTCGAGGACCAGCTTGTCGGCAAGACAGCCGGCGACGAGGTTGAGGTCAAGGTCAAGTTCCCGGACGACTACGGCGCAGAACAGCTCGCCGGCAAGGACGCGGTGTTCGACGTCACCGTGAAAGAAGTGGCCGGACCGGTCGAGGTGAAGATCGATGACGACTTCGCAAGCCGTCTCGGCATGGAGAATCTGGACAAGCTCCGCGAGGCGGTGAGCGAGCAGATCGTCGGCGAATACGATCAGATGTCCAAAGCCAAGCTGAAGCGCATGCTGCTCGACGAACTCGACGACAAGCACAAGTTCGACCTGCCCGAAAAGCTCGTCGATCAAGAATTCGAGCAGATCTGGCACCAAGTCACGACCGAGATGGGCCAGGCCAACAGGACGTTCGAGGACGAGGACACGACCGAAGACGATGCGCGCAAGGAATACCGCGAGATCGCGGAGCGGCGCGTGCGTCTGGGGCTGCTGCTTGGTGCGATCGGCGAAACCGGCGAGATCACGGTCTCCGAAGACGAGATCAACCGGGCGCTGATGGAACAGGTTCGCCAGTTCCCGGGCCAGGAAAAGGAAGTCTACGACTACTACCAGAAGAACCCGCAGGCGGTGGCCGAGCTTCGCGCGCCGGTGTTCGAGCAGAAGGTGGTCGACTTCATCACCGAACTCGCGGACGTGTCCGACCGGGTCGTGGACAGGGAAGAGCTTTACCGCGATCCCGACGAAGACGAGGCGGAGGAGCAGGTCGCCAAGTCGGATACCAAGAAATCCAAGGCGAAAAAGAAGCCGGCTGCAAAGAAAGCCGATTCCGAGACGTCCGAGGAATAAGCGATCGACAATCTGGTCCGGCGCGGCGTTCAAGCCATTTATTTACCGGACCACGAATCGCATTAGTGTACGCGCGTTTTTTTGGCATCGGGGCGCCCCGCCAACGGGCCGCCTGAGTCCTATGCCAGCGAGGCGTGATGCCGAAATGCGAAGATGCGAACAGGAAAGACAAAATAGATGCGTGACCCGGTCGATACCTACATGAACACGCTCGTCCCGATGGTCGTCGAACAGACCAATCGCGGCGAGCGCGCTTACGACATTTATTCCCGCCTGCTGAAAGAGCACATCATCTTTGTGATCGGGCCGGTCGAAGACCACATGGCGTCGCTGGTGACTGCACAGCTTCTGTTCCTTGAAGCGGAGAATCCGAAAAAGGAAATCTCCATGTACATCAACTCGCCGGGCGGCATCGTGACTTCAGGCATGGCGATCTACGACACCATGCAGTTCATCCGTCCGCCGGTGACCACCCTGTGTATCGGACAGGCTGCGTCCATGGGGTCGCTTCTGCTTGCCGCCGGCGCTTCGGATATGCGCTTTGCCCTGCCGAATGCGCGGATCATGGTCCACCAGCCTTCCGGCGGTTTCCAGGGGCAGGCATCCGACATCGAACGGCATGCGCAGGAGATCCTCTCGCTGCGTGAACGCCTGAACAAGATCTACGCCAAGCATACCGGCCAGCCGGTCAAGAAGATCGAGGACGCGCTTGAGCGGGACAATTTCATGACGGCCGATGCCGCCAAGGACTTCGGCATCGTCGATCATGTCATCTCGGAACGTACGGATTCGGGTGAAGACGAGGTCTGAGCGGCTCCCGCTGAATTGAAGAGAGGTTATTGTCCTCCGGCCAGCCGGAGCACTATATGTGTTAACAGCGCCAAACGGTCCCGAACCGGATCGGAGCCGGAAGTGGCGTCAAGTCCAGTGTTGCATTTCGGCACTCCGCAAATCCGCGGTTTACTGTGCTGTTAATGAAATCTTGATCAGTCCGGCGCTAGCATGCTCAGATGCTGAGTCGGTACTGATCGTTAGGTCCGAGAGTGCTTTTTGCCCCAATTCAGAGGCAATTCAGGTCTGCGGGATTAGGGTGTTGAAAAAGCGAGCCGACTGAGTACGGATCTCGGGGATAGGCCAGGGAGTTTTTATGAGCAAAGTGGGCGGAAGCGAATCCAAGAACACCCTCTATTGTTCGTTCTGCGGCAAGAGCCAGCACGAGGTGCGCAAGCTCATTGCCGGGCCGACTGTATTTATCTGTGATGAATGCGTCGAATTGTGCATGGACATCATTCGCGAGGAGAACAAGAGTTCGCTCGTGAAGTCCCGTGACGGCGTGCCGACGCCGTCGGAAATCTGTGAAGTCCTTGATGATTATGTGATCGGCCAGGGCCACGCCAAGCGCGTGCTGTCCGTTGCCGTGCACAACCACTACAAGCGGCTGAACCACGCGACGAAGAACAATGACGTCGAGTTGGCCAAGTCCAACATCCTCCTGATCGGTCCGACAGGTTGCGGCAAGACGCTTCTGGCCCAGACACTGGCGCGCATTCTGGACGTCCCCTTCACGATGGCGGACGCCACGACGCTGACCGAAGCGGGTTACGTCGGCGAGGATGTCGAGAACATTATTCTGAAGCTGCTGCAGTCGGCCGACTACAATGTCGAGCGCGCGCAGCGCGGCATCGTCTACATTGACGAGGTCGACAAGATCAGCCGCAAGGCGGACAACCCGTCGATCACCCGGGATGTTTCGGGCGAGGGTGTCCAGCAGGCACTGCTCAAGATCATGGAAGGAACCGTTGCGAGCGTTCCGCCGCAGGGTGGCCGCAAACATCCGCAACAGGAATTCCTCCAGGTCGACACCACGAATATCCTCTTCATCTGCGGTGGCGCATTCGCGGGTCTTGAAAAGATCATCGCCCAGCGTGGCAAGAGCACGTCGATCGGATTTGGCGCCCATGTCGAAGCCGAAGACGAGCGCCAGACTGGCGAACTGCTGAAGATGGTCGAGCCTGAGGATCTGCTCAAGTTCGGTCTGATCCCGGAATTCGTCGGTCGTGTCCCGGTTCTCGCAACGCTTGAGGACCTCGACGAGGACGCGCTCATTCAGATCCTGACATCGCCGAAGAACGCTCTGGTCAAGCAGTACCAGCGTCTGTTCGAGATGGAAGACGTCCGGTTGACGTTCGCAGACGATGCTCTGGCCTCGATTGCCAAAAAGGCGATCGAGCGCAAGACCGGCGCCCGCGGACTGCGGTCGATCATGGAATCAATCCTTTTGAATACCATGTACGAACTGCCGGCTCTCGAGGGCGTTGAAGAGGTCGTGATCTCGCACGACGTCGTCGATGGCGATGCCAGTCCGCTGCATATTTATGCGGATCGGGCCGAGGACGTCGAATCCAGCGCCTGACCACCTGTACGGCAGTACAATCTCTTAAACACGTCGTCGAAAGGTGTGTTACAGCACTTGACGTGTGCTGCTATGGTGGCCACCTATTTGTAGCTGGGTCGTGGTAGTGATTCCCTGAGTATTTGCGTGTCAGACCACTCCTCCGGTCAGACCGTATTTGCTATTGATTATGGGGTCCGATTGCACCAGACGAAGGCCGTGCGCCACTACTCCCCCCGGGCACGGTTGAGACCAATCGAATGAAAGGTTCGACCCAAAATGACCGATAAAAGCGAAACAGCACCTGAAATCGGCAGCGGTGGTCCTGCGGATGTCTATCCGGTTCTGCCTTTGCGCGACATCGTGGTGTTTCCGCATATGATCGTTCCCCTGTTTGTAGGCAGGGAAAAGTCGATCAATGCTCTTGAACAGGTGATGCGTGACGACAAGCAGATCCTGCTTGTGACACAGAAGGACGCCGCGGACGACGATCCGTCGCCCGAAAGCATTTATACGATGGGCACCGTGGCTTCCGTGCTGCAGCTCCTCAAGCTGCCGGATGGTACCGTCAAGGTTCTCGTCGAGGGCTCCGAGCGCGCCAAACTTCTGAAATACACGGACAATGCCGACTTCTATGAAGCCGAGGCGGAAGTTCTCCACGACGTACCGGGCAGCGACGACGAGATGGAGGCGCTTGCCCGTTCCGCGATTGCCCAGTTCGAAAGCTACGTGAAGCTGAACAAGAAGGTTCCGCCGGAGGTTCTGGGATCGGTCACGCAGATCGATGACTATTCGAAGCTCGGCGACACGATCGCTTCGCATCTGGCCATCAAGATCTCGGAGAAGCAGGAACTGCTCGAGGTCATTGCCATTCCTGAGCGCCTGGAGAAGGTCTATGCCCTCATGGAGAGCGAGATCAGCGTGCTGCAGGTCGAAAAGAAGATCCGCAGCCGGGTCAAGCGCCAGATGGAGAAGACCCAGCGCGAGTACTATCTGAACGAGCAGATGAAGGCCATTCAGAAGGAACTTGGCGACGGCGAGGACGGCAAGGACGAACTGGCCGAGCTCGAAGAGAAGATCGAGCAGACCAAGCTTTCCAAGGAAGCGAAGGAGAAGGCCCAGAACGAGCTCAAGAAGCTGCGTCAGATGAGCCCGATGTCTGCGGAAGCAACCGTCGTCCGGAACTATCTGGACTGGCTGCTCAACATTCCGTGGAACATCCGCGGCCGCGTGAAGAAAGACCTCATGAAGGCCGAAGAGATCCTCGATGCGGATCACTATGGCCTGGATAAGGTCAAGGAGCGCATTCTCGAGTACCTCGCCGTTCAGCAGCGGACCAATAAGCTCAAGGGTCCGATCCTCTGCCTGGTCGGCCCGCCCGGCGTCGGCAAGACCTCGCTTGGCAAGTCGATCGCGCGTGCCACGGGGCGCGAGTTCGTGCGCATGTCGCTCGGCGGTGTGCGTGACGAGGCCGAGATCCGCGGTCACCGGCGCACCTATATCGGCTCGATGCCCGGCAAGGTCATCCAGTCGATGAAGAAGGTGAAAAAGTCGAACCCGCTGTTCCTGCTGGACGAGATCGACAAGATGGGCGCGGACTTCCGCGGTGACCCGTCTTCGGCATTGCTCGAAGTGCTCGATCCTGAGCAGAACAACACGTTCAACGACCATTATCTGGAGGTCGACTACGACCTCTCGAACGTGATGTTCGTGACGACCGCCAACACCCTCAATATCCCCGGTCCGCTGATGGATCGCATGGAGGTTATCCGCATCGCCGGGTACACCGAGGACGAGAAGGTTGAAATTGCGCGCCGTCACCTCATTCCGAACCAATTGAAGGCCCACGGGCTGAAGACCAAGGAATGGTCCATCGATGACGAGGCTCTGCGTGAGGTCATCCGGCGTTATACCCGCGAGGCGGGCGTCAGAAACCTCGAGCGGGAAATCGCCAATCTCGCCCGTAAGGCGATCAAGGCGATCCTCACCGATGCCAAGAAGAAGTCCGTCAAGGTCACCGTCAAGAACCTGGAAGACTTCGCCGGTGTCCCGAAATTCCGGTTCGGCGAGGCCGAGCAGGAGGATCAGGTCGGTGTCGTGACCGGGCTCGCCTGGACTGAGGTGGGCGGCGAACTGCTGACCATCGAAGGTGTCATGCTGTCTGGCAAGGGCAAGATGACTGTGACGGGCAACCTGCGCGACGTGATGAAGGAATCGATCTCGGCGGCCAACTCCTATGTGAAGTCCCGGGCAACCGACTTCGGCATTGAGCCGCCGCTGTTCGACCGCAAGGACATCCATGTCCACGTGCCGGAAGGCGCAACGCCGAAGGACGGACCTTCCGCAGGTGTTGCCATGGCGACCGCGATCGTCTCGATCATGACCGGAATCCCGGTGCGCAAGGATATTGCCATGACCGGCGAAATTACCCTGCGCGGACGCGTTTTGCCGATCGGTGGTCTGAAGGAGAAGCTCCTTGCCGCACTGCGTGGCGGGATCAAGAAAGTTCTGATCCCCGAGGAGAACGCCAAGGATCTGGCGGAGATCCCGGACAACGTGAAGAGTGATCTCGACATCGTACCGGTCTCGTTCATCGACGAGGTTCTGAAACACGCGCTGGTCAACCAGCCGGAGCCGATCGAATGGGATGAAAGCCAGGCTGAATCCCATCAGTCTTCCGTGGTCGGTGACGATGATTCAGCGTCCGGTTTGACCGCACATTAGCGCCAAAAACCGGCCCGTCGCGTGATTCGCGAAACGGGCTGAAAACGGCCAAAAATTGCCAGGCGGCCCCCAGTTGGGCCGCCTGTTTTGCACTTATTGGGGCATCAAGTGGTTGAAATGGCTCCAATTCGGGCGTTTTGGCCACAAAAAGCTTGCTTTTCTGCGGAATTTCTATTGAGCATGGGTCTCGGCCACACGATTTCCGAATGATTCAGAGGCCACAGCAAGAGAGGAAAAGATCGTGAACAAAAATGATCTGGTTGCCAAAGTCGCGGAAGCGGCGAACATGTCGAAGACCGATGCGAGTGATGCCATCGAGGCCACGCTCGACACCATCACCAATGCTCTGAAGTCCGGTGATGAAGTTCGGCTGGTCGGATTCGGAACGTTCTCGGTGACCCAGCGCGCGGCGTCTGAAGGGCGCAACCCGCGCACCGGCGAGAAGATCTTCATCCCGCCGTCCAAGAACCCGAAGTTCAAGGCCGGCAAACCGTTGAAGGACGCTGTCAACATTTAACCGGTCATTCGGTCCGGACGGAATCGGGAGCGAGGGCTGAGAGATCCCGGTTCCGGATCCGGACACTGCGACAAACCCGGCTGGCGCGAAATGCGGCGGTCGGGTTTTTTGTTGCCCCGAAGGCGGCGAAGCCTTAAATCAACGATGCGTTCGCCGCGAACGGCAAGAGGGCGGTTAGCTCAGTTGGAAGAGCATCTCGTTTACACCGAGAGGGTCGGCGGTTCGAGCCCGTCACCGCCCACCAATTCCTCGACACAGTTTCGGAATGGCGCGCTCAGTGGTGAGGCCCGTCACTCTGTCTCATCCATTTCGGATGCAAATCAAGCACAGGAAGGCTAGAACGGACTCATGTCCTTCGTGCTCAAGTATAACGGCCAGTTCATCGCGCTCGTGCTGGCGGCTGCATGCGCCAGTTTCATCACCTATACCGTGCTCGGCTACGACAGCGAGGACTTCGTCTCGATGCGGACGCTCGTACTCGCCGCACTCGCGGCAGTCGTGTCGACGTGGCTGTTCTGGCAGATCCTGGTTGCCCGGGGGACACGGATTCTCGCGTTACGTGGAGGGCTGGCCGGTGCGCTTGCGGGGCTGTTTGCCCATCCGCTTTTCATCTTTGCCGGCACCATGGCGGAAGCCATCGACGCCTGCCCGGAAATCGCCTGCGTTTATTCGGACGTTCTGACCGCGGAAACAATGAACTTCATGATGTTCAATACCGCATTCGTGAGCACGTTTGGCGTGCTCTTCGTGGGGCCCCTGACCATGCTCGTTGGCATTCTCGGCGGTGTCCTCGCCGTCGTGATCGCGGGGCTTGGCAAGCCGCCAAAACGGGAAGAACCGCCCGAGCCGGAAGAGGCTGAAGCGGTACCTCCAACGCGCCTCGACACCGCGCTCGGCAGGGGTGGCCCGTTCGACGACTGACGGCGCGCTGAAAAAGTGTTTCCGGACCGCAACCGACCGCTTGACTTAGCCATCGCTGTGACATACACCACGCGCACCTCAGGCGTCTTCGTGGGCGCTGCATAGGGGGTGTAGCTCAGTTTGGTTAGAGCGCTGGCCTGTCACGCCAGAGGCCGCGGGTTCGAGTCCCGTCACTCCCGCCATTTCCATCTCATTCGCAAAACCCGGATTGACATTGCATCAGCCCCTCGAGGGTTGACGTTGCGTATCGTTTGACCGCCGGGCGGTTTCCGCCGGCCCGGACGGCTGGGACACAATTGGCGTTACAATCCGGACGCGTGTTGTGTAATCTGCCAGTTGCAAGAGTTAGGTGACGGGTCAAAAGACAACGGTGAATGCGGCCGAACAAGACCCCGAAACCGATGGGAAAAGACCGAAAACTCAGGGAGTGCTCGCATGTTCCTCAGACTGGTGAACACAGTCATCATTTCGCTGTTGCTGGCCGTTGCGGCCCACGCCGCGGAGATCAAACCCGCCATCGTCTATGACCTCGGCGGACGGTTCGACAAATCCTTCAATGAAGGCGTCTACAACGGCGCGGAGAAATTCAAGAAAGACACCGGGATCGCCTATCGCGATTTCGAGATCCAGAACGACAGCCAGCGCGAACAGGCGCTGCGGAACTTCGCCAGGCGCGGGTTTACCCCGATCGTGGCTGTCGGCTTCGCACATGCGGCCGCCGTCGAGAAGGTCGCGACCGAGTTTCCGAAGATACAATTCGCCATCATCGACATGGTCGTCGACAAACCGAATGTCAGCTCCATCGTCTTCAAGGAGCATGAAGGCAGCTATCTGGTCGGCGTCCTGGCGGCCATGGCATCGAAATCCGGCAAGGTCGGCTTTGTCGGCGGCATGGACATTCCGCTCATTCGCAAGTTCGCCTGCGGCTATGTCGGCGGTGTGAAGTCGGTGAAGGGTGACGCGGAAGTCCTGCAGAACATGACCGGGACCACCGGCGCGGCCTGGACCGACCCGGTCAAGGGCGGCGAGCTGGCCAAGAGCCAGTTCAACAGCGGCGCTGATGTCGTCTATCACGCGGCCGGCGGTACAGGCCTCGGAGTGCTCCAGGCAGCCGCCGACGCCGGCAAGCTCGGCATCGGTGTCGACTCCAACCAGAACCACCTGCATCCGGGCAAGGTCCTGACCTCGATGCTGAAGCGCGTCGATATCGCGGCCTACACCACGTTTGAAAGCGCCATGAAGGATGCCTTCAAGCCGGGCGTGCAAGTTCTCGGTCTCGCCCAGGGCGGCGTCGGCTGGGCGCTTGACGACAACAACAAGCCGCTGATCGACGACGCGATGATGACTGCCGTCAAGAAGGCCTCCGACGACATCATTTCCGGCAAGATCAAGGTTCACGACTACATGTCGGACAAGAAATGCCCGTACTGAGTACGGAGACGAACTGACGATCGCGGGGGCGGACCTGTGGCGGACACACGTGCCGATCAGGTCGCTCCTGCGGTTGCGCTCGACGGCATCGACAAGAAGTTCGGTGCCGTTCACGCCAACAAGGCCATCTCGTTCAGCGTAGAACGTGGCACCATCCACGGCATTGTCGGTGAAAACGGTGCCGGCAAATCGACCCTGATGTCGATCCTCTACGGCTTCTACCAGGCCGATGCCGGCACCATCGCGATCAACGGCAAAGTCACCCAGATCCATTCTCCCGATGACGCCATCGCTGCCGGCATTGGCATGGTGCATCAGCATTTCATGCTGGTCGACACGTTCACAGTTCTCGAGAACGTGGTGCTCGGTGCGGAGGGCGGGGCAACGCTGAGCGCCGGTCTCGCTGCGGCAAGGGAGGACCTGGAGCGCCTCGAACGCGACTACGGCCTGGAAGTGCCGATAGACGCCCTGGTCGAGGATCTGACCGTCGGGCTCCAGCAGCGCGTCGAGATCCTCAAGGCCCTGTTCAGGGGCGCCGACATCCTGATCCTCGACGAGCCGACAGGTGTTCTGACCCCGGCCGAGGCCGATCACCTGTTCAGGATCCTGGAGCAGCTTCGCGAACAGGGTAAGACGGTGATCCTGATCACCCACAAGCTGCGCGAGATCATGGCCGTAACCGACAGCGTATCCGTGATGCGCGGCGGCGAGATGGTGGCGACTGTTCGCACCGCCGAAACCGATCCGAGCCAGCTCGCCGAACTGATGGTCGGCCGCCGTGTCCTGCTGCGGGTCGAGAAGGAAGAGCGCGAGGCGGGCCGCAACATTCTAGAGGTCAGGAATCTTAGTGTGGTCGACACAACCGGGGTGACACGCGTCGACGATGTGTCCTTCGACGTGCGCGCCGGGGAGATCGTCGGTATCGCAGGCGTTGCCGGTAACGGGCAGAGCGAGCTGCTGTCGGCCATCACCGGCATCTCGGTGCCGACGTCGGGAACTGTCAGTCTGGACGGGACCGTGCTGGACATGACGCGGACGGATGCTCGCGAACTACGCCGCAAGGGCGTCGCGCATGTTCCCGAAGACCGGCAGCGCATGGGGCTCGTCACCGCGTTCGAGGCCTGCGAAAGCGCGATCCTCGGATATCAGGACGATGAGCGCTACCTGAAGGGGCCGCTGCTCGACCGCAACGGGATCGTGACTGACACTGCCGGCAAGATGGACCGTTTCGATGTCCGTCCTCCAAACCCGATCCTGCGGACCGCGCTGTTCTCGGGCGGCAACCAGCAGAAGATCGTGCTGGCGCGCGAGATCGAGCGCGATCCGGACCTGCTGATCGTCGGCCAGCCGACCCGTGGCGTGGATATCGGCGCCATCGAGTTCATCCACCGGCGCATCATCGACCTCCGCGACGCCGGCAAGGCAATCCTCCTGGTCTCGGTCGAACTTGATGAAATCAGATCTCTCGCCGACCGCATCCTCGTCATGTTCGCCGGGCGCATTGTCGGAGAGTGCAGTCCGGAGGCCTCGGAGACGCAGCTCGGCTGCCTCATGGCCGGTATCACCGACGGCGAGGCGGAAACCCCATGAGCGCGCCTTACGCGGAAATGCCCCGGTGGGCGACAACACTGGCCATCCCGGTCCTCAATCTGACGGCCGCTTTCCTGGTGTCGGGGCTCGTCCTGCTGGTTATCGGCGAAGACCCGATCGATGCCGTACGGATCCTGTTCTGGGGCGCGTTCGGATACGTTGAGGGCGTCGGCTACACCCTGTTCTACACCACCAACTTCATTTTCACCGGTCTTGCATTCGCCGTGGCCTTCCATGCGGGACTGTTCAATATCGGCGCGGAAGGGCAGGGATACCTGGGCGGCCTAGGTGTCGCCTTGGTCTGCCTACACCTCGATTTCCTTCCGATGGTGCTCCTGATCCCCCTGGCGATCGCTGCCTCGGCGCTGTTTGGCGCAGCATGGGCCTTCATACCGGGCTGGCTGCAGGCAACACGAGGCAGCCACGTGGTCATCACGACCATCATGTTCAACTTCCTGGCCGCGTCACTGATGGTCTACCTGCTGGTCAACCAGCTTTCGCCGCCGGACTCCATGCAGCCCGAAACCCGGACGTTCGCGGACAACGCGCACCTGCCGTTCCTGCACGAAGCGCTGGGCGCCGTGGGCATCGAGATCCCGACGTCTCCGGCGAACCTGTCCTTCGTCTGGGCGCTGATCTGCTGCTTCCTGGTCTGGATTCTCGTCTGGCACACCAAACTGGGCTACGAGCTGCGCACGGTCGGCACCAACTCGGTTGCAGCGGTTTATGGCGGTATCTCGCCCCAGCGCATCACGGTGCTCGCCATGATGCTCTCAGGCGCGCTCGCGGGCTTCATGGCGCTCAACGAGATCATGGGCTCCCAGCACCGGCTGATCCTCGAATTCACGGCCGGTTACGGCTTCGTCGGCATTGCCGTGGCCCTAATGGGGCGGTCTCATCCGGTCGGCATCATCTTCGCGGCCCTGCTGTTCGGAGCGCTTTACCAGGGCGGCGCGGAACTGGCTTTCGAGAAGCCGAACATCACCCGCGACATGGTCGTCGTCATCCAGGGTCTCGTCATCTTCTTCGCCGGCGCGCTCGAGCACCTGTTCAGGCCCCAGCTTGCGCGTCTGTTCGCCAGACGCGGCGGGCGTGCCGCAGCGGCCGGGGAGGCGTAGCGCATGGAACTGCTCACGACGCTCGCCCTGATCATCGACTCCGCCGTGCGTCTCTCGGTGCCGCTCCTGTTTGCGTGTCTCGCGGGCCTGTTTTCCGAACGGTCGGGCGTCTTTGACATCGGTCTTGAGGGCAAGATGCTGGGCGCGGCCTTTGCTGCCGGTGCTGTCGCCGCCGTCACCGGCTCCGCCTGGATCGGTCTCTGTGCCGCAATCGTCGCCTCCATATGCCTGGCTTTGCTGCACGCCTTTGCCTGCATCACCCATCGCGGCAATCAGATCGTCTCCGGCGTCGCCATCAACATCGTCGCGGTAGGCCTTACGGCCCTGCTCGGGGCAACATGGTTCAGGCAGGGCGGCCAGACGCCCCAACTCACCAATGACGGCCGCTTCCTCGAAATTGTCTGGCCAGGTGCGGAGGCTCTCGCCGGCATCCCGGTGATCGGCCAGATCTATTCGGAAATCCTGTCGGGCCACAACATTCTCGTCTATCTGGCCTATCTCGCGGTGCCCCTGACCTGGTGGATCGTGTTCCGGACCCGCTTCGGACTGAGACTCCGGGCCGCGGGCGAGAACCCGGCGGCGGTCGACACGGCGGGAATATCAGTTGTCTGGCTCCGCTACCGCGCGGTGATCTGCTGCGGCATCCTGTGCGGCTTCGCCGGTGCCTATCTCTCAATCGCCCAGAGTGCGGGCTTTATCCGCGACATGACGGCCGGCAAGGGCTTTATCGCTCTCGCGGCTCTGATATTCGCCAAATGGCGCCCTGTGCAGGCGCTTTATGCCTGCCTGCTGTTCGGTTTCCTTGACGCGGTGGCGATCCGGCTTCAGGGCACACCGATTCCTGGAATCGGCACAATTCCGGTTCAGTTCGTCCAGGCAGTGCCGTATGTTCTTACTGTCGCCTTACTCGCAGGATTTGTCGGTAGGGCCGTGCCCCCGAAGGCTGGCGGCATACCCTACGTCAAGGAACGCTGACGATGGCCGAAGACCTGTTCGCTGCGGCGCTTGCCGCCATGAAGCATGCCCACGCGCCGTATTCCGGCTTTCCGGTTGGCGCGGCCATCAGAACGCGAAACGGCACGGTCTATGCCGGCTGTAATGTGGAGAATGCCAGTTTCCCCGAGGGGACCTGTGCGGAAACGACGGCGATCGGGCATATGATCATGGGCGGCGAAAACGAGATTGTCGAAGTGGCAGTCGTGGCCGAAAAGAAGGATCTGATCACGCCGTGCGGCGGCTGCCGCCAGCGTCTCGCCGAATTCGGCACTCCTGAGACCAGGATCCATCTCTGCGACGGTCAGGGAGTGCGGGAGACGGTTTCCCTCGGCGACCTTTTGCCCAAGGCATTCGGTCAGGAAGCCCTTTGAATGGACACTTGAGTGAGCAAGGCTGAAGACATCATCAGGGAACGACTTGAAGGACGGCAGCCGGACACGGCCGTCATCCTGGGGTCGAGCCTGGGCGAAGTCGCGAGTGCGGTCGAAGACGCGGTCGAAATCCCGTACGAGGACCTGCCGGGCTTCCCGTTACCCAAGGTTTCGGGCCATTCGGGCAAGCTCGTGGCCGGCCGTCTTGGGGGCCGCGAAACCATCGTCCTGCAGGGGCGCGTACACTATTACGAGACCGGTGACGTCAACGCCATGCGTCCGGTCATCGTCGCCATGCAAGCTGTTGGCGTTCGCAATCTCGTCTTGACCAATGCGGCGGGGTCACTCGACCCGGACATTCCGGCAGGACGGCTCATGCTGATCACCGATCATATCAACCTGATGGGGCTGAATCCCTTGGTCGGCGTTTCCGGTGACGATGGTTTCGTGGAAATGACCCACGCCTACGATGCAAAACTGGCCGACGCCATGCGGACGGCGGCCCGTGACCAGAATATCGAACTGTCAGAGGGCACGTATATGTGGTTCTCCGGCCCGAGTTTCGAAACGCCGGCCGAGATCAGGGCGGCCCGCACGCTCGGTGCTGATGCGGTGGGCATGTCGACCGTGCCGGAAGCGATCCTCGCACGGTGGCAGCAGATGCGCGTCACGGCTGTCTCCGCCATAACCAATCTCGCCGCCGGGATCGGCGGTGCATCGCCAAGTCACGAAGAAACCAAGGCTGTGGGGACACGCTTTACCGTACCGCTGACAAGGCTGTTGCAGCGGTTCCTGGAGATAGCATGAGTACCGACACACTGAAGTCGACGGCCGAGCGCGCCCTCGGAATGCTCGACCTGACCGATCTGAACGACGATTGCACGGAAGATGCGGTGAAAGCGCTTTGTGCGCGTGCAAGCACGGATCACGGGTCCGTTGCAGCCGTCTGCATCTGGCCAAAATTTGTCACGGTTGCCAAGGAAGCGTTGAAGGACACGGACGTGCGCATTGCAACCGTCGCGAATTTTCCAAACGGCGCCAGCGACGCCGAAGCGGCGGCCTCTCAGGTCGAAAAGGCGTTCGCTGACGGTGCCGACGAGGTCGATGTCGTGATCCCGTGGCGCTCGCTGCTGGCGGCAGATCGCGAGCCGGTGGCCAATGTGGTCTCGGCCTGCAAGGGCAAAACCCCGGAAGGCCGCGTGCTGAAGGTGATCCTGGAAACCGGTGAATTGTTCTCCGAGCCTATGATCCGGAATGCGGCGCGCATCGCGGTCGAGGCGGGTGCCGATTTCCTGAAGACGTCGACAGGCAAGGTCGCCATCAATGCGACGCCGGAGGCCGCCGAAATCCTGATCAGTGAAATCCGTGATGCGGGACGGCCGATCGGCTTCAAGGCGGCGGGAGGCATACGCTCCGTACAGGATGCCGCGACCTATCTCGCCATCGCCGATCGCCTCATGGCCCCCGACTGGGCGACGCCGGAGACCTTCCGGTTCGGCGCAAGCAGCCTGCTGGACAGTCTCATCGCGGCCATTGAGGGCAGGACGGAAGAGTCGTCTGAGGGCTACTGACACCATGCTGCCGCAGGAGGTCATCCGGAAAAAGCGCGACGGTGAAGCCCTCGACACCGAGGAGATCGCCGGATTCGTCCGCGGCATATCCGACGGATCGATTTCTGAAGGACAGGCCGCAGCACTTGCCATGGCCGTCTTCTTCAACGGCATGTCGTCAGCGGAGGCTGTCGCCCTGACAAAAGCCATGCGGGACTCCGGCAACGTGCTCGACTGGTCCGGTCTGGATCTCGACGGTCCCATCGTTGACAAGCATTCCACGGGCGGCGTCGGCGACAATGTCTCCCTCATGCTGGCACCGATGCTGGCCGCTGCCGGCGCCTATGTCCCGATGATTTCAGGACGCGGACTGGGCCATACCGGCGGTACGCTGGACAAACTCGACTCCATTCCGGGCTATCGCTCCCAGCCGGACATCGACCTGTTCCGGTCGACGGTACGTGACGCGGGTTGCGCGATCATCGGTCAGACCGAAGATCTGGCACCCGCGGACAAGCGGCTCTATGCCATCCGCGACGTCACGGCGACGGTCGAGTCGATCCCGCTCATCACCGCATCGATCCTGTCGAAGAAGCTGGCCGCCGGTCTCGACGCGCTGGTTCTTGATGTCAAGACGGGAACCGGTGCCTTCATGGCCGAGGTGGAAGAGGCGAGGGCGCTCGCCCAAAGTTTGGTCGACGTCGCCAACGGCGCGGGCATGCGCACATCCGCGCTGTTGACGGACATGAACGAACCGCTGGCCTCCTGCGCCGGAAATGCGATCGAGGTCGCCAACGCGGTCGATTATCTGACTGGCGAACACCGCGATCCGAGGCTCCATGCGGTAGTGCTCGCGCTCGGGGCGGAACTCATGAGCCTTTCCGGACTGAATTCCAACCTGGCAAGTGCGACACAGAGCCTTCAGGAGAGTCTGGATAATGGCCGGGCGGCAGAACAGTTCGCCCGCATGGTTACCGCGCTCGGCGGTCCTGCAGATTTTATGGAACGTCCTGCTGATCACCTCCCGAAAGCGGAGATCGTCAGGCCGGTCACACCGGCGGAACCCGGAGCTGTCGCGACGATCGATACGCGCTCGATCGGCATTGCCGTCATCGAGCTCGGTGGTGGCCGGCGCGTTGCGGCAGATACCATCGATCACGCCGTGGGACTCACTGATCTTGCACCTCTCGGAGAAGAGGTATCCTCTGAACGGCCTCTCGCGGTCGTTCATGCCAAAGACGAGACATCCTTCGAAAGAGCCGCTCAGATGATCCGCAGTGCCTACCAGGTCGGCGCGGCGCCCGCGCACGGGAGCCCGATCCTGGATCACATCACGGAGCGCCACAGTTGAGCCGCGCCTTCATCTTTGTCATGGATTCATTCGGCATAGGCGCTGCACCGGACGCCGGCCAGTTCGGTGACCAAGGATCTGACACCCTTGGCCACATTGCCGCGCATTGCGCAGCCGGAGAGGGCGATCGCGCCGGGCTGCGCTCCGGTCCTCTTCGACTTCCCAATCTGGCCGCCATGGGCCTTGGTCTCGCCGCTGAGGCTCACACCGGCAGGTATCCGCCCAACCTGGACCGTCCGTCCGTCACGACGGCGCAATGGGGCTACGCCATAGAGCAATCGAAGGGCAAGGACACCCCGTCCGGACACTGGGAGATCGCAGGCGTACCGGTCATGTTCGACTGGGGGTATTTCCCCCAAACCGTGCCAACGTTTCCGGAAGATCTGACGGACGCAATGATCGAACGTTGTGCGCTGTCCGGCGTGCTCGGAAATGAGCATGCTTCAGGCACCGAGATCATTGAGCGTCTGGGCGAGGAGCACGTCGCAACCGGCAAGCCGATCGTCTACACATCGGCGGACTCGGTTATCCAGATTGCTGCCCATGAGGAAAGCTTCGGGCTCGACAGGCTCTACGAACTCTGCATCGTCGCGCGCGAACTCGCCGATCCGCTCAATATCGGCCGAGTCATTGCCCGTCCGTTCGTCGGAACGGACAGCGAGAGCTTCGTCCGTACGGCCAACAGGCGCGATTATTCCGTGCCGCCCCACGAAGAGACGTTGTTCGATCGCCTGACCTCGGAGCAGCGCGAGATCATCAGCGTCGGCAAGATCGGCGATATCTTCGCCCATCGCGGCACCGGCGAAATCGTCAAGGCCGCAGGCAACGACGCCCTGTTTGATGCGACACTCGATGTTATCGGCCGTCTCGGTGACGGTGGCTTTTCGATGACGAATTTCGTCGACTTCGACACGCTCTACGGTCATCGCAGGGATGTGCCCGGGTACGCCGCGGCGCTGGAGCATTTCGACGCACGGGTTCCTGAACTTTCCGCCCGGTTGAAGTTCGGCGATCTTGTCATCATTACCGCCGATCACGGATGCGATCCGACCTGGCAGGGCACGGATCATACTCGTGAGTGCGTGCCCGTTCTGGCATTCGGTCCAAACATCGAACCGGGGACGATCGGGTGCCGTGACAGCTTTGCTGACATCGGCCAGACAGTGGCTGAGCATCTTGCCGTCGAACCTCTTTCTCACGGCCATTCCTGGCTATCCTGAGTTCTCCTGACGAGAATCAGAACGCTGATTCCCGCACCATTGTGCCCGAGGCGGCGTTTCGCCGCGGCGCGGTGTGACATTTTTGCACAACCCGCGGAACATAAGGGCTCATCACCGGGTGGATGACCCCTGAAACCCTCACTTTTCCAATGTTTGGCGCACTCGCCTGCCTTATAGTGGTTTCAGCTTGCGCGGCATTTCGCAGTGCGGTAACACCGCAACGGGGACAGCGGGAACAATCCCGCGCGGCGCAGTTCTTGGAGCAGTCGACCGGGCGGGGATCTGTTCGGCTTGCCCGAACCAACGGTGGGCACATGGAAGAATTGCTACTCGAGTATCTGCCGATCGTGATTTTCATCGCGATCGCCATGGCGATCGGGCTGGCCCTGATGCTGTCGGCACTGATCATTGCGATCCGCAATCCGGACCCGGAGAAAGTGTCGGCTTACGAGTGCGGCTTCAACGCGTTCGATGATGCGCGTATGAAATTCGACGTAAAATTCTATCTCGTCGCCATTCTTTTCATCATTTTCGACCTGGAAGTGGCTTTTCTCTTCCCGTGGGCAATATCTCTAAAAGAGGTCGGTTTGTTCGGCTTCTGGTCGATGATGATCTTCCTCGCGGTCCTGACCATAGGCTTTGCCTATGAGTGGAGAAAGGGTGCCCTGGAATGGGATTGATCGAGACCCCGGCACAACCCGGACTGATCCGTTCTCCGGCAGGTGACGACTTTTACACCGGTCTTTCCGACGAACTCGCGGACAAGGGATTTCTCGTCACCGCTTCTGATGATCTGATCAATTGGGCGCGCACCGGTTCGCTGATGTGGATGACGTTCGGCCTTGCTTGCTGCGCGGTCGAAATGATGCAGGCTTCGATGCCGCGCTACGACGTCGAGCGCTTCGGTTTTGCCCCGCGCGCTTCGCCGCGCCAGTCCGATGTCATGATCGTTGCCGGAACGCTCACCAACAAGATGGCTCCGGCGCTCCGCAAGGTCTACGACCAGATGCCCGAGCCGCGATACGTCATTTCGATGGGAAGCTGTGCCAACGGCGGCGGCTATTATCACTATTCCTACTCCGTCGTTCGCGGCTGCGACCGTATCGTACCCGTCGATATCTACGTGCCGGGCTGCCCGCCAACCGCGGAAGCCCTGGTCTACGGCATATTGCAGTTACAGAAGAAGATCCGCAGAACCGGAACCATCGAGCGATAGACGCGTGGACCATGGACGAAGCACTTCTTGACCTGAGCGAGCACATCGCGGACCAGATCGGCGACAACATCGTCGAAAGCAAGGTCGCCTGCGGCGAACTGACCATCACCGTCCTAACAGCCAAGATTGCATCGGCGCTGAAGTTCCTGCGCGACGATCCGTCTTGCGATTTCACAATTCCAATCGACATTTGCGGCGTCGACTATCCGGATCGGGAACACCGTTTCGATGTTGTCTATCATCTGCTGAGCCCGACCCAGAACCAGCGGATCCGCGTCAAGGTGCAAACCGACGAAGAGACGCCGGTACCCAGCGTCTGCGAGGTTTACCCGGCAGCCAACTGGTTCGAGCGCGAAGCCTATGACATGTACGGGATCCTGTTCTCCGGGCACCCGGACCTGAGGCGTATGCTGACGGATTACGGATTCAACGGGTTTCCGCTGCGCAAGGATTTCCCGCTCACCGGTTATGTCGAGGTCCGTTACGACGATGAGCAGAAGCGGGTTGTGTACGAGCCGGTCAAACTCGCACAGGAATTCCGGTCATTCGACTTCATGAGCCCGTGGGAAGGTGCGGAATATGTCCTCCCCGGCGATGAAAAGGCCGACGCTGGATCGGCAAGCTAGGACTGCGTGAGATGGCAGAAGCGGATATCCGCAACTTCAACATCAACTTCGGGCCCCAGCATCCTGCGGCGCACGGAGTGCTGCGTCTTGTTCTGGAACTGGACGGCGAGATCGTCGAGCGGGTTGACCCGCATATCGGCCTGCTGCACCGCGGCACCGAAAAGCTGATCGAGCACAAGACCTACCTGCAGGCCGTGCCGTATTTCGACCGGCTGGACTATGTCGCGCCGATGAACCAGGAGCACGCCTTCGCCCTGGCGGTCGAACGGCTCCTCGGCATCACGGTTCCGCGTCGTGGACAGCTGATCCGCGTCCTTTACAGCGAGATCGGCAGGCTCTTGAGCCATCTCTTGAACGTCACCACCCAGGCGATGGACGTCGGCGCCCTGACGCCACCGCTCTGGGGCTTCGAGGAGCGCGAGAAGCTGATGGTGTTCTACGAGCGGGCGTCGGGAAGCCGCATGCATGCCGCCTATGTCCGGCCCGGCGGTGTTCACCAGGATCTGCCGCAGGAACTTCTCGATGACATTCTCGAGTTCTGCGATTACTTCCCGAAGGTGCTTGACGATATCGAAGGACTGCTGACGGGGAACCGGATCTTCAAGCAGCGCAACGTGGACATCGGCGTGGTGACGCTTGAGGAAACGTTCGCCTGGGGCTTCTCGGGCGTCATGGTGCGCGGTTCCGGTGGCGCATGGGATCTTCGCAAGTCGCAGCCGTACGAATGTTACGACGAACTCGATTTTGACATCCCCATAGGCAAGAACGGTGACTGCTACGACCGCTACCTGATCCGCATGGAGGAAATGCGGCAGTCGACGAAGCTCATGCAGCAGTGCATCGCGCTGATGGAACCCGGACCCGTCTCATCGACGGACGGCAAGATCGTGCCGCCGAAGCGCGGCGAGATGAAGCGCTCAATGGAAGCGCTGATCCATCACTTCAAGCTCTACACCGAAGGCTATCACGTGCCTGAGGGCGAGGTTTACGCGGCTGTCGAAGCACCCAAAGGCGAGTTCGGGGTTTATCTCGTTGCCGACGGATCCAACAAACCCTATCGCTGCAAGATCCGGGCTCCGGGGTATGCACATCTTCAGGCCATGGACTTCATCTGCCGCGGTCACATGCTCGCGGACGTGTCCGCAATTCTGGGGTCGCTCGATATCGTGTTCGGAGAGGTGGACCGATGAGTGTCAGGCGTCTCGCGGCGGAACAGCCGGAAAATTTCGAATTCTCGGCCGAAAACATGGCCTGGGCGGAAAAGCAGATTGCCAAGTATCCGCCCGAGCGCAAGGCCAGCGCCGTTATCCCGTTGCTCTGGCAGGCCCAGAAGCAGCACGACGGATGGCTGCCCGAACCGGCAATCCGGCGCGTGGCCGAAATCCTCGACATGGCCTTTATCAGGGTTCTCGAGGTCGCGACCTTCTACACCATGTTCAATCTTGAGCCGGTCGGCCGTCATTTCGTGCAGTTCTGCGGCACAACGCCGTGCTGGCTGCGCGGTGCCGATGATCTCAAGGACGTCTGCAAGCGCGTCATCGGTCCGGAGAAGACCGTCTCGGCCGATGGCGAGTTCAGCTGGATGGAGGTCGAGTGCCTCGGTGCCTGCGTCAACGCGCCGATGGTGCAGATCAACGACGACTTTTTCGAAGACCTCGACGGCCCGAAGCTGGAAGAAATCCTGACCAAGCTCAAGAACGGCGAGCCGGTGGCGCCGGGTTCGCAGACGGGACGGCATACATCAGCACCGGAAGGCGGACCCACGACCCTGACGACGGAAGGCCCTTATGAGGGCGTTGCGGTCGCCGCAGCAACACCGGCAGAAGAACCGGAGCCAGAAGCTGTCGAGCCGGAACCTGCTCCCGAACCTGAACCTGAGCCCGAAGAACCTGTGGCGGCGGATGCGGACGACGGGGCTGATGATGAAGCACCCATAGCAGAACCCGAAACGCACGAGGAGCCGGCGCCGACAGCGGAAGAGGCGGATGGCGAACAACCGGAAGGTCTTACGGGCGCGCGGAATGGTCAGCCGGATGATCTGAAGCAGATCAGCGGAGTAGGGCCGAAGATCGAGGGGATCCTCCATTCTCTGGGCATTTATCACTACGACCAGATTGCGGCATGGTCTCCCGCCAATGTGGACTGGGTGGACGATCACCTGCGTTTCAAGGGACGGATCGGCCGGGAAAACTGGATCGAGCAGGCGAAGACGCTTGCTGCTGACGGACAATCGACCGGGGAGAACGACTGATGCTGGCCGACAAGGACCGGATCTTCACCAATCTCTACGGCATGTATGACTGGCGTTTGCCGGGTGCGCGCAGGCGCGGGGCATGGGACGGCACCAAGGAACTGATCGACCGAGGTCAGGACTGGATCATCGAGCAGATCAAGGAATCCGGTCTGCGCGGCCGTGGCGGCGCCGGTTTCCCGACCGGTCTCAAATGGTCCTTCATGCCCAAGGACAGCGGCGGCCGTCCGCACTACCTGGTCGTCAATGCGGACGAATCGGAGCCCGGCACCTGCAAGGACCGCGACATCATGCGCCACGATCCGCATCTGCTGATCGAGGGCTGCCTGATCGCGTCTTTCGCGATGCGGGCGCACACCTGTTACATCTACGTGCGCGGTGAATTCATCTTCGAGCGCGAGCGCCTTCAGGCCGCGATTGACGAGGCCTACGAGGCCGGCCTGGTCGGCAAGAACGCATGCGGCTCCGGCTGGGACTTTGATATCTACGTGCATCACGGGGCAGGGGCCTATATCTGCGGCGAAGAGACAGCGCTGCTCGAAAGTCTCGAGGGCAAGAAGGGCCAGCCGCGCCTCAAACCGCCGTTCCCGGCCAATGTCGGCCTTTACGGCGCGCCAACCACCGTCAACAACGTCGAGAGCATCGCCGTCGCACCGACCATTCTCCGGCGCGGCGCAACCTGGTTCGCCGGTCTCGGCCGTCCGAACAACACCGGCACGAAGGTCTTCTGCATCTCCGGGCACGTCAACAAGCCGTGCAATGTCGAGGAGGAGATGGGCATTCCGCTGCGCGAGCTGATCGACAAGCATGCCGGTGGCGTCCGTGGTGGCTGGGACAATCTGCTGGCCGTCGTTCCCGGCGGTTCCTCGGTGCCCTGTCTGCCTGCGGACACCTGTCAGGACCTGCCGATGGACTTCGATACCCTGCGCGACCTGCGCTCCGGTCTCGGTACGGCGGCGGTAATCGTCATGGACAAGTCGACCGACATCATCCGCGCCATCGCCCGGATTTCGTATTTCTACAAGCACGAAAGCTGCGGCCAGTGCACGCCGTGCCGCGAAGGCACGGGCTGGATGTGGCGCGTTCTTGAACGTATGGCTGTCGGCAATGCGGAGAAACGTGAAATCGACATGCTGCTCGACGTCACCAAGCAGGTCGAGGGTCATACGATCTGCGCGCTTGGCGATGCCGCGGCCTGGCCCGTCCAGGGTCTGATCAGGCATTTCCGCCATGTTATCGAGGAGCGGATCGACAGCTATTCTGCCAACCCGAAACCGGCCGACCCGGCGCCGGTCGCAGCGGAGTAAGCGGCTATGGCGAAGCTCACTGTTGACGGCGTCGAAGTCGAAGTCGAGGACGGCATGACCGTTCTCCAGGCCTGCGAGGCCGCCGGAGCCGAGATCCCGCGCTTCTGTTATCACGACCGTCTTTCCATCGCCGGCAACTGCCGTATGTGCCTGGTCGAGATGGAAAAGGCGCCCAAGCCGATCGCGAGCTGTGCGATGCCGGCGGGCGAAGGCATGGTGATCCACACCAATACGCCTTCGGTCAAGAAGGCCCGTGAAGGCGTGATGGAGTTCCTGCTGATCAACCATCCGCTGGACTGCCCGATCTGCGACCAGGGCGGCGAGTGCGATCTGCAGGATCAGGCCATGGCCTACGGGGTTGACTCCAGCCGGTTCGAGGAAAACAAGCGCGCCGTCGAGGACAAATATCTGGGCCCGCTCGTCAAGACGATCATGACGCGCTGCATTCACTGCACGCGCTGTGTTCGTTTCGTGACCGAAGTCGGCGGTGTCGAGGAACTCGGCGCCATCGGCCGCGGCGAGGACATGGAGATCACCACCTATCTCGAGCAGGCCATGACGTCGGAGCTGTCCGGCAATGTCATCGATCTTTGCCCGGTCGGTGCGCTGACGTCCAAGCCCTATGCCTTTACCGCCCGCCCATGGGAGCTGAAGAAGACCGAATCCATCGACGTCATGGACGCGCTCGGCTCGAACATCCGTGTCGATACGCGCGGCCGCGAGGTCAGGCGCGTCATGCCGCGCCTGCATGACGACGTGAACGAGGAATGGATCTCCGACAAGACCCGTTTCATCTGGGACGGACTGCGCACGCAGCGTCTCGACCAGCCCTATGTCCGCAGGAACGGCAAGCTACAGGCCGCAAGCTGGCAGGAAGCGTTTGCCGTGATCGACGAGAAGGTCAAGGCGACGACGCCCGACAGGATGGCCGCACTTGCGGGCGATCTCTGCGCGGCTGAAGAAATGATGGCGCTACGCGATCTCATGGACGCCCTGGGCGTGAAGAACATCGACTGTCGTCAGGACGGCTCGCCCCTCGGCAGCGTCGGTGGACGCGCCAGCTACCTTTTCAATTCGACCGTGGCCGGTATCGAAGAGGCCGACGCCATTCTTCTCGTCGGAACCAATCCGAAGCTCGAAGCCCCGGTGCTGAATGCGCGGATCCGCAAGAACTGGCGCGCTACGGGCGTACCGGTCGGCGTGATCGGTGAGGGCGGTGACCTCCACTACGATTATCAGTTGCTCGGCGCCGGCCTTGAGACCCTCAAGGGTCTGGCCGAAGGGCAGCACGCCTTCGCCGACATCCTGAAAAAGGCCTCCAGGCCTCTGATGATCATCGGCATGGGCGCGCTTGCGAGTGAAGGCGCCGACAGCGTACTCCGGCTGACCGCGAAGATTGCCCAGGACACCGGCATGTTCGACGGACCGGAAGGCTGGAACGGCTTCAATGTCCTCCATACTGCGGCTGCCCGCGTCGCCGGCCTCGACATGTGTTTCCTGCCGCGTGAGGGCGGTCTGTTCACGGCGGAGATCCTGGACGCCGCCAAGTCAGGTGGCTTGGACGTGCTCTATCTCCTGGGCGCCGACGAGCTCCCGATGAACGATCTCGGGTCGACATTCGTCATCTATCAGGGCACTCACGGTGATGCCGGTGCGCACCGCGCTGACGTCATCCTTCCGGGCGCGGCCTACACCGAAAAGGGCGGCATTTACGTCAATACCGAGGGCCGACCCCAGATGGGCCGCCGTGCGGGCTTCCCGCCGGGCGACGCCCGCGAGGATTGGGCCATCATCCGTGCACTTTCCGGCGTGCTTGGGCACACGCTGCCCTATGACAACGTCACGGCCCTGCGGGCGGCACTCTTTGAAGAAGTTCCGGGATTTGCCGCACTGGATCAGGTCGTCGCGGAAGACGCCAGTGATCTCAAGGCCATGGCAGGCGTTCCGGGAAGCGTTCCGGCAACGGCGTTCGCTTCTCCGGTGACGGACTTCTACATGACCAACCCGATCGCGCGGGCCTCGAAGATCATGGCCGAATGCAGCGCGCTGGCGAAGGACGGCGAAGCGGCGGGGACCGGAACCGATGGGTGAGATTCTCTACACATACGGCATACCGCTGCTGATCATCGCCGCGCAGAGCATTGCGCTCCTGGTCGCGCTGCTCCTGGTCATCGCCTATCTGCTTTATGCCGACCGCAAAGTCTGGGCAGCCGTCCAGATGCGCCGCGGTCCGAACGTCGTCGGTCCCTGGGGACTGCTGCAATCCTTCGCCGATCTGCTGAAATTCGTCTTCAAGGAAGTTGTCATCCCGGCGGGTGCCAACAAGGCGGTCTTCATGATCGCGCCACTGGTGACCTGCGTCCTCGCGCTGTCCGCCTGGGCTGTTGTGCCGCTGGACGAAGGCTGGGTGATCGCCGACATCAATGTCGGCATCCTCTATATCTTCGCCATCTCGTCGCTTGGCGTCTACGGCGTCATCATGGGCGGCTGGGCGTCGAACTCGAAATACCCGTTCCTGGGCGCGCTGCGGTCTGCCGCGCAGATGGTGTCCTACGAAGTCTCCATCGGCTTCGTCATCATCACCGTGCTGCTGTGCGCCGGTTCGCTCAACCTGACCGAAATCGTGAACGCGCAGAAGGGCGACTGGGGTTTCCTGAACTGGTTCTTCCTGCCGCTGTTCCCGATGTTCATCGTGTTCTTCGTGTCAGCACTTGCGGAAACAAACCGGCCGCCGTTCGATCTTCCGGAAGCGGAATCGGAACTCGTTGCAGGCTTCATGGTCGAGTATTCCTCGACCCCGTATCTCATGTTCATGCTTGGCGAGTACGTCAGCATCGTTCTGATGTGCGCCATGACCACGATCCTGTTCCTGGGCGGCTGGCTGCCGCCTTTGGACATCCCGCCGTTCAACTGGATACCCGGGATCGTCTGGTTCCTCGCCAAGGTTGTGTTCGTGTTCTTCATGTTCGCCATGGTGAAGGCCTTCGTGCCGCGCTACCGCTACGACCAGCTGATGCGGCTGGGCTGGAAGGTCTTCCTGCCGCTGTCGCTGTTCTGGGTGGCGGCGACCGCCGGCTTCCTCGTGGCCTTCGACCTGGCGCCGTGACGGTGGAGCGCGGAATGGATGCCATATCGCAGAACGGCCTGATGGGCGCCGGTGTCGGCTTCGTAATCGGTCTGGTCGACTACGTCATCATCGGCCGGATCATGGAAAACCTGCCGCGCGAGAGGCGCAGTTCGGGGCGCGCGGCCGCAATGTCCGGTCCGGAGAGGACCCGGACGGTGCTCAATATGGCCCGCATCGGCGGACTGGTTGCTCTGACGGCGGCCGGTTATTTCGCCGGGGAGATCGCCCTCGGCTGACGAGGGCAGGAGGATGGAGAAATGCTGAGACTAGATCAGGCAGCACGGTCGTTATTCCTGTCGGAATTCGTATCCGCCCTGTTCCTCTCAATGCGCTACTTCTTCGCCCCCAAGGCTACGGTCAACTATCCGTTCGAGAAGGGCCCGCTGTCTCCGCGCTTCCGGGGCGAGCATGCGCTCAGGCGCTATCCGAACGGCGAAGAGCGCTGCATCGCCTGCAAGCTGTGCGAGGCGATCTGCCCCGCGCAGGCCATTACCATCGAGGCGGGGCCGAGACGCAATGACGGCACGCGGCGGACAACGCGGTATGACATCGACATGGTGAAATGCATCTATTGCGGCTTCTGTCAGGAGGCCTGCCCGGTGGATGCCATTGTCGAGGGTCCGAATTTTGAATTCGCCACCGAGACCCGCGAAGAACTGATGTACGACAAGGACCGGCTGCTCGATAACGGCGACCGCTGGGAACGTGAAATCGCAAAGAATATCGAACTGGATGCACCGTACCGGTGATATCCGCCGCATGCGCGGACTGTTGATTGGAACGCAACTCTAGGAAGACGAAGGCCACAAACCGATGTTTATAACCGCCGCCTTCTTTTACCTGTTCTCCGCGGTGAGCGTGGCCGCCGGATTCATGGTGATCGCTTCACGCAACCCGGTGCACTCCGTCCTGTTCCTGATCCTTGCCTTCTTCAATTCCGCTGGCCTGTTCGTGCTCATGGGCGCCGAGTTCGTGGCGATGATTCTGGTGATCGTCTATGTCGGCGCCGTGGCCGTGCTGTTCCTGTTCGTGGTCATGATGCTCGATATCGACTTCGCCGAACTGCGTCAGGGCATGCTGCAGTACCTGCCGATCGGCGGCACTATCGGCCTCATCCTGCTTGTGGAACTGTTTCTGGTGCTCGGCGGGTGGGCGATCTCGCCGGAGGTTGCGTCTTCGACAGCGGTGCCGACGCCGCCGATTGCCGAAATCGACAATACCCACGCGATCGGGCGCATTCTCTATACCAAATACGTCTACCTGTTCCAGGCCGCCGGCGTCGTGCTTCTGATCGCCATGATCGGCGCCATCGTGCTGACGCTTCGCCACCGCGAAGGCGTCAAGCGCCAGGTGATCCAGGATCAGGTCGCACGGACGCCGGAGACGGCAATCGAGATCAAGAAGGTGAAGCCGGGACAAGGCATCTGAGAGGGGACGTGGCCGTCATATTGAGGCGGCCGGCGCAGAAGAGACTAAAGCGATGGAAATTGGCCTGTCACATTACCTGTCGGTCGCGGCGATCCTCTTTACGCTGGGGATCTTCGGCATATTCCTGAACCGCAAGAACGTCATCGTCATCCTGATGTCGATCGAACTGATGCTGCTCGCGGTCAACATCAACCTGGTGGCCTTCTCCACATTCCTGGGGGATCTGGTCGGACAGGTGTTCGCGCTGCTTGTGCTGACCGTCGCCGCGGCGGAGGCGGCCATCGGCCTCGCGATCCTTGTTGTCTATTTCCGAAATCGCGGCAGCATTGCCGTCGAAGACATCAACCTGATGAAGGGGTAGGGATCACATGTATTCTCTGATCGTCTTCCTGCCCCTGCTGGGCGCCATCATTGCCGGCTTTTTCGGCCGCATGATCGGCAACCGCGGCGCCTCCTGGCTGACGTCGGGATTTGTACTGTTTGCCGCGGTCCTGTCCTGGGTCTCGCTGTTCCAGATCGGTTTCGGTCATACCACCACTAAGGTACAGGTGCTGGAATGGGTGAGTTCCGGTGCGCTCGAGGTCAACTGGGCATTCCGCATCGATACGCTGACCGCCGTGATGCTGGTGGTGGTCAACACCGTGTCGGGCCTCGTGCATGTCTATTCCATCGGCTACATGTCGCATGACCCGCACCAGCCGCGCTTCTTCTCGTATCTGTCCCTGTTCACGTTTGCCATGCTCATGCTGGTGACTTCGGACAACTTCCTGCAGATGTTCTTCGGCTGGGAAGGCGTCGGCCTCGCATCCTATCTGCTGATCGGGTTCTGGTATCAGAAGCCGTCTGCGAATGCAGCCGCCATCAAGGCCTTCATCGTCAACCGCATCGGCGACTTCGGCTTCGCACTGGGCATCTTCGCGCTGTTCATGGTGTTCGGCTCGATTGAGATGGACACGGTCTTCGGCGAGGCATCCGAACAGGTCGGCAAGACCTTCACGTTCCTGAACTGGGAAGTCGACATCCTGACCACCATCTGCCTGCTCCTGTTCATGGGCGCCATGGGCAAGTCGGCGCAGTTCCTGCTGCACACCTGGCTGCCGGACGCCATGGAAGGCCCGACACCCGTCTCGGCGCTGATCCATGCCGCGACCATGGTGACAGCCGGCGTATTCCTCGTTGCCCGGTGCTCGCCTCTGTTCGAACTGGCACCGACCGCGCTGGTCGTGGTCACGATCGTTGGCGCAACGACGGCTTTCTTTGCCGCCACCGTCGGCGTGGCCCAGAACGACATCAAGCGGGTCATTGCCTACTCGACCTGCTCGCAGCTCGGTTACATGTTCGCCGCTCTCGGTGTGGGCGCCTACGGTGTGGGCATTTTCCACCTGTTCACGCACGCCTTCTTCAAGGCGCTGCTGTTCCTCGGCTCCGGTTCGGTCATCCACGCCATGTCCGACGAACAGGATATGCGCAAGATGGGCGGACTGTTCCCGCACATCAAGCTCACCTGGGCCATGATGCTGATCGGCACACTGGCACTCACCGGCTTCCCCGGCACCGCCGGCTTCTTCTCCAAGGATGCCGTCATCGAGTCGATGTTCGCTTCGAACAGCGTTGCCGCCGGTTACGCGTTCGCGATGCTGGTCATCGCCGCCTTCCTGACGTCATTCTATTCATGGCGTCTCATGTTCATGACCTTCCACGGCAAGTCCAGGGCATCCGCGGAAGTGATGAGCCACGTCCACGAGTCGCCGCCCGTCATGATGGTGCCGCTCTATATCCTGGCCGTGGGCGCGGTGTTTGCCGGCTTCGCTTTTGCCGGACAGTTCATTGGCCATCACGAGGCCGAATTCTGGGCCGGCGCCTTGTTCCGTGGCGAAGGCAACAACATCGTTGAAGAGTTCCACAATGTACCGTTCTGGGTGAAGCTCGCTCCACTGGACGCAATGGTGCTCGGGTTCGTCGTGGCCTGGTACTGCTACATCAAGCGCCCGGATATCCCGGGACGCATGGCAGAGACCCATGTCCTGATCTACAAGTTCCTGCTCAACAAGTGGTACTTCGACGAGATCTTCGACTTCCTGTTCGTGAACCCGGCCAAGCGCCTCGGGCATTTCCTCTGGAAACGCGGCGACGGCTGGCTCATTGACGGGTTTGGCCCCGACGGTGTCTCGGCAAGGGTCATCGACATCACCAACCGGGTCGTCAGGCTCCAGACCGGATACGTCTATCACTATGCCTTCGCTATGCTCATCGGCGTGGCCGCACTCATCACCTATTACATGTTCGCCGGGGCGCAATGATGACTGATTGGCCAATCCTCACGATCGTCACCTTCCTGCCGCTTGTCGGCGCGGCGCTTATTTTCGCCATCCGCGAAAACGATGAGATTGCGATCCGGAATACCCGGTTCGTGGCGCTCTGGACGACGACCATCACCTTCATCGTGTCGCTGATGATCTGGATCAGCTTCGATACGGAAACGTCAAAGTTCCAGTTCGTCGAACGCTATGAATGGCTCGGCGGCGCCATCAGCTATCACATGGGTGTCGACGGCATTTCCATGCTGTTCGTCATCCTGACGACCTTCCTCATGCCCGGATGCATTCTTGCGAGCTGGGTCGCCATCGAGAACCGCGTGAAGGAATACATGATCGCGTTTCTCGTACTCGAAACGCTGATGATCGGTGTCTTCTGCGCCCTCGATCTGGTGCTGTTCTACCTGTTCTTCGAAGGCGGCTTGATCCCGATGTTCCTGATCATCGGTGTCTGGGGCGGCAAGCGCCGCGTCTATGCCAGCTTCAAGTTCTTCCTCTATACGCTGCTTGGCTCCGTGCTCATGCTGCTGGCGATCATGGCCATGTACTGGCAGGCTGGCACCACGGACATTCCGACGCTGCTTGCACACAACTTCCCGCCGGAAATGCAGACCTGGCTGTGGTTGGCCTTCTTCGCATCCTTCGCGGTGAAGATGCCGATGTGGCCGGTCCACACCTGGCTGCCCGACGCACATGTCGAGGCCCCGACGGCAGGTTCGGTCATCCTGGCAGCCATCCTCCTGAAGATGGGCGGCTACGGCTTCCTGCGGTTCTCGATCCCGATGTTCCCGCTGGCCTCGGAGACATTCGCACCACTTGTCTTCGGCTTGAGCATCGTCGCGATCATCTACACGTCGCTGGTCGCGCTCATGCAGGAGGACATGAAGAAGCTGATCGCCTATTCCTCCGTGGCGCATATGGGCTTCGTCACCATGGGTCTGTTCACGGCGACGGCCCAGGGCATTCAGGGCGGCATCTTCCAGATGCTGTCCCACGGTCTCGTCTCCGGCGCGCTGTTCCTCTGTGTCGGTGTCGTCTACGACCGCATGCATACGCGTGAAATTGCGGCCTATGGCGGTCTGGTGAACCGGATGCCGATCTACGCCTTCACCTTCATGATCTTCACGATGGCCAATGTGGGCCTGCCGGGGACCAGCGGGTTCGTTGGCGAATTCCTGACGCTGATGGGCGCGTTCCAGGTCAACACCTGGGTTGCCTTCCTGGCCACGACGGGCGTGATCCTGAGCGCGGGCTATGCACTGTGGCTATACCGCAAGATCGTGTTCGGCGTTCTGGAGAAGGAAAGCCTGAAGTCCATAGCCGACATGAACAGGCGGGAAATCGCGATCCTCGCGCCGCTCGTTGTCCTGACGATCCTGTTCGGCATCTATCCGGCGCCGATCATGGATGTGACCGCCGCGTCGGTCGATAACCTCATTGCGAACTACAAGACCTCCCTTGCCGCCTTCGAGGCGACAAAGCTGGCTGTCGTGCACTAGCGGGAGAGGGAGACAGACCATGGACGCAACATTCGTAGCCGCCGACGTCATCACGGCCCTTCCGGAAATCATTCTGGCCGTGGGCGCAATGGCCTTCCTCATGTTCGGCGTGTTTCGCGGCGAACACACCGCTGAAACCATCAACTGGCTCTGTGTCGGGCTTCTGCTTGTCGCCGCATTCATCGTTCTGACCATCTCGCCGGTGAAGGCGACTGCATTCAGCGGAAGCTTTATCGTCGATGAGTTCTCCCGGTTCATGAAGGTCCTGACGCTTGTCGCGTCCGCGATCGCCATCATCATGTCGGACCGGTTCATGAAGACCGAGCGGTTCCAGAAGTTCGAGTATCCCATCCTCGTCGTGCTGGCGACGCTTGGCATGCTGATGATGATCTCCGCCGGCGATCTGATCGCGCTCTACATGGGGATCGAACTGCAGAGCCTCGCGCTGTACGTCATCGCGGCGATCAACAGGGACTCCCTGCGCTCCACGGAGGCCGGTCTCAAGTACTTCGTCCTGGGCGCGCTGTCGTCGGGCATGCTGCTCTACGGTTGTTCACTCATCTACGGTTTCACCGGGCATACCGGCTTCGAGCAGATCGCCGCGTTCCTGGCCAAGGAAGGCGCCGGTGTCGGCCTGATTTTCGGTCTGGTCTTCCTGCTCGCAGGTCTTGCCTTCAAGGTATCGGCCGTTCCCTTCCACATGTGGACACCCGACGTCTATGAGGGCGCACCGACCCCGGTCACCGCGTTCTTTGCCGCTGCACCGAAACTGGCCGCCATGGCCATGTTCCTTCGCGTCATGGTATCGGCGTTCCCGGACATCACCAGCCAGTGGCAGCAGATCGTCGTGTTCATCGCCATCGCATCCATGGTGCTCGGGGCGTTTGCTGCGATCGGTCAGCGCAACATCAAGCGGCTGATGGCCTACAGCTCCATCGGCCACATGGGCTTTGCACTCGTCGGTCTCGCCGCCGGCAACCAGGAAGGTGTCACAGGCGTGATCATCTATCTCGCCATCTATCTCCTGATGACGCTCGGCACATTCGCCTGCATTCTCGCCATGCGGCGTCGCGACGGCGCGGTCGAGGAGATTGACGATCTTGCCGGGCTCGCGCGCAACAATGCGGGCATGGCCTTCATTCTGGCGATGCTGATGTTCTCGCTCGCCGGCATTCCGCCGCTCGCCGGGTTCTTTGCCAAGTTCTACGTGTTCCTCGCCGCCATCAAAGCGGAGCTCTATCCGCTGGCGGTCATCGGCGTTCTCGCCAGCGTTGTCGGAGCCTACTATTACCTGCGCATCGTCAAGATCATGTATTTCGATGAACCGGCCGACGAGTTCGAGCCGATGCCGATAGAGCTCAAGCTGGTGCTCGGCGTGGCGGGCATTTTCGTCATCTTCTTCTTTGCCTACCCGGGTCCGCTGGTATCGGCGGCCTCGACCGCGGCCGGCTCATTGTTCTGAAGTGGCGGCAGCAGGTACAGCACAACCTAGCATCCCGGCCGGTTACGGGTACATCTGCCACCAGTCAATCGACTCCACGAACGCGGAGGCCATTCGTCTCGCCGCGAATGGCGAGAGCGGACCGTTGTGGATCCGCGCGCTGGAACAGGTCGACGGCAAGGCCCGGCGCGGACGCTCCTGGACCTCGCCGCCGGGAAACCTCTACTCCACGCTGCTTCTGCGGGTAACCGGCACGACGACAAAGCTGACGGAACTCGGCTTCGTGGCCGGCCTGGCGCTCCATGAGGCCGCGAGCGCGGCGCTTTCCGGCAACAGCGTCGACGTCAGTCTCAAATGGCCGAATGACCTTCTGGTCGACGGGGCGAAGGCTTCGGGCATGCTGTTGGAGAGCGGCGGAGCAGCGCAGGACCGGAGCTGGCCCCTTGCAGTCGGCATCGGCCTGAACGTCACAAGCCACCCTTCAGACACCATCTATCGCGCCACGCACCTCGCCGAGCATGGTTGCGAAATGAGTGCTGACGAAGTCTTCGAACATTTGGCTCGCGGGTTTGCCTCCTGGTACGCCGCCTGGGACGAGGGCAGGGGATTTGCCGCTGTCAGGCAGGCCTGGTGTGACCGGTCATCGGGTATCGGCGGTCCGATCAAGGTCAACCTTGGAGAGAGTGCCGTTACCGGCACCTTCGACGGGATCGACGAGACCGGCGCACTGATCCTCAGGCACGCCGACGGCAGGCTTGAACACATCCTTGCCGGAGACCTCTTCCTGCCGCCATTGGGCGACGGCCTGAGCGCAGGCGGTCAGACATGACGGACCGGCTCGTATTTCTGCCACTCGGCGGTGCCGGTGAGATCGGCATGAACCTCTATCTCTACGGCTACGGTCCGGACGACGACCGCCAATGGATCATGGTCGATCTCGGAGTCAAGTTCGCCGATCAGCGTGAGCCGGGAATCGATGTGATCTTTCCCGATACCTCATACATCGAATCCGAGCGATCCTCACTCCAGGGGATATTGTTGACCCATGCCCATGAGGATCATTTCGGTGCCGTGATCGAAATGGCCCCAAGGCTGGAAGCTCCGGTCTATGCGACGCCGTTCACGGCGAACCTGCTGCGAGCGAAGCTCGCCGAACGCGCCCGCGAGGGTACGGTGCGGATCAAGGAGATCGCTCTCGGCAGCCGGTTCAACCTAGGTCCGTTTGATGTTGAGTACATCAACGTTGCCCATTCAATTCCCGAACCATGCGCGCTGGCGATCAGGACGCCGCTTGGCAATGTCCTGCATACCGGCGACTGGAAGATCGACAACAATCCGGTCATCGGCACACCCGTCGATGTCGATCGGATGAAGGCACTGGGTGCCGAAGGATGCCGGGCACTGGTCTGCGACTCGACCAACGTTTTGCGGGGCGGCACGTCTCCGTCGGAATCCGATATCGAGCAGGGTCTGGCGCAGTTGATTGCGTCGGCCAAAAATCGGGTCGCGGTCACCACATTCGCATCGAATGTCGGCCGCTTGCTGTCCGTTGCACGGGCGGCCAAGGCTGCGGACCGTCATCTGATCGTTGTCGGCCGGGCCATGTACCGGGCCCTGCATGCCGCACGGGATGCCGGATACATCGACGATTTCGGTGAAATCCTGAGTGATGACGATTACGGCTATCTGCCACCCGACAAGGTGGTCTGCCTCTGTACCGGCAGCCAGGGTGAAGCCAGGGCCGCGCTCGCCCGCATCGCGGAAGGGACACACCCGACAATCGAGCTGGGCAGGGGCGACATGGTGATCTTCTCGTCCAAGACCATTCCCGGAAACGAGAAGTCGGTGGCGTTCGTGCAGAACAGCCTTGCCGAGCAGGGTGTGGAGATCGTCACGGCGGACGATCACCTGGTGCACGTCACCGGACATCCGAGACGCGGGGAACTCGAACAGATGTATTCCTGGCTCAAGCCGGAATCGGTCATCCCGATGCACGGCGAACCGCGCCATCTTCTGGAACATGCCCGGTTCGCGGAGTCACAGGGTGTCGGAGAGACGGTCGTGGCCCGCAATGGCGACATCGTGAATATTGCGCCCGGCGCACTCGAGATTATCGATGAGGCGCCGACTGGGCAGCTTCACCTGGACGGGGGCCTTATCGTGCCGTCGGTCGGCGGACCGGCGCGCGAACGCCGAAAAGTATCCTTTACGGGATTCGTCACGGTATCCATTGTCATCGACCGGGGTGGCGTTTTGTTATCCGATCCGGTTCTGGAAACCTACGGCGTGCCGGAACTGGACGACTATGGCGGATCGGTCGCAGATCAATTGTTTGACGCCGCTGAGGGCGTGATGCGATCTTTGCCGAAATCGGCAAGGCGCGATGATCAGTTGATCGAGGAGGCGGTTTACCGTGCGATCCGTAAGGAAGCCGAGAACATCTGGGGCAAGAAACCGATCTGTAAGGTGCTCTTGACCCGTATAAGAACCTGACCATTGCTCCTGAACGCAATCGCCTCGCAAGTCGTGGCGGACCGGCCAGGGAGATCGTCATCCGGAGCTCGAATATGATTGGACGTCTGAACCACGTCGCCATCGCGGTGACAGATCTGGAAGCGGGAACCGCCGTTTATCGCAATACGCTCGGAGCCACGGTCTCTGATCCGTCGCCCCAGCCCGAGCATGGCGTTACCGTCGTGTTTGTCGAATTGCCGAATACCAAGATCGAACTTCTCGAGCCTCTGGGTGAGAATTCGCCGATTGCCAATTTTCTCGAGAAAAATCCGAGCGGTGGCATTCATCACGTATGCTACGAAGTCGAGGATATCATCGAGGCCAGAGACCGGCTCAGTGCCGACGGTGCGCGCGTGCTGGGCGACGGAGAACCGAAGATCGGCGCCCACGGCAAGCCGGTACTGTTCCTGCATCCGAAAGATTTCTGCGGAACACTGGTCGAACTTGAACAGATCTGACGTCAACCCGGGATTACGCAACCGATGAGCCTGACCGGTGGCATCGCCGTATTTTTCATCATCTGGTGGGTGGTTCTGTTCGCCGTACTGCCGTGGGGCGTGCGCAGTCATCACGAGGCGGGCATCGTCGACCCTCTGGCGGAGGCTGGATCTCCCCTCAAACCGCGCCTGGGCTTGAAGGCGATAATCACGACGATCATCGCCGGAATTGTATTTGCGATTGTATATGCGGTGATCGAATACAGGTTGATCGACCTGGACGCGTTCCCGATCTAGGCAGTGAAAAAATCCAAGTCCAGAAACAAAAAAGCAAGGTCCACAAAGTGGCCTTGCTCAAGTTACTGTCGTCTCCATTTGCCCCGTTTTTCTTCGAGGCGGCTGCGATAAACGCGCCGGGAGACTACTCCTCCCTAGCCTTGGACCGGTCTCAACTTGGTGCCGAAGCGCCTCGCCGAGGTAAAAAGGCCCTTAGCCATTTTTATTGCGGGGGACTGTAGCTCAAAATTACGGCAGTTGTCATCAAAAAAGCGGCAAGTTGTCGCGAACAAGGCGCGCAACGCCAAATTTGTGACGTTAGTTTCAATTGACCTGAACACTTTGACGACTTGTTAAATCACCCGGGTGTAATGAGTGATGTATGAAAACGTTGCGTACCAGGATGGTTTGGCGTCTCGCGCTCTTTATGGGCGCGACTTACGCGCTTGCGGTCTCCGCGGACGAGATTCTCACCGACGAGCCGAAGGGACGGTTCCACAGCCCCGCCGTATCCGCACCGGCTACGGTGAACGGGCCGGCGGTTTCCGGTGATCCCGATATGATCGATCCCCGCTTGTGTGATCACATCGCCGGTATCGATCGGCGCAGCCATGCCGAATACGTTCCGGGTGTCGACGTTGCGGGCAAGCCGGTCGTCCCGGCAGACGCCTATATGTCCGGTGTCCCGGCCATCCAGCCCCAGGTCACATTCGACGTTCCGCTGAAGCGCAAGCCGTTCAAGCGGCACGCTTATGCCAGTGCAGGCCAGATCGATGTCGATACGACCACCGGCGTGGTTGCCTATAATGGCGAGCCGCTCAATCCGCCCAATATGTCGCAGTTGCACGAAGCCTGCCTCAAACACGAAGGCGGAGCCAAGGGCAGGGCGGCCAACTAACACATTCTTGTCATTTTGAATCAATGGCATGACCGCTTGCGTTCATGCAAAAAGGCTTGTGTTGTCTCGTCATTGGGGGTTCACTCCGTCCAATCCCAAAGGCGAGTCTTGAACCGAAGTACACGAGCTGCACACGATGCGACTGTCGCAATATTTCCTGCCCACATTGAGAGAAGATCCCAAGGAAGCGGAAATCGTTTCCCACCGCCTGATGCTGCGCGCCGGTATGGTGCGGCAGGCGAGCGCCGGAATTTATTCCTGGCTGCCGATGGGATTCCGGGTTCTGAAGAACATCGAGCGCATTGTCAGCGAGGAGCAGACTCTGGCCGGGGCGCACGAGATGCTGATGCCGACGATCCAGTCCGCGGATCTCTGGAAGCAGAGCGGCCGGTACGAGGATTACGGCAAGGAGATGCTGCGCATCACGGATCGACACGACCGCGAGATGCTCTACGGCCCCACAAACGAAGAACTGATCACCGATATCTTCAGGAGTGCCGTCAAATCCTACAAGGACCTGCCGCGAATTCTGTTCCACACACAGTGGAAGTTCCGGGACGAGATCCGGCCCCGGTTCGGCGTCATGCGCGGCCGTGAATTCCTGATGAAGGACGGCTACTCGTTCGACGTATCGCCGGAAGCCGGCCGCAGGTCCTACAACAAGATGTTCGTCTCCTACTTGAGGACCTTCGAGCGCATGGGCCTGAAGGCGATCCCCATGGCGGCGGACACGGGTCCGATCGGCGGCGACATGAGCCACGAGTTCATCATTCTGGCCGACACCGGCGAAAGCGAGGTGTTCTGTCACCGTGACCTGATCGAGATGACGGCGACCGGGATGGACATCGATTTTGAATCCGACCTCGAACCGATCATCGAGAAGTGGACCAGCCTCTACGCGGCCACGGATGAAAAACACGATGAAGCGCAGTTTGCCGAGCAGGTTCCCGAAGACAAGCGCGTGACCGCCAGGGGCATCGAGGTCGGCCACATCTTCTTCTTCGGCACGAAATATTCCAAGCCGCTCGGCTGCCTCGTGCAGGGTGCCGACGGCGAGCAGATTGCCGTGGAGAGCGGATCCTACGGTATCGGCGTATCGCGGCTCGTGGGCGCCATCATCGAGGCCAGTCACGACGAAAACGGCATCGTCTGGCCCGAGCAGGTTGCACCGTTCCATGTCGGATTGATCAATCTCAAGCCCGGAGACGACGCGACCGACGAAGCCTGCGGAAAGATCTACCGCGAGCTCGGCAAGGCCGGCATCGAAGTGCTTCTGGATGATACTGACGAGCGCGCCGGTGCGAAGTTCTCGACCATGGATCTGATCGGACTGCCGTGGCAGGTGATTGTCGGCCCCAAGGGACTGGCCTCCGGGGAAATCGAGGTCAAGAACCGCAAGACCGGTGAACGGGACTCCATCGGGATTGACGCGGTCATCAATCGCTTTGCCGGATAGGCACACATGAAAACGGTAAGGGAACCCGGTCCTTTCTCGGCCTTCGAGTGGATGGTGTCGCTGCGCTACCTGCGGGCGCGCCGGAAGGAAGGCTTCATTTCGGTCATCGCCGGCTTTTCCTTCCTCGGCATCATGCTCGGCGTCGCCACCCTCATCATCGTCATGGCGGTGATGAATGGATTCCGGGCCGAGCTCCTGGGCAAGATCCTCGGCGTCAACGGACACATCATCGTCAACCGGACGCTGGACAACCTCCCGGACTACGAGAACGTCACGAAACGTCTCGCCGCCGTACCGGGGATCGTCAAGGCCGTACCCATCGTCGAGGGTCAGGTCATGGCGTCGACGAAGCATTCGACGTCAGGTGCTCTGGTGCGGGGCATTCGCGAAGACGATCTCAAGACGCTGCCGAGCCTGGTCGACAACGTCCAGCTCGGTACCCTGGACGGCTTCGACAAGAGCAACGGCGTCGTCATCGGTTCGCGAATGGCTATCAAGCTCGGGCTGGCACTCGGCGACAAGATCACCCTGATTTCGCCCAACGGCACCGTGACCCCGTTCGGCGTCGCGCCCCGCATATCGGCCTTTCCCGTGACGGGGATCTTCCAGATCGGCATGTCGGAATACGACTCGATCTTCGTCTTCATGCCTCTCGCCCTCTCGCAGGAATACTTCAACGTCGAGGATGGGATCACCGCGATCGAGGTTCTGGTGGATGAGCCGGACAAGGTCGCAAACTATACGGATGCGGTCACGGACTCCCTGAACGGCCCGGCCAGGATCGCCACGTGGCAGGAGACAAATCGCAGCTTTTTCAATGCCTTGCAGGTGGAACGTAATGTCATGTTCCTGATCCTGACGCTGATCGTTCTGGTTGCCGCCCTGAACATCATCTCCGGCATGATCATGCTCGTGAAGGACAAGAGCAGCGACATTGCGATCCTGCGCACGATGGGCGCGACGCGGGGCTCGGTGATGCGGATCTTCCTGATTACCGGTGCCGCGATCGGCGTCGTCGGAACGCTTGCCGGCTTCATTCTCGGCATCGTCTTCTGCGCAAACATCGAAAGTATCCGCCAGTTCCTGTCCTGGCTTACGAACACCGACCTGTTTCCCGCCGAACTCTATTATCTCAGCCAATTGCCGGCGAAGGTCGTGCCCCAGGACGTGATCGCGATTGTCGGCATGGCGCTTTTCCTCTCAGTCGCGGCGACGCTCTATCCTTCATGGCGCGCCGCGCGGCTCGATCCGGTGGAAGCTCTGCGTTATGAGTGAGACGCTGCGCATGGCCGCATCGCAAGCAGCGGTACTCAAGCTTGTCGATATCACGCGGACATACCGGCAGGGCACGTCGACACTGGAAATTTTTCGCGAAGCGAGCATGGATCTGGGGTCCGGCGAACTTGTCGGCCTGGTCGGCCCCTCGGGTGCCGGAAAATCGTCTTTGCTTCACATCGCGGGTTTGCTGGAAGCGCCCGATTCCGGTGACGTGATCATTGCGGGCAACAACTGCAGCCGCCTCAGCGAGACGCAACGCACCCGGATCAGGCGGGACGATGTCGGCTTCGTCTATCAGTTCCACCATCTCCTGCCGGAATTCAGTGCGCTGGAGAATGTCGCCATGCCGCAGATCATTTCCGGCGCAGACAGGGAGATGGCGGAGGAGAAGGCAAGCCACGTCCTCGCAAGCCTAGGCCTCGGTAACCGTCTCTCGCACCGGCCGGCCGAATTGTCCGGCGGTGAGCAGCAACGTGTCGCCATCGGCCGGGCGCTGGCGAATTCGCCAAGTCTTCTGCTCGCCGACGAACCGACAGGTAACCTCGATCCCAAGACGGCCGGTCAGGTCTACGCCGAGCTGATCGCTCTGGTTCGCGACCAGAACCTGACAGCGCTGATCGCAACGCATAACATGGACCTTGCCGAGAGCATGGACAGGGTGATCCGTCTCGAAGACGGTCGCCTGATCGAACAATAAAGAGCCGCACCGGCAGCGGATTCCTTGTGCAATGAAAGTTGTATTCAACGATAAGCAACTGCTCCACAGCCCCCGGTTCTTTCTTGCAAAGGGCCAGCCGGTGCAGAACCCGGACTCGCCGGAGCGGGCAACGCGGTTGCTGGAGGCGGTGACATCCAGCGGCATGAGGGTTGTCGAATCCGGCACATTCGGACCTGGACCGCGGGTCGCCATTCATACACCGCAATATCTCGATTTTCTCGAGCACGCCTATGACGACTGGTGTGCAATTGAGGGTCACGGCCCGGAGCTCATCCCCTCATTGCGCGCGGTTGAGACGCCGGCCAGCTATCCCCGCAGCATTGTCGGACGCGCCGGCTGGCACATGGCCGACGCGGCCTGTCCGGTGAGCGAGCATACCTGGCAGTCGGTTTGTGCATCGGCGGACACCGCCGTTACGGCGGCCGAACTGGTCCTTGGCGGGGAGAGCGAGGCCTATGCGCTTTGCCGTCCGCCCGGGCATCACGCGACCGCCTCCCATGCCGGCGGATTCTGTTTTCTCAACAATTCCGCGATCGCCGCGGAACATCTGAGAACAAAGCACAAGAGGGTCGCTATCCTCGATATCGACGTGCATCACGGCAACGGCACTCAGGCGATCTTCTATCACCGCAACGACGTGTTCACGGTTTCGATCCATGCCGACCCGTCCGACTATTATCCCTTCTTCTGGGGTTATGCCCACGAGAACGGGGAGGGGCGCGGGCAGGGGTGCAACCTCAATCTCCCGGTCCCCCTGCGCAGCGGCGACGACATCTGGCTGAGCGCCCTCAATGCCGCACTGTCCGCGATCGCAGTGTTTCAGCCGGGCGCGCTGGTGCTGGCACTCGGCCTTGATGCCTATGAAGACGATCCGCTCGCCGGCGGCGCCGTGACGGCAGCCGGATTCCACGCCCTGGCCACTGCGATCGGCGCGGCCCAGCTGCCGACGGTCATCGTGCAGGAAGGCGGTTACCTGTGCGATCAGTTCGGCCGGAACCTGACGATTTTCCTGAGCGCATTTATGACGGCGCGTTGAGCGGCGCTATTGTTTTTGGCTTCCCGAATTGCTATCCCGGTAAGAGACAGGGCTGCAATAATCCGGCGTCGGAAAGTGCCGGAAACAGAGGCATAACCGCGTGTCGCTAAACACCATATCGCGAGCCACACTGGCCTATGCCAGCTATCCGTTCATCGGCGCGAGGAATGCCGGCCAGAAGTTCGGCCGGATTCCCTATGTCTCCGTACCGGTCAAGGACTACACGGTTGCGACCTTCGAACCACCGGTGCCGTTCGCGCCTGCGCGCCCGGCCGGGTTCCCGGAGAACGCCAAGTGGGACGCCGATCCGCCCTATCCGGTGACACAGCACCAGATCGCAAACATCCCCGGCGGCCTTGCTGATCACGGTGGTTACGTCTTCACGAGCGACGGTCGGCCCGTCCATGGCGCCTGTCACCCGCGCAAGCAGATGCTGAAATACCGCTGGAAGACCAGGCGCGACGGCGTTGCCGCGGATTACATGCGTGAAACCGGTGATCCGGTCCATATTCCGGGCGACGTCGCGGTGGTCACGGCAACGAACCATGATTGTTATTACCACTGGATCTTCGACATCCTCCCGCGCATGGTGAAGGCGCTGGAACATGCGCCCGACGTCGACCGCATCTACCTTCAGCGCAAATCCCGCTTTCAGGACCTGACGCTCGATCTTCTTGGCATAGATCCCTCCAGGATCGTGAATACGGAGGATGTGCCCTGGATCAGCGCGGATAACCTGATCGTCCCCTGCCACCAGATCATGACCGGCCATCACCATCCCCGCTGGGTCACGGACTGGATCAGGTCGGCCTTCCTGCCGCATGCCGAGCGCGAGGGGGAGGGGCGGCGCATCTATGTATCCAGGTCGATCGCCCGCAACCGGCGGGTCAAGAACGAGGACGAAATCTACGGCATGCTCAAAGCCCGGGGCTTCGAATTCGTCCACGCGGAAAAGCTGAGCTTCCAGCAGCAGATCGGCATGTTCGCCGAGGCAGAAGCCGTCGTCGCGCCGCACGGCGCCGGGCTCACCAATCTCGCCTTCTGCGCGCCGGGGACCAAGGTCATCGAGCTGTTCCCGTCGCTCGTGATGGACTGCTACCACCGTCTTTGTGTCGACCTCGATCTCCACTATGCCTTCGTCAAAACACGTCAGTTCAGGCTGCACCGCCGGGTCGGAGAAGATTTCTCGGTCGATCCGGACGACTTCAAGCAGGCTCTCGCGCTTCACGACCTTTAACATATTGAAAACGAGGCTATTTTCCTGGTTGGAATAACCTGGAATTTTTCTTGTTGACAAAAGAACAAAACATGAACATTATGACCTTCCAATCAAGGAGGGTGTGTGATGAGTGCTTGGATCAAGGATGCAGCGGCTTTGGGTGCGATGAGCCTTTTCGGAAGCATGATCTTCATCTGGGCTTCCATAATCCCCGAGATCCTCTGACGCCCAGACGGAATATCGGGCTTTTATCCACATTGCCCGTCCGGCGTTGCATCAACGGATGACTTTGCGGCACCATTCCGTGATCATGCGCGCATGGTCGCCGAAAGAGAATCACCCGCGCCGGTCGGGTCCCCTGGGTTCATCCATCTGAGAACCCATTCCGCCTATTCGCTGCTCGAAGGGGCATTGCCCATAGCCGCAATCGCCTCGCTTTGCGTCGAGAACGAGATGCCGGCCGTAGCACTGACCGATAGCGGAAACCTGTTCGGAGCGCTGGAGTTCTCCGAGAGCCTGGCAGCGAAGGGCATCCAGCCCATCATCGGTCTTATTCTGGCCGTCGAATTTCACGATGACCCCAACGAGGAGTCCAAATTCAGGACCGCGGTCCGTGGCGACTATCCCCAGCTCGTGCTGCTCGCCAAGGACGCGCTCGGTTATGACAACCTCCTGAAGCTTTCGAGCCGTGCCTTTCTGGACACCGATGCGGCCGACGAGGCGCATGTCTCGATCGATCTTCTGGAGGAATTGTCCGGCGGGCTGATCGTGCTGTCAGGGGGTTCTGGCGGCCCGCTGAACCAGGCGCTTCTGTCGCGCCAGCAGGACCTGGCCCAGACACGCCTTGAACGGCTCTCGGCGATTTTCCCGGGTTCCTTCTATATCGAACTCCAGCGGCACGAGATGGAGGCCGAACGCGAGACCGAAGCGAAGCTGGTCGAGTTTGCCTACGCGCACGACCTGCCGCTCGTGGCCACCAATGAACCGTTCTTTTCGGGCCCCGACGTATTCGAAGCGCACGACGCGCTGATCTGCATCGCGGAAGGCACCGTGGTCAATGTCGACGATCGGCGCCAGCTGACCGCGGAGCACTATTTCAAGTCCCGCCAGGAAATGGCCGCACTGTTCGCCGATCTGCCGGAGGCGATCGAGAATACGGTCGAGATAGCGCGGCGCTGCTCGTTCCGGCCGACGACCCGTGACCCGATCCTGCCCAATTTCTCCATCAACGGAGGGGACGAGGTTCTGGACGAGGCCGCCGAACTGAGGCGTCAGGCGGAGGAGGGGCTCAAACTCAGGCTGGAGGCCGGCGGCACGGCGGAGGGCACGGAAGAGAAGGACTACTGGGACCGGCTCACATTCGAGCTCGATGTCATCATCTCGATGAAGTTCCCCGGCTACTTCCTCATCGTCGCCGACTTCATCAAGTGGGCCAAGTCGCGCGCCATACCGGTCGGGCCCGGCCGTGGTTCGGGCGCCGGTTCGGTGGTCGCCTGGGCGCTGACGATCACCGATCTCGATCCTCTGCGTTTCGGCCTCCTGTTCGAGCGTTTTCTCAACCCGGAACGCGTCTCGATGCCGGACTTCGACATCGACTTCTGCCAGGACCGGCGCGACGAGGTGATCAGCTACGTCCAGGAAAAATACGGATCCGATCAGGTCGCCCAGATCATCACGTTCGGAAAGCTCCAGGCCCGCGCCGTGCTGCGCGATGTCGGGCGGGTATTGCAGATGCCGTACGGACAGGTCGACAGGCTCTGCAAGCTCATTCCGAACAACCCTGCAAACCCGACGACCCTCCCGCAGGCCATTGACGGCGAGCCCCGCCTACAGGAAGAGCGCGATTCCGATGAGACCGTCGCGCAGATGCTGAAAATCGCGCTCCGGCTTGAGGGCTTGTACCGTCATGCCTCGACCCATGCCGCCGGCGTCGTGATCGGCGACAGGCCGCTCGACCAGCTTGTGCCGCTCTATCGCGATCCGCGATCCGAGATGCCGGTCACCCAGTTCAACATGAAATGGGTCGAAAAGGCCGGTCTGGTGAAGTTCGACTTCCTCGGCCTGAAGACGCTGACCGTGCTCGAGGTTGCCGTCAAATACCTCAAGGAACGGGGCATCGATCTCGATCTGGCCGCGTTACCCTTTGATGACGAAGCGACATACGAACTGCTGTCCAAGGGCGACACGGTCGGCGTGTTCCAGCTGGAAAGCTCGGGCATGCGCGATGTGCTGCGCAAGCTCAAGCCCGACAGGTTCGAAGACATCATCGCGCTGGTCGCCCTCTATCGTCCGGGCCCGATGGACAACATCCCCACCTTCATTTCGTGCAAGCGAGGGCTCGAGGACCCGGACTATCTGCACCCTTGGCTCGAACCTATCCTCACCGAGACTTACGGTGTCATCATCTACCAGGAACAGGTGATGCAGATCGCCCAGGTTCTCTCCGGCTACTCCCTCGGTGAAGCGGACCTGCTACGCCGCGCCATGGGCAAGAAGATCCAGGCCGAGATGGACATGCAGAAGACGCGGTTCGTCGAGGGCGCCGTCGAGAAGGGGGTCGAACAGCACAGAGCCGAGTTCATCTTCGAACTGGTCAACAAGTTCGCCGGCTACGGCTTCAACAAGAGCCATGCCGCCGCCTATGCCCTGGTTGCCTACCAGACGGCCTATCTCAAGGCCAACTATCCGGTCGAGTTCATGGCCGCATCCATGACGCTCGACATGGGCAACACAGACAAGCTTTATGTCTTCAAGGAAGAGATCGACCGCATGGACATCGATCTCCTGCCGCCGTCGATCAACCGCTCCGGCGTGCCGTTCCGTGTCGAGGACGGGAAGATCCGCTATTCGCTTGCCGCCGTGAAGAACGTCGGGGCACAGGCGGTCAGGGCGATCGAGGAGGAGACGGCAACAGCACCGTTCGCGTCGCTTTCCGATTTTGCCGAGAGGGTGAACCCGAGAGTCGTCAACAAGCGGGCCCTGGAGAACCTTGCACGCGCCGGAGCCTTCGACGACCTCAATGCCAATCGCGCTCAGGTTCTTGGCGGTGTGGAGGCAATAATCGGCGTTGCGGGTCGGGCGGCTGAGGACCGTGAGCACGGGCAAAACGACCTGTTCGGTTCTGGTGGCGTTACGACGGAGCGGGTTGCCCTTCCGGCCGTCGAGTCCTGGCTGCCGATGGAGCGGCTCAACAACGAATTCGACGCGGTCGGATTCTTTCTCTCGGGCCACCCGCTGGATGAGTACATGGCACCCCTCAAGCGGTCGGGAATCATGACGTGGCAGGAGTTTGCCGCGGAGGTGAGGGCGCGGCGCGTCAGCGCCGGGCGGCTCGCGGGCACGGTGTCCTACCGCCAGGAACGCAAGTCGAAAAACGGCAACCGTTTCGCCTTCGCGGGCTTTTCCGATCCGTCCGGCCAATTCGAGACGGTGATCTTCTCCGATACCCTGAGTCAGTATCGGGATCTGCTCGAGGCCGGCCGAGCGGTCATCGTGGGTGTCGAGGCGGACCTGGACGGCGAGGACATAAAGCTGCGGGCACAGTCGGTTCAGCCGATCGACGACAATGCCGTGAGCATTCAGACCGGCCTCAGGATCTTCATTCAGGACGAGGCGCCGGTCAGCAGTATCGCGACGCGCCTGACCAATGGCGGATCTTCGCCCGTCTCCCTGGTCCTGATGATCGAGCAGGGCAAGAAAGAGGTCGAGATCGCTCTCGGCACGGCCTTCACCGTCACGCCCCAGATCAAGGGTGCCATAAAGGCGGTTCCCGGCGTGATCGATGTTCAGGAGATCTGAACGGCCATAAAGGTCGCTGCAAACGGCAATCAGCGGATTCCGGCCAAAATCACTGTTGCAAAGACAGCGCAATGGGCTTATAAGCGCGCCGATTCCACACGCGGGGATTGAGGGCGGATGCACGCAGCGCTGCTGCCACATAGCATCCGGTCTTTCCGGTGTCATGAAAGAGTGACCACCCCCGCGGAGGCTTAACCGGAAAAGAGGAGAACAGGGCCATGGCTCTGCCTGAATATACTATGCGCCAGCTGCTGGAAGCCGGCGTTCACTTCGGCCACCAGACACACCGCTGGAACCCCAAGATGGAGCAGTACATCTTCGGGGCGCGCAACAACATCCACATTATCGATCTGGCGCAGACCGTGCCGCTGCTTCATCAGGCGCTGGTCACCATCAGCGACGTCGTGGCGCAGGGCGGACGCGTTCTGTTCGTCGGCACCAAGCGCCAGGCTTCGGAACCGCTCGCCGATGCTGCGAAAAAGTGCGCGCAGTTCTTCATCAACCACCGTTGGCTCGGTGGTACGCTGACCAACTGGAAGACCATTTCCAACTCGATCCGCCGTTTGCGCACTCTGGAAGACATGCTGTCCCAGACCGATCTCGGGCTGACCAAGAAGGAAATGCTCAGGCTGACCCGGGAAAAGGAAAAGTTGGATCGTGCGCTTGGCGGCATCAAGGACATGGGCGGCACGCCCGACCTCATGTTCGTCATCGACACCAACAAGGAGTCGATTGCGATCCAGGAGGCCACGAAACTCGGCATCCCGGTCGTCGCGATTGTCGACAGCAACTGCAACCCGAACGGCATTGCACACCCGATCCCGGGCAACGACGATGCCGGCCGCGCAATCAACCTCTATTGCGATCTGATCAGCCGCGCCGTCATCGACGGCATCTCGCGCTACCAGGGCGAAATGGGCGAGGACATTGGTGCGTCCGAGGAGCCGGTGGCGGAAATTCTGCCAGAAGTTGAAGCGGTTGAACCGGCAGCCGAACCTGCAGCAGACGCCGAACCAGCAGCCGCGGAATCCGCACCTGCTGAGGAAGCCGCTCCCGCAGCGGAAGAAGCACCGGCGGCCGAGGAAGCACCCGCTGAAGCAGAAGCTCCAGCTGAATCGGAAGCCCCGAAGTTCAAGGGCCTGGATGCGCCGGACGGTGAAGCGGACGATCTCAAGAAGATTTCCGGCGTCGGTCCTGTGCTTGAAGAAAAGCTCCATGGCCTCGGCATCTACCACTACAAGCAGATTGCCGAATTCACCGCCGACGATATCGCGGCAGTCGACGCGGAACTGAACTTCAAGGGCCGCATCGAACGTGACGATTGGCTGGCTCAGGCCAAACAGCTTATGGAACAGGTCGACGCCTGACCCGCTGATCCGTCACTCCGGACGGACCGGCAAGAGCGTCGAAACAGGAATTCGAGAGGAATAAGGGATGTCAAATATCACCGCCGCGATGGTGAAGGAACTGCGCGAGAAAACCGGTGCTGGCATGATGGACTGCAAGTCTGCGCTGACCGAGAACGGAGGCGACATGGAAGCCGCCGTCGACTGGTTGCGGACAAAGGGCCTGGCGAAGGCTGCCAAGAAGGCCGGCCGCGTAGCCGCGGAAGGACTTGTCGGCGTCGCAACGTCCGGAACGTCAGGTGCGGCTGTCGAGGTCAACTCGGAGACGGACTTCGTGGCCCGCAACGAGGGCTTCCAGAAGATGGTATCCGACATTACGGCCATCGGCCTTGACGCTGGCGGCGATGTCGATCAGATCGCGGCCGCCACCTATCCGGGCAGCGAGAAGTCCGTTACCGACTACGTCGCCGAGATGGTCGGTACCATCGGCGAGAACATGCATCTGCGCCGCGCCCAGGGCGTCTCCGTAACCGAGGGCGTCGTCGCGTCCTACATCCATAACCAGGTGGTCCCGGGTATGGGCAAGATCGGTGTTCTGGTCGGTCTGGAATCGTCCGGTGACGCTGACAAGCTTGCGGCTTTCGGCAAACAGGTTGCCATGCACGTCGCTGCGGCCAGCCCTCTGGCAGTCTCGTCCGACGAGCTTGATGCAGACGTTGTCGAACGCGAGCGTGCCATCCTGGTCGAGCAGACCCGTGACTCCGGCAAGCCTGAGGAAATCGTCCAGAAAATGGTCGAAGGCAGGATGCGCAAGTTCTTCGAAGAAGTCGTACTGCTGTCCCAGACCTTTGTGATCGACGGTGAAAACACGGTCGAGAAGGCGGTCAAGGCAGCGGAGGCCGACGTCGGCGCACCGATCAAGGTTGCCGGCTTCGTACGGCTTGCCCTCGGTGAAGGCATCGAGAAGGAAGAAGACGATTTCGCTGCCGAGGTCGCTGCGGCGGCAGCCGGTAGCTGAGTTGAAATCGTGTCGCCCGAATCGGCGATCGACGATTAGAGTAGAAGCGTCCACATGGCCCGCCGTTCGGCGGGTCATTGTGCAAGTGTGACCATCTAACGATCAAGGCTTGGAACAGAGCCATGACAGCCGATCCCGCCTATAAACGCGTCCTCCTGAAGGTTTCCGGAGAAGCCCTTATGGGCGACCGGCCATACGGTATCGACATGGAGACCGTCAGCCGTATTGCCCGTGAAGTGGCTGATGCAACCGCGCTCGGCGTTCAGACCTGTCTCGTTATCGGCGGTGGCAACATCTTTCGCGGCGTCGCGGGCGCCGCGCAGGGCATGGACAGGGCCAACGCCGATTACATGGGCATGCTGGCGACCGTCATGAACGCGCTCGCCATGCGCAACGCCCTTGAGCAGGCCGGGATTGCCGCGCGGGTTCTGTCCGCGATCCCCATGCCGACCGTATGCGAACCTTTCGTGCGCCCCCGTGCATTGCGGCACCTGGAAAAGGACCGCGTCGTCATCTTCGCGGCGGGCACCGGAAACCCGTACTTCACGACCGATACGGCGGCAGCCCTCCGCGCGGCCGAGATGGGTTGCGACGCCTTGATGAAGGGCACAAGCGTCGACGGAATTTACAGCGCCGATCCCAAAACCGATGCCTCCGCACAACGCTACGAGAAGCTGGGATACATGGACGTGTTGTCGCAGGACCTCAAAGTCATGGATGCGGCCGCCATTACACTTGCTCGCGAGAACGGAATACCGATAATCGTGTTCTCAATCAAAGCAGCAGGCGCCTTTGTGGACGTGTTGCGGAATAATGGGCGGTGCACGATCGTCGAGGAGGAAGCGGCGACAGGGTAGCCGGCCCCACGGAGGATGACATGTCCGATACTGAGTTTGACATCAAATCGATAAAGAAGCGGATGCAGGGGGCGGTCAGTGTGTTGCGTGAGGAGTTCGGAGGCTTGAGGACGGGCCGCGCGGCGGCCAGCCTTCTTGAACCAATCACGGTCGAAGCCTACGGGTCCACCATGCCGATGGCGCAGGTCGGTACAATCGGCGTCCCTGAGCCGAGAATGCTGTCCGTACAGGTCTGGGACAAAAGCCTCGTAGCTGCCGTCGAAAAGGCGATCCGCAATTCCAATCTTGGACTGAACCCGATCGTCGACGGCCAGACTGTGCGCGTTCCGATCCCCGAACTCAACGAGGAGCGGCGCCAGGAGTTGAGCAAGGTCGCCGCCCAGTACACGGAGCAGGCGCGGGTCGCGATCCGCAATGTCCGTCGCGACGGCATGGATCAGCTCAAGCGTCTCGAGAATGACGGCCATATCTCACAGGACGAGCACAAGGCCTGGGCCGACGACGTGCAGCAGCTTACAGACGAATTGATCAAGGAGGCCGATGATGCGCTGCATGAAAAGGAAGAGGAGATCATGCAGGTTTGATCGCACGGGTCGAAACGCAATAACGGATCAGATCTCATGGTGAATACGGACGGGGCGAATGCGCCATCGGGCGACCAGGCAACCGGTAGTGTGCCCCGGCATGTGGCGATCATCATGGACGGCAATGGCCGCTGGGCACAGCATCGGTCATTGCCCAGGACAGAAGGCCATCGCCAGGGCGTCGAAAGCGTGCGGCGCACGGTGCGCTGGGCCGGCGAGATGGGGATCGGTTACCTGACGTTGTTCAGCTTCAGTTCCGAGAACTGGAGCCGCCCGGCTGCGGAGGTGAATTACCTGCTTGCCCTGCTGAAGCGCTACATTCACCAGGATCTCGCCGAACTGCACAAGAACAACGTCTGCGTCCGGGTCATCGGCCGACGGGACAACCTCGAACAGGATTTGGTCACGCTGCTTGAGGAGACCGAGAACCTGACCCGCGACAATACGGGCATGACTCTCGTCGTCGCGTTCAACTACGGCAGCAAGGACGAGATGGCGCGGGCAATGAGGCGCATCGCTGCCGATATCGCAAACGGCATGCACAACGCGAGCGAGATCACGCCGGATCTGATAGACCGGTACTTGGATACAGCCGGCATCCCCGATCCGGATCTCGTCATCCGGACCAGCGGAGAGCAGAGGCTCAGCAATTTCCTGCTCTGGCAGTGCGCCTACAGTGAGTTCGTGTTCATGCCCGCTCACTGGCCCGAGTTTACAGCCGACATGCTTCAGGACGCTGTCAGGCAGTTCCAGTCCCGGGAGCGCCGGTTTGGCGGCATCGCAGCATCCGCAGCGCCCTGAACCGGTCATGACCTCCTCGCACGGGCCGGCCGGAGCCGGCATCAAATCGGGAGACCTTGGCAAGCGTATCGCATCCGCCCTGGTCATGATTCCCGTTGCGATCGCCGAGGTCTGGATCGGAGGCCCGTTCTTTGCCGTTTTCGTCGTCGCCATCGGCATCATCATGTGCTGGGAATGGGCACGGCTCGTTCATGACGGCAGCATGGATATTGACTTTTACTGGAGTGTTTTCGCGGTCATCTTGACCGGGGCATTCATAGAAACAGGCCGCGCGGACCTGGCTCTCGGCGCAATTGCTGCCGTGTGGCTGCTGGCGGTCGCCACCGCGGTTTATCGAAAAGCCCATGTGTTCTGGGCCGCCATCGGCATTCCCTACGTGACGCTGCCCATCGCCGCCCTGATCGCGTTCAGGGCAGACCCCGAGTTCGGACTCGCGGGCGTCATCTGGGTGTTTGCCGTCGTCTGGTCGACCGACATCTTTGCTTATTTCGCCGGACGGGGGATCGGCGGCCCGAAGCTGGCGCCCAGAGCGTCGCCCAACAAGACCTGGGCCGGCCTGTTCGGTGGGATGGCCGGCGCCGCCGCTGCCGGTGCAATAACCGCATATGTCATCGGCGAGGGATCGATCCTTGGCCTTGCTCTGTTCAGCGGATGCCTTGCTGTCGGCGGGCAAATCGGGGACATCGGCGAATCCGCCATGAAACGCCATTTCGGGGTCAAGGACTCCAGTAACCTGATCCCCGGCCACGGTGGCGTGATGGACCGGCTCGACGGCCTTGTGGTCGTTGCCGTCATCGCCTGGGCGATCGGCTCCTTGAAACTTGATACCGGGCACGCCGCACAGGGCGCCCTTATTTGGTAGACTGCGGTGATGACCTTGGCCGACCCGACCCCGTTGCACGATAATTCCGCCAAGCGGCGCATTTCCATTCTGGGATCGACGGGATCGGTCGGCTGCAACACCCTGGATCTGATCTCCAGGAACCGGGACGCATTCGAGGTCGACGTCCTTACCGCACACAGCAATGTCGCCGATCTTGCTCGCCAGGCTGTTGAATTCGACGCGAAAGTCGCCGTTATCGCTCGCGAAGACCTCCTCGAACCTCTGAAGCAAGCGCTCTCCGGCACAAAGATCGAGGTCGCCGCGGGGGAGACGGCCCTGATCGACGCGGCATCCCGTCCTGCAGACATGCTCATGGCCTCGATTGTCGGTGCGGCGGGTCTCTCGCCGACGCTTGCAGCCGTGCGTCAGGGCACGACGATCGCGCTTGCGAACAAGGAATGCCTTGTCTCCGCAGGCGATCTCTTCATGGCGGAGATCGCACGCTGCGGTTGTGATCTTGTGCCGGTCGATTCGGAACACAGTGCGATTTTTCAGGTTTTCGAGCCGGAGGAACGCGATCAGATCGAGCGCATCATCCTCACGGCGTCCGGAGGCCCGTTCCGGGAGTGGACGAGTGAGGAGATGGCCGGGGCAACGCCGGATCAGGCCCTGAAGCATCCGAACTGGGAAATGGGCCAGAAGCTCACCATCGACTCGGCGACAATGATGAACAAGGGGCTCGAGCTGATCGAGGCCCATTATCTGTTTGACGCCGATCACAGCGAGCTTGATGTTCTCGTCCATCCCCAATCGGTGATTCACAGCATGGTCGAATACCGGGACGGATCGGTTCTGGCACAGCTCGGTACGCCGGATATGCGCACGCCCATCGCCTATGCCCTGGCATGGCCGCGGCGTATGGAAGCACCGACGCCCCGCCTGGATCTCTGCCAGATCAGGCAGTTGTCCTTCGATCCCGTCGATCACGACCGGTTTCCCGCCATTCGGCTTAGTCTGGAATGTCTGCACGAGGGCAGGGGAGCCCCCACAATCCTGAATGCCGCCAACGAGATTGCGGTTGCCGCATTCCTGGACCGTCAGATCGGATTTCTCGAGATCGCCGACACGGTGCGTCGGACCCTCGACAGGGCCGGCACCGACGGCATGTTCACCAGCCTTGACGGGCTTGATGCCATAGTCTCTATAGACGCCTACGCGCGCGACACGGCGCGCCAATTGGTCCAGGAGTTGCGATAGCCGGAATCGGCACAAATACGCTAATATGCACGCCTCTGCGTCGCACGCCGGACCCCAGACCTCACGAACGAAACGGATCGATCAGTCATGGATCTTCTGACAATCCTGCAATCACACCTTAATTCGATTTTTATCTACACGATCCCGTTCCTGTTCGTGCTCACGATCATCATTTTTTTCCACGAACTGGGTCATTTTCTGGTCGCCCGCTGGTGCGGCGTGAAGGTCGATGCGTTTTCGATCGGATTCGGGCCGGAAATCTTCGGTTTTACCGACAGCAAGGGCACACGCTGGAAGTTCGCCTGGATACCGCTGGGCGGTTACGTGAAGTTCTTCGACGACGAGAATGTTGCCAGCACGCCGCCGACCGAAACCGAACAGAGTGAAAAGCCTTCTGGAGATGACGGCAACTTCCACAACAAGCCGCTGATTCAGCGCGCCGCCGTCGTGGCTGCCGGCCCGATCGCCAATTTCCTGCTCGCAATTGTTATCTTTGCAGGCATTTTCGCCTTTATCGGCAAGCCCATTTCGACCCCCAGGGTCGATTCGGTCCAGGCCGAGAGTGCAGCCGCCCTGGCGGGATTCAAGGCCGGCGACATCGTGAAGAGCATCGATGGCACTGAGATAGAAACCTTTGCCGAACTGCAGCGTCGCGTCAGCACCAGTCCTGACGTCGAAATGGAGTTTGTCGTCGACCGCGGCGGCGCACCCGTGACCCTGACGGCAACGCCCAGACTCAAGGAAGTCAAGGACGCGCACGGCAACACTTTCCGAATCGGACAGCTGGGGATTTCACGCAACACCAATCAGGGCGAACCGCTGGTTGAACCGGTTCCCGTGCCGACCGCGCTCTGGCTTGGCGTCAAGGAAACCTGGTTCGTCATCGACAGAACCTTCAGTTTCTTCGGCGGTCTGATGGCAGGGACCGAAAATGCCGATCAACTCGGTGGACCATTGCGAATCGCCCAGGTTTCAGGTCAGCTTGCCAGTGTCAGTTTCGCAGCGTTAATTCAATTAGTTGCGGTATTGTCTGTAAGTATTGGTTTTCTTAATCTGTTACCGATTCCCATACTGGATGGGGGGCATCTGGTGTACTATGGAATCGAGGCGATAAGGGGCAAGCCACTTAGCGAAAAGGCCATGCAGATGGGTTTCAGGGTCGGATTGGCGGCCGTGCTCATGTTAATGATTTTCGCGACGTGGAACGATTTGAACTGGTTTGGAAGCTGAATTGGTGCTTTTTAACAACATATCAGGGATTTAGCGCATCGGTCGGCACATTCCTCGGTTCCCAATCAGTCAAAAAGGCAGTACAAGAAGACATTGATTTTCGGGACGTTTCGGCGGGGCGGCGTGAGAGCGGGTGATCATTTTAGAATGAGCATTTTGATTAGATCATTTAGGCTGATTTTGGCGGTTTTCATCGCCTTTGCCGGTGTATCGGCCGTCACTCTGACGGCATCAACTCATGCCGAAGCGGCGCCGATCCGCAGCATTGAGGTGAAGGGCAACCAGCGAATCGAAGCTGAAACCGTCCGCTCCTACATGCAAATCGCTCCGGGCGACGAATATAGCCCCGGCAAGGTCGACTCATCCCTGAAAACCCTGTTCCGGACCGGTCTTTTCTCCGATGTCAGGATCTTCCGCCGCGGCAACAATCTTGTTGTCGAGGTCGAGGAGAACCCCATCATCAACCGGGTGAGTTTTGAGGGGAATAGGGAGCTTGATGACGAGGCGCTCTCCAAGGAAGTCGAACTGCGTCCGCGAGTCGTGTTTACACGAGCGCGAGCCCAGGCCGACGCCCAGCGGATCGTAGCGCTCTACCGGCGCTCCGGGCGGTTCTCCGCGCGAGTCGAGCCCAAGATCATCAAGCTGTCCCAGAACCGCGTCGATCTCGTATTCGAGATCAATGACGGGCCGACAACGAAAATCGAACGCATCAATTTCGTCGGCAACCGCGAATTCAGTGACTCACAGCTTCGCCGCGTGATCTCGACGTCCGAATCAGCGTGGTGGAAATTCTTCTCGTCCGCCGACACTTACGATCCGGACCGTCTCAATTACGATAGCGAACTGCTGAGGCGCCATTACCTGAAGAACGGCTTCGCGGACTTCCGTGTGCTGTCCGCCAATGCCGAGCTTGCTCGCGACGGTGAGAGCTTCTTCATCACCTTCACAGTGGAAGAAGGTCCGCAGTACGAGTTCGGAGAATCTACGGTCGCCACCTCTGTTCCGTCGCTCGATGTCGAACAGCTTTCAGGCGTACTCAAATCCGAAGAAGGCGCGACCTACGACGCCACGAAAGTCGACAAGTCGATCGAGAACCTGACGATCGAGGCGGGCAAGTCCGGATTTGCCTTCGCCCAGGTCCGTCCGCGTGCCGAACGTGACGAGGAGAACAAGCGGATCTCGGTCGTCTATCAGGTCGAAGAAGGACCGCGCGTTTACATCGAGCGGATCGATATCGTCGGCAATGTGCGCACACTGGACCGGGTTGTCCGCCGTGAAATCCGCCTCGTGGAAGGCGACGCGTATAACCGCATTCTTGTGGACCGCGCGCGCCGCCGTATTACGGCCCTGGACTTCTTCAACAAGGTGGACATCAAGGAGCAGCCAGGCAGCTCTCCAGATAAGGTCATCCTTGTGGTCGAAGTCGAGGAGAAATCGACCGGCTCGCTCGCCTTCGGTGCAGGCTTCTCGACCGCAGAGACCATTCTTGGCGACGTGACGCTGACCGAGCGGAACCTCTTGGGTCGCGGTCAGTTCGTCCGCCTGCGGACATCGCTCAGCTTCAAGCGCCAGCAGATCGACTTCAAGTTCACCGAGCCTTACTTCCTCGGCCGGAACATGTCCTTCGGTGTCGATATCTATGCGACCGAAACGGATCTGCAGGACGAATCATCGTTTGACACCCGTCAGATTGGCGCCGGCTTGCGGTTCGGTTTCCCACTTTCGGAAAACTCCCGCCTGACCACGCGCTACTCGTTCACGAACGACAAGATCAAGGACGTCGACGTCGCCAACGCCTCGCTGGCAATCATCCAGTCGCAAGGCACGTCCAATACTTCGCTGGTCGGCTACACGGTCACCTACGACACGCTTGACGCGCCTCTGGCGCCGACGAGCGGTGTGCGGGCCTCCTTCACACAGGACCTGGCGGGTCTCGGCGGCGATGTGTTCTATCTCCGCACCAGCGCCAAGGGCGAGTACTACCACAATATCTACGAGGGTGTGGTTGGTCTCCTCCGGGGCAGCGCCGGCTACATCACGGGCTGGAACGGCAAGAGGACGCGTATTCTCGATCGCTTCTACAAGGGCGGCGAGAGCTTCCGCGGCTTCGAGAGGTCGGGTATCGGTCCGCGCGACATCGGTGCGCCCAACAACGATGCGCTGGGTGGCGAAGCATTCGCGATCGGAACTGCGGAAGTTTCGTTCCCGGTCGGATTGCCTGAGGAATTTGGCATCCGCGGTGCCTTGTTCACCGATTTCGGTACGCTGTTTGATGCGCCTTCAAGCGGTGCCGCGGTCTTCCGGGACGATGCGTCGCTGCGCGCATCGGTCGGGGCCAGCGTCCTTTGGACATCGCCGCTGGGTCCGCTGCGGTTCGACTTCGCTGAGGCGGTTCTCAAGGAATCATACGACAAGACGGAATTCTTCCGGTTCAGCCTCGGCACCCGGTTCTAAAACAGCCGTCAACACGTTGTGTTTCACCGCCTCGCGGCAGATCTGTCGGGAGGCGGTTTGATTCGACGATGTGGTTGAACCTGAAATTCGGGGGCAATTGCATATATTCTGTACAGACAAGGGACTGCCGATCCTCGAAAGGCAACCCCGGAACTTGTCGGCAACCGCATTCGCGCTTAGAAATGGCCAACGGAAAGACGAAGCCACGGTTTATTCGTCCGCCGGGCAAATGGGGATGATATGAGCGATACCGAAGACGTAAACTCGCTGGGCACGGCCGACATCGGTCGCATCATGGAATTGCTGCCGCACCGCTATCCGTTTCTCATGATCGACAAGATCATCGACATGAAGGAAGACCTGTCGGCCACAGGCATCAAGAACGTGACCATCAACGAGCCGTTCTTTCAGGGACACTTCCCCGGCAACCCCGTCATGCCCGGCGTGCTGATCATCGAGGCAATGGCCCAGACCGCCGGCGGTCTGGTGATTCATCACAGGAATGAGACCGAGGGAGCCGAGGGAGCCAAGGTGGTCTACTTCATGACCATCGACAAGGCGCGCTTCCGCCGTCCTGTCGTCCCCGGAGATACGGTCCACATTCATGTGGAGCAGCTCCGCAAACGGGCCAATGTCTGGAAATACAAGGGCGAGGCGAAGGTCGACGGCAAACTCATGGCGGAAGCTGAAATCAGCGCCATGATCGCTGATTCCGGAGCCTGAAGTCTTCCCCCCAAAAAAAAAGAGCCCCGGGCAGTGCCCGGGGCCAGAATGCAGGTCTGATTGGCGGACTTACCGCCGGTCGTTCGGCACGTACTCGCGCTCGGTCAGGCCGGTATAGAGCTGCCGTGGACGCCCGATCTTCTGCCTAGGATCCTCGATCATCTCTTTCCACTGCGCCAGCCAGCCCACGGTCCTTGCCAGCGCAAAGAGCACGGTGAACATGGTGGTCGGGAACCCGAGCGCCTTCAGCGTGATACCGGAATAGAAATCGATATTCGGATAGAGCCGCTTCTCGACGAAGTATTCGTCTTCCAGAGCGATCTTCTCCAGTTCCATGGCGACTTCGAGCAGCGGGTCGTCCTTGATCCCCAGAACCTTCAGCACCTCGTGCGTGGTCTTCTGCATGACGCGGGCACGGGGATCGTAGTTCTTGTAGACCCGGTGACCGAAGCCCATGAGCCGGAACGGATCGTCCTTGTCCTTGGCCCGGTCTATGAATTCCGGAATGCGGTCAACCGTACCGATCTCGCCGAGCATGTTCAGTGCCGCCTCGTTGGCGCCGCCATGCGCGGGACCCCAAAGACAGGCAATGCCGGCGGCAATGCAGGCAAACGGATTGGCACCGGACGAACCGGCCAGCCGCACCGTCGACGTCGATGCATTCTGTTCGTGATCGGCATGAAGGATGAAGATCCGGTCCATGGCCCGTGCCAGAACGGGATCGACCTTGTATTCCTCGCAAGGTACGGCAAAGCACATGCGCAGGAAGTTGCTGGCATAGTCCAGATCATTGCGCGGATACACGAAAGGCTGGCCGATATAGTACTTGTAGGCCATTGCCGCGATCGTCGGCATTTTCGCAATCATGCGGCGAATTGCGATCATGCGCTGGCTGGGATCGTTGATGTCCGTCGAGTCGTGATAAAACGCCGACAGGGCACCGACCACGCCACACATGATGGCCATGGGATGAGCATCCCGCCGGAATCCGGTGAAGAACCGCGTCATCTGTTCGTGCGTCATCGTATGATACGTGATCGCGGTCTCGAACTCCTTGCGCTGCGCAGAGTCCGGCAGTTCGCCGTAGATCAGGAGATAGCAGGTTTCCAGAAAATCACCTTGCTCCGCGAGTTGCTCGATCGGGTAGCCGCGGTAAAGCAGCACGCCTTCATCGCCGTCGATATAGGTGATCGCCGACTCGCAACTTGCCGTTGAGGTAAAGCCCGGATCGTAGGTAAAGGCTCCGGTGTCCCGGTACAGAGTGGTAATATCGATGGTGTCCGGCCCGACAGAACCGCCGTAAACCGGGAAATCGTAGGAATTGCCGTCGTATTCAAGCTTGGCTGACGCCTTGGGTTTCACTTCACCGCTCATATAGACCTGCCTTTCTTATTATCATCAATCCTTACTGCGATTGCGCGCGGGATTGTGCGGCGCAATATATATCATGCCAATATGACATTGGTCGAACGCCAAAGCGCGGGTGCGCCAATTCGCTGACGTCTCAATCCGGCCAAATACTTGTCGATGGCGATGCCGTTCGGGCTGGTCAGTCCGCTTCCGCGGTCTGGTCGCCGATCCGCGCCAGGGACTCTTCACGCCCAAGTACGGACAGAACATCGAAAATACCGGGGGAAACTGTGGTTCCCGTAAGGGCCGCTCTGAGTGGCTGCGCTACTTTACCAAGTTTCAGCCCCTCTTGGTCAACAAAAGCGCGGATTTCCGCCTCGATTGTTGCGATATCCCAGGTCTCGATACCCGAAAGCCTCTGCTGGAGACGGGCCAGTATTGGCCGGCTTTCCGGCGTCAGAAGCCCGCCGGCCTTGTCATCCATGGACAGCGGGCGGTCGGCAAAGAGAAATCCCGATGATGCCACAAGGTCGACAAGGGTCTTTGCCCGCTCCTTGAGCGCCGGCATGGCGGCCAGGAACTGCGCGCGCGTTGCCTCATCGAGACGCTCCGCGAGCGCTGCTCCGTCGTCGAGATCGGGGAGCAAGTCTGTCAGCCTGTCCACAAGCGCATTGTCATCCGTTTGACGGATATAGTAGCCATTGAGATTCTCCAGCTTCGCGAAGTCGAACCGCGCCGGCGATCGGCCGATGGCGTCGAGGCCGAACCAGTCAATCATCTGCTCCGTTGAAATGATCTCGTCGTCTCCGTGGCTCCACCCAAGGCGCACGAGGTAGTTGCGCAGCGCCGACGGCAGGTATCCCATCTGCCTGTAGGCATCGATCCCCAGCGCCCCGTGCCGTTTCGACAGTTTCGCGCCGTCCGGCCCGTGTATTAGGGGGATATGAGCGAAAACCGGCAAGTCCCATCCCATCGCCTGATAGATCTGGATCTGCCGGGCGGCGTTGGTGAGATGATCGTCGCCCCGGATGACGTGACTGACCTCCATGTCGTGATCGTCGACGACGACCGAAAGCATGTAGGTGGGCGTACCGTCACTGCGCAGGATGATCAGGTCATCCAGTTGTTCGTTCTCGATCGTGACATCGCCCTGAACCTGGTCGGCGATTACCGTGGCGCCCTCCTGAGGCGCCCTGAAACGAACGACCGGATCGACACCCGCAGGCGCGTCCGACGGATCACGGTCACGCCATGTGCCGTCATACTTGGGCGACCGCCCCTCCGCGCGGGCCTTCTCCCGCATCGCATCGATTTCTTCGGGCGTGCAGTAACACCGGTATGCATGACCGTTCGCCAGAAGCTCTTCTGCAACGGCGCGATGGCGGTCCGCGCGGGCATGCTGGTAGACCGGCTCGCCGTCACAGTCCAGCTCAAGCCAGGAGAGACCGTCCAGTATGGCCGCTATGGCCTCGTCAGTGGACCGGGCGCGATCCGTATCCTCGATACGCAGCAGCATCTTCCCGTTGTTCGCACGTGCATAGAGCCAGTTGAAGAGCGCCGTGCGCGCTCCCCCGATATGGAGAAAACCGGTGGGTGAGGGGGCAAAACGGGTGATGACGGACGTAGACATTTCGGCCGGATCTCTTGCGAAGAATATGTAGAGGAATCATGGGAGGACCGGACGTCTTGTATCATACACGCTTGGCGCACGTAAATCCGCCGTCACACGTCATACGCCGGCGGCCAATCACTGTATCCAGAATTGCGGGCCCTGTTTGACAGCGCCCCGGGAAGCAACAGCACAAGGTTCTGGGGAGGCTGGCCCGGACAGGTTGGACGAGAGACGGCGCCCCTCCGGGGTAATCCGGTTTTCCGGATTGCGGATGCGGTCCGGACCCAGATTGATCTTGAAGGCAGCCGCGTCTTCCTGTGGACGCCCGTGTTCATGGCCTCGGGAATTTCCATCTACTTCGGTCTGGAGGCCGAACCGGCCAGGACCGCCGTCGCCTTCATCGCGGCTGTCGCTCTCTGCACGCTCTGCAGGGCTGCCCTCCGCGGTTCCCGGTGGTGTTATGCGGTCGCATTCGTATTGCTCGGTTTCACCGCCGGTGCGGTCAGAACGGCCGTGGTCGATCATCCGACCGTGCCAGCCAACCTGGGTTTTGCCGATATCACCGGCTGGATCGAGCGGATCGAGACACGCGATGACAGATCCCGCCGTCTCACGATCATCGCGACAAAGATCGACGGCAAGCGTCCGGACGGGGAAGCGAACAGATTACGCATCATCGACCGGGCGGCACAGTGGCCGCTCTCGACCGGAGACTACATAGCCGCACGGGCGAAACTTTTCGGACTGCCCGGGCCGGTCTCTCCTGGAGCATATGACTTTGCCCGTGCCAACTGGTTCAGCGGTCTTGCCGGCGTCGGCTATGCTGTGGCAGGTCCGAAGGTCACCGAGACTGATATGCGTCCGCCGGCGGGCATTGCGGCGCACAGGGCGGTCGCCGATCTGCGCAGGTCCATTGCCGGCAGGATCTCGAAAATCGCGCCCGGCGCCACCGGTGCGCTCATCACGGCCCTCATAACCGGCGAACGGTCGCAACTGCCGGCAGCGACAACCGACAATCTGCGCAGGGCAGGGTTAGCCCATCTGCTCGCGATCTCGGGTCTGCATATGTCCCTGATCGCGGGCTCCCTGTTCGGATTCATTCGCGCGGGCCTCGCGCTTTCCGCGGCCCTGGCTGTCAGGTTCCCGATCAAGAAGCTGGCAGCCGTCGTGGCGCTGTCCGGTGCCACATTCTATCTGGTGCTGTCGGGCGCCGGGGTAGCAACCCAACGTGCATTCATCATGGCGACCATCGCCTTCCTTGCGATCATTGCCGGCCGTTCGGCGCTGTCCATGCGCAATGTCGCCATTGCCGCCCTGGTGATCATGACAATCAGGCCCGAAAGCGTGCTGACACCCGGCTTCCAGATGTCATTCGCCACCGTCGTCGCCCTGATCGCTGCGTACAATCGCTCCGTTGGGCGGCACACGAAGCGGCCCGGAAGTTCATTCTCCCATACATGGGTAATGCGCGTGTTCCGTTACATCGGTGCGGTCGGCACGACGACACTGATCGCCGGCGCGGTGACGGCACCGATAGCGGCCTATCATTTCAACCGGATCTCCGTATTCGGCCTGGTATCGAACCTGGTGGCGGTTCCCGTAGTCGCCCTTGTCGTGATGCCGGCGTCGCTGACGGCCATCATCGCAATGCCTCTCGGTCTCGATCGACCGGCACTTCAAGCAGCGGCCGCTGGAACAACACTCGTGATCGAGATTGCCGACAGGGTCGCCCAGCTTCCGGGCTCCAGTATTACCGTTGAATCCAGAAACACGATGCAGACCCTGGCCATCGTGCTGGGCGGACTGTGGTTCTGTCTCTGGGGCCGCCGGTGGCGCTGGTTCGGCACGGCACTGGTCGCCTTTGCCATGGTCTTCCCGGATCATCACGCCAAGGTCGACGTTCTGATTGATCACACTCTTCGCAACATTGCGGTGCGCAATCCGGACGGCCGTCTCGCCGTCATGACCGCCCGACGCAGCCGCTATACGGTTGAACGCTGGCTCAAGGCCGACGGCGATCCGGCAAGTCCGCGCGCCGCGGCAAAGCGCACCGGCCTTGTCTGCGACCCGCTCGGCTGTACCGCCGAACTGAAAGCTGGTGTTCGTCTGGCCTACATCGGTAACGCGGCTGTTCTTGATGAAGAGTGCTCGCGGGCCCGGATCCTGATCACGCCGCTTTACATTGCGCGTCACCGTTGTCCCCACCCGGATGTCCTCATCTCCCGCCAGAACAAGCCTGACGGCGCACATTCCATAACCATCACTGAAAAAGGATACGAGGTCCGAACGTCAAAAGCGCTCAGGGGCAAGAGACCCTGGACCAGAACCGGAAATATCGAAAGCAAGCGCTCCGCCAACGCACCCCTGGCTGCGTCAGCGCAGCCCGCTCAGTAGCGTCGGATCAGGCCGACCAGCTTACCCTGGATCCGCACCCTGTCGGGACCGAAGATGCGCGTCTCATATGTGGGGTTGGCGGCTTCGAGCGCCACAGAGGCGCCTTTGCGCCGTAAACGCTTCAGCGTTGCCTCTTCGTCGTCTACAAGCGCCACCACGATCTCGCCATTGTCGGCCACGTCGCAGCGCTTAAGCACGACGGTATCACCGTCGAAAATCCCCGCATCGATCATCGAGTCGCCCTGGACGCCGAGAGCATAATACTCGCCGCTGCCGAGCATCTCCGGCGGCACGTTGATATTGTGGGTATGATCCTGAATTGCCGAAATCGGAGTGCCGGCCGCAATCCGTCCCATGACCGGGATCGTCGCAGGCGAGTCGGACGACGAATCATCGCCTGTCTTGAGAGCCGGAGCCCGTCCAAGACTGCCTTCAATGACGCTGGGCGAGAATCCGCGTTTGGCAGCCAGCGAAGCCGGCTTGATCGATTCGGGCAGTTTGAGGATCTCGAGCGCTCTTGCCCGATGCGGCAGACGCCGGATGAAACCCCGTTCTTCAAGGGCCGTAATCAGCCTGTGAATGCCGGATTTTGAGCGCAAATCCAGCGCTTCTTTCATCTCGTCAAACGAAGGCGGGATACCGGATTCCTTCATACGCTCGTGGATGAACATGAGAAGTTCGTGCTGTTTGCGCGTCAGCATGGCCTGGTCCCCGCCAAAATGAGTCGTTTTCACTTAAGAACAAAACAAAAACATCTATACATGTTCTAGTTATGTTCGACAAGTGCTAACGTTCGGTTAAGTCGGGTCCGGCGGGTACTAGAAATCCAGCAGAAGAACGTCAACCAGGTCGCCGGCGGCGGCAGCGGGTGCATGGGGCGGCCGGATGATCAGGCCATCAGCCTCAGTCAGTGTACGCAACATGGAACTGTCCTGGCGCGGGAAGGGCTCCGCGACGAGGGTTCCCGATCCGTCGCGCTGCAATCTCGCTCTCAGATAGTCCTGGCGCCGGTCATTGGCCGCGACGTCGATTGCGAGGCGCGCGGTCACGCTCTGGTCTTCCTCTCCAGAAAGGCCGCACAGGGTGTCGAGCAGGGGTTTCAGGAAGAGCCGCGCACAGACAAAGGACGAAACCGGATTGCCGGGCAGGCCGAGTACCCGGACGTCACCCATTCGGCCGAACATCAGCGGCTTGCCGGGCCGCATGGCAATGCGCCAGAAATTGACCTCAAGCCCCATCTGCCCGAGTGCGTCCTGAACCAGGTCGTGATCGCCGACCGAGGCACCACCCAGGGTCACGAGGATATCGCAGTCCTGCGCCCCCGCGGCCGCGCTCCTCAGGCTTTCGAGGTTGTCGCGCGCGATACCGAGATCGACCGCCTCGCCACCGAACTTCGCCACCAGAGTCCGCAGGCCGAAATTGTTCGACGACACAATCTGATCGGGGCGCGGCGTGCTGCCCGGCAGGACCAGTTCGTCACCTGTCGCAAGCACGGCAACCCTGGGGCGCCGGTAAACGGATATTTCCGCAACGTTCATGGCAGCCGCGAGCGCAATCTCCCGGGGAATCAAGCGGCGCCCCGCCGTGATCAGCACGTCGCCTTCGGAAAAATCCAGACCGCTCGGACGGATGTGGCGGCCGACTTCGGACGTCTCCCTGACACTCACCCTGTCCTCCGAGAGCTTGTCCGTGTCTTCTTGGATCACGATCGTGTCCGCGCCATCCGGCACCGGTGCTCCGGTGAAGATCCGAACCGCTTCTCCCGGACCGATCGACCCGTCATAGGCGCGGCCGGCAGGCGCCTCGCCGACGATCGTCAGCTCGACCGGAACTTGGGTAACATCCACGGCACGCACCGCATAACCGTCCATGGCCGAAGCGGCGAAAGGCGGTTGCGTGATCCTTGCCGAGATATCGGAGGCGAGGACCCGTCCCAGAGCCTGCTCGATCGGAATGACTTCTGTGTCCAGAGGACCGGACGCGGTTTCGAGCACCCTGCGGCGTGCTTCTTCGACCGGCATCAGAGACATGACACGGGCTCCGCTAATCCTGCCGGAACGCGCCCGACTTGCCACCGCTCTTTTCGGTCAGACGGATATCCGTGATGGAGATCCCACGATCAACGGCCTTGACCATGTCATAGACGGTCAGGCACGCCACCGAGACTGCCGTCAGGGCCTCCATCTCGACGCCGGTTTTGCCGCTGACCTTGACCGAAGCAGTGACATCGACCGAAGGGCCTTCATCGTTCGCCACGAGATCCAGAGACACCTGGGAGAGGGCGAGGGGATGACATAAGGGAATGAGTTCGTGTGTACGCTTCGCCGCCATGATGCCGGCAACACGCGCAACGCCCAGGACGTCGCCTTTTTTTGCATCGCCAGCCCGGATCATTTCCAGCGTCTCCGGCTGCATCATTACTCGGCCGGCAGCCACCGCGACACGCTCGGTCACGTCCTTGGCCGAGACGTCGACCATGTGGGCATTGCCCTGTTCGTCAATATGGGTGAGGCGGTCACTCATCGGATCATGCAAAGCGGGACTCGAATGCGCTGTCGCGGCGGAGCAGGGCACGAGTAGCAAGTTCCACGTCATCCTGACGCATCAGACTCTCGCCAACCAGAAATGTGCCGACGCCGCATTTTTCAAGGCGGTGCAGGTCATCCGGCGAGTAGATCCCGCTTTCGGATACGATAAGCCGGTCCTCCGGCACCTTCGGGGCCAGCCGTTCCGTCGTCTCCAGTGACGTCTCGAACGTCTTCAGATCGCGGTTGTTGATACCGATGAGCTGGGTCTTCAGGTCCAGCGCCCGTTCCAGTTCGATCTCGTCATGAACCTCCGCAAGAACGTCCATGCCCCATTCGGCGGCAACGGCCTCGAGTTCCCGGGCTTCGTCGTCACTGACGGCCGCCATGATGATCAGGATGCAGTCCGCGCCCAGTGCGCGCGACTCGACCACCTGGTATGGCTCAAAAAGGAAATCCTTCCGCAGGACCGGAAGGTCTGTCGCAATGCGGGCTGTGCAGAGATAGGCCGACGCACCCTGGAAGGACGGAGCATCGGTCAGCACGGAAAGACAGGCCGCGCCACCTTTTTCATAGGACTTTGCCAGTTCGCGCGGATTGAAGTCCTCCCGGATCAGACCCTTGGACGGGCTCGCCTTCTTGATTTCGGCGATCAGTCCGAATTCCTTGGCGTCGAACCGCTCGACCAGTGCGTTGAAGAAGCCGCGCGGCGCTGAAGCATCGCGCGCCGAGGCCTCCACTGTCCGCAACGGACGTGCCTGCTTTGCGGCGGCAATTTCTTCGCGCTTGTAATCCGCTATTTTCTGAAGGATATCGCTCATGGCCCCCCGGTCGTCAGCTGTTCGATACCTGCACGAGGCGGTCAAGCCTGCGCCGAGCCTCTCCGCTGTCGATCGCTTCGGCAGCCAGCGCGGCACCGGCCTTCAGGTCGTCGGCCTTGTCAGCCACCATGAGAGCCGCAGCCGTCGTCAGCAGGACGATATCGCGGTACGGCCCCTTGATGCCGTCGACCAGAGCAGCGAGGGCTTCGGCGTTTACATCCGCATCGCCGCCCTTCAGATCGTTCACGCTGGCACGGTCCAGTCCTGCGTCCTCGGGCTCTACCTGGAAGGTCCGCACCTCTCCGTCCTTGAGTTCGGCAACGTAGGTGGTTCCTGTCGTCGTAATCTCATCGAGACCGGCGTCACCGTCGGTGCCGTGCACGACCCAGACCTTGTCCGCTCCGAGCTCCTTCATGACGTGAGCCAGGGGCTCGACCAGATCGCGGGCAAACACGCCAATCAGCTGGCGTTTCGTGCCGGCCGGGTTCGACAGCGGGCCCAGCACGTTGAAGATGGTTCGCGTACCGAGTTCCACACGGCTCGGTCCGACATGCTTCATGGCGGAGTGGTGCGCAGGCGCGAACATGAAACCGACGCCGGCTTCCCGGATGCAATCCGAGATTTTCTCAGGCGTGAGCTCAAGATTGACGCCGAGCGCGGCAAGAACATCAGCCGCGCCGGATTTCGAGGATGCGGCCCGGTTGCCATGTTTGGCGATCGGGACACCGCAGGCCGCGGTCACGATCGCGGACGCCGTAGAGATGTTGTAAGTGCCCGCGCCATCACCGCCGGTGCCGACAATGTCGATCGCATCGTCGGGGGCCTGGACCTGGAGCATCTTCGCCCTCATGGTTTCCGCAGCGCCGGAAATCTCCGGAACGGTCTCGCCGCGCACGCGCAGGGCCATGAGGAATCCGCCGATCTGGCTCGGGGTCGCTTCGCCGGACATGACGACGTCAAACGCCTGGCGTGCCTCGTCCCGGCTCAGGCTCTCACCGGTAGCCACTCTGGCGATGAATGATTTCAGGTCCGTCATATGGCGGAGTTCCTAGCTTTGTCCTGCGATCTGCAGTCGCTGTACTGATCTTCCATTCATCATGCCGCTTTCGCAAGATCAAGAAAATTACGCAAAAGCGCATGACCGTGCTCTGAGGCGATGCTCTCCGGATGGAACTGAACGCCGTGAACCGGCAACTCGCGATGCGCAAGCCCCATGATGGTTCCGTCGTCGGTTTCGGCCGTGATCTCCAGACAGTCCGGAAAGGATTCACGCTCCACGATCAGGGAATGGTAGCGCGTCGCTTCGAATCCGTCCTCAAGCCCCGCGAACACACTCTTGCCCGAATGCTGGACGCGGCTCAGCTTGCCGTGCATCTGAACGCCGGCGCGGACGATCCGGCCTCCATAGGCCTGGCCGATTGCCTGCGCGCCGAGGCACACGCCGAAAATGGGAATGTGCTCTCCGGCCGCCTTGACCAGATCAAGGCAGATGCCCGCCCGGTCCGGATCGCAAGGTCCGGGCGAAAGCACGATCGCCTCGGGCCTGGAGTCGATAACCTCGTCGACCGTCGTCTTGTCGTTCCTGCGGACATCGGTCTGTGCACCAAGCTCACCGAGGAAATGGACCAGGTTGTAGGTAAAGCTGTCATAGTTATCGATCAGTACGATCATGTGTCACATCCCCGCTACTGACCGCGGCCCGCCTGTCCGGCGAAGCGAACGGCTTCCTCGCCCGCCCGGAACAGGGCCTTGGCCTTGTTTACGCATTCCTGGTGCTCGCTCTCTGGCACGGAGTCGGCGACAATTCCGGCACCGGCCTGAACGTACATTGTGCCGTCCTTGACGATCGCCGTTCTCAGCACGATGCAGGTGTCCATGTCGCCGTTCGCCGAGAAATAGCCGACGCACCCGGCATAGATGCCGCGTTTTTCCTTCTCGAGCTCGTCGATGATCTCCATGGCGCGCACCTTCGGCGCTCCGGAGACGGTGCCTGCGGGAAATCCGGCCACGAGTGCTGCGATGGCGTCGTAGGCATCGTCCAGTTCGCCCTCCACGTTCGAGACGATGTGCATGACCTGACTGTAATACTCAAGGATGAACTGGTCCGTGACGGTGATCGAGCCGATCTTGGCGACACGGCCGACATCGTTGCGCCCGAGATCGAGCAGCATGAGGTGTTCTGCGCGTTCCTTGGGATCCGCCAGAAGCTCCTCCGCCAGCGCGCGGTCTTCAGCCGGCGTCGCACCCCGCGGCCTCGTACCGGCAATCGGGCGAATGGTCACCCTGCCGCCACGGGCGCGAACCAGAATTTCGGGGCTCGACCCGATCACCGAAAATGCATCGAAATTCAGGTAATAGAGGAACGGCGAGGGATTGACCCGCCGAAGCGCCCGGTAGAGGGCAAAGGGCGGCAGCTCGAACGGTGTCTCGAAACGCTGGCTCAGGACGACCTGGAAGATGTCGCCGGCGGCGATGTATTCCTTGGCCCTGTCCACCATGGCCATGTAGTCGTCCGGCGCGGTGTTCGACGTTGCCGGCTCCGGGAAGGGGATGGATGCATCACCGCCGCCTGCATCATGATGAAGCGGGCGCTCCAGGGCAGCGACAATGTCGTCAATGCGGTCCCGGGCGCGAGTGTAGGCGTTCGCGGCGGTCAGCCCCTCGACGGGAAAGACCGGGGTGACAAGCGTCACCTCGTCCTTCACGGAGTCGAAGATGGCCATGACCGTCGGGCGGATCAGGATCGAATCCGGAACATCGATCGCTTCCGGATTCATGTCCGGCAGATGCTCCATGAGCCGCACCATGTCGTAGCCCATGTAACCGAAAACACCGGCAGCCATCGGCGGCAGGGTTTCCGGCAGCTCGATGCGGGACTCGGCCAGAAGCGACCGCAGCGCTTCAAGCGGAGGTTCTTCGCAGGCGACGAAGGAGGTTGCCGGATCGGAAGCCGCGTTGCGGTTTATCTCGGCCTTGTCGCCGTGTACCCGCCAGATCAGGTCCGGGTTGAGCCCGATGATCGAGTAGCGGCCCCTGACGGCACCGCCCTCGACGGACTCCAGGAGAAAGCTGTTGGCTGAATTGCGCGCCAGTTTCAGCATCGCCGACACCGGCGTCTCCAGATCCGAAACGACTTTCGTCCAGACGACCTGATTCACCCCGCTGTCATAGGCGTTGGCAAAAGCATCACTGTCCGGTTCGATTAACATCGCTACGGCGTCCTGAGATTGAAGATTTGGGGGAAATGAAGGATCAGGAGTCGCCGCGCAGGCTGTTCCAGACGGTCGAATTCACCGAGACGCCGAGCGTTTCCTGAAGTCCATTGAGATACTGCTGAAGCAGGTCTTCGCCCAAACCACGCTGAAGCTGTCCCGACAAGGCCTTGGTATCGTTCGCGGCAGCATCGAAATTCGGCACGCTAACGTTTGTCACCTGCATGATGAGGAAACCATTGCCGTCAGCGGTCGGCGCCAGGGTCAGGCCGTTCGCCGACTGCCGGAAGATATTGGCGATCGCGGTCGCGGAAAACTCCGCGGACACGTCCCGACGACGCATGGCCTTCGACTGCTTGACCTGCTGGCCGGCACCCGAGGCCAGCGCATCCAGAGTCGTTCCGGCGCGGCCCTTGTCGACGAGGGCTCGTGCCTGCTCAAACAGCGTCTCGCGGCGCTTTTCCTGGATCCAGAGATCCCGCGCCTCCGTCTTCACCTCGTCGAACGCACGCGATGCTTCCGGGGTGATTTCCTCGACGTCGACCCAGACGTAGCCGTTGTTCCGGGTATCGACCGGATCGTTTTCGACGCCGACATCACTGTCGAATGCGGTATTGAGAACTTCCGCCGGGGAGGGGATGTCCTCGATCGTCTTGCCGTCAGGTCCCTTGCCGCTGCGATCAACAGCATCGACCCTGATCAGCGGTAGATTCAGTTGCGCAGACACCTCCGCGAGCGTCGATCCGCCGGCGCGCGCGTCTTCCACGGTGTCATGCATGTTGATGACTTCTTCCTGGGCCTTCTCCGTCGCGATGCTGGTCCTGAGGGCGTCCTTGACTTCCTCGAAGCTCTTCCGCTGCTCCGGAGAGACCACCTTGGCCCGGACCAGAACAACCGACAGTGAGCCCTGGATCGGCTGGCTGACCTGACCGTCCGGCACCTCGAATGCGGCCTTGGCCACCGCTGCGTCGACGATGTCCTTCCTGGTCACGGTGCCGAGCTTGTAGTCAACCTCCGCAAGCCCGCGTTCCTTTGCGATAGCCAGAAAATCGGTGCCCGAGTCGATGCGCGTCCGCGCAGCCTGTGCCTGCTCGACACTGGCGAACGTGATCTGCTCGATCTCGCGGCGCTCCGGCGTCACGTAGTCGTCGGCCCTGTCTTCGTAGGCCTTGCGAATGTCTTCGTCCGCCACCTGAACGGTTTCGGCAAGATCCTTCGGTTCCAGTCTCAGCAGGGTGAGTGTCCGGAATTCCGGAGCCGTGAATCGCCGCTTGTTGGCGTCATAGTAAGCCTTCACCTCGGCATCGGTTGGCTGGGGCGTATTGCCGGCGGCAGTCGACGGCAGCATGAAATACCGCACGACCCGCGTCTCGTTCTGTTGCCGGAAAATCGCCTTCACAAGTTCGTCCGGAGCATCGACAGCGCGGTCTATGATCCCGGCCAGCTCGGCACGGAGAATGTTCCGGCGTTCCGTCGCCACATAGGCTTCCTCCGTGAAACCGTTATTGGCGAGCAGCTGCTCGAACCGGCGGCGGTCGAACTGGCCCTGGGAATTCTGGAACATCCTGTCCTTGACGATCCTGTCCGCAATGGCCTTGTCGGGAACGGCGAGGCCGAAGCTCTTGATGCGGCTGTCGAGCGCTGCCTGACTGACGAGGCGCTGGAGCACCTGGCGGTCAACGCCGAGCTGGCGTGCCTGCTCGACGCTCAACTGCTGCCCCAGCCGCTGTGACAGTTGCTGCAGTTCGCGCTGGAAAACCTCGCGATACTGTTCTTCGGAGATTTCTTCCTCACCGACAGTCGCGAGCGCGTTGCCTTGCTGGCCGCCGAAGATGTCCGCAATTCCCCAAACCGCGAAACTCAGGACGAGCAGACCGATAAAGATCTTTGCAACCCAGGAGCCCGCACTCTTTCTCAGCGCATCAAGCATTTCGTCTTGTTCTTCATGAATTTGTCACGTCGCAATGGCCTGAGTTGACAGGGATTCGAATTGTGCATCAATCGGCCACGCGCCATCTGCGTCAGTTTTGCCGCATCATATGCAGCGCCCATACACGGAGCAAGCATTTGCCGCCAGATAGTGAAGCATATTTGCAACTCCGATCATGATAAATCCGTGACTGACTTTACACAATTTTGCTAGGAAAAGCGTGGATCGGCATTATCGAAACGAGGACAAATCCGACATGGCAAAAGGCAACAAGCCTCTGGTAGCGGGCAACTGGAAGATGAACGGCACCCGCGCGTCCCTGAAGGAAATATCAAAACTTGCCAAAAAGCTCGGCAAGCCGAAGGCCAAGGCCCGCTGCCAGGTGATGATCTGTCCGCCTGCCACGCTGGTTCATCAGGCGAATGACGCGGCCAAGGGCAGCAAGATCAAGATCGGTGCACAGGACTGCCATTCCGGTCCGAACGGCGCCCATACCGGCGACATTTCATCGGAGATGCTGGCGGACGCCGGTGCGTCCGCAGTTATTGTCGGCCATTCCGAACGGCGTGCGGGTCACAAGGAAAGCAATGCTGACGTCGCCGCCAAGGCGGAGGCTGCCCACCGGGCCGGTGTGACCGCCATTATCTGCGTCGGCGAAACGGAAGCACAGCGCAATGCCAATCGCACCCTTTCGGTGATTACCACCCAGCTCAAGGGGTCGATGCCAGAAGGTGCCGGGGCAGCCAATACGGTGATCGCTTACGAACCCGTCTGGGCCATCGGGACCGGACTAACGCCGACGCCTGAAGACGTAGCCAAGGTCCATGCCCATATCCGCAAGCGTCTCGGGCTAGCGCTCGGCGAGGAAGACGCCGCCAATGTCAGGATCCTTTATGGCGGTTCGGTCAAGCCGGACAATGCCGCCGAACTCATGGGTGTCGAGAATGTCGACGGCGCGCTGGTCGGTGGCGCGAGCCTCAAAGCCGGTGACTTTCTGGGCATAATTGCGGCATATCAGAAGTAATCCCGGCGGCTGCCGCCTTGATCAAATCTTTGCGGCAACCATCTTACGTATTGGCTTTGCAGGGCCAACTCGTATAAAACGCGTCCAACTCGGACATTCGCGAAAGTTTCGGACATGACAACAGTCATTCTTGTCATTCACATTATGGTGGCGGTCGGCCTTGTCGGCGTCGTGCTGCTGCAGCGCTCCGAAGGCGGTGCCCTGGGCATCGGCGGCGGTGGCGGTGGAGGCGGCGGCTTCCTGTCAGGCAGGGGCGCGGCCAACGTGCTGACCCGCACGACGGCGATCCTTGCTGCCGGCTTCTTCTGCACCAGCATTGCCCTGTCTCTGCTCGCCGGCAACCGCGGCGGCGGATCGTCGATTATCCAGGCGCCGATCCCGTCTTCTTCGGGCACGACCCAGCAGTCGGATTCGCCGGTCCTCCCGCCATCTCCATCGGCTCCGGCACAGCCACAGGCACCGATATCGCAGTAAGGCGAACGACACAGTTTTTGAAGCCGGGACATCTCCCGGCTTCTTTTATGGTCTCAAGGCTGCGGAAAACTCGCATCGCACGCTTTAAGGCTCTTCGAATCGAAAACAACTGGTGTATTCTGCAGGCCCATGGCGCGGTACATATTCATCACCGGCGGCGTGGTTTCCTCCCTCGGAAAGGGCTTGGCTTCTGCAGCACTTGGCGCGCTCCTACAGGCGCGCGGATATTCTGTAAGGCTGCGAAAGCTCGATCCCTATCTCAATGTCGACCCGGGAACCATGAGCCCCTATCAGCACGGCGAGGTCTTCGTCACCGATGACGGTGCCGAAACCGACCTCGACCTCGGGCATTATGAGCGGTTCACGGGTGTTCCGGCATCCCAGGCCGACAACGTGACGACCGGGAGGATCTATCAGGACATCCTCGCCAAGGAGCGCCGAGGCGATTATCTCGGCGGAACCGTCCAGGTCATCCCGCATGTCACGGACGCCATCAAGGACTTTGCCCTGTCGGGCAACGATGGTGTCGACTTCGTGCTGTGCGAGATCGGCGGCACGGTCGGCGATATCGAGGCCCTGCCGTTCTTCGAGGCCATACGCCAGCTTGGCAACGATCTGCCGCGCGGCGACTGTATCTACATCCACCTGACGCTGATGCCCTACATCGCCAGTGCCGGCGAAATGAAGACAAAGCCGACCCAGCACTCGGTGAAGGAGCTGCGATCCATCGGCATTCAGCCGGATATCCTCATGTGTCGCTGTGACCGCCCCATCCCGGAGAGCGAGCGGCGCAAGATCGCGCTGTTCTGCAATGTGCGCGAGACGGCAGTGATCCAGGCAATGGATGTTTCCAGCATTTACGACGTGCCGATCTCCTATCACGAGGCCGGCCTCGATGCTGAAGTGCTCGCAGCGTTCGGTATTGAGGAGGCCGACAAGCCGGATCTCGAACGCTGGGAACGCATTTCGCGCCGCGTCGCCAATCCGGACGGCGAGGTGACCATTGCAGTCATCGGCAAGTACACCGAACTGCTCGACGCTTACAAGTCGCTGAACGAGGCGCTCGTCCACGGTGGCATCGCCAACAAGGTCAGGGTCAAGATCGAATGGCTCGAATCCGAGATATTCGAGCAGGAAGACCCTTCACCGTTCCTGGAAGGCGTCAACGGCATTCTCGTGCCTGGTGGCTTCGGCCAGCGCGGGACCGAGGGCAAGATCATGGCCGCGAATTTTGCCCGCACGCGAAACGTTCCCTATTTCGGCATCTGTTTCGGCATGCAGATGGCCGTCATCGAGGCCGCGCGTAACATGGCCGGGATCGAGAAGGCCGGCTCGACCGAATTCGGTCCGACTGAAGAGCCGCTTGTCGGCCTGATGACCGAATGGATGAAGGGCAACGAACTCGAGCAGCGCGCCGAGAACGGCGACCTCGGCGGCACGTTACGGCTCGGTGCCTATGATGCGGTGCTGGGCACAGACACCAAGATCGCCGAGATTTACGGCTCGCGGACGATTTCGGAGCGGCACCGCCACCGCTACGAAGTCAACATGGGTTATGCCGAACGGCTTGAGGCGAGCGGGCTGGTGATTTCCGGAAAGTCACCGGACGGGCTGTTGCCGGAAACGATCGAGTTGCCGGATCATCCCTGGTTCATTGGTGTCCAGTACCACCCGGAACTGAAATCGCGCCCGTTCGAGCCCCACCCGCTTTTCGTGTCGTTCGTCAGCGCCGCGGTCGAACAGAGCCGCCTGGTCTGATCATCCCGCAAACGGTTGCCCGGCAGGCGAATTTGGCGAACACTGGTGTACCGGCTGGGATTGGCCGAAAACACCTCATCTCATCGGGAGACCTCTCAGTAGGAGACTATGGCGTGCTCAATCGCGGCATCGATCATCTCGTCCTGTGTGCACACGACCTCGACGAACTCAGGACGTTCTACCAGCGGATCGGCTTCAAGCTGACACCGAAGGCGCAGCATCCGTTCGGCACCGCAAACTCGCTGGCCCAGCTCGACGGTTTCTTTCTCGAATTGCTGACAGTGGCGGATCCGGGGCTGATCACCGAGCCCTCGGCTGGCCGTTTCAGTTTCGGGGCCTATAACCGCGACTACCTCAAGGGCGGGGAAGGGTGCGCGATGCTGGTCTTCGAGGGTAGCGACGCCCGGGTAGACAGCGCCGAATTCGCCTCTGCCGGTCTCGACACCTATGAACCCTTCGACTTCGAACGCAAGGCCAGGCTTCCGGACGGAACGGATGTCAGGGTCGCATTCTCGCTGACCTTCGTGACCCATCGCGACATGCCGCGGATCACATATTTCACGTGTCAGCAGCACGCTCCGGAGTATTTCTGGAAACCCGAATACCAGACCCATCCCAACACGGCACAAGAGATTCTGACCGTCACGATCGTTGCGCCTGACCCGTTGTCCTATCGGGACTTCTTCGGGGGACTGCAGGGGCCGGATGCGGTCACGGAGGAAGGCGACAGCCTCGAGGTCGCGACGGCGCGTGGTTCAATGGCCCTGCTGGGCGAGCAGGGATGGCGTGAAAACTACGGCGGGTTGGCGGTGCCCGACCTGGACGCCGGTGCGCAGATCGCTGCCTATACGATTGGCGTTGCGGATCTCGATAAGACGCGGGAAATCGTCCAGGACGCCGGCGTCGCCGCGATGGATGATGGCAGCCGCATCGTCATTGCGCCTGAAGATGCATTCGGCGTTGCGATTGAATTCCGCGCCACGGCAGGGTAGGGGAGAACAATGCAACCTAACTCCACCATAACGGTTGGCGGTGTTGAAATCGCGAACGACCGTCCGATGGCCCTGATCGCCGGGCCGTGCCAGATGGAAAGCCGCGACCATGCACTGGCGATCGCTTCGGCCCTGGCGGAGATCTGCGACCGTCTTGGAATCAGCCTCATTTTCAAGACCTCGTTTGACAAGGCAAACCGGACAAGCGCGACAGGCAGGCGCGGTCTCGGCATGGACGCGTCGCTTCCGGTCTTCGCCGAGATACGGGACAACCTCGGCCTGCCGGTTCTGACCGATGTTCACGAACCCGAGCAATGCGCTCCCATTGCCGAAGTGGTCGATATCCTCCAGATCCCGGCATTCCTGTGCCGGCAGACAGATCTCCTTGTCGCAGCCGCCAAGACAGGCAGCGTCGTCAACATCAAGAAGGGCCAGTTCCTGGCACCATGGGATATGGCCAATGCGGTCGGCAAGGTGACCGGGGCAGGAAATGCCAACGTGCTCCTGACGGAACGCGGAGCAAGTTTCGGCTACAACACACTGGTGTCCGATATGCGCTCACTGCCGATCATGGCCGAAACGGGATGCCCGGTCGTCTTCGACGCCACTCATTCCGTACAGCAGCCGGGCGGGCAGGGATCGTCCAGCGGCGGAGACCGGCGATTTGTTGCGACGCTTGCACGCGCTGCCGTCGCCGTAGGCGTCGCTGCCGTCTTCATCGAGACCCACGAAGATCCTGACAACGCACCTTCGGACGGCCCCAACATGGTGCCGCTCGCGCAAATGGAAGCCCTGATTTCCAACCTGATGGCGTTTGACAGCGTCGCCAAGAAGGCCTGACCGTCAGCCCCGGCCCCGATAGGGCGCGACGCCCTGATCCGGCAGCCAGACGCCCTCCGGCGGTGTGCCGCTCTGCCAGAAAACATCGATGGGTATGCCGCCCCTCGGATACCAGTAACCGCCGATGCGCAACCAGTGCGGGGCAAGAAGGTCGACCAGCCGTTTCGCAATCGCCACTGTGCAATCTTCGTGAAACGCACCGTGGTTGCGGAACGCGGCCAGATAGACCTTGAGCGACTTGGACTCAACGATCCAGGCCTGCGGAATGTAATCGATCACGAGATGCGCAAAATCCGGCTGGCCCGTGACCGGGCAGATCGATGTGAATTCCGGACAAACGAAGCGAACGACATACTTCGTGTCCTCGTGCGGGTTACCGACCCGATCGAGCTCTGCCTCTTCCGGTGAGGCTGGCGTTTCACTCAACTGCCCCAGTTGGGACAGTTCGGATGTTTCAACGGTCATAATCTGTAACTCAGTGTCAGCCGGCGGCGTAGCGGCAACCGATTTCCGCGCAACCTCTAGCGTCTCGGTCCCGATGCCGCAAGAGCCGGACCGCTAATCCCGCCGCCCAAAGTCATACGTTGAGACAATCGACACGCAGAACGGCACGACGAAGGTCAGAAGCATTTTCCAGATTGAAAGGGACCCGTCCCCGAACAGAGCCTCCCACTGGTTGATCGCGGTCAGCAGCGGGCCGACCACTGCGGCTATGATCAGCGCCTTGCGGATGGGTTTCCGACGCGGTGCAGGAATGCTTTCCGTCATGCCTTGCTCTCTTTTTTGGCAGCCGTGATCCGCTTTTGATGCCGGTCACCGGGAAAGGTTACGCCAGAGGCTTCAGTCCGACGCCCGCGCCGTGACCGGCGCCATGAAGCCGACGATCTTTCCGTCCGATCCGTCGAGGAACCGGCGCATCTCATCGAGTGCGGTCCGGAAGTCGCTGTTGCACAGTTCCGGCTTCTGATCTGCATTGTCGAGCCGCTCACAGGCAATCTGCACGCCACGATGCACCCACTCCTTTAGGAAAGCCTGCGTGGCGCCATCGGAATTTTCGACCAGTTCCGACAGATCCAGTTTGGCTGCATCGTACTGCGACAGATAGTGCTTGAGGTAACGCAGGCGCAGGCCGGCATTGGGCGCGCCCATGTGAATGCACTGGCTGATCCGGCCCGGTCGGTCCTTGATGGCCGCCTCAAGCCGGTCGATCGCGTTGGTTGTGAGCACAACACCAACATCCTCATGTGGGCGCAGGCCGTCCATCTGGTCCAGCAGGTCACCGAGCGCGCTCGAGTAGAGGTTGATCTCGCGGGAAGAGAAGATCAGGTCGACATCCTCCAGGAACAGCAGCGACGGCTGCAGCAGACGCGCGAGCGAGAACAGGGCGCCGACATTGTTGAGCGACGATCCGGTTACGAAGATCCGTGTGGTTTCGGGCAGGCGATGGCACAGGTAGCGGCACACAAAGGTCTTTCCGGTGCCCGGCGGCCCGTGCAGCAGCACGCCGCGCCGGATCGGCACGCCGTGGGCTTTCAGAATGTCGCGGCGCGTGTGCAGGTCGACCACGTTACGCGTCAGGACTTCGATAACGTCTTGGTCCAGCACGATATCCTGATCGGAAACCGCCTCCGACCGGGAGAAAAGCACACGCAGTCGCTCAGCGCTTTCGACGTCGCCGTACTCGTCCTTGGTCCCGGACTCGTAGACCAGATGCAGGATCTTGTTGCGGAAGATCGAATGGCTGACTGAGCGGTCCAGGATCCAGCGCAGGGCTGTCTCGCCGGCATCGGCCTCGTCGCTGGCGAGTTCAAGCCGCGCAAGCTGCTGATACTCGACATAGCTGAGACGAATGACGTAGCGCGCACCGCCGTTCCTGACCGGGCAGATCCAGAAACAGTCGATGGGCAGGAATGTTTCTTCGTCGGGTCCGGTCAGCCAGGCCGCCTTGCCGGACTTGCGGATTGTCCGGTCGGCCCAGGTCGGCTTCACGCCGTGCAGGATGTCGGTCAGGGTTTCGCCGATCTGGGACTCGATGATCTCGACATCCCGGAGCTGTTCAACGAAAGCACCGATCGCGTTGTACAGATCGACATAGCGGTAGGACGGCAGGTCCTTGGTATGGACGGTGAACCGGTTTACGTCGCCGTAGCCGACGATATCTCCTATCCGATAGTCGATCCGTTGCGATTTGATACCGAATACGGATCCGAGGTGCCGTCTCATTGTCGTAATCCACTCGAACCAAACTGTCCTTCAGGTCGGCCTCTCCTGCGCTCATCCGAACGGGAAAGGTCAAATGGGACGGCTTCGTTTACCGGGGCAGGGCGGGTGATGCAAACCGAATGTCGACAACGCCCCTTTCGTTCGCCGCCGGGTCGGTCTATTAACGCACTCAAAATCACCCCACCCAGAGACAGGGACGCTCCTCATGACCGCAATCATTGATATCGTTGGCAGGGAAATCCTGGACAGCAGAGGCAACCCCACCGTCGAGGTCGATGTCACGCTCGACGACGGGTCTTTCGGCAGGGCCGCGGTGCCATCCGGCGCATCAACAGGTGCCCACGAGGCCGTCGAACTGCGGGACGGCGACAGCAGATATCTCGGAAAAGGTGTCCAGCAGGCCGTCGCGGCGGTCAACGAGGAGATTTTCGATGCGCTCGGCGGCATGGATGCCATCGAGCAGATTCAGATCGACAAGACCCTGACAACCCTTGACGGCACGTCGAACAAGGCCCGGCTTGGCGCCAATGCCATTCTCGGGGTCTCGCTGGCTGTGGCGAAAGCCGCTGCCGAAGCGGTCGGCTTGCCGCTCTACAGGTATCTCGGAGGTCCTCAGGCGCAGACGTTGCCCGTGCCGATGATGAATATCGTCAACGGCGGCGCCCATGCCGACAATCCGATCGATGTCCAGGAATTCATGATCATGCCGGTCGCGGCCGAAAACATGGCCGATGCCGTCAGGATGGGTGCGGAAGTGTTCCACACGCTGCGCGCCGCACTTAAGGACGCAGGCCACAACACGAATGTCGGCGACGAGGGCGGCTTCGCGCCAAACCTGGCATCAACCGACGAAGCGCTCGGATTTGTTACCAAATCCATCGAAAGCGCCGGTTACAAGCCCGGCGAAGAGATTTACCTCGCGCTCGATGCTGCTTCGACGGAATTCTTCAAGGACGGCAAATACGAGCTTGAGGGCGAGGGCAAGTCGCTCGAACCCGGCGAGATGGTCGACTATTACGCCGACCTGGTCTCGCGCTACCCGATCATTTCCATTGAAGACGGGATGGCGGAGGACGACTGGGATGGCTGGAAGGCGCTTACCGAAAAGATCGGCGCATCGGTCCAGCTCGTTGGCGACGATCTGTTCGTCACCAACACGACGCGCCTCCGGGACGGCATCAAGATCGGCGTTGCCAATTCGATCCTCGTCAAGGTCAATCAGATCGGATCGCTTTCGGAGACACTGGAAGCCGTGACCATGGCGCATAAGGCCAGCTACACGGCCGTCATGTCGCACCGGTCCGGCGAAACCGAAGACGCGACCATCGCCGATCTGGCCGTGGCGACGAATTGCGGACAGATCAAGACCGGCTCGCTTGCACGCTCGGACCGGACGGCGAAGTACAATCAGCTGATCCGGATCGAGGAAGAGCTCGGACCGACGGGCATCTACGCCGGACGCTCCGTCCTGCGGCAGCCTCCCAGCGGCAGCTAACCACCCGGAGATGCCGATTTAAAGAAACTGGTAACCCTTTTCGATCCATCATTGAGCCGGTTCGGATCAAGGTGACTCAACCGGCTCTTTCTGACCATGCGGACGCGCCAACTCAAAATCAGGGATGTCCTCATTCCGATGGCCTGCATCGGGATCATGTCCTATTTCGCCTACCATGCAGTTCACGGTGATCACGGTCTCTATGCGTCCTGGACCTTGAAGGAAACACGCGAAAAACTTGAATCCGAACGTGATCGTCTAGTCGAAATCCGCGGGGAACTTGAACACAAGGTCGCGCTGATGCGCCCGGAAAGCCTCGATCCCGATATGCTCGACGAGCAGGCGAGATTGCGCCTGAATCTCGCGCACCCGAACGACATCACGGTATTCCGCGACCCCGAGCAATAGGTCAGCACCTGTGACCTACTGTATTAACTGAAATCCAGTTAACACATAAAATTCTCATAAAAAACAGACAGTTAACGCCAATTTCAGCGTCCGATCGGCGCTGGCGTTTGAGCCCGATTTCAGGTATGGTCTTGGCAACAATAGCACAAGTCCGGGAGGTCTACGCATGGCGACTGCCAAAAAACCTGCGCCCGCCACAAAATCCGCCGCCAGGCGGAAATCCACCAAAAAATCCGAACCAGAAATAGCCGACTTCAGCAGTGCCGAGGATCTCGAAGCCTATCGCGAGATGCTGCTCATCAGGCGTTTCGAGGAAAAGGCGGGCCAGATGTACGGCATGGGCCTGATCGGTGGCTTCTGCCATCTCTATATCGGGCAGGAAGCAGTCGTGATCGGCATGCAGATGGCGATCGGCGAGGGGGACCAGGTCATCACGTCCTACCGCGACCACGGCCACATGCTGGCGACCGGCATGGAGTCGAAAGGTGTCATGGCGGAACTGACCGGCCGTCGCGGCGGTTACTCCAAGGGCAAGGGCGGCTCCATGCACATGTTCAGCCGCGAAAAGCACTTCTACGGCGGCCACGGCATCGTTGGCGCTCAGGTCCCGATCGGAACCGGTCTGGCATTCGCCAACAAGTACAAGGGCAACGACCGGGTCTGCCTGACCTATTTCGGCGATGGCGCCGTCAACCAGGGACAGGTCTACGAGAGTTTCAACATGGCCCGGCTCTGGCACCTGCCGGTCATCTATGTCATCGAGAACAACAAATACGCCATGGGCACGAGCATCGAACGGTCTTCAGCCCAGACCGACCTGTCCCAACGCGGCGCGAGCTTCAACATTCCCGGCGAAAAGGTCGACGGCATGGACGTGCGCGCGGTGAAGGCCGCCGGCGACAAGGCCGTCGCCCAGTGCAGGGCAGGCGAGGGCCCTGTCATCCTCGAGATGATGACCTATCGCTACCGCGGCCACTCCATGTCCGATCCGGCCAAGTACCGGAGCAAGGAAGAAGTTCAGAAGATGCGCGCCGAGCACGACCCGATCGAGCAGGTGCGTGAACGCCTCATGAGCAAGCACAAGGTGGCCGAGGACGATCTCAAGAATATCGACAAAGACGTCCGGACCATCGTGGCCGAGGCGGCCGAATTCGCCCAGCAGGACCCGGAACCGGATCCCGCAGAGCTTTACACCGATGTCCTCGTAGCGTCGGCATAGGAAGGGGACACCGGAATGCCTGTAGAAATTCTAATGCCGGCCCTTTCTCCGACCATGGAAGAGGGCAAGCTCGCAAAGTGGCTTGTAAAGGAAGGCGACGAGATCACGTCAGGTGATGTCATCGCCGAGATCGAAACCGACAAGGCCACCATGGAAGTCGAGGCGATCGACGAAGGCAGGATCGGAAAGATCCTGGTCGACGAGGGCACCGACGGGGTCAAGGTGAATACGCCCATCGCGGTCGTGCTCGCCGACGGTGAAGACGCATCGTCGATCGGAACGGCAGCACCCGCCGCCGCCCCTGCCGAGGCCCCCGCCGCTGCAGCCGCTCCGGCCGAGGCGCCCGCTGAAGCACCGGCCGTTACCGCGCCCGCTGAAAAGCCCGCAGATGACCCGGAAGTCCCGGCGGGCACGGCGATGGTCTCCCTGACCGTCCGCGAGGCTCTGCGGGATGCCATGGCGGAAGAGATGCGCGCCGACGAAACGGTCTATGTCATGGGCGAGGAAGTCGCGGAGTACCAGGGCGCTTACAAGGTGACCCAGGGCCTGCTAGATGAATTCGGCTCGCGCCGCGTCGTTGATACGCCGATCACGGAACACGGCTTCGCCGGCCTGGGCGTCGGCGCCGCATTCGGCGGTCTCCGGCCGATCGTTGAGTTCATGACCTTCAACTTCGCCATGCAGGCCATGGACCACATCATCAATTCGGCCGCGAAGACCCTTTACATGTCCGGCGGCCAGATGGGCTGCCGATCGTATTCAGGGGGCCCAACGGTGCGGCCGCCCGCGTTGCCGCCCAGCACAGCCAGGACTATTCCGCGTGGTATGCGCACGTCCCCGGGCTAAAGGTGATCGCTCCCTATTCGGCTTCGGACGCCAAGGGCATGCTCAAGGCCGCGATCCGCGACCCGAACCCGATCATCTTCCTCGAAAACGAAGTGCTCTACGGTCATTCCTTCGACGTCCCCGATATGGACGACTTCGTTCTGCCGATCGGCAAGGCCAAGATTCTGCGCGAAGGCTCGGACGTGACGCTCGTATCCTTCAGTCACGGCCTGTCCTACACACTCGCAGCCGCCGAGGAACTGGCAGGCGAGGGCATCAATGCCGAAGTGATCGATCTGCGCACGATCAAGCCGATGGATCACGACACCATCATCGCATCGGTGCAGAAGACCGGCCGTCTCGTCACTGTCGAGGAAGGCTGGAGCATCTGCGGCGTCGGCTCGGAAATCTCGGCGGTGATCATGGAACGGGCCTTCGACTATCTCGATGCGCCGGTCACCCGCGTTTCCGGCAAGGATGTGCCCATGCCCTATGCCGCCAATCTCGAAAAGCTGGCCTTGCCGAGCGCGGCGGAAGTCGTCGCCGCGGCAAAGTCCGTCTGCTACACCTGATCCGGAGAGAGCGTCATGCCGATATCGATCCTCATGCCAGCCCTCTCACCGACCATGGAGACGGGCACCCTGGCGAAATGGCTCGTCAAGGAGGGCGACACCGTCACCTCCGGCGACATCATTGCGGAAATTGAAACCGACAAGGCGACCATGGAAGTGGAAGCCGTCGACGAAGGCACGGTCGGCAAGATCGTCGTGCCGGAGGGAACGGCGGAAGTCCCGGTCAATCAGCTCATCGCGCTCCTGCTTGAGGACGGCGAGGACGCCAGCGCTCTGGATGCCGCCGCCGCGGGGGCAGCGGTACCGGCGCCTAGCCCGGCTCCAGCCGCGGAAGCTGCACCCGAACCAGCCGCGCCGGCAGCGGCACCTGCTGCGCCAGCCACTCCGAGCCCTGCACCCCAACCCGCAGCCGCAACAGGCTCCAACAGCCGGGTGTTCGCCAGCCCGCTCGCCCGGCGCATTGCCGCCCAGGGTGGCATCGACATCGCGGCAATCGCAGGCACCGGCCCCAACGGGCGCATTATCAAACGCGACGTCGAAGCCGCGATTGCCGGCGGCGTTGCCCCGAAAGCCGCAGCAGCACCGGCCGCGGCCGCCGCGCCAGCCTCTTCCGAACCCGCTGCGCCTGCGGACTACCGGGTCTTCTTCGAGGAAGGCAGCTACGAGGAAGTCGAACTCAACAGCATGCGTCGTACGATCGCGCGCAGGCTTACGGCCTCGAAGCGCGACATCCCGCATTTCTACCTGACCCTGGATTGCCAGATCGACGAACTCCTGGCCTTGCGCAAGAAACTCAATGCGTCGAGCGAGGATAACAAGATCTCGGTCAACGACTTCGTCATCAAGGCCTGCGGCCTGGCGTTGCGCAAGGTGCCGGCGGCCAACGCCACCTGGGCGGAGACCCACATCCTGCGGCACAAACATGCGGATATTTCCATGGCCGTCGCCATCGACGGCGGGCTGATCACCCCGATCGTCCGCCAGGTCGACGTCAAAGGGTTGGGTCAGATCGCGGCAGAGACCAAGGATCTGGCCACGCGTGCAAGGGACATGAAGCTGCAGCCCCACGAGTTCGAGGGCGGCACATTCTCGGTCTCGAATCTCGGCATGTTCGGCATCCGCAACTTCACCGCCGTGATCAATCCGCCGCAGGCGGCGATCCTCGCAGTCGGATCCGGCGAACGCCGCGCGGTCGTTACCGCGGACGGCGAGGTCAAGACCGCGACGATCATGACCGTGACGCTGTCCTGCGATCACCGCGTCATCGACGGCGCCCTTGGTGCCCAACTGCTCGGCGCTTTCAAGGGCTATGTCGAGGAACCGCTGACGATGCTGCTCTAGCTGCAGTCTCGTATCCACACAGGCGACCCCACGCAAAATACCGAAAGAACGACCATGACTGACACGGCCAACTCCTTCGATCTTGTCGTAATCGGCTCCGGTCCGGGCGGCTATGTCGCCGCCATCCGCGCAAGCCAGCTCGGCATGAAGACCGCCGTCATCGAACGCGAGCACCTCGGCGGCATCTGCCTCAACTGGGGCTGCATTCCGACCAAGGCGTTGCTGCGGTCTTCCGAGATCTACACGCTGATGCATCACCTGGACGACTTCGGCTTCTCCGCCAAGGACATCTCGTTCGACGTCGGCAAGATCGTCAAGCGCAGCAGGGCGGTCGCCGGTCAGCTGTCGAAGGGCGTCGGCTTCCTGCTTAAGAAGAACAAGGTGACGGTCATCGACGGCGAGGCCAAGCTGAAGGGCAAGGGCGCAATCGGCGTCACCAAGGATGGCAAGGCGCTGCCGGACGTCACGGCAAAGCACATTGTTCTTGCGACCGGCGCCCGTGCGCGATCCCTCCCGGGCCTTGAGCCGGACGGCAAGCTGATCTGGACCTACAAGGAAGCCATGGTGCCGGAGACCATGCCGAAATCACTCCTGGTGGTAGGCTCGGGCGCAATCGGCATCGAGTTCGCCAGCTTCTTCAACGCCCTGGGTGCCGATACGACAGTGGTCGAGGTCATGGACCGAGTGCTGCCGGTTGAGGACGCGGAAATCTCCGCCATGGCGCAGAAAGCCTTCGAGAAGCAGGGCATGAAGATCATGACCGGCTCGACCGTGGAAAAACTCGACAAGGCCGCCGACGGCGTCACGGCGACCATCAAGGGCAAGGACGGCAAATCCCAGTCGTTGACCGTAGATCGCGTTATCCTCGCGATCGGCATCACCGGCAATGTCGAAAACATCGGTCTGGAAGACGTCGGCGTGAAGGTCGACCGGGGTCATGTGGTGATCAACGAATGGTGCGAAACCGGCGTCGCCGGCGTCTATGCCATCGGCGATCTCGTCGGACCGCCCTGGCTTGCCCACAAAGCCAGCCACGAGGGCGTCATGTGCGTCGAGAAGATTGCCGGCGTCAAAGGCGTTCACCCGATGGACACATCAAACATTCCGGGTTGCACCTATTGCACGCCCCAGGTCGCCAGCATCGGGCTGTCAGAAGCGGCGGCCAAGGAAAAGGGTTACGAGGTCAAGGTCGGCCGGTTCCCGTTCATCGGCAACGGCAAGGCGATCGCGCTCGGTGAGCCGGACGGTCTCGTGAAGACCGTTTTCGACGCCAAGACCGGCGAGCTGCTGGGCGCTCACATGATCGGCGCCGAGGTGACCGAACTGATCCAGGGCTACAGCGTCGCCAAGACACTGGAGACCACGGAGGCCGATCTCATGCATACCGTGTTCCCGCATCCGACGCTGAGCGAGATGATGCACGAATCGGTGCTCGACGCGTATGATCGCGTGATTCACATCTGATTGGACCGTCCGGCGATCATGCCGGAGTCCCGCAGGGGAGACGGAACATGGCGATTATCATCTGGATCGTTATCGGCGCAGTTGCGGGCTGGCTTGCCGAACAGCTGACAGGCAGCAAGCACGGCTTGCTCCTGAATATCGTGCTTGGCATCGCCGGCAGCGTTGTCGGCGGCTTTGTTGCCAACGCCCTTGGCATTACCTTCGCAGGCATCCTGGGATCCATCGTCATCGCCACCGCCGGCGCGGTCGGCCTGATCTTCCTGTTCCGGGCCCTGAAGAAGTAGCCGCGTCCAGCCGTTCGGAAACACATTCAGGACATCTGCCGGGCGACGTGTGCATCGCCCGCACTTTGTGGTTGACCGCTCTGGCGGTGCCGGAACAGGCCCCGCAGCACGTCGGCGAACCGGCCCCGTTGGGCAAGCGCCGGCTTTTCAATCAGATAGAACGACAGGAAGGCGGCCGAGAGGATGAACGGCACCGTGACGAAGAAGGATTGCGCCGGCGACAACGCGGGCAATGCCAGGATGACGGTTTGCTGCAGCGGAAATACGTAGATGTAGATACCGTAGGACGCATCTCCGAGCTCGTTGAACTTCCGGATCACACCGCTGGGGACGTAGGCGATCCAGAACACCGTATAGCCGAGCGCGGTGATCAGCAGCGGCTGATACAGGATCGTTTCGCGGCACAGCACAACGGCCGCCCACAGCGGCAGAAACATGAATTGAGAATGCCGCAAATTCTCACAAAGATACAATCGCCCGCATTTCAGTTGATCAATTGGCCCGCAAAATTTGGCAAATTTAGATGCACTGAATTCAGTTTATCTGAACCAAAATCGTCAGCTGCCGCCCAAGCCACGCCTGATTGACCCCACAGCACTTGAAATCGCAAAGCGCGTTCGCCCGTCGTCGTCAACCTGGCAGCGTCGCTAAAGTCGCCAGCGACATAAGCGGTGCAATTTTGGTCGCCATTCTGGCTTTCGACTCGGTCGGCCGTGCAACTTATTTGCCCTGCTTCTGCGGCCAATGTCGCGTAGTAATCGAAATTGGCTTCCGCTCGCTGAAGCTTGCCACTAGTCTCGTCTATACTAGCCGAAACCAATTGCGCTTGGCCATAATGACCCCAATTTGCAAGTGCTCGGCCCAATGCCAATTTGCCTTGATTACGAACCAGAGGACTTTCGCTTAGTTGCGTAGAAAGGCTAGCATAGAGGCCCATATTTGAGTTTATGTTATCCCACAAATCCGGATTTTTCGATTTGTTCGTCAGCTTCAATAGCATTTCTGAGGCATTGAACATATCTCTATACACTTTTGAAAGACGGTCATCCTTCACCGACTGATCACACCTTAAGAAATTCAAATTCATCTTAGGAAAAAATTTCGGTATTTTCCCCGAGAGCTGGTAGAAAGTAGACGAAAAATATGTTCGATTAGCGCGTTTCTCGCCGTCATGCAAACAAGTTGCAAAGTATACCTTTTCCGGATTTTCGATCGTCTCGACTGCTGTATAAACTGAAAGGTTTTCGAGACCACTTTCTAAAAGCGGTTTTGCGCCAGCTGCATCTCCCGATTGAGCAAGTTTTTGGCCGCGCCTAACTTCGGATCTTCCTTCACTAAGAAATCTATCACGAATTCGAGGAATTCTCTCAAGCTCGCTTAGATGTTTGCGGTACCAATATTCAGCGCGATTCATGTTCCGGACATTTGCTGCCTTGATGACCGGGCATCGAATCCGTTTGATCTGTTTCAGTGTCATGTCTTTCTGTTTGCCGAGCCACTTTGCGCCCAGATGAATTGAGAGGTTCGAAATACAAGTCTTTTTGCAATTGATTGGCTCAACCATCTGTTTAGCCAAATAAAAGCTGCGTTCTTTAAACAACGCAGCAAAATGTCTCTTCACCGATTCGAGACCGATACTGTCTTCTAAGAATTTCACTGTTTGATCGTGATTGAACTTCCAAACGTAGGCAGAATTGCCATCCATTGTCTTTCGCAAAACCAACCCAACGACCCAGCCAGTAGCCTCGTCAATGAGGGGAGCGCCGCTATCTCCTCTCTGAACGTTAGCCGATAAAGTGTATTTTTCCCCGTCATCATAGCCAACGCCACCACCGTCAATGGCAGGTTGATGCACTGCATCAGAATTGGCCTTACTGGTGATTTCATCGAAATCGATAATCGAGACGCGAGGGTAGAATCCTCGCGAAGGCGGGTCGGCATCAAAGTGCAGATCATAAGGAATAGCAGATGCAAACCTGTCGTCAGCGACTGTTTCCCTGTCATCACCTTCCTTAACAGCCTGCAATAGGGCAACACCGTCGCTTCCACTCATCTGATCAAATTTGCGAAAACGAATTATGCTTGTCGGATGCGCTAGGCTTGCGCCGGTGATCTTAATCGACGACGACAGGCTATTCTGCTTCTGAATAACGTGCTTTGCGGTTGCAAACAGTGACTGGTCTGGATCAATTAGAAATGCCACGCCGTAATCGGTCCGCCAGTTGTCCTCATTAATTTTCAGCTTAACGAGCGAGTTAAGGCGCGCTCCAACAAAATCGCTTTCCTTAACCTCGCCAAACGTTGCTTGAACCTTCTGACAAGCCAAGGGTACCGGGCCTAAGGCAATCGCTGGTGTCATACTGAAACTTGCAGCAACGACGATGACAGTGAACAGCTGCCAGTAATTCTGTCCCATTCTATTTCTCAAAAGTGACCCTGATTTCATGAACGTTTTCTGATTTCACTTTTGCCCCGACCTCGGGCGACCACGGCAAAATCTTCAAACTTGCCGTTCCCCCGACGGCTTCCTCGATAACAAACTTTACAGATGTATCAACTCTACCAAGTTCCAGCTTCACACCGTCCACCTCTGGGAAGTTGGCGTGTTTCAAAGACACAGCGACAGCGACAACGGCATCCGCCAATGGTTTGGCAAACGCTGGTGCACTCACACTAGAAGTGTCTGGCGGTTTTGGAACAACGAGATCGATGAGGTGTTCCTGCACATAAGCATTAGACACCTCGGCCTTCGCAGAAAATATCCAAAGATTGATTCCGGCGTCGCCACTTTTGGACCGAGTAGACACAAGCTTTAGTCTCACGCGTTTTAGCGGCGGCAAATTCGATTTGCGCTGAGTTTCAACAACATGAACTAGAGCCAAATTAATTTCATTGAGAAATGCAGCAATCGGAATTCGGGACTCAGCGGCAGATAATTTTCCCGGCCAGAGCAAAAGAACTGTAAGCATTGCAATTTGAATTAGGCGCAATTTTTTTGAAACATTAGTTGAGAACATAGCCATCCTAATTCTATGAAATTAGAGATGAATAGAAACATATATTAATATCAAAAATTTCAAATTATCAAACAAAATTATAGGTATTGTGTCCGCCTCACGGTGATTAAGACAATGCATCGCGGAATAACGAACGCACTGGTGGAGATATTTGACTTGGAAAAATGGGTAAAAAGAAACGAGAAGTAGCACAATCAGTGGAAATCTGGATGGCTACGCCTGTTATCAAGATATGCTTTGAGTTACGGCTGCCGCCGTCGGCCTGATCTTCCTCTTCCGGGCCCTGAAGAAGTAGCCACTTCCAACCGTTTGGAAACACAATCAGGACATCTGCCGGGCGACGTGTGCATCGCCCGCACTTTGTGGTTGACCGCTCTGGCGGTGCCGGAACAGGCCTCGTAGCACGTCAGCGAAGCGGCCCCGTTGGGCCAGTGCCGGCTTTTCGATCAGATAGAACGACAGGAAGGCGGCCGACAGGATAAACGGTACCGTGACGAAGAAGGATTGCGCCGGCGACAAGGCGGGCAATGCCAGGATCACGGTCTGCTGCAGCGGGAATCCGTAGATGTAGATACCGTAAGACGCATCTCCGAGCTCGTTGAACCTCCGGATCACGCCACCCGGTACATAGGCGATCCAGAATACCGTATAGCCGAGTGCGGTGATCAGCAGCGGCTGATAGAGGATCGTTTCACGGCACAGCACGACGGCCGCCCACAGCGGCAGAAGGGCTGCCGCAGTCACCGGCACCCGGCTCCTGAACACGTAGAAGGCCGAACCCAGCAGAAAGCAGAATCCCAGCCGCAGTACATGTTCGACAGGCGGCACAGCCTCGCGCAGGTCGGTAAGACCCGTCACGAGGAAATAGCCCGCGAGAAAACCGGCGCAGACGACCGCGAAACGCAGACGCGTCGCCATCAGGCCGATCACACCGAGCAGCGCTATTGCGCCGTAGGCAAGGGCCTCCCAGCGCAGCGTCCATAGCGGCGTATTCAACTCGTTTGCCGACGGCACCGATACAAACACGCCCGGAAGTTCGAGATTGTCGACGACCAGACCGCCGGTGAGCGGGATATAGGCAAGGACGTGCCAGTCCGCGAAATAATCGGCAAGACTAATCTCCGTCACCATCGGACCGATCAGGAAGGCCGTAAAGAACGCCGCAACCATCAGTCCTGGAACCAGACGGAGGATACGCGCAGAGGCATATTCGAAGATGTCGGCGCTGCGCTCAAAGCTCCGGGCGATCAGAAAGCCGCTTATGATGAAAAAGACCGAAACCGCGTGGTGGCCGACCGTATAGCCTGTCAGGTCCATCAAAGGCTCTGGCGCAAGTGGCCCGTTAACGACGACGGCCGAGTGCGAGACAACAACACTGATCGCCGCAAGGAACCGTAACAGGTTGAAATTGTTGTCTCTTGAACCACAGTAGGTCGAAATCGTCTTCATTTGACACACTCCGCAGGACACCTATCGAGATCTCTGCAGCAGGAGTGCCAGAGGACAGCTTTTGTTCCTCGCGCAGCGTTCACTAAGTGGTTATCGGGCCGTGAATTTTCCGGTTTGGCGGACCATCGCCGCCGGCCTTGCTATTTTGGCAAAATAGGCTCATCTATAATCGTGAATTTTGCATGCGGAGCATGTCATGGTCACCATTGTGGACACGGTTTCCGAACAGACGTCGAAGGAACGGCCTCGCCACCCCGAAAAGGCGAAGCGGCCGGATTCTCCCATTCTGCGCAAGCCGGACTGGATCCGGGTGAGGGCACCCGGTTCTCCGGTCTATCAGGAGACGCGCCAGATCGTCCGAGACAACAATCTCGTCACGGTCTGCGAGGAAGCCGGCTGCCCGAACATCGGCGAATGCTGGTCCAAGAAACACGCGACCATGATGATCATGGGGGACACGTGTACGCGCGCCTGCGCCTTCTGCAATGTCAGGACAGGTCTTCCTGGACCGCTCGATCAGGATGAACCCGCTAACGTCGCCGAGGCCGTCGACAAGCTCGGCCTCAGGCACGTCGTCATAACGTCGGTCGACCGCGACGACCTGCCGGATGGCGGCGCACGGCATTTTGCCAATGTCATAAACGCTATCCGCGACCGCTCGCCCGAAACCACGATCGAGGTGCTGACACCGGACTTCCTGCGCAAAGACGGAGCGCTCGAGATCGTCGTCGAGGCGAAGCCTGACGTGTTCAACCACAATCTGGAGACCGTACCGTCCCTCTACCTGCAGGTCCGCCCGGGCGCACGGTACTTCCATTCCCTCAGGCTCCTTCAGCAGGTCAAGGAACTGGATCCGTCCATGTTCACGAAGTCCGGCATGATGGTCGGACTTGGCGAGACCCGCCCGGAGATCCTCCAGGTCATGGACGACATGCGCGCGGCCGATGTCGATTTCCTCACGATCGGCCAGTATCTGCAGCCGACCCGCAAGCACCATCCGATTGACCGCTTCGTCGATCCCGAAGAGTTCAAGTCATTCGAGACGAGCGCCTACGCCAAGGGCTTCCTGCTGGTCTCCGCAAGTCCCCTGACGCGGTCGTCACACCACGCCGGCGAGGATTTTGCGAAACTTCGCGCCGCACGCGACGCGTCGCTTTCGAAGTCGCACTGACCGCCGGACACAGCGCCTCAATGCGTCGGTTCGAGACCACACATCCGGTTCGCCATTCGCCGCGCGAGATGTTCGATCTCGTGATCGATGTCGCCAAGTATCCGGAATTCCTGCCGCTGTGCGACGGCCTGACCGTGCTGACGGATGAGCGCTCGGGCGACAAGCAGGTCATCGTTGCGGACATGGTGGTCGGCTACAAGAAGATCAGCGAGAGGTTTCGCAGCCGTGTCGAGGCGGACCATGAAACGCTCGACGTGCTGGTCCGCTATATCGACGGCCCGATTTCTCACCTGGAAAACCGCTGGGGTTTTTCCGAAGCCGCGTCCGGGGGATGCGAGATCAATTTCTTTCTTGAGTACGAGTTCCGCAACATGGCCCTTCAGATGTTGATGGGCAGCATGTTCGATAAGGCGTTCGCCAAATTCGCGACCGCGTTCGAGGAGCGCGCGAACGTGGTGTACGGCCGCCGGGTTGCGGCCGACTGAAGTCACGCGATCATCGGTATGCCGATCTGCTCCTCGATCATTTCGAATGCGTTCTGCACCGATAGCTCACGGATAAGGCGTCGATCCTGATCGCCGAACTCGCAGCGTCTGTGCAGTGTCGGATGACCTTCACGCGCGCAGGCCAGGTGAACGAGGCCGACCGGCTTTTCCGCGCTTCCACCACCGGGACCTGCGACGCCGGTGACAGAAACGGCGATATCGGCATTCGACCGCTCCAGAGCGCCCTCGGCCATGGCCCGCGCCACGAGTTCGCTGACGGCACCGTGTTCCTCGATGAAGTTTTGCGGTACGCCGAGCAGGTCCGTCTTCGCTTCGTTGGAATAGGTCACGAAACCGCGTTCGAACACTTCGGACGATCCTGCGATCTCCGTCAGGCAGGCCGCGATGAGACCGCCTGTGCAGGACTCGGCTGTGGTCACGCGGAGGCCGACATCCCGGCAGCGGACGAGGACGTCCCGCGCATGATCGACAAGTTTCTCGGAAGTCATGATCAAGAATCTCCCACACCCGGCACCGTGATCGCAGCCACGGCCTGAGCTGCAATGCCTTCGCGCCTGCCGGTGAAGCCCAACTGTTCGCTCGTCGTTGCCTTCACGCTGATCCGGCCAATTTCGGTTTCGAGTATGTCCGCAACCCGTTGGCGCATGGCCTCCCGATGCGGCCCGATCTTGGGCGCCTCACAGATGATCGTGATATCCGCGTTCATCAGCCGGCCGCCACGGCGCGCAAGCCGGTTCATCGCCTCAACCAGAAAGATATCCGACGAGGCGTCTTTCCACTGATCGTCGCTCGGCGGGAAGATCTGCCCGATGTCACCTTCGCCGATCGCCCCGAGGATCGCGTCGGTCAGGGCGTGAAGGGCAACATCGGCGTCCGAATGTCCGGCGAGCGATGCGTCGTGCGGGATATGAATCCCGCACAGCACGACATGGTCGCCGGGTTCGAATGCGTGTACGTCGAACCCGCTTCCGGTTCGTGTCTCCATCATGTGTTTTTGTCCGTCTCGTACCGACCGCGCGAAGTCCAGGTCGTCCGGTGTCGTAATTTTCACGTTTTCCCGGTTGCCCTCGACCACCGCCACCGGATGCCCGGCCCATTCCGCAACCGCGGCATCATCCGTGAAACTGTCCTGCGCACCGTCTCGTGCCTGGCGGTGTGCCTCCAATATGGCATCGAACCGGAAACCCTGCGGTGTCTGTGCCGTCCAGAGATGATCACGCGGCAGCGTGTCTTCGATCACCGCACCGTTCGTCCGCTTTACCGTATCGACGACCGGAAGTGCCGCGATCGCTCCCGTATGGGCGTCAAGTGCCGCGGCAACGCGCTTGATGGTGTCCTGGGAGACAAAGGGACGCGCAGCATCATGGATCAGGACCCGATCCGGCTTGAGCCCCGCAAGTGCTTCCAGACCGTTTGCCACCGAGATCTGCCGGGTCGCCCCCCCGGCAACAGGCTCGAGCAGTTTTTCATGCTCTGTGACATGAGACCGGTAGAGATCCTCATCGTCCGCATTGATCACGACGATGACCTTCTCGACCAACGGGCATCCGATAAACGCGGACACCGTGCAGTCCAGCACGGACCGGTCGCCAACCGATTGATATTGCTTCGGTAAATCACCGCCGGCTCGACTGCCGCGGCCGGCTGCGACGATAAGCGCGAGGGTTTTCATGAGATCGTCATTCGACTGCGGCTCTTCGATTCAATGCTTATCCGTCCTTGAAAGCACATGCAACCGGGCACAGGTGAAGACGGATTGCCGCGCGCCACCGTGTCATATACCAAGAATCCCGGTTTTCTGTTGCGATGCGGCCGCGTCTTACCTATTTTGCCCTGAAACTATGCAACCCGCAAAGGTGCCTAAGTAATGGGCATTCAAATCGGCCCACTCATAACGGCGAACCCGGTTTTTCTCGCCCCCATGTCAGGCGTGACGGACGAACCGTTCCGCAGACTGGCGCATGAGCTGGGCGCCGGGCTTGTGGTCTCAGAGATGGTCGCTAGCGGCGAACTGGTGCGCAACCGGCACGACGTCGTGCTGAAGACGCGCGGGGCAGGGGAGGTCTTCCCCCACGTCGTCCAGCTGGCCGGCCGCGAAGCGGTCTGGATGGCGGAAGGTGCGAGAATTGCCCGCGGCCTGGGCGCCGACATCATCGATATCAACATGGGCTGCCCGGCCAAACAGGTCACCAGTGGCGCTTCGGGTTCCGCACTCATGCGCGATCTCGACCATGCCCTGACCCTGATCGACGCGACGATCGCGGCCGTCGACTGCCCGGTAACACTGAAGATGAGGCTCGGCTGGGACGACAAATCGCGCAATGCGCGGGAGCTAGCCGTGCGCGCCGAGCAGGCCGGCATTGCAATGATCACGGTGCACGGCAGAACCCGTTGTCAGTTCTATAACGGCGAGGCGGAGTGGCGCGCGGTCTCGGAGGTCAAGGAGGCCGTTTCTGTGCCGGTCATTGTGAACGGCGACATCACGACGACCAGCACAGTGGACGAAGCGCTCGCGCTGTCCGGCGCGGACGGCGTCATGATCGGACGCGGCGCCTATGGCCGCCCGTGGTTCCCGGGCGACATCGCGCACTTCATCGAGACCGGCGAAGAACCGGTTGCACGCAGCTTCGAGGAGCAATGGTCAGTGTTCGCACGCCACTACGAAGACATGCTGGATCATTACGGCAGCGAGCTCGGAGTCCGGTGCGCCAGGAAGCATATCGGCTGGTATCTCGAACGCGCTGCGGAACAGATCCCGGGAATGACCGAAGAGGATGTCCGCGCCGTCCGTGGACGCATCTGCCGCATGGCGGATGCGTCAGACGTGCTCTCGGCGATGGAGATCTTCTATTCCGATCGAGATTGCAGGCGAGCGGCGTAATGGCGACAGTCACACCATTTCCCTCAAATGTTTCCGGCGAAAGCGAGTTCGGCCCCGGCGCAATCCTGAATGCGCTTCCCCATCCGGTCATCGTGATCTCGCCGGATGACTCGATCAGCTACGCCAATGTCGCCGCAGAGGCCTTCTTTCAGCTCGGTGCAGCGGTCCTCCGGCGGCATACGATCAGCGACATCGTTCCGTTCGGCAGCCCGCTGCTTGCACTGATCCAGCAGGTCCGCAACCAGGGATCGACGGTCAATGAATATGCCGTCGATCTCGGCACCCCGCGAAATGGGGCGGAACGCCTGACCGACATTCAGGTGGCGCCGGTCAGCGAGGCCCCGAATTGCGTTCTGGTGATGATCCAGGAGCGCACAATGGCGCACAAGATCGACCGGCAGCTCACCCATCGCGGTGCCGCCCGATCCGTTACAGGCCTTGCCGCCGTGCTGGCTCACGAGATCAAGAACCCGCTGTCAGGCATTCGCGGTGCCGCACAACTTCTGGAGACTGCCGTCAGCAACGACGACAGGTCCTTGACACGGCTGATCTGCGACGAGACTGACCGCATCTGCACGCTCGTCGACAGAATGGAGATCTTCAGCGACAAGCGCCCGATCGACAGCGTACCGGTCAACATCCATGCCGTGCTTGAGCATGTCCGCGCACTGGCCTCAAACGGTTTTGCGCGCGGCCTGCGATTCATCGAGGAATACGATCCTTCGCTGCCGCCCGTACTGGGTGATCGGGATCAGCTCATTCAGGTATTTCTGAATCTGGTCAAGAACGCCGCGGAAGCCGTGCAATCCAATGCGGCAGGTGAAGGCGAGATCACCCTGACGACCGCCTTCAGGCCGGGGGTAAGGCTCTCCGTCCCGGGCACTCGCGATCGTGTCAGCCTGCCGCTGGAGTTTTGCGTGCGGGACAACGGTCCGGGCGTCGCGGCGGATATGCTCGAACATCTGTTTGATCCTTTCGTAACAACGAAAACGACCGGTACCGGCCTTGGCCTGGCATTGGTCGCCAAGATCGTCGGTGACCACGGCGGCGTCATCGAATGTGAATCCCAACCGCACCGCACGACGTTCCGCGTACTGATGCCAATGCATGCGACGGATCCGCAGGCGCAGGAAGGCAAGAAGGCGACATGAGCGGAGAAACCATTCTGATTGCGGACGACGACGGTGCGATCCGCACAGTCCTGAATCAGGCGTTGGGCAGAGCAGGTTACGTCGTACGCTCTACGGGCAACGCATCCACCCTGTGGCGCTGGATCAGCCAGGGCGAGGGCGACCTGGTCATCACCGACGTCGTCATGCCTGACGAAAACGCCTTCGACATGCTCCCCAGGGTCAAGAAGACGCGTCCCGAACTTCCGATCATCGTTATGAGCGCACAGAACACGCTGATGACGGCAATCACGGCAGCCGAGCAGGGTGCATACGAATACCTGCCCAAGCCTTTCGATCTGAACGAATTGACGACGGTCGTCGGCCGCGCGCTTTCACAGCCCAACCCGGCGGCGCAAAAGGGTGCGGCTGACGGTGACGATGCCGAAGGATTGCCGCTCATCGGCCGTTCCCCGGCCATGCAGGATATCTACCGGGTCATGGCGCGGCTCATGCAGACCGATCTGACGGTCATGGTCTCAGGAGAGTCCGGGACGGGCAAGGAACTCGTTGCCCGCGCGCTGCACGAGTATGGCAAGCGCAGAAACGGTCCGTTCGTTGCGATCAACATGGCGGCGATACCGCGGGAATTGATCGAGACCGAGCTCTTCGGTCATGAAAAAGGCTCCTTCACCGGAGCAGCCGCACGGTCCTCCGGCCGCTTCGAGCAGGCCGAAGGCGGGACATTGTTCCTGGACGAGATCGGCGACATGCCCATGGAGGCACAAACGCGTCTGCTCCGCGTCCTCCAGGAAGGCGAATACACGACGGTCGGCGGTTCTACTTCTATCAAAACGGATGTGCGCATCGTTGCCGCCACGAACCGCGATCTCCGGCAACAGATTAATCAGGGTCTGTTCCGGGAAGATCTGTTCTTCCGGCTAAACGTCGTGCCGATCCGCCTTCCACCACTGCGCGAGCGCACGGAGGATATCGTGGATCTGGTCAGGCATTTCCTGACCCAGGCGGAGCGCGAGGGCCTTCCGGCCAAGCATATCGAGCACGACGCGATGGACCGGTTGAGAAGTTATCGCTGGCCGGGCAATGTGCGTGAACTCGAAAATCTGGTCCGCCGGCTCGCCGCGCTCTATGCCCAGGAAACGATAACCGCGACGATTGTCGATGCGGAACTGGCGGAATCGGAAATGCAGCCGGCGCCCGACGGCGTCATCGACGCTCAGACCCTCGCCGAATTTGCAGAAAACCATCTGATTGAGTACTTCGCGGAGTTTCCCGAAGGATTGCCACCACCAGGGCTCTATACCCGTATTGTCAGGGAGGTCGAACGCCCCCTGATCAATGTCGCCCTGGCGGCAACGGGCGGAAATCAGATCAAGACTTCCCAACTCCTGGGTATAAACCGCAATACACTGCGCAAGAAGATCCGCGATCTGGACATTACTGTCATGCGCGGAACAGCCAAGCTCTGACAGCAGTGATCGCGCCTCCGGCGGTCAAAATCGTGTTACCTCAGTAACTATTGTTGCATAAATGCGACAATCCGATTGATCTGTCGAATTGACGGGGGCAAAATGCGGTTATGTCGCGGAGTCGCCTGATTTTGGGCACAAAAATTCGCGATTGAAATGCAACAGGCGTCACCCACATAACACAAAAGCATCGCAACATGGTCAAGCATGTCAGTCGCCGCTGAGAACGACACAGCAAGCTCCGAGACCCAGGATCCTGCACCCGCGCCCATGAAAAGCGTGGACCGCAAGTTCCTTCATAAGCTGGGTTTCGCCGTCGTTTCGCTGGCGCTGCTTTCCGGACTCGTAACCTACACGATCCTAACCGGCCTCACGCCGGTTGCGCCGACGCCGCAGATCATCATCGGTCTGCTGGTGGTCAATCTGCTGCTTGTTCTCGGCATGGTCGGGGTTATTGCCTGGCAGATTGTGATCCTCTGGATGGAGCGCAGGCGCGGCAGTGCAGGCGCGCGCCTCCACGTCAGGATGGTGACCTTGTTCGCCTTCGTGGCGGCGATGCCCGCTTTGATTGTCGCGCTGTTCGCAAGCGTGACCCTCGAGCGGGGTCTCGATCGCTGGTTTTCCGAACGGACCCGATCAATTGTTGAAACCGCCCTGGTGGTGGCCGAGGCCTATATCCAGGAGCACGGCCAGGTCATCCGGACCGATATCGCAGCAATGGCCAATGACCTCGACCGTTTTCATGAGCTCTACACCAGCGATCGGACGCGTTTTGACCGCCTGTTTCGTGCGCAGACAGCTCTGCGCGGCCTGAACGGCACATTCCTCATAGACGGTGAACTCAAGATTCTGGCCCGGGCCGTCAACGGGCCGGAGGCGGAATGGCAGGGGCCGACACGCGAGGCGATGGACCGTGCAGGTAAGGGCGAACTCGTCATTCTCAGCCCCAGCGACAGCAATCAGGTCCGCGCGATCGTCAAGCTCAAGTCGTTCGACAACACCTTTCTCTATGTTTTCCGGTTCGTCGATCCGCGCGTTCTCGAGCATTTGCGCAAGACACAGGCGAGCAAGGTCGAATACGACAGCATGGAAGAACGCCGTTTCGGCGTTCAGATCACCTTCGCGCTCATGTATGTCGGCGTTGCTCTCATCTTCCTGCTGGCGGCGATCTGGCTCGGGCTCTGGTTCGCGGATCGGTTGGTGAAGCCCATCGGCAAATTGATCGGAGCCGCCAGACAAGTGTCCGAAGGAGATCTCGACGCCAAGGTGTCGATCAAGAAAGTCCACGGCGATCTGGCGACGCTTGCCCGCACATTCAACAAAATGACTGATCAGCTGGCAACCCAGAGACAGGATCTCATCGGCGCCAATGAGATGCTCGATTCCCGCCGCCGCTTCACCGAAGCGGTGCTGTCGGGCGTTACAGCCGGCGTCATCGGCCTTGATCACGACGGCAAGGTGACTCTTGCCAACCGGTCGGCACTGGCCCTGCTGGAACGGGAACAGCAGGATCTCATGGACAAGACCCTGAGTGAGGCCGTCCCTGAAATGGCGGCGGTGATCACCAAGGCCAAGGCGAAAGCGTCCGGCTTCGCCGAAGGCCATATCACCATCAAGTCCGAGGACCACGAATCCAGCTTCACCGTGCGCGTAACCCGCGAACAGGCGGGCAAGGACGAGCACGGCTACGTGGTCACATTTGACGACATTACCGAACTCGTGACCGCTCAACGCAACTCCGCATGGGCGGATATCGCGCGGCGCATCGCCCACGAGATCAAGAATCCGCTCACCCCGATTCAGCTCTCCGCGGAGCGCCTGAAGCGCAAATACGGCAAGGACATCACGGTTGACCGCGATGTCTTCGAACAGTGTATCGAGACAATCGTGAGACAGGTCGGCGACATCGGCCGCATGGTCGATGAATTCTCGACTTTCGCCAGGATGCCCAAGGCCGTCATGGAGAAACGCGACATCTGTGACGTGACCAAGCAGGCGGTATTCCTGCAGCGCGTCAGCAGTTCGAATATAGAGTTCGACGTTCAGTTGCCCGACGAGGCGATCGTGATCGACTTCGACCGGCGGCTCGTCACCCAGGCGCTCACCAATCTTGTGAAGAATGCCACAGAAGCCATTGAGGCCAAGGCGGCAGAAGAGGGCGAGGACTTCAAGGGAGAGCTTGCCGTGTCGCTATACCGGCGGGGCAAGTGGATCAACATCGATGTTGCCGACAACGGTGTCGGCCTGCCGAACGAAAACCGACAGAGGCTCGTTGAACCTTATATGACAACCCGTGAGAAAGGGACGGGGCTGGGACTGGCCATAGTGAAGAAGATCATGGAGGAACACAGTGGCAAACTCAGCCTGCATGACTCGCCGAGTGTTGCGAAAGGAGGGACCGGCGCAATGGTCCGTCTCGCCTTTCCGGCTGGCGACAAGCCCAAACCAAGCAAAGACAAAGCAGACAAGGAATCCGCTCAGGACGAACAGCCTCTCGTCGCGGCAAAGTAAACAGGGGAATCTTAATGGCGTCTGACATCCTGATTGTGGACGATGAAACGGATATCCGTGAACTGATCTCCGGCATTCTGGAAGACGAAGGCTACGAGACGCGGCTCGCCCGGGATAGCGATACGGCCCTTGCGGCCATCGAGGAACGTCGTCCGTCCCTGGTCGTGCTCGATATCTGGCTCCAGGGCAGCAAGCTCGACGGCCTTGAAGTGCTGAGTGTCGTTCATGAAGCCCATCCGGACCTGCCGGTCGTGATCATCTCGGGCCATGGCAATATCGAAACGGCCGTGGCGGCCATCAAGCAGGGCGCTTACGACTATATCGAGAAGCCGTTCAAGGCCGACCGCCTCGTCCTGGTCGTGAACCGTGCGCTCGAGAACACACGGCTGAAACGCGAGAACGAGTCGCTTCGCAGAGCGGTCGGACAGGATGTCGACATGATCGGCCGGTCGGCGGCGGTCCGTCAGCTGCGCCAGTCGCTGGAAAAAGTCGCCCCGACGAACAGCCGCGTGCTCATTTCGGGTCCGCTCGGCTCTGGCAAGGAGACGGCAGCACGCATGCTCCATGCGTTTTCCCACCGCTCCGAGGGGCCGTTTGTCATCATCAATGCGGCCACGCTTGCTCCGGAGCGCGTCGAACACGAGTTGTTCGGCGTAGAGGAGGGGGCCGGCAATATCCAGAAGGTCGGCGCGTTCGAGGAAGCACATGGCGGTACGCTCTTCATCGATGAAGTCGCCGACATGCCGCACGAGACCCAGGGCAAGATCCTCCGCGTTCTGGTCGATCAGACCTTCCAGCGGGTGGGTGGTGACAAACGGGTCAAGGTCGATGTCCGGATCGTGTCCTCATCCAGCAAGAACCTCGAATACGAGATCAGGGAATCCAGGTTCCGCGAGGATCTCTATCACCGCCTCAACGTGGTCCCTGTGGACATTCCGCCGCTTTCCGATCGCCGCGAAGATATTCCCGATCTGGTCAAACATTTCATTAGCTTGTTTTCCGATACCTCCGGTCTGCCGCCCCGTGAACTCGGGCAGGACGCCATTGCTGTCCTGCAGGCCCACGACTGGCCCGGCAACATTCGCCAGCTCCGCAACAACATCGAGCGGATCATGATTCTCGCCAAGGGTGAGGCATCGAGCCCCGTCACCGCCGACATGCTGCCGCCGGAAGTCGGGGATTCCTCTCCGTCCATGGTCAACGGCAGCGGCGGACAGCAGCTCATGGCCCTGCCGTTGCGCGAGGCCCGCGAGGTCTTCGAACGCGAATATCTGGTCGCCCAGATTGGCCGGTTTGGAGGGAATATCTCGAAGACAGCCGCCTTTGTCGGCATGGAGCGATCGGCACTGCACCGCAAGCTGAAGCTGCTTGGCGTGCAGAACGTGCGGACAGCGGAGTCGGAAGACGCCTGATCTGACAGCCGCCCCGGCTTAAACGCGCCGTAACGGTATCGCCAAAGAGTGCTTGCGGTCAGCACCCAAACTTCTTTACAAGCGGCGGTACCATGAAAGTGATCATATGCGGTGCGGGCCAGGTCGGATTCGGAATTGCCGAAAGGCTGGCCGCCGAAAACAACGACGTTACGGTCATCGACCGGACGCCGGACCTCGTTCAGACGATCACCGACGCACTCGATGTGCGGGGCGTGGTGGGGCACGGATCCCATCCTGACGTCCTGGAAAGGGCCGGGGCCAGCGATTCCGACATGATCATCGCGGTGACCTTTGCCGACGAGGTCAACATGGTCGCCTGCCAGGTGGCCCATTCCCTGTTCAACATTCCGACCAAGATCGCCCGCGTCAGGGACCAGAGTTACCTCGCCCCTGGCTGGCAGGACCTGTTCTCACGCGAGAACATGCCGATCGACGTCATCATCTCGCCGGAGGTTGCCGTCGGCGACATGGTGCTGCGCCGTCTGGCGCAACCGGGCGCGTTCGAGACCATCAGCTTTGTCGACGATCAGGTGTTCGTTGTTGGCGTCACCTGCGAGGAAGACTGTCCGATCGTCAATACGCCGCTGCGCCAGCTGACCGAACTCTTCCCGGACCTCAATGCCGTGGTCGTGGGGATCATGCGCGACGGCAAGATTTTCGTCCCGCACGGCCAGGACCAGATGCTTGTCGGCGACGAAGTCTACTTTGCGGCCGAGCGAGACCAGGTTGAGCGCACGCTCGGTATCTTCGGCCACGACGAGAAACAGGCCCGCCGTATCGTGATCGCCGGCGGCGGCAATATCGGCTTCTATGTCGCGCATCAGCTCGAGGCAACGCAGAGCCGGACCAAGATCAAGATCATTGAGACCGATCGCAAACGCGCGGAGTTCATTGCCGACGAACTCAAGCGGGCGGTCATACTCAACGGCAACGCGCTCGATCATGAGCTTCTGAGGGAAGCCGGTGTCAATGATGCCGACACCTTCATATCCCTGTCCAACGACGACCAGGTGAACATCCTCGCCTCCGTCATGGCCAAGCGGGAAGGGTGTCCGAGGGCGCTCAGCCTGGTCAGCAACACCAACTACGCCGGCGTCATCCGGTCGCTTGGCATCGATGCCCATATCAGCCCCAAGGCCATGACGGTCTCCACCATCCTTCAGCACGTGCGCCGGGGCAGTATCCGCAGGGTTCATGCCATGCAGAACAGCGCGGCCGAGGTGATCGAAGCCGAGGCGCTGGAGACCTCGCCGCTGGTCGGCAAGCCCTTGCGCGATGCGGAACTCCCCGACGGTTTCAGGCTCGGAGCGGTGGTCAGGGACAACAAGGTCATCATCCCCCACGGCGATACGGAATTGCGCGCCCATGACCGCGTGGTCATGTTTGCCCTCGCCGGAAAGGTGAGGGAAGTCGAGCAGATGTTCCGCGTCAGCCTGGAATACTTCTGATCGGCGCCTTTGGATGCCGACCAATACGACACTTTATCTTCTCGGGTGGGCCGTTGCGTCCCTGGCCGTCCTGCAGGTGGTCCCGATCATTGTCGCGTTGGACGCCGAGGAATGGTCGGTTGCCGGCAACTTCGCCACGTCCTTCGTCCTCTGCGCCTTCGTGGCCGGCGGACTGATAGCCGGCTTCAGGGGACGCCGCCCGCATCTGAATCGCTCAGGCACGATCGGATTTGCCGTGCTCGTCTGGGGACTGCTGCCGTTTCTCGGCGCCATCCCTCTCGTCCTGACCAATCACTTCGAGACCTATGCGGGCGCCATTTTCGAAGCCACGTCCGGCCTGACCACCACGGGCGCCTCGGTGCTGCTTGTGGTCGAAGACGCGCCCGCCGGCATTCTCGTATGGCGTGCCGTTCTGCAGTGGTGGGGCGGCGGCATGACGTTGCTGACGGCCATGCTCATCCTGGCGCCGCTCGGAATCTCGGGCGCGCCGAGCCAGGTCACGATCCCGGGTTATGAGCGCGGAGACATTCCGCGCAGCGTTTTGACCATGGCCCGCCACATAATGCCGATCTACGGGCTGCTGACCCTGGTCTGCGTTCTGCTTCTCTGGATTCTCGGCGTGCCCGCATTCGAGGCGCTATGCCTCGGCCTTTCAGCCATCTCCACCGGCGGCTTCGAGGTGCGCTCGGGAGGGATCGGCGCCTACGGTTCCGCGGCCGTGGAAATGGTCCTCGCCATCTTCATGATCATCGGCGCGACGAGCATCCTGTCGCACCGGGCCTATTTCCAGGGCTTCGGCAGTGGTCATATGGACAACAAGGAGACCGTGCGCCTGATCATCATCGCGCTGTTTTCCGGCCTGATCATCACGGTCCTGACGACCGCCGCCGCAGTTTCGACGGAGGGCAGCAACGCGTCTTTCACGGAGATGGTGAGGGTCGGCTTCTTCCGCGCCATATCCCTGATCACGACAACCGGCTTCGACAATGCGCAGGCCACCAGCATACCGGTTCCGTTCGTCATCGCCCTGGTGCTCTGCTGTGTCGGCGGCGCGTCGTTTTCCACTGCCGGCGGCCTCAAGCAATTCCGGTTCCTGCTGCTGATGGCCGATGCCGAACGCGAGCTCGCGCGGCTGGTTCACCCCCATGCGGTGGCGCCCAGCAAGATCGCGGGACGCATCGTCGACCGGGCGGTGATGCGCTCGACCTGGGCGCTGTTCACGGCCCTCATCATCGCCATCGCCGTATTTGCCATGATGCTCGCCGTGCGCGACCTGAGCTTCGAGAACGCGATGATCGCCGCCGTATCCGCTCTCACCAACAACGGGCCGGCGCTCGGCATGGCGGCGTCGCCAGACGATGCCTGGCTCGACTATTCCAACATGAGCACGGGGTCTCTGATCATCCTCTCGGTGGCCATGGTGCTGGGCCGGATTGAACTGCTGATCGTGCTGTGCATGTTCAACCCGTCTTTCTGGGAAAAATAAGCAGTTTTTGTGAACCGTTGCACGCGGTTGTCGCCGTATCCATATGATTTGAATCATCATTCGGCCATTTTGCGCGGTCACAAAAATGTCGGCAGCAGCGGGTAATTCACCTTGCAGTCGCCGCTTAACTTGGCGTCTAATACTTGTCACCGCCTTACAGGGGACAAGGAGGCGGCTCCAACCCGGCCAGAAATGCGGCACCATAAACGGACGGGTTGCAGGGTGAATCACTATCCGAAGACACGAATTACGCTGCCGCAACAATAATAACGGAACCAACAAATGGCTGCAGATCGGGCACAAAACCTACAGGACACGTTTCTCAATCAGGTTCGCAAGACGAAGACACCGCTGACGATCTTTCTCGTCAACGGCGTCAAGCTCCAGGGCGTAATCACCTGGTTCGATAACTTCTGCGTGCTGCTTCGTCGTGACGGACTCTCTCAACTCGTGTACAAACACGCGATCTCGACAATCATGCCGAGTCAACCCGTTCAGCTCTTCGAGGAAGACAACAGCACGGAAGAATAGTTTGGCAGAAGCGCCGCCCGAGGACAAAACAGGCCGTCAGGCAGGATCGCGAACCCGCGACGGCCACCATTTTCAGATCGAAGAAACCGAACCGACGCGTGCGGCCGTGCTGCACCCGGCGATGCGTGGCGCGCGCAAGGGCGACCGTATCGACCAGGGCTCGCCGGCAATCGAACCGGATGCGCGGCTTGAGGAAGCGGTCGGGCTGGCGCTTGCCATCGACCTGGACATCGCGCTGGCCGAGATCGTGCCGCTTGCGCAGATGCGTCCGGCAACCCTGTTCGGCTCCGGCAAGGTTGATGAGCTGAAGGGCGCGCTCGCGGCTTATGATGTCGAACTGGTCATCGTCGATACAGCCTTGTCGCCGATCCAGCAGCGCAACCTGGAGCGCGCCTGGAACGTCAAGGTACTCGACCGCACCGGCCTGATCCTCGAGATCTTCGGCCGCCGGGCCCGCACCAAGGAAGGCCGCCTGCAGGTCGATCTCGCCCATCTCAACTACCAGAAGAGCCGGCTCGTGCGCACCTGGACCCACCTTGAGCGCCAGCGCGGCGGCCTCGGCTTTGTCGGCGGCCCGGGCGAAACCCAGATCGAGGCGGACCGGCGCCAGATCCAGGAGCGCATCAGCAAGCTGGAACGCCAGCTCGAGACCGTGCGCAAGACCCGCGACCTGCACCGTGCCAGCCGCCGCAAGGTGCCGTACCCGATTATCGCGCTGGTCGGCTACACCAACGCCGGCAAGTCCACGCTGTTCAACCGCATCACCGATGCCGGTGTCATGGCGCAGGATTTGCTGTTCGCGACCCTCGACCCGACAATGCGCGCAATCACGCTGCCGCACGGCCGCAAGGCGATCCTGTCGGACACGGTGGGGTTCATCTCCGATCTGCCGACCCACCTGGTCGCGGCCTTCCGGGCGACACTCGAAGAAGTCCTGGAGGCGGACATCATCGTTCACGTGCGTGACATTGCCCATGCGGACACGGATGCCCAGGCGCGCGACGTCGACGCCGTGCTCGAACTGCTCGGCATAGACGAGGCCCGGCGCGAGACCGTGGTCGAGGCCTGGAACAAGATCGACCTGCTGCCGGCCGAAAGCCTTGCCGCGGTCACGGCCCAGGCTCAGCGATCGGAGCACGTCATTCCGCTGTCCGCCGTCACGGGCGACGGTGTCGACGATCTGCTGGTAACGGTCGAGACACGCCTTGCTGCCGGCAATCTCGAAGCCGTGTTCGACATCGATCCGGTGGACGGCGCAGGCCTGCACTGGATCTACGAGAACTGCGAGGTGCTCGAGCGCGAAGACCTCGAAGACGGCACCGTCCGCCTGAGCGTAAGGGCTGAGCCCGGCCGGTTCGACCAGGCCGTGAACCGCTTCAAGCTGGCCCCGCCGGACCAGGGCGAACTGTTCGGCGACGAGGAGACGGTCAGCGCCGCCGAGTAAACGCGCCAACGGCGTTGACAGGCGCATTCCGACCGGCAATAGTCCGGCCCATGTCGATACACCGCATCAGCAAGCTCAAAGCCAAACCGTTCCCAATTCCGGGGACGGCGGTTCGCTTTGCGTGTGTGACGGCTTAGCACTCAGGCAAGACAGACCTTAAGACCGTAAACCCCGGCCGGCTCGGACGGGGTTTTTTGTTGTGCATCACGCTCCTCCGGCGGCCAAACCAAGGAGCAGCACCATGACCACCCCGGAAACACCGCTCATTTCAGGCCTCTGGCTTCCCGTGATCACGCCGTTCAGGGAGGGCCGCGTCGACACCGCGTCGTTTGCGCGCGTGATCGAGCATTATCTTAGCCAGCCCGTCGACGGCATGATCGTCGCCGCCACGACAGGGGAGGGGCTCACCCTCGACGACGCCGAAACGGCGCTTCTGGCGGAAACCGCCGCCGACATCATCGGCGGGCGCATCCAGTTCTATCTGGGGCTTGCCGGCAGCGACACTGCGCGCCTTGCGGAGACGATCCGGCGGACCGAGACCTGGCGCATCGACGGCTATCTGATCTCGTGTCCCTATTACTCCCGACCCTCGCAGGACGGGCTCCACGATCACTTCGCTGCACTTGCCGCCGTCACGGACCGGCCGCTCGTGCTCTACAACATCCCGTACCGGACCGGTGTCAACCTCCTGAACGAGACGCTGCTGCGGCTCGCCCGTATCCCCAACATCATCGGCCTCAAGGACTGCTGCACCGATCTCGCCCAGACCTTCGACCTGCTGCGCCACAAGCCAGCGGACTTCTCCGTCATGACCGGCGAGGACGTCCAGCTCTACAGCGCGCTGGTGCACGGTGCGGAGGGCGCGATCCTGGCATCCGCCCATGTGGAGACGGCCCGCTTCGCCGCGGTCCGCGCGCATCTCGCCGACGGCTATCAGCAACGCGCACTTGAAGAATGGAGCGGGCTCGTCGACCTTACGCGCCTGCTGTTCGCCGAGCCGAGCCCGGCGGCGATCAAGCACTGGCTGTGGCGTCAGGGATTGATCGACAGCCCGGAACTGCGATTGCCCATGACGGGCGCGAGCGAGGGACTTGCGGCACGCATCGATGTCGAGATGGCCGCGCGGGGTATCCTGGAAGATGACCAGGCGCTAGCCTCATGACGGGACCTGAAGGCACGGAGGGGAGGGTGCTCAGCCCGCCTTTTTCTCCGCCTTCTCTTCTTTTTTGGCCTCGTCCCAGAGCGCATCCATTTCCGCGAGATCGGACTCCGCCGGTTTCCTGCCCTGGTTGTTAAGTTTTTCTTCTACAACCTTGAATCGGCGCGTGAATTTGTCATTCGCCTTGCGCAGGGCGGCTTCCGGATCGACCTTGAGATGCCGGGCCAGGTTGGCATAGACGAACAGGAGATCGCCGAACTCCTCGAAGATGCGCGCCTCATTGCCTGCGGCCAGTTCGGCCTTCAATTCGGCCGTCTCTTCGGCGAGCTTGTCGAACACGGGGTCGATGTCCGGCCAGTCGAACCCGACGCGGGCCGCCTTGTTCTGCAGTTTCACCGCGCGTGTGAGCGCGGGCAGGGGGAGGGGCACGCCGTCAACCGCGCTCTCGGACTCCTCGCCATTGGCCTTCTTCTCCTTCGCCTTGGCGTCTTCCCAGAAGCCCTTGGCGACGCCCGCCGCGCGCGCCTTCTCGTCGCCGAACACATGCGGGTGGCGCCGGATCATCTTCTCGCAGATGCCGCGCACCACGTCCTCGAAGGCGAACGCTTCGTCCTCGCGCGCCATCTGGGCGTGATAGACCACCTGCAGCAGCAGGTCGCCCAGTTCCTCCTTGAGGTCCGTCATGCTGCCGCGCGCAATGGCGTCGGCCACCTCGTAGGCCTCCTCGATGGTGTAGGGCGCGATGGTGGCGTAGTTCTGCTCCAGGTCCCACGGACAGCCGGTGACGGGCGTGCGCAGGGCGCGCATGATCGCAATGAGGGCGTCCATGTCGCCGCCCTCGATATCGTCTCGGGCGCTGTCGTCCATCGCTGGTCCTCCGGGTCTTTAGCGCGCGACCGACTCTACTCATCGGCACGTGCGTCACAAGCCACACGTGACCGATTCCCCCAGGTTAGCGTTCTACGGAATAGTGAGCACGGCCCTGGCGACACCGCGCACATGATCGATCCGGTCGATGAAGGCGCGTGCGCGGGGAACCGGGTCGCCCTTGTACTGGTCGGGCCCGAGCATTTTTCGGCTATTCAGCTCAAGCGTATCCAGCAGGTCGAAATCCACCCGCTCGAGGATGCAGTTCCAGCCGTCGCCCAGGCGATCCGCCCAGCCGCCGGTGTGATAGTTCAGCATGCGCAGCCTTGAGGAATAGCCGCGATAGTCGAAGGCGATCGTGCCGTCGGTGACGTAGATGTGGTTGCCCGCGAAACCGTCGCCGGGAATGATCCGCTCGGCATAAAAGCCGGGCAGGGGCGGTTCGTCGAGATAGGTCCCGGCCAGGATATGGCACGCGCCGTTGCCGAAGAAGATGCGGTCCGGCAGCGCCCAGCGGCGTTCGGGGTCCTTCTTGATGCCGGGTTCGAGCCTGTACATGGAGCGAGACTATACAGAGGACGCTGACGCCAACCACCTTGTCATGCTCGTGCCTGACACGAACATCTGGCGGCATTGTGCCGTCTTGCATCGGGGCATAACACGGCATAGGTCTCGGCCATGACAGACGGCATCGAGATCCGGCAGGGTTTTCCCGCGCACATAAACGACGCGGCCGCACGGCTTTATTGCGAGGCGTTCCGCGCCAAGCTGACACCGTTTCTGGGGCCGCTCGATCGGGCGGCGTCGTTTCTGGGACGCAGCATCGTGCCGGACCGGTCCTTCGTGGCGCTCAAGGACGATGCTCTGCTCGGCATTGCCGGATTCAAGGTCGACGGCCACGGCCTGTTCGAGCCGGGTGTCAGGGATTTCTTCCGTGAATACGGCCTCACGGCGCCGGTACGCATGCTGGGGCTGGCGCTGCTCGATCGCGAGGAAGAGCCGGACTGTCTGCTTATGGACGGCATCGCGGTCGACGAAGCGGCGCGCGGGCAGGGGGTCGGCACTCTTCTTTTGCAGGCGATCGAGAATCACGCCCGAAACCTCGGCAAGACGACGGTCCGCCTCGATGTCATCGACACCAATCCGGGCGCGCGGCGGCTCTAAGAGCGCTTCGGCTTCGAGGCCGGCGCCACGTCGCCCGTCGGGCCTCTGTTCCGCCGCATCTTCCCGTTCCGCGCCTCGACGGAAATGCGAAAAGCCGTGACGCCGGTCGGGGCCTAATTCCATCTTCGTTTCCCGGGCTTCGACCCGGGACCCATTTACACTCTCTTCGATCCGCAGCTTGTATAGACTCATCCGTTCCCCGGACGAGCGCATGCGAGATCCGGGGCCGTTCGGGACGCAGGACGGCGTATGGAACGGTCCCGGCCTGCGCTAACGCGCAACCGGGAAACACGATCCCGGACAGCCCTGACGGGCTTCCGGGAAACGTGCTCACGCCCTTGCGGCCCTTGCCGAGCCGCACCAGGGCCTCGTGCTGGTTGAGATCGTGGAACGAGCCGTTGATGTTGAGGCGGGCCTCGTTGAGGCAGCGCCGCTGGGCTTCCTCCACGGTATCGTACTCGCCGAGCGTGGTGATGCCGCCGCCGGCGATCTTCGCCTCCCATTTGCCTGTCGGCAACAGCCTCACGGTCATGCGCACGCCGCCCAGATCAAGCGACTCCGCCTTGACCGCGTTATGACCGCCCCGCCACTTGGTCCACTGTAATTGTCCCATGCCCTAGCCTGTATGTTCCCTCTTTGTTCTATTTTGAAAAGAGGCCTGTGTCAACACCTGGCAGGGGGTCTTCGACCGGGTTCCACGGGCCATCCACGATGGCAGGTGTCCCGACTATCGCCTATGGCATCGGCAACCTGTTCGGTGGCGGCGAAGAGGCCGCGCAGGTCGGCGCCGTCCTTCAGGACGCCGTACCGCAACTGCTGTCGGGCAACTGGATAGGCGGTGCGCTGTCGCTCGCCTTCGGGGTCGGCGCGGTTATCCTTTCCGAACGCGGGCAGTTGCCAGCGCCACATGATCCCCGGCACGACCCGCGCAACGTCAACCCACGAGATCCGTGCGGGCGAGAGGGCGGCGGTGGCCTCTACTAAGCGCAGCCGGAAATCTTGCTCCGGACGCGACGCCAAAGGCCGCTACAGACGCACGAAGGGCAAGAATGCCGTCGCCGCCCGAAACGGCCGCAGGGGGCACCGAGCATCCAGCAGACGGCATCGCTGACCGTCGACCGAAGATCGTCACGGCGTGACTAATGCTGGATCCTGCGTCGGTCACTGCATGACAAGTCCAGCCAGGCGGAAATCATCCTCTCATGACGAATTCCCGCCGGCGGGAATTCGTCATCACGCGACAAACCTCCTCGAGGGGAATTATCACCCCGTGACAAACCGACGGCCGATCCTCTTTCGAGTTCGTAAAGTTAGTTCCTCTGTACCTGTTCAAGCTGAAGTGTTAGAAAGCTCCCTAGGCTGGAGAGAGCCGCTATTCGTGCTGTGCGGGTAGCATCGTCAACGTGAATGCGTGCATGGGACAAAAAATAGAAGCAGCCCGACTCGATCTTGAGCCATTCGGCGACAAATTCCTGACATCAACTTATGTGGCATGGCTGAGTGATCCTCGGGTTGTCCGCTATTCTGATCAGCGCTTCCGTCAGCACTCAGTAGAGAGTTGCCGCTCCTATATTGACAGTTTCGAAGGCTCACCAAGCCACCTGTGGGCTATCGTGATGCGCGAAGGCAACCGGCACGTTGGCAACATTGCCGCGACCGTCGATCCCAACCACAGCACCGCTGACATATCCATCCTGATCGGCGAGACCGACGTGTGGGGCCAAGGTTATGGCCATGAGGCATGGTCAACCGTGATGGACCATTTGTTTGATATCGGTATCCGTAAAGTCACTGGCGGTACGATCGCCTGCAACTATGGAATGCTCTCCGTCATGCAAAAGTGCCACATGCAATATGATGGACGAAGGACCGGCCAAAACCTCGTGGATGGAAAGCCGGTTGACATGGTCTACTTCGCGAAATTCGCGACATCTGGGAATTAGATCACATGATTCTGCGGCTGCTTTGGTGGCCGGACTATCTGCCTCGGATGTTGGCGAGCTTCGCTATCGCCTCGTACGGCATCAGATCATGAAACGCACCGTTGATCCTCAGGCATACTTCGTTGAGGCAGCGGCGCTGCGCGTCCTCCACGGTGTTGAACTGGCCCAACGGTGTGATATCCCCGCCGGAAACCTTTGCCCGCTACTGCCCGGACGCAAGACACTCAACTATCAACTGAGCGTTGCCCAGATAAAGGGCCCCCGTCCGCACCACATCCCGGCCGCCGCGGCCAGCAGTCCATTCCAAATCGGTCATGGCACACTCTCCATATGTTCTTTTTTTGTTCTATCTCTGAAAATGCCACCCAGTCAAATCTCTCCCCAAAATCCACAACCCGGACTTGTGCTTTCTGGGCTCCCGAAACATGAGGCTAGACATTTCTGTGCGACTGGTGCGGACTCTAAGCGCAGCGTTGGTTCACTGCATCCCCACCGTAACCATCAGGAGAAAGACCATGCGGTCTTGTAAGTAGGCTGAGAATCCGTCTTGGCGGCTGCTTGAGGCACAGCTTTCTATATGCCTCATAGACGTTCGGATGGAACCATTGTCGCTCCTTTCAGAAAGGCCGGAGACCACTCCGGCAAAACACAAACCCACAGAAAAACCCCGGAAAGACTGGCGCGCATTTTTTCGCTTCGTATGCGGCTGGCTCGGTATCGAACTTGAAGGCGGAATCGAGCGGAAAGAACACAGGCAATGATCAGCGCCGGAGTAGGCGGGTAATCCGCGACCGAAAGCCAGCGGCGACGATCTTCTGCACAGTGTTGCGGTGGAGACCGAACCTCTGGCACAGATCCTTGTTGGTCATGCCTTCACGAGCCAATCGTACGATTTCCCGGTTGCGCCGGTTGCGCGTCTGGTGCTCGCGCTCTTTGGCGTCGAGTTTCAGATACCATTCGACGCTCTCACGTGGTGCATCGATCTCGGCCGCCATGCACCCCATAGGATCATTAGAACGGTCGGAGAGGGCGGTCCAGCACCGTTCTGGGAACTGTTTACGCCCATCTCAATTGCACATCTGACTCCGTTTCAGGACGGCACGGAGCATCAGCGAAGCGGAAAGCGCGGCACAGCGTCCCGAAGTTGTAGACGCTCCAAAGCGATCCTGACACGACACACATGATGCTCACGGCATCTGAGCCGATATCGCGGCTCACATGGCCAAAGGAGCTAACATCGTCGCGTTCCGCACAGCGACACAGCGTGACACTTTGCGCGCCGACGAACGCCCGGAACCTCGCGGGCGGAGGCCGTGAGTTCCATATGAGCGATTCGCATATGAGCGATTCGCATAATATATATTATGGAAAATATACATGTGACCAAACGGCGGAATTCCGACAATTTTACCGATTCCGGCAAGGAACCGCCCCATTTCGAAAATACACTGGGCAGCGCTCCGGCGAAAATTTGTCAAATCAGCGACGCCCGTGTTAACGTTTCTCCCGTTCGTTCCGGGGGCAAATTTCAGATCAAGAAATCCGGACGCACATACAGGGTACGCGTTAAACGCGGAATGTTTGTACAGGCGTTGTTGGAGTCGACCAGATGGAACGGCACAACCGTTCGCTATGGGCGGACACGGGATTCTTGGTACGCGCGGTCATCGCCGCGCCTATGGTGCTGACGGCGTTTCTCGCCGCCGGTGCATACAGTCCCGCGCTCAGCGAAGAGAAATTCACATCCGAGGACAAGCGCACGATCGTCTCGGGCTTCCTGGCCACGGCTGCGCGGCTCGACGCCGGCGACATGCACTCGCACCTGACCGGCCTCATGGGACTGATCCCGGCGAGCCGTCGTTCGCCGCTGTTCGATTTCATACTCGGCGGCAAGGCCAACGATCCGGCCTCGTCATCGTCCGGCGACCGGTCGTCCACGGACAATTCATCGACGAGCTCCGGCAGCACGTCGACCCAGACATCGACGTCCACGTCCACATCGAAGCCGCAGACCACCCGCAGCACGCCGACGCGACGGACCGTGTCGAGCCGGCAGCGTTCCCGCTCGGCCTATCACCGCCGCCGCGCCCAGCAGCGCGCCGCGCGCTACCGGCGTTATCTCGAATGGCTGCGCAAGCGCCGCCAGGCGGGTTTCGTCACGGACAACGAGATCCCCGAGACCGTTAACCCTCTCGGCTCCACGTTCGGCTTCTCCGGCAGCCTCGGTCCGGACGCCACGTTCGATCTCGAGACCTCGCGCCAGGTCGTGGCCGACCGTCTCGGGCTGGCCGAGGACGACTCGATGCGCGATCCCGGCAACTTCAATATGTGGGTGGCCGCACACAGCGCCACCGAACCCGCGTTCACGCCGTACAAGGTCCCGGGCGTGCCGGAGCGTGCCGGCCGCTGGTCATTCTCCACCGGAGCGCATTACAAGCTGGCACCCGACCTGAGTATCGGCGCCCTCTTCCGCACCCGTGCCGCGCTCGGCAACGCCACGCCCCTGTCCTCGACCACGGACCTCCAGGGCTACGGCGTCGGCATCTATTCCGGCATCTCACTGACCGACAACATCGCCTTCAGCGCGCTCGGCTTCTACGAGCGCGGCGACAACACGGTCACCATCGACGCCGCGCGCGGCGACTACACGTCCGACCACATGTCGCTGTCCGCCAACCTCAAGGGCTTCTGGCGCGAAGGCAACTGGTGGTTTTCGCCGTCGGCCAGCGTGACCTGGACCCACACGTCCGCCTCGCGCTTCACCGACAGCTCCGGCACGGATGTCGCCGGCAGCGCCGCCGAGACCGGCCACGTCAGCATGGGCCCGCAGATCGGCTACGTCTTCTTCGGCGACCAGTATGTCCGCGCGATCCGGCCGCACGTCTCCATCAGCGGCGTTTACTCTTTCCTCGACAGCGGCAGCCAGGCGCTCACCAACGGCTCGATCTCCGGTGCCGACGGCCTCTACGGCCAGGTCACCGGCGGCGTCGATATCTGGCTCAACAACAAGATGTCGATGGAGTTCGACATGGGCTATGACGGCATCGGCTCGTCCGACGTCGCTGCCTGGACCATGCAGGGCCGCCTCAGCGTGCCGCTGAATTAACGAATTCATATCCCGGAAGCCCGCCACGACATTCCCCAGCCTCCGAGCCGGGGTCCATTTGCACGTTCATTTGGTTGATTGTCATGCCGGACAAGCAAAGCGCGATCCGGCATCCAGCCAGAAACTACTACGTATGCCGCTGGATCCCGGCTCAGCAGCGCACCGCTTACACGCTGCGCAGCATCCGGGATGACACTGAGTGATAGACAGTCGCCAAGAGCATCCTGCCATAAACGAACTCGGCAAAGTCCAACTCTATGCCTCCTCCAGCATGGACCTGTCATAGGCCACCAGCTCGACCGTGTTGCCCTCCGGGTCTGTCGTGAAGATGCCGCGCCAGCCGATCCAGCCGAACTGCTGCACCCGGTAGTCGATGCCGTTGGCGTCGAACCACGCCATCACCGCGTCCTGCTCGGCGAACGGCAGGCTCAGCGCCAGATGATGCAGCGACGAGCGCTCGCCGGTTTCGGGTGCGGTCGCGCTGCGCGGATGAAGGTCCGGATTACCGGCGTCGTTACGGAACAGCGCCAGCACTGCGGTATGGCCGCCATAGCTCTCCGCGATCCTGAAGAACACGATGCCGTCGCTCACATTGCCTGACAGCCGCTCGAGCCCGATGATGTCGCGGTAGAACGCGGTCATGGCCTCGAGGTCGCGACAGCGGATCGCGATCTCGCCCAGCGCCCGCACCGTGAAGTTCCGTTCGGTCATGGCGGTCATTATATCGACGATCCCTTTGTTCCGTCATCCTTGGCCGAGCTCCAAGCGAGGCCGAGGATCCATTGGCGATTGCTGCGGAATGAAGACAGGATAATTGGATCCTCGCCGTCGCTTACGCTCCGGCAAGGATGACAATGAAGGAAATATCCGCATCGATGATGACGCCAAGAGAAACGGCGCGCGTTAACCCTCGACGGTGATCGTCATGCCGTCATAGGCCGGCTCGATATGGTCCGGCAGTTCGTTAACGAGCGTCGCGTAATCGAGGTCCACATGCATGTTGGTCAGGATCGCACGCTTCGGTGCGATCCGTTCGATCCATGCGAGCGCGTCGTCGAGGCTGAAATGGCTCGGATGCGGCGTGCGCCGCAGCGCATCGACGATCCAGACGTCGAGCCCTTCGAGCGCCTCGATGCTCTCGTCCGGCAGGCCGTTGATGTCGGCCGAATAGGCGACATTGCCGAACCGGAAACCGAGCGCATTGATGTCGCCGTGCAGCTGATCGAACGGGAGAGCGGTGATGCTCCCCCCTTCCCCGTCGATGGTCACGGGCTCCAGCGGCCGGATTAACGACCCGTCAAGGATTGGCGGATACTGGCTGCCGGGCGGTGTCTGGAAACAGTAGTCGAAGCGCGTATGCAGCATCGCCATCGTCTGATGGTTGCCATGGATCTGGACGCGCTGGCGACCGTTAAGCGCGATCATGCGCAGGTCGTCGATGCCGTGGCAGTGATCGGCATGCTCGTGGGTGTAGAGCACGCCGTCGAGCCAGCCGACGCCGGTGTCGAGCAGCTGCTCGCGCATGTCGGGCGAGGTGTCGACAAGCACGTCCGTGCGCCCCTCCTCGCTCCGGCGCGTCGCCAGGATCGAGCATCGCCGCCGCCGGTTGCGCGGGTTGTCCGGGTCGCAGGCGCCCCAGTTGTTGCCGATGCGCGGCACGCCGCCGGAAGACCCGCAGCCGAGGATCATGATCTCAAGGCTCATGCGGCGTCGGTTTCGAACACGGCCGGCCGCGGCACCCGGGAAAACAGGCGGAAGAAGTTGTCCGAGGTCTGCTGCGCCAGCTGCTCGCGCGGCACGTCGAGGACCGCCGCCAGCCGGTCGAGCGTATGCACGACATAGGCCGGCTCGTTGCGCTTGCCCCGGTTCGGCATCGGCGCGAGATAAGGCGCATCCGTTTCGACCAGCAGACGGTCGTGCGGCACGAAGCGGGCGACGTCCCGCAGCTCTTCGGCCCTGTTGAAGGTCACGATGCCGGAGAAGGACACGTAGAGCCCCATGTCGAGACCGGCGCGTGCAAGATCGGCATGCGAGCTGAAACAGTGCAGCACGGCCGTGAAGGCCCCCTGCCCCATCTCTTCCCGCAGAATCGACGCCGTGTCGTCTTCCGCATCCCGGCTGTGGATGATCAACGGCAGACCGGTCTCGCGCGCGGCCGCAATATGCACGCGGAAGCCGGCGGCCTGCACGTCGCGTGGGCTGTTGTCGTAATAGTAGTCGAGGCCTGACTCGCCGATGCCGACCACCTTGGGATGCCGCGCCAGTTGCACCAGCTCCTCGACCGTCACGTCGGTTTCATCGGCGGCATTGTGCGGATGGGTGCCGACCGAGCAGAAGACATTGTCGTAACGCTCCGCGAGTCCGAGGATCCGGTCGAACTGACGCACCCGCGTCGAGATCGTCACCATCAGCCCGACACCGGCATTGCCGGCGCGGCGGATCACATCGTCAAGCTCATCTTCGAAATCCGGGAAATCGAGATGGCAATGGCTGTCGACAACAGCGAAGGTCATGGTTCAGGTCTCGGCCGTTTCCTGTTCGACGTAACGCGGGAACACGGGTGACGGCTTCGGCAGTTCCGTCCCGGGCTTGAGCCGACCGTCGGGGCCCAGCGACTCGTAGTTGCGGTCAACCTCGGGCACCGACAGCAGGTCCAGCATCTTGCCGCAGGCCGTCGGCATGAAGGCCTGGGACAGGATCGCGACCTGGCGCACCGTCTCGACCGTCACATAGAGCACGGTCGCCATGCGCTCCGGGTCCGTCTTGCGCAGGACCCAGGGCTCCTGGGAGGCGATATACCGGTTGGCATCGCCGACCACCGACCAGATGGCGGCGAGAGCCAGATGCAGCGACTGATCCTCCATGACCTTGCGCGCCGCCTCGAGCATGCCGTCGGCCGCATCGAGCAGGACCTTGTCCTCGTCGCTGAGTTCGCCGGGCGCGGGCACCCTGCCGTCGCAGTTCTTGGCGATCATCGACAATGACCGTTGGCCCAGATTGCCGAAATCGTTGGCAAGATCCGCATTGATGCGGTTGACGATCGCCTCGTGACTGTAGTTGCCGTCCTGACCGAACGGCACCTCGCGCAGGAAGAAGTAGCGCAGCTGGTCAACGCCGTAATGATCGGCAAGCTCGATCGGATCGATCACGTTGCCGACCGACTTCGACATCTTCTCGCCCCTGTTGAACAGGAAGCCATGCGCGAACACCCGCTTCGGTACGTCGATGCCCGCCGACATCAGGAAGGCCGGCCAGTAGACCGCATGGAAGCGCACGATGTCCTTGCCGATGACGTGCAAGTCGGCCGGCCAGTATTTCCGGAACGCGTCCGAGCCGTCATTCGGGAAGCCGACGCCGGTGATGTAGTTCGTGAGCGCGTCGACCCAGACATACATCAGGTGACCCGGCGCGTCGGGCACGGGGATGCCCCACTTGAGCGTCGTCCGCGATACGGACAGGTCCTCGAGCCCGCCCTTGACGAAGCTCATGACCTCGTTGCGGCGGCTGTCGGGCCCGATGAATTCCGGGTGTTCCTCGTAGAGCGCCAAAAGCTTGTCCTGATAAGCCGACAGGCGGAAGAAATAGCTTTCCTCCTCGACCCATTCGACCGGCGTTCCGGTCTTGATGGCGCGAAAGCTGCCGTCCTCAGCCTTCTCCAGATCGGATTCCGTATAAAAAGCCTCGTCACGGACCGAGTACCAGCCGCTGTACTTGCCGAGATAGATGTCGCCGTTCGCCGCCATCCGCTTCCAGATCTCGGTCGACGACAGCTTGTGCCGCTCCTCCGTCGTGCGGATGAAATCGTCATTGCTGCAGTTGAGTGCCGCGACCATAGCCTGGAACTGCGGGGTCGTCCGCTCGACCAGCTCGGCCGGCGTGATGCCTTCCTTGGCGGCCGTCTGCTCCATCTTCTGGCCGTGCTCGTCCGTACCGGTCAGGAACATGACATCATATCCGTCGAGCCGCTTGAACCGCGCGATGGCGTCGGTGGCAAGGGCTTCGTAGGCGTGGCCGATATGCGGCGCGCCATTGGGATACGAAATAGCCGTGGTTATGTAGAAGCGTTTATCGGACGCCATGGAGACTCCTGGAACTGAAGTATTGCTGCCGCCGGTTCGCCGTCAGGCGGCCCGTGCCGCGCGCGCGGTCTCCGCAAGGCGGAAGAACACGGTCAACAAGGTTTGTTTGCGGTCGAGATTTAGGGCATTTGCGCGCACAAGGGAATGGCTGATTTCATCCCAGACAGCAGCCCACCGGTCGAGATCGCCGGGTTGCGCGAGCCGTCGGACGATCTCTTCCTCGCGCGGGTCGGCCAGCTCGAACCGGGACGTCGCCACGCCGCGCACCATGGCGGCGAGCCAGTCGGTAAGCATCTGCATGAACATGGTGTAGTCGCCGATGGCGGCGATGGGACTGATCTTGTCGGCCAGGCCGTGCAGGGCCTTGAGATCGAGATCGGGCAGCGAGGCCAAGAGCCGGATCATCTGCCTGTAGAGATCGAGCCCGCCCGACTGGATCAGCCGCAGACCCTCGCCGACACTGCCGCGCGCGATCAGGGCAGCCATGCGAAGGTCCTCCTGCGAGGCCCCGGCGTCATCACCGAGAAGACCGCCCATCACGGAAACCGCATCATCTGGAGCAAGCGGCGCCAGGTCGATCTGCCGGCAGCGCGACCGGATGGTGGGCAGGAGGCGGCCCGGAACGTGCGAAATCAGAAGGAACAGCGCCCGCTCGGGCGGTTCTTCAAGGATCTTCAGCAATGCATTGGCGGCATTGGCATTCATGTCATCGACAGAGTCGACAATGCAGACCCGCCATCCGCCTTCGCCGGAGGTGTGGCCGAAGAACCGGTTGGTCTTGCGCACTTCATCAACGGGAAGCGTCGTCTTGAACTTCTTGGTCTTGCTGTCCCATGGCCGCCTCAGAACCAGCAGACCGGCATGACTGAGCGCGGACATCCGTCTGGAGACCGGATCGTCGGGGTCGACATCCAGTGCGTCGACATCCTCGGGAATCTCATTGCGATACTTGAGGGCAAACCGCGCCATGCGGTAGGCGAGCGTCGCCTTGCCGATGCCCTTCGGCCCGCCGATGATCCAGGCGTGATGCAGCCGCCCCTGCCGGCAAGCTTCAAGAAACTGCCGTTCCGCCGCTTCGTGGCCCACCAGTTCCGTCCGGTCCCGCGGATGCGGAAAACCTTCGAGAACATCGCTTTCGGGGATCTCGCTATCCATCACAGACCATCTAGTACTCGCAAGCCCGGCCAGTTCATCGGTTTATCAGCCGGTCGGCGACGATATCACCGATCTCGGCGGCGATAACGTCGACCTCGCGGCCCGCGTCGACAACGGCACACCGTCCGGGTTCGGCAGCAGCGATTTCCAGAAAGGCCTGCCGCAGCGCCTCGTGAAAGGAAGCGCCCTTCCGCTCGAACCGGTCGTCCCCCTCCCCTCTTTCGGACGCCCGCGCGAGGCCGGCCGCCGGATCGAGGTCGAAGATGACGGTCAGATCAGGCATGGTCGGCCCCACAACCGCGCGTTCGAGTTCCCGGATGAGAGCTTCAGAAACACCGCCGACATAACCCTGATAGGCTCTCGTCGAGTCGATGAACCGGTCGCAGATGACCCATTCGCCCCGTTCAAGCGCCGGACGCACCGTATTGCGCAAATGGTCGTCCCGCGCCGCGTTGATCAGGAGCAGTTCGCTCACCGGAGACCAGCGCTCAGTCTCTCCGCGGACAAGCAATTCACGCAACTGTTCGGCACCCGGCGCCCCTCCGGGTTCCCGGGTCAGCATCACGGTATGTCCGTCCGAGACCAGCCGGTCGCGCAGCAGCCCGGCCTGCGTCGACTTGCCGGCACCCTCGCCGCCTTCGAACGTGATGAAGTGGCCGTCGCCCATTCAACCTCTATCCGGCCCCGGCCCGGGCGGGCCGATTCAGCCGCCGATCACCATGAACTTGAGCGTGTCGATCGCCCGCCCGATAATCCCGCCCTCCGGAACGTCCTTGGCCGCGACCAGCGGCACCTCGTTCACAATCTTGTTGGACGTGAGAATCCGGAGCTTGGCAACCTCCTGACCTTTTTTCAGCGGCGCGCGGAGCGGCCCGGTATAGACGATCTGGGCCTTCAGCTTTTTCCGGCCCGACCGTGTCAGCAGCAACGCGACAGGTTCCTTGGCGACCAGCGAGACGGAGTTGTCCTCGCCGCCCCAGATCCTGGCCTTGCCGATCTCGGAATCCTTCTCGAACACCACGTACTGCCGGAAACTGCGGAACCCCCAGTCGATCAGCTTGCGCGCCTCTTCCGCACGCTGGTTCTTGGTCTTCACCCCGTTGATGACGAGGATCAGTCGCCGGCCTGCCCGTTTCGCAGACGCAACGAGACCATAGCCGGATTCCTCGGTATGACCGGTCTTGAGCCCGTCCGCTCCGATATTCATGTAGATCAGCGGATTGCGGTTGTTCTGCTTGATCTTGTTCCAGGTGAAGCTCTTCTGGGCATAGAACGGATAGAAATCGGCAAGCCCGTAGATGATATGCCGGGCTACCGTCGCGAGGTCCCGCGCGGTCGTGTAGTGATCGGGATGCGGCCAGCCGGTGGCGTTGACGAAATTCGACCGCGACATGCCGAGCTCCTTGGCCCGCGTGTTCATCTCCTCGGCGAACGCTTCCTCCGTGCCGCTCAAACCTTCGGCGATCGCGACGCTGGCATCATTGCCGGACTGGACGATGACGCCCTGGATCAGGTCTTGAAGCTGGATCTCGTCCTTCAGCTTGGCGAACATGCGCGAGCCGCCCATCTTGAAGGCCCGCTCGCTGATATAGAACTTGTCCTCGAGCTTGGTTTCCCCGGCCTTCAGCGCCTCGAACGCAATGACCATGGTCATGAGCTTGCTCATGCTGGCCGGCGCCATGGGCTCATCGGCATTCTTTTCGTAGAGAACCGAACCGCTTTCACCGTCAATCAGAATGGCGAATTCAGCCCGTGTCTTTTCGGCCTGGCCCCAGGCGGCCGTGTGACCGATCAATATCGCGGCGACTGCCACGAGACAGGTCATCAGAAGAACAGGGTAAGAGGGAAGATCGGTTACAGGTCTTGTCTTGGCTTTCGCAGAAACAGCGCGCATTCGAATCCTCAGCCGGAAACTCGCAGGAAACCGCCCGTTCTCAGGACGGTTATACCTGTCAGATTACCGACTCGTTCAAAGAAATCAAATTCGAAGCAAGATCAGCGGGTGATTATCCGCGCATCGTGATGGCCCGCCGTGATGACGCGCGACAGAACATCGTCGGCCCGGTCGACGTCAGGCAAAGGCCCGACGCGCACCCGATAGAACACTGTCGGTCCCGCGACGGTCCGAACGGTCTCCACCGCACCGATTGACGAAAGTCGCTGCTCGGCCCGCTGCGCGTTCGCCGGATCGGTGAATGAACCGGCCTGAACGTAAAGCGCGTTTCCGGCGATCGAGGACGGATTCGCCGATGCACGGCTGTATTCCGGTTCGGCTGAAGCGACCACTTCCGGCTGCGCATAGTCGTGCGAAGGCTGCCGTTGCGAGAAGTTACGCTTGGTCGACCGCGCCACTTTCTGGCCCTTGAGCTTGCGCTGGGCGACATAGTAGTCGTCGCCGTTCAGGGGTGCGGGACCGAGATATTCCACCCGCACCGGCGCTGTGCCCTGGCGCTTGAAGCCGAGCATTTCGGCCGCCCGCCTCGACATGTCGATGATCCGGTCATGCGCATAGGGACCTCGGTCATTCATGCGCGCGACCAGGCTCTTGCCATTCTTGAGGTTGGTCACGCGGACGAAGGACGGCATCGGCAGCGTCTTGTGCGCGGCCGTGATCCGGTTCATGTCGAACCACTCGCCGTTCGACGTCATGCGGCGATGGAATTTCGGACCGTACCAGGAGGCAACGCCGGTCTTGTTGTAGCGGGAATTGGCTTTCGGATAATACCGTTTGCCCGCGATCGTGTAGGGCTTGCCGAGTTTCTGGCGGCCGCCGCCGATCGGGATCGGGTCCGGACCGGTGTATTTCGGACTGCCTGTCCCTTCGAATGCGGATTTCTTGCTGCTGCATCCGGACAGCACAAGTGCTGCCGCGACTGAACCAGCCGCAATAAAGGACCACAGCCGGATCTGTCTGAATGACTCTGAACTGACGGGATTGTTCGAACCGAAGCTACGCATACTCACCAACACCGATTGCGGTGTTCCGGCTGCGCCAACGGCTCTTACCGGCTCACCATCCCTACCCGCAGGCAATCGGACAAACTGCCCCGGATACCCTGCGGTGCACTGTGAACATACGCGGTTAAGGAATCGTTTACGTGTAAACGGCAAAAGGCGAGCGAATCGTGCTTCGCTCGCCCTCACAAATCGCCGTTTCCGGCGTGATCTTACTTCAGGAGCTTGGCTTTTCCGGTCAGCCCGTCATTGCGGGTCCAGTAGACGGTTTTACCATCCAGGCGCAGCTTGAAGCAGTACGGCTTGCCCTTGTACCAGGTGTTCCATTTCTGGCAGACCTGACCCTTGCGGACCCACCACTTGCCGCGATCCTTGGACCCCCATGTGGAATTCAGGCTGAATACGCTGCTCGATCCGCTCAGCCGCCCGCCACGGCCGTAATTGATCTTGAAGCCGCCACCCAACGGGGTCGGGATCAGGATCGCCGATCCGGTAAGAACACGTTTTGCACTGCTGTTGTTGAGCAGCTTGCCCTTGGATGCACCGGCGGCCGAAACGGAAAATGCCACGAGGGTTGCGCCAAGCCCCCCGATCAGGATTTGTTTCAACATTGTCCCACCACGTCAGGTTACGTTGTTAATATTGCTTTTACGGTCTTGCCGAGGGATTGGATCAGGGCAAAAGTTCCCGATCACGTCCGATACGGGAACCGGACATCCGTATCTTCCCGGCAGAACCAGCCAAAGCCGCTTTCCGAAGCAGGAAATTTGTGTCAAAAGGGCGTCCACAGGTTCGTGGTGGCAGACATCTTAGGGCGGCATCCCGGTGCCGACATGCCACCTCAGCGTACCGAAGGATGGGTGGCCGAGTGGTTGAAGGCACCGGTCTTGAAAACCGGCAGGCGTTAGCGCGTCTCGTGGGTTCGAATCCCACCCCATCCGCCAGCCAGAACTGGACATTTGGGATGCACACCCGTCGTTCTGAATATCGCAATGATCTCAATATCATGCGCTGGTGGCTGAAGCCGAGAGACGCGCCGTTGTCCGCCTGATCGGCCACAATATAGCCGGAGTCTCTGTTTGCGATTCCGGCGATACGAGTTTGTCCAGATTGCCGCTTTCACCAACGATGACGATGATCACCAATCCATGACGTCTCGTAGCATTTATGGCGCTGGCAGCATAGATGCGCATTGGCGATTCGCATTTCGGATTTTCGGATCGGTGCCAAGAAAGGCCAATGTCAGAGCCTGGCGAAGATTTCACGCTGCTGTGGCCACAGTGCCGGGATGCCGGTCCTGATCAGGTGGTCGGAGCCAAGACCATCGGGCTGTTCACCGCAGGCGATGGTCTCGATGATATCGGGGGCCAGCAGAGCCAGGTCGATCACCTTGCGTACCCGCTGTGCCGATGTGGCCTCGGCCTCGGCGATCTGCGTGAAGGTCTTGCCCGCAATGACCATTTGCAGCCAGCGGCGGGCCTTGACGATATTGCTGACCAGTATGAGATCAATTTCCGGCGGCGGTGGTCCAAGATGCAGTTTCAGTTCCACACCCCGCCGCCGCATCCGGAACGGGGCCTCGATCACCAGACCCGCCGAATTGATCTGATCGGGTATGCAGCCGAGTGCCCGGGCCATGGCGTTCCGGTCAAGGCGCACCGTGATCGATCCCGGTTGCAGATCACCGCGTTCGATCAGGCCAAGACATGCGGTTGCATCTCCGGGTTTCTTCAGCCTCCCGGCGGCGGACACGATCCCTGCCGCCGCCATGTCCCGCAGCATGGACGGGGCCGCATCGGGCTGACCCAGATGCTGTCTGACCAGATCGGCCAGAAGGCTTTCCACCTGTTGTGCCGGCAGCCGCCATGCGTCGGGATGCTTGTGGCTGCGCCCGGTGACCAGCCGCCGGGAGATGTAGTAGCGCAGCCGCCTGCCGTTCTTGCGGCTGTGGCTGGGGGTCAACCGGTCGCCGGTTTCGTCGAAGAGCTTGCCCGCGAGCGGTGAACGGCTCGCCTTGCCCACAGAGCCACGCCCCTTTGCAGCACCGTCCTTCAGCATCTTCTGTACCTCATCCCAAAGGTCCGGATCGATGATGGCGTGGTGCTGCCCGTCATGCATCTGGTCCTTGTGTCGGATGCGTCCGGCATAGATCGGGTTGCTGAGGATGTGGTGGATGTGTCCGCGCAGCATGACACCGCCGCCGGTGACCTGTCCGTCGGCCCGTTCCCGGCGGCGCGACCGGATGCCAAGTGCTTGCGCCCTTTCCTTCACCTCGCGCAAAGAGCCATGGTCGCGGTAGAGGTTATAGAGCGTACGAATGATCTGCGCCTCCTCTTCATCGATCTTCAGCGTGCGCCCGTGCGCCCGATAGCCCAGCGGCACGGTGCCGCCCATCCACAGCCCCTTCTTCTTGGAGGCGGCGATCTTGTCGCGGATGCGTTCGGCAGTGACCTCCCGTTCGAACTGGGCGAAGGACAAAAGCACGTTGAGTGTCAGCCGTCCCATGCTGGTGGCGGTGTTGAAGGATTGTGTGACCGAGACGAAGGAGGCCTGCGCTGCATCAAGCCGCTCGACCAGTTTGGCGAAGTCGGCCAGTGAGCGGGTCAGCCGGTCGATCTTGTAGACGACCACCTGATCGACGTGCTTGTCGTCCACGGCCCGCATCAGCCGTTGCAGGGCCGGTCGTTCGAGGCTGCCGCCCGACAGGCCGCCATCGTCATAGGTGTCGGGCAGCAGTTCCCAGCCTTCGTGCTTCTGGCTTTCGATATAGGCTTCGCAGGCCTCGCGCTGGGCGTTGAGGGAATTGAAGTCCTGCTCAAGCCCCTCCTCGGTGCTCTTGCGTGTATAGATGGCACATCGAACCCGGCGCATTACCGCACCCCGAAGAAGCGCGGGCCGGACCAGCGCGCCCCGGTGATGTGGCGGGCAATCGCCGACAGCGAGCGCCAGGTTCGGCCATCCATAAGGTAGCCGTCCTCGATCACCTCGACCTGGTAGGTGCGCCCGTTCCATTCGCGCACCAGATGCGTTCCGGGTCCCGCCTTCGGGCGCGGCACCTTGCCGGCGGCAATCTGTTGCAGGCGGCGCTCGCTCGCCCTCGACACGCCGCCCAGCGTCCGGGTCTGCACCTGCCAGATCAGCACCCGCTTCATGAACCGGGTGGACAGGTGTTTGGGCGGCGGACGTTCGAACACGTCGCGCCAGCGGTCGAGGCATGCGGCACGGTCAAGTGCGTCAATAGCCGCGATGGCCTGTTCAAGTTCGCAGCAGGTGTCCTCGGCATTGGCGTTCATCGCGTCAGTCCTCCCGGGCGATGCGGTAGATGGAGCCTGGTGCCGCCTTGCTGCGTTCGATCCCGTGTCCGGCCTTGCGCAGTGTCGAGATAGCGGCGCGTGCCGTGTGTGGCTGCCAGCCGAAGGCGGTCTGAAGTTGCGCGATGGTGACCCCTGACTTGCGGCAGAGCATCTTGTGCAGCTGCTGCCGGCGGCTGGTTTTCTGCGGGCCCGCCTTGTCTTTGCCGCCGGTCCGTTTGACGGTTTTGGCCGGCTTTGACTTGCGGTCAGCCGCAGCCTGTTCAATCGTCTGTCGTGTCATCGTGGTCTCCATCTGGTTTTGCAGGACCGGCCAATCCGGCCCTTGTCACCAGGTGAAGCCCGCGCAGCGATCATGGCCGGCAGGCGGGCAGACGCACAAGACGTGATTTTGCCGACCACACTGAGGCTCGCTTTGCCCGTCATGTCCAGAGGTTTCTGCGACATTATGGCGACAATGGCTGTGTGGGCAGGATTCGTCGGCGCATGCCCGTTGACCGGATGAGCTTCTCTACGGGGCCTGCCGCAGACGTTCATGAGCGAGCTTGCGCACCAGCGGGCGCGCCTGATGTGCGCTCATGCCTGGCTCAAGGCGTGGATCGTAAAGCATCCCGAGCAGCGCTTCGTCATGCCCGGTCAGCAGTGCAAACGCATCATCATCATTGAAGACCGACGGATGGGCATGCGGGCTGTCATTGGCCGCACCCAGCCCCTGCGCCAGTTCCTCATGGATGCAACCGCTGCGCGTCAGATCGGGAAGCTCCGAGCGGATCAATGCCACGGCCCGCGTGTAGACATGCGGGTTCGACGTGCTGGCAAGAGCCACCACCAGACAACGGATGCTGCGCGGCGGCCGGTCAAAGACCTTGTATGTGCGCGGATCATTGCCGGGCAGCCATTCGGACAGGCGCCGGCGCAGCCAGGCGCGATCATCCTGCGAGGCAAAGACGACGTGGAAATTGCCGCCCGAGCGCACCGTGCTGACCGGATGGCCTGTAACGCGGGCCAGGCGGCGCGCATAGGCTTCGATGGTCATGCGGTCGGCTGCAGCCTGCTTCTGCGCGACACCGGGTCCGAAGGCCACAGTCATTGGCACCGGCCCCGACCAGCGTGCGAGCGCTCTGGCCCCGGCGCCCGCCCTTCGCCACGGATTGCCACCCGATGCATATTCGTCATGGAACACGACCGTCTCGAAGGTCCGTGCCAGCATGCCGGCGCGCAGCCGCGTTCCGCCGGCGTGACCATCGCGGCGCAAGAGCCCGCGGTCCAGCAGGTCCGATTGAAGGTTTCTGTAATGGCGCGCCAAGGCGCGACTGTCCGCAGCCCCGTACCACTCCGAAGGGGCCAATACGGACGCCTGCGACTGCGGCGGCGCGGCCTGACCGGGCGGCTCCGGCCATGCCGGCGCGTAACAGCCCGTCACGGCGGCCATCAGCATGACGAGCGCGATCAGCTTGATATTCCCACCGCCGGATTAACCCCAATGGCCTATGTTCAAGTTCCTTGCTCCAAAATATGATTATAGTCTCATATCACCTGGACCATTACAAAATATTTTTTTTATGTTATTTTTCCATCAAAATGGATTATAACCTAGCGGGAATTCTAGCATGTCAAAGCAATCATTCATTCTTTCGTGGGCGGTGGCACTAAGCTTGTCTGCGGGCAGCGCCTCTGCCGAAGATGTTGTGAGGATCGCTTCAGCAAACCAGGTAACATCGCTTGATCCTATTACTTCTGCCGCGGCCGGAAACATCGAAGCTTATGGACAGCTTTTCACACGCCTGCTACGCCAAAATGCCAATGGTAAGTTGGAACTTGGACTTGCCGAAAGTTGGACTGTGTCCGAAAACGGTTTGGTCTATCAGTTCGAATTACGCGAAGCAAAGTTCTCGGATGGCAGCGCCATCACAGCTGAAGATGCACCATTTGACAACCTAAATGTGCGTAAGGCCGCTGCTATGGCATTAAATCGCGAGTCTATTGCCAAGGTCGCCACTCTGGGTCGTGCTGAGCTTGCCAATTCAACCCTTCCAAGCGCATTGACTTACCATTCAAAGGACATCAAACCTCCGGCCTATGACCCCCGCAAAGCGCGCGCATTACTTGAGGCAGAGGGTGCTATAGGGGTTGAAATTGTGATGATGATTACGCCGGGCAATGAGCAATTAGCTACACTTTACAAGCCGCTCATGGCCGCGCACGGGCTGGACAACCAATTGCGGGAACTTCAGGCGTCCGGTTATGCAACCGATCCTCAATACGCCGCAAAAGTCGGTCGGATCGCACGTTCAATCGGTGGCAAGAAGACAGCCGCTCGTGCATCCGCACCAACCCGGATACAAACGGGTCAAGCGTCGGGTCAGAGAGCGGGCCAACTGTTTCCTGATCGATTGATGCAAATACTTCTTTCGCCTTATGTAGACGCGCCAACCAAAAGTCTGTTCGTCAAGGAATTCCAGCGCAAATCCACACCAGTGGAGATGACGGACTTTCAGAGACAATGGCAATTATTCCGGCAGAACCCGGAAGCGTACAAGCAGTTCAAGACGGTTGGAAAAGGACCGGAAAAACCCTCGGATTGGCAATTGTTCCAGCAAAATCCGGAAGCGTACAAGCAGTTCAAAGCAGCGGGAAGAGGACCGGGTACGAACGTCACCATCAACACAGGCAAACAAGGACAACAATATCCAGGGTTGAGCAAGGCCCCAACAGGATACAGTTATGTTTACGGCAACGACGGCAAGATCGTTATGGAAAACAATCTTCCGGTCTTGCGCGCATTGCCCGGTGGCCCCCAAGCGCAAAAGGAAAAAGAATTAAAAGAAAAAGAAAGACAACGCTTACAAGAGAAAAGAAACACAAACGCAATTGTTCTGGAAGATATAGACCGAGCTCTTGAAAAAATTCAAGCTGCGGGGCTTCCATCAACTGGTATCTTCGGACAAATCTTAGGTGATGTTGGCGGTACAAACGCGCATAATTTGTCTACCATATTAGATAGCATCCGCGCAAATATCGGTTTCGATCAATCCATTCTGGTTTCTCTTGACGCTTCCCAAGACGAAGAAGAACTCATCTTTGACCTCAATCGTTTGAAACGTTTGTTTTCCGAAACCGACTTGTTTGACCGTATAGAGAACACGCTTGCCAATCCGCCCAAACCGAACAATGTACAACAAAGCGATTGGGATTATATGACGCTCGGTGAAAAGCGCCAATTTTACAAGCTTGAGAATAACTGAGAATAACTGATGGCTGATCTGACGGAACAAGAACGCAGATCGATTCAGCGGGCACGTCGAAGAAAAGCAGCCGCTGATATCGGTCATAAACGCGGGTCTGAAAGGCGTTCCTTTGGCAATATTCTGGATTCAATCCATCAAGATCTTACCTTGGGATTTGGAGATGAATTGTGGGCGCATCAAGCGGCCATCCTTGGAGTGACCCCGGAAGGATCGTGGTTTGATTATTCGAACCCGTATCAAAACCGATACGACAGGGCGTTGACTGCCGAGCGAGCCCAACGGGATCAATTTAAAAAAGACAACCCGACAACCAATTTTATTGCGGAGGCCGGTGGCGCAATGATCCCTGCACTACTGTCGGGTGGAACTTCAGCACTCGCCTCTGGTGGCGCGGGATTGGGGCGAGCCGCGTTGACGGGTGCGGGTGGTGGCGCAATTTACGGGTTCGGTCAGGGCGAAGGTCAGGGTAATCGACTGAATAAGTTGCTGACATTTATGCATTTTTCTGAATCAAAGGTGCGGAATACGCCCTTTTTCGGAGATATTGCATGTCCCACACCCGCCAAAACCGCCCAACACCCGACTTTCTGACCCATTTTGAGAGCATGGAAGATCCACATTTTTAGAGATGCCCTGTATGAGGACAGATCACAAACCACGGTGAACCTGCAGGCTGCGGGATTGACCAGACCGGGGACATCTCCGGGAAGATCGGAGTGTAAGCGTTGCGAGCGGGTCACCGCTTCTGCGCCGACGCCTCGGCGCAGGAAGGTCCCGAGAGCACCTTGTGGTGCGAGGGCGGCCCGCTTCGCGCATCAATACATCGCCAGACGCAGTCGGCCACCACGACGCGGCTGTGGCGCTCTGACGGCAAGGGGTATTTGTGCGCCGGTTAACGGCTTTCGCTATTGGCGCGCGTGTCGTTGGCGCTTGGTAATGTTGGAGTGGATGCGATAGGGTGATGATGGACCCTGAAAGAAAGGTGCCATGACTGCAATCAAGCAAGCCATAGGTCAGGCGACATATCAGGACGTGCTGGACGCGCCTGCGCACAAGGTCGCCGAGATCATCGCCGGGACACTGCATACGCACCCAAGGCCGGCGATGCGGCATGCGTGGGCGAGTTCACGTTTGGGGCGCAGGATTGGCAGCCCATACGATGATGACGTGGACGGCCCGGGAGGCTGGTGGATCATTGATGAACCCGAGCTTCACCTTGGCGAAGACATTCTGGTTCCCGACTTGGCCGGCTGGCGGCGCGAGACCATGTCGGTCTATCCCGACACCGCCTACTGCACAGTCGCGCCTGACTGGGCCTGCGAGGTTCTGTCCCCTTCGACCCGCCAGATCGATATGACCGCCAAGCGCGACATCTATGCCCGTGAAGGCGTTTCGCATCTTTGGTTCGTCGACCCCGATGCCCGCACGCTCGAAGCTTTCGAGCTGCGGGACGGGCAGTGGCTGCTGACCGCCTCACTTGCCGACAACGCCCTGGTTTCCGTTGCGCCCTTTGATGCGATCAGTTTCCCGCTCGGTGCGCTTTGGCCTGATACGGAAAACGACGCTCAGGCGAAACGGGACGCTCCCTGAACCGGGGGGCGCAGGCCGTTCAGTGCGTGTGCAATGGGTCTGCGCCTGTATCGGCGTTTCATTGCGCCACAAGCGCTCCGTGTGGCGATTTATGCTGTTACCGGTGCACGGTGCACGGTGCATGGGAAGTGCAAAATGCCGACACTGGCGCAGGACGCGCCGTTCCGACGGGTCTGTAAAGCCTCCTGAAAAGCTTCTGCAACAAGCTTGCAACGGCAGTTGCGGCGCAGGGGGCGTTTCTTGATGACGTGAAAATGTCCGGCGCGTAGCGCCGGATCCGCCCGAAATCCGGCCACCCGGTCGGGATAGGTCGCGAAAGGTCTGGGCTAGGTCGGAATCCCGGGCCGATTTTGCCAGAGACCACCTCCTTCGAGACTGTCTGTTCCGCCATTTGTTTTAGATAAATATCTGAAAATAAAGAATATTTTTTGAATATTGATTTTCAGTTCTTACTCAGGCTCTTACTTTGAAGAACTGCTGTGGCAAGCACTCAACAAGGGAATAACGTGTAATGATCGGCGCCTTTGTTCATTTGCGGGGGTGGCTCAAACGCCAGAACATCAATCCCAATGATCTGGTCATCCAGATTTCCACGAAAGACGACGACACCCGCCGGAAGATTGGAGAAGCCATCGAGGGCACGTTGAATGCCCGGAGCCCCAACACCGCTGCGGATCAGCCGATCGCCACATACAAGAGCAGCGTATTTGGCATCAGGGTCGAGGTTTTGTAGGTGGCCGTATGCGAATTAAGGGCGCCGGTGTTCCGCATCACCGGAAGATATCGAACGACGGGAGATTACGCGGGCCGGGGCGCCAAAAACGTAATCTTTTAAGGCCGCCCACCCAGCTTTGCGGGTGGGGATCGGACAGCGCTTCTTTGGGGGAGGAGAAATCAGAAAGGGCGATAAACGCTACTGACAAAACTTTTATCGATACCATAGGTTTTCAGGGATTGTATATGACTCCTCTATCAAGGACGCCTTTCCATCGAATAACCATCGAGAGAAGTGAATTTACAGGATACCTCTTTCCAATATTCACGAAAATTTAAAAAAAACTGCTCTACCCGGCCCTTTTTTATATCAACTTCCCCGATATTATAATCAAATAAACTTATTGATTCATCTGAATTTTTAGCCATAGCTATACAATGACCGTGAAGAATGACGTGATCCCCTAAATTTCTTTCCAGTTGACTGATCAGTAGGTATACTTTGTTTTCATCAACAAAGTCTCTTATACATACAATCCCACTGCTCTCTAAAGGATTGTACAATTTAAACTCGAATGTGAATTTTAATCGCGAAACCCGGTTCAGAGAATTAATATATTCGCTGTATAAATCACCTCGTTGGGCATCATCTAGCGCCGGATACGCTGGAAGTTGACAGTGTATCTCCAAACTTAGAAACTGCTTGGCAAGGATACTTGGCATATCAGATTCGAGTCGCGTCATGCGCTCCAGTGGCTCCGCTTCTGGGTCATCTAAATACAAGCGACACCACCTAAGAGCCGCGCCGAAACACACTCCATCGCCCAAATCCGAAACTAGGGGCCGGTCATTATCGAGGCAGTGCATATGCCAAGACTTTGCAGTCGCTCGTCGTTTCCAGACCGAAGATTCGTTGAACTGTCGTCTGCGGCCGTAGGTCCGGAGAAGTACACTATTTACTCTATTAAACGTTTTCCAATGCCCCTGTATAGGAATGATCGATCTCCAAAGTTAGATTTGAAACGGCGCTCGCCCAACAAATCCCCGAGGCATCTGAAAATTCAGTGCTCGCACGCGGCGCTTTCAGAACGGCCCAAAACCGCATCCATACGGGATGTCCGAACTCTCCCATTTTGCCTGCCTTCTTCGACGGCTCGCCTCGCTCAAACGGATAATGTTCTGCTCCCAGTAACACAGAGGTCCACGGCATCGTGAGGTGTATGTGACTGCCTCAGCCCCCATCTCGGGTTTGGAAGGAAATTAGGCGATATCAGATGCGACACAAAGATCAAGACAACGGCTCTTCTGATATCCGCGCATTTCCTCCCCGGTGAAACCGGCCGGGCAGGCGGCCTTAGCGGTCAGTGTTTACAGTAGCTCCTCAGCGTACTGACCGCACCTGTCACCTTGAAGTCGCCTGTGTCCTCACCGCCGTGCGATCCAGTTGGCGGCGATCCGGCCTACCGTGGTTGTGACGGTCTGGACGCCGGCGACGCCCAACGAACAGATGCCGACGGCCGGCAGGAGGAGGCTCCACAACCGATCGTCGGCATCTGAGTCTGTCACCCATCGGACGTGTCCGAGGGCAATTAACTCGAACAGCCTCACCCGATGGTTCGAATGTCATCTCGCTACGCCGGGCAAGGGTGGGGTGCCCCGTCAGGAACGGGTCGTATTCCTGATAGCCGGTGCGATGGGCTGGGGGCGCTTACCGGGCTGGCCGACATTCACAGGGAGCCTAACCGCCCGTTGCGGCGAATGTATGGGCGTTCTGTGGCGCGCACGGGTTAATACTGCATCAGCATCCTGACCAGCGGGATGAACAGCGACTCAACTGCCAGACAGCCAGCGTCTCCCAAAAAAGAACCCGCACCGACTAGATGGCTACGATAGCCGGCGCGGGCTCCAAAACTTCCGGGCACGGAGCGTCCCGGAAGGATGACGTGGGCTGTCAGAATTCCAGTTTGGCGCCGATATTGGCCCGGCCCGTGACGGCCTCGTCGGTGCCGTAGGCCCCCTCGACGTTGCCATTCAGCGTGAACCGGGACGACACGGCGTAGGCAACTGCAAACCCGCCAAAGCCGGTGAGAACCTCGTCGTCCCCTCCTGCGTCGAACGCGAAGCCCTGACCAAGAACCGAACCGCGGACACGGGACTTGCCAAGATGGGCACGGCCTTCGGCGCCCACACGAAGTTCCGTCGACAGACGATCTTCGTCCATCTTCAGCGGAAGGCCGAGTTGGGCACGGGCAGAGATCTGATGGATGTCACGATCGTCGACATTCAGACCGGCGCCCGACGGGCTTTTCTCCCTGTAGCTGTCCAGGAACAGACCGGCGTACCTCAGGGTCAGCGACGGCCTGACCATGCCAAGGCTCGAGGACACCGTGATCTCGGGCGCCACGAAGAAACCGTCATAGTCGGCCTTGGCGTCTTCCCGCCCGCCGGCGACCGTGTTGTTGTTCACCGAACGCTTCGACTCGTGGTCGCTCAAGCCCAACGTCACCATGCCGTCGACCGCAAAGCCGTCACCTTCAGCACTGAAATAGGGCCCGCCGAAGACCGTCGTGATGTCGATATCCTGACTGCCGCCTTCGATATCCGCCTTGCCTTCCGAGCCGCCGATGAAGAGGCCACCGCGCAAGCCAGCCGTGCCCGTCTCCACGCCGGCAACCACGCCGCCGAAGTCATGGCGTGCATCGCCAAGTGCACCGTCACCTTCTTCGTCACGCACACCACCGAACAGGTCCGCCCACAGGCGCGTGAACCAACCGCCCGGCGCCGGAAGACGGCCCGACCGGGGCGCAGTCCGGATCACGTCGGCCGCAGGCGAAATGATCTGGCCGCCACTCTGGGTCGCACGCCAGGCCGCCGCCTGACCCGTCACCGCGCCGGAGATGGCACTGGTGATGTCAAACAGGATATTGTCGGCAAGCGCAAACGCCGTCGGATCGATCACCACGATAGTGGTTTCACTGTCGCTCCTGCGGGCCCTCACCACAGGCTTGCCATCGGCATTAACCGCGAACTTTGCCGTCTGGTTCCGGAAGTCGTCGGCTCTGGCGGCATCTATTTCCACCTGCCCGATACTGCCGTTGTTATCCGTGTCCTCCGGCTCAGTTCCGTTGTCATTCACTGTCGTCCCGGCAAAGGTCAACACCGCCGACCGCCTTGCGCGGTAGTTCAGGGTGTCGCTTATACCGTCCCATCTGATACGGCCCTCAATGATCGAGCCGTCGAGCAGCGTCAGCGTATCTCGGCCCTCTCCCTGAAGATCGATGGCAAAGCCGGCCGGGCCCAGCGTGGAGCGGATCGTACCTGAGTTCGTGATCGATACATTGCCGGCCAGAGGCTCGTGAAAACCAGGGATCGGCGCTTCGCCTCTTATTATTTAGTTACGGCCAGCATCCAATACCCCGAGCTGAAGCAGATTCGGAACCTGGTTAAACGATAGGCGGCCAACACCGATACCGGTCCGGCCTTCAATCAAACCACTGTTGGTCAGGGTGCCGATGGTTCCAAGGGCACTAGCACCGAATTCACCCCCCTTAATCGTGCCTCTGTTGGTCAGCGTTCTGATGCTGTCAAGGGTGCTGACACCGTCGATACCCCCGCTAATCGTGCCGCTGTTGGTCAGGCTACCGATTGTACTACCGGCACCAACACCGCTATCGCGCCCCTTGATCGTACCACTGTTGGTCAGGGTACCAATGGTGCCACGGGCACCAACGCCGGTCCTGTCGCCATCGCCACCTTCAATCGTGCCGCTGTTGATCAAAGTTTCGATGTTGCCACCAGCGCCGACACCGTGATTGCCACCCTTAATCGTGCCGCTGTTGATCAGGGTTCCGATGTTACGGTCACTGAAAACGCCGCTATGACCGCCTTGAATTCTGCCGCTGTTGATCAGGTCCTCGATGTCGATCGAAGACCTGACACCATCCCTCGTCGTACCTATGATCGTGCCGCTGTTGTTTAGGGACTTGAGGGTGCGACCGGCGTTAACACCTTCTGTTCTACCTAGAATCGTACCGCTGTTGATCAGAGTGTAGATGTCGGTTAAAGAGTTCACACCACGCCCTTCGCGTCCTTCAATCGTGCCGCTGTTAATCAAGCTTTCGATTCTGGCCAAATAGCTCCTGACACCGTTCACCCTCCCCCTGATCGTCCCCTGTTGATCACTGACAGTCTATCAGGGCCCCCAACACCATTCGGGTTTGCTGTTTCGATCGCGCCGCCTTCCTCGACGGTGATCGAGCCGCCATCGCCCAAATTCTGTGTTGCATCCCGGGTCTCGCCGCTCGGGACTGTGATATTTGGAGGTTGCTGCGCCATTACTTCCTGCACACCGGCGAAACACATCAGCGCGGCAGCCGAAACCGCGGCTATACCGGTGCGGCCCAGCAGGGTCGCCTTGCTCAAACAATTCTCATTCCAAGTTGACGGCGCCGCCAGGCCACTCGCTAATTCCGCGCATTCAATGCAATCACCATTTCCTGACATGACGCAAATCTCTCCTTCATCGACAACATTCAAAACCATCGAAGACGCCTTAGCCCCAGGCCCCAAACCACACATCCCGAAACCCGCCGCGATTCAACGGTTGCTTTCCTTGGAAGGAAGGTGCCTTCATTCCCCGCCTTCACGTCTCCCTCAGGTCGATGATGTGTGGCGCTGAGAAGGCGTCTTAGTGGTGGTTCGAGACCCGGATGGTGGCAAAAAGATGACAGAGGGAGTTGGGCGGGAGCGGCAGAATGAGCGGCGTTTCACAGAGAGACCTGTCCGTCTCCTGCCGGGGGACGCGGCCGGTCGAAGCGGCGCGTAGGTGCTGAAAGTGGCGATCCCGTGCCGGATTTCAGGAATCGGCGTGGAATTACTGGGGTCGACCGCAAAAATAGACTTACGGCTATGACCGCCGTGCGATCCAGTTGGCGGCGACCCGGCCTGCCGTGGTGACGGTCTGGACGCCGGCGACACCGGCCCCTGCGAGGAAGATCGATCGCCACACGGCGTCGGCGTATTCCTTCAGCTGCGGCGGCAGTTCGGCGACATCGGGCAATGCGCCGTTGGCGAGGCTGTCGAGAATGCCCCAGCCGAACCACGCGCTCAAGGGAATGGCCGCGATCGACCAGGGGATCCAGAACCAGCCCGTGGCCATGCCGGTCCGGATGACGGCGGCTTGCGCCTGGATGCTGGCCGTGGCGACGGCACCGTCGACCTTGTACTTCTCGACGGCAGCGTCCGAGCGCTTCTGCGCGTAGCCAAGCAGCCCGGCTCCGGCCTTTGCAACGAGCCCCAGAATGGTCATCCACATCAGTGCCTCCCCCCTGCGTCTGAGCCAAGGAAGAAGCCGGCCCAGAAGCAAATGACCCAGATTGCCAAGGTCACTATGTCCATGATCGTTATGCCCACGACTCACACCCCCAGCATCTGTCGGGCCTTCGCCTCGAAGGCCGTACGGTATTTCCAGATGAGGTAGAGGGCGGCGAGACCCGCTGCCGCGAACAGGGCGTAGGTCACTTCAGCCGGGATCCAGTGCAGGGTGGACATGAACTGCCCCACAAAGCCGAATCCCATGCCGGCACCCCCGGCGGCGACGCTTGTCCCCGCCTCGAGCTTCCGGTCGATGGATTGCATGGTGGCACGGCCGAGGATGCCGTCATTGTCCAGGTGCGGATCGGCTTCCTGGAAGGCGCGCACGGCGGCCGTGGTCTTCGGCCCGCGCAGGCCGTCGAGATTGCCCTTGTAGTAGCCCAGCCGCTACAGCTTGCCCTGATACTCGCGCAGGGTCTCGTGCTCGGACACGTCGGCGTGCACGCCCTGCACGGTCCTGGCTGGCTCGAAACGCGGCATGTGGCTCTTGCCATAGTTGCCGTATTCGAGCAGGTCGGCCTCCTCGGCGCGCCGGCGCACGAGGCCCGGCAGACGACGGCCGTTGGCTGTGGTGGCGGTCCTGCGCCAGCGTGCGGCGGCGGCCTTGATGCGTCCGGCCCTGTACTCCTTCAGCCACTTCCATCGGAAGGCGCGGGGCTCGCAGTTGTAGGCGGCCGACACGCCCATATCGAAATGGTACTGTTTGGCACCCGCGCCCATGGCCTTAGCGGTCATTGGTGCGAACTCTTCTGCGATGACGGCACGCAGAACCTGATCGGCCTTTTCGCGCGTGATGCGCATGCCGGGCCTGATCCTGCCCAGATGGCTTGTGACGGCGGGTGAGCGGTTGGTGAAGCCGTATCCGATGGTCAGCACGCCGGCGGGACACCGGTAGGCTTTGAAGACACACCCTTCGTGGCCGGCGATGAAGGCCAGGCCCCGTTCGCTGATGTCACTGATCTGCATGACAATTCTCCATGAATAAAGCCGCCCAGAGGGCGGCGATGTTGCTGTCGGTGAATGACCGGGCTACCGAGATAATGGTTGGCGGATTTTCATTGGAGTCTCCTAGCACCTCTGAACCGCCAGCTCAGGCCGGGTGGCGGGTACCCGCAGTCTCTCCGCCCGGCTCACTTTTGACCCCGCAGCGATCTACCCTGTCATCTCTCGAGGTTCTTCTCGATCTTGGCGAGTGTGGCGCGGATGGCCTTGAGGCTTTCGTCCATGCGGATGACGACCTCGCCGATCTTGTCCTGGCGGCCGTCCATGGCGGCGATATCGCGCCTGTTCGCCTGGGCCCGCATGTCGACGGCGTTGATCTTGCCCTCGACCGAGGCCGCCCAGTAGAACGCAGCCCCGGTCTGCAGGAGCACGGCCAGAATAAGCGCGATGGGGATTTCCTTCTTCAGGTGCCAGGGTTCTTTCATCTGGTCTGGCGTGTTCATGTCTGCCGGTTCCCGTTGTTTTTGCGTGACTGTCCGATGTGTGTGGTGCGGTCCGTCTCATGTTGCCTCACGCGGGCTTTGCGATGCGCAGGATGGTGCCGGTGTTAAGAAGCACCCAGAGATCGTCGTCATCGCCTGTGATGTCGGAGACGTTGACGTGCCCGAAGCCGCCGCCGAATTCGTCATCATCATCTTCCGGTTCGGGGACCGTGATGTCCTTTGAGGAGTTGCGCGCGCCCGTGGCCAGGGTGGCGGCGCTGAGCGTGAGCCCGTTCCCCATCCAGACCGTGGTTTCGTCGGACCACAGTCCCGACGCGCCGTAGAAGCCGAACCCCAGAGCCACCGTGACATTTCTGGCCGGGACGGCGGCCCTCCTGGTCCTGGAATATGCGAGAAGCCTGGAACCGCGCGTGCTGAAGGCGCTCCCGACTTGCAGGGCATAGAGGATATCACCCACGCCCCAGAGCCCGCCCGAGCCGGTGACGGCGATATCGCGGGTTGAGCGGCGGCGTCCCGTCGCCTCGTCCCAGCCGCGAACCTGGTCCACACGATTGTCGTATGCATAGGCAGTCGTTCCGTCCGACCAGAGATATTGGTAACGGCCGCTGGCGGTGCCGCTGAGGGTGACGGAGGAGGTCCTCGTGAACGCGGGCGGCCGGTATGTGTCGATCCGGTATGAGTAGATGACGCGTCTCCCGGAGATTCGGGATGTCTCGACAAGCAGCTTTATAGTGTCGCCCGTCTTGTGGATCCCGCCCAGGGTGCCCGAACTGGGCACGGTGAAGGTCCGGGGCAGTGGAACGGACGTTTGTGCCGATTGCGGGGCCGTCCAGGCCGATCGTCCGCCGGGGCCGATGCTGCGGATCTGTATCCATCGTGTCGTGCCGGAGGAGAGACCGGAGATCGTGTATTGGGACGTCCTGACTGTGACGGTGGTGGCACGGCGGGAGGCGGCACGGACGTGCGGGTGAGCGCGCCCATGATGAGCGGCAGGATCGTGTGGGCACTCATGTCTGGATACTCATCGGGGCTCAGCTGCCGGCAATGTGGGTGACAAGCAGCGCGCCGGTCTCCTCGCGCAGGACAGCAACGAGGTCCCAGGCGCGCGCGGGCCGCCTCGCCCAGTCGGGCATGGTGTTGGTCGCGGTCGCCGCCTGTCCACGGGCATTCTGGAAGGTGGGGCGGCGGCCGCCGGTCGCATCTTGCGCGATCCTGATCAGTTTTGAGTAACCTCTTTCGCGTGGCGGGTCGGCGAACCGGAAGGTCACGTCGGCGTCGATCTCGTATTTCAGCTCAAACGCGCTGTCGGCGGCGATCGTCTGCCGTGTCCTCACAGTGCCGCCGTCATGTGACCGGAACTGGCCGGAACGCTGTTCGGCAAGCTCCGTGTTCACTGTGGCCGTGTCGGCCTTGGCGGCAAGTTGTCGCGTGACATCGGCGGTATTGGCCTTCAGCGCCAGCTGCCGCGTGACGGTTGCCGCGAACGCTTCGTCGTCGTTGAGGGCCTCGGCCAGTTCGTTGAGCGTGTCGAGGGCGGCCGGCGCACCGCCCACGAGGGCGTCCATGGCGGTCCGGGTGGCGGTGGCGGCGGTCTCCAGCAGGCTGTCGGCGTCATGGGCCTGTGCGGTTCCGATGGCGACATCGCGCCAGACCTGCGTCCGGTCTCTTGCCGTGACCGTGATCCGGTAGAAGCCGCCGTCGGCATAGAACCGGACGTGGCCGTGTTCGTCGGCTTCGAACGGATTGTCTTGACGGCCCATGCCGGTGCCGGCCGCATACAGCGTGGCAAGCGGCGTGCCGGCGGTCTCGTTGCGCACCTCGACGGACGCACCCGGCACCACGTTGCCGGCCCTGTCCGTGACGGTGAACTGGAAGGCTGCCCTTGTCATGTCGTCTCTCCGGTCATCTCGTCTCTTGCGGTCATGTCAGTTGATCCGCCCGCCCGCGATACGCCCGCGTGCGCCCTTGTGGGTCACGAAGCGTGTCCCGTCGATGGCGGCACCCGCCGCACCGCCCAGCCTGCCGGGATACCGGTTTCCGCCGCAACCGGGCCTGCCGACCCTGCCCGGAGCACCGCCGTCACCGCCCGCTATGCCGGAACGGCCGCCGTTTCCGCCGGCACCCTGGATACGGCCCTGGACGATGATGGTGATCTTTGTGCCCGCGGGCCATGTGCCTGTATCGAAGGCCGAACGGCCGGCCCTGACGCTCCAGGGGCTGACGGTCAAGGCCATGGTCCTGCGGTATCAGGCCCATATGGGCGACTACGAAGAGTGTTTTCCGGATCCGCGGTTCATCGACAGCCTCATTGCCGACATCAACCGCCTCGCGGCGGGCTCCGTCCATCACGAGCCCTGCGCTGTCACCGGCCCGGGGAAGGTCCGGCGCGCAGCTCCATGACCCGACATCACTCCATGACCCTTCAGAACAGAATGACCCGACATACACCCGCGACCCTGCACCAGGCGGTCAAGGACGCATGCGCCGCGCTGGCGGTCCTTCTGTTCACGCTCGGCGTACCGTTGGGACTCATGGCCGTCCGGTCGTGGTGGGGTTGAGCACAAACCCGGAGTCCCCTGCCCGCCCGCTCAACGCTTTAAACCCTGAGGAGGCCAACCTGATGACCCGACAACACGCGACATCTCAACCCGTGACGCTGCAAGACGCAGCCGAACGCACCGCGGACCCGCAAGAGCCATGCCGCAGCCGCACCGATTGCAGCCGCACGAATGTCAGTCTCTCGGATATGGAAGTCGTCATACACAATCTCATGTGCTGACGGAGTATCCTGGAGCAGATTGACCCTGTGTCGAGCGAGGAGTCGTTCATCGCGGATCTGATGGCGGGGTACGCCGCCGATCTGCACCGGCTCTTCCACCAGTTCGACGGACAGCCAACTGGAGGGAACGGGACCGCCATGAACGGCGGCGCGGGCGGGGATAGTAGCAGGAAGCCCTTTCATCCTGATGAAACGGGGAAATCGCAATGACCGAAAACATCCAGAACACTGACGCCCTGGCGGTCAGCATCGCAAAGGCCGCGAGGATGACCAGCCTGAGCCGCAGCACGATCTACAAGATGATCGGTGATGGCGCGATCCGGAAGCGCAAGATCGGACACCGCACGGTCATCCTGGTCGAGGATCTCCGGGACCTTCTACTGAATGCCCCGGCGGATTGACGCTTGCAGGCACCGGAGAGCCTTCTTGTCAAGGCATCTGCGTCAGGCCGGATGATCGTACCGCCGTGACCCCAACATCGTTTTCCATCTGCCGACCGGTGCAGTAGTCTCCCCACATGCCCATCAGCTGACGGCGCTTCACCAGCGCGTCACCACGCCTGTAGGCGAGTTCCACGTCACCGCCAACCTTGTGTGCGAGTGCTGCTTCAGCCACCTCCCGCGGTGCCGTCGTTTCATCGCCACACCAGTCCCGGAAACTCGATCGGAAGCCGTGAACCGTGTACCGGTCAACCTTCATGCGCCGAAGGACCATTTCCATGGTCATGTTCGAAAGCGCCTTGCCGTGCTCCTGACCGGGGAAGATGAAATCGCTGATCCTCACCTCATGCAGCGGTCGAAGAATGTCCATGGCCGGCAGTGAGAGCGGAACCTGGTGCTCGACCCGGAGCTTCATACGCCAAGCCGGAACCGTCCAAATTGCATCGTCGAAGTCGATTTCGTCCCAGCGCGCACCCAGCGTCTCGGTTGTGCGGGCAGCTGTTTCCGGTGTCTTTGACCAGATCGGTGTCAACACCTGAAGAATATCGTGCGTATCGATCTCACGAACCGGCCGGTCCCGGAACGGCCCGCAGGTCACCTCGAATGTTCGCCGCCATTGCTCCCCGCTCTTGTCGTTGGACCAGCGGCCCGACATGCTTTCAAGAAACAGGTCCATGACCTCGCCGGCCGTCTTCTGATCCGTGCCGCGATTCCGGCGCCGGTCCCGCCCGGTTCTGGGATCAACTCCGGCTGCAGCGTCCTGCCGGCACATCAAGGCTTCGTCACGCGCCATCCGTAGCGTGGTGTCCGGGTACCCGCCCAGGCCCATTTCCCGCGGGCGGCCGCCTTTCGGCGTCCACCGGAAGACCCAGGACTTGTGCCCACTGCGTTTTATGTTCAGATAGAGGCCGCCACCATCGCCCATGCGGCCGGGTGCCCTGCGCTTCTCGAGCGCGATCACGGTCAGCTTGTTCCGGTTATGTCCCACGTGTGAATCGAACTTCCGGTTCTTACTCTCGTTCTTACTTTAGATCGCCGCTGTGAGCGGATATTATCGGACACCTGCGGACATTCAAGAACAAAATTGTTGAGAATTCTGCGAATTTTCAAACGTCCATGGACGCCATAGAACAGGGATGCGTTCGACACCCCTTCCGCCATCCAATGCAATTAAGCCTCTATGTTATGGCGTGCCGTCCGTACCGTTCGTCACGGTACCTCCGTTGTTTACGACGGTGCCGGGACCGGTGGGGCCTCCTGGCGCCGACGGGTCCACGCCCAGGCCGCCCGAACCGCCGTTACCCGTACCCGTCGCGTTACCGCCATTGCCGCCTGTCGTCGCCGACCCGGCGTTGAAAGTGACCGTCCCGCCACCGATCCGCACACCCACGCCGCCGTCTGCTCCGTCATTCGCACCGGTGCCGTTGCCGCCATTGCCGCCGGTCAGGGTTGAGCCGGTATTCACGTTGATGACTGCCGTGTCGCCGTCCCGAGCAAACACTGCTGCGCTACCCGAAGTCGGCCCGTTCACACCCGTTTGCGTACTCCCGTCGCCGCCAAGGATCTGCGATCCGTTGATGTTGATCGTCTGGGTCACAGTCCCCCCACTGACGTTGATCGCCTGGCCGCCGCCTTGCGCGGGCTGGAGTGTACCGCCTAATCCCGTGGGCTCGAGTTCCTGACCGCCGGCGCCGGCATCGCCGCCTTCGATCGTTGAGTTCGTTATATTGACCGTCTGGTTCCCCGGGGTGCCGGCCACATCTCCAATAAACAAGGCACCACCACCGTCGCCTGCGCCCCGCGCGCCGTCCGCATCCGCGCCACGGCCGCCGCGCACGGTCGAGTCGATGATGTTGACTGTGCCGCCGGAAAGAATGAACAGGCCGTTCAACCCGGGCAGCCCGTTGATCGGAGGGAAGGGTCCGATGGTGGTCGGGTTGCCGACACCGTCAGCACCGGCGATGAGCGAGCCGTTCTGAACATTGAGCGTCGTATTGCTTTCAAATATGTCCATCCCGCTATTGCCAATGCCACCGCGAGTGTTCGCGCTGCCCGCGGCGCCCTGTCCGCCCCTGACGGTGGAATTGTCGATCGTGATGTTGAAGACGTTGGCCGGTTCGACGCCGCCGGTATCAAAACCGTTGGCTACAAGGAAGCCTATGCCGGCGAACCCCGTTGCGAGACCCGATCCGGCCGGGCCGGCAAGCGCGTTGCCGCCGGCAATCGTCGAACCGTTGGCGACAGAAACATTTGCATCGTCATCCAGCAGAATGCCGCTGCCGCCGAAACCAAGCTGCTGCGACACAGTATTTAGCCCGACGCCATTCATGCCACCGATATTCGAACGTCCGCCGGTGGCGCTGGAGTTGTTCACGTTGATCGTGTTGCCACCGTTGTCGGCCCGGATGCCGTCACCGCTCTGTCCGGCACTGCCCGCCTCGCCGGTTCCCGTGTCGCCGCCGGCACCTGCAATACCGCCGGTAATCGTGGTGCCGTTATTGACATTGAGCGTGCTGTTCGCATCGAGCCTGACGCCGACACCACCATTGCCGCCATTGCCGCCCGTCGCGGCACCTGTTGCGTCGCCGCCATCGCCACCATTGCCGCCGGTCACCGTAGCATTGTCGAGGGTGAGCGTGCTGTTGTTGACCGTAATCGCCGACTGACCATCCGTACCGTTCGCGCCGGCGGCACCGTTGGTTCCATTACCGCCCGCAAAGGTCATGTTCATGATCGTCACGTTTGGCGCGTTGTTGAGCGCCAACGTGCCGCCGGTCGTGAGCTGGATCGAGTTGTCCGTGACGTTGAACGTGCCGGTAAAGGCATCAAAGATCAGACCGACGGGCGCATTGATCGTATTAAACGTCATGTTACCGGTGAGCGGATCGAGGAAAGCGGTTGTACCGCCAATCGTATCGAGCGTTCCGCCGCCGACATCCAGATTGAATGTCGTCCCAAGTACCTTGTTATCGACCAGGAGGCCCGTGCCGTTCTGGTTGGCGACGTTCAGCGTACCGATCCTGAGGTCGCCGGTCGTGTTCAGGAACGTCAGCCCGTTGCCCTCGATGCGCTGGATGGTGGATGGCGGCACCTGGCCGATATCGAGCGTCCCGGCGAAGTTCACCTGCTGGAAGCCGTTGCCGACATTGCCGTCGGCGTCGAATGTCACCCGATCGAACAAGATGCCCGATGAACCCGTAATGCCGCCGATCACTTGATTGGGCGCCGCCCAAGACGTGACGATGGTCGAGTTGAGACCGGATCCGGTGATATCCATGACCGGAACGGCGTTCGCGGTCGAAAGCGTGCTGTTGCCCGACAGACCGAGAAGCAGATTGCTGGCAGTCCCGCCGTCCCTGGTCAGGATGGTCGTCTGCGCGGTCGCGATGAAGTTAAAACTCAAATCTGCCGTCTGGGTCCCCGCCTGGGCGTTGAGGAAGATGCCGCGTCCGGTCGGATCAGGCACACCGAGACCGAAGATGTTGTTGAAGATGATGTTGGCCGTGCGGTTGACGCCGTCGGTGTTGTTGATCTCGATTCCGTCGCCCTGAATCTGGCCGGTTTCGCCAATCCGCCCCAACGTCAAGTTCAGGTTGGTGTTGGTGGCGTTGATGGCGTCACCATTGGTCGAGTTGATCAGGGTCGTGCCAATCCCCGTGCTGGGTGCTCCGGCCCGCGCCGACAATCCGACCGTGCCGGCATTGTTCAGCAGTATCCCTTCCGCGCCCGTGTTGGAGATATCTGTATTGGAGAAAGTGAACGTTGCGGTTGGTGAGTTGGTAATATTGATACCGGCAAATCCGGCCCCGGTCCCGTTTACAGTCGTGACGTCCGAGTCGTCGCTGTCATCGGTGTCGGCGAAGTTGAATGTGCCGGTCCCGTTGGTGATGTTTATGCCCGATGTTCCCGTGTTCATGACACTCACGGTGCGGACCGTCGGCCCGTTCGCCCCGTCAAGGTGAATACCCGCGCCACCCGTCGAGCCGATTGTCGTTTGGTCGATGAAGACATTGGCGACGCCGGTTCCGGAAATGCCGTGGTTACCGAGCTGACCCGATCCCTGGCCCGCACCGAGAATGTTCACGCCGATGACATGGCCGTTGTTGTTGACGGTCAGGACGGCGGAATTGGTCGCGCCGGTCTGATCTCTCAATGTCGGTGTCGAACCCGGCGCAGTGTAGGTTGCCCGCAATCCGGAGCCGACACCAATAACCTCGAAACTGGAACCGCCGCCCTGGAAGGTCTGATCCGCCTGAACGGTGAAGTTGCCGTCGAAAGCCGTGCCGTTGAGAGCGACGATATGGCTGTTCGGGCCTGCCGCATTGATCGCACCCTGAAGATCGTCCCCGCCATTCACAATGACGGTGCGGTCCAGACGCACACCCGTGTCGGCATCGTTCACCGCCTCCTGCACAGTCGGACCGCCGCCCTGCATTGTCTTGTTTTCGACGGTCGATGTCACCACGTCGCGATCGCGCACGATCGGCTCGCTCATTCTGAATTCCCGGCGGGTGAGCGCCGGTTTTCCGGCCGGCCGGTTGAACGGAATGCTGAATCTCAGCCCCGCCTCGATCTGGGACTTGCGGATATCGTCATACTGGTACTGGACCTCGAACGTGAGCCGGGACCCGGGAATGCTCCCGAACGGATCGCGCATGCGCCACTCGCTGCGCACGCGCGGACCGGCAATCTCGCCCGGAAGGTCTTCATGATCGAAATAGAAGCCGCCCAGAGCCACGCGCAACTCGCGTCCGATCTCGGGTTCGGGATATTCACCTTCTTCCAGCCACTTCCCGCTGTCGAAGTCCCACCGTTCGAGCGGCACCCGAAACTCGAACTCGCCGTCGATCCCGTAAAGACCCAGTTCCCGGACTCTCGTTGTGGTCGTCGTGCCGCCGCCGCTCAGAAGGAAGAGCTGGGTTCCGAGCAGTTGCACAGTCGGCGTTCCGCCTGCGCCGCCACCCGTTGTCGTCACGAATGAACCGGCGGATTTGGACGTATCAAGCGGAATGTAGCCGTTCAGCCGGAAGCCGAATTCCGTGTTGAGATATTCCAAGCCGCCGGCGATTTGCGGGAATGTATTGTTGAATTTCGTATGGCGCAGATCAAAACCGCCCCACACACCGAGATTCCAGCCCGAAGGGAGCATTCGCCGGTAGCCGACCGCGAAGTTACCTTCCTGGTTGTCGCCGTCGAAGAACTTGCCGCGAATGTCGGCAAAAAACAGGGACTCGGGATCCTGCTTGAACGGAAAGAACAGCCCGATTTCGCCTCTGCTGAGATCCTTGTTCCCGACATATCCGCCGACCTGTACCCGGGGGGACCATTTAGGCGGATCCGCCGGATCACTCCTGCCGTCCGGTGCGGCTGAGGCCGGATGCACGACAATCTTTTTGTGGATAATCTCGCTGTCGGCCGGTGACTCACGGCCGATTGCCACGGGCTTGGTTCGGTTCAGGGGCCCAATCGCCTCGTCTGGATCCGGGCGGATTGTGGCCAGCCTCGGAGATTTTGCAGCAAGATTGCTTTGCTGTTGACGTTCGGAAACTTGGGTCTCCGAAGCCCGATCAACGACAGTCCGCGTTTCGGACGGAATGCCGCTGGAGGCCTGACACAGCAACAGTGCACAGACGCCGGTCGAACGGAGAAACCTCCCTTTTACTGCCCGTAGGTTGTACGCCATTGTCGCCCAGCCTCGACCCTGTACCCTAAACTGCTTGTTTTTCTTGTTATTCTTCTAGTTTTTACTCAACCTTTTGGCGAACATTGAGATATTGCGGGATTTGATACCCATAACGCTCGAATGCGCCAATTCACCGCTTTCGCAATACCTGAACCTTCTTATCGTTGACCCATCCCAGAATTCTGCCCCTCGCCGGTAGATCGGTCAAGCTGACCGCATCTGTGAGTATCCAGGCGCTGTGTGCTTGCTTGGAGTGACGGTCTTCATTCCGAGGTGAATTAACGGCTCGGGAAATAGTACAGTTTCACTGGCGCTCATTGCATTGACCATTTGGGTAAGTCTCACCAGAAACGGCATTCCGGACCGTTAATCTCGTTGGCGAATGATGATCGTCTCTAATGCACCAATTCAGCGGCTAGCCTTCGCATCGGGCGGTCTGATAATGCCGGATGCCGCCGCCCGCATCAGGCGCTGGAATTTCGGACATTCAAAGTGGCTTGGCGCAGGACAGGACGCCGCATGCCTTAGACCGTCGCGCATTGCTGTGAGTTGGCGGATGGTCTTGTCGAGTTCATCAGCCTTTGCCCTCAAGACCTGCCGATCAATCTGCGGACCGCCATCCGGCGCAAACATGTCTCTGATTTCATCTAGTGTGAATCCGGCAGCACGACCCAGAGCAACCAGCGCCAGCCGGTCGAGGACACCGGGATCGAATACGCGGCGCAGTCCGCTCCGGCCGATCGACGAAATCAGCCCTTTTTCCTCGTAGAATCGAAGGGTCGATGCCGGCAAGCCGGTTCGTTGCGCCACCTCCGCGATATCCAGATCTCTCACACTCTTGACCTCAAGTTGACTTGAAGTTGCACAGTGCCGCTTCCGAGTCGTCAGGACAAGTAAAAGGAGACTTTCATGGACGTCGCTCAGACAGCCAACGAAGAACAAATAGCACTCTGGAACGGTGTCGCAGGACAGGCCTGGGTCGATTGCCAGACTGTGCTGGACCGGATGTTCCAACCCCTTGAAGATTTGCTGCTCGAACCGATCAGATCGAACACGGCAAGCAAGCTTCTCGACGTCGGTTGCGGAACCGGGAGCACCACACTCTCGGCCGCAAAATGGCTCGGCCCCGAAGGTCGTGCCGTGGGCATCGATATCTCAGAGCCGATGATCGAACTTGCGCGTGATCGAGCCAAACGCGAGAACTCTTCGGCTGAATTCATATGTGCGGATGCCCAGACCTGCCGGTTTCAACCTCAAGCCTTCGACATGATTGTCTCGCGTATTGGCGTCATGTTTTTCGACAACTTCATAGAGGCCTTCAGCAATTTGCGGCATGCCTCCCGCAGCGACGCTGAATTGAGGGTGTTGACCTGGAGAAGCGCGGCAGAGAATCCGTTCATGACCGCAGCGGAGCGCGCCTCCGCTCCCCTTGTTCCGGAGAAGTTCCAGCGGAAAAAGGCAGCCACCGGGCAGTTCGCCCTCTCCGACCGCAATCTGATCCAGAACATCCTTTTGGAATGTGGCTGGGACGACCCGGAAATCCAACCTGTCGATTTACCCTGCGCTCTGCCTGAGAAGGATCTGTTTCCCTATCTGAGTCGACTGGGGCCCCTTGGCCGTATTCTGCCTGATCTGGACGAACGCTCCCGCAAGCAAATCACGGAAACAATACGTCCCGCGTTCGATCCCTATATCGATGGCGCGGATGTCCGCTTCACGGCAGCGTGCTGGCTGATTACGGCGCGGGCCGCAAGGAGCGTCGTCGCCAATGTCTGAGCATTCGCATATGTTTTTCAACGCCGTCCTGATTGGTACGGGGGCGACGGTCTTCATGGATGTCTTTCTGGTTATCCGGAAGCGGCTGTTCGGCATCCCCCTCCTCGACTACGGCCTCGTCGGACGATGGCTCGGCCACATAACCAAAGGGCGCTTCATGCACGAACCTATAACCGGTTCGCCACCCATCCCCGGCGAACAATTGATTGGGTGGATCGCGCATTATGTCATTGGCATTGCCTTTGCGTTCGCGCTGCTGCTCATCTGGGGGGCCGGCTGGGTCCGCCAGCCGACGTTGATGCCGGCCCTGATCTTGGGCTTCAGCACAGTCGCCATACCCTTCCTGCTCATGCAGCCCGCCATGGGAGCCGGTATTGCGGCCAGCCGAACGCCAAATCCGACAGCCAGCCGGTTACACAGCCTTGTCACGCACGGCGTTTTCGGCGTTGGTCTATACGTCGCGGCGACTCTCACCATGCTCGTCGGACTGTGATGCGATCACCATTGCCTACGGCTCAATATCGAAGTGCAGGACGTCCTCTCGCGTGCCGAGTTTGGTGTAGAGCGCAGTGGGCGGTTCGTCACCCTGATCGGCCTGCACGAAGATGACGTAGACACCCCGTTCGCGGGCAATGTCCTTCACCTTCTCGATGAGCGCTGTTGCGATCCCCTGCCGCCGGTGGTTTTCATCCACCGCCAGATCGTAGATGTAGATCTCGCTGCGCTTCTGCTCGAACTTCTTGAGTTCGTATGCAGCGAGAGCACCCACGATCGCATCGCCGCTCTCCGCGATGACACCGATGAACTGGTCGCCGCCGAGCAAGGCCTCCAGATAGGCGTCGTCGGGTTGGTTTTCGATATAGTTGTGAGGTTCGTCAAAGACACGGCCGAACAGATCGAGCATGTCGCGAAAAACCTGGACATCTCCGGCGACCAGTCGTCTGACGACAAACTCTACCTTCTGAACCATTCCAGTTCCGCCTGCTTTCCGCTTAACGGCACGAGGTAAGGGCTAACACATTTTTCATCACAGTATCGGCCGATAATTGAAGGCTCATGTCCTGAAGTACTTCCAGATGCCTCCCGCGGCAAACAGGACGATGAAAATCTGGATCACAGTCCTGGTCCCGTTGACCACGCTGTCGCCGTCCAGGGAAAGTGCCAACGCGACGAAGATCCATAAAAACAAGAGACCCAGCCCTGCCAGATGGGAGATCTTGAACCAGTTCAATGGCGGATCAGGCACGTTCACGCCGGCCAGCCTGGCGGCATCCTGCAATGCAAACCTCAGGCGGGCATCGCTGCTGTTGCCAAAAATCCAGACGAAATCCGTGCCGTGCCAACTGGCATCTGGAAAACGGATCAGATTTGACTGACCGCTCTTGTCGAAGCCAATGACGCCCTGCAGACCGAATGCAGTCGAAACATTCGAGCTTGATATACCCCGTGGCAATTCCAATCCCGCCTGCTCCGCAAACTGGCAGAATTTGCCATACATCCTATTATCCTTGGGTACGAGAATGACGAGTTGTTCGGGCTTCAAGATTTTTGCGACCTGGCCGAGTTCCCAGGCAAGCCCTTCGGAATCTCCGACCCTCATGATCACGAGACGAGCGTCTTTCAGTAGAGCTATCACCTGATCCTGCCAGGACGCGTCAGCAACATAAAATCGGAAGGCACCCAGTTTCGGCAACGCGTCGCCTGGCATGCCAATGGCCAGGAACGGACCGAAGGGATTGAATATGCGCGCCAGTTCTTCCTCTTCGAGATTGAAGTTGGAGTCCTGTGAAAACGAACGAAGGTAAACGATCGGGTTGCCAGCCTTACTGTCGTGGATGGAGGTGGCGGGCGCTCTCAAATGCTGGCTGCCCCGCCTGAACACGAGCCAGGCCGCCCCCACGCCCAGAACAAGGCTCAATGCTGAAAGACCTCCCGAGTTCGGGATCCCGATCACCTGATCAAAAATGAATAGGAGGCCGATAAAAACAATGATCGCGACGAACGGAGAGGCAATCTGTAATAGACGTCCCAAACTACGGGATTGACGCGGCCCCTTGGATGTCTGCTCAGGCATTTAGGCACCCCTTCCTGATGACTGACGCACTACATCACGCCAATGCCCCCTTTTGACGTGTCAGCTTTCGCGGCGATCCGTCAGACGCTGCTAACCGGTGGCAACCGACATGATCAACCTCGCTTAAGAACTCAGCTTAAGTGAAAAGTGCACGACGGTCAGAACCGCCTGTTATTCAAACAGCTCCTGAGCTTCACGGACGTAGGACTTGAACCGTTTGAGCGAGTCGGCCCGGTCGGCGCTCTCCGCATCCGTGTAACGGAATTTCAGAAAGCAGGCGGAGTTGTGGGACAGCCCGACATATTCGAAGGCCGTGAGATTGTGCTTCTGGTAGCTCACTTCGTGGACCACGCCACGAAACTGCGCCCCTCCGATACGCCAGACGAACGGTTGTCCGGTCCTGAGCATCTTGTCGCCCCGTCGGGACGCCCCCCTCTCGATGGCCTCGTCGCTTGACCGGAATTGGTGCGAAAGATCCGTGTCCCCAATCCGCGTCAGCCCCGCATCATATTTGAAAACCGTGAAGACCTGTCGCTTGCCGTTGTATTTGGCGTAAACGCCGTATTTCTTGTTCGGGTAGGCCTTGGCCTCGCTCAGTTGCATAGAAAAGAGCGCCTCGGGCACGGCAGCAAAATGCAGGCATTCATCCTTGGGCTGGGCGCGAAGCGAAAGCGACAAGGACACCAAAAGCAGAAGAGCGAGCCACGTCATCGTGACCCATCTCCGATACCCGCTCAAATACATGCCCTGAAACAAAACAGCGACTCTCCGCGCGCCGTCATGACGTGATCCGCCGCCCCCGGAACACAGGTCACGCGATACACTCGGCCCTACCCCCGGTTACACCATAGGACAGATGAGCCCAGGGCAACCAGCACATAAGCCGATCAAGCCGATGAATTCACAGAAAATGGATTGCAAAAGGCAGATCAGGCCGCAGTGGAAACGCGCGCCAGATTGTCGGCATCACTAGCGACCAGTTCCTCGATGAAGCGCTCGAGGCTTTCCGCCGTCATCTTCGCCGGATTGAACTCGTTGAAGGTCGAATATTTGTTGTAAAGCGACTCGGCCACCTCCGATTGACCCGCGAACGCCATGGACCAGTCCACGAAGGTGCGCTGTTCGATCGGAACGGCCCGCAGCATGACAATATCGCCATGCCTGGGATCCTGGGAAATACGGCAGAATGTTTCCGTTACGGCCTTGCGGTCGCCCTCAAGAATCTGCGCGAAGTACTTGTCGCTGAACAACAGTGCGCCGGACAACCCCTGTGACGGATTGTTCTTCTTGCAGCTCAAGATGATCTTTTTCAGCTCATCAGTGACCTTGAGCTCCTGCTCGGCGATCCTGTTGTGGCTGTAATAGCTTAGACGTGACAGGTACATAACGGGACTCCTTCAAGCTTTTCCCTATCACAATCCCCTTAAAATTCGGTTGAACAGCAACCGGCGAAATGTTGCTTCAGCACCGGACCGGTCGAGCCTTGACACGGAAGCCCGCGCCATGTCCGATCGCCGGATGGGACGGTACCTGGGCGAATTCTCTGTCGGCGAAACGATCGTGACGCACCGGCGCACGATCACGGAGACAGATCTTGTTCTCTACGCGGGACTGACCGGCGACAACAACCCGGTCCATATGGATGCGCGCGCCGCGGAATCCGGGCAATTCGGACAACGGCTGATGCATGGTCCGTTTTTCATCGGGCTCGCCTTCGGACTGCTCTCTGGCAAGGACGTCATCGACGGAACGACGGTGGCGCTGAAGTCGGTGGACTGGACGTTCGCTGGACCGGTGGGCATCGGCGACACGGTCGGCCTCGAAGCGACCGTCGCGGAGGTCAGCCCGGACCCTCAACGGCAGGATCGGGGCGACCTGGTGCTCGAACTGATGTTCCGCAATCAGGACGACGCTGTCGTCAGCAAGGGAGCCGCACGGCTGCTCATGTACCGGGAGACCTGAGCCTACCTGCAATCCTGAAGCATGCCTGAAAGGAACTTCGCGCAATCCGGCGGCTGTACCTCGGCCATGCGGATCAGATTGTCGAAGTGCTTGCTCAGGACGCGGATGTGTTCGGTCGAGTTGAAGACAAAATACATGCCGCCGATATAGGTCACTGCGCGCAAAGGCCCGAACACCGTATACGGGGATGAATAGACGCTGAGCGCATCGAACATGAACCACCGGAAGGTCGGGTAGAGTTCGTCCACCAGTTCGATCATTCGCTCGACCTGGGTGCGACGCACCTCCACGTCCAGCCCCCGCCACGTCCCCTCGCCTTTCACGAATGACACAACCGACTGGATCGAACTGCATGACTCGATATCCGTCTCCGGTTTCCGGCTGTAGGCCAGCTTGTCGGCGGCGTCCGCCATCCGCGCCGATGGCGTCACCTCCGTATCGAGTGCGAATTCATAGCTGATGACATCGTCCGTCTTGAGCAGGTCCGGCAGACTGGTCGGCACATAGCGGATCTTGTATCCGGCGGCCTCCCGCTGCCACTGCGAGAGCCGTTCGTCGGCGGGGCCGGCAGCCCCTTCCGCGATCTCCATGTTAGGCAGGATCCCGGTTGCGATGTCATCCTCCTGGCGCAATCCCAGCAGCCAGTCGAGACTGACCTGCTGGCCCGCAGCAATGGCGGCCAGCGTTTCGAGCCGCGGAAGCCGGACGGTGCGTTCCGACAGCAACTGCGTCAGGGTCGACCGCTCAAGCCCTACCGATTGCGCGAATTTCGACCGGCTCATGCCGGACCGCGCAATCACCTCGCCCAGGCGCTCCTTGAAGGTCTCTACCGCTTCTCTCTTGTTCATTGCCCTGTCATATTGCGCATTATTCAAACCAATTGAGCATTTTAGTCACCATTTTGGGTCTTTGGACACCACAATAAACGTTTTATGCGCATTGCACCATGCCCATTGGCAGCAAATGGCAGTAGCGTTTCCCCAGGGGAAAGTTTCGTGGGGTATTAATCGTGGACAGTGCAAAACGTCCCGTGGCGGCAGGCGCGGGAGCTTTCAGTTGGGTAAATTCGGCGGCCATCGAATGGCCGACACTCTCACTGATCATTGCCGTACATATCGGGCTTGCGGCAATCACCTGGTACTTCTGGGCAATCCCGGTCTGGATCGCTGTTCCCGTCGCCGCCTACCTCGTGGCACTGCACTCATCTCTTCAGCACGAAGCTCTGCACGGCCACCCGACCCGGAACGCGGCCATCAACGAAACACTCATCTTCCTGCCGTTCCTGCTGACCATCCCCTACCGGCGCTACAAGGCCACTCACCTCCAGCACCATAATGATGAACGCCTGACCGATCCGTATGACGATCCGGAGTCGTTCTATCTCACCCAATACAAGTGGGAGAGCACGCCCCATTTCCTGAAGACGCTTTTCCGGATCAACAACACGCTTCTTGGACGCCTGACCATCGGCCCGGCGCTTGTGACGGCGTTGTTCTGGATGTCCGAAGCCCGGATGGCGGCACGCACGCCGGGCGCCTTCCTGGCCGCCTGGTTGCCTCATTTCGCCGGCCTCGCCATCGTCCTCGTGTGGATGGTCGGTATCTGCGGCATACCGTTCTGGCTCTACGCGTTCGGCATCGCCTACCCTGGCATGTCGCTGATCCTGCTGCGCAGCTTCGCCGAACACCAGGCGCGCGAAGACGCGGATCACCGGACCGTCGTGGTCGAGGCTTCGCCTCTCTTCGGCCTGCTATACCTGAACAACAACCTGCATTTCGCGCACCACAAATATCCGCGGGCACCGTGGTACAGGCTTCCCGGCATCTATAGGACTGAATCCGCAGAGATCCTGAAACGCAATGGCGGGTATTATTTCGCGGGTTACGGCGAAATCTTCAAACGCTACTTCTTGCGGACCAAGGAGCCGGTCGCCCACCCGGAAATCTGAACGGCTGCATTTGAGGTCTTAGAGCGCCTCTGCGGCGCGAGCCGCCTTCTTCCGCTCATGGATATCCAGATGCCGCTTGCGCAGACGGATATTGCTGGGCGTCACCTCGACCAGCTCGTCATCATTGATATAGGCGATCGCCTGCTCGAGCCCGAGGCGGCGTGGCGGCGTCAGCCGGACGGCGTCATCCTTGCCCGCCGCACGAATATTCGTGAGCTGCTTGGCACGCAGCGGATTGACGACGAGATCGTCGGACTTCGCGTTCTCGCCGATGACCATGCCGGCATAGACCTTCTCACCCGGAGAAACAAAAAGCTCGCCCCGCTCTTCCAGGTTCCAGAGCGCGTACGCGACCGCATCACCGTCGCCGTTCGACACCAGGACGCCGCTGCGGCGGCCCTCGATCGAACCGCGATAAGGCGCGTAGCATTTGAAGACCCGGTGGAGGATGCCGGTTCCCCGCGTATCGGTCAGGAATTCTCCCTGGTACCCGATGAGGCCGCGTGAGGGGCAATCGAAGATCAGGCGCGTCTTGCCGCCGCCGCTCGGCCGCATCTCCGCCATCTCGCCCTTGCGGGCCGCAAGCTTCTCGATGACGACACCGGTATATTCGTCGTCGACATCGACCGTGACCTCCTCGATCGGCTCAAGCCGCTTGCCAGTATCGGGATCCTCGCGGAACAGTACGCGCGGCCGGCTGATCGAAAGCTCGAACCCTTCGCGTCGCATGGTTTCGATCAGGACACCGAGCTGCAGCTCGCCACGGCCGGCAACCTCGAACGCATCCTTCGATTCCGTGTCGGAGACACGCAGCGCCACATTACCCTCGGCTTCCCGCACGAGCCGTTCGCGGATGACACGGCTCTGGACCTTGGAGCCTTCGCGTCCGGCGAGCGGCGAGTCGTTGATCTGGAAGGTCACTGCAAGGGTCGGCGGATCGATCGGCAGCGCCTCGATCGCCTCGGTCACGGAGGGGTCACAGAGCGTATCGGCGACAGTCGCCTGTTCCAGACCCGCGATCGTGACGATGTCACCGGCAGACGCTTCGTCGATGGCCTGCCGCGACAGGCCCCTGAAGGAAAGGACTTTTGTGATCCGCCCCTTCTCGACTGTTTCACCTGTCCGCGACAGGGCGTGAACGGTCATGTTCGGCCGCACGGTACCGGCCTCGATCCGCCCGGTCAGCAGCCGCCCGAGATAGGGGTCGGACTCGACAGTCGTGGCGAGCATCGCAAATGGCTTTGCGCGGGCCTCGTCCGACGCATTATGCGGCGCCGGCACATGCTTGATGATGGTCCGGAACAGCGCCGACATGTCCTTGGCTTCCCCAGCCTCGTCGGCCTCAAGCCGGGCCCAGCCCTGCTTGGCGGACGCAAACACAACCGGAAAGTCGAGTTGCTCGTCGTCGGCGTCGAGCGCGGCGAACAGGTCGAACACCTCGCTGTGCACCTCATCGGCGCGGGCATCCGAACGATCGATCTTGTTGACGACAACGATGGGTTTCAGACCCAGACCCAGTGCCTTGGACGTCACGAACTTGGTCTGCGGCATCGGCCCTTCCGCGGCATCGACGAGCAGCAACACCCCGTCGACCATCGAGAGAATGCGTTCGACCTCGCCGCCAAAGTCCGCGTGTCCCGGCGTGTCGATGATGTTGACGCGCACTTCGTCGTCGCCGGACCCGAAGGTGACACTGGTGCACTTGGCCAGGATCGTAATCCCGCGTTCGCGCTCGAGGTCGTGGGAATCCATGACGCGCTCGGCGACCTGCTGGTTTTCCCGAAACGCACCGCTCTGTTTCAGGAGCTCGTCAACGAGCGTTGTCTTGCCATGATCGACATGCGCGATGATCGCGATATTGCGCAGTTCCATGATGCACCACTGTAGGAAAAGGACAACGGGCGCCGACTGCTGTAGCCGGCGCCCCGCTTGATTCCGGCACCTTATACAGCCGCATGCCTTGTTCCGGCAAGTGAACTCATCAATTCCCCGAAATTCGCAGAGTCTCCGTGAATTGGCCGGTGCCGTCAAAATTCCCTTGCCAAGCCCAGGGAACGGCGACACATACTGCACATCATGCAAGAGCAACTTTCAGCCAGTGAAAATGTCCCCGTCGATCAGAATTCGTTCCGCGAGGCCATGAGCCGACTCGGGGCCGCCGTGCATGTCATTACCACTGCCGGAGATGCCGGGGAGTGCGGCGTCACGGCATCTGCCGTCTGCTCCGTCACCGATGATCCTCCGACCGTCCTGCTCTGCCTCAACCGCGCCAGCGAGACAAATCCGGTGTTCAAGGCCAACGGTGTCTTCTGCGTGAACACGCTGACCGCAGAGCAGCAGGTCCTGTCCGACTGTTTCGCCGGCTTCACGCAGGAAACCATGGCGGAACGCTTTGCCAACGCCGAGTGGGACCGGCTCGCGACCGGGTCGCCGGTCTTGCGATCAGGGCTTGTTTCGCTCGACTGCGAAATCGCCTCGATAACGGAAGTCGGCACCCACAGCGTTATTTTCGGTGAAGTCCGCGCCATGCAATTCGGCGAGACCCGCGCCGCCCTCATGTATTTCAACCGCGCCTACAAGTCCCTCGAGGACAAGGCAAAGCCAACCTGAAACGGTCGCCGCTGCGATGTCCAGCAGTGGTTCAACTCCGGCAGCAAAGCACTTATGATCCCGCGATAATCCGTTTACGGACCGGGGGCGGAGACCTGTGCGCATGTGCAAAGATGAAACCGATACGGCCGAGCGCCCCTTTCTCCATGTCGACCAGCTGGACGGACCGGTCAGGGATACCGATCCGCCCGGCGTGTTGCACGTACATGCCGGCATTCACCAGATCTGCTGTCTCGAAGCCGGAGGCGGTGAACTCGTCCTGACCGATGAGACCCGGACCATCGAGGCACCGATGCTCGTTCACCTGCCGCCGAGCGTGCCGCACCGGCTGCACCTCAACGCCGAGGCCCGCGGCCATATCGTCAGTTTCGCAGATAACTTCGTTCAGCAGAGTTTACCCGGTAAACGGCAGGCCCTCACGCTCACTCTGGCAGGAGAGAAACAGGCGCAAACATCTCTCCGAGACCTCTGCGACCGAATTCAGCATGAGTTCATCCATCAAAGGAAGGAAGCCGAGCCGGCACTTGAAGCCTGCCTGGCACTGCTGATGATCGAGATTCATCGCATGGCGCCTGACGGGGAAGAAGCATCGACACTGCTTCTGGACCGCGCGCGTTCGTCCGTTGCCAGATACCGCGAGTTGATCGAACGGGATTTCCGCGCCGGCAAAAACCTTCCCGTTTACGTAGAAGAACTCGGCACGACAGTCGACAGCCTCAATGAGCATTGCAAGCTCATCACGGGAAAGACGGCGGGCCAGATCCTGCGGGACCGGATCCTTTCGGAAGCCAAGCGCGCCCTGCTCCTGTCAGACCTTCCGATCGGGGAAGTCGCCTCACGCCTGGGATTTTCCGACGCCTCCTATTTCGTGCGCTTCTTCAAGAAGGCGACAGGCCAGCCGCCCCAGCAATACCGCAAGACTCTGGGCAACAGCTGAACCGCCACCGGAGATGCTCCCCGACTTGTGACTGGGCTTGATCTGGATCCTCAGGGTAAGCTGGTACGATCAAACGATCCGTAGACCGCTGAAGTGCCGTCTACGGGTACAGAGATCGGGTTCCCCGGATTGGCAAGCACCTGATCGAAAGAACGAATTGCTGCATCGCGAACGCGACAAAGACAGCAATTGAGAATGATGACCGCAAAACCTGTGCATCAAGACGCCGATATCGGCGTGACCGTCATGGCACCGGGTTCGGAGCAGTATCCGGCCCCGCGCCGCGGTGATCCGCCGACTTACTGCAGCGAATGCGGTTCCGAGATGATGTTCAACCCGATCTATCTGGTCGACGGCGGCACATGGACCTGCAGCTGCGAATCCGGGCTGGCGCAGCAAAGGCGCCAATTCCAGTGGTTCATAGTCATGATGATTGTCTTTCTCCTGATTGCCGGACTGGCGGTCTGATCGAGCGGCGAACTCGCCTTTTGCGAAGGGTCCCGCCCTCTCTCACCTCGTTTTGCGCTTGAGTGTGACCGGCAAATGCTCCTAAAACGCGTGTGCCGGAACCCTGCGGGAGTTGCCATGAGAACCACCCTGCTCGCCCTTGTTTGCGCCCTTGTCATGCTGCCAGGCATCGCCCAGGCCAGCGCGAAAAAGACGGTCAAGAAGCTGGCGCCGTCGGGGCTGGTCCTTGTCCTGGACGACAAGGGCAAGGAACTTATCGCCCGTAATGCCAATAAGCCCTTCGTTCCGGCATCGGTCGCCAAGGTCGTCACCGCCTGGCTGGCGATGGAGGTTCTTGGCCCCGATTACCGCTTCAGGACCCGCTTCTACGTGGATGACGACAGGGTGCTTTATGTGCGCGGCGGCGGCGATCCCTTTCTGATTTCCGAGGAACTGGCCGTCCTTGCACCGAAGCTGCTCGCCGCAACCGGCAAAGAGCCGTTCAAGCGTATGGTGCTCGACGCGAGCTATTACCCGGCCAAACTGCGCATCCCGGGTATCGAAAACACCGGCGAGGCCTATGACGCATTGAATGTGGCCCTGGCGGTCAACTTCAACACGATCCACGCCGTACGCCGCGGCAAGAAAATCCGTTCGGGCGAAAAGCAGACCCCGATCACGCCGCTCGCCGTCCGCCAGTTCCGGAAACGCGGCCCGAAGAAAGGTCGCGGCCGCATCAGCCTGGCTCAGCAGGATCCGAAGATAAGCGTGCGGTATGCCGGCGAGTTGATGGCCGCGTTCATCAAACGGGCCGGCGGCACGGTCAACGGCAAGATCAGCATCGGATCCGTGCCAGCCGGTCTGGAGCCGGCCTATGTCCACCGCCAGTCGCGGCCGCTGTCGGAAATCGTCAGCCAGTTGCTGATCGGCTCGAATAACTACATCACCAATCAGGTCTTTCTGGAGATCGGCGCTTACCTCCACGGCGGACCGGTCAGCCTTGAAAAGTCCCTGAAGGTCGCGCGGGCTGCGCTTAGCAAATACGGCCTCGCCAAAGACATCCGGCTCGTGGAGGGGTCCGGGATCAGCCGGAAGAACCGCTTTACGGCCCGCGGCCTAGCCAAGCTGCTGCATCGCTTCGCCCCCCATGCCGAACTGATGCGCCGCAGCCGCCGCGGCTCGAGGTACAAGACCGGGACGATCGCCGGCGTGAAGACGCTCGCGGGCTACGCAAACACGGCCAGGCACGGCCGGGTGCGCTTCGTGATCTCGCTCAGAGGCAGAACAGGCAGGCTGCGCTTCCGGCTGCTCCGCGCCATCGAACGCGGGCTATAGACGGAAGAAGTCGCGTCACAATTGGCCTCGGGGTCAGGAAGCCGCCAGCCTGGCGGCCTCTTTGACCGCATCGCGAATTTCCCCCGGACGCTCGTCGTCAGCAAGTGTTGCCAGCCAATTGTCCGGCGGCTCGGAAATGGCGTGCCATCTGCGGATCAATGCAACCAGTTCCTGCTCCGCCGCGGCCGGCGGCGTTTCTTCCGGATTGCAATGATTCAGAACGCACCAGATGCCCGCCCAGCAACGAACGACCGCCCACGGGTTGTACCCGCCACCGCCTGTGACCCAGATCCGGGGTGCTTCGGTACGAAGTGAATCTATGGCCCGAAAATACGCGCGATTGGAAAGCCCCAGATCCATCATCAGATCGTCGGCAAGAGAGTCTGCGCCGGCCTGAATCACAATCGCATCGGCTTCAAAGCGACTTAGAAGCGGAAGGACGACTTCCTGAAATATGTATGCCATCTCACTGTCATTAAAGCCGACAGGCACCGGTATATTGAACACGCCCGATGCGGGATTACTGTCGGTGCCGCTATAAGGCCAGCACCCGTCCTGGTGGATGGAAAGGGTTATGACGTTCGGATCGGATGCGAAGGCCGCTTCCACGGCGTCCCCGTGGTGCGCATCAATGTCGATATAGGCAATTGTGTTCGAACCGTTTTCCAGCATCGTCAGAATTCCGATGACGATGTCGTTGAAATAGCCGAAGCCGCTGGCTTTCCCCGGCCGGGCATGATGAGCACCGCCCAGCGGGCTGTGCACAATACCGCCGTCGACCAGGAGGTTGGCAGCCTTCACGGCGGCCCCGCAAGCAATTGACGCTCGCTCGATAACCCCGGGGAAAATGGGATTGTCTCCATCGCCGATCCCGTGTCTGAGGCAGAGTTCGGCGGATATCTGTTGCCTGGCCTCTGCGTCGAACGCGACGTCGACATAGTCTGGATCGTGGAAAATCTTGAGCCGGCGCGGAGTTGCCTTCGAGCTTTCGACGTAACTGGCCGGCTCGTACCAGTCCAGCATACGGATCAGATCAAGTGTCGGCGCGGTCTTCGGCCAGGCAAGTGGATGCTTGCTTTCCATTCCGGTCCGATGGAAGATTTCGCTACCGATTAGAATAGGGCGATCAAGCATTTGCAGCGGACCGTTGCCAGAACTCCGTCACATGTATTTGTCGGCGTGTTGATTGTCAAAAGACGCGGAGACGGCAATCACCACTGAAGCGAAACCGACTTGACCCACATCAATGTGGCTCGCGCTCGATGTACGAAGATACCTCAGGCAAGAATGAGGTGATCTGAATGTTTGAGAAAATCGTGGTCGGCGTGGACGGGTCGGATCAGGCGACAAGCGCACTCGTTGCCGCATGTGATCTAGCAAATAAGTATTCAGCGGATCTGTATCTTGTGCACTCTCCGCAACTGGAAACCACGGGCCTGGCCGTGGGATCAGGCGCGGTCGAGATCAAGCCTGAGCCGGAGGCCATTGCCGCCGCCGGTGAACAGGTGATGGAAGCCGCAAAGGCAAAGGCGGAACAGGAAGGCCATCCTGCAGCGGAGTGCGTCATCGGAAATGACAGCCCGGCACACGAGATACTGAAATGTGCCGAAGAAAAGGATGCGGACCTAATCGTTCTGGGGCGCCGCGGCCTTGGCAGTGTAACAAGCCTCCTGCTCGGCAGCGTGTCGCAGAAAGTAAGCCACGACGCAAAATGCGCCTGCATGACGGTGAGCCACTAGTGCGTGCGGCTTGGTGAGCCGAAAGTTGGGTGTTTCGGCTCAACCACAGCAATCACCGTGCTCCAAAGTGGTGTTCAGCCAGCATGACGATGACGGCGTACCCCCAGCCTGAAAATGTCGGTAGCGCAGCTCGCTCTTCACGTGTGGCAATATCGAGGATTTCATAGCCGCGGCAAACCCTGCAGCCTGGACTCGAAGCAGACTCGGTAAGACTGAGTGGCACAACCAATCCATCTGTTTCGAGTGGCCGACAGCCGAGAATCTGCCCAAGATTCTCACTGATCGTCTTCACGTGAACTTGGCCATGATCCAGAATCTCCGACCCGGCGATATCGCAACCTCTCGGTTCTTCCGGTCCAACCCAGTCCATCAGGCCCGCCAGAAAACACCGTCGGTCTTTCTTCCCATCCTGATATCTGAGTTCCAGCACTCTGCCGCACGCAAACCGGCCATCCTGTAGCGGAATGGACCAAAATTGCCCGGGTAAGAGATACGCCGTCGATTTGGGAATAAACGGGTATTTGGGCATCTTGCTCATTCGTCAGTCCGCCGCTGGTCCCCTGGTTACCATCGATCACGAGGACTAGGAGTCAGCCTCCCCGATTTCCACACCCATGTCCTCCAGCACCTCGCGCGCCCATTTGAACGCGCTGTGCGCGGCAGGCACACCGGCATAGATCGCGGTCTGCATCAGCACTTCCTTGATCTCGTCAACGGTGACCCCGTTGCGGACCGCGGCGCGGACATGGAGCTTGTATTCATCCGGCCGGTTGAGCGCGACCAGCATGGCCAAGTTGATCAGGCTGCGAGTCTTGCGGGGAAGACCGTCCCGGGTCCAGATCTCGCCCCAGCAGTAGCGTGTGATGAATTCCTGGAACTCCGCAGTGAGAGCATCCGCATTCGCCGTGGCCCGGTCGACATGTTCGGGCCCGAGCACATCGCGCCGTACCGCCATGCCGTCTTCATAGGTCTCGTCGGCCATCAGGCACCCTCCCCTTCGGCCAGGAAGCCTGACAAAGCGGCAGTGAAATCATCTTCCTGTTCGATATTCGACAGATGCGCGGCGTCCTTCACCACATGCAGCCGCGCGCCCGGGATGGTGTCGGCGATCAGCGCTCCATGCTCCGGCGGCGTTGCCGGATCCCTGTCACCCGCAATCACCAGGGTCGGAACGCTGATTGCGCTGATGGACTCCCTCTGGTCCATGTCCCTGATCGCCGCGCAGCACCCGGCATAACCCTGAGGCGGTGTCGTCAGGAGCATCGCCCGCACGCGGTCGACCCCGTCCGGATCCCCTTCAATGAACTCGGGCGTGAACCAGCGTTCGATAACGGCACCGACAATCGACTCCATGCCGCCTTCCGTGACGGCCTTGATCCGGCCGTGCCACAAGTCGGCCGGCGGCAAATAACTCGACGTGTTGCAAAGAACCAGCCGCCTGACCCGTGATCCGAGATTGACGCCCAGCCACTGGCCGATCATGCCGCCCTTGGAGAGGCCGCAATAATCGAACGTCCCTATCCCGAGGGCATCAAGCAGTTGCACCAGATCGTTCGCCAGCAGGTCGAGCGTATAGGCACCTTCGGGTGCCGCTGACTGGCCGTGCCCCCGGCTGTCATAGCGCAATATGCGATAGCGTCCGGCAAGAGCGGCCGCCTGGTCGTCCCACATATGCAGGTTGGTGCCCAGCGAATTGCTGAACACCAGGACCGGCCCGTCCTCAAGACCGGAAAACTCGTAATGAATACTGGTGCCGTTCACATCGATTTGCGGCATCGGTCCTCCCTGCCTGGTTTCATCCGCGCGCCCGGGCGACGACCTTGTCGATCATATCCGCTGAACGCCCGGTATAGTTCGCCGGATCGAGGATCCGGTCGAGCTCATCCGCGCTGACCTCGCCGTTGACTTCAGACAGACCTTCAAGAGCGTCGCGCAGCGAAAGGCCGTCCGCCATGGCCCGCTTGCACGCCGTCTCCACAATGTGATGCGCCTGTTCGTGGCCGAACTTCGCGCGCAACGCGGTCTGCACCGCTTCGGCCATGATGAGCCCATTCGTCAGGTCGAGGTTTACCCGCATGCGCTCAGGATCGACAACAAGCCCGTCGAGAACCGACTTCGCCTTGTGGAGCGCACCGGCGGTCATCACGAACATCTGGGGCAACGCGACCCATTCCGCCTGCCAGCTGTCCGTCGGACGTTCATGATCCTGGATCATTCCGCTCATCAGGACGGGCAGAAGCGCATGCACGTTCCGCGCGCTCGCCAGCACGTACTCGCTCAGGATCGGATTGCGTTTTTGCGGCATTGTGCTGCTGCCGCCCCGGCCGGCGGCGGGCGGTTCGGCGACCTCCCCCACCTCAGTCTGCGAAAGCAGAATGACGTCGGTCGCAATCTTGGCCAGCGCTCCGCACAGGATCGAAAGGAAGCTTCCGGCCTCGGCAATACCGCCGCGCCGGACATGCCAGGCGATGTCGGGTGCTTCAAGATCAAGCTCGGCCGCAAAGGCCTCGACCACTTCAACGCCCTGATCAGCAATCGCCGACAACGTCCCTGCGGCACCGGCATATTGCGCGACCAGGACCCGGCGCTTCAGATCCATCAGTTGATCGCGGGCCTCCAGCAGACCCGCGAGCCACACCGCAGCCTTGTAGCCGAATGTGATCGGAACCGCATGCTGGAGATGTGTTCGTCCGGCCATGACCGTGTCCTTATGCCGGACGGCAAGATCGGCAAGCAGACCAACGCATTGCCCCAGATCACGCTCGATCAGGGCGAACGCCTCGCGCATCTGCAGCACAAGGCCGGTATCCATGATGTCCTGCGTCGTCGCGCCCCAGTGGACATAACGACCGGTCTCTTCCCCACATGCTTTGACCAGGGCCGCAACGAGGGGCACGACCGGCAGACCGACAATCTCCGTGCGTTCACGCATCACTTCAGGATCGAGAATGTCCGTGGTCGCCTTCTCAGTGATGACCTCCGCCGCATCCTCCGGGATCACACCCAGATTGGCCTGCGCCCTCGCCAAAGCGGCCTCAGCATCCAGCATGCATTGAAAGCGCGCGTCGTCACTGAACACACCGCGCATTTCGGGTGTTCCGAACAGATTGCCGTAAACGCTTGAGTCGAGGGGAGAAACAGTCATCGCGGCTGATCAGTGCGGCCCGACCGACATGGCCGCGATCCGGCTAAGATGCACGTAAGGACGGCCGGTTTCTTCATGCCATGCATTAAACGCGTCCTGAACGGCGGCCAGATCCTTCTTCGATGTCGGCGTATCGACGGTGATCACACCGCTGGCCTTGAGGCAGAGCGAAACGTCGCGCGAGATGATGAAACTGTCCTTGCCCGCAAACCTGAGGAAATATTGCGCCGTCGCGCCGCCGAGACGCGCACCCCGTTTCTTCAGCACGGCCCAGAGACCTGTCTGATCGGTTGGAGGCCATTCGGCGATAAACTTCGCGAAGCTGCCATGCTCCTTCGAAACATCCAGCATGAACTGGGCGTTCTTCGGCACCGTGATGATCTTCTGCATGTTCCGGACGATGCGCGTGTCCCTGCCGAGAGCATCAAGTTGCTCATCGTTGAGAAATGCCATTTTTCGGAGATCGAAGCCTTCGAACGCCTCTTCGAACCCCGGCCACTTGTTCTCGATCACCTTCCAGTTGAAACCGGACTGGAAGATGCATTTCGTCATCAATGACAGGAGACGGTCGTCCGGCACCCTGGCGAGCGCCTTGTCACCGGCAACCTTTGGCAGCAGCTTCTCGACCGCCTTGTGACCGCCATGGTGGTCGGCTGCCCGGTCGAGGATTTTGTCGAAAGACTGGCTCATTCGCTCCGTGACTTACGCATTTGATTGAGGTCCGACAGGCAAGCAAAGAAACCGCTTGAACGCAAGGTCTACGGCTTCATACTGACAGCCAAATAGAAGAAAGAGTGGAGGAAACGCATGAAGCTGGAAGGCAAGGTTGCCGTCGTCACCGGCGCCGGTTCGGGCTTCGGCGAAGGCATCGCCAAGCAATACGCGGCCGAGGGCGCCAGCGTGATCATCGCCGACATCAACGGCCAGGGCGGAACCCGCGTCGCAAACGAGATCGAACAGTCCGGCGGCAAGGCGCATTTCGTGAACACGGATGTCACCCTCGCCGACGACGTGAACAAGATGGTGCAGGCCGCGATTGAGCAATACGGACGCCTCGACGTCGTGGTGAACAACGCGGGCGTGACCCATCGCAACGGTCCGATGCTCGATGTCGACGAGGCCACATTCGACAAGGTCTATGCGGTCAACGTGAAGAGCATTTTCCACTCAGCCCATGCCGCCGTACCCGTGATGCGCGAACAGGGCGGCGGAACGATCATCAACATCGCCTCCACTGCCGGCGTGCGCCCGAGACCGGGACTCACCTGGTATAACAGCTCGAAGGGCGCGGTCATCACGATGACCAAGTCCATGGCAGTAGAGCTTGCCCCCGACAAGATCCGGGTCTGCGCAATCAATCCGGTGATCGGCGAGACGGGCCTGACCGCGGAGTTCATGGGCGGTGAAGATACGCCCGAGATCAGGGAACGCTTCATGCAGACAATTCCGCTTGGCCGTTTCAGCAAACCGGAAGACATCGCCAACACGGCTCTGTTCCTTGCGTCCCCGGACGCCGAATTCCTGACCGGTGTCTGCCTCGAGGTCGATGGCGGACGTTGCGTCTAACGCTGACCGGACTGGAATACGCAGATGATCGAAGCCCCGCCGACCCTGACCGTAAAGTCCTCGATACGCCGTCCGTCGGATGAACAGATCGCCGCATTCCAGGGTGTGCCGACAGGTTTCGTCGTGGATGCCCTCTACGGCGGCGGAGCCTTGTCGTCCGACATTCAGCCTCTCGGTGCCGGGCGTGATCTGCATTGCGTTGCCGCCGGCCCCGCCCTGACCGCGAACAACGGGGCCGCCGACGTACTGGCCACATTCGCGGCACTCAATTTCATCCAGGGCGGTGAAATTGTCGTGGCCGCCTTCGACGCCCATTCCGGCTGCGCGGCGGCCGGCGACCGGCTTATCGGCATGATGAAGAACTGCGGTGCGGCCGGATTCGTCACCGATGGTCCGGTGCGCGATTACACCGGCATCGTACCGGTCGGGCTACCTGTCTGGTGTACCGGCATCACGCCTGCGTCCCCTCACATGTCGGGGCCAGGAACGGTTGGATTCCCGGTCCAGATCGGAGGCCAGGAAGTCGAAACCGGCGATATGATCGTCGCGGACCGGGACGGCGTTGTCGTCGTGCCCTACGAGCGGCTGGATGAAGTCATTCAAAGCCTGGAACGCATCAGGGAGCTGGAGACAGAACTTGATGCGAAAGTTGCCGCCGGGCTCAAGGTGCCCGAATGGGTATCGGAGATCCTGGAGAGCGAGAAGACCGTCCGCAAGGACTAGGCAGCCTTAGACATGCGCTGTCTCGCGGTTTGATCCATCCCGCCTTCAGAGTTCAATTTCGATCGTATCCGATCCTTTGGCCGGCACCGCGCAGCAGATCAGCACCTCGTCATCCGCCCGGGTGGCCTTCGGCTCGGTGCGGTAAGCCACCTCACCCGCCTTCAGCTTTACGGCGCACGTGCCGCAGGTACCGCTGCGACAACCGTATTCAGGGTTCAGACCATGGTCCTCGGCAGTCTCCAGTATCGTGGCATCACCAGCGGTCCAGCTCTGCTCGAAGCCTGACTTGGCAAAACTGATGACTGCCTGATCCGCTTCCTCTTCCGGCTCAAAGGCGACGCCGCCTCCTTCGTCCGGGCGCCGCTTGAGCGAAGCCGGCCCGAACGCCTCCGCGAAGATCCGCGCATCGCGCACGCCCAGTTCGCGGAGGTTGTCGTAGTTGGCCTGCATGAACGGCGCCGGGCCGCAGAGATAGAAGTCATAGTCGTCGAGCGACAGCACCTGCCGCAGTGCATCAGTTGAAATGTGGCCGCGGCCGTTGAAGTCGACGCCGGGTTGCTCGCCCTCGGCGGGACGGTCAATAAACGAGTAGTAGCGGATCCGGCCTTCTGTCGCCTGTTCCAACCACTTGAAGCGCTTGAAGAAGGCGCGCTGGCCGGTCGTCTGCGCGGCATGAAAGATGGTGAGCGGACGCAGGCGCCGTGTCCGTTGGCCCTCGACGGCGACGTGACGCGCCATGGAAATCATCGGCGTGATACCGACACCGCCGGCAAGCAGAACCGCAGGTCGTGTCTCGGCCGCATCGATCACGAAATCGCCTTTCGGCGCCTTGGCTTCGATGATGTCGCCAACCTTCACGGTGTCGTGCAGGTGGTTTGAAACGACCCCTGCCGGAACATCCTCCGACCGCGCCGGCTCTCTCTTGACCGATATCCGGTAGTGTCCGTCCGCGGGCGCGGAAGACAGGGTATAGGTCCGGATAACAGGCTTATCGCACGCTTCCGGAGAGACGCGGATCGTCAGGAACTGTCCCGCCTCGAAAGGAAGGAGCCCATCGCCATCGGCCGGCTCGAGATAGAACGACCGAATGATCTCGCTTTCGTCCTCGACGCGCGTGACGCGATAATCGCGCCAGGCCTCACGTTTCGCTTCCGCTGCAATCACCGCGTCCGCCTCCTTCCAGTCGCCCGTAATCAAGCTGTTGGGGGAGAATTCGCCGAACGACCATCGCAAAGGCAGAGCATCTTTCAGCCGAATCCCGTGATCGAGCGAAAACCGCCAGGCCCGCTCCGCCCCCTTGAAGGCGTGAACCGCCGGGTCATCCTCCCAAAGGATTTCAACGGTCCCCGTGAGCATGAGCAGATCGCCGGTTTCGAAGTCGACAAAGACCAGTCCGGCCTTCGGATTGGAATAGAAGTTGCCCAGTGTGTTGAAGTGTTTGTTCCCGGAGAAGTCCGGCACGGTCAGCGTGTCGTCATCGACCTTGACGAAGCCGGGGCGGCCACCGCGATGCGACACGTCAACGCCTTCGTTCCTGGCGCCTTGTTCGGATTCCACATAGCTCGACACGAAGAACGTGTCCGCTGACCTGATCATCTCGCGCGCCTCATCATCGAGCGTCGTGAGCGCAACCGCCGCCGGGCCGGCAGGCGATGCAGAGGGATCGCGCACGAATTCGAGGCTCCGTGTCTGGATGTATTGCGGACAGTTGCCGAACGACTGATCGACCGCGAGGACGGTTTCGCCCCGTTTGGATTCAGTTACATGCACATTGACGCGGTTGCGGCGGCGCGTGCCGAGTTCAATACCCAGAAGTCCGAGCGGCGCTCCCGGTTCGATGGCATCCGCCAGAGGATCGCCCGGTACTGCGTTTGCGTGGATCACAAGCTTTTCGGGATCCGGTGAGGTTATGAACCCGGGCTTGCCCGGTACGATGGAGGCCCAGGGCCAGCCTTCGGTATCAACGCTGCCAACCGCAACGAAGGGCAATTGTGCGTAGAATTCCCGGTGCTGGTCCGGCATTTGGTCGCGGATCATGCGACGGCCGAAGTGATCCATGGTTTCGCGCAGCCCAAGCCGCGTCTGGATCGCCTGTTCGCCGGCGTGAAACGGTGAGTGGTCGGTTGTTGCCTGGTCCATCTGCTGCATCATAACCTTCGGAAACCGGTGGCGGAACGGGCGGCACATCGGCCGCCCGCACATCCGCCGTGAAATCAGGCCGCCAGGCCCACCTTCGTCGCCTGCATAGACACGAATCCATTCAGCCCTTCGATACGCGCGAGAAGCGCGCGGATATTGGGGTAGTCCTGAAGGGAAACATTCCCTTCCGGCGCATGGGCGGTATAGCTGTAGATCGCCACATCGGCGATGGTGGGTCGGTCGCCGGCCAGGAATGACCGCCCTTCCAGGGGGTGTGATTTCTGTATGGCAGAAGGCGTTTCGGCTAGATGGTTGTAATCACTTGATATTTTTGAAGTCGGATCTGGTGGTCGCGGCGAATTTGGCCGATTTCGCGAAAAATCGACGCGCGGGCTGCGATTTTTCCATTTTCACTGCAGGACCGGGACTGTTCCGGTGTGGCGGAGCGCCCCTTGGATGTGCAATGTCTCGAATTCCCATGACGAGGGGGACGCACAAAAAAAGGAACGCTCCGATGCACAACCTACTGCCAGGAACCTCTGTTGCCAACATCAACGAAAAAGATACAGCCGACAGCCCGACAAAGAAAAACCTCGCGGATATAGGGCACCTTCTGGCTTTGCATGCCACCGAACTGGGCCTGGCGACAAATCTCGCGGACATGTTCCGAGACAACCCTCTCTCGGCCGAGACAGCGTTTCGGGAAATGATCTGCGGGCTTGCTCGTTCGGTCCTGACTGATGCATTCGAGATGCTTGACGACCACGGACCGTCGCTGGAAATGGACGCGACGACCTATCGCAAGGCCGAGGTCACTCCGGGCCGGGCAATGACGACGTTCGGTCCGGTAAACTTTGACCGATCACGTTACCGTCCCTCGTGTGGTGGCGCAGCGCTGGTCCCTGCCGAAAGTATGCTGGGCCTGACTGCTGGTGGACTGACGCCGGCGGCGGCGGGCCTTTCAATGTGCCTGATGAGCGCTCTGACAGCCCGCGAGAGCGAAGACGTCTGGGCGAGGCTGTGCGGCGAAGGGCCCTCGGTGGCTTCTCTGATCAGACTTTCCGGGGAGGCCGGGAACTGCATGGACGATTGTTGCGACGAATTGCTGGCAGAACTGCGCAACCAGGAGGAACTGCCTGAGGCTGCCGTGTCGGTGCTTGTTTCCCTCGACGGGGTCATGGTGCACATGAACGCCGAGACGGTGCAGGAGAAGGCCACCAATGCAGGCTGGCGCGAGGCTTCATGCGGCGTCGTCGCATTGGTTGATGACAAGGGAAACATGCTGGAAAGCCGGTACTTCGGGCGTTTCCCGGAGGCTTGCAAGAAGAGTCTCAAGTCGCAGTTGAAGGCTGAAGTTTCCCACTGGATCGCGCGCAAGCCTGATCTGAAGCTTGCAGCCGTTGCTGACGGAACGAAGGACAACTGGACATTTCTGGAATCGCTGCAACCCGACGTGATCCTGGTCGACTTCTGGCACGCGGCTCAGCATTTGAGCGCTGCCGCCGACGCCGCGTTCGGCAAAGGCACGGCTGCGGCAAAGACCTGGTTCGAGAAATGGCGGCATGTGCTGCGCCACGACCCCAAGGGTGCCAGCAAGGTGATTGATGCCTTGCGCTACCTGGTGCGGAAGGTGACAAAGGCCGACGGCATCCGAGCGGAACTGGGCTACTTCCGCAACAACCGCAGCCGCATGAACTACGCGCAAGCAGCCAGCGTGGGCTTCGCAATCGGATCGGGTGCGGTGGAGGCGGCGAACAAGGTCTTGGTGACAAGCCGGATGAAACGCTCTGGGCAACGCTGGGGGCGCGATGGCGGCCAAGGGGTCCTGAGCTTCCGCGCACTGCTCAAGTCTGGACGCTTCGACGGGGCGTGGACCACCATAGTACCGCGTCTGAACCGTGGCGACCAATGGAAGCCACCAAAATGCGCCAACGACAACCAAACAGTCGCGCAAGACGCGCTCGCAGCATGATTGGCAGAATGGAATTCGCCGCACAAAAACGACGCCATATGGGAATCACACCCCTTCCAGGTGCTTTTCGAGTTTGCCGAATACCGTTGCGGCGATGCCCTTGGCCACGTCGGCATCGAGGCCTGCGCCGAATACAGTCACGAGGCGGGCCGCCGCCGGACCGTATGCAATGTCGCCGGCCGCCAGGGACAGGAACTTCTGAACCTCGGCCGCTTCAGCCGCGTCTTCCGGCAACCAGTCTGGCGCATATTTCTTGGCGAGATAGACAAGGATCGCGTTTGAATCAGAAATGACGGTTCCGCCATCCTCGATCACGGGCACCTTGGCAAACGGATTGAGGGAAAGGAACGGTTCCTGCTTGTGTTCGCCGGCGGCGAGGTCGACGTCGACCAGTTCATGATCGATCCCGGCGAGACCTGCAAAAAGCTCGACCCGGTGGCAGTGCCCGGAAAGTGCGTGGCGATGAATTCGGATTGCGTTGGACATGGGGAGTACCTCTCAAATCAGTCTTTCTTCGTCTGCATGACACGCGGCAGTTCCTTGCCGCTGATCTTCAATTAGCATCACCTCGGATCGAAGATAATCCACCAATTCATAGAGTTATTATGGTCAAATCGGGGATAATTATCTTTTGACATCCGATCGGGCTTTGTCCCCGAAGTTGACTGCACAAAAGCCAACCGGCCGGTCCGCATAGGGCAACCGGCCGGTCGAGAACGGCGGCACGAAATGATCGCACCGGCTATCATCAAGGGGAGCTAGACTGACAAGACAAAGTCGGACACCAGCCGCGCGACCTCTTCCGGTGCGTCTTCGGGACTGTAGTGCCCCGCGTTCGGCAGCCGCCGGATCTGCGCCCGGGGATAGAGTTCACTGAACAGCGGCAGAAACTGCTCGCCGTGAAGCGTCCGGTCCTGCTCGCCCCAGATGGCAAGCGCCGGCTTGCTCAGGACCTCCGCCTTTGCTGTCTCATCAGGGATTTCAAACTGATGTGCCCCGGTCGCGAATCCCTTTGCCCAACCGATGGCACCGGCTGCATGTGAAGGCGTCGGGAACGGAGCCCGGTAGGCATTGATCCAGGTGTCCGAGACGATCTCGTTTCGAACGAAGCCGTTCAACTTGAGCGTCGAGAGAATATTGAAGTCGAGATGACCGAGCACCTGTTCCAGGATGCCCTTCTCCTCTGCCTGCAGTATCCATTGAAACCACGGTGAGACGCCCGCATTGGCCGTCAGGCGGTCGATCAGGTCGGCCTGCCCGAAAGGTGTCGGACCGTTCACTGATACAATGCGCTTGATCCGTTCCGGATGGCGCGCGGCAAGGCCCATTCCGACAGGCCCGCCGAAATCGTGCATGACGAGCGTGATATCCGTCAGATCCAGGTCGAGCACGAGCGCCTCGATGTTGTCGATGTGGTCCTGGAGCCAATAGGTGCGGTCCTGAGGTGCCGCGCTCTTGCCGAAGCCCATGTGGTCCGGCGCCACGACGCGGGCGTGCTTCGCCCAGACCGGGATTTGCTGCCTGAAGAGATATCCCCATGTCGGTTCGCCATGAAGCAGGAGAAGCGTTTCGTGCCCCTCCCCCTCATCGACATAATGCATCGGGAATCCGGGGGCCTCTGTGTAACGCGCCCTGAACGGCCACGTTCCCTCGAAAGTCTCTTCGGCGCCGACAGCCGGAGACTGATCGACGAGTGTCAGATTGGATTGCATTTGCATGATCCGTCCTCTTCCTCTGGCTCGAGTTGCATGTAACGGACGTGTTCCGCCCACCTCAACTATGTACATCCGCGCCAATTCGAAGATAACCGATAGAAATGTGGACTCATTATATCCAATTCGGGGATAATCGCGTCGTTGACCGTCAAGGTGGGTAGAAGATGGACACAATCGAAGGCATGCGGACATTTGCAGCGGTCGCCACCGAAGGATCCTTCACGGCGGCAGCGAAACGGCTTGGCATCACCACCAAGCTGACCAGCAAGTATGTCCGCCAGCTCGAGGAGCGGCTCGGCGCGCAACTCTTCAACCGCACGACCCGGAGCGTCGTCCTGACCGATGTCGGCCGTGCCTATCTCGACCGGTGCCGCCCCCTGCTCGACCAGTTCGACGAGCTTGAAGCCGTCGTTCAGGACCGCCAGTCCGAACTGGCCGGCCCGATCCGCATGACCGCGCCGACGGGATTCGGAAGCGTGAACCTGATATCCGCTCTCGGGCCGTTCCTCGCCGAACATCCCAAGGTGACCGTCGATCTGCACCTGACGGATCAGCGTGTTGCGGTTGTCGAGGAGGGTTTCGACCTTGCCATCCGGATTGCGACGCTACAGGACTCGACGCTGATTGCACGCAAGCTCAAAGACATGCGACTCGTCGTCTGCGCGTCTCCCGACTATCTGAAACGCCACGGCGAGCCGACCCATCCCAGTGCGCTCGCCACTCATAACTGCATCATTCCCGAAGCGCAGATCGAGCCGAGCAACTGGCGGTTCCGGGTAAACGGCGAAGACGTCGCGGTCAGGGTTTCAGGGTCGTTCCACGCCAATGCGCCACGGGCCGTCGCGGAAATGGCCGCTCAGGGGCTCGGGATCGGCCGCTGCCCGCTCTATGCCATGGAGCACTTCCTGGCGACCGGTGCACTCAAGACCCTGTTCGAAGAATACGAGACCATCGAACTCGGGCTCTACGCGCTCTATCCGCCGAACCGGCATCTGACGGCCCGCGTCCGCGCCCTGATCGATCACCTCGTCGGCTTCTTCCGGGAATGACACCCGGCAAACGCCTCAGTCCTGATGAAGTTCAGTCGAAAATGGCAATCTTCAGAATGTCGACCATCGTGGCGTGGGCATCTTCGGTTCCCACATTCGTGATCTTGTGATCCCGGTCGCCCCTGTACCGCAGCGTCTGCCCCGCCTTGACCAGACGGGTTTCTCCCGCGACATCAACCTCAAGCTCACCCTTCAGGACGCTCAGGTTCTCTACGCAGCCCGGCTGGTGGGGTTCTGATTCGAGCACGCCGCCCGGCTTGGCACGGAAGTCGTACCACTGCACCGTGTCGACCACGTTCAGCCAGCCGACGATGGCAAGCGTGCACAGACCGTCCTCGCTGGTCAGGACCGGGATCGCATTGCGCCCTGCGCACTCCAGGAAATTGCTGGCCTCGTCGTTGCGCAGCACATCCTCGATGGTCGTGTCCAGAGCCTGGCTGATCCGTCCGACCGTCCCGATCGTGGGATTCGTCTCGTTGCGTTCGATCTGGGAAATAATCGACTTGGCGACCCCCGACTGTTCGGACAGTTCTCCAAGCGACATGTTGTAGGCCTTCCGCAACCTCTGAATCGTCTTTCCGAGCCTGGGCGGCACTTCCTGTCCCGCTTCCTTGCCCGTTCGCCGAGCCGGTTGTCTAGCCATGATTGTTCCTTATTTCTACCGTTGCGTTCGTTAAAAAGAACGACTATATTCCCCGAACCGGATCAGGAGGCCGTCGTTTCGCTGAATTATAACGCAAACTGACGAATTCTCCTGAAGAAAACCTGAAGGTATCGTTACCAACGAACTTGTTCGTTAAATCAAACACCGCGATAACGGCACCAGACGGCCACCAGAATGAACGCAGATCGGCCGTAGTTCAAGGCCAAGCAACGGACAAACGGAACGGAACACGGGAAGTCCACAATGGGTATCATCAAAGTCACTGACCACGAAGGCGGCACCTATCAGCTTGATGCAGTCCCCGGTTGGCGCGTCATGGAGATCATCCGTGAGCATGGACTACCCATGGAAGCGATCTGCGGCGGCGCTTCTGAATGCGGAACCTGTCACGTCCATGTCTCCCCTGCCTGGTCGGGCACACTGCATGCGCCACGCGATGACGAGGAAGATGCCCTCGACGAGGTGCCCGGCTTAAGCGAAACCTCGCGGTTGAGCTGCCAGATCATATGGTCCGAAGAACTCGACGGCCTGGAACTGACCCTGGCCGGACTAGCCGGCTGAGCGACCGGGGAGCATGTCATGAAATATTTTCCTGTATTCCTCGACCTCGAGGGCCGAAAGGTGGTGGCGGTCGGCAACAGCGAGGCCATCGCCCAGAAACTGAGACTGGTGCTGAGGACCGGCGCGCGCGTCCTGGTGATCGCGGAAGAACTGAACGACGAACTGTCCGGCCTGTTCGAGGCCGGCCGCATTTCCTGGACCACAAGAGCGTTTCGCGACGAAGATGTTCACGGCGCCGCACTCGTGTATGCATCCTCGGGAGATCCAGCGACGGATGCACGTGTCTCGGCGGCGGCCAGGCAGCACAACATTCCGGTCAACATCGTCGATGCGCCGGATCTATGCAGTTTCTACACACCCGCCATTGTCGACCGGGACCCGGTCGTCGTCGCGATCGGCACGGAAGGAACGGCGCCGGTTCTCGCCCGACGCATCAAGGCTCACCTTGAGTCCTGGCTCCCGCCTGCTCTGGGCACACTCGCCCGCAGAGCGGAGAGCCTGCGTGACAGGATCGCCAAGGCATTGCCTGAGGGGCCGGCCCGCAGACACTTCTGGGGCTCGTTCTTCTTCGGACCCATCCGGGACCGGTTCCTTGCCGGCGACGAGACCGGTTATGCGGCCGCCGTCGAAGACGCCATAGACGAGGAAAGCCGGACGGCAAACTCGGACAATATCGGATCGGTCGCCCTAGTCGGGGCCGGCCCGGGCGACCCAGACCTACTCACTCTCAAGGCGCAGCGCCGCCTTCAGGAGGCCGATGTCATCGTCTATGACCGTCTGGTCGGCGAAGGCATTCTGGAATATGCCCGCCGCGATGCGATCCGCATTTCCGTCGGCAAGACGCCTGGTAAACCGTCCATCCGTCAGGATGAGATCAACGCCATCCTGGTCGATCATGCACTCAGCGGACACGTCGTTGTACGCCTCAAGGGCGGCGATCCCTATATCTTCGGCCGCGGCGGCGAAGAACAGGCCGCACTTGAGGCCCATGATATTCCCGTGGAGATCGTCCCGGGCATTACGGCCGCCGCCGCCTGTGCCGCATCGATCAAGCTGCCGCTGACGACACGTGGAGAACACCGCAGCTTCACGCTCCTGACGGGCATGACCGAGGACGGAGCGGCCGAACATAACTGGATCAGGCTGGCCGAACCGGGCACGGCGTTTGCGATCTATATGGGCGTCGGAAAGTCCGGCCATATCGAGCAGCGCCTGCTCGAAGCCGGCATCAACCCGGCCACTCCCGTCGTCATTGTCGAGAACGGCACTTTGCCCAATGAGAAATGCGTAACGACGCGTATCGACCAGCTTCGCCGCACCATACGCAGCGAAGCGATTGCAGGACCCGCCATCATCTATGTCGGACTCAGACGGCCTGGTGCCGCGAAGTTTATTGAAGAAACCCAGGAGGACGCCGGATCGGACATCATCCCCTTCCCTGTCGTCCCGAAGCTGGCCGGTGTACCGGCAGTTCCAGAGGAGGTCGCCTCATGATTGGAAAGTCGCTCACAGCAAATTCACTTCATTCCGGCGCCGTGGTCTTCCTGACACGGGCGGGCACCTGGTCGGAGGACATCAACGACGCCTGCGTCGCCGAAGAGAAGCAGGCCTGGTCGGCACTCGAGCTCAAGGGTGAGGCGGACAAGGCCGCCAACCTCATCGTCGACCCATACCTGATCGACGTCGAGAAGAACGAAGCCGGTGCCAGGCCGGCACATATCCGGGAGCGTATCCGTACGCTCGGACCGACCATCAGGGCCGACCTCGGCAAGCAGGGCAGCGGCATCGGCGGCAGCGCCGGTCCGGTCGAACTTCAGGGATAACTGATCGATGTATCGTTACGACGAATTTGACGACCGCTTCGTGCGGGAACGGGTGGCCCAGTTCCGCGAACAGGTCGCCAGACGCCTCGCAGGCGAAATCACGGAAGAAGAGTTCAAGCCGCTCCGGCTGATGAACGGACTCTACCTGCAGCTTCACGCCTATATGCTGCGCGTCGCCATTCCCTACGGCACGCTGTCGTCCATCCAGTTGCGGCAGCTGGCCTACATCGCCGAGAAATACGACCGTGACTACGGTCACTTCACCACGCGCCAGAACATCCAGTACAACTGGCCCAGGCTGGAAGAGGTGCCGGATCTCCTCGACGACCTCGCCGACGTGGAGATGCACGCCATCCAGACCAGCGGCAACTGCATCCGCAATGTCACCTCCGACCAGTGGGCAGGTGTCGCGGCGGACGAGATTTCCGATCCCCGTCCGGTCTGCGAACTGATCCGCCAGTGGTCGAGCCTGCACCCGGAATTCACCTATCTTCCGCGCAAGTTCAAGATCGCGGTGACGGGCTCGCCCAACGACCGTGCCGCGGTCAAGGTCCATGACATCGGCCTGAGGATGCACCGCAACGAATCCGGGGAGCCCGGTTACGAGGTGATCGTCGGCGGCGGCCAGGGCCGCACGCCAATGATCGGCGTTACCGTCCGTGACTGGCTGCCGGAGGCCGACCTCCTGCCCTATCTCGAGGCGATCATGCGGGTCTACAACCTGCTCGGACGCCGCGACAACAAATACAAGGCCCGCATCAAGATCCTGGTACATGAAACAGGAGCCGAGGAATTCACGCGGCTTGTGGAAGAAGAGTTCGCGCGCATCGACGCTCCCGCCGTTGCGGCCGACCCTCGTGAACTGGAGCGTATCTGGAGCTATTTCGCGACACCGGCCTATGAAGATTTGCCGGAGCGTGACCGCGCCCTCGATCTCGCCCGCCTCGAAAATCGAGAATTCGACTTCTGGGTCCGCGCCAACATCTCCGACCACAAGGTGCCGGGCTACGCTATTGCCAACATTTCCCTCAAGCCGATCGGGGGCATCCCGGGGGATGCGACGGCAGAGCAGATGCGCGTCGTCGCCGATCTCGCTGACAGGTACAGCTTCGGCGAAATCCGGGTCACTCATGAACAGAACCTCGTTCTGCCGAGTGTGAAACAGTCGGATCTGTTCGCCGTTTGGGAAGGACTGCGCGAAGCTGAGCTTGCGACCGCGAACATCGGTCTGGTGACGGATATCATCTCCTGCCCCGGACTCGACTATTGCGCGCTGGCGACCGCGCGCTCGATCCCGATCGCACAGGAGATCAGCACCCGGTTCGAAAACATCAAGCGCCAGCACGATGTCGGACCGCTCAAGATCAAGATCTCGGGCTGCATCAACGCCTGCGGACACCACCATGTCGGCCATATCGGCATTCTCGGCGTCGACAAGAAGGGCAAGGAGTTCTACCAGATCACCCTCGGCGGCAGCGCCGACGAGAATGCGTCGATCGGCAAGATCCTGGGCCCGGGCTTCTCGGGCGACGAGATCGGCGACGCCATTGAGACCGTGGTCGACACGTACCTGGCGGTCCGCAATGACGGCGAGCCCTTCATCGACACCTACCGGCGTCTCGGAGCCGAACCCTTCAAGGAGGCCCTCTATGCCACTGCTTAAACACGGTGAATTCCTGGATGACGAATGGCTCGCCCTCGAGGAAGACGAAGCACTGCCTGAGGGCTCCGATGTCATCGTCGGCTTCGATCGTCTTCAGCGTGAGTTCGAAAGCCTCAAGGCACATGGCGGCCGCCTTGGTGTGGCTCTTCCGAACGACCGCCTGCCGGATGAACTTGTCGATTATCTCGGCGCCTTGCACCTGATCGCCCTGACTTTTCCGGCTTTTGCCGACGGTCGCGCGTATTCGCAAGGCCGCCAGATCCGCAACCATCTTGAATTCGCGGGCGAGCTCAGAGCCACGGGCCATGTCCTTCCCGATCAGCTGGCCATGATGCGCCAGTGTGGCTTCGATGCCTTCGAGATACCTGAGCGTCACGACCGGGACGTCTGGCAAAAGGCCGCGACGTCGATGACCCTGTCCTATCAGCGCAGTTACGTTCCATCCCGTGGTTTCGCGCCGGCGGTGATCGATCACCTGCGTCACAGCAGCTCACCGTGAGTATCGCCCTCAACAATCTGGACGAGTATCAGGACCTCGACGGCCCTGCCCTGCTCCGTATTCTTATTCGCGATGTCTTCCCTGCCCGCATCGCGCTTGTCTCCTCATTCGGAGCGGAATCGGCCGTTCTGCTCCACATGGTTTCGCAGATCGACCCAAAGACGCCGGTGATCTTTCTCGACACCGGCAAGCTGTTTGAAGAAACGCTGGATCACCGCAATCGTCTGATCGACAGGCTTGGTCTCACGGACGTACGTTCGATTCAGCCTCTTGAGAGTGATCTTCGTAATCTCGATCCCTCAGGCACACTCTGGCAACACAATCCGGACCTGTGCTGCACAATCCGCAAGGTCGAGCCGCTGGAACGAGCACTTCAGGGCTTTCAGGCCTGGGTAACCGGACGCAAGAGGTTCCACGGCGGATCGCGTGAGGCCTTGCCCCAGATTGAACTTGCGGACTGGCGGATCAAGGTGAACCCCCTGGCGAACTGGTCGCAAGACCGGGTGTCTGACTATCTGGCCAGGCACGATCTGCCGGCTCATCCGCTTGTGGCGGCTGGTTTTCCGTCCATCGGCTGCATCCCGTGCACGTCGCCTGCGTCTGGAGAACCCGGCACCAGAGACGGCCGCTGGGCCGGTCAGGGCAAGACCGAGTGCGGCATCCACTGGAGCGCCAACGGCAAGCCGGTCCCCGTTAACATAACGCATCCAAACGGCTGAGGCTCTCAACAAGAGAAGCTGAGATTTTGGCTAAAAGGTTGGGACCTTTTGCATGATCGTTCCCAAGGGAGCGGCCAGAAGCGGTGCAAGCATAGCGGTCAGCTCCCTGAAACCCTTCGGATCAACGAACGTGATGTCCCGATCCCGAAGCCATTGCATCTGATCTTTGTGGATTTTACTGCCATGGCAGAGAGCAACCAGAAGCGACAGCTTTCTGAGTTGAATCATTGTCGGCACATAAATCAGAGCAATTAGTAGGCAGATTCCAACACTCCAAAAAAAGGTATAGCCCGCGGCCATCGAGCTCAGATGTTTGCGAGAATCGGCGTCAGCAATGAATTCTGTTGGCCAAGTAAACCAGATGTAAGAAAAAAGAGTGGCCACTGTCAGCGTCGCCGAACCAAGAAGCAGCAGGTTTCTTGCGGCCTCGGTCCGATCCTTCAGGTCGGCCAATATTTCGTTGGAATTTGCCTCGCCTTCTTTCAAAATCTGCCGCTTTCGAGGCCCCTTAGAGGGGGTCTTTTCCAGTTCCGAAAGAAACGTCTTCAGCGTGACAAAACCTCCCTCTGCTGATTTCAGCTTCACGCCGAATTGTTTAACAGTCTCAGTCTTCACCAGGAGAAGGCTTGCCGCCGCCAACGCACCAAACGCACCCGCTGGCAAGACAATGACAGTCACACTGCGCGTAAACACCTTAATCCAAATGAACAGCCCGCGTGCTTCACTCTCGTAAATCGGTTTAAGAAAATCGCGCGTAAACTTGTAGGCGAAATTCCTTAGTGCCGTGTCAAATTCCCAGAAAAGATACATGGCCCACACTAGTGTGGCCGCCGCTGCAATACGCACCAATACCCGGAACACATGTGGTGGAACTCTACGAGAAATCTGAATTGACGCGACGCAAACGGTTAATAGACTGAACATAACTGCAAGTACTAATATTGCGAGCCACGTAAAAAGGCGACCAGCGTCCCGATATCCAAAGGTTGTTAAATCACGTGATTCCAACCAAGATCGAAATCCTCCAATTGCATAGCAATTAGAAATAACACCAACAAGACCCATATACGCCAAATAGATCAAGACCGGAATTGCTGCATACCTGATGAGTATGATCGACAATGGATCACGAATTTTTTGCTGAAATTCGTGCTTTGAAAGGATTCTCATTTTTAATTTTTTACAAAATTGGCGTTATAAAATATTATAATTATTACTCCCAATATTTTGCAAATACTTTGCAAGTGAATTATTGCGTCCAACGCCAAACTGTTTCTGATCTTGGGTCGGTTGTCTTCCACACAAATCCTCGGAGTCCGGAGAGCCCGGCACCAGAGACGGCCGCTGGGCCGGTCAGGGCAAGACCGAGTGCGGCATCCACTGGACCGCCAACGGCAAGCCGATGCGGACAACCGCACTCGCATAGCACCGCCCGGTCCGCCATCCATATGGACCGAACCGCCTCAAAGCGGTATTATAGCGATTGCCGGAACCTGGCTTCATTCAACGAACAGTTTCGGCTCTCGCTCAAGTCGGCAGGCAGTGAGCGAATAAATGGTGTGTGCCATCAGGATCTAATCGCCTTTGGCGGGAGAGATGACTATGGAACGCACCACTGCACACGAAAACCCACGTAAACGTCAGCGGCGCCGCAAGCGCGAAAGCCCGATAATCGAGTCCGTCCGCGCGGACGCCTTCACGCTGGCCGAAACACCGGCGCCCAGACCACGGTTCCACTTTCTTGATGACGACTCCATCGCCCGGTTCAAGGACAAGGCTATAGAATTGCTCACGTCCCACGGCGTGGTGATTGTGCACAAGGAGGCGGCACAAGCCATGCGCGACGCAGGCGCCACCCCGGGAAGCGATGCGGACCGGTTTCGACTGCCGAAAGAACTTGTCGCCGAGGCGCTCGAAGCAACGCCGAAGCAGGTGACGCTCTGCGGCAAACGGCCTGACCGGGACATGCAGCTGCCGCGCGCGGACGGCACATTCATTATGCGCACCGGCACCGGTGCACACGGATTCGTCGAGCCGGACACCGGCAAGTACCGCAGTCTGGTGATCGACGACGTTCCGACCATCGCCGCTGTCGCCAACGGTCTCGACCAGGTCGGCTTCATTGCCCATCCGTTCTGCTACGGCGTCCACGAGCTGACATCGGATATCCACGGCTTGGCATCGTTGATTGCACGAACCGACAAGCACGTCTGGATACAGCCCTACAACAAGGTCAACGTCGAATATCTGATGCGCATTGCCGCGATCGCCGCCGGTGGCGAAGACGAACTGCGCGCCCGCCCGATTGCAAGCTGTATCGCCTGCTCGTTCTCGCCGCTCGAATTCAAGGTGATGGATGTCGAGGCAATCATTCAGTGCGGGAAGTACGGTGTTCCAATTCATGCGTGCAGCCTGCCGTCGGCCGGCGGCACCGCACCGATCACCCCGCCAGGCCTGGTTCTGATGGCCGCAGCGGAAATCCTCGCCATGGTGACGCTCGCCCATGTGCTTGCACCGGGCACACCGGTCATCGCGACACCCCTGATGTTCACGCTCGACATGCGCACCGGCAGTGCGCTCCAGTCCTGCGTTGAATCGCTTCAGGCCGCGACCATGGCGGTCCAGTTGATGAAACGCGGCTTCGGTCTCGTCACGCACACCTATGGCGCCGGATCCGATACGCCTGATGTCGACCTGCAATCCATGGCTGAGAGAGCATTGCTCGGGCAGGATATTGCCCTGTCAGGCGCGGACATTCTGGGCGGTGTCGGCCAGCTTGAATGTGCAACCGTGTTCAGTCCTGTCCAGGCCGTCCTCGACAACGAGCTCGGCGGCATGCACCGGCGTTATGTTCAAGTGCCCGCGGTCGATGACGAAAGCCTGAACTGGGCAGAGATCCCGAACATCCGGGCCGGCGGACATTTTCTCGATTCGATCCATACCCTGCGCTATTGCCGCGATCAGCACCTGCCCGAAGCATTCATGCGCGAAGACCGCGACAGCTACGAAAAGTCAGGCCGCCGCGGCGCCTTCGAACAGGCCCGCGAGATCTGTCTCGACCTGATCAACCGGCCTCCGCCCGAAGGTCTTCCAGGCGCAGACGCGGTCAACGAACTGGCCGACGTCGTTGCCGCCGCCGACAAGCACATCATCGGTGCAGCCGAGGCGCATACTGGTGCTGTGGCCGAAATCTGATACCGGGCGAACCCAAACCAGATCATCTGGAAGAAGCGCTTCAGGCCCGGCATCCATCCTTGCGCGTCATTGGAAGGCACATAAACGCGGCCCGACACCAGGACTCGAACTCAGAAACGCCCGGCCATAAGCCGATTGCTGCGAGCATGTCGTATCGGGCGGCGCTCCGCCTGCAATGTTGGATCTGATTGGTGCAGCCGGCCCCTCCCTGTGCAATGCCACAGGGAGGATGCTTGTCCAAGGCTACGCACTGGCAATCACACCGAATGTCGTTTCATCGGAAGGATCAAGACCGAAACCTTCCGTGAACTCGATGCTCCCGAAACCTGCCTGCTTAAGCTCGATACGGATTTCGTCTTGCGAGAAGTACTTCAGCCAGTTGTAAACGTCCCAGGTAAGATCTTTCTCGATTACGGTGAAGTGATCGAGAGACACCGCTTCTTGGTCATATCGGAATGTGTGCTGGAATGCGAAGTAATCATTAGCAGACCAAAATCCGTTCATAAGATTGCGTTCAAAGGAAACGCGCTCGACGACGCCGTCAAAAGCCTTGGTTGAAAAGACGTCAAACAGGAACTTTCCGCCGGACGACAAAGTGTGGCGGATTTTCGCCAACAACGATTTTCGCTGAACGGGCGAGAGAGGGCATAGGTCACAATAGATCAACGTGACCAGATCCTGTTGTTCCGGCAGCGGGTCCTTCAGGTAATCCGCAACCTGATATGTGACCGGTCCGGCATTCAAGGGCGCGTGCTTTCGCGCATAGTCAATTGAATTGCGGGAGAAGTCCAAACCATGGACGACTGCGCCACGCCCCGCAAATCTGTTCGAATACAGCCCCGGGCCACACCCGAGATCACAAACTGATTTTCCATTCAATCCGAATGACCGATCTATCCAGCCAACCACACGGTCGATGGCATCAACCGGGCGCGATGCAAGCACCGTATCCTGGCTCAGGTGGAATTGGAGCATCTGGTTTGCGAGATGCGGCTGCGTCCAGAGTTTCTCTGCCGTGTAGAAAGAAAACACCGCAGGGCGCTCGTAGATTTTCTGCAACTGTGTGTACATCGAAAGACCATATTGGAGCCGCACAAGACTGTGGGGCGTCCACCAAAAAACAAATGAAGGAGGAAATCGGCCAGGACGCACGCCGCCCGCGACTCGCAAAGAGCGAATCTTATCGGGTGTTCGGCGAAGCAGGCCTATGAAGTGTCATAAAGAAAGCGCGCAATTTCTAGGCTGCTAAGTGTTTGACGTCAAATGGATTGCGACGGCCATCCATCGAGGTGACCTGTACATCCGCTTCCGTCGCCAGATGGACGATGATTGCTCCTTGCACATTTTCCCCATGCCGAGGTTTGTCCAAAAACATCACAAACTGGGTGCAAGCCGGACATTCTCCTGAGTGTCGGCAACGGCTCGTGTTTATGAATAAACGGCTTGGCTTTCCCGCAGTCCGGTATCCGAATAGCATCGTGATTTGGTTTTGAGGGAATTGGCGATGGCGGATACGGCGGATTCAGAATTCGACTTTGTGGTCGTTGGAGCAGGCACCGCGGGCTGTGCGCTGGCCAACCGCCTTTCCGAGAACGGCCGGCATTCAGTTGCCTTGCTCGAGGCCGGCGGCAAGGACACTTACCACTGGATCCATATCCCCGTCGGTTATCTCTATTGCATGGGGCATCCGGAAATCGACTGGGGATACAAGACGGAGCCCGATGCGGGCCTCAACGGCCGTGCGCTCAACTATCCGCGCGGCCGAGTGCTCGGCGGATGCTCATCGATCAACGGCATGATCTACATGCGCGGGCAGGCCCGCGATTATGATCACTGGCGCCAGCTCGGCAATACCGGCTGGGCCTGGGACGACGTGCTGCCCTACTTCAAGAAGTCCGAGGACTATTACGCCGGTGCGGACGACATGCATGGCGCCGGAGGCGAGTGGCGGGTCGAGGAACAGAGATTGTCCTGGGAGATCCTTGACGCCTTTCGCGACGCGGCCGAGTGCATCGGCATTCCGAAGGTCGAGGACTTCAACCGCGGCGATAATGAAGGCTCGTCCTATTTCAGGGTCAACCAGCGAAACGGCTGGCGCTGGAACACGTCAAAGGCTTTCCTGCGACCAGCAGCCGGCCGAAAGAACCTCTCGGTGATTACACATGCCATGGTCCGCGGATTGGCATTGAAAGACGGCAAGGCCTCGGCAGTATTGGCTGATGTCAGCGGCGCTCCTCATCGCTTCACTGCGCGGCGCGAAATCATACTTTGCGCGGGCTCGATCGGCTCGATCCAGATTCTGGAGCTCTCCGGTATCGGCAACCCTGAAATACTCCAACAGCATGGCATCGAAGTTGCCGTCGACCGGCCGGCTGTCGGCGAAAACCTCCAGGATCACCTCCAGCTTCGCGCGATCTTCAAGGTCGAGGGCGTCAAGACGCTCAATCAGCGGGCCAACTCGCTGATTGGCAAGATCGGTATCGGACTGGAATACATACTCACCCGGTCCGGTCCCATGTCCATGGCCCCGAGCCAGCTCGGCGTGTTTGCAAAATCCGATCCGGCATTCGAGACGGCCAACGTGCAGTACCACGTCCAGCCGCTGTCCCTGGACAAGTTCGGAGAGCCACTCCACGATTTCCCCGCCATTACGGCAAGCGTGTGCAACCTCCGGCCCGAGAGCCGGGGCACGGTGCACATCACGTCTGCTGACGCGAACGATCATCCCGCAATCAGTCCGAACTATCTGTCAGCCGAACAGGACAGGCTGGTGGCGGCACAGTCGATCAGGCTCACCCGCCGGATTGTCGAACAGCCCCCGATGAAGCAATACAGCCCGAGCGAATACCTTCCGGGCGACCGGCATCAGAGCGACGAGGACCTTGCTCATGCCGCTGGTGATATCGGCACGACGATCTTTCACCCGGTCGGAACCTGCCGCATGGGTGCCGACGAGGCATCGGTTGTCGATCCGGAACTCCGCGTCCGCGGCGTTGAGAATCTTCGGGTAGCCGACGCCTCCGTCATGCCCACGATCACATCCGGCAACACCAATTCTCCGGCCTTGATGATTGCCGAAAAGGCCGCCGACATGATCCTGTCGGCAGACAAGGCCTGAACGGCTATTTCACGGCGCCCTTCTCCCGCAACAGCCTCTCAACGGCGTCCTGTCTGCGCGCCACGGCGTGTGCAAGGGGCGTCACGCCGTCCCGGTCGGCGATCGTCATATCCGCGCCGGCATCGACCAGCAGGCGCACAATCTCGACATAGGTCGGACTGCCGTCGCCGAGAATGACCGCCTCCAGCAATGCGGTCCACCCGAGCTTGTTGATGTGATCGATGTCGATTTTGGTCTGCAGCAATTCCCGGACCGTCTCGACGTGGCCATGGTGGGCGGCCGGAATAAGCGCCGTTCCGCCGTAACGGTTCGTGCTGGCAAGATCGGCGCCCGCCTTCAGCATCAGGCGCAGGATCTCCAGCCGTCCTTCCGCCCCGGCATAGAGAAAGGGACTGTCCTCGATATTGTCCTTGCGATTGACGTCGGCCCCGGCGTCGATCAGCACCGTTGCCGCCTCGATATTGTTCCGGTGTGTGGCGATCAGCAGCGCGGTGCGTCCGTTCTCGTCCACCGCATCGATTTCGGCACCCTCAGCGATCAACGCCTCGATACGGGCAACGTCATTTGTTCGGGCCGCCTCAAACATGGTCCTTTCCTGGCCGACTACCTGATCCGTCTGCAGCAGAACGCAAAATGCGCACAGCACGGCAAACAGGATCGTACCTCGTGGTGGTCCTCTGCGTTCCGAGCCGCGACCGTTCATACCTTTATCCTCCCGGCTCCAGCACACCCTTGTCGACAGAGCTGGAGCACAAGCCTATTTTCTATCCCCGACATTGTCTGACAAGAACAGATCCGCAAAGGAAAACCAGATCATGCACCGCATCGAGGCCAATGGAGCAAATATTCCCGCTATCGGATTCGGCACCTGGACGCTCGAAGGCGAGACTGCCGCGCGGCTCGTGGCCGGCGCCATTGACGCCGGTTACCGTCACATCGACACCGCCGCCATGTACGGCAACGAAGCCGCTGTCGGCGAAGGGATCCGGGCATCGGGCGTGCCCCGGGACGACATCTTCCTGACGACCAAGGTCTGGTACACGGATATTGCGGATGGCGACCTGCAGCGGTCGGTCGAGGCCAGCCTGCAACGGCTCGGCTTCGATGCGGTCGATCTGATCCTCATTCACTGGCCGTCCAAGAGCATCCCCCTGCCCCAGTCGATCAAGGCGCTGAATGATGTGCGGAACGCCGGCATGGCCCACAATATCGGCGTTTCCAACTTCACCATCGCAATGATCGACGAAGCAGCGTCCCTGTCAGACCATCCGCTGGCCTGCAATCAGGTCGAATATCATCCCTTCCTGAACCAGGATCCGCTGATCGCGGCATGCCGGGCGAAGGGCCTGGCTGTCGTGTCCTACTGCCCACTGGGCCGCGCCAGTGGAATCATGACTGAACCGGCCGTCGTCGAAATCGCTGGCAAACACGGCCGCTCCCCGGCGCAGGTCATCCTGCGCTGGCATGTTCAGCAGGACGGCGTCGCGGCCATTCCCAGATCGACGAATCCGGAACGGATCCGGGACAATCTGGCCGTGTTCGACTTCGCACTCGATGATGAGGACATGGCCGCGATCAATGGCCTGCGCTCGCGCAACCAGCGGATCTGCGACTTCGATTTCTCACCCGTATGGGACGCAGCCTGACTTGCACAGAATGCCCGACCTTAGCGGGCCGACGTAACCGCCTGCGTCAGGTCAGCGATCAGATCATCCGTTTCCTCGAGCCCGACGGAAAGCCGCAGCAGTCCCTCTGTGATCCCGACCCGCTCGCGGGCTTCCTCGCCGATCGCCCGGTGCGTCGTGCTCGCCGGATGCGTGATCAGCGACTTGGAGTCGCCGAGGTTATTCGAGATGTCGATCAGCTGGAGACGCCGCAGGATGTTGAACGCCCGGTCCCTGCCGCCCTCGACCTCGAAGGTGACAAGCGTACCGCCGCCCGACATCTGGGCCCGGCACAGGTCGACCTGCGGATGGTTGTCGAGATGCGGATAAAGCACCTTGTTTACGCCCGGGATGCCCGACAGCGCCTCGGCAACGGTCCTCGCAGATGCGCTCTGCGCCCGCACCCGCAGACCCAGTGTCTCGAGACCTTTCAGGAGCACCCAGGCGTTGAACGGGCTGATGGCCGGTCCGATGTGCCGCAGCAGCGGCTTGATCAGATCTTCCTTGAACTCTGCCGTTGAGAGGATCGCGCCACCGAGACAGCGTCCCTGCCCGTCGATATGCTTGGTGCCGGAATAGATGATCACGTCGGCGCCGTATTCCAGGGGCTTCTGGAGAATGGGTGTCGCGAACACATTGTCGACGACAACGGTCGCGCCGACCGCGTGCGCCATTTCCGAGACCGCACCGAGATCGATGACCTCAAGCCCCGGATTGGACGGTGTTTCCAGGAACACGCATTTGGTGCCGGGCACGATCGCCTCGCGCCAGGCGTCAAGGTCGGTCCCGTCGACGAGTTCCGACGTGACGCCGAACCGCGGCAGGATGTTGGCGACGATCTGGTGACAGGACCCGAACAACGCCCGCGACGCAACGATGTGATCGCCGGCCTTCACCTGACATGCCAGCGCCCCGTAGACGGCTGCCATCCCGCTGGCCGTCGCGTAGCATGCTTCAGCACCTTCAAGGATCCGGAGCCGTTCTTCGAACATGGTCACGGTCGGGTTGCCGTAGCGGGCGTAAACGTATCCGTCGTCCTCGCCGGCAAAGCGGGCCGCAGCCGTTTCCGCATCCTCATAGACAAATCCGGAATTCAGGTAGAGCGCTTCAGACGTCTCGCCATGTTCCGAGCGTGACAGACCACCGCGGACGAGCTTAGTCGCCTCGCCCCATTCGGCGGTTATCGGTGTGCGTGCATTCATCCTTGTACCCATGGCAGTCCGGCCTTCTTCCAGCCGCCGACCGTTCCTCTGTGACCCTGGCCGTCCCGATCGCCCTCAAAGCCTTCCGCAACGTTGTAGCAGTTCGCGAAGCCCTCTTCCGTGAGAGCCGCCGCGGCGGCAGCCGACCGGACGCCCGACCGGCAGATCAGGTAGATCTCCGCATCCTTCGGGATACCCGACGCTTCGACCTCCGAGACGAAATTCTGGTTCCGTTCCATCGTCGGAAAGAACTGCCAGCAGATCCTGACAAGGCGATCGAATGCCGGAACACCCACATAGGCCCATTCGGCGTCCGTCCGCACGTCAATGAGGTAGGTGTTCGCTCCGGCGTTCAGCCGTTCGAAGGTTTCCGTCGGAGAGACGTCCCCTTTGTACATCGCGGCCCCTCTCGGTCCGTATAGGTTCTGTTTGAGATCGGGATTGTTCTTTTTAGAGAACAATCGGACTTTAAATCAAACGGTGTGAATTGCAACGCTTTTTGCGCGCGTTTTGACCGCTATGAATCGAAGAAGCCGGGGTTTCATCTGCCCCGGCCTCTCCTGTTCGATGCGCGTTCCCGTCAGTCCTTGGGAATGCGCAAAACCTGTCCGGGATAGATCTTGTCCGGATGCGACAACATCGGCTTGTTTGCCTCGAAAATCGCCATGTACTTGTTCGCGCTGCCGAGATGCTTCTGGGCGATGGCGCTCAACGTATCGCCGCTCTCGACAGTATGAAAGACCGGGTCGCCGGCATCGGGAACATCCACATTGGCCTCAACGCCCGCGATGCCCTTGGTGTTTCCGACCGCCAGGATGATCTTCTCAAGCGTTGACTGATCCGCAGCACTTCCGGTGATGACCGCCTTGTCGCCGTCAACCTTGACCTCGACCTTGTCACTGCCGAGATCGAGCTTGTCTACGGCATCCTTGATGGCTTCCGCCTCGGGAGCGTCGTCACCGCCAATTCCAAGGGCTTCGCCCGCAGATTTGATAAACTCGAAAAAGCCCATTACTAGCCTCCGTGGTTTGAATTCGCGCGCCGACATTATCACGGTCATTCCCATTCATCCGCAACAAAGTGCGTACGCGGACCGGGCGAATGAGAAATCCGGTTGCGACCAGACGGCGCTTGCGCCGCCACCCCTTCTGTCATCTAATATCAGCACTTATATGGCCATTGATGTCCGGATATGACGCCGGGCACAGGCCGAGGCCCATTCCGAAAACTCAAAAAACACACCCATCCAATGCAGGAGAGGTTCCGATGACATTGAAAATTGGCGACATCGCCCCCGACTTCACCGCAGAAACAACCGAGGGCACGATCAGCTTCCATGAGTGGATCGGCGACGGCTGGTGCGTGCTGTTCTCGCATCCGAAGGACTTCACGCCGGTCTGCACGACGGAACTCGGCTACATGGCCCGCATCAAGCCCGAGTTCGAGAAGCGCAACGCCAAGATCATCGGCCTCAGTGTCGACCCTGTCGAAAACCACGCCGAGTGGTCCAAGGATATCGAGGAAACTCAGGGTCACGCTCCGAACTACCCGATGATCGGCGACACAAATCTCGAGATCTCAAAGCTCTACGGCATGCTTCCGGCCGACACGGCGGGCACCTCCGAGGGCCGCACTCCGGCCAACAACGCCACGGTGCGCAACGTGTTCGTCATCGGACCCGACAAGGCCATCAAGCTGATCCTGGTCTATCCCATGACCACGGGCCGCAACTTCGACGAGGTTCTGCGCGTGATCGACTCGCTGCAACTGACCGCCAAGCATCAGGTCGGCACGCCGGTGAACTGGCAGCAGGGCGACGACGTCATCATCGTTCCGACCGTTTCCGACGAGGACGCCGCGAAGAAATATCCAGACGGATGGAAGACGCTGAAGCCGTACCTGCGGATCGTTCCGCAGCCCACGGACTGAAGCCGGTAATTCAGCAAAGTCGCCATTTGGCGATCCCAGTCTTGCATGCCCCGGAGCCCGGTCGGTTCCGGGGCTTTTTTTTGTCCCGGCGATCCGGATGGAATCAATGCGACATGCCGCTGGAAGCGCCACAATATTGCGGTATAGTCCCCTGCTCCCGCCTCGAAGTCAGGATCACAAAGAATGAAACTGTTTTACGCCACCGCCTCTCCGTTCGCCCGCAAGGTCGTCGTCTGCATCCATGAGCTGGGACTGCAGGAGGCCGTCGAAATCGTCCCTGCCGCGGTGACGCCGGTTGCCCCGAACGCTGACATCAACGCCGTCAACAGCATCGGAAAGATCCCGACGCTGGTGCTTGGCGATGGCAGCGGATTATTCGATTCCCGCGTCATCTGCGAACATCTGGATACCCTGAGCAATTCGGCAACGATCTTCCCGACGGCGCGCGCCGAGCGGATTTCCGCACTGCGGCTGCAGGCCGTCGGTGACGGCATCTGCGACACCGCCGTCGCTCTGCGCTACGAAACGTTTCTCAGGCCTGAGGAATTCCGCTGGGGCGAGTTCATCGAGTCCCAGAAGGTCCGTTTGCATCGCACGATTCAACAGATCGAGGACCAGTTCCTCGACGACCTGAAGAACGTACACATCGGCGCCATCGCTGTCGCCAGCGCCCTCGGCTATCTCGACTTCAGAATGATGGATCTCGGCTGGCGCGAAGGCCGTCCGGGTGTTGCGGCGTGGTACGAAGAATTCTCGCAACGCCCGTCCATGGCCGACACCGTACCGGAATAGGCGCGACCCTTACGGACCAGACCAGTCGAGTTCGCAAATCTCGGCACTGCGCCCGGCAAAGTCCCAGTTGCGGCCGAAGGCCCGGACCTTGCTGCGGCTCGACTGGGCCACGATGATGTCGGGCGCGATCCAGTACTGGCTGTTCTTGATCACCACCTGCTCGCCCTTGTTGGCGCCGTTTACAGGTGACACCTCGCCGTCGATGATCTTCGGGATCTTGAAGCGGCGGGTTTCCCCGTCGTTCTCGTAGAAGATCGGCGCCTGGTTCACGCCCAGGAACCGTCCGACCAGGATCGACAGCAAATGCGTCGTGCCCTTGGCCCGGCCACTGAAGATGCGCGTCAGGTGCTTGACGGCGTAAACGTCGGCCTTCTCGTCGATATAGGCGGCTGCGGTCCAGTTCCCGCGGCTCATGTTCCCGGGAATCTCGATCAGAAGGCCCACCCGGCGCCCGGACAGATCCACGTCGCCATAGTTGCCCTCGTCGATCCGGATGCCAGCCCAGGTCTGGCAGTAGCCTTCCGTCGGCGGATGCAGCCCCAGAGACACCACACAGGGACAGAACACGGTGCAATTGCAACTCAGCACAAGTTCGCCCTTCAGGCTCCACGGTTCGATTGATGCCATCAAATATCTCCCAACACTAACTCTGAAGGGCCAGCAGCCCCGATGCCCAGATCAAGAACAGAACCCCGCTGCCGCGCGTCACGATCTCGGGACGCGGCAGCACTTTCTCCATAACCATGAGGATTGCGAGAACGGCAATCCAGATCACATTCATCAGGCCGGCGGCGAACATCACCAGCATGAGCGCCCAGCAGCAGCCGACGCACGTCACGCCCTGTCGCACACCAAGATGAAAGACGCCGGCGGTCCGGTCGCTCCAGTTGGCGAAGAAGAACGCGAATGGCCTCCTGCATTTCGCCAGACAGGCGGCCTTGATCGACGTGAACTGGTAGATACCTGCGACGGCAAGCACGCTGGCGCCGAGATAAGGCGACGAGGCCACGAGACCCGGCGACAGCAGAGACATCTGAGCGAGAACCGCCTGAACGACCGTGGCGGCCAGACAGAACGCCAGCCAGACCAGAATGTATCCCGCGATCAGCACCATCGGAGAGACGACGGCAATCTGCTTCTCCCGGGCCGTTTCAGCAATTTCCGCGTAGGTCGCAATCATGGGGGCTGCCGACGGAAGCATCATCGCCAGGGTCATGGCCGCCCACATGATGAAGACATAACCGACCTTGGCCAGATCGACGCCGCCGGAATCGAATACGCCGAAGCCGGCGTCGACCCTGCAGATCGACCTGATAAGGTCCATGCCGAGCCCGCCAAGGGCATAGCGTTCACCAAAGATGTTGAAGATCGCCATTCCCGGACCGGCTTCCGCCATATCAAGTGTCGGGGCCATCTCGAACACCATGAGACCGAGATAGGTCCAGCCGACGGCAACGAGCGAAACGATACCTGTCCACGCAACCACCTTCGGGCGTGCAAAGAACCCCGCAATGGTCCAGTGCGATCCGCTAGCGTCGATATGCGCGGGTGCAGCCAATCCGTCTTCTTTCGGTGAAGTCGTTCCCCGGAACGAATATTCATCAACTCAGTTTATTGATGGATTACGTCCAAATTGCCTGCAATCCACCGTTTTCAAGATCATACCCGACCGATGTCGTTCATCAATGTCTTTCCTTACGCAAGCGTGAATATGAATACTGTTTTGCGTGGTTACGCAATCGAATTGAGACCCTTTCCGGAAGAATTTCCAGGCTCACCCGATTTCAACCGGTGACGATCCGGCAACGATTGCGTTTGTCACGCCATAAACTCAATGAATGCCTGCCTGTCGAACGAATACGGCAAAATCCATATTGGAGACCAATCGCCGCGGCATTCTTTGGCACGGTGCCAAATCATGCGGGGTCCGGTATATTTTTCCGCATTGACCCGCGCAGCGAGAATTGAGTTGGCACAGGCAATCCAGAAATCCGAAGTTGCCGTCATCGGCGGCGGACCGGCCGGACTGACCGCAACCTGCCTGCTGGCGCAGGCCGGCCTGGACGTCGTGTGCGTCGACCCCGCTGCTGCATCCAGTTCCGACGACGCCCGCACAACGGCCCTCATGCAGGGATCCATCCGTCTGCTTGAGAACATCGGCGTCTGGGACGAGCTGCGGACACATTCGGCCCCGCTCCAGATCATGAAAATGATCGACGACACGGGCAGAATGCTCAAGGCGCCGACAGTGGCTTTCGATGCCGCAGAAGTGGGCCCAGAGCCGTTCGGCTGGAACATCCCCAATTCGGTGCTGGCCGATACATTGCGCAACCACGCTTCGGGCCTGGGCGCAACGATCGCCGCAGGATCCGCATCCGGAATCTCTCCAGCCGAAGATGTTGTGGGCTTCACCGTCTCCGGCGACCGGAGTTGCGAAGCGCGAATGGTCCTCGGCGCCGACGGACGCAAGTCGCCGAGCAGACGCGCCGCAGGGATATCGGTGAACCGCTGGGATTATCCGCAGACCGCTGTCGTCACCACGTTCGAGCATTCCGGCAGCCATGAAAACACGTCGATCGAGTTTCACCGCCGCGCCGGCCCGCTTACCGTCGTGCCGCTGCCGGGCAATCGTTCAAGCCTTGTATGGATCGAGACGCCGGAAACGGCCGCGGACCTTGCCTCCCTGGACGATCAGGCATTCGCCAGGGCGCTGGAGCGGGAAACACAATCGATGTTGGGGCGTATCTCCAATTGCACGCCGCGCCGGACCTTCCCGATCTCCGGACTGACGGCACGGTCGTTTGCCGCAAGGCGCATCATGCTGATCGGAGAAGCCGCACATGTGATCCCGCCGATTGGCGCGCAGGGCCTGAACCTGGGGTTCAGGGACGCGGCACTCGCCTGCGAACTGATCCTGGATGCGCGTGAGGCAGGAGAAGACATTGGAGGTGGGAAAGTTCTCGACGCTTACGACCGCAAGCGCCGGCGCGATATTCTGCCCAGAACTGTCGCCGTCGACCTGCTCAACCGCTCCCTGTTCCAGGACTTCCTGCCGTTCCAGGGTGCGCGCAACATAGGCCTCAGACTGATGGAGGGCATTGGACCTCTGCGCCGCGAGCTGATGAAACAGGGTATTGGCCCGACGGACGAGTTGCCCCGCCTGATGCGCTGAAGTCTAGTCTTCGCCGATCAGCGCCTTATTGTGAGACCCCAGCGCGGGCGCCCCGCGCGGTTCTTCGGCATTGCCCCTGAAGGCTGGAACGACCGGCACTGCAATCGCAGGCAGCGTGTCGCCTCCCTTATTCTCGATCTTGTGATCGAAGAGGCCTCGCGCCCGGAAATGCGGATCGGCAAACGCCTCCTCCAGCGACTGAACCACGCTGCAGCAGCAGTCCTCGCCTTCGAATGTCGAGCGCCACCTGGCCGCATCACCGGCCGCAATCCGTTCGGCAACGCCGGCAAGCGTCGCGGCGGGATTATCCGCATCGGTGCATAGTGGCGCTTCGAGTTCGATCAGCTCGCAGAACCGCTCCCAGAATTTCTGCTCAAGTGCGGCGACCGCCACGTGCTGCCCGTCGCGGGTCGGATAGATCTGATACCGGGGCGATCCGCCGGTCAACAGCGCCTTGCCGTTTTCCGGCCAGTCCGCCTCAAACACGCCCTGCCCCAACGCCCAGTATGACAGCATGAACATGTTGTCGGTCATCGCAATATCGAGCCGGCTGCCCCGGCCTGACTGATGGCGCTTGAGCAGTGCCAGCAGGATGTTCACCACGGCAGGATATGTGCCTCCCGCCAGATCGGCAATCAGCGCCGGAGGGATCGTTGGCGTCGCATCCGGGCCCATGCTCAGGGCGAGCAGGCCAGTGTCGCCGATATAGTTGAGGTCATGCCCGGCCACATCGGCCTTCGGCCCGGTCGCGCCATAACCGGTGATGGAGCAGTAGACGATACCGGGATTGATCGCGGAGACGGTCTCGTAATCAAGTCCGAGCCGCGCCATGACACCGGGCCGGAACTGCTCGATGAGCACGTCGGCCTCCTCGATCAGCGGTTTCAGCCGATTGATCGCGTCCGGGTTCTTGAGGTCGATGGCGAGGCTCTTCTTGCCGCGATTGAGAAGGGCGAAGTTGAGCGACTCGGCCCCCCAGCGCGGCACATAGTGCCTCATCTCCTCGCCGCTGCCCGGACGCTCGATCTTGACCACGTCGGCACCGGCTTCGGCAAGGATCAGGCCCGCCATCGGCCCCGGCAGAAGCGTGCTGAAATCCAGAACCTTGACTCCGCTCAGCGGTTGCGGCTCTTCCGGTGCGGCCATGTCTCATCCTCCCAGGGCACCGGACACGCGCCAGGGCGGGCGGTCACGGCAGGTACTGCTTATCGATCATGTAGAGCAGTGTCGAGATGGTCACGACCGAGATCAAGGTCGAAATCAGGATGGCATTCGAGACGCCGTCGACATAGGCGCGGTACCGCGTCGCAAGCACGAAGACGTTCGCGGCTGTCGGCAGCGCGGCGAGAAGGATCGCAACACCCATCCAGGTCTGATCGATGCCGCCGATCATCCGCATGAGCATGAAGACCAGAAGCGGATGGATCACCATCTTGGCGATCAGGATCACCGGCATCTCGTGCCTGAAGCCCTGCAGGGGACGCAGGGCCAGCGTAATACCCATCGCGAACAGAGCGGCGGGCGCAGCAGCACTGCCGAGATTGGTCACCAGCGTATCGATTGCCGTCGGCAGCTTCAGTCCCGACACCGCGACAACCACGCCCATGATCGAAGCGACGATCAGCGGGTTCTGCCCGATCTGCCGAGCCACGGTCTTCAGTGTCTCCCGGCGCGACGCCCCGTTGCCGCCTTCCAGGCTGGCAATAAGCGGCACGAGCGTGAACTGGACCAGGTTATCGAAACACGCAATCAGTGCCGCCGGCACCGCGGCGTCTCGCCCGAAGGTGGCTATCGCCAGAGGGATGCCAAGATAGACGAGGTTGCTGTAACTCGCCGCGGAGGCCTGAATTGCCGCCGACGTCATGCGCGATTTGAAGACCACCAGCGAAATCGCAAAGACGGCGACAAAAATGAGATAGCTTGAGATCGTCGTCGCTGCGATGAACCCCCAGTTCAGGAGGCTCTCGACCGGCGCTTCCGTGATGCTTTTGAACACCAGCGGCGGAACGGCGAAATAGAAGACAAACACGTTCAGCCAAGTCAGACCGCTCTCTTCGATCTTGAATGTCCGCTCGGCAAGCGCGCCGAGAAAGATCAGACCGAAAAACGGCACTGCGAGATCGATGAGAATTGACACCGGGAACCGGCTCCGTGCAGTCGCAGGTTTCAGAGAGGCCGGTGAGTAACGCCAAATCGGAAGCCGGTCAACCGGACCACACGGAATTGATCGCGGCTATTGCACTGCACACTCGCCTGCCGTATGTCGTTGCCCGAAACAAACCGGACCAGGCCAATGAAACTGCCCTCTCAATTCTACAAGCCACTCGCCATCGGCGCACCGGAACCGTTCCGGGAACTGCCGGTGACGCTTGAGCGCATGATTCACTTCGTGCCGCCCCACATCGAGAAGCTGAGATCGAAGGTTCCGGCCCTGATCTCGGAAGTCGACGTGGTGCTTGGCAACCTTGAGGACGCCATTCCCGCCGACGCCAAGGATGCCGCGCGGAGCGGCTTCATTGAGATGGCCAAAGCGAACGATTTCGGCCAGACCGGCCTTTGGACGCGGATCAACTGCCTGAACAGTCCCTGGGTTCTGGACGACATCACCGATATCGTTGCGACCGTCGGAGACAAGCTCGACGTCATCATGCTGCCGAAGGTCGAGGGCGCCTGGGACGTCCACTATCTCGATCAGTTGCTCGCCCAGCTGGAAGCCCGACACTCCATCGGGCGCCCGATCCTGATCCACGCCATCCTTGAAACCGCCCAGGGCGTGAAGAATGTCGAAGACATCTGTGCGGCCAGCCCGCGCATGCACGGTATCAGCCTCGGCCCCGCCGATCTCGCCGCATCCCGCGGCATGAAGACCACGAGAGTGGGTGGCGGTCATCCGTTCTACGGCGTTCTGGCAGACGACGACGGTTCCGGCGCCAGCCGCACGCTTTTTCAGCAGGATCTCTGGCACTACACGGTGGCACGCATGGTGGATGCCTGCGCTTCTAACGGCATCAAGGCGTTTTACGGGCCTTTCGGCGACTTTTCCGACGCCGAAGCCTGCCGCGCCCAGTTCCGCAATGCCTTCCTTCAGGGCTGCGTCGGCGCCTGGTCGCTGCACCCGACACAAATCGGTATTGCCAAGGAAGTCTTCAGTCCGGATCCGGACGAAGTGGCGTTCGCCAAGAAGATCATCGACGCCATGCCGGACGGCACCGGAGCCGTCATGATTGACGGCATGATGCAGGACGACGCCACCTGGAAACAGGCCCGGGTCATCATGGATCTGGCCAATCTGGTTGCCGAAAAAGACCCGGAAATGGCATCGGCCTACCAGTTGTGATTGGCATTTTTCCTCCAAAGTGTTGCCTAAATGCTCTTGAAAAAGGCCGCCAAAGCGGCAACTTTTAACGAATCGCGAGGCGGGTGTTTGAAAGGGGATGCCAAGCGCATGACCGAGAACACAGAGAGCAACACAGAACATATGAGTCACGGAAGCGAACATGTCGTTGCCATGGGGGACGCCAATCGCATGGCCAAGTTTCAGATTGGCCAGGTGGTAAAGCACCGTTATTACCCTTTTCGCGGCGTAATTTTCGATGTCGACCCGACATTCAGCAATACCGAGGAATGGTGGCTTTCCATTCCCGAGGAGATCCGGCCCACAAAGGATCAGCCCTATTATCATCTCTTCGCTGAAAACGAAGAAACTGAATACATTGCATATGTTTCCGAGCAGAACTTGCTAGAGGACATTAACGGCGGGCCGGTCCGGCACCCTCAGGTCAAAGAGTATTTCGACGACCTTGAGGATGGTGTCTACAGGTTCAGCAACATCCAGTCGCACTGATTTCCCGTCGCGCCGGACGTTTGGCGCGTCAAAGACCCAAAAATTCAAAGAATTCGGCACGGTTTGGCGTCAAATTTCGCTATGATCGATGAATGCGATTCGCCCTCGATTCAGGTCACATGATGAGACAGGCAGAAACGATTGAGACCGGCTTCCCGCTCCGTTTCATCGTCATTGCCCTGTTGCTTTTTTGTGTCACTGCGGCAACCGCGGACGCAAAGCCGAGCCATGGCATCGCGATGCATGGCGAACCGGCTTACGCAGCGGATTTCAAGAGCTTCAACTATGTGAATCCAGACGCGCCGAAGGGTGGAAATATCGCCTACGCGTCTCTGGGAACATTCAATTCCACCAATCCCCTGATCGTGAAAGGCATCGCGGCCGCCGGCATTCGCGCCCATGTCTTCGAAAGCCTGCTTGCCCGCAGCTTCGACGAACCGTTCTCGCTCTACGGACTGCTCGCCAAGTCGATCGAGACACCGGACGATCGCAGCTGGGTCGAGTTCAAATTACGGCCCGAGGCGCGGTTCTCCGACGGTGAACCGGTGCGCGCAGAGGATGTCGTGTTTTCGCTCGAGACGCTAAGGGAACACGGACGCCCAAACCACCGCAGCTATTACAGCAAGGTCACGAAGATTGAAACGGTGGACGAATACACCGTCCGTCTGACCATGGGTTCGCCGCCCGACCGGGAAATGCCGCTGATCCTCGGCCTGATGCCGATCATCCCCAAGCACCACTACAGCAAGGATACATTCGAGCAAACGACGCTTGAGACACCGGTCGGTAGCGGACCCTACACGGTCGAGAAAGTCGAGCCCGGCGCCACCATCGTCTACCGGCGCAATCCGGACTATTGGGGCAAGAATCTCGCCGTGAACGCGGGCCGGAACAATTTCGACCAAATCCGCTACGACTATTACCGAGACCAGAACTCCGCTTTCGAGGCGTTCAAGAAGGGGCTGTACGACGTCCGGCCAGAAGCCGATCCGAACCGTTGGGCGCGGGGATATGACTTCCCCGCCGCACGCGACGGCAAGGTCGTGAAAGAGGAAGTCGAGACCGCCGTGCCGTCGGGCATGAACGCATTCGTGTTCAACACCCGCCGCGAAGTCTTTGCCGACGTCCGGGTTCGGCGCGCCCTGATCGCGGCCTATGACTTCGAGTGGATCAACAAGAACCTTCATTTCGGGCTCTACAGCCGCGCGGAGAGCTATTTTCATAATTCGGATCTGGGCGCCATAGGACGCCCCGCCGGCCCGGAGGAAAAGGCATTGCTCGCCCCTTACCCTGACGCGGTGGACAAAGCCGTGCTCGAAGGGACGTTCGCCCTGCCGAAGACCAATGGCTCGGGCCGCGATCGCAAGAACCGCCGCGAGATTATCCGCCTGTTCAAGCAAGCAGGCTATGAGTTGCGCGGCGGCGCCATGATCAACTCCAAAACGGACAAAGCCTTCAGCTTCGAGATCCTGGTTGTCAACCGCGACCAGGAGCGCCTGGCGCTCAGCTATGCTCGCAATCTCAAGGCAGTGGGTGTGACCGCAAGTGTCCGGCAGGTCGACTCTGCGCAGTTCCAGAACCGCAGACAGACCTACGATTTCGACATGATACCGTTCTACTGGTTTGCATCGCTGTCTCCCGGCAACGAGCAGACCTTCTACTGGGGGAGCTACGGTCGGAAGCAGGAAGGAACCCGCAACTACATGGGAGCCGCGAATCCTGCTATCGATGCGATGATAGAAGCCATGTTACGCGCCCGCGACCGGGATTCGTTCGTATCGGCGGCACGCGCACTGGATCGTGTGCTGATCTCCCAGTCGTATGTGGTTCCGCTGCATTACCTGCCCAGAAGATGGGTGGCACGCTGGAATCATATCGAACGCCCGGTCAGGCAATCGTTATATGGCTACGTTCTGGACACCTGGTGGCGCAGGCCGGAATGATGGGGAAAAGGGGCTACAATGGGCATAACCGATGCGGCAATAGTCGGTCATGATGCCGACACAGGCGTTTGGGGCAACGCAACGATAGACGAGCTTTTCCGACGGACCGTGGCAACCGATCCGGCACGGCGGGCGGTTGGCGACGCAGCCAATCGTGAGGCCATCACGGGCCAGGCTCCGCGCGCACTCACCTATGGCGAGCTCGACGCAGCCGTTGAACGGCTGGCGCGGCATTTCGTCAAGGTGGGCCTGATGCCCGGCGACATCGTGGCGGTGCAATTGCCCAACACCGTGGAGCAGATCGTTGTCCTGCTAGCGGCCAGCCGGTGCAGCATTACGGTCTCCCCGCTGCCCCTGATGTGGCGCGAATACGAACTGTCACGCGCATTGCCGCGCATCGCGCCAAAGGCGCTCATATCCGCAACCCAGATTTCCGGCCGCAATCACGCAGAGACCATGTGCTTCGCCGCCGTCGACACGATAAGCGTGCGGTTCATCTTTGCCTTCGGCGACGGTGCACCGGACGGCGTCGAACCCCTTGACTGGATCTTCGAGGCCGGCGCCGATACAGCCGAAGACGTAGAGTTCGCGCATACGTCTCCGGACAGGACGCTGACCATATGCTGGGCCGGCGGCAGCCACATAACGCCCAGCCCCGTCCCGCGGGCGCACAGCCACTGGGTAGCAGGCGGCCTGATGACGCTGCTCGAAGCCAATATCCGCCAGGGCGCCACCATTCTTTGCCCCTACCCGCTCACGGGTCTCGTCTCGATCGGCGTCTTTTTCATGCCCTGGCTGTTGAACGGCGGCACCCTGCTGCTGCATCATCCGTTCGATCTGAACTGTTTCATCGATCAGATACGGACTCAGGACGTCGAATTCACCGGCCTGCCGCCGTCAGTCATTGATGTCCTGAATGCCGAGCGCGTCTTCGACGACGCCGACAGGCTTTCGGCAATCGGTTGCCTCTGGCCGAGCCCATACCTTCCCGCCACCGCCGGAAACGGCAGTAATGATCTGCCCGCCGCGATCATCGACATTCGCGGGTTCGACGAGATGGCTTACTTCGCACGGAAGCGTCTGAGCGGTGAGAAGCCGGGGCTCATACCTCATGGCGAATGCCACGCTCCTGTCGGTTCATCGTCCGGCCCTGTGCTCATGACAACCCGCGTGCGCGGCGGACCGATGACGAACGGTCACGAAACCAGCCTGCTCGCCGGTGACCTCATGATCAAGAGCGCCATGATGTTCGACGCTTATTGTCCGAGTGCCGTGCCCGGCGCTGATGAGCCGACGCTCGAGCGGGACGCCCATGACTTCGTCAATACGGGCCTGCGCTGCCGCTTTGTCGGCTCGTCGAAGCCGTCCATCGACTGCACGCGACGCGAAAGCAGCGTCATCTACCACGGCGGCATCTCGGTCTCCGCTCTGGAGCTCGACGGACTCTATTCTGAACATGAAGCCGTCGCAGATGCCGCTGCCTTCACCTTCGATGATCCCGTCATGGGTGACCGGATCGTGGCAGCGATCGTCCCGAACCCCGGCGTGTCCGTCTCGCTGACGGATTTCGTCGGCTGGCTCAACGACCGCAAGGTCGCGGCATACAAGATCCCCGATCGCATCGTTCTGGTGAAATCGATCCCCCGGGGCTCTGGTGGCGAAGTCCTGCGCGATCAGGTGCTCGACGAAATCTGATCATTTGCTGTAAGACCGGCGGACCATGACCGCCTATTCCGGACAGAAAGCGCCCGCACGCTTCAATCTGGCACGCTACTGCCTGCAGGACTCCGCACGCCAGCACCGGGACAAGACGGCTTTGATCGTCGCGCGGCATCCGTCCGATCCGACAGAGGACGAGGTCTGGAGCTACGGGGAGCTGGAAGACGCGGTTCTGAGCCTGGCAGCAGGCCTGAAGAAAATGGCTCTCAACCGAGGCGACAGAATTCTGATCCGACTGCCCAACACGTCCGACTATGCATTGCTGTTCTTCGGCGCGATTGCCGCCGGATACGTCCCCATTCCCGCATCCGATCAACTGTCGCCGCGCGAAATCCGGTTCCTGTTCGAAGACTCACAAGCAGCAGCAATCGCCGTTCCGGACGGCAGCGCCCTGCCTAAAGGGCTGGAAGCGCCAGTGATCATCTCCTCCCGGGACGTCGAAGAGATGCGCAATTCGGAGGGTGGTGACTATGCAGACACCGGCGCGGACGATCCTGCGTTCCTGATTTACACGTCCGGAACATCAGGCACGCCCAAGGGCGTCCTTCATGCGCAGCGGTCCGCATGGGGACGGCGACCCATGTATCAGGGCTGGTACGGCATCGGGCCCGGCGACACCATGGTCCACGCCGGTTCCTTCAACTGGACCTATACCCTGGGCGTCGGGATGAGCGACCCCTGGGCCAACGGGGCCACCGCCGTTCTCTTTACCGGCGAGAAGGAACCGGCGGTCTGGCCCGCCCTGATCGAACGTGTCGAAGGCACCATCTTTGCCGGCGTGCCAAGCCTCTACAGGCGGATCCTCAAATACACAGCCCTGTCCCCGCAGGCCATGCCGACCTTGCGCCACGGCCTCGTGGCGGGTGAGCCCCTCCCCCATTCCGTTGCGCGGCAGTGGCACGAGCGAACCGGGCGGCGCCTTTTCGAGGCGCTCGGCATGAGCGAGATCTCGACCTACATCTCGACCGCACCGACCATGCCGATCCGGGAAGGGTCACCGGGCGTCGTACAGCAGGGCCGCGCGGTCGCAATTCTGCCGGTCGACGAAGGAACGACGCCGCTGCCTGTCGGTGAAACCGGTCTGCTGGCCGTTCACCGCACCGACCCGGGGCTCATGTTGCGGTACTGGGACCGGCCCGAAGACACGCGGGCCGCCTTCCGCGGTGACTGGTTCTGCGGCGGCGATCTCGCAAGCTTCGACGAAGACGGCTATCTGTGGTTCGAGGGCCGTGCCGACGACGTCATGAATGCCATGGGATACCGGGTCGCACCGGCCGAAGTCGAGGCCGTGCTCTCGACCCATCCGGCGGTCGCCGAATGCGCCGTCACTGAGATCCGGGTCCGCGAAGATCTCTCGATCATAATGGGCTTCGTCGTGGCCAAACCGGATCATCCGGTCACGGCCGACGAGCTGATTCAGCATACGGCTGCCAGTCTCGCGGCTTACAAATGCCCGCGCGAAATCATGCTTGTCGACGACCTGCCGCGTACGGCGAACGGCAAACTCAGGCGCAAGGCGCTCTCCAACCTCGTATCTGAATCAAAGACGGCAGACACTGCAACGTGAACGGAGAAAGGGCCGGCAATGTTCCGCTGCCTTTGCTTTTGCAGCCGTAACGCTACATATTGCCGTCCAAGATTAAACAGACCGAAGCGAGTTTCTCTTGGACCAGGAAAACGAACCTCTCCAGATCGATGTCATCTCAGACGTCATGTGCCCGTGGTGCTACATCGGAAAGCGGCGCCTGGAAAAGGCGCTTGCCATGCGGCCCGACGTGCCCGTCGACATCCGGTGGCGCCCCTTCCAGCTTGACGCCACCATCCCGCCGGAGGGCATGGACCGGAAGGAGTACCTCGCGAACAAGTTTGGCGACGAGGAAAGTGCGAAGCAGGTCTACGAACCCATCGTGAACGCCGGGCGCGCCGAAAGCATCCCGTTCGCATTCGAGCTGATCGAACGCTCACCCAACACCATCGATGCCCACCGCATCATCCGCTGGGCGGCAAGCGCCGACGTTCAGGATGCAGTCGTCGAGCGCCTCTTCGAGATGTATTTCATCGAAGGCCGCGACCTTTCCCAGAGCGATACGCTGCTCGAAGCGGCGATGGATGTCGGCATGGACGGCGAGATTGTGGCCAACCTGCTGTCGACCGATGCCGACCGGGAACTGATCACCAAGGAAATCGCCCTTGCCAACGAGATCGGCGTGCGCGGCGTCCCCTGCTTCATCGTCGCCAACAAGTATGTCGTCATGGGTGCCGAGCAGCCGGAAGTGATCGCAGGCGCGATTGATCTGGCTCTCAATCCCGATGCGGAGAACGAGCAGCCGGCAGAGCAGTAAGCGGTCGATCAGGCCGCCGCGGCCGCGTCCTCGGCAATCCTTGCAAGCTGGTTCAGGACCACGGAGACGCCCTTCAGACGTTCTTCCGCCGAGTCCCAGTCGCGGATCAGCACCAGACTGTGGTCCGGACGAAGTTTCGCCAGACTGCCCTGCCCCGAAATGAACTCGACCAGCCCCGCCGGGTTGGCGAAGCTGTCACCACGGAACTTCAGCACCACGCCCTTCGGTCCCGCATCGACCGCGCCGACACCGGCGCGGCGGCAGGACAGCTTGATCGCGACGATCTTGAGCAGGTGATCGACCTCGTCCGGCAACGGTCCGAAACGGTCGATCATCTCCGCCGCGAAACCGTCAATCTCGTCCTGCGCTTCGAGGCCGGACAAACGGCGGTAAAGGCCGAGGCGAAGCTGCAAATCCGCGACGTAATTCTCGGGGATGAGGACAGCCGTGCCGATATTGATCTGCGGCGACCATTGCGTTTCCTCCGCCATTTCATCGGCACCCGACCGCAACGAGGCAACCGCCTCCTCAAGCATGTCCTGGTAAAGCTCGAAGCCCACCTCCTTGATATGCCCGGACTGCTCTTCGCCCAGCAAGTTGCCGGCGCCGCGGATATCGAGATCGTGGCTCGCCAACGAGAACCCGGCCCCGAGCGAATCCAGTGACTGCAGAACCTTCAGCCGCTTGTCGGCGGCAGCGGTCAGCACTTTGCCGGCCGGCACGGTGAACAGCGCATAGGCCCTGGTCTTGGAACGCCCCACCCGTCCGCGCAACTGATAAAGCTGCGCCAGCCCGAACATGTCAGCACGGTGTACGATGAGCGTGTTCGCGGTCGGGATATCGAGCCCGGATTCAACGATAGTCGTCGACAAGAGGACATCGAACTGCCGGTCGTAAAAGGCCGTCATGATGTCTTCGAGCTGGCCGGGCGCCATTTGCCCGTGGGCGACCGCCACCTTGACCTCCGGCACGTGCTCGGCGAGGAACGTTCTGGTTTCATCGAGATCGGAAATGCGCGGGCACACGTAGAATGTCTGTCCGCCACGATAAAGTTCGCGCAGCAGCGCCTCGCGCAGGATGACCGGATCGAACGGCGTGATGAAGGTCCGCACGGCCAGCCGGTCCACGGGCGGTGTTGCAATCAGGGACAGCTCCCGGACGCCCGTCAGCGCCATCTGCAGGGTCCGCGGGATGGGCGTCGCGCTCAGCGTCACCACGTGGACGTTGGCGCGCAGGTCCTTGAGCTTTTCCTTGTGCGCAACGCCGAAGTGCTGTTCCTCGTCGATGACCAGAAGGCCGAGGTTCTGGAACCGGATCGACTTTCCAAGCAGCACATGCGTTCCGATAACGATGTCGACCTCGCCATTGGCGATGCCAGCCTTGGTTTCGGCGAGCGCCTTGCTGCCGACAAGCCTCGACGCCTGCTCGATACGCACAGGCAGGCCCTTGAAGCGCTCGGTGAACGTCTGGAAGTGCTGACGCGCCAGCAGGGTCGTGGGCACCACGACGGCGACCTGACGGCCGGAGAACGCGGCGATGAAGGCCGATCGCAGGGCAACCTCGGTCTTGCCGAACCCGACATCTCCGCAGACCAGCCGGTCCATCGGCCGGCCGCTTCCCAGATCATCGATCACGGATTCGATGGCCCGCAACTGGTCCTCTGTCTCCTCGAACGGGAAACGCGCGCAGAACTCTTCGAACAGCCCCTCCGGTGGCTGCAGCACGTCACCGCTGCGCAACTGGCGTGCGGCAGCAATCTTGATCAGCTTGTCGGCAATCTCGCGAATGCGCTGCTTCAGGCGCGCCTTCCGGGCCTGCCAGGCCGATCCGCCGAGCTTGTCGAGTTGAACGCCCGCCTCGTCAGATCCGTACCGGCTCAGAAGCTCGATGTTCTCGACGGGAAGAAACAGGCGGTCGCCGCCGTGATAGGTCAAGAACAGGCAGTCATGCGGCGCGCCCTGAACTTCGATCGTCTTGAGCCCCTCGAACCGGCCGATACCGTGGTCGACATGAACCACCAGGTCGCCGGGATTGAGGCTCGACACCTCTGTCAGGAAGTCGGACGCCTTCTTGGTCCGCCGCGCACGCCGCACAAGCCGGTCACCGAGCACATCCTGTTCGCCGATAACGGCAAGATCATCCGTCTCGAATCCCGTCTCCAGCCCAAGCACGACAAAGGCAACGGTTTCCGGCGAAAGAGAACCGATCTCGCTCCAGTGATCGACAACGGCCGTCGGACCCGGGTTGTGGTCGCCTAGCACGCTCTGCAGGCGGTCCCGGGCGCCCTGGCTCCAGCTTGCCACCACGACACGCTTGTTTGCGCTCCGCAACGCATCGATGTGACCCACCAGCGCATCGAAGACATTGCGCCCCTCTTCGGCGCGTTCCGCCGCGAAGGTCCGGCCCTGCCGCCCGCCAATCGAGACCGTGCGGCCGCCACCGGCACCGTCCGGAGCCTCAAACGGCGTAAGCAGCCGGATTGCCCGGCCATCAATGCATTCGCGCCATTCCGAATCCGGCAGATAGAGCGCATCCGGCTTCAGCGGCTTGTAGGGTGGCGCACCGAAGCTGCTCTGCTCCATCGCCGTGTGCCGGGCTTCGAAATATTCCTCGATCTGCTCCCGCCGGGATGACCGCGCATCGTCGCTCAGGTGATCGAAAAAGAACGGCGCATCACCGACATAATCGAACAGCGTGGCGAGACCGTCGTGAAACAGCGGCAGCCAGTGTTCCATGCCTTCGAACCGGCGGCCTTGCGAGATCGACTCGTAAAGCGGGTCCGCTTCGGTCACGGCACCGAACTCGGAGACGTAATTCGCCCTGAACCGGCGCACCACCTCGTCGCTGAGCAGGATTTCGCTGGCCGGGAGCAATTCGATTTCCCGCAACTGTCCGGTCGTGCGCTGAGATTCCGGATCGAATGTCCTGACTGATTCCAGGGTGTCCCCAAAGAGATCAAGCCGGACAGGTTCAGGCCGCCCTGGCGGGAAAATATCGACGATACCGCCCCTGACCGCATAATCGCCGGGCTCAACAACAGTACCCGTCCTGCTGAAGCCGTTCCGCGTCAGGTACTCCGTCAGTTCATCCATCGAGACGAGATTTCCAGGACGGGCGAGCCAGGATGCGTCGGTCACGACGGCAGGTTTGGGAACGCGCTGGACGATCGCATTGACGGTGGTCAGAACCACCCGGACCGCCGCATTTTCCTCCACCGGTTTTGCCAGGCGCGCCAGCGTCGACATCCGCTGCGAGACTATGTCGCCGTGCGGTGAAACCCTGTCATAGGGCTGACAGTCCCAGGCCGGGAACCGCATGACGTCGACATCAGCGGCAAAAAACGCAAGCGCATCCCGCAATGCAGCCAGTCGTTGATCATCGCGGGCAACATGAACCACCACGGCACCTGGTCCACGCGTTGTCGCCAGGGCACGGGCATAGTCACCGAGGATAAGGCCGTCCAGCCCTTCGGGCACGCCGCTCAGGGTGACGAGGGACGGATCGTCGATAAGCTTCTGGACGTCAAAACTGGACATGCAGCTACCGGTCGTCCCCCTAAAGTCGGCCAGGATAATCTTTGGGTTCGAACCGGAAGCTCCTGAGTTCGGCCATGATATCGTTGTCGTATTCGTCTGGAACGGGCTCGCGCCCGGTCACCCAGTTATAGAGATCCTGATCGGGAACATCGATCAGAGCCTCGAAACGGTCGAGACCCGCATTGTCCAGGCCTTCCAGTTGCCGGTCCGCGAAGGTGCCGAGGATGAAGTCCATCTCCTTCGTGCCGCGATGCCACGCCCGGAAGGCGAGCCGCTTTCGCCGCACGGTGAGAGTGTCCTGTTTCGTTGACATGAATGCCGCCCGAGAATTCGTGAGTATGTTGATGTGCGTTGTGCCAGACAGGCAATCTCTTCGCAACCGCATGTCATGCCGAGGAGGACACCCTGTGCATCTGACGCAGCCTGTCGTAAAGAGAGTTATTGAACCTAGTCAATCCAGCACAGCCGATCCGCAAGATGCGACCCGAAATTCTCAACCCGGTCTTCTCACCGGCAAACGTCCTTCCGGGCATAGGTCCGAAACTGGTGACGACTTTGGGCCGCTTGCTCAGGCTCGATCAGCAGACACCCCGCGTTCTCGATCTCGTCTGGCACCTGCCGAGCAGCATTATCGACCGCAGCTACCGGCCCGCCATCGCCGATGCGCCTGAAGGGACGACGTTGACGCTGGAGGTTACCGTCGGCAAGCATCAACCCTCGCCGAGACACAATCGCCGGATTCCCTACAAGGTGCGGTGCTACGACGATACCGGCGAAATCACCCTCGTCTTCTTCCACTCCCACGCCGACTACCTGCAGCGCGTACTGCCCGATGGCGCAACCCGGTTTGTCAGCGGCAAGGTCGAGGTGTTTTCCGGCAGCCCGCAAATGGCGCATCCGGATCACATTCTCACGCCGGAGGAGTTCGAGCAAATGCCTCCGGTCGAGCCTGTCTATCCGATGACGGCCGGCCTTGCCGCCAAGACGCTGCGAAAGGCGATCGACGCCGCCGTTGCGCAATGTCCTGATCTGCCCGAATGGCAGGATGCGTCCTGGCACAAACAGAACAACTGGCCGCCCTTCCTGTCGGCGGTCACCACCGCGCACCGGCCGGAAAATCACAATGATCTCCTGCCGTCCACACCGTCCCGCGCCAGACTGGCCTACGACGAACTTCTCGCCAACCAGCTGGCGCTCGGGCTCGTTCGGACCCGGATGCGCAAGGCCCGCGGGCAGAAGATCGAGGCGCAAGGGGCGCTTGCTGCCGAGATCCGATCCCACCTCCCCTATAGCCTGACCCGGTCGCAGGAAGCGGCAGTGACCGAGATCACGGGCGATATGCGGGATCCGGCCCGCATGTTGCGCCTGCTTCAGGGCGACGTCGGCAGCGGGAAAACCATTGTTGCCCTCCTGTCCATGGCGACGGCCGTAGAGGCCGGATTTCAGGCGGCAATCATGGCCCCGACCGAGATCCTGGCCAGGCAACATCTCGCCACCGTAGCGCCGCTCTGCGAGGCCGCAGGCATTCGCACTGCCCTCCTAACATCGAGACAGAAAGGCAAGGAACGCGAGGCTCTGCTCAACGGGATTGCGGGCGGCGAAATCAACATTGTCGTGGGCACGCACGCCTTGTTCCAGGAGGCTGTTGAATTCTCCAACCTCGGCATGGCCGTCATTGACGAACAGCATCGCTTCGGAGTGCACCAGAGACTGGCGCTTCAGGCCAAGGGGCAGAACGGCGTGGACGTTCTTGTGATGACCGCGACGCCAATACCCCGAACGCTCACCCTGACGCTCTATGGCGACATGGATGTCTCCAAGCTTCTGGAGAAGCCTGCGGGCCGGCAGCCGATCGACACGCGCGTCCTTCCGCACGACCGCATCGACGAGGTGATCGCAGGCCTGCACCGCGCCATCGAAAGCGGCGCCCGTATTTACTGGGTCTGCCCTCTTGTCGAGGACTCCGACGAAATCGATGCCATGGCGGCCGAGGACCGGTTCAGGATCCTCGATGAACGACTGCCGGGTCAGGTCGGGCTCGTACACGGCCAGATGAAAGGCGAAGACAAGGAAGCTGTGATGGAGCGCTTCCAGGCCGGCGCCATCTCCGTTCTCGTCGCCACCACGGTGATCGAGGTCGGCGTCGATGTCCCCGAAGCCACGATCATGATCATCGAGCATTCGGAGCGGTTTGGTCTGGCCCAGCTTCACCAGCTCAGGGGACGGGTCGGACGCGGCGCGGAGAAATCATCCTGCCTCCTTCTTTACCGCGCACCGCTTGGAGAGACGGCGCGAGCGCGGCTCGAAATCATGCGCGAGACGGAAGACGGCTTCCGTATAGCAGAAGAGGACCTGAAGCTGCGCGGCGCCGGAGAACTGCTCGGGACGCGCCAGAGCGGCATGCCTGAGTTCCGGGTGGCGGATCTGTCGGTCCATGGCGAATTGCTCGCCGCGGCCCGTGATGACTCCATCCTGATCCTGGAGAAGGATCCGGCCCTGACGACCGAAAGAGGACAGGCGCTGAGGACGCTGCTTTACCTGTTTGAACGGGATGATGCCGTGAGGCTGCTCGCCGCCGGCTAAGCCTTAAGCCTGCTACCGCTTTGAACCAGCCACCAGGCGTTCCTTGGTGGCCTCGTCAATTCGAGGCACTTCGCCGACGTCGCTGTCACGAGGGGTCGGCGCCACAAGACCGGCAGAGATCACCAGCTTGGCGCCTTCCTCGACCGTCATGTCGAGCAATGCCACATCTTCCTTGGGCACGAACAGCAGGAAACCGGAGGTCGGGTTCGGTGTCGTCGGCAGAAACACGCTCAGCATCTCGCCACCGTTCCCGGCCCTCTCCAGGACCTCGCCCTTCGTGTCGGTGGAGATGAAGACAATCGCATAAAGGCCTTTGCGCGGATACTGGATCAGACCGACCTGCCGGAACGAGCTCTGGCTTTGCGAGAGTGCCGTCTCGAATATCTGCTTCAGCGCCTTGTAGACGTTGCGCACGATCGGCATCCGGTCGAGCATCTGCTCGCCATAGGAAACGATGGTGCGGCCGAACAGGTTGGCGGTCAGCGCGCCCAGCAGGGTCAGCCCCATGAGGGCAAACAGCAGACCAACGCCAGGCACCGAAAACGGAAGATATGTATCCGGATTGTACTGCGCCGGAACGAACGGCTTTATCCAGTTGTCGAACAGATCGACAAACCACCACGTGATATAGACCGTGATGCTGATCGGTGCCGCAATAACGAGACCGGTGAGGAAATACGTCCGCAACCGCGCGGCCAGATTTCCCCGGCGGTGTCGTTTTGTACCCTGCCTGCCCGGCTTTTTTTGATCAGCACTCATGTCGCGCGCATTCTATCGTCAGTTTCCCTGATTTGGTCCAATAGATTTTTGGGTGACGTGCTCCATATGGTTACTTTTCAGTGTCCCGGACAGGTCTGCGGCAAAATACCTATCTGTCAAAGCCGGGATTTCTGTGGCCAGATCGAATTTCGCGCAAAAAGCGGACGAGCATGACGCCCAACTCCGAGAATCAGGATGTCGAAAAGCAAGCGCAAGCCCGTACGGCATCGGTGACGGCCGCCGGGAGACTCAGCCGGCTGCAGGCATTTCCTCTTCTTGCATTGGGCTGGTTCTGCGTCGGACTGGGTGTCATCGGCATCTTTCTGCCGGTTATGCCGACGACAATATTCCTGCTGATCGCGCTATGGGCATTCGCGCGGTCTTCGCCGCGTTTCCATCAGTGGCTGCTCGATCACCCAACCCTCGGCCACTACATCACCGACTGGACGGAACACAGGATCATTCCTGTGCGCGCAAAGATCGTCGCACTAACGCTTATGAGCCTTAGCCTCGCCTGGCTGTGGTTCGCGAGTAATGCGCCGATGTTCGTGAATGTACTGGTGACCGCCATACTGGCGGCGGTCGCGACCTTCATCCTCACGAGGCCGAGTACACCTCGCCAAAGCCACCGATAGCAGGTGCTACTTCACCTTCACGGAGAAACAGGCCTGTCCGCGCTTCTTCAGGGAGCGGCACAGCCGGTCGGCGCCCTTGCGGGTCTCGAACGGACCGGTCTTGAGACGGAAAACAACGCCCCGGGTGCCGAGATCGGCCTCTTCGATGATCGGGCTGTAGTCACGAAGAACCCTTGCGTGCTTGCGCGTCATCTTGTTCCAGGCCGTCTTCAGCGCGGCAGGATTGCGCTGCGCCATGAGCTGAACGAGATAACCTTCGTATTTCGGCTGCGGCTCCTCAACTGCAGGTGCCGGCGGAACTGCGGCCACGCGCGTCGGCGCAGCCTCGACTACGGGCTTCGGCGGTATCGCCGTGGCATCGGCGTCGGAATCGATGTTCCGGACTGCGGGAGCAATGATTTGGGGACCGGGAGCAGCACCAGCTTCACTGCGCGTACCGGCGACAACGGCCGTCGCATCGGTGCTGGAGGCCGGCTCAACCACGGTCGTTTCCGCACGCACGGCCTTGTTAAGCTCGGCGAGCTTCGTCTTGGCCAGCGCAAAATCCGGCTTGGCGGAAAGTGCATTCGTGAGCGCGATGCGGGCCAGATTCCTCTGGCGCAGCTCCAGATAGGACAGTGCTTCACCGTAGAACGCCAGATGCGGCTGCGGATACCGGTACTTCACCGCCGCCTGGTAATCGCGGATCGCCGACTGGTGGCGTCCCAGCATGCGCATTAGCGTCGCGCGGCTGTTGTAGGCCTGGGCGAAGGCGGTGTTGGTGTTGATCGCCGTTGTCAGATCGTCCAGCGCGAGTGTCGTCTGTCCGGTCGAATTGTGTGCCAGTCCGCGATTGAAATACGCGATTGCCTTGGCTGCATTCGGCAGCGTGCCGATCGACAATGCAGAAGAATAATCTTTGATCGACGCTTCGAACTCACGCAGGTTCTGGCGCGCCAGACCGCGGTTCAGCAGGGCTACCGCCCGCTCGCGCGGCTCCAGTACGTCGTTCGACAAAGCCTTGTTGAGTGCGCTGAGCGCACGATTGTAGTCCAGAGACCGCAAAGCCTCTTCGCCGATCCGCAGGTTGGACCGCGCTTCGTCCTGAGGGGTCTTTGTATTGGCATAACTGTGCGACGCTGCCCACGACAGCGCCAACGCAACAACAAAGATCTGGACTACTCTGAAAACGCCACTTGCTCGCATCACGCGCATACTTCGCCCCTTCAGCACTATATTGCCCGCATCACCCCATGGCGACGCAAGCAAAAAAGGTCGAATCAAGTTTAATTTTCTCATTAACCAATTACTCAACCGTTACCGATTTGGCCAGATTTCTTGGCTGGTCGACATCCGTGCCCATGAAAACGGCCGCATGATAGGCGAGCAACTGCACGGGCACTGCATAGAGCATCGGACTGATAAAGGGGTGCGCAGCCGGCACGGCGATCTGATCGAACGGCGCGTCGCCGTTCTTCTTCGCCACCCGATCGTCGGTGATCAGGATGATCTGTCCGCCGCGCGCCGCCACTTCCTGCATGTTCGAGACGGTCTTGTCGAACAGATCGTCATGAGGTGCGATAACGATGACCGGCACGGTCTCGTCGATCAGGGCGATCGGTCCATGCTTGAGTTCTCCCGCCGCATATCCTTCGGCGTGGATGTAGGAGATTTCCTTGAGCTTCAGCGCTCCCTCGAGCGCCAGCGGATAGCTGATCCCGCGTCCGAGATAGAGCACGTCGCGCGCGCCGGCCACAGACCGAGCGAGCTCCTCCACGTGCGCTTCCTGGCGGAGGATTTCAGCCATGTGACGGGGTGTCTCGATCAGAGCACCGGCCAGTTCCCGCTCCATTTCCTCATCGATGGTACCGCGTGCCCTGGCCGCGCCCAGCGCAAGACAGGCCAGAACGGCAAGCTGGCACGTGAACGCCTTGGTCGACGCCACACCAATCTCGGGGCCGGCACATGTCGGCAGGACGACATCGCAGTCCCGGGCAATTGAAGATTCAACAACGTTGAGAATGCCCAGTGAATGCTGGCCCTGTTCCTTGCAATAACGCAGGGCGGCCAGGGTGTCGGCCGTCTCGCCCGACTGGGACACGAATATCGCAAGACCGCCGGGCGCCATCGGGGACTCGCGATAACGGAACTCCGATGCGATATCGACCTCGACCGGCAACCGTGCGTAGCGTTCGAACCAGTACTTGGCCGCAAGTCCGGCATAAAAGGCCGTGCCGCAGGCCGTGATTGTCACACGCTCCAGGTCAGCAAAGTCGAACGGCAGCTCCGGCAAACGCACCCGCCGGTTGGCGATGTCGATATATTCCGCAATCGTGTGCCCGACCACCTCCGGCTGTTCGGCGATCTCCTTGGCCATGAAGTGCCGGTGGTTGCCCTTGTCGACGAGCAGCGCTGATGCGCTCGTCTGCTGCACGGCGCGCGTCACCGGCTCGCCCTTCTCGTTGAAGACTTCGGCCCCGCCTCGGGACAGGACAACCCAGTCGCCGTCTTCGAGATAGCAGACCCGGTTGGTCAGCGGTGCGAGCGCGAACGCATCGGAACCGAGATACATTTCACCGTCGCCATAGCCCACAGCCAGGGGACTGCCGCGCCGCGCGCCGATCATGAGATCCTGCTGATCACCGAATATGATCGCCAGCGCGAAGGCGCCCTCAAGCTCCGGAAGCGTCTCCGCCACGGCCTCGCGCGGCGAAAGTCCCTCATCCAGCCTTTTTGAAATCAGATGCGCGACCACCTCGGTATCCGTCTCGGATGAGAAACGGATGCCCGATTTCTCGAGCTGATCCTTCAGGTCGGCAAAATTCTCGATGATCCCGTTGTGAACGATGGCCACCCGCGGCGTCGCATGCGGATGCGCGTTGGCTTCTGTTGGCGCGCCATGCGTCGCCCACCGCGTATGCCCGATGCCGGTCGTGCCCGAAAGCTCTCCCGGCGCAACGGCCTGCTCCAGATTGCTCAGCTTGCCGGCAGCCCGCCGCCGCTCGATCGCTCCGCCCTCCAGAGTGGCCACGCCGGCAGAATCGTAGCCGCGATACTCAAGACGCTTGAGCGCCTCGACCAGAAGGGGAGAAACCGGTTCCCCGCCAAGAATACCCACAATGCCGCACATCTGTTTTCACCCTAACCGGACCGGATCAACGGTCCTGAACGTTCTTGCCGACTACGTTTTTGCCTTTTCCCGGCGCTTTTGATTCATGGCTTCGAAGCGCTCCGCCCAGCCTTCCTTCTCCACCTGGCCGGCGCGGCTCAGGGCAAGCGCACCGTCGGCGACATGCCGTGTGATCACGCTGCCCGATCCGACATAGGCGCCGCTGCCGATCTTCACCGGCGCAACCAGCGCACTGTTCGATCCGATGAAGGCGCCCTCACCGATTTCCGTCAGGTGTTTTGAAAATCCGTCATAGTTGCACGTGATCGTGCCCGCACCGATGTTGGCCCGCGGCCCGACCTCGGCATCGCCGACATAGGACAGGTGATTGACCTTGGCACCCTGCCCGATCGTTGCCTTCTTGACCTCGACGAAATTGCCGATCTTCGCACCCTCGCCGATATCGGCATCCGGGCGCAGGCGGGCGTAAGGTCCGACAACTGATCCGTCGCGAAGCGTCGCCCCTTCGAGATGGCTGAACGCCCTCACCGTTACCTTGTTGCCGACCGAGACGCCGCTACCGAAAAATACGTTCGGCTCGACCAGGACGTCATGGCCGAACGTCGTATCCATGGCCAGAAACACGGTGTCGGGGTCAATGAGGGTCACGCCGCCCTGCATGGCTGCCGAGCGCAGCCGGCGCTGTAAAACGGCTTCGGCCTGTGCCAGGTGTTCCCGCGTATTGATCCCGAGAACCTCTTCTTCCGGACAGACCCTGACGGATGTCTTGAGCCCGCGGTCCAGCGCCAGTTCGACGGCGTCCGTGAGATAGAACTCTCCCTGGGCGTTGTTGTTGTCCATGGAGTCGATGAGCGAGAACATCAGTTCAGCGGACGAGAACACCATTACCCCGGAATTGCAGAGCGTGATCTTCCGTTCCTCGTCCGTCGCATCCTTTTCTTCGCGGATGGCCGCGACATGCCCGTCATCGTCGAGGATCAGCCGTCCATATCCCTTCGGGTCGACAGGCTCGAATCCGAGCACGGCAACATCCGCGCCGTCCGTCTGCAGCGAGCCGGCGAGATCATCCAGTGTTTCGGTGGTCACGAGAGGCGTATCGACGAACAGAACCGCGATACGGCCTTCAGCGCCACTCAGCGCTGCCCGGGCGCTGGCAACAGCATCCGCCGTCCCGTTTTGGTGCTGTTGTATGGCAATCGCCGCCTCCGCGTCCCATTTTGAGACCTCTTCGGCTGCATCCTCCATGCCGGGCCCAAGGACCACGACGGTCCGGGCAAACCCGGCGTTTTTCGCCAGTGACGTCGCGTGGCCAAGTAGCGACCGGCCTCCGATCGCGTGCAAAGCCTTGGAAATCTCCGACTTCATCCGCGTCCCCTTGCCGGCGGCAAGGACAACGCAGGCGCCTAGATCTGTGCCCATTCTGCCTCTCATGACTGACGGAAACTGCAAGAAGCCTGCCGCATCGCCGCAACCCTCCGGCATCATCTCTCGATATACCGCGGACCCGCCGCAAATATGGCTCTCCTGACGGCCGTCTTATAACACCGCAGCGACCGTGCGCTAATCAAAACCGCCGGGAATTCCATCACCTGCCACTACCCCCACTTGCATTTTTTTTTGGATGCAACATTTAAGTGTTGAAACACTTGACAACCCGGTTTGACCGCAAAGACGACTCAGTCCAGTGTCGAAGATTGTGCGCGGTACCAATCACAAATTGTTTTTTTGAATCGGGCAGATAGGAAGATTAGGCGGCATGGTGCTGCCCAGGCTGGATTTCAAACCGAAGTCTAGACTCGCGTTCGGCCACGACGCGAGTACGGACAAGCTCGGCCTGCCGGTTCTGCTCTCCGTGGCGGGGATCATCGTCGTTTTCGTGCTCGCCGCCGGAACCGCTCTGGAACAATGGCTCGACAGCACAACCGGACCGATGACCGTCGAAACGGCGGCTGTTGTCGAGGACGGCCAGCGCGGCAAGGTCTTTATCAATCTCAGCCGCCAGATCGACGAACTGCATCTCAAGATCGATGAGATGAAGGCCGACTACGAGCGCGTGACGAGCGAGAACCGCAGTCTGCAGGTCAGGCTGAAGGAACTCGAGACCCAGCTGGGTCCTTACACAGCATCAATCCCTGCGCGCGAGCCGGTGCCGCTGGATCAGGCCGTCGAGCAGGCCGCAAAACGCGACCGCCTTTCGATCCATCTCAAGCTCCCGCCGGAGACGGCACTCGTCAAGTCCGTGCCCCAGGGCGCGCGCGCCACCCAGACGCTCTTCGCCCTGAAGCTTCCGAGTTTCCGGTCCATGCAGGAACTCTCGATCGGCTGGCGCGGGATCCGCAACCGCTCCGGCAAAGTGTTGATTGACCTTGAGCCGCGCACCTACGCAACGCACGATGACGGCGCCGGAACGGTTTACCGTCTCATCGCCGGGCCTATCCGCAATGCGGCCGACGCGGCAACCCGTTGCGCCCGGCTGCACGAAGTCGGAGTCGACTGCGAAATGACGCTCTTTGCCGGCGAACGCATATCAAGTCTGACCACCAACTGATCCCCCAACATGAACCGATCGCCGTGGACAGCGCATCCGCCCCATGTTACGCGGGGCTTTCATTCCGCCGGATCCAGACAAAAGCCCCATGACCGATCGACCTCGCGATCGCCTTGACGCAATACGCATCTACGCACTGCTCGCCGCAATGCCGCTGTTCTTTTCCTCCAATGTCATCATTGGACGGGCGGCGACCGATCTCGTGGAGCCCGCCTCCCTCGCCTTCTGGCGCTGGTTCATCGCCTTCCTGATCCTTCTGCCGGTCGCGTGGGCCGCACTCAGGGAACACCGTGCAACGCTGAGGCAGGAGACCCCGGCCCTTCTCGTTCTCGGCTTTCTGGGCATGGTGATCTGCGGGGCGGTCGTCTATATCGGCCTGAAGTTCACCACCGCCACCAACGCCGCCCTGATCTACTCCACGACACCCGTCCAGGTAATCGCTCTGGAATGGATCTTCAGCAGGCAACGCGTCAGCGCAGGCCAGGCCTTCGGAATCGCGTCGGCGCTCACGGGCGTCATGATCATCATCTTCAAGGGCCGGCCGGAAGCCGTGTTGAACCTGGACCTGAACATCGGCGACGTCTGCATTGCAGCAGGCGCACTCTCCTGGTCGGTCTACACGATCATCCTGAAGCGCCCGCATCTCCAGAAGCTTCCGACGATGGCGGTCATGGGGGCGACGACATTTTTGGGGGCGGTCATGCTGGCGCCCTTCGCACTCTGGGAGACTGTGAACGCCGGCGGACTGCCGACGTCGCCGGCGGCATGGGGCAGCATTCTCGGCGTTGCGCTGATCGCCTCGGTCCTCGCCTACTCAAGCTACCAGAAGGGCGTACAACTCGTCGGCCCTGCCCGGACCAGTTTGTTCATGTATCTGATGCCGGTTTATGCCGCCGCACTGGCCGCCCTGCTGCTCGGAGAGACCATCGGCTGGTATCACGTCCTCGGCGCAGTCCTGATCATCGGCGGCGTCGCCCTGGCAACCGGAATCGCACGACAACTCGGCCTGTCGACCCGGCGAAAGCCTGAACAGGGTCCCACTCAGGAACAAACTTCCTCTGGTATCTGACAGCAATGATTCCTACCTTTAAACTTCAGCGGGGCGCATGGGCACAGGATGGAGTTCTTCCGACCGTCATGATTTCGAGCGCCGTGAAATTGCAGACATTCACTTCCCGGATTCTTGCCCTTGGCCTGATGGCGTTGATGCTGGCCACCGGCGTGCTGGCCTACAACATCCTTCTTCCCAACCTGCCGGGATCGGCCAGACTCGACGACGTCCGCCAGAAGACGACGCCCGAACTGGAGCGAGAGCTTGCGGCCGGCGGTTTCCGGCTCGGCCAACCGGTCTTCATGCGCATCTTCAAGGAATCAAACGAGCTGGAAGTCTGGATCCGCAAGTCCGGCACCTTCCAGCTCTTCAAGACCTATCCGATCTGCAATTACTCCGGCGCCCTCGGTCCCAAGCTAAAGGAAGGCGACAAGCAGTCCCCCGAAGGCTTCTATTCTGTGGGACACAACCAGCTCAACCCAAAGAGCAGGTTCCACCTGTCCTTCAATCTCGGTTTTCCGAACGAGTACGACCGGTCGCATGACCGCACCGGCAGCTTCCTGATGGTCCACGGCAAGTGTGTGTCGATCGGGTGCTACGCCATGACCGACAGGGGAATCGAGGAGATCTATCTCATGGCGGAAGCTGCCCTCGACGACGGCCAGAAGTTCTTCCGTGTCCAGGCCTTCCCGTTCCGGATGACGGACGAGAACATGCAGCGACACGCCGGTTCACAGTGGATCGACTTCTGGCGAAACTTGAAGCAGGGGTACGACTTCTTCGAAACGCACCGCCGCCCGCCGAATGTCAGTGTTATCGGAAAAGTCTACAGCTTCGAAGGCGACACCTGACGGCTTCGCGGCCGCTACGCTCAGGCCGGCTGGCTTCCCAGGACTCCGTAGTAGCTGTAGCCGCGATAGAGCTTCCGGAAGCGGGCCGCCTTGCCACGCCTTGCCGCAATCAGCTCGAGTGTCCGGCGCAAATCGTGCCGGGGGGTCACGTGGAACTGGCGCAACCAGACAAACAGGGCTTGCCGGAACAGGCCCGGCAGATCTTCCTGCTGACCGAAGTCGAGGACATGCAGGGTGCCGCGGGGCTCAAGCATGGCCGCCGCGTGATCGATCACCGCCTGCCACCCGGGGATCATCGATACCGCATAGGAAATGAAGATGCGGTCGAAGCGCTCGACACCGAATGCCAGGCTCGGGTCGAACTGGGCCGCATCGCTCTGCGCCAGATGGATTTGCCGCTCCAGACCGGCGCGCGCGACCGAGGCCATTGCCGAATTGAGCATCTCGGTCGACACATCGACACCATAGAATTGTGCGTGCGGATATTGCCTCGCCGCCTGGATCAGATTTCGCCCGGTTCCACAGCCGAGTTCCAGTACGGTGTCGCCCGCGCCGGGGCCAAGATCAGTGATCATCTCGTCACGGCCAAGCAGATAGAATTTGCGCGTTGCATCGTAGATGTGCCGCTGCTTCCGGTAGATGCGATCCATCATCCGGGCAGCATCCGCCGACTCGGTGTAGCTCACGACCGACCCTCCAGAACATAAACATGGACGCCACCGTAGATTGACGAACGGTCGCGCGACGTAAGGTCGAGTGAGAGATCTTGTTCGTAAGCCCATCTCTCCAGAATTGCGTCTGGCACGCGCCCGGGCAGCAGGCTTGGTTCCGCAGCCGTCCTGAAGACGACGCGCGCACCCGGCCGGGCGGTCCGTGTGATCTCGGTCCACAATTCGGTCAGCTGCGCGTCCGTCATCCAGTCCTGAGCATCGAGCAGAACATACCGGTCGAGGGAGCAGTCTTCATATTCGCGCAGATAATCGGTGAACGATACGTTCCTCACCGCGACCCGGTCCGCCCGTCCCCGGATTGCGTCGTAATGGGCCGGATCGAGATAGCGGGGCAAGGCACCCTGTCCGTTTTCGGGATAACGCCGGCCGAACGCCTGCCAGGCGAAATAGTTCTCCGACAGCGGGAAACCGCATGCCAGACGCCCCAGCCTGTTGCAAAGCACCCGCGCCATATCCCCGCCACCGGACATGGCCAGTGCCTCGAACTGCGCGGGCGGAATCCCGAGACCATAGAGCGAGACGGGCTTGCTGGTGATCCACCGGACGAAGCGCTTCTCGAAGATCGGTTCGATCCGAACCTTGAAAAACGATCGCTGCGCATCGAGGGTATCGGCGGCGAGAATGCCGCGGGGATCCACACCGTAGAGCCGCGACAGCAGATGACCGGCACCGATGAACCGGCCGAGCAGACCGTACCGGTAGAAGTTCCGGGTGAACACCTCGATCCGTCGCCGGCCCGTAAGGCCCCGCTTCTCCCAGTATGTGCGCGTCGCCTTATCCAGAGTGTTTCTGAGATGCAGATCGTAAACCGCGACATTCGCCCTGTCGTCGGCCCGGCCGAAGAACCTGTGGAACGCCTGGTAGTTTGGCAGTGCAGTCAGCGCACTCAGTTTGAGTTTCGTCAGCGAAACGTGGGTCTGGTTGAGATCCACGGCCGTGACGGAAGCCGGATCGGCCGACAGATAGCTCAGGACATTGCAACCGCCCGACGCGATTGTCACCACCCGGCTGTCAGGCGTGATGGCGAGAGCCTCAAGGTCGACTTCCGGGTCTTCCAGATCTGTGGATAGACGAGCCCCTTGAACGCAAATGTAAAAAGCCGCTCGAGCATCCCGCTCGACGATGCGGCCTTGTGCCGGTGAACGGCCTTTCGCAATCCCTGGGTCCCCGGCACTTCATTTGTCGGGGTACGTAGAGCAACGGTCACGTCGGAATCCTCCATTGCCAGCGGAAATGACGGACGCACGGCGAATCGTCCGTACGGCCACTTGTCTCGTTCGACCGAGCGATTAGCGCGCGCCGTTGACGGTCATGTGACAGAACGTCCTAAACGCAGTCAGGAGGTTGGACCTGCACGCAACCGGTTGTTATAAATTCCATTTATAAAAACCATAGTTAGGCTGCTTCGACGCAAGCGTGCGAGGGGGATCCGGTCAGTGACGTTTGAAACCGAGTTCAAGTTTGCGATCGATGCCTCGTGCCTCCCTGAAGCAGAAAATTTCTTCACCAAATCATCCAGCGGAAATCTGGAGTCGACCTACTACGACACCAAAGCCCAGGACCTCAGGCTTGCCGGCGTATTCCTGCGCATACGACGGGACGGCAACCGGCTGATCCAGACCATCAAGCTCCCGCCGGTCAGCGGCAACGCATTCACCCGGAGGGAGCATGAAATCGAGCTTGATGCGCCCGAGGTCAACCGGAAGCATCTCAAGAACATCCTTCCGGATGATGTCCGAAAGAAGATTTCCAAGAAGTCCCTGGAAGCCCAGTTCACGACCCGCTTCACCCGGCAGAAACAGATGCTGCCCAAAGCCGCGCCTGTCGCCGAGGCCGTTCTGGATATCGGGGAGATCGTCACGAGCGACGCCGTCGAACCGATCTCGGAGGTTGAATTCGAACTGGTCAAGACGAACGGCGCATCCGATATCGGAGAGCTGACGGACGTGTGTCTTGGCTTCCTCGAGCGCGTGCCCGCAGGCATTGCCATAGAGAGCAAGGCATCGCGCGGGTTCAGGCTCGCGGCCGGTTCCGAGCCGCAGCCCGTGACGGGCAAGATCCCGCTGGTCACACCGTCCATGCCGTTGCCGGTGACGATCCTGACATTAATGCGGCAGGGCTTCAGCCAGTTCGTCGGGAACATTCCGGCCGTCCGCAATCCGGCGCCTCCGCGCAGCATTCATCAGATGCGGGTCGGGCTGCGGCGCCTGAGAAGCACACTTTCGGCATTCAAGCCCGTAATCTCCATGAACAAGAATGCAGCGCCGCTGATCGACGAGATGAAAGCCCTGTTCTCGATGCTCGGCGATGTGCGCGATTCAGACGTGTTCCTTGCGGACACCCTTCCGGGTGTCGACGAAAAACTGCTGACCGCGGGCATCAGAAACGCGCTTGAGGACGCGACGAATAAACATCGCGCCCGGGCCCTCGCGGAGGTTCAGGATCACATCGCGAGCACCGATTTCGCGCGGTTCGTTGTCAGGCTCGCGGCCTGGATCGAAAGCGAAGTATGGCTTCGTTCCGACCGTCCCATTGACCGCCTCCTGAACACCCGAACAGCACATGACTACGCCGCCATCCGGCTGGACCTTCTGCATGCCAAGCTTCTCAAGCGCGGCAAGAAGGCTAGGCGCAAGGGCATAAAGGCATGGCACGAAGCCAGGATAGCGGCCAAGAGACTGCGCTATACGTCGGAGCCCCTTCTGTCGGCTCTCGCCCTGCCTGAAAAACGGGCCAATGCCTATACGGCGAGCCTGAAGGACCTTCAGGACGTGTTGGGCGCCCTGAATGATATAGAAACCTCACGGTCATTCGTGGCAATCTTGGTCGACGAGGCTCCGGACTCGGAGAAACCTCAACTTGAAGCGGCACGCCAGTTGTTGCTGAGCTGGGCCGCGAACCGGGAGCGCGCGCTTTTAATGGATGCCTCGAAGATGTTCCGGGCTTTCGAGAAAGCGGGCTTTCCAGGAAAAGGGAAAAGCTGAGTGGCCATTCGCACTCTTGCAGTGATCAACGCAAAAGGCGGCACGGGCAAATCCACGATTGCCACCCACCTGGCGTCGGCGCTGGCGGAATCCGGCCTGAAAACCGCTCTGGCGGAAGCCGATGGTCAGAAGAGCGCCTTGACCTGGCTGAAGCGGCGGCCCGAAGCCGCTGCCCCCATCGTCGGACTGGACTGGCGCCGGGAGATCGGCAAGGTTCCGGACAAGATTCAGCGCATCGTCATCGACTGCCCCGCCCAGATCCGGTCGGCGTGCGCACGCGAGATCGTCCGCATGGCCGACGCGATCGTCGTGCCGACCCAGGCCTCGTTTTTCGACGAGCACGGCACACTGCGCTTTCTGAACAAGGTCGCGGAGATCAAGAAGATCCGGAAGGGCAAAATCCCGGTCCTGATCGTCGGCAGCCGCGTACGGCTGAACAGCCGCGAAGCGCGCATGCTCGAAACCATCATGCTCGGAAACGGTTACGGCGTTGCCGCGCAGATCCCCGAGCGCGCGCTTTATCCCCGCCTGGCTTCGGAAGGATTGTCGGTGTTCGACATTTCATCCAAGGCGGCGCTGAAGGAGCAGGAGCACTGGCTGGGCCTTCTCGTCGCGCTGGAAGCGCTCTGGGCCGGCATTTCAGCCAAGAAGGATCCGGTCATCGCCGAACAGCCCGACCTGTTCATGTAATCTCGGAAATCATCGACCTGTTTCCCGGAAGCCCGAAAGGGCTGTCCGGGACCGTTCCATACTCAGGCATCAGACCCTTACGGCCCCGGACCTCGCTTTCGCTCGTCCGGGGAACGATCAATCGGCTCTGGCGACAGACCCGGGACACACCGGCGTTCCCCGGGCTTGACCCGGGGCCCATTTATCCCGTCCGCATTCCGCAGCACCCGCCAATGGGTCTTGGATCAGGTCCAGGAAACACTGTCGTTTCCCGGAAGCCCGACAGGGCTGTCCGGGACCGTTCCAAACTCAGGCATCAGACCCTTACGCCCCCGGACCTCGCTTACGCTCGTCCGGGGGACGAATGAGTTGAGATGTGCTCAAGCTTCGATGCGGCTACTTCCATGCCGGCAGTTCGCCCTCGAATCCCGCGGCGAAGCCCTCGAGAACACCCTCGGGCGAGGCCCAGGCGACACGGCTCTCCGTCCAGATCTCGTAGACCGGCTGAAACACCGACGGGTCATCAAGACTGCCCGCCTTGACCGAGTAGCGTTCCGGGTCGGGCCAGGGAGACGTGAACAGGTGAGAAGAACAGACCGCGCAGGCGTGCCTCGCGACCGTCCGCCCGCTGTCAGCGGTCATCGTCCAGGTCTGCAGATCGCCGTCCACCTCGAGGGCCTCGGCCGACACCAGGATCGCCGCGTGATAGGCCGAGCCGCCGTAGCGCCGGCAGTCACTGCAGTGGCAGTAGTAGTGCACCCTTGACGGAGTCTCCGCGCGATAGTGGACCGCACCGCAAAGGCATCCGCCGACAAGTTCGGTCATTATCCCGCTCCCCTTCCCTGCATCCGCCTAAAGCGCAAGTTCGCGCGTCTTGGCGATCAGCACGTCGGCCGCGATATCGAGCGAGCCAAACTGGCTGGCGAAATCGACACCGTTGGTTTCCTGGATCATCTGGCCGGTCGCCGACGACATGTACCATGTGTCCCCGCGCGGATTGGTTTCGAGCACGAATAGCTCGCCGGTCTCCACGTCGCGGATAATGTCGGTGCCGAGCAGCGGCTGGTCCGGAAACGCAGCGTGGGTCTTCTCCGCGAGCGCGATGACCTCCGGGTCGTCGGCCAGAGTGTAATGCGACGTCTTCTTGTTCGAGACGATCGTGACACCGCCACTGCCAAACGCGTAACGCTCCTCGAGCGGCGGATAGCCGTGATCGGCTTCGCACAGCCAGCACATCAGCGTCGTGCCGAACAGCGTGACGATGCGGTAGTTCTTCGGCCAGCGCCCGGTATAGACGAACTTCTGGGCGAACATCGACGCCTTGCGCCCCGGGTGATCCTCCGGGAAGTCGTCCTGCGCGCGATAGGCGACACGCTCGGTCCGCTTGATCCGGATCTCGGCACCCTTGCGGCCGAGGTTGGGTTTCACCACCACATAGGGTCCCCACTCCTCCGGGTCGAGCGAGATGCCCGGCACGATCTCCGCCCAGTCCGGAACCGGAACGCCCATGGCGCGCAGCCGCTCATACTGTTCGGTCTTCGGATACTCGAAGCCCTGGCAGATGCGCCCTCTCGGGCTTGCGAATTTCTTGATCGGCATCGGCGAAACGACGAGTGTCGGATCGGCCTCGACACGGGCCGCCTCCGTCCATTGCAGTTCCTTCGTATCGACGATGTGGACCGCGATGTCATCAGCCCGTTCGCCGATATGCCGGGCGATCGTCTCGTAGTCGGAGTAAGCCTGCTTGGTCTGCTGATGGACGAGAACGAGATTGGGCATGGCCGCGAAAGATCCGCCTGGAGGGATGGTGCGTCAGGCAGCGCACACCGAAAGAAACGGCGCCCGCAAAAGCCCGCTGAACAGGTTCTAAGACATGGGCGGGGCACACCGGTCTGTCAACCGGCGCTGCCGCCGCCTATTGCTGGACAGGCTGCTCGGCCGGCTGTTGAACCTGGGCCTGCTTTTCCGCCCGGGTCGTGAAGTCCTTGGCGGCTTCGACGCAGATATTCTTCACGATCTTGTTCCAGTCGGTCGGCAGAAGCGCGCGGCTCTGCTTGTGGATCGTCACATCGAGCTTGTAGGTGTACTCGACTTCGATGGGCTCGACCGGAATCTTGTCGATCTTGTTGGTCCGGGTGGACGTCATGTCTTCGGCGGCGATGGCCGGCAGCGCGATCATCAGCGCACCGGCAGCGGCAATCAGCATTTTCATAGGCATGCGGGACCCCTCTCCTGCTTGACTGGTTATTGTGTTTGTTATGGGCCCGATCTTGCGTGACATCTGAGGCAGGAGCAAGAACCGACAGGATTTTGGGTGAATGGAGCCAAGACATAGTGCTTGAAGAAATCACGTCGAGAAGGGCGAGCGACCCCAGGGACGCCAGTCCCTTCCTAATTGCCGGCATCGCGAATGCCAGCACGAAGGGACATTTCGGACGTGGACAAATCATCGTTTCATTTGGCAAGACTGAAGATGCAAAGTCAAATTTGCCTATTCGCGAGACGTGATCGCGGGACGCGATCACGTGCCGCACCACAGCTTTGACCCGATTGAATGATATGCTCCTCAGGAAACATGGTGTGAGTCTCGGTTCCAGATTGCGTTCCTTAAACCATCTCCGGCTGCCTTGGGCGACAACGGGCATTGCCTGTGCCGCCCTGATTGCGCTCGCTTCATTTGCGCAAGCCATGCCTCCATCGGTGATCAGCGCTGAGTCAATTCGGGCGGCCAAGCCGTCACAGATCCAGAAGGTTTTTGTGGTCGGGAAGGACGATCGCCGCGAGCTTCCGGACGAGCACGCCAATCTCAAGTACCGGATCGGTTTCCTCTACAACAGCGCCAACAATGTTGCCTGCACGGCTTCCTGCCTTGCACCGGATGTGATCCTCACCGCGGCACACTGCGTTCTCGCCCACAACCGGGCAAAGCACCGCGCTGCGAAGAAGCATTTGAACTTCTATATCCGCTCGCCGGAAATCCTCGATCAGCTGTTCGAGGTCCCTGTCGCCTGGGCGGAGGACGCAACACCGCGGAACATCGTCTCAGGCGCGCCGGTCACAAGGCCGTACCGGAGCAAGGGGTTCCGCCGGGACTGGGCACTCGTGAAGCTGCCCGTGCCCGCTTGCGCGAGCGGAACCCTGCCGCTCAAGTCCCTGTCGCGTGGGGAAATGAGAGCCGCAGCGAAGTCCGGCAAGATTCTGTCCGTCGGCTATCACGGCGACCGCGACTTCGGCGAAAAACTGCTCATGACCGGCAAGTGCCGGGTGAAGAAGCTTTCGGGCAAACGGAAGCGCGCGCTCGGCCCGCTGATCTATCACACCTGCGATCTCTCGAAGGGCGCGTCCGGCTCCCCGTTGCTCATGCAGACCACATCGGGGATGGCGATTGTCGGCGTCAATGCCGGCGGAATCTTCCATCAGCGGGTGAAAATGCACGGCAAACGGGTCGTGAAGCGATACAAGAGCAAGCCGGTTCACAATGTCGCCGTCAGTGCCAATCAGTTTTCCGCGTTCCTGGAGCCGATGGCAAGCTTGCGCATCGTCCGCGAGGAGCTCGAGTTACGACAACTCCAATCCGCTCTCAAGGACCGCAAACTCTATGCCGGCAAGCCGGACGGAATTTACGGTCCCGGCACCTGGAAGGCCATTCGCTCATTCGAGAAACGAAACCGCCGGCCCGTTATGGGCATCCCTTCCCAGTCGCTGCTCGGCGATCTGGGGATCGACAACACAGTCAGCGATGAGAACTGGGCCGAATATCTCAGAAGACGGGATCAAATCCGCGACGGGCTCACGCCTGTGCGCGGTGAGTGAACACAGCCGCACATCTGGAATTTGGTCTAGAAAAGAGATGTGGTGAGCGCGACAGGGATCGAACCTGTGACCGTCTGATTAAAAGTCATCCCGAACCCCGCAGAAAACTCCCGTCACTCCGACAAGTTCCCGTTTCGTACGCCCATTGAAATTGTTGACTTTTCTTGAATTGTCGGAATGGGAAGTTGATGAAGAATATCCGTTGGTGGCCAGTCGTGGGCAATCCAGAGCGGGAGATTTGGCATGAAGAGATCGTTGATGAAGTAAGGCCGATTTTCCGTGCTACGCCGTCATTTGCGAAATAGCGGTTCAGCAACTGCCCGTGTTATCCATGAAACCTTTGTGGGCAGAGGCTGATCCAAACGGCATTACCTTGAGGCTTCAGTGTCATCTGGCCATGCCGAATTGTCAGCCGCACGGACTTACTTCTTCGCTGGTTTACCTCGTGGGTCTTGCGGTTTTGGAACCTTGGCCCCTTTCCGAGATGGTTTGCCCCGCTTCACCGAGGTTTTGTCTGCCGACTGTTTTCTGAATTTGAACTGCGACGGTTGAGCCTCCTTGACGACACTCCCATACTTTGGTTTCCAGTCGGTCGCCTGAATGCAGGGCGCCGCACTAACCCCCATAACTGCCGACAGAAGATCGAGCGCTCCATACTCGATGATTGCACGCACACCAAGCTGCAGCGGCTCCTGGCTCTTCGCTCCTGCATTGAAATCGAGTAAGGTGTTCCCGAAGAATTTGAACACCTGCGCGCCCACCTCATAACCGATAATCTGCTTTTGCAGCAATACTGTCTTCACCACTTCAAGAGTTGCGGTGCGCACCAAACGCAGATCCGCTGCGACATTGACCGTATAGGTGCGTGCCTTCGGCCCTATATTGATCACCCTCGCCTCAAAGCCGCCCGATTGAATATTGTAGTTCAGTTCGGTGATGCCGCCGACCACGAAATAGTTCGCCGCCCTGACCGTACCGCCCTTGTAAGGAATCCACCGTACCTTTTTGGGGCCGTCGGGGGTCGGCACGTTCCTCACTCTGCCGTCGGTCAGGTATTTCTTTTGCAGATAGGCGTACTCCCGGTCCGAAACCCCTGTATCGAAGCGCTCGATCAGCCGGACTTTGGGGCCCAACTTGCCAAGGGCGGAGATCATCATGAGCGATGCACCTTGGGTAACTGTTGCACCACCATCCTTCTCACTGAGCTTGCCGGTGTAGTCTTTGATCGAGCCTACTGCAAACCGCCGCACGTCGGTTTTGCGGGAGAGAGTGAGGAGCTTGTTGTAACAGGCGAGCGCCTTGTGCATCGGGGTGAAATTGGAAGTGACGCGTGGTCCGCCGACTAACGCCGTCTGACTGTCATCTCCAAATCGGATGAAATGAATGTCAGCGCATCCCATAACGGGTGCTACCGCCCCGACAACGGCAAGGGCTCCCAGAATAGGTCTACCCCTCAATCGTACACTGAAACGTTGCACAATTCGTTTTCCGCCGCACTGGAGTTGAGTGCGCTCTCCGTAACATCCTGATCATTGTCGTTTGTGGCAGAGTTGTTGCTGGCGTCGACACCTATGTCACCACTGTTAAGGAATTCATTGCTGTCCGCGGTTGCCGACAGCGGGCTGTCGGTATTGGCTTGTTCGTTGCTGGTTGAATCGGCTTGCCGCCGTGCGCTTGATCGCGAACCATCCAATACCTCATTACCGGTGGTCGACGCTTCGGCGGTATTGCCAGCAACGCCTTGAGGGTTCGCCACGGAGCTGTCTAGGTCGTTGGTAGCCTCATTGCCTGTATTCGTTGCGCTGACCTCACAATCGAGATGAAATTGCCTCGTGCCCCCCGCGCCGACCGCACCGGCGTCGAAGAAACCGGCTCTCTTTCTCATGATCAGTTGTTCGATGAGAGCATTAGTCTGGGTCTGCGACGGTGTCGCAAACTGCCAGGGGCGGTTCTCGAACAGGCCATTCGCCGAAGATGGAAAAATGATCGCCAAATACTGAATGGCGGCCACCAAGCTCAGCTGAATAGTCCGCAGCGCAATGGACTTCGATACAAGACTCAACATTTCACTCACAAAATCAATGCGTTACAACAAAAGATGGGGCGGAAGATCAGAGCAGACCGGAACTCGACGAAATTCTGAAAGACCCGTGCGACCTGGGGAAGGTCTTCACCCTGCAATCTCACCTTGGAGCTGCCGGCGAATTGATCCCCTTCATTCTGTTCCCTGGGAGCCATTCCGCTGCAGCAACCGACCACCGGTCACTATGACCGGCAGTCGGCTTGCATCGGAGAAGGTGGACGAGTCCGAACCGCTACTGCGCGAATAGGCCCACTTGCGGATCGAGGCAACTGCTGCCCCTTCTTCGCCTCATTTGGTTCAGTTCCCGGAATTCTCGTTGGTCAGTGAACCGCCGAGATCGAGACCGCCGAAACGGTTGACGGACCGGTTGCCCGTGGCCGACGACATCAGCCTGTTGTTGGAGACGCTCGCAATACTGTCATCGAGCCTCGTGTCATCCATTTGGTCGATCTTGAGAGTATTCGTCGTGACGACGGACGAAATCGTCATGAGCATATTCTGCTGAACGTTCTTCTGCGCGATCACGGGCGAATCGTCGCCATCCGTTGTGAAGCCTGTCGAATTGGAGGCATCGTTACCAAAGGCGCCGGCCGAGATGGTATTGCCGTCAACGCCGCCATCAAGCCCGCGGATTCTCGCCCCGCCAAGATTGATGATCATCTCATTTCCGGTGGCGTTAGCCATAATTGTGCTTTGCGCAGCCGGAGTGCCAGGGTCTCCGGGGACTGCTGGCGTGCCCCTATTGAACTGCCCGCTCAGATTGGTGTAGACATCTCCGTCCCTGAAGGTGGACCCTTGTGCTGCAATTCCCCCTCCTGGAATTTCTGCCTGGATTCCATTTTTGGCCGTCTTGCGCAGATCGCCCAGAAAAGCGCTACTCGCCCTGTTACCGTATGCCTTGCTGTCTATGTCGTTGCCGCTGATCGACAGGTCGTTATCGATCACACTAGTGCCGTCAACTCCCGCCGTGTCGAAATCGACAAATATATCGTTGGAATTGGCGTTGGACGTAACAGCTGTTTCTATGTTGTTTTGCCGGTTCAGTTGCTGAACAGGCCCACTTGAGGGGTCGTAGAACTTGTAGCTGTCCTGATCCTGCAGCGCGGTACCGATACCCGTAATGTTGGTAGCCTGGTTGCCTGTAGCGATTGAATCGATCCGGTTGTTCTCCGCCTGCTCGTCAACGTCGGTACCGGTGTGCGCTGCGAAGTTGAGTTCAACTTCGATGACATTCTCGTTGTCATCCGATTGAACCGAGGAGTTCCTGTTGACCTGGCTGTTCTGGTTCTCCCCGTAGGCGTAGCCGTCATCGATATCCGTATACGTACCGTCAGGGGTGGTAGGGCTAGCGAAGGTGGGAGCGGGACCAAGCACATCCGGGAGATTTCCCGCTGTTGCATCTCCCGAATCCGGCCCGCCCGGTCTCAGGTCAACGGTATCCGGGATAGTTATGGGAATTTCCTGACCCTGAGCCTGACCAGACGTAACCGTCGCATACGCGACGGCCGCAGCCCCGGTGAACAGAATAGCCTTCAGCCCCCACAGCGTTTTATTGGCGCGCTTCATTATCTGCCTCCATTTTAGTTTTGGTCTATACAATCAACCACGAGTGCGCCGCGATTGCTTCAAATTCGGCAATCTGCAACGCCGCGTTATCCAGCCAGATGCTCCCACGGCACGCCCCCCTCAAATCGATGATGTGTGGCGCGGGAAAGACCTTATCGTGGCGGTTCGATGTCCCGATGTGGCAAACAGGCAACAGCCGAAATTGAGGGGCCCGGCAGAATCATAGATGTTATGCGGAAAGACTTGTCCGTCCGGGACGGGCCTGGGCTCTACGGAACGGACCACAGACTATGACCGGGTCTCACCGCCCCTCTTACCGCCGTGCGATCCAGTTTGCGGCGATCCGGCCTGCCGTGGTTGTGACGGTCTGCATATCGGCACCACCATGAGGCAACGAACAGATGCCGGCGGCCGGCAGGAGGGGGCTCCACAACCGATCGCCGGCATCTGCCTCTGTCATCCATCGAATCTGTTCGAGTGCAGTAACCTCGAACAGCCTCGCTCGATGGTTCGAATACCGGCCGGCACACAAAGCGGCCTGCCCCCGTCTTCAACGAGGAGCACTTGTACCGGAAGTGTCTCGATTGACCGCAACTACCCTAGCCTACCGACCGACATTCGCAGTTAGCGTAAGCGGTACTTATGGCCAATATTTGCAGATCTTGTGGTGAGAATGGGTTGAGGCACAGAAACTCCGCAGTCTTCACACCAAATGCCTGCGAAGACACAAATGTTTGATCACAAAAAACTTATTATTATAAAATTCGGCCAATACAATCCAAGGTCCGCGACGTTCTCCATATGAAACACTGGTTGGCGACTAAGCCAGAATCAAGGAATACTGGTGAAATCGGATTCTGAATTGATGTTATAACATACACTCAGCATGCTGATTGGGCGAATACCGGCTGGCGCTGGGGAGCGCAGATATCCCGCCGGCATCCGCCCCTCACATCCAATGGACCCGAGGAGTGAGCCCCGAACGGATCCGTGGAGGTCCCACGCTGGCCATCATCCTATCGCATGCCATGACGCCATATGATGCGCAATTTGCCGGCTATCGGCGGACATCTTTATGTCGCGCTTCATCGATTCTGGGGAGTTGGACGCAGAGTCATCAGTGTAGCTTTCAGAAATAATGTCGCGGTTTAATATTTTGACGAAAATCAATTCATTCAGATTGGGGGTTTAAAGTGGCCTCGAATCAAAAGCTCCATGTCGTGCGAAACTATGTGATCGAGGAAAAGCGTGGCCTGATGCTCAATCAGACGCTGACGTTTTCGAACTCCAACGCCGCGCAGGCAGGAGCAGAGAAACTCTACGAGACGGGGCGCTATGACGGAGTGGACGCCTTTTCGGTGACGGTCGACGAAGAGACGGGCGAACACGGCGAGCAAATATTTCATGCACGGCTTGGGCGTGTGCCTGAATTTAGCGACGTTTGACAAACGCCGGTGGCGATCACCTTGAGGGGACATCTTCACGCCGGCGAGATCACTCACCCCTGACAATCACTTACAGCAGCGCACACCCGGACCTTGGTAGTTTTAGTGGGGTTTTTGTTCACGGACGCGTCGCCGCAAGCTGGCAAGCATATCTTGCTTCATCGATTCTAGGGATTTGTGCACGTGATTATCCGTGCACGTTGGTTCGGTGTTTTCCTGCCGAACCAGGAGGGTCAGAATGCGCTGCACCGCGATCAAGGCATTTGTCGTCGCAGCAGTCTTGCTTGCTGCGAACGTCGGAGTTAAGGCAGACGCTGTTGGTGATGCGTATCGAATATGCGCTGCATTTGACGGAACTGGCCTGGCGGCAAAATGCGATGTGTCAGGTCGGGATGCGAGTGTAAAGATAAGGCTTGATACGAACAGAAGCGAAGCCCGCAAAATTTGTTTTGGCGTATCCGAATTGATCGCCGGTGAAACCAGAAGTTTTTCGGGGAAATGGAAACTAAAAATATATTCGCCTTATAGCGGCGACCATCCTCTGGCCGTATGCACTCTCCGCTGACAATAGGCAAATTGGCCGCGATCCTGCTCACTCTGACCCTGCCTGCATCTGCCCAGACAATTGAGGGCAGAGCCTCTGTAATCGACGAGGACTCGATCGAGGTGAAGGGTGTCGAGATCAGGCAGGCCATCCTGATTCAAGCAAAAATCAAGTCGGAATCATAGATCGAAAGCAGGCATTGCGTGCGGTCTGCATAAACGCCTTCCTTCTGGGTGGTCGCAATGCTGGCAGGTTGTGTCCTCCGATTTCGTCATCACAACTCCCTGCCGCACCGCCGCGCGATCCTGTGCTCCAGCACGTTGGCGGCTATCCGGCCGGCTGTTGTTGTGACGGTCTGGATGCCGGCAACGCCGGCACCTGCGAAGAAGATCGATCGCCACACGGCGTCGGCGTATTCCTTGAGCTGCGGCGGCAGTTCGGCGACATCGGGCAGTGCGCTGTTGGCGAGGCTGTCGAGGATGCCCCAGCCGAACTAGGCACTCAAGGGTATGGCCGCGATCGACCAAGGGATCCAGAACCAGCCCGTGGCCATGCCGGTCCGGATGACGGCTCCTTGCGCCTGGATGCTGGCCGTGACCTCAAAGACGTGTTTTCCAAGGATGGTCTGCTTGGCGATCTGAAGAAGGCCGTGTCGGAGTGCACTCTGAATTCTACTTCGCAGGAGTGGAAGCGATCAGTCCGCGAGTGGCACGTTGTCAAAAGCCAACTTGCCATCATGTTCCAAGAACGCTTCCCAATGGTGTAACAAAATACGCCAGGGCACAAAATTCCTTGCAGTCTCATTGACCGCACCGTTCACCGTGAGACCGAAGTCAGTCTGGAACCGCTTGATGCCGGCCGACGTCTTTGGACCCAGCAGTCCGTCGGCTGCACCGACGTCATACCCGAGCCTGTTGAGCATGATCTGTGCCGCCCGCACGTCCGAGCGCCTCTTGAGTCCGGTCGATGCGGATGCAGTCACCGTTTCAGACTTGGCTTCGGTCTTAGTTTTTGACTTCGCAGGTGCCTTGGCGACGAGCTGGCTCTTGGCGGTGCCGAAGAAGCAGGGATCCTTTTCCCAGTTCCCGGCTTCCAGATCCCAGGTGGTGGCCTTCCACTGCTTGTGTCCCGAGGCCCGGAGCTCTTCCAGCCTGCCGCGGACGAGGTCGCCGATCTTCGCCAGCTCGCCACAGCGCCGCTTGTAGTAGGGCGTCGACTTGAGCGTGAAGTTGTAGCTGACCAGGGTCGGCAGGATGGCCACGGTTTTCACGTTCTCGGCAAATCCCGGATAGTTCACGGTTGCCGGCCGGTATTCGGTGTTCTTCTCCGGCACGGTCAGTTCAAGCATGTGAATCCGGTCCGGTTCAGAACCGGCACCCTCTTTCTTCAGCTTGTCCGCAAGTTTCAGCAGCAGCTTGTGAGGGGCATCACCGACCACGAAAACCGCATCCGCCTCGTCCGCGATGACTGCCTTGAGGCCTGCCGGCGGCTTCATCTGGATTCGCTTGGACGGCTTGGCGCCGTGAATATGCAGCAGGTTGTTGGAGACCACCCAGATGGCCGTGTTGTCCGGACCCATGACGACCCGCTTGCCGTCGAGGTCCTTGAGGCTGCGGATGTCCTTGCGTGCGACCACATGCACGACCTTCTTGCCGATGGTCATGATGAACCGCAGATGGCTGTCGGCCAGATTCAGGCGTTTGTCCTTCGATCGGGCCGCATAGAGCAGCATGTCGGAGGGCACGACGCTGAGCCCGGCGTTTTCCTTGCTCAGCAGCCGGCGGACGTTGGCGATCGGACCTGCGGTGGGCTTCACCACGGTGCCGGCCTCCTTGCCGGTCACCATCTTGGACATTTCCTTGCCCATCTGGATCAGGACAGGATCGCCGGAATCGATAACCATGCCGATACACGCATAAGGATTGCTGCAGGGGTCCTTTGCGGCTTCGGTCGTGGCCGTCGCCTGTCCGGCGGACAGCAGTCCGGTGACAAGGAACACAATAAGGAATACGGCGCTCAGGGCGCCTTTGGCTGCGACTTTCATACCCTTTCTCCCGTGTTTAGAGGATTGACGGCGCCGCCCCCGGCGTTCTTACAAATCGGAGTCGGCCGGCAGCACGCCGCGCGATGCTCAACGGTCAGATGCCGGCAGTGCTCTTGCGGGAGCATCACACAGCCGGCATCTGCCTCTGTCATCCATCGAATCTGTTCGAGTGCAGTAACCTCGAACAGCCTCGCTCGATGGTTCGAATGTCAGCCGGTACACAAAGCGGCCTGCCCCCGGATTTAACGAGGAGCACTTTATACCGGAAGTGTCTCGATTGGCCGCAACTACCCTAGCCTACCGACCGACATTCGTGGAAAGCCTAGGAAGCAACTGTGTCAAAGATGCGCGGATGTTATGGTGAGAATGGGTTGAGGCACAAAAGCCCCACAGTCTTCACACTAAATGCCTGCAAAGTCACAAAGATTTGATCACAAAAACAACTTATTCTTGTGTAATTCGGTCAATACAATCCAAGGTTCACGATATTCTCCATATGAAACGTTGTTTGGCGGCGCAGCCAGAGCCAGGGAATACCGTTTAAGTCGGATTTGGGATGGATGTTATAATATAAACTCAGTATACTGATTGGGCGAATACCGGCTGGCGCTGGGGAGCGCAGATATCCCGCCGGCATCCGCCCGTCACATCCGATGAACCCGAGGAGTGAGCCCCGAAAGGATCCGTGGATGTTATTGGATGTCCTGCAGTGTTGGCGGTGGATAATGAGAAGTGCAGAGGGACAAATTTCTCCCTCACTCGCCCTGGACTCGGCTAGCCACCCGACATCCAACCGAATGTTAAGTACCGGTTCGGGCAAATGTTTGGATGTATCGTGACCCGGTTGCGCCGAATTTGTGAAACACACCCAGTTCCTCAGACATTTTTCCTCTTCGGAAATTTTCCCCGGCTCAGCATTCTCCGCCTACCCGAAACACCGGCTGGTCCGGGTCCAGCGTCTTGTGGCGTTGACCTGGGCGCGTGCTCTGGCGTATTGCGCCGCCGCCCCGACCGCCCAGGCTTTCGACTTGCCCGTCTCCAGCCGTGGCAAGGGACCGGGATCACGGGTCAGGTTTGCCGGCGGCTTCAGGCACGTCCTGGTCTGTGTGACCAAGGGCCTTGTTGAAGTCGCGCAGCTCGTCACCAGCAAAGAGATCGCAATGATCGGGGCCAATCGCCCCCATGAGTTTGGCCTGGCGTGCATCTATCGTGTCCTTGTTGCGGATAAATTCGGTATCGAGCGCGGCGTTGTCGGCGGCCTGGCGCTTGATGTTCTCGATCTGCGCTTGCTTGAGCCTAAGCGTCATCGCGGCCGTCTGCACCCTCCAGCTGTCATTGGCGGCGTTCGTGGCCTTGATCCAGATGAAGCCGGTGTAGAGAGCGAAGGCGGCGGCGCCGAGAAGCGCCATGCCGAGTGGCGAGCGCGCGAAAGTGAGGGCGGCGAGCATGTCAGGCCCTCTTCTTGCCGGTCCGGATGTCCTGGTGGTTCCGGAAGAACATCCAGGCAAAGCAGGCCATGAGCGCGAGGCTGAGCACCAGGACCATGTTGTCGGCGGCAAAGCTCACCAGCGCGCGCAACCCGCTCACGGATGTCTGGACGTCGTAGGCCTTGTCACCGGCATCGCTCAGCAGGTTCATGGCGCGGTCGACGCCGGATGGCGTGTCTTCGGCAATCTCGCCGGCCACTGCAGCGGTTGCGCCCGTTCCGCCGGCGAGTGCGGTCTTGCTCACCGTGGACTGCGCGGTGGTCTGCGCGATGGTCTTTTCCTCGCGTTCAGCGGGCTCGGCATCCTCGAGCGCTTCGCGGGTTGCGGATCCGACGACACCGTCGGGTGTGAGGGTGTTCTCGATCTGGAAGGCGATGACGGCACGCTTGGTGGCCGGCCCGAAGTCGCCGTCCGCGTCGATGTGATAGCCGAGTTCGCGCAGACGCCGCTGCAGGCGTTTTACGGCATCGCCGCTCTTGCCGAGCCGCAGGGCCCGGCGGCGCGGAGAGGCGGTGTCCCTCGCCGGATCGCCGCCGAGCTTGATGTATTCGGCGCGCATGCGGGCTGCGTACTTGCCGCCATAACCGCCGCCGTTATAGACCCGCTCGATCGCCTCGAAGTCCTTGTCGCGGAACTCGTCGTCGAGCTTCGAGGCGACGATGAACCGGGCGGCCTGGACGATCTGGTTGCCTTCGGAATGGCAGGCATCCCTCACGAAGGCGTGGACATCACCGTAACCGCATTTGCGGTGGTTGAAGCCCATGACCTGGCCCAACCCCCAGGACGTGCCCAGGAGCGCCGCTGTCGGCGCGACGCCCAGGCATTCCTTGAGGTAGTCCAGGCGCCCCCCGAACCTGGCGAACCGTTTGTACTGCCGCTTGTTCCAGCGTGTGGTCGAAGCCAGACCGGCGCGCCTCAGCTCCTTTCGCTGTGCAGGCGTGGCATATCGGTAGATCTTGTGCTCTTCCGGCAGGAAGGTGGGAATACCGTCACTGCGGAATCCGCCTTCAGGCGCCTCCACATTGAAGACGGCCTGAAGCATGAGCGGATCGCAGCCGATGATCTCAGCACCCCTCCTGAAGTCGAGCGAAGTCCGCTTCAGGCCCGCACCCTTGAGGCTGATCACATCCTCAAGGGCCGCATGCTCACTGATCTGCATGACGTTTCTCCATGAAAAATGCCGCCTCGAGGGCGGCCATGTTGCAATCGGACTGATGTTGGCGTCGAGTGGGTGTTGGCTGGTGTCGAGGGGCATTCTCCGAACTGCAAGACGTAAGGAGCCGACACGAGCCAGAATCGGGTGTTCAAGAAGGGGCCGCAGCCCTTCCTTCACCCGGCTGACCTTCCGGCACAGAGCGGCGGGAAGGTCAGCACCCTGAAAGCTGGGGAATGGGGCCGGGCAGGACCGTTGCCTCTCTGCCCGGCTCTCATCTTATCATGTTTGACCCTTTTATGCGCTGGCCTCTTGATCGACGGCGGTCATTCACTATTCTATCTCCTCGTCATTGGCGGGGGCTGGTGAAAGCGCCGGAATTCGGAACTACCGAATAATCGGTCACTCAGAGAAGCAGAGCGCTCGAAGCAATCCCCCAAAAGTATTGACCATCGCGTATTTGGACGTGTCGGCTCCTTTCAACCGATCAGCCTTCGGTTTTTTTTGGAACGGCCGTAGCCAGTCACTGCGGCCAGACATATGGACAGGCCGAGAGCCGGGCGAGGGTTATTCCCCAGCTGCCCTCGCCCGGCTCTTACGTCCTCCAGAATGCAGACTTCACAAAGCCGGGCCGCCCAAATGAACTGCAACTTTTAGTCGTGACAAAAGAACAAATTTTCCCTTAAAGTAGAATGGGTTTGAGAGAGTGTCGGGATTCGGGAGCGCCGAATGACCGGTTCCTCACTGATTCAACCAAACCGACACATCCCCCGACAATTGACCGTCTGGAATTCTGAGGTTCTGCTCCGCAGCCGATTGCCCCCTGCTGCGGAGAACGGCCGTTGCCAGTCACTGCGGCTTGACGGATGGACCGGCCGGGAGCCGGGCGGAGCGCACAGCCCCAAGCCCCCGTTCCGCCCGGCTTTCCCTGAGAATTTCAGTCCCGTGAGCTGAGGTACCACCATTATCAGCCCCCTTGTGGCAATGGTGGTCGCAGCCGGGCGGGGGTTATTCCCCAGCTTCCCCCGCCCGGCTCACTTACTTACCCCTCACCCCTCATCTGAAAGATGGAACTGTGCGAATACGGCTGCCCGAAGGGCGCCGGTGTTGCCGTCTATGAAGGGGCGGGTTAGGTGGCTTGAAGCTGGTGTCGAATCGTCATTGCCTTGGTCAGCCACCCGGGTGACGCTGACACTGGACAGAGCCGGATAGGGTCTCAGCCACCCACACCCGGCTCCCCCTCACATCCACTGCCGTGCGATTCTGTTCATAATCACCTTGTGGAGTTTCGGACCGACGATCATGCGGTGGCAGCCGAGCCCCTTCGCGATCGGGATCAGCATGGTGGTTCCGTTGGGCAGGATGTTAAGGAGGAGCGTGTCGCCGGCAAAACCCGTCGGTCGGCCGCGCCTGTTATATTCGGAGAGATAGGCTTTGGCCGCGGGCCCCTCGATCACGATCTGTTCCGCGTTCGGGAACACCGTGGCGAACGAGACCTTGAGCGAAGCTACGGGGAAGCAGTGGAGATCCTTGCTCTGGACATAAAGACCCCGCCCGTTCTCAGGTGCCGCCTCCATGCTCTTGGCCCCGGTGATCAGGAGACCGCAAGCGATGAGGGCGAATACGATGACGATTGCGCGCACAAGTGCATTGGGACCGTCCATGGATGTCCTGCCTTTCTGGCGCTCACAGCGCCGGTTCGATGTTGGAATTTCCGGGCAATTGACCGACAAGGTCGGGGTCTATGGGAATCCCCATAGACCCTGCCGATATCGGAATCCCGATATCGGGGATCACCCCCGCCCTCGATGATTTTTGCCGCCACATCCCTTGCCCGCCACATTTGCTTCACGGACACCTGTTGTGGTGTCACCTCTCGAGTTTCTTCTCGATCTTGGAGAGTGTGGCGCGGATGGCCTTGAGGCTTTCGTCCATGCGGATGACGACCTCGCCGATCTTGTCCTGGCGGCCGTCCATGGCGGCAATATCGTCCACACTCATGCCCGGCGACTTCACGGCAAGATCGAGAGCCGCGGCCATGCGCTTCGCATTGCCCCTGATCCCGTCCCTGCCGAGCAGCCAGGCCATCTCCTTGCGCCCCGCCAACACCCCGGCACCCGGCGCGGACGTCGTCGCAGCGCCCGTATCCGTTTCACTTGTGTCCGAGACACTTGTGTCCGTGGCCGTTTCTTCCGCCTCGCCGGTCTTGTCCGTGTCGGTACCGTCCGGACCATCATCGACATCGGTTTCGATGGTTTCGTTTGCGGCTGCGCGTTTCTTCATCGTCTGAACTCCTTCGTTTGCTTTGCTCGCCGTCATGGCCGTCGTCATGCCGGACAGACTTCCCGCCGGCTGGTTGATCTGTGCGATGAACCGCGCGAACGCTTCTTTCGGCCCCGCCACCTCATCGGCGAGACCCGCCTCGACCGCATCGCGCCCCAGAAAGACGGCCGCCTCCGTGGCGTGCACCGTTCGCCGCGGCCCGCGCCCACGGTTTCCGCGAACAGGCCGCGCAACGCATCGACCTCGGCCTAGATGCGCGCGCGGACGTCTTCGGGCAGCGGCTCGTAAGGATTGCCGTCCGCCTTGTGCGCGCCGGACGCGATCACCGACACACGGATGCCGAGATCGTCGAGTTCTCCGCTGTAATCGAAATGCAGGACAACCACGCCGATCGAGCCCGCGCCGCCTGCACGCGGTATCACCACGTGACCGGCCTGGGCCGCCAGCGCGTAGGCCCCTGAATAGGCGTGATCGCAGACGAACGCCCGGACCGGCTTTTCATCGCGCGCCGCGCGGATCCGGTCGGCCAGGTCGAAACACCCCGCGACCTCACCACCGTAACTGTCGATCTCAAGCGCGATCGCCCGCACCGACCGGTGTTCGACCGCCGCATCGATCTGTGCCGCGATGCCCTCATAGGACGTCTGGCCCGACGAATTGCCAATCCAGGTTCCGCGATGAACCAACACACCGGTCACCGGAATCACCGCCACGCCCTCCACCACGCGGAAAGCGCGGGTCTCACCGGTCCGGATCTCCTCGCCCAGACGGTCATCCAGCAGCGACACACGGGGACGCCTGTGCGGCTCAACGTCATCGGCGCCGGAGAAGCCCGCGACCTCGATACACTCCCCGCCCAGAAGACGGGGACCGAGCCCCCCTCACAAAACACGCCGCTTTCGCGGGGACCGCCAAAAGCGGCGTGTGGAAGACGCGTGCGGAGATTTCGGGGTGTCTCATGAACTCTGCTCCTCAGGTGCCATCTCGCGCCGGGCACCGTCGCCCGGCCCCAGCAGCTTGGCGAAGCTTTCCTGGATCGGGTGCAGGACGCTGCCGGGCAGCTCCTTGAACTCGCCCATCTCGCGCTTGATCTGCTCGACATTGTCGGCGAAGTCCGTGCCCATGAGTTCGGCCGCCTCGTCCTCGAGCGTCGACATGGCAAGCGCCACCCTGAGTGCCGCGGCCTGCGCCTCCTTCACCGGATCGACGAACCCCTTGCCCGGACCGACCCACTTGGCGCGGGCATAAGCCGTCCAGTTCTCCCGGAAGTCCGGGGCGCCCGCCGGCAGGACGATATGGCCGTCCCTGACCTGTTCCTCCAGCCATGCCATGAAGAAGGGCTGGCAGAAGCCGCGCGCAAAGCTCGTGCGCCGGCCCGTCCATCCGCGCCAGATCTCGATCAGTGCCGCGCGGGCGGACGAATAGTTCGTCTTCGACCAGTCGCTCGCCAGCTGCTCGTACGAGATTCCCAGACCACTTGCGATGTGACGCAGGACGGCGGCCTCGAAATCCGCGAACTGCGCGGCCGGACGGGCCGTGTCCACCATGCCGATCTCGTCGTTGGGATAGAGCATGTTGATGCGTGCACCGCCCAACCGGACCTTGTTGTCCCTGTAGAACCCGGATCGTTGATCGTGCATCTCGATCACGGACTTCGAATAATTTCCGTCCTGCATGTCCTCCATGAAGTCGGGGCCCGCGGGCGAGCGGATGAAGGCGGCGAGCACGGCGTTGATCACGGCGGCCTGCAGCTCGACCCTGGAATAATGGTCTTCCATGCGCAGCCGCTCCACGATCGGCGCCAGGCGCGACACCCCGCGGGTCTGGCCGTCGCGAAGTTTGTCGAAGAATTGGATGACAATGGGCCGCCCGTGGCGGGTCTCCCGCCTGATCGCCTTCCAGCGGTAGCCTTCCGTATCGGCCCATCCGGTGTCGGGATGACGCTGCCGGAAGTTGTAGCCCCACGCCGCGCCGTAGGGCGTCAGGTCGATACCGCCGCGGCGCAGATGCGTGTCCTCAATATTGTCCGGGTTCGACAGAAGGTCCGGATCCACCAGCCGCAGCGTCGTGCGCACCCGGCGCCTGGGCCGCCAGTCCACCACGGCCAGTGCCTCGCCTTCGATCAGATACGTAAGGTGCGCCGTGGCGAACATCTGCGGCACCGTCTGCGAACGCGTGGTGTCGGCAAGACAGCGCGGATCGTCGGCATAGATCCGCCACCGCGTCCTTGAATGCTCTCGCCCAGTCCTCGTCGAGACCGAGTGCACGCCAGTCCGGCTTGGCAAAGGGCCGGAAGTTCGCGCCGATGACGCCGGCGACCTCCTTGGCAACCGCCCCGGCCGCCCAGCCGTTGTTGCGCGCAAGGTCTCTCGCCCGCGCCGTGATCCGGCCGCGGTGCCGGCCGATCTCCGCATCCGGCGCCATGACGGCGGGATGAAAGCCCGCCATGGTATCGACACCCGGATCACCGGCCACGTAAGGTGCCGTGGCATTAAAGCCCGCATCGCGCCGGGCCGCCGGTATCGCGTCAGCCTTCAGACGCACCGAACTCATGCGCACACGTGGCCAGACCTGTTTCAAAACGAAACCTCACGCGAGACAGGCGCCAGGCGTCGCCCGAGTTGACGCTTCAGCGAGGCGATGTAACGGCGCAGTTCCGGCACGCTCGCCCGGTTGAACGTCGTCGTGCCCCCGTCATAGGCCACGCTCACCACATGCGCGCCCGTCATCAGACGGTGCAGCGCGTCTTGCGCCTGCGCCAGCCGGCGCTCGATTGTTCGGGTTCCGCTCTCATCCATGGTCTCTGCCGTCATGTCAGTCATCGTTCCTCGCCAGCACATCCGCAAGGCCGCGCCAGCTGCCACGAATGCCGGCCCCTTCGCCGCCGTCGGACGGCCTTGCGGGCGCGTCGAACAGATCGCGCTGGTCGTCAGGCGCGGGCCGGCATTGCACGGCCTCCAGTTCGTCCCATTCGTCGTCCGTCTTCGACGCCCAGCCCTGCTGGCGGGCGGCGGCCTCCGCTTAAAGCTCCGTGTCCAGCGCCTCGTTGCGCCGCGAGGGCTCCGCCAGTTCCCACCGGGCCTTGACCGCGCCGGAGCGGCGCCGGGTCAGAACCTTCACTTCAGATGTGAGCTGGCGGTAAAACTCATCACCCAGGCCACGCGCAAACCGGCAGTAGCCGCGCTCAGCCGGGTTCTCCTGGCGCACCCAGGCGTAGAACTGACCCTTCATCGAAGACACGTTCAGAAGGAACGCCCGTCTCTGCCGGCGCTTCGCCCGGCCGTCCCTGCGGCGCTCGAACTTCATCGGCACCATGATCGGGCCGGTGTCCCCCGACGCCCCCTTGATGATGATCACGCGTGACCACGGATGTGTCTTCGCCCAGCTCCACACGTCGTCCGTGAAGGACCCGCTGTCGATCGCGGCCATGTCGAGTTTGATCTTCGCCCCGGCCTGCGTGCGCCACTCCTCCTTCAGCTAGGCGTTCAGAGCGGCACGGGCCTCCTCCGTCGCGATGTGGTAGGGGATAATCCTGTAGTCCACCGTCCAGCGCTGCCGATTGCGCCCGAACGCCTTGAAGTGCACTTCCGTGCGATCGTCCTGACAGTCGATCCCTGCCGTGAACGGCACGCCCGACGCCGGAACGATGCCCCTGTCAAGCGGCTCGATCTCGAACCCCGGCTCATATCGGGGATCGCCCGCCAGTTCCGTGCGGTCCCGCAAGGCCTCCCAGTCCGGCGCCGATGAGGCCTGTTCGTGAGCAAGTCCCAGGACATCGTTGAAAAACGTCTGCTCGGTCTCCGCCTCCACATCCGCCTTCGCGATCTCCGGCTCGCCCGTGTCCACCGCCCCGATCCGCGTCCAGCCCATGGTGCGCGCATAACGATGCGCAATCGAGGCCCAGTCGCGCTGCGGCGCATAGGCCCGCCACAGATAGAACCCCGGATGATCACCTCTCGGGTTCGTGGCCCGCCAGCGCCCCCGCGCAACTATCGCCTCCTTGTGGCCGTGCCGGATCGGCCGCTCGCACTCCCCGCACCGGAAACACGCCGCCTCGAGCCGCTCAGGCTCCAGGTTCTCCAGGAAGTTCTCCCACGTCAGCGGCGCCATATGGCCGCAATGCGGACACGGCACGTCATAGACCCGCGCGTCCGAGCGCGCATAGGCTCGGCTGATGCGGCACGTGCCCTTGATCAGCGGAGTCGAGACCCGCACGATCATGGCATCCTCGAAGGCCTCCGCCCGGCTTTCCGCAAGCGCCTCCGGATCACCCATATCCGTCATCGCGAACTTCGACAGATCGTCCATGATCACCAGACGCCGCGACGTGCCCGTGAGATCGGCGGGCGAACCCGCCGACACGATGCGCAACGAGCCTGAGAGACCGAGCGTGTCCTGGTCCTTCAGGTTGTCCCGGCCAGGCCCTGAGTGCCCGGTTCCGAAGATCCGCATGAGGCCCGGCGCCTGCCGGCGCATCGGGTTCCACTTGGTGTTCACCCACTCGTTCTTGGCCGAGTCCGTCGGGTGAACCACGAGACTGTCAAGCGGACCGTACTCGTGCCAGGCCGCGATCGTCGGGTTGATCACCGAAACCGTCTTGCCCCACTGTGCCGCACCCTTGATCGTTACCTCGCGCGCCGGGTGTTCCGGAGACAGCACCTCGTGGATCTCGCGCAGGAAGGCGAACCGTCCGGTGTCGAACGGTCCGGGCAAGGGTGCGCGATCGTCAAACACGATATTCTCCTCGCACCAGCGCGTAATGTCGGGCGGCGGCGGCGGTGCCATGGCGCGGGCCAGGCCGAGGCCGATCACGCGCGCGGCAGGCACAAGAAAGCCCATCAGATGTCCGCCTCCCGCTCCGTCCCGCTCAAGCCCGCCTCCAGCGCCTCGCGCGAAAGCGTGCCGCTGCGCCGCTCCCGGTGGCCGCGCCACTGGTCCATGAGAATCTTCCGTACTTCCCTGAAGTCCACGCCCAGGTCATCTGCCACTCGGCGTGCACCCTCGCGAAGCACGCTCTCCACCTCGGCCGTCAACTGGTTCAGCCGCGCACCCCCAGGCAACGGATCGGATCCGTCCGCCCGCGCGCCGTTACCCGAATCTGCCGATGTCTCCGCCGCAATCCGCGCAATCGCCTTTTGCGTCTTCGCCCCGTTGCCGAGGCGCTGGCCGGGATCGAGCTTGTGGTAGGCCGCAGCACACTTGTCGAGATCGAACCGGCGGTCGCGGCCGGAGCCCCTGAAGCAGCCATCGAATACACCGTCCCTGACCAGCTGGCTGATCCTGCCCCGCGACAGGCCCAGCTTGCCGGCAAGCTCCGATGCCCGGATCCCGGTCATGTTTAGCGTCTCTCGTTTAGTTTAGGCTTTTCGGAATGTTTAGCGCGCCGAAATGCGCGACCCTCGCCGCCCCGTATACAAAACACACCACGGGAAGGACCCGCGAATTGCGCAGCGTCGGCCGCACACCGCAGCGCAGAACACGGCCGCAGCCGGTTGGCCCGCAGACTTGACCCATTTACGCGGGTTCAGATTTTGTGGATTCGGGGTTGTCTTACTGAAATCGCTTCAAAGCGGCAGGCAGCGAATTCACGAAAGGCTAACCCGCACAAAGCACGGGCGTCCAATCATGCGACCGGACGCCCGAACCTCAGAAAGGCCGGACATCGCGTACCTAAACAAAGATGCCCAGCATTCAAACGGTGTAAGAGATTTATGGCAAAACCATGAAAGCTGCGCCTCGGATTGCTCCAGAGGCGCAAGGCTCAGGTCCGGAAACGCAGAACGCCCGTGCTCGCCCGCGATCGCCGCCGCTGCGCGCCCAGGTCTGTTTCGTGGTCATGATCGCTTCCCTGAATGCAGCCCGAACGCAGAAACGGCACCGGATGATGGTCCGATGCCGTGCAAGTGCCGCTCAATTCAAGTGTGCGCGGACAGCAGGACCGATGGAGAGACCCCTAGGATTTTCCGGCACGTGGTCTTTGCGTATCACGCCCCGGGACGTTCCTCTGTCCGCCCGCAGAAAGTCAAGGTTGCTGCCGCGATTGTCAAGCGGACAGTTCATCGAAAATCACAATCTCGCTGTTTTGCGGGCTCCAGGGTGCGGTTGGCGCGGCAGGTCCCGTTGGCGCAAACCGCTCAAGCCCGTCACAAAGTGATTCGCAAAGGCATGACAGCGCCTGGTGCCCGAGCCGGTACTGCGCCCTGGCATGCTGAACGCAAGCCCACGAATGGCCGGTGTTGCGAACCAGACAGACAATCTCGCGATTGCGATATCGGCGGTCAGCCCACATTTTCCTGATCCGCCCGCGCCCGTCCCTGGCCGGCACCTTCCGCCCCACGCCATCAGGAAGCCAGTCCGGCCGCGTGCCAAGACGACCGTGAGTGATCACGGACACACAAGGCTCAGCCTCGAGTTCCATCACCGCCCGGTCAACCGACCACGCGTCCTCGTTGATCTCCACACCGGCCACCTGCGCCCCCCGGCCCGGCACGTCGATCCGGCAGCCGAGATCCACCACGGACATGAGACTGCTGGCCCGCGGCGGCAGCGGCCCGGCATGTTGGAGCATTGCACGCCCCCTCACCGTGTCGATGCATTCGACACGGTAGGCCCACTCCAAAAGCTGCTCGATGTCGATCGTCTCCTTTGTCCGGCTCATGCCTCCGCTCCCGGCTCGGCAACAATGTGGTCCGGCACCAGGCAGCCTGGCTTGCCCGGCGGCGGTCCCCACCGGGGCGACCACGTCGCCTTGTCCCGCCAGTGCGCCATGCGCCGCCGCCAGCCGTCATCGGTGATGGTCGAGGGATCGGGAGGGGGCGGCTCGTCCTTGATCCGGTGCGCCTCGACCTCGGCCGCGCACATCTCCTCGTAGCGCAGCAGCGGTATGAAATACCGCGTCATGAACTCCAGATAGTCGGGACAACCCTCCAACTCGACAGTCCAGTAGTCGAAGCCTGAACAACTCACGATGAACACGAACCGGTAATTCTTCTCCCAAACCTCAAACTGGCGGTCGCAGAAATCCATGTAGCGGCGATACCCCTGACGCTCGAGCACGGCATCGAGATCATCGTCGGGCCTTGACGCAAACATATCCTCAGCAATCTCGAACGCGCCGGCGGAGAACCGCCACGCCTGGGCCGTCGCCGGGACCGGGGCCGGCGCCGATGTCATTTGAGTCATTGCGGTCTCCTTTTCGCTGATTTGCGCCATCCGCTCCGGATGCGGCTGCCCGGCATGTTCCGCTGTTTTGTGCGAATGGGAGGTTCGAGAGGGGGAAGAACGGCGGTTTTCCGTCGCATGCGAGGATAGTCTCCCATCCCGGAAAATCCTCCCATGTCGAAAAACGTCAATGGTTTCAATGCCCTGCGGAAGGTCTTGGGAGGTTGGGAGGTTTTTGTGTATTGACTCCATGTGCGCGCGCACGCGCATGTAGAAATATCAATGCGGAAAATCCTCCCATCGCCGTTGATTTCATTGGCGAATTTCGTGGGAGGTTTTGCAGATCGCGGGAGGAATATCCTCCCAAAAGGCACCTCTGAGCGCCGTCTCACAACATGTCGTCTCCCTCGTCGCGCCCGGGCGGCACATCCGCAGCGGTCCGCTTCGGCCGCCAGTGCTTCATGTCGCCGTCGCCGTTCTCGACAAAATCATGCACGCTCGCGGTGAGTTTCAGATCGAGCCACCACACCACGTTCGACGTCTTGCGGGTGTATCCGCGCTCGTTCAGGGCCCGGCCCGAGCCCTGCGGCGTCCACGGCTTCTCGCCGTTGGCGATCGACCAGGCGGAGAACAGGCGGTGCAGGTCCGTCGACTGCACGCGCGCGCCCTCCTCATAGACCGTGCAGACCTCGAGGAACCGGCCCAGCTGGTCGGACGCCACACGGAAGTCGCCCGTTGCCTGCACGATCCCGTCCGTCAGGATCAGGCCGTTGTCCAGGTAGTCGCGCACGCCGTCGAGCAGCCGGTTGAGAATGCCCGACGCCTCGCGCCTGAGTTTCTCCGGCAGGTCCCGGTCGACCTCGTGTTCGGGGATCTGCCGGTCCCAGGGCACCAGAATGAGCCGCCGCCAGATGCCGTCGTCGGTGCCGGTGATGCGCGGCTTGGTATTGCCGAACATGGTCAGCTTGAACTGGATCTCGAGATCGAAGAACGGCTTGTTGAGCTCGCGCACCCGGATCGTTTCCTCGCCCGTCACCGTCTTGATCAGCGCTTCGGCGAACCTCGCCCCCTGCTCCGGCTCCGAAGTGCGCAGAAACCGGATCGCCACAAGGGGCGCCAGGTCCGGCGTCGCCTCGCTGCCCCGCTTGGTACGGCCCTGGTTGAGAAAGGATTCCACCGGCACCGAGGCCGCGTAGTCGCCCATCACATGCGCCCACGCGTTCAGCAGGGTGGATTTCATGTTGCGCCCGCGCCCGTGCTAGAACGTCAGGCGCTGGATCGACACATCGCCCGTGAGCGAGATACCGCCCCAGCAATGCAGGTGCCGGCGGATGCCGTCGTCCGGCCGCACGCGCGCCAGGCTTGCGTCATAGACCGGGCATTCGGCTTGAGCGTCGTATTCCACCGGGGCCAGCCGCGTGATCCGGTCGGCGCGGTCATGGGGATGCAATGTCACCGTGTCGCCGCCGTCCTCGTCGACCTTGAACCGCAGCGTGCCGTTCAGCACGTTGAACGCCATGGGATCGGCGTCGAAGTCCGTGACCCGGGCCTCCAGAAGTGCCTGCGCCAGACCCTCGATACAGTTGATGTGCGCCGACGCCTGGCTGGTCCGCCCCCATTCCCTGATCCTGTCCGACCAGTAGACCGGGACGTTCTTCTTTACGTCGACCTCGATATCCTCGCCAGACTCCGCCCATGCGCGAGCTTCCCCGGGGATCGCCATGACGGTCTCCAGTACCGCCCGGGCGAGCATGCCGTCGGCGCACTCCCGCGACCAGCGCCGGCCGTCCCAGGCCAGCCATCCCCACTTGGCGCAATAGAGAAACCCGTCGCCATGGCGCAAGACGAAACGCTGCGTATTGCCAAGATCCATCAGAGGCAGACGGGCGCACTCCATGTCCCAGTCCGTGCCGCCCCGCGCATCATCGCCCCCACTGCCGTTACCTGCACCGTCATCACCCGCCGCCGGCGCATCCCTCTTGCCCCCTCCCCCGCTGCTGTCATCCGTTTGGGAGGATACGGACGATGAAGGCCCGGACAGGGACGCGCGGGCGGGCGCGGCCTTCGGCGCGGTTGCCTCGGCGGCATTACGGATACGATCGAGGATCGACCTCTTCGGATCGACCGGCCCGGAACCGTCGTCGCTCACGCGGCCGCCCCCCTCAGCATGTCATTGAAATCCTGTCCCTCGTCGGCCCAGGCCGCGCGCACGGTGCGGCCCGGCTTCGCCCAGCGCGCCGCCGCGCGGGCAAGTGCCGTCGATGTGGTGAAGCGGTCGGAATCGCCGTCGCCCAGCAGGATCACGTCCATGGCGCTCTCGGGCGGCATCAGCGACGGCCGCGCCTGGTCCATCAGCGGCCAGGCCCCCGCCACCATGAGCGGGCGTACACGGCCCAGTCTGTCGGTCCGCATCTCGCCCGGATGGCGGATCGAGGCCAGCGCCCGCCCGCCGATATTGCCGAGCGAAACGCCCGCCCAGAACGCGCACGTCTCCAGGAGCGCCCAGCCCTCGTCGCCAACCATGGCAACAAGCACCGAAGCCGTCGTCTCGATGCCCTCGCCCACGACCAGGCGTTCCGGTGCGGCCGGCCCGGCAATGTGGATATGGCCGGCGCGCGCCGAGCCGCGCACCTTCTTTGCAGGCTCGATCTCGCCCGTCTCCGGGTTGACGATGTCCGCCTTGCCGGAGGGAACCGAAGGCCCGGATCCCAAGCCGCTCGCAGCGCCCGAAACCCCGTCAATCAGTATGCGCGGATCGATCCATGTGATGTGAACGCCGCTGAAACGCCCGTCCGCCCCCTCAATCGCCGCCACCATGGCGGGACCGGCATAGATGCGCCTGAAACGGCCATCATCGCCCAGGCGTGCGTAATAGGGCAACTCCCTGTGACCTCTGATCCGCGCGCCGTCCTTGCCCAACGCGGTATCGAGGCCGCGCCAGGCCAGGTAGCGCTCCGCCACCGTCCGATCTCGCGCTTGCGCCACGGATTGTCATCACTGTCGGTTTGTGGCGCCTGCCGCGGCGAAGGACAGCGGTCCGCCGTTCCGGCAAAAGTCCCGGCAAGGGTCTCAACCGCACTCAGGAAATCGCACCGGTCGAGATACTGGACGAGCGCGATCGCATCCCCGCCCGCACCTACCTTGCGGCAGTGAAACACGTTCTTGCGCGCATTCACCGAGAACCGGTCACGACCGCCGCATACCGGACACGGGCCGACCAGTTCCGCGCCCTGGCGCCTCAGACGGATCCCGCGCCGCTCGACCTCGGCCACGACACGCGCCGCGCGTGCTTGCGCCGCCCTGTCCTTGTAATCGCCGCCGGTCATCGTCCGTCCTCCGGCCACGAAACAGGATTGCAACAACTTATCCGTGTGCTTAGTGTCAGCGCTGCAAGAAGTTGCGTGACGATTCGCGAAACTCGGGACACATCTCCAAAACGTGACTGAAAAAAGGAAAAGGTGCCATGGAGACCCTGAACGGCTTTTACAAGGCCGACTTTTCTACTCCGCTGGGCCACGGCAGTGGTGTTGTCGATCTCCGGAACGGTACAATCAGAGGTGGCGACTCCACCATGTATTACCTGGGAGCATACGACGCCGAGGAAGGGCGGTTTACCGCCGAGATTGAAATCAGAGAACATTCGAAGGACCCCTATAGGAGTTCTGTGTTCGGCGTCAGCGACGCCAACATCCTGATATCCGGAAATGTCACCGGGGATATGATCTCCGGTTCCGGAACCAGTCCTCAGGCCCCTAGGGTCGAGATGTCGGTAATTCTGATGAGGATTAGCGACTGACTTGACGGTCTCCGGATAGTCGGTCGAGTGCCTCGCAAACATTGGACAGCGCTTTTTCCAAATCGGTGATTTTCCGGATAAGCATGTCCATCTTGGTTTGCGCGGCTTCTCTCTGTGTGCACATGGGTTTCTCCTCCATCTATCGTGAATGAATCGTGCAGCGATGATTGGACTGCAGTTATGGAGTATCTGGCTCGCCGTCATCGCCCCGCCTCCAGCCATGAACAGCAATCGGCCTGGACCAGCTGGATGCCCCTGGTGAACTTCACCCGCAGCAGTCTCGGTTTCCCGGTGTGGTCCTCCTGCACAACGCCCCGGAACGCGCCTGGAGAAATCTCAGACGATTCACTGTGGGTCCGGTACGTAAGGATGCGGCCGATGTCGGCATCCGTGAACAGCGGTCCCGACACCGGAGCTTGAGGTTTTCGTGGCGAGGCGTTCACGGCATTGCCACCGGTGAACGCCTCCCAGTCCGTGGCCGCCCGTGCGGCGGCATCCGGCGCCCAACCGGACGGCGCCGTCAGGTGCACGTCATATCTGTTGGAGATGACATAGCCCTCGAGCGTCCACCACACCCGCAGGCCGGCTTCCCAGGAGTGCCGGCGGCAAGGCGTACCGTAGGCCATCCGGTCGCACGCCCAGACCCATATGCCGGGCTTCGCCGGTCTCTCGCGGCGCTGGGTCATGCACCGCCTCCGACCTCTATGCGGTCGATGGCCGTGGCAAGGACGTCCACCGCATCACGTGTGAAGATGTCGAGATGCTGGACGCCGGGGATAGTGCCTAATTGAGGCCCAACGTATCCCTCACCACGCGTTCGGCGAGATCCGTCGCAACACCGGCCAGACGTTTCAGGGGCAGGGCCGCCATTTCTGCGGGCTTCAGATTCGCTTTCAGGCGCGCCCAAACACCGTCTGTTTCCAAGGCCGCGAGAAAATTGTGACCCGCACTGGTCAGGTCCCGCACGTCTATCTGCACAAACTGTTCTCCAAGCAGAGGGCACAGATAGCCATCCAGAAGCCCGTCTTCGAACAGTCTCTCGCAGTGCCGGGCAACGACCAGATCGTCGTATCCACTCAGGCTTACGGGCCGCGGCCACAGATCCTGACGATCGCGAACATCCACGAGAATAGCCCTGATAACGTCTATATCGTTTCTCATACGCATCACCGATCACATCTCCCGGAATTGGAATGTTTGACCTTTTGCGAATACCTTGACAAGCCACGTCCGCGGCAAGCCCATGCCACCGCAGAACGGTGTGCGCCGTGTCGGCATCGCTGCATGAGGGGTGGAAAGTCATGATCCGCCCCCTCGCGGGAGCGTGAATGGCCCCGCACGGGTGGATCGAATAGCCTTGGATCGTCCGGAAGAACAAAAAACCGAAAGGACCATCCCCATGACGGACGATTTCAGCAGGAGCGAACTTCGCATTATCGAAGCGGCCGCAACAATCGCGGCCGAGCAACAGGCCCGGCATGCCGCCGTGCTGAGCCGCATAATTGCATCTCTCGTCGACAGCCTCGTGGCGAGCGGCGCCATGAACGTCGAGGACTTCAAAAGCCGCCTCCGCCGCCATGCCGCGGACACCGCGGACGAGGAGACCTTCCAGAATGCAATCCTCGGACTCTGGATTGACCGGTGCGTGACGTTGGACCGGGATTGCGACAGGGCAGCCTGATTGCACCGCCACGGGCCGCGCTTGCTGCCGGTCAAAGTCCCACAGCCAGCGCCTACGTGGCCGATATGGCACACCTGAGGCCCAAGAGCCACACGCCTCGTCTTCGCGAGATGGTGCGGAATCGGAATCTGCGCTATGAAAGTCGGACGCAGATGACGGGCCGCGGCCCCAGCGCGACTTGCGCTCAATACAAAGCCGGCCCGCGACCCGTCACCGGACCGACCGACCGTATTACGCAAACTTACGGTCGCTCCATATGGCAGAACACCCGAGCGGAACAACCACAACAAGGAGTAGGCGAAGCTTGCTGAGGTAACGCCGGCGGGGTTCTGCCTGAATGGCTGTGCCGATCCGGGCGCGCGTATAACACGATAAAATTGCATTATACAATTTTTAATTGCATCGAATGCGCACCGGCCCACCCGGATGAGACGAAAGGCCGCGACCCCGGCCCTGTTGAACGCCCCCGGAAGCGGCGCGGCGGCGGCGTCATGGACAGTCTCCGCAATCACGCTCACGCCTCCTCGACGGGATTGCCCGTCATGGCGCGGCCCTGCGCTTCCATGGCGCGGCTCATCTCGATCAGCAGCGGGCCCATGACGGCCCGGTCCACGTGGCAGAACCGCCCGTCGCGCAGCCGCTCCAGGAGCTGGCCGGCCGCCGTCACCATGTCGGTGGCCGCAGCCTGCGGATCGACCGAGGCCGGCGCCAAGTCCTCGACCCCGCCCTGGCCCGCGGGTGCCAGGATCTCCGACGTAAACCCCGGCCCGAAATAGGCGCACAGGCGGAGCATCCTGTAGAAACACGGCGTGTTCTCGCCGTCCCGCCAGGACTTGAGCGTGCGGACATCGAACCCCGTGGCATCCGCCAGCACGTCCAGCCCGACCTTTCCGGTCCCCCGCCCCACACGCCGCCTGAACGCGTCGCAGAAGACCTCCTGCACATCGTCATGGATGATGTGCGCCGGATCAGTCATGGGCATGATCCTTACTGGCGGGCGCGCGTAGCCGAAACACCGTGCTTACCGCCAGATCGCCTTGTTTCCGAATGAACTGAACTGCCTCGATCCGATCCTCGAACTCCCTAAGGGATTCTGTCTCCTCTATCGTTCCGGAGGACGCACACATGTTATCCGTCTCAGACATTTTGAAACTCCTTGAGCAGATTCCGGCATGGAAGACCGTAAAGGCCCTTCCAGGCCGCGTTGAAGCGGTGGAACGGCGTCTGAATGAGCTCGAGGGCAAGCCGAAACGGGCTGATCACCTGCACACCTGTGAAACGTGCGGTAAACCGGCAAGAGTCACCGAAATCCAGGACCACCCGACTCTCGGGACGTTCGGCGTGAAAATCCGCAGGGTCACATGCGAGGATGGCCATGCGATCGACTACATGTGGGACCCCGCCAAAGACTGACGTAACAGGCTGGTTTTCCGGGCCTGGCGAAGCCGCGGCCGCGGCACGGCCTCTCCGGCCACCCACAGCCCCATGGGTGATGTGCGCCGGATCAGTCATGGGACTGTTCTCCCGGCACGGTCATGATGGCCTCGTTGAAAAACGGCCGCGAGCCCCCGAAGACGCCCGCGGCCAGTCGGGGAGGAACGGTTGTATTGTGGACGGACGCGCGCGCGACACCCCCGCCCGTCGCCCGCAAGGCCCGACGCTGAGGGGCATGCATGAAAACCCCGCGCGGGCCCGCGAACTGAAAACCGGATGTGGACGCCGCCGGACCGGGCTCTGGTTGGAGGCTGATGCCCGGCCCGGCGGCCGCCTCCCGCGAGAAGACGGCGCGGGAGAAGGAAAAAGGAACAGGCGGATGAGGACGAGCGCATCAGGAGGCGGCCTCGGTTTCGGGGTTCGGTTCATTGACGATCCAGCTGCTGACAGGGACCGCGCCCTCCGTCAGCTGTTCGATGCGAATGGCCAGTTCAAGCGAGGGACGTTTCTTGCCGGCCATCAGCAAAGACAGGTGGGGCTGGCTTATCCCGAAGACTTTGGCCAAGTCGTCCTGTTTGCCATCGAGAGTGTCCGCATATGCCCGGAGGTGCGTCATGCACAAAAAATTTCACACAGATATATTTATATCAAATTATAAAAATATCAGACAGAAATAAAATATCACTGTGACAATTGCTACGATAAAACAAAGACGTACCATTGCAGTATGAAGTTCAGGATCAGGGAAATCCGAAAGAAAAAGGGCATAAAGCAGGCAGAGGTCGCTGCTCGTGCTGGCCTGTCACAGCCTTTTTTGTCGTTACTGGAACGCAACGCGGACAGTCGTTCCGCATCAACCGGAACCCTAGACAAGATCGCGAATGTTCTGGATGTCCGCATCGGCGAACTGTTCGATGACGCAAGACCCGTTGCCATAGCCGGCAAGGTTGGCGCCGGGGCGAAAGTGCCCCTGATCGATGCCTATGAGAAAGGCGACGGCCTGTATCATGTGGCATGCCCGCCCGGCTTGCCCCATGATATCAACATCGTGGGTGTGGAAGTGGAAGGCGACAGCATGATGCCGACCTACCAGCATGGCGATGTGTTGTTCTATTCGAGAGATGTCGTCGGCGTGCCGGCTGAAGCGATAGGAGTGGTTTGTGTCTGCGAAGATGAAAACGGGGACGGCTGGGTAAAGTGGGTAAAATCCGGCAGCGAGCCGGGCAAGTTCCATCTCATCAGCCTGAACCCGATGGCTGAAAATATGTTTGACGTCGCCTTGAAATGGGCCGCCCCGGTGCGCCTGGCTTGGCCTCGAGACCTCGTGGAGAGGATTTGAAGACGGGAGATCCAGTTGCTTCGATTACCACGCCCAACAAATCGGCCCGGCTGAGCTGTCACACTTGAGTTATTGGAATACAAGTTCGGCCCAAAGCGGTCGTTCATCGTGAGCTTCCAATGCTGCGGCACAGCCCACCAATCCGGCCATTCGCCTTGCCGGCATTCCAAGCATCAGTTAGGTCGTCGACAATGCGAGACAGAGACAACCATGGCGCAGCGCCATATTTGACTGCTTGCGCAGGATCAAAGCTTCCATGGTAGACCGCAGTCAGCCCAAAGCAGTCACGGCTTCGAGCGACTTTGCAGCCTCATCGTTCCAATCAACCGCGTCTTCAAGCGAAACAGGAAGCTTCTTCAGCCCATCGCTATGCCGAGCACCCCATCATTAGTTGTTTGGGAGGTTGTCAGCTTGACAATAGCAATTCATGCATTCGACCAATTTCATCAATTGCTTCGACATACTGATCACGCAGCAGAACAGAATATTTTTCATTAGACAGAACGATACGGTTTGCGTCCGTTGGAAGGATTGCATCCGACACAAGCTCTGTCGAAATCGTTCCCAAAATGAGCTGCTGGCCTTCGAGAGATTTTGTGAAGATAAACTTGAAGATCGCGTCCAAATTATTCGAGTCCTGCTCTTGTTGCTGCGGTGAATCGATGATCAGAGGGCAGATCTTCGTACTACCGAACTTTTTCATGGTGCGCAGAAGCCCAAAATACTGAGCGAGCAGAGCACGAGGGAGATCACTACCAAGCGCATTGCTCTTGATAACTCGCGTTGGGTTCGCGTAGTCGATCTCTTCCAAAACCAATACATTCAAAGAGTTCAGGTATTCCTTCATACGAGATTGGTAAAATCCGAAAATTTCCTTCTTTTTCCTTGTGTCTAACTTCATGTCGGCCTTCAAATTACCAATGGCCTTTTCAATCTCTGCAATCGTTTCATCCTTATCGGCGAGGTCCTTGCTGAGAGAGGCGATCATTTCCTTGTTGCCCTCGGAGACAACGATGTCACGCAAAGTCACCTCAGATTTCTCTCGATTGAGGAGCAGTTCCATTTCGTGAGTTTCTTGTCCCACTTCCTGGTACTCGCCTTCGGCGACTTCAAGCTTTTCAGAAATCTCTATGCGGGCCTTCTGACGCTGATCGAGGATGCCTCGGCAGTAGTCAACGTCATCCAGCAGGCCAAATCTTTCTTGAAACGAGTTCTCAAACTCTGTTCCACAAGTGGGGCAACCAACCATATCAGGTGTCTCTAGTCGCGCCGCATATTCGTAATCCGCTGTTAACTCCGATATTGAGCGACGGAGAATCGCAATGTCTGTGTCAATGGCGTTGCGTTCGTTCCTGATGTCTTTGACCTTGGTAAGAGCATCTTGTTGCCTTGCCCACCGCAGATTGTAAGAGTCCACCAGTTGGTCCATTTCTTCCTTGAACGCTGCGGGATCAAGGTTGACTTGGATCTGGGAGGAACGTTTTTGAAAAGTCGCTAGCGCCGTAGAAAGAACATCTCGTTCTTTTTGCAGTTCTGACTTCTCCTCCAAGCTTTCCATGCTTTTCTTCTTGGCGTCATAGTAGCTCTGTGGCCGTATCCCCAGATGATACTCAATCATATTTTGCGACACGAAGCGAACTGCTGAAGGCCGCTGAATGATTCCCAGCTCTTGGTCCAACCCGCGTCTTGGTCAACGTAAAATGGAAGAAAATAGAACGCTGGTCCTGCACGTCCCAATTTGCCGTCAGCGCTCTTCTCCAATTCAATATTGAAGTCGAGCTGGCCACAAAGGAACTCAGCGATACCGCCTTCTGTCGAAATGCCACTATGCTTAGAGATCAAATCCTTTTGGGCGCCAAAAACACCAAAGTGTTTTCCATCTCTGATGACAAAATAAGTGATCCCGTTTAAGACAATTTGCGAGCAGTAGAAAGCTCTGGCTCGCCGCCAGCGCGTGTTGTTCATTTGAGGTGCGTCGGCTCCAATCGAGTGATAGAGGGACTTGATCAGCGTCGATTTGCCAACGTCATTTTCCCCCGTCAGAATGTTCGTGCCGGCCTGAAAACTCACGCTTCTCGCGGCTTTCTCGAGCTTTGATACTATCCAAAGCTTTTTGAACACCAAGCCTATCATCTTCGCGACCTTTTCTTAGATTTCTAATAAGCTTATGAAAGTTATATTTCTTCATTGAATACGATCACTGCGAACGCCAAAAAATAAAATTTTTCGCTATATAACGGAAAGCCGTCCGTGAGGTCAGGCATTTTTGAAATTGCACATGAAAGGAAATCCGATAGTGTCTCTGATGCTTCGGATAGAAAAAGCAGCTCGAGTCGCTTCTTCAGTTCATCGGCATCGCCGTTGATTGGGTTAGTGTAGTCCGCTACTGCGTTGGAAATCTTCTTTCCCATTTTCATGAGGTCAACGGGAGCCCAACCTGCCTCCTTCAATTCGGCGTTCACCAGCGTCATATCAGGCGCACGTGTGGTGTTATTTGCAACCAGCTGGATTGTGTCAGAAAGGAACTTCCGATTGACGCATTTCTTCAATTTCAGCTCGACGGTAGATGTGATGGTATCTGAAGCTACGTTGTTCTTTCGATTAATCTCGTCTTGCACCAATCTTGTCCATGCGTGCATGTTGACCCCGTGGCCTTCTCCAAGTTCCAACTTGAACAGCTCGGACACCTCACCCATTAGATAGCTCTGCATGGCGCCCAGAGAGATCCCGGTTGTCAGAAATTAAATGTTTTTTAGACGCTCGTTATCAAAATCTGGTAGTTCGTCGGATAGTTTTTCCTTGATCTTCTTTACGTCGCTTTTCTTTAAATCGGCGGCGCAAGAATTGCTTCCGCAAAACGAAAAGGGCACGTTCGAGACGAGAATGGTCTTGACCTCGTGTCCTGCACCGATGCCGTCAAAATTCTCATACATCTTGCCTAGAATTGAAGGTTTCTTTCCTTCCTTCGCCGCTCGTCGCGCCAAATAGAACCCCAACGCAACGCTTGAAGATGCTTTTTTTTGTTTTGACTTGGCAGAAATCCACATTTTCCGGTTCTTCATTTGGCTCCATGAAGACCACATCGTCGTGGTACTCGAAGGCTACCAAATAGTCGGCACCATTAAGATGCCGCTTGATCATCTCGCAAAATGCCCAATTTTTTTGATAATCAAATCGAAGATTAGTATCTGCCCCGGCAGTTTCGCGCTGAGTCTTCCTCAACATCTCCTCCAGAAGCGCCTTCGACATTGTTTAGATCTTGCTGAAATTGGAGATAAACGTGTCCAAAACACCCTATATTTGTTGATCAAAATTACAAATGTTTGTTTGCTTTTATAGAATTCTTGGCATGCGAGCACCCAACGTCCGGTATTATTGGCGAAGAATGGCTGCTTCGCGTCTGCAGCGAACGACCGCTTCCCGCCCAAACCATCCACAAAAACGATTTGGCCTTCCGTGATTTTCACGGTGCTTGAGCTTTTGGAACAGATCTGATCACCAGGATTATGCAATTGGCCTCAGCCAAGCGTGACGGCCCTGTCGCATATATCAGGAGCAACGCATCTTGGTCTCCTGGCACGCTCTCGGCTGCCTCCGCCCAATCACCTAATTGAACGAATCAGACCGACCTTGTGTCTGCCTTTTTGTATTTTTGAGGTATGATACCATTTCACAATATTTCATACAGATATTTTTTATTGACACAAAATATCACTATCTGAAATATTTCTCCTACACCGCCACGCGTCGAAGACGCCATGACCCGGCCCGTCTGACCGAGGCCAGCCGGAAAGGAGCCAGCCATGACCACAACAGCAGTCCTACACACAGCCCCAAAACCGGCCTCCACTTCCCACACGCAAAAACCACAGCACCCCGACGCTGAATTGCTGCGGCTGGGGGCTGCGCACTGTGACGCCCTGAGGCGGGAGCGGGAATGCCACGACCGGTGCAATGCAGTGGTCAGCAACAGAGTTGATGATCCCTGTGTGCTGGCCAGTGAGGAAGAGTTCGGCGCGATCCTTGATGAGGTCTCCGAAATCAACGGACAGATCGCCGGGCGGGCGGCCCTGACGCTTCAGGGGCTGACGGTCAAGGCCATGGTTCTGCGGTATCAGGCCCATATGGGCGACTACGAAGAGTGTTTTCCGGATCCGCGGTTCATCGACAGCCTCATTGCCGACATCAACCGCCTCGCGGCGGGCTCCGTCCATCACGAGCCCTGCGCTGTCACCGGCCCGGGGAAGGTCCGGCGCGCAGCTCCATGACCATTCAGAACAGAATGACCCTGCACCAGGCGGTCAAGGACGCATGCGCCGCGCTGGCGGTCCTTCTGTTCACGCTCGGCGTGCCGTTGGGACTCATGGCCGTCCGGTCGTGGTGGGGTTGAGAACGCATTGGTGGGGTTGAGCACAAACCCGGAGTCCCCTGCCCGTCCGCTCAACGTTCTGCACCCCGAGGAGGAGGCCAACCTGATGACCCGACAACCCGCGACACCTCAAACCGTGACGCTGCAAGACGCAGCCGAACGCACCGCGGACCCGCAAGAGCCATGCCGCAGCCGCACGAATGTCAGTCTCTCGGATATGGAAGTCGTCATACACAATCTCATGTGCTGCCGGAGTATCCTGGAGCAGATTGACCCTGTGTCGAGCGAGGAGTCAATCATCGCGGATCTGATGGCGGGGTACACCGCCGATCTGCACCGGCTCTTCCACCAGTTCGACGGACAGCCAACTGGAGGGAGCGGGACATAAGGGGTGGTAGCAAGGTCAGAGGCAACAAAACGATGACCGCCGCACGTCTATCCACGAATACACCTCGCCGCGGCCTGAGGCGCCAGCAGGCGGCCGACTACATTGGAGTATCGGTCGCCAAATTCGATGAGATGGTCAAGGATGGCCGACTGCCAGAGCCGTTCAATGTGGATAAGTGCGTGATCTGGGACTGCCTCGACCTCGATGTTGCATTCGAAGCCTTGAAAGACGGCACCCACGAGGAAGAAGATACTTGGGTCGATGTAGGACGATCGCGAAGGGTATCGAGATGACCAAGGGAGACCTGCCCTATCTGAAGGTCTACAGGGATCGGCACGGCAAGTGGCGATACTACTTCAGGCGGGGCGGTAACAGCGTCAAGCTTCCGGGGAATAAGGCCAGAAAAGACTTCGCGGATCCGGGATTCCTGAGCGCCTACAAGGCCGAGGTCGAACGGACCGGTGGCTTCTCCCCCGAGATCGTGAACAAACGCGGCTCGCTCTGGCACACTGTGCAGGACTATTACCGTTCGGCCGAGTTCCGCGATCTGGCGGCGAGCACCAAGGTCGAATACCGGCGATCGCTCGACGAGATCACCAAGGAACATGGTCATCGCAAATTCGCGCAGATGCGGAAGAGCCACGTCGAAGTGATCCGGGACGAGCCGCTTGTCATGGACGGCGACGAGATCGTCAGTGGGCACGGGGCAGCCAAGAACCGGGTCAACGCCCTGCGCGGTATGTGCAAGTGGGCGGTGAACGCGAATCGGATCAAAGACAACCCGACGCGCGGCGTGAAGCTCTACAAGGTCAGGCGGACCTACGATCGCTGGGAAGACGCTGATGTCGACGCCTATCTGAAGGTGGCGAACGACCAGGAGAAACTGGCGCTCTATCTGTTGCTTTACACCGGACAACGGCGCGGCGACGTCGCGGCCATGACCTGGCACGACTACGACGGTTCAGCTATTCACGTTGTCCCGGATAAGACCAAGGACTCGACCGGCGTAAAGCTCTGGATACCGTGTCATCCGAAACTGAAGGATGCGCTGGAAGCGGCTGCGGAGAACAAGACCGGCGTCAACATCTTGATGACCAAAACCGGAAAGGTGTTCACGTCCAAGCATCTGGGCCATTGGATCTCCGCATGCATGGACTGCGTCGGGCTGCGCAAGGAAAGAGGGCTCACTGTCCACGGATTGCGCGCTACGGCATCCAGCAAGCTCGCAGAGGCCGGATGCACCGATCACGAGATGCAATCCATCACAGGTCACTCGACGCTCGCCATGGTCCAGAAATACACCGCAGGCGCGAAGCAGAAGGTGCGCGCGATTTCGGCCATCGAGAAGCTGAGAAAGTGACGAATCGTGAACGGGATTTGTCTAACCGGATGGGGCGAGTGTCTAACCACCCCTCATAAACCGCAGAAAAGTGGCACGCCCTAGGGGAATCGAACCCCTCTTTCCAGGTTGAAAACCTGGCGTCCTAACCGATAGACGAAGGGCGCTGAATGCCAGCGGCGATCGGCTATATAGACGTGATTTTGCGCCGATGCAAGCCCGCCCGGAACACAAATCTGCGTATTTTTCCTGTTACCTGTCGACAGCCCATTTTCCGCCTAAGGCCGGTTCGAGACCGGTGCGGCATCTTCTATGACAAGCTGGGCCTTCACGGTCCCGCGCCACTCGTTTCTGGAAAGATGGCCAGCCAAGTGCAGTGGGGGCCCTCCCTTCGCGAGCAAGGCCTTTCCGAGTGGCGTGTCCGCGCATCGGAACGCAATCGCCGAGAGCCGGGCGCCGTCCCCGGCCACCAGCGTGCACCTGACGTGATCGCTGCCAACCACGTCGGCATAAGCGACACGGTGAGCCGGAAACACGAATCTCGGCCTTGGATTGCCGATTCCGAACGGGCCCAAATTGTCCAGAAGCGAAATGAAATCAATCGTCGCCGCACGCGCGCCGATCGCACCGTCGATCTTGAGACCCGGCGCACGCGTTGCCTCTTCCACCTGACTACTGAGATGTTCCTCTAGCAGCGCCCTCAACTCACCCAGTCTTGAGCGCTCGACCGTGAGACCCGCCGCCATGGCGTGACCGCCACCCTTGACGAGCACATCCTTTTCCACCGCATGCCGGATCGCCGAGCCCAGATCCACGCCCTGAATCGAACGACCCGAACCGGTTCCCAGACCATCCTTGTCGAACGTTACGACAATCGAAGGCCGCCCGAGACGATCGGTCAGCCTGCTGGCGACAATACCGATGACACCTTGATGCCAACCGTCACCCGACACGAGAACCACCGGGAGATCCATCTTGTCTCCGACCGCGTTTTCAGCCTGCAGCAGCGCTGTTTCCAGAACCGATGCCTCCTCGGCTTGACGTGCCGAGTTGAGGGCATCCAGTTCCCCTGCGATTTGGGTTGCGCGCGCACTGTCGTCCGCTGAAAGCAGTTCAGCGCCCAGACCGGAGTGCCCCATTCGCCCGGCAGCATTGATGCGGGGACCGAGTATGTAGCCGGCGGTGTAGGCGTCGGGCCGTCGGTCGACGCGGGCTGTGTCGCACAGCGCAGCCAAGCCTGGATTGCCCCGGCGGGCCATGATCTTGAAACCTTGCGTCACATATCCCCTGTTCAGACCAGTGAGCGGAACAACATCGCACACCGTTCCCAGGGCGACGAGATCAAGCCACTGAAGCAGGTCCGGCTCGGTTCTGCCGTCTTCGTACCAGCCGCGCTCACGCAGGAGACGGTTGACCGCAACGACGAGAAGAAATGTGACACCGACAGCGGCAAGATGGCCCTGGCCGCTCAAGTCATCGAGCCGATTGGGATTCACGACCGCGTCGGCGTGCGGCAGGTCCTCTCCCGCCTGATGATGATCGACGACCACGACATCCAGCCCGATGTCCCGTGCCGCGTTCAGCGGGTCGTGCGCACTGATCCCGCAATCCAGCGTGAGCACCAGATCCGCGCCACCGTCTTTCAGCTGGCGCAACGCGGACTCGTTGGGTCCGTATCCTTCCCTGACCCGATCGGGAATATAGATCCCGGCATCAGAGTCCACGCTTCTGAGAAATCGTTTAAGAAGAGCCGATGACGTGGCACCGTCCACGTCATAGTCGCCGAAGATCGCAATCGCCTGGCCGCCCGTTACGGCATCGGCGACGCGTTCGGCTGCCCTGTCCATATCCCGGAGAGCGTGAGGATCAGGCAAGAGCGAGCGCAATGTCGGATTGAGAAACGCCTCCGCTTCGTCGGCCGGAACACCACGTGCCGCAAGAATGCGCCCGACGATTTCGGGAAGATCGAGACGCTGGGAAATCGCAAGGCCGGCCTGACGGTCGCTTGCCCTGTCCACCCAGGCCTTGCCGGTAACGGATCGGGCGACATCGAGAAAATATCCGCCCTGCCCCGTCATGTCCGCCGGATGTGTCCGTCTGCGCCGGTCATCCGAACTTTGCGAGCTTGGAATGAACCGCCTTGATCCACCTGACCGTGCCGGTAGAGGACCGCATCACGACCGTGTCGGTCTCGATCTTGCCGCCGTCGAATTTGACCCCGCTCAGCATATTGCCGTCGGTCACTCCAGTGGCAGCGAACATCACATCTCCGCTGGCCATCTCTTCCATGGAGAACTTGCGATCGAAATCCTCGATGCCCATCTTCGCGGCACGTTGCTTCTGCTCGTCGCTGCTCGTGACAAGCCGTCCCTGCATCTGCCCGCCGATACAGCGTAGAGCCGCAGCGGCAAGCACGCCTTCGGGCGCTCCGCCAATGCCCATGTAGATGTCGATGCCGGTCTCTTCCGTGTTGGTCGTATTGATCACGCCGGCCACATCCCCGTCTCCGATCAGCCTGATCGACGCACCAACGTCACGAACCGTTTCGATCAGCTTCGCATGTCGCGGGCGATCGAGAATGCAGGCCGTGATATCCGACACTGAAACGCCCTTTGCTTCAGCCAGAACACGGATGTTGTCGGCGGGATCGCGGTCAAGATCAACAAGCCCGGGTTCGAAACCTCCGCCAATCGCAATTTTGTCCATATAGACGTCGGGCGCGTGGAGCAGGCTGCCTGCCTCCGCGATCGCGATGACAGCAAGCGCGTTATGCATGGCCTTGGCAGTGAGCGTCGTGCCTTCAAGCGGGTCCAGGGCGATATCAACGGCTGGCCCCTTCTTGGTACCGACTTCCTCGCCGATAAACAGCATCGGCGCTTCGTCACGTTCGCCTTCGCCGATCACAACCGTGCCTGAAATATCGAGCGCATTGAGTTCTTTGCGCATCGCGTCCACGGCCGCCTGATCGGCAGCCACTTCATCACCCCGCCCCCGCAGCCGCGCCGCGGCGACCGCCGTACGTTCTGTGACGCGTGCGAGCTCAAGGGTCAAAACACGATCAAGAGCACTACTAGAATCCGGCACTTTTCCTCCCCCAAAAATTCTGAAACAAATCCGTCTGTTTCTTGTTTTTGCTACAATTTCTCAATTCTGATCATACGAGGCGAAGCAGCGATATGGCCGTCACTCTCGATCGAATCCAGAGCCTGCTTAACCGAAGCTTCAAGCGTATCGTGGGTAATCAACACGACCGGCATCGTTTCGGAGGTCTCCGCCGCGCTCTGCCGGGCATCAGCCAATAGGGGCTTTTGGATGATACTTTCAAGTGAAATCTTCTGCTCCGCCATGCGTTGCGCGATAGCAGCAACAGCTCCAGGTCTGTCGAAGACGTCAAGGGCCACGTAGTAACCACCCTCATGTGCCCGCATGCGCGCCTTGCGATAAGGCTCGAGGTCCTTCGCAGGGCGTCCGAATACCGGAGAAATTCTGCCCGCCGCGATATCGACGATGTCGCCAACCACGGCGGAGGCAGTCGGCCCCTCGCCTGCCCCTCTGCCTTCCAGCATCAGATCGCCGACATTATCGCCCTGCACGGCGACAGCATTAAAGACACCATGAACGTCCGCGATCGGCGAACCCAGAGGCACCATCGTCGGATGCACTCTCTGTTCGATGCCGGCACCGGTATCCAGTGCCACGCCAAGCAGCTTGACCCGGTAGCCAAGTTCGGCGGCGGCATCGAGGTCCTGAGGCGTAATGTTTTCGATACCCTCGACATAGATATCGCTGAAGGCGACTTCCGTCCCAAACGCGAGTGTTGTCAGGATGGCAAGCTTGTGCGCCGTGTCGAACCCGCCCACGTCAAACGTAGGATCGGCTTCCGCATATCCCTGTTCCTGCGCATCCTTGAGTACATCGGCAAACGCTGACCCGTTCCTTTCCATCTCCGTCAGGATGTAGTTGCAGGTCCCGTTCATGATGCCGTAGACGTGGCCGATCTTGTTTCCGGCTAACGCTTCGCGCATCGCCTTGACGATCGGGATACCGCCGGCCACCGCCGCCTCAAAATTGAGAGCAACCTGCTTTTCCTCCGCGCGCACCCCAAGCTGTGTTCCGTGCACGGCCACAAGCGCCTTGTTCGCCGTCACGACATGTTTGCCACCGTCTAGGGCTCGCTCGGTCGCGTCGCGGGCGATCCCCTCCTCGCCCCCGATCATCTCGACAAAAACATCAACCTCCGATGAGCCGGCCAGTTCCGCCGCGTCATCGAACCATTCGTAGCCAGACACATCGACACCCCGGTCGCGCGTCCGGTCACGGGCGCTAACGCCTGTGATGACAATCTCACGCCCGCAACGCGCTGCCAGGTCCTTGCCATGCTCTGCAACAATCTTGCAGACCCCGGCGCCGACCGTCCCCAGCCCGGCGATTCCCAATCTCAACGGTGCGTTCATGCTGATTTCGACCCTGACTGGCCATTCGCCGGGTGGCGAATGACGTTATGGAGTTCGCGTTCGGCATTGCCGAGAAACTTCCGGATATTGCGCGCGGCCTGGCGAATGCGTTGCTCGTTCTCAACGAGCCCGATCCGGACATGGCCCTCACCATGCTCACCAAAGCCGACACCCGGCGAAACGGCAACGTCCGCCTTCTCGAGCAACAACTTCGAGAACTCAAGCGATCCTAGATGCTCGAATGCGGCCGGGATCGGCGCCCAGGCAAACATCGTGGCTTCAGGCGGCGGAATGTCCCAACCGGCGCGGCCGAGGGCTTCGACCAGCGCATCCCTTCTCGATTTGTAGATGCCTCGGATTTCGTCGACGCACTCCTGCGGACCGTTCAGAGCGGCGGCGGCGGCCACCTGGATTGGCGTGAAGGCGCCATAGTCCAGGTAGGATTTCACCCGCGCGAGGGCCTCGATGAGCCGCTCATTTCCGACCGCGAAACCCATACGCCAACCGGGCATCGCGTAGGTCTTGCTCAGTGACGTGAATTCCACGGCAACGTCCATGGCGCCCGGGACCTGCAGGATCGACGGTGGCGGCGCTGCATCATCGAAATAGATCTCGGCATAAGCGAGGTCGGACAGGACGTAGAGACCCTGCCTTCGGGCATAGGCAACGACTTCACGATAGAAATCGAGGTCGGCAACATGTGCCGTAGGATTGGACGGGTAGTTCAGCACCAGCGCAATCGGTCGCGGGATTGAATGCCGGACCGCCCGGTCCAGGTGAACGAGAAAATCTTCGTTAGGCTCAACGGGCAGATGGCGGATCACGCCGCCCGAGATGATGAACCCGAAGGCATGGATCGGATAGGTCGGATTGGGCGCCAGCACCACGTCGCCGGGTGCCGTGATGGCCTGCGCAATGTTGGCAAAACCTTCCTTGGAACCGAGCGTCGCGACCACCTGGGTCTCGGGATTGAGCGTAACGCCGAACCGCCGTTCGTAGTAGGCCGCCTGGGCGCGACGCAGACCCGGAATACCCCGTGAAGCGGAATACCTGTTGGTGCGCGGCTTGTGGACCGTCTCGATCAGCTTGGCGGTAATGTGCTCCGGGGTCGGCATGTCCGGATTGCCCATGCCGAAATCGATGATATCCGCCCCGCCGGCACGCGCACGCGCCTTGAGGCGGTTGACCTCTTCGAAAACATAGGGCGGTAGCCGCTTGATGCGGTGAAATTCACTGTCCATGGCCAGTCCGACTGTTCTGCTCCAGCCGCGTGTCTTGTATCACCCTGCGCATGAAATCACAGGGCGAAATATCGAATTACCCATGAATTTCGGGGCACAAAACTCGTTTTAATCGATTCGGGCGGTTCGGGTTATGTCCCGATTCCTCAAATTCCGGGGAGAATCGGCCTGCCGTTTATCGCGCGTTTGGATTTGCCTGCTATGACTGCGCTGCATTACAGTTGAGTTGGAAACGCTGAAAGGGAAGTAATGTCCCTCCCTGACGACAACCCGCTTGAAGCCTTCAAGATCAAGGATCCTGAGGCGTTCGCGGAAAACATGGCCGAAGTCGCCCGCAAGTCGAGCGAGCTGTTTGCCAAGGTCATTGAGCACCGGCAAAAGGAAGAACAGAAGATTGCCGAGCCGGGCAACGGCTGGACCACGATCGCGCGCACGTTCTTCGAGGTCGCACAGAACTATGCGACCCAACCGGAACGGGCGATGGAAGCACAGTACGACCTGTGGCAGCGCCATACCGCCGTCTGGCAGAACACCTGGAAGCGGATGCTGGGCGAGAATGTCGCTCCCGTCGCGGAACCCGCCCGCGGCGACCGCCGCTTCAAGCATGCGGACTGGGACAACAACCAGTTGTTCGATTTCATGAAGCAGTCCTATCTGGTCACGGCCAAATGGGCTCAGGACATGGTCGAGCAGGCCGAGGGCATCGACGACCGTACGCGGCAGCGCGCCGACTTCTATGTCCGCCAGATTGCCGACGCCCTCTCGCCATCCAACTTCGCACTCACGAACCCGGCCGTTCTTCACGAGACGCTGGACACCAACGGCGAAAACCTCGTCAACGGCCTTGAGCATCTGATTGAGGACTTCGAACGCGGTGACGGAGAGCTGGCGATCCGTCAGACCGACATGGACGCCTTCGAGGTCGGGAAGAACATGGCCCTGACCCCGGGCAAGGTTGTCTTCCAGAACGATCTTATCCAGCTCATCCAGTACACGCCGACGACCGAGACCGTTTACAAGCGGCCCCTGCTCATCGTGCCGCCCTGGATCAACAAGTTCTATATCCTCGACCTCAATCCGGAGAAGTCGTTCATTCGCTGGGCCGTGGATCAGGGTCTGACCGTGTTTGTCATTTCCTGGGCCAACCCGGACGAGCGCCTCGCCATGAAGTCGTTCGAGGACTACATGCTGGAAGGCATTCTGGAAGCCGTCGGAGCGATCGAGAAGGCGACCGGAGAGAAGGACGTCAATGCCATCGGATACTGCATTGGTGGGACGTTACTCTCGGCCACTTTGGCCTATATGGCGGACCAGCAGGACAAACGCATCAAGAGCGCCACATTCTTCACCACCCAGGTTGATTTCGAGGATGCCGGCGAGCTTCTTGTCTTTGTCGATGAAGAACAGGTCGCGGCAGTCGAACGCAAGATGGCCGAGAAGGGCTATCTGGAGGGCCGCAGCATGGCCACGGCCTTCAACATGCTGCGCTCGAACGACCTGATCTGGTCCTACGTCGTCAACAACTACCTGCTCGGCAAGGACCCGTTCCCGTTCGATCTGCTCTACTGGAACTCGGATTCGACGCGCATGCCGGCAGCGACCCACAGCTTCTATCTCAGGGAATGCTATCTGGAGAACCACCTGTCCCAGGGCGAAATGGTCCTGGGCGGCGTGAAGCTGGACCTGAAGAAGGTGAAGGTCCCGGTCTATAATCTCGGCGCCCGGGAAGACCACATCGCACCCATGCCCTCCGTCTTCCGCATCGGACAGTTCATGGGCGGCAAGACACGCCTCGTGATGGCGGGGTCCGGCCACATCGCCGGCGTGATCAACGCCCCGCAGTTCAAGAAGTACCAGTACTGGACCAACGACAAGGGCAAGCCGAAGACGTTCGACCAGTGGGTGGCCGGTGCCGAGGAGCACGAGGGATCCTGGTGGCCGGACTGGAAGACCTGGGTCGGCCGTCGGTCCGGCAAGCAGGTGCCTGCACGCAAGCCCGGTTCCGGCAAGCTCAAGGCGATCGAGGACGCGCCAGGCTCCTATGTCAGGGTCCGTTCGGACAAGCACAGGCCTGCTGGCTAGATCGGACTGCGACGTTCGAGGGTTCCGCGCTCGAGCGAGGCAAACAAAAAAGCCCCGGATCGCTCCGGGGCTTTCGTGCGTTCGGATGTGAACTGCAGTTTGCTTCGCTTTAGCGCTTCGAGAACTGGAAGCTCCGGCGGGCCTTGCGCTTGCCGTACTTCTTGCGCTCCACAACGCGCGAGTCGCGGGTCAGGAACCCACCCTGCTTCAGGACCGTCCTGAGCTCCGGCTCAAAGTAGGTCAGCGCGCGCGCCAGTCCGTGACGGACCGCACCGGCCTGACCGGAAAGACCGCCGCCCTTCACCGTGCAGGTGATGTCGTACTGGTCCTTTCGGTTGGCCACGTCGAGCGGCTGCTGCAGGATCATGCGCAGCACCGGACGGGCGAAGAACTTCTCGCAGTCGCGGCCGTTGACCGTAATCCGGCCGCTGCCGGGTTTGATCCAGACACGCGCGACGGCGTTCTTGCGCTTGCCGGTCGCATAGGCGCGGCCCTGCGCGTCGATCTGCGGCTCGCGCGGCGCGGAGGCCTCCGCAGCGACGGCTGCGTCACCGCCGCCTTCGATCGCTTCCCCGAGATCCTCGAGTGAACGTACTTCCTGATCGGACACCGTCATGCCCTCCTCGTATTCTTGGAATTCATCGAAGCGACGTCCAGCACTTCGGGCTGCTGCGCTTCATGAGGGTGCTCGCCGCCGGCATAGACCTTGAGGTTCTTGAGCTGCTTCCGCGACAGCGGCCCACCCGGCATCATGCGCGATACCGCCTTCTCGACAACGCGCTCGGGGAACTGGCCTTCGAGCACCTGGTGCGCCTTGCGCGACTTGATGCCGCCCGGATAACCGGTGTGCCAGTAGTAGGTCTTGTCGGCGCGCTTGTTGCCGGTCAGGACAATCTTCTCGGCATTGATCACGATGATGTTGTCGCCGCAGTCGACATGGGGCGTGAAGGTCGGTTTGTGCTTGCCGCGCAGGCGGGCGGCAACCAGCGACGCCAGGCGGCCGACCACCAGGCCGTCGGCATCGATCACAAACCACTTCTTCGCCTCCGCTGCTTCCGCGGGCTTGGCAGAATAGGTTTTCATGACGTGTCTCTGGGTGTTTGAGTTACAAAACTCGGTTTCCGTCACCCGCCGCAGCGCACGGGCGCGGCGAATTTTTCGGCCAGACTTTTAGTCGACCGGCGCGGCACTGTCAAGACAGATAGTTCCAAAAATCCGCTTGAATTACAACGCGTTACGTATGTGGTATTATTTTACCACAACTTTTCAGCGCGGCGGCACCGAATAGGTCGACGTGGCGTGCGCCACCGGTGCATCGTCGCCCTCGGAATAGAGCGCGATATCGCCGACCGCCAGCTGCCGGCCCAGTTTCAGCAGGCGCGATTCCGCCAGCATGTCGACCTGGCCCGGTTTGCGCAGGAAATTGATGTTGAGGTTGGTCGTCACGGAAAGCTCGAGCCGGCCGATATGCCCGAGCACGACCACCCACATGGCGAGATCGCTGAGCGCCATCATGGCCGGCCCGGATATCGTACCGCCCGGCCGCAGATGCCGCTTGTCGTAGATCATGCGCACACGCGCCGCGCCAGGCCGGATATCCTCGATCTCGAACGTCCGTCCGTTGTCGATCCAGATTTCGGGGTAGACCTCGCCGATGAAGTCGTCGACTTCCCTAGCGGTAAGAACCGGTTTCATGCTGAATGGAATTCCTGAATTGGTTTTGTGTCTTGGCGTTTCGCAGCGACACTGTGTTATACGAACGATCAGGCGACGCAAGCCCCCTTGCTGCCATCCGGAACGCGATGCGAAACGGGCAAGGGAGACACGCTGCCGAGCCGCGAAACGCATACCACACGCAAAGACCGTACTAGGCAGAGGTGCCCGGGCAATGCTCGACAAGACGACCGCAACCGATCAGGCAAGCGATATTCTGCTCAAGCAGAACGCAGGCGGCATCACGACGCTCACGCTGAACCGGCCGGAGGCCCGCAACTGCCTGTCGGAAGCCATGATCGACAGGATCACCCGGGCGATCACCGCGGCGGCGGACGACACGGAAACGCGTGTCGTGATTATCTCTGCGAACGGACCGGGCTTCTGCTCGGGCCACGATCTGAAGGAAATGACGGCCCGGCGCTCGGATGACGACGGCGGACGCGCCTATTTCGATCATCTCATGTCGAAATGCAGCACGATGATGCAGTCGATCGTGTCGTGCCCGAAACCGGTCATCGCGCAGGTCCAGGGACCGGCGGCGGCGGCCGGCGTCCAGCTCGTCGCGACATGCGACCTCGCCGTGGCCAGCACGGCTGCCAGTTTCATAACGCCCGGCGTCCACATCGGGCTGTTCTGTTCGACGCCCATGGTCGCCTTGAGCCGGAACGTATCGAACAAGCACGCCATGGACATGCTGCTGACCGGAAACGCCGTCCCGGCGGAAAAGGCCGAACGCATGGGCCTCGTCAACACCGTGGTGGAGCCGGACCAGCTTGCGCAAAAGACCCGTGAAATGGCGGAAACGATCGCGTCCAAATCCATGAAGACGCTGGCGATCGGCAAGGAGGCCTTCTACCGGCAGACGGAGATGTCACTCTCGGACGCCTACGACTATGCCGCCAGGGTCATGGTGGACAACATGATGGTCCGGGACGCCGAGGAAGGCATCGGCGCCTTTATCGAAAAGCGCCCGGCCGAATGGCAGGACCGGTGATCCGGAACCGCCGATCGAACACCACTGATCGAACGCCACTGATCGAAGACTACTGAACCAAGACCGCTGATCCATGAATCACGACCGTTACGACGACAACTACATCCGCGGCATCCTGGGTGACGTCCGGACCATCGCCATTGCGGGCGCCAGCGCCAACCGCGTGCGGCCGAGCCACTTCGTGCTCAAGTACCTGCTTGAGAAGCGGTACAATGTCATTCCGGTCAACCCGGGCCATGCCGGCTCGGAGATGCTGGGTCAGATGACCTATGCAAGCCTCAGGGATATCCCCGAGCCCGTCGACATGGTCGACATTTTCAGGAATTCGGAAGTCGCCGGCCAGATTACCGACGAGGCGATCGAAATCGGCGCCAAGGTCGTCTGGATGCAGCTCACCGTCCGGAACGACGAAGCCGCCGCGCGGGCCGAGGCGGCAGGCTTGCGCGTTGTCATGAACCGCTGCCCGAAGATCGAGTTCGGACGCCTGTCTGGAGAAATCGGCTGGGTCGGCGTCAACACCAAGACCATTTCGGCGCGCCGCCAGATCCTCTCCGGCAACCGCGTCCAGAGCCTGACCATCAAGCAGACGCAGGGCTAGTCCCCTGACTTATTGGTCATCGTTGGAAGATGACGGTTACGGCAACACGGATCACACAAACTGTCGCGTGGTCTGACGCAAACAGATCCTCTTAAGGAGCTGATTCAGCCTTAAATGACCATAGGCTGTAACCACATTCTAGTTTCCTGTCATTAGCTGATTCCACCGCGGATCCTCATCCTCAGCAAGTCAGACTCGGGCCAATAAGTCTTAGGCTAGAGCTAGCCGGACGAGAAGTCACAGACACCCCAGAAATATTCAACGCCCCAGAGAACCCTTCATGGATCCTGGCAAGTTAGCCACATAGAACGATGGTGCTTCACTTGGATCAGCATTGCTAATTTTACTTTGTATAATTACGCTCTCTTGAAGATCGCTGCGATGAATATTCCGGTGGAGTGCTGATGAACACTTCTTGCGGTAGAATCAGACTTTTGAGCCGGACTATTTTGATATTATTGGGCATCCTCTGTGCTCTAACGCCAGGGGAAATGTTGGCACAATCAGCGCAAGTTCGAAACGCTCAGATTCAACTCAATGCCAATGGCTACGATGCTGGCCCTGCAGACGGTTTCGCTGGGCCGAAGACGCGCGCGGCGATCTCTGCGTTCCAAGAAGCAAATGGGCTTCCGAATACGGGTCAACTCGACGAGCGGACGCAAACCTTGCTGCTCCAAGAAGATGCAGACCCGGAAGAACCGCCGACGCCCAAAACACACAGGGGAGAAAAATCAGCTTCGGATCTTGATTCACAGGAAACACTGCCAAAGGCTCAACCACCCGTAGAACCGCAGCGCGCCAATAAAGCCGTCGACGAAACCGCGACATCCAGTGTTCTGAAACCAAACGACACGACGCGTGAAGACCGACTAACAGGTGATGAGCCAAACACAAACTCCCTGCTGATCGGTATGGCTATATTCGGATTGATGATTTTGGGGGCGTTTATGCTTCTGAGGTTCATCTGTCGGCGCATTGTCCGATTGATTTTTCGGGACAGGAACAGACGATTTTCACCTGAACGGAGCTGCGAGCCAGTAGTTGTCGGCAAAACCGTACCTTGGGCGAAAACGAACTTCGCTTCGGAGGAAGTAGCCGGCTCGCACCCTTCGATAGCCGCCCAGCCTGCACATTCTGAGTCTACACTCGCAATCTCGTGGAACCAGCAAAATCTATCAAGTCGACCAAACCAATATATCGCTCAAACACAAAACGGATGGATCCCCAAATCCGGCAATGCCCGAGTCGCTGGCCGTGACATCGGCGGCATGGTTTATGTGGGCAAGGGGCCACGTTCGGGCCGGCACGGCGGAGCTGCCAATGCGTTCATCGATCCGAGCAAGAGTGTGCCGCGCATCGGGAACGACTATGAAGGCCAAGGCATGTCCTATTGGCCAAGCTATGCGGCAATCGAACCTAGATCACGGGCGACGTATCTGGATTGGCTCGCCAGCGGCCGCTGCGATCGGACTTATAACGTAGGATATGTGTTCCTCTACTTCTATGGGCTTGAGCGCCGTCTCCTTGTCGATAAAACCGACGCGAGTGAACGGGCAGAAATCATTGCCGAAGTCGAGCGATTGCTGGATGTCTTTGGCTTCAATCACTCGATCCGGCGATATCTTGGCGCCTTCCTCGAAGCAGCGAACATTCTGGAGGATCGACCAGAGGATCAGCCCCCTGTCTTCGAACACACAGGTTATGATGTTCCAATAAGCGTCTTGCTAGCCATCGGAAATATGGCAGCTCGAGGGGAGGCAGTAACTTCTGATTGGCTGCTGTCATGGTACATGTGTCATCCAGAAACTGCTCCCAGGACCCCGGCCAAACGCGCCTTCCCGGAGTTTCGTGCCTATTTTGGGCATCTCTTCGAACGGCGCTTTCCAGGTGGTATGAAGCTTCGTGTTCCCAAGCGGCGCCTGGAACTAAAATACCATGCCGCATCCGGAAATTTCGTCGTAGATCTGGCGAAGCAAATTGACGCTGTTCCGGACATATCCGGCTTTTCGAAGCCACTAAACATCGCGAGTGCATTGTCCGATGAAGCATCCGACGCCCTGGACAAATTCAGCCGGTATCTTGGACGAAACCCAGAAGGCCGTGGGACGATAGAAGCGCACGCGTTGCTACCCGAGGTAATTCGACCGTTCTTTCCCTGTGCGGAGATTGAAGGGCTTCGACAATGGGTGAATGAAAGGTTTGCAGATGGAGGTTTCGTACGGGTCGACAACCTGATCACCCGTCTAGAAGGAGCGCGACCCGATAAAATCGGCAAGCGCCAGTTGGTCGGTGCAGCTGACGCCCTTGCGACGATGGGGATCGGTCTGGCTCCTGATCCTCGTTTTGCTCTGCGGCGCCCGAAATCTGGAGAGCCGGTTGTTCTGTTTGAACTACCATATGGGACAACTTCGATCGAGCATCCCAGCCCGGCCTATCAGTACGCGCTTCTAGACTTGGCAGTCGGCGCCATGGTGGCACATGCCGATGGCACTGTTGACCCGGAAGAAGAAATTTATCTTCAGCAACAAATCGAAGCCAATGCAGAATTGCAGGAAGCTGAAAGGGTCCGACTATCGGCAAATCTGGCTTGGATGTGCGCAGTACCGCCCAATCTCAGGCTCCTGCGGTCAAAACTAAGAGGTGCACCTGCCGAAATCCAGCGCGCACTGGGTCAACTGGCGATAGTCGCAGCGGGTGCCGACGGCCGCATCGACCCGGAAGAAGTCAATCTAATCGAGAGTCTCTACAAAATTATGGGTCTGGATACATCGCGAATCTTATCCGACCTACACGCTCTGACAGCAACCGATGAGCCGGTCACTGTCCGGCCCGCCAATGGCGCATCGAACGAGTACACGATCCCCACCGCGCCCGCTGTAGAGGAAACCTTTACGCTCGATGCCTCACGGATTTCGACAGTGATGCAGAATACCGCCAGGGTCAGCCATGTGCTTGGCAACATCTTCTCCGATGATGACACGGACGACCATGAAGAGGCGGATGATACAGAAAACGGAAACGATGCCTTCGCTGGTCTCAATGGTCAGCATCGCCCCGTTGTCGCGATACTGATCACGCGAGAGCACTGGTCACAAGATGATTTCTCCGCACTAGCGGCCGAGCACCAACTGATGCACTCGGGCGCGCTCGAAACGATAAACGAATGGGCATTCGAACGTTTCGGCGACGCATTAATCGAAGAATACAATGGATTTGAAATAAACGGCAACGTCGCGCAGCAGTTGTTGCGTTAAGGGAGACATAACATGGAACGTCGGAAGATCAAGCGACGCGAACGCGACACGATCATCCAAGCACTTCGGGCGGGTGTCGTGCCGCGCCTTGGTTTGCAACATATCCAGGTGGGACGAGCAGGCGAGATTGCAGAGATGATTCGCGATGTCGAGCGCATTGCCGAAGGCGGCTCCTCAATCCGCTTCATCGTTGGAGAATACGGTTCGGGCAAGACCTTCTTCTTAAACCTGGTTCGGCTAATAGCTCTCGAAATGGGGATGGTCGTCATCTCCGCCGATCTCGCACCCGACCGGCGCATTCACGCAACCGGTGGTCAAGCCCGCTCTCTCTTCGCCGAACTGACACGCAACGCTTCGACCCGGACAAAGCCCGATGGTGGCGCCATGGCGAGTGTCGTAGAACGTTTCGTCAGTCAGGCCATCAGTGAAGCTGATGCCAAAGAGCGCTCGCCAGATGAAATTGTCCGCAACAAACTCGAACATCTCGAAGAGATGACCGGCGGATATGATTTCGCAAATGTCGTCGCCAAATACTGGGAAGGCCACGAAACCGGGGATGACGAAATGAAAGCGAACGCGCTTCGCTGGCTTCGAGCCGAATTCTCTACCAAGACAGATGCTCGAAAAGCGATAGGCGTGCGTACGATAATTGACGATGCAGGTATCTACGATCACCTGAAACTTATGGCGGCCTTTGTTAAGGAAGCTGGCTATGCCGGCCTAGTGGTCGCACTGGACGAGATGGTGAACCTCTACAAACTCTCCTCCAGACAAGCACGGAACGCGAACTATGAACAGATTTTGCGGATCCTGAACGATGTGTTGCAGGGCAGTGCCGTACATCTTGGCTTTATTCTGGGTGGTACACCTGAGTTTCTACTGGATACACGGCGAGGACTTTACAGCTACGAGGCCCTGCAATCCCGTCTAGCCGAGAACACGTTTGCCCGTGATGGGCTTGTCGACCTTTCCGGCCCTGTCATGAAACTCAGCAGCCTGACCCCAGAAGATCTATTTGTTTTACTAGACAATATTCGTCGGGTCTTCCTAGGAGATGGCGCAGGAACACTTCCGGATGAGGCACTCAAGGCGTTCATGGCGCATTGTTCGCAGCGGATCGGAGACGCGTACTTCAGAACGCCACGCAATACAGTAATAGCATTTGTCAACATGCTAGCGGTGATCGAGCAGAATACCGACATCTCTTGGCGGGACCTTATCGGTCAGGTCGATGTCGCAAAGGACAGCGGCGACGACCTCAGCGATATCATCGACGATGGAGAAACGCCCGGACAGGCCGAGGCTGATGATGAACTCACAAGCTTCCGGCTCTGATCACACATCGACCTCCTTTAACCTGCTCGCCGATCCGATCCGCCGTTGGGTCTGGAAGAAGGGGTGGACCAGCCTGCGGGACATTCAGGAACAGGCGATCCCGGCCTTGGTACTTAGTGATGACGACTTGATCATCTCAGCGGTGACTGCCGCCGGCAAAACGGAGGCTGCATTCCTACCTCTAATCTCGCGGGTGCTAACGGGCGATCGTCCGGGTGGCTTCGATCTGGTTTACATCGGCCCCCTCCGCGCACTCATCAATGACCAGTTTGGACGCCTCGCAGATCTCTGCGAAGCGCTAGAGATTCCTGTGCATCCTTGGCACGGAGACATCTCACAGGCGATCAAGGCCAAAGCACGGAAAAACCCATCCGGCATTTTGTTGATCACACCGGAATCTCTCGAGGCCATGTTTGTCCTGAAAGGTAACGAGGTATTGAAGATGTTCCGTTCAACGCGAGCGATTGTCATCGATGAACTGCATGCGCTTCTTGATTCCGAACGTGGCATTCATCTGCGATCACTGCTCACAAGGCTGGAACTCTCAGTTGGCCGTCAGATCCGTAGGGTCGGCCTGTCGGCAACACTCGGCGACATGGACTTAGCCTGCACATACCTCCGGCCGGAGGCACCCGAAAGAGTGGAAATGCTTTCGAGTCGAGCTGACCAGCGTGAGATTAAACTGCAAGTTCGCGCTTATCGTACCGGCGGCTATGACAAAGCGGAGAAGTCCTCCGACCCAAACGATAAAGAAGCAGAACTATCTGCCCAACGCGAAATCAGCACGCACATATTCGAGAAGATGCGTGGGGAGAATAATCTGGTGTTCGCCGGATCGCGTCGTAACGTCGAAATCTACTCGGATCTGTTACGACGCAAGTGTGCTGCTGAAAAGGTGCAGGACGAATTCTTTCCACATCATGCCAGCCTGTCCCGGGATCACCGGTTGTCTGTGGAAAAGCGGCTGAAGGCCGGCCATCCGCCAACGACCGCTATCTGCACGGCGACCTTGGAACTGGGCATTGACATAGGTGACGTCGCTTGCGTTGGCCAGATCGGCCCCCCATTTTCCGTGTCGGATCTGCGGCAGCGCCTAGGGCGCTCAGGTCGGCGTGCCGGCCAGCCATCAATACTCCGCATGTACTCGGTAGAGCCCGTTACAAGAGCAGATTCCCATCCTGTCGACCGATTGCACCTTGGACTAATTCGAAAAGTTGCGATGGTTGAACTTCTAATCGAGGGGTGGTGCGAGCCCCCGAGGCCGCATGCGCTTCACTTATCGACGCTGACACACCAGATCCTATCTGCGATTGCCGAGCGCGGTGGTGCTTCAGCCAATCGTTTGTTCGCCACGCTCTGCGGCCGAGGACCGTTTCAGACTGTGGACCAACCGCTGTTCGCGCGGCTCTTGCGGCAGCTTGGCGATGCGGACGTCGCGCTGATCGAACAGGCTCCTGACGGTACGCTTCTGCTCGGTCGGCAAGGTGAACGTATTGTCGAGCACTACAGCTTCTATGCCGTATTCCAGACACCAGAGGAATTTCGCGTAGTTTACGACGGCAAGACGCTGGGAACGCTGCCAGTGGACTCCCCGTTGGGGACCGGCATGAGCATAATCTTTTCGGGGCGCCGCTGGCGCGTACTGGAGGTTCATGAACGGGATCAGGTCATCCTCGTCTCGCCTGACCAGGCCGGCGTGCCTCCCAAATTCGGCGGAGGAACGGGCATTATTCACACCGTCGTAGTCGAACGAATGCGCTCGGTGCTCTCGTCACAAGTTCTTCCCGCATATCTTGACGAAACTGCGGCTGATGTTCTTTCTTCTGCGAGGTCCGCATTCACCGAATTAGGTATGGACCAACAGGCAATTTATCAGCTCAGCGACGATCACTACCTGCTCGCGACTTGGGCAGGTACGATCGCAACCACATCCCTCGCCTTCGCGCTGATGGGAATAGGTTTCAGCACTACTGTGCACGACGGAATGCTCGACGTTACTCAGGTCGATCAGTCCGATAACAACCTACGACATGCGCTTCACGAAATCGCCGCAAACAGCAATGATCTTCCTGAAACAGTCCGTCGCCTTGCCAGCGCTTTGGTAAATGAGAAGTTCCATCCGTTTCTTGGCGAAGAACTTCTTTTCGAAGACGCCCTCTCTGATCGGCTTGCCCTAGGCGAGGTGCCACAACTTGCCGCTAAAATGCTGTCTCAAGAGAAACTTCGTCGTCCCACCTAAGGCAGTCAAGGCTGCGGCGCAGCAGTTGGTTCGGAGCAACTGAATCACACAATTTGGTGTCCAGATTTTGTCGTTGTTTCATTCTCGTTGTTTCACGGCGGAAATCGGGCGCGGGTTTACGGCGCCCGATAAGTTGGTGAGCCCGGAAGACGTGGTTACTTCACGAGCATGACGGATTCGAAGGCTGACACATCGAAGAGAGCCGTCACATTAACGACCTCACCGTCGTGGATAGTGAAGAACCAAGCATAGCTGTTGCGGAACCTCTGATCGAACCCCTCAGAACCAAGACCGCTGATCCATGAATCACGACCGTTACGACGACAATTACATCCGCGGCATCCTGGGTGATGTCCGGACGATCGCCATTGCGGGCGCCAGCGCCAACCGCGTGCGGCCGAGCCACTTCGTGCTCAAGTACCTGCTTGAGAAGAGGTACAATGTCATCCCGGTCAATCCGGGCCATGCCGGCTCGGAGATGCTGGGCCAGGATTCCAGCAATAAGCAGAGGCGTTCATTGCACCTGCACTAGGTTCCCGGCCTCAACTTCACGTGCCGATTGATGTCTTTGTAGAGCAGATACCGGAACTTCCCGGGTCCTCCCGCATAGCAGGCTTGCGGACAGAACGCGCGCAGCCACATGAAGTCGGCAGCTTCCACTTCCACCCAGTCACGGTTAAGCCGGTAAACGGCCTTTCCTTCCAATACGTACAACCCATGCTCCATCACGTGGGTTTCCATGAACGGGATCGTTCCTCCCGGCTCGAACGTGACAATGGTGATCGCCATGTCATGGCTCATGTCGGCCGGGTCCACAAACAGCTGAGTGGCCCACGTGCCATTGGTGTCAGGCATCGGGGTTGGCGGAACATCGCGCTCGTTCACAATGACCGGCTCGGGCAGCGCGATACCTTCAACTGTCTCGTATGCTTTGCGGATCCAATGAAATGAGACCGGCTGCGAGCTCCGGTTCCAGGCCTGCCAGTCGCTTCCCATGGGGATATAGGCAAAGCTGCCGGGTTCGAGCGCATATTGCGTGCCATCGAGTGTGAGTTCCAGCTCTCCATCGACGACAAAAAGTGCCGCTTGAGCATCAGGTTCCGTTTCCGGTCGCGCACTGCCACCCTGGGGGGCAACTTCCATGATGTACTGCGAAAACGTCTCGGCAAATCCCGTCATCGGGCGCGCCAAAATCCAGGCGCGGGTCTGTTCCCAGAACGGCAATCTGCTTGTAACGATGTCCTGCATCACGCCCTTGGGGACAACGGCATAGCTCTCTGTGAAAACAGCGCGACCTGATAGCAGTTCGGTTTGCGCGGAGAGGCCGCCGCGCGGTGTATAGTATGGTGTGTCAGGCATTGGCGGCTCCGTCGCTCGGGGGATGCTTGTGCGCCCAATGCTGAGCAATATCGATCCGCTTGGCAAACCAAACGCGCTCGTGACTGGCTGCATAATCCAAGAACCGGATGAGCGCTGCAGCCCGGCCGGGCCGGCCTGCCAGGCGACAATGCAGACCAACATTCATCATTTTGGGACGGCCACAATCTGGCTGGTCAACGTCTTGACGATGAAGGAGAGAGACCGGTTCCTATTCGTTGTTGAAAATGTTGGCGAGGTCGACACCGGCATTGCGCTTTGCCGTCAAGTCGATCTGCGCTTCAATATGCTGCAGGTGGTGGGTCATGATTTGAGCAACCTGATCTCCATCCCGTTGCTTCAAGGCAGTTATGATATCGGCATGCTCGTCATCGTGGCAATTTGCCGTTCCCGGCGCGCCGAACAGCCCGATAATGAGTGACGTGCGTGTCACCAGTTCTTTGACCATGCGATGCATCACGTGATTGCCGGCAACCTCGGCGAGTTTCACATGGAACTCGCCGGACAATCGGATGACCTGCTGCCTGTCGCCTCGTTTGTGGGCTTCAGCTTCCAATCCAAGGTGTTTTTCCAGACGTCCAATATCAGCTGCAGACGCGCGGTCAACGGCCGTGCGGGCAACATTCGGCTCAATGCAGCGCCTGGCTTCAAAAACATCCCGGGCCTCATCAGACGTGGGGCTGGAAACATAGGCACCGCGGTTGGACTGAAGCTCGACGATGTTGCGGCTCGCAAGCAGGAGAAGGCTTCGTCTGATGCGCATGCGGCCCACATCGAACGCTTTGCACAGGGCTGATTCCGACAATTTTGTTCCAGGTGGCAGGCGTTGTTCAATAACCGCCTGGTAGATGCGGTCTACAATCGCCTCTTCATCGAGGCTGCCTGCCCCGTCAGCAATCTTTTCAGAACTTCCAAACATCCCAACCCGTCAATTCATTCCTCGCTCGTGCCCGTGGGCCCAAGTATCACGCAAAACGGCTGTGACAAGTTCACTGGTTTTGTCAGCAAAATCAATAAAAATTGTTGACAATAATTGTTAACAATCTTTTCATGACACTCAACTTCCACGAGGAAAGACGAGCGGAAGCGCGTGGAAGAATTGGGAGGAAATCCGATGAAAAGACGTAACTTACTGAAAAATATCGCCTTTGCGGCAACCACCAGCACCGTGCTTGCGCTTGGCAGCTTTAGTGCACTGGCCGCAAATGAAACCCTAAAGATTGGTTTTGTTGGCGTGACAAGTGGCCCAGCCGCAGCGTGGGGGATCTCGAACGTCCGGTCGATGCAGGCTCGTGCGGAATGGATCAACGAAACCGGCGGCGTGAAAATCGGCGACAAGACCTACAACGTGGACATTGTCACCTTCGATGACCAGAAAGACCCCAAGCGGGCGATTGCCGGCATGGAGAAAATGGCCCAGGAAGGCATCCACTATGTGGTGGGTCCGAACGTTGACGACGGCGCGGCCGCCGTGCGCCCGGTGGCCGAGCAGAACGGCATCATGTATTTCCCGTATGCCTTCCCCAAATCACTCTATAAGGCCCCTGCTTCAAACGCGGTGCTGGGCATGGTGGCCAACTACCAGTCCGGTCCGGCCATCTACAAATATCTCAAGGACAACAAGGGCGTGAAGAAAGTGGCCTTTGTGGCGGCCAATGAGTCCGACCCGCTCAGCCAGCGCGATGGCGGCGTTGCAGCTGCCAAAGCCCTTGGCCTGGAAGTGGTGTCCGGCAACATCACCTATCAGGTGGACACAACCGATTTCACACCGGTGATCACACCGGTCATCAAGCTGCAGCCTGATCTTCTGGTCTTATCCGGTGTTGCACCGGCCAATGCACCCCAGCTCATCCGGTCTGCCCGCGAGTTGGGCTACCAGGGCCTGATATCCACGGAGACGGCTCAAGATGCGACCGTCTTGAAGGAAGGTGCAGGCGAACTCGCAAACGGGTTAATTTCGGTGGGCGGCGCGTCCACACCGGAAATCGCCTCGGACGCGATGAAAGAGTTTGTGAGCCGCTACACCAAGATGTTCGGCGAATACAACGATGAATCCAACACCAAGGTCTATGCGTTGGAGTACATCCTGGAAACCCTCAAAGCCAACCCGGCGGCCATTAGCAACGTCAAGGAGTTCCAGAAAACCATGGACACGTTCGAAGCGCCAAACCCCTACATGAAGGGCGATGCCAAGCTGAAATATGTCGGCAAAAGCGCCAGGTGGCGGTGCCATTGGTGGTGAACGTCTATAAAGACGGCAAGTTCGACACCCTGTTTGTCGCCGAAGTCGATTAATCCTCCAGGCGATCGGATGATTGCGTCGGTGGGGGTCCGAATGACGTGTTCGGACCCCTTCTCAAACCGGGCTTGCGAGTTTTCATGGAACAGATCATAGCGAACGGGCTTTATCTGGGGTCTCAGTATGCGCTGATAGCGCTGGGTCTGACCCTGATTTTCGCCCTTATGAACGTACTCAACTTCGCCCACGGGCAGATGTACGTTCTGGGCGGCTTTGTGACCTACACGGTCTATGCCCAGCTCGGCCTGCCTTTCATCGTGGGCCTGCTTGCATCGGCAGTGACTTTGGCCGTGGTGGGGGCGCTGATCGAGAAATTCCTGTTCAGGCCGGTGATCCAGAAATCTCACCGGGAAGAAAGCACCATGCTGCTGGCGGCAGGCATTGCCTTCTTCCTGGATGCCGTGATTTTGCTGGTGTTCGGGGAAAAGCAGCGGGGCGTCCCGAAAATCGTCAACGGCGTGCTGAACTGGGACTTCCGGATCATCATGCCGTACGACCGCATTCTGATTTGCGTTCTGACCATATTCTTCATCGCTGCCTTCATTGGATACATGCAGTACTCCAAGACTGGCCGCGCCATGCGCGCCCTGGCACAAGACAAGGTGGCCGCCCAGCTCATGGGCGTGGACGTGGCGCGTTACTCAATGATTGGCTTTGCCTTGGGCGCCATGCTTGCAGGCCTCGTGGGCGGCTTGCTTGTGACCATTACCGGCGTCAACCTGGGCATGGGCGGCCCCACATCCATCAAGGCGTTCATGATGGTCATGATCGGCGGTGCAGGCGTGATTTCCGGCGCCATTGCAGGCGGGTTGATCTTGGGAATGCTCGAGTCCATTGGCCTGTCGGTCCTCTCACAATACGGAGACATAACTTATCTGCTGATCTTCGTTTCGCTCATGATCTTTCTGGCCATCCGCCCGCAAGGGCTTATGGGCAAGCCCTGGGGGTAACTGGATATGAGCCGTTCGAAAAAGATCATTGGGGTTGTTGCATTTCTGGTCGGTGTCTTCGTGCTCGTGCCCCTGATGATCACGCTCACAGGCCGGTGGGACTTTTACTACACCCTGACCTCAGTGGCCCTGCTCTCCATTGCCAGCGCCGGCGTCTGGCTCACCTTCTACATCGGCCGGATCAATATCGGCCAGGGCGCCTACGCACTGGTTGGCGGCTATGTTTCCGCCATCCTGGTGGTCAAATACGGGGTCTCCTTCTGGCTCACCCTCCCGATCGCCGGCCTCATTTGCGCCGGCCTCAGCGTACTGATCGGGTTGCCGATCCTGCGGCTCAGGGGGGTCTACTTTGCCATGGTGACCTTGGTGCTCACGGAGGTTGCAAAGCTGACGGCCCTTGCGCTGCCCATCACCAACGGAGCCAAGGGCATATCGTCCATCCCGCTGCCTGGCGGCATTTCAATCTTCGGGCTGCCGATCATTCCGGATTTCTCGGAACTGGAGAGCACCAGGCTGGCCTTCTATTATCTGGCGGTCACGCTCATGGTGCTGTCCTATGCGGGCCTCTACCGGCTTGTTCATTCGCGCATCGGGCACTTGTGCCGGTCGTTGCAACAGAACGAAGAGCTTGCCTCCTCAATTGGCGTGAACATTTCCTATCTGCGGGTCATCGCCTATTCAGTCTCATCGTTCCTGGGCGGCATCGCAGGCGCGGTGTTCGCGACCATCTCCCAGTCCATCTACCCGTCCAGCTTTCAGGTCGCAGATTCCATCAACTTCATGCTCAATTGCTTCCTCGGCGGCCTTGGCTATGTCTTCGGCCCCATGCTCGGCACCCTCGTACTCTATTTCGGCTGGGACCTGCTCTTCACCACCGGCAAGTTCCAATTGCTGATCTATTCCAGCTTGCTCATCGCTTTGATGTTGGCCCTGCCGAACGGGATCTTGAGCCTTCGCCTGTTCAACCGGAAGAAGGCTGAGCCATGAGCGCATTGTTGCAGGTGTCGGCGGTGACGAAGCGGTTTGGCGGCCTGACGGCTGTCAACGCCGTGACGTTCGACGTGGCCGAAGGCGAAATCCTCTCGGTGATCGGCCCCAACGGCGCGGGAAAATCCACGCTGTTCAAGCTGATCTCGTCCTTCTTGCGCACCACGTCGGGCGAGGTGGTGTTCAAAGGCGAACGCATCTCCAACCTGGCGCCCCACAAGGTGGCGCGAAAGGGCATCGTTCGCACCTTCCAGGAAACCACCATCTTCAAGAATATGACGGTCCGCGACAACATCATCGTCTCGCATCATCTGCGGTCCAACGCCAGTCTCATCGGCTACTTCATGGGCACGGCGGTGGCGAAATCCGACGAGGCGGAGTTCGGGCGGTCTGCAGATGAAATCCTGAGCTTTCTGGGGCTGGACGAGATCGCCGGTGAATTGGCAAGCAACCTGCCGCAAGGCCATCTCAGGGCTCTCGGGATCGCCATCGGTCTTGCGACCGACCCTGCCGTCCTGCTGCTTGATGAGCCTTTTGCAGGCATGAACCACGATGAAACCATGCGCACCGTGGAGCTGGTCCGCGGAGTGCGCGCGCGGGGCATCACCGTATTGCTGGTGGAACACGACATGCCGGCAGTCATGAAGATCTCCGACCGGATCGTCGTGCTCAATTTTGGGGAGAAAATCGCCGAGGGAACGCCGGAGCAGATCCAGAACAACGAAAAAGTCATCGAGGCCTATTTGGGCAGCGAAGACGATGCGATTGGGATCTGAGCCATGGAAGAGATGCTGAAATTCGATGACGTGGAGCTCTACTACGACCACGTCTATGCCTTGAAAGGGGTTTCGATTGATCTGGAAGAGGGAGAGACGGTTGCGCTGATCGGGGCCAATGGCGCCGGCAAGTCGTCCATCCTGAGGGCGATCACCGGCTTGCAGCCTATCCGCAGGGGCCAGATCACATTCCAGGGCAACCGCATTGACGGCGTAGGTGCAGCCGACATCGTGAAGATGGGTATCGCGATGGTTCCTGAAGGACGGCGGGTGTTCCCCTTCATGTCCGTCAAGGACAACCTATTGATGGGTGCCTTCACTCGCTCCAACAAGGCGGAAATCAACCATACCCTGGAGAGCGTGCTGGAGCGCTTTCCAAGATTGAAGGAACGCTATTCGCAGACCGGCGGCACCTTGAGCGGCGGCGAACAGCAAATGCTGGTGATCGGCCGGGCCTTGATGGCGAAGCCGCGTCTGCTCCTGCTCGACGAACCTTCGCTCGGCATCGCCCCAAAACTTGTTCAGGACATCGCGCGCTCCATCGTGGCGATCAATCGGGATGAAAAGGTCTCTGTTCTCCTGGTGGAGCAGAACTCGCGCATGGCCCTCAGTATTTCACATCGCACCTATGCGCTTGCCACAGGCAACGTCGTGCTGAGTGGCCCGTCAAACGAGCTGCTGGAGGATGACCGGATCAAGGCCGCCTACCTCGGTGGAGACGTTTAGTCCAATGCGTATTCTGGTCATCAATCCCAACACCACCGCGTCAATGACGGAGAAGATCAGCCGCGCGGCCCGGTTGGTCGCGCCGCCGGATGTGGAGGTCACCAGCCGGAACCCGTCATTAGGGCCGCCTGCCATCCAGGGCCGCGAAGATGGGCTGGCTGCGATCCCCGGGACCCTGGCCGAAGTCGAGAGAGGCCGCGATGAGAATTTTGACGGCATCGTGCTTGCGTGTTTCGACGACACCGGGCTGGCCGCAGCCCGCCGGCTCAGCGGTGTGCCGACAATCGGCATTGGCGAGGCTTCATTTCACGCCGCCATGATGTTGGGGGGGCGGTTTTCCGTGGTCACAACCCTGTCGGTCTCCGTGCCAATCATCGAGGAAAACCTGGAGATCTACGGTCTGGCGTCCGGTTGCGCGAAAGTGCGCGCCAGCGAAGTACCGGTCTTGGACCTGGAGAAACCGGGCAGCGATGCACGCAACCGTATCTCGACAGAAATCGGGCGGGCCTGCAAGGAAGACAACCCGTCCGCTCTTGTTCTGGGTTGTGCCGGCATGACCGATCTGGCTGCCGAACTGTCGAAAGAGCACCGGCTTCCGGTCGTTGACGGCGTTGCGGCCGCCGTTGGCATGGTTTCGGCATTGGTCAGAACTCTGCAGTAAAGAAGTGCGAAGCCGGCCCGTGTTCACTTTCAAGACGCAAAAGGCGTTGATACTCGCCTGGGCGAATGGCGGCTATTGGCACAGACCAGACCTATTGCCATTCAGATTTGCGTCTGCCTTGCGGGGATTGCGCTGCAACATAGCGGGCTCCCGGAAATGTCAGCAACGGGCCGTGAGCGTCAATCAGCCAATAGAGGAAACAATTCACCCCTCGATCATCAGTGCGCGTCGCGTCCTCGAAGAAGCCGGAACGACAGGAAATCATCACGATCGGGGCGTTAGATAAGTCCTGCGCAGCATGTCGAATACCGCTGTCCAGTCCTGTTGGCCGCGCCCCTCGGCTTGCGCGGTCTGATAGGTGCGCTCAGCGGTCTGCGCCATGGTGAGCGGGATGTCCAGCGCAGCCGAGAGATCGAGTGCAAGCCCAAGATCCTTGTTGGCCAGATCAATCATGAAGGCTGGCGAAAGATCGCCCTTGAGCACTCGGGCCGGATACGTCGTCGTCATATGCCCCTGCCCCGCTGTCGTTCCGCTCATCACCTCTATGGCAAGGTCGCACTCAAGCCCCGCGGCTTCGGCCAACGTCAACACCTCCGCCGTGAGCACGTTGAGTGCGGTCGACATCAGATTGTTCACGATCTTCATTCGGATCCCTTTGCCGGGACCGCCGCAGTCGATTATTTCGGTTCCCATGCATTCAAGAACGGGCCGTGCCTGCTCGAGATCCGGTGCGGTTCCGCCCACCATGAATTGCGATTCTCCGGTTTCGGCATGGAGGGAGGTGCGGCCGATCGGTGCATCCACCATGCGGAAGCCGCGCGCCTCGAGGTCCTGACGGATGGCATCGGTTTCCGCCGGATGGATCGTCGACATGTCGACCACCAGCGCGTTTTCCGGCAACCGATCAAGCGCGCCATTGTTGTCGAACAGGGCTGAGCGGACGATCTCGCCGTTCGGCAGCATCGTGAACAGGATTTCCGCCTCTGCGGCAGCCTCAGCCGCATCTTGCGCTTCCACGCCGCCATTGGCCACGTGTCTGGCGCGAGCCTCTGACGACATGTCGAAGCCCACAACGCGGTGGCCATGTTTCAGGATATTCCGCGCCATGGGCAGCCCCATCGTGCCCAGACCGATGAATCCGACATTTGTCATGAAGATCTCCGTTGATGCGGGACGGTTGCGAACAGCCCCGGTGAAACCGCTGTGTATTGTATAAGGGGTTTGCCGCGTGCGACCTGCAGAAAACGGGTGCCGCCCGCGATTGGCGAGACCGGACGATCGACGGCTCACGCGCCTTACACAAGCTGCGGGCTACGTCGTACCTCTACTCAGCAACAATGACGGAAATGCATTGGGAGTTCAGCCGCACTGCGGTGAGGCAGTGCGGCTGAGTCAGGTCTACTTCTTAGGCGTCAGCTTGTGGATGTCGCCCCCGTCCACGGCGGCATAAAGGCTGCCGTCAGGTCCCTGGACAACCGACCGGAACCGGCCGGACGCCATCGGCAGAGACATGGAGATGACGTCCTTGACGGACTTGCCATCGTCGGCGAGGTCGATCACGTCGATCCGCATGCCAACGGCCGTTCCGCCAAATCCGATACCCATGATGCCGACCGCCAGACGGCCATTCCAGGCGCCCCACTGATCACCGGTGAGGTACACGGCCGACGAGGTCCCCTGGGACAGGCCGTTATTGTTCCACGCCGGCGGCATCGCATCCGGGAAGGACTTGGTGTCCGTCATGGGCATGAATTTCACCCGTTCTGCGGGGTCCATGCCTTCCATCTGGTTCGGCATGTAACCGCAATAGTCGTTGGGGCAATCGCCACGTCCGGCTCTGTTGGGACGCGGATCCCAACCACCGTTCCCGCCGTTCACCAGCAAGGTGATCTCGTCGGAATGCCAGGGGCCATGCTCGGCGGTCACCGGATTGCCGTCGCTGGGACGGAAGGCGATGCCCTGCACGTTGCGGTGGCCATAGGTATAGATGCGGGAATCGAACCCTTCCGGTGGCTTGTTGTCAGGATTCGCCTTGCCGTCGCGATCAATGCGCAGCACCTTGCCGCCCATGAGGGTCGGGCTTTGCGGCACCACGCCGTTGTGCGTGTCGCCCGTCGTGAGGAACAGCGAACCATCCGGACCGAAGCGGACCCGCCCGCCATTATGCGCGCCCGGACCGCCGAACGGATGCTCGGTGGCCTTCGGCTTGTAGGGAACGTCATCCACGATATCGGTGCGATCTGACACCGAAGACAGGTCATCGCTGACCTTGAAACGCATCAGGCGGTTGGTGCCGGGCGCCGTCTTGTTCGATGTGGAATACACATAGAGGTAGCGGTTGTCGTTGAACGACGGGTCAACCGCCACGCCCATCATGCCCGCCTGGCCTTCGCAGAACAGATCGCCCGCCGTGCTGGCATAGCCGCTTGTGCCGCCCATGCCGAGAAGGGCCTTGGTGTCACCTGAGGGAAGCCGCACCGAGAGACCCTTGCATTTTTCCGTGTAGAACATGGTTCCATCAGGCAGGAACGCCATGTCCCATGGGCTTTCCAGCCCGGTCAATACGGTGGAGTGCGCAAGGGTGGGCGCTTTAGCATGTCCGTCCGCCGCAGCTGTAGCACTGTAGGACACACTGGCGGCCAGCGCCGCGCAGATCGACCACAATGTAACAGATCGTCTCATGATATTTCCTCCCGGTTTTTATTTGGTAGTCCCGAAAAAACTTCGGGTGTTCAAAGCTTAACGCACGGGCCTGAGGCTTCAACGCCTTTCCCGGATCGCGGCAAGTCTCCAGAACCACGCAGACGGTGCACCCATCCTGCTGACGACCTGGCCGCGAATATTGGCAAACTTAACGTCGATGACTTCTGGCCCGATTTCGAAGATTTACTCGCCAAAAATGGCAACATGAAGTGCATCAAACCGTTGATCATCAACGCGAACAATGTGGCGCGGGCCGTCCCGGCGCCAGTCCGTGTCAAAGCCGGTGCCGGACATGGTCGTGTCACCCCGGATGAACTGGCCGTGACGGAATGACAGGGTGCGCTTGAAGCCGTTGGAGAACGTCACCACGACGGTCGCATCGCCGCCCCCGCCGCGCGCAACATCGAACCTGCATGTACTGAGCTTTTCGCCGCGGATCTGCGCGCATTGCAGGGTGCCCGTTGCGTCGAACACGCCCTGGCGCGCACGCTTTGCGGTGTCGTCCGGGCCCATGGGTACGGTTCCATCGGGTCCGCGCGCCGGTTGCAGACCGTCCGCCGGGACAAACCCCCGGGTTCTGCTGCGTAAGGGCTGTACAGTGCACCAGATGCGGTCTTCTGCCGGCGCACATCCATGATTGAAGAGGATGGCCCCCTCCTCCACCGTTGCAAGAACCTCCGCATCGGTCGAGCCTGATTTATGCAGGGAGAGCCCGCCGGGGGCGGAGACCTGCCAGCGGCGCGGACCGCCCTCGGCCGGCGAGACGGCCTTGGCCTTGGCCGCGGCGTCCTCGCTCCGAGCCAACTGGCTCAGGCCCAATGTGGGGAGCGCAGTGGCGAGCGCAACGCAGACGCTCAGTGCGGTGCGGCGCATGCGCTTTCTCCCCGTTGCGATCTACTGGAAGGTCGCCGCCACATAGGCTGCCAGGTTGTCGATATCCTCATCCGACAGATCTTTCGACAACGACATCATGATGGCGGAGTTCGGCCCGACTTTTTCCCTGGCGCGGTACTTGGTCAGCCGGTCATGGATGTATTCCGCGTCCCTCCCCTTGATGGCAGGGAAGCTCGCCATGCCCTTGCCTGTTTTGCCGTGGCACTGAAAGCAGTTCACAAAGTATCTTTTCTTTCCCGCTTCCACGTCCGCACCCAGCACGTCTGTCGTGCCAAGAGCGAAGGTGACCGAGAAGGCGAAAAGCACTGGCCTTATCATTAATGGTCCTCCCGATGTCATATTATGCACGTTATGCGCGCATCCCGCGTCGACCCTCCAACACTAAGGCCCGATCAGGGCCTGTCAATTCGGCTTCCTGACAGGCGGAATTCAAACCTGGTCCGGCGGATCCGGAACCTCGCCCTGCCATCGCGTTCAATTGACAAGACCAGACGGCCATGCGACAGGCATAGGGCAAATTTCAATCAGTGGTCCACACCAGCACTGCCCGGACAGGAGCAGCGTTCCAGCGCTTCATAAACCCCAAAACCGGTGCGACCATCCCCTGAGCGGAGGAGAGCAAACCCATGAGCAATCAGGACAATCCCGGATTCGATACCCTGGCCATTCATGCCGGCGCAAAGCCGGATCCGGCAACCGGCGCCCGCGCGACGCCGATCTACCAGACCACGTCCTTCGTGTTCGACGACGTCGACCATGCGGCCAGCCTGTTCGGCCTTCAGGCCTTCGGCAACATTTACACCCGCATCACCAACCCGACGACGGCCGTCCTTGAGGAAAAGGTCGCCGCGCTGGAAGGCGGCACGGCAGCACTCGCCGTTGCCTCGGGTCACGCGGCCCAGCTGCTTATCTTCCATACGCTGCTCGAGCCCGGCGACGAATTCATTGCGGTCCGCCAGCTCTATGGCGGTTCGATCAACCAGTTCAACCACTCGTTCAAGAAGTTCGACTGGAACGTGATCTGGGCCGATGCCGACGACCTCGAAAGCTTCCAGGCGGCGGTCACGCCGAAGACCAAAGCGATCTTCATCGAATCCGTCGCCAACCCCGGCGGTCTCGTTACGGACATCGAAGGGATTTCCCGGATCGCCAAGCAGGCCGGCGTCCCGCTGATCGTCGACAACACGCTGGCGACGCCCTATCTCTGCAAGCCGATCGAGCATGGCGCCGACATTGTCGTGCACTCCCTCACCAAGTTCATGGGCGGCCACGGCAACTCCATGGGCGGCATCATCGTCGATGCCGGCACGTTCAACTGGTCCCGCGAAGGCCGCTACCCGGCGCTGTCGGAGCCCTGCGAGAGCTATCACGGTCTCAAGATCCACGAGACCTTCGGCAACTTCGCTTTCGCCATCGCCTGCCGCGTGCTCGGCCTGCGCGACCTCGGTCCGGCCATCTCGCCGATGAACGCCTTCCTGATCCTGACCGGCATGGAAACCCTGTCGCTGCGCATGCAGCGCCATTGCGACAACGCACTCGCCGTTGCCGAGTGGCTCGGCAAGCACGAAAAGGTGTCCTGGGTGAACTATGCGGGCCTGCCGGGCGACCGTCACCACAACCTGCAGCAGCGCTACTGCCCCAACGGGGCCGGTGCGGTCTTCACCTTCGGCGTCAAGGGCGGTTACGAGGCCGGCGTGAAGGTGGTCAGCAACGTGAACATGCTGAGCCACCTCGCCAATATCGGCGATACGCGCAGCCTGATCATCCATCCGGCATCGACCACGCACCGGCAGCTTCCCGAAGCCCAGCAGATCTCCGCCGGCGCCGGCCCGGACGTCGTCCGGCTGTCGATCGGCCTGGAGAGCAAGGAAGACATCATCGCCGATCTGGAGCAGGCCCTTCTGGCTGCTTAAGCGCGCGTCCAGCGAACAAGATCAAGCCCGGCGTCACGAGCGCCGGGCTTTTTCCTGCGCGGTCGCTCGTCCCGACTTAATCGTCATTGCCGGGCGTGACCCGGCAATCCAGCAGATAGCTTCGACGTGCGCGTGTCGCTGGATGCCCGGGTCAGGCCCGGGCATGACGACGGTAGAGGGCTGTTTTCTCTATTGTCACCGTCGGGCTTGACCCGAGGGTCTACTAGCCGGACGCGAGATGCTCGTGTCGAGCACGAGCATGACAACAGGAAGGAAGGCGTGTCCCCATCTCGTCCTCCTCGCATCCTTTCTCCCGTCATTCCCGCGCAGGCGGGAATCCAGAGCGACACAGCACGACTTCGGCTTGCAGCCGCTGGATCCCTGCCTTCGCGGGGATGACGCCTAGGAGGAATACCGCCTCGTGTCCGGGCAACAATATCAGACCGGGATCCTGACACCACCGCGGCCGGAGCGTTTCAGGTGCCACAGGGCAATCGCCAGCACGACGATGGCCCCGCCCTGGTGCAGAAGCCCCAGATCGATGGGAACGCGTGCGAGCAGCGTCCAGACGCCGAGCGCCACCTGCCCGACGATGGCGAGCAGCAGGATCATCGCTGAATCCTTCGTGGCGCTGTCGGTCCGGAACAGCGCAACCGTATGCAAGAGCGCCGCGGCGACGATCACATAGGCCGCGACCCTGTGATCGAATTGCACGGTCAGTGCGTTTTCGAACAGGTTCAGATACCAGGGGCTGGCGGCGAGCAGTCCGTCCGGGACGATCTTGCCGTTCATGAGCGGCCACGTGTTGTACCCCTGCCCCGCGTCGAGCCCGGCAACGAAGGCCCCGAGGATGATCTGGATATAGAGCAGCACCACGAGCAGCCAGGCCGTGCGCGAGCGGGAACGCGCGTCGCCCGACACGGTGCGGCCGATGGCGATCCAGAACGTCCACGAGAAGATCAGGACGGCCAGTCCCAGATGGGCGGCAAGCCTGTACTGGCTGACGTCGACCCGGTCGACCAGCCCGCTCATGACCATGTACCAGCCGAGCGCGCCCTGAAGCCCGCCCAGGATGAACAAAACGACCAGCTTCGGTTTAAGACCGGGCGCCAGGCGTCCGCGAATCCAGAACCACACCAGCGGCACGAAGAACGCAATGCCGATGAAACGGCCAAGCAGCCTGTGGCCCCATTCCCACCAGTAGATGAACTTGAACTCTTCGAGCGACATGCCCTTGTTGATCACCTGGTATTCCGGGATCTGGCGGTATTTCTCCAGAGCCGCCTGCCAGTCCTGCTCGGTCAGAGGCGGAATCGCGCCCAGGATCGGCGCCCACTCCGTGATCGAGAGCCCTGAATCCGTCAGCCGGGTCGCGCCGCCGACGATGATGATCGCAAAGATCAGGGCCGCGATGACGAACAGCCAGACACGGACGGACCATGCGATCACGTCATCGGCCTGCTGCTTTTCCTGTCCGGTCGAATTCTCGATTGTCGAAGCCGTCGCCATCGGATTGCCGTGCGGTCGTTGTCGCCTGAATCTCTAACGTCCGTTTTACCGGTTTCGTTCACCCACGACCGCCGCGACATGGCGTCGCTATTGAGAAGCGGGGTGGGCCCCACCAAACCGGATGCACTTTTCCAGGTCGTGGTGTAAGAGACGCACCATGACAGGCGAAAAGATCAGGGTCGGCATCCTCTTCGGCGGCAAGTCGGCAGAACACGAAGTGTCGCTTCAATCGGCGAAGAACGTCGCCGAGGCGATCGACAGGGACAAATACGACGTCGCCCTCATCGGCATCGACAAGTCCGGCCGGTGGCTGCTTCCGGATCAGTCGCAGTTTCTGCTCAATGCCGGCGATCCCAAGCTGATCGCGCTGAACAGGCAGAACGAGGAAAACGTGGCGCTTGTGCCGCAGAGCGGCGGCGAGCTGACCGACCTGACCGCCGGCGGCGCACACTCCTCGATCGGCGTCATCTTTCCCATTCTCCACGGCCCGTTCGGCGAGGACGGCACGGTGCAGGGTCTGCTGAAGCTTGCAGGCGTTCCGTTTGTCGGCGCCGGGGTGCTCGGCTCGGCGGTCGGCATGGACAAGGACGTGATGAAGCGGCTGTTGCGGGACGAAGGCATTCCGATCGCCAGATTCCTGGTCCTGAAACACAACGATCGCACCGACTTCGAGGCCATATCCGATGAGATCGGCCTTCCGTTTTTCGTCAAGCCCGCCAACCTCGGCTCGTCCGTCGGCGTCCACAAGGTCACGGACCGGGAGTCGTTCGACCGGGCTGTCGAGGATGCGTTCGGCTACGACACGAAAGTCCTGGTCGAGGAGTTCATCGACGGCAGGGAGCTTGAGTGCGCCGTTCTCGGCAACGAGAACCCGGAAGCCTCCGTCGTCGGCGAGATCGTGCCCAGCCACGATTTCTACTCGTACGAGGCGAAATATATCGACGAGCACGGAGCCGCACTCAAGATCCCCGCGGATATTCCGGATGCCCTGAGCGACGAGATCCGGGAACTGGCCGTCCGGACGTTTCAGACGCTCGAATGCGAAGGGCTCGGGCGGGTCGACTGCTTTCTCAAGCGCGACGGCGGTCTGATCATGAACGAGATCAACACCATTCCGGGCTTCACGAAGATCAGCATGTATCCGCGGCTCTGGGAGGCCAGCGGGGTGTCTTACTCGGAGCTCATCAACCGGCTGATCGAGCTTGCCATCGAGCGCTTCGACCGCGAGCGGAAACTGAAGACGTCGTTCTAGCTCCACGCCCGACCTGGCGAAGCGCGACGGATGGCGTATATAGATACCGGGCCTGATACTTAAGGCCCTCCACCAACGCGAAAAGAGCACAGGAAATGCCCGTCCGCCTCCGCAAGTTCATCGGCGCCATCGTGCTGTTCGTGTTCCTGGCAATCTATGCGCTCGTGGTCATGGCCTTCGCCGCCAACCACATGCAGGACGCGGGCAAGATCATGGAAGGCGTGTTCTACGTCGTCGCCGGACTCGCCTGGGTGCTGCCGGCGGGCCTCCTCGTCACCTGGATGCAACGCCCGGACCGAAAGGCCGAGTGAGCGGCGCGGCGTTTCCCGGGTCCTGCACAGCACGCAGTGGTGCGCTGCCAGCCCGGAAGCGTTCCAAACGCATACCGATGAGATTGGTACGGCCCCGGTCTGCCCTGCGGGCAACCGGGGAACGGAACTGTGTCCCAAGTTCCGTTTATCTCACCGGTCATCCCCGTCCCCGATCCAGTCGGGGACCGGCTCCGGCGGGGATCCAGAGCAGTACTGCACTGCCTATGATTGTGGCTTCTGGATTCCCGCCTTCGCGGGAATGACGAATGTAAAAGAACTCCCTCTCCTGTCATGCCCGGGCTTGACCCGGGCATCCAGCGGCAGGCTTACGCTTTTGTTTTTTGGCTGGATTGCCGGGTCGAGCCCGGCAATGACGTTTGAGGCGTGGGCGTGAGCCGGGGGACGCGCACTTCTGTCATGCACGCGCTCAAATCGACGGCCACACGACTGTTCCATTTTTGCAACGCTCGATCGTAACCGGAGCGCCACCCGGCATGCGGCCTATGCAAGCATTTCTCAAATTGATAGGGTTATTTAGCTAGGACTGAAGATCGATTCGATTGTGTCGACTGGTTGGGGCGGCATCGATGCGTTGGCCTGGCGTTTTTTCCATCATTTTATTGGCGCTCCTTGTGCTGATCCGCGGCTCCGCAGGCCCAACCCTTCACGTCCGAGCAATGGGAAGGCTTCTATCTGGGCACCCATGTGGGCGCGGTCGACTCCTCGACGGGCATCCGCGATCTGGACGGCACTATTTTCGACGACGATGGCTCAACTATTTTCACCAACGATCTGAGCGTGACGGGCGGCGTCCATGCCGGATACAATTTCCAGTCCGGGAACCGGGTGTTCGGTATCGAGGCCGATTATTCGTGGACCGATGCCGGCCGGACACGCATTTTCGACGGGACCGATCATTTGGTGTCGTCGGATATTGACGGGTTCGGCAGCATCCGCGGCCGGGCGGGTCTCGCGGTCGACAATGCCCTGATCTATTTCACGGCCGGTGTCGGCCTCGTTGACCTTGATCTCGGCGGCAGCGACAGTCCTGTCCAGGTGGTTTCGTTCGACGAGCAGATCGCGGCCGTCGTTGGCGCGGGTGCGGAGGCCAAGCTCGGCAGCAACCTCTCCGCCCTGCTGGAATATCTGCATTATTTCGGCGGCAGTGAAAAAGACATTTGTCAGACGTGCACTGACCCCGCGCACGCTTCGGCGGCCCTTCAGGTGCTCCGTGTCGGCGTCACCTATCATATCGGCGATAATCCGGAGCCGGCCGCCCCGAACGGCACTGATCCGTGGAGCGGGTTTTACCTCGGTGTCCATGCCGGCGCCGCCGATACCGGCACCGGTTTGCACGATGAATCCGACAACATCTTTCCCGCTCTGGAGACCACTTTGTTCACCGGTGACATCAGTGCCGCCGGCGGGGTCCATGTGGGATACAACCACCTGATCCGTTCGTTGCTCCTGGGCGTTGAGATCGATTACAGTTGGACTGATGCGGGCTCCGCCCGGAATTTCGGCGGCAACGTCCCGCCGGATTTAATATCCGCAAAGATTGACGGCTTCGGCAGCGTGCGCGGACGGCTGGGTGTCGCATCGGGCAACGCCGCCGCCTACATCACCGGCGGCATTGGGTTCGTCGATGCCTCGGTGAAGGGCGTGAATTTAGTGAACAGCAATGCCGCCAGCATCAAGGATCATCTCGCCCTCGTGGCCGGTGCAGGCACGGAAGTGAAGCTTTCGTCCAGCCTCTCCACGCGGCTGGAATATCTCTATTACGGGTTTGATGAAAAGAGCGACACCTGTGCGGCCTGCGGCGGTCAGCCCAGCCTTGCCGACGGCTCGATCCACTATGTGAGGGTCGGCCTGACCTATCACCTGAACGATACGCCTGCCGATGAAGACGAGGGCAATGCCGGCAACTGGGCCGGATTTTACGGCGGCGCCCATGCCGGCGCGGCGCATAGCAACACCAGCATTCGCGACGAGGACGGAAGGCTCTTTGGCGATGCTGGCCAGACGGTGTTCACCCCGTCGACCGATCCGGTAGGCGGCGTCCATGCCGGATACAATTTTCAATGGGGTAATGCGGTTGTCGGACTGGAGGGCGACTATACCTTCGTCAATGCGAAAAAGGGCGGACCCTTTGACGGCGGTCGTGATTTCAGGGACTCTGAAATCCGTGGCTTCGGCAGCGTGCGAGGCCGTCTGGGCCTGGCGGCCGGCGACGCCCTGTTCTACACCACCGGCGGTATCGGATTCATCGATGCAACAGTGTCAGGCGGAGACGCCAATGATACGCGCGAGATCGTCAAATTCAGGAACTTCCTGGCCCTTGTCGCCGGTGGCGGCGTCGCCCTCAAGCTGACGGACAACATCGCCTTCCGCACGGAGTATCTCTATTACGGCTTCGACGAAAAATCCGATACCTGTTTGATATGCGCTAGTGGACCTGCATTTGGCGGCGGTGTCATCCACACCGCCCGCGCCGGCCTGTCCTTCCTGCTGAACTGATTTCCGCTTGAGCGCGCGCGGACACGCCCGCTCCCTCTGTCACGCCGCACCTGATGCGGCGTCCAGCGGCGCACCTCTACCGTCATAGTCTCCCGCTGGATGCCGGATCGCGCTCACGCTTGTCCGGCATGACACTCAGGTCAGTAGCCCGTTTCCCGGGTGCTGCGCAGCACGCAGTGGTGCGCTGCCAGCCCGGGACCGTTCCAAACAGAAGCCTGCGTTCCAAACGGCCCCGGTCTGCCCTCCGGGCAACCGGGGAACGCAAAGTCAATCGTTCCCTGGACTTGATCCAGGGCCCATTGGCAGATGCTTCAGTCTGATGAGCGTGTAAATGGGCCCCGGCTCGATGGCCGGGGAACGCATTCACTGTTGTCATCCCCGCGCATGGCGGGTCCCCGCGGGGACAACGGACCTCAGGCGGCGTTGACGCGCCGGAACCGGTTCCACAGCGCAAACGGCGCGCCGCTCAGGAACAGATCGACATATTTGAGCGACTGGTAGTCGCCGTTGAGCGAGATCCTCGGCAACGCGTGCAGATGGTCGCGGTGCTCGCCGAACACCATGCCCTTGCGGGTCGTCACGGCCGCGCGAAACCCGACTTCCCGCGCGATATCGAACTCGCGCTGACCGGCGGATCCCGGATCGCCGTAAGGATAGCTGAAGAGATCCGGCCAGATGCCAAGCTCGTCCGCGAGGCGTTGCCGCCCCTCCTCCATCTCGGAGATGGCGGTGTCGCGGTCCAGCTTGGCCAGGGCATAATGATTGACGGTGTGCGCGCCGATCGTCACGAGCGGATCGCCCGCCAGGCGCCGCACCTCGTCCCACGTCATCGCTTCCCGCCGGCACAGGGCCTTCAGGTCGAGGCCATAGTCGGCGCAGAGCGCGGAAATCGTGCGGCGCTGTTCGTCTTCCGGGACGCTGCGCAGATGCCAGTAGATCTCCGCGTAGGCGTCCTGCTTCTGCTGATCGTCTGCCGTGGCGAACTCGCGATGCTCACCCGAGAGCGCAACGGCCACACTGTCATGTCCAGAGATGACCTCTTCGAGCGCAAGCCACCAGAGCTCCACGTCGCCGTCGATGATGCCCGACGTCACGAACACTGTGAACGGGCAGTCGAACGTCCGGAACACCGGCAGCGCGCATTCGAGATTGTCCCGGTATCCGTCATCAATCGTGAAGCAGGCAAAGCGTGATGCGTCGTCGCCGGCGCAAATGCGATCGACCGCTTCGCCGAGCGAGACGAATTCGAACCCGTTCGCTGCCGTAAACCGGAGCACGTCTTCAAGGAACTCCGGCGTGATCTCGAGAATGCCGTTGGGGTGAAAGCCCTCTGACAGTCCGGCAGCCTGCGGCCGGATATGGTGCAGGGTGAAGATCACCCCTGCCCCGCCCCATTGCGATTCAAAGAGCCTGTAGGCGCCGGTCCTGTAAAGAACCTCGAGGCCGGATTTGATCAGGTTCGGTTTGAGCCCGGACATATGACTGCCAGCACTGGTTTTCCTGAGGCGACTGTCGCAGATCCGGGTTTAGGATTGATTTACGAACACGCATAAACCCGGCAAACCGCCCGCATGACAACGATTTATTGTCAATTCGCTGCGATAATCCGCCGTTCCAGGAGTGGTGGATTGTCGAACGACTCGGATTGCAGTTGAAGCGTCTCGGCGTAGCGGGAAAATCCAAATGTCGACATACAGTCTAAGGGCAGACCTCGGCGAAGGCGGCGCCGCTTTCGAGCAATCGCGCTCGGAGTCCGTTTCCGTGTCGATCTGCGCTGATCTGTCCGAACTCGCCGACATCTGGAGAACGTTCGAGGCCAAAGCGGTCTGCACCGTCTTTCAGACCTATGACTGGCTGTCCAACTGGATGGACACGGTCGGTATCCACGAAGGCGTCAAGGCCCGGATCGCCGTCGGCCGAAAGCCGGACGGAAATCTCGCGTTCATTCTGCCGCTCCAGATCTGGCGCCACGGCATGACGCGGGTGCTCGGCTGGCTTGGCGGCCACCACAGCAACTACCAGATGGGGCTGTTCTGCCCCGAGTGGATCTCGCGGCTGACGACTTCCGAATTCAACGCGATCTGGTCCGATGTGCTCGCTGCACTGAAGCCGGTCGACGCGGTTCATTTCACCAACCAGCCCGTGGAATGGGAAGGCATCGCCAACCCGTTTGCGGCCCTGCCGTCTTCACCGTCGGCCAATGCGTCCTTTTTGCTCAACCTGACCCCGGATTTCGCTGCGCTCTACGAAGCAAGGCGTTCCGGCGGCACGCGGCGCAACGCCCGCAAGAGGGACCGCCGGCTTGCTGAAAACGGCGAAGTCAGGTTCCTGTCCGCCGACGAACCGGAGAAGGCCGGGCAAATCCTCGACATGCTCTTCGAGCAGAAGGTCGCCCGCATGGACGAAATGGGCGTTGGCGACGTATACGGCCCCCGCTTCGTGCAATTCCTGAAGACGCTCGCTAACGCCGGAGACGGCGCAAGATCCCCGCTGAAGTGCCAGTACCTGACGTGTGGAACAGAAACGGTGGCCATCGTCGTCGGCGCCGCATTCCGGAACCGGTACTACGGGCTCCTGCTCTCCATGACCGAAGGCGACCTGAAGAAGCACTCTCCGGGCGACCTGGCCCTGCGCCGAACCATCGAGGATGCCTGCAACGCCGGGCTCCGACAGTTCGATCTCTCGCAAGGCCACGCCGATTACAAGACGGCGTGGGCCGACGAAATGATCCGGCAGTTCGATACGATCATTCCCTTGACGGCCGTAGGACAGATTTATGCGGTCCGCGAACGGCTTGCGCTGTCGGTCAAGCGCACGGTCAAGGAATCGCCGACGCTCTGGCCGCTCGCCCAGGCCATGCGCCGCAGCCTCCACGGCAAAACGACGTCCTGAGAGCCTCGCTCCAGGCCGTTCCTCACCAATCTGACTGACTTGGAAGAAAGATGCCGCTGCAGGCCGCGGCAAATGCTAATGGGCCCCGGCGCGATGGCCGGGGAACGCGGATGTTGTCATGCTCCGGCGCGACACTCAGGTCGATATCCCGTTTCCCGGGTGCTGCGCAGCACGTAGTGGTGCGCTGCTAGCCCGGGACCGTTCCAAACAGAAGCCTGAAATCCCAGCGGCCCCGGTCTGCCCTTCGGGCAACCGGGGAACAGACAACCGTTTCCCGGAGCGGAGCCTGTGCCCGCGAAAGCGGGTAACCGGGACCTATTTGTCGGTGCTTCAGGCCGCCGCACCCAGCCTCGTGACGGGATTTCGCGGCTGAATGAACAGACCGTCCGCGGTCACGACCGAATCCACCGGGATGACTTCCTGGCAACCGAATGACAGCAGCGACTGGATCGTTGCCGCTCCGGTGCCGTGATCCCCGGCCGTCACATCGCTCATCATGATTGCGAGACGCGAGTTGGCGGCAAAATGACTCGCATCGTTCGAAGCGACGATCGACGGCGAGACGATGACCACATAATTGTAGGCCCGCGAGAGTGCCTCGATCACGCGGTCCATCCGCGGCGAACGCAGTTGCGTCCGGCCATGCTCCAGCGCCATTCCCGCCGTCACCACCTGGACGCCCGAGGCCGGATCGTCAGTCACGACATCCTTGAACGAGGCAGACCCGAGCAGCAGTTCGGCAAGGCCCGCCGTCGCGGCGACCCCCATCATCCGCCCTGCCCCGGCATTGTGGAAATCCGCATCGATCAGCAGGACCCGTACCCCGGAGGTGGCAAGCGCCCGGGCCAGCGACACGCCGACAATCGCGTTATCCTGTTCAAGCCCGGTCGACGTCAGCAGGACCCGGTTGGACTGCACGCGCAAGGCAGACGCGGCCACCGTGGCGCGCAGGGTCTGGATCGCGCTGTCGAACGGAATGTTCGCAATCGCCTGATACGCCGGTTGCGGCTGTGGCGGCGCCGGTTCAACGGCAGGTGCCGATGCCGGCATAATGGGCGGCGGCTGGATCCGGGTCTCGAAGGTCGTCCGTACCGTCGGCTGATATGCGGGCGCCGGATCGAAGTGATCGGTCCGGATATCATCCTCAAACGGCGGCCTCTGCGATCTCGCTGTCGACGAGCCGGACGCCGGCATGGGCTGCAGGGAGAACATCTCCACAAGGAACGCCATCACGACACCCAGTACCGTTGAGCCGACGAGGGCCAGCAGCAGGATCGGGCCGGTTTTGGGAAAGCTCGGCGAACTGTTGATCTGCGCCGTCGAGATGACCCGCGCGGAAGGCGGCAGCGAAGTCACGTCTTCGCGGGCACTGGCCTCCCTGAAGCGATCGAGGAAAGCTTCCAGCAGACGGCGGTTGGCCCCCGCCTCGCGCTCAAGCGCCTTCAGGCGTATCTCGTCCTGATTGCTCAAGGCCGCCTTGGTCTTCAGGGCGACCAGGTTGTCACGCAAGGCCTTCTCGCGAGCCCCGGCCACCTGCGCCTGATCCTCGAGGCCGCGGAGGACCTTGACCGCTTCGCCGCGAACCTGCCGGTCGAGGCCGTTACGCTCCGCGACAAGGCGCTTCATCGTCGGGTGGTTGGGCAGATATGTGATCGAGAGATCGTCTATACGGCGCTGCAGGACGGCGCGCTGCTCGCGAAGCCGCTGGATCAGCGGAGAGTTCAGAACCTCCGGCGCCGTTTCGATCTGTCCCGGACGGCGCAGCAGCTGGCGGATCGCGTCGCCCCGGGCCTCCGCGGTGGTCCTGGCCGCGGCCGCCTGGGTAATCTGTGTGTTCAGTTCCGAGAGCGCCTGCTTGCTCAGCGTCGTCGTCGCGCCCTGGAACAGGCCGGTCTTGGCGCGAAACTCCTCCACGGCTGTTTCCGAGTCCGACACCCGCTGACGCAGGGCCTCGATCTGCCGCGACAGCCACTCGACCGCCCTGCGCGTGTTCTCGAACTTGGCGACCTGGGTCTCGCTGACATAGGTCTGCGCTATGGCGTTCGCCACCGCGGCAGCCCGTTCCGGATTGACTGACGAAAACTCGATCGCAATGACCCGAGATTCCCGCACCGGCGTCACCTTGAGTTTCGAGTTGTAGGCCTTGAGGATCTTCTCCTTGATCGTGCGCTGGGACGGACCTTTCTTCAGGCCGATCGCCATCAGTATCCGTGTCTTGATCCCCGGCCCTTTCGAGGCCGAGTTGAACTCCGAAACCTTGTCGAGCCTGAGCTTCTGCGCCACCTTCAGCGCAAGGTCGCGTGACCGGATGACCTGAACCTCGCTCCGGACCGCAAGCGAGTCCGGCGCTACGGCAGCCCTGTCAGCGGTCGCCCGTGTGAATGCGGATTCGCGGTCCTGTATCAGAACGCGCGCTTCGGAGGTGTATTTCTGCGTTGCAGTGGCGAGGAAGAGAACGCAGGCGACCATCGCGACGATGACCACGCCCGCAATCATGAACTTGCGGTTCCAGATCCCCAAAACGAGTTCGCGCAGATCGAGTCCGACCGGCGCGCCGCCGTTCGCTGGCGCCGTGTTTGTCGAGGACGATGTGTACTGCCGATCCATCGCGGGCGGGAATCTCACATTGGTTCGACGCCCACATTGGTATTTTTTCGGTAACTATTTCCTTAACGGCTGTACCGAATTTGCATCGCTTATAATGAATGTGCGTCCCGGAACCCTTTGATTTTCGTGGATTCTCGGTCGAAGGACCTGATCGGGCCGAAACTTAATGACTGTCGAAAACCATAGTATTGGCTGACCGGATCGCTAGCGGCGCAGAATCACCTGCATGGTCATCCTTGAGGCAGCGCCTTGGCAAAGGGGCCGGTGGCGGCCGGCTTCCCTCCGATTGCCGGCTCCTCGAGATAATCCTTGCCGAGATCGATCTCCGTCCAGTTCACGTCCTTGCGGAACAGACCGAAAATGTCGCCGGTGGAGAACTTCGTCTCTCCGTCCAGCGTGTCGAACAGCGATGCGCCGTGGCGTTCTGCGATCAGTTTCGGGTCAAATCCCATGACATCGAGCACCGTCGGCACGATCTCGAAGTGAGTGGTCTTGCCGACGTTCTTCGATGCAGCCTCCCTGAGGCGACCGTCGAGTTGCCGGTTGCCCGTCACGGCAAACAGAGGCACCAGCGCTTCACGCGGGTCGGGCCCATGCACGGTACAGTGCGTCAGGTGCCCGTCCCGGAACGTCTGCCCGTGATCGGACGTGTAGAAGACCAGAGTGTCGTCCAGATCGACATGGGTCGCCATTTGCTGGAAGAACCGGTCCACGCTCCAGGAGATGGAGTTCCGGTAGGCATTGATCCGGGCGTGCTTGCCCTGGCCTTTCGTGGCCGACGGCTTGAATACCGTTTCAGAGGCCGGAAAGGCCGTGTCATAGGGAAAGTGCGCGCCGTTCTTGTTGGCATAGATGAATACCGGCTCGTCCCCCATCAGTTCTTCACGCACGATGTCCAGCAGCTTGTAGTCGAGCATCGGGATGTCCACGCCGCTGACCACGACAAAGCGGTCGATCAGGTTCGTCTCGACCACCGTCATGAAGTTCTGCAGCCGGCTGGGGTTCTTGTTCGCACCGGCCTGTCCGTCGATGAAGACAGTCCGATACCCCGCCGCCTTCGCATATTGCCAGATCGAAGGATTGCGCTTGATCGATCCCACCAGATCGCTCCGAGAACCGGACAGGCGGAGGATGGCGTTGGAATAGTGGCTGCAGTTGCTGCCTGACGCCGAGGCGCCGAAATCAACGAACAGCTCTCTCAGACCGGCGAGCCGGGGCGTATAGGGATTGCCGGGGCGCCAGTCGATATAGTCCGCGCGCACGCTTTCGTCGACCAGCATGACAATGTTGCGGGCCGCGGGCGCTCCGGCCGGCCTGGACGTCACCTGGAGGCGGTCGGGCATGGCGCTGGATGCCACCTTGGCCAGAGCAACGGAGGTCACTGCAACAGGGGTAAACTGCGACGGCATGCCGTGCGAGCCGCCGCCGTCTCTCATCAGGATGATGGCGGCAATGACCGCGACCGGAACGGCAGGCGTCCAGCCAAGCCAACGCAGGCCGCGCCTGATCAGATGATGCGACGGTGAAGGAAACGCCATTATGACGGCGAACGTCGCCGCGAACATCAATCCGGCCAGCATCACGTGATTGGTGTATTCCGCCATCGCCCGGCCAGTCTCGTGGCGCGCGCTCCACAGAGAGATCACGTCAAAGACGCTCAGTTCGGAACCGCTGGCAAAATAGTAGAGCTGACCCGCCGCAGTGGACGTTGCAATCACGGTTGCCCAGAACAGGCGGACAATGCGGTCCGGTTGCATCGCCGCAATCAGCACGGCGCCCAATGCCATGCCCCAGATCGCGACATAGATCACGAGGGTGACCAGCCGCTCCTGGCCAATCAGCAATGAGACCCTGGAAACAAACCCGATGTTGGTCACGAGCACGATTGTGCAGAGGGCGACCGTGGCAACCAGTCCGTAGAACAGCGTTTTCGGCACGCGGATACTCCATTTACTCATCGCCGCCGAGCATCCCGCTTGTCTGGAGACTATGCCGGTTCCGGCGCGGAATGACAATGGCATGACAGTTTCTGTCTGTGCCGCGATGGCACAATTCAGGGTCAAAGCTGCAAGTCACGGTCCAACTGAAGAGGGCTGTCCGGCCTCCATGACGAGGTCGCTCGGCTCGATCAAAACCGCGGAAATCCAAGAAAAACTTCAAAAAACAGGCTTAATAAATCTTAACCATTCACCGTGTACCCTTGGCGCAGTTCGGGTCACCAATGCGCATGCGTACGAAGCCATGGTCAAATCTAGAGTTCTGAAGTTCACACGGTTCACGCTGATCGCCGTTCTGGCCGGTGTGGCATCCGCCTGCACGCTGCACGGCGAAAATTCGGGCAAGCCGGTGGTTGCGACATCAGCGACTACAACCACCGATCAGGCTGCGAGCCCGCAAGGCATCACGCCTGTGAGCAGCACTCCGGCTGCATATGCCGGCGTCCCCGCGGATCCGCACAGCTACAGAATGGGCAATGGCGACAGGGTCCGCGTCACGGTGTTCGGCGAGCAGGCCCTGACCGGCGAATATCTGATCGACGGCAGCGGCAACCTCTCGATGCCCCTGATTTCGCAGGTTCCTGTCGGCGGTCTGACCACCAAGGAAGCGGAACGGCGCATCGCCGAGCGTTTGCGTGCCGGCTACCTCCGCAACCCGAATGTGACCGTGCAGGTCCTGACTTACCGGCCGTTCTTCATCCTCGGAGAGGTGCAGCGCTCCGGGCAGTACAACTTCGTCAACGGCATCACCATTCAGACGGCCGTCGCCATTGCCGGCGGCTACACTGCCCGCGCCCGGACCAGCAAATTCAAGGTCATCCGGCTGAGCCCCGAAGGCAGGCAGAAACTGCTTCTGAAGCCGACGGCGCGCGTCAGGCCCGGCGATACGATTGTCGTCGCGGAACGTTTCTTCTGATCCCAAACCCCGAGGCTCATTCACATGCCGAGACCCATGCGCATCCTCCACTGTTTTCGCGCGCCGGTCGGAGGCCTTTTCAGACATGTCCTCGATCTGGCGCAAGGCCAGGCTGAAGCCGGCTATGAAGTCGGCCTGCTGTGCGACGAGACGACAGGCGGCGAGAGCGCAATCGATGCACTGGAGCAGATCGAACACGCCTGCGCGCTCGGCATCCATCGCACGCCGATGGCGCGCCTCATCAGTCCTCGCGACGTGTCCGCCACCCGCCGCCTGACGGACCTGGCTCGGTTCCTCGAAATCGACATTCTGCATGGCCATGGCGCCAAGGGCGGCGCCTACGCGCGCATCGCAGCGCAGTTTTCAGGCGCCGCCGCGATTTACACGCCCCATGGCGGCAGCCTCCACTACAGCGCGACATCGCCCGCCGGCCTGGTCTTCCTGACACTCGAGAAGCTGCTGGCCCGGCGGTCAGGCGGGCTCATCTTCGAAAGCCAGTTCAGCCGGGATGTGTTCGCCAGAAAGATCCGTGCGGACGGCTATCCTGCACGCGTCATACCCAATGGCCTCAAGCCCCACGAGTTTGAACCGGTTCCGCTGGCCGACAATCCGGACGACATCCTGTTCATTGGAGAACTCAGGCATCTGAAGGGCGTCGATCTTCTGCTCAGCGCGATCCATGAGCTCCACAATGACGGCGTGCCGCTGACGGCGACGATCGTCGGCGCCGGTCCCGACGAAGAAACATTCAAGGCACAGGCCCGCGAACTCGATCTGGAGCAGCATGTCCGCTTCGTCGGTGTGAAACCGGCGCGCGAGGCATTCGCCCTTGCCCGGATGCTCGTCGTGCCGTCACGCGCGGAGTCCTTTCCCTACATCGTGCTTGAGGCGACGGCGGCCCAGAAACCGCTCATCGCCACGCGCGTCGGCGGCATCCCGGAGATATTCGGCGAACAGGCGGACAAACTCATCGCCCCGGACCGGGTCGGTGCGCTCAAAGACGCGATCCATGCATTAGTGGACGATCCGGAGGCTGCCCAGCAGGACGCCCGGCTTCTGTCCCGCGCCGTCAGCGAACGCTTCACGGTCGACGCCATGGTCGCCGACATCAACGCGTTCTACCACGAGGTCCTTGGTGCCGGCGCACCTGTCGGGATACGGCGCGCGACGGCGGCATCCCCCGCCGAGTAACGGTCCGTTAACCATACGGGTGCGACAAAACATAAAGGAGTCTGTGGCACCGTAGGCGCCTGTTTCACCGCTTGCCAGGACAAGGGTTGGGCCGTCCATGCATAAAGAGAATCCAAAAGCGCAATCCTTGGCGAAGCCGGACGAGCTGCTGGAAGCAGTCGGCATTTCATCGCCCGAAGATGCACTCAACGCCGACGGACTCTCCCGCGTACCCGAACGCTCCGACAGCGACAGATGGCTCACGCCGGTCACCGTTCTGGGCGTTGTCCGCACCGTAGAGTTGCTGATCGTCGCCGCGACCGGATTCAACATCTGGGCCTTCTACGTCGGCGAATGGAACTCACTCGTCACGATCAATTATTACTCCGTGATCCTGATCACCGCGGCGGTGGTTCCGATCACGTTCCAGGTCTTCGATCTCTATTCGGTGGAAGCTCTGCGTCGGTTCATGAGGCAATCCGCCCGCCTGATTGTCGCCTGGAGTTGCGTATTCGCCCTGCTCACCGTCATCGCCTTCTTCACCAAGGTCGGCGCCGAATTCTCGCGCGTCTGGCTCGCAAGCTGGTATGGCATCGGGCTCGCCATTCTCCTGCTGTTCAGGGCATTGATGTCCGTCCTGGTTCACCACTGGAACAGCGAAGGCAGGCTCGAACGCCACGCCGTCGTCATCGGCGGCGGCGAGCGTGGTGCCGATCTGATCCGCGCGCTGGACGAGTCCAACGACACGGATATCCGCATCACCGGCGTCTTCGACGACAGGTCCGACGAACGGTCTCCGACAAACGTTGCGGGCTATCCGAAACTCGGGACGGTCTCGGAACTCGTTGAACTCGCCCGCAAGGTCCGCATCGACCTTCTCATCGTTTCGCTGCCGCTCACGGCCGAGAACCGCCTGCTGGAAATCCTCAAGGCACTTTGGGTGCTTCCCGTCGACATCCGTCTGAGCGCGCATACCAACAAGCTGCGGTTCCGGCCGCGTTCCTATTCCTATATCGGCGACGTACCGTTCTTCGATGTCTTCGACAAGCCGCTGGCGGACTGGGACTACATCCTGAAGTCGATCGAGGACCGGGTCATCGCCTTCCTGGCCCTCATCGCCCTGTCGCCGCTGATGATCCTCACAGCGATCCTCATCAAGCTGGACAGCAAGGGCCCGGTCTTCTTCAAGCAGAAGCGTTTCGGCTTCAACAACGAGCTGATCGAGGTCTACAAGTTCCGTTCCCTGCGCACCGACATGGAGGACGCCAACGCCTTCAAGCTCGTGACCAAGGATGACCCGCGGGTCACCCGTGTCGGGCGTTTCATCCGCAAGTCCAGCATCGATGAACTGCCGCAGCTCTTCAACGTGCTCAAGGGCGATCTTTCCCTGGTCGGTCCACGGCCTCATGCGGTCATGGCGAAGGCCGCCGATCGGCTCTACACGGAAGTCGTTGACGGCTATTTCGCCCGCCATCGCGTCAAGCCGGGCATCACCGGCTGGGCCCAGGTCAATGGCTGGCGCGGTGAAACCGACACCACCGAGAAGATCCAGCGCCGTGTCGAGCACGACCTGTATTACATCGAGAACTGGTCCGTGCTGTTCGACCTCTACATTCTCGCCATGACACCGTTCTCGCTGGTCAACACCGAGCAAGCCTACTGAAATGTCCGTGTTCGCCCTAGCCGCAGGCACCCTCTACAACAGCAACAAGCTGGGTTACGCGGCAATCTGGGTGGTCTTTGCACTGAGTGGCATCGTCTTCATCGAGCCTTCGCCTTATGACATTGGGATCATGGGTCTGGCGGGTCTCTATTTGCTCACCGGCCTGGTCATTCCGTCAGCGGTTGCACCAATGATCGTCCTGCTGCTCGGCGTCGTCCTGGGCGGCGTCATCACGGCGCCTTTGTCCGACTACTTTGCCAAATCGATAGACCATACTTTCGTGACGGCCTATCTCGCCGTCGCTGCGATCTTCGTGGCCTGCATCGTCGCGCGCGAACCGGAAAAGACGTTCCGCGTCATTCTCAGCGGCTACATGGTGGCGGCGCTGATCGCCTGTGTGACGGGAGCGATCGGGTACTTCGCCGTAACACAGGGCGCGTTCGACCTGTTCACCGAGAACAGCCGTGCGCGGGGTACATTCAAGGATCCGAACGTCTTCGGACCTTTTCTGATCCCGCCGACACTGTTCTGTCTCTACAGGCTCTTCACCCTGCCCGCGGTCAAGACATTTCCCTATGCGGCGGGACTCATGGTCCTGATCGCCGGAATTCTGCTCAGCTTTTCGCGCGCAGCCCTCGGTCATCTGGTCGCCTCGATCCTGACCATGATCGGCATTCTCCTGCTCGTCGCGCCAGACTACCGCTTCCGCGGCCGGCTGATCCTCTGGACCGCGATTGCAGGAGTAGCGACATTGCTGCTCATCACCGCGGCTCTGAACCTTGAGGCCGTATCCGGACTCGTCCAGGAACGCTTCCGCCTCGTCCAGAGCTACGACATTGACGGACGTTTTTACGGTCAGCTCATCGGCCTCGAATTTGCGCTGACCGAACCACTCGGGATCGGATACAAAGCGTTCACCAAGCTCTGGGCCGGGGATGTTCACAACGTCTATCTGAACATCTTTCACGGCTCAGGCTGGCTCGGCGGCTTCAGCTACGCCGTACTGGTTGCCATAACGCTCGCGCGCGCATTCCACATCGCGTTCACGCCGGGACCGCTGCAGTTTGCCGGCATCATCCTCGCGGCATCGTTTCTGCCGCTTGCCCTGATCGGCTTGCTGATCGACACCGATCACTGGCGGCACTTCTTCCTGCTTGTCGGACTGATCTGGGGCGTAGCCGCAGGCATGGGCCCTCGGCGACCCACCACTTCACCGGGCCACTAGCGCAGCGCTACTGTTCGAGCGCCCGCTTGACCCATTCGGGATTTACCGCCGTTGCATAGTCGTCCAGGACGGACTCGATTTTTCTTTCGGTCTTCAGGAATTGCGACGTGTGAAACAGAGCCTGCGCGGCACCGCCCTGCTTTCCGCCGCCGAGCCACCGCTCGGAAGCCTGCTCTTCCAGTGTCGGAAAATCGTACAGTGCCAGAACACCCGGCACGTCTTCGGGATTGCCGCCGACAACCTTCACGATCTTCTTCACCGGCTCCGAGTCCGCCGTCCAGGCATCGGGGTTCGACCGGTATGACTCGTCGGCCTCAGCTACCGCCTTGACGAAGGCAACCATGAAATCCGGATGCTCCGCGGCCCATTTTTTCAACGCGACCATACCGTCGAACGTGGCCTTGCCCCACCGGCTCAGCACCCCTGAGGTGAGCAGTACGCGTCCGTTCTTCTTGATCTGGCCAAGCACGGGATTCCAGACGAACGCCGCGTCGATATCGCCCCGCTGCCAGGCGGACGCGATCGCGGGCGGCTGCATGTTGAGAAGATCGACCTGCTCGGGGTTGATTCCGAACTGCTCCAGCGCAAACAGCGTGTGGAAATGCGATGTGGAAATGAAGGGCACGGCAAGGCGCTTGCCCCGGAGATCCTGGGGCGCTTCGATCCCCGAGCCGTTCCTGACAACGAGGGCTTCCGACGCGGCAATGTCTTCGGTGATCCAGAACAGCTCGATTTCGACCCCGTTGCTCACCGCAGCGGCAATGGGGCTCGAGCCGGCAAGGGCGATCTCCACATCGCCTTCGGCCATAGCTTCGATCACCTGAGCGCCGGAGTCGAACGCCCGCCAACTGATCCGATATCCCGTCAGCTTTTCTAGCGTCCGGTCCGCGACGACAATCTTCCAGGGGTTGTAGATTTTCTGATAGCCGATCGTGACTTCCTTGTCCGCGGCGACCGCCGGCGCCGCCAGCGTGAAGACGGCAACGGCCACAAACGTCAGTACTGCGGACAACCTTGTCATCGGGAGAACGATCCGATCATTGTGTGGGCCAAGTTTGTTCTGGATGCACTTGGCTCCATGAAAGTTCGTACACCCCCGAAGCCGTCACAATCAAGGGTGCCGATGGCGGAATTACATCCGCCACCGGCAAATCTTCGTGATTTACGCTGCTTCCTGCAGAGTCTTGCGCAGGATGTCGCACATTTCGTCAATGTGGCTGCGTTCGGAAATCAGCGGCGGTGCGATGATGGCGGCATCGCCGGTGAACTTGATGTGCAGGCCGTTCCAGAACAGCTTCTTCTGAAGCTCGGAGCCATGTGCGCCGGGCGCCTTGCCCTGGCGGACGTCCAGGCCGGCCATCAGGCCGTAACCGCGAATGTCGGTGATCACATCCAGATCGCGCAGGTCGTACATTGCGTCCAGGAAGTAGTCCGAAAGCTCGGCGGCCCGCTCGAACAGACCTTCGCGCTCATAGATCTCCTGGGTCGCCAGACCGGCTGCACAGGCCGCCGGGTGACCGGAATAGGTGTAGCCGTGGAAGAACTCGATCGCGTTCTCAGGCGACGCGTTCATGACCGTGTCGTAGATCTCGTCATTGACGGCCACGGCACCCATGGGCTGCGCCCCGTTGGTGAGTGCCTTGGCCATGGTCATGATGTCCGGCGTCACGCCGAAGGCCTGTGCGGCGAACGGCGTCCCCAGCCGGCCAAATCCGCAGATGACTTCGTCGAACACGAGCAGAAAACCGTGCGCATCGCAGATTTCGCGCAGACGCTGCAGATAGCCCTTCGGCGGCACAAGCACGCCCGTTGAACCGGCGATCGGCTCCACGAAGCAGGCCGCGATGGTCGAACCGCCATAGGTCTCGACGAAACGCTGGAGATCGTTGGCAAGTTCCGCCCCGTTCTCGGGCTGACCGCGCGTGTAGCGGTTTTCCTCCATCCACGTGTGGCGCATGCAGACCACGTTCGGCATCACGCTGCCGAACGTCTCGCGGTTCCGCACCATGCCCGACAGCGACACGCCGCCGATATTGACGCCATGATAGGCGCGCTCGCGCGACACGAACCGGTTGCGCTGGCCGTCACCCTTGGCCCGGTGATAGGCCATGGCCACCTTGAGGGCCGTATCGATCGCTTCGGAGCCCGAGTTCACAAAGAAGACGTGATTGATCTCTTCCGGGCAGAGATTGGCAATCTTCTGCGCCAGAGCGAAGGATCCCGGATGTCCCAGACCGAACGGCGCCGTGTAGTCGTTGGCCTTGAGCTGCTCGGCGACGGCGTTCGCGATTTCCTCGCGGCCATGGCCTGCCGCGACACAGAACAGCCCGGACGATCCGTCCAGGATCTTGCCGCCCTTGTAGTCCCAGCAATAGACACCTTCGCTGCGGGTCACAAGCCGCGGATCGGCCTTGAACTCGCGGTTCGAGGTGAACGGCATCCAGTAGTTTTCAAGAGAATTCGTGGTGTACTGCATGGCGTCTGATCTCCCAGTGAAAATAGCCGCGTCTCGACAGCGATACGCGGATGCCTTGCCCTTGTTCTACGAGACACAGTAATCTGTCCACTGGACCCAAGAATAGGTCCAGATGGTATGATTTGTTAGAACCAGACAATGCGAAATCCCCTGTTCACATTGACCACGTCGGATCAGTCCAGCCTGCAGACCCAGGTGCGCGAGTTGATGGTCAATGCAATCCTGAACCAGCAGTTGCCGTCCGACGAACCGCTGCCGTCGAGCCGGCGGTTGGCAAAGACGCTCGGGGTGTCGAGGAACACCGTGGTACTGGCCTACCAGCGCCTTGTGGACGACGGCTATCTGATTGCCCGTGAGCGGAGCGGCTATTTCGTCAACCGGGACATTCTGGAGAAACGGCCCGAAACCGTTCATCAGCTTCAGCAGGACACCGACGGCGACGCGGTCAACTGGATGCGTCGCCTGCAGGTGCAGCCCAGTCTGCAGGAAAACCTCAGAAAACCGAAAGACTGGCAGAATTTCACGTACCCGTTCATCTACGGCCAGGTCGACCATGGCCTGTTTCCGATGGCGGACTGGCGCGAATGCTCCCGGCAGGCTCTTGGACGGCGCTGGCTCGAAGCCTGGACAGACGACGCGCGCGCCGATGACGATCCCATGCTGGTCGAGCAGGTCCGGACCCGCATCCTGCCGCGCCGCGGGATCATGGCCTCGAACGACGAGATCCTGATCACGCTTGGCGCCCAGAACGCGCTCTATCTGCTGTCGCGCCTGTTCATCGCCGAGGGTACGACCGTCGGCATGGAGGATCCGGGCTATCCCGACATCCGCAACATCTTCCGTCTGCGCACCGACCGCCTGCAGCCGCTGCCGCTCGACGACGGAGGAATGCAGATGACACCCGAACTGGACAACTGTGACGTCGTTTATGTCACGCCGAGCCACCAGTTCCCGACCACGGTGACGATGCCGATCGAGCGGCGGGTTCATCTGCTTGAGCGGGCCGTCGATCGCGACTTTCTGATCATCGAGGACGATTACGAGTTCGAGACCAACTATCTGAGCGCACCCTGCCCGGCCCTAAAATCCCTCGACCGCAACGACCGTGTCCTCTATGTCGGCAGCTTTTCAAAGACCCTGTTTCCGGGCCTGCGCCTTGGGTTCCTCGTCGCCCCCGCACCCATCATCCGGGAGGCCCGGGCATTGCGGCGCCTGATGGTCAGGCATCCGCCGAGCAACAATCAGCGCACGGCCGCCCTGTTCCTGTCTCTCGGCCACCACGATGCCCTCATCCATCGCCTGCATCGCGCCTACCACGCCCGCTGGCAGGCCATGGCCGAGGCGCTCGAACGCCATCTGCCGGCCTCCTCCACCGTGCCCAGTTTCGGCGGAACGAGTTTCTGGGTCCGGGGTGCGGATGGTCTCGACGCCGAGGCGCTTGCGGAGACGGCGCTCGAACACAGCATGATCATCGAGCCTGGGCGGATCTACTTCGCCGGGATCGATGCGCCGCGGAACTACTTCCGGCTCGGCTTCTCCTCGATCGACTCGACCAGGATCGAACCCGGCATAAGACTGCTGGCGGACCTCATCGACCAGGCGGGCTGAGCGCTCAGGTCTTGCGCTTTGCTTGTTGCGGCGCGATCATCCCTGTGGTTATAGTCGCGCCCGCGCGGACCAACAGGTTCGCCGCACTTTCGGAGCGTAGCGCAGCCCGGTAGCGCACTTGTCTGGGGGACAAGGGGTCGTGGGTTCGAATCCCGCCGCTCCGACCAAATCGAAAAGGGTCAGATCCACGCGGTCTGGCCCTTTTCTGTTACAGCGCCGACTGCGGAAGCACGAACGGCCCCTCACCTTCCGGCACGCTGTTGACCTTCAGCGGAACATCGAAGGCCTTGAGCAGCAGTTCACTTGTCATGATGTCCGCCGGCGGGCCGTCCGCGAGGCATTCCCCGTCGCGCAGGATAATCAGCCGGTCCGCATAGACCGCCGAGATGTTCAGGTCGTGCAACACGGCGACGACACCCGTATCGTTGCGTGCATAATCTCTTGCAATATCAAGGATCTGCAACTGATGACGGATATCCAGGCTTGAGGTCGGCTCATCCAGCAGAAGATAGCGACTCCCTTCCTTACCGTCGCCGCCGGCGAGCTGGCTCAGCACCCGCGCAAGCTGCACGCGCTGCTGCTCGCCGCCAGAAAGCTCGTGGTAGAACCGGTCCGCGTGCCGGCCAAGATCGACCCTGTTCAGCATCTCGAGAACAATGCTGTCCTGCTCCACCCGCGACACGCGCGTGGTGCTGAACCCCAGCCGCACGACCTCGAACACGGTGAAGGGAAAGGCAAGCTGGGAGGATTGCGGCAGCACGGCGCGACGGCCGGCCAGTTCATGGGGCGCGTAGGCCGAGATAGACCGGCCATCGAGGCTCGCGTTCCCGGACACCGGCCGAAGCTCCCCGGTCAGGACCTTCATGAGCGTCGACTTTCCGGCGCCATTCGGGCCGGCAATGACGGTCAGCTGCCCGACCTCGAACTGCAGGGACAGGTAATGAAGGATTCTTGACTTACCAAGCACAACGCTGGCGTCGACGACTTCAAGCATTTCCGGTCACGACATCACGAATGCGCGCTGCCGCAGCAGCAGCCAGAGGAAGAACGGCGCACCGAGCGCGGCCGTAACGATCCCGATCGGCAACTCGGCGGGAGCCACGACGGTCCTGGCGATAAGATCGGCGCCGAGCAGCAACGTGCCGCCAAGCAGCATGCAGGACGGTAGCAGATACCGGTGATCGGGACCGATGGCGAGCCGCAGAAGATGCGGGACAACAATGCCGACAAAACCGATTACGCCGGAAACCGCAACCGAAGCCCCCGTCGCCAGGGCAACGAGGAATATGGCCAGACGCTTCAGCAACTGGACATCAATGCCGAGATGCATGGCCTCGGCCTCCCCGAGAAGCAAGCCGTTGAGACCGACGCCGATAAAGGGAGCAACGACAAAGACGGGAACGATAAACGGCGCCGCCGCAACGACCTTTGTCCAGGTCGCACCGCCCAGACTGCCGAGGCTCCAGAAGGTCAGGTCGCGCAGTTGCTGATCGTCACTGATGAACACGAAAATACCGGTCAGCGCGCCGGCCATGGCGCCAAGCGCGATCCCGGCAAGCAGCATTGTCGCGGTCGACGTCCTGCCATGGCGCGTGGCAATCCGGTAGAGCAAAACCGTCGTGGCCATCCCTCCGGCAAATGCGGCGAGTGGGAGCGCAAAGATCCCTAGCAGATTGACGACCGAAGACAGCACGGTCGCACCGAGCACGATGACCGCCACGGCTGCGAGTCCCGCTCCGGCTGATACGCCGACGAGACCGGGATCGGCCAGCGGGTTGCGGAACAGGCCCTGCATCATGGCGCCGGCCACCGCCAGGGCACCACCCACAAGGATCCCCAGCAGCGTGCGCGGCAGGCGGATCTCGAACAGGATGATGCGCGTCCGCTCTAGGTCGCCGGACTGCTCCTGGTGACCTGAGAACGCATTCCACAGAACGTCCCACACGAGGGCGGAGCGAAGCGAAACCGGCCCGAGCAGTAGCGATGCAAACACGACGATCAGGGTCAGCACCAGGAGGCCAACCATGACGAGCTGAGCGAGGCGCCCCCGGTCGCCGGCGACCTCGCGAGCGGTTGTTCCGATGGCCAGATTTGCGCTCATACCCGGGCGTCAGTTCGAGACAGTCGGGGCTTTCAGCTCCGGAATGCCCGCTTCCGGATAGAGCGCAGCCGCCAGGTCACGGGCGGCATGAGCCGCCCTCGGCCCGAACCCGAGCAGATACTGGCCGCGCATCGTGATGAGCCGTTTGTTTTCCCCGGCTGGTGTCGTCCTCAGGGCCGGATAGGCAAAGACCTCATCGGCGGAGACTTTGTGCTCCCCGCGGCTCATCATGAGAATGACATCGGGCGCAGCCGCGATAATCGACTCGTCCGAGACGGGCTTGTACCCGGAAAACGCCGTGATCGCGTTTTCCGCACCCGCAAGCGCGAGAATCCCCTCAACGGCCGTGTCCCGACCGGCCACCATGGGCCGGCCGCCACGCAAGGTAAAGACGAACAGCACCCTGGCCTTTTTCTTGATCGCAGAGACGGATCGGGCCAGCTGCTCGAATTCAACCTCGATCTTCGAGGCCAGCTTCTCGCCCCGTTCCGTCGCGTTCATGACCTTTGCGATCAGGCGCAGCTTGCGGACAATGCCTTGCGGGCTAGGATCATTCGGCAGCGTTACCATGGGAACGGAAGCGTTCCGGATCACGTTGACGGCATCAGGGGGGCCGGCGCCTTCCTCCGCGAGGATCACGCTCGGCTTGAGATCCAAAACGCCTTCCGCGGAAAGCGCGCGCATATATCCGACATTGGGTTTTGATTTCAGCGCTTCGGGCGGATACACGCTCGTGGTGTCCACCGCGACGATATGTCTGTCGAGGCCGAGCGCGTAGAGCATCTCCGTGGTCGACCCGCCGATAGACACGACGCGCGATACATCGCCGATGACCACCTCGCGGCCGTCCGCGCCCTGCACTTTTGTCTCGGCGGCCGCCGGGCCGGTCGAGATCATAACAACCGCAAACGCGGCCAATAGGAATGCTTTACTGGTTCTCATTGCTGGTCTCCGGAGTTCATTTTGTCAGGATCAGCTTGCCGTTCGAGGTGATCCTGAGACGGTACTCGACGCCCTCCATCTCGATGATGATCTCGGTCGCTTTGCCGAATAATTCTGATGCCTCGTAACGCGACCGGGTTTCGCTTTCCTGATGGAACTCGACGGCTTCAGAACTCTGGCGTCCTGTCGGTTCCGATGTGTTTTCGGTCATTGCTGGCGTATTCCCGCTTCACTCACTCATACGGTTGGTGACGACTTTGGCAAAAATATGAGTCAAAATGTCATATTTAATTGTTGACTGTTTTAGTCGGATTTTTTAAATCGTCAAGACATTGAACAAGCGGGATTATTGAGCCAGCAAGCCAAAGGGGGTGACTGCGGACCTCCATATAGCCAGCCAGCCAAAACAAGAACGAGGGACGCTGGCTATGAACAAGACACATTACCTGAGAGGCATTCTGATGGCGTCAAGCGCCATTGCCCTGGTCACACCGGCACAAGCAGATGACGCCGCAGACCGCGTGATAACACTGGACACGATAACGGTCACCACGACGAAGACAGAAGACGCTGTGGTCGACCAACTCGCAGGCGCGAGTGTCGTCACCCGGACCGATCTGGACAGGATCCAGCCGGACCGGATCTCCGATGCTTTGGTCAGCGTGCCCGGCCTGGAAGTGTCGGAAGACGGTGACGATCCCGCCTCATCGATCAACATTCGGGGTTTGCAGGATTTCGGACGGGTCAACGTCATGATCGAGGGAGCGCGGCAGAATTTCCAGCGCTCCGATCACGGCGCCAACGGCACATTCTATCTGGAACCCGAGTTGATCAAGCGGGTCGACATCGTGCGCGGTCCGGTCGCCACGATTTACGGTTCCGGCGCAATTGGCGGCGTCGTCAACTTCCTGCTCAAGGACCCTGAAGACATCGTCGAGCCCGGAGAGACCTGGGCCTTGCAGACCAAGGCGGGCTACACCTCGAACGAGGATGGCATTCTCATAAGCACGACCGGCGCGGTTCAGCCCAGCGAGGCCGGCGGTGTCCTTGGAAACATCGTCTATCGCGACGACGGTGAATATAAGGATGGCAGCGGCGACGTCGTCCGCAACAGTGACGAAAACATCCTGTCAGCCCTGATCAAGGGCAAGTTCCGCCCGGCGGACGGCCACATAATCGAGGCAAGCTACACCTATCAGGACGCTGATTACACGACCCGCAGCGTCGGAACGACGGGCACGATCACAGCCCGCGACACCAAGACCGAAGACGATACGGCAACCGTAAAGTGGCACTACGACGCACCGGATAATCCGTTGGTCGACTGGTCCGTTTCGACCTATTACACGTCGACAAAAAGCGACCAGACACTCCTGTCCGGCACGGGCACTGCGGGTAGCGAGCGGCAGTTCCGCATCCGCACGGCCGGCACCGATTTCCACAACACGTCCGAGTTCTTTACAGGCTCGATAGCGCACGCGGTGACCATTGGCGGCGACATATTCCGCGACAAGATCAAGGTCGAGGACGGCGATCCCGCCGGCAGTGCGGACGAGTTCACGCCAACGGGCAAACGCATCGCCTACGGCGCTTTCATCCAGGACGAGATTGAGGTCACGGACTGGCTCGAATTCATCGGCGCGCTCCGGTTCGACGGGTACGAGCTGTCCGGCGGCGGCAACAAGAGCACAGGCACAAGGATTTCGCCAAAAGTGACCGTCGGCATCACACCGTTCCAGGGAATCCAGTTCTACGCCAGCTATGCAGAAGGATACCGGGCACCGGCCGTCACCGAAGCCTTCAACAGCGGCACGCATCCCGTGCCACCTGCGTTCGTTATTACCCCCAATCCCAATCTCAAGCCGGAAACCGCACAAAACTACGAACTGGGCGTCAATCTCAAGTTCGACGACATTGTCACTGACGGCGATGCCTTCCGCGCAAAGGCCACGATCTTCCGGAACGAGGTGAAGAACTACATCGACGCCTTCCTGACCGGTTTCATCCCGGCCACGTGCTTCGGCTTCCCGTTCAACACCTGCGGCACCTTCCAGTATCAGAATATCAGCAAGGCGCGCCTGGAGGGCGTAGAGGTGGAGGCCACGTACGATGCTGGAACTCACTTTGCGCAGATGGCCTACACACGCATCCGTGGCGACGATCTCGCCGCGGACGTTCCCCTTATCTCCGTCCATCCGGACAAGCTCGTTACGACCGTCGGTCTCAGATTCCTCGAAGAACGGCTGACCATTGGTGGCAGATGGACGATGGTCGACGCCCAGAACCGCCTGCCGGGTGTTGACCGCACCGGCGGTGTTGTCGTCGCGCGCGGTTCCCACGATCCCGTCGACCTGTTCGCAACCTATGACCACAACCGGTACTTCTCGACGGCGATCACGCTCAAGAACATCTTCGACGAAAGCTACACCAAGTACCTCAACCTTGATCCCAGCCCCGGCTTCACGGCCGGAATATCGGCCACGATCAAGTTGGGTGGATAGCGGGAGAAAATGAAGACTTCTGGATTGATCTCAACGGTTCGGCGGCTTGCCTTCGCGGCGGCCGCCGCCTTCGCGTCCGCATCGGCGGTCACGGCGGCGGAGCCGGCGATTCAACTGGAATTGAACAATGCCGTGCCCGTCAAGGACGGCTGCAGGGTCAGCTTTGTGATGCGCAACGATCTCACAAAGCGCATCACGGAACTGAAGCTGGAGATCGTGCTGTTCGACCGGAAAGGAAGCGTAAGCCGCTTTCTGGTGCTGAACGCAGGAGGCCTGCCGGCCGGCAAGACCAAGGTCCGTCAGTTCGATCTCGCCAATCAGAAATGCGACGGCATTTCCCGCGTCCTGCTCAACGACGTGACGCAGTGCAAGGGAGATTCTCTCAGCCCGGCGGCCTGTCTCGACATAATTGTCCCGGCGACAGCAGCCTCAATCCGTCTGGTTAAGTAGACAAGGTAGGGAAATCGGCATGGATCAGGACATCGTGGACGGGATTACATCGGTCCCATCAGCTGATGCAGCCCTCAACTCGCTAATCGCCGGCGGAAGATCAATCATCGACCTCGGCGGCCCGGTCGTAGTGCTTCTGCTCCTGCTTTCATTTATCGCCCTGACGCTGATCCTCATGAAATCCTGGCATTTCGCATCACTGAGAGTCGGACGCCCCGTAAATGCCAGTTATGCATTGGCAACCTGGGAAAGCGACAACCGGCGCGGCGCATGCGTGCGCGCGGATCAACTGCCAGGCATCCCCGCGGTTCTGCTTGCACGGGCAATGCAGGCGCTTTCGTCGGGCTCCGACGACAGCCTGGTCAAAGAGGACGTACAACGGCTTGCCGTACGTCATCTGACCTCGCTCAGGGCATATATGCGGCCGCTGGAACTGATCGCCCAGATCGCGCCGCTGCTCGGCCTGTTCGGCACCGTCCTCGGCATGATCGAGGCGTTTCAGGAGTTGCAGGGTGCTGGTGCGCGTGTGGATCCGGCCGTTCTGGCCGGAGGCATCTGGGTCGCACTGCTGACCACTGCAGTGGGGTTGGCGGTCGCCATGCCTGTATCCATGGCAGTGACAATGTTCGAAAGCCGGATCGCCCGGGAACACGCCGTCATGGAGGACGTGCTGACTGCGCTCTTTACAGGACGACCTGCGGAACGCGGGGCACATCGCACCGAGGAGTTTCGCGACGACGCTGATGCAACGAGACTGACCACCGAGGAAATCATCCGTGCAACTTGATCTGCCAGTGACAAGACGAGGGCGCATCGGGCTGACTCCGCTGATCGATGTCGTCTTCCTGCTCCTCCTGTTCTTCATGCTTGCATCGTCGTTCGAGCAGTTCGCCGAGATCGAGCTGCAGGCTGCGACGGCAGGCACCGCGGATCCGTTGGCCGGAAAGCCGGTATTCATCAGATTGCACGATGACGGACGCCTTGATGTGAATGCAACTGATACGGCATTGGCAGATCTTCAGGCCAATTTGAACACATTGGTGAGCAAGGGTCGGGCTGCCGCCGTTGTTCAGGTTCGAAACGGCGTTCCGACACAACGGCTCGTGGACGTTCTGGAACAGATCAGACGTTCGGAGATCAGATCCATGGTGCTGTCACGATAGTGTGGGCATGATCGCAAATGCGTATTCCGCCTCCTGAGAAAGCAGTCCGAGACGACGGCGTCCTGCCATTGATCAATATCGTGTTCCTGATGTTGATCTTTTTCCTGATGGCCGGAGCGATCTCGCCAACACCGGACGTCGATCTCGACCCCGTACAAACAGCGGACAATCCTGCGGCCACACCGCCCCGAGACGCGGTTTATCTCTCGGCTGGAGGTGTAGCTTACGTCGGCGGAACGCAGACGCCGGAAACGGCGCTCTCCGCGGCAATCGCATCCTTCGTCCGCGACAGCGATTCCAAGTCACTTCGCCTCATGGTCGACCGACGGGCAGACTCCCAGGCACTGATGAATGTCGTAGACGCTGCATCGCGGGCCGGCATCGAAAAAGTGACACTTCTTACTCTCCGGGATGGCCGGTGATGCGCTATCCGCCACGATACTGGCTATTGGGCGAAGCGGCATCTGTCATCGTGCACGGGCTCATTATTGCGGCCGTTGCGAACACAAAGACCGAAATCAGGATTGAACGTGGTGCGGGCGCGACCGTCATCGTCACGACTCTCACGACGACACGTGCGATCGCCGGCGAAAACTCGGTGGCAGCACTGGAATCTGCCGAGCCCGAAGCGGAACCGCCCACTCCGACCGACGCCGAGGTCGACCCGGCCAGACCCGACACGACGGCCCCTCATGCACCAGCCGAGGCGGTCGAGGCTCCGGTATCAAAGCCGAAGGAACTGGCGGCGAGGACGCCCGGACAGCAGGTCTCGGCGACTGTTCCCGAACGGATCCCGACTGTCTCCGCAGCCGTTTCGGTCGGCGAGGTCCGGCCGGGCGAATCACAGGAGCCCATCCAACGGGATGAAGTGCAGCCGTCATCTGACGCAACGAACCGATCGCCAGAGGCCCCTGAATCGCCGGAAGCACTGCAGAACGATGCTACGCCCGCCACCATTGTCACCGCCGTGGCCGCCGAGTCTGCGAGACTCACCGAGGCGCAAGCGGTACCAGCAGACGCAACTTTCGATGCCGTTGGCGCTTCCGAGCCGACCTTGGTTCAGCCGGAGGAAGCGAAATCTCCGACCCCGATGATCGCCAAGCCTCGTGAGGTCATCGCGCCAGTCAAACCTCGAGAAAAGGCCGTTGAAAAGAGACAAGAGGTACCGGAAAGGAAATCCAAGAAAACCGCCAAGAAACGGAAAAAGTCAAAGCCCAGAAAGTCCGGGCGGCAGCGCGTGGCAAGCGTGCGGCGGTCCGGATCGACATCTCGCGGGCGGTCGACAAGGGTGGCCGGCGACGGCGGTCGCAACCGGACGGCAACCGGATCGGCCAACATCTCGAATTACCTCGGCAAGATCGTATCCCGGCTGCAGAGACAGAAACGCTACCCCTCCGGCGCAAAGCGCAAAAAACTGCAGGGTACCGCTGTCATCACTTTCACAGTGAAATCGAACGGTCGCGTCGGTGGCGTCCGGCTCAGGCGCAGTTCAGGACACGCTGTTCTTGACCGTGAAGTCCAGGCAATGCTCCGCCGAGCAGCCCCCTTCCCTCCAATCCCGAAGAGTTCGAAGCGCCGCGCTCTTTCATTGTCAGTCCCGATAACCTTCAGAGTGCGGTAATCGCCGCCACGAACCATCAAACCAGAGGAGTTGCCACCAATGTACATTGCCATGAACCGGTTCAAGGTCATGAAAGGATCAGAAGACCAATTCGAGACCGTGTGGAAGACCCGCGACCGCCATCTGGATGCAGTGCCGGGCTTTGTCGATTTCAAGCTTCTGAAGGGACCTGAGAACGAGGAATACACACTCTATTCCTCGCACACCGTCTGGGCATCGATGGATGCCTTTGTGGACTGGACGAAGTCCGAGCATTTCCGGAATGCGCACAAAGGTGCCGGAGACAATAAGGGGCTTTACCTTGGCCACCCTGAGTTCGAAGGTTTCTCGGTTGTCGACGGAGCCTGATCGAACGACACCGATGGAAAAGTTCCGGTTGCTCCGAACGACCCCTCCGTCTGGCCCCTTTCATTTGCCGGAGCGGCAGGTCGCATTTCAACCCCAAATGGCACCCGCCCGACCAGTAGACACAATCGCGTGTACGCAAGAAATCGTCGCAGCACTGCCCCAGTCCGGCCCCAATCCATTGCTCGTATCGGCGCTTCCTGTGTCCTTGGCTGGCACGACAATAATGGATGGGTGTGTATGAGTACCTTCATAGCCGACGCCGGACCGCCGGTTCTGGTGATTGTCCTTGGCCTGTCGGCTCTCATGATCTGGAAAGCCTACAACCTCAAAGCGAAACGCGAGCGGAAGCTTCAAAACACTGATCCGCTCTTCTGACAAATCCGGCAATCACGCCGAGAATAGGATAGCCCCGGTGCCCTACGGTACCGGGGCTTTTTGCTTGCTCTACTGATTCACACAATCATTCGGTGCGGTCGTCATGAACATCGCGACCTGGGTCAGCTCATTCACGGTCATGTCGCCTTTCTGGGCGGCCATAGCCGGCTTGTTCTTCGTGATCATGGCGATGAAGAACTTCTGCTGCTTGGCATTGAACTCCGATTCCACGCGTCTGCCGATGCAAGAACAAGCGGCAGCCGGAAGACCGAGTTCGTTCAAGCAGCTCTTAACGGCAATGTCGGCCGTTTCCCCCGCACCTGACGGAACCGCATGAACGGCAAATAGCGCCGCAGCGCAAATCACAGATCGATAGAAGCTCATATCGTCTCCCCTCTGACAATCCTGCAGTCTTGAGCTCCCGGCAAGAGGACCGTAGCAGGTTTGGTGATCGGGGGAAATCGGGACACGGCCGGCGGCCAAACGCCGCTGGACGGATCTTCCGCCTGTGCCATATTTCAAGGTGATGTAATGAATTCTGCAGGGAACGCCGCATGTCGATCCGCCCCATACAGAGCCAGTCTGTCTCCGTCCCGACCATGGAAGGCGCCGGTGTCCATCTTCATCGCGCCTTCGGGTTCACCGATCCGACACTCTGCGATCCGTTCCTGCTGCTGGATGATTTTCGCAATGATGATCCGGAGAAATACGCCAGGGGCTTCCCCTGGCACCCGCACCGCGGCATCGAAACAATCACTTATGTTCTTGAAGGTACGGTCGAGCACAAGGACAGCCTCGGCAATGCCGGAGCGCTTGGGCCGGGATCCGTGCAGTGGATGACCGCCGGCTCGGGCATTCTTCATCAGGAAATGCCGAAGGGCGATGCGGACGGCCGCATGCACGGCTTTCAGCTCTGGGCCAATCTGCCGTCGTCTCTCAAGATGACCGCGCCCAGATATCAGGACATAGCCGGTGGAGATGTGCCCGAGGTGACCGACGACGATGGTACGTGCATCCGGATTGTTGTCGGAGAGTTCTGGGGCGAGCGAGGACCCGTGGACGGCGTTGCGGCGGACCCCCTGTATCTGGATGTCAGCATTCCAGCCGGCGTGCACAAGCGGCTGCCGGTGGACACGCACGCCAATGCATTCGCCTATGTCTTTGAAGGACAAGGGCATTTCGACTACGCCTCGAATCCGGCAGGAATTCTGGTGGAAAAAGAGTTCCAGGGCGAGGAACTCGCCATCCGCGATCTCTCGGGCAACCGGACGCTGGTCCGCTTTGACGCGGGCGACGAAATCTCGGTTCGCGCCGGACCGGACGGCGTCAGGTTTCTGCTCGTAACGGGCCGCCCGATCCGCGAACCGGTCGCCTGGCACGGGCCCATCGTCATGAATACGCAACAGGAACTCGTTCAGGCCATTCAGGACCTCAACGACGGCACATTCATCAAATCTGATTCCTGAAGCGGGAGACGGCGGTTGAGGCCGTGCCGACCGGGGGCAGTAAGAGACACGGCCTCAAGAGGTAACCAATGCGCACGTGTGGGCTCTACACGTCACGGCAGGGCCAGCCTCATAACGCCGCCCGCATGAAGGTGAGGATCACATATCCGATGCGCAGCGACCCTGTCCGTGCGGAATCTCACAGACCCCGAATTTCTTGGCTGGCAGGCGACATCCCGGACCGCCCCTCAGGGCTTCAGGCGCCTGACGGTTGCCGTTCCGACCGGCACCAGTCCGTTACCATTCAGGAAGTGCGGGCTGGCCAGCAGCCGGACAGACTGCTGGGGTTGCGTGTCAACATCCTTCGACGAGTAGGACGTTCCGCCGTCCGTGCCGGAATCCCAGGCCCAAAGCGGAATTCTCAGTTCGTCGATCCAGCTTCCGTCGTTGACCAGAGCAACATCCGCCGCTCCGGTGAACCAGTCCGGGCTCGGGGCGATCATCGTCACGAAGGACAGGAGAGGATGCGCCCGGGTCGTCTCGAAGCGTGTGCTGATCCGGCCCGGTACCTTCGGCAATTCCGGCCCGTCGATCCTCGTTCCTAGACGCTTCCTGCGTTCGGCCTCGGCAAACTCGGCGCGGAGGGTTCTGACACGGCCATTCTCCGCAACCAGTTCCAGACCGCTGGAAGCGGTGTCGCCGTCGCGGAACAGAACGTAGCGGGGATTGTGCGTTGCTCCGATCAGGCCCGACATATGTCCGACGTCGGGGAATTCGAAGGGCGCCGTTCCCCGGCTCCAGGTGATGTCCAGGGTAAGTTCGAACCGCGCCGTGTCATCCGCAGCGGCCAGATTGTCCGGGAATGCACCAAGGCCCACAGCCACGAGGCTCAGCAGGACACAGAACCGGGCGGCTCTTCGCAGGAAAGTCATCATCTCAAGGCTCCATTGAACTGGATGAAACCATTGAAAAGAGTTTTCCGCGGCGATTTCAAGCGGGCCGCACTTCTCCGCGATCATAATGGCTTGATGGAAACGTGATGAGTCCGCCTCGTGACGTCATGGTCGCGCTACGGCAAACGGTCCCGGCGGTATGAAGGTGTCATCGAGGCCGATCATCTGACCAGCCCTGCCGCAATCAATGCGCCGACATCGGCAGGAGTCGCCCGATCGCCTCCTCTGTGTCGTCGACGAAAGGCGCGATCATCCGCCTCAGGCCTTCCACATCACGGCAGTGTCTGATCGCGATATCGTTCTCGTAACGGTCGTACATCTCGACAATGTACGGACCACTCTCGGCGCAATGCTCGCCGACTTCTCGCAGGGCAATAACTGTCGTGTCTGTGTATATCATGGCTACCTGAATCGATAATTTCCGTTCTCGCCGCGTGATGTGCACCTAGTCAGATATTGTGTCCATTGTTCGGCATTGCGCTTAATCGGACGTTAACTCTGCGGATTCCTTCAACGCCTGGTTTGCCGGCTTTGGCCTTGTTTTCCGGGTCAGATCTCCACTTAGTCCCTACCCCGGCAATTGCAAGGCAGCGGCCGGATGATTGAGACCTCACATTCCGGTGATGGCCCCCGTACACTGAATCACCTGTCCGCTCCGGGCCCCGCGGTAACGCCATCACTGTCCGTGAAAAACCCACGAAATTGGGGAAACCGGTGCGAAACGTCGATTTCCGCTCGGATGCCCGAATTCGTGATCGATTCTGTCGGGCGCGATGACCTCCTTCCCTGCGGGCAATAGTGGTCTTCCGACACGTAAAACGTGCAAATTCCGCGAATTCAGCAGGTTTTTTCGCAGAATTCTAACCAAAACAGCGCGGACTATTTGAATTGTTTCGGCGGAAAGCTTACCCTAGGGAATAGAGGGTGCGATGTTTCAAAGGGAGTCACATCTGATGCAGCGGAATCAGAAGAATGCGACAGTGGTGCGTATGACGCTGAGGGGTATTGCTCTGGCAGCCGGTGTATTCGGCTTCGCCATGATAAGCTCGACAGCGCAGGCTGCGCCGGCCAGTGCGGCGAACCTGATCGGCGGGCTTGATGTCCTCCAGTTCACGGATTCGGATGTTACGAGAGTCGGTGGCTGCCATCGCGGACGGCGCCTGCACTACGTGCCGCGCTGGGGTTACAGGGCCTGGCACCGCCACAGGGGACGCCGCTGCCGGCCTCGCCAGACTGGTCCGCGCAGAGGGTATTACGATCCGGGCTATTATCACGGTCCCCGGTACTATCGCCGCAATTGCGTGTGGGTCGGACCGGTTCGGGTCTGCGACTGATCGCAAGTCGAATTCTGCCGCAAGGCCGGAATTGCATAAATTAAACCCGGGTCTCCAGACCCGGGTTCTTTTTTGACATGAAACGAAAGCCGTTCCCGCGCGTCGGCTATTTGGTCTCCATTGTCCAGACACCGTCCCAATCTTCGGCGGGCGGTGTCTCACGGAAGAGAGCAATGCGTTCGGCATAGACGTCGCAGAGCGTATCGAGATCGTAGGGTTTTCCGACACCGCGAAGATGATCGAGCGAAGCGCTCGCATCGTCCCACCGGCAGGCCCGGTAATGCTCCAGCACTTCGGCGAGTTTTTCGGCAGCAGTGCTGAACCCGTCCTCCCGCGCGATTTCACGGTCCCCCAGAACCGCGAAGATGGTTTCCGGCTCGGTCTTGCCCTTGACCCTGATCCGGTCCAGCTCGAGCGTCGCGAAGCGGTCGCCGACAAGCTCCGCCGTATGCGCGCCGATGATGATGTTGACGCCGTATCCCTTGGTCTGCCCCTCGAGGCGCGACGCCAGATTGACACTGTCACCAAGCACTGAATAGTCGAACCGCAGGTCCGATCCCATATTGCCGACAACGCATTCCCCGGTATTGATACCAATGCCCGCATTCAACGGCAGGAACGGCTGACCGGAGTCCCTGGCCTCCTCCTCCCGCTCCCGGTTCACCTCGACCAGCCTGTCCAGCATGATCAGCGCCGCCTCGCATGCCCGCGCAGCGTGCTCCGGGTCGTCCAGCGGGGCGTTCCAGAACGCCATGATGGCGTCGCCCATATACTTGTCGATCGTGCCATTCTTCTCGATGATCGCGTTGGACAGAGGTGTCAGGAACCGGTTCATCAGAGTTGTGAGGCCCTGCGGATCGCCCTTGTACAGTTCCGAAATGGAGGTGAAGCCGCGCACGTCCGAGAACAGGATCGTGATATCCCGCGTCTCGCCGCCCAGCACCAGCTTGTCCGGATCCTCGGCCAGCTGTTCGACCAGCGCCGGCGATATGTATCGGCTGAACGCGCCGCGCACCTGCCGGCGTTCCATCTCTTCGCGCACGTAGTTGATAAATGACAGCAGCGAGAACACGGCAAAACTCGATATCAGCGGATAGGCAACATCGATCAGCATGTTCCACTTGATGAAGAGATATCCCGAAAGGGCGGCGGTGATCACGGCGATCGTGCCGCCGAACAGCAGCACCGGCACCGGTCCCAGCACGGGCACGAGCGCTATGATGATGATGCCCAGCACAATAGCCAGCAGAACCTCGACACCGACCGCATAGTTCGGCCGGTTCAAGAACGATTTCGTCAGAATGTTCTCAAGCACCTGCGCGTGAACCTCGACCCCGGGGATAGTCGGATCGAGCGGCGTCGACTTGACGTCGAACAGACCGACCGCCGAGGTGCCGATCAGCACCAGCTTGCCCCTCAGGCTCTGGGCCGCCGCGGCATCGGTGAGCACATCCTTGGCGGACACGAACCGCTTCTTGTCATGCCGGTTGAAATAGACCCAGAGCCGCCCGTTTGGATCGGTCGGCACCTGAACGCCCGCCACGACAACGCTTGAAATGCCGGCGTCATCCGTCTTGATCAGGACGGCGTTCGAACCGGTCGCCACCCGCAGGATCTCGGTCGCAAATCCCGGGTAGATCTTGCCCCGCGCCTTCATGACCAGCGGTACCCGACGGATCAGTCCGTCGAAATCGGGCTTCGTGGTCAGGAGCCCCCTGCCCTTCGCCTGGGCCTCGAGTTCGGGAATGTTCTGCAGCAAGCCGGGATAGCTGAACAGAAACGGATCTGGCTTGGCGCCGAGTGTCGCGATCGAACTCTGCGGTGGGTCACCGGTTTCGGACTTGACCGATTCCTCATGATGGCCGGATTGGCCGACGACCACACGGGTCCGGCGCATGATGCTCGCGAGCACGATGTCATTGTTGGGCAGTTCGTTCAGCTTCGCGCGCGTCTCGTCGTCCAGCCCCCTGAAGTCATTGGCGACGCGGTTCGGTGACAGCCGGTCCGGCTCGGCAAACACGATGTCGAAAGCGATGACGACCGCGCCGGACTGGGCGATCCGGGTCACCAGATCCGCGACACGCGTACGGGCCCACGGCCACTGGCCGAACTCCTTCAGACTCGCCTCGTCAATATCAACGATCGCGATCGGCTGCGGCGGCGACTCGCGCGGCTTGAACCACTGATAATAATCGAAGACCTTGAACCGGAACGCCTCCAGCGGCGCCGGATCGAGCACACGGAGAAAGACGAAAGCACCCAGCAGGGCGAAGCCGGCGACACGCCCCACCCCGAACCATGATTTGGCAGCATTCAGGAAACGTTTCAGCACGACCCCCTCGTCCCCGCTGACTGAAGCCTGATGGTATCGGGCGAACGGTCAGGAGCCAACCCGATTGATCCGAAAATCCCCGGCCGATCCGGATCCAATTGGATCAGCTGGACACGACGGTCTGGGTCAGACTGTCGTCATCGATGAAGTCGATGCTTGTCCCCGCACCGCCGATACTTTCAAGCACCGCGATGTCCGTGAAGTTTGTGCCGTTCGCAGCGCCATCAGCGTCGACGCTGATCGTCGTATGGCCGGATCCTGCATCGAACGTCGCCTGGATGTAGGTGCTCTGGTTGCCCGGATTGAAGTTGGCATCGAGCAACCCCGACAGATCAAGAGTATCGCTGAGGATGTCGAAGTCGGTAATGGTGTCGACACCGGATCCGACCTCTGCAGCCTCGTAGACCAGCTCGTCCAGTCCGCCGCCGGTTTCGATCGTGTCAGCCCCGAAACCGCCTTGCAGGATATCGTCGCCGTCGCTGCCGAACAGATTGTCGTCGCCACCCTCGCCGAACAGCTCGTTGGCCGCCGTGTCGGTCGCAAAGCTCGCCGCCCCGAAGATCTCGTCATTGCCGTCGCCGCCACGGATGATATCCGCACCGTCCAGACCAATGAGGAAGTCATCGCCCGAGCCTCCGGTGATGTCATCGACATTGTTGGTCCCGTTGACAAAGTTCACGTCGATGAGCGTATCCGTATCGCCGAACCCGTCGGTCGCGGTGCCAGCCGCCAGATCGACCGTCACGCCCGCACCAACGAGGCCGCCGTTGGCTTCGTCCCGCGAATAGTCGACACCGGCTCTGTCGTCGGCTTGGCTGTTGTCGATCGTGTCGTTACCGCCAAGGCCGGCATACTGGATGAAATCAAATCCGCCGAAGAAGGTATCCGCACCCGAGGTTCCCAGAATCTCCTCGATTTCCTGGAAGATATCGATATCGGTCGTTCCGTCGGTGACGGTTCCCGCCGTCATGTCCACGGTGATCGGACCGCCGGTGTGCGTTGCGTAACTGAGTATGTCGAACTCGCCGGTCGCGTCGAAATCTCCTCCGCCGAAGATGATATCGCTGCCCAGACCCGCGATGATCGTGTCGCCGTCGGCGCCACCGTCGAGCCAGTCGTCGCCATCGCCGCCGGTGAGCGTGTCGAAGCCGCCCAGTCCCGAAATGAACTGGTCGGGGCCGGGACCTGCAGTGCCAAGACTCTCACCCGCGGCGGTTCCAAGCGCTGTCGCAGCCGCTGTGGTAGCGCCGACTGTCGCCGTCGAGCCAGCAGCAAACCGGTAGTCGATGTTTGGCGCAATTCCGACGTCCCTGAGAATGACAACATCCTCGAAATCGAAGCCCACTCCCGTACCGTCGACATCAATGCTGATAATCACATTCTCGGCAAACTCGACCGCCTCGACGAAATCAGACCCGGAATTGCCGCTTAGGATCGCGCTGAAGTCCAGGACTTCGCTGCCGACAGCGAAGTCGATGATGTAATCGATGTCCGCGCCGGTCGCCGTCAGGAACGTGAAGATATCCGTGTCGCCACCGCCGAACAGGGTGTCGAAGCCGTCGCCGCCGATCAGTTCGTCGGCACCCGAACCGCCATCCAGTTCATCGTTCCCGGTACCGCCGGTCAGCGTATCGTTGTCGTTACCACCATCCAGGAGGTCGTTACCAGTGCCGCCGTCGAGCGTATCATCGCCACTGTTGCCGAACAGAAGATCGTTGCCGCCGCGGCCGTCCAGTTGGTCGTTGCCGCCACGGCCGTCAAACTCTTCGTTGGCGGCGCTGCCCTTGATGAAATCGTCATCATTGCGCGAGCCGAATATGTGCTCGATGCTGATCAGCGTGTCGACATCGCCGAGGCCGTCATAGGCGACGCCCGTCTGGAGATCGACGTCAACCCCTCCGTTATTGAAGCGGTCATAGCGCATCAGGTCAAAGCCGTCACCGCCGTCGATGATGTCGTCACCGCCGCGGCCGATGAACCGGTTATTGCCGGCGTCCCCGGTCAGGAAGTCGGCGAAGTCCGATCCGCGAACCTCTGTGATACCGCCGATGAACGTGTCGACACCGTCAAATCCGTCCTGCAGTGCCTGGCCGACCGACTGATCGACAATGACGCCCTTTGCGGCATTGGCGTAGTCGGCACGCAGGAAGCCAGTGCCGCCGTCAATCGTATCGTTGCCCGCTCCGCCCTTGAACTGGACGAAGCCATTCGGATCGCTCAGGTTCACGAAGTTGTCGTCGCCACTCGTGCCGATGACCTCCAGTCCGCCGTTTATATTGTCGATGCTCGAAATGTTGAGGATCGTATCTGTGCCCGACGCGCCCTTGTTGACACTGCCGGCGTCCAGATCGACAGCGATCGCATTCGCCAAACCGCTGTAGTCAAGAATGTAGAAGCCCTGAGCGGTATTGAAATCAATTGTGTCGGTGCCGATTCCGGCAATCACCGTGTCACCGTTGAAATTGTTGTCACCGGTGTTGATCGTGTCGTTGCCTTCGCCGCCCTCAAGGATGTCGTCACCGTCGCCGCCGGAAATGACATCGTTGCCGTCGCCGCCGGACAGCAGGTTGTCATTGCCGTCGCCGGTGATGTCATCGTCGCCCGTACCGCCGATCACGTTCTCGATCGTGCCGACAATGATCGTGTCAGTGTTGATTTCCGCAATCGTCTTGTCGGTGGCCGTACCCGCGGCCAGATCGACGTTCACCCCGCCGGTCGTGCTGGCGTAGGTAATGGTGTCGTTATCGCTTCCGCCGTCATAGGTATCGTTGCCGAGGCCGCTTCCCGCAATGATCGTATCGTTGCCCGCTTCGCCTAGAACGTTGTCATCGCCCTCGCCACCGGTCAGCAAGTCATCGCCGTCTCCACCGCGAAGCGTGTCATTGCCCGCCTCGCCGTCCAGGATGTCGTTGCCGCTCTGGCCGCGCAGCGAGTCGTTATCGCCGCCGCCCAGGATGGTGTCGTTGCCGTTACCGCCGCGCAGATCGTTCTGGGCACCATCGCCGATGATGTTGTCGTCGAAGAAGCCGCCGCGGACATTTTCGATGCTGGTCAGCGTGTCCGTGTTGCCGTAACCGTCGTCGATCACCAGGTTCAGTGACAGGTTCACGGTAATCGCATCAGGCGAATCGCCGTGGTCGATCCGATCCGTGCCAAGGCCGCCGTCAATCGAGTCGGCGCCGTCGGAACCGCGGAAGATATTGTTATTCCCGTCGCCGGTCAGGATGTCGTCGAATGACGAGCCGCGAAGATAATTCACGCCTGAGAACGTGTCGGTGCCGATGAAGTTTGCACCGGCCACGGCGTCGGTGGCGCCGGTAAACGTCGCATTCACGCCGCCACGCGCTGTCGCATAGCTGACACGGGCGACACCGCCGGCCGTATTGGTGAAGGTAACGTTGTCGTTGCCTTCGCTCAGACGGATCTCAAGGAACGTGCCGAAACTGTTGGCGTAAGCGCCCAGATCAACGTTGAAGGTATCCCCGTGACGACTGTCGCGGATCACATGAACACCGGAGACGGTGTCCGTGGTACCGAACCCGTCGCTGATCGAAAGATCGGATCCGCTGTTCGACACATTGATGGCGCTCGGAGACGTGATGTATTCCGCCTGGGCGAAGTCGAAATCGCCGGCGGTGTCCGTGCTTGTGATTATGTCGTTACCCTGGTCGCCTCGGAAGATCACGGCCCCGCCGGAGGCAGACAAGGTGTCGTCACCGGCACCGCCGATCAGAACGTCCGAGTCGGCGTCAAACCGCTGCTGGGTGCCGCCACCCGTGATGACGTTGGCCGCGGCATCTCCGACGATCCGGTCAGCAAACTCGGTGCCGATGATGTTCTGGATGTTGCTCAGCGTATCCGTGTCGCCAAATCCGTCGATCGCCGTGTTCGTTGTCAGGTCGACATTGACACCGCGATTTGCAGCACCGGCCAGATGAGACGTCAACGCGCGTTCCGCGCCGTAGTCGACAGTATTGGCCCCGCCGCCGCCGTCGATTGTGTCGTCGCCCGTACCGCCGATAAAGGTCTCGTCGACGCCGCCGCCGACAAGATGGTCATCGAACCGGCTGCCCCGCACGGAGGAAATCCCGGAGAGGATATCGATACCGAACACACCGGGCGTGATTTCGAGGCCGTCCTCCGCCCTGCCGGCTGCCACGTTGTTGCCGGTGACCAGACTGACGATGGAGAGTCCGGACAGGTTGACCGTGGCGCCGACGTCATTGTTGGCCGGATCGGCACCGGCGTTCCAGTAACTCGCCTGCGTGTCGATGGAATTACCGGTGATCGTATCGTTGCCCTGACGCCCGGTGACGCGGAACAGGCCGCCGGCGGTGGCCACAGGCGCGGCGGAGATATCGTCGTCAAACTCCGATCCCTCGATCGCCTCGATGCTGATCAGATCCTCTGCGGTTCCTCCGTCGCCGTCGTCATTGACTTCAACGGCGTCATCCATGTCGACGATAATACCCGCAGCCGCGAACCGGTAACTCGCCTCATCGAAGCCCGAGCCGCCGTCGATGACGTCGTTTCCGCCTCCGCCATGGAACTGTTCGAAATCGTCGTTTTCCGTATTGCCGCCTGTCAGCGTATCGCCATTGCTCGTGCCGATGACGCGCTCGACTTCCCGGATGAAGTCGAAGTCGCCGAATGTGTCCGTCGCGCTGTTGTTCGAGAAATCAACGTTTACCGCACCGCCGCCGGTTTCCTGGCTGTAATCGATCACATCGCCGTACTGCCGAATCCCGTGCTCGGTGTCTTCACCGCCGAAAAGTGTGTCGAAACCCGATCCGCCGACGAGCAGATCGTTGCCGCTGCGGCCGTTGATAAAGTCGTGGCTCGCTCCACCGAAAAGGTCGTCGTCGCCACCAAGCAACGCAACTGCGCCGGTAACGGGATCTACCTCGTCGCCGAAATCGCCGATAATGGTGTCTCGGCCGTCTCCGCCGAAGATCAGGTCGTCGCCGGCCCGCCCGAACAGCTCGTTATCATTGGCGTCGCCGGTAATCGTGTCACCGAAAGAACTACCGGAGACGTTGCGAATATTAACCAGCGTGTCCGTGTAGCCGTAGCCGTCATCCGTGGCCAGCCCGATTGAAAGGTCCACGACCGCACCAGCTTCGCTGGCGACATATTCGACCGTATTCTGGCTCGCGACCACGGCGTTACCCGTCACCATATCGTCGCCGGCTTGCGGCCGGTATCGCGTGGTTTGCGTATCACCGATGATGTTGTCGGCGAACTGGCTGCCGCGCAGCGCCGACACACCGACAAACATATCGGTGCCGATCGCGTTACTGATGCCGAAGTCAGTGGCTTGACCTGCTCCGGGCGTGGCAATGGCCGTCATGTCGATCTCGACACCGCCATCGGCCGTCCGATAGCTGAGCCGCCGTGTTCCGGCAGCACCGGTAAAGTCGACGAAGTCATCGCCCCAGCCGAGCCGGATCTCGATGAAGTTGCCGAAGCTGTTGGTATTCGACCCGTCGTAAGCGAAATAGTCGTTGCCGAGACCGTCAATAATGACATGCATGCCGGTCGCGGTGTCGATGGACCCGTCGCCCGTGCCACCGACCTGGATCCCGTCGAGCACCTCGTTGGGATTGAGGTTGATATTTTCGCTGAGACTGACGTTGGTCAGCAGGCTGGTGTCCAGAATGCTGCTTGTAAAGTTGCCGATCACGCTGTCGGTGGACGTCCGGTAGTTCAACTGCGCCCAGTCGAAGAAGGAGCCGGTATCGTTCACGGTGATCGTATCCGCGCCGGCGCCGCCGGTCAGCAGGACCGCACCGCCTTCGCCGAACAACTGGTCGTCGCCCTCGCCACCGAACAGCTCATCCTGCAGGGTGAAGTTCGACGGAATGTTATTGGGCGCCCCGCCGCTGTGCAGAATGTCATTGCCGGGACCGCCGAACAGCTGATCGTTGCCGGAGCCGCCGAACAGCATGTCATTGCCGGCACCGCCAAACAGGATATCGTCGCCCGCTCCTCCGAACAGCTGGTCATTTTCACTGCCGCCGTCCAGGAAGTCGTCGCCGCCGAAGCCGCCGTCGAGGAAGTCCGGATCGTCGAAGTCGCCGCGCAGGATATCTTCCCCGCCGCCGCCGAACAGCGTGTCGTTGCCGGCGAAACCGACAAACGTGTTGTTGGCGCCGTCACCGGCAAAGGAATCGTCAAAGGCGGACCCGAACAGGTTGTCGATCCCGTTCAGCGTCTCGATATTGCCAAAGCCGTCATCCCCGACCTGGTTGGACCCCAGGGTCAGGTCGACACGTGCCGCATTGGTTCCGTCTCGGAAGTCGGCCGTGTCGTTGCCGCCGCCGCCGACAAGCGAGTCCGTACCATCGGAGCCGCGCAGCACATTGTCTCCGCCGTCACCGGTAAGCGTGTCGTCCTGCGCGCTGCCGAACAGCTGGTTCACGTTGAAGAGCGTCGCAATCGTTATCGCATTGACCGTCGCCGTCCCCGCCGCAAGATTGGCGGCGACGCCGTTCGGCCCGGTCAGGTTCTGGAAGCTCACCCGGCGGACCGCATTGGACGATCCGCTGAAGTCGACCGTGTCGTTTCCGCCCCTGCCCAGGTTGAACTGCAGCCCGCCGTCATGGCTGTTCGTGAAGCTGCCGTCGGCGAGGAACGTGTCGGACCCCTGCCCATCCGAGAACGCGTGCACACCGTTCAGGAAGTCCGTACCGGTCAGGCCGTCATCCGCCTGACCCGCCTCGACGCCCGAATTGGCTGTGCTGGTCAGATTGACAAACACACTGCCTGTCGAGCTGCTGTAGTCGACGGTCGCCAAATCGTAGAAGAGGCCTTCGTCGCGGCTGACGAAATTGTCGTTTCCGGTTCCGCCGATGAGCGTGCTTCTGCCGCCCTGGGTCCACAGAGTGTCGTCGTCAGCCCCGCCGTCGAGCACGTCACCCGCAGCAGCCGCACTCTGCTCGGCCGTAACCGCCCGCAGGATGTCGTCGCCGGCAAATCCGCTCAGCGTGTCGCTGCCGCTGCTGCCGCGCAGCAGGTCGTCAGCGCCCGCGCCGTTCCGAACGATCGGCGCCGTCGAATTTTTGGAAATTTGGATGGCCGCATAGCCGACGTCGAACCCTTCCAGGCCGTCCTCGATCGCATAGATGAAGGTGTCGAGTCCGACAAAGCCGGTCGGGGCCTCATAGATGAAGGACCCGTCGGCATTGATCAGGACGCTGCCTCCGTTCTCCGAATTGTAGCGGCCCGGAATAAAGATCGAGATCGGGTTGCCGTCAGGATCGAAGTCCGGTCCGTGCCCGTTGTCGTCGGTGACCAGGTTGCCGATGATCGTATCGCCCTTCTTGGCGGTAAACTCATCCAGGCTGGCAAACGGATCGTCGTTCACGCCGTTGACCGTGACCGTGACGCTAGCCGACGAAGAGTTGGCCGTGTTTTCGAAGAACTGGATTTGACCGGCATCGTTGCCGACGATCAGGTCGAGATCGCCGTCATCGTCGATATCGACGAAAGCCGGTCGGCCGTTGTCGATCAAAATGCCATCGAGTGGGCTGGCCGCGCCGGTCACCTCGGAGAAGGTCGGACCCGTTACCGATCCCGTATTCTCCCAGACATGCAGAGGACCGCCGCCCGCGCCTCCCCGTTCGCCGATGACCACGTCGAGATCGCCGTCGTTGTCCAGATCGGCAAAGGTAAGGACGGAATCGCGGTTCACGCCGACCGCATTCAGGGGATTTGCAACGCCAGTGCGTTCCGTATATTCCGGCTCGTCCTCCGATCCGGTGTTCTCGAAGTACGAAATGCTGCCGCCGTCGTCGCCGGAGAACATGTCGAGGTCGCCGTCATTGTCGATGTCGACGAATGTGGGCGAGGAACGGTCATCGACACCGAAGGCGTCGAACGGGTTGTCGTCTCCCGTCACCTCGACGAAGTTCGGAACAGCCGCCGTCCCGGTGTTCAGGAAACCGCGGTAGCTTCCCGTCAGGTCGCCGACCAGCGCATCCAGATCGCCGTCATTGTCCAGATCGGCAAAGTCGATAACCGACTCGATGCCGAACGTGATGCCGTCAAACGGGTTGTCCACGCCCGTCTGCTGCGTGAACGTCGCGGACGCGGGCGTTCCCGTATTGCGGTAGAAGTCGATATTGCCGTCGCCTCGGCCGAGGAACATGTCGAGATTTCCGTCGCCGTCGATATCGACGAATGTCGGTGCGGCATGCGTGCCGGCGCTTATGGCATCAAGCGGATTGTTTATCGGCCCAGTCTGTTCGGTGAATTCGACGTCACTGAAGCTGGTCGTACCGCCGTCGCCGTCGGTCAGCGTGACATGGATCGTGCGCGTACCCGCGGTGAGGTTGCTGCCTTCCGTATTCTGGTATGTAAGCGATTGAATCAGCGTCTGGATCAGTGCCGGCGTGGCATTGGCATTGAGGTCGACAACGAAGTCGTTGCCTTCATCAATGTCGTTTACCAGCGTACCGATGACGGTTCCGCCGACCGAGACGTCCGAAGTCGCGGTCGTTCCCGAAAGGGCAACAGTTCCTAACGACGTGTCGACCGAAAGCAGGTCCTCGGTCACCGCCTCACCGTCCGGCAGGATCGTTACCGTGAGCTGCCCGCCGTCGAAATCAGCGCTTTGCGTGTCCGTGACCGTCGCCGCGGCGTTGACATCGAGCAGAAGCGGCGCGTCGCCCTCGTTGAAGATATGGTAGGCGTTCGACAGGTTGGCGATGACCGGGTTGTCGTTCATCGAGACCGTTGCGGTCGCAACATTGCTGTCGTCGTTGCCGTCGTTGACCGTGATCGTGATGATCCGGTCATCCAGGCTCGGATTGGCGCTGTTGTTGTCGTAACGGATCCTCTCGAGGGCCGCCTCGTAGTCGGAGATCGACGCTGAACCCGTGAGCGTGATGGTGCCGTCGGCCGGATTGTAGGCGCTCGCCGTAATGCCGGCCGGCATGGCAACCGTGACCACCAGGAACTCGTCCGCGCCGTCAGGCCGGTTGGTCAGGGTGAGTACTGCCGACTCAATGTTGGTGTCGTCAATATCCGAGATGTCGAGATCGGACTGGAAGCTGTCGCCGAGTGCGGCCGGACCGCCGCCCACGGAGAATACGCTGTTGAAGTCGCCGCCGGTCGCACCGCTGCTGTCGTTCAGGTCGAGATCGAGCACCGGCGCATCGTTCGTCCCGGTCACTGTGATCGTCAGGGTCGACTGGTCGGGGGTGCCGACGCCGTCATCGACGGTATAGTTCGCGACCACGACCGTCGTCTGGCCCTCTCCCAGGGAAGCATAGGAGGGATGCGTCGGGTCGAAGACCCAGGATCCGTCGGCGTTCAGGGTGAGACCGTTAACCGGCGCGTCGAGCGTGTAGGTCAGTGACGGGGAATCCGGATCGAAGTCATTCGTCGCGACTGATCCCCTGACCGGAGAGAGATTGACGTTCGGCAGCCCGTCGGCCCCCACGGCCGCGACCACACCGTCACCGTCGAGATCGCCGAATGCGACGGCGTTGGTGGCACTGTTGCCGCCGTCCAGGACCGACACTGTAAATGAGCCCGTGCCGTCATTGATCAGAAGCTGGTTTGTCTGGTCCTCGGCGTTGTCGAACGCAGTATTGGTGATGATGGCATCAAGGTCGCCGTCGCCGTCGATATCTGCGAGTGCTACGTCGCTGCTCTTGCCGACAGACCCGGTAATGTCCGATGCCACGAACACGCCCTCTGTCCCGGCCTGATTACCGCCCTGGTTGATCAGAACCTGATTGTTCTGCGCCGTGGCCGTACCGTTCGTAACAATGGCGTCGAGGTCGCCGTCACCGTCGAGGTCGCCCAGTGCAATCTCGGTGCTTGCGAACGACCCGCCAGCCAGTACCGACGACGTGAAGGAACCAGACCCATCGTTGATCAGCACTTCGTTTTCGCCGCCGGTATTGCCGACGACCACGTCAATGTTGCCGTCACCGTCGACATCCCCGAACGTGACAGAAACAGAAATCGAAGTGCCTACCGCGACCGTAAATGGCAGGTCCGTCGCGGCAAATGTACCGATGGTCCCGGCTTGCAGACCGCCCTGGTTCAGATAGAGCTGGTTCGCGCTCCCGTCATTGGCGACAACTGCATCGAGGTCGCCGTCGCCGTCCACATCGGCAACCGCGAAGTCTCGGCCTTGGCGGAAGCTGGTTGCGCCCCCTGTCGTGCTGCCCGGCAGCGTCGAGACAACAAACGTGCCCTCTGTACCAGCCTGCAATCCGCCCTGGTTGGTCAGAAGCTGGCTGCCCGAGCCGACCCAGTTCGCGATGAAGGCATCGAGGTCGCCGTCATTGTCGATGTCCCCGAAGGTGACGCCGAAACTGTTTAGGGAGCCGCCCGGAAGGGTTGTTGCAACGAAAGTTCCTTCCGTGCCGCCCTGCAGCCCACCCTGGTTGGTCAGCAGCTGGTTCCCGGTGAGGTTAGCCGTAACCGCGATTATCGCATCGAGATCGCCGTCACCGTCGATGTCCCCAAGCGCCACATCGGTCCCGCGTATATCCGGGGTCCCTGCATTCGATGCGGCCAGAGCGCCGCTTCCGTCATTGTCGAGCAATTGAGTTGCATTCGGTGAGCCCGTCGCACCGCTGTCATTGGCAAGAATTGCGTCGATGTCGTCGCTCCGCGAGGGCAGCGAGACGGCCGTGACTTCGGCAAAGTCGGGCGCCGCAACCGGATCGTCGTTGACCGGGATGATCGGGATCGTGAGATTGAGGGCCGGGCCGGCTCCGCTGCCGTCATCGGCCGTAACCGTCAGTGTGTCCGTACCGTCAAAGTTCAGGTCCGGCGAGTACTCGATCGAGTTGGCAAGCGCGGCGTTGATCTCCGCCGGCGTGCCCGTAAAGGTCAGCGTTCCGTCACTGCCATCCCCGTCGGAGAAAGCCAGGCCGGTGGTCGCGCCGGTGAAGGCGATCTCGCCGTTGGCGACACTGATCGTGACGGTCGTGGTCGCATTGTCGGGCTCCACCACCTCGATGCCGCTGATGACGATGCTGCCATCCTCGGTGACCGTCGCGACCGGCCCGGTATCGGTTGTGACGGTGCCGTTGGTGGCCTGATCGTTACCGCCACCGGAAATGTCCTCGAAATTGAGGGTATCGTCGTTCCAGCGCAGGAACAGGATGGCATTGGTCGGCGTGACCGTGCCATTCGAAATCGTGTCGATCGCACCCTGCGAAAGTTCGCCGGAGAAGATCGCGACGTCGGCAAGCGATCCGTCCAGAGCCTGAGCGGCCGTGAAGCCGCCGCCAAGCGCGTCCTGTTCCTGACCAAGAACAAGCGTTCCGTCGAGGTCGATGCCTCCAGGCGTCGTCGTCCCGGTGCCCGCGGACTCACCGTCCAGGAATACCTCGAATGCACCCGTGGTCACGTTGACCGTGACGGCAATATGATGCCAGTTCCCGTCCGTCGGGATCGTCAGCCCGGTATCGACACCGGGCTCGGCCCCGCCATTGGTCAGAATGTGCAGATTTCCGCCGGATTTCGATAGTACCAGTTCGTTGTTCTGGCCAGAGACTGCGTAGGAAATGTAGGTCTCGTTGGCGCCTTCCGTCGTCGGGTCGTTGACCCAGAACGACACCGTGTAATGGCCCGTCGGCAGTGACCCGGCCAGGCCGGACAGGGTGTTGTCGACCGAGAAATCGCCGGTCGTGCCGCCGAATGACGCCGCGCGCGGCAGATCGGCCGTGGTCGGATCGTTGACCGGAGTCACAGCCACGGTCGAGGTGATGCCGGGGTTGGACGTATTAACGCCGCCATTCGCCGTGCCGCCGGAATCGACGATCTCGGTAATCGTGATGTCGCGGCTATTGCCTGCGGCGCCCGGGTCGTCACCACTGTTTTGCCACCGCATATCATCGATGAACGTTTCGGCCGCCGCGACCGTCAGGGTGCCGCCCGTCAGCGTCACGGTTGCCGTCGTGCCGGAGAACGAAACGTTCGCCGTGAACCCGCTGCCCACGCCGATGGTATTGCCGTCATTCAGGAAGACGTTGTTACCGCCGACGAACAGGATGTCATCATTGCCGTCCTGGACGTTCGTGATGGTGAACGTGAAACCGATGATGTCCTGACCCGCCTCGACCGTATCGATCGAGGTGCCGGAAAACAGCAGCGGCGCGGGGCTCGTTTCAACCCAGTTCGGATCGGTGCCTGTCGCCGTCAGAGACGGCGCGTCGTTGACCGGGGTGACCGTGACCGTCGAGGCGATCGCGAGTGTTGTCGTATTGGTGTGCGGAATCCCGCCAGGGCCAGAGTCCACGATTTCGGTAATCGTGACCACACGGTCTCCGGCGGCTGCGGTCGGATCATCGCTGGCGTTCGAATAGGTGATGCCGTTGACGAGCGTCTGCGTCTGCAATTCGGACAGCGTGCCGCCCGTGAGCGTCACGGTTGCCGTGGAACCGCTTACTGTCACGGCAAAGTTGAGGCCGTTTGTCGCCGTCGTACCGGAATTGGTGTCTGTTAGCGCGATGGTCGTGCCATCGATCGCGAGCACTTCATCGGCAGTGCCGTCGACATTGGTGACCGTCAGCTCGAGGCTGGTGATTGTCTGGCCACTCTCGATCGTCGAGGCCGCGGCGGATGAGAACAGCCCCTGGGCGCTGCCGCCCTCGGTGAAGGTCGGATCGTCGCCGGTGGCCGTAAGCGTTGGCGGGTCGTTGATCGGCGTGATCGTGACCGTCGACGTAATAGCCGGATTCGACGCATGAACGCCGCCATTCGCTGTACCGCCAGAATCGACGATCTCGGTGATCGACACGACGCGCGTAGCCGCAGTCGCGGTCGGATCGTCGCTGGTGTTGGCATAAGTCACCGCGTCGACGAGAGCTTCGGCCGCACCCGTTGTCAGGGTCGCACTCGAAAGAACGACCGTCGCTGTGGAGCCCGAAACCGTGACATTGAACGTGATGTTGTTGGTCGCGGTCGTGCCGGAGTTCCCGTTGTCGAGCGTAATGTTCGAGCCGTCGATGGCGAGCACTTCATCTGTCGTGCCGTCGACGTTTGTGACGGTGAACGTGAGCCCGATGATCGTCTGGCCCGCCTCAACCGTATCGATCGACGTGACTGAGAACACGCCTTGTGCGCCAGCGCCCTCGGTCAATCCCGGATCGTCGCCCGTCGCCGTCAGCGACGGTGCGTCGTTGACCGGGTTGACTGTGACGGTCGCGTCGCTGCTCGTTGCAGTGCCGCCGTCACCGTCATCGACGAAGAAACGGATCGTTCGTGTACTGGTCGTCGGGTCGTCGGTATCGGTGTTGGTGTAGGTGAACTGGCGCGCCAAGGCCTGGACGGCTTCCGGCGTCGCGTTGGCATTCAGGTCAACCTGCAGGGAAACATTGTTCGGGCCGGCCACGATCGTGCCGATCGTGACGCCCCCAAATGTGACCGTTGAACCGGAGACGTCAATCTCACCTGGATTGGTTCCAACGGCCTGGATTCCGAGCAGGTCTTCATCCGTATCGCCGCCGCTGACGACCTGGATTCGCAGGAAGCCGCCATCGAAGTCGGGGCTGTCACCGTCACTGATCGTGATCGGCGTGCCCTGGTCGATGATCTGGGCGCCGTCGCCTTCGTTGTAATTCAGCGGGATATCGTCGACGCCGCTGAGGCTCGTCAAGTCGTCGACACCCGTCACATTGACGAACGTGTCCACGTTGCCGGTCGACCCGCCGTCGCCGTCCGTCAGGAAGAAGCGGACGGTCCGCTGGGTTTCGTCCGGATTGATGTTGTTGTTGTTCAGATAGGTGACCGCATTGATGACGGTCTGGACATCCGTGTTGTCCGCAAATTCGTTGAACGTGACGACAAGATTCTGGTTCAGCGCACCACCCGATGCGATGGTGCCGATGACGTCGCCGTCGATTGTGATGTCGCTGTTCAGGCCAACTCCGGCGGAGAGCGTAATGCCCGTGCCTGAGTCACTGAGCGAAATAATGTCTTCCGTCACAACCCGGTTCGTGATCGAGACAGTCAGAACACCGTTGTCGAAGTTGGCGCTGTCCGGATCGACAACCGTCGCCAGGGTCCCCTGGTCGATGATCTGGAACAGATCGCCTTCGCTGTAGGCAAGCGTGTCGCCGGCAAGATCGTTCACCACCGGCGGGTCGTTCGAGATCAGGACATTGACCGTCGAGACCGCCGCGGCAGACGTGCCGCCGTCGCCGTCATTGACGGTGACTTCGATGGTCCGGTTGCCGGATGTCGGATTATCGACGTCGGTATTCTCGTAGGTCAGCAGTGCCGCGAGATCGGACACGAGCGCCGGCGTGGCGAGCGCGCTGTTGAACGTGATGACCAGATCCGCACCGCCGGTGCCACCCGTAAAGGTTGCAAACACGTCGGTCGTCGTGCCGTTTCCGACCACGATGTTCGATCCGGAAATGCTGATATTGCCGGCATCGGTTGCAGGCGTCTGGCTCTGGATCGACAGCACATCTTCTGCGGCATCGCCGCCGGCCGTGATGCTGACGGTCAGGTTGCCACCGTTGAAATCGGTGCTGTCGACGTCGCTGATCTGGGCAGGCGTCAGGTTGTCGATGACAAGCGCGCCCTGCCCTTCGTTGTAGGCCCGCGTCTGGGTCAGGAACTGGATCGTCGGCGCGTCGTTTTCGCGCGCAACTGTCACCGTGACGACGGACGGTGTCGACGTGCCCCCATCGCCGTCAGACAGCAGGAACTGGATGTCCCGGTTACCTTCGGTCGGGTTATCCGTGTCCGTGTTTTCGTAGGTGATCGCGCGTGTGACCGCTTCAACGTCGGCGGCCGTCGCGGTGGAATTGAACGTGATCTGCAGATCGGCGCCGTTGGCTCCGCCGACAAATGACCCGACCTGTGTCGTACCGATACGCACGGCCAGGCCGAGTGTGTTGACCTGGCCCGCGCCGGTGCCCTGATCCTCGATCGCAAGCACGTCCTCGAGATTGACGCCGCCGGCGGTGATCGAGACAACGAGTTGTCCGGTATCGAAATTCGGGCTGTCCGCATCGGCAACCGTGAGTTGCGCGCTCTGATCGAGCACGACAACGCCGTCGCCTTCCGTGTAGGCAAGGCTGTCACCGTCCAGATCACTGATGACAGGCGCGTCGATGACCGGATTGACCGAAATCGTGGCTGTCGCCGTGTTGCTGTCGTCAATCCCGTCGTTGACGACGACCTCAATGGTCCGGTCCGCGGGATTCGGATCCTGGCTCGTGTTGTTGTAGCGGATCTGGCCGATCGCGGTCTGATAGTCGGCCAGCGAGGCCGTACCGGTGAGGACAAGTTCGCCGGTTGCGATGTTGTAGCCGGTCGTCGTGATTCCGCTGGGCAGCGAACCGTTGATTGATAGCGACTCGATCGCATCCCCATCCGGTCGGTTGGTCAGCGTGATCGTCGCGGAGACCAGGTTCGCGTTGTCTGCATCCGTAATCGTGATATCCGGATCGACGATATCGCCGATGGCCACCGGGCCGAGATCCTCGGTGAACGAGCCGAGGAAGTTGGCGCCGGTCGCACCGCTGTCATCGTCCGCATCGAGATCCAGCACGGGCGCATCGTTGCTCGAGCTGAAGACAATTGTCGTTGTGGCGACATCGCTGCTTAGGTCACCGCCATCATTGACCGTGATTTCGATGATCCGGTTGGCCGTGTCCGGATTTGCACTCGTATTATTGTACTCGACCTGCTGGATCGCGGTCTCATAGTCGGCAAGAGAGGCCGACCCCGTGAGGAACAGGACACCGGTCCCAGGATTGTAGGCAACCAGCGATATTCCGGTCGGCAGTGCGCCGTTGACCGACAGACTTTCGTCAGCACCGTCCGGACGGTTGGTCAGCTCAATGCGCGCGAAACTGAGAGTGGTGCTATCGACATCGGAAATGGAAATGTCGGTGTCGGCGACCGAAACGGCACCGCCGCCCTCGGTGAAGCTGGTGTTGTAGTCCGACCCACTCGCACCGCTGTCATCATTCGCATCGAGATCAATGACCGGAACGTCGTCTACGCTGTCGATGAAGAGTGTCGCGGTCGCGATATTGCTGTCTGTTTCGCCGTCATTCACGACAACCGTGATCACGCGGTTGTCCGTATTCGGCTGCTCATGGTGTTGTTGTAGCGGATCTGGCCGATCGCCGTCTGATAGTCCGCGAGAGACGCCGATCCGGTGAGAGTCAGGATACCGGTCCCCGGGTTGTAGACGCTGTCTGAGATTCCGCTCGGCAGAACTCCGGAAACGGAGAGGCTTTCGAGAACGCCGTCCTCCGGATTCGTCAGCGTAATCGTGGCCGATTCGATAATCGTGTCGTCCGGATCGGTAATCGTGATGTCCGGGTCGACGATGTCACCGATGGGCACAGGCCCGCCGTCTTCGGTGAATGTGCCGAAGTAGTCGGCTCCGGAGGCACCGCTGTCATTGTCGCCGTCGAGATCGAGTGTCGGAGGATCGTTCTGCCCACTAACGGCAACCGTCGTCGTGGCGATGTTGCTGTTGCTGTCACCGTCATTGACAAACACCTCGATGAAGCGGTCAGCAGTGTCCGGATTGGAACTCGTGTTGTTGTATTCGACCTGCCGGATGGCGGTCTGATAGTCCGCAATGGAGGCGGGTCCGTTAAGGAAAAGCAGACCGGTGGCCGGGTTGTAGGCAACAAGCGTAATTCCGCTGGGAAGCGCACCGTTGACGGACAAACTTTCGTCAGCGCCGTCCGGACGGTTGGTCAGCTCAATCCCCACGAATTCGATAATGGTGTCGTCGACATCGGAAATGACCAGGTCGGTATCGGCAACCGGCACCGCGCCGCCACCCTCGGTAAAACTGGTGTTGTAGTCGGGACCACCCGCGCCACTGTCGTTGTTGCCGTCGAGGTCGAGTGTCGGCGCGTTGTTGCTCGCAACAATGGCAATCGTCGCCGTCGCGGTGTTGCTGTTGCTGTCGCCGTCATTGACGACAACTTCGATGATCCGGTCGGCGGTACTGGGATTGGAATCCGTATTGTCATAGCGGATCTGGCCGATCGCCGTCTGATAGTCGCTTAGCGATGCCGTACCTGTCAGCGTCAGCACGCCGGTCGTCGGATTGTAGGCAACCTCCGTTATGCCGGTCGGAAGCGAACCGTCAACCGACAGGCTCTCCGCCGTTCCGTCCGGACGGTTGGTCAGCGTGATCGTGGCCGACTCGATGTTGGTATCGTCGACATCCGTGATTGTAATGTCCGGATCGACAATGTCGCCGATGGCAACCGGGTTGCCGCCTTCGGTGAACGTGCCATCGTAGTCGGCACCGATCGCGCCGCTGTTATTGTCGCCATCGAGGTCGAGTACCGGCGGATCGTTCTCCGGGCTGACGTCCACAGTGACTTCGGTCTCGAACGACCCGCCGCCATCACCATCGGTCAGGATCAGGGAGACCGTGCGCGTACCGGCAGTCGGATTGGTCGTGTCCGTATTCTCGTAGGTGATTGCCTGGACCAGCGTTTCTACATTCGCCGGGGTCGCGTTCGCATTGAACAGAATACTGAACGGCAGACCTACGCCCTGCGTGAGGATCGTGCCGATCTGCGTCCCGCCGACGGATACGTCGTTACCATCGACAGCAACAGTACCCGATGTGTCGAGACCAAGAAGGTCTTCGGTGATATCGCCGCCGGATGTGATGGTCGCGGTCAGAACACCTTGATCGAAATTCGGGCTGTCCGTATCCGTAACCGTGGCATCCGGATCCTGCGGCGCCGGCGGCGGCGAGGACGGCTGGTCAAGAATGATCTGACCGTCACCTTCGGTGTAAGCAACGTTGTCACCGTCCAGATTGCCGATGACAGGGTCGTTGCTCGTTGCAACCACCTCGACTGTCGCGGAGGCCGCGCTCGACGTATTACCGTCGCCGTCCGAAACGAAGAAGCTGACGGTCCGCGTGGCCGTTGACGGATCCGCGCTTGTGTTCTCATACGTGACAGCCTGAAGCAGAACCGCGACGGCTGCCGGCGTGGCGTCATCCGTATCGAGGTCGATGACCAGGTCCTCGCCATCGCCGGTGGAGGAAACTCTGCCAATCGGGTCGCCGTCGACAGAAACGACAGAGCCAATCGTGGTCCCTTCTTCAAGCGTTATGCGGCTGCCGCTCGAGTCATCGAGCGTGAGCACGTCTTCGCCCGGAACGCCGTTGTTCGAGATCGTGACCCTGACAGTGCCGCCGTTGAGCGTGGTGCTGTCGGAATCCGTAACCGTGGCCGGCGTGCCCTGATCAATGAGCTGGGGAGGATCCCCCTCGGTGTACGTCGCTTCGTCTCCGCCGAGCGAACCGATATCCGGAGGCTGCTCCGAAGGTGGCGGAGGCGGCGGCGGAGGTGGCGGCGGCGGAGGTGGCGGCGGCGGAGGCGGCGGCGGCGGCGGAGGTGGCGGCGGCGGAGGTGGCGGCGGCGGAGGTGGCGGCAGAGGCGGAGGCGATACGTCCGGCGGCGGTGGCGGTGGTGGCGGCGGCGAAGTGGTATCGCCGTCTCCATCACCGTCACCATCACCGTCTCCATCACCGTCGCCGTCCCCATCACCATCGCCAGGGGTCCCGGCGTCACCATCACCGTCTCCATCCCCGTCGCCGTCGCCGTCGCCGTCCCCATCACCGTCGCCGGCGGACTGGGTCGTGCCGGGAGTATCACCGTCGCCGTCGCCGTCGCCGTCCCCGTCTCCATCACCGTCCCCGTCGCCATCGCCGTCCCCGTCACCTCCATTGTTGTTGTTGGAGACGGGATTATCACCGGCTTGGATACGCTGCTGGACTGCGGAGAAGGTTGAATAGACGGAGTTCAGCGCCTGCTGGTCCGCAAACAGTTCGCCCGGCGTCCTGTTCACTGTGATCGGATCGGCGTTAACGGCGTTGATAACCAGCTTGGTGCCGAGATCGGAAACCGTTCCGATCACTTCATCGGTGCCCTTCCTGTAGACTGTCCACGCACTGACATTGCCGGTATCCGGGTCCGGCGCGGCCTTGAGCACGACTTCAGCTGAGCCGGGGGTCGATAGTTCGGCGCCGCCGTCGGCCAGCGTAATGTTGATGATACCGGTCGTTCCGCGAACACCCATGGTCGCCACGGGCGTATCGATCCTCATATCACCCGTCGGCGCAACCTTGCCGGCGACGAACACAAAGGTGCCCTCGACCAGGTTCATCAGCATCGAGTTGTTGGAACCGTTGGGCTGATAGACGAGTTCGTTCAGCACCATCCGCGAATCGCCGGACAGAGTGAAAACCGTCTCGTCCAGGAACACGATACCGAGGTTGGCGCCATCCTCAGTCTGGATGACGTCGCCCTTGAAGACCTTGTCGCCGACCTTGAGCTCAACGACCGTCCCGTCTGTGCGGGTGGCTGTCGCCCTGCCCGTCAGCGTTTCGACCTGGCCGATCGGCTCGGCACCGGCCGGCGCATCGCTGGTTCCGGCCTGGGCGTATTGGCCCGGCGCGAGCGGGCCTGCCAGCGCGGCGACCACCTCAGGCGTAAGCCAGGCGCCGTCGGCCGTCAGCGTGGGAAGTTCTTCCTGCGCGAAGTAGTCGACAATGATGATGACCTGACCGTCTTCACCGGTGATGACCAGATCGCTGCCGGAGCGAGAAAAATTGCCGTTGAAAAGCAGATGGCGATCGGGAATTTCCACGAACGGGCCATCGATTGTGATGGTGGTTACGGGCTTGGCGCCTTCACCACCCTTGAATACGAATTGTTTGACCACCCCGAGGCCCCGCAGTTACGAATTGTCGACAGTTAACAATTACTTAACGCATAATAGGCAAGAGCCCGAAAGGTGTCCAGCGAACCGGGCGAGTGTTGGACCTTATGGTAAAACAACTCCAAGTTGCAATGTGCGACGATTTCCAATCATCGCCAGTAATGCTGGATGGAAAATACTGAATTTCATCAAGAATTCGCCATCTTCTCAAACAACACGCCGAATCCCGCGACGGCGCACCTGCGTCAACGGCCTTGCCGAAGTCAGGAATACAGAGATTTGCCGCAATTCAGTGTGATTTATGTCACATTTCAGGCACGCCAATGGAGCGTAGCCCGACCGACTCAGCGCTCCCTCAGCGCCTCGTATCGCACCTTTGTGAGCGGCTTCAGCAGGTAATCAAGGACCGTTTTCTTGCCTGTGAGAATGTCGACCTGAGCAACCATGCCGGGAATGATCGGCAGCTGCTCGGAACCAAGCTTGAGGAAATTCTGCTCTGTGCGGACGATGACCCGGTAAAACGTCTCCGATTGCTCGTCGGTAATCGTGTCGGCGCTGATCCGCTCGACCTTGCCGTCGAGAGCCCCGTAAATGGAATAGTCATAGGCCGTGAGCTTGACGCTCGCGGCCTGGTCCGGTCGGACGAAGGCAACATCCTGGGGACGAAGGCGCGCCTCGATCAGCAGGTTGTCGCCCAGCGGAACGATCTCGATAATGTCTTGTCCCGGCTTTACCACCGAACCGATCGTGTTCGTGTTGACCTTGTTCACGATCCCGCGCACCGGCGCCTTCAGAGACGCCCGGGTCACCCGGTCCCGGGCCCCCTTGATCGTCTCCTCGATCACGCCAAGCTCGGCGCGGGCCTTCGCAAGCCGCTCCCGGGCCTCAGCCTGATGGCCGAATTTGGCGGTCTCGATCCTGTTGCGCGCCTCCTCGATCGCCGCGGAAGCGCGCGGCAGTGATGCGGTGACGATAGCCAGTTCGCCGTTCACTTCGGCAGTCTGGCGTTCCATGCGCAGCAACTCGATCTCCGGGACGACGCCGCGCTCCTTCATCTTGCGCGTCAGCGCAAGTTCACGGTCGAGCGGCTTCTTGGACGATTCGAGCTTGATCTTGCGGGCTTCGAGTTCCTGCAACTCCTGCTCTTTCTGAACCAGCTGCTGGCGCAGGATCGACACTTCCTGGTCGCGCTTCAGGCGGCGCACGGCGAAGACGTCCTGTTCGTTGGCCACCAGTTCCGCGGCATTGTTCGCCAGGGCCTTGTCGATATCGATGGCCTCCGCTCCCGTCGCTTCGGCGAGAAGCCGCGCAATCTCGGCACGCAGGGCCCACCGGCGCTGGCTCAGTTCACCGAGGCGGGCGGCGAAGCCGGTATCGTCGATGCGCATCAGAACCTGATCCTTTTCGACCGAGTCGCCTTCGCGGATCAGGATTTCGCGGACAATACCGCCTTCCAGAGTCTGCACCACCTGAAGCTGACTGGACGGAATCACCCGCCCGTCGCCGCTGGTCACTTCCTCGACGGTAGCGATCTCGGCCCAGATCAGCCCGACGATCACGATGAAGCCGACAATGCCGATCAGTATCCACGCGGCCCGCGGAGCACGTTCCTCAACCGCGGCACGCACGTCATTGGCAAAGTCGAACTCGTCCTTGCCCATCATGTCTCGACCCCTTCGTCCCCGTCAGCGCTTTCGCCATCTGCGGACGGTGCCCGGAATTTCCGGTTCTTCAGCGCATCGAGCACCACGTCCTTCGGCCCGTCCGCAACGAGCCCGCCGCCTTCGATCACGATCAGGCGGTCCACGAGTTCGAGGAACGAGTTGCGGTGTGTCGACACGATCAGGGTATCGTCGTCGCCAAGGCTTTCCCGAAGATGATTGATAAGCGCGAGTTCCGTATTGGTGTCCATCGCGCTCGACGGCTCGTCGAGGAACAGAACCTTGGGGCGCCTCAGAAGCATGCGGGAAAGTGCCACGGCCTGGCGCTGTCCACCCGAAAGCCCGCGCCCTCTCTCGCCGATCGGCATGTTGAGACCGAGCGGATGCACGGCCGAGAAACCCTGCACGCCGGAGATGTTGACCGCCTCGGCGATCTCGGATTCGCTTGCATTCGGCTTGCCCAGGATGATGTTCTCTCTCAACGTGCCGAGAAACAGTTCCGGGTCCTGCGAGACGAATCCGACCCCTGCGCGCAATTCGGCCGGCTCGTAATGGCGGATATCGACGCCATCGATCAGGATCACGCCCTTGTCCGCGGCAAACAGACCGGCAAGCATTCTGCCGATGGTCGTCTTGCCGGATCCCACGCGCCCGATGATACCGACACGCTCACCCGGCTTGATCGACAGGGAGATGTCCTTGAGTGTCTCGGCGCTGGCCCCTGGATAGGCGAAGGTGACATCACGAAACTCGATCTCGCCCCGCTCCACCATCTGCCCGCTGACAATGGCATCGTGACGTTCTTCGTCCAGGTTCATGAAGGTCGTCAGGGACCGCATGGCGGCAAACGACTGCTGCGCGCGGGCGAATGTCTGGGCGATGTTGCCGAGCGGCACCAGCACACGGCCGGAAAGTATGTTGGCCGCGATCAGCCCGCCCACAGTGAGCTCACCGCCGGCCACCAGAAACACGCCCCAGAAAATGATGATGATACCGACCGCCTGCTGAACCGTGCCGGTGAAGTTGGCCGCGAAGGTCGACCAGAACTTGGTCGAGGAGTTCGCCCGCGCCGTCGCCGCGACCGCCTCTTCCCAGCGTGACTGCATGACGCTTTCGCCTGAGACCGCCTTGATCGACTCCAGACCGATCAGGGACTCGACAAGGATCGAATGGCGGCGTGCCGCCTGCGCCTGGGTTCGCTTGACCGAGCGGGCAAGCGGGAGCTGTATGAACAGGGAGACCAGTAGGACGAGCGGCACGGCCAGCAGAGGAACGAGCGCAATCGGCCCGGCAATCAACCACAGCACGGCGATGAAGACACCGATGAACAGCAGGTCGGTCACCGCGATGATGCTTGAGGACGTAAAGAAGTCGCGGACCGTTTCGAAGTCGCGGATCTGATTGGCAACGGCTCCGGAGGACGCGGTCTGCTGCGACATCGCGATGCCCAGCGCATGCTGGAAAAGATCGGCGGCCACGCGCATGTCGACCCTTCGCCCGGTTTGGTCGAGCACCACGGTGCGCATCTGCTTGAGCAGGAAGTCGAAGAAAACCGCCAGCACCACACCGGCCGCCAGAGCAACGAGTGTCGGTATGGCGAGGTTCGGTATCACCCGGTCGTAGACGTTCATGACAAACAGGGGAAACGCCAGACCGAGCAGATTGACCACCAGAGCGGCCAGCACGATCTGCAGCCACGAAGGCCAGAACTTGAAGACGGCGGACCAGAGCCAGTGTCCGCGCTGCCGCCCTGTCGGCTGCTGCTCTGTGGCCGATCCTTCGGCCGCTTCTTCGACGGTGACGTAGAACAGGTACCCGGACGCTTCCCGCTCGAGGCGTGCCATCCAGACCGGCTTCGCCTTGTCCGACAGCAGCGGATACACGACCCGCGCGCGGCGCGCCCGCGACTGCTTGCGCACGACGACGCAGGCATCGCCATTGTTGAAAAGCACAATGAACGGCACGACCAGGGACGGCACCCTCGCAATCGACCGCTCGACGAGCTGGACTTTCAGGCCAAGGCGCGCCGCGGCACGCGGCACGAGGTCTACGGTCAACCTGCCGTTGCGCAACGGCAGACCGCTCAGAACCGCCCGTCTGGAAACGGGCTTTCCGGCTTCACGGGCGATGTATTCCAGACAGGCCAGCAGCGGGTCGTCCCCTACTGCTTCCGCTTCGAGCAGATCGGGATCGTGCTGGTACGTGTCCGGTTCGTCTACAAGGTCGCCTGCAACTGCCGGATCCGCATCGGTAACACGTGAATCCATGGCCCCAAAACACCAGATTTATCCGCCTCTGGTCCAGCGGCGTTCAACATTACCGTTAAGGCAGGCATCCGCGCCGGCGCGAAAAAATCAGTTCTTGCGCAGCGGCTCGATGCTGATGTTGAAAATTCCCAACGGCTTCTGGCTCTGCAGCCGGTGATCGGCAATCGTCTCGCCTGGCGGCACCACGCCCAGGCTTTCAAGCAGTTTGCCCATGCTCGCCAGCACCTGATAGGCCGAGAAAAGGTGAACGGCGTGAATGCTCTCGAGCTGGAACCGGCTGTTGAACAGAGAACTCTCCGTGTCCAGCAGATCGAGCAGCGTGCGCTTCGAGAGTTCATACTCCTCGAGATAGCTGGCAACGACCTTGCGGTTGAGCTTGACCTGCTCGCGGAACGATTTGACCCGTTCGCCGCCCGTGACATAGGACGCCCACGCCCTGTCCACGGCTTCGGACGTTTCCCGGATCCGCGCCAGACGCTCCGCTTCCGCCTGGGCCATGCGCTCGGCCGCAGCACGATTTCTGTTCGTCGTGATCAGACCGTCGAACAGGTTCCACGTCACCACCACCTTGCCGAGAAGGTCTTCATTGGGACCGGGCGTTCCGTTCACGTCATCGCCGAACGAGGCGCGTCCCTCGAGCGTGACTTGCGGGAAGTAGCCTGACCGCGCCTGCTCGCGCGTGAACTTCGCGGCATCGAAGTCGGCTTCCGCCGCCTTGATTGTCGGATTCCCTGAAGATGCCATTCTGACGGCCGCTGCCCGCGTACCAGGGAGACCGCGGGGCAGATAGATCGGCTGCAGCGGCCCGGGCTCCCGCCCGATGACGTTCCGGAAACGGCCCTGGGATTCGAGCAGAGACTGCTTGATTTCCGCTACGACCGCTTTTGTCGCCTCGACCCGCTGCGCCGCCTGATCGACTTCGCCCTGCGAGGCCTTGCCGCCCTGGCGGCGGCCCTTGACCAGCTCCAGGATCTGCTGATGCCGGCGCACGTTGTCACGTGCGATGTCCAGCAGCCGCGAATGCCGGCGGACATCGATATAGGCTTCGACGGCTCTCAGTCCGAGTGCCTCGGACCGCTCCATCACACGGAATGCGGATGCATCGATTCGCGCAGCGTTGCGATAAATGTCGTTGGCGCGATCCCAGAAGTCGAACAGGATTTGCTGCACCGTGACGGTCGCTTCTTCGCGCATGCGCCACTTGTTGTTGACGTCGGGAGATTTGCCCTGGGGCTGGTCGATCTTCTGATAACCGACGTCAGCGATCACATTGACTTGAGGAAGCAGGCGCCCTTGCGCCTGGCGCAATTCGTAGCCGGTTGCCCTGCGGTCGGCCCTGGCAGCGGCAACGGAAGGATGCTGGCGAACGGTGATCTGGACGGCGTCTCTGAGTGACATGGCCTGAGCCACGGAAACCTGCCCCGCCAGTAGCAGCCCCCCGATCAGTACACGAAACTCCCAGCCCATGAGCCCCCCAACCAGCTCTTAAGTTTGACGCGCTATCGCCTTTATTTCGCCCTTTTTTAACTACCGGAAATACCTTCGCGCGGCAAGGTTACACCCTTAATGATCCGTTAATTTCACACTGGCGCAACATAATTACCGCCCGTGTGACATTTATGACATCATTGTCTGGCGATTCGCAGAATCGGCGAGTCGCTGACACGCGAGGCTCAAGCGGGGTGCCGGTAGCGATGGATGGACTGGAAATCAGAGAGATTCACGCCAACGACAATGTGCAGGACAACGACGCGTCAGTCGATTTTGCACCAGGCGCCGTGGCCGATGCTCGACAATCTGAATTGCCACTGATTCTCGACTGCTATCTGCCTGAAGGACAGACTATAAGCATCCGGCCCGCACCTCAGACCCGGGCATGGATGGACGCGACACCCGACCAGTACGCCTATCGGTGCCTGCCGCTCAATATTGCCAATTCGCACGGCTGGGAATTGCTGTGTCCGGCCGGTCTGGAATGGCGGCAGAGAACTTGGCGACATTGAGATCCTCCCGGATGACGCCGAGGCACCAGTCGTAGCGATCAGCCATTTCGGAAGCGGCATCCTGACGTTTCACGTTTCGGGCCTGATGCGGACCGAGCCAGGCTACGATCTGTGGGTCAGCGGTCCGGCGAATCTCCCCAAAGCCGGGATCTTCGGTCTGACCGGCGTCGTCGAGACCGAATGGCTGCCGTTTACATTCACAATGAATTGGTTGTTCACGGACAAGGAAAGGCGGATACGGTTTGAGAAGGATGAGCCGTTCTGCAATTTCTTCCCGATCCCGCGGGGTCTCGTCGAGAGGTTCGATCCGATCCTGCAGCCTCTGGAGGAGGACACAGGGTTGTCGGCAGATTTCAGCGACTACGCGGAGAGCCGGAACAGTTTCAATCAGGATCTTATGGTCGACGGCTCGGATGCCCAGAAGCGAAAATGGCAGAAAACATATTTTCAGGGCCCCGACACGCCCCTGCATCCGCCGCACCGGACACGCCTGAAAGCGAAACCCTTCAGACAGCCGGACTAGACCGGCACTCTGAGCCCGGATCCGGGCCGCCATGACACGGTTGATCGGCATTCTTGCAGCAGTTCTGATTGCCGTTTCGGCCGGCTCAGCCGCCGCGGCAGAGATCGATCCCCCTCTGATCACGGCGACAAAGAACGGCAACGTTCCGGAAGTCACCAGACTGCTTAAGAATGGCGCCGATCCGGACGCGCATGACTCTGTCAGGAACACGGCTCTGATATTTGCAGCACGCGACGGTCGGCTCGAAATTGCCGAACTGCTCATCGCACATGGAGCCTCCGTCGACTGGATCGATGCGGAGCGCGTAACGGCCCTGATTCTCGCGGCCTACAGAAATCATCCCGCAATCGCACGGCTGCTTCTGAAACACGGCGCGAACACGGAAATTCGCGATCAGTGGAACCGGACGGCACTCGATTACGCGCAGCGTCGCGGCAAGGATGATCCGATTGCCAGGATGCTCACGGCCGCCCGATAAGCGGCCCGGTCGTGCCACCGTCGCCGGAACGTGAGCGACAACGCCCAAACCGTGAATTGGGCGCGTCAGCGCATCGGTGTAGGATGTGACGCATGACAAAGCTCATTCGAAACATCGCAGCGGCTTTGGCCGTCGTGTTCGCAGCGGCAACGCTTATGCCTGGCGACGCGGCCGCCGGAAAATCCGAGCGGAACGGCATTTACGCCGTCGGCGGAAACCAGTTCATCGTGCGGCTGAGGCGGCAGGGCGGCTATGTCTATCTCAGAGCCTACCGGCTGGCCGGCGGCCAATGGGAGCGCTACGGCACAACGAAGGTCCCTGCGGCCCGGCTGTCACAGCGCAGATCGGAAGTCCGCCGCGGCGCCCGCGCCGGCATCGTCGAGAGGATCTATTTCACCGGCAGGCTGATCGGCTATTCGACAGTCGACCTAGACAACCCGCTGAATACGGAACTCAACAGAAACGCAGACGGCTGCGTGTCCTGCTGAGCGCAGAGATCAGACTTTATTCCTTGCAGTCGTCGACGATCCGCTTGATCTCGGAGAGTTCATAGAGCGTGGCCTGCAGAACCTGTACCTGCTCGCGGGACAGGCCTGAGGCGGATTGCACGGCATTGAGCGTCGCCTCATCGACGGCCACCGGAGCCGCTTCGGAGATCGGAACAGAAGCCGCGGTATCGGGCGTGTCACTCGCCAATGGCGCCCCGTGAACGCTGCCGATGACCTTGGCGACGCCGTTCTCCTTGAGGATTTTCTGGACGCCGCGGATCGTGTAGCCCTCGCCGTAAAGCAAGTGGCGAATGCCCTTGAGCAGTTCAATGTCCTGCGGCCTGTAATACCGACGGCCACCGCCCCGCTTCATCGGCCTCACCTGGGAAAACTTGCTTTCCCAGAACCGCAATACGTGCTGCGGCACGTCAAGCTCGGTCGCCACTTCGCTAATGGTTCGAAATGCTTCCGGCGACTTTTCCAAAACTCTGACTCCAGTAAATCACCTGACCCGATGCGGCAGGCAACCGGATGTCCGGCTCAATCGGCTCCGGGTGTAAGCATATTGATCAGGTTCTTGAGAACATGGCTCGGTCGAAACACGAGAACCCTGCGCGGGGTGATCGGCACTTCCTGTCCGGTCTTGGGATTTCTGCCGATTCGGCCGCCTTTACTGCGCACGGCAAATGTACCGAATGACGACAGTTTCACCGTCTCTCCCTGAACCAGGGTATCGGTGATCTTGTCGAGGACAGACTTCACAAGATCCGCGGATTCACTTCGCGAAAGGCCGACCTGTTGATGGACCGCATCACTCAAGTCCGCACGTGTCAGCGTCTTCCCCCCCATAGGACCTACCTCACATCGTTCCAAAGCGTTCACAGGGTAGGCCTGCCCCCGCCCATGGTCAATACGAGACCTTAGAAAAGCGTTCGAAATATTTGGAATCGAGGGATTTTTACAACATGATTTGGGAAATTGGCCGGTAGATCTGACGATTACCAGCGTGCCAGCGCCGCACCCCAGGTGAATCCGCCGCCCATTGCTTCCATCAGGATCAGATCTCCGTCCTTGATACGGCCGTCCTTGCGCGCCGTGTCGAGTGCAAGCGGGATCGAAGCCGCAGACGTATTGCCGTGCTTGTCGAGTGTGACAACCACCTTTTCGTCGGTCAGGCCGAGCCGGCGTGCGGTCCCGTCCAGGATCCGCTTGTTAGCCTGATGCGGGACAAACCAGTCGATATCGTTTGGCTCCAGGCCATTGGCTTCAATGGCTTCCTTCATGATGCTGGCAATGTTGGTGACGGCATGACGGAACACTTCCCGCCCTTCCATCCGCAGATGGCCGGTCGTCATCGTGCTCGACGGACCGCCATCGACGTAAAGCTTCTCGCGGTACCGGCCGTCCGAACGGATATGTGTCGAGAAGATGCCCTTGTCAGTCATCTCACCCGGCTGCTCTTGCGCCTGGAGCACGACCGCACCAGCACCGTCACCGAACAGCACGCAGGTCGTCCGGTCCTCCCAGTCGAGGATGCGCGAAAAGGTCTCCGAGCCGATCACCAGGGCGGTCTTGTGCTGCCCGCACCTGAGAAAATTGTCGGCCACGGCCAGACCATAGACAAAGCCCGAACACACAGCCTGGAGGTCAAACGCCGCACCGTGCGTGATTCCGAGCTGCGCCTGCACCGTGGCGGCGGTCGCGGGGAATGTCTGATCGGGTGTTGCCGTCGCCAGAATGATCAGATCGATGTCCTGGGCATCGATACCGGCGTCTTCAATCGCGGCGATCGATGATTTCGTCCCCATATCGGACGTCATCTCGCCGTCCGCGGCTACGCGGCGTTCCCGAATGCCGGAACGCTCGACGATCCACTCGTCACTCGTGTCGACGATTTTTGCCAGATCGGCATTCGTCATGACTTTCTCGGGAAGGTAGGCACCGCTTCCCAAAAACACGGACCTGGTCGTACTCACTATGCGGTCGCTTTCTTTTCGTTGGCCCCGTCGTCCGATGCGGCCGGATTGTAGATAATCTCCAGGTCAGTCGCGATCTTGGATACAAGGTCGTTACGAGCCATATCGACGGCAAGATCGATTGCGCTAGCAAAACCCATCGCGTCCGTTCCTCCATGGCTCTTGATGACGATCCCGTTCAGGCCGAGAAACACGCCACCGTTTGACGTTCTCGGATCCATTTTCTCCCGAAGCACCTGGAATGCGCCGCGCGCGAAAACGTATCCGATCCGGGCCATCAGCGAGCGCTGCATCGCGAGCCTCAGATATTCGCCAATCTGCTTAGCGGTCCCTTCCGCGGTCTTCAAGGCAATATTGCCGCTGAAACCTTCGGTCACCGCAACGTCGACCGTGCCGCGTCCGATGTCGTCGCCTTCGATAAAGCCGTAATATTTGATCGGCAGATCGAATTCCCGAAGGCGCCGGCCGGCTTCCTTGACCTCGTCAAGGCCCTTCACCTCTTCGACACCGATATTCAAAAGACCGACCGACGGCTCGCGAACGCCGAAGATCGCCCGCGCCATCGCCTCACCCATCACCGCGAACTGCACGAGCTGGGTCGCGTCGACACCGATTGTGGCGCCAACGTCCAGAACGATGCTTTCCCCACGCAGTGTCGGCCAGATGGCGGCAATCGCCGGCCGCTCGATATTGGGCATGGTTTTGAGAACGACTTTCGCCATCGCCATCAGTGCGCCGGTATTGCCGGCTGACACGGCGACATCGGCATCGCCATCCCTGACGGCGACGATCGACTTCCACATGCTGCTGACATTGCGGCCCCGCCGCAACGCCTGGCTCGGTTTGTCGTCCATCGCAACGGCGACATCCGTATGCACCACTTCCGACGCCGCCCGGAGTCCGGAATACTCTTCCAGCAACGGATCGATCGCGGCGCTGTCGCCGAAGAACACGAACCGGATGTCCGGATGACGCAGCAGGGCCTCGGCAGCTCCGGGCACGACGGTATCGACACCGTGGTCACCGCCCATGGCGTCGAGAGCTATAGTCAACTTCCGATTCATTGTTTCAAAAGGCTGCCTGCCTTCACTCGCCTGTTCCCCTCTTGCAACGCAAACAAATGTCGGCTGCGGCAAGCCGTGAGGACCATACTCTATAGGTTATCCGACACAACCGGAAAGTTTATCGGTTGAAAACGGTCCGCCTGTCACCCTTCACCGGCGCCTGATTTCAATGTGCCCAGCACATCGAAAGCGCCCGTTTTCTTCGAAGTTTCAGGCACTTCTCCGTCTTGCGACGGCAACTCATCTTCAAGCGATACGCCGTCCTTGCGCGGATAGGGATTTATCCCCAGCGCCAGATGCTCGATGGCAATCTGGCAAACATCCACCTCTCCGCGATTCAGAGCTTCAGGGGGGTCATCGTCTTCCATCGCATCGATCACGATTTCAGCGTCGGCAACAACGCGCGCCGTTTCCGATTCGGCCGCAAACAGAGCCTTGAAGCTCTCCTCGACCAGGTCTTCAACCGGCTCAAGCGTGACCACGCAGGGCTGGGTCACATGCCCCCTCACCCGGCCGTCGACACGCAATCCTCCCTTGCGCCACGGCTTCACTGACACTTTCAGCGAAAGCGCCCGGATTTCCGATACGCCAAGCCGTTGCGCGGTTGCCGCACATTCTTCGGGATCCGCATCGATCGACACATCGATCCCGGCTTCAGGCACGTCCGATGCCTTCACAACATGATGCCATTCGCGATCCGACGAGCCCGTCGCCATTTTGATCTTCTCCCGGATTTTCAGGTCTTTCAAAAATGCAAGTCAGCCGACTGAGGCAAACTCCAATTCGCCTTGCATCAGCTCACCAAATTCGACGTTGCTCAACGTTTCCAGCGAATCGAACACGTATCCGGCCAGCACGTCGGCCGAACCGGCGGATGCCTCGTCATTGCCGAAGACGTTGCGGACGAGAGCATCCGAGAGACCGTCCCGGTCATTGCTCCGGACCGCTTCATCGTAGGTGCCGACGCGGCCATAAAAGGCGGATGCAAGCGCCTTGACCTTCTTGGCGATCGACAGGTCACCGACACCCAACTCGCGCATCGACGTGTCGAGATCCGCGAAAAATGTGTCGAACAGCGCCTGGCCGACGTCGTCACCGGCCTGCCCTTCGCGTTTCAGGCGGTTCAGGACCAGATAGACGTGCAGCACCAGCATTTCGAATCGCCCCTCGAAACTGTCCTCCACGCCCAAATCGCGGAAAAATGATGACTGCCGCGACTGCGCCACAATCGACCCATAAATCAGAAACCCGGCGTCTCTGTCCGGCCGTGAGCGGAAAATTTTGTTGAGAAACATCGCATTCAAGCTTTCTAGGCGCGCGGCATAAGGCAAATCAGACGGATACACAAGAGTTGAATTTTAAACTTCACCGGGGTACGTCAAGTTCACGCGCATATTGCGCAGAATGCCCGGAGTTGCGGCCATTGCGTAAAATCTTTGAAATCAAGGCCCTTCGGCTCATTCCTTCTCCACGTGCGCTTGCAATCGCACTGACCCTTGGTGTCGCCACGGCGGCTTGCAGCCCGATTGTCGATTATCGGGGCTACCTGCCGAAAGGCGAGGCCATGCAGAAACTGCAGGTCGGCCAGAGCAAGACGGAGGTGGAGGCCCTGCTCGGATCGCCGTCGACGACGGCGACGATCAACGCCACGGGCGACAGCTACTACTACATCTCCAGCACCGTGGAGCATGTCGCGTTCTTCCAGCCCAATGTGACAAACCGCGAGATTCTCGCCGTTCGCTTCGATTCCGAGGACCGGGTGGAGAAATTCGCGCATTACGGCCTCGAAGACGGCAAGATCATCGATTTCATTTCCCGCGAGACGCCGACCAGAGGCAAGGAACTGGGCATTCTCCAGCAGCTCTTCCAGAACATCGGACGTTTCGACCCCGGCCCGGCAAGCTAAACCAAGCGGCCGCCGGTCAGGAACGGCGCCCCAGCGACAAAAAGAAAAGCCCCGCAGCATCGCCGCGGGGCTTCTTTCTTGTGATCAGAACCGCGTCAGTGCGCCAGCACGGCCAGCAGCAGCAGAGCGACGATGTTCGTGATCTTGATCATCGGGTTGACCGCAGGACCGGCCGTGTCCTTGTAGGGATCACCGACCGTGTCGCCGGTCACGGCCGCCTTGTGGGCTTCGGAGCCCTTGCCGCCGTGATTGCCGTCCTCGATGTACTTCTTGGCATTGTCCCAGGCACCGCCGCCGGCTGTCATCGAGATTGCGACGAACAGGCCGGTGATGATGACGCCGAGCAGCATGGCGCCAACTGCGGAGAACGCAGCCGACTTATCCGCGACCCAGCTGATAACAACGAAAACGACGATCGGAGACAGCACCGGCAGCATCGACGGAATGATCATCTCCTTGATCGCCGCCTTGGTCAGCATGTCGACCGCACGACCGTAGTCCGGACGCTCCGTGCCTTCCATGATGCCGGGCTTTTCCTTGAACTGGCGGCGAACTTCCTCAACGACCGCACCGCCGGCACGGCCGACGGCCATCATGCCCATCGCGCCGAACAGGTATGGCAGCAGACCGCCGAAGAACAGGCCGACCACCACGTACGGGTTGGACAGCGAGAAGTCGAGCGTAACGCCCTGGAAGAACGGGAATTTCTCCGGATTGGCGATGAAGAACTTCAGGTCTTCGGTGTAGGCCGCGAACAGCACCAGCGCGCCGAGACCCGCCGAACCGATGGCGTAGCCCTTGGTCACCGCCTTGGTGGTGTTGCCAACGGCGTCGAGCGCATCCGTGGTGTTGCGGACATCTTCCGGCAGTTCCGACATTTCAGCGATACCGCCGGCATTGTCGGTCACAGGGCCGAATGCGTCGAGCGCCACAATCAGGCCCGCAATGGCAAGCATCGTCGTCACCGCGATCGCAATGCCGAACAGACCGGCCAGCGAGTACGTGATGATGATACCGGCGATGATGATCAGTGCCGGCAGCGCGGTCGCTTCGAGCGAGACGGCAAGGCCCTGAATCACGTTGGTGCCGTGACCGGTCACCGATGCGGCCGCCACGCTCTTGACGGGGCGGAAGTTGACGCCGGTGTAATACTCCGTAACGACGATGATGAGCGCCGTGACGATGAGACCGACCGCACCGCAGATGAACAGGCTCGTGCCGGTAAAGCTCTTGGCGCCGACCGTCAGGACCGTGTCCATGCCGATCAGCGTCGACGTCACCGGCCACAGAACCACGAGCGACAGCACGCCGGTGGCGATCACACCCTTGTAGAGCGCGCCCATGATGTTCTGGTTGGCACCGAGCTTGACGAAAAACGTGCCGATAATCGAAGTGACGACGCAGACGGCGCCGATCATCAGCGGATAGAGCATCACGGAACCGACGATGTCCTGTCCGGCGAAGAAGATCGAGGCCAGAACCATCGTCGCGACGACCGTCACCGCGTAGGTTTCGAACAGGTCGGCAGCCATGCCAGCACAGTCACCGACATTGTCTCCGACGTTATCGGCGATGGTCGCCGGATTGCGCGGATCGTCCTCGGGGATACCGGCTTCGACCTTACCGACTAGGTCGCCGCCGACGTCAGCGCCCTTGGTGAAGATGCCGCCGCCCAGACGTGCGAAGATCGAAATCAGCGAAGCGCCGAAACCGAGCGCCACAAGCGCATCGATGATGGTGCGGTCGGTCGTATCGAGACCGAGACCAAGGGTCAGAATGGCGTAGTAAACGGCAACCGAAAGCAGGGCCAGACCGGCAACGAGCATGCCGGTGACGGCGCCCGCCTTGAATGCGATCTCAAGACCGCCGGCGAGACTCTGGCTGGCAGCCTGTGTGGTGCGCACATTTGCGCGAACCGAAACCAGCATTCCGATGAAGCCGGCGACGCCGGACAGCGCCGCGCCGATCGCGAAGCCGATCGCAACCGTAATCGAGAGCAGGTAAGCGACGATGAAAAAGATCACGACGCCGGCGATACCGATCGTCGTGTATTGGCGCGAAAGATATGCCGTGGCGCCTTCCTGGATGGCGCCTGCAATCTCCTGCATGCGTTGATTGCCCGCGTCGGCTGCCATGACCGACCGGATGGCCCAAACGCCATATACGATCGACAGCGCGCCACAGGCGATGATTAGCCAGATAGCATTGCTCATGAGTTTGCCCTTGATAGAAGTTCAGTCTGTGCACCGGGAAGTCAGGAAAGTGAAAGCGGCGCAAATGAACCGCGGCAAATCCCCTCGATTCACCCCCGGCGACCTGAGGTCGCGCGGACAATGCCAAAACTGGCGGTGCAAAGCAACTAGGCACTTGGACTCATAAACACGGTGCCAAAATCGAAGCGCGGCGACCGCGACCAGCATAGGGAATTCTTTGGCGAGTTTCTGTCCGAGCGTCGCACCACGTCGCCGGCACGATCCCCTGAAAACGCAGTGATTACTTGATGATGCCGTCTTTCTGAGCCTGCCCGATCTGACGAACAAGCGCACCCAATTCCTCGAGCTGTTTGCCGAGCGGGTTGGTCTTTCGCCAGATCATGCCCACCGTGCGTTTGGGCGATTCTCCCGGAAAGCGTGAGATCGCGACAGAAGTGTTATGCGTCTCCAGCGGCAAGGCCATCTCGGGAATCAGCGTCACACCCAGTCCCGCGCTGACCATCTGAACCAGAGTGGATAGAGAACTCCCCTCCATCAGATAGATCGGATCCGTGGGTTTCATGTCACAGAAGGACAGCGCCTGATCGCGGAAACAATGTCCCTCCTCCAGAAGCAGGAGCTTCATGTCCTGAAGCTTCTCCGGACTCGGAACAGGCTTGTCTGCATCCCCTGGCGGTCGCACCAGGAGGAAGTCCTCATCAAAAAGCGCGAATTCACGCAGTGCCGGTTCGGAAATGGGCAAGGCCGCTATGACAAAATCCAGGCGGGACTGCTGCAGATCCTCGACCAGTGACTGGGTGATCGACTCGCGCGGCTGGAGTTCGAGGTCTGGGAGACGCTCCGACAGTTCTCTGATGATGGCAGGCAGCAGGTATGGCGCGACGGTCGGGATGACGCCCATACGAAGCGTCCCTTTGAGAGGGCCGTCGGTAGACCGCACAAGCTCCGAGAGCTCGTCAACGTCGACCAGGATCTTTCTTGCGCGCGCCAGGAACTCTTCTCCCAGCGTCGTCATTCTTATTTGCCGGGCCGAGCGTTCAACCAGTGATGCTCCGAGCATCGTCTCCAGTTCCTTGATCTGGAGCGACAGTGCCGGCTGAGTGATGGCACAGGCCTCCGCCGCCCGGCCGAAGTGACCGTGCCTCGCCAGAGCATCGAAATAGCGCAGGTGCTTGATGGTGAAACTAATCATTTGCTCAACTTATCACGGCGGTTAGGACATTCAATTAGAATTAATGGCGAAATCCGTCTACACCAAGCGGAACAACACTTTCGGAAGCGTCATTTCAGAACGATGGAGACCCGCATGGACGGAAACGAACCTCATGGACTCAGTGGCTGCCCGGTGAATCACGGGGGCAACACGTCGATGGAAAAACCGGTGACCAAATGGTGGCCGAACGCGCTCAATCTCGACATCCTGCACCAGCACGGTGCCCGCACCAATCCGATGGACAGCGACTACGACCACCGGACAGCCGTCAAGGCTCTGGACTTCGAGGCGGTGAAAGCCGACGTGAAAGCGCTGATGACAGACAGTCAGGACTGGTGGCCGGCTGACTGGGGCCACTATGGCGGATTGATGATCCGGCTCGCATGGCACTCCGCCGGCTCATACCGCTTGCAGGATGGGCGTGGCGGCGCCGGTTCCGGCAATATCCGCTTCGCTCCGCTGAATTCCTGGCCGGACAACGCCAGTCTGGACAAGGCCCGCCGCCTGCTCTGGCCCGTCAAAAAGAAATACGGCAATGCGCTGTCATGGGCCGACCTGATCATTCTCGCCGGCAATATGGCTTATGAGTCCATGGGCTTGAAGACATTCGGCTTCGGCTTCGGCCGCGAAGACATCTGGGGCCCTGAGACCGACGTCTACTGGGGATCCGAGCAGGAATGGCTTGCAGCGTCCGAGAACCGTTACGGCGACCTCGATGATGCCTCGACGCTCGAAAACCCCCTGGCCGCCGTTCACATGGGACTGATCTACGTCAACCCGGAAGGCGTGAACGGAAATCCTGATCCGGCCAAAACCGCGCATCATGTCCGCGAAACCTTTGCGCGGATGGCGATGAATGACGAAGAAACCGCGGCACTGACCTGCGGCGGTCATACCGTCGGCAAGGCGCACGGCGGCGTCGCAGGCGACAATATCGGTGTTGAACCTGAAGCGGCCGGTATCGAGGCTCAGGGCTTCGGTTGGGCGAACCCCGATCACGGAGCAACGGCGTCAAAGGCATTCACGTCCGGCATCGAAGGGGCATGGACGAAAGAGCCGACCAAGTTCGACATGGGCTACTTCGACTACCTGTTCAACTACGAATGGGAGCTGAAGAAATCCCCCGCCGGAGCGTGGCAGTGGGAGCCGGTCGACATGCCGGAAGAGGAAAAGCCGATTGACGCGACTGACCCGTCGATCCGGCGCAACCCGATGATGACCGATGCCGACATGGCGATGAAGGTCGACCCGATCTACAACGAGATCTGCCAGAAATTCAAGTCAGACCCAGAGTATTTCGCCGACACCTTCGCCCGCGCCTGGTTCAAGCTCACGCACCGCGATATGGGCCCCCGTGCCAACTATCTCGGCCCGGACGTCCCGGCTGAAGATCTGATCTGGCAGGATCCCATCCCGGCCGGCAACACGGACTACGACGTGGCAGCCGTCAAGGCCAAGATCGCCAGCAGCGGTCTGAGCTCTGCCGAACTGATCGCGACGGCCTGGGACAGCGCGCGGACATTCCGCGGCTCCGACAAGCGCGGCGGCGCCAATGGTGCGCGCATCCGCCTTGCACCCCAGAAAGACTGGGCAGGCAACGAACCGGCGCGCCTGGCAAAAGTCCTCGGCGTTCTCGAGCCCATTGCAGCAGAAGCTGGTGCATCCATCGCTGATGTCATCGTTCTGGCCGGCAATGTCGGAATTGAACAGTCGATCAAGGACGCAGGTTTCGATGCCGACGTCCCGTTCACTCCGGGACGCGGAGACGCGGATGCATCGCAGACCGATGCCGACAGCTTCGACGTTCTGGAACCGGTGGCCGACGGGTTCCGCAATTGGCAGAAAGAGGCTTATGCCGTTTCCGCAGAAGAAATGATGCTCGACAGGGCACAGCTTCTGGGGCTCACGGCAGCGGAGATGACAGTCCTGCTGGGCGGCATGCGCGTGATGGGCGTCAACCACGACGGCGGCAAGCACGGCGTGTTTACCGACCGCGAAGGCGCGTTGACCACGGACTTCTTTGTCAACCTCACCGACATGGCCAACAGCTGGCATCACGTTGAAGAAAGCGGCACCTACGAGATCCGCGATCGCAATTCGGGCGATGTCAAATGGACGGCCACGAGCGCGGACCTGGTTTTCGGATCCAACTCGATCCTGCGGGCCTACGCCGAGGTCTATGCCCAGGACGACAACCAAGAGAAGTTCGTGCGCGACTTCGTTGCGGCCTGGACCAAGGTCATGAACGCCGACCGCTTCGACCTGGCGGCCTGAAAGGCAGGATCATAAGCGAATACACGTCGGCATGACTCAAGCGAGCGCCGCTCTTTCGGGAGCGGCGCTTTTTTTGCCGGCAACCGGCGTAATTGACATTTGTATCGGCTGGCTCAGGCGGTCCGGCGCGACGAGAAGGCCTGCAGAAGAATGAGAGCCATAGCAACGGCAACGAACGGGAACAGGCTCCATGCCACGGCTTCCCACCCGATATGGTGCAGCAGATTGCCCGAAGAGAACGAGGCAAAAGCGACAGTGGCGAAAACCGCCATGTCGTTGGCCGCTTGGACCTTGTTGCGCTCGGACGGGCGGTAGCAGTCCGTGACCATCGTCGTGGCGCCGACAAATCCGAAATTCCAGCCGACGCCGAGCAGGACCAGTGCAACCCAGAAGTGGATGATGCCGATTCCCGAGAGCGCCGCGATGCCGGCGCCCGCAAGAAGCACGCACCCGACCGCGATGACACGCTCGACACCAAACCGGTTGATCAGATTGCCGGTAAAGAAGCTTGGCACGAACATCGCGAGAATATGCCACTGGATGACAAAGGCCGCGTCGTCGACGGTGTGATTGCAGGCCACCATGGCAAGCGGCGTCGCCGTCATGACCAGGTTCATGATGCCGTAGCTGACCATGCCGCAGAAAATAGCCACCAGCAGGCGCCTTTGACGCAGGATTTCCGCCAGCGGCCGCGGCGGCTGATCGAACACCTGCTCGGAAGGCTTTGGAATATCCACGAAATTCAGGATCGCGAACCCGAGCAGGGAAAGCCCCGCGGATGCCGCGAACGTCCCGGCGAACAGCACCGGCTCGAACAGCCCCTTGGTCCAGATCACGACCTGCGGGCCGAGAATGGCCGCGGCAATGCCGCCGCAAAGCACCCAGGAAATCGCCTTGGCCTTGAACGCGTCACTCGCCGTATCGGCGGCGGCAAAGCGGTAGTACATGCTGGACGCCTGATATCCGCCGGCCAGGAACGTCGCCAGGCAGAACAGCCAGAAGCTGCCGTTGAAAATCGCGTAGACCGCCAGAAGCGAGCTCGCGACCCCGAAGCCGGCACCGACCATGAAACCGATGCGCCGCCCGACCGCCTTCATGAACAGCGAGGCAGGAACTGTCGAGATGGCCGTGCCAAGCACGTATGTCGTCACCGGAAGCGTCGCGAGTCCCTTGTCGATGGCCAGATAGTGACCGACCAGGCCGCCAAGGGTGATGATGATCGACGCGCCTGCACCGTAAAGCGCCTGGGCCGCGCAGAGAATGAACGCATTCTTGCGCGCGAGACGGTCATCGGTATGGGAATGAGCGGGAGCAACGACTGACATGGCGGCGACCCTAGGCGACCGCGTCCGGAGGCGCAATGGTATTCAATGTCACGTCAGAGATGACTGTAAGACCGCGCTTTCAGGTCGATCACCCGGCCGTCCCCGTCGCGAATATTCACACCCGAACCTTCGGTGAGCTTTCCAACCGCCTGAACGGCAATTCCGCGAGCTGCGGCAGCCGATTCGAACGTATCGGCCTGATCCGACCCGACGGCACAGAGGATCTCGTAGTCATCACCGCCGCCAAGAATGGTATCGATCAGGGCGTTCTCGGCGTCGAAAGCACATTTCGCTGCGCCGGACATGGGAATTCTGTGGAGGTCGATCTCCGCTCCCGTGCCGGATGCCCAGCACAACAAGGTCAGGTCCCCCGCAAAGCCGTCCGATATGTCCATCGACGCCCGGGCGAATTGCGCCACCGCGTCGGCGAGCGAGACGCGGGGTTGCGGAAGCGTGTAGCGGTCGAGAAGAAAGGCCCGCCCCCCTTCATCGAGCGCACTCGCCCAGTCGCCGGCCCGGTCCAGACGCAACTGCAGACCCAGCGCCGCATCGCCGATAGTGCCGGACACATAGACGATGTCGCCTGGCCGGCCACCCTCGCGCCGCACGATGCCGTTTCCGCCCGTTTGCCCGAACGCCGTGATCGAGACGGTCACCGGCCCGGGCGTCGCCACTGTATCGCCGCCGACGAGGCTGCAGCCGAACAGCTCCTGATCTTCAGCGAGGCCTGCCGCGAAACGCTCCAGCCAATCTCTGTCACCCGGATCCGGCAGGGCAAGACCCAGCAGATATCCATTGGGCCGTGAACCTTTGGCGGCCAGATCGGAGAGGTTCACGCGCAACGCCCTGCGCGCAACAAGCCCGGGCTCCTCGCCCGCAGGGAAATGGACCCCTTCAACGACCATATCTTTGGTGATCACGAGACCGGAGCCGGCCTCGCAAAGAATGCTGGCCGCATCGTCGCGCAATCCGCACGCCCCTGCATTCTCCGCGGTCAGCGGCGCAAGGATGTCCTGGATCATCGCCTGTTCGGGCGAGTCCGGCTGCATCGACTTCGGAGTTTCAGGCGGTTTTGCCATGATCGAGTTCGGCACCGCGCACGGAGCGGGCCAGTCTGTCGAGCGCGCCGTTGACGAAACCCGGTTCGTCATTCTCGAAAAACGCATGCGCCACATCGACATACTCGTTGATGATCACGCGTGGGGGTACGTCCCTGCGCTCCATCATTTCAAATGCCGCGGCGCGCAGGATCGCGCGCAGCGTGCTGTCGAGACGTGCCAGCGTCCAGCTATCGGCCAGCACGTTGTCGATGGCCGGGTCGAGTTTCCTCTGCGAGCGCACGACCCCCGTCACGATATCGGTGAAGAAAGCAGCGTCCGCCTCCACGAACTGCTCGCCTTCGATTTCCCGTCCGAGACGATGGGCCTCGAATTCCGCGAGGATGTCGGACAGATCGGTCTGGGCAATATCCATCTGATACAGCGCCTGCACGGCGCCCAGACGGGATGCACTTCGGGCCACGGATTTTTTCGGCGTCTTGGTCATTGCTTCTTTCAAGTGGTCGCGTCGGCGTGCAGTTTGGAGCGGAGCGAGATCATGGCGAGACAGGCCGAAGCGGCAAAGCCGCCCTTGTCCTTCTCCGAAACGCTCGCTCTCGCCCAGGCTTGATCCGTGTTCTCAACCGTGATGATGCCATTTCCGATCGCAAGGCCGCGCTGGATCGTCAGATCCATGATGCCCCGCGCCGACTCGCCGGCAACAATGTCATAGTGGCTGGTCTCGCCGCGGATGACGCAGCCGAGCGCCACGTATCCCGCATAACGCTCGCCCGCAAGGGCAATCGTGCCCGGGATCTCCAGCGCCCCCGGCACTTCGACACGGTCGTAGGCCCAGCCGGCAGACTCAAGAGCCGCGATCGCGCCTTTGGCCAGCTCATCAGAGATGTCCTGATAGAACCGGGCCTCGATGATCAGAATCCTGTTCTGCTGCTCAGACATCACTCACGTTCCCGCCGGCTCATCAATCGGCTCCTGGCCGACGACCTGCAGTCCGTATCCTTCCAGTCCGACGATCTTCCGGACCGGCGAATTCGACAGCAGGATCATGTCCCGCACGCCAAGATCCAGCAGGATCTGCGCGCCAACCCCGTATTCGAGCAGTCTGCGCGCACCTTCCTGCTCGCTCTGCTCGCGGGCCGTCTTCGCTATTGTGTCGGTCACGACTGTAGGCCTCGTGTCACGGATCAGGACGAGCACACCCCTGCCCTCCTTGCCGATCCGCTCCATCGCCTTGTGGAACAGGCTGCCACTGCCAACATGGGCACCGACAAGGTCTTCGACAATATTGACGGCATGCATTCTGACCAGCACCGGCTCGTCGGTCGTCACGTCGCCCTTCACCAGCGCGATGTGCTCGGCATATTCGATCGTGTTGACATAGACCGTCAGGTCGAACTCGCCGCCGAACTCGCTCTTGATCTGCGTTCGCACGTCACGGCGGATGAAATTGTCGTACTTGCGCCGATAGGCGATCAGGTCGGCAATCGTGGCGATCTTGAGTCCGTGAAGCTGTGCGAACTGCACAAGATCCGGCAGCCGCGCCATGGTGCCGTCGTCCTTCATGATCTCGCAGATCACGCCCGCCGGATAGAGACCGGCCAGCCGCGCGACATCGCAGGCCGCTTCAGTGTGTCCGGCGCGGACAAGCACGCCGCCGTCGCGTGCCACGAGCGGAAAGACGTGGCCCGGGCTGACAATGTCGTTGCTTGAACGGGTCGGATCGATGGCAACCGCGATCGTGTGGGCGCGGTCGTGGGCCGAGATGCCCGTCGTGATGCCCTCGCGCGCCTCGATGGAAACGGTAAAGGCGGTCTGATGGCGCGACTGATTGCTGCGCGCCATATATTCGAGCTCAAGCTGATCGGCACGCTCGGAATTGAGCGTCAGGCAGATCAGGCCGCGGCCATGTTTGGCCATGAAGTTGATGGCTTCCGGCGTCGCCATCTGCGCCGGAATCACGAGGTCTCCCTCGTTCTCCCTGTCCTCGGCGTCGACGAGGATGAACATGCGCCCGTTGCGCGCATCCTCGATGACGTCTTCGATTGAGGAAAGATAGTCCCTGTACATTCCTGTCAGCCTTGTAGAGACCGGGTTTCGGCAAGGCGGGCCACGTACCTCGCCAGCATGTCGATCTCGATATTTACTTCGTCACCGGTTCGGGCGCGTCCCCACGTGGTCACCTCGAGCGTGTGCGGAATGATGTTCACACCGAATTCCGATCCGTCGACGTCATTGACCGTAAGCGACGTCCCGTCAAGCGAGATCGATCCTTTCGCCGCAATAAACGGCGAGAGGTCGTCCGGCGCGCGAAAACGGAACCGCCGGGAGTCGCCCTCGTCTTCGATCGACACGATCCGGCCGACCCCGTCGACATGCCCGCTGACGAGATGTCCGCCGAGTTCATCGCCAAGTTTCAGTGACCGCTCAAGGTTGACCGGAGCACCTTCCCGCCAATGTCCGAGTGTGGAACGGTCGAGCGTCTCCTGCGATGCGTCCACGCTGAACCACGACCGTCCGTCGGCACCGGCCCCCTTCTCCACCACCGTCAGGCAAATGCCGGAACACGCAATCGACGCGCCGATATCGATCGTATCCGCGTCATAGGCGCAGGATATCGTCAGCCGCGTGTCGCCGCGCTGTTCGATGGAGTCGAGTTGCCCCACGTCGGTGATAATTCCGGTAAACATCTCGGTTCAGGGTTCCGGCTTTGAATTGCGGACCCTTTCATATGCGATCAGCCGGTCAGGGCCAAGCGCCAACTCATTGACCCTACGGAACTCTCCAGCGTCGGTAATCGAGGTCAGTGCCATGCCGGCAAGCGCTTCGACGCCATCCACGCCGACATCTGTGGACGACCGGAACAGGGCGACCTCGTCGACGCAGTCCAGCTTCAGCAGGTTCGTCGCGACTGTGGCTCCGCCTTCCACCATGAGCGTGTTGATCCCGCGCTCTGCAAGATCGCGCAGTGCGGCGGCCAGATCGATATTCCCGTGTTGATCGAGAGCACACCCGATAATCTCCACGCCACCAGCAGTCAAAGCCGCCATACGGTCCGGGTCCAGGTCCGAACCGGCAAGCATCCAGACCGGTACCTTCTCGGCCGTTCTTGCGAGCGCCGACTCCGGGTCGAGTTCAAGGCGTGCATCGACGACCACACGGACGGGCGACCGATCTTCAAGTCCCGGCAGCCTGCACGTCAGGGACGGATTGTCGGCGAGAGCCGTGCCCTTGCCTATCAGTATGGCGTCGCTTCGGGCCCGGATGAGATGCCCGCGCCTGCGCGCCAGATCGCCGGTGATCGAGTTGGGTTGGCCGCCGCCTGCCGGCGCGATCTTGCCGTCTGCCGAAACCGCGAGCTTCAGGATGACCCGGGGACGTTCCAGAACACGGCGGGAGAGATAGCCTGCCAGATTGCGCCGCGCTTCTTCTTCCAGAACACCGACAACAACCTCGATGCCTGCGCCGCGCAACATATCGTGGCCCTTGCCCGCCACGCGGGGATCGGGGTCTTCGAGTGCGGTCACGACCCGTTTCACACCCGCGTCTATCAGCGCCAGAGCGCAGGGCGGCGTAACGCCGTGATGCGAACAAGGCTCCAGCGTGACATAGGCCGTCGCGCCTTCCGCCTTTTCTCCTGCTGCGTCCAGGGCAATCGTCTCGGCGTGAGGCCTGCCGCCCACTGCGGTCCAGCCGCGGCCGACAATGCGTGCCGCGGTCCCGTCTCCCTGCACCAGGACGCAGCCGACAGGCGGATTCGACGACGTCCGCCCCAGCGCGCGGCGCCCGAGAGACAGAGCCGCCCTCATGAAACGCTCGTCTGACACGTCAGCCATGCCGAGAGCCGTCAGGCTCAGTCGACATCCTCTTCTTCGAGATGTTCCTCGTCGCCGGAGAGCTGCCCCAGCAGTTCCTCGAAATCCTTGGCTTCACGGAAATTCTTGTAGACGGACGCAAAGCGGACATAGGCCACATCGTCCAGCGTCCGTAATCCTTCCATGACAAGCTTGCCGACGACCTCCGACTTGACGTCGTTTTCGCCCATGCTTTCGAGGCGGCGCACGATTCCGCTGACCATGCGCTCGACCCGCTCAGGCTCGACCGGCCGTTTCCTCAGCGCAACCTGAACGGAGCGCATGAGCTTGTCGCGGTCGAACGGGACCCGCCGCCCGGTTTTCTTGACGACGGTCAGTTCGCGCAACTGAATGCGCTCGAAGGTCGTGAAACGCCCGCTGCAGTCGAGACAGAACCGGCGACGCCGTATTGCGGTGTTGTCCTCGGTCGGACGAGAGTCCTTGACCTGAGTGTTGCCACTTCCGCAATACGGACATCGCATAAGTCGTCTCTCCCCGCTGCCCTCAGCAAACGCTATGCCCGATAGATCGGGAAGCGTCCGCAAAGTTCCTTCGCACGTGCCTTGACGCTGTCTTCCACGGCGCCGTTGCCATCCGCGCCGTTTGCCGCCAGGCCGTCGATGACCTCATTGATCATGTTGCCGACCTGCTTGAACTCGGCAATGCCGAAACCGCGTGTCGTGCACGCCGGCGTACCAAGGCGGATCCCCGATGTCACCATCGGTTTTTCCGGATCGAACGGCACGCCGTTCTTGTTGCAGGTGATGTTTGCACGCCCGAGCGCGGCTTCGACATCCTTGCCGGTGACGCCTTTCGGCCTGAGGTCGACCAGCATGAGGTGTGTGTCCGTACCGCCGGAGACGATATCAAGCCCTGCATCCATCAGCGTTGCGGCCAGAGCGCGTGCATTCTCGGCCACGGACTGCATGTAGGTCTTGTACTCGGGCCTCAGCGCCTCGGCGAACGCAACGGCCTTGCCGGCGATCACATGCATGAGCGGACCGCCCTGCAGACCCGGGAAGATCGCCGAATTCACCTTCTTCGCGATGTCTTCGTCATTGGTCAGGATCAGACCGCCGCGCGGACCGCGCAGCGTCTTGTGGGTTGTCGTCGTCGCCACGTGAGCGTGCGGGAACGGGCTCGGGTGCACGCCGGCCGCCACCAGACCGGAAATGTGCGCCATGTCGACCATGAACCACGCACCGACAGCATCGGCGATCTCGCGGAACCGGGCGAAGTCCAGAACCCGCGGATAGGCCGAGCCACCCGCGATGATGATCTGAGGCTTCTCCTCATGCGCAACCCGCTCGACTTCGTCGAAGTCGATCAGGTGATCGTCCTGGCGCACGCCGTACTGGACGGCATTGAACCACCGGCCGGACTGGTTCGGCGGCGCGCCATGCGTAAGGTGGCCGCCCGAAGCGAGCGAAAGACCCATCAGGGTGTCGCCGGGCTTCGCCAGAGCCATGAGCACGCCCTGGTTGGCCTGTGATCCGGAATTCGGCTGGACGTTCGCGAATTCGCAACCGAACAGCTGTTTTGCCCGGTCGATCGCGAGGTTCTCGGCAATATCGACATACTGGCAGCCGCCGTAGTAGCGCCGTCCGGGATATCCCTCGGCGTACTTGTTGGTCAGCACGGACCCCTGGGCCTCGAGCACAGCCCGGGAAACGATATTCTCCGAAGCGATCAACTCGATTTCGTTCTGCTGGCGATTGAGTTCCTGCGCCACCGCCTTTGCAATCTCGGGATCGCTTTCTTCAAGCGTCGCGGCGAAGAAATCGGGGAAGATATCTTCACCCGCACTGGTCTCCGTGATCGACATCTCAGGTTTCCTTGTCAAAAAGGGGGTATGGAATCCGGCAACCGCCCGAAGCAGGGCTGATTACCACATCTTGGTCGCGGACGCCAAGCCGCCACCAATTGTTGCCATCCAATTGCAGTTTCAGACGCTGCGGGACAGTTCCGGAACGACGCTTGTACTATTTTCGCGACATCACGTAGAGAAGCTTGCGCAGGGCGACGTCTTCGAGCTGCTTTTGCCCGGCATTTGCAGGCCCCGTGATGGAAACCTCCGTGCCCGTATTGGCATCAATCGCGCTGACCTTGACGTTGTGGCCGACCACAACATGTTCGAAATAGATCTCGCGGGACGATGTCTTTTCAGGCGGCACGCTTGAGTTTCATCTTGTTCCAGAGTTCGTCGAGTGCATCGACGAGATCGTCCATCATACCATCATCGTGCACCGGAGACGGAGTCAATCGAATCCGCTCGGTCCCGCGCGGCACGGTCGGGTAGTTGATCGGCTGGACGTAGATCGCGAAACGCTGCAGCAACTCGTCGGTCAGGCTCTTGCACATGACGGGATCGCCCACCAGCACGGGCACGATATGGCTGTCGTTCTCCATGACCGGCAATCCCCGCTCGGTCAGACGCGCACGCAGGCGTCTGGCGGCATCCTGATGAGCTTCGCGCTCGACCTGGCTCGACTTCAGGTGACGCACGCTGGCGATGCCGCCGGCGGCAATGGCCGGCGCAATCGACGTCGTGAAAATGAATCCGGGCGCATAGCTGCGGATCGCATCGACAATATTGGCATTGGCGGCGATATATCCGCCCATCAGGCCGTAGCCCTTGGCCATTGTGCCTTCAATGATATCGACACGGTGGGCGACACCGTCGCGCTCTGAAACGCCGCCGCCGCGCGGACCGTAGAGACCGACGGCATGGACTTCATCGAGATAGGTAATGGCACCGTAGCGCTCGGCAAGATCGCAGATCTCGCCAATCGGGGCGATGTCGCCATCCATCGAATAGACGGACTCGAACGCAATTACCTTCGGACAGGCAGGATCCAGCTCCTGCAGAATGGATTCGAGATCGCCCAGATCGTTGTGGCGCCAGACCCGCTTGGCACCGCGCCCCTGTCGAATGCCCTCGATCATCGAGGCGTGGTTATCGGCGTCGGAGAGAATCACGCAGTCAGGCAGCAGTCGGGCCAGCGTGGAGAGTGTCGCCTGATTGGCGATATAGCCGGACGTGAAGACGAGTGCGGCTTCCTTGCCGTGGAGGTCGGCCAGCTCGTGCTCGAGTTCGACGTGATAGTGGGTCGTGCCGGAGATGTTGCGCGTCCCGCCGGACCCGGCGCCCGCGACATCGATCGCTTCATGCATCGCCGCAACAACCGCCGGATGCTGTCCCATGCCGAGATAGTCGTTGCCGCACCAGACAACGATCTCCCGTTCGCCATCGGGACCGAAATGCAACGCTCTGGGAAAAGCACCCTTTTTCCGTCTGATGTCCGCAAATACGCGGTACCGGCCTTCTTCGTGCAGGGCGCCAACTGCCTTGCTGAAAATCGCGTCGTAATCCATAGACTTCCTCTAAGCGATACGCCCGATGATTAGTGATTCATAATCAAAAACTGATGGGCTGATAATACCAAACAATCGGCACCCGCAACGCATCAGCGGCGATGCGCCGCATACACGATCACGTCATTCGGCGTGCCGAAACAACGGTCATTAAGTCCAGAGATTGCGACTTTTATTGGGTCTGCTGCTCTTGCACCGCCGCAAGGCTGGTACCGTCGAGCTGGTAGATGTCGGGACGGAAGGAAACCGTGCCGTCAGCCTTGGCCCAGGCAGTCAGATAGACGATCCGCAACTGAACGGGACGCTTGAGATTGACGTCCACCCGCTCGCCCGAAACAGCCACCTGGTCAATGGCTTCCCGCGGCCAGTCGCCATTGTCGCGCAACAGCCATTCGGTCAGGACGTGAACCTTGTCGACCCGGACGCAGCCGGAACTGAACAGGCGGGTGGCCTGCGCAAAAAGGCTCTTGGACGGCGTATCGTGCAGATAGACGGCATGCTTGTTCGGGAAGTTGATCTTCACCGTTCCCATCGAGTTGATCCGGCCCGGATCCTGCCGGAACACGTACGTGTCTTCCGCAACGTTGCTCCAGTCGATCGTCGCGGGGTCGACTTCCGGACCGCCGAAGCCCTGGTGAACACGCATGTTCATGCGCTGAAGGTAGGCCGGGTCTTCACGCAGCTTCGGCAGCAGGTCCTTCCGCACGATGCTCACCGGCACCGTCCAGTAGGGATTGAAGTTCAGCTGGGAAATCGCGCTCGAAATGATCGGAGTCTGACGGTCGATCTTGCCGACCACAGCCACGTGGCGCGAATAGACGTAGTCGTACTCGACGGCTTCGATCTCGGCGGCCGGGATGTTCACGACCACATATCTCTCGCCGAGTTTGGAGTCGAATTTGACCGCCCGTGGAATATTCGCCTTAAGGGTCCGCAGCCGGTCGGCCACGGGCACGTTCAGCTCCGCCAGCGTCCGCTTGTCGACCACACCGTTGGCCTGCAGCCCCATGCGGATCTGATAGGCACGCACGGCCTTGTCGAGGATCGCATCGTACTTGTGGGGCTTCGGCGAGACATCCCTGAGATCGCCGGTAATGGCCAGCCGGTCACGAAGCATGATGACGCGATCACCGCGCGACCCGAGAACCAGTGTCCGCCCTGGCGGAATCGGCTTCCAGCCACCGCGGCGGGCGATGTATTCATATTTTGCGACTGCCGATTTCAGATTTGCGGCGGAATCCGCCGTCAGCATCGGCTTGATCGAACGGTCCTTGGAAACGAAGGATTCACGCGGAGCGGGATCGAACGGATCTTCGAACGTAATGTCGTCGTCCATCCGGTTGTCTGCAGCGGCGTTCTGACTCAATCCACCGATCACCAGAAGCGTACATGCCGCAACTGCAAAAATATGCCGCCCAAACAGGTCCATGTGATCCCCTTGCCGCCAGCCACCGTACACACTCAGACACCAGCGTGATCCGGTGCGTGCTCCGAAATATCGGCGTTACATTGTGGGCTAAGTGCCGCCCGTAAAAGAATCTCTTACGTACGATGTCATAGCAACATTGACTGGAAGGGTCAAAGCCGCACCATCACAACAACACTCGACCTAATAACAAAATGCCATATTTCAACAGACCGATGAATCGTTTGTTACCATGACGGGTATATTTACAACACTAGCTGTCTCTCTTACCGCGATGATCGTGGTTTGGCTCATCAGTATCCAGCGTCGTGACGCGAGTATTGTGGATCTGTGGTGGGCGCCCGGCTTCGTCGCGCTTTCGGCAGCATCGATGATCTTCACAACGCAGGTCTCGCCGCTCTCGCTGCTGCTTCTGGCGATGGTCACGATCTGGGCGGCCCGGCTGGGCTCTCATCTCACAATGCGGCACCACCGGATGGGCGAAGACGCCCGCTACCGTGTCATGCGCGAAACGAACAGCGAGAACTTCGCGAGCTGGAGTCTGCGCTGGGTCTTCCTGCTGCAGGGCACGATCATGTGGGTGGTGGCTCTGCCGCTGATCATTACTTTAACAGCGGGCGCGCATGAAGCGCCGGGAACGCTCACGGTGGTCGGCGTTGCTTTGTTCGCCGCCGGCTTCATCATCGAGACTGTCGCCGACCGGCACCTGACCCGTTTCCGGTCTGATCCCGGCAACCAGGGCAAGGTTCTCGACAGCGGGCTGTGGGCCTGGAGCCGGCATCCCAACTACTTCGGTGAAACGCTGGTGTGGTGGGGAATCTATGTCGCCGCTGTCAGCGCATATCCGGGCGCGTGGTGGACAGCGATCGGTCCGGCATTGCTGACCGTATTGCTCCTGAAGGTGTCCGGCGTGCCCATGCTTGAGAGCAGCGCCCGGGTTGCGAAGACGGATGCCTATCGCGACTACATCGCCCGGACCAGCCCGTTCATCCCGTTGCCACCGGCCAAGCCGGAAACGCGCACCAGCGAACTGCAACTCGGCCCCGAGCAATCCTGAATGAAAAAAACCCCGGAACCGAAGTCCCGGGGTGAAAGTGGCCGATGGTAACCGGTATTACAGACGATATCTTATGTGGTCCGTCCAGAACCGCTCCAGCCTGCTGAGCGCGACGTTCAGGTTTTCAAGATCCGAAACGCTCACGCCACCAACCTGCTCAAGCGAGTTCATGTGTTTCTGGTAAAGCTGGTCCACCCGGTCACGCACTTCATGGCCCTTGTCGGTCAGACGTACGCGCACCGAACGGCGATCCGCATCGGAACGCTCGTGATGGATGTACCCCGAATCCACCAGCTTCTTCAGATTGTAGGACACGTTCGAACCAAGATAGTGACCGCGACTCCGCAACTCACCCGCCGTCAACTCGGAATCACCGATATTGAACAGCAGCAGCGCCTGGACGCTGTTGACTTCCGGACGGCCGAGCCGTTCAAACTCGTCCTTAATGACGTCGAGCAACCGCCTATGCAGCCGCTCGATAAGCGTCAGAGATTCGAGATAATGCGGACGAAGCTCGTCCACATTGACCTCTGTCTCGACGGGAACCGCTTGGGTGGCAATATTCATTGTGACACCTGCCCTGTTATAAGACGTTGTTTTCCCCACGCCCCATCTGTAATGCGGGACTATAGCGGTGCCAGACTAAGATCTAATTAAGCGGCAGGGTTAATTTCCGTTTAGATTCAAACACTTTACAAAAGCATGAAGAGTTCTATGCATCCCCCCGCAAGAACTTGATAATTCCCGAAAAATCCACGTCTTCGTGACCGGATGCTGCAAACAGACTGTAAAGAGCACCGGCCTGCGCCCCCAGCGGTGTGGCCGCACCGTTGTTCTGCGCAGCGTCCTGGGCAAGCTTGAGATCTTTCAGCATCATGCCCGCCGTGAATCCGGCTGCGTAGTCGCGGTTGGCGGGTGATGTGGGAACCGGTCCCGGAACCGGGCAATAGGTCGTCAGCGACCAGCACTGTCCCGACGCCGTCGAGGAGATGTCGAACAGCTTCTGATGATCGAGGCCAAGCTTCTCGGCCAGGACGAAGGCTTCGGAAACACCGATCATCGAGATGCCGAGGATCATGTTGTTGCAGATCTTCGCAGCCTGTCCGTTCCCGGCCCCGCCGGCATGCACGATATTCTTGCCCATAAGCTCCAGCACCGGCTGCGCCTTCGCGAAGGCCTCGTCCGGCCCACCGACCATGAACGTCAACGTGGCGGCTTCCGCTCCGGTCACGCCGCCGGACACCGCCGCATCGACCATCGGCATGCCGGCATCGGCGGCAGCCTGTGCAACGTCGCGGGCACTGGCGACATCGATCGTGGAGGAATCGATCAGCAGGGTTCCGGAAGACGCAGCGGAGAGAACGCCGCCCTCTCCCGCATAGACCTCCCGGACATGCTTGCCCGCCGGCAGCATGGTCACGACGATATCCACGTCGGTCGCGGCTTCGGCGACGGTCGCAGCCGGCGCGCCACCGGCGTCCCGGAATACGGCCACGGCCTGCTCGCTCAGGTCGAAGCCTTTGACCTCGTGCCCTGCCTTGAGCAGGTTCCGGGCCATCGGCCCGCCCATGTTTCCCAGTCCGATAAAGCCGATCTTGCTCATGGTCTTCTCCCGTTTGTCTTTGTTTCAGCGCGGCTGAAGTTCGTTCTCGACCGGCGCGAAATATTCGTCGACCAGCGCATCGCTCACGGCATCCAGCGATGCCGGATCCCAGCGCGGTTGCTGGTCCTTGTCGATCACAACCGCACGGGTGCCTTCAAAGAAATCATGCCCGGTCATGATCCGGTTCACCATTCTGAATTCGAGCTTCATGCAGTCCTCGAACTCCAGCGCCGCACCCTCGCGGATCTGCCGGTATGTGATCCGCAGACTGGTCGGTGACTTGGACCTCAAGGTCCCGGAGGTGCGTTCTGCCCATTCACCGCCATCGGCATCCAGCGCCTCCAGGATGGCAGCAACGCATTCGCCCGCGAACAGGCGGTCGATGTCCCCGCGGGCGCCGTCAAGCGGCGGATCGCCGGCCGGGCTTCCATGGTCGGCAATGACGGCGTCGATGTCGTCGGCTTCGGCAAATGCGGCCACCAGTCCGTCGAGACGCTCGGCCGGAACATGCGCATCGGCGATGCCGGTGTAGATCGCATCCGCCGCCTTGATGCGCGCACCGGTCAGGCCGAGATAAAGCCCCGTTTCTCCGGGACAGCGCGGCAGGAAGTACGTTCCGCCCACGTCCGGGAACAGGCCGATCCCAGTCTCCGGCATCGCGAAGGTAAGACGGTCCGTCGCGATCCGGTGCGATCCGTGCACCGATACGCCGACACCACCGCCCATGGTGATGCCGTCCATGATCGCGAAATAAGGCTTCGGATAGCGCTTTATGGTCGTATCGAGCCGGTACTCCTCGCGGTAGAAGTCGAGGAACTGTCCGTCCCCAGCCCGGCCCCAGTCGTAGAGGGCACGGATGTCGCCGCCGGCGCAGAACGCTTTCTCGCCTGCACCGACAATCACGACACGGTCCACCGCGTCATCAGTCGCCCAGTCATCCAGGGTCCGCTGCATCAGACGAACCATGTTGAGCGTGAGCGCATTGAGCGCGGCGGGGCGGTTGAGCGTGATCAGGCCAGCCCTGCCCCGCTTTTCGAATAGGACTTCCTCGTCACTCATGCCTGATCAACCCTGCTCGGCAAAGATGCTGCGCGAGATGATCAGGCGCATGATCTCGTTCGTGCCTTCGAGAATCTGATGAACGCGGACGTCGCGCAGGAAACGCTCGATCGGATAGTCCCGCAGGTAGCCGTACCCGCCGTGAAGCTGAAGCGCCTGATTGACCACATCGAAGCCGACATCCGTGGCAAGGCGTTTCGCCATTGCGGCAAACTTCGTTGCGTCGTTCGTCTTGGCATCCACCTTGGCGGCTGCCTTGTGCAACAGGAGACGGGCCGCTTCGACATCGGTCGCCATATCGGCGATCCGGAACTGCAGGGCCTGAAACTCCTTAAGTTCGCGTCCGAACTGCTTGCGCTCGCCCATATATTGCACGCTCTGGTCAAGGCAGTACTGGGCCGCGCCGATCGAACAGGACGCAATATTGAGCCGCCCGCCGTCGAGCCCGGCCATGGCGATCCTGAAGCCCTGGCCTTCCTCGCCGACCAGGTTCCGCGCAGGCACACGGCAGTCCTCAAACATGACCATCGACGTCGGCTGGCTCTTCCATCCGAGCTTGCGTTCCTGTGCACCGAAGCTGAGCCCCGGCGTGTCCTTCTCGACCGCGATGCAGGAAATGCCTGACGGCCCGTCATCGCCCGTCCGCACCATGCAGACGTATACGTCCGAATGGCCGCCGCCGGAGATGAACGCCTTCGACCCGTTCAGCACATAATCGTCGCCGTCACGCACCGCGCGGGTCCGCAGGGCTGCCGCGTCCGAACCGGAACCGGGCTCGGTCAGGCAGTAGCTTGCCACCGCATTCATGGTGCAGAGGTCGGGCAGAAACCTCTGCCGCACCGCGTCATCGCCGAAACTGTCGATCATCCACGATGCCATGTTGTGGATGGAGATGAAGGCAGCCGTTGATGTGCAGCCCTTGGCCAGTTCTTCGAAGATGAGGGCCGCATCCAGTCTCGACAGGCCGGATCCGCCGACATCGTCTTTCACGTAGATTCCGCCGAAACCGAGTTCTGCCGCCTTGCGCAGCGTTTCGACCGGAAAGATCGATTTTTCGTCCCATTCATCGGCGAATGGCGCCATGTTGTCCGCTGCGAATGACGCGGCGACGTCCTGAAATGCACGTTGTTCTTCGTTGAGTTCGAAATCCATGAATCCGAATATCTGCCAGTTCAGGTGGGGATTGCACCCGCCGTCATAGAAGCCAGACCGGATGACGTCAACCGCACCAAATGACTAAGCCGCTCGCGGGTGCGGCCCTTGCGCACATTGAATTCACATGGCTTTTTATCGCCGCCTTCCTGCTGCATAATGTTTAGGCAAGAGAAATTACCGGACCAAATGCGGAGGATCACCGTGGACACCCGATCGCCCGGAGCGTTTCCGCACGCTGCAAACGCACTGACAGATACCAGCGGAAAGCATGATCAGGCTGCCTTTCCGGCCATCCGCATGCGCAGAGTACGGCAGGCGGACTGGTCACGACGGCTCGTTGCCGAGTCCGCATTGAGTGTTTCGGATCTGATCTGGCCGCTCTTCGTCGTCGCAGGCGAGAATGTGCGTGAGCCGGTCGACTCCATGCCGGGCGTGGACCGCCTGTCCATCGACAACGCCGTGCGTGCCGCCGAATCCGCCGCTGAAGCCGGCATTCCGGTGCTGGCGCTGTTCCCCTATACGGATCCGGGGCTGCGCAGTGATAGCGCCAGCGAAGCCTTCAACAGCGAAAATCTGGTCTGCAAGGCGACCCGGGCGATCAAGGCGGAATTCCCGGATATCGGCATCATGTGCGATGTCGCGCTCGACCCCTACACAAGCCACGGCCATGACGGCTTGCTCGAAGGCGAGGAGATTCTAAACGACGAGAGCGTCCAGGCGCTGATCACGCAGGCGCTAGTCCAGGTCGAAGCCGGCTGCGATATCATCGGCCCGTCCGACATGATGGACGGCCGCGTCGGCGCCATTCGCGGCGCCCTGGAGGCGGCAGGCCACAGCAATACGCTGATCATGTCCTATGCGGCGAAGTATGCTTCCGCCTTCTACGGCCCGTTCCGGGACGCGGTGGGCAGTTCGTCGACGCTGAAGGGTGACAAGCGCACCTATCAGATGAATCCCTTCAACGGAGACGAGGCCGTCCGGGAGGCAGCGCTTGATATCCGTGAGGGTGCCGACATGATCATGGTCAAGCCGGGCATGCCCTATCTGGACATCGTCACACGGCTCAAGACCACATTCGGCATGCCGACCTTCGCCTATCAGGTCTCCGGCGAATACGCGATGCTGATGGCCGCCGTCCAGAACGGCTGGCTCGACGGGGACCGTGTCATCATGGAGAGCCTGGCAGCGTTCAAACGTGCTGGGGCGGACGGCATCCTGACCTATTTCGCACCGAAGGCCGCCGAACTCCTGAAATCGGGCTGACGCGGCTGCCGGCAGCTTGAATCAGTCTATCAGAACAAGCCGCTTAGCCTCTGAAATCACTTGTCTTCGAGCAATGTGATCAGGCTCGACGTGTCCCACCTGTTGCCGCCCTTGGCCTGCACCTGGGCGTAGAATTGATCGACCAGCGCCGTCACCGGCAGCTTTGCTTCGAAGCCGCGCGCGGCATCAAGACAGATCGAGAGGTCCTTGCGCATCCAGTCGACGGCGAAGCCGAAGTCGAATTCGCCCCGGTTCATGGTTTCGTAGCGGTTCTCCATCTGCCAGGACTGGGCAGCGCCCTTGGAAATCACCTCGATAACGGCCTCGACGTCCAGTCCGGCCGCCTTGCCGAAGTGAATGCCTTCCGAAAGTCCCTGCACGAGACCCGCGATGCAGATCTGGTTGACCATCTTGGTCAGCTGACCCGATCCCGACGGGCCGATCAGCTTGTACATGCGGGCGTAACAGTCGATCAGCGGCGCGGCCTTCCCGTAAGGCTCGGCGTCACCACCGACCATCACCGTCAGCACGCCGTTCTCGGCCCCGGCCTGCCCGCCGGAAACCGGAGCGTCGAGGAAGGCGATACCTTTTTCCGCGCCGGCGGCATGGAGTTCCCGCGCCACATCCGCTGAAGCAGTGGTGTTGTCGATGAAGATGCTGCCCGATGCCATGCCGTGGAACGCGCCGTCAACGCCGGTCACCACCTGGCGCAGGTCATCATCGTTGCCGACACAGGCAAAAACGAAGTCAGCGCCTTCCGCAGCCTCCCGGGGCGTCGCGGCGCTCTTGCCGCCATGCTGGCCGACCCACTGTTCGGCCTTGGCTGCCGTGCGGTTATAGACCATCACCTCGTGGCCACCCGCGGCCAGATGCCCGGCCATCGGGTATCCCATGACCCCAAGACCGAGAAAAGCGACCCGTTCACCCATGCCGATGTTCTTTCTGATTCATTTCTGTCGAGAAAACCGGCCGTGAGGACAACCGGAGCTGAATACTGTCAGCCCAAGTGCCTAACACGGGATATCCGCGATCGCCAAGGCTGCGCCATCCCGGCAGACGAGAAACTCAGACTATCGCCAAGCTTCCGCCGCCCATGCCATACTGAGTCAATGGTCCAACCCGGGGGAGGCCACGAACCGTATGACCGGAGACTTGATCAGAATCTGGCCCGCTTGCGCTTGCCCGAAATCTCCGGCCAGCCCGGGAACAGGCGTCGCATTCTGATCGCCCGGCATGACCTCTGATCTCCATATCTGGGTGACCTTCGCTATCATCGGCACTGCGATCTTCTCCTACGCGGCCGAGCGGATCAGCATGGAGCTGACTTCAGTTGCGGTTCTGTGCGCCCTGCTCGTCTTCTTTCATTTTCAGCCCGTGGTGGGCGATGGCAGCGCCAACCAGCTCTCGCCGGCCGTGCTGCTTAGCGGATTCGCCAATCCGGCACTTATTACGGTCATGGCGTTGCTGGTCATCGGCCAGGGACTTTTCCAAACCGGGGCTCTCGAGGGACCAACCAGGCGGATCATGGATTACGGCGGAAACCAGCCGTGGCTCACGCTCGCCATTGTCCTTCTGCTCGCCGGTGTGATCAGCGCGTTCATCAACAACACGCCGGTCGTGGTCATCTTCATCCCCGTCATCAGCGCCATCGCCGCGCGGATGGGGACCAATGTCAGCAAGGTGATCATGCCGTTGAGCTTCATCACCATACTCGGTGGCATGACCACACTGATCGGCTCCTCGACGAACCTGCTTGTCGCCGGCGTCGCCGCCAAATACGGCATGCCATCGATCGGATTCTTCGACTTCGTCATACCGGGTCTCGTGCTCGCCGGCGTCGGCGCCGTTTACGTGCTTCTCGTTGCGCCGCTTCTGCTTCCCAACCGCGAATCGATGGCGGAGTCCGCAGGGGTGCGCAGCGGCAAGCAGTTCATCGCCCAGATCCCCATAACCAGGGACCACGCGCTTGAAGGCGAGACGGCCGTCGCCGGATTGTTCCCGGCGCTCAAGGACATGACGGTGCGCATGATCCAGCGCGGTGAGCACCCGATCCTGCCGCCGTTCGAGGATGTCACCCTTCGCGAAGGTGATTTCGTCATCGTCGCAGCGACGCGGAATGCACTGACCGAGGCGCTGAAATCGCGCGAAGCCGTGCTCTCGACCGATCCGGATGCGCATGTCGCACCGGATAACGCAGCCACGGACGAGAATGCGCCCGAGGCCGCCCAGCCGAAACGCCAGAGCGAGCTCATGCTGGCCGAAGCGGTTATCGCGCCCGGCTCCCGCATGATCGGCAGGCGCATCGAGCAGATGGGACTTCATGCAGAAACCGGGTGCATCGTTCTGGGCATTCAGCGTCGCAGCCGGATGATCCGCATGCGCATGAGCGAAATCAGGCTGGAAGCCGGCGACGTCATCCTTGTACTGGGCTCACGGGACGGGATCAGGGGCCTCCGCGCCTACAGGGATCTGCTGTTGCTGGAATGGTCGGCCACCGAGCTGCCGGAAGTCGCCCTTGCGGCGCGTGCGCGCCTGATATTCCTCGTAACCGTCGCCTCCGCCGCGACAGGGCTTGTCCCCATCGTGATCGCGGCGCTCGGCGGCGCGGCTGCAATGGTCGCCGCCGGTTGCATGAATGTGCGCCAGGCCGGCCGCGCATTTGACCGCCGGATCTATCTCCTGATCGGAGCCGCGATCGCCATGGCGGAGAGCCTTGAGACCACCGGCGGTGCGATGCTGCTCGCTCATGCGGTTATAGAGGGCTTCGCGGATGCGGGACCGGCCGCCATCCTGTCGACAATGTTCCTGCTGATCGCCATGTTGACGAACTTCCTCAGCAACCATGCCACGGCTGTGCTTTTCACCCCAATCGCCATAAGCACGGCCAACGAGCTTGGGGTCGCTCCCATGACTTTTGTTTATGCTGTCATTTTTGCAGCCAACTGCTCGTTCGCCACCCCGATGGCCTACCAGACCAACCTTATGGTGATGGGACCCGGTCACTATCGCTTTAGTGACTTCACGAGGGCCGGTCTGCCGTTGATATTTCTCATTTGGTTGGCATACTCGGCATTCGCTCCATGGTACTATGGGCTGTAGAGATCGAAGCGCCACGAGGAACGCACCGTTGAGCATTGAAGGCCGCAAGTTTCCACAATTCTATATTACCCCGCCGGCGCCCTGCCCGTATCTGGACGGCAAGCTCGAACGCAAGATTTTCACACATCTGATCGGCGACCAGGCCACGGTCCTGAACAACACGCTGACTCATGGCGGCTTCCGGCGGAGCCAGAACATCGCCTACAGGCCGGCCTGCGACAAGTGCAACGCCTGCGTGTCGGTGCGTGTCATCGTGGACGAATTCGAGATGACCCGGTCCATGGCCCGGACCTGGGCGCGCAATGCGGACATCGTCAGCGCGATGGTCGAGGCAAGCCCGTCGCAGGAGCAGTACTCGATTTTCCGGGGTTATATCGATGCGCGTCACGCCGAAGGCGGCATGGCCGACATGACGGTGCTCGACTTCGCCGCCATGGTCGAAGACAGCTTCGTCGACACCCGAATGATCGAGTATCGCGAAGCCACAGACGGCAGGCTCGATCCGGGCACGGAAAGCTCCGGACCACTCGTGGCTGCCGCGCTGACGGACGTTCTCGAAGACGGACTGTCGATGATCTACAGCTTCTATGAGCCGGACCACACGCACCGCAGCCTCGGCACCTATATGATCATCGATCATATCAACCGCGCCCGGGCACTGGGTCTGCCCTACGTCTATCTCGGATACTGGGTCGAGGGTTCCGCCAAGATGGAATACAAGCGCCGCTTCCTTCCGCAGGAGCGCCTGTCCGCTGACGGCTGGCGCCGCGCAGACGACTGACCGTCAATCTCATTGACGATGGCCTGAAGTTGCCCCATAGGCTGGGAGTTTCAACGATCTCCCGGTCAGACGGAAATGCCATCCTCATCGCCACCTGACATCCGCGATAATCACCGCAAGGGTCTCGTGATCACCGCGATCGGAGGCTTCCTGCTGACGTTCGACACGCCGCTGCTCAAGCTGGCGGACGCCGATCCCTGGACGATCATGTTCTGGCGCGGCATCCTGGTATTCGCCACGATCTGCGCCTATTGGGCCGTCCTGCAATGGGTCGTCCGACGGCCGATCCCGATGATCAACGGCCTGGCCGGCTTTTCGGTCAGCCTGCTCTACGGCATTGCGAACATCTTCTTCATTACGGCCTTGCACAACACGACCGTCGCTAATCTGGTCTTCATCCTCGCTCTCACGCCACTCGTAACAGCGGGATTCTCGATTGTCTTTCTGGGTGAACGCATCCCTCGGGGCACTCTGCTTGCCATCCTTGTCGCGATCGGCGGCGTGCTGATCATTGTCGGCGACGGCATCGCGCAAGGCAGCAGCTTCGGCGATCTCCTGGCCGTTGGCTCAGTCATCTGCATGTCGTCCGCGCTCACGATCACCCGCGGGTCCGGCCGCGACATGTCGATGGCGCCGGGACCGGCCGCCCTGATGGGTGCCGCCTTCGCTCTTGTGTTCATCGACTCATTCGCACTCGATGCAACGCAATGGATGTTTCTGCTGATCAACGGCGTCATCATCATGCCGCTCAGCACCGTTTTGCTCGCTCTCGGCCCGCGTTACATTTCCGCCCCAGAGGTCGGCATGTTCCTGCTGCTGGAAACGGTGCTGGCGCCGATCTGGGTGTGGCTGGCCGTGAACGAAGTCCCGACGACAAACAGTCTTATCGGTGGCGCGATCATCGTGCTCGCCCTTGGCGGTCACAGCGTTTTCAGATTTGTTCGAAACAGGTCACGCTGACCCGCCGGAATTCCAATCATCCTCTGGAGATACCAATGGAGAACATGGTCGCCCTTTTCGCCGATCCCGTGGCATGGGCCGCGCTTGCGACGCTGATTGCGATGGAAGTGGTGCTCGGCATCGACAATTTGATCTTCATCGCTCTCCTGACGAACAAGCTGCCCGAAGAGCAGCGGGCACGGGCGCGTCGCCTCGGCATCGGTGCGGCCCTCATCCTGCGCCTCGCCCTGCTCGGCACGATTGCCTTTATCGTGCAACTGACCGAACCGGTCCTGACGGTCGCAGGCGTGTCCCTGTCCTGGCGCGACATGATCCTGATCGCCGGCGGGCTCTTCCTGGTCTGGAAGGCGACCAAGGAGATCCATCATCTGGTGGACCCGGAACCGGCGCCCAGCCTCTATGATGTACCAGCCAGCCAAATGGGATTTGCGTCCGCAATCACACAGATCCTGCTTCTGGACCTTGTGTTCTCGATCGACAGCATCATCACTGCCGTCGGCATGACGCCGCACATTCCAATCATGGTCATTGCAGTCGTGGTGGCGGTGGCGGTCATGCTGCTGGCAGCCGATCCGCTGGCAAACTTCATCCAGAAGAATCCGACGATCGTCATGCTCGCCCTCGGATTTCTGCTGCTGATCGGAACCACGCTGATCGCGGACGGTTTCGGAGTCCACATCCCGCGCGGCTACATTTACGCGGCGATGGCCTTTTCTGCGCTGATCGAGCTGCTGAACATTTTCGCGCGGCGGGCCAGGCCAAAACCCGTCCCGCCAAGCGAACCCTGATCCGCCGGAACCGGCCCGCGGGCGCCAGGCGGCCTATTCGAATGGACGTCCGAACTTGTTGCTGCGGGGGAACCCTTTCGGCGGCAGGCGGCCTGCCTGGGCGCGCTGACCCTGCCAGTCGCGAAGCTCCGTGACCGTCCAGGTCCGGCCCGAACTGTCGAGCCAGGACAGCCCTTCCTTCAGCGTGAAGACCTTGGCGTCCGAGAGGCCGCCGTCCTTGTAGCGCTGCAGCCTCACCCCGCGGCCCCGGTTCATTTCGTTCAGCTCCGACAACGGGAAGATCAGGAGCTTCCGGTTCTCGCCCACGGCCGCGACCATGTCGCCGACGGCGGGCGTGCAGACCACGGCCTCTTCCGGCGTCGAGACGTTGAGCACCTGTTTGCCCTTGCGGGTATTGGCCACGACCTCGTCCTCCGGCACGACGAACCCGCGTCCATCCGTTGCCGCAACCAGCAGCTTCCGGCCGCTGCTGTGGACAAAGAGCTCCACGATGTCCTCGGACTGGTCGAGGTCGATCATCAGCCTGACCGGCTCGCCGTGCCCGCGCCCGCCGGGCAATCGGTCCGCGCCGATCGTGTAGAACTTGCCGTTGCTCGCGAACAGAACCAGCTTGTCCGTGGTCTCGGCGTGGAACGCGAACCGCGCCTTGTCGCCTTCCTTGAAGGACAGGCCGGACGTATCAGCCATGTGGCCTTTCATGGCACGGATCCAGCCCTTCTGCGAACAGACGACGGTAATCGGCTCTTTCTCGATCATCGCCTGGGCGACATCGAAATCGCCTTCCGGCGCGTCCGCGAACTGGCTGCGCCGGCTGCCCAGTTCCGTCTTCTTGCCGAACTTCTCGCGGGTCGTTCGGATTTCGTCCGAAATCCTCGCCCACTGTTTCTTGTCCGACTTGAGCAGGTCCTTGAGCTCGGCCTGCTCGGCCTGCAGCGACTCGTGCTCGGTGCGGATTTCCATTTCCTCAAGCTTGCGCAGGGAGCGCAGCCGCATGTTGAGGATCGCCTCGGCCTGGACGTCGGTCAGATTGAAGGTCCGCATGAGCTCCTTCTTGGGCTCGTCCTCCTCGCGGATAATGCGGATGACCTCGTCGAGGTTCAGATAGGCGACGAGATAGCCGCCCAGAACTTCCAGCCTGTGCGCGATTTTCTCCAGCCGGAAGTTGGTCCGCCGGACCAGCACTTCCTTGCGGTGCTCAAGCCACTGATTGAGCACATCGCGCAGACTGAGAACACCCGGTACCTGTCCCTTGCTAAGGACATTCATATTGAGCGAGACCCGGCTTTCCAGATCCGTCACCTTGAACATGGACTCCATGAGCAGGACCGGATCGACGGTCCGGGAGCGCGGCTCGAGCACGAGGCGGATGTCTTCTGCAGACTCGTCCCGGATGTCCGCAAGCATCGGCAGCTTGCGCGCCTGCATCAGCTCGGCGATCTTTTCGATCAGCCGCGACTTCTGCACCTGATAGGGGATCTCGGTGATGACGATGACATAGCCGCCGCGCCCGGTGTCCTCGCGTTCCCACTTGGCACGGACACGGAACCCGCCGCGCCCGGTCTTGTAGGCCTCGACGATCGAGTCCCGCGGCTCGACGATAACGCCGCCTGTCGGAAAATCCGGGCCCGGCACAAACTCGACCAGCTTGTCGATCGTGGCCTTGGGATATTTGATCAGGTGGAGTGCGGCGTCGCAGAGTTCGCCGGCATTGTGCGGCGGAATGTTCGTCGCCATGCCGACCGCAATGCCCGACGCGCCATTGGCGAGCAGGTTCGGGAAGTTGCCCGGCAGCACGACGGGCTCGCTGTCTTCGCCGTCATAGGTGTCGCGGAAGTCAACCGTATCCTCGTCGATGCCTTCGAGAAGCGCCTGGGCGACCTCGGTCAGCCGTGCTTCCGTGTATCGCATGGCCGCGGCGTTATCGCCGTCGATATTGCCGAAGTTCCCTTGCCCTTCGACCAGCGGAAAACGCACCGCAAAGTCCTGAGCGAGTCTCACCAGGGCATCGTAGACGGCCTGATCTCCGTGCGGGTGGTACCGGCCGATCACATCGCCGACCACGCGGGCGCATTTCTTGAAGCCCGACTCCGGGTCGAGTTTCAACTGCCGCATGGCGTAAAGCAGTCTGCGGTGAACCGGCTTCAGGCCGTCGCGCACATCCGGCAGGGCCCGGTGCATGATGGTCGACAGGGCATACGCCAGATAACGCTCTTCGAGCGCCTCGCGCAGGTTGATCGGCTCAACGCCGCCAGAATCAGGGGGCAAATCAATTGTCGTCATGAATCACTCATATAGCATGCGTGCCCTGTATCAAACACGATATGTTGCGCATATTTGGGCAGTTTTCCGCTGCGAAATGCTGACTTTTTACGAGTTGTGACCTTCTCGCGACAGCAACGTCATCAGGCGCTCGCGGGCCTCAGGGAAGCGCAGTCCGCGCGCACCGAAAACATGGCGTTCCAGAAAGAAGCCGGTCAGGCGGAACCCGGCCAGAATGTCATCGCTCCCGGCTTCGCCGCCCGCCTGACCGCCCAGAAAAGCGGGCAGCGGCAACAGCTTGGCCGCATAGGGCTCGCCAGCTTCCTTGCTCACCGCACGGCCTGATTTCGGCGAAACCCAGATCAAGCTGTCACGAACACCACTCGATGCGCATTCCGTGAGATCCAGGCCGAAGCCGAGATCGTCCAGCAAGCCGAGCTCCCAGCGCACCAGCAGCGCCGGCCAGACCTGATCGTTCTCGAGCGCATCAAGCACGATCACGAAGGCATCGAAGAGCCGCTCATGAGCCTCGCGCTCGGGCAGAAGCTGCGCCATGGCCGTGATGGTTGCGAGCCCGGTCAGCCGGAGGGGATCCTCCATGGCGATTGCCGCCCGCATGGAAACCGGTTCAAGCGTGTAGTTGCCGAGATGCTCGTCCAGCCGCGCCCGCCAGGTCGCGTTCACAGTGTTTCCGGGCTGCAACAGGCTGCGAAGGCGCCGCGACCGCCCGCCACGGACAAGTCCGAGATGACGCCCGCGGCTGCGCGTGAACAGTTCGAGGATCGCGCTCGACTCGCCGTGAGGCCGGGTCGCCAGTACGACACCCTCTTCCGTCCACTCCATCGCCGCCTATCCTGCAAACGTCCGCAGCACCGTCACTGCGGGGTCGGAAACTCCAGACCCATCTGCCTGTATCGCTCCGGATCTTCGCTCCACCGTCCCCGCACCTTCACAAACAGAAACAGGTGTACACGCGTTTCGAGAAAGCCTTCCAGTTCCTTGCGCGCGTCCTGGCCGATCGCCTTGATGGTCTGGCCGCCCTTGCCGAGCACGATCTTCTTCTGACCGTCGCGCTCCACGTAGATCACCTGCTCGATCCGGATACTGCCGTCCTTTTTCTGCGTCCATTGCTCGGTCTCGACCGTGGACGCATAGGGCAGCTCGTCATGCAATCGCCCATACACCTTCTCGCGCGTTATCTCGGCAGCGAGCAGACGAAGCGGAACATCGGCGATCTGATCCTCCGGATAGAGCCACGGTCCCTTCCGCATCCGGGCAGAGAGGTCGTTGAGCAGGTCAGCCACGCCATCGCCGTTCAGCGCCGAGACCATAAAGGTCTGGTCGAAACTGTGACGCTCATTCAGCTCCGCCGCCAGGGCCAGTAGGGCCGGACGCTCAACCGTATCAATCTTGTTCAGAACCAGCAGCGCCGGCGCCTTGTATTTGCCGAGACCGTCAACAATCCGCGTAACGTCTTCGTCGATGCCCCTGCGGGCGTCCACAATCAGCGCAACAGCGTCTGCGTCCCCTGCCCCGCTCCAGGCCGCCTCGACCATTGCTTCGTCGAGCTTGCGCTTGGGCTCGAAGATACCAGGCGTGTCGACGAGTATGATCTGGCTGGCCTCGTGCATAGCAATGGCGCGAATACGCGTTCGCGTCGTCTGCACCTTGTGACTGACAATGGAGACCTTGCCGCCGACCAGTTGATTGGAAAGCGTCGACTTTCCCGCGTTCGGCGCACCGATAAGGGCGACAAATCCGCAACGGGTCTCGCCGTCCGGGGGGATACTATCGTCACTTACCGTCATAGACCGAACAGACCATTCTGCCTCAGGAAACCTTCCGCCGCTGCCTGCTCCGCGCTGCGTTTCGAGCCTGCCGTGGCTGTAACCGGTGCCATTTCGTTGACCTCTACGCTGATCGTGAAGGTCGGCTCATGGTCCGGTCCGGTACGCTCGACCAGCCTGTAGCGCGGCGGCGCCATGCCCTGGCCCTGCACCCATTCCTGCAACATGGTTTTCGGGTCTCGCGGCGGCTGCTCGACGGACTTCAGCATGGGCTTCCAGAACCTGACGATGAAATGTTTTGCCGCCTGGAATCCGCCGTCCAGATAAATCGCGGCAATCAACGCCTCACAGGCATCTCCCAGAATGGCGGTCTTGGCACGGCCGCCGGCCTGCTCCTCGCCCGGGCTCATCCTGAGCACTTCGCCCAGACCGATCTGCCTGGCAACGTCGGCGCAGGTCTCCTTGCGCACGAGCGCATTCAATCTCGGCGCCAGCTCGCCTTCCGAACTCTTCGGAAAATTCTCGAACAGCAATTCCGCAATGACCAGCCCCAGCACCCGATCGCCGAGAAACTCCATTCGCTCGTTGTCCGCGGTTTTCTTCCGGCTGTTGGCCAGGTAACTCGAATGGGTCAGTGCCCGGTCGAGAAAGTCGGCAGACCCGAATTCATGGCCGATCCGGATCGACAGATCTTGGTGTGAAGTGGGACCGCCGGACGTCAAGAATTCAGTCCACTCCGGAAAACAGGCGTCCCCAGCGAATGGATGTCGGCCATTTCCAGAACTCCAGGAAGCGGGATCCTTCGTCAATCGAGAAGAAGATGACCTCCGCCCTGCCAACCAGATTTTCAAACGGCACGAAACCGACCTGATCCAGGACGCGGCTGTCGGTCGAATTGTCCCTGTTGTCGCCCATCATGAAATAGTGATCCGGCGGCACGGTGAACTCTTCGGTCGTGTCTGCGTAGCCGTTCTCGAACAGATCGAGCGTTACGTGCGAAACCCCGTTGGGCAGGGTCTCACGATACCGCTTGATCTGGGAAACATTGCCGAACTTGTCTGCGTCCACGTAGTCGTCGATCCGTTCCTTCTTCACCGGCTCCCCGTTGATGTGAAGGATGCCGCGGATCATTTGAATCTTGTCTCCCGGCAGCCCGATGATCCGCTTGATGTAATCCGTCTCGTTGTCGCGGGGCAGTTTGAATACCGCAACGTCGCCCCGCTTCGGTTGAGACGCCCAGATTCTGCCGTTGAACAGTTGGGGTCCGAACGGAATGGAATAGTTGCTGTAGCCGTAGCTGAACTTCGAGACGAACAGATAATCGCCGACCAGAAGTGTCGACTTCATCGAACCGGACGGAATGTTGAAGGGTTGATACAGCAGGGTTCGCACGATCAGAGCCAGGATCAAGGCATGGATGACCACGCGAATGATCTCCATGGCGCCGCCATCTGACTTCTTCGTGGCCTCTTCACTCATATCAACTCTCTGATCTGTCCTTGCTTGGGTCTGCTCCGGATTTCCGGTGCCGGACCCGCCCGCAGCAAAATGCACCCTCTGGCGGTGCTATAGCCGCTGCCTCTGTAACATTCAACGCAACCAGTCGTCATTTCTCAAATTCGCGAGGCTAACATCACCGCGCGCCGCTGATCTCCGTGGCCATGATGATAACGATGGCCTGGGCGTATGGCGGCTCGTCCGTAATGGTCAGATGGATGACAGGTTCACGGCCCGGGCCGACCAGATGCAGCAGCCGTTCCCGTGCCCCTCCGGTCAATTCCAACGTGGGGCGCCCGGACGGTTCGTTCACGACACCGATATCCCGCCAGAAGACGCCGTTTCTGAAACCGGTCCCCAGGGCCTTGGAGCACGCTTCCTTTGCGGCGTACCGCTTGGCGTAGGAGGCCGCCCTCATGGCACGACGATCGCTCTTGGCGCGCTCGATTTCGGTGAAAACACGCTCGACGAAGCGGTCGCCGAACCGCTCGAGCGTCTTTTCGATGCGCCGGATGTCGATGATATCGTTGCCGAGACCGACAATCATGCCGCGCGTGCCGCATCCATCAGGCCGCGCATGCGCCTGATCGATTGATCGAGTCCGACGAATATCGCCTCTCCGACGAGAAAATGGCCGATGTTGAGTTCGACGACCTCGTTCATGGCGGCAACCGGACCGACCGTATCGAAGGTCAGGCCGTGACCGGCATGCACTTCAAGCCCCAGCGAATAGGCGAGTTCGGCACTGCGGCGGAGGCGTTCCAGTTCGGCGTCGGCCGCGGCGGCATCACCTTCGATCACCTTTTCGCAGTATGAGCCGGTGTGCAATTCGACAATGTCGGCGCCGAGTGAGCTCGACGCGTCGAGTTGATCCGCATCGGGATCGACGAACAGGGAAACCCGGATGCCGGCGCCTTTCAGCCTACTGACGTAAGGCGTCAGATGATTGTGACCGCCCCGAACATCCAGACCGCCCTCTGTCGTCAGTTCCTCACGCTTTTCCGGGACGAGACAGCAGGCATTCGGCTTGTGCCGCAGCGCGATTTCGAGCATCTCCTCGGTGGCTGCCATCTCGAGATTGAGCGGCAGCGTGATATCGGCCATGAGCTGTTCGATGTCGCCGTCGCTGATATGACGGCGGTCTTCGCGAAGGTGCGCGGTAATGCCGTCAGCACCGGCTTCGGCGGCCAGATGCGCCGCGCGAACCGGATCGGGGTGCATTCCGCCGCGCGCATTGCGGATTGTCGCCACGTGATCGATGTTCACCCCCAACCGCAGGTGTTCGATATCCGTCTTCGCATCCATTGCAACTCCTCCGGTGTAACGAACTGCTAGGCCTCGACTTCGTCTTTTTCGCGACGCCGGTCTTCCCCACGCTGCTGCAGGCGGCGGCGCCGATTGTTCTGGTACGTGCCGACGATAATCCGGACGAGAAAATAGAAAATCACCGCCAGTGTCAGCCCAAGCGGCACGCCGCCGATAGTCATCGGTTTGAGCAGTGGCCACAACGATGTCCAGAAATCGCTGAACAGGCTCGACGGGTCCGTCAGGGTCGCCCAGAGGCTCATTTCGGCGAGCTTCGACTGATCCCCGCCTTCCGTCTCGATCCCCAGCAGGAAGTTGCCGAAGGAAAACGTGGAAAACCAGATGAAGGGGAATGTCACCGGATTGCCCACGAATGTCCCGAACGCCGAGGCAATGACGTTTCCGCCGATAACCAGCGCCGCGACTGCGCCGATGATGAAGTGAAATCCCATGAACGGCGTGAACGACGCGAACACGCCGGCAGCAAATCCGAGCGCAATCGCGTGGGGCGATCCGCTCAACCGTGTCACACGGTGGCGCACATATCCCATGGCGCGACGCCAGCCGCGCTTCGGCCAGAGCCAGGCTTGCGCCCGCTCCCGGATAGGGGGTTTTTCACGCCTCTTGAACAGCATGCGTCGCGACCTAACGTGCCTTCATTCCTCGGCTACCAGGCTTTTCAGCTGGGATATCCGCCAGAAACGATGGCAGATCATCTGGTTGGTAGGTCGGAATCTCGAGATTTGCAAGTGCGACCAAGGGGACGCCGACATCCGCCTGCCCGCCGGACCGGTCAATGAGGCAGCACGCACCGACAACTTCGCCGCCTTCCGCAGCGATTGCCGCGATGCATTCGCGCGAGGAAAGGCCGGTCGTCACGATATCTTCGACCATGAGGCATTTCGTTCCGGGCTCGATCCGGAAACCGCGACGGAGCGTCAGTTCACCCTCGACACGTTCGAAAAAGATGGCCGGTACGCCAAGCTGGCGCCCCATCTCGTACCCGACGACCACGCCGCCCATTGCCGGCGAGGCCACCAGCTCGATGTCAGAACCGATCGTGCCGGCGACACGCGCCGACAGCTCCGCGCACAGCCGGTCGGATCTCGCCGCATCCATCAGAACACGGGCGCACTGCAGGTAAGCCGGACTGTGCAGGCCGGATGAAAGGACAAAATGGCCTTCAAGCAATGCTTCGGCGGCCCGGAACTCATCGAGCACCTGCTCTTCCGTCATCGTTCCGGCGTTTGGATTTTCCCGCATTGAGATGCTCTTCGTTGGTCGGTTAACGGGGAATACTTTAGCTTCCCGCTCAAAGCAATCCAGGATCGGACCGCATATCAAAATTCGTTAATCGGTCATTCTCACCGCAGCGCTGATGACGGACTTGCGCCTGAGCTCGGCAAGAATCCTGTTGAGGTGCTTGAGGTCGAAAACCTCCACCTCGATATGCATCTCATAAAAGTCGGGCGCCCGTTTGGCCATGTTCAGGTTCGAGATGTTGCCGTCGGTGTCGCCGATAACCGTGGCGATCTGCGCCAGCGTCCCGGCCTCATTCACCGCCGTCACGCTGATCGTGGCCGGAAACCGGTCTGATTTCTCTTCCGAGATATCCCATGCGAGATCGATCCAGCGGCCTGGCTCGTCTTCGAAAGCCTTCAGGGCCTTGGACTGGATCGGATAAATGGTGACGCCGTCACCGGGTGTGAGAATGCCGACGATCCTGTCTCCCGGGACCGCCCCTTTCGGACTGATCGTAATCGGCAGGTTATCCTTCAGGCCCCTCACCGGGATTGCCTCTCGCTCGTGACGCTTGCCGCCGGCGCCCGGAAGCACACTGCTCAGGCGAATCGTGTCACGCAGGCTGCGCAGCCGCGCTCCCACGCGCCGCGAACCGTCCGACGGCGGTTTGGCGACCGCATCCGAACGAAGCGCCTTGATCACGTCGGAGCTCGGCAGTTCGCCGCGCCCGATGGACGCCATCATATCATCGACATTGGTCAGGCCTAGACGCGGTGCCGCCTCCTCGAGAGCCGCCTCGTCAAAACTGCGTTCGGCCTTCGCCATCGCGCGTTCAAGGATTTCACGGCCGAGGCCGGCATATTGGCTTCTCACGGCCTCCCTGGTCGCCCGCCTGATCGCTGCGCGCGCCTTGCCCGTTATCGCCACGCCTTCCCACGCAGCCGGCGGCGTCTGGGCCGATGACCGGATAATCTCGACCTCGTCACCATTCTGCAGTTCGCTGATCAGAGGCGCGTGCACGCCGTTGATCCGGCATCCGACGCAGCTGTTGCCGACATCCGTGTGTACGGCGTAGGCGAAGTCGATCGGTGTCGCGCCCCTGGGCAGCGCGATGAGCAATCCCTTCGGCGTGAAGCAGAAGACCTGATCGTGAAACAGTTCGAGCTTCGTGTGCTCAAGAAACTCCTGCGGATTGTCGCCTTCCGACAGCATGTCCACCAGGCGCCGCAACCAGCGATAGGCGTTAGAGTCCTTCGACAGCGGTACGGCGCCATGGGCGTGGCCGTTTGATTTCTTTTCCGCCGGCTCCTTATAGAGCGCGTGGGCGGCGACCCCCCGCTCCGCCACTTCGTGCATTTCCTCGGTTCTGATCTGGAGCTCCACACGCTGATGGTGGGGCCCAACCACGGTTGTGTGGATGGAACTGTAGTCGTTCTGCTTCGGCGTCGAAATGTAGTCCTTGAACCGGCCCGGGACCATGCGCCAGGCACTGTGGACCACGCCAAGCGCCCGATAGCAGTCGTCTGCCGATTCAACGATCAGCCTGAATCCGTAAATGTCGGAAAGCTGGCCGAGCGAAATCGACTTCCGCTCCATCTTCCGCCAGATCGAATACGGCTTCTTCTCACGGCCCTTGACCCGGGCCGGGATTCCCGCGTCCTCCAGATGAGACAGCAGTTGCTGTTCAATCTCGGCAATAACGTTGCCGCTCTCTTCACGCAATGTCTCGAGCCTGGCGAGGATCGTCTCACGCGCCTCCGGATTGAGCACGCTGAACGACAGGTCCTCCAGCTCGTCCCGGATTTCCTGGATACCCATGCGCCCCGCAAGCGGGGCGTAGATGTCCATTGTCTCCTCGGCAATGCGCTGCCGCTTCTCCGGCTTGACATATTGCAGTGTGCGCATGTTGTGGAGCCGGTCGGCGAACTTCACCAGCAGTACGCGGATATCGTCGGAGATCGCCAGCAGCAGCTTGCGCAGGTTCTCCGCCTGGGCAGCTTCCTTGGACACGAGATCAAGCCGCTTGATCTTGGTCAGCCCATCGACCAGCGCGCCGATCTCCGGCCCGAACAGGCGGTCTATCTCCGCCCGCGTGGTCTCCGTGTCTTCAATGACATCGTGCAGGAGCGCCGCCGCGATCGTGGCGTCGTCGAGCTTCAGGCCCGTGAGGATCGCTGCAACTTCAAGCGGATGGGAGAAATACGGATCGCCGGACGCGCGCGTCTGCGAACCGTGTGCCTTCATCGCATAGACATAGGCACGGTTCAGAAGCGCTTCGTTTGCGGTCGGGTCGTAACTGGTGACCCTTTCGACGAGTTCGTATTGTCTCATCATGACGCTGATCCACCCGTTTAAGATCCGGGCCGTTCAGCATAAACGCAAACGCTCTGAAATTGGGTAAACGACGCGCCCGTTTCACCGGCAATTCCGGTGAAACACACCAAATACTGCCTGAATTCGCGGCCGTTAGATGCCCGAGCCGGCTCCGCCATTGGAAGACTCCCGGGGCGGCAGTCCTTCGAGGCCCCTCAGCAGGTCCTCTTCGGTCATGCGGTCCAATGCAACATCGGCGTCGTCTTCGACCTGAGCGACTGCGCCCTCGGCCGTCAGCATGGGAACCAGATCCGGCTCCGGCTCGTCGACTTCCACGTGCTTCTGCATGGAATGGACGAGATCCTCGCGCATGTCATCCTTGTCGATGGTTTCTTCGGCGATCTCGCGAAGAGCAACAACAGGGTTCTTGTCGTTATCCCGGTCGATGGTCAGGGGAGCTCCCTGCGAAATGGTCCGTGCGCGGTGGCTGGCCAAAAGGACCAGTTCGAACCGGTTCGGAACCTTGTCAATGCAATCTTCGACCGTGACGCGTGCCATGGATCGGACTCCAAAATTGAGAAAATGCTGATTTGTCGCCCTATTTATGCCGTAGAAGGCGGGAAAGCAAGCATATTGCGGCGCGAACCCCTATCCGACCGCCCGCAGAATTTCGCCCCCTCGCCCGCTGCCTCGTGCCTTGAGCATCTGCACCGGCGTCAAACCCGTCACCGGGTGATGCCATGACGGGGCGATCTCCGCCAACGGCACCAGCACGAACGGCCTGACGGCGATCTCGGGATGCGGCAGGACCAGCGGCCTGATCCCGTCCTTGTGGCCGCGCCAGGACCGCCCTGCCGAGTCTCTGGTCACGACATCATGATAGGCAAGCAGGTCAAGATCGAGCGTACGGGATCCCCAGCGGACGCCGCGGCGCCGGCCAGCTCTGTTTTCGATCGTGTGGCATATACGCAGCAACGACGATGGGGACCTGTGTGTCGCCACTGCAACGACCCCATTGACATAGTTGCTCTGGGGCAACCCTCCATAAGGCGCCGTTTGATACCACGAGGAACGCCGGAGCACTTCAACTCCGCAGTTTTCCAAGGCAGACAGCGCGCGATTCAGGGCTTCGCGGGGCTCCCCCCAGGGTCCCGGCAAGTTACTGCCCAGCGCCAAAAAAATCATGCCGACGCTTGCCTTTCGTTGTGATTGCGCCACCCTATCTTGTATTGTGGTGGGCGCGTCCGTGTTTTCCCCATTTTTGACCAGCTGTCTCTAGGAAACAGCCGCGGGCCGACAAAAAGAAAACCAATGCGACGCGTTATTTGGCTCGGTTGGCGAAGCAACGCCCTCCGGGCGACTTTGTTTGAGGAATTTGAAGAATGATTTTTCATCCAAACGAGAGATTTGCTCTCTTCATTGACGGAGCGAATCTTTACGCCACCGCCAAGGCTCTGAATTTCGATATTGATTACAAAAAGCTCCTCGCATTCTTTCAGAAGCAGGGCCGCCTCGTCAGGGCCCTGTACTACACCGCCCTGGTTGAAGATCAGGACTATTCGCCGATCCGCCCTCTGATTGATTGGCTCGACTACAACGGCTACACGATGGTCACGAAGCCGACCAAAGAATTCACCGATGCGTCGGGAAGACGGAAAATCAAGGGCAACATGGACATCGAACTTGCGGTCGATGTCATCGATATGGCCGAGCATCTGGACCATATCGTGCTGTTCTCCGGCGACGGCGATTTCCGCTCGCTCGTCGAAGCCGTACAGCGCAAAGGCAAGCGGTTCAGCGTCGTCTCCACGCTTTCGACGCAGCCGTCCATGGTTGCCGATGAATTGCGCCGTCAGGCCGACCAGTTCATCGATCTTGCGGACCTGGCCGACGAAATCGGACGTGATCATCAGCGTTATGAGGACAACACCGCCGATGAGGAAGATTTCGCTGACGAGGATTACGAGGACGACGAGGAATACGAAGACATCTGACGGTCACTGCTCCGACCCCTCTCCCTTCCACGCCAGCCGACTCCGCCCATGACATCCCTTCCGATCGACCCGGACCATGATTGCCCGTTGTGTCCACGACTGGTCGAATTCCGCGACCGCAACCGCGAGAAGAGCCCGGAGTGGTTCAATGCCCCGGTTCCGTCATTCGGCCCCTCGGATGCGCGGCTTCTGATCGTCGGACTCGCGCCCGGTCTGCAGGGCGCTAACAAGACCGGCCGGCCCTTCACCGGCGATTACGCCGGCGATCTCCTCTATGCCACTCTTCTGAAATTCGGTTTCGCCAAGGGGACTTACGACGCCAGGCCCGACGATGGCCTGCACCTGACCGACTGCATGATTACGAATGCGGTCCGTTGCGTGCCGCCACAGAACAAACCGGTCGGACAGGAAATGAAGGCGTGCCGGCCGTTTCTGACGGCCACGATCGGATCGTTGAGTGAGGTCAGCGTGATTCTCGCGCTCGGCCGCATCGCCCACGAAAACACTCTTTCCGCCTTGGACATGAAGCGGTCGCACTGGACGTTCGCGCACAACGCGGTCCACGACATTCGCGATGATCTTGCGCTGATCGACAGCTATCACTGCTCCCGGTACAACACCAATACCGGTCGGCTCACGGAGGCCATGTTCGAAGACGTCTTCACGAGCATCCGGAGCCGCATTCCATAAAGAACGAGAAAAGTCACTGTCCGGTGGTGGACGTCAGCCCCGTTCGCGCATCAGCCGCGCTTTTTCGCGTGACCAGGTTCGGTCCTTTTCGGCCTGGCGCTTGTCGTGGATCTTCTTGCCGCGTGCAAGCGCAAGCTCCAGCTTCGCAAGACCGCGATCGTTGAAAAACAGCTTCAGCGGCACGAGCGTCAGCCCCTCGCGCTGAACGGCTCTTGCGAGACGATCGATTTCGCGCCGGTGCATAAGCAGTTTTCGCGGACGGCGGGTCTCGTGGTTGAACCGGTTTGCCTGCTGATATTCCGGGATGTAGGCGTTGAACAGAAACAACTCGCCCTTGCTCTCCCCGGCATAGGCATCGGCGAGCCCCGCCTTGCCTTCGCGCAGCGATTTGACTTCGGTACCAGTCAGCTGGATGCCGGCCTCGAAGGTTTCCTCGATCTCGTAGTTGAACCGCGCCTTGCGGTTGTCGGCGATCACCCTGCGCCCAGGCTCCTGCCTGGCCTTCTTGGCACCACCGCTCTTTGAAGACATGATTTTGCCCGGCTAGTTCATCAGGCCGGCATGCACGAGTGCTGAGTCGACCTTTGCCCGTGTTGCGTCCGTGATCGGAACCATCGGAAGGCGGACCTCGTCACTGCACAGCCCGAGCACGCTTGCGGCGTATTTCACAGGCGCCGGGCTCGTCTCAGCGAACAATGCATCATGAAGCGGCATCAACCGGTCCTGAATGCCGAGCGCCGTTCCATAGTCGCCGGAAAGGCAGGCTTCCTGGAACTGCGAGCACAATGCCGGCGCCACGTTTGCCGTCACCGAAATGCAGCCATTTCCACCATGCGCGTTGAAGCCGAGCGCCGTGCCGTCTTCGCCGGACAGCTGAATGAATTCCCGGCCCATCGCCTGGCGCTGCTTGCTGACCCTGGTCAGGTCGGCGGTCGCATCCTTCACGCCGACAATATTGGGCAGTTCGAACAGCCGGGCCATCGTCTCGACCGACATGTCGATCACGCTGCGGCCGGGAATGTTGTAGATGATGATCGGAATGTCGGCACAGTCGTTGAGCGCCTTGTAGTGCTGATACAGGCCCTCTTGGGTCGGCTTGTTGTAATAGGGCGTGACGACCAGCGCGCCATCAGCACCGACGTCTTTCGCATGTCTGGTGAAATCGATCGCTTCAGCGGTGTTGTTGGAGCCCGTGCCCGCAATGACCGGGACGCGGCCGGCAACGACCTCGACGCAAATTTCGATCACCCGCTTGTGCTCTTCGTGAGAAAGCGTGGGCGACTCACCCGTCGTCCCCACCGGCACCACGCCGTGGCTGCCCTGCTTGATCTGCCAGTCGACCAGGCTGCGGAACGCTTCTTCGTCCACCTTGCCATCACGAATTGGTGTGATCAGCGCAGGTATCGACCCTTTGAACATGACAGATTCTCCAACTCACCCTTGCACAACGGAAGATTTCGGTCGCCATCATAGCGGAACCGGAAAAACGGTGCGGGAAAATAGACCTATCTCGCGCCGTCAGCAAGCACCCTACAACCAAGCCGCCCTATTGCGGGCACAATGATTTGAAATATGGCAAACGTTGGGAAACTTCAGGGCGAGATCAGCGCAAATTCTCATGACGCTCAGAGGCAACCGGACCATGTCCGGCCGATATCCGGAAGGCCAGACAGTCGCGGGCGAATTTGGGACTTCAGTCCGGATTCCGCTGCAGAAGAAAATAACGATCGGCCGGCACGTTGGCCGGCAGGTCGACGACATTGCAGTCCGGCATGTCCATCTTCTGGTCGCTGACAACCAGCCCGTGACCGGCCAAAGCAGGATGCAGAACTTCACTCAGAAACGCGGCCATCCGGCTGTCCCTCTCGTCGATGCCGGTTCCGATATCGCAGTGGATAAGGATGCACTCACCCGCGAAGCGGCTCACGGCGGCAGGCAGTGTTTCGCTGAAATCTCCCAGGATCATATGTTCGTCATCGGGAATGCAGCTCGGGTGGGCGGCGACCTGCCGATCGAAAACGAAAATCTCCCGGTCAGGCATGATCTGGCGCAGGTGATCGTACGTGCGGCCGTTTCCAAGCCCCAGTTCCAGAACGATTCCGGGATGCCCGGCGACGGTGGCGGCTGCGAATTCAAGACAATCTCGCTGAGCCATGAGGCGCCTGATGACGCTGTCTAGTCGTGACAAGGAATTCTCGCTTTTTCGTGTTCGGGGGTTGCAAGTAATCCGATTTTCACCATTTCCAGTGAAGAGCGGAACATCAAAGAAGACTACATCAAGGAAGACTGTTGTTGACGTAATTTGGCAAGCCGGTATGTACTGCACCCGCGTTATAGGCGATTTGTCGTCTTGTACAAGTGAATGGGTGCGGCTGACGGTTCAGCCTGTTTGTTCGATGTGGATGCCGGATTCCGGGCGTTTCCGGCCAAGGGTAGTTTTGCCGCTTCCGCATCGCCGAATCGGATCACAACGCGTAGTTTTCGCCACAAAACTGGACGGTAGATGAAACATCGCTTGGGGAAATGTGCATGAATTCCGTTTCCAGAATTGCGGCCGTAGCCGGTATTCCCTGCCTTTTTCTGGCCTTCTTGCCCGGAGAGTCGGCAGAGTCTGCACCGTTCGCGACCACCAGCCAGATGCCGCCTGCCGGCATTGCGCAGGCGATTCCGGTCAAGCTTGAAGCCGGCGAACGCGCAGGCTCAAAACGCAGCAACGCAGCCTTCAAGAAGGCACTGGCGCTCGCGCGCAAGGGAAAATACTCCGAGGCCTTCCGGCATGCGGACCGTGCCGGCGGCAAAGCCGCGCGCAAGGTCATAGAATGGCTCTATGTTCAAGGGCCTCGGGCCGAGGCCGGTTTCAAACGCATTTCTGGTTTCATAAAGGCCAATCCGGACTGGCCGCGGATCAAGCGGATTCGCAGCCGGGCGGAACTTGCGCTCTATGTCCAGCCGGTCAATCCGGCGAGAACGATTGAACATTTCAAGGCGTTCCCGCCGCAGACCGGCGTCGGGCGCATCGCGCTGGCCCGCGCATACCTCAAGACCGGCGACAAGGCCAAGGCGGCCAAATGGGTCCGCAAGGCGTGGCGCGAGAGTTCGATCCCGCCGGGGGCCGAAAAGAAGATCATCAGGGAAATGGGCAAGATGATCACCCGGGATGATCGGCGTCACCGGCTGTCCAGGATGATCTACAAGCAGGATACCAAGGCAGCCACGCGCGCAGCCCGGTTTCTCCCAAAATCGTATCGGACGCTGGCCCGGTCGGCTGTTGCCTTCCTTCGGGTGTCCCGTCATTCGCGCAAACGCTACGGCCAGGTGCCGAAAGCGCTGAGAACGGATCTGGCGCTGACCTATGCGCGCATCCGCTGGATGAGAAAACGGGGCAAGGACGCGACCGCACGCACGCTCCTGCTCAAGATGCCGACTGCACACTCCAAGATCATCGATCCGGAGGCGTGGTGGATTGAACGTCGCCTGCTGGCGCGAGCCGCCCTTCGGCCGGGCAAGAAAGACGCGCACCGTGCCGCCTATCGGCTGACCAAGGCCCACGGCTTCACGAGCGGGAAATACTTTGTTGAAGCCGAGTTCCTGTCGGGCTGGATTTCAAAGCGGTTCCTCGGCGACTCCAAGACCGCGCTGCGGCACTTCAAGAAGCTGAAGTCGGACGCCACGTTGCCGGCGACCATCGCGCGCGCCGAGTACTGGCTGGGCCGGTCTCACGCAACGCTGGGCAACCCGGTCAAGGCAAAGCAGCACTACGAGGCCGCCTCGAAGCAGGTGACGACCTACTATGGTCAGCTTGCCCGCGACGAGTTGAAGCTTCCGGCGCCGAAGAATGCTTTCGACAGGCGGCCCGGCGGTTCCGAAGCGGTGCGCGCCGCAGTCCACGGCAGCGAACTTGCGCAGGCCACACGCATGCTCGCAAAGGCCGGACGATCCGATCTTGCCGACATCTTCCTGAGCGCAATGGCGTACAATCTCAAGACCAAAGGCGAGCGTGCGGCCCTGGCTCAACTGGCCTGGAACATCGGCGCGCCGCACCGGGCGGTCCGGATTGCACGGATAGCCGGCCGTTTCGGGCAGAATCTCGGCCGCTACGCATTTCCGACATCTCTGCTGCCGCGTTACAAGAATCTGGCGCGCAGCGTGGAGAGATCGCTGATTTACGGTCTGATCCGCCAGGAAAGCGAGTTCAACATCACGGCAAGGAGCCACGTCGGCGCACAGGGCCTGATGCAGATCATGCCCGGCACGGCAAGGATGATCGCACGCGACCACAAGCAGCCCTACAGCAAGTCCCGCCTGACGCGCGAACCGGCCTATAACCTGACGCTCGGCACGGTACACATCCAGGACCTGCTGAAGGCGTTCAACGGCTCCTACATCATGACGGTTGCGGCTTATAATGCCGGTGCCGGCAGGCCGGTACAGTGGATGGAGCGGTACGGCGATCCGCGCAAAGGGGAAATCGATCCGATCGACTGGGTCGAGTCGATCCCCTTCACCGAAACGCGAAAATATGTTCAGCGGGTCTTGCCTAATGTCCAGATCTACCGGACCTTGTTTGCTGAAGACAAAGCCACAAGACTGACGGAGGATCTCCATCGCGGTTCGAAGGTTCGGCGGGTGGAGGCGGCAGGATGTTCGACAAAGTCAGGCAAGAAGACGATCGAGTCACTGATCGCGTGCAGCAACTAGGCGTATTGCAGTTTGCGTCGAATCCGGCCGCGGGGCGAACCTGATGGATGCCGCCGTGACCAGCGAGACGGCATCCTTCCGCGAGTTGTATTATTCGGCTCAAGACGGACTGAAACTGTATGCCCGAGACTATGGTGACCGGCAGTCATCAGCGACGCCCGTCGTCTGTCTTTCGGGTCTCAGCCGGAACTCCAAGGATTTCCACGACCTCGCGATGGAACTCGCCGCGGAAAGACGCGTCCTTTCCCTCGATTACCGCGGACGCGGTCTCTCCGAACATGCGCCGGATCCGCAGACCTACACGCCTTTCATGGAGTTGCTCGACACGCTAGCGGGCATGGACGCCGCCGGCATCGCCCATGCCGTGATTATCGGTACCTCGAGGGGCGGACTCATCGCAATGCTGATGGGCTCGGCAAGACCGACGGCGATTCGCGGCGTCGTCCTGAACGATGTCGGCCCGCAGATCGAAGCTGAGGGATTGCTGCGGATTGCCGGGTACCTGACGCATTCGCCCAAGCCGGAGAGCTGGTCGCACGCGACGACAATCGTGAAGCAGATCAACGAGGCGGCATTCACCAATCTGACCGACTCCGAGTGGGAGGCGTTCGCGCGCCGGCTGTTTCGCGATGACGACGGAAAACCGGCCTCCGATTACGACCCCAAGCTTGCCGAGCTGCTTTCCCGCAACCTGACGGCCTCGCGTGGACATGTTCCGCAAATGTGGCCTCAGTTCAAGTCGCTCGCCTGTTTTCCGCTGTTGGCAATTCGGGGAGAAAACTCGGACATCCTGACCAGGGAAACCCTGGACGCCATGTCCACTGCAGCGCCTGCAATGAGGACTCTGACCGTCAGAGATCGAGGCCATACTCCGTTTCTCACCGAACCCGGCGTTCTTAGCCAAATCGAACGCATTTTGAATCTCGCCGACCAACACCACTGAGCTCTTGGCCCGAGGTGATCGGGATTCGGGTCGCGGGTGTGTCATGCGCAGGCAATGTGCACGAGGAACGTCGGGCGACTCCTCATCCAATTCGTCAATCCGTTGCCGCTTTTGGACCGCAGTAGGGAATCGGACGGCAGAATTGGACGCACACGGAACTTTCTTCCGAAAATTGTACAATAAATCCTCATACCGACAATCTGTACGGGAATGAGTGAAATTCATCACTTCAGCTTTAAAATCCTTGGGCGGAACGATTTTCAGCGGTGCCGCAGAAATTCGCCTGATTCCACGAATCCAGAATTTGACCGCACACAGAGCATAATAATTTTTAATATCAAAGCTCACGCCAAGATCACTCACACGTGATCCGTTTTGAATTTTATGTGTTTATTTTCAAATGATTACGAGAAATTGCAGATTTTTCCCGGAATTGCGTCAAGTCGCAATCGGTCTGTGTTCTTTTTGCAACTCATTTAGAAATTTAATGATCACGAACCGCCGTAGAGATTGACCACCCGGCAACCGAAAGCGCCTAATTGTGGCATGCGAAATCGTCGCGCGTCTGCGGGTCAGCACTGATCTGGGAATTCTTGAGCAACCTGAAAAAGTGCAACCACAAAGACAAAGGTAATATCGAGGGACACAATGAACACAACACCGCATACATGGCTTCGCAGCACGCTCCTGAGTGGCGTCGCTCTCGGCGCCACCGCAATCGGTGCGCAGGCCGACGAACTCACCGCACTGAAGGCTCAACTCGAAGCACTGCAAAGCCGGGTCAATCAGATCGAGTCGACCGAAGCTGCCGGATCGATCAATGCTCCGGATTGCGCCTCTTACATAACGTTCCGGCGCGGCTCGGATCTCGGCGATACCCAGACACTGAGAACACGGTTTCAGGAGGAGATCCCCGATGATCGGGGCTTTACCATCGCGATTACACCGACTGCCGACCTCCCTGCCCCTATCATGGAAGTGTCCGTCAGCGGATATGTAAAAGGCGACCTGATCTACGACACCCATAACAATGTCGGCCGCTCGTTCAGCGCCAGTGCAATTGCCATCGGCGGCGGAGACGACGAGAACTTCCAGGCGCACGCAAGGCAGTCACGTTTCAGGATCCGCTCCAAGAGCGATACGGCCGTCGGTCAGATCCGAACCTGGATCGAAGGCGATTTCGAAGCCAACATCAGCAGCGGCGGCTTCAGAATCCGTCACGCTTGGGGCGAATGGGACATGACTCCTGATCTCACGCTCGGCGTCGGACAGACCTGGACCGTGTTCATGCCGTTGAACGGCCTCGCGCCCACGATCGATTTTGCGGGACCGACCGGCGTTCCGTTCGTACGTCAGGCCATGATCCGTCTAACGCACAAATCCGGGCCGATTACCACCCATGTGGCGCTCGAAAACCCGAATACGGATCTGCGGACGTCCGCCAATGTGGCGGTGTCAAACGGTGGAGGCTCCGGTGTGGCCAGCCAGCTTCCCGACCTGACGGCCGCAGTCCAGTATGCGGCACCGGGCGGCGCTCTGGTTCATCTTTCCGGTGTTCTCCGGGAATTGCATGTCGATCGCAACGCGCCGGGCGGCGTGACAAATGACAGCGAACTGGGCTGGGGCGCAAATGTCGCCGTCGATCTGCCGCTCGGCGATATATTCACACTGTATGGGACAGGCACATACGGGGATGGCATCGGACGATACATCCTGAACGGCGGCAACCGCACCGGTGTCATCAACGCGGCCGGCAACATCGACACGACGGAAATCTACGGCTTCACTGTCGGCGCCTCGTTCCAGCTCAGCGAAGCGTCTTCCATTAACGCCAACTACGGTTATGAGCGCCATGGCAATGCGCTTGCGGCCGGAGACACCCGGTCATTACAGACGATTCACGCCACATATCTTTGGCAGCCCGTAAACAAGCTCAGGCTGGGCGTTGAAGGGATTTACGGCGAACGGACTCTGGTGGGCGGGGTCGACGACGACAATCTGCGGTTCCAGTTCGGCACCTGGTTCTTCTTTTAAGGCTCGGCGCCCCTCCGGATTGGAGAGAGATTTCCGCCGTTTTCATACAAAAAGGCCCCGGACAGTGTTTCGCTGCCCGGGGCTTTTTTGCGGAATCTGCTGCGCGCTCCAGCCGCAGCTGGCCTCCAATCGAAAGACGGGGCGCTTATGACGCTGATATCCGGTCAGCGACTCACTTCGCATAAGGATCAGCGACTCACTTCGCATAAGGAATCGATTCTGCCGCTCCAAAAGGCCACTTGGTGCAATACGGCAACATGTTTGCCACACGGCCAGTCGGGAACAATTCAATTACCGAAAAGTCGCAAATTGGCCAGAATCGCTGGGATTGCGCCAGGTTTCGGTGAATCCGCCGAATTTCGACTGTGGCAATTGTGACACGCAGGTTGGAATTCGATCAAAACCAGGCCCGCGATTGTTGACGGGAGCGGACGAAATCGGGAGAAATAGCGTTACGCGACATCGTCTGGTTCTGCTTTGCGGGATTGTCAGGTTGCTCTGGGGGCGAAGTCGAAACTGAGTTGAAAGCAATTCTGGGATTAACGGAGACAAGCACAATGAATGCATCTGCCAAATGGGTTCGCAGGGCACTTCTCGGCGGCGTGGCGTTTGGCGCCATGGCCACAGGCGCGCAGGCTGATGAACTGAGCTCTCTCAAGGCTCAGCTCGAAGCACTGCAGTCACGCGTGAACCAGCTCGAAGCGACCGGACCGGCTGCTTCGTCCTCCCTGCCTGAAGGCGCTAGCTATATCAGCTTCCGTCGTGGCTCTGATCTTTACAAAGTCGACGGCCCGGTTCGTGGCGGCGAAGAATACAATGATGATCGTGGCTTCACGATTGCCATTACGCCGACCGCCGATCTGCCGGCTCCTGTCATGGAAGTTTCGGTCAGCGGTTATGTTAAGGGTGACTTGATCTACGACACCCACAACAACCTCGGCCTCTCGGCTTCGCCGGGTTCTGTTGCCATCGGTGGTGGTGACGACGAGAACTTCCAGGCACACGCCCGTCAGTCGCGCTTCCGCATCAAATCGAAGAGCGATACGGCTGTTGGCCAGATCCGCACCCTGATCGAAGGTGACTTCGAAGCCGCGATCTCGAGCGGTGGCTTCCGCCTCCGTCATGCTTGGGGTGAGTGGGACCTGACGCCTGACCTGACACTCGGTGTTGGTCAGACCTGGTCGACGCACTACCACTTCGCTGGTGAAATCCCGACAGTTGACTTCTCCGGTCTCGTCGGCACCTCGGGCTTCAACTCTTCGCGTAACGCGCAGATCCAGCTGAAGTCGAGCTCTGGTCCGTTCTCGTGGGCAGTTGGCCTGCAGAACCCGCGCGCTGAAGTTGGCACCGGTGCTGGTAGCGCCCGTGGCGACGACAGCCAGCTTCCGGACCTGGCCGCGAAGGTCAACTTCGAGCTTGCTGGTGCTTCGATCGGCATTTCCGGTATCGTCCGTGAAATCCACCTCGATGGCAGCGCCAACGGCACCGGCCCGATCAACGACAGCGAAATCGGCTGGGGTGTTTCGGCAGGTATCGACCTTCCGCTCGGCGACATGTTCTCGCTGCACGCTACTGGTGCCGTCGGTGACGGTGACGGCAGTGTGACCGGTAGCCCGGCACCTGGTGCTGTGGTTGTCGGCGGCAACATCCGCACGAACTCGTCCTACGGCTTCGCGGTTGGTGCACGCTTCAAGCTCAGCGAAGCATCGTCGATCAACGGCGCATACTCTTACGCTGGAGCCAGCTCGCAGAACCTCGGCCCGACGTCGAACAAGACGTTCGAGAAGGTTCACATCAACTATCTGTGGCAGCCGGTTAGCAAGCTGCGGATGGGCTTCGAAGGCATCTACGCATATCGTGAAGTTGCCGGTGGAGCAGATGATGACAACCTGCGCTTCCAGTTCGGCACGTGGTTCTTCTTCTAAGAACTGCTTAAAGCCGAAGCTCGGAAGAGCTTAGAAATTGGCCCGGGTGTGAAACTCACACCCGGGCCTTTTCCTTTTAAAGGGCATCAAAGGGAACCGGGCTGCACAGAAGTCCCCGAAGCCCGCCTGGGCAAATGCGCCTCCCCTTCCACCCCGTGCAAGCACTCGCACGCCGCCTTTGGTGCCATAACAGCCACGACACGGCCGTTACGGGCGCTGCAAGGAAGGAGGAGACAAGGCGAAGCATTTCGCCACGCCCTGGGGGTTTCTCAGCCAGATTGAACCTCTGATTCCATCCCCATCCGTAACGACAAGCCACATCCTTAGGCCGGTCCGTCATACAGCCGAATGATGCCGGCAGGATGATCTCCGTCCTGCAACCATGCATCGTGCCCTTGGTGATTCATTCGCTGCAACACGGGCAACGCTGGCCGCACAGGACATCAGAATCAGCGAGTCAGAATCGGATTGCCGCCTCGCTGCCAGATTGAAATCCGCGTTGCAAATGCCGCCCGCTCACCGAATCAACGGCAGAATCGCGTCCAGGCACGACCGGTCGCGTATTGATTCCCGGTTTCCGGACATGTGGAGAAATTTCTCAGACACCCAAAACAAATCGACATCGGTAGACAGAAAAGCCTCCAATCTCCCTCCAGCCGATGAATATTTTCAAAGTAAATCAGATGAAAAAACCAATGAAAACCGTCAAGTTCGAGTTAACGTTGCCGAACTTCAACGTTTGATCGCAAAATTTTCAAGCACCTAACACCAATAAAAATGCCAATTACAACAGAATTAGCGCCTCAAACAGCCGACCAGCCACAATCCCAGACCATTCAGGACACAATTCGAAACAATCTGTGAGGCCAAGACGGAAAAACGACCGGTTCGCCCCCGCCCGCGGGCTCATCTGCCTGCGTCAGCAGAGTGTGGCAATTGTGACACGCAGGTTGGAATTCGGCTGAAATGTGGGCCGCGTGTGTTGACGTAGGCAGACGAAATCGAGAGAAATGTATCTGCACAACAAACCGTGCAAGCCTCCTACACAGGATTTTTCAGGTTGCTCTGGGGGGAGGTCGAAAAGAGTTAATGCAATTCTGGGATTAACGGAGACAAGCATAATGAATGCATCTGCCAAATGGGTTCGCAGGGCTTTGCTTGGTGGCGTGGCGTTTGGCGCCATGGCCACAGGCGCGCAGGCTGATGAACTGAGCTCTCTCAAGGCTCAGCTCGAAGCACTGCAGTCACGCGTGAACCAGCTCGAAGCGACCGGACCGGCTGCTTCGTCCTCCCTGCCTGAAGGCGCTAGCTACATCAGCTTCCGTCGTGGCTCTGATCTTTACAAAGTCGACGGCCCGGTTCGTGGCGGCGAAGAATACAATGATGATCGTGGCTTCACGATTGCCATTACGCCGACCGCCGATCTGCCGGCTCCTGTCATGGAAGTTTCGGTCAGCGGTTATGTTAAGGGTGACTTGATCTACGACACCCACAACAACCTCGGCCTCTCGGCTTCGCCGGGTTCTGTTGCCATCGGTGGTGGTGACGACGAGAACTTCCAGGCACACGCCCGTCAGTCGCGCTTCCGCATCAAATCGAAGAGCGATACGGCTGTTGGCCAGATCCGCACCCTGATCGAAGGTGACTTCGAAGCCGCGATCTCGAGCGGTGGCTTCCGCCTCCGTCATGCTTGGGGTGAGTGGGACCTGACGCCTGACCTGACACTCGGTGTTGGTCAGACCTGGTCGACGCACTACCACTTCGCTGGTGAAATCCCGACAGTTGACTTCTCCGGTCTCGTCGGCACCTCGGGCTTCAACTCTTCGCGTAACGCGCAGATCCAGCTGAAGTCGAGCTCTGGTCCGTTCTCGTGGGCAGTTGGCCTGCAGAACCCGCGCGCTGAAGTTGGCACCGGTGCTGGTAGCGCCCGTGGCGACGACAGCCAGCTTCCGGACCTGGCCGCGAAGGTCAACTTCGAGCTTGCTGGTGCTTCGATCGGCATTTCCGGTATCGTCCGTGAAATCCACCTCGATGGCAGCGCCAACGGCACCGGCCCGATCAACGACAGCGAAATCGGCTGGGGTGTTTCGGCAGGTATCGACCTTCCGCTCGGCGACATGTTCTCGCTGCACGCTACTGGTGCCGTCGGTGACGGTGACGGCAGTGTGACCGGTAGCCCGGCACCTGGTGCTGTGGTTGTCGGCGGCAACATCCGCACGAACTCGTCCTACGGCTTCGCGGTTGGTGCACGCTTCAAGCTCAGCGAAGCATCGTCGATCAACGGCGCATACTCTTACGCTGGAGCCAGCTCGCAGAACCTCGGCCCGACGTCGAACAAGACGTTCGAGAAGGTTCACATCAACTATCTGTGGCAGCCGGTTAGCAAGCTGCGGATGGGCTTCGAAGGCATCTACGCATATCGTGAAGTTGCCGGTGGAGCAGATGATGACAACCTGCGCTTCCAGTTCGGCACGTGGTTCTTCTTCTAAGAACTGCTTAAAGCCGAAGCTCGGAAGAGCTTAGAAATTGGCCCGGGTGTGAAACTCACACCCGGGCCTTTTCCTTTTAAAGGGAATTGGCTAACGTTCCCGCAAAACTGATCGGAAGAGCTCTGCCGATCACCGCAATCATCTCCAGCGATCATAGTGGTATGTCCCTTCCATCCTCTCCAGCTGCGGCCGATATCCTCAATCACGCGCGAAACTGCGCCGAGAATGGACGCATCAAGGACGCGCGGATCGCTTACAAGCGCGCACTGAAGCAAGCTCCCGGAAATGCCGAGATCCTTTCCGAGCTGGGTGCTGTCGAGGCTCAGGCGGGCAACATCGGCGCCGCCCGGAAGACGATGGAAAAGGCCGTCAAGCTCGCTCCCCGGGATTCCACGGTTCATTTCAATCTCGGCGAACTTGAACGCCAGGCCGAGCGATATCCCCAGGCGGAGAAACACTTCAGGACCGCAATCTCCCTCGATCCGGATGATGCCGATGCGTTACTAGGACTGGGCGTCTCGCTCCTGATGCAAAAGAACGCCGAGGATGCGGTCGAGATCCTCGAACGCGCCCGCGCCCGCGCGCCCCGAGACATCGAGATCCTGAATGAACTCGGCAACGCGCTGGCCGCGGCCTTGCGCCATGAAGAGGCGGTTGCGGTTTACAGGCAGGCGCTCGACTTCGCCCCGAACTACCATGACGCGCTATACAATCTTGCGCTCTGCCTTTCGGACCTGAAGCAATACGAACCGGCCAACGCACTGTTCAATAAGGCGAATCAGATAAGCCCCATCGAAGACCGCCTGGCATGGAAATGGGCTCAGGCGCAGTCGCAATGCGGCGAACATGAGCAAGCGATTGCCAATGCAACCCGGTCGATCGATGTCGATGAATCAGTTCCGCAAGCCCACTTCATCAGAGGCATCGCCCATCAATATCTCGGAGACTTCGACAGTGCCGAGCGCGATCTTCGCAAGGCGATCTCGCTCAGGGCCGACGTCGCTGAAGCCTATGAAAAGCTTGCTCTCATCAAGCGCCTGACCGTCGACGATGCAACCGTCATCGAAGACGTCCTGGCGGACGCGGACATGTACCAGAATTCGACACGCGCCTCCGCCGGCTTCACTCTTTACCGCCTTTACGACAAGGTCGACGACCGGAAGAATGCATTCCGCGCACTGTCGGAAGCCAACAGGCTGAAGGCCCAGAACGAGCCGTTCGAAGCAGACTCCCACAGGGCGACCACGAGCCGGCTTGCCGAAATCTTCGACGAAAGCTTCTTCGAGACGCATCAGGGCGAGGGAATTGAGTCGGATTCGCCGATCTTCATCCTGGGTATGCCGCGGTCCGGAACCACCCTGACGGAGCAGATTCTCGCCGCCTATCCGGAGGTGCATCCCGGCGGCGAGCAGCTTGTCATGCAGGAGTTCACCAAGACCATCGTCGGTTATCCGGAAACGCTTCCCGGCATGGATGCCGATTGGGCCCGGAACCAGGCCGGCGCCCTTCTCTCGAAGCTGCGCGCCGACGCGGGCGACAAGCGGTTCGTAACCGACAAAACGCCGGGCAATTACGTCAATATCGGGCTTATCTCCTGGTTCTTTCCGAACGCCAAGATCATCTACTGCAAGCGAGACCCGCGAGACGTCGGATTCTCCTGCTTTGAGCAGAATTTCAATGCCGGTCTGAACTTCTCATATGACCTGGATGCCTTCGTTGTGGCCTATGAATGCCACATCCATATGATGAAACACTGGAAGCAGGCGTCACCCTTGGAAATCTGCGAAATCGAGTATGAAAGACTGGTCTCCGAGCCGGAACAGGAGGCAAAAAAATTAGTGGCATTCTGTGGCCTGCAATGGGATGATCGCTGCCTCGATACCACACAGGTGAATCGCCCTGTGCAGACCGCAAGTTTCTGGCAGGTTCGCCAGCCCATCTATACGGCGTCGGTAAGCAAATGGCGCCGCTACGAAGAATATTTGACGTCATTTGTGGGAGCGTTAGACAAGCTGTGAAACAGGCCGTTCTAGCATTGGGAAGTACGCTCCTGCTGGCAGGGTGCCTTCAGGCAGAAACCGGGCCGCGAAATTTCGACATCAATACGGCAACGGCGACGCCGGCCGGGGCAAACCCGCAGAACGCAAAGCAACTGCTCGGGAATACAAGCGAATCCTACGTGACCATGGTGGTCTACGAGGCCGGCTCGAAACAGCTTCAGAAAGACGACAGCACCCCACAGGCCGTGACGTCCGGCAGCGGATTTGTCATCGACAACAAGGGTCATGTCCTGACAGCCGGCCACGTCGGCGTTTCTCCGGGATGGTACGTGAAACTGACAGGCCCCAAGGGCAGGATCTTCCGCGGCAAGGTGGTTGATATCAAGTCGGACGCCGACATGGCGCTCATCAAGATTCTGAACCCGAGCGGACTGAAGCCGGTTCATCCCGTGAGCGAGCCGTGTCTCCGGCCGGGGTCCACCGTCTTCTCACTGGGCAAGCCGCGCGAACGGGGTCATACGGCGCGGTTCGGTTCGGTCGCGTCCATGAGTTTCGGGCGTCCTGTGCGCTATCAGGGCTTCGGCTACAAGGATGCAATGGTTCTGAAAATGCAGACCCGCAAGGGCGAATCCGGCGGACCTGTTTTTGACGGCCGGGGCAAACTTGCCGGCATGGTGGTGAGCACGTTGTCTGATGGAACCGGCCGGCCGCTGAACCTCGCGCACGCGGTGACCACGCCCATGATCGCCAATTTCGTATGTTCCAAGACCGGCTGTTCGTCAGAGTGGCGCAAGCTGAAGTCACGGAATACGTCCAAATGCAGGACGACGCTGGCGAAGAACAAGGGCACCGCCGGCTGATTGTCAGCCACCTCTCATTCTCGGCAGTATTGGCGCCAGCGGCGCTTCAGCCGCAATGCGTTCCTGCTCTCTCAACCATCAGCAGATTATTGGCCCGGCAACAGGATTGTCGTGCCGGTCGTCCGCCGCGCCTCCAGATCCTCATGGGCCTTTCGTGCCTCGCTGAGGCCGTAGCGCTGGTTAATTTCGATCTTCACCTCGCCTGAACCGACCATGTCGAACAGGTCCTGAGCCGTCTCCTGCAGATCGTCATCGGCAGCCACGTAGGTCATGAGGCTGGGCCGCGTCACATAGAGCGATCCCTTGGCGGACAGAACGCCCAGATCGAAGTTTGTCACCGGCCCGGAGGAATTGCCGAAGCTGACCATCATGCCCAGCGGCGCCAGGCTGTCGAGCGAAGCGTCAACGGTCGCCTGACCGACGGAATCGTAGACCACCGGCACGCCCTTGCCATCCGTGATCTCGCGCACCCGGGCAGCGACATCTTCCTGATTGTAGAGAATGGTGTGATGACAGCCATGAGCGCGGGCCAGTTCAGCCTTTTCCTCGCTTCCAACCGTACCGATCACCGTAGCGCCGAGAGCATTGGCCCACTGACAGGCAATAAGGCCTACGCCACCCGCGGCCGCGTGAAACAGAATGGTGTCGCCAGACTGCACCTTGTAGGTGGCACGCAACAGGTAACGGACCGTCATGCCCTTGAGCATCATGGCACCTGCCGTCTCGTCATCGATTGAGTCCGGCAATTTCGAGACGCGGTTGGCCGGCGCGTTGCAGGCCTCGGCATAGGCACCGAGCGGACCGGCGCCATAGGCGACACGGTCGCCGACCGCAAGTCCCGTGACCCCGGCGCCGACAGCCTCAACGACGCCTGCCGCCTCGAGCCCGATTCCGGACGGCAGCGGCAGCGGATAGAGGCCGGAACGGTGGTAGGTATCGATGAAGTTCAGGCCAACGGTCGCGTGCCTGATCCTGACTTGTCCGTCGCCCGGATCCGGCAGATCGACATCGACAAGATTGAGGACCTCCGGTCCACCGGTTTCACTGAACTGAATGGCCTTCATGATGCGGCGCCTCCCGGAAACGCTGTCTGGTGTTGTGTTTCAGCGCAACCATAGGCGAGCGCGCGAGCGCTCGCCATGGCTTTTTGCCTGTCGGGAAACTCCGCCGCGTCGGCCGGCCTATTCAGCGAGCGCCGCCAGAGTCTTTTCCTGCAAACCGACTTCGTCGATGTTGCGGGCAAGCTGGAACGACTTCAGGGCCGCACGGCTGCCCTTGCCGAACTGACCGTCGATCGGGCCCTTGTAGAAACCGCCGCTGGCCAGTTTGCTCTGCACGTCCTTGAGCCGCGCAGGCTGCAGCGTGCCAACGGAATACCCGATAATCGCGTTCTCCAGCAGTCCGCGTTCCCGGCAGCCTTTGGGACACAATTCCACCAGGCGGCCATGCAGTTTCTGGGCCCCGGCGACGTCCTTCTTCTGCAGGTACCATTCGCCAAGGTATTCCAGCGCCAGCTTGTGATCCGGATTGAGCTTCAATGCCGTGCGGTATGCATTCCAGGAGGAATCCATCTTGCCGGTCTTGCGGGAGGCGTAACCCAAGAGATTCCAGGCATCCGCGTTTCCCGGCTCGGCCTTGACCAGCTTCTGCAGCCGCGGCAATGCCCGCTTGTACTGCTTTCGGCCCAGTTCCTTCACGGCCCTGGCGTATTCGGGGTTCGAGAAAGAGCTCTTCCCGGCACCGGTCAGCTTCGGATCATCGACTGCATAAAGGCCACGGGAGCCGGTGTTCTTTTTCGTGGTTGTCCGCTTCCTGGTGGTGGACTTCCTGGTCGTGGTCTTCTTCTTCTTGACGGCCTTCTTCTTCGACTTCGTCTGCTTCGGCGGAGACCAATCCTGCGGACCGGCGGCAAATGCCGGCATGTCAGGCATTGCCACAACGGCAGCGAGACCAAAAACAGCGGCAAGAGACTTCAGGTTCATGTATCCACTCCAATGAGTTTGCAGTTCCGGCCGGATCGGGCCGCATTCGGACGCCTTGCTGGCTCCATGTCCCTCCATAAACACGCTGGCGGCAGTTTTATTCGGCCCCGGTCAGAAAATATGAGCACAAGACGGCCGCGGGCAAGCGCGCACTCGGCTCTTCATCATCAAAAAGGGTTGAATCTGACGGCATTCCCCCTTATTCACGGCGGTGGAGAGGTGGCCGAGTGGTCGAAGGCGCTCCCCTGCTAAGGGAGTGAGACCGTTCCAAATAGCGTAGCAACTTCAATTAATTAAGCGAATTTCAAGAAACAGCTGCACGGAATTTGCACACAGTCGCGTAAGTGAAATTGCCTGTTCAATCCCAGCCAGGAGAATGGACAAACGAGTCTTCTCGCTTGAATCGGGGTAGTGACACATCCTAACGTATATGGATGCTAGGAGACCGGGGAATTCACCTCAGCACGATTGGGGATCTGGATGATCACGGCTGCCGAATCTATGGAGCCTGCGGGCACGTAAGTTGCGGTCGGGTGTGGGAAATGTCGTTTCGTAAACTGGTCGAAGAATTTGGGCGCGATCATCCGTATGAACTGGTGAAGGAGCGCCTGCGGTGCCGGAGTGCAAACAGACCGAGTGCGAGTTTCGCATCACCGTCGATGATAACTGGTGGATGAAACGGCGGAAGAGGCAGGAAGATATTCACGGAATAGCCCGGCAAGCCATCCGGATCCACAACACTCACGCCGCATTGGCGGCCGCGTCGCGTTCTTACTGGTGGTTGGAACGGGGAAATTCAGATAGGGCACGCTGGTGGGAAGACGTCAGCGACGGAGTGAGGCGGATATTCCGTGCCTCAACTTCATCGATGAAATAGCGGGACCGGCACGAGGTGCGGAACAGACGCCGGTGGCGACCACCTTGAGGGGGCAACGGTCCACCGCCGGCATCTGTCTTTGTCATCCATTGGGCTTGCCCGAGGGCGATCAACTCGAACAGCACCATTGGATGGGTCGAACGCCGGCCGGTTACGTCGAGCAGTGATGGGTGCCCCTGTGGGAAACAGACGCCGCATCCCGGACAGCCGGTGCGTTGGTCTGGGGCACTTGCTGAGCCAAGCGACATTCAAGTAAAACCTAATAGGCTGCTGTGGCAAATGTATGAGCGTTCCGTGGCGTGTACGGGCCGATACCGCGTCAGAATCCTCGCCAGCGCGATGAACGGCAACTCAACCGCCAGGCAGCCTGCATCTTCCAAAAAAGGACCCGCACCGGCTAGATGGCTAGGTCGTGCCGGTGCGGGCTCCAAGACTTCCGGGCACGGAGCGTCCCGGAAGGATGACGTGGGCTGTCAGAATTCCAGTTTGGCGCCCAGATGGGCCCGGCCTGTTACGGCCTCGTCGGTGCCATAGGCTCCCTCGACGTTGCCATTCAGCGTGAACCGGGACGACACGGCGTATGCAACTGCAAACCCGCCAAAGCCGGTGAGAACCTCGTCGTCCCCTCCTGCGTCGAACGTAAAGCCCTGACCAAGAACCGAACCGCGGACACGGGCTTTTCCGAGATGGGCACGGGCAGAGATCTGATGGATGTCACGATCGTCGACATTCAGACCGGCATCCTGACCAGCTAAAATCGAACTTTTCTCGCTGTAGCTTTCCAGGAACAGACCTGCGTACCTCAGGGTCAGCGACGGCCTGACCATGCCAAGGCTCGAGGACACCGTGATCTCGGGCGCCACGAAGAAACCGTTATAGTCGGCCTTGGCCGAATCCACCCCGCCGGCGATCAAGTTGTCGTTCACCGAACGGGTCGAATCGTAGTCACTCAGACCGAATGTCACCATGCCGTCAACCGCAACACCGTCACCTTCAGCACTGAAATAGGGCCCGCCGAAGACCGTCGTGATGTCGATATCCTGACTGCCGCCTTCGATATCCGCCTTGCCTACTGAGCCGCCGATGAAGAAGCCGACGCGCATACCTGCCGTCCCCGTCTCCGCGCCGGCAACCACGCCGCCGAAGTCATGGCGTGCATCGCCAAGTGCACCGTCACCTTCTTCGTCACGCACACCGCCGAACACGTCCGCCCACAGGCGCGTGAACCAACCGCCTTCAGATATCGAATGGCCGTCACTCCGAATCACGTCGGCCGCAGGCGAAATGATCCGCCCGCCGCTCCGGGTGGCACGCCAGGCCGCTGCCTGACCGGTCACCGCGCCGGAGATGGCACTGGTGGTGTCGAACAGGATGTTGTCCGCCAGCGCAAACGCCGTCGGATCGATGATCACGACAGAAACTCCGAAGGGGTGGGCCGACCAAACAACCGGCCTGCCGCCGGCGTTCACCTTGAATTGTTCCGGTGTATAGATGGCCATCGTCCCATTGGGTCCGATCTCGGGATACGGCGCTATTCCTTCACCGCCGTATCCGCCGAGGTCGTATGCGTTCCCGCCTGGTCCGCCATCCACCAACTGAACGTCTTCGTCTTGTTCAATCCCCTTTTCCACAGCTTCGCGCGGATCTTCTAGTTCCACAACTTCGCGCGGACCTTCTAGTTCTCGATTCTCAACGTTCAGTTGTCGACCCCCCATGCCGCCGATCTCGCCCGGTCGACCTCCCGGCCCTGGTGGAATCGGGCCGCCATACGGACCCTGTGGCATCGGGCCGCCATACGGACCCTGTGGCATCGGGCCACCATACGGACCCTGTGGAATCGGGCCACCATACGGACCCTGTGGAATCGGGCCACCATACGGACCCTGTGGAATCGGGCCGCCATACGGACCCTGTGGCATCGGGCCGCCATACCCGTAAATCGGCACTAAACGCCGGGGACCGGTAAACGACAGTACCGCAGACCTTTTTGCTCGGTAGTTCAGAGTGTCGCCGATACCGTCCCATTTAATAAGACCTTCGATGACAGAGCCGTTAAGCAGCGTGAGTGTATCGAAGCCCGGGCCCGCCAGTTTGATGGCCAAACCGCCCGGACCTGCCGTGGAGCGGATCGTGCCGGCGTTCGTGATCGATATACTGGTTTTACGAGGGTCCACAGGGAACGGCGGCGGCGGACCAACCGGCACAACAGAAACGATGCCCTTATACCCCTCAATCAACCCGCTGTTTACGATGGCGCCGAATTGCATGCGAACGCCGGCCCCGCCCTCTGTACTGCCACCGCGGATCACGCCGCCCCTGCTGTTAACCAGACGCTCGACCTCAAAAAACGAGGAAACGGCAACGTGGCCTTCGACAGTGCCGCTGTTGGTAAGGTTGCGAATCGATCCGGCGGCAATACCATAATCCACACCTCTGATTGTACCGCTGTTGTTCAGCGTACCGATGCTACCTAAAACACCGACACCATGGCTGGCGTCGCGTCCAAAGCCTTCTGACACATGGCCTTCGATCCTGCCGCTGTTGGTCAGATAATCGAGATCACCAAGGACACCGAAACCATTCTTGTGACCCTCAATGACACCGCTGTTGATAGCGGTTTCGACATTGCGATTGGCAAAGACACCGTTCTCGCCACCAACGCGGCCCCTGATCGTCCCGCTATTGTTCAGATACCGGATGTTTCCGTCAGCATCCGGCGTCGGGTCGAAGTTACCGGCAGCGACACCGTTCTCACCACCCTCGATCAGACCCCGGTTGATCAGCCTTCCAATATCGCCGGCAGCACCAACGCCTTGCGCGCCCGCGGCCCGATTACCCGGCCGTGTGCCCCGAATCACACCGTCCTTCTCGTTGATCAAAGTCTCGATGTTTCCCGCAGCACCGACACCGCCAGCAACACCCTCGATGAGAGTATAGTTGGTAAGAGACATTATATTACCGCCGGTACCGTCTGCTGCTGTGGCCACTACGCCGAATTCGCCACCCCTGATCGTGCCCTGGTTAATCAGGTTCTCGATGTTGCGATCTGCAAGAACACCGTGTCTGCCTCCAGAGATGACGTTTCTGTTCAGAATACTTTTGATGTCGCGGCCAGCGTAAACACCATCTCTGCCACCAGAGATCTCGTTACCGTTGATCAGGGTGTCCAGGTCCATGACGGCATGAACACCATCCCTACCGCCCCTGATCGTGCCGTCGTTTGTAACGGTGTCAATGTTCTGGCCAAAAACAGCATCATTAGCTGGTACAGCTGGTCCGGGGACATCAATTGTGCCGCCTTCCTCGACGGTGATCGAGCCGCCGTCGCCCAAATCCTGTGTTGCATTCAGAGTGACACCACTCGGGACTGTGATATTCGGAGGTTGCTGCGCCATTACTTCCTGCACACCGGCGAAACACATCAGCGCGGCAGCCGAAACCGCAGCTATGCCGGTGCGGCCCAGCAGGGTCGCCTTGCTCAAACAATTCTCATTCCAAGTTGACGGCGCCGCCAGGCCACTCGCTAATTCCGCGCATTCAATGCAATCACCATTTCCTGACATGACGCAAATCTCTCCTTCATCGACAACATTCAAAACCATCGAAGACGCCTTAGCCCCAGGCCCCAAACCACACATCCCGAAACCCGCCTCGATTCGGCGTTTGCTTTCCTTGGCTAGAAGGTGTCTTCATTCCCCTCCGTCACGCCCCCCTCAGGTCGATGATGTTTGGCGCCGGGAAGGCGTCTTCGTGGCGGCTCGAAGCCCTGATGTGGCAAAAAAGTGACAGAGGAGGTTGGCCGGGCCCGGCCGAATCAGAGATGTTCTGCGGAAAGACTTGTCCGTCCGGGACGGGCCTGGGCTCTACGGAACGGACCGCAACATTTGACCGGAGTTCAAGATCGCCTTGCGATCCTGTACAAATGCACATTGGCGGCGATCCGGCCGGATGTCGTGGCGGCGGCTTGGGGCCTGCTCCCCCTGCCCGAAACACCGGCTGGTCCGGGTCCTGTGTCTCGTGACGTTGATCTGGCCGCAGGCACTGCCATGTTGGCAGCCGCCTTTGGGCGACCCAACTGTGTTTCGCCTTCACCGAAGTCCCAGCCAGACGCGTTCAGCACACAGAAACTCATCCTTCAGGTTAGCGATCTGATAACCGTCGCAAACGATTCCGGTGGGATCGCATTGCACGACCACAAACCCTGCATTACTGGTGGTGTTGATATGAGCCAATCACCCCACGATCAAGGCGCAGGCGGGACGTCGATTGCAGAACAGATACTCTGTCTGGCCAGGGAATATCATAGAGCCGCCTGTCTGCTGGAGCAGCAGTGGCAACCTGGTGACGCCCTTTCGAAAGCGCCGTTCCGCTTCTCCGCGATTCACGCAATCGAACTGTATCTGAATGCGCTGCTATTGAATCACGGTCTCAAACCGGATCACATTCGCGGCCTTGGGCATGACCTGGCTAGACGGACCGAATTGGCAATCCGGAAGGGGCTGAACCTGCGAATGCGAACCAGGGAACATCTGATCGCGATCGACAGCGACCGGGAGTACCTGTCGGTGCGCTATGAGCCGGGAAATGCCGGGAACGGATCACAGTTGAACCGTCTGCAAGCATCCCTTGAAGAGGTGGCTGTCAAGGTCACCGCAATCGTAACCCGCCCTGGATGAACCGATCAGGTTTTGCCGTGGCGGCGAGTTTTCACGTTTACATTTGAGATCTGTCAGATTGTAGCACGGCAAGCCGGTTCAACCACGACCAGAACGCTTGACGCCGGGCAACCCGGTTGGCCTCAATGGCCATTATGGCGAAAGTCACCAAGGTGAAATCCGGATGAAGAATGGCAATACTCCCGTCAGTCGGACCATTCAGATCGAGACAACGCCCGCCACACCAGAAAGGCAATGGTCGCAAACATGGCAGCGAGCGCAGCGGCAACGAAAGCCGTGCTGGGATCATGAATCCTCACGAAGGAAAACCATGTGATCAGCGACGCGCCAGCTGTGCAGTAAACGGCGAGAAGCAAGACAGTAATAAGAATCAGCGAATAAGACATGACGCCGAGTTATGGCGACCCCGTTTACCATAGTCAATCTACTCAAATGAATGATGCGAACCGCAGATTTGTGGGACAGATTGTGGGGCAATCACACGAGATGAATTGGGATGTGAGCCCCCGGAAACAGATGCCGGCAGTGCTCTTGCGGGAGCATCACACAGCCGGCATCTGCCTCTGTCATCCATCGAATCTGTTCGAGTGCAGTAACCTCGAACAGCCTCGCTCGATGGTTCGAATACCGGCCGGCACACAAAGCGGCCTGCCCCCGTCTTCAACGAGGAGCACTTTTACCGGAAGTGTCTCGATTGACCGCAACTACCCTAGCCTACCGACCGACATTCGCAGTTAGCGTAAGCGGTACTTATGGCCAATATTTGCAGATCTTGTGGTGAGAATGGGTTGAGGCACAGAAACTCCGCAGTCTTCACACTAAATGCCTGCGAAGACACAAATGTTTGATCACAAAAAACTTATTATTATAAAATTCGGCCAATACAATCCAAGGTTCATGACGTTCTCCATATGAAACACTGGTTGGCGGCTGAGCCAGAGCCAGGGAATGTTGAACCGTCTGCAAGCATCCCTTGAAGAGGTGGCTGTCAAGGTCACGGCAATCGTAACCCGCCAAGGATAAACCGATCAGGTTTTGAGTTGTGATCAGCGTTTGCATTCATCTCCGGGCCAAGGGAGATTGTGGAGCTTCAGCCAAGCCGTCGCGCTGGATTCGTCAATTGCCGCTTGTGCGAATCATCTTGTGACTGACAACTATGTGCAGGCTAGAGAGAGTGCGCGCTTGTTTCTGAGGCAAGGAAACCTGATGTCGGACTTTTTTGGATCAGTAAAATTGGAAGAGGCAAGACCGGAAGATATTGAACGGTGGATTCGCAATTCCGAGGCAGAACTTGTCAATGCGAAAAACGACAACGAACGAAACAGAATTGAAGGCCACATTGCTGCGCTGAAGCAACATCTGAAGCACGCCCGCAACCGGGAAGATCAGTCCATCTAGACCCTCGGGCCGCTCCGGTCGCGGCGATCCGGCCGGTGACCGTCTCCTTACTCCCGCCGCTCTTCCCTCAGGACCGTGAGGTTGCGGCGCTGCAGGTCGCTGCATTCGCGGTACTCGTTCCGCAGGGTGTCGACATAGCCGACGATTTGCGCGACGTCGTATGTGCGTTTCGCAGGCATTGCCGCGCCGGGAGCATCGGGCAGCGGATCGCACGGTCTATTGTCCTGAGGGCTGAGCGGCGAAAGCCGGACCTCGACGGCCTTTATAGAGGGTGCGCTCGAACACGCGGTCAAGATCAGGGCTGACAACAACAGTGGTATTGCCCTGATTGGCGGCAATGGCATCTCTCATCTCCATGGTGAGTTTTTCTGCGGCCGCGCGGGCGCGGGCCTGAAGGTCGACCTGGACGCGCAAGGATTCCTCGATTCGGCGCGCGCGGGCGTGCTGCTTCTGGCGGACCTTCTCGGTGGCCATCGCCATCTGCACCCTCCAGCTGTCATTGGCGGCGTTCGTGGCCTTGATCCAGATGAAGCCGGTGTAGAGAGCGAAGGCGGCGGCGCCGAGAAGCGCCATGCCGAGTGGCGAGCGCGCGAAAGTGAGGGCGGCGAGCATGTCAGGCCCTCTTCTTGCCGGTCCGGATGTCCTGGTGGTTCCGGAAGAACATCCAGGCAAAGCAGGCCATGAGCGCGAGGCTGAGCACCAGGACCATGTTGTCGGCGGCAAAGCTCACCAGCGTGCGCAACCCGCTCACGGATGTCTGGACGTCGTAGGCCTTGTCACCGGCATCGCTCAGCAGGTTCATGGCGCGGTCGACGCCGGATGGCGTGTCTTCGGCAATCTCGCCGGCCACTGCAGCGGTTGCGCCCGTTCCGCCGGCGAGTGCGGTCTTGCTCACCGTGGACTGCGCGGTGGTCTGCGCGATGGTCTTTTCCTCGCGTTCAGCGGGCTCGGCATCCTCGAGCGCTTCGCGGGTTGCGGATCCGACGACACCGTCGGGTGTGAGGGTGTTCTCGATCTGGAAGGCGATGACGGCACGCTTGGTGGCCGGCCCGAAGTCGCCGTCCGCGTCGATGTGATAGCCGAGTTCGCGCAGACGCCGCTGCAGGCGTTTTACGGCATCGCCGCTCTTGCCGAGCCGCAGGGCCCGGCGGCGCGGAGAGGCGGTGTCCCTCGCCGGATCGCCGCCGAGCTTGATGTATTCGGCGCGCATGCGGGCTGCGTACTTGCCGCCATAACCGCCGCCGTTATAGACCCGCTCGATCGCCTCGAAGTCCTTGTCGCGGAACTCGTCGTCGAGCTTCGAGGCGACGATGAACCGGGCGGCCTGGACGATCTGGTTGCCTTCGGAATGGCAGGCATCCCTCACGAAGGCGTGGACATCACCGTAACCGCATTTGCGGTGGTTGAAGCCCATGACCTGGCCCAACCCCCAGGACGTGCCCAGGAGCGCCGCTGTCGGCGCGACGCCCAGGCATTCCTTGAGGTAGTCCAGGCGCCCCCCGAACCTGGCGAACCGTTTGTACTGCCGCTTGTTCCAGCGTGTGGTCGAAGCCAGACCGGCGCGCCTCAGCTCCTTTCGCTGTGCAGGCGTGGCATATCGGTAGATCTTGTGCTCTTCCGGCAGGAAGGTGGGAATACCGTCACTGCGGAATCCGCCTTCAGGCGCCTCCACATTGAAGACGGCCTGAAGCATGAGCGGATCGCAGCCGATGATCTCAGCACCCCTCCTGAAGTCGAGCGAAGTCCGCTTCAGGCCCGCACCCTTGAGGCTGATCACATCCTCAAGGGCCGCATGCTCACTGATCTGCATGACGTTTCTCCATGAAAAATGCCGCCTCGAGGGCGGCCATGTTGCTGTCGGTGAATGACCGGGATAAGCGCGTTGAGGTCGGTGCAAAATTTGGATTAGACGGTCCGGATCCAATCGCGGTGCCGATCAGAGCCGGGCGCATGAAGGGCCCTCCCGGACCTTTCCGCTTGGCTCATCCTTACTCCCTTGCCACCAATCTGAACGACAAAATGGCAGAAGAATGGCCGCTTCAAGGGCGGCGGTGTTGCTGTCGGTGATTGGTCGAGCTACCAAGATAACGGTTGGTGGATTTTCATTGGAGTATCCTAGCTCTCTGAACCGCCAGCTCAGGCCGGGTGGTGGGTCCCCGCGGTCTCTCTGCCCGGCTCATTTTCTTTTCCCGCCCCCTCACCCCTCATCTGAACGACGAAACCGCACGAAAGCCGGTGCCCCCATGACGACGGTGTTGCACTTCTGAGAGTGTTGCGGGTACCCGGATAGCGGTTGGTGTTGGAAGGCACCCTACGATCAGCCATCTTACGGGAACCTTCACATCTCACGGGAACCTTCACCGGCCTGAGCCGGGTGACCAGAATCCACAGTCTCCTCGCCCGGCTCACTCCCTCACATCCCTTGCCCGCCACATTTGCTTCACGGACACCTGTTGTGGTGTCACCTCTCGAGTTTCTTCTCGATCTTGGAGAGTGTGGCGCGGATGGCCTTGAGGCTTTCGTCCATGCGGATGACGACCTCGCCGATCTTGTCCTGGCGGCCGTCCATGGCGGCGATATCGCGCCTGTTCGCCTGGGCCCGCATGTCGACGGCGTTGATCTTGCCCTCGACCGAGGCCGCCCAGTAGAACGCAGCCCCGGTCTGCAGGAGCACGGCCAGAATAAGCGCGATGGGGATTTCCTTCTTCAGGTGCCAGGGTTCTTTCATCTGGTCTGGCGTGTTCATGGGGTTTGTCCGCTTGCGAATGAAGATCCGGCGTGGGCCGGCGAAGGTGTCTTTCCGTGCAGGCACTGGAACTCACGCTGCGCATTCGCCAGTCCTGATCCTTGGTTTGAGTGATGTGCCATCCTTTTATTTTTGTCACATTTTTGCATTCAGCCGGAGAGAGCCGCTACTGACTGTTGTGCAGGGCAACATAATTCGAGGTGTGCTTAATGGAAGTCCGTCAAGCGTCCGACTATTCCAAGATTTCCAACCAACGCGAGGCCGATACGGAAACTGCTCGATCTGATTACTTCGATCAAGGCATCGGAACAACTGCTGACAAAATTCGATCATTCGCCCGGTTCATTAGCCGACAACAAGTCACTGCGATCTCGGCATACATCGACATTTTTCGAATGACTTCCGGCGTTGCTGGTTCTATTGCGGATTGCGGCGTGTTCTACGGCCAAGGCTTTATGTCATATGCAAATATCGCTGCCGCCTTCGAGGAACGGAAATTCACGAGTAAGATTGTTGGGTTCGACACGTTCGAAGGCGCAGTCGGAACTACCGAAATAGATCAGGCGAATGTGCACTACAAAAGGGAAGACGGCGAGTTCGTTTCCGACTCGTACGATGACCTAAAACTTGCCACATCCATCTTCGATTCTGACCGTGCATTGAACCACATCCCGAAGCTGGAACTCGTTCGTGGTGACATTCGGGATACGGCACCAAAATACATGGAGAAGAACCCCGATACTCGGTGGCGGATTCTCCATCTCTCCATGAACATCTACGAGCCAACGAAGGCCGCCCTTGAAGCGTTTTACCCAAGGCTGACACCCGGTGGCATTGTTGTCGTTCAAGGCGTTGGCTTTAACTGTGCCGGCGCGACGAAGGCGGTCGAAGAAGTCTGTGGCGACATGCCTTGGCGCGACTTTCACTACGCTCCAAGCTATACCTATTTTGTGAAGCCTTAGACCCCAATACGCGGCCCGATTTCATTATATATATTGTCCAAGTCTGTCTTCGTGGGCGTCGTCCCCTCCCACACATCTGGATGGAGACGTTTCTGGCCGACGCTGGACCGCCTGTATTGTTTCTCATTCTGAGCTTCCTCGTACTCGGGGCTTGGAAGGTCTTGAATGTGCGACTGAAGCGTGAACGCAAGGCGCAAAATACGGATCCGCCATTTTCATAAATCCCGATAACTCGTCCCTCCTCACGGCTTTGCGATGCGCAGGATGGTTCCGGTGTCCATGAGCACCCAGAGGTCATCGTCGTCGCCGGTGATGTCGGAGGCGTAGGTCCGCCTTATGGAGCCGAAGAAGTCCAATTCGTCATCATCATCTTCCGGTTCCGGGACCGTGACGTCCTTTGAGGTGTTGCGCGCGCCCGTGGTCAGGGTGGCGGCCCTGAGCGTGGTGCCGTCTGCCATCCAGGCCGTGGTGCAGTCGGCCCACAGTCCCGATCCCAGGCCGGCAAACCCCGGCGCCACCATGACATTGCTTGCCGGGACGGCACGTCTCGTGGTCCTGGAATGGGCGGCGAGCGTGGAACCGCGGGTGCCTCCGTCTTGCAGCGCATAGAGGATATTGCCCGCGCCCCAGAGCCCGTCTGCTCTTGTGGCGGAGATGTCACGTGCGGAGCGGCGGCGTCCTGTCGCCTCGTCCCAGGCGACGACCCGGCGCGCGCGGCTGTCATATGCATAGGCTACTGTGCCGTCCGACCAGAGATATCGGTAACGGCCGCTGGCGGCACCGCTGAGGGTGACGGAGGAGGTCCTCGTGAACGCGGTCAAGCGGTATGTGTCGATCCGGTATGAGGCGACGATGGTTGGCGGGGAGTGGGAGACGATGGTGCTCCTCCGGACCAGCAGCTTTATGGTGTCGCCCGTCTTGTGGATCCCGCCCAGGGTGCCCGAACTGGGCACGGTGAAGGTCCGGGGCAGTGGAACGGGCGTCTGCGCTGATTGCGGCCCGCTCCAGGCCGATCGTCCGCCGGGGCCTGAGGCTCTGACCTGGACCCATCGTGTGGTGCCGGATGTGAGACCGGTGATCGTGTATGCGGATTCCGTGACGGTGACGGGTGTGGCGGCGGAGAGGCCGGCCCGTATCGCGGCGTGGCGCAGCTCGTATGACGTTGCGAGGCTGTCATCGCCCCAGTCGGCCGATATCGATGTCGTGGCGGGCGTCAGGCTGACATCGGGCCGTGCGGGACGCGCCTGTGTCGTGGCCCGAGCCGTGGCTGAGGCCTCGGAGCCGCGGCCCGACGGGTTGGTGGCCCAGACCCTGAAGATGTAGGCCGTGCCGGGCTGAAGACCGGTCACCGTGGCGGCGGGTTCCGTGACGGATGGTATGGTCATGGGCGTGGCGAACGTATTGTCCGTCGCGTATTCGACGTCATAGGCCGTTGCGTCCGCGGCCGGGGCCCATGTCAGGTGGATAGTGGTGTTGTCTTGTGCCCTTGCCGAGAGGGCTTCGGGCGCCGATGTCGGCGGGAAGCCTGCACGGATGTCGAGCCGGCAGGATAGGATCCACGTTCCCGGCGTATGGGGGGTCCAGGATATGGGGTCGTCGCCGGAGAAGCGGACACGCGCGGCCCGGTAGTTCATGCCGTCGACGGGGAAGTCGCGCCGGAACGAGTCCGCACCGTTGTGGAGCGTGTAGCGGTACCAGCGCTCGAACAGGGCCTTCTGGGCGTCTGTAAAGCGGATCCGGCATGTGGCGGCGAGCATCGGGTCGCGGACGATAACGCGCTTGCGGTCGTTGCCGCCCTCGAACTGCGTTGTGCGGGTGGCGGCCCGGGGCGCGATCTGGAAGCCCGCACGCAGGATCGCCTGCGGCAGCGCGGCCGGCCAGGATGCCAGGGTCATGGGCGGGCCTCCATCATCGCCGCATGGCGCAGGAAGCCGGTGATCCGGAAGCCGTGAGCCGTGATTGATGCCATGTCGTGCAATACCGCGCCCATGCCCTCGACGGCGTGAATGATGCGCGGGCGCGGATCGTCCTCCTCGCCCCCGAGCACCACGCCGACATGGGAGGGATAGCGGCACTGGCGCATGAGGACCGCATCGCCCTCGGCCGGCACGTCGACAGGGTGCCCGTTACGGGTCTCCTCATGGGCCGCGAATGCGGCAATTCCGGCGCGCAAGCTGTCTGCCTCGATGTCCGGCAGGTCGATCGCGAACCGGTCGCTGTAGATCGCCTTGACCAGCTGCCAGCAGTTGAGGTCGCACCGGCCCACATAGGCCGCTGCCCAGTGTTGTGCCGGGTGTTGCGTCATCGGATCAGGCCGGGATAGCGCTCGATGTCGCAGCGGTCGCCGGGGAAGAGTCTGCGCATCGTCCTGACCGGCTGGAGCGTTGTCGATATGGTGGTGGCGTCGATGGTCACCTTCGCAATGGCGAAGCGCACGGGGCGCGCGATCTGGGGGCCTTCATCACGTGTTTCGAACAGGTAGGGCCTGTAGCTCACGGTGACCGGCATGTTGGTCCGGGCCGCCTCGTCGAACAGGTTGACGGCTTCGGTGACGGCGTCGATCCTGAGTTTCGCGTCGCCGGGCTTGCCCTCGCCCGTCTCGGGCGGCTCGTATGCGAAGCGGATGCCGATGAACTCGGCCGCCGTGACGGCATTGCGGGGTGCTGCCGCCTCGATCCGGCATGTGAGATATGGCACGTCATCGTCGTCCAGGCGGTCGTGGTTGTTGCCGTCATGGATGTAGATCTCGGTTGCGCGCCCTTCATCGTCGGCAAGCCCCTCGTAGTGGAACGAGAGCGTGTCCACAGGCGTCAGCGCGCTCGGTGCGGCGGCATAGGCTTCCGCGATCGCGTCTGCAAATGTATTGCCGGTCATGGCGTCCTGCTCATGTGTTTCCTGTCATCGGCCGAAGCTGTCAGGTATTCCTTCCACATGATGCCGCCGAAGCTGAACCCGTTCGCCGTGTCGTCGCGCAGGGGATCGCCGCCGTTCTGGTTCTGGTAGTACTTGTAGCGCTCCTTGAAGTCGTCATGGCCCATGAGCTTGTCGGTGAAGGCCGGATGGATCCGCGCCATCACGCCGGTCGACATGTCGCCCCTGAGATGCGTGCGGATATGCCGGGTCACTTCACGGCACTTCGCCATAAGGTCGGTCGCCCTCGTCCCGAACTTGAAGTCCACCACCTTCTGCTCGATGTCGAATTCGGAGAACAGGTCGACAAGGACGTCGCCGTCGGCGTCCCTGACCTGGCCCTGCAGCGCGCCAACGTTGCAGACACGCTCTATGAGGCAATCAAGACAAGGTCGGACGGAACGCAGCGGATCACCACTGCCTCGAAATGCATGATTTCGGCCCGGCGCGCATGGAACGTGGTTCACCGGATACACCCTCAGGCGTGAACCCATTCAGGAAAATAGAACTCGAATCTTCGGGCAATGAGAACATCCCGGCGACCCGCGAACAGATGCTCGAGTTCGTCGCTATGGCCGATGAGATGGGCCATCCGTCAATGGGAACCGCTGCAATGGTCGCTTTCGAGTGGCTTCAGCGCGAGGTCGACGTGATCGGCAAACTGGCGTGGAGCCACTATCGGCCGGCTGAAAATCCGCATTCGGTCATGGTGCGGCACTCGAAGACGGACCAGGCGATCTGGCTACCCCTTGATACGATTGACGGAGACCGGAAGGTGTACTTTTATCCGGAACTCGAAGAGCGGCTTCGCAAAACAGTTCGCCGTGGCTCCCTGATTATCATGCGGGACCGGCAGGACAGGAAGCGGAAGGAACACCTGCCCTACCAGGAATCTTGGTTCCAGCATCTGGCAAGAAAGATCATGAACAAGGCAGGGCTTCCAGACGGACTGTCATTCACAAGCTTTCGCCACGGCGGCATGACGGAACTGGGAGACGCCGAACTCACTGACCAGGAGATGATGGCGCTGAGTGCCCACAAGCAGCGAGGGATGCTCACCGTCTACAGCAAGAGGACGGAGAAACAGCGCCGAACGGCCGCCCGAAAAAGACTCGCCGCGCGAACAAACCGGGAGAATTTGTCGGAATGACGCCCTGACGTTTTGTCGGCATGGCGCCACGGGATAAAGCTAAGTCATTGAAATTATTGGTGAGCGCGACAGGGATCGAACCTGTGACCGTCTGATTAAAAGTCAGATGCTCTACCAACTGAGCTACGCGCCCTCCAGGAGGAATCGCCGGGAACTTAGTTCTGCCGGGCGGGCGGGTCAATAGCAGATGTGCCCCGCGGACGCCCTCACCGCATTATCCGCCCCCTGACAGCCGACAACGCCTTCCGGCCCTTGCGTAAACTCGCCGTTCCCGTTCGCCGCGCAAAGCGGTATAGTCCCCGGACGGGGGCTCGGGCAGACCGCTTCTAGAGAGTTGGCGGTGTGAATGAGCGACAGAGGCAATAATGAGTCCGGCGCAAGCGAGGACGAACAGGTCAGCCCGAAGAAGACCAGGCTGTTTTCGTTCTTCCCGCGCGAAAAGCTCCGCAAGAACGGGCCGGACCCTGCGGACGCGGAGGAAGGCGTGCCCGAAGAGGTCGAGCACGCAATGGTTGAGGCTATGCCCGAAGAGCACTACGCCGCCGAGGAAGAAACGACCGAAGACGAGTATCAGGCCCAGCGCGCCTATGTCTTCGACGATACTGTTGCGACGGAAGAGGTAACACAGCCTCACGCCAATCCGGCAACCCTTCACACGCCCATGCCGGCCGTCCGTACGACGCCGGGCACCCAGCCGCGTCCGACACCGCCGCCGGTCAGGCCGGCTCCGCAGCCTGCCGCACGCGCCTATGAGCCCGCTCCCGCAGCTCGGGCACATGAATCCGCTCCGACCGCGCGTCCGAGCGAGCCGGTGCATCACAGAGAACCGGCACCGCCTCCGCCCCGAGAGGCAGCCCCGCCTCCTCCGCGGGAACACGTCGCACCCGCGCCGCGCGAGCCGAGACCGCCGGTCCAGCGCGAGCCTGTTCATACCGCTCCGCGCGCTCCCGTTCCGCAGGCGCCGCGCGAACCGGAACCCGCTCCGCCGCGCGAGTCCTCCGCATACCGCCAGGCCGCAGCCGCGGCAGCGGCTGCACCGGCCGCCGCGCCGCGTGAACCGGCGCGTTCACCTGTGCCCCGACCGCAACCGTCTGCAGCTCCGGCGCCACCGCGCCAGACAGCACCTCCGCCCGAGGCGCATCCGGCGGAGGTCGAGTATGCGCCCCCGCGGGAAAAGCCCGTCAACGAAGACTCGCTGGCCAGCGTCGTCGCCGGACGGACATTCGAGAACGCGGAAGCCGAACGCGCGTTCCTGCTCACCCTGTCGCGCGACCAGCGCATGAAATACGCCGAGCTCGTGCACGCCGACGAGCGCCTGGAGCTCGATCTGGAACGTCACAACCTTGAAGTCGACCGCCTGGTCTATGAGCGTGAGCGGGTCGAGATCTCCGAACGCATCAGGCACCGGGAGAACGCATTCAAGTTCGCCAACAACGCGCTGCGCATGCTGTTCGCGCTGAACGGCATCGGTGCCGTTGTGCTGATGGGCGTCTGGGGCTATCTGGCCGGGGTACCCGGCGCGCGCTTCCTGAGTGCCGCCTTCGGCATCGCGCTCACCACCTTCGCGGGCGGCACCATCTGCAGCGCCCTGACGGCGGCCTGCTCCTATGGCGCACAGGCGCTGATGGCGCAACCCGATGACTCGCCCAGGCGGCACTACGCCATCATCGGCGTCCGCGTCATGGCCATTGTTTTTGCCGTCCTGTCCTTCTGCCTGTTCCTTGTCGGCATAATTCTCGCAGGCTATGGTCTCAGGGCCTCTTGATAGGCGCCTCATTGACCAATTTCAGGCCAGACTGGCAATTTGCCCAAAGAATTCCCAGATAAGAGTGGAATACGCGTCGGAATCGACTTTGGCGGAACCAAGATCGAGGGCATAGCGCTCGATTCAGGTGGTGAGGTTCTCGCAAGGATTCGGATCCCGACGCCGCGCGACGATTATGACGCGTCGCTCCAGGTGGTGGTCGATCTGGTCGGATCGCTCGAACGACAGGTCGGACAAAGAGGCGCAGTGGGCATGGGAATTCCCGGAGCCCTGTCGAGGCGGACAGGGCTTGTCAAAAACGCCAATTCCGTGTGGCTGATCGGCCGCGACCTCAAGGGTGATCTCGAGGCACGCCTGGACCGGTCCATGGATATTGCAAACGACGCCAACTGTTTCGCCGTCTCCGAAGCGGTCGACGGCGCGGCGGCAGGCGCATCTGTCGTTTTCGGCGTCATTCTCGGCACCGGCGTGGGCGCGGGCATCTCGATCGAGGGCACCGCCTGGACCGGCCCGAACAGCGTTGCCGGCGAATGGGGCCACAACCCCCTGCCCTGGCCGCGCGATGACGAGCGCCCCGGCCCGCCCTGCTATTGCGGCAAGACCGGCTGCATCGAGACCTTTCTCTCGGGCCCCGGATTCGCACGCGACCATGAGCAGGCGACCGGTGAGCAGCTCACCGCACCCGAGATCATCGACGCCAAGCGGTCGGGAAGCACCGATGCGATCGCGAGCTACAAGCGCTATCTGGATCGTCTCGCGCGCGGCCTCGCGCATGTCATCAACGTGCTCGACCCGGATGTGATCGTCCTGGGCGGCGGCATGTCCAATGTCTCGGAACTGTACGAAGACCTGCCCGGGCGCCTTCCGTCCTACGTGTTTTCCGATGTCTGCGAAACCCCGGTGCGCCCTGCCCGTTTCGGCGACTCCAGCGGCGTGAGAGGCGCGGCGTGGCTTGCCGCTTATTAATCTATTTACACGGTTGTGAGACAATGATTGGGTCGCAGTTGCATATGGCTAGAAACTCCACCTACGCGGGAAGGAGACCGGATGTGCCCAAAAGGAACCCGGTGACATGACAGAACAAAAGGCCGGCGATTTCTGGGTGCGCTTCTGGGGGGTCCGGGGAACGATTCCCTGTGCCGACCCATCGGTTGCGCGGTACGGCGGTAACACCGCCTGTCTCGAAGTGAACTGCGGCACGAAGACCCTGATCTTCGATCTCGGTTCGGGCGCCACCTACCTCGCCCGCAGCGTGCTCGAGCGCGGGATCAACGACGTCGACATTTTCCTGACCCACGCCCATTTCGACCATGTCATGGGCCTGCCGTTCTTCTGGCCGTTTTACAGAAAAACATTCTCGGCACGGATCTGGGCCGGCCCGCTGGAGGGCGTTGAGTCGACCGAGGCCCTGGTCGCGGACCTCATGCGCGCGCCCTTTCTGCCGATTACGCCCCAGGTTTTCGAAGCCGCAATCGAATACCGTGACATTCAGACCGATCAGACGATCGATCTGGACAACGGGATCCGCATACGGACCACGGAACTCAACCATCCGGGCGGCTGCACCGGCTACCGCATTGAATTTGAGGGAAAATCCATCTGCTACATCTCGGACACGGAACATCTTCCGGGCATCCCGGACCGCAACATCCTGAAGCTGATCGACGGGGCGGACATCGTTGTCTACGACGCGACCTATACGGATGCCGAGTATCTCCCCTGCAAGGGGTACGGCCATTCGACGTGGCGCGAAGGCATGGCGCTTTGCGATGCGGCGAACGCACGGCAGTTCGTGGCGTTTCATCATCATACGGAACACGACGACGATTTCATGGACCGCATGCTGGATGAAATGAACGAGGTGCGCCCCGGCTCGCTGATCGCCGCCGAAGGGCTTGTCTTGACTCCCTGAACCGGGGAACCGCTCACGAACGCTACAATGCAACGTGATTGGACACCGCGCCAGGCGCGCGCCAATAGTCAAGCAAACCTGAAAGACAAGCGCATTTCATGAAGTTGATCGGTGAACCTCATAGCCCGTCGCAGATGCTGACGGCCGTTTCACAGGACCTGTCGAAACGCAATGGCCGCGGGATTCCCGAGCGCGTGTTCACCGCGATCGCGCGGCACGACGACGCCAGCGAAGTCCTGATCAAGTTCATTCAATTCATCATCTTCGCGACCTTCGGCGTGCTCTACCTGCTTGCGCCGAAAACCGACGCTAACACCGACTTCCAGCTCGCGCCTTATGCCATCGGCACGTACCTCGTACTGACCGTCATCGGCATGATCTGGGCACTGAACAGACGGCTGCCCGACTGGGCGGTATACGTCTCGATTTTCTTCGACGTGACGCTCCTGATGGTCCTGATCTGGAGCTTCCACGTCCAATACGACCAGCCGCCCTCGTTCTACCTGAAGGCGCCGACCCTGCTCTATATCTTCATATTCATCAGCCTCAGGGCCCTTCGGTTCCGCGCCCGCTTCGTCCTGGCATCCGGGATCATGGCCGCAATCGGCTGGCTGGTGATGATCGGCTACGTCGTGTTCTCCAATCCGGAGGACACGATGATCACCCGGGATTACATCTCCTACATGACCAGTAATTCGATCCTGCTGGGTGCGGAGTTTGACAAGATCATCTCCATCCTGATGGTCTCCGCCGTGCTTGCCCTCGTGCTGCGGCGCGGCCGCCGGCTGCTCGTGCAGGCCGTCGCCGAACAGGCCGCGGCCCAGGATCTTTCGCGGTTCTTCGACGCTTCGGTCGCCAACCAGATCACCACGACGGATCACCAGATCGTGGCCGGTGAAGGCGTGACCCGCCACGCGGCGATCCTCAATGCCGACATCCGGGGTTTCACGGTCATGGCGGCAAACATGCCGGCCGATGACGTCATGGCATTGCTGACGGAGTATCAGCGCCGGCTTGTGCCCATCATCCAGGCCCACGGCGGTACGATCGACAAGTTCCTCGGTGACGGCATCATGGCCACCTTCGGCGCGACCATGGAAAGCGAGACCTATTCGGCCGATGCCCTGCGCAGTGTCGACGCCATCATCGAAGCCTGCGCGGTCTGGCAGAACGAACGCGAAGCCGAGGGCCTGCCCGCTCTCAACATCAACGTATCCGTCGCCGAGGGTCCGATCGTGTTCGGCGCGGTCGGCGACGAAAACCGCCTCGAATACACGGTGATCGGTTCCGCGGTAAACCTCTCGGCCAAGCTTGAAAAATTCAACAAGGACCTCAGTGTCCAGGCCGTGACGACCAAGGCGACCTACGACAAGGCGAAGGCGCAAGGGTATACGCCGCAACAGCCCTGCGAGGAACGCAGCGAAGAGATCCCCGGCGTCGCCGAACGCCATTCGGTCGTCGTGCTCCACCGATAGGTCAGCACCGGTCGCGCCCTCTATTTGTAGGGATCTGCCGCGTCCCGCAATCCATCGCCCAGGAAGTTGAACGCCAGGATCACGAGGATCACCGGAATCATCGGTGACATGATCCAGGGATAGAACTCGATCGAGGCCAGGTTCTGCGCCTCGTTCAGAAGCACGCCCCAACTGGTGATCGGCGGTCTGAGCCCCAGCCCCAGGAAGGACAGCGCCGTCTCGCCGAGGATCATCGCCGGTATCGACAGGGTTGCGCTGGCGATCAGGTGGCTCATGAAGTTGGGCAGCAGATGGCGCGCGATGACGCGCTTCGGGGTCGCGCCCATCAGAACCGCGGCCGTGGCGTAGTCCTCCTCGCGCAGGGCAAGGAGCTTGGATCGCACGGCGCGCGCAAGTCCCGGCCAGTCGAGCAGTCCCAGAATCACCGTTATGCCGAGATAGATCAGGATCGGCGACCATGTCACCGGCAGCGCCGCCGACAGGGCGAGCCAGAGGGGCAGTTCGGGCAACGATCTCAGGATCTCGATGATCCGCTGGATGGTCGAGTCGATCCAGCCGCCGTAATAGCCGGCGAGCCCGCCGAGCACGATACCCAGCACGAAGGATATGGTGATCCCGATCAGTCCGACCGTCAGCGATATTCGGGTCCCGTAGACGATACGGCTGAACATGTCGTGGCCCAGCTTGTCCGTTCCCAGCAGGAAGAACGTGCCGCCCTCGGCCGGGCAGACCAGATGGAAATCCCAGTACCACAGGTTCCAGAACTTGTAGCGGTCGCCACGGCAGAAGAACCGGAGCGGATAGACCTGGCTCGGGTCCGGCGAATATTCCCATCTGAACGTCTCGAGGTTCGGTTTCGACTCGTAGCCGTAGACGAACGGCCCGATGAACTCTCCCTCATGGAACAGATGGACACGCTGGGGCGGCGCAAACAGGTGGTTCGAGTCCCGCGATTCCAGATCGTAGGGCGCGATGATCTCCGTGAACGGGATGCTGCCGTACAGCAGCAGCAGGAACAGTCCGGACACGACGGCGATCTTGTGGCGCTTGAACTTCCACCACATCATCTTCCACTGCGACGCCAGGTAGAAGCGTTCCTGCTCCGGCGTCAGAGCCTCGGTCGTGTAGGGGTCGAACGGTTGTGGATCGACGAAGTGTTCGACCTGCCTGTCTCCGGAGGATCTCTTCGGCGTCATATCGCTTGGCGTGTCGGTCATGACGACGCCTCCCCGCCGAGACGAATTCGCGGATCAAGGATCGCCAGCAGGATGTCCGAGACCAGCATTCCGAAAACCGTCAGTATGGCGACGAAGAACAGGATGAAGCCGGCGAGATACTGATCCTGGCTTGCCAGCGCATCAAGCAGCACCGGACCGATCGTCGGCAGGTTGAGCACCACCGAAACGATGATCGAGCCGGAAACCAGCCCCGGCAGAAGGTTGCCGACATCGGCGATGAACGGGTTGAGCGCCATGCGGAGCGGATACTTGAGCAGCAACCGTCTCTCGGTCAGGCCTTTGGCCCGCGCCGTCACGACATACTGCTTCTGGAGCTCGTCAAGCAGATTGGCCCTCAGCCGCCGGATCATGGCCGCCGTCCCCGACGTCCCGATGACGATAACCGGAATGATCAGGTGCGCCAGCACCGACCATACCTTCCCGAGGGACCACGGCTGACCGATATAGCTCGGATCCATGAGACCGCCGACGGACAGGCCGAACCACTTGTTGAAGTAGTAGAGCAGGATCAGCCCGAGCAGGAAGTTGGGTGTCGCAAGGCCGATATAACCGAGGAACGTGAAGCCGTAGTCGCCCCAGCTGTATTGCCGCGTCGCCGAATAGATGCCGATGGGAAAGGCAACGATGTAGACGAACAGGACCGTGGCGAAGTTCAGCACGACGGTCAGCAGCAGGCCTTCGCCGACAACTTCCGAAACCGGCCGGGAAAACTCGAACGACCAGCCCCAGTTGCCCTGGAGCAGGCCGTTGAATCCCTCGGGCCCCGGCCACACGCCGAGCCAGGCGGCGTATTGCTGCCACCACGGATTATCGAGCCCGAATTGATCGCGCAGGAACTGGAGCTTCTGCAGGCCCGCTTCCTCGCCCCGCGCACGAAGCTCCGCCATCTGGTTGGACAGATAGTCCCCAGGCGGCAGCTGAATGATGATGAACGTCAGCAGGCTGATCGCCAGCAACGTCGGAATCATGACGATCAGGCGCTGAACAAGGTAGCGAAGCATTCAGGGACTCGCTGTCGAAATCAGTTGTCGATCCAGAATTGATCGGGACGATAGATACCGAATTGCGAGCCCGGGTCCCAGCCGTAAATTCCTTCTTTGGGGATATTGCGCAGTTTACTCGACACAACGATCGGCTGCCGCACCCCGGAAACAACGCCGATGACGTACGACTCATCGGCATGAATTTTCAGCATGTCACCCCATATCTTCGTTCGCTGGTCGTCATTGGTGGCCTTGAGCCACTCGTAATAGAGTTCGAGGAGACGCTTCGCCGGAGGAAGATCCGGCTCCTCGCCGCTCTGCCCCTTCGTTTCGTAAAACTGCCCCCATTTCGGCCAGGACAGATTGTCCTGCCGCGTCGGCGCAAGCTCGACCGGGCTCATCTGCGGCGAAGGTGTGCCGTTGTCCCACCCAGACCAGACGGTCATGACCGTATCACCGACATACGAGCGCTCCCGCAATACATCGCGTTGTGACGGTTTGCTGAACAGTTTCAGACCCAGCTTCTTCCAGGTCGCGGACACGAGCTGCAGCATCTCCACTTCGTCCTGGTTCTCGCCAGCCGTTTCGACCACGATTTCCGCGCGCCGCCCATCGGGAAGCAGCCGGTAGCCGTCGGAATCGCGCTTGTCGAGACCCAGTTCGTCGAGGATCTTATTGGCAAGCTCGGGATCGTACTTCGCCCATTTGGCTGAAAGGGCAGCGTTATAGAGCGGGCTCTGCTTCAGCACCGAATTGCCGGTCTCAAGGCCCAGTCCCAGGAACAGGGTCTTGTTGACGAGTTTGCGGTCGATGCCGACCGAAAGCGCGCACCGGAATTGCGTCGACCGCAGCAGCTTGCGCCAGACCGGATCGTTTGTGTTCAGGTTCGGATAGAGCGCCAGGTTGGACGCCTTCGAGATCGGCCAGAGCAACGTCTTGTAGTCAGCCGTCTTCTCGCCGTGCTTCAGGATGGCGATATTCGCAAAACTCAGGCTGCGGGCCTGGAGATCCGTCTCGCCTGCAACCGCCTTGGCCGGAATCAGCTTTGACGCGGCGACCGTCGCAATGACTTCATCGATATACGGCAGTTGCTTTCCGGTTGAATCGACGCGATGGAAGTACGGGTTGCGCTTGAGCACGAACCGCGTCTTGGAATCGGACGTCGTGTTCATCCACGGCTGCAACGTCGGCATGTCCACGTTGGTGTTCTTGTACATCTGGTCGTTGCGGTTATGCAGCGACGCCCATGTCCGTACCTTTGCTTCCTTGACGGCCGCTTCGATCTTCGCGGCATCGCCGTATTTCTTGTGGAACTGCTTCAGATAGTGGGCCGGACGATAGATGAACGGCGGCCGTGAGCGGGCGAGAGACTCGAGAAAAGTCGGGTTCGGACTGTCCCAGCTGTAGCGAACCGTCACCTCGTCGATGATTTCCACCTTCGGCGGCTTGCCGTCGACCAGAAGGTCGGCGAGCGGTCCGGCCGGCGAAAGTTCCTCGTTGTTCGCGATATCTTCCCAGTAGTAGCGGAAGTCCTCGGTCGTGAACGGAGCGCCGTCGGACCACTTGTGACCCTTGCGCAGCGTCATCGTGAAGACGCGGTTGTCCTCGACCTTCACGTCTTTCAGGATATCCGGCTTCAGCTCGAGATCGGGTGTATAGCCGACCAGGCGGGAATATCCCCAGACAACGAAGTACCGTACCGATTTTGCCTTGTCGATCAGTGTGTTGAGCTTGCCGCCCTGACGGCCCGGCTGCAGCCCCTTGCCCTTCATTTCGACAATCTGAGGCTCAGACGGTGCCCGTTCCTGAACAGGCGGCAACGCCCCTGATGCTACCGCGTCTTTCAGACTTGGCGTCTCCACCAACTCGACGGCCGCAGCCGACCCGATACCCATACTGACGGAAACCGCTGTCGCCATCACGATCGCCCGCGCACTTCGCCGGACGTCGAACATCGATATATTCACGTCAACTTACCCCTTGCTTCCAACTCCCTCGCCTATGCGGCGCTTTTATCCCCTCTCGACTGCTCGGAACTATACAACACCGAATGGCCCGGTTCGACTTCGACTGCGACCCCCGCTTCGTCCGGTTGCAGCGTAAACGGCTCCGGCCAGAGCTCCGGTATCGATGCTCGTCCTTCCATGAGCAGATTCAGATCCATTTGCGCATCCGGATCCGGTTTGGGAACCGCTGCCAGCAGCGCCTTTGAATAGGGATGCAATGGATTCGAGAAAAACACTTCGCGTGACGCGGACTCGACCATCCGGCCGCGGCACATCACCAGGATCCTGTCAGCGATATAATCGATCACCGCCAGATTGTGACTGATGAACAGATAGGTAAGACCGAGTTTCTCCTGCAGATCCTTGAGCAGATTGAGGACCTGGGCCTGGACGGAAACGTCCAGCGCGGAAACCGGCTCGTCGCAGATCAGCATCTTGGGACGCAGCGCCAACGCGCGCGCGATCCCGATACGCTGCCTTTGACCGCCCGAAAACGAATGCGGATATCGCCTCAGGAAGCGCGGATCCAGCCCGACGAGCGACATCAGTTCCTTGGCGGTATCGGCCCGTTCCTTCTCGTTGCCGATTTCATGGATGACCAGTGGTTCGGTGAGGATATCGAAGACGGTCATCCGCGGATTGAGCGATGAAAACGGATCCTGGAAAATGAACTGAACGTCGCGCCTGTACGCTTTCAGATCGTTCCCCGTCAGGCTCGCGACATCACGCATTCCGCTGTCAGAATTAAACTTCACCGTTCCGGAGTCCGGCATCACGGCATGCATGATCATTTTCGACGTTGTCGTCTTGCCGCAGCCCGACTCACCGACGAGCCCTACGCATTCGCCGGGGAACACCGAAAAACTCATGCTTGAGACCGCCCGCACCCGCAGGCTGTCTCCCGAGGCGAACAAACCGCTCTTGCGTTGTCCGAAACTTTTGGAGAGATCGGAGACCTCAAGCAACGGCCCGTCGCCCGCCGGCTTGGCGGCGGCACCCTGCGACAGAAAACTGTCGCCCGTCGGTGTGATCTCCCTGATCGCCTGCAGCCGTTCTCCGGGCTTCATGTTGAATCGCGGCACGGCATGCAGGAGCGCCTTCAGGTAGGCATGCTGGGGCCGGCGGAAGATGTCGTCCTTCGTGCCCGACTCCATGATACGTCCGTGATAGAGCACCACGATCTCGTCTGCCATGTTGGCAACGATTCCCAGATCATGAGTGATGATCAGGACCGCCATGTTCAGTTCCTGCTGAAGGTCCGCGATCAGCTTCATGATCTGCGCCTGGATCGTCACGTCCAACGCGGTCGTGGGCTCGTCGGCAATCAGCAGAGCCGGCCGGCAGATGAGTGCCATCGCAATCATGGCGCGCTGGCGCAACCCGCCCGACAGTTCGAAGGGATAGCGGTCGACGGCATTCTTCGGATCCGGAAACCCGACAAGTTCCAGCATCTTCCGTGTTTCTTCAATCGCGACGGGCCAGGTCGAGCCCGTGTGAAGGCGGTGCGCTTCGCCGATCTGATCACCGATCGTATGCAACGGCGACAGCGACGTCATAGGCTCCTGAAAAATGATCGAAATTCTACCGCCGCGAATGGCGCGCATGGCGTCGGACTGGCGCGGCAGCTGGGCAATATTGCTCTCGGCAGGAGCGCCGCCGGCGGGCGCCGGGTCGTGGAACAGAATGTCGCCGCCGGTGATCTTCGCGATCGGCGGCAGAATGCCCATTATGCTCTGACTGATGACGGATTTTCCGGAGCCGGATTCGCCGACCAGTGCCACAGTCCGCCCCTGAGGAATGCTGAACGACACCCCGTCGACCGCCCGAATCTTCCCTTCGGCAAGGGAGAATTCGACCGTAAGGTCGTTGACTTCCAATATGGGCTTGGACAAATGAAGCTCCGGCTGCAGTTCGTTATTTTCTTATTGGATTGTGTTATCGGGCGGAACCACCCTCACCTGTGAGAACGGCGGCATTGTGCCTTGTGGCAGAGCCGACGTCGAGTCCCAGAAAATCAGCCTGCTTTAACGCCTCAATGACAATTGTCTCGAAGCCGATCAGGTCGCTGTCAATACGGATTGACCGCCCCTTGCCCACTACCTTGAGTTGCATCCAGCCCTCGCTACCGTCCCGCCTGGTAGAATAGTACGACAGTCTCACCCGCCGGAGATCTTGCCAACGCAGACTGTACGACAGTGGTCCGGCAACATGAAGCCCAATGTCATCGAGGCGGATGACACTCCGCTGCCGGAAATACGTCTGAATCGCGTAGCCCGTGACCAGGGCGAGTACGATTGCCAGGCAGACCATGAGCCACGTGCTCGCCGGCATGATCAGCCAAAGCCCGATCGCAAATGAAAGGGCGATCGCTACTCTCAGATAGGACCGCTGAAAATACTTCTCTGGATAGCGGCACTCCATCGCCTGAAAACCGCCGGTGGCTTCGCTCGTTACCATGATCGTGCAGGATTTCCCTCACCTGCACCCAGCTATGAGCCTGCTGACCGGAATAATCAACATCCAAACAGATGACGCGGATTCGCCCAGTCGCAGGCCGGGCACTGGACGGTCCGTTCCAGAAGTCCCTCTACGAACAGCCATACGCTCTCGTCGTGGATCAAGTGGTGCGTCAGCAAGCCGATCGGCAGGTCCTGCGCCGCATCCGCTCCGGCCTCGAACGCGTGCACAACCGAGTTGAAGAGCATCTCCTGTTTCAGAAGACTGCGGCTTCCGTGCCAGTCGATCGGATCGATGTGCGAGTTGTGAATACGCAAGCCGGGCACCGGCGAGATTTTTTCTTCAGGGCCGAAACAGGAAAGCCCGCGGAAACCCAGGTCCGGCAGTCGGGCGATCACGTCCTCCGCGATCCGGTTCCAGGGCGGAACCAGCACGTCGGCGAGATTGTCACCAAACAGATCCGACGATGTCCGGCGGCCGGAGGCAAGATCATCCAGCACCTGTTCAAGCGGCCTATGCAGACCCAGCTCCTGCTTCTTTTCATCCGGTCCGGCATGATTGACGTGACCGAGCCCGTGAACGGCTGGAACGACGCGATCCTCCGAAACCAGACGATCAGCAAGAGACCGGTCAGCGCCCTGCGGTATGACGGCAAGCAGAACCGGCACCCGGTAGCGGGACGAGAGGTCGATCAGCCGATCAAGTTGAGGCGTGGCCTCGACGGCATCGTCGTCCCGCCACCAGAGCCGGAGGCGCCGGCCCGATGCCTCGAGATCGCGCAACATCTTGTCTATCGGTTGCCAGTCCACCTCAGCACTCCCTGCGTGACGCACGCTCGGCTGCCCGGAGAATCAGCCGGGCGCTCTCTTCGGCACCATTTTGGGCGACCGGAGCGATTTCATTCGTTCGGAGTTCCATGGCTGTCTTTATCGCATTGCCAAGCGCGTCCGGCGTGACCTCGCCCTCGGAGAGAACAACCGCCCTTCCCTGTTGTGCAAGAAGTCGCGCACGTATGGTCTGTTCCTGCTCGCCCCCCTCTGCAAACGGCACGAGCACACTCGGAGTACCGGCCGCCAGGATGTCCACGACCGTGTTGTAACCGGCCTGACTGACCGATACCCGGGCCCGGCGCAGCATCTCGGGGAAATCCGGCCTGGCACGCTCAACAAGGACTGGTGTCTGCCGGGCAGAGTCCTTGAGATCCTGAAAAGCCTCCTCGGCCAGATTATGCCCCACCAGGAGACGCCATTTCTGGCCGGCCATCATGGCCGTGCGGCTGGCCTCGATCGCGCTCCGGTAAAGCGGCATCCCGACGGCACCACCGCCTGCGGATACCAGGATCTCGTCAGTACCGTCAGTCAGGTTGTCGCTGTCAGCCGGTTCACGGGCGGAATTGATGTAGCCGGTATAATGAAGGCGTTCGGACAGAGCCTCGGGCCAGGGAAAACTGTCTTCGAGGCGGGCCAGAGCCATGTCACCGTGGACCAGAACCATGTCGTAGAAGTCGGCGCCCTTTGTCGCTGCATCTTCGGATTTTTCACGGGACCCGGGCGGCTCGAGGATGTCCCGTACGGAAGAGACGACGACTGTGCCTCCGCCCGTTTTCCGGATCGTCTTGAGCACGGGATCCAGCTCGCGGCGAAACTTCCGGCGGCCAAACGGATAGAGTTCCGTCACAAACACCTCAGGGTCTATTTCACGGAACATCTCCATGAGCCTGTCCCCGCGGGCCTGAAGCAAATCGCCCGCGACCAGATCGCCGTGTTCGTCGAGAAGCTCATGAAACGTCGCATCACGGGCACGCACACCTAGCAATTGCTTCACCTCGGCGCCGCCAAAGTCGATGCCATGATCGCCCAGACCGCCGCTGACGACGGTGACACGCGCTCCCCGCGCATCGAGAGCACGGGCGATGGCCGCTGTCCGGAAGAGATGCCCCGTTCCCAGAAGATGCGTAACCCACATCAGGACCCTAGGCGCGTTCCGGCTCATTCTCCACCAGATTGAATTCGGCTGATTGAATGTCGCCATCGGGCCCGACGGTCAGTCGGTGAGGACAAGTCCAGCGCAGTTTGACGGGCGGCTTGCCGGTCATGTCCCAATCGAGCGCTTTCGCCATGATGACGCGGATGACACCCTTGTGCGTGACGGCGACGTGATCACGGCCCGTCGCGGCAATTTCGGCCAGCCACTCGAGTGCCCGGACCTGGACCTCCGCCGGACACTCACCCGACGTCGGCCTGAAATACAGACCTCGCGCCTCGTTCGCCGCCATCTCTTCGCCGTACCGATCGCGCAGATCGGCAAGCAGCTCGCCCTCCCAATCACCCCAGTCCATCTCCATCAGGCGATCGTCAGTGGGGATTTCGGCCGCAGCACGCCGCGAAAGGATCTCGGCCGTCTCCCGCGCCCGGCCAAGCGGGCTCGAAACCCAGGGCCAGTGCAGCAGGTGCTCCGGGACACTGCGCTCACGAAGCTCACGACGGCCTTCATCGCTCAACGGTTCATCGCGCTGGCCCTGAATCCGCCTGACCTGGTTCCACGCAGTAATGCCGTGGCGCCAAAGTACGACCTGCACCGTCATGTCCGGTCTCCCGAACCAATGCCCTGGTCAAGAATCCGCGCTGCCGCGGGCATGGTCCGTTCACCGGCAATGAATTCCCGCGCGGCCATACTCATTCTCTTTCGCAATGATGCATCCTCGATCATCCGTCGCACAGCCGCCGCAAAGTCGTCGATAGACCCTTCCGGAGTCAACACTCCGGTTTCCCCGTCCTTCACCACGTCGGGTACGCCGCGTGTGGCCTGCGCCACCACCGGCAGTCCGCGGGATTGCGCCTCCAGGAACGCCATGCCGTAGGCCTCGTTATGCGCAGGCCAGACATAACAGTCGGCTGCGCAGTAGTAGCGCCACAGGTCCGCTTCGGCCACCTGCCCCGCGAAATGAACCCGGCCGGGCGGAAGGGAGGCGAATGCCGCTCTGACATCGTTGGCGGCATCTCCGTCTCCGACGATCACAAGCCCCCAATCGGGATCAACCATCATGCCGAGTGCAGTCGCCAGCATCCTGTAGCTCTCAAGCTTGTCCCCGGGCCGCATCATGCCGACCGCAAGCAGCATGGGTGTGCCTTCCGCAAAACCGGCGGCCTCGCGAAGCGACTTGCGGCACTCGCCGGCGTCCGCATCACTGATATCCGGCACCTCTTCGATGAAGGGCGGCAGCATCCGGATCCTGTCCGCGTCTCCCAGAAACCGCTCGATCGCGACGCGGTCCGAGGCGGTGAAGCAGAAGTGCCGGCGTGCCGCTTCAAGAGCGCGCCGGACGGCGGCGTGATTGCGCGCCCATGGTCCGTCAGCACGCTTCTCGGCATAGGACAGTTCCGCTGTGAAATAGGGAATCGACAACGCCTCGGCGACGTCAGGTCCGATCAGGTCCGGCGCCTTGTAGTAGACGTGATAGGTAAACCAGGCATCGATGGTGCCTGGATCGGGACGACCGTCCGCTCCGTCCAGAATGAGCCGGACTTCCTGCTGCGCCGCCTGCACAATCGCCGACTGGGCATCGCTGTCCCCCTTGCCGTCATAGGCCCGCAGCGACGACGCGAGGTAAACGTGGTGGCCGGCATGATTCAGCGCCGCCATGATCAGCCGGGCCATCCGCCGGTCTCCGGACGGATTCGGGTGCTCGGGCGATTTCAGAGGTGCATAGAAGGCAATGCGCATGACGCACCGTCACTCTGCGGCGCGCATTCCGCCGGATGACTCGTCCTGCAGACCGACACCGAACTTTGCGGCGAGCGATCCGATGCAGGCGTCGTGCGAGAAATCGGCGTGGACACGGGCAAATCCCGCTTCCGCCAGCCGGTTCCGAAGTGCCGGATCCCTGATCAGACGCTCAAGCTCAACCGCCATGGCCTCGCGGTCACGTGCTTCGACCAGAATGCCGGACTGGCCGTCGGCAATGAGTTCGGGGATCGCCGCGACCCGTGTCGCAATGCACGTCAGCTTCTGCGACTGCGCCTCCATGAGCACGTTCGGCAGACCGTCGCGGTCGCCGCTGTCCGTGATCCGGCTCATGAGCGCGAAGACATCTGCATTCCGCATGACCTCGATAACCTGTTCCTGACTCTGTGCACCGAGCCACTCCATCCGGCCGCCGATACCGGCCTGCTCGGCCTGCCCGGCCAGATCGGCGCCGAGCTCACCGCCGCCGACATGAACGAACCGCCAATGCAGGTCCTTCGGAAGGCGGGCCAGTGCATCCACAAGGTCGTCATACCCCTTCTTGGCGACGAGGCGTCCGACCGACATGATCGTTACAGGTGTTTCGGGGTCAGAGCCGTCCGCATCCGAAAGCGCACCCTCCGGCGGCGCGAAGCGGGACAGATCAAGCCCGTGATAGACCAGATCGACGGGCCGGTTGTTTCCCCTGCCCGCCAGTCCGTTGAGATGGTCGCGGCCGTATACGGTACAGGTTACGCCCCACGCGGCATCAGCGAGCTTTTCGCGCTTTTCCCAATCCGGAATCGTCCAGATGTCCTTGGCATGCGCCGAGAAACTCCAGGTCATGCCGCGCATCATCGCCGCGTAGCGTGCAACCGACGACGGCGTATGCAGAAAATGGCTGTATATGTGCGACAGCGCCGAATCCATCTCCGTTGCCAGGACGAGCGCCTGCCCGAAGCGCCTGACTCGGTTCGGCGTCCGGTCACGCCGGAGATCCTTCAGGAATACCTTCAGCGCCGCCTTGTAGCCGTCCAGTCTGCGCGCGTGCCACCAGGCGCGCAGCACCCGCATGGGTTCGCGATAAAGGTATTCCGGCAGATACTGAACCGGCGCTTCAATCTCGTCATGAATCGGATGGCGCTTCTTGTCGGTCGGATGGCGCAGCGAGAACAGCTCGGCCTGCAGACCGCGTTTCTCCAACTCCCGGATCTCCTGGGCAATGAAGGTTTCCGAGAGCCGAGGATAGCCCTTCAGTACGATCGCGATTTTCTGGTGCATTGTCTAATGACCGCTATGCATTCCCGGACGACCAGCCGGCTACAGCGCCGCCTGGCTGGTCTTCTTGCCGCCGAACAGTGAGAACCGCGACTTCTGTCGCCGTTCGAGCCACGGCTCGACCAACTGGTTGACCTTGTCGAAGCCGCCGAGCAGATCCGGAACGACCGCCTGTGACGGTCGCGGCTGATTCTCCAGGGAAATCAGGGCGTCAGCCATGACGTTCGGGTCCCGGTCGCCGCCTGTCGCCTCCAGCGGATCGACAAGCATCCGCATCAGACCGAGTTCCTCGGCCTTCCTGGCGCGCAGATACTGCTCCTTGCGCGGAACCGTCCGCGGCACGACCAGCGCCGGCTTGTCGAGCGTCAGCAGTTCGCAGAACGTATTGTACCCGCCCATCGCCACAATCGCCTTGGCCCGGTCGAACAGATGTTCCACCTGGGCGTGGAAGACAATGGCATCCACGTTGGGCAGATTCTCAGCGCGTTCCTGGAACTCGACCTGTTTTTCCGTCGTCATGAACGGTCCCAGCACCAGCAGTGCGGGATAAGGCAGATCCTTGCGGTTTTCGTAGGCCGTCAGGACCCAGTCAATTAGACCTTCGCCGTCTCCGCCGCCTCCGGTTGTGACGAGGATGTAGTCGTCACTCGTGATCTCGGGCCAGTGTTTGGCGGACGCCTGCTGAGTAAGAGGACGAGGCAGATAGCCCGTATAGACCATCTTGTCGACTACCGACTTCGGCGGATTGAGGCCGACCAGCGGATCGTAGATATCCTTGAGGCCGTAGACCCAGACCTCGTTGTAGAGGTTCTCGATCGCGGGGATGGCACCCTTGCGCTCCCACTCCGGCCCCAGCAAGTCCGGCTCGTCGAGCACATCGCGAAGGCCGAGCACCAGCCGGGTGCCGCGCCGTTTCAGCATATGCAGCGTCGGCTCAATCTCGCCGCGCAAGCCCAGCGGCTCCTTGTCGACAATGAAGATGTCGGGATCGAAGATTTCCGCGGTGTGCTGAATGATCGATTCCCGGATACGGACGGTCTCTTCGATGTCGATATGAAGATTGAGAGACGTATAGTCCCCGTTGCGCAGCTTGATGACGCCCGGCACGCGGACGAAGTCGACACGGGACCGGAAATCGAAAGCGCCGATGATAGGCGATCCGGTGAGAATCATCGCCGACAGATCGGAGTGCCGTTCGACTAGACTGTGGGCAATGGCACGGCATCTGCGCAGGTGCCCCAGCCCAAACGTATCATGGCTATAAAGAAGAATGCGCGAGCCGCTTTTGCGCGAGAACAGCCGCATTTACGGGCACCTGTATACTCAATAAACCAGAATTAATCGGAAAGTCGCAGTCTGCCGATTGCCAATTGGATCTCGCGCCCCCAACGCGTTGACCCCCTCGTCAACTATGGCACATTTATCGCTTGGTCGAAAATAATATTCTCTTTACGGTGTCAGATTGAGGGCTGAGCGGCGCGCCGGCACGTAGGGAATGCCGGCTGCGGTCAATTGGGTGCACATTGGCTGGGGATCTTTAAGACACTGATTCATATGGAGAAAAATCTCTTTAAATATGTTTGGCGGCACAGCAAGTCCGCCCAGGTGTGGATCCTCGCAATCGTGCTGATATCCATGCCGTTCTATTTCATGACGCTCAACCTGCCGAAGACCATCGTCAACAAGGCGATCCAGGGCGAAGGCTTCGAGCGGCCCGACGACACGGCCAAATTCTTCGAGCTGTCGTTCGGGATGCCGGGGTTTCTCCATTCCTCCATCGGCGAAACCCTAACGCTGTTTTCCGGCTTCGACATGCAGCGCCTGCCCTACCTCATCGCGCTGTGCATGATGTTCCTGGCGCTGGTCTGCATCAACGGCCTGTTCAAGTTCTACATCAATGTCTTCAAGGGCCGGCTCGGCGAACGCATGCTGCGCCGCCTGCGCTACACGCTGGTCGATCGTGTCCTGCGCATGCCGCCGCTGCACTTCCGCAAGGTCAAGGCGCCTGAAGTCGCCACCATGGTGAAAGACGAGGTCGAACCGCTCGGCGGCTTCATCGGCGACGCCTTCGTGCAACCCATCTTCCTCGGCGGTCAGGCCATGACCGCCATGGTCTTCATCCTTGCACAGAGCTACTGGCTGGGCGGCATCGCGGCCGGCATCGTGATTGCCCAGGCCATCATCATCCCGCGGCTCAGGAAACGCCTGCTCGTGCTCGGCAAGCAGCGCCAGCTCGCAGCCCGCGCCCTTGCCGGCCGTGTCGGCGAAATCGTCGAGGGCATCAACGAGGTCCACGTCAACGATACGTCGAACTACGAGCGCGCCGACGTTACCAGCCGGCTGGGCCGTATCTTCAACATCCGCTACGAACTGTTCCGCAGGAAGTTTTTCGTCAAGTTCCTGAACAACTTCCTCGCGCAGATCACGCCCTTCCTGTTCTACCTGATCGGCGGATACTTCGCGATCCGCGGCAGCCTCGACATCGGTCAGCTTGTCGCCGTGATTGCCGCCTACAAGGATCTGCCCTCGCCGATCAAGGAGCTGATCGACTGGGACCAGCAGCGTCTCGATGTCCAGATCAAGTACACCCAGGTCATCGAGCAATTCGATCACGACCAGATGCTCGAGGAAAAGATCCAGGAACCGATCTTCGAAACCGTCCAGCCTCTGACCGGGGCCATTGCCGCGGCGAACCTCACGCTGACGGACGACTCCGGCGCCAAACTTGTCGAAGGCGCCAACTTCTCGTTCTCGCTCGGCGAGCACATCGCAGTGGTGGGCGGGACGAACAGCGGTGCGGAACACTCCGCAGAGGCGCTTGCGCGACTGCTTGTTCCGACATCCGGCAAGCTGTCCGTGGCGGACTCCGAACTTGTCGATTTGCCGGAAGGCATTACGGGACGTCGCGTCTCCTATGTCGGGCCGGACGTCTATCTGAACCCGGTCAGCGTAAGGGACAATCTTCTCTACGGGCTCAGGCATGCCCCCGTCGTAAATCCGGAATACGACGATGAGGAGCGCAAAGTCCGCGAGAATGAGGAGGAGGAGGCAAAACTCACGGGCAATGCACTTCTCGACATCAATGCCGAATGGATCGACTACGCCGCCGCCGGCGTCGCGGGCCCTGAGGAACTGGAAACGAAGCTCATTGATGTCCTGCACCGGGTCGAGCTGGGCGAGGACATCTACCGGTGGGGTCTTCGCGGCGCCATTGACCCGCATGAAGATCCCGACATGGCCCAGACCATATTGCAGGTTCGCCATGCGATGCGCGAGAGACTGTCGACGCCGCCGCTGTCGCGGCTCGTCGAACCGTTCGATCCGGACCGCTACAACCGGCAGGCCACCATCGGCGAAAATCTCATGTTCGGCACGCCGATCGGCGATGATCTCGTGGTCCAGAACCTTGCGACGAACGCCTACATGTTGCGCATCCTGGAGGAGACCGGTCTCTACGAAACCCTGTTCGACATGGGCAAGAGCATTGCCGGCACCCTGATCGAACTGTTTGCCGACTTGCCCCCGGATCACCCGTTCTACGAGCAGGTCGACTTCCTGTCTCCGGAAGACCTTCCGCTCTATCAGGCTGCTCTCGGTCATATCGGCAACGATCCGCTGGAGAAGGTGTCCGCCGAACACCGGGGCATGTTCCTTGCGCTGCCGTTCTCCTACATCGAGCCGAGGCATCGTCTGGGTCTGCTCGACGAACCGCTCGAGAACCGTCTCGTGGAAGCCCGCAAGGCGTTCCGTGAAGGCATGACTGACGAGATGCGCGAGGCGATCGAGTTCTACGAGCCCGATGTCTACAACGCCGCCGCCAGTCTTCAGGACAATATCCTGCTCGGGCGCATCGCCTACGGCATAGCCGAGGGCCCGGCGCAGATCGGTACCGCCATCGACGAAGTGCTCGACGACCTCAACCTCCGGTCGGCTGTCTTCAAGGTTGGCCTGGGTTACAACGTGGGCACCGGCGGCAAGCGGCTGAGCGGCCTGCAGCGTCAGAAGATCGGCCTTGCCCGCGCTCTGCTCAAGATGCCCGACATCGTGATCATCAACCGTTCGCTGGCGGGCCTCGACAAGCGCAGCCGCACCGCGATCATGGATGCCGTGATCGAAATGGCCAATAACGGTGTCAACGGCTCCCGGCAGGGACTGTTCTGGGTTGTCGCACAGCCGCAGGACGCGGAGAAATTCGACCGTGTTCTCGTATTTGATGATGGCTCGGTTGTGGAGAGCGGGACGCCCGAGGAGCTGAAGGGCGACTCGACGCATTTCTCCACACTGATTGCTGCGGACTGATAGGGAGTAACACGCAGCGGGCCACAAGGCCTGCGCAAGTTTGAGGGAGACAGGCAATGAGCCTAGAGCAGGAAGTCGATCTTTTGCGCAAGATCCCCATTTTCGCAAAAATCGATCCCGCCAAGCTGAAACTGCTGGCGTTCACGTCCGAACGGATTGCGTTCGATCAAGGCCAGCCGCTGTTTTTCCAGGGCGATCCGTCCGACGCCGCCTACGTGATCATCAGCGGCTCGGCGGACGTTCTCGTGAACACGCCGAGCGGAGAGATTTCCGTCGCCCAGCTGGCCAAAAACGCGCTTGTCGGCGAGATCGGCATTCTCTGCGACGTGCCGCGGACGGCGACGGTCAAGGCGTTGTCCGAGCTCGACACCCTGAAAATCGAGAAGCGGAACTTCTTCCGGTTGATCGAGGAGTTTCCCCAGATGGGTGCGGAAGTCGTGCGCGAAATCGCGGAACGCCTGGCAAAAACCACGGAAGACCTGACCGCGACGCGCAATGAACTCGCCGCCTTGAAGCAGTAATCTCGCGTCAGGCGGCCTGAACGGCGAACCCGGCCCAAACCGCCCGCGGACAGTGTTCTCCCATGCCCATTGATCTCATTCTTCGCGGCGGCCGCGTCATCGATCCCTCCCAGAATCTCGATGCCGTTCTCGACGTGGCGTTCGAAGCAGGCAAGGTTGCGGCGATCGGCAACGGCCTCGCGGAAGACGCATCCACGGACGTGCGCGACGTCACCGGGCGCATCGTCACACCGGGCCTCATCGACCTTCACACTCATGTCTACTGGGGCGGCACGTCGCTTGGCATCGACGCGGAGGAATTCTGCAGGACGTCCGGTGTCACCACCGCGATCGATACCGGCTCGGCCGGTCCCGGCAATTTTGCCGGCTTCAGAAGCCACGTGATCGAACGCAGCGAGGTGCGCATCCTCGCCTTCCTGCATGTCTCCTTCGCCGGGATCTATGGCTTCGACCACAACGTCCATGTCGGCGAGAGCGAAGACGTCCGGCTGATGGCGCCGGTCGAAGCGGTCGACGTGGCGAATGCCAACCGCGACGTCATTGTCGGCATCAAGATCAGGGTCGGACGCCATTCATCGGGCTCGCAAGGCATAACGCCGCTCGAATTTGCCCGGCAGGTTGCCGACGAAACCGGCCTCCCCCTCATGGCCCACATAGATGAGCCGCCGCCGTCCTACGAGGACGTTCTGGCGCGGCTCAATCCGGGCGACATCCTGACCCACTGTTTCCGGCCCTTCCCGAATGCGCCATCGACCGCGCAGGGCACAATCAAGCCCGCTGTGCGCGAGGCGCGCGAACGCGGCGTCCTCTTCGACATTGGCCACGGCATGGGGTCGTTCTCGTTCAGGACGGCGCGGGCCATGCTCGCAAACGGCTTTGCGCCCGATACCATATCCTCGGACATCCACAAGCTCTGTATAGACGGTCCCGCATTCGACCAGGTCACGACCATGTCGAAATTCCTGTGCATGGGCATGGACCTCGGCGAGGTGATCCGCTGTTCGACCGAGAATGCGGCGGATGCACTCAAACGCCCGGAACTTGGAACTCTGAAACCCGGCTCCGCCGGAGACGCGACAATTCTCACCGTCGATGACGGTGAGTACGACTACGTCGACGTTGTGGGGGAACATCTTAAGGGCGATCGCAAGATCAACGCGCGCGGCTCCGTCATCGCGGGCCGATGGTGGCACGGCGGTTGACCTGAGCCGGACCAGCCGACAGAAGTCAAGATATGGAAGATCGGGTCGTCTTCCCTGAGCGACGTCCTTCGAATACTTGCGAACAACCCCACCTATTCATCAGCGCTTATTCAATCATTAAGCTTTGCAGGTAAGATTTGACCGGGGTTCGACAATCTTCACGAATCACTGAGTCAATCTGCGGGCCGGAGGGGACATGGTACGACGAGCGGTCATCACCGCCGTCCTGGTCGGGACAATCCTCACCATCATCAACCAGTGGACTTTCTTTGCGGGAACAGAACCGTTCTCGGTGACCAAGGCCGTGTTGACGATGATCGTGCCGTTTCTCGTATCGCTCACCAGCTCGGCATTGATGAAGCGGGAACTGTCGCTGTCGCCGGCCGACCAGAACGATGTACCGGCTGAAGCCGCGCCAGACGAAGCAATCGCTATTCCGGCACCGGATCCCGAGGTCGCCTCCGCCCCGGAAGCCGCCCGCGCTGAAGAACGCTCGCCCGAACTGGATGAAGCCGCCGCAGTCATCGCGGAGATCGCCGGCAACGCGGCCAAAGTCAATGCCGCGAGCGAGCACCGCAAGACATTCCTCACCGGGCTCGTCGAGACCGCTCAGACGCTGCAGCGGAACATGCGCGACGTCGGCGACAAGTCCGCACGCTGCTCCACCGAAATGCAGGAAGTGAACGCCAGCATTGCAAACATCAATCAAGCCGTGTCCGGTGTCTCGCAGCGCAACGAAGCGGCCATCGGCCTCCTCGCGGACCTGACGGCATCGGTTGACAGTTTCGAGCAGAAGTTCTCGGAGATCGAAGCGCTGGCGCAGAGCATTTCTTCCATTTCTGCCCAGACCAATCTGTTGGCCCTGAACGCGACGATCGAAGCGGCCCGTGCCGGCGAGGCCGGAAAGGGCTTCGGGGTTGTTGCAGGCGAAGTGAAGGCCCTCGCCGGCTCGACCGACCAGGCAGTCAGTTCCATCTCCGAAATCCTGGATCACATGACGGATGCAATGCGGTCCACGCGATCATCTGTGAGCAAGATCTCCGAAAACCTCGAGCAGACGGTCGAGGACAGCAGTGAAAGCCTGCGGCAGGTTCGTTCAATTGAAGGCCGCGTGGCGGAGACCGCCGAGCTCAACATCGAGACGGCGAATGAAATGAGCGAGAAGGTGAAAACCTTCGACGAAATCACGTCACACCTCGAGCAGATCAAGGCCGATACGGAGAACGCTATTGTGGGTTCGGCCCGCAATATGGATCTGGCCGAAAAGGCGCGCGGTCACCTTTCCGTGGCCAGTGGCTGACGATCTGAAGGTCAGACGCCGTTTCTGATCGAGAAAAGCACCGCTAAGACCACCAGCGAACCGCCTTGAAGCGTTGCAAGGCTCGGAACCTCCATAAACAGAACGAAGGCAAAAACCGGGGCCAGCGGCGTTTCGAGGGCGCTGAGAAGTGCGGTCTGGCCGGACGGAATACGCTTGGCGCCTTCCGCCAGCGACACCGATGCAACAGCGAACAGGAGCCCGAATGCCGCGAGAATGGCGACCTCGGTGAGTGCAACCTCTAAAGGGCTGCCCAGCACAGCGGCGCAGGGCAGCAGGAGCACTGATTGCAGGACCGCCGGGCCCGCCGCCGGCGTATCCGGATATTTCCGGTAGATGACCATGATCGAGGCCATGGCGATGGTCATCCAAAGCGCCAGCAGATCGCCCTTGATGCTGATCTCGCCCAGCGATCCGGAAACGATGATCCCGACACCCAGCAGCGCGGCGAGACTGCCCGCCATTGTTCCGGGCGATACTCTCTCTCTGATGACCAGCCATCCGAGCAGCGCGGCAATGAGCGGTGCGACCGCATAGATCAGAGAAACATTGGCGATAGTTGTCAGCTTGAACGCCGGGATGAACGCCGCCGTCCCCATGGCCCCGACAACGCCGACGGCCCATCCGCTGTATCCCATACGGACAAAGTCACGTCGAAACGCTCCTCGTCTTATTGTCCAGGCCGTCGTGAACGCCCCGGCGAACACACCGCGCCAGAAGATGACCTCCCACGAGCCGGCCTCCACGCCTTTCGTGAACAGACCCGCTGTGCTGTAGGTAACCGCGGCAACCAGCACGAGGGCGACGCCGCGGTAATACTCGGGTTGGGGATCCCGGTCCACGGGGGCATTTTCGCGCCCAGGGATCACCAACGTTTTTGGCCAAGGCGAGCAATGAAGGCGGCAGGATGTCCGCCGCTCTCGGGGATCCCGTCGACAGCCGACGCGATCTGGGACCGCTCCAGCCCGATGTCCTTCAGATAGTGGTCGCTCCAGGTCTGCAATTCGCGGATCGTGGCGCGCCGACGGCGCCATTGGACGATCCTGACAACCGTCCGGCGGACCAGCTGTTCAAGCCCACGGGCAAATCCGGCGATGGCAATGAGCGGCGTCTCGCCTGATACGCGGCCTGTCCGCTCAGTCCGGTAAGCATGATCGTGATGAAGACTGTCTTCAAAATTGAGTGGCCTGAATGAGGAATTCATGGCGACCTCCTTCGGGTTCCGGTTCGTCTGCGCGCCGATACATCCATGGATTAGGTTTATTTGACCAAGAGGAATCCCTGATCCACACTGGAATTCTGGTGTATCTGCTCTCATATCCATAAAAATAGGGAGCCAGGCTTCCGTCAACAAACGAGAAGATCTTGAAGTACATGTTAGAAATCTTCAGGCATAGATAATGACCCGGTCATTCCCTCCCCTGAACGCCATACGGGCGTTTGAGTCTGCTGCCCGGCATCTCAGCTTCACCAGGGCTGCGGAAGAACTGCACGTCACGCCGGCAGCAATCAGCCATCAGGTCAAGGCGCTCGAGGATCTGCTCGGGGTCACCCTTTTCCGACGGCTCCCCCGGGCGCTGCGGCTGACCGATGCCGGACAGGCGGCCCTGCCGGCGATCAGCCAGGGCTTTGACAAGCTGGGTCAGGGCATCGAGCAGATGCGCGCTCACTGCGAGAGCGGGCTGCTCACGATCAGCGTCAGCCCTTCATTCGGCGCCCTGTGGCTGGTTCCCCGACTCGAACGGTTCCGCAGCCGGCACCCGGAGATCGAGATCCGGATCGACGGCACCGACCGTCTGGTCGACCTGGCGCGCGACGACGCGGACGTCGCGGTGCGCTATGGCCCCGGAGGATACGACGGCGTTCGCGTCGACTACCTGTTCACCCAGGTCAATACGCCGGTCTGCAGCCCCGCCCTCCTGAGCGGAGAACACCCCTTGCACCGGCCGGACGACTTGCGGCATCACACGCTGCTGCACGTTGACTGGAAGGACGCGGAGGCGAGCTGGCGCATGTGGCTATTGGCCGCCGGCCTGCACGACATCGATCCGTCGCGCGGGCCGCATTTCACCCAGGAGACCATGGCGGTCCAGGCCGCGCTTGACGGTCACGGCGTGGCGCTGGTCGGCGACATGCTCGTGGCTGACGAGCTCGCGTCCGGCCGCCTGGTGCGTCCGTTCGATCCTAGCCTGAGCACGCCCCTCAGTTTCTCATTCTATCTGCTGAGCGCGAAAGACAGCGACAAGCTGCCGAAGGTCGAGGCCTTCCGGGAATGGCTGCTCGAAGAGGCGCAGGCCTCTCGCCCAGAGCCGCGCGATGAACCTCACGATCGGCAAAGCCACGACACGGACACATGAGCGCCCAACCTTTTTGAAGCATTGTCGGCTATGCGCACAAAGCGACCTTTCGCTGTGCGCGAACGAAGGTCGGCTTTATCCGCAGCAACTTTATAGATAGCGGCTGCCCAACCCACTTCATATAACGCCCCGCATGGAAACCATTTCAACTACCAAAGCATAAAAGCGCGCATCTGGTTGGGACAGGAACGGATCTTGGAAACATCCTTGCTCTTGTTCCTCATTTCACAAGCAGGCTGAAGCAGAAAGAAGACAAGAAGGTGATGAGCAAATTCAAGGACAAGGGGGTCAATCTGGCTTATCGGGATATCGGTCCGCCAGATGCGCAGACGCTCGTATTCGTACACGCGATGTCCTTTCATCAAGACATTTGGCAGGATGTCATTTCCCATATGCCGTCCGGGCTTAGAATCGTGACATACGATCAGAGAGGACACGGTGAGTCGAACGTACCAGCCTTGCCTTACTCACTGGATGACTTTGCTGGTGATGCCATTCGGCTTCTTGATCACCTTGAAGTTCGGGCATGTTGTCTTATTGGCATTTCATTCGGCGGACTTGTCGCCCAGCGGGTTGCAGAGCTGCGGCCCGACCTCGTAGAACGCCTCGTGCTATCCAATACCGCAATGAAAATCGGTGTTCTCGAGGAATGGATGGAAAGCGCAGATGTGGCTCGCACCGAAGGCTTCTCCCGGGAGAGAGTCGAAGGTTTTTTTCCGGAACTTCTTTCCGAAGCATTTTGTCAGTCATCTCCGCGATTCGAAGAATTGGTAGCCCGACGGATGCAATTATCCGTTGAAGGTTATGTTGGTTGTTGCCAAGCTATTGGTCATGCCGATTTATCGAAAAATGCCGCCTCCCGCCCAACTCAGCCCGCGCTTGTTATTGGCACCGACAATGACGTCGTGACCCCTCGCGACATCGTTGAAGAACTCGCCGCGTCTCTCCCGAATGGCCAATTCCAAATGATCAAAGGAGCAGGCCATCTGCCTTGCGTCGAAAAGCCCAAAGAGTTCGCCGATTTGGTTGTGTCGTTTCTTGATCTGTAGTTTCAGAACCCGGTGAATTTCCGTCTGGCATGGTGCTTCACCGTTCGGAAAGGCAAAGCGGCCATTCGTTGACCGAGCAGCATCGGTCATTCTGGGCTCGTTCCAGACCTTCACTGCAATTCAGGTGAAGGGGCAAAGGCTCATCCCGGAAGTCTGGAGCCCCGCCGAATTGGATGCGGCTTCGGCGGCAATGCGGTCATTCTCTGCCCGCGCTTCATCGGCAAACGATTATGAACACAAGATCTAATTCACACCGTAGTAGCGCTTGTACCAGGTGACGAAATTGCCGAGGCCGATCTCGATCAGTGTGTGCAGATTGTAGCCCGTCACATTCGCCAGATCCGTGCAATCGGCCCAGGTGTCCGACACATCGCCGGCCGCTAGTACCACTTCCCCTTGCTAAACCTGATCGTTCGCTTCATTGCCTTCTAGTCTTTCTCGCAAAGCAACAATCGTGCGGTGCACTGTCTGCAAATCATTGACTGTCAGGCCCTTCGACAGTTGATTGACCCAGGGCGCCTGCAACTCCATGGCGGCATTGAACGCGTCTTTCCCCTTATTGGAAAGCACGACCAGTTGTGCCCTGCGGTGATGCGGATTGGGCTCGAAGGCAACCAACCCCTCTTTCTGCAAGTCGTTGACGATCCTCTGAACATTCTGTCGGTTTGCACCGAGATCGCGGGCAAGCCAGGCCACGGGTTGCGGATGTTCGGCAGCAACAACGGCGCCGAGGATCTGCCACCGCGCACTCGTTAGTCCGAGCGGTGCCACGAGACGATCGCCGGCTGTCAAAATCAGGCTGTTGAGCCGAAAGAGATCCAGCATCAGGTTCGTCAAAGCTTCGCCCGCAGGCGTTCGCGCATTCTTTGGCATATGTCACCACAAAACTTTATTGACATCATGATGTCAAATTACTATGTCGTTATCATGTCACTTTGACATCATACATCTAATTTAGAGATATGTCATGCTTCAACTCCAGGCCATGGACCCCGCTTTCCCGATTGAACACCAGCTAGACCTCGAAAATGGCCCGATTGTCCTCGTCAATCTGTTCACCTTCAAGAAGGCTGACGAGGCTGCAATGCTCGAAGCCTGGACAGACGATGCTCAATTCATGCAACGCCAGCCTGGCTTCATCTCGACGCAACTGCATCGCGCCATCGGAGAAAGTTGCGCCTACCTGAACTACGCCGTTTGGGAGTCCAACAGCGCCTTTCGTGCTGCGTTCACGCATCCAGAATTTCAGGCAAGACTCTCCGATTACCCGTCCTCTGTTATCGCGACGCCGCACCTGTTCGAAAAAGTTGCTGTATCGGGAATCTGCGTGGCTTGAGCCGTTTCGCTGCAGAGGGCACCAGTCATGATCAAATTCGTCCATCCCTTCGCCGGAACGCTTGCGATCGTAACGATCGCAATATTCTGGCTCTCGACCGCTGTAAGCGAGCTGTTCGGTTCACAAGCGCTCGTCATTATCGTCAAGACCACAATTCCTTGGGGCTTTCTCGTGTTGATTCCGGCTCTTGCTGCAACTGGAGGAACGGGTTTCAAGCTCAGCCGCGGACGCCGCTCCGGCCTGGTGGGCGCCAAAGCCAGACGCATGCCATTTATCGCCGTCAATGGCATTCTCGTCCTCATCCCGTCTGCGTTCTTCCTCTCATACAAGGCGCAATCAGGCGCGTTCGACACCAGTTTCTACGTGGTTCAAGGCCTCGAACTTCTGGCGGGTGCGGCGAACTTCGTTTTGCTCGGACTGAACGTCCGTGACAGGTTGAAGATGAAAGGCCGGTTTCGCAGTAAGCGGATCTAGATCCGCAACCGATTGCCCGACAATATGAGGGACAGACAGACAAGCCCGTTATCGAGATCACTCTGACCAGTGGTTTGACAGGCCTGAAAGGTCGTTCGATGGACTTTTCCGCAGTCAAACTCTGCCAAGTCAGTGTCGTGTCTGCTATGCGGACAAGCCGTCGGTGGATCAGAGTCCGCTCTGGCGCGCCTGTCAGGCTCCCGCGAGCGTGCGGACTGCCTCTCGACTGCGCTCCGCATAGTCGAGAGTGGTCGACGTCCCAACACCCAGGACAGTTCTGGTACGACTGAGCCCAAGCCACATGCTGAGTAGCTGGTCTGCAAGGAGTTCCGGCGACGTGTCGGACCTGAATAGACGCTTCTCTTGGCCAAGGATGATCAGGGCAGCAAGATAATCCTGCGTGCGCGAATAAAACGCCGTGTAATACACCTCCGCCAATTCCGGGTGATGCCGAGCCTGTTCGTGGACCAGTCGATCAAACAGCACTTTCTCAGGCGCGTCGATTTCTTTGAGCAACCGCGCGCCAAGATCAGTGAGACGATCTTCCAAATCCCTTGCCGACTGTTCATCCGGCCCGACTGAAAAATCGAACTGGTCGGCCTCGCTCTCGGCGATCGCACTAAGCACACCCGGCATATCGCCGTAATACTTGTACAGAGTCGTTTTTGAGACACTCGCTTCTTTCGTAAGTCGCTCAACACTCACGCGATCGAACCCCTCGGTGAAGAACAACTTCTTTGCGGCAGACAGGATCCGACCCTTTGGGTCAACGCTGGCGCGGCCGTAACTCACTGTTTTTCCGTCAGCTTCCAATGCTCTCGCACTCCTGGGCTTGGCCTCCATTGTTACAGCGACGGAATGAGTTGACCAGAATGGTTTAATAAGTACGATACAGTACTGTATCAAATAAATATCGAAACATCGTCGCAACGATGCGCCACCCGGCATGCCAAGCCGCCCGTACCGCTTTGGTCAACCGCAAAAAGCTCAACGACCTTGATGTTCCATGCCAGGACCAAAGGGCGTCTTGGCCTGCAATCGCCTGACGAGAAGGACCACGACAATGACCGAACCCCAAGCGATGATTGCTCAATTTTATGCCGATGTAGACGATCCCAACAAAACGAAGACCGACTTGGCAGACTCTTTCACCAACGATTTCAGGGACTTTGACCGCCATCCACTTGCTCCGGATTTCCTGTCAGACAAGGACGCACATCTCGGTTTCTTCGACGAACTCAAGCGCGGGTTTACCGATTTCACCCACACCTTGAATCTTGTCGAAGGGACGCATTCGGGAAAGTGGATTGTCTACTGGTCATTTAGAGGCACCCACAACGGCACTTTCTACGGCACACCAGCATCCAACAAAGTCGTCGGTTGCAACGGTATCGACATCTACACGCTAAAAGACGGCAAGTTCTCCGAGCAACGCCATGCTGAAGACGTTGCCGGGCTTATGGCACAGATTTCGACCGCTTAGGTGGGAAGCCAAACGGGCCTTCCCAGCGCTTGTATAACCGGCACACGTTCATGAGCGAACGACCTAATTCACGCCGTAATACCGCTTGTACCAAGTGACGAAATTGCCGAGGCCGATCTCGATCAGTGTGTGCGGATTGTAGCCCGTCACAGCCGCCAAGTCCGTGCAATCCGCCCAGGTATCCGACACGTCGCCGGGCTGCATCTCGCGGAACGCGATCTCAGCCTTGCGGCCGACGCACTTCTCGATCACCTCGATATAGCGCATAAGATCGACGGGCTGGTTGTTGCCGATGTTGAGAATCCGGTACGGCGCCACACCGCTGCTGGCCGGGTCCGGACTTTCCGCATCCCAGGTCTCGTCGGCGCTCGGTGGCCTGTCGAGCAGCGCGATAATGCCCTGTGCGATATCGTCGACATAGGTGAAGTCGCGGGTCATCTTGCCGTGATTGTAGACCTCGATCGCCCGTCCGTTGATGATCGAATCCGTGAACTTGAAGAAGGCCATGTCCGGCCTGCCCCATTCCCCGTAGACCGTGAAGAACCGAAGCCCGGTCATGGGCACGCCGTAGAGATGACTATAGCTGTGCGCCATCATCTCATTGGCTTTCTTGGTCGCCGCATAGAGCGACATCGGGTGCTCGGTCGACTGATGTTCCGAATAGGGCATTTGCTTGTTGGCGCCGTAGACCGAACTGGTCGAGGCGAAGATCAGATGCCGGACGGCATGCCCGCGGCAGCACTCGAGAATGTTCCCGAAACCGACAAGATTGCTGTGAAAGTAAGGTTCGGGATGGTCGATCGAATACCGGACCCCGGGCTGAGCAGCCAGATGCACCACCGTGTCGGGTGTATGGCGCTCGAATACCATCTGAAGCGCCTGGGGACTGCTGATGTCGACGCGTTCCTCGGTGAACTTTCCCGGACCCTCCAGGCGTTCGAGCCGCGCCTTCTTAAGGGACACGTCGTAATACGGCGTCAGATTGTCGACGCCGACCACGTCCACACCGCTCTTGAGCAGGCGGTGCGCAAGGTGGTTCCCAATGAAGCCGGCGGTGCCGGTAACGAGGAGTTTCATGGCCCTAACCTCTCCTGACTCGCATCATTCCGGCGACTCTGTAGGTCGGCCAACGCTGTGGTAGTCGAAACGTGTGCGCTCTATCTCATCGAGCGTATAAATGTTGCGCAAGTCGACCAGGAGCGGCTGTGCCATCAGATCGGCGACCCGGTCAAGGTCGAGGCCTCGGAAAGCATTCCATTCCGTGATGATAACCAGTGCATCCGCACCAGCGGCCACTTCATAAGCGTCAGTCTTCCAATCGACGTCATCCAGAACAGCCGATGCGGCATCCATGCCGACCGGGTCATGGGCTTGGATCACAGCGCCCTTGCGCTGCAATTCCGGAACGATGACTAGTGAGGGCGACTCCCGGATATCGTCCGTTCCGGGCTTGAAGGTAATGCCCAGGATCCCGATCCGCTTGCCGTTCACGTCCCCGCCGAGTGCCGCCTCGATCTTGTCGACCATGCCGAGTTTGCGGGCCTCGTTGGCGGCAATCACCGACTCGATGATCGAGACCTGGGTGCCGGCATTCCGGGCCATGGCTGCAAGCGCGCGGGTATCCTTCGGAAAACACGATCCGCCGAAACCCGGGCCGGGATGCAGGAATTTCGACCCGATGCGCCCGTCAAGACCGATGCCGCGCGCAACGTCCTGCACATTCGCGCCGGTGGCCTCGCACAGGTCAGCCAGTTCGTTGATGAAAGTGATCTTCATGGCGAGAAACGCATTGCCGGCATATTTCGTGAGTTCGGCGGTTTCCAGTCCTGTGAAGACGATCGGCGCCTCGCGCAGCGACAAGGGCCGGTAGAGCATTTGAATCGCTTCCTGGGCGCGTTCGGATTCGACGCCGATGATGACCCGGTCCGGCCGCATGAAATCTTCGATCGCCGCCCCTTCCCGCAGGAATTCCGGGTTGGACGCCATGTCGAATTCGGCATCCGGATTTGTCTCGCGGATAATCGCCGCAATGTGGCGCGCAGTGCCCACGGGAACCGTCGATTTGGTCACGATGACCGTATATCCCTCGATGTTGGCGGCAATACTGCGGGCTGCAGATTCGACGTAGCCCAGGTCCGCGGCGCCGTCACCGCGCCGCGAAGGTGTCCCCACCGCAATGAATACGACATCAGCGGATCGCACGCTTTCGGTGAATTCGGTCGTGAACGTAAGCCGGCCGGCGGCGGCGTTCGTTTCCACGAGCTGGTCGAGCCCAGGTTCATAGATCGGGATTTCGCCGGCATTGAGCTTCTCGATCTTGGTCTCGTCGAGATCGACGCAGGTCACGTCGAACCCGAACTCCGAGAAGCACGCTCCGGACACAAGGCCAGCGTATCCGGTACCGATCATCGCGATGCGCATTGCGAAGTCACCTCTGTATGCTTGCCCGGTTCGCGACGGCGCCCGGAAGGCCAGTACTGCCACGGCAACTGCTGCCGAGGCGAAACTGTTATATTACCCCCTGGCGCCACGCAATGATCCGGAAGCACGCCCCGGTGGTCCGCTAGGCTGACTTGGGCGTAAACCAGTCAGGCAGCATCTGCAATAGTCTAAATGCTGGAACGCAGGAGATCAGAAATGGCAATAGTTCACCCCCGCACGCCATTAGCGGGCGCATTTGTCGCCTTTATGACAGGATTTCTGCTCCTTGTTCCCGCTCATGCCGCGTCCGAACTGACAGACTCAGACAGGTCCGCGTTCCAGTCCATCATCACCAGCCAGATCGAAGCCTTCCAGCGTGACGATGCCGCGACGGCATTTGGCTTTGCCGCACCGTCCATCAAATCCATCTTCCGGACGCCGGACGTGTTTATCCAGATGGTCCGGCGCGGGTACATGCCCGTTTACCGGCCGCAAAGCTATTCCTTCGGATCCGTCACCAATGAGACCGGCGGCCCGACGCAGCGCGTCAGCATCGTCGGCCCGGACGGAACCCTGTGGCTTGCGCTCTATTCCATGCAGCGCCAGCCGGATGGAACCTGGAAGATCTCGGGCGTCATTCTCGTCAAGCCCAAGGGCGAAAGCGCCTGATCTAACGTCCGGCCCGGAGTAACGAAACGACGGACCGGACTGGAGTGAAATTGAACCCAACGGGGTATGGTCAACACGCAGCTCCGTGACTTCGATAGCAACGGACTGAAATTTCTAGTTATAGACCGCTATCGCCTCACCGATTTCATCCAGCATGGGGACCGAACCGATGCCGGGACCCTGAGGAGCGTAAATACGACCCTTTTCTACGATTGGAGGGTTGGTAACGGTGCCCCTCTTGAGGCCTTTGGGATTGATGACAGAGCGGATGCAGCGCTCGGGTGTCGAGTGTCCCATGTGCGCTATGACGGCACAGGCAAGTTCGCTATAGGAAGAGTCCTGAATTTCCATCGGCACTTTCAAGGCGATACAGACATCCCGGATCAATTTCATCTTCTGGATACCGCCGACACGGGCAAGCTTCAGGTTCAGGGCATCGAGCACCCCGTCTTCCTTGGCTCGCAGCACAGTGGCAAGCTCGACGGCGGATTCATCCAGGATCAACGGAACCCCCGTTGTGCGGCGCACTTCGCGGCATTCCTCGTAGGTGGCACACGGTTGCTCGAAATAGACGTCGATATCGCCCATCGCTCTCGCGACCCGAATTGCCTCATCCACACGCCAACCCGCATTACCATCGTACTTCAATGACTCACCAGGCCGCATTTGCTCAGCCATCCAGCGCAAATACTCGATGTCACGCGCGACATCGCCGCTGCTCTTGCCGGAGAATTGAACAAGGCCGTTTTCACGGTGAGCGTTCATCGCCGCCTCCAGTTCTTCACCGGGATCCGGCGGCACAGACCCAATCACATGCGGATCGGTTGTGATCATGCCGCCCAGCAGCATATGCAGCGGCGCATTGTGTGACCGGGCGAGGATATCCCAGCACGCCACATCAAGCGCGGACTTGATATAGGGCTGCCCCACCATTTCGAAATCCATTACCTCGTTTATTGCACCCACATTGCGCGGGTCGCGACCGATGAGATGTGGCGCCAGTTCCTCCAACCCCGAGCGAACACCACGGGCATAAGCGGCAACAAAGTTTGCGCCCCAAGGCACGCTGTCGCCCCAGCCTTCGATCCCTGAATCCGTTTGGATTTGCACATATGTGATATCGAAGACCGACATCACCCGCTCATGTGAAATTGTCGCCGGTTTGATCGGCACATCGACCTGATAAACGGAAATCTCGGTGATTTTCATAACGGCGTCTCGGTGTTCGTTATCCAACAGGTCAAAGCCGAGCTCCAGCTGTGCCGGTCGTTTGTTTCGCTGAACAGTCTGCGCCTGGAAACGGCCCACGGTCAAAGCAGGATACACGGGCAAAGCAGGATAATTGAGCGCAACGATGCGGCGACAGCATTCGGATTCGCCTCACCGTCCATCAAATCAATCTTCCGGACGCCGGACGGAAGCTGGAAGATCTCGGCGTCGTTCTCGTTAAGCCCAAGGGCGAAAGCGCCTGAATTGACGGCATTCTTCCGGCCTTCCACCTGGCAAGCTTCCGCGGCTGGACTCCGGCGTATCGATTATGCGACGACACTATCGTGTGAAAGATGATCAACGCCCGAGGAACGCCACCCGTGACAGTTGTCGACATGCCGCCGTCCCCAGGCGGGGAAAAGCCGGAGGAAGGGTTCGACCCCGCCAGTCTCGAGAGTTATGCCTGGGTCTATCGGGAAAAGATCCGCTACAACGATCTTGACCCCCTGGGTCACGTCACCAGCCAGTCCTTCGTGAACTTCTTCGAGACCGCGCGCGTGCTGTTCTTTCTTGAGGCCGGACACCCGGTCGACGACCCGGATGTGGGCTGGATGATCGTGCGCCTGGATACCAACTTCCTCGGCCAGCTTCACTTTCCGGCTGAAATCGAAGTCGGCACGCGGCTGCTGCGGCTCGGCAACAGCTCCGTGACCACCATGCAGGGTATCTTTTTTCAGGGCTCGTGCCGTGCCACGCTGAAGTCGGTACTGGTCCACGTCGATCGCCGACAGGACCGGTCGACACCGATCACTGAAGACATGCGAGACAAATTCAGGGCGCTCGAAGAGCACGGGCGCCGCCAGGGAGATCAATCATGAAAGAAGCAGTCATCGTCTCGACCGCGAGGACGCCGATCGGAAAAGCCTTCCGGGGCGCACTCAACAACACCAAGGCGCCGACCATGACCGGCCATGCGGTCCGCGCCGCCGTCGAGCGTGCCGGCGTAGACCCCGCGGAAGTCGACGATTGTATCATCGGCGCGGCGATGCAGGCGGGCACCACGGGATGGAACCTGGGAAGAATGAGCGCCCTGGCGGCAGGGCTGCCCGTGACAGTGCCGGGCATGACGCTTGACCGTCAGTGCTCGTCGAGCCTGATGACCATTGCCCAGGCAGCGCGCACGATCATGTGCGATGAAGCCTCGGTCATCGTCGCTGGCGGCGCCGAATCCATCAGCCTCGTCCAGAACGATTTTTTCGGCTGGGTCGGCAAGGAGGTCGACAAGGCGGTGATCGCGCAGAATGAAAACGCCTACATGCCCATGCTGCAGACCGCCGAGACCGTGGCCAACCGCTACGGCATTTCGCGCGAAGCCCAGGACGAATACGGCCTGCAGAGCCAGAGCCGGACGGCCGCAGCGCAGGAGGCCGGCCGGTTCGACGATGAGATCGTTCCCGTCAAGACCGTCAAGAAGGTCGAGAACAGGGAAACCGGCGAGGTTCTTTACGAAGACGTGGTGCTTGAGCGCGATGAGGGAAACCGGCCCGGAACCACGATTGCAGACCTTGAAAATCTTAAACCTGTGGTTGAAGATGGCTCCATAACCGCTGGTAACGCAAGCCAATTGTCCGATGGTGCCAGCGCGTGCGTGGTCATGGACCGTACTCTGGCCGAAAAAAGGGGTCTCGAGCCGCTCGGCCTCTATCGCGGCTGCACCGTCGCCGGCTGCGAGCCGGACGAAATGGGCATCGGTCCCGTGTTCGCCGTGCCGAAACTGCTCGACCGCCACGGCCTTTCCGTCGACGACATCGACCTCTGGGAACTCAACGAGGCCTTCGCGGTCCAGGTGCTCTACTGCCGCGACAAGCTGGGCATTCCGAATGACCGGTTGAATGTCGACGGCGGCGCGATTTCCGTCGGCCACCCTTACGGGATGTCCGGCGCACGCCTTGTCGGGCATGCGCTGATCGAAGGCAAGCGGCGCGGCGCCAAACGCGTCGTCGTCACCATGTGCATCGGCGGCGGCATGGGCGCGGCCGGCCTGTTCGAGATCGCCTGATCGCACGTTCACACAGGCGATCACACGCGCGATCACATCTGCGCCAACACCGTTGAACACGGTTCAGTCCATCCCAATTTTTGTAGGACAGGCGGCGCATCTCAATCGCGCCACGATCGTCCTCCAGAATAAGGAACGTGACCATGTTGAAGATTGCAGCGACATCAGTAGCCTTGGCCCTCGGCGCATTCGTTGCCACGGGTTCGCTCAGCACCGCGGACGCAAAGAGCGGCGCCAAAAACTTCTCGCAGTCGGCTGGCAAGTACCACGCCAAGCGGCACAAGGCACACCGCCGTCACAAGGCCAGGAAGCGTCATCCGTTTGCCTACAAATACGGCGATCCGCGAGAGCGCCGCTGGGACGGCTACCGCTTTTCGAGCCCGATCTACTTCTGGTAGGAAACCGGCATTACTGAAGAATGCTCAAGATACTTCTCAGATCTGCATTGATCGCGCTGGTTGCGGCGGCTTTCGTCCCCGCAGCCGGCGTGACGCCTGTTGACGCGGCACAGAAGCACTACAAAAAGAAATCCGCCCAGCAGCATGCCAAGCGGAAAAAACTCAGGCGGGCAAAGCGACGCGGCGGCGTGCGCTACAATTTTGGCACCTGGGAGCGCGACACCACCTACGAGGGGTATTGCGACAACTCCTACCGCCTCGGCATTCCGACGGTGAGCTGCCAGAACTTCCGCCACTATTGACCGAAGACATCAGCCGCCCAGCGGCGCGATGTCACCTTTCGCCCAGCCGGCCTTCGTTTCCGCGGCGAACGCCGCGAAGCGGTCCTCGTCGATGGCCTTTCGCATGCCGGCCATGAGATCCTGGTAGTAGTGCACATTCGCCCAGCTCACGAGCATGGCCGCGAGATATTCGTTGCAGCGGATCAGATGATGCAGATAGGCGCGGGAGTAATCCCGGGCGGCCGGGCAGTTGCTCTCTTCGTCGAGCGGGCGCGGATCCTTGGCGTGACGCGCATTGCGCAGGTTCACCCGGCCAAACCGGGTAAAGGCCTGGCCGTGACGTCCTGAGCGGGTCGGCATCACGCAGTCAAACATGTCTATGCCGCGCGCCACGCCCTCCAGAAGATCCTCCGGCGTGCCGACACCCATGAGATAGCGCGGCCTGTCCGTCGGCAACAGAGGCGTCGTGACTTCGAGCGTGTCGAGCATCGCCTCCTGCCCCTCCCCCACTGCGAGCCCGCCAACAGCATGTCCTTCGAAACCGATCTCCAGCAGCGCCTCCACCGATTCCTTGCGCAGATCGGGAAAGACACTGCCCTGATTGATGCCGAACAGTGCGTGCCCGGGCCGATCACCGAATGCGGTCCGTGATCGTTTCGCCCAGCGCATCGAAAGCCGCATCGACTCCGCCGCTTCGTCTTCGGTGCAGGGGAACGGCGTGCACTCGTCGAACGCCATCTGGATATCCGAGCCAAGCAATCCCTGAATCTCCATGCTGCGCTCGGGAGTCAGTTCATACTTCGAACCGTCAATGTGCGATTGGAAGCTGACACCATCCTCGGAGATCTTCCTGAGCTTCGCCAGCGACATGACCTGAAAGCCGCCCGAATCCGTTAGGATCGGACGCGGCCAGCGCATGAAGTCGTGCAGGCCCCCAAGTTCCGCCACCTGCTCCGCACCCGGGCGAAGCATCAGGTGATAGGTATTGCCCAGCAATATATCAGCGCCGGTCGCCCTCACCTGTTCCGGATACATCGCCTTAACCGTCCCGGCCGTGCCGACCGGCATGAAGGCCGGCGTCCTGATCTCACCGCGGGGTGTGAGGATCGTGCCCCTACGGGCACCGCCGTCCGTTTTGATGAGCTCAAATGCAAAGATCTCGCTGGTCATCGTCGGAGCGTCGACTTCATCTGTCAGGAAATTGTCCATGCTCAGCCCTCAGAACATCGCGCCAGCAGGCACGCGTCACCGTAACTGTAAAATCGATAGCCATTGCCGATGGCATGGTCATAGGCCGCTCTCATGACCTCCATCCCGCTGAACGCGCACACCAGCATGAACAGGGTCGACCTCGGCAGGTGGAAGTTCGTGACCAGCAAGTCGACAGCACGAAAACGGTAGCCCGGGGTGATGAAGATACTGGTCTCATCCCGGAACGGCCTGATGCGACCGTCTTCGTCAGCGGCGCTTTCGAGCAGGCGCAGCGCTGTCGTCCCGACCGCGATGATGCGGCCACCACGGGACCGGGCATCGTTAAGCCGCTCGGCAGTCACCGCGTCGATATCGCCCCATTCGGCATGCATCCTGTGGTCTTCCGTGTCGTCGGCTTTCACCGGAAGGAATGTGCCGGCGCCGACATGCAGGGTCACCATCACCCGCCCAATGCCAGCCTCTTCCAGCTTCGCCAAAAGGCCTTGCGTGAAATGCAGACCCGCGGTGGGCGCAGCGACCGCGCCCGGTTCGCTGGCATACACGGTCTGATAGTCCGCCAGATCCTGTTCATCGGCGGGGCGCTTGGACGCAATGTAGGGTGGCAGCGGCATAACACCCGCCCGGGCAACGGCTTCATCCAGATCCGGCCCCGACCGGTCAAACTCAAGCACGATTTCGCCCGCTTCCAGCTTGTTCGCCACCGTAGCGTCCAGAGTATCGGCACCTTCAATCTGGCCTTCGGGACCGAACCGGATCCTGTCTCCTGGCTCAAGCTTCCGAGCCGGCTTCGCAAAGCCGTGCCAGCGCGCATCATGCGCGCGCCGATGCAGCGTCACTTCGATCCGCGGAGCCGTTTCTCCCCGTCCGATACGCCGACCGAAAAGCCGCGCAGGAATGACCTTTGTGTCATTGAAAACCAGGACATCCCCGGCGTGCAGCAATGACAGCAGATCATCAAACCGATAATCAGACAGCGCAGGATCGTTCGCTGGGTCAACCGCGAGCAGACGTGCTGCGTCGCGCGGCTCGACCGGACGCAATGCGATACGGTCCGGCGGCAGATCGAAATCAAACTCGTCGACGCGCACCGGCTATTACCTTTGTGAGGCGGGAATCCGTCAGGCTATATCGGCTGCGACCCGCATCTGAACGATCTTGTCGGGATCCTGCACCGGCTCGCCGCGCTTGATCTGGTCCACATGCTCCATGCCTTCGACCACCTGACCCCAGACCGTGTACTGGCCGTTGAGGAAAGGGGCATCATCGAAGCAGATGAAGAACTGGCTGTCCGCGCTGTTCGGATCCATCGCACGAGCCATGGATGCCGTGCCCCGGACATGCGGTGCGTCGGAGAACTCCTGAGCCAGATTCTGTCCCGAGCCACCCGTCCCTGTTCCCGTCGGATCGCCCGATTGCGCCATGAACCCTTCGATGACGCGATGGAAAACGATCCCGTCATAGAAACCCTCTCTCGCGAGTTCCTTGATACGGGCAACATGGTTTGGCGCCAGGTCAGGCCTGAGCTCGATGACCACACGTCCGTGGTCAATATCCATTACCAGAGTGTTCTCCGGATCGTTGATTTCAGCCATATTTTCTCCTTTCGGCCGCAGCCGTCGGCCTATTTGACATCGGCAGCGACGCGCATTTTCAGAATCTTGTCCGGTGCACTCGGCGGCTCACCACGCTTGATCTTGTCGACATACCGCATGCCTTTCACCACTTCTCCCCACACCGTGTACTTGCCGTTCAACGCGGGCGTGTCGTTGAACATGATGAAGAACTGGCTGTTCGCACTGTTGCGCGACTGTCCTCGAGCCATGCCCACCATCCGCCTGGAAAACGGTGCAAGCGTAAACTCGGCCTTCAGGTCCGGATATCGCGATCCGCCCGTCCCGGTACCCGTGGGATCGCCGCTCTGAGCCATGAAGCCGTCGATCACCCGATGAAAGATGATTCCGTCGAAGAACTTCTCGCGGGCAAGCCGCTTCATGCGCTTGACGTGATTGGGGGCAAGATCGGGGCGCAGCTTTATCACCACCCGGCCATACCTCAGGTCCAAATAGAGCGTATTCTCCGGATCCAGTTGCTGGGCGTCTGAAGATTGTGGAACGGCAATCAGGATACCGATGGCAACAAACAATACTCTTGCCACGAACGTCATTAAGTTACTCCCTGGATGAATTTGATCGTTGTTTGTCAGCTCTCGAGGCGGTCAGCAATACGAGAAGCCACCGATGGCGGCACGAAGGCGCTGATGTCTCCGCCCATCCTAGCAATCTGCTTGACCAGCGAAGATGCGACAAATGCATGTTCCGGCGCCGCAGCGAGAAATATTGTCTCGAGTTTGGGCGCCATTGTGTTGTTCATTCCAGCCATCTGCACTTCATAGTCGAAATCACTGGCATTGCGAAGCCCGCGGATCAGCATAATCGCGCCGGCCTCCATGGCAGCATCGACGACCAGGCCGTCAAACGTCGTGATCAACGCCTTGGCCCCGGCATCGCGGATACGCGGCACGGCCTCCTGCTCGAGCATCTCCACGCGATCGTCCGCAGGAAGAAACGGTGTCTTTCCGTGATGCACGCCCACAGCAATATTGAGACAGTCCACCAATGCCGCAGCGCGGCTGATGATATCGAGATGACCGTTTGTCAGCGGGTCGAAACTCCCGGGATAAAATCCGATCCTTTGCATGGGACTGACCCTTTACCTTTTCAGCCAACTTCACAGGATGGTTTTTTGAATGGCATCAGCCGGGAAAAATGGCACACGGCCTATTCTTCTTCACCGTTCTGATCCGGCTCACCTTCTTCGCCGTTCTCATCCAGTCCGTCTTCATCGGCTTCCTCGCCGTTTTCTTCCTCGCTCAGATGCTCGACCGAAACGACCTTTTCGTCTTCTGACGTGTTGAATATCGTCACGCCCTGGGTCGATCGTCCGGCCACCCGGATTCCGTCAACGGGGCAACGGATCAGCTGTCCGCCATCGGTTACCAGCATGATCTGGTCATGATCCTCAACCGGGAACGACGCGATGAGCCTGCCGTTGCGCTTTGTCACGGCCATGGCGATGATGCCTTTGCCGCCGCGTCCCGACACACGGTACTCATAGGCGGAACTTCGCTTGCCGTAACCGTTCTCCGAGATTGTCAGCACAAATTGCTCGTGAGCACCGAGTTCGCCATAGCGTTCCGGAGAAACGCTCTCATCATCCCCCTCTTCCGCATCGTCTTCTTCCTCGACGACTTCGGTTTCGGGCTCCTCTTCCTCGCTCATGGCACGACGCAGCTTCAGATAACCCCGCGCCTCCGCCGGCGTAACATCGACATGACGCAGGATCGCCATGGAGATCACTTCGTCGTCACCGAGCGCCTTGTCTGTGCCCAGCTTGATGCCGCGCACGCCCGTGGAGTCCCGCCCAGCGAAAACGCGAACGTCATCGACACGGAACCGGATGCAGCGCCCGTTGCCCGAGGTCAGCAAAACATCATCGTTTTCAGTACAGATCTGGACACCCACGATGCTGTCGGTCTCATCCAGCTTCATCGCGATCTTGCCGTTGCGGTTGATCCGGATGAAGTCGGAAAGATCGTTTCGCCGGACCTTGCCGCTCTTCGTAGCGAACATGACGTGGAGCTTCGCCCAGCTTTCCTCGTCCTCAGGCAGCGGCATGATCGTGGTGATGGTCTCGCCCTGATCGAGCGGCAACAGATTGATCATGGCCTTTCCGCGCGCCTGGGGCGTCGCCTGCGGCAACCGCCAGACCTTCATCTTGTAGACCATGCCGGAGGATGAGAAGAACAGCACCGGCGTGTGGGTATTGGCCACGAACAGCCGCGACACGAAATCCTCGTCCCGCGTCGCCATGCCGGATCGGCCTTTGCCGCCCCTGCGCTGTGCCCTGTAGGTCGAAAGCGGCACGCGCTTGATGTAGCCCTTGTGCGACACGGTCACGACCATGTCTTCGCGCTGGATGAGGTCCTCGTCTTCGACCTCGAACTCCGCCTCGACGATGATCGTGCGCCGCTCGTCGGCGAACTCTTCGCGCACCGCCTGCAGCTCGTCCTTGACGATCGTCAGCACGCGCGCGCGGCTGCGCAGGATATCGAGATAGTCCTCGATCTGCTCTCCGAGAGCCTTCAGTTCGTCTCCGATCTCGTCGCGGCCGAGTGCCGTGAGGCGCTGCAGCCTCAGATCCAGAATTGCCCGGGCCTGTGTCTCCGAGAGTTTGTATGTTCCGTCGTCGGACACACGGTGGCGCGGATCGGCAATCAACCGGATCAGTGGTTCCATGTCATGGGCAGGCCAGTCGCGCTCCATCAGCTGTGCTCGTGCGGTCGCGGGGTCGGGTGCAGCCCGGATGAGCGCGATCACCTCGTCAATGTTGGCCACCGCAATCGCCAGACCGACCAAGACGTGAGCCCGCTCTCGGGCTTTGCCGAGCAGGAACTTCGTGCGCCGGGTTATGACCTCCTCGCGGAACGCCACGAAGGCCGCGAGCAGGTCCTTGAGGTTCATCAGTTCCGGCCGGCCGCCGGTCAGAGCAACCATGTTGCAGCCGAAACTCGTCTGCAGCGGCGAGAACCTGTAGACCTGATTGAGCACCACGTCGGCGACCGCGTCGCGGCGGAGCTCGATCACAACGCGCATCCCGTGACGATCCGACTCGTCGCGAATGTCGCTGATGCCCTCGATCTTCTTGTCGCGGACAAGCTCCGCGATCTTTTCGATCATGGAGGCCTTGTTCACCTGATAGGGAATCTCGGTGATGATAAGAGCCTCACGGTCCTTACGGACCGTCTCGACCTCGACCTTGCCCCGCATGACCACCGAGCCGCGCCCGGTGTGATAGGCAGACCGGATGCCGGCGCGCCCGAGGATCTGGCCACCTGTCGGGAAGTCCGGTCCCGGGACGATCTCAATGAGTTCGTCGATTGACATTTCCGGCTTGTCGATCAGCGCAACGCAGGCGTCTACCACCTCGCCCAGATTGTGCGGCGGGATGTTGGTCGCCATGCCGACAGCAATGCCACCGGCACCGTTGACCAGCAAATTCGGGAACCGGGCCGGCAGGACGGTCGGCTCGCGCTCGGAATTGTCGTAGTTGTCCTGATAGTCGACGGTGTTCTTGTCGATGTCTTCGAGCAAGGCGTGAGCCGGCTTGCCCATGCGCACTTCGGTGTACCGCATGGCCGCCGGCGGATCGCCGTCGACCGAACCAAAATTACCCTGACCATCGAGCAGCGGGAGGCGCATGGAGAATTCCTGCGCCATTCGGACCAGCGCGTCGTAAATCGACTGGTCGCCGTGCGGGTGATACTTACCGATGACATCGCCAACCACGCGGGCCGACTTGCGGTACGGCTTGTTCCACTCGTAGCCGTTCTCATGCATCGAGAACAGGATGCGGCGGTGAACCGGCTTCAGGCCGTCCCGGACATCGGGTAGCGCGCGGCTCACGATCACGCTCATGGCGTAATCGAGATAGCTCCGCTTCATCTCCTCTTCGATGGCAATCGGCGTGATGCCGAACCCGGGATCGTCGTCACCGGAATCCGTCAGAGTATCGTCGATGTCAGACAAACTTTGCCTTTCGGTACAGCGGCGCTTTCCGCTGATTCACACTGTTTTACTTCTTGGGATTGGGCGTTCCAGACCCTGGAAAACGATGACCGCGAAAGCGCCGATTCGCTATTGAGCTATTTTATCAAGGCGCCCCGGCGATAACAATGCAAACAGGGTCTTTTTCACGCTTCTTTTGCGCGTGATTTTTCGCAGTTTTCAGGCGATTTTTGAAGTCGTTCAGTGCGGCACTTCAACCGTTTTCTCAACTCCGCCGTAAAGGTCCACTTTGTCATGCGCGCGGACGGTCACGCGGGCGACCGAAGCCGGTATTTTCACGCCGCTCAATGACCTTGTGAAGGGCTGCTCTTCGACGTGCGGATGATGCAAAACGCGGGTGCCGAGAACCTTACCGTCCGGCGCCACGACGTCCCATTTGTCCGCGTAATGCTCCCAACCTGTGTCCGCATGTTTCACAGTGACATCGAAACGGAAAGTCTCTTCCCCGGTCTTGGTCACCTTGACGCCCACCACATCGGCCTCACCTGCCAATGCTCCCTTACCGGCTGGAATACCGACCAGGATCAGCAAAGCAATCATCAGTGGGAAACGCATACGCCTTAAGATCATCAATCTCACTCCTGGACCAGTCGGGATCGGGCGCATTATGGCTCAGCAGGTCTGCCCGCGCCACTTCCGGGATTGAAGATCGCTGTGTTTAACAAGACCATGCTTTACTCGCGGCAACGTGTAACGTGGTGTACGACAGGCTCAGAGCACACTGGAGATCAGGGGAAGCATGCAACTGGACAAGAAAAGAGATCCGGCGCGATTGGCTGTCAGCGACGGCCGCCCGACCATGATGGCGGTCGTGACAACTGGGAATGGCGGTTTTGACAAACTCGAATACCGGGAGGTTGCCCGCCCCAAGCCGTCGTCAGGCGAAGTTCTGATCGAGGTGCTCGCGGCCGGGGTCAACAACACCGAAATCAACACACGGCTCGGCTGGTATTCCTCAAGTGTCAGTGACAGCACTGAATCGACCTCCGATGTTCAGGAGAAGGATGCTGAGGCAAAGGACGACGGCGGATGGAATCTGGCAACGCCGTTCCCCTTCATTCAGGGCACAGATTGCTGCGGCCGTGTTGTTGAAGCCGGTGATCAGGCTGCTGACCATCTCCAGGGACACCGGGTTCTCGTTCGCTCATGCATGCGCGCATCGGGCTTCGGATCCATGGACAATATCTGGATGGGATCGGATTTCGACGGTGCCTTCGCCCAGTATGTCACCGTGCCTGCGTCCGAAGTATTCCCGGTCGAGTGCGGCTGGAGCGACGCGGAACTGGCCACGATCCCATGCGCCTATGGAACCGCGGAAAACATGGTCCATCGCACCGAGGTATCCGCTGGCGAGACGGTTCTCGTTGCGGGCGCTTCAGGTGGCGTCGGGTCCGCGGTCGTTCAGCTTGTCAAACGACGCGGTGCCAGGGCCGTCGCCATTGCGGGAAAGGACAAGGCCGACGCCGTCGCATCGCTTGGCGCGGACCGGGTCATCCTCCGGGGTGAAGATCCCGTTGAAGCGCTGGGTGCGGAATCCGTCGACGTCGTTGTCGACAACGTCGCCGGCCCCGGTTTCGGAAGCATGCTCGATGTGCTGAAGCGCGGCGGACGCTACACGTCATCCGGCGCCATCGCCGGGCCCGTCGTGTCGCTCGACATGCGGACCTTCTATCTCAGGGATCTGACACTCGTGGGGTGCACGGCCTGGGACGAACCTGTGTTCCCGAACCTGGTCGGTTACATCGAACGTGGTGAGATCCGCCCTCTGGTGGCGAAGACGTTCCCGCTTGAACAGATTGCCGAAGCCCAACGCGAGTTCCTGGAAAAACGTCATGTCGGCAATTTCGTGCTGGTTCCTCCGGCTACGGAATCCGCCTAGAGCTCAAACGCCTCGAATTCCGTGTCATAGGCGCCGTGCCACCTCGAAAGCGGTGGACGGTCCTCTGTGATATCCATGGCCGACCAGACGATCCGCTTCCGGTCCATGTCCTCCGTCACCTCATTGTCCGGACAAATGATGTAGAAGCTGCCCTGCCCCAGTCGCTCCAGCATCCGGTCAACAACCTGATCGGGAAGCCAGGCGCCGGGCTTGTGCTCACGCTTGCCAGTCGTGGTCCAGCCGGGCACGAGCAGATGAGCAGTGACGGCGCACCCGTCTCGGCCGCGCAACTCGTGCTGCAAGGCTTCCGTATAGGTTTTCACGGCCGATTTGGTGACATTGTAGGCGGCATTGCCGGGCGGGTTCGTTATGCCCTGCTTCGACCCCACATTGACGATGTGTGCCGCCGTCCCTGCTTCCAGCATCGCCGGGGCAAACGCGTTTACACCGTTGAGTACGCCCCAGAAGTTGACCTCCATGGCCGTCCGCCAGTCCGCCGGGTCCGCGAACACACCGCCGCCCGTTCGTGTCACGGCATTGTTCATGAGAAAAGCCGGAGCACCATACTGCTCGCAGACTTGGGCACTCAGGGCGGTCATGGCCTTGCCATCCGCCACGCTCGTCGCCGACTGAACCACTTTTTCTTGCCCCGCAATGTCGGACACGGCGGATGCCGCGGCATCGAAATCCTCGGAGGCAAGATCGACCATGACAACCGTCATCCCCCTTGATGCCAGGGTCTTGCAGGTGGCAAGCCCGATACCGAGTGCAGCGCCGGTGACGACGGCAACTCTTCCCTCGCTGAAAACTTCGGACATCTGAATTCCTCTCATCTAAACAGGCAGAAGTGATAACACCCGATGCGCGCAAATTCATCCACGTGACGGAATCGCCACGATGGACCTATAGTGTCCCCCGATTCCGCAGAGATTCAGGCCGACGCAGGGGAGATCAGGCCGCATGTCCGCCCATTCATCGAAGAAGGTCATCTACGCCGCGCTGTTCGGCAACGGACTGATTGCTATCACGAAGTTCGTCGCATCTGCCATCACCGGATCGTCGGCCATGTTGAGCGAGGCCATCCACTCCGTCGTCGACACGGGTAACCAGGGCCTGTTGCTGTACGGCCTGAAGCGGTCACACCGCGAACCGGATGAAACCCATCCCTTTGGCTACGGGCGTGAGCTCTATTTCTGGTCCTTCGTGGTCGCCATCATCATCTTCGGCATCGGCGCCGGCGTTTCGTTGTACGAAGGCATTCATAAGGTTCTCGAACCGCACCCGGTTCAGAGTCCGATCATCAACTTCGTGGTTCTGGGCTTCGCGATGGTGTTTGAATCCGGCGCGCTCTATGTCGCCGTAAAGGAATTCAACAAGGTGCGCGGTCCCGTCGGCTATCTGACCGCCGTACGGCAAAGCAAGGACCCCGCAACGTTTACAGTCCTGTTCGAGGACAGTGCCGCGATGCTCGGTCTGATCGTTGCCTTTGTCGGGCTGTTGATCGCGGAATACATGGACATTGTCTGGATGGACGGTGCGGCATCGATCGTGATCGGCCTGATCCTCGCTCTGACGGCGGCCTTCCTCGCCTACGAGACCAAGGCGCTTCTCATCGGCGAGGCCGCGACCGACGATCTCCAGCTCGGCATCCGGGAGATTGTCGGCACGGCTCCTTCGGTCAGCAATATCAATGAAATGCGGACAATGCACATGGGGCCGCAGGATGTCCTTCTGGCGCTCAGTCTCGACTTCCAGGATCAGCTTCCCGCCGGAAAGGTCGAGGAAGCCATCTACATTCTGGAAATGGCCATCAAATCCCGGTTTCCAGAGATCAAACGCCTATTCATAGAGGTGCAATCGCAGAGCCGGCACGACGAAGTTGTTGCCGCCGAGGCACATCACGCCCAGGAGATTTGAGAACCCTGGCCGTCGTTCTGTCTATTTCTTGAATTTCATGAGGACGTCACCGTCTTCCTTGACGGCCATGAACCACGGCCCCTGACGTTCCACGAACTGGCATTTCTTGCGGGCATCTTCCCAGTGTTTCCACTGAACACACAGCTTGCCGCCCTCGATCGACCAGCGTCCCTCATCGACCTTTCCCTCCACGTGGCCCCTGATGAGGCCGTCTGTGGCGAGCGACACGGTGAATTTGCGTTCGTCGCCGTCAAGCGTGCCGGAAAAGGTTCCCGGGAACAGCTTGCGGATCTGCTTTTCCGTCAGCCGCTCGCCGCTTTGCGAGGGGACTGAGGAGACGAATGTGAATGCTGCAAGCGCAATGAACATTGCGATAGGGCGAGTGGCCATTTTCATCTCAATGAGATCGGAACGCGAAGGGCCTGATTCAAGTCCAACTTCGCATCAAAATGATGACGGCCACGCCCGGCCTGAAAAATTCCCCGCAGCGCGCCCTAGAACGGCACTTCGTCGTCGAGGTCAGCCTTGAAACTGTCATTGCCTGACGGCCGGTCAAGCGGCGCCGACTGGCCGAATTCATTGGAGGACCCGTAGCCGCCGGCGCCTTCGCCCATGCCGCCGCCGCTGCGGGAATCGAGCATGGTCAGCGTGGAATTGAAGCCCTGCAGGACAACTTCGGTCGTGTACCGCTCCTGACCGGACTGATCTTCCCACTTCCGTGTCTGCAGCTGTCCTTCCAGATAAACCTTCGAGCCCTTCCGCAGATATTGCTCCGCAATACGGCAAAGGCCTTCGCTGAAGATGACCACGCGATGCCATTCGGTCCGCTCCCGACGCTCTCCGGAGTTCTTGTCACGCCAGGACTCCGATGTGGCAATCCGCAGATTGGCCACCGGGCGACCGTCCTGCGTTCTCCGGATCTCAGGATCAGCGCCGAGATTACCCACCAGAATGACCTTGTTAACGCTGCCTGCCATCGTCTTTCATCCTTCCTGCCACAGTCCCACCCGTCGTGGCTGTCACAATATGTAGCGCGCCGATTCCCTGCGGGTACCGACGCGACACAACCTAACGACTGCCATGGTACGGCACCAGCGGCCGCCGCCCGTTGTCCACAACAGACAGGCACTTTTCGCTTCGGCGCGGCAATCGCCACATGTTCTTCTTTTGTTCTTATCATGGAATCAGTTAGGGTTCAATCGGAAGCTGGCGACCGAGATGTTGCCAGTAGGGTGTCAGTAGGCCCGCAGTAGCCTCTGGAAAACCGGCGATAGTCCATTGCCGTAACGCCGGGGCGTCCTATTATCTAGGCAAGTCAGCAATACCGGCAGCATTGCGCCGGACAGATCGATTGGGGCATTCATTCCATGGCCAAACCGCGCGCGATCCATACCGAGGCAGCACCGCCACCATTCAGCAATTATTCTCAGGCCGTGGCGATCCCCCCTGGAGCGCGCCTGATGCATGTGTCCGGTCAGGTCGGCGTCACGGCGGACGGCACGCTAGCCGACGGCGAAGAAGCGCAGCATGAGCAGGTCTGGAAGAATATCCTGGCAATCCTTGCCGCCGACAATATGGGTCCTGCGGATATAGTCTCGGTCGAAGGCTTTGTGACGCAGCAATCCGGCGTACCGCTCTACAGGGAAGTGCGCGATCGCATGCTCGGCGGCGCAAAGCCGGCCTCGACGCTGCTGATCGTTTCCGGACTTGCCGATCCCGCCTGGCTCGTGGAAATAGCGGTTGTCGCCGCCAAAACACCGGATTGAGCGTTGGAAAAGAACAAATGACGACACTCAAGACCATATCGGTCCGCGGCGCCCGCGAGCACAACCTCAAGAATGTCTCGGTCGAGCTTCCGCGGGACAAGCTGATCGTCGTGACCGGTCTGTCCGGATCCGGCAAGTCGTCACTTGCCTTCGACACCATCTATGCGGAGGGCCAGCGGCGTTATGTCGAGTCCTTGTCGGCTTACGCCCGCCAGTTCCTCGAGATGATGCAGAAACCGGACGTCGACCAGATCGACGGCCTGTCGCCTGCCATATCGATCGAGCAGAAGACGACATCCCGCAACCCGCGCTCGACGGTCGGAACGGTGACCGAGATCTACGACTACATGCGGCTGCTGTTTGCCCGGGTCGGGATTCCGTACTCACCGGCCACGGGACTCCCGATCGAAAGCCAGACCGTCAGCCAGATGGTCGACCGTGTCCTGGAACTTGAAGAAGGAACGCGCCTCTATCTGATGGCGCCCATCGTGCGTGGACGCAAGGGCGAGTACCGCAAGGAATTCGCCGAACTCATGAAGCGCGGTTTCCAGCGGGTCAAGGTTGACGGCACGTTTTATGAAATCGACGAGGTCCCTGCCCTCGACAAGAAATACAAGCACGACATCGACGTGGTCGTGGACCGCATCGTCGTCCGCGATGATCTGGGCAACCGGCTGGCGGACAGCATCGAGACCGCGCTCGGTCTGGCCGACGGCATTGCGGTCGCTGAGTTTGCCGACCGCGAGACCGAGAAAGGCGAACCGGAGCGCATGATCTTTTCCGCGCGCTTCGCCTGCCCGGTGTCCGGATTCACGATCGACGAGATCGAACCGCGCCTGTTTTCGTTCAACAACCCGTTTGGCGCCTGTTCGGCCTGCGACGGCCTCGGCACCCAGAGCGTGATCGATGAGAACCTGGTGGTGCCGGACAAGAATCTGACCCTGCGCCAGGGTGTGATCGCGCCCTGGTCCAAATCAACGTCGCCCTATTACACCCAGACGCTGGACGCCCTCGCGCAGCATTTCGGATTCTCCATGACCGAGCCATGGGAGAAGCTGCCCGAGAAAGGGCGCAAGGCCATCCTCTACGGGACGGGCAAGGAAAAGGTGACGTTCACCTATGATGACGGTCTGAGGTCGTACCAGACCACCAAGACGTTCGAGGGCGTGATCCCGAACCTCGAGCGGCGCTGGCGTGAGACGGATTCGTCATGGGCACGCGAGGAAATCGAAAAGTTCCAGACATCGACCCACTGCGAACGCTGCGGCGGTTACCGGCTCAAGCCCGAGGCGCTGGCCGTCAAGATCGACAATCGGCATATCGGCGAGGTGTCACAGATGTCGATCCTCGGCGCCGGCGAATGGTTCGATACGCTCGAGGATCGCCTGACGAAGAAACAGCAGGAGATTGCCGGACGCATCCTGAAGGAAATCCGGGAGCGCCTGCACTTCCTCAACAATGTCGGCCTTGAATACCTCACCCTGTCGCGGACATCCGGCACGCTCTCCGGTGGGGAATCCCAGCGCATCAGGCTTGCGAGTCAGATCGGCAGCGGGCTCACCGGGGTGCTCTACGTTCTGGACGAACCCTCCATCGGTCTGCATCAGCGCGACAACTCGCGGTTACTCGAGACACTCAAGCGCCTGCGCGATCTCGGCAACACCGTGATCGTTGTCGAACACGACGAGGAAGCCATTCTGACGGCAGACCACGTGGTCGACATCGGCCCCTATGCCGGCGTCCACGGCGGCGAGGTCGTGGCCGAAGGCACGCCAGACCAGGTGATGCGGAATCCGGACAGCCTGACCGGCCAGTATTTGACGGGCTTCAAGCAGATCGCCGTGCCACCCGAGAGGCGAGCGGCCTATCAGGACCGCCACCTGTCGGTGATCGGCGCCACGGCCAACAATCTGAAGGACGTGACGGCGTCGATCCCACTCGGCACGTTCACCTGCATCACCGGGGTCTCCGGAGGCGGAAAGTCAACGCTTCTGATCGACACGATCTACAAGGCGGCGGCACGCAAGCTCAACAATGCCCGCGAGAACCCCGGCGCCCATGACCGCATCGAAGGTCTGGAGTTCCTCGACAAGATCATCGACATAGACCAGTCGCCGATCGGTCGCACGCCGCGCTCCAACCCGGCGACATACACGGGAGCCTTCACGCCGATCCGGGACTGGTTCACAGGCCTGCCGGAAGCACGTGCCCGTGGGTACAAGCCGGGCCGTTTCTCCTTCAACGTCAAGGGCGGGCGCTGCGAGGCCTGCCAGGGCGATGGTGTCATCAAGATCGAGATGCACTTTCTGCCCGACGTCTACGTCACGTGCGATACCTGTCACGGCCAGCGCTATAACCGCGAGACGCTGGAAGTGAAGTTCAAGGACAAGTCGATCGCCGACGTGCTCGACATGACCGTCGACACCGCCGCCGAGTTCTTCAAGGCTGTCCCGGCGGTCCGGGACAAGCTGGAAACGCTCCAGCGCGTAGGCCTCGGCTACATCAAGGTCGGCCAGCAGGCCACCACGCTCTCAGGCGGCGAAGCCCAGAGGGTCAAGCTTGCGAAGGAACTGTCGCGGCGCGCGACGGGACGTACGCTCTACATTCTGGATGAGCCGACGACCGGCCTGCATTTCCATGATGTCGCCAAGCTGCTCGACGTTCTGCATCATCTCGTCGAACAGGGCAATTCTGTCGTGGTGATCGAGCACAATCTCGAAGTCATCAAGACCGCCGACTGGATCATCGACCTGGGACCCGAAGGCGGTGACGGAGGTGGGGAGATCGTCGCCACCGGGACGCCCGAGCACGTCGCCGATGTCGACCGGAGTTATACCGGCCAGTATCTGAAGCCGGTCCTCAGTCCGCGGCGGCACTCGCCGGCCGCAGCGGAATAGGCCTCAGACCAGTCCCATCGAAAGCCACAGGGCCAGCAGGGCCGTGACAACGCCCGCGACGGGCAAAAGGGCCATGCCGCGGTTCTGGTCATCTCCGATCCAGTCATGATGATCGATGGTCGTATTCATGGTCATCTCCTTCTGGTTGATTGCGGCGGATTGCCGCCTGCCGGAGACGTAGGAAGCGACGGGGTTAGACGATAGGCGTTCTCGCGCGCTCGTGTGCCGACGTGATCGGTTGACGTAGCGTTTCCGCGAATCTCCGTGCATTATTGGCCGATGGCCAAAGCGCAATTCACGCTTGATTACTGGCAGGGGCTGGCTGAGCGGGCGCAGGAACTGCTTCTCGCAGAGGTTTTCACCTGGGCCTCGGCTATTCAGGTCGCTGCCATCCTCATCGCATTCTCGCTAGCCTATCTCATCGCCATGCCGGCCGGACGGCGGCTGGTCCAGTATCTCACCACCAGCGTGCGCAGCTACCGGCTGAAGCAGATCGGCAATACGCTGAAGAAGTTCCTGCTGCCGCTCGTAGCACTGATCCTTCAGTGGATCGCGATTGCCGTGCTCGACTCGCTCGGATTCCGGCAGGACATCGTCCGGGTGGTTTCGAGCCTGCTGGCGGCATGGATCGTAATCCGACTCTTTGCGGAACTCGTGCCGGACCCCTTCTGGTCGCGCATCGTGGCGACCATCGCCTGGTCGGTCGCAGCCCTCAATATCCTGAACCTCCTGACGCCGACAATCGAGTTTCTGGACAGCTTCGGCATACAGGTTGGCAAGACCAATCTGACCGCATTCGTTGTCATCAAGGCGGTCGTTGTCGGCGGTCTCCTGATCTGGCTCGCCACGGCCCTGTCAGCGCTGCTGCAGCGGCGCATCCAGAAGGTCAGCAACCTGACGCCGTCTGTGCGCACGCTCATCATCCAGATATCGCGGATCGCGCTCCTCCTGCTGGCGGTCATGATCGCCCTGAATACCGTCGGCATCGACCTGACTGCATTGGCGGTTTTTTCGGGCGCTTTGGGCGTCGGCATCGGCTTCGGGCTTCAGAAGGTCGTCTCGAACTTTGTCAGCGGCATCATCCTCCTGCTCGACCGTTCCATCGAGCCGGGGGACGTCATCGAGATCGAGGGCACATACGGACATGTCGCCAGTCTCGGCGCGCGCTATACCTCGGTCGTCACGCGAGACGGCTACGAATATCTCATCCCCAACGAGCAGTTCATCACCGAACAGGTTGTCAACTGGTCCTATTCAACTACCCATGTGCGGCGCAAGGTCGACGTCGGCATTTCCTACGGCAGCGATGTCGAGCGCGCGCGGGAATTGATCATCGAGGCCTGCAAGGAAATCGACCGCGTACTCGAAGATCCGCGGCCGGTCTGCCACCTGATCGCGTTCGGCGACAACTCCGTGAACCTCCAGGCACGATTCTGGATCGAGGATCCCGAAAACGGCGTGGTCAACGTGACCAGCGAGGTCATGCTCAAGATCTGGCACAAGTTCCACGCCAACGGCATCGAATTCCCGTTTCCGCAACGCGACGTCCATCTCATGGCGGATCGTCCGATCGATATCCGGGTCACCGACACACCATCGGACTGAGCCTCACGGGCCCCACTTGCCAATCCATTGCAAAGGCGTAGAGTGGCGCCGAATTCTGAGATCGGAAGTTGCACGTTATGTCCGAACACAAACCGGTACACGTCATCGGTGGCGGCCTCGCCGGCTCGGAAGCGGCCTGGCAGATTGCACAGGCCGGCGTTCCGGCGTTGCTGCACGAGATGCGCCCGGAACGGGGTACCGATGCCCATCACACAGACGGACTGGCCGAACTGGTCTGCTCGAACTCGTTCCGGTCCGACGATCACGAAACCAACGCCGTGGGTCTGCTGCACGAGGAAATGCGCCGCGCAGGCTCACTCATCCTGGCGTCAGGCGACGACAACAAGGTTCCGGCCGGTGGTGCGCTCGCCGTCGATCGCGACGGCTTTTCCCGAGACGTGACGGAGAGGCTGACTGCCCATCCGCTGGTCACGATCGAGCGTGGCGAAGTGGCCGGCCTCCCGCCAGCAGACTGGGACAGCGTCATCGTGGCGACAGGGCCCCTCACTTCACCTGCCTTGAGCGAGACGATCGCCGGCCTCACAGGCGAGGAAGAGCTGGATTTCTTCGATGCCATCGCACCGATCGTCTACACGGACAGCATCGACTTCGACACCTGCTGGTACCAGTCCCGCTATGACAAGCCGGGCCCTGGCGGCACGGGTAAGGACTACATCAACTGTCCGATGGACGAGACGCAATACAACGCGTTCATCGACGCATTGCTCGAGGGCGAGAAGACAGAATTCAAGGAATGGGAAGACACGCCCTATTTCGACGGCTGCCTACCGATCGAAGTGATGGCGGAACGCGGTCGCGAAACCTTGCGCCATGGACCGATGAAGCCTGTCGGCCTGACCAATCCTCACAATCCGGATGTCAAACCTTACGCCGTCGTCCAACTGCGTCAGGACAATGCCCTCGCGACGCTCTACAACATGGTCGGCTTCCAGACGAAGCTGAAATACGGCGAACAGACCCGTGTGTTTCAGACGATACCGGGACTGGAGAACGCAAGCTTCGCCCGGCTCGGCGGCCTGCACCGCAACACGTTCCTGAATAGCCCCAAAGTTCTCGATGGCCAGCTGCGGCTGAAGGCCGAACCGCGCCTGCGTTTTGCCGGCCAGATCACGGGCGTCGAAGGTTATGTGGAAAGCGCCGCCATCGGCTTGCTGACGGGCCGGTTTGCCGCTGCGGAACGCCTGGGGACCGAAGCTGTCCTACCACCGGATACGACCGCGCTCGGTGCCTTGCTCGCGCATATCACCGGAGGACACCTCTCACATGACGAAGACGGCAAACGATCCTTCCAGCCGATGAATGTGAATTTTGGCCTGTTTCCGCCCGTCGAAATTACGAGGCCTGAGGGCGTCAAGCGGTTCCGGGGTAAGGACAAGAAGATGGCCCGCAAACGCGCCTATACGGCGCGCGCGCTGGGCGGCATCGATATGTGGCTCGGAACACAGCGCGCGGCAGCCGAATGAAGCGACTCTGAGCGGAATCTAGAACTCGTGGTTCCAGGACGCCTTCAGCAGACGCAACTGTCGGCGCCACTGCGCAACGTCGGCCTGATGCTTGAACGGATTGAATCCGACCCGCTCCATCTTGTTCAGGTAAAGCTCGACCAGCGAGACCGGCAGGAACGCGGGACCAGCCTCGATGGAGACATCCGCATCGACCGCCCTCGCCTTCTCCAGATGATCCCTTGCTGCCTGCCGCATACGTCTGAAGACAAGTCCCATGGCATCGCTCCAGCGTCCCGAACGGAAATGCGCAGCCGTCAGCTCGTTGGCCAACAGGAGTTCTTCCGGCACATACATCTGCCCGCGGGCGCGATGCATGGGCAGCGCCCGAAGCAATCCCGTGATCGCATACGCGACGCCGGCGTGTCCGGAAGCATCCGCCGCACGCCGTGCCCCGTCGCCGGCAAGAATGAGTGCCGCCATCTGGATCAACGCCGACGACGTCTCCCCGGCATATCCTTCCAGGCCATTCATTGTGGGCATGCCGTCGTCATAGAGATCGAACCGCCTTGCCTCGATCAGATTGAGGAATGCCTCCTTCGCCAGGGGCGCCGTCTCGAGCGCTTCCGCGAGCCCGGTGAGCACCGGGTGACTGTTCACGTTCCCGGCGTAGAGCTGCTCGATTGCCTCGCTCCACCACTGCAGCCGGATCTCGCCGAGCTGTGGCTCCGTAACCACTTCCCGGATCCGGGCGACTTCAGTGCTGAAAGCATAGAGCGCGAAGAGATGCGGCCGCTTTTCGGCCGGGGCGAAGAGAGTGGCAAGATAGCGGTCCTTGTCCGCATCACGGACAAGATCCATGCAGTACTGCGCACCCTGGGCAACGTCGGTGTCGGCGTCCTGCATGACTCAGGGCTGAGGCGGCGTGCCTACAGCGATCAGCGCTGCAGCAGCTGCACGCTCTTCAGCGAGCACAACATTGTACGTCCGTGCCGCCGCTCCGGTATCCACGAACTCCAGGGTCATGCCACGCGCCGAAAACTCGTCCCTCACAGCCTTGGGCGGCAATCCGATTTCTTCACCGCATCCAAGCAGCAGAAATTCTACTGCGTCGGCCTCGGCGAAAACACGCTCGAATGATGCCACAGTTAATTCGTCAAACCGGCTGACAGGCCAGCTGTAGATCCCGCTCGGCAGCAGTAGAACCGATCCTCTGTGAGACATTTCAGCGAAACGGAAACCGCCGTCACCATAGGCATCGATCGGCGCGCGACCGGGAAACCGCGCTTCATGCATCTCCATGATCAGACCGGCATTTGTTTTGGTTTGTTGATCGGACCTGCTCAGGCAGTTTCGCTCGAGGCGACTTCCTTGGTCTTGGGACCGCCCAGTCCGCTCCACTCCCGCTTGACGCCGAGCTGCAGCAGCACGGGCGACGCGATAAAGATTGAGGAATAGGTTCCGACCACAACACCCCAGATCATCGCAAAGGTGAAGCCGCGAATGACCTCACCGCCGAATATGTACAATGACAGGAGCGCGATCAGGGTGGTTACGGACGTCAGGATCGTTCTCGACAAAGTCTTGTTGATGGCGAAATCAAGCAGATCCGGCAACGGCATCTTCTTGTATTTCCGGAGCTTCTCGCGCACGCGGTCGAACACGACGACGGTATCGTTCAGCGAATAGCCGACGATTGTCAGGATCGCTGCAATGATCGACAGATTGAATTCCAACTGGATCAAACAGAACAGGCCTATGGTGAGCACCACGTCATGAACGAGGGCTGCGACCGCGCCCACACTGAACTGCCACTCGAAACGGAACCAGATGTAGACAAGCACCGAGAAGATGGCGACCAGCACGGCGATGGCACCGCCCACGACAAGTTCGCCACTTACCTTGGGCCCGACCACTTCGACCCGCTCATAAACCATCGAAGGGTCAAGCGTTTCCTTGATCGTCGAGATGACCTTCTGTTGCACCTCATCGCCGCCAGGCTGCTGTTCAATCCGGATAAGCACCTGGTCCGGGGCACCGAATTCCTGAAGCTCCACGTCACCAAATCCGAGACCGCCGAGCTGCCCTCGGAGCTGTTCGATATTGGCGACTTCAGGAGTCTTGACCTGAATGAGCGTACCGCCCTTGAAGTCGATACCGTAGTTCAGCCCCATTGAGAAAAACAGCACGACCGAAAGCAGCATCATCAGCGCCGAGAAGGCGACAGCGATCTTCCGGAAAGAGAGGAATGAGATCTTTGTTTCTTCAGGAATGAAGCGAAGGGGAAACATCTTCATAATCCTAGATGGGAACGGCGGAAGGCCGTTTCCGCTCAACCCAGAATGCCACGATCAGACGGGTCAGCGTGAACGCCGTGAACACCGAAGTGATGATCCCGATCGCGAGCGTGACGGCAAATCCGCGCACCGGCCCCGACCCCAACTGGAACAGAACCGCCGCAGCGATGAATGTGGTGATATTGGCATCGAGAATCGTGCCGAGCGCCCTGGCATATCCGGCATCGATCGCTGCGATTGCTGTCTTGCCGGCTCGAAGCTCTTCGCGTATTCGCTCGAAGATCAGGACGTTCGCATCAACGGCCATACCGATCGTGAGCACAATACCCGCAATGCCGGGTAACGTCAGGGTTGCCTGAAGCACAGACAATACCGCAACGATGAGCGCAATGTTCACCGCAAGCGCGATATTGGCGAAAATACCGAACAGACCGTACGAGATGATGATGAACGCGACGACGGCCACCATGCCGATGATCGACGCGATCTTGCCGGCCTCTACCGAGTCTGCGCCAAGGCCCGGGCCAACTGTCCGTTCTTCCAAAATCTTGAGCGGTGCCGGAAGCGCACCCGCTCGCAACAAGATGGCCAGGTCGTTGGCTTCCTCCACGGTAAAACCACCGCTGATCTGTCCTGAACCGCCCAGAATCGGCTCCCGAATGACTGGCGCGCTAATGACCTTGTCATCGAGGATAATGGCAAAAGGCCGCCCGACATTCTGCTGAGTTACGCGGCCGAAGCGTTTCGCGCCTGATGCATCGAACCGGAATGAAACGATCGGCTCGTTCGTTCGGTGGTCAAAACCGGGTTGAGCATCAACCAGGCTCTCTCCGGCCACGAGGACGCGCTTTCGAACGAGATAGGGAAATCCCCCTTCCTGAGCTGACGGCAGGATTTCGGACCCTGCAGGAACCCTCGTCGCCTGAGCCTGTTGCGCCGTCGTCGTAACATCGACCATACGGAAGACAAGTTTCGCAGTCTCACCGATCAGTCTTTTCAGGCGCTCAGGATCCTGAAGGCCTGGGACCTGCACTAATATCCGCTCTCGACCCTGCCTCTGGATGGTCGGCTCCGTCGTTCCGAGTTGATCAATACGGCGACGGACAATTTCGATCGACTGTTCGACGGCGGAACTGATGCGTTCCTCGATTGCCGGCGGCGTCAACGTAATCGTCACCGTGTTCCCGGATCCGGTTTCGATCTCCAAGTCATTGGAACCAGTTGCAACCCCGAGAAGGCTGTTTGTCAGCGGCTGTGCCAATTCCCGCAATATCCGACGCGCATTCGAAAGATCTTCAGCCTTCCGAATCCTCAGAGAAACCGTCGTCTCTCCGGCACGCAGGTTCTGATAGCCAATGCGCTGCTCGCGCAAATTCCGCCTTACGTCGTCGACAATGGTCTCAAGACGCTCCTTGATCACCTCGTCGGTGTCGACTTCCAGCAGCATGTGAGAGCCACCCTGCAGATCGAGACCCAGATTGATCTGTTTGTGCGGCAACCAGGTCGGAACGTTCTGAAGTGTCTCTCTAGTCATGAGGTTGGGCGTGGCATATGCCAGGCCCAGGAAGGACACGATCAGGATAAGCGCTATTTTCCACTTGGCGAAGTGCAGCATATGGCTTCAGGTACTCAATTGCGGCCGCGCGCGCAAATCGCGCGCATGTTGCCGGGTAATATAGGTCTTCAGTTTCAAGTTCCTAGGCGAAAAGCTATTCGTCCTTAGCGGGTTCACCCTTGACCCTCACCTCGGAAATCAGTTGCTTGACGATCTTGACCTTGACGCCCTCGGCGATTTCGATCTGGGCTTCCCGTTCGTCTAGCACCTTTGTGACCTTACCAACCAGACCGCCAGCGGTCACGATCGTGTCACCCCGGCGAACGCCTTCGATCATCTCCTTGTGCTGTTTCACCCGCCGCTGCTGGGGCCGCAGGATCAAGAAATAGATGATCACAAAAATCAGCAGAAACGGAAGCAGAGAAACAAGGAAATCGCCCTGACCGCCTGTCCCCGTCTGTGCGAGCGCTTCGGTAATGAACATCAATAACTCCTGATTGACGCATCTTCAAATCGGCGCCCACGACGTCGACAGAAACAGCGTATTTTCCGGGCGCGACTATACTCGCGGCGTGCAAGTTTGCAAACATTACCGGAACCCCGGAACACTGCCTCGACAAATGAATCGGGCATGATAGGGTGCCGCGCCAAGTGTCTGAAACCGTTACAGAACAATCGAAAGCACGTTATCGAAGATGAGCCGCGACGAAGACATAGTCAGCAAGCTGAAATCTGTGGATCAAACGCTGACCCGAATCGCAGAGGCTTTGGAGACATTGGCCCCCACAAATTCGCGCGAAATCGAATTTGACGCGGCGAGCGCATTCGTATGGCAACCCGCACAGAATTGGCTGTCTCCGGTCCCGGCGGTGAACCGTGTCGACATGTCACTGCTGCGCGGCATCGACAGAATGCGCGACATCCTCAGCGAAAACACCGAAAGGTTTGCCAACGGTCTTCCCGCCAATAACGCCCTGCTCTGGGGCGCGAGGGGCATGGGCAAGAGCTCGCTTGTGAAGGCCGTCCACGCGGAAACGGACATCCGCACCAAGGCCGGCCTCAAGCTGATTGAGATTCACCGCGAGGATATCGAGACCCTGCCGGATCTGATGACCCTGCTCCGGGCCGCTCCTCATCGATTTATTCTATTTTGCGACGACCTTTCTTTCGACCACGATGACACGTCCTACAAGTCGCTCAAGGCCGTGCTCGAGGGCGGGATCGAGGGCCGGCCCGAGAACGTCATTTTCTACGCAACGTCGAACAGGCGCCATCTGCTGCCGCGCGACATGATGGAAAACGAGCGCTCCACGGCGATCAATCCGTCGGAAGCCGTGCAGGAGAAGGTATCGCTGTCAGACCGGTTCGGCCTGTGGCTCGGATTCCATAACTGTTCTCAGACCGAATATCTGGAAATGGTCGACGCCTATGCAACCCATTACGGCCTGGAAATCGCTGAGGAAGAGCGCACGGCCCAGGCATTGGAATGGGCGACGACACGGGGCGCACGCTCCGGACGCGTAGCCTGGCAATTCATCCAGGACCTCGCCGGACGTCTGGGTGTCAAATTGGAAAACTAGAGGCGCCGCGCGTCGTACGCACTACCCCAAAAATAGACAACGCGCTCGGTACCGATTGGCACGTCGCGCGCTGTCCCCCCTCGAACACTAGAACCGGCTGTCAGTTACCGGCCAATTGAGTGCTTTCGAGTGCCTTGAGCGGATCGATCGCTCTTGAACCTCTCCGGATTTCGAAATGGAGCTGCGGGCTCTTGACCGATCCGGAACGGCCAGTCTTGGCCACGATCTGGCCGCGCCTGACACGCTCGCCACGGCGAACAAGCAGCCTGCTATTATGGGCATAGGCTGTGACCCAATTGTCAGCATGCCGGATCAGGACCAGATTGCCATACCCGCGCAGTTCGTTGCCGGAATAGGCAACGACCCCGTTCTCGGCGGCCCGCACGGATGTACCGGTCGGCACGGCAATGTTGATGCCGTCATTGCGGACACCGTTCGGCTTCGACCCGAAGCGGGAAATGATGCGACCCTTGACCGGCCAGCGGAACTTGGTTGCCGTCCGCGGCGACGGTTTCGGAAGCTTGCCGCGATATGCCGGCTTCGGCTCGGCCTTCGGCGCACGCTGACCGATCGAAGCCGTGCGCACCGGATTGCGCGACGGAGTCGGTACCGCAGATGAGGCTTCACGCGTCGCAGACGCACGCACCGGGCTGATCTTCGGTGCCGCCGCAGTCCGGGTGTAACCGCCAGCGCCCGGAATCATGATGCGCTGCCCGAGTTTGATGGTGTATGGCTGATCGATATTGTTGGCGCGTGCAACCTGCCACGCCTTCAGACCGTTGGCCCGCGAGATGCTGTAGAGCGTATCGCCCGGCCGAACCGTGTGGTATCCACCGCGCGCTGCCGGCGTATGGCTGGCCGCAGATGTACCCGGAAGACGGAGCGTCTGACCGACCTTGATGCTGTAAGGCGGCTGGATCCGGTTGGTGGCGATAAGCTGCTTTACGTCGACACTGTGTGCCCGCGAAATGCTGTAAAGCGTGTCGCCCGGGCGCACCATGACGGTGCCAGAGCGAGGCGGAGAATAGCTGGTGCGACGAACAGGCTCCTGAAGCGAAGCGGTCTGCACCGGCTCGGAATAAACGTCATTGTTCTGGGGGATTGAGGCTGTATAGGTCTGGTCGTTAGCCGCACCCGACGAATTCACCGGATATCCCGGGTCCGCATTCGCCTGTGTTCCGTCAAAAGGCCCAAACCGATTGGATGCCGAACTACACCCGGCAAGCAACGCCATCACGGCAAGAACAGCGCCCGCTCTAAGGGCGTTACCTCCCCGAATCTGCCGATATACGCGCATCATACTCATGCTCCACAACTAACCAATGGCGCGGAGTCTGACGGGTTTTGGTTAAAGAGCGCTTAACCAAGACCCGTTGCACTGACGGAATTGTGATGGAAAGAATCAATTGAAAATCAAAGACAAATTGGACCGCGGCGGAGGCGTGCACAAAGATCAGAGTTCCCGTGCCACACCTTCAACAAGCGGCACAAACCGGACCGGCAGAAGATGCTCGAAAACCGGTTTGCCGTCCTCGATCGTGACACGCACCAGTTCCTGTTCGCCCATCCCAACGTCCACGGGTGCCACCAGAATACCGTCAGGCTTGAGCTGTTCGACAAGCGTGCGGGGGATCTCCCTGGCGGCAGCCGTGACAATGATCCGGTCGAATGGCGCCTGGGCCGGCCAGCCCTTGGTTCCGTCACCGACCATGGCCGTAACATTCGACAGACCAAGCTGCTGGAACCGCAATTCCGCATCCTGCAGGAGCGTTCTGTAACGCTCGATCGTGTAGACCCGTCGGCAGAGGTGTGAGAGGACCGCCGTCTGGTAGCCGGACCCTGTTCCGATCTCCAGAACCTTCATGCGATCATCGATCCGGAGTTTTTCCGTCATATAGGCGACGACATACGGCTGGCTGATTGTCTGCCCGCATTCAATCGGCAAGGACTGGTCAGCGTATGCCTGAGCAGCGAAGGCCTGATCGACGAAGATTTCGCGGGAAACACGCTCTATCGCGGCGAGCACGCTCGTGTCGCGAATACCGCGGTTGCGGAGCGCCATCACCAGTTCGATTTTCGATAGTCGTCGCTCACCACAGAGCCAATCGGAACGGATCACATCAGGCAGGTTTCCGAGCCGACCGGATCAGAAACCATCACCCATTATGCCTGTCCGCGAGCGCGTTGCGAAGCACGTCCTTCGTGGCATGGTGCGTCAGGTCCATGTGCAACGGTGTGACCGAAATGTATCCGTCGTAAACCGCACGCAGATCCGTCCCGTCAGCCGGGTTGCTCCGGCGCCTTTCAAAGCCAAGCCAGTAGTAGTGCTGGTTACGCGCATCGACCCGTTCGTCAATGATCAGCAGCCCCTGATCCCGGTTTCCCTGATCCGTGATGGTGACACCGGCGACGTCGTCCGGCTCCACATCCGGGAAATTGACATTGACCAGGATGCCCGCTCCCCAGTCGACCTCCGCAAGCTTGCGGACAATCGCTGGGCCATGCGCCTCGGCCGTCGCCCATCTCACATGGGACGTATTGTCGAACCCGTAGGCCTGACTGAGGGCGATGGACGGAATTCCGATCGCCGTCCCCTCCATTGCAGCGGCGATGGTGCCCGAATAGGTGACGTCTTCTGCGATGTTCTGGCCGCGATTGACGCCGGAAAGAATAAGGTCCGGCGGCTCGGGCATGATCTTCTTGACCGCCATGAGCACACAATCGGTCGGCGTACCTTTGACCGCGAAATGGCGGTCGTCGACCTTGCGCAGCCTCAGAGGGTCCGCGAGCGTCAGAGAATGTGAAGCCCCGCTCTGCTCGGTTTCCGGCGCCACAATCCAGACTTCTGTCGCGACATGGTTCGCGATCCTCTCAAGCACCCGCAGGCCGGGCGCGTGGATTCCGTCGTCATTGGTGATCAGCACCCGCATGTCATGACCTCGTCGTGCATTTCTCAGCCAGCCGGCTGAATCTGATCCAGACCGCCCATGTAGGGTTTCAATGCGTCCGGTATCGCGACCGAACCATCTTCGTGCTGGTAATTCTCGAGCACGGCGATCAACGTACGGCCAACTGCCAGTCCGGACCCATTGAGCGTATGCACGAAACGCGTGCCCTTTTCTCCATCGGGCCGATAGCGCGCCTGCATCCGGCGGGCCTGGAAGTCGCCGCAGACCGAGCAGCTCGAGATCTCCCGGTACATATCCTGCCCGGGCAGCCAGACCTCGATGTCGTATGTCTTGCGTGCGCCGAAACCCATGTCACCGGTCGACAGCACAACCACGCGATAATGCAGGCCGAGACGCTTCAGAACCTCTTCCGCACAGGTCCGCATGCGCTCCAGTTCATCGAGCGATGTCTCCGGCGTCGTCACGCTGACAAGCTCGACCTTGGAAAACTGGTGCTGGCGGATCATCCCGCGGGTGTCCTTGCCCGCCGCGCCCGCTTCAAGGCGGAAGCACGGGGTGTACGCCGTAACCCGTCGCGGCAGGTCGGCTTCATCCAGAATGCTCTCGCGCACCAGATTGGTCAGCGGCACTTCCGCGGTCGGGATCAGCCAGAAACCGTCCTCTGTCCGGAACTGGTCATCTGCGAACTTCGGCAACTGTGCCGTGCCGAACATGGTGTGATCGCGTACAAGATAAGGCGGCACGACCTCGGTATATCCGAACTCGCTCGTATGCAGATCCAGCATGAACGAGGCAATGGCCCGCTCCATGCGCGCAAGCGCGCCCTTCAGGACGACGAAGCGCGAGCCGGAGAGACGGGCCGCGGTCTCGAAATCCATCATTCCCAGGGCTTCACCGATCTCGAAATGCTGACGCGGCTCAAACGCGAAATCAGGCTTCGTGCCTTCCGTATGATGTTCGATGTTGTCGCTCTCATCCTCACCGACGGGAACATCGTCATGCGGCATGTTCGGCAACCCGGCGAGGAAACCGTCGAGTTCGTCTGTCAGCGATCTTTCAGTGTCTTCGCCGCTTTGAACGAAGGCCTTCAGCTCAGCAACCTCATCGATCAGTTTCTGCGCCAGGGCCTCGTCGCCCGAAGCCTTGGCGGCACCGATCTGCTTCGACGCCTCGTTGCGCCTGTTCTGCGCATCCTGAAGCTTGGCGATGTGATCGCGCCGGGCCTGATCGAGCTCCAGAACCCGCGAAGACTGGGGCGGCAAACCACGCTTGGCCATCGCCTCGTCGAACACATCCGGGTTCTCTCGGATCCACTTGAGATCGAACATGGGTCTACCCTGCGGAAAATGCCGGCGGAACTGTTTCGCCGACCAATCGGAATCGAAGTCGGGCAGTGTATACGACGGTGCGGATTGGGCGTCCAGCGGAGCGGTCAGAATCTGTCGAATAACGCGGCCGATGCCGAGTTCAGGCGCTCGACTCTTCCGCGTCGCGGGCAGCTTCCTCTTCGGCCCGTTTCTTTTCGACCATGCGCACGGAGAAGATGGAAATCTCGTAGAGCAGCAGGGTCGGGACCGCGAGGCCGATCTGGCTGATCGGATCCGGCGGCGTCAGGAAGGCTGCAGCGGCAAAGGTGCCGACAATGGCATATTTGCGCTTGGCCTTGAGCCCGCCTCGGTTGCAAGGCCCGCCCGGGCCAGCAGGGTGAGAAGAACGGGCAACTGAAAGCACAGGCCGAAGGCGAAGATCAGTGTCATGATCAGGCTGAGATATTCGCTGACCCTCGGAAGCAGCTTGATCGCCGCCTGGCCGTCTCCGCCGGTCTGTTCCAGACCAATGAAGAACTGCATGGCAAGCGGCATCACCACGAAATAGACCAGCGCCGCGCCGGTGATGAACAGCAGCGGTGTCGCGATCAGGAACGGCAGGAATGCCCGCCGTTCGTTCTTGTAGAGCCCAGGCGCCACGAACATGTAGAGCTGTGAGGCGATAATCGGGAATGCCAGGAACAGTGCGCCGAACAGCGCGAGCTTCAGCTGGGTGAAGAAGAATTCCTGCGGCGCCGTATAGATCAGCTCGATATTGGCGGTTTCTCCGACAGCCTGCTCATAAGGATACAGCAGGATGTTGAAGATCGGCTGCGCAACAAAGAAGCAGGCCACAAAGGCAATGCCCAGCCCGATCAGGGATTTCACAAGTCTCGACCGCAACTCGGTCAGATGCTCGATCAGGGGAGCTTCCGTACTGTCAATATCGTTGTCGGACACGTTAACGGCCATCCGGGTCTATCACGTTGAAGCCGTCTTCGGCTGTTCGGTCTCTGTCACTGCATCACCGGATGACGCTTCAGAGACGACGGCTTCGTCCGGGGTTGCTGTCTCGGCTGCGGCCGATGTTTCGGTCGACGCGGTGTCGTCGCTGCTGTGACTCCTCGGCCCCGCCGGCGTGATGGGCTTCTCCATCTCCGACTTGATGTCGCTGGCGGTGTCTTCCAGCGGCTTGAACGCATCGGAGAAGTCGTCCAGACCGGAACTGTTCTCGACGGAAGAAATTCCCTTGCGCACCTCATCCAGCCCCGCCTCTTCGGCGGCATCGTTGAGATGCATCTGGAACTCGCGGGCCATGGACTTGGCCTTCCCGACAAACTGACCGACGGTGCGGAGCATGCGCGGCAGCTCTTTCGGGCCCACCACCACGATCGCAACGATCGCGATGATCATCAGCTCGGTCGCGCCAATATCAAACATGTCGCTAGCCAGTTCTCATGATCACGGCAGGCCTGCCGCGGTCGCCAAACACGTCCCCGGAACAGCCGGCCGCGAGGGCCAAAGTGTCAACTTAGCTTTTTGCCGCGTCGCTCTCGGCTTTGGTCGGCGTTTCCACCTTCTCGGCCTCGCCGTGCTCAATGGTCTTCAGGCTTTCATCGGAGGCCGTTTTTTCAGGATCGTCCTGAATGCCCTTCTTGAAGCTCTTGATACCCTTGGCAACATCGCCCATCAGATCCGAAATCTTGCCTCTCCCGAACAGAAGGACGAGCAGGACCACAACAATCAGGATCTGTATCCAACTCGGTGCCATACGATTAAAACTCCCAAAATCGTGCAGAAATTTTCCGCACTATCGCAAAATCGACCATGCGCCGCAACACGGCACGCCCAACTGGGTAAATTGGCCCTCTCCCCTTCGGCGTCCAGTCCGTCAGCCTGACACGACCGGAAACACGAATACATGCACCGGATCCGCGGCAATCGGGACCATGCTGCCCGATTCCGGCAATGTCATATCGCTCCAGCGCGCATGAAAGGTCTGCTCGCCGTCCCCAATGGCAAGCTTCACCAGGCTGTGGTCTCCGAGAAACCGCGACGACAGGATCATGCCCTTTATAGTGTCTTCGCGAACACGGCGGATGCCCATCGGCCTGACGAGCACATCAACCTCCACGCCGTCTTCTATGCCCGGCGCATCCACAGGACCAAACGGCGTTTCGACGCACCCCCGCGAAACAACACCACGAAGCTCGTTGAAATCGCTGAAGAAACGGGCGGCTTCGGCATCGACCGGACTCTGGTAGAGTTCGTACGGCGTTCCCACCTGCACGACGCGCCCATTACGCATCAGGACGATCCGGTCCGCCATGCGCATCGCTTCCTCCGGATCGTGCGTTACAAGCATACTGCTCGCCCTGGTTTCCTTGAGAACCGCGAGCGTCTCGTCCCGAACACTGTCGCGGAGGCGCTGATCAAGCCCGGAGAATGGCTCGTCCATAAGCAGAACGGCCGGTCTCGGCGCAATCGCGCGGGCAAGCGCCACGCGCTGTTGTTCACCGCCGGAGAGAACATGCGGATAAGCTCTCTCATATTCGGTCAGTCCGACACGTCGCAGCGCCAGCCGTGCCTCCTGAAGCGCCAGGGTCCGGTCGAGACTCTTCAGCCCGAAAAGCACGTTTTCCAGAATCGTCAAATGGGGAAACAGGGCAAAATCCTGGAACATCAGGCCCACACCGCGCTTTTCCGGGGGCACATGACCGTCCGGGCCGGAGACCGCTTCGCCGTTCAGCAGCACCACGCCTTCCGTCTGCCGTTCGACCCCCGCCGCTATGCGCAGCAACGTCGTTTTCCCACAACCCGAAGGTCCCAGAATGCAGACAATCTCTCCGGGTGCCAATTCAAGATTGACACCGGAAACGGCAAGGATCTTGCCGTAACGGTGGGTAACGTTTTCAAATGAAAGCCGCGCAGCGAACGTTGCCGCTGCAGTCCCCCTGGGACCCCATTCCGGCAGGCGTTCCGGTACGCCCTGTTCCTGAAAATCACTACTCATAAGACGCCGTCATGCGCACACGGCGGTCACTGTGATTGTGACAGCCCCACAACGGCGGGTTTTAGCCGTTCGTCTCGTCGAGCGCCAGCCCCTCTTCAGGCACGTGCATCTCAAGAGGTTCTTCGATGCCGTCGCCGTCGTCCAGCGGATCCTCATCCTCGGTGAGTTCATCGCTGTCATGCGGCTGCGGAATGACAAAGTCCGCCGGCATGTTGCTGTCCAGCAGACCTGTTCCCTTGAGTTCCGTCATTCCCGGCAGATCACGCACGCTTTCCAGCCCGAAATGGTTCATGAACTCAGGCGTCGTTCCGTAGGTCACCGGCCGTCCGGGTGTCCGGCGGCGGCCGCGCATCCTGATCCAGCCGATTTCCATCAAAGCGTCGAGCGTGCCCTTCGACGTGGAAACCCCGCGGATCTCTTCAATCTCCGCCCTGGTTACCGGCTGATGATATGCAATGATAGCCAGCGTCTCGAGTGCTGCGCGGGAAAGCCGCCTCTGCTCGACCGCATCTCTCTGCATCATGAAAGCGAGGTCATCGGCCGTCCGGAACGACCACCGCCCGCCAATGCGCACAAGGTTCACACCGCGATTTGCGTAAAGTTCCTGCAATTCCTCGATCAGGGCCGGAATGTTCGCCCCTTCCGGCAGCCGGTCGGCGATTGTCTTTTCGTCCAGCGGTTCTGCCGCGGCAAACAGCAAAGCCTCGATCATCCGGATATGCTGCCGCTGCTCGACACTTCTCAGGACAGTTACGTTGTCCGGCAACGAATGCGTGACGGTTTCGTCGTCGTGCTCCGCATGCTGCACTGCTGGTTCCGTCATATTGCTCATCTCTTTATGCCCTTTTACGCGGTTTCTTTTTAGGCCGTCTTCCGGCGCACATAGATAGGCGCGAACGCATCGCTTTGTCTGATTTCCAAATGGCCTTCTCTAACCAACTCAAGGGAAGCCGAAAAACTGCTGGCCATAACAGTGCTCCTCAACTCCGGCTCCACCAGATACTCGACCAGGAACTGATCGATACGCCCCCAGTCTTCCATGGCGCCGATCAGGCTTTCCAGCCTCTGGCGCGCCTCCTTGATCGTCCAGACCGGCAACCGCTTCATCTGGATTCGGGTCACGGACTGACGCTGTCTGCGCTCGGAATACGCCTTTAATAAGTCATAGAGATTGTCGGCATATTCGCTCGTCGTATTGACGCGGATGCCTTCCGGCGCTCCGCGGGCGAACACATCTCGTCCCAGCCGGTTGCTGGCCATGAGTTTCGCCGCGGCGTCCCGCATGGCCTCAAGCTTCTGCAGCCGGAACGCCAGCAACGCTGCCAGTTCCTCGCCGGTTGGCCCATCCTGTTCCTCCGGCTCGGGCAAAAGCAGACGGGATTTGAGGTAGGCAAGCCACGCGGCCATGACAAGATAATCCGCCGCGAGTTCCAGTTTCAGCAGCTTTGCCTGCTCGATGAACCGGAGATACTGCTCAGCAAGCGCCAGGATCGATATGCGGGTCAGGTCGACCTTCTGCGTTCGAGCCAGCGTCAACAACAAGTCGAGCGGCCCTTCGAAGCCGTCAACGTCAACGATCAGTGCATCCGCATCGCTCTCATCCAGATCGAACTGGAGGGCACCGTCGCCGTCCTGCGACAGTGTGGAATCGTTGTCATTGCTGTCTTCTGCCTCACCCACGGGCGAATCACCTTAGGAAGCTGCTCCGACCCCTAATTTACCCGGAAATTTGGCTGATTCTCACGAAAGTTTCGCGATATCCCCACGAACCGCTTCGACATCCGTCGCATCGGGCACATGAATCTGCTGCATCGCACGCGCTGCACGGTCAGCAGCGAGGCCATCCAGTTGCGGTGCCTGCGAAGCAACCTGCTGCATTTCTTCCATATCACCATTGCAATGCAGGGCCATGTCGCAGCCGGCTTCAATTGCTGCGGCTGTCCGCTCGGCGAGGCTTCCGGACAGGGCGCCCATGGACAGGTCATCGGTCATCAGCAACCCGTCGAATCCGATCTCTCCGCGGATGATATCCGAGATAACGGTCGGCGAGAGCGTAGCGGGGCGTTCAGGATCGATCGCCGTGTAGATCACATGTGCCGTCATCGCGGTGGGAAGGTGACGGAGGTTCCGGAACGGAACAAAGTCAACGGATCGCAATGTTTCGATATCGGCGTCCACCACGGGTAAAGAAACATGGCTGTCCACGGCGGCACGGCCGTGACCGGGAATGTGCTTGAGCACGGGCAGAACGCCACCCGCCAGCAGCCCTTCAGCCGCCGCTCCCGCAAGTGCCGAAACCTCTTCCGGATCCTCGCTGTACGCCCGGTCCCCGATAATATCGTGAGCGCCAGGCTGGGGGACGTCGGCGACCGGCAGGCAGTCGACGTTGATTCCCAGATCATGAAGTTCGTGAGCGATGAGACGGGCAGATCCGCTCGCCAATCTCTTCGCTTCGGAAGGGTCGGTGGAATAGAGATCCCCGTACCGGCGGCAGGGCGGGTGTTGCGTCCAGTGAGGCGGCCCCAGTCGCTGGACCCGTCCGCCTTCCTGGTCGATCAGAACAGGGGCATCGGGCCGCGCCACCGCTGAACGAAACGCAGACACGAGGTCGCGGACCTGGTCCGGCGTGTCACAATTTCTGGCAAAGAGAATAAGCCCCCAGGGATTGATCTCGCGAAAAAACGAGATCTCATCCTCTCCAAGCTGTGTGCCGGCACAACCTGAAATAAGCGCCCTTACCATCATCGGCATGAATCAGTCGGCAACGCCAAGACGATTGCCGGCCGTTGTTGCGTGCAATCCGATCACCGCGCGCGCCTGACGAGACAGTCCTTCTCGCCGGCTGCAATCAGCGAATTGCAAAGTGCCGACGCGTCAGCCCTGGTCTGCATCGGGCCGACACGAAGACGGTAGAAGATGCCGCGGCTTCCAAGATCCGCCTTCTGAATCAGCGGACCGTAGGCTTGCAGCAAACCCGCATGCTTGCCGCGCAACTTCGCGTATTCCTTTTCCGCTTCCGGCTGAGTCCTGAACGCCGCAATCTGGATCAGGTATTCTCCGCTTGCTGCACTCTGGGTCGGTGCCGGCGCAGGCTGCGTCGGCTGTGCGGTGACAACCCGGGTCGGCTCAGGCGCAGGTGGCGGCGGAGCTGCCTCTGAAAGATCCGTAGATTGAACCGGCGTGGTCGGCACGGCCGGAGCCTGGGAAACCGAAGGTTCCGACTCCACAATCGTTACCGGCGGAAGGGGAGCCAGCTGGATCGGCCCGGAACCCGAGGATGCTGCAGGTTCGGTCTCCGCGACCTCGCGGCGCGGCGCCTCCGGCCTTGCCAGCGGGACCGGCGGTGTATTTCTCGTTGCCGGTGCAGGCGCTTCCACCGTTTCCGTTCTCAGTTGCGCCGGTGCCTCGGGCGTTGACGGTTGAGGCGGTTCGGGCACTGCCGGCTGAACGGTCACTTCGTTAATCGGCGGCGGAATGGGCGTGTCCGGAGGCTCGGGCACGGCAGACGGAACAGCGTCCGAAGGCGGCTGCAGGATTGCCACCGCTTCCTCGCGTCCTGTATCCGAAATGTTGCCGCCGTCCGTAGCAGGCGATACCGGCGGCGGCGGTACGGCCACCGCTGTGTCACCTGAAGTACCGGACCCGTCTTGTGAGCCCGAGGCGGAGGACGGTTCTGCCGCCGGCGTATCCAGTTCAATGACCTTCTCTTCCCGCGGCACCACTTTCTCGGCGACTGCTGTCTCCTCGCCGACGATCCGGTCATAGATCAGCTTGTTCTGGTGCGGAACCTGTAGGCCACCCGGATCATTCGGCGCAACCTTCGAAGGTGCCTCTTCCAGTTTCACCACGGGCACGACATCCTTGCCGCCGCCACCCGGTGCAAACATCTGGTAAGCGAAGATCAATCCGCCCGCCACCACGGCTACGCCGGCAAGCGCACCGATCAGCAGCAACGGTTTGCGGTTACCCTTTTCTTCGTAATCCTTGAACGTATCGGAGTATTGCGGATATCCGGCTTCGCCACTCGGCGCACGTTCGGCACGCAGTTCGTCGTTCGGTGATGTCGCGCCGGGTTCGACCCGTCTGCCACCTGTGTCGTAGTCATCAAAACCGCGTTGGACGCTATCCGCTTCGGGATAGTAGTTGTTCGTCGGCTCATCACCATATGATTGGCCCCTGGGCGCACGCATTTCGCTCGAAGCCGGTGCGTCCTGCGCCAGATCATCGATCAGCGGCAAATCCGGCGTAGCCGACGGATCAGGATCGTCGATCGCATCGGCGGCATCGTAGTATCGCTGCCCCTGGTCGAAATCACCGACCGCACCGTATTCACCGAATTCGGCTTCCCGCGCTCCGGTCCGCTCCGGTCCTTTGTCGAGAAGCTCGTCGTCAAATTCCTCGACAGGCTGCAGGAACTCCTCTGACGGATCATCGAGATCTGCCTGGTAGCGCCGCTCTTCAGCGTAATCCGGTCCAGCCGCCAGTTCGTCCTCGAATGGCTCGGGTTCGGGCAGATCAGCCGGAACCGCCGTTCTCGGAGAATAACTGTCTTCATCAGGCCCCCTTGAACGGGAGAAGCGGCTCCGGGACCGCGCGCGCGCCTTCTTCAGCAAATCCTCTTCGCTGTACCTTGGCACGGCTTCCCGATCCATTTCGTATGGCGGCTCCGAACCGGTGTCTTCGGCCTGTTCAAACGCAATGTTCTGGTCACCGACTTCGTCGAGATCGTACGCCTTGGGTGGTTGAGAAAACCTGCTGGTGAAGCGCGACGACCGCCAGTCTTTGGATGCCTGCGAAGACGTTTCGTCATCCCGCCGTGACCGCGTCGTCTGGCCGAGATCGAAGCGTCTTTCTGCCTCGGCCGAACCACGAGCAAAACCGGGGTCCGAGCGCTCATATGACGGTGTGGGGGAGCGCTCGCGGCCACGCGCAGGCCGTTCCGCGCCGTATGCGTCAGAACCGGCACCCGCGCCGTTGTCGCGCGGCAGCGAATCCCGGTACGACCGGCCCGGCGGCGCATCGAGTTCTTCGCGCGCATCGAACGGCTGGCGATCGCCCTCCGGCACACTGTCGCCTAGACTGTCGTCAGGCTTGAATCTTTCCAGAAACGACGGCCGCTTTGGCTCGCCATCGCTGTTGTCATTTGCCCGGTCGAGGAAGGACGGCGGTTTGGGCTCGGAGCGGCTCTCTTCCCGCCCGCCCTCGATAAACGAAGGTCGGCGAGGGCTCGGCTTCAGATCATCGTCATTGGCCCGGTCGAGGAAGGACGGGCGCTCCATACGCGGCGCGCGGCCACGTTCGGGAGGACCGGAAGTCGTCGCGACCCGGTCGGGCTGAGTATCCCTTGGGAACGACGTTCGGCTGGACGGCTCTGCGTCGCGTCCCTGATCTTCCCGCGAAAACCTGCCCGTGCGGCTGAAGGATCTGCGTGGCGCTTCTCCACCACCTTCGCCCTGATCGGCAGAAGAAGGAAAATCTTCCCTTTCGCGCCGTGAAAATCGAAATCCGCTTGCCGTGTCAGTATCGGGCGAACGCCGCCGCGAACTGTCACCAACACCGCGGTCACCACGATGGTCATCGGCCCCAGCCGGACCATTACCATCATCCGAGGGGCCGAACGGAGGGTTGTCTCTGTCCATAACGCGGTCCCGTTACCTCATTTCAGTGATAGCTTGGACGCCAAGAATAGCAAGCCCCCCGGCGAGTACATTGGCAACCGCATTGAGCAGCGCGAGCCGGGCCATTGTGGCATCCATGTCTTCACTCGATATAAATCTCAAATGCGGCGACTCTTTGCCTCTGTTCCACAGTGCATGAAACTCGCTGGCGAGTTCATACAGATAAAATGCGACCCTGTGGGGCTCGTGGGCCGCTGCGGCTGACTGCAACATCCGTGGATACGCAGCCATCCGTTTGATGAGTGTCAATTCAGCCTCATCCTGCAGCCGCTCAAGTTTGGCACCCCCGAATGCCGCCCCATCCGGTACAAACCCATCAATGATCTCTCCCGCGTTCCTGAACACGGAATGGATCCTCGCATGCGCGTATTGTACATAAAAAACAGGGTTGTCGCGCGATTGTTCGGAAACTTTGTTAAAATCGAAATCCAGCGGTGCGTCATTCTTGCGGTAAAGCATCATGAATCGGACCGCGTCGGAGCCCACTTCGTCGACCACGTCACGCAATGTGATGAACTCTCCGGCCCGCTTTGACATCTTTACCGGCTCGCCATCGCGAAACAGCCTGACCAGCTGGCAAATCTTGACGTCGAGGTCTGCCGCTTCGCCGCTGACTGCCTTCACGGCGGCCTGCATTCGCTTGATGTACCCACCGTGATCGGCGCCCCAGACGTCGATCATCTGCTCGAAGCCACGGTCATATTTGTCAAAATGATAAGCAATATCAGAGGCAAAGTAGGTATAGTTGCCATCTGACTTTACCAACGGCCGATCAATGTCGTCGCCGAAATCGGTTGCTCTGAACAGCGTCTGCTCGCGATCCTCCCAATCCTCGGGACGCTGTCCCTTGGGCGGCGGCAGTCTGCCTTCATAGATCAGCCCGCGCTGCGTCAGCGCGTCGATGGTACTCGCGATCTTGTTGTCTTCGGGATCAGACAGCGAACGCTCGGAAAAGAAGACGTCATGCTTGATATTCAGCGCCAGCAGGTCGTCCCGGATCATATCCATCATCATGGCGACGGCTTTGTCGCGCACGATGGGCAACCAGTCCTGCTCCGGCATGCTCTTGAGGGAATCACCGTGCCGTTCGGCAAGTGCGGTGCCCACGGGCTTCAGATAGTCGCCGGGATAGAGCCCGCTGGGAATCTCGCCGATATCTTCGCCCAGCGCCTCCCGGTAGCGCAGAAAGACAGATCGTGCGAGCACATCGATCTGGGTCCCCGCATCATTGATGTAGTATTCCCGCGTGACCGTCTGGCCCGCGCATTCCAGCAGACTAGCTAGCGCATCGCCGAAGACGGCGCCCCGGCAGTGCCCCACATGCATGGGCCCGGTGGGATTGGCCGAAACGTATTCGACATTGACCGCACCCAGACTGTCCCTGGGAGCACAGCCGAATTGCGTTCCATCGTCGAGAATGGCCTGCAGAATGCGGTACCAGAAACCGGTCTCGACGCGCATATTGATGAAGCCGGGACCGGCAACATCCACAGCAGCAATGTCTTCATGACCATCCAGGCTTGCCGCAAGCTTTTCGGCAATCACCCGTGGCGCCACGCCCGCGGGTTTCGCCAGCACCATTGCCGCGTTGGTCGCAATGTCTCCGTGCGATGGATCGCGTGGAGGCTCGACCGAAACCCTTGAAAGATCCAGGTTCTCGGGGATTTCACCCCGCGTGGCGAGTTCGCCGAGAATATTGACGATTACGCCCTGAAAATAACCGAAAAGGTCCACTGATTGCCCGCCCCGTCTAGGTCGTCTGGTTATCGAGCAAGTTCGTTAAAGAGCTGTTAGTCCGCGCCGTGGCGCGGTGTCCGAACTCAGATTTGTGCGCCAACTATCTGAAAAGAGGATCAAGGTCAAACAACCTTCGATGCTCATCGAGTGCGTAGCGGTCCGTCATGCCGGCGATAAAGTCACAGACCTTCCGCGCCAATCTCCCCTCCTCCGACCTGCCGTTCCCGTCATCTGGCCGCCATTCCGGTGGCAGTTTGGCAGCATCGTTCATGTAGGCATCGAAAAGGTCATGCACAATGCGCCGGGCTCGCGACATTTTCTCCTGAACCAGGTCGTGCAGGTACATGTGGGCGCTGAGAAACTCTTTCAGCTCGCGTTCCCTCGCCTCCATCTCCGACGAGAAGCCAACCAGAGGCGTCTTCTGACTGCGGACGTCGTCCACGTTTTCCGGCTGCGACTGTTCAACCCTGCTGCGGGTTTCGCGAAGCAGGTCATTTGTCATGCTGGAAATGACACGTCGAACGGTCTCGTGGATGAGCCTTGGCCTCTCCAGGTCCGGATGCTTCTTCAGGACAATCGACAACGCTTCGCCGACAATCGACGTCTCGGCAATGTCGATCACGGTAAACAGATTGGCACGCAAACCATCGTCAAAATCATGTGCATTGTAAGCGATGTCGTCGGCGAGAGCTGCAATCTGCGCTTCCATCGGCGCCTGGCTCGACAGCGAAATCAACTCCGGCCAGGGGAATTCGAGAATGACGGCGGGAACACCGCTATCGGCATAATCCCCGATGGCCCGCTTTCGACGGTCGAGCAGCGGACCGTTGTGCTTGATCACGCCTTCAAGCGTCTCGAATGTCAGGTTCAGACCATCGAAACCAGCATATTTCCGCTCAAGACGGGTCACGATCCTGAGCGCCTGGGCATTGTGATCGAAGCCGCCGAAACGGGCCATGCAGCGTGCGAGTTCCCGCTCTCCAGCATGACCGAAGGGAGTGTGGCCAAGGTCGTGAGCTAACGCCAGGGCTTCCACCAGATCTTCGTTCAGACCGAGTGTCCGGGAAAGCGATCGGGCGATCTGGGACACCTCAAGGCTGTGGGTCAGTCTGGTGCGGTAATGATCGCCTTCGTGATAGACGAAAACCTGGGTCTTGTGCTTGAGGCGCCTGAAGGCTGCGCTGTGGACGATACGGTCACGGTCCCGCTGAAAGCGGCTACGCGTCCGGCTTTCCGGTTCCTCGTGCAGACGCCCGAGGCTGAGCTCAGGATCGCAGGCAAATGGTTTCACTTTTGCGCCTCAGACGTGACTTCCGCAGGCATAAAGCGCTTTTTTGTTGCGGAATCAAAGCCTTTTACCACCGGGCCGCGCCACGTTGACAATTGTTCGCCGGGCCATAATTATCAGGAAAACCATTGTCGACAATCGATTCCGGCTTTCCGGACCCTGGTCGACGCCATCGAGTTGAACGGCACGGCATACATGACCCAATCTGTCACCTTGTCTGATCGGGCCGCAAAGCGGATCAACGAGATCCTTTCTGCGGAAACTGAACCGAAAATGCTTCGTATTTCCGTTTCGGGAGGCGGTTGCTCCGGGTTCCAGTACGGCTTCGACCTGGACGACAAAAGGGAAGATGACGATCTGGTGCTCGAGAAAGCAGGCGCTACCGTTCTGATCGACTCGATTTCACTGATGTATCTGGAAGGCTCAGAGATCGACTTCGTGGACGATCTGATCGGAGCCGCTTTCCAGATCCGCAATCCGAACGCTACAGCCGCCTGTGGCTGCGGCACGTCCTTTTCGATCTAGGCAGCTATCGCGGACATCGGTTGCGGCGACACCTGCCTGATGCATCAATCCGGAATACTTGTCACATTATCGGCGATAATCGCAAACCGGTCCGCCAGGGCGGCGAGCGACGCCACGTGCAGGGCATCGGCCTCGATGATCCCGCCTCCCGGCTTGGGCAGATCGCGTGTCCCTGTAGCAGAAGCAATCACCGTTGAGCCGAAGCCGAGATCCAGCCCGGCCCGCACCGTGGAACTGATGCACATGTGAGTCATGAAGCCGGCCACCAGGAGCTTTTTCCGTCCAATCGCTTCGAGCCGGTCGGCCAGGTCCGTACCGGCAAATGCATTCGGCAAGGTTTTCTCTATCCTCTGCTCGCCTTCGGCGGGCGCGGCGGCATCGGCAATCTGGCCCCGCACATCGTCCAGATCAAAGGCGCCTCCCGGCTTTCCCTTGTGAACCACATGAACAATCGGCGTATCCGCGGCGCGCGCACGCGAAAGCAGGTCGGCAATATCGGAAAGCGCGTTGTCGACGCCGGGCAGCACCAACGCACCGTCGACATATTCTCTCTGACAGTCGATCAGGACCAGTGACGCTTCGGACAGGGGCGCCGGGTCATTTGGCGCTCCCGCCATCTCGAGCAAAGTCTTTGGCGCTGCTGAACCTGTCATTCTTTTCTCTCCGATGCTCTTCTAAAACGGGAATTCTGCACCGCCCGCCGACCACCCGCGGTGCGGGATGAAATCTACAGTCGGGCCGCGCTTTACGGGTCTGGACGTGATATGTAGCCTGCCTTGCCCACATCAATCAAAAGCGGACGATATTGATGAAGATTGCCACCTGGAACGTCAACTCGATTAAGGCGCGCCACGACAATGTGATCGACTGGCTCAAGCAGGCCGAACCGGATGTCGCCTGCCTGCAGGAGATCAAGAGCGTCGATGAGGCATTTCCGGCAGCCGCCTTCGAGGAACTCGGCTACAACGTCGCGACCCACGGGCAAAAGACCTACAACGGCGTCGCGATTTTCTCCAAGGCCCCGATCGATGACCTGATCGTCGGTCTGCCCGGAGACGAGTCCGACGAGCAGGCCCGCTATCTCGAGGCTGTAATCCCGGCAGGCGACTCCGTCGTCAGAGTCGCTTCAATCTATCTGCCGAACGGCAATCCGGTCGACACAGAGAAGTATCCCTACAAGCTCGCCTGGATGGACCGGCTCATCGCGCACACCAAAGCGCTGCTGGCATACGAGGAAGCGTTCGTGCTGGCCGGCGACTACAACGTGATTCCGACAGCCGATGACGTCCACGACCCGGTCGCGTGGGATGGCGACGCCCTGTTTCGCGCCGAGACCCATGAGAAGTTCAGGACGCTCGTCAACCTGGGCCTTACTGACGCCTTCCGTGCCTGCAACAGCACGCCGGGTCAATATTCTTTCTGGGATTATCAGGGCGGCGCGTGGCAGAAGGACCACGGAATCAGGATTGACCACCTGCTGCTTTCACCGCAGGCAGCCGACCTGCTCGCGACGTGCGAAATAGACAAACACGTGAGAGCCTGGGAACGGCCCTCCGATCACGTTCCGGTCTGGGCTACTCTCGCGGTGAAATGATCGTCGACTTCGCCCGCACGGCTCCGCCGGGAGCCGGAAAACGCTGATTCCAGCCGGCAACCATGGTCTGTGCCCGGTCCCGTTCCTTGTCGTTGGAGGAACCGTAGAGATCGTTGTACCGGTCGATGATCGGCTTCTGGACGCCGGGGTCCGCACTTTCCTGGGCCAGCATGTACCACATGAGCCCCCTCACCCGGTTTGGTTTCACGCCCTTGCCCGACCAGTAGATTTCACCCAGCTGGGCCTGTGCCGGCGCATACCGCTTTTGCGCCGAAAGATTGAGCCACCGCAGGCCCTTGGACACGTTCTTGCGCAGGCCCTTTCCTGTCAGATACATCCGGCCGATCGAATACTGCGCGCCGGGATGGCCGAAATGCGTCGCCGTGAACTTGTAGAGCTTGAGCGCATGGGGAAGATTGCGCTTGATCTTTGCCGACTTGATTCCGGTCCGGAAGTAGTGCGCAAGATTCACATAGCAGTCGACCGTTACACGCGTATGCTCGGTGTAACGCGACGTCTCGCGATGCTGCTCGGCGCAACGCCGGTAGTAGTCGAACGCCTTGCCGGCATTCTTCTCCACGCCCGTACCCTTGCGGTACATGTTGCCGAGCCGCCACTGCGCGAATACGTCGCCGCGCTTTGCCAGCTGGGTCCAGTTCTTGATCGCCTTCTTGAAATTCCCGCGCCGGTAAGCATTGCTTCCGTCCCGGAAGGCCTTCAGGTCAGCATCTTCGTCCGTCGCCAGATCGCCAAGCTTCGGTGCCGCAGACGGCACGAATTTCTGGAATTCGTCATCGGTGGATTCTGCCGGCGACTCAAATGTACTGCCGGTGTCCGATTGATCGAATCCACTACTGGACCCTGACTGTTCAAAGGCAGTCGCTGATCCCGCAACAGCCAGCGCCGCTCCTAGAGCTCCGGCGCTGAGGAACCGCCTAAATATCCGCATAGCAAACAACTTCCTCGCCACCGCCCGGATGGGTTACCGCCCCATCCTTTGCCGGTCCAACCAGCTGGGCATACTTCCACAACGCCCCCGAAGTGTAGTCATTCGACGGCGGTGCCCATTTGGACCGCCGTCGTTCCAGTTCCTCCTCATCAACCTCAAGATCGATCGTGCCCCCCTCCGCATCGATCGATATGATGTCGCCATCTTGAACAAGTGCAATCGGCCCGCCGACCGCCGCCTCGGGGCCGACATGGCCAATGCAAAAACCGCGCGTCGCGCCTGAGAACCGGCCGTCTGTGATCAGGGCCACCTTGTCGCCCGCGCCCTGGCCGTAGAGGGCAGCCGTCGTCGACAGCATTTCGCGCATCCCGGGTCCACCCTTTGGCCCCTCGTAACGGATCACGAGAACTTCCCCGTCCTCGTAGCGTCGCGCATCAACGGCTGCAAAGGCCTCTTCTTCGCAGTCGAAACAGCGGGCCGGCCCGCGGAACTGCAGGACATTCATGCCCGCGACCTTGACGATTCCACCCTCCGGCGCCAGCGTTCCCGTCAGGCCGGTCACGCCGCCGGTCGGTGAAAGCGGATTGGACAGCGGATAAATCACCTTCTGATCCGGGTTGAATTCGACGCCCTCCAGGTTCTCCGCAAGCGTCCGGCCCGTCACGGTTATGCAGTCACCGTGCAGATACCCTCCGTCCAGGAGAATCTTCAGAAGCATCGGCACGCCGCCGGCTTCATACATGTCCTTCGCGACGTATTGCCCGCCGGGCTTCAAATCCGCGATATAGGGAGTGCGTTTGAAGATCTCAACGACATCCATGAGGCCGAACTTAATTCCCGCCTCATGGGCAATGGCCGGCAGATGCAGGCCCGCATTGGTCGAACCGCCGGTCGCGGCGACCACAACCGCCGCGTTCTCCAGTGACTTCCGGGTTACGATGTCACGCGGCCGGATACCGAGCTGAATGAGATTCATGACCGCCCGGCCGCTGGCCGCAGCGTATTCGTCCCTGCTTTCATACGGTGCCGGCGCACCAGCCGAAAACGGCAGTGCCAGACCCATGGCTTCCGAGACGCAGGCCATCGTATTTGCGGTGAACTGGCCGCCGCAGGCGCCGGCACTGGGACATGCCACGCATTCGAGTTCGTGCAGTTCCTCGTCGGACATCTTGCCCGACGAATGCTGCCCCACGCCTTCAAAAACGTCGACGACCGTAACATCCTTGCCCTTGAATTGGCCGGGCAGGATCGAGCCGCCATACATGAAAACGGACGGTACGTTGAGACGCACCATCGACATCATGATTCCAGGAAGGGACTTGTCGCAGCCGGCAATACCGACCATGGCGTCGTAACAGTGACCGCGCATCGTGAATTCGACCGAATCGGCGATGACCTCGCGCGAAGCCAGGGACGACTTCATGCCCTGATGCCCCATGGCAATCCCGTCGGTCACGGTGATGGTGCAGAACTCGCGCGGCGTCCCGTTGGCCTCGCGGACCCCGGCCTTCGCAGCCTGTGCCTGTCGCATCAGTGCGATGTTGCAGGGCGCTGCTTCATTCCAGCAGGAGACCACACCCACGAAAGGCTGATTGATCTCCTCTTCGGTCAGCCCCATAGCGTAATAGTAAGACCGGTGCGGCGCGCGCTCGGGCCCGACCGTGACATGACGGCTGGGCAATTTGGATTTGTCGAATGCGGTCGCGTCCATGGACGGGCTTTTCCTATTCGCGGTGTGGCCGCAATGTTTCGCAATACCCAACGCCAACGCCGGTCAAAACCCGGCATCGATACACCTTACTTCACACTTACAGACGGCCCCCGAACTGCCCCACTTCGACGGGTCCTCAGTCGAAGAGAGAACTCAAATCGGCTGAAATCCGCCGATTCAACTAATCTCCTAGACGATCAAAAGTGTTAAGAGTCTATTAAGGCAACAAAGTGTCCGGAGCACCGAGATTTGGTCTCCGCCTTCACTTCACCTTATGGTTGTGGCATTAATGCCACAAAGTGTGGATACTCGGTCAGGCAACGCCCTTTAGGCGCTCAAGCGCGGCCTGGAGCCGTTCCCGAATCGCCTCGGCGTCGGCCTGTCTGGTCCGCTGCTCTTCCACAACGTGTTCAGGCGCCCGCGAGACGAAGTTCTCGTTGGCGAGCTTGCTTTCCAGCTTCTTGATCTCGTCCCCGATCTTGGAAATTTCCTTCTCCAGACGGTCACCTTCGGCCGCCAGGTCGATGACGTCGGCCAGTGGCATGGCGAGGACCACATCGTCAATCATGATCTGAACCGCGCCATCGGGAACGGCATCCTCAAATCCGATCCCCGTCAACCGCGACAGGCGCTCGACGGTCGTACCCCATTCGCTGATCAATGAACGGAATCCCTCATCATCGCCACAGACGACCAACGGAATCTTGGCGCCCGCCGGAACATTCATTTCCGACCGGACTGACCTGATCTCGCTGATGATCCGGATGACCTTGTCGATCTCCTGGTCGCTTTCCGCCGACTGCAGGCCTGAGTAATCTGGCCAGGCAGCACTGATCAGCATCGGTTGCGAGCCGTCCTGTGCCTGGACAATACGCGCCCAGAGCTCTTCGGTTATGAACGGCATGAACGGGTGCAGGAGCAACAGGATCTGTTTCAGGGTCCAGGCCGCGGTTGCGCGGGTCTCCTCGGCGGCCGCGGCATCTTCCCCGTCGAGCAGCGGCTTGATCAGTTCGAGATACCAGTCGCAGAAGACGTGCCATATGAAGCTATAGAGCGCGCCCGCCGCTTCGTTGTACCGGTGCGCCTCGAGCGCCGCCGTGACAGCAGCCGACGTCCGCTCGACCTCGCCCGCAATCCATCGGTTGATCGCAAGCCTGGCATCCGCCGGATCCATTCCGGCGACGAGCCTGCAGTCCTTCATCTCGCAGAAGCGCGCCGCATTCCAGAGCTTGGTGGCAAAATTCCGGTAGCCTTCGACACGCGAGGTCGCGAGCTTGATGTCGCGCCCCTGAGCCGCCATGGCGGCAAGCGTGAAGCGCAGGGCATCAGCACCGTATTCCTCGATCAGTTCGAGGGGGTCGATGACATTGCCCTTGGACTTGGACATCTTCTGGCCCTTCTCGTCACGGACCAGAGCATGGATATAGACGGTATCGAACGGGACTTCCGGCGCGCCCTTCCCGTCCTTCATGAAGTGCAGGCCCATCATCATCATCCGCGCAACCCAGAAGAAGATGATGTCGAAACCGGTGACCAGGACATTGGTCTTGTAATATCGATCCAGTTCGGGCGTCTGATCGGGCCATCCGAGCGTCGAAAACGGCCACAGAGCGGACGAGAACCACGTATCCAGAACGTCCTCGTCGCGGGTCAGCGAGACGGCCTCGCCGTAATGGGCCTCGGCCAGCCCTCGCGCCTCGTCTTCGTCATACGCGACAAAGACCTCACCGTCCGGACCGTACCAGGCCGGGATCTGATGGCCCCACCACAACTGGCGCGAAATGCACCAGGGCTGGATGTTGCGCATCCATTCGAAATAGGTCTTTTCCCAGTTCTTGGGGACGAAGACGGTTCGGCCGTCCTCGACCGCTTCAATCGCCGGCTTCGCCAGCGTTTCCGCATCAACGTACCACTGGTCCGTCAACCAGGGCTCGATAACTTCGTTGGACCGATCGCCGTACGGAACCGTATGAAGATGATCATCGATCTTCTCGACCAGCTCCAGCGCTTCCAGATCTTCGACGATCAGCTTCCGCGCCTCGTAACGCTCAACCCCCCTGTACTTCGCGGGAACCTCATCGTTCAGGACAGCATGTTCATCGAAGATGTTTATGAGCTCGAGATCGTGCCGGCGGCCGACTTCAAAGTCGTTGAAGTCGTGAGCCGGCGTAATCTTGACCGCACCCGAACCCTGTTCCGGATCGGCATGCTCGTCGGCGACGATCGGGATTTCCCGATTGACCAGCGGAAGGATTGCGGTCTTGCCGACAAGATCCTTGTATCTCTCGTCGTCAGGATGAACGGCGACGCCGGTGTCGCCCAGCATCGTTTCCGGCCGCGTCGTCGCGACAGTGATGAAGCGTCCCGGTTGATCCTTGATCGGATACCGGAAATGCCAGAGATGGCCCTTGACCTCGATCTGGTTCACTTCGAGATCGGAAATGGCGGTCAGCAGCTTCGGGTCCCAGTTGACCAGCCGCTTGTCCTTGTAGATCAACCCATCGCGATAGAGGTCGACAAAAACCTTGAGCACGGCGCGCGACAGCCCGTCGTCCATCGTGAACCGCTCGCGACTCCAGTCGCAAGACGCGCCGAGCCGGCGCAACTGGTTTGTGATGACGCCGCCTGATTCCGCCTTCCACTCCCAGACACGCTCGACAAAGGCGTCACGGCCCATCTCCCGTCGTCCGGGCTCCTGGCGTTCCATCAGCTGTCTCTCGACAACCATCTGCGTCGCAATGCCCGCGTGATCGGTTCCGGGCTGCCAAAGGACATCCTTGCCGCGCATACGTTCGAACCGGATCAGAATGTCCTGAATCGTGTTGTTCAGGGCATGCCCCATGTGCAGGCTGCCGGTGACGTTCGGCGGCGGAATGACGATGCAATACGGATCCGCTTCTGCATCCAGCCGATCCTGTTGCCCACACTTAAATGCACCCGCATCTTCCCAGGTCTTGTAGAGCCTTGGTTCGATTTCCGCAGGTTGATAGGTCTTGTCGAGCATCTGGATCTCCGCCAGCCGATTAGGCATAGCTCATTACGATGTTGCGAGATTTGTGGTGTAAACCGCAGCCCAGCGCGTAAGTCAACCGCGCTGGCCACTCAATCATTCGGTGCATTGAGGAATACGCCCGAACGGCATGTTCCGGGCGCTTCGACGTCTCAGCGTTTCCGGGTCACGCGCTCGATTTCTTCGCGCACCAGTTGCTCGACGATGTCGGGCAGATTCTGGTCAAGCCACCCCTTGAGCATCGGTCTCAGCATTTCCTGGACCAGGTCTTCCAGCGTGCGCGAATTCCCGTTTCGCGACAGCATGGTTTCGGCGAGGCTACCGAATGCCGCTGAAACGGCGGTGTCCGCTTCAACCGATAACAGGCCGTCGCCATCCTCTGCCGGCGCACTCTCCGGGACGTGCTCTTCAAGCTCTTCAAAGGACGCGGCGGGCTCGACGGCTTCGGCCACCACCGGCTCGTCTTCCGACGTCACAAACTCCAGATCGTCGATCGCATCCGGATCGATCAAATCCGCAGGTTCCGCCATCTCCTCCGCAGCTGCGACAGGTTCGGCTTCTTCAGGAGCAACTTCGGTCAGTTCGAAAATGTCGTCGGCAACCTCATCGACGACCGGCTCTTCAGCAACCGGCTCCGGTTCGGGCTCAGGCTCAGGTTCCGGTGCGGGTTCTGGTTCTGGTTCGGGTTCGGGTTCGGGCTCAGGCTCAGGTTCCGGCTCAGGTTCCGCCGCTGCGGCAGGCTTCGAAGCCTCCGCCGGCTCATCCTGATCGGCATCCGAAATAATTTTCCGAATGGAGGAAAGGATCTCCTCCATTGTCGGTTCTGCAGCCTGCTCCGTATTGCTCATACGCTACCCCTGCCTCCGCCACCAAGGCAAAATCACAAATGGGACTCATAGCGTACGAGGATAGCCGAGACTACCGCCGTAGCCAAATACTCCACGAGATATTTTACTTTACTGTGATTCGCCGATCCCGACGCCAAACAGCTTGCCGCGGGTATATTGGTAGTACACGGACGGATCGTAATACTGGACCGGCAAGCGGAGATCCCTCGCGGTCAGCCTGCCGATCGCTGAAAGCAGTGTGTAGGCCGCGACGACCGCATCACGCCGGGAACCAACCAGCGACACCTGAGAGTCGAGCAATTCCTGCTCTGCGTCCAGGACGTCAAGGGTTGTCCGCGACCCGACCAGCGCCTCCTGCTCCACGCCTTTGAACGCGAGTCTGTTGGCTTCAACCTGTGCCCGATCCGAATTGATCTGCTCGAGAGCGGCAGCATACTGCTCCCAGGCGGAGACCACGGCTTCCACGACCTGACGGTCGGCTTCGGCAATCTGCAGCACACGCTGGCTGTTGGTCTGCTTGGCCTCGCGAACCTGCGAATGAACCAGCCCGCCCTGATACAGCGGGACGTTCAGGCGGCCGATCACACTGACGCTTTCCTGACGGTTCAGCGCAGCGGAAGGATCATACCGGCGCTGATATTGTGCCTCGAGTGACGCATCAGGCAGCAGGTTCGACCGCGCAACCTCGATCGCGTGCCGAGACGCTTCCTCATTGTAGGCCGCCGCAAGCAGGATCGGGTTTCGGTCCCGTGCCGTAGCAATAGCCTTCTTCAGAGTCTTCGGCAAAAGCCTGGCTATGGACGGCGGATAGCGCAATGTGCCCGGCGATTTGCCTATAATGCGCCGATAATTCGCCCTGCTGGTCGCCAGATTCGAGCGCGCAAGGGCCAGATCGGAGACTGCACCGGCGACGCGGGCTTCTGCCTGCGCGACGTCCGTCTTCGTGATCTCTCCGACCTTGAAGCGTGCGTTCGCAGCGCGCAATTGTTCCTTCAGCACCGAGACGTTCTTCTGACGCAGACGAACTATGGCGCCATCCCTCACCACATTCATATACGCCGTCACACCGTCCAGCAGTGTCGTCTGTTCAACATTGATCAGGTTCTGAACACCGGCCCGGACATTTGCCTCGGCCTGTTTCGTACCCTCAACCGTCTCGAAACCGTCGAACACCGGCTGGTTCAGCGTAAGCGAGTATCCCCGCGGATCGCGCTTGTCGACGCCGGTTGACGGTCGCGTGGTCTGGCGGATTGTTCCGTAGTCGCCATCGACCGTGACCGTAGGCCGCCACCCGGACAGAGCCTGCGGCACGCCCTCGTCTGTTGCCCGCTGCCGTGCCCTCTCCGCACCGATTGTCGGATTTGAGTTGTAGGCCGCAGCGAGCGCGTCGCGGAGTGTTTCCGCATTGACCGGCGCCGCAAAAGCCGCAAGCGCGATCACCGAGCAGAGCGAAACTGCTGCAATTCGAGAAGTCAATCTGATCCCCATCATGCTCCAAGCCATGAGTGTTTGGCTGGACGCAATACACGACCAGCCGTCAGAATTCTTGCAGCCGCCCCATGTCCCCGGACATTGTCAACCGGTAGACAACGCAAAGCTAGATATAAATTAATGATTCTGAAAGTAAAATGGCATGATCCGTGCCACAAGGTATTCAAATTCCACTTTTTTCCGGCAGTGTTGAGTCAGCGCAACAGGTTCCGTCGGGTCAATCGGAACAGATGATCCGAAACAGGCCTGACTGCTTTGTCAAAAGACAAAGCCCGGCTCATCCCTGAAGCCAGGCAGAGGCGGAATCGATGCGTCGAAAATTACGCGTCCGCTTGTTGCGTTGTCATGCCGGACGTAAAGCATCGCCTTGCCGACGGGACCACCGCCGACAACAGCCACGAGCCGGCCACCGTCGCTCAGTTGATCCAGCAGTTTGTCCGGCACACTGTCGACGGAGCCTGACAGGAATATGACATCGTAAGGACCTTCCGACGGATAGCCGTCCCTGAGTGTTCCTGTAACCACGGCAACATTGTCATTGCCCTGGTTCATGAGCGTCTCCGTCGCCATAGCTGCAAGGTCCTCGGCCGATTCAAGCGCAACCACGGAATCACCGAGCTGCGCCAGCACTGCCGCCGTATAACCGGTCGCGCAACCGACATCGAGAACCAGGTCCGAACTCTTGACGTCCGCGGCCTGAACCAGCCGGGCAAACGGCATGGGCTCGATCAGGTAACGCGGGTGGGCCTCTTCGCCGAACGTCCCGATGAGAACATCTTCGTCCATATAGGCCACAGCGCGCTTCCCGGCTGGCAGAAACTCTTCGCGCGCCACCGATGCGATGGCGTCAATCAACCGCCGGTCAGTGACATCGTTGGGCCGAATCTGAGACTCGACCATGTTGTATCTCGCGGTTTCGAAATCGGTCGTGGCACTCATTGGATTTCTGCTCCATTACGTCAGCAACTCAAAGGTCCGACGGGTCCCGTAAAGAGGAATATCCAAATGCCGCGAAAAGGCCAACAGGAATATGTGCGCAAGATGACGCAAACTTTCCATCGGCGGTCGAAGCATTGTTGTCGCGGGCCTCTTGCTCTGCTATATCCGGCGCGCCTGAGCGGCCACGTGGCGGAGTGGTGACGCAGCGGACTGCAAATCCGTATACCCCGGTTCGATTCCGGGCGTGGCCTCCAGGCCCTAATCCCTCAATTAAATCAATCGACTGTCCAGACCTCTCTGTCAGGACAAATGCCTTCGGCTGGCCCTGTTAGCCGCATTGCCGGGCCGTTTCCTCGCGAAGCCATTGCAAATTCGCTGCACCGCATCAACTGAATGTGATCAATGGAACCTTTCCCATTGTCGGTCGTCTTTAAGTACATGTTGGGTCGACGACCCGGGGCAACCTGTCGGGTTTTCGGAACATCGAGCCTCATCAAGCCGGTATTGCGAATACCGGCGCCTCGATGACGCCGGGAACAGATTCGGCCCTGAGGGACAGAAGAAAGATCGGAAACGGATCCTTGGTGACGTCAAACGAAAGCGCGGAGCACAGGTTTCTAGCCGTCGTGAACTCCGAACTCGACGCCATGTACCGCGTTGCATTGCGGATGCTGCGCGACCGGGATCATGCCGAGGACGCGGTACAGGACGGATTGAACAAGGCCTGGCGCAAGGTAAAGCGGCAGGAAGCCGGCCAGAACATGAAGCCCTGGCTGATGAAGATCCTGGTCAACACCTGCCTCGATCAAATTCGTGCGCGAAAGCGCCAGAACGCGGTGCCATTCGAGCCCGACGACCCTGAGCTTCAGGACTATCACTCGGGACAACGGCTCCCGGACGATGAATTGAGCAACAAGCAACTGGGCTTGCTGATCGATTCAGAGATTGCACGGCTGTCGACCGAGTTTCAGGTCGTGGTCCAGCTCGTCATCGTAGAACAACTCTCCTACGACGAAGCCGCCGCCGCACTGGATGTGCCGATCGGGACCGTGAGGTCTCGTCTCAGCCGCGCCCGGGCTCAGTTGAGCGATGCGTTGAACAGATCGCTAGAGGGAAACGACGATGAAGGCGGCAGCCATCGCGGACCCAACCTGAAACTGGTGAAATGAGGCCCTGAGATGAACAGAAAGTATGCTCTCAGTGATCTTGAACGGTTCATCGACGGCGAATGCTCGCCCGAGGAGGCAAGGCAGATTCGGGCCGATCTTGACGCAGATCCGTCACTGGCCAGGGAGGTCTATCATCTCGAGGAGGTCGACCGGCTGGTCCGCAGCCGCGCGCAGGAAATCCGCGCTCCGGAATCGCTGCGTGAGAGCGTGGCGGAACAATTCGGGCTCGATACAGAAGAGACAGACGCAATACCAATTACGCGCAGCGTAAGGCGTGGCCTTCCCCGGAACAGGCGTGCCTTCCTCGCTGGTGCGGGAGGCCTGATTGCGGCTAGCCTCGCGACAGTCTTCGTGGTTCCCCGTCTGGACATTTTGCAGCGCTCCGATACGGACCCCGTCGGCACGTTCTTCCGCGATTTCGAGACCTATCTCCTGAAGGACAGGGCAATCGACATTTCGGAAACCAATATCACCCGATTGGCCGCGTGGTTCTCGGATCGTGTTTCGTTCTCGTTGCCGCCGATCAGTTCGGCAAGGGCCGATGCCCGCCTCGTCGGCGGCCGGCTGTGCTGGCTGCTGGAACGCCGGCTGGCGTCGCTCAGCTATGAGACCGACGACGGGCCGCTTGTCGTTTACGTCATGAACGCGGATGGCATCGACCTGCCTGCCGGCCGACGAGAGTCCGATATTGGCGAAGATCTGTCCTGGCACCGATCCGGCGACAACACCAGCCTGATGTGGAAATCGGATGACCTTCTGATCGTGATGGTCGGAACGCAGGAGTTGCACAAGCTCATGATGGTGGCCCGGTCTCTGGTTGGATGAGCCGAGAGCGCAGCGAATAATCAAGGGAGAACTGCTGATGAAACTCAATCGTCGAATCGTACTGGGAACCGGGATCGCCGCGACATCAGTTGCAGCCATCGCCGCGATGACCGGCCTGTCTGCCACAGAGAAAAAAGAGGCAGGCGCACCGGTCATGGATGCGGCGTCGCCGCTCGGCGAGAAATGGCTCGGCAGAGAAGATGCGCCGGTTTCGATTATCGAATACGCGTCGGCCACCTGCCCCCATTGCGCCAATTCCACAAGGACACCTATCCGTTGCTGAAGTCGGAGTTCATCGACACGGGCAAGGTCCGCTTCGCCATGCGCGAATTCCCCCTCGACGATCTGTCACTTGCGGCCTTCATGGTTGCCCGGTGTGCCCCGGAGGACCGGTACTTCCCTGTCGTCGACGTCCTGTTCGAGCGTCAGCAGGTATGGACCCGGAACGATCCCCGGGGAGAACTGCTCAAGATTGCCCGGCAGGCCGGAATGACGGAGAAGGATTTCGAGGCCTGCCTGGCAAACAAGACGATCGGCGAAGGCATCGTCCAGACCCGCAATCAGGCGCAGTCGAAGTTGGGCGTCAACTCGACACCGACATTCTTCATCAATGGACAGAAAGTTGCCGGAAACCAGCCCATCGAATATTTCCGGCGGGTGATCGGCGGGCTTATCGGCTAGCGTCGCGCGGCGCACCGGCGCTGACAGGCGCAGCGCCGGCAGATGAGTTGAAATAATCGAAACGGTTTGTGGCGGGCTGCTCTCCAGAGGCGGCCCGTCAGACGTTCGGCGTCCATACGCTGAAATGCGCGCGGACACTTGGCCGTTTAGCGCGCGGACGTTTCGTTGCAGGCGTTCCCACGGAGACAAATCCGAACAGTTGCTCTTCAGGATCCAGATCCAGCGATTTCGCAAGATGCATGTCGAGCATGTCGCGGCCACCGATGAAGCAAGCGGCATAACCGAGTGCCTGGGCACACAGGCGCATGTTCTGTATCGCCGCACCCACAGTGAGATGCTGTTCGCGAATGGAAGTCTCCGGGTGGTCATAGTCACATCTGGCAACCACAGCGATCAGGGCGGGCACCTCGCCGGTCTGGCAATTTTCGCACTCCCGCTCACTGCCGTTCGCGCCAATCCTCTGACGCCTCTTCGCCTGGCTCAGAATTGCGCCAAGTCTTTCGCGCCTATGCACCGGCACGAAGATATATCGCAACCGGCAGGGATCCGTTTCACCGGCCACCGAAAGGGCAGCGGAAACAATCTTTCGTGCCTCGACCGCGCCGGGCCCGGGTTCAGCCAGCAGCGCCTGCCCCACCGGCCGATGAACGAGCAGGCCATCGAGCAGGGTAACGCCACGATCAGCGCTCCCGTTGGATCTCGGTTGGCGTGACAGAACCTGCATTTCCATTCTATCGAGCTCCCATGGTTTTCTTGACAGTCTTCCAGTTTCGCTCGGTCCCCGCTGCGTCAGACAAAACCGGCATACGCCTATAACGACGTCTCAGCGGCGCAATAGTTCCCCGACAACTGCAGAACACTGACTTTCCGTACAGGGACTGAACGGATCGCCGCCCGGCTTGGATAAATCACTGCAATCCGGGAACTTTTGCCGCCATCGATCGTCATAACTCCAGAAGGCCAGACGAGTGTTACGGTGAATGGGAGGTCGGTTCCGGAAATGAAACGTCAAAAGGGCAAAACACGACAAAACACCAAATCCCGCAAACCAGCACACGTTGCAAAACCTGCTGGCAGCAATGATGCCGATCAGCGACGCCGAGGGTTTCTTGCAAACGTCAGGAGCTGGGGCGTTCTCGGCCTCCTCGCAGCCGGCGGAGGCTGGTATCTGGTGGACGAAGTAACAGCAACCATGGCCGAGCACGATCTGTCCAAGGTCGGAAACGGCGTTCCGACAATCGTCCAGATTCACGACCCGCAGTGTTCACGCTGTGTTGCCCTGCAGCGTGAGGCCCGCAGAGCCCTGAAGAACTTCGACGACGCTGAACTGCAATATCTGGTGGCGAACATCAGAAGCGGCGAAGGCCAGAAGTTCGCCGCCGCGCACGGCGTTGGTCACATCACGCTGCTGCTCTTCGACGGCAAGGGAACGCGACGCGACACGCTTACCGGCAACTATTCCGAAGAATATCTGTCTGATCTTTTCCGGTCGCATCTAGACAGGTACAGCCCGGCCAAGGCTTCAAGTTAGATCGCGATTGCCGTACTCAGCGTTCATGGTCAGCGGATTGACCGTTGTCGCCATTGACACTGGCCCAAACGCCCGGGAACCGCTGGTTCAGGAATCGCCCGAGGCGGATCGTCGCGCGTCGCCGCCATCTCCTCACGATTGGCAAATCGATCGAAAGGACGACGAGGCCAAGCGGGATCATCCAGAATCCAAGCACCGGAAGGAACCCCAGGACTCCTCCGACGATGAGCAGTAAACCGATTATGATCCGGGCAATTCTGCTGCCAGGAAGCACGAACTGCCGATTGCCGAATTTTATGGTTGCCACGAATCCGCTGCAGAAAGTTGTCTCTCCTGAACCCGCACCAGACATAGGCGTTTTCGATCACATTGCAACACGTCCGTGCATGCGGAACAGGCGGCAATTTTCTTTCGGGGAGGATGCGATAACGCTTTGCAACAGGCGAAGCTCTTTGCTATACGCACTCCCCAACAGTTCGGGAGTGGCGCATTTGATGCGACGTCCCGGATTCCCCGGTAGCTCAGTTGGTAGAGCAAGCGGCTGTTAACCGCTGGGTCGCTGGTTCGAGTCCGGCCCGGGGAGCCAGTTTCGAGAAAGGCCGTCGGCATCGTCCGGCGGCCTTTTCTTCGTCCGGCGTGGATTTCTCTCCCTTCCCCTCCCGATGCTCCGGCATATCACGGGTCGGTGTGGCTGATCCTGATATTGAGTTTGTTCCAGATCGCCATCGCCTGCTCGTCGGCAACCATGAGCGTGCCGAGAGGAATCGGGAACGGGGGCCGGATCGCCAAATTCAGTGTTCCCGATCGCAGAATGAAGGCACGCACGGCACTGCGGAACGCGGCACCTCCATCGGGCAGTGCCGCAAGGGCACCGGTCACGTCATCTGCGATTTGCTCCCGCATCTCTCCGATCTGCAAGCCTTCCTCCTTGGCAGCCATCGCGAAAAGAGCGTCACCCAGCGCAGCGCTCGTGAGTGTCAGTTCCGCATTCTCGAATGCGATGCTGACAAGCATCTGCATGGCCGTCTCCGGCTTCATACCTGCCGGGTCGCGCGTCAGGACTTCGTTGAACAGTTGCCAGCTGACGATCGGCAGCTGCCACTGGCTCTTCAGCACCAATGCATCCCCGGTCTGAGCGCTGACGTCCAGAGAAGAATCGATATCGAAATTGCTGCCATTCGGTTCAGCGGTCGACAGCGCATCGAGTTGCAGGCGCAACCCGTCCTCGCCCAGGTTTGCGAAAAAGAACTTGAGCGAGCGATCCGGTTTTGCGCCCGGCCGGATCACGAGATCTTTCAGCGACAATGACGATCGCGCGGGATAATTCGTTCCATCCGCCAGCGTCTTGGTCTGCGGATCTGCCTTCAGCGAAGCCAGAGTGACATCCAGATCGTCCCCTGAAATGGAAACACCAGAGATATCTGCCGCGAGATCCGTGCGTGGATCGATGGACAGGTTGCGGATTTCGGCAGACCGGACGTTGATCGTAACCGGCTCGTCCTCGTCGCGAAGCAGACCGCCCTTGAGCTCGATCAGATTTGCCGTTCCGTTCGAAACGCCGCTCAGGCTCACCCGGTCCAGCTCCAACCTCGTCTCCCCGTCATTGGCCTTGAGGCCACGTAATGTAACTTCTCCCAGAACGAGCGAGCGCAGAAACGTGAGCACTTCCTCTTGCTCCGGCTCACCGCCCCGTTCCATCCTCTCGGCAAAGGCGCGCAGCGTCCCGACGGGAACGTCTTTCGCGTTGATTTCCTCGACATTGACGTCTTCTTCGACAATCCGGACATTACGGGCGTCGAGGGCTGCAATCGTGAAATCGCGATCGGTGTAGGCACCACGTGTTTCAAGCCGCAGGCTTGAAATCGTGACGACAGTGTCGTCGTTCTCCTGGAGTCTAACCCCCTCAGCGGCGCCGGAAAGCGTCGTCGGATTGATATCGCCGGTCTTGTAGGCCAGAACGACACCGTTGCCCAGGCTGACGAACTCGTCCGCGGTGGCGGTCGTGACCGAAGGCTCCGCCAGAACCAGCGCAGCGATTGCCAATGAAACGTGACTGAAGCGGCGTATGACCGCCATGGGCGTGGCGCAAGAATTCAAGGATCGGGCCCTCCCGCTTGAGACTCCCCCGGAGAACAATAGCGGATTTGTGCCTTTGGGCCTTAGTGATAATTGCCGGATGGGAACCGGCAACGTGATGATGATGAATCGAAACCCTGAGACCAGGATCCAGAGTGGATGGCCGCTCCCCTCACGGTGCCGGCTCAGCCGGATCCCGGGCTTTGGTCTTCGCCAAACTCGACACGGTTCGATTTCCCCGCGAACCGCTCGAAGCGCAACTGGCGCTGCTTCTCGGCTTCAGCACTCTTGAGCCGCTCTACGGTTTCGACAAATTCAGGCATCCACGGTCCGGCACGCAAGGCGTCAACACCCATCATCGTCCAACGCTCGACCGGACCTTTGGCAGGCCTCGCCACGTCCATGGCAAGTACGCCCTCGCCTTCGACCTGCAGCGTCAGCACGCCATCGATATTCTCTGACGTGTCCTGATCGGCCGAGATGGTGAGATCGAGACGATAATGAGTGTCGATCCAGAGCCAGGAAATGATGGCGTGGCTGTCACTTTCCTCACCGCTCGGCGGATTCAGGACGAACTCGTTCATTCCGGCCGGACGGGACCACTCGTCCGCTTTGAGAAGCGCAGGCCAGTACCACATCAGTTCGAGACCTGACACGACGGCCATACCGACACCGCTGTCAACCACCAGACGGCGGGCCCGCTCGAGGCGCTCGGTCACTGCCATCATCTGCTTGTTGTGGAGGTCCTGTGCTTCGCGCTCCTTTTCGTCCCAGCTCCTGTGCACCTGAGCTGCGGCAATGGCATAGCGCTCGGCTTCTTCGGCAGCGGCCCTCTCCGCCGCCAGTCGTTCCTGTTCCTTCTGGGCGGCTCGCGCGCGTTCAATCGCCTGAAGGTCAACGTCATTCTGAAGAGCCGGTTTTTTGAGAAGCGGAGCGCCTCCGGAACCGTTGGTCTGCGGCGCGGGTTTAGGTTCTTCAGCCGGTTTCACCACCTCGGCAGTGACCGTGATCGCTTCTTCCTGTTCCGGCGCTTCGACTCTCTCAACCTTCACCAGCTCTCCGGGAGGGTCTTCGGGAACCGCATCCTCGGTCGACTCAGGAGTGGATTCAGTCTGCGTTGCCGAAGCGTTCGGACGGCCGCCTAGTTGCTGACGCCTCTTGCGCGACCGGACGCCGTTGACGACCTCCCACAGGATATAACCGACCCCGGCAACAGCCATGAGGTAGATGTATAGCTGTTTCTCAAAATCGAAGTTTTCTAAAAAGCTCTCTAACATGACCTACCCGGTGCACGAGCTGGTCTGCTGAGGCGGCCCAGCGCGCCGGTGATACCCTTCGGTATCCGCCTCCAGCAACGACCGTTTCCGCCGGCCCAAGTCGCAACATACAGTCGCCCGGCCATCTTCCGCACGCAGCATCACTCGATACTCAACAATCACATCGGCCCATTATAGGCAGAAGGAGAAATTTGGGTATCTCGATTTGTATGACGATTTCATTGCTAAATAACAAAGACGGCGACGAAAGGCCAAGTCGGCCCTTCGTCGCAGCGAAAAATCAGCAGGTGATGCAGGCGATCAGAAGAAATACATGCCCAAGGCCATTGCCAAGCCGTCGGTCTTGGCGGCGTTGCTGGCGGAAACCCCTGCCGGTGCGACAGTTACGGGCTGTCCGGCGGTATCCTGCAACTGGGCCGGACCGGTATTCTGTGCCGTCACATCCGTAAGCGAAGTGGCACATCCGGCAAGAGAAAGAAACGTTCCGACGAATAGCGCGCGGAAAACAACTGATGCTCGACCCATACTTAACTCACAAAATCAAAAGGCCCCTTTAATTCAAAAGGTTAGAAGCGTTTTGTGTCGGCAATTGGGCCAAAGCGCGTTCATTTCGGCCTTAAGGGTTAACGCAATCGGGCAAGAAAAAAAGGCCGCCGGAATACTCCGGCGGCCCCGTGATGACGGCAACTCGTGCCTCACATTTCGGCCTCGATCATCTGACCTGTCTTGACCTCGAGCTGCTCGACGATCGTGTAACGGTCTGACCGCAAAGGACGATAATCGATCCGGTACTCACCCGCCGGAAGCGCGATCGGCCCCCAGTTGTTCCTGATCGAAGTTTCCTTGCCAGTCTCCAGATTCACGGCATAGATCGTGTGTTTGGCTTCATCCTGGGACAGGAAAGTGATGCCCGACGTGATCTTCGGATCCGCATATCCGCTCTCCGGAACGTTGACCGTACCCCAGTCCACGTCCTTCCAGCCGTGCTCGGCGATTCGCACGGTCATGGCGTATTTGCCGGCAGGCAGGATCAGCGGCCCCCGATAACGGGCCTTGACTTCGCTACCGTCCTCAGCCGTCAGCTTGACACGGTACAGAGTCTTGCGGCCGGTCGACTTGTTCCATTCCGCCGGCCACTGCAGATTGATGCCCTGGTCCAGCACGATCTCGTTCAGCTTGCCCGCCTCCACGGTCACCGGGCCCATGTCGACTTCGCTATGACCGTGCTCGGTCTGGCGCAGCACCAGCTTGTACGTGCCTGCCGGCACCGGCACCGCATCCCAAAGCGAATACTGGGCAGCGAAATCGCGGGAGCGGAACGACTTCTTCAGGTTGGCCTCGAGCGGCAGCAGCTGCCAGTAGTAAGGCTTCTTGTCGACGCCCTTGGGCGGCACCAGCCTCAGGCCGGTATCGACAACTGCCTTGGACGTTTTCCGCGAAGTGACCTTCACGACTTCCGACAGGGCCACTTCCTTGCCGCCGTGTTCCACGTGACGCCAGGCGATCTGATAGGTGCCGGGCTTGACCTTGATCTTCTTCGCCGAAGTCTTCGTGATGACCTCGCCGGTTTCAGGATCGATCAGTTTCCAGTACTTGGGTTTCTGCTTCAGCCAGGCGGCGGGAGCGATTTCGATCGTGCCGGGGCCGGCAATCTTGATCTTTGTGCCCGTCGACGTTGCGGCAACACTCGGTTGTTCGGCCTTCGGGGGTTCCACTTCGACAACCGGTTCCGGAACGGGTTCCTTGGTCGCGACGCTCGTGGCGACCGTCTTCAGCGCATCGTTGAGCGCGGACGCGTCGCGCGCGTCAAAGAAGGTACCGCGACCCTTGTCGGCAATGCACATCAGCTGTTTGCGGGCCGGGGCATCGACATCGTAGCCGACCACGTGGATCTTCAGGCCGGCATCAGCGTTGGCCAGACTCTCCGCAACAGCGCAGGGATCGCCCGCGCAGGTTTCAATCCCGTCCGACACCAGCACAACTGTCTTGTCACCGCTCATACCGGTCACGACGCGGCCGGCCTCTTCGAGAGACTTGGAGATCGGCGTCTTGCCTCTCGGCACGATCCTGCCAACGCGGCCGGCAATACCGTCTGCATTGCCAGCGCCCATTTCAGTAACAAGCTGAATGTCGGAGCAGTCGCCCTTGCGGCGATGCCCGTAAACCATGAGCCCGGTCGACGTCGACTGCGGAACGATACCGAGCGCGGAGCGCATCACATCGCGCGCAACCGCGATCTTGGAACGGCCATCATCGAGACGGCCCCACATGGAGCCGGACGCGTCGAGAATGAAGAGCGCCGAACTGTCGGCCTTAGCCGGAGCCGCTGCCGCAACCATTCCCCCAATGGCCAGCGCTCCCATGAACATCACAGTCTTCTTCGAAAAACGGGTCATATGTAGTCGCCTCACTCAGTTTTCGTGGCGTTAGCCCGCAGGCCCGCGAAACCGATATGGGGATTGGCGACTCCGGTAACAGGTCCGTGAACGGACTTATGGAACCTATGGTTGATCCGGCATTAAGGTCGGCATCGGGGATAAGGAAACCGGCAACCATCTGACTGCCGGAATTCCGTCCGCCGAATGTCGGATAGATCCAATTATTCAGCGAATTATGTAACTTTTCTAATTTTCCACTTAAACGTTATGCTTCGAAATTTCACAACTTGCGCGCGACAATGACTTCTGAAGGGATTGTGGACTGCGTCACCACACTTCGCGAAACGATGCTCCATTTTTCAGCGTCCAGATACGTCGCCGCCTCGACAGGACGGCAACCGCCAACCCGGCGCGGCCAGACCCGCTGAACGGTCTGCCATAGAATGCTGACGGCCCTCGACAGAGAACCTTCCCCCTTCGTCAGTCCGGCTACGCCGATCAGGCCGCCGGGAGCAAGACCCCGGTACGCCTCCCGGATAAATGCTCGGGAATCCTCGGGACTGAGAAGATCCAGCACATATGTGGCGATCACCCGATCGCAGCCACCATCTTCACATGGCAACCTCTGCGCACCATTGCCCTGAACGACAACTGCCCGCTCTCCAAAGATGCCGAGACGCTCTTGAGCAATAGAGACCATCGTGTCGCTGATATCTATGCCCCGATACGTCGCCTGCTCCGGCAGGTGATTTTCCAGCAGGTCGAAAGCAAGCCGTCCGGTACCGCACCCCAGTTCCACGACCGAAACCGCGTCAGCCAACTCGAGCTGCGCGATCAGAGCCGCGAGCGGCTCGTCTTCGTAGAAGCCCTGCTCGTCCTGACGGATGCCGAACCCGTCATAATATTCCTTGGCTTCGGACGGTTTCAGCATGATCGCAGATGGGAGGATTGAACCGCTGGTTACAGGAATGTCCGGTAATGAGGTTCCCACATATATTGATCAACGACGCGGTCAACGATATTCGGGTCACGAACCTCACAAAGGCCCTGTTCAGCGGCTGTTCGCCCGACGGCCACGGCAATGTCGCGACTGAGCTGGCGGATCTCCGTCAGCGGCGGCAACAAAGGTGCGCCAGGACTGCCGGATGACGGGACCGCTGCGCCGATCACGCGTGCCGCTGCCATCAGCATTTCATCCGAGACGCGGTGCGCACGTACCGCCAGAACGCCAAGCCCGACCCCCGGAAACGCGTACGAGTTGTTGCACTGGGAGATCATGTGCATGACACCGTCGTCATACACCGGATCGAACGGACTGCCCGTCGCAATGAGCGCGCGTCCCTCGCTCCAGCGCACGATATCGTCCGGCTCCGCCTCCACACGGGTCGTCGGGTTCGACAGCGGCAGTATGATCGGGCGCTCATTGTTAGCCGCCATGGAGCGCACGACCTCTTCACTGAACAACCCGAATTGGCCCGAAACTCCGATCAGCACAGTCGGCTTGGCATGACGCACCACGTCGAGCAACGGGTATTCCGAACCTGCCTCCACGTCCCATTCCGCGATGTCTGATGCGGCGCGGACAAACCGCTCCTGCTGCGGCGTAAGATCGCCAAGCCCCTCGCGGATCAGCCCATACCGGTCCACCAGGTAGAATCGGGACAGCGCCTCTTCCTCGCTGAGACCGTCCAGCATCAGCCCGCGAACAAGCTGTTCGGCGATGCCGCAACCCGCCGACCCTGCGCCCGCCAGAACGAAGGTCTGATCGGCGAATCGGCCGCCTGCCGCGTGGACACCGGCCAGCACGGTCCCCATGGCAACCGCGGCGGTGCCTTGAATATCATCGTTGAAGCAGCAGATTTCTTCGCGATATTTCTCGAGCAAAGCGTTCGCGTGCGTGCGGCCGAAATCCTCGAACTGGACCAACACGCCCGGGAACTTGTCCTTGATGGCCTGAATGACCTTGTCGACGAACTCGTAGTAGTCGTCACCGGTGATGCGATTATGAGCCCAGCCGATATAGAACGGATCGTCGAGAAGTTCCTGATTGTTGGTGCCCACATCAAGCAGGATCGGCAGACACACGTTCGGGTCTATTCCGCCGCTGGCTGTGTAGAGCGCAAGCTTGCCGATGGGAATACCCATGCCGCCTGCCCCCTGATCTCCAATCCCGAGAATGGCCTCGCTGTCCGTGACGACGATCACTTCGACCGTGTCGGGGATGGCATTATCTAGAATGTCCTCAATGTGGTCTCTTTCCGGATAGGCCAGGAAGAGCCCCCGCGGCTTGCGGTAAATCTCTGAAAAACGCTGGCACGCCTCACCGACAGTCGGCGTATAGATGATCGGCGTCATTTCCGCCGGATAGTCCATGATCAACCGGTAGAAGAGTGTCTCGTTCGCGTCCTGCAGCTGGCGCAGATAGATATGGCGTTCGATGTCGGTTTGCTTGACCTTGTATGCGCGATAGGCGCGCTCAACCTGTTGTTCCAGCGTCTCTTCGTGTGGCGGGAGAAGGCCGAGAAGACCGTGTTTCTTCCGCTCGTCCCAAGTGAACGCGGTGCCCTTGTTGTATTGCGGTAGTTCCAGGAGCTGCTGGCCGCGTGGCAGGGCATGATCGCCTGTCGCCATGAGTTTCCCCCTCGTTTTGTCGACGGCTCATTCTACGGCCATCGGGCCGATAATAGCGCTATCGCCGGGGACGGGCACCCTCAAGAACGCTTATCGACCGTATTCGTCCAAAAAGATCATAAATGCGCAATCCAGCACCATTAACAGCGCGTATACATCTTCATTAAGGGTGTAGAGGCGATTCGATCCGGCATGTCGGGCTTATCAATTATCTGGTTCCGCGACGATCTGCGGGTTGGCGACAACCCGGCGCTGGCAGCCGCGTCGGCACGCGGCAGCCCGGCCGTGGCCATATTCATTCGCGAGCGGGACACAGAAACAACCCGCGAGATGGGTGGTGCATCCCAATGGTGGCTGCATCATAGTCTGACGGCGCTCCGCAAAGATCTTGCGAACATCAATGTGCCTCTGATCCTGAAATCAGGGTCATCGCGAGACGTGATACCGGAAATTGTTGCAGAGACGGGTGCTGATGCCGTGTTCTGGAACCGGCGATACGGCGCAGCGGAAATCGATACCGACAAGTCGCTCAAGGCGTCATTGCAGCAATCGGGCATCGAAGCGGAAAGCCACAACGGCAGTCTTCTGTTCGAACCCTGGACGGTTCTCCGCGGCGGCACGGCACCCTACCGCGTGTTCACGCCGTTCTGGAAGGCCGCACGCGCTGGAACACCCCCCGCTAAGCCACAGCCGACACCCGACGGTTTCCCGTCGGCGATGGCTCTTGCCTCGGCCTCTGAAAATCTGGACGACTGGAACCTGCTGCCGACAAGGCCTAACTGGGCTGCTGGCTTTGAGGACCACTGGCAGCCCGGTGAAGCCGGAGCCCGCAAGCGTCTCCATCAGTTCCTGTCGGTGGAAGTATCGAATTATGCGTCGGAACGTGACCGGCCCGACCTTCCGTCGACGTCCCGCCTGTCGCCCCACCTCCGGTTCGGAGAAATCAGTCCCCGTGTAATCTGGCAGGCGACCCGTCATCACGTTGCAGCGGACAGGATTTCCGAGCGAGACGCCGACAAGTTCCTGTCCGAACTCGGGTGGCGGGAATTTTCATACCACCTGCTCTTCCACAATCCGGATCTTGCCGAACGGAATTTTCAGGACCGCTTCGATGCGTTCCCCTGGCAGCAGCCCGGAAAGGAGTTCGATGCCTGGTGCCGCGGTTGCACGGGCTATCCGCTCGTCGACGCCGGCATGCGCGAACTCTGGCACACCGGCTGGATGCACAACCGGGTGAGAATGGTTGCGGCCTCTTTCCTCGCCAAACACCTGCGCATTAGCTGGCGCGAGGGCGAACGCTGGTTTTGGGATACTCTGGTCGATGCGGATCCGGCGAATAATCCGGCAAGTTGGCAGTGGGTTGCCGGCTCCGGCGCGGATGCAGCTCCGTATTTCCGCATATTCAATCCGATCATTCAGGGCGAGAAGTTCGACCCGAACGGCGACTATGTGCGTCGCTGGGTCCCGGAACTCGACGGATTGCCCGACAAATACATCCACAAGCCATGGGAGGCTCCTGAGCAGATCCGCGACGCCGCTGGCGTCCGGCTCGGCGAGAATTATCCGGAACCGATCGTGGACCATTCGGCGGCTCGTGCCGCCGCACTGGAAGCATTCAAATCGCTGCAGCAGGACGCGGCATAATCATCTCGAAAAAGGAAAAGAACACATGAGAATTGCCGTCATCGGCTCAGGCATTTCGGGGAACGCAGCCGCTTGGGCGTTGTCTGCACACAATGACGTCACGGTGTACGAACGGCGTGACAGGCCGGGTGGCCACAGCGCCACGGTCGACATCGATTATGACGGCGAGCAGATCGCCGTCGACACCGGCTTCATCGTCTACAATCAACTGAATTACCCCAATCTGACCGCGCTTTTTGATCATCTCGGCGTTGCGACCGAGGAGAGCAACATGGGATTTTCCGTGTCTGCTCCCGCTGCGCGGCTGGAATGGTCAGGCAGCACCTACGGTTCGATTTTCGCGCAGAAGCGGAACCTCGTCCGTCCGTCATTTCTGTGGATGTTACGCGAGATCCTGCGGTTCAACAGACAGTGCCTGCTTGATCGCGACGCCGGGTTGCTGCAGGGCATTTCCCTGGGCCAGTATCTGGCGTTGCGCGGATTTTCGGACGCCATGCAGAGGTATTATCTGATACCCATGGGCGCGGCGATCTGGTCGACGTCACCCGGCAAGATGCTCGATTTCCCGGCGACAAGCTTCGTCGACTTTTTCGACAATCACCGCCTGCTCCATGAGCAACGCCCGGTTTGGCGAACGGTCACCGGGGGCAGCCGGGAATACGTCAAGAAGCTGATCGCACCTTTCGAGCACAATCTGAGGCTGGGTGCCGACATATCCGCGATAGAGCGGGTCGACGGCGGCGTGACGGTTCACGAAGCCTGCGGCCGGTCGGAGAACTTCGATCACGTGGTGATCGCAACCCATTCCGATCAGGCCCTCAAGCTGCTTGGCGATGCCAGCCATGCCGAGCAGAAGATCCTCGGAGACATCCGGTATGCGCCAAACACCGTTTACCTGCACCGCGACCGGGACCTGATGCCCAGACGCGAAGCGGTCTGGTCCGCCTGGAACTATATGTGTCCCATGAACACGGAGATAGGAGAAGCGACGGTCTCCGTGTCCTACTGGATGAACCAGCTCCAGAACATCGACAAGGACAAGCCGATCTTCATCAGCCTAAACCCCGTAAAGCCGCCGCGCCCGGAACTCACTTTCGGCGAATTCGAATACGATCATCCTCAGTTCGACGCCGAAGCCCGGGCCGCACAGCAAAGGCTGGCAATGCTGCAGGGAGAACGCAACACGTGGTACTGCGGGGCCTATCACGGCAACGGCTTCCATGAGGACGGTGTCGCCTCGGGGCTGGACGTCGCCGAACGTCTCGGCGCGACGATACCCTGGCGCGCGCCGGAACGCAGAATAGACAGCCCTTTCATGGTCGCTGCAGACTAACGGCCAGAGATGTTGAGACAGCACGCCAGCACGCCACCGCCTTCCTCGCTCTACTTCGGCGAGGTCATGCACGAGCGGTTTCAGCCGTTCAGCCACCGGTTCACCTACAAGGTGTTCTCGGCATTCCTGGATATTGACCGGATCCACGAACTCTCATCGAGACTTCGGTTCTTTTCGACCAACCGGTTCAATCTCTATTCGTTTCACGAGAAGGATCACGGGGCCCGGGACGGCAGCCCGCTGAGGCCGCATGTGGAGCGTCTGTTGCGCGATGCGGATGCGGGTTTTGAACCGGCGAACATCCATCTCCTGTGTTACCCGCGCATCCTCGGTCACGTGTTCAACCCGCTCTCGGTCTATTACTGCTACGACGCGGACAATAAGCTTCGTGCCCTGATCTATGAGGTGCGCAACACGTTCGGCGAACACCATTCCTACGTGGCCCCGGTTGCCGCCGGAGAAGGCAGTGGCACAGGCGTTCGCCAGGCGCGGGACAAGCTCTTCTACGTCTCACCATTCATCACGATGGGCGCCCGATACAACTTCTCGCTGCGCACACCAGGCGACAAGATCCACGTTCTGATCAGGGAAACCGAAGCCGGTGCGGACCTGCTACTCGCAACTTTCACGGGGCGCCGCCACGCCCTGAGTGACCGGGAACTCCTGCATGCGGCGATAAAATTCCCCTTGATGACACTCAAGGTTGTTGGTGCAATCAACTTCGAAGCCTTGCGCCTTTGGCTGAAGGGCGCAAAACTCGTCGACAGACCAGCGGCTCCGAAGCCGCCGGTCAGCTTTGTCGGGGGGAAAAAGCGCGACGCGCTTGAGCAGAATTGCGCAGAAGCCGCAGAATAGCGGCATCGAGGGGACGAAGATGACGGTAGCCAATTCCGCCACCGCCAAAACCGTGGTGGCCCTTGATCAGGTCGATCTGGAGAAATCTCTGAAAGACGTTCCGGCGATGGTTAGGCGCGCTTTGTCGCTCGCTGCGCGCATCGAGAATGGTCAATTGACCATTCATACGCCGGACGGACGGGCCTATGTCGCAAAGGGCAAGAATCCCGGCCCGGAAGCCGAGATGATCATCCACGACTACAGTTTTGCGACCCAGCTCATCAAGAGCGGCGACATCGGCTTCGCCGAGGCCTTTATCAGGAAGCAGTGGGACAGTCCTGACGTTACCGCTTTCCTGGAGCTGTTCTGCAGCAACCACCACCTGATCAAGCGCATGCTTGATCACCGGCCCGTCACACGCTGGCTCCAGCGTTTCGGCCACTGGCTCAACCGAAATACAAAAACCGGGGCCCGCAAGAACATCGAGGCACATTACGATCTCGGCAATGCGTTCTACAGCACGTGGCTCGACAAGACGATGACGTACTCGTCGGCGATCTTTTCGGACGGCGCCAACACCCTGGATGAGGCTCAACTCGCCAAATACAGGTCGCTTGCAAAGCTGCTGCAGCTCGATGAAGGCCGGTCGGTTCTGGAGATCGGGTGCGGATGGGGCGGTTTCGCCGAATTCGCGGCGAAGACCTACAAGTGCAAGGTGACCGGGCTGACCATCAGCAAGGAACAGATGGACTTCGCGCAGAAGCGCATGTTCGAAAACGGTCTGAACGATCTCGTTGAGATCAAGTTCCAGGACTACCGCGATGAAGAGGGACACTACGACCACATCGCGTCGATCGAGATGTTCGAGGCCGTCGGCGAAAAGTACTGGCCGACCTATTTCGATTGCCTCAACGGACGGCTGGCCCCGGGCGGCAATGCCGGCATCCAGGTCATCACCATCAAGGATGAATCCTTCCCCACCTACCGCCAGGAGACCGACTTCATTCAACACTACGTCTTCCCGGGCGGCATGCTGCCGTCACCCAGCGTCCTCGAAAAACTCGGCAACAACGCCGGCCTCGCGATCAGCGCCACGCGGTGCTTCGGTCTCGACTACGCCACCACGCTTTCGCACTGGCGCGACCGCTTCCGGAATGCGTGGCCGGCAATAACGGAGTTAGGATTCGACGATCGCTTCCGCCGGCTCTGGGAGTATTACCTGTCCTACTGCGAAGCGGGGTTCAAGACCCGCAACATTGACGTCTGCCAGATTGCCTTCAGGAAAACATAACAACGGCGATCCGGCTCCCGAAGGCATACTGACCTGGCGGGTGCTGCTGTCCTACGGTGCGCCCGCCCTGCCCCTCGCAGTGCTGACGCTGCCGGTCTACATCTTCCTGCCGGCGTTCTACACCCAGGAAATCGGCATTCCGATCGCGACAGTAGGCACCGTCCTGCTGCTGACACGAGCGTTTGACGCCGTTTCCGATCCGCTGATCGGCTATGCCAGCGACCGTCTGTCGACCCGCTTCGGGCGGCGCAAGGTCTGGCTGATCGCCGGCGCACCGCTCGCCGCACTCGCCGCTTACATGCTGTTCGTGCCGTTTCCCGGCGCCAGCGCGAGTTATCTCCTGTTCTGGAGCCTCGTCCTTTCGCTCGCCTGGACCGGCATCATCGTGCCATACGGCGCATGGGGTGCCGAACTCACGGGCGATTACGACGAACGCAGCCGTATCGCCGGCGTTCGAGAGGGACTGACCATCGTCGGCACGCTGATGACATCGGCGCTGCCGGCCATCCTCCCGGCCTTTGGCTACACCGCCAAGGCGGATTCCATGTTCGCAATCGCGGTAATGGTCCTCGTTCTTCTTCCCATCGCGGTCGCGATTGCCACGCTGATGGCACCCGAACCGCAGGAACTGTCGACGCGCCGGACATCATTTCGCGAAGGCCTGCGGCTCCTGACCGTCAACCGGGCGTTCCTGCGCCTGCTTTCCGCCTATCTGGTGAACGGCATCGCCAACGCGCTTCCGGCCACCCTGTTCCTGTTTTTCGTCAGCTATCGGCTCGGCAGTCCCGAATCCTACGGGCCGATGCTGTTCGTCTATTTCCTGTGCGGAATCGCCGGCATCCCCGTTTGGCTGGCGCTGGCCCACCGGACCAGCAAGAAGGGCGCCTGGACCGTCGCCATGCTGATCGCCTGCGGCGTCTTCATATTCGTCCCGTTCCTCGGTCAGGGCGATACGGCGGCCTTCTGGGTCATTGTGGTCTTGAGCGGACTGTGCCTCGGCGCCGATCTGTCACTGCCGCCGTCGATGCAGGCCGATGTGGTCGATCTCGACACACTGGAAAGCGGGGAACAGAGAACGGCGACCTATTTCGCGCTCTGGGGACTGGCGACCAAGGCAGCGCTCGCCCTGGCCGTCGGTCTTGCCTTTCCGATCCTCGGCGCCGCGGGCTTCGAGCCGGACGCCGGCAGGACCGACACCGGGCTGCTGACCCTTGCCCTGCTCTACAGCGCCGTTCCGGTCGCCTTCAAGCTCATCGCCATCGGCATCATGCGGGGATATCCCGTCACCAAGGAAATGCAGTCCGAGGCGAGAAGAAAGCTAGAAGGTCGCAGCGAACACTAAGCGCCACGTCAATCCGAAACTGCGAAGTTGGGATTTACTGTCCGGCGATCCGAGAGATGTATTTCCCGATCGGTCCGGTGAGCTTGAGACTGGCCTCGCTGACGGCAAAACAGATGCATTCCTCACCGTCATCAGCGACGGGTTTGTGATCGAGATCCTCGTCGGCGATGGCAATGTCGCCCCGGGCATACCGGCCCGTGTGATCGCTGAATGCTCCCTTCAGCACGAGCGTAATCTCCCGCCCGCCATGGGTGTGGGATGGCATGGCCGCACCAGGGGAGATTTTCAGCAGGCTCGCCGTGCAGTCGTCGGACGACTCGACAGGAAACTCGCGCAGTCCGGGAATCCTGAAACGCCAGGCGATCTCGGTTTCTTCGCAGCCGATATACCGCTTCAGTGCCGCGGGAAACATTCCGACGGCACAGTCCTCGGCAAGGCCAGAATCGAGAACAGCGTCCATCTCCTCCGACAGCAACTCCGGGGAGACCGCCTGCAGCCCCTGCCCGGAATCCGGCGCGTCTTCCATCAGCACACCGCCCAGAGCCTTGAGGTCGGCGATCCACGACCTGTTGCATGTATCGAGTTCGAGATGGCTCTGGACCAAGACTTCCGCCGGTTGCGGCAGTGAACCAACGGCATATTCGGCCAAAAGCAGATCAAGCGCCTCGGATTTCAACATTCGCTCCAGCGGTCCGCATGAACACAATTCTGGCCGGTCACGACCAGGACTCAGTCTACCTCAGCTTGAAAAACGCCAACAAGCCGCAATTTGCTTATCTTAGCGCGATTCATGTTCGGTGCGGCAGACGAAACGCATAATATGGCGGACGTCTCCGACTTGAACCCGGGGCACGCTGAGGCTACCGTCGCTGGCCCGATTGGGTGCGCACATCCCCGCCGGCCGGTCTGGCTCACCGTTCATCAGGAGAAATCACATGCAGGTTCGCGATGGCCTCATCGATACGATCGGCAACACGCCGCTGATCAAGTTGCGCCGCGCATCCGAAGAAACGGGTTGCACCATTCTCGGCAAGGCCGAATTCATGAATCCCGGCCAGTCCGTGAAGGATCGTGCCGCGCTGTTCATCGTGAAAGATGCAATCGAGAAGGGCCAACTGCGGCCGGGCGGCGTCATCGTTGAAGGCACTGCGGGCAATACCGGCATCGGACTAACGCTGGTCGGCAACGCCATGGGCTTTCGCACGGTGATTGTCATCCCGGAAACCCAGTCCCAGGAGAAGAAGGATACCCTCCGCCTTGTCGGCGCCGAGCTGATCGAGGTTCCGGCGGTGCCCTACAAGGATCCGAACAACTACGTCAAATATTCCGGCCGTCTGGCAGATGAACTCAACGAGAAGGAACCCAACGGCGCAATCTGGGCCAACCAGTTCGACAACACCGCAAACAGGCGGGCCCATGTCGAGACGACAGCCGCCGAAATCTGGGAGCAAACCGACGGAACGGTAGACGGGTTCTCCTGCGCGATCGGCTCGGGTGGAACAATTGCCGGCGTCAGCGACGGCCTGAAGGCCCGCAAGTCCGACATCAAAATCGCGCTCGCCGACCCGATGGGCTCCGCGCTCTTCAACTATTATGCGCACGGCGAACTGAAGGCCGAAGGGTCGTCAATCACGGAAGGCATCGGACAAGGGCGCGTGACCGAGAATCTGGTGGATGCAGCCGTCGACACCGCCTACCAGATCCCGGACGCCGAAGCCGTGGAGATCGTCTTCGATCTGCTGAAGAACGAAGGCCTTTGCCTGGGCGGATCGAGCGGTATCAACGTCGCCGGAGCCATGCGCCTCGCCCGCGAGCTGGGACCGGGGCACACGATCGTGACGATCCTTTGTGACTACGGCACACGCTATCAGAGCAAGCTCTTCAATCCTGAGTTCTTGCGCGAGAAATCCTTGCCGGTCCCGGACTGGCTGACATGATGGTTTGGGGGTAAACCGAAATGACCGAATTTGTATTCAGGGATGATGCCTATTGCAGGGAATGCGAGGCCAGCGTGGTCGGGATCAACGACCGCGGCGGCATCATTCTTGATCGCACGATCTTCTATGCGACCGGCGGCGGCCAGCCCGGCGATTCTGGAACTCTGGAAATCGAGGGCATTGGCGACTTACCAGTGGCGACCACGGTCTACGGCGAAGACAAGACTGAAATCGTTCATGTTCCGGCGGAAGGCTCTCAACTGCCCGAACCGGGCACGGCCGTCATGTGCCGCCTCGACTGGGACAAGCGCTTCGGCAACATGCGCGTCCACACGGCACTTCACCTGCTGTCGGCGGTCCTCGAGTATCCGGTGACCGGAGGCTCGATCGGCCCCGAGCAGGGACGGCTGGATTTCGACATCCCCGATGCCGGACTGGAAAAGGATGACATCGCCGCCGCCATCAACCGGATGATCGAAGAGGATCACGCGGTGCGCGAGCGGTGGATTACCGATGAAGAACTCGCCGCACAGCCGGATCTCGTGAAAACCATGTCGGTCAAGCCCCCGATGGGGTCGGGCAAGGTCCGGCTGATCGAGATCGAGGATTGCGACCTTCAGCCCTGTGGCGGCACGCATGTTGCCTCAACGGCCGAAATTGGCGCTATTCTGATACCCAAGATCGAAAAGAAGGGCAGCAAGAACCGCAGGGTGAGGCTGGCCCTCGCGTGATGCGGGCTTTGCGATTTCCGAATGAAAGGTCTCTAGAAGAATGAGTCAGTGGATTGTTGAGACGGATTGGCTTGCCGATCACCTGAATGCACCTGACGTCGTGATTGTCGACGGCTCGTGGCACCTGCCGACCGAAAACCGGAACCCGCGCGCAGAGTTCGAAGAAGCACACATCCCGGGTGCCGTGTTCTTCGATATCGACGATATCAGCGACAGTGACGATCCGCGTCCCCACATGCTCCCGCCGCCGGAGAAGTTCGCGTCCCGCATGCGGCGCCTGGGGATTGGCGATGGCAGCCGCGTCATCTGCTACGACACAGCAGGCCTGTTCAGTGCCGCACGGGTATGGTGGATGTTCCGAGTCATGGGTCACGATGACGTCGCCGTCCTGAACGGCGGTTTTCCGAAGTGGCTCGAGGAAGGCCGACCGACAGACGACGGCCCGGCACGGCCTCGCCAGGAGAAGCATTTTACGGCTCGTTTGCAGACCATGATGGTCCGCGACAGCGACGACGTGCTTCGCGCGAGCAACACCGGCACGGCGCAGATCGTGGACGCCCGTTCCGCCGCCCGGTTCGCCGGCACCGCCCCTGAACCGCGTGAGGGCCTGCGCTCAGGCCATATCCCCGGCAGTCTCAATATGCCCTATGGAGATCTCCTGACCGAAACGGGCACGATGCGGGCGGATGAGGAAATCAAATCCCTGTTTGCCGGAGTCGGTCTCGACGTCGCCAAGCCCATCATCACGACATGCGGCTCGGGCGTGACAGCCGCGGTCCTGACCCTGGGTCTCGCCAATGCAGGCGTATCGAATACGGCGCTTTACGACGGCTCCTGGAGCGACTGGGGGGCCGACGAGAACCTCCCGGTCGAGACGAACGACTAGACCGACCGGCTGCAGCAATGGGTACGGTTCACGATATCACGGTCACCTATCTGGAGATGCGGTCCGATCCGCACAACCATGAACCTGTGCCTGCGGATCACATCGCGCTTCTCCGCGCCGTCGAGCCGCCGGTGTCCTTCTACCGGTATCTCTATGACGCCGTCGGACGTCAGTACGTCTGGGTCGATCGCAAGCGCATGAGCGATGACAACCTCAAGAGCGTCATTCACGACCCTGAAGTCGAAGTCTACGTGCTCTACCGGGACGGCTGGCCGGCGGGATATTCGGAACTGGATTTCCGCAAGTTCCCGGAGGTCGAACTGGCCTATATGGGCCTGATGCCGGAAGCCGTCGGTCGCGGTCTCGGGAAGTTCCTGCTGACCCAGTCGATATCCATCGCATGGGCCCGCGAACCGAACCGCGTCATCGTGCAGACCTGCACTCTGGACCATCCGGGCGCCCTCCCCCTTTATCAGAGGTGCGGCTTCGTCCCCTATGCCCAGAAGCAGACCACCATCGAAGATCTGGACGACAAATAAAAAGAGCCCCGCCGGTATACCGGCGGGGCGCAGCTTTTCCGGGATTTTGATTTCAGCTCAGTGCAGGATCTGACTGAGGAACAGTTGCGTCCGGTCGCTCTTCGGATTGGTGAAGAACTCCTCGGGCTCGTTCTGCTCGATGATCTGTCCCTGGTCCATGAAGATCACGCGGTTCGCCACGGTCCGGGCAAAGCCCATCTCGTGGGTCACGCAGATCATGGTCATGCCTTCTTCGGCCAGACCCACCATGACCTCCAGAACTTCCTTGATCATTTCCGGGTCGAGCGCCGACGTCGGTTCATCGAACAGCATGATCTTCGGCGACATGCACAGCGACCGGGCGATCGCCACACGCTGCTGCTGCCCGCCCGAAAGCTGTCCGGGATACTTCAGAGCCTGCTCCGGAATCTTCACCCGCTCCAGATAGTGCATCGCGATGTCTTCGGCTTCGGCCTTGGGCATCTTGCGCACCCAGATCGGGGCAAGGGTCAGGTTCTGCAGGATCGTCAGATGCGGGAACAGGTTGAAGTGCTGGAACACCATCCCGACCTCGCGCCGGATCTCGTCGATCTTCTTGAGGTCGTTCGTGAGCTCGATACCGTCGACGACAATCTGGCCCCGCTGGTGCTCTTCCAGCCGGTTGATGCACCGGATCATGGTCGATTTGCCCGAGCCCGACGGCCCGCAGACGACGATACGCTCGCCCTTGTAAACCGTCAGATCAATGTCGCGCAGCACGTGAAAGTCGCCGTACCACTTGTTCATGTTCGAGATCTGAATGGCGACCTCGTCCGAAACGGACATTTTTGATCGGTCGACACTGCCCTCTTCGACAGGCGGCACAGGCGCGCTGGTTTCCGCCGTTTCCGTGTTTGTTTCAGTCATTGCAAAGCTCCTCAGCGCTTGTGGCCGGTATGCAGCCGTTCTTCCATGAAGATCGAATAGCGGGACATTGCGAAGCAGAACACCCAGAACACGAACGCTGCAAATGCATAGCCCGTGTGGCTTGTTGCCGGTGTAATCCATTTCGCGTCGGTGAAGTTCAACTGGATGATGCCCAATAGGTCGAACAATCCGATAATCAGCACCAGTGTCGTGTCCTTGAACAGGCCGATGAAGGTGTTGACGATACCCGGAATGACGAGTTTCAACGCCTGGGGCAGGACAATAAGTCCCATCATCTTCCAGTAACTCAGACCGAGTGCCATGGCACCTTCATACTGTCCCTTCGGGATAGCCTGCAGGCCACCGCGAACCACCTCGGCCATATAGGCCGAAGAGAAAAGGGCAACGCCGATCAGCGCCCTCAGGAGCTTATCGAAGTTGACGTCTTCAGGCAGGAACAGAGGCAGCATCACGCTGGTCATAAAGAGCACTGTGATGAGCGGCACGCCGCGCCAGAACTCGATAAAGCCGACACAGAACAGGCGTACGACCGGCATGTCCGACCGCCTGCCGAGTGCGAGCAGGACGCCAAGGGGCAGCGATGCAACAATACCCGTAATCGCCACGACCAGGGTTACCAGCAGGCCGCCCCACAGTGGCGTTTCGACGGATGGCAGTCCGAAATCGATCGCAATCGCAACCGAAAAGGCGACCAGGCCGATGGCGAAGATTACCCAGATACTGAAGCCGGCTTTGAAGTCGATGATCCCGACCATTGACATCGCAATCACGAGGCCGAGCAAGGCGCCCAGGAACACTGCGAGCATGACCCACTCGCCCCAGGTAAAGTCGAAATTGCCGCCGGTCAGCAGGATGAACGTCATCACCGGATAGACGGCGAGCAGGAAGATCGCGTTAATCGCTTTGCCCGGGACCGATGGGATCAGCATCGGGACCAGAGCGGCCGCGCCCACAAAATACGCGATATCAACACGCCATCGTTCGGGTTCGGGATAACGGCCATAGATGAACTGCGAGAACTTCGCATCAACGAAAGCCCAGCAGGCACCAACCTCGCGGCCGATCTTCTCGGCCCGGCAGTCATCGCCGCTCGTGCCGGACCACACCGCTTTCACGATGGCCCAGTCAACGATTCCCGGCACAACGAGATAGATCAGGTAAATGCCGATCAAGGTCAGGATGGTGTTGGAAATGCTGGAGAACAGATTTTCCCGCATCCAGCCGACCACACCGGATGTGCTCGCAGGCGGCGGAAGCTCCGGCGCCATTTCCGTGCGTACATAATGCTCAGTCATGGCTTACCTCTCCACCAGTGCGATCTTGGCGTTGTACCAGTTCATGAATATCGAGGTGAGGATACTCAAGGTGAGGTACACAGCCATCGTCATGCCGACGATCTCCACCGCCTGGCCTGTCTGGTTCAGCACCGTTCCCGCAAACACCGAAACGAGATCCGGGTAGGCAATGGCGACGGCCAGCGATGAGTTCTTCGTCAGGTTGAGATACTGGCTCGTCAGCGGCGGGATGATGACCCGCATCGCCTGCGGGATAACCACCAGACGCAGGGTCGGACCGGGTCGCAGGCCAAGGGCATTCGCTGCCTCTGTCTGACCATGGCTTACAGCCAGAATTCCGGCTCGCACGATCTCGGCAATGAACGAAGCGGTGTAAATAGACAGAGCCAGCAGCAACGCCACGAATTCGGGAATGATCACTGTGCCGCCGACAAAATTGAAGCCTTTGAGTTCCGGATAGCTGAAGTCGACCGGCAATCCGGCTGCAAAAAAGGTCACAACCGGCAGGCCGATAATCAGCCCCAGGGCACAGAGGAAGACGGGGAATTGCTGTCCCGTCCGTTCCTGGCGTGCCTTTGCCCATCCCCGCATAAGGAACGTGCCGATGACGCCGCCTACAAATGCGATGAGAATTGCGCCCGATCCTGTCTCGAATATCGGCTTCGGCATGTAAATGCCGCGGATATTGACAAAGAACATGTCAAACGCGTTGAGGCTCTCTCGTGGACTGGGAACGGCGCGCAACACCGCGAAGTACCAGAAAAAGATCTGAAGCAGCAGCGGCAGATTGCGGATGACTTCGATGTAGACCGCAGCCAGCTTGCTGATAACCCAGTTGTTCGAAAGCCGGGCAATACCGACGATGAACCCGAGAATTGTCGCGAACACGATGCCGACAATGGCCACCAGGATCGTGTTCAGCAGGCTGACAACAAAGGCTGTGCCGTACGAAGACTCCTCCGAATACGGGACCAGCGTCTGAATGATGCCGAAGCCGGCTGTCGTGCTCAGAAAGCCGAAACCGGAGGCAATGTTCTGCTTTTCGAGGTTAATGATGGTGTTTGTCACCATCTCGTAGACAAGCCATCCGACCACGATGATCAGCACGGCCTGCGAGATAAGCGAGCGAACCTTTGGATCGTTCCAAAAGGCGACTTTAGCGTCTGATGACTCGCCCGTGTCTGCTGTCGCCGACATAAGCTCTTCCCCTGCTATGGGAGGCGACTGACCGCATCCCTTCCCCAAGAGCCGATCGCCCCGGCTTGCACTACCGGTTCTTACGATCGGGCGTTGAGAGCCTTAAGGCCAAATAAAATGGGAGCCCGACGATCATGCTGAAATCCTTTCGGTCCGGCATGATGTCGAGCTCCCCGATGTCGATACCGCTTAGCGGATCGGCGGTGCGTACTGCAGGCCGCCCTTGCTCCACAGCGCATTCACGCCGCGAGAGATGCCGAGCGGAGTCTTCGGACCAACGTTGGCCTCGAAGATTTCACCGTAGTTGCCCACCGACTTGATGATGTTGTAGGCCCAGTCGTTTCCAACGCCCAGGTTCTCACCGAACTTGCCTTCGGTGCCGAGCAGACGCTTGATGGCCGGGTTGTCGGAGTTCTTCATCTCATCGACATTCGCCTTTGTCACACCGAGTTCCTCGGCATTGACCATGGCGAACAGGGTCCACTTGACCAGATTGAACCACTGGTCATCGCCCTGCTGAACGACGGGGCCAAGCGGCTCTTTCGAGATGATTTCCGGCAGAACGATGTGCTCGTCCGGCTTGCTGAGCTTAAGGCGCTGAGCGTACAGGCCCGAGGCATCCGTCGTGTAGACGTCGCAACGGCCGCTGTCATATGCCTGAACAACTTCGTCGGCCTTCTCGAAGGCAACAACTTCGTAGTTCATCTTGTTGGCACGAAAATAGTCAGCAACGTTGAGCTCGGTAGTCGTACCGGTGTTGGTGCAGACCGCGGCGCCGTTCAGCTGCAGAGCGCTGGTCACGCCAAGCGACTTGCGGACCATGAAGCCCTGACCGTCGTAATAGTTGACGCCGGTGAAGTTCAGGCCGAGAGCCGTGTCACGGGTCGCCGTCCAGGTCGTGTTGCGCGACAGCAGATCGACTTCGCCGGACTGCAGGGCGGTGAAACGCTCTTTTGCCGAAAGCGGCGTGTACTTCACCTTGCCGTCGTCACCGAAGATCGCCGCGGCGAGCGCCCGGCAAACGTCAACGTCGATGCCGGTCCAGTTACCCTTGTCGTCGGGGTTGGAGAAGCCCGGGAGACCCTGGCTCACACCACACTGAACATGACCTTTACCTTTGACATCGTCGAGCTTGGCAGCGGAAGCGGCAGTTGCCGCGACACTGAACGCCGCACCCAGAACGATCGGAAGAAACTTTACTTTCATTTTAAAGCCTTTTCTATTATCGCCGACCAACGAACAAACAAAAGAGCGGCCTGCCTCCGGCTTCTCAGCCGCAGACAACCGTTCCCAGATTGACGTCAGTCAATATTCAACTGGCGATAGTCCTGTTACTCCCTCAGTGAGCCCGCATTTAGCGTCGCTCACCGCCTTATCAGAGTCGATTATGACAGGAAGGTCAAGTAGCAAGCCGGTTCTCCCGGAAGTTTATGGTTAATGCGCCGACATTGAATCGGCTGCATATTCAGCAATCGGAATATCGATGAAAAAGACGGAAAAAGCACAGCATCCCGAGACGAAATTGATAACCTCGGGCCGCGATCCGGAGAACAACCACGGATTTGTAAATCCACCCGTCTACCATGCCTCAACGGTGCTTTATCCTTCTCTTGAGGCGATCCGAAATCGTGATCAGAAGTACAATTACGGACGCACGGGCACGCCGACCAGCGTAAGCCTGCAGGATGCGATCGCCGACGTCGAAGGCGGTTACGGAACACGGCTGACCTCATCCGGTCTGGGCGCCATTACTGTTGCTTACTTCGCGTTCGTCGAAGCAGGTGACCACATTCTCGTCGCCGACACGGTGTACCGCCCAAATCGCGTTTTCTGCGACAGGATGTTGCGCGCGCTTGGTGTCGAGACGACCTACTATGATCCACTCATCGGTTCCGGCATCTCTGAACTGATGCGCCCCAATACAAAGGTCGTGTTTGCCGAAACCCCCGGGTCGCAGACGTTCGAGATGTTGGACCTGCCGGCGGTCGCCAAGGCCGCGCACGACAACGGCGCGGTTGTCATTGTCGATAACACGTGGGCGTCGCCACTCTTTTGCAATCCGTTTGCGCAAGGGGCGGATGTATCGATCCAGGCCGGCACAAAATACATTGTCGGTCATTCCGACGTGATGCTGGGTGCCGTGACCGCGAATGAGGAGCATTTTCCCGCACTGAAGCGCGCCTGGGAAACGTTGGGGCAATGTGCCGGTCCCGATGACATCTACCTCGCCCAGCGCGGCCTCCGCACGCTCGATGTCCGGCTGCGCCGCCATATGGAAAACGGCATTGCTCTCGCCGAATGGCTGGAACAACGCCCCGAAGTCGAAAGGGTGCTTCATCCTGCCCTGCCGTCTCACCCGGGGCATGAGATCTGGCTGCGGAATTTCACAGGCGCTTCGGGATTGTTCGCCGTTGTCCTGAAAGAGGCTTCGGAAGAAGCCCTCGCCGCCATGCTTGACGATCTCGAACTCTTTGGAATGGGGTATTCCTGGGGCGGTTACGAAAGCTTGATTATCCCCTTCGATCCGACGTCCTACAGGACGGCCACAGATTGGAAAAGTGCCGGTCCGGCCCTGAGGGTTCACGCCGGTCTCGAAAATATCGAGGATCTCAAGGCTGATCTTGACGCCGGCTTCGAAAGGATGAACGCGTTAAGGTAAATCCCGGCTCTTCCGAACAAACAATTGCCGCACTGTCGAATTTCAATAGCATGGGGCCGAGTTGCGGGGTGATTCCGACCTGTCGTGGACATGCTGAATCTGAACAGGGTGCAATTCCAATGACCGACGCCGACATCCGCCGAGTTCTGAATGCTGAGAGAGAATCCGGCGACAGTCTGCCCACGCGCCGGGCCATGATTGCCGGAATGCTCTCGTTGGGCGTCGCGGGCTGCGCCGGCAGTGCACGTGAATTTCAGACCGCAGGCAACGCTCCTCGAAGCTCGGCACGGCGGTTGTATTCCGCAAGACCCACGGAGCCCTACCCAATTCCGGCCGTCGACGTGAGCCAGATCCACCCGCGCTATTACCGGCAGGCTGTCGATTATCCATCGAGAGAGCGACCCGGTACGGTCATCGTCGATACCCAGGAGCGCTTCCTCTACGTCGTGCAGGCCGGCGGAACGGCCATGCGTTACGGCATCGGCATCGGCCGGCAGGGCTTCTCCTGGAACGGGCGCGCCCGCGTCGGCGACAAGCAGGAATGGCCTAAATGGTTCCCGCCGAAGGAGATGCGCGAACGCGAGCCCGAACTCGAGAAATATGCCAATGGCATGGAGCCGGGCCTGCAGAATCCGCTGGGCGCCCGTGCGATCTATCTCTACGAGGGCAGGAAGGACACGCTGTATCGCCTGCACGGCACGATGGAGGTCAACAGCATCGGCCGTGCCGTATCAAGCGGCTGTATCCGTCTTCTCAATCAGGACGTCATCGACCTCTACGAACGCGTACCGCTCGAAGCCACAGTCGTCGTTGTCTAAAGCTGGGCGTCCGCAGACGCTTGACCGGATATGAACCGGATGATTTGAGACGCGACCGTTTCGCCTTCTTCGACGAGAATGGCATGCTTGACGTCAGGCAGAATGACAAGCTCTGCATCCGGCAACGCATCGGCTATCAGGCGGTTCAGCCGGGGATTGCATCCGCCGTCGAACTCACCGGTCAGGACCAGTGAAGGCACGTTCACTTCATGGAGCCAGGGCATCATTTCGGTCCCTGCGTAGATCCGGAAGACATTCATGAACACGTCCGCATCCGTTCCGATCACCTGGTCGAGACGGCGCGTCACGACATCCGGATTGCCCGCGATGAAGTCATCCGTAAACCACCGGTCGACCAGAGTGTCGAGCACCTGCGGGATACCCTTTTCCTCCATCGCGCGGACGACGCCCCAGACTTTCGCGCTGTCGTCTTCGGTCCGCCCCGCCGCAGTGGACAATAATCCCAGGGTCCGGACACGATCGGGATGTTTACGGGCGTAGGCCGGACCGATCATGCCACCGAGGGAATGGCCAGCCACATGCACACGGTCGAATCCTGCGCGTTCCCTCACCCTCTCGAGATCGTCGACAAGCTCGTCCAGTCCGAACTCTCCGCCAGGCATCGGCGACTCACCGTGACCGCGGAGGTCATAGGTGATGACTGTAAAGTGATCGCGCAAGACGGGGACCATGAACCGCCAGGCATCCCGTGCCGCGCCGATGCCATGCACGAGGATGAGCGGATCCCCCTCCCCGTCGATCGAATATGCACAGTCAATTGCGCTCGACATACCGTAGGCCCTCCTCAGACCACGTTCACTCTACGGCCACCGGACGCCGCGATCCGGCGAAGTGCGGCATCACCTCTTCCGCGAAGCGTTGGATGCACTCGAGCGTTTCAGTCTGGCTGGCACCGAAATTGACATTCAGGATGACTCTGTCGACCCCGGCCTCGGCATAGGGAGCGAGTTTGTCGGTCATTTCTGCTGTCGTGCATATCAGGAGGCTTTCCGCCAGTTCATCGATCGTCTGTTTGCGTGGCAGTGGCGCGATCATCCCATGTTCGACAATGCCCGGCCCGGTGAACACGTTGTCGAAGCGGCTGTAATAGTCGTAGGCCGCTTCGATCTTCGACTGCCGGTCCGTGGCGCTGTCCGCGACAAAGGCAACACGCGAAAGAGACAGCGTAAGGTCCCGGCCTGCCTCTCCCAGTTCCGCCTTGCCACGCTGAAACGCGCCGACCTGGTCGAGCATCATCTGGTGATCGCCGGACAACGGTGTCGTCTGGATATGAAATCCACGCTTCGTGCAGTGATAGATCCCTTCCGGCACCATCACCGCCATCATGATCTGAGGTCCGCCTGGACGCACGGGCCGCGGCATCACCGTGATCGGTTCGAACTTGTAATACTTGCCGTCCCACGAAACTTCTTCGTCGCGCAGCAGCGCCGTCAGCACATCCAGGGATTCGTCGAACTTCTCCCGACTGATGTCGAGAGGAACGCCCAGGCGGTCCATCTCGTAACCGAATGCCCCGCGGCCGACACCAAGCATCAGCCGTCCGTCCGTGAAGATGTCAGCGGCGACCACCTCCCCGGCCAGGATCCGCATGTCGTGAAGCGGCAGCACAACGACGGATGTCATGATCTTCACGCGCTCGGTCGCGTCAGCGATTTTCACGGCAAACTGAAGCGGCGCCGGCATCAGGAGAATATTGATCAGGTGGTGTTCAGTGATGGACACCGCGTCGAAGCCGAGCCTGTCCGCCGCCACCGCCTGTTCGAGCATGTCCGCATAGAGCCGGTCCCCGCCGTAGCTCTTGTCGGGATAGTACGCCGAAAGCTGAATGCTGAAGTCCATTGTCGCCACCCTCCCAGGATTGCGGTCGCCGCCGAACGCGCTGTCGACTATGGCCAATTTCGATAAATCTGGAAAACGAATTATTTTGGCGTTTTAATTCGAACATGTCGAACCAAAGAATAGAGAGCTCCTCGGATGAACGTAGACGCGCTCCGCACCTTTCTCGCCGTCATTCAACTGGGCAATCTCAACAAGGCGGCCGAGCACCTGAATGTCACGCAATCGACCGTGACGGCACGCCTGGATACGCTGGAACAGACGCTTGGTCAGAAGCTGCTGGTGCGTTCGCGCCGCGGCGCCGAACTCACCAAGGCGGGGTTCGCTTTTCAGCGCCACGCGGAGCTGATGGTGCAGTCCTGGACGCAGGCGCTCAAAGCCGTCGGCCTTCCCAAGGGCTACTCCGGTATCCTGAGCTTCGCCTGTCACTTCGATCTGTGGGACGGCGCGGGGTCGGCGTGGATGGAGCGCATCCGGCAAGAACACCCTGACCTCGCGCTCGAAGCCTGGCCGGGAGACCTCAGCGACATCAGGCGATGGCTATCAAGCAGCCTAAGCGATATCGCGCTGACACCGGAACCGTTGAGCGGCGCAGACATCATGAGCTGCAATGTCGGCCGGGAACGCCTCGTCCAGGTCTCGACCGAGCGCCGTGTGGCACAGACATGGGACCCCGGTTACATCTTCGTCGATCACGGTGCCGAGTTTCGCCGCAGGCACTCGTCACTGTGGCCCACGGACGAAACCGCCCGCATGACATTCGGATCCAGCCGCTGGGCGCTCGAATACCTGCTGGAGGTCGGCGGGTCGGCCTATCTGCCCTGGCGCATCTCGCGGCCGCTCGTCCGGACCGGGAAGCTCCATCCGGTAGAGGGCGCGCCGGAGATTGAGCGTGAACTCTACATGGCATGGCGCGGAGCGAGCAAAGCGACCTACCCGGCCATCATTGCCGAGGTCGAAACGGACGGCGTCCTGTTGGAGGACATCATGCCCGCATGACACGGGGATCCAGGCGCATACGGTGCCAAACAGGTATTCGTCGGCGTCTGGCAGTTTTGATAATCGTGATGATTTGGCGATCCCGGAAGGACTCGAACCTTCAACCTGCAGATTAGAAGTCTGCTGCTCTATCCAGTTGAGCTACGGGACCGCTGGAGAGCCATCTTCATCGGAAGCCCAGTCTTATGCACTCTCGCCTTCAGTGCGTCCAGCTTCCAATGCGGCCGTATTTGAAATTGTCCGCATAGGCCCTGGCGGTCACGCGGCGCGTCTTCGGCTCCTGCACCTGATACGCAATGCCCTTGCGCTCGGCATAGGCGATCGCCTCTTCCTTCGTTGCGAAGGTCAGTCTGATCTGGGAGTTCATATCGCCCGAACTTGTCCAGCCCATCAGCGGCTCGACCTCACGCGGCGTCGCAGGCTCGTAGTCCAGCACCCACCTCTTGGTGCGGGCCTTCCCGGACTGCATCGCTGTCTTCGTCGGTTTGTAGATGCGTGCAACCATGCGACGCGACCTCCATTCCGTTATCAACCGTATTCAGCCCCGCTCGGGCCGGGCCGGCCGGCAGGCCTCAAGTTGGTCGGGGCAGCAAGATTCGAACTTGCGACCCCCTGCTCCCAAAGCAGGTGCGCTACCAGACTGCGCCATGCCCCGACACACAACACGCCGATGTGGCGGATGTCGAAATCCGTGTATCAGCGCATGATTGAAAATGCCTTACACGCTTTCAAATTTTACGGCAAGTCGCGTGACGCGCGGATACCGGGATTCTGATCAGCGGACGGGAAACATGCTGTGCCTGACCCTGTCGCCCGGCGCCAGCCCGATTCTTCGGGCCACACCCGCCTTTACCTCCAGAACGGCTCTGATGTCGCCCCCGGACCTGATAATGGCCTCCGAATAGGGCACGGTATCGTGCTCGATCCGATGGACGATTCCGTCTTCCCTGATGAAGACCATGTCGAGCGACAATGGCGTGTTCTTCATCCACATCGAGATCGCCCCGGTCGACTGAAAGTCGAAGAGCATCGCAGCGTTTTCGGCCATCTGTTTGCGGAACATCAGACCGCGCTGCCGCAGCGGTGACGTGTCCGCAATCTCCGTCGCGAAGACGAACTGCCCTTTGCCTGTGATCACGGTGACGGGCTCGACCCGCCATTTCAGACCATCACCCGCCTGCGTCGAGAACGACCCGGCAGCGTTATAGGCATAGACAGCCGCCGCGATGACCATGACGGCAATCAGGACACGGCGCTGGAAAACAACGCAAGACCAGCTGTTACGCGACCAGGACTAAGCTTCATAGGTATGGAGATTGGGGCTCCGGCCCCAACATTCAATGCGGGCTCGGAAATCCGCCTTCGAGGGAGAGTTTTATTTCTGCGGCCATCAGCCCCTTCGGACCTTCGCCGAACCGCACATAGACCGTCTGATCAGGCCGCAACTCGGCAATCCCGTAGCGCCGCATCACTTCCATATGAACGAAGATGTCTTCGGTACCTTCGCCCCGGGTCACGAAACCGTATCCCTTGGCGCGGTTGAACCATTTGACGGTCGTCTTGACGAAGTCGCCCTCGGGCGTCACGGAAACATGCGTGCGCGGAAGCGGTTTTGCGGAAGGCTGAAGGGCGGTCGAGTTATCGACGCTCAGTACGCGGAGGGCCTGCCATCCCTTCTGGCGCACGACGGCCTCGCAGACGACCCGTGCGCCTTCGAGGAGTGTATCGAACCCGTCGCGCTTGAGACAACTTGAGTGGATGAGCACATCCGGCTGCCCGTTGTCCGGGATCATGAAACCGTACCCACGCGACCCGTCGAACCACTTAACAAAACCCGCCATCTCAACGATTTTGACTGTCGATTCTTCGTCGGAGACGGTGACAGTTTGTTCCAACCTGTCCACGCTGGATCGGCCCCCCTGCCGCAATTTGACAACCACGCTACGCGTCGAGAAGTGTCCCCCGCACCGGCCTCTAAAACCGAAGGACACCAGCCCATCGCGGTACAGTGTGGAACAAGTCCCGAGCCGTTGTACAGGGCGATCATGCGTTTTGTGTGGAAAAACCCACACTTCACCGGAAAGCATTGCAAAAAGGTCACGGTGGCCGTTTGAGGGGCTTCGGAACGGCCTCGAAATGCCCCGGATTGAGGAGGTCAGAACCGGTCGGAGAACGCGAATCACATGCCGCTGATTCGCGTTCCAATCGAACCCCAAACGACGGCTTTCAGGCTCCAAACAGAAAAAGGTGAGGCAGTTCCGTATGATACTCAGTTCAGTTTAAGGAACGGTTCCATAACGTCTCCGATCTCGTCGTTTACAACGAGATCTGCCATGTCGTCGATGTCTGTCGATTCGCGATTCACGATGACGAGCCGGGCTCCGTTCCGTTTGGCGAGGATCGGAAAACCAGCCGCCGGAAACACCACCAGCGATGATCCCATGGCAATGAACAGATCGCAGGCCAGGGTCGCCTCTTCGGCGCGGTTCATTTCCGATTCCGGCATGGATTGACCGAATGAAATTGTCGCCGACTTGATCAGTCCGTCGCACTCCGGGCAGTTCGGCCCGCCCCCTGTCGATTCGAATCTTTCCCTCACCCAGTCGTTCTCGTAACGGCGGCCGCAGCTCAGGCACTTGGCATATGATCCGTTGCCGTGAAGCTCGATGATGCGCTCGTCGGGAATGCCGGAGTCCTGATGAAGGTTGTCGATGTTCTGGGTGATCACGTGCGTCACCCGGCCAATCCGCACGAGATGGGCAATCGCCAGATGCCCCCGCCCGGGTTGCGCACCGGCAAAGCTCTCTTCCATTGCGAACTTGCGTTTCCAAGATTCGCGGCGCATTTCCGCGGAGCGCACGAAATCATCGAAATAGATTGGCATATTGTTGGTCCAGAGCCCGCCCGGACTGCGGAAGTCGGGAATGCCCGATTCCGTGCTGAGACCGGCGCCGGTAAACACCACCGCCCGTTCGCTTTCGGCAATCAGGCGTCTCAGATCTTCATGTTCGCTCATCACCTGCCAAACCGGGGATTGCTGAATTCGCTTTTCACCCTATTTTAGCGTCAACCATTCAATCGGAAACCAAAACGTCACGCGGAGGGGTCATGAAATACCTTCATACAATGGTGCGGATCACCGACATCGACGAGTCACTCGATTTCTACTGCAACAAGCTCGGCCTGGAAGAGACACGGCGCTACGAGAACGAACAGGGCCGCTTCACCCTGATCTTCCTGCGTGCTCCTGGCGACGAAAGCGGCGATCTGGAACTGACCTACAACTGGGATCCGGAGGAATACGGCGAAGGGCGCAATTTCGGGCACCTCGCTTATGCCGTCGACAACATCTATGACCTGTGCCAGTCCCTCATGGATCAGGGTGTGACGATCAACCGTCCGCCCCGCGACGGGCGCATGGCTTTCATCCGCTCGCCGGACAACGTTTCAATCGAGCTTCTTCAGAAAGGCGATGCCCTGCCACAGCAGGAACCATGGTCGTCGATGGGCAATACCGGACACTGGTGATCCCAGGTCCCGTTCTCCGTGTTTTGCGGCCGTCACCGGAACGTGATTTGATCGCGCCCGTGACGGCCGCTTCATTAGCGATCGTCCCGCGTAGAGGGAGTAAGTGATGGCAGCCGGCAGCCCCGCAACCCGTTACAGCCTTGTTGCAATTATTCTTCACTGGACCATCGCGCTTTGCGTCATCGGCCTGCTGGTCGCGGGCTATGTCATGACCCGCTACGACGAGCAACTTGGTCTGGCCCTGACCTTCCAGATCTACCAGCTTCACAAGTCGGTCGGCGTTCTGGTTTTCGTGCTTACGATCCTGCGGGTTCTCTGGAGGCTGACTCATCCTGCACCGCCGCTGCCGGACAACATGGCAGGTTGGGAGGTCTTCCTGGCCAAGGTGAGCCACTACGGCTTCTACCTGCTGCTGCTCATTATGCCGCTGACCGGCTGGGCGGTCGTCTCGGCTGCATCTTTCAAGGTTCCCACAATGCTGTTCGGAGTCGTTCATCTTCCGCATATCCCCTATTTCGTCGCGCATGCGGACCCCAAGGGCATTGAATCTCTGACGCTGACAGCACATTTTGTGCTCGCGGTGACCATGGCGACCCTGCTGGTTCTCCATGTCGCAGGCGCACTGAAACACCATCTGATCCTTAAGGACGATGTACTGAAACGGATGCTGCCCGGGCGCCAGTCCTGAACCGTCATTTGCGTCAGCGGACACGCAGCAACTCTCAGGGATTCCCACAAGTTAGGAAGGCTAGACCCATGAACCTCTTCAAGGCAGTCGCCGCTACGGCTCTGACGATCCTCCTGACCGCGTCGGCGGCGGCAACGGAGTGGAGCGTGGACCATGCAAAAAGCAGTCTCGGCTTTGCGCTGAAGGCCCAGGGCAACGCGGTTGAAGGGCAATTCAAGACATTCGAGGCTGCGATCAAGCTTGACCCCGCGGATCTTGGAAATGCCTCTGTCTCCGTTTCCGTTGATATCACCAGCGCGGAGACCGGCACCGCTCAGATCGACGGGGCCCTGTCCGGCGAAGCAATCTTCAATACATCGGATTTCCCCAAAGCCACCTTTACCTCAAAGGCGTTCCGGTCGACGGGCGGCTCATCCTATGAGATGGATGGCGACCTGACATTGAAGGGGGTTACCCAATCCATCACAATTCCTTTCAACCTGGAGGTAAATGGCGATACGGCACAAGCGAGTTCGGAGTTCGATCTGATGCGTACGGTCTTCGGCGTCGGCACCGGTCAGCTGGAACCTGACGCTGCGGCGAGCCATGCGGTGAAGATTGCGATAAACATTTCGGCCGTGAAGAAAAATTAGTCCCTGCCTCGCCCGGGCAGGATTCCGGTTGATAACTCTCCGCTTCACCCAATTGTGGCCACAGAATTCGCAGTTATTGCGTGATCCGTTCGCTGTTTCCGCGCGGCGCCGCTGTCCTGCAGCATCAATTCGCCTGACGCTTATTAGGGACATTCCGCGCAGAAGCTGAATCCAGTTTTCATAACCGGAACAATCGGATGCGCCTGTCCCTGTTCTTCAGCACGATTCTCATCGGATTTCTTGCCGCAGGCTGCGAAAGCCACCGGAACTACGCCCAGCAACTTGGATGTGCCGGCGACTGCGCGCTGAACAAGGAGACGGTGGTGCTGTGGTGCTCGTCCAAGGCCAACCTCTATACCCGCGAGCCGGCCAAACGCCAGACGGTCTTCGAAGGCTGCCTCGCGGAAAACGGATATGCGAAGCTGGGTGTTCTGAAACCACTGAGCGCGCAGGCCGCCGCAAAGGTGAAGAGCCGCGGCCGTAAAAAACCTGCCGCCGGCACGCGCGACTTCGACCCCAGAGACCTGTTCACGGATCAGGCTCAACCACCCAGCCGCGCCGGTTTCAACAGCAACTGACACGCCAGACGGCGTATTTTGCGGGAGTCTGATCTGAGTGATTGGTGCCGCGGGAAAGGTGGCACGCCCTAGGGGAATCGAACCCCTCTTTCCAGGTTGAAAACCTGAACCAAACACAGCGCAAGACCGCAGATTTCTGCGATTTCCGGTTAGACACATACCGCAGACACCGCCCCAATGAATTCAATACCTTAGCGTAGCTAGTGTCTAACCTTTTGGGCACGGAGCAAGCTGTAACGCGCATTTGTAAATTTGGCGGATTGTAGAGGAAAGAGGGTGAGACGACTCCTAGCAATAGCAACATTGGCAGCAGGTTTTCCCCAAAGTAGCTGCTTGCGGAAATAACGCTTCGATAGCGTCACGCGACCTATCGAAAGCCGCTGACATGTTTGAGGTCGACCGCAGGACTGTGATCTACAACGGAATCACGGAGGACTAGGCTATCCCATGCCGCTTTATTGCCTGCAAACGTTCGCCGACTCGACCGGACGGGGGTCCTCAAACGAGTTTTCATTATTCATTTGAGTGATTTATCAGGTGATTCCAAACGGTCTCTTTAACGGCAGCTCAATCATGTTCCGTCATGATAGCCTTATGGGCGTTTTTATTATCATAGGCACAAAAAACGGCCACCAGATAATCGCGCAAGCTGAGACAGCTTTCACGCGAAGCTTCTTGCGGCTGGCACCTCAAGTCTGCCTGGTTTCGGGTGCCGTAACGCCGCAGGAAGTCTGTAACCGAATTGGAATAACCAACCGCGACGGCGCCGCAACCGGCATTGGTTGCGGAATTATATTATCGGCCGGAGGTTACTACGGCGTCGAAGAGCATCAGATATGGGACTGGCTTAGTATGAAATTGCAGGAAAGCCGCAAAGAAATCTTGCTGCGGGCCGGACTGTCGGAACCTTAGCGATTTGTTTCGCGATTGCAGTCCGCTGACAGGGCATGACGATCATCGGACAACCAGCGTTTCCATCATTCATTTGAGTAGATTGACTGAATACTAACGAATCAGCATGGTTATTCGGCTCGGCTGGGGTATTGGTTCCACAATCGGGAGCGCTCCATGCGGCTTTATATTCCGGCTTCTTTCATGGTCATATTTGTCGTTCAGTCAATCGCCATTTGGGATGGCATTTCACACGCATTCAACTTGTCTTTCTTCCTGCAGCTGACGATCACGTTCCTGATTACATGTCTGCCGGGAGTTGGCACCGTTGCTGGTGTATACGGCTCGGTGGCGGTTTGGGACTGGAACATAATGGCCTCATTCCTGCTGTTAGGCAGTCCTTACATCCTGGCCGTGCTGATTATGGCCATTGAGGAGTTCGGAGGACGAGCGACGACCAATTGATCGCATACATGCTGAATGTCGGAGAGCCATGCCTTGTCGAATACGCAATCGCCTAAGCTCGAGAACATATCAATGACAGTCTCAATGCTTGTTTCCGGATTGAAAGCCCGCCACTTTGCAGCACCTTTATCGGCCATCTAACAGCACCGTCATAAGATGACGAACAGACGCCGGCGGCCGCTGGGAGGGGGGCCACAACCGGCCACTGGCGTCTGTCTCTTGCCTCTGTCAGCCATCGATTCTGTTCGAGTGCAGCAATCCCAAACAGCCTCACCCCGATGGTTCGAATGCCGGCCGGTTACGTCGAGCAGTGATGGGTGCCCCTGTGGGGAACGGACTTCACATCCCGGACAGTCGGTGCTGTGGCATGGGGCACTTGCTGGGCCAACCGACATTCAAAGAGAATCTAATCGCCCGTTGCGGCAAGTGTATGGGATTTCTATGACGCGCACGGGTTAATACTGCGTCAGCATCCTGTCCAGCGGGATGAACAGCGACTCAACCGCCAGACAGCCAGCGTCTCCCAAAAAAGAACCCGCACCGACTAGATGGCTACGATAGCCGGCGCGGGCTCCAAAACTTCCGGGCACGGAGCGTCCCGGAAGGATGACGTGGGCTGTCAGAATTCCAGTTTGGCGCCGATATTGGCCCGGCCCGTGACGGCCTCGTCGGTGCCGTAGGCCCCCTCGACGTTGCCATTCAGCGTGAACCGGGACGACACGGCGTAGGCAACTGCAAACCCGCCAAAGCCGGTGAGAACCTCGTCGTCCCCTCCTGCGTCGAACGCGAAGCCCTGACCAAGAACCGAACCGCGGACACGGGACTTGCCAAGATGGGCACGGCCTTCGGCGCCCACACGAAGTTCCGTCGACAGACGATCTTCGTCCATCTTCAGCGGAAGGCCGAGTTGGGCACGGGCAGAGATCTGATGGATGTCACGATCGTCGACATTCAGACCGGCGCCCGACGGGCTTTTCTCCCTGTAGCTGTCCAGGAACAGACCGGCGTACCTCAGGGTCAGCGACGGCCTGACCATGCCAAGGCTCGAGGACACCGTGATCTCGGGCGCCACGAAGAAACCGTCATAGTCGGCCTTGGCGTCTTCCCGCCCGCCGGCGACCGTGTTGTTGTTCACCGAACGCTTCGACTCGTGGTCGCTCAAGCCCAACGTCACCATGCCGTCGACCGCAAAGCCGTCACCTTCAGCACTGAAATAGGGCCCGCCGAAGACCGTCGTGATGTCGATATCCTGACTGCCGCCTTCGATATCCGCCTTGCCTTCCGAGCCGCCGATGAAGAGGCCACCGCGCAAGCCAGCCGTGCCCGTCTCCACGCCGGCAACCACGCCGCCGAAGTCATGGCGTGCATCGCCAAGTGCACCGTCACCTTCTTCGTCACGCACACCACCGAACAGGTCCGCCCACAGGCGCGTGAACCAACCGCCCGGCGCCGGAAGACGGCCCGACCGGGGCGCAGTCCGGATCACGTCGGCCGCAGGCGAAATGATCTGGCCGCCACTCTGGGTCGCACGCCAGGCCGCCGCCTGACCCGTCACCGCGCCGGAGATGGCACTGGTGATGTCAAACAGGATATTGTCGGCAAGCGCAAACGCCGTCGGATCGATCACCACGATAGTGGTTTCACTGTCGCTCCTGCGGGCCCTCACCACAGGCTTGCCATCGGCATTAACCGCGAACTTTGCCGTCTGGTTCCGGAAGTCGTCGGCTCTGGCGGCATCTATTTCCACCTGCCCGATACTGCCGTTGTTATCCGTGTCCTCCGGCTCAGTTCCGTTGTCATTCACTGTCGTCCCGGCAAAGGTCAACACCGCCGACCGCCTTGCGCGGTAGTTCAGGGTGTCGCTTATACCGTCCCATCTGATACGGCCCTCAATGATCGAGCCGTCGAGCAGCGTCAGCGTATCTCGGCCCTCTCCCTGAAGATCGATGGCAAAGCCGGCCGGGCCCAGCGTGGAGCGGATCGTACCTGAGTTCGTGATCGATACATTGCCGGCCAGAGGCTCGTGAAAACCAGGGATCGGCGCTTCGCCTCTTATTATTTAGTTACGGCCAGCATCCAATACCCCGAGCTGAAGCAGATTCGGAACCTGGTTAAACGATAGGCGGCCAACACCGATACCGGTCCGGCCTTCAATCAAACCACTGTTGGTCAGGGTGCCGATGGTGCTGAAGACATTAACTCCGAACGTACCCCCATCGATCGTACCATGGTTGATCAGACTGGCTATGCCGCCTGTGGCCCACACACCATTCTGGCCGCCACTGATTCTGCCACCAGATCCATTGACCAACGCCCCAATGTTACCACCGGCTCGAACACCATTACCTGCAGTTCCTTCAATCGCACCATGGTTGATCAGATTGGCTATGCCGCCGGTGGCCCGCGCACCGTTCAAGCCGCCTTTGATGCTGGCCCCTGTTTCATTGATCAATGTCCCGATGTCCCCTACAGCACTAACGCCAAAACTATTCCCCAGACTCCCCTCAATTGTGCCACGGTTGATCAGATTGGTGATGCCACCACCAGCCCGCACACCATTCACACCACCACTGATTCGCGCGCCTGCTTCGTTGATCAATGTCCCGACGATCTCGTTGGTAAAAACGCCATTGCGCGTCGCACCCTCAACGCTGCCGTGATTAATCAGGCTGGTGATAGTTCGGGCAAAGACACCATTCAAACGGCCACTAATCCTACCTCCCACGTCGTTGAAAAGTGTCCCGACGGTGCCAAGGACTCGAACACCATTGACTGTCGTTCCCTCAATGGCGTTGCGATTGATCAAACTGCTGATGGTTTGTCTGGCGAAAATACCATTCAAACGCCCTCTGACACGCGCATTATTGATCAACGCAACGTTATCGCCAATGAACACTATACCGTTGACTGGTGATTCAATTGAGCCGTTGTTCCTAACGGTTTGATTGTTTCCTGTGGCCCTTACACCTAGAATAAAACTATTCGGCTGGCCCTGCTCAATAATCAGCGTGCCATCAACCAAATGAAACCTGTAAAGAGCGTTCAAATCAGTTGATATGGTGACTGGGGCGGGAGGCTGCTGAACTTGGGCACAAGCAACGCCTAACGGAACCGCGCTCACAACCGCCGTTATTGCTAAAGAACAAAACCCTAACGGCAGAATACGACCGTTAATGCGGAACTCCCCCCCCATCGACAAACCTCAACTTTTAACAAAAAACGCCGATCAGAACTTCGGTCTCAATTATTTCGAATGAAATATGCTTCCACCTTCCGCCGCCACGCCTCCCTCAGGTCGATGATGTGTGGCGCCGGGAACGCAGCTTGGTGGCGGTACGAAGCCCTGATGTGGCAAAAACGCGACAGCGGATGCGGGGCGGGAACGGCCGACTCAGCGGCGCTTTTTCGAATGACTGGTCCGCCCTTAGCGGGGCCGAATTTCAGAAATCGGCAGCAAACCATCACCGGAACTCACCGCCCCACTCACCGCTGTGCGATCCAGTTGTCGGCGATCGGCCGGCCGTCGTGGTGACGGTCTGGATGCCGGCGATGCTCGAGGAACAGATGCCGGCGGTGCTTTAGCTGGAGCTTCACACAGCCAACATCTGCCTCTGTCATCCATCGAATCTGTTCGAGTGCAGCATTCCCAAACAGCCTCACCCCGATGGTTCGAATGCCGGCCGGTTACGTCGAGCAGTGATGGGCGCCTTGGTGGTTATCGTGGCGGTCCGAGGCACTCACCTCGCCAATCGACATTCACAGATAGCCTAATCGTCCGCTGTGGCGAATAGATGGGCGTTCGATGATCAAATCGGCACTGAACTGAACGTTGAACACGACCTGATAACGCTATTGTTGAACCCACCGACTGAAATTCTGGAAAACCTTTTCCCTCTGTGCCGGGGTGAGGTCCTCATCGGTGACCCCCAGTTCGACCAGGAACTGTTCAAACTGCCGACGCAATCCAGCGGTGTGCGGCATCAACTCGCTCATGTTGTCATTCAGCCAATCCTGTGCAGGTTTGAACCGGGTCCACCCGGGGACAGATGCCGCGAGGTTGACGTCTTTCCATTTGGGATGCCGGACCGGGTTATGGAATTTCTGGATATTTGAAAACAGCTTTTCGACGAACACCCGGAGCTTCTTGTAACGAAGTGCCTTGTGATTCCAGTTGTAGACCGCGAGTACCTCACCAACTGAAATTGTTCTTATGGTTTCCCCGGGCTTGACCAGATCGGGATAGTCTTCATGCGTCAGTTTCCCCGGGGTGTAGGCGTCGGCCAACTTAGGAACAAATGGAATCGAAACGAAGTGCAAGCCATCCCCCGGCTGGACGGAGCGCATGGAAGAGGCCGGCTTGCCGGTGACGACAAAGGATGCTGCGATTTCGCCTGTCCTCAGTCTCTCGATGGCGACATCCCGCTCAAGATTCACCTTCCTGATCGTGATACCGAGCGCATCGAATACGTTCTGAGCGGTAATGGCCGAGCCGCGTCCCTTGACGTCGAAATTGACAACCTGGCCGTCGAGATCATTTATGGAATCGATGCCACGGCCGGCAAGCAGGTGTAGTTCGCTGTTGTAGAGCCTGGTGATGAAGCGGACCTGCTGTTCGATATTCGGATGCCTGCCGGTCCGCTTGACATATTCAAGGACATCGGATTGCAGGATACTCATGTCGATACCATCAAGATATATGACGTCGGCTATCCCCTGAAGTGAACCGTGCCCAATCACCGGAAGCACGCGCAGTTTCTTTTGTTCATTGAGCACTGTGGCCATTTCCGAGGCAATACGTGTGCAGGTGCACCCAAGGCCCTTGGTGAGAATGCGAACGGTCCCGGCATTGACGCTCCCGGACCATTCCTCATGTGTTTTGGGGTGCTCTTGTGAGTAACTCGAAGTGACGTTGGCCAGCAACAGCATGAGTGCCGCGATCCAGCAGTACGACGCATTCATCTGCATGACTTTCCTCCCGGTCCGCAAATTCGGTTGTTTCCTTTGGATGCCCTTGGCCGCGCGTTGCAGCTCGTCAGCCTTTTGGGGTCTCTGCCTTCATTTCAACTTCTCAACGGAATGATGAAGCGGAATCGAAGCAATTGAGCGTACCGGCGCATCCAAGATTTACAGCCGTGTCGCTCCGAATTTGACGAGATTCCATCATCCCATCCACTTCCTCCTAAGCAAGACACAGACTGGATGTTGTAGTGACGGTCAGCACGCCGCGCGATGCTCAACGAACAGATGCCGACGGCGCTACAGCGGGAGCGTCACACCATCGGCATCTGCCACTGTCATCCAGCGGATCCGTTCGAGGTCAACCAACCCGAACGGATCCGCTGGATGGTTCGAATGCCGGCTGGCACACAAAGCGACCTGCCCCCGGATTTAACGAGGAGCACTTGCACCGGAAGTGTCTCGATTGGCCGCAACTACCCTAGCCTACCGACCGACATTCGCAGTTAGCGTAAGCGGTACTTGTGGCCAATATTTGCAGATCTTGTGATGAGAATGAGTTGAGGCACAGAAACCCAGCAGTCTTCTCACTAAATGCCTGGCAAGACACAAAAATTTGATCACAATAACAACCTATTGTTGTACAATTCGGTCAACACAATCCAAGGTTCACGATATTCTCCATATGAAACGTTGTTTGGCGGCTGAGCCAGAATCAAGGAATATGGCCTAAATCGAATTTGGAATTGATGTTATAACATAAACTCAATATTTTGAATGAGGCGAATACTGGCTGGTGCTGGGGAGCGCAGATATCCCGCCGGCATCCGCCCCTCACATCCAATGGACCCGAGGAGTGAGCCCCGAAAGGATCCGTGGATGTTATTGGATGTCCTGCAGTGTTGGCGGTGGATAATGAGAAGTGCAGAGGGACAAATTTCTCCCTCACTCGCCCTGGACTCGGCTAGCCACCCGACATCCAACCGAATGTTAAGTACCGGTTCGGGCAAATGTTTGGATGTATCGTGACCCGGTTGCGCCGAATTTGTGAAACACACCCAGTTCCTCAGACATTTTTCCTCTTCGGAAATTTTCCCCGGCTCAGCATTCTCCGCCTACCCGAAACACCGGCTGGTCCGGGTCCAGCGTCTTGTGGCGTTGACCTGGGCGCGTGCTCTGGCGTATTGCGCCGCCGCCCCGACCGCCCAGGCTTTCGACTTGCCCGTCTCCAGCCGTGGCAAGGGACCGGGATCACGGGTCAGGTTTGCCGGCGGCTTCAGGCACGTCCTGGTCTGTGTGACCAAGGGCCTTGTTGAAGTCGCGCAGCTCGTCACCAGCAAAGAGATCGCAATGATCGGGGCCAATCGCCCCCATGAGTTTGGCCTGGCGTGCATCTATCGTGTCCTTGTTGCGGATAAATTCGGTATCGAGCGCGGCGTTGTCGGCGGCCTGGCGCTTGATGTTCTCGATCTGCGCTTGCTTGAGCCTAAGCGTCATCGCGGCCGTCTGCACCCTCCAGCTGTCATTGGCGGCGTTCGTGGCCTTGATCCAGATGAAGCCGGTGTAGAGAGCGAAGGCGGCGGCGCCGAGAAGCGCCATGCCGAGTGGCGAGCGCGCGAAAGTGAGGGCGGCGAGCATGTCAGGCCCTCTTCTTGCCGGTCCGGATGTCCTGGTGGTTCCGGAAGAACATCCAGGCAAAGCAGGCCATGAGCGCGAGGCTGAGCACCAGGACCATGTTGTCGGCGGCAAAGCTCACCAGCGCGCGCAACCCGCTCACGGATGTCTGGACGTCGTAGGCCTTGTCACCGGCATCGCTCAGCAGGTTCATGGCGCGGTCGACGCCGGATGGCGTGTCTTCGGCAATCTCGCCGGCCACTGCAGCGGTTGCGCCCGTTCCGCCGGCGAGTGCGGTCTTGCTCACCGTGGACTGCGCGGTGGTCTGCGCGATGGTCTTTTCCTCGCGTTCAGCGGGCTCGGCATCCTCGAGCGCTTCGCGGGTTGCGGATCCGACGACACCGTCGGGTGTGAGGGTGTTCTCGATCTGGAAGGCGATGACGGCACGCTTGGTGGCCGGCCCGAAGTCGCCGTCCGCGTCGATGTGATAGCCGAGTTCGCGCAGACGCCGCTGCAGGCGTTTTACGGCATCGCCGCTCTTGCCGAGCCGCAGGGCCCGGCGGCGCGGAGAGGCGGTGTCCCTCGCCGGATCGCCGCCGAGCTTGATGTATTCGGCGCGCATGCGGGCTGCGTACTTGCCGCCATAACCGCCGCCGTTATAGACCCGCTCGATCGCCTCGAAGTCCTTGTCGCGGAACTCGTCGTCGAGCTTCGAGGCGACGATGAACCGGGCGGCCTGGACGATCTGGTTGCCTTCGGAATGGCAGGCATCCCTCACGAAGGCGTGGACATCACCGTAACCGCATTTGCGGTGGTTGAAGCCCATGACCTGGCCCAACCCCCAGGACGTGCCCAGGAGCGCCGCTGTCGGCGCGACGCCCAGGCATTCCTTGAGGTAGTCCAGGCGCCCCCCGAACCTGGCGAACCGTTTGTACTGCCGCTTGTTCCAGCGTGTGGTCGAAGCCAGACCGGCGCGCCTCAGCTCCTTTCGCTGTGCAGGCGTGGCATATCGGTAGATCTTGTGCTCTTCCGGCAGGAAGGTGGGAATACCGTCACTGCGGAATCCGCCTTCAGGCGCCTCCACATTGAAGACGGCCTGAAGCATGAGCGGATCGCAGCCGATGATCTCAGCACCCCTCCTGAAGTCGAGCGAAGTCCGCTTCAGGCCCGCACCCTTGAGGCTGATCACATCCTCAAGGGCCGCATGCTCACTGATCTGCATGACGTTTCTCCATGAAAAATGCCGCCTCGAGGGCGGCCATGTTGCAATCGGACTGATGTTGGCGTCGAGTGGGTGTTGGCTGGTGTCGAGGGGCATTCTCCGAACTGCAAGACGTAAGGAGCCGACACGAGCCAGAATCGGGTGTTCAAGAAGGGGCCGCAGCCCTTCCTTCACCCGGCTGACCTTCCGGCACAGAGCGGCGGGAAGGTCAGCACCCTGAAAGCTGGGGAATGGGGCCGGGCAGGACCGTTGCCTCTCTGCCCGGCTCTCATCTTATCATGTTTGACCCTTTTATGCGCTGGCCTCTTGATCGACGGCGGTCATTCACTATTCTATCTCCTCGTCATTGGCGGGGGCTGGTGAAAGCGCCGGAATTCGGAACTACCGAATAATCGGTCACTCAGAGAAGCAGAGCGCTCGAAGCAATCCCCCAAAAGTATTGACCATCGCGTATTTGGACGTGTCGGCTCCTTTCAACCGATCAGCCTTCGGTTTTTTTTGGAACGGCCGTAGCCAGTCACTGCGGCCAGACATATGGACAGGCCGAGAGCCGGGCGAGGGTTATTCCCCAGCTGCCCTCGCCCGGCTCACTTTTTTGCCCCTTGCCCCCAATCTGGACGACAAAATGCCACAAGAATGGTCGCTTCAAGGGCGGCCTAGTTGCTGTCGGTGATTGGTCGGAATAAGCGGATTGAAGTCGGTGCTACTTTGACCCTAACATTCAGTGCTAAACGGCATCGACCCTGAGCCGGGAGAGACCCCAACCCTTTCCCGGCTCACCCTTACACGTTGGCACCAATCTGAACGACAACACGCCACAAGAACAGGCGCCTCCGAGGCCGCGGTGTTGTCTTGCAGCGATGTCGGGGTTAACAAGGCGCCGGCTGATGTTGGATGGCACGCACCTGAACGGCCATCCCATGGGAAGCAGCATCGGCGAACAGCCAAATCCGGAGAGCTAATTTGGGAACAGACACCCTCCCACGCCCCTCCGGTGGCGGCATTGACCAGAGCCGGGCGGACGCGCACACTTCCTATCTTCCGCCCGGCTTACTTCCTTTCCCCTCATAACCCATCTGAAGGATGAAACTGCGCGAACGAGGCTGTCCGGACGGCAGCGATGTTGTCGCCAAAAGATGTAGTGGGTACCGAGATAAAGGCTGGTGTTTGGATGGCACCCCCTGAACAGCCATCTCACGGGAACCTTCACCGGCCGGAGCCGGGCGGCAAGGCTTGCGCAAGTCGCCCCGCCCGGCTCACCTTTGGCTCTAAGCTCGAGATACCGAATTCCACCGCGAGCACCAACCCTTGCCACCTATCTGAACGACAAAAAACTGAATGATGAGCCTATTCGATGACGGCGGTGTTGCTGCCGGCGAATGGTCGGGATAAGCGGGCTTTGGCTGGTGGCGAGTCGTTCTGCCTTGGATGCCATCCGACACCAGCCTTGGGCTGGGCAAGGGAACCGTACCCCCTTCGCCCGGCTCATCCTTTCGTCATGGAACGGACGAAGGGGAGCACCCTGGAAACAGAGGAGCAGAGCCGGGCGCGAAAACTACTCCCTCGCCCGGCTCATCCTTCCCTTATGTAACAGGCGGAAAGGGCAGTGCCCCGGAACCGGGCATGTGAAGGTCCTCCCGTGTCTTTTCGCCCGGCTCACACTGCAATTTCCACCAATCTGAACGACGAAATTGCGCGAATACGGCAGCCTTTGAGATGGCGGAGTTGTTGCCAGTAAATAGTCGGGTTACGTGTAGGGTAGTCGCTGCGAACGGAAGAGTGAACCCTCAACACGTCGGCGACCGGAGCCGGGCCATCAGGCTTACCCAAGTCGCCGTCGCCCGGCTTGACCTTCCGGCACAGAGCGGCAGGAAGGACAGCACCTTGAAAGCTGGGGAATGGGGCCGGGCAAGACCGTGACACCCTTGCCCGGCTCTCACCTCATCAGATCTCATTTTTGCGCAATGCCCTCTTGATTGACGGCGGTCATTCACTATTCTATCTCCTCGTCATTGGCGGGGGCTGGTGAGAGCGCCGGAATTCGGAAACACCGAATAATCGGTCATTCAGAGAAGCAGAGCGCTCGAAGCAATCCCCCAAAAGTATTGACCGTCGCGTATTTGGACGTGTCGGCTCCCTTGAACCGATCAGCCTTCGGTTTTTTGGAACGGCCGTTGCCAGTCACTGCGGCTAGACATATGGACCGGCCGAGAGCCGGGCGAGGGTTATTCCCCAGCTGCCCTCGCCCGGCTCTTACGTCCTCCAGAATGCAGACTTCACAAAGCCGGGCCGCCCAAATGAACTGCAACTTTTAGTCGTGACAAAAGAACAAATTTCCCCTTAAAGTAGAATGGGTTTGAGAGAGTGTCGGGATTCGGGAGCGCCGAATGACCGGTTCCTCACTGATTCAACCAAACCGACACATCCCCCGACAATTGACCGTCTGGAATTCTGAGGTTCTGCTCCGCAGCCGATTGCCCCTCTGGGCTGCGAAGAACGGCCGTTGCCAGCCCTGCGGCTTGACGGATGGACCGGCCGGGAGCCGGGCGGAGCGCACAGCCCCAAGACCCCCGTTCCGCCCGGCTTTCCCTGAGAATTTCAGTCCCGTGAGCTGAGGTACCACCATTATCAGCCCCTTTGTGGCAATGGTGATCGCAGCCGGGCGGGGGTTATTCCCCAACTTTCCTCGTCCGGCTCACTTACTTACCCCTAGCCCCCCATCTGGACGACGAAACTGCGCGAAAGCGGGTGCTTCGATGACGGCGGTGTTGCAATCCGGCGGGTGAACGGGATAAGCGCATTGAGGTTGGTGCTTGGCGGCTGATTCGACCCCAAAAATTCAGTGCTACATGGCATCGACTCTGAGCCGGGAGAACCCAACCCTCTCCCGGCTCACTTTTTCCCCTTGCCCCCAATCTGGACGACGAAACCGCACGAAAGCGGGTGCGTTCATGACGGCGGTGTTGCTGATCGTTGGACAGTCAGGGTACCGAAATACTGGCTGGTGATGGAAGGCACCCCACGAACAGCCATCTTACGGGAACCTTCACATCTCACAGGAACTTTCACCGGTCAGAGCCGGGTGGACGCGCGCACTTCTTATCTTCCGCCCGGCTCATTCTCTTTCCGTTCACGTCCACTGCCGTGCGTGCATGGGAATTTCCGTGGCCCCCGTCACCTTTATTCGAAGCCGGCCACTCCCGCCCTTGATAATTTTTGCCGCCACATTTGCTTCACGGACACCTGTTGTGGTGTCACCTCTCGAGTTTCTTCTCGATCTTGGAGAGTGTGGCGCGGATGGCCTTGAGGCTTTCGTCCATGCGGATGACGACCTCGCCGATCTTGTCCTGGCGGCCGTCCATGGCGGCGATATCGCGCCTGTTCGCCTGGGCCCGCATGTCGACGGCGTTGATCTTGCCCTCGACCGAGGCCGCCCAGTAGAACGCAGCCCCGGTCTGCAGGAGCACGGCCACAATGAGCGCGATGGGGATCTCCTTCTTCAGGTGCCAGGGTTCTCTCGTCTGGTCTGGCGTGTTCATGGGGTTTGTCCGCTTGCGAATGAAGATCCGGCGTGGGCCGGCGAAGGTGTCTTTCCGTGCAGGCACTGGAACTCACGCTGCGCATTCGCCAGTCCTGATCCTTGGTTTGAGTGATGTGCCATCCTTTTATTTTTGTCACACATCTGGATGGAGACGTTTCTGGCCGACGCTGGACCGCCTGTATTGTTTCTCATTCTGAGCTTCCTCGTACTCGGGGCTTGGAAGGTCTTGAATGTGCGACTGAAGCGTGAACGCAAGGCGCAAAATACGGATCCGCCATTTTCATAAATCCCGATAACTCGTCCCTCCTCACGGCTTTGCGATGCGCAGGATGGTTCCGGTGTCCATGAGCACCCAGAGGTCATCGTCGTCGCCGGTGATGTCGGAGGCGTAGGTCCGCCTTATGGAGCCGAAGAAGTCCAATTCGTCATCATCATCTTCCGGTTCCGGGACCGTGACGTCCTTTGAGGTGTTGCGCGCGCCCGTGGTCAGGGTGGCGGCCCTGAGCGTGGTGCCGTCTGCCATCCAGGCCGTGGTGCAGTCGGCCCACAGTCCCGATCCCAGGCCGGCAAACCCCGGCGCCACCATGACATTGCTTGCCGGGACGGCACGTCTCGTGGTCCTGGAATGGGCGGCGAGCGTGGAACCGCGGGTGCCTCCGTCTTGCAGCGCATAGAGGATATTGCCCGCGCCCCAGAGCCCGTCTGCTCTTGTGGCGGAGATGTCACGTGCGGAGCGGCGGCGTCCTGTCGCCTCGTCCCAGGCGACGACCCGGCGCGCGCGGCTGTCATATGCATAGGCTACTGTGCCGTCCGACCAGAGATATCGGTAACGGCCGCTGGCGGCACCGCTGAGGGTGACGGAGGAGGTCCTCCAGCGCGAACCCCGCGCCATAGTCGGTGTTGGTGAGCAGATCCATGGCCGCCCAGGCGATCGAGCGTGTGGCGGCCGGCGGCGATTGCGTGACCGTGCCGTCCTTGCCGGTCGCGTATGCGGGAAGCCTGCGCGTGGCAATCACATTGAGGCGCCGCGCCGTATGACCGCTCAGCTGGCCCGTGGCCTTCATCTTCACCGCGATCCTGGTCACGTCGTCACGCACCGGACTGCCGCCGACATAGCCGCGCAGGCCCGCCCACGTGAGCCTGTCCCCGCGCGCGAGGATGCTCGCACCGCGTGTATCGAAGCCCACATAAGTGACGCGCACCTCGTAGCGTGCACGCGCCGGCAGCTCGTAGACCTCCGTCCAGCGCCGCGCGTTCTGGGCCAGGCTCGAGGCGGCGTGCCCCCATGTCCGTCTCGAGCCCAGCGACGTGAACCGTTGCTCGAGCGGCCGGCCCCGGTCGTCGATGCGCCTGACCTCGACGCGGGTCGTGACTTGCGTATTGGACAGCGTCGACTGCTCGCGCTGGTGATACCAGATGCCGCCGGGCGCGATGTAGTCGACCGCGATACGCCTGACCGTGCGGTGCGGCGGGCAGGCCGGGAACGGGCCTGAGGCGCTACCGCCGAGGTTGAGTTCGATGCCTGAGCCCGAGACCTCCTCGGCCGTATAGGTGAACTCGGAGAAGGCATGCACATTGTCGCCCGTGATCCGGATCAGGGTCACCGCGGCATTGACGCTGTCTTCATGGCCGGTCACCTCCAACCGCCACAGGCCCCGTTCGGGCAGCCGGATCTGCTGGCGCACGGTCGTCATTGCCAGGTCCGTCACGGTCCTGGCCGCGACCGTGACCGGATCGCCGGCCGCCATATACCGGCCGCTGCCGCCGTCGCGGCACAGCTTTTGGGCCCTGACGGTCCATTTGGCCCGGTAATCGCCCGTTGAACCGACACGCCTGAGCGTCCAGGTCGCGGTCGCAAGGTCCGTATTGGTGGCCGCCGTGGCGCTCGACCCCAGAACGACCCTGGCGGGGGCGCTCGCATCGTGTGCCGGAACCCTCACATTCACGGCCCGCTCGAAGTGGGTGAACCGGCGCGGGCGGGCGAACACGGGGATGACACCGCCGAGGCGGGCCTGGTTGCCCTGGGCCGACAGCGTGTAGGTGGGCGAGATCTCCGATCCGGCCTGGGCCTGCGCGCGCGGGGCCGCCGCCGGCAGGAAGGCGTTGATCAGGAGATTGCCGCCAATGGCGATACCGGCCGAGACGAATGGCCCGATGCCCGGAATGAAGTTGGCCGCGATCGCCGCCACGGCGACAGCCGCCTGCAGCGCAGGGTGTTGTTACCGTTGAGCAGGAGGATGGTGAACACCGCGTCATTGCCGTCCACAACCGTCATCGTCCAGCACGCGCGCATCACCGCCTCACCGTTCACGATGACGATGAACGGCTGGGCCATGGCCTCCACGCCCATGTCCTCGACGACACGCACGATCGGGACCGGCCGGTCGAGTGTGCGGACGGCCAGGGCGTGATCCTCGATCTGACCCCTCAGACAGGCTTCCATCGTCAGCAGGCCTCCTTGCCTGTCTTGAGGGCGGTCCGGGCGTGGTCAGGCCCGAAAGGTATTCGTATCATACGAATACCCTCAAGACAGGACCGAACCCCGCCGCCTGAGCATTGCCGGGCCCGAAAGGTGTGGTCATGATGACCATACCTTCGGACAGAAGGGAGCTCCGCCTCCCGAGTGCCGCCACAGCCGGAAGGTATATGCATGATACATATGCCCTTCGGGAGGACGGAATCCCGTCCGGACTGCCCGGAGCGATGTTTCCGGTGGCGGTCCTCCATCTCTTCGAGGGCATAATTCGCCATCGCGTTCAGCAGGGCGCCGATGATGACGCCCATGAGGCCTGCAAGCGCGGCGAGGGCCGATGCGATTATTGCATCCATGGGGATGTCCTCCTCCTGATGTTCACGGCCCCGGCATAGTGTCAGCTCGCACGGGGCTTGACGTCGTATGTTCTCTCGAGGGCCGGGGGTATCGGTCCGTTCCCGCTCCGGATGTTGTTCGCAAAACGGGCTTCCGCTTTATCGAGGAAGACGTCGATCGACACGTTGCCATTGGCGTCCGTGGTCTCCCGTTGTTCCGACACGTCCACATCCACGCCGGACCGGTTGATGACGTTGACGGTGACACCGCCGCCGGAAGCCCGGCCCGCGGGCGTCACGTCGACCCGTTCGCGGCCCGAAAGCCCGATCAGGAACGGGCGGTCGCGGCCGGGCGGTCCTGGCACCGTGAAGGATCCACCGCGGTTGTAGAGCCCGGCGAAGTTCACCGGCGCGCCTCCCGAACCGGAATTGCCGCCGGGTCCGCCGAGACCGAACAGATTCTCAAGGCCCTTTGAGAGGTTTCCCAACGCCTGACTCACGGCGATCCGGTTGAGTTCGGCGATCGCCGTGTCGGCAAGGGACTTGAAGTCGGCCTTGCCCCTGCTCGCGAATTCCGTGAGCCTGTCCTCCAGGCCGTCGAAGGTTGTGCGCGTGAACCGTTCGAGCGACTTGCCCAGATCGAGCGCCTCGTCGGCGTAAGCCCTCATGCCCCGGATTATGCCGTCGGTGGCATCCTTCGAGGCGGCAAGCCTGTTCTTCTCGGCCTCCGCGATCAGGCGGTTGTAGGTCACCACATCGATCGCGTTCGCCTTGACGAGCTCATCGGCTTTCGCAAGCGCTGCCTCGTATTTCTCCTGCGCGGTGCGCAAACGCTCGGTGATCAGGATGCCTTCCTGCCTGATCTTGTTGGCCTCACGCTCGGCCGCGCGCCGTGCCGCGGCTTCCGCCTTCGGGTCCCGGACCTTGCCGGGCTCCTGCGATTTCCTGTCCCGCCTGTTGCCCTTGGCCAGGTCATTGCTCCGGTTGATCAGCCGGAGATCGGCGCCGGCCTCGCCTCGTCCCGCCTCCGGCTGGGCTTGTGCCGCATCGATCGAGGCTACGCGGCGGTCGATGAAGAACCGCCTCAGGGGATTGGCATCCGGACGTTCGGCAAGGAGGGCGTCTTTCTCCCGCGTCAGTTTCGCGATCCCTGTGCTCAAGGCCTCGACACGGCGCTCAAGCCGGCCTTGCGCGGTGGTCAGGTCCAGGGCATCGGCGACCTGAACGGCGAATTTCGCGATTTCGGCAAAGTGTTCGGAGACACCGAGCAGGACGGGACCCAGATCGACCAGGCTCTTGCGCCAGTTGTCGCTGATCGTGTTCTCGATCTCCTTCAACCGGTCGGCAATCTCGTCGGTGCGCGCGACCACGTCTTCGTCGATCACGCGGCCGGCGTCACGCGCGTCCCGGCGCAGCCGGTCGATACCCTCAACGCCGTCGTCGAGGAACCGCACGAACTTCTCGCCCGCCGTCCCGCCGAAGATCTCGTCGGCCACACGGATACGGGCCGCATCGTTCTCAAGCTCACCCATGCGGCGTATGACCTCGCGGAACAGGGCGTCGGTATCGGTGAGCAGGACGCTGAGTTCCTTTTGAGAGAAGCCCAGCCTCGTGAAGGCCTCCTCGGCCGGGCCCTTTGCGGTCGCCACGAACTCGTCCGCCTTCAGAGCCAGCTCCTTGAAGCCGTCGACAATGGCATCCTGGGCGATGCCATAGGCCTCACCCGCGATACGCATCTCCTGGAAGGCTTCCGCCCCAAGGCCCGCCTGGTCGGCCAGGTCCCTTATCCCGGAGGCCTCATCAACGGCGCGCCGTGTGGCGCGCGCAAGCGCAAAAGCCCCCGCTGTCGCCGCACCCAGCCCCGCGGCCGCGGCAAGGCCCGCCGGTCCGAAAGCGCGCAGCACCGAAGCGCCGCCGCCGGCCCGCGCCGCCCAGCCCTCCATGACCGCCCGGCCTTCATCCGCCGCCGCGTTGACGGCAAGCAGGCCGCACGAGGCAGGCGTGGAGGCCTTCTGGATGCGTGCAAGGGCCGATTCCCCGCGCTTGCCGAGACCCTTGAGGGCCTCCTCCACCACGGCCACGTTCTCGACACCGAGCACGATCGAGACCGATCGTCTGTTGCGTCCCGGCATGCCGTCCTACCCTTCCTGCTGTCTGCCTTGCACCTGCCGGTACGCCGCCACGATCCCGGCTTCCGCCTGGGCCATGAGTTCGGCCGCGATTTCCGGGTCGAGCCCCAGCCCCGCGGCCTGTTCGAGGTCGGCACCCATGTCGATGCCCGTCACCGCGCCTGAGGCGGCGACCCTGATCTGGCCGGCCATGAGCAGGGCGATATGCCACACCTGCCAGCCCTGGACCGTGCGGGGCGCATGTTCCTTGTAGCGGCAATATTGTCCGTCTAGCCCCCGGGCTCCCCGGGCGCAGGGCGCGTCCCCTTCCCGGCACCCGCGGCAGTAGCGGGGTCCGTCGCCGAAATGCCACTCGGCGCGGACCCTGATCCGTTTCCCTCCACGAGAAGCTCCCTGAACGGCCGCGTGTACAGGTCCGCGAACGCGTCCGCCACGCCGTGGAACCGCATGAGGTCGCCTATGGTCTCAGGCGTCACGGGTGCCGGTTCACGGTTATCGCCCGGCATCGCGAAGCGGTACCTGAGCGCTACCGGCGTCTCGGCCGCACCCGCCTCGATGAACGCGTCCGCGCCAGAGAACCGCACCGTCACGGAGTCTTCCGCCGTTGCCTCGGTCTCATCCACCGCCTCGATCAGTCCGTCGGCCCGGATCGTCTCCACCGCCTCCAGACCGTTGGAGAACGAGAACCGGCCGGCCGTGATGCTGCCCGCCTCCACGCCACCCACCAGGATCGAGCCCCGCCCGGACTGGAACCGCCTGACGGCATATGCGCCGGCGCCTGCGTCCCGCGTGGCGCCGCCTTGCGTCTCGTTCCGCCCGACAACGGACACACTCGCATTGGCAGGGCCTGAGCGGGCCATGTCGAAGGAAAGCGCACCCGCCTTGACGCCGTCATAGAGCAGGAACTTCGGGCGGACGAGCCGGGGATGGCCGACCTTAAGCACGAGGCTGGGCAGTTCGCCCCCCCGACGTGAACACATGGGTGTGGCCCCGGTCGTCGGCGTCCGTATCGCCGTCACCGTCGATATCCGAGCCCGCGGCCGAAGCCGTCGTTACAGGCACCCCGAACAGGGCCTTGAGCCAGAACACGAAGCCGCGCAGGTCGATCGGGACCTCCACGTCACCGCTGACGCTCAACGGCTCGTAGTAGGGATCCCGGGCATCCCGGCCGTGCCCCAAAAGCGGATCGACGCCCAGCGGTTTCGTGGCGCCCAGCGTCGACGACCGGAAGGAAAGCATGCGGTAATCGTCTGCGGGCGGCGTACCGTAAGCCGCCTCGAATGCACCCTTCAGGGTCGCATCCGAACCATAGGCGCGTGCTCGTGCCATATCGTTCATCTCCTCGTTTGCGGATTGATGGATTGTTCGGTCTCAGCCCGCGGGCGTCGGACTGTCGTAATAAAGCACCGCTTCAAGACGGGCCGAGCGCTCCGGCACGCCGCCGTCAAACGCATCCTCTTCCGTTTCCGGTGCGGTCAGTTCCGCGTAATCGACCGCATCTCCAAGGGTGTCGTCCGTAGCGAAGGTCTGACCGAGAGCCCGAACGATCGCGTCGAGGCCGGCGATCCGCATCGCCTGGTCGGCATGGGCGAACCGGATCTCAAGTTCGGCTTCATGACGCCACGAATAGGTGAGCGGCGACAACAACACGTCCGGCTCACCCGGATCGCTGTCGGCAATCACGATCAGGCCAATGTCCGGCAACGCCTAATCCTTGGCACTCTCCCGCATCACCTTCTGCGCACCCGAAAGCCCCTGAGGCCAGTCGACCATGGCCGCGGCGCGAACCGCCGCCCTCACCACACCCGCAATCGCCGCCTCACGTCTGCTGACGGGCATATCAGCATCATTCGGGAATGTGGTGCCGGCCTGACCTGAATCCGCCATATTTGTCATGTCTTCTTCTGTCCGCAATGGTCCTCCCCGCGTAGCAGGACCATGCGACTGCCGATGGCGACGGGAGACGGTCTGGTCAGAAGCCGCCTCCCGTCGCCCGCGGTCCGTCGGCGACACACCAGATACACATGCCCAGGGCCGTTACCGTGAACGGAAGGTGTTGCCACAACGGCAATGCCTTCCGGGATCATGATCGCATTCACGCCAGCAGAGATCGTCCCCTGACCAAAGCGACCACACCCGCAATCGCCGCCTCACGTCCGCTGGCGGTCGCTTTCGATCTCCATGTGCCTGATCGTGATCTCCGGCAGACGGTCCATCCAGCCCGCGGCGATACGCCTGATGTCGAGCCGTTTCCCGATCCGCACCTCGGGCACGAGGATGAACATCGGCACGGCACCATATTCGAGGATCGCCTGCGTGCGCCTCACCCGGCCCGAGCCAAGCAGGCGGTCATTGACATATGCCTGGTCGCGAACGCGTCCCCTGATCTTTCTTTGCGCACGCTGTGTCTTCGCAAACAGGATCAGCGTACCCTTGCGCGAGCGCCGGATGAACCCGTTCAGTATCTGGTCGGGCCGGAACAGCACTTTTGCCCCGCGCCGTCCGGACTTGCGGTTGAAGTGGGTGGGGATCGCCAGGTAGCGCGCGTTCACCGGTCTCACCACACTGCCATACTCGAAGGCCTCCACGGCCCTGTTCGCGGACCGGCCCTTCACGTAGACCACCGACATCACGTCCGATACGCGGCGCCGGCCCCGGCGCGCGAACTGCCGGTGCGCCCAGGCCTTCGAAAGCCGCCCCAGATCGGCGGCCGCCACGTGTTCGCACAGATCGTCGCGCAGGCCCGTGCCGGCTTCCTTCAAAGCCTCCCTCAAGGCGCGCCTGATCGCCCGGACCTCGTCCGCCATGTGGCGCTTGAGATCGCCCCTGATCGCCGCATGCAGCCTCATCTATGTACGCGCGCCTGTATGCCGCTCTCCCCCCTCGAGCGGCTCCGCTTCCGCGCAGTCGAGCCGCCAGACAAGACGGTTCCCGTCGGGATGTGTCGGTTTGGCCTGTACCTTGTATGTCGCGCCCCCGAAGACGAGACGGGCGCCCACCTTGATGTCCGGCACCTGGGAGACCTGCATCTCGAACAGGTTCGCCGACATGCTCACGTCCTGCAGCACCCCCGCCAGATCGCCGTCCGCCTGGACAGGAATGACCAGGACAGGCTTGCCTGGGACAGGCTCGCCCGCGCCGCGCCCGTCGTCCGCCGCGTGATAGACGGCAGCGACGCCCAGCCGCCGGAAGGCGGACGCGACGGCGCGCGCCGCCATCGTGTCGATGCCCATGTGCGGATCCCGTTCGCAGATCGATCGACCCGGCGGCTCAGGGCCGCCGGGTCCAATTGTTTCCGCTCTACCAAAAGGTGCTTAGGGTGTCGTACCCTGACGCAGCGCCGCCGGCCTGGTGCAGAGATTGATCGAGTTGGCCTGGACCTCGAGGTTCACACCCTTGCCGTTCGGCATCTCGAACTGCCGCGAATATCGCGGCAGACCGATCGTATTGACCGTCTCCAGATAATCCGCCGGCGCAAACCGAGTAAGGAACAGATCCGGCACGCCGACAGGGAAGAACTGGGCTTGCTTCGCCCCGATGAAGGGCGCACCCACGTCTTCTTCGGCTTTGGAGCCGGTCCGGTACCGCTCCCAGGTAATGCCGCCGAATTCAAACCGGCTGACCGAGGGATCTCCACGCAATTCGGCGGCTTGGACCGTATTAAGATAGGTCTCCTTGACAGACGTGTGCTCGATCAATTCGAGCCAGAAGTCCTTGCCGACCATCGAGTGAATATGTCCATAGGTCGATGCATCGAGTTTATCTTCGATCGCCGTGATGACCTCATAGCACTTTTGCCGAACCTTCGTGTTTGGGTCGTTGAGCGCGAAGTTGACCGCCGGTGCCGCCGCTATGCCAAAGTCGTCGAGACTGTCCGGCGGTTCGATCCGCTGCGCCATGAAAGCCGATGATCTGTTCTGGCTCATCGCGCCATTGCCCCCCGCTGCCAGTAGAACTCCGGTTCCTTGTCAGGCAGTGCGCCGTGCATGGTCTGGTGATGCAGCCGGGCTCACGTGTCCAGAGTCAGAGCCGAACGGCCGGCGCAGGACTGACTGACCGCGACCCGGGTCGCGGCAAGCAGGAGCTCGCCGGTTGCGGTCCGGCCTTCGCCGGCTGCCGCGGCCTCTTCGGCGAGCCGGACCAGTGCGGCAAGGTCCTCGCGGCGCACGTCGCTGCCCTTGAGCGCGCAGACCAGCGCCTGGGCGATCAGCCGGTCGGGAAGGCTCCGCGCCGTCATGACCGCTTCTCCTGCCGCGCCAGACGGCTGTGCCAGCGCGCCAGGGCCGTCGCGAACTGGAACGCCTGCCAGGCGTTCGATCGGTCCGCCGCACCAGCGGCGACTCCGTCGTGATGCAGGTTGAAGAGCGCCTCGCCCCGGTCCCGGAGCAACGTGGCGCAATCGACGACCGACACGGCGTCGACCTTTTCTCTGCCGTCAATTACGCTGACCCGCTCGAGAATGCGGGCGGCGGTCTGCCTCCCGGGCTCGCGGTAATAGACCATGTCCGGACGGTCACTCACGGCGCACCCCCGTCCGCCGCGATCCGGTCCGGCATTGCCGCCCTGAAGCCGGCGGGCATGCCGTCTTCGTTTCGCGGGAAGGCTCTTGCCGGAATCTCCGGCGGCCACCCTTGCTGCCGGTCAAAATCCCGTGGCCACCGCTTGTGTGGCCTGCACGGCACATCTGCCTATCAAATGCCGAAAGCTTCGTGTTTGCGGGATGGCGCGGAGACGGAATCCGCGCTATAAGGTCCGTACGCAGATGACGGGCCGCGGTCCCAGCGCAGCTTGCGCCAAGTACACAGACTGTCCGCGACCCGTCACCGGACCGGTCGGCCGTATTACGCAAACCAACGGCCGCTCCATATGACAAGACGCCTGGCCGGCGCCCCCACATCAAGGAACAGGATAAGCTTGCTGCGGTGGTGCCGGCTGGGTGCCGCACGCATGGAGATGACGATCCGGACGCGCGTATAACACGATAAAATTGAACTATACAACTAATAATTGCAGTATTAGCGTTTACGCGCAGTATTCGCTGCCCGGGGGCATTGCAATCATCACTCACCCAAAGGATACTGGGCTGTTTGCGTTGACGAATGCGTGAGGATGTGGCGTGAGTGCGATTGACGACATAACTGAACTTCTCGGCAGAATTCCTCTCTGGAACCAGCTTGGTGATGTCCCCGTGCGATTGGCCGCTCTCGAAAGCCGCCTCGCCGAGCTGGAGGCCGGGCTGCAGGGAAAATCGGGCGCCCCGGATGGACCTCCCTGTCCCAGGTGCCGGGCGCCGATGGAGGTGGCATCCGTCCGGCCGCATCCGCAATTTGCCTTTGCCGGCGTCCAGGAAAAGGACCTTTCCTGCCCATTGTGCGCGCACTCGGTGACCCGGATGTACGATCCGAACAAGATAATATCGGACAGCTGAAAGCCCGGACCGGGATGCCGCATCGCCCGAGTCAAAATCGGCCTGCGGGGCTCTCCGGCCATCGGCCGGGAACGCCTCCGGAGGCCACGCGGCTGCCGCCGCATCATGTCGCGGCAGGCCTGCGCGGCCCTCCGGAACCGTGTCGATGGGTTTGCCGTCGCGCGGCGCGCAAGTCCCGTTCGCTCGGGAGTTCGGCAATCTTTCGCCGGCAGTGTCAGCCATGTCTTTGCGGCCGCGGGAGCGCGCATGACCATGAGTCAACGGGTCGCATATCCCCGGAATGTCCGGAAATCCAGAACCCTGAAAGGACCCCGTCATGTCCAAAGATTTCAGCGAGGGCGATCTTCGCATCATCGAAGCCGCGGCCGCACGGGCGGCGGAGAACGACCAGAAATTTGCCGCTGCGCAGAGCCACGTCCTGACATCCCTCGTGGACAGTCTCGCGGCCGCCGGCGTTGTGGACATCGGCGACTTCACGAGCCGTCTCCGCCGGTGCGCCGAAGACACGAAGCCCCGGGGCGAGAATCTCCAGTACGCATTTCTCGTGATGTGGATCGACTATTGCGAGAAATCGCCGCGGGACCGCAGATAGCCCTTGCCGTCGGTGCACCGGTACGCGGCTGCCCACCACTTCTGCCCCTGGCTGTGACCCGGCCGGCGCCGGCTGCCCCATATCGCGTGCGCTCCGCAATCACGCTCACGCCTCCTCGACGGGATTGCCCGTCATGGCGCGGCCCTGCGCTTCCATGGCGCGGCTCATCTCGATCAGCAGCGGGCCCATGACGGCCCGGTCCACGTGGCAGAACCGCCCGTCGCGCAGCCGCTCCAGGAGCTGGCCGGCCGCCGTCACCATGTCGGTGGCCGCAGCCTGCGGATCGACCGAGGCCGGCGCCAAGTCCTCGACCCCGCCCTGGCCCGCGGGTGCCAGGATCTCCGACGTAAACCCCGGCCCGAAATAGGCGCACAGGCGGAGCATCCTGTAGAAACACGGCGTGTTCTCGCCGTCCCGCCAGGACTTGAGCGTGCGGACATCGAACCCCGTGGCATCCGCCAGCACGTCCAGCCCGACCTTTCCGGTCCCCCGCCCCACACGCCGCCTGAACGCGTCGCAGAAGACCTCCTGCACATCGTCATGGATGATGTGCGCCGGATCAGTCATGGGCATGATCCTCATCGGCTGGGGTAGTGTCTGCGATTTGGCAGGCACACCCGGAACGGGCAAATGTCACGCTCATCGAAACGCCGGGGTGGCGGCCATGTTCCGCCGGAACCTCGCCGATCGATATTGTGAACGAGTCGAGAATCTCGGGGCCGAGGGTCAAGACGAACGCAGCCCATTCACAGGGGTTCAGGTAATAGCCATCCCCGTGATCATGAGGAATTTCAATGCCGGCATTATCGTCCATCAAGGCACTCCTGAACGTTGTGAAGTTGTGGGATCGGGTTTCGGAGCTGGCCGAACGGGCCAGTGTGCTTGAGGCCCGCTTGGAACATCTGGAAGGCCGCGGCGGCTTTCCTGCATTTCTCGAAAGATTCGATGTGCACCACACCGAAGCCGGCGACACCGTCTACCGGTCCACAGGCGCGGCCCCTCCGCATTACATCTGCCCGCGCTGCGCCGCCGACAGAAAACGCAGCCTTCTGCAGAAGCAGGGCCACCTCCTGCGCTGTCCGGCGTGTCCCCGCATTTTCGACATCACCAGGACGCCGAGAATGTGAACCCGCCCGATGCATCACTGCGCGGCCTCTTCGGCCGCCCGCTGTTCCGCAATGCCCGGCAGCGGCGCACTGATATCGGGCTCCGGTTCGCCCCCGGCTGCCGCGTGTCCGCGGATCGCCGCGGCACAGTCCAGGAACAACCTGCCCATGTGTTCGCAGATCGCCGCATCCACCTGGTGCAACTCGCGGCCGCCGGCCGCGAGCCTGATCGCGAGATGACCGTACCCGTCCGAGCCCAGCCCGATATGAACGCTTGCCGTCCTTGTCCCCGCGTTCCGGCAGCAATAAAGACCGTTGGCGGACAAACTGACCTGAGGAGCTATTGACTTGCGCAAATTGTCAGACATACAGGAATACCCTTCTACTGAAGAGCTTCGGATATATTTGCGGGAAGCACACGAGGAACTCGAAGTGCTGCGCGGCGAACTGGCCGCGTTCGAAGACAAATGGAAGAAGCTTGAAGACAGGTCCGGCATACCCGGCCTCGCGGACTCGTTCAGTACAAAATGCCCGGCCTGCAGAACCGATGTGGAGTTCGATGCCGATTGACGGCTGATCGCCGGACCGGAACCGGTCCTTGCGGAAGGAGGCTGGTGTACCGCTTATCGCGCCGCGCCCTCCGTTGAAAAAGGCTCGTCGGCGTCGTGACCGCACTGCGCCGCCGGCAGAAAACGCAGCCTTCCGCAGAAGCAGGGCCACCTCCTGCGCTGTCCAGTGTGTCCCCGCATTTTCGACATCACCAAGACGCCGGGAATGTGAACCCGCCTGCAGCGGCACCGTGCGTCCGCCCGCAACGTCGTGGGTGATGCTTACCGGATCAGTCATGGGACTGTTCGCCGGATGCGTCCATGATGGCCTCGCGAAAAAACGGCCGCGAACGCCCGAAGACCCCCGCGGCCAGTCGGGGAGGAAACGCTCGTACGGACGGGCGGGTCCCCAGCGGCCCCGCCCGCCGCCCGACGCTGAGGGGAATGCATGAAAACCCCGCGCGGGCCTGCGAACTGGAAATGGATCGCCGCCGGACCGGGCTCTGGTTGGAGGCTGATGCCCGGCCCGGCGGCTGGCTCCCGCGAAAAGGCGACGCGGGAGAAGGATTGAGGAACTGGTGGATGAGGAAAAACCACCCGTCACGCCGTATCCTCGGTTTCGGGGTTTGGTTCATTAGCGATCCAGCTGCTGACAGGGACCGCGCCGTCCGTCAGCCGTTCAATGCGAATGGCCAGCTCAAGCGAGGGGCGGCGTCTTCCAGTCAGGATCAAAGACAGATATGGACGGCTAATACCCATTTCCTTCGCAAGATCGCTCCGGCTGGTGGCAACCACCTTTACGTATGTTGCGAACTGAGACATGCAAAATGTTTCTTATGGAAACTAACTCATGTAAGCAAAATGTTGCAAATAGAAACAAATGTTTCTGCACGATTATCGCATCACCCGGTCTGCGGGCCTAAAATCCTGACATGAAAATGCGCATTAGAGAGATCAGAAAACAACGTGGGTTGAAGCAGTATGAACTGGCTGATGCCGCCGGCATATCGCGCCCGTATATCGCGGCAATAGAAAGCGACAATATCGCCAAGTCCCCGTCTACAGACACGCTGATCTCCATCGCCAAAGTTCTTGATGTTCGCATCGGCGAACTGTTCGACGACGCCAAGCCTGTTTCCATAGCAGGCAAGGTGGGTGCCGGGGCGAAAGTACCGCTGATCGATGCCTATGAGAAAGGCGACGGCCTTTATCATGTGGCTTGCCCGCCAGGCTTACCCCACGATTCCAATATCGTGGGTGTGGAAGTCGAAGGCGACAGCATGGTCCCGACCTACCAATCTGGCGATGTACTGTTCTATTCGCGCAGTGTCGTAGGCGTGCCATCCGAAGCCTTAGGCGCGATCTGCGTATGCGAAGACGAAAACGGGGATGGCTGGGTGAAATGGGTAAAACCCGGCAGCGAACCGGGAAAGTTCCACTTGATCAGCCTGAATCCGTTGGTCGTCAATATGTTTGATGTTGAACTGAAATGGGCCGCCCCGGTGCGCCTGGCTTGGCCTCGAGATCTCGTGGAGAGGATTTGAAGACGTTCGGCTACAACGAAACAGCTTGATGAAAAGCAAAATAGTTTCTCCGCTCTTGACCACATGTCCGTGCGGACTGCGCTATCGCCGCGGGCGAACGCGGAACACGGTCTGGAGCGCTTGCGCGTTAGCAGCGCTGGCCTGCAAACCCTGTTGCATCTCTTGAAACACTGGCGCGACCCCATCCGGATCGTCGATAGTGAGGAGCACGGCGAAGGGCACACCTTCAGCGGGGAACGTCGCCTCCGCTCTCACAAGGCTCGTCACCTCCAACCGCCATTCCGAAGATATGCCGTGTTCGTCAAAGGTTTTAGCGTATTGTTTCATGGGCCACCATTTGAGGCCATGGTTGATGAGCGCTTTTTCAGGTACGGCTAGACCTGCACGTTTGGGCAGAAACTTCGCATCAATTTGCTTCGTGTACCGCGCCGAACCGTCCTTAGCGTTCTCCGCTTGGCGCTGTTTGAGACTGGCTTCGAGATTAACGCGCACGAACTCTGCGCCAAACGCAGGATCGAGAGGCGGGGCGTAGACTAATGTAATCCGGGCGCGGCCGGAGCATTTACCACCCGAAACTAGGCATTGCGGCCACGCGAAGGGAAAGCGCAGGATCACTGGCTTCTTCTCACCAATTTGAAGGCGACTTTGAAACAGCAGCGTGATCTGGTGATCATCGGTCTCCAGCATATTCTGGGCCGATGTCGGCTGGCCGAACCCTGCAAATTGTCGGGCGAGATCTTTCAGACCAGGCTTCGCTAACGGCCCAGGCATCACGGCGTTGTGCACCAACATCGCCCGAAGCGCTTCGGGCGTCAGGCCGCCTGACGTTGCTGCGTCGAGCCCCGCAAGGCTGCGCGCCACCAGCGGCGCTGCGAAACTCGTCCCAACCACCGGCGTCGCTGCACCCTCGCCATTGATCGACATCAGACCCGTAGACGCGCCGGGCGTCGTCACGCCTGCGCCGCCGAACGCCGCCAGATCGGGTTTGACGCCGACCTGGAGCCCTGGGCCGCGACGCGTGTAGACGGTCGGTGCACCGTCCAAATGAGCCCTGCCAAGCGTTGGCGGATTAAGGGCGCCCACGGAAATCGACCGCACGCCTTCGGCTGGTTTGAAAATCGTGTCTGGATCGGTGCGATTGGCAAAATACCGGATAACGTCCGTCGACTTTCGCGGCCAAGGCGCACGCGACTCGGTTTGGCTGAGATTGCCCGCCGAATTGACAAGCACCACCCCATATGTGTCGGCGATGCGATCAAGTTCCGCCGCATAGGTACTATAGGTGTGCCTATCGACTGGTGATTTGGCGTTAATCGACAGGTTGAAGATGCGCACCCCGTGATTCTCAGAGGCTTCGCGCACCGCTTGCTCCACCTCGGCCAGAAACTCTGAAAACCCGTTGGGATAGAGCGCGAGGAAATCACCGTCCGGATAAAGTGGAATATCGACGATCTGGCAGCCGTCCCGCTCCGGGGCGATGGACGGGTTGTTGACCTGTTGGCCCACCGTCATAAGGCCGGCCACCATAGTGCCGTGTTGAGCGTCATATTCGTCCGCGTCGAGAAAATCGAACCGGTCCACTACCCACGGATCAAGGATGTCGCCGACACCGGAATCGATCACGCCGACGATGGGATAGCGTGCATCTTGAACGGGCCTTGGTAGGGAGATCGGCTTGATCCCCGCATCGGACGCATCCCCTTCGGACACCAGCGGTGTGTCGACCAGTTGCAACTGGATCGGCGGGCGGATCGCACGCACCAGTGGATGACGTTGCAAAGCGCTGAGCGCTGTCTCGTGGCGGTCAGCATCCCGATCAATGAGCGTTGGCGCCGTCGACGGAGCTATATCGGTACGTACGAGCCCCAACCTATTGTCCAGGACTGGATCGGCTTCGTTCTGCGTCAGTTGAAACTCCAGGACCGGCATTCGGGCGAGACGGACGGAAAAAAGCGTCCGTGTGCCCGGCCCGAAAGACAGAAGCAGTTTTTCCAGCGACCGATAAAGCTCGGTTCGTCCCGTGGCGTCAGCCGCAATCTCTTGGGGATCCAGCGCTTCAAAGAGATCGATCTAATAGCCTGACACGGTGGTGGGATCGGCAAAAATTTCCATTGCCGCCGCCGTCGAGAAATCCCGTTTGTCGGCAGGTGAAGCGATCGAAACCGACTCGATAGCACCAACCTCAGCGCGCCTCAGGGTGGGTGACCGATAGGGTTTGCCATCTCTCTGTCGGATGGCAATACGTACTGACGCCTCCGCCTCTTCAATACGCGCCTTTAGACCGCGCAGATAGATAAGCGGTGCTCGAAAATAAAGTGTACCTATTGCTTCGGCGCCAACGCACGGAAACTGATCAGGTTTGAACAACCAGAATACTGGCCGATAGGACTTTGCGAGCGCTTCGGTTCGCATCTGAACCTTCACATAGGTTGCGGGCCCATAGGAACTTCCCTCCACCTCATTGATGATCTTCTGGATATTCGCGGCGAGCCCGTCGCGATGCACGATGAAGGCCTTGTCAACGCCCGCGAAGAAATCTTTGGGCCGCGGCTTGACCAGGGTCCGGTGCCCGGTGGAAATCCGTGTCGTTAAGAATAATTTGGACTGGGTTATTGGGCATGGACCCTCTCCACCATATCGACATGCCGCTTTTCTCTCTTAAGCGTGCTGACGCGGCTTTGAGTCGTCCCCGTCGCCCGGCCAATCTCCCTTTGGTCGAGCCCTATATCGGGATCATTGGCGATGAGGCTCACAAACGCCTGGTGATCTTCAGCGAGGATGCGGGCCGGTGCATGATCGAGCTGCGGCATTCGTCCGAGCACGCCGCTCAAGGCTGTGAACAAAGCTGACGCATCAGGCTTCTCATTGGTCATGGCTACCGACCGCTTCACCGAATGGCAGATGCGCTCTAGATCCGCGCCGGATCGGCCAGGAAGGCAATAGGAAAAGACTCTGACAGTGGGCCAATCGACTTTGATCGGCTCTAGGAACCGTCTGATCAAGGATTCGCGGGCAAAATGCTCTGGCTCGCTGATGAAGAGTTGCGTCTCAAATCGTCTCCACACAGCAGAATCGAGTAGACCATCATGGTTGGTGATCGCGATCGTCACGCCAAATGCTCGGCGCCGATCAAGATTTTGCAGGAGTGTGTTGACCACTCGCTTGATCTCACCTACTTCATGGGGGTCGTCACGCAGCTTCGCGAGAGCATCGAACTCATCAAGGAGAAGGACGCATGCGTACCGATTTGCGAAGTCGAATAGGTTCGCAATATTGCGCGCTGTAGTGCCAAGAAACGACGAAATGAGCCCATCTATCCGCGCCGTCACAAGCGGCAATTGGAGTTGCTCGGCGATGTAATGCGCGGTCAAGGTCTTACCGGTGCCGGGAGGGCCGTAGATCAAGAGAGACCGCGTCGGCTCAACACCGACGGCTTGCAGAGCGGCCCCGTTCCACCACTCGCCCAACAGTCCGTCAATGGTCTCGTGCGCCGCTGCCCCATAAACCGGCTTCGGCGTTGCGTCGCCCGGAAAATCGATCAGACAGAGCTGGGCGCCAGTCTCCCGGTCTATAGGCGGATGCACTTCCGTCGTCAGCGTCTCACCGGCGATGAGGGCGCGGGAAATCTCCACCTGGCTTGGAGCCATCTCTTTCACGTCCGTTGACGCCTTGAGCAGTCGCTCAAGCGTTGCTACCTCTTCCTCTGCCCCGTTCTTGCGCAGCCGCGCTTCGAGGCGGCTCACCTGCTTGCGCATGGCGGCCTCATCACCCGAGAGTGCGGCCTTGATGATGCTCTGAACGACTGCGAAGTGCTCCATAGTGCTTTCCTCGGCCTTTGAATCAGCAATTATATGATACGTATCGCATCTATAGGTCATAATATCAAGCCTCTGTCGATTTTGATTACCAAAATTGTCGATTGAATCATGGATACTGCACAACAGATCGAAGGTCAGGAGCAATTCATACGCACTGGCTAACGCCAAACCACCCAAGAACGATTTGGCCTTCCGTGATTTTCGCGGTGCTTGAGCTTTTGGAACGGATCTGATCATTAGGTCTATGGAATTCGCCTCAGCCAAGCGTGACCGTCGTGTCGCGTATTTCAGCAGCAGCGCATCTTGGTCGCCTGGCCCGCCCTCAGCTGCCTCCGCGCAATCACCTAATTGAATGAACCGGGCCGCTGTGTGCTCAAATAGTTTCATATAGAAATTCTCTCTATTGACGATAAGGTTTCTATATGAAACCTTATTCCCATCACTCAACTCTCGCCGAAGACGCCAAGACCCGGCCGTCTTCTGATGCTCACCGGTAATTGAAAGGATTACGCACATGCCAAACGACAGGAAATCTGCCCATGAACCCCGACTCACATTGAGAGATGCCGTAGGCAGGGACCACGACAAATTCCCGTGCCAGGTCGTCGCCAGCATTAGCCACGAACAGGCGATTGCGCTGCTTCATCGCGAAAACGAGCGTCTGCGCATTGAAAACGAGCGCCTGCGCCTCTATCTGGCTGCGCTCACGAGCACAGGGCGCGATGACGCAACGGTCATCGAGAACTCCCTTGACGGATACATCGTCGTTGCGCGCAACACGGATGGCGACGTGATCGCATCCGTGAAGATGCCCATTGGCTCCGTTCAGGAAGTCTTGTGAAGATCTTGCAATCCAGCATAGATCGACCGCTCTTCGTCGGGAAGGTCGCGATAAGCCGCCAGAATGTCTTTCTTGGCGGCCTGAGCGGTTTCAAAGGCCTTTTGCACGACGCTCTGCTCGGGGAAATCATCCTGCCACGACGATCTCCTGGCTTCTGTGAAGGTATTGATGCTGAGCTGTTCGTCAGTCTGTTCCCTGATCTCCTTCAGCGTTGTTTCCAGGGCTTCCCCGATTTTCCGTAGTTCTCTGCGGGAATCGAGAAGCACGGCATACGCCTCCCGATAGCGGACGTGTGCCCGGTCGATCTCATCCATGACGCAATCATCTCCTTTTGCTGCCCCGGAAGGGGATGCCGGGGCTCGGCCGCGCTCCGTCACGGCGCGGACTGGCCCGAACCGGCAACGGCTCATGGGATCACGGCGGCGGGGAAACCACCTCACCCATGTCGATGAGATGGTTTGTGGAGATTTACCGATGATGTCTTCGGAAAAAATCCCGGAACAGGAGGCTGAATGATGAGGCCAACAGTCTACGATCCCACACGAGACACGGGCCTTCATATCGAAAGACAAACCCGGGGCCGGCGAGGAACTGCACGCGTGACGTTACCCTGTCCGGAAGCCCTCGCGGGAATATTCGCGCCCGAGGGGGATGCATCCGTCCGGGCGGGTCAGTCTTGCGGCGCGATCTGCGCCCGCCGGTGTTCAGCGGCAGTAAGCGGGATGACGAACTTCCGCGACGAGCGTTCTGACAATCATTTCCGGCTCGGGGTGAAAGCGGATGCACCGGACGACAATCCCGAAAACCCCGCCGTCGTCCGGGAACGACCCGCGGGCCGATGCGACATGGAGTTTCACCCTGTACGCTTCATCGGGATTGATCAGCTCAAGCACCTGGGACATTGCCCTGCCCTTCGGTATCCTGTGTATGGCCGTGCAATCCTCGTCAGCATCCGTTTCATGGTAGACGTCTATGTAGTCGGGCTGGATGGGGACCTTTATGTGATCCAGCATTATGGGCTGGGACCACGTGTTCCTCACGTTCAGGTCGCCTTCCCAGTAGATGCCGTCCCTGATGGCAATCTCCTTCGGGGGCGTGCCCGAAGGCGTCATGATGAGCTGCATGTCCGGCTTTCCCCGGTCATCCTGATTCCCCTGATTGAACATTCCGCAATCCTCTCCATTTGCTGTCTCGCAAATTGCTGTCTGACAAAGAGATACCGGGGTCCGTCCGTGCCTTGCCGAATCGCGGCCGGCCCCCGACTGGCACGGCTGAGGGAATCACGATCGCGGGACGAATGCCTCACCCGTATCGATGAGGCGAACCGCGATGAGGGACCGGAGGCATCCCCGGAAGACTTCACGCAAGAGCGGGATGATTGTCGATGGCAGTCGCCGGCATCCCGGACCGTCGGCGCACTGCCGGAGGAGTGAACTTATGCCTTCGGCAGCCATCATCCACTTTGCCGGGAGAGGGGGGACCGGATAGAGCGCCTCATGACTATGGAGGAGATGGCGGATTTTCTGAGGATAAGCCGGCGATCTCTTCAGGACGTACTCCGAGAACACCCTTATTATTGCGTCATCGGCAGGACAAAACGGTGCAGGCCGTACCATGTTCGGAAGCTCCTGGAGGCGCCTGACAAATGCCCCTCGCTCTCTACAGAAGGACCAAGGACGGATACTTCTACCTACGCGGGACTGTCCGAGGACGGAAAGTGTACAAAAGCACTGGAACTCGCGACAAGGAAATCGCCGAGGCGATCCGTATTCAGACCGAGCACGAGATCCAGGAACGTAGTGTCTTTGGCGACCGCGCAAGGGCAACATTCGCGGAAGCGGCAATCGGATACATGAATGCCGGTGGAGAGCGGCGCTTTCTCGACAGAATCATCCCCCGCTTCAAGGGTGTCCTGTTGAAGGACATCGACCAGATGATGCTGGATTCCATTGCGGCCAGGGTTTATCCGGCCGCCGCGCCGTCGACGATCAATCGCCAGTTCTTTACACCCGTCTCGGCCATCCTGAATTTCGCCGCGGATCAGGGTCTGTGCGAGTACCGCCGGATCCGCCGGCCGAAGCAGCCTGGCGGTCGGACCCGGTTCTTCCTGCCCGATGAAGCTGAAGCCCTCATCGATGCGGCCGCCTGCCACGCAAAGCGGTTGGTGACATTCCTGATCGGAACCGGTGCGCGGACCGGAGAGGCGCTGAGACTGCAATGGCGGGACGTCTATCTCAACGAAAGGCGCGTGGCGTTGTGGGACGGGACAAAGAACGGCGAGATGCGTGGCGTCCCGCTCAGCGACCGGGTGCGCGATGCCCTGGCAAACCTCCCGCATGGAGAGGATCAGGTCTTCAGGACCGACAAGGGGCATCCCTATGTCATTCGGCAGAACGGTGGCGGCCAGATCCGGGGCGCATTCGCCGCGGCCATCGGGAAGGCCGGCCTTGAATATGCAACGCCGCACTCCTGCCGGCACACCTGGGCGACCTGGTTCTACGCCTCGACGCTCGACCCGGTCCGGTTGATGCAGTACGGCGGCTGGAAGAAATCCGAGATGATCCAGCGCTACGTGCATCTCGCTTCGCCGATGATCGTGCCAAGGGTTCAGGCGGGCGGCTGGTCAATTGACGACAGGCAGGGTCTTGTGACGCTGGGGATGCCGTCCGGATGAGTCCGGTCGGGAGCCCGGCACCAGGTTCATCTGAGGTCGACTTTCTCGCTGTGGCAAGTCAGTGGGGTGATGCTCTGGTCGTACCGGCGCTGGCGGTCTTCGGCGCGCCCATCGCTTTGCTGCAATGGTGCAACGCGCGGCGGCAAACGGACATATCAGCCGCGAATCTGAGATTGGCGATGCTGGACCGGCGTATGAATGTGTTCGAAGCGACAAGAGAGTTCCTCGCCTCGATCCTGCGAACCGGCAGCGTGGACTACCCGGAGATCAATGCCTACTGGCAGAAGGTCTATCACGCCGAGTTCATCTTCGATCGGGCGATCTATGATTACCTCGACCGGATAAGGCTGGACGCCAACGACCTGGCCCACGAGCAGCGGCGTGAAGGCCTTCAGGGTGTTGACCTGCGGCAGTCAAACGACAGGCAGCACGAACTGATCGTTTCGCTCACCATTACCCGCCTCGACGGACTGAGTGAAACCTTCCGTCCATACATGTCCGTCAGCCGCTGAATGCGAACGCCCTGTGAACAAACTGCACTCATATTGCACGCTTTTTGGTGGATGTTCTTGCCATGTTCCCCGAAGTTTGCCGATTTCCGGCAAATGAAGACAATCAATAAAACCGCTTGAATCCTCAAGTTGCCTGCGGCATACACGGCGGTGGAGAGGTGGCCGAGTGGTCGAAGGCGCTCCCCTGCTAAGGGAGTAGGCGTCAAAAGCGTCTCGAGGGTTCGAATCCCTTCCTCTCCGCCACCAAGTCCTTGTTTTTGCTGGGTTTCTCCGTGTGATGAGAACCCTCGGTACGTTTCCCGCAGTTCTGCGGTCTTTTCGTGGGGCTGTCTGTGTGAACCGGACCGGAGACACGCCCTGCTCCGGTTTGTGTGCGGCGAATCAGGGGTTTTTCTCTGTTGCCGGGTCAGGCGGTGCGGTTAGATGAGGGCGTTTTCAGCGGAAGCCTCAGTGGAATCCCAGAGCTTCTTTCTGCTTGGCCCAGTCGTGCGGCAGCGTCATGTGCCTGGTCAGCTTTTCCACGCTCAGATGGGCCGGCTGCGTGCCGGCGAGGATCGCCTCGGTGATGTCGGGGGCGAGGAATGCGAGCGGCATGAGGCGGCTCACATAGCGCTGGCTTGTCTTCTCGGTCGCGGCAATCTCGCCGACCGAGCGCACTCGTCCGCTTGCCAGATCATCGATCCACTTGTGGGCACGGACCACCGCCCTGATCAGGGGCTGATCGCGATTGTGTATCCGGGCGGGGCTGGCCTGATCCTCCAGAACGAGCCGCATCTCAACACCGCGCCGCCGGGTCTGCATGGCAACACGGTGTTCGACGGTTAACCCGGGCATGGTCACTCCATGTTCGGTGCCGAGATGTTCACGGCAGAGACCGGCAAGGTCCAGGGCGATGATGATCCCGTCGGCCCCGAGGTCGACGCGTTCGACGAGGTGCAGGATATCACCCCGGTACCGTGTGGCCGCATGGAGCAGGTCAGGAACGCTGTCTGCCTCAAGCCCGGTGTCGCGTGCAGCATGGGCAAGGGCTGCGTGATCGGAAAGCAGAGCCCTGGTGGCTTCGCTCACGATGCGTTCGATCTCCCTTGCGGGCAGGCGCCATCCTTTCGTCTTTGCATCGCATGCGTGCCGGTCTGATCCGTGGAGCAGGTCCCGGGAGACGTAATACCGGTAACGCCGCCCGGACTTGACCGCGTGGCTCGGCGTCAGGGGTATGTCCCGCTCGTCGAACAGCTTGCCCATCAATGGACCGGGCGCGCTCGCACGCACACCCTCAAGCCTTGCGCGGGCATTGCCCGCGAGCCCGGTCTGGACCGCCGTCCAGGTCTCCTCGCTGACGATCGCGCCATGCAGGCCGTCGTAGGTCTCGCCCTTGTGGGCGATGCGTCCGATGTAGAGCGGATTGCCGAGAAGCCTGTAGATATGACCGCGGCTGAAGGAAAGCCCGCCGGTCTTGCGCCCGTTCGCGCCCGTGCGCACCTTCGTGGTCAATCCCAGACGGTCGGCGGCCTGCTTCACAAGCCGCACGGTGCCGTGCTCGATATAGAGCCGGAACAGCGTCCTTACGGTTTCGGCCTCGGCCTCGACGATGCGCAGTGTCCGGCCGTCCGGCTCAAAGCCCAGCGGCACATGACCGCCCATCCACATGCCCTTCTGCTTTGAAGCGGCGATCTTGTCGCGAATGCGCTCGGCCGTGACCTCGCGCTCGAACTGGGCAAAGCTCAACAGCATGTTGAGCGTCAGCCGGCCCATCGATGTCGTGGTGTTGAACTGCTGGGTGACGGAGACGAAGGACACGTCGTGATCGTCAAGGATATCGACGATCCGGGCGAAGTCGGACAATGAGCGCGTGAGACGGTCGACCTTGTAGACAACGACGATGTTGATCCTGCGGGCGGCGATGTCGGCGAGCAGTTGGCGCAGTGCGGGGCGCTCCATCGAGCCGCCCGAGTGTCCGCCATCGTCGTAACGGGTGCGCACCGGCTTCCAGCCCTCGGCAACCTGGCTCCTGATATAGGCCTCACAGGCCTCGCGCTGGGCGTCGAGAGAGTTGAACGCCTGCTCCAGACCCTCCTCGGACGACTTGCGCGTGTAGACGGCGCAGTGGCGCACTCCCGTTCTGCCGGTCATCGTGACGCTGACCTTTCCGTCCCCGACGGACTCGTCCGGGAGGGACTCAGTCCCGAAGGTTGCAGCTCGAAGAACCGGGGACCGGACCAGCGCGTGCCCGTGATCTCGCGGGCCACCGCCGAGAGCGAGCGCCAGGTCTTGCCGCGATAGCGCACACCTGCTTCAAGAACGATCACCTCGTGGATCACGCCGTGCCACTGGCGCAGCAGCCTGGTGCCGGGCTTGAGTGTGGTGGCAGGTGGCCGTTTGGCCGCTCCGTCACGTCCGGCCAGCCTTCGCCGCGTCGCGGGGGACAGGCCCCCGTGGCGCTGCTCCTGCATGTGATAGGCGATGGCGCGCACCATCAGATCCCTGCCCGTCCGCCTGAGCCGGGCGTTTCCCGGCACCTCGATCCAGATCCGCCGCAGTGTCGGGATATCCAGTGCTTCGAGTTCATCGATGCTGCCTGGCAGGCAGACCGGCGTCGCTTCCGCCATCATCCCTTCTCCTGGATGCGGTAGACGCGCCCGCGCCCCTCGATCCACTCCGAGACAACCGCAAGGTCCAGCTTCTTCCTGAGGGTGCCGCTGACGGCACCGCGGATCGAGTGGGGCTGCCAATTGGTGGCTTCCCTGATCTCATCAAGGGAAGCGCCACCCTTGCGCGCCACGAGACCGATCAGCAGGGCCAGTTTGGTGCCGGGCCGTATGGCCCGAACCGCGGAGTTCGGCTTTATCGCAACGGGTGCGGCCGGTCGTCCGGACCGCTTGCGCGGCTTCCGTGCATCCGCTTTGTCTGGCACTGATCGTTTTGTCCGCACTTTTGCCGAACCTCCATCGATCGCCTGCAGGCCCGGCTCCGAGATGACCAGCATCATGCGCCGGCCCCCTTCGTCCTCGCGCCACGACACCGAATTGCGCGCCGCCGGCCGCTCATCCAGCAGACCGCGCTTGCGCAAGCCCTGGAGTGTTCTGGTGAGGGCCGCGCCCTTGACCTTGAGCGATGCGGGCACCGGCAGAACGTTCCCGCCCGGACGCGCCGCGGCGGCCGACAGGATGACGAGATGGGTATCGGTGAGTTCAGGCATGACAATCTCCCATGCATGTATGGCGCTCGCGGGCTTGCAGCGCCTCCCACCACCGCAAGCCCCGCCGGGAGGCCCGGTCGGGGTGCTGCGGGCGGAGCAGATCCACCCTTCCGGCGCACAGCAACGCTCCCTTTGCGCAGGAAGTCCAGTGCTATCAGCCGTGCCGTCTTCGATGCCTTGAAGACCTTGTGGTCATCGACATGGGGTCTTCTCGACCGAGCCCTACGATCCGCCTTACACCAGAGATCAGCCGGAACCGCATCCATCCCCTCGTGATCCTCATACATGCACACCCCAGTCATGAGTATGCGGAGAACTCTGCATTCGGTGACCGAGGTGGGGGAAGCTGATAGTCGATATAAGCGTGAAGTCGAGTCTTGTTTGGGGGGGTAAGCGGAAGTTCGCTGCAAGGGCGAAGTTGAGTCTTTTTGGGGGGAATGCGGTCATTGGCTGCATTAGCCGCGAGCTTCGGCAGGCGAGGCAAAATGTGTATTGTCCTTAACAAGGTTGGCCAGTAACTACGGCGCATTGAAACGGTCGCGTTGCTTCGAACGGCTAAATTTGATACAATTGTTGTATGAGAGTTTATCTTTCTGGCCCAATGACAGGCTCTAATGACCAAACGATTCACGGTTGGCGTGAACGAGCTGAGATGCTTCTTTCCCCACATGCTCAGATCGTTGATCCGGCCTCATTGCCCTACAACGCGTCATTAGCTTACATGCTCAGCGAGAAGCCCAGCGATGCTCTTGCGAGACAGATGCACGGCCGTCTGGTCGTGGATCGCAACAGGAAACTCATTGGCTCCGTTGACGTGATGTTGGCAAATTTTTTGGGTTCGCAACGCGCCTCTATCGGCTCTATCGGTGAGCTTTTCTGGGCCGACACTTATGGTGTCCCTATCGTCATCGTGCGAGAGGCATCGGGCAATGTTCATGACCATGCGATGATCAATGCTCTGGCGAGCAAGATTGCCACGACGCTTGAGGACGGCTGCACTACGGTGCTTAATATCCTCGGCAACGCGACGATTATTGAAGCACGGAATGCCTACTAGGAAAGCTCGGCCGCCAGTTGCGAGGCATCATAAACCCTAAGACCCGCGTCGTCGAATTCTTCAGTGGCCGATACGCCGTCAAAAAATGATGGTGAGTAAGGACTGCGCCCCCCGTTCCACCGCTTTGCCATAAATGCCAACCAATCCGAACGCCCTCCCCGATCTGCCTCAGCAATTCGCACCCGCCAATCCATGTAGTTTCCAACCGAGTGTGTGGGTGACCAAAGGTCTAGTAAAGAATCAAATCGTACCCGGTTTTCGCCGGTCTTGATTGCCTGACGAATAACCCCAACGAAATTGGCCCTGAAATGGGTCGCAGATCCCTGCGTGAGTTCGGACGCACCGCAACAGCCGTTACCATCACTCCATGGAATGAACTCTGTATCTCCAGCTCCAAACATTACGCCCAATGATTGACAGTGCCGTCTGGCTTCTCTGACGAATGGCCTCTTAGCATCGGGAACCAGGCTCCAGTCGGGTCCGATTTTCTTGACGCCAAGTCTCTTCATTTGCTGAGCTAAATCATAGCCCAAGAGCTCACTGGTCTTGGCAATCTCAGTTTCTATCAGCTCATGCGGTAGCTTAAGATATTCAAAGGAAATTTGTTTCGCACCCGCTTTGACCGCAGACGATGCCATTTGCAGAACGTTGCTCTCAAACCCTGGAAAGATTGGCTGGAACCGAACTCCGCACACTATTCCATGACTTGATAGCCGATGAATTCGCTCGACAATTGATGGAAAGTCACCGGTGCGCGGCTCTACGATATGGCGGTATTTTTCCGCGATACCTGCAGACGAAAACCGCACAACCACGTTCATCTCGCTGAGAATGTTTAGGTAAGGCTCGTCTTCAAGAATCGAACCCTTGGTGCTTATGAGTGTCGGGTATTGATGATCGCGCAAGACCCTCAGGAGCTCTAGCGTGACGGCCGCCTCTTGTTCAATTGGTGTAAATGGGTCCTGCAGCCCACCTAGTTGGACGGGAACTCTTGCTTGCAGGAACTCGTCCACTGCTGATCGGATTTCGCCTCGCGAGACCCTCTCCAGCCTCTTCCGAAAAGCTTTTGCGTTGGCTTGATGGATACCTCGCGAAGACCAAGCACGGGAACGGGTCCTAGAGAAGCAGTAAGTACAACCGAATTGGCAAGTGTCATACGAGTCCAACCTGACGGGAGCCGCACAGAAGAAAATCTGCCCAGTGACACTGAGTGAATGCTTGTAGGTTCCTTGAATGCTGCTCATCGTGCGAGCCCCGGCGATCCTGATATCGCAGAACGCAAATCAACCAAGTGAATGCAGCAATTCTCCAACTCTTCCGTTCGGTCCATGAACGCAACGTTGAACATCGCGATTCCAACTGCGGCCAGAAAAAGAAACACCGACAGCAACACTAGGAACCAGGTGACCCTTCGAGATCTGGGGCACTCCTTCGCCGCCTTCGTAAACAGAATCCAAAACAGTTCCTTACACTTCGCCTCTACGTCTTTGTCCTTCTCCCGAATAGGTAAAACGTAACGCTTCTCAATACCTCCTCCATCTATGATGGCGAACCCCAACAAAATATCCCGATCAAAATTGATCGGTTTATACAGTCTGACCTTACACTCTTCGCTTCTTCCTTTGTCATTTCCATCGTCTATCGTTTCTTCTGCAACAAGGTTCTCAAACGCTCTGTTTGTCGGCAGTCTCGAGCGGCCGAGGCTGTTGATGTTTGTGCTAAGCTTCTTCTGTACCGTCTCTTCCAACAATTTGAAGCCGCCAGTGAGCTTTTGGATCTCATGGTAGAACTGCCACAGTATCCACCTGTGCGAGTTCTCTTGCGCACTAAAATCGCTGTAGTTTGGAAACTCCCGGAGGAAGGCTGGCGCAAACATCACAATCAGAGCGATTGCCATCAAGTACGAGATAAATGCACCAAAGAAAAAATAAATCGCCACATATCCGATTGCATTAATGTTAGAAAGCCTAGTGACAACCGCGATCACAGAAAGAAGTGTTGCCAGCGACAAAGTGCTATTCATCTTCGACGCCAAAATCAAATACTGCCAATCCGATCTGAATTTTTCGCTTACACCCTTTTCTAAATCTGAAAATGAATTACTGATTCCACCCATTTGTTCCCCCGGATAACGAATATTCAAATTCAATTTGGCTAAAATATCTATTGATCATATTTTCGCGATGTCAACTGTATGACAAGATTTGTTCGTTGCCTCCAGGACTCAGAATCGCAACTCAACGGTCGCATTGGGGAAGCTGCTCTGCAGAATCGGGCCACGCCGCCAATGTCCGTAATGGGCCGTTTGCTGACATGTATCAATGTCCAAAACAGACTGTGCGGGCAGGTTCTCAAATTGATCACTCCCTTATAGTTGTGTTCGAGGACATACCCACGTGTGTTGGTGCCTCTTTATCGTCGCGCCCAAAGTGTCTGCCTATGTCGGCCAATATGATGCTGTGGTACGGTGCGGGACCTTTTGGCGGACGGAAGAAAAGAGCCCAGGCGCCGTTACGGGTTGGCTCGATTGCGCTACTTGCGTTGCCTTATGTTTGGTCTACGCTGCGGCGTATGGACCTGATTTACCCGATAAACTTCGTCGGCCACGACGAATGGCTGGACAGCGGATACGATCCTAAATTTGCACATGGTGATGTGATCACTCGCGACGGTGAAGTTCTCGGAAGCTGGCGAGTCGCAGATTATGATCACGAAGACGATTATTCGAGTGGGCGGTTTGAGTTCATTGCGAACGGGGAAGATGTTGTGAAGTTCGCTGAAGATTTTGCGTTGCTCGATGTCCGAACCAGTCGCGGGTTTGCGTTGTCAAACCTAACCAGAACCATCAAGGAATGGTACGAGAACCAATCATCATCCTGATATCTCCCAACCCTTTCCGTGGCCACTGATCTCATTTTTCAGCAGCCCCCCGCAATGTCCGCTCTGTGGAGGTTGCTCTGCGGCGCAAAGGCTGATGGTCAGCGTCCGAAAAGGGCCGACCTAGCCCTTACTCTTCCTCGGATCTTTTGAACGCGGGTAAGTTCTTTCCTCTTGAATGGTGTTGTCTGTCTTTCGGATGCGTACTGAACCGCCACTCTGTCCAACATCTTTTCTCAGGTTCTTCAGCGCCACTTCTTTGGTTCCGTAAGTGCGCTTTGCCCTATCAGACCCTTCTCTCTCAAGGCGCCATTTATCCGTCTTCTTGTCCTTATGAAGCGTGTACTTGTCGAGTATCATAGCTACCCCCTCTAAATAATACTGATCGGTTTGAATAACCCAGGGTCGCACATCCAATTCTGCAGTCAAGACGTCTGAGTTACTCGGTCGCAACGTCTGCTTCAGCGACGCCGCAGCGCGGCGACGGCGGGCGCAATCAACGGCGGCTCTGGGCAGAGAGAGGCGAGCGTGTTCGCAGGCTCATTGATCACCGCGGATAGCGACTTCGAGCCCATACTCCTCATTCGGCGCACCGCCGCGAACAGCAGCTTCGATCTTCCTCTCTGGGCGAAAGTGGAAGGCGTTTTGCAGAGGACGCACAGTTTGTATGTCGCTGCGCCAAGCCAGTATGTTAGTCCTCGAGTGCCTACATCGCCTTTGCATCTTGTGCTGCACAAATTCGCCTATGCGCATCCTCAATTAGTTTCAATAGCTCTGTCTGCGCGCGCAGTTCTGGAAAGCCACCCAGAAAATCGTCTTTGTCCCTTATATACAGGTACCGTCTTCTCTCGCTGACGGTACGGATGCGGTCAAGTTCTTGTTCGGTGATCACTCCATTTTCGAGAGCTTCGTCCAAAATGTCATCATTAAGAAGGTGCGGTTTTGAAACACCGTCGGTCGGCGTCAGGCTGCCATTGTCTTGTTGGAAGAAATAGGTCTTCGTCTCAAGATCGCCGCTATTTCCCAATGAATAGCCGAGGGTGATCTCAAGATCACCTCGCTCCATCTGATAGAAACGATAGCGCATAGTGGGGCCGCGGAACTCGCGCTTCAATAACAGAGTAACCTGGTCGTTTGCCGGAACCGTATACGGCTCTATTGGGCCGTTCCATTCGCTATTGAACTTGATTTCTTCGCCTGTCTTGCACCTCATTAGTGTTGGGGTGGACATCAACATTGGGCACCCATCCACGTAGCGATAGAACACGACTTTTTTTAGCTTGAGCGACTTTGATCCAGTTTCGATGGAGATTTTGACGCTAGTTGAAATCTTAGGATTGTCTTCGTTCTCGTCGCCCGAAACCAAGTATATCCAGCTCCTCTCCGAAATGATTTCGATGACGGGTACAGCGTCAAGTTTGTCCTGCTCAGCCTTTTTCTTGCTGTCGATCCTCCAGCCAATACTGAATATGACCAACCCGGCAGCGATAAGAACTAGCGCGACAATGACGGGCCAAATGCTGTCCGCTGTCTCGTAGGGAGGAATGCCTGCGGTGGTGAAAATCCAGTTCAAAAGCTCGATGAGCCGATTGATGATGAACTCATGAAAGCCCGGGACGAGAAGGCCAACGCCAAGGACGATCAGACCGCTTGCGAATTTCGAGTAGACCGATCTCAGAATGATCCGTTCGACAACGACCGTGACGGATGCCTTAAGCTTTTCTCGCTTCACAGTGATGTCCTTAACTAGCATTCCTCATTTGCTCTCGGCCAAGTAGCTTGGCAAGCACGGACGATGCTAAGTAGTCGAAATGACGCCCTTCGGGTGTCGCCAGAGCCTCGCTTGACGCCAATCCGGTCACCAAAGGGTATGGCAGTATATCCGGCATGAATACTCCGGATAGGTCAAAGTGGAAGTTTTTTTCTGCCCGACGCTGCTCCGGCCGCACTGAAAACGTTGGAGAGCCTTTTTGCTGGGGCCCCGAGGATCTGACAAAACTCCTAAGGCAAGGGAAAAACTTCGTAACCGCGGGCTCGCTCAAGCACGTGAATGCTGCCGGTCGCTGAAAGTCGGGAAAGTCCGCGATGTGTGAATTCAGATCGGGCTTGATTTCGCACGCGCAGCGAATGTCTCCTTCTGCGGATCGCGAAGCAACATCCGAGTGATCGATGAACGGCGGCTCTGGGCCGTTTTGGAAGAAATCTGGTGTTTTTGAACCGCCGTGCAACGAGCTGAACGGACCGTCATTCCCGGCTCACCGCTGGTCTGGGAACCGCTGGTCTGGGATCAGAATTGTGCTTGCCGGCGTGTCGTTGCCGGGACTCAGGGTTTTCCGCCTTTTGTCGGTGACTTGGGGCTGGTAGGGTGTCCCGTTTTCACGAGTGCCGGGCCACATTGCCAGGTCAAAGAAAGACTTCCTACTTAACCTCATCTCTGCGTAAAGGTTGGCCCCGTTACGCTTGCGCGTTGGCCTCATCGTGATAGGTCACTGTCCAGTCGGGCAGAGCCGTCTTGACCTTCCGGGCGATCTCCAGACCGGTTTGTGCGAACTGCGACCAGTCGTCGCTCTCGCGTTCGAATATCAGGTCCTAAAGCGCATCGAATTGATCCTGCAACGTGAAGGTCTGTCGTCTGAGGACCTCAGGCACGGGCAGCGCGTCGATGGCGCAGGAACGCCCCATGCGGTCCCGGACACCTTCACACGTACTGTCGCACATGATCTGGACCCAGCGGGAAGCCGTGAGGAAGTCTTCCCCGTCCGTCCGGTCTTGCCTCATCATAAGGTCTCCCGGCGTTCGCGTTCGTGTTTTACGGTTCATGGACCTGGAGGGTGCGCTCGATCCGGCCTGAACGTCATCGGGAACGCGAGCGTCGTCTGGATCGGGTGCTGCCGATCAGCACTATCCGGTTGTCGTCTCCGGATGCTCCCCTTGACCTTTATGAGCCGGCCGTCAGGCCGACTTGCCGGTCTTGCGATATCGTTTTGGCCGTTTCTTCTGCTTTGCCTGCAGTTGCATCAAGTCCACTCCGAGCTCGGCCGCCATATTGTAGATGCCATGCCCGATCGCAGGGCCCTGCTTGCTCAGGAGAGTGTCGTCACATTCGTCCCCTTCAACGCCGTCATAAGCCTGGATGAGTTCTTCCTCAAGGCGCTGGTGCGAGGTGAACAGGGCGCTCATAAACCGCTCCTGGATGACCTCTGGGGTCAACTGCATCCGCTTGGGCATAATCTTGTCGAGTAAATAGGGGAAGAAGATACAGAATGGATGGTCATGGGGCTGTATGACGGTGCCGCGTGGCCGGGGCGGGAACACGGCGCAGTCGTAGCGGCCCTTGGCGATGAACTGTTCCCAGATTTCTGCGAACGAGATGTAGTGCACCATCTCTTCAGGCGAAGCGGGCCCGCGGATCACGGTCATCTGGCCCGGAGGAAACGTGATGTCTTCGGGGCGCGGCATCCAGTCGGGGACCTCATTGCCGGCCGCCTCCATGGACCGGGTCATGGTGTCGAACCTGTCGACATAATCCCTCCAGTAGGCACGGTCCTCGGCAATCTCCGCCTCCTGCTTGCGGGCTTCCTCGGCGGCGAGCCTGACCACTTCCTTGTTGGCGTTCACGCTGCCATTGAAGGCAAGCTTCACCAGATTGCGCAGAGCGGCTTGCAGGAGCGGCATCGTCTTTGTTCCGCCTGCCTCCTGGGCCACAATTTCGCGCAGGAGCTCCTCACGCATGACAGTGCTCGCCGGAACGGGTGCGGCGGACAGTTCCGCCAATTCCTGCTGAGGTTTGCGGCGCCTGGGCCGTCCGGCCGGATTGCCGGACGTGCCCTTCTTGAACCGTGTCTCTACTGGCGGCTTGCCATATCCAACCTCGTATCCGCCTGCGAGCGCCTTGCGGACGCTCTTTGTGACCGGCGGGTCGATCGTTTTGCGTGGGGCGTCTTTCTCATCGTCGTTACTCATGGTGACCGTTCCATACCCGGAAGTTCGGCTGACCTGCTGCCTGAACCGTTGCCGCTCAGCCGCCAGGCCGACCGGATGGCCCGGCGCCCTCAAGCGGAGGGCAGGCATCCGGTTCTGACGGCCGGGGCCATCTCTGAGCGGCGATATCCTCGAAGGCTTCACCCGTTTGCGTCAGAAACGCCGGCTTGCCGGTATAGACCTGCCAGCGGGAGATGATCGTGTCGCAATATCGCGGATCGTATTCCATGATCCGCGCGAAGCGCCCGCAGGTCTCCGCCGCAACCAGCGTGGTTCCGGATCCGCCGAACACATCCAGCACGGTCTCACCGCGTCTGGAGCAATCGCGGATGGCATCGGCCACAAGGGCCACAGGCTTGACGGTGGGGTGCATGGCCAACTCGTCCATGCGCGCCTCGCCAAAACTGTTGATCCCGGCATAGTCCCAGACATTGGTGCGATACCGCCCGGTCTCGCCCAGAGAGAAGGTGTTGGTGTGGGGCGCATCGCCGACCTTGAACACGAAGATCAGCTCATGTTTGGAGCGGTAGAACGATCCCATGCCGCCGTTGGTCTTGTTCCAGACGCACAGGTTCTTGAGTTCGGTGAAGGCGGCGGCCCCGGCTTCAAGGAGTTCGCGCATATGACGCCAGTCCATGCAGACGAAGGCGATGGCCCCGTTGCGGCACGACACGCTGCAGTATGTGAGTGTGCTCGACAGGAACCGGGTGAACTCATCGCGCGTCATCTCGCCTGAGGCGAATGCGAAGTCGTCATGCCGCGTCGCCCCCAGTCCGCACACATGACCGTCAATGGGCACGTTATAGGGCGGGTCCGTGAACACCAGATCGACGGTTTCGCCGTTAAGGAGAACCTTGTAGTCAGCCTCCTGCCTGGCGTCGCCACACAACAGACGGTGCCCGCCAAGCTCCCACAGGTCGCCCGATCGCGATACCGCGCGCTCCGATACCGGAGGGATACGGTCGGCCGGCGGGTCAGAGGCCGGATCGCTCGACCGTTCCTTAGCACCATCGATCACCAGATCGGCCTCCGCCACCGAAAACCCGGTCAGGGTCACGTCGAACTCCAGATCGATCAGCCCCTGCAGCTCGACCGCCAGAAGATCGGCATCCCATCCGGCATTCAGGGCGAGTTTATTATCGGCAAGCACATAGGCGCGGCGTTCCGCCTCACTGAGATGCGACAGGCGGATGGTGGGGACCTGTTCCAGTCCGAGCGTCTTTGCTACCGCCACACGGCCGTGGCCCGCGATGATCCCACCCTGATCCGAGATGAGCACGGGATTGGTGAAGCCGAACCGCCGGATACTCGCGGCGATCTGCTCGATCTGCTTCCTGCTGTGGGTTCTGGCATTGTTGGCATAGGGGCTCAAGGATGCGACGTCGCGCATCTCGATGGCCTGAGCAAATACTGTGGGGGTCATGTCTGGTGAAACTCGCTTGCGAATCACGAACACCCACCACAGCGATCCGCAAGCAAAATCACAAACACAACATTCAGGTTGCGAACACAATCTTCAGGTCGTGGTTAACAAACTCTAAAGGACGGTATCGAAACGGCGTCCAACCGCATATCAATGTGATGACCTTCAATCATGGGTAGTGCGACGGCGAGCCCAAAGCAATGTGAGCCGAGAACGTCCCGGCACCAGCCGCGTGTCAGTTATTTCATGTCGTATGCGGCGTTTTCGAACAGCCGGCCTGCTCGAATACCGTCGTCAAACTAGTTGTGATTTGCTTCGCCGACGTCATTTGCGATGACGGGAGTTGAGGGGCGACATTCAAGTTGGATTTCGGGAAATTGACGAGCGTTCCCAGTCATTGGCCAAGCCGCGACGTCTTCCAAGCCAGGCCAAGGTTCGTTCCACGGTCCGGCGGCGGGAGAGGCATTCGAAGTCCTTTGCCTTGTCCAACCACTTGATTGCTTCGATGGAACACCTGACGGTATCCGCTGGGGCCAACATCAGATTGTCGCCAGCTTAATTATCACCTCTATTTGCTGAAATTGTCCAAAATGCGCAGTTTAGAAATTTTCAAGTTCCCAAAGAGGCATGCGCGAAACGAGAAAATCTTGAAAAAGATGAGAATTTTGACGGACATAAACGAAATTTCCACGTATCAGCATATTCGTGCAAATGTTTTCAAATTTGGATATTAGAAAGTTTGAAATATCATTCAGAAAGGTGAAGAGAAAATTTATTTGTGTCATTATTCTATTTTCATTTGGAGAGTAAATTTTGAATTTTATTTGCTCTTTGTTTTTGAGATGATTTTAGTATGTGGGGATGTTGTGCGGACGTTTAACGAGATAATCAGTACTGCTATGGCGTTCGATCTTGGCGACGTAATTGCTCGATACATGAAGGACTATGACGTTGCAGGCGATGAGGCCTCCGAGCACGAGCGCGAATTGCGCCGGTTTTTGACTTTGTGCCAACAAAAATTGGCTAGAGACCAGCCTATGGCTATCTCGGGACCTGTCGATCGAATCTGGTGCGTGCACATCATGTTCAGCCGTGAATACAGGGCCTTTTGCCAGGATCTCGGCATTGGATTTATTCATCGCGTGCCAATTTATGGCAGGAATCTTAGTCGTGCCCGCCGCGGATTGGAGCACTGTCTGGCGACCTACCATCAGGTATACGGCGAACGTCCCCCTGACCACATTTGGCCATCTCCAGAACAAGCCGAAAGATTAGTGATGGCCGAAATTTAGTAGGAATTCGGAAAGCGCAATTGGAAGGAAGAACTATGAATGCGAAGCATCTCACGACACAAAAAGTGCTTGACGGTGTGATGGCTGATGCAGCGTTGCGCCAGCACAAAATCGAAGTGGCTATGACATTTCCCATGAGCCACATCACTGAACATTATTGCCAGATCCACGATCTCAGTATTCATGAAGCAACTGAGCATGAGCGGGAACTAAAGCGATTCCTCGCCATGTGCGCGATCACCGAAGATGGCATGGTCGGTATGATGGGCCCCGTCGATGACCTGTGGCACAACTTCTTGACTTTCACAAGAGACTACGAAGCATTTTGCCGCCAGGTCGCGGGCCGCTTTATGAGCCATATTCCTGAGACTAGGCCTGCAGCGGGGCCGGAAGTTCTGGAAGGGTATCGCAAGTTTCTCGACCGATACCGAGAAATCTTTCACGAGGAACCACCGAAACACCTTTGGCCCGATCCGAAATCCCCAACGCTGGAAGCATCCGCCTGTGGCAATGGCGCTTGCGGCGGCGGTTGCGGCGGTTGCAGCGGATGTTCAGGGTGTAGTGCTTTCTAGACAGTATCAAGCTTCTGGATAAAGCCGACGCTTCCGAGTGCTGCCTGCACGGGGCAGCACTCTCTTTTTGTGGAAACGAACGTTATGCGTATCATGATTATCGGGAAGTTCCCGCCGATCCAAGGTGGCGTGAGTCGGTTAGTCTATTGGGCCACACAAGATCTGGCCGTGCGAGGCAATGATGTCGTCATTGTGACTAATGCCGAAGAAGTAGAGCCTGGTTTTCGACAGGTATTCTTGGATGAAGATTTCGAGCAGATGCCGGGTCACAAACGGATACGACTCGAAAACATTGACGCTGAACCAGGCTTTATACACATCCCGAATTCGCCTGCTTATTTGAGCCGTATTTACGGTCGGGCATTGCGCGTGGCTCAGGAATTTAGGCCCAACCTAGTCATTGGATCCTATTTTGAACCCTACGGGGTGGTGGCAGTATGCGTTGCTGAGCGTATCGGTTGCCCATCAGCCATAATGCATGCTGGAAGCGACATTGGCCGACTTTCAGGTCATGTTGATCTACGCGCCGCCTATGCTGATATTATTTCGCGTGCCACCCGAGTAATTACGAGCAAGTACTCGGAGAAACGGGCAGCCATTCTGACTGATTTGGGCATAGCGGAGGACCAGAGAATTTATCCGGGAACCTGTTCCGTTGAGACAGTTTACAGTGAACCAGCGCGTCCAATTGATATTACTCGTTATACGCAAGCGGCAACACATCAATTCATGCAAATTCGTGCAAGGCCCGATGTGCTCTCGCGAGTTCTCGACATGAACCGAAAGGTGTTCGACCGAGACAAGCCTACGATTGGAATTTATGGCAAAATTGGAAATGCAAAAGGCACTCTACATTTACATCGAGTTCTGACGGCGCTGGCCGAAGAGAACCGTGCATTCAATTTTCTGTGCATCGCTGCTGGGTGGCGTGGATCATTGGCCAAGTATTGGGAAATGATCACCGGAAGTAATGTTGCCTGTCATACTTGGTTGCTGCCGCCCGTTCCACCCTGGCGTATCCCCGAATTCATTGCGGCTTGTGACGCGGTGTTCTTTCTTGAGACTGATTTCCCAATCACATTTCACAATCCCCGAGTGCCACGCGAGGTTTTGGCCCAAGGCAAATGCCTGATTCTTTCGATTGATCAGGTAGACCGACTGGGCTTCGGCAACGCGCTAGTGCCGGACAAGAATGTATGCATGGTCGATATCAACGACCACGATGACATGCTCGAGAAGATACGAAACCTCATCGATGAGCCAGAGGCAATGGGCACCATTGCCCGATACGGCAAGTTATTGTCGCGTCATGTAGAAGATCGGATACCATCGCGAAGCTGCTTTACATCAGCAATTGACATCATGACAGAACAAGGGCTGTTCGATGGCAGGCAAGCCACACGCAAATGACGAAGACCTCACATGCGAGTGTTGTAATCTGGTTAGCTGCTGGTCTCTGGTCGGTAGCCGGTCGACAGGACTTGCTGCAATTGTTTGGCGTCGTTGTGTTGGTTGTGTTCGGTGCAGTAGCATCATCGCTCACACCGTTGATGCTACGGGATATTGTTAATGCTCTAGACATCGGCGACGTAACAAAGGCATGGGTATCACTTGTCGCATACGGCGTACTGTTTCTTGCCGGGGCTTTGATGGCAGCCTTCAGATGGATGCTTTACGGGCCACTTGAACAACGTTGTCTGCATGACCTCTCAGTCATGTATATGAAACGCATTCTGGCGGCTCCTTTTAACATCCGAACTGGCAGCATCGATGCCGCCGTAAGTCAGGCCCAGATTGGGCAGCGAAACATATTGTCGACGCTGGTCATAAATGTAGCTCCCACACTGACCGAAACAGCTTTTGTGTTGGTGCTTGTGACAGTGACACTTGACAGCAGGATTGCACTTGTAGTCGCAGCCACTCTTGCCATTTACTCAGGCATCACTTGGTATGGAGCAGAGTTATCACGTCGACATCAAAAATTTGGTCAACAAGCATTTATTGATGCACGCGGATTGGCAACTGAATGTTACATGAATGCTGAGACGGTCCGATTGTATGGTGCAATCACGTTTCTTGCTCAACGATACGCGAATGGACTCGCTGCCGCTCGAACAGCATTTAAGGGCTTTTTTTTGACACGAGGATTAACTAGTGCTGTACAGGGTGTCGGCCTTGCTGTTGCGCTGGCGCTTTGTCTTGGGATGAGCATTGGGGATTTTGCTGCGGGGAGTGTTGGACTTGGCGAAGTTGTCATGGTCAATGCCTTTGTACTTCAAACACTTCGACCAATTCAATCTTTGAACTTGCATTATCGGGAGATAAAATCTGGATTGACGGCCGTCGAAAATCTGATGGAAATGTTCGGCCAGCAACAGAACCTAGTACCGTCTGGGAGTAAACTTGTCGCCAGCGAAAGTGGGGTGCTGATTGAAGCGTGGAATTTGGCAACAAATCATAGCGCCCCCGTATCGCTCTCTGTTGCCGCCGGGAAGATTACCGCACTAATAGGGCCATCAGGGGCGGGAAAAACTTCTGTTGTGCGCGCTATTGCCAAGGTGCTTCCAGTCAACGATGGACAGCTGACGGTTAATGGAATTGCTATCAATGAACTGGACGTCGAACGTTGGCATGGGCAGATTGCTGTCGTGTCGCAGGAGGGCCTGCTATTCCACGATACAATTAGAGAAAACATCCGCCTCGGGCGAAATGATATCGATGACAATGAGATTCTTCGACTTCTCGCCGAAGTGGGCGTTGAGCGAGACCCTGAAGACGATTGCGGCGCACGTGGGCAGAATCTATCTGGCGGCGAACGCCAGCGGATAGCAATAATCCGAGCTATACTTCGGAAACCTGTACTGCTGGTTCTGGACGAAGCACTGGCGCAAATGGACATGGGCCGGGCGCAAGACATGCTTGAATTGGTTCAAAACGAATTGCCGGATGCCGCTATTCTCTTGGTAACGCACAGTAGAGCATTGGCGAGTCTTGGAACCGTGTTAATTTCCATTGAGCTGCCGCGCGGGCCAACAGGACCCACAACATCAACCAACGCGGCCGTCGTGTGAGAAATTGTGTGAAAGATTCCTTTATCAAGCGATACCCAGTCTTACGAAATACAGCATTTTGTTCTGACTGAATCTATGTTTCCGGCGGAAAGTCTTGGAGAATTCAACCCAAATGGCCTGGCATTTACGCCTGATTATTCGGGCCATTTTAGCCGCAAATTATAGGCCTGATGCATCTCATACCACCGGCAGAATTTATTGACTGTTGCGTTCATGCGCCCACTTCCTCATTCCGATTGTTTTGATGACGTTGCGTCTGTCGATGAGCTGGTTCCAGGCTTCGCAACCGGTGTCGAGGATGGCTTCATAGTTGCCAAAGACGCGATTGGAGAGCCAGATTGCCCTGAGGTACTGCCAGATGTTCTCAACTGGGTTCAGCTCTGGCGATCTGGATGGCAACAGGATGATAGAGAGGTTCTTCGGCACCTTGAGATCATTGGCCTTGTGCCACCCGGCGCGGTCCATCAGCACGACCGCATGAGCCCCGCGGGCGACGTGCTTGCCAATCTCGTTGAGATGCAGCTGCATGGCGTGGATGTTGGTCCTAGGGAGCATCAGAGCGACCCCCGTGCCCCGTCTCGGACAGATGGCGCCTAAGAGTTAGGCATTCTCCTAGCGCTGGTCGGCAGGCAGGGATGGCCGGGCGCCCCGTCTGCCCCAGACGCGCCTCGTCCTGGAATCACACCTCAATGGGTTTGCCTTCCGGCAAGTGCCCGACGTGTGCGGCAAGCGTCAGGGCGAAGTTTTATTGAACGCCTCAATCACCCGGCCGTCCTGGCCGGGATGCTTCGGACGGCCGGAGATATGGGAAAATCCCAGCTCCGCCAAATAGTCCGAGACCACGCGTTCAGAGCACTCAACATCGAACCGCTGCTCAATCACCCGAACCAGGTCGATACGCCGCCAGCGCACCACACCGTCATAGGCCTGATCGGGACCGGTCTCCACGATCTCGGAAAGCTCTTTCATCTGCTCATCGCTCAGAAGACGAGGACGGCCCGCGCCCAACCGATTGGTCAGGCCATCCGGCCCTTCCTCGTTGAAGCGATGCACCCAGTCGCACAAGGTCTGGCGGTCCATGCTGCCGATACGGGCTGCCTCCTTCCGAGTCATGCCATCGTAGATTGCCGCCAGAGCAAGAAGCCGGCGGATCTGGCGCGAGCCCGAGCATCGCTTCGAAAGCAATCGCAACGTGGAAGCATCAAAATCCCGACGAAGAGGAACGGCGTGGCCCATGGCAAATCTCCTTTGCCATCTTGAATCACGTCTCCACCTATTTGTGAATCCTCACAGAGTCAGAAATTCTTGCCGCTGGTATCAGTCCAAAGTGTCTCGCGAAGGCGTCGAAGATTTCCACGTTCCATCGGTCGATCGCCAAACGCAACGGCGTGCCGGTCGCGTGTGTTTCAGGGGTCCTGCAAGGCCCTTGCAACGGCGTTTCAGGTGGCGGAGCCGAACGTCAGTTGGGGCAGCACGACTTCCCAGGTCTCGCGGCGGATGGTGGGGCGGTACTCCTCCCTGTTGTCGGTCTTGCGCCAGTGGATGATGGCGCCGACTTCGCCGCGCAGGAAAGCGAGACCTTCAGGCGGGGAGAATTTGCGGGACATGCGCGCAAGTGTGTTTCCGTCCGCATCGCGGATGGTCCAGGAGTTGCCGTCGTCGTGCAAGGTGACCGGATCTCCGGCCTGTGCCGCTGCAATGGCTGCAATCGAAGGGTGGACGCCTCGCAGACGCCCGGCCCAGGACAGGTCCACAAGGCTCATATCCGGTATCAGGTCGTGAGGAGGGTTGTCCGGCAGCCTCCCCGTTTCAGGCGTGACGGATCGATGCAGCACTGCTTCATGTGGCTGCGCCAGGAACGGGTGCGCCCCGTTCGATATGACCGACAGACTGCGGCGGGCCCGTGTCATGGCGACATAGAAGAGACGGCGCGGAGCATCGGCATCTTCACGTCCCGATGTCCTTGCCCAGTCGCCGTCCAGGATCACGACGTGGTCGAATTCGAGGCCCTTTGCCCGATGTGCGGTGAGCAGGAGCAAACCGTTCTGTTGCCCCCGCGCATTGCGGGCCCATTCGGCAAACCATTCGACCAGATCCGGGACCGGCATGGGTCTGCCGGCGATTTCGCACTCCAGGGCGGCAATGCCTTCGCCGATCAGATCGGTCCACCTGTTGCGCGCCGGGCCGTTCAGAAAGCCGGGAAGGTCCGCGCCGCCCAGCAACTGCGCGGGGTGACGGCGCAGTCCGGCGATGAAGTGCTGCATCTCGCGCAGACGCCAGATGTTCGGCATGCTCTCATTGGCCATCTGGACCGGTATGCCCAAGCGTTCGGCATAGGCGCGGACCGGTCCCAGTTGCTCCCACTTGCGCGCAACAATTGCTGTGCCGGCCCAGTCCCAGTCAGGGTCGAGACGTGACAGGCGCATCAGTTCATCGACGCCCGCAATGGCCTGTGCGTTGTCCCCGGGCGGGCACCGTAGAAGTTGCACCCTTCCCATGCCGACAGGGTCCAGCCCGGCCATCGCGCCGCCGGGCGGGTCTTTCGCGCGCTCGCGGTTTACGGTGATGTCATGGCCGGCCTTCATGCGCTCTGCCGCAGGCGCGATCACGGCATTGGCCGCGTCGATGATATGACGGGTCGATCGGTAGTTTTCGGTCAGAAATTCGGGCCTTGCCCTGTAATCGGCCTCGAACCGGCGGATGAAACGGACCGAGGCACCGTTGAAGGCATAGATGTTCTGGTCGTCGTCGCCTACGGCGAAGAGGCTCAGCCGCAGGTCGGGGTCTTCCAGGGAACGGCCCGCGACGGCCGCGATCAGTGCATACTCCTCCGCCCCGACGTCCTGGTACTCGTCGACAAGGATCCAGCGGTATCCCTGGATCAGGGCGTCGCGCTGTGCTTCGGCCTCCATCCGGGTCAGGCCCTCGCCATTCAGAAGGTGCGCCGCCTGCGTCAGGATGGCGTCGAAGTCGATGCTGTCTGCCGCAAATCCGGCAAAGCTCGCGCCCACCAGCCGCATCGCCAGCGCATGGCAGGTGGAGACCGTGACGCCATTGGCGTCATCGCCGATCAGATGGCGCAGGCGTGCGCGGACTTCGGTTGCCGCGTGGCGGTTGTAGGTGAGCACCAGTATCCCGCGGGGGTCTTCGCGCCGCACACGGATCAGAAAGGCGATGCGGTGGACCAGGACCCGCGTCTTGCCGAAGCCCGGACCGGCCAGCACCAGAACGCTGGTCTGTTCCCGGTCATCCGCGACAATCTTCTGCTGCACCGGATTGCCCGGCGCCTCGACGACCGCCTTCCAGGAAGCCCCCGTGGTCCGGCGCCGGATCTCAGGCCCCCGTCCGGGCAGCCAGCGCTGCAGGAAGACGTCGCGGTCGAGCACGAAATAATCCTCCGCCAGCCGGAGGGCCCGGTCCATCGCGCCGAGGCCCTGTTGAGCATATTCCGCCATGACGTGGGTCTGGATCGTCTGCTCGGCGTAGTGCTCTTCGAGCGGCTCGAAATGCTTGCGTGTGAAACCGCCGCCGCCAGGGTTCAGGTGCATCGTCATGGCCGGGCGGAACACGGTCAGTCCCTTGCCGAGGGTTGCGACTTCCTGTTCGTGGAGCCACAGGAGGGCGCGCTCCATCAGTCTGTTCGTGTCCCGCACCGCGCCCCGGAGCAATGCGTCGGCGTTCAGGGCGGCCAGCAGATCGCCCATCGTCGTTTCGACCTGGATGTCCTTGCCCCGGGTGCCCGCGGGCACCTTGCCGGTCAGATGGCCGAGCAGCAGTTCAGCACCCGCATGCCGGACGGCCGCGGTCTTTTCCAGCACATCCCATGACCGTTGCAGGGCGACGAGAAGCGTGTTTCGCAAGGCCTTGCGCAGGCGGATGTTGCCGAGACTTGAAGCCGAGTCCCCTGGGATCGGGTCCCCGCCATTCCGGCCGCGTCCGTCACGGGCCATTGAACGCAAGGCCTTCTCGACGATGTCGGGGCGAACATTCACATGGCCGCCGTTGCGCAGGGCCTGACAGGCCTCTGCCAGATGCAGGGGGACGGCATCGACGGTCTTGTCGTCGGCGTCGGGGGAGGCTTCGCGCATCAGCGCGATGAGAGCGGTTTCAAGGCGGGATGCCGATGCCAGCCTGGCTTGCGAATGTCCCTCGACGCCGACATGCACGAAGAGTGTCACGCCCACGTCGTTGTGCGCAATGCCCAGCGCCTCGAGGTCGGCCATGGCCTTGTTGAGACTGCCGCCTGTCAACCCGCCGGCGCCGGTCAGTTCATCGGTGGAGATGCCCTGATCGGGCGGCGCGTTCATCAGGTGACGCACGATGCCCAGCAGTTGCCGTTGCCTTGTGCCGGTGATCGCGGCCCTGGTCAGAATGTCCCTGGCTTCCTCCAGCGTGCAGATGCGCAGGCACGAGGGGAAGACCTGGACCCGGTTCTCCTCGCGGGTCAGCAGCGTGGCCTCTTCCAGCCACGAGACGGCGGTCTTCACACGGGTGTCGTCGGTGGCGCTGTCGCGCTCGAACTCCCGATCACGTTCGACCGCCACGATCTCGCCGGACGTGGCGATGACCACGCCCCGCTTCGAGGTCCTGGAGTCAAGACGGCGCAGCGCCTTCAGGATCGCACCGATCTCGTGGCGGGCGAGCCTGGAGCGTGCGGAAAGGGAGAACTGACGCTCCACATCCTCGCGGGCAAAGAGCAGCACGCAATCGGCATGATCCCGGTCCCGTCCGGCCCTGCCGGCTTCCTGCAGATAGTTCTCCAGCAACCCGGGAATGTCGCAGTGAACGACCAGTCGGATATCGGGCTTGTCTATTCCCATGCCGAATGCGTTGGTGGCGGCAATGACCCGCAGATCCCCGATGCGGAACCGTTCCTGGATGTCGCGTTTCTCTTCCGCCGTGAGCCCGGCATGGAAGTGTTCGGCTCTGAGACCCTGTTCCTTGAGAAAGCCGGCGGTTCGTTCCGTTGCCATGCGGGTCGCGCAATAGACGATCGCGCCGGAGATACTGTCGCGCAGCAGCTTCGCCTCGATCACATCGAGAATGTCCGCAAGCTTGGTGCTGTTCTGCGTGGGCCGCACCTCGAATGTGAGATTGGTGCGCACGGCGCCACCGTCGAGAAGCAGGAGTTCGGTACCGAGCCTGGACCGGAAGTGCTCGCGGATGTCAAACACCACCTCGGGCTTTGCCGTGGCGGTCAGGCACAGGACCGGCGGTACGGGCCGGTCACCAGACAACTCCCTGATGAAGCGTGCAACATAACGGTAGTCGGGCCGGAAATCGTGGCCCCATTTCGAGACGCAGTGCGCCTCGTCAAGGACCCAGAGCCCGACCTCGCGCTGTGCCAGCGCGGTGCGGACCGAGACACTGCGCAATTGCTCGGGCGAAATCAGCAGCATGGCGGCATCCCCCATCCGCACCCTGTCCAGCGCGTCCTGGCGTTCAGGCAGCGAGAGCATGCCGTTGACGGTGACGCACGAAGAAATACCGGCGCGCTCCATGCCCTGCACCTGATCGGTCATGAGCGCCACAAGCGGCGAGATGACCACTGTCAGCACCCCGGTCCGCTCGAACCTGGACAGGGCCGGGATCTGGTAGCAGACGGATTTTCCGGTTCCGGTCGGCAGGATACCGAGGACACTTTGCGCGCGCATGGCCTCCTCGACGATGCGCTCCTGCAAGGGCCGGCCCATGTCGTCGGCCGGCTGCGGGCGGAGAAGGCATCGAAGCCGAACCAGCGCGAAAGCGCACCCTTGGGGTCCGTGTGGTGCGCACACCACGCGCAATCGCGGCCATCGCATGGCGTATCGCGCAGATCATGCACGATCGAAGACGCCTCACGGAATTGCAGCCGCACCCACGGAGGCATGACGGAGTCGCCGCCGGCAACGGAAATCCAGGCCAGGGCATAGGCCATCGGCCAGCCTGACGGCGGGTTCGCCAATCGTTCCAGATTCTCCTCGATGCGCCGTTCGCATGCGTGTCCGGACAGAAGCCGCAAGACCGCTTCCCCTGCCGCCGCCGATGAGGGGACGGGCGCCTCGCGGACATCACGGAACACGGCGTCAAAACCGGCTGACGCTTCCGCCCGGGTGGTCAGGAAATGGTAGGCGGCCAATGCGTCCGGCGCGTCCGCATTCAGGCGGCGGAAGGCGTCAAGCTGGTTTGCCAGCACCAGGAACACGAGCCGGGCGTCGAGTTCGGGATCGTTCACATGGCCCGTCTGAAGGCGGCCGTCCTGATAGTGCTTCACCAGGTGATGATAGGGGTTGCGGGGAAACGCCAGCGGGTTCAGCCACAATGTGTCGATTGCCCCGTTCGCGAGGCGTGCCAGGCGGGGGCGCTCTGCGGCCAGATACACAAGGTCGTGGCGCAGGATATTGTGGCCGATCAGATGATCGGTGCCGCCCAGAGATGCCTCCAGCCGGTCGACCGAAACACATCGCGCCAGAAGGCTATGAAATGCTTCGGTCATGTGCTGCGATGCGCCCGGACACACCCTTCTATCTCCGTCTCCCCCGGTCATCGGCGAAGTTCAAGGCACTTCAGGATAATATGAACGAGAGAAGTCGGACAGCGGTGTCTGCCGCACTTGACGACTCTGATTTCCGCGTCAGTCTGGGGGAAGGGTAGTCCTGCAGGACCTGGGCGCAGACGCGTAACGACCAGGGGTGCGGTTCGTCTTCGCCACCGTGCGGCATTGAACCCCGTCTAGCTTGTAACACTTCCAACCACTGGCAGCCTTGATCCAGCAAGCACCCGGCGCGCGCGATTGTGTCGACGACGCGTCGCTGAATGCGACGGCGAAATCGGTTAAGATGTCGGCGTTCGCCGGCGTTGTCCAGACGGTCGCGGCGAACGCGATGGCTCCAAATGATTTCAGCATGACTGTTCCATTTCCCGTTTTGTCCTACACTACATAACGACCCACAAGGCAGTGTTGCGCTTGGCCGGCCTCAGCTGGAATTCGAGATTGTTCTCTGTCTAGGAGAGTGATCTCAAGTATTGAACCCATGAATAGCTGAGAGTTTTTGATTTGCAGTCCGCACTCACACATACCTTTTGAATGAATTTGACGCGTTTTTTGGATTTCTTTTTTCGCGCATATTTCAGCAACCGATTTATCGGCGTGGGCGCGCCCTTTATCCGTGGACATTGTGAGCAAGTTGGCGGCCGGTTCGGGAGTTGGCAATCTTTGACTGCAAGCCGCAAACGCCAATAACAGGAACACACAACGAACATTTTTCAGAGCCACTCTCACACATGTTTCCAATGCTGGCATGACAATTCCGGCTTAGCTTCAGCTTCGCAAAGACTTTGGAGTGGTTCCAACTGCTCACGTCTCCTACCTTCTTCTCTTGTACGGCCAGAGAACAATCAGAACACCGGTGTCAGATCGTTATTGCCAGCGCAGAACGCTCTTATCGGTTCAGCCAATTGATCCCAATTCCTGGTCTTGCTGCACGCTTCAATGATCGCCTTGCAGGCGGCAGCAGACGCCACACCCGGGGAAACCCATTTCACCAGCAGTGCCCCCGATTTGTGGACGGTGATCGGAAAGACGTTGCCATTCTGCCGATTGGAATGGTGCCTGATCCCGGTTGAAGCGAATTGCTCAATTGGTACGCTGGCCGAGCCCGTGTCTATTCGACCGTCTTTTCCCAAACAGTGGTCTGACTTGGTAGCTGTCGACGGGCATCCTGCTAATGCAAATGACAGGATGACAACTGCAAATTGCGGAAGATGCTTCATTCCTGCACCCGTCGGCATCGTTGCAATCAAAGTTTGCCTGATGGAGAATATGAGACCACCGTCAAAACATTTGTGGCAGTGAAAACCGCCGGTCTTCCGGTTCGAATGACAGCACTTGGGCAGGTGGGCCTTTCGACACCCTCCACCGTATGCGACGTGTTCACTTTGGAAACTTGGAAGCGCTTCAGCCTGATCGGCCGAAGTCCACGACAAACACATCGCTGTCACCGCCAAAACAATGATTCTCTGCATTGCTTTTCTATTGCCTCCGTTCTCGGCACCACTGCAAGCATTACATCGGAGAGTAAATCTCTAAACGCAGCCCGGTGTAACCCGCGCACGCCAAGTAGAACCGCTCCGGATTGGGGCGTAACCCGCTAAATCGCAGTTTCATCATTCATTTGAGTAGATTGACCGAGCGAAACAGCGGCGACATGGTTGTCTGGTTTGCCGGGCGTCTATACCCGGATGTATTGAACGCTGGAGAGCAACGCCTTGTCGAACAAGGAACCGTCCTCGCTCAAGAACAAACTGATAACGATCCCAACCGGCAGGGAGGCTGAGAGTCCAAACATCTTTGATCAATCTGACGCTCTGCCGCGAGGGGTGGCAAAACCGAAACCCGGACTTACCGACGGGGAGATTGGTTTGACCAAAGGTACTTCGCTGACGGAAATAAAGACGTCCCTGCCAATGATCACGCCACAACAAATATTCGGAGCCGCTCTTGCGATCGGCGGCGTCCTTGTTCTAGTCTTGGTGCTCCGCTTCATCTATCGGTTCTTGAAGCGTCTGGCGACAAACGCAGTTAGTGATGTTGCCCTCGCTGTCGCTTTCATTCTTGCTGTCGGCTTTACAGCCGGAGCATGCGTGATTGTCTGGGCATCTGTAACCTCCTGGCGTCCCGATATTGGCCTGGCGGCTGTCGCTGCCGCCCTGACGGCAATGTCCGCGGCTATTGCCGTGCTGGTGTGGCGGACGATTTCGTTACAGCAGAACGGGCGGAACACCCGATGGCGTAATCTTCCTTGAACCTTTCCATAACCGATGCGCGGCCCCGACTGGTTAAGTGCTTCCCGTGGAGAACGGGAGCACAGTGGACCCTCGTATCAAGGGCCTCCGATTGAGCGCTGATCATTCAATACAGGGTCCTTATTCCACGCCTATCCACACGACAGCCCGTTGCGCGTCATCTAAGACAATGCAACACAGAGTGATGTTCCGCTGCGTTCCCCGTAGCGTGCACTTCACTGCGGATGAGGGGGCTTGCCCGTCACGTCATCTCGTGGACTTCCAGAGCCCGAAAGAGATCGGACCAGATCCGGAAACCCGGCCGCGAAATCCACATCACTGGTCGTGAAATCCGCGAACCTGGCCGCCAAATCCACAAACCGGGTCGAGAAACCCGCGAATCTGGTCGTGGAATCCGCTTTGTTGGTCGCGAAACCCACGAACTTGGCCGCCAAATCCACTGTATCGGTCGCCAAATCCGCCAAATATCGGACGCACAGCAACACCCGGACCTTCAAATTCCCTGATTCCCGAAAGTCAGTTCCCTGTTCTATGGAACAGGGAATTCTTCCGTAAGCTACTGATTTAGCGGCAAATAATGGCCAGGATTTACACCGCAAGACGCAAAAGCGCGGAAATTCCCGACACTTTTTCCGATAACAGGGAAATCTGCACCGGAGACGATTTCTCGCCAGACTCCGTGCGCCGCCATTCTTCCCTGCAATTTGTATCATACAGCGCACTGTCGGCAGCGGCGGACAGATCTGTCATTCGGTCTCGAGCCGGAACTTGAGAAAAGTCACTCCGTCATACTCCACTTCGCCGACAGGTTTTGCGCCGAGCCGATAAACGGCGCCGAGCTTCTTGCGCGACGGTGGCAGCAGAAATGTCACAAACGGAATGCGCTCATCGGCGAAGGCAAACGCGATTGCTTTTCTTGTTATGCGTGTTCCCAACCCGAAGCAGTCCGGCCTGAGAACCAGACCGTAGTCCCATTCGTCGCCCTCCTTTTGGAAACCGCCCCAACCCACGTAATCGTCGTTGAACACTATCGCCCAATGACCAAGTCCATCGCGATGCCAATACTCTTCTTTGGTGGCGACGAATTTGGTCACGGCGGCCTCATCCCACTCGAACGTCAGAAGAGGCAGGTGCTCGGCAATACGCGGGTCGGACATATGAGAAACGATCTCATTTGCCGGAATCTCGGGCAATCTGGTGAAGGTGATTGCGTCTCTCATAAGGAAACTTCAGTTCTCATATCGGTGCATTGTCTCACCGGCACCCGCCCACTGGGCTAACTCGGCACCAAGTGAATTTGCACGTATTAGATGGGTCGAGAACATCTTTTGGCCATCACGGCTTTGGCAATGACGGAATGGACGCTTGTTCGGCCATTTCCGACTCTGATCGCGGCACTCCGGGCTCAGTTGCTCAAGTTATTTGAGACCGAGGAATTTCAGGAGTGCCGGCTCGCTCCAGTCAGATCCGTCTGCTAAATCCCCGATACCAGAAATCCGCTGGCGAACTTCATCAACAGGCCCGCGGCGGCAGAGCAAAAACCTGCTGAAACCGCTGCAAAATACTCGCCAATGAGATCCGCACTCTCCGAAGAGGGGTTGTGAAGTCTTGGAGAACGGGTCGGAATAGAAACGTCCGATTTCCAACCATTCAATTGAATGCTAACCCCCTTCGGCCAAGCACCAAGCTTCTCAAAGCGAATATTCTGGGTGATCACCGGACCATGCGGATACGGGATGTTTTCAACATAGACTTCGTTCTTGAGAATGGGGAATTTGCCGTTCAGATTGTAACTCTGACGGGAAAAGTCCAAAAAATAGAGAGCAAAGAGAACAATCGCGACGGCGGTCGCCATCTGGATGCCCGACTTGAAAATCACTGGCTTCACGCCGGCGCTCGGGTTCTCGTCTAAGCCAATCATTTCGATCCCGACCCATTACTTCCGGAAGACACATTGCTTATGAGGCAGATCATCATACCAGAGATCAAGATCGACAGCTCTTCTTCCTGTTCTAGGCGTTAATTGGGTGAATCCAATTCTTCCTAACTGTCTTGCAACGTTACTCTGTCTGATTCGGATTCCGGAGCGCGAGGACCGACTCCGGCAGGTGCCGTTCGTAACGTTGCCAGCGACCGACGGATTTGGCCGAAATGGGCTGGCGCACCTGCCAGGAACTCGGCGTGTCGACGGGACGGACGATATCTTGGGGCGCCAGGCAGGCATCGTCCCACTCGAGGCCGCAGAAATCGATGATGCGGCGGATTTGCGGTTCCGGCTCTGAAACAAGTGCCTCGTAGTCAACTTCCAGGATCGACGACGGCAGCATTTCGCGCCAGTGCGCCATCATCGCCAGGTATTCGCCGTAGACGACCGCAAACGCTTCCAGGTCGAACATGAAACGGGCATCGGCGGTGAAGTCCTGCTCGTAGCACGACACGGCGACATCGCGCGGATCGCGCCGGCAATGAATGATCCGGGCATTGGGAAACACGCTCGCAATCAGACCGAGGCACGCATAGTTGCCCGGTCGCTTGTCGACAAAGCGGATCGCGTCTTCGGCTTCCGCGCCGTAACCCTGAAGGATCTTGTCTGCCGCTTTGCCGATACTGTCCTTGTCGAGCGTCACGGCGCCACGCGGATAATCATCCATTTCCGCGATCAGGTCCTGGAAGTCGGATCGTTCCCCGCCGGGCGCCGCTTTTGGATGCGCGGCCAGGATCTGCTCGGTCAGCGTTGTGCCGGTACGCGGCATGCCGCAGACGAAGACCGGCAGTTCGGTCTTGCTGCCAAGCTTTTTCGTCCGTGCAAGGAAGTCGGAGTCAAACACCGACCTGACCGCTGAAAAGCGGTTCCTGAGCGCGTCCGGAGCGAACGGGATGCTCAATGCAGCCAAGCGGTTCGCTGTGTCGAGAGCGGTGAACGCGGCGTCATAGTCCTCGCGCCGATCAAGATACCGGGCGAGAGCAAAGCCTGCGCTGGCTCTTTCCCTGGCGGGCAGGCGCTCGTTTGCCATCAGTTCCATCAGCGGTGCCGCATCGCCGTCCTGGAGCTCGCGCATGTTGGCAAGCGCGATATAGGCTTCCGGAATTTCCGGTGCGGCCGCGATGGCCGAGCGACAGCTCGAGACCGCATCTTCAAACCGGCCGAGCGCATGGAATGCATTACCCCGGATCGCATAGGCACGCGCGCACAGGCGCGGCGGAACACGGCCCGCCGCGTCGATAATCGCGTCCACCTTGGCAATCGCATCGTCATAGCGCCGGAGCTTCACCAGGCATTGCGCCCAGGCAATCACCACGTCGGGCGTGAACGGAGCGGTCTTGCCCATGGCTGCGAACGCCGTGTCGGCCTCGGCGTGATCGCCTGCGGCCATGTGTGAAAAGGCAATGCCTTTCTGCGCCTCGGCATATCCCGGCATCATGCGCAGGGCCGCCTGATAGGTTCCGATCGCCTGCTTCGGATCTCCAGCGCGGCGATAGGCGTTGGCGAGGTGAACGCGGGCCTCGGCATCTTCAGGTGCCAGGCGGCATGCGAATTTCAATGGTTCGACGGCATCGGCAGGGTTGTTCTTTGCGAGGAGGCATGTCCCCAGAGCCAACTGCGCGTCTGCGTCTTCCTGATCGAGCGATATGGCATTGCGGAAATGACCTTCAGCGCTCAGCAGATCGCCCGCCGCCATTTCGGCTTCTCCGGAATTCAGGTGTACGCTGGGATTGTTCGGCGCGAGCTTTCTTGCCCGCGCCAGCAACTGCCGTGCAGCCTGCATGTTGCCGCCGTCCATTTCGCGCGCCGCTTCGGCAAAAAGCGAGTCAATATCGATCACGTTCGTATCTCTTCTGCAGGTTGGCCGTGTGACGGCGATCTCCACGCAAGGCGCGCCAGTTAAGCGTGTTCACCAATCCAAGGCAAGCATCTGGATTTCGCGGCCGAATGAAACACCAAAAGGCGATTTTCTTCCAAATATCAGAAGCTTCCGGCAATCGTCGGACTCAAATCCTGAGATATCCCGAATGATGAAGCGGTCCCAGTGAGCTGACCGTCAACCCAATCCAGATCTGCGCGCTGAATTGTATATACAACCTACCCTGATTTGTATATACAGGTTGCGGGAACGGGACTACGATTGTCCATGCCGTCAAGGGGTCCGGCCGCCATGAACGACACAATTCCGCTTTACCAGCAGGTCAAGGATTACATCTGCGAACGGATCGACAGCGGGATCTGGACCGTGGACCAGCGCGTGCCGTCAGAGCATGAACTGGTGGCGGTGCTCGGCGTCAGCCGAATGACCGTCAACCGCGCAGTCCGGGAACTGACCAATCTCGGCCGTCTCAGACGGGTCCAGGGCCTCGGCACCTTCGTCGCCGATCCGCGACCGCGGGCCGAACTGCTTGAAATCCGCAACATCGCTGAAGAGATCCGGTCGCGCGGTCACCACCACCATTGCGATGTCAATCGCGCCGGTGCGCGCCATGCGGACGACGAGGACGCCGCACATCTCGGCGTGGAACCGGGAACAAGGATCTTTCATTCGCTGATCGTGCATTTCGAGAACGACATGCCGGTCCAGGTCGAGGACCGCCTTGTGAACCCGGCGGTCGCCCCGGACTATCTCGGGATCGATTTCTCGCAGACAACGCCGAACGAATACCTCATGAAGGTCGCGCCGCTCGCCGACGTTGAGCACACGATCGACGCCGTGCTGCCCAACCGGGAAAAGATGGAGCTGCTGCAGATCCCGGAAGACGAACCCTGTCTTCTCCTGCATCGCAAGACATGGTCGCGCGGTCAGGTAGCGTCACGCGCGTGGCTGACCCATCCGTCAAGCCGCTACCGTCTCGGAGCGCGATTTTCCCAGGACGATCCCGCGTCCCCGTACCCCGTCCTCCAGACCAGATTGAAGGGAGCCTCCGTCACGCCATGACCACGGGAACGAGACTGGACAACAGCCGCAATATCAGCGCGCCGCGCGGCGACGACATCACCTGCCGCAGCTGGCTTACCGAAGCGCCGATGCGCATGCTCATGAACAACCTCGATGCGGAAGTCGCCGAGAAACCTGAAGAGCTCGTGGTTTACGGCGGCATCGGACGCGCCGCCCGCAACTGGGAGAGTTTTGACCGGATCGTCGCCTCGCTGAAAACGTTGAACAACGACGAAACGCTCCTCGTGCAGTCGGGCAAGCCCGTCGGCGTATTCCGGACCCATGAAGACGCGCCGCGCGTCCTCATCGCGAACTCGAACCTCGTTCCGCACTGGGCCGACTGGGATCATTTCAACGCTTTGGACCGCGTCGGCCTGATGATGTACGGCCAGATGACCGCAGGCTCCTGGATCTACATCGGCAGCCAGGGCATCGTTCAGGGCACCTACGAGACCTTTGTGGAGGTTGGCCGGCGCCATTACGACGGCGATCTCAGCGGCAAATGGATCCTGACCGGCGGCCTCGGCGGCATGGGCGGTGCTCAACCCCTGGCAGCGACAATGGCCGGCGCATCGATGCTTGCCGTTGAGTGTCAGCCGAGCCGGATCGACATGCGCCTGCGCACCGGTTATCTCGACAGGCAGACCGAAAGCCTCGATGAGGCGCTGGAGATCATCGAGCAGTCCTGCGCCGAAAAGAAACCGGTCTCTGTAGGCCTGCTCGGCAACGCCGCCGAGATCTTTCCAGAGCTTGTGAAGCGCGGCGTACGGCCGGACGCGGTTACCGATCAGACCAGTGCTCACGACCCGCTCAACGGATACCTGCCTGCTGGCTGGAGCCTGTCTGACTGGGAAGATCGCCGCGAGCGCGACCCCGAAGGCACCACGCGCGCCGCAAAGGAATCCATGGCCGTCCAGGTCCGGGCCATGCTCGAGTTCCATGCGCAAGGCGTGCCCACACTCGATTATGGCAACAACATCAGGCAGATGGCGCAGGAAATGGGTGTCGACAACGCCTTCGATTTTCCGGGCTTCGTGCCGGCCTATATCCGCCCCCTCTTCTGCCGCGGCATCGGACCGTTCCGCTGGGCGGCTCTCTCCGGCGACCCGGAAGACATCTACAAGACGGATGCCAAGGTCAAGGAGCTGATCCCCGACGATCCGCACCTTCACAACTGGCTCGACATGGCACGCGAGCGTATCCACTTCCAGGGCCTGCCGTCGCGGATCTGCTGGGTCGGCCTCGGCCAGCGTCACCGCCTCGGTCTCGCCTTCAACGAGATGGTAGCCAATGGCGAGTTGTCCGCCCCTGTCGTCATCGGCCGGGATCATCTCGATTCAGGATCGGTCGCGAGCCCCAACCGCGAAACGGAAGCCATGAAGGACGGTTCGGATGCTGTGTCCGACTGGCCCCTTCTCAATGCCCTGCTCAACTGCGCCTCGGGTGCCACATGGGTGTCGCTCCATCACGGCGGCGGCGTCGGGATGGGCTTTTCGCAGCATTCCGGCATGGTCATCGTCTGTGACGGTACGGATGCCGCTGCCCAACGCGTCGAACGCGTGCTCTGGAACGACCCCGCCACCGGCGTCATGCGCCATGCCGACGCGGGTTACGACATCGCCATCGAATGTGCCCGGGAAAACGGGCTCAACCTTCCCTCCGTGCCCGAGCTGGGCTGAAACGGGGGGACCTCTTCAAACAACAGGGAGAGAACATCATGAAACGCACACTCACGATCGCTCTTGCGGCTGCCATGGCCATGGCAGCGACCGTTGCAGTCGCCGACAGCGTCAAGATCGGTTTCAACGTTCCGTTGACCGGTTTCGCCGCCGCCGACGGCAATTCCGCGCGAATTGGCGCGGAGCTCGCCGTGGAACAGGCCAATGCCGATGGCGGCATCAACGGCAAGAAAGTCGAGCTTGTGGTCTATGACGACCAGGCAAGCCCGAAGGAATCCGTCCCGATCGCAACCAAGCTGATCGAGAAGGATCAGGTCCCGGTCGCCATTTCCGGCAGTTACTCCGGATCGACCCGCGCTGCCGCAGGCGTTTTCCAGGATGCCGGTGTGCCCTATATTTCGGCTTACGCCATTCACCCGGACATCACGCGCGCGGGCGATTTCGTGTTCCGCACATCGTTTGTCGGCGAGGTCCAGGGCCGTGCCGGCGCCAAGCTCATTGGCGAGACGCTGGGCAAGAAGAACGTCGCGATCATCACGCTGAAGAACGACTTCGGCAAATCGCTGGCCGCGGGCTTCCGCGAAGCCGCATCCAAGTTCGGCGTGACCGTGAAATCTGAGTACGAATACGGCATCAAGGACCGCCAGTTCGGCCCGATCGTCGCCAAGGTGAAGTCCGACAACCCGGACGCTATCTACGCGTCGGGTTACTTCTTCACCGCCGGACCGCTGGTCAGCCAGCTCCGCGCAGCCGGTGTTTCCGTACCGATCATTGGCCAGGAAGGCTACGACTCCGAGAAGTTCATCAAGATCGCCGGTGATGCTGCCGAAGGCACGATCATCACGACCTCTCTCGACCGCGACTCTGATGCCGCCGAAACCAAGGCATTCATCGAGGCCTTCGAGAAGAAGGCCGGCTTCACGGCCGATATGGTCGCCGCTTCCGCACATACGGCGGTCAAGGTTGCCGTAGCCGCCCTGCGAGCGGCCGGGTCGACGGACCGCAAGGCCGTCCGCGATGCCATCGCCAAGACCAAACTGACGGCGTCGACGGGTGAAATCTCGTTCAACGCCCTCGGTGAAGTGCGCAAGAACGTGCAGGTCCAGATGGTCAAGGGCGGCGCCTGGCACCGGCATTCGGTGATCAGCGATCCTGATCTCCTGGCCCCGCCTTCCAAGTAATCTCGCAATAAGCCGGACGCGCCGTGCATCGGCGCGTCCGCGCCACACCGGGGTCCAACCACAGCGATGATCCTCGTCGAACTTCTTCTTCAGGGTATCGTCCAGGGCAGCATCTATGCGCTGATCGCGCTGGGGCTGACGCTGGTCTACGGCCTCCTGCGCATCCTGCATGTCGCCCATGCCGCCATGTTCACGCTGGGCGGCTACATCGGCGTCATCGTGACCAACCAGACCGGCAGCCTCGTGCTCGGCATGTGTCTCGCCGCGGTCGTCGTTGGCTTCGTCGGCATGGCCGTTTACCGCCTCGCCTACGAACCGCTGCTCGACAAGCCCCCGTTCATCGCATTGATCGCATCGATCGCCCTCTTCATTGCTGCCGAGGAGATCTTCCGCATCGTCTTCGGCGCCTACGGCCTGTCATATGTTTCCCCGCCGCTTCAGGGCACCTTCACCGTCCCGGGCACGACCATGGTGTTCAAGCAGGCGGAAATGCTCGTCATCGTGCTTGCGGTCACGCTGCTGCTCATCCTCGCCAACTTCTCTCAGCGCACGCGAACCGGCGTTGCGTGGCGCGCGACGGTGACCGACCCGGCGATCGCCGAGTCCTTCGGCGTCAACATCAAGCAGATTCGCTATCTCAACTTCTTTATCGGCTCGGCGCTGGCCGCCGTCGCTGGCGTACTCGTTGCCCTGCTCAACAATCTGGTCGAGCCGACCATGGGTTCCGTTCCGTCGTATAAGGCGCTCGCGATCATCGTTCTGGGCGGGCTGGGCAGCATTCGCGGCACTCTGATCGCGTCGCTGGCTCTTGGCATCATCGAGGCCTACGGAACCGTCTACGCCGGCAAATTGCTCGACCGGGATGCCATTGCGTTCGCATTCCTGATTCTCGTTCTCATGATCCGGCCGCAAGGCCTTCTGACGAAAGGCTGATCATGGCTTACGAAATCAGCCTCGCCACCGCCATGGGTATATCGGTTCTGTTTGCCCTCAGCCTCAATTTCATCACCGGTTTCTGCGGACAGATCTCGCTCGGGCATGCCGCGTTCTTTGGCATCGGCGCCTATACCTCAGCCATGCTGCTCAAGGCCGGATGGCCGCTGATCGCGACCATGCCTGTGGCCGCCTTTGCCTCCGGCGTCGTCGGGATGATCGTCGGACTCACGAGCCTGCGTGTCCGCCACGATTTCCTCGCCATTACCACAATGGGGGTTGGGTTCCTGTTCGTCGGGATCGTCCGCCAGCAGGATGCGCTGGGCGGCGAGCTTGGCATCTCCGGCATTCCCTCATCGAGTTTCGGAAAGCCGGGCTTTCTGGTTCTCGTGCTCGTCTGCGTCGCGCTCTTCGCCCTGTTCAGCCTCTTCGTGCGCCGAAGCTGGATGGGCCGCGCCTTCGACGCCATCGCGGAGGACGAGGACACGGCCCGCGTGCTCGGCATTGACGTGGCAGGTTTCAAGCTTGCGGCTTTCGCGATCGGAACGGCCGTCGCCGGTATCGCCGGCGCCCTTTATGCCCAGAACATCCGCTTCATCGGCCCGGACAGCTTCGGCTTCGTCGAGTCTGTCACGGTTCTCGCCATGGTGATCGTCGGCGGTATCGGCTCGATTGCAGGGGTCGCCGTGACGGCGGCGGTCCTGAGCGCGCTGCCCCTGTGGTTCCAGTTCATCGACGACTACAAGTTGCTGCTCTACAGCGCTCTGCTGTTCGCCATGATGCGTTTCAGTCCTGATGGCCTCGCCGGGCTGACACGCCGGCTCCTGGCCCGCTCGAATTCAGGAGAGGCAAGGTCATGAGCGCCCTTCTGAACATCGAAAACGTTACCGTTCGTTTTGGCGGGGTGGTCGCTGTGAATGACGTTTCGCTGACAGTCTCGCACGGCGAACTGCTCGGCTTCATCGGCCCGAACGGTGCCGGCAAGACCACCCTCATGCGCGTCATCATCGGCATGGTCACGCCCCAGACAGGCTCTGTCAGCCTTGACGGCAAGCCCCTCGACGGCATGCCCATGCACCAGAGGATTCGGGCCGGACTGGCCCTGGCGCAGCAGATCGTCAAGCCGTTCCGGACGATGACGCTGGCCGAGAACGTGGCGCTTGCTGTTGGCGCCGACAAGACACGGTCCCCCTGGACCTCCCTCGCCCACCGCGGCAACGCCTCGGAACTGGAAACGGCGCGCGAACTGCTCGGTCGTGTCGGCCTTGCCGATGCCGTTGACCGCTTGCCTTCGGAACTGCCGCTTGGGTTTCTCAAGCGGCTGGAACTTGCCCGCGCTCTTGCCCTGAAACCAAAGCTTCTGCTCCTGGACGAACCGCTGGCAGGCCTCAACCAGGCCGAGGCCAACGCGATGGCCGATACCATTGCCGCAATCAACAACGAGAGGCAGTCGATCATCCTCATCGAACACAACCTGAAAGAGGTCGTTCGCATCTGTCCCCGCCTCTACGTTCAGGACAACGGAACCAGACTCGCCGATGGCCCGACGGACGAAGTCATGAGCGACCGGCGCGTACTCGACGCCTATCTCGGGAGCCACGCCGATGCTGAAGCTTGAATCCGTAACGGCGGGATATGGCGACATTCTCGCCATTGAGGACGTCAGCTTCGACGTGCCGGAAGGATCGGTCTTCGCGCTGCTGGGCGCTAACGGAGCCGGCAAGACGACGACCATGATGACGATTGCCGGTCACGTTTCGCCGAAGTCCGGATCGGTTTTCTATGACGGCGAGGATCTCATGTCAGTGCCGACGTCCAGGCGGGTGGCAAAGGGCATTGCCATTGTTCCCGAGGGCCGGCGCCTGTTTCCAGATCTCACGGTTGCGGAGAATCTTGTCGTCGGCGGATACAGCCGAAGCCGTGCCGAAGAGCGCGCACGCATTGCGGAGATCGTCGAATACTTCCCGAGGCTTGGTGAGAGGATCGACCAACGTGCCGGCTCTCTGTCGGGTGGCGAACAGCAGATGCTGGCCATGGGTCGGGCCTTGATGGCATCGCCGCGCCTGCTTCTGGTCGACGAACTGTCGCTCGGACTGATGCCCAAGGTCGTCGACGACTGTTATGCTGTTATCACGAGATTGCGCCAGGCCGGCCTGACGATCCTTCTGGTCGAACAGAATACCGAGCGGGCGCTCGCCATCGCGGACCGGGTCTGCGTCCTTGAATCGGGGCGTATTGCTTGGTCCGGCAGCGCGAAGGACGCGCGCCAGAACGAGGCACTCGTTCAGGCCTATCTCGGCGTCGCCACGGAGACAAACTGATGAGCGAACGGAAGCTTACACCCGGCCGGATGACGCTCGCCGAACTGCGCGCAGTGCTCGACGGCAAGGACAGGATCACTCTGGCGGGGGACTGGCAAAGTGCGGTCGATCGCGCGGCACAGACCGTAACGGATGTCATTGCCGGCGGCGATGTGGTCTACGGCGTCAACACGGGATTCGGATTGCTGGCCCGCAACAGGATCTCCGACGACCAGCTCCGCGAGCTGCAGGTCCGCCTTGTCCGATCGCACCAGACGGGGATCGGCGCACCGCTCGAAGATGATGTCGTTCGCCTGGTGCTGGTCCTCAAGGCCGCCTCACTTGCGCGCGGCGCTTCCGGCGTCAGGACAAGGGTCGTCGACCACCTGATTGACATGGTCAACGCGGGCATCCTGCCCCTCATACCGGAGAAAGGCTCGGTCGGCGCGTCAGGCGATCTGGCCCCCCTCGCCCACATGTCCGCCGCCCTGATTGGCGAAGGCAATGTCCGCGTGAACGGCGAGGTGCAAAGCGCCGCCGACGCCCTCAAGGCGGCCGGACTGGAGCCGATCAGCCTCCGGGCCAAGGAAGGCCTGGCGCTGCTCAACGGCACACAGGTCTCGACAGCACTCGCGCTCAAAGGCCTGTTTGCGATCGAGGGCGTTTTCCGTGCCGCACTGATCGCCGGCGCCCTCTCGGTCGATGCAATGAAGGGCAGTGACACCCCGTTCGACCCGCGCATTCACGACCTCCGCGGGCACCAGGGCCAGATTGATGTCGCATCAGCGCTGCGCTCACTCATGGACGGCAGTCGAATCCGCGAAAGCCATGTCGATTGCGACAGGGTCCAGGACCCCTACTCCCTCCGCTGCCAACCCCAGGTCATGGGCGCCTGCCTGGATCAGATCCGCAATGCCGCCCGGATCTTGGAGATCGAGGCCAACGCGGTTTCGGACAATCCCCTGGTCATGTCGGATGACGGCCAGATCCTCTCCGGCGGCAACTTCCATGCCGAGCCCGTCGCGATGGCCGCCGATGCCCTTGCTGTTGCCGTCGCCGAAGTCGGCGCACTGTCCGAACGCCGCACGGCACTCCTGATCGACCCGGCCATGAGCGGCCTCCCCGCCTTCCTGATCGCCGAGCCCGGTCTCAATTCGGGGTTCATGATTGCGCAGGTGACGTCGGCGGCGGTGGCGAGCGAGAACAAGTTCCTCGCTCACCCGGCGAGCGTCGACAGCCTCCCGACATCCGCCAACCAGGAAGACCATGTCTCCATGGCGACTTTCGCCGCACGCAGGCTGATGCCGATGGCCGACAACACGTCGACGATCGTCGCAATCGAGATTCTCGCCGCATTGCAGGGCATGGAGTTTCACCAGCCCCTGGCTTCGTCTCCACCGCTCGAAACGGTTCGGACTACCGTCCGAGGCGCCGTTTCCTCCTATGACGAGGATCGGCCGTTCACCGCGGACATCGAAGCGGTTAAGGGAATGATTGCGACTGAGACCTTGACGAGCGACGTTACGGCAATCACGCCCACAACGACCTGAGCCGGTTACGACAGGAGCCGTTCGAGTGTCCGTATGTAGTCTGCGGCGATGGCAGCCTCGTCGGCATGGTGTCCGTCCTCAATCACCAGCTTGCCGCCGCAGATCACATCCGACACGGGCGACTGGTGTGCGCCGAAGATCCAGGCATCGAGAACCTGGTCACCGGCACGTCCGGCGAACTCGGGTCGCTCGGAGTCCAGCACGACGATGTCGGCGCGATGCCCCGGCGCAATGGCCCCGATCGATCGCCCCATGGCCTGCGCGCCACCGGCAAGTGCCGCGCGGTAGAGATCGGCACCTGTCGACCGCCCTTCGCCTGCCGACAGGACATTGCGCTGTCTGAGCCGCAGCCGGTGGCCGTATTCGAGCGTCCGTAGTTCGTCATAGACACTGACCGAGATGTGACTGTCCGACCCGACACCAAAGCGTCCGCCGTGCTCAAGGTACTCCGGCGCCGGGAAGAAGCCGTCGCCGAGGTTGGCTTCCGTGGTTGGACACAGACCGGCAACCGCACCGCTATTTGCCAGTTGCCGTGTCTCGGCGTCGTCCATGTGGGTCGCGTGAATGAGACACCAGCGCTGATCAACCACGGTGTTCTCCATCAGCCATGCCACCGGCCGCCTGCCGCTCCATTCGACGCAGTCGTCGACTTCCTTGGTCTGCTCGGCAATGTGAATGTGGATTGGGCCGCTTTCGTCGCGCCGGCGATTTTCCGAAAGCACCCGACTGAGAAGTTCGGGCGTTACGGCGCGCAGGGAATGGGGCGCAATCCCGATCCTGATCTGCGGATCGTCGTCATACCGGGACCTGAGATCATCGACAATGCTGAGGAATCGATCGCCGTCATTGAGGAACCGGCGCTGGCCCGGATCGGGTTCCGCTCCGCCGAACCCGCCGAACGCATACAGGACCGGCAGATGCGTGATACCGATCCCCGTATTCCGCGCCGCCGTTACGACCCGGTCGGACAATTCGGTCAGCGTGTCATAAGGGTCGCCTGACGGCTGATGATGGACATAGTGAAACTCGCCCACACTGGTATATCCGGCCTTCAGCATGTCGACATAGAGCTGCGCGGCGATGACCTCCATATCTTCTGGTGTCAGCCGGTCCAGGAATCCGTACATGACCTTGCGCCAGGTCCAGAAACTGTCGTCAGTGGGCCCGGCCACCTCCGCGAGTCCGGCCATGGCGCGCTGAAACGCATGGCTGTGAAGATTGGGCATGCCCGGAACGGCAACACCCGCCAGTTGCACGGCACCCGCAGGCATCGGCGCATCGGGTGTTACATCGCCAATCGTCCCGTGCTCGTCGACCGTGACCGCGACATTTTTGGCCCATCCGTCGGGCAGCAGTGCCTGGGTGCAATAAAGCGTGGCCATTCCTCAATCCTCACGATAATCTAATTGTATATACAAGACGGGAATCGCGGGTGAAGCAATGCAAATCGGTCAGTGGGACGCGCTCTGGACGCATGCCAATCTCGCCACCATGGCTTCCGGACCGTCCGCCTACGGCGCTCTGAACGACGCGGCCGTCGCTATCAAGGACGGAAAGATCGCATGGACCGGCCCGATGGCCGATCTGAAGGGCGAGCCGCGTGACCTCGCCCCGGAAGTTCATGCTGTTCACGGCAGCTGGATTACGCCGGGATTGATCGACTGCCACACTCACATCGTCCACGGCGGCGACCGCGCCGGCGAGTTCGAGATGCGCCTCGAGGGCGCCAGCTACGAGGAAATCGCCCGGGCCGGCGGCGGCATCCGGTCGACGGTCGGTGCGACCCGCGCATCATCCGAAGAAGATCTCTTCGACAGTGCCGTGCCGCGGGTCCGGCATCTGCTCGCCGAAGGCGTCACCACGCTCGAAATCAAGTCGGGCTACGGTCTCGATGTCGAGACGGAACTGCGCATGCTGCGCGCCGCGCGGCGCATCGGCTCGGAACTGCCGGTCTCGGTCGTCACATCGTTTCTCGGCGCCCACGCAATCCCTGAGGAGTTTGACGGCGCGGCCGACAGCTACATCGACGAGATTGCCCTTCCGGGCTTGCGGGCGGCGCAGGCGGAAGGCATCGCCGATGCGGTCGACGGATTCTGCGAAGGTATCGCGTTCTCGGTCGATCAAATGTCCCGCGTGTTCGACGAAGCCCGCAAGCTCGGCCTTCCCGTAAAACTGCACGCGGAACAGCTCAGCAATCTCGGCGGTGCCGCAATGGCGGCATCCTATGGCGCACTTTCAGCCGACCATCTGGAATATCTCGATGAGGCAGGCGTTCGCGCGATGGCCGAAGCCGGCACGGTTGCGGTCCTGCTGCCCGGCGCATTCTATACCCTCCGCGAAACACAACTGCCGCCGATCGACCTGCTGCGCGCGCACGGCGTACCGATCGCCGTCGCCACCGACTGCAATCCCGGCAGTTCGCCGGTGACATCGCTTCTCCTCACGCTGTCGATGGCCGCGACCCTCTTCCGCATGACCCCTGAAGAATGCCTTGCAGGAGTGACCCGCAATGCCGCGCACGCACTGGACCTCGACGACCGCGGCACTATCGAGGTCGGCAAGCGCGCCGATCTGGTGGTCTGGAACATCGAAAGGCCTGCTGAACTTTCCTACCGGATCGGGTACAACCCTATCGAGCAGGTCATCATCGAGGGGCGCATGCGCACGCCATGAGCGAAGCCTACCGATTTACCCAGGGCACAATCCCGCTGCTTGTTTCCTCGCCGCACTCCGGGACAGAGGTGCCACCCCACATTCTCGCGCATTTCTCCAAGGAAGCGCGCACGCTTCCGGATACGGACTGGCACATTCCGCAGCTCTACGAGTTTGCCGCCGAGCTCGGCGCCAGTCAGATCGAGGCGGTTTTCAGCCGGTATATCATCGATCTGAACCGGCCACCCGATGACGAAAGCCTTTATCCCGGCAAACCGACCACCGGCCTCTGCCCGGTTCATCTGTTCGACGGCGAGCCGCTTTACCTGGAGGGCCGTGAGCCTGGTCCGGAAGAGATCGAAAGACGGAAGAATGAAATCTGGCAGCCTTACCATGACAAGATCGCGGAAGAACTCCAGCGGCTGAAGTCGGAATTCGGCTATGCCCTGCTCTATGACTGTCACTCCATCCGTTCCATGATCCCGCGCCTGTTCGCCGGCCGGCTGCCGACATTGAACCTCGGCACCTATCACGGCGAGAGTTGTGCGCCTGAGATCGAAATTGAGGTCGAGGCCGTCATCGATGCGGCGGAGTACAGCGGGATCGTCAATGGCCGTTTTGTCGGCGGCCACATCACCCGGTCGCACGGCAATCCGAAGGAAAACATACACGCCGTGCAAATGGAGCTGACCCAGGCCGACTATATGGACGAACACTATCCGTACGCCTACGAGCCCGATCTTGCCGAGCAACTGCAGCCGACGCTCAAATCCGTCATCGAGACATTCATCGCTGCAGGCGCGAGCCTTCATCGCGCTTGATCAGAGACAGATGCCACCCCCTGTACTGACAGCAGATCATCCGGCAACGGCGCTGAAGGCGGCAGCCGAACGCTTCGGTGATAGCGAGGCGCTGGCATTTCCGTATTCCGGCGGCCGATTGACGTTCGCCGAATGGCTCGAAACAGCGACCGCTCTGGCGCGCGGTCTGAAAGGTCTCGGCCTGTCTGCAGGCGACCATATCGCCCTGCTGGCGGAGAACCGGCTCGAATGGCCGGTCGTGCAGTTGGCAGCGGCCCTCATGGGCGCAGTCTTCGTGCCGCTCAACACCCACTACCGCCAGGACGACCTCGCCTTCGCGCTCAACCAGTCGGATGCCAGAGCGGTCATCACGAGCCCGGCCTTCCGGTCCAACAGCTATCTCGAAACGCTTCGCCGGATCAGAGCGGACCTGCCGACGCTGGAGCATGTCATCGTTCTGGACGGCGAAGTTGACGCGGAGATTTCCTATCGCGACCTGCTGAATACGGTCGAAAGCCCCGAAACCGCGTTGGTGTCGGGCGATGCGAATTCAGTCGGCGCGATGCTCTTCACATCCGGCACGACGGGTTTTCCCAAGGCGACAATGCTGCGTCACGACGGGATGATGGTCGACGCCGCAGGTTCGGCGGAACGCCTCGCCGTCGGCCCGGGAGACCGCTGGACGTCCATCATCCCGCTGTTCCATTGCGCCGGCTGCATCATGAACATTCTGGGATGCCTGCAATCGGCGGCCTGTTACGTGGGCGTGCCGGCGTTCGATCCACAGAACATGTTCGAAGCCATCGAAACCGAACGATGCACGTTGATGTCCGGCGTTCCCACGTCGTATCTGGCAATGCTCGATTACCCCGACAGAAGCCGGTTCGATCTTTCTTCCCTGCGCGCGGGCACATGCGGCGGCGCCGACTGCGACGCCGGGATCCTGCGCCGTTGCACCGAGCAGTTTCCGATGCCGGGCCTTTGTCAGGTCTACGGCCAGACGGAAACCTCGACGCTTGCAGCCTGTCCGGGCGTCGATGACCCGAAACGGCTGGAAACGGCGGGCAAGCCATTGCCGGGATGCGAGATCAGGATAACGGACACGCAGGATGGAACGCCCCTGCCCGCCACCGCTATCGGCCAGATCGAAGTCCGTGGCATCATGACGATGGCGGGCTACTACAAAGACGACGAAGCGACGGCCGAATTGCTGGATGACAGCGGTTGGCTGAAGACGGGCGACCTCGGCTCCCAGACGGAGTGCGGGCGCCTGGTTGTCTCGGGCGGCCGGTTGCGGGACATGATCATCCGCGGCGGTGAGAACATCTATCCCGCCGAGATCGAAAACCTCCTGCAGACACATCCAGCCGTCCGAAACGTCTCCGTGTTCGCCATTCCCGATACCTATTACGGCGAAGCGGTCGCGGCCGCCGTCCAGCCGGCATCGGACGTAGAAGCATCGGAACTGATCGACTATTGCAAGGACCGCATCGCACGCTTCAAAGTGCCGACATCGATTTTCACAGTAGACAGTTTCCCCATGACGCCGAGCGGAAAAATCAGGAAAACCGAATTGCGCGCGATGGCCGGCGACGGCCGTCTGGAGCTGATGCCATGAAGCCCGTCGTTCCGGGCACGCGGCACGAATGGAGCGTTGTGCCGCCGGCGACCGACACGGCATCCGCGATCGGAAACCCGGGCGTCGACGTTGTCTCAACGCCGGCGACAATCGGTTATCTGGAGATGACGTGCCACTATCTCATCGAACCTTTTTTCGAGACCGGCGAGGCAAGCGTGGGCACTGCCGTCGATATCAAACACCGGGCGGCGGCATTCCCCGGCACGGCGGTCGATTGCGACGCCGAACTGCTCTCAGCTGAAGGAAAACGATTCCGGTTCTGCGTCGCCGCCCGCCAGGGCGGCAAACTCATCATGGACGGCTTCCACGAACGCGCGGTCGTTACGCTCGACACATTTCTGAAAACAAAGCCTCCAAAGGACTCCGGTCCCGGACGCCCCGAACCGCCCGAGCTCGTTTTTTGGTTCGATCTCCACAGCCCTTGGGCGTATCTCGCGGCGCGCCGCATCGACGCGATCGGCAAACGCCACAAAACGGCAGTAGCCTGGCGGCCATTCCAGCTTCCCAGACTCATCGAGCGCATTAACGGCCGCCGGCCTCTTGAGGAAAACGCCGCCTTCGTGAACTGGTTTCAGCAGGATCTTCAGGGCTGGGCGGAAATCGAGGATGTGATCATCCGCTATCACCCGCAGTATCCGCTGCCCAATTCCAGGGCGCTCAGGGCCTGTCTATACGCCAGCGACCAGGGCCGGACGGACGCCTTGGCACTCGCCCTGTTCAAGGCCTACTGGCAGGACGAAGAGGACATCTCGGACCTGAGCGTGATCGAGAGAATTGCCTCGGCATCAGGCTTCGATGGCGAAGCGGCGGCGGCAGCGGCGACTGATGCGCAGTACAAGGCAAGACTGGAGGCCAACACCGATGCCGCCATCGAAAGGGGTCTGTTCGGCACGCCTACGGTTGAGTGCGGTGAAAGGCTGTTTTTCGGGTTTGATCGCCTGCCGCTGCTGGAGCGGCATCTGAGCCGAATTCACTCTAGGCCGCCGCCGCGCCGGATCTGACCTTTTTCGGCGTGTTCCGGCGAACACGGGACGGCGGCAGTATGACGGTTGCGGCTGTGCCCATGCCGGGTGCACTATCGAGCCGGAAGCGACCGTCATGCGCTTCGACAAGCTTGCTGACGATCGAAAGGCCGAGGCCGGAACCGCGCAACTCGCCGTTGGCTGACGCTTCTCCCCGTTGAAACGGTTCCAGGACGCGGTCGATATCCTCGAAGGGAATGCCCGGTCCATCATCGATGACCGCCAGTTCGACACCCTTGTTCTGGGTTTCCGTGACCTTGAAACGGATGTTTCCGCCATCGGTCCCGTACCGAACGGCATTCGACGCAAGATTGAGCATGATCTGGAACAACGCACGCTCGTCGCCGACGACAATGGGCGCGGGGTCCGGAAGCTCGGTGATGAGCGTTATCCCGCGCCTTTCGGCGTCCTGGCGGATGAAGCTCTCGCATCTCGCAACGAGTTCATCGGTGCCGACCGGTGCGTTTGTGATTTCATATTTGCCGGCCTCGATCCTGGAAAGGTCGAGCAGATCTCCGATAAGTGACAGCAGGTGCTCTCCGGCCACATTGATGCTCTTGAGATATTCCCGCCTCAAGGCATCGGGAACGTCATTCGCCTTGTCGCCGAGCATGATCTCGGAATATCCCACGATCGTATTGAGCGGTGACCGGAGCTCGTGGTTCACGGTCCTCAGAAACTCGCTCTTGTCCTGGTCGGCCGCCTCGGCGTTCGCCCTTTCCTGAGCCTCGCGTTCGCGCGCCTTGTCGACGGAATCGGCCATGGTGTTGAATGACTCGTAGAGGCGCTGAAGTTCCCAGGGCAGCATGGCACTCGTATTGTCGATGCGCGCCTTGGTGTCGCCTCTGGCCATTCGATTGGCCATCTGGATTGTACGGTTGATCGGCCGCACGATCGACAAGGCGAACACGCCGGCGAGAAACACCGCAACACCGACGCCGGCACCGAAAATGAGAATCGCCCATTCACGAACGGAATTTGCGGCTGCCTGTAATTCTTCCAGAGGCTGCGCGATCATGACGCCCCATCCGACGCCCGGCACCACGTCGTAACCGACAACCATGTCCGTGTTCAGATCACGCGAAAAATACTGAGCGACTCCGAACTTGCCCTGCAGGATACGGTTCACCACGGCGTTGTTTGACATGTCCCTTGCGGCTCTTGCCCAGTCTTCGTTCGGATGGGCGAGAACCCTGCCGCTCTGATCGACGAGAATGGCGCGTCGGTTCTTGCCGAAGGAGATCTCTCCCGCAAGCTGCGAAAAGTACGCGCTCGAGATATCGCCCACCACCAGGTGATCACCGTCATTCCGGACAATGAATATGGTCGGATCGCCAGCACCGACCGACATGACGCCGGTCATCGCAATCTCCCCATCCTTCACCGAGTTCTTCAGCTTTGCCAGCAAAGGCTTTGGTACGCTTTCATGACACCCGCCGGCTGACCCATCGAGCGACTTCAGCACCACAACGGTCCAAGGATCGACAACGCAGAGACGCTTGATGTTGAGGTTGGCGAGTATCGGCTTCAGTGAAGACGCGTTGCCGGAATGAGCAATGTCTTCTGCCGCATGTCCGAATGTCGAAAGAACATCCCGATGATAGCGCTGCAGGGTCGTGGCGAGATTCCGCGCCATGAGATAGTGGCGCTCGTGCACCTCATCCAGCTCGGCCTGCATGGTTATGGATTGCGGCCAGGCCCAGAACAGCATCAACGGCGTAACGGCGAGCACGCAGAACGCGATTAGAAATGCATCTCGAATACGCAGCATGTAGGCACACGGTATCTTCGTCAAAAGCGCCGCAGAACGCTGTCTGTGAGGCTCCCTGGCATCATCGACCCCGAAGGTCCTTGCCGTCGACGAATGCGCCCCTCAAAGGACACTAAACATCAGTAGTGTGAAGGGAGCCTTAACGGCGAAGTCCGGGATCTGGGCGCCTTCCGGCCGGTGGCGTTCTGACGCCAGATTCAGACCGCTGTTTCGAGCGCGCGCTTGATATAGAGATCGCGAAGCTTCGTGGCGATCAACCCAGGTCGGCCTGAACCGATCCTGTGGCCGTCGATTTCGACGACGGGCGCAACGAACGTTGATGCACTGGTCAGGAATGCCTCGGTGGCGGCATAGGCCTCTTCCGGCGTAAATGGCCGTTCTTCCAGATCCAGCCCGGTCTGACCGACGAGATCCAGAACGGCAAGACGCGTCACTCCTGGCAGGATCGCATTGCTGAGCTGGCGGGTGATCAACGTTCCTTCATTGTTGACAATGAATGCAGTGGATGACGTTCCTTCGGTGATCATGCCATCCTCCACCATCCAGCCCTCGAACGCCCCCTGTTCCTTGGCCATCTGCTTGCCCAGAACCTGTCCCAGCAGAGCCACGCTCTTGATATCCCGCCGCTGCCAGCGGATTTCCGGAACCGTGACGACAGATACGCCAGCCTCCACGAACTTGGGTCGGTGCAGCGGTTTTGCCTGCGTGAAGGCGACAATGCCTGGCTGACTCTTGTCAGGAAATGCGAAGTCCCGTTCTGCTGCGCCTCTGGTGATCTGAAGATAGACACCGCCCTCCTCAACCGCGTTGCGCGAGACCAGTTCACGATGCATGTCGATGAGCTCGTCTTCGTTCATCGGCATGCCGATCTGCAGTTCGCCAAGCGACCGTCGCAGGCGCGCCAGGTGAGGACCCGCGTCAACCAGCTTGCCATCAAGGACTGCGGTTACCTCATAAACGCCATCCGCGAACAGAAAGCCTCGGTCGAAGATTGAAATCTTCGCCTGATCCTCCGGAACGTACTCGCCATTTACAAATACAGTCCGCATGAAACCGTTCTCCCCCCAACGCCATATTGGATTGCGTTTACGTCAGACACCCGCGCTTGAGAACTGCCCGTTCGCAAACCGCGTTGCGGTCACCGGCATCTCCCCTGTCATCGCGTCCGAATGGAAGCATCGAACCCCTTGAAGACGCAAGAAATTTCGTCGATCCGCAGCAATAAATGCGTCCCTGCCGGTAACTTTGTGCGTCGATGTATTGTGCAGTCACGATCGCAAAGTGCACTATTGCGACCATGCAATCCTCAGGTTTCAAAATTGACCAAAGTCAGGCGTCGGCCACATTGTTTGACATAAGGTCGTTTTTGGCCGAAAAGCCTGCCATTAGGTGCCCTTAACGGCGTTTCAAAATTGTCTAATAGAGAAGATTTTCGCTCCGCGAACCTGCAAATAGGTTCTATTTGTTCACATCTTCGTTTGGGTAGGGGAACCCCTTAGATGACGATGAGTGGTTATTCTGGTTTCCAGTTGGTGCGTCACGCACTAACGGGCCACAAGCACTGGCCCCGAGCCTGGCGCGACCCGGAACCCAAGGAGCGGTACGGAATTATTATCGTGGGCGCCGGCGGCCACGGGCTTGCCACCGCCTACTACCTCGCAAAGGAACACGGGATCACCAACATTGCTGTCCTCGAGAAGGGTTATCTCGGCGGCGGCAACACTGGACGCAACACGACCATCGTCCGGTCAAACTACATGATGCCCGGCAATACCCTGTTCTACGAAAAGTCCATGCAGTTGTGGGAAGGTCTCAGCATGGACCTGAACTACAACGTGATGTTTTCGCAGCGGGCCATCCTCAACCTCTGTCACTCCGACGCCCAGATGGACGCAGCCGCCATGCGCGGCAACACCATGCGCCTGAACGGCATCGACGCCGAACTCTTCGATCGCGATCAGGTCAGAGAAATGGTGCCGTTGCTCGACATGTCGGAAAATGCGCGGTTCCCGGTCTATGGCGCATTGTGCCAGCCGCGCGCCGGCACGGCGCGCCACGACGCCGTGGCGTGGGGTTATGCCCGCGGCGCAGACGCCTATGGCATCGACATTATCCAGAATTGCGAGGTCACCGGATTTCTGCACGACGGCGGACAGATCTACGGTGTGCAGACGACACGGGGCGATATCCGCGGCGACAAGGTCGGTCTCGCCGTCGCAGGCCATACCAGTCACCTCGCCGCAATGGCGGGCCTGCGCCTGCCTATTGAAAGCCATGTGCTCCAGGCCTTTGTATCGGAGCCGCTAAAGCCGTTGATCGATACGGTCGTCACATTTGGCGCCGGACACTTTTACATCAGCCAGTCGGACAAGGGCGGGCTCGTGTTCGGTGGCGATCTCGACGGCTACAATTCCTATGCCCAGCGCGGCAATCTGCCGATCGTCGAAGACGTGATTTCATGTGGCGTGGCGATGATGCCGAGCCTGTCCCGGCTGAAAATGCTGAGGCATTGGGGCGGCGTGATGGACATGTCCATGGACGGCAGCCCGATCATCTGCAAATCGCCGATCGACGGCCTCTATATCAATGGCGGGTGGTGTTACGGCGGCTTCAAGGCGACACCGGCATCGGGATGGTGCTTCGCGCATACGATCGCCCAGGACCGGCCCCACGAACTCAACGAGAAGTTCACCCTCTCGCGGTTCGAGCACGGCTTCCAGATCGACGAAAAAGGCGCGGGTCCCGTGCCGGGACATCACTAGAGGCGCGCGATGATACGGATACACTGTCCATATTGCGGCCTCCGCGACCACACCGAATTCACCTATGGTGGAGATGCGACACGGGCTTATCCCGGCCTCGATAACGAGTCGCAGGACGAGTGGAACGATTACGTTTTTCTCCGTGACAATCCGCGGGGCAGGCACGCCGAGTTCTGGCACCACACACAGGGCTGCCGGCGCTGGCTCCGGGTTCAGCGGGACACCCTTACCCACAAGATCTTTTCCGTGACGGATGCCTCGGAACCGATGCCTGAATGGCCGGAAGAGGAGCCTGAACCCGAAGAAGAAGTGCTGGAACCCGAAGAGACGATCGAACCTGAAGAGGAAACTGGGCCCGAAGAAAACGTCGAAGATGAAGTCGAGACCGAAGAAGATGGCGAGCCAGAAGACGACGTCGAGCCTGAAGACGATGTTGAACCCGAAGAAGACGTCGAGCCCGAAGAGCCAGATGAAGAGTTAGACGCGACGGACGAAGCAGAAGAAACCGCCGAGCCGGATGTCGAGAGTGAGGACAGCGTTGAAGACGTCGAGGACGCAGAGGCCGACGAGCCTGCTAATCCGAACAAGAACCTGAAGGCCGGAGAGCTCGAAGATGAGTGACCAGCGGTTCAGACGCGCCGGCGGCGGTCTCATCGACCGGGCAAGACCGCTGAAGTTTACGTTCGACGATGTCGACTATGTCGGGTACCAGGGAGACACTCTTGCCTCGGCGCTGCTGGCAAACGGCGTGCGTCTGGTCGGCCGCAGCTTCAAGTACCACCGTCCACGCGGCATCTATACGGCCGGATCCGAGGAACCGAATGCGCTCGTCACCCTGGGAACGGGCGGGCGTTCCGAGCCAAATGCCCGTGCCACGATGGTCGAGCTTTACGATGGACTGGTCGCAACGAGCCAGAACCGATGGCCGAATCTCAAGAACGACCTGTTATCGGTCAATTCGGTGTTTTCGTCTTTCCTGCCCGCCGGGTTCTACTACAAGACCTTCATCTGGCCCGGCCAGAAAGGCTGGATGTTTTACGAGAAATACATTCGTCGCGCTGCCGGAATGGGCGAGGCATCCGGTCTGGCCGACCCTGACCGGTATGAGAGGGGCAATGCCTTTTGCGATGTCCTCGTCATCGGCGCCGGACCGGCCGGTCTGGCGGCCGCGCGCGCGGCAGGCAAGAGCGGCGCCCGTGTCATCCTGGTCGAGGAAAATCCGCTGGTCGGCGGATCATTGCTGTCGGAAGGCGCGAGCGACGACTCCGAACCTCCGGCGGCTTTCGCCATGGAACTGCTCGAAGAACTGACCGGGCTGTCCAATGTCACGGTCATGACCAGGACCACGGCTTATGGCCTCTACGACAACAATGTTGTAGGTCTGGTGGAACGGGTCGAGGGCCACAAGCTGAAGCCGTCCGAGTTCATGCCGCGCGAGCGCAGCTGGACCGTCCGCGCCCGCAAGATCATTTTCGCCACTGGCGCCATCGAAAGACCCATGGTGTTCGGCAACAACGATCGCCCGGGCGTGATGCTTGCCAGCGCCGCACGGCGGTACGCGAACCAGTACGGCGTGCTGCCGGGTTCACGGGCGGTTTTCTTCACCAACAATGACAGCGCCTATGACGCGGCGATCGATCTTGCGGAAGCAGGCATGCACGTCGCCGCGATTATCGACGCCCGGGAAGACATTTCCGAGTCGCTCATTGCGACAACGGACAGCTTCGCCATTCCGGTGGTCCGTGGGCATGTCGTGACTCATGTCAGAGGCCGCCAGGCCGTGTCCGGCGTCGAGCTCTTGCCGCACGACGGGACAGGTCAGCCGGTCAAGGCCAGAAGCAAATGGATCGATTGCGACCTGCTCTGCGTATCCGGTGGCTGGGCGCCGAGCGTCCATCTCCATAGCCATCAGGGCCGGAAGCCACGCTTTGACGAAGATCAGGCGACGTTCGTCGCGCCGCCCGACACGGACGATCATTTCAGCGCCGGCATGATCTGCTGCACGACCAGCACCCGCGACTGCCTGAATGCCGGACAGCAGGCAGGGTTGGCCGCCGCCGAGGCCTGTGGAATTTCTGCGGCCGAGCTTGCCGAATATGTCGGCGAGGAAGAGCCGGCGACAACAATCCTTCCGATCTGGGAAGTTCCGTCGAAACGCCGAGCCAAGCGTTTCGTGGACTTTCAGGACGACGTCGCCTCCTCCGACGTCCGGTTGGCCAATCTCGAGGGTTACAGCTCCGTAGAGCACCTCAAACGCTACACCACCCTTGGCATGGGCACGGACCAGGGCAAGACGTCGAACGTCAATGGCCTTGCCATTCTGGCGGCCGATCGCGGTCTGGAGATTCCACAGGTCGGCACCACGGTGTTCAGACCGCCCTACTCACCGGTCTCGCTTGGCGCGGTTGCCGGACAGGAGGTCGGCAAGCACTTCCGCCCTGCCCGTCTCACACCGATGGATGACTGGCACCGCCGCAGCGGCGCGGTCATGGTGGAGGCCGGATTGTGGTACCGGCCGCGCTACTATCCACGCGGCGCAGAGACGATGAACGATGCGTATATCCGCGAGGCGACACATGTGCGCGAAAAGGTCGGAATGGTGGATATTTCGACGCTCGGCAAGATCGATGTCCAGGGACCTGATGCGGCCGAGTTCCTGAACCGGATCTACGCAAACGGCTTCAAGAAGCTGCCGGTCGGCAGAGCGCGCTATGGCGTGATGCTGCGCGAGGACGGATTCGTCTTCGATGACGGATCCACGTGCCGGATTTCACCGACGCAGTTTTTCATGACGACAACGACCGCCAACGCGGCGCCCGTCATGAGTCATCTCGAATATCATCTTCATGCCGTCTGGCCGGATCTTCGCGTGGACGTGACGTCCATTACGGATCAATGGGCCGGCATGGCGCTGGCCGGACCGCTCAGCCGCGAAGTACTGGCCGCAGCAGTCGAGGACACCCGCGTAACCAAGGAAGCCCTGCCCTTCATGTGCATGGCCGAAGGGCACATCGAAGGTGCGCCGGTGCGCATTATCCGGCTCAGTTTCTCTGGCGAACTGGCCTTCGAAATCTATACGCCGTCAAGTTATGGCGAGACCGTCTGGTCCCGTATCATGGAGGCCGGAAAGTACTTCGACATCATCCCCTACGGCACCGAAGCTATGGCTGCCCTGCGTATCGAGAAGGGGCACGTGGCCGGCGCCGAGCTCGACGGCCGGACCACTCTCGGAGATCTCGGACTCGAGCGTATGGCGAGCACGAAGAAGCCGTATGTCGGCAGCGCACTGCGTCATCGCGAGGCGCTGGCCGCAGAGGACAGGATGACGCTGGTTGGCCTGAAGGTTGTCACGCCCGGTGACCGGCTGCGCAATGGCGCACATATCATCGAGCAGGACCCTGGCACCATGGATGGCTACAGCCTCGGGCATGTCACTTCGGTGACCTACAGCCCGGTGGTCGGATGTTACATCGGCCTTGCTCTGATGAAAGGCGGATTGACCCGGGCAGGCGACATTGTGAATGTCGTTTATCCACTCAAGGACGAGTCGGTTGCCGTGGAGGTGACGGATCCCGTGTTCTACGACCCCAAGGGAGAACGCGTCCATGCCTGACCGCAAGTCCGCCCTCACCGGCCAGATGCGACCCGGCCGGTACGGCAACCCTGCAACCGACGCCGAGCCCATTCTTGTCGCCGAAATCTACGGCCGCCGCATTTATCAAGTCACCGCCTGGCCGGGAACGATGGACCGGGTTCGGACGACCGTCACTGCGCGCTGTTCCTGCGAGGCACCGACGGAGGTCGGCAAGGCCTCGGACGGCGATGGCCTCACGGTCATGATGGTGGCACCTCGGCGGTACTGGATCGTCGTCGAGCGGCGGACGGAGTTCAAGGCGCCCTACTTCGCACCGGAGGACGGTGCCCTTGTCGACCTCTCCGAAAGCAGGACGATCCTGAATATCCAGGGCGAGAAGACCCGCGAGCTTCTGGCCAAGGGATTGCCGATCGATACGCACCGGAGTGTCTTTCCCGCCAACGCGATCGCTCAGAGCGGTATCGCCCACATGCCTGTTCTGGTGCATTTGCTGCCGACGCTGAGTGAAGATGCGTTCGATATCTACGTTCCGTCGGGCTTCGCCATGTCGTTCTGGGAATGGCTGACGATGGCGGCCCAGGAATTCGGGTACGAAATCGCCTGATGGGCGGAACTGCCGACCAGACGGACGGCGGCATAACAGGAACGCTCGCGCGCTGGATAGCAGGCTTCAGCCTTGACGATCTGCCGGATGCCGTTTGCGATCAGGCCAAAAAATGCCTGCTCGACGGTATCGGCGTAGCGATAGCCGGCAGCGGTCGTCAAACGTCCGCACAGACCGCCGACACCGCATCAAGACTATATGGGCCGGGCCCATGTTCGGTGCTTCCCGGCACCTTTATTGGTCTTGCTCCCCCCGGAGCCGCACTTGCCAACGGAACGGCAGGGCATGTGCTCGACTTTGACGATACGTCCTACACAGGGATCTTTCATGCCACGGCCGTGTGCTGGCCGGCCGCCCTGGCCGCCGCCGAACTGGAAGGTATTTCCGGCAGGCGTCTCCTCGAAGCCTTCATTGCCGGTGTCGAAACAAGTTACGCGCTGGCGGAATGGCTCGGCACCTCAATCTACTTCGACGGCTGGTGGACAACGCCGCTGATCGGACAACCCGGCGCGGCCGCGGCTGTTGCGAAGGCAAAGGCGCTGGACGAGAGCAGGACCGCAGCGGCCATTGAGGTCGCCATAGCAACGGCAATGGGCATGCGATCCGTGTTCGGCACCGCAGCCAAACCGGTGGGCGTTGGAATCGCCGCGCGGCAGGGCCTCGAAGCTGCATATCTGGCCGCCTCAGGTGTCGAGGCCGATGACCGTGTCATTACGGGTGAACAGGGCTGGCTGCATCGTCTGGGCGTGGAACGGCCGAACAACGCACGAATCGACGGCGTCGGGCGCAGGTTCGGGCTCATCGATCCCGGCATCCTGTTCAAACGCTATCCGGTCTGCTCCGCGGCGCATGCCGCCGTGGACGCGGCATCAGAAATAGCCGAAGCGCTGGAGCCGAAAGCAGACCAGATCGACAAGGTGGAGTGCCTGGTGACTCCATTGGTCGCCACAAGCCTCAAATACGCCGATCCCTCCAGTGCCGAAGAGGCTCAGTTCAGCCTGCCGTTCACGGCCGCGACCGCCCTGCTCGATCGAACCGTTACGGTCGAACATCTGGCACGGTCGTCCTGGAATGAACCGCGGACCCGCGATCTCATGGCAAGAGTATCGATGATCCCGTCACCCGATCTCGGCGGTCACCTTGATCGCACGGACGACGGTCCTGAGGGCGCCGTTGTCACGGTTAGGCTGAAGAATGGCCAGGATTGCAAGCTTGCCAAGCCCGTCGCTTACGGAATGCCGGAAAATCCGATGTCGGCGGAAGATCTATCAGCCAAGTTTCGGGCTTGCTGCTTGCCCGTGCTGGGATCCGAACGCTGCGAACGGCTTCACGAACGTATCGTGAGCCTGGAAGCGATGGCCTGCAGTACCGAACTCTTCGCCGATCTATTGACCACGAACCGCTAACCTGCGGACAAGCACCCCGTCTTCGGACATATGACAGCCTATTCGAGGTTGCCGATTTTTCCTTCATCCGACCAGCGGCACCTGAAACTGATATCCCGGACCTGGGGGTCCCATCCCAGGCGTAACGCTTGCTGAATAGCTGAAACGACTTTGGCCGGCGTAACAGCCACGGGCCCGATATCGGCACCGATGTCCGAAGCGGCCCAGGGCACCTGCACTTCGAGCTTCGATCCCTTGCCGGAGCCGTCCTGTACCACCAGGACGCTGTAGCCCGAATCCTCTGAAACCGCCCACCGATAGCTGTGACCGTCGACCGAGATGGATCTCGAGCTCTTTTTGCTCATAGCCATGTGACTGATCTGCCTTCCGGGCGCCCGCGGCCCGCCCCAACCTTGCGCCTACAATCCGCAAATTTAGCAAATGTCGTCCCGGGCCGCAGCTTTGCCGCAGTTTATGCTTCGATAATCTCGCAACAGGGTGTGACCAATTGGCCCCACAACCCGTAAAATTCACGTGATTCCAGCGGTTTTGCTGCGCCGCTGACTGAAAAACTGCTACAACGCAGTCACGCTTGGGTTTAGAGTGGCCCAGGAATAAAGATTCGGCAGTAGTGACTCCGAGATCGACCGGGAGCCTTGCATAATGAAATTGATGGTGTCGCTTATCGCCGCTGCGGGTTTTGCAGCAACGATCATGACGATAACGCCGGCGACGCAGGTGAAAGCGGATGAATATTTCATTCCGAAGGGACACTTGTACACGCCGAAGGCGGATGCTCTGCCGCCGCGGTTCACCCGCCGGTCTGACATCATTTCGCGGACAGACGTCATTGAGACCGAGATTTATCGCAAGAAGCAGGAAGACCGGGCGTTCTTCGAACACTTCCGGACCTTCATCGATCGCGATCTGTATTTCTCGGGACGGTCCTATTCGGACTATTGAGTTTTATGCAGATCGGCGAACCGCTTGCAGCGGTTTGCTCCGATCCCAGATAAACTAAAGGCGGCCAACTTGGCCGCCTTTTTTAGTGACCGTGCACAGGCTTAGTGCATCTGCAGCCACTCGCGTGCGCGGCGCTGGGCCTCCGCAACCTGATCCGACGACAGTTCGCGGGCGATCTCGCTGCGGTATTCGCGTGCAGCCGAATTACCCTTGAGAGCGGCCAGATTGAACCACTTGTGCGCATTGACCAGGTCCTGATCGACTTCACGACCGGTCGAATAGGCCAGACCAAGATCAAAAAGCGCTTCGGCAGCGCCGCTACCAGCAGCCATTTCGGCTTGTTCGAATTCAGACATAATATTGCGGGCCATGGCGATTTACTCCTTTACTCCGTTTCGCCGGCCCCAGCCGCGCCTCCGTCGGCTTTCCGGGGCCTTTTCAAGTCCGCAAGGCTTCCCCACCCTGCATGCGTTAATGCTGCCGGGTGGCGCTCAAGATCGGGTAAAAGGGCACGCTTAATTTTGCCTGAAGGCGGCAATAACAATTCGTTAGATTGTGAATTTGTTGAGAAAGAAAACGCAATAAAAACAATGCGTTGAAGCGAATTTTAGGAAAAATCAACGGCTTCGCCGTAACCAATCGCTAATCATGGCGCAGAAATCGGCAGACACTTTTGTGAATCTGCCGCGGGATCTCCGGTCTGAGCCGGGATCGCTCCAGGACGGCTCAGGCGCGTGCTCGCTGGCCGAACAGAACTTTCTGAACATCCTTGTCCTTGGCGATGCTGACAGCGTGGCGGCGCTCCTCGCCGACGGCCAGTCCGCGTTGCACGGCCGGGCGCGCCAACAGGCGGTCAAGCCACGCCTTCAGGTGCGGAAACTCTTCTATATCCTGCCCCTGCCGGGCATAGGGCTTGACCCAGCCGACGCAGGCCATATCCGCGATCGAATACTTGTCAGCCAGGAAGTCACGGCCCTTCAACCGCTTGTTCATGACCCCGTAGAGGCGGTTGACCTCGTCAGAGTAGCGATCGATGGCATATTTCACCTTGCGCGGCGCATATTGCCTGAAATGGTGGGCCTGACCGGCCATGGGACCAAGTCCGCACATCTGCCAGAACAGCCATTCGTCGACCGCCACGCGATCGCGCGTACGCTTGGGATAGAACTTGCCGGTCTTGTTGCCGAGATATTGCAGGATCGCGCCGGATTCGAAGATCGAAATCGGTTTGCCGCCTGGTCCTTCCGGATCGACGATCGCAGGCATCCGGTTGTTCGGCGCAATCGCCAGGAACTTCCGCTTGAACTGGTCGCCCTTGGTGATGTCGACATATTTCACCTCATAGGGCAGCTTGCACTCCTCAAGCATGATGGAAATCTTCCAGCCGTTCGGCGTCGGCCAGTAGTGAAGCTCGATGGGTTTCTTCTGCATGCCTTCCGTCCCCTCTCAACCGTTTTCCCCTGACGGGCGTCAGTCAATGCCGAGCTTGCGCTTCAGTGTTTCATTGACCGCCTGGGGGTTCGCCTTGCCGCCGGTCTTCTGCATCACCTGACCGACGAACCAGCCGATCATCTTCGGTTTCTCGGCGACCTCGGCCGCCTTGTCCGGGTTGGCGGCGATCACCTCGTCGACCACCGCCTCGATCGCTCCGGTGTCCGTGACCTGCTTCAGGCCGCGTTCCTCGACGATCTGCGCCGGATCACCGCCCTCCTCGACCACGATCGAAAGCACGTCCTTTGCGATCTTGCCCGAAATGGTTCCGTCCGAAATGAGATCGACCACCCCGCCGATCTGCTCCTCGCTGACACCAAGCCTCGAGAACGATTCCCCCGCTGCATTCGCGTGGGCTGTCAGGTCACCCATGAGCCAGTTCGCGACGAGCTTGGCGTCCCGCCCTTTGGCCACCGCTTCGAAATAGGCAGCATCACTCGCACTCGCCACGATAACCCCGGCATCATAGTTGCTCAGACCGTATTCGCTCATGAAACGGTCTTTCTTCTCGTCGGGCAGCTCCGGCAGACTGGCGGCGATCTCGTCGACCCAGTCCTGCTCCAGTTCGAGGGGCAGAAGGTCCGGATCCGGGAAGTAGCGATAGTCATGCGCCTCCTCCTTGCTGCGCATGGACCGGGTCTCGCCGGAACGGGGATCGAACAGCCGTGTCTCCTGATCGATCTCGCCGCCATCCTCGATGATATCGACCTGCCGCCGGGCCTCGTACTCGATGGCCTGACCCATGAAGCGGATCGAGTTCACGTTCTTGATCTCGCAACGGGTCCCCAGTTCGTCACCGGGCTTGCGCACGGAAACGTTGACATCGGCACGCATGGAGCCCTGTTCCATGTTGCCGTCGCAGGTACCGAGATAGCGCATGATGGCACGCAGCTTGGAGATGTAGGCCTTGGCCTCGTCGGCAGACCGCATGTCGGGCTTCGATACGATCTCCATCAGCGCCACGCCGCTGCGGTTCAGGTCGACGAACGACATGGTCGGGTGCTGATCGTGCAGGCTCTTGCCCGCATCCTGCTCCAGATGCAGGCGCTCGATCCCGACATCCTTGGTCGTGTCGTCGTCCAGATCGATCACGACGGTCCCCTCACCCACCACCGGGTTCAGATATTGCGAGATCTGATAGCCCTGCGGCAGATCCGGATAGAAATAGTTCTTCCGGTCGAACACCGAATGCAGGTTGATCTTTGCCTTCAGCCCCAGGCCGGTGCGCACGGCCTGCTCGACGCACTTCCGGTTGATGACAGGCAGCATGCCGGGCATGGCCGCATCGACCAGGCTGACATGGCTGTTGGGCTCGCCGCCGAATTCCGTCGACGATCCCGAGAACAGCTTGGCGTCCGAGACGACCTGGGCGTGCACCTCGAGACCGATGATGATCTCCCAGTCGCCGGTCGCGCCGTGAATCAGTTTTCCGTTCGAGCCTGCCATCACGCCTTGCTCCACCAGTCTTCAGGCCCCGGCAGCGATCCGGCGGCCTCCTCGATCACACCGCCCACGCGGAACAGCATCTCCTCGTCGAATGCCTTTGAGATGACCTGAAGCCCTAGCGGCAGGCCGTCACCGCTCAGGCCGGCCGGCACGGAAATGCCGGGCAGACCGGCCATGTTCACCGTCACCGTGAAGATGTCGTTCAGATACATGGCGATCGGATCGCCGCTTCGCTCGCCAATGCCGAAGGCCGGAGTCGGCGTCGACGGTGTCAGTAGCGCATCGACCTGTTCGAACACATTCGCGAAATCCTGTGCGATCAGGGTGCGAACCTTCTGCGCCTTGATGTAGTAGGCATCGTAGTAGCCGGCCGAAAGCACATAGGTACCGATCAGCACACGGCGCTTCACCTCGGCGCCGAACCCTTCCGACCGCGTCTTCTCGTACATGTCGATGATGTCGTCGCCGGGAACCCGCAGTCCGTACCGCACGCCGTCATAACGGGCGAGGTTCGAAGACGCTTCTGCCGGCGCCACGATGTAATAGGCCGGCAGGGCGTATTTCGTGTAAGGCAGGCTCACATCGACAATCTCTGCGCCAGCCGACTTGAGCCACTCGATGCCCTTGCTCCACAGGGCCTCGATTTCTTCCGGCATGCCGTCGAGCCGGTATTCCTTGGGAATGCCGATCTTCAGTCCCCGGATGTCGCCGGTAATCGCAGCCTCGTAGTCCGGCACCGGCGCATTCACGCTGGTCGTATCCTTTGGATCGTGGCTCGCCATCGATTTCAGCATGATGGCTCCGTCGCGCACCGTGCGCGTGATGGGCCCGGCCTGGTCGAGCGACGAGGCGAACGCGACGATTCCCCACCGCGAGCACCGTCCGTAGGTCGGTTTCACACCGACGGTTCCGGTCAGGGCCGCCGGCTGGCGGATCGATCCGCCCGTATCCGTTGCCGTCGCCGCAACCGCGGTGTAGGCCGCGACCGAGGACGCCGACCCGCCTGATGATCCGCCGGGCACCATCGACATATTGCTGCCGTCCCGCCGCCAGGGATTGCTTACCGGGCCGAAATAGCTGGTCTCGTTCGACGAGCCCATCGCGAACTCGTCATTGTTGAGCTTGCCGAGCATGACCGCGCCGTCCCGCCAGAGATTGGTGGTTACGGTCGACTCGTATGTCGGCACGAAGTTATCGAGAATGTGGCTGCCGGCAGTGGTCCGGAACCCTTTTGTGCAGAACAGGTCCTTGATGCCGAGCGGAATGCCCTCGAGCGGACCGCCTTCGCCGGCGGCCAGCCGCTTGTCGGACTCCGCCGCCATCTCCAGTGCCCTCTCGGGTGTCGGCAGCACGTATGCGTTCAGGCCGGAAGATGCTTCAACGGCGTCATTGTACGCCTGCGTCAGTTCGGTTGCTGAAAAGTCTTTCGCCTTGAGGCCGTCCCGGGCTTCGACCAGGTTCAATTTTGTCAGTTCACTCATGGTCCGCCCCTATTCGACAACCTTGGGAACCATGAAGAAGTGATTGTCCTTCATCGGCGCGTTGCCGACGATGTCATCGGCGCACCCGCCGTCATTGACCTCATCGTCACGCTTCTTCATGTCCATATGAACGACGCTCGTCATCGGCTCGACACCCTCGGTGTCTACTTCCTGGAGCTGCTCGACCCAATCCAGGATCGCCGAGAGTTCCGACTCCAGGGCCTTGGCCTCGTCATCGGTCACGGCAATGCGCGCAAGCCGTGCGATATGACGGACCGTCTTCTGATCCACCGACATGGAATCACCTTGAAATGAGAGGTCGGCGTCCTCCCCGCATATGCGGGCTGCGCCGGACCGCCAAATATCACCAACAATCAGCGCAACTCATAACACCACGCACTTTGGCTCGCAACCGGCGGGCACCCTGTACGGCCGCTACTTGGCGCGGCTGACGAACGAGACGGCGGTGTCGGGAAAGTCGGTGAAAATTCCATCGGCACCGGCGGTGACCAGAACACCCTCCAGCAGGTCGTCCATTGTCTTTGCCCAATCGGGAAGCTTGTCGGACCGCGCCGTATAGGGATGAACGACGAGACCCGCGGCGTGGGCATCCGAAACGAGTGTCGTTACGTTCAGCTTGCCGTCGGCACCTCGGCCGGGGATGAGCTGTGGAATCCAGGGCCCGATCCCGTCGGCAACCCGGGCGATCTCTGCCAGCCCTTTCGCTGTCCTGAGCGCGTCAAAGTCTACGCCCGGCGCAATATTCCACTTATTCTCCGCGATAAGCTGCACCAGCCGGCCTTCGTAACCGAGTTCATTCCGGATCCGCTGCGTTTCGTTCCAGTTGAAGCACTGGACGATTACGGGATCGGCCTTGGACGAGAGTCCGTGCTTCTTGAGAATGTCGACGACGATACGCGAAATATCCTTGCCTTCGGCGCGGTGAAAGGCCGGCGCCTTGATTTCCGGATAGATGCCGACCGTGCGTCCTGTCGAGGCGTTCAGGCCTTTGACCAGTTCGATCTCTTCCTCGAAGGTCGGCACCGTGAAACGCGCGTCACTGTTGCCGAAACGCTCCGGGAAGACAGGCTTGCCGGTCTTGCGATCGAACCGCTCGAACACCCTGAGCGTCTTGATCTCGGCGAGTGTCAGGTCAATGGCGTAATAGCGCCCGTCCTCCCGCTTCCGGTCCGGGAAACGTTCCGCGACATCGGTCACCGTATCAAGATGGATATCGTGCAGCACGATCGGGACACCGTCCCGTGTCAGCACCAGATCCTGCTCGATAAAGTGTGCGCCCATTCCGTAGGCCATGACCTTGGCCGCGATCGTATGTTCAGGCAGATAGCCGGACGCACCGCGATGCGCGATCACGGTCTTGTCCATAGCAAACACCGGGCCAATCGACGCTGAAACGGACATGACAAGACCAACCAGGACAGAAAGACGAAACACAGACATCATAACGAGACTCGCTATTGGGAGGCGACCGCCGGTTCAACCATGATCCTGACTGACGCGTTTGACATGCTGACGACAGAATGGCGGATCAACGGCGCAGCCGGACACCGTTCACGAGATACCAGAATAGTGCCGACAAGACGATTGCACCGCCAACAGCGGTTGCCGCCGGCAGGGTTTCGCTCAGAATGAGCCATGCCCAGACCGGCGCCAGCGGCACCTCAAGCGAACCTAGAAGTGCGGCATCCGGAGCCGGCACCAGGCGCGAGCCTTCCGTGAGCAGCACGACACCCACCGCCTGAACAATACCGAACACGATGAGGACAGGCAGTTCCTGCGGCAGGATCGCCGTGACATCGGACAGCAGCCAGCCCAGCGCGGCAAGCTGAAGCGAGGATATGCAACCCGCCGCCATCACCGTGGGGGCATCCGGATAGAGCCTGATCAGGACAATGAGAAGCGCCATGCCGAACGTCATGAGCATCGCCAACAGATCTCCCGCCAGGTTCGGCGCCCCCAACGAGCCGGCGACAATGACCGCAACGCCGATCAGACAGCACACGCTTGCGACGAACGTTGTCCGCGTCATGCGCTCGCGTTTCCAGAGCCAGACGATACCCGCCGCGACGAATGGCGCCGTGGCGTAGATCAAGACGACGTTGGCGACAGACGTCAGCTTGAACGACGACAGGAACGCGAGGGTGGCGAGGCTGCTGACCGTCGCAACGGTCCAGCCGATCCACCCCAGTTCCCGCAATTGTCGGAACGCGCCAGCCCCTTCACGCCAGCAGACATAGAGGAAGACGAACCCGGCTGCGAACAGGCCGCGCCAGAACATGATCGTCCAGACATCTGCGCCGACACCCTTCGTGAAGATGCCTGCCGTGCTCCACGTCACCGCAGACATTGCGACCATCACGGCACCAAGAAGCCGGACCTGGTCAGTCATCGAAGATGCGGGTCGGCTTGCCGTCTATGGAGACCGTGTTCTTGCGTTGCCAATAGGCGCGGACGCCGTCCTCGCCCATGTCATCGTAAAACGGCAGGAGTTCGGTCGGTCCCCGCTCCTCCCGGAACTCATAGACCGGAATACCCGTACCGCAGGAATGCTGAACAAGTTCGATGGCGAGATCGAATATCTGTCGGGACCCCGCCATCGGCGGAAACAGGTCGACAAACTCCGCCCACCCGGTATCTCGCGGGTGATGGGCCTTTGCCCTGCCGTAGACACGCGTGATTCTGGCATTGCCCTCGAAAGCGCAGAACATCAGCGTCATGCGGTCATGTTCCGCGAGGTGAGCCGCCGTCTCGTTGCCGCTTCCGGTCAGACCAAGCCAGACGATCCGGCCGGGATCCAGCACCTTCAGCGTGTCCATGCCCTTTGGCGAGATATTGACGCGACCGTCGGGCGCCGCGGTCCCGACGAAAAACAGCCGTTGCGCGGCGATGAATTTGATGTCGGGCTCCCGCAACCGGGTCTGTACAGCCATGGTTCCATACTCCACGAAGTGTCATGGAGTAATGGCTATCAGACCCCTGCTGCCATCATACTGTCAGCATGCTGAAGACAGCTTGCGGTCTCAGATCGTTGCTGCTTCGCCGATACCCGGTACGGACACGTTCTCGCCCTCCATCTCGGCGAGAAACTTCGACGCGTCCGGCTCGATGATCGGGAACGTCCCGTAATGACAGGGAATGACGGTCTCGAAGTTGAAATAGCGCTTGCACGCGATCGACGCGGTTCGCGCCGACATGGTGAACCGGTCTCCCACCGGCACGATGCCGATGTCCGGCTGATACAGCTCGTTGATAAGCGCCATATCGGAGAATATGTCCGTGTCCCCCATGTGGTAGACGCAGCGGTCTTCCACCTTTGACTTGATGATCAGACCGCACGGATTGCCGAGATAGGCAAAGCCGCCGTCCACCTGGGCGGCCGACGAGTGGTCCGCCCTGACGAATGTTACGCTGAAATCGTCGGCGTGAATCGTTCCGCCGGTGTTGGCTGGATCGACCTTCTCGACCCCCTTGCCGTTCAGGTACATGCAGATCTCGAAGATCGCGATCAGGGTCGCACCGTTCGACCTGCAGATGTCGACGGTGTCACCGACATGGTCATCATGGCCGTGGGTCAACGCGACATGGGTGCAGCCTGCCGCCGCCTCTTCGACTGAACCGTCAAACACGGGGCTGCCACTCAGGAATGGATCGACCATGATCACGCTGTTCCCGGTCTCGATCCGGAATGCAGAATGACCGAACCAGACAATCTTCATTTCGATTTCCTCCCTAGCTCTGTCGCGGATTGTTCGTATTTTCTTTCGCCTGCGCAGTTTATGGCCTAAACGGTCGCCGTATAACCCTGCTTAAGTTGCATTGTGGATATGGCGAGCGATACGACCGTCACGCTTGAAGACCTGGCCGCTTCCCTGGAGCCCGGCCGTCGTCTCATCGGAATTGATCTCGGCACCAAGACGATCGGACTGGCCGTCTCCGATGTCACACGCACCGTGGGATCCCCGCTGGTCACGATCAAACGCACGAAATTCGGCAAGGATGCGGCGGAGCTTCTCGCCTTGTGCGAAGAGAACGAGGTCGGCGGCCTCATCCTGGGCCTGCCGGTGAACATGGACGGGTCCGAAGGTCCGCGCGCCCAGGCCACCCGCGCTTTTGCCAGGAACCTTGGCAATCTCACGGATATCCCCATCGCGTTCTGGGATGAAAGGCTCTCCACGACTGCGGTAACACGGACCCTTCTGGAGGCAGACGCAAGCCGCAAGCGCCGCGGCGAAGTCGTAGACAAGATGGCCGCCGCCTACATCCTGCAGGGCGCGCTTGAGCGTATGCGGGCATTCTGAAGCACCAGGCGATTGTTGTCTTTGCTAATGTGCCGTAAGCTCCTTCCTGTGACGCCCCTCATGCAGGAAGAATGATGGATTGCCGTCACATTCCGGACATACCGATCATTTAACGGGGCGCCGCACTGAAACCGTGCGGATATTGGCACGGTCGCAGAAGAGTAACGGTCATGGAGCGTAATTCCGGATGAGACGCCTTGCAGCTGCCCTCGTCATGCTGTTCGCGTTGGCCGCCTGCGGCCCGACGCTCACGCACGTCCCGGCGCCCGAACTGGCGTTTGCGGAGGCAGCGGTCCCGGGTTTCCCGCCGACCATCAGAAGCTGGGGTGACGAGGCGCCGAAAGGCTTCCAGGAGTTTGCCAGGGTCAAGGCGGCGGAAATCAAGGCCAATCCCCGCAAGTCGCGCACATGGGACCTGCTGGCCATCTCCGGCGGCGGTGCCGATGGCGCATTCGGGGCCGGCCTTATCGTTGGCTGGTCCAAGGCCGGATCGCGACCGAAGTTCGAGGTTGTCACGGGAACCAGCACCGGCGCCATCCTCGCGCCGTTCGCTTTCCTCGGTCCGAAATACGACACACAGTTGAGAGAGATCTACACGACCATCTCGACCGACGATGTGATCAGCCGCAACGTCCTGGGCGGACTGCTTGGCGGAGCCGCCCTCACGGATACGAGCGGCTTCCAGAAGCTGATCGCCCGATATACCAATCAGCAGATGCTCAGCGAGATCGCAGCCGAATACAACAAGGGGCGCTTTCTGCTGATCGCAAGCACCAACATCGACGCCCAGCGTCCGGTCATCTGGAACATGGGCGCCATAGCGGCCAGCGGCAATCCGGACGCGCTCGCGCTGTTCCGCAAGGTCATTCTGGCGTCCGCCGCCATTCCCGGCGCCTTTCCGCCTGTCAAGATCGACGTCACCGTCGACGGCAAGCAGTACAGCGAGCTTCACGTGGATGGCGGCGTTACCGCGCAGGTGTTCCTGTATCCCGCGCAGATCTCACCGGCCAGCATCGACCGCTTGCTCGGATTCAAGCCCAAACGCCGGCTGTTCGTGATCCGCAACAGCAAGGTCAATGCGGAATACGCACCCGTGGAGGCCGGTCTGCTGTCGATTTCCAAGCGCTCGATCGACACATTGATCAAGAACCAGGGCGTCGGTGATCTCTATCGCATCTACACGCTCGCGAAGCGCGACCGCATCGATTACAACCTCGCCTACATTCCGGACGGGTTCGACGTCAAATCGAAGGAGCTGTTCGACTCCCAATACATGCAAGCGCTCTTCGAAAAGGGCTACAATCTCGGAAAGAACGGTTATCCCTGGCTCAAGTCACCGGCCCAAATCGGCGCGATCGCATCCGACAAAAGGTAGACCGTACTCGAGCGCGGAAAGTCGAAAGGAGCGCGGCTCTTAGAGGTCGCCGCCTGCCAGTTCCGGCACCGCGACATCACCGCCGGCCAGTTCCGGCACCGCGACGGTAAGGACCTGCTCGACATCCGGATCATATGCCGGCTTCGACGGGCCGGCGACGGCAGCATTGAGTGCCACCCGCTCCGGCACGAAGAAACTGTTGACCAGCGCCGTCGGCAGCACGTCCAGGTTCTTCGGGTTATCCGGGTAAGTCAGCATGAAGCTCGCCCAGCCGTTGCCGCGGCGCTCGACGCGTCCGTACTTCTTGTACTCACCGTCATAGCCCGTCACGACAAACCAGTTGCCCTTCTGGCGCTTGTAGGTGACCTGTCCAATGCTTTTCTCGAAATTGCGGAGATAGCGCTGGAATTCCTTGGTCGTCTTGAAGCGGAACGCCACAACCGTGAGACTGGCGTTTCCAAACAGGGACGAGATCGTCGCGGAGTCGGCATCGTTCGCGATCGTCGGCATCAGGGCTTTCGGATACCCGATGCGAATGCCGAGACGCGGATGGACATACTGATCCCAGCCCAGTTCCCGCTTCGCCCGATCAGCCTGATCGCTGGCAAGCGAAAGCTGCCTGCGCGTCAGCCAGCCGGTCTGGCGGAAACCGTTTACCCGCTGCCACGAGTTGACAGCCTGCCGCGTCAGGCGTCCATGCACACCGTCGACCATGGCCTCGAAATGGCCGGTCCAGAGCATCGCCTCCTGAACGGCCCGTGCTTCCTCCCGCTCGCCGGACTGGGCGGACACGACGGAAATGAGGAACGCGAGGCTTGCAGCCACGAAGAGTTTCGCTGATCGCATGACGGACACCTTGATCGGGTTTGCCGGACAGTTCGCTGAGAGCGCGGTTGCCTTGATGTAGGAAGTTTTGCGCCGGAACCAAGGGGGACGCCTTCACGGCGCGTTCACGAATGGTCGAAAGCCGCCGCGATCAGTTCCCGTGTGTAGTCGGCCCGCGGATTCTCGAATACGTCCTGTGTGGCCCCAGATTCGACCACACGCCCGTCCCGCATGACCATGATCTCGTCCGACATGGCCCGGACCACGGCCAGGTCATGGCTGATGAAGACATAGGTCAGGTCGTGCCTGTCTTGCAGGTCACGCAGGAGATCCACAACCTGCTTCTGCACCGACCGGTCGAGCGCCGATGTCGGCTCGTCCAGAACGACCAGTTTCGGCTTCAGGATCATCGCCCGCGCGATGGCGATCCGCTGCCGTTGCCCGCCGGAAAACTCGTGCGGAAACCGGCGCCGGGACGACGCTTCGAGCCCAACGTCTTCAAGTGCACCGGCGGCCCTCCGGTCACGGTCTTCCGCGCTGATTGACGGCTCGTGGACGAGCAGGCCTTCGGAGACAATCTCGCCAACCGTCATGCGAGGACTGAGCGAACCGAACGGGTCCTGAAACACAAGCTGCATATGGCGTCTCAGCGGCCGCATCCGCTTGGCATCCCAGGTCCCGATGTCCCGCTCCTCGAACCGGATTGAACCGGCCGCCGGCAGCAGCCTCAGGATCGCCCGGCCGAGCGTGGACTTGCCCGATCCCGATTCCCCGACGACACCGATGGTCTGGCCTTTGCGCAAGCTGAGGCCAACGTGATCGAGTGCCTTGATTACATGCCACCCGCCGAACAGGAATCCCGTGCGCTTGGCGAATGTGACCGCGAGGTCGCGCGCATCGAGAACAATCGGATGATCCTGCGGAACTCCCGGCTTTTCGCCAGAGGGCTCCGCGTTCAGCAGCATCTTCGTGTAGGCGTCCTGAGGCTTGTCGAAGACGGATCTGGTCGCGCCGGTCTCTACGACCCTGCCTTCCTTCATGACGTACACGCTGTCCGCGATGCGCCGGACGATCCCAAGGTCATGCGTAATGAAGACGATCCCCATCCCCAGCTTCTCCTGCAATTCGACCAGCAGATCGAGAATCTGGGCCTGAACCGTGACGTCGAGGGCCGTCGTCGGCTCATCGGCGATCAGAATGTCGGGGTTGTTCGCCAGCGCCATTGCGATCATGACCCGCTGCCGCTGACCGCCGGAGAGTTCGTGGGGGTATGACTCGATGCGCCGCTCCGGATCCGGAATACCGACCAGCCGGAGCAGTTCGACAACCCTGGTATGCCGGTCCTTCTTTGCGATGTCCGAGTGATACATCAGCGGTTCCGCGATCTGGCGGCCGATCCTGTAGAGCGGATCGAGCGACGTCATCGGCTCCTGGAAGATCATCGAAATCCGCGCGCCTCGGATTGTGTCGAGCTGGCGGGGAGACATGCCGATGAGTTCCTGGCCGCGGTACTGCGCCGATCCGTCCGCGCGGCCATTGCGCGCGAGAAGCCCCATAAGCGACAGCATCGCCTGGCTCTTGCCCGATCCGGACTCTCCGACGATGGCAACAGTCTCCCCGGCGCTGAGATCGAGGGAGATCCCGCGCACCGCGTGAACCTCCTCGTCAGGTGTCTGAAAATGCACGTTGAGATCGCGCACACTCAAAATCGGTTCTGATCCGGCCTTCTCTCGCAACACCGTCAGCGCTCCTTGGGATCGAGCGCATCCCGCAATCCGTCACCGATGAAGTTCAGGCAGAGCAGCGTTGCGGTCAGGAAAATGGACGGAAAGATAAGCATCCACGGCGCTCCCTGGATGTTGCGGGCACCTTCGGAGATCAGAACGCCCCAGCTCGTCATCGGCTCCTGTACGCCGAGCCCGAGGAACGAAAGGAAGCTTTCCAGCAGGATGACCTTGGGCACCATCAGCGTCATGTAGATGACGACCGGGCCGGCCGTGTTCGGCACGATGTGGCGCCGCAGAATGCCCCTGGCGTCGACTCCAAGCGCCTCTGCCGCCTGCACGAATTCCTGCCGCTTCAGGGCCAGCGCCTGGCCGCGCACGATGCGCGCCATGTCGAGCCATTCGATCGCCCCGACGGCAATGAACATCAGGACGAAATTCCGTCCGAAAAACACCATCAGCAGGATGACGAAGAAAATGAAAGGAAGCGAATAGAGGATGTCGACGATGCGCATCATCATCGTATCGACGCGACCGCCGAGATAGCCGGCAATCGCCCCGTAGGTCACGCCAATGACCAGCGCGACAAGCGTGGCCAGGAGACCGATCAGCAGTGAAATCCGCCCGGCTATCAGCGTTCGCGTCAGCAGGTCGCGGCCGTTGGAATCCGTGCCGAAAAAGAACCTGAGCCGGGTTATGTCCGATTCCATGACCGCCCGGAGTCGGTCATCCTGCAGTTCGGCGACACGCGTTGCGCTGAGGATGTCGGCGCGGTCAAGGTAGCGCGTCACCCTTGGATCGATCTCGCGCGAAGAAGTGACGGTCACGCGCACGGTATCGCCGGCGACCTCAACAGTTTCCACCTTGACCCGTGCACGCCTCAAGGCGGATCGGACGGTCTTCTCGACGTCTTCAACACCGGGGTGGGCCGACAGGCTGGCCGGCACCTTCACATAGTTCCGATAGACCGTCGTGTAGTCATGCGGCGTAATCCACGGTCCGACGACGCAGGCAATGGCGACGAGTGCGAGCACGATCATGCTGGCCATCGCGGCCCGGTTCTCGCGCAGCCGGCGCATGGCGTCCTGCCACAGCGACCGGCCTCCCTCCGGTTCCTGAGCGGCCGCCTGCGGAGTCTCGGTGAAGGCGGTCATGAGCCCACCTCCGTGGACGAGCGCACGCGGGGATCGATGGCCGCATACGCCAGATCGACGATCAGGTTGAAGACGATCACGAAGACGGCGATCAGGATCACCGCGCCCATGACGAGCGTGTAGTCGCGGTTGAGGGCCGCCTGTACGAAATAGCGCCCGACGCCGGGAATGCCGAATATTGTCTCGACAACGACGGAGCCGGTCAGGAGCGCCGCCGCCGCCGGGCCCAGGTAGGAAATGACCGGCAACAGGGCACCGCGCAAGGCGTGGACCCCAACAACAATACGCGCCGGCAGGCCGTAGGCTCTGGCCGTCCTGACGTGATGGGATCTCAATGCCTCGATCATGCTGGCCCGCGTCATACGCGCAATGATCGCGATCTGCGGCAGGGCCAGGGTGATCACCGGCAGCACCATGTCCTCGAAACCACCACCCCACCCGCCTGCGGGCAAGAGGTCGAAATGAACTGCAAGCAGGAGGGTCAGCAGAGGCGCCACGACGAAATTCGGTACCGTTATGCCGAGCGTGGCCATGGCCATCACCGCATAATCGGCCTTGTCGTTCTGCCTTATCGCGGCAAGACAGCCGAGCGGAATGCCGAGACCGAGCGCCAACACAAGCGCCCAGAATCCAAGCGTGATCGACACCGGCAGTCCGCGCGCGAACAGCTCCAGCACCGTGAAATCGCGGAAATAGTAGCTGGGGCCCAGATCACCCTGGGCGATGTTCTTCAGGTAGATCAGGTATTGCTGCCAGACCGGCTTGTCGAGCTGGTAAACCTTGAGCAGGTTTTCCATGACCTGCGCTTCCAGCGGCCGCTCCAGATCGAACGGGCCGCCGGGAGCGACCCGGATCAGGAAGAATGAGATCGTAATGACGACAAAGAGGGTCGGGATCGCAACCAGCAGACGCCGGATGGCGTAGCGCAGCATCGATCCCGCCCCCTTAAGCGGTTACTGCTCGATCGACATCCATCGGCTGGCGTGGACGTTCTGGATGTTGTCCTCCCAGCCCTTGAGCTTCTTGGACACCAGGCTCAGCGAGCCGTAATAGAGGATCGGGATGTACGGCAGATCGCGCATGAAGATCTTTTCCGCGTCGAACAGGACCTTGGCGCGCTTGTCGAGATCCGTTTCCACGGCCGCCATGTCCATCAGGTCGTCAAACTCGGAGTTCTTGTAGTTGGCGTAATTGAGGCCGGTGTTCTCGCTCTCCACCTGGAACAGGAAGTTCTGCGGATCCGAGTAGTCGCCGATCCATCCGGCGCGCGCGATGTCGTAGTCGCCCTTGTCGCGCAGGAAGGCGTAATGCGTCTTCACGTCCGTATTGAGCAGTGACACCTCGACGCCAAGCGGTTTCCACATATCCGCAATCGCGACGGCCGTGTTCTTGTGGTTTTCCGACGTGTTATAGCGCAGCTCGATCTTGAGCGGCTTGTCGGGCGTGAAACCGGCTTCCGCCAGCAGGGCCTTGGCCTTGTCCTCGCGGTCGAGCATGGACATGCCCTTGTATTCGGCGAAGGCCGGATCGCCGTAATTGCCGATGCCCGGCGGCACGTAACTGTACCCGGCGACCATGGTGCCGCCCCAGATCTCGTCAGCGACAAACTCACGGTCGATGGCCATGGAGAGCGCCTGCCGGACCCGCACGTCGTTGAACGGCGGCTTGGTCGTATTCACTGCGTAGTAGTAGGTCCCGAGATAGGGCGCGACGCGGAACTGATCGCCCAGATTCTCGCGCATCCACTTGGTCTGCTCTGTCGGCGCATCATTGTTGGAATGCAGTTCGCCAGCCTGGAACCGCCTGAGGGCCGCACCGCGATCCTCCGTCGGATAGAACATGACCGTATCGATCTTGACGTTGGCCGCATCGTGGAAATTCGGATTCTTGACTGCTTTCACATGCGAATTGGGCAGGAATTCAGCGAGCGTATAGGCGCCGTTCGACACCATGTTGCCCGGCTTGACGAAGTCAGCGCCAAGCTTTTCCACCGACGCCTGATGCAGCGGCAGGCCGGTCTGGTGGGTCAACAGCTCGATGAAATAGGGCGTTGGCGCTTCCAGCGTGATTTCCAGCGTCGACGCATCGATCGCCTTCACGCCAAGCTCTTCCTTGGCCATCTCGCCCTTGTTGATCTTCTCGGCATTCTTGATGGGATAAAGGACGGACGCATATTTCGAAGCGGTTGCCGGATCCATGATCCGCCGGAGCGAAAACACGAAATCGTTGGCGGTCACCGTGTCGCCGTTCGACCATTTGGCCGACGCGCGCAGCTTGAAGGTGTATGTCGTGCCGTCATCGCTCGCCGTCCAGCTTTCCGCGACGCCCGGAATGACCTTCGCCTTGGCGTCGTAGACGACCAGCCCCTCGTATATGTCACGCAGGATATGTGCCTCGTAGACCGTGGACGTCTTGTGGGGATCGAGTGTTTCCGGTTCACCGGTATTGCCCCGGTGATAGACCACTTCCGCCTGCGCGCTCACCGTGACCATGGCCAGGGTCAGGAACGCCGCCAATCCTGTCAGAATACTGCTTTTCCGCATCTTGCTTCCCTCTACGCTTGGACTACTCCCGGCTGATCCCCTTGTCAGCAATCCCGCATGGCAAAAGTGTACGCCCCAACTTCGCCGCCGCGCAATGTTCGATAGCGTGATAATGGCCGGATGCCGCCCAGAGCCTTCCGGCAAACGGTTTCCGTTCAGTGAACCGGCATGGCCCGGTCGAGGATGGCCGCTGCATCCATCGCATTCGCCTGCGTGCCATAGAGCCGGCCGGATTGCCCATCGAACCGCGTGGCGAGGAACCCGTCGGATACCGGGCCAGGCGCATGTTCAAGCAGGAGACATCCTGCCGCAACGCCCACGAACCTCTCGACGAAGAGCCGCGCCCGGCTCTCAAGCGAAGCGGGATCGGACGCCATGTCTTTCAGGGCATTCAGCTCGGCGCTCAGTAATTTTGATCCCTTTGCCACACCGGCCAGTTCCCCGAGCACGCTGTCGAGATCGGCCGGATTCTTCGACATCGCGCGCAGAACGTCCAGGCACATGACATTTCCCGAGCCCTCCCAGATGCTGTTGACCGGCATTTCGCGGTAGATGCGGCCGACCGGGCCATCTTCGACATAGCCGTTGCCGCCGAGCGTCTCCATGGCCTCGTAGGCAAAGCCCGGTGCGGTCTTGCAGACCCAGTACTTGATGGCCGGCGTCATGATGCGCTTGTAGGCGGCCTCCGCCTCATCGGCCTTCTTCCCCGGCAGGGCATGGTCGTAGGCCCGCATGAGGCGCATCACCAGCACTGTCGCCGCTTCGCTCTCGACTGCCATATCGGCCAGCACGGCGCGCATCAGGGGCTGATCGACGAGCTTTTTCTGGAACACGATCCGGTACGCCGTGTGATGCAGCGCCTGGGCCAGCGCCGACCGCATCATGCCCGCCGAAGAAAGGGCACAGTCGGCCCGCGTATAGGTCGCCATCTCGATGATATTGGGCACGCCCCTGCCCTCGTCACCGATCAGCCAGCCCGCAGCGTCTTCGAATTCAACCTCGGACGAGGCATTGGACTGGTTGCCCACTTTGGATTTCAGCCGCTGCAACCGCAAGCCATTGACCGATCCGTCATCTCTCAGGCGCGGCATGAGGAAGCACGACAGACCTCCAGGCGCCTGAGCAAGCATCAGGAACGCGTCGCACATGGGCGCCGACATGAACCATTTATGGCCGCTGAGCCGGTATTCCGCGCCCGGTCCTCCGCCGGACACCGGTTCCGCGCGGGACGTGTTGGTGCGGACGTCGGTCCCGCCCTGCCGCTCCGTCATGCCCATGCCGACCGTGACGCCGTCTTTCTCAGATGCCGGTTTAGGATCGGGGTCGTAGGTTCTTGACAGGACTCGCGGAATCCACGTTTCGGCGAGATCCGGTTGCTGCAGCAGCGCCGGTACAGCCGCGTGGGTCATGGTCACCGGGCAGCAATGGCCCGCTTCTGCTTGGGCTGCCATGAAAAATCCCGCGCCACGGGCAACACAGGCCCCGCGCTTCGGTTCATCCGATTCACCCAGATAACCCCAGCTCGATGCGTGGAGACCGGCGCCGAGCGACAAATCCATCATTGCGTGATAGCTCGGATGATACTCGACCCGTTCTACGCGGTTGCCCTTGGCGTCCACAGCCTTCAGGACGGGCGTAAACTCGTTTGCGAGCCGGCTGTGCTCGACCGTGTCCGCCTGCCCGAACCGCGCTCCCAAACCGGCCAGATCCGTATCTGCCCAATCCGCGCCTTCGCGGACGACAGCGTCCCGCAAGGCACTGTCACTCGTGTAGAGGTTGAAGTTCTCAAACACCGGAGACTGATTGAAGACGTCACCGGCGGATGCATCGCTATTAGGAGCCATGATACGCCTCGCTCGTCTGAAAATGCCTTGTGGATGGTGGTATTCAACGCTTGCCGCCGTCAAGGGTTACGCCTATACAGTCGCCTTTGATGACAACGACCGCGTCTCCCGACCAGCCCATCCTCACCCATAAGCATCTTCTGGGTATCGAGGGCCTTTCCCACTTCGAAATCAATGATTTGCTTGATCTGGCCGACACCTATGTCGTGCAGAACCAGCAGGTCGACAAAAAGCGCAACACGCTTCGTGGACGCACCCAGATCAATCTCTTCTTCGAGGCCTCGACGCGAACACAGAGCTCGTTCGAGCTTGCAGGCAAGAGACTCGGCGCCGACGTCATGAACATGTCGGTGAAGTCATCGTCCATCAAGAAGGGCGAAACGCTGCTCGATACGGCGATGACGCTCAACGCCATGCGACCGGATCTCATCGTTGTCAGGCACAACGCGGCCGGAGCCGTGGAGCTGCTGTCGCAGAAGGTCGGCTGTTCGGTTATCAATGCGGGCGACGGCAGCCATGAGCATCCAACGCAGGCCCTGCTGGACGCACTGACGATCCGGCGCCGAAAGGGCCGAATCGAGGGTCTTACCGTCGCGATCTGCGGCGATATCCTTCACAGCCGGGTGGCCCGGTCGAATATCCTGCTCCTGAATACGCTCGGCGCACGGGTGCGCATCGTTGCGCCGTCCACATTGCTGCCGGTTGCCGCGGAGCGGCTGGGTGTCGAGGTCTTCAACGACATGAACGAGGGCCTGAAGGACTGCGACATTGTCATGATGCTGCGGCTCCAGATGGAGCGCATGAACGGCTCATTCGTGCCGTCAACCCGCGAGTACTACCGTTTCTTCGGTCTGGATGAGGAAAAGCTGGCGCAGGCAAAGCCTGATGCGCTCGTCATGCATCCCGGCCCAATGAACCGTGGTGTCGAAATCGACAGCGTGATCGCCGACGACAACCGCAGCGTGATCCGCGAGCAGGTCGAGATGGGTGTGGCGGTACGCATGGCCGTGCTCGATGCCCTGTCACGCAATATTCCGAACGAACTGGAGCCGGTCTGATGGCCGCCACCAAGACCGAGCGCAGGCGGGCGGGTCGGCGGACCGTGTTCACCAACGCCCGTCTGGTTGACCCTGCGACCGGGCTTGACGAGACCGGTGGCCTGCTTGCGGAAGCCGGTACGATCGAAGCCATCGGCGCGGTCGAAGTCCCTTCCGCCGATGATGAGACCGAGATCGTCGACTGCCAGGGGCATGTTCTGTGCCCCGGCCTCGTCGACATGCGCGTTTTCACCGGTGAGCCCGGCAACGAGCACCGTGAGACTCTCGCCACCGCCAGTGAAGCCGCGGCGGCCGGCGGCGTCACGACCTTCATCTGCATGCCCAACACGGACCCCGTGATCGACGATGTCTCGCTGGTGGATTTCATCGAGCGCAGGGCCCGCGACACGGCTATCGTCAACGTCCACCCGATGGCCGCTCTGACCAAGGGTCTCGAAGGACGGGAGATGACGGAAATCGGGCTGCTCGCCGAAGCCGGTGCACTGGCCTTTACGGACGGCATCCACAGCGTGACCAACAGCCAGGTGCTGCGCCGCACGTTAAACTATGCACGGGACTTCGGTGTCCTCGTCGTGCAGCACCTCGAGGATCCGGATCTCGCGGCAAACGGCGTCATGAACGAGGGCGAAGTGGCAACCAGGCTCGGACTGTCCGGCATCCCGTCAGCAGCGGAGACCATTGTCCTGGAGCGGGATATCCGGCTGGTCGAGTTGACCGGAGCGAGATATCACGCCTCACAGATTTCCTGCCGCGCCTCGCTCGATGTCATACGCTCGGCGAAGGCGCGCGGACTGCCGGTCAGTTGCGGCGTGTCTGTCAACCATCTGTCCCTGAACGAAAACGACATCGGTCCCTACCGCACCTTCTTCAAGATCTCACCGCCACTGCGCGCGGAAGATGACCGGCTCGCCATGGTCGAGGGCCTGACGGATGGCACGATCGACGTCATCGTGTCCGGTCATGACCCGCAGGACGCGGAGACCAAGCGCCACCCCTTCGCGGAGGCCGCCTACGGGGCGGTCGGTCTCGAGTCGATGCTGTCGGCATGCCTGAACCTCGTCCACAATGATCACATCTCGCTGTCCGCCATGCTCGCCGCCATGACCTCGCTGCCCGCCGATCTCATGGGTCTGAATGCCGGGCGGCTGGAAGTAGGTGCCCCGGCCGATCTGATCATCCTCGACACCGGCATGCCCTGGGTGCTCGATACCAGGGAGCTGCGATCAAAATCAAAGAACACACCCTTCGAGGACCAGCGTCTTCAGGGCCGCGTTCTGCGCACGCTCGTTGCCGGCCGCACCGTTCACGAATTCAACGGCAGCTAGACGCTGTCGGGACCGAATGGCTCGAAACAATGCCTGATCCGATCAACTGGAGCCTTGCCCTGCCCTATTTCGCCGTAGCACTCGCCTTCGGCTATCTCTGCGGCTCTATTCCCTTCGGTCTGATCTTCACCAGGCTTGCCGGCCTGGGCGACGTCCGCAGCATCGGCTCGGGCAATATCGGCGCCACAAATGTGCTGCGCACCGGCAACAAGGGTGTGGCGGCCGCAACGCTGCTCGGCGATCTGCTGAAAGGTACTGTGGCGGCCATTGTGGGCCTGATGTGGGGTCCGGATACCGGCGTCCTCGCTGGACTCGGCGCGTTTCTCGGCCACATCTTTCCCGTTTGGCTGAAATTCCGCGGCGGCAAGGGCGTGGCGACCTATATAGGGGTGCTGCTCGGGCTGTTCTGGCCAGCGGTGCTGGTCTTTGGCGCCATCTGGCTGACCGTCGCAGCCATAACGCGCTATTCTTCCCTCGCCGCCCTGATTGCCTGCGCAGTCACGCCTGGCGCGCTCGCCTGGTTCGGGCAGTGGCAGGTCGCCGAACTCTTCCTGCTCATGACGGCGATCATCATCTTCGCCCACCGCGCCAATATCGGACGCCTGTTGCGGGGCGAGGAGTCGAAAATCCGCGGCAAATCCTGAACGCACCCATGGAGATCAGGTCTCTCAGCGAACAGGAAAGGATCGACTGGCTGAGGCTCGCGCGGTGCGCCAACGTGGGACCGCGGACCTTCGATGATCTCATCGGTGCATACGAATCACCGGCGCGTGCGCTTGAGGCACTGCCAGATCTCGCCCGCAAGGGCGGTGTCGCCGGACGGATCAGAGTGTACCCGGCTGATGCCGCCGAGCGCGAGATCCACCGGATGGCGCAACTCGGCGCAAGGCACATTGCCCGTTGTGAGCCCGACTATCCGGCGTTGCTCCGCCATATCGATTCATGCCCGCCAGTCCTGGCGGTCGCCGGCGACCCGGCTCTTCTCGAACGCCCGTGCGTTGCCATCGTCGGCTCTCGAAATGCGTCAGCCGCGGGACTCCGATTCGCCCGGACACTCGCGGGCGATCTGGCCGATAATGGTTGCATCGTGGTCTCGGGCCTCGCCAGAGGCATCGATACGGCGGCACACGCAGCGGCACTTGACGGTGGTACGGCCGCGGTCATCGCCGGCGGAATCGATATCGTCTATCCGCCGGAAAACGAGGGTCTCCAGCACGACATTGCCGATCGGGGCGTCCTCCTGACCGAAATGCAGCCCGGCGTGCACCCGAAGGCCAAACATTTTCCGAGACGCAACAGGCTGATTTCCGGCCTCAGCCTCGGCGTTGTGGTCATAGAGGCCGCAGAACGGTCAGGCTCACTCATCACTGCCCGCAACGCGCTCGAACAGAACCGGGACGTATTCGCCGTTCCGGGATCGCCGCTCGATCCCAGGGCCGCCGGCACGAACAGGCTGATCCGCGACGGCGCGGCCCTGATCCGCTCGGCCGACGATGTGCTTGAAGGCCTGTCTCTTGAAAGCCCGCGACATACGTCTCATGTTCATCTCGAGGCGACCCCGGTTTCGGCGGTTGGAATCGCCGAGGACGTCGTGGACGGAGAACGAAGGCAGGTGATGGACCTGCTTGGTGCGGCGCCGATTTCGATAGATGATCTGATTCACGAAAGCGGTGTGGGAGCATCGTCCATGCAGACGATTCTGCTTGAACTTGACCTTGCCGGACGCCTTCAGCGCCACGGCAATGCCACGGTTTCGCTATTACATTGACTACAACAAGAACGAAGCCATTTGACAGGGGCCGTCCTTTTCATCATTTTCTTGCGCCGATCACATCGCATTAATCAGACAGCGAATCTTCGGAACGCCGCAACCTGTCGCGATCGCGGATTGTGAAGCGAACGGCCGGAATCGGTCGCCAACGGAACTGGAAACAAGAGCAGGCATTGATGAACGTCGTCATTGTTGAGTCGCCCGCGAAGGCCAAGACAATCAACAAATATCTGGGATCGGACTATACGGTCCTGGCATCCTACGGCCATGTTCGCGATCTGCCGTCCAAGGACGGCTCGGTGCGTCCCGATGAAGATTTCGAGATGACCTGGGACGTGGACACGAAGTCGCGCAAACGGCTGAACGACATCGCAGCCGCGGTGAAGGATGCGGACAAGCTGATTCTCGCCACCGACCCGGATCGCGAAGGCGAAGCTATCTCCTGGCATGTGCTGGAAGTTCTGGCGCAGAAGAAGGCGCTGAAGGAGAAGGCGATCGAGCGGGTGGTGTTCAACGCCATCACCAAGTCGGCCATTCTCGAGGCCATGGCGCATCCGCGCGAGATCGACGGCGCTCTGGTCGAGGCCTATCTCGCCCGCCGCGCCCTTGACTACCTCGTTGGCTTTACTCTTTCGCCGGTGCTGTGGCGCAAACTGCCGGGCGCCCGCTCGGCGGGACGCGTGCAGTCTGTCGCCCTGAGACTGATCTGCGACCGTGAGCTGGAAATCGAGGCCTTCAAGTCCGAGGAATACTGGACTATCGAAGCGGACATGAAGACGGGCGCCGGCGAGCCCTTCAGCGCAAACCTGTCGGCAATCGGCGGCCAGAAGCTCGGCAAGTTCGACGTGCCGAACGAAGAGACGGCGACTCGAATCGTGGACGCGATGCGTCGGGGGCACTTCACCGTCGACTCCGTCGAAAGCCGGCCGCAGAAGCGCAATCCGAAGCCGCCCTTCACCACCTCGACGCTGCAGCAGGAAGCCTCCCGCAAGCTGGGCTTTTCGTCGTCACGCACCATGCAGGTCGCCCAGCGGCTCTACGAAGGCATCGATATTGGCGGCGAGACCCAGGGCCTCATCACCTATATGCGGACGGACGGCGTCCAGATCGCCGACGAAGCGGTCGCAGAATGCCGCAACGTGGTGGCACAGGAATTCGGCGAGGCCTACGTGCCGGGCGCGCCGCGGGTCTACAAGACCAAGGCGAAGAATGCGCAGGAAGCCCACGAAGCCATCCGCCCGACCAGCCTGGCGAGATTGCCGGCCACGGTCGCAGGCTTTCTCGATGATGACCAGAAGCGCCTCTACGAACTGATCTGGAAGCGGACCATCGCCAGCCAGATGGAAAGCGCCGACATCGAGCGCACCACGGCCGATATCACCACCCAGGGCAGTGACGGTGAGCGCTACACTCTCCGCGCGACCGGATCCGTCGTCCGTTTCGATGGCTTCCTGAAGCTCTACCAGGAAGGCCGCGACGACGACGACGACAAGGAAGACGGTAAGCGCCTGCCCAAGCTCTCCAAGGCAGACGTCGTCGGCCTGCAGGAGCTGAAACCTGTCCAGCACTTCACCGAACCGCCGCCGCGTTTCACGGAAGCCACGCTCATCAAGCGGATGGAGGAGCTCGGCATCGGCCGGCCGTCAACCTACACCTCGACGCTGAGCGTGCTCCAGAGCCGGGACTACGTCCGGCTCGACAAGAAGCGCCTGATTCCCGAGGACAAGGGACGGCTGGTGACGGCGTTTCTGGAAAGCTTCTTTGCCCGCTACGTCCAGTACGACTTCACGGCGACACTCGAGGAAAAACTCGACCGCATCTCCAATGGCGACATCAACTGGAAGGACGTACTGCGCGACTTCTGGACCGAGTTCACCGCAGCCGTCGGCGAAATTGCGGATCTGCGCGTCTCCGAAGTGCTCGACGCACTGAACGAAATCCTCGGACCGCATGTCTTCCCCGATCCGGGCGACGGTACCGACCCGCGGAAATGCCCGTCCTGCGACGACGGCCGGATCAGCCTCAAGGTCGGCCGCTACGGCGCCTTCATCGGCTGTTCCAACTACCCGGACTGCAAATACACGCGCCAGCTCTCGAACGGCGGCGACGACGCCCAGGCGCAGATCGGCGCCGAAGGCAAGATCCTGGGGATCGATCCGGAAAGCGGCCTTGAGGTGACGCTCCGGTCGGGCCGGTTCGGACCCTATGTGCAGCTTGGCGAAGCCCAGGAAGGCGAGAAACCGAAACGCTCGGGTTTGCCGAAAGGCTTGGCCATCGACGATGTCGACCTTGACCGGGCCCTGCAGCTCCTGTCCCTGCCCCGTCTGGTCGGACCTCATCCGGAAACCGGCAAGCCGATCACGGCCGGCATCGGCCGCTATGGTCCGTTCGTCCTGCATGACGGCATCTACGCCAATCTCGAGAACTTCGAGGACGTCTTTACGATCGGCGAGAACCACGCCGTCACCCTGCTTGCGGAAAAGGCATCGAAGTCCAGGCGGACACGGGCCGCCGCGCTCAAGGAACTGGGCGATCATCCCGACGAAGGCGGTACCGTTCAGGTTATGGATGGCCGTTACGGGCCATACGTCAAACACGGCAAGATCAACGCGACCCTGCCCAAGGACGTGGACCCGAATGACGTGACCATGGAAATGGCGGTCACGCTGATTGCCGAGAAGGCGGCGAAGGGCGGCAAGAAGAAGAAAGCCCCGGCGAAGAAAAAGAAAAAGACCTCCTCGGCCGAGACTGCGGGCTGACGCGGAGCGATTTTGGCCAAAAAGGCAACAAAGAACAAAGCGGCCAAGTCCGGATCCCGCCTGCCGACCCCTGCGGAAATCGTCGAATTCGTCAACGAGCAGCCGGGTCGTGTCGGCAAGCGCGAGATCGCGCGCGCCTTCGGCATCAAGGGGGCCGACCGTATCGAGCTGAAGCGCATCCTCCGCCGCATGATCGACGAGGGCCAGCTTGAGAAGCAGTCCCGCACACTCACCAAACCGGGCGAACTGCCGCCGGTCGGCATCATCGAGGTGACCGGACAGGATATCGACGGCGAGTTGCAGGCCAAACCGGTCAACTGGGACAGCGAAGCTTCGGGACCCGCGCCGACCATTGTTGTCGTGTCCGAGCGGCGCGAACGGGACGGCCCGCCGGGGAACGGCGAACGCCTGCTGGCCCGCCTCCAGAAGACCGGAGAGACCGGTCCGGACAGCTATCAGTACGAAGCCCGCATCATCCGCAGGCTGTCTGCCAACCGGCAGACCGTGCTGGGTGTCTTCCGCAAATCGCCCAGAGGCGACAGCCGCATCGTTCCCGTCGACAAGAAGGCCCGCAACGAACTGACCGTGAAGGACGGCGACGAAGGCGGTGCCGTATCAGGCGAGCTTGTGGCCGCCGAAATCCTCCGCGACAGGGGACGCGGCCTCGTTCATGCCCGCGTCCGCGAGCGCCTCGGCGATGTCAAGGACCAGCGTTCCATAAGCCTCATCGCGGTCCACGCCCATGGCATCCCCAATCGTTTCTCCGACGATGCTCTGGCGGAGGCCGACAATGCAAAACCGGCAACGGCCCGTGGACGCCAGGATTTCCGCAAGGTGCCGCTGATCACGATCGATCCGCCGGACGCCCGCGACCATGACGATGCGGTCTGGGCGGAACATGATAGCGATCCGGCGAACAAGGGCGGTTTCCGCGTGATCGTGGCCATTGCCGATGTCGCCCACTATGTCCGGACCGGCGCCCCACTGGACCGCGATGCTCTCGAACGCGGCAACTCGGTCTATTTCCCCGATCGCGTCGTGCCGATGCTGCCAGAACGGATCTCGACGGATCTCTGTTCGCTGCGTCCCGACGAGGACCGCCCGGCCATGGCAGTCACCATGGTGTTCGACCGCAGCGGCCGCAAGAAGTCGCATCAGTTCGCGCGCATTCTCATGCGTTCGGCCGCCAAACTCTCCTATGTGCAGGCCCAGGCGGCGATCGACGGCAACCCGGACGAGATCACCGCCCCCCTGCTCGACCCCATCCTGAAGCCGCTGTGGCAGGCCTATGCCGCCGTGTCGAAGGCACGGGCCGCCCGCGCGCCGCTTGAGCTCGATCTGCCGGAGCGCAAGATCCTCCTGGACGATGCGGGTCATGTCGACCGCATCGTGATCCCCGACCGGCTCGATGCGCACCGCCTGATCGAGGAATTCATGATCCAGGCTAATGTTGCGGCGGCCGAGACGCTTGAACAGCACAGTTCTCCACTTCTTTACCGGGTTCACGATGCTCCATCGCGGGAGAAGCTGCAGAGCCTCGGAGAGTTCCTTCAGACCCTCGACATCAAGCTCGCCAAGGGCAGTTCGCTGCGCCCAAAAGACTTCAATGCGATCCTGTCCCGCGTCGATGGCACCGAGCATCAGCAACTCGTCAACGACGTGGTGCTGCGCACGCAGGCCCAGGCGATCTACGACCCTGACAACCGGGGCCATTTCGGCCTCAATCTCAGACGCTACGCGCATTTCACGTCGCCGATCCGGCGTTATGCCGATCTCATCGTGCACCGTGCGCTGATCCGCGTGCTTGGTCTCGGCAAGGACGGGCTCGACGACAAGACGATCACCAGGCTGGGTGAGATCGGCGAACAGGTCTCGAACACCGAACGCCGGGCCATGGCGGCCGAGCGCGATACAGTCGACCGCCTGATTGCATCGCATCTGTCAGGACGGGTCGGCGCTGCCTTCAAGGCCCGCATTTCAGGCGTCACCAGGGCCGGCCTGTTCGTGCGGCTTGCGGAAACCGGCGCGGACGGCTTCGTCCCCGCAGCGAGCCTGACCCGGGACTATTTCTTTCATGACGAGAGCCGTCACGCGCTCGTTGGCGAGCACACCGGCGAGACCTTCACGCTCGGCGATCCGATCGAGGTGCGTCTCGTCGAAGTCACCCCGCTTGCCGGCGGCCTCCGGTTCGAGGTCCTGAGCGAGGGCCGCGAAGGCAAACCGTCAAGAGGCCGCAAACCGTCGAAGCGCACGGCCAAGAAGCGACGTGCACCGGTACGTCGGGGCCGCCGCTAGGCCTCTGCGGCCGCATAGACGTCCCGCACCAGCCGCAAGACCTCCAGATTGTCGGCAGCCTCTGTTTCGAAGGCGCGTTGCTCGGCCAATCCGGCAACGAACTCAGCCATCGCCCCTTCGAAGGCGCTCGCGTAAATCTCGTCAAAGCCCCAGCCGAGAAAGTCATTCTCGGTGCCTTCGACCGAAACGGTGGTGTCGGCGAGCTTTATGGTGCCCTTCGAACCGATGATCTCGGCATGATCGCTGATGCGCAGCGGCGCACCGGCCTCCGCCAGACAACCTTCAAGGATTACGGTTTCGCCGCGCGACCCGGCAAATATGATCGTGCCGGTGTCTTCGCCCCTCACCGCATCCGAGGTTTGCGAAAGATAGGCGGTGCTGACGGAAAGCTCGCCGAACAGCCAGCGCAGCACGTCGATGTGATGAATGAGCACCTCGAACACGAGCAGGCGCTCCAGATCCGCAAGAAAGGGCTGCCTCTCGAGCGCTGGAATGCGGCTCTGATCATCCGGAAGCATTCCCGAAGACCGGACGGACATCCGGACGGTCTCGACTTCGCCGATCAGGCCGTTGGCGAGCCAGGTTCCGATCTGACGGTAGGATTTTCGGAATCGCCAGTTTTCATGAACCATGAAACGGACGCGGTCGCCGACGCCGGCGACGATCGCCTCCGCCTCTTCGGCCGTGCCGGCAAGTGGCTTCTGGCAAAGGATCGCAATGCCCCTGTCCGCGGCAAGACGGCACAAGTCGCCGTGCCGGTCGACAGGTGCGGCAATATCCAGTGCATCGGGTGAGGCTTCGGCAATCAGTTCCTCAGCACTTGAATAGACCGATTGAACGCCGAATTCCCGGGCGCGATCCCTCGCCCTGCCGGCATCGGGGTCGGCAATCGCAACGACCTCAGCCGCCGGTACTTTTCCCCATGCTGATAGATGATGCTGGCTGACCATGCCTGCACCAACCAGACCGATGCGCAGGCAATCCGGGTCCGCAGACATATCAGGCGCCAAACCCGTAAAGCCGGCTTGGCGTCTCCCAGAGGATCTTGCCGAGCGCCTGCTCGTCGTCGACCCATCGATCAAGTGCTGCGCGGGCCGGTCCATAATCGATCCGGCGGTCCATGCGGACAAAGGGCCAATCCGATCCCCAGACGCAACGGTCGGGACCATAGGCACCCAGTACCGCATGGGCAAAGGGGTCGGCGTCACCATAGGGATGTGCCTCGTCCGAAAACCGGAACGGCCCGGACAGCTTGACCGCGGCGTCGGCGTGATCCGCCATCCTCAGGAGCGCACGGAATCCCGGCTGATCAATCCCCGCCGCGGGATCGGGCCGTCCCATGTGATCGAAGACGATGGTTCCCGCCTCCGCAGCAAGCATCTCGGCAACGCCGTCAAGCAGGTCGCCTTCGGTCTGGATCTGCAGGATCATGCCCAGTTCGCGCAGCATTCCGACGACTCGCACGCCGTCGTCCTCGAGCGCTCCGGCGCCCCTCGTGACCAGATCCATGCGGATGCCGCAGATCCCGGCCGCCTTGAGCGCCATCAGATCGTCTTCGGTTGCGTCATTGTCGACGACCCCGATACCACCCAATCTGTCGGGGTACCGCTTAATCGCATCCACGACCGGGGAATTGTCCGCCCGATACCCGGCGGTGGGGGTGACAAGCAGGGCGTGCGAGATCCCGTTGGCGTCCATGACCGCAATCAGTTGCTCGACGGGTGCGGTCTCGTTGGGCACCGGGCGGTAGTCCGTGTCTTCAACGTAGGGAAATCGTTCGGGGTCGAAGATGTGGACGTGACAGTCCGCGACGGGTGCACGATCAGCTTGCTGGGTCATGGAAAGGTCACTCGGTTTCTGAGTTCGCCGGTTTGGAAAAACCGCTTCAGGTTGGCGAACAGCGCCTCCATCTTCTGCGTCATGGCATCGCTGGTCCCAGCCGAAATATGCGGCGTCAGAACCACATTCGCCATCCCCAGCAACGGGCTGTCCGGTGCGGGCGGTTCCTGCTCGAAAACGTCGAGTCCGGCGGCAAGCACGCGTCCGGACCCAAGCGCTGTAGCGAGCGCCGCCTCGTCGATAATACCGCCCCGCGCGGTATTGATCACAATTGCACCCGGCTTGAGCTGGGCGAATGCGTGATCCCCGATGAGACCTCTCGTATCCTCCGTCAGCGGAACATGAATCGACAGAAAGTCCGCTGCGCGCAGCACCTCTTCGAACGTTCCGCAGCGCAGCCCGAGAGCCGCTTCCCGATCCTCCGGAAGCGGCCCGGCCGGATCGCAATAGATGCCGGCGCACCCGAAGGCCTTGAGCCTTTCGGCAACGGCCTGCGCAATCCGTCCCATGCCCACATATCCGACCGTCTTGCCGAATATCTGCCGCGAAACGGGCCTGAGGCCGTTGACGTGCCAGGCGCCGCGCCGGATCTCCGCATCGGCGTAAGTCAGACGCTTGGCCGCCGCCAGCATCAGGAGGATCGTGTGCTCCGCGACGCCGACAGTCGTCCCCTCGGGCGTCAGGGCCAGGGGAATCCCCCGGCGTTTGATCTCCTGCCAGTCCGTCGTGTCCTGCCAGCCGACACCCTGGTGATGAATGACCCTGAGCCGGGACGCGGCGTCGAGATGTTTCCCGGTGAGTCTCGTCGCCGCGCAGATGACGGCTTCGCATTCGGCGATCTTCCGGCACCGCTCGTCATCGTCGTCAGCGTCGAGAAAGCGGACATCAAAGTCGTCGCCGGCAGCCGCACGGATGATGCCGTAGACATCTTCGCTGGCATGGCTGAGATACAGGACTCTGATGCGTTCTTCGGCCATCGGGAATCCCGGTCAATCCACGTATCGCACGGCGTCGGAGGCCAGGATGTCGTCCAGCCATTGAGGCTGGGTTGCCCCCTGCTCCACCGCTTTCTCCATCGATGCCTCCTTTTCGGCGACCGCCTTCAGCGCTTGCGCCGCCTCGTCAATCCGCGCCCTCGGCACGACGACCACGCCGTCGTCATCGCCCACAACGAGATCCCCTGCTGCGACCGCGATGCCGCCGAGCGTGACAGGCATGCCGATGCTGCCTGGCCCGTCCTTGAACGGCGAATTGGGGGTCAGGCCGCGCGCGAATGTGGGAATGCCGACGTCGTTGATGCCACCGACGTCACGGACCATACCATCAGTGACGGCGGCGACAATTCCGGCATTCCGCGCCATCCCGAGCAGAATATCGCCCAGCACCGCCGCGGTTTCAGAACCATCCGCCGAGACCATCAGAACATCTCCTGGCTTCGCGAATTTGAGCGCCGCGTAGGGCGCAAGGTTGTCCACCGGCCTCGTCTGCACCGTGAGCGCCGTCCCGACAAACCGTGTGCGTTTTGAAATCGGCCTGATTTGATGCGGCAGCGCCCCCCGTCGCCCCATCGCATCGGCCACCCACCCTGTCGGCGCGTCGCGAAACGGCGCAATCTGCTGAGCGTCGGGCCTCTCAAAAGTGCTGTGGATTGTCAGTTTGTGCGCTTGGGACATGACGTTACCTATGGCTCCTGGTTCAGCAGAGACTGCCCTTCGGAATCAAACACGTGGATCGCATCGCGATCGAAGGACAGGTTGCTTTCGTCGCCGATTTCGAGCCCCGCGTCGCCCGGCATCCGCGCCGTCAACGTCTGCCCGATTCGCGGCAACTGAAACATGGCAATCGTCTCCGCACCCAGGGCCTCGATCTGCACAACGCTGCCCTTGAGCGACCCGGATGAGGCGTCGCTGCCCGCAGAGATCGCCACATTCTCCGGGCGGATCCCCAGTGTGACGGCCGCACCCGTCTGCATGGGCGCAACTCGACCGGCGGGGATCTCGACGCTGATCTCTCCGATGCTGAGTTGTCGTCCGCCGGAATCATCCGTCACGGTCGCCGGCATCAGGTTCATAGGCGGATTGCCGAGGAAACTGGCAACGAATGTGTTTTCTGGACGACGATAGACATCAAGGGGGCGGCCCACCTGCATCACGCGCCCGCCATTCATGATGCAGATCCGCGTACCCAGCGTCATCGCTTCGACCTGATCGTGCGTCACGTAAATCATCGTTGCTCCCAGCCTCCGGTGGAGATCCGCGATCTCCGCCCGTGTGGAAACGCGCAAGGCCGCATCAAGGTTGGACAACGGCTCATCGAACAGGAACACCTTGGGATCGCGCACAATCGCGCGCCCCAGCGCGACGCGCTGACGCTGACCGCCGGACAGGGCGTGCGGCTTGCGGTCGAGCAGCGTGTCCAGCTCGAGTGTTTCCGCAACCGACCGCACGCGGGTTTCGATTTCAGCCTTGGCAACCTTCCGGCGCCGCAGGCCGAAGGCCAGGTTGTTCTTCACCGTCATGTGCGGATAGAGCGCGTAGGACTGGAACACCATGGCGATATCGCGGTCTCTGGCAGGAACGTTGTTGACGACGGCGTCATCGATCGAGAGATGACCTGCGCTGATCGATTCAAGCCCGGCGATCATCCTCAGCGTCGTGGTCTTGCCGCAACCCGACGGTCCGAGGAGAACCATGAATTCCCCGTCGGCAATGTCCAGTGACACGTCCTCCGCCGCAGGCGCATGGCCCTTGTCGTAGATCTTCGTCAATTGATCCAGGGTCACTGTTGCCATGCTACGCCTCGCCTCATTTCACCGCTCCTGCGGTCATGCCCTGGATGAGTTTTTCGGAGAAGAACGCGTAGACGGCAATCACCGGAAGAATGGCGATCATCAACCCTGTGGCGATCATCCCGATGTCCTCCTGCGTATCCCCGATGAATCTCTGAATGCCCAGCGGCAGTGTCCGGTTCGCCTCGTCGGTGATCAGCACGACGGCAAAAAGGAATTCGTTCCACAGGAGAATGAAGTTCAGGATGATCGTTGTCGCAATCGCGGGCAGCGCGATCGGAAAAGCCACCTTCCAGAAGATTTCCCAGTCTGAATATCCGTCCATGCGGGCGGCATCGAAGAGATCCGATGGGATCCGGGCGAAGAAGCTCTCAAGAATGTAGATCGTTAGTGGCAACTGGATGGCGACGTAGACCAGGATCAGACCCAACTTGGAATTGTACAGCCCGTAGCTGACGAGGATCTGGAACAGCGAGATGATCGTGATCTGCGGCGGGAAGATGATGGTCGAGAACAGAATGAAATAGATGACCCTGTTGAGCCTGAACTTGTAGCGTGCAAGGCAATGCGCGGCCATGGCGCCGACCACAGTCAGGATCAGGACGGCGGCAACCACGACCTGAACGGAGTTGGAGAAATAGATGCCGTAATTGGAGTTGAACCAGGCATCGGGGTACTTCTCGAAATGCATCGGATCCGGGAAGGCGAAGTGATCGAGGTGAATCTCCGTGGTCGTCCTGAGCGACAGCATGGCTGCCCAGACAAACGGCCCTGCCGCGAACATTGTGTATCCGCAGAGGATCAGGAGCACGAGCGAGCGCTTGATTGCCGTCATCGCCGCGCCTCAGTACTCGAGCTTCTCGCGCAGCCGGAACAGCCAGGTCAGGCCGAGCACGGCGGCGAGCACGATAACGAACCAGACCGCGGCAATGGTCGACGGATAGCCGAGGTCGAATGTCGACCACTCGAAGGCCCGCTTGTAGACATAGGTCGACACGGTCTCGGTCGACCACAGCGGATTGCCCTTGGTCGTGATCCAGACGAGGTCGAAGATTTTCATCTTCCCGATGAAGGACAGAATGATCAGGTTGAGCAGCGTGGCCCGGACAAGGGGCAGGATGACGAAGACGAGCTTTGCGCCCCATCCGCAATAGTCGAGCTCAGCCGCCTCGATCACTTCCTTCGGCAGCGAATGCAGAGCGGCCAGCATGACAACCATGTTGAAGCCGACCCACATCCAGCTCGTCACGAAGATGAGCGCCGGCAGCGCCGTGTCCGGTTGCCCCAGCCAGGGGCGTGCAAAATCTTCGAGTCCGATCGCGCGCAGCGCGGCGTTGATCGGCCCCCAGTCGTAGTTATAGATCCACATCCAGAGGATGCCGACGACGATGTAGGACATCAGCACCGGCGTGAACCAGGCCACGCGGAAGAACCGCGCGCCGGGCACCTTGGCATAGAGTGCGAGCGCGAGCAGTGTTGCGATGGTCACTTCGATAAGGGGTGACGTTCCGGCCCAGATGAACGTGTTGCGGACCGCCTTCCAGAAAATCTCGTCCTGGACCAGCTCGGAATAGTTGGCGAGTCCGACAAATTCCTCCCGTCTCGGCAGAACCTTGTGAAAGCTGTTCCAGAGTGTCCGGAATGCCGGATAGGCGGTCAGCGCCATGTAGACGGTCAGGGCCGGCAGCAGGAATGCGGTGATCGTGCCCCACGGCATCCGGATATCCGAGTCCGTCTTCTGCAACCGATTGTCGCCAGCCATGATACGGCCCCACCGCGTCAGGAAATGGAGATGGCTCCGAAACTATAACCCGGAGCCATCGCCTGGGAGAAAACAGCCTCAGTAGGAGGCTGCCATCTGTTTCACTGCGTCCTCAACGCTGATATTGCCGGCGGGCAACGCGTTGTTCATGACCTGCGTGAACACTTCCTTCGGCTTGCCCGACATGACCTGGATCGGGATGCCGAAGTGGTACTTCCCGCCCGTGTTGGTCTTGGCGATCATGCTGAAGTAGTCCGCCGCGCGCGCGTCCTTCATCTTCGAGGGATCGGCCTTGATCCCGGTTTGGACCTTCACGTTGTCGAGCCACAGATTGCCGACCTCGGGCCTCAGGAACGAATTGAAAAAGGCAATCACCTGATCCTTGTGCTTGCTGTCCGCATTGCCGACGTAGCTTCCGCCGACCGCAATCGTGCGGCATTCGTTGCAGGTGGCGCCCGGAACCGCCGGGAACTGCATTATGCCAAGCGGGAACCCGTCCGGCTGGCCGCCCTTGTCGGGCGTATTGAAGGCGCGCGAGGTGTACCAGCTTCCGTTGAGGAACATCAGCGCACCGGGTTTGGTGTGGAAATAGATATGCGCCTCGGTGAGCTTCATCGTCGTGAAGGTCGGCGGCAGCATGCCGGCGTCGGTCAGGCTCCGGAGCCAGTTCAGCGTGTCGACGACGCGGCTGTCGGTCCAGGGCAGTTTGCCGGCAAGCAGGCTGCTGTAGTCGGCAACTCCCAGCTTTTTCAGCAGGGCCTCGTGGACGAGATGTGCGCCCGGGAACGGTCTGTCGCCGACACCGAGTGACATCGGCGTGACGCCCTTTGCTTTCGCCTTCTTGATCATATCCAGGAAGCCCTCCGGAGAGAGCTGCAGATTATCTGGAAGCGAAACGCCGAGATCCTTCAGCTTGTCCTTGTTGTAATAGAGTTCGACGGTCCAGGCTTCGAGCGGCAGGCCGTAAGGCTTGCCCTTGTAGGTCCATGCCTCCTTGGCCCAGGGTTCAACCGCGTCCCAGTTCAGCCCCGATAGATCGAGAAGAAACCCGTTGTCCATGTACTCGACCTGGTCCGGTTCCGCATAGAAGATGTCAGGCGCGGTCCCCGCCCTGAGCGATGTCTTCAGAGCTGCATAAAGCGCATTCTTTTCGTACCAGGTCGGCTTGATCTTGATGTTGGGGTTTTTCGCCTCGAAGTCCTTGATCGCCGCCTCGACGAACGAGCGCTTCGGCACTTCCGCAGCCCAGTGGCTCCAGAGCGTGAGCTCGACTTGCTGCGCGACTGCCGTGCTTGTCCATGTTCCAACGCTCAAGACGGCGGCGGCAAGCGCAGATAACAATCCTTTTCGCATTTGGTCCTCCCTTTCCCGTCCGCGCGAACGAAGACAGACGCGCGAACTCACCGACCCGTTCGGCGGGCCTTGAATCGACGCTAGAGAATTCCAATATCTTCGTCAATAATATTATCAATAATTTTATTGAGAGCGGCTAGAGCACGTGTCACTATGGTTGAACCGTGTTATGGGAACCCCATGAAGACTGACCGCAATCCAGGGCATTCCAACCGCTCAGCGACCGACACCGATGTTGCTGCAACCGAACTCGTGCGCAGTCTCGAGTTCGACATCCTGTTCGGAACCCTCCGTCCCCGCGAACGCCTTGTCGAAGACCCGTTGATGCAGAAATTCGGTGCCAAACGGCATGTCGTCCGGCAGGCCCTGAACGAACTCGAACGCATGGGTATCGTTGTTCGCGTTCCGAACCGGGGCGCCATGGTCAGGGATTTCACGGCAAAGGAAGTCGAGGAAATTGCCGAGATCCGCGAGACGCTGCAGCGGCAGGCGGCTGAACGTATGCAACTGCCCGCCCATCCAGACCTGATTGACCGCCTCGAGAACGCGCAGAACCGTCATGACGACGCCGTCAGATCACGAGATCCGCGTGCGATCGACGACGCCAACGAGGCATTTCACAGCATCTTCTTTGACGCCTGCGGAAACAGGCATCTTTCCGATGCCATCGCGCACTATGCCTATCTGTCCCGGGCCATGCGTCTCTATCCCCTCGTCGACCCCGCCCTTCTAGAGACATTGAGGGCCGAGCACTGGGATATGATCGAGGCCCTTCGCAAGGGTGACCGGAAGACCCTGAAACGGCTCGTCGTGGACCACATTCAGCATTCGAAGAAGATCTACCTGCAGGTCCGGCAATCGCTGCAAACGGCTCCGGCTTGAGATACGGACGTCTGCTCATGCCGTTTTGCCGGGCTCACATGATCACCTTTTACGACGTGTCGTGCGAACCGGGATGAATCCGGCAATCATTCTCTTCTTCGGCGACAGCATCGTTGCCGGAACGGGCGACACCCGCGGCGCCGGTTGGCCCGGCCGCATTGTCGCTGCAGCGAGGATGAACGGAAGCGAGGTTGTCGCCTACAATCTCGGGATCAACGGAGATACCGCCACAGGTATCGCGGCACGCTGGCCGGGCGAGTATCGGCTTCGTTGCCCTGACGGCCTTGCCGCGGCGACCGTCTTCGGTTTCGGATTGAATGACGCGACACGAGAAGAAGACGGCACGGTACGGGTGGAATGTGAGGCATCGGTCCAGGCGGCAATCGGGATGATCGAGCCGGCGAAGCGTCTGGGACCGGTTCTTTGGATCGGGCCGACGCCCATCGATGAAACGACACAGCCGTACCGGTCATCGACCGGCCTGTTACGGACGAAGAACAACGCACTCACCGCTGAATACAATGACGCCTATCGGCACGCCGCCGCGGACATGTCGGTACCCTATCTTGACCTCTTCAACGGTCTGTCCGCCGATCCGTGCTGGCTTGGAACTCTGGTTGACGGCATTCATCCCGGTGGCGCCGGTTATGACCGTCTCGCGGAGGACATCGGAAACTGGCATGCATGGCGCACGCTGATCGGCCAATCGTGAGCTCTACCCCTGTCCGCTGCAGAGGTTCACTCCTCAAGTCCGGCCTTACGCAAGCCTTCGAGCAGATGCTCGAGATCGTCCGGCGCCGCGTTCCATTTTTCGAGTTCGGCACGCGGTGACAGCTCGGGGTTCAGTTCGAATGCCCTCATGAGTGAAACAGCCGCATCTGTTCTGCCCAGTTGCGCTTGGGCCGCGGCACTCAGCATATGCACCCAGTAGAACTCCGGCATGGCAATCCGCTCGAGATAGGCCAGCGCCTCGCTGTAGTTCTTCCGGTCGTAGTGGAAACGCACGGATGAAAAGTAGTACCAGCCGGTATGCAGCGGGTTGAGTTCGCGCGCGCGCAGCGACAGATCCTGACCACGCTCGAACTCGCCCATAAAAGCGAAGTAATGGCCGATGTCTGCCAGAGTCTCCGGATCATTCGGATTGAGGCTCAGCGCCCGCTCGGCCTCCGCCTTGAACTTGTCGTTCTCCCGGCGGAAGAAATGAACGATGGCCAGCCAGCAGCGGGCATAGGCGTTCTGCGGATCAAGCTCAACGGCCTTCTCGGCCATGGCCAGTGCCCGGCCGATTGGATCGGGGCGAGGATTGGCATCAAACCGGTGTTCCGCCAGATAGACGTTCGCCAGCAGAGCATGAGCGTCGGCATAGGTCGGATCCTTGGCGACCGCCGTCTCCAGAAGATCGCGCGCCTCCGCATGCATGTCGGCACTGAGCGTTGACGTATAGCGCCGGGCGCGCAGAACGCAGTCATAGGCATCGAGTTCCGCGGGGCTCTTCTTGAGCGCGCGCTGAAGGGCGACATCCTGGATCTTGACGCCGAGCGTCGCCGCGATCGTCCGTGTCACCTCGTCCTGGACGGCAAAGATGTCCTCCATTTCCCGGTCATAGCTGTCCGCCCAGAGGTGGACGCCGTTCGCACCGTCAATGAGCTGCGTCGTGATTCTGACGCGGCCGGCCGCTCGCCGTACGCTGCCTTCCACGACATATCCGGCGTTCAGCTCGCGGCACAGCTCCGCAACGCCAACAGCTTTCCCCTTGAACTGGAACGTTGACGTCCGGCCAATGACCATCAGGTCCCGGAACCGCGAGAGATTGGTGATGATGTCCTCGGTCAACCCGTCTGCAAAATACTCGTCGACATCAGCACTCAGGTTGCTCAGCGGCATGACCGCGATCACCGGCATATCCGGACGGCCGCTCGCCCCGGCACTCTGCGATGACGCTTCAGTGGCGGCGTTCGACTTGTCATTGTCCGGAGCTTCAGTGGCAGCACCAGCATCCGGCGTCTCCACCTTGGCCATGAACTGGAATCCCCGGCCACGGACGGTGCGGATGTAGTTCTGGCTATCGCCCGAGTCGCCAAGCGCCTTGCGGGCAGATTTCACACAACTGGAAATGGTGGCGTCGGACACGACCCGTCCGTTCCAGACGTGATCGACAATCTCGCTCTTGGCGACGACGCGCCCGGCATTCCGGCTGAGAAAGCACAGCAGATCGAACACCAGCGGCTCGATGTGGCATGCCACCCCGTCTCGCCGCAGCTCAAACCTGTCCATATCGAGTTCGAAGTTATCGAACTGAATCCGCATCCCGCCCTCGACTACCTGTTTCCGATCAGCCTACGGCAATTGGCGAATTTGATCCAGATTTCAAGGACTTCTGAAATCTCCAGACATTCCCCGGCAAATCTTCAGGCAATCCCCAAGGAGCGTTCAAGCAGATCCGCTCCGGATGGGCGATATCAGGGTCACACCGCGCCGGCAGACCACAGCAACGAACGCAAATGCCGGCGCCCAAAGTTTCAAGGGAAAGTTTCAGAGGAAGAGGAATCAGGACATGAACGCGATCACAGATATCGAACAGGCCCCCGACTACACCGCCATCAAAACCAAACAAAATGCCGCTTGGTCATCCGGCGACTATGCGAAAATCGGCGTTACCCTTCAGGTTGTCGGCGAAGATCTGGCTGAATCCATGGATCTGGCACCGGCCGCATCGGTGCTCGATGTCGCCGCAGGCAATGGCAACGCAACCCTCGCCTTCGCCCGCCGCTGGGCCGACGTCACGTCGACGGACTATGTTGACGGTCTGCTCGCCCGGGGCCGCACAAGAGCCGAAGCCGAAGGACTCGACGTCACATTCCAGATTGCGGATGCCGAGGACCTGCCGTTCGGAGACGGCGCCTTTGACGCTGTCGTGTCGACATTCGGCGTCATGTTCACGCCGAACCAGCAAAAATCAGCCGGTGAACTGCTTCGGGTTTGCCGGTCAGGCGGCAAGGTCGGCCTGGCGAACTGGACTCCCGCCGGTTTCATCGGCCAGGTCTTCAAGACCCTCGGCGGCCATGTGGCACCGCCGGCCGGGGTGAAGTCGCCTGCTCTGTGGGGCAGCAACGAGTGGCTGCAGGAAACGTTCGGCGGCGAGGCGCAGTCGGTCAGCATCGTGCCGAAGAGCTTCATCTTCCGGTACCATTCGCCGGACCATTTCGTGGACTTCTTCCGCACCTTCTACGGTCCTGTCCACAAGGCGTTCCTGGCGCTCGATGACGATGGCCAGGAAGCCCTCGCGCGGGACCTTCATGCCACCATCGCACAGTTCAACACCGCGTCTGACGGTTCGATGCGCGTTCCGTCCGAATATGTCGAGGTCATCGTCACGAAGAAGTAATCTTCAAAACAAAGAAAGATATGCGACCCCCGGTGACTTCGCCGGGGGTCGGTCATTTTCCGGCCATCCGGTGAAACCTGCCGAAATCACAACGTCCAGATCTTCACCGGCTCACTGCGCCCCCTGATATCTTCTGCAACGCCGCCCTGCAGGCCGTCGAGCACCTGTGGCGCATCAGCTTCGCCCTTGGCACTCCGGATGGCCGCGACGAGGTGGTCGCTCACCACCGCCCTGCATTCCATGCTCCGTGTCAGCCGCTCAAGGCGACTTGCAACGTTGACCGTGTCTCCGAGAACCGCGAATTCAAGCCGCCGCTCGGTGCCGATATCGCCGACAACGACCTCTCCGTAGTGGACGCCCACGGAGATCCCGACCGGCTCTTCACCCCGGCTCGCGCGGCTCGCGTTCCAGTCGTCGAAGGACTTCAGGATCGACCGGATGGCACCGAGCGCATTGGCAGCATCGTCCGGTCCGGTTTCCGGTGTCCCGAACGTGGCCATCACGCCGTCACCGATGAATTTGTCGAGTGTTCCGCCGTGCTCGAAAACGGCACTCTCAAGTCTCGAGTGGACCTCCCGCAGAAACGCGATGACCTCCGTCGGCGACCGGTTCTCCGACCAGCGGGTAAACCCGACGATGTCGGCGAAGAGCACGGCGACTTTCTGCTCCCGGGTCTGGGAGAGGGGCGCATCCATGCTGGCCAGACGGTCAACCATGGTCGGCGGAAAGTAGCGGGCCAGATTGCCGCGCTCCCGTTCGGACGCAACCTGCCGCATGACCAGCTTGCGCGAACGTTCCACGATGGTGGCAAGGAGCCCAGCGACAATGAGCAGGACCACGACCTCCTGCAAGCGGAACCCCAGATCGACGTAAGTCGGCGACAGGATCGCCGCAAAAATCTCGTCACGGGATGCGTTGTCGTCGACTGAAACAGTCGTCTCGGGCAGCATGACGATCCAGAGTGCGCCCAGTGACCAGGCAATCGCACCGATGACACCGCCCCAGAGCATCATGCGCGGCCGGTAACTGAACGCGAGACCGCAGAGAAGAACGAAAAAGTAGATGAAATTGCCCGTGCGCAGCTGCATCTGCGGAACCGTGAACACTTCAGCGAAGGGATTCGGCAAGAGCAACGTAACGCTCAGCAGAGCAAAGTCGAATGCGACGAAGACGTACTCCACCCAGCGCCGCATCAATCCGCGTTTCGTCAACCAGTAGTCGATCAACCCGACCAGTACGAAGACCGCCAGAAGCACGTGGTAGAACAGCACCTCCGGAAACGGGACGACAAAGGCAAGCAAGGCGGCGATTGAGAGGAGCGCGTAGGTCCGTCCCCGGACGGCCAGTTCCTGCCCTTCCCTCTCCTCCGCCTCGAATGCGCCGGCAAGGCGGCGGTCTGCGTCGATATCATGGTTCTGAAGTGCGACCGACTGCGGTGCAACTCCGCCGGCATGTTGCTGATTCATCAGCCTGCCCCTCAAATTTCTTCTGATGCCTATGCCATTCCCAGTTCAGGACTGGCCCGGATTGTCATCCTTCGGAGATACGGAATCGTCTATGAACCGGATGATTTCACGCCAGATTTCGCCGCCGAGCACCATATTGTGCTCGCCATCGGGAATTTCGATCATGCGTTTGGGTTCTTGCGCGCCTTCGAAGAGCCGGCGCCCCGACGTGATCGGAACCACCCTGTCTCTCGTTCCATGAACAATGAGAAGCGGAGACCGGACACTGCCAATCGCCTCTGAGGAGCGGAACTGGTCCTTCATGAGCAGGCGGACCGGCAGCCACCAGTAAACCGCGGCGCCTACGTCCGCAGCCGAGGTGAAAGGCGACTCCAGGACAATGGCGCCCGGCGGGGTCTGCGCGGCAAGTCGCACCGCTACCCCGGTACCCAGCGACTCGCCATAGAACACCATCCGGTCCAAAGACACGTCTTCGTTGCGCAGGTAATCGACAGCCGCCCGGCCATCAATCATCAGGCCCGCCTCCGTCGGCGAACCTGTGCTTCCCCCGTAACCGCGATAGCCCGCAAGCAGCATTCCATATCCGGCATCCAGAGCGAGCTTCATCCTGTCGGCGCGGTACCAGAGTGCACCGCCATTGCCGTGGAAATAGACGATCGTCGGCTTGCCGGGACGCGCCACCGCATACCAGGCAACCACTCTTTCGCCGTCGGGGGTCACAAGAGTCAGTTCCCTGGCGTTCGCCACACCCGCCTGTTCCGGAGCCAAGCGCCTTTGGTCGGGGATGTATTGCAGCTTGCGCTGAAACAGGTACATCACCACCACGACACCGGCATAGATCAGAACGCCGTAGAACAGAATATTCTTTATCGAATCCATAACCAGATACTGTTATTCCAATCCGTGCCAGGACTTCGCGGCATACTGCCGCAGCGTCGTCTGGACGGGTTTCGATTTGGTGTTACGGCGACCATCTTACGGCAATAAGTCAGCCGATTCTGAGTGGGAACGAGAACCGATGCAAAATGTGACAGACCGCCCTGCCCGCAGCATCTGGACCGCCATGCGCCGCGGTGCCGTCTGCACATGCCCGAACTGTGGCAAGGGTCCTATTTTTCACCGTTACCTCAAGGTCGCGGACACCTGCTCAAACTGCGGAGAAGCCCTGCATCATCACCGTGCTGACGACGCCCCGCCCTATTTCACGATCTTCATCGTTGGGCATCTTGTCGTACCGCTGACCTTGTGGGCGGAACGGATGTGGCAGCCGGAAATGTGGGTCCACGCGGTGCTCTGGATTCCGCTCGCAATTGTCCTGACCCTGATCATGCTTCCGCTGGTCAAGGGAGCCGTGGTCGGCCTCCAGTGGGCGCTTTATATGCATGGGTTTGAGTACGCAGCGCTCGAACGCGATCGGGTGGAAACGCAAATTGCCGTCGAAGGACAAGCGGTACCGGCGACGTCGGAAGCGCGCTGCTGAACCTTTCCGCCACCGGCTTCACGCGACAACGAACTTTCCGTACGAGAGTTACCCCGCTTTCACCGCCGCAAGATGCTGCGCAAAGTCGGGACTGTTCATGAGTGCCTTGCAGCGCTCGAAACGGCCGGTCGAATAGGCCCAGAAGTCTTCGGCTGGATTGCCGTTGGCGTGCTGTATCAGTCCCCATAGCGTCCACAGCAGATCGCACATCGCCTTGTAGATGACCATGCGGCCATACTGTGCCGCCGTCGCGCTGCCATCGAAATAGGCATCCATCATCTCGCGGTCCTGATTGTCACTGAACCCGGCTTCGACCGAAAGATCGCCCAGATCCCAGAGCGGATCGTTCATGCCGGAATACTCCCAGTCGACGATCCACATGCGCGAGCCGTCATCGAGAAAGTTCTCGCACAATGGGTCGCAGTGGCACGGCGCAAGGGCCGCCGGGTGAGCATCGAGTGCCGAACGGACCTCCTCGGCTTCCTTCAGCACGTCGTGATACCCATCCGGAAATTCGCAATCTTTTTTGGCAAGCACACCGAGATATTCGTCAATCATGCTGAAGAGCTCGAACCGGAACTCGAATGTCTCGCCGGACTGATGCAGTTGCCGGAACGCGCGTGCGGCTCGCGCCGGAGACCCTTCCCTCGTCTTGAACAGGTCCGGTGTCATGGTCACCGCATTGTCGATATATCGGGTCATCATCACGCCGCTCTGGGCGTCGCAGTAAACGACCTCCGGGCTGACGCCGGCCACCGCAGCGGCCCGCGCATTGTGCGCCTCGACAGCCCGGTCGATATACTCCTCCGTTCCCTGGCCCGGCAGTCGCAGACACGCGCTGTCGTCGTCCCAGTCGAGCCGGAACACCAGGTTCGTCAGGCCGCCCAGGCGCTCGATCTTCACGCCGGCGGGGTCCACTTCGTAGAACATCGGCAGGTTGATGAGCATTTCCCGTGCCTGTTCGGTTCCGTCACTCATTCCTGATCTCCTTATGATTTGAGGCGCGCCATGCCCGGGTCGTATAGCGTGCGGCCCGTTCTTACCGCCGGATGGGACGCGCCGAAGGCCTCGATCTCGAACTGGATCTCACCGGCAACATCTGATGGCAGATATCCGAAGGCGATGGTCTTGCCGACCGTGTATCCATATCCGGCGCTCGTCGTCAGGCCAACGACGTTTCCGCCCTGCAGTATCGCCTCGCCCCCGTGGAACGGCGCAAAGCCATCAACGGTGAAGGTGCAAAGACGGCGTCCGGGGCCCTCTTCCCGTGCCTGTTTGAGGGCGTCCCGGCCAATGAAGTCGCCCTTGTCCAGAGCAACGCAGAAGCCGAGACCTGCCTCATAGGGCGTATAGTCCGGCCCGACCTCGCCGCTCCAGTAGACGTAACCCTTTTCAATGCGCAGCGACTCGATCGCCTTGTAGCCTGCGTTCGCAATTCCGAATGGCTGTCCGGCTTCGAGCAGTGTGTCATAGACATGCGCGGCGACATCCACCGGCATGTAGAGCTCCCAGCCAAGCTCACCGACATATCCGATCCGCGCGGCACGCACGGTGGCGAGGCCGATCTCAATGTCCTTCACACTGAGGAACGGGAATGCGTCGTTACCTAGATCGTCAGCCGACACCGCCTGCAGAACGTCGCGCGATTTCGGCCCGCAGATATTGAGAACCGCGTATTGCGCCGTCACCTCGGTCATCGTCACCGATCCGTCGCCGGGCATGTGATCGCGTATCCAGCCACCGTCGCGTACGCCGAAGCCGCTGCCGGTCACCACGAAGAAGTCTTCCTCTCCGGTCTGCATGATCGTCAGGTCGGCCTCGATCCCACCACGCTCGTTGCAGAGCTGCGTATAGGTGCACCGGCCGGGACCGCCCGAAAGATCGTTGGCGGCAAGACGCTGCAGAAAGTCGAATGCACCGGGTCCCGAAATCTCGAATTTCGAGAACGAGCTCTGATCGAACAGCGCGGCCGCTTCACGGACCGCCTTGTGCTCGCGGCCGACAGCCTCGAACCAGCCCGGCTTGCCTTCGAAGGAATAGGAAACGTCGTTCCCCTCATCTACCTGTCTGAACCAGTTGGGCCGTTCCCAGCCAAATTTCGAGCCGTAGACCGCCCCCTCGTCCAGGAGCCGCGCATAAAGCGGGCTGCGCCGCAATCCGCGCGCCGCCAGAGCCTCCTCACCCGGCCAATGAATCTGGTAGTAACGGGCGTAGGCCTCGATGGCCCGTTCTTCCAGATACCGGCTGTTGGCGTGATGCGGCCCGAAACGGCGCGCATCGAACGACCAGAGATCCATGCCCGGGTCACCTTCCAGGATCCAGTTCGACATGGCTTCGCCGGCTCCGCCCGATGCGGCAATGCCCGCGGTGAACCCGCAAGCGACGTAGAAATTCCGAAAGCCCGGCGCCAGCCCCATGATCGGTTCGCCGTCCGCCGACACCGGAATCGGACCGTTGATCAGCGTCTGGATGCCGATTTCCGAAAGAACCGGCAGGCGTTCCGTGGTCGGCGTTGCAATTTTCTCGAACCGATCGAAATTGGAGTCAAACAGCTCGCGGCCGAATTCCGGCGGCGGACTGCCGCGCCAGCAGCCGCGCGTCCCCTCTTCCCATCCGCCGATGGCAAACGACCCGACGTCAGGCTTGAGATAGAAGTTCTTGTCCGGATCGCGCAGCGTCGGCAGATCAGGTCCGAACTCGAGCGCTTTTTCGGTAACGAGGTACTGGTGCTCGACCACCCCGGCAGCGAGGGGCACTCCGGCCATGGCGCCGACCGGCTTCGCCCAGAGGCCGGCGCAGTTGACCGCGATCTCGCAATCATAGGTGCCATGATCCGTCACGACCCGTGTGACGCGACCCTGGTCTGCGACGAGCCCGGTAACCAGAACACCCTCCCGGATCGTGGCGCCGTTCGCGCGTGCGCCGCGGGCATAGGCTTGCGTGAGACTGTAGGGATCGACATAACCGTCAGAGGGAATGAACGCCGCCCCGACGACCCCCTCCTCGCTGATGAACGGAAAGAGGTCCCTGGCTTCCCTGCCGCTCAGCGCATGAACCTCAAACCCGAAGCTCTTGGCCTGGGTCATCGTGCGCCGGATTTCGCTCCAGCGTTCAGGCGAGGACGCAAGCCTGAGCGAGCCGACCTTTTTCCAGTCGATAGCCTGCCCGGTTTCTTCCTCCAGCCGATCGAAGACGGCCACGCTGTCCTGCATCAGGCGGGTCAGGTTGCGCTTGCCCCGCAGCTGGCCGACCAGCCCCGCCGCGTGCCAAGTGCAGCCATGGGTGATCTGCGCCTTCTCCAGAAGCAGGACGTCCTTCTCGCCTGCGCGTGCCAGATGGTAGGCGAGCGAGCACCCGATGGCGCCGCCGCCGATAATGATGATCCGCGCATGATTGTCGGCCATCAACTCGCCCTCAGCATTTGATCCGTGTCATCTTCGGGTCGTAGAGAACATCCGGTTCGTAGGCGCAGGGAACCCGTTCACAGGCAACTTCGAGCTCATATGTCCCGGACGCGAGATAATCGTCGGTCACGCCGCCATTTGCGTTCCGCACGTAGCCGTATCCGATGTTCTTAGCCACCGTGTAACCCCAGCCGCCGCTGGTGAGCCATCCCGCCGGCTCGCCATTTCGCAGGATGGTCTCGCGGCCGCTCAGGACCACGGACGGGTCATCCACGGTGAAACAGGCCAGACGCTTCTGCAGCGGCTTCGACCGCTTTTCCGTTGCCGCTTCCCGGCCCAGGAACGGCGTATTGGTCTTGAGCTTGACGGCCCAGCCGAGGCCCGCCTCGAATGGTGAATCCGAAGGCGTGATGTCGGCCCCCCAGGCCCGGTATCCCTTTTCCAGCCTGAGGCTCTCGATCGCCCGATATCCTGCATTGGCAAGGCCGTGTGGCTCTCCCGCCACCATCAGCGCGTCGTATACCGGCCCCAGGGCGGCGATGGGCATGTGCAGCTCCCATCCAAGCTCGCCGACATAGGTGATGCGCAACGCGCGCACCGTGTGCCCTTCAATCGCGACCTCGCGCCATGTCGCAAAGGCATGAGCGACGTGGGAGACGTCGTCATCGGTCACGGCACCAAGAATGTCACGCGCCCTCGGGCCCATGAGAGACAGTGTGCCCCAATCCTCGGTGATATCGGTCAGGGTGACGTCGAGCCCCGGCCTGAAGTTCTGCCGAATCCAGGCACTGTCGTGGGTCCGGAATCCGGTCCCCGTCACGATGTAATACGCATCCTCCGCGATCCGCGCCACGGTGAGGTCGCACTCGATACCGCCTCTGGAATTCAGCATTTGCGTATAGACGAGCGAACCGGCCGGCCGGCTCACATCATTCGCGCAGATCCAGGACATGGCCGTTTCCGCATCCGGCCCCCGCACCTCGAACTTGGCGAATGAGCTCTGGTCGAAGAGAACGGCGCGCTCGCGCGCGGCGCGGTGCTCTTCGCCAACAGCATCGAACCAGTTTTGCCGTCCGAAGCTGTAGATATCGACAGGCTCCTCGCCCTCGCGTGCAAACCAGTTGGGCCGCTCCCAGCCGAGCTTTGAGCCGAAGCAGGCGCGCCGCAGCGCGAGCCTGTTGTACAGCGGCGACTTGAGGCGCGGCCGGCCTGTCTCATACTCCTCAGCGGGCCAGGCCATCGTGTAGTGTTTGCCATAGGCCTCGAGCGTACGCTCGCGAACCCAGGAATCCTCCCGGTGCATCGCGGAGAACCGGCGGATGTCCACCGTCCAGAGGTCCATGGGCTGCTCGCCGTGAACCACCCAGTCAGCCAGCACATTGCCGGCACCACCGCCAGACGCGATGCCGAAGGCATTGAATCCGGCACCTACAAAGAAGTTCCGGACCTCCGGCGCTTCGCCCATGATGAAATTGCCGTCCGGAGTGAACGACTCCGGTCCGTTGGTCATGGCCTTCACCCCCGCCGCCTCAAGCGCCGGCACCCGGACCAGCGCCTGCTCCATGAGCTGTTCGAAGTGATCCCAGTCATCTTCCAGCAGCGAGAACTCGAAATCTTCCGGAATTCCATCGACGGCCCAGGGAAGCGGATTGGGCTCATAACCGCCCATGACCAGTCCGCAGACCTCTTCCTTGAAGTAGATGAGCCGGTCAGGATCACGCAGCGTCGGCAGATCGGACGCGACCCCATCGATCGGCTCGGTCAGCATGTACTGGTGCTGCACCGATTGCAGCGGCACCGACACACCCGCAAGCCGGCCGACCTCCTTGGCCCACTGGCCGGCGCAGTTCACGATCTTCTCGCAGCGTATCGTGCCCTGTGCCGTCTCGACACCGGCGACACGACCGTCCTCGACCACAACGCCGGTCACACGCACACCCTCAAGGATCTTCGCACCGTGCATGCGCGCGCCCTTGGCAAGAGACTGGGTGATATCGGACGGATTGGCCTGGCCGTCGGTAGGCAGGAAAGCTGCGCCGACGACATCGCTCACATCCATCAGCGGCCAGAGCTCCTTGGCCTCTTTCGGCCCAAGCAGATGCATCTCCAGCCCGAAGCTGTGCGCTGTCGTCGCCTGGCGCTTGATCTCGGTCCAGCGTTCCTCATTGCAGGCCAGCCGCAGGCCTCCATTGCGCTTCCAGCCGGTCGCGAGCCCGGTTTCCTCCTCCAGCGTGTCATAGAGCTCCACGCTGTACTTCAGAACCCGGGTGATGCTGGCCGAACTGCGTAGTTGTCCGACCAGTCCGGCGGCATGGAAGGTCGACCCGCAGGTGAGCTTGCCGCGCTCCAGCAACACCACATCCGCATTGTGGTTCTTCGCCAGATGATAGGCCGTCGAACACCCGATAATTCCGCCGCCGATGACAATGATCTCGGCCTGTGAAGGCAACGCGTCCGTCATTGTGAGTCCCCGCTGAATGCCGCGAACCCTGCCCTGTACCGGGCGAGGTTCTCGGCCGTGTATTCCGCGTAATCGAAGTCGAGTTCAGAGTGGATCTCGGAAACCATGCTCCACATGGTTTCCCTGAGCAGGGACGCGCACTTCATCGCGTCGTACCTGCGAAGCAGGTCTGCATCCGGCGATTGTCCGAAATAGAGTTCGAGCAGCCGCTTCTCCTGGTCCCTGGAGAATTCGTTGTTGGACGCCAGGTTGCCCAGGTCGAACAAGGGGCTGTTGAACCCGGCGTAATCCCAGTCGATAAGCCAGAGGCGTTTACCGTCATCAATCAGGTTGGCGGCCAGCAGGTCGTTGTGCCCGAACACGATCGCCGTCTCGCCGACCGCTCGCTCCAGCAGCTCTGCATTTCCGAGAAGATCCTGCAGCATCGGCAAGTGACGGCTGCCGCCCTCGACCAGCGTGTGGCCATAATCGCGCAAAACATGGAACACCCAGAAGGCAAGTGCGGGACCGCGCAGATGACGGGGAACGTCATAGTGGCAGGTCTTCAGCAGCGGAACGATGCGTTCCAGCATGCCGTCGGCGCGGACATCCTCTGCCGTGAACGTGCGCCCTTCGATGAAGCGCATGACAATGGCGCCCGGCTCGCTGTGAACGATCTCAGGCGACAGGCCGGCCTTGAAGGCCGCGCGACCCGCCGCCTGTTCGTTGAACCGCATGACCTGATGGATCGGAATGTCATCGCCGATCCTGACGACAAATGTCTCGCCCCGGTCCGAAACCTTGAAGTTGGTATTTGTGATGCCGCCGTCCAGCGGTTCGGGCTCCACCGGTCCGGACCAGCAGGAAAGGCCAAGCACCTTGTCGTGCGCATCAGTCATGTTTCAATTCTCCAGTCCCAGCCGGGCGCGCATGCGGCGCGCACCCGCCGTGATCAGGCGGTCGGCAATGATTGCAATGAAGGCCACGCACAGACCGGCGACGATGCCTCGGCCACTGTCGGCCTTGGTGAGCGCGATATAGACCTCCTGCCCGAGATCGCGGGTGCCGACCAGGGCGGTAATGACGAGCATGGACAGGGCCAGCATGATGGTCTGGTTGATACCGAGCATGATCTCGGGCAAAGCCAGCTTCAGCTTCACCTTGCGCAGAAGCTGGCCCGGCGTGCAGCCGGAGACGATGCCGGCTTCGAGCAATTGCGGATCCACCCTTTGCAGGCCCAGAGCGGTGTAGCGGATCGCCGGAGCGATCGCATAGGCGACCACCGCGACCATGGCCGAGAAGTCGCCAACCCTGAACAGCATCACAACCGGCATCAGATAAACGAACGACGGCAGGGTCTGCAGCGTGTCGATGATCACCTGGACCACGCGCCAGAGCCGTTCGCGGCCGGCAGCGGCGATCCCGATGGGAATGCCGATGAGGCAGGCAATCGCGACGGAAATCCCGCAGAGATAAACGGTGACCATGGCCTTGGGCCAAAGGCCGACCGAGGCGATAAACGCGCTCAGCAGTCCGCACAGCACAGCGAGCCGCAGCCCTCCCAGGGTCCATCCGGCAAGCGCCAGCAGCGCCACCACGCCAATCCAGGGCAAGGATAGAAGGAAACGCTTAAACGGGATCAGGACGTTCAGGAGCAGTGCGTTCTTGAGGCCTTCGAGCTGATCGAAGAAGTGCACGTTGATGTACTTGACGAGATCGGACCAGAAGCCGCCTGTGGTCACGGTCCAGTTTTCCTGAAAACTCTGCAATGCCGGAACCGCAAGGCCCGCCACACCACAGAACAAAACAACGATGACCGCAATACTCGTATAGGGCCGCCGCTGGAGAAGCGTCCTTTCAGCTCCCTCTTCGTGTGCCGGCAGCGCCTTGGCGGCATAGGCCTGGCTCAGGCGGTCGAGTGCGATTGCCAATACGACAATACCGACGCCGGCCTCGATGCCTGCGCCGATATCGAGCCGCCTGAGAGAACTCAGGACGTCGAACCCGAGACCGCCCGCCCCGATCATCGAGGCGATGATCACCATGTTGAGCGAGAGCATGATCACTTGGTTCAGCCCGACGACGAGCGCCGGTTTTGCTGCGGGGACCAGTACTTTCCAGGTCATTTGCCGGCGCGTGCAGCCGACCATGTTCCCGAGGTCGAGGATTTCGGACGGGACGTTGCGCAGTGCCAGCATGGTCACCCGGACCATGGGAGGCATGGCATAGATGATCGTGGCAATCATCGCTGCAACCGGACCGAAGCCGAACAGGAACAGGATCGGGACCAGATAGGCGAACACCGGAATGGTCTGCATGAGGTCCAGGATCGGGGTGATCAGCTTCTCGACCCACCGCCAGCGGTATCCCATGATCCCGATCAGCAGACCGCCGAGCGCCCCGAACGGAACGGCGATCGCGATCGACGACAGCGTCACCATGGCGCTGGTCCACTGACCGAATACGGCAAGATAACCGAAGCAGCAGCCAACAAGAGCTGCGAGGCGCCAGTCCTTCGCGTGCCGGCCCAGCAGGACCACAATGACTATGACGGCGATCCAGCTTAACGGCGGGAGGATCTGCACCGCGTCCGACCCCTGCCCTTTGAGCAGGCCGGTGGAAAACAGGCTCGTCGCGATGGTCAGCGGTATGTCGAGAAGCCACGCGATGCCGCGCGTCAGTTCCTGAAACGTGAAAAGCCCGAGATCCGCCTCATTCAGGAGCCAGTCCATGAATTCGGAGATTTCGGCACGCAGCGGGATCCGCCAGTCGCGCGGGTAACGCAGTGTCCAGGGTGCCAGTTGCTTGCCGAACAGCCAGAGGATCAGCGTTACGCCCCCGGCGAGCATCCAGAGAAAACCGATCGGGGTCAGAAGTGCCCGCACCAGTCGGGGCATGCGTCCCTCGACCGGCCTTGCCGGAGGTACCTGTAGCCCCGCCTCGCTCATGTCCGAAAGCTCTCGAGCCTACTGGTGGACGAGGACGGCAACGACATCGTCGCGCGCGACCTGGCCGACCTTCTGGCCCTCAACGTCAACAACCGCGATCGGGCAATCTGCGTCTAGAAGATCCGCGCCGATGGCCGCAATCTTCGAATTGACGGAGATTTCGCCTGAAAACCTGGACGCGGACGGGTCGAGCGGCGTCATCACCGAACCCACCGACATCACCTTAGCCCGGCTGACATCGCGGGTAAATTCGGCGACATATTCGGTCGCAGGCGCTGTCACGATCTCTTCAGGCGTTCCGACCTGATCGACCGCTCCGTCCTTCATGATCGCAACACGGTCTGCAAGGCGGATGGCCTCGTCAAAGTCATGGGTGATGAAAACGATCGTTTTGCGCAGCACGCTTTGCAGGCGCAGGAATTCGTCTTGCATTTCGCGACGGATAAGCGGGTCGAGAGCGGAGAACGGCTCATCCAGGAACCAGAGCTCCGGCTCAACCGCCAGCGAACGGGCGATGCCAACCCGTTGCTGCTGTCCGCCGGACAATTCACGCGGGTAGTAGCCTTCCCGTCCCTGCAGACCGACAAGTTCCACGACCTCAGCGGCCCGGGCTTCGCGGACCTTGCGGTCCATGCCCTGGACCTCCAGCGGAAACGCAACGTTTTCCAGGACGGTCAGATGGGGCAGCAATGCAAAATGCTGGAACACCATGCCCATCTTGTGCCGCCGGATCTCGATCATCTCCTTGTCGGACGCTGTCAGCAGATCGCGGCCGTCGAAAAGGATTTCGCCGCCAGTCGGCTCGACCAGCCGCGAAAGGCAACGGACAAGCGTCGACTTGCCCGATCCCGACAATCCCATGATGACGAAGATCTCGCCTTCTGCGACCGAGAGATTGACGTCGCGGACAGCCGGAATGAGTCCGGCCTCCCGGATCGCGTCCATGCCGGGGTTCGCACCCGACCGACTGAAAAAGCCGTCGGCATCGGGACCGAAGATCTTCCAGAGGGATTTGCAGACAAGCTTTGCGGCGCCGTCAGTCATCGATCGCCCTTTGGCCTCTCTCTATAGGGGGTGGACGGCAATCACTGCCCAATGCGGCCGCAGGAACGGTGCCCGCATCACCGAACCCACGACCTTTCGCATTACACGGGCTTACTGGATCCAGGTCTTCCAGCGCGACTCGTTCTTGGCCATCCAGTCGGCAACCACTTCCTCGACCTTCTTGCCGTCGAGATCGACGGCCGAAACCATGGCGCCCATCTCTTCATTGTTGACCTGGAACTTGGTGATGGCTTTGTGCGCGCCGCCCCACTTGTCCTTCAGGCCGGACCAGGCAACCTTCCAGATCGGGCCGCGCGGTTTGCCGCAGTCATACTTGGCCGACTTGTTCACGCCCCATTTCGGATCGTTGTAGCAAGCGGCTTCGTATTTCGGGAACTCGACCCATTCACCCTTGAACTTCACGGGCGCCCAGTGCGGGGCATAGACCCACAGCAGGATCGGCGCCTTGCGCTGGTAGGCTGATTCCAGTTCGGCGAACAGCGCGGCATCGGTACCCGCATGGACCACTTCATAGTCGAGCTCGAGGGCTTCGGCCCGCTCGTCGTCAAATCCACCCCAAGTCACGGGACCGCCGAGATAGCGTCCCTTGGGTGCCGTTTCAGGGATCGAGAACGCCTCGGCGCAATCGTTCAGGGCCTTCCAGTCCGGCAGACCGGGGCACTTTTCCTTCATGTAGGACGGGTACCACCACTCCTCGATGGCCTGCATGCCCGTCTCGCCGAGATTCTCGACCTTTCCTGTCTTGGTCGCTTCGTCCATGGCGTCTCGGCCCGTCGTTTCCCAGATCTCCATGGCAACATGCAGATCGCCGGACTTCAGACCGGCAAACTGGGCAATGTAGTCGGCCTGGACATATTCGATGTTGTATCCGGCCTTCTTGAGCACCTCGCCCATGATCTTGGTCTTCACGAACTGGCCCGTCCAGTCGTGGAGCGTCAGCTTGATCGGGTCGCGCGATTCAACATCGGCCTGGACGCTGCCGCCGGCCAGTCCGGCCAGGGCAAGCGACACGGCCCCGATCATTGCGCGAGAGAACTTCGATTTGAGCAGCATAAAAATGCCTCCCTCCTGAAAAACGGCAGAACGCATCGCGATTCCCTTGTTTCTCGGGTGTCGATGCACTCTTGCCCCCGGAGAAAGTGTCCGGCCTGCTCGACCGCATGTCAACAAGGAACGAGCCCGATTTTTGGTTTTTTATGGCTTTTTTGGATTTTCTTTGTGGGTTTGTGCTGTATATCTGATCGATAGATGCACACTATTGTGGCAATCGGCCAAAATCGGAGGTTCGCGTTGCGCCATTCCAAACGACACGCCGAGATCCTGTCGATCGTTCGCGAGGAAGGCACCTGTGCGATTTCGAAGCTCGCCGACCGTCTCGGCGTCTCGCTCGAGACCATCCGGCGCGATGTCCGCCCACTGACACAGTCAGGCGCGTTGCTGAAAATGCACGGAGCGGTAACGCTGCCGTTCCAGGTCGGCGAAGCGCCTTTCGAGCGGCGCATGCGCGAAAATGCCGATGCCAAGCGCGCCATCGCGAGGGCCTGCGCTACCCATATCCAGGATGGCGACTCGGTCATGCTCGATACGGGCACGACGACAAGCTACCTTGCGCGGCAACTGCTGCGCCGCCGCGACCTGACCGTTGTCACCAACTCGTCCGACATCGCCCGGACGCTGGCGACTGTGAACGGCAACAAGGTCTATATGGCCGGCGGCGCGCTGCGCGGCGATAACGGCGCGGCATTCGGGCGTTCGGCAATCGACTTTGCCAGTCAGTTCCGCGTCAAATTCTCCATAATCACGATCGGTGCCATGGACGCGGAAACCGGCCCCATGGACTTCGAACTGGATGAAGCCGAATTCGCCAGTGTGGTTCTGTCCCGCGGCGAAAAATCAATCATCGTTTCCGACAGCAGCAAATTCACGCGGCACGGTCTGGTCAAGGTGTGCGACCTGGAAGCCGTCGACCTGCTGATCACCGACGCCATGCCCCCCGATGATCTCAGACAGGCCATCGGCCAGACGGACATGGAAATCGAGATCGTGCCCGTTACCGATGTCAGTGACAGCGCATCCGCTGCCTAGTTGGCACATTTCCATCGATTATCTGGACACGACCCTGCGCAATTGGCATTGTCCGGCCCGACAGTGAACCGCGGCACGCCAGAAATGAACGACCAGACTGACAAGCTCAAACAATACGCTGACCGTCTGAACAAAAAGGAAGGACGGGTCTCGGACCCCAAGATTCGCCCGAAGGACGCCGCAACCCTGCTCGTCGTCAAGCGCGACCCGGATGCGGTGCGCGTGCTCATGGGCCGCCGCCACGATGCGCACAAGTTCATGCCCGGCAAGTTCGTCTTTCCCGGCGGGCGGGTCGACCCGGGCGACAGCCGCGTCCGTCCCCTGACGGAACTGAGCAGTCCGGTCGAAGACAAGCTCCTGAAGAAGATGCGCGGCCGCCCGAGCCCTGCGCGTGCCCGCGGCATCGCGATGGCGGCTCTGCGCGAAACCTTCGAGGAAGCTGGCCTCATTATCGGCGAACGTCCGGAAGTCGCAGCAGCGACCCGGTCCAAGGGCTGGAGCGATTACCTTCGTACCGGCGTCCAGCCGACGCTTCACAATCTGCATTTCATCGCGCGCGCCATCACGCCGCCCGGCCGAACCCGGCGCTTTGATACGAGATTTCTTGCCATCGAAGCCGACGCCATCCAGGGCGACATGCATGACCTCTCCGGCGCGTCGGACGAACTGCTCGATCTGCATTGGCTGACAATCGCGGAAGCACGCCGCCGCGACATCCCGCAGATCACGGCAACGGTCCTCGACGAACTGCAGAAACGTCTGATAACGCCTGAAGGCTTGGCCAGTCCGGCCCCGATACCGTTCTACTACATGCGCGGATCGGAATTCATGCGCGAGGAACTCTGACCACGGCATTTGTCGGCGCTTGACACGGCCACAAAGCTGAGTAGTGTGCGCGCAGTTTATGCGTCAGCGTAAGCCGCCGCGATTGCGCGGGTCAGGCTATGGACTGACGGTTCGGACAAGAGAGACCTGCGATGGCAAAGCCCACAACTGTCAAGATCAAGCTCGTCAGCACCGCAGATACCGGCTTCTATTACGTGACGAAGAAGAACTCGCGGACCATGACCGAAAAGATGGTCATGAAGAAGTACGATCCGGTTGCCCGCAAGCACGTCGAATTCAAGGAAGCCAAGATCAAGTAAGTCTCGGGCTTTCTCGAAAAGAACAAGGCACCGCGCACTGCGGTGCCTTTTTTGATTCTGGATCTCAAAAGAAGCCGCCAAGGGTCTGAAATCGAAGGATTTCACAAAGAAAAACAGGCCGGCTCCTAGCTTCCGGCCTGTTTCTATCCCATCCCGCCGACAACACATGCGCAATGGCGCATCGTCGCCCGAAATAAGGTGGCCGACTTGCAACGGCAATCACGAGGAGGCCACTCCAGCCAATCGCAAGCCGGCCCAACCCTACGGGACCCAGGAGATGCGGCGGACCTGAGCATTCCGCAGGGTATAGATGATGACGAGAATTGTTTTCGATCCGGACAGTCGTGACGGCGTTTGCCGCACAGATTTCCGGGTCGGTCCCGTCCAATGTTTAACGCCCTGGTCGCAAATTCATCTTCGCGACGTCTTTTATTGAAGAAACACTAGCTGAGGTGGGGACAAAATCAATCAGAACGTGCCCTCAGAGGGCGACGAATACGATTGGTAGTAAACTGTTAACCTTAACTATCCGCAGGGAAAATCCGGCTGCGGCCCCTCACCGGGGCGAACCCAAGCGTTGAATGCGAAAGTGGAGCTGCAGGTCAGGCGGCGTCGGCGACGACGCGGTTCCGGCCATCGCGTTTTGCACGGTAGAGCGCACGGTCGGCGCGCTTGAGGATCGTGTCCGCGGTATCGTCGGCGTCTTCCAGTGCGGCGACACCGATACTGATCGTAATGTCCAGCGTCAGACCGGTGCTCGATACCGGGAACGGCTCTCGGCCGACTGTCTGGCGCACGCGTTCCGCGATTCCATAGGCACGCGCCATGTCGGTGTCGGGCAGAACGATCACGAACTCCTCGCCGCCGAGACGGCAGGCCATGTCGATACCCCTGATGGTCCGGCGAATGCGTCGCGCCAGTTCGCGCAGCACGTCATCGCCGACATCGTGACCATGGGTATCGTTCACGGTCTTGAAGAAATCGATGTCCATCAGCAGCAGTGAAATCGACTTGCCGCGCTGTGCTGAGGTCGTCACCAGCGTATTGAGGTGGCCCTCCATATAACGCCGGTTGTAGAGGCCGGTCAGCGAATCGGTGACCGCCATCTCCATGCTTTGCGCCACGTTGGCCCGCAACTGTTCCGCATAACGGCGTTTCCGCAGCTGGGTCCGCACACGCGCTTTGAGTTCGTTCTTGTCAATCGGCCGGGCGATGTAGTCGTTCACGCCGATATCGAGCCCGCGCAGCATGCGACCGGAGTCTTCCGGTTCGACGATGATCAGGATTGGAATGTTCCGGGTCCGGTCGAGTGAACGCAACTGGGAGCAGAGCCGGAGCCCATCGAATTCCTTCAGGCTCAGGCTGACGAGAATGAGGTCCCATTCCTGCTCGGCAGCAGCAAAAAGGGCCGCCTGCGGATCTCCGGCCACCTCGACCGAATGGGCATCGCCAAGCGCGTCCTTGATCCGTTCGACGGAGCCCGTGCGGTCGTCCACCAGCAGAACCTTGCCGGAGATGGAGCTCAGGGCGTCGAGCTTGATTTCGTCTTCGATCAGACCCATCCGCTCGCTGGTCGATGCGCGCGACCGCAGTTCGTCGGTCAGCATCTTCAGCCGCACCAGGCTCTTGACCCTGGCAAACAGTGCCGTGTCGTTGACCGGCTTGGTCAGGAAATCATCAGCGCCCGCTTCAAGTCCGTTGATGCGGTCGCTCGGCTGGTCGAGCGCGGTGACCATGACGACGGGAATGTGGAGCGTGACTGGGTTGGCCTTCAAACGGCGGCAGACCTCGAAACCGTCCATGCCCGGCATCATGACGTCGAGCAGCACGATGTCCGGCATCGAGCGCTGCGCGACTTCCAGCGCCTCCGCGCCGTTCATCGCCGTAATGACCTCGAAATACTCAGCCGTCAGCTTGGCCTGAAGCAGCTTGACGTTCGCCAGAATGTCATCGACCACCAACACCCTAGCCGTCATTCGCCCTCTCCCAGAAAATGCTGAACCGTTTCGAGAAACGTCGCGACCGAGATCGGCTTGGAAATATAGGCTTCGCAGCCCCCTTCCCTGATCTTCTCCTCATCGCCCTTCATGGCAAATGCCGTGACCGCAATGACGGGGATGGAGGCCAGGGTGTCGTCCTCCTTGAGCCACTTCGTGACTTCAAGTCCGGACACTTCCGGAAGCTGGATATCCATCAGGATCAGGTCGGGCATATGTTCCCGGGCAATCTCCAGAGCCTCAAGGCCATTGCGGGTCTGGAGGGTCTTGTAGCCATGGGCGTCGAGCAGATCATGAAACAGCTTCATGTTCAGTTCGTTGTCTTCGACGATAAGCACGGTCTTGGCCATCGTGCTCTGCTCTCCGTTGCCGGAACCCGTTCCTGCTTCCGTGACTGAGGAACCTAACATGTCTCGATACTCTCGGAACCGTAAGATATTTGGCGAAAACTTACGGAACGCTCTCGCACAATTAGAAGGTGCAATTTGACGACAATTAGGTAACCAACAGCTTAACCATTTAGTATTGTGATGAGGATTCCGGCCTCGGAAATACTACAGCGTTAAAACGGTATGAAACAAAAACAACTTACGGTTGAAGAAGCCGAGGCTGTCGCAATCAATGCGGTGGGATTCCTGGCGGGAGATCCCGAGCGAATCGAGCGATTCGTCGCGTTAACCGGTTTGGGGCCGGCGGAAATCCCCAACATGCTGGCCGACCAGGCTTTCCTTTCCGGCGTTCTGGATCATCTTCTGGCTGACGAGACGCTTTTGTTCCTGTTCTGCGAGCACACCGGCATTGCACCCGAGACCCCCGCAGCAGCCCGCATGCGACTCGACCGGCCATGAGCTAGATTGCCGCAATGACCAAACTGGATAGCACTGTCGCCGAACAGCTGGACACGATTGAACTCGTGCCCGACAAGCCCCTGATCATCTGCGATGTGGATGAAGTTATCGTCCATTTCCTGCGCGGACTCGAGCGCCACCTCAACAGGAACGGCTACTGGCTCGATGCCTCGAGCTTCGCCCTCAACGGCAACATACGGGCGCATGAAAACGACGAACCGGCCGATACGGAGACGGTCGGCGATCTGCTGTTCGGATATTTCGACGACCACGTCGCCGAAATGGAGATGATCGATGGCGCACGGGATGCCCTCAAGGCCCTCGAGACCCATGCCGACATCGTCATGCTCACCAACCTGCCGCCGCGATATCGTGACGCCAGAATCCGCAATCTTGACGGACACGGGTTCGACTATCCGGTCATCGCCAATGTGGGTCCCAAGGGACCGACCGTCGAGTCCATGCTCATGGGACACACCGAGACGGTCATTTTCATAGACGACAGCCCGCGCAACCTGATGTCGGTCGCGGCGCACACACCGCATGTGGATCTCGTGCATTTCATGCAGGATCCGCGCTTCGCGAAAGTCGCGCCTCCGGTCGACGATGTCCTCCTGCGGTCGGACAATTGGGCCGATACGCATGCCTTTCTCGATTCGCACCTGAAGACCGCCAATGGCACTAGGATCTGATCCGCATCTGCCCCGTGATAGACTGACCGCTCGGAACAGACACCACGGCCGGCGATAGCGATCGGTGATCCAGGACACGCCATGAATGAGCCGGAAGAGATGACAGGCTTTTGCAGGGACTGCCTCGCCGACTGCGGTAGCGAACAGCGCTGCCCGTCCTGCCACAGTCCTCGCCTCGCGCGTCATCCGGAGCTTGAGCGCCTGTCCATCGCACACATCGACTGCGACGCGTTCTACGCGGCGGTCGAGAAACGCGACGATCCCTCGATCCGCGACCAGCCTGTCATCATCGGCGGCGGTCGAAGAGGCGTTGTCAGCACGGCGTGCTACGTGGCCCGCATACGCGGCGTGAAATCGGCCATGCCGATGTTCAAGGCCCTCAAGGCCTGCCCGGAAGCGGTCGTGATCAAGCCCAACATGGAGAAATACAGCAAGGTCGGTCGCGAAGTTCGCGAGATGATGCGCGCGCTGACGCCTCAGGTCGAACCGCTGTCGATCGACGAGGCGTTTCTCGATCTGACCGGCACGCAGAGACTCCACCAGCGCAGTCCGGCCAGGACCCTGGCTGATCTCGCCCGGCAGGTGGAACGGGAAATTGGCATCACCGTCTCCATAGGGCTGTCCTATAACAAGTTCCTGGCCAAGGTCGCATCCGATCTGGACAAGCCGCGCGGCTTCTCGGTTATCGGTCAGGCCGAAGCGCTGGATTTCCTGCGCAAGAAGCCGGTGGGCCTGATCTGGGGCGTGGGCAAGGCGTTCCAGCGCAAGCTCTCGCGGGACGGCATCAGCACGATCGGCGACCTGCAGGTCATGGAAAAGAACATCCTGCTGGCACGCTACGGCACGATGGGCTCAAGGCTCTACCACCTCGCCCGCGGCGAAGATGACCGCAATGTCAATCCCCACGGAGAAGCCAAGAGCATCAGCGCGGAGACCACGTTCAACACCGACATCGCGGCTCAGGGTGAGCTTGAAACGATCCTCTGGAAGCTCTGTGAGAAGGTGTCGCGAAGAGCCAAGGCATCAGGGCTTGCGGGAACAACGGCTGTCCTGAAGCTGAAGACCGCCGATTTCAAGACACGCACGCGGAACCGCACCCTGGAGTCACCAACCCAGCTTGCCGACAAGCTGTTCAAGGCCGCCCGCCCTCTGCTCAGCAACGAGACCGACGGCACGGCTTTCCGCTTGCTCGGCATCGGTTTTTCGAACCTGGTGAGCGATGCCGAGGCTGACCCCGGAAACCTGCTCGACCCTCTGGAGGGCAAACGCGCCGAGGCCGAACACGCCATGGACCGCCTGCGCGAGAAATTCGGCAGGGAGGCAATCGAAAAGGGTATCGGCTTTACGTCAAAACCGAAGCCGGCTAGGGACAAGCCGGAACATCAAAAACCTCAAGACCCGCCAGAACACCCTTGATGGCGAAATCGCCATAGTTCAGCAGCAGTTTCGCGGAGACACCGTTCTCGAACATGGTGAAGCTGACTTCATGGCTGGGCGTCTGCTCACCGCCTGCAGGTTTGGCATCTTCGAAGAAACTGACGGTAACCGGCCAGGCACGAAGCTTGCCGAGCGGCTTGGCAGTCTCGCCGGCTTCGGAAAGGTCGGACTTACCGGGCGCCCGCTCCCGACCGATGAACGTCGTGGCATTGTAGATCTTCTTGCCGTCCGTCCCGTCGTAGACAACGCTGTTGTCGATGTTCTTGCCGGCAAACGCTGCTTCCATGATGCGTTTGTTGTGCTCGCTCGGGAACACGACCTCCGGCGGCAGTTCGAACTGCTCGTCAGCGGGGGCGGTCAGGAACGCCGAGCCTGACTTTTCCCCGTCTCCGCGGACGGCACGCCCCTTGGTCTCTTCACCGAGCTTGCGATTGAGATATTGTCGCGTTCCGAACCGAAAAGTCTTGCCGTCCCCCGATTCCCAGGATGACGACCGGATATCGGTGACGTTGACCTTGCCCTCATTGGTGGCGAACCGGGTCACGATGCGCGACGTAATGGCAAAGCCCTCACAGGCCGAGCCATTGATTTCGAGAACGAGCCGACCTGTGACGGAAGCAATTCCCGACCTGTCCGATGCCTTGTCGAGGGCCAGATCGTACACGGCCCGGTGGGCGACTATCGTCGGTGCGGCCTGGGCGGCACCGGCAGAAATCAGAGTGGCAAGAAGCAGAAACGTGGATCCGAGAGAGGAGCGTGAAGAGAATATAGCCATGCCGTCCTTCGTCATGATTAAATGTCCGGCCCGAGCCGGTGTGTTTGGGTCCCGCATCAATAGATATGTTATCGAATCCCGGAAACCAGTGCGGGTTTCTTAGGTTCGGATTCCAACAAAAATGAGGCACTTGACCGATGTCCGCTGACGCCAGCAAGACCCCGAAACTCATTGTGACACGCAAACTGCCGGATGCGGTCGAAGCGCGTATTTCCGCGACATATGATGCAACACTCAATCCGGACGATACGCTGTTTACCCCGCAGGACCTGGCCAGTCAAAGTGAAGGCGCGGACGCGATCCTCGTGACGCCCACCGAAAAATGCCAGGCAGACTTCTTTGACGCCCTGCCCTCTTCGATACGCATCGTCGCCACCTTCTCCGTGGGCTACGACCATATCGATGTCGCCGCCGCAACGGCCAAGGGAGTCACGGTCACGAATACGCCCGATGTCCTGACAGACGCCACGGCTGATATCGCCATGCTTCTGATGCTGGGAGCCGCCCGCGGTGCCTACTGGGGTGAACGCATGGTGCGAACCGATACATGGGGCATCTGGACCCCGACGGAACCGCTGGGGCACGACGTCACCGGCCGGCGCCTCGGCATCCTCGGGATGGGACGCATCGGACGTGCCGTCGCCAAGCGGGCGCGCGGATTCGACATGGAGATCCACTACAACAACCGTTCCCGGCTCGACGCGGGCGAGGAACTGGGCGCGACCTTCCACGAAACGCCCGAGAGCCTTCTGGCCCAATCGGACTTCCTGTCCATTAACTGCGCGTCGACCGATCAGACCCGGAACCTGATTGACGAGGAGCGGATTGCGCTGATGCCCGACGGCGCGATCGTCGTGAATTCGGCCCGCGGCGACATAATCGATGACGACGCTCTCATTGCGGCATTGAAGAGTGGTAAGCTGGCCGCGGCCGGCCTCGATGTCTTCAAGGGCGAACCGAATATCGATCCGCGCTACAGGGAACTCGACAACGTCTTTCTTCTGCCGCATCTCGGCAGCGCGACACTCGGCACCCGGGACGCCATGGGCATGCGCGCCGTCGACAATCTCGACGCCTATTTTGCCGGCAACACGCCCGGCGACCTTGTCACGCCGTCCTGAACGAACTTCCGCATTTGGCGATTCCAATAACGCCGCAATCCCGCTAGGGTCGCGCCGAACTTTCAGCCCGCATCGACCGGCTGCCCCCCAGATAAGGAGTCAAATTCCATGAGCGAGATCGAAACCCGCCTGAGCAACATGGGCATCACCCTGCCGACCCCGGCCGCACCCGTCGCCAACTATGTGGCCTACACGATCAGCGGCAACCAGGTTTTCGTCTCGGGCCAGGTCTGCTTCGACCTTGACGGCAATCTCGCCTATCAGGGCACGATCGGTGCCGATCTCTCCGTCGAGGACGGCGTCCAGGCGGCCCGGCTGTGCGCGATCAACATTCTCGCTCAGATGAAAGCAGCACTGGACGGTGATCTCGAGCGCATCAACCAGTGCCTGAAGCTCGGCGGCTTCGTGAACGCTGTACCCGGGTTCACCGACCATCCGGCGGTCATCAACGGTGCATCCGACTTCATGGTCGAGGCACTCGGCGACCGCGGCCGTCACGCCCGCTTTGCGGTGGGTGCCGGAAGCCTGCCTCTGAACGTCGCGGTTGAAGTTGACGCGATCTTCGAGATTCGCTGACCGCGGGTCGCAGAACGCTCGCCGCTGCGGGGCTGAAGCATGCCGGACCTGAGCTGGCTTACCGCCCGGCCGGTCGCCCATCGTGGCCTACATGACGTGGCCAACGGTGTGGTGGAGAACACCGCATCCGCCGTCCAGGCGGCCATAGACGGCGATTACGGCATAGAGGTTGATCTGCAGCTCACGGGAGACGGCGAAGCTGTCGTATTCCACGACGAGACCCTCGATCGCCTGACAAAAGGCAGAGGCCGGGTCGTGGAGCAGACGACCCCTGCCCTTCAGGCTGTCGAGTTTCAGGACAGCACTGACCGGATGCAGACGCTCGGCGAGTTGCTTGACCAGGTCTCCGGCAAGGTAACCCTGGTGCTCGAGATCAAGAGCCTCTGGAACAATGTGGGCGAGCTGGAGCGACGCGTTGCCGAAGTCGTCTCAGGCTACTCCGGCCCGCTTGCCGTGATGTCATTCGACCCGCGCTCTGTGGCGGCGATGCGCCAACTCCGGCCGGAACTCGTTCGCGGCATGGTATCGGAGTACTTCCCGGCAACCGAGGAATGGTCCCGTCTCACGAGCATGCAGCGGTTCCGGCTGCGCCACCTGTTGCCGGCCTGCAGGTGCAGGCCGCATTTCATCAACTACCACGTCAAGGCTTTGCCCGCCCTGGCTCCCGCGATCGCACGCGCACTCGGGCTACCCTTGCTGACCTGGACCGTCCGGACACCGGAAGACCGCGCGATTGCGGAAAAGTGGACCGATGCCATGGTTTTCGAGGGGTTTAGACCGTGACCGCCTTGCCCGCCGGCCCTCTCTGCCTATCTGGGATACCAGAATTTGGGGAAACAGGCCCGGGAACGCATGTCTGACACCGCCACAGCCGTTGTCCGCGTCGAAACCGAGATGAAGAACATCCCGGCGGCGCAGTGGGATGCCTGCGCCAACCCGGAAGCAGGCACATACGATCCGTTCGTGAGCCATGCGTTCCTCTGTGCCCTTGAGGAAAGCGGATCGGCCACGGTCGGCACCGGCTGGCTGCCCCAGCACCTGGTGCTGCAGGGCGAAGACGAAACCGCGGCAGCCGTCATGCCCTGCTATCTGAAGGACCATTCCCAGGGCGAATACGTTTTCGATTACGGCTGGGCCGACGCTTACGAACGCGCCGGCGGACGGTACTACCCCAAGCTTCAGGCCTCCGTGCCGTTCACGCCGGCCAGCGGACGTCGCCTGCTTGTCGGCGACCATGGAAACGCGGAAAACCTGCGCTCCATGCTGCTCAATGCCGGCATCCAGCTGACCCAGAGGATCGGGGCATCATCCCTGCACTTCACCTTTATGCAGAAGGAGGAATGGGATCAGCTCGGCGATATCGGGCTTCTGCAGCGCACCGACCGCCAGTTTCACTGGATCAACAACGGCTATGACAGCTTCGACGATTTCCTGTCCGAGCTGGCATCGCGCAAACGCAAGGTCGTGCGCAAGGAACGGCGCGAGGCCCTGGCAAGCGATGTCGACATCGAGTGGATCACCGGCTCGGACCTGACGGAGGATCACTGGGACGCCTTCTACCGGTTCTACATGGACACCGGCTCGCGCAAGTGGGGCAGTCCCTATCTCACCAGGACATTCTTCAGCCTGGTCTCCGAAACGATGGCTGACCGGATCCTCCTCATCATGTGCAAACGCAACGGCCGGTATATCGCAGGTGCCCTGAATTTCATCGGCGGCGAGACCCTGTTCGGCCGGTATTGGGGCTGCACAGAGCACCATCGCTTCCTGCACTTCGAGACCTGTTACTACCAGGCCATGGATTTTGCGATCCAGAACGGCCTGTCCCGGGTCGAGGCCGGCGCTCAGGGCGAGCACAAACTGGCGCGGGGCTACATGCCCACCCTGACCTACAGTTCGCACTTCATCGCCGATGCCGGCCTGCGCGAAGCGGTTGCACGGTTTCTGGTGCAGGAGCGCCACTATGTCGACCAGGAAAGCAAAGCTCTGGCCGACTACGCACCGTTCCGCAAATCCGGGGGACATGATTGCTCTTGACGGCGCCCGCCGTCCCTGGGAACCATCTGCCCAGCGGAACCCGGAATTAGAAAAAGGCAGGCCATGAGCTACGACGACGACAATATCTTTGCCAAGATCCTCAGGGGCGAAATCCCCAGCCACAAGGTTTACGAGGATGACGAGGCTTACGCCTTTCTCGACGTGATGCCTCGCTCTCCCGGGCACACCCTCGTGATCCCCAAGGTCAAGGCGACGGGCCTGACGGATATTTCGGTCGATGACCTCGGCAGACTGATGGCCTGCGTTCAAAAGCTGGCACCGCTTGTCGTGGAAGGTATGGGTGCCCAGGGCTTCATGCTGCAGCAATTCAACGGCGCGGCTGCGGGCCAGACCGTCTTTCACCTCCACATCCACATAGTCCCCCGCTGGGATGGCGAACGTCTGAAGCCCCACGGCACTGAAATGGAAGACCAGGAGGTGCTTGCCGCCAACGCCGAAAAGATACGCGCTGTGGTAGACTCGCGCCTGGGTTAGCCGAAGCCACGGATCGGAAAGCTGTGACATGACCGAACCGCAGATCCTCGAAAGCGTTGACGCACTGGCCGCCGAAATTCCGGACGGCGCAAAGATCGCCATCTTCAAGGACTCCGGTGTACCCATGGAGGCGATCCGCGCCCTGATCCGCCGCGATGCCCGGGATCTGTATCTGGTCACCGTGCCGACGAGCGGAATGGGCGCCGACATGCTTATCGGCGCCGGTTGCGTTTCGACGGTCGAGACGTCGGGTGTCACCATGGGTGAGTTCGGTCCGGCGCCCTGTTTCGTGCGCGCCGTGAAATCCGGCGCCGTCACCATCAAGGACGCCACCTGCCCAGCCGTCTATGCCGGCCTTCAGGCCGCCGAAAAGGGCATTCCGTTCATGCCGCTGCGCGGGCTCATCGGCTCCGATATCCTGGCCAACCGGGACGATTTCCAAGTGATCGACAACCCATTCGCGCCGGGCGACAGCATTGTCGCCCTGCCCGCTATAACCCCGGATATCGCGATCATCCACACCGCCCTCGCGGATCGCCTCGGGAATGTCTGGATCGGACGCCAGCCCGAGCTCAAGGTCATGGCCCACGCCGCGCGGAAGACCTTTGCCACGGTGGAGAGGATTACCGACGACAACATCCTCGAAGACGATACTCTGGCCGCCAATGTGATCCCCGCGCTCTACGTCGCCGGCATCGCCGAAGCCCCGGGCGGCGCCAAACCGCTCGACATGCCCGGCCATTATGCGGCCGACCGGGAGCACCTCGCCGGTTACTGCCGCCGCGCGGCAACCGACGAAGGGTTCAGAAGCTATCTCGACGAGACAGTCCTGGCGGCACAGGCCGCAGCCGAATAGTGGCCGACATTCGCCCCGAAGAAATCATGATCACGGCCATCGCCGGCCTGCTTGAAGGTATCGGCCATGTCGCCGTCGGCGTGCTTTCGCCGATCCCCGGTTCGGCCGCACTCCTGACGAGGGCAAGATCGGGGGCTCGGGTCTCGATCATCGGCAGCACGTCGCCCGAATTCCGGACCGACGGCGGTGTCGACATCTTTGACAGCGCCGGCCAGGGCCGTGTCGACGCCTTCTTTCTGAGCGGCGGCCAGATCGACGGCCAGGCCAACATCAACCTGACAGGCATCGGCGATTATCCCGAAATGGATGTCCGCTGGTCTGGCGCGTTCGGCTCGGCCTATCTCTATTTTCTCGTGCCCCGCGTCATCCTGTTCCGCGAGGAGCACACACGGCGGATCTTTGTGCCGAAGGTCGACTTCGTGAGCGCCCCCGGAACCAGCGAGCCCGGCGTCTATCGCCCGGGCGGTCCATACGCCCTCGTCACCGGCCTCTGCACCATGATGTTCGACCGCGAACGCGCCCGCTTCCGGCTCGTCAGCGTGCATCCAGGCCACACCGTCGAGGAAGTGCGGGACAACACCGGCTTCGATTTCGACGTCGACGACAGTGTTCGCGAGACCGCGGGCCCGGACGCCGAAACCCTGGCGCTCATTCGCGGGCCCGTCGCCAAATCGATCGCGAACCCCTACCCGGCTTTCGCCCGTGACATCTTCGGCATGGCCGTCTAGCGCAAAACGGCTGTCCGGCATGAACGCGCGGTGAACAATCAATTCACACCGGCATCAGCGCAATGGTGTTAGACTTCTTCTATGGCTGGGAGACAATTCGAATAACAACCTGATTTACAGCGCACTTTCGGAGCGTCCGATCCGCCCGCTCTGCGCTGAATTGTGGTCCAAACCCGAGTTGCCGCCTGTCAAATCCGGAGGCTTTGTCTAGAACGGAAACAGAGGTGACCATGACCAACAGGTTCGTACTCGTTTCGCTGACAGCAGCGTCAATGCTGCTTGGCCTGACTCAGGCGTCCACTGCGCAGCAACGCAATTCTGAGGGACACCTTTTCGTCGGCGGCCTGACCAAGAAACAATGCCGGCTGCAGTGTCAGGGCATGCATGCGGACTATTGCAACATGGCCTACTACTGGAGGAAACATCCGAAACACGGACCGGGCGTGTGCGAATTTACCGCGCATCGCAATCCGGTCGTCAACAAACGCGGCCAATACGCCATCTATTCCAAGTGGCTCGGCAAATGGCTCTTCAGGCAGGACATAGCGACCCACTGGCCGTCGATCAACGTGCTACCGCCACCGAACCAGAAAAATCCGCTTCAGCCCAAGAGACCGGTCAATGCCAAACCCGCTGAATGCGCGCGAGCGAGCGCCGCAGGTCAGGCAAGGTGGACATGGACCAGCAGCACATCTTGGGAGATCAACGGATACATCTGTAGTGGCGCATCCTGGGGCTACTACAAGGTGAACGGCCTCCGGCACGAATACTACACCTGCCCGAGTTCTACCGCGGGATGCAAGAGAGTCCAGTCCAAGGATATCGTCTTTTTCGACAGCAAACGTATTGGGAACGGTGTGCGAAGATATTTTTATAATGCGAGTGACGGAGTGAGATCCGCGGATCGCTACGAGGCCTACCTTATCCGCAAGTAAATCTCTTGCGTAAAGCGGTCATTCCCGTCCGTTATGTGACGGGGGTGGCCGCGAGTGAATCCGCAATTTGCCCCGCAATTGCGGGTCCACCGACATCCGGCAGTTAACCCACCCATCAAAAAAACTAAGCCGTCACATCAATTTGTTTTGCTTCAATTGCCGCATTAACGGCCTATATCCTTACGTAAAGTGCATGACGGAAGGAAATGTCCCATGTCTCAGTCGGTACAGACCGCCGCGGAACTGGCCACCTGCGATCCCATCTGGGACTCGATCAGGACCGAGGCGCTCGACATGGCCCGCAAGGAGCCGGTTCTCGCCGGATTCCTGCACGCGGCCCTGCTCAATCACGAGCGGCTGGAGCATGCGCTGAGTTTCCATCTGGCCCAGAAGCTGGAAGGCAACGGCGTTTCCGCCATGCTGCTGCGGCAGACCTTTGACGAAGCGTTCGCGTCCGACCCCGAGATCGGTGCCGCGATCCGCGCCGACATCGTCGCCGTGTTCGAGCGCGATCCCGCCTGCACCAACCATCTGGAGCCCCTGCTCTACTTCAAGGGTTTCCACGCCCTGCAATGCCACCGCATCACGCACTGGTTGTGGCATCAGGAGCGCAAGCCCCTGGCCCTTTTCCTGCAGAACCGCATCTCCGAGGTCTTCGGCCTCGACATCCATCCTGCCGCACAGATCGGCCGCGGCATCATGATCGACCACGGCACCGGCGTCGTCATCGGTGAAACGACGATCATCGAGGACGATGTCTCGCTGCTGCAGAACGTGACGCTTGGCGGCACCGGCAAGGAATCCGGCGACCGGCATCCGAAGGTCCGCCGCGGTGCCCTGATTTGCGCCGGCGCGAAGATCCTCGGCAATATCGAGATCGGCGAAAACGCCAAGGTCGGCGCCGCGTCGGTCGTCCTGAAGGACGTGCCGCCGCGCTGCACGGCCGTGGGCGTGCCTGCCCAGCTTGTCGGCACATGCTGCGATCAGCCGTCCCGCCTGATGGATCAGAGCCTCCCCGAACTGTGGGAACACACGAAGGACACGAACCCCTTCAAAGACTCCCTGTAAGGCTTTCGACACTCAGAAAGACAATCACGGCGGCGGCAACGCCGCCGGCGATCGTGCGGCCTGCCAGATAGTATCCCCCGACCCCCGCAGCGAGCGCCAAGAGGCGGCTGGCCAGCGCTGCATTGGCCAGTTCACCCGGCGGCACCACGGCCATCCGGACGACCAGCGCTGCGATAAGTGCTGTCGCCACGGCGCGAACCCAGTCGAGGGTGGCACTTCCGACTTCAAGGCGGCTCGCATAGACCACGCCGAGGAACCGCCACACGAATGTCGCGGCCGCACCGGCAACAACGATCATCACGACGTTCGAGATGCTGCTATCCATCACCGCCCCCCTGCGGCTTCAGGCGTCCGAACACAAAAGCAAGAGTGCCGCCGATCACCCCGGCCAGCACCAGATCGAATTCGGGAACCAGGACATGAAAGGCGCCGAACAGGGCCGCGCCGAGGGCCACGCTCATATAGTCGAGCCGGTCGTGCGCGGCGGCCAGCAAGCCGACCAGAAAATAGGCCGGTGTCAGAAATACGAGGCAGGCGGCCAGTAAGGGTGCGAGTTGACCGGCAAGATAGTATCCGGCGCACATCATGAGCAGCATCCAGCTCATGAAGACCGAACCCAGACCAAGCATGAAGGGAAGACGCTGCGCCGTTTCCAGAGACGGAAACGCGCGCCGCGATTCAAGCCAGACGGTCGCCGCCGTGAAGTGACCGATCAGGAAATAGAGAATGCGCGGCCGGCCGGGCACGGTCATGTCCGGCAGGATGGCCACGACCATTGGCATCAGGCGTACGGCGGTCAGCGTAACGGCAAATGCCGCTGTCAGAAGGCCGGCACCGGAGCCCATGAGACTGGTCAGGACGACCTGCCCGGGAAGCTGCCAGATCAGCGTGGTCATGAGCAGACCGTCGACGACGGCAAGGCCGCTCGCGTTGACGAGAGCACCGAAGCCGATGAATGACGCTGAGAGCACGATCCCGCCCGTGCAGACCGCCGCGCGCATTCCTCTGCGGAAAGCAATCCAGTCGAACGGGATGGAGGTCATGGCCGGCCGCTTGGCGGCCAACCACCGGACTCGACGGTCTCGCCGTCAGTCGACAAGAAGCGGGACCTTGGGCACGGAGCCACCGCCGCCCTTGCGGCCACGCCCGCCTGATTTGGGTTTCGGCTTCGGAGATTTCGGCTTGCCCTTGCCGCCACCGGATCCGCCGCGCCCCTTCGGCGACGGCTTCTTCGGCTTTTCGGCTTCGCGGTCGAGATACTCGAACGCGATTTTCTTGGCGCCGCCCTCGTCGTCTTCCTTGACGATCACCTTCACCGTACCGCCATTGAGCAGCTTGCCGAAGAGAAGCTCGTCCGCCAGCGGTTTCTTGATGTGCTCCTGGATGATCCGGGCAAGCGGCCGCGCGCCAAACCTCTCGTCGTAGCCGTTGTCGGCCAGCCAGTCGCTCGCCTCATCCGACAGCTCGATCGTGACATTGCGGTCCTGAAGCTGGGCTTCAAGCTGCAGCACGAACTTCTCGACGATCCGGTGAACCACCGGCCGCGGCAGGTTGGAGAACCCGATCGTGGCGTCGAGGCGGTTGCGGAACTCCGGCGAGAACAGGCGGTTGATCGCCTCCTCGTCGTCGCCTTCGCGCTTCTTCTGCTGGAACCCGATCGGCGGCTTGGCCAGATCCGCGGCCCCCGCATTCGTGGTCATGATCAGGATCACGTTGCGGAAGTCGATGCTCTTGCCGTTGTGATCGGTGAGCTTGCCGTGGTCCATCACCTGCAGAAGGATGTTGAACAGGTCCGGATGGGCTTTCTCGATCTCGTCGAGCAACAGTACGCAATGCGGATGCTGGTCGATCCCGTCCGTCAGCAGACCGCCCTGATCGAAACCGACATAGCCGGGAGGTGCGCCGATAAGGCGGGAAACCGTGTGCCGCTCCATGTACTCCGACATGTCGAAGCGGAGCAGTTCCACACCCATGAGCTCGGCGAGCTGGCGGGCGACCTCGGTCTTGCCGACGCCGGTCGGCCCGGAGAACAGATAGCAGCCGATGGGCTTTTCCGGCTCACGCAGGCCGGCGCGGGCCAGCTTTATCGCTGACGACAGAGCCGTGATCGCCTGATCCTGGCCGAAGACGACACGCTTCAGGTCATCCTCAAGATTGCGCAGGACATCAGCATCGGATTTGGACACCGATTTCGGCGGAATCCTTGCCATCGTCGCGATCGTCGCCTCGACTTCCTTGACACCGATCGTCTTCTTGCGCCGCGAGTCCGGCAGCAGCATCTGCGATGCGCCACTCTCGTCGATCACGTCGATCGCCTTGTCCGGCAGCTTGCGGTCGGAAATGTAGCGCGCCGAAAGCTCGACTGCCGACTTGATGGCGTCGTTCGTGTAGCGGATCTGGTGGAAGTCCTCGAAATAGGGCTTGAGGCCCTTGAGGATCTTGATCGCGTCCGGAACGCTCGGCTCGTTGATATCGATCTTCTGGAACCGCCGCACCAGTGCGCGATCCTTCTCGAAGTGATTGCGGTATTCCTTGTAAGTCGTCGAGCCGATGCAGCGCAGCGTGCCGGAAGAAAGAGCCGGCTTCAGCAGGTTCGACGCATCCATTGCGCCGCCGCTGGTGGCACCGGCGCCGATCACCGTGTGGATCTCGTCGATGAACATGATCGCGCCGGGGTATTCCTCGATCTCCTTGACGACCGCCTTCAGCCGTTCTTCGAAATCACCGCGGTAGCGGGTCCCGGCCAGCAGCGCGCCCATATCGAGCTGGAAGATCGTGCATTCCTTGAGCACGTTCGGCACTTCGCCGTTGACGATCTGGCGCGCCAGACCCTCGGCGATCGCGGTCTTTCCGACGCCCGGCTCGCCGACGAACAGCGGATTGTTCTTCTGGCGGCGGCACAGCACCTGGATGGTGCGCTCGACTTCCTTCTCACGGCCGATCAGCGGATCGATCTTGCCGTCGGTCGCCTTGCGGTTGAGGTTGACGCAATAGGCCTCCAGCGCGTCGCCCGGCTGGGCACCCGCCTCTTCGGTCTCTTCCGTCTGTTCCTCTTCAACGCCGCGCGCCGACTTCGGCTCGGACGCACCCGGCCGCTTTGCAATGCCGTGGCTGATGTAGTTCACCGCGTCGTAACGGGTCATGTCCTGCTCCTGCAGGAAATACGCCGCATGGCTCTCGCGCTCGGCAAAGATCGCGACGAGCACATTGGCACCCGTCACCTCTTCACGGCCCGACGACTGGACGTGGATCACAGCCCGCTGGATAACGCGCTGGAAGCCCGCCGTCGGTTTGGAATCATCGTCCTCGTCGACGATGAGGCTCGCGAGTTCGCTGTCGACGTAGTCTTCGAGATTCTTCCGCAACACATCGAGGTCGACGTTGCACGCACGCATCACCGACGCCGCGTCCTGATCCTCGATCAGGGCGAGCAGCAAGTGTTCCAGCGTGGCGTACTCATGGCTGCGCTCGTTGGCCAGGGCCAAAGCGCGGTGCAATGCGTCTTCAAGGCTGCGAGAGAATGTGGGCACGACTCGGTGTCACTCCTTTTCCATGGTGCACTGTAGAGGATGCTGATGTTGACGCGCAAAGTCCATAACCTGCGTCACTTTGGTTTCTGCAACCTCGTAGGTGTACACGCCGCATACTCCAACACCCTTCTGATGGACATGCAACATGATACGGGTCGCATCTTCGCGACCCTTGTTGAAGAACCGTTCCAGCACATGGACAACGAATTCCATCGGCGTGTAGTCGTCGTTCAGAAGGAGCACCTTGTAAAGGCTGGGCTTCTTGGTCTTCTGACGCGTCTTGGTGACAACACCCGTGCCGTCGCGGCCGTCCTCATCGCGACCGTCATCGTCGTCGCCGGACATTCTTGTCAGCACACCCCACATAGCCTTCTCGAAATTCACGGCGAAGTTGAATCCATCGACCATTAGAACAGATACCCGATAATATAAACTTTACGGGCGAAATTTCGACCGTTTGGGCGGCGCAAAACCCGACAATTCACGACAAAAAACCCGGCGCGGAACCGCGCCGGGTTTCTACAACCAGAAAAACTGTTCTGGAGCGTTACGACGCCTTCTTGGTCGCAGCTTTGCCTACGATTTCAGCAAACTGGCCTTCGAACGGCTTGTAGGTTTCCTTAGCGACGCTCATGTACAGCTCGCCCATCTTGCTGAGCTGGCCGACATAACCCTCGTAAGCGGACTTCGCGTAGTCGCTCTGGATCTCGAAAGCCTTGTCGAGCGACTTGGCGGCAGCTGCCTTCTCGACAACCGCTGCACCTTCTTCGAACGACTTCTTCGAGTAGTCGGCGAACTCGGTAGCAATCGTCTGCAGGCCCTTCGTGAAGGCCGTGGCGCTTGCAACAGAAGCGTCGAACTGGTTTTTACCGAGGTTCTGGAATTCTTCGAAATTCTTCATCATCTGACTGTGTCTCCGTATGCCTGGCACCGCTGGGGGACGGTATTTGCCTGAATTTGAGTATGACCGCAGATATACGCACTGCACAAAAATTGTCAAGAAATTATTTTGCACCGCACAATGAGACGTTCTGTCCCATTTTTTTGGCAACGAATTCTTTACTGTTTGGTAATGGAAAAAAGCGATAATCAAGGTTGGTTCGAGTATGGCAGGGTATCGGTTGCAAGGCCACGTTCGACGCAGAAATCTGCGCTTTTTGTGTCACATACGAATGGTCGAGCTGCCGCAATGTTTCAAAGGACCGGTCGGAAAGCGGATCGTTAAATCCGCACCCCGGATATCCGGCGTCCCGAGAAGCGTTCCCGACCACGAATCCACATCTCATTGCGCGGTGCAACACGCCGCGAAGGCATGGGTTTGAGGCAGGGCAGGCACGTATGGCGTATTCAGGTGCAGTTTCGATTTTCACTGGAAAATCTTCCATCAAGACGGCGGTATCGCGACCCAACCAGCTTCTGAGAAGCCTGGCGCTCGCGGTTCTGGCATTTTCGGTGGTCGCCACCGCGAATCCCGATCCGGCCGCCGCCCGTTCGAAATATGCATCTATCGTCGTTGACGGACACACCGGCCGGACGGTCTATTCAAGAAGCGCCGATGCCCACCGCTACCCGGCCTCGCTGACCAAGGTCATGACCCTATACATCGTCTTTGAGGAACTGGCAGCCGGCCGTCTCAAGAAATGGTCGAAACTGAAGGTCTCGAAGCGCGCCGCCGGCATGCCGCCGTCTAAAATCGGCGTCAAGCGCGGCCAGACGATCAGGGTCAACGACGCCATCAAGGCCCTCGTCACAAAGTCGGCCAACGACGTGGCCGTCGTGGTTGCCGAGAACATTTCCGGCAGCGAGCACAAGTTCGCCCAGCGCATGACCAGAACGGCCAAGCGGCTTGGCATGAAGCGCACCCGTTTCCGCAACGCGTCCGGCCTGCCCAACCGCGGCCAGGTCACGACTGCACGGGACATGGCGCGGCTGGGCATCCGTATCCAGCGCGACTTCCCGCAATACTACGGCTACTTCAAGACCCGGGCCTTCAAATACAAGGGCCGTACGTTCCGGTCGCACAACAGACTGCTGGGACGCTACCGGGGCACCGACGGTATCAAGACCGGCTACACCCGTGCGTCGGGCTACAACCTCACCTCTTCCGTGCGCCGAGGCGGCAAGCATCTTGTCGCTGTCGTCATGGGCGGGAAGTCCGGCCGCAGCCGCGATCGCCACATGCAGAAGCTGCTTACCAAGAATTTTCCCAAGGTCGCCGCACGCCGGAACAAGCCGAAGAAGCGGCTCGCCCGCATCCCCAAGCCCGTCGCAAAGGCTGAGTCGGTAAGCACTCTGACTCAAGCGGACATGGCACCGCCGTCCGGCAAACTCGGTGCACCGGTCGTGATCACCAAGCCGGTCTCCGGCGATCCCTTGAACGTGGTGTCCGCAAACCCCGCTCCGCTGGTCAGTGCTGCAAAAGCTCCGGACGCCGCTACTCCGGGCAAGGATGAGTCCAAGATCGCAGCCTTAGACCCGATGTATGGCGCGGCATCGGAAGAAGCCGTCGTCAAGACAGTTTCTGCCGCCCGCAACCTTCCCGAGACCAGGGAGGAGTATCGCGGTGACGGAAGCTGGTCGATTCAGATCGGTGCCTACTCGCGCAAGAAGGATGCCTTGCGCCGACTCACCATCGCCAAGAAATCCGGCGTACGGTCACTGCGCGGAAAGAAAGCGATAACGCTCGCCTTCTTCAAGCAGGATCAGGTGGTTTACCGGGCCCGGTTCGCAGGCTTCAACCGCAAGACCGCGCAGCGCGCCTGCAGTGCCCTGAAGCGCAAGTCCATCAAGTGCTATCCGCTCGCACCCTGAGGACGTCACGCATCTCCGAGTAGAATGTCCTTGGCCTCGTTGATCTTGCTGGCCAGGTAATCGGAACCGCCTTGATCCGGGTGATACTGCTTCATCAGGCGTCGGTGCGCCTTGACCACTTCGTCCCTGCCCGCTCCCGGTTCGAGACCCAGCACTTCCAGCGCCTCTTCGACGGTCATCTTGCCTCCACCGCCGCCGGATCTTTCGCCGCCGGTCTGACGGTTGCTGAATGCCGGATCCGTCCGCCAGTCCGGATGGGACCGGTCAAGGAAGGCCTCGAGCACCGCGCTGCTCTGGTCGCCGGCGCGAATGCATTCGTCGTGCAGCAGCGCCAGTTGCGCCTTGTCCAGATCACTGATCCGCATGCCGCGGAACTGGCCCTCGACCACCCTGCCCTCCATCGAGCCGGACTCGTGGTCGAGCAGCATTTCGATCATGCGCGTCTTGACTCTGGACGTCTGTCCGGAGGGCCCACGATCGGTATCGAACATGTCGGCCGGTCCCCGTGACCAACCGGAAAACGGCGAACCGCGGCCGAGGAAGGCGAACGCCGCGGCCAGCACGCGCCGGGCAAGGTCGAACCGTCCGGTCAGAAAGAAGAACAGGCCGGCCAGCACGGCGAGCGTGATTCCGACCGGCTTGGCGCGGCGCGCCAGCACCTTGGCATCCAGTTTCACGAACAGGTTTGCCGCCATATAGGCGATCAGCAGAAAAATGAGGCCGAACAGTATGAAGCGCATTGTCGCCGCGGGACTATTTCATCTGGCTCAGCAGCAATTGTGCCTGACCGCCGCGTGACGCGGAATAGTCTTCCAGTGCCTGGTGTCCGCCGGCAGCGTAGACAGCAACCGCCGAAAGCAGTTCGCGGAGTTGGGCAGCGGATCCTTCATCGAACCTGCAGAACGCTCCGCCGGTCAGTCTGGCAATTTCCCGGAAGGCCTGTTCTGCAGGGGCATTGCGGCCCTCCTGGAACATGAACACCGGTACGCCGAGCAGCCCCAGCTCGCCGGCGTGGTGACACAGCCTGTCCACCTGCTCTTCCATGCAGTCCCCGACATAGATGACTGCATTGACCTTCGACCTGTCGGTTTCTTTCTTGATGTGTTTCAGCACACGCTCGATCTTGGTGTGGCCGCCGCGGCAATCGACCTGACTCATCAGATGGGCAAGCTGGTTCGCATCCGCGACCCATCGGCTCGCCCGGCATTCGTTGAAGCCCCGGAAGTAGACCAGCTGGACGTCGAGACCGCCGATACGGGCGGTTTCCTCGAACATCTCACCCTGGATCTGGCACGCCGTATCCCAGGTCGGCTGCCGGCTCATGGTGGCGTCCATGGCGAAAATCAGGCGCCCGCGCTCACCCGTGCGGACCGGTTTCGGCGCGGCACGGACCTGCGCCAGAAATGCGTCGACTTCGTCATCAGACGATGTGACGGTCTTTCCGTCTCCCTGGGAAACCGGTGTTTTGGCGTTATTGGACATGACCCTTCCAGCCTGTGCCGCTCTTCGCGCCCGGCGGGCGAAGGATGCTGCTCCTAGTATAATATATGGAACACTTGTTGGGCGTGGAAAAGGCGTTGTTGCCCTACTGCGACAAGCTGACGGCAGCGCCGGCCGCTTCCGGCGGGGGCGGCGCCTGCTCGGCGAGCCGGAACGGCAGCCGGAGAGTATTCAGCAGTGCCCGAACCTCGATGCGGGCCGCCAGATGGGACATCGTGACCTCGACCTCGGAATCGTCGTCGAGAATGTCAAACAAAGTCAGTCCGCGGGGGAAAAGTTCCCGGAATACAACGCGTTCCGACAGACCAGGGGCGATCCTGAAATCCATTTCATGGGACATGGCGCGCAATGCGCTGTCCACGCGCCTATTATTATTCGACCGCAACGGCGACAACCGGTTGCGCAGCACGACCCAGTCAATCGAGCCGCCGTCGACGGCAAGCCTGCGTTTGCGGCTGTGCTCGACCATGCCGCTGTATTTCGACTTGCTGTTGACCCGGTATTCCTCGCCGTTGACCACGCCGAGAACATCGAAGTCGAGGAAACTGTCGTTGATGGGCGTGACCAGCGTATCCGCCATGGAATGACCGAGCCGCGACAGGTAGTTGTCGTTGCCCGGGGCATCAATGATGAGGAAATCGCAACTGTTCTCCAGCCTGCTCACGGCTTCGGCGAATGCGGCGAATTCTCCCTCGTCGTCTTTCTTCAGATGGGTGTCGGGCCCGAGTGTGACGGTAAAATGCTTCGGGATGAGCAGTGATTTTCCGCTCTTTTCCGCCCAAACCCTGCGATTTTCGATATAGCGCGTCAGAGACTGCTGCCGACTGTCGATATCAATCGAGCCGACAGATTTGCCGGCTTTCAGCAATGCCACGATGAGGTGCATCGCGGTCGTCGTCTTGCCGGACCCGCCCTTTTCGTTACCAAGCACGATAACGTGTGACGTGGCGAAGTGTCGTTTGCCTACATTGATTTGCATTTAATGCATCTCGCCCTTTTCTTTGCCGAAAAGGAGTGGCCACAATGCGGCAAAACCACCAACAGGAACTCATTTACATGAGTATGCAAAGCACAAACTTCCTTACGCAACTTACACGCTCGTCACCGGTCACCTCGAGTGAGTCCACCACTGACCATGTGACGATAATGGTCAACCAAGCGTATTTCTGTGGCAAAACTGTGGAGATAATGTGGCCGAACAAATGGCTATAACCTCTTGTCTTCAAGACAGAATATGCTTGTCTATGCCTTTGGCGAGACATCTGACCAGCCCGACAGGTTAGACTGCGGGGATCACAGTTTCGTGGCAACGCATCAACGGGGCGGGTCGCAATTTCAATGACAGAGACCATTTCAATCGTCAGGACGGTCACCGACTTGAGGGCGGCTGTCCGCGAATGGCGCCGCCGCGGCGACCGCACGGCCCTCGTCCCCACGATGGGGGCCCTGCATGAAGGCCACCTGTCCCTGGTCGATGTCGCGAAGGCATCGGCGCAACGCGTCGTCGTCAGCATCTTTGTCAATCCGAAGCAGTTCGCGCCGAGCGAGGACTTCTCGACCTACCCCCGCAATGAAGATACCGACCTGGCGAAACTGGCCGCTCGCAACGCCGACCTCGCCTTCATACCGGGGCTGGAGGAAATGTATCCCCCCGGCTTTTCGACATCCGTTGCAGTCTCGGATCTTACCGAAATGCTGGACGGCGCCTCGCGTCCGCACTTCTTCGGCGGCGTGGCGACGGTGGTCGCGAAGCTGCTGCTCCAGGCCCAGTGCGACTATGCCGTGTTCGGCGAGAAGGACTATCAGCAGCTTCTTGTCGTCCGCCGCATGGCGCGGGATCTCGCCATTGCCACGGAGATCATCGGCGCTCCGATCATACGCGAGCCCGACGGCCTCGCCATGTCGTCACGCAATGCCTATCTCGATGAGAGCGAACGGCAAATTGCCGGCCGGATCAACATCATCCTGTATCAAACCGCATCAGCAATCGCGCAAGGCGCAGCGATCGATAGCGCATTGGGTGATGGCAAGAGGCAGCTTCTGGAGGCCGGATTCGAGGATCTCGACTATTTCGAGGTCCGCGATGCGGAGACTCTGGAAGCGTTGAACGGCGCGCTCGACAGGCCGGCACGGCTCTTCTTTGCAGCGATGCTCGGAAAAACCCGGCTGATCGACAATGTGGCTATCGAACTGCCTGGATGACGGCGGCCGCGCGGGCTGCCGTCACCGTCCGGCTTCTTCCTCGCGCGGCGTTACGAGAGCGAGGCCGAGGATCATGGCTCCAAGCGCCCCCCAGACCCACAGGGAATGCGTTTCGGCAAACAGCAGGATGCCCCAGGCGACACCGGCAAGCGTAACGACGTAGGCGGTCTGGCCGGCGAAGACCGGACCGGCATAGGTCACCAGATAGACGAACGTCCCGTAGGCCAGGACATTGACGAAGGCCATGGCGACAATCGCCCACTCGACAACCGTCCAGGGCCATGCAAATGCAAAAGAGCTGCCGGTCACGAACACGATCGGCGCAAGAACGAGCATCGCCGTCGTCATCATGCCCAGCAGGAGCGTGAAAGCATCACTGCCGTCCGGACGGCGCATGGCGATGTAGGCGTTCTCCACCGCGTAGCATGACGCCGCGAGAACGCCCGCAAGAACCCAGATGACGGCACTGCGGTCCGGCAGGCTCGAGTCGGGCACGGCAATCATCAGGATGGCCGCCATGCCGGACATGAGGCCCAGCATCTTCGCAATCGTGTACCGTTCCAGCCTGAAGGCGAGCGCAAATACGAAAGTGAGAAGCGGCACCATGCCGACCGTTATGGATAGCACCCCGGCCGCTACGTGCTTCGCCGCATAGAAGAAAAGCGTTCCCGGGATGGCGGTTCCGAGCATGCCGCAGACGAAATAGAACTCCAGATGTCTCCGGTCGAGCGGCATACGGCGGCGGCGGCCGAGGACATAGGCCGACAGCATCGCCACACCGAGCACACCGTGCCACAGCGTGATCCCGAGGGGATGCGCGCCGCCTTCCGTCGCAATCTTGGCAAGCGAGAAGGTCACGCCCCAGATGGAACCGATGCCCACCAGCAGGCCCCAGGCCCAGAGCCGGTTGACGGCCCGGACTACGCCACCGCCGGCGGAAGCAGCCTCGTCGTGCAGCACAAGATTGTCAGGTTCCCGTTTCATCACACGTCCAGGTCAGGAGCTGAAACATCCTGATCTGGCGTCTCACGGGCCGCGCGGGGGGTCAAGCCGAATCGTGCGGTGCGGGCTGTGGCGATGTTGTGCGCCCTGCCCAACGATCGTGTTCAGGTGAATTTGCGGAACATCTTGGTCTGGTCGAACAGATCCTCAAGCCGCCCCATGCGCTCCCGCGTGCTGTCCCAGGTCTCTGTCTGCACAGCGGCGATCACGGCCTCGACGATGAACAGGGTGACGACCGATGAATCCCAGGCAGACGGTGCCTCGATACGGCAGTGGAAGCTGTGCTCGGCGTGCTTGGCAGCGGGCGAACCCCATTGGTCCGTGAAGAGCACCAGGATGATGCCTTTCGACTTCGCCATTCTCGCAAGCTGCAGGATGTCACGTTCGTAACGGCGGATATCGAATACCACCAGAACGTCACCGGGCTTCATGTTCAGCACATAGTGCGGCCAGGTGTTCGCGTTCGAGGCCACTTGGGTCATGCCATTCCGGATCACGTGCATGTGCGTGAAGAAATAGTCCGCCAGCGACCGCGTGATCCGCCCGCCGACAACATAGACAGAGCGGTCAAGATCGCACAGCAGCTTGACCACCGCGTTGAAATCGTCCGGATTGAGCTGCCGCAGCGTCTGCCGCATGTTCTCCATCACCGCATCGGCGAACCTGTTCAGGATATGCGTGTCCGGTGCGTTCTCGGCCCATCGATCGTGCTTGGCGATCGGATTGGAGATTGTTGCTTCGAGCTCGGCCCGAAGTGTCGCCTGCATTTCGGGGAATCCCTGAAACCCGAGTTTGCGCGCCATGCGCGCAACCGTCGGCGTGGATACGTCCGATGCCTCGGCAACGGTGGTAATGCTGCCCAGACCCGAAACCGGGTAGTTCTCCAGCAGCACATTCGCCAGCTGGCGCTCGGCCCGCGTCAGGTTCTCGAACTTGCTGCGTATGCGTTCGGCAACCGTAATGTCCTGTCTCCCGCTGATACGGCGACCGCTTCGCCGTGGCCATTACAGGTGTTCAATCAAATCACGACTGAAGAAATTACGCCACCCGCTCATTGGCCGAAGAGATTGTTACAGAAAGATACTTGACAGACAATTATCATCTGAAAAGATATGTTCAACAAGGGAGGGGAACGCGTTTGACATCCGGGGCTCATACGATGGCGGACCGGCGTTCCGCCGCCGATGTGGTCGAGGTCATCAACCAGTCGGGCAAGCACGACATTCTCCTTGTCTGCGAGCACGCCTCCAATGCAATTCCTGAAAATCTGAAGAACCTCGGCCTCAGCGAAGAAGTTCTCCAAAGTCACGTCGCCTGGGATCCAGGAGCACTGCCGGTCGCAAAGTTCATTTCGGAAGAGCTGGATGCGACCCTGATCGCCCAGCGAATCTCCAGGCTGGTCTATGACTGCAACCGTGCAGCCGACGAGCCGAGCGCGATCATCGAGCGCAGCGAAGTCCACGACATACCGGGGAACATCGCCCTGTCGGACGTCGACCGGGCGGCTCGCGCGCGACAGATCTACGCCCCGTTCCGCGACACTATCGCTGACTGCATCGACCAGCGGATAACCGCGGGCAAGACAGCACCCGTAATCGTCACGATCCACTCATTCACGCCGGTCTACAACGGCATCCGGCGGGAACTCGACATCGGGATCCTGCACGATCAGGACGATCGTCTCGCCAACGCCATGCTGGAAATTGCCGCTCGGGACGATGCCGTGGTCACACGGCGCAACGAGCCTTACGGTCCGCAGGACGGTGTGACCCATACCCTGGTTGAACATGCGCTCTCCCGGGACCTGCTCAACGTGATGATCGAAATTCGCAGCGACCTGATCGCTGATCCTGAGAGCCAGAAGTCGATGGCCGCCCGCATTTCGGCGTGGCTGTCAGCGGCGCGCACGCTTCTGGCAAACCGGACCCAGACCGAGGCGGCGAAATGAGTGTGTCGGCTGTGTGGAAGGATACGGAGATGAAAGACTGACGATGCCCAATGCGGTGAAGACATATGTGCGCTGGGTCGACTCCACGAACAAAGTCGTGGGTCTGTTCGCGATGTACCTCATCTTCGCGATGATGGGGATCCTGCTCTACTCGTCTTTCACCAAGGCGTTCTTCATTCCCCCGCTCTGGGCGCTGGAAATGGCTCAGTTCACAATGGTTGCCTATTATCTCCTGGGCGGCGGCTATTCCATGCAGCTCAACTCGCATGTCCGCATGGATCTGCTCTACAGCACCTGGTCTGACAAGACCAAGGCAACCATGGACGCCATCACGGTCCTGCTCCTGATCTTCTATCTCGTGTTTCTGCTTTACGGCGGCCTTTCCAGCACCCAGTACGCCATCCAGTACAAGGAAACGAGCTACTCGGCCTGGGGACCCTATATGGCGCCGGTAAAACTCATCATGACGTTCGGCGTATTCCTGATGCTGCTTCAGGCGATCGCGACATTCTTCAAGGACCTGGCCAAGGCCCGGGGAGTGCCGCTGTCATGAGTTACGAAATGATCGCCATCCTGATGTTTTCGTCGATGATGCTCATGCTGCTGACCGGGCAGCGTGTATTCGGCGCCATCGGGTTCATCGCGGTCGTGGCAGCCCTGCTATTGTGGGGCGACGGCGGCTCGGAAATGGGCTTCAGCGCGGCCATGAAGCTCATGAAATGGTACCCGCTCCTGACCCTGCCGCTCTTTGTCTACATGGGTTACATGCTGTCGGAGTCCGGCATCGCCGACGATCTCTACCGCATGTTCCATGTCTGGATGGGCCCGCTGAACGGGGGCCTTGCGATCGGCACGATCGGACTGATGGTGGCGATCTCCGCCATGAACGGGCTGAGCGTCGCCGGCATGGCCATCGGGGCCAGCATCGCCCTGCCCGAGCTCCTGCGGCGCGGCTACGACAAGATCATGGTCACCGGCGTTATCCAGGCCGGCAGCTCGCTCGGCATCCTGGTGCCGCCCAGCGTTGTCCTGGTGCTTTACGGCATGATCGCCCGCCAGCCCGTCGGACAGCTCTGGCTCGCGGGTGTGTTTCCGGGCCTGCTGATGGCGACCCTGTTCATCGTCTACATCGTGATCCGCTGCAAGCTGCAGCCGCACCTGGGCCCGGCACTGCCCAAGGAAGAACGGGACGTGAGTTGGGGCGAGAAGTTCCAGCTGCTGCAGGCCGGCATCCTGCCGCTCGTCATCTTCTTCTGCATGACCGGCCTTTTCCTCATGGGCATCACCAGCTTGGTCGAGAGCTCTGCGGTCGGTGCAGCAGCGGCGACCGTCGCTGCCCTCGTCAAGGGCCGGCTGACCCGCAAGGTGCTGCATGACACCGTGACCAAGACGCTGGGCATCAGCTGCATGTTCATGTGGATCATTCTGGCCGCCCTGTGTTTCGGCGCCGTCTTCGACGGCCTCGGCGCGGTCAAGGCGATCGAGGCGTTTTTTGTCGACCGCCTCGGGCTCGGCCCCTGGGAAATCCTCATCATGATGCAGCTGTCCTACCTGCTCATGGGCATGTTCCTGGATGACACAGCGATGCTTGTCATCGTGGCCCCGCTTTACGTGCCGCTGGTCGGCGCGCTCGGGTTCGACCTGATCTGGTACGGCGTGCTCTACACCATCACCTGCCAGATCGCCTACATGACGCCGCCCTTCGGCTACAACCTGTTCCTGATGCGCGCCATGGCGCCGCCGGAGATCTCTCTGGGCGACATCTACCGCTCCATCATCCCGTTCGTGGCCGTCATGGTATTCGGATTGGCCCTCGTGACGATCTTTCCGCAGATCGCCCTGTGGCTGCCGAACTGGCATTACGGCCGATGAATGGCCGCAGAACATCGCAAAGGAAGCAAACAAGACAGAACAGAAAGGAGATCTTGAATTTGACTATCACCAAGACCTCCGTGCGGGAGGTTCAACGACCGGGAAAGACCAAGTGCAAACGCGTTCAATGACAAAGAAGGGAGTCAAACAGAATGGCTAAGCAAGGAATGACAAAACGGCGCGACTTTCTGAAAAAGGCAGGCGCGGCATCCGTCGCGGCGGCCGGTGCGTCGACTCTGGCGGCTCCGGCGGTTCTCGGCCAGAGCCAGATCAAGTGGCGGCTGCAGACCTATGCCGGTGCAGCCCTCGCCGAGCACGTCATCAAGCCGTCGATCGACGCATTCAACAAGATCGCCAACGGCGAAATGGTGATCGAGCTGTTCTTCGCCGACCAGCTCGTGCCCACCGGTGAGCTGTTCCGCGCCATGCAGAAGGGCACGATCGATGCGGTTCAGAGCGATGATGACTCGATCGCTTCGCCGGCCGACGTTCGCGTGTTCGGCGGATACTTCCCGCTGGCATTGCGGTATTCCCTCGACGTGCCCGTCCTGTTCAACGAGTACGGCCTGAATGAGATCTGGAAGGAGTCCTACGCAGAGATCGAAGGCGTGACATGGCTCAGCGCCGGCGCGTGGGACCCGTGCCACTTCGCCACCAAGGAGCCGATCAACAAGCTCGACGACCTGAAGGGCAAGCGCGTCTTCACCTTCCCGACAGCCGGCAAGTTCCTGCAGCGTTTCGGCGTGGTGCCGGTCACCCTGCCTTGGGAAGATATTGAGGTGGCGGTCCAGACCGGCGAACTCGACGGCATCGCATGGTCCGGCATCACCGAGGACTACACGGTCGGCTGGGCGGACGTCACCGACTACTTCCTCACCAACAACATTTCCGGCGCCTGGATCGGCTCATATTTCGCCAACTCCGAGAAGTGGAATGCGCTGCCCGAGCACCTGAAGCAGTTGTTCCACGTCTGCATGGACAGCTCGCACTACTATCGCCAGCACTGGTATTGGGGTGGCGAGGCGAAGCTGCGCACGCAGGGCACCAAGATGAAACTGACGTCGATTCCGGATGAGGAATGGTCGGCAGTGGAGAAGGAAGCCGCCAAGTTCTGGGATGAGATCGCTGCGACCAGCCCGCGGGCCGCAAAGGTCGTACAGATCTTCAAGGACTACAACGCCGTTATGGCAAAAGCCGGCAGGCCCTATCGCGGCTAAGCCATAAGTGTTCTGGAACACGACTTGGCAGGATCCCTGCCATTTCGCAGGGCAGACATTCCCGGGGAGCCAATTTCCCCGGGAATGCAGTTGAAACAAACCCTGGGCGGCCCTGAAGTGGCCGCCCATTACCACGTAAACAGACTCCGGTGACCGACATGGCGGGTAAATTGACATTCGAAGAGCTGAAGCAGGCCGTCGCGGCCGGCGAGATCGATACGGTCCTGGCCGTGCAGGTCGATATGCAGGGCCGTCTGATGGGCAAACGCTTCCAGGCCGAGTTCTTTGTCGACAGCGCGTGGGAGGAAACCCACAGCTGCAACTACCTCATCGCCACCGATATGGAGATGGAACCGGTCGACGGCTACAAGTCGACCAGCTGGGAAGCGGGCTACGGCGACTACACCATGAAACCGGATCTTTCCACCCTGCGCCAGATTCCGTGGCTTGAAGGCACCGCGCTGGTCATCTGCGACGTGCTCGACCACCATACCCATGCCGAGGTCCCGCACTCGCCGCGCGCCATGCTGAAGAAACAGGTCGCGCGTCTCGAGGCCATGGGCATGAAGGCTTTCATGGCATCCGAGCTTGAGTTCTTCCTGTTCCGGGAAAGCTATGAGGAGGCTCTGGACAAGGGCCACCACAACCTGACGCCCATCAGCGGCTACAACGAGGACTATCACATCTTCCAGACCACCAAGGAGGAAGATGTCATGCGCGCCATCCGCAACGGTCTTGAAGGCGCCGACGTGCCTGTCGAAAACTCCAAGGGCGAGGCCGCCGCGGGTCAGGAAGAGATCAACGTGCGTTATGCCGAAGCCCTGACCATGGCCGACCGGCATGCCATCATCAAGAACGCCTGCAAGGAGATCGCCTGGACGAAAGGCCGCTCCGTAAGCTTCATGGCCAAGTGGAACTACGACACGTCCGGCAGTTCCTCGCACATCCACCAGTCGCTCTGGAGCCTCGACGGCAATCCACTCTTCTACGACGAGAACGCCGAGCACGGCATGTCCGAGATGATGCGCCAATATCTGGCCGGCCTGCTCAAGCACGCCAGCGAGATCACCTATTTCCTCGCGCCCTACGTGAATTCCTACAAGCGTTTCATGGCCGGAACATTCGCACCGACCAAGGCCATCTGGTCAATGGACAACCGCACCGCCGGTTACCGGATCTGCGGCGCAGACACGAAGTCGGTGCGCGTTGAATGCCGCGTCGGCGGCGCTGATCTGAACGCCTTCCTTGCGTTCTCAGCGCTGCTGGCTGCTGGCATCGACGGCATCGAGAACAAGATGGAACTCGAGCCGGCCTTCGTCGGCGACGCCTATGGCGGCGAAGGCGTGCGCGAGATCCCCGGCACCCTGCGCGACGCGACCGCAGCGTTGGACGGCTCGGCCATGCTGCGGGCCGCGCTCGGCGACGATGTCGTCGACCACTACGTGCACGCCGCGCGCTACGAACAGTTCGAGACTGACCGACGCGTCACGGACTGGGACCTGCGGCGCGGCTTCGAAAGGTCCTGACAGATATGTCCGCCAAAGTTCTCCAGTGCATCTCGCCGATCGACGGATCTGTCTATGCGAAACGGCCTGTAGCAAGCCGCGAGGAGGCGCAGCAGACGGTCGAGCGTGCCCGGGCGGCACAGAAGGCATGGGCCGGCCGGCCACTCGACGAAAGGATCGCGCTCGTTGCCGCCGGTGTCGCGCGCATCGGCGAGATGACGGACGAGATCGTCCCGGAACTGGCGCACATGATGGGGCGCCCAATACGATACGGCGGCGAGTTCGGCGGCGTCGACGAGCGGGCCTCCTACATGGCGAGCATCGCCGAGGAAGCCCTGAAACCTCTGGTAATCGAGGACAGCGGCAATTTCGAACGAAGGATCCTGCGCGAACCGCACGGCGTCGTCTTCGTTATCGCGCCCTGGAACTATCCCTACCTCACGGCAATCAACACCGTGGCCCCTGCCCTCATTGCCGGCAATGCGGTGATCATCAAGCACGCCACCCAGACGCTGCTTGTCGGCGAGCGCATGGTCCGCGCCTTTGCCGAGGCCGGCCTGCCGGAAGGACTGTTCGCAAACCTGTTCCTCGACCATGAGACTACGGAGGCGCTGATCGCGGGCAAGAGCTTCGGGTTCGTGAACTTCACCGGCTCAGTCGGCGGCGGTCAGGCCATCGAGCGGGCAGCTGCCGGCACGTTCACGGGACTGGGCCTCGAACTCGGTGGCAAGGACCCGGGTTACGTCATGGACGACGCCAACCTGGACGCCGCGGCCGACACGCTGATCGACGGTGCCATGTTCAACTCCGGCCAGTGCTGCTGCGGCATTGAGCGGATCTACGTGACCGCATCCCTGTTCGACGATTTCGTCGAGAAGGCCGTCGATATCGTCTCCGGATACAAGCTCGGCAACCCTCTCGACGAGGAGACCACACTCGGGCCGATGGCCAACAAGCGCTTCGCCGCGGAAGTTCGCGCCCAGACCGAAGAGGCCGTCGCGGCGGGCGCAAAGCCCCTGATCGGCGACAATCTCTTCCCCGAAGATGACGGCGGCACCTATCTCAGGCCGCAGATTCTGGTCGACGTGAATCACGACATGCGGGTCATGCGTGATGAAAGCTTCGGCCCCGTTGTCGGCATCATGAAGGTCGACAGCGACGATGAAGCAATCGAACTCATGAACGACAGTGATTTCGGCCTTACCGCCTCCCTATGGACGTCCGATTCCGCGCGCGCAGCATCCATCGGTGCTCGGATCGAAACCGGCACGGTGTTCATGAACCGCGCGGATTACCTCGACCCCGCTCTCTGCTGGACCGGGTGCAAGGAAACAGGCCGCGGCGGCGCGCTCTCCGTCATCGGATACCAGAACCTGACGCGCCCGAAGTCCTATCACCTGAAAAAAGCGCTCTGACGAAAGACACTGCCCATGTCCCCCACTGCAAACTGGAGTTACCCGACCGCAATCCGTTTCGGTGCCGGCCGGATCAGGGAACTGGCGGAGGCCTGCGAAGCCGCCGGCATTTCTCGGCCCCTTCTCGTGACCGACCGCGGCCTCGCCGACCTGCCGATCACGCAGAACGCCCTCGATATTCTCGATGCGGCGGGCCTCGGTCGAGCCCTGTTCGCCGAGGTCGATCCGAACCCGAACGAAAAGAACCTCGCTGCCGGCGTCACCGCCTTCAAGGCCGGCGGGCATGACGGCGTCATCGCGTTCGGCGGCGGTTCGGGGCTCGATCTGGGCAAACTCGTCGCCCTGATGGCGGACCAGTCGGTTTCGGTCTGGGACCTGGAGGACATCGGCGACTGGTGGACGCGCGCCGACACCGATGCGATCCATCCCAACGTAGCCGTTCCCACAACGGCCGGTACCGGCTCCGAAGTCGGTCGCGCGGGCGTGCTCACGAATTCCGAGACCCATGTGAAGAAGATCATCTTCCACCCGAAGGTGCTGCCGTCGGTCGTCATCTGCGACCCGGAGCTGACGGTCGGCATGCCGAAGATGATCACGGTCGGCACCGGTATGGACGCCTTCGCCCACTGCCTCGAAGCCTATTCGTCGCCCTTCTACCATCCCATGAGCCAGGGCATCGCGCTCGAGGGCATGCGGCTTGTGAAGGAGAACCTGCCTAAGGTGGTCGCCGACGGCGGCGATCTCGAGGCCCGCGCCCACATGATGAGTGCGGCCGCCATGGGCGCCACCGCCTTCCAGAAGGGTCTTGGCGCGGTCCACGCCCTCTCCCACCCCGTAGGTGCCGTCTACAACACCCATCACGGGATGACCAATGCGGTCGCCATCCCGCCGGTGCTTGCGTTCAACCGCCCGGCCATTGACAAACGCATCGCGGCAGCAGGCGCCTATCTCGGCATTTCAGGGGGCTTTGACGGCTTCTTCGATTACGTTCTGAAACTGCGCTCAGACCTCGGCGTGCCGGACAAGCTGCGCGAACTGGGCGTCGGCACGGACCGGATCGACGAACTCGCCGCCATGGCCATCGAGGACCCGAGCGCCGGCGGCAACCCGGTCGAACTCACTCTCGACGCGGCCAAGTCCCTGTTCGAGGAGTGTATTTGACGGCTGATTGTCATCCCGGACAAGCGAAGCGCGATCCGGGATCCAGCAGTCAATCTGGGACGTGGAACGTTTTTTCTGGATCCCGTGTCTGCGGCGCATCACTCCCGTGCTGCGCCGCGCACGGGATGACAGAGGGCAACCGGTGAAGGCAGTTTCTTTCATCCTTTGTCACCCTCGAGCTTGACCCGAGGGTCCGGCGACTACCCCTGCGGCGTATCCGCCTCAAGCCCGGCGTCCCGCAATTGCCGCTCGACGAGATTGGCCTCTTCGTTGCGCGGTTTGACCCTGGACGCGAGCAGACTGTACAGCGCGGGCGTCAGGAAAAGGGTGAAGACAGCGGCGAGACCGAGCCCGCCGAAGACGACCCAGCCGATTGCCGCGCGGGCTTCCTGGCCGGGTCCGCTGCCGAGTATCAGCGGCAGACCCGCCATCACTGTCGAGATCATTGTCATCGCGATCGGCCGCAAACGGACGCTTGACGCCTCGCGGATCGCATCGCGCACGCTTTTTCCGGACTCCCGGAGCTGATCGGCAAACTCGACCATCAGAATCGCGTTCTTGGCCATGATTCCGATGAGCATCAGCACTCCGATCTGGCTATAGATATTGATCGACGTTCCCGTCAGAGCCAGCGCGAAGATCGCCGCGCAGATTCCGAACGGCACCGTGAGCAGAACAACGAGCGCGCTGGTCATACTCTCGAACTGTGCCACGAGGACCAGAAACACGATCAGCAACGCGACGAGATAGGTGATCAACACCCCATACGACGTTTCGTTCAGCGCGGCCGCCTCATCGAGAAACAGAAGTCCGATGCCCGGCGGCAACTGGGTGTCGCCGAGCGCCTGTATCGCGCTGACCGCCTCGCGCAGGGAATAGCCGGGCACCGGATCCCCGAAGATCTCCACCGCGCGCCGCTGCCCGTGCCGGTCAAGCTCGGCCGCGACCGCGTTTTCCTTGAAGGTCACGAGTTGGGACAGAGGCACGAGCCTGCCGTCGGCGGCGGCGACGTAAAGATTGTGAAGATCAGACGGATCGTCGACAGCACCTGCCCTCGCCTGCAGGATCACGGGCACGCGCTCGTCGTCCACGGTCAGTTCCGCCACTTCGTCGTTGTCGACCAGAACCTGCACCGTAGCCGCGAGGCTTTCGATCGGCACGTTGAGATCGGCGGCCCGCCGCCTGTCGATACTGACCGACAACTGCGGCTGGGTTGCCCGGAACTCGACGCGAAGGTTCTGCACCTGGGGAACGCCCTCCTCCATTGCAACCACGAACGCGTCCGCCGCCTCGGCGATTGCCTCATAGTTCGAGCCAGTCAGCGCAAAACGGATACCGCCGCCCGCATTGCGCAATCCGAGGCTGTTGCTCCGTCTGACACCAGCCCGCGCTCCGGGAAGCTTTCGGAGTTCCGCATTGACGGCTCTTGCAATCTGGCCCTCGCCACGTTGCCGTTCCCCCCATTCCCTCAACGGCGCGTCAATCTGGCCACGATTCAGATCCCAACGTCCGGTAATGGTGAACAGGCTCAGGGCTGTTCCCTCATCGATAAAGGGCTGGAGGATCGCTTCAACCTGCTCGACCTGACGATCCGTATAGTCAAGACCGACACCGTCAGGGCCGGTCAGGCGCACCGTGATGAGCCCGCGGTCCTCTTCCGGCACAAGTTCCTCGCCGAGCGATTGATAGGCAATCGCTGCCACGGCAATAACGATCCCGCAGAGGCCGACCGCGACCAGGGGTGCCGCCAGCACTCCGTCGACCGCCCTCGCATAAGCACGACGGATAATTGAACCGTCTTGTCCGGCCGATGCCGCCGGCCCGGTGCCACCGCCGACCTTTATGTCCGGCAGTCGGGAGGCGAGAACCGGCACTACAGTCAGCGCGACGAAAGACGATATACACACGGTCACGGCAAGGACGAAACCAAACTCGCCGAACAGACGTCCTGCGGTCGACGGCAGGAACGAAATCGGCAGGAAGACCGAAACCAGCGTCGCCGTCGTGGCGACCACGGCAAAGAAGACCTGCCGCGTGCCAAGGACCGCCGCCGCGCGCGAGCCGACCCCGGTCGATCTCAACCGCTGAATGTTCTCCAACACGACGATCGCGTCATCGACGACAAGGCCAGTCGCCAGCACCAGCGCCAGCAGAGTAATCAGATTCAGCGAAAATCCGAGCAGCCAGACCGCGGCGATGGTGCCAATCAGGGCGACCGGAATGGCAACAGCGGGGATGAACGCCGCCCTGAGCTGGCCAATGAAGACCGCAATGACCGAGACGACAATCAGCACGGCCAGCGACAGGCTGATCAGCACCTCCGTGATCGCGCCTCGAATGAACACCGAGTCGTCGGAATTCGTGACGATTCTGACGTCCTTGAACCGAGCATTGAGCCTGTCCACGACCTTCTCGACATCACGCGAGATCGAGACCGTGTTCGACTTTGCCCTGCGTATGATACCGAGGCTGACGACGCGCCTACCATCAAGCCGGACGATGCTCTCGGCATCGGCAGGCCCGAAGAACGCATGGCCCACATCGCCGATCCGAACCGGATCACGGATGATCAGCTTTTCCAACGCATCGGGCCGGGTCACCGACGCGTTGGCACGCACGATCACTTCCTGTTCGTTCGACTTGAAACTCCCTGCGGGAACGTCGTACCGCGCGTTCCGGAGAACGTTGACAACGTCTGTAACCGAAAGCTGGTAGGACGCCAGCCGCATCGGATCCACCACAACCCGGAGGACCCGCTCCTGCTTGCCGAACAGTGTGACGTCGGCAACACCCTCAACGGACGTGAGTTCGGGGATGATTTCCTTTTCCACGCGCCGCGTGACGTCTTCGATGGACAGCTGATCGCTCATGACGGCCAGACGGATGATTGCCTGGGAATCGGCATCGGCCTTGATCACGAACACGTTCTCGACATCGTCCGGCAGTTCGCGCTGTATCCGGCTGACCGCCTCACGCACGTCGTTCGCGGCAGCGATCAGGTCAACCGAGGGGCGGAACGCGACGCGAATGCGGAAATTGCCCTCCTCGCTTGAGGACCGCACCTCGACGACGCCGTTGACCCGGGCCACCGCCCCTTCGACGACGCTTGTCACTTCCGCATCGATCGTCTCCGGAGACGCGCCGGGGAAGTTGGCGCGGACAGACACGATCGGCCGGTCGACGTCGGGCAGTTCCCGAACCTCGACGCCGAAAATCGCACCAACGCCGGCGATAATGATCAGCAGATTGAGCACGACCGCCAGATACGGCCGCCGCACGCTGATGGCGGGAAGGTCGTTGGCGAGGCTCACGACCGGTCCGCGCTGCCGGGGGGATCGGTCCGCACCGAATCCGCCGGGCGAATGTCGGATGCCGGCGTGTCAGACGGCGCCGTGTAGGACACAGGCCGTCCCGGCCGAAGCCGCTGAACGCCCTCGACAACCACGAGATCGCCGGGGACCAGGTCGCCCTCGACGAGCACGATGGTGTTCAGGCGCCTGACCGTACGCACCAGAACCTTCCTTGCCTTGTCGTCGCGCACGATCCAGACATAGCTCTCTCCCTTGCGCCATTGCAGCGAGAGTTCGGGCACGGCCGGAAATTCAGTCCCCGGCAGGACGAGTTCAACGGCAAAGGACATGCCTGGCCGCAGCAAGTCGGCTTCGTTCGGTATGACGGCCCGGACCGCGACTGTCCGCGATACCGGATCAACCCGGCTGTCGATATATCCGATCGAACCCGAAAACCGCTTGCCCTCGTGGCTCGGTGTGAATGCCGCAATCGGATCGCCTGTCGAGATTCGTGTCAGGAACTTCTCGGCCACTTCGAATTCGACGAGGATCTCGTTCCGGCTGTCCAGGGAGATGATCGAGGTGGACGTCGTCACCCGGTCCCCGACTTCCACCTTGGGGATGCCGACGACGCCGTCGAATGGCGCCTTCAGATGCAGATCGGCCAGCGCTTCCTCGGCCTGGAGGAGCTCCAGTTCCGCCCTTTGTGCCGCCGTTTCCGCGTCTTCCACCCGGGCGCGGGAATTCACGCTCCGCTCCTTCAGCAACTCCGAACGGTCGAGCGCCCGGCGGGCCTCCTCCATCTTGCGTTTGGCAATCTGTACCGCCAGTTCCGCCTTCTTGCTCTCCTGTTGCAGCATCAACTGGCCCTTGCTGACGCGTTGCCCTGCCCGCAGGTCGAATTTGACAATTTCGCCGTCAGATTTCGCGTAAATCATCACGGATTTGCGGGCACGGCCGGTGCCGACCGCCGCGATGGTCTCGTCATTCTTCGCCGTGCTGACGGGTGCGACGATGACCGGCGCGCTCTTCGCCCCGCGACCTTTTCTCTTCTGTCCGTCGCGGCCGGTATCCGGCGCCGTGAGTTCGGCGACCGCGCCGCCGACGTGGTCACGCGCCAGCCACAGCGCTGCGGCAGCGCCGGCCAGAATGGCCAGCAACAGCAGTTGCCATTTCATGGGTAGCCGTTTGGCCAAACCGTCAATTTCCGACTTTCAGAGGCCCTCAGGCCGGTCAATGGAACCGTCGGACCGCGCAGATCCGGTTCTCAGGGTGTGCGGATCAAGTAGGACTGAGCATATCGTGCGGGGTCTGACACCGCAATTAGCCTGCAGATCGCGGCGAGTTCGACCTTCGGATTCATTCCACCCAATCGTCATTGCCGGGCCTGGCCGGGCAATCCAGACCCGATCAACCACTGGTGTCATTCCCGCGGAGGCGGGAATCCAGGGAAAATTGCTTCCGCTCGTCCGCATGGCTCTGGATCCCCGCCTTCGCGGGGAAGACGGCATAGCGTCGTTTCAGATTGTATTTTGGCCTTTACAAAAGCCCCAGTTCTGCGAGTTCGGCGCGCATTTCCGGCGGCAGGTCGTGGGCCTCACCCATCGGGATATCCGCCGGGGCGTCTTCCGGCTTCAGGTAGCGCCAGCCCTGGAACGCCCGGCGCGGCTGGATCCGCGTCAGCTTGAGATCCGGATCGAGGATCAGCCGGCAGCGGTTGATGCCGTCATTGTCCGTAAAGGGGCGGATTTCCAGCAGTTTCTGGCGACACTGGATCTGGCCCTTGATCACCCAGTAGAGCGACCCGCCATCGAGTAGCTCCTCCTGACGACGCGGAACCATCCGCGTCGTGTGGTAGATCTCGCCTTCCTGGGCGAGGCGGCGGCGCTGCCAGTCGAACTGCTCCTCGACATCAGAGACGCCGACGCAGAGCTTGAGTAGGTGAAGGGCCATAAAGCAAATGTAGCGCCGGGGCGGCCCGCGACCAAGTCGGAGGCCGCCCGGAAGAGCCGCTTATCCACACCGACGCGCCTGACTCGGTGCTTCAGCTTTCAGTCTCAACGGACTCAACCACAATGAGAATCTGGCCTTCCTCGACCTGGTCTCCGGCGCCGGCGTTCACCTCCTTGACCGTCCCGTCGGCACCGGCGGCGAGCGTGTGCTCCATCTTCATGGCCTCGACCACCGCCAGTTTGTCGCCTCGGGCAACCGAATCGCCCGGATTAACGGCAATCGACAGAACTTTTCCGGACATCGGGGCCCGGACCAGACCGCCGGCCGCCCCGCCTTCAAGATCGCGGTCGAGCAGATCCGTCGCGCTGATTTCGAACTGCCGCCCCTCGATGACCAGATAAACAGTCGCGCCGGCTGCCACGATCCTGCCGGTGAGCGCGCGTTCGCCGGAAAGCGCGGAAATACGGTCGCCGTCGAAGGAAAGGCCGGACAGCGTGACCGCGCCATCGGAACACTCATCGAGGGACGTCACCACCACTTCGCTGTTTGTGGTGACATCGAAGACCCGCGCCGCGCCGTTCACGTCGAGATGCAGGCGCGATGCACGCGGCGGTCCCATCTGCCACCCGGACATATCCGTCCACGGCGACCCCGGCTCGCCCGTCAGCGCCGATTGCGCCCGGCGGGCCTCGGCAAGATGCCGAAGCCAGGCGACGACACCGAGGCTCAACGCCTCCGCATCGCTGTCGCCGGGTACCAGTGTTTCGCCATGGGCATCGATGAATCCGGTATCGATATCACCACTGCGGAAAGCCGCGGTGCCGAGGATCCGCGTCAGGAATCCCGCATTGGTCTTCACGCCAGCAACATGCGTGTCTGCCATGGCCCGTTCCAGCGTCGCGATCGCGGTTTCCCGGTCTTCAGCCCAGGCGATCACCTTCGCGATCATCGGGTCGTAGAACCGGCTGACGTCACCGCCCTGCTCAACGCCGCTGTCCACACGCACGGAGCCGGCATTGTCCGGCAGATCGAGCAGATGCAGCGTACCCGTGCTCGGCAGGAAACCATTGGCGGGATCCTCCGCATAGAGCCGTGCCTCGACCGCATGGCCGTTTATGGCAAGCGCATCTTGCGCAAGCGGCAGCGGCTCGCCGGATGCCACCCGGAACTGCCAGGCAACCAGGTCCTGTCCGGTGATCATCTCGGTCACGGGGTGCTCGACCTGGAGACGCGTGTTCATTTCCATGAAATAGAACGCATCCTCGCGCAGGCCCTGCGAAGCATCGGCGATGAACTCGACGGTGCCCGCGCCCACATAGCCCACGGCCTTGGCTGCGGCGACCGCCGCCTCGCCCATCGCCTTGCGCATGGCTTCGCTCATGCCCGGCGCGGGCGCCTCCTCGATCACCTTCTGGTGGCGGCGCTGCAGCGAGCAGTCCCGTTCGAACAGGTAGACCGCCTCGCCATGTGTATCGGCAAAAACCTGGATCTCCACGTGGCGCGGGCGCGCGACGAACTTCTCGACAAGGACCCTATCATCGCCGAACGCTGACGCCGCCTCGCGCCGCGCGGACCCAAGCCCGTCGCTAAAGCCCTCTTCCGCCTCGACCTTGCGCATGCCCTTGCCGCCACCGCCGGCGACCGCCTTGATCAGCACGGGATAGCCGATCTTCGCGGCCTCGGCGGCGAGCAGCGCGTCGTCTTGGTCCTCGCCGTGATAGCCGGGCACGACAGGCACGTTTGCGTCCGCCATCAGTCTCTTGGCGGCGTCTTTGAGCCCCATGGCGCGGATCGCGTCCGCGGGCGGGCCAACGAAAGCGATTCCGGCGGCTGCGCAGGCTTCTGCAAAGCCAGCATTCTCGGACAGGAAACCGTAGCCCGGGTGAATGCACTCGGCACCTGCGGCCTTCGCGACCTCCAGGATCCGGTCCGCCTTCAGATAGCTTTCAGCCACTTCGGCGGGGCCGATCAGATGGGCCTCGTCAGCGGTCCGGACATGCAGCGCGTTGCGGTCGGCTTCGGAATAGACCGCAATCGTGCGCATGCCCATGGCCTTTGCCGTGCGCATGACGCGGACAGCGATCTCGCCACGGTTGGCGATCAGTACGGATGAAAACATGTGTCTGCCCCCGCCTACATCCTGAACACGCCGAATTTCGTCTCGGGCACCGGCGCATTGAGCGCGGCTGACAGAGACAGACCCAGCACCATGCGCGTTTCGGAGGGTGCAATCAGCCCGTCGTCCCAGATCCGCGCCGTTGCGAAATAGGGATGCCCCTCGGCCTCGAACTGATCGAGGATCGGCTGCTTGAAGGCTGCCTCCTCATCGTCCGTCCAGCTCTCGCCGCGCGCCTCGATATTGTCTCGCCGGACCGTCGCCAGCACGCTCGCCGCCTGCTCGCCGCCCATGACGGAAATCCGCGCATTGGGCCACATGTAGAGGAACCGCGGACCGTAACCCCGTCCGCACATGCCGTAGTTGCCGGCCCCGAACGACCCGCCGATGATCACGGTGATCTTCGGCACCTTGGCACAGGCAACGGCAGTGACCATCTTGGCACCGTCCCGCGCGATGCCGCCGGCCTCGTATTTCTTGCCGACCATGAAGCCGGAAATGTTCTGCAGGAACAGCAGCGGGATGCGCCTCTGGCAGCACAACTCGACGAAGTGGGCCGCTTTCTGTGCCGACTCCGAATAGAGGATGCCGTTATTGGCAATGATACCGACGGGATAGCCGTGGATGTGGGCAAAGCCGGTGACCACGGTTGTTGCATAGAGTTTCTTGAACTCATCGAATTCCGATCCGTCGACGATCCGCGCGATCACCTCGCGTACGTCGTACTGGACGGAAACCGCCTGCGGCACGACGCCGTTGATTTCGCCCGGGTCGTAGAGCGGAGCCTGCGGATCGCGCACCGGAATATCGATGGCCTTCCTCTTGTTGAGGCCTTTCACGATGCTGCGGCCGATGGCGAGCGCGTGGGTGTCGTCAAGCGCGTAGTGGTCCGCCACACCGCTCTCGCGGGCATGGACGTCCGCACCGCCAAGATCTTCCGCGCTGACTTCCTCGCCGGTGGCGGCTTTCACCAGCGGTGGACCGCCGAGGAAGATCGTGCCCTGCTTGCGCACGATCACCGTCTCGTCCGACATGGCCGGCACGTATGCGCCGCCCGCCGTGCACGAGCCCATGACGATCGCGATCTGGGGGATGCCCGCCGCCGACATGTTGGCCTGGTTGTAGAAGATGCGCCCGAAATGCTCCTTGTCCGGGAAGACTTCCGTGTGGTTCGGCAGGTTGGCACCGCCGGAGTCCACCATGTAAACGCACGGCAAACGGTTCTCCGCCGCAATTTCCTGGGCCCGCAGATGCTTCTTCACCGTCATCGGGTAGTAGGTGCCGCCCTTGATCGTGGCGTCATTGCAGACGATGACGCATTCGCGCCCCTCGACCCGGCCGATCCCGGTGATGACGCCCGCCGCGTTGATGGCGTCGTCATACATGTCATGGGCCGCGAGTTGACTGAACTCGAGGAATGGCGTGCCGGGGTCCACGAACTGCATGACCCGGTCCCGTGGCAGAAGCTTGCCACGAGACAGGTGCCGTTCGCGCGACCGTTCGGACCCGCCGAGCGCCGCTGCGGCCCGCTTCTGGTTGAGGTCCGCGACCAGTCCGTCCATGGCCTCCGCATTGGCCTTGAACGCATCGGAGCCTGTCGAGATCGACGACTGAATGACGCTCATCGCTTGCTCTCGACTTCTTCTGTCGGTCCGCCGGCCTTCTTCCAGGCCGCATACCCGCCGGCGACGTGGCAGACGGGTTTGAGCCCCATGCGGTGTGCCGTCTGCGCAGCGAGTGCCGACCGCAGGCCGCCGGCGCAATGGAACACGAAGCGCTTGTCCTCGCTGAACGCCTCCTTGTAATAGGGGCTTTCAGGATCGATCCAGAACTCCAGCATGCCGCGCGGCACATGCATGGACCCGGGAATTCGGCCCTCGCGCCAGAGTTCCCTGATATCGCGGATGTCGACAATGACCACGTCGTCATTGCCATTCAGTTCCATCGCCTCTTCAACCGTGATGGTCTCGATTTCCGCTTCCGCTGCGGCACACAGCGCCTTGTAGCCCGTCGTGATTTCCTGCGGCATCAGCCCTTACCTCCAAGCTTTTCGTTCCATTCTGAGGATCGTATTACGCGTCGTAGCGTTCGACGGCCACGGCAGTGGCTTCGCCGCCGCCGATGCAGAGCGACGCGACACCGCGCCTCAGATCGTACTTCTCCAGCGCTGCCAGCAGCGTCACCAGAATGCGTGCACCGGAAGCGCCGATCGGATGCCCGAGCGCGCAGGCCCCGCCATGCACGTTGACCTTGTCATGCGGCAAGTCGAGATCGCGCATGGCCGCCATTGCGACGACGGCAAAGGCCTCGTTGATTTCGTAGAGATCGACCTCGTCTTTCGACCAGCCGGTGCTGTCGAGCAGCTTGCCGATGGCGTCGACGGGCGCCGTGGTGAACCAGGCCGGCGCCTGGGCATGACTGGAACAGCCGACGATCTTCGCCAGCGGCGTCGCGCCGCGCTTTTCCGCCTGGGACTGGCGCATCAGCACGAGAGCCGCCGCGCCGTCTGAGATCGAGCTCGAGTTGGCCGGTGTCACCGTACCGTCCTTGGCAAAGGCAGGTTTGAGTGTCGGGATCTTCTCCAGATTGGCCTTGCCCGGCTGCTCGTCGATGGTCACGTCGTGTTCGCCCTTGCGGGTCTTGACCGTGACCTTCACGATTTCCCGATCGAAGCTGCCGTTCTCGCCGGCGGTCTTGGCCCGGTTCAGGGACTCGATGGCATAGGCATCCTGAGCCTCACGGGTGAACTGGTAGTGCTGTGCCGTGTCCTCGGCAAAAGTCCCCATGAGACGACCCTTGTCATAGGCATCCTCGAGGCCGTCGAGGAACATGTGATCCATGACCTGGCCGTGACCGAGCCGCATGCCGCCGCGTGCTTTCGGCAGCAGGTATGGCGCGTTTGTCATGCTTTCCATGCCGCCCGCCACGATCACATCATCGGGGGAGGCATGAAGCTGCTGGTAGCCCATCATCACCGTTTTCATGCCGGACCCGCACATCTTGTTGACCGTCGTGCACGGCACGGACTTCGGCAGGCCAGCACCGAGGGCGGCCTGACGCGCCGGCGCCTGTCCCTGCCCGGCTGGCAAGACGCAGCCCATCAGGACCTCGTCCACATCCTCTGCCGTGATCCCGGCACGGGCAACCGCTTCGCGGATCGCGGCGGCGCCGAGTTCAGATGCGCTTACCGCCTCGAAATCACCCTGGAAACCGCCCATGGGCGTGCGCGCGATGGCTGCAATGACGATGGGATCAGAACCGTTTTCCATTTCTCTCACTTCCTGCTAAATCTCGTTTGCTTTCAGTCTCTTCGGGCTCCGGCCCGTTATCACAACAAATTCCCGTCCCGGTCCGGCAGCGCCTCGATGCGCGCCAAAAACGGACGGGTCTTGCTCCGCGTTGTCTCATGTCGCCAATCCGCAAACCGACCTTGTCCGATTTCCTGCTTGTCGTTCTGCTCGGCACTCTGTGGGGCTCGGCGTTTGCCGCCATCAAGGTCGGCGTCGAGGAGGTCGGACCGGTTGTTCTTGTCTTTGTGCGGGTCGCCATCGCCTTTGTGCTGATCTGGGCCTGGCTTCTGTGGCGCGGCGTCAGGATTCCAACCACGAGACGCCAGTGGGCCATGCTGACCGTCATGGGCATGCTCAACACCGTGATCCCGTTCTGGCTCATCGCCTGGGCCGAACAGTTCATCGCTTCCGGCGTCGCGGCGCTGATCATGAGTTCCGGACCGTTGCTGGCCCTCGTACTTGCCCATTTCACCACCGGCGACGATCGCTTCACGGTCTACAAGTTCGCGGGCGTCCTGCTCGGCATCTCGGGCGTCGCGACGGTCATCGGTACTGAAGCCCTCCAAGGTGGCAGCGGCGACCTCACGCCTGCCCTCGCCATCTTTCTCGCCAATGTCTGTTTCGTCATCTCCGGGGCCATGATCCGGCACGTTCCCGACACCAGCGCTGAAGCCATGGCCGGCGCCAACATGGGGGTGGCTCTGGTGGCCATGCTGCCCTTCCTCGCTTTCACCGACATGCCGTCCGTAAGCGAGATCAGCCTGCCGGGCATTGCCGCCCTGCTCTATCTCGGCATCTTCGTGTCCGGCATTTCCTACGTCCTGCGCTTCCACATCGCCACCACGGTCGGCGTCAGCTACATGACCCTTGCGGCCTACATCATGCCTGTGGCCGGCGTCATTCTCGGTGCACTGCTGCTCGGCGAAGCCATCGTCCCGGCGACCGTAATCGCACTTCTGCTCACGGTGGCGGGTCTTTTGGTCGCGCGGATGGGGCGTTAGAAGCGTGAACTGCATCACTGGTTCATCCAGTCCCGCCAGCGCTTCAGATCGATCGCCCGCCGTGCCGTTTCGGTGTTGAAGCAGCTTGCCGAGAAATTGCCCGCGATCGTCCCCTTGATCACCGTACGGGGATAGGCGCATTTCAGGTCGCGGTACTTGATCCAGGCCCGCTGGATGTCGCGCAGGGCGACGAACTCCTCCCGCGACATCGCGCGCTTCAGCGCCTTGTAATCCCGGTTGAGCATTCCGTCCCAGACCTTGGACTCGCGGCGAAAGCAGGCGGTGATCCCGACTGTCGTCTCGCCGCCGGGCAACGCCATGCACGGGTCCGAGACGAGGGAAATGCATTTCTCCTCGGAGCCGTCGGCACCGGACAGGCATTGCGTTATCCGCGCCTCGTCATCGGCGCCCGGCTCATCGAGACCGGCAGCGCCGGCCGCCGTCGGCAGCACGCAGAGCATAAGAGCCAGAACCGCAGGCAACCTTCGGGTCATGCAGTCTCCTCGAACAGCTCGCGGCCGATCAGCATGCGGCGGATCTCGGATGTGCCCGCGCCGATCTCATAGAGCTTGGCGTCCCGCAGCAGGCGTCCCGTCGGGTATTCGTTGATATAGCCGTTGCCGCCGAGGGTCTGGATCGCCTCGAGCGCCATCCAGGTCGCCTTCTCGGCGGCATAGAGGATGGCGCCGGCGGCATCCTTGCGCGTGGTCTGGCCCTCGTCGCACGCCTTGGCGACCGCATAGACGTAGGCCTTGCAGGCGTTCATGGTCGTATACATATCGGCAAGCTTGCCCTGCATGAGCTGGAACGTGCCGATCGGCTTGCCGAACTGGTGCCGCTCGTGGAGATACGGGACCACGATGTCCATGCAGGCCTGCATGATGCCGAGCGGGCCGGCGGCCAGCACGGCGCGTTCGTAGTCGAGGCCGCTCATCAGGACGTTCACACCCCGCCCGAGCCCGCCCATGACATTCTCTTCCGGCACCTCGCAGTCCTCGAACACCAGTTCGCAGGTGTCGGAGCCGCGCATGCCGAGCTTGTCGAGCTTCTGTGCCGTCGAGAACCCCTTGAAATCCTTCTCGATCAGGAACGCCGTGATGCCGCGCGGGCCGGCGTCCGGATCGGTCTTGGCGTAGACCACCAGGGTGTCCGCTTCCGGTCCGTTGGTGATCCACATCTTCGACCCGTTGAGGACGTACCGGTCGCCCTTCTTGTCGGCCCGCAGCTTCATGCCGACGACATCCGAGCCCGCTCCCGGTTCCGACATGGCGAGCGAGCCCACATGCTCGCCCGACATCAGCTTCGGCAGATAGCGTGCCCGCTGCTCGTCAGTACCGTTGCGGCGGATCTGGTTCACACACAGGTTGGAATGCGCCCCGTAGGACAGGCCGACACTGGCAGAACCGCGGCTGATCTCCTCCATGGCGACTACATGCTCGAGATAGCCCATGCCGGTGCCGCCGTATTCTTCCTCGACCGTGATGCCGTGCAGGCCCAGCTCGCCAAGCTGCGGCCACAGATCGCGCGGGAACTGGTTGCTCTCATCGATTTCCGCCGCCCGCGGCGTGATCTTGTCGGCCGTGAACGACCGCACCGTGTCGCGCAGCATGTCGGCCGTATCGCCCAGGTGAAAGTTCAGCGAGGGGTATTCGTTGGGGATCATTGTCTCTTGCTCTTTCCTGTCGGCGGGCACCTGCCGCCCGTGTTTATGATCATCCGGATCGGCGTCAGCCGCTGCTCGCGAGCCTGCCGGATTTCTTGAACTCCTCGAACGCCTCCGCGTCGAGACTGAAGACATTGAGATCGACGGGCGTCTCGATACCGTCGCGCTGTCCCTTGTTGTGAAATTGCCAGATCGCCCAGCCTGGAGGCCCGTAGTCGGGCTTGAAGATGATGCCGCGCAGCCAGAACGCATAGTCCTCGAACATCGACTGCAGGTAGGCCTGGTAGAACTCCTTGGTGACGTAGATCACCGGCTTCTTGCCGTAGTGGCGTTCCAGGCGGTTCAGGTAGACCAGAATTTCCCGCAGGATCTCGGTGGTGTCCGGACGGGCCCCGCAATTGCCGCCAAATTCGAGATCGACCGCTGGTGGCAGCGCGGCTTCATCGACAGGCACGGAGTCCATGAAGTTGGAGGCCTGCTCGGCGCCGGACTTGCACAGCGTGAAGAAATGATACGCCCCGCGGGGAATGCCAACACGGGCCGCCTCGGTCCAGTTGGTCTGAAACTTCGTGTCCTTGAAGTCGCCGCCTTCGGTCGCCTTCATGTAGACGAACTTGACGCCTTCCTTCTTGACGGCGTCCCAGTCGATCGCCCCCTGGTGATGAGACACGTCGATCCCGTGGATTGGATAGGTCGACCGGCTGGGCTCGTAGCGCAGATAGTAGACATAGCTTCCAAGCATGACGGTCACACCCGCGAGCCCTAATGTTATCCCCAGCCTCAGAAGCAGCGGCAAACGTCGCCGCCGCCTACGCTGATGGAGGCGCATGATCAGATTTCCCGTGGAGTGTCATGAATGTACCGAGCATTTCCGCACACGGTACCGCAGTTCCACTCCGCAGCACACTCACTTCCGAACGCGCGACCGTAATCGTCCGGCCGGCGCGCACGACGCTGCCCCTGACCACCAGCGCTTCGCCTTCCGCCGGGGCCATCAGGTTGAGCTTGTATTCGACCGTCAGCACGGAATCGTCTTTCGCGAGCAGCGAGAACGTCGCATAGCCGCCAGCATTATCCGCCAGCGTGCCCACCACGCCGCCGTGGAAGAACCCGTGCTGCTGGCACAGGTCCGGCCGATGTTCGAGCCTTATCGTGACCTCGCCAGGCTCCACTGCCTGCAACTCCGCGCCCAGCGTGTTCATGAAGGACTGGCGCAGGAAGCTGTCTCGCGTGCGCGCCGCGAAATCCGGATTGCGGGGCTCGAACCGAGGCGCGGTCACGTCTTGTCCCCCAGTTCGTCAAGCCGGCTCCGGCATTTCCGCTCGACCTCGTCGAGCTCTTCCAGCGTCTTTTCGATGTCGCGCTGCTTCTGGAGAAGGTCCAGGCGCCGGTCCGCGATCTTTTCCAGCAACAGCGAGAGCTGACCCACCTCGCCCGGCTCGGCATCGTACATGTTGATGATCTCGCGGATTTCCGCAAGGCTCAGACCAAGACGCTTGCCGCGCAGGATCAGCTTCAGCCGAACCCGGTCGCTCGGCCGGAACAGCCGGTGGCGGCCGTCGCGCACCGGACTCAGCATGCCCTCGTCCTCGTAGAACCGGATCGTGCGCGTGGACACGCCGAATTCCCGGGTCAACTCGGTAATCCCGTAGAACTCCGGCACGTCGGCAATCTTGTCGGCCTGCATGGCTGAACCGCCCTTGGCTGTCTGAATTCGGCCTTGCATATCACTTTTTACTCTTACGTAAAAGTCAATAAAAGTTAACAAGTGAATCAGACTCTAACCGGAGCCGATAACGGTCTGTATCGGCTGGGAGTTTCAGATTCGGGGTAAGGCAGGATTTATCCGGAAAGCCGGTTTGTCAGACCAGCCAGAGTGCCGCGAGACCGAGAAACGCGAAGAATCCGACGACATCGGTGACGGTCGTCACGAACACGGTTGATGCGATCGCCGGATCGGCGTCGAGCTTGTCGAGAGCCAGCGGAATGAGAATGCCCGAAATGCCGGCCACCAGCATGTTGACCACCATGGCAATCGCGATGACGACACCAAGCTGGCTCTGGCCGAACCAGAAATACGCCACCGCACCGAGAATGATGGCAAACGCGACGCCGTTGAGCAGGCCGACCAGCGTTTCACGGGTGATGATACGTCCGGCGTTGAGCGGTACAAGATCGCGCGTCGCGATGGCGCGCACCGCCACGGTCATGGTCTGGGTCCCCGCATTGCCGCCCATGGACGCTACGATAGGCATGAGCACGGCGAGCGCTACCATCTGTTCGATCGTGGCATCGAAGATGCTGATGACAAGCGACGCGACGATGGCCGTCCCCAGGTTGGCCAAAAGCCAGATGAACCGGTTGCGCGTCGTCTCCCAGACCGTGTCCGCGATTCCCTCGTCGCCGACACCGCCGAGCAGCCGGATGTCCTCGCTCGCCTCCTCCTGGATCACGTCGACCACGTCATCAATGGTGACCACGCCGACCAGCCTCTGGTCCGCGTCAACGACCGCGGCGGAAACGAGATTGTAGCGCTCGAAGCGGTGCGCCACGTCCTCCTGATCCTCATCCACCGGGATCAGCGTCTGGTCGGCATCCATGATGTCCTGGACGGAGAACTCGCGCCTGGTGCGGAGAATCCTGCTCACCGGGATCGTCCCGATCAGGTGATATCCGGGATCGACAATGAAGATCTCAAAGAAATTGTTCGGCAGATCCTCCGCCGTGCGCATGTAGTCGATGGTCTGGCCGACGGTCCAGAACGGCGGCACCGCCACGAACTCGCTCTGCATGAGCCGGCCGGCACTGTCTTCCGGATAGTCGAGGCTGCGTTTGACGGCCGCGCGGTCGAGCTCCGGCAGCTTCTCCAGGATCTCGATCTGCTCGCGCTCACCGAGATCTTCCAGCAGATACACGGCATCATCGGAATCAAGCTCCTTGACCGCCTCGGCAAGGGTCTCCGTGGGCAGCACGTCAATGACGTCGTCACGCACCGACTCTTCGAGTTCTGTCAGGACCTGGTAGTTGAGATCGGTGCCCAGAAGCTCAAGCAGCGCCTCGCGGTCGCCGGACGGTAGCACGGCGATCAGGTCCGCCATGTCCGCTTCGTGCAGGTCGTAGGTCAGGTCGTGGACGGCCGCCTCTTCGCCGAAATTGACGGCACCAACGACAGCCGCAACGAACAGCGGCGAGATATCGCCCTCCTCGTCGCGAACCTGCAGTTCGCCTTCGTCATCCCATTCCGCGGCTTCGCTCATCGGCCACCTTCGCGCTCGATGCTGGCGTGACTCCGCGCCGGCCCGCGAACGGGATTCGGCGACTGGCAAAGGTTATAGGCGTTCTGGCGGCCACGGGGAACGGGAATTGCTGTTACTCCCCCGTCATCCCCGCGCAGGCGGGGATCCAGAGGCAGGAATGCGTAGCCGTCGCAAGTTGCCCTGGATTCCCGACTTCTCGGGAATGACAAGAACAGTGGTCGCACCCTCAAATGATACTTCAACCCTCACCGATGCACGGGACAAGACATCAATGGCGCGCTTCGTCCTGTGGAGCCATCTCCCGTTCCGCGATGGCCCGAAGCTGACCGACCAGTCTGTCCCGATCCTCATAGGTCAAACCGTCCGTGCTGACTTCGGGCAGAAAACAGACCTGCACGGGACCTGGCCGCACGACCCAGGAACCGTGGGGCATGCGGTCCCCGGCGCCGTGAACATAGACGGGAATGATCGGGGCGCGGTTCCGGATCGCCAGCACCGCCGGCCCCTTCTTGTAGGGACACAGCCCGCCGTCCTGCGACCGCTGTCCCTCGATCGAGACGTAGATGTTCCCGCCTTCGCTGAGAAATGCGCCCATTCTGCCGAACACCCGCCGGGCCTGCGCCGGCCACTGGCGGACGACCACCCAGGCGAACGCGGCAGATGCCCAGCCGACCACGGGTATGAGTGCATACTCGATGTTTGTCACCGCCCTGAACGGCGGCGGCACCGTAACGGAACCCAGCGTGCCGTCCAGAAGACTGGTCTGGTTCAGCAGCACGAATACGCAGCCGGCCAATTCGCGATCCGGCGGATTCCGGTTTTCAACCGATACGGTCACACCGAACAGCCGCAGGGCGAACCGGTTGGCCGCAAAGCCCATCCGGCTGCCGACCGGCGCATTCACGGCGGCGACGAGGGCCGCCCCGAAAAACCAGGGGACTGCGACAAAACTCAGGACAAGCAGGCGGGCGGCATAGGTCATGGCATTCATTGCGAACACCCGGATGGATCTGGGCCAGTTCCTCTGATGATAGCCCGTTCCGGTTCGGCCCGGCGTGAGTCCTGCCACAACACCGTCGGCCACCGGGGAGTATTCGTTTCCCGGAAGCCCGCAAGGGCTGTCCGGGACCGTTCCAAACTAAGGCCTGAGTTCTTTACGGCCCCGGTCTGCCCTTCGGACAACCGGGGAACGAAATTGCCGAATGACGAAAGAGTGAAACCGCACTGAACCATGGACCAGTTGTGAGATCCGTTGCACGATTGAGAGAACAGAAAAAGGACAGAGCGATCATGACCGACACTCCCCTCCCCGCCGGCGCGACCATCATCGAGGACACGGTCGTGCCCGCCTGCATGCCGTGGAGCGCTCGCATTGAACAGGGCCAGGTCCTGCGCCTCATCGACCTCGAGGGTCAGCAGGCGATCGACTTCCTGTGTTACAACGCCGACGATCCGGCCGAGCGCTACCACGCGCCGAACACCATGAAGATCCCGGGCAACATCTTTCTGTCAAAAGGATCGGTCCTGCGCTCGGTCGAAGCACGGCCGATGATGACCGTCGTCGAGGACACCTGCGGCAGGCACGACACCATTTTCGGCTGCTGCTCGTTCAAGCTCGACGAGATCCGATACGGCCAGACCAACCCGCGCTGCTGTCAGAAAAACTTCGAAGAGGAACTGGCCCGCCACGGCCTCGGCCCCGAGTACGTCGTGCCCAACGTCAACTTCTTCATGTATGTGCCGGTCGAGCCGGACGGTTCGGCCGCCATTGTCGACGGCCGGTCGAAGCCCGGCGATTATGTCGACCTCCGTGCCGATATGAATGTGCTCACCGTGCTTTCCAACTGTCCGGAAGCGCTCAATCCGGCAACCGGGTCCGGCCCCTCCCCGATCCGCGCGATCGTCTACGAGCAGGCGTAATCGCCCTGTCCTTTGCGAGGTTCAACCGGTCGCCCGAGGTGGAGACATGGTGTCAGCGCCACCGATTCTCCCCCGGTGGCGACTGAAAATTGCAATTGACTCAACCTTGCCGTGCAACTCTTAAACGAATCAGTCAAGATCATGATCGGCTGTGAGTGGAGTGGTCGTTCCTGGTTGGGGGGAAATCATGGAGTCTGGCTCGACGACTAATATCGCTATCGTAGTACGGTCACTGGCTGCGTTAGTTTTTGTCTTGGGGATCGGCCTCTGGCCTGCGCCGGAGGGGGCGAGTTTGAACGGGGAGCCGTTCAATTCTCTTGGAGCATTCCTGATCTATCGCTATCAGGCGATTGCAACGGGCATTCTGTTCATCGCGGCCGTGGTCGCCTTTTTCTACATCATGCGCGTTCAGACCGATGCAATCGCACGTATGCACAAGAGGGAGTTGTCGCTTATCGAGGCGCGTCACAAGCGCGAGCTCGAACGCCGCGAAGAGCACGCAAGAGCCGCCGAGACCGAACGCGAGCGGCGCCAGACGGCAGAGACCGCCGACCTCGCCAGGGCACTCGCCAGCGAACTGAGAACTTGCGTCAGCGGCATGTGGGCGCAGATCGAAGCCATACACAGTCACCTGGCCGACGCGGAAAAAAACGCATCGGCTGAAGGCGGCGAGCGCCCCGATTTCTCATACATAAAGCCCGGCTACATGACGCCGATGATCTTTCCGCTGGTTTCGGAACGCCTTGGACTGCTGGGATGGCAGCTTGCCGCGCAGATCTCGGAATTTCATGCGCACTTCGAACTCTATTCGGCCGCTTCGTTCGGCAAGGACGGTTTCCGCCCGGCGCCGCGAAGATACGGCGCTGCCTTGCTCCGGCACGCATTGCTCGGGGCGGTCCTGCAGAATCGCCTGCGGGCTATCGCAAATTCGATCGAGAGCGGAATGCCCGCAAATGTCGAGATGCCGCTCGACCCGCAGATCCTGGAAGGACTGCAGCAGCAATTCGGGGTCCAGGCAAACGGCGACATCGACCCCGACCGGTGGCCTCATTTTGCCGCGGCCGAAACCGCGGAGCGCGACAAGGCCGCAGCGTAGAAATAGTGCCTGACCGTCGTCACGCCGCCTGACCGACCAACGTCAGAACCCAACAGCTTGTCCAGGCAAACAAGCCTGAGACGACACCCACCACTTGCCGTCGATCCCTTGCACTTGCATTGGCGGACGTTCCGGTTGTCACCGCCCGCCGTCGGGATCCGACAAGTTCCTGCGCGCCCTAGGGTCGACTTTGGGTTTCTTTTTGGCTGGTGGACGACCGTGGTATCTGATTGCAACTCCGGTGCCGCTGATTGAACCCCAACTCAGCAGGCTCATGGGTACGTCGACATACTTGAACCGGATGATTGCATGTGCTCCCAGCGCTTCCGCCTGACGGCTCATGACCTGAAGGACATCGGTCAGGCCTCTGTATCCGCCATATTGAGGGGCGCCTTTCTGCAGGTCGACCTCCAGCGTCTGCAGGACCTTGTACCGCTGCTTGACGCCGGTAACGTGTACCTGAATGTCATTGTATTTGTTGAACTGTCCGATGATGAATTCATCGCTCCAGAACATGTTCTTTCCGCTGGCGGGGATTGCCGTGAAAAGCGTAATCAGTGCGATGGCGGCAAATGTCCGGGATTTCATGAATGGAGATCCTTCAAAACATCTAGCCAAGAACTGCATACAGAATGCCGGCAGAACGCCTAAGCGGAACTTCACTGATATTCGGAAAAATTTCGGTCACCGTGCACAAGGCCGACTCTTTCATCGCCTTCACCGCATGGGTTTGACGCGAAGTCGGTCACGCGGGCCAATTTCGCCGCGCGTCAGATTCCAGCTCGATTTGAAGGAAATTTGGTGCGGTCGAGAAGACTCGAACTTCCACGGGTTTTACCCCACAGCGACCTCAACGCTGCGCGTCTACCAATTCCGCCACGACCGCACATGTCAGTGACCGGCACGGATGTAACAAATCCGCTCGCGGTGAACAAGAACTCAATTTCGAGAAAATGCCGGCCCGTGACCTGCTATTCCGGAACATCCTCGCGCGTCAGGGTATCGGTGACCTCGATGGCGATCTTGTTGTCGCTGACCACCACCTCGCCCTTCGCCACCGGCACGTTGTTGGCGAGCAGTTCGACCTTGTCTTCCGGATCCGTCGTGAGCTCGATCACCGCCCCGCGGCCCATGCGCAGGAGCTGGTGGATCGGCATGCTCGCAGTCCCGAGCACAACGGCGACTTCAACGGAAACGCTTCCAACGCTATTCACGAACGCCCTCCGGCAAGCTATGTCTAGGCCCATGCGCCGCCTCCCCGGCGGCTGTTCGACCCTTTCACGTTATGGTTACCAGATGGTTAAGTCGCGCCAGGCCCTTGCACAAAATTCCGCACAAACAGCGGGTCTCCAGCCCGTGGAGTGGCGGATCAGCACGGCGCCCATCGACTATGACATCGCAGTCGCAGAAATGGAGTCGCGGGTCGAGGCGATCGCATCCGGCAAGGCGCGAGAGCTGGTGTGGCTGCTGGAGCATCCGCCGCTCTACACCGCCGGCACCAGTGCTGACCCGGCGGACCTGCTTGTGCCCGACCGTTTCCCCGTCTACCGCACCGGTCGCGGCGGCCAGTACACCTATCACGGTCCCGGCCAGCGGGTCGCCTATGTGATGCTCGATCTCAATGCCCGCCGTCCGGACGTGCGCGCCTTCGTTGCCGATCTCGAACGCTGGATCATCGAGACCCTCGATGCCTTCAACGTCAGAGGCGAGCGGCGCGAGGACCGCGTCGGCGTCTGGGTGGCCCGGCCCGAGCTAGGGCCAGGCCGCGAGGACAAGATTGCCGCCATCGGCATTCGCATGCGCCGCTGGGTCTCGTTCCATGGCATCAGCCTCAATGTCGATCCGGAGCTTGATCACTTCGAAGGCATCGTGCCCTGCGGCGTTACCGGCCACGGCGTAACCAGCCTGGTCGACCTGGGTCTGCCGGTCACTATGGCCGATGCCGATGTCGCGTTGCGTCAGGCGTTCGAGAACGTGTTCGGCCCGACGGTGACTGTCTGATCGCTCTGTTCCGGAACCCGGGATACGCTTAGCGGCGCGGATTTATGCCGCGAGCGGGTCGGGCCCGTACTCATTGGGTCCCTGGTCGCCTTCGAGAATGCCCAGGTCGATCACCGCCCAGAAGAAACCGACAATGGGGACGAACAGCAGGATACACCACCACCCGGATTTGCCGCGGTCGTGGCACCGCTTGGCGCAGATGCAAATCAGCGAGTAGAGCATGAAAAAGAACAGCAAGAGCGCGATGAAGCCCTCCCCGAAAAGACCGCCGACGACGAATTCGACCGTGACGAACAGCATCACCGCCAACCACCAGGGCTGACGGTTCAACCGCCCTTCGGCTGACAGAAAGAACTGTTTCCAGTCAATATTGTCCATTCGCTGCTCCCGGCCGTGCGAAACCGTGCTCCGTTGCGGGGCACTCTATCACCAAACAGGGCGCAGACGAGGCAAAGCGGCCGGAAATCCCGGGACCGCGACGATATTGTCAGTGGCTGATTTCGGCGGTCGCGTTGGCCGGCAGCTTGTCCTGGCCGGACAACTTCGCGCGATTTACCAGCATCCGATCGTAAAGAGTTGAAATGATTCGGCTCCCGGTGCGCTCGAACATGAACGGCAGGAGCGCATGTACGGCACAGCAGAACGCGCCCAGAAGCATCATGCCCGAAAACGATGCGGCATGCCGCAAATGCTGGAAATAGGTTTCTCCGACGCTGGCCGGATGGTGTGTGAACAAGGAATTCATCGGCGTTTTTCCCGTTGCCAGTTTCAGGAATAATGCCGCTGATTTCGGAGAGATTGTTTCCAAATTTTTGCGTTTATGCGCTATATTTTAGAAAATTATTCTAACATATTCGAGGTTTTGGGAATGGACGAGATTGATCGCAGGATTCTGCGCGAATTGCAGCGCGATGCGAGCCAGCCTGTCGCGGCCATTGCGGAGAAGGCCGGCATCAGCACCACACCGTGCTGGCGCCGCATCCAGAACATGGAGAAATCGGGCGTCATCGCCCGCCGTGTCGCCCTGCTCGATCGCGAAGCGCTGAATGTCGGTGTCACGGTCTTCGTCAACATCCGGACCAATGCCCACTCGGCAGAAGGACTGGAGATCCTGGCCCGCGAGGTTGCCCGCATCGAGGAGGTGGTCGACTTCTACCGCATGAGCGGCACGGTCGATTACATGCTGCGCGTGGTCGTGCCGGATATCGCCGGTTACGACGCGGTCTACAAGCGCCTGATCCAAGTGCCGGGCCTGACCGACGTCAGTTCGAGCTTCGCCATGGAGGAAATCAAGAGCACCAACGAGCTCCCGCTGGGCTATCTTCGTTAGCGTGAATTCAATGCAGGAACCTGGAGGACCGGTTCATGCCCGCGAAGAAACATTATCCCTTGCCCAAACGGTTCAACGTCGCCATGACCGACAAGGCCTACGCATGTCTGCGCGCACTCAACGCCGACTACGGCTTCGGCAATAACTACCTGCTGACGTTCCTCTTGGAGAATCTCGACGAGATCGTAGACCAGGACGCGCTCGACCGCGTGTTCCGGGCACTCATCGATGAATGGGGTGCGCCTGAGCGCAAGGCCTGAGCGACAGCCCCTACTCGAACTCCATGATCACCGCGTCTACGGCCAGGATATCGCCCGGAGCGCACTGCAGGCTCGATACGGTGACATCGCGTTCGGCGCGCAGGATGTTCTCCATCTTCATCGCCTCGACGACGCAAAGGGTTTCGCCGGCCTTGACCGCCTGACCGACCTCAACCGCGATCGAAACCACCAGCCCGGGCATCGGGCACAGCAGCATCTTCGATGTGTCGGGCGCCTCCTTGACCGGCATGAGCGCGGCAAGCTCGCTCTCCCGCGGGGTGTAGACATGGAAGTCCATAGCGACGCCCGCATGGGTCAGCCGGTAGCCGTTAAGAACACGGCCCACCTGGATGGCGCACTTCCGGCCGTCGATCCGGCCCTGCCAAACCGGCGTGCCCGGCCGCCAGCTGCTTTCGACGACCGATTCATGGTTTCCGCCTTCGCTATCATGGGTAATCCGGACCAGCGGACCGTCGTCCGCCACGGTCACCGCGCTGGCCTGACCGTCATAGCGCACGACGCGCTCGCTCGAAAACTCGACGGCCTTGCCGCCCATTTGTCCGCTAATGGCCCGCTTGCGCTTGTTTTCAAGATGGTCGATCGCCGCGGCGACGGAGACCATCCTCAGCCGGATGTCCTCAGTCAGCTCCGCGCCACCAAAGCCGTCCGGGTACTCCTCCGCGATGAAGGCCGTCGTCAACCGCCCTTCGACCCAACGCGGATGGCGCATCAGTGCGGCAAGGAACGGGATATTGTGCTGGATGCCCTCGATGTAGAAGCTGTCGAGTGCACCGCTCATGTGCTTCACGGCCCGGTCCCGGTCAGGCGCATGCGTGCAGAGCTTGGCGATCATCGGGTCGTAATAGACCGAGATCTCGCCGCCCTCGTAGACACCGGTATCGTTGCGCACGGTCTGCGCGTGCTCGTCCGTGCCTTCCTTCGGCGGCTGATAGCGCACCAGACGGCCCGTGGACGGCAGGAAGTTGCGATACGGATCCTCGGCATAGATACGGGATTCGATCGCCCAGCCGTCGATCTTGATGTCGTCCTGGGCAATGCTGAGCGTCTCGCCGGCCGCGACACGGATCATCTGTTCGACAAGGTCCACACCGGTGATCAGTTCCGTCACCGGATGCTCCACCTGAAGTCGTGTGTTCATTTCCAGGAAATAGAAGTTGCGGTCGGCATCGACGATGAACTCCACGGTTCCGGCGCTCTCGTAATCGACCGCCTTCGCAAGCGCCACCGCCTGTTCGCCCATCGCCTTGCGCGTCGCTTCGTCAAGGAACGGGCTCGGCGCTTCCTCGATCACCTTCTGGTTGCGGCGCTGGATCGAGCATTCCCGCTCAGCCAGGTAGATGGCATTGCCATGCTTGTCCGCCATCACCTGAATTTCGATGTGCCGCGGCTCGGTGATGAACTTTTCGATGAATACCCGGTCGTCGCCGAAACTGGAGCGCGCTTCGGACATGGAAGACGCAAATCCTTCCGCCACTTCGTCCCGGCTCCACGCGATACGCATGCCCTTGCCGCCACCGCCGGCCGATGCCTTGATCATGACCGGATAGCCGATGTCGTCGGCGATTTTGACCGCTTCGTCACTATCCTCGATCACACCCAGATAGCCTGGCACCGTGCTGACTTCCGCATCGTTGGCGAATTTCTTGGACTCGATCTTGTCGCCCATCACCTCGATGGCTTTGACGTTCGGCCCGATGAAGGCGATGCCAGCATCGGCAAGCGCCTTCGCGAACGCTGCATTCTCGGACAGGAACCCGTATCCCGGATGCACAGCCTGCGCGCCCGTCGACTTGATGGCGTCGAGGATCTTGTCGATGACGAGATAAGACTCGGTCGCCGCCGGCGGGCCGATATGGACCGCCTCGTCGGCCATCTCGACATGGAGCGCATTGGCGTCGGCGTCGGAATAGACGGCGACGGTTGCGATACCGAGTTTGCGGGCGGTCTTGATGACGCGGCAGGCGATCTCGCCGCGGTTTGCGATGAGAATCTTGTCAAACATGGCCCCGGCCCTCCCGCGCAAAAGTCCGATCATCGAAGGCGAGACAGGACCTCAGCGTTTCGCCCTCCGGAGCACCGGGTCCGGTCAGAACCCGCGCGTCAGCCAGTTCCAGGCGTCCGGCAGCAGATAGAAAACCTGAAGGATGCCCCAGACGATCACGCCTTTCAGCCAGGTCACGCCGACAATGGCCAGCACGCCGATCACAAACGCCGCCAGTAACAGGGTCCGCAGGACGGATCCGTGGCCTTCGGCCTGACTCGTATTCACCGTAACGCGCTCCCGGTCCTGTTGATTCAAGATCTATTGCCATCTGTTGTTCTTGCCCGCGCTGCCTATCATGGGAATCTGGCCGGAATAATGTCGCTAGCCGCGCGCCCATGGAGTTGATCTCTTTGGTCATTGTCCGCGTCTACAGCGGAATGTTGTCGTGTTTCTTCCACGGGTTCTCAAGCCGCTTGTCACGCAGCATGTTGAGCGCCCGCGTGATCCGCCGCCGCGTCGAATGCGGCCGGATAACCTCGTCGATATACCCTCGCTCGGCGGCAACGAAGGGTGAGCAGAAGCGCTCCTCGTACTCCGCGGTCTTCTCGGCGATCTTGTCGGCATCGCCGATATCCTGCCGGAAGATGATCTCGACAGCGCCCTTGGCTCCCATGACGGCAATCTCGGCCGACGGCCAGGCATAGTTGACGTCGCCGCGCAGATGCTTGGATGACATGACGTCATAGGCGCCGCCATAGGCCTTCCGCGTGATCACCGTCACCTTGGGGACTGTGGCCTCGGCGTAGGCGAACAGGAGCTTGGCGCCATGCTTGATGAGACCGCCATATTCCTGCGCGGTACCCGGCAGGAAACCAGGGACATCCACAAACGTCACGATCGGAATATTGAAGCAATCGCAGAACCGCACGAAGCGCGCCGCTTTGCGGCTGGCATCGGAGTCGAGCACACCCGCAAGCACCATTGGCTGGTTGGCGACGAAGCCGACCGTGCGGCCTTCGAGCCTGCCGAAACCGGTGACGATATTGCGCGCAAACGCTTCCTGGATTTCGAAGAAGTCGCCCTCGTCCGCGACCTTTTGGATCACTTCCTTGATATCGTAGGGCTGATTGGGATTGCTCGGCACAAGCGTGTCGAGCGACATTTCCATGCGCTCGCCATCGTCGAAGCTCGGCATTTCCGGGACATCCGCAACATTGCTTTCGGGCAGGAAGTCGATCAGCCGGCGCATCTGCAGCAGCGCCTCAACGTCGTTGTCATAGGCGCCGTCCGCAATGGAGGACTTCGCGGCATGGACACTCGCCCCGCCCAGTTCCTCCGCGGTCACGGTCTCGTTCGTTACCGTCTTCACCACGTCGGGGCCGGTGACGAACATGTAGGACGTGTCGCGCACCATGAAGATGAAATCGGTCATCGCCGGCGAATAGACGTCGCCGCCCGCGCACGGCCCCATGATCACGGAGATCTGCGGAATGACACCGGACGCCAGCACATTGCGTTGGAAAACCTCGCCATAGCCGGCAAGGGCTGCCACGCCTTCCTGAATCCGCGCACCGCCGGCATCGAACAGGCCGATGATCGGCGTGCGGCTGCGCAGCGCCATATCCTGGATCTTGGTGATCTTGCGCGCGTGGGTTTCCGACAGCGAGCCGCCGAACACAGTGAAGTCCTTGGCGAACACGTAGACCGTGCGGCCGTTCACAGTGCCCCACCCGGTCACGACACCGTCGCCCGGCACCTTCTGGTTCTCCATGCCGAAGTCGGTACAGCGGTGTTCGACGAACATGTCGAACTCCTCGAACGATCCGTTGTCCAGGAAGAGCTCGATGCGCTCACGCGCAGTGAGTTTGCCCCGGTTATGCTGCGCTTCGATGCGCCGTTCTCCACCGCCCTGTTTCGCGACGTCCCGGCGTTCTTCAAGTTCTCTTAGAATATCGCGCACTTGCCCGCTTTCCCTCCCCTTACGTAAGAGTGAATTCTGTGTCTATCACGGTGCTGCGCTGCGGGATAGCACCTGCGGACTATCTTGGGAACTGCGACCTTAGGCGCAGGTGTCGCGGCGGGGCGGATTCCGCCCGGCGCCGGTCAGGCGCCTGCCAGTGTCATGAAACGGATTGCCGCGTCGAATTCGACCCTGCGGCGGCGACGCCGCGCCTCCGCTTCTTCGTCACGGCCCCATTGCTCGATCTGCCAGTCCTCGTCGACATGGGCCGCCGCCCAGCCCGCATCGGCCGAGATTTCGTCTGCCGCCAGGGCAGCCGCGATCAGGGCCGAACCGGTCAGCGTCGTCGCATTGTGGATCGCCGTCAGGGTGAACGCATCATGCTCACGCATGAGCCGGTCGAACGCACCGAGCGTCTCGGCCGGCTGATCGTGATGCATAACCCCTTCAGCCAGAACGAATTTTTCACCGATCCGGGATTCGGCCCAGGCCAGAACCGGGTCCCAGTGCTGGGCCTGGCGGAGGATCAGGCTATCCGGCCCTTCGGCGCGGTAGCACAGGAGATCATTGCCCGCATAGGAAACGATTTCCTCGATGATTGTGTCGAGGCGCGGGGCAACACGGTCAAGCGCGGTGTTGGCCAGGCGTGTGAGTGGCATGGCTCCAGGGTCGACATGCTCTTCCTGGGCTTCCCACTCCGCAGCAACAGCGTCACACAGCACGCGGGTGGCGAGTACCAACGGGCTCTTGAGCGGCGTGCGCACCGGCCGTTCGTCGAGCACCACCTCGAAGCCGCCGTCCGTCTCGACGACCGCCACTGTCTTGTAGAACCGCTTGGGCAGTTTCGGTGCCCAGGAGTCCTTGATAGCGCTCATATCCGCACTTTTCCGCTGCTCTTCTTTCTCTTCACCGGACATGGTCAAGCCGTTCCTGTTCCGTGTGTCCGACGCAGTTCGGCAATTACGCCGCCGAGGTCATCGAAATGTTCTATGACCGAGAAAGCACCGGCAGCCACAAGGTCGGCCGCCGGATGATAGCCCCAGGACACACCGACCGCGTGCGTCGAGGCGTTGGCCGCCATGTCCATATCGAAACTTGTATCCCCGATCATGACCGTGCCCGACGGCAGCGCTCCGGCATCGGCCATGGCCTGCTCCAGCATCGCGGGATGCGGCTTGGACGGCGCGTCGTCCGCCGTCTGGATCGTGACGAAATGACCATGCAAATCAAAGCGTTCGAGCAGTTTGGCCACACCGCGCTGTGACTTGCCGGTGGCGATGCCGAGCACCACGTCGTCATGACTGTCAAGCAAATGGATGGCCTCAAGTGCGCCTTCGTACAGCGGTTCGGCGATCTCGCGGCGCGCACGCAGGCCCGCGAACGCGGCCTTGTAACGCTCGGCGACGGCGATTGATCGTTCGCGGCCGAGATCCGGGGCAATCGTGCTGACGGCTTCGACCAGCGACAGTCCGACCACCGAAAGCACCACGTTGCGCGGCGGGCATTCGAGGCCGAAGGCGTCGAAGGCCTCGCCCATTGCCGCTGTGATGATGTGCTGGCTGTCGACGAGCGTGCCGTCGCAGTCGAACACCACAAGAAACGGCGCACCGCTCACAGGTCGAGCTCCTCGAACGGATCCTCGCCGTCCGCTTCGTCGAACCCGAGGAACGCCCAGGTTTCCTGCATATGTTCCGGCAGAGGCGCCGTCACCTCGAGCGGCCTGCCAGCACGACGCGGCAGGATCAGTGTTCGGGCATGCAGATGAAGCTTGCGGGAGATTTCTGTTCCGGCATCGGAGCGCTCTTCGTCGCCGTACTTGCCGTCGCCGATGATCGGATGCCCGATCGCGGCCATGTGGGCGCGCAGTTGATGGGTGCGTCCCGTCACCGGATAGAGAGCCAGCCAGGATGCGCGCGGCGCTGCCTGCGAAACAGTGGCGAAATGCGTGACAGCGTACTGGCCACCGTCTTCATCCTCATATGCCGGCCTGACCCGCTGGTCGCCATGTCGGCCCGCCTTGATCAGCGGCAGGTCGACGGTTCCGTTCTCCGGCCTTGGCGTACCGGCCACGAGAGCCCAGTAGATCTTGCGCACCTCGTGGGTCTTGAAGGCCTTGCCGAGCCGTGTGGCTGCGTTGCGTGTCCGTGCCAGCACGAGCACGCCGCTGGTATCACGGTCGAGCCGGTGCACCAGCCGCGGGCGTTCCGGGGCGTCGAACTTGAGCCCGTCGAGCATGGCGTCGAGATGCCGTTCGGTCTTGGTTCCGCCCTGCACCGCAAGACCCGGTGGCTTGTTGATGACAATGACGTCCTTGTCCCGGTGCAGCACGAGCGATCGGACCCACTCGGCATCCTTGAGCGACAGGGTGGTTTTACGTTTTTCTTCGGCCCTTACGTCTGCTTCCGGCAATGGCGGAATCCGGACAGTCTGTCCCGACTCCAGCCGCGTGTTGGCCTTGCTGCGCGCGCCGTCCACGCGCACCTGGCCTGTGCGCAACAGCTTCTGCAGACGGCCGTGCGCCAGATCCGGAAAATGCACCTTGAACCAGCGGTCAAGCCGCATTCCGTCTTCCTCGGGTCCGACGTCTCTTGTGGCCACACCGCTCATTGCAGCACAGTCCGGATCAGCCAGAGGCCGAAGAAGAGCGCCGCGATCGACAGAAGAACCGAACCAGCGATATATAGTGCGGCCAGCGACATGGCCTTGCGCTCGACCATCACGGCCACGTCGAGCGAAAACGCCGAAAACGTCGTGAACCCGCCGAGGATACCGGTCGTCAGGAACGACCTGATCTCAGGCGAAAGTGTGAGCCGGTGGGCCATCAGCGCAATCAGGATCCCCATGACGCAGGATCCGACGACATTGACCGCCAGCGTCCCCCACGGGAAATTCGGTCCCATCAGCTTCAGCGCCTGCCCGGCGACGAGATGACGCCCGGCAGCACCGATCGCGCCGCCCATCGCAACCCACAACAGCATTGTCACGACCCGGCCCCTCCCCGCAGTTTCGCCCAGTAGGCAAGCCGCTTCTCGATCTCCTTCTCGAAGCCGCGCGGCGACGGAGCGTAGAAAACCTGACGCTCCATCGTGTCTGGGAAATAGTTCTGCCCTGAAAACGCCGCACCGGTATCGTGGTCATAGACGTATCCCTCGCCGTAACCTTCCTCTTTCATCAGCTTCGTCGGGGCGTTGAGGATATGTTTTGGCGGCGCCACACTGCCTGTCTCGCGCGCCGACGCCATCGCCCCCTTGAACGCTTTGTAGGCGGCATTGGACTTCGGCGCCGTCGCCACATAGAGGACCGCCTGCGCCAGAGCCAGTTCTCCTTCGGGGCTTCCGAGCAATTCATAGGCGTCCTTGGCGGCATTGGCCTGAACGAGCGCCTGTGGATCGGCAAGCCCGATGTCCTCGACCGCCATGCGCACGACCCGGCGCGCAATGTAGAGCGGATCCTCACCGCCGGTCAGCATGCGCGCCAGCCAGTAAAGCGACGCATCGGCGTCCGAGCCCCTGACCGACTTGTGCAGGGCGCTGATGAGATTGTAGTGACCGTCACGCCCTTTGTCGTAGAGCGGCACACGCCGCTGAACCAGTTCGGCGAGTCCTTCGCGATCGAGTGCGGCTTCGTCCGGAGACATGGTCGCAAAGATCTCCTCGACGAGATTGAGCACATAGCGGCCGTCGCCGTCGGACATGGCCACCAGACTTGCTCTCGCGTCGTCATCCAGAGGCAGGGGCCGCTCTTCAAATGCCTCGGCACGCGTGATCAGCGTTTCCAGCGCCGCCGTGTCGAGACGGTGCAGAACGAGCACCTGAGCCCGGGACAGGAGAGCGGAATTCAGCTCGAAAGACGGGTTCTCCGTCGTGGCGCCCACGAGCGTGACCGTCCCGTCCTCCATGTAAGGAAGAAAGCCGTCCTGCTGGGCTCGGTTGAACCGGTGAATTTCGTCAACGAACAGCAGTGTCCCGCGGCCTTCCGACCGGCGGGCCCGGGCAGCATCGAAGGCCTTGCGCAGGTCCTGGACACCGGAAAAGATCGCCGACATGGCCTCGAAATGAAGCCCGGTCTCACCCGCCAGCAGGCGCGCGATCGTCGTCTTGCCGGTGCCGGGCGGACCCCAGAGGATGATCGAGGTTGCACGCTGCGACCTGAGCATCTTTGTGAGCGTCCCGTCAGGACCCACCAGATGGTCCTGCCCGACGACGTCAGGCAGTGCGGCCGGGCGCAGACGGTCCGCAAGGGGGCGCGGTGCTTCGTCTTCCAGCCCGGCTGCCTCGAACAATGACGTCATGGAAACCTCTTCGGAGGGCGGTCAGCACCCGCGCGGGGATCAGCCGTCGACCGTGGTCTCGAAAACCCGGTCGCCGCGCTTGATCGTGATGATCCAGTCCGGCTGCCGCTTGCGAACAGCTCTAACCACGTCCCTGACCGATCGCATGCGCCGCTCCTCGACAGCAACGATGATGTCACCACGGCGGAAGCCGAGTCGGCGCGCCGTACCCCTGCCCGCCTTGAGGACAACGACACCGGCCTCGTCGATATTGCGCTTCAGTTCCAGCGCCAGAGCCGGCGAGAGATTGGCGATCGTGGCTCCGGCAAACGGATTGCGCCCGCGCACGACCGTGGCGTTGCGCGGCGGATCCTCGACCGGCGCCATGATCGGGACGTCCGCAGATCGGGACTTGCCGCTCCGCAGATACCTGACGGCAGCCGTGCCGCCGATCTTGTAGGTGGCGAACCGGTAGTTGAAGTCGGCCGGCTGGTTGATGGCCCGGCCATCGATCTCGACAATGATGTCGCCGCGCTTCAGTCCTGCTTGCGCTGCTGCACCCTTGGGATGCAGGAACTTCACCATCGCACCCGTCGGCCTCGCCAGACCGAGTGAATCCGCGATGTCCTGGGTGACCGGCTGCATCTCCGCCCCGAACCACGGGCGCCGGATCTTGCCACCTCCGCGGGCCGCATCGATGACCACCCGCGCCATATTGGAGGGCACGGCAAACCCGATGCCGTTGGACCCGCCGCTGCGGGAGAAGATCGCCGTATTGATGCCGATCAGGTTGCCGGCCATGTTGATCAGCGCGCCGCCGGAGTTGCCCGGGTTGATGGCCGCATCGGTCTGGATGAAGGACTGAAAGTCGGACACGCCGACCCGGCTCCGGGCGAGCGCTGAAACAATGCCGCTGGTCACGGTCTGTCCCACGCCGAACGGGTTGCCGATCGCCAGCACCAGGTCCCCGACCTCGAGGTCATCTGAATCCTGGAGCGCCAGAAACGGAAATTTCTCGCCGGGCGCATTGATCTTCATGACCGCAAGGTCGGTCTGCTCGTCCTTGATCACGACCTTGGCTTCGAACTCGCGCCGGTCAGCCAGGACGACCTGGATTTCCGTTCCGCCGCGGATCACGTGATGGTTGGTGACGACATATCCGTCTTCGCTGACAATGACACCCGAGCCGAGGGACTGCTGCACGCGTTGCCGCGGAATGCCGAAGCCCCGCTCACCGAAGAAACGGCGGAAGAACGGATCGTCGAAAAACGGGGATGCCGACCGGCGCTGACGGACCACACGGCGGCTGTAGACGTTGACAACGGCGGGCGCGGCCTCACGCACGATCGGTGCGAAGCTAAGCTGGATCTCGCCCTGGGAGCCCGGAATCCTGCGTTCCTGAGCCTGTGCATTGGCCATCACCAGAATCAGCACTATCAGAACCGCTATTGCGAAAACCGCTATTTGCCGCATGATCGTGATCCTTTTCTCAGGTCCCTGTATACCAGACAGGCCCAGAGACAAAAATGGCGGCCAGCGGCCGCCATCCGTCAATCGATTGAGCTGCCACAACGATAGAGTTAGGCAGCCGCCTCCGCGTTCTCAACCGCGTCGTCCACTTCGACCGGGCCGGAATCCTGGCCGCGGGCGTCGGGATCGCGGTCGACGAACTCGATCACAGCCATCGGCGCCGAATCTCCGTACCGGAAGCCGGCCTTGAGAACGCGCGTATAGCCACCGTTCCGTTCCTGGTAGCGCGGTCCGAGTGTCTCGAACAGCTTGGCCACCATGGCCTTGTCGCGGATCTTCGAGATCGCCTGCCGGCGGGCATGCAGATCACCGCGCTTGCCCAGCGTGATCAGCTTTTCGACGACCGGACGCAGTTCCTTGGCTTTCGGCAAGGTGGTGATGATCTGCTCGTGCTTGATCAGCGCGGCGGCCATGTTGGCGAACATCGCCTTGCGGTGGCTCGCCGTCCGGTTGAGCTTGCGGCCCGAATTGCGGTGACGCATGACCTTCTCCCTGAACTCCTGTTTGCAGGCGCCTTCGCCGCGCCTGCACAAATTTCAAAACCTAGTAGTGATCCTCGAACCGCTTGGCCAGTTCCTCGATATTCTCCGGCGGCCAGTTCGGGACGTCCATGCCGAGGTGCAGACCCATCTGGGCGAGCACTTCCTTGATTTCGTTGAGCGACTTGCGGCCGAAGTTCGGCGTGCGCAGCATCTCCGCTTCCGTCTTCTGGATCAGGTCGCCGATATAGACGATGTTGTCGTTCTTCAAGCAGTTTGCCGAGCGGACCGACAGTTCCAGTTCGTCGACCTTCTTGAGCAGTGCTGCATTGAACTCCAGCTCCGGCCCCTTCTCCTCGACGACCTCGCGCTGCGGCTCCTCGAAGTTGACGAAGGTCTGCAACTGGTCCTGAAGGATGCGGGCGGCGAACGCCACGGCATCTTCCGGCTTGATCGAGCCATCGGTCTCGACGGTCAGAGTCAGCTTGTCATAGTCGAGTATCTGCCCCTCACGGGTGTTCTCGACCTTGTAGGAGACCTTCTTGACCGGGCTGTACAGGCTGTCGACCGGGATCAGGCCGATCGGTGCGTCTTCCGGACGGTTACGGTCGGCTGGTACGTAGCCCTTGCCGGTATTGACCGTGAACTCCATGCGGATCTCGGCGCCGTCATCAAGCGTGCACAGCACCTGCTCCGGATTGAGCACTTCGACATCGGCAATCTGCTCGATGTCTGCTGCGGTCACAACACCCGGGCCTTCCTTGCGCAGCACCAGCCGCTTCGGACCCTCGACATGCATCCGGATCGCGATCTCCTTGATGTTCAGGATGACGTCCGTGACGTCCTCGCGCACACCGGCGATCGACGAAAACTCGTGCAGGACGCCGTCGATCTGCACCGAATTGACTGCTGCGCCCTGAAGCGACGAAAGCAGAACACGGCGCAGGGCATTGCCGAGCGTAAGACCGAAACCGCGCTCCAGCGGTTCGGCCACGATCGCAGCCACGCGGTCGGGGTCATGCCCCGGATTGATATCAAGCTTGTTCGGCCTGATCAGCTCCTGCCAGTTCTTCTGAATCACCTGCGGACCTCGTTCCGAAAAGCCGCCTGCCTGTTTCGACGCTCATCGCGTCCGCCGGCGGCAAAGGTTTTTAATATGCAACTCGCGGCGGGCACTCCCGCCGGTACATCAAATCTGTGTCACACGCGCCGGCGCTTGGGCGGACGGCAGCCGTTGTGCGGGATCGGCGTCACGTCGCGAATCGACGTGATCTGGAACCCTGCACCCTGAAGCGCGCGCAGCGCGGATTCACGACCCGATCCCGGACCGCGAACCTCGACCTCAAGCGTCTTCATGCCGTGCTCGGCGGCTTTCTTGCCGGCCTCTTCTGCGGCAACCTGAGCTGCGTAAGGCGTCGATTTACGCGACCCCTTGAAGCCCATCATGCCTGCCGATGCCCACGAGATCGCGTTGCCCTGGGCATCGGTGATCGTGATCATCGTGTTGTTGAACGTCGCGTTCACATGCGCGACGCCCGACGTGATATTTTTCCGCTCTTTGCGGCGAATGCGCGTCTTGTCCTTGGCCATGACCTGGATGCCTTTGCTCTAAGCTACTTCTTCTTGCCGGCGATCGGTTTGGCCGGGCCTTTGCGCGTGCGCGCGTTGGTGTGGGTACGCTGACCGCGAACCGGGAGACCGCGGCGGTGCCGGAGACCCCGGTAGCAGCCGAGATCCATCAGGCGCTTGACGTTCATCGCCACTTCGCGGCGCAAGTCGCCTTCCACCAGATAATCGCGGTCGATCGTCTCACGGATCTGGATCACCTCGGCGTCCGAAAGTTCGTTCACCCGACGCTCCATCGGGATGTTGACCTTCTCGCAAATTTCCTTTGCCTTGCGGGCTCCGATGCCATGGATATACCGCAATGCGATCTCGACGCGCTTGTTCGTCGGAATATTGACGCCTGCTATACGGGCCACTTCACGTTCTCCAAAATCCCGGCCAAATCGGCGCGGTTAAATCACTCTCTGCTGAAGCCTGGCTTTCACGCAAAAACATCCGCTCAGCCCGGGCTTAACGCGCGCCCTGCGCCAGCGAATGCAGAATCTCCTGAGGTGAGCGGTTTTTACGGCGAAGCCGCAGAAACGTCAACTTTTTTCCTCAGAAATGCACGCATCAGCCGATGCCCAGCACCTCCTTGATCTGACCGGCAACCGATTCCATCTCGGCCATCCCGTCAACAGTCTTCAAAACCCCGCGTTCGCGGTAATACGCGATCAGCGGAGCGGTCTGCTCGTGGTAGACAACCAGCCGCTGGCGCAGCGCCTCGATATTGTCGTCGGCCCGCGGTCCACCCTCGGTTTCTGCGGCGCGGGTCGCGATCCGGCCGGCCAGAATTTCGTCGTCGACTTCGAGCTCGACCACCGCGTCGAGCGCGATTCCCTTCTCTTCAAGGACCCTGTCCAGCGCTTCGGCCTGAGCCACGTTGCGCGGGAACCCGTCGAGGATGAACCCCTTGGCGCAATCCGGCGCCTCGATTCGGTCCGAAATGATCCCGACAACGACTTCGTCCGGCACCAGGTCGCCCCGCGCCATGACGTCCTTGGCAATCAGCCCGACTTCTGTCCCCGCGGCCACTGCTGCGCGCAGCATGTCGCCGGTCGACAGTTGTACAAAACCGTAGTTTTCCTCGAGCCGCTTGGCCTGGGTTCCCTTCCCGGCCCCGGGCGGCCCCAACAAGATCAGCTTCACCGCCGTGCACCCCTCAGTTTCGCCTTCTTGATCAAGCCCTCATACTGGTGCGCCAGGAGATGGCTCTGCACCTGGGCCACGGTGTCCATTGTCACGCTCACCACAATGAGCAGCGATGTTCCGCCGAAATAGAACGGCACCGCCGCATAGGAGACGAGCATCTCCGGCAACAGACACACCAGCGCAAGATAAAGCGCACCGATACAGGTAACGCGAGTCAACACATAGTCTATGTACTCGGCGGTTCGCTCGCCGGGACGAATGCCCGGGATGAAGCCGCCATACTTCTTCAGGTTGTCCGCCGTGTCCTTGGGATTGAACACGATGGCGGTATAGAAGAAGGCGAAGAATACGATGCCGCCGATATAGAGCAGCAGGAACAGCGGCTGGCCGCGGCCGAGCAGCGCCGTGATCGTGGTCAGCCACTCAGGGCCCGAGCCGCTGGAGAAGTTGGCGACGGTGATCGGCAGGAGCAGCAGCGAAGACGCGAAGATCGGCGGAATCACACCAGCGGTGTTCAGCTTCAACGGCAGGTGCGAGGAATCGCCCTGGTACATCTTGTTGCCCTGCTGGCGTTTCGGATATTGCACCACCAGTCTTCGTTGCGCTCGCTCCACGAAAACGATGATCGCGATGACGGCGATGGCCATGAGGATGATGCCGAGGATCAGGTAGGTCGACAGCGCGCCCTGGCGGCCGAGTTCCAGCATACCGACGATGGCGGACGGAAGTTCCGCGACGATGCCGGCGAAGATGATCAGCGAGATGCCGTTGCCGATGCCGCGTGCGGTGATCTGCTCACCGAGCCACATCAGGAAAACGGTACCGCCGACCAGCGTGATCACGGTCGTCAGGCGGAAGAACCAGCCCGGATCGGAAACGACGTTTGTCGCGCTTTCCAGCCCGACGGCAATGCCGTAGCCCTGGAGCGCGGCCAGCGCGACGGTGCCATAGCGGGTGTACTGGTTGATCTGCTTACGGCCCTGCTCGCCTTCCTTCTTGAGCTGCTCAAGATGCGGCGACACCGTGGTCATCAGCTGGATGATGATCGACGCCGAGATGTACGGCATGATGTTGAGCGCGAAAATCGCCATGCGCCCGACGGCACCGCCGGAGAACATGTTGAAAAGGCCCAGGATTCCGCTTTGCTGCTGGCGGAACAGGTCGGCCACCGCCTGCGGATCGATGCCGGGCAGCGGAATATACGTCCCGAGGCGGTAGACCAGCAGCGCTCCAAGCGTAAACCAGATACGCTTTTTCAGTTCTTCCGCCTTCGCAAACGCGGAGAAGTTGAGATTCGCTGCGAGTTGTTCCGCTGCTGATGCCATTTGGGTTCTCCGCACCGACCGGTCTAGCGGCCGGTGCCAGGGTCAAACACTGTTCAGGCGTCGGCCGTTTCCGCCGAGTCCTCGGCTTTGTCCGACGACTTCGCCGGCGCGGCCACAGTGACCGTACCGCCGGCTTTCTCGATCGCCTCTTTCGCCCCTTTGGATGCGCCCGCAACTTCCAGCTTCACCTTTGCCGAAAGCTCCCCGCGGCCGAGCACCCTAACACCATCGCGCGCGCGCCGGATCACCCCGGCTTCAATAAGTGCGGCCGTGTCGATCACTTTCTTGGCATCGAGCTTACCTGCATCGATTGCCTTCTGGATCCGGCCAACATTCACTTCGTTGAAGTCCTTGGCAAAGATGTTATTGAATCCGCGCTTTGGCAAGCGCCGGTGCAGCGGCATCTGGCCACCCTCGAAGCCCTTGATGGCCACGCCCGAGCGTGACTTCTGGCCTTTATAGCCGCGAGCGGCGGTCTTGCCCTTGCCGGAACCGGGGCCGCGCCCCTTCCGCACGCGGGCCTTGCGCGCACCCTCGTTATCTCTGATTTCGTTGAGCCTCATCGGTCAAATCTCTCTCTGGCAGAACCCATCAGGACGCGTCGACGACGCGCACCAAATGCTGCACCTTCTTGATCATGCCGCGCACCTCCGGCGTGTCCTCGAGGGTCCGCTTCCGGTGCATCTTGTTCAGGCCGAGCCCGATAAGGGTCGCCCGCTGGTCCTTGGGACGACGGATCGGGCTTCCGATCTGCTCGACCGTAACCGTCTTCTTCTTCGCATCTGCCATCGTTCAGGCCTTTCCTGCAACCGCCGCCGGATCAGGCTTCGGCGGTTTCGGCGAGTTCGGCCGCACCGTCACGGCGGCGGGCAACGATCTCACTGACTTTCTTGCCGCGACGGGCTGCGACCATGCGCGGGCTGTTCGAATTCTTGAGCGCGTCGAATGTGGCGCGAACCATGTTGTAGGGGTTCGAGGACCCGATCGACTTGGCAACCACGTCCTGCATGCCGAGCGTCTCGAAGACGGCGCGCATCGGACCGCCGGCAATGATGCCGGTACCGGCCGGTGCCGCACGGAGAATGACCCGTCCGGCGCCGTGACGGCCCGCCACATCATGATGCAGCGTACGGCCTTCGCGCAACGGAACACGGATCATCTGCCGCTTCGCAGACTCCGTCGCCTTGCGGATCGCCTCGGGAACCTCACGTGCCTTGCCGTGGCCGAACCCGACCCGGCCCTTCTCGTCACCGACCACAACCAGCGCGGCAAAGCCAAAACGGCGACCGCCCTTCACAACCTTCGCAACGCGGTTGATGTGGACCAGCTTGTCGACGAACTCGCTGTCGCGATCGTCCCGGTTTCTCATGTCGCTACGTGCCAATGTTCCGATCCTTTAGAAATTCAGGCCGCCTTCGCGGGCCGCGTCGGCCAGGGCCTTGACCCGGCCGTGAAACAGATACGAACCGCGATCGAACACTACGTCCTTCACGCCCGCCTTGACTGCGCGCTCCGCAACCAGCTTGCCAATTTCGGTCGCCGCCTCGCGGTTTGCACCTGTCTTCAGAGACTTGCGCATGTCCGGCTCCAGGGTCGAGGCGGCCGCGACCGTCACGCCCTTGTCGTCATCGATGACCTGCGCATAGATGTGCTGCGACGACCGGAACACGGAGAGCCGCGGACGGCCATTCGCCGTCTTGCGAATGCTGCGGCGAACGCGTGCCTTGCGCCGATTTGCCAGTTTGTTCGACATTCCCATCGCTCCAGCGTGTTACTTCTTCTTGCCTTCCTTGCGGAAGATGTATTCCCCGGCGTACTTCACGCCCTTGCCCTTGTAGGGCTCCGGCGGGCGGTATCGCCTGATCTCCGCGGCCACCTGGCCGACCTTCTGCTTGTCGATGCCCGAAACCACGATCTCGGTCGGCTTCGGCGTCTGGACGTCGACACCTTCCGGCACCGCGTACACGACGTCGTGGCTGAAACCGAGGTTCAGCTGCAGGTTCTTGCCCTGCGCCTGGGCACGGTAGCCGACGCCGTTGATCTCCAGCGTCTTCGAGAAGCCTTCGTTGACGCCTTCGACCATGTTCGCGACGATTGTCCGCGACATGCCCCACATGGAGTGGGCGCGCTTGGAGTCATCGCGCGGGTCGACCTTGATTCCGTCGTCCTCGAGCTTCGCCATAACCTCGTCGACCAGCACGGCCGACAGCTCGCCCTTCGGACCCTTGACGGTTACCTGTTGGCCGTCAACCGTCGCGGTCACGCCGCCCGGAATAGCCACAGGAGATTTTCCAATACGAGACATCAGCTTTTTTCCGTTGTCCTAATTCACTGTCTCAACAATCCTCTGCCGCAGGCGGATCAGAAGACCTGACACAAAACCTCGCCGCCGACATTCTGGGCCCGCGCGTCGGCATCCGACATCACGCCCTTCGGCGTCGACAGGATCGCGACGCCCAGCCCGTTCCGGATGGTCGGCAGATTGCGGACCGACGCGTATACCCGGCGACCCGGCTTGGAAACCCTCTGGATCTCCTGGATAACCGGTGTGCCGTCGGCATATTTGAGCTCGATCTCGAACTCCGATTTGCCGCCGTCATACTCAACGCGCGTGTAACCGCGGATAAAACCCTCGGACTCGAGCACATCCAGCACGCGCCCGCGAATCTTGGACGCCGGCGTCGAAACCTTGTTCTTCCCGCGCAACTGCGAGTTGCGGATGCGGGTCAGCATATCGCCGAGCGGATCAGTCATCGACATGTCTTGTTCTCCTTACCAGCTCGACTTGACCATTCCGGGAATCCGGCCGATCGAGGCCAGGTCCCTCAGCGCGATACGGGACATGCGCAGCTTGCGGTAGTATCCGCGCGGACGCCCGGTCACTTCGCAACGGTTGACGATGCGCGTCTTGGACGAGTTGCGCGGCAGGGCGGCCAGTTTCAGGCGCGCCGCAAAACGCTCTTCGTTCGACAGCGTCGTGTCCGCCGCGATAGCCTTCAGGGTCGCGCGCTTCGAAGCATACTTCTTCGCCAGCTTGCGACGCTTCTTGTCCCGTTCAACAGCGCTCTTCTTCGCCATTCAGTCCTCCATCGACATCGAATCTGATGTCACCCTTAGGAATTTTGCTGCCCCGTGAAGGGGAAATTGAATTCGGTGAGCAAGGCCCTTGCCTCGTCATCCGTTTGTGCGGTCGTGCAGACAATGATGTCCATGCCCCAGATCTCATCGACCTTGTCGTAGTCGATTTCCGGGAACACGATGTGCTCTTTCAGGCCCATGGCGAAGTTGCCGTTGCCGTCGAAACTCTTCGGGTTGAGACCGCGAAAGTCCCGGACGCGCGGCAGCGCCACGTTGATCAGGCGATCGATGAACTCGTACATCCGCGCCTTGCGCAGGGTCACCTTCACGCCGATCGGCATGCCATCACGCAGCTTGAAGGTCGCAATCGACTTGCGGGCCTTGGTGATGACCGGCTGCTGACCGGAGATCAGCGTCATGTCCTCGACGGCCGACTTGATCTTCTTGGAATCGGCCACTGCCTCGCCGACGCCCATGTTCAGCACGACTTTCTCGATCCGCGGGATCGACATCGGGTTCTCGTACGAGAACTGCTCGATGAGCGACTGCCGGACGACGTCGTTGTAGTGCGTCTTCAGCCGCGGCACGTAAGCTTGTTCAGCCATCGATAACTTCTCCTGAACGCCTGGCGAACCGCACCTTGCGTCCGTCATTCAGAGTCTTGTAGCCGACCCTTGTCGGCTGACCGTCCTTGGGATCCTCGAGCGCCAGGTTGGAAATGTGGATCGAGAGTTCTTTCCTCACGATGCCGCCTTCCTGGGTCTGGCTCTGCTTCTGATGGCGCTTGGCCACGTTCACGCCCTGGACAATGGCGCGGTTCTCCTTCGGGATCACCGAGAGGACCTCGCCCTTCTTGCCCTTGTCCTTGCCCGAGACGACGACGACTGCGTCGCCCTTCCTGACTTTTAGCTTAGCCGACATCACAAAACCTCCGGCGCAAGCGAAACGATTTTCATGTGGTTCTTGCCGCGCAGTTCGCGGGTTACCGGGCCGAAGATACGGGTACCGATCGGCTCACCCTGGTTGTTGACCAGAACGGCGGCATTGCGGTCGAAGCGGATGGCGCTGCCGTCCGCACGGCGGATGTCCTTGGCGGTGCGCACGACGACTGCCTTCATGACATCGCCCTTCTTCACGCGACCGCGCGGAATTGCTTCCTTGACACTCACCACGATGATGTCGCCGACACTGGCATACTTGCGCTTCGAGCCGCCCAGTACCTTGATGCACTGGACGCGGCGCGCGCCTGAGTTATCCGCAACATCCAGATTTGTCTGCATCTGAATCATGACATTACCGCCTCTCGTCCGGCAATCGCTCCAGGCCGGGACAATCGCATCACTCCGATCGATCCGGCAGGTTTACTCCGACTGCCTGCTAAGCTCCTTCGCGGACCAGGGTCCACCTCTTGTTCTTCGAAATCGGCCTGCATTCTTCGATGCGGACCATGTCGCCGACTTTCGCGTCATTCGCCTCGTCATGGGCGTGGTAACGCTTGGTCCGGCGAACGGTCTTTTTCAGCAGCGGGTCGGTGAACCGCCGCTCGACCCTGACGACGACCGTCTTGTCGTTCTTGTCGCTTACGACGACGCCTTGCAGTATGCGCTTGGGCATTCCGGTGACCTTTCCTTACGACTCGGACGACGAGCCGGAGCGCTCGCTCGTGATGGTTTTGATCCGGGCGATATCGCGGCGGATCTGGCGCATACGAGCAGTGTTCTCGATCTGGCCGATCGCCTGCTGAAAACGCAGGTTGAACTGCTCCTTCTTGAGCTTGACCAGTTCGTCACCGAGCTGATCCGGCGTCATGTCTCTGACTTCGCTAGCCTTCATCGGCCAATTCCTTCACATCCGGAGCGCGGCAAGCGCCCCTCTCGTCCAATCTCTCTTACTGCTCGCCGAGGCGGGCCACGAAGCGCGCCTTGATCGGCAGTTTGGCGGCCGCCAGCATCAGCGCTTCGCGCGCGATGGGCTGCGGAACGCCGTCAACTTCAAACATGATCCGCCCGGGCTTGACCTTGGCTGCCCAGAACTCGGGAGAGCCCTTGCCTTTACCCATGCGCACTTCGGTCGGCTTCTTCGACACCGGTACGTCCGGGAAGATGCGGATCCACACGCGGCCTGCACGGCGCATGTGACGGGTGATCGCACGCCTTGCCGCCTCGATCTGGCGGGAAGTGATGCGCGCCGGCTCCTGGGCCTTGAGGCCGTAGGCGCCGAAATTCAGATCCGTGCCACCCTTGGCCACACCCTTGATGCGACCCTTGTGCTGCTTGCGGAATTTTGTGCGCTTTGGCTGCAGCATGGTTTCGTCTCTCTATCCTTGTCCCGACAACTCGCCGCCTCAGGCGCCCGCTTCGCGGCGCGGTGCGCGGCTGCCGTCCTGTTGTTCCAGCATCCGTTTCTCCTGGGCCATGGGATCATGTTCCATGATCTCGCCCTTGAAGACCCAGACCTTGATGCCGATCGTGCCGTATGCCGTGTGCGCGGTGACCGTGCCGTAATCAACGTCGGCGCGCAGCGTGTGCAGCGGAACCCGACCTTCGCGGTACCACTCGGTGCGTGCGATTTCCGCACCGCCGAGACGGCCGCCGCAGTTGATCCGGATGCCTTCCGCGCCGAGACGCATGGCCGACTGGACCGCACGCTTCATCGCCCGGCGGAACGCCACGCGGCGCTCGAGCTGCTGCGCGATGTTCTCGGCAATCAGGTGGGCATCCACTTCCGGCTTGCGCACCTCGACAATGTTGAGGTGAACGTCGCTCTCGGTGAACTTCGACAGCTCCTTGCGGAGCTTTTCGATGTCAGCACCCTTTTTGCCGATGACGACGCCCGGCCGGGCCGTGTGAATCGTCACGCGGCATTTGCGGTGCGGGCGCTCGATCACGATCCGCGAGACGCCGGCTTGCTTCAGCTTCTTCTCCAGGTACGAGCGGATCGCGATGTCCTCGTGGAGCAGCGCGCCGTACTCGTGCCCGTCAGCGAACCAGCGGGAATCCCAAGTCCGGTTGATACCGAGACGCAGACCGATCGGGTTTACTTTCTGTCCCATCAGGCGGACTCCTCGACTTGGCTTACGACAATCGTCAGCTGGCTGAACGGCTTCATGATCCTGCCGACGCGGCCACGTGCGCGGGCGCGCCAGCGCTTCATGACCAGGTTCTTGCCGACAAAGGCCTCGGACACCACAAGCTCGTCGACGTCGAGGTCGTGGTTGTTCTCGGCATTCGCGATCGCCGACTCCAGCGTCTTCTTGACGTCACGCGCGATACGCTTGCGCGAGAACGTCAGGTCCGCCAGTGCCTGTTCGACCTTCTTGCCCCGGATGCTCGCCGCCACGAGGTTCAGCTTCTGCGGGCTGACCCGGATCTGACGGTTCACGGCGCGGGCCTGGTTGTCGGCCAGTGTTCTTGCTCTTGAGGACTTGCCCATGGCTTATTTCCTCTTCGCCTTCTTGTCGGCCATGTGGCCGTAGTAGGTACGGCTCGGCGCGAATTCGCCGAACTTGTGACCAACCATGTCTTCGGTGACCAGCACCGGGACGTGTTTCTGTCCGTTGTGGACGCCAAACGTGAGGCCCACAAACTGCGGCAGGATGGTCGACCGGCGGCTCCAGATCTTGATGGTCTGGTTGCGCCCGGATTCACGGGCGGCATCCGCCTTCTTCAACAGGTACCCATCTACGAACGGGCCTTTCCAAACAGAACGTGTCACGGCACTTGCTCTCTAACGTTTGTTGCGGCGCAAATGACGGCTGCGCACAATGTATTTATCCGTGGCCTTGTTCGACCGGGTCCGCTTGCCCTTCGTGGGCTTGCCCCACGGGGTCACCGGATGCCGGCCGCCGGAGGTGCGACCCTCGCCGCCACCATGCGGGTGGTCGACCGGGTTCATGGCCACGCCGCGAACCGAAGGACGCTTGCCGAGCCAGCGGTGACGGCCCGCCTTGCCCAGCTTGATGTTGCTGTGATCCGGGTTCGAAACCGCACCGACCGTCGCCATGCACTCCGAACGGACCATGCGCTGCTCGCCGGAATTCAGCCGCAGCAGGGCGTAACCCGCGTCACGGCCGACGAGCTGGACATAGGCGCCCGCCGAACGCGCAATCTGACCGCCGCGGCCCGGCTTCAGCTCGACATTGTGAATGATCGTGCCGATCGGAATGTTCGCCAGCGGCATTGCGTTGCCCGGCTTGACGTCGACGCGCTCTCCGGCGATCACCTGGTCGCCGACGCTGATCCGCTGCGGCGCCAGAATGTAGGCCTGCTCGCCGTCCTCGTAGTTGATCAGCGCGATGAACGCCGTCCGGTTCGGGTCGTACTCGAGACGCTCCACCGTGGCCGGCACGTCGAACTTGCGACGCTTGAAATCGACCATGCGGTAGGTGCGCTTGTGACCGCCGCCACGACGCCGCGCGGTAACGCGCCCGTGGTTGTTGCGGCCGCCCGACTTGGTCAGGCCCTCGGTCAGCTTCTTGACCGGCTTGCCCTTCCACAGACCGGACCGGTCCACAGTCACGAGACTGCGTTGTCCGGGTGTGATGGGATTGTATGTCTTCAACGCCATGATAATTGCCCTTGCGCGAACCCGTGCCTCAGAGGCCCGTCGTTACGTCGATGCTCTGGCCCTCTTCGAGTGTCACGATTGCCTTCTTCACGTCGCTCTGGTGACCGATGCGGCCGCGGAAGCGCTTGGTCTTGCCCTTGCGCACCAGCGTGTTGACCGCCTTCACCTTGACGTCGAACAGGCGCTCGACCGCTTCCTTGATCTGTGGCTTCGTCGCCTTCCGGGACACATTGAACATGACCTGGTTGTGCTCGGACGCCATGGTCGACTTTTCGGTGATCACCGGCGTGACGATCACGTCATAGAGATCCGCTTCGTTCATTTCAGCCGCTCCTCCAACGCTTCCACCGCGGCCTTGGTCAGAACCAGTTTCCCGCGCCGGAGAATGTCGTAGACGTTGATGCCCTGCACCGGCAGCACATCGATGTCCTTGATGTTGCGCGCGGCCAGCCGGAAGTTGTTCTCGACTTCCGCACCGTCAATGATCAGAGCGTTGTCGAGGCCGAGCTTGCCGAAGGCATCCTTGAGACCCTTGGTCTTCGGATCCTTGAGCGACGCGTCTTCCAGAACCACCAGAGCTTGGTCCTTGGCCTTGGCCGACAGCGCGTGCTTCAGAGCCAGCGTGCGGACCTTCTTCGGAAGGCCGATCGCATGGTCGCGAACCACGGGACCGAACGCCTTGGCACCGCCGCGGAACTGCGCAACCTTGCGGTTGCCGTGCCGCGCACCGCCGGTACCCTTCTGGCGGTAGATCTTCTTGGTCGACCCGACAACTTCACCCCGGGCCTTGATCTTGTGCGTGCCGGCGCGGCGCTTGGCGAGCTGATAGTTCACCATGCGGTGCAGCAGATCGGCACGGGGGTCGAGCCCGAAGATCGTGTCGGAAAGCTCGACCGTGCCTGCCTTCTTGGCGGCAAGTGTCGTGACATCAACCTTCATCACGCATCACCCTTCTTTTCTTCGCCGTCTTCCGACGGAGCGTCTTCTTCAGCCGGCGCCTCATCGGCCTCTGCCGGAACTTCCTCCGCAGGAGTCTCTTCGGCTGCAGCTTCGGCCTCAGCCGGAGCTTCCTCGGCAGCAGTTTCAACAGCTTCTTCCGCCTCGGTCACTGCCTCTTCGGCTTCTGTGGCGTCACCGGCATCGTCTGCCTCGGCAGGCGCTTCGGCAGCACCCGGCAGCGAGAAACCGCCCGGCATCGGCACGCCTTCCGGCAGCGCCCGCTTGACGGCGTCACTCAGGAACACCCAGCCGCCCTTGGCGCCCGGAACGGCACCCTTGACCATGATCAGGCCGCGGTCGGCATCGGTGCGCACGACCATCAGGTTCTGCGCGGTCACCCGCACGGCACCCATGTGGCCGGCCATCTTCTTACCCTTGAACACCTTGCCCGGATCCTGGCACTGGCCGGTCGAGCCGTGGCTGCGGTGGTTGATCGACACACCGTGGCTGGCCCGCAGACCGCCGAAGTTGTGCCGCTTCATTGCACCGGCGAAGCCCTTACCGACGCTCGTACCCGAGGCATCGACATACTGGCCTTCCACGAAGTGGTCGGCCTTCATCTCGGCACCGACATCGATCAGGTTGTCAGCGGTCACCCGGAACTCGGACAGCTTCCGCTTCGGCTCGACATGAGCCACCGCGAAATGACCGCGCTGGGCGCGCGAAACATTCTTGACCTTGGCCAGTCCGGCCCCGAGCTGAACGGCATTGTAGCCGTGCTTGTCTTCCGTGCGCTGGGCAACGACCTGGCACCCGTCCAGCTTCAGGACGGTGACCGGGATGTGACGCCCGTCATCCGTGAAGATGCGGGTCATACCCATTTTCTGCGCTATGACACCAGAACGCATTGGTTCGTGTCCTTCAATCTTACAGTTTAATTTCGACGTCAACGCCGGCCGCCAGGTCGAGCTTCATGAGCGCATCGACCGTCTGGGGCGTTGGATCCACGATATCGAGCAGACGCTTGTGGGTCCGCATCTCGAACTGCTCACGGCTCTTCTTGTCGATATGCGGCGACCGCAGCACCGTGAATTTCTCGATCCGTGTCGGCAGCGGAATCGGACCCCGGACCTGAGCGCCCGTGCGCTTGGCGGTGTTCACGATTTCCCGTGTCGACGTATCAAGGATCCGATGATCGAAGGCCTTGAGCCGGATGCGGATGTTTTGACTTTGCATCTGTCTTTATCCCAAAAAGAGAGGCGTCCCTGCCGGGACGCCTGCCCTCTATTGACTTACTCGATAATGTTGGCGACGACGCCGGCGCCGACGGTACGACCGCCTTCACGGATGGCGAAGCGCAGCTTCTCTTCCATCGCGATCGGAACGATCAGTTCGACTTCCATTTCCACATTGTCGCCAGGCATCACCATCTCCGTGCCGCTCGGAAGCGAGACAACGCCCGTCACGTCCGTCGTCCGGAAATAGAACTGCGGACGGTAGTTCGTGAAGAACGGCGTATGACGCCCGCCCTCTTCCTTCGTCAGGATGTAGGCTTCCGCCTTGAACTTCGTGTGCGGCGTAACCGAACCCGGCTTGCAAAGAACCTGGCCGCGCTCGATCTCGTCGCGCTTCGTGCCGCGAAGCAGAACGCCCACGTTGTCGCCCGCCTGACCCTGGTCAAGCAGCTTGCGGAACATCTCGACGCCCGTGCACGTCGTCTTCTGCGTGTCGCGGATGCCGACAATCTCGATCTCGTCGCCGACCTTCACGATACCGCGCTCAACACGGCCCGTCGCAACCGTACCGCGGCCCGAAATCGAGAACACGTCCTCGACTGGCATCAGGAACGGCTGGTCGATCGGACGCTCGGGCTGCGGAATGTAGTCGTCCACCGCTGCCATCAGCTCCATGATCGAGTCCTTGCCCGTCGCCGCATCGCCGTCCTCAAGGGCGGCAAGAGCCGAGCCCTTCACGATCGGAATGTCGTCGCCCGGGAAGTCGTAAGAGCTCAGAAGCTCGCGGATCTCCATCTCCACAAGCTCGAGAAGCTCCTCATCGTCGACCTGGTCGACCTTGTTCATGTAGACCACAAGGGCCGGAACACCGACCTGGCGGGCCAGAAGAATGTGCTCGCGCGTCTGCGGCATCGGACCGTCAGCGGAAGACACGACCAGAATGGCGCCGTCCATCTGCGCTGCACCCGTGATCATGTTCTTCACATAGTCCGCGTGACCCGGGCAGTCCACGTGCGCATAGTGACGGTTGTCCGTCTCGTACTCCACGTGTGCTGTCGAAATCGTAATGCCGCGCGCCTTCTCCTCGGGGGCCTTGTCAATCTCGTCATAGGCCGAAAACTCAGCACCGCCGGCCTCAGCAAGAACCTTCGTAATCGCAGCCGTCAGCGTCGTCTTGCCGTGATCAACATGGCCGATCGTTCCAATGTTGCAGTGCGGCTTAGTACGCTCAAACTTCTCTTTGGCCATAACGTTTCTCCATTTGCCCGAAGAAAGGACTTCTCTTAATTCAAACCCTGATTACGCAAGCTTGGCGCGGACTTCGTCCGAAACCGCCTGCGGAACCTGTTCATAGTGATCGAACTGCATCGTGTACTGCGCACGACCCTGGCTCATCGACCGCAAGGTGTTGACGTAACCGAACATGTTGGCGAGCGGGACCATCGCGTTGACGACGGTCGCGATACCGCGCGGTTCGGTTCCGCTGATCTGGCCACGGCGGCTGTTCAGGTCGCCGATGATGTCGCCCATGTACTCTTCCGGCGTCACCACCTCGACCTTCATGACCGGCTCGAGCAGTTTTGCACCTGCTTTCTCCGCACCTTCGCGGAACGCGGCACGGCCTGCCATTTCGAAGGCCATCACACTGGAGTCGACGTCGTGATAGGCACCGTCGACCAGCGTCACCTTGAGGTCCAGCATCGGGAAGCCGGCGAGAACACCGGTTTCCAGAACGCTCTGGATACCCTTCTCGACGCCCGGAATGTATTCCTTGGGCACCGAGCCGCCGACGATCTTGCTTTCGAACTCGTAGCCCGAGCCTGCCTCGAGCGGCTCCATCTCGATCTTGACGCGCGCGAACTGACCCGAGCCGCCGGTCTGCTTCTTGTGGGTGTAGTCCACCTCGGCAGTCCTGGTGATCGTCTCGCGGTAGGCCACCTGCGGCGCGCCGACATTGGCGTCGACTTTGAACTCGCGCTTCATGCGGTCGACAATGATGTCGAGATGAAGCTCGCCCATGCCCTTGATGATCGTCTGGCCGGATTCTTCGTCGCTGGTGACACGGAAAGACGGATCTTCCTGGGCAAGACGGCTCAGCGCCACGCCCATCTTCTCCTGATCGCCCTTGGTCTTGGGCTCCACGGCTACCGAGATAACCGGATCCGGGAATTCCATGCGCTCGAGGATGACGGCCTTGTTCGGATCGCACAGCGTGTCGCCGGTCGTCGTGTTCTTGAGCCCGGCGATGGCGACGATGTCACCGGCGCGGGCCTCTTTCACGTCTTCCCGGCTGTTGGCATGCATCTGCAGCATGCGGCCGACGCGTTCGCGGTTGTCCTTGACAGAATTAAGAACTCCGGAGCCGCCTTCAACGACACCGGAGTAAATACGCACAAAAGTCAGGGAACCCACGAAGGGGTCGTTCATAATCTTGAATGCGAGTGCCGAGAACGGCTCGTCATCGGAGGACTTGCGTACGACCTCTTCTTCGGTCTTCACGTCGATGCCCTTGATCGCGTCGACATCCGTCGGAGACGGCATGTAATCCACGACAGCATCGAGAAGCGGCTGCACGCCCTTGTTCTTGAACGCGGTTCCGTTGAGCACCGGCACGAAGGCCTGGCTCAGCGTGCCGATACGGATAAGGCGCTTGAGCTCGGCTTCGTCCGGCTCGTTGCCTTCCAGATAGGCTTCCATGGCGTCGTCGTCGACTTCCACGGCGGTCTCGACCAGCGTGGAACGATACTCGTCGGCCTGATCCTTCAGATCATCCGGAATGTCGACATACTCGAACTCCGCGCCGAGCGACTCGTCCTTCCAGACAATCGCCTGCATCTTCAGCAGATCGACGACACCCTTGTAGTCGCTCTCCGCGCCGATCGGCAGCTGCAGAACGAGGGGCTTCGATCCCAGGCGGTCGACGATCATGTCGACGCAGCGGAAGAAGTCGGCACCGATGCGGTCCATCTTGTTGACGAAGCACATCCGCGGAACGTTGTACTTGTCGGCCTGGCGCCAGACTGTCTCGGACTGCGGCTCGACACCGGCAACGGAATCAAAAACGGCCACTGCCCCGTCCAAAACGCGCAATGACCGCTCAACCTCGATCGTGAAATCCACGTGACCGGGCGTGTCGATAATGTTGATGCGTTTGTTGTTCCAGAAGCACGTGGTCGCAGCCGACGTGATCGTGATGCCACGCTCCTGCTCCTGCTCCATCCAGTCCATCGTCGCGGCACCGTCGTGCACTTCGCCGATCTTGTGGCTGACGCCGGTGTAATAGAGGATACGCTCGGTGGTCGTTGTCTTGCCCGCATCGATGTGGGCCATGATACCGATGTTGCGATAGTCTTCGAGCGGTGTGGTGCGTGCCATTGGTCTAAGCCTTTGTCCCGGGAATGGGTGTCCGTTGGATTACCAGCGATAGTGCGAGAATGCCCGGTTGGCTTCGGCCATCCGGTGCGTGTCTTCGCGCTTCTTGACTGCTGTGCCGCGATTGTTCGACGCGTCCAGAAGCTCCCCCGACAAACGATCGATCATTGTGTTTTCGTTGCGGCCCCGCGCGGCGCTGATGATCCAGCGGATGGCAAGTGCCCTGCGGCGATCGGGCCGCACTTCGACCGGCACCTGGTAGGTTGCGCCACCAACACGTCTGGAGCGCACCTCGATGGCCGGCATGACATTTTCCAGAGCCTGGTGGAACACGGCCACCGGGTCCTGGCTGGTCTTGTTTTCAATAATGTCGAAAGCCCCGTAGACGATTCCCTCGGCAACCGATTTCTTGCCGTCGACCATGAGGCTGTTCATGAACTTGGTGAGAACCACATCGCCAAATTTGGCGTCGGGTATAATGTCCCGTTTCTCTGCGCGGTGGCGGCGTGACATGCTCGGTCGCTCCCTTACTTCGGTCGCTTGGCGCCGTATTTCGAACGGCGCTGGCGTCGATCTTTGACACCCTGGGTGTCAAGCACGCCGCGAATAATGTGATAGCGCACGCCCGGAAGGTCCTTCACGCGACCGCCGCGGATCATGACCACCGAGTGTTCCTGCAGGTTGTGTCCCTCGCCGGGAATGTAGCTCGTCACTTCGAAGCCGTTGGTCAGGCGCACACGCGCGACCTTGCGAAGTGCCGAGTTCGGCTTTTTCGGCGTCGTGGTATAGACACGGGTGCACACGCCGCGCTTCTGCGGGCATGCTTCCATCGCGGGGACCTTGTTCCGCTTGAGCTGCGCCGTGCGCGGCTTGCGGATGAGCTGATTAATTGTTGGCATCGTCCAGACTTAACCTTCATTCAACAGCACTGGTCGAAAACGTGGATCACGTGCATCCGGATGCACACGCGCGGCAAGCAGCGTTGCCCTGGCTCAGCCAGACCAAAGCGTTTGCCATAAACAGAGGATCTTGCACGGCTCGAATTGCCGCCAAGATCATGATCCATTTCCGACTTCGCTTTACTTCGCCGCAGTGTTTAGGCTCGAGAGGTCCTACCACCTGCCGCCGAAAGTGCGCGCAACATACTGACGCCCCCCTGCGTCGTCAACCCCAGATTTGGATAATTTTTCTGCGATATCGCAAGGGGTTGCGAATATTTCTGACCGCGCCCGGGGCAGCGGCGAAATTATCCGAAATCAGACGCCGATTTGGCCCCCGAAAGGCAGAATCGTGAGCCTGAATCCAACAGGGCCGCCCCGAATTCCGGGACGGCCCTGCCGTGATGCTCTGCGCGATGGCGTCAGGCCGGAGCCTCGACCCCCTCGCCTGCGGCTTCCTCGGCCGCCGGAACGTCGGCAGCTTCGATTTCGCCCGCTTTCGCCTGCTCGTCCAGGATGAGTTGGTCACGGTGTTCCGCGATGCCCTTGAGATGATTGAGCATGCCGCCCGTACCGGCCGGAATGAGCCGGCCGACGATGACATTCTCCTTGAGCCCCTCGAGCATGTCGCTCTTGCCGTTCACCGCCGCTTCGGTCAGGACACGCGTTGTCTCCTGGAACGATGCCGCGGAGATGAAGCTCCGGGTCTGCAGCGAAGCCTTGGTGATACCCAGAAGAACCGGGCTGCCTTCGGCTTCCTTGCCACCGTCTTCCCTGATCTTGTCGTTGATCTCCTGGAAGTCGACGCGGTCGACCTGCTCGCCGTTGAGGAACGGAGCATCGCCAGGATTGTCGATCTCGATCTTCTGCAGCATCTGCCGGACGATCACCTCAATGTGCTTGTCATTGATGTTCACGCCCTGGAGGCGGTAGACCTCCTGGATCTCGTTGACAAGATAGGCCGCCAGTTCCTCGACGCCCTTGATGGCAAGGATGTCATGCGGTGCCGGGTGACCATCGAGCAGGTAGTCGCCCTTCTCGATGAAGTCGCCTTCCTGAACCTGGAGGTGCTTGCCCTTCGGGATCAGATATTCGGCGGGATCCGCACTCTCATCCTCCGGCACGATCCGGATCCGGCGCTTGTTCTTGTAGTCGCGCCCGAACTCGATATGACCGTCGATCTCGGCGATGATGGCGTGATCCTTCGGACGGCGTGCCTCGAACAGTTCCGCGACGCGCGGCAGACCACCCGTGATATCGCGGGTCTTGGCGCCTTCCGTCGGGATACGCGCGAGCACGTCGCCGGCCTTGATCTTCGATCCCGCTTCGACTGACAGAACCGCGTCCACCGACATCAGGTAGCGGGCGTCACCGCCGGAAGCGAGTTTCTCGATCTCGCCCTTCTTGCCCTTGATCGTGATCGCGGGCTTGAGGTCGCTGCCCCTCGGGCTGGCACGCCAGTCCATGACAACGCGGTTGGTAATACCGGTCGCCTCGTCGGCCACCTCGTTGATCGAGACGCCTTCCACCAAATCCTCGAAGTCCACCGAACCGTTGACTTCGCTGATGATCGGACGGGTATAGGGATCCCACTCGCCGAGACGCTCGCCGCGCTTCACCTTGTCACCGTCGTCGACACGCAGCCGCGTGCCGTAGGTGACCTTGTGAACCGCACGTTCGTTGCCTTCGTCATCGAGGATGACAACGGCCGAGTTCCGGTTCATCACGATAAGCCGCCCGTCGGAGTCCTTCACCGCCTTGCGGTTGCGGATCTTGATGGTGCCCTCGTGATTGGACTCGATGAACGACTGGTCCATGACCTGGGCGGTGCCGCCGATGTGGAACGTCCGCATGGTCAGCTGGGTACCCGGCTCACCGATCGACTGGGCCGCGATCACGCCGACCGCCTCGCCCATGTTGACCGGCGTACCACGCGCCAAATCGCGGCCGTAGCAGGCGCCGCAGACACCGACCCTGCTTTCACAGGTCAGCACCGAACGGATCAGGATTTCCTGAACGTTGGCCGACTCGATCAGTTCGATATCCTCTTCCTGGATTTCCTGACCGCGCGGCACGATGACGTCGCCGCTGGCCGGGTCCTTGATATCCTCGGCAGCGGTACGGCCAAGCACACGCCGACCAAGAGAGACCAGAACCTCACCGGCGTCGATCACGGCCTGAACCGTGATCCCCTTGTCGGTTCCGCAGTCCGGCTCCACGATGATGCAGTCCTGGGCCACGTCAACAAGCCGGCGTGTCAGGTAACCGGAGTTGGCGGTCTTCAGGGCCGTATCGGCAAGACCCTTCCGGGCGCCGTGCGTGGAGTTGAAGTACTCGAGAACCGTCAGCCCCTCCTTGAAGTTGGAGATGATCGGCGTCTCGATGATCTCGCCGGACGGCTTGGCCATCAGGCCGCGCATGCCCGCGAGCTGCTTCATCTGAGCCGGCGAGCCACGGGCACCGGAATGCGCCATCATGTAGATCGAGTTGGTCGGAACCTCGCGGCCGCTTTCCTTGTCGATCTGGGTCGATGAAATCCGCGCAGACATTTCGTCGGCAATCTTGTCCGTGCACTTAGCCCAGGCATCGACGACCTTGTTGTACTTCTCGCCCTGGGTGATCAGACCGTCGATGTACTGCTGCTCGTATTCCTTGGCGAGCGTCTGCGTCTCTTCGACGAACTTCTCCTTGGTGTCCGGAATGACCATGTCGTCCTTGCCGAACGAGATGCCGGCCCGGAACGCACGGTTGAACCCGAGCGCCATGATCTGGTCGCAGAAGATGACCGTCTCCTTCTGACCGCAGTGGCGGTACACCACGTCGATCATCGCGGAGATTTCACGCTTGGTCAGCAGCTTGTTCACCAGGTCGAACGAAACGTTCTCGCGTTTCGGCAGCAAATCGCCGACCAGCATCCGGCCCGGCGTCGTGTCGAACACGCGCGACACCAGATTGCCCTCTTCGTCCACGACGTCAGTGCGGGCCTTGATCTTGGTGTGCAGCGTAACGATGCCGCTATCCAGCGCGTGCTGGATCTCGGACATGTTGGCGAACGCCATGCCCTCGCCCGGCTCGTTCTCCTTCATCATGCTGACGTAGTACAGGCCGAGAACGATGTCCTGGCTCGGCACGATGATCGGCGATCCGTCGGCCGGATGCAGGATGTTGTTCGTCGACATCATCAGCACGCGTGCTTCGAGCTGCGCTTCCAGCGAAAGCGGCACGTGAACCGCCATCTGGTCGCCGTCGAAGTCGGCATTGAACGCGGCGCAGACCAGCGGGTGAAGCTGGATCGCCTTGCCTTCGATGAGAGTCGGCTCAAACGCCTGGATGCCGAGACGGTGCAGCGTCGGCGCACGGTTGAGCAGCACCGGATGCTCGCGAATAACCTCGTCGAGGATATCCCAGACTTCGGGCTTCTCCTTCTCGACCAGCTTCTTCGCCTGCTTGACGGTGGAAGCGAGCCCCTTGGCGTCGAGACGCGAGTAGATGAACGGCTTGAACAGCTCGAGCGCCATCTTCTTCGGCAGGCCGCACTGGTGCAGCTTGAGTTCGGGACCGACAACGATCACCGAACGGCCGGAATAGTCAACGCGCTTGCCGAGCAGGTTCTGACGGAACCGGCCCTGCTTGCCCTTGAGCATGTCGGCCAGCGACTTCAGCGGACGCTTGTTGGCACCGGTGATGACACGGCCGCGGCGGCCATTGTCGAACAGGGCGTCAACGGCTTCCTGCAGCATCCGCTTCTCGTTGCGGATGATGATGTCCGGCGCGCGCAGCTCCATGAGCCGTTTCAGGCGGTTGTTCCGGTTGATGACGCGGCGGTACAGGTCGTTGAGGTCCGACGTCGCGAACCGGCCGCCATCGAGCGGAACCAGCGGACGCAACTCCGGCGGGATCACCGGAACGACGGTCAGGACCATCCATTCGGGCCGGTTGCCCGACTCGATGAACGCCTCGACCAGCTTCAGCCGCTTGGCCAGCTTCTTCGGCTTGAGCTCGGAAGTCGACTCCGCGATTTCGACCCGCAGGTCATCGCGGATCTTCTCGAGATCGAGGCTCATGAGGAGCTCGCGGATCGCCTCCGCGCCGATGCCGGCGGTGAAGCTGTCCTCACCGAACTCGTCCTGGGCCTGCAGATACTCGTCCTCACTGAGGGGCTGGCGCTCCTTGAGCGACGTCAACCCCGGCTCGAGCACCATGAAGTTCTCGAAATAGAGCACCCGCTCCAGCTCCTTCAGCGTCATGTCGAGCAGGAGGCCAATCCGGCTCGGCAGCGACTTCAGGAACCAGATATGCGCGACGGGCGCAGCCAGTTCGATATGACCCATGCGCTCGCGGCGCACCTTGGAAAGCGTGACTTCAACGCCGCACTTTTCGCAGATGACGCCCTTGTACTTCATCCGCTTGTATTTGCCGCACAGGCACTCGTAATCCTTGATCGGACCGAAGATCCGGGCGCAGAACAGTCCGTCGCGCTCCGGCTTGAAGGTCCGGTAGTTGATGGTCTCCGGCTTCTTGATTTCGCCAAACGACCAGGACAGGATCTTCTCCGGGCTCGCAAGCGAGATTCGGATTCGATCGAACGTCTGCGGTTGTCCGACGGGATTGAAAAGGTTCATGACCTCTTGGTTCATGAGCTACGCTCCTATTCCGGCAGCCTGGCCTTGCTGCCTTAAGCCGGGACGACGGGAATTCGCCCCTTTGTATCGATCTCGTGTCTGCCTCCCGGACGCTCTCGCGCCCGGGCGGCGAATTTCGCGCAATCGCGCTATTGCTGTGCCTGTGTGTTGGACAGGTCGACGTTGAGACCCAGCGAACGCATTTCCTTGACAAGCACATTAAACGATTCGGGGATACCCGCTTCGAACGTGTCGTCACCGCGCACGATGGCCTCGTAGACCTTGGTCCGTCCGGCCACGTCATCCGATTTGACCGTCAGCATCTCCTGCAGCGTGTAGGCGGCGCCGTAGGCTTCGAGCGCCCAGACCTCCATCTCGCCGAAGCGCTGGCCGCCGAACTGGGCCTTGCCGCCCAGCGGCTGCTGGGTCACCAGGCTGTAAGGGCCAATCGACCGGGCGTGGATCTTGTCGTCCACAAGGTGATGCAGCTTGAGCATGTAGATGTAGCCCACGGTCACCTTGCGGTCGAACTCCTCGCCGGTCCGGCCGTCAAACAGTTCGACCTGACCGGACGTATCGAGACCGGCCATATCCAGCATCTCGTTGATGTCCGCCTCGTGAGCACCGTCGAACACCGGTGTCGCGATCGGCACGCCGTTGCGCAGGTTGTCGCCCATCTCGGCAAGCTGGTCGTCGTCCAGCGACGAAATGGTCTCGTTCGTGCCGTAGACCTTCTTCAGCGTGTCCTTGAGGTCCTTTGCCTTGGCGGAACGCCGGTAGACGTCCACCGCGTCTCCGATCTGGCGTCCGAGCCCGTGACAGGCCCAGCCCAGATGGGTCTCGAGGATCTGGCCGACATTCATCCGGCTCGGCACGCCGAGCGGGTTGAGCACGATGTCGACGGCGGTACCATCCTCAAGGTGCGGCATGTCCTCCATCGGAACGATCTTGGAGATGACGCCCTTGTTGCCGTGGCGGCCGGCCATCTTGTCGCCGGGCTGGAGCTTGCGCTTCACGGCCACGAACACCTTGACCATCTTCATGACACCAGGCGGCAGCTCATCACCGCGCTGCAGCTTGTCGACCTTGTCGACGAAGCGCTGCTCAAGACGGCTCTTGGACTCGTCATACTGGCCGTGCATGGCTTCCATCTCGCCCATCGCCTTCTCGTTCTTGAGAGCGATCTGCCACCACTGGCTGCGCGGGATGTCATCGAGCAACGCCTGCGTGATCTTCGTGTCGCTCTTCATGCCCTTCGGGCCGCCGGAAGCGATCTTGCCGAGCAGGAACTCGGACAGGCGCCCGTAGGAGTTACGGTCGAGGATCGCAAGTTCGTCGTCGCGGTCCTTCGCAAGGCGTTCGATCTCTTCACGCTCGATCGCCATGGCACGTTCGTCCTTGTCGATGCCGTGGCGGTTGAACACGCGCACCTCAACGACCGTACCGGCAACGCCGGGCGGCAGCTTGAGAGAGGTATCGCGGACGTCCGATGCCTTTTCGCCGAAGATGGCGCGCAGCAGCTTCTCTTCCGGCGTCATCGGCGACTCGCCCTTCGGCGTGATCTTGCCGACCAGAATGTCGCCCGGCTTCACCTCGGCACCGATATAGACGATACCGGCCTCGTCAAGGTTCTTCAGGGCCTCTTCACCGACGTTCGGAATGTCGCGCGTGATCTCCTCCGGCCCGAGCTTGGTGTCACGGGCCATGACCTCGAACTCCTCGATGTGGATCGAGGTGAAGACGTCATCGCGCACGATGCGCTCGGAAATCAGGATCGAGTCCTCGAAGTTGTAACCGTTCCACGGCATGAACGCGACGAGCACGTTGCGGCCGAGCGCCAGATCGCCGAGATCGGTCGACGGCCCGTCGGCCACGATGTCGCCGGCCTCGACCCGGTCACCGACACGGACCAGCGGACGCTGGTTGATGCAGGTGTTCTGGTTCGAGCGCTGGAACTTCAGCAGGTTGTAGATGTCCACACCCGACTTCGCCGGATCGGTTTCTTCCGTGGCACGGATAACGATACGGGTTGCGTCGACCTGGTCGACCACGCCCGTCCGGCGGGCGGCAATCGCGGCACCGGAGTCGCGGGCCACCACGGATTCCATGCCGGTTCCCACCAGCGGTGCCTCGGCCTTGACCAGCGGAACCGCCTGACGCTGCATGTTCGAACCCATGAGCGCACGGTTGGCGTCGTCGTTCTCGAGGAACGGGATCAGCGCCGCGGCGACGGACACGAGCTGCTTCGGCGACACGTCCACGAATTCCACCTTGTCGGCGGGAGCCATGTGCACATCGCCGGAATGGCGGCAGAGGATCAGGTCCTCTTCGAATTCAGCCTTGTTCGTCAGACTGACATTGGCCTGGGCGATATTGTACTTCGCCTCTTCCATGGCCGACAGGTAGACCGTCTCGTCGGAGACCTTGCCGTTCACGACGCGCCGGTACGGGCTTTCGATGAAGCCGTACTTGTTGACGCGCGCATAGGTCGCCAGCGAGTTGATAAGGCCGATGTTCGGGCCTTCCGGCGTCTCGATCGGACAGATCCGGCCGTAGTGGGTCGGGTGCACGTCGCGGACCTCGAAGCCCGCACGCTCGCGGGTCAGACCGCCCGGGCCGAGCGCCGAAAGACGGCGCTTGTGGGTGATTTCCGAAAGCGGGTTGGTCTGGTCCATGAACTGCGACAGCTGCGACGAGCCGAAGAACTCGCGCACGGCAGCCGCCACCGGCTTGGCATTGATCAGGTCATGCGGCATCACCGTGTCGATATCGACCGAGCTCATGCGCTCCTTGATGGCACGCTCCATGCGCAGCAGGCCGACGCGATACTGGTTTTCCATCAGCTCGCCAACAGAGCGGACACGGCGGTTGCCGAGGTGGTCGATATCATCGATTTCACCGCGGCCGTCGCGCAGGTCCACAAGCGTCTTGATGACCGCCAGGATGTCTTCGCGGCGCAGCGTGCGCACTGTGTCCTCGGCATCGAGGTCAAGGCGCATGTTCATTTTCACGCGTCCGACAGCAGACAGGTCGTAACGCTCGGCGTCAAAGAACAGGCCGTTAAACAGAGCCTCGGCAGTCTCGCGCGTCGGCGGCTCGCCCGGACGCATGACCCGGTAGATGTCGAGCAGCGCCTGCTCGTGGCTGTCGCACTTGTCGACGGAGAGCGTATTGCGGATGAAGGCGCCGACATTGACGTGATCGATGTCAAGCAGGTTGATCTCCTTGTAGCCCGCCTCGCGCAGCAGGGTGAGATTGTCCGCGCTGATCTCGTCACCGGCTTCGGAAAAGATCTCGCCGCTCTTCATGTCGACCATCTCTTCGGCGAGGAAGTGACCGTAAAGGTCCTCGTCCTGAACGAGCAGTTCCTTGAGCCCCTCTTCAGAGAGCTTGCGCGCCAGGCGTGGCGTGATCTTCTTGCCGGCTTCGATTGCGACCTTGCCCGTATCGGCGTCGATCAGGTCGGTCGCGGGCTTCACGCCGCGCAGGCGCTCGGCAACGAACGGCGTCCGCCAGCCGTCATCGGTGAGTTTGTAAGTCACCTTGTTGTAGAAAGTGTCGAGAATGTCCTCCGCGTCGTAACCCAAGCCCTGCAGAAGCGTGGTCACCGGCAGCTTCCGGCGGCGGTCGATGCGGACATAAACGACGTCCTTTGCATCGAACTCGAAGTCGAGCCAGGAGCCGCGGTACGGAATGATGCGGGCGGCGAACAGGAGCTTGCCGCTCGAGTGCGTCTTGCCCTTGTCGTGATCGAAGAATACGCCGGGGCTACGGTGCATCTGGGAGACGATGACGCGCTCGGTGCCGTTGATGACGAACGTGCCGTTCAGCGTCATGAACGGAATGTCGCCCATGTAGACATCCTGCTCCTTGATGTCCTTGACGGAGCGCGCGCCGGTGTCCTCGTCGACCTCGAACACGATCAGCCGCAGCGTCACCTTCAGCGGTGCCGCGAAGGTCATGCCGCGCTGCTGGCATTCCTCGACGTCGTATTTCGGGTCCTCGAATTCGAAATCGACGAATTCCAGCGTCGCCGTTCCGGCGAAGTCGTTGATCGGAAAGACCGAACTGAAGACCGCCTGAAGGCCCTGGTCCTCGCGACCGTCTTCAGGCTTGTCAACCTGCAGGAACTGATCGTAGGAATACTTCTGCACCTCGATCAGATTCGGCATTTCGGCGACTTCCCGAATGCTGCCGAAATATTTCCGAACCCGCTTGCGACCGATGAAAGATTGCGACATTTCCGCTCCTTGTAGGATCAATGACGGCTTGCTTCAGGGCCCGCGATGCGGGCTCTCGAGAAAGCCGTAATTCGTGTTACCCGATACTCGCCTGCACCGCGGAACCGGGCGGTGAGCCCGGTTCCGCCGCGCGGCGTAACAAAAACTGTTACTTGAGCTCGACGGTCGCGCCAGCGCCTTCGAGCTGCTCCTTGATCTTCTCGGCTTCGTCCTTGGCGACGTCGGCCTTGACTTCCTTCGGAGCGCCTTCGACGAGGTCCTTGGCTTCCTTGAGGCCCAGACCCGTGATGGCACGGACTTCCTTGATGACGTTGATCTTCTTGTCACCAACGGAGGCCAGGACCACGGAGAAGCTGTCCTTCTCCTCTTCGGCAGCAGCTTCACCACCACCGCCGGCAGCCGCAGCGACTGCCACCGGAGCGGCAGCAGAAACGCCCCACTTCTCTTCGAGAAGCTTGGAAAGCTCTGCAGCTTCCAGGACGGTAAGGTTGGACAGATCGTCCGCAATTTTTTCGAGATCAGCCATTTCTATACTCGTTTCTCAATCAGTTTGACCAGTTTGACTTCGGCGGCCGTCAAGCGGCTTCGCCCTTGGAACTGTAGGCACCGATGACGCGGGCCACCTGCCCTGCCGGAGCCTGGAGAACACCCGCGATCCGCGTTGCCGGCGTCTGGATCATGCCGACAAGCTTCGCACGCAGTTCATCAAGCGATGGCAGGTCGGACAGCGCCTTGACACCACCGGCGTCAAGAACGGTGCTGCCCATAGCTCCGCCCAGCACAACGAGGTTCTCGTTGGACTTGGCGAAGTTGACCGCGACCTTCGGAGCGGCAACCGGATCGTCCGAATAGGCGATCGCGGTCGGCCCTTCAAACAGCTCGGCAATGCCGGCTGCATCAGTACCCTCAAGAGCGAGCTTGACGAGACGGTTCTTCGTCACCTTGAAGGACGCGCCCGCCTCGGCCATCCGAACGCGCAGATCTGTCATCTCCGCGACCGTCAGGCCGGAATAGTGGGTCACGACAATCACGCCGGCATTCGAAAACACCTGGTTGAACGTCGTAACGAGCTCTGCTTTTTGGGCTCTATCCACTTGCTCTCTCCGTTCAAGCGGTTGCAACGCAACCGCCGTTGGCATTTGCCGCCAACCGAACTCCTCAGACCGACAGGCGAGAAGCCGGAAGACGGCGCTCACTTGCCTGTCCTGCCGCACCGGCAAAACGCTCCGTTGCGACATACACGAGGGTCAAACCGATCGAGGCGGACCTTGCGGTCCTGTTTCGATCCATTTGTCTCCCGTCTGTGCAGGCCAACCTCTCGTTTAAGTCACCGTTGCCGGTGACACCTGCAGTCTCGGACAGGTTGAGGCCTTCAGGCGAACCGTCAGACCTCGACCACCGGCCGCGGGAGCGACCGGCGGAAACTCTTCAACTCTAGCTGCTCAGCACGCTCGACGGCTCGATCCGGACGCCCGGACCCATCGTCGAACTCAGCGCAACCTTCTTTACGAACGTGCCTTTCGCCCCGCTCGGCTTGGCCTTCTGGACGGCGTCCACGAAAGCTTTGACGTTGCCGGCGATCTGTTCTTCGGTGAAGCTTGCCTTGCCGACACCGGCGTGGACGATGCCCGCCTTCTCGACTCGGAACTCCACAGCACCGCCCTTGGCAGCCTCGATCGCAGCCTTGACGTCCGGCGTCACGGTTCCGACCTTCGGATTCGGCATCATGCCGCGCGGGCCGAGTACCTTGCCGAGCTTGCCGACGATCGGCATCATGTCCGGCGTCGCGATGCAGCGGTCGAAATCGATCTCGCCCTTCTCGACGGTCTGTGCCAGATCCTCGGCACCGACAACATCGGCACCGGCCGCCTTGGCTTCCTCGGCCTTGTCACCGCGCGCGAAGACGGCAACGCGCACCGCGCGCCCCGAACCGTTCGGCAGATTGCAGACGCCACGAACCATCTGGTCGGCATGACGCGGGTCGACGCCCAGGTTCATCGCCACCTCGACGGTCTCGTCGAATTTAGCGCTGGCATTGCCTTTGACCAGCTTTACCGCCTCATCCAGCGTATAGAGGGCCTTGCGGTCGACACCTTCGCGCGCAGCCTTCATTCTCTTTCCGGTGTTCGCCATCGCCGTTACCCCTTCACCTCGAAACCCATCGAACGGGCCGAGCCGGCAATGATGTTTGCCGCGGCATCGATGTCGTTCGCGTTCAGGTCTTTCATCTTCAGTTCCGCAATTTCGCGAACCTGGTCCATGGTGACGGAACCGGCGACCTCACGGCCCGGCTCCTGGCCGCCTTTGCCGAGTCCCGCCGCCTTTTTCAGGTAGTAGGACGCCGGCGGCGTCTTGGTCTCGAACGTGAACGACTTGTCCTGGAAGATCGTGATCACGGTCGGGATGGGCGCTCCGTTGTCGAGTTCCTGCGTGGCGGCGTTGAACGCCTTGCAGAACTCCATGATGTTGAGTCCGCGCTGGCCGAGCGCCGGCCCGATCGGCGGCGACGGCGATGCCGACCCTGCCGGCACCTGCAATTTGAGATAACCTTCGATTTTCTTTGCCATCTTTTATCCCCTTCCGGCTTCGCACCATCGCGAAGCGGAGTTTTGAAGGGTTAGTGGTCCGGCTTTACCCCGCCAAAGAAAACAGGGGTCGGCCTCCCACCGATTGACCTGCCGTCCAGCTCTAGAGCTTTTCGACCTGGCCGTACTCAAGCTCGACCGGCGTCGCCCGGCCGAAAATGGACACGGCGACCTTGAGCCGTGCCCGTTCCTCGTCAACTTCCTCGACATGTCCGTTGAACGACGCAAACGGACCGTCGGAAACACGTACCTGTTCGCCGACCTCGAAGGTCACCGACGGCTTCGGCCGTTCAATGCCTTCCTGCACCTGATGCAGGATCCGGTCGGCCTCGGCGTCAGTGATCGGCACCGGCTTGGATTCCGTACCCAGAAAGCCCGTCACCTTCGGCGTGTTCTTGATCAGGTGATAGGCCTCGTCGGTCAGCTCCATCTTCACCAGGACGTATCCCGGAAAAAACTTGCGCTCGGACGACACCTTACGGCCCCGACGCATCTCGACGACCTCTTCGGTCGGCACGAGCACCTCTTCGAAAAGATCTTCCAGCCCCTTGGCCGCCGCCTGTTCCTTAATCGCCTCTGCGACCTTCTTCTCGAAGTTCGAGTAGGCGTGGACGATATACCAGCGCTTCGTCATAAACGGTCCGTCTTGCCTCTATTGGCCAATGCCCAGTGCCAGCGTCACGATCCAGCTCAGGATCTGGTCGGCGATCAGGAAGAACACCGACGCGAGCGCGACCATGATGAACACCATCACTGTCGTGACCGCAGTCTCTTTCCGCGTCGGCCACGTGACCTTGCTGCCTTCGGCACGGACCTGCTGAATGAATTCGAACGGATTGGTTTTGGCCATAACTGAATACCTGTTTACCGCATCCCTGTTCTGACGGCGCACACATGGTGCAGAGTGGATTCCGCTGCTCTCATACGCTGGCAGGAGTGGAGGGACTCGAACCCCCAACCCCCGGTTTTGGAGACCGGTGCTCTGCCAGTTGAGCTACACTCCTAATTCGCGCCTCATCAGTTTCTTCAAGACCCGGCATTTTCTGCGCCAAAGGGTGCGGCGGATTTCTCCGCGCACCCTAGGGCCAGAAGTTATGTCGAGCCGACTTACTCGATAATGTTGGCGACGACGCCGGCGCCGACGGTACGACCGCCTTCACGGATGGCGAAGCGCAGCTTCTCTTCCATCGCGATCGGAACGATCAGTTCGACTTCCATTTCCACATTGTCGCCAGGCATCACCATCTCCGTGCCGCTCGGAAGCGAGACAACGCCCGTCACGTCCGTCGTCCGGAAATAGAACTGCGGACGGTAGTTCGTGAAGAACGGCGTATGACGCCCGCCCTCTTCCTTCGTCAGGATGTAGGCTTCCGCCTTGAACTTCGTGTGCGGCGTAACCGAACCCGGCTTGCAAAGAACCTGGCCGCGCTCGATCTCGTCGCGCTTCGTGCCGCGAAGCAGAACGCCCACGTTGTCGCCCGCCTGACCCTGGTCAAGCAGCTTGCGGAACATCTCGACGCCCGTGCACGTCGTCTTCTGCGTGTCGCGGATGCCGACAATCTCGATCTCGTCGCCGACCTTCACGATACCGCGCTCAACACGGCCCGTCGCAACCGTACCGCGGCCCGAAATCGAGAACACGTCCTCGACTGGCATCAGGAACGGCTGGTCGATCGGACGCTCGGGCTGCGGAATGTAGTCGTCCACCGCTGCCATCAGCTCCATGATCGAGTCCTTGCCCGTCGCCGCATCGCCGTCCTCAAGGGCGGCAAGAGCCGAGCCCTTCACGATCGGAATGTCGTCGCCCGGGAAGTCGTAAGAGCTCAGAAGCTCGCGGATCTCCATCTCCACAAGCTCGAGAAGCTCCTCATCGTCGACCTGGTCGACCTTGTTCATGTAGACCACAAGGGCCGGAACACCGACCTGGCGGGCCAGAAGAATGTGCTCGCGCGTCTGCGGCATCGGACCGTCAGCGGAAGACACGACCAGAATGGCGCCGTCCATCTGCGCTGCACCCGTGATCATGTTCTTCACATAGTCCGCGTGACCCGGGCAGTCCACGTGCGCATAGTGACGGTTGTCCGTCTCGTACTCCACGTGTGCTGTCGAAATCGTAATGCCGCGCGCCTTCTCCTCGGGGGCCTTGTCAATCTCGTCATAGGCCGAAAACTCAGCACCGCCGGCCTCAGCAAGAACCTTCGTAATCGCAGCCGTCAGCGTCGTCTTGCCGTGATCAACATGGCCGATCGTTCCAATGTTGCAGTGCGGCTTAGTACGCTCAAACTTCTCTTTGGCCATTGCCGTCTTTTTCCTCTAGCTTTCTTCACGCCGCCTAGCTTGCGGCGTGGACCGTGATCCGGCGTTATCCGGACCGAATTCTCAATATTGCGCCGGACCTCGCCCGATCCGGCATTTCCGTCTGTCTCTGTAATCCGTCCCTGGCTGCGCCTTTCGAGCATCTGGAGCGGGTGAAGGGAATCGAACCCTCGTCGTCAGCTTGGAAGGCTGCTGCTCTACCATTGAGCTACACCCGCGCAAGCCCAGATCGCTTCCTTGCAACAGCCATTGGTGGAGGAGGTTGGATTCGAACCAACGTAGGCATAGCCAACGGGTTTACAGCCCGTCCCCTTTAACCACTCGGGCACTCCTCCGGATCACAATGTCAGTCGAATTACGCGCGCAAGCGAGCCCGCGGACACAAGCTGTGACTCACGCGCCTGCTTTATGTGAAGGTGGTGCGGCCCTGTCAACTGGAAATCGCAATAAAAGTCAAAAAAAGCCCCTGACACAGACCCTTAATCGACTGCATCAAGGCGAATCGGGCACTACCATGGCATTTGCCGCCTCCCGATGAAGGGAATATAAGCAGTGGTATGAGAAAGCGCAAGCAACGCTCGAAATTCGGTCAGCCGGACGTCGAAATCATATACGGCGTGCATGCGGTCCTGGCAGCGATTGCCAATCCGCAGCGCGAAACCGTGGAATTGACCGTTTCCGACAACGCCGCGGAACGCTTCGGCGGCGAGCTTGCCGCCCTCAAGGCCAATCCGACAATCATGCCCAATGCCGAGCTGTCGCGGAATCTGCCGCGCGATGCCGTGCACCAGGGTCTCGTCCTCAAGACCACGCAGTTGCCGGACCTGACCCTTGACGACATACCGGAGGGCGGAATCGTGGTTGTGCTCGATCAGTTGACCGATCCGCACAATGTCGGGGCGATCATGCGATCCTGTGCCGCCTTTGGCGTCGACGCTGTGGTGACGACATTTCGCAACAGCCCGAATTCGAGCGGCGTCCTTGCCAAGGCTGCATCGGGCGCGGTGGAACATGTCCCGATGATTCGGGTGGCGAACCTCGCCCGCACCCTGGACCAGCTGGCCGACCGCGGCTTCCAGCGCCTCGGTCTCGACAGCGAGGCCGAGGAGAGCATTTCGGGCAACGATTTCTCGGGCGGCGTCGCCGTCGTCCTCGGCGCCGAGGGCAAGGGTCTGCGCAGACTCACCCGCGAATATTGCGACCGCCTTGTCCGTCTCGATGTACCCGGGCCGATCAAGAGCCTGAATGTCTCGAACGCCGCGGCCGTAACGCTTTACGCGATTTCGCAGGGCCGGCCGAAAAAGGCAGACGCCGGATAGCTCCAGGCGGCACACACAGGGTTTTCGTCGATCACTTGCAGGTGTCGGTCGGCTCGAGCAGCTTTGCCCATCTTTTCGCCGTGACGGCCACGGAAAACCGACCCTGAATGACGCCGGACATGGCTGCCACGATCTTGTAATCCTCACCGCTGCGGACGAGCACCGGGCCGCCCGAACCGCCATGATTGGTATCGCAGTCGGTAAACAGCAGGCCCTGTTTGGCCCCCTTCGGACGACATTTCCGATGGGCCAGCAAACGGTACTTGTCGTCCCGGCCGTAACCGGTGTGGGTCAACTCCGATGTAGCAACAGGGACGTAACTGTTGTCGATGGCCAATGGCTTCAGGGTCATCGGCTTCTCAAGCGCAATAACGGCGACGTCGGTGAGAAACGATTCAAGCGTAGGAAGCCGGTTGAACTCGGGCTTGCCCAGGAAACGCATGCATCGCGCCCTGGAATGCGCGAGGTAGTTGTCACCCTTGACCCCGGCCACGAAGTGCACCGAACCCGGCTGGAATGGCCGCCCGGAGATTTCGTTCACAAGACAATGCGCCGCCGTAACGACAAGATCGGGAGCAATGAGCGTCCCTGTGCAGAACCGAATTTTGCGATAGCCCGCGACGTTCACGCGTCCCACTGATCGCCAGGGGGCCTCGCGGCTGTCGACAGGTTTGCGGTCGTCCTTGCCGAATACGCCGGGATAGGCCTCGTCCGGACTGGTCTGGGCGGAAACCGGCAGAGCGAAACCGATGCAGGCCGTGAGTGCACACAACCCGTATCGCAACAGTCCTGAGCCAGCCTTCTTCGCCATCGATAATTTTGTCGACTATTTCGGTGTCACCGCCACAGAAGAACGGGCCGCCCGGTCGGACGACCCGTTTCAAATTTAGCGTTCGTTGCTGAGTCTGCAACAATCACTTTTTTGCCAGATCTACCGGCCGGTCCCTGCCCGCTCCTGTCCGGGAAAACCGTAACGCCGGGGCAGAAGATGCGGCGACCTGTGGTCACGATACCGCCTGTAGTACCGGCGCTTGCCGTAACGCCGCTTTCTGTAGTAGCGGCGCTTCTTGTAATACGGCCGGTAGTACCCTCCGTAATATCCCCCGTAGTACGGGCGATAATAGTACGGGCGGCCATAGCCGAATCCGAACGAGAAGAACGGACCGCCATAATAGCCGCGACGGCGGTGCCGATAGTGAACCGACGAAGCCTTGTCCGTCACCACACCGGCCGGAGCCACACGTGTAGGCGACAGAACCCCTGACGCGGACGCCGTCTTCGAACTGGTTGCCAATAGCGCAATTGTAAAAAACGCCGCAACAACGGTAAGAGCCAACTGCCTCATACCCTGTCCTTTCGCGAATTGCGCCCCTCTTAGGTACTAAGTATGGAGCACCGGCCATGCTTTGACCAGTGCCCTGTGTCGGCGGCCGCGTGACGAGGCACCGGCTAACCGGCTGGAAATCCCGGAAATTCAGGTCTTGGCAGTTGCGCGGATCATCACGGCGGCAACGCCTTACATTGTCTCCGCGCCTTGTTCTTGCCGCAAATAGACCGGCGTTGGCCGATCTACAGTCGGATTCCCGCCGCAGAGAGACGCGAGAACCTTTTCTCTGCGGCGGAAATGACGGTGTCGATTACTTCTGTCCGCCGCGGAAGCCACGGAAGCCGAAACGGCCGTAGTAACGCGGACCGTGATAGCCACGGCCGTAGTAGAAACGGGGGCCGTAATAGCGGCGCCCAAAACGCTTGCGACCGAAGTGGCGGCGACCAAAGTGCCTGCCACCAAAGTGACGCCTATGGTAGCGATGGCGCTTGAAGTGGACCGGAGCCACGGCGTTGATCGTGGTACCGGCCTGGATGTTGCGGGTCTGCGACAGCAGGCCGGAGGCCGATGCGGTCGATGAGTTTGTAGCCGTTAGCGCAATTGCAAAAAACGCTGCGACTATCGGGAGTGCGAACTGCTTCATACCCTGTCCTTTCGCGAATTGCGCCCCTCTGGTTCACATATGGATCGGTGCCTTTCCTGTTGCGAAACAACACGATGTCACTTCGGTGTGACTGATCATGTGAACTGGCGGTAATCCCGGCCGCGATCATTTGCCAACTGTCTTTTCTGGGACTTGCACGCTATTTGGACTCATTGTCGCCTTATGACTTCAGCGGTCGTAATGCCTGCATGACAGCAATTGAGGTGGAACGCATGATGCGCATGGTGGTTGGTCTTTTCGCTCTCCTGGCCTCGGCAGCAGTCGCACTGGCAGATGCTGTGCCTTGGAAGTCCCAGCACCATCGCGATCATCCGCTGGTCGGCCAGATCTGGTCTGTGAGCGACGCCAAGCCGGTATCGAAGGCGGACCTCGCCCGGCAGATTCGCGAGGCTGAATTCCTGCTGCTCGGCGAAATCCATCCCAATCCGGATCACCACATCCTGCAGGCCTGGGCCGTGGACACGGCATCGGAGAATGACCGGAGCGCCGCCGTGGTCTTTGAAATGATCCCGTTTACAAAGCAGGCGGCGCTCGATGCGCATATAAAGTCGCGCCCAAAGGATGCTGCAGGCATGGGCCGTGCGCTGGATTGGGGCAAGAGCGGATGGCCGGCCTGGTCGCTCTATCAGCCGATTGCCGAGGCCGCGCTTCGCAACGGTCTGCCTGTCCTCGCCGGCAATCTTGACCGCAAGACGACACGCAACGTTGCCAGGTCCGGATCCAAGGTTCTATCCGAGGACCAGCGCAAGCGGTTCGGGATCGATCAGCCGCTGGACCGAAAGATCATAGCCCTGATGGACAAGAACCTCGCGGACTCCCATTGCGGCCTGCTGCCGAAACGTGCGCTTGCGCCGATGGCGGTGGTCCAGAGGTCCCGTGACGGGGCCATGGCCAGCACCATGCTCGACGCGGCGCGCGACCACGGCGCCGCCATCCTGGTGGCCGGCAGCGGTCATGTCAGGCGCGACTGGGCGGTGCCGGCAATCATCGAGCGCAACAGGGCCGACGCGAACATTCTGACAATCGCGTTCATGGAAGTCCTGCCCGAGTGGAAGGACCCCTCAGACTACCTGCCGGAGAGCCCGCTCGAGGCGCCGGTGTACGATGTCCTGTATTTCACCCCGCGCTCGGAGATCAAGGACTATTGCGCTGAACTGAAGAAGAAGTTTGGCAAGCACAAAAACAAGAAAAGCAACTGACACCCGCCATCGGTTGCACCGGCGCAACCGTACCAAATAGATCACAATTTTTCGAAAAGTTGCGCTCGGCAATTGTGCGCTCGCCTCCCCTGCATATAAGCTTTGATCTGTGGTTTGTGCAGGTTGGGAGGGCCAGTTATGAGAGTATTCAGTGCGTTAATCGTTGCCGTCACCGCGTTCTTTTTCTCATTCATCTCAACAACCCCATCGGAGGCCGGAGCCAGGGTCGTCGCGAAGATCGACCTCAGCCAGCAGCGGATGCGTGTCTACGTGAACGGCAGGCGCGCTTACACGTGGCGGGTTTCGACCGCGCGTCGCGGATACCGGACACCGGTCGGCACCTGGCGCCCGAAATTCCTCAAGCGGATGCACTATTCACGCAAGTACTACAATTCGCCGATGCCGCATTCGATCTTCTATTACGGCGGCTATGCCATTCATGGCACCAACGCCATCCGCCGGCTCGGCCGCCCGGCCAGTCACGGTTGCATCAGGCTGCATCCGCGCGCTGCGAGAACGCTCTATTACCTCGTGAAGCGATATGGCAAACGCAACAGCCGGGTCGTCGTTACCTACTGACGTCAGGCGCACCCTGCTATTTGGCGCGGGCTTCGCGGTGGGCGATGTAGAGCCCTGACAGAGCAATGACCGCCGCGCCGGTCCACACGATCAGAGGTGGTTCTTCCTGCCAGAGGATCCAGCCGAACAGCGCGCCCCATATGAGCGCCGTGTAGTCGAACGGCGCGATCAGCGCGGCCGGAGCATTGCGGTAGGCGACGATCATCAGGTAGGCGGCGATGCCGCCGACGATGCCGAGACCGAAGAAGACCCAGAGATGATCCGCATTCGGCGTCGTCCAGACGGCTGCCATGAACGGGATGCTGGCCAGTCCGGCTCCGACCGTTGAATAGGTGAACATTGCGGTATTGGTCTCCGTGGCGGACATCCGGCGCGTCAGCAGCATCGCGAAAGCGAAAAACAGCGCAGATGCGACGACGATGAGCGCTTCGATACGGAAAGCCTCGGTGCCCGGCTGAAGCATCACGACAGCACCGACGAACCCGATCAGGACGGCGGACCAGCGGCGCGGTCCCACTGTTTCTCCAAGCATCGGCACGGAAAGCGCCGTCACGAAAAGCGGTGCCGTGAACGCCACGGCGATCGCCTCGGCGAGCGGCATGAGCCGCAGGCCCGTGAAAAACAGGACAAGAGCCGAGAACAGGAGCAGCGCACGCAACACATGCAGCATGGGCTTCTGGGTCCGCAGCGAATGCCAACCCGCACTCCAGACAACGACCGCGACGGGAAGCAGGCCGAACAGGTAGCGAAAGAACACAACCTGCGGCGAGGCGTATCCCGCATGGCCGAGCCACTTGGCAGTCGCGTCCGCAACCGAAAAGAACGCCACGGCGGCGGCGACGGCGGTAATGCCGCGCCCGACATTGTTGCCGAGTTCGCTGGGTGTAGACGACATGGGAACCGCCTGTTCCGGTTGTTGTGAGCTTCAGGGACGCGCGCCGGACCGTTCAAGCACCGACACCATCTCGCTATACCCCCTGCGCTGCGCCAAGGTCAAAGGCGTAATGCCGGATGCATCGGCCAGGTTCACGTCGGCCCCGGCCTCGATCAGCGCCGAAAGGACCGCCAGATGATTGGCGCCGCCATCGCCCAGGACAATGGACTCGATCAGAGCCGTCCACCCGAGATTGTTGACATGATCGAGCGGCGCACCCGCGGCGATCAGAGTCTTCACCACCTCGACATGACCGAGGTGAGCCGCCGCGATCAGCGCCGTTCCCTCATAAGGACTGGTGATCAGACCGGCATTCGCGCCGGCGCCGAGTGCGAATTTCAGCATCGCAACGTCGTCGAGGACGGCGGAAATGGTCAGGACGTCGTAGCGCTGATTTTCAAGCGCGTTCAGATCGGCGCCGGCCTCGACCAACACTCTGGCGATGGCTACGTTGCGCCGGTAGGCGGCCAGCATCAGGGGCGTCCGGCCGCGCCCGTCGCGCATATTGACATCAGCCCCGGAAGCAATCTCCCTCCTGACCGCCCTCTCGTTACCCTTCCAGACCGCCGCGAGAAGGCCTTGATAGGCCGCGAATTCCGCTCCGCCCGGCGCGGTCTGGGTCCGCACGATCTCTCCGTCGCGAATGATCGACTCGACGTGCGCGGATTTCGGAACGAACCCGAAAGCGGCGGCAGAGCCGCACCCAAGGGCGACCGCGGCGATCACAGCCGTCTTGATCTCCATCAACGCCCTCATGCATCAGCCTCCCGATAATGGTGCTCTAGCTTAGCCTAATCGCCCATCGGCACAGTGATTGCACTGGTTCGTGCTGTCCTCGCCTTCGGGCAAATGGCGGTGGGAACGATACGCCTCATGGACAAGAAGCAGCAATTCAACTTCGCGTACTTCCTCGTCGTGTTCGCACTTCTTATGCTGTTCCAGTTCTGGCTGGGCTACCGCCAGGTCGTGCAGTTGCCCTACAGCGAATTCCGCAGCCTCCTTCAACAGCGCCAGATCGCGGAAGTGGTCGTTACGAACGATCGTATTCAGGGCCGGTTCACGACCCCGCAGAACGGCCGGGAATACTTCAGCACAAACCGGGTCGATCCTGACTTCGCCGCCGAGCTGGAACAGGCGGGCGTCAAATTTTCAGGCGAGACGCAGGGCAACTGGTTCACGACGCTCCTATCCTGGATCCTGCCTGTCCTCGTATTTTTCGGCCTGTGGATGTTCTTCTTCCGGCGGATGGCGGAACGACAGGGTTTCGGCGGCCTCATGAACGTCGGCAAGTCGAAGGCCAAGGTCTATGTCGAAACCGAGACCGGCGTCACGTTCGATGACGTCGCCGGCGTCGATGAAGCCAAGATGGAACTCAAGGAGATTGTGTCCTTCCTGACCGACCAGGACACCTACGGGCGTCTCGGCGCGCGCATCCCGAAAGGCACTTTGCTGGTCGGTCCGCCGGGGACCGGCAAGACCCTGCTCGCCCGAGCCGTCGCCGGCGAGGCCCGGGTGCCGTTCTTCTCCATTTCCGGATCAGAGTTCGTGGAAATGTTCGTCGGCGTCGGTGCCGCCCGGGTCCGCGATCTGTTCGAACAGGCGCGCAAGGCTGCACCCTGCATCATCTTCATCGACGAACTGGACGCCCTCGGCAGGGCCCGCAGCGCCATGGGCGGCATGGGCGGCCATGACGAAAAGGAACAGACCCTCAACCAGCTGCTGGCGGAACTGGACGGCTTCGACCCGCGCGACGGCATCGTGCTCCTGGCCGCAACCAACCGGCCCGAGATCCTCGATCCCGCGTTGATGCGAGCCGGACGCTTCGACCGTCAGGTGGTGGTTGACCGCCCGGACCGGATCGGCCGTGCCGCGATCCTGAAGGTGCACCTGAAGAAGATCGAGCTGTCCTCCGACGTCGAGCCGGACGAGATCGCAGGCATCACTCCCGGCTTCACCGGTGCCGACCTCGCCAATCTGGTCAACGAAGCGGCCATCGTAGCGACGCGGCGTAGCGGAAAACACGTGATCATGGACGACTTTACCGAGGCGGTTGAGCGCATCGTCGCCGGTTCGGAGAAAAAGAGCCGGCTGCTGAACCCGGTCGAGCGTGAACGTGTCGCCTATCACGAGATGGGCCATGCGCTCGCCGCTGCCACCCTGCCCGGCTCAGATCCGGTCCATAAGGTATCCATCATCCCCCGTTCGATCGGTGCGCTCGGTTATACCCTGCAGCGGCCCACCGAGGACCGCTTCCTGATCACCACCGGAGAGCTGAAGAACCGCATGGTCGTCCTGCTTGCAGGACGTGCAGCAGAGGATCTGGTGTTCGGTGAAATCTCCACAGGCGCTGCTGACGACCTGGCGAAAGTGACCGACGTTGCCCGCCAGATCGTGACCCGGTTCGGCATGGCCGAGGAACTGGGCCAGACCGTGCTTGAGGACACCCGGCAGTCCTATCTCGGCGAAACCGCCATGTCCCTGCGCGAGAAAGACTATTCCGAAGCGACGGCGCGCGAGGTCGACCTTGCTGTGCGGGCCCTGATCGCCGAAGCTTATGACCGTGCCAAGGCCATTCTTGATCAGCGAGCCGACGACCTGAAAGCCGGTGCCGAGCTCCTGCTTGATCAGGAAACCATCACCCCGGAAGACTTCCCCGCCCTGCAGCCGGCCGTGGCCGAAGCGGCCCAGTAGTTCAGAAGGGCCACACCCCATCTTGACAACAATATTGTCAAATCAACATTGACAACTATATTGTCAATGAGCCCGCCAGCACGGCCTTGGCTGCTCATGCAGGATTGGAGTTTATGCCCCGCAACCCGGAGAACCTGAAGAAGCTGGTCGCCGTCATAGCAAGCGTGCGCTCGACGTTCCAGCATCTGAAGACACTGGCTGATGCCATGCACGACGACCTCGGCCTGACGGCATCGATGCGCGCTGTGCTTGAATACCTGGTCGAGCGGGGCGAAGAGACCGTGCCGCAGATTGCACGGTCAAAAAACGTCACGCGCCAGCATATCCAGCAACTCGCCGACGCCCTCGTTGCGGCCGGATTCGCCGAATTTATCGACAATCCCAGTCACAAGCGCTCTCAGTTCCTGCGCGCAACAGCGAAAGGACGCTCGGTTTTCGAAACCGCACGCGGACGGGAGGCGAAGGTGCTTGCGCGGATCGCCCGAACATTCGATCCGGAAGAGCTCGACGGCACGATCATCACCCTGAAGGCGCTCACGGACGGCCTCGCCTGCGAACGGATCGAGAGTCTGGACGGCTAATCTGTACTGGTCCCCTGATACCCGAGCACAACCCGCAGCAAAAACAACTCTTTGATTTGGAACGGTCCCGTGTCTGCAGCGCACAACTAGCGTTCTGCGCAGCGCACGGGAAACGAGGTCATCGTTCCCCGGACAGGCGCGGGCTCATTTCAATGTCACCCCGCGCTTGACGCGGGGTCCAGCGTCACGCACAACCGCAAAGTTTCGGGCTGGATGCCGGATCCCGCTTCGCTTGTCCGGCATGACAGTTTCGAAGTAGGCGGCAACACGCTTCCTCTCTCACCCACGCACTCATTCAATGTCACCCCGCGCCTGACGCGGGGGCCAGCGTCATGCGCAGCCTCACGATTTCGGTCTGGATGCCGGGTCAAGCCCGGCAAGACTAGCGGTTTGTTCCCCGGACGAGCGGGAGCGAGATCCGGGGCCGTATCAAGCCGAAGCCTGGGCGATCAACTTTCGAGGAGAGATCTGACCGCTTCAGTGAAGCACATGTTGCGTGACGCGGGCGTCATGACCGTGTAAAAAGCGCCGCCTTTTGCACACGCCGGCACTGGCCTTGCAATCGGCAGGATTTATCTCATCGGTCAGAAACCGGCGCCGAAAGACATGTCTGTATTACTGGGAATCGATACCGGCGGCACTTACACCGACGCAGTCCTGTTCGACGAGGACGAAGGCGTCGTTGCGGCGGCCAAAGCCCTGACCACAAAGGCGGACCTTTCGCTAGGGATCGGGGGCGCGATCGACGACGTCCTGAAAACGGCCGATATCGACCCTGGCGACATCGCGCTGGTCTCGCTGTCGACCACACTCGCGACCAATGCCCTTGTCGAGGGCCAGGGCGGCCGCGTCTGCCTCGTCCTGATCGGTTTCGAGCAGGACGTACTGGCCCGGGCCGGGCTCGCCGACGCCCTGGCGGACGATCCGCATATTCTGGTTCCCGGCGGGCATGATGCCGGAGGCAAGCAGGTCGCGCCATTCGATGTCGACGACCTGCTCGGCAGGATCGAGGGCCTGGGCGGCGAGGTATCCGGTTTCGCCATCGCCGGGCGTTTCGCGGTCCGCAATGCCGAACACGAGATCGCCGCACGCAACGCCATCCTCGAGAAGACGGGCCGCCCGGTCACCTGCAGCCACGAGCTTTCGAATAAGCTGGACGGGCCGCGGCGCGCCCTCACCTGCGTCCTGAACGCCAAGCTCATCAGCATGATCTACCACCTCATCGACGCAGCCGAGGGCCTGTTCGAGGCCCGCGGCATCGATGCCCCCCTGATGGTGGTTCGCGGAGACGGGGCGCTCATATCCGCCGATGTCGCACGGGTAAAACCGATCGAGACCATTCTCTCCGGCCCCGCCGCCAGCATTGTCGGCGCCGCCTATCTGACCGGCACGTCGGACGCGATCGTATCGGACATCGGCGGAACGACGACAGACTATGCCATGCTGCAGTCCGGCCTCCCGCGCCTCAACGCCGAAGGAGCCACCGTCGGTGGCTGGCGGACGATGGTCGAGGCGGTTGACATGCAGACCGTCGGCCTGGGTGGCGATAGTGAGATTCATGCCCTTCCCGAAGGCCTGGACGTCACACTTAAGCTCGGTCCGCGCAGACTCGTGCCTGTGAGCCTGCTGGCCACCTCGCACGGTGAGATCGTGCATGCGCAGCTGGACCGGCAACTGAAGCAGGCCCGGCACAATGAACACTACGGTCGGTTCGCCGTCCCGGTCGGCAGGCGGAATGCCCATCTGTCGGCATTGAGCCGTGCCGAAATGACCCTGCTTGAGGAAATAGAGGGCGGCCCGGTTGCACTCGATCTGCTGATCAAGGGCCGGCCCCAGTTTTCGACGCTCAACCGCCTTGTGGCGCGCGGCCTCGTTGCCATCAGTGGCTATACGCCATCCGATGCCGCGCATGTGCTCGGAAAACATTCCACCTGGGACGCGGGCGCGGCTGAAAAAGCGGCAACCTTGTTCGCGCGGCAGAAGAGTGCGCGTGGTGATCCGATCGCCGCGAATGCGACCGCAATGAGCGACTGGGTATTCGAGACACTGGTCTGGCAGTCCGCCACATGCCTCATGGAGGCCGCCGTCGGCGAGGACGGCAGGCTGCCGCAGACATTCGCCAGACAGCTCCTGGCCGCGACCCACGAATCCGGTGACTCCCGATTGATTTCGATCGGCCTGTCGATGGCGCGTCCCGTCGTCGGCCTCGGCGCATCGGCCTCAACCTACTACCCGGATGTCGCCAGGGTCATGGGAACCAACGCCGTCGTCCCCGAACATGCCGGCGTGGCAAATGCCGTGGGTGCCGTCGTCGGCAATGTCCGCGTGTTCGCTCAGGCGTCGATCTCCCAACCCGAACAGGGCGTCTTTCAGGTGTTCGGCGCAGGAATGACGGAACGGTTCACCGAACTCGACAAGGCCTTCGCACATGTCGAGGACACCTTGCGCTCGGAAGCCCACCAGAAGGCGGTCGAGGCCGGTGCCGGCGAGATCAAGATCAGGGTCGACCGGAAAGACAAGATGGCGAGCGTCGAAGGACAGGACGTGTTGATCGAGTCGGTGGTGACCGCAACGGCATCCGGACGCCCCCGCATCGCTGTTTGAGCGCGCGGCGAAAACCTGTCGGAATTTGGCAAAAGTGGCGGGGAGACTAGCCGACCGGGGGCGATTCTAACTAGTCTCTAAGGGTGTCCCGCCCCACCCATGCGAAACAGTTCATGTGGATGATTTCGGATCGGAATCCCCCTGAAAGGTTACGCAACTAAACTCGAACCACTCACCCACCCGCATCTGATGGACCGTTTACTCGCCACTGACACGGTGAACATCCATTTAATCATGATATACGGTCAGAAATACAACTAATTGTCGCTGATGGTTAACCGCACACCTTATGGGTCTGCAGCCAGTATTAAACCATCATATGGCCGTTAACCAAAGTGCCGGATTTGCCGCCCCGGGGCGCGGGCCCGAGGCGGCAATGCCGGACTGGTTTTCCATATTCAGACTAACTGCGAACGATGACACGCGTTCCGAGGGGGACCCGGTTGAAAAGATCGACGATGTCCTTGTTCAGCAGCCTGATGCAGCCTGACGACATGGCCCGGCCGATCGACCAGGGCTCGTTGGTGCCGTGGATGCGGTACAGTGTGTCCACCCCGCCCTCGTAGAGGTAGAGCGCACGGGCCCCGAGCGGATTGCGGACACCGCCCTCCATGCCCTTCGCCCATTTGGCCAGGCGCGGCTCGCGCTTGATCATGTCCCTGGTGGGTGTCCACCGCGGCCATTTGGCCTTGCGCTTGATCACGGCCCGGCCCGACCATTCGAAGCCCTGGCGCCCAACGCCCACGCCGTAGCGCATGGCCTTGCCTCGCCTCATGACGAGATAGAGATAGCGGGCATTCGGATCGACCACGATCGTGCCCGGCGCGGCGCCGGTCGGATCCTGAACGATCTGGCGGCGGAAACGCCGCGGTATCGCGGTTGGCGAAAATCCGCCACCTCCGAACTGTTGACTGCTTTCATAGGCTTCATCGCGTGCTTCTGCACCCGCAACATCTGCCGTGGCCACAAATCCGCCCAGACCCAGCAGCATGGTTCGACGATCTATCATCGAAAGTTCTCCCAAAATAACTGAACAAGGATGTTCTGCGGCAGTCGCCAAGAACTGCCTTCAGGAGAAAGGTCGAGGGGGTTCGTCCGCCGTCGCCGGTGCGCGTTCATCGGGAATGATGCTGTGCCCTACGGTCATTGCGGTCAGCAAACCGCTGGGCGCGACCGACGCCGGCATCGTGTTCAGCGTGAACGCCGTGCAGGTGAAGGAAGCGCAGGTCGCAATACCTTCCTTGCACGGAGACTTGTCATCGGGCTTGGAAGCGGTCGAGACCGGTGCCTCGCCATTCGCGTCGATTGCCTGACCCTGTTTTTCAGGGACGCTTTCGGCATGGGCGGACGTACTGTCCATGCCTCTGGCCGAGGCGAAGACTCCGGTGGACAGCGTCACCACGAGGATCGCGCTGAGTGCCCAGATGGAGAGCGTATGCAAGCCCCTCAACATGCCCACTTGTATACACCGGAATCGGCACGCGCATGACCGCGCGGCGGTTGTGCTGTCGATAACAAATTCGTGATCGGACGGGCTCCGGCAGGCGGAATTCCTAGGCGGCAGCGACCTTTCTCAGGAATCCGTCGATGGCCTCGCGCAGCTCTTCGGAGTGCTGACCCACATTCTGAGCCGCCTGCAGCACATCGCCCGCAGACGTCTTTGTGGTGTCCACCTGCTCATGAACGCCGGTAATGGTCGTGGCGACCGTCCGGCTGCCTTCGGCGGCCATCGTGACGTTCTGCGAAATCTCCGCGGTCGCGGCCCCCTGCTCCTGCATGGACTCACCGACAGCGGACGTATAGGCCTGCACGTCCTTCATGATATCGGCGATCGACTTCACCGTGGCGACGGCGTCGCCGGTCGATTGCTGAATGTTCGTGATATGAGCGGTGATTTCCTCGGTCGCCCGGGCCGTCTCGCTGGCCAGCGTCTTGACCTCAGACGCAACCACGGCAAATCCCTTTCCGGCGTCACCCGCCCTTGCGGCCTCGATCGTCGCGTTCAGCGCAAGCAGATTGGTCTGCTCGGCGATATCGGTGATCAGCGTGACCACCTCGCCGATCTTCTGGGCCGCCTGCGCCAGTCCCTCGATCTTGGCGTTGGCATCGGCCGTATTGGTACTCGCCTGCTCGATGATCCGGCCGGACTCGTCAACCTTCTGGGCGATCTCGTTGATCGAGGCCGACAGTTCCTCGGCAGCCGACGCCACCGCCTGCACATTGCTCGACGTGTCGGTCGACTGGTTCTGGCAGGCATCGACCTGCCGCGAAGCCGCGTCCGCCATCGCCGTCATGGACTGGGACGACTCCTGCATGCTGCTTGAATCCGATGCCACCTTTTCCAGCAGCCCGCGGCTCTGATCCTTGAACTGCTCGATCAGGTCGCCGACGGTCTTCTCACGCTCCTGGCGAGCCTGCATCTCCTTGTCGCGCTCAATGTGCAACACACGACGCTCCAGCATGCCGTCCTGGAACACCTTCACGGCCCGGCTGACATCCCCGATCTCGTCGCGGCGATCGAGATCGGCCAGATCGAAGTCGACGTCGCCACCGGAGAGACGCGTGACATCCTCAACCACCGCCCGGATCGGGCGCACGATCGACTGCGAGAACCAGAGCCCGGCGACCGCGGCAAAGCCCAGAACCCCGAGCGCAATGAACGTCATCCAGTTCCGCATCGACGTGAGCGCGGCAAACACCTCGTTCTTGTCGACAAGTGCGGCAAGCACCCAGGTCGAGCCGTAGACCGGTACGGAGGTCAGCACGGCTTCGGCCTCCATGCCGCGGTAACCGGAGATCACCCCTCTCACGGTCTCGCCGGCCCGAGCCTGCTCGATGAGCGGCGACTCGATAGAGACAGCCAGCCGATCGTCGTCCGCCGTGTGGCCTGAATCCGACAGCAGCTGATTGGCCGCATTGAGCAGCACGACCTCGCCGGTCTCGCCAAGCCCTTCGCGCGCCGAGACGATGGTGCCGATACGCCCGTAGGGCAACCGCATCACGACGGCGCCAATGCGCTTGTCGTCGCGAAACACCGGCATGGACAGAAACGCCGTGGGCATGCCTTTCGTCGCTGCGTATTTTGCCACGTCAATGAACGTTGCCGGATCTTCAGCGGCCTTCTTCATTGCCGCCGCGTAGGCTCGGCCGAGACCCGAGGCCGACCATTCGCCCTGGGCCGCATTGGTCGCGAAATCCGCGTTCTTGTAGACGGAATAGACGAAATTGCCGTTTTCATCGAGCAGCAGAACATCGTCATACCCGTACGCAACCGCGAGCGAGCGGAAATACGGATGATATTCCGCATGCAGGTTGTCGTAGACATCGACATTGGGGTTCAGGAGTTCGTGACGCTTGCCCGCCGGGTTGGGGTTGTCCTCGATGTACCGCTTCTGGAACGTCGCCTTCGCCTTCTTCTCGGCAAGAATGAACTCGTAGGCGAAGTTCTCAAGCGCGGTTCGCGTCCGTTCGCCGCGCGCCAGTGCGGTGAGATCCTTTTCGACGCTCATCAGAAACTGGCCGAGCTCGTTCTTCTTGCCGGCAGCAACAGCAACCAGACGGCTTTCGATCTCGGACCGGCTCGTATCGGCCGCGATCTTGAGTCCGGCAAGGCTGGTCGCGCCCACCGCGAACAGCGCGAGGACCATGACCCCGATGGGCAATTTGTGAGCAATACGCATAGGCTGAGGATCCCTTGAACGTGGTCCCGGGCAGACGAATTCCGCCGCAACCGACACTCACTCCTAGCCCATGAGCGGGTTATGACTTGATATCGGAAAAACCTAGCGCCGTTATGGTTTACAACTGGTGAATCGGCATTTGCCTGCGCACGGCGTTAACGCATCCGCGAAGATCGGAATACTGGCGGTTTCAAAACCGGCCGGCTTGCTCTAGCATCGAGTCCACCACGAGGGGGCACCCCGTTTCGGAGTGTACCCATGCCGCCGATTTCCCGCCTGTTCGCCGCTATCCTGATCGCTGCGGCCGGCTCCGTCCTTTCGGACCGCACCGAAGCCGCCTGCCTGATTCAGGGCGCGTCCGAAACGTCCAGCGCCGCCCCGGAACTTGCCGGCGGGCCGGATGAACTGCCGGCCTGCGGCAATTCGCCTTACATCAAGACCGTCAGGTCTTCGGCACATGTGGGTGACCCTCGAGTCATTTCCGTCGCACCCTACAGGTCGCATCGGCACAACCGATCCCGCCGCGACCGCGCACTCGCCCGTTCCTTCGGTGTCCGCTACCCGGGCTTCGTGAAGGTCTACGGCAGTCATCGCTACACCACGCCGATCGCCGTCTATCGCGGCCAGCGCTATACCGGCTTCCGGAAGGTCTATTCCGGTCCGCGCTACACGGGATCGACACGCGTCCTCAAGGCAAACCGCTATACGAGCTCCTCGAAGCGCTATTCCGGCCAACGCTACAGCGGCTTCAAACGCGGATACCGGGGTCCACGCTACACCGGCGAATTCGGGACGACACGTCGCGCCCGCTGGTAACACCGGCGCCCGGCTCTCACGTCACCGCCTCCGGGATGGTGTTCCCCGCCATCACCAATTATGCTGCCTCTTCAACAGGGGAGCGTTATGGATAGAGCGGTTTGCATACGCTGCGGCGCGCTGAAACCCATGGCGTTGGGGCAATGCCCACAGTGCCATTTTCTGCCGCGCAGCGAAGAGGACCTGGTCGGTTCGCTTGCACTGTCGGATCGTCATCACGACGCCGACACGCTCAAACTGCTTGGGCTCAAGATCGCTCAGGGCGGCGCGGCGCCCGACCTGCCCGACGACCCTGACGAGGCGATCCGCGGCGCGGCACGCGATTACAGCAGCCGCTTCGGCCCGCTGCTCGACCGCATGGACACGGAAAACGGTGATCAGGACGAAGAGCCCCCGGCCAATGCCGAGGAAATGCGGGCCCGTTTCGCAGACAACGAATGGGCGGTCATCCGGATGCTGCCCATCCAGGTATTCGGCTTCATTGCCGGGGCCGACGGCAAGATCGACCGCGACGAGATCAACGACCTGATCGACCAGATCGCGGCGGCCGACCGCCTGCCGAGCCCGCTGCATCGCGCGATCATGCGCTCGATCTCACAGGAAAAGGACTTCTGGTCCGTGCTGCAGCACGCTGAGAGCTATGCAGACGCCATGGAAAAGTCCCGCGAAATCAAGCGAATCCTCAAAAATGCTCTGACACCGGATGAGTATGACGCCTTCATGCGCAGCCTGTTCTGGTCGGCTCTGGAGATCGCCCAGGCGTCGGGCGGCGGCCCGTTCGGCCTCATGAGCCCGGTCAGCAAGTCCGAACAGAGCAACTTGGACGCCTTCGCCGAACTTTACGAGTTCGAGCCGAACGCCTGACCGGCTCGAGATCCCCGCAGAAAAGCAGCCTTTTTCCTCAATCGGCAGATTGTATTGAACCTTTTTGCGTCCTCCGGCGACCAAAGGATCAAGGGCCGTGTGGTGCGGTCACATTCCGGAGGAAAGAACGATGACAACTCAGACGACATTCCGCAAAGCAATCACAGCCGCCGTTGCCTTCGCCATGCTCGGCACGGCCACCCTGTCCACTTTCGACAGCGCGCAGGCCGGCAACTGGCAGCACCGCAACCACGGCCATCATGGCTATCACGACAATGGTACGGCCTTCGCCATCGGCGCCGGCATCGCCCTGTTCGGCGCGATCATGCAGAACGCCCAGCGCAACGCCGATCCCCGTCCCCGCTGCCGCCAGGCCAAGGAATGGATCAAGCTGGCGCTTGCCGCCGAGCGTATGGCGGACCGCGACGAAGCCCGTGGCGACCATCGCGGCGCCAAGTTCATGCGCGCCGAAGCCCGCCGCCGCTGGGCCAAGTCCAAGCGTGCCCGCCGGGACTGCAACGAGTGGTACCGCAACTGATTACCCTGACGGCCCAGGCCGTCACCACCTCCCTGCATACTCTCTCTGTCTCCTCTGCGGCCGTCCCGGATCTTCCGGGGCGGTCGTCCCGCGTGTTCCACATGAATCGTGGCTTGCACAATCGGTCTCGCGGGATTAGACAGAGCCCCGCGGCGGCCGAACGGCCGCCAGTGCGTTGCCGGCTTAGCTCAGTTGGTAGAGCACCTGATTTGTAATCAGGGGGTCGGGGGTTCAAGTCCCTCAGCCGGCACCATTTCGCGCAAAGTCCGGACACGGAGCACCGACAGGAGCATGTTGCGCGCCGAGATCTCAGAGCCCGGCACCCTTCGAGACATCGACATCCGCGACATGTTCGGGCTGTTCCGGCGCTACTACACGCACGTGACCATCGACCGGTTTGCGGACGACCTGGCCGCGAAGGACACGGTCCTGCTGCTGCGCAACAGCGACGCCGCCATCAAGGGCTTCTCCACATTGTCGGTCAGCGAACTGTCGCTGCGCGGCGAACCGGTCCGGGTCGTGTTCTCCGGCGATACCGTGGTCGACAGCGCATACCGGGGATCGCATGCATTCTCGGTCAACTGGATCCGGCAGATCGGCCGTATCGCCGCCGAGGCACCCGGGCGTCGCCACTACTGGCTGCTCATTGTCAAAGGCCACCGGACCTACAAATACCTGCCGACCTTCGCGCATACGTTCGTGCCCGACTGGCGCTGCGCCGCCCGGACCGAACTCGATGACATCAAGGACTCCATTGCCCGGCATATGTTCGGCGAACACTACGACCCCGCCAGCGGCATCTTGCGTTATGACGTCTCCCGCGGGCAGCTGGCAGCCGACGTGGCAGAGCCGTGTGACCGGGAAGCGCAACGCCCGGACGTGAAGTTCTTCCTTGATCGCAATCCCGGATACAGGCGCGGCGACGAACTGGTCTGCCTGTGCGAGATCGCACCCGCCAACATGAAACCCTTTGCGCGGCGCCTGTTCGAAAACGCCCTGTCATGTTGAGCGGCTGGCGGGATCTGCAGCACGCCTCGGAAGCACCTCATGAGGAGATGCTGGAGGCACTTCGGCAACCGGCCGTTGCTCAGGCCGCTCTGCTCGCATCCATCCTGACCCAAAACGCCGACACGGATTTCGGCCGCCGCCACGGGTTCTCGAAGATACGAAGCCCCTCCGACTTTCAGCGCGCCGTACCTATCACGACCTACGACGACTGCCGCCAGCCGATCCTCGACATGGCCGACAAAGGCCGGAACATCCTTGTTGCCGAACCGGTCATCGCATTCGAGACCACCGGCGGGACATCGTCGGGCAGCAAACTGATCCCCTATACAGAATCCGCGCTTCGGAGTTTCCGGAATGCCGTCCTGCCGTGGCTCTACGACCTTGTCCAGGCCCGGCCTGAGATCGCCGAAGGCCGATGTTATGTCTCGATCAGTCCCGCCGGACGGGAACAACGGTTCACGCCGTCCGGCATCCCCGTCGGCCTGCCGAGCGAGGGAGCGTATCTGGGCGGGGATCTGGCCGATTCTCTTGAGTCGATCATCGCCGTACCCCCCGATGTGGCCATGCAGAAGGATCTCAGAGAGTGGCGGCTGGCGACCCTGGCCTCTCTGGTGGCCTGCCGCGACCTGAGCTTCGTCTCCGTCTGGAGCCCGACCTTCTTCACGTCCCTGCTCGATGGGCTTACGGACGACGATCTGCCCGGGCGTCTCGATCCGCAGGACCGGAAACGTCTGGAGCGGGCCCTCACTTCGGACAGACAACCCGCGGCCGAGCTGTGGCCCGAACTGTCCGTCATTTCATGCTGGGCGGACGGCAGTTCCCTCGCCCTGGCACGCGAACTGGCAGACCTCTGCCCGCACGCCAAAATCCAGCCGAAGGGGCTTCTGGCCACCGAGGGCGTCGTGACAATTCCGTTCGGTCCGGAAGCGGGATGTATCCCCGCCATCACCAGCACGTTCCTCGAATTTGTCGACGCCGCGGGCGCCGTCCATCTTGTGAATGAGCTTGTGCCGGGCGAGACCTACCGGGTCCTGATGACGACGCCGGGCGGACTCTATCGATACGACCTCGGCGACCTGGTGCGCTGCCTGTCCTGCGAGGGACATGTCCCGCGGCTGGTGTTCGAGGGCCGCACGGGCGTGCGCAGCGATCTGGTCGGCGAGAAGCTGGACGAGGCATTCGTGGCCGCCTCGCTGTCTGACCTTCCGTTTCCGGCCATGCTGGTCGCCAGAACGGAACCGGAGCCGCATTACGCGCTCTGGCTCGACGGACCGGCGGATACAGATCAGGCGAAGGCACTGGAAATGAAGGTCGAAGACAGACTGCGCCGCAATCCGCAATATGCCTACGCCCGCGACATCGGGCAGTTGACCGGCATCCGGACGGCCGTCAAACCGGGCTTTATTGCGGCACGTCATGCGGAGAGCGCCGCATCGGGAGCGAGACTGGGCGATCTCAAACACACCGCGCTCCTGCCCGCGAAAGCACCGAATGGTGTTGTAAGCCCGTGATGATTCCAGAATACTGCTGAGTGAGTCGTCACTACGGTAGCACCGCATGAAGGTCGCACTCATCTCGCCCAAAGGGCCCCTCTACAGACATCGCGGCGGTGTCTTCAGAAAATCGCTGCGCTATCAGCCTCTCACACTGACAACCCTTGCCGCGCTCGTGCCCGAAGAGCTGGAACCCGAATTCCAGCTCTACGATGAGGGCACCGGCGACGTCCCGCTCGACATCGACGCCGACGTCATCGGCATGACCGTGATCACCGGCACCGCGCCGAGAGCATATGAACTGTCCGCCGCATATCGCGCGCGAGGCATTCCGGTGGTTCTGGGCGGCCCGCACGTGACGCTGATGCCGCACGAGGCGCAGGAGCATGCCGATGCGATCTGTGTCGGTTACGCCGAAGAGACCTGGCCGCAACTGCTGCGCGACCTCCGGGCCGGCAAAATGCAGGCGCGCTACGACCAGGCCGAGGACTTCCAGCTCACGAACGTACCGTTCGCCCGGCGTGACCTGCTCGACAAGCGGGATTATCTGACCCAGGCCGTGTTCGAGGCCACACGGGCATGCGCGCACAATTGCGAGTTCTGCGTTTCCCCAGCCGCTTTCGGAAGGCGCCAGTTCCAGAAACCCGTGGACCACGTGATCGAGGATATCCGGCGGGTCCGCGCGCGGCGGATCCTGTTCATCGACCTGAACCTGATCTCGGATCGCAGCTACGCGCGTGAACTGTTCGCGGCGATGGTGCCGCTGAACGTCCGCTGGTTCGGCCTGTCGACCAGCCTGATCGGCCGCGATCCGGAACTGATGGAGCTGATGGCGCGCAGCGGCTGTACCGGACTGCTGATCGGCTTCGAGACCATGTCGAGCGGCACCCTCAAGAATGTCGGCAAGGGCTTCAACTCTCCGGAGACCTATGCCCAGCTGATCGGCGACCTCCATAAGCTGGGGATTTCCATACAGGGGTGCTTCGTGTTCGGCGGCGACCAGGACACAACGGCCGCCTTTGACGAAACGGTCGACTTCGTTCTGGAAGCGCGCATCGACCTTCCCCGCTTCGCCATGCTGACCCCGTTCCCGGGCACGCCCCTGTTCGCGCGGATGAAAAACGAGGGGCGGATCCTGACCGAGGATTGGGAGCTCTATGACGGCCAGCATCCGGTCTTCGAGCCGCGCCAGATGTCCGTCGACGAACTGGTCGCCGGTCATCACCGGGCATGGCGCAAGGCCTATTCGTACAAGGCCATCGCCTCACGCGTGATGCAGGCAAGGTTTCAACTCCCCCTCTCCCTCGCGGTCAACCTGGGATACCGGTATTACGCGCATCATCTGTCGACCCATTACACCTGCGACTGGCCCGAACTGGCGGATGCTGCGTGATGCGGGTCACGTTCGTTCATCCGGCCATCGGACGGAAACCGGGTGAAAGCTACATCCGCGGCTGGCAGATGGAGCCCCTGCCTATTGCGTCGCTTGCCGGTCTTACGCCCGACGGTGTCGAGAAAACATTTTTCGATGACCGGATGGAGCCGATCGACTTCGACCGGCCGACCGACCTCGTCGCCATCCCGGTCGAAACCTACACGGCCAAGCGTGCCTATCAGATCGCGTCCGACTTCAGGCGGCGCAATGTCCCTGTCGTCATGGGCGGATTCCACGCCACGCTGGCGACGGATGAGGTGCTCCAATACGCCGAAGCCGTGGTCGTCGGCGAGGCCGAACAGCTCTGGCCGCAGGTCCTCGAGGATGCACGGCGCGGGCAACTCGGCAGGGTCTATCAGTCCAACAGCCAGCCCGATCTGTCACTGATCCGCTACGACCGGAGTCTATTCACGGGCAAGAGGTACCTGCCCATAAGGCTGGTCGAGACGTCGCGCGGCTGCCGGTTCCCCTGCGAGTTCTGCACCATTCAGTCGTTCTTTTCGCGAACCGCCCGGCACCGGCCGCTGGACGATATCGTCAACGACATCCGTGCCCTGAAGGCCGGCACAAAGCTTTTCTTCTTCGTGGACGACAACTTTGCCGCCGATATCGCTTTCGCCAAGGAACTGGCCGAAGCCATCGAGCCTCTTGGCATTCGCTGGGTGACGCAGATGAGCATCAACGCGGCCCATGACGAGGAACTGCTCGAAAAGCTTGCCCGGGCGGGCTGCAGCGGTGTCCTGATCGGTTTCGAAAGCCTCGATCCCACCGTGCTCAGGCAGATGCGCAAGACCTTCAATACGATGAAGGGCGGCTACGCGGTCGCCCTGGCGAACCTCAGGCGCCACCGTCTGCGCGTCTACGGGACCTTCGTATTCGGCTACGGCAGTCTTGCGCCTGACGTGTTCGACAGGGCCGCCGAGTTCGCGCTGGAGCACAGGTTCTACATCGCGGCGTTCAACCATCTCACGCCGTTCCCGGGGACGCCGCTCTACACACGGCTCGAGGATGAAGGCCGGCTGATCTATGACAGCTGGTGGCTGGACGACCGCTACCGCTATAACGATCTGCCGTTTGTTCCCGACGATGCTGAGCCGGGAGACATCCGACTAGGCTGTCTGTCGGCACGGCGGAAATTCTACAGCTGGCCCAGTATCACCAAGCGGCTGTTCGATCCGGTGATCAGGTCGGACGGCCTGATGTGGCGCAATTTCCTTCCCATCAACATCCTGCACCGCAAGGAACTCTCGCAACGGGACGGCTTTCCCCTGGGGGATCCGAGTTGGCAAGGCCCCTTCCTCAATGCGGCGTGAGTGAACATGTCGACCACGGAGGCCTGGTGTTTTCGCGGGCCGGACCGGACGACGGCTCCGACATTCTCCGGCTGCTGCGCGACAATCCGCTTGCCGGCCGCTTCAGCATCGGCATGGAGCGCGAGCCGGACCCGTTCGCATCCGATTTCGGCCTCTCGCCGAACCATCTGATCGTCATTGCGCGCAATGCCGATACCGGCGAGGCCGCCGGTATGTGCGAACGGACCGTCTTTGATGCCTTCGTCAATGGACGGCAAAGCCGACTGCCCTATATCGGCGGTCTGAGGGCCGACCCGGCCTACCGCCACCGCCCGGCCGCAATCAGGGGCGGCTTCGAGGCGCTGCGCGTCCTGGGCGAAAGGGACGGCGAACTGCCCTGCGCCCTCACCTCGATCACCAGCGACAACCACGTTGCGCGGCGGCTCCTGACGGCGGGTCTCAAGGGCTTTCCCCGGTACGATCCCGTGGGCGACTACATCACGTTTGTCATGAGGACGCGGAAACAAACCTGGCCTTACGGCGTCCGGCGCGCGACGCCCGAAGACCTGCCCGAAATCGCGGACCTGCTTCAGCGCACCGGCCGTCGCCAGCAGTGTTCCTTCGCGTGGACCGAAGAACACCTCAGGACAGCCGCGGATTACGGTCTGCCGGCAGAGTCGATTGTCCTTCAAACCCAGGGGTCACGGCTGACCGGATGTCTTGCGGTCTGGGACCAGACAGCCTTCCGCCAGAGTGTGATCCGCGGTTATCCGCCCGGCCTCGGCCTGTTCCGGCCGCTCGTCAATCTGGCCGCGCCGATTATCGGATTTCCCCGACTGCCGCCGGTCGGTCAGGCTCTCAGAACGGCCACACTGTCGCTCCTGGCGTCCGCGGAAGATGATCGCGCGACGTTCAGCGCACTGCTCCGCGCCGCACTGTCGCTTGCGCGGGAAATGCACCTCGACCAGGCCGCGCTCGGGCTGGCCGCAGGTCATAATGTGTGTGAGTATATTGCAAGAGAATCATTCGTCTTGCGCTACAGAACAACGCTCTATCTGATCCACTGGACGGATAGAGAGCACGAGTTCGAAGCTCTCGATACAGGTCTTGTTCAACCTGAACTTGGGCTATTGTGAATGCGGCACATCACATTCGTTCGGCCAAGACTTGGACTGGGAACGTCTGCCGATGCGATGACGCCGCTTGTGTTCGCAATCCTGAAAGCGCGCACCCCTACTGACATCGAAACCCTGATGATTGACGAACGGGTGGAGCCCTTCCGGCCTGTCCCGACCGATCTCGTCGCCATGACCGTGGAGACGTTCACGGCGCGCCGTGCATGGGAAATCGCGCGTCACTACCGGTCCGCCGGCACGCCGGTGGTCGTCGGTGGACATCATCCCTCGATGGTGCCCGACGAAGCGCTGGAATATGCGGACTCCGTCGTCATCGGCGATGCCGAAGGGGCCTGGGAACAGGTCATCGCCGATGCCCGCAACGGTGCGTTGAAACCTCGCTACGAAGGCGGATTCGGCCCCGACGCCACGCCGAAGATCGAGTTCGACAGGAGCATCTTCGCCGGCAGAAAATACGCGCCCGTCTCGCTTGTCCAGGTCGGCCGGGGCTGCCGTTTCGCATGCGACTTCTGCTCGATACACGCGTTCTACGGCAAACGCCGTGCACAGCGGCCGGCGGCGGACATCGTTGAGGAGATCAGCACTCTGCCCGCCGGACGCATGATCTTCTTCGTCGACGACAATCTGCTGTGGCGGCGCGACCGTTTCGTCGAGCTCATGCAGGCGCTCAAGCCATTGCGGCGCAGCTGGTCCTGCCAGATCACGATCGACGTGGCACGCGACGACGAACTGCTTGACCTGATGGCCGACGCCGGATGCAGCCTAGCCCTGATCGGCTTCGAGTCGCTCGACAAGGCGAACCTGAAGCAGATGCGCAAGAACTGGAACGGTGTCGCGGGCGAGTACGATGAAGTGGTCGAGCGCCTGACCCGGCGCGGCATCATGATCTACGGGACGTTCGTGTTCGGATACGACAACGACCGGCCCGACGCCTTTGCCAACGCCGCCGAATTCGCGAATGCTCAGGGCTTCGCGATCGCCAATTTCAATCCGCTGACGCCAATGCCGGGGACCGGGCTCTATGAGCGGCTCGACCGCGACGGCGAACTTCTCAGACCGAACTGGTGGCTGGACCCGAACTACAAGTACGGAGACGCCATCTTCCAGCCCAAGGGCATGACCCACAGCCAGTTGCGGGACGGCCCGATGGAGGCGCGCGCGCTGTTCTACAACTGGCCGTCGATCCTCTCCCGGGCGGCGCGCGGCCTGTTTGCCTGGCGCAGCCCGAAAAACACGGCGCTCATGCTGCTCGCGAATGCGATCTCACGGCGCGAAATTCGCCGCAAGCAATCGCAGGGCCTGAGTGAAGCCCGCATCAAGCCAATCGAGATTCCAAGTCCGGGAAGAAGCACGTGAAGCTGACCTTGATCAAGCCGACGATCGGCCGCCCCGAACACAGCCTCTATGTCGACGAAGGACGCATGGAGCCGCTCAATCTCGGGGTTCTCGCCGCCCTGACGCCGCCGGATGTCGACGTGGTCATGTATGACGACCGCTGCGAGCCGATCCCCTATGGAGAGGCAACCGATCTTGTGGCCATCACAGTGGAAACCTATACGGCGCGGCGGTCCTATGAAATTGCGGCGGAATACCGCCGGCGCGGTGTCCCCGTCATCATGGGAGGATTTCAGCCCACCTTCGTTCCCGACGAATGCGCGCCGCACGCGGATTCCCTGTTCATCGGCGACGCGGAGACCGTATGGGCGACGGTCATAGACGATGCCCGGCGCGGCGAACTGAAGGCCATGTATCGCGGTCCTCCCGGCAGGCCGCAAAGTGGCGTGCTGACGCGCCGGGACATCTACGAGGGCAAGGGCTACCTGCCGGTGAGTCTCATGCAGTTCACGCGCGGATGCCGTTTTGTCTGCGAGTTCTGCGCGGTCACGCGTTACTTCGACCGCAAGCACTTCATCCGCCGCATCGACGAGACGCTCGAGGAGATCGAGAGCCAGGACCGCAAACTGCTGTTCTTCGTCGACGACAACATCGCGTCGAACCGCCAGGCGCTGAAGGAACTCTGTCACGCCCTGATCCCCATGCGGGTCAACTGGGTCAGCCAGGCGTCCCTCGATGTCACGGGCGACGCAGATCTTATGGACGTCATGGCGCGATCGGGCTGCCTCGGCCATATCATGGGCTTCGAGTCCATCACGCGCGCAAGCATCAAGGAGGCGCGCAAGGCGCCCAATATCGGCAAGTTCGATCAGTACGAGACCCAGATCCGGATCCTGCGCGAACACGGCTTCCAGACATGGGCGGCCTTCACGCTGGGCTACGACCACGACACGCTCGACAGCGTCAAGGAGACGCTCGATTTCGCCCTGCGCAACCGCTTCACGTTCGCCGCCTTCAACATCCTCATGCCCTACCCCAACACCCCGCTCTACGAGCGGCTGACGAAGGAAGGCCGCCATCTCTATGACGGCCAATGGTGGCTTCATCCGAAGTACCGCTTCAACGACGCCGCATTCGTGCCGCAGCAGATGACCCCGGATGAACTGACGGAGGCCTGTTACGAGGCGCGCTGCGAATTCAACCGGATCCCGTCCATGCTGTGGCGCTTCTCCGACCTGAAAACCAACATGCGCACGCTCCGCCGCATGAAGGCTTTCTGGCAGTTCACGCCGATCTTCCGGCGCGAGGTCTTCAAGAAGCACGGCATGGTGTTCGGGCATTTCGGGCACAAGGCGCCATGAGCAAGGCGTTCCATCTCTACTCCTGGCTGGCGCCGGCGGCTCTGCTTCCGCTCGCGGCCTGGGGCTGGTGGGTTCACTATGACGGCAACGTGCATCTGGTCGCGGTGGCGTTGGCGGTACCCGTCATCCACGCCTATGTGGTGCCCGCGATCGGCGCGAATGTGCTCGGGGTCTGGCAAATCAACGCGTCGCACAAGATCGGACGGATTCGCCCTCAGCACGGGTTCGTTTTCGGCAGCGCGACCGCCCTGCTGACCCTGGTGATCGTCGGCGCGCCCGTGCCGGTGCTGGATGCCGGCACCGTCATTGAAACGGCGCTGTGGTGCGGAGGCGTATTGCTGGCGGTCAACTGGATCTACGACGCCCTGGCCATCAGGGCCGGTTATCTCGAGGTCTTCAACCAGCCGTGGGCCGAGGGCCGCGGCCCCTGGGCCATATCCGCCGACTATGTGGTCTGGTTCTTCGGCCTGTTCGGACTGCTCTATGGCGGAATTCTGCGATTTGCCGAAGCGCAACTCATGACCTCGCCCGACTGGCCGACGGCGATCATGATCGCGGGCGGTGGCGCGGCCATCACGTCCGTTTTGCCGTCGATCGCATACTGCGGGACGACTTGGCTGCGATACGGGCATGCCGGCCTCAGGCCCTGCAGCCGCCAGCTCATAACCGGAGAAGATCAATGGTCGCGTGGCTAAGTCCCGAAAAGCTCAACCGGCTCGCTTCGGATCCGAGCCGTTGCACCCCCGACGTGTCCGAAATCAGCGTCGATTCACGCCGTCCGTTCGTTCCCGAACACCACACCCAACTCTATTTCACCCCGGTCTATCAGGACCTGCATTTCGAACACAGGCTTCGCTACAACCAGCTGTTCGGCTGCCGAATCAACGAATACATCATGATGCTGGAGGCAGACCTCGTCGACCGGCTGCTCATCCCCCTCAAGGCACTGCCTCAGGTGGCTGGCGATGAAGCACTTGTGGCCGCCATCGACACGATGATCGACGAGGAGAAGCGGCACTACCGCAATTTCGTGGCGCTCAACCGCACCTGCAGACCGGATATCTATCCCCCGGGCACCGAGCGGGTGTTCTCGAAGCTGCCGGTGCTGACGAAGTCGATGTTCTGGGTCGCGGGCCTGCTCGCTTCTCGCCTGGCCTTCTCGCTCTGGTACCTGATGGCGCTGGAGGAATCCTCCATGGCGTTCGCACGTGACGCCGGCCGCAACAGCCAGACCGAAACGCTCGGCGAACTCGACGAAGGGTTCGTGCTCATTCACACCGATCACATGAAGGACGAGATGCGGCACGTCCAGCTCGACGGCATCCTGGTCGACCTGTGCATCAACCGGCAGCCGGCCTGGCGCAGACGTGTCAACGCATGGCTGTTCCAGAACATGCTTCCCGGAGCGCTGATCCCGCGCCGTTCCGGATCCGGCGTCATGGTCGTCCGTCAGCTGGTCCGGGACATGCCCGAACTGCAGGACCGGGAAGAAGAAATGATACAGGCCGTCCTCGACCTCGGGCGCAACGCCGAATACCAGAAGAGCCTGTTCAACCGGACCATCATGCCCATGACATTCGCGGTGTTCGACGAGACGCCGGAATTCGACACACTCGGCAATTTCCTGCAGGGATATGACCGGCGATAGCCCCACCCCCCGGAAACTGGAACAGCCCGGCCGGTTCTCCCTCTGGCTGAACGCACTGCCCGTGTGCCTGATCGGGGCGGGCGCCATCGCGGCTGCCGTTGCGACGGAGACCATGCCCGGAGCGATCCTGTTTTTCGCCGCCTGGCTCTATCTGGCGCCGCCGCTGCTGTGCCGCTGCCTGCTCACGGCTTTCGGCCGCCCCGGCGGGACGCTTACGCAGGACCTTGGCGCCTACAGGGTGTGGTGGACGACGATGCAACTGCAACTGCCGTTCAACCGCATCGGCTGGCTGGAAGAGATCCTGCGCCTGGTTCCGGGCCTCTATGCGGGCTGGATCTGGCTCTGGGGCGGACGGCTCAGCCCCTTCTGCTTCGTCGGGCCAGGCGTCATCATCACCGACCGGTATCTCGTGAATGTCGATCGTGGCGCCGTTCTCGGAATGCGCTCGGCACTGGCCGGACACATGGTGACGCGCGACACTGACGGCCGCTGGCAGGTCGTGGCCGCGGCACCGGAGGTGGGAGCGGAAGCGATCGTCGGCGGCGCAGCGGGCCTCGGGCCGGGGGCACGGCTGCTTGCCGGAGAAATGCTGCCGGCCGGAAGGCGCGTCGCTGCGTTTTCGACCTGGCCGCGCGGGACGGCCGAGCAAGAGGATGCCGACAATGACGCAGCATGACGCCGGCCCATTTCCGATCCCCGTTTCCGCCAACGGACTCATTGCTCTGGCCGCCGCAACGAGCTCCCTCGGACTGCTCTGGCTCGCCTCGCATAGCAGCGAATGGTGGCTGGTCGCGCTTGCCGCGATCGCCTTTTCCTTCACCAACAACACGATGTTCTCTCTGCTCCACGAGTCGGTGCACGGCATGTTCCATCCCGACCGGCGTATCAACGACAGGGCGGGAATGGCCTTTGCCGCCTTCTTCCCGACGATCTTCTCGATCCAGCGGATCAGCCACCTGGGGCATCACCGGCGCAACCGGACCGACGAGGAGCTTTATGACTGCTACCTCCCCGGCCAGTCCTGGCTTCTCAAGACTTACTGGATCTATTGCCTGCTGACAGGGTTCTACTGGGCCATCATTCCCTTTGCCGGCCTTCTCTATGTGATCTGTCCCTGGGTCTTCCGCACCAAGGGCTTCCAGGACGGCCCGGCGACCTGGGGGTTCAAGCCCTTCGTTGTCGACATCGCGGCAATGCCGATCAGGCGGGCCTGGCTTGAGGGGGTCTACTCCCTGCTCTTTCAGATCGCCATCATTTCAATACTCGATCTCAGCCTGTGGGGCTGGCTGGCCTGCTACTGGGCGTTCGGCATCAACTGGTCATCGGTGCAGTATTCCGATCACGCCGGGAGCCCGCGCGACGTCATAGAAGGGGCATGGAACCTCCGCTTCACCCGGCTGTCGCAGATGCTGTTCCTGAATTACAACCTGCATCTCGCCCATCATCGCGAGCCCGGTATCCCGTGGATTCATCTGCCGCGGAGAGTGAAGGCCGCAGATCCGTCCCCCTCGTTCTGGCCGATCTATTTCAGACTGTTCCTCGGCGCTCGGCCGGCCCCGCCCGGCCCCGCACCGAACCCGCTCACTGCTCCCAACCTGCAGCCGCCCGACGATGCACAAAGACTGCGGGCAAACTAGAGGATCATCCCATGAGAAAGATGATGATAGCGGCGACAGCACTTCTTGCCCTGGCAGCCGGAAGCGCCATGGCCCAGAACGCCGGCAGCGAAGCCGATCACGAAGCGCTGCGGCAGCTGAAGGAAAAGGCCGTTAAGGTCGTCAACGAAAGGGACTACCAGCTTGCGCAGGAGGTGTTGCACAAGCCGTTTATCGCGACGCTGGTAACCCAGGACAGCTTCAAGGACTTCGACGTACTGAAAGCTCACTTCGAGCAACTGTACACGCGGGACACACTCCGCATGAAGAAGATCACGCTTTCCGCCGAGGCGGATGAGGAAGCGCAGATCTACGAGGGTACGTTCGCGATCGCCCGCGGCTCGACCAAGGAGCGCTACGAGCTTGCCGACGGGCGCTCATTCGATATAGACGGCCGATGGACAGCCGTCACCATGAAGAACGACGACGACTGGAAGATTCTGGCGCTCCATTTCGGCGCGAACTTTCTCGACAATCCGGTCATCAGCGCCATCGAGCAGGCCGCCAAGTGGACAGCGGTGATCGGCCTCGCGATCGGCCTGATCGTCGGCTTCCTCGCTGGCTGGTTCCTGAAGCGGCGCAGGCTCACGGCCTGATGGGAAACAGGTGGCGCGCCGTCAAGGCCAGTAACGTGCCGGACACGACATCTATGAGATGGTGCTGGTGGGTGAAGACGGTCGAGAGGACGATGAGAACGCCGGATGCCAGATAGACCATGCGCAACGATCCGGATGCGAACTGAACGCAGGCGGCCAGCAGCAGCACGGTGAAGGTAACGTGCAGCGACGGCACGGAATTGTACCGCGTGTCGATGATTTCGACGAAGTGGGCAAACGGCAACGGAACGGCGGACAGATCCACCGGCTGGAACCCCAGTTTCACCGGAAAGAACGAGAACGCCAGCGCGGCAACGATCAGTGTGAACGTCGATTGACGGGTCAGCACATCGAAGTGATGTGGCTGGAAATGAAAGATCGGCAGGAGGAAGATCCAGAAGAACAATGCGTACGGACCGAACATCCACGCCATATAGGGAATCTGAAGTTCCCAGGGCAGATAGAGGCTGACCTCGCTACCGGATCGGTCGGCAATATAGCGACCACCGAAATAGGCCGGGAAGAACATGACGTAGAAAATCAGCTGGAACTTCACATACGCGAAGAGGACAGCCCTGCCCGGCCAGGCTACCCGTCTTTCACGTTGATCCAGCGGTGTCATGAAGCGGCCATTATGCCGACCGCGCAATCATCCGGACGCGCCCTGCCGGCTGCAAGGTTATGAATTGCCGGAGCTTCGGCGTCTCTCCCCCAATCCTCTCGAAGCGCAGGGAGGCGCACAGCCGGGACAGGATAAGTGTCATTTCCTGCATCGCGAATTGCGCCCCGATGCAGATGCGTGGTCCAGCACTGAAGGGCAGGAATCCGTAACGCGGAACTTCGGATTGATTTTCCTCCAGAAACCGCTCCGGCCGGAATGAATCCGGATCCCGCCAGAGCGTACGGTGGCGATGCACGACCCAGGGCGCAATGTAGATTTCCGTGCCCCCGTGAATCTCCACATCCGCCAGACCGTCATCCTCCAGCGCAATGCGTCCGATCACCGGGGCCGGCGGAAACAGCCTCATGGATTCCTGCACGACTGCTCTGGCCCACGGCAGGCGTTCAGGCTCACCAGGGTAATCTGCGCCGGATCGCCGTGCTTCCTCTTCCACCCTGGCGCGCGCATCCGGCGAGGCAGCGAGCAGAATGATTGCCCAGGTCAGCGCGGATGCCGTCGTGTCCGTGCCCGCGCCCAGCAGTGTTGCAACGTTATCCCGGATCTGCTTCATGCGCAGGCCTTCCGGCCGCTCGGGCGTTGCCCGCTGCGCAAGCAAGGCCGATGTGATCGTCGACGGACCATCCTGATCCTCGGGCGACTCTGCCGCGGACACCATCCTCTCCGCGCGCCGCCACACATTCGCCATGGCCCGCCGGCCGGCGATACCGGCCGGACCGGTAATCCAGTCGGGCAGATTGACGAGGTCGCCAATGCGCACCGTCCCCAGTCCGGCACCGACGCGTTCGACATCCGCTGCGGCCGCTTCGCCGCTGTCACCGCCCAGGCCTTGCGGGAACAGACTGCCCGCCAGGGTATCCATGGCCGCGACCATCATTTCCCGGTGAACCCATAGAGGCCCGCTGCTCCGGTCGGTCAGCCGTGCAGCAAGCCGCTCGGCGGACTCCATCATCCGGGGGCAATAGCCGGGCAAGGCACCGGGCACAAAGAACGGCGCCATCGCCTTGCGTTGGAGACGCCATTGCTTTCCTGAACTCAGGAAGATGCCGGATCCCGTCGTGCGGGCGAGAATGCGTTTCTGCAGAGGGTCGCGCTCATAATTCGAGGCATTGTCGACCAGAATGTGCCGGATCAGGTCGGGCCGCGAAACGATCAGGCGTCGGCCGAACGGGCTCGTTACGTCGACGACCGGCTCTTCGAAGTAATCGCGTCCCCAGGCTTCAATCGGATTTCTCAACAGAGCAGCCAGCAAACCGACGCCGGTCGGTGCCGGGTCCCTGTATGGCAAATGAGACGTAATCCGCTCTGGCACCATCGGGTCCGCCTGATTTCGGATATGGCACCGGCATCCCGAATTTCCGTGGCCGGCAGCAAGATGATTCGAGTCACGTCATTATAGGGGTCAATGCCGGATCGAGAACGGTTCACGCCCGTACACGCGTACCTCGCGCGTTGTCACAATGCCGTGTGGCCGATTGAAATTCGGCAGCGTGTCCAGCAACTTGACGGTTGGGATAACGGGTATGGGAGTTGCCCACGTGAATCGACCGCCATCACGGCTCGCAAACTGGGATTATTTCCGATTCTTTCTGGCTGTCGCCGAAACCGGAAGCCTGTCTGCGGCTTCTCAGGTTCTGGGCGTCAGCCATCCGACAGTGCGCCGCCAGATCCGCGATCTCGAGTCGTCGCTTTCCGCAAAGCTGTTCAACAGGACGCCGGACGGCTACGTGCTGACGGCCGAAGGCGAGCGCATGGTCGATCTGGCCAAGGCAATGGAGATCACGGCGCATGCCATCGAACGCTGCGCCAATGGCGAGGAGTCGAAATGCGAGGGCCGCATCACCCTGGCGGCCGCCGCGGGCATCGGCACACACTGGCTTGCGCCAAAAATCGCCGAGTTCCGAAGACTACACCCGGGCGTCAAAGTCGAACTCAACATCTCGAGATCGCAACTGGATCTCATGCGGCTCGAGGCCGATATCGCGCTGCGCATGGGTGATCCGGGAGGCCAGGATCTGGTCGGGCGCCGCGTCGGCGCGGTCAGTTTCGGGCTCTACGCCGCCAGAACCTACCTCGATGAGTACGGCACACCTCAGACGGTGGACGATCTTAAGGACCACGAAGTCATCGATTCCACCGGCGAGATCGCCGGGCTGGCTCAGGCGCGTCGCCTGCGCGATATCGCCGGCGATGCAGCAGCCCCTTTCAGCAGCAACAATCTGCTGACGCAGTTCGCCGCCATGCAGGCCGGCGGCGGAATTCTGCCGGTGCCGATCTACATGACAAAGAACCTTCCTGAAGTCGTCCGGGTTCTGCCGGACGCCTTCAACGTCAAACTGGACCTCTGGCTGCTCACGCATCAGGACCTCACCCGGACGGTGCGCGTTCGCACGCTCATGGACTTCCTCATTGACAGCATTCGCGCCGATCCCTGTTTCAACAACCCTGACGTCCCGGCCTCGCCCGAGGCACCGGAAGATCAAACCGGATTGCGCCCGACCTGATCCGCACCGTTGTCGCGCCGTCAATCTCGTTGACGCTTCTCACACCGCCTGATCAGGCAATCGACGAACGGCGCAAAGGGACTGACGACGAAAACTCCGCCTCCGCACCGCTGTAATTCCTTACTGATGGCTTTGATTTCCTGGTCGTGCATCGATCTGCTCCTCATGATGGTCAGCTCTCGCTGAAGGCGCGCGTCAGGCTGTCGCTGAGCGGTTTCAGGAGATAGCTGAGCGCGGTGCGTTCACCGGTCTGGATGAATACCTCCGCCGGCATGCCCGGCGTCAGGTTTGCATCGCCGAGCCCCGATACCGTTTCCGGGTCCATGCGGATGCGCGCCAGATAGTGCGGCGGCTGGTTGCCCTGCGTTTCCGTGATGCGGTCTGCGGACAGCCAGGCCACCTTGCCCTGGACTTCCGGCGTGGTCTTGAGGTTGAGCGCCGACAGCCGCACCAGTGACGTCTGGCCGACCGCAATTTTGTCAACGTCCTGGGCAGGCACCTGGACCTCGACCACGAGACTGTCTCCTGCGGGGACGATATCGAGGATCGGTTCGCCCCCGCGCACCACACCGCCGATGGTATGGGTTTTGAGTCCCAGGACCGTCCCGTCTTCCGGAGCGGTAATGTCTACCCGGCCCAGCCGCGCCGCCGCAGCCACGCGGCGCTCCCTGAGCACGGCGATATCGGCTTCGGCCTTGCGCAGATCTCCGGCAACCTGTTGGCGGAATTCGCGTTCACCCTGGATCATCTGTAGGTCCACCTCGCCGATGCCGTTTCTTGCCCGGGCTATACCGGTCTGATCCGTCGCCATCTCGCCGACGAGGCGCTCGGATTCGCGTTCGAGCGCAAGAATTCGGGTCACCGGCGCATAGCCCTGCTTGTGCAGTTTGCGCAGACCCTTCAGTTCCTTGCTCAGGAGTGCGATCTGCCGTTTCTTGGACTTGTGACGGGTCTCTAGACCGGAGATCTCCTCCCGGAACCGGGCGACACGCTGTTTCAGAATCCGGACCTGCGAAGCCCGGGCATCGAGCCCGGCCTTGAACAGGGCGACCTGACCGGCGATGACCGCCTTGATGTCCGGATCTTCCCTGCGCGACCTGATGTCGTCCGGCAGCCGGATCTTCTTGCGGCCTCCGTACTCCGCCACAAGCCGCGCGCGGCGCACCCGCAGTTCATCGAGCTGTCCGTCGACAATCGCCAGGTTTGCCTGATCCACGGTGGCATCGAGGCGCAGCAGCACCTGCCCCCGCTTCACGACATCGCCGTCCCGCACCAGCAGATCCTTCACGATACCGCCGTCCAGATGCTGGACCGTTCGCCTGTTCGACTCCACGGTCACGGTTCCCTGCGTGATGATGGCGCCGCTCAGCTTCGCCATCACCGACCAGCTTCCGAGTCCGCCGGCCAGAAGCAGGACCACGAACAGGCCGAGCAACAAATAGGGTTTCGGGTTGTCGGCCCGCCTGACGGACGTGACCGGGCCGGCTTCGAGGCGGATCAGGGCCTTGCTCATTGTGCGCTCCTCTTCGGAAGTTCAGCGACGTTTTCCTCACGGGCCGGCAGGTCCCTGGCCGCAGGACGGAGGATCTCCTCCTTTGCCCCGAAGGCCTGCTGCTGCCCGCCATTGATCACCAGGATCTTGTCGACCGCGTCGATCGCGCTCGGCCGGTGGGTCATGACGACGACAATCTGGCCGCGCTCCTTCATGCCCCGGATCGCGTCGGTCAGCGACTGATCGCCCTCGGCGTCCAGATTTGAGTTCGGCTCGTCAAGCACGACCAGGATCGGATCCCGGTAGAGTGCGCGGGCAAGCCCCAGGCGCTGCCGCTGTCCACCGGAGAGATTGACACCACCCTCCCCGATTTCGGTCTCGTAGCCATCGGGCAAGTGCAGGATCATATCGTGCACACCGGCGGCCTGGGCCGCGGCAATCACTGCATCGGCATCCGCGTCCTCGTCGAAACGTGCGATGTTTTCGGCAATCGTGCCCGCAAACAACTCGACATCCTGAGGCAGATAGCCGACCTGCCGGCCCAGCGTCTCGGTGTCCCACTGATCGAGCGATGCGCCGTCGAGGCGGACGGAGCCTCGTTGCGGCGGCCAGACACCCACCAGGAGTCGCGCCAGTGTCGACTTCCCGGCAGCACTCGGACCGATCACACCAAGAGCCTCGCCGCCCTCAAGCGAAAACGAAATGCCGGAAACCACAGGCCGGGTCGCACCTGGAGGTCCGGCGAAAATGCCGTCGACATCGAGCCGCTTCTCGGCAAGCGGCAGCGCCAGCGGCTGCGGTGGCAACGGTACTTCATGCAGAAGTGCATCGAGCCGTCTGTACGCCGCCCGCGCACCAATGAATCCCCGCCAGTTGCCGATCGCCTGCTCAACCGGCGCCAGTGCCCGGCCCATGATGATGGATGCCGCGATCATGGCGCCTGCAGAGACCGCCTGCTCGATGACGAGCGCCGCGCCGACACCGAGAATCGCGGACTGCAGGATGAGCCGGAGCGTTTTCGACATAGCCGTCATGGTGCCGGCCCGGTCGCTGGCCCGGGCGAGTTGAACGAGGGCCAGGTCGTTCCGGGCCGCCCAGAGGCGGCGCAGGCCGCCCGCCATGCCCATGGCGCCGACAACCTCCGCGTTACGGCGCCCGGCCGACGCGATAGCGGATGCCCGCGCGTTCTGTTCGCCGGCCTCCGCCTGCGGCTTGCGCGTGCGCAATTCGTTGACCAGGGCGATTGTGAATAAGAGAGCCGCACCGACCGCCGCAACCAGGCACAGCAGAGGATGCAGCAGGAAGATGACACCGAGATAGATCGGCAGCCACGGCGCGTCGAAAAACGCAAACGGGCCGGTACCGGACAGGAATTCGCGCAAGGTCTTCAGATCCGAAAGCGGCTGGCTTGCCTCGGCGTTCGGCGAAACGAGCGACCGGCGGATCAGGGCGTCGAACACACGCCCCCCGAGCCGGGCATCGATCCGGCCGCCGACCCGGACCAGGACGCGGGAGCGGATCACCTCCAGCAGCCCCATGAAGCAGAGCAGACCGACAACCAGCACCGTCAGCGCGACCAGCGTTGAATAGCTGCGGCTGGCAAGCACCCGGTCGTAGACCTGCATCATGTAAAGCGGCCCGGCCAGCATCAGCAGGTTGATGACGAGGCTGAAGGCGCCGGTCATGACAAAGCTCGATGTGCAGCTTCTGAGCACCGCGCCGAGTTCCGAAGGATTGTGCTTTTTCATCCTGTTCACCGGATCTGGATTGAGGAAAGAGAACGCCCCGGGACGGTCACGGGGATGGTCTCTGGGAGGACCGCCCCGGGGCTGGAGCGAAGGAAGGGCCGCCGGCAGGCCGGCCCTTCCTCCATGCTGGCTCAGATGACGAACTCGTTGGCGTCGAGCTGGTTGACGTCGATGCCGACCAGCACGATCTGGTCCGTGCCTTCCTCGTTCAGCGTAATGACCGCGTCGCCGTTGACATCTTCGGCATTGTCGAGGAACTCGTTGACGTCGCCGAACCCGAAGTCGGAGACGTCGAGCCGGTCGCGGTTGAGCTGGAACTCGAACACGGTGTCTCGGTCCGTGCCCTGCTCGAACACGAAGGTGTCGGCATTCTGACCGCCGGTCAGATCGTCGTCGCCGCCGCCGCCATTGAGCTCACCGTTGAGCTGACCATTGGAGCCGTCGAACGTGTCGTTGCCGGCACCAAGGACGACATCACCATTGAGCGTGCCGTTGTTGACGACGTGGAGGTCGACTTCGGCATCGTCGGCTTCGATCGCGTAACCTTCGCCGTCGCCGTCGACATCGCCTGTAATGGTCCCGTCATTGACGATCCGACCGTCAAAGGCATCAACATCACCGATCTCAATGCCGCTGCTGTCGGCCTTGATCACGCCACTGTTGCGAATATCGCCTGTGAGAGACACACCGCTGGCAAGGTCGACACCGTCATCAACCGTCACGATCCTGCCGTGATTGACGATATCTCCGGTGACAACGGAATTGACCGCGGCCAGGACGCCATTATCGCCGGATTTGATCAATCCGAAGTTTGTGATGTCGCCGATGAAATCGACCCCGGAATTCACTTCAATTCCTTCGTCATCAGCATCGATCGTTCCACGGTTGACGATATCTCCCTGAAACACCGTGGAGCCTTCGCCAACGCCCGAGAACACACGGATGCCGTCACCGTCCTGGTTGTTGCCCTGCTGCTCGCCGCGGCCGCGGATGACGCCGTAGTTGGTGACATCGGCCTCGACCACGTCACCGTCAACGTCGCCGATCTGCAGCGAGATACCCGCACCGCGGTTGCCTTCGCCGGCATCGACCAGCCCGTAACGGTAGTTCACGATCGAGAAATCCTCCGCCGTGGCATCGGAATAGATCGTGCCGTTGCGCTGGTCACCCGTTCCGAGCACCTTGCCGTAGTTCTGGAAGTCGACGCCGGAGCCATCGATGTTCACCGCACGGCTGTCACTCGAGATCAGGCCGTAGTTGTATACGTCGGCATCGTGCTCGCCGGTCCCGAAGTAGAGACCGTTGTTGACACCGGAGATGACACCGTGACGGCCGTTGGTGATGGTGCCGTCGAAGCCGACACCATTGGCGACCCGTAGGCCGGCCGTCGGGCCGACACCGCTTTCCGAAAGGATACGGCCATGGTTGGTGATGTCGCCCTCGAAGGTAGATTCACCTTCGACGCCGGAGAACAGGCGGATGCCGTCACCGGCAAGACCGGAAGCCGCATCGGCCTGGCCGCGGCCCTGGATGAGGCCGGAGTTGTAGATGTCGGCCTCGACTTCGGATCCAAGCTGGAGCGCAATGCCCGCACCCTGGTTGCCGTCGCCGGCATCGACCACGCCATGACGGTAGTTGTAGATGTTGAAGTCGTCCGCCGTGGCGTCGGAGTAGATCGTGCCATTGCGCTGATCACCGGTACCGACGATCCGACCGTAGTTGTGAAGGTCGACACCGGTGCCGTCGATGTTCACCGCACGGCTGTCGCTCGAGATGGTGCCGTAGTTCTTGACGTCGGCATCGTGCTCGCCGGTTCCGAAGTAGAGCCCGTTGTTCACGCCTGCGATGACGCCATGGCTGCCGTTGGTGATCGTGCCGTCAAAGCCGACACCATTGGCGACCCGAACGCCGGCCGTCGGGCCGACACCGCTTTCCGACAGGATGCGGCCATGGTTGGTGATGTCACCCTCGAAAGTCGATTCACCCTCGACGCCCGAGAACAGGCGGATGCCGTCACCAGCAAGGCCGGTGTCTGCGGCAGCCTGCCCCCGGCCCTGAATGAGCCCGGAGTTGTAGATATCGGCGTCCACTTCAGAGCCGAGCTGCAGCGCGATGCCTGCACCCTGGTTGCCGTCCCCGGCATCAACGACACCATAACGGTAGTTGTTGATGGAGAACTCGTCGGCGGTGGCATCGGAATAGATCGTGCCGTTGCGCTGGTCGCCGGTACCGACAATGCGGCCGTAGTTGTGGATATCGACACCGGTGCCGTCGATGTTCACCGCGCGACTGTCGCTTGAGATGGTGCCGAAGTTCTTGACCCGGGCATCGTGTTCGCCGGTCCCGAAGTAGAGACCGTTGTTGACGCCCGAGATGACGCCGTGGCTGCCATTGGTGATCGTGCCGTCGAAACCGACACCGTTGGCAACCCGGACACCGGCCGTCGGACCGACGCCGCTTTCGGACAGGATGCGACCATGGTTCGTGATATCGCCGCGGAAGGTGGATTCGCCTTCGACGCCCGAGAACAGGCGGATGCCGTCACCGGCAAGTCCGGTCGTGGCATCGGCCTGGCCACGGCCCTGGATGAGCCCGGAATTGTAGATGTCGGCATCGGTTCTGGAGCCAAGCTGCAGCGCGATGCCCGCACCCTGGTTGCCTTCACCAGCATCGATCACGCCGTAGCGGTAGTTGGAGATCGAGAAGTTGTCCGCGGTGGCATCGGAGTAGATCGTGCCGTTGCGCTGGTCTCCGGTGCCGAGGATCTTGCCGTAGTTCTGGACCTGGATCCCGTCGCCGCCGATGTTCACCGCACGGCTGTCGCTCGACACCGTGCCGTAGTTCCTGAGCGTGCCCGAGGACTCGCCGCCATTGGCGAAGTTGACGCCGTTGATGCCGCCGTCGATCGTGCCGCGGTTGTGGATGAACGCGCCGCGTCCAGAAACTTCGACGCCTGTGTCTTCCGCGGTGATCCGGGAACCATGGAAATTCTTGACCGTGCCGCGGTCGCCCTGGATGTCCACGGTCGCCGTATCGCCGGTCGTGGAGGCTTCACCAAAGTTCTTGAACGTGACGCGGTCGTCGTCGATGGTCAGCACCGGTTTTCCGTCGACCCAGGTCTGATCGCCGCGCCCGAGCACGAAGGTCTGACCGTCAAACGCGCTGGAGCGGGCCTGGTTGTCGCCGTCCGGGATAACGGTGACGCGATTTGGGCGCCAGCCACCGGCAAAGCTGAAAAATCTACCGAAAAAGCTCATTGAACTGCCTTTCTGACATTTCTTTTGGGGGGACGCCCCGACAGCCAGAGCCGGGACGGTGCGTTGCGCACGGAAAGGCAGGTATGCAGAAGGCAGGGAGCCGTGAACTGTCAGATTCGTTCACCGCGTGAACAAATCTGACTCATCGCGGAAATGCGGCAGTTGCCGGCGCCAGTCACACGATCATGTGAGAGGAAGGTGATTGAAAGGGCTTGAAACCGGGGGCGGCCGGACCGACGGCTCAGCGCCCGAAGCGCTGCGCGATGACGATTCCGGTGATCACGAGCGCCAGCGAAACCCCGTGAAACCAGCGGAAATCCTCGCCCAAGAGCAACACCGCGAACAGAGCCCCGAAGATCGGGACGAGGTTCACGAACAGGGACGCCTTGTTGGCCCCGATCAGCTCGGTGCCGCGGATGAAGAAGCCCTGGGCCACGATCGACGGCAGCACGGCGGTATAGAGCGCGACGGTCCAGCCGGTAGCGGTCGTGGGCCATATGAAGGCCGGCGTTGTCGCCTCCCAGGCCATGAACAGGGTCGCCGTGATGGCGGCGGATATGACGAGCGTTGTCAGGAAGCTGAGCCAGTGCAGGCCGGGCTTGGCGGCCAGCGCCACCGAATAGATGGCATAGGCCACGGCTGCCACCAGCATGATGGCGTCGCCGGTATTGATCTCAAGGGCCGCAAGCTGGGCGAAGCTGCCGCGCCCCGCCGCCACCATCACGCCCGTCAGCGTCAGGGCATATCCGCCAATCTGCACCCATGTCACCCGCGCCCGGAAGGCCAGGAAGTTCAATGCGAACACGAACATCGGGATGCCGGCCTGGATGATGGTGACGTTGATAGCCGTGGTGAACAGCAGCGACGAATAGAGCAGCGCATTGAAAATGGCATATCCGATCGCGCCCGTGACGAAGAGATAGGGCAGTTTTGTGCGGATTATCGGCCAATCCTGGCGAAGGTGCCGCCGCGCGATCACGACCAGGATCAGGGCCGCCCCCGCCCAGCGCAGCCAGGTGAGCAGCAGCGGCGACACATTGCCGACGGCAAACTTGCCCGCAACGGCGTTGCCGCCCCAGATCAGCATGGTCAGGGTCAGCAGGAGCGCGGCGTTGCCAGACAGCGCGGTAAGGATACGCGGCATTTCTGAAGCTCGGTGTGGTGCAGATGCGACGCGAAAGATCGGATGCGTGCGCCAGTGATGGACCGGGTATGCCGTCAGGTCAACGGATATATTGTGCCGGTTTCAGACGATAGCGCCGCCGGCTGAATCGGAGTTCTAAGGATTTCGGCTAGGGTATTGAAATTCTGGCGATCTTCCCGTCTCCGGCTGTACCGCTTACGGACAGGACGATCAGTCTTCCTGGGCTGCATCGGCTACGTCGGCCACTTCTTCCGGCTCCGCCTCCGCCGCCTTTTTCGGCTTTCTTTTCAGCAATGCGCCAACGCGCTGCGTGACAGTCCCGACGCCGTCACCAACGATACGCCGCATGTGCGTCGCCATCGCCCGCAGGTCAACCACCGCCTTGTCGGTGTCGTCTTCCATCCGCTCAAGCTCCTTGAGCGTCCAGTGCGCCAGATTGATGGCGTGACGGCGATCGATCTTCTTGGCGAGCATGACTCCAAAATAGGCGTAAGCGACTGAAATGATTTCAGATTCGCCTATTCCCTGAGCCTCAAGCTCGTCGGTACGCGACCGGATGGCCGCGACGATATCCTCGACATGCTCGTGTGCCATGACTGCCTCTGGAGCCCGCATTCCCCTGAGACAAGACTGCCACAACGCCCCTTACGGTTTCGTAAATGGGCAAAAATTGCCGCCTATACCGAAGATTTATGCCTGAATAATCAGCGCCGGCAGCGTTCCCGGTAGTACTTGCCCCGGTACTTGTATGTGCACCAGCCGCCCCGGTGGCTCCGGACCAGCACTGCGCCAGCGAGCGCTCCAACGGCGCCGCCGACAATGGCGCTGCCTACGGAATTTCCGATGCCGCCGCCGATAAGCGCGCCGGCTGCACCGCCGATCAAAGCCCCTTCCTGTTCCGGCGTTTCACAGGCCGCCAGGGGCAGGAAAATCGCCAGGACAAGTGCCGTCTTTTTCATGGGTAACACCTCCGCATTACGTACGCGACAACGCTGGTATCAGCCAATAATGGCATGAATTGGCGCATCGGTGTTGATGTGAATCAAAATCGCCACATGGTGCCGGAGAGTGTTGCAAAGATGCAATGATGGGAAGTTGATTCCCGGAAGCCTTGCTGCTGATTGTCATCCTTGGCCGAGCCGAAGGTGAGGCCGAGGATCCATTGGCGAGTGCTTCGGTCTGATGATTGGATAAATGGATCCTCGCCTCCGCTGCGCTTCGGCAAGGATGACGTCTGGCGGGTTTTACGCCCTTCTAGTCACCCTCGGGCTTGACCCGAGGGTCTGAATTGGAATTCTCGCAGTCTGTAGCAAATCTCATCGTCATCCCCGCGCAGGCGGGGATCCAGTAGCGGCCAGCAAATTCCTTCCGTGTGACTCTGGATTCCCGCCTGCGCGGGAATGACGGACAAGATGGTCTGCGCTTCCGTCTATTCCGCCTCGAAACACCGCCCCTCGAACACCAGCGGGTCTCCGACCAGGATCCGGTCGATGCTGTTCACGATGAAGCTGCCTTCGCCCGTACCGTCAAAATACGCCGCCAGCACGTAATCGCGGCCCAGAAAGGTATCGATCACCTCGGCGAGCGCCTCGGGCCGCTCGAAGGCTTGTTCCAGCGGCGCATAGTCCAGTGCCGTAAACTCGGAACTGTCATCGCCGGCGCGGTCGTCATCCAGCACCTCGTTCAGGATCTGCCAGTAGGCGTCGCTGAAGGCGGTGATGAATTCCGCCTTGCCGATGGTCATCGTGTAAGGCCGGATACGCTGAGGCTCGATATGATCGAAGCGGCCGAAATTGAGCCCGCTGTTGTAGCCGACCCTGGCCGGGTCCAACGCCTGTCCGTCGATCTGGATTTCCATGGTCGCCTCTACCGCCGCCGCACGGAGGACGGCCCGGCTGCCGCCCGCCGGTTTCGCCGCGTTTCTCTGTACACCACATAGAGCCCGGCACCTGCAATCAGAACAATTCCGAGCCACGAGTTCCGGTCCGGCCACTCGTCACACCCCAGACGACCGAAAGCGGCATGGCAATATACTCAAACGGAGCCACCAGACCCGCTTCGGCAACCCTGTACCCCTGACTGATCAGATAGCCGCCGAAGGCGTTGAGACACCCGATGGCAAAGACAAGGGCGAAGTCGCTGCCCGATGGCAGGACCCAGGCGCGCAGCAGGAATTCGAGGGACGGATCACCGCCGCCGGAAAACCGCCCGTCGCCGGCCACCGCCCACATCGAGACGCTGGCGAGGATGAACATGAGCTGGATGTAAAACGCCATTGTGGAGGCCTTCTCCGCAACCCCCAGCTTTCGCGTCATCATCTGCATGGAGGCGTAGGCGAAGGCGGCGATGAGCGGCAGGACCGCTGCGGGCTGGAACGCCAAACTGCCGGGCCGCAACATGATGATGGTGCCGCAGAGCCCGACCAGAACCGCCAGCCATCGCCGCGGCCCGATCCTCTCGCCGAGAACCGGCACCGACAGGATCGTGATAATCAGCGGCGCGGTGAAGAAGATCGCGACGGCCTCTGCCAGAGGCAGCGAGGCCAACCCGGTGAAAAAGGCCATGTTGCCGATGACGATCGCCGAACCGCGAATGAGATGCAGGCCCTTGCGCGGACTGTTGAGGATGCGAAGGCCGCCCTCCAGCTGAACGAAGATCCCGACCGTGAAGCACATGGCGACGGCTGCGCGGATAAACACGATCTCGTGCAGCGGATAATCGCCGCTGAGCCACTTGATCGCCATGTCCTGTATCGAGAACAGCGTGACCGCGATGACGACGCAGACAATTCCGAGGAGTTGCGGCGAGACCGCAGCGGCTCTCCCGCCGGCTGAAAAACCACCGCGCATGACACCGTTTCCCTGAGAAACCGGATCTCGATCCAGCGCAGCGCGCCGGCTGAAGAACCGGGCTTGATCGGCGTCAACCCTACCCGAGGGCTCCGGCCCGGTCCAAGGGAAAGCCGCCCGCTCAAAACCGTCATCCTCGGCCGAGCCAAACGACCGCACTCACTCACTGTCACCCCGCGCTTGACGCGGGGTCCAGCGCCACACGCAGTCACACGGTTTCGCGCTGGATGCCGGATCGCGTTCACGCGCGTCCGGCATGAAATTTCGGGATTGCAGCGGCCGGACACCGGTCAGGGCTGTCCGGGCCGTTTAACATTCAGGTGTCTATTCCGGACGGCCCCGGACCTCGCTTAGGCTCGTCCGGAGAACGAAACGACCGACTTGCCTCTAATCGTGCCCTCGCACCCTCGTATACCGGACGCGGTGCTGCGCACCTCGGCAATCCACACGGTGTCATGCCCGGACTTGATCCGGGCATCCAGCCACACAAAGAGCATTCCGCTGGATTGCCGGGTCGAAGCCCGGCAATGACGGACGCTGTTGGGTACTCGCTCGCTCCCCTACCCCATGTCCGACTTGGCAAGCTTGATGTCGAACTTCTCGCGGATGATGGCATCGAGATCCGGCGTCAGATGCCCCGGATGATGGTTGTCGAGGATCTCGCGCTTGCGTTCTACCGCCCGCTGCAGGATATCGGGCTTGCCCAGCTCCAGCCACTCCTTCGGGCTCGAGCGGTCGGCGATACTGGGATAGACATACTCCGTCTGCATGAGCCCCAGTGTCTGCTCGTGGCCGAGATAATGTCCCGGCCCTTCCATGCAGACCTGGCGCATCGTCTCGATCGACAGCGTCTCGTCCGACACCTCGATCCCGCGCACGCAGCGCATCGCCTGTGCCAGCATGTCGTTGTCGATGATCAGGCTTTCCAGGCAGAAGCCAAGCAGAGAGGCATGCATGCCCGCCGACTCGTAGACCATGTTGAGGCCGGCAAGACCCGCCATGACGTCGGTGATACCCTTCTCGTAGCCCGACTGGGCGTCCGGCAGTTTCGAGTCCGCCATGCCCGCGGCCGAGCCGCCCGGAAGATCGTAGAACTGGGCCATCTGGGCACAGGCCGCCGTCAGCAGCGCCTGTTCGCCGGACCCGCCCGACATGGCGCCCGTGCGCAGGTCGGACACGAACGGCCAGGTGCCGAAGATCGCCGGATGGCCGGGTGCAATCGCATTGACGTAGACCAGTCCCGCCAGGACTTCCGCCGTGGCCTGAACGACGGCGCCCGCAACAGCCGCCGGCGCGGTCGCGCCCGCCTGGCCCGCCGACAGAAGCAGCACCGGCATGCCGCCGCGCACACAGGTTTCGAGCACGCCGCAGGCGTCCTCGGCGAATTTCAGCGGCGGCACCACGAAGCAGTTGGAGTTGGAAATGAACGGGCGCGCGCGCCACGCATCCTCGCCACCGGCGACCAGATGCAGCATCTCCAGGCACTCTTCCGCATACTCCGGAACCGTGAAGCTGGTCCCGATATGCTTGGTCGTGCCGGCCATCGCCGCATAGACCGTGTTGATATCGAGGTCGCGGGGGTCTTCCATGTCACGCGCCACCATTGGCCGCTGGAAGAAGTGGATGTTGTCGAGTGTGTCGACGATACGGGCCGCATCGTAGATGTCACGCAGCAGAGACTCCCGGTACTCACGGTTCTCGATATCGACCACATGCACCGCAGCGCCGGCCGTCCCGTAATGCACCTTCTGGCCCTGGGGCGTGATGTCGTATTTCGGGTCGCGCGCGCACAGCGTGAAATTCCGCGCGGCCATGGCGATGGTGTCCTCGACCAGTGCCCGCGGGAACCGGAGCCGTCCGTCGTCCCCGTAGACTCCACCCTTTGCCGTCACAGCCTCGATGCAGGACGGGATGGCGTCACCGAAGCCGATCTCCTCCAGCACCGTCATGGCCGCATCGTGAACGCGGGCGATTTCCGGTTCACTGAGCGGCTTGAAGCGGCCGCCCTCCATGCCCGCCCGTACGGGCGCAAGATCTTCCGCGATCGGCGCGGCCCTGAGAGCCCGGCGTGCCTCGCGGCCGCCGCGGCGCTTGCTTTCGGTTCCGGTGTCGGTTGTGGTCATGGCGTCCTCCGCAACCCCAAAATGTCTCAGACCTTGACCCGTTCTGATTTCGGGTCGTGCATGGGCTTCAGGCTCGCCTCTGCCGCAAGCGGCTCGCAGGCGACCTCGATCTGATAGGTCGATCCCAGGATCTCATCCGGCTTCTCGCCGGGCTCGCAGTCGACATAGCCGAGCCCGATAGCACCGCCCAGATAGTGGCCGTAATTGCCGGATGTCAGTCGCCCCGCGACCTTGCCGTCGCGCAGGATCGCCTCGTTGTGATAGAGCAGCGGCTCGGGATCGGTGAGCTTGAACTGCAGGAGCCGCTTGGTCATGCCCTGCTGCTTCTTGTTCAGCACGGCTTCGCGGCCGATGAAATCGCCGAACCGCGACGGCGTCTTGTCGGTCTTCACCGCAAAACCGAGTCCCGCTTCCAGAACGTGGTCCTCGTCCGTGATGTCATGGCCGAAGTGACGGAACGCCTTCTCCATCCGGCAGGAGTCGAGCACGTGCAGGCCGCACATGCGCAGGCCGTGCGGTTCGCCCGCTGCCGCGATGACGTCGAAAACGTGACGCGCCATGTCAGTCGAGACGTAAATTTCCCAGCCAAGCTCACCCACATAGGTAATGCGGTGCGCCCGCGCCAGGGCCATGCCGATCTCGACTTCGCGCGCCGTTGCGAACGGGAATGACTCGTTGCCGAGATCCGCATTCACGATCGGCTGCAACACGTCGCGCGCCTTGGGCCCCATGACACAGACGACAGATTCCGAACTGGTGACATCGGTCGCGACACAGTGCGCGTCATCGGGAATATGGCGTTTGAGCCAGGTCAGGTCGCGCACCCCGACCGCGGCCCCCGTGATCACGAGGAACACCGTCTCCGAAAGCCGGGTGACTGTCAGGTCGGCTTCGACGCCGCCCCGATTGTTGAGCCACTGGGTGTAGACGATCTTCCCGGGCTCGACCGAAATGTCGTTCGCGCAGACCCGCTGCAGCACGGCTTCGGCGTCGCGTCCTTCGACCCTGATCTTTGCAAATGACGTCATATCGAACAGGCCGACGCCCTCGCGAACGGCCATGTGTTCGCCTCTGGCATAGTCGAACCAGTTCTGCCGGCCCCAGCTGTATTCGTACTCCGCCGCTTTGCCGTTGGCGGCCTCTTCCGCCGGCAGGAACCAGTTGGCCCTTTCCCAGCCGGCGACTTCACCAAAACAGGCGCCCCGCTCGGCCAGACGCTCATGCAGCGGAGACTGGCGCACACCGCGCGCCGTGTCGTACTGCCGGTACGGCCAGTGATCGGCATAGAGCAGGCCAAGCGTTTCCTTGGACCGCTCGAACAGATAGGTCTTGTTGCTCTGGAACGGCTGCATCCGGCGGATGTCGACATCCCAGAGGTCGAACGGTGGCTCGCCCGTTTCCATCCACTCGGCCAGCGCCTTGCCGGCGCCACCTGCGGACTGGATGCCGATCGAGTTGAAGCCGGCCGCCACGTAGAAGTTCCGAAGCTCCGGCGCCTCGCCCAGGAGATAACGGTCGTCCGGTGTGAAGCTCTCTGGTCCGTTGAAGAACGTATGAATGCCCGTTGTTTCGAGAACCGGCAGGCGGTTGACGGCCGCTTCCAGGATCGGCTCGAACTGCTCGAAGTCCTCCGGCAGTTGGTCGAAGCAGAAATCGTCCGGAATGCCGTTCATGCCCCAGGGCTTCGAATTCGGCTCGAACGCGCCAAGCAGGATCTTGCCGGCATCTTCCTTGTAGTAAGCGCACTCATCCGGCACACGAAGCACCGGCAGATTACGCTGCAGATCCGGGATCCCCTCCGTGACGATGTAGAAGTGCTCGCAGGCATGGAGCGGCACGTTGACGCCGGCCATGGCACCGACTTCGCGGCCCCACATGCCGCCGCAGTTGACGACATATTCGGCCTCGATGGGACCCTTGTCCGTGGTGACACCAGTGACCCGTCCGTTCTTTTTCGTGACGCCGGTCACCCTCGTGTTCTCGAACACCTTGGCGCCCATATTTCGCGCACCCTTGGCGAGCGCCAGCGCAATATTGGCCGGATCGGCCTGACCATCCTTGGCGATGAAGGCCGCGCCGTGCACACCATCGATGTTGAGCATCGGGTACATGAACTTGCAGTCGTCCGGCGTCACCATCTGGACCTCAAGCCCGAAGGTCTTGGCCATGGACGCGCCGCGCTGGAACTCTTCGAGGCGCGCCGCAGACAGGGCAACCCCCAGCGAACCATTCTGCTTGAACCCGGTCGCAACACCCGTCTCTTCCTCAAGCGTCGTGTAAAGATCGGCCGAGTATTTGGCGAGCTGGGTCATGTTTGCGGTCGCACGCAGTTGCCCGATCAGGCCGGCCGCGTGCCAGGTGGTGCCGCAGGTGAGTTGCTTGCGCTCCAACAGAACGACATCGGTCCAGCCCTGTTTTGCCAGATGATAGGCAACGGAGCAGCCGATCACGCCGCCGCCGATGATCACGGCCCGCGCATGGGTGGGAAATTCAGCCATCTTTCGATCCCCTAAATGTCTCAGGCCCGGAGGCGTTCGTTCTGCGGGTCGTAGAGCGGCTGGTCCGCCTGGACCACAGCCGGGCGGCGCTCGCCGAAGATCTCGACCTCGAGACTGGTGCCCGGTTCGGTCAGGTCGGTGCGGATCACGGACAGCGCGATCGACTTCTCGATCCGGTGTCCCCAGCCGCCGGACGTTACAAGTCCGACCTGCTCTTCACCGCTCCAGACGGTCGCGAGGTAGGGCGCGTCGCAGTCACCGGCCTCGACCAGCAGAGGCGCGAAACGCTGCTTCGATCCGGCCTGCTGCTCTTTCAGCAGGGCATCGCGTCCGATGAAGCCTTCCTTGTCGAGCTTGATGAAGCGATCGAGGCCACCCTCGAACGCCGTGTAGTCGGTAGACAGGTCCTGTTTCCAGGCCCGGTAGGTCTTCTCCAGCCGCAGGCTGTCCATGGCGTACATGCCGAAGGGCTTCAACCCGTGCGGCTGCCCCGCTTCCCAGATTGCGTCGAAGACGCCCGTCACGTCGGCCATGGCGCAATGAACCTCCCAGCCGAGCTCGCCCACATAGGACACCCGGATCAGCTTGACCGGCTTGCCGGCAATCTCGGCGTCCTGGTGCGTAAGCCAGGGATTGGACTCGTTGGTCAGGTCCACATCCGTCAGAGCCCCCAGGATGTCGCGGGACTTCGGACCGGACAGGACGAGACTGCTGTAATCCTCGGTCAGGTTCTCGATCTTGATGGCGGAGCCTTCCGGCAGCTGCTTCATCAGCCAGTCCCGGTCGTGCCACTCCGCGCCCGCTGCCGTCATGAGCTCGAAGCGGTCATCGTCGAGCCGGATAACGGACATCTCCGTCAGAATGCGGCCCTGGTTGTCGGCGAAGTAAATCAGACCGATACGTCCCGGGCGCGGCACCGCGCCGGTCACGAGGCCGCGCAGCCACTGCGTCGCCCCCTCGCCCGACACCATGAAGCGGGAGAAGCCCGGCAGTTCGCAAATGCCGGCGGCATCGCGGACCGCGATGCATTCCTTGCGAACCGCGTCGAACCAAGGTCCGCCGCGATCATAGGTCTCGCAGGACTCCAGCGACGTGTCGTCGCCTTCGCCCGCGTACCACGCGGCGCGTTCCCATCCGGCCGCGGCTGCAAACTGCGCGCCCATTTCCCCGAGTTTGGGATAGAGCGGCGACAGCCGTTTCTCCCGGCCTTCCGGCCACTGGTAGTGCGGGAAGTGAATGGCGTATTCGTGAGAGTAGATCTCGATGCCCTTGACGTTGGCATAGTCCTGATCGGCAAACGACGTGAAGCGGCGCGGGTCGCACGACCACATATCCCACTCGGTCTCGCCTTCGACGATCCATTCGGCCAGCACCTTGCCCGAGCCGCCGCCCTGGACGATGCCGAAGGTGAAGACGCATGCCTCGAACGCGTTCGGCACGCCCGGCATCGGACCGACAAGCGGGTTGCCGTCCGGCGTGTAGGGGATCGGACCGTTGACCACACGGGTCAGGCCGACCGAACCCAGGATCGGCACACGCGCGCAGGCATCCTCGATATACCACTCGATGCGGTCGAGATCGTCCGGGTAAAGCTGGAACGAGAAGTCATCCGGCATCGGGTCGTCCGGCGTCATCCAGTGCGCCTTGCAATCGCGCTCGTACGGGCCCAGCAGCAGGCCGTTCTTTTCCTGACGCAGATAATATGAGCTGTCCGGGTCGCGCAGCAGCGGCAGTTTCGTGCCGCGCGCCTCAAGTTCCGGGATCTCCTCGGTGATGAGATACTGGTGCGCCAGCGTGACTTGGGGAATTTCGCGGCCGAACCAGCGCCCGACCTCCTGGGCACGGTAGCCGGCGGCGTTGACCACGTATTCGCAGCGGATCTCGCCCTTTTCGGTTTCCACGACCCATTCGCCGTTTTCGCGGCGTACGCCGGTCGCCGGGCAGAACCGGATGACCTTGGCGCCCAGGTTACGCGCGCCCTTGGCAAACGCCTGTGACAGCTGCGCCGGGTCGATATCGCCGTCCAGCGGGTCCCAGCTGCCGCCGACGATGTCGTGGGTCTCGAGGAACGGATAGCGGTCCTTGAGTTCATTGTTCATCAGCATTTCGAACTCGAGCCCCTGGTTGCGGGCCATCGAGCAGACATGCTCGAACTCGCGCATGCGCTCCTTGGTGTGCGCCAGCCGGACCGCGCCGGTGACGTGATAGTTCATGGGATAGTCGACCTCGTCGCCCAGCGTCGTGTAGAGCCGGTTCGAGTAGGCCTGAAGCTTCATGATCGACCACGAGCCTGAGAAGTTCGGACAGTTGCCGGCGGCATGCCAGGTCGAGCCTGACGTCAGCTCGTTCTTCTCCAGGAGCACACAATCGGTCCAGCCCATCTTGGCGAGGTGATAGAGGCTCGATGTGCCAACGGAGCCGCCGCCAATGATCACCACGCGGGCATGGCTCGGTAGATCTGCCATGACGTTTCCCTTCTTTATTAGTAGACCGGCGGCGTGATGATCCAGATCACCACGGCCGGTTCTTCACCCGGATTGCGCCAGCGATGCGTCTCGCGGTTGAGCCGGAAGCTGTCGCCTGCCTTCAGATTGAATTCCCTGCCGTCGATCCACAGATCGAGTTCGCCGGATACGAGATACCCGGCTTCCTCCGTGTCGCGCAGGTTCGTTTCGGCGAGTTCCGCGCCCGGCGCGAATACGGAGCGGATCATCTCGAACGTGCCGCCGAGGTCGGGCGACAGCAGTTCCTCGACGAGACCGTCCTCGACATTGCCGATCTTGCGCCGGGAATGCGCGCGCACCACGTGGCCGCGTTCCTCTTCCGGTGCCTCGTCCTGGATCAGGAACCAGGCGAGCGGCACCTCGAGCAGACCGGCGATGATTTTGAGGTCGGTGATGGAGAGGTTGGACAGGCCGCGCTCGATCTGACTCAGATAGCCGACCGACCGGCCGGTCTTGAGCGCCAGTTCCGACAACGTAATGCCCTTGGACTTCCGCAGGGCACGCAGGTCCTGTCCGATGGAGGCTGCAATCCCCCCTCGTCCCGAAACCTGTTCCCGTTCCGCGACCGCTGCGTCGCTCATGGCCCGATCCTTTGCCGAAATACAAAATGACAGTGCTTTGAGTGTTATGAAAAATCAAATCATTTTTTCACGAAAAGCCGCTTCAAATATTAGAATTTCACTGATGTGATAGCCGCCGGAATTGCGCCGGGCAGAGCGGCCTTGTCTCGGGGACTCGACGTGGCCTCCGATCGCCCCAAATAAACAGCCAAGACAGTGTCCTGCGACCGGGGAATTGGACCGATGCTCTTCAGGAATCTCTCACTCGGCTTCGCCGCCGGCGGCGTCGGCGCGATTGCCAATGTGGCCTTCGTTGCCATAGCCGCCGCGACCGGTCTGGTCGCAGCCATGGGCATCTCCATGACGCCGCCGCCCATGCCGGCATTCCTCTACAAGCAGATCGTATGGGGCGGCATATTCGGTTTTGCGTTCGCCGTGCCTGCCATTTCCCGTTCCTGGATCCGCGGCGGCCTGCTGGTCGGCCTCGCGGCCTCCCTTGTCGCCCTTTTCATCGTGTTCCCTGCGGTCACCATCGACGGCAGGGGTCCGGGCATGGCCGGCCTCAATGCCGGACAGATGATGCCTGTGCTCGTCCTCATCGCCAACAGCGTCTGGGGCCTCGCCGCTGCCTGGTGGTACCGGCGGATGTCGGCGTGAATCACTGCTCTCACGTTCCCCGGGCGAGCGTCAGCGAGAACCGGGGCCGTCACGGACATCGGCCTCAGTGTGGAACGGTCCCGGATAGCCCTGACGGGTTTCCGGGAAACGACACGAAACCGATTTGCTCCCTGCATTCAATTATAAATATCTATCGAACGTGGCCTGCAAACCAATTGGATTCTATCATCCTCCGGACCCATCTCCTTGTGTAGCGGTTCACTGACTGGCGCGAAACCGCGACAGCCGGCGGACGACCCGAACGCAAGGAGGAAAACCAGATGGATGGAATGAGTATCGTGGCAGTGATCGTCACCGTGGCCGCATTTGCCGCCATGGGCTATGTCTTCCACAAAGCCTTCAACAACGAAAAGTCCGGCGATCCGCAGGAGAGTGCGGAAAAGGCCTGATCAACGGCCGGCGGCACCTGCGCGGCCATCGCTGAATTGAATTGCTTGTCTCAGAAAGGGCGTTGAACAGAAAAGAAGCGGATTTGAATCACAAAAAGATCGCTTCAGACTGCACCGCGACCGGGAAACGAACGGCCACACTTCCCCTCAACCGTCAAATCCCGGACGCGGGCAGACACCAAGCCGCCGGTCACTGGCCGAACACCTGACCGGCGGCTTTCTCATTTTCTGTGCCATCGGCCCCCAAAGTTCTTTCAAACCAATCTTTTCTGACGGCCGCACCGAACAGCGGAACTGCTCCGGCATCTTGCGCCTGTTGCTATTCAACATCGTCATGCCCCGGCAGGCTTCCGGGAAACGGATCGGGCGCCCGGAATGCGATTCTTTCTCGACGTCATCCCCGCGAAAGCGGGGATCCAGAGCGATATTGCACTGTATTGATTTGTGGCTTCTGGATTCCCGTCTGCACGGGAATGACGAAAGAGATCGTGGCAATGACGGAGAAGGCGGAAGCGGAGATCAGCCCCCCAAATCGTCATGCCCGGGCGTGACCCGGGCATCCAGCGATATGACGGGCCTGTACGTTGTTGCTGGATTGCCGGGTCAAGCCCGGCAATGACAAGGGTGAGCGATATCGAGGGGTGAATACCTTTTCCTCCATTGTCATCCTTGCCGGAGCGTAAGCGGAGGCGAGGATCCACTTACCAGATCAGCAATCCGCAGCAGGCGCCAATGGCTCCTCGGCCTCGCTCATCGCTACGCCAAGGATGACTGGCGTTGTGGTCGCGATCTCTGTTCAGGAGCTCAAACTGGCGGCGTGCTGCCCACGCCGCGGGGTTCACACCAACCTAAGTCTTCTTTGACGGCGCCGCGACCAGGAGCCCGGCGGCCGTGATCAGCACCATGCCGCACACGGTCAGCAAATCGGGCCGTTCCGCGAAAAAGACGAAGCCCCAGAGCGCCGCCGAAACCAGATAGGCATAATCGAAGGTGGCGATGATCGACGGGGCCGCGATCTGATAGGCGCGTGCGACGCCAACAAAATAGGCCGCGGACAGCGCGCCGATGAGCGCCATCAGTCCCCACTCCCGCCCGCCCATGGGCGCCCAGTCCCCGAACAGGAACGGGAATGCGGCCTTGGTCCCGTCATCAAGCCCGAAAAGCGCCAGCAACGCTGTGGCCGCGAGGCCCGTCACCAGGAACGACACGTGCAGCAGAAACGCCAGCGTCTGTGGCGCTTCGTCCTGGCACTTGCTGCGCGTCATCACCATCGCCAGGGCGTAGAAGGCCGCACCCAGCATGGGCAGCAGAGTGAACCAGGAAAACGCGTCCGTGCCCGGCTTGAGGATGGCGACCACGCCGAGGAAACCGAGCAACACGCCGCCCCATTGCCGGCCGCTGACTGGCTCGCCGATCAGGACCGCGGAGAGCAGCGCGATCATGATCGGGTTGGTGTAAACGGCCACCCCCGCGACCGAAAGGCTGAGCACCGGCAGCGCCGCATAGAAGGCGAGCCAGGTGAGCACGAGAAGTGCGCTGCGCAGCAGGGCCCATTTCGGCGCACGCAGTCTGAGGCCGACGCCCGACAAACGCAGCAGCACGTAGAGGATCGGCGCCGCAACGAGCGAGCGCGCGACGAAGACCTGCCAGACCGTGATATCGGCGCTGACGAGCTTCACCACCGCATCGGCAAAGGCCATGGTCAGGACCGAGGCCAGGATAATGCCAATCCCAAGCCCGGTCCGTTGCGGTCTCGCCTCTTCCGGTTGTGCCATGCGTTCCCCTCGTCAGCACGATCAACGCCATACCAGACATCCTAGAGCAGGTTCGATTATTGAAATAGCCATTGAATCTTCATCACACTACTGCGCAGAATTGAATAATGGAGCGCGCGCCGATCAGCGGAATCGAAGTCTTTCTGGCCATCGTCAGGGAGGGGTCACTGCGCGCGGCGGCGCGGGCACTTGGCGTCGGCGCGCCCGCCGTGAGCCACCGGCTCAAGGCGCTCGAGCGAAGGCTCGGTGTCGACCTGCTGGTCCGGACCACCCGCTCGATCGAGCTGACCGACGCTGGACGCACGCTGCTGGCCGGGACCGCGCCCGCCTTCCAGGAGATCATCGATGCGGTGGAGGGCACGAAAGCCGTCGGCAGGCTCAAGACCGGCACTCTGCGGCTGACCCTGCCGCGCAGTGCCTACAAGATGATCATCGCCCCGGTGCTGCCTGACTTTCAGGCGGAGTACCCGGATATCTGCCTCGACATCTCCGTCAACGAGGGGTTGGTCGACATCGTGCGCGACGGCTTTCATGCCGGCTTCCGGCTGGGCGACCGCCTTACGTCCGACATGATCGCGATACGCCTCACCGGCCCGCTCACGCCGTGCTTCTCGGCAGCGCCGTCATATCTCGAAGCCAATGGCCGCCCTGAGCATCCGCGCGACCTGCTCGACCACAGATGCGTGCGCTACAAGTTCGTCACCGCAAAGAGCATCTGGGACTGGCAGTTCGTCGAGGACGGCATCGTCAAGACGGTCGACCCGCCGACACGGCTGATCTTCGACAGCATGCAGTCCGTCATGCAGGCCGTGCGCGACGGTCACGGCATCGGCTGGTCATTGCGTGCGGTGATCGAGGACCATCTCGAGTCGGGCGCGCTGGTCTCCGTGCTCGACCCATATGTGGCCGAGCTGCCGCCCTACTACCTCTACTTCCCGGAGCAGAACCGGCGCCTCGACCTGCTTCGCCTGTTCATCGACTTCCTGGCATCGAAACGGGAACGCTACGCCGCCCCGGTGCTCTAGCGGAAGGTTCCGCTCACGTCCTGGGCGCGAAGATCTCGACCGGTTCGGCGAGCCCGCGCAGGGTGTGCTCTCCCAGACTGTCCAGCTCTTCGTCCAGCAGGCCGGCGACATCCCCGGTGATCAGGACGGAGCGGCCGAGCGTTTTGCTCATGCCCTCGACCCGGCTCGCCGCATTCACCGCCTTGCCGATGACCGTGAAATCGAGACGCTGCGGCGCCCCGACATTGCCGAAGAAGACGTCACCGCGGTGGAGCGCGATGCCCGAACGCAAGGGCCGCCACCCCTGTATCTCCCCGAGCTGGTCATTGTCGGCGTTCAGCTCATCGACCGCCTCGACGGCCGCCCGCGACGCCGCCAGTGCAGCTTGCGCCGCCTCGCCTTCCCCATCGAAAGCCGAAAACGGGAAGACCGCCAGCAAACCGTCGCCGATGAACTTCAGGACCTCGCCGCCATGATCCATGACCGCGCCCGCCAGCCGCTCGAAATAGGCGTTGAGCACGGCGATCATGTCCCCGTCATCCAGCCGGTCGGCGAGATCGGTAAATCCCCGAAGGTCCGACACCCAGATGATCGCGTCGATCGGCGCCCCTGACCCGCGATTGATCGATCCGCTCAGCACCTGCTCGCCGGCGGCGGCGCCCAGATAGGTGCTCATGACGTTTTCGGAAATGCGGGCAATGATATGACGCTGTACATGCAGCGCAAACAGCGACAGGTGCGCTGAGATGTCCAGAAACTGACTGTCCGTGAAGCCGCGCGGCTGTTTCGTCGCCACGGTCGCCGCATTGTGCTGCCCGCCGGCGTCGCGAAGCGGCAGCGCCGCATAGTCCGTGATGCCGCGTCCGGCCAGGTCCCGAAGCAGGGGGCTGTCGGTCGAAACCTCCGGATCATCGAACCGGGCCCGGAAGCGCTCGCCGTGCTCGACCACCCGGTAAAGCGGATTGCGCCGGTAGGAATCGGTTTTCAGCACCGACCCGTCGACCTTGACCTCGTCACAGATTCCGTCGTCGAACTCCCAGTTCCAGGCATAGCCGAAGAATTGCGGATGAAGCGTACCGACGTGAAGACTGGCCCGGTGCAGCGGCAGTCCCGCCGCGACGAGCCGGCAGGCAAAGGACTGGAACAGTTCCAGGAGATCGTCCTCATCCGCCGCCTCGGTCAGCAGCCAGGTTCCGACATCCTCGTCTTCGAAGCGGCCGAGATCCTCAGGATCGAATCTCGCGCGCCTGAGAAGGCTCACGAAATCGGGATAAACCCGTGGCGCGGGATCGATATCACCTTCCTTCATCGGTCTGCTCCGGCGTGGTGTAAATCCCGGCCTTGGCATCGAGGCCTTTCAGGCTCTCCGTCGCCACCAGCGTCGACGGCCCGGAAAGCAGATCCGCAAAGGCCTTCGAAAACAGGACCGGCCGGTCGAGTTGCCTGCACAGGCCCTCTATGCGCGCCGCTATGTTCACCGCCTGCCCGAGCACGGTGAAGTCGAGCCGCGTCTCCGAGCCGATATTGCCGTAGCGCACCTGACCGAAATGCAGCCCGATGCCGAAGTCCAGATCAAGCGGCGGTTGCGCCGCGCGTGCCCCGGCCAGAGCCTGATGCGCCGCCGCCAGAGCCTGCGAGCAGACCGCGCTGGCGTCCGCGTTTTCCGGATCCATCGCAAACACCGCGAGCACCCCGTCGCCCATGAATTTCAGGATCTCGCCGCCGTAACCTTCTATCGCGGTGGCGACGATCTCGAAATACCGGTTGGCCAGCGCCAGGGTCTCGCCCGCCGGCAGCCGCGCGTTGAGCCCGGTCCAGTCGCGGATGTCACTGACGAAGATGGCGGCCTCCACCGTCTCGATATCGCCGCGCGTGATCTGTCCGCTGAGCACGCGCTGGCCGGTTCTCGGTCCGAGATAGGCTTCCGCCACCGCCAGCGACACGCTCTTTGACTTATAGACTTCGGCAATCGGCGCGAGCACCGAGGCGATTTTCGTGAACCCTTCGATATCGCTGTCGGAAAAGCCGCCCTCCCGGTCCGACATGTACACCATGTTCGACGTCCCCCCGTCGGACAGGAACAGCGGCAGCCCGAAATAATCGGTGCCGCCGCTGGCCTTCAGGTCGTGAAGCACGGTGTGATCGTCATCTGACAGGTCCTCGTCCAGGCGTTTTCTGAACGGCGCCTCGGTCCGGGTGATGATCTCGAGCGGGCTGCCGATATAGCCGGACCGCACTTCGAGCCCGTGGGGGGTCACGATGCTCTGCGTCGATGCGCTGTCCCGCTCCCAGACCGAAGAGACGGCGGTCACGAGCGGATGCAGCGTGCGCATGGAGAGCCTGAGCCTCGACAGCGGTGCGCCGGCGGCCAGCAACGTGGTTCCAAGCTGGCGGGTCAGATCATCGAGCCTGGCGAGATGCCGCCCTTCGCCCAGCAGCCAGTCGATGACGGGGCCTGGCTCCCAGTGGCCGGTTGTTGCTCTTCCTGATTTGTCGGACAAGCGGTCACGTCCTTCCAAGGCTCATGCGCATGACTGCGAGGAAATCATGAACACAGGAATAATAAGGTGTCATCCTTGCCGGAGCGAAGCGATGGCGAGGATCCACTTACCAGCCCATCAGACCGCAGCCGTCGCCAATGGATCCTCGGCCTCGCTCGCCGCTCGGCCAAGGATGACAATCCGCGGATATCGACGCCGCGCTTGAATTACCGCAATCCTACTCAGCGGCCTGGCGCGTACGGACCGAAGCCCCGTCGATATCCCGGGCTGCCCCTTCCGACGCCGATGTCGCAAATGCGGCGAACACCTTGAGTGCCGTCGTCACCTTGCGTTCGCGCTGCTCTGTCGGCTGCCATGCTGCAGCACCCCACGCCTCCATCGCCGCACGCCGCGCGGTCAGCACATGCGCCTCGACATCGAGATGGATGCGCCGGTCGGCAATCGAGATCTGGATCTGATCGCCCTCCTCGATCAGGCCGATCGCACCGCCGAGTGCGGCTTCCGGCGAGATATGCCCGACGCTCAGGCCGGACGACCCGCCGGAGAAGCGGCCGTCGGTGATGAGCGCGCAAGTCTTCCCGAGCCCGACCGCCTTCAGATAGGACGTCGGATAAAGCATCTCCTGCATGCCGGGCCCGCCCTTCGGGCCTTCGTAGCGGATGACGACCACGTCGCCTTCCTTGACCTGCTTGCCGAGAATGCCCTTCACGGCGCTGTCCTGGCTCTCGAAGATCCGCGCCGTGCCGGTGAACGTCAGGCATTCTTCCGGAACGCCGGCCGTCTTCACGATGCAGCCGTCCTCGGCGATGTTGCCGTAGAGCACGGCGAGACCGCCGTCCTGGGAATAGGCGTGCTCGCCCGACCGCACGCAGCCGTTCTCCTGGTCGCGGTCGAGATCCTTCCAGAGGTTCTTCGACGAAAACGCCTGCGTCGTGCGCACGCCGCCGGGTGCCGCCCGGTAGAACTCTTCGACCTCAGGCGACGGCGACCGCATGATGTCCCACTCCTCCAGTGCCTCCGCATAGGTGGCGGAGTGCACCGTCGGCCGGTCGCGGTGGATCAGCCCGAGCCGGTCCAGTTCACCCATGATGCGCATGATGCCGCCGGCCCGGTGCACGTCCTCCATGTGGAAGACGGAGGTTGACGGCGACAGTTTCGAAAGGTGCGGCACACCCCTGCTCAGCCGGTCGATGTCGTCCATCGTGAACGGCACCTCGCCCTCGCGGGCCATGGCCAGCAGGTGCAGGATGGTGTTGGTCGACCCGCCCATGGCGATGTCGAGCGTCATGGCATTCTCGAAGCTCTCGAAATTGGCGATGCCGCGCGGCGTGGCGTTCTCGTCCCCGTCCTCGTAGTAGCGCCGCGCCAGCTCAACGATCGTCCGGCCGGCGCGCCGGAACAGGTCCTCGCGGAAAGCATGTGTCGCGAGCATCGACCCGTTGCCTGGCAGCGCCAGGCCGAGCGCTTCGGCCAGGCAGTTCATGGAGTTGGCCGTGAACATGCCGGAGCACGACCCGCAGGTCGGGCACGCCGAGCGCTCCGTCTTCTCGCTGTCCTCATCGGAAACGTCCGGATTGACGGCGTTGATCATGGCATCGACCAGGTCGACCTTGACCTCCTTGCCGTCGAGATTGACCTTGCCCGCCTCCATCGGCCCGCCGGAGACGAAGATCGCTGGAATATTCAGCCGCATGGCCGCCATCAGCATGCCGGGCGTGATCTTGTCGCAGTTGGAAATGCAGATCACGGCGTCGGCGCAATGGGCGTTGCACATGAACTCGACGCTGTCGGCGATGATCTCGCGGCTCGGCAGCGAATAGAGCATGCCGTCGTGGCCCATCGCGATGCCGTCGTCGACGGCGATCGTGTTGAACTCCTTGGCAACACCGCCCGCCGCCTCGATCTCGGATGCCACGAGCTGACCCATGTCCTTCAGGTGCACGTGGCCCGGCACGAACTGTGTGAAACTGTTGGCCACCGCGATGATCGGCTTGCCGAACTGCTCGTCAGACATACCCGTCGCGCGCCACAGCGCGCGGGCTCCGGCCATGTTGCGGCCATGGGTCGAAGTTCGGGAACGGTATTCAGGCATTGGTCCACTGTCCGATTGATTTTGCTGAAGATTTTCTAGCTGATAGCGGAAGACGGGGCCAGAGTTTTCCGGTTCAAGGCGGGGTGACATATTTTCATGGCGCCGCCGGCCGGACCCTCTGCTTTATCCCGAAGGAAGGCCTCTTTATGGTGGCCCGCGACTACTCTCGCCCCTGGAGGACCGGACAGTTGAACAGAGGTCATTTCACCGCGGCCGCAATGCCCGGACGAAGCCACTTGCGGAAGCACTGAAGCCATGGCGGAAACATCCTGGGATGTGATCATCGTCGGTCAGGGGCTCGCGGGCACGACCCTGGCCTGGCACCTGGTGGAGGCAGGCCGGCGCGTCCTGGTGATCGATGCCGGCGAACCCGTGACCTCATCGAAGATTGCAGCGGGTCTGGTGACTCCCATCACCGGCAAGCGCCTCTATCTGAGCTGGCGCTGCGACGAATTCCTGCCCGTCGCCCGGAGCTTTTATCCCCGGATCGAACGGCGCACGGGGAGAACGTTCTTCCATGACCGCATCGCGCTCAGGCTCTTCAGGTCGGACAAGGAGCGGGAAACCTGGCAGAAGCGCAGCGATCAATCGGAGTACCGGTCCCACCTGCTCGACTCCCAGCCCACTCCTCTGCTCGACCCGGAGCTGGCCGATGCTGGGCACGGCGGCTTCGCGATGCACGCCGCACAGCTCGATGTGGCGGCCTATCTCGACGCCTCCCGCCAGGCACTCGACTGCGAGGAGATGACCGTCGACTGGCGGCGCAACGTGACATTCGACGACCACGGCGTATCGGTCGGACAACATCGGGCGCAGCAGGTGATTTCCTGCGAGGGCTTTGCGGTCGGGCGCAATCCGTACTTCTCCGCGGTGCCGTTCAACCCGGCGAAAGGCGATATTCTGACCGTCCGCTTCGACCGCCCTCTCCCGCCGCAGACAATTCACCGCGGTATCTGGGTCGCGCCGACGTCCGAACCCGATGTCTTCCGGGTCGGCTCGACATATGACCGGACCAACTTCGATCTGGTGCCAAGCGCAGCAGCCCTGTCGGAGATTGAAGGCAAGCTCAGGGATTTCCTTCGCGTTCCCTTCAGCGTGCTGGATCACAAGGCGGCGGTTCGGCCGATCATCGACGGCAGCCGGGCACTCATCGGGCTCCACCCAAACCAGCACCGGCTCGGCTTTTTCAACGGCCTCGGTTCGAAAGGCTCATTACATGGTCCGTGGTATGCGGACTGTTTCACAAACTTCCTTGTGCACGGCACCGCATTGCCCGAAGACATGGATGTGAGAAGGCACTTCTGAGAAATGTTGCGCACAACCGAATTCGCTCATTACCTGGTACGGCAAACGCTTGAGCCCGGCGACTGGGCTGTCGATGCCACTGTCGGCAACGGCCATGACACGCTGTTTCTTGCCGAGCTCGTGGGCCCGGCCGGTCACGTCCTCGGGTTCGATGTGCAGGAGGCTGCTCTGGCCGCGGCGGGCCGGCACGTCGACGGCTTGTCACAAGTGATGCTTGTTCACGCAGGCCATGAAACGCTGAGCGAACGCCTTCCCGAAGAAGGCCGCGAACGCCTTTCCGCCGTCATGTTCAACCTCGGATATCTGCCGGGCGCTGACCATGACGTCACGACCAACACGGACACCACGCTCGCTGGCCTTGAACAGGCGCTGGCCAACCTGAGTGTCGGCGGCCTCGTCACGCTTGTGCTCTATCCCGGCCATCCGGGCGGTGCGGAGGAAGCCGACGCCGTGCGGTCATTCGCCGAAGACCTGCCGGACGATTTTGCCGTCGCACATTACGCGCGGATCAATTCCAAGCGTCCGGCCCCGGAACTCCTGGCGATCGAACGGCGCCGGTAAGAGGTGCCTTCTCTCTCCTTCGTCATTCCCGTGAAGACGGGAATCCAGAGGCCGCAATCCAATACGGTGCCCGGTCGCTCTGGACCCCCGCCTGCGCGGGGATGACGTGTAGGAATTACGGTCCCGGGTCGGTGCCCGGGAAACAGTTGTGTGTTCCCTGGACCTGATCCAGGGCCCATTGGCATTTGCTGCGGTCTGAAGCGCCGATAAATGGGTCCCGGGTCGGTGCCCGGGAAACAGTTGTGTGTTCCCCGGTTGCCCGAAGGGCAGACCGGGGCCGTATGGAACTCAGGCTTCTGTCTGGAACGGTCCCGGACAGCCCTGACGGGCTTCCGGGAAACATCCTCAGAACGGCATCTTGACGCCGGCGCGGCCGGTCACGTGGGTCGCCTCGTCCGTGCCGTAGCCGGCCTCGATGTTGCCGTAGAGCCGCGTGCCGGTGGTCATCGCGTAAGCGAAGGCGGCGCCTGCGAACCCGGTCAGCGCTTCGTCGTCCCCGCCGGCGGTGAAGTTCAGGTTCTGACCCAGAAGCGTGGCGCGCACGTTGTCTTCGCTCACCGTCGCCCGGCCGTCGGCGCCGACCCGGATCTCCGTGATCAGCGTGCCGTAGGCATCCGTGTTCATGTGGACCGGAACCGCCACCTGGGCCCTGGCCGAGATCACATGCACGTCCCGGTCCTGCACCGTCAGGTTGGCGCTGGAGCCCTTCTCCGTATAGCTGTCGAGGAAGAGACCGGCATATCTGAGCGTTAGCGACGGCTTGACCGCCATCCAGTCCGTCACCGCGAGCGACGAGGAGACGGTGACCTCCGGGCTGACGAAGAAGCCGTAATAGTCGGCGCGTGCCGTGTCGACACCGCCCGCCACCGTGTTGTCGTTCATGAAGCGCTGCTGGTCGTAGTTGCTGAGACCGACCGTGAGCGCCGCGTCGATGGCGACGTCACCGGCCTGATGAGCCGCGTAGAAACCGCCGAAGACCGAGCCGATCTCCGTGTCCTGGCTGCCGAACTCCACGTCCACCTTGCTGCCCGAACCGCCGACGAAGAAACCGACGCGCATGCCGTCCATGGCGGTATCGGTTTCGATGCCCGCAACGGCGCCGCCGAAGACATGATCTGAAGCCAATTGGTTGCCGCCGCTTTCCTCCCCGCGCCAGCCGCCGAACACCTCCGCCCAGGCGCGCAGGACCGGCCCGAGACCGCCCGCGGGCGCGATCGTCATGGAGGTGCCGCTGGCCGACGCCACCGCAACACCACCCCCGTTCACGTCGCGGGCCGCATTGCCCTGGCTGGTCAGAACCCCGGAGATCCCGCCCGTGATGTCGGCGAGGATCGTGTCCGACACACCGAAGGATGAGGGATCGATCACCACGATCTTTGTCGTCGCCGTGCCCGCGACACCCGCCGCCGTTCTCAGAACCGCAAACGGCAGGCCGTTCGTGTCGATGGTGAACACCGTCGGCTCCGCGCCGGCAGATGAGTCTCTGTCCGTAAAGGTCAGCGCGGAGGATCGGCCCGGACCGGCGGCGAACGTGTCGCCCAGGCCGTCCCAGAGGATATAGCCCTCGATGGTCGAACGTCCCAGGACCTTCAGGCCGTCGAGACCGGTATCCAGGAAATCGATGGCCGTGCCGGACGGTCCTGACCTGCTGCGGATCCGGCCCGCGTTTGTCACGGACGCGTCGTCGGAGCCTGCGCGGAAGAACACGATACTCGTTCGACCCTCGATCAGGCCGGACCCCGCGTTGATCAAAGCGCCGCCGCTGATGGCAATACCGGCATCGCTAGTGTTCGTGCCGCCCCGGATCGTGCCGCTGTTAAAGAAGCTGAATACCGGGCCCTCGGCATAAATGGCGTCACCGCCACTTAAGATCTTGCCGGTGTTCACGATACTTTCGACGGATCCTTCAGTGGAGATCGCCACATTAGTACCCGAGATCGTGCCGGTGTTCACGAGGCTGATGAGGAAGCCGGCAAAGACGCCCCTTTCCTCGCCCGAGATCATGCCGGTGTTCACGAAGCTGCGGACGAAGTCAGCACGGACACCTGTATCATCAGCCCAGACCGTGCCGCTGTTCACGAAGCTGAAGAGGTTCTCGACAGTGACGCCCCTTTCCTGGCCCCAGATCAAGCCGCTGTTGGTCAGATGGAGCGAAGAGTTACCTCCGTCGTAGGCGTCTTCACCGGTCGAGACGATTGTGCCGCGATTTATGACGGTGACGGTCGTTCCAGGGTCACCGTTGAACACGGCGTCCGCCGCATCCCTCACCGTGCCGCCCTGCTCGACGATCAGCGTCTCGCCGCCTCTAAGCATGATCTGGCTCGACGTCTGACCAGGGCCGACGACAACCTGCTGGGCATCGGCAGGAACACCCGCCGCAACAAACGCAGCGAGCGCAATGCCGCTCACCGCCGACAGAAGCCATGCTCTGCCGCGCCGTCCACCCGGCGCGCTCTGCTCTTTGACCACAACCACCCCTCAAGCGAATCGTTAAAGCCTTCCCGCAAGAAAGGATCTAACAGCGCTTCCCGACGCAGTCGTTGGACCGGCGTCTCACAATGGCGGGCATGAGCGACTGTGGCCGTCACGCAACACAGGATCGTTGCCCGATATCGCGCCGCGCAGGCGGGTGCGCGGGCACAGGCCTGACCCGGCATCCAGCCAAAATCGGGGAAACCGCGCGTAACGCTGGACCCCGCGTCAAGCGCGGGGTGACAGAAGCGAGGGCGTTCCCCGGCCGCCGAGCCGGGGCCCTTTGGCGGATGTCGCGATCGGAAGCACCAGTAAATGGGTCCCGGGTCGAAGCCCGGGAAACAGCTTCCTGTTCCCCGGTTGCCCGCAGGGGCTGTCCGGAAAACGCGGAGAGAGTGAGAATTGCGCCCTCTCATTGTCATGCCCGGGCTTGACCCGGGCATCCAGCTACACGGCGAGGCATTCGATTGATGCTGGATTGCCGGGTCACGCCCGGCAATGACGTCGCGAGATGATTCCAACAACATGGCGAGTACGTCTGCGCCGAAATCGCGGCGACCCGTCCCTGCACGCGCGCCTCCCCCGTCTTCCCAAATCCTCCATCGTCAGTCCCACCCCGCTCCGTCATTGCTCCATTCTCCTCCGTCATTCCCGTGAAGACGGGAATCCAGATGCCGCAATTCAATCCGGTGCCTGGTCGCTCTGGATCCCCGCCGGAGCCGGTCCCCGACCTGATCGGGGACGGGGATGACGCTATGTGCACACCGCAACCTGCCCTACAAACGAGCTTCCCCGACCGTCCGGCCGTCAAATTTCACCGTAATTGTAGAAAGATCATAAAACCTGCACTCTTTCCTGAGTGCCGCCAGCTCCGGCACCGGGACTTTGGCTAAGGACACATACCCATGAGTACGTCAGTACATGCAGACACACGCCGCACCCTGCGCGTCAGCGCCCGGCGGTTTGAACGCTCTCCGTTCCGCGAATTCTACGAGAACGCGGAAACCGTGCACGGCATCTATGCCGGGCGCTATTACCCGGTCTTCAACGGCGAGGACACGGCCGAGGCTTACTGGGCACTGCGCCGTAGAGCCGCTCTTTACGACGTGCCCGAGCGGCCGGTCCAGATCGGGGGTCCGGACGCGGTCCCGTTCCTGGAGAAGATCTTTGCCCGCGGCATCGCCGACCTGAAGCACGGTCGCGGACGGTATGCCATCGCCTGTACGCCCCAGGGCGGCCTGTTCATGGACGGCATTCTCTTCAGGCTGACGGAGGACCGCTTCTGGTATGTCCAGCCCGACGGGGCGCTTGAGAGCTGGCTTATCGCCCATAGCGGCGGCTTCGACGTGACGGTCTCCGACCCTCATGCCTGGGTCCTGCAGCTACAGGGGCCAAGGTCGCGCGACATCATGAACGCGATCTCCGGCGGCGCAATTGACGAAACCATGGGCTATTTCCATTCCGGCTACTTCGACCTCGGCGGTCAGTCTGTCTATGTTTCGAGGACCGGCTGGACGGCGGAACTCGGCTACGAGATGTATGTCGAGCACAAGAGCACGGATTGCAGCCGGCTATGGGCGGATCTGTACGAGGCCGGTACGCCGCACGGCATGGTGTTCAGCAGCATCAGTTCCATGGAAGTCCGCCGCATCGAAGGCGGCATTCTCGACAACGGAACGGATATGGACATGTCAATGACCCCGTTCCAGGCGGGTCTGGGCCCGTTCATCGACCTCGAAAAGGAAGGCTTCATCGGACGGGAGGCCCTGCTCGACGCCGACAGGCGCACGCTTCTCTACGGGCTGAAATGCAAGGCCGCCGTACCCGACATGACCTGCCGCATACTCGACGGTGAGAGCATTGTCGGGCGGGTCACGGCAGGTGCACAGTCGCCCTATCTGGAATGCGGGATCGGCTATGTCCGGTTCGACACGCCCGGCGACTGGGCGGGCAAGACGCTGTCGCTCAGGACCGACGACGGCGAGAGCCATCCCTGCCAAATCGTCGACCTGCCGTTCTACGACGCCGAAAAGCGCATTCCGCGCGGACTCGAGACGGAAATTCCGTAGGTGCATTCAGACGGCGGTATCCGTCTTGAATTTTTCGTGATTCCGCCCGTAGTCTGCCGGTCGACGATTTGCAGCGGGGAAAGGCATGTTTCAATGCGGCTATACGGATGGCCGGGCTGTCGACCCTGACCGGCCAAGCTGGCGCGAAGATGCGCCCAGGCCGTTGGCCTGGGCGGCGTGGTACCCGGCTGCGCCCGAAACCGAAACAGCCGAACACCTCCTTGGCGCACCGGGCCGAAAGATATTTACATTGGGAGACGTCGCGCGGGACGGCGATCCGGACCGGACCCTGGACAGATGGCCCGTCGTCGTTCTCTCGCACGGCACCGGAGGCACCGCGGAGGGACTCGGCTGGATGGGTGTCCGGCTCGCACGTCGCGGCTTTATCTGCATCGGCGTCAGTCATCACGGCAATACCGCACTCGAACGGTATCTGCCGGAAGGCTTCCTGTGCTGGTGGGAACGCGCCCGCGACCTGACGGTCATTCTTGATCTGCTCGAAACCAAGAGTCCGCTTGCGGGGCGCCTCGATTTTAGCTGCGTGTTTGCCGCCGGTTTCTCTCTCGGCGGCTGCACCGTGCTTTCGCTGGCCGGTGCAATTACGAAATGCCGCGGTTCCAGGATTGGCTCGCAACGCAGGATGAGAACACAAGCGGCCCGCGCGAATTCCCCGACCTGGCGGAACACATTCCGGATCTGATCGCCGATTCGGAGACGTTCCGGAATTCACTGGATCGTCAATCCCGCTCCTATCGCGATCCTCGCGTCAAGGCCGTAGCAACGTTTGCCCCTGCCCCTCCGATACGGGTTTTCGATCCGAAAAGCGTGGCGGAGATAGGCATCCCGGTAAGCATCATGACCGGTGAGGACGATGTCGAAGCGCCATTCGATCAATGCACGCTTTGGCTTCAACAGCAGAATCCGCACTTCGCCATTGAATGCCTGAAGCCGCAGGTCGGGCATTACGTGTTCCTGCCGGAAGCCACCGCCCGCGGTCTTGAATTCGAACCCCTGCTCTGCCGCGATGCGCCCGGTGTCGACCGCCGCGCGATCCACGACCGTGCCGCTCAAATGGCGGAATCCCTTTTCCGGGACACCCTCAAAACCGAGGGCTGACCGGAACTGTGGTTCACGGACGTGATACAGCGCGGAGCGGTGCGTTGCAGAACCCGGACCGTTCCACACACGGACTCCAGTTAGTCACGGCCCCGGCCTGCCCTTACGGGCGACCGTGGAACGGTAGAACCATGACGCCAAATTTCCCGATGTCACCCCGCGCTCGACGCGGGGTCCAGTATCACGCGCAGTCTTTTGCTTTCGGGCTGGATGCCGGGTCAAGCCCGGCAAGACAATGTGGGATCACTCCGCCGCTTCGAGCTTGTCCTGGGTCCGGGTCTCGAAGTCGCTTGCGTCGTGGCGTTCGTGGAGCTGTTCCTCGGGTTCGCCGAAGGTCCGGTTGACCATGCGGCCGCGCTTGACCGCCGGCCGGGCATCGATCTCCTTGGCCCAGCGCATGACGTTGGTATAGGACTCCGCGTCCAGGAACTCGGCGGCATCGTAAAGCCGGCCCAGCACCAGGGCGCCGTACCAGGGCCAGATCGCCATGTCGGCGATTGTGAACTCGTCCCCGCACATATACGCGTGATCGGCCAGATGGCGATCCAGAACGTCGAGCTGGCGCTTGGTCTCCATGGTGAAACGATCGATGGGATACTCGAACTTCTCCGGCGCGTACTTGTAGAAGTGGCCGAAGCCGCCGCCGAGATAGGGGGCGCTGCCCATCTGCCAGAACAGCCAGTTGATGCATTCGGCGCGTTTTGCGGGATCCTCAGGGATGAAGGCGCCGAACTTGTCGGCGAGATAGAGCAGGATTGAACCTGACTCGAACAGCCGGACGGGCTCCGGGCCGCTGCGGTCGACCATAGCCGGGATCTTCGAGTTCGGGTTGATCTCGACGAAGCCGCTGCCGAACTGGTCGCCGTCACCGATCTTGATCAGATAGGCATCGTATTCAGCACCCTCGTGACCGGCAGCGAGAAGCTCCTCCAGCATCACCGTGACCTTCACCCCGTTGGGCGTGGCCAGCGAATGAAGCTGCAGCGGGTGCTTGCCGACTTCCAGTTCCTTGTCATGGGTCGGTCCGGCGATCGGCCGGTTGATGCTGGCGAACTCACCGCCGTTCTTGGTTTCCCATGTCCATACTTTCGGCGGCTCGTAGCCGTTTGCATCGCTCATTGTCCAGACTCCCTCGGGTGATGTGTCTCTGAAAGCCGCTGCCGCGGCGAGACGTCAAGATTGGCTTCTGAACGTTATAGGGCATCGACGCCCCGCGGCCAGCCCCGCGATTGATGTCAGCTGCCACGAAACCGGGAAGATTCTGCATCGCCTGACGTCGAGCACCGGGATTCGGGCTCCTCCGCCGGGAAATCTGTGCCAATCTGTATCTGTCGCTGCAAAACCACGTGCGGCATCGTACGTGGTTTTGGAGTCACCGCAATCCGACACCCGGCGGCGAACCGATGGTAGCCAGTGTAACGACCTTCCTCATGTTCGAAGGAGACGCGGAGGCAGCAATGGTGCTGTATGCGTCGGTCTTCCCGGAATTCCGTGTTGTTTCGGTCGACAAATACGGACCGGACGAAAACGGGCCCGAAGGAACCATCAGGCATGCCACGGCCGAATTCCAGGGTCAGCGGATCGCCTGCATCGACAGCCCGATCGCGCACGGCTTCACCTTCACGCCCGCCGTCTCTCTGTTCGTCGAATGCGACTCGGCTGAACAGCTCGACCGCGCATTCGAGGTCCTGGCGGCGGACGGACAGATCTTCATGCCGGTTGACGATTACGGATTCAGCAAGAGGTTCGCCTGGATCGCCGACCGCTTCGGGGTCTCCTGGCAGCTGAACCTGGCCTCCTGAGCAGCACGGTCAGAGAAGATCCAGAAAGGACAGGCCTCTGGCGCGCACGCGGTCGGCCCAATCGTCGGCGACATGCCGCATCCAGCCTTCCCGTCCGTTGTGTTTTCCGCTTCCGGATTTCTCCGCCTTCGACGCGTCCATGCGTGTCGCAACCATCATGGCATCTGCATATATCTGAAACATTTTGCGTCCTCGCGTTAAGTGCGTTTCCCTATATATGCTGGACAAAACGGTCAATTTCGAGCCAAATCGCTTTTCAATATGTAATCTGGAGTTACAGATGGACTGGTCCGGACTTCCGCCTCTGGCAAGCCTGCGCGCATTCGAGGCTGCGGCGCGCAACCTGAACTATTCCGCCGCCGGACGGGAACTGAACGTGAGCCACGCCGCAATCGCCCAGCAGGTGCGGGCGCTGGAAGCCCATCTCGGCCTGCGCCTCGCGCAGCGCTCCGGGCGAGGCCTTGCCCTCACGCCGGAGGGCCAGACGCTCGCTGAGGGTCTGAGCGACGGCTTCGGACGGGTCGGTGAGACGGTCCGCGCCCTCGCCGAGAAAGAGGCCGGCCGGCCGCTGCACGTCACCATGACGCCGTCCTTCGCGGTGAGCTGGTTCCTGCCGCGCATGCCGCTGTTCCGGGAGGCGCATCCCGAGATCGACCTGATCGTCAACCCGACCGCCGATCTCATCGATCTCGCCGATGGCGGGTACGACATCGCGATTCGTTATGGAAACGGCATCTGGCCGGGCTGCGAAAGCGAGCTGTTGCTGCCGTCGAATTTCATCATCGTGGCGGCCCCGGAACTCATCCCGGAGGGCTGGCGCGGCACGCCCGACGAGCTGGTCGCCCTGCCCTGGCTTCAGGAACTGGGCACGGAGGAGGTCAAGCAGTGGCTCCAGGAGCAGGACATCGTGCTGCCGGAGTCAGCCCATTTCACGAACCTGCCGGGCTACATGCTGCTTGGCGCCCTGCGCGGCGGCCAGGGGGCGGCGGCGACTGCGAGGGTATTCGTTCAGGACGATATCGACGCCGGCAGGCTGCTGGTGCTCCATGAAGTGTTCGGTGATACCACGAACGGCTACCACCTGGTGTGGCGGCCGGGCATCGAGCGCCCGGCCCTCAAGTTGTTCAAGAGATGGATCCGCGGCGCGGCGCGGGAGACAGCCTGAGCGCGGTCAGTTGCCGATGCCGAGCGCGTCGAGCGCAATGGTCAGCCGCGCACCGGCCTTGACCTCGACCGCGTCCTCCATGTCCACATGCGCGGCACCCTGCGGCGTGGTGATGGCGCCGATATTGTTCGGCATGTGCGCGACCGGCACGTCGCTCCAGTAGTCCACCCCGGCAAAGAGGCTCACGATCGCGGCCTGCGTCAGAGCGAACTTGATCGCCCCCTGCGCACGCCCCCGGAAGCCGATGGCATCCTCGTCGTCGCTGAACGACTGATTGAAGAGCGCGAAGTTGTTGGCGGTCGACCTAAACTTGCCGTCGGCATCGACGTAATACAGGCCGGCGGCGAGGCTGGCGACCAGCTTGACCGACTGGCTCACCTGGAGTTCGGGATCGACGCCAGCCATGAAGCCGAGGAACCAGGCGTCAACGTCACCCTCGCGGTTGCGGGTGCTGAGCATCTGGGACAGGATTTGCGTGCTGGTATCGTCCTCGGTGAAGCGCAGGAAAGGCTCGATGAAGACCGGAAGGACGTGACCGCCGATGTTCTGGTTGTCGTTCCGCAGCCTGAAGCCGAATTCGTAATAGTCGAAGTCGCGTTTGGTCTTGGCCGTGAGCGCACTGGCGGATGACTGATAGACACCGGTCACGTCCACGATCCTGAACGGGACGTTGGTCTCGTTGACCTTGTCGTCCCCGCCGCCGAATTCGAAGAACCATTCGACGCGGTCGATCCAGGACAGCCCGTTTGTCGGCGTAAAGCCGAACTCGACACCGCCGAAACCGTCACCATCCACGTCGACCGACGTTTCGCTGAGCACGGTGCCGGATGCATGACCGCGGACCGAATCGATATTGGTATCGAAGAAGCCGCCGAAGATGCTCAAGTAGCTGCCGCCCGGCGCGACGGGAGAACTGCCCATCTCCGCGTTCGCCGGCGTGGCGAATGACAGGAGAGTGGCCGCGCCTGCGGCCGCGAGAATGCTGCGAATGATCATGACCCTAGCCCTGCACAATGTGTCTTTATTGCGGCAAGTATAGACCTGCGGGCGGTCAGCGGATATTACGCGAATGGACAATGCCCGGAGATTCAGGGGGCAGCGTGCCTTTCAGGTCACAGGTCCCTGCAATTCTGTGGCGAAAATTACACGGTATGAGCGCAGGCGTTCAGATCTGGGCCACGCCGACCACGTAGTTCTGGCCGTAGGCCTTCGCACAGTCCGGACAGGTCGTATAGAAGAAATAGACCGCCTTCGGCTCGCTCCCGCGCGCCCGGACCATGTCCTGCATCTCGCGATGCCAATCCTTCGCGTTCCGGTACGGCCCCTCGAAAACCTTGGTGACGAAGTCGCCGGTGAGGAACGTCATGCCCTCGCCCATCACCGGCTTCGTCACTGCGAACAGATGCTCCGTTCGCCACGGCGACAGATCGCGGCTCAGCACCAGCGTGTTGTCGTCGGCGGTGGCACCGGCCGCCTCCATGTGCCCGAGCACCCGCTTGAACACGGAGCCCATATTCAGCGGAACATGCAGGAACGACCACGTCTTGGCGCTCAGGAACCGCTTGTTTTCGAAGTGCAGTTCCCGGCCGTCCCACCCTTCCGAGTTGAACTTGGGGCAGCAGTCCCTGACGTTGATCGACGTGTCGTAATGCGGCAGCGCGTTGGTTTCCATCGGCCGACCCTCCCGGAATTCTGCGCGGGAGAGTGACCGAGGCGCGCCATCGGATCTTTGACCTCGATCAAAGTTTTCCGCATCGGGACAACGGTATTGATACGTGTCGAAGACGACCCCCGCTCCGCTCTTCGGGTGACGCGCGGGGCGTCGCAGCGTGCGGGCGCGCAAAGAATCGCACGAAGGAGGACTCCATGATCGGTTCCGTGGCCATGCTGGCCGACCTCGGCCTGTTCTTCACGGGGCTTGGCGTTTTTTTCGCCGGATCGGCAGCGATCTGGTGGGTGTCGCTTTACGCCCGCGGCAGCAAGACGGATCGAAACCATTAACGCGCCCGGTAAAATCCGAAGCGTAATTTAGCGGCGACTTAAGGTCCCTGTGCCATGCTCCGGCCCGCTAGGAACGGCCAGGGACTGGGGTCATGTGGAAATACGTCAAGCTTGTATTGGGCCTCATGCTGCTGCTGAGCAGCATCGCCGGCACCGTATCGATGTTCAACGGCGAGATCGAGGAATCCGCCAGACGGATTGTCGAGAACGGCGTTGATGCGCCGGGCATCATCGAAAAGCGCACCAAGCACACCGTTGTCGGGCGTCTGGGGCGGGTTGCCGGCGGCGGCGTCTATTACACCATGACCTACAGCTTCACGACCCACGAAGGCAAGAAGTACGGCGGCGAGATCAACGTCACGAAAGAACAGGCCTACGGTGTCAGCGACGGCCAGCCGATCCGCGTGCGCTATCACGCCAACCAGCCGAGCATTAACGCGCCCATCGGCTTCAAGGAATACATGACCGAGGACGACATCCAGAACCTGCCCTACGGCACCATGGTGTTCTCCTCGGTTCTGATGTTCTTCGGCGCTCTGTGGCTGCTGTGGTCGGCCTGGAGCCAGACCCGTCCGGCGGCACCCGCTGGCTACTCGGCAAGAATGCCCGAGCCCCGCACCCGGACCGCGACCCGCAGCGCCCGGCGCCCGGTCGCCCCCGGCGGCAAGCCGGCCTTCGGACGGCGATAGGAGACGCCGCAGCGTTTCCCGGGCGCTGCGCAGCACGGAAGTGGTGCGCTGACGACCCGGGACCGTTCCACACTCAGGCCCGTGCTCGTTACGGCCCCGGTCTGCCCTCCGGGCAACCGGGGAACGCCGACCATTCCGTTATTCCATCCGGTTTTGCTTGGAGAATGTTGCGTCGAGCTTGAGCCGAGCGGATCTATGATTCCGAAAGTTCAGATCAACGGCCCGTCGCCGGCCACTGTCGCCCGGTGCATGATGCGCCGCTGCGTCGCATCGTAGGTGCGACCCCGGTGCAAGACGGAGCGGTTGTCCCAGATCACCACGTCGCCCGCCTGCCAGTCATGCGCGTAAGTGTGTTCCGGCCGGACGCAGAACCCGGTCAGTTCGCGGACCAGCGCCCGCCCCTTCTCGAGCGGCCAGCCGACCACGTGGGAACAGTGGCTGCCCACATAGTAGATCTTCCGCCCCGTCCGCGGATGCGTGCGCACCAGCGGCTGATGGGGCGGCGTGAATTCCCGTTTCTCCTCGTCGGTGAAGATGTCGCCGGAAATGAGTGACCGGGAATAGATGATGCTGTGCTCGCAGATCAGGTCTTCGAGCGACTCCTTCGGAATATCGCCATAGGGTCCCGGCCAGTCGTCATAACAGGCCCGGGCATCGGCGAACTCGGTCTCGCCGCCGTCACCCGGAACCTCGTGCGCCGCCAGGACGGAATAGGTGCACGGCACGGGCTTGAACGAACTGTCGGTGTGCCACAGCAGATTGCCCTTCATGTAGATGGCGTGCCGGCCTTCCGGGTGGATGATATTGCCGTCGTCGTCCACGTTCGCCAGCATGGTGACTTTCTCGTGCACGCCGCCGTACTGGTCGCGCTTCAGCGGCGTCTCCAGCGGCCCGAGACGTTCGGCGAAGGCCACGAGTTGGCTGTCGTCGAGAAACTGCTGACGGAACACCGCCACGCCGTGGATATCGATGGTTTCATGCAGGGCTCCGAAATCCTCATCCGAGAGCGGGTCTCCCAGATCGACACCGGAGATTTCCGCTGCGAATCCGGGTCTGATCGGCCTGACGTCCATGGCTCCCTCACGTGCGTGCCCGAAAAGCGGCAGCTCACGGGCTTTATCGACACAGGCAGTGTAAATCAGTCAGCGTTCGAATGCACAGCGTCAGGTTTGGACTGGTGCGTGTTGGCATCCGGGCAAGCCCACTCTCTCCGATTGTCATCCTTGGCCAAGCGATCAGCGAGGTCGAGGATCCATTGGCGGATGCTTCAGATTGATGTTCGGGTAAATGGGTTCCGGGTCGAGCCCGGAAAACACACCCGTTTCCTGGACCTGATCCAGGATCCATTGGCGGTCACCAATCTCGTCATTCCCGCGAAGGCGGGAATCCAGAGCAGAATGCACCGATCTCGCGTTTCGCCCCTGGATCCCCGCCTACGCGGGGATGACATGTCCACTCGAATTGACTTTGTGAATTCGCTCGGGCCTAACGCGACAGCCTTACTGCTCCGTCATGACAAGCCGGGCGGCGAGGCCGATAAAGACGACACCGGCAGCACGGTTGAGCAGCGATTGCGCCCGTGGCGAACGCCTCAGCCACTCGCCGAGGAACCCCGCACCCCAGGCAACCGAGCCGAAAACGATGATCGTCGCCAGGATGAAGATGCCGCCGAAGATGAACATCTGGAGGGCAAGCGATCCCCTTGCCGGATCGGCGAACTGCGGCAGGAAGGCGAGGAAGAAGATCGCCACTTTCGGGTTCGTCACGTTCATGATGATGCCTCGGCCGTAGAGCCGGAGCAGCCCGACTTCCCCGTTACCCACGGTGTCGATCCTGGCGGCGCCCGCCCGGAACGCCTGCCACGCGAGGTAGATGAGGTAGGCGGCCCCCACCAATTTCAGGATCGTGAAGGCCAGCGCCGACGTCTGGAAGATCGCGGCGACACCCACCGCAACCGCAGCCGTGTGAAACAGGAGGCCCGTGCACAGCCCCAGCGTGACGACAAGACCGGCCAGCCGGCCGTAGAGCGCGGACTGGGTCAGCACGAAGATATTGTCCGGACCGGGCGCGAGCCCCAGCCCAACGGACGCGATAAAGAAAACGGCGATGACATCAATCGGGATCATGGCCCGACCGCGTATTTCAGTTGTCGGATCGTGTCAATCTCGTTTCCCGGGCGCGATGCAGCGCGAAGCGGTGCTTCGCAGATCCGGGACCGTGTTTCCCGGGCGCAGCGCAGCGCGCAAGTGATGCGCTGCTGACCCGGGACCGTTCCATACTCAGTCCCTAACCCTTGACGGCCCCGGCCTGCCCTTCGGGCAACCGGGGAACATAAGACCGTTTCCTGGACTTGATCCAGGACCCATTGGCATGTGCTGCGGTCTGTGGTGCGGATAAATGGGTCCCGGGTCGGAGCCCGGGAAACGCGTTTTCGTTCCGCGCTTTCTTCCCTTGTCACCCCGCACGTGATGCGGGGTCCAGCGCCGCGCTCCACCGCCGGACTCTTGTCTGGCTCCCGGATCGCGCTTCGCTTGTCCGGGATGACACTTTGTGTCACCCCGGCAGGACCGCCGTGATCTCGACCTTGGCCCGGTCCTCGACCAGCGCCACCACCTGTACCAGCGTCATGGCCGAGAAGTAACGTCCGATGACCTCCCTAAATAGCCGAGCCAAACTAAGAAAAATATTGTCGCAATTACGGACTATGCAGCGAGGACAGAAAGCAAATAAATTCGCCTTATACAAACCACTTAGCAAAACTGACACTTGGTCAGCGATGAATCAGTAGAGATTTGCCATTTCTGACTTCAATGGGTTACGATTTCGCTCAACATTATCTCCGATTTTAGCTGGGCCTAGCGATGCAATCAGATTTTCTGGAAAACATATTGAAAAATCGAAATCGTGCGATGAATCTTAAAATAGTATTTGTCGACATAACTTCCTATTCGAAACGAAGATCTCAATCGCAAGCTGACGTTATTGATTCTTTCATGGAATGTCTTGAAGCAGCTCGCAGTGAAACTGCTAAGGAATATATTCAGTATTGCGAGCTAAACACAATAAACTTCCTCAACGATGTTATTTTTCTACCATCTGGCGACGGTGCAGCGGTCGGATTTCCCTTTGAAGGGCTGCACGACGTACATTTAGTTTTCGCAAAGAACCTATTGAGAAACGTGTTTGAGCACAATTCCTCGAGTCCATGCGAGAAATTTATAGAGAATAATTGGTGCAATTGTCATAGCAATTTTAATTTATCCATAGGTATTTCTGAAGGTAAAGGAATTTTGTATCGCGACGTCAATAAATCATTCAATATAGCTGGCAGCTCCATTAACTTAGCCGCTCGTGTAATGAACTTAGCAGAAGAGAATCAAATTATATTCACAGAGGATGCATATCACCAGATCATTGACATGGTAGACGATCCAAATTTGGATGATAATTTTACCAGCTTCAAAGGTGTTCCTATAAAGCACAACGAAAAAATTAATGTATATCAATATGTTGAACAATTAGACTATTTGAACACAGAACCACCTGAAGAACTATCAATGAGTTTAAAGGCCAGAGAGTTACTTTCGAATATGACTAATATTAACATGTCAAATTTTGGAAATATTGCGAATATGGAAAAGAAAAAAATGTTAGATGTTATTGAATCTATGCAATCATTAATTGAAAAAACTGCAGAGGTTAGAAAAACAATAGATGTCGTTATTTCTGACGAAGATAAAAATGATTAGATTTTAATGCGTAATTTCCATAAATACGGAAGATAAAAACCGATAAGCTCCGCCTTGAGGAGAACTGATTACCAACCTTACAAGGGTCAACTGCTGACGAATTCATTGCCATTCCCAAGTACAATAATTGCGAAGCCAAATTCAACCGAGCCGCCTCACCCCGGCAGGACCGCCGTCACCTCGATCTCGATCTTGGCGCGGTCCTCGACCAGCGCCACCACCTGCACCAGCGTCATGGCCGGGAAGGAGCGTCCGATGACCCGCCGGTAGGCATCGCCAAGGCCCTCGAGATTGTCGACATAGTCCCGCTTGTCGGTCACGTACCAGGTCATGCGCGCGATGTGCTCAGGCCCGGCACCGCCCGCCTCCAGCACATCGACGATATTCCTGAGCGCCTGTTCCGCCTGCTCGACGAAGTCGTCCGTGTGGAACACGCCCTGCCCGTCCCAGCCGACCTGGCCGGCCACGAAAAGCATGCGGCCCTCGGCGACAACGCCGTTCGAGAAGCCGCTGGGTTTGGCCCAGTTTGCGGGATTGAGATAATCCATGTTCACCCCTTCACTGTGCCGCGGCGGGCACGCCATAATCCATCATTCGTGTTCTGAGATCTTCCGGCAGCCGTACCGGCCGCCGGCTGTCGAGATCCATATAGGCCAGCACCATCGTTGCCCTGAGCCGCAGCTCGCCGTCGCAGACCGCTTCGAGCGCAATCGTGAAACTCGATCCGCCGATGTCGGACACGGTCACCCTGAAGGTCAGCGGATCGCCCAGTTCGCTGGGTGCCGAGAACCTGATGTCGATCGAGACCACCGGCACGCCCTTGCGGTCGGCCATATGCATGTCAGGAAACGCCCGGTCCATGGCCGCGAACCATTCCTCGACGGTCTGGTTGATCATCTCGAAATAGCGCGGATAGAACACGATCCCTGCCGGGTCGCAGTGCTGGAACCGCACCGGGATCACGGTCTCGAAGGCGGCCATCAGCTGTTGCCCTCGCGCAGGCGGAACCGCTGGATCTTGCCGCTCTCGGTCTTGGGCAGTTCGCCGATAAAGGCGACCGCGCGCGGATACTTGTAGGGCGCGATGCGCTGCTTGACGTAGTCCTGCAGATCCTTCGCAAGCGCCTCGTCGGCGATGGCATCGGGCGACGGCACGACGAAGGCCTTGACGATCTGTCCGCGTTCCTCGTCGGGCACGCCGACGACGGCGCACTCGGCCACAGCACCGTGGGACAGCAGGGCGTCTTCCACTTCGGGGCCTGCAATGTTGTAGCCGGAGGAAATGATCATGTCGTCGGCACGGGCCTCGAACCAGAAATAGCCGTCCTCGTCCACGCGATAGGCATCGCCCGTGAGATTCCAGCCGTCGACCACGTATTCGCGCTGACGGTCGTCCGCAAGATAACGGCAGCCGGTCGGGCCGCGCACGGCAAGCCGGCCGACCTCGCCCGGCGGAAGGGGCTTCATGTCGGTGCCCATGACACAGGCCTCGTAGCCGTGGATCGGTTTGCCCGTAGCACCCGGCCGCACGGCACCGGGCGGTGTCGCAATGAAGATATGCAGGAGTTCCGTCGCACCCAGACCGTCGACCATCTCGACGCCGGTTGCCTCGACCCAGGCGGTGTAGGTCGCGAGCGGCAGCCCCTCGCCTGCCGAAACGGCGGCCCTGAGCGAAGACAGGTCGAACGTGCCTTCCGGCGCTGACCTGATCTGCGCCGTCATGGCCCTGTAGGCCGAGGGTGCCGTGAAGCAGAGCGTCGCCCCGGCATCCGCGATGGCGGGCAGCAGCACGGGCGGTGGGGCCGCCTCAAGCAGATAACTCGACGCACCGTGGCGCAGCGGGAAAGTCGCGAGCCCCCCGAGCCCGAAGGTAAAGGCCAGCGGCGGGCTTCCGATGAACACGTCGTCGGGCGTCACCTTCAGCACTGATTTGGGACAGGCATCGCAGATGATCAGAAGATCCCGGTGGAAGTGCATGGTGCCCTTGGGGGCGCCGGTGGTGCCCGACGTGAACCCGATTAAGACAACGTCATCGCGGCCGGTCTCGACATTATCGAACGCCTCCGGTTTCACCGCCATGCGCTCTTCCAGTTCCGCACCCGCGCCTTCTTCGCCGGAGCCGTTGAAGTAGACGACCTTTTCAAGCACCGGCGATTCCTCGACGGCGATTTCCATCTCCTCGGCCAGCCGCTCATCGCAAAGGGACAGATGGACCTGCCCCTTCTCCGCAATGATCTTGAGTTCCTTGGCCCGCAGAAGAGGCATGGTGGTGACGGCGATTCCGCCGGCTTTGACGACGCCCAGCCAGCAGGCGACCACCGCCGGGTTATTGGCCGAACGCAGGAGCACCCGGTTGCCCGGCACGAGCCCCAGGTCATCGACCAGCACATTGGCGATCCGGTTGGCACGGGCGAGAAGGTCACTGTAGGTCCAGGTCTCGTTGGGGCTCCGCAGCGCGACCCGGTCGCCGTGGCCCTGCTCGACATGGACGTCGACCAGTTCGGCCGCACAGTTGATCTTTTCGGGATACTGGAACTCCGGATCGTCCAGCAGGAACGTCGGCCACTGGTCCTCGGGCGGCAGGTTGTCCCGGGCGAACGTGTCGACATGAGCGGTATGGCCTAGCATCTTCTTCATCCCGCAGCTGCGCCCAGCACCTGCCGGGCAATGACCACCTTCTGGACCTCGGACGCGCCCTCGTAGATCCGCAGCGCCCGGATCTCGCGGTAAAGCTGCTCGACCGTGTTGCCGGAGACAACGCCCTCGCCGCCGAAGATCTGGACGGCCTTGTCAATGACCCGCTGGGCCGATTCCGTCGCGTGCAACTTCGCCATGGACGCCTCGCGCGTCACACGCGGTGCACCGTTGTCCTTGGTCCAGGCGGCGCGGTAGACCAGTAACGCCGCCGCGTCGACCTCCAGCGCCATGTCCGCGATCATGCCCTGGACAAGCTGAAGATCGCCCATGGGCGCGCCGAACAGATGCCGGTTGTTGGCACGGGCTGCAGCCTCGTCGAGAGCCCGGCGAGCAAAGCCTAGAGCCGCCGCCCCGACGGTCGAGCGGAAGATGTCGAGCGTCGCCATGGCGATCTTGAAACCCTCACCCGGATTGCCGAGCATGGCGGAGGCTGGCACACGGCAATCCGTGAAATCGAGACGGGCCAGCGGATGCGGCGCGATGACATCGATCCGCTCGGCGATCTCAAGCCCGGGCGTATCCGCGTCGACGATGAACGCCGACAGCCCGCGCGCACCCTCGCCTTCGCCGGTCCGCGCGAAGACTGTGTAGAAGTCGGCGATGCCGCCGTTCGAAATCCAGGTCTTCGACCCGTTCAGCACATAGTCTTCGCCATCCCGGGTGGCGCTCGTCGCCAGCGCGGCGACATCGGACCCAGCCTCAGGTTCGGACAATGCAAAAGCCGCAATTTTATCGCCTTCGCGGACCTTGTGAAGGTAGGCCTGTTTCTGCTCATCGGTGCCCGCGAGCGTGATCGGGCCGCTGCCCAGCCCCTGCATGGCAAAGGAAAAATCGGCAAGGCCGTTGTAGCGGGCCAGCGTTTCGCGGATCAGGCACAGCGAGCGGACATCCAGCCGGTCGAACCGGCCGCCGCCTTCACTTGGCACGCAGAACGCCAGCCAATGCCCTGCGGCTAGCCGGGACACGATCTCCCGGCACGACGCATCGACGTCGCTCCCGTGGACCGCTTCTCCGGTCAATTCGTCGGCAGCCCAACTATCGAGATCCCAGGCGAGAGCGCGATGATGCTCTTCAAAGAACGGCCAGTCGAGGAAGGTCCGGTCGGGCATAACTCAGTCCCCCTCGAAAGACGGCCTGTCCTTGGCGACAAAGGCGTCATAGGCCCGTTTGAAGTCCCGGGTCTGCATGCAGATCGCCTGGGCCTGGGCTTCCGCCTCGACGGCCTGCTCGACGGTCATGCTCCATTCCTGGTTGAGCATGGTCTTGGTCATCATGTGCGCGAAGTTGGGGCCGTCGGCGAGTTTCGTGGCGAACTGTATCACCTCGTCATGCAGGATCCCGGCGTCGCACAGCCGGTTGAAGAATCCCCAGCGCTCGCCCTCCTCCGCGCTCATGGACCGGCCGGTATAGAGCAGTTCCGCCGCACGGCCCTGGCCGATGACTCTCGGCAGCATGGCACAGGCCCCCATGTCGCAACCCGCAAGCCCGACACGAACGAACAGGAACGCGGTCTTGGCTTCCGGCGTGCCGAACCGCATGTCCGAGGCCAGCGCCACCATGGCACCGGCGCCGACGCAGACGCCGTCGATGGCGGCGATCACAGGCTGCGGGCAGGCCCGGATCGCCTTCACGAGATCGCCCGTCATGCGCGTGAATTCGAGCAAGCCCTTCATGTCCCGCTCAAGCAGCGGGCCGATAATGTCGTGCACGTCACCGCCGGAGCAGAAATTACCGCCCGAACTGCCGAACACAACCGCCGAGACATCGTCGGCATAGACAAGATCGCGGAAACAGTCGCGCAATTCCGCGTAGGAGTCGAAAGTCAGCGGATTCTTGCGGTCGGGCCGATTGAGTGTGATGACGGCTACGTCGCCTTCCATCCGCCAGTCGAAATGCCGGGGCTTGAAGTCTTTCATGACCTGTCCTCCTTCGAGGCCGACTCCTTGAGGATGCCAAGCAGACGGGACAGTTCCGCGGCATCGTCATCGGTCAGATCCTCGAACATTTCGTCGATCCAGCCGGCATGCCGGTCGGCCATGGAAGCGAAACGCTTGCGGCCCTTCTTTGACAGCGCCACATAGGACGACCGCCGGTCACCGGGGTGCGGCATGCGCATGACCAGACCTTCCTCCGCCATGCGGTCCACAAGACCGGTGACGTTGCCGTTCGACACCATGAGCTGGCGCGACAGCTCGCCCATGGTCAGGCCGTTCTCGTTGCGCGCCAGGATCGCCAGAACGTCGAACCGGGGCAGCGTGGTGTTGAAGTCAGCCCTGAGCCGGGTCCGGATCGACTGCTCGATGGTGGTCGTGCAGGTCAGAAGCCTGAGCCACAGGCGCAGCTGTGCGCGCGTATTCTCGCTCTGCAGCCTCGTCGGCAGTTCGGCGGTTTCGCTCATGGCATCACTCCTCCTCCGTCAATGGCGATGGCCTGGCCGTTGATCGATGCGGCTCCGTCGCCGCACAGCCACAGGACGCTATCGGCCACTTCCTCGGGCGTGACGAACCGCCCCTGCGGGTTGTCCTTCAGCAGCGTCTTGCGGGCGTCTTCGATGGAAAGCCCGGTCTTGGCGGCGATGTTTTCGAGAGTCGCCGCCAGCATGTCCGTTTCCGTGTAGCCCGGACAGGCCGCATTGGCCGTGACGCCGGTCCGCGCCACTTCAAGTGCCAGCGCCCGTGTCATGCCGACTGCCCCGTGTTTGGCCGCGCAATAGGCCGCCACATAGGCGTAGCCGGTGAGGCCCGCTGTGCTGGCGACGGTCACGATCCGTCCCCATCCGCCATCGGTCATTTCCTTCAGGACTGTCTGCGTGCAGCGAAAGACGCCGGTGAGATTGACGGAAAGCATACTGTCCCACTGATCCGCGGTGATCGCACCGAACGGCGCGGACTCGCCGGAGCCCGCATTGTTGATCAGGATATGCACCGGCCCGAAACCGTCGCGCGCTTTTGCGAATGCGGTGTCGATGGAGGCCTGATCGGTGACGTCGCAGGTGACGGCCTGTGCCGTTTCGAGCCGCCCGGCAATCTCGCCGATCGGGCCTTCCTTGCGCCCCATGACCGTGATCTTCGCGCCCGCGGCTCCCAACACCTCGGCGATCGCGGCTCCGATGCCGCTGCCGCCGCCGGTGATTACTGCGTGTTTGTCCTTAAGGTCGATCATCGTCTTCAGACCTTGATTGCGACCATGTCGGCGGCACGCTCGAGATTGCGTTCAAGCTGCGCCTTGCCGGTCAGGTACTGTTTGGGCCAGGCCTGATCGCCATAGCCCTGCTGGGCCGCTGCCCTGAGCGTCCAGTTCGGGTCGGACAGATGCGGACGGGCCAGACAGCAGATGTCCGCGCGTCCGGCCATCAGGATCGAGTTCACATGGTCCGGCTCGTAGATGTTGCCCACGGCCATGGTTGCAATGCCGACCTCATTGCGGATGCGGTCGGAGAAAGGGGTCTGGAACATACGCCCGTAGACCGGCTGCGCCTCGGTGGACGTCTGGCCGGCGGACACGTCGATGATATCGACACCGGCGTAGTGGAACGCCGCGGCAATGCGGACCGCCTCGTCCGGCGTAACGCCCTCGTCTCCCATCCAGTCATTCGCGGAGATGCGCACCGAAATCGGCTTGCCGTCCGGCCAGACCTCGCGCACGGCGAGAAACACCTCGATCGGGAACCGCAAGCGGTTCTCAAGGGAACCGCCATATTCATCCTCGCGCCTGTTCATGAGCGGCGTGATGAAGGCCGACATGAGGTAGCCGTGGGCGTAATGCAGTTCCAGCATGTCGAAGCCGCAACGCTCCGCCATTTCGGCCGCCGCCACATAGTCCGCGCGGACCCGGTCCATGTCGTCGCGGGTCATGGCCTTCGGGGTCTGGTTGGAATCCGACCAGGGCATCGCCGACGGGGCCATGATGTCCCAGTTGCCGTCGTCGAGCGGCTCGTCCATGCCTTCCCAGGCAACGCGGGTCGAGCCCTTCGGCCCGGCATGGCCAAGCTGGATCGCGAACTTCGCGTCAGTCTGGCCGTGCACGAAATCGACGATGCGGCGCCAGGCGGCCTCATGCTCCGGCTTGTAGAGCCCGGCGCAGCCCGGCGTGATGCGACCGTCGCGGCTGACATCGGTCATCTCGGTGAAGATGAGCCCGGCGCCGCCCTGCGCACGCGCGCCGTAATGCACCATGTGGAAATCACCAGGCGTTCCGTCCTCGGCCGAATACATGGACATGGGCGAGACCGCCACACGGTTGACCAGTTCCATGTCGCGCAGCCTGAACGGTGCGAACATGGGCGGGCGCGGTGCGTTCACCGGACCGCCGGATGCCTTCGACAGGAACCAGTTCTCCGCCTCGTCCAGCCAGCCCGGATCGCGCAGGCGCAGGTTGTCGTGGCTGACGCGTTGGCTGCGGGTGAGCAGCGAATAGGTGAACTGCATGGGCTCGAGCCCGAAATAGCGCTCGACGTCCTCGAACCATTCGGTGGAATTGCGGGCCGCGCTCTGCAGCCTCAGCACCTCGAGCCGGCGCGTGCTTTCATACCGCTCGAACGCCTCCTCGCGGCTGTCGCACTCGTCCAGGAGGTGCGCGAGGTCGATGGCATCCTCCATCGCGAGCTTGCTGCCGGAACCGATGGAGAAGTGCGCCGTGTGGGCCGCATCGCCCATCAGCACGATATTGTCGTGGCTCCAGCGCTCGCAGCTCACCCGCGGGAAGTTGAGCCAGGCCGAGCCGCGCAGGTGCTTCGCGTTGCTCATGAGCGCATTGCCGTCGAGATAGTCGGCAAAGACGTCTTCGAGAACGGCGATGGTCTCCTCGGTCGACATGTCGCCGAAACCGAAATTGTTCCAGGTATCCTCGGAACACTCGACGATGAAGGTCGAGAGGTCGGGCTGGAACTTGTAGGCGTGGATCCAGATCCAGCCCTGCTCGGTCTGTTCGAACACGAAGGTGAAGGCGTCGAACAGCTTCTCCGTGCCGAGCCAGATGAACTTGTTGCGCCTGACATCAATGTCCGGCTTGAAGACGTCCGCATAGGCGGTGCGGATCTTGCTGTTGATGCCGTCGGACGCGATGATGAGATCCGCATCCCTGTAGGCATCGAGATCGTCGACTTCCTTTTCGAACTCCAGTGTTATGCCGAGCTCGCTTGCCCGGTCCTGCAGGATGTTGAGCAGCCGTTTGCGGCCGATGCCGCTGAAACCGTGTCCGCCGGAACGGATGACCTCGCCGCCGATGTGGACGTCGATGTCGTCCCAGTGGGCGAAGTTGTCGAGGATGGCCTGGGCCGAGACCGGGTCGTTGTCCTTGAGATTGTCGAGCGTCTCGTCGGACAGCACCACGCCCCAGCCGAACGTGTCATAGGGACGGTTGCGCTCGACCACGGTGATGTCGTGGGTGGCGTCGCGCAGCTTCATCAGGATCGCGAAATAGAGCCCGGCCGGCCCGCCGCCGATGCAGACGATCTTCATGGCTTTTTCGCTCCCCGTTCGCATCACCTATCAGCGCCATGAGAACATGGAGCGAATTTATTTTCAATATAAAATACTTCTATGTGAAATAAATGTGGATGACCTCGCGTTTCCGCTGAAAACTGCGCTTAATCTCTGGCCGAAAAATTACCAGCCGCCGCCGCCGCCACCACCGCCGCCACCGCCGGAGAAGCCTCCGCCGCCCGATCCGGACTTCGACGGCATGGCGCTCGCCATGCTCGAGTTGACCGCCGAGACCATGCCCGCGGTGGCCGACCCGATGCGCCCCGAATCCCACGACGAACCGTGGTACCAGCGCGGCCGGTAGTGGCTGCCGCGCTGGGCCTCCGGCGCGGCGCGCGCAAGCCAGGACTCGAACGCCTCGCCCCAGGGCTTTTCGACGTCAAGCGCCACCGCGTAGGGCAGCATCTCCTCGAAAACCTCCTGCGACATGTCCGGCGCGCCGGCCATGTTCATGCGCTCGGCCTCCGCCACCGAGAGGTAGAGCTTGAAGCCCTCGATCTCATCCATGACCTTGGCGCCGAGCGGCGTCGGCGCGCGCAAGAGGTGGTAGAAGCTGATCAGCATGGCCGGCAGCGCGGCGATGGCGATGCCCGCGGCGACCGCGATCCCGTTCGAAGCGGCGAACGGCAGCAGCAGTGCCGGCACCAGCGCCACCAGCCCGGCGATCGCGGCGAGCGCACCGAGAATCTTCGAGCCGCCGCCGGGGATCCAGCCGAGCAGGCGGCGCAGGCCCACGGACAGCAGGAACGAGCCGAACGCCGAGGACAGCGCCATGAAGATCACGACCCCGGCAACACTGTCGCCCGGCTGCTGAATGACGAAGAAACCGAACAGCGTCACCGCGACGATGATCGCGCCGATGACGAACTGGGTGCGGTTGTTCCTGAAGAACACGCCGTCGTGCTCGCGCGAGACTGCCGACCGGAACGCCGAGCGCGCCGCCATGATCTTCTCGCCGTTGCTCTTCTCGAACGCGAACCGCTCGCGCCCGCCGAGCAGGCGCTTGTAGATCACCGCTTCGCCTGATGCGCGCGGTCCGCCGTCCTTGCCCTGCCGCTCGACGGTGATGTCGTCGCCCTCTTCCACGATCCTGAGCCAGCCCTGCTGGGCGAGCGACAGCAGGGCCGCGATGAATGGCTTGCTCGCGCCGCCGCCGGCACTCTTGAACTTCATGAAATGGATGTAGCTGACCGCGGCCGGCGACAGTCCGTCCGGAGGCCCGAACAGCGGGATGATCGTGCCGCGCTCGGGATCGCGCCCGACCTGCCTCCACATTGTGTAGAAGTACCACCCGGCGACGATGACCCCGATAAACAGGATCCCGAAGCCGATATTGTCCCACAGTTTCCAGAGCATCCGTGCGGTCGCGCCGGGTTCGCTGACCACACCCTTCGGAAAGGCAACGGCAACGGTCAGCCCCTCTCGCCAGCCGAGCCGGCGGGTCGTCTCGAACGCCGTCTCCGATCCGCTCTGGGCGAACACATTGAAGTCCCTGCCCTGCTGGCCGATCCGGCCGGTATAGCCGGCAAACTGCAGGACTTCCGCACCGTCCGGCAGCTTGATTCGTGCGGTCGCGTTCTCGATGGGGAAATCCCAGAAATTCCCGGTCACATTCCAGTAGATCTCGTCATAGTCCTCGAAATACCGGAGCTGCCGCGTGGTCCGGTACCGGATCGTGTAGGTGTGCACGCCGGTCCGGATGAAACGGTCCTTGTCGCCGATATAGACGCGGACGATGCCGTTCTTCCATTCCGTGTGCCACGGCTCGGGCTGGCCGTTGCGCTGAATCTCCTGCACATCGAAGCCGACGTAACGATAGAGCCCGCCGTCCTCCTGATAGCGGACCGGAAAGTCCCGGAAGATGCCGCGGCGGATCTTGCGCCGTTCCGCACGCACCTGGATGGTTTCCTCGACCATCAGGCTGGAATCCGGATTGACGTTGACCACGCTGGCAAAGTTCAGGATCGCCTCGGCGGCCGTCGCGGGGAATCCGATCACCAGAAGTGCCAGCAGGATCAGGTAAGCCGGGAAACGCCGCATGTCTGCTCCGGTCGGTTGGAACGGCTGATCAGAATTCGACCTTGGGCACCTGACGCGCCGCCGGGTCTTCAATCTCGAAGAACTCCGCCTTGGCGAACTTGAACCAGCCGGCAACAAGATTGCTCGGGAAGGATTCGACCAGGATGTTGTTGTTGCGCACGGCCCCGTTGTAGTAGCGCCGCGACATCTGGATCTCGTTCTCGACCTCTTCCAGGGAGTTCTGCAGATCCATGACGTTCTCATTGGCCTTGAGGTCCGGATAGTTCTCCATGACGGCAAAGAGCTGCATCATGGCACCGCTGAGCGCACTCTCCGCCTTGCCGCGCTCGAACGGGTCATCACTCTCGTGCTCGGTCACGTTTGCCCGCATGCGGGTAACGTTCTCCAGAACATCCTTCTCGTGCCCCATGTAGCCCTTGACGGCCTCGACGAGATTCGGGATCAGATTGGAGCGCCGCTTGAGCTGGACATCGATGCCGCTCCAGCCTTCCTCGACCATCTGACGGTTCTTCACAAGCTTGTTGTAGATTGAGATGCCGTACAGACCGGCGATGACGATCACGCCAAGAATGATCAGCTCAGTCATGGGTCAAACCTCTCCTCGAATCAGCCGCCCGCGCGGGGCGCAGTATTGCTGCTTGCGCATCGGATGTCTAACTGCCGTATGCGGATGAACGCGAGCCCCCAGAACTCAAAAGTCATCGCCGTAGGTGCCCCACCATTCCCGCCAAAGCCGTTCGCCGACCTTGCAGTCGATGCGCGGCACCTTGGTCTGAGCCTGCGCGCGGATGATCGGCAATGGTGCCTCGGCAATCTCCAGCAGCAGCTTCCGCCGGATCGCGGCCGCAAACCCGGTCTTCTCGCGCACCGTGACGATGAACGAACCAGTCCCGCCGATGACGCAATCCTCGTAATAGACATCAAGGTTCTGCAGTTGCGGAAACCCGGACGGATTGCTCTTCTTGATCATGATGGGCAGGCCGTTGATCACGATCCCGGTCTTGACGAGCCTGTCCCGCGCATCGGTCACGAACGGGCCCTGGTTGTTGGCACCGTCGCCGGAAATGTCGACCACATGGCGCACGCCGTCGAACGGGCTTTCGGCGAACATGCGCGTCGCCAGCGCCATCGCACCGCTGATCGACGTTCGCGTCATCCGTCCGATCGGTTCGCCGGAAAGACGGTCCGCGAAGGCGTTGGCCGTTGCCTCGTCGTGAACCCGGGTCCAGGGCACGATGACCTGCCACAGCCCCATTCCCGCCCATTCAACAAAGGTCACAGCAATGCTGCCCCAGCCGCCCTCGCGGATGGCCTGAATCACGTCGCCATGTCGGAAGGCCGCAACATAACCGTCGCGCTGCAGTCGCTGTTCGTCCGGATCCATCGACCACGACACGTCGACGGCCAGCACCAGTTCAACGTCGACACGTTCACTCGCGGCGGACCGGGTCGAAATTGCGAAGACGAGAATCAGACTGACGAGGAGGAAACGCACAATCATGACCCTCCCACTCTAACCGATTGAAAACGAAAGATCAGGTTGGAGTATGACCGCGCGTCCCTGAAGGCAGGATCACAAGCACGGCACCTATGGTCAGCATCGCAGCTGCCACGAGCGTGGGCATCACGAAGCTGCCGCCAAAATCAAAGGCAAAGCCGGCGAAACTCGGACCGATCATTTGCCCGAGCCCGAACGCCGCCGTCATCAAGGCAAGAGATCGCCTCGGGTCGCCGCTTGACAGCGAGCGTGCATAAATGAGCCCAATCGCCGTGATGCCCATGAATGTGCCGCCAAGCAATGCAGCAGAAAGCAAAATGGCGGCGGCACCGCTGGCGACCACACTGAGAGCAACGCCCACCGCCTCGACCACGCAGGCGGCGGCAAAGGTCCACGCATAACCAAGACGGCGCGCGACAAGCGACCAGAACGCAACAGAAGGGATTGCCGAGACACCGACCACCAGCCAGACGATCTGCTCGATCGACCGCAGGTCGGGCGCCGTGCGGACAATCGTCGATATGAAGGTCGCGGTAATGACGTAGCCGAATCCGAACAGGCCGTAGGCCACGATCAGGCGGAGAATTCGCCCGTTCCATCTTCCACCGGCCTCCGACTTTGCAGTTGCCGGCGGATCGGCCGCATCGGGGACCAGGGCAGCGACGACCAAAACGGCGACGAGCGAGATGCCACCGCTCGCAAGCCACTGAATATCCCATCCGGCCTGCGTTGAACCGAGCGCAGCGATCAGAAGCGCCGATGCGGCGATACCGGTGCCGACCCCGCCGAAATAGACGGACGACAGGCCCGGGCGACCGGCGGCTGCAAGACGGTCCAGGACAAGAGCTGAGGAGAACACCAGAACGAAGGCGCTCGCCACGCCCCCCGCGAACCTGAGGATCAGAAACAGCAGAACAGACGTCGTCAGCCCCATGACCAGTGTGGTCAGACCGCTGACGGCAAGCGCTGACAGAAACCAGGTGCGTCTTTTACCCGGAAGCCCCGTACTCGCCGCTGCAAGAGCACCGACGAGATATCCCAGAAAGTTGGCGGACGCGATCAGGCCCGCCTGCGATTTTGTCAGACCGAGGCCTTCGATCATGAACGGCAGGATTGGGGTGTAGACAAATCGACCGATGCCCATCGCTGTCGCCAATGCGATCAGTCCTCCGAGAGCGATGGCAACGCTTTGGTCACGCGGCGCCCTCATGCGCGGCGCCAGACCAGAAGCTGGTTGTTCGCAGGCATTGCATGGTCACGTTGAAGCAGCAGCCCCTGCTCTTGCGCCAGCCGGTCGATCTCTTCGAAGTCACGCACGCCGCTTTCCAGGTCTCGTGCCTTGAGCCAAAGATCGAACTGCGCGTTGCTCTCGGTCGTGAATTCACCGCCATACTTGAACGGGCCGTAGAGGCAAAGCGTTCCATTTGGCCCCAAGACTTGCCCCACACCGCGAAAGAAATGCACCACCAGATCCCAACTGATGATGTGGACGCAGTTCGCGCTGAACACACCGTCGACCTCTTCGACCGGCCATGGATCGGTAGCAACATCGAGTTCCACCGGAGGCGCGACATTCCCCGAGGCTTCCAGATCGATCCGAGCCCGAAGTCCATCAAGCCTGTCGCCGATATCGCTCGGTTGCCAGGTCAGGTGCGGAAATGACAATCCGAAATGAACGGCGTGCTGTCCGGTCCCGCTTCCAATCTCCAGAACCCGTTTCGCGTCCGCGAAGGCGTCCCTGAGAACATCCGCGATGACATGCTTGTTGTTTTCGCAAGCCTGACTGAAGGGCAGCATGGTCAACTCACTCAGCTGTCTCGTGGCGGGGAACGCCGGAGTTTCTTGACGGCACCGCGTCGGGTTTTGGCATCGAGGCGTTTCTTGCGGGCTGAAGCTGATGGCCTGGTCTTCTTGCGCGGCACGGGGCGTCGCGCCGCCTGTTTGAACAGGTCGATGAGGCGTTGGCGCGCGTCGCTCCGGTTCTGTTCCTGAGTCCGGAAGCGCGAGGCTTCGATGACAATGACGCCGTCCTTCGTCAGTCTGCTGCCAGCGAGCCGCTCTGCCCGTGCCCGCACATCCACAGGTAGATCCTCGCAATTCCGCAGATCGAAACGCAGTTGCACCGCTGTCGCGACGGCATTGACGTTCTGCCCGCCCGGACCCGAAGAGCGGATGAACTGCTCTTCGATCTCGTCTTCGTCGATCGAAATCTGGTCTGTGATACGGATCATGCTTGCACGGTTCGAACTGACGGGCCTGGTGGTTACCGGGCGCAATTGTGTCTACCTGCAGGAATTGGCGCCGGGCTTCAAGCCATGAGTGCTCCGGACACCATGCCCGTTTCGTTCCGTTCTGTTGTGTCTGCCGTGACATCACGTTCCAACGCATTGGCCTGACCGAAGCCTTGTCGGCAGACTACGAACGCAGATATATTTAGAAAAATGAATTCTGAAGATATTGGCATTCTGTTTTTGAGAAACTGATGAATGGACTGGATCTGCGCGCGCTTGAGGTCTTCCGAACCGTCGCTGTCGAAGGCAGCGTCTCAAAGGCTGCGCAAAAGCTGAACCGGGTGCAGTCGAATGTCAGCACCCGCATCAAGCAACTCGAACAGCACCTGGAGAAAACGCTTTTCCTGCGTCACAACCGGGGCCTGACCCTGACTCCCGACGGCGAAGTGTTGCTGGCCTATGCGGAGCGGTTCTTCCAATTGTCGCACGAGGCATCGGAAGCACTCAAATTGAGCCAGCCGCAGGGAACATTTCGGATCGGCACAATGGAAAGCACCGCTGCCTCGCGATTGCCCCAGATTCTCTCGCAATTCCATGAACTCTATCCGGATGTGCATGTCGAGCTCGAGACGGATACGGCCGGGGCATTGGCTGACCGGCTGCAGAACTTCGACATTGAGGTCGCATTCATTGCCGAACCGGTCTCTTATGATTGGATATCTGTTCAGCCGGTCTTCGAGGAAAAACTGATCCTCGTCGCGCCGAAGTCTTTTCCGTCGATCGAGAACACAAGCGAAGTCAGCGGCAGGACCATCGTCGCCTTTGAGGCCGGTTGCGCCTACAGGCGATACCTCGAACAGTGGCTCATGGAGGCAGGCATCGTCCCCGGCGGCGTTATTGCGGTGAGTTCCTACCTCGCGATCCTCGCCTGTGTATCTGCCGGAACAGGCTATGCAGTGGTTCCGAAATCCGTCCTCGACATGGTGGCGTCGAAAGGCGAATTCCGGCGATACGACCTGCCTCAGAGCATGTCCCGAATCCGGACGATGCTCTCCTGGCGCTCCGACTACAGCTCCGCGAAACTTGATGCGCTGAGGGACCTGGTTCCTGCGATCTAGAACCCTCAACGCCCCGCCGCGCAAACGGACTGGTTCCGGCCGAAGCAACGTGGCAATAACCCCGATGCAGACTCTCAACCGCTGGTGCCGTTATGAAGATTGCCCGGATCGAACTCTATCAGGCCGACCTGCCCTATTCCGGCGGCGTCTACCTCCTGTCGGGCGGCCGCGAGTACCGCAGCTTCGATGCATCGTTCGTCAGGATCGTTGCTGACGACGGCACCGAAGGCTGGGGCGAGAGCACGCCCTTTGGTTCCACCTATATCGCGGCGCACGCCGAAGGTGCGCGCGCCGGCATCGCCGAGATTGCGCCGCATCTGCTGGGACGCGACCCCCGACAGGTGGACCGGATCAATGACGCGATGGACGAAGTACTCGTCGGACACAATCACGCCAAGGCCGCGCTCGACGTTGCCTGCTGGGATCTGTTCGGAAAGTCCGTCAGCATGCCCGTTTGCGATCTCCTGGGCGGTTCGACCGGGTCGCGCATGCCGGTCATATCCTCGATCCACGCCGGAGATCCGGAGGACATGCGCGCACGTGTCGCCAGCCATCGCGATCGGGGATACCTCGGTCATTCGATCAAGATCGGGGCCAACGAGAGTGAAGGCGAACCTTCCCTCGACGCGGAACGCATCACAACGTCACTCGCCGACCGGCAACCCGGTGAATATTTCCTTGTCGATGCGAATGGCGGTCTCACTCCGGAATCGGCCTTGCGGCTGCTAGGACTTCTGCCCGACGGACTTGATTTCGTGCTCGAAGCTCCCTGTGCGACCTGGGGCGAGACCCTGAGCCTTCGGAAGCGTTGCCGGGTGCCAATCATTCTGGATGAGCTGGCCCAACAGGATGAGGACATCGCACGACTGATCGCGTTGGACGCCGCTGATGGCATTGGTCTCAAGGTGACCAAGGCCGGCGGCCTCACGCACGGCCGCCGCCATCGTGACATATGCCGCGCAGCAGGCCTGACGGTCAGTGTGCAGGATACTGTTGGATCAACAATCGCATTTGCAGCAATCGCCCATTTGGGCCAGACCGTGCCTGAACGCATGCTCCGATGCATTCTCGACTGCCGCGATATGGTCACGCTCGAAACTGCGGCTTTAGATGCGCCGGTCGAGAACGGCGGCGTTCTCGTACCCGATGCCCCGGGCCTGGGAATCGAGGTTGATCGGGATGTCCTGAGCGAGCCCATCGGAACGTGGAAGTCCTAGTCGGCCTGTCCCATGATTTCGGCACACGCGCCAAGAATCCTTCCGCCAGTTTGGCCAGATACATCAGCGCAGTGTCATCCTTGCCAGAGCGAAGCGACGGCGAGGATCCAATTACATGATCATTAAGCCGCAGCACACGCCATTGGATCCTCAGCCGCGCCTTCGGCGCGACCAAGGATGACAGTTGAAAATCATGAAAACCCGACGGGAATTGACGCGAAGCCCCATCGGCGGGGCATAATGCCCTTGCCGGAGGCGTGTTCTCGAATTGGGAGGGGCTGATTCATGAAACGCAGAGGGTTCATCACAGGATCGGGCGCGTCGCTCGTTCTTCCGTTCATCCCGCTTGCCGGCTATGCCGCTGACGTCGATGTCATCATCATCGGGGCGGGTTCAGCCGGTCTTTCCGCCGCGAAAATACTCGCGAACCAGGGCATCAACTTCAGGCTCCTGGAAGCGAAGGGCCGGAGCGGCGGGCGCGCGTTTACGGATACGAGCACGTTCGGCGTACCCTTCGATGTCGGTTGCACGTTTCAGCACCAGGCTCAGTTGAATCCTTTCGTGCGTTACGCGAAGTCCAATGGCTTCAAGATCGGACCAATGCCCTCCGATGATCATTCGAAGGTCTGGGTCGGTCGCCGCGAAGCAAGTGGACGCGAGTACAAGGCCATGAACCGGCAGTGGGACCGGTTCACAGCAGCATTCGAAAAAGCGGCCAAAAGCGGCCGCGACATTTCCGCCAGGGAGGCCGTCGCAAAGGTCCGCAAGTCCAAGTGGGATGAAATGGTGTTCCAATGGATTGTGGACGGCACAGAGCCGGAGGACTACAGCGTCGTTGACTGGTGGAACGGCGCCGACGGCAAGGACTTCCTGTGTCCGGCAGGATACGGAACCCTACTGCAGCATTTCGCGAAAGGCATTCCCGTCGAGCTCGAAACCGCAGTCAAGTCTGTCGACTGGTCCGGACCGGGCGTGAAGGTCGAAACCAGCAAGGGCACCATCACGGCGAAGTACTGTCTCGTCACCGTATCCAACGGCGTTCTCGCAAACCAGCTGATCAAGTTCACGCCGAAGCTCCCGGACACGCGAATGGCGTTGCTCGAGAACATCTACATGGGCAACTACACGACCATCGGTCTGAAATTCAAACGCAAGAAAGTCCTGCCGGTACGCCGCAACGCATTTCTGAACTACTGGAAAAAGGACGGCAGCGATCTCACATTCCTGGCGGACGTCAGCGGCACTGGCATTACCAGGGCCAATGCACACGGAAATCTTGCCCTGGAGCTTGAGAAGTCTGGCAAGAAGGCCGCCGTCGACTACGCCCTGTCGGAAATGAAGCGCATGCTCGGGTCGCGGTCGATACGGGGTCTCGCAAAGTCGGCGATCTCCACCTGGAGTACCGACCCGCATGTCATGGGCACCTGGAGCATCGCCAGACCGGGCTTCGGCTCAAAACGTCGCGAATTGCGCGACCCGGTCAGCGATCGGCTGCTGTTCGCGGGCGAGGCCTATCACTCGAACATGTACACGACCTGCCATGGCGCCTGGCTCACCGGACGCAGTGCCGGCCTGAATTTGGCCCGCAAGGTGAAGAAGGGTTGAATTCACACGATACGGATCACCGTCAATCCGCGTCGGGCTGCTTCGGCGGGGCGGCATCGGCAAAGGCCGGGATATCCAAGCAGGCCTCGTAGATCCGCCGGATGGTCGGATAGGGCGTCATGTCGACATCGAACCGCGTGTTGTTGAAGACCTGCGGCACGAGACAGACGTCTGCGAGCGTCGGTGTATCGCCGTGGCAGAACCGGCCCGTTGAAGAGTGGGACTCAAGATCGCCTTCCATCGCCCGGAAGGTTTCAGCCACCCAATGGCGGAACCAGGTGTTGATCGCCTCCTGCTCCTGACCGAGCTCGTGCTTGAGATGTTTCAGGATCCGCAGGTTGTTGATCGGATGGATTTCGAGCGCGACGGCGTGCGCCAGCGCTCTCACCCGAGCACGTTCAATCGGATCGGCAGGAAGAAGCGGCGGTTCGGGATGAATCTCGTCCAGATAATCGATGATGGCGAGCGACTGAGCGAGCACGGTCCCGTCGTCGAGTTCGAGAGATGGCACCAGGCCCTGCCGGTTCAGAGCTGTATACCCCGCCTCGTGCTGGACACCGGTGCGCAGGTCGTACGTCAGATACTCGTAGTCGAGACTCTTCATCGCGAGCACGATGCGCGTGCGATAGGACGTCGAGCTGCGCCAGTAATTGTGGAGTTTCATCAGTGCGGTGTCCCTTGTACTGAGGGACGCCGCCCGCGTCAGGCGTTGCCCCGATCTTCCCGCCAGAGGCCAAGTTTGGTCTGGGCCGCCCTGTCGGAAAAGCTGAACAGCACGGCATCCTCGGCCGCCTCGTGATGGTGCCATTGCCAGCTCGGGATGACAAACGTGTCCCGTTTCGACCACTCGAAGACCTGATCGCCGATGTGGGTCCGGCCTGAACCCTCAACCACGGAATAGACCGCGGCGTCAGTCGAGCGGTAGCGGCTGGTTTCGAGTCCCTTGGGCAGGAGCTGCATGAACGTGCCGATGGTCGGAATGGCGAAGTCGCCCGTCTCCGGATTGACATATTTGAGTTTGAGCCCGTGGCAGGGATCCCATTCTTCCGTCTTGCGCATTTGCTCAAGCGCCTCGCGGGTTCGTGCATAAGGATAGTTGAAGACCGGCGATGCCGCGCTTGCCGGCTCATGGTCGACCGGCAGCAGGCCCGAGCCGTAACGGGCGAGAGAGTCGCCCTTCGGACGGGTTTCGGGATGTTCTTCTTCCGGATAGCCCTCCGCAAATGACGAATCCAGTAGAGTGACGATGGGAATATCGAGCCCGTCCATCCAGACCATCGGGCCATCGGACTCCTTGCCGTGGGCATGCCACGTCCAGGACGGCGTGATGACGAAGTCGCCTTCATGCATCTCTGTGCGTTCGCCGTCGACCGATGTGTAGGCCCCCTCACCTTCAACTACGAAGCGCAATGCCGTCTGGCTGTGCCTGTGCGCCGGCGCCACCTCCCCCGGCAGAATAAGCTGCAGGCCGGCATAGAGCGAGGTCGTCACCTGACAGGTGCCCCGCAAGCCGGGATTGACGAGGACGAGAACCCGGCGTTCGGCTTCCTTCGCCGTGATGAGATCGCCCGCCTCCATGAGACGCGATCGGACGTCGCCGTAGCGCCAGTGCACCGGCGTACAGTCGCTCTTCGGCTCAGGCGTGATCAGGCCCTTGAGGGACTCCCACAGCGGCGCCAGATTTTCTGTCTCGATGGCATCGTAAAATGCCTGACGTTCCGGGGTCTTGGTCGGCGTAGCTTCCATAACGGTTATTCTCCCTAGTCGGCGGCCTTCGCCTGAACGGACTGCGCCATCATCTTCAGGGCCTGCCGGTCGATCTTGTCGGTGCCTGTCTTGGGCAGCGTGTCGAGATAGGTCACGATCCTCGGATATTTATACGGCAGAAGCCGTTCCTTGACGAAACCCTGCAATTGCCTCGTTGTCTCTTCCGTCCATGGCTGGCCTTTGTCGAGTGCCACGAACGCATGGGTTGTCATGCGGCGGTCCGGCAGTTCCACGCCGAGGACGGCGCATTCGTGAACGGATGGATGTTCGGCAAGGCAGCGTTCGATCTCGAGCGGATAGACCCATTGGCCGCTGACCTTGATGAGGTCATCGGCACGGCCCTGGAAATAGTGGAATCCGTCCTGGTCGACCAGAAACCGGTCACCGGTATAAATCCAGTCGCCCCGCATTGTCTCCGCTGTCTTGTCGGGCTTTCCCCAGTAGCAAGGCGTCGACGAATGCCCGCGAACCCAGAGAACACCGGTCTCGCCCGGAGCGACAGGCTCGCCGTCATCGCCGAGCAGTTGAAGCTCATATCCCGGCACGCGCAGTCCGCTGGCGCCCGGCCGCTTCGCTTCGACCGTATTCGAGAGGTAGATGTGAAGAAGCTCGGTCGAACCAAGCCCCTCGACAATCTCAAGCCCAGAGCATCGCTTCCACGCGGCGAACACGTCGCTCGACAGCACCTCCGCCGCCGAAAGGCATAGTCTCAGGCTCGACAGATCGACATTCGAGGATCGGTCATGTGCGACCAGGGCGGTATAAAGCGTCGGCAACCCGAACAGCAGCGTCGGACGATACGCCTCGATGCAGTCGAATATGCTGTCCGGCTCCGGCCGGCCGGGGTTGAGGACGGCGGACGCGCCGACCGAAAACGGAAAGGTGATCGAATTGCCGAGGCCGTAGGCAAAGAAGATCTTGGGTGGCGAAAAGCAGATATCGTCTTCCCTGATCCCGAGCACCCGTCGCCCGTAACTTTCCTGCGTGTAGGCCATGTCGTGGTGCAGATGAACGATGCCCTTCGGACGCCCCGTGCTGCCGGAGCTGTACATCCAGAACGCCATGTCGTCGCGATCGGTCTCTGCTTCGTCCAGTTCCGGCGAAGCGGCCGCGATCCAGTCGTCCCAGGCAACCGCGTCCACTGGCATGTCTTCGGGAACCGGGCCGTTGGCGACCACAAGCAGTTGCAGCACTGTACCGGAAACCGTTTCGGACGTGAGCCGGGCGCAGAGATCTGCTTCGACGACGGCGACCCGTGCTCCACTGTCTTCCAGGTAATACCGGACGAGGTCGGGCGTCGAGAGCGTGTTGATGAGCACGGGCACGCAGGCCGCTTTCAACGCTCCGAAGAAAGCTGCGGGATAAACCGCAGTATCATCAAGAACCATCAGAACCCGGTCCGGGTGTTCAAGCCCCATATCCCGAATGGCGTTTCCGAACCGGCAGGCGTTTTCCGCCAGGGTGCCGTAGGTGGCATTGCCGCGCGGGCAGTAAACGGCGGTTTTGCCGGCCCGGCCGGCATCGAGATTGTCGAACAGGATACGGCTTGCGTTATAGCGCCGCGGAACCGAGAACCCGATCTCAACGCTGCCAGGTACGTCGTCGGCCACCCTGTCGGCGATATCCTGCGTGCGCTGAGGATCCGCGACACTCACGACGGCACCTCCATAGCCTGACCGTCACGATGGGCCTCGTACCGCGCCATGAAATCCGGTGCGATACCTCTGAGCCTATCGTCGGACACTCGCCCCGTCCTGGTCATGTAGTCATAGGCGAAGGCATAGGGCTCAAGCGGCATCTTGTCCGCCATGCGCTCGTACCACTGTGCGCTCGCATTCGCCGCCCCCTGAATCTTGTCAACGATGGGCTTGCGGGCCTTCTCGAAGCGGTCGAGCCCGTCTTCAACGGTCCCGGCCACATCCAGGGCACCGACAAGCGCAATGGCGTCTTCCATGGCAAGCCGCGTTCCCGACCCGATCGAGAAATGCGCCGTGCGCAGGGCATCACCGAGCAGGACCGTATTGCCGACACGCCAGCGATCATTCGCGATGATCGGAAACCGGCGCCAGATGGAGCGGTTGGAAACAAGCGGATGCCCATCCAGGTCGGGGGCAAAGACGGTCTCGCAGTAGCGGCGGCTTTCAGCATCGTCCATGTCGCCCAGGCCTGCACGCTCGAACGTCGAGCGATCGCATTCGACAATGAATGTGCTGCGATCCGGCGCATAGCGGTAATGATGGGCACAGAATGTGCCGTGGTCGTTCTCACGGAACGTGAGGCTGAGGCAATCAAACGGTTTGGTGGTGCCGTACCAGGCAAAACGGTTCTCGAGCTCGCCCTGACTGGCTCCGAAACCGGCGCTGTTTGCATTACGGATCACGGAGTTCACGCCGTCCGCAGCGATAATGAGATCGCAATTTGGAAGGCTCTCCTGAGCGTCAACCGACGTTTTGTATCGAAGCGAAACCCCGACGGTCTCGCAGAGGGCCTGCAGCAATTTGAGAAGTTCGAGACGCCCAATCGCGGCAAAGCCGTTGCCGTCTATGGCGATGTGCTGATCACGATGAACGATCTTGAGGTCCGGCCAGGTTTCCATATGCGGAGACAGGTACGCATAGGTCTCCTCGTCGTCGTCCCTCAGAAACTCCAGAGCCCGGTCGGAAAAGACGACACCGAAGCCGTATGTGGCATCCGGTGCATTCTGTTCGAATACCGTCACGTCGCACTGCGGCAGGCGACGCCTCAAGAGATAGGCCGCATACAGACCCGCCGGCCCTCCGCCGACAACTGCCACCTTCATGTTGGCGACCTCTCCCTGTGTTTACGGTTTTGATTATTACGTATTGTATAATATATTACGTATTGTGTAATTCGCGTCAAGGAACCAGGTTATGGACGCAGGACCGCGCCGCGGCATTCAGTCGGTCGAAGTGGCCGCCGGCATTCTCCGCGCGCTGACGCGGGCGCAGGCTCCGCTGACCCTGACGGCTCTCGCAAGCGAGGCCGGCCTGCCGCCGAGCAAGGCACATCGGTATCTTGTCAGCCTGATCGAAAGCGGACTCGTTCAGCAGGACGCAAAGTCGGGGCAGTACGATCTGGGACGCGGCGCACTGGCACTCGGGCTCGCTGCGATAAGCAGATCGGATATCGTCAATGACGCCGCCGACGCCCTGCGGTCCCTGAGCAACGAGACGGGATCGACTGCCATGCTTTCGGTTTGGGCGGAACACGGTCCGACCGTTGTCCGCTGGGAACGGATCGCGGGCGTGCTCGTCTCCTCCCTGGGGCTCGGCTCCATCCTTCCGCTTCTCAACTCGGCAACCGGAAAGGTCTTCCTCGCCTATCTGCCCCGGCCGGTGACACAACAGGTTCTCAAAAGAGAAGTTTCGGAGTCCGCTGAAGGCGGTTCTCAACAAGCGGAAGTCGAGGCGCTCATTGCCGAGACCAGAAAGGCGGGCATGGCCACGGTCGATGGCCGGCTCATACCCGGACTGCATGCGATCGCCGCTCCCGTCCTCAACTGGCAGGGCGAAGCGGACGCGGTCGTCACGCTCGTCAGCGCAGCAGCCAGAATGGACAAGGCGATGACTCGCCGTAAAACCGAACTCCTGAAAGAGACCTGCCGTCAACTGTCGCGTAACACCGATTGAAGCGCTCAACCGGCGACCGGCATCTCCCGCGGTGCACGCCGGGTCAGCAGTTCCGCCCCGTCTTCGGTGATGACGATATCCTCTTCGTGCACGATCTGCTTGCCGGGCGCGAATTCGAGGCCCGGTTCCAGCGTGATCACCGCACCGGGTTCGAGAACGGTATCATCAGACGGCATGATCGAGGGCCATTCGGTGAGCTGCATGCCGAGGCCATGTCCCATGCGCCCGACACCTGCACCGACATCGCCCCCCTCCTCCAATACGCTCGCCATGACCCGGTGCAGATCCGCCATCGTGATCCCCGGGCGCGCCGCCTCGAGTCCGGCCTCGGTCGCGCGCCAGACCAGTTCGTGCGCGCGCGCCGTGTCGTCCGGAACATGGCCGAAGGCGAAGTTGCGGTCGAAGTCACAGAAGTAGCCGTCGTAGACCGTCCCCGTATCGATAATCATGACATCGCCCGGATCGAGAATCCGGTCGGTCGGACCCATGATGATGTTGTCGTAACCGCCGGGGCCGGAGCCGCAGATCAGGTATGGCGAGTTGTCGGCGCCGCGCGCGAGCAGGTCCTGCCTCAGACGCAGGCAGTTCTGGCGCTCGCTCTCCCCGGCAACGAGCTTCTCCGGCAGGGCCTCGAAGGCCGCTGAGGTGAGCTCGCAGGCAAAGCGGATTTTCTCGATCTCGGCCTGTGACTTCACGAACCGGAGCTGATGGATGAGCAGGCCGGCGTCGGCGATCCCGGTCGCGCTCAGTTTCATTTCGAGCGTACGGAAATCCTCCGCCGGCATGCGGATGAAGCTCTCATGCCCCATGGGCGTACCGATACGGCCGAACCGGGACGGCAACGACGTCAACGTGTCGGCCACAAGAGACACGCCGTCATCGTCCGGGACTGGCGCCGGCCATGTCCGGATGTCCTCGATCCAGGTCGCTTCCATGCCGGCGCGCCCGATCTCCGGAATGACCGCAACCGGCTTCGCGCTCAGGGGCACGATCGTGAACCAGGGACGGGTGGGACTTTCCCAGAACTGGGTATGGAACCCGGTGAAATAGCGCACCTCCGGTTCGGTACTGAGCAGCAGCGCGTCCAGGTTCTGTTCATGCATCAGGCGCTGCGCGCGTTCGGTCCTAGCCTCGAACTCCGCAATCTCAAAGCCGCGCCGGGGATTCTGATCAATCGTCATGTCAATGTCTGCCAAGTTGGCTTTGTACCCTCACATTGGCTAACCGATTGAAGCGACGGAGCGCAACAACTTGATTTTTTTCAATTCCACGATTTCTCGGCGCCCAAATCCTTTCAATATTAATTCAGTCTTCAAATCCACTAATACTTGTGTAACACTTTCAACCAGGGCCATGAGGGCGGTTTTAGAGAGAATTGGCATTGTCATGAACGAAACCAGCAATGCAATTGATTATTGGGATGCGGAAGAAGAAGAGACGTTTTTGTCTGCAGAGAAAGGATTTATAGAACATCACCTCAAACGCGAACCCAAGAATGCCGTCGCACTATCGGGCGGCGGAATTCGGTCGGCAACCTTCAGCCTTGGGGCTCTCCAGGCTCTCTCCCGCGCCGGAGTCCTCAAACGCATGGATTACATATCAACAGTGTCCGGCGGTGGGTATCTGGGCGGATCACTGCAATGGTGGTGGAACGGGCCAAATGAGTCGAAGGAGACATTCGACGCTTCCGGCACCAGGTTTCCGTATGGCATCAAAGATCCTCAGGAGAACGCCACCATGGCGCTTACCTCCGCCGAAGAACCAGCCAAGCCGTCGCACCAGGACAAGATTCTCGACTACCTGAGAAGTCACGGCAATTATCTTACACCGGGGCGCGGAATCGGCGTCTGGTCGGGCGTAGGCATCCTTACGCGAGCTATCGTCCTCAACCTGATATTGTGGCTGACCATGGCTACAGCATTGCTGTGGGTAGTCCGCAAGGTTGGTGATCCGGTCGGCGCCTTCATCCTCGGCATTTTCCGTGCCGATTGGTTCATTGGCTTGCTTACATCACTGATGAAGAATGACAGCCAGGAAATGCCAGCATCATTTGCGCTGCTTCTGGGAGCGGCAATAATAATAGCTCTTCTGTTTATTGTTTTTTCGATAATTTATTCAGTATCAACTTACAAAAGCCGGCGAAAAAGATCTCATATTGAAGAGAGGTCGTACAAAGTAGCCTTTGAGGAACTAGGAAAATTCTGGAACAAGATTTCATCAAAATATGGCCAAAGACGGATCTATGAATCCGTCTATCAGATTTCTCATCCCTTCTTTTATGGATTGTTGGCTATCGGAATTATTCCGCTCCTCCATGCCTACGCAGTAACCAAAAATCCGGGCCTCCAGGGGCTAATCATGACAGGAGCTGGCGTGGCATCCGGCCTTTGGGGTTATTTCAAATCAATGAGCAAATCAGCGCCGACGATTGCGAAAGCCGTGGCACTGCCCGTTGGTTCTCTTCTCTTTCTCTATGGCGTGTCGATACTGGCGTATCAGATCGCTCTGTATGCGCTCGACCCTGCCAAATATGGCTTTGGAGACTACGCGTCCATCATTTACGTCGCATTTGGAGGCACGTTTCTTTTGAGCCTAGTGATGATGTTTCGAGTGAACATCAATTACATCTCGCCGCATCGCTTTTACCGGGATCGAATCATGGAAGCCTTCATGCCAGCATGGTCGACGGTCGACATCAATTCGTCCGGCTGGTCACCGCTTGCGGACAAATTGCGGCTAAGCGCTGCTTGGCCAGGCCAATCCAAACAGGTGACCACACCTTTTCCACTGATCAATACAAATGTAGTGCTCGTAAATCAGAAACCGCGCAGCAAGCTTGAAGGGACTGGAAAGAATGTAAGGCATCGGCGCTTCCGCTTGCGCGGCGGCGACAACTTCGTTTTAACACCATTTGCAAGCGGCAGCCTTGCTACCGGTTGGCGGATGTCCGGGAAATTCATGGAGGATAGCGTCACTCTTGCGAGTGCAGTTGCCATTTCAGGCGCTGCAGCAAATCCTGATGCTGCCTACCTAGGCAACGGTCACACTCGCAATCGTTTCGTGTCTACGGTCATGAGACTGTTCAACCTCCGGCTGGGCTACTGGGTTGTCAATCCCAGATACGACAAAGGCAAAAGGCGTAGCGTGAATCATTTTCGTCCGGGCCTCCTGTATGCAATCACCAGCCGGGGCCACAAATCGAAACGCCCAATTGTCGAATTGACCGATGGTGGGCATTTCGACAACCTTGGAGTCTACGAACTGATCCGGCGGCGAGCCAAGATAGTAATTGTCTGCGACGGCGAGGCAGACAAAGAGACCTCCTATTCGGCCTTCGTTTCACTTGCGCGCAGGGTCGAAGAAGATTTCGACGTCAAGTTCGAGTTTAGGGAGAACAGAGGGCCCGAACTTCTCGTCGAGGATATTCCAATGCTCTATCCGTCCGGTGCCAAAAGTTCCGAGTGGGGATTCTTTGTAGCAAAGATCCATTACAAAAAGACCGCCGAAATCGGCGCTGTCATCTATCTAAAGGCGACGATGATCGGTGAAGTCAGCTTAAAGACCAAAGGCTATAAGGGCGCGCATCCGGATTTCCCGGACGAAACCACCGCCGATCAGTTTTTTGACGAGGAACAATTTGAAGCCTACCGGGAGCTCGGCTATGCGATAGCAAAGTCGGCGGTCGCTCATCTAGGACTTGAGAATAATGACCTCAGCGATCCGAAACGCTTTGTCGAAGATGTCTGGCAGAAAGAAGAGCTCATCAAACTTGAAGTAGGCAAGACAGCGAGCAAAACAGAACTCAGTTCCGACACATCCAATTAAAAACGGAGCAGCCCTCAGTTGGAGAACCGCCCCATTTTCTAACCTAGCGTTAGGCGCTCGCGCCCTGCCCCGGTTCGGTAGCGTTCACCAGGCATGCCATGTTGCCGTAAGGATGCTTGTTCTCGTGCATGAGCTGGTGCGCGTGACCGATCTCGTCGAACGAGTAGGTACCCGACAGACAGGGATCGATCTTCTTGTCGATCACTAGTTGGTTCACGGCCGCTGCCTGCTCGTCATTCGACAGGTGGCTGCCCTGGAACCGCTTCTGCATCATCCAGTGGTAGCGCAGGTCCATGGTGATGTTGTAGCCGGTGGTCCCGGCACAGATCACGATCATGCCGCCGGTGTCGCAGACGAAGCCCGACGTCGGCAGGGTCGCTTCGCCCGGATGCTCGAACACGATCTTCGGGTTCTGACGGGTCCCAAGTGCTTCCCATATCGCCTTGCCGAAACCGCGCGCGCCCTTCATCCACTCACCCCATTCCGGGCTGGCGGTGTCGGGCATGGTGCCCCAGTGGTCGAAGTCCTTGCGGTTGATGACGCCGACCGCGCCTTTGTCGAGGCAGAATTGCCGCTTGTCTTCTTCGGAGATGACCGCAATCGGCTTGCCGCCCTGCGAAGCGACGATCTGAAGTGCCATGGCGCCGAGCCCTCCGGCCGCGCCCCAGACCAGAACCGCGTCGCCTTCTTCGACCACGTGCGGGTTCCAGCCCATGAGCATGCGATAGGCCGTCGAGGCACAGAGCAGATAACAGCCGGCCTCTTCCCAGGTCAGATGTTTGGGCTTCGCCTGGATTTGATGCGACTGGGCCTTGGCGAACTGGCAGTAGCTGCCGTAGTTGGTCTGGTATCCCCAAATGCGGGTCGTCGGCGCCAGCATCGGATCCTTGCCGGACAGCACCCACGGATCGTCCGGCTCCCACCAGCCGGAATGGACGACAACTTCATCGCCTACGTTGACGTCCGTGACCTCGCTGCCGACTTTCCAGACGATGCCGGAACAGTCACTGCCTCCGGCGTGAAAATCCTCCGGCTCGCCTTTCTTCTGCCGATCGGCGATGACGTCGACCGGATAACCCAGTGCGGCCCAGACGTTGTTGTAGTTGATGCCCGACGCCATGGTGTAGACCAGCACGTCTTTCGGTCCGATCTCCGGCACCGGAATGACTTCCCGTTGCCAGGCATCCTTCGGTTCTCCGAACCGGTCCTGCCGGACCAGGAATGCGTGCATGTTCTCGGGCACTTCCCCGAGCGGCGGACGCTCGCCGAGAGCACAGATATCCATGAAACTTCCCTTCCCTGCTTCAGGTGGATTCGCGCATGACGGCGCAATGGCTGTCCGTCCTGCTGTCGCCCTCCATCCAATTCAAATTTGTATATTTGTCAAGCAAATATTATAATACACTGATTCAAGCGGAGATTGGCTGACAGATGGCAATCAAATACGAACCGGTCATGACCCAGAGTGCGGCCAAACAAATCGCGGACCGCATCCGGGAATCCATCCTGGACGGCCGTCTGAAGGCGGACGACAGGTTACCGACAGAACACGAGCTGGCCGACCAGTTTGACGTGTCCCGCCCGACCATCCGGGAAGCACTCAAGCGTCTGGGTGCCCAGAACCTAGTGCGCTCGCGACGGGGTCCTGCGGGAGGGACCTTCGTCAATCGTCCAAGCCAGGAAGACATGCGGTCAAATCTGACAACGGCCGCGACGCTGCTGGTCACGCTGGGCGAGTTCGACCTCTCGGACATTGCCGAGGCCCGGCGTGAACTGGAGATGCTGTGCGGACGCCTCGCGGCTGAACGCCGCGATGAAGACTGCCTCGACGCCATGGAGAATGAACTGGAACGCCAGAAGGACACCTCGCTGACGGACGAGGAATTCTGCGCATCAGATGTCGCGTTCCATCGCGCCCTTGTGGACGGCTGCGGAAACCCGGTGCTTCAATTCGTCATGTTTTCCGTGATCGAGGCACTTCAGCCGATTGAAAACATGATCATTTTCCGGTTTCGGGAACGTCAGGCCATAATCGATCAGCATGAGGCCATTCTCGACGCCGTCCGGTCGGGTGACGTCACACGCACAGAACGCGAACTTGACCGGCAGATGACTTATATCGGCGAGAAATTCGCTCAGGCTCAGGCCTGGCAGCGCGAGAAACAGGCCTGAAACGACAAATTGAAGGTCCCATACCCGCGCTGCCCGTAGACACCTCGTACCTCGCGGTGGTTCAATATCATCCTGGTTGGTAGAGGCAGGATGACCACCATGATCAAGTGCTGCGGATTCCTCACGGCTCTGACGCTTGCGATCGGCGCAATGAGCGTCGAAGCATTTGCGGGTTACGGCGGACCGAAGTTCCGCACGGGCAACTGGACCGGTCAGGCGCGTTTCACTGACAGCGGCCAATTCCAGTTCTGCACCATTCACGCCCGCTACAACCGGGGCAATCTCCTGTTTTTCAACCTGAACCGCAGACTGGGCGCATCGATCGGTCTGGTCAATCCGAGATGGCGCCTGACAAAGGGCCGCCGAATCCCGATCAGCATCTTCGTCGACGGCCGGCTGGCAACAGATTCAACCGCCAAGGTCATCGCCCGCAACCATGTCGTCGTGACGTTCCCGACCAGCCGTCGCATGTTCTCCATGCTTCGCCGCGGCCGCTCCATGGCCATTGCAACAGATGCCGGCAGGATGCGGTTCAGTCTGCGCGGCACGTCTCGGGCACTGGTAAGCCTTGTACGCTGCGTTCAGAACGAGATCAGAATTGCCAAAAACAGATCGTCGGATTCAGTGTTCGACGACGAGTCCAATCCGTTCGCGGAAAACGACTCTCAGACGGCCAGACGCACGGCACCGCGAAGAGAAGCAGCGCCCGATCAGGCTTTTGGCGACGATTCCGCAGCACCTCCGCCCAACCGGTCGCGTTCGAAGGGAGCACCCAGGTATCCTCGTTTTGCGGCGGCCGATGCCGAAGATTTTGCAACACGAATGCTCAATCGGTCAGGGATCGCAAGATACCAGATCATTCCGAGGCGAAAGCACCCGCTCAAAGGCTTTGCAGTCATGTGGCGGACTCGCGGGGGGATCGTGGGCGGGCTCAACGCCTATCGCGACGTCGGACAGAAGACCGTCAACAAGGAAACGGCGTACAGGATAGCCACCGACACCATTACGTGTGACGGAAAATTCGCTTCCGGAGTCAAGGTCAACAGAACGTCGGCACGGCAGGCCATGAAGCGGGTCTTCACCGCATGTCAGGGCAGCAAGTTTTCCTTCGAGATCCATTACACATTCAAATGGACCGTCAATGGAGATCTTGTGGAGGTCATGAACGCGCGCATTACCAAGCCGGGCAGCACGGGCCCGACCGACCGGCTTCAAAAGGTGGATGATCAGATCCACGACGCTCTGTTTGCAGGAGCAACCTGATCTCATCGCGGCGCACAGCCGACGAAGGAGAGCTTACGTGCGATCCATCAGGATAAAGTTGCGTTTGACGTACGACACCAGTTCGTCGAGACATTCTTCGACGGATTTCCGAGACGTATCGACCACAAGCTCGGGCTGTTCCGGTGCTTCGTACGGCGCCGAAATACCGGTGAAGTCGGCAATCTCGCCAGCCCTGGCCTTCTTGTAGAGACCTTTGGGATCGCGTTCCTCGCAGGTCTCGAGATCGGCATGAATGTGGATCTCGTGGTAACGCTCGCCCGCCGCTTCGCGTGCCCTCTTTCGGTCCGAGCGATAGGGTGAAATAAAGGCGGTAATCGAAATCATGCCGGCCCCGGCAAACAGAGCCGCGACCTCGCCAACGCGTCTGATGTTTTCTGCTCGATCTTCCGGCGAAAACCCAAGATTTGCGTTCAGGCCGTGACGGACATTGTCGCCGTCGAGCACGAAGGTCTGATACCCGAGATCGTAGAGCCGTTCTTCAAGGGCCACAGCGAGCGTCGACTTACCTGCACCGGACAGCCCGGTGAGCCACAGGACACCGCCCTTGTGACCGTTCTGGCGCTCCCTCTTTTCGCTGGAAACCCCATGGCTAACGCGTGTGATATTGGTCGCCCGCTGCGTGATGAGATCACGCTGGTCGGCATAGCCCTCCATGGAAACGATGCCGCCGCCGACAATTGCATCTTCGCCATCGATCAGGACAAAGCGGCCCGTCCTGGCGAGATCGGCAAATTGGTCAAGCGCCAGCATTCTGCGCGCTCGAAACACAACCTCGGCGACCTGATGCTGCTCCACCTTTTCTGCGTCAGCTGTTGAAAGATCGTCGGTGTCGATCACTCTTTCGATGGATTCTGCGCGGACATTCGCCTCACAGGTTCCGAGCTTCACCCGGTATCGCTTGCCCTGCGCCAGAGGCTCCTTGCCGAGCCAGAAAATGCGACCCTTGAACACCTCCGTTTCGACGGGGGCGTCTTCAACATGCGATGCGAGTTCACCACATTCGACCGAGATCTCTTCATCCAGAGTCAGTGCCACGCTTTGGCCTGCGGTTGCTTCCGTACTTCCTGCAGTTCCTTCCTTCTGCGGCCATTCCTCTAAGCTCGCCACCCGCGCGGTCTTGTTGGACGGCGAAAAGATCAATTCATCTCCGACCGAGATTCGACCCGACTCGATGCGGACAGCGACCAGCCTGCGGTTATCGAAATCCTGGACCTCCTGAACCGGCATGCGTAGAGGTAGCTCGGCGTCAGGAGATATAGCTGCGAGAGCGTCAAGCGCCTCGATCAGGATCGGACCGCTGTACCAGGACATGGCACTCGATCGCGAAGCATTGTTGTCCCCTTCGAGAGCGGCAACCGGCACCACGCCCGTCGGTTCAATACCGAGGCCGGCAAGATAGGTGCGGATCTCCCTTTCGATCTCTTCAAACCGGGACCGTTCGTAGCCGACGGCGTCCATATTGTTTACCGCGACCAAAACCTGCCTCACGCCCAGGAGGTGCATGAGATAGCCATGACGCCGGGACTGTTCGCCAACGCCATCTGCGGCATCGACAACAAGCAGGCCGGCATCCGCTTCCTCCGCGCCTGTCACCAGATTCTCAATGAAGTCCCTATGGTCGGAAGCATCGACGATGGCGTAGTCGCGCGCCTCGGTCTTGATCCGATTCTGGCTTCCGGCGGACGAACTTCCGGCGTCGCGGAACAGCCACCCGGCGAGCGCCGACTCTCCCTTGTCCGCATGACCGACGAGGATAACGCGCAACAGATCGCGACCACTCCCGACGAGCTTCAACGCACTTTCGGGTTGCGACTGCTCGTTATGCACGCTCATGACGCCCTATCCTCAACAGCTTGCGGCCTGCTTCCAGAGAAACCCGGCCCCCAGGCTCGTTTGTTAAAACGAACACACGTTCTTATAAAAAAACACATCGCACCCGGCAATACCACTATCGAGTTGGATAATAAAGATAAGATGCGGCGATCGTCAGTGGACAGTACCGTTGGCTTCGTTTTATGCCTATCGTCCTTGCGCGATGGCATTCGCAACAGCGGCTGCGGGTTTCCATTGTGCAAAACCAGGAGTTCCACGCCGAATGCCGTTCGAGAAAATCTCCTTCATTGCCAGCGATGCGCCGGAAGCAACTTCGGCGCTGGACGCCTTGAGCGCGCGGTACGGCAACGCAGACGAAGATCAGGCAGACGTCGTGGTGGCCCTTGGCGGCGACGGCCTGATGCTTCAGACGATCCACAGATTTCTGAACTCAGGCATCCCGATCTACGGCATGAACCGGGGTTCTGTCGGCTTTCTGATGAATGAATACGCGGAGAATGATCTGCGCGAACGGCTCGGCCGTGCTGAGGTCGCCAAGGTTTATCCTCTGCGGATGACCGCAACTGATTGCAGCGGCAACGAACACTCCGCCCTGGCATTCAATGAGGTTTCATTGCTGCGTCAGGATTATCAGGCGGCCAAGCTCAGGATCTCGATAGACGGCAAGGTTCGCCTCGACGAACTCATTTGCGATGGTGTCCTCGTTTCGACACCGGCCGGCAGCACCGCTTACAATCTCTCGGCGCATGGGCCGATCCTGCCTATCGACTCGCCGCTTCTGGCGTTGACACCGATCAGTGCCTTCAGGCCGCGCAGGTGGCGGGGCGCATTATTGCCGCGTCAGGCCAAGATCCGTATTGAGGTTCTTGAAGCCAAGAAACGGCCGGTCAATACCGTCGCCGACCATACCCAGTTCAACGACATCGTTGACGTGGAGATAGAGGCCGACGAGAGCAAGAGCGTAGAAATGCTGTTCGACGAGGGACACAGTCTCGAGGAGCGCATTCTTCACGAACAGTTCCGCTACTGAGCATTTCCAAGACTTCCGGACCAGTGAGCAAGGCGATGAAGTTCATTCACATCACCGACTTCCACCTGAGCGCTCCGGGTTCAACGCTGTGGGGCCTCGATCCCCACGACCGGGTCGACCGGTGCCTTGCGGACATTGAGCGCTGGCACGGTGACGCTGCGTTCTGCGTCATAACAGGCGATCTCGCGGACAATGGTGAACCGGAGGCTTATGCCTGGCTCGCAGAGCGCCTGGAACGGTTCGCCCTGAAGACATTCCTCATGATCGGCAACCACGACAGACCGGAAGCGTTTTGTACAGGATTCCCTGAAGTGCAACGGGATCCGAATGGATTTGTTCAGTACCGGCATGACACTGAGGCGGGACGCTTCCTCTTTCTCGACACCTACAAGGGACCGGTATCGGAAGGACAATATTGCGAGAAGCGCCTTCGGTGGCTTGAAGATGAACTGCAGAATGCAGCCGGCCAACCGGTATGGCTTTTCATGCATCATCCTCCGTTCGACGTCGGGATGCCCTATATGGACCGGATCAAACTCGAGGATCACGAAGCCTTCGCCGAAGCAATCGGCCGGCACGAAGACATCCGGCATATATTCTTTGGCCACGTCCACCGGGCGATTTTGGTCAATTGGCAGGGAATTCCGTGTAGCGCGCTCCCCGGGATCAATCATCAGGTGCCGCTGAAAAGAGAGAGCGTCGGCACCGCATACAGCATTGAACCGCCGATGTATGGAGTCGTGTTGATCAACGGTCGGCAGACGATCGTGCATTTCGACGCCTGTCTCGACCGGGGGCCGGCGCAAATGGGAGACGATTCATAGCCTTCTGGCACCGTGCCTCCGTCACTTGCGCCGAGCCGAAATTCACTTTAATCGAGCCCTCAGCATTTCAGGCCGATTTAATGTAATGATTTCAAAGTCTTACCATTAGAACCTGATTCAGCACCGCAACTCTGCCTTCGACGGCCAAAAATCGCCGATTCCCGCGGCTTAGCGATTAAACAAATATTAGAGTCGATCGCGTATACCTGACGATGCAGGCGGTCGAGAAACGAACCGCCGCGGAAACAGGGCCAACGGCGTCGGGTCTCCCCGATTTCCCATAGAGATACAGCGTAGGGCGGCTGGCAATCCCAATTTGAAACACCAGTCCGGGTCCGCGCGACCAGGGATGTCGAAAATGCCGGCAACGGCAAGGGATTCTCCCGTTCGCAAATCGGTGACCGAGCGAAATCTTGGCACGCCAATTGCGTTAACGCCTGAGGGCTAGTTTGAAAGCGGGAGCCACCGGTTTGTTCCGAGCGTCATCAACAGATCCAGATTTCCCTGGAGGAAACAAGACTCTCCGCCAGGGCGATGACGCTCGTGTCCACGAGTTCAACGCGGGCGGATTTGTTGAGATTCCGGCCGCTATCGGAAGTCTGCCGGGAAGCAGGCCGTGCAGTGCCCTTGGGTCGAAAGCCCGAATTGCCGGCGATGCCACGTTTCTTGGCTCTTGCGACGGCCTAGATCTCTATACGGTCGGGTCACTGGACGCGATCGCCGCTATCTGGAGAGAGTTCCAGGAAACCGCGTGGTTCACCCCTTTCCAGGATATCGACTGGATCAAAGCCTGGCTGTCAACCAAGCCCGAACACGCTCGACCGCGCATGTCGGTCGTGCTCGCATATTCCGGCGATCGCTTGCGGATGATCCTGCCGATGGCGGCTATCTCGCGATGCGGATTCCATGAACTGCACTGGGCCGCCGACAGCAGCAATGATTTCAATGCACCGATCATTGACCCTGAGTTTATCCCATTCCTGACAATAGGGACCGTGGAGAAGATCTGGGCGCGGATCGCGGAGACCGATGAAATGGTCGATGCAATCTGTCTCAGGCGGCAACCTGAAAAGATCGCCGGACATGTAAACCCCTTCATCACGCCCCGTTCGACCAGAAGTTCCTGCGGGTCGCATTCGCTTTCGTTGCATACAGGATGGACCGAATTATACGCGTCACTTCGGAGCGCGAAATCAAGGCGACGGCTCCGGGAGAAGTTCAAAAAGCTTCGGAAGGCGGGGCGCTTGAGTTTCCGCGGTGTCCGCGCGCCGGTTGAGCGCCAGCTCTTCATCGATCAGATCCTGAGCTGGAAGTCGAACCAGCTCCGGAGTGCCGGTGAACGTGATCCCTTCGCAGACAGTTCTGCGGGCTCAGGAGTGAGGTCGACGATTCTCGACTTTGCGCGCCGCGATGCCGACGCCCGGAAACTGCGCGTTTACGGTCTGTATGTCGACGGCAAACCGCAGGCAGGACTGATCGGCTTTTCGTCTGGCGATACATTCTCGATGCTGACAATGGCGTACGCGCCCGACAGCGACGGATCCACGTCGCCGGGCCTTTGCCTCTTGCTCAAGACACTGGAACTGTCCGCACGCTCCGGCTTGAAGACATATGACTTTCTGGCCGGCGACGAGCCCTACAAATTCGAGTGGTGTGATACCCATACCGGGCTCTGTGATGACTTCCTCGGCATGACCGCGGGCGGCTTGAGCCTGGCCCTGGCATTCCGGGTTCGTCTCGCGGTCAAGAAGGCAATCAAGTCCAACCCGTTCCTATTCGGACGCCTGAAGGCCGCAAACGCCTGGCGCATTCGAACCGCCGCACGACTGCGCGGATTCCAAGGATCCAAGACCGTTCAAACTGCGGAAGACAAACAGGGCGGGCGCACGCCTTAGCGGCGCGATCGCAACACGGGAGAAGACCATGGCACTCACGTCTCATACCGATGCAACCGTCTTCGATGTAAGACGCCAGCTGAACCGGCAATCCTCTTCGTTTGCCATCGGCGCAGTGATCTGGATGCTTACTTTCCTGCCGCCACTCGTTCTGATGCTTGGTGTTGCATTCCAGCCCTGGGTTCCGCCCGGCGACCTGCTGCGCGACCCGCTCGCCGTAGCGGAGATGACGGACAACTGCTGCAAGGTCTATTTCGGCGCCGTCTCCAACCTCGGCATCGTCCTATGGATGGCCGGCGCAGCTATCTGTCTGTTCGCCGCCGCGGTCATTGCCACGGCAGATCGTACTGACGTAATGGCCCGCTTTCTGCTGGCCGGCGGCCTGCTCACCGGCTTCCTCGGCTTTGATGATCTGTTCCTGATTCACGAGAACGTGCTGCCGGCCTTCGGCGTGCCGGAGATTGTGACCTATGGAGCCTATGGTCTTCTGGGCCTGAGCTATCTCGTTTTCTTCTGGCGACAGATCTTCGCCAACCGCTTCGTGATGTTCGGTCTTGCCGGCGCCTTGCTCGCCGCCAGTGTGACCATCGACTGGGTCATCCACAATGACGCGGCCTGGCGGATTCTGCTGGAAGACGGCGCCAAGATCACGGGCATCACCGCATGGGTCTCGTTTCACGCCATAGCGGCATGGGCTGCCCTCGGCCGCTACACCGGTGGCTTTACGAGGTAGCGGTGAAAACGATGCGGCCAGGCAAGACCATGTCGAACGGAGAAGACGGCACGGGCCGGAGCGGAACGATCCTGCTCCTAGGCAATTACCGTCCGGCCGTCGCCGTCGCGCGCGCACTCGCCGCAGATGGATGGCGCGTCATGCTCGGATACGAGGGCGAGGATCTCGGTGCCGACTGCAGCCGTTATGTCGACGAAATCTGGGACCACCCCGGCCTGGAGGACAGCCCGGACGCATTGATGGATGCGCTGACTGCCCTGATCGAAACCCGGCCGGACATTACTGGCGTCATGCCGGTGTCCGAAGAATTCATGCTTTTTCTGGCGGCCCACGACACTGTCCTGCGCGGGCGCATAAAACTCGTCTCACCGAACCGTTTTGTCATCGCGACGTTTTCCGACAAGCTCAAGGCTCTGAATTTCGCCACCGACTGCGGCGTGAGCACACTGCCCTACGCACGCGTCACGGACTATCGCACCCTGCTCTCCTCTGCCGACCAGATCGGATTTCCGCTCACCATCAGGGCGTTCGGTGCAACGGCGCGAATGGGCCTCAAGAAGGCACTGATTGTTCACAACTTTGCTGAACTGCGAGAAGAACTGCCCGATTGGCCGGATGGGCATGATGCCCTGCTTCTGCAGCGATACGCACCGGGGACACGCCACAACGTCTATTTCGCTGCCAAGGACGGTCAGATCCTTGGTGCACTGGAAACGCGCATCACCAGGACGGACCACCCGGAGGGCACAGGGCTCGCGGTCGAGGGCACGACGGTTGAGTCGACCCAAACCCTTTTCAACAGCACCGCCAGACTCGCCGCTGGCATCCGCTATACCGGAATTGGGTTGACCCAGTTCATCGTGTCGGACGACGGCAAGAAGCATTGCTTTCTGGAACTCAATCCCCGTGTTTCCGGCAGTCACGCGGTTCCGGAACAGGCGGGTTTGCAACTCACCCGTCTCGCCGTCGAACTCGCCGGGTACAGTTCCCGCCCGCACGCCCCGGAAGCTGACGCGATCGAGACGATCACCTCCCTTCATGAGGGCAAGCCCGGACTGAACTATGTCTGGACCGGCGGCGATCTGCTCGGTGCAAAGCACGCCTTCATGCGCCGCGAAATTTCGGCCGGACACGCCTTTATCTGGATGCTGCGGGCGATGCGCGCCGCTGTCACAGCGAGGATCAGCATGGTGTGGTCGTGGCGCGATCCCCTGCCCGGGCTCCTCTATGTCTTCGTCTTCCTGCCTAGGTGCGGAAGGCTGGGCGAGCTGCTGAGAGGCTTCGTCGCGGGCAGAAAGCGAAAGCGCGTCGAGGACACGACACAAGAGAACCGGCGCGATCAGGAATTATTGGGAGGCCATGGCAATGCGTAGCATCGAATACACCCAATCACTCGATGTGCCTCTTGGCCCTGTCGCCGATACACAGCGCCAGACGCGTACGTCCGACGTAAGCATCGAAAGGGTGACCGGTGAGAAATGGGACGCCTTCGCGGCCGGGTTTGCCGAGGCCGGTCAGGAACAGACCCACTGCCACAACGCTGCCCGCTGGGGCGCGGAGCGGCTCGAACACGTGATCATCCGCCGGGGTGGCGAACTTATCGGCGGTGCCATCGTCATCCTTGTGAAGCTACCCGGCTTCGACCGGGGGGTTGCCCTCACCAAGTGGGGCCCGCTTTGGCGCCATCTCGGGCAGCAGACCGATCCGTCGGCCTTGAGAACGATCCTCGAAACACTGAAACAGGAATACGCCGTAGAGCGCGGCTATTACCTGACTGTCCTTCCGCATGCTGAGCCCGAGGTCGGATCAGCCATGCTCCAGGCCCTTGAGAGTCTCGATTTCCGGCCCGGCTGGTCGTGGAACCATCCGGATCGTTATCTCGTCAACGTTCACATTGACCCGGAAGAACTGCGCAAAAGCCTGGCGCAGAAGTGGCGTTACAATCTCAAGAGGTCGGCAAAGAACGAGCTGCATATCGAGGTCGCCGATCATGAGACCGGCCTAGAGCAGTTCATGGCGCTTTACGACCAGATGATGTCTCGCAAGCAGTTCTTCGATTCATCGACAATCGACACGCTGCCTGCCCTGATGGAGTCGCCGGTCGAGGCCTTCCGGCCCGAGGTCATCCTTGTGCGCCATAACGGCAAACCGACCGCCGGCGCCGTCGTCGATCTGTCCGGAGACCGCGCGGTCTATCTTTACGGCGCGACCGATGATGCAGCGCTCGGCCTTAAGGCGGGCTATGCCATGCACTGGTGGATTGCGGAATGGCTGTGCGGCATGCCGGACATCCGCTGGTACGACCTTGGCGGCACCGACGGCGACGCAGGTCTTCACCAGTTCAAGAAGGGCATGGTCGGCAAGAGCGGTGAAATCCTCCCCACGCCGCCGAGCCATGATTACTGCAACTCGATCGCGTCGGAGGCCATCGGACGCACAATCTTCGCTCTGCGCGACGCAAAGGGTTACGCGACGCGCTTCAAGCACCGGGTGTCATCAGCCCTGACGCGATGAAGAAGCTGAGCCTGTCAAAACTGCTGGCACGGTCATCCGTGCTCATGGCCGCCCGACTTGTCGGCGGCGGCATCGCGTTTGGCACAAATTTGCTCATCGCACGCCACTTCGGCGCCGAGACCCTGGGTCTTGTCGCGCTGGCCATGGCGTTTGTCAGCCTTCTAGCGCTCGGCGTATCCCTCGGCCGGCCGGCCGTCGGCATGATGTTCATCTCGGAATATCTCGAACAGAAGAAACTCAAGGACATCCGCGGGTTTATCGTTGTCGGCTACCGCACGATCGCCTTCATGTCCGTAATCGTGATCGTCGCGTTCCTGGCCTTCTCGCCGTTCGCGGATCAATTCGTCCACGGCGATCAGATCCTAGCCGCGGCTTTCGCATGCCTGATGGCGCCGGCATTCGCGATCATCAACTTCAATGGCGGCATCCTGACCGGATACCGCCGGCAGTTGCTGGCGCTCATTCCCGATCTCGTCCTCAAGCCTGTGCTGATCCTGATCGCGGTCGTGGCCTTCAGCCAGGTCACGTCGGTCACATCACCCCATGTTCTGCTGGCCGGCTTCTGTCTGGCGCTCTGGCTGACCGCCGGCTTCCAGGCTCTGCTCATCCGCAAGCAGCGCGTCTTTCCGCATGAGCGGGCGAAAACCAGCGATGCCAGGCGGTGGCGGAAAAAGGCCGCGCCGTGGATCGCCATCATCCTCTTGTCCGACTACGTCGTTGAACTCCACCTCCTGGCAGCAGGCCTCATTGTCGGCCCGGCCGAGGTCGCGATCCTGCATGTCTGCTTCCGTCTGCGCATGCTGGCCAGCTTCGGCATGCGGGCGCTCTATTCCTTTGTCATGCCCGACTTCTATTCCGCTCACGCCAAGGGCGACCGGGCTCAGATGGGCCAGACCCTGACGCGCGGCAACGCATTGGCACTCGGATACACGATCGGCGTCTGCGCAGGCATGGCCGTCCTGGGTTCCTGGCTTCTCGGGCTGTTCGGCGAAGACTTCGCTGCCGGTTACTGGACGCTGATCATCGTCGCCCTGACGATGATCCCGCGCGCGGTCTTCGGCCCCGCCACCGCAGTCATGGCCGCCGCCGGCGAGCAGCGTTCGATGATCATCGTTCTGGTCCTCGGCGTCGCGGTATCGATGGTCTTCTGCATCGCGACATTCCAGACCCTCGGCGTCAACAGCATCGCGCTGGGTTATGCGGTATCGATCACGTTCGTATCGGTCGCCCAGTGGTGGCGGACGCTCAAGGAGACAGGTGTCGACTGCTCGATCTTCTCGGTATTCACCATGAACCGAGGCTCGTCCGAGGACGTCGAACCGGCAGCCACCCCCGCACGCACCTGACCCAGCAGCCTCTAACCCTTGACGCGCTCGAAGGCCGGATCATAGAGGCAGGGCTCGCAGATTGACGCCGGCACCGTCTTGCCAAGGATTTCCACACCAAGGCCAGAGCCGGTCTCCGCGTGCTCGGGATCGACAAATCCCATCGCCAGATTCTTTCCGACCCGATAACCCCACGCGGCGGACGTGATCGTCCCGATTGCCTTTCCGCCCACCACGATCGAACCCCCAGGCTGCGCCGGTGCCTCGTCGGTATCGATCTCCATCGACACAAAGCATCGCCTCGGACCGGCATTGTGCATCTTCGTCAGCGCGGGCTTGCCAACAAAGTCCTTGTCCATATTCACGAAGCGGTCGAGCGCGCTCTCGGACGGATTGAACTCCGTGATCAGGTCGGCTTTCCAGTGCCTGAACCCCTTCTCGATCCGCATCGACTCGGTCGCATAGAGACCGAACGGTTTCATGCCGTGAGCCTGGCCTGCGTCCCACAGCGTAGAGAACGCCAGCTTCAGCTGCTCGTTGGGGATGTGCAGTTCCCAGGCCAGTTCGCCGGAAAAAGATACCGACATGGCAACGGCTTCCGCATTGCCGATGAAGACCTTCCGGACTGACAGCCACGGAAAGGCATCCTTCGACCAGTCGGTCCGAGGCGCAGCCTCTTGCAGAACATCTCGGGCATTCGGTCCGGCGATCACAAGGATCGTCTGGGCGTTGGTCAGACACTCAATGTGGATCGAGCCGTCGTCCGGGAGCCGCTCCCGCAGCCAGTCCATATCGTGGTTCTCCGCCGCCGCGGCAGAGCCGTACCAGACTCGTCCCTCTTCGAGATTGGCGATCGTCGCCTCGCCTTTCACATTGCCATCATCATTGAGAAAATAGGTCAGCGCGACCTTCCCATTCTTCCGCGGCACCCGGGAACACATGATGCGGTCGAGCCAGTCGTGGACGCCCTCACCCGTGATCTCGTAGCGGTTGAAGCCCGACACCTCCATGACCCCGACCGCGGTCTGGACCGCTTTCACTTCGTCAGCCACAACGTCGAACGTGTTGTTGAACCGGAAGGAATGCTGTTCCTGAAAGTCTTCCGACGGCTTGAAAAACGCAGCCCGCTCCCAGCCGTTGACGGTCGCGAACTCGGCATTCATGCCGGCCAGTGTCTCGGTCAGGGGTGTCGTCTTCGCAGGCCGGCCGGCTGGCCGGTGCTCATGAGGCATATGGAACCGGAATTCGTTCTGATAGTCCTCGATCGCCTTGAGCGCGGTGTACTCCACGTTGGCGTATCGCGTGAAACGCCTGGGATCGAGGCACCATGTGTCGTAGCACGCTTCCCCATGGGCGATGATCTGCGCCAGCAGCCAGCCGTGTCCCCCGCCTTCACCCAGCCCGGCACGCAGCCCCGTAATGCAATAGGCATTGCGCTTGCCCGGGATCTTGCCCACCAGAGGCAGACCGTCCGGCGTATAAGTGATCGGACCATTGACGACAGAATGGATGCCGGCCTCCGTGAGGCAGGGCAGCCGGGCGAAGGCGCCCTCCATGACATCGATGACACGGTCGAGATCGTCCGGACACAACGCCATCGTGAAACCCGGATCGATCCCGTCGAGGCCCCAGGTCCGGCAGTCCTGCTCATAGAATCCCAGCAGCAAGCCGTTCTTTTCCTGACGCGAGTAAAAATCATCGGTCGGGCAACGGATCAGGGGAACACGAATGTCGAGCGCCTCAATGTCCGGAATCGGTTCCGTGAGCATGTATTGATGCTCCATTGAAGCAACCGGATGCTCGACCCCCATCATCGCGCCGATCTCATTGCACCGGTAGCCGCCCGCATTGACGATCTTCTCGCACTGAATGTCGCCGTCCTTCGTGTGGACGATCCACTCTCCGCCGGACGTCTGCGTCAGACCGGTTACCGGATTGAACCGTTGAACTTCCGCACCCGCTTTGCGCGCGCGCCGCGCCAGTGCCTGGCACAACTGCGCAGGATCGATATCTCCGTCGAGCGGATCCCAGAGAGCGCCGAGCAGATTGTCAGTCGTGATCAGCGGGTGACGCCGCCTGCATTCCTCCGCGTCGATCACTTCGAATTCGACACCCATCCCCTTCGCGAGGCTGACGAAATGATTGTATCCGTCGAGATGGTCCTGGGTGGAAGCGAGCCGGATTCCCCCCGTCGCGTGATGATAGTTGATGGGATAGTCAGGATCGTCGGCGAGTTCCTTGTAGAGCCGGATTGAGTGGCTCTTCAGACCGATCATGGTCTGGGTGCCGCCAAAATTGGTGACCTGTGCCGCAGAATGCCAGGTTGTCCCGGACGTGAGTTCGTCCCGCTCGACCAGGACGCAATCAGTGATGCCTTCTTGCGTCAGATGATAAAGGGTCGAACACCCTCCGATGCCCCCACCGATGACGACGACTTGGGTATGCGTTTTCATAACCGGCAATCCAGATGTTTGACCGAATGGACGTGATGCAAGAATTCCGGCTGACAAAGTCACAGATTGATAGTCGAAATTGCCAGCCGCATTTTCTGAGTTTATGAATTTGGAACATCTCATTCCGAAAAACTGAAACAAAAAGATTCTGGTTCCCGCACCGGCCAGTGTCGGGTGAAATTCGTGTCAGCACGGCAAGGGACTCGAAAGCCATGACGGAACAGCAAGGTCGAGGCAGGCGCAGCGGCGGTCGCGCATCACGTGTAGCCGCGCGGAAAGCCGATACGGCCGAGGTCAATCCCTGCCCTCCAGGCCAGCACGGCGGCCAGTACAGGCCGTTGTCCGATACCGAGATGATGCAGATCATCGATTCGGCGTTTCAGATCCTTGAAGAGATCGGCATGGCCGAGGTTCCGGACGTGCTCAGGGAACAGGCGCTGGCCAAGGGCGCACAGATCAATGGTATGGGCCGCCTGTCTTTCTCAAGATCGTTCACCGAGGACATCATTGACGGCGCTGCAAAGAGTTTCGTCTTTCACGGGCGCGACCCGAAACACGACTTTGAAATCGGGGATGACCGGGTTTACTTCGGCACCGGAGGAGCGGCTGTTCAAACACTGGACATAGACACCGGAATCTATCGGGCAGCGACCCTCAACGACCTCTACGACTTCGCCCGCCTGGTCGACACGCTCGACAACGTGAGCTGGTTCACGCGCTGTTGCGTGGCGACGGACATCCCCGACATTCTCGACCTCGACGTCAACACGGCCTATGCGTTGCTGGCAGGCACCACAAAGCCCGTCGGAACGTCGTTCACCCTGGGCGAGAATGTCGATCCGATCGTTGACATGTTCGACATGGCGCTCGGTGGCGAAGGCAAGTTCAGGGAGCGCCCTTTCTGCAAGGCCCACATCTCTCCTGTCATCTCGCCACTGCGTTATGGCGAGGATGCTGTCGACGTGGCCATCGCCTGTATCAAACGCGGCGTTCCGATCAACACCATCATCGCGGCGCAGTCAGGCGCGACCGCTCCAGCTCCCTTGGCCGGGATGCTTGCGCAGACAACGGCTGAAACGCTCGCCGGCCTGATCATGGTCAACGTATTCGAACCGGGATACCCGGTGATCTTTTCGAACTGGCCGTTCGTCATCGACCTCCGCACCGGCGCTTTCTCCGGCGCCGGTGGAGAAATCTCGATCCTGAACGCTGCCTCTGCCCAGATCTCCAACCATCTCGGATTGCCTTCGGGCGTCGCCTCGTCGATGGCGGACGCTAAGGCAGTCGACGCTCAGATGGGCGCGGAGAAGGCGCTGGCTGCAGCGGCCGCGGGATTGTCGGGTGCAAACATGATCTACGAGTCCGCAGGCATGATGGCGAGCCTGCTCGGTGTTTCGTTCGAGGCCTTTGTCGCGGACAATGAGATGCTGTCTCACGTTCACCGGATGATCCGCGGCATCGAGGTGAACGAGGAAACACTCGGACTGGAGACGATCAGGGCCACGGTTACCGGCGAAGGCCACTTCCTTGGTTCCGCCCAGACCATGGCGGCGATGCAGCGCGACTACTTCTATCCCGGCCTGGCCGACCGGGATGCACCGAGGACCTGGGAGGAAAGAGGTGCGCCCGATATGTGGTCGACCTCCCGGGACAGAGCAAAGGAGATTCTCTCAAAGCACTTCCCCGCATATCTCTCCACGTCCGCCGACAGCCGGATCAGGGAACGCTTCAATATCCTGCTTCCGGTGGAGGCAATGCGACCGGACGGCTAGTCAGTCGCCGGCCACTTCGATGGCTCCGGCCAGGTGGGGAACAGCCTCATCGAAGCGCGGCACGATCTGCTCCGCAACAAGCTGCCGGCACTCGAGCGCCAGGCCATCGGGCAGCCGGCCGAGTTCCTCCGCCCTTGCGATCAGCCAGATCCGCCGCGACAGCGCTGGAAACGGCATCTCGAAGATGTCCAGCTCGGGAATGAAACGTTCGGCATCCATGAGATTCAGAGGCGTGGCCAATGTCCAGCCCCGGGATTTCGCAACCATCGCGAAAACCGAACGTGACGATTCAAACGCAAATCGGCGGCGAACATTGAAGCGAACTCTCCGCAGGTGTTGCGCCACGGCCCGGCCGATGGGCATTGCATCCGAATACTGCACGAACGGCAGGTCGCCGGCCTGCTGGCGCAGATTGCCCCCGGGATCGACTGCGCCCTTTGCCGCCACCAGGACAAACGGCTCTCGCAGAATCTGAATTGAGCGAAAGCTGTTCGCATCCTCCGGAACAATGCCTGACACAACAATGTCGGCCTCACGCCGTTCGAGTTGTGCGGTGATGTTGTCCGAACGCCCCGACGACGTCGTGACGAAGCAACTGCGGAACCGTTCCTGCAGACTGGACACAAGTGCTGGCGTGAACGAAGCATCGAGGTCGTCGATGATACCCAGCGAGAGTTGCGGCAGATCCGCAAGGTTGAGCTCGGCAAGCTCGGCCTGTGCATCGGAAACCGCTTCAAGAATGCGGTGAGCATGAGCCTTCAGAACCTGCCCGGCAGGCGTGAGCGTTACCGGGCGTGCCCGGCGATCGAACAGCTTCGCGCCCACAGCCTCTTCCAGAGCGGTGACCTGCTGTGAAACACCCGATGGGCTGCCGCCGATACGCTTGGCCGCACCGCCCACCGAGCCGGTTTCCTCGACTGCAACGAACACGCGCAAGCCACGAAGGCTGAGCTCGACGGTTGCGCCCGGAAAAATATCCACCGATCTGATTGTGTCCGTACTCATGTCAGAGCTTTTGAAGCTTGGGCCGACTTACCACGCCTGGGCCGGAGCGCCGGGAGACGATGTTCAACGCCACCGTATCAAACCGGCGCCGGTCCCGTCGATTTCCGGATGATCAGGTCGGTCCCGAGCGGCCTCGGAGGCACGATGCGCTGCCCGTTCAACCTGGCGATAAGATAGCGAGCGGCTTGCTCGCCGATTTCCGCGTGCGGCGTTCGTACGGTGGTCAGCGGCGGCGTGATCTGCGCCGAGAGCCAAAGATCGTCAAAGCTGGCAATCGACACTTGTTCGGGGATCCTGATCCCCATCTCAGCAGCTTCAAAGATCGCTCCGTATGCGAAAACCTCGGAGCCGCAAACGATTGCGGTTGGCGGCTCCGGCATCGACATGACGCTCCGGAACATATCGCGCCCGCCATCGACACCGAACGGCCTTTCCTGAAGATAGTTTTCGTTGAACGCAACGCCGTGCCGTTCGCAGCTTCTTCTGACGCCCTCCAGACGGTCCTGCGCCCGATCATTGTTCGCGAGAGTGCCGGAAAGAACGCCCACCCTCCTGTGTCCGAGGCTGAACAGATAGTCGGTCAGATGCTCGGCAGCGGCCCGGTTGTCAAAGCCGATGGTCGGGTGATCGCTGCCCTCGATGTGACGCCAGACCGAGACATACGGGATCCCGCGCGCATGAATTGGCCAGTAGGTCTCCTCGTCCCGGCACAGACCGACGAGCATGAGCGCATCAATACCGCTCTGGACAAGCCGTCGAATGTGCCGTGCCTCCATCTCCGGATCATAGGCGGAAGAGGCAACAACCACTGTGTACCCCGCATCGGCCATGTTCCGCTGGAACACTTCAAGGGCGCTTCCGAACAGGGCACTGTCGATCGACGGAAAGATACCACCCACCATCTTCGACTGCTTCATGGCCAGGGCACGCGCCGCGCCGTGCGGCACATAGCCCAGTGTGTTGACCGCCCCGAGAACCCGCTGGCGCTTTTCCGGATTCACGCTTTCCGGGCGGTTCAGACACCGCGAGACTGTTGCGGGGGAGACACCGGCGAGCCGCGCCACATCGTCAAGCGTCGCGGAGTGCGGACGCACCAATTTGGTAGCGCTTTCAGGGCCGGTTGCCATAATTCAGCTTTGCGGATTTGCAGAGCCGTTTCAAGCAAGAATCAAAAATACTGATATTTCAATGAATTATGCACCGAAATTCACAATCCCAAGCGCTGCCCCGCAGAATTCTTGACTCTGCGACCAAAGTTGGACAAGCTTGATATGAAAGCGCTTTCAAATGACAACAATAAGACAATCAGGGCAAAGCGTTTTTGGGGAGGAAGACCGCAACCAATGCCAGAATTGCAGGTTGAACGCACCGCAGACCGCCCAGAAGTGGCAACCGGCGCCGGCACTGAACGGGCCCGGTTCCACGGTGACCTCAGCCGTCCTGATCCCGTTCCGGATGAAGGGATCGAGGCCGCTGTAACGCTCATGCAAGACGGCCGGTTGTTCCGCTACGGCGAAGACCGTCATTCCCTGCCCGAAACCGCCCTTCTCGAAGAAGAATTCGCGCACTATGTCGGCCGCAAATACTGCGTCGCCACGAATTCAGGTGGATGCGGGCTGTTCATCGCCCTGCGCGCCGCAGGTGTCCGGCACGGAGACAAGGTTCTCGCAAACGCCTTCACCCTCGCACCTGTTCCAGGCGCGATTTCCCATGCCGGCGCCGAGCCGGTTTTTGTCGACATCACGGAACGGACTGTTGTCGATATCGACGATCTCGAGCGCAAAGCGGAAGCCAGCGGTGCACGCTACTTTATGCTGTCCTACATGCGCGGCCACATCCCGGACATGGACGCGGTGATGGACGTATGCGACCGTCACGGCATTATCGTCATCGAAGACTGCGCGCATACGATGGGCGCGGGATGGGACGGCAGGTTGACCGGCTCGTTCGGCCGCGTTGCCGGTTTCAGCACGCAGATGGCCAAACACATCAATTCGGGTGAAGGCGGTCTCGTTGTCACGGACGACGAGGATATAGCGGCACAGGCGATTCTCCTGTCCGGAAGCTACATGCTCTACGAACAGCACCGCGCCCGCCCCTCTCTCGACGTATTCGACCGCTACCGCTTCACCACACCGAACTGCTCCATGCGCATGTCCAGCCTGGCGGCATCGGTCCTGCGCCCGCAATTGCGCCAGATCGATCAGCGCAATGCGAAGTGGAGGCAAACCTACGACTGGCTGGCCGACCGTCTCGACCGTATTCCGCATATCCGGATGCCGGTACGGCCCGCGAAGGAAGACTTCGTTCCGAGTTCGCTGCAATTTGTGCTCGAGAACCTGACAGACACGGACATCGAACGTTTCCTGGACGAAGCGGACAAACACGGCGTGCACGTCAAATGGTTTGGCCGGGAACAGCCGGTCGGATTCACAAGCCGGCACGATCATTGGCAATACGTTTCCACGCCGAGCGCCGTTCCGACGGCGGACAAGGTGTTGATGAGTTTGTGTGACATGCGCTTGCCACTGGGATTGGATGAAGAAGATTGCGACACCATCGCGGACGTCTTGCGCGAGGCAATGGCGGCGGCAGCGGAGAACTAGATCAGGATTTTTGACCCCATACGTCACCCGGACTGCCTGGCCTCGCTGAACGGGATGACTCAGGTCAAAATGGCAGCAGACCGTAGTCTGCAACCAAGGAGAGGCAGGGAGAAGAAGGAGTACTTTCCAAATGAAGATGACTAAAACACTGGCTGGCGCATGCGTCGCCTCCGCCTTGACATTCGGCAGCGTGGCACAGGCCGCGGACGTCGTTATTGGCGTTCCGAACTGGCCGTCCGTGCGCGTGACTGCTCACGTCCTCAAGGTCGTTCTTGAAGACAACCTCGGCCTGGAAGTCGAATTGCAGAACGGCACGAACCCGGTCGTGTTCGAAGCCATGGACTCCGGTGCCATGCACGTTCACCCGGAAGTCTGGATGCCGAACCAGGTCAACCTGAACAACAAGTTTGTGAAGGAAAAGAAAACGGTCAAGATGAACCCGAACGGCGTCGCCGGTGATCAGGCCATGTGCGTGACCAAGGGCACTGCCGAGCGTACAGGCATCAAGAACCTGACCGACCTGACCAATCCCGACATGGCCAAGAACTTCGACACCGACGGTGACGGCAAGGGCGAGATCTGGATCGGTGCTGCCGGTTGGGCCTCGACGAACGTCGAAAAGATCCGCGCCAAGTCCTACGGCTATGCGGAGACCATGAAGCTGAAGGAAATGGACGAAACGCTTGCTCTGGCGGAAGTCGACAACGCAGTCGCCAAGAAGCAGAACATCGTCTTCTTCTGCTACACGCCGCATCACATGTTCGCTCTGCATGAACTCGTGATCCTGAAAGAGCCGGCATACGACAAGGCGAAGTGGAAGGTCATTCAGCCGACCGACGACCCGCAGTGGCTCGAGAAGTCCGAAGCCGGTGTCGCATGGAACACGGCATACCTGCACATCCACTACGCCGCAGCGCTTGAGAAGAAGCACCCGGCAGCCGCCAAGCTTCTCTCGCAGGTCAAGCTCGACACGGACACCGTGTCCGCCATGACCTACGCGCTCGTGGTTGAAAAGAAGGACGCAGCGGAGTTTGCGAAGAAGTGGGTCGCAGACAACTCGTCCACAGTCGATTCCTGGCTGAAATAAGACAACACCTTTGGGGCGGCATCTGCCGCCCCAAAGTCCACATAGCCTTGTGTTCAGCAAGATTGCACGAGATGCTGCTGGCATGACACCAGCGAGGGGAGAGGTGCTGCTGTGAGCGAAGACGTCATTATTCTCGATAATGTCTGGAAGATCTTTGGCGAACGCGCCAAGGAGGCCATGGCGGCAATTGAAGCCCGCGGCCTCACCAAACCGGAAGTCCTTGAAGAGTTCGGATGTGTTGTTGGCATCGCCGAATGCTCGTTCAAGGTTGAACGCGGCGAAATATTCTGCGTCATGGGCCTGTCCGGATCGGGCAAGTCCACGATGGTCCGCCACCTGAACCGTCTGATCGAACCGACTGCCGGCACGATCTCCGTGCTCGGCAAGGACATGATTTCGCTGGGCGGCGAGGAACTCCGCGAAATGCGGGCCATGCATATCGGCATGGTGTTCCAGCATATGGCCCTGCTTCCGCACCGAACGGTCCGGGACAATGTCGGTTTCCCGCTTCAGGTGCGCGGCGAACCCAAATCGAAGCGCTGGGAGGTCTCCCAGCACTGTCTGAACCTGGTCAATCTGGACGGCTATGAAGACCGCTTCCCACGGGAGCTGTCGGGCGGCATGCAGCAGCGCGTCGGCCTGGCCCGCGCGCTGGCGTCGGACCCGGAAGTCCTCTTGATGGACGAGCCGTTTTCGGCACTCGACCCGCTGATCCGCCGGCAACTGCAGGACCAGTTCATGGCGCTGTCCGCGGAACTGAAGAAGACAACAGTGTTCATTACCCACGACCTTGATGAGGCGATCCGGATCGGAAACAGGATTGCGATCATGAAGGACGGCCGCATTGTGCAGATCGGCACGCCGGAAGACATCGTGACCAAGCCGGCGGATGACTATGTGAAGGACTTCGTCGAGGGCATTTCAAAACTCAAGCTCGTGTTCGCCCATTCGATCATGGACGATCTGGCAAGCTACAAGCCTGCCGACGGCGAGAACATGAACGAGGCGCCACGCGTCCCCCATGACACCGATCTTGATCATCTGATCGACGTGGCAACGACCACAAACAATCCGATCGTCGTTCAGAGTGACGACGGCGAAGACATTGGTGTCATCAACAAGACCACGCTGCTCAAGGGAATCCAGGGAGGCAAGGCATGACGGATACAGGCCTGGAACTGGGACCCAAGTCCCTCGGTTCGTCGATTGGTGAATTCGTCGGCGAAAACGAAGATTACTACTCCGCCGAGTTTGCGAAGATTCAGGGTACGACGGGCTTCGCCTGGTCATGGAACACCATGGCGGCAGTGTTCGGCCCCCTGTGGGGCGCAATACGCGGTGCATGGGGGTTCTTCTGGACCTTCCTCGTGCTGGAGTTGATTGCACTGGTGCAGTTGGGCAAAGGCTTGTGGGGTGAACTGGGTGCGGATCAGCTCGCAAGATATGAAAAACTACTTGCCAATATCGCGAGACGTGAGCAACAGGCCGCAGACGCCGTTGCCGCGGGTAACCAGGCTGATGCCGACGCCGCACTGAAGATTGCAGAAAACCTCAAGAAGGTCGCTGCAACGGCGAAAGAACAGGCTGATCTCGCCGCGGGCGAAGCAACCACATTCCTGCTGATCGGCCTCGGCCTGTTGGTCGCCATCAAGATTATCGAAGGGTTCTACGCCAATTTGGCCTACGAGAAGCAGTACCTGAAGTGGCGCGCCAATCCCAAGGTCCAGTCCGGGTTGAACAAGGCCAGCGCCTATTTCGGGGCCTTCCTTCTTGTCGCAATCTGGCCGCTGACCCTGTTCCGGTTCACTGTGGCGGATCCGGACAAGGTTCTTGCCGATAACACCAACGGTTTCTTCGGCGGCACCATCCCGATCACCGAATTCCCGGTGAAGAAGGAGTATTTTGCCGGCACCGCGACATGGCTCGATGGCGGGTTTGACTGGCTGGTTCAGAACTTCCGCAACGTCTTCGATGGCATCACAGCGTCTATTCGGGCCGTGCTGGACGGCCTGGAAGTCATGTTGATCGATACGCCATGGCCGGTTGTCACGATCGTGATTGTCGTCATGGCCCTGCGTCTCGCCGGCCCGCGGGTCGCGATCTTCACGGCTGCGTCGCTGATCTATCTGCAGTTCATGGGGCTCTGGACGATTTCCATGATCACTGTCGCCCTGATCGGCGCCGGCGCATTCCTGTGCGTGATCTTCGGAATTCCGCTCGGCATCTGGTTCGGCAAGAGCAAGCGTGCCTACGCCATCGCGGAACCGGTTCTCGACTTCATGCAGACCATGCCGGCTTTCGTCTATCTGATTCCGATCATTGCGTTTTTCGGCACCGGCAAACCGCCGGGCGTCCTGGCGACGATCATCTTCGCCATGCCGCCGGTGATCCGCCTGACCGCACTCGGCATGCGCGGCGTCCCGGAAGCCACCAAGGAGGCGGCAATCGCGTTCGGTTGCTCCAGGTGGCAGCTGCTCCGGAATGTCGAGGTTCCGCTCGCCATGCCGTCGATCATGACGGGCATCAACCAGACGATCCTGATGAGCCTGTCGATGGTCGTTATTGCTTCGCTAATCGGCGCTGAAGGCCTCGGTGCCCTGATCCTCGAAGCACTGCAATACGCGGCCAAGGGACAAGGCCTCCTGGGCGGTCTCGCGATCCTGTTCTGCGCCATGGTCATCGACCGGATTGCACAGGGCATGTATCGCCGGAAAGTCTCCGGCAACTGACATAGTCCGCGGCTCATGCCGCGGATGCTCGGGCATCTCCCGGACCGGTCTCGGCAGCGCGGCAGTTTATTGGCACCGCGCAGCCGGGACCGTGTCTCGTTTGAATCTGCGGAAAACTGCGGAAACAAGTCCTTCCGGACCACGCGGATGCGCGCCGCTGCAATTCAGAGAATCTTAAGGCCAGTACCCTACACTCCTGCATAGTGAGTAGCGTACTTGACGGCTGAGCTTGGGATATCGGCCGCGATTGGAGTACGCGCGCCGGGCACAGCCCGGCGCGCGATCAACAGGGACAATGGCCAAAATCGACTTTGAGCGATTGAGTTTCGCCGTGGTGGACGACAACGTCCACATGCGCCGGCTGGTCCGCACCCTGCTCTATTCCTTCGGATCACGGGAAATCTACGAAGCTGAAGACGGCGCATCGGGCCTCGAAGTGGTCGAGATGTACTCGCCCGACATTCTCATCACCGATTGGGCGATGCCGATCTTCGACGGTCTGGAGTTCATCCAGCTCATCCGCAATCCGGACGCCTGCAAGAACGCTTACATCCCGATCATCATGCTGACCGGTCATGCCGACAGGCGGCGAGTACTGCAGGCGCGCGATAGCGGCGTGACAGAGTTTCTGTGCAAGCCGGTCTCGGCCACGGCGCTGCTTCAGCGAATCCAGAGCATCGTGCTCAACCCGCGCCCGTTTGTGCGCAACGGAAGCTATTTCGGACCGGAAGTTCGCCAGCCGCTGGCGGCAGGCACCAAGTCGAGAATGCAACTGGCCCGCGGCGAGGCGGAGGAAGGCGTCGCCAAGCCAGCCGCTGCAGTTGAAGAACCAGCGGAAGAAGAACCTGCCCAGGATGGGAAAGAAGCCGAAACCGCCGCCGCCGTCATGGCCGGCGAGGCCGAAGAACAGGGTGCCGTTTTCGAGGTTTGAGCGGCAGACGGGTAAGAGATGAAATCCGAAAACCAGAAAGTGCAGAGTTTGAAGGACAAGGTCGTCGTCAGCGGTTCCGGCCGCGGAATCGATATGGAAGCGGTCGCCCGTGCGGAAAAAGCGCTCGAGGAACTCTCCGTCGAATTCGACGACTGGCTTCAGGAGGAAGTCGGCCGGCTGCTGGCCGCGCGTGATCAGGCCCGGCGCGACGGATTGACCGAAGAGAATTTCGACGAGCTGTTCCGCGCGTCGCATGATCTGAGGGGCGAAGGCGACACCTTCGGCTACCCCCTGATTACCGAGCTCTGTGATCTGCTTTGCAAGCTGCTCGAATCAACCGACGACAAGTCGAAGATCCCGACCACGCTGATCGATAATCACGTCGACGCCATTCAGATCATACTGCGCGACGAGATCAAGGATCCGTCACATCAGACGACAAGGGCCGTTATTGAACGGCTTGGCGAGGTTGTCGCAGACCTTACCGAGCATTTCGCCCGCACCGACGCGGCCTGACCCTTGATCCTGATCAGGCGGCTTCCGCCAGACGGTTGACCAGCTGGGCAGCAAGGTCGCGCGCGCCCTCCGGTCCGAGACGGGCCATCATACCAAGCAGATAGCGCCGCTCTTCGGGCGCAATGCTCACGTGGTCCGTGGCCACGCGCTCAATCAGGGTGCGGCCGAAGCGCACTTCTCGCGACGCCGCGTCCCGGAGCTCGAACTCCGCGAAGACATCAAGAGCAATCCTGAGGGCAAGAAACGCCTCGACCGGCAATCCGGCACGGAGATAGATAGCGCGTGCACCCAGTCGCGCTCTGCCAAGCAGCAGAGACCGCACACGCTTGGCCGGCACGCCTGAAAGCACCGACAAGGCCTCGACAACAAACTCCATGCGTCCGATGAAGGCTGCTCTCAGGATCAGCGACGCCGTGAGGACCTCGCTGTCGTAGAACTGCATGACCAGGTCTCTGAGATCATGCGCGGTCGCGGCACGAATAAGCTTCAGGATCGTTTCGTTCCGGTCTTCGGTGATTGCGGAACTGTCATTCGCCGCTTCTATCGGCAGGACGGCATCCTGCAATGCGGCAGCGCCGTTGGGCATTTTCGCCACCATCATCGCAGTGATATGGACGGGCAGCGCACCCCGCTCTGCAAGGACCTGACGGACCGGCTCATGGTCACCATGACGCTCGACAAGCCGTTCGTAGCCTGCTTTGTCAATCTGCGCACCGTTATTGCGCAGCAATTCCATGCAGACATTCTCGCAGCAGATGTTGATGATGATAAGCGACAGCCGGGAACTGATCTTCTCGCGGCGCACGATCGCCATCTGCCGGGAAAACGGACCCGCCTTGACGACGGAGGCAAGGTCGGCCTCCGGCATGGCCGGCGTGTTTTCGAGTATCGGCAGGCTGATTTCGTCAATGTCGCAAACCAGAATGCGCAGAACCTCGCGCGGCGCATTGGGGCTCGTCGCAATGAGTCCGGTCAACGTCTGGCGCACGGACAGTACGGGATCGTTCGCAAGCGCGATCATCGCCGGCTCGACCGCCTTGATGTCGGCCTCCGTCACGTCTTCACCGTCGAGGAATTGTGCAAGCTGAGCCGCCAGGTCCTCACGGACAGAGGTGCGCTCATCGTGTGCTACTTCATGCAGATACGCAGCATTTATCCTGCTGGCCGTCGCCATGATTCAGGAACTCCATTACTCACTGTCAACAACAGGCCCGCCGCCGCAGGCCGCCCCACTCGATCAGCAAGTCTGACGGATAAGCCTTAAGGAATGGTTCACCATAACGGTCAGGCCTCGGTCGGGCGGTCGACGTCTGCCTGCTCTTCCCATTCTTCCACGATCGCGGCGGCCGCGATGGGCGTAGCCCTCGGCGCCACGAGCATGAAGTCGCCTTGCTCTTCCGCCGGAACCGGTGGCCGCTGGGTCATGCGATAGAGGGCAAAACATCCTAGAACCGCATAGGTCGTTGCCATGAAGATGAAGTAGCCGTCAGGTCCAACCTGACGCATGACCGCACCGACGATGATCGGCCCCAGGCTCGAACCGATGCCGAACAAGAGAACCAGCTTTGCGCTGGCGCCGAGCATCTGGTCGTGATCGAGATGATCGTTCGCATGCGCGATTGCGAGAGAATAGAGCGGCAGCGAGAGCGCCCCGAAGACCGTGAAGGCGGTAGCCAAGGCCGGGAAGGACAATCCAGACGCATACAGACAGACAACCGCAGAAACGGACGTCACGAACGCAAGCGCCATCAGCACCTTGCGCCGATCGAATATGTCGGACAGCTGGCCGACCGGGTACTGCGCGAACACCACGCCGATGAATGGGAGGCTCAGGAGGATCGACACTTTCGCAAGAGAGAGATCGAGAAGGTCGGCGTATACGGCCCCCATTCCGAAAAAGGCGCCCTGCCCCACGCCGTTGATGAAGCAGGCGACGACTGCCAGCGGCGAATATTTGTAGATCTCCGCGATGCCAACGCTGCGCGGCGTGACAATTTCCGGTGCCTTGGTGTCCGCAAGCGAAATGGGAACCAGGGCGATCGACACCAGGGCTGAAACCACGATGAACAGAATGAATTCCTGCGGATCGGCGATATTGAGCAGGAGTTGCCCGAGACCGATGAAGGCAAAATTGATGATCATGTAGACCGACAGGATCTTGCCCCGTGTCTCGTTTGTGGCCGCATCGTTCAGCCAGCTCTCCGAAACGACATAAAGACCGGCAAAGCATGTGCCCGTGAGCAGCCGGAGTACGAACCAGGTATACGGGTCGACGAAGACCGCAAACAGTAGAATTGCCGTGGAGGTAATGGATGCAAAAGCAGCGAACACGCGGATGTGGCCGACTCTCGAAATCAGGTGCGGCGTAATCAGCGAGCCCAGGAGCAGACCGACGAAATAGGCCGACATCACGATACCGGTGATCGCCGTGCCGAATCCTTCCTGGCCGGCCCGAATACCGAGCAGGGTACCCTGCAGCCCGTTTCCGAGCATCAGCAGCGCGATGCCGATGAACAGGGCCCAGACATTCAATATCGCTTGGAACATTGGGAGTTGCCTCGAGGAATGGCGCGAAGCGAAATGTGGTGGAGGCGTCAACCCAACGCGTCTCTCTGAAAACCCCTTTACTGCCTATTGGCTATCCTTGGCGAGTCTATTCGCGACCACGCTTCGATATTTTTCGGCACGCCCGGCATCGGCTGCCCCGAACAATGGAAGAATTGGTCAGCCGGCGTGATCGACCGTGGTGGCAACTGAGGGGTCGAGTTCGAGACGCGCGCGCGGAATCGGATCACCCGACACAATGCAGTATCCGTACTCGCCCTCTTCCATGCGGTCGAGAGCGGCGTTTATTCGCTGGATTTCCGCGAGCCTCCGCCGTTCCGTCTCCTGTGCCATCGCCTGCCCCTGCATCGCATCCATCCGCGACAGGCGGCCCACTGAGGTCTGGTCAAGCGTAACCGGACTGCTGGATTCGGCCGAAATCTCCATCAGCGCTTCCAGCTCCATCTTGCGCTCAAGCAAGCGCCGCTTGAAATAGTCGAGGTCTTTTTCGGAAAGCGTTTCCATGATGCAAGGTTAGCATCATCCGGACCGGGGCAGAAAGCGGGCCGGGACCGCGGGCTGTCACTTCACTGAAAACAGGGTGTGAAAGGAAATGCGTTTCTGCAGCAGGCCATTGGGGCCCCTTCGACGGGCCGGCTGCTCTGACGCGGCGTTTGCCGGCGTCTCGGTTCCCGTGGCTTCTGATTCCGCATTGCCCAGCTGCGCGGCAATCGCCGAAGACAGGACAACCGGGCCGGCTCCTTTCGGCCTGATGTCGGTCGGTCCTTTTTGCGCGAACAGACCATGTCCCCAGGCCGTGGAGGCAGATGCGTCTCTGGCGGCATAGTTCACCGGCGCGAAGTACCGGGCAGCGGCCGGAGAGATCACGGGACCTGCGGTGCGCGACGGCTTCAGGGCCGTGTTGCTCGCGACAACAGCATTGTCGTGCCGGGAAACCAGCTTGCCATAGACCGCCGCCACACTGAGAGCCTCGCCGGACTTGCCGTAGAAGATCGACCTGTTGGCCGCGGCCGCTTTGGGGAACATCACAGCCGCCGGACGCTGTGGCTTGTTCTGCGCCGCCTCGATCAAATCACCTGCACCGCCGGCACCCAGGAAATGCGCAATATAGAGCTCGCCGTTCGTAACGCCTCGCCCAAGCCGGTTCTCGAGACTCCGCGCCGCATCCTGCGTATAGACGCCTGCCATCACGGCCGAGGTTTGAGGATCCTTCCGCAGGGCAAGAATTTCCGCCCTTGCCTTCGGATCGGTCACTTTATGCCGACCGTCTGACGTCCGCTCGATCTTGCTGGCCAGATGCCCCATCCCGGCCCGCGCGCCGGAAGACTTGACCATGCCGAGCCAGGTCTGTTCGATGAACTGGAACAGCCCGGTTGCACTTGATGTCTTTGATTTCGCGTCGCTTTTCAGGCCGCTTTCACGGATCGCCGTATTCAGCAGATAGTCGAAATCCGTGCCTGTTGCCCTGCTCGCATGTTGCAATGCGAGCTCGACCTGAGGAGGAACCGTGATCGCTGAAACGCTGGTCATGACGACAATTTCCCTTTCCTGCGGTTAAAAGCAGCAAGGGTCGTGCCAAATGGCCTGCCGACACTGAAGCTTACCGGCGCTCCATGATCCCGGACTGGTGAAGTTTGAAATCAAGAAGGTCGGCGTCGAAGGGCTTCATGAGACATTCGGTTGCACCTTCCCAGAGCGCGGCGCCGATCTTGGCAGCATCCCGCTCCCGGGAACAATAAATGACAACCGGTCTTTTTCCCGTTTTCGACTTGTTGAGCTTCTTCACGAAATCGAGGGCATAACCGCTCACGTTGGCCGAGTCGTCGACCAGAATGACATCCGGCATTCTTTTCCGACACATCGACAACGCCTGCTCACCATCTTCAGCACCCTGGACGGAGAAATCATGGCCTCTCAGGTAGCGGTAAGCGGTGTTACGGGTGATATCGCCTTTGTCCACAATCAGACATGTTTTCATCGTTTCGGACCTCTCAAGGCAACTTGATCGCTTACGCCCCACAGCACCCTCATAACGAGTCCTATGAACCGGTGGTAAACGAAAGGTTAACGCCCTTTCCACAGCAGGATGTGGATAAAACTATCAAACAAAACAACAGTTTATGAGAGTTATCCGAATCAATCTCTGAGTCGCTTGCGGACATGTGTGGAAAGAATCGGGACTCATATCGCGACTCACCCCCGAGAATCTGCAACCAAGACGTGCAGAGGAATGTACATATCGCCGGAATCGTGCAACGCGGAAATCATTGGCCCTGTCTGGGCCTGGCTATATAACGACCGCAATTGATCTACACCCTTCACGAACGACGGCCAGGACGGCACGCGGGAGCCGTTTTGCCGGCAGACAGGACAAGAACAAAGCCATGCCAGGACTCCATTTCGAGGAATTCGAAGTCGGCCACGTCTTCGAGCACACGATCAGAAGAACTGTCACCGAGATGGACAACATGCTGTTCAGCAACATGACGCTGAACCCGCAGCCTCTGCATATCGACAAGCACTTCTGCGAGACGGAGACGGAATTCGGCCAGCCGCTGATGAACTCACTGTTCACGCTGGGCCTGATGATCGGCATTTCGGTAAATGACACGACGGTCGGCACGACGATCGCCAATCTCGGGATGACTGACGTGAAGTTCCCCCATCCCCTGTTCCAGGGAGACACCGTGCACGTGACGACGGAAGTCAAGAACAAGCGGGAGAGTCGTTCACGTCCGGACGCAGGTATCATCGAGTTTGAGCACAAGGCGTTCAACCAGAACGATGAGCTCGTGGCGGTCTGCACCCGGCAGGCCTTCATGCGCAAACGGTCACCAGGGAGCTGACGCGCCCATGCGGTCCATGCTCTTTGTCCCCGGCGACAGCCCGTCGAAGATCGAGAAAGCGCTGAATTCAACAGCCGACGGCATCATCATCGACCTTGAGGATTCCGTCAGCCTCGATTCAAAGCAGGAAGCCCGAGCCGTTACGGCCCGAATTCTCGAACAGATGCGGCCGCAGGCCGGCGAGAATTCACGAACGCAGATCTACGTCAGGGTCAATCCGCTGGACACCGGGCTCACCGCCGACGATCTGGCGGCCGTAATCCCCTATGCACCAGATGGCATCATGCAGCCGAAGACCAGATCAGTCGATGACGTGCACAAACTTGCGCAGATGCTGAATGAACAGGAGAGCGCCAACGGCCTTGACGAGGGTCGCACCCGGCTTGTTGTCATTGCAACAGAGACGGCTACCTCGCTCTTCCACATGGGCAGCTACGTCAATGCCGGCCCGCGGCTCGCCGGGCTTTCCTGGGGTGCGGAAGACCTGAGTGCCGACCTCGGCGCATCGACCAACCGGACACCGGACGGCCTTTATGCGGATCCGTACCGGCTGGCCCGAGCGCTCTGCCTGCTGGCGGCAGTCGCCGCAGAGGTTCAACCCATCGACACGGTTTTCACCAACTTCCGCGACGATGACGGCCTCCGAGCCGAATGCGAGGCTGCCGCCCGCGACGGCTTCACGGGAAAACTGGCGATCCATCCGGCGCAGCTCGCGACGATCAACGATGTCTTCACGCCGTCCGGGGCACAGATCGAGCGCGCTCAGGCAATCGTGGATGCGTTTGAGTCCGCGGGAAATCCGGGCGTTGTCGGGCTGGACGGCGAAATGCTCGACCGCCCCCATCTCGTCAGGGCCCGCAATCTCCTGGCCAGGGCGAAGCAATATAGCTGATGCTGACTCCCGGTTCGGCTCAGCGTCATGCTGACGGTCGTTTCATCGCGAAGACGGAGTCCACGACGGCGTAGTCCTGATATCCGCATCGCGCGATGGTCTTCAGCTTGGTGATATCGATCATGCCGTCCTCAATGACCGCATCATCGACGTAAACACCGAGAACTTCACCGAAGATCACCGACGACTGACTGTGGCCGTTCTTCAGAGGCAGTTCGACGGTCTGCATGTACCGGCATTCGAGCGCCACCGGTGTCGCCGCCACCCGCGGCGGTTTGACCAGTTTCGACGGAGCGCGTTCCAGCCCCGCAAGTTCCATTTCGTCGACACCGTGTTCGACTGGAGCCGACGTCCGGTTCATGGCGTCACGCAGGTCCCACGTCGCCAGGTTGCAGACGAATTCGCCGGTCTCCTCGATATTGCGCTGGCTGTCCTTGCGTCCCTGGCTGCCGAAAATGACCACATGGGGGTCCGTCGAGACTGCGTTGAAGAAGCTGTAGGGCGCAAGATTGAGACTGCCGTCAAGGGCGAGCGAAGAGATCCATCCTATCGGTCTCGGCGCAACAAATGTCTTGAACGGATCGTGTCGCAAACCGTGTTTATTGTCGTCAGTCGTATAGAACATCTACTGAATAATCCCCTCGTGATTTGGTGATGGTAGCTACCGGCGAATTCTAGTCTGCGGGTCGCCAATGGCTGGAAATGTCGCCGAGCTCCGGACGCACGCGCTCGGTGGGGGTCTCCTTGGCAGTGCCGACGTAAATAAATCCCGCGACGCGTTCGCCTTCTGCCAGCCCGATAGCTTCAAGCACCCGCGCATCGTAGGCGTACCATTCGGTCAGCCATTGTGCGGCGAAACCCATTGCGTTTGCAGCGACGAGAATGTTCTGACAGACCGCTCCGGCAGACAAGATCTGCTCCCACTCCGGAATCTTTGCATGAGGCCCTGCGCTGGATATGACGCCGAGGATCACCGGCGCCCGGAGAAACCGGTTTTCTTCAAATCCAATTCTGTCGTTGTCCGCCGCCGGGAAATCCTCCATGAACGCCTGCTTCAACACCGATCCGAACTGGCGTCTCGCGTCGCCTTCGAACAGCAGGAAGCGCCATGGGGCCAGCTTGCCGTGGTCGGGTACCCGCAAGCCGGCACGTTGCAGGATTTCGATCTGCTCAGGGCTCGGCCCGGGCTCACCCAGGTTGATCGCGACAACAGAGCGCCGCGTGAGAAGCAGGTTCAGGGTCTCTGACATGGTTCGGAAGTTCTGCTGCTTTGGATCCGGACGGAGTCTTGGGTAACCAGCGCGCCAGCTCAAGGAAAAGGCGCCCAGACAATTCGATATCGGCGCTAACGGCCGCGAAGTCAATTCGGACCGGCGAAACAATGGTCCCGACCGGTGCGGACGTGGATAAGTCACGATTATTGAGCGATTTTTTGCGTTGTGATTTTCCCATTTGTTCCGCCTCCGGTATTATCCGCCGCTAAGTGAGTCGGAGGGGGGATTCGCGCGATGCGCGACGGCGCCACCGCGAGAGTTTTGAAAGCCGCACTTGTCTGCTGTACGGCCGTTCAGGCGGTCGCCGCTTTTGCGTGGCCTGCTCAGGCCACTGAACAAGACCCCACGTCGGCTGTTCTGATCCTGGATTCCTCGAACAGCATGTGGGGACAGATCCGCGGCAAGAATCGCGTCGTCATCGCACGTCAGGTCCTGACCCAGACCTTTTCGGACTATCAGGGACGCTTCGACCTCGGCATCGTCTCCTATGGTCACAGATCGAAAATCAGCTGCCGCGATATTCAGACCGTGCTTGCCACCGAGCCGCTGGATGCCGCTCAACACGGTCGGGCCATACGCAGACTCAACCCCACCGGCAAGACGCCGATTTCGAGATCCCTCAACGCCGCCGTCAAATCCCTCGGCTCCGCAACGCCGAACAGCCACATCCTCCTGCTGACCGACGGCGTGGACAATTGCGGCCCGGATCCTTGTGAAACCAGTGCCACGCTCAAATCCGTCAATCCGGGTCTCAAGATCCATGTGATTGCATTTTCCGTGGCGCCGGAGCGGCATTCAAAATTGCGCTGCATCGCGGACAATACCGATGGCCGATTTGCGGCCGCTCAGGATCAGACCAGCCTCGCGTTCGCGACTGACATGGTTTTCGACCTGATCGCGGAAAGCACGGCGGACCAGCGTGAACCCCAGAGGGTCGCAGCCGCAAGCACGGCAAGCAGTGCGAGTGACGCAGGCCCTGTTGCCATCGGAAGTCCGCTGCAGTCACCGGTTCCTCCCGAAACCGAAACAACCGAAACGGAAACGATCGCCGCTGCATCCCCGGCTACCGGGGTGATCCCGCCCGATACGCCAATTCCGATTCCCGTTCTTTCGCCACGCGTTTCCGATACCACCTACCTGCCGGGCTTCGCCGTTGGCCCCGATCAGGCTAAAACCCAAGTCGCTGGCAGGACCCGCGCATCCGCAGGCAGCACACCTGTATCAAGCCCTGCGGCGAGCGAGACACCGGACTTGCACGCCGAGAGTATCCTGCCTCCCGGATCGGAACTGGATCCGTCCCAGGCCGAAACAACGCATTTCGTTGGATTTAAGATCGAACCGCGACCCGCGGGTACCGTCAAGATCGACAAGCCGGCTACCAGCCCTGTCACTGTTGCAGCGGCGACCGATAAGTCCCCTGAGATCACCGGAGCGATCCCGGCCACGGAATCCGAAAAGCGGTCACCTCCTGCGAAGATCGATCTTGGCGACCGGCCGGTTCCCAAACTTCCGGATGAAGTACGGCCGACATTCCTGATCAACGAGGAGGCCGCCAAGAACGGCGATGAAGGTCTGCGCCTGAGGGGACAAATCACATCGGGCACCGCGCCGATTACGCGGCCGATAGACTGGGCCGCATACAAGGTCGAGGATGCAAAGGCTGACCGCTGGCGCAAGATTGCCAGTGTTGCCACGCCGGTCGCATCGATCTCGCTGCCGCCGGGCCAATACGTAGTGCGCGCCACCTATGGCGCCGCGCGCGCGGCCAAGGTCCTTGTGGTCAAGCCCGGCAAGCGTATCGACGCCACATTCATTCTGAACGCCGGCGGTCTGCGGGTCCTGCCCGCCCTCGCCTTCATGGATACGCCCAAGGGCGTGATTGCCAAACACTGGATCTTCGGCGCAGTCCCAAGCGAAAACGGCAAGCGCAGGCTGTTCGCGCAGTCGGATTTGGTCGGCGAGGTCATCCGGCTGAATGCCGGAACCTATAGCCTGGTCAGCCGCTTTGGAAATGCCAACGCCGTGGTCGAAACGGACGTGACCATCAGACCGGGAATGCTGACCGAAGTCGAAATCAACCACAAGGTCGGCCTGGTGACTCTGCGGTTGAGCGGCGCTGCGCAAGGGAGTGCTTCAGGTGAACCGGTCAAATGGCAGCTCGTCGATTCCAAGGGCACGATCGTGTTCCGCGCGGAAGGCAACGAGACCGCACAGGTCCTGGTTCCGGGAAGTTACCGGGCCACGGCCGAATACCGGGGCAAGTCCTATAGCTCCGATTTCGCCGTCGAGATCGGCGAGAAGAAGACGGTTGAAATCACGGCCAAGTGATCATACGTGGTCGTTTGCGGCAGCCCCGAGGCACAACTGTGGCAGCCTCCACCCTCATCCGGCACGAGACGGATCATGCACATGCGAACTGTAGTCTGCGGCTTTGCCGCATTCCTCGCCCTGTTCCTGGCGCTCCCTTCAATCAATATTGCTTCCGCCGCCGGCATCGAGATCGGCAGTGTGAGCCGCCAACAGGCGAGCGCAACGGCCATCAGGGATGGACGTCCCGTCGCCCTGTCTCCCAACGCCATGGTGCACGAGGATGATGAGTTACAGACCGGTCCGGGCGCGCGTCTCGAACTGACACTGCTCGACGGCACCAAACTCACCATGGGCGAAAACAGCACGCTCGTGGTCGACAAGTTCGTCTACGACATGAACGGCGACATGGGGATGGCCATCGTCAATGCCCTCAAGGGACCGTTCCGCTTCGTAACCGGCCGCATCGGAAAGATGGCCAACAAACAGGTCCAGGTGCAAACCGCGTTCGCGACCATCGGCATTCGCGGCACCGACTTCTGGGCCGGCCCGTCCGCCGGTGTATTCGGCGTCTTTCTGGTCGAGGGCGAGATCGCGGTCACCAACGCGGTCGGTGAGACGATCCTCAATGAACCAGGAACCGGCGTCGACCTGAGCGATCCCAATATTGCCCCGGGCGCGGTCGGCCGCTGGAGTCAGAATCGCGTCGACGCAGCTCTTGCTTCGGTCGCCTTCAACTGATCCGGGTCTTGGTTTCGGCTAGTGCGTTACCCTGAGAATGGGCTGAACGCCGTCAAACATCGACTCCAGTTCCACGCCCAGCGCATCTCCGAATTTGGAAACCGCGATGTAGATCGTGATGACGAAGACCGCATCGACGATTTGCGGCTCCGTCCAGTGCGCGTGCAGCCTTTCCCACAGTTCCTCGGACACCCGGTTCGCGTTCACGCCGATTTGCACCGTCAGATCGAGCAACGCCTTTTCGCCCTCCGTGAAATGCGGGCTGGTCTTGTACTTGTCGCCGTCGATGTCAGCGATCTTTTCATCGGAGATCCCGAGCATGTTGGAAACACGCTCGTGCTGCACGACACAATATTGGCACTCATTCCGCTGCGTCGCCTTCAGAATAAGCAGTTCCTTTGTCTGCCAGTCGATCACGCCATCCTTCAGGATCGCCATGATCATGTCCGTGAACACGGTGCCGTATTCCGGTTGATGCCCGAACACCTTGAATATGTTCAGCAGGGCTTTGAACCGGTCTTCCGCCTTGTCATAGAACGCGAGTGTCTCCGCATCCGCTTGTTCTCTTTCCACATAGGAAACCGACATATCTGCTCCTCCCTAATATTTGAACGATCGTTCCAAATCGACCAAAATTTTTTTATCGTCCCTCCAGCATCCTCGCGGCCTGCAACGTAATGCCGTCCAACACAATCTTGTCGCATTCGATCTCGCAAGGACACGAAGCCCGAGCAACAGGCCGAGCAGTCCCTGCGCCGTCACTCTGGACGGCAGGGACGCCGCGATCGTCCCCTCTTCCTTCGACGCTTCGATCCGGCCGTAAAAGAAGTCTTCGACTTCACGCATACTACCGTTCACATAGGATTGGATCTCGCTGTCATGGGGCGCCAGTTCGAGGGCCGTATTGATCACAAAACAACCACCCGGACAATCCGCCTCCGACGCACTCGCCGCAGCCTCGAACACGGCGGTAATCGCATCCCGCGGTGCATGTGAATGCACTATGCCGTCCAGGAATTCGACCCGGAATTTCCTGTCATAGTGGCGCAGCGCCTCGAAGAACAAGGCTCGCTTGTCGGCGAATGCCGTATAGATGCTGCCCCGATTGATGCCTGTCGCTTCCACGAGATCGCTCATGGACGTGGCTTCATAGCCGCGCGCCCAGAACGCGTACATCGCGCCTTCCAGCACTGCGCTTTCGCTGTATTGTCTTTGCCTGGGCATGTCCTGGCACCCGACGGGCGTCGCTTAGTCCATTTTGGAACGATCGATCATTTAAATGACCGGTATAACATTACTCCCATTGGCGGTTGACGTAAACGGAATGCTGTACCGCCATGCGGAAAGACTTTGCTGATCATGCAACTTGATTATGCCCAAAACTCCGCCAACATAGTGATTTCACGGTAACATCCGCGCGATCCGGAGAACATCTTGGCTCAGAACCTTGAACCATTGATCCTCGACCTGTGCGAGTGGATTGCGAAGTCGCCACGCCCCTATACGGAAGTGATGGACGCCTGGCGGACATCCTGCCCGCGCCTGACGGTCTGGGAGGACGCGGTCGAAAGCGGTCTGGTCGAGCGGACCTACACGAAACGAAGCGGTGCGATGGTCAGGATCACTGAACCGGGACGCCTCTTTCTTGCCGATCACGGCCGGTCTGCCTAACGTCAGTCCAGCGTTCCCCGCAAAAGCCGCATACGGACCATCTGGGCACTTCTGATATGTAACCGGGCCGCCTCATCGGCACCGGCCTGATCCCTGCCCCTAATGCATGTCAGGATTCGTTCGTGCTCCGCATGAGCTGTCTCCACCCGGCTCTCGGCAGCCAGCGTCGTGCCGCCCAGAAGCGTCAGGGCATTGCTCAACGCTGTTACAGCCTGGATGAGAAACCGGTTCTTGGCCAGCTGATGCAGCACAGCATGGAACTGGCGGTTCAGTTCCGCGACGCGCGCCGGGTCATCGGCCGCTTCGAGCATGAGCGCATTGAGTTCCTCAAGTTCGGCAATTTCCATTTCCGAGGCATGCTGGGCGGCCATGCTTGCGGCAGTTCCCTCGAGCACTTCGCGCATTTCATAGAGTTCGGTGATTTCTCGGCGGTCCATGCGCTTGACGACGGCCCCGTGACGCGGAACGTGAACAACAAGACCCTCGTTCTCAAGCCGCCGGATCGCCTCGCGCACCGGCGTACGGCTAATCCCGAAGCGGTCCGCGATTTCAACCTCCCTGACCCGCGTTCCCGGCGCGAGCGCCCCGTCCCGGATGGCGTCGATCAGGCGAAAATATGCCAGGTCCGCGCGCGAGAGATCGTCTTGCTGATTCATCGTCCACCCCTGGAGCCGTCAGTGACAGGCAGTCGATCCTTATCACCGAAACAGTGGGCACTTGCATCAAATTCAATCATAGAATACAAATGTATACAAAAGGATACAACACTGAAAACAGGGTCTAACGTTGTCAGACGAACTCCGAGCCTACGATGTGCTGGTCATCGGCGGCGGCCATGCTGGCCTGACGGCGGCCATTTCGGCCGCCGAAACCGGCGCAAGCGTCTGCGTGCTCGAAGGTGCGCCGAAATCCCACCGGGGCGGCAACTCCCGGCACACGCGCAATCTGCGGGCGATGCACGATGCACCCACCGATGTACTGACCGATGCGTACGGCGAAGACGAATACTGGGACGACCTGATCCGGGTCACCAGAGGCAGAACGGACGAAGCCCTTGCGCGCCTGACGATCCGGCGTTCCGCGGACAGCGCTGGCTGGCTGCAGCGGCACGGCGTTCATTTTCAGCCCGCGCTCGGCGGCACGCTGCATCTCGGGCGCACAAACGCCTTTTTCATGGGCGGCGGGAAGGCGGTCATGAATGCCCTTTATCGCAAGGCTGAACGCCTCGGTGTTGATGTTCACTACGACGCCCCTGTGTCCCGGATCGAACTTCAGGACGGGCATTTCACGGAGCTCGTCGCAGGCCGGGATCATGATCAGCGAACCTATCGCGCCAGGACGCTGATCGCGTCCGCCGGCGGCTTCGAGGCCAATCTGGAATGGCTCCAGGAGGCCTGGGGGCCCAGCGCGAAGAATTTCCTGATCCGCGGCACGCCTTACAATCGCGGCTATGTCCTCAAGGCCCTGCTCGATGCAGGCGCAAAACAGATTGGCGACCCCAGGCAATGCCACGCGGTTGCGATCGACGGCCGGGCGCCGAAGTTCGATGGCGGTATCGTCACCCGTGTCGATTGCGTTTCACTCGGCGTCGTCGTCAATGCGAACGCCGAACGCTTTTACGATGAAGGCGAGGATTTCTGGCCGAAGCGTTATGCGATCTGGGGGCGCCTCGTCGCCGCCCAGCCTGATCAGGTCGCACACGTCATCATCGATGCCAAGGCGCAGGGCATGTTCATGCCCCCGGTGTTCCCGCCGGAGTCCGCCGACACGATACCGGAACTTGCCGTCCGGATCGGCCTCGACCCGGCGAAGCTCGAACACACGGTCAGCGCATTCAACGCCGCCGTGCGGCCGGGCACCTTCAACCACGCGGAACTCGACGACTGCAGGACGGAAGGCCTCGACGTCGAGAAAACCCACTGGGCCCGCCCCATCGACACACCGCCGTTCCGCGCCTATTCCCTCAGGCCCGGCATCACGTTCACCTATCTGGGCGTTGGCGTCGACGATCAGGCGCGCATGCTGATGGCCGACGGCAAGCCGTCATCAAATGTGTTTGCGGCCGGCGAAATCATGGCCGGCAACGTGCTGGGCGAAGGCTATCTGGCCGGAATCGGCATGACGATCGGCAGCGTCTTCGGGCGGATCGCCGGCGAGGAGGCGGCACGCCATGCACGCAACTGAGACGCTCGCCGAAGCCGGTCGCATCATGACCATCTGCAACGCCTGCCGATATTGCGAAGGCCATTGTGCCGTCTTTCCGGCCATGGAAATGCGGCTCGACTTCTCCCGCGGCGATCTCGAATACCTTGCCAATCTCTGTCACAACTGCGGCGCCTGTTACCACCACTGCCAGTACGCCGAGCCGCACGAGTTCTCCGTCAATGTGCCCCACACCATGGCAAGGCTCCGGAAGGACACCTACGGAGATTACGCGTGGCCACCTGTGATGCGCGGAGCCCTGCGGAAGAATGGGCTCTGGGTCTCGATTCTGACCGCCGCCGCCCTCGCGGTCTTCATAACCGGCACCGCTCTGCTTGCAGGCTCGGACCGGTTCTTCTCCGTCCACGAAAACGGCTTCTACGGCGTCATCCCGCACAACGTCATGGCCGGTCTGTTCGGCGCGGTTTCTCTCTTTGTCCTGCTGGCGCTGGTGATGGGCATTGCCGGCTACTGGCGCGCCATCGGTCTGCCGAACCCGTTCGGCACCGGGATGGGACCCGTCCTGACCGCGGTCAGGAATGCACTGACGCTCAAGTACCTTGACGGTGGCGGCGGCGACGGCTGCACCTATCCGGACGAGCGCCCCTCACTGCTCCGCCGGACGTTCCACCACATGACGTTCTACGGGTTCCTGCTATGCTTCGTGGCGACATCCACCGGAACCGTCTATCACTATGCGTTCGGCTGGGAAGCACCCTACCCGCTTCTGAGCCTGCCCAAGCTGTTCGGCATTGCCGGAGGCGTCGGTCTCCTTGTTGGCCCCGCCGGCCTGCTCTGGCTGAAATCCCTCGCCGACCCCGAACCCGCCGATAGTGGATCGAAGGGCATGGATCTCGCCTTCCTTGTGCTGCTGTTCCTGACTAGTGCAACGGGCCTTCTGCTGTACGCAGTCACCGGAACCGGATTGGTCGGCCCGGCGCTCGCCGTCCATCTCGGTGTCGTGCTGGCGCTGTTCCTGTCCATGCCCTACGGCAAATTCGTTCACGGCTTTTACCGCCTCGTCGCCCTCATCGCCTATGCCATGGAGCGCGAACGGGGACAGGCAATCGCGGGCCAGCCGGCGGCATCTCTCGAGATCAGTGAAGCTGCGGACTGAACCCGCGAGGACAGGACTCCGTCACCCGCAGACACTTCTGACCCGGTCCGCCACTTCCCGGATGTGCTTGCTGACCCATGTACCCGGCGCATCGTCCCGACCGTCGGCGAAGCGGAATCCGACAACATTGTTCGGCATCAGGATCACGTAGTTGCCGCCGTATCCGGCCATTGCGGGGATGCGCAGCGTGCATCCTCCCCGGCCAGTAAACGGCATCAGCCAGAAGCTCTGGTCGTAGCTGGATTTGGTGCCATCCTCGTAGACCCAGCCGGTCAGGATGCCCCTGTCCGGATCCGTGCTTGCCGCCTTTTCTGTCAGACCCTTGTGCAACAATTGCCGGCCGTCATGCACGCCGCCGTTCTGGAACAGACGGGCGAGCTTCAGGGTCTCCCCGATCGTGGGCAGCATGCCGGAGCCCAGCACCGGAACCCTGGCAGACACGTCATCCTCTTCCGTCTGGCGAACGGGAATGCGTTCTATGCCGAGCGGCCGGAACACCTCTTCAGTCATCATGGCCCAGAGATTGGCGTCCGGGCCTTCCTTCGACTTGAGGAAACGGTCCATCGCGATGGCCAGCAGGTCCGTGTCGGACGTGCGGTAACGGAAGACTTCTCCCGGGCCCCACGGATAGTTGGCGAACGCGCCTATGTGTTTGAGTTTCTTCTCGGCCGTTTCCGCGCCGTACACCCTGAACTGGAGGCGCGTGGAATCCACATCGACGTAACTTTCTGAGCGTATCGGCACTAGATCGCCGATGCCCGTTGTCATGTTCAGCGCATGGCGGAATGTCACTTTGGCCCAGCCATCGTGCCGCGCGGCCACAGGCGCATAGTCGATAATGCGGAGATCCATGACCTCCGGCCCGTATTTGTGCGCCAGCCTGAACAAGGCCGCCGCCGCCCCGATGGACTTCGAAACCGAATAGACCGCATTGCGCATGCGCGCGCAGAACGGATAGGGACCGGCGCGCGTCCGGCAGGCGCGAACGTAAATGACATCGTCGACCAGAAGACCGCTTACCGTTATGTGGTCGCGTCCGTCTTTGCCATCGAATGCATCCAGTGCGCGGCCGTGTTCTGACCTGAGGTCGTTCCAGGGGCGAAACTTCAGACGACGGGCCTCGGCCCATTCAAACGCTTCCCTGTGCCCTTTGACATCCGGTAGAGCACCGGGTTCGTAGGAAAACGCGGTCTGTCCCCAGGCATTCAGACTGCGGCCGGGGATCTGTTCCTGGGCGATTTGAAAGCGAAACTCCGAAACCGAACTGTCGTTGTAGAGAAATGTGGCGACGCCATTCAAGCTGCCCACACCCCGCCTGCGCACCATAGTGAACGGCAACGCGGCCCTCGACCACCCGCGGTCCGACTCTTCCGACCACACCCGGCCCGGCATCACAATAATGCGCCAGCTCGGGTCTTCCTCGCTGAGCAATCTGTCGCGCTCCACAGGAACCAGCTGATTGCCGCTCGTGAACACCTGGACGGTGAATCCCGGAAAAGTCGGTCCGGTTGTCCTGCCCCGGCTTTCGGAGACGTGCGTTTGCATCCTGAATGACGGAACCTTTATCCGCCCCTGTAGCGGCGCCCGAGCCGACCCGTGCGCCCCTATCGGGAGGAAGTTGTCGAAATGGACCAGGGAGCCGGCGGGAGGCGACTGCAGTTCCTCAACGGTCAGCCTGGCCCGCTCACCCGCCTTCACAGGCGCCACGTCCAGCGGCTGGACGTAGTTGCCGTAGTTATGCGGAAACAGGGTCGGGCCCCACATGATCCAGCCCCATAAGAGAACGCAGGCAGTGGCCACCGGCACCACCCAGGGTCTCCTGACGAACCCGATCAGATCAGCGAATTTCCACTGCCAGTAGGCTCGCGAGAACACCGCCGGCAGCGGTTGGGCATAGAGCAATTTCGGGTTGCTGAGGGTCGAAATGAGATCGGCCAGCAGGTTCAGTCCGAGATAGATAACGGCAGACAGAAGGCCGCAAGCCTGAACAAGCGGAATATCGCGCGTCGTAACCGCGGTGATCAGCAATTCACCCAGACCCGGATAGGAAAATACCGTTTCGATGACAACCAGCCCGACGAGCAAGTTGCCAATGACCAGGACAACGGCATTTGCGATCGGTCCGATGGCGTTTGGAAGCGCGTGAAACAGGACAATCCGGGCCGTACTCATGCCCTTCAGCCGGGCCATCTCGATATAGGATTCGCCGAGAACATTGATGATGCTCGCGCGCGTAATCCGCAGAATGGGCGTCATGCTGACGAATGCCAGCGAAAGGACCGGCAATCCCGTGCCCATCAGCCGTTCTCCCCAGGGAAGCGAGGAGTCGTAGACGACAAAGACCGGAAACACCTTCCAGTAGACGCCCAGCAGCGCCATGAATGCGTAGGCGACCACGAAGTCGGGCACTGAAATCGCAGCGAGCGAACCGGCGCTCGTGAACCGGTCGAGCCGCGACCCTTGCTTTGCGGCCGTAAAGATTCCTAGCGCAACGCCTGTGGGAACGGCAATCAGCGTTGCCCATCCGGCAAGCCAGAGCGAATGCCAGAAACGACTGCCGATCAGTTCAATGACGTCTCTCCGGGCGTACCAGGAGACACCGAAGTCGCCGACCAGCACGCCGGAAACCCACCCCCAGTAGCGCTCCGAAACGTCGCGAACCAGGCCGAGTTCGAAGCGGAGGTTGACCATGGTTTCCGGAAGCGTGTCGCGGGTCGCTGTGGCGCTTGCGAAATCGCCGGGCAGCCATTCGGTCAGTATGAAAAACAGAACGGAAACGCCGAACAGCGTCGCACAGGCACCGACGATGTGGACGGAGACGACGGCCATGATACGGCCGATCGCCATGCTCCAGTAACCCGGGGGAGACTCGTATTTCGGCGAACGCTTCAGCACACGATGCTCCCCAAAAGATCAATCACGACTGCGGCGCTGCATCTTTCCGGTAAGCGGGCCTCCTCCGGAAAGATGGACTGCATTCCAGAGCTGTTGCCTGCCGGCCGCTCTGTGTTGCCGGATCTCGTGACCACATCATGGCGCACTACCCTCGCTGAGAGCCAGGATCATGCCCGCCTGTGCAGGCACGCCGTCAGTTGAGCAATTTTACCGGTCGTCCCGATACGCCACTTCGCCCGAATTGCTGTTTTGAAGGTTCGTCAATCGGAGGATTCCCCATACATACTGACCCACGCAATTTGACACGCGCGGCGTCTCGCCGGATCATCTGCGGGCCCAGAACTCTTGGCGGCAGGAGCGCGAGGACCCATGCAGAACCATGCCGCACAGCGCCATCGCCTGAACCGTGTGGTCAATTTTGTTTACGCCAATACGGCGGAAACGATAGATCTTGACGACCTTGCTGATGTGGCGTGCCTGTCGAAGTTTCACTTCGCACGCACTTTCTATTCCCATCAGAGAGAAACGCCGTTCGAGTTCCTCTGGCGCGTCAGGCTGGAACTCGCAGCCCGAAAACTCGCCTTCGTCAGGGACGATTCAGTTACCGATATCGCACTGGACAGCGGATTTTCGGGACCTCAGACATTCTCGCGGGCATTCCGTAGACGGTTCGGTGTATCGCCGAGCACGTTCAGATCGTCCAACCTCTGGTCATATGACGGATTTGCGGACGACAGGATCGTTGGCGAGGCCACTTTCCGGCCTGAGGTCGACCTGTCGAATTTCGACGCTGACTCCCGCTTGGTCAGGATTGAGAACCGCCCCGCATACAGGGTGGCATACATTCGTCATCATGGCCCCTATGGGGACGTCGGCGGAAGCATCTCGGCGGCATACGCCGCGGTCAAGCGTTGGGCTCGGACACGTGGCATCAACCGCGAGAACACGCCATGCATCGGAATCTGTCCGAACAGTTGCAGGGTCACACCTGCACGGTATTGCCTCTACGATGCCTGCATCGTGATCCCGGATGGCGTGGAAGAAGATGACATCGTCAGCATCCGTACAATCCCGTCGGGTCGATATGCCGTCCTGCCGGTGACATGCCGCTTGACCGGGATCTACGGGATCTGGGAGTGGCTTTCTTCGTCATGGCTTCGGGCCAGTGGCGAGAAGCTCGGATTTCATCCGAGCTATGAGTTCTTCCCGACCTATGCCGAAGATTCGACATCAGGCGTACACACCGAGCTCTGCCTGCCCCTGATTGACCGCACCGCAGAGACCGCCTAGACGGCCAGGCCTCGCGCCTCAAACCACTGCGCCGACGGAATAATATCTTCAGGATTGCCAAGTTCGATCATCGGTCACTCCCCGTTGTGACGTCTGATCAAGAAGCAGGCGGCCCGGTCGAAAACACGCTCACCGATATCGCAAATGCAAGAGCACACCGCTATGTAGGGTGATCGATATCATCCCGGGAAGGTCCGATGGCCGAAACCAGCAACTTGCAGACCGAACGCCTCAATCTGCGCGAACCCTGTGGCGATGACCTGCCGACGTGGAACGCGTTCTTTCTGAGCGACCGGGGCAACTTCATCGGTGGCGGCGCCGAACATGATGCAGGCCGGGCCTGGCGCGCCTTCGCCACCATTGTCGGTCATTGGAGCCTGAACGGATGCGGCCCGTTCGTTCTGGTCGACAAGGCAAGCGGTCAGCCTGTCGGCTCGGCCGGCCCCTGGTTTCCCGCCGGTTGGCCCGAACGCGAACTGAGCTGGTCAATCTGGAGGCCAGATGCCGAAGGCAAGGGTTTCGCACGGGAAGCGATCGAGGAGATTCGCCAGCACGTCTATCGCAATCTCGGCTGGGATACCGCCGTCAGCTACATCGATCCGGCGAACACACGTTCCGTCGCACTGGCAAAACGGTTGGGATGCACGATCGATCCTGAAGCGGCCGTCCCGCGACTCGATGCGGTCCTGGTCCATCGCCACCCAGGACCCGAATAACGGCAAACCGCCCGTCGAATAGCTGAATCGACGGGCGGAGCTTGGTACCGGGATGTTCGTCTTGTGCCGGCTCAGCCCGGCAGCATTTCGCCAGTCTGTCTCTCTACGGCTTTTGGATTGCCCAGCAGCGCGGCATGCATCTCGGTCGACATAGGATCGGGATAGATGTCTTCTTCACCTGCTTCCAGCCCCTCAAGAACCGCCTTGGCAACCGCATTCGGCGCGGTCTTGTCCATCGGGAAATTCTCCGCCATGTCGGTGTCGACAGGCCCCGGGTAGACGCCGGCTACGTGGGTTCCCTGTGCCGCCAGCTCTGCACGAACACCCTGCGTCAGCGAGTGAACGGCCGCCTTCGCCGCGCTGTAGGATCCGAGCACCGGAAAATTCACATGCGAAGCGATGGACGCGAGGTTGACGATGGCTCCTCCGCCATTGGCAGCAAGAACCGGGGCAAACGATCTGATCATGTTCAGCGTCCCGAAATAGTTCGTCTCCATCTCGTCACGCGCCGGCGTGCTGTCGTTGGCGGATATCAGGCCTTCGAACGCAGCAATTCCTGCGTTGTTGATGAGGACAGCGACGTCTTTGTGAGCCGTTGCAGCCGCCTTGATCACCTCGGGCTTTGTTACGTCGAGTTCGACCGGTACAACCTTGCCGTTCGACCGCTCGACCAGTCCCTCCAGGGACGCCGTGTTTCTGGCGCCTGCATAGACCTTCGCCGCGCCCGCCGCCAAGAGTTCCTCCACAAACGCCAGTCCGATGCCGCGATTGGCGCCCGTGACGAAAGCCGCCTTTCCTTCGATTTTGCTCATAAAAATGTCTCCACTGGGGAAAATTGCAGATGCTTGGATTTATTTAAATACCAAGTGGTACTTAAATGTGAGCTTGCTTCGACATGTCAAGGCATTAAATTACCGATTGGTAGAAAATTATCTGGGACCAAGGAACATGGGACGCGGACGACCGCGCAAATCAGATCCGGATGTCGTTCTGGACATCGCGATGAAGTCGTTCTGGGAACGTGGCTTCGAAGGCACGTCCATGAACGACATTGCCGCGGCCACGGGCATGGCCAAGCCGGGGCTCTACGCAACGTTCGGCGACAAGGAGGCGCTCTACGCCAAGGCCCTCAATCATTATGGCCAGGAATTCGGCACCCCGATGCTCGACGATCTTGCCCGATCGTCCGATCCCCTCGACACGGTCCTGCGCCGTTTTCTCGGTCAGGTGGCAGACGCGGCACTGGACAAGTCATGCCCGCAAGGCTGTTTTGTCGTGAACACACTCGTCGAATGCGCCGACCTGCCGGGCTCCCTTCAGAACCTAGGGCGCGAATTCGATCGTAAAAGGAACGCAGCCTTCACCGCGCGCTTCAGATCGGCAAAGAAGAATGGCGAGATTCCGGAAGAGTCCGACGTCAATGCGCTGTCGGACTTTTTCTCCGGCCAGGCGCTCGCGCTGGGAGTCATGGCACGCGCCGGATCCAGCCGGGCATCGCTCAACCGCCTGATCGATGTGGCGATGACGACATTGCCCGCCGCAGATGACGAAAATCGATCTTAAGGACGCAGCGCCTAGCCGGCATTCACCACATTGATCGGTGCGCCGTCCGCATAAGCAACGATCTGATCGAAGATATCCGTGAACTGCAGGTCCCATTCCTCGCGCGTGACATAGCCGACATGCGGCGTGCAGACGACATTCGGGAGCAACAGCAGAGGGTCGGCGGTGTCGCGTAACGGTTCTTCATCATAGACGTCGACCGCTGCCATACCCGGACGACCGGCTTGCAGGGCCTTGACCAGCATGTCCGGCTCGATGAGCCCGGCCCGGCTCGTGTTGACCAGCAGCGCGCTGGGCTTCATGCCTGCCAGATCGCCGGCGGTCACGACGCCGCGGGTCGCATCATTCAGGCGCATGTGCAGGGAGACGACGTCACACTCGGCGAAGAACACCTCACGGCTCTCCGCGAAGCTCACACCCTCAGCGGCCGCCCGCTCCCGGGCAGCATCACTGCCCCAGACAACGACATTCATGCCGAACGCCTGACCGTATCCGGCGACCGCCTTGCCGATCCGGCCGTAACCGTAAATTCCGAGCGTCTTGCCGTGGAGCGTCGAGCCGGGGGCAAGCTGCCAGTCGCCCGCCTTAAGGGACGCCATCTGTTGCGGGATCTGGCGCATCGCCGACAGCACCAGCCCCCAGGTGAGTTCCGCCGTCGCATGCGGCGGTGATCCGCCGCTCAGCTTCGACGACACGATGATCCCTGCCTGCGAGCAGGCATCGATGTCGATATGCGGATAGGTGCCCCGCTGGCTGATGAGTTTGAGGTTGGGGACCCGGTCGACCAGGCCCGCGCCGATTTTCGTCCGCTCGCGGATGAGCACGAGAGCCTCGACACCCTCAAGGCGATCCGCAAGCGCAGCATCGTCCTGCACGTGGTCGTTCCAGATCGTGACGTCATGTCCGTCAAGTTTGGAAAAGCAGGGCAAAGTGCGGATCGTGTCGAAATAGTCGTCAAGAATCGCGATCTTCATGGGGCGGTTTTTTCCTCGCACAGAAGCATATGAACAAGCGGACTCACGCGTTCCAGACGTGCTCCGGGATCATCAAGTCGCCCTTCATCAGCAGCCGCGCCGTCCGTAGAATGCCCGCCGAACGTATGTCAAATTCTCGATTATTCCGTTCGTATTCGACAATCACGTCCATCGCGCCCATCGGATGCTCGACAGTCAGCGTGACGGGACTACCCTCCTCACGTGTTGCAATGCCTTCCGCTACAGTGCCGGGTGCCAGACAGCACGATGCAATGCAGGTGCCGCCGGTCACTGCCATGGAGGGATGACACTTCCAGGGCATGAAATAGCGTGCGGTGACGGACCCGCCCTCGCGTGGTTCCGAGAGCAGTCCGATCTTGGGCACCACGGATTTGGAAACATCGCCGAGCCCCATGCGCCGGCCGGCCTCTAGCCGCATGGCCTCCATGCGATCGAACAACGCTCGGTCCTCGTCGAGTGCCTCCCGGGTTTCGGATCCCGTAATGCCCAGGTCCGCCGCACGTGCAATCATCATCGGCATGGCAACGTCAATGAGGGTAACGTCCACGCCGTCTATGGACTCTCTCGCCTCTCCGCTCGGGTGCAGGCTGCCGGTTTTCGAACCCACGACCTGCATGAACTTGAGCAGGACCGGCGCGGCAGTGCCCGGCACACCGTCGATCTGTGCCTCGCCTTCGTATTCGACGCGGCCGTCCGGTGTCTGAACCACCGCTTCGACGCGCGCGCCGGTATTCGTGGACAGGATCTTCACGGCCGTTTCACTGCTATTGGCTTGAACCAGGCCCATCTCGATCGCTGCCGGACCGACACCGGCAAGGATGTTGCCGCAGGTCGGCGAGAAATCGACCTCCCGTTCCTCGACGTTCACCTGGGCAAAGAAGTAGTCGACATCGGCCCAGTCATCCTCGGACGGCGACAGCATCGCGACCTTGGTCGTGACCGCCGCACCGCCGCCGATCCCGTCTATGTTGAGCGGATGCCCCGCCCCCACCGCCGCAATCAGGACGTCCGCGAGCTTCTCCAGGTCCTCAGGCAGGTCACGTCGATCAAGGTACGGTCCGCGCGACGTCCCGCCCCGCATGAACAGGCAGGGTATGGATACCTGGCTCATCTGCACCCGTTCCCGAACAAACTCAACGTCCTCCGAACGGCCAGGGCAGCGTCACGAGGTCCTGCAGCAGCCCGGGCGGGAAATCGCGATTGAGCATATAGGCGATGAACAAGAGCGCCCCCAGTCCTCCTGCAGTCAGCAATGCCGTCTCTCCCCATCCGACGCGGGCACGAATGCGCAGGAAGGCCACGAAGAACAGTCCGAGCGCGATGACAAAGCCGAATACCGCAGTCAGCACGAGCAGCGAGACGAACCAGGCCAGCATGGCCCACAAGCCGTGGGGCGCTTCCGATTCCTCGCCGCGATGCTCGCCGTCAAAGAACAGATTGTCTGACGCCGGCCGCCGCATCATCTGCAAGAGTATCACGAGCGTTCCGGCCAGGGCGAAGCCCGAAACCGTCGCCGGGAAGACCTTGTCGATCAAGACGTCCACCATCATCGCGTCGATGAACACGACGGCGAGGAATGCGGCGACAATGCCCGTGAAGATCAGTGCGGGTTTCCTGTCCCATTCCTGGCTCTCGTCCGCCGGCGGCCGTACGGCTTTCGACTGACGGGCGCCGAGCCAGACGGAAACGATGGTGACGATCAGCAGGATGATGGCGATGGGCGAGAAGATGTATTCAAGCCCCTGATCCATGCCGCGCCGGAACTTGGACATGGCAATCTGGGTTGCCTGATAGGTATAGACTTCCGCCTGGCTCGCCAGCACGAAGCCGATCAGGAACGCGGGACGCGGCCAGTCGAAACGACGCATGAAGATGCCGACGAGGCCGATCCCGACAAGCGCGGCCAGATCCCAGAGCGTCTGCTTGGACTGAAACGCCGCGAACGCGATCATCATGAACAGGAACGGGACCAGCAGCGGGAACCTGATTGTTGTCAGCCTCGCGATGCCGCCCGAAAGCAGCAGGCACAGCCCCGCGCCGACGACATTGGCCAATGCCAACGACCAGACCACGGTATAAGTGATCGGCAGGTCGTTGCGGACCATCTGCGGACCGGCGTCATAGCCGAGCAGGATCATGCCGCCGATGAACACGGCCATGGAGCCGGAGCCCGGGATGCCGAACAGGAGCGTCGGCACGAGGCCTCCGCCTTCCTTGGCGTTGTTCGAGCTTTCCGGGCCGATCACGCCGCGGATATCGCCCTTGCCGAATTGCGACTTGTCCTTCGACGTCTGCATGGTGTGGCCGTAGGCGATCCAGTCGACGACCGAGCCGCCGAGACCGGGGATCACCCCGACGATGACGCCGATGGTGGCGCAACGGATCGACAGCCACTTGTTCATCCACCACGCCTTGATGCCGTCGATCCAGCCGGCACCGAGACTGGCGTCCTTGGCGATCGCGCGATCCTGGCGCAGAAGCGAAATGATTTCAGGGATGGCAAAGATGCCGAGGCCGATGGTGACAAGCTGGAACCCGTCCTGGAGATACCAGCTGCCGAAATCCATCCGCGACGAACCCTGCGCGGGCGCCTCGCCAATGGCGCCGAAGGCCATGCCGACACCGGCCGCGACGAGACCTTTGAGCAGATTGCTGCCGGCAAGCACGCCGACCATCGAAAAGCCGAGAATGGTCAGCATCAGCAGTTCCGGCAGACCGAAGGCCAGAACGATCGGGCGAGCGATGATGACAAAAAACGTGAGAATGACGGCGCCGAACAGCCCGCCGAAGAGCGATGATGTAAAAGCGGCTGCGAGAGCCCGCGCCGCTTCGCCCTTCTTGGCCAGCGGAAACCCGTCGAGCACAGTCGCCTGGGATGCTGACGATCCTGGGATGCCCATCAGGACGGATGCGAACGTGTCCGACGTCGGAATGACGGCAACGAGGCCGACCATCATGGCCAGACCGGAAACCGGGTCCATGCCGTATATGAAAGGCAGAACGAGACTCAGTCCGGCAATGCCTCCCAGTCCCGGGAACACGCCGACGGAAAGCCCCAGAAGTACGCCAACCACGAGCCAGCCGATCTGGGTCGGCTGCAGGATGAGTGCAAACGCCTCGCCGAGTGCGGGCAATGCCGCGCCGATAATATCCATGATGACGGTCCCCTCAGATCCGTCCGGATGGAGCGGCCCGGAGGCCGCTCCAAATGGGTCGGTGGATTATTTGAGCTCTACGCCGTAGCGCTCCTTGAGCCAGCCCTTGATCCAGGTCGTGGCTTTGGGATCGACCTTGGTGCCAAGATCCTTGAACGAAGCGGCTTTGGCGCCGGTCGCCTGCGGATAGATCCCAAGCCGTTTCTTGGAGATCTGCGAGAAGTCGGCCCGCTCGGTCACCGCCTTGAATGCGGCCGAATAGGTGTCGACAATCCCCTGATCCGTGCCTTTCGGCAGGAACACCATCTTCTGGGCCGCAAATCCGGCGACAAAGAACGCCTTCCAGGCATCCCAGGCTTCGCCAGACGGCTCCTTGCCCTTCATCTGGGTGTAGACCTCTTTGAAGGTCGGCACGTCAGGGAATGTCGGATCGCGAACGATATTGCCGTTTTCGTCCAGCGCGCCCCAGGTCATGATCGGGATCGCCTTGCCTTCCTCGACAAGCGGCGTCACCTTCGACAGGAAGGACGACGACGTCTGGTAGTCAATATTGGCTTCACCGCGCTCAAACATCAGCCGGCCATCGCCGCGGCCCTTGATGCCGAACACCGGATCGACCTTCAGCCCAAGCAGTTCCCAGGCGAGCAGAGGAACCAGGTCGAGCCGCGTTGCGCCCTGCGAGCCGTAGATGAAATCCGTGTCCAGAACGGACTTGGGATCCTTCTTCCACTTGGCGCCGAGATCTTCCGGGAGATAGGCCACACCGCCGGTTGCGGAGACAAGCACCACATTCCAGTCGGCATAGTCGAACTTGACCCGGGGGTCGTTCAGGAGGAACGGGAACTGGGTCGAGCCGGACGTGCCGAGAATGGTCAGGCCATTGGGTTTTGCCCGCGAGGCGAACCAGTTGGCGCCCTTCGTCGAGCCGGCGCCCGGCATGTTCTTGACCACGATGGTCGGTTTGCCGGGGAGCGCTTCAGAGAGCAACGGAGCATAGAATCGCGCCCACTTGTCGGAACCGCCGCCCTCAGAGAACGGGATGATCCACTCGATGGTCTTTCCGGCAAAATCTGTATCTGCCAGCGCCGTTCCGGCCTGGCTAAGCATGGTTGCCCCGGCCAGGACAGCCAGGGCCGTCCGGCGCGTCAGGCCGATCTTTTTCGTCATGATTTCCTCCCACTCGATCATTCTTTGATAGACCGAAGCAGACCACTGGCGAAGTACCGGAAGACGTTCCAAAACCTCGCGACTATTGTGCGAATGTCCGGTCTGTAGCTACGATCATAAAAAACGAAGCTGTCAAAAGCCTGTCAGGGATGGAAATTGCGCATCGTTCTTGTCGAAGACAATGAGATGCTGGCCTCCGGCATCACGAAGACGCTGCGGGACCATGGACATATGGTCGAGGCCTTCACGGACGGCCTGGATGCTGACGCGCATCTGGAGGGCGAAGGCGCTGACATTGCGATCCTCGATTTCAATCTTCCCGGAATCGACGGCGTCGAGATAACGAAACGAGCGCGGTCGCGTGCGCAGGACTTCCCGATCATCATGCTGACCGCACGTGGCGAGACCGAAGATCGCGTGCGCGGGCTTGACGCCGGCGCAGATGACTACCTGGTCAAGCCATTCGCCATGCCTGAGCTTGAGGCACGCATCCGCGCGCTCGCCCGGCGCCGCGGCAACCTGCTTCCCGACCGTGAAGCCATCGGTGAACTGACGTTCGACAGAACCGCACGGCGTCTGTTTCGCGACGATGAGGAGCTCGACCTTTCGCGCAAGGAACTGACCTTGTTCGAGACCCTCCTCGACCGCCAGGGCCAGTTTATCTCCAAGTCGGCCCTGGCCGACACGCTCTACGGAGTCGGTGCCGATGTCGACATGAATGCGGTCGAACTGCTTGTGTCGAGACTGCGCCGTCAACTCAAAACAAGCGGTGTCACGATCCGGACTGCGCGCGGCATCGGATACATGCTGGACCAGGATCCCGCCTCGTGACGGAACGCACCGGATCGCTGCGCGGGCGTCTCCTGAAGATGATCATCCTGCCCCTGCTCGCGGTCGCAGCCATCGCGATTGCCGCGCGTTACTACGAGGCCAAGCGGACATCCCAGACCCTCTACGACAATGCGCTGCTTTCCATCGCGCATGTGATTACCCGCGACGTGGTACTCACCGATGGGGATGTGCTTGCCGAAAAACTGCTGGAAACCCTGACGGAAGCGCTTGGCGACCAGATATTCTACCATGTGGCAGGAGACACTGGTTCGGTGCTCATCACCGGGTACACCAATCCACCGAAACCGCCCGAGGGCAAAGTCGCCAAACCTAACGAACCCGTGTTTTTCGACCAAACCTATCGCGGTGACCCTGTCCGCGTTGTGGCACTCCGGGAGTTCATCAGTGCGACACCATTCAACGGCTGGGTCAATGTCACCGTCTGGCAACGCACCGGTCAGCGCGAGGCTCTGAGGATAGAACTGACCGGCTGGTCCCTCGCCGTCATGGCATTGATCATCATGGCCGCCGCCGCGATCGTCTGGTTCGGCGTCAGTTTCGGGCTGAAGCCGCTGCTCGACCTCCAGGACGCGATCGAAAAGCGCTCGCCCGACGATCTTGGCGGCATCCGGCGCACGGTTCCGCGCGAAGTGTCGAGCCTTGTTTCATCGATGAATGCGCTTTTCGGACAGCTCCGCAACGCCTTCGCCGAAAAGGACGCATTCATCGCCAATGCGGCGCATCAGCTTCGCAATCCCGTAGCCGGGATCCAGAGCCAGGCGGAGGCTGCCGAGAGCGCCCGCGAGCCGGAGGAACTGCGCGAACGGATCGGAGATGTCGCCGAGGCCGCACGCCGGACATCCCGCCTGATCGAGCAGATGCTGTCGATGGAGCGGGTCTCGCAGCGTTTCCTCGAGGACAGCTTCGAAGACATCGACATCTCCGGGATCGTCAGCGATTCGGTGACCCGTGTCGCACCGCGAGCAATGAAACAGGAGGTCGACATCTCTCTGGCAGGTGCCGTCGACCCGATCCCGGCACGGGGAAACCCGACGCTGCTCGGCGAGGTTTTCGACAACCTGCTGGACAACGCCCTGCGCTACGGCTGCCCTGAGGGCGGCACGATTGCGGTCGAGATAACCCGAACCGCTGGCGTGGCATGCGTGACCATTCGCGACTCAGGTCCGGGCATTCCTGACGAACTCCTGCCCCAGATTTTCGACCGCTTCACCCGGGGTGCCGAGGATGGATCCGACGGCTGCGGCCTCGGCCTTGCGATCGCGAGATCCATCATTGAGGGGCACGGCGGCGGTATCCATTTCGCGGAAGCCGACCGCGGCACGTGCGTCCGGATCGAACTGCCTTGCCGTGACAGCGCCGCATGATTCACTTGCCTTTGCAACGATTCACGCCAAGGGATTCAAACTATGCTGCTTTCGGGACGTCACGATGCAGCAGGTTGAGAGCAGAACCGGCCCGGAACCATTCAATCTGCGCACTTGTGTAGGAGTGATTGAGCAGGATCGTATCGACCGTGCCGTCAACGTGATGAATTCTGCATTCCACCGGTTCTCCGGGTGCAAGCTTGGTGAGCCCGACAAGGCTGAGCGCATCTTCCTCTCCGACAAGCTCGTAATCCGCCGGATCGGCGAAGGTGAGCGCCAGCAGCCCCTGTTTTTTCAGGTTCGTTTCGTGAATGCGGGCAAAGCTGCGTGCGATGACCGCCGCCCCGCCAAGCAGTCTCGGCGAAAGAGCTGCGTGTTCCCGGCTGCTGCCTTCGCCATAGTTGCTGTCCCCCACGACAACCCATCTACGGCCTTTCGCCCGATAATCGCGCGCAATCCGGGAATATTCCACGTCCGCCTCACCGGTCAGGACGTTGAGACCCTTGCCGTGCGCGCCGGTGAACGCGTTTTCCGCACCCATGAACATGTTGTCGCTGAACCGGTCCAGATGCCCCCTGAGACGCAGCCATGGACCGGCCGGTGAAATGTGATCGGTCGTCGTCTTGCCCTTCGCCTTGAGCAACACGGGCAAATCGACAAAATCCCTTCCGTCCCAGGCCGGCCAGGGTTCCAGCACCTGCAAGCGGTTGCTGTCGGGAGCGATCGCCACGTCGACCTTTGCACCATCGGCCGGCGGCGGACAGTATCTCCCCTCACCGGCATCGAAACCGCCGGCCGGCACATCATCCGCATCCGCCGGCGGCGACAGAAGGAAAGGCTTGCCATCCGCGTCCGTCAGTTCGTCCGTGAGCGGGTTGAAAGACAAGCGCCCGGCGAGTGCCATAGCGGTGGCTAGTTCCGGACTGGCGATGAAATTCATGGTCGTCGGTTGACCGTCATTTCTCCGCGGAAAATTGCGATTGTAGGAGGTCACGATCGTATTGGGCTCCGCCGAGGCATCGCGGGATCTCCGCCACTGCCCGATGCACGGCCCACAGGCATTCGCCAGCACAATCCCGCCGATCTCTTCCAGCGCCTTCATCTGCCCGTCACGGTCGATCGTAGCGCGGATCTGCTCCGAACCCGGCGTGACCATGAACGGAACTGCGGCCTTCACGCCTCTGGCACTGGCCTGGGCGGCGACATCGGCCGCGCGGCTCATGTCCTCGTATGAAGAGTTGGTGCAGCTGCCGATCAGGACCGTGCTGACGTCGTCGATAAATCCGTTTTCAGCATTCCCGACTTCCGCAGCAAGTTCGGATATCGGTCGTGCGCGATCGGGCGTATGCGGCCCGACAACGTGTGGTTCCAGCTTCGAAAGGTCGATCCGGATGACCCGGTCGTAATGCGCCCCTGGGTCGGCCTCACATTCGGCATCGGGCTCCAGCAGGTCTTTAAACCGGTCTGCGATGTTTGCGATCTCGCCGCGCCCCGTGGCCTCAAGATACCGGGCCATGCGCACGTCATATGGAAAGATCGATGTCGTCGCGCCGACTTCGGCCCCCATATTGGTGATCGTTGCCTTGCCGGTCGCACTGATCGTGCGAGCGCCGGGGCCAATATATTCAATGATCGCATTCGTGCCGCCCGAGACGGTCAATTCGCCGGCGACCTTGAGGATCACATCCTTCGGTGCGGTCCAGCCGTTAAGGGCGCCTTCGAGATAGACTGCAATCCGTTTCGGATAGAGCAGTTCCCAGGGCAGACCGGCGATGACCTCGGTCGCATCCGCCCCGCCAACACCGACGGCACAGGCACCGAGCCCGCCGCCATTCGGCGTGTGCGAGTCCGTGCCGATGATCATGGTTCCCGGAAAGGCGTAATTCTCAAGCACCACCTGGTGAATGATGCCTGCCCCCGGCTCCCAGAAGCCGGCGCCGTAGCGCGCGGCCGCGGATTTGAGAAAATCGTATACTTCCGCGTTTTCATCGACGGACTCGCGGAGGTCCGAAGCCGCTCCTTGACGCGCTTCGATCAGGTGATCGCAATGGATTGTCGTGGGCACGGCCACCTTGTCGCGGCTGGTCTGCATGAACTGGAGCATGCCGCTCTGTCCGAGCACGTCCTGAAACACCACCCTGTCCGGCCGCAGGCTCAGAAATGACGTGCCCGGCAAAAGATCCTGAGTGGCCGGCTCGTCAAGATGACCGAGTACGATCTTTTCGGATAGTGTCAGAGGGCGCCCAAGTTTTTCCCTGACAGATGAGATGTTTGCGCTCATTCGCTCATAGAGCGCTTCGGCTGCGTCTGCAGTAGCTTCAATGATAATCGGTTGCGTTTTTTCGGGCATCGCGTCGGGTCCTCGCATCTGGCGGCAAAATCGGAATATGCGATAGACCTAGACGCAGTCCGCTCTACAGTCTAATATATGAATAAGTCAATTTACATATCTTCTATGTATGAATCATGGAACTGAGGCATTTGCGCTATTTCCTCACGGTCGCCGAGGAGGAACACATCACAAGGGCTGCGGAACGCTTAGGGATACAGCAACCGCCGCTCAGCCAGCAGATCCGCGCTCTCGAGTCGGAACTGGACGTGCAGCTCCTGCGCCGCAAGCCGCGCGGCGTCGCCCTCACCGAGGCCGGAAGGACATTTGCTGAAGACGCCCGCAAGATCCTCGAAAGCGTCGATCTGGCCGTCGCAAGAGCACAGAGAACCGGGCGCGGGCAGCAAGGGCAGATTGTCGTCGGCTTTACCAGTTCCGTGCCGTTTCTGCCCTTCGTGCCGGAGGTGATCCGATCCTTCGGCGAGGACAATCCCAAGGTGACGATTTCGCTGGAGGAAGGCGGCACGGCGGAACTCGTCGAAGCCATTCGTGCAGAGCAGATGGATGCGGCCTTTGTCCGCTCGCCTGTCGGGGATGTGGACGGAATTGCGACGTATCCGCTGTTCCGGGAACCCATGATCGCCGCACTGCCGAGCAGACATCCTCTGGCGTCAGCCAGAGAACCGCTCGCGCTTTCCGATATGCAGCATGAACCGTTCATCCTCTACCGCCGCCAATCCGGTCCGGGTCTCTACGACACCATCATCGCCGCATGCCACAGGGCCGGGTTCACACCGCGCATCGGCCAGGAAGCGCCGCGCATCGTCGCAACGCTGAACCTGGTTGCTGCGGGACTAGGTGTAACGATCGTCGCGGAGTGCCTGCAGACCATGCATATGGATGGTGTCACGTTCAGGGCATTGAAGGCAGATGCGGAACTGTTCGCCCCCCTTACCCTCGCGTGCCGCACGGTCGATCATTCCGAGGTCGCCAAGCGCTTCGTCGCATTGGTCAGACGAACCTCTGCATCTCTGCAAGGCTGAACGCCCGACAAGAGCAGCCCGGTCAGATAATCGCGTGACGCACCTTGGCGGAAACCCATTCGCTCACGATGACGGTAGCGAGGATAACAAGCAGAATCAGCGACACCTGGGTCCAGGCAAGCGTCGAGATCGACGCTTCAAGCTGAAGACCGATGCCCCCTGCCCCGACGAGCCCGAGCACCGTCGATTCCCGGATATTGATATCCCAGCGGAAAACCGAGATCCCGGCAAACGCCGGCAGTATCTGCGGCACAACACCGTAGGCGAGGCGCTGGGGCGCACTGGCACCTGTCGCCGTGATCGCCTCGACCTGTGTGGCATCGATCTCCTCGATGGCTTCATAGAGCAATTTGGCGCAGAACCCGATCGACCTGAGACCGATGGCGAGTACGCCGGCCAGGACGCCCGGCCCGATGATGGCGACGAGCATCAGCGCCCAGATCAGGGAATTGATCGACCGGGACGAGACGATGACGAGCAGCGCAACGGCCCTTACCAAGGGATGCGGGGTGGTATTCCGCGCAGCGAGGAATGCCACAGGGAAGGCAAGCACCAGCGCCAAGGCCGTTCCGAGCGTCGCGATATTGATCGTGTCCCAGATGGGAAGCCAGAGCGATTCCAAGTAGGACCACTTCGGCGGCACCATGCGGCGCGCAAGATCACCGGCTTGCGTCCCTGCATCGGCGACGAAGAACCAGATCGTCTTGTCTGAAATGAGCTTCCAGCAATAGGCCACGGCGGCCATGCCTGCGAGCCAACCCAGCCATATGGCCCATTGCCGGCCGGTCGTTCGGCGTCTCCAGACAGGACCACTTTCCGTCTCGAGAACCGGCATTACTGCACCCACTTCCGCAGATAGCCGGAGAAGTATTCAAGCACCATCACGATCACGATGATCGTGACCAGAATGGCCGCGGCGGAGTCGAATTCGTAACGGTCGAACGCCGTCAGCAGCGTCGCGCCGATGCCGCCTCCGCCGACGATCCCGACAACGGCGGACTCGCGAAAATTGATGTCTAGCCGGTAGAGAGCAAGGCCGATCATCCGCGGCATTACCTGCGGCTGCACCGCATAGTTGACCCACTGGAACCAGCCGGCGCCGGTCGCCTTCACCGCTTCGGCCTGACCCGGATCCATGGACTCGATGTCTTCTGCCAGCAATTTGCCGTAGAAGCCGATCGTCGCGATCGAAAGCGCCAGGAACCCGGCGAACGGACCGAAACCGAACAGTTTGACCGCAAAAATGGCGAGGATCACCTCGGGAAAAGTGCGCGACAGGGCGATAATGGCCCTGCAGGACAGGTAAACCGGCGTCGGCGCCAGGTTCCGAGCCGCGCCAAGGCCGACGATTATGGACAGAGCAATGCCGGCCACCGTCGCGATGACGGTCATCCATATGCTCTCGAGGATTCCGTCGACAATCGAATCCCACCGGCTGACGAAATCCGGAGGGATGAATGCGGCTATGAATTTCGTGCCGCGCGGCAGCCCCTCGGCAACCCGTCCCCAGTTCACCTCCATCGTGCCGAGCGCGAGGCTCAGATAGATGGCCGCGCCGAACCACAGGGACCAGCGCAGATAGCGGTTGGAAATGAGCGGCGGCTTCGACCAGGTGCTCGGATAGGATGTCGCGTCCGTGCGGGCCATCAGGTCAGGCCTTCACCGCGAGATCTTCGGCAGCCTCGGGCGCATCCTCGTCGTCGGCACTTTCGGCATCGACCTCTATGGTCGCTTCCCAGTCCTCCTCGCCATAGATCTCGGTCAGCACATCGGGCGTCAGGCCGCCCGGCAGGCCGTCATAGACCACCTCACCCAGCCGCAGCCCCACGATCCGCTTGGCGAACATCTGGGCAAGCAGCACGTCGTGAATGTTGATGATGGCGGCAAGCCCCCGCTCCTCGCAAAGCTCGCAAATGAGTCTCATGATCTGGCGCGAGGTTTTGGGGTCGAGACTGGCAGTCGGTTCGTCGACCAGCAGCAGATCGGGATTCTGTATCAGAGCCCGGGCGATGCCGACCCGCTGGCGCTGTCCGCCGGACAGTTCGTCGGCGCGCTTGTCGGCCATTTCCAGGAGCCCGACACGATCCAGCAGGCGAAACGCCTCCTGAACGTCCGGCCCCGGGAACCGCCTGAACCAGCTCTGCCAGAAGCCCACATAGCCGAGGCGCCCCGACAGCACGTTTTCCATGACGGTGAGCCGCTCGACGAGCGCGTACTCCTGAAAGATCATGCCAATCCGCCGGCGCGCATGACGAAGCCCGCGTTGCGACAGGCGGGAAAGATCCGTGTCGTTCAGGACCACCGAGCCGGACGTCGGCTCGACCAGCTGGTTCACGCAGCGGATCAGAGTCGACTTGCCTGCTCCTGACGGTCCGATCAGCGCCATGACCTGACCGTCCGGCACGTCCAGCGTCACCCCCTTGAGAGCCAGGTCCCCGGTTCGATAGCGCTTCGTCAGGTTTTCAAGACGCAGCATCCGCCCCCACCCAGATTTTCCCGTCCCGACGGATCGGCCGCCGCCCGCGACCGGGCGGCGGCTACCGCGTCACGCGATGAAACGCAGCCTATTTGCAATCGTACTTGACGCCGTTGGCAGCGTCGATCTGCCGGATCACGGCCCAGTCGCTCTTGTGGTGAATGGCGACGAAGCGGCCTTCCTTCTTGAACTCCTTCTGGAGATCGGAGCCTTCCCAGTTGAAGGTGAAGAAGGCCTGCTTGATCTTGGATGCGACCGCCGGGTGCAGGTTGTGCGCAAGTCCGTAACCCGTGGTCGGGAAGGTCTGCGACTTGTAGACGGAGCGATACTTCGCGGAATCCACGGCATTCCTGTTGACCATACGCTTCAGCACGGAATTCGCCACAGCCGCCGCTTCGTAGTCCTTGTTGGCCACGCCGAGGATCGAGTTGTCATGCTTGCCGGAGAAGGTGGTCTTGAAGTCCTTGTCGGCCACCAGTCCGAAACTGCTCTTCAGGATGGCAGATGGTGCCTTGAAGCCCGAGTTCGACGTCGGCGATGTGAAGGCCAGCGTCTTGCCCTTCAGGTCGGCCGGCGACTGGATCGGGCTGTCGGCCGGCACGATGATCTCCATCTCATAGCCGAAAGAGCCGTCTTTCGCGGCCATCATCGCGAACGGCACGAAGCCCGCGCACGAGACCGCCACGGGATTACCACCGGTGTTCACGCCGGCAACGTGGAGTCTGCCGGACCGCATGGCCTCGTACTGAGCGGCATAGGATTGCACCGGAAAGAAGACGACCTTTTTGCCCGTGACCTCGGACATGTGCTTGATGAAGCCGTCCCAGACCTTGGCATAGACGGCCGGGTCTTCCACCGGCGTGTAGGAGAAGATGATGGTGGACGGGTCGACCCACTTCGACTCATCCAGCGGCAGATCCGCGACGAGGTCGTTGTCACGGTCGCAATATTGCTTGTCGAGCGTTCCGCGCGGACATTCTTCGGCAAATGACATGCCTGGAATCGCGAAAAGTAGCCCCAGCGCCAGAAACAGCTTTGATAATGCGCGCACCTTATCCTCCCGTAGTGCTGCGGATCGTTTCGATCTCGCTTTGATGTTCCGTGTACCCGGGAATGATGATGGCAATCCCGTTGTTAATCCACACTTTTATGCGCGCTTCGAGTGTGCCAGAAACTCACATCCGCCAACGATCGCATGACAGAGAGAACAGAATTTGCCGCCGACGGTTGATATCGATGAAGCAGCGGTTGACGGCCGTTGGGCTTTCGAACGCTACGAATATGTGCGGCACCGGCTGCCATCCGCCCGCTTTCCGGAAGCTGCGACACCGCTGGCTGACTTGGGCGCGTTGATCGAAGAATTCGATGCCTTCATCTTCGATTCCTTCGGCGTCCTCAATGTCGGAGATACGCCTATCCCCGGTGCGCGAGCGCGAGTAGACAGTCTTCGCGAGGCCGGCAAGCAGGTCGCTATTCTCACCAATGGCGCCACGGCACCTCTGGCAAGTCTGACCGCCAAGTACCGGTCTCTTGGCTTCGAGTTTGCCTTGCACGAGATCATCAGTAGCCGCGAAGTGCTCGCCGACGCGCTGTCGGCATCACAGGCCAATGCCACGTGGGGCGTTGTGGCACCGGCCGAAGCCGATCTGTCTGAGTTCCATTTTGACGCGCAGCAGATCGTGGAGTCCGGCGATCTTGACCACTTCGACGGCTTTATCCTGCTCAGCAGCCAGACGATGAGTGCATCGATTCAGGGCCGGCTCGCGGACGCTCTCTCGAAACGGGACCGCCCTCTCCTGATCGGCAATCCCGACCTTGTCGCACCGCGCGAGGTCGGTTTTTCCCTCGAACCCGGACACTATGCCCATGACCTGGCGGACCGGCTGAACCTGACGCCAGAGTTCTTCGGCAAACCGTTCGCGAACGCCTTCGAGGAGGTCCAGCGCAGACTTCCCGATGGCATCCCCCCGAACCGGATCGCCATGATCGGCGACACCCTGCACACCGACATCCTCGGCGGCGCCGGCATGGGTTTTCGCACCGTCCTCGTCTCGGATCACGGCGTCATGAAGGGCATGGATGTCGAGGCCTGCATCAAAACGTCAGGGATCGTACCGGATTACATCATCCCTGCAATATGACCGTCGCGCGCCGGCTTCGGCTGTACGCAGTGCCGGCTGTCCTACGCCAGTTCGAAGCGGATATCCTGCGCCCCTTCCCAGAGCGCGAGCCGCCCAAGTTCGGCGAGATTCTCCAGTCCCGACGTCAGCGTAAGGAAATGGTTGCCGGAAAGCTGTCCCGCCTTGCTGACAAACGGCATCGCCCGCTCGAAAGCGGCGCAGGTCTCCGGCGCCAGCTCAGTTTGAAAGCGGCCTTCAAACGTGACCGGCCCCGCGGTGACACGCACGTTTCCCATGAGTCTTTCCAGTGTCTCTCAAAGCCCGCCGCGCTCGGCGCGGCCTGAACCTCAGGCCGCCGCCTTCGCCGCCCTGCGGATCTCGTCAGGGGCCGTCGCTTCCACGACAAGCGCTGCAATGGCTTCGTCGAGTGACGCCGAACTCTGGTCTTTCGAGCCAAGCCTGCGGATCGAGACAGTGCCCTCTTCCGCCTCGCGCTTGCCGCAGACGAACAGCACCGGCACCTTGGCCAGCGAATGCTCGCGCACCTTGTAGTTGATCTTCTCGTTACGAAGATCGACTTCGGCGGTGAGGCCCGCCGCGCGCACGGCGTCCGCAACCTGGAGCGCATAATCGTCGGCATCCGACGTGATCGTCGTGACGACGACCTGAAGCGGCGCGAACCAGAGCGGGAAATGTCCGGCGTGATGCTCGACAAGAATGCCCGTGAACCGCTCCAGCGACCCGAACATGGCCCTGTGCAGCATCACCGGCCGGTGCTTCTCGCCGTCGGCCCCGATGTAAAAGGCGTCGAGCCGCTCCGGCAGGTTGAAGTCCGCCTGCAGGGTTCCGCATTGCCATTCGCGGCCGATCGCATCGCGCAGCACATAATCGAGCTTCGGTCCATAGAAGGCGCCGTCGCCCGGCTCGTACTCAAACGCCGCGCCAGCAGCCTCGCCGGCCTCCCGAAGCGCCTTTTCCGCCTTGTCCCATACATCGTCGGACCCGACCCGTTTTTCGGGCCTGTCCGCAAACCTGATCAGCACGTCCCCGAACTCGAAGTCCTTGTAGATCGAGAGGATCAGGTTGTTGATCTTGACGGCCTCGTCCTTGAGCTGCTCTTCGGTGCAGAAGACATGAGCATCATCCTGCGTGAAACCGCGCACCCGGAACAGGCCGTGCAAGGCACCTGACGGCTCATAACGGTGGACCTTGCCGAATTCGGAGATCCGCATGGGCAGATCGCGATAGCTCTTCAGCCCGTTCTTGAACAGCTGCACGTGACCCGGACAGTTCATCGGCTTGAGCGCGAAGACCCTTTCGTCCTCAGTCTGCGTGATGAACATGTTCTCGTGATACTTGTCCCAGTGACCCGATGCTTCCCAGAGCGCGCGGTCAAGCAGCTGGGGCGTATTCACCTCGACATATCCGGCGTCATCCTGGCGGCGGCGCATATAGGCTTCGAGGTTCTGGAACAGCTTCCAGCCCTTCGGGTGCCAGAACACCACGCCCGGTCCCTCGTCCTGGAAATGAAACAGGTCCATCTCGCGGCCGAGTCGCCGGTGGTCACGCTTTTCGGCCTCCTCCAGCATGTGGAGGTAGTTCTTGAGATCCTTGTCGCTGGCCCAGGCCGTGCCGTAGATCCGCTGCAGCATGGCCTTGCTCGAGTCGCCGCGCCAGTAGGCGCCGGCAAGCTTCAGCAGCTTGAATGCGCTGCCGATCTTGCCCGTCGAGGGCATGTGCGGCCCGCGGCATAGGTCGAGCCATTCGCCCTGCCGGTAAATCCTGAGATCCTCGCCTTCCGGGATCGCGTCGACGAGTTCGACCTTGTACTGCTCGCCCTGCGCGGCGAAGTACTCCTTCGCCTCGTCACGGGACCAGACTTCCTTCGTGAACGGCTGATCGCGGCCGATGATCTCGCGCATCTTGGCTTCGATCTTCTCCAGGTCTTCCGGATGGAACGGCTCGTTGCGCGCGAAGTCGTAGTAGAACCCGTTCTCGATCACCGGTCCGATCGTCACCTGGGTGCCCGGATAGAGCTCCTGGACCGCCTCCGCCATGACATGGGCGGCATCGTGCCGGATCAGCTCCAGCGCGGCGTCGTCATCCCGGGTCACGATGGCGATTTCAGAATCCGTTTCAATGGGATCGGCCAAATCCTTGAGATCGCCGTTCACCTTCATGGCGACGGCTTTCTTGGACAGCGATTTGGATATCGATGCTGCGAGATCCGTGCCGGAAATCGGCTGGTCATATTCGCGTTGGGCACCGTCGGGGAAAGTCAGCGTGATCATCATCTGCTCCTTGCTCACTCGCTGCATACCACGCAGGTAAGCTATTGGTCGGCGACAGCTGGGATCGCCGAATTCCGGGCTATTTCTGCCCGCAACCCGTGAGTCGCGTCAAGGCGAAATACGAGAGCCAAGCCGGGTCCCGGGCGGCACATGACATAGTCCTCGTCGTGCGCTATGTCCATGGCCTATCAGAGATTCGCGTAGCCTTTCGCAATCAGACAAGGAAACTGCCGTGAGCACGCCCCTTCAGGAATTGATCGTTTTGGGACTGCTGGTCATGGCCAGCATCGTCATTGCGGAATATATGGGCGGCCCGCGATGGCGCAAGGCGGTGACCGCGGGCATCCTCGCAGCAATTCTGATCACCGGCTGGAAGATCTTTATCGGCGAGATCGTGCTCTGACGCCCTATCCCCCGGTTTCCAGAAACGCCTTGAGCACGGCAGCGCCGCTGTGCTCGACATCCCGCGTCGCAAGGACAAAACAGACCCGCCCATCCCCGACAAGCGACTTAAGCTCATCGAGCTCTACACTGTTTTCCCGGAGTTCGTCCTTATAGCGATCCTGGAACGCGTCCCATCTCTCAGGTTTGTGGTCGTACCAGCGCCGGAGATCGTTGCTCGGAGCGATCTCCTTCATCCAGTGATCGATCGAAAGTGCTTCCTTCGAAACACCGCGCGGCCACAACCGCTCGACAAGAATGCGGAGCCCATCGTCTCCGGACGGAGGCTCGTAAGCCCGCTTCAACACAATTTCCATTTTGCGGTTCCGAAGCCAGAATAACGCGACCTCACTAGTCGGGGGTCGTCTCGCTGATCACCCACTCCTTGTAAGCCGCGTCGAGAAAATCGATCTCGATCGCAAAAATGCTTGGGGTTTCGTACGAGTGCAACTCACGAACAAGCGAGGCAAGATCATCGAAGCGCCGCGCCGCCGTTCTGAGCACGAGCGGAGTTTCCCGGCGGCGTTCCAGAATCCCATTCCATCGGAAGGCGCTGTCGACCGGAGCATGAATATTCGAGGCCGAGGCAAGCCGGCGTCCGATCGCTTCGTCGGCGATTGTTCTGGCCTCCGCTGCAGAAGCACAGTTCACATGGACGTTGATGATCCCGCTCATTGTCCCAGTCCTCTCCTAGCTTGGGCAGACGTCCGTATTGGGCCTGCTCTTCAACAAAGACATACGCAAACCGACGGCATGGTCTGTTGCCGGAACACTTTCGACCTAGTGAACGATCATATCCTCCAGCGCTTTCGGGAAATCGGTAATCGGCTCATAGCCGTCTTCGGTCACGATGACGCTGTCACCGACCTGCGCGCGGAATGTCTTGGCGACCAGCACGCTACCGTCCACCGCAAAGACCATTCCCGGCTGCAGCACCGTCTTGTCTCCATAAACAAGTTGCGGCTTTTCCAGAAAACTGAACCCCGTCGCACGTCCGCACCGGAACGGATATTCGTGTCCCGCGCCCTGAATGACATCGGCGTAGGCGGCGTGCACTTCCTCCGCGGTGACACCTGCCCGGATTACGTTGAGCGCCGCCGCCTGACTTTCAACGGTCACCCGGTAAACCTCCTCCTGCGATTTATCGGCCACCTCGCCGACCCAGAACATCCGGTCGAATCCAAGCTTGAACCTGTGAAAATTGGTCATGCCGCAGAAGCACAGGAAAACCGGATCACCTCGTTCGAGCCGCCGCCGGCTGGCCCGGTGATGCGGCATTGTCGTCTCATGACCCGAGGCCATGATCTGCAGGAAGTGGGTGTTCGGCGACATCCGCCCATCCTGATAATGCGCATCCAGCAGTTCCGCTGCCTTGCGCGTGCCCGCGGAGGACGTGGCAAGCGCCACTTCGTATTCGGGAACACCTTCCCCGATCGCACTTCGCCCGGCGGCCATCATCGCCATGGCCACCTCGCCGGCATGCCGGGCCAGAGAAAGTTCCTCGGCAGACTTGATCATTCGCATGTCCGCGACGACGTCCGTCACGTCAACGATATGCTGCCGGTCGACGAGACCATCCACGAAACCGCGCACGACCGGCGGCATCTGATCGGTCTCGACAGCGACTCTGGTCGCGCCTTTCAGCAGACCAGGCAGCGACTCCCGCCATTCCAGGCCCATGCCGTCGTTCCAGGGCTCTATCCGGTCGACACGCGCTGCCGCCTCGGCCATATCCGATTCCATGCTCGGCGTAATCAGAACGCTGGAACCATCGCTGGGAACGACCAGGATCGTCGGCCGCCCAAAATCCATGTGGAGATAGTCGTAGTAGCCGGTGAAGTAATAGACGCTGTCGTCATCGGTGATCAGCGCAACATCAATCCCGGCTTCACCGAGTCGAGCTCTGAGAGCGTCCATCCTGCGTTCGAACATGGTTGCGGCATCTCCCCTGAACACGTGCCTACAAATGGCCGACTACGACCGTCTACAACGCTAGAGCGTTGCGCGCAGCGTTAGCAAGGCGTTATTGCCGGTTGGGATCTATTCGCAGGGGGCATCGCCAGTGCAGGTAGAACGACAATGCCCCGAACTGCGCTGGGCAGTCGGGGCATTGTACAAAACGATGAGGTGTGAATCCCGGTATCGCTAACCGCCGAAGAGAATGAAACGACGGTTCAACGGCTGCACCGGACGGGCATTGTTCGGGAACAACTTGGCGAATGTCTCGATCTGCGCCTTGGACGCGGTGATGGGCTGCTTCAGAACGTTCCAGGCCACGATTTCGGAACAGGGCGGCGTGGTCAGCGATCCGGAGTAACGGAACCCGGCACGCGAATCCGGGAGCATGGCCATCGGATCCACCTTGTCGGCACTCGAGCCCTTGCCTTCCTTGTCGGGCGCCGCGGCCCAGATCGGCGTCAGTGACGCGTTTTCGTCGCCTTCGGAGAAGAACACCCCGATAACCGCCAGCCCGCTGCCGCTGGTTTCCTTGTGCACGAAGTGTACTTCCAGCGGGAACTGTTCGCCGTCGACCGTATGCTCGCTCTTGTGATGGAAATGGAACTGGAGCAAGTCGTATGAAATTCCGTCCAGATCCATGATACCGGCGCCAGGCGTGTTCACCTGGATCGTGTGACCGTTATTGACGACCTCGGCCAGCCGTACCGGATTCCAGCTGATCGCCTTCTTGCCGATTTCTGCGTTGACGGCATTGCTGAGATCGATGGGAGACTGCTGGACGCCGGCGCTGCAGGCGGAATATGAGGGGTCGAGCTTGCCCCAGTTTGCCGGCCCGTCTTCACCACCATAGGACCAGGGTGCTTTTCCGGCCGCCGACGCCGAACTGACCGCCAGACCGGCGCATATCGGACAGGTTACAGCGGCAGCTGCGCCACGGACGAAGGTTCTGCGATCCATTTATCCCTCACACAATTAAAAGATAGCCGCTGTTAGATGTCGTTGCGTCAACCTGACTAGTCAAGGGTAAGCCGCTCACAGGTCTGTCAATCAGGCAATTCCACCCGGATCTCGGATTTCACCGAGTTGGCGATGAAACAGGCATCATGCGACTTGTGATGAAGCTCTTCCTCTTCAGCGCGGTCAGGCGCGGCGCCTTCATAGTGAACGACCGGCCGTAGCGTCACGCGGGTAACCGCCATCCTGCCATCCTCGTTCTTCTCCATGACGCCCTCGGCCTCGTCTGTGTAAGCATTGACAACGTAGCCGGCCTTCTGGGCGAAATGGAGGAAGAACAGCATATGGCAGCTGGAGAGCGATGCCACGAACGCCTCCTCCGGATCGACATTCTCCTCGACGGAGTACGGCACGCGGACACTGTGCGGTGACGATGAGCCCGGCACTTCCGCACCGCCGTCGAACGACCAGACATGGCCGCGGCTGTATCGGCCGCTGGCGAAATCATCGTCGCCGCGCTCCCAACGGACCGTTGCGGTATAAACGTCCATCACACGCCCTCAAGCTGTCTGTCAGGCTTCATGCCGGCGGGCACAAAGCCTGACACCGCAGACTCATATCAATTGCGGATCGCGTCGGCCGTGCCCTGAATGAAGGCCACGATCTTCGTCACCTCATCGGAGGTGAGCTTGCCTTTGAAGCTTGGCATCCCTTTGTCGGCGAACGCATTGCTGAAAAGGACATCATCAAGTTTCTTGATGGTCTCGGCGCTCGAAAACCCGAGATTGGGAATGTTCCCGCCATTGTTGATGCCGGGAACACCATGACAGAACATACAGTTCGAGACATAGAGACCGGCACCTTCAGCAACCTGTTCCTTGTCATAGGCGACACCCGCAACGAGCTTGATCCGGTCGCTCGAAACAGTCTCCGGCATGTCGGTTTTACCGCCCACCGCGAATGTGTAGACGCGCCCAGGGCCAACACGTTCGGTGGCGCGTTGCAGCATCCCGTAGACGCCGCCCCATCCGACCGCGATGGTCACATACTGCTGGCCGTCGAGCTCCCACGTTGCGGGCGCGGCAACGACGCCTGACCCCACAGGCGTTTGCCAGAGCACCGCACCTGTCGTTGCATCATAGGCCAGGAAACGACCGTCGGCCGTGCCCTGGAACACCAGATTGCCGGCTGTGGCCAGTGTCCCGCCATTCCACGGCGAAACATATTCCTGACGCCAGACTTCTTTCTGTGCCACGGGATCCCAGGCCAGCAGGTGGCCGAAGGGCTTGGCCTTCGGCGGGATCGTGTTCAGGAGGAAACCGAGATTCCATCCGAGATTGCTGTGCGGCCTGCCGGCCAGATGGGTGTCGAGCTTGAAGTCCTTGTCATGCTGCTGAACCAGGGGCACGCCCTGAGCCGGGATATAGACCAGTCCGGTCTGAGGACTGAACGACATGGGATGCCAGTTATGTGCCCCGAATGCACTGGGGATGGTTTCCCACGGCTTGTCCTTCGAGCGCGCACCGGGTGTCTCGATCGGTCGGCCGTTGGCGTCATAACCTTGGGCCCAGGTCACCTCGACAAAATTCTCCGCCGACAGGAAGCGACCGTCGGTCCTGTCGATGACGTAGAAGAACCCATTCTTGGGCGCGTGCAGCAGCACCTTGCGCAGCTTTCCATCGATCACGAGATCAGCAAGAATGATGTGCTGCGTCGATGTGTAGTCCCAGTTGTCGCCGGGTGTCTGCTGGTAGTGCCAGACATATTCGCCGGTGTCCGGGTTCAGCGCGACGATCGATCCGAGATAGAGATTGTCGCCACCGCCGGGACTGCGCTTGTGCCGGTTCCACGGGCTGCCGTTCCCGGTGCCGACATACATCAGGTTCAGCTCCGGATCGAACGCCATGGAATCCCACATCGTGCCACCGCCGCCGGCAATCCAGTACTTGCCGGCCGGATCCCAGGTTCCGGCGGCCCGTTCCATGGAAATATCTTCGTAAGGCTTCGACGGATCGCCCGGGACCGAGAACCAGCGCCACTTCTGTTCCCCTGTTTTGGCGTCATAGGCCGTTATGTAGCCGCGCACGCCGTATTCGGCGCCGCCATTCCCGATCATCACGTTGCCGTTGTAAACACGCGGTGCCCCTGTGATGGTGTAGGACTTTTTCCGATCGATGATCGTGTCCTTCTCCCACACCTTGTCACCCGTCGCTGCGTCGATGGCCACGAGCCGTCCGTCATAAGTCGCGACGAAAACCTTGCCTTCGTAAAGTGCAACGCCACGGTTCACCACATCGCAACAGCCTTTGTAGGCGTAATCGCGTGGCACCTTCGGATCGTAGGTCCAGATCGCCTTTCCGGTCTTCGCATCGAGCGCGTGCACAATGCTCCAGGACGCGGTCACATACATCACGCCATCGACAACGATCGGCGTCGCTTCGACGCCCCGGCGCGAATTGAGGCCATAGGACCAAGCAAGCCCGAGCTGGCCAACGTTCCCGGTATTGATCTGGTCGAGTCTGCTGAAGCGCGTCTCCGCGAAGTCGAGACCGTGGCTCAGCCAGTTTTTTGTCTCGGCGTTGTTAGCGATAATGGCCGCCTTGTCGACCTTGCCCGTGACAGCCTTGATCCTGTCGGCTGAAATCGGTTCAGCTTGAACGACACTAATTCCGCAGATCATGGCCAGAGCAGCCGCAACAACACCGATGTGTTTCATTCCAATCCTCCCGTGTTTGAGTCTTCAACGCTCATTTGCCGCTTAGTCCGGCCGTGTATCGTGCGGCCGGCTTTATCTCGCGCGCCGGAATCGCTTCGCATATTCTTTGGCAGGCCCTTTCGGCAGTCCCCGGTCTTTGCGAAGCCGAGAGGATGATAGCGAGAACGGCGATTTAGAGATAGATCGATCGGCAATCACATTTTTGAATCCGCAGAACCGGCGCTGTATCAGCGAAAAAGCGAGCTTCGTTGAGTTTGGCCTCCACGGGCATTAACGTGGTGCAATGATGAAACGCGTTTGCATTCCAATTCTGACACTCGCCATTCTGACTTTCCCCGCCCTTGAGGCCGGAGCCGATACGGCCACGGATACGGTGTTCACCAGGATCGGGGAACGGCTGGCGCTCATGAAACCGGTCGCCGCGTGGAAACGCGCCCGCGATGTGGCGGTGGAAGATCTCGGACGTGAGGCCGTCGTGCTCGAAAAGGCAACCCAGTCTGCGGCGAAGGTCGGGTTGGCCGCAGAGACAGCCAAGCCGTTCTTTCAGGCTCAGATAACCGCAGCCAAGGAAATCCAGAACTGCTGGATTGCCCGGTGGAGCAACAATGAAGCACAGCCTCCGGACCCGGTGCCTGATCTCAAGACAGAAATTCGGCCGAAGCTGATCGAGATCGGCGCAGCGCTCCTTGCCGACATCAGGAAGGTCCTCGCATCCGGAGCGAAGTTCGACGCCGCGCAGTCAGCAGCGTTCCGTGCAAAAGTGAAACTCGATTGCCTGTCACCCGAAGGTCACGAGACCATATACAAAGAACTCGGCGGCCTGCGTCTGGCGAATTGATCCGGAACATCCGACGCCGGCAATAACCGGAGTATGACGGCCGGCAACACTGGAAACTCTTTGATGACCCAGACCACGCGCTTTTTCAGCTCTGACGAGATCAGGCCCCTTGCCCGCCGGTCCGACCTCATGGGTGCCTTGATGGTTTTCCATTGCTGGGCGTGCATCGCCGGTGCAATGACCTTGGTCGTCTGGGCTCCGAATCCGCTCACAGTGGTCCTCGCGGTCATGATCATCGGGTCGCGTCAGCTTGGACTGGCGATCCTGATGCACGACGCCGCCCACAACGCGCTGTTCAAGACTTCGTGGCTCAACGAGTTCGCCGGCACTTGGCTGTGCGGAAGACCCATTCTCGCCGACCTTGCCGCCTATCGGCACTACCACCTCAAGCATCACCGCTTCACCCAGACCGAAGACGACCCCGACCTGGTTCTGTCGAGACCGTTCCCGACGACACGGGCCAGCCTCATGCGCAAGCTGTTTCGCGACATCACCGGACAGACCGGGATCAAGCAGCGCGCGCAGCAGATCGCATTCGAGTTCCAGATGGCAGGCGACGTCGACAAGGACGATCCGGACTACGAGCAACTGAGTCAGAACTTCAGCGGGCCTAACTTCAGCAAGGCCCTGATGTTCAATCTTGGCTTCCTGCTGTTCCTGACCGCGCTCGGAGTCTGGTGGCTGTATCCGCTATTCTGGATCTTGCCGCTTCTGACCTGGTACCAGCTTGTCCTGCGCGTCCGGAACATCGCCGAACACGGTGCCGTCGAATTCTCGGACAATCCCCTGAAAAACGTCCGGACGACCAGGGCCGATCCTCTCACCGCGTTCTTCCTCGCACCCTACTGGGTGAATTACCATCTGGAGCACCACCTCGTGATGCATGTCCCGTGCTGGAACCTTCCGAAACTTCACGCCCTGATGCTTGAAAAAGGCTATGGCGACCGCATGGAAATCGGCGCCAGCTACTGGGACGTCCTCAAAACGGCAAGCTCCAGGCCAGCCTGAGACAGTCGGCGCCGGCCAGCTCTACTGCTGTGTTTCCTGGCTGAGCCGTTCCAGCAAAGCGGCACTCGACTTTCCGTACCGGTCGACCGGCGGCAAGTTGTGCTTGGCGCGAAGTTCGTTCAGTGCGGCGCGCGTCCTGCGCCCCCAGATACCGTCGGCCGGACCAGGCCTGAAGCCGAGTTCTCTCAACTGTTTCTGCGCGGACCTTAGCGTCTCGCGCGTCGGACCGCGCAGCTTGATCGAGCCGTTGACCGCATAGATCGCGCACTTCGGATCCCCCGTCGTGACGTTCCGCTGCAGCACCCGGTTACATCGATAAAGCGCATCGATGGCTGCATCGCGATCGTTCCCCCAGGCGGTGGAGAATCCGTAATATCCGAACGGTCCGATCGCAAAAGCCTTTCGCCGCGCGCTGTTGCGATAATCCCTGCGGAATTCCCTGCGCCCGGCAGCACCGATCCGCAGGCCGGCGGCGCTGACCTTGTCTTCGTCCGGCAGCACGCCGGTGTAATCCTGCGCAATCGGGATGACGGTGTTCACAGCCGCACGCACTTCCGGATCCCATGGCGCCGCAATGCGCCCTGAGCCCTCCAGAGACTGCCAGTTCCTGTTGTCGGCGGCAAACGGCACGGAGCAGACGTCGGCCACGGACTTCTTGCGCTTGTACCTCAACTCGCGGCGCAGGAAACGATCCACCTTCGGATCGCCGACCAGTGCCAGAACGGGGGTGTCTTCTGTCAAATTGACGGCACCTTTTCGGCCATAGCCGCATATTGCGCCGGTTGTTAAGACACCCGTCAGCTCTGACTTCAAACGCAGCGCGAGCCACGCACCTTCTCCATGTCCCCAGACATATACCGGCATGCCCGGGTGATCTTTCCGGATCGCCGCGAGTGCGCGCTCGGTCTGGGATTCGCGCAAGCGATAAATGCTTTCACGTACGGGATTGGGCCAGGAACAGGCGCGCTTCCGCCGCTTCTCGGCAAAACTGTCGGGGGCATAGACCTTGTATCCGGACCGTTCGAGGTGGCTGAACCAGGCGTGGACCCAGCCTGTAGGCCTCAGGCCTCGGCAATCATGCAGGTGAAGCACAATCCCTTTCTCTGGTGCGGTCGCAGACTGGTAACCTCGTTCTACCGTGATTTCAGCTTGCGCAGCTACGGGAGTTACAAGCGCGGCAAGCACCACTCCGCAGTGCAGTCGTCTTCCCATCCCGCCAATCTCCTTCTCGCACATGGCCCCCCGGCCACCGCATCCACCGTCTGAGTTAAGCCGGCTTCACTTGCATTGAGGTTGATATCGCGCCAGGCCCCAGCCAAACACGGGATCCTTGCCGGGCGCACCCAGATCAAGACTGTTTTCCTGGAGCACCCTGAGCACCTCACCATTGGTGCTGCCCCGCTTGTCTCCGATGATTTCGCCGGCCAGGCCCGCAAGATAGGCACTCGCGAACGACGTTCCGGACCACAGCGACTTGTTGCGTGTCTTCGGCAACGACAGATTTACGCCCGGCGCCACGAAGGAAATATAGTCACCGCGGTTTGCCTTGCGATACGGCCGCAGCAGCTTGTCGACCGCCGAAGCGGACAGCACATCTTCGTAGGCGCCCGGGAAGGCAGGCTTTGCGGTGGGACCTCCGTTGCCGGCGGCAGCCACGATCGTGATCCCGCGCCCAGCAACGTTTTCGATCGCCTTCTGCAGCAGCTCGTTAGGAGGTCCGCTCAGGCTCATGTTGATCACGTCAACGTTCTGACCGGCCAGCCAGTCTAGAGCCCGAAGCAGAGCATCGGTCGTCGCCTTGACGTCATTGCCGCTCCTGTCGAACACATCCGAGACATAGAGCTGCGCGGATGGCACGAGGCCGGCGAACTTGTTCGGAACACTGCCGACGAGCAAGGCAGCAACTGCCGTGCCATGTAGGGTCGAAACCGGAATGGCGTCTTTCGCGAAGCGCGCCGTCTCGATCTTCGCCTGGTTGAGCGAGGGGTGTTGCATGTCAACACCGGTGTCGACAATTCCGATCCGGACACCCTCACCGCATTCCGCCGTCGTCAGCGGCCAGTTGACGAGGACATGGCCAAAACAGTCTTCACTGGCGCACGGCCCGGCATTCAGGTCGTAGGTTGCGTTCGGAGACGCCGAGATGTCAGGGCGGGAAGCGCGCAGCAGACCCAACGCGTCCGCTGCATTGTCGATCTCCTCGCCTGCAAAGATCGTCATCGTCACGCCGATATTGGGAAGCGGTACCTGCCGGATGGCCGTCAGCCCCAGTTCCTGAGCCGCGGTAATATCTTCCGGTCCGAGATCCAGTCCGATGACCTCCCGCCGGGCGGCATCGATTCCACCACCTGATGACGCGCTGTCACCCGAGGGACCACGCGCCGACCGGCCCGTATTTGATCTGCCAAATCCAAACAGGCCCAGGAAGCCTCCGGATCGCGTTTGTCCGGCACCGCTGCGGCCGCTGGACGCTCCGGCCCCGTCATCGCCGTCGTCGCCGCCATCGTCGCCGTCCCCATCGCCGTCGCCGTCACCGTCACCGTCGCCGTCCCCATCTCCATCTCCATCGCCATCACCGTCCCCATCGCCGTCCCCGTCACCATCGCCGTCTCCGTCAGCATAGGCCGGGGTCGTGCCGAAGATCTCTGACTGGCCCGGCAAAGCAGCTGCCGCGACAAAAACGAGCCCGAACATGGCTAAGGGAAGTGCCAAAGCGCGAACTCGAATGGTCCAATCATCCAGGATCTGAGTCATTTTCGTTTCACCAGATTTAAGGTCGAGGCCGCGCCCGTCAGGAGGTTGCAGCCCTACTCTCCGGAACGACAACAATCATAACGCAACTTTATTCCCCGTGAGCCCGGATCGAATTTCGTTTCAATCGAAATTATTTGGAATAAACCCCCGGGCCGCCTGTTGTCGCTGCAATCAATCCCTTGGTGAGACACGAATTCAAATCGCATTAATCGACCGTTTCAAAGGAGTCACACATGTCAAGCGCAGTCAATCTGAACAAGCCTGTTCCCGGCACCGCCAAGTGGGCGTTTACAACCCGCCGGGTCAGGCGTTGTGACGCCCACGGCATCAGCGGCGATCTGGCAAACGTGCGCTCGGGCGACCTCGTTCTGGCTCAAGTCCTCAAGATCGGGCAGCACAAGCGTCTGCAGCTCGCCGAGGGCCGTCATTCCGACTTTTTTGACGGCGACACCGTCGTTCTGACCTGCGGTGATCGCTATGCGCCTGATCAGTTCGAAGCGATCGCGGCGCTCGACCCGCAAGGTGCCGATCTGGTTGCAGGCGGTGGCATTGTCGGACAGGCAAGGAAGTCGCACGGCAAAATGGCTACTCCGACAAAAGTCAGACCGCTCGGATTGCTGACGGATTCCGAAGGCAAGGTCATCAATATCGAAAGGTACGCTCTGCCGTTCAAACCGGAGTCGTTCGCCCTCCCCGTTATCGTCGTTGTCGGAACCTCTATGAATTCGGGCAAGACAACGACGGCGTTCAGCCTGGCTCACGGCCTGAGCAGAGCCGGATACAGGGTTGCCGGAATGAAAGCGACCGGAACCGGCGCCTTTGGCGACTTCAACGCATTCCGCGACGCTGGGGTTCCGATCGTCGCTGACTTTACCGATGTCGGAATGGCGTCGACTTACCGTCAGCCGCTCGACCGTATTGAACAGGGTTTTGGAACTCTCGTTTCATTCGCCGCCGCGTCCGGCGCGAACATCGCGGTTGTCGAACTGGCGGATGGCGTCTGCCAGTCCGAGACCGCCGAACTGCTTGACCGGCAGAGCTTTCGCAATCGGATGTCAGGGCTCCTGTTTGCAGCACCGGACGCCTTGAGCGTGGCCGGCGGGGTCTCGCATCTGCGCGGACTTGGCATCGAACCCCTGGTCGTCTCGGGCCTGGTCAGTTGTTCGCCCCTGGCCATCGACGAAGCCGAGGCCCTGTCCTCCGTCTCCGTGGCAACAGCGAAGCAGCTCTGCGATCCGGAATACGCTGCAGAGCTTGTTGCCGGCATCATGGCGAACGGTGATCCGGATCACCGTCGGGTTGCCTGAAGAGTTTCCTCCTCCCTTCCTCCTAGGTGAAGACTGAGCCGGTCGGCGAGGTCTTCACCGCCTCCTTTTCCCATAACCACAGCTGCGTCAAAGACGGTGTTCGGGCGACTCGCCTGCTGGTATAGGCTTGCCGCTCCGCTTCAGCATCTGACCGGCTTCCCAGGTGGCATGAGAAAAGCCGGAAACGCCTCACACAATCGAACGGCTAGGTCAGCGAAAAATGACAAAATATGTCAAAAAGATGGGAATTAATTCTGCGATCACCTGTTGTCCCAGCATAACAGCCGCAGTCACGCGTCAAGGCGATCAAAAGAGATGACCGATACGAAATCACATCTGATCGCGATGTTACCGCGATTGCGGCGGTTCTGCAGAGGACTGACCGGCTCCGAAGTCGAAGGCGACGAGCTGACTCAGATGCCCTGCGAACGGGCACTCTCCCGACTGCATCTGTGGCAGGAAGGAACCCGTCTCGACAGCTGGCTCTACAGAATTGCGCAGAACCTTTGGATCAACCGGATGCGTCAGGAAAAGACGCGCAACACGGTGGCGGACATGGATCAGTTGGCAACAGTTGTCGGCGGCGACACCCGGACGGAAGTGGAGACGCGAAATCTCTACGGAAAGACAATGGCCGCCATGCGCGAGCTTCCGGATGATCAGCGCGAGGTGCTGATCCTGGTCTGCGTCGAGGGCTTTTCCTACAAGGAAGCGGCCGAAACGCTGGACCTGAAGGTCGGAACCGTGATGAGCCGTCTGTCCCGCGCCCGCGTCCGGTTGTGGGAGATGGTTCACGGTGAAAATGCTGCCTCTCGTCAGTCGCAATAGGGATCAAGATGATGACGACCAAGATCGACGATGAAACATTGATGGCATATGTCGACGGAATGCTGCCTGACGAGCAACACGCCGAGGTGATTGAACAGATTCTTCAGGATCCTGAGCTGCGCGCCCGGGCCGATATGCTTCGGGGCGGTGCGGAGCTTGCCCGGCAGGCGCTGGACGGCACGTTGCGGGAGCCCTTGCCTGAGGCCGTCCTGGCGCCGTTCGAAGCAGCCCGGTCCGCAGAAAGCGACGACAAGGTGGTCGATCTTTCGAAAGCGCGTCAATCACGCTGGGTTACACCTTTTCAGGGATTCGGAATGGCGGCCGCTGCCTGCGTCACGCTTGTGGCCGGAGGACTGATTGGTTTCTGGCTGCACGGCAGCAATTCGTATTCAGGTGGACTCGATCCCCGCATCGCCCAGGTTCTGACGACGGCGAACAGCGGCACTGTCGTGCCGATCGCAACCGATAACGGATCCGCCGATGTCCTGCCCTTGCTGACCTATGTCGACAATCGGGGCAGACATTGCCGCCACTATATTCACAGTGAATCGGCGCCAGACAGAAAACAGGCTTTTGACGGCGTGGCATGCCGTGAGCCCTCGGGCACGTGGTCACCGGTCATTACCGTCATGATCGACGCCACGGACACCAGCGAGTCGGTATATACGACCGCAAGCGGTGGCATGACCTCGCCGGTCGACGACTTCATCAAGGGCTCGATCTCCGGCGCCCCGGTGGTCGGACCGGCAGAGCGTGACCTGATCAAGGATGGCTGGACCAAAGCGAACTCAAACTAGATGCTTGCACGGATCTGCCACACAGTCATGACTTGCCTGACGACCGGACGGGCGTCTGCCGATCTCCGCCGATGCTTGCGCACGGGCATGACGGCAAGCTTCCTGTTCGCACTGGCGATATTCGTCCCGGTCTTTGACCGCACGGGCCACGCTGCGAAGTCCTCGCGCGAGGATGTCACTGTGGTCAGCGACTCCCAAAACGAGGCGGCAGCCCAGAGCATGGGCGCCGTCACAGCCGCGCTGTGGCAGGGCGAAACGTTGCCGCAGAGCATCCCCGCCATCCTTCAACGCGATGATGTCGCCGTTTACCTGGCCGTACGCAGACAGGGCGTCAAGATCACGGACATCTGGACCCGTCCGCAAACCGGTGTCGATGCCCTGAAAAGCGCCATCGAACAGGTGAAGCGCAGCAGCCAGGCCGCCGCCAACGGTGAAGTCGCCGAGCTTGTGATCGCCTATGCCTTCAGGCCGGTTCCGCGCTCGAAACGAAATGCCTGGCTCTCCAATCTGTCGCGGGGCATCTACGGCATTGAGATCAAGCATGGCGAGACGATGGAGCGCGTCGGCCCGACCCAGATGATTGCATCGAACCGCTCTTTCGACCGGGTGATCAAGCGTTTCTCGGAGCAGCACAAGATCGATTTGAGCACCGACCCCGACGCCATTTCTGTTCACCGCTTTGCTGCCGAGCAGTATCTCATCCACCTCGAATCGAACCGGCGTTCGGCCCGGATGTTCAGAGGCAACAGCCTCGTGCGCGATGATTTCGTGACCCAGGGTTCCATCGCATCGCTGGCGCGCCGGATGTCGGACTGGATGATCAGGAACGTGCGCGACAGCGGCCGCATGACCTACAAGTACTGGCCGAGTTCGGGCAAGGAGTCGTCTGCCAACAACATGATCAGGCAGTGGATGGCCACGGTTTCGCTCATCCGGGCCGGGCGGCATTTCGGCGACGAGACCGTCGCCGAGATTGCAGGCCGGAACATCGCCTACAACCTCCGCAAGTTCTACATGGACGATGGCGAATTCGGTTCGATCGAATATGGCGGCAAAGTGAAACTCGGGGCATTGGCTCTTGCCGCGCTGGCTCTTCACGAGCATCCCGACAGCGTGGCCTTCAGGACGATCGAGGGCCGGTTGAGAAACACGATCCTGAGGCTGCAGGCCGACGACGGTTCGTTCCGCACGTTCCTCAAGCCGGCCGGCCGGAACGACAATCAGAATTTCTATCCGGGCGAAGCGCTCGTCTACCTGACGAGCGTCTACGCACAAAACCCGGACAGCGATCTCCTCGCCAGGATCAGGAAGAGCATCGACTACTACTGGCAATGGCATCAGGACAACAGGAACCCAGCCTTCATCCCATGGCACACGATGGCCTACAGTCAGTTGTGGCGGCAGACACGCGACGCCGATCTGGTCGACAAGATTCTTGCGATGAACGACTGGCTTCTGGGCATGCAGCAGAAGCCTTCAGAGCGGTTTCCCGACACCGACGGCCGCTTCTACGATCCTGATCGCCGTCAGTTCGGACCGCCGCATGCCTCTTCCACGGGCGTTTATCTGGAGAGTTTCATTCAGGCCTTCCGTGTCGCGCGTGAAACCGGGGATACCGCGCGGGCCGAAACGTATCGGATCGCCATCCTCCGCGGTCTTCGCAGCCTGATGCAGCTGGAGTTCCGCGACAATGTCGATATGTACTACGTCTCCAAACGCGATCTGGTGCGTGGCGGCATCCGCACGACCGTCTATGACAACACGATCCGCGTCGACAATGTTCAGCACAACCTGATGGCAGTGCTGGAGATCCTGAATGCGTTCAAGCCCGGAGACTATCTGCCCTGACCGCGAAGTTGCTCATGGAAGCCAGGGCAGCCCCAGATAGGGATGGTTCACCCAGAACCACCAGTTGTGGTGAAGGAACTGGCTGACAAATATCTGGACAACCAGGCCAAACCAGATGGCAAGCAGGAACAGGCTTCGCACAATCCGGATGATCAGCCAGGATCGTCTTCCCGGCTCACCGGTCGATCCCGCCTTCTCGAGCATTGAGGCAATGACCGTGCCGTCCCAGATGTCCTCCCCTTCCCGGCCTGCAATCCTGAGGGCGGCAGACGCGTAGAGACGCGCTGCCCAGGCACGAAGGATCGTCAATGAAACAAACACATACGCGCCACTGAACAGCACGACCAGAGATTTGATGCCGTTGACTTTCTCCTTCGGAAGATCGGCGAATCCCGGGATCAGACCTTCGACGAACACCGGGAGACCGCGCAGCCCGAAAAGCGGCAGTGCTGCGATCACGGAGAACGCCGCAAGCAGCACGTATCCCCAACCGGCCCCGTCGATCAATCGTCTGACCCTTCGGGTTTCGAACAAAGCGCGCCACCGCCGTTCCACCGCCTGGTGTGCCAGACCCATCGGCAGATAGATCATCACCAGGACTCCGACGGCAACGCCGGTCAGGCCGACGACCGGACCGACCCAGGCCTGCTCATAGCCCTTGTTGAACGAATTCTCCCAACCGGCCCACCACGCCAGAAGCCAAAGCCCGGTGAAGGGGAGCGTCGCCAGGGCGAGGCTCACCAGACCACCGAAACCCGTTCGAAGGTTGTTCCAGAGGCCACCTACGAGACGGTTGCGAATTCCGTTGCCGCGAGCCCCCAGAATCCACCCGGTAGGCTGACGCTCGACTGATACGCCAAGGCGGCCCAATGCGACGCGCCGCATGAGACCCATGAGCCAACCCAGCACAATGATCGCGGTCACGGGCGTCACACAGAGGAGAGAACCGAACAGCAAATTCTTCAAACCGCCGATCAGCCGGACGAACAGGCCACGCCGAGCGGGCGCTTCGATCGCCGATATCGCCGCCACGTCCGCCATCAGGCAAAGATCTCCGTAATCGGACCGCTTTCGGCCTTCTCAGCACGAAAACCCATGATCGCCGCCACCGTCGGGGCAATTGCGCTCTGATCGACCGCCTTGTCGAGCGTCCGGTCCCGAACGATCCCCGGGCCGCACACCAGAGCCCAGATCTCATGCGCTGATCGTGTATTGAAGTGATGCTGGAATGGCAGTTCCAGCAGCGGGTTCGCGTCGCGGCCGCAGTCCGGAACCACGACGAAAACCGTGCGGTCGCGATAATACGGGTCACTGTCGACCGCTTTCACCAGACGTGCCAGTCCCTCGTCGATGACCGAAATCGCCCGGGTGTAGTGCGAGGCGTTACCCCAGTGCACATAGTCGGGATCCTGGTAGTTGATCATCATGAGCTGCGGCTGCAATTCGGCCATGGCCCGCAGCGCCAGCGCCGTCAGCAGCCGGTCGCCACGCGGATTGACCAGACCGCTGTCACCGTAGTGTTTGCGCCACCGCGCCCAGAATCGTTCGATCGGACCTGACTGCCGTGGGTCAACCTTGCGCGCGTCCGCCGCCAGCAGCTTGTCGTATTCTTTCTTTGCAGCGGCCAGCTCATCGTCGGTTCCCTGCCCTGCTTTCAGGATCTGCGCCAGTTTGTAGAGCTTGAAGCGATGAAGGCTCAGCATCTCCGAACGGTAGGATATGCCGTAGTGGCGGTGCACGCCGTACGTGAAAAACTCCTCCTGCGGGCGATCCTCGCCGTTGATCAGCAACGCCTGATGCGACGGCACGCTGAATGCCTGCCTGAAGTACTCGAACAGAGTCGGCTGGGTCGGCTCCAGACGGTCCATCAGGAATCTCGAGCCGGCATCCCGGTAGCCCAGATACCGTCCGGTCAGGATGTTCAGCGTACCCTCGGCGTGAGAGGTATCAACTCCGTCAAGCTGAGCAATCGTCACGTTGGGAATCAGGACGCCGCGCTTCGCCATGGTGTTCAGAAAGAACGGCGCGTGGGTATGCTTCGGATCAATAGTTTCGCGCCGCCTGACACCGCCGCCGAAGCGCACGATGATGACATTTGGCCCGGAATACTCGGCTGCTGCCGCACCGGAGGACACCAGAGAGGTTCCAATCCCTGCAGCGAGACCGGTATTGAATGTCCGGCGGTCGATCATCTGCTCGCATCCCTCCTCTGCCGCTACCGCAAAATTCGGGTATCCCGCAGCTCTGACGAGCCAATCCAGCACGGCAATCGAAGGCCGGCCCAATGGCCGTCAGGCAAATGTCGTTAGGGTGATCATATTGCATCGGCCTGAACGGCCGATGAACCGACAATCGGCACCGCCTGAGTACGCAGACAGCGCAAACGCGCGCGCAATGACCCAATTGCGCCTTGATATCCGTCAATTCTCAAATAAAAATTTTTGAATATATTCCCGCTTAATTTAGGAATCTCAATTCCGACGGCCTTGCTCCTCTGACCGTTCCCCGATGTCCCGCTCCTCTCGGTTCCCATCACCGAAACCAATGGAGACCGTACCGCCAATGCTGAAACTGCGTCTTCTCGCACTCGTTCCGCTTTCCCTCTTTTTGACCGGCTGTCTCACCACATCCAAATTTCTGCCGGACGACTACAAGGGCCCCACCGCCACCCTAGCCGACAGCTCGAAGAACTTCGTCGAAGCCGGCATTTTCAAACCGGCCAAAGCCGAGTTCTTCTATGCCGACCGAATTGACGGCAAGTATGTGGTGGACATTCGATCAGCAACGGCAAGCCGCTACTACGGCCAGGGCAGCTATTTCAAACCCGTCCCGCACAAGCGGCGCGTGCCGACAAAGGCGATCACCGTGAGTCTTGTCGGACAGACGTTCTTCAGCGCGCCCATATCCACGCTCTTCAACAAGACTTACGAAGTCAGAGGCGACGTGAAGTTCAAGCCGGTCGCCGGACAGCGTTACGTCGTTCGTGGCCGGCTCGGTGAAGACTATTCGGCAGTCTGGATCGAAACGGCCGGAGGCCGCGTGGTCGGAAAGAAGGTCGTGAAGAGAAAGTAGTCTCTCGGACCGAAATGATCAGATGCCCTGGACCAGAATGGCGTCGCCCCGCGAGATCTTCAGCCGCAGATCTCTGGCATCCGCATATTCGTCCGAGTGATACCAGGCTCGCGCGGCTTCAGCCGACGGGAACTCGATCACTACGACCCGTTCGTGAGACATCTCGCCTTCCAGCACGTCCACCGGACCGCCCCTGACAAGAAACGAACCGCCGAACTGCTCGATCGACTTGGGCGACATGGACTTGTAGCGGTCGAACGCCTCCTGATCGAAGACGGTCTCCTGAAAAATCACATAGCCTTTCATGCGATGTCCTCGTTCATCCGCCGGAAACGGCGGGAATGACAAACACTTCTGTTCCGGGCGACAGCCTGGTTTCGAGGACCGCTCGTTCTCCGTCCACGAAGATATTCACGTGACGCCGGATCTGCGGCGTGGAATCGCACAGCCGGTCGCGCATGCCCGGCCAGCGGGCGTCCAGTTTGTCGAGCAGTTCGCTGACCGTTCCGGCCGAAATCTGAAGTTCGCTTCTGGCGCCGGGAAACAGGCTGACGAGCGCCGACGTGAGTACGACATTCACCGTCGTTTGATCCGGCAGGGACGCGGCGTCCTGCATAGCTTTCTCTCTCCTACTCTCGATCGTCAGTCCACGATCAACGTTTCGACCGACAGGATTGACGGCAGATGCTGCGCGATGCACTGCCAGCTCTCACCCTCATCCGCACTGGCAAAGAGCGATCCCGAGCTTGAGCCGAAATATACGCCTGCCGGTTCCAGACGGTCGGTGGTCATCGCCTGCCGCAACACGCCCAGATAGGCGTTCTCCTGAGGCAGACCTTCACGCAAGTCCTGCCAGGTCTCGCCACGGTCCCGCGTCCGCCAGACCGCGGTCTTGCCGTCGGGCACGAACCGCCCGGCAATGTCGCCGTTTAGCGGAAGCAGGAACAGCGTGTCCGGATCCCGGGGATGGACTGCAGCGGGAAAGCCGAAGGTGGATGGCAGCCCCTCCTCGATGCTCTCCCAGTTGAGCCCGCCGTCCTGACTCCGGTACATGCCGCAGTGGTTCTGCTGATACAGCCTGTCCGGCTTGCCCGGTGCCATGACAAGGCAGTGCACGCACTGGCCGTATTCGGGATACCTCTGCCCTTCGGGAAAAAAGTCCGCCCGCGTCCCCCGGTTTCGCGGCTGCCACGAATTCCCTCCATCGGCTGTGTGGAACACGCCGGCCGTCGAAATTCCGACCCAGATCTGCTGATCGTCACCGGGGTGCTGAACCAGGGAATGAAGGATCAGTCCGCCTCCGCCGGGTTCCCAGTCCTTCCGGGATGGGTGGTCGCGCAATCCGGCGACGTGCTGCCAGCTTTCACCCTGATCGTCGCTCCGGAACAGCCCGGCCGGTTCGACGCCAGCGTATAGACGTCCCGAGCCGGAGCTCAGGCTCCAGACCGATTTGATCGGATCCTCACCCGCCTGATAGGCCATTCCCTCACTCGAATGCGTCCAGGTCGCGCCGAGATCGTTTGACTTCCAGACCGCCGGTCCGAACCATTCGTTGCCACCGGCTCCGTAGATGGTGCCACCTTCTTCGTCAGCAATGACATGGTTCATCGGCCAGCATTCGCAATACGGGCCGCGCAGCTGCCAGGATTGGCGTTCCTCATCACCGTCAAGGATGAAGGCGCCTTTCTTCGTACCCAGGAGGATTAGGACCTTCTTGGCCATGGTCGACCTCGCTCAATTATCGGCTGGCAGGATAACATCATATGAAGACGTCAATGCGTCACGCGTCGCTCCCAGCCCCTGATCGAGCCTCGTCGATGATCCAGTCCCGGAAGGCTCTCAGCGCCGGATTGGAAAGTGCATCGACGGGATACACCAGGAAATAGCCGTACTCGCTCAGGGCAACCGGTGAAATGAAGAACAGATTGCCCGCGTCGATTTCCGGCCGGACCAGCTCGTCATAGAGCGCAACCCCCTGACCGTCGATGACAGCCTGAACGCGGACGTTGGGATCGGGGATCACGAGACCCTCCCGCGCCGACCTGTACGGGAGGTCCGCTACCCGGTGCCAGTCGCGCCACGCAGGACTGCCTTCCCGATCACGCAGCAGCGTCAGTTGCGGCAGGACGGCTTCCAGGCCCTTTTCGGCAACGTCTTCGGCAATCGCCCTGCCGGCGGTCGGAATGGCCGGGCATCGGAACAGTCGTTCCACCTCCATGTCCGCCCAGTCACCGTTGCCCCAGCGTATCGCCATATCGATGCCTTGCGCGCGCAAATCAAAAAGATCGATCAGGGGCTGCAGCCGCAGACCGATATCGGGATGATCCGCCATGAACGTCATCAGACGCGGCGACAGCCAGCGCGAAGCGAAATAGGTCGCCATGCCGATCGTGATGCGGTCGGCACTCTCCTCCCTCAGCCGCCCGATCGTCTGCTCGACGTCGTGGAACGCCGCCTGGGAAACATGCCAGAGACGCTTGCCTTTTTCCGTCAGCTCGATGCCGCGATGCAGGCGTGTGAAGACCGGAAATCCAAGTTCTTCTTCAAGGCGTGCGATCTGGTAGCTGACCGCACCCTTGGTCAGATTCAACTCGTCTGCAGCAGTGGTGAAGCTTGAATGCCGCGCCACGACATCGAACACCCGCAGATTTTCATAGGAGCGGAAGCGCATTCTTTCAGTTTAAATAATTTGAACGTACCGAGCAAATCATTTGGATTGCAGCAGGCGTCGACAGTGTGATTTCCTCAAACTGCGTTCAACGCTTCCAACAATTGTGGGGGCCTGCGCCGGCTCTACAGATTTATAGAACAGAATTTTTGATCGGGTGGATTGACGATGATCGGCCTGGACACAACTGACAACGCACAGGTCAAAACCCCTCCTGGAGCCCGCCGGGGTGGTCGCTCTGCCCGCGTCGCGAGACGTGCTGCGGGTGCCACCCCGGCGGCAACAGCCGTGCTCAGGCGAAATGTGCCGGTCTACGACCTGCTCGACGAGGAAGAACTTCAGAGACTTGAAGCCCAGGCCGACTGGATCCTGAAGGAGATCGGCGTCGAGTTTCACGGAGACGAGGAGTCGCTGGCCCTGTTTCGGGATGCCGGCGCTTCCGTCGACGGCCACCGGGTCCGTTTTGACGAAGGACTCGCCCGGACACTCTGCCGGACGGCGCCGTCCCAGTTCCAGATGCATGGCCGCGATCCGGCACGCAACATCACCATCGGCGGGAATCATATCGTCCTCACACCGGCGTACGGTCCGCCGTTTGTCACGGACCTCGACCAGGGGCGGCGTTATGCGACGATCGAGGACTTCCGGAACTTCGTGAAACTGAGCTATTCAACGCCGTGGCTGCATCATTCCGGCGGCACGGTCTGCGAGCCGGTCGATGTGCCGGTAAACAAGCGCCATCTCGACATGGTCTACGCGCACCTGCGCTACTCCGCCAAGCCATTCATGGGTTCCGTGACCGCGCCCGAGCGGGCCGAAGACTCGATTGCCATGGCGCGCATCGTTTTCGGTGATGCCTACCTTGAAGAGCACTGCGTCATTCAGGGCAACATCAACGTCAACTCGCCTCTTGTGTTTGACGACGTGATGACCGGCGCGCTCAAGGCCTATGCTCGCGCCAATCAGGGCGTCGTGCTGTCGCCGTTCATCCTTGGCGGCGCCATGGGACCCGTGACGCAGCCTGCCCTCATCGCGCAGGCCCATGCGGAAGCCATGGTGGGTATTGCCCTCACCCAGCTCGTGCGAAAGGGCGCACCCGTCGTTTACGGCAACTTCCTCACGACCATGAACCTCAAGACCGGCGCGCCGACCTTCGGCACGCCCGAAGCAACGCTTTCGACCTACGCCATCGGCCAACTGTGCCGCCGCCTTGGGTTGCCCTTGCGGTGCGGCGGTCATCTCACCGCTTCGAAGATCGCAGACGGACAGGCCATGCAGGAATCCGCGGACAGCATGAACGCCGGAATGATGGCGGGCGCCAATTTCATCCTGCACGCGGCAGGCTGGCTCGAAGGCGGTCTCTCCATGGGCTACGAGAAGTTCGTCATCGACCTGGACCGCTGCGGCATGATGCACCGCGCCGTCGCGGGCCTCACCCTGAACGAGAACGAACTCGGCACGGCGGCATTCCGGCAGGCCGGCCCTGGCGAAAACTTCTTCGGCACCGGGCACACGCTGGAGAACTTCGAGACAGCCAATTACATGTCCGAACTTGCCGACACCCGATCATTCGAACAGTGGTCCGAAGATGGCGCTGAAACGATCGAAATTCGCGCCAATCGGCAATGGAAGAAGATGCTGGCCGAATACCAAGCGCCGGCAATCGATCCGGCCATTGATGAGGCGCTTCTCGATTTCGTGGAGCGCAAGAAAGGCTCCGCGCCCGACCAGTGGTTCTGACGCCCGTCAGAGCCTGAACGAAACAAACGGCTATCTTCAAAAGGAACACCCGAAGTGACTGAATCGACACGTGAATCCGCCCTCGCCTCCCGCCACCGCGCCCTGGGTTCGGATCTTGAGGACTGGAATGGCATGGGCACCGCCTGGAGCTACAGCACCGACCCGAACGACGAACACGATGCCGTGCGCGAGGCTGCCGGCCTGTTCGACATGTCACCTCTGAAGAAGGTCTTCCTGCGAGGGCCCGACGCGGAGAAAGTCGCCAACCATGTCATGACGCGGGACATGTCGCGGGTGACACCGGGAAAGTCCGCATACGGGGCTGTCCTGACAGAGCAGGGAACCGTCTGTGACGATGCCATCGTTGCCAATAACGGAGACGGTGAATGGATGCTTTGCCACGGTTCGGGAGAGAGCATGGAGCGGCTGACAGAGTCCGCTCAAGGACTGAATGTCGACATCGAACTCGATGACGATCTGCACAACATTTCCGTACAGGGTCCGAAGGCGCTGAACCTGCTCAATGCCAACTCGTCGGCCGATCTGTCTGCGCTGCAATATTTCGGGCATCAGGAGACGGAACTGTTCGGTCATAAATGCCGCGTCTCCCGGACCGGATATTCCGGCGAACGGGGTTACGAGGTCTTCGCCGACCGTACGGTCGTCGGCGACCTCTGGGACAACATGCTTGGACACGGCGAAGCGGACGGTGTCATGCCCTGCTCGTTCGCGGCTCTGGACAAGGTCCGTGTCGAGGCGGCTCTGCTCTTCTTCGGTTACGACATGACCGACGAGCACTCCCCCTGGGAGGTCGGTCTCGGGTTCACCGTAAGCCGCAAGAAGCCGGACTTCCGCGGCCGGGAGGCGGCATTCGGCCTCGAAGGCAATGAACGCTTCGTTCTGGCGGGCATCAGTGCCGGCCACGACGACGCGCTTGCCGGCGGCGAGCGGCTGACACACAACGGGGCCGACGTCGGCGTGGTCAACAGTCCGGCCTGGTCACACCGTCTGAACAAGTCACTCGCGCTCGTCCATCTGAAACCGTCCGCCTCGGCTGCAGGCACAGCGCTTCAGGTGCAAGGCGACGGGATCGACTGCTCCGCTGTCGTTGAAACCATTCCCTTCTTCGATCCCGGCAAGACCAGAACGCACGCCTAGCTCCCATTCCGGTGCTGCAGATTCGCCGAAACGGCGCGTAACGTCGGCACGGCCTGTAGCATCCAATCGTCCGCAGGTTCGACATTCCGGCGAACACGGCCCACACTGGTATGCGGCTGGTCGTGCGAACCATCGCGTCACGGGCGGAAAGGATGACAGGGCAATGGCGGAAAACTACGACATCATCATCATCGGCGGCGGCAATGCGGGCTTCGGCGTTTCGGCAATCGCAAGCGAAGCGGGCAAAACAATCGCCTTCATCGAGGAGCGGGACTTTGGCGGAACCTGTCCCAACCGGGGCTGCACGCCAAAGAAAGTGCTGGTTGCGGCTGCGCACGCGCTTCACGAGATCGAAACCGCCGGAGCCCACGGCATCAGCGTCGGCGACCCGAAACTCGACTGGGGATCCCTGATCCGGCGCGAAAAGGACATGATCGGCTTCATTCCGGATGCGATGAAGGGCGTGGCGGAGAAACGCGGAGACGTTTTCAACGGATCGGCGAAGTTCACCGGACCGAATACCGTCTCGGTCGGCGGCACGTCGCTTAATGGTGAGAACATCGTGATTGCAACGGGCTCGAAGCCCCGTCCTCTCCCGATTCCCGGCGCGGATCTCATGATCACGTCTGATCAAGTACTGTCCGAAGAAGAGCAGCCGGAAGAGGTTGTATTCATCGGCGGCGGTGTCATCGCCATGGAATTCAGCCATGTCTACGCGCGGGCGGGCACGAAGGTAACGATCCTGGAAGTCATGCCGCGCCTGTTGCCGCGCATCGAAGCGGATGCCGTAGCAGCCATCCAGACGGAGAGCGAACGCATCGGCGTCGACATCAAGACAGGTGTCGATGTTCGCGAAATCACCCATGCGGACGGCAAGCTACGCGTCACCTTCGAACATGACGGTGTCGAGAAATCCGTGGACGCGGACCGCGTCATAAACGGTGCCGGCCGCATTGCCAATGTCGATACGCTGGATCTGGAGGCAGGCAATGTCGACCATGACCGCATTGCTGTTTCGACGGATGAATTTCTGCGCTCGACCTCCAACCCGTCGGTCTGGGTCTGCGGCGACGCGCTCGTGACCTCGGCGCAGTTGTCACCGCTCGCAACCTACGAAGGCCGTATCGTTGGCAGCAACATCGTCAACGGGCCCACCGCAAGGCCCGACTATTCGGTGGTGCCGAGCTGTGTCTACACGGTTCCCGCCCTGGCAACCGTCGGCCTGACCGAGGAAGACGCCGCCAGCCAGGGCATAAATTTCAGAGTGACTGTCAACGACATGACCGGTTGGTTCTCGGGCAAGAGCTATGCCGAGACGGTCGCCTGGGCCAAGGTCCTCATCGAAGTGGGGTCAGACCGGATCATCGGAGCGCATATTGTCGGCCATCAGGGCGAGGAGCTTATACACATCATCGCCTTCGCCATGCGACACGGCATCACTGCCGGTGCAATCAAGGAAGACATTTTCGCCTTCCCAACGTTTTCGTCGGACGTCAAGAACCTGCTCTAGAGTGAGTTTGGGTCAGATTGAATCGTTCTGCCGGAATGGATTTTTGTCAGGATCGAGGGTTTTGGCGAAGGCCGTACCGGGAGTACGGTCGAGACAAAACCCGATGGAGATGGCAAAAAGGCATCCGGCCCGAAGGGTTGAATGAAATCGACCATCCACGGCGTCAGGTCTTTCGACCGTAGCCCCACTACGCTTCTCAAGACCTTCCTGGTGGACTGGTGCGATTTCATCCAACAGAACTGGTTCAATCTGACCCAAATTCACTCTGAGCGCATGAAACGACTCGTCATTGCGGAACATCGCCGGAGCTATCCAGACCCGATCGAGGTGAAGAAGGGCGAGGCATTCAGCCTGTCGGGACGGGAAGAGATCTGGGACGGTCATAAATGGCTGTGGGCTCAATCCGAGGACGGCCGCGAAGGCTGGGTGCCGGACGATCTACTGGAAGAAGACAACGGCAAAATTGTTGCTGCCTACGACTACTCGGCGCTGGAACTCACTGCTGTCCCCGGTGACCAAGTCGAGGTCCTGCGCGAAAGTCACGGTTGGATGTGGTGCAAGAACGGTCAAGGTGAAACGGGGTGGCTTCCACGAAGCGTTCTGGATCACGCCTGATGATCAAATGTAATGCTGTTCAGCCAAGCGCGACGGTCAGGGCACATTAGGCCGAGTACAAAATCGTCTCGAACGCTTACGGGTGAATATCCCGGCGGCATTTCGTCTTCAGGTAGATTGCGAACCAGTCGAAGTCCGGCTTTAGGCCCCTTGATACAAGCCATTCCTCCTGCATCTTATAAGCTTCCCGTTCAGCATCGCCCCAACATCGCCAGGTCCGGCTTCGGTACTGAACATCATGGATAAGTTCATGCAACAGGCGTGCGACGTCCCTGAGATTGTTTCGATCCCACGGTTCGACAAGAAAGATCAATCGGCGCCTGCTGTCATATGCCGCCACAAGCGGATCCTCGACAATGAGGTGCCGGCCCTCATAATCGACCGTTTCGCCAATCGAACAGAAGACAATGGCCGGCAGATTCGCCAGCATGGCCGATACGTCGTACTTGGAATGCGCTCCGATCCATTCAATCAGGCCGCGCAAGAGTGCCTGTTCGATCCGCTGGTCGATTTCTGGCAACACGCCCTGATTCCGGACCGTGTCGCCGCTGCCGTGCAGAACACGGCTGAGCGGTCGGCTTTCAACCGAAAAGCAGGCGGTGCTTTCAATGACCGATGGACGTACTGCGCCGTTCCCCCGACCGGCATCCGATGTGACGGTCAAAGCAGACGCCAAAAGCATCAATGAGGTGACAGTGGCAAGATAAGCCCGCATCACGCCTGCACTCTTTTCTAGTGGACAGGCCAATTGATGCGGGCATTCTGCGACAATTCAGACTGGTCGGATATGACTCAGATCAAGCACGCTTCCGCAACGACAACGGCGAAATGGGCTGGCTTCCGGCACGTGTTCTGGACAAGGCCTGAAGCCAGCCCCAGCCCCACCCTCACCGAGTGATTTCTGCGCTCGCAACTCGTTTCGCATAGGGACGAAACTTCAAAGCCACTTTCCCGTCGGCCTTGGCGGTGTACCAAATCCCGGCGCGGGACAGTTTCCCGCACATCGTCTCGCCGTCCGCCCAGGACTTCCATTCGACGCAGAGTGAGCTGCCCTTGAGCCACCAGCGCCCCGTGTCGGACGCCATGAATGTGCTGCCCTTTAGCGTCCCGTTGCTCTTTGCGGAGATTGTGAGCGTGTGTCCGTCAACGCGAGCCTCGTATTTGCCGGGGAAGAGGCCTCGGATCTCTTTTGAGCTCAAAGATGCCGATCCGGCCGAAGCTGAAATGATTGAAAACAGTGTTATGGCGAGAACTGCTGTTGCAGTTAGGAATGCGTTGAAAATGATCCGGTCTGGAGATGTTCGGCTAAGTGGAACGGATGTCGACCCGTTTGCTGATCGAATGGTGTCATTGAGTTCTTTGGCTGCCGTTGTCCGTCTTGTGGTGATGTTCATGAGAGTCTCCCTCTTGGCGTCACCGTTGTCTGGACGAACCGCAAATACGCCCCACGGTCCGAGTTGCTGCCTTGCTCGTCCGGCCCTCCCCACCCCCGGATCAGACCGTTCCGGGGGCATCCATCAATGGACGGTCCTCCCGGGAGTGGGATGGCCAGCCCCCCACTTAGCCGACGGCTAAGTCGGCCGGAACTGGTGGAGGTAAGCCCGCTGGCTTCCGTTACGTTAATGGGAAGTTGACGCAACGATAACAAGGGCGGGCGCCCCGAAATCCGGCAAATTCGCCCCAGAAACCGTGGATTGATGTTCTTTTAACGCGCCATTGACGCGTGTTTGACGGAGTCTTCACCGCCACGAACCAAATGACAGATGTAGGCAACAAACAGAGCAACCGGCATCTGCCCCGGGAGGGGGCAAAAAGGAGAAGACGATGATCGCGGCCTCTAATCAGACAGCAGTTCACGCCCAGGAAAACGCCATTTTTGCGCTCTTAGTGAAAGCTGCAACCGTTTCAGCCCAATCGGTAGATCGTTGGCTTACGCAACGCAACGAACTGCGCCGCCGTTTCTCGTATGAAATTGGATCCAGCCAGATCCACTGAAGCCGGCAACCTCATTTAGTTGCCAAACGTCAGCAGGACCTGTCCCGAGCCCTCGGTTCTGCAGGCGCAAACACCGGAACCGCCCCCTTTCCCTCAAGGGGGCGGTTTTGCTTTGAAGGCCGGAATAAGGTGGAAGACGACGGCAACACCCGATCAGGTCACCGCCGCCTTCCGGGCTTTGCCCCCGGTCCAGGCAGGTGAGACGGAACTTCGCCGGAGGCAAACGGAACGCCGTTCGCGGTCAAGCTGAAGCCGCCGTGTCAGCGGCAAATCCGTAAACCTCCGCGTATCGCTGAAGCGGCAGCATGTCGAAGATCAGATGGATGCGCTCAAGGTCGCCGTCGTTGTACGCCTCGTGCATCTCGTTGTTGTCGAACCACCAGAGTTCACCCTCCCGCATCCGGATCTCCTCATCGCCGCACTTCATGTAGCTGCCGGCGGAGCTCTGGAGGATGAGGTGATAGCGGTCGCGGACACGGTAATATTCGCCGCGGTCGATATGCGGATAGACCCGCCTGCCCGGCATCAGCCTGACAATCTTGGCCCGGCCCATCTCCGCGTAATGCTCGGTCGCAAACTCCTGGAGAAAGCGGCGGGCGCGAACAAACCTCTTTGAGGAGTTCGTGTAGCGGCTCTCGTGCACGTCGCGGCGTTCCCGGCCATTGATCTTGGATTTCACAAGTCCGCGCAGCGGAATGGCCTGCGCTTCACGCTGGACTGCAATCTTGTCCTGACGACCCGTATTGAGGTCCCATGCATCTGAAACTGAATCGATCTCATCCAGGAACGGATTCACATCGATGCCGTCCTTGATCATACGGAAATACTTCATTGTCACTTACTCCTCTGCTGGGCTTGTTATCGGGCTTTGAATTCTCAGGTCACGAGACGCAGCGGCGGCTCCGGAGCGGCAAGCGACTTCACGGCTTCCGCATCCATGACGGCCAATTTTCCGTCTGCCAGACGAAGCACGCGGTCGGCCGCTGCCGCCCTGGCCGGATCATGGGTGATGTAGATCACCGTGCATCCGGCATTCTCGAGAATATGATCGAGCAGACCGCTTGCGCCCGGATCGAGATTGGCGTCGGCTTCGTCGAGCAGAAGCACGCGCGGGCGCACAAGCAATGCGCGGGCTAGCGCGATGCGGGCCCGTTCGCCGGTCGAGAAACCTTCGCCTTTTTCGGAGACTCGCGTCTTGAGCCCCTTGGGCAGACCATTGATCAGCTCGTCCAGACCCAGCTTCGAAACCACATCCAGAATCTCCTCTTCGGTCCGCTCTTCAGCGCCGTATTTGAGGTTGAAGCGCAGGGAACCGCGCAGCAGCGGAAGATCCGGCGACACGATCGCAAATGCGCTGCGGATGTCTTCCCAGCTGGCATCTTTCAGGTTTTCGCCATCGAGCAGGACATTCCCGCATTCCGGCTCGTAGATGCCGGCGATCACGCGCAGCAGCGTCGATTTTCCGGCGCCATTCGGGCCGGTGATGGCGATACGCTCGCCGGGCGCGATCGAAAGGTTTACCTCATCAAGCGTATGTCCGAACGAAACGTCTTTGAGAACCACCTGTCCCGGACCGTCGGAAAGTGACGCACCCGCATCGTCCCGATGGCCGCGGCCGACCGACGGCAGGGCCAAAAGCCGTTCCTGCTTCTCCCGGGCAATGATGGCTCCGTTCCAGTATTCGTAGACGCGGCCGAGGTCCTGAAGCCGGGGCGCCAACAGTCCCGCGACAACCATGGCGGCGACGACCGCGCCGGGGCTCGCATGGCCCATCGAGACCTGCACCGCGCCAACAAACAGGGCACAGGCGCTGGCCAGACTGCCGCTCGCCTCGGACAGCGCGCGGAGCAAGCCCACCACGCGCGCCCTTCCGATCATGGCAAGCCGCAGCCGCTGGCTCAGACGCCTGAATCTCTGTCTTTCCCGATCCTCCTGTCCGAAGGCTTCCACGACACCGATATGCGAAACGCGATCGTTCAGCATCGCCGCGAGCCTGCCGCGGCGGCGGCGGGTCTCGCGAGTCTGCACGCGCAGATGCGGACCGATGAGAAACGCGAGGGTCAGTGCCACGGTCACGGCAACGGCAACCGCCATTGCGACGACAGGTTCAACAAAGCTGAGCGCAATGATTGCGAGGACCGCTGCAAGGCCGCTGACCGTCAGGCGGGCCAGTCCGAGACTGACCCATTGCCGAAGCGCTGTCAGATCTCCGACGAAGCGCAATACGATTGCGCCACGGCTCATCTGACGTGCGCCTTCCGCGCCGATCATGGCGATGTGACGAAACAGGGTGAGCCGTACGGAATGAATGTAGCTCTGGCCGAGTTCCTCGGCATCGACCTGGCTGCGCCAGCGCAACCAGGCCGTAGCGACGATACAGAGCGTCAGACCGGCGGCGAAAACGCCTGTCGATGCAAAATCCGTTGCAGTGTTCGAGAGTACGAGATTGTCGAAGCCGCGCTTGACCAGAAGCGCGGTCAGAACGGCCGTTCCCGCCTGTGCCACCCCATTGGCGACCAGATACGCAAAATTGTGGCGGCGTTTTCCCGAGAGCACCTTCGGCAAAGGCATGACCAACCTCGCTGGCATTCATGACAAATTCAGCCAGACAACGGTTGAGGCGCGGGTTTATTCCGCGAAAATGTACGAAGGACCGACCCTTGACAATCGGAATGCAAATAACCGATAGAAATGAACGAGTTAGGATCGAACCTTGAATCAGATCCCGCGGTTCAGAGTTTGACGATCTTGCCGGGATTCATGATGTTCTGCGGATCAATAGCGGTCTTGATCGTCGCCATGAAGTCGGTCGCGGGACCAAGCTCGCGCTCAAGATAGGGCATCTTGCCCTGACCGATGCCGTGCTCGCCCGTGCACGTGCCCTCCATCGAGATCGCAAGGTCGTTGAGCCAGCCGATATACTGATCCGCGCGTGCGGTCTCGTCTGCACTATCCTGATCGACCAGCAAAAGGACGTGAAAGTTGCCGTCTCCGACGTGACCCACGATCGGCGCCAGGAACTCGAATTCTTCAGCCTTTTCCTGCGCTGCGGTCACGCATTCCGCCAGGCGTGAAATCGGGACGCATACATCCGTCGAATGTCCCTGAGCACCCGGCCTCAACTGAAGGGCCGCCCAATAGGCGTCATGGCGGGCCTGCCATAGCTTGTTGCGCTCCTCCGCATTTGCTGTCCAGACGAAACCCTCTCCGCCGAATTCACCGGAAAGCTCGCCAAAGGCTTCCGCCTGTTCTGCGACCGCGCTGTCACTGCCGTGAAACTCCAGCAGCAGAAGAGGCTGTTCCGGCAGGTCGAGGCTGGCATAGGCGTTTGTCGCCTTCACCATAAGCGTGTCGAGCAGTTCGATTCGCGCAACGGGAATACCGTACTGGATCGTTGCGATGACGGTGTCGCAGGCGGCTTCCATGCTCGGGAAGCTGCAGGTCGCCGAGGAAATTGCTTCCGGGATGCCATGCAGCTTCAGCGTGAGTTCCGTGATCACGCCGAGCGTGCCTTCGGCACCCACAAGCAGCCGCGTCAGATCGTAACCAGCAGAACTCTTCTTGGCACGCTGCGCGGTCTTGATGATGCGCCCGTCCGGCATCACGGCCGTCATCCCGAGCACGTTGTCCTTCATGGTGCCGTATCGAACCGCATTCGTGCCGGACGCGCGGGTCGACGCCATACCCCCGAGACTGGCGTCCGCACCGGGATCGATCGGGAAAAAGAGGCCTGTATCGCGAATGAATTCGTTGAGCTGTTTGCGGGTCACCCCGGGCTGCACAACGCAGTCGAGGTCTTCCGGGTGCACGGCGAGCACCTGGTTCATGTCCCGAAAGTCGATCGAGACCCCGCCGGCGGGCGCATTGACATGGCCCTCGAGCGACGTTCCCGTGCCGAACGGGATAACCGGCACGCCGTATTCGGCACAAACGCTGACGATCTCGGATACCTCCTCGGTGGTTTCCGGAACGATCACCGCGTCGGGCGCCTGATTGGTGATCCACGTCGTCGTGTGGCCGTGTTGTTCGCAAACCGCATCGCCGGTCTGGAGACGTTCGCCGAACCGCTGCTTGAGGACGTCAATCGCCGTCTCGATCCCTGCATCGTTGCGGGGCAAAGCTGCAATTACAGCCATGTCTGCTTCCTCCGGTTCGGCACCGTGTCATTGTACTGGTTCGGGTACGGCGCGACGATTGATCTGCATCAACGTCCGGGCCCGCCCGCATGGTAGTCAGGGTGGCAAAGATAGCCACTTAACCCTTTACCCCGCCAGACACATTTTGACCGTCTGCCGGGGGCCATGACGGAAGGAAACTGATGAACCACAAACATCGCAAGGTCCTGCATTCGCTGTTTGCCCACCCCGTCAGCGCAAACATTTCAACCCGTTCCGTCGAAGCGGTTCTGAAAGAGTTGGGCGGCGAGATCGACCAGCGTCACGGCGGCCGCTGGGGTGTCCGCCTGAACGAGCAATTCGCCGAGTTCTCCCACAACGCCCATTCGCTCCACCCCAACCAGGTCCGGCAGATGGCCAAATTCCTGAAGTCCGCCGGCGTCGACCCGGACAAGGACTACCCGCTCTAGGACTTGATTTCGGATCCGACGGGAGGGAGCAGAACCATGCGCGCACGCGATATCATGACGTCGCCGGTCTTCACGGTGGGTCCACGGACACCACTCGTAGAGATCGTCAATCTGATGCTTGACCGGCGGATCAGTGCGGTCCCTGTTGTCGATGACGGTGGCATCCTGATGGGCATTGTCAGTGAAGGCGATCTGCTGCGCCGAAAGGAACTGGGCATCGCACCCGAACAATCCTGGTGGCTGAAGGCACTAGGTGCGAAAGCCGCCCTCGCGGACGAGTTCGTGAGGGCCCATTCCACCCGCGCAGAGGAAGTGATGACCGAGGATGTCCACGCGATCGGCCGTGACACTCCGTTGCCGGATATCGCGAAACTTCTGGAGCGCAACCGCATCAAACGCGTGCCGGTGCTCTCAGACGGCAAAGTCGTGGGAATTGTGAGCCGCGCCAATCTCTTGCAGGCCCTGTCCGTGAATCCGGCAAACACTGCGCCTCATCCAACCGACATCGACAGAGTGATCCGCGCCCGGGTTCTGGAACGTTTCGCCCAGAACAACAAAATGGATATCTCACACCTCAACCTCGTCGTTCAGGACGGCAGGGTCTTCCTGTGGGGGATCCTCGCATCCGCGTCGGATCGCGACGCGTTGATCGATCAGGCAAGGCACGTATCGGGCGTCAACGGCGTAGTCAACAACACACGGGTGTCAGAAACAGATCACTGAGCGGACGCGCCGGCGATGACACGCGGAATGACGAATGTCCGTCAGTCGAGTGGCTCACCCAGGGCGCCCGCCAAGCGTTCCAGATAGGTTTCAACGACCTTTACCCGAGCAAATCGCTTGTCATTGCCCTCGACGAGCGTCCACGGCGCGACAGACGTGCTGGTGAACTGCACCATGTCATTCACCGCCTGTTCGTAGTCGTTCCATTTGTCGCGGTTACGCCAGTCCTCGTCGGTCAGTTTCCAGCGTTTGTAGGGCGTCTTTTCACGCAGCTTGAACCGGGCCAGCTGCTCGTCCTTGCTGATATGGATCCAGTACTTCACGAGCACGATGCCATGCTCGATGAGCTGCTCCTCGAAATCGTTGATCTCACCGAACGACCTCTGCCACTCGTCCTCGCTCGCAAAACCCTCGATCCGCTCGACCAGGACCCGCCCGTACCATGACCGGTCGAAGATCGTTATGTAGCCCGCGCGGGAGAGATTGCGCCAGAAGCGCCAGAGATAGTGCTGAGCCTTTTCCTCGTCTGTCGGAGCCGCAATGCCATGCACCTGGTAGTTCCGCGATTCCAGAGCCATGTTCACGCGTCTGATCGCGCCGCCCTTGCCTGCGGCGTCAGGTCCTTCAAAGAGCAGGATGCTCGAGATCTTCTCGTCCTTGGCCCTCAGATGAAGTCTGTGCAGGCGCGCCTGGAGTTCGACCAGGCGCTCCTGATACTCCGCCTTTTTAAGCTTCTTATCCATCTCAAGACGGCTGAGCACCGTGATCGCGTTGGCCGTCAGATCATTCTGACGCGGTGCCTTGGAGCCGTTCGAAGATTTGGATTTCTTGGCGACCGCCGCCTTTCCGACCTTACCGGCCACCGCATGCTGACGCGCGGCTTCGGTCAATTTTCGCTTCAGACCATCCCGCAGGATGGTCGCAACCGTGATCGAGCGGTAATTGGCATCCGCCCCTTCGACCACGGTCCAGGGTGCCACGCCTCTGTTGGTCCGGGCGATCACCTGTTCGGCGGTATCGATGAACTTGTCGTAGATTTTCCAGTTTTCCCAGTCGCGCTTTGTCACGCGGGCCCGGGTCAGGGGATCCCCCTCAAGGCTCTTCAGCCGCTTCTCCTGAGCTTCCTGGCTGAGATGCATCCAGAATTTCTGGACCAGCGCCCCGTCGCGGGCGAGCGCGTGCTCGAACCGTATGATCCGCTCCAGCCTCTTGAGAAAAGTCGCCTCGTCGGTGGCGCCGTGAACGCGGTCGAGCACCACTTTCGAATACCACGCACTCAAGAACATGCCGATCCGCCCGCGCGGCGGGAGATCGCGCCAGTATTGCCAGAACTCGGGGCGTTCCCGCTCGTCGTCACCCGGTTCGTCATACGCGCGCGTCACGAGCCAGCGCGCATCCATCCACTCATTGAGCAAACTGACGCTTTCGCCTTTCCCCGCGCCATCAACGCCGGCAAACAGCATGATCACCTGGAACTGCTGTCCCCGCCGCAGCTCGTCCTGCAATTCAAGCAGGTCTTCGCGCAGCGCCGGCGCCATTTTCTTGAAATCCGTTTTTGAGATGGTTCTGCCGAGTTCGGCTGTTTCGAACATGACGATCCCCTTGCGTCAATCCGGTCGGCAGAACGTCATCCTGCCAGCACTCCCGCTCCAAACGTCCAATCTATCGTCTCAGCCCGTCCGGACTGTTGACCTGGATCAATTTCACCCCTATCCGGCGAAAGAAACGGAAGGAATTCAGTGGCTTATGAAACCGACCTTCCACTTCATCATTTCAGGATAGCGCAGACGTGGCAAACCGGCCAAATCGGTGAACGGCCGGTTCGAAACCGGCACAGGCCGGCAAGCAGCTGTTAAGGGTCTACCGGTAGACTGGCCGCATGCACGAATTCAGACCAGCGCGGACCGAACGCAACATTTCCTTAGCAAGCGCCTGGCGCCCTCGCCTGACAGCCATGGCCATGGCATTGGGGTTGATGGCCTTCATAGCGGCGTTCTTCGGCCCTGCCGTGCAGGCCTGGGACGACAATCTCAAGGAGCAGGCAGTCTCCACAGCCGAACAGCCGATCACGGTACTCGGCGTCACCATGACCATGACATACGCGAAAGTTGAAAAGCGCGGCCTTGCCCGGCAGCCGATGGTCATTTTCCTGATCGCGATCCAGATCGCGGCATTCGCTGCCGCCTCGATCGGACTGCGAAGCTTTGCGAAGGGACGTCAGAATGTGTTCGCCGGCGTCGCCATCCTGGCAGGCGGAGGTGCCATCGTGATCACCTTCCTTCTGGTGCCCGCGTCCTGGATGTTCTTTCTCATGCTCATACCGGGCACGGGAGCGATGGTCGCTGCCGCAACATTCTCGGCCGGCAGCCCCGCAACCGTCGACATCGCATCACGTGTGGGACTGGACGGCAGCAGCAGCGGCATCTGAATCGGGCTTCGGTCAAAAAGCAGCCGTCGGATCGCGAAGCAGCGTCAGGCCCCACCCTCACGTTCCGCCCACAGCGAGAAACTCAGCGGCAGCCAGGGCTTGTCCGGCCAGCGCCACATGCCGTCCTTATCGACCACCTGGCATTCGTACATCCGCCAAGGCGCGGAGTCGTGTTCGTGCAGCCATTCCAGCTTAAGACCTGCCTCGATGAGCGATGTCAGGATATCCCCCATGGGATGGACCCACTCGAAACAGGCACCGCTCTTGAGCGCCGGGGCATCTCCCACGTAGTCCTTGGGCTCCTGTTCGATGTAGGGCTCTTTCGAGAAGTACGGCCAGAAGTATCCCGGCAGGTCGCTGCCGTCGACACGGGTCTCGTCATCAAAGACGAATGCGGACGGGTGTCCTTCCGCCATGTAGAGTGCACCGCCGGGTTTTAGAAAATGCGCCACAACCTTCGCCCAACCCTTGATGTCCGGCAGCCAGTTGATCGCACCCCAGGTGATGAAGACCCGGTCGAACGAGGCCGGCTCCGGCAAGACCGTCGGTGCGTCATACAGGTCGCCCTGAACGAACCGCGCGCGGTCATTCAGCCCGAGTTCCCCTGCGAGGGTAGTCGCCGCCTGCACCGCCGCACCGGAGAAATCATATCCGACCACCTGCGCGCCCCGCTGGGCAAGGGTCAGCGTATCGCGCCCGAAATGGCATTGCAGATGCAGGACACGCAATCCGTCGACCGATCCCAGTTCCGCTTCCTCGATCGGGTGTAAGGTGCCCTTGCCCGCGCGCAACGCCGAAAGGTCGTATTCGTCCGCATCGAGATGCAGACTGACCATCTCGTCCCACGTTGCACGGTTGGCCGCCTGCCAGTCGTTCTGTGAACCGGTCATGAGAAAGCGCCTCCGGTGGATTTCCGTCGGCACCGATTAGCAGACTGGTTCGCGTGAGGACAGCCAATTTGAGAATGACGGAGTTAGAGAGCGTCCACTCCCAAGGGAGTCATGCCCGGGCTTGACCCGGGCATCCAGCAGCACGCCCATGCCTGCATTCCCGGCTGGATTGCCGGATCAAGCCCGGCAATGACGATTTTGTGGTGGGCAGCGGCGGAGCAAAACCACCGTTCGCCGGGCGCAGACTCAGGATCCATTTATCGGTGATTCAGACCACAGCGGATGCCAATCGGCCCCGGCTCGAAGGCCGGGGAACGATTCCCCGTCACGCCACCTGATCGAGCAGCGGTTTCAGGCTCGGATGAATGTTGGGCGACTCGGTCTTGATGAAGATGAGCAGCGCCCGCTCGGCATCGTCAAAGATGCCATCCTTGCCGATCCTGTCGGCGAGCCATCCCGCTTCATCCATCGTTATGGCCTCCGCCGAGGCAATTTCGACGGCCCGTTGCGCAGCCATGTCGGAATCCTCGTACTTGTATGCATCGACAACGCCCCGCAGGCCGCCGGCAAGGATCTTTCCGACGAATTGGCCGACGCCTGCATCAGTGTCGTCAAGCCACGCTTCGCGCCGGAGCGCCTCCTCCCGGTCGGGAGACTGGTATCCGCGGGTTGCCATGAGATAATTGGCAACAGCCTTGACGAACAGATCGGTCCAGCTTGCGTCATTGACGCCATGCGTCACGGCGTCGTTGACGTCGAACAGCATCTCGGCCTCGGCGCGCGATACGGCAACGCCACCGCGACCGCCGCAGGCGTAAAGCACGCGCCGCAGCAGATCGACTTCAGCGCGCCCGATCTGACCGGGGCTGAGCTCAAGCCCGCTCCGTGTCGGCCCTTCGCCCTTTAGCACCGCATTCTTGACGTGCTGCATTGCGAACCGCTGCAAGCCCTCCGGAACCTCGCTGCTTGTTTCGAGCACCTTGATCATGGCCTCGAGCTCGGTCGCGTTCTTTACAATGCCGTCCTTGGAAACGCGGTCGATGAGCCAGTTCCCGTTTTGCTCGGACACGTACCCGTGCGGCTCGCTCTGGTGCACGACATAGTCGACGACAGCCTCAACGAAAAAATCCGCCCATGAGCTATCATACCAGTCGCACAGGTCATTGAGCCGGAACAGTGCATCGGCCTCCACGGCACTGATGCGGTGATCGCCGCCATACATTGCCCGGCGCAACGCGCTGACATCGTCGGCGTCGATGTGTCCCTTGGAAATAAGCGTTTCGAAGTCCACCTGAGCGCTCATCGGATCTTCTCCTAATATCCGCTGTCAACTACTACCGTGGCCCTAAGGCGGCAGATGGTGACCGCTAACACTTTCCAAATTCCTAATGGCCATACCGGGAGGAGCAGGCAGATCCGGAATCGATGACACGTGATTTCGTCATACACACACTCTGGGATACCCTTGCGATGCTGGGGCAAACCGGAGGAAATCAACCATGGCATTGCGCAGATACATGATCGAACGGGACATTCCGGAAGTCGGCACTTTCGAACGCGAGCAACTCCGTGGCGCCGCTGCAAAGTCCAACGAAGTGCTTCAGGAACTCGGACCGGACATTCAGTGGGTGGAGAGCTTTGTCGCCGGCGACAAGACGTTCTGCGTATATCTTGCGAAGGATGAGGACATCATCCTAAAGCACGCGGAAATCAGCGGTTTCCCGGCCACCAAGATCACCGAAATCTCGAAAACGATCGACCCGACAACAGCGGCTTGACTCCAACGTCATCCTTGCCAGAGCAAAGCGGAGGCGAGGATCCAATTACCAGGTCAACTGACTGAGGCACACGCCAATGGATCCTCGGCCACGCCGTTGGCGCGGCCAAGGATGACAAATCGGGAGGTGGCTACCCTATCGCGCCACCGTCATCTCGCATCACGGCGACGACGGCCGACCGCGGAACACTGTCCCCCCCGTCGGGAAAATGGCTGTCTCCGCCCTTTTCCCCCGGGTGCTGGATGCCGACGAACAGCGTCTTGCGGTCAGGGCTCCAGGCGAAACCAGTGATTTCGCACTGTCTCGGACCGACCATGAAGCGCTTGATCTCACCGCTCACCGGATCGCCAACCAGCATCTGGTTGTTTCCCATGCCCTTGAAGTCACCCTTGTTCTTGTAGTTGCCGTCTGTCTGGATCCAGAGAAGCCCGGTGCTGTCGAAGGCAAGACCGTCCGGGCCGTTGAACATGTTTTCCGGCGTGATGTTATCGGAACCGGCATAGTCGTATGACAGCACCTTGGGATTGCCGGCGAGCACATAGAGATCCCAGGCAAAACCCGACGCCGTGTGATCGTCGTCATCCGGAGTCCAGCGCACGATCTGGCCGAAATCGTTTGCAACGCGCGGATTTGGGCCGTTCGCCCGCGCATCGTCACCGCCCTTGTTGGGCCTCTTGCCGCGATTCTTGTTGTTGGTGAGACAGCAATAGACCTGGCTACTTTTCGGGTCAGCCGCCACCCATTCCGGTCGGTCCATGGTTGTCGCGCCGACGGCTGATGCCGCCAGACGCGTGCGAATACAGATCTCGGCCTGCGAGGACAGGCCGGTCGACGCCGGTGTCAGGGCAACCCATTCGCCGCGCATATTGTCCACGAATTTGGCAACATAGAGCGTACCGCTCTCTAGCAGCCTCGAATTGTCGCCGCCGGCTGCATACTTGCCGTCGCTCACGAAACGGTAAATGAACTCACCGCGTTCATCGTCGCCCATGTAAACCACCACCTGGCCGTTCTTCGCCACGACCACCTCGGCATTTTCGTGCTTGAAGCGGCCGAGCGCGGTCAGCTTGCGCGGCACCGAATTCGGGTTCAGCGGATCGACCTCGACCACGTATCCGGCCCTGTGCGGCTCGTTCGGATGCTTCGACATGTCGAAGCGCTCGTCAGCCAGCGCCCAGTTGTAACCCCAGTCCTTCTTGCCGAGGCCGTAACGCTTCTGGTCTCCGGTCGGCTTGAAGTCCTCGGCACTCGCCGAGAAATAGCCGTTGAAGTTCTCTTCGCAGGCCAGATAGGTGCCCCAGGGCGTGCGGCCGTTGCCGCAGTTGTTCCAGGTGCCGAGCGACGTCGTACCGGTCGAGTCGGCTGCCGTCTTCAGCAGGTCGTGTCCGCGCGCAGGCCCCGTGATCTCGGTCGGCGTGTCCGCGGTGACCCGGCGATTGTACGTCGAGTCCTTCACGATCTCCCACTTGCCGTCCTTCTGGGCGATCTCCACCATGGTCAGGCCATGCGCAGCCTTGCCCTTTCGCACGTCATCGGCGTCTTCGGGAAGCTTCGTCTCACGGTTGCCATAGATGATGCTGCGGTTGGTGTATTCGTTGTTGACGGCAAGGATGTGCTTGTCACCGTCGGCAAACAACGACATGCCGTCATTGTTGTCGCCAAAGGCCAGTTCCTGGCTTTCGCCGGTCCCCCGCGTCGCCTGGTCGAATGCCATGCTCTTCGCCCAAAGCTCATCGCCCCATCGGGCGACCGTGTGCCAGCTGTAGCCCGACGGTACCGTGACAGTGTCGAGCGTATTGGCGGCAACCGCCTCGAAGCCGAGACGCGTCGCGGCCGCTGCGGCCGGAGTCGGCGTCAGCGCCGAAGTGCCCATCACGAAGGCCGTCGCACCTACCGCCACACCGCCGGCGAGGAAATCCCTGCGGCTGACCGCGCGCTCGACAACCTGCTCGAAGCCGGTGACCTCCGGCCCCGGATTGCGCAGTTCGTCAAATTCATCGAATGAAAGTTCACATTGAGCTGTCGTGTCTGACATGTCTTGACCCCCTTGCGTTTTCAGTTGGTTGTATCTTCAGTACGTCTCGATCCGTGTTGCCTCAGCAACGCGGAAGATGTCCCGCCAACCTCAAATCAAATCACAACATGACTATGACGATCCGGCACGCGCATAATGTCGCACAACATCATATGAACTGAACGGACTGCGGGTAGAGCGACAGAAGCAATAACGGCATTGGGGCCGGAGAAGGACGCATGCTCGACTGGCTGTTCCGGAAAGAAAAATCCAGGGTCTATCTCGGGACCATCGCGGTCGCACCGAGAACCGACATCAAGAGGTTCTTCGACGAACCGGGCTGGCCCGGTGACGCCAACCTGGATGTGGGATTGCGCAACAGTCTTGAAGACGTGTTCGCTCTGCCGCCTGCCGCCGATGTCGAGCACCCGAACGCCAGGGATCTAGGCGTCGATATCCTGGTCACCAGATTTCAGATGGGGGAAGCGTATTTCATAGGCCTCGGCCGGTATGGACTGCCCATATTCTGGAGACCCAAGGTAACGGTCTCTTCGCGGCTGTTCTATCTCCGGTCCGGCAAGACGAAGGCCGCGTTCTCCGTCACCGAGAAAGTGAAGTGGCGGCAATTCATCAAGCGGGCTTTCAATCCCCGTACATGGCTTTGGACCGGATCCATGTTTGACGAACACGACCTGGACCATCTGTTGCAGCATGCCTGCCACAAGCTGCTGTTGAAGATGAACAAGAGAGTCTGACAGAGCCTGAAGAATCGGCGCGCACTCTTCGACATGCGCAGCCGTCGACAACCGACTGACTACGTCATCCGTTTGAGGATATCGACGAACCGGTGCAGCGGTGCGTGGTCACGCATCATGGCAAGCGGTACGGAGAAATGGCCGCGCCGGGAGACAAAGACATTTTCATCGGGAAGGCCCCAGTCGTCGATCAGGATCCTGGCACTGTTGAACGGAGTCACGTCGTCGCAAGCGCCGAGCACCGTCACGATATTCTCCCGGGCGACGGCCGGCGGGTTGACCGGATCAATCAGGGGGAGGTAGCGGCTGATCAGGTCGGGAGTCCAGCCGCCGGCGACCGTGGCATCCTCGATTCCCCAGACCTTGGCCAGCGAGCCTGAAACCACAGCATCGGCGATATGGCCGCAATGGGTGACCAGCAGCATGGCATCCGGCCTGAGGCGCTCAGGCCAATTATGAGCATTGGTCGCGATAAGCTGCGCCGTCATGGCGCCGAGGCTGCTGCCGCCGATACAGACCGGGCCACGCGTGGCACTCCGGCACCAGTCCAGGAGCACGGCCCATTCCAAAGCGGCGGATGTAAACAGATCGAGCGCACCGAGCGGAGCGGTCGCCATGAACCGCTCTCCGCCATATTCGCCCGCGGGCGCACGATGCCCGTGCCAGGGCGCTTCCGGACGGACGACCCGAACGCCCATGCTGACCAGATCCGCAATGTCGTCCACCATGCCGCGCCAGTGATCGTTTTCGACGCAGATGCCATGACCGAAAATGAGCGTTGGCGGGTCGCTCACCCCCTCCGGCTCATGGACACGGGCGATAACCCGGTCGTTCATGCGCGGTGCGGGCGAGTCGAAGCGCAACCAGTAGTCCCGGTTGCCCGCTGCCGCCATACATCTCGAGACCGTGACTTCAGGCATCACTTCGGGCGCAGCGAACGCACGTGCAGGATCAGCCGCCGCTGCGCCGTAGATCTCGGCGACGCTTTCCGGACTGGGGACATCCCAGCGGATCGGCCTGATCCGGCCATTGAGGCCGAGAGACATGAAAAGACGTCGCTGAAGATTGTAATTGTTGCTCGCCGAAAGTCTGGACTGTTCGACATTCGCCAGATCCGCCCGATCAGATTCACCGGCTCCGAAAAACGCCTCTTCCCAGCGCATCGTGCAGTCTGTGACGGCGCCTCGTGCGCGCTCGAACCTTTGCAGCCGGCTGCTGAGCCGCTCGGCCAGACGCCGCTCGGGCCTGACCGGAACCGCGTCGAAAAACCTGTCGACGGACCCGCCCGCGACACTGGCCGCCGCCCAGAGCCGTGAAGATGGAAAGAACCAGGTCGCCAAGACCTTCAACGCCAGCCTGTCAAACCACGGGCGCGCGATCAGGAGGCCCGCCGGCGTCTTGAGAGTGGCCACCATCATTTCTTGAAGTGGCAAGTGCTTTTGCACGAAATCGTTCAATGAATGGGGACCTTCATGTCTATGCGCGAGCACAGTTGCGCAATTGAATTCGCGTAATACTCCAACAGCTGCCGTTCATGAGGTGCGGGTGCCAGCAGGTCCCCACCCTCCTTAACAATCACACCCCGACGCGTCAGAAGGCTCAGAACCTCTTCGATAACGGCATCTTCACGGCCTTCCTCTGAAGCAATGTGGGCTCCCGCCTTCCGCAGATCCTCCATGAGCAGTTGCGATCGGCGCTTCAACTCCAGAGTATCGATCGGCTCGGCTTGATTGATCAGGACCATTGAGACGGCCGGGACAGGCATCACCGGCATGACCTGAATGACACGTTCGGTAAGATCAAGGCCGAGTTCCTCGACCGCCTCAAACAGTTCGTCGCGATCCAGTTCGGAAAAGTTGATGTTTCTCTGTCTTGACCATGACTTGAGCGATAGCGGCTCGCCGAAGTTCGCACAGGCCGAACCGAAACCGATCCACCGGCCGGTTGCTTTCCTCCATGCCTGCTTGATAGCGAACCCTGCCGCCGAACCGAGAACAAAGACCGCGCCGCGCCCGCGAAAATCGGCTTCGGCATTCGCGATCAGAGTTCTCTCCTCGAGCACGCGGTCGAAGTTCGTTGCGACGGGGACAAAAAGGATGTCACGTTCCTCATCCGGGTCGAAGGTCTTGGTGATATAGCCCAGCAGTCCCAGCTTGGGCGCATTCACCCGGCCGTCGCGCGACAACCGGCCCTCGCCGAAGATTGCATGCGGAACGCCAGCCTCGGTTGCGATCTGCACATAGCGTTCGACGACCTTGCGATAGAGCGGATCGCGAGTATTCCTCCGCAGGATGTATGCCCCGGCCAGTCTCAGCACGCTGCGAAACGGCCAGAACCGGCACCATTCACCCGCACCGTAGGACAGGGCCGCACTGCGCGATGCCAGATAGGTCACGAGCAGATAATCCATATTGCTGCGGTGGTTGATAAAGAAGACGACAGAGGTGCCCGGCTTGATCGGATTGAAGGCGGCCTCATGCGCATATCCGGGGCGTACGTGATAGAGCATGCGCAGCGTACCGCGCGCCAGCCAGTACCCGAGCCTGAAATAAAAGTAGGCATTGAACGCAGGCACGATCTCCCGCGCATATCGGGTGATCTCCGCCATCACTGCACTGCGCGATGTTCCGCGTTCGGAGACCGCGGCTTCCGCGGCCTCAAGGATCTTCGGGTCATTCGCCAGGCGGTCAATCAGCACTTTCCGGCTGGTGAGCTGAAACGCAGGCATCGCAACGCGGAGCTTTGGGTTCACATCCTGAATGACCCGGTCGACCCGCCGCCGCATGGTCCAGCGTATTCCGGGCAAGATGAAATAGTGAACGACTGCCGCCGCAACCAATACGGCAACAAAAATCGTCAGCCAGACCGGTACCTCGATCGTCGAAAACACCGCCCCTCGCCTCCCATGCGCAAAGGTGTGTTCCGGGATCATCCCAAAACGATGTTTCGAATAGTCTAGCCTATACCAGTCAGACCGGTATTTGGCCCATGATATGGATCAAGACGATTTCGCGCGGGCGAGAGGCACGACGCGGGAACGTCAGTCCTCGTGAAATCGCTCGGTGATATGCCGCCCGGTCCAGCGGCCATAGCGCCACGAGGTCAGGAAACCGTGGTCAGCCGGCCAGTCTTCAGGCACCGGATCGAGACCCTGGCTGCCCCAGGGATGGCATCGTGCCAGACGCGACACCGTCAGCCAGCCGCCGCGCCAGGCGCCGTGGCGCGAGATCGCCTCTTCCGCATAAGTCGAACAGCTCGGAACATGTCGGCAAGTTGCCGGCAGGAACGGCGAGACGAACCACCGATAGGCGGTGATCGGTGCGCGCAGGACGGCGACAGCGACACGCTGCGATATTGGCCGCGGGTCTCCCGGAGCGTCTGCCTTCATCGCTGTCATGCATTCCATCCGGTCATTGTCGCCGACCGAGGCATGGCCCCGCTATTCGGCGGCGGCGCTCTCCGCCCGCTTGGCTTCGATCTGGCCGATCGCATCCTCGACCGCATCGAAGGTCAGCAGCGTCGACGCGTGTCTTGCCTTGAAATCCCGCACCGGCTCCAGAATGGCGAGATCCGCCCACTTGCCGGTCGGCGGAGCGCCGTCTTCCTTGAGCATGGCACGCATCTGCTGACCGATTTCCCGCAGCTCTTCGGCAGTCGAGCCGACAACATTGTGCGCCATGATCGACGACGAGGCCTGGCCGAGCGCACAGGCCTTCACGTCATGACCGAACGCCGTCACCACATCACCGTCCATTTTCAGGTCGATCGTGACTTTACTGCCGCAAAGGCGGCTGTGGGCGATCGCGGTCGCGTCGGGCTCCTCGAGCCGCTGCAGCAACGGGATATCGGCCGCAAACTGCAAAATCCGCTTGTTGTACACTTCGTTGAGCATAGCCAGTCGCCTGTACTTTGACGCTGCGTGTCAAAAATCTGTCGCCATGACGCATTGTCATGTTGCACACCCGGACCAATATAGGACGTCATGCTGCAGGAGCCATAGGACAAAGTCTGATCCGTGGCAATCACTTGCGCGTAAACCATACATGTCCGGGAGGACCGTTGGCCTGCTTGCGACACTACAATCGGGGATGTATACCCTCAGACTGACGTTAGAAAATTGCCGCAGGAATTGGGACAAGTCCCATCGCCTCGAAGCGCACATTCCGGCTTCCCTTGAATCGGGACCGTGCTCCGGCGAAAGCCGGTTAAGACGCGAGGATCACCTCTGTGACAGGCGGCACGCCTTTGCCAAGGAGTGCGCAACATGGATGCGTATTTGAAGAAGATTGCGAACGACGACCTACCCGCCGTAACACGCCCGTCCCGGGAAGAGGCGGAAGAAGCGGTACGGACGCTCATCGCATGGGCGGGAGACAACCCCGCACGCGAAGGTCTGATCGACACGCCGCGGCGCGTCGTGAAGGCCTATGAGGAGTTCTTCGCCGGCTACAACGATGATCCGGATACGGTTCTGTCCCGGACGTTCGAGGAAGTCGGCGGTTATGACGACATCGTCATGCTGCGCGACATCGATTTCAATTCGCATTGCGAGCATCACATGGTTCCGTTCATAGGCAAGATACACATTGCTTACCTGCCAACGGACAAGGTCGTGGGCATCTCAAAGCTGGCGCGGGTTGCGGAAATCTATGGCCGCCGTCTGCAGACGCAGGAGACGATGACGGCGCAGGTCGCCAAGAGCGTGGATGAAGCGCTGGCCCCGCGCGGCGTCGCCGTCCTGATCGACGCCGTTCACCAGTGCATGTCGATGCGCGGTATCGGCAAGCGCAATGTTTCAACGATCACGACCCAGTTCATCGGCGAGTTCAAGACCGATCCGGCCCTCCAGGCCCGGTTTATGCATCTCTGCCGCGCCAATGGCTGACCGGCTGCACCGCTAAACGGGAGATCATTCATGTCACAGGATCAGGACATGTCGTCATTCGCCGCACGCGTCAGCGTCGAGCAGGTCGAGGAAGGTCATGATCTGGCCCCCAAGTTCGACGATGAGGGCCTTTTGCCGGTGGTGACCACGGACGCCGAAAGCGGCGACGTGCTGATGCTCGGATACATGAATGCCGAAGCCCTGAAGAGGACCATCGAAACCGGTGAGGCTCATTACTGGAGCCGGTCGCGGAAGGTGCTCTGGCACAAGGGCGCATCCAGCGGGCTCGTTCAGAAGGTTGTCGATATGCGTATCGACGACGATCAGGACGCAGTCTGGCTCAAGGTCGATGTGGCCGGTTCGGGCGCAAGCTGCCACGTCGGCTACATGTCCTGCTTCTACCGTTCCATCCCGACGGGTGATGCCCCCTCGCCCGACCTGCGGCTGGAGTACCGCGAGAGCGAGAAGACCTTCGATCCGATGGAGGTCTACGGCGACGTTCCCAATCCGACGCAGCTCTGAATTCGCACGGACAGTTCATTAAAATTTAGCGCGTATCCGGTTATGATCCACCTCAAAGGGTGGAGTGCATGTTCTGGAAACCGGCTAGCGTGAAGAGTGTGTCCGACCGTTCCGATTCCGGCGGCGGCGAACCGGAATACTTTCCGTCAGGACCGAGGCTCGGCATTGCGCTGGGCAGTGGTGCCGCGCGCGGATGGGCGCATATCGGGGTCATCGAGCGCCTGCTTGAAGAGGGAATCGTCCCTGATGTGGTGGCCGGAGCCTCGATCGGGGCGCTGGTTGGCGGCTGCCATGCGGCAGGCAAGCTGGACAAGTTGAAGGAATTCGCGCTCAGCCTGACCCGCCGGCGGGTGTTCGGCCTGCTGGACATCACGTGGCGCGGCAGCGGCCTGATCAGCGGCAACAAACTGACGGAACTGCTCGACGACCAACTCGGGGACATGCAGATCGAAAACCTGGAGCGGCCGTTCATCTGCATCGCAACGGAACTGGCGACGGGTCATGAACTTTGGCTCAAGCGCGGCCGGCTCGTCGACGCCATGCGGGCGTCCTACGCGCTGCCGGGTGTATTCCAGCCGGTCTATTTCCATCACCACTGGCTGATCGACGGCGCCGTCGTCAATCCGATACCGGTGTCGGCCTGTCGCGCTCTCGGTGCGCGCGTTGTTCTTGCGGTCAATCTGAATACGGATGCGTTCGGAGCCGGCACGGTCATCCAGTCGCCGGCCATCGACCCCATGATCCTCAAGCACAGAAAGCGGAAGCCTGACGCCGAACGGGAGATGAAGGCGGATGTTCCGGGCATAACGGCCGTGCTCGTTGCCGCCTTCAACATTTCGCAGGATCGCCTGTCACGGTCCAGATTGGCCGGAGACCCCCCCGATATCGTCATTTCTCCGCGAGCCAACGGCGTCGGACTGTTCGATTTCGATCAGGCACAGATGAGCATCGATATGGGACGCGAAGCGGTAGAAAACGCGCTTCCGAGCATCAAGAACCTGATGCGGGCTTTCGAGCTGGCCGATCTGGAAGAGTAGGCAACGCCCACCCGTTGCTGTCAGCCGGTGGCGATATAGGCCCGCATGGCCTCGGCTTCCTGCTCGGCTTCGGAGATCCTCTGCTTCACCACATCGCCAATTGAGATAATTCCAACCAGCTTGCCTTCATCGACGACAGGCAGATGGCGGAAGCGGCCGGCGGTCATCCGCTCCATCAATGCTGCAACGCTGTCCTCCTCGCCACAGGTCACAACATCACGGGTCATGAAATCACGCGCGTGTTGCGTAAGAGCGGAATCGCCCTGCGCCGAGATTGCTCGCACGATATCGCGTTCCGAAATAATTCCGCACAGCCCGTCGCTATCGTCCACGATCACCATCGCACCAACCTTGTGCTCGGCAAGAAAGCGAACAATCTCCATCAGGCTCGCTTCAGCCTTGGCAGTGGCAACGTTCCGTCCCTTGATGTTGAGAATGGTGGCTACATTCATCGTGTCCTCCAGAGTGCATCTTGTTCGGGCGGAACGGGCCCGTGCGGCTCTTCACCATGCCCGGGGAAATCCGATTGTGAGGCCATCCCATCGCCCGCAGGCGGAATACGGCCGTTCCACCATTCCACGATATGGAAATGATGCGATACCATCCCGTTTCTGACAAGTATTCAGATCACAGAATGGTGAACCGCCATTTCCGGTCTCGAAAATCCCCCGCTCGCCGCCTCGATCCCGTTGGCACCGGCCCGAGGCCAAAAGCAAGTGGCCCGGACATTGGCTCACGGATATATTGCGCCTGATCGTCCGCCGATTCCCGAATGGAGAAGACCGCAAATCATGCTGGATAGCGCTTACAAGCGGCGTGTCGAACGAGATCTTCCCTCCTGGGTTGCCAACGGCTGGATCGACGCGGAAAAGTCCGATGCGCTATTGGCCTCGATAAAGGTAAAGAGCCTGCAAAGCCGCCTGCCGGGCATCATCGGGATGCTCGGCGCTGTTCTTCTTGGTTTTGCCGCAATGACGTTCGTAGCCGCGAATTGGCACGAGATTCCGAAGCTTGGTCGCGTGGGGATTCTCATCTCCGCACTGTGGGCAAGTTATGTGGCGGCAGCATGGCTCAAGGCGAAGGGATGGCGGATGTTCTTCGAGGCCGCCGTTGTCCTCGGCTGCGGGATCTTCGGCGCCAACATCATGCTGATCGCGCAGATGTATCACATCGACCGGCACTACCCGGACGGCGTGATGGTCTGGGGTGCCGGCACATTGATTGCCGCCGTTCTCTGCAGGTCATCCGCCGCCGCCGTATTCGGGTTTGGCTTGCTGGCACTCTGGACCGGGCAGGAAATGCTTGAGTTCGACGTCGTCGGCCATTGGAAGTTTCTATGGCTTTGGACCCCGGCCGCAATCGTCGTTTTCTTCTTCCGCTGGACCAGCGCGATCAATGCGGCGGGCGTAGCCCTGTTTTTCTGGATTGCCCTGACCGTCTTCTGTCTCGCGGATAATCACAACTGGCCCGCGCCGGCGCTGGCGGCAATCCTGGCACTGATATCCGTCGCCTTCTTCATGGCCGCCGTCAGGAGCGAGCAATACAGCGAACAGGCTGGTAAAATCCCGTCATTCGGACTCAGCTCTCAATTTTTGCTCCTGTTCACGGGTCTCGTCTTTCTTCTGCAAGTCGCAATCGTGGACGACGCCCACGGCGACACCCGGCTCGCCCTGATCACCGGCGGTCTGGACGACAATCCCTGGATCGCACTTGTCGTCGGAGCAGCACTTGCCGCCGCCACTGCCGTAGTCTTCCTGATCTCGCGCGGCGGCATCGGCCGCATCGATGCCCTGGTTCTGCTGGCCGCGATTACGGCGATCGCCGTTTCGCCCCTGGTGACGGCACTGAAGCTGACCTTCATCGTTGCCTTCGCAGTCGGCATCATCGCGCTCGCCATCTGGCTGATCAATCTGGGCCAGCGCCGCCATCACAATACGGCAATCAATATTGGTTTCCTGCTGTTCGCCGCTGAGACGCTCTACATCTATTTCGAGACGCTCGGAACGCTGCTCGATACGGCACTGTTCTTCCTTGTTGGTGGTGCTGGTCTTGTTGCCCTCGCCTTCGGTCTCGAACGGGTACGCCGTAAACTCATCGGCACGCCCCCTGATCCAACCGCGGAGGCACCGGCATGAGCGCGACAGCATCACGATCGACACTGGCCATTCTTCTTGTCGCGCTGATCCAGTCCGCGGTGCTGGGCTGGATGATCTGGGAGCGCATCTCGCTCCTGCGGGACGGACGCGCAATCGTGCTCGACGTCGAACCGGTCGACCCGCGGGACCTGTTCCGGGGCGACTACGTCATCCTCGCCTATCCCATTTCCACGCTGGAAGCAGACGAACTAGAGGGCGACGACAAATTCGACAAGCATGGCGAGATTTACGTGGCACTGACGCCCGGTCCCGAGAAGACCTGGCTGCCGCGATCAATTCACAGGACGAAGCCGAAGGACGCATCGGACGACACGGTCTTCCTGCGCGGGACCGTGACGATGATCTACAACAAGCCCAAGACGAGGGCCGGCGAAACCTGCGTTCAGGACTGCCCAACCCTCACTGTCAAGTACGGCATCGAAAGCTATTTCGTCCCGGAAGGGGAAGGCCGTCGGCTTGAAGACATTCGTAACGATCGGCGCATGCAGGTCGCCGCACGTGTCGCTGAGTCCGGCGAGGCGGCGATTGCCGGCCTCGCCATCGACGGAGAGATCCAGTACGAGGACCCGCTGTTCTAGGCGAGACCCTTGTCGGTCATCAGGATATGTATGGACCGCTGCTGCTGCGAAGTCGCGGCCCCCAGATCCGGTCGAATATGCCAAACAGCAGGAGACCGGCGACAAAGCCTCCGACATGGGCCTCCCAGGCGACGCCGGAGCTTCGCGCGCTCAAATCGATCGCTCCTGTGCCGGACAAGTAGTTCATGCCGGCCCAGACGGCGAGAATGATCAGCGCATTCTGGTCTCGCAATACATTTGCAAGAGGTGCCGGGCCGCGCTCTACCGGCGTGGCCGGGAACAGCGATCCGCCCTGTTCGTGACCGTAGAGCAACCTGATGGCGGCAGCGAACTGACCGGAAACAGCGGCCGATGCCCCGATCATGATGATCATCTCGCCCCAGTTGACGATGAGCTGCGTCACCGCTCCGCCGAGAACGCAGACAAAGCTGAAAATAAGGAATCCTGTCGGAGAAAGGCGCCGCGCCACCGCACTGCCGAACGCAAGCATGAAAATGCCGTTCAGCAGCAGATGCATCCAATCGCCGTGAATGAGCGCATGGCTGAAGAATGTCCAGATCTCGGCGGGAAAGCCGCCCGGAAATGCTCCAAGCGACGCGTCAGACGCGACATAGCGCGCCGGGATAAACGCAAAGACGAGCAACAACTCGAGGTCCTCGTTGCCCGATAGCAGCTGCCGGTAGATATGCACGCAGACCAGAACGGCCAGCGACACGAGAATAACGCCGGGCGCGTTGATCGCCGGCGGATCCTTATACCCATGGGTGTTCAGCACAGCGGCTCCTTCAATGCGAACGACTCCATTCAAGTGTCTCTTGAACCGGTTACGCGCGTACGTTCAACCGGACAATTCATATAGCGTCAAAGCGTTAACAGCCCAGCGCCAAAGGTGAACTTCTGTATCGAACTGGCACGTTTCGGCCCGGGTCGGCACAGCAATTGCCCACCGGAGTGTTGGCAGTCTGACCGCGTCAGGCGCATTTGCCCCGGATTTCGGCCAAGGCGGTACAAAACGCCGGAACTCCACGCTTGTGGCACGATTTCTGCGACTTCCAGCCCGACAGCATCAGCACCTGGGTACAGGTGTGTCAAAGCCGGACGGTCATATCCTGACCGCCCGGCTGCAACTCTGCAAACGGGGGTCTGAAGGACCATGAAACTCGCAACCACCAGATCGCTCTTTGATTATTGGAACAGCCTGCGTGGAGACAATGCGATGCCCCATCGCAAGCAGGTGGACCCCGCCCAGTTCAAGGAAGCACTGCCTCAGGTTTTCATCCTGGAGCGCCAGGACGAGTTCACCTATCCCTTCCGGATTGCCGGAACCGGGCTTTGCAGCCAGTTTGGTCGCGAGCTGACAGGCGAGGATTTCCTCGAGATGTGGTCGCATGCGGAACGCGAAGGCCTCGAGTCCCTCCTCCTCAGCGTCACTGATGACGGCGCCTGCTCGGTGCTCGGTATCGCATGCGAGACGGAATGCGATCGCACTCTGGAAATGGAAATCGTCCTGATGCCGCTGATGCTGGACGCGGAACATGCAACCCAGGTAATCGGTGCGATTACGCCTTACAAGAAGGAATACTGGTTCGGGCATGAGCGCATCGTGCGCCAGTCCATAAAGAGCCTTCGACTGCTCTGGCCGGATGGAATGCCAACGCCCCTGCTCGACAGCAAACCCGTGAATCTGGATCGGCCAGCATCTCATCCCTCCCGCAGGAGGACCGACGCAGAGGGCAATCCCAAGCTGGTCGTCATCGATGGCGGGCTATCGGGCGCGTGACACCACCAGTATTTCTTAACATCGAGCCTTCAGAACCGGAATCAGCAACAAACCGTTAACCAGAACCGCTGTATCTTTGAGGAGAAACTGGCCGGAATTGGTCGGATCGATTGTCCTCATTGAAGTAGCCGGGTGCGGAAGTGGCTGAACTCGCACGAACATTCGACTCAGAGAACAAACGCGTCTTTCCGCGCATACCAGTCAGCCTGCCTGGCCGGTACATGCTGTCGGACCGGCGTGAATTCGACTGTGAAATCCGCGACATATCCGGCAGCGGCCTGTCGCTACTGGGCCCCGAAGCGGGCGCCCCTTGTGACCGGGTCGTGGTCTACGTCGAAGAGATCGGCCGGCTTGAAGGAATCCTTGTGCGCACCTTTGAAGGCGGATTCGCGATTGAGTTTCTGCTGACACCATTCAAGCAGGAAAAACTGCTGCGCACGCTCGAATGGCTTCAACAGAAGGGCGAAAAGGGTCTGGCTGAGAAACGCCGCCATGAACGTACGGTTCCCGAAACGCCGGGTTCGAGCTTCACGCTGCCGGACGGACGCACATACCCTTGCGAAGTCATCGATATGTCGATCAGCGGCGCATCGATCCGCGTCGGCGTCATGCCCAGCCTCGGCACACCGGTTCACCTCGGCAAGATGCGCGGCGTCGTCACGCGGCACCACCCCGAAGGCGTGGCCATCAAGTTCAGCGACGTACCGGAAGCAGGGTCCATTTCGGATCATTTCGGCGCATAAGCCGGCTTACCGGACCGTCGGGCAGGCCTGAGACCTCTCTTCCAGGCACATTTTTTCGCGGTCAAAGTCATTTTTCTCCAGTATTCGCTGCCATGCTCCCAGCAGTACTCTAAACGGTTTCGCGTGGCCGGAATCATGCGATCCACTTTTGCATGAAGCCTTAAAATACTGATTTTATTGCGTTTTCTCTGATGTATATTCGTTACAATTTTAATCAAATTTGAAAAGCTAAAATTTTACTCAAATAAAAACTAAGTTTTACTCAAATATAAATCGAATGAACTCAAGTAAATTTCCGTGATCGAAAATCCTCTGTGACACATTGGCGTCACTATGAGGACAGGGACACGATATTTTCGGCACGTCCGACAGGGGATCATCTTTGCAGCAGCAGCGATGATGGCACTGACGGCCGATGCCACAGCTTCCCAGAGCGATCACTCGCTCCGGGGAACATCACGCGCGAAAGCCTTTATGAAGGTGTACGGCAAAACGCTGCCACCGATTGGGCACGTGCAATTCTGTCAACGCCACATGCAAGAATGTGGAAACGGCTCGGGAATAGCAAAGCGCGTCAAGCTGAGCGACGTCCGCTGGGACGAGCTGGTGAAGGTGAACGACTATGTCAATCGCCGGATTGAGCCGGTCACGGACCAGGATCTCTACAACACACCGGAGAACTGGACCTATCCCGATCGCTATGGCGACTGCGAGGACTACGTCCTTCTGAAGCAGCGCTATCTGATCAATCTGGGTTGGCCGGTCGAGGCGCTGTTGATCACCGTTGTCCGTGATCACAACAATGAGGGTCACGCCGTTCTGACGGTGGCCACGGATGTCGGGGACTTCATTCTGGACAACCAGAACCCGGATATCCTGCCGTGGCACACCACCGGCTACACCTATTACAAGCGCCAGTCCCAGAAACATCCCTTCCAGTGGGTCTCCGTGCGGAGAGGGGCTCAGGCGCGGGCAAACACTGTGACAGGGGTGCGTTGAGAACAGCATGAAACACAACCAGTTCTGAGGCCCGGTTAGTCCCCCCTCCCCCATCCCCAATAACCGGGCCCCAAGCGGAGCCGGCCCTGCGTCCCCTCAGGGCCGGCTCTATCTTTTTTGTGCTGAAGACTCGATGAGTTGGCGGAACGGACTATTTAGCCGCCATGCCGGTCCTGTAGCGCTGCCAATTCTCGACATAGTGCTCGGCCAGCGTGCCGATGTGAGCGGCCTGCTCGTCCGAGACTTCTCGCACAACCCGGCCGGGCGAACCCATGACGAGCGAGTTGTCGGGAATTGTCTTGCCTTCGGGGATCAGGGCATGCGCGCCGATAATGCAGTTCCGGCCGATCACCGACCCGTTCAGGATGGTACTGCCTATGCCGATCAGCGTATTCTCGTGAACGGTGCAACCGTGCAGCATGGCCATGTGCCCGACGGTCACATTCCGTCCGATATCGAGGGGAAATCCCATATCCGTATGCAGGACGCATCCGTCCTGAATGTTGGAATTCTCACCGATCGTGATCCATTCGTTGTCGCCCCGCAATACGGCACCAAACCAGACGCTTGCGGCGGCCTTGAGCCTTACACGACCAAGGACGACAGCCGTCGGCGCAATCCAGTAACGGTCATCTGCCGGCAGGTCCGGCTCAATGCCATCAAGCGTGAATTCCGACATGCCTGTCCCGTCTCCCTGCGATGAGCAGCGGTCCCACTGGACTCTAGATATGGCCCGATGAACGCAAGGCGAGGTAGATGTTCAGGATGAAAACGCCAGACAACAGGCTCCAGGCTGCGGAAATCGCCGTGCTCAATGCCAGCCAGTGTCCAGGACGCCGCTCGATCAGGCGGGCGCGAATTGCGTTGCGCATGATGACGGCAGGTCCGGCCAGCGTCAGTATCATGATGCCGAACAGGAGCTGAATACGATTCATTTCGAACAATTCGAATGTCATCTGCCGGTTGGTCACCAGCTGATAGAAACTCCCCATAAGCCCTGCAGCGACGAACCCCGTTGCAATGGCAAATACGTATACAAAAAACACACTCATCTCGACTAACTTCCCTGTCGGATCGTAATTGATCGTCCCGGGCGCCCCGTGCGCATCCGACGGCCTGCCCGGTCAAATCAGACAGAGCAATCTCCGTACCAGAACAACGCCGTCACAAATCGGGTCAACGCCCCCTCAACGGCGCCAGAATAACACTTTTTTAACCACCGTCAGGGAGCAAATGCCCGGGTTTCGACAACAAGGTAAAGATTCTTGTTTCAGTTTGGGACAGGTGGGAAATCCGGCCGCGGCGGCGATCAAAATGGTCCAATAGGCATTATCGATTACGACCCGCCAGGCTCGTAGGATTCAGCATCAAATGCGCGGGTTGCCCGCCTCCGGGCTACATGTTTTCGAGATCAAATTCCAGAATTGCCATCTGAAACGAATAGGACAGGTCGTCGTCGTCATCGTCGCGGAACATGACGCCGATGAATTCGTCTCCGATGTACACCTCAGCAGAGTCGTCCTTCTGGGGACGCTGCCTGACTTCGATCGTGTCGAGTCGGAAGGTGGTACGCATGTACTTTTCTAGCTTCAGGATTTCGTTGCGGTCCACCGGGCTGGCTCCCTGTTGAATGAGGAAAGTTGGAAACGCGCTGTTGTATCGCCGGATCGAACGGTCTGCAATGGAGCGACGCAAATTTCTTCAAATTCGCGCATCGGCCGAAACCCGAAGGATCAGATCTGCGAATCCTCGGCAACTTCGAGCGTGTGATCCATCTTTCGCGCGGGTTCATTGCAGCCGGCAAAACCCACGATGCGCGCTGGCACGCCCGCAACTGTGCGATTGGACGGCACATCATGAAGAACGACGCTACCCGAAGCGACCCTGGAACACTCTCCGATCTCGATGTTCCCCAGGATCTTCGCGCCGGCGCCGATCAGCACCCCACGCCGGATCTTCGGATGGCGGTCACCGCCCTCCTTACCCGTCCCTCCCAGCGTAACGGCCTGAAGGATCGAAACCTCGTCTTCGACCACCGCCGTTCCGCCGATCACGAGACCCGTCGCGTGGTCGATCATGATGCCGCGCCCGATCCGGGCAGCCGGGTGGATGTCTACCTGGAAAACTTCCGATGACCGGCTCTGCAGATAGAGCGCAAAATCCGTTCGGCCCAGATGCCAGAGTCTGTGCGCCATCCGGAATGTCTGGAGGGCGTGATACCCCTTGAAATACAGGAACGGTTCAATGAAGCGGTCGCACGCCGGATCCCGGTCCTGGGTCGCGACAATGTCGGCCCGCGCCGCCGCGCCGATCTCCGGCTCCGCGCTTACGGCTTCGTCGAAAGCCAATCTGACAAGATCGCCGTGGACGTCCTGATGCTCAATGCGCTGCGTCAGACGATGCGCAAGAGCGTCCTCGAACCTCTCGTGACTCAAAACCGCTGCATGAACGAAACCGGCAATCGCCGGCTCCCGGTCGACCATCTCCTCGGCTTCATCGCGAATGCGTTTCCAGACAGGATCGACCGCGTCAACGGCTTTGGGTGCCGGGCTTTGGGTCTGGCTTGACATAAGTGCTTCTCCAGAAGGCATCGGTCGGAACATATCTAGATGCCCCTGACGGCCTTTCAGTGACAATCTAGAGCAAGGTCACCGCGCATTGAAGGCCGGCCGTCGCCGAATTTCGGGCAAATCACGGTGAGAATGCTGAATCGACACCTTAAAGAGCCCGACCATCCAGTTGAAATGACTCAAAGATCATCGAGGAAGGTCAGTACGGCATCGGTGAACACGTCATTGCGGTCGCCGGCGACCATATGGCCGGCATCGCTGACGTCGGCATACTTTGCGCGCGGGACATGTTCCAGGAACTCACGCACGTGCTCCTCGCTCACAAGTTCACTCTGCCGTCCGCGCACGAGCAATACCGGCAGCTTTAGAGCGCGCGCTGCAGCAATGTTCCGGCCCTGGGCGGCCTCCCGGTCTTCGGCAGTCGACTGCCGTGCGTCGAGGAACTGCGGGTCCCAATGCCACCGGTATCGGCCGTCTTCACCAAGCCTCAGGTTTTTTGTCAGGCCGCGCAGATCCGCTGGCCGCTTGCGGTGCGGAAGATAGGCCGCAACCGCGTCCGCCGCTTCGTCCAGCGACGCAAAACCCTGCTCGATGTGAGCGGCCATGAAGCCGAGGATCTTCTCGACGCCTCCGGGATCGACCCTCGGCGTGATATCGACCAGGACCAGCGCATCGAGAATCGGCCTGTCGCTTTCCCCTTCCGCCAGCATTGACGCGAATCCGCCAAGCGACGCACCGATCGATACCGGACGTCGTCCGAACGCCGCAGCGATCTGATCTGCGACGTAAACGATGTCCCTGGCAAAGGCATCAAAGCTGTAATCGCCACTCGAGACCCATTCGCTGTCGCCGTGACCGCGCTGATCGAGAGTGATTGCGGCCCAGCCGCGCGCGGCCAGACGTTCCGCCGTTCCACCCCAGGCGTGGCGCGTCTGCCCGCCCCCGTGAGCCAGAAGGACGGGCCGGCCTGTTTCAGGGCCGCGCAGGTCGGCGCTCAGCCTGTTTCCATCAGCGCCGGTCAGCGGGAGTTTTCGAAGGCTTTCCGCGGTCAAAGTCTGATCCATGACGGTGATATGCAATGAATTTCCGTTAACGTCAACGGCAAGTTAGCTGATATCTGCCAGAAACTCGCTGACACCGGCCTTGTAGACCTTGTCGCCGACTGCGCGCATATGATCCCGGCCTGGAATCGGCAGCGACCGCGCGCCCGGAATGACGTCGGCAAGCGGCTCCGGAGGGCCGGCAATCTCGTCGTCCGTGCCGACAGCGACAAGGGTCGGACTTGTAATCAGCCCCAGTTCGGGCGGCGTGATGATCTGCCGCGACGAACGCATGCACGCCGCCAGAGCGCGCAGGTCACCATTGGTCGCTTCGGCGAAGATCCGGAAAGCTCTTGGTACGGGATCGCGTACGTCCGCCACACTTGGCGCCTCAAGACCGCGCGCGATGTCTTCAGCCCCACCCAGTCCCTTGATCATGTTTTCACCGAGGCCGGCCAATACGACAGAACGGACGACTTCGCCGTGATTGATGGCAACCAGGGCCGAAATCCTGGCCCCCATCGAATAGCCCATGACGTCTGACTGGGGCATGCCAAGATGCCCGATCAGCCGGGCCGCATCTTCCGCCATCATAGGTGAGCTGTAGGCTTCCGGGTCATAGAGCTTTTCGCTTTCCCCATGCCCGCGATTGTCCAGCGTGATCACCATGCGCCCTTCGCGGGCAAGATGGTCGACCCATCCCGTTTCATGCCAGTTGACCTGACGGTTGGACGCAAACCCGTGGATCAGGAGGATCGGCTCCCCTTCCCCCGTGATGTCATAGGCGATCTCAACGCCGTTTGAGTCGAATGTCGGCACTGCGTAGCCCTCGTGTTTTCCCGGCAGCGGGGGACATTAGTCCCTTTTAGGCCGGAAACAATGTCTTTCGCATCCAACGGCGAATATGCTAGCTAGCAGATCAGCGGACAGAGCCGCATTCGGCGCCGATCGGCGCGTTCGAGCGACAGGAATCAAGGCGATCATGGCAGACAAGGGCACTCCGAAATTTCGCAACGATCTTGGTGTCGAGCGTATCGAGATCGGCGCCCGGGAATTCGAATGCACGGGGGCGTCCGCACCCTACGATCATCCCCACGTATTCCTGGACATGGGCGACGACAACGAGATTGTCTGTCCGTACTGCTCCACGCTCTATGTCTACAATCCGTCGCTCGGCACTTTTGATGCTGATCCGAAGGAATGCGCCTACCCGCTGGGCGAGCCTGTCTGAGGCGAACCACACCGGCAATCCGTTCCAGCTAAAGCCAAGAGTCCGACGTGACGGCCAATTCCAGCCATGATGTCCTGATTGCAGGCGGCGGTATCGGCGGGTTGGCGGCAGCACTCTGTATTGCAGGCCGCGGCTTCCGCGTCGCCGTCTTCGAGCGCAGCAGCGAACCTCTTGAAGTCGGTGCCGGCATTCAACTCGGACCCAATGTCACCCGGATCCTGGCGGGGCTCGGATTGCTGGAACCGGTTTCGGCGGTCGCCTGCAGGCCCCAGGCGATTCGTATCCGCGACGGCCTGAGCGGCGGAAAGCTCGCGCGCATTCCGCTTGGCGATCGCGCGGAGGCCCGATACGGCGCACCCTACCTCGTCATTCACCGCGGCAGCCTGCATCGTATCCTGCACGAAGCCGCAGAAAAACATCCGCGCATCGATATCGAGCACAACTGGGACGCTTCGGCATTCGAACAGGCCGATTCCGGTGTCGTGCTGAAGGCTGGTGACGGACGACAGACCTCGGGCCGTGTACTCATCGGGGCAGACGGACTTCGGTCGCGGGTTCGCGAGAAACTGCTGGGCAGCGAACCGCTGAGCCCGAGCGGCCATATCGCCTGGCGTGCACTCATCCGCATGGACGACGTGCCAGGCGAATTCCGAACAATCGAAACCGGCCTCTGGATCGGTCCGGACGGTCATGTGGTCACGTATCCTGTCCACGCCGGCGCGATGTTCAACATTGTCGCCATCACGCCCGGTGAAACCGATGCGAAAGGATGGTCGGCCGAAGGCGACCCGGCCGTTCTCGAGACCGCCCTCAAGGGATGGAACAAGCGTGTTCGCGGCCTTGTCGGACTTGCGCGCGAATGGCGATTCTGGCCGCTTTATGATCGGCCTCCGTCACACCACTGGGGGCGGGGCAACGTGACCCTTCTAGGTGATGCGGCTCATCCGATGTTGCCCTTCCTCGCTCAGGGCGGTGCCATGGCAATCGAGGACGCCGTCGTCATCGCCGATTGTCTTGCCGCCGATCTCCGTGCGCCCGATCGCGCGCTTGCCCGTTACGAGGATTTGCGCAGGGACAGGACGGCCCGGGTTCAAGGTGCTTCCCGGGAGAACGCCGAAATCTTCCATCACGACGGCGGCATGCGCCGGGCAAGAAACACGGCGCTCCGCTTTGCGAACATCTTCGCCCCGTCGCGCCTCCTTGCCCGCTACGACTGGCTCTACGGATATGACGCATTGACTGCCGTGGGTGAGCGGCCGGAAGTGCTCACAAACTGAAGTGCTCGCATTGAAGCGCCCGACAAGTCTGTTGCGATGTGCTGCTGCCGCGGGTCATGATCGAGTGAACAGGGAGGAATTGCCATGAATCTTGCGGGACCGATCAGAACCGTATGCGCGGCAGCCGGACTGGTTCTGTGCGGTTTTGCGCTGGCCCATACCGGTGCTACAGGGATCGTCAAGGAACGCATGGACGCGATGTCTTCCATCGGCGACAACATGAAAGTGATCGGCGCGATGATCAAAGGCGAGGCCGCATTCGACGGCAAACGCGTTGAAGCAGCCGCGCGGGTGATCGCCGGCCACGCGGAAGAATTTCCCCGCCTCTTTCCAGAGGGCACGAATGAAAAGCCGAGCGAAGCCCTGCCGGCCATCTGGACAGACTGGGACAAGTTCATCGGTATCGCGACGAACCTGAAGAAGGCTTCCATTGCCCTTGCCGAGGCCGCACCCGCGGCCAGCGAAGTCAGCGATATACGCAAACCGTTCCTCGGCGTCGCCGGCACATGCAAGGCGTGCCACGCGGACTTCAGGTTGAAGAAGTAACGCCCCCCACAGGAATGTGACGCGAACGACTCACCCTCACCTGTTAGGACTCCCGCATCAAGGGGATTGGTGGGGAAATCGAATGTCTGCGCGAAACGGCATCGTCACCGGTTTGGCGGCCGCCCTCAGTGAGGACTGGCGGCGCATCCTGCTGCGGACCCTGCCCTACGCCATTCTGTACGCCGGTCTCCTCGTTCTGGAGAATATCGCCATCGCAAGAATGGACCGCTGGCTGCCCATCGACACGATGGAAACGGCGACCGGGTACTCAGCGCTCATCTCGTCTGTGTCGCTCTGGTTGCGCCTGTGCGTGATCGGCATGGCCGTCCGGCAACTGCTCCCATCAGATGCTGACGCGGATCGGGAGTTCTCGACGCGCCGCTTCCTCAGATTCTGGTGCGGTGTCTGTCTGGTTCTTGCCGCTTTACTGATGACCGTCGATCTCTGGCGCGGCGGCCTCCAGTTCCGCGACCCGCCGCTCGCCGACGATGCCCTGCGCTGGTCCTGGCTTGCATCCGTCTACGTGCAGGTCATCCTCTATTACCTCGGCGCCAGGATCCTGTTCGGCGCTCCGGGCGTTGGCCGAAATGACGCGAGTTGGACATCCGCCTGGGCGGCGACCACGACGCTGCAGAGCCTCGGCCTGTTCCTGCTTCTCCTGATCCTCAACCTGACGATCGAGAACGTGCTTGTGACGATGATCAGCTACATACCGGTCATCGCACCGTTCTGGTTCATCCCGAATGAGCTGTCGGAACTGCGCTACTTCGTGAGCCAGGGCACCCGCATCGCGGCCGAAAGCCTCGGCGTTCCGCTCTATGCCGCATTCTGGCTGGCACTCGACCGTCAGTCGCGATGAGAACGCGGCAATCGGTCAAAAGCAGTACTGCATCTCCGCAAACCGGCTGCGGAACGCCTTGACCGCGTCCTTGAAATGCCCGCGCGGCCGGTCCTCACCGGCGTGGACAATCTCGGCCAGCAGTCCCGCGAACTCCTCGAAATCCGATTCCTTCATGCCGTGACGCGTCATCTCCTGCGATCCCATGCGCACCCCGCTTGCGGCCGCGAAACTGGCATCGTCATGGAAAGCCTGCGGATTGGTGATGATGTTGTTGGACTCCAGCAGATCGGCAATGAACTCGCCCTTGCCCCGCGCCGTCCTCAAGAGAACTTGGTGCGTCTCGGTGAATTCACAGTCCGGATCTCCCTCAAGCTCCAGATCCTGCGAGGCGAGCGTGCGGGCAAACGCCTTGGCATTGGCAATCACCTGAGCCGGGTAGTCGTCCTTGTGCGCGAGCATCTCGTACGTGGCGCCGAGAAGGCCCAGCAGGGTTCCCAGATGATGGTTGCTGACGTGGCCCGGGAAAGTTCGCTGCTCGATAAAGCCCCACAGGTCCTCGAACGCCGATCCGTGATCGATATTGCTCAGGATGACGCCGCGCTGCGGTCCGAAGAACGTCTTGTGCGTAGAGCCGGTGATCAGGTCAGCGCCTTCGGCCAGCGGCTTCTGAAACGCGTCGACCAGAAGGCCGAGCACATGCGCACCGTCATAGTGGATGACCGGGCGCTCCGGATTGTCCTTGCCGAATTCCTGGTGAACAAACGCGGCGATTTCGGCTACCGGCTCGGTATGGATGATCACACTGCGCCCGAACACGATGAGCTCCGGCCGGGCATCCGCGATAATCTCCTTTGCCTTCTCGACATCGATACGGTGCGGGTTGTCCGCCTGGATCGGGAAGTGCTCCACCGAGGGCCGGCCGGTTACGGGATCCATAGCGACGTAGTTCTTGAGCGCTCCCGAGACCTGGGCACTCAGATGCCCGCCCTTGTTCAGATCGTGCACCAGCACGGGCCCCAGATTGCGTGGTGTGAGCCGCTTGCGCTGCCGGTTGCGAAACTGCTTGAGCGCGTCATAGACCGTGTCGTTGGCCATCTGTCCGCTGATGACACGCGTTTCGGCGCGCGAGCATCCGAAATAGGTGCAGAGTGCCGCTTGCAGCTCGTGCTCCTTTTCCATGATGAACGACGTGCCCTTGTAGTAGCGCACGTCGTCGGCCTCCGGCCCCAGCGCCTTTAGACGGTTGTGCTCATTGTAACGGCTCGACGGATCGGTCACACAAAGCCTGTCCACGAACGCGGACGTCGTCTGCTCGGACGGGATCAGATTGACGCACTCGGTACGCCGCCAGGCGTGATTGGCCTCGCTCTCCTCCGCCAGGCGCGCTGCTTCTTGCGAGTAGTCCTTGTCGTGCAGGGGTTCGATGCCACGCGGCAACTGGAAGCCGGTATAGGGCCGCGTGAACGGTGCAGCCGGCCAAAGATTCCTCTCGACCAGTTCCGCCTCGAACGTGTTGCCCCGATCATCCGCGATATCGAGCACAACCGGTCGGTCGCTGCGATAGCGGATATCGGATCGCAGGAGTGCCAGACCGATTGGCCGCATGGTGTGATCGTCGGCAGGCGTTGCCGTGAGCCCCGCTCCAGCGAAAGATGTCGAGGGTACGCTTGTTCCGGACGTCACGATGCCGACCTCTTCACCGTCGTGGTGCAGTTTGTATCCGGCCCGCAACGGGCGTTTTGAATTGAACACGGCAATCGGCTGTATCATTTGTTGCAGCACACGATCGCCGACCGGCGTCGTCAGCTCATGCCGCCTGATTGCGGCAAACTCCTCGCGCTGTGCTTCCAGGGCTTCCTGCCCGACACAGTGCGGTTCGACGTGATCGAACAGGCGCACGCCGGCGGGTGAGATCGTATTGGCGAAGATCGGAATATCCGTCCCGTCCCCGGCCTCGCCCAGTTCATGCCCGTAAAGCGGTAGGCCCGCTTCCAGCCGGAGGGAATCGCGCGCGGCAAGACCAGCGACTTCCGCTCCCGCCTCAACCAGCGCATTGCAGAACGCGACAGCATTCTCCGACGGCACGAACAACTCAAAACAGATTGCCTCTCCTGTGTAGCCGGTGCGGGACACGATCACGTCATAGCCGTCCGCCTTGGCCACGCTCAACTTGTTGCGCTTGTTGTCCGGCAGGTCCCGCTTGGCGACAACCTTCTCAAGCGCGTGAGAGGCTTCCGGCCCCTGCAGGGAGACCATCGCCATCTCGGCGCTCACGTCCTTCATGGTGCAATCCGCACCGTCTTTCAGGCCGTCGAGCCAGGCCCAGTCCTTGTCGCGGTTCGACGCATTGACGACCAGCAGAAAACGCTCCGGCGCCAGCTTGTAGAGATAGGCGTCGTCGATGGCGCCGCCGGTCTCGTTGGGAATGAAGGTGTACTGGGCCTCACCGACCTTCAGCGCACGCGCATTGTTCGTCAGCCCTCGCAGCAGGAAGTCTTCCGCGCCCGCTCCTTCAATCTCGAAACGGCCCATGTGCGAGACATCGAACAGGCCGGCGCGCCGCCGTGTCGCGAGGTGCTCCTGGATGGCGCCGGCGTGATACTGGACCGGCATATGCCAGCCCACGAAATCGACCAGCTTGCCGCCGTGCTCCTCATGCCAGGAATGCAACACCGTTTTCCGCAAGTCGTCCGACATGACACACCTCCTGAACGCGGGGCGCCTTTGTCGCTGTGACGCCCTCATGGCCTCGCTACCAGAGTAGCGGATGGTCGGGGCAGCGCAAAGGCAGCAGCAAAGGCCGCGTTCCTGCAGAGGGACGGATACGGGACGCCAAGACGATATCTCCAGACCAATTGAAATCAGAATTTCAGGAGATAATGCCAAATGCTGGATCAACCGGACGGGCCGGCGGCCGCCAAGGTGCAACGCAATCAGTTCAATGGGGCGGAGTTTGAATTCACCGACAGCGGCAATGGCGACCTCATCGTTGCTGTCCACGGCGCCGTTTCCGACTTCCGCGTCTGGACTGATCTGGCGCCACCGCTGTCAGCAAGACATCGGTTCGTCACCTATTCGCAAAGGTACTTCGGGTCGTTGCCCTGGATTGACCGCGGCGTGAACTTCTCTCGCGACACCCATATCAACGATCTGATCGAGCTGGTCGAAACTCTGAACGCTGGCCCGGCGACTCTTTTGACCTGGTCCTACGGTGGGGACATCGGCACACATGCCATGTTGCGCCGTCCGGACCTTTTCTGCGCGGCAGTGCACTACGAACCGTCGCTCGGCGGCTTGCTGCGCAATACGCCGGGTGGGCAGGACGCGCAGGATGCATTCGTGACCGCATTGAACCCCGCCATTGAGGCACTGGGCAGGGGTCGGATCGAGGACGCCGGGTTCCTCTTTCTTGAAGCGGTTCTGGGATTACCGCCCGGTGCCGGTCGCGACGAGCCGGAGCCGTGGCCATCCATCGTTCGCGACAATGCCCGCACCCTGCCGCTGCTGCTCGGTCTCGAGGCGGGCGCACCTATCTCGGAAGAACAGCTCGCCTGTATCGGGCGCCCGGTGTTGATCGTCCATGGAGAGCACGCCCTGCCCCGCTACAGGCTGATCGCCGAACGAATGCAAGACTGCCTGCCGAACGCATCAATCGAGATCCTGCCGGGGGTCGGTCACGATGGTCCGTGTCGCAAACCGAAAGACTTCGCGCAAATGGTCACGCAATTTTGCGAAGCACACAGAATGGCTTGATGAGCTGCCGCCCTGTCGGGAGAAATTCAGGCCGCCGTGCGTTCCAGAAATTCGCGCGTTTCAGCAACCGACATTGCCTTGTGGCCCAGCGCCGCAACAGTCTCCGCAGCGGACCGAACGACCTCGCAATTGGTTCCATACGGGGTACCGTCGGGCTTCAGAAGGTTGTTTTCAAAGCCCACCCGCACATGCCCGCCGGCCTCGATAGCGGCTTTCACGCATGCTGATTCATTCTTGCCGAATGCACACATCGACCAGGGCAGTGCCTTGTCGCCGAGGGCATCGAGAAATGGCAAGAGATCCTCAGGCTCCGACTCCTGAGACGCGTTGTAGCGGCCCAGCACGAACAGAAGAAAGGGTTCAGCGAACGGGACGACATCCCTTTCCCAGAGTGAAAGGAACGCCCGCAGTTCGTCCGCGCTGAAGACGATGAACTGGGGGGCGATCCCCTCGCTCTTGAGCCAGTGGAGAAACTCGCTCACCTGCTGCTCGTCGCCACCGGGCGGCAAGATCTCGCTCATCGCCAGGGAAACAGCTTCCGGCCGTACCCGGCGGACCATGTCCATCTGCTCCGGAGGCGAATAGACACCTGCCGACTCCGACGTAATCTGGATCACCAGATCGTCGCCCATGACGGCGCGGACCTCGTCCAGCACAAGTCGATAGGCATCTGGGTTGATCGTGTGCCGGTTATCGTTGTTGCGCACATGGAGGTGAAGCGCTGAGGCACCCGCGCGCCGGCAGGCCACCGCCTCGGCGGCAATCTCTGCACCGGAAAGAGGAATGGCCGGATGATCGCATTTCGTCCGCCGCGCGCCATTGGGCGCAACCATGATCATGACGGACCGGCTGCTCATCGTTCCAGGTACACCGAAATCGTCGGCATGCAGGACAATCGATCCGCAGGTATGGCGAAACAGCCCCGTGCCATAGTCTTCTCTCCACGCCCTGATTGTCAGGGTCAGGACTTTGACGCATAGCAACGACCGCCGCAAGCCCGGCCCGGTCACACAAGACTTCACATTATTATGTAGGGAATCGGGGAACCGGCGGTGTTCATAGACAGCGGTGCCCACCCCGCTGGCCGTTTGCCGACGCCAGCCCCGGAGGGTCAGACTTTGGCGCCATCCTTGATCGGCGGCGCGAACTGCAGGCTCATATCCCAGGGAAGGTAGATCCAGGTATCCTGGCTCACCTCGGTAATGAACGTGTCCACGACCTCGCGTCCCAGCGGCTTGGCATAGACGGTTGCGAAATGCGCCTTCGGAAGCAGCTCACGGACGACCCGTCCTGTCTTGCCGGTATCGACAAGATCATCGACGATCAGCACCCCCTCGCCTTCGCCACCACCAATGTTGGTCACTTCCTCGGCGACGGTCTTGAGCACCGACATGTCACCCTGGTTCTTGTAATCGTACGAGGCGACGCAGACCGTTTCGATCGTCCGAATGCCGAGTTCACGCGCAACGATCGCCGCGGGAACCAGTCCTCCGCGTGTCACGCTGACTATTGCCTTCCACTCCCCCTGCCCACCAAGCCTCCAGGCCAGCGCACGCGCATCGCGGTGCATCTGGTCCCACGAGACCGGAAAACCCTTCTCATACCGCTCTTCCATTCAGCCCTCGGTTGCAAATGGCGTCCCTCCCTATGCTATGCCGGGCAATCCCCGGCATAGCAAGGCTCAAGTTCGGGCCTGTGGATGAACCGGGATGGCTGACGATCTGCCTACTGAGCCGCAGCGGCCGCTTCGCCATCTTCTTCTGTTTCCGTGTCGTCGGACGCCGTCGCGACGGAGGTCTTGAGCCCTTCCTCGAACGGCACCACGACCGGATTCGGGCTCGCATTGAACATCAGCCGCAGCACGTCCGGCCTTGAATAATGCCCGACCGGATCGGCTGCGGACTTGGCGTAGGCGATCATCCCGAGGTCGATTTCGGCGACCACAAGGCCTTCCTCGTTTTCCTCGAGAGTGTCACCGAGCGGTGCCCCATCAGGCCCGAAGATCCGTGCGAACCCGCCGCCCGGCTGAAGGAACTGCTGCTTGTCGGGCGTGTCGCACAGCATGTCATACATCTCCTGCGAGACCGTCGCACAGGCAGCGAGAACGAAACACTGGCCCTCAGCGGCATACATCTGGCTGGCCGACGTGTTCAGCTCCGGACCAAGCGCGTAGGCCGCACCGCGGTAGAGGCTGAAGCTCGGCCAGGACGCGATATGGATCTGCTCGTTCTGCGAATACATCGCGTATTTCGTCAGCGGCTGAAGATGCTCCCAGCAGCACAGCGCGCCGACACGGCCGACATCGGTGTCATGGACGACGATGTGGCTGCCGTCTCCTTCGCCGAAGACCGTGCGCTCGACATGTGTGGGTTTCAGCTTCCGCCGTCGCGAAACGATCTCACCATCAGGGCCGAAATGCCATTGGCCCATATAGAGGCTGCCGCCCGACTTTTCGGAGACACCCAGAACGACGTGCATGTTGTTCCGCCGGGCCGCTTCTCGGAGCGCGTCATCCTGCGGACTGCCCGCTTCGATCGCGTTTTCAAAATAGCGGCCGACGAACTGCATGCCCCAGGCGGGCGCACCGAGCCAGATCCACCACGGGTATCCCGGAATCCAGGTTTCCGGGAACGCGATGAGCTTGATGCCCTGAGATCCCGCTTCATCGATCAGAGAAACCGCTTTCTCGACCGTCTTGTCGAGATCGAGAAACACGGGTGCGGCCTGGACGGCGGCGACTTTGAACGGACCGGTCGACATTTTTCATTTCCTCCCTGACGGAATTGCTACTTCCCCATCTGACAGTCTGGTCCAATCCGGCATGTGATGCTTTGGCGTCTGGGCGCGAAAAGTTGTGTTTTTGGGCGGCCGCACCTAACGTTGAAGGGGTGCCGGCCGACGGCGCCCGGGCAATGCGGGAGGACTCAGCCATTGCCGATACGTTTCGCTACCAGCGACACAGGCAAAAAGGAACACTTCGCCTATTGGCGGGAGGCGGTGTGTGACGCCTATGTTCTTCTGGGATGCGAGTCCGACAAGCGGCGCGACTTCAACGGCGAGATCGTGCTGGAGCGCCTATCCAAACTGTCCGTATCATTCGTGTCGGGGACAACGCAGGAGGTCTACCGGCGCCGGCGCGATATCGCGCGGTCGTCTGACGACTATTTCCTTCTCAGCCTCCAACTCGAAAACGAAGGTCTCGTCGCCCAGGGCGGCCGGACCGGACACTTGAGGCCGGGCGACTTCGCACTCTACAGCAGCACCGATCCCTATCACCTTACGCTCGCCGACGATTTCCGGCAGCTGGTCCTCCAGGTTCCCAGAACGTCTCTCCTTCAGCGCCTGCCCAATGCCGATCTGCTGACCGGCAGGACAGTACGCGGCGACAAGGGCGTCGGAGCGCTGGTCAGCTCAAGCCTGGTGAGCTTTGCGAAAAATATCGGCTCGGCAGGCCGCGCCACCCAGCCCATCATGCAGGACACCGTCGTCGACCTCATGGCGACCGGCCTGGCATCGCTCGAGGACAGCGCTTTCGAGCTGAGCCTGCCTGAGCAGAATCAACTGGTCCGCGCCAGAGCGTTCATTCAATCGAACCTGGACAACCCGGATCTGGATCGCAACGCCGTCGCGCGTGCAGCCGGGCTATCGGTCCGCAGGCTGAATGAGATCTTCGCCAGGGACCGGACATCGATCGCGGCCGAGATCCGGAATGCGAGACTGGACCGCATCGCACAAGGCCTCACCGACTCGCGCCTAAGCCGTCAATCAATCACACAAATCGCGATAGGTTGCGGGGTGAGCAACCTTCAGCACTTTTCGAAGATTTTCCGGGAGAGGTTCGGCATGCCGCCGAGTGCTTACCGCAAACAGGCGGCGAAGCCGCCTGTCCACGAGTAATACTGCCACTACCCGGAATTCAGCGGAGAACCGTCACGCGCACGCGTGCTATACCGGACCGGCGCATGCCGAGCTTCCGGGCCGCACCTGCCGAAACGTCGATGATACGGTTGCGGATGAAGGGGCCGCGGTCATTGATACGCAGCACAACGCTGCGGCCATTACGCAGGTTCTTCACGCGCACGCGCGTACCGAAGCGAAGAGTCCTGTGCGCGGCGGTCATGTCGTTGGGATTGTACCGCTCACCGTTCGCGGTCCGGGTGCCCATTGAGTAATAGGACGCAAGTCCGACCTGCGTCTTGCCGGAGCGGGAGTTCGCATCCGACGGTCCAATGAAGGCGAGCGCAACCATCGCCGTGAAGATCATTGCAAATTGTTTCATTTTCATCACTCCAAACAGCACAAAAGCGGACCGGGGGTCCGCTTCGCGTTGTTTTGCCAAGTTCTCTCGGGCTGTCATTTGGGCAAGCTTTGTGGCCAAATTGTGACATCGATTGTTGCAGATTTAGAACTTCGGTGTCCTCTGAACGTTGGCAGGGTCGCTAATCATGGTTACGAAATCCTCAACAAACCGGTCGACGGCGTCCCAGTCGGTCAGCTCCCAGTCCCGGCTGGTGTCAACGGGAGCCCCCTTCCGCCTGGCGATCATCTTCAAAATCCAGCGTTTGAAGAAGTCGTATTCGGTGTAGCGGAACGCGCCGGCAACACTGATCGTCCGGTCCGGCTGCCAACCGGTCTCACCGACCAGCTTGTCGATGTAGCTCTGGGCATCGCGCCTGTCCTCCTCATCCTCGCCCGCAGCAGCAAGCGAGACGGAAACGAACGCTGTCGGTTTGCGCAGGAGGAGTTCCCAATTCTCCTTGATGAAGTGAACGACAGCACTCTGATAGGCACTTTGATGAACCGACGCCGCCACAATGATCGCGTCGGGCGCGCCCAGATCGATATCGTTATCCAGCCCGCTGGCATCGACCATGTCGACCTCGTCGCCGAGATCACGTGCGCGGTCCGTCATGCGCGTGGCAATCTTGCGCGTCTGCCCTTCAGTGGTTCCGTATATCAAGAGAATTCTGGCCATCGCCTCTCTCCGTGACGATCATCCCAGCCGCGCATACAGTATCGCTGCACTGGGAGCCACGTGTTGACCGACATCAATTCGAACGCTCATTTCTTCAACCCGGTCGCGAGAAGACAGGTCTCACTATGTCCAAAAACGCGCGGCAAGAGCGACCGCAAGGGATAGCCCTGATAGCGATGGCCGGCTGTCTCTGGGGAACCGCGGCAATTGCCTCGCGGTTCATTTTTGATGCCGGGAATACGGAGCCCGTCGCCGTCGGTTTCTACCGGCTCGCCCTGTCCTCGGTCTGCATGGTTGCAGCGGGGTTGTTCGCTTTTTCAGCGGACAAGTTCCGGATCGATCGCAAGCACTGGCCGGCCCTCGTCCTGATCGGTCTTTCCCAGGCCGCCTACAACGCACTCTTTTTTGCCGCGGTTTCCTATGTCGGCGTCATCATGGCGAGTCTGATCGCTCTGTGTTCCGCGCCGGTTCTCGTCTCCGTTCTTTCAGCACAGTTTCTTGGTGAAAAGATCCGACGGATGACCCTGCTTGCCATTGTATCCGCCTGCATCGGCGTCGTGCTGCTGGTCGGCTGGCCAAGCGAGGTCGCATCTGGATCGGGACAGTTCTGGCTGGGCGTTGGGCTGGCCGGCGGCGCGGCACTTGCTTACGCGACGTTCGTCCTCTCGAGCTGGACGCTCGCTGAAGCGTATCATCCGTTTGTCCTCATCGGTGTCGGCTTCGGCCTTGGCGCACTTTGCATCTTGCCGGTCGCCCTCGCTTTCGGGCTGCATGTGGAAGGCGGCATGCCGGCGTTTGGTGCGATCCTCTACATGGCATTGATCGCGACGGCGCTCGCCTATTTCATCTTTTACTTCGGACTCCGCTGGGTTGCCGCGTCCGCAACCGGAATTGTCGTCCTGCTGGAGCCGCTGACGTCGGCCGTCCTTGCAAGCCTGATCTTTGACGAGCGCCTCGGACCATTCGGGCTGGCCGGAGCAGGTCTTCTGTTCCTCGCCACGGCGTTGACCGCTTACCGCACGCGTTGATTTCCCCGCTCTCATTGGCGGCAAAATCGCGGGATGCTTCGATATAATTTTTGATTATATTGGGACCAGCTAAAAAATAGTGTTGGTTATTGCGTCAGTTTCGCCCAGGGTTTCAAATACTGACTTCGATCCGGAATGGCCGGGCGCTCCTGAACTCCCGCCTCCGGTTCGGCACCGCAGACATTCGGACCTGCCGCGTCCCCCCAATTCGATGTGCGTTGGTCCCTGCGCGGTGATGACGGTGCATCAACAGGGAGATCAGTCATGAGAAAATCCATTCGAGCCTGTGCCTTGGCGTTAGCCGCACTGGCATTCTCGTTCGGCACGTCGAACGCCATGGATACATACAAGGTGGGACTGGACGGGACATTCGCCCCTCACGCCATGCCCAAGCTCGACGGAGGTGTCGAAGGCTTCAATGTCGACCTCGCCAATGAGATCGGCAAGCGCCTGGGCGCGAAAATGGACATTACTGCCGCTCAGTGGTCGGGCCTCCTGCCCGGCATGCAGGCCGGCACATATGATTTCATCGTCGCGCCGACCACACTGACCGAAGCCCGCTCAAAGAGCATGCTGTTCACGGAGGGCTACCTCAACACCGATTTCCAGTTCGTGGTGAAAAAAGGGACGCCTGCAGTATCAAAGCTTGAGGAGTTCAAGGGCAAGGTGATTGCCGTGAACAAGGGCTCTGCCTATGACAAATGGGCCCGCGGGTTGGTTGACAAAGTCGGCTGGAAAGTCGAGTCGTTCGGCACCAATACCGACGCCGTGCAGGCAGTGATCTCCGGTCGCGCATTTGCCAATGTCGCCGGCAACACGGTTTCGGCCTGGGCCGTGAAGAAGAACCCGCAGATCGAGCTGTCCTATCTGCATTCGACCGGAAGGGTCTTTTCGATGCCGTTCCGCAAGGACAGTGTCGAACTGCGCAACAAGGTCGAGAACGTGATCGAGTGCATGAAGACCGACGGCACCATCGCCAAACTGAGTGAAAAGTGGTTCGGCGTGACGCCTGCCGCCGGGTCCGCTGCGGTCACCGTCCAGGTTGGTTACGGCGAGCCCGGGTTCGAAGGCCACGACCCCACGCCCCATGAGGCAAAGTGCAACTGATCCGCAAGGCTCTCAACAGCGCCGGCCCGTAAGATCGGGTCGGCGCCCATAAATCGGATTGGCGGCGGGGTGAGCGGACAGGACTACATACTGGAAGCGCGGGGGCTCAGGAAATCCTTCGGCGAGCTGGAAGTGCTCAAGGGGATCGACTTCTCACTGCGGGAAAAGGAACTGGTCTTCGTGATCGGGCCCTCGGGCTCGGGCAAAAGCACAATGCTGCGTTGCTTTAACCGCCTCGAAGAACCGACCGCCGGATCGGTCACGGTGGACGGTGTGGACCTGATGGCGCGCGGGACGGACATCAATGCCATGCGCCGCAGGATCGGCATGGTGTTTCAGCAGTTCAATCTCTATCCGCACCTGTCGGCCACCGGCAACATCACGCTCGCCCTGCGCAAGGTCCTGAAGAAAAGCGCCTCGGAAGCGGGCGCCATTGCATTGGAAATGCTGAAGAAGGTTGGTCTCGAGGAAAAGGCCGATGCCTATCCCGGCGAGCTATCCGGCGGTCAGCAGCAGCGTGTCGCGATCGCCCGCGCGATGGCGCTCGAGCCCAAGGTCATGCTGTTCGACGAGCCCACCAGCGCGCTCGACCCCGAGCTTGTCGGCAGCGTGCTCAAGGTCATGCGCCAACTGCGCGACAGCGGCATGACCATGGTTGTGGTCAGTCATGAGATGCGGTTTGCCCGCGAGGCCGCGGATCGGATCCTCTTCATGAGCGACGGTCAGATCGTCGAGGAAGGATCGCCCGAGCAGATCTTCGAGAACCCGTCCCACCAGCGGACGCGCGAATTCGTCGCCGAGATCTCGAGGTAGCGCCGATGAGCCGCTGGGACCTTTTCATCGAGACATTTTTCCGACCGGACCTGATCCGCGAATTCTGGCCCGCCATTGCCGGCGGCATTGTCGTCACTGTGGAAGTCGCCGCTCTTGTGGTGGTCACGGGGATATTGCTGGGTCTGGCGCTGGCGATGATCCGCTCCTACCGGATACGTGCTGTCAATATGCTGATCGTCGTTTTCGTCGACGTCATGCGGGCCCTGCCCCCGCTGGTTCTGATCCTCCTGTTCTTTTTCGGCCTGCCGTCGGTCGGCCTGACACTGCCCAGCTTTGTTGTGCTCTGGCTTGTGCTCTCACTTGTCCTGGCGGCATTCGCCGAAGAGATCTTCTGGGCGGGCATTCTCTCGATCCGAAAGGGGCAATGGGAAGCGGCACGGTCCAGCGGCCTCAGCTTCACCCAGACGCTGGCCTACGTCATCGTCCCCCAGGCGGTGCGTATGACGATCGCCCCGCTGACCAACCGCACAATCGCCATCACGAAGAACACGGCCCTCGGCACGGTGATCGGCGTTGCGGAAATTCTCAACGAAGCGTCGACTGCGCAATCCTTTTCCGGCAGTGCGACGCCTCTGATGATGGGCGCCATCGCCTATGTGCTGCTGTTCGTCCCGGTGGTCATCACCGGACGCTGGATCGAGACACGGTTTGCCTGGAGGCGTGCCTGATGGATCTGATCCTCCAGAACTTCTTCAACGTCGAGATCATGCGCCAGGCATTCCCCCTGCTGCTGCGCGGCCTCGGCATGACCGCCCTGCTCTGCCTCGCCGTTATCCCGCTGGGCCTGGCAGGTGGACTCATCGTGGCCCTGATGGCGCGCACGCGGATCCGCATCCTGCGAATCGCCGTGATCTGCATGATCGACTTTTTCCGCGCGGTGCCGCCGCTCGTGCTGCTGATCTTCATCTACTCGGGCCTGCCCTTCGCCGGCATCGAGATGTCCCCGTTTGTCGCGGTGTGCCTCGGCTTCCTGCTCAACAACTCGGCCTACTATGCCGAGATCTACCGGGCGGGAATCGAGAGCATCGGCGCGGGTCAGATGGAGGCGGCACGCTCCACGGGTCTCAATTCGACCCAGTCGATGATTTACGTCGTCCTGCCCCAGGCCGTCCGCAATGTGCTGCCCGATCTTCTGAGCAACACCATCGAAGTGGTCAAGCTGACATCCATCGCCAGCGTCGTTGCCCTTCAGGAACTGCTCTATTCGGCCGATATGGCCCGCTCGATCACCTATAACTCGTCGCCCATCGTCATGGCGGCGGGACTCTATCTCCTGTTCCTGTGGCCCACGGTCCGCATGCTCAGCCGCCTCGAGCACCGCGTCGGACATTAGGAGCCGGAGACTGAGGAAAGAAAATACAAAACCGGAGGAAATGCCGTGCGTGTAGTCACAGTAGCGGCGGCCCAGATGGGTCCCATCCAAAAGGCGGAAAGCCGCGAACAGGTCGTCGAGCGGATGCTTTCGCTGATGGACAGGGCGAAAGCCGGGGGTGCCGACTTCATCGTCTACCCCGAGCTCACCCTGACTACGTTCTTTCCGCGTTACTACATGGAAGATCAGGGCGAGGTCGACACCTGGTTCGAGCACGAGATGCCGAACGCGGCCACCGCGCCATTGTTCGCCCGCGCCCAAGAGCACGGCATGGCCATGACATTCGGTTATGCGGAGGCCACGCCGGACGGTCATCACTTCAACACCTCGATCCATGTCGATGCCACAGGCGAGATTGTCGGCAAATACCGCAAGGTGCACCTGCCCGGACATTCGGAGTTCGATCCGGAACGTGCTTTCCAGCATCTGGAGAAGCGCTACTTCGAGCCGGGCGACCTGGGTTTTCCCGTCTACCGCACCATGGGCGGTCTGTTCGGTATGTGCATCTGCAACGACCGGCGATGGCCCGAGGTCTACCGGGTCATGGGGCTGCAGGGCGTCGAGATGATTACGCTTGGTTACAACACACCCTCGGTGAACTCGCAAAAGTCCGCTGAAGGCCCTGAAGACCGCATGTTCCACAATCGCCTGGTTCTTCAGGCCGGCGCCTATCAGAACAGCACCTGGGTCGTCGCCGTCGCCAAGGGCGGCGTCGAGGACGGCCACGGTCTGATTGCCGGCAGCCTTATCGTCGACCCGGACGGCAAGATCGTCGCGGAAGCAAAGACCGAAGGCGACGAGGTCGTGGTCCATGCTTGCGACCTCGACGCCTGCACGTTCGGCAAGAAGACCATTTTCGATTTCGCCCGTCACAGGCGCACCGAGCATTACCGACGGATCGTCGAGCAGACCGGCGTCGTCGAGCCGGCGGAATAGAGCGAGTTATGTTTCTCGATTTCGAGGCGCTTACGCCGCGCGAACGATACAAGCTGGTCACGGCGACGATTGTCCCCCGCCCGATCGCGCTCGTGACGACGCGCAACGAGGACGGCGGCACCAATGCAGCGCCGTTCAGCTTCTTCAATGTGTTCTCCGAAGACCCGCCGCTGGTCGTGCTCGGCCTTCAGTCGCGGCCCGATTATTCGCTGAAGGACACGACGGCGAACATCAGGCGCACCGGCGAATTCGTCGTGCATCTGGTCGATGAATCGATCTTCGAAGGCATGGTCACCTGCGCGGCCGATTTCCCCGCTGGAATGAGCGAAATACCATCCGCCGGCTTCACTCTGGAGCGGTCGGAGAAAATCGACGTCGACCGGATCGTCGAAGCGCCGTTCAGCTTCGCCTGCCGCCGCGTGACCGTCCTTCAGTTTGCAAAAACAAGGGATCTAGCAATCGGCGAAATCCTGGGCATGAACGCACGGGACGAGCTGGTCGATACGGAGTCGATGCATGTCGACTGGAACGCCTACAAGCCGGTCGGCCGCCTGTTTGCCTCCCATTACACCCGGACCAACGACACGTTCTCCCTGCGCATCCCCTCATTCGAGTCCCTGCAAAACACGGACGGAACCAGCAAACCATGACTGAACTCCTCAGTGAGAAGACCGAAGGGGTCTTCATCATCTCCGCAACGCCATTTTCAGGCGACGGCGCGATCGATTACGACAGCGCCGACAGGCTGGTTGAGTTCTATATCGGCCATGGCGTCTCAGGCATGACCATCCTCGGGATGATGGGGGAAGCGCCAAAACTGAGCGCTGAGGAATCCGATCAATTCATGCGCCACATGATCAAACGCGTCGACGGGCGCGTGCCCGTTGTCGTCGGTGTGTCGGACGCCGGGCTCGGCAATCTCACGCGGCTTTCACATGCCAGCATGGACGCGGGCGCCGCCGGCGTCATGATCGCACCCACACCGGGCCTCAACACGGATGCGAAGATCGAGAGCTACTTCGGGCAGGTGTTCGAGAGCCTCGGGCCAGATGTCCCGGTTTGTTATCAGGATTATCCTCAGTCGACCGGCGTTCACATCTCCGTCGCCTGTTTCAACATGCTGGTCGACAATTTTGGGCAACTCGTGATGTTGAAGCACGAAGACTGCCCTGGCCTTGGCAAACTCACCGCCGTACGGACGACCGGCGACGGATCTGAACGACGGCGGGTGTCCATCCTTGTCGGCAATGGCGGTCTATACCTGCCACAGGAACTGGGCCGCGGAGCCGACGGTGCCATGACCGGCTTTGCTTATCCGGAGATGCTTGTCGAGGTCGTGTCCCTGCACAAGAATGGCGACAGGGACCGCGCGGAGGACATGTTCGATGCCTACCTGCCGCTCGTCCGCCACGAACAGCAGCCGGGCTTCGGGCTCGCCGTCCGCAAGGAGATCCTGAGGCGGCGCGGTGCCATCGAGAGCGCGGCCACACGCGCACCGGGACCGAAGCTCAGCGCGGCCGATGTTGCCGAACTCGACCGGCTTCTGGCCAGGGTCGAAGCCCGCGTGTCGGCGCTCGGCTGATCCGGACTAACTATTGAAGAATTCGCTCCAGCACAGGGAGAGATGCAGTGTCTGAATTCGATCTTCTCATCACGGGCGGCACGGTCGCGACGGCAGTCGATACGTTCGATGCCGACATCGCGGTCCGCGACGGGCGCATCGTGGCGCTTGGGCACGACCTTGGAACAGCGGCGCGCGAAATCGATGCCGGAGGCATGCTGGTTCTGCCGGGCGGCATCGACGCCCATTGCCACATCGAGCAGGAGTCGTCGACCCGGATCATGACCGCCGACGACTATTATTCGGGCAGCGTTTCGGCAGCATTCGGTGGCAACACGACATTCATTCCGTTTGCCGCGCAGCACAAGGGCCAGAGCCTGCGCGACATCGTCAAGCTCACCCACGAGCGCGCCGGACCGAAGTCCGTCATCGATTACGCGTTTCACCTGATCGTCTCCGACCCGACCGAACAGGTTCTCGGACAGGAACTGCCGTCCCTGATCATGGAAGGCTACACGTCGTTTAAGGTCTATCTGACCTACGAATTGCTCAAGATCAGCGACAAGCAGATGCTCGATGTGCTTTCGCTGGCGCGCACCCACGGCGCCATGACCATGGTGCACGCGGAGAACGACGACATCATCAACTGGATCAGCGAGCGGCTGATGTCCCGCGGCCATGTCGAGCCGAAATTCCATGCCATCGCCCATGCGCAAATTGCGGAGAGCGAGGCCTCGCGCAGGGCGATCGATCTGGCCCGGCTTGTCGACGCCCGCCTGCTGATCGTTCATGTCTCCGCACCGGAGTCGGCCGAAGCCATTCTCAATGCCCGCAACAAGGGTCTGCCCATCTATGGCGAGACCTGCCCTCAGTACCTGTTTCTCACCAAGGACGATCTCGACCGCCAGGGCATGGAGGGCGCCAAGTTCTGCTGTTCGCCTCCCCCGCGCGATGCATCCGCGCAGGAAGCGATCTGGCGCGGCCTGACCAATGGCACGTTCCAGGTCTTCAACTCCGATCACGCGCCCTACCGGTACGACGAGACCGGCAAGTTCAATGCCGGCCCCAATCCGCCGTTCAAGAAGATCGCCAACGGTGTCCCAGGGCTTGAAACCCGCATGCCCCTGCTCTTCTCCGAGGGCGTCGGCAAGGGACGGCTGTCGCTCAACGAGTTTGTTGCGCTGACCTCGACCAACGCCGCGAAGATTTACGGGCTGCATCCGCGCAAGGGAACCATCGCGATCGGTGCAGATGCCGACATCGCCATCTGGGATCCGCACTGGGAGCGCACGATCACCCAGTCGATGCTCCACGACAATATGGACTACACGCCCTACGAGGGCCGGACGGTGACCGGCTGGCCCCGGATCGTGATCAACCGGGGCCGGATCGTCGTCGAGGACGAAACCCTGCAGGTTGACCGCGGCTCCGGCACCTTCCTCGAGCGGAAACCCGAAACACCGGACAGCACCACCTATCCCGATGGAACACCTTTGGAGTCGGGCCGCGTGTTCGGCGCCGATCTGTCCTGATCCTGCAAGGAAACGACTATGGCAAGCGCAGAAGACAAGTCAGGCAGGCGCCGCATTCTGGTGATCAACCCGAACTCCAACCAGGCGGTCACGGACGGTTTCGACACCGCTCTCGAACCGTTGCGGGCGAGCGGCAATATCGACATTGAATGCGCGACACTGTCCGAGGGCCCTTTCGGCATCGAAAGCCAAGCGGATGTCGAAGCGGTGACGCTACCGCTTCGCGAACTGGTCAAGGCGCGCGACGATGCCGACTGTTTCGTCATCGCGTGTTACTCCGATCCAGGCCTGCACGTCTGCCGGGAAGCGACGTCGAAGCCAGTTCTGGGCATCCAGGAATGCGGGGTCCTGACGGCCATGGCACGGGGCGACCGCTTCGGCGTCATTGCCATCATGGACAGGTCGATCCGGCGGCATATGCGCTATATGCGCCAGATGGGCGTGATCGACCGGCTGGCCGGTGAACGCGCGGCCAACCTGACCGTCGCGGAGAGCGCATCGGGTGAAGGAACATTCGACCGGCTCGTCGAGGTGGGCACTGCACTGCGGGATCAGGACGGCGCGGACACGATCATTCTGGGGTGTGCCGGCATGGCCGCACACCGCGCCGGCCTTGAGGCAAAACTCGAAATCCCGGTCATCGACCCGATCCAGGCTGCCGCGACCATGGCCGTCGGCAACGTCCTTCTCAACGGCTAGGGTCAAACGGAGATCCCCACTTGAAGATCAACCGCAAGAACGACCTCAATCTGAGGCTGCTCGAGATTTTTGGCGCGGCCATGCGGAACCAGACCACCGTCAGCGCGGCCGAGGAACTGGGAATTTCGCAGCCGGCCGTGAGCAACGCCATCCGGGCGCTGGAAAAGCAGCTCGATATGACCCTTTTCGAGCGCACCAGCCGCGGCCTCATTCCGACTCACGAGGCCGTTCTGATCTACGAGGAAGTCGAGCCGATCTTCATGATGCTGCGCGGCATCGAGGAACAGGTCCGCGCCGCGCGCGGAGCCCGGACGGGCCGCCTGCGGATCGCCGCGACACCGCCCCTGAGCCAGTCTGTTATCCCGCTCGCCCTCAAGAGATTTGTCGCGGAACGCGCCGACGTGCGCATCAGCTATGACATTCGTGGTCTCGACGCCATTGTGCGCGAGATCGAGACCGGTGCGACCGACCTGGGTCTCCTGCTTGGTCTGGAAAGTCACCCCGCCTGCACGGTCATCCCGCTCTACGAAGGGCAGATGGAATGCATGCTGTCCGCCGACCACCCGCTCGCGGACCTGGAGGTGATCACGCCGGCGGACATTGCCGAGCACACGCAGATCGGCCTCGGCCTCGATCACGAATCGAAGCTCGGCGCCCTCGTCCGCGCGGCATTCGCTATGGAACGTGTGAGTTTCCGGACCAACGTGGAAGTGCGTTACTGCCACACCGCCTGCGTGCTGGCCAATGCCGGCCTGGGGGTCGCCGTTGTCGACTCGTTCACATCGCGCTTCATGCAGAGCGACGAACTGGTCCGCCGCCGGTTCGAGCCGAGAATCCAGATCACGGCAAGCGCGATCACGAGGGCCGGCAGGCCCATGTCGCGCGTTGCATCGGCCTTTGTCGAGGAGATCAGGGCCGTACTGGATGAACTGGACTGAACCGGATTATCCTGCCCGTTTCAGAGCGCCTCTGACCTGACGCATATCCTCATCGATGAAGTACTGACGCGTGGCCTTGCGCTCGGCAGCCTTCTTCGCTGCGGTCACTTCATTGAAATGCTTCAGGAACGCCTTGAAGCGATCATCGAGGAAGCCCTTGCCGGATGCATACTGCATCAGTTTCAGATCCGGCGTTTCGTTGGCTTCGATGATGACCGGACCCGCGTTGGAAATCGCGATGTCCCATCCGATAAGCGGAATGCTTTCGAGCACACGATGACCGCAGTGCACGAGGTCCACCGCATCGTCCCAGAGCGGAAGCGTAAAGCCGGTGATCTCAGCGCCTGAGTCCGGATGGTTCGGCATCTCGACCTGATCGAGACCAAGGCCAGACACGGCCCGTCCGACAAGCCCGGTTGCCGGATCGACTTCGGCAATGATGTTTCCGGCACGCCAGTAATTGTCGGCCATGCTGTCCGCGGCCGGGATTTTCACGGCCGTCCCCATGATCTCGACATTGCCCTCGACGCAGGTTGTCAGCATCCGGACGGTGGCGACCCGGTTGCCGCAGATCCGCGCAATGTCGACATGCGGCGTAACACGCGACTGAATGATGTATCCGCCGGGAAACTCCTTCGGCACGAAGTCGGCGAAATCGCTCACCGCGATGCGCGAACCGTCGCCAGCGAGAATGGCGTCGTCCTCGACGCGGTCTATGGCCAGCGACCCGAGGCTCTGGCAGGAGTCGAGCGGCTTGCCGAAAAGACTGCGATGACCGTTCTCGCGCAGGAACTGAGCGATGTCTTCGCTGTCCCTCAGGCACGCAACGGCTGGCACGGACAGGGTCTGCGAATAGACCGCCAGCGTCTCGCTGGTCGGCAGGCCGAGCCCCTTGAACAGGCTGCCGCAGGCGATCTTGTCGACCAGAATGCCCCACATAGTGTTGTCCGCCGTGATCTTGTCCCAGGTCGTCCGGCATTTCTTGACGCCGACGAATTCCTGTTTCTGTTCCGGCGTGTACATTGCGTCGTCATAAAGCCGGAGCTCGAAATACTCCTCCAGCTTCAGGCCGTTGCCGGCAAAACACAGGCGCACGATATCGCCGAGCAGCGAGCCGTAGGTCTTGCCGGTTTCCTTCGAAACGCGCTCCAGCATCGTGCTGATCGCGGGCACCTCGTACTGGCGCTCCGCCACAAGGCTGGCGCACGGGTGCACATCGTCGCCGGTCGGCTGTGCCTCTGCCTCGATCGACTGTTCTGCAGGTTGGACGGTCATGGAATCGGTCCCCGATCTTCCGTGAATGGTCGAAATCTGGTCCCGGATTCTCGCCGCGGGGATTGAATTAATCGTTAAGGGCGCTACTTGGGTGTCGGTCAGGCGCCTTGAGACTGCCCGACAGGTTTGTGCTAATGCTGCGGACAGCGCATGGCATATCCCTGCTCATGAACTCACCGTCGCGGAGGATCCGTGATGAATATCCACGATCACCTCGTTCAATCGGCATTCGATTTCGCCAACACGGCACACGAAGGCCAGCGCAGGAAATACACGGACGAGCCCTACATCGTTCATCCGCTGGCCGTCGCCAGCCTTGTCACCTTCGCCGGGGGCAACAATCATGACGTCGCGGCCGCGCTGCTGCATGACGTGGTCGAGGATACCGATGTGACCAATGCCGAGATCGCGGATCGTTTCGGGTTGCAGGTCGCCGGACTGGTCGCTGAAGTAACGGACGTCAGCAAGCCGGAAGACGGCAACCGGACGGTCCGGAAGGCGATCGACCGCGACCATCTGAGCCTCGCCAGCCCGTCCGGCAAGACGATCAAGCTTGCCGATGTGATCGACAACACGCGATCCATCGCCGAGGGCGATCCCAAATTCGCAAAAGTCTACATGTCCGAGTGCGCGGACCTGTTGCCCTATCTGAACGGCGGCAGCAGGATGCTCTGGGATCTGGCATCAAGGCAGCTCGAGCGTTTTTTCCGGACAATCCACTCGCACTGATGCACAGCCGGAGACCGGCACGGGGCGGCCTCGGTCGCGCGGTGAGTTACGGCAACGGCACGGAAGACGGCGAATGGTGCGGGCGGCGGGACTCGAACCCGCACGGGCATACGCCCTCAGGATTTTAAGTCCTGTGTGTCTACCAGTTCCACCACGCCCGCACGGCCGGTTCTGACCGGAACCGGAAGATATGCCCGCTTCCACGCCCAGCGGCAACGTCTAAGTCTGGGCAACTGTCCGGGAGCGCCAAAGGCCTAATCCCTGCTCGCCGGAAACAACAGGTTCAGCTCGAGCGCCCCCGCCTCGATCATCGCCGGCAACTCACCGACAATATCTCCGTCAGCCTGGATCGGCCCCTCACCTCCGGTCACGTGTATCATTCGCGCAGTCAGATTGAAGATATCCGGGTTGCGCGCCATCCGTCCGAGAGCGAGGTCGATCGCGCACCGGGCGATCACACCAACGCCGTGCCGCCGCATCCCCAGCACGTGAACTTCGGCGTCGAACAGGCTGGCATCGGGCGCCATGACATGCGGCCCGCCGTAGTAACGCCCGTTCATGACAACGATCGTCGTTGCCGATTGGATCTCGCCATCGATCTCGACATCCAGGGACTGCGGCCGCCAGACAAAAACGCCCTTGAGCGTCTGGAGCACATAAGCACCCTTGCTCAGGTATCGTTTGACGGCGGGGTTCACCGTATCCACAACCCAGGCGTCGAAGCCGGTACTCACCATAAGCAGAAAGACGCGGCCGTTGACCCGGCCGGCCCGGATTGTCCTGCCCTCACCCGTCATGAGGTAGTCGGCGACATCCGGAGCGCGGCGGACGAGACCGATCTCGTGGGCCAGCACATTCGCCGTCCCGATGGGGATGACAGCAAGCGGCGGCGCGGCAAGCGGATCGGCACGCTGCGCCAGACCGTTCGCGACCTCGTTGATGGTTCCGTCACCGCCGGCGACGGCGACGACATCGCAGTCCGAAAAGTCATGTCCGGCGGCAATGCGCTCGGCGTCGCCCCGGGCCTCCGTCCGGCAAAGCTCAAGGTTCGCGCCACGATTCTCCAGCCCGTCGATGATACGCCTGAAGAAGCCGGCGCTGCGCTGGCCTGCCTTGGGATTGTGGATAATAACGATCCGACGAGGCGCCTGCGGCACGCTGAATCCCTCTTCTTTTACGCAACGGGGATATAGTTGGAAATATTACAATTCGATGACAGATAGCGACGTTAACCCTTCGAAGGAACTGTCACAAGCCGTACATATGAATCACGTATTGCCCTGACCATCGGCACGATTGGGAATGGCCAGTGGCATGAACATCCGGCCCGCACCGCCTCACCGTTACCGCGCAATCTGGATCTCCGATCTCCATCTCGGGACGCGCCGCGCCCAGGCCGACGCGGTCCTCGACTTTCTCCGCCATACCGAGTCCGACTATCTCTACCTGGTCGGCGACATCATCGACAACTGGAGCCTCAAGAAGCACTGGTACTGGCATCAGACCCACAACGACGTCATCCAGAAGCTGCTGCGCAAGGCGCGCAAGGGCACCAAGGTCATCTACATTCCCGGCAATCACGACGAAAGCTTCCGTGACTTCGCCAATCTGCGCTTTGGCCGGGTCGCGGTCATGCGCCAGACCACGCACAAGACGGCCACGGGTCGCAAATACCTCGTCCTCCACGGCGACGAATTCGACGGTGTTGTGAAATACGCCAAGTGGCTGGCCTTCCTCGGCGACACGGCCTACGGACTCGCCGTTGAACTCAACTACGTCTTCAACCGCATCCGCCGCCTGTTCGGTTTCCGCTACTGGTCGCTATCGGCTTACCTGAAACTCAAGGTGAAACGCGCGGTCGAGTTCCTGTCGAACTTCGAGAATGCGGTTGTCCGCGAGGCCCGCCAGCGGGGTGCGGACGGCGTCATCTGCGGTCATGTGCACACCTGCGAGATGCGCATGATCGACGGCATCCACTACTGCAACGACGGAGACTGGGTGGAGAGCTGCACCGCCCTGGTCGAGCATTTCAACGGCGAGATGGAGTTGTTGCACTGGCTTGAAATCGACCATTCATACGTGGATCTGAAGAAACAGCATGCGCATAGCCATAGTCACTGACGCCTGGTTCCCTCAGGTCAACGGCGTCGTGAGAACCCTCCGTACGACCGCGCAATACGCCGAGCGCGAGGGCCACAACATCAAATTCATCACGCCGGCCGATCATTTCACGATCCCCTGCCCGACCTATCCGGAAATCCCGTTGTCCTGGACCACGGCAGGCCGGATCGGCAGGAAGATCGAGCAGTTCGGGCCGGATGCCATCCATATTGCAACCGAAGGGCCGCTGGGCCACGCTGCCAGGAGATACTGCATGCGCCGAGGATACCGGTTTACGACGTCCTACCACACCCGGTTTCCCGAATATCTTCACGAACGCGTCCCGGTGCCCGGCGTCAAGGAAATGGCGCACAAGTTTCTCGACCGCTTCCATCGCTCATCCGACAGCATCATGGTTGCCACGCCCTCAATCGAAGGCGTATTGCGGAACCGGGGGCTGGATCACATCAAGCGCTGGAGCCGCGGCGTCGACACGTCGGTGTTCCGGCCGCGCAACAGCGTCACCCTCACAGGCGAGCGGCCCTATTCGATGTACGTGGGTCGTGTCGCGCCGGAAAAGAACATCGAGGCATTCCTCGGTCTCAACCTCCAGGGCACCAAGATCGTTGTCGGCGACGGCCCGCAGCGGCAGGAACTCGAATCACGTTACCCGGACGTCCGTTTCACCGGCTACAAGACCGGTGAGGATCTGGCGGGCCACGTGGCAGCCGCCGATGTCATGGTCTTTCCGAGCCTGACCGATACCTTCGGCCTCGTGCTGATCGAGGCGATGGCCTGCGGTGTTCCCGTCGCCGCCTTTCCGGTGCCGGGTCCGATCGATGTTGTCGAGGACGGCAGGGTCGGCGCGCTCGATGACGATCTGAAGGTCGCCGTCGTCCGTGCGCTCGAGCTCGACAAGGAGGCCTGCCGCACCTACGCACAGGGGTTCAGCTGGGAACGGTCCACCGCACAGTTCCTCGGCAATCTGGTGCCGACAACGGCGAATGCGTAGAGCCGATTACAAGCGGTCAAAGGTTCGAAATTCAGCATCAGGGAGTATCTGATTGCTTATTGTGCGAACAGAACAAGTGAGCACTTTGATTTCGCACATGATCCGAATGCGCTCAGAACGTTGGGACTGCAGGTGCCATCAAGTTTCCCCTTATAGTGACCCTGCCTTTTGAGTTGATCCTGCCACTGCCGAATATCCTGGCCGGAAGCCAAACGGCAGGCCTCAAGCCAGGTCCTATTTGCCTCATCCAGGTCGCCAGCATGGAAGTACCCATCCCCGAGGCTATGTGTGTAGTCTACTGAATCCGGCACCAGCTCCACCAGCCTCCGGAAATCGGTCAGTGCCTTCTTGATGGCCCCGGAATGCAGGTAGGCATAACCACGGTCATTCAGCGCGATGTAATATTCGGGACTGAGCTTGAGAGCAGCGCTGTAGTCCGCGATCGCCTTCCCATAACGTTGTTTCGCATGCCATCCGACTCCGCGATTGTAGTAGAGGGAAGAGATCAGACCCTCGCTGATTCGGTACTTCTCGTTCGTGGGATTCTCGATAACGCGGGTGCACGCCTGAATCCGAAGGTCGGCCGAACCAAATTCGCAATCTTCGATGTCATCCGCATTTGCTGATGCGACCGAAGATACAAGCACAAGCAATCCCGCAACGTATGTACTCCAGCGCATGAGATCTCGCACCGCGTGCCTTTTTGTTACGACCAGGATTTGACGACGGTTATCGGCATGCCCTTCAGCTCATCCGCCATGGCCTGAACCTCTTTCTCCGCCTGCTCCAGGGCCGCCTCGTCCTTTGACCGCAAAACGACGTTGGCGCCGAACTTGCCGTCTTCCTCGAACGGATAGCTGCCCATGGACACACCGGGATAGCGGTCCTGGATGGCCTTCAGCGGTCCTGCGAGATTGCCTTCGCCCGTATCGACCCGGATCGAGCGCGAAAGCAAAGGTTTCCCGCGTTCGAGCGTCGGCACGATATTGGCCAGCATGGCCTGCATGATCCGCGGCACACCCGCCATGACAAAAACGTTGCCGATATTGAAGCCGGGTGCGGCGCTGACCGGATTGGCGACCAGGCTGGCGCCATGGGGGATGCGCGCCATACGCAGCCGTGCCTCGTTGAGCTCGCGGTCCGGATAGCGCTCCTTCATCACCCGCACGGCCTCGTCGCTGACGGAGATTTCGACGCCGAAAGCTTTTGCAACCGAGTCCGCGGTGATGTCGTCGTGGGTCGGACCGATACCGCCGGTTGTGAACACATAGTCGTAGCGTTCGCGCAGTGCGTTCAGCGCCGCCACGATCTCGTCTTCCTCGTCCGCAACGAAACGCGCTTCGCGCACCTCGATCGCGATTCCGGTCATCGTCTCGGCGATGTGTCCGAGATTGATGTCCTTGGTCCTTCCGGACAGCAGTTCATCCCCGATCAGGAGAACGGCCGCGGTAACGGTGTCTTTCGCCATGGTTGTTCAGGCTCCCCGTGCGCTTGATATGGGAGAGATAACGCGCACGGGGGTAGCCGACAAGCGTCACGGCCACAGGACCGCAAACCGTGACGCGACCAGCCCGGCCCAGTCTTATAGCTTGTGCCTCAGGCTTCCAGCATTGCCGCGACGAGGCAGCCCTTCGCCGTAGCGTTCATCCCAGCTTCTGCCCGGCGGATTTCGGACACCTCGATGGGCAGACGAACCCGCGAAATGGCTTTCTCGAGCTCGGCTCCGAATCCGTCGACCATGGCCGAGCCGCCGGCGAAGACGACGGGAATGGCCCCGCGGAACGGCGGCAGCCGGTTGCTCTTCGTCAGCGCACGTTCCAGCGTCAGGGCAACGGTCTGAATGACCTCGCGATAGTAGATCGCCAGCGCCTGGTCCATGCTTCCGCTGGCCGTGTCGCTCAGCGTGAACTCTTCGCTTTCCTTGTGCAGACGGACCGTCGTCGGCGTCTCGCCGGTCACCGATGACGCACTGTAGTCGATGAAGTCGCCGGCACGCGTGGTCGAGAACGTGACGGCCGGCAGGCCCAGGTAGGCCAGGCACACGTTGCACATGCCACCGCCGAAGCTGATCCCGATTCCCGTGAAGTCATTCGCCACCAGTTCCGCCAGCACGACAGCAAGACCTTCGTTGATGGCACGGACGTCATATCCGAGATCCTCCAGAATGTGGTGGATCGACTTTTCGTGGAAGATCACCTGGTTTTCTGCATCCTCGCCGCCGCTCGGCACGGAGAAGCAGATACGCTGACCCTTGCTTGCCGGACCGCACAGCTTGTGCAACGCCAGCCGGATCATTTCCAGGTTCATAGGCTCGTTCGGATTGAGCAGGCCGGTCTGCATGGGACGCCGGGTGTCGCCGCCGAGAATGTTGGCAAATTCGTCAACCCGGTTGCCGAACGCCAGGATCTGCTCCCCATCGACACGGTAATGGATCCGCTCGCGGTCGAGCATGGCCTTGTTCATCTTGGAAAACGGCAACGACACGAACGCGTTGAGCTGGGTCGTAAAGATGGGATCTTCGCCGCGCATCTTCGCCATGACGATCCGGCTGGTTCCCATATCGAGCCCGAAATGTTCGATAACATCGCTTTTGGCGGATTTGCCGCCGCTCGCTGCATCGCCGGATTTGCTGCCGGAGCCTCGCGACTTGACGGTGCTGCCGCCTGACGGCGACTTGGCCATCATCGTTGCTGATTTCGTGGACATTTGTACTACCCCTTCCGCCGGCGTTCGCCGGTACTGACTGACATGCCGGCCGCGACCGCGCCGGGCACAACCAAAACAGCGCCGGAAGTTATGACCTCCGCCGCATTCCTTGCCCCAGCCCCGGATACCGCGAACCGCCAGGGGCTCTGCCCGATGCCTCTTGAAACGGCCCCGTTCCGCCGAGCGGCACGCGCATTCATGTGACAAGAAATGGCTTCAGAAAGCTCAGGTCCGCCGCGTGAATGTTCGACCCGTTCGAAGAAACAGGAACCTCGTCACGATCAATTCTGATTATGGCGATTTTGGGACTCGCGCTGCCTTAATTCCGTGATTATGCCGTCTTGTCGGCGCGGTCCGCTGGCTCTATCTTCCTGCCCATGAAATTCCCCTCTCCCCTCGTGCGCGGCACGCTGATCAAACGCTACAAACGGTTCATGGCCGATGTCCAACTGGACAGCGGCGACACCGTTACGGCTCACTGCGCGAATCCCGGATCAATGATGGGACTCGCCGACCCAGGCACGACCGTCTGGCTGTCCGAAAGCGACAATCCGAAACGGAAGCTGAAGTACTCCTGGGAGATCCTCCAGCTTGGCGAAGGTCAAGGCCAGGCGACGGTAGGCATCAACACCAGTCACCCGAACGGGCTTGTTGCGTCGGCGATCGAGGACGGAACGATTTCCGAGCTTGCCGGGTACGGCAACCTGCGCAAGGAAGTGAAGTACGGCAAGAACAGCCGGATCGACATCCTCCTTGAATCGGATGACCGGCCGCCCTGCTATGTCGAGGTCAAGAACGTGCATCTGCTGCGGCGGGTCGGACTCGCGGAGTTTCCGGATTCGGTAACGGCGCGCGGGGCCAAGCATCTCGACGAACTGAGCGACATGGTGGCTGAAGGCGCCCGCGCCGTAATGGTCTTTCTGGTGCAGCGCGATGATGCAGTCGCCTTTACGCTTGCCCGCGATATCGATCCCCATTATGCGGAACGCTTCGAGGCGGCAACAACAGCCGGCGTTGAGGCACTGTGTTATTCCTGTAAACTCTCGCCCGAAGAGATTTTGGTCGACCGACCGCTGCAGTTTGTTCCGTAAAATACGAAGAACCAGATTCACATGATGATGACGTACATCGATGCTGCGAACGCACCGCAAGAGAATACCGGCCAGATCAAGTTGCACGGCCCCGAGGCATTCGAGGGCATGCGGCGGGCTGGGCGGCTGGCAGCCGAAGCGCTCGATGTGCTGACACCTGAAGTGAAACCTGGCGTGACGACTGAATATCTGGACCGGATGGCCTTCGAGTTTGCAATGGACAACAATGCCGTCCCCGCTCCGCTCAATTACCGCGGTTACCCGAAATCGATCTGCACGTCGATCAATCATGTGGTGTGTCACGGCATTCCCGGCGGCAAACCCCTGCGCGAAGGCGACATCGTGAACATCGACGTCACGCTGATCGCGGAAGGATGGCACGGCGACACCAGCCGGATGTTCCCGGTGGGCGCCGTCTCGCGCAAGGCCGAACGGCTGATGGAGGTGACATACGAATCCCTCATGCGCGGACTTGCCGTGATCAAGCCGGGCGCCACGACGGGCGATATCGGCGCGGCCATTCAGAACTATGCCGAGGGGCAGCGCACAAGCGTTGTCCGCGACTTCTGCGGGCATGGCCTGGGACGCGTGTTCCATGATGTCCCGAACATTCTGCACTATGGCCGCCCCGGCGAAGGTATCCGGCTCAAGGCCGGCATGTTCTTCACCGTCGAACCGATGATCAACCTCGGCCGGCCGCATGTGAAGATCCTGTCGGACGGCTGGACCGCCGTAACGCGGGACCGGTCGCTTTCCGCACAGTTCGAACACACGATCGGCGTCACGGAAGACGGTTGCGAAGTCTTTACCTACTCGCCCGCCGGCTATCATCATCCCCCGTACGCGATCCCCTGAGGACAATGGTCGTGACCGGAGATGCACTCACCGCCGGCACGGAAAAGGCCCATTATCACGGTCACCGCGAACGCCTGCGCGCACGCTTCCTGAACGGCGGTGCAGACGCTCTTCCGGACTATGAGCTGCTTGAGCTGGTTCTCTTCAATGCCAATGCACGCGGCGACACCAAGCCGCTCGCCAAGCGCCTGATCGATCACTTCGGAAGTTTCGCCGAAGTAGTCAGCGCCTCGCCGGAACGACTGATGTCCGTCAAGGGTGTCGGCGGCCGCACGGTTACGGAACTCAAGCTTGTCCAGGCCGCAGCACTACGGCTCAGCCATGGTGAAGTCGCAAGCCGCAACTCCCTGTCATCTTGGACCGCCGTTGTCGATCACTGCCGGCGCTCCATGGCCTTCAATGAAAAGGAGCAGTTCCGCATCCTCTTTCTTGATCGCAAGAACGCATTGATCTCCGACGAGGTGCAGCAGGAAGGCACTGTCGATCATACGCCGGTCTATCCGCGTGAGATCGTCAAGCGTGCGCTTGAACTCGCGGCATCAGGAGTCATTCTCGTCCACAATCACCCGTCGGGCGATCCGACGCCGTCTAATCCGGACATCGCGATGACGAAGAAAATCATCGATGCGGCGAAACCGCTCGGCATCACGATCCATGACCATCTGATCATTGGCCGCCACGGCCACACCAGCTTCCGCGCGTCAGGCCTGATGTAGGGTCTAAAGAGCCAACACCAGCCGCGGCAACATGCGCCCGGGGATGGCGGCGGAAGGCGCGTGGCCGGCGTCCGTTGCACCCATCCGGCGATAGAACTCCGCAGCCTGAGGGTCAGCCTCGATCACCATATGATCCGCGCCGCCGCGCCGCGCCGCGTCTGCGGCCCAGTCGAGAAGCCGGCGACCGGCACCTGAGCGCAGGCTGCCAGGATCGACAAATAGCTTGTCGAGCATCGCCTCGTCTCCCTCTACGGAGACCTGGACCACCGCAACGGCACCGGTGTCTGTCTCTGCGACCTGGACCAGCGTCTGGTCGAGATCGGCAGGGGCCAGGCTCAATTCCTCGCGGCAGGCTTCGATGAATGCATCGTCATAGCCCCAGACGGCCTTTGAGCGCAGACAGAGTTCAGACAGCGCATCCAGCTCGTCGCGACGCGCATCTCGCAGCAGAATTGTCATGCCGCTCCATATAGGGAATCTGCACGGAATTGGAACGCGTTACTTCGATTGAGCTTGCGGCGCGCCGTGCTAAAGTGCCCCGCATGGCATCATTCTTCTCAAAGCTGTTCGGCGGCGGCGCCGACAACGACGCGGGTCCTGATCCAGACAAGGCTGTCGAGTATCAGGGATACACCATCTACCCGGCCCCGCAATCCGACGGCGGTCAGTGGCGCCTCGCCGGCGAAATCGCGAAGGGCTCCGGCGACGAGGAGCAACGGCGTCAGTTCGTTCGCGCCGATACATTTTCCTCGAAAGACGAGGCAGAATCCTTTGCCGTTCGAAAGGGTCAGCAACTGATCGACGAACAGGGCGACAAGCTCTTCGCAAAGGACGCAGAATCCGGTCATCTGTGAAGGCAGCCATCGCGGTAATGTGATCCGCCACCGCCCGAATCCATCTTGAATTCAGGTCCACCTCAGCCTACGTCCAAGAGCCGTATGATGTGGCTCCAGAAATCATAGAATCGCCGCTTTCATCTCCCATATCCGCTGGGGTAGCCGCTGCGGGTGTTGTGACAGAATTTGCACTGACCGGACACAAAAATCTGCCATGCCAATTGACCGTCGTACCTTTCTCGCTCTGACCGCCGGTACCGGCGCGTCGGCGGCCGTTCCCGCATTCGCTGCCACGACCGTCGACGACGCACTCAACGGCGAACCGTTCCAGTTCCCTGTTTTTGCCGAAAATCAGATCCCGCCCGATTTCAGGCGCCAGCTCGTCCCCTACCAGTCGAATGAGCCGATCGGCACGATCGTCGTTGATACGGCCAATCGATATCTTTATCTCACGCGTGAAAGCGGCCGGGCCCTGCGCTATGGCATCGGCGTCGGACGCGCCGGCTTCTCGTGGAGCGGACGGGCAACCATCAGACGCAAGGCCGCATGGCCGAAATGGACGCCGCCGCAGGAAATGCGCGAGCGTGAGCCGGACCTTCCCGAATTCATGGTCGGCGGTCCGGAGAACCCGCTCGGCGCCCGCGCCCTCTATCTGTTCGAAGGCAACCGGGACACGCTCTACCGGTTGCACGGCACCAGCGAACTGCATTCCATCGGGAAAGCCGTATCCTCGGGTTGCGTGAGATTGCTCAATCAGGATGTGATCGATCTCTACCAGCGCGTACCCGTCGGAACCGAGGTCGTGGTTGAACGGCACGCAGATGCGACGCAGGCAAGCTGACGGCCAGACCCAATACGGGCCTGCCGCCGCCGCGATCAGTAGCTAATTCTTCGAAGGAGCGAAGCGCCGGGTCCGGCCCTGCCCCCGGTCAACCCTTGCGGATTCCCGATTGGGCCGAACCCGGCGCCTGCTTTTGATAGTCCGTGGAGTCGGAGACTGCGCCTATGAGATCGGTAAGCGCTTGCCTCAAGCGTTCCGATTTCAGCGCTCCGAGCCGATATGAGAGATCCGAGACGTCGACCGATCGCCGCTCACGGCCGTTACCGTCTTCGTTTGCGCCGGAGAGTACTGCGCTTTCATCGCTCATATTCGTCCCCTTGGACCATCTATGCCGCCTTCCAGTTTCGCCCCCGGTCGGCGTGCATCCTTCACTAGACCGCTTCCGCTCTTGCGAAATGTTCAACCATTGCGGAAGAAACAGCCTCATTCGTCGTCGTAATCGCTGCGTATTGCCCGGCCAGATCGATCAGCCTTCGGTGTGCCGTCGCCTCGTCGACCTCGCCCGTGCAGGGAGAAAGCGACGCGTCCGCGACAAAACTCAGGCTATGGCCACGGCTGAACCCGTCGACCAGCGTCGCCAGGCATGCGGAGGGGCCCTGGTAGCCGATGACGTAGGCATCGCCTCCGCCGCGGAACTGCATCATGGTCGCGAATTCCCGGTTGGAATAAGCCGAAACCCCCGATTTGACGAATACCCGCTCACTCCCTCTCGGATTGAATCCGGTGATGAACTCGCTGAAATGCTGCGTCTCGTCGAACAGTTCGGCGCGCTGGCGCCAGATGACATGCGCGATATCCCAGCGATGCTGGCGGGCGTGCCCGAGCATTTTCGAGCAGTTGAACAGACTCTTCTCTATGGCGTCGAACCTGAGCGGACGTCCGTCTTCGATATACTCCCGCTGGATATCGATCAGGATCAGCAGTGGGCGCAGTGTTGCCCGCCCCCGGCTGCGTGCTCCCTCGGAAAACGCCACCACATTCGTCTGTACGCGCATTCAGACATTCACAGCCTCCCGCACCGAGGAATAGTCCAATATACCTGCCCGCTGCCATTCGCCTTCGGGCCGGTTGATCACATAAGGCGAGGAATCGAGCGTCACGCGTTCTGCCAGCGGTTCCAGCTCGCAAACGGCCTCGACATATTCGCGATCGGAAAACACCAGGCGCTCGCGCTGTTCGTGATCGGCGCGGGGTGAAAAACCGAAATATCTCCAAAAACTTAGAAGACGTTTTTCAGCATGTCCGTAAAGAGTCGTGTATCCCTTCATACGGCACGTCTCCATGGCGTAACGCACGAGATGAACCGCAACCTGATGCTTGCGGAATTCCTTGCGAACCGCCAGGCGCTCAAGTTTCGCAAAATCCGAAAAGAACCGAAGCCGCATGGTGCCCACAGGCTCATCGCCGAAGAACGCCATGACATGCGTGGCTGTAAAATCGTTACCGTCGAACTCTTCGGTGAACGGGCATTGCTGATCGCTGACAAACACGATCGAACGGACCGCGTAAACCTGCAGCATATCCTCTATTCCACGAGCCAGACGGCACGTGAGTTGCGTCTCATTTGGAGTGGCCTCCGTCCCCCGGACGGCCGATGTCGCATCTGTTGATTGACCGAAAACAAGACCTTTCATGGCGCTACTCTCACTGTCTTTCGTTGATTGGAGTTGGCGAAACAGACCCGGTTGGATCTGAATCGTCTGGTTGCGACCCGCCTTTCCTCACAAAAGTGCCGGGTCGTACCAAAGGGTACAACGACAGTGCGTCCACATATCCCAGCTTCCCAAGAAACAGCCGACCAGCATCGGTAAAGGCGAATCCGTACTGATTTACGCCATCGAATACGTCGAAACTGAGATTTTGGGCAATTTTCGCCAAACGAAGCTTGCCCGGCCTTGTAATCGCCGCAATCGCCCATGTGTAGACGGCTTGCGGTTCTTCCGTTTCCGGAACCAGCCAGTCCAGATCCAGTTCGCCGGGAGTGAAACGACCATCGATAATCGCCTGCTCACCCGCCGCCGAGAGATACAGAATTGCCAGAAATCCGGTAATATCGGACCCTTCAAACCCAACCTTCTCTGCCTGAACGCCTCCCTGATGAAGCACAAGTATCGAAGATTTGTTGAAGTCGTAGATCCGTTGAACTTCCTCGAAAGGAGCCAATACCTCACCGAGCTGAGATTGCGCAAAGCGGTACAGCAGCGGCACTTCGTCCGGTAAAGCCGGAGCCGCATTGAGCAATTTCAAGACCGGAAGGTTGGCCAGTTCCTGCGAACGCACGGTCATATGGCCGATGTGCCCCAAATAGGTAAATGGAGTCCTCGCACCAAAGTGAGCAGCGTTAACAAACTCCAAACACTGCTGGCTGGCGCTTGAGGGCCATTTCGGCTTAAAATCAACGGTGCATTCACAAAACATGAATGAAACGAAATCACAATAGGCTGATTTTCGCTTCAGCAAATGCCGTATAAGGGTTATGCAAAAAAATCACATTGAAGAGTTGGTGCTGCGGCGCGCGATCAATTGGGACGATTTGCGCTTCTTTCTGGTAGCCGCCGAAACAGGAAGCCTGAACCAGGCTGCGGCGCGCCTTGGCGTGACACAACCGACCCTGAGCCGGCGAATCGATAACCTCGAGTACGCGCTGAACGCCCGTCTGTTCCAGAGACAAACCAACGGCATTTCGCTGACCGATGCGGGCGACATGGTGCTGACCTTCGCATCTGAGATGCAGACGGCAGCGAACAATATCGGCCGCATGGTCTCCGGCAGCGACGAAAGTCTTTCGGGCAATGTGAAGCTCTACTCGCCCGACGGCCTTGCCGGCTACTGGCTGACGCCGCGTCTGCGCGATTTCCAGCGGGCGAATCCGGAACTGACCATCGAGATGATCAATTCCATGTTCACCGCATTCGATCCTGAGACCCAGGTCGACATCGCCATCCAGCTCGAGGAAGCAAAGCACATCGACGCGGTCGCCTACCCGCTCGGGACCATTCACTACTGCTTCTACGCATCGCGCGAATATCTCCAGACTTACGGCACGCCGATGACGCTCCAGGATCTCCTGTCACACAGGATCATCGATCATCAGAACTACCGCTTTCAGAAAGAAGGCTGGGACCGCGAACTGAGCGCTTTGCGGGAGCTGTGCAACATCGTGTTCCAGACCAACTGCAGCGCGTCCATGTATCATGCGGTCCGGGACGGCCTCGGCATCGGCGCATTGCCGACCTACGTCACGGCGTTCGACAAGGACATCGTGCCGCTCGACATGGAGCTCCGGGCAAGCGCCAAGTTCTGGGCGGTGTTCCACCGCGACATTGGCAAGATGGTGCGCGTGCGCGCCGTCATCGACTGGCTCAAGTCGACATTCGACGTCAACGAGAATCCCTGGTTCCGGAACGAATTCATTCATCCGGTCGAACTCCGGCGGATGATCGAAGAGCGCAAGGAAGCCGGAGACGAGGCGCAACTCGTCGGCTGACGGTTTCTTTCGCGGCCGCAATCCCGAATCTGCCTGATATTCAGATGACAATTGAAAGCTCGCCCTGTTTTGCCGGGGGCAAAACGGATAGCTTTGGCGACGGCACCGTTGATTCTGAGGCATTCCGTTGGCCGAACAGGGCATAGACAGAGCCGAAAGCTGGCGCGAGACGTTTGCTGTCGCGCTGGACCCTCGTTCATTGCGCATGCTGCTGCTCGGCTTTTCTTCCGGGCTGCCCCTGCTCCTGGTGTTTTCGACACTGTCGGTCTGGCTTATCAAGGCCGGCGTCGAACGCAGCGTCGTGACGTTCTTCAGCTGGGCCGGCATTGCCTACGCCTTCAAGTTTGTCTGGTCGCCGTTGATTGACCGCATATCGCTTCCGGTCCTGTCGGAGGCACTCGGACATCGCAGGGCTTGGCTTTTCCTGTCGCAGTTCTGCGTCATCGCAGCCATTCTGTTCACATCGATCGCCGACCCGGCCAACACGCTTGTCTGGACAGCCATTGGTGCCGTTGCAATCGGGTTCAGCAGTGCAACGCAGGACATCGTCATAGACGCCTACCGCATCGAGTCCGCCCCACCGAGACTGCAGGCGATACTCTCCGCGGTTTATGTCGCGGGTTATCGCATCGCCATGCTCACGGCAGGCGCCGGAGCCCTCTGGCTTGCGTCGTGGCTCGGCGCGGAGACTTACGATCCGGAGACCTGGAAGACCGTTTACAGGGCCATGGCGGCGTTCATGCTGATCGGCGTGTTCGCGACAGTCATCTCGCCGGAACCCGATGTGGACCGTGACCTGACCACCGATAAGATCGTCCAGCTTCGCCTCTTCCTGGCTTTCGTGGTCGGCGTGGCGGCTCTCATTGCCATGTTCAATCTCATCGGCAGCACCCCAAAAGATATCGGGCCGCTCTTCAGCCTGTTGTTCAATGCAATGCGCATGCTGGTCAGTCTCGCCGCGGCCGGCGCCGCGATTTACGCACTGGCAAAGCTGAACTTTGTGCCGGGCGGCGAGTCCCGCAAAGCCTATGTGGAACCGTTCACTGAGTTCGCCAGACGCTTCGGCCCTGCAGCGATTGCCGTGCTCGGTCTGATCGGCGTTTACCGGATCGCGGATATCGTCATGGGCGCAGTGGCAAACGTCTTCTATGTGGAATTGGGCTTCAAGCTCGCCGAGATCGCGACTTACACAAAATTCTACGGTCTGGTCGCCACGATTGTGGGCGGCTTCATGGGCGGTTTCATCACCGGCCGCATCGGTGTCATGCGCGCCCTGTTCCTGGGCGCCATTCTGGCGGCAGCCAGTAATCTCCTGTTTGCCTATCTCGCCACGCAGGGAGCCAATCTCCGCCTGCTCGTGGCGGTCATCACGGCGGACAATCTTTCGGCCGGCTTCGCCGTCGCCGCATTCGTCGCCTATCTGTCCGCGTTGACGAACGTCACGTTCACGGCGACACAATACGCGCTCTTCAGTTCGATCATGCTGCTGCTGCCGAAAGTGCTGGCCGGGTATTCCGGATCAATAGTGACCGCCGTCGGTTACCCGTCCTTCTTCACCTTCACGGCGCTGCTGGGCGTGCCGGTCGTGGCGCTCGTCTGGTGGGCCGGCAAGCTGGCGCCGGTCGACAACGGAGAAAAATAGAAGCCGGACTCAGGCCTGGTCGGCAGCGGCGCCCCGGCGGCGGCGTCTGCGGCGACCGCCCCCTTCGCCATTCCCTGTATCCGTCGCTGCGGCCTTTGGTTCCGGCAGCGTGACAACCTCTGCCAGCTTGACGTAGGGGTCGCGTTTGTGGGGAAAGGCCATCGCGTCGACGAAATGCGCCTGGAAAGCCGGCTCGACAGCCGTCTCTACCTTCTCGATCCGGCGCACCACTTCTTCGATCTCGCGCCGCGCGCCACAGTTCAGCAAGGCAATGCGCGCGCCAGTACCGGCGGCATTGCCGGCGGACTGCACTTCCGACAGTTCACAATCCGGAATAAGCCCCAGCACCATGGCGTACTTCACATCGATATGACTGCCGAATGCACCGGCCAGCCTGATCCTGTCAACGGTGGCGACACCCATGCGGTCCATCAGCAGCTTGGCACCGGCGTAGAGCGCCGCCTTGGCGAGCTGGATGGCCCTGACATCCTGCTGGGTCACCAGGATCTGCGGTGAACCGTCATGCAACAGATAGGAAAACGTACGCCCCTCGGGGATGATCCGTGAAGACCGCGAGGCCATGCCCCCGTCGACGATGCCGTCCTGGGTGATGATGCCCGCCAGGAACATTTCGGCCAGCGCCTCGATAATCCCCGAACCACAAATGCCGGTCACCCCCGTTGCGGCCACCGCCTCATCGAATCCCGGTTCGTCAGACCAGAGATCGGATCCGATCACGCGAAATCGCGGCTCCAGCGTCTCGGGGTCGATCCGGACGCGCTCGATGGCACCAGGAGCAGCACGCTGCCCCGATGAGATCTGCGCGCCCTCGAAAGCCGGCCCCGTGGGCGAACTGGCCGCGAGAAGCTTTTTCTTGTTACCGAGGATGATCTCCGCATTCGTCCCGACATCGACGATCAGGGTCATCTCTTCGCTGAGATGCGGGCTTTCCGAGAGAGCGACACCGGCCGCATCGGCGCCGACATGGCCTGCAATGCAGGGCAGCACATAGACCCGAGCGCCCTCGTTGACCGCAAGGTTCAGGTCGCGCGCGGTGAGATCGAGCGCCATGCCGGTCGCCAACGCGAACGGCGCACCGCCTAATTCTGTCGGGTCAATGCCAAGCAGCAGATGATGCATGACCGGATTGCCGACAAAGACAGCCGCCAGAATGTCATCCGGTTCGGCACCGGCTTCCTTCGCCACCTCTTCCGCCAGCGAAGACATGGCCTCCTGGACGACTTCCGTCATTTCCCGGTCGCCGCCGGGATTCATCATGACGTAGGAGACACGGCTCATGAGATCTTCGCCGAAGCGGATCTGAGGGTTCATCAACCCGGCAGACGCAACCACTTCGCCGGTGTGAAGGTCGCACATATGCGCGGCGATCGTCGTCGAACCGACATCAACCGCAAGTCCGTAGGCGACGTCGCGGAAACCGGGCCAGACGGCAATGATCTCGGGAGCATCGCCCTCGTGGGCCTCGTGGACGGCCACCGTGACCGTCCATTTTCCCTTGCGCAATACGGTCTGGAGAACGCGGATGACATGGGGGTCGGCAGCCGACACCGATATGTTCCACTGGTCACGCAGCGCCTGGTAGACCCTCTCGAGATCGCTCGAGGGATGGTGCATGTCCGGTTCGGCAACTTCGATGTAACACTGCCGGATGGCCGGATCGATTTCGATGTGCCGGGCCTCCGCGCGCTTGCGCACGACCTGCCTGTGCACCTGGCTCTCCGCAGGTACGTCGATAACGACGTCTTTGTGGATCAGCGCCGAGCAGCTCAGGCGGCGGCCGGTCTTGAGACCGCGTTTTTCCTCGTAGCGGAGCTCATTGGCGCCACGGTCGCTGAGATGGTCGGCCCGCGACTCGATACCGTGCTTCGCGAACGACCCTTCGGAGACGACAACCTGGCAGCGCCCGCAGATCGCGCGACCGCCACAGACCGAGTCGATGTCGACGCCAAGCGACCGTGCTGCCGAAAGAACCGGCGTGCCGACGGGAAACCGGCCCCGCTTTCCCGACGGCGTGAAAACGATCAGGGCATCCTTGGTTTCAGCGTTATCCGACACCCTGTCCGTCCCGTTCCTCAGTGCCCCGGAATGGCCTCAGGCCCGCCTGCGGCGACGGCCTTCCCGTCCACCACGCGCACCACCCTCGCCTTCCGGCGCCGGTTCGCGGTGCTTGGTAAGCCATTTCCGGCAATCCTTGTCATGGCCGTTCAGCACGTTCGCGGCCATGATGCCGTCCATCTCCTCTGCGTGCAGCGGATTCATGATAGCAGACGTCATACCGGCACACGCGGCCATGGAGAGGAAGTGCGCATTCATGGCGTGACGGTTCGGCAGTCCGAAGCTGATGTTCGACGCGCCACAGGTCGAGTTCACCTTGAGCTCGTCCTTGAGCCGTCTCAACAGGGCAAACACCTGACGTCCCGCCGTTCCCATCGCCCCGATCGGCATGACGAGCGGATCGACAACAACGTCGGCCGGCTTGATGCCGTGATCCTGCGCCCGCTCGACGATCTTCTTGGCCACGTCGAAGCGCACGTCGGGATCTTCTGAAATCCCGGTCTCGTCGTTCGAGATCGCCACGACGGCGCAGTCGTATTTCTTGATCAGAGGAAGAACCCTCTCCATGACCTCGTCTTCGCCCGTTACCGAGTTGACCAGCGGACGTCCCTGATAGACGGCGAGTCCGGCCTCCAGTGCCTCGATAATCGAGGAGTCGATCGCCAGCGGGACGTCGACCAGACGCTGAACGAGCTGGATGGACTCGGCCAGGATCTTGGGCTCGTCAGCCAGCGGAATCCCGGCATTGACGTCAAGCATGGTGGCACCCGCTTCGACCTGCGCGAGGGCATCGGCCTCGACCATCGAGTAGTCGCCTTCCTTCATCGCCGCGGCGAGCTTCTTGCGGCCGGTAGGATTGATCCGTTCGCCGATGACGCAGAACGGCTGTTCAAAGCCGATCACGACTTCCTTGGTGGCGGAGCTCAGGACGGTTTCAGTCATGTGCGGTGTTCCTGGTTACAAAATGTTGGAAATGTCGGTCCGGCTTCGGTCACTGTGCCTGATCAAAACCGGCGTTATCTATGAGTTGCTTCAACTTCTGCTCGTCGAAAGCGGCTTCGAGTTCGGCCGCCGCGTGCTCGGCCGCATCCTCGATCTCGCCATCGACCTCGACAGGATCGCCGCGCCGCCATTCGGCGAGATAGGCATCCTCGTCTTTCGCGCCAACCCGCATGGCGCACATGTCGATCGCTTTTTCGAACCGTTCAGACAACTGCCGCCGCGCGGTCTTGCGTCCGGCCTTGACGATGACCTGGGCCGGAATATCGCGCCAACGAACGACGATCAACTGTGCCATGACTGCTCGCTCCAGTTCCATGTTATCCGCCGGATTCTCGCTGCGGATATGACGCATTTCGCAGATTACGGTCGTAACCGACATGTATGGTCGCGACTTCTCAGGATGCAAAAACGACAGAGCAAGGCGGAACCAAGCTTCCGACGTCGTTTCCCGGCCATGACCCGACGTTTGCTGGCGTGATGCAATCGCCTGACCCGGCCAATTTGGAGGTCACGATACGAGATCCAACAGACTCCGGAGTGTCTGGACATGAGTGAAGCTGAAGCTGACGGCGCAAGCCAGTCCCGTGGCGAACGCCGCCGCGCCCGCGGAGGCGCAGAGGCGCGCAGGGCCCGCCGCCAGTCCACGGACGTAAAGCAGCTCCGCTACATTACGCGCAAGATCAAGGAGTTCGAAGTTCTCGACGAAGAGAGCCTCGCCCTTATCGAAAACAATGCCGACACCGTTCTTGAAGAGATCGGCATCGAGTTCCGTGACGACGAGGAAGCACTGGGCATCTGGCGCGATGCGGGCGCGGACGTCCGCGGCGAGCGTGTACATTTTCCCCGCGGCATGTGCCGGGAGCTGATCAAGACGGCACCGTCCGTCTTCACCCAGCACGCCCGCAACCCCGAACGCAGCGTCGAGATCGGCGGCAAGAACACGGTCTTCGCACCCGTCTACGGGCCTCCGTTCGTCCGCAACCTCGACGAGGGCCGGCGTTACGCCACGATCGAGGACTTCCGGAACTTCGTGAAGCTGGCCTACATGTCACCCGGGCTACACCACTCGGGCGGCACGGTGTGCGAACCGGTCGACGTGCCGGTGAACAAGCGCCACCTGGACATGGTCTATTCCCACATCCGATATTCGGACAAACCCTTCATGGGGTCGGTGACACATCCCGAGCGCGCGGAGGACACGGTCGCCATGGCGCGAATCCTGTTCGGCGAAGAGTTCGTCGACCAGAACTGCGTCCTCATCAGCCTGATCAACGCCAACTCCCCCATGGTGTTCGACGACACCATGCTCGGCGCGCTCAAGGTCTATGCCCGCGCCGGGCAGGCCACGGTCGTGTCACCCTTCATTCTCTCCGGCGCCATGTCCCCGGTGACCGTGACTGGCACTCTGACGCAGATCCTTGCCGAAGCAATGGCCGGTATTGCGTTCTCCCAACTTTGCCGACCTGGGGCTCCGGTCGTGTTCGGTACATTCGCCAGCTCGATTTCCATGCAGTCCGGTGCGCCGACCTTCGGCACGCCCGAACCGGCTCTGGTGCTTTACGGTGCCGCACAACTCGCACGCCGGCTCGGCGTTCCATTCCGCTCGGGCGGATCGCTGTGCGGATCAAAGGTGCCGGATGCGCAGGCAGCATATGAAAGCGCACAGACGCTCATGCCGACGCTCCTCGCCGGCGTGAACTTCACGCTCCACGCAGCCGGTTGGCTCGAGGGCGGACTTGTCTCGTCCTACGAAAAGTTCGTCATGGACGCCGATCAGCTCGCCATGATGCAGCGGCTGGCAGAGGGCGTGGACACTTCCGAAAACGGCCAGGCCATGGACGCTCTTCGCGAGGTGGGTCCCGGCAGTCATTTCCTTGGCTGCGCGCACACGCAGGCGAACTTCGAGACGGCGTTCTACCGGTCCACGGTGGCCGACAACAATTCCTTCGAGCAATGGGAGTCGGAAGGCGCACAGACCGCAGAGCAGCGCGCCAACGGCCTTTACAAGACCATGCTGGAGACCTACGCACGTCCGGATCTCGATCTCGGCATCGACGAGGCGCTCAACGAATTCATCAGGCAGCGCAAGGATTCGATGCCCGACGCTTTCACCTGACACGCGGGGGCGATAACACGTGAGCTTTATCAACGAAAAGCTGGCCGCGGGCGACCTCATACTTCTCGATGGCGCGATCGGCACGGAGCTCGAGCGCCGTGGTGCGGAGATGAATCACGCCGCCTGGTGCGCCATGGCGACGAAAACCAGTCCTGAAATCCTCAGGTCAATCCACGAGGACTACATCAGGGCCGGCGCGGATATTGTGACCGCGAATACCTACGCTTCAACACTCGACATGCTGCAGGCCGCAGGAGCGGCCGATGAATTCGAAAGCCTGAACAGAACCGCAGTGAGGATCGCCAAGGACGCGCGAGACGCCGTGACCGACAGACCGGTAGCGGTGGCGGGGTCCATGTCGGTCTCACGTGTCATTCAGCCGGGCACCGACCGGATTGTGACAGACAAGAACATGTCGGAAGACGCCGCACGGAGCAAGCTTCGAGCAATGGCCGAACTCCTTGCCGATGCCGGTGTGGATCTGATCGTCATGGAAATGATGCGGGATCTGGACATGTCCGTCTGGGCCACCGAGGAGGCCGTGAAGACAGGTCTTCCGGTCTGGGTCGGGCTGAGCTGCGAGAAAGATCCCGACGGCAGACTTGTAGGCTTCGGTCGCCATGAGTTTGCATTTGCCGACATCATCGACGGCCTGGTCTCCCTCGGTGGCGTTGTTGCAGGCGTGATGCACAGTTCCGTCAATGACACCGAAGAGGCGCTGCCGCTCCTGCAGGAGCGCTGGAGCGGCCCGATCGCCGTCTATCCGGAAGCCGGCTATTTCGAGATGCCGAACTGGCAATTCGTCGACATCATCGAGCCTGACGATCTCGCCGGACGTGCACGCACCTGGATCGACAACGGCGTTCAGATCGTCGGTGGCTGCTGCGGTCTCGGGCCGGAACATATCGAAGCCCTGGCGAAATTGAAGACCCCGGACTGAGGAGTCGCGCTATGATCGAGTCCCCGAAACACACCGGTTCCTGCCTGTGCGGTGCCGTGCGCTATGAAGTCACCGGCCCCATGCGGGATGTCGTCGCCTGTCATTGCAATCAGTGCAGGAAAACCTCCGGCCACCATTTCGCGGCGACAAACGTCAAGACAGCGGACTTCAGGCTCACCGAGGATCGCGGGCTGAAATGGTACAGATCCAGCGACGTTGCGCAGCGCGGCTTTTGTGTGGAATGCGGCGCGAACATTCTCTGGAAGCGCGACGCAGCCGAGAACATCTCGATCACCGCGGGTACGCTGGACGGCGAAACCGGCCTCAAGATGGTCCGGCACATCTTCTGCGACGATGCCGGCGACTATTACGAGATCAAGGACGGCCTGCCGGCCTTCGGGCAGTACGACTGAATAGCCGGTCAGGGCCGATTGAGTGCCTCGCGCACCCAGTCGAGGCGGTCCTGGCCGAAATGCATCTCGCCGTCGACGAACATGGTCGGTGCGCCGAACAACCCGCGCTCGACCGCCTCGGTCGTCGCATCAATCAGCCCCTGCTTGACTTCCGCGTCCTGGATCGCTTCAGCCATCGCGCCTGCATCGAGACCGGCACTGGTCACAATCTCCGCAATCTGTTCCGGGTCGTTGACGTCGCGGCCCTGCTCCCAGCTCGCCTTGAACATGGCCTCCGTATAGGCGTCGATGACGCCGATCTTCTTGGCCCAGACGGCCCTGCGCATGACGGCAAGCGTGGTGAAGATGAAATGCGGATTCATGGCGAACGGCACACCGTAGCGCTTGGCATAACGCGAAATGTCATCGAACATCCAGGCCCCCTTAGGCTTGACCGCCACGGGGGTCGTGCTGTCGACAGCCTTGAAGATGCCACCGAGCAGCACGGGCATGTGCACCAACTCCGCGCCGGCTTCATCGCAGATCGCCGGTAATTGTGTCCAGGCCAGATAGGCCGTGGGGCTTCCGTAGTCGTAGTAGAATTCGACGGTTTTGCTCACCGGCGCGCTCCCGTTTCAGCGCATCGCCAAGCCGCTACCAGGGTTCGAGATAACTCCGCACATCGGTCTCGAACGTCCAGGCTGATCGGGGCTGGCAATGCATGTTCCAGTAGATCTCGGCGAGATCGTCCGGCTGCATGATAGCGTCCGCGGGACGGCTTTCAAACCAGTCGGGGAAGAGCTCCCGGGTCGAGGCTGTGTCGATCGGACCATCGATGACCACATGCCCGACATGGATGCCCTTCGGCCCCAGTTCCCGCGCCATGCTTTGTGCCAGCGCCCTCAGAGCGTGCTTGCCGCCGGCAAACGCGCTATAGCCTTCGGCACCACGAACGCTGGCGGTCGCCCCGGTGAAAAGCATTGTGCCTCGGCCGCGTTCGACCATGCGCCGCGCGACTTCGCGACCGGTGAGGAAGCCGGCGAGCGCGCACATTTCCCAAACCTTGCGGTAAACGCGTGCCGTGGTCTCCAGGACGGAAAACCGCACATTGCCGCCGACATTGAAGACGAACACTTCGATGGGTCCGATGTCGCGCTCGACCTGCTCAATCAACTCAGCAACCTGGGCTTCGTCTCGCGCGTCGGAGTGGAATCCCGTCACCTGGCCGCCGTCCTGCTCGATCGCGCCGGTTACCTCGCCGAGGTCGCCGCGCCGTCTCGTGACGACCGCGTGGAACCCTTCCCTGGCGAACCGCTTTGCAACGGCACCGCCGAGAAAGTCACCGGCGCCGATGACGAGAACGACTTTGTTCTGTTGTGACATTGCGGGCGCCTTCAGGCGACCGGCTCGGACTCGGCGCGGTCAAGCATGAACGAAGCAAGGTCGCCATAGCCGGTGAAGCGATACTCGAAAGCCAGACCAAGCCGCTCGGCGGCGGCTTCCGCCATCGCCAGAAGCTCGGGATCTTCAATCTGCGCCAGATAGACAACTTTCTCGTAGTTGCCGAACACCATGTCGCGAATGTCGGGATGCCTGTCGAGCCCGAAACCCTTCCAGATCAGGCGGTCAAAGTGGCGCGCCAGATAGTCGGTCAGGAAGAACGACGTCATGTCGTCGTCGCCCCGCGCCTCGAACAGCGCGTTTCCGCTGAAGAACGAATAGCAGTGCGGTCCGTCGATCCGGTCGACACCCTCTTCCTCGAGCACCTTGTCGAGCAGCCCCCCTGTTCCGCAATCACCGTAGAGCACGAGAATGTCGCGGTATTGCGGGCGCATCTCGCGGATCTTGTTGCGAACAGCGTCGGGAATCAGTTCGGGTGTGTTGTGAAGATGCGCGGGAAGGCAGGTCACGGTGAACGCCTCAAGCGCATTCAACTCCATGACCGTCGTGATCTCGCGTGCCAAGGCTCCGCACGCGATGAGAAGCGTGTCCCCCTCACCGCGCTTTGGCTTCTTGACCGTCATCGGCTCACCTGACTGCGAAACCGGACCGGCGACCAGGTTCAGGCGGTCGCCATCTGGTTGTGTTTGCGGTTGATCAGCTCTTTCGCCATCTCGACCGCCACAGCGGCGTCACGGCAATAGGCATCCGCTCCGATGGCATCGGCGAACTCCTCGTTGAGAGGCGCGCCACCGACCATGACGATGTAGTCGTCACGGAGACCCTGCTCCTTCATCGTGTCGATCACGACTTTCATGTAGGGCATGGTCGTCGTCAGCAGGGCCGACATGCCGAGAATATCGGGTTTGTGCTCCTCGAGCGCCTCCAGATAGTTCTCGACCGGATTGTTGATGCCCAGGTCGATCACCTCGAAACCGGCGCCTTCCATCATCATGGAGACGAGGTTCTTGCCGATGTCGTGAATGTCGCCCTTCACCGTTCCGATCACCATCTTGCCGACACGCGGAGCACCGGTCTCGGCAAGCAGCGGACGCAGGATGAACATACCGGCCTTCATGGCGTTTGCCGCCAGCAGCACCTCGGGCACGAACAGGATACCGTCACGGAAGTCGATGCCGACAATCCGCATCCCTTCGACAAGGGCCTCGGTCAGGATCTTGTAAGGAGCCCATCCGCGTTCGAGCAGAATATTGACGGCTTCCTCGATCTCTTCCTTGAGACCGTCATAAAGATCGTCGTGCATCTGCTGCACAAGTTCGTCGTCGTCAAGTTCGCTCAGAACGAGATCGTCTTCCTCAGCCATTGCGCGCTCCACCCGAAAATTAACGCTGCCGCAAGATTGCTATTTGACCAACATTGAACTGAATTGCACTAAAAAAGGTGAATAAACGCGACATTTTTTCACCGGCCCGCGACCGAATTTGGCCAAGCCCTTCAAGGCCCTACGCAGAAATCCGGGATTTCGCGAAATGCCGGGAGAATCGCCCTTTATTCCGCGGGAGCCGCACGGGGTGACTTCACGCGTTCGCGAACGCTCTGGAAGATGAAGTAGAGCATCGGTACGAAGAATGTCCCGATCGCGGTCGCGGCAAGCATGCCGCTGAACACGACGAATCCGACCGAGATCCGGCTTGCCGCACCGGCCCCCGTCGCGAAGATCAGCGGCATGACCCCGATGATGAACGACAGCGACGTCATCATGACCGCGCGGAACCGCAGTCGTGCGGCATCGATCGAGGCATCGAAAATCGAAAGCCCCTCCTCGCGCCGCACCTTCGCGAACTCGACGATGAGAATGGCGCTCTTGCTGGCAAGCCCGATCAGCATGACCATGCCGATCTGGGCATAGAGGTTGTTGTTGAGGAACGGCAGCAGGAACAGCGGCACCAGTGCGCCGAAGGCAGCGATTATGACCGACGTCATGACCGAAGCCGGCAGACTCCAGCTCTCATATTGCGCGACCAGGAACAGGTAGGCGAACAGGAAGGCTAGGCCGAAGATCAGCGCAACCAGACCGCCCGCCTCGATCTCCTCTCGTGAGGTACCGGTCCACTCGATACCGTAGCCGTCCGGCAGGGCCGTCTTCGCGATTTCGCCCAGCGCAGCAATGGCGTCACCACTGCTGTATCCGTTCCCGGGCTGTCCCTGCACGGATGCCGACTGGAACAGGTTGTAGCGCTTGATCGCCAGCGGACCGAGGATCGGCTTGACGTCAATCAGCGAACTGATCGGCACCATCTCGCCCGCACTGTTGCGTAGATGAATCCGCCGGATGTCGTCCTCCGTTGCCCGGAAGTCCGACTCGGCCTGAATCAGAACCTGATAAACCTTACCGAACAGATTGAAATCATTGATATATTGCGATCCGAGATTGGCCTGCAAAGTCTGGAAGATTTCTCCAACAGAGACCCCCAGCAACTGGGCCTTGTCCCGGTCAACATCGAGGAAAAGCTGCGGCACGTTCGCGGAGAACGTGCTGAAGAAATTGTTCAGGGCCGGATGCTGATTGGCCGCGAATGAAAGACTGCGCACGGCCGCAGCCAGTTCCTGCGGCGATCTGTTCTGGAAATCCTGAACCTGGGCCTCGATGCCACCGCCCGTGCCCAGCCCCTGAATCGGCGGCACCGGGAACGCAAAGACTTCCGCTTCCGCCAGAGCTTTCAGCTTCGCATTCGCTTTTCCCAGGATCGAGTACCAGGCCAGATCGCGTGTCGTGCGCTGATCCCAGTCCGACAGCACCGGAATAACGAGCGCGCCGTTCGACGCTTGTCCGGCCAACAGACTAAAGCCGGCGATGGCAATGACGTCCGTGACGCCTTCCGTCTCCAGGAGGATGTCGGAGATCTTGGTCGTCACCTCTTCCGTTCGCTTCAACGAGGCACCGTCCGGAAGCTGGGCGTTGACAAAAAACACGCCCTTGTCCTCGAACGGGAAGAAGCCGGTCGGTACAGCCCGGAACATGTAGACCGTGGCCACGGCAAACGCCACGAACACGACACCGGCAATCGCGACCCGCCGCAGCATGACGCCGACAACACGCACATATCCGTTCCGCGTCTTGTCAACGGCCTGCGAAAACCATTTCAGCGGTCCGCGAGGCTTGGATGCGCCCCGTTTCAGAACCATGCCGCACAGTGCGGGAGCCAGTGTCAGGGCGTTGATCGACGAGATGACAACGGCAACGCAAATCGTCACGGCGAATTGCTTGTACAATTCGCCGGTGATGCCCGGCATGAAGGACACCGGCACGAACACGGCAAGCAGCACAAGCGTCGTTGCGACAACGGGGCCGGTAACTTCCTGCATTGCAGTCGCGGTGGCCTCCGCGGGTTCCTGCCCGGTCTCGTCCATGATGCGCTGGACGTTTTCAACAACGACGATCGAATCATCCACCACCACGCCAATGGCCAGAATGATCGCGAACAGCGTGATCATGTTGGCCGAAAAGCCGACTAGATAGAGCACGGCAAACGTGCCGATCAGCGAGACCGGAATCGCCAGGGTCGGAATCAGGGTTGAGCGCCAGTCGGCCAGGAACAGGAACGTCACGGCCACCACGAGCAAGAAGGTGATAGCAAGCGTCTCCAGAACCTCTTTGACGGACGCTCTGACCGACTTGGTGGTGTCGTAGAGGATCTTGTATTCGACGTCCGGCGGAAAGCTGACCGCAAGCTTGTCGAGTTCCGCGTAGACCCGGTCCGCCACATCAAGCGCGTTCGCGCCCGGCGACTGATAGACGGCAATCGCCGCGGCCGGATTGTTATTGACTCTGGTCGACGCGCTGTAGGTCTGCGAGCCCAGCTCCAGGCGCGCTATGTCGCGCAGCCTCACGAACGAACCGTCGGAATTGGCGCGGATGATGATGCTGCCGAATTCCTCGACGCTGACCAGACGGCCCTTGGCCTTCAGGGTGTACTGGAACTGTGGTTCACCGGCGAAGGGTGGAGCACCGAGTTGGCCGGCGGACGCCTGAATATTCTGGGATTCGATGGCGTTCGAAACATCCGTCGTTGTGAGTCCCAGCGCCGTCAAGCGGTCCGGATTGAGCCAGATCCGCATGCCGTAGTCGAGCGCACCGAACTGGGACACGCTGCCTACCCCGTTGATACGGGCAAGCCGGTCTTCGATATTGATCGACGAGTAGTTGCTGAGGAACAGTTCGTCCCGTGTCGCCTTGGGCGAAACCAGATTGATGATCAGAAGCATGCTCGAGGACTGCTTCTGCGTGACCACGCCCTGGCGCGTGACTTCCTGCGGAAGCTGGGAGTTCGCAACGGCGACCCTGTTCTGCACGTTGACGGCCGCGATATCGGGGTCGGTGCCGACCGCAAAGGTCACGGTCAGCTCGTAACGCCCGCTGTTGGAGCTGTTCGACGACATGTAGATCATGTTGTCGACGCCGTTCACCTGGCTCTCGATCGGAGCCGCCACGGACTCGGCGACAACATCGGCGCTCGCGCCCGGATATGTCGCCGTCACCTTGACCTGGGGTGGCGTAATGTCCGGAAATTCAGCGACCGGGATGACGTTAATCGCCAGAAGGCCGACCAGCGTTATGACGATCGAAATGACGAATGCGAATTTCGGCCGCGAAATGAAGAACTGCGAAAACATGCCTTAACTCTGGGCCTCGACTGCTTTCACTTCCATGTCGGGTTTCACCTTCTGGATACCCTGAACGATCACCCGCTCGTCCTTTGAGAGACCTTCGCTGACCACCCAGTCAGTCTCGACCTGCTGGCCGGTCTGGACATATCGCAGTTCGACCTTGTTGGCCCGGTTGACGACGAGCACGAACGGCCCTTTCTGATCCTTCTGGACGGCCGACTGAGGCACGACGAGTGCGGACAGCGGTTGTTTCTGCCTGATGATCACTTTCACATACTGCCCGGGAACGAGTAGCGCTTCCGGATTCGGGAACACGGCCCTTGCCGTCAGCGTGTCGGTCGACTGCTGTACTTCCGTATCGAGATAGTCGAAACGGCCGGCATGAGGGTATTTGCTGCCGTCCGCCAGAACGAGGAACGGCGCAACCGGCGGATTATCGACGTCGATTCCGCGCCGTCTCGCCTCGATCAGTTCCTTTTCGCTGATCGGCACGGTGACGTAGATCGGATCGATACTGGTCACCCGTGCCAGCGGCTCGCTGTTGGTGTTGACGAGATTGCCGACCGTATATTTGGGCCGGCTGATGCGGCCCTCGATCGGGCTCTTCACATCCGTATAGCTGAGATCGAGCTCTGCGCTGCGCAGGGCGGCCTGGGCCTGCAGGACCGACGCCTTGGCATTGGCCGCATCAGCGACCGCCGCGTCCAGATCGGCCTTCGACGCGAAGGTTTCCTTGACCAGCTGCTGCTTGCGCGCCAGTTCAAGCTCGGCCTTCTTCAGGTTCGCTTCGGCCCCGGCGAGATCAGCCTTGCGCTGGTCGACCACCACCTCGTAGGGCGCCTTTTCGATCATGAAGACCGTCTGGCCCTTTTTGACGATTGACCCTTCGCGGAAGTTCTTTTCCTGCAGAAAGCCCTGCACGCGGGCGCGAAGATCAACCGTGTCGACAGCTTCGACCCGGCCGACATATTCAAACTGCGGCGTCACGTCGCGCTCCTGCACGGCGCTGACGAGCACGCTGGGCGGTCCTGCGGCATTCTGTTGCTGGGCAATTACCTGCTGCGGCGTTACCAACGGGGCAAGAGCCAGTGCAAGTAGTGAAAAACCAAGTGACTTCAGATGGTTGAGATCGCTCACCTGATACTCCTGTCTGGATTTGCCGGAAAGCGGCCCGACCCGCTCGGGTACCGCTTAACCTCCTGCCTTCTCCCGCGATGATACGATCAATCGCTCCACTGACCAACCAGCGACTGAACAGGAAGAAATTGTGACTGAGCCGGCCCCAAACGTCATCGAAGTCGAAGATTTTGTTGCCGTGACCATCGGCATCATCGTGTTCTTTCTTGGCGCTTTCTTGACACGTCGCGTGGCCTTTCTGCGCAGCTACAATATCCCCGAGCCTGTTTCCGGCGGCCTCGCCGCCGCACTTGTCATCTGGGCCGTCTACGTCTGGTTCGGCACGGAGATCAACTTCGACCTCGCGACGAGGGACAAGCTGCTCGTCATCTTCTTCGCGACCATAGGTCTCAACGCGCGCTTCACAGATCTCGTCGCCGGCGGCCGCATGCTGCTCATTCTCCTGGTCATGACCGTTGCCTTCATCGTGTTGCAGAACAGTGTCGGCCTGCTGGGCACGACCCTGTTCGGCCTGCCGAACTCGGTCGCCACTCTCCTCGGGTCGGCGTCCCTGATTGGCGGCCATGGCACGGCCATCGCATGGGGTCCGACAATCGAGACCCAATCCGGATTTGAAGCTGCAGCTGAAATCGGTGTCGCCGCAGCGACGCTCGGCCTCGTCTGCGCGGCGCTGATCGGGGGGCCGATTGCCAAATGGCTGATCGACCGCAACAGACTCGAATCGACCGCAGCCGACGGACTGATCGTCGGCCTGCCCTACGCCGATGTCGCCACGGACGGACACGACAACAGCGAAGTCAATCACATCAGCCTCATGCGCACACTGCTGGCCGCGAACGTCGCGGTCATCATCGGTTATATCGCAAACCAGGCGATCGCAGAGATGGGTGTGAAACTTCCGCTCTTCGTGCCTTGCCTGCTGGCGGCAATCGTCATGTCCAACACGATACCGCTGATCTTTCCAAACCTGCCCTGGCCGGCCAGAACGCGCGCGCTCGCCGTCGTATCCGACTACTGCCTGTCGATCTTCCTGGCCATGTCGCTGATGAGCATGAAACTCTGGACGCTCGCCGGCCTTGGCGGACCCTTGATCGGCGTCCTCGCGATTCAGGTCCTCGCGACCAGCATGTTCATTCTGTTCCTGTTCTTCCGGATCATGGGGTCGGACTACACATCTGCAGTGCTGAGTGCGGGATTCGCGGGCTTCACGCTGGGCGCCACGCCGACGGCAATCGCGAACATGTCATCCGTCACGAAGCGTTACGGGCCGGCGCCGCTCGCCTTCATCGTGCTGCCACTGGTCTCGGCCTTCTTCGTTGACCTCGCCAACGCCTTCATCATCAAGTTTTTCGTATCGCTCTGATCGGCCATCAGGCCCAATCATTTCCGGTGCCGAGACGCTTGGCCACTTCCTCGAGCATGACCTCCGTGGCGCCACCGCCGATGGCCTGAACGCGGGCATCGCGCACCATGCGCTCGATCGCGGTGCCTTCCATGTAGCCGAAGCCGCCGTGATACTGCTGGCAGGCATAGGTCACCTTGTTGACCAGTTCGCCGCACAGCGCCTTGAGCATCGACACTTCGCGAACGACGTCGTTGCCGCGGCAGGCCCGCCACGCCGTTTCATAGACGAAGGACCGGGCCGCAGCGACCTCCGCACTCAGCATGGCAATCTTGTTGCGGATCACAGGCTGCTGCCACAGCGACTTGCCGAAGGCCGGCCGGTTCAGGTCATAATCGACAGTCAGGTCGAGCGCCTTGATCGCCTCTCCCGTCGCCTGCGCGGCAAGGGCCAGTCTCTCGTTCTGGAAATTCTGCATCACGGCGTAAAAGCCCTGATTGACCTGGCCAAGCACGTTCTCTTCCGGGATCCGGCAATCCTCGAATAGCAGTTCCGCCGTATCCGACGACCGCCAGCCCATCTTGTCCAGCTTCTGGACGACGCTGAAGCCCGGCGTATCCTTTTCAACGATGAACATGGTCACGCCGCGCGATCCCTTGGCCTCCGGATCGGTCTTCATGGCGATGAAATAGAGGTTCGCGTGGACGCCGTTCGTGATGTAGATCTTGCGTCCGTTGAGCACCCATTCGTTACCGTCCTTGACGGCTTTGGACTTGATGCCGGCGACATCAGATCCCGCATCGGGCTCGGTAATGCCGACCGCCGTGATCAGGTCGCCTGAGACGATGCCCGGCATGTACCGGTCGAGCTGTTCCGGCGTACCGGCATGGGCCAGATGCGGCGATGCCATGTCGGAATGCACAAGGACCGTGATTGCAAATCCCCCGAAGGTCGACCGGCCCAGCTCCTCCGACAGCACCGCGGTTCCGCGGTAATCCATCTCCGATCCGCCATATTTTTCGGGATATCGCAGGCCAAGCAGACCGAGTTCACCCATATGTTTCAGAACCGGCCGGGGAACAAAACCATCCTTTTCCCACTGATCTCCGTTGGGTTCGACTTCTTCGCGTACGAAGCGGCGCACCTGATCGCGCAGCATTTCATGCTCTTCTTCGAGATATGGAGAGTCCAAGGGTCCCTGCTCCTGTCATGAACTGACAATTCTATCTTTTAGTCTCCGGAGCTTATAGCGGTTCGCGGCGTTCGGTGCGATAGACGACATGTCGCCCCGCATTTGACGGACCCCCACACTTCGATTGGTACCGAAGCATAAAAGCGGAATTCCCTGTCATGTTGCCTCCGGCATGCAAGCAGACCTGGTCAAAACATGAGCGCACAACACAGACTTGCCACTGAACTCTCCCTCCTGGGGCTGCTCGCACTGTTGTGGGGGTCATCATATTTGTTCATCCGCATCGCTCTGGACACCATCCCGCCGGTCACGCTGATTGCCATCCGCGTGTCGATCGCAGCGGCCTTTCTGATGGCGGTCGTGACGCTGCGCGGCGAGCGGCTGCCGAGAGATCGTCAGACCTGGAGGATGCTTCTGGTTCAGTCGTTCCTGAACAGCATCGGCGCCTGGACGGTGCTCGCCTGGGGCCAGCAATATGTCGGCAGCGGTCTCGCCAGCGTCCTCAATTCGACCTCGCCCATCTTCATCTTCTTCATCACGCTCTTTTTCACGCGGCATGAATCCGTCGGGCTGCGAAAGCTGCTCGGAGCCTGCGTCGGTGTGGTTGGCGTGCTCCTAATTGTCGGACCCGACGTCCTCAGCGGTCTGGGGCAGCAGGTCGCCGCCCAGGGCGCCATCATTCTGGGTGCACTGCTCTATGCGGGTGCCGCGATTTACGGCAAGCGCTTTCCCCACCTGTCGCCTACCGTGGTCGCGGCCGGCACGATGATCTGGGCAACCGTCTGGCTCGTTCCGCTCAGCCTGGCGCTCGAAGAACCGTGGACGTTGCGGCCTTCTGCGGTTTCACTTGCGGCAGCACTGACACTCTCCATCGCGTGCACCGGCATTGCCCTGCTCATCTACTTCAGGCTGGTCAGGACACTGGGATCAATGGGCGTGGCGAGCCAGGCCTATCTGCGGGCCGGCATCGGCGTCCTCCTAGGCGTCGTGGTTCTCGGCGAAACGGTAACGCCGCTCATCGGCGCGGGACTCGTCGCAGCTATCGTCGGTGTTGCGCTGATCAATATGCCGGAACGCAAGCCCAACCCCGCCAAACAGGGAACGGATCTCAGGTCAACGGGATCATGACATGCTCGGCGAACGCCAGCCGTTCGGTGAGCGCCGCGTACCATCGTTCCACGTTCGGCAGAGACGGGCGGTCCAAATCCATATTGAAGTACCTGTACGTCGCCGCACCGACCGGAATGTCCGCAATCGTCAATCGGTCTCCAAGCACGAAGTCCCCGCCGGACAGTTGTCCGTCCAGAATGGCGAACGTCTTGCCAAGCTGCTCGTTTGCCGCATCCTGGATCGCCTTGTCCTGATACTGCGGCGCATTCCGGATCAGGGCCCAGAACAGGACCGTCAGATTCGGATGGATCGACGTGATCTGCCAGTCCATCCACTGCTCCGCACGGGCACGCTCGTACGGGTCGACCGGACACAATCCGCCCATGTCATGGGTCGCAGCAAGATAGCGCACGATCGTGTTCGACTCCCACAGCGTCCGCCCATCGACCACCAGCGTGGGAACCAGGCGGTTCGGGTTCATCGCGCCATATTCCTCGGTATCGAGGCCACCAAACGCGCCGCCGAGATCGATCCGCTCGTGATCAAGACCCAGTTCGCCGACCGTCCACATCGCCTTCTGCACATTGATCGAATTCGGCCTGCCCAGAACCTTCAGCATTCCAATTCCCCTCGTTCCTCTACTTGACCGTCAGAAATTCTCGACCCAGGGCCGCAGTTCGATCTCCCACGCCCAGATGCTCCGATCCTGACGCAGTACATCGAGATAGCTCTGCGCAATCGCGTCCGGCCGCAGCATGCTGTCGGGCCGGTCCGCCGGCTCGTTGCGGCCCGGATTCAGGATGCCGCCGTCGATCACGAAATGGGCGATATGGATATTCTGCGGATGAAGTTCGCGCGCCATGCTCTGCGCCATACCCCGCAGGGCGAACTTGCCCATCGCAAACGGTGCCGACTGGGGATATCCCTTCACGCCGGCCGATGCGCCTGTAAAGAAAATCGCACCCTGTCCGGTATCGACCATGCGTTTGGCCGCCTGCTGCGCCACCAGAAACGCGCCGAACGCGGTGATGGAGATCGCCTTTTCGACATCGTCCGGATCGAGCTCGATGAAGGCGCCCCGTGTCCTGAAACTCGGGTTGTAGACGACGACGTCGGGCGTCGCCGACGCGGCATCGAGATCGGCGAACAGGTTTTCAACGTCGGTCCTGTCGGAGGCATCGCATCCATAGGCCGTTGCTCCGGTTTCCTCACACAGTTCGGCGAGTTTGTCCGGACTGCGGGCCGCTATCGAAACGGACATGCCTTCCTTGGCAAAAAGACGGGTGAGCGACGCGCTCAGGCCGGCGCCAGCACCAACGATGAGAGCGGAATTGTAGCTGTGAACGGTCAAGGGAACATCCTCGCTTGATGGGGGCAACGGGAGGGAAACGATACCAGACTAAAGGTAGCGCGAATCGTACCGCTGGCCACCGGAATTGCCGGTTTTCAGGACCGCAGTCTTACGGCCTCGAACATCTCGGGCGTATCGACATCAGTGAGAACACCGTCATCGTCGAAAGCGACCTCGCAGACCCGTTCCTCATGAATGCCGATCAGGTGTTTGGCGCCGACATCGCCTTTCACAGCCGCCATCTCGTCAAAAAACTCGCGGGCCCAAAGTGTCGGGTTTCCGCGCCGGCCTCCGGTAACCGGCACGCAGATCGACCGGCCCTCCTTGGGATCGAAAGCGGCAATCAGCTTGTCGACATGACTCGCCGAGATATCAGGCATGTCACCGAGGCAGACAATCGCTGCATCCGCGTCGCCCTCGACGCCCGTGAGACCGGCGCGCAACGACGTGCTGATACCGGCAGCGTAATCGTCGTTTTTCACGAAGCGTACATCCAGACCTTCGAGTGCCTCTTCCACATGGGCGGCCTCGTGGCCGGTCACGACAACGATGCTCCTGACATGCGAAGACTGAACGGCTTCGACCACATGGCGCACCATCGGCTTGCCGGAAAACTCCAGGAGCAGCTTGTTGTCGGCTCCCATACGCGTCGAACGGCCCGCCGCCAGGACGATTGCCGTCACATTCGGTAGCTTCTTCACGTCGCGCTCCAGAGGCTTGTCGCGTGGCTGCGGTCGGGTGGCGATTTCCTTGAGCAGACCGCCAACGCCCATCCCGGAAATATCGTCGGCCGAAACAGGCAGATCCGCCATCAGCCGCTGCAAGACCCAGTCGAAGCCGTTGAGTTTCGGGGAGCGCGCGCAACTGGGAACGCCGACCACCGGGTAATCGCCGATATGGCCGAGCATCAGCAGGTTTCCCGGATCGACCGGCATGCCCAGATGATCCACCTCGCCGCCAGCTTCGACCACGGCCGACGGAATAACGTCATTCCTGTCGACGATCGCCGAGGCCCCGAACACGAGGATCGGCGACAACCCCTTGACGTAGAGGCTCTTGATGGCGCCCGCGACAGCTTCGGTATCGTGATCGCAAACCACGCTTCCGCCGATCTCCCCGCTCAACCCCTCGACCCGCTCGGCGACAGCGTCCCGGGCCTTCTCGATCAGCGACTCCTTCATGCCCGGCAACCTGGTCAGCACGAGACCGACCGACTTGGACGTCAGCGGCGTCACGTCAACCAAAGGCGTTCCGGCACAGAGTTCCAGCGCACGATCGAGCGTTTCCCGGGTCACGGAGAATGGGATCACCTTCACGGTCGCCAGCATCTGGCGCTCGTCGACAAGATCGTGGGCGGGGACCGTCGCAACCGTAAGACTCTCGTGGATGGCGTTGATTTGATTGATCCGGGCCCCATCGATCATCGCGATGCCGCGACGTCCGGCGTAGATATTGGCCCGACCGGTAAACGGTTCCGCTACGATGCCCAGACGTCCGACGACGGCGCGCGCGAGCGTGCCTGCAGCCTCGTCCTCGCCAATATCTCCGTCTTCGAACCGGGCAGCCATGACCGTCTCGATGCCGGCATCGCGCAGGACGGCGATATCGGCATCGCTTAGCACCCGGCCCTTCTTGAACACGCCCTTGTCGTGACGGATGGAGTGACCGAGCAGCGCGCCCAGCGCCTGGTTCAGAGGGGTCGGGCCGAATTTCATGCGGCCTCGCGTTCCCGCAACCGGGATGTCACCTCGGCGAGAATGGACACGGCAATCTCGGCGGGGCCCTTGGCCCCGATGTCGAGGCCGATCGGAGCATGGATGCGGTCAATGGCATCGGACGAGACGCCCTCATCACCAAGCCGGTCGACCCGCCGACTATGGGTCTTCTTGCTGCCCAGCGCTCCGACGTAAAAGGCCGGCGACTCCAGCGCCAGTTTGAGCGCCGGATCATCGATCTTGGGATCATGGGTGAGCGCAACGACGGCCGTACGCCGGTCGACACCAAGTTCACGCCAGATCTCGTCAGGCCATTCGGCAAGCACGCTCGCGCCGGGGAACCGGTCTTCGGTCGCAAAAGCGCCGCGGGGATCGACAATCGTCACCGCATACCCAAGCATCTCCGCCATGGGTGCCAGGTGCTGCGCAATATGAACAGCCCCGATCATGATCATCTTCAGCGGCGGATTGTGAACGTGCAGAAAGACTTCACCATCAGGCGTTTCCACAGTTCTGCTCTGATCGGTCTTGAAGACCTGTGCGGCCGGCTCCGCGAGGTCGCCGGCATCGTCCAGATGATCGGAGTAGATCAGGGTCTGGACGCCATCGGAAAGCTTGGTCGCCACGATCACGGGACGCTTCATGGCGCGGTCTTCGAGGACCTGATTGAGCACTTCGCGGTTCATGTTCCGGTCAGCCACCTCCAAGCGGTTCGACGAGGATCCGGATCGTCCCGCCGCAGGCGAGCCCAGCCTCCCAGGCCGTCTCGTCCGAGACACCGAATTCCAGCACTTTGGGCTTTCCACTGTCGATAACGTCGATCGCCTCGGTCACCACGGCCCCTTCGACGCAACCGCCGGATACCGAACCGACGAAATTGCCCTCGTCATCAATGGCAAGCTGGCTGCCGACGGGTTGCGGCGCAGAACCCCAGGTCTGGATGACGGTGGCCAGGGCCACCGCCCGGTCTTCATCGACCCAGCGGGCGGCTTCATCGAGAATGAATCGGTCGGCACCACTCATGCGTCTTTCCTTCGTTCTGTTGTGCAGCGGGCCATCAGGCCACCGCCTTCAGCCACTCGCGGGGATCGCATGTGCGATCGCGCGGACGTGTCAGTGCGGCAACGAGATCCTCCAGACTTTCAAGATTGTGCACCGGCCGGAATTCGTCAACATGCGGGAGCATGGCCTTTACGCCCGATGCCTTCGCTTCAAAGCCGTCAAACCGCAGAAGCGGGTTAAGCCATACCAGACGCCGGCAGGATCTGTGGAGACGCGAAATCTCCCCTTCCAGCAGTCCGTCGACTTCGCGATCGAGCCCGTCGGAAATCAGCAGCACATAGGCGCCCTGCGCCAGAACGCGGCGCGACCAGTGCAGATTGAAATCATGCAGACAGGACCCGATCCGCGTGCCACCGGACCAGTCGGTGACGATATCCGAGACCTTGTCGAGCGCCACATCGACATCCTTCGTCCGGAGATAGCGCGTGATGTTCGTCAGCCGCGTGCCGAACACGAAACTGTGGATCCGATCGCCATCTCTCGTCAGGGCGTGCAGGAAATGCAGGAACATCCGGCTGTACCCGCTCATCGACCCTGATATGTCGCACAGAACGACGAGAGGCGGCACCCTTACTGACCGGTCCTTGCGTTTGAAGCTCGTCATCTGACCGCCCGAACGCATGCTGGCACGAATGGTCGCGCGCATATCCGCTCGTTGGCCATGCGGCGACGGACGGAAGCGCCGCGTGGCCACCGTCGGCATCGCAAGTCTCAGCCGCGCGATCGCGGCGCGGGCCTGCGCCTGTTCCTCCGGCGTCATCTGCTCGAAATCCATCTGCCGCAGCACTTCCCGGTCCGAGAAGGTCATTGTGGCATCGATCTCGATATTGGGGTCGCGTTCCCGCTCCGGCGGTTCGAAATTGTGTCCTTCGAACAGGGCTTTCGCCAGCCGTGTCTGGCCGGCCTTCGGCCTGTCCTCTTCACCGCTCCGGGCAATCTCCGGCATCAGCATGGACATCATCTGCTCAAGAAACGCCGGCTTGCGCCAGAACATGTGGAAAGCCTGATCGAACAGTTCGCGCTGATCGCGGCGCGTGACAAAGACCGCGTGGAGCGTCCAGTAGAAGTCCTCCCGCTTGCCGATCCCGGCCGCCTCGACAGCGCGGATGGCGTCAAGCGCCGTCCCGGGCCCGACAGGCAGTCCGGCGCGGCGCAGAATGCGGGCAAAATGCATGATGTTTTCGGCAATCCGCCCGCCTTCGTGATCGATCAAAGGCATTGTGTGTTCTGACTCAGCTGTTGGCCGCCGCAGCAAGGTCCGCACGTACTTCGTCGAGCAGCCGCTTCGCCTCGCTGCCCTCAAGCCGGGCAATGTCGTCCTGGTATTTCAACAGGACGCCCAGCGTGTCGTTGATGGTCTCCGGGTCGAGCACCATCTTGTCCAGCGTCGACAGCGCGGTCGCCCAGTCGAGAGTTTCCGCCACGCCCGGCAATTTGAAAAGATCCTCGTTGCGCAGAGCCTGGACGAACGCCACCAGTTCGCGCGACAGACGTTCGCCCGCTCCCGGAACCTTGGCCGTGACGATCTTCAACTCGCGCTCTGCATTCGGATAGTCCACCCAGTGGTAAAGGCACCGGCGCTTCAGGGCATCATGGATTTCCCGCGTGCGGTTCGATGTAATAACGACGATCGGCGGTTCGGCAGCCTTGCGCGTCCCGATCTCCGGAATCGTCACCTGAAAGTCGGACAGCACCTCCAGAAGAAATGCCTCGAACGCTTCGTCGGTCCGGTCCAGTTCGTCGATCAGGAGAACGGGTGCACCGCCCTCATCACTCTCCAGGGCCTCAAGCAAGGGCCGCTTGATGAGGAACTTCTCGGAAAAAATATCTTCGGAAAGATTATCCCTGGTCGCATCCCCGCCGGCTTCGGCCAGACGGATCTGGATCATCTGGGCCGGATAGTTCCATTCATAGACAGCCGAGGCGACATCGAGCCCCTCGTAACACTGCAACCGGATCAGGCGACGGCCGAGAGACTGTGCCAGCACCTTGGCGATTTCGGTCTTGCCGACGCCGGCCTCCCCTTCGAGGAAGAGCGGCCGGCCCATCGCGAGACTGAGGTGCAGCACGGTTGCGAGCGCCCGGTCGGCCACATAGTCTGCCTCGGCCAGCAGTTCGGCAGTCTCGTCAATCGACTTGGGTAAGGCGCGCGCCATGGATCAAGCTTTCTGTGAACCGGAAGAATCCCCCGGACCTTAAAATAGCAGCCCGCGGGCCATGGAAAAGACCCGCGGGCTGGAACTTTGGTCTGATTTGACGCGTGCGATCAACCGCTGGCCGCAACGGCGCGACGCGCCATCACATTGACCAGATGCGCCCTGTACTCCGCCGAACCGTGCAGATCGCTGTTGAGCCCGTCGGACGAGACGGAGATTCCGGCGATCGCATCGGCGGAGTAGTTGCCGCCGAGCGCCTGCTCCATCTCTCCAACCCGGAACACGCTCGCACCGGCACCCGTGACGGCGACCCTTACACCGGAACCGGTTTCCGCGACCATGACGCCGACCAGCGCATAGCGCGACGCCGGGTTGTCGAACTTGGCGTAGGCCGCGCGCTGCGGCACCGGGAACGTGATCTTGGTGATGATCTCGCCGTCGCCGAGTGCGGTTTCGAACATGCCGGTGAAGAAGTCGTCTGCGGAGTGAGATCCGTTATTGGTGTGGATCGTCGCGCCGAGGCCGACACAGGCTGCCGGATAATCCGCGGCCGGGTCGTTGTTGGCGATCGAACCGCCGATCGTCCCCCGATGCCGGACATGCGGATCGCCGATATTGCCGGCAAGCGCCGCCAGCGCCGGGATGGCGCCCTTGACGTCGCCCGATGAGGCGACTTCCGCGTGCGTGACACCGGCACCTATCGACACTGTGCCGCCGTCAACCGAGATGCCCTGCAACTCGGCAATGCCGGAGATATCGACCAGATCGGACGGGCTCGCCAGCCGTTGCTTCATGGTGGGAAGCAAGGTCTGTCCGCCCGCCAGAAGCTGGGCATCGCTGCCCGAACCCAGGAGAGAGGCCGCATCAGCCACCGAGCTAGGACGGTGATAATTGAAATCATACATGGCGTTTCCTCTCGCTCTTACTCGGCCGCTTCAGCCGTTGAGTTGTCCTGGATGACCGACCAGACCGTGTGCGGGCTTGCCGGCATGGCGACATCAACGACGCCGAGCGCATCGGTAATGGCGTTCATCACCGCCGCGGGTGCGGCGATTGCTCCGGCCTCGCCGCAGCCCTTGATGCCCAGCGGGTTTGACGGACACGGCGTCTTGGTCGTATCGACGCCGAAGCTCGGCAGATCGTCCGCGCGCGGCATGGTGTAATCCATGTAGGAACCGGTCAGCAGTTGCCCGGCATCGTCATAGACACAGCCTTCGAGCAAAGCCTGCCCGACGCCCTGCGCGATGCCGCCGTGGACCTGTCCCTCGACGATCATCGGATTGATGATCTCGCCGAAGTCGTCGACCGCCGTGAACTTCACGATCTCGGTCACGCCGGTGTCCGGATCGATCTCCACCTCGCAGATGTGACAGCCCGCCGGGAAGGTGAAGTTGGTCGGGTCGTAGAACGCACCCTCCTTCAGGCCAGGCTCGATTTCCGAACTCGGGAAGCCGTGCGCGGTATAGGCATTGAGCGCGACTTCCGCAAAGGCCATCGACTTGTCGGTACCGGCAACCGTGAAGTTGCCGTCCTTGAACTCGATGTCCTGCTCGGAGGCTTCCATCAGGTGCGCGGCGACCTTCTTCGCCTTGGCCTCGATCTTGTCGAGAGCGACCGAGATGGCCGACATGCCCACAGCGCCTGAGCGCGACCCGTATGTCCCCATCCCGAACTGCACCTTGTCGGTATCGCCGTGCACAATCTCGACCTGATCGAGCGGAACACCCAGCCTGTGCGACACAAGCTGTGCAAAGGTCGTCTCGTGCCCCTGACCGTGGCTGTGCGAGCCGGTCAGGATCTCGACATTACCGGTCGGGTTGACGCGAACCTCGGCGGACTCCCAGAGACCGACGCCCGCACCGAGCGAGCCGACCGCCGCCGACGGCGCGATACCGCAAGCCTCGATATAGGTCGAGAAGCCGATCCCGCGCTTCTTGCCGCGGGACGCGGCCTCCGACTTCCGGGCCGCAAAACCGGCATAGTCAGCGATCTCCATGGCCTTGTTCAGCGAGGCTTCGTAATCGCCCGCGTCGTAGGTCATGATGACCGGCGTTTCATGCGGGAACTCGCGCACGAAGTTGCGCTTGCGCAGCTCGCCCGGATCGATGTTCATTTCGCGTGCCGCCGTCTCGACCAGGCGCTCAACCACATAGGTCGCTTCAGGCCGCCCGGCACCGCGATAGGCATCCACCGGCGCTGTGTGGGTGTAGACCGCATCCACCTCGGCATAGATGTTCGAGATGTTGTACTGACCCGACAACAGCGTCGCGTAGAGATAGGTCGGTACGGACGATGCGAATGTCGAAAGATAGGCACCCATATTGGCGAGGGTCTTGACGCGCAGTCCGAGGATCTTGCCTTCGGCGTCGAGCGCCAGTTCCGCACGGGTGGCATGGTCACGGCCATGGGCATCCGCCATGAAGGACTCCGCCCGTTCACCGGTCCACTTGACCGGCCGGCCGACCTTCTTGGCGACCCAGACGCAGACCGTCTCTTCGGCATAGATAAAGATCTTGGAGCCGAACCCACCACCTACATCAGGAGCGATGACGCGGAGCTTGTGCTCGGGCGCAATACCGACAAAGGCGGACAGCACGAGTCTTGCCACGTGCGGGTTCTGACTCGTCGTATAGAGCGTATAGCCGCCGCTGCCCTTGTCGTAGTCACCGATGGCCGCTCGCGGCTCCATCGCGTTCGGGATAAGCCGGTTGTTCACCAGGTCCAGCGAGGTGACATGCGCTGCGGATGCGAACGCCGCTTCCGTTGCTGCCTTGTCGCCCAGTTCCCACTCGTAAACGGTGTTGTTCGGCGCCTCGTCGTGCACTTGCGCTGCACCTGCATCCTGCGCCGAACCGACGCTCGATACCGCATCGAGGACATTGTAGTCGACCTCGACCAGTTCCGCAGCGGCCTTGGCCTGTGCCAGTGTATCCGCCACCACGACGGCAACGTGGTCACCGACATAGCGGGCCTTGCCCTGCGCCAGGATCGGGTGCGGCCCCGCCTTCATCGGGCTGCCGTCCTTGGAGTGGATCATCCAGCCGCAGATCAGCCCGCCAATCCCGTCAGCAGCGACATCGTCGCCTGTAAACACGCCGAGCACACCCGGCGCCGCTTCGGCTGCAGACTTGTCGATACCGTTGATGGCCGCATGGGCATGCGGCGATCTCACGAAATATGCGTAACTCTGTCCGGGCAGAGAGATATCGTCTGTGTAGTGCCCCTCACCCGTAATGAACCTGAAATCTTCTTTACGACGCACCGCTGCGCCAACTCCGGTCTCGCTCATGTGCCAGTCCTTCCGTTCCGACGCAGCGCCTCAGCGCATTTCCTTGGCCGCGGCCGCGATGGCCTTGACGATGTTGTGGTAGCCCGTGCAGCGGCAGATATTGCCTTCGAGCTCTTCACGAATGGTCGCCTCGTCGGCATCCGGATTCCGGTTCACAATGTCGACTGCAGCCATGATCATACCAGGCGTGCAGAAGCCGCATTGCAGACCGTGATGCTCGCGAAATGCTTCCTGCATCGGATGCAGGTCACCGTTGCTTGCCAGTCCTTCGATCGTCGTGATGTCGCTGCCCTCATTCTGCAGCGCCAATGTCGTGCAGGCCTTGACGGCCTTGCCGTCGACATGAACCACACAGGCTCCGCACTGGCTCGTATCGCATCCGACATGCGTCCCGGTCAGACCGAGGTTTTCGCGCAGATATTCAACGAGAAGCGTACGCGCCTCGACTTCTCCGGACACGGCTTTACCGTTGACCGTCATACTAACGGTGGGCATGGATTTTCTCCTCCTCGTAGCGGGTACGACCGACCCGCCTGAATTGACGCTATGCGATTGTTCCTAAGGGAGATGCTGCGCATTGACGCCGGTTGGTTATTGTTATGGCGAAAGTGTTGCGCCTGAAGCTGTCATGGTCAAGCCCCGGAGGGGGATTCACCTGTCCGCGAAGCACACTTTCTCGGATGCCGGAATGCCCGCGCACGGGAATTTGAGAAGCCGATTTGCGATTTGGCGGAATGGACGCGTGATCCCTCAGGGTCGCCGCTAAGATGTTGCAGACCCTGCGGAAAGCGTCGGCCGACCGTCAGATTAAACGACGTGACTCACCTGATTTCACCCTTACGGGTCTTGAATATGGCAACACTTTGTCCTCATATTCGAACAATGGCTAGGTCGTTCACCGGCAATTCGCCAAAGCGAGGAGCCTGACCGGTGTCCAACGGCCCTTGAGTTTTCGGGCAGCAGGCCCAGTTTGGAGAGGCTTTAAGCAGAACGATGGTCGGTACAATGACGATTTCAAAATCCGCTTCACATGCACGTAAGCTCACCGGCGCCGCGTTTGGCGCAATCGGCTTCGCCGTCGTCCTGGCGGCAGGGAGCGTGTCGGCGCCGACAACCGCCCATGCCGCGGTGAATTGCTCGGCAACCGGCTTTATCGACAAGATCGGCAAGGATCTGTTTTCAGCCGCCAGGTCTGGTTCCCAGCGCAGCTTCAAACGGGTGATCACGCGTTACGCGGATACGCCGACAATCAGTCGGTTTGCGCTCGGCCGGTATCGCAAGTCGCTGCCAAAGAAAGACGCAAGGAACTACCACGACATGGTCAACGACTTCGTCGCAAAGCTCATGGCGGAGAATGCCGTTCAGTTCCAGGGACAGCGATTTGAAATCACGCGTTGCCCCGAGAAGAACAAAAGCGTGGCAGTGACAAGCAAACTGCACTCGAAGAAACACGGCGTGCGGCCCGTGGTCTTCCGCCTGGTCAAGTCCGGCAGCAGCTTCCGCATTCAGGACGTCAATGTTCACGGCGTCTGGCTGGGGGTCCAGTTGCGGTCGAAATTCACGTCTGTGCTGAAGAAGAACAAGGGCGATATCCGGCGTCTCTATGCCTTCCTGGCGCCCGACCGGAAGGATCTGCAGCCCGTCGGCGGCCAGTAATCCTCGCCATCACATTTTAAACGCCGTCATCTGAATGAGTGCGGGATCCCGACGAAATCGGGACCCCCAATCTCAGTATTAGTTTCATTAATTTTTTTGATCGATTTATATCTGCCATGAAATGAGGCCTGTCGGACAGGCACTTACCTGGCCAAGTCATATGCAAGACATATCGATCTATATCGTCTATGAAATGACTGACCAATTATCAGTTACAGTTGATTAACCAAGCAGACGCATAAATTAGACTAATCCATGCATTGGCATGGGTCGGAAAATTTTGCGGGATACTTGGCTATGAAATTCAGCGATTTTCGGCTTTCTATGAAGCTGCCGGCCATTATTACGGGCGCGGCCTTCGCCATTGCGCTCAGCATCGGGCTCTCGAGCTACCGGACAGCATCCACCGGCGTCAGCGAGATGACGTCTGACCGCCTGCACGCCATCAGCCAGGCACGCAAGACCGCACTCAAGAACTACCTCGCCTCGATCGAACAGGATCTGAGAGTTACTGCGTCGAACCCGACAACCATCGCGGCCGTCAACGATTTCGCTTCCGCCTGGGCGGGCATCCAGGGTGATCACACCAGCATCCTGCAGAAGGCCTATATCGAGGACAATCCGCATCCGACCGGCGAAAAGGAGAAACTGGACGCTGCTCCGGGCGGCACCCCCTATGATCAGATCCACGCCAGATATCACCTCTGGTACCGGGCCCTGCTTAGAGAACGCGGTTACTACGACATCTTCCTGTTCGATACCGAAGGCAACCTCGTCTACACCGTCTTCAAGGAACTCGACTACGCCACCAATTTCATGCCGAACGGCGGCAAATGGGCGGACACTGATCTCGGAAACGCCTTCCGCGCCGGTCTCAAGGCCGAAAAGGCCAACACCCTGACGTTCTTCGACTTCAAACCTTATGCGCCGAGCCACGGCGCGCCGGCGAGCTTCATGTCGACCCCGGTTTTCGACGAAGCCGGAACCAAGGTCGGCGTCCTGGTGTTCCAGATGCCCATCGACATGATCAATTCGATCATGAGCGAGGCGGATGGCCTGGGGGCGACGGGCGAAACGATGATTGTCGGTGCCGATAATCTGATGCGAAACGACTCCCGCTTCACTGAGAAGACCAACGACATTCTGAAAACGGAGATCAGGGCTCCGGCCATCGAGGCCGCGCTCTCGGGCACGGCAACATCCGGCGTAACGGATACGTATCGTTCGATGTCACTCCAGATCGACGCCGTCCCCCTTACATTTCACAACACGACCTGGGCCATCGTTGCCGCGCAGGCCGTGGATGAAATCGGTACGCCTCTCGTCTCGATGCGCAATGAAATGCTCCTGATCGGCGCATCGCTCCTGGCGCTTCTGACGGCGATAGGGTTCTTCATCTCGCGCAGCATCACCCGGCCGATCACCGCGCTCGTCGCCGACATGAGCCAGCTGGCCGACGGCGATACATCGGTGGAATTGCAGGGCGCCGATCGTGGTGACGAAATCGGGGACATGACGAAAGCCGTCGCCGTCTTCCGCGACAATGCCAGTGACCGCGTGATGCTCGAGGCGGACGCGGAAAAAACCCGAAACGCTACAGAAAAACGCCAAACAAACATCGACGCCCTGATCACATCGTTCCGCAGCGAAATTCAATCCTTGCTGGAAGCGGTCGTGACCAATGCCGAACAGATGAACAACACGGCGAAGGCCCTGACGGGAACCGCAGATGAAACGTCGGGCCGGGCGAGCGGTGCGGCGGAAGCCGCAGAAGAAGCCTCGGTCAACGTCCAGACGGTCGCCGCCGCAGCGGAAGAGCTTGCTGCGTCGATCGACGAGATCACGCGACAGGTCGGACAGACGAAACAGGTGGTGGATACGGCGAACGAGGCCACGACATCGACAAGCGCGAAGGTCTCCGGCCTGGCCGAGGCTGTGAGCAAGATCGGCGACGTGGTCAATCTCATTCGCGACATTGCCGAGCAGACCAACCTGCTGGCGCTCAACGCCACTATCGAGGCTGCCCGCGCCGGCGAGATGGGCAAGGGTTTCGCTGTGGTCGCTTCCGAAGTGAAGACGCTTGCCGAGGAGACCGGCAAGGCGACCGAGGAGATCGGCGCGCAAATCTCGGAGATCCAGGCCTCGACCGGAGAGACCGTAGACGCGATCCAGGGCATTACCAACACGATGGAAGAGGTGAACACCTACACAAATGCCATCGCAAGTGCCGTGCAGCAGCAGGGATCCGCAACCGCCGAGATCAGCCAGAATGTTGCCCAGGCCTCGAACGGCACCCAGACTGTTGCCTCCAACATGTCGGGCGTCACGATGGCGGTGAGTGAAACCTCCCAGTCCGCCGGCCAGGTGCTCACGGCGTCGGAGGACGTTTCCAGGCAGGCGGAACAGCTTCGAAGCGCGGTCGACAAGTTCCTGAATGATGTGGCTGCTGCCTAGCCGCACGCGCATAGAGAAAAAAACGCCCCGGCTCTCTCAGCCGGGGCGTTTTTCGTTCTGCGGCAGGCAACACTGCCAGCGTTTTCAGATTTCTATTGGGACGGAATGATGTTGTGCTCCGGTCCGAACGGAAAGCCCGTAATGTTCTTCGCACCGTCCTCGCTCACGACAAGGATGTCGTGTTCGCGGTACCCCCCTGCTCCGGCCTCGCCTTCCGGGATCATGATCATGGGTTCCATCGAAACGACCATGCCCGGCTCGAGCGCCGTCTCGACGTCTTCGCGCAATTCGACGCCGGCTTCACGTCCGTAATAGTGGCAAAGCGTACCGAAGGAATGCCCGTAACCGAATGACCGGTACTGCAGCAGATCGTGCGAACGGTAGATATCGTTCAATTCAGAGGCGATCTCACTGCATTTGGCCCCCGGACGGATCAGCTCTAGTCCGCGCCGGTGCACCTCGCAGTTGATCTCCCACAGCCTGATGTGGTCGTCGGACGCGTGCTCGCAGAACAGAGTTCTCTCCAGCGCCGTGTAATACCCGGCAATCATCGGAAAACAGTTGAGGCTGAGAATGTCGCCCGCCTCGACACGGCGCGATGTGACCGGATTGTGCGCACCATCCGTGTTGATGCCGGATTGGAACCAGGTCCAGGTGTCCATCAGTTCGGCATCCGGAAACCGCCGCGCAATCTCCCGGATCATGGCATTGGTGGAAGCCATGGCGACCTCGTGCTCGGGAACACCAGCCCGCACCGCACGAACGCAGGCTTCACCTCCGATATCGCCGATCTGCGCCCCATGGCGGATCAGATCGATTTCCTCTTCCGACTTCACCGTCCTCTGCCACATGGTGGCCGCACCGACATCGACGAACTCGCGATCAGGGAAAGCATCAGCGAGAGCGGTTCTGAGGTCCAGCGACACGTGATCGAATTCGATTCCGATCCGCCGCGCTCCCGCCATCAGATGCGACGCGGCGTAGAGAAAGTTGTCCTTCCTCCAGTCGGTATAGGTCACGTTGTCGCCGAACGTCCGGCGAAAGGGCTGGCCGCCGTCTATGCCCGCAGAAATGGACGTCGCCTTGTCATGCGTCACGACATAGCCGTAGCGCCTACCGAAAGCGCAATAGAGAAAGTCCGAGAAATAGTTCACATTGTGATAGGACGTGAACAGACAGGCATCCAGATCCGCTTCGACCATATGACGCCGCAACGCATCGTGACGGCGCATCATTTCTGCGTCGGAGAATGTCGGAGTCGCTTTGGCACCGTTGTGCCGCATCACCGTCCTGGCCATCTCATTCGACATAACCGGCTCCTCTCGTTTGGAACGAATACGAAACGTCGCGGCCGGAAACGTTCGTCGCTTCAGGCGCACGGCCAGTTTTATCCGGGGCGCGTTTTCATGTCGGCGGTTCGCGACAGGGCCGTGTCGTTTTTGGGAAAGAGGCGATCAGCCGTCAGGACACAGCCGGACCGATGATCTCGCGCAGGAGCTTGCGCTTTATCGCATCGGCGTAAGCCGCGTAATCGTTCGAGACGATGACGAAATGCCCGGGGCCGGCGACCACATAGCGGGTGAAGTATTTGTCGAGCGTCTGGACCTCGTTGAGGATCGCCAGGCCGTTGATCGTGATGCCGAGAGCAGCCACCTCGTCACGCATCACAAGCGGATTGCCACCGTTGTTGTTGCGCCCGTCCGCGGCGATATCGATGACTTCGCGGACGCCCACAATCGGGCTGGACCGCAGGATCTGGGCCCCGAACCGCATCATTGCGGTGATCGACGTCCCGCCGTCGGCAAGCAGGCGCGGCAGCGTGGCGAGGTTTTGCGAAAACTCGGCAGCATCGCCGTCCCCGGCGATGATCGTCCAGGGCACGCCGATACGCTGATTGCGCGCGTCCGACCATTGCACCACCGTGACGGCAATCCGCCCGTATGGTCCTTCCTGGATGGCCTTGATGATTTCGGGATCCCGGAAAGCGCGGGCAAGTCCCTGGATCTGGAGAGCGAACTCCCGATTGTCCACGCTATAGGAACAGTCGATGCCGAGCACCAGTTTCAGGTCAACGGTCTGCCCCTGCGCGCGCAGAGGATGCCTCGCCTCGGGTACGAGACACAAAAGCGCTGCAATGAGAAAGACGAGTACAGGCTTCAAGACCGGGGTTCCGCAAGCTTTTCTACGCAAATCGTAACACCCGACCTCTGTTCTGTCCCATATTAGGCAATATCAGCCCGGGCTCATCCCGCGCAAACGCTCAGAGCGGCGTCTCAGAAGCTCAACGGTCGTCAGCAGAATGATGGAGATCAATACCAGGATCGTCGCTACCGCGAGGATCGTCGGACTGATCTGTTCCCGAATGCCTGAATACATCTGGCGCGGGATGGTCCGCTGTTCGAACCCTGCCAGGAACAGGACGGCGACGACCTCGTCGAACGACGTGATGAAGGCGAAAAGCGCGCCGGATATCACGCCCGGCAGGATCAGAGGCATCACGACCTTGAAGAACACGGTCTGCGGAGGAGCGCCCAGACTCGCGCCCGCCCTCATGAGACTGCGGTCAAAGCCCACGAGCGTCGCCGTGACGGTGATAACGACGAACGGCGTGCCTAGTGCTGTATGGGCGAGGATGATGCCGGTATAGGTCTGCGCCAGCCCGACGTCAGAATAGAAGAAGTACATCGCCGCAGCGGTGATCACGAGCGGCACAATCATCGGCGAGATGAGCAGGCCCATGATGGCGCCCTTGGCGGGCATGTTCGACTGGCTCAGTCCGAGCGCGGCGATCGTTCCCAGCGTGGTCGCCAGCAGCGTCGCCCAGATCGCGATGAAGAAACTGTTCCTCATCGAATGGACCCACTGGCCGTTTTTCCAGCTGTCCTGAATCCAGGCCCAGCCAAAATCCTGATTGGTGTTCACCATGCCGTTCTTAAGAATGTCCAGGTACCACCGGAGCGAAAACGCTTCGGGATCAAGAGACAGCATTCCCGGCGTGAACGTAAAGTACGGCTCCGCGTTGAAGGACAGCGGAATGATGATCAGGATCGGAAGAATGAGAAACAGGAAGATGAGAGCGCAGATCACCCGGAACGCGTAGTACCAGAGTCGCTCGAACGGGCCTGCATATGCCGGAACAGCCATCGTTTCGTCCTCAACCCAGTTTCATGTTGTCGATGCCGACAATGCGGTTATAGAGCCAGTACAGGACCAGCACGCTGGCCAGCAGCATGGCACCGAGTGCCGCTGCAAGGCCCCAGTTCAGCGACTTCTGCATGTGGAAGGCGATGAAGTTGGAAATCAGCTGACCTGTCCGGCCACCGACCAGGGCGGGCGTGATGTAGTAGCCGATTGCCAGAATGAACACGAGAACCGACCCGGCACCCACGCCAGGCAACGTCTGGGGCACATAGACCTTCAGGTACGCCCTGACCTGCGTCGCACCCAGCGATCGCGCCGCGCGCATGTAACTCGGCGGAATCGTCTTCATGACGCTGTAGAGCGGCAGGATCATGAACGGCAGCAGGATATGCGTCATGGCGATGACCGTACCGGTCTGGTTGTAGATCATCTGTAACCGGCTCTCGTCGGAAATGAGACCGACGGCGACCGCTATGTCGTTCAGGACCCCCTCTGTCTGCAGCAACGCAATCCACGACGTCGTCCGGACAAGAAGCGATGTCCAGAACGGCAGCAGCACCATGATCATGAGCAGATTGCTCGTTCGCAACGGCAGGGTGGATAACAGGTAGGCCACCGGATAGCCGAGGATGACGCAAAGCACCATCACCAGCCCGCTGATCCAGAACGTTCGGAGGAACAAGGGTATGTAGATCTGCCTGTCCTCGGGCTGCATGACGAGATTGCCGTCGACATCGAGCTTTCGGTCGAGACCCGCGTAATAGAAGTTCATCGTGTACGGCTCGACGACGCGCTTGATCGTCACCCAGATCTCGCGGTCACCCCAGCGGCTGTCCACGTTGATCAGCGCGTCCTTGTAGGGACCGGCCTCAATCTTGCCGGCCCGCCGGGCGGACCGCGTGAACAGGCTCCTGGTTCCGGGCAGTTCGTAGTTGATGCGCGTTGCCGCCTTGCCGATCGTCGTGTCTTTGCGGGCCTGGATAAGGTCGGCGACTGCTGCCTGGAAAACCTCTTCGGGCGGCAGGTCCTGGCCGTCCCATTGCTGAATGGCTTCCGCGGTCTGGCTGAAAATCTGCCCGAATTCGGGGCTGCTGATGCTCCTGTAGAGCATCACGCCGATGGGATATAGGAACGAGACGAGAATGAATACGCCCAGCGGGGCGACCAGCATCAACGCGCGAAGCTTGCTTCGACGTGTCGCGCGGGCCAGTTTCAGCTTGAGTGGTACGCCGTCCTCGGCCTGCAGAACCGTCTGTGACGGCATCGATTGCGAACCTAAGGTCGTATCAGCCATTGTCCCCGTCCCCCGCAATCCCTGCGGTTTCAGCAACGGCTCATTTGCCGCCGCTGCAAAATCAATCGCTTAACTGATTGGGGCGGGCGCTGAACGCCCGCCCCGCTCTTTTCGTTACTTCGCCAGCCAGGCATTGAACCGCTCGTTCAACTCGTCCTGACGGTCGGCCCAGAACTCGAAGTCGTTCTGCACGACGTTCTTGAAGTTCGCGGGCGCGGTCGGCATGTGCGGAGCCATTTCGACGCCGGCAGTCGCATGCTTCCCGATCAGCGGGTTCGACGACTTGCGTGCAGGACCATAAGAGATCCAGGCAGCCTGGTCCGCCAGACGCTGCGTGTCCGTAGAGAACGAGATGAACTTCAGCGCTGCTTCCTTGTTCTTCGATCCTTTGGGGATCACGAAGAGGTCAAGGTCAAACACCTGACCGTCCCAGACGATCTCGAACGGCTTCTTCTCCTCGGCAACCGCGTTGAAGATACGGCCGTTGTAAGCAGTCGTCATGACGACTTCGCCGTCAGCCAGGAGCTGGGGCGGTTGTGCGCCGGCTTCCCACCACACGATGTCCTTCTTGATGGAGTCGAGCTTCTTGAATGCACGATCGACACCTTCGGCAGAACCGAGAACCTTGTAGACATCCGCAGCCGGAACGCCGTCGGCGATCAGGGCCATCTCAAGGTTGGCCTTGGGCGATTTGCGCATGCCGCGCTTGCCGGGGAACTTCGAGGTGTCGAAGAAGTCCGCCATGGTTGCGGGCTTGCCCTTCACCTTCGTTGAGTCGTAGGCGTAAATTGTCGACCAGACGATGCTGGCGACGGCGCAATCGGTCAAAGAACCGTCAATAAAGTCCTTTGTTGCCGGCGTTCCATCGGGCGCAGCCGGAAGGATGCCGTGATCAATCTTCTCCAGCAGACCCTCGTCACAGCCGCGAACGGCGTCCGAAAGCTCGACATCGACGACGTCCCACGTCACGTTGCCGGCTTCGACCTGGGCCTTAACTTCGGCCAGACCACCGTTGTAGTCGACGGAATTAATCTTGATGCCCGTCTTGGTCGTAAACGGCTTGTGATACGCCTCGATCTGGCTCTTTGTATAGGCACCGCCCCACGAGACCACACTAATCGCGTCAGCGGCCACGGCGACGGACGCCATGCCGAAGACGGTCGCGGCCACCGCTGCGGACAGTCCATATTTGTAGGATTTCCTCATACTTTCCTTCTCCCTACTATTACCGGCGACACGGTCACCAATTGACTTTGCCACCCAACGTGAGGTCGCGGCTGAATACCTGCGGCGTCGGCCGAAACCTCGTCTCATTCTGTGGCCTTCCGCTGCTGCGGACAGCCACATCATTTCCCCCTCTTCCACACCCGTTCCGGCGTGGTCTCCGATTCACGCCGACATTGGGTCGAGCGCGCGACAATCTGCGGTTTGCCAGCCGACCGTCGCCGACTGACCCTCTTCCAGGATCTTGTGGCCGGCCTTGTTCGGAACCTTGACGATGAAATCGTCGTGCCCCGCGACCGTCATCCGGGTCCGGATGTGATCGCCGAGATAGATAAGCTCCTCGATCCGTCCATCGATGACATTCGGGACCGATCCGGACTCCGGGTTGATCTCGACCCGTTCCGGCCGCAGCGAAAGCTGGGTCTTGCTTCCTTCGCCGGAGATGTTGATGGCAAGAGCGTGAACCTCGGAACCGTCTTCGATTGCGACGACGCAGTTCTCGCCATTCATGCTCTTCACGGTACCCTGGAGACGGTTGTTCTCGCCGATGAATTGGGCGACGAAACTGTTTTCGGGCCGCTCATAAAGCGTATCCGGGCTCGAAAGCTGCTGAATCACGCCGTCATTGAACACGGCAATGCGGTCGGACATGGTCAGCGCTTCGGACTGGTCGTGCGTCACATAGACGACGGTTACGCCGAGATTCTCATGGATGTGCTTGATTTCGTACTGCATCTGCTCGCGCAGCTGCTTATCGAGCGCACCAAGCGGTTCGTCCATCAAAACGAGGTCGGGCTCGAACACCAGCGCTCTCGCCACAGCGACGCGCTGCTGCTGGCCGCCTGAGAGCTGTGCGGGACGTCTGCCGCCGAAACTGCCGAGCTCCACCATGTCGAGCGCCCGCTGGACCTTCTGGTCGATCTCCGCCCTGCCCATCTTCCGCACCTGCAGCGGAAACGACAGGTTTTCGGCGACGGTCATGTGTGGGAACAGAGCATAGTTCTGGAAGACCATACCGATCCCCCGCTTATGCGGCGGACGGTTATTGATGGGTTGCCCATCAAGATAGATTTCCCCGTGGGTGGTCGTCTCGAATCCCGCCAGCATCATGAGACAGGTTGTCTTGCCGGAGCCCGACGGCCCGAGCATGGTGAGGAACTCACCCTTTGCTATATCGAGATTGAGATCTTTTACGACAAGCGTCTCGCCGTCGTAGCTCTTCTGGACCCCCTGGAAACTTACGAACGCACTTTCCGAATCAGCTGTCATCTCACCCTTGCGCCCCAACATTGCCCATTATCATTCGTGTCGCACCTTTTCGGTGTCTTGGGCAAATGCTGGTTGATCCCTCTGTTTTGCCGGGCCGATCATAATTCCCCAAAAGGCCCAATGACAACGATCTTATGACACCCCACGCCCCGTCGCACATAAATACCGACACCCAATTGCCCTGCAGCGACCTGCATTAGCGTCGTCGCTGAGGCCATAACGGCAACCTTATGACGCAGTGAATAGGCTCTTTTCCAACAAACTCCAGGCATACAGACGTTGAAAGATGCGGATGCAACTGACATTGCCAGCAGCGACAATAGCCTCCAAAAACGGCGCCGCGCGCGTATTTTTGCACTTATGATGAATGCTGCTAGACATATCTATCAGCCGCGCCTCTACCGGCACCAAGCGAGTGGGACCGTTCAATGAACATCGACTGGGAAAAAGAGTACAACAACCGCGCGCGCGTGCCGGAACACCCGGAGATCATCGCCGGATGGCAGGAATCGGCCGCCGCATTCCGGGAAAGCTCGAATTGCGAACTCGATATCGCCTACGGTCCGCAGGAACGCAACAAACTGGATCTGTTCATGCCTCCGGACGCGGATGCCGAAGCGGACGATGTCCCGCTTCATATGTTCATCCACGGCGGATACTGGCAGGCCATGGACAAGGACCATTTCAGCCATGTCGCGACGGGCCTGGTCCAGCGGGGCAGCATCGTCGCCATGCCGTCCTACAGTCTCTGTCCGGACATTGATCTCCCCGGCATCGTCTCCGAAATGTGGACGTGCGTAACCTATCTGTGCCGAAGGTTTTCCAGATCGCTGACGATTTCCGGTCACTCTGCGGGCGGACACCTGGTGGCAGAGTTGCTGGCCACGGACTGGACGCAGATCGCGGACGGACTGCCCGACCAACCTGTCACCAAAGGCCTGGCGGTCAGCGGGTTGTTCGATCTGCGACCCCTCTGCAGAACGTCCATCAATGACAAGCTCAGCCTCGATGACACCCGGGCCATGGCGGCAAGTCCGGCCTTCAAGATCCCGCGCCCGGGCCTTTCAATGATGACCGCCGTGGGTGAGTTCGAAAGCAGCGAATTTCATCGTCAGTCCGCGGTTATTGCGGATGCGTGGAAGCCGCACGGCATTGATGTAGAGCACATGATCGTACCGGGCACGAACCACTTCACGGTACTCGATCCTTATGCCGACAAGGACAGCGCACTCGTGTCGGCGTGCCTCTGACTTTCGCTCTTGCCTGACATAACGTCAGTCACGGTAGTGTTACGTCAGTGTCATTTCGGCAACGGCTCTCAGCGAACCATATGATATGGTTTGAACGTCCCGGCGCATGCGCCGCCGGGCGGGTGTGCGAAGGTACTCCATGACAGATACAGCTCCCGCGCTGCGGCAGAAGATGTTTACCGGACCTCTCCTGAACTGGGTCCGTCGCATACTGCCCACGATGTCCGATACGGAACGCGAAGCCCTCGAAGCCGGCAATCCCTGGTGGGATGCCGAGCTGTTCTCGGGCCGCCCGGATTGGCAGAAGCTCCTGGATCTTGGACCTGTCGAGTTGTCCGACGAGGAGATCGCATTCATCGAGGGCCCGACCGAGGAATTGTGCCGGATGCTCGATGACTGGCAGATCACGTTCGAACTGCGCCGCCTGCCGGACGAGATCTGGGATTTCATCAAGAAGAACGGCTTCCTCGGAATGATTATTCCGCGCGAGTATGGCGGACTCGGGTTTTCGGCCTCCGCCCATGCCGCGGTGATCAAGAAGATATCGAGCCGGTCAATTGCCGCCGCCGTCACCGTGATGGTGCCTAACTCTCTGGGCCCGGGCGAATTGCTCATGGAATACGGCACCGAGGAACAGAAGAATCATTACCTGCCGCGCCTCGCCGACGGCACGGACATTCCCTGTTTCGGCCTCACGAGCACGGAAGCCGGCTCCGATGCGGCATCCATGGTCGACCGCGGCATCGTCTGTTACGGGACCCACAATGGTGAAAAGACGCTGGGCATGCGGGTCACGTGGAGCAAGCGCTACATCACGCTTGGCCCGGTCGCCACGCTGCTCGGCCTCGCATTCAAGCTCTCTGATCCCGACCATCTGCTCGGTGACGATGACGAGCCCGGCATAACGGTCGCTCTGGTCCCGACAGACACGGAAGGTGTTGAAATCGGCCGGCGCCACCTGCCCGCCATGCAGGCGTTCCAGAACGGTCCCAACTCCGGCACCGACGTTTTCATTCCCATGGACTGGGTGATCGGCGGCCGCGAGCGCGTTGGCCAGGGCTGGAAGATGCTGGTGAGCGCATTGGCCGTGGGCCGGGGTATCTCGCTTCCGTCGTTGAGTGAAAGCGGCACCAAGGCGGCGGCACGCGCCACGGGCGCCTACGCCCGCATCCGCCAGCAGTTCGGCATCTCGATCGGCCAGTTCGAGGGGGTGCAGGAACACCTGGCCCGCATTGCCGGACAGGCCTACATGATCGATGCCGCCTGCCGCGCCACGACGCGGGCTCTGGATGTCGGCGAAAAGCCGGCGGTGATCACGGCCATCATCAAGGCACAGGCCACCAACCGCCTGCGGGATGTCATCAACGACGCCATGGATGTTCACGGTGGCAAGGGCATCTGCGACGGGCCGCGCAATTATCTCGGCAATGCCTATCGGGCGGTCCCGATCGGCATCACGGTCGAAGGCGCCAACACGCTGACCCGCAGCCTCATGATCTACGGCCAGGGCGCAATCCGGTGCCATCCCTTCCTGCTGACGGAAATGATGGCGGCGCAGAATCCCGACAAGTCGGAGGGGCTGAGAGAATTCGACCAGGCCATCGTCGGCCATATCAAGTTTCAGATCAGCACGTTCGCACGCTCTCTGTTCCACTCCTTTACCGGCGCGCGCTTTGCCGCCTCGCCCGTTGACGGACCGACGGAAATCTACTTCCGGGAAGCGAGCCGGGCGTCGGCGGCGTTCGCCCTGATCAGCGAGGTGTCGCTCGTGCTGCTCGGCGGCGAACTGAAGCGCCGTGAAATGCTCTCCGGCCGCCTCGCCGATATCCTTTCGGAACTCTACTTCCTGAGCTGTGTGTTGAAACGGTTCGAGGAGGAAGGACGGCAGGAGGCCGATCTTCCCCTGGTGCACTGGTGTTGCCAGACCAGCCTCTACACGATCCAGGAACGGATGGATCAGGTTCTCGACAACTTCCCTTCCAGGATCGTCTCCTGGCTGTTGCGCGCGACCACATTCACCTTTGGCTTTTATCGCGACCTGCCCTCTGACGACCTCGTACAGGAATGCGCCAACTTACTGCAGGAGCCCTCGCCCACCAGGGACAGACTGACGCAAGGCATTTTCATCGGCGAAGGCAACGATCCCCTTGCCATGCTTGATCGTGCTCTTGTAGAGGTTATCGCCCTCGAGCCGATCGAGCGGAAGATGCGGAAGGCCGGTACCAGAACCGTCGAAGACGCCCTGTCGGCCGGCGTGATTGCGCCGGACGAAGCGGAACGGATTCGTGACAAGAACAGCCTGGTCCGGGAGATTCTGACCGTCGACGACTACGATCCGGAAGAGATTGCGCCGCGTTCCGGCGCAGCGCGCACGAAGCCGGCGCCCGCCCGCGCAAAGCCCAAACCGGTTGAAGCAGGAGAACCGAAATCGCAAGGCAGCCCACCAAAAGAAGAAGTCCGAGAGCCAAAGGTCGCCCAGTCTTCCTGATTGACGGTGCGCGTACGCCATTCCTGAAGGCCGAAGGCCGTCCGGGACCGTTCACGCCGGTCGATCTGGCGGTCCATGCGGGTCGCCCGTTGCTGCTGCGTCAGCCCTTTCCGCCGGATGCAATCGACGATGTCATCCTTGGCTGCGTGAACCCGCATCCTGACGAGGTAAACCCCGGTCGTGTCGCGGCACTGCGGCTCGGCTGCGGGGCCCAGACGCCCGGATGGACGGTGCAGCGCAATTGTGCGTCCGGCATGCAGTCGATCGATACAGCCTTTCGCTATATCGCCGCGGGCCATGGCGACCTCATCCTCGCCGGTGGTGCGGAGGCGCTGAGCCATGCGCCACTCCTGTTCTCCAATCGCGCGGTCAACTGGTTCGCAGACCTCTACGGAGCGAAGTCCGCACTGGCGAAGCTGAAGGTCTTTGCCCGTTTGAGGCCGTCTCATTTCGCGCCGAGCATCGGCCTGCTGCGCGGTCTGACGGACCCCGTCGTCAAGCTGAACATGGGACAGACCGCGGAAGTCCTGGCCCATCAGTATGACGTGACGCGGGAACAGGCGGACGCCTACGCCGTCGAAAGCCACCACCGTCTGGCGCGTGCCCACAAGGAGGGGTGGCTTGAGGAACTCGAGCCGATGGTCGGCCGGAAGGGCGAAGTCTTCGACTACGACACCGGTGTCCGCCCGGAGAACTCGATGGAAGCGGTCGGCAAGCTCAAGCCGGCGTTCGAACGGCCGGACGGCAAGGTCACGGCCGGCAACAGCTCCCAGATCACCGATGGCGCCTCATGGGTGATCCTGGCATCCGAAGCCGCCGTGGAGAAGCACGGCCTCGAACCCATGGCCCGGATCGTCGATTGCGAATGGGCGGCGCTCGACCCTTCCGTCATGGGATTCGGCCCAGTCATTTCCTCGACACCACTTCTCAAACGCAACAAGCTGAAGCGCACCGACGTCGGTGCCTGGGAAATCAACGAGGCGTTCGCAGCCCAGGTTCTGGCCTGTCTGCGGGCCTGGGAGGATCCCGACTTCTGCCGTGACATCCTTGAGCTCGACGATGTCTTCGGCACCGTCGATCAGTCGATCCTCAATGTCGACGGAGGCGCAATCAGCCTCGGCCATCCGGTCGGCACCAGCGGCAACCGCATTGTCATTCACCTGATCCACGTCATGAAGCGTCTTGGCGTACGCTTCGGCGTCGCCACCGAATGCATCGGCGGCGGTCAGGGCGGCGCAATGCTCCTGGAGGCCGTCTGACATGGTCAAGGGAACGGACACCCAGGTCGCGGCCCTGGAAAACATCGCGGTCGAAAAGCTGGATCTCGGCAACCCCAAGCCGGAAGACATCAAGGGTACCGACCAGTTCAAGCACTGGCGCTGGCACATCGACGGCGACGGCTATGCCTGGCTGATCTTCGACAAGGAGAACGCGTCGACCAACACACTGTCGGAAGAGGTGATGCTGGAGCTCGACGGCGTGCTGGACATTCTGGAGAAGGATCTGCCCGAAGGGATCATTCTGCGGTCCGCCAAGGAGAACGGGTTCGCCGCAGGTGCCGAGATCAGCGATTTCGAAGGCATGACCGACGAACTGGAGATCGTCAACCGGATCGAGATCGGCCTTGGTTTCTTCGAACGGCTGGCCCGGTTCCCGAAGCCGACGGTGGCCCTCGTGCACGGCTTCTGTCTCGGCGGCGGTCTCGAACTGGCCCTGGCTTGCCGCCACCGGATCGGGCGGGACGACACCCGGGTCGGTTTCCCCGAAATCCTGCTCGGCCTGCATCCCGGGCTTGCGGGCACATGGCGGTCCCTGCGCCATATGGAACCGGTCGGCGCCATGAAGATGATGCTGACCGGCAAGACCATGCGGGCGAAGCCGGCGCGAAAGGCGGGATTGCTCGATGCCGTGGTCCCGGAACGCCACATGCGTGCGGCCGCGGTTCGCGCGCTCACGGACAAGATCAAGGTCGCCCGTCCGGGCCTCAAGGGCGCCGTGCTGTCGACCGCACCCGTCCGGGCCTTCATCGCCAACATGATGCAGAAGCAGACTGCAGCGAAGGCACGCGAAGAGCATTACCCGGCACCATATGCGCTGATTGATCTCTGGAAGCGGTTCGGCGGTGACTCGCGCGCAATGCAATATGAAGAGACGCGCTCTTTCGCCCGCCTGCTTGCCGGGGACACGGCACAGGAACTGGTGCGCGTCTTCTATCTCCGCGAACGCCTCAAGGAGTACGGCAAGGGCACTGAACACAACATCCGGCATGTGCATGTTATCGGCGCAGGCGTGATGGGCGGCGACATCGCTGCGTGGTGTGCCGCCCAGGGCTTTTCGGTTTCCCTTCAGGACCGCGAGGCAAAATACATCGGCCCGGCGATAAAGCGCGCCGACAAGATGTTCCAGCGCAAGTTCAAGCATGAGGGCAAAGTCCGTGCGGCGCTCGACCGGCTGATGCCGGACGTGAACGGCTACGGTCTGGCGCAGGCCGATCTGGTGATCGAAGCCGTCCCGGAAGACATCGAGATCAAGCGCAAGGTCTACGAAGCGGCAGAGGCCGGGATGCGCGAAGATGCCGTCCTCGCCACCAACACCTCAAGCATCCTGCTGGAACGCTTGAGCGCCACCCTCGACCGGCCCGAGCGTTTCTTCGGGCTGCATTTCTTCAACCCCGTCCCGAAGATGCCTCTGGTCGAGATCGTTACCCATGGTGTGCTGGATGACGGCATTCGTGACCGCGCCCTGTCCTTCACTGCTGCAATCGACAAGCTCCCCCTTCCGGTCAAGAGTGCGCCAGGCTTCCTGGTCAACAGGGCGCTCACACCGTACCTGGTGGAGGCGCTGACCTGCCTCGACGAGGGAATCAGGCCTGAGGTCATCGATGAGGCAGCCCTGGCCTTCGGCATGCCCATGGGACCGATCGAGCTGGCCGACCAGGTCGGCCTTGACGTCTGTCTCCATGTCGCCAAGGTACTGACCCGCGACCTCGACCACCCGTTCCCCGACATTCCGCAATGGCTCGAGGACAAGGTCGCCAAGGGCGATCTCGGGCGCAAGACGGGCCGCGGCCTCTATCAGTATCGCAAGGGCAAGCCGCGCAAACGTGCGGTCAGCGGCACCGTGGATCCGGGACTGCAGGACCGGCTGATCCTGCCGCTTCTGGACAGTTGTGCCGCCTGTCTGCGCGAAACCGTGGTTGAAAGCAGGGATGTAACGGATGCCGGAATCATCTTCGGCACTGGCTTCGCGCCATTCCGCGGCGGCCCGATCAGATACGCGGAAACCAGGGGTCTGAGCGACGTCGTCAAATCGCTTGAATCCCTAGAGGAACGCTACGGAACGAGGTTCAAACCGGACCGCGCCTGGGCAAAACTTCTGGAATATTGAATCCGGAATAGCCATATCGAGGCCGATCGCCCGAAACCGGTTCATCTTCGGTTCATGCGGGTTGGTCTCTTTTTGCTGCACGTATTGAGGGGCTGAGCAACCGCATGTCGTGCAACGCAAAGCAGAATTTGGATTGGTCCGATGCCCCAACGCAAGCATTCAGCCGCCGCCGGGCGGCATATTGGTAGTTCACTTCTGACGGTTCCGGTTCTCGCCGGCATTGTCGTCCTGACCGGTGCCACCGCCGCATCGGCGCAATGGGGCTATCGCGACTATTACGATCCCTACCGGTATGATGACGGTTATTACGATCCGTACCGCTACGACGACGGGTATTACGACCCATACCGCGACCAGTATCTCCCGCGCCGGTACCAGCGGCCCCGAAAGAGATACCGCAATCCTAACCGGACCCGGCGGCGGGCTGTACAGCGTCAGCGGCCGGCGAACATCGATCTGGCCGTCAAGTCTTCGTTTTCCAACGAAAACTGCACATCCGCAGAACTCTGCACGGTCGAAATCCAGATTACGAACAACGGACCGAAGCAGTACAAGGGACCGTTGAAGATCCGCAACCAGTTGCTGGCAAGCCAGCAGCTTGGGCTGAGCGGCATTGGCCCGCAGGGCTGGGAATGCCAGCAGCGCGGCAGCGATACCTATTGCCAGTTCAAACCGGGCGGATTCCAGCCCGGCCAGACAATTTCGCTCGAACTGGCGTACCAGATGCCGTCTGAGGCGTTCATCGGCGAACTGAAGAACTGCACCAGCATTCAGTGGGGTACGTCGCGCAGCACCAACGCATCGGTTGCGCAGATCCAGCGCGCGCTCGCCGGAAGTGGCTATAATCCGGGCCCGATCGACGGTCGGCCGGGCCGCAAGACCCGCGATGCGATCCTGCGTTATCAGCGAGATAACGGCATCCGGGCCACCGGAATTCCCACCAACGAATTCCTGAAACGGCTGTTCCGCGACGAGATGACGGCCGGCCTCGATTTAAACAAGAAGAATGATCAGGTCTGCTCCACGATCGGCACGCCGCAGGACGAGACCGATCGCTACGCCGACGAACAGCAGCAGGGCACTGACGGTCAGCCGCAGGACGCCGAAGCCCGCGCGCCGGAGGGTACTGAAATCCCGTCTCAGGAAGAATCAGCGCCGTCGAGCGACACCGCCAGGCAGCAGACTGAAGGCGACCAGCCGGAGGAGCCGACACGTCGGGCCCGGACAACCGAAGACGAAGAGCCTGATCCGACCGAGCGGATAACACGCTCAACCGAGGAACAGCCTGCCGTCAAGGACCAGCCGCGCAAGAAGCCGCGCCGCCAGACCCGGAAGACCGATGAGGCTGAGGATCCGACCGAACGGATAACGCGCTCAACGGAAGAACAGAAAGAGGCTGAAGAACAAAAAGAGGCGGAAGAAACACCGCCCAAGCCCCAGCGCCGCCAGGCCCGTAAAACAGAAGAAGGCCAGGATACGGCACCGGAAAAGCCGAAAAAGAAGGTCCAGCACGGCAAGGCTCTGTCCCGGTTCCATCGCAAGAACAGCTCCGACCTGCACAACAGTGCGACATCGGAACTCGAAGGCGGTCCGGAGCCGGAGACGACAACCACGAAAAAGCGCGACCTTCCGAGGGTCAGAGTGCCTGCCGAAGAAACGGAAACGGCAAAGAAGACCAGTCCGCAGGAAACCCCGGCGAACCAGCATCTGAAGTGGAAGTCGGACTTCCACAAGCGCTACAAGTCGGAACTGCACGCGAAGAACACGTCTGAAGCCAAGGTCGAGTCCGGAACGCTCGCTCCGCTCAAGCAGACGCACGCCAAGGCCAAGTCGGACTTCCACAAGAAGTCCAAGTCGGAACTGCACGCAAAAGCGACCTCAGGCGCGATCTCGCAGCATGCCAAATGGAAGTCGGAACTTCACGAAAAGTACGGCTCCAAGACGCACGACAAGGCCACGACGCAGCGCAGCAGCCAGCACAGCAAGGGAACGTCGGCTTTCCATCAGAAATACAAATCCGTGCAGCATGCCAAGCAAACGACTAAACTGAGCAAGGTCCATTCAAAGGACGTCTCGCGGGTCGTACACAGCAAGGCCAAGTCGGCCATCACCAATCCGGATTTCCAGGGCGAGGTTCACGACAAGGGTTTGTCGCGCTTCCACAAGAAGTACACGTCCAGCACGCACGACAAGAAGATCACGAAGGCGCCGGTTTCCGCCAGTTCGCAATAGCCAGGGAATAAGAACAAGGAATAAGAAGATGAAAAGCTCCTCTATGGCCGGAACGATCAGACAGATGGCATGCGCGGCACTCGTTTCCGTGACCGCGCTCACCACCATGGGTACGCCGTCTTTTGGCGAGAAGGCCAAGGGAGCCACTTCAGGACCTGAGAAGGTGCTGCATCTCAACCAGAGCTATGTCCGCGAAGTCGGGGCAGACCGCGGCATCGACCCGGAAAATCTGATGTCGGTGTTTGACTTCGTCTTCGGCCAGTTGCCTGAGAAAGTCACCGTCTACCCGACCGAAAACTATTTCTATTTCCGGTTCTTCCATGATGGTGTCCGCTGGGCAGGCAACATCCGGTTTGACATTATCGACCGCGACAAGGGCGACGTGCACTTCGCGTATTTCGAAGCGGCGACGGCCTGGATGGAAGACGGCGAAAGCAAGTACAAGGTGCTTGGCCCCGACGACGGTGTCGTCCTGACAAAAAAAGGCAAGCTGGCCTACGACCTCGCCTTCAAGGGCCGCACGGTCCGTTTCGATCTCGTCGACCTCACGGACGTCAAGCCGCCGGAGCATGCCGTGCGCAAGTCCGAGATCTATCTTGGGCCGGTCTATGACGAGTCCGGGATCGAGTTCTTCCTGATGTTCGACAAGGAGGACAAGAAATTCCTGTACGTCCTCAACGAGAACAAGAAGGTGGCCGACCGCCTGAGTATGCTGCCCGCTGCGCAGGACATCCTGATCGGCCGGAGAACCGGGTTTGCCTATTACCGCGACGCGAAGGCCGGCCGCAAGATTCTCATCGGCGTGCACAGCAGCAACGTCGCCGAGAACACCTATTTCGACGGCCCCTTCGATCAGTTGCCGGACAATTTCCTGGACCGCGAAACCTTTCGCGGATCGATCGAGGCGGCCTATCCCGACATCAAGGGCTCGATCGACGATTTCGGCAACTTTGAAGGCGGCGAAGGACGCTTCCTGATTAATCCGTACAAGGTCTATTCACAGCCCGCCGAACTCGCTGTGATCTCGGAATGCGCCGCCAGCGCAAAGAACGACACGGACTATTACGACTGCTTTCAACCTGAAGAATAGTCTTTATTTTTCAATTGGTTACAACCGGTTGACGTAGGGGATCCCTGACACTCAGGGGTCCCTTTTTTGTTCCCGAAACGGCATAAATTATGCGTCAATTCTTTACCAAGCGCCGCATTCAAGTGATCCGGCGCTTCAAATCCCTGTGAGCGTCCCCATATCAGCCGTGGTGAGCCTGGAAACAGGCGGTGGTGTTGGATTCAGAACGGACGATTGCGGCCTGTGTGCCGTCGTCGACAACGTTATTGATGGAGAATCCAATGTCACGTTATCCCATTGTTTCCGGGAATCCATTTCCCACTTTCCGAAAGTTCGCTCTGGCGACGACAGCGACCACCTGTCTTGCCCTGACCGCCGTGTCGGGACAGGCAGCGGCCGCCACACTCGCTACGGGCGACGCCGTCGTCACGCGCTTCTCGGGCACCGTTACTACGCCCGGCTCCGAAGAGCGTACGATCGACGTTCAAGGCATCGTCGCAACGGCCCTCGGCCTTCAGAACCCTGGCTTCGTCGCTGACGGCCGCCAGCTTCTGAACGAGCAGCAGAAGCTGCAGATCACCGCCGGTGAAGTCGGTCAGGTGTTCGGCATTGCGATGGACGATGCCCAGCCCGCCAACATCTACCTCACGGCAACGTCTGCCTTCGGTCTGCACCGCGACGAGAGCGGCGCCGGCTGGATGGACGGCATGTGGGGCGCTGAAGGCGGCCCGGGCACCATCTACAAGCTCAACGCCGAGAACGGCTACAAGCCGGAGGTCTTCGCCAATATCACGCTGAACGATCGTGAGAACACTGGTGCGGCCCTCGGCAACATCGCCTTCGACGCCAAGAACAAGCAGCTTCTGGTGACCGACCTTGAAACCGGCACGATGCACCGCATCAGCGTCGAAGACGGTCGCGAGCTCGGTACGTTCGATCACGGCACGCAGGCGCGCGCCGGGTTCTACGACGTGCCGAACGAGACCTGGCAGGCGCTCGACCCGGTTGCCTTCGACCCTGCGTCGTCGGCTCAACTCGGCGAATGCGACAAGGCCGGAGACGCAGCCATCGGTGCCGGCAATCCGGCATGCTGGAACGTCGCCGACTTCCGTCGTCGCGTCTGGGGTGTCGGTGTCCGCACGGACAGCGAGACCGGCGAGACCCGCGTCTACTACGGCATCTGGGGCGCGAAGAGCCTCGGCAATGCTGACTGGGAAGGCGCAGGCGACGACGCCAAGAACTCCGTTTGGTCGGTCGCTCTCGGCGAGGACGGTTCGTTCCAGACCGAAAGCGCACGCCGCGAGTTCATCGTTCCCGGCTTCTTCATCGATGAAGACAAGATCGAGAAGTTCGGCGAAGCCGGCCCGGTTGCCGATATTGCGTTCTCCAGCGACGGCAAGATGCTGATCGGTGAGCGCGGCGGTCTCCGCAACCTCGGACTGTCCGAGCCGGAAGCGTTTTCCAACCCGTACCAGTCGCGTGTCCTTCAGTATGCCAAGGCCGAAGACGGCACCTGGCAGGCCAAGGGCCGCTACGACGTCGGCTTCGATGACCGCAAGGACAACGGCCGTCCGCACATCCGCGCACATGCCGGTGGCGGTGTCGACTTCGGCTACGGTTACGACGAAAACGGCAAGCTCGACGTAAAGGCCAAGGACGAAAGCGTCCTGGCTGCCGGCGACGGCCTCTGCTCTGAAACGGGTCCCTGCATGGACCCCGAGACCCAGGAGCGGACAGACACCAGCCGCGTGGACGGCGTCCAGATTTCGCCCGAAAGCGAGTTGTCGGAAGTGTCGCCGGTTTCGGCCTTCCAGCCCTATCCTGAGGGTGGACAGGCGTCGAAAGCGGATGCTCCCGCCAAGTCCTATATGGTCGATCTCGACAATCAGGCCGAAGGTTCCGCGGAAGCGGCCGGCGGTCAGGAAGATCAGTCGACCTTCCCGGGCGACGTCGAAGTCTACCGCGTGGCCGGCATCACAACGCCGCCGGTTATCGCAACGCCGGAGCCTGAAATCGTGCCGGACGGCGACTTTGTTCCGGAAGGCGGAGACTTCGTCCCGCCCGTCACCGTGGATATCCCGGAAGACGACTTCGTTCCTCCGGTCTTCCCCGTGCACTTCAAGTGGGAGTCGAAATTCCACAAGAAGTGGAAGTCGGCTCAGCACAACAAGGCGACGTCAAAGCCATTCCCCATCCATTTCAAATGGAAGTCCAAGTTCCATAAGAAGTGGAAGTCGGTTCAGCACAACAAGCTGACGTCGAAGCCCTTCCCGATCCATTTCAAGTGGAAGTCCAAGTTCCATAAGAAGTGGAAGTCGGTCCAGCACAACAAGCTGACGTCGAAGCCGTTCCCGATCCATTTCAAATGGAAGTCCAAGTTCCATAAGAAGTGGAAGTCGCATCAGCACAACAAGCTGACGTCGAAGCCGTTCCCCATCCATTTCAAGTGGAAGTCCAAGTTCCATAAGAAGTGGAAGTCGCATCAGCACAACAAGCTGACGTCGAAGCCCTTCCCGCTGCACATCAAGTGGAAGTCCAAGTTCCACAAGAAGTGGAAGTCGCATCAGCATAACAAGCTGACGTCGAAGCCCTTCCCGCTGCACATCAAGTGGAAGTCCAAGTTCCACAAGAAGTGGAAGTCGCATCAGCATAACAAGCTGACGTCGAAGCCCTTCCCGCTGCACATCAAGTGGAAGTCCAAATTCCACAAGAAGTGGAAGTCGCATCAGCACAACAAGCTGACGTCGAAGCCCTTCCCGCTGCACATCAAGTGGAAGTCCAAGTTCCACAAGAAGTGGAAGTCGCACCAGCACAACAAGCTGACGTCGAAGCCCTTCCCGCTGCACATCAAGTGGAAGTCCAAGTTCCATAAGAAGTGGAAGTCGATTCAGCATAACAAAAAGACGACCAGGCCGCTGACGCTGCACATCAAGTGGAAGTCCAAGTTCCACAAGAAGTGGAAGTCGGCCCAGCACAACAAGCTGACGTCGAAGCCCTTCCCGCTGCACATCAAGTGGAAGTCCAAGTTCCACAAGAAGTGGAAGTCGCGCCAGCACAACAAGGCAACGACCAGGCCGTTTGGCGTGAAGCCGCTGCACCAGAAGTGGAAGTCGAAGGGCTACCACCACAAGCAGACCTCGCCGGGCCGCCCGTTCCACAAGAAGTGGAGGTCGGAGCAGGCCAAGCCGCAGCACCTGAAGCGTCTCTCGCGGCTGCACAAGAAGCCGGTGCATGCGAAGCGTATCTCCAGGCTGAACAAGAGGCCGGTGCACGCCAAGCGCATCTCGCGGCTGAACAAGAGGCCGGTGCACCTGAGGTCGCGGTCGCGGATGCAGAACCGGCCGGTTCACCTGAAGCTTCGGTCGCAGCTTCGCAATCAGCGTCAGCCGGTCGTCCGGCGCCAGCTGAACACGACGCGGTTCAACACCAACCGTCGTATCCAGCGCAACACGGCCCGTCCGATCTTCAGACTGAACTGATCATCGCGACATAACACCAACGAGAATGCCGGCCGCTATCGCGGCCGGCATTTTCATTTGGCGCAACGCCTTATTGAATTCACCAGTCGAGCCGCCGGCCCTCGGCGTGCCAGAAGCTTCCCGTGTCAGCCATTGTCAGGGCATCGATACGCGCAATGATGCCCTTGGCGGCGTGCTCCGGCGTAACCGTACCCTGATAGTTGGTCATGTCCGTCGCCACGTAACCCGGATGCATAAGCATGACGGCAACGCCGTCCTCCTCAAGGTCCCGGGCGAGAGACACGCCCGCCATGTTCGCCGCCGCCTTCGAGATCCGGTAGCCGTACATGCCTCCGGTCTCGTTTTCCGCAATCGATCCGAGAATGCTTGTGAGGATGACCAGCTTCGAACCGTTTGCCAGCAACGATCGCAATGCGTCCGTGACGATCAGCGGCCCGAGCGTGTTCGTCTCGAACTGCCACTGGATCGCCTCGAGATCGAGTTCGTCAAAGTCGTCCCGGGCGAGCACGCCCGCATTGTTGATGAGAACGTCGACCGACCGTCCGTAGAGGGCGGCGGCAATCCTGGCCATGGCGTGCGGATCGCACACGTCCGCGTCATCGTGGACTTCGACGTCCAGCGCCTCGAGCAACGAAGACGACTCACGACAAAGCGCGATGACGGTATCGCCACGGTTTGAATAGAGCGTGCACAACGCCAGACCGACGCCGCGATTCGCGCCGGTTATGACAACGGTCGCCATGGTTCCCCCTCCAACGGCGTCATTTCCTGCCGCGGAGAATAATGAGGCTTATTGATGTTGTCTTCCAGACAATTGAAGGATTGAGGAAAACCTCAGGCTGCGCGCCCGATCGCTTCCCGCGCCATATCGTCGGCAACCACGGAAGTTGCCACGCCACGCTGGGACGCACGATCGAAGATCTCCATGACCCTGCTTTCGATACGGGCCACCTTCTCGTCGACCTCGGCTTCCGTAACGCCACCGCCGAATTCCGCCGCAACCGAGATAATGCCGCCTGCATTGATGACATAGTCCGGCGCATAGAGGATGCCGCGCTGACGCAGCCGTTCGCCGTCTTCGTGTTCAAGCAGCTGATTGTTCGCCGCACCGGCCACGATCTTGGCCTGCAGCGCCGGAATCGTCTTGGCGTTGATGACACCACCAAGCGCGCAGGGTGAGATGACGTCGACATCTTCCGTCAGCACAGTCTCCGGATCGACCGGGGTAGCACTGAACTCGTCGCTCACGCGCTCCACGTTCTGCGTGTTGATATCGGCCACGGAAATCTTTGCACCCGCATCCGACAGCAGCTTGCAGAGGTGGTAACCCACGTGCCCGGCGCCCTGCACGGCCACCTTCAGGCTATCCAGGTCGTTCCGGCCGAGCGCCCGTGCGGCCGCAGCCCGGATGCCGAGGAAAACGCCGTAAGCGGTCTTGGGAGATGGGTCGCCGCCGGCCAGACCGTCCTTGCCGGCAAGCCCGCTGACAAAACGTGTCTCTTCCGCCACGGACCGCATGTCCGCGACGCTCACGCCGACGTCTTCAGCGGTGAGATACTTTCCGCCGAGGCCGTTGACCGCGCGGCCGAACGCCCTGAAGAGCTCGGGAGACTTTTTCAAGTCCGGCGCTGCCATGATGACGGCCTTGCCGCCGCCATAGGGGATCCCGGCGAGCGCATTCTTGTAGCTCATGCCCTGGGACAGGCGGAGCGCGTCTGTCAGCGCTGCTTCTTCGGTGTCGTACGCCCAGAGACGGCAGCCGCCGAAGGACGGACCGAGGAATGTGGAATGGATGGCAATAAAGCCCTTCAGCCCGGTATCCGCATCATGAAACGCGTGTACAGCTTCGTGGTTGTCGAACGCTGAATTCGAAAAGACCGCCATGGCAGTTTCCTCCTTGCCAAGCACGAAATGCCCGAATCGCGGCCGTTAAGACGGCCTGTTTCCTGCTTATGAATATAGGTCCGAACGGCCGAAATAGGGTTGCGAAGTCAACGGAAAGCGTTGCCACTTGCGAAAGAACGAAACCGGTTTTGGAAATTTATGAATCAAACCCATCAAAGCGCCGTGAAAGCGCTTTGGTTAACCGAATCAGTTGTTTCAGAGGCGTTTGGACGCGCCGGGGGCAGGATCAGACCGGAAACCAGTCCGGATCCTCGATGCCGCGATAGGCATCGCGGAGGGCCTCTCCCCACTGTTTGCGCAGCCCCATGAAATAGGGATCGTCCTCGTCGATGCGCTTGCGCAGAGCCACTTCGAATGCATCCGCTCGGTAAACGAAGGCATCGACAGGCATGCCGACGGAGAGGTTGGACCGCAGTGTCGAATCCATGGAAATCAGGCTGAGTTTCAGGGCACTGCGAAGGGTGGTCTCGTACCGCATGGCACGATCGAGGATCGGCTTGCCGTACTTGTGCTCGCCAAGCTGCAGGAACGGCGTTTCGACCGACGCTTCGATAAAGTTGCCTGCGGAATAGATCTGGAACAGGCGTGGCGGCTCGCCCTTGATCTGGCCGCCAAGAAGCAGCGATACGGAAAAGTTGGTGCTTTGGGCTTCAATCTCGCGGCCGTCGGTATTGTAGACCGCCCTTACGGTCTTGCCGACGGTCTGGGCGGCACGGAACATGTTGTGCGTCGTCATCAGATTGGTGTCGGATTCCTCCATCTCCTCTTCAAGCAGGCTGACGACTTCCTGCGAAATGGCGAGGTTTCCGGATGACATGAGGCAGAATACCCGCTCGCCCGGCCGTTCCCAGATGTCGATCTTCGAATAGGTCGAGATCTGGTCGATGCCCGCGTTGGTCCGGGTATCCGACAGCATGACGAGACCGTCGCGCATGAGAAGGCCCACGCAATACGTCATCTATTCACTTTCCCCACTCTGCCCACATTCGTCGGAATCACTGCGCCTGCGCATGCTTTTCTGAGTGTTCTATCCGGACCTCGACGTCAAGCGATTCTCCGCCGCCCGACCGCCGCATGCCGCGCACCGGACTGGCATCCATATAGTCGAATCCGATCGCCACGCGCACGTAGGCGTCGGTCGGGCACATCCGGTTGGCAACATCAAACCCGACCCAGCCGACATTCTCGATATGCGCCTCGGCCCACCCGTGACCGGCCTCGAAGGCCGCCGAACCGTCATCGTCCCACATGTAACCGCCCACATAGCGGGCCGGGATGCCGCACAGCCGCGCACAGCAGACGAAGGCATGGGCGTGGTCCTGGCACACCCCCTTACCCAATGCGAGAGCGTCCGCCGCAGTGGATGTGATCTCGGTCTGCCCCTTTTCGTAGTCGATCGCGTCCCGCACGGCGTTCATCAGACGGTGTGCAAGATCGAGGGCATCGCCGCTGCCCTTGCGGGCATCTGCGGCAAGCGCGATCAGGGCCTCATCGGGCTCCGTCAGGTCTGTTGTCCTCAGAAACATCTTCGGCTGCAGCGGTTCCGGCGCACCCCGGATGATCGCATCCGTGTACGTCGTTTCAACAACACCACGGGCCGTGATCGTCACCCCGTCATGCGGGAAATCCCTAGTGTAGACATGGACCATATTGCCGAACACATCCGGGCCCTCGGTCATCACGCCGCTCGGCTCGACGGAGATCGCCCAGTCGATCACGTTCTGCCCCTCGAAAATCACTGGGTGCAGGTGCAGCCGCTGGATCGAATAAGAGGCCGGTTCATCGAACTGATACCGGGTTTCATGTTCGACTTCGATGTGCATCTGGCAGTGTACTCAACTCAGATAGCTGCGGTGGATCTCGTCACTAAGTGCGCTGTTACGGTTGATGAACTCGGTTAGATATTCATGCAACCCGGCTTTGAAGATCTTGTCGATCTGACCGTACTTGAGCTCCGAGTGCAATTCCCCGACCAGCCTGTGGCATTCGTGGCGTTCGCCATACATATCCGCAAGCAAGGCAAGATTGTGGTCGACCGTCCTGAGGCAGGTGAACAGCGACCGGGGCAGTTCCTGACGCAGGATCATGAACTCGGCGATCCGCCACGGCGTCAGGTCGTCCTTGTAGACGAAATGGAAGCTGCGATGGGCGGAGACCGCCCGCAACACCGCGGTCCACTGGTAGTAGTCGATTGCACCGCCGACATCCTCCTGTTCCGGCAGCAGCACGTGATACTTCACGTCGAGCAGCCTCGCGGTGTTGTTGGCGCGCTCGATATTGGCGCCGATCTTGTAGAAACACAGAGCATCATCGAGCAGCATCGTGTCGTCGAGTGCGCCGCGGAACTGCATCGTCCGCTCGCGAATCCATTCGAGAAACGCGATCGGATCCTGACGCGTAGCCGGCAGCGCAAGACGCTCGCGCGCCTGAAGCCAGGTCGAGTTCAGCGTCTCCCACATGTCCGAGGTAAATTTCGTCCGCTCCGCACGCGCGTTCTGCCGAGCGCGGTCGAGACAGTGAGCCAGACTCGCCGGGTTTTCTGCGTCAAACAGCAGAAACTCTCCAACGGTCGACGGGTCGGCGGTTTTTCCGTCGTCGTAGAACGTTTCGGTCCCGCCGGCGATCACGACGACCGAATCCCATTCGTTGCGGCCGCCGGCCCCGATCGCATCGGTCATGGCAAGCCGCCGCGCCGTCTGGACGAGGCGCGCGATACTGTCGGCCCGTTCGATGTAACGCGCCAGCCAGAACAGATTGTCGGCACTACGGCTCAGCAGCACGGTACTGTCTCCCGATCACGATGACGCTCAGTCCGCAAGGACCCAGGTATCCTTGGTTCCACCGCCCTGACTCGAATTGACGACAAGCGATCCTTCCTTCAGCGCAACGCGTGTCAACCCGCCCGGCACGATCTTCACGTCCTTACCGCACAGAACGAACGGACGGAAGTCGATATGGCGTGGTGCCACCCCCTGTTCAACGAATGTCGGGCATGTGCTGAGCGCAAGGGTCGGCTGGGCAATGAAATCGTCGGGCTGGGCCTCAATTCTCTTGGCGTAGTCCGCGCATTCCTTCTTGGTGGCCGTCGGTCCCACGAGCATGCCGTAGCCGCCGGAGCCATGCACCTCCTTGACGACAAGATCGCCGAGATTGTCGAGCACATGGGCGCACTCGTCCTTGTTCGCGCATTTCCATGTCGGCACGTTGTTGAGGATCGGCTCCTCGCCCAGATAGAACCGGATCATCTCCGGCACGTAGATGTAGACCGCCTTGTCATCGCAGATGCCCGCCCCGATCGCGTTGGCAAGCGTCACGTTACCGGCCCGGTAGGCATCGAACAGCCCGGCGACACCCAGCGCCGAGTCCGGACGGAACGTCAGGGGATCGAGGAAGTCGTCATCGACACGCTTGTAGATGATGTCGACCTGCCGGGGCCCCTGGGTCGTGCGCATATACACCCGGTTTTCCATGACGAACAGGTCCTGCCCCTCGACCAGGTCCACGCCCATGCGGTCGGCGAGATAGGAGTGCTCGAAATAGGCACTGTTGTAGCTGCCGGGCGTCAGGATCGCGACGGTCGGGCGCTCGGTGCAGTTCTCCGGTGCTACGGAAACGAGCGTCGACAGCAGTTCTTCCGGGTAGTGGTCAACCGGTGACACCGCATTGTCGGCGAATAGCCCCGGGAACAGGCGCATCATCATTTCCCGGTTTTCGAGCATGTAGGAAACACCCGAAGGCGTGCGCGCATTGTCCTCAAGGACGTAGAAGTTCTCCGGTCCGTCACGCACGAGATCGATCCCGGCAATGTGCGTGTAAACGCCACCGGGCACGCGGAATCCTTCCATCTGCGGGCAGTAGCTCGAATTGAGGAGAACTAGATCCTCCGGCACCACGCCGGCCTTGAGGATCTCTCGTTCGTTGTAAACGTCGTTGAGAAACGCGTTGAGCGCTTTCACGCGCTGGGTCAGACCGCGCTCAAGAAACGCCCATTCCTCACGGGAAAACACCCGGGGCACGATATCGAAGGGAATGATGCGCTCGGACCCGCCTTCGGCACCATAGACCGCGAAGGTAATTCCGATGCGGCGGTAGAGGAATTCGGCTTCGCGCTGTTTCAGTTGCAGGTAATCGAATGACGTGCTGTCCAGCCAGTCGGCAATGTACTTGTATCCGGCCCGGACATCTCCGCCCGGATCTTCCATTTCGTTGAACGCCGTTCCCAAACCTGCCCCTTCCCGGCCCTGACGCATGGCCGTTGTTGTGATTTCCCCTCAACAGGTCTTGATAAGTGTTGCACAAACGTCAACGGTGTCCAAACGGAGTCTGCTTCGCAGAATTCACTTAAGCGCCTGAACGACGTCGGAAAAATCATCGAGCGCGGCACGTCCTTTGGGCGACAGGCAGTAGAGTCCGCGATCGACACGCTCGAACCAGCCATAGACGTCACGCTGGAGGATTCCGGAGGCACGGTCGACGTCGGCCTGCTCGCGGATCTCGGCGAGTTTGGCGAATTCGCGCCCGTCCAGATATTTGGCGCAGCGCAGGGCGTCCTGACGATAGGCGGTGACGACCGGCCGGCGTGTGCTGCCGCCGGCGTTGGGGTCGCCGACCCGGTGCTCGAACTCCTTGAGCAACATCGTTGCCCGTTTGGCATTCTTCCGTGGCGTGTAGGGAGCGGGATCGACATGGACCTCCACGGACGGGTCTCGCTTCTTGTGAAACTTGACGGTCATCAGTCCCAGACCGAGCTGCCGGCACAGCTTCAGGATCCCGCGCCGGTGACGGCCCCACAGGCTCGTCCGCTTCGCAGACGGCAGCGGCATGGCGATATAGACGGCGTCGGTCATGGCCTGCCGGTCGATGCCCTGCAGGATGAGCGGCAGCGAGAACGCGGTCTTCAGTTCCACGACCACCGGAGGTTCGTCGCCACGCACTGCGACCACGTCGCAGTTCCGCACCTCGGCCTTGACCGCATAGCCCTGGCCTTCGAGGAATTGCTTGATCGGCGGATAGAGGTCTGTCTCGCGCAAACGTAACGCTCCCGGAAATCGAAGGACGTCCGGGAGCGATTAAACCTGATTCCCTCGTGCGGGGGGTTAATGCCTTGTAAGCATCAATCCTTGACCGGCACCGTGTAGTTCAGGCCCAGCCGGCCGCCGTCGGGATAGATGGTCTGGCCGGTGATGTAGCTGGAGAGATCGCAGGCCAGGAACACGGCGATCTTGCCGATCTCGTCCGGCTCGCCCGGCCGGCCCATGGGCGTGCGCGACATGATCGCGCGGTACTTCTCAGGATCATTGGAGACACCCTTGAACATCTCGGTCGCGATCGAGCCGGGACCGATGGCGTTCACCCGCACCCCCTCCTGGGCAAGCCGGATAGCCAGCGCCTTGGTCCACTGATTCACACCGCCTTTTGAGATCACATAGGGCGCGATCTCCGGGATCGTGACGACCGCGTTGGCCGACGACATATTGATGATCGTGCCTTTCGAGCCGTCAGCATCCGGAGCTTGCGTCACCATCTGCCGGGCGGCGACCTGGCCCGTCAGGAAAACACCCTTCAGGTTGACCGCGATCACCCGGTCGAAATCCTCTTCCTTGATCTCAAGCGCGTCCTCGACGTGGTTGATGCCCGCATTGGCGATCGCGGTGTCGATCCGGCCGTGCGTCTCGACGCAATGAGCGACCAGAGCCTCGATCTCGGCTTTCTGCGATACATCGCAATGCATGTACCGGGCGTCACCACCCTTGGCGCGCAGAGACTCCGCGGCCTCCTCGCCCATTTCGTCCTGGACGTCGGCCATGATGACCTTCGCCCCCTCGGCAACGAACCGTTCTGCGCATGCAAAGCCCAGTCCGCGTGACGCTCCGGTGATAACCGCTGCTTTTCCTTCTAGAAGCATTGTTCGCTTTCCTTGATCCTTATTGTTGTCGTGACTCAGATGATGGCTTTCTCCAGGAACGGCGTGTTCGTGACAATCCGCTCATAACCCAGCTCGGACATGTCGAGCGTGCGGTAGCCGCCGTAGATCACCAGCTCGCTGACGCCGCGGCCCATGGCCGGCGACTGCTGCAGGCCGTGCCCGGAAAACCCGTTGGCGAAGATGAAATTGCCGACCTCGTGATGCGGCCCGATCACCGCGTTCTGGTCGAGCAGATTATAGGCGTAATGCCCAGCCCAGGCCCTGACCAGCTTGATCGCTTCAAATGGCGGTACCCGGTTGGCGATGGTCGGCCAGACCTCATCCTCGAATTCGGAATAATCGACCTCGAAGTTCTCATAGTCGACGCCTTCATCCGGCTTCGGCACTGTCCCGCACAGATAGTACTCGCCTTCCGACCGGCAGTGAACGCCGCTCGGATCGATAGTCAGCGGCAGCGCCTGTCCGAGATCCTCCTGGCAGTCGAATATGAACAGGCAGCGTTTGCGTGGCTCGACCGGTATCTCGAGACCCGCGAAACCGGCCGTCCGCGCGGCCCTCGGTCCGGATGCGTTCACGACCGTCCCGCAGGACACGGTCTCGCCGCTGGCGAGCGTAACGCTGGTCACCCGGTCGCCGTCACGCCCGATATCGACAGCGTCGTTGGTCACATATTCGACGCCGTTCTCCCGCGCCTTGCGCCGGAACCATTGCATCATGGTGTAGCCGTCGAACCAGCCTTCGCCGGACGGATTGAAGCTGCCAAGCGTGATGCCGGCCAGATTGTAGAACGGAAAGCGCTCGGCGATTTGTTCCGGCGACATGAGCACGGTCGCCGCCCCGCACTCCGCCTGAACGGCCTGGTTTTCCCGCAGCACCTGCGCGCCCGCCTCGGTGGCAAGGAACATGTAGCCGAATTCCTTCAGCTCGATGTCGGGTATCTCCGGATCGCCGCCCAGTTCCTCCCGGAACCGGCGAATGAACTCGGTCCCGAACATGGACGCCCGGACGTTGATCGGGTTGGAATATTGATGACGGATGCAGCTTGCCGAAAGCCCCGTTGAGGATTGCGCGTAGCTGGGGTCCCGCTCGACAACGAGCACACTACCGTCAAAGTCCGGATTTGCCGACAGGAACCAGGCCGACGACGAACCCACCGCCGCGCCGCCGATGATCACGACATCATACGCCTCCCGGGACGGCTCGGCTTTCAACGGTTGGACAGACATACTCCCCTCACTTCACGTCAGGCGCATCCAGATCGTCACTCGTCTTCAGAAGGCAGGTCGCCTTCCGAGAGACCGTAGTCCCGCATCGCGGTCTCCCGCGATATGTAGCCGAGCCGGACATCGCGCAGAACAAGATCGCGATCCCTTCCGCGCGGATCGCCGTACCCGGCCCCGCCGGGCAGGGCCAGCATGGCCTTGCGGCCCGGCGGAATGAACTGCCGTCCCTTCCCCCGCATGACCGTCCCGTCATCGAGTTCAAACTTCGTTGCCCCGCCGTTGAGGCCGCCGTTACGACCGCGGGCCGGGTGGCGCACACGGTCGAACATGGCGCTGAAATCGAATTCGTGACCTTCGGTGGTGCCGATCTCCATGTACTGGCCGAGGCCGCCGCGGAACGTGCCGGCGCCGCCGGAGTCGGGCCGCAGTTCCTTGCGCCAGATGATGACCGGTCCGGTGTGTTCGGTCGCCTCGATGGGCATGGTCATGACACCGCTCGGAAACGCGGTCGCATTCATGCCGTCGAGCGTGGGTCTGGCACCCGATCCCCCGCAGTTGAACATCAGGACTTCGGCCCGTTCCGCGTCAGGTGGCGCATTGCCGTCCGTCCGCGGCCGGATACTGAGCTGGAAATTGCACAACGCGCCACAGCCTTCGGCGGGAACGAAGTCGGGAATGAGATCATGCAGCGCGCCTAGCACCGTGTCCGGGATCATGTGACCGATGACGTGGCGCAGCGCGACGGGCGCCGGATGCTTTGCATTGAGGATGGAACCCTCCGGCGCTGAAATCTTGAACGGCGCGAGCGACGCCGCATTGTTGGGGATTTCAGGCGCGATCGCGCATTTCAGGCCGTAACACGCATAGGCCTTGGTATAGACCAGCGGGACGTTGATGCCCTTGCGCGACACGGGCGACGTGCCCGAGAAGTCGGCGCGGATACAGTCGTCTTCAATATCGAGGCGGACGCACAACCGGATCGGCTCGTCATAACCATCGATGGTCATGTCGTTCGTTACCGTGCCGCGCGGCAGGGCCGCGATCCGCTCGATCGTCGCTTTGTAGCTGTGGTCGAGAATGAACGCGGCGATCGATGTGAGATCCTCAAGGCCGAACTCATCCAGCATGTCGACCAGGCGCCGGTGGCCGATCTCGTTGCACGCTGCCAGCGCATAGATGTCGCCCACGACCTGATCCGCTTCCCGGACATTGTTGCGGACGATCTTGACGAAGGACCTGTCGACTTCGCCGCGCTCGGCGAACTTCATGATCGGGATCAGCAGACCTTCTTCATAGACAGAATTGCCGTCGGCCCCGAAGCCGCGCCCGCCAATATCGACAACATGGGCCGTGCAGGCGAAATAGCCGACATGCCGCCCCTTGTAGAACGAGGGTGTCACGACGGTGATATCGTGCAGATGGCCCGTGCCCATCCAGGGATCGTTGGTGATGTAGACGTCGCCCTCGTACATGTCGTCGACGCCGATCTCGCGCATGAAATGGGCCACCGACTCCGCCATGGCATTGACGTGCCCGGGCGTTCCGGTGACGGCCTGGGCGAGCATCCGTCCTTCAAGATCGTAGACGCCGGCAGACAGGTCGCCGGCCTCGCGCACCGACGTCGAAAAAGCGGTCCGGACCAGCGCCTGGGCCTGCTCCTCGACCACGGAGATCAGACGGTTCCACATCACCTGGTTTGAAACCGCAGACAGCGACGATCCGCTCATCCCACCGCCTCCTCATGGCTTGCCGTCTCGAGTGTTTCAGCGCCCTTCCGCTCGACCATGATGCATCCATCCGTGTGCATGACGGCGACGAACCCGGCGGGAACGATGACCGATGTCTCCCGTTCGGTGATGACGGCGGGTCCGGGTGCTGAGCGGCCAGGGTCGAGCGTATCGCGCTCGATCTCGACCGCATCGGCGAACTCTCCTGCCGCCGGATCGAACAGCGCACGCATGGCCGATGTCTCGGCGGGCTCACCGGCAGTCAGCTCGTCGATTGCATCGGCGGGCGGCACCGGCGTGCTGGCGTTGACGGACCAGCTCGTGATCTCGATGTCGAGCCCGTCGACGATGCGGCCGAACAGCGTCCGGTACGCATGCTCGAACAGTGACTGGAACCGGTCACCCGCCGGTTCATGGGCATCTGCCTGTTCAAGATCCACCGGGATCTCCCAGCCCTGTCCGACATAGCGCATGTAGGCCTTGAACTCGTAGGCAAGGTCCGCGTCCGGGTCGCAGGTGCGCACGAAATCGGCGGCTTCCTTCTCAAGCTCGCCGAGGACCTGTCCGGCACTCGCGGCGCTGAATTCGGACAGCCGCATATAGACGCTGCGGGTCGCCTCGAAACTGAAGGGCGCTCTCAGAAACCCTATCGCAGAGCCGACACCCGCACCCGGCGGCACGACAAGCCGGTCGATGCCCAGCTTCTCGCAAAGCCGTCCGGCGTGCAGCGGCGCAGCACCGCCGAATGCGATCATGGTGTAGCCGGCGAGGTCTTCGCCGCTCTCGACCGCATGGACCCTGGCCGCGTTCGCCATGTTCTCGTCGACAACCTCGGAAACGGCGAACGCGGCAGTCGTGCCGTCGACATCGAGGACCTTGCCGACAGCATCATCCAGCGCCGACACCGAAGCATCGCGCGACAATGCGATGGATCCCCCCGCGAAGTTGTCCGGATCGAGACGACCGAGCACGAGATCCGCGTCCGTCACCGCAGGCTTGTTTCCTCCGCGCTGATAACAGGCCGGCCCTGGTTCCGAGCCGGCGCTTTCCAGCCCGACGCGGATCTGGCGCATGGAATCCACGTGAGCCAGTGACCCGCCGCCTGCACCGATCTCGACCATCTCGATCACCGGAATCGAGATCGGCATGCCCGATCCCTTCTTGAAGCGGTAGGTTCTGGCAACTTCGAAGACCCTGGACGTTCGCGGCGTCTGGTTCTTGATCAGGCAGATCTTTGCGGTCGTACCGCCCATGTCGAACGACAGCACCCGGTCCAGACCATAGCGACCCGCAATATGGGCTGCAAAGATCGCGCCGCCCGCCGGACCGGATTCAACCAGGCGCACAGGGAACTCCGACGCGCTGTCCAGGGAGATGATGCCCCCGCCGGAATGCATCAGAAAAACCGGACAATCGGCACCGATTTCCTTGAGCCGCCCGGTCAGCCTATCGAGATAAGCCTTCATCAGCGGTTTGACGTAGGCGTTGGCGCTCACCGTATTGAACCGCTCGTACTCGCGCATCTGTGGCGAGACTTCCGACGACAACGAAATCGTCAGACCCGGCACCCGCTCCATGAGCACGTCACGGACAAGGCGTTCGTGCGCATCGTTCAGGTAGGAATGGATCAGCCCCACGGCGACGCTCTCATAGCCGCGCGCCTTGATCACATCGGCCAGCGCTTCGACCTCGCCGCGGTCAAGGGGCTTCAGGATCTGTCCATTGGCGCCGACCCGTTCATCCACCACATGGCGATGATCGCGCGAAATCAGCGGTTCCGGCAGTCTCAGGTTCAGGTCGTACTGCTCGAACCGGCTTTCGGTGCGCATCTCGATCACGTCCCGGAAACCCCTGGTGGTGATCAGGGCCGTCTTCGCACCGCGCCGTTCGATCAGCGCATTGGTCGCAAGGGTGGTGCCGTGGATGATCATCGAGACATCGGAAGCGGGAATGCCGGCCTTCGCGCACACCTGGCCAATGCCATCGAGAATCGCGTCTTCCGGCGCCGCATAGGTCGTCAGCACCTTGACCGACTCCAGAGTGGATCCCGCCTCCAGGACCACATCCGTAAATGTCCCGCCGATATCGACGCCAAGACGCACGTCCGGTTTGCTCATGAGCCGGTCATCTCTCGCTTGCAATTCTCTCTATGTGACGAGCACAAAGGCCTGACAGTCAGTCTCTCAGGCCATATGGAAGACGATACTCTTGCTTGAGCGCGGGCTCCCGCGCAAGCTTTGTGAAAGCCTTATCAACCCGACGGTTCGGCCGTGGCGACCGCCCGCCCCACTTGCCAACCTTCCGGCGGTCGGATACTCGGTCTGTCGGAGTACCGGAAAGGGTTCAGTCATGACCGACGCATCAACAATCGAGAATGAACCGGCTGCCGAAGCCAGCCGCGTCCTGGCGGAAGTCCGCCTTCCGACGAACGACCTGAAGGACGACCTGCCCTTTTTCAGCAAGACCCTGGGCTTCAGGCTCGACACCATCTTTCCGGCCGATGACCCTGCCGTTGCCGTGATGTCAGGCCATGGGGTCCGCATCAGACTGGAACGCGGAGCCAGCGAGGCGCCGGGCACGCTGCGGCTCCTCTGCGACGATCCTGCCGGATTCGCGGACGGCAAGACGGAACTGACCGCGCCAAACGGAACGCGCATCGAGATCGTCGACGCCAATCCGCCGCTGCAGACACCGGAAACGCAGCATTCCTTTGTTGTCAGGCGACTGAAGGACAGCGACTCCTGGATCATCGGGCGCGCAGGCATGCACTACCGCGACCTGATCCCCGACCGGCTCGGTGGCAGCATCATCGCTTCGCACATCCGCATCCCCGACGGCGGTCCGGTGCCCGACATGGTGCACTATCACACCGTCGGCTTTCAGCTCATCTTCTGCTATCGCGGCTGGGTCCGTCTGGTCTACGAGGACCAGGGTCCGCCCTTCATTCTGGGCGCCGGCGATTGCGTGATCCAGCCGCCGGAGATCCGCCACCGGGTGCTGGAGGCATCGGACAATGTGGAGGTGATCGAGATCGGTGTACCCGCCGAACACGTGACCACGATCGATCACAATCTCGAACTGCCGACCGAGCACTTCAATCCTGACCGTGACTTTGGCGGCCAGCGCTTCTGCCATCACAAGGTGGCCGAGGCGGTGTGGCAGCCCTGGCGCATTGCTGGCTTCGAAGCGCGAGACACCGGCATATCGGAGGCGACCAAAGGCGTCGCGAATGTTCAGGTGGCCCGCAAACTCGAAGGCTCCGGCGACCAGATCACAAGCCATGGCACGGACATCCTCTTCACCTTCGTGATGGAAGGCACCATGACGCTCGAAGGCGAAGGCCGCGACCCGCAGGACCTGACCGACGGCGACGCGTTCGTCATCCCGCCGGGCGTGCGGACACGCTACACCAATCGCTCGTCGAACCTTGAACTCCTGGAAGTGTCCCTGCCCGCCGCGGTCGAGACGTCGGCCCACGACAGCTGGTGACACCTTGAAGAGACAGGCAGTGCGCCCATGACCGATTTTGCCAGCACAAAAGCGATGTTCCATCTGCCCGAGGACATCGTCTATCTCGACGGCAATTCCCTCGGCCCCCTGCCCCTCGCCGCGCGCGAACGCGTTGTCGCGATGATGGCGGACGAATGGGGCGAAATGCTCATCACCGCATGGAACCGGGCCGGCTGGATGGAACAGCCCGCGCGTGTCGGCGATCGAATCGGCCATCTGATCGGTGCGCCCGAGGGCTCGGTCGTCATGGGCGATACGCTCTCCATCAAGGTCTACCAGGCGCTGGCATCGGCGCTCGAGCTTGTCCCGGACCGGCGCGTCATACTCTCGGATACCGGCAATTTCCCGAGCGACCTCTACATGGCCGAGGGCCTGATCGGCTCGCTTGGCCGCGGCTACGAGCTGCGCACGGTCGAACCGAAGGCGGTCGAAGCTGCAATCGACGACACCGTCGCCGTGCTCATGCTGACCGAAGTCGACTACCGGACCGGCCGGTTGCACGACATGACGGCCCTGACCGCAAGGGCCCATTCTCATGGCGTGATGACCGTCTGGGACCTTGCTCATTCGGCGGGCGCGGTACCGGTCGACCTGACCGGCGCCAAGGCGGACTTCGCCGTGGGCTGCACCTACAAGTATCTCAACGGCGGGCCCGGTGCCCCGGCATTCATCTACGTTTCCCCACAGCACGCCGACAACGCTCGCCCGGCCCTGTCCGGCTGGCTCGGTCACGAGGCCCCGTTCGCCTTCGACCTCGACTACCGCGCCGGATCCGGCATCGAACGCATGCGCGTCGGCACCCCGCCGGTGATCGCGCTGGCGGCCCTCGAAACCGCGCTTGACGTCTGGGACATGGCCGACATGGCGGACGTGCGCGCGCGGTCAATTGAACTGAGCGAGCTTTTCATTGCCGAAGTCGAACGGCGCTGCCCGGACTTCGTCCTCGCCAGCCCGAGAGACAGCGCCCGGCGCGGCTCCCAGGTGTCATTCCGCTTTCCCGACGGCTACGCGGTCATGCAGGCGCTGATCGACCGCGGCGTCATCGGCGACTTCCGGGCGCCGGACATCATGCGGTTCGGCTTCACACCGCTTTACATCGATGATGATGACGTCTTCCGCGCGGCCAAGATCCTGGAAGAGATCGTCACAACCCGGGCCTGGGACGAGGCACGTTTTCACCGCAAGCAGGCCGTGACCTAGCTGACAGCCTCGCCCCACGCTGAAAAGAAAACGCCCGCAACGGGAGACCGCTGCGGGCGCATTCCTGAGCGGTCTGCGCGACACCGAAGCGACGCGCAAACCTGCAATTCGTGTCTTACTTGATCATCGTCCGTGCCCAGTTGCCGTCCTTGCCGACGACATTGAGGCTGAACAGACCGGTGACATCACCGTTGCCGTCGAAGTCGTTCTGACCGGCGGCACCTTCGTAGTTGATGTCCTTGCCTTCGGCGATCAGCTTCTTCGCCTTGGCCCACTCACCCGGACGGATGACTTCACCCGGAGGTCCGGCAACGGCGCGCAGAGCGGCCGAGATCTTGCCGCGGTCAGCACTGCCGGCCTTCTCGACGGCGAGAGCCATCAGGAATACGACGTCGTAGCCGTGCGCGGCGTAAGGCGCTTCCGGATCACCGTCGATTGCCTTGTAGGCAGCGGCGAAGTTCTTGTACGACGCGTCGTCCGTGTCGGACGCAGCCTGCGTGATCTGGATCTTGTCGCGCAGGTTGTCTGCACCGATCTGCTCGATAACGGACTTATCGAACATGCCGTCAGCAGCGTAGAAGTTGTTGAACAGGCCGTTCTCGAGGCTGTTCTTGATGATGGTGATGCCACTGGAGCCATAATAGGCGAACAGTGCCAGAGCTTCTGCGCCACCCTGCGACAGGGTGCTCAGCTCGGAACGGTACGATGCCTTGTTCGGCTCGTGCGCCTGGTTGGCCACAACCTCACCGCCCATCGCCTTGAACTCTTTCACGAACACGTTCGCGATACCGGCGTTGTAGTCGTCGTTCGAATAGGAAACGGCGACCTTCTTGATGCCGGCCTTGTTGACGAGCTGCGCGATGGCCAGACCCTGGTAGGAGTCAGATGCGGAAGCACGGAACACAAGGTCCTTGTCCTTGAGTTCGGAGATCGACGGCGCGGTAGCCGAGTCCGAAAGGACCGTGACACCGGCTGGAATCGTAACCGACTGCACCATGCCGTTGGTGGCGCCCGAGCAGCTCGGGCCGACGATGGCGACGACCTGCTCGACATTGACGAGCTTGTTGCCGGTATCGACAGCCGCCTTCGGATCGCATGCCGAGTCACCGATCACCAGCTTGAGCGTGTCGCCCTTGAGCAGACCACCCTCCTTGTTGATCTGGTCGGCGGCAAGCTGACGGCCCTTCATGATGGCCGCAACGAGCTCAGCGATCGGGCCGGTCACACCGCCGGCAGAACCGATCTTGATTTCCGCTGCCTGCGCAGACGCAGTCAGCATAGCCACGGCCGAAGCCGCGATGGCAAAGCGTTTAAGGAATTTCATTCGAGTCAACTCCTCTCCTGATTATGTGGTGCTGCTTGTTTTTCTCACCACTTGGTTGCGTAACGTGCCCTGCCAGACGGGAATGTCAACTCCCCTGTTGGGGTATCGTTACTGTGTACCGTGACGTCATCCGTCACCTTGAGCGCGTAATGATGGTCGTTTTTCTGGCAGAATACCCTGCGGGAACTTCTGGAGAAAGATCTGCAACATGAGCCCGATGAGGAAAATCCGCACGTAAGCGGTACGGATCGCCAGCTCATCCGGCAACCTGCTGGTCAGAATCTCCGTCGCGGACCAGACCGTCCACATCAGAAACGCCCCGAGTATCGCGCCTTTGTTGTTCGCGCTGCCGCCGACAATGAGCATCACCCAGACGATGAACGTCGCCAGCAGCGGATCCGTCGTGTTCGGGTCGACGAATTTCAGGTTATGGGCCATCAGCGCACCGGCAAGCGCCATGATCATGCAGCCGATAACGAACCCTTCCATGCGGAAAGTTTCGACATTCTTGCCGGCGGCTTTCGCGGATGTTTCGTTCTCGCGGATCGCGGTCATCACCCGTCCCCAGGGAGACCTGCGCGCGACTTCGACCAGGACGTAAACCACCGCTACCGTCGCCAGGACGAGCCCGAGGAACGCGATCTGGTTCCACGGCTCCGGCAATGTCTCGAACGGCTTGGGTATCTGGGATACGCCGCGCGGACCGTTGGTCGCCCAGGTCTCGTTCTTGAGGATAAGGCGGACGATCTCGGCGATCCCGATGGTGGCGATCGCAAGATAGTCGCTCCGCAGACGCAGGCAGACCTTGCCCACACCATAGGCGATGATGCCCGACACGATCATCGCGGCGGCAAAGCCGACGAAATAGGGCATTTCATAACCGCCCAGATGCCGCACGGAGGGCGAAGTGGTCAGGAACGCCGTCATGTAGGCGCCGATGCCGAAGAACCCGGCAATGCCGATATTGAACAGTCCGGCAAAGCCGAACTGGACGTTCAGGCCCAGAGCAAGGATCGCGTAGATGCCGCCCATCGTAAGCAGCGAAATGAGGTAGAGGCCATATCCGTAGAACTGTTCCATCTCAGAACACCTTCCCTCTGAAGAGGCCCGATGGACGCCACAGCAGAATTGCGATCATGATGGCGAAGGCGACGCCCTGCTTGTAGCCGGGGTTGAGCAGCGCGTTGTTTCCGATCCAGTGATAGCTGGAGAGTTCCTCCGCGAGCCCGATGATCAGCCCCCCGACGACCGCACCGTAGGGACGCCCGACGCCGCCGAGCAGCGTCGCGGCGAACATCGGCAGCAGCAGCTTGAAGCCCATCATGGTCTCGACGTGGGTATCGACGGCGAGGAAGACGCCTGCGGCGCAGGCCAGTGCGGCGCCGACAACCCATGTCGTGAACACGACCTTTTCGGTGTCGATGCCGGTCAGCCGCGCCAGTTCGGGCGAATCCGACATCGCCCGCATCGCCTTGCCGATCTTTGTGTAGGTCAGCAAGTAATGCACAGCGAACATCAGAGCCACGGCGCAAGCAATGATGAGAATGTGCTTCGGTGCGATGCGGAGGAAATCAGCGAATATATAGGGCACCTGAATGCCTGGCAGCACGGTCTTGAGCTGCACGCCCCAGAAGAACTGGATCACCGAACGCACCATCAGCATCAGGCCGAACGACGCGATCACGAGCATGATGACCGGCGCATCGCGCAACGGCTTGTAGAACCCCTTGTCGATGCCGAGCGCCACCACGACCGTCAGGATCATGGCGATGGGCATCACGACAAGCGGGTGCAGACTCGTCAGTTGCACCAGGGACCACGCGAAATAGACCCCGAGCGTCATGAACTCGCCGTGACAGAAGTTGGCGAAGCGCAGGATGCCGAAGGTCAGCGTAATCCCGATGGCACCGAGAGCATAGATGCTGCCGAGCACAAGCCCCGGAATGAGGTAGAAATTGATGAACTCAGCCATTCCCGACCTCATCCCCGCCATTGGCCTTGTTGCCGCCGCCGCCAAGGAACATCTCGGCCACTTCCCGGTCATTGAGCAGGTCCTGACCGGTCCCCTCGAACTTGTTCTGGCCGTCGACCAGGACGTATCCGCGATTGGCGATCTTGAGAGCCTGCTTGGCGTTCTGCTCGACCATCAGGATGGGCGTTCCGATGCCGTTGATGGTCTTCACGATGGAGAAGATTTCGCCGCGGAACTTCGGCGACAGGCCCGCCGTAGGTTCATCCAGCAGCAGGATTTTCGGCTCGAGCATGAGGGCCTTGCCCATGGCCACCATCTGGCGCTGGCCGCCGGATAGCGTACCCGCCTGCTGCTTGCGCTTTTCAGCAAGCGGCGGAAAGAGTTCGTAGATTTCGTTCAGCCTCGGCGTGAAGTCGTCATCGCGGACGAATGCACCCATTTCCAGGTTTTCCTGGACGGTCAGGCTCGGAAATATATTCGAAGTCTGAGGCACATAGCACACGCCATGGCGGACCACCTTGTCGGGCGGCGTGTTGGTGATTTCCTCGCCGTCGAGAAGCACCTTGCCTTCCGCCAGTTGCAACAGGCCGAACACGGCCTTCATGGCCGTCGATTTGCCGGCCCCGTTGGGACCGATGATGACAACGATTTCGCCGGGATCCACATGCATGGAGACGCCGTGCAGGATCTGCGTATCCCCGTATCCCCCAACGACCGATTGCAGTTCGAGTATTGACATCAGTCGTCCTCACCACCGCCGAGATAGGCATCGAGAACCTCCGGATTGCTCCGGACGTCCTTCATGGTGCCTTCTGTCAAAACAGTGCCTTCCGCCAGGACAATCACCGGATTGCACAGGCTCGCGATCAGGTCCATGTCGTGTTCAATCACGCAGAACGTGTAGCCGCGCTCCTCCTTGAGCTGGGCGATCATTTCCCTGATTTTCAGCAGCAGCGTCGGGTTGACGCCGGCACCCGGCTCATCGAGCAGCACCAGCTTCGCGTCGATCATCATTGTACGGCCGAGCTCAAGCAGCTTTTTCTGCCCGCCGGACAGGTTGCCCGCCCTCTCGTCACGCAGATGTGTCAGCGAAAGAAACTCGAGCGCGTCTTCCGCCTTCTTCTGGACCTCGCGCTCGCGCCGCCTGACGGAGGCGACCGACAGCCAGTTGTTGAAGATGTGCTCGCCCGGTTGGTTCGGCGGCACGACCATCAGATTCTCCAGCACGGTCATCTTCGCGAATTCGTGCGGAATCTGGAATGTTCTGACGATGCCGCGATGGAACATCTGGTGGGTCGGCAGACCGCCGATATCTTCGCCCTGAAAGACGATCCGCCCGGACGTCGGCGCCATCTCACCTGCAATCATGTTGAAGGTGGTTGTCTTGCCCGCACCATTGGGACCGATCAGCCCCGTGATGGTCCCCTCGGCAATCTCGAATGTGCAGTCGCGCACGGCCTGGAGACCGCCGAAACTCTTATTCAGATTTTCAACTTTGAGCACGAAATGCCCCTGACAGGTCCCTTGCAGCCCGACATATCTGATTTTCTTGTGCGGGCGCGTTACCTTATTCAGACGGCATTGCGGATGACAAGTGCCAATGTTGAATTGTCAACCGGACACCCCTGGCGGCCTCACGGAACTGCTGTCGGAGAGAACATCCACACGGCGGCACATATAGCAATAAACGTCACAACGGTGCCTGCGACGAAGCTCTTGTCGATCGTGTCGAGCTGCTGCTTGTCGCTGCGTCGCGTCCGAAACCTCATGCCCAGGGCCATGAGCGCACCGCCCAGGATCATGATGGTCATGACAACAATGACATTGGTCATGCCCGCCTCCTCTCTGCGAAGGGCGTCGCGCGATTCTACCCCAGACAGGACCTGCATTCAAAGCCGGGCGGCGGAGCCACCGCACAGATACCAAAGGTTTGCGGTGACTAATCGAACAGAACGCCCGGCAGCCAGGTCGCGAGTCCCGGGAACAGCGCAAGCATCAGCAGGGCAAAGACCTGGATGCCGATGAACGGCAGCACGCCGCGATAGATGTCCGCGGTCCGCACCTCGGCCGGCGCGACGCCGCGAAGATAGAACAGCGCGAATCCGAACGGCGGGGTCAGGAATGATGTCTGCAGGTTCATGGCCAGCAGGACGCCAAACCAGACAGGGTCGATGTCGCTCTGCAGGATGACGGGAGCCACGATCGGCATGATGATGAAAATGATCTCGATGAAATCGAGGAAGAATCCCAGCGCGAACACGACAATGTTCACCGCGATGACCGCACCGATGATACCGCCGGGAATATTGTCGAGCGCTGCAACCACCAGTTCATCACCACCCAGACCGCGGAACACGAGCGAGAACATGGTCGCGCCGATGAGGATTGCAAACGCCAGGGCCGAGATCCGTGTGGTGCCTTGAAGGATCGGTTGCGCCAGCCGCTTCCGCCAGAGCACCAGCAGGCTGGCCAGGACACCGATTACAAGCATCGCAGTTGCCGCGACGGCCAGCACGATGCCGATCCAGTCGCCGGTCGGGATCACGTCACGCGTAACGCGCAGGTCCGCGAAAATGCGGATCACCGGCAGCATCAGTGCGCCGGCGACAGCGCCAAGCACGAGCCGGCGCACGACACCCTTCCCCGCGTCCACTTCGTCCTCGCCGTCCGACAACTGGTAGCCCGCGAGCAGCAAGGCACCGAGCGCCCCGATGCCGGCGGCCTCGGTCGGTGTTGCGATGCCGGCAAGGATGGAGCCCAGCACGGCGATGATCATCCCGACCGGCGCGACGAGCGTGGCGATCAGCTCCGTTGTCGGCGGCCGCGGTCCCAGTTCGTCCGGCGGGATGGCCGGACATGCTTCGGGGCGGCGCCAGGCAACAAATCCCTGATAGATCATGTAGAGGCAGGCAAGCCCGACGCCGGGAATCAGCGCACCGGCGAACAGGTCGCCGACGGAGAGCGGGTCGGGCGAGAAGTTGCCGATCTCGCGCTGCGCTTCCATGTAGGCGCCGGAAAGCTGGTCGCCCAGAAACACCAGCACGATTGACGGTGGAATGATCTGTCCGAGCGTCCCCGCCGCACAGATCGAGCCGGACGCGAAGGCAGGATCGTATCCCCTGCGGATCATGGTCGGCAGGCTCAGCAGGCCCATGGCGACCACCGTCGCACCGACAATACCTGTGGAAGCAGCGAGCAGCGCACCCACGAACGTGACGGAAATGCCGAGCCCGCCGCGCACGGAACTGAACAGGTTGGCCATGGCCTCGAGCAGGTTTTCGGCAACCTTGCTGCGTTCCAGAATGACGCCCATCAGGATGAACAGTGGCACCGCCGTCAGCACCTCGTTGAACATCGCGGTGCCGAAGATGCGTGACGGGATCGCGCCCAGCAGCACAATGTCGAAGCCGCCGAGAGCACTGGCCAGAAACGCCACAAGCAGGCTTGCACCGCCAAGCGCAAAGGCAACGGGTATCCCGCACAGCACGGCGCCGAACGCCGCGAAAAAGAGAATGGCGATGAACAGGCCGGCCGGCAGATCCATGTTCAGCCACCGTGCCCGCTATCGGCTTCACCCCTGCCCGGCCAATGCTGATCCGGCAGTTTCAGGCAAAGCCGCAAGATGATCGCGACCGCCTGGATGGCCACCGTCACAGCGAAAACCAGGATCGCCGTCTTGAGCAGATAGATCGCGGGAAGACCGCCGGCTTGCCGCGACCCTTCGAGACTGTCCCAGGCGCGCATCACGTACGGCCAGGCGGTGACGAGAATGGTGATCGTCATGGGCAGCACGAAGGCCGCCAGACCAACCACATCGACGATCCTGCGGGCCCGGTCGCCGATCATGCCGTAGATGATGTCGACTCTGACATGGCCGTTGCTCTGCAGGATGCTCGCGGACGCCAGCAGGAAGATCAGGGCGTGGCAATAGACCACTGCTTCCTGAACCGCGATCAGCCCGATGCTGAAGACATAACGCAGCATGACAGCCGCCGCCTGCAACAGAACCATGGCGAGACAGGCCCAGGACACGGCATTGCCAAGGCCGGCAATCAACCGGTCAACGGAATCGAGCAGCTTCACGAGCATTACGGCGCCCCAATCGTCGCGGATCCGGGGCAACCGTCTCGACGGGCGCCCCGGTGCGATTGAAGCCTAGCTCTTCAGGGAAAGCCAGCGTGCATGCAGATAGGCCTGCTCCGACTGTGCGGTCCAGCCGGCAACCTCCTTGAGGAAGCTGTTGTAGCTTTCATAGATCCGCTTGGTCAGATCGTCGTGTTTCGCCGCATCGGCGACGACATCCTTGGCAACGGTCCCGAGGGTCTGCATGACATCATCGGGATAGGACCGGAGCTGAACGCCGTGCTTGTTCAGAAGGATCTCCAGCGACCGCGAGTGATTGGCGATGAAATCGGCCGGGTTCATCACGTTCTCCTGGGCCGCGGCCATCCGGATCACGGCCTGCTCACTGGCCGTCAGCGACTCCCACAGCTTCAGGTTTACACCGAGGCTCTCGGCCGACGTCGGCTCCTGGAAGCCGGGGTTATAGAAGTATTTTGCGGCCTTGTAGAACCCGAAGCCCAGATCGATCCATGGGCCGGCCATTTCCGCCGCGTCCACCGCGCCCGACTTCAGCGCCTGGAAGATCTCGCCACCCGGCAGGGTCACCGCCGCACCGCCGACCGCATCGACCACCTTGCCACCGAAGCCCGGAATCCGCATTTTCAGACCCTTGAAGTCCTCCATGCTCTTTATTTCCGGAATTGTTGAACCAACCGCCGGCCTGGCATGAGCTGTTGCCCGACATGAACGCCTTGACGCCGTAGCTCTTGCTAAGCTCGTCCCACAGCGCCTGACCGCCCCGATGGTAGACCCATGCGTTGTGCTCGGCCGTGGTCATGCCGAACGGCACACCGGCGAAAAAGTTGAACGCCGGCGTCTTGCCCTGCCAGTAGTATTCCGCGGCGTGGTAGAGATCGGCGGTTCCGCCTGCGACCGCGTCGAACGCCTCGAAAGGCGGCACCAGTTCGCCGGCGCCATAAACCTTCACCGTCAGGCGGCCGTCAGTCGCTTCGGTGATGCTCTTCGCAACCCGCTCGGACGCAACGCCAAGTCCCGGAAACTTCTTCGGCCAGCCCGTCACCATCTTGAGCTCCCGCTTGCCTTGCGCGATCGCGGGTGCGGCAAGCCCGGAAGCGATCGTTCCGGCGGCGGCGGCCTTGACGAATGTTCTACGTGTCGTGCGCGTTGTCATGTTTTCCTCCCTTTCTGGATGCACCGGTTGTTTTTGTTGAAAATGGCGCGTTGGCCGTGGTCGACCGGACGACCAGTTCAGTTTCGAAGCGCCTTATGGAGTGTTCCGGCCGTCTGCCCTCGATCGTGTCGATGAGCGTGCCGACCGCGTTGAAAACCATCAGTTCGAGCGGCTGGCGGACCGTCGTCATGTCAAAGACATCCCAGCCAGCCATCTCGATCCCGTCGAACCCCGTGACCCAGACATCGTCCGGCACGACGTGACCTGCCGCTTTCAGCCCGCAGAGCACACCCAGTCCGATCACGTCATTGCCGCAGCAGATGACATCCGGCGGTTCCGGCAGTGCCATCAGTTCGATCGCGGCCTGTCTGAAAACATCGTGCGCGAATGGCGCACTCACATAGCGGCTGCCGGCGATGGTCAGGCCCGCGTCGGCAAGTCCTCTGCGCAGGCCTTCTTCGCGCTCCCGAAGGGTGCTGCGGTTGAGCGGACCGTTGACCAGTGCGATCCGGCGTCGCCCGTTGTCGATGAGGTATTGGGCAAGCAGCCTCGCACCGTTGTGATTGTCTCCGGCGACCTGATCACAGTCCGCATGGTCCACGGTGCGGTTGAGCAGAACGACGCCCAGCGTCGACTGCAGCGCCACATCGAGCGCTTTCGAGTCGTCGGTCGCCGCGGTGAAGATCAGCCCGTCGACCGCGCGCTGCCGGATTGCCCTGATAACCCCTTCCTCTCCTTCGGCGTCAGTGTTCCAGACCACCATCTGCTTGCCTCGGGCTGTCAGTTCGGTCCCCAGCCCGAGCAGGATTTCCGGGACGACAGGGTTGGTGATGCGCGATACGACCACTCCGATGACGCCGCTCGTCTGGGTCTTCATCGCGCGGGCGAAGGCGTTGGGCTGGTAGCCGGCGTCCTCGATGACCTTCAGGACCCGCAGCTTCGTGGCTTCCCTGACATTGGGGTGCCCTGACAGCACCCGCGATACCGTGGTCTGCGACACACCGGCCTTCCGGGCGATATCCTTGCTGTTCAATCTTTTTGCATACGTATTCATAAAGTGACCAAAATCGCCGCCTGTCGTTTTGATTTCATAGCCCAATTTCTTGAATACGTATTCATTACAGCGCATGATCGCTGTCCTGTCAAACGCCCTCCATGGTGACGCCCGTCGCCCGGAAGAGCCGCCGCCGGCTCACCGCATTGCTCTATAAGCGCTTGACCTCGCCGCTCTTGCTGGAGAATGTGACGGAAGAAACATCCTTCCCTTCTTGCAAGACGAGGCTCCAGCCGTGGTACCGCTCTTCGTTCAGATCAAATGTGAATTGGGCAAGGCCTATGAGGTCGCCGACCAGATCGCCGATGCGGAGATCGCATCGGAAATCTATTCGACCGCCGGCCACTACGACCTTCTCATCAAGTTCTACGTCGACAAGGAGACCGACATCGGGCACTTCGTGAATGAGAAGGTTCACCAGTTCGACGGCATCAAGGACACCTACACGATCATCACGTACCGCGCGTTCTAGGGACTCGCTTCCGATGAACTGGCCGGAGGTCCCCGCCACGTTCAGGCTTGGCGTGCTGATGCTCGACACCGGGTTCCCCCGCCCGGTCGGCGATATCGGCAATCCGGACACCTTTCCGTTCGATGTCATCTACCACACGGTGCCAAGTGCTCTGGTCGAAGCCGTCGTTACGGACGCAGAGTTGCCCGGACCACTCACGGACGCTTTTGTCGCCGGCGCCAACGAGCTGGTCGGCAAGGGTGCCGGCCTCATCACCACAAGCTGCGGCTTCCTTTCCGTCCTTCAGGAAAGGCTCCGGGAAGAACTGGATGTGCCTGTCGTAACATCGGCACTGAACCTTCTCCCGGCAATTGCGGCACACCTCGACGCCGAGGATTTGATTGGTGTACTGACGTTCGACAGCACGAAACTCACCAAACGGCATCTGCCGAACGTCTCGTGCGAGGTGTGCGTCGAAGGCATTGAAACCGGCAGGGAGATCCACCGCGTCGTTGCCAACGACGAACCGTTTCTCGATGCGTCCAGGGCCGAAGCCGACGCCATTGAGGCCGCCGGAAGGCTGCTCAAGAGAGCGCCCGGCATCTCCACGATCGTCCTCGAATGCACGAATCTTGCACCCTATCGTGAGGCGATTGAACGTGCCTATGACGTATCAGTCGTTGATATTCGGCATCAAATTGTTGCGAATCTGCGCTTTTGAGCGCTTTATGCGGCAAATTCATCTCGCGTGAAAGCGAATCAGATGGTTAAATCGCGGCTTGCGAATTGCTGTCAACGCAGAATGATAAAACTGAAGGGGACGTACATATGAACAGCTTGGCCAACAGTCTGAAGTTTGCCGGCGCCGCACTGGTGCTCGGCTTGTCTACGTCGCTGGCCGCTGCGGCAGATAAGTGGGATATGCCGCTAGCCTACTCGGCGACGAACTACCACTCTCAGAATGCGGCGCGGTTTGCTGAGGCCGTGACCCTGGCATCGGGCGGCGAACTCGAAGTCGTAACCCATCCAAGCGGCTCGCTGTTCAAGGGCGGCGAAATCTTCAGGGCAATCCGGACCGGCCAGGCTCCTATTGGCGAGCGGCTGATTTCGGCACTCGGTAACGAGGATCCGATCTTCGAGATCGATGCCCTTCCGTTCCTCGCCACCAGCTTTGCCGAAGCACGGAAGCTCTACAAGGCCACCAAGCCCGCCATGGAAAAAGTGCTCGCCGACAAGGGCGTGAAACTTCTCTATGCCGTTCCGTGGCCGCCGCAGGGCCTCTATGCCAAGAAGCCGATCAACAGCAAGGCGGACATGAAGGGCGTGAAGTTCCGCGCCTACAACGCCGCGACATCCAGGCTCGCCGAACTGATGGGCGCCGTTCCGACAAAGATCGAAGCGGCTGAACTCAGCCAGGCATTCGCCACCGGCGTCGCCGACAGCATGATCTCGTCAGGCTCGACCGGCTATGACCGCAAGATCTGGGAGCACGTGAAGTACTGGTACAACGTCCAGGCCTGGCTGCCCAAGAACATGGTCATCGTGAACATGGACGCCTGGAACAAGCTGAGCGACAAGCTCAAGACTGTCATCGAGACCGCTGCCATCAGTGCTGAAATCAATGGTTGGGCGAAAGCCGAGGAGCTTTCGAGCTGGTACGCAGAGCAGCTGGCCAAGAACGGCATGACCGTCGGCCCGGCTGGTGAAACCCTCTCCAACGACTTCAAGCAGATCGGCGCCACCATGACCGACGAATGGCTGAAGCGCGCCGGCGACGGCGGCAAGGCCGTCGTGGACGCCTACCGCAAGATGTAATCGCGAAGATCCCCGGGCTTCGGCCCGGGGCCTACCTTGGGGCCACACGAGGGGGGCTCTTTCGCGCATGACGCTTTTCCAGACAGCGGATCGCCTGCTCAAACGTCTTTACGATTTGTGCGGCTACATCGCTGCGGGATTCATGATCCTGCTTGCGATCTTCGTCCTGCTGAGCATCGCCACACGAGCGCTCGGCACCTACATTCCCGGGCTCACGGAGTATTCCGGCTATTCCATGGCCGCTTCGTCCTTCTTTGCGCTCGCCTACACGTTCCGCAACGGCGGGCACATCCGTGTCGCCATTGTGCGCAACGCATTGCACGGTAAGGCCCGCCAGATCCTGGAACTTTGGTGCGTTGTCATTGCGACCGGGTTCTCGCTCTATCTCGCCTGGTATCTGGTCACCATGACCTACGTTTCGTGGCGCTTCGAAGACCGGTCCGAAGGCGGTGACGCCATCCTGCTCTGGATACCCCAGACAGGCGTGGCCTTCGGTTCCGTCGTCATGGCCGTCTGCATGGTTCACACACTCATCAAGGCATTTGCCGGGCACGAAGATGCCGTGCCGCAGGCCGCAAAGATCGGAGACTGACAGACATGGAAGAAATCGGCTTCACGCTCATCTTCCTGCTCATTCTGTTCACGTTTCTCGGCACCGGCGTATGGATTGCGCTCAGCCTGATCGGCGTGGCCACGATTGGCATGTTCCTGTTCACCACCCGCCCCGTGGGCGACGCCATGGCGACAACCATCTGGAGTTCGACCTCCAGCTGGACCCTGGCCGCACTGCCCCTGTTCGTGTGGATGGGAGAGATACTGTTCCGAACAAAGTTATCGGAGAACTTGTTCAAAGGATTACAGCCTTGGATGCAGCGGCTTCCGGGCGGGCTGCTGCACGTGAATATCGTCGGCTCGGCGATCTTCGCCGCCATCTCGGGCTCATCAGCCGCCACGGTTGCAACTGTCGGCAAGATGTCCATCCCGGAACTGCGTGAGCGGAAGTATCCGGAAAAGATGATCATCGGAACCCTCGCGGGTGCGGGCACGCTCGGCCTCCTGATCCCGCCCTCTATCACTCTGATCATCTACGGCGTGACCGTGAATGAATCGATCGCCAAGCTGTTCATCGCCGGCATCCTGCCGGGCATCATGCTGGCGTTGCTTTTCATGGGTTACGTCATGGGCTGGGCCATCCTGACCGGGCAGGTCAAGCGCAGCGATATCGAGCATTACGATGTCAGCGCCAAACTGCGCGCCCTCGGGCAGCTTCTTCCGGTGATCATTCTGATCGCCGGCGTCATGGGGTCGATCTATACCGGCATTGCCACCGCAACCGAAGCTGCCGTGCTCGGCGTCGTCGGTGCTCTCCTCATGTCCTTTCTGCAGGGCTCGCTCAGCTGGGATTCGTTCCGTGAATCCCTGCTCGGCGCGACGCGCACGTCCTGCATGATCGCCTTCATTCTGGCCGGCTCCGCCTTCCTGTCGCTGGCCATGGGCTTCACTGGCCTGCCCCGCGCTCTGGCAGGCTGGATCGGGGGCATGGAACTGTCGCCCTGGATGCTGATCGCCGCCCTCACCGTCTTCTACGTTATCCTCGGTTGTTTCCTCGATGGCATCTCATCCGTCGTCTTGACCATGGCCGTCATCGAGCCCCTGGTCCGACAGGCGGGTTTCGACATGATCTGGTTCGGCGTCTTCCTGATGATCGTCGTCGAGATCGCCCAGATCACGCCGCCGATCGGATTCAATCTCTTTGTGCTACAGGGCATGACCGGGCGAGATATAGACTTCATAGCCCGGGCCGCCGTGCCCATGTTCATCATCATGCTGTTCGCGGTGATCCTGTTGTCCCTTTTCCCGGGCATAGCGACCTTCCTGCCCGCAAACATGTAGCGCGCGGCCCATATGGTCGCGCTGCTGGAAGCACTGGGAAGGCGCGGCGCGCCAATCCTTGCGGCGGGCGTGTTCATCGGCCTTGCGCTTCCCGACCTCGCGGCCTTCATGCGCCCTGCCCTCACGCCGGCCGTGTTCCTGCTCATGGCGCTCGCCATGACCCGCGTGCGCGCGGATCAGGTCCGGAAACATCTGGCCAGACCAAAGATGCTGATTGCGGCCCTGCTCTGGGTGGCGGTGATCCTTCCCGCCCTGATCGGGCTGACCCTGCTTGGTATCGGACCGGACCGGGTCGGCATGGACCTGACCTTGGGGATAGTCCTGCTGACAAGCGCCCCGCCGATCTTCTCGGCCCCGGCGATCATGTATCTGCTCCGCCTGGACGGTGCCCTCAGCCTGGCCGTGATGCTGATCGCAACGTCCCTCACGCCGTTGATCGCACCGGCAGCCGTCGATCTCTTCGCCGGCCCGGGCATACCGCTGTCGCCCTACATACTGTTCCGCAACCTCGCCCTTCTCGTCGGCGGCGCCTACATTTTCGCGATCGTCGTCCGCCGGATCATGGGTCCTGCAAGGCTGGAGGCATCGCAGGGAATCTTCGACGGCCTGAACGTGACGCTGATGCTGATCTTTGCCATCGCCCTGATGGACGGGATCGGCGCACGCTTCATCGCTGAGCCGGTTCGGTTTCTGTCATTTGTTGCGCTGGTGACCGGCATCGTCGCGATCATGATGGCCGTCACGATGGCATTGTTCTGGCGTACCGGCGCCAGAACGGCTCTTACGATCGGCTACTCCGCCGCATTCTGCAACATGGCGCTGGCGGTCGGTGCCGTCGGCGGTGTCGTGCCGGACGACACCTGGACACTGTTCGCGGTCAATCAGTTCCCGATCTACTTTTCGCCGATGATCCTGGGACCGATCTGCAAACGGCTCCTGGACCGGACGCCGGATTAACCGCGCCGTGCACATTTGACGCTTGCCGTTCTTGCAATCGCTGTTTGCGACCAAATATTAGGGGACGAATGCGCCCGGAACGGACGTGAAACGTGTTTCCTGATCAGATCGAGGTATCGCACACGTGCCCAGAATGAAATCCCTGATCCGGGTTGGCGCTGTCTGCCTTGCTGCGTGGATGAGCAGCCTCTCTCCTTCCGTCGCGGAAACTGCGCGGGAAGCGGCGAATTATCAACCTCCGGCAATCCCCGTACCGAGCCTGGGCGGCTGGCCGCACTGGTCCGATGTCAGGGTCGAGGGCCGCTGGCGCATTCAGGAACATACGCTGAAAGGCACCTTCCGGCTGCTCGATGCGAACAACCTGAAATGGGCAAGCGGTACCTACCGGAAAACACTGGCGGGACTGGCATATCACCGAAAGAAGAAGCCCGCCGAGTTCAGGTGGCAGTCCGACCACCTGGTCATCCTGCTGCACGGCCTTGGTCGCTCAAGCCGCGGCATGGCGAGCCTTGGCGCGGTTCTTCGCGGCAAGGGCTTCGACGCCGTTGCGATCAACTACGCCAGCACCAATGACAGTCTCGAGGGCCACGCAAAGCGCCTCGAGAGCCTCCTGCTCAATCTCGACGGCGTCAAACGTGTGACCTTCGTCACGCACAGCCTCGGCGGTATGGTGACGCGCGTTCTGCTGGCCCGCGACGGCAAGTGGAAAAGCCGGATCAAGCCGCACGGCGTCGTCATGCTCGCGCCTCCCAGCAAGGGCGCCCACCTCGCCGGCAAACTCGAAAGCACCACCTTCTTCCGCGTGGTCGGCGGGCCGTCGGCCGGACAGCTTCTCAAGTCCTACAACGGCAACATTCCCGTTCCGGATGTGCGCTATTGCATCATCGCCGGCGGCCGCGGCGACAGCGAAGGCTACACGTCCATCATCCCCGGGGACGACGACGGCATCGTTGCCGTTGAGGAAACGCGGATCACGCCCGACGACGATTTCCTGCTCGTCCACAACGTTCACACCACCATCATGAACAATGACAGGGCTGTAGCGGCGGTGACCAGATTCCTCGATGGCGGCAAATGTGCCGGCCGCAAATAGGTGGGCTGAGAGGCCGGCCCCAGCCGCAGCGTTCGAGGTGAAAAAGTCGCTGTAGACAACACCACCCAATTCCGACAAGACTTCACGAAAATCATGACAGTCTAGTTGGAAACGCCATGACCAGAACCGCAGACGCAATCATCATCGGAGCCGGCGTGATCGGCGCCGCCACGGCCTTCGAACTCGCCAAGGCCGGTTACAAGACCCTGACCGTTGACCGCAACGCCCAGGCCGGCCACGGCTCGACCTCCGGCTCGTGCGCCATCATCAGGATGCACTACTCGACACTCGACGGCACCGCCTTCGCCTACGAGGGTTATTTCTACTGGCGCGACTGGGCCGACTACCTCGAGAACCACGACCCCAGCGGTCTGGCCACGTTCAGGGAAACCGGCTGTCTCGTGATGAAGACGGACGGCAACGGCCATCTCGAAAAGCACATGGAAAACAGCCGCAAGCTCGGTTGCCCGTTCGAGGAATGGGATGGTGCGAAGATCGCAGAGCGGTTGCCGATCTACGACCTGCAGCGCTTTTTCCCCGCGAAGGCCGCGGATGACCCGGCGTTCGGCGAACCGACAGGCGGCAGCATCCCCGGCGGCGTGTTCTGGCCCCAAGGCGGCTACGTCACCGATCCCGCACTTTCGGCGCAGAACCTGGCGCACGCCGCCAGGGCCAAGGGTTCGGAATTCCAGATGGGCGCCGCGGTCACGGAAATCCTCACCGAGGGCGGCCGGGTCAAGGGCGTGAAACTCGCCGGCGGCGAAGAACTGCACGCGCCGATCGTGATCAATGTCGGCGGACCGGCATCCTCGAACATCAATAAAATGGCGGGCGTCCTCGACGACATGACGATTTCGACCCGCGCCCTGCGCCAGGAAGTCGTGCATGTGCCGTCGCCGGAAGGCTTCGACTTCGAGAATGACGGCTTCATAGTCTCCGACAGCGACATCTCGTGTTACTGCCGGCCGGAGCACGGCAACAACATCCTCGTCGGCAGCGAGGATCCGCCGTGCGATGCGCATCAATGGGTTGACGACGACACCGACTACCAGCGCGACTTCACCGAACAGTGGAAACTGCAGGCCATGCGCTACGGTCAGCGCGTGCCGTCGCTCGGCATCCCGAGCCGCATGCGCGGCGTCGTCGACCTCTACGACGCCTCGGATGACTGGATCCCGATCTACGACAAGTCCGCCCTGCCGGGCTTCTACATGGCGTGCGGAACCAGCGGCAACCAGTACAAGAACGCGCCGATCGCCGGCAAGATGATGACCGCGCTGATCGACTACTGCGAGGCCGGCAACGACCACGACGCCGACCCGCTGCGCTTCAGGCTGCCCTACATCGATCACGAAATCGACGTCGGCTTCTATTCGCGCCGCCGCGAGATCAACCAGGAGAGCAGCTTCTCGGTGCTGGGCTGAATCCTGCTGTCAGCAGACGTCTATTGGCGCGGAAACCGGCGCAGCAACTCGGCAAGCGCCAGACCTAGCCGCACCAGCGGCGCGAACGGGTATCGCGGATAGACGGCCTCGAACGTCTCGAGGCCCGGCTCCGCAGGTGTCGTATGATCGCTTGTCCTGCCGACCAGATGCAGTCCGTGTGTCAGACCGGCGAGCGCCTCGTCTGAATACCGGGATGCTGCCCGGTTGCGTGCCCGGCGGACAGCACCCGACCGTCCCTGGTTCCGCTCGACAGGCGATACTTCCGATTGGGCGCTATCGGAAGGGAAGAATCGCGGTGCACGGTAGTAAGGTGATGTACGGCGTTTCATTTTCGTAGCTTTCCAAGCGTGTTGGCCAGCCACCCCGCATGTCATCATTCTCCGTGCGGCTCTTGGCGTCTGTGACAATTGTCACGACGGATTGGTTTCGGTAATTCCGGAGATTTGAGTTCAGACCGTGACCACTTCGCCGCGCGCCGGATAGCCGCTGGCGGAGACGAAGTCGATCGCTTTAAGCAGATCGGACAGCGGTGGCCGGGCGAACGGCACGGACTGGACGATCGCCATGTAGAGCGTACCGTCCGGCTCTACCAGAAACATGCCCGGTTCGTTGAACTGGCGCGGCTCCTCGACACCGATGGATGTCGTGCCGAGATGCGTCGAGACATAGAGCCCCCACGCTCGCGCCTGGGCCACGCGCAGGCCGTGAGCGATGGTCAGGCGGTCGAGCCCCCAGTCGCGCCGGGTTGCCTCCGCCCGGTCATGGTTGTCCGTCGAAATCGCGATCACCTTCACGCCGCGGCTGGCAAAATCGTAGAGGCGCGACTGCAGGTCGCGCAGCTGCGTCCTGCAGATCGGGCAATGAAACCCGCGATAGAACACCAGCAGTGTGAAGCTCTCGGGCGGATCGCTCCTCAAGGCCCATGTCCCGCCGCCGACAAGCGGCAGGCTCAAATCCGGTGCGGGCTGACGGGGAATGAGCGGGGTAATGTCGGACATCGGTAATCTTTCGAATTATTTTGAGTGTTGCACACTAGTTTGAGCGCATAATGGCACCATTGGCTCGACACCTGCCAATAGAGGAACGGCCGAATTGACAAAGATACCAGTTTGCGATTCAGGACAAGACGATGACGATTACGTTCATCGAAACTGGCTGACAGACAAGCGAGTCGCAGGGTTCATCTGTCTGTTGCCGGGCATTTGCTTCCTGGCCGCAACGGTTCTCGGGCTAGCAAACAGCTCGATGGTTCCTTTTTTTGACAATCAGCGCAAAAGCGGACCGTTCATGGCATTGGACTTGTCATTAGCGGCAGTTGGCTTGGCGCTCGCGATGATTCTGTGGTGGATACTCAGAAAGTGGGCCAGGCCAAGAACGTAAGCCAACTGCAGGTCATAGAAGTCTCTTTGCAGCCAAACGCCCATGCCCTACCCTGTCGGCATGGTTTCCTTCCGCACAGTCTTCGTTTTCATCCTCCTGATCGCTGCCGCCCCGGCAGCCGCCGACCAGAAGGACGGCCGCCTCGACCGCCTGTTCGCCGAGCTCAAGGCCGCGTCCGATCATGTCGCCGCGACCCCGATCGAACGGCAAATCTGGACGATCTGGCTGGAAAACGAGGACAAAGCGGTTGCCAATCTCATGGACGCAGGCGTGAAGGAAATGGGCCAGGGCGATCACAGGGCTGCGCTCAAGACCTTCGATAAGCTGGTGTCACTGGCGCCGGACTTTGCCGAGGCCTGGAACAAGCGGGCCACGGTTCACTATCTCCTGAACAACCTCAAGGAGTCGCTGGCCGACATTGCCAAGACGCTGGCGCTGGAGCCGCGCCATTTCGGCGCCCTGTCAGGACGCGGCCTGGTCTACGCCAGGCTCGAGGACATGGAGAACGCACTCGATTCCTTCGAGGCGGCACTCGAAGTCAATCCGCAGATGATCGGCCCGCGCATCAACGCGGAAGCCATCCGGCGGCTCCTGAAGAAGAAGGAAATCTGAGCGCTCCGGGTTCTACACCCGCTCGATCACCATGGCGATGCCCTGCCCGACACCGATACACATGGTGCAGAGCGCATAGCGCTCGCCGGTCGCCTGAAGCTCATAGGCCGCTGTCGTGACGAGCCGCGCGCCGCTCATGCCGAGCGGATGGCCAAGCGCGATGGCGCCGCCATTGCGATTGACGCGCGGATCGTCGTCCTTCACCCCGAGATCCCGCAGCACCGCGAGGCCCTGGCTGGCAAATGCCTCGTTGAGCTCGATCACGCCGATGTCGTCGAGCGCAATGCCAGTCCTGTCGAGCAGCCTGCGCACCGCGGGCACCGGGCCGTAGCCCATGATCCGCGGCTCCAGACCGGCCGTCGCCGCGCCCACCACGCGCGCCATGGGCTTGAGGCCGTTCTTCGCCGCGGCCGTCTCGTCCGCCACGATTAGCGCACAGGCCCCGTCATTGACGCCTGAGGCATTGCCTGCCGTAACCGTGCCACCGTCACGGAACGGTGTCGGCAGCGATCCGAGCTTCTCCAGTGTTGTCTCGCGCGGATGTTCGTCCCGCTCCACCACGATGGCTTCGCCTTTGCGCTGCGGGATCGTGACGGGAACGATTTCCTGCGCCAGCCGCCCGCTCGCCTGGGCTGCTGCCGCCTTGGTCTGCGATGCCAGCGCGAAGGCGTCCTGATCGGCGCGGGAAATCTGGAACTCTTCCGCCACGTTCTCGCCGGTCTCCGGCATGGAGTCGACGCCGTACTGTTTCTTGAGCACCGGATTGATGAAACGCCAGCCGATCGTCGTGTCGTAAACTTCGGCGTTCCGGGAAAACGCGGTCGTCGCCTTGCCCATCACGAACGGCGCACGGGACATGCTCTCCACACCGCCCGCAAGCGCCATCGTCATTTCGCCGGCCTTGATGGCACGCGCCACATAGCCGATCGCATCCATGCCCGAGCCGCACAGTCGGTTGATCGTCGTGCCCGGCACGCTGGTCGGCAGGCCCGCCAGCAACGTCGCCATGCGCGCGACGTTCCGGTTATCCTCGCCCGCCTGATTGGCACAGCCATAGGCCACGTCCTCGACCGCGTCCCAGTCGACACCGGCATTGCGCTCAACCAGCGCGCGGAGCGGCGCGGCGCCGAGGTCGTCGGTCCGGACCGACGACAGCGAGCCGCCGTAGCGTCCCATGGGCGTGCGCACAGCGTCGCAGATAAAGGCTTCAGGCATGGGCGTTCCTCACAATTTCTGGATCTCTTTTGTCATAGCAAAGCTTGACGCTCTACCGCGCAAAATCAAGCTTCTGAGACCTAACCAAATCGTCATTCCCGCGAAGGCGGGAATCCAGAACAACATCTCAAAGGATTGAGTCCTGTCATACTGGATGCCCGCCTTCGCGGGCATGACGGAGTACCGGATTACCTGTCGTCATAGTCGACGACGAGCTTCTCGCTTTTCGGGTGGGACTGGCAGGTCAGGATGTAACCGGCCTCGATCTCTTCCTTCTCGAGCCCGTAGTTGACGTCCATCTCGACCTCGCCCTCGAGGAGCCTCGCCTTGCAGGTACAGCACACGCCGCCCTTGCAGGCGAAGGGCAGATCGAGATTCTCCGCCAGCGCCGCATCGAGCACCGCGTCGCCGTTGAACGGCAGCTTGAATTCGGTCTTGTGGCCGTTGAGCAGGATGGTGACGTCGGCGGCAGGGCCGAGCTCGGACGGATCGATTTTTTTCTTCGGGCCGGCCTGGGGCGGGGGGGTCCCGAACAGCTCAAGCTTGATGCGGTCGTCTTCGATGCCGAGGCCCTTGAGGGCATTGCGGCAGCCCTCGATCATCGGGCCCGGCCCGCAGATCAGAAAGCAGTCGACGGTGTCCCTGTCGATCAGTTTGCCGAGCAGGTCGGACACCTTGTCCTCGGTCATCAGACCGCTCAGAAGGTCGACGTCGCGCGCCTCGTCGCTCAGGACATGGAACAGGCGCAGGCGACCGAGATAGCGGTCTTTGAGGTCTTCAAGCTCATCCCGGAAGATGATCCCGCTCACCGTCCGGTTGCCGTAGAACAGCGTGAACTGGCTGTTTGGCTCAGCCGCCAGCACCGACTTGATGATCGACATGAACGGCGTGATGCCGCTGCCGCCGGCCAGCCCGACATAATGGCGGCTGGCGTCCGGATCGAAGTCGAGACAGAAGCGCCCCTGGGGCGGCATCACCTCGATGCTGTCGCCGGCATGGATGTCGCTGTTGGCGAAACCGGAGAACCGGCCGTCCGGAATTCTCTTCACCGCAACCCTGAGTTCGCCCTCGTCCAGTGCGGAGCAGATCGAATAGGGCCGCCGCAGATCCTGACCATCGATTTCCGCTCTCAGCGTGAGGTACTGGCCCGGCGTAAACCGGAAGTCTCCGGCGAGGTCGTCCGGCACATCGAAAGCGATCGACGTCGCCTCGTCGGTTTCCTTGCGGACGTCACGTACGCGCAATGCATGAAAATGGCTCATGGTCTTCCCATTCCTTCGACCGGGTCAGCGGCAAATATGCAATCACCCTTATCGTCATCCTTGCCGGAGCGGAGCGACGGCGAGGATCCAATTATCAGCTCAGGTGGCTGAAGCATCCGCCAATGGATCCTCGGCTTCGCTAACGCTCAGCCGAGGATGACATCTGATAGCACCAGCGCTGGCCTCGCCTTTCCTCGACACGTTTCCTAAATGCACTTGAAATAATCGAACGGCTCGAGGCACGACCGGCAGCGGTAAAGCGCCTTGCACGCGGTCGAACCGAACTCGCTGGTCATCTCGGTATCGTTCGAACCGCAATGCGGACAGGCGATCTCCGGCGCCTCCCCGAACAGGGCTCGCTTGTTGGGCGTCCCCTTGACCGGCGGCGCAATGCCGTAGTCCTTCAGCTTCGCCCGTCCGTCCTCGTCGATCCAGTCGGTCGTCCACGGCGGCGACAGAACCGTCGTGATCCTGGCATCCTTGAAACCCGCCCGGGCCACCGCCTCGCGGACGTGCTCTTCGATCATGGCGGTCGCCGGACAGCCGGAATAGGTCGGCGTGATGACAACCTCCAGGTCATCGCCCTCCAGGCGCACGTCGCGCACGATCCCGAGATTGATGACGCTCAGGACCGGAATCTCAGGATCCTTTACATCCTCAAGAACCTTCCAGATGTCGTCCGTCGTTATGGAGGCCGCGGCTACCATTTGGCACCCGGATAGGCGCGCTGCAGATACTGCAGTTCAGCCAGGACATAACCGAGATACTCCGAATGCCGGCCGGCCTTGCCGCCGCTCTGCATCCAGCCGTCTTCGGGCTGCGTCAGCGTGGCGCGTTCGATTACCGGCTTCACCATGTCGGTCCAGGCGGCTTTCAGCGTGCTCGGATCCGGCCCGATCCCGGCCGCTGCGATGGCTGCGTCGGTCTCGTCGCATTCGAACAGCTCGCCGGTAAACGACCAAAGCTCGTCGAGCGCATTCTGCGTCCGCTCGTGGCTTTCCTCGGTCCCGTCGCCGAGACGGACCACCCACTCCCCGCTGTGGCGGAAGTGGTATTCGAGCTCCTTCAGCGCCTTCGCAGCAAAGGCGGCAACCTGCTCGTCGCTCGATTTGGCAAGGACCTCATACTGCAGCACAGCAAAGGCGCTGTAGAGCATCTGGCGGACGACCGTGTGGCCGAAATCGCCGTTCGGCTGCTCGACCAGCAGGACATTCCGGAAATCGTAGACGTCGCGCAGGAACGCAATGTCGTCCTCGTCGCGGCCCTTGCCTTCGACTTTGCCGGCATAGTCGAAGATCATCCGGGTCTGGCCGAACAGATCGAGCGCCTGGTTCGACAGCGCGATGTCCAGTTCGACATTCGGCGCCTTGCTCGACCATTCCGACAGGCGGTGCGCATGGATCAGCGCATTGTCGCCGAGGCCCAGAAGGTACGTGAAGAGGGTTTCCGGTGACACCGACATCTCGGCGGTCCGGTCAATAGCGGGTTCAGCCATGGTTCAGCCGCTCACATATGTTCGACTTCGTCGGGGATGTCGTAGAAGGTCGGGTGACGGTAGACCTTGTCGCCGGCCGGATCGAACAGCGAATCCTTGTCTTCCGGCGAGGATGCGGTGATCTCGGCAGACGGCACGACCCAGATGCTCACCCCTTCGTTCCGGCGCGTGTAGACGTCCCGCGCATTCTCGATCGCCATCTGGGCGTCCGCGGCATGCAGGCTGCCCACGTGATTGTGCGACAGGCCCTGTTTCGACCGTACGAACACCTCGAACAGCGGCCACTCATCCTTGTTCTGCATTTTTCCTGCTCCCGGCTATCAGGCTGCGGCCTGCTCGCCACGTCGCGAGCGCTGCTTCTCGGCATAGGCCAGGGCCGCCTCACGCACCCAGGCGCCATCGTCCTGAGCCTTCTGACGATTGGTCATCCGCTGTTTGTTGCAGGGGCCGTTGCCCTTGACGACCGTCATGAAATCCTCCCAGTCGATCTCGCCGAAATCGTAGGAACCGCGTTCTTCGTTCCATTTGAGATCAGGGTCCGGAATCTTCACTCCGAGAATGTCTGCCTGAGGTACCACCTGATCGACGAACCGCTGGCGCAGGTCGTCATTCGAGAACCGCTTGATCTTCCAGGCCATGGATTGCGCCGAGTGCTTGGAGTCCACATCGCTCGGTCCGAACATCATCAGCACCGGCCACCACCAGCGGTCGACGGCGTCCTGCGCCATCGCCTGCTGCTCCGGCGTGCCCTTCATCAGGGACATCATGATTTCGAAACCCTGGCGCTGGTGGAAGCTCTCTTCCTTGCAGATCCGGATCATGGCGCGGGAATACGGCCCGTAGGAACAACGGCAAAGCGGCACCTGGTTCATGATCGCAGCACCGTCCACAAGCCAGCCGATGGCACCGATGTCGGCCCAGGTCAGCGTCGGATAGTTGAAGATGCTGGAATACTTGGCGCGCCCGCTCAGCAGTTCCTCTTCCATCTGGTCTCGGGAAACGCCCAGCGTCTCCGCCGCCGAGTACAGATAGAGACCATGACCGGCTTCATCCTGAACCTTCGCGATCAGACCGACCTTGCGCCGCAGAGAGGGCGCGCGCGTGATCCAGTTTCCTTCCGGCTGCATGCCGATGATCTCGGAATGAGCGTGCTGGGAAATCTGGCGCACGAGGGTCCGCCGGTAGGCGTCCGGCATCCAGTCCTTGGGCTCGATCTTGACCTCGTCCGCCATCTTCGCGTCGAAGGCGGTTTCGTGGCCTTGCAGGTCGATTGTTTCACCGGGCATTGAAGACTCCTGGGCGAGCGGGTTGGTGCCGCGTTTTCGATAAGGATTATCAATATGACACAAAATTTTCGATTTTCCAACCGAATTTGTATCACATTAGCGCGAAACCTTACGAACCCGGCTCGGTCAGGCTCATCCCGAGCAGAGCCCTGCGCCGCAGCCAGGGGCTGACGCGATAGCGAGGGTCGCCCGTAAGGTCCTGCAATCGAAACAGAATTTCCACGATGTTTGACGCACCGATCGTATCGGCCAGTCCGAGCGGTCCCTTCGGATATCCAAGACCAAGACGGACCGCTGTATCGATATCCTGCGGGCCCGCGATGCCCTGCTGCGCGATCTCGGCTCCGATATTCACGATCGTGGCGATCACCCTCTGCGCGATGAATCCGGCACTGTCCCTGATCAGGACTGCGGGCCTGTCCTCATGGTGCAGCATGGCGCGAAAGGCCAACGCCAGGTCGGCGCGAACCGCCGGATTCGACATCACGACCGCCACGCGACCGAGAATGGGCGCTCCGTCGAAGCCTGAAATCGGATCGACACCGACGGTTTTGGACGGATCGAATTGCCGATTGACGGCCTCTGTCGTGACGTCATTGCCGAGCGGCATGACGACGATCAAATCGGCATCGGCCGGATCTGCCACCACAGCAACACCCGCTGTTTCGAGCGCGCTAAGTATCAGAGCCCGCGCCGGTTCACTTCTCGCCTCCGTCACATGGACCGATTTGATCAGCGACGGATCGCCGTCCGGATAATCCGGGAACCGGCCCTGCTGGGCATTGCCCTCATAGACGTAGAACCCCTCCCCGGTCTTGCGCCCGAGCAGCCCGGCCGCCAGACGCTGGCGCGTCATCGGAGACGGCCGGAACCGCTGTTCGTCATAGAACTGACGGTAGACCTCCTCCATGACATGATGCGAGACATCGAGCCCGGTCACATCCAGCAGCTCGAACGGTCCCATGCGGAATCCGACACCGTCGCGCAGCACCAAATCGATGGTCGCGAAGTCGGCCACCTGTTCGGATGCAATCCGAAGGGCTTCCGTGCCGAAGCCGCGCCCCGCGTGATTGACGAGAAAGCCGGGGCTGTCCTTGACCCGCACCGGCGTATGGCCCATCGCGGTCGCACATTCCATCAGGCGCGTCACCACAGCATCTTCGCTCCGGGCACCGCCCACGACCTCGACCACCTTCATCAGCGGCACCGGATTGAAGAAATGGAATCCTGCGACACGCTCAGGGTTCCGGCAGCCCGCGGCGATATCCGTGATCGACAAAGACGACGTGTTGCTGGCGAGAATGGCCGAGTCCGCGACGATGGATTCCAGTTCCGCGAAAACCGCCCGTTTCACGTCGAGCTTCTCGACGATGGCCTCGATGACCAGATCGCATTCGGCGAAGTCCTGCATGGTGGCGCCGGCGTGAAGCCGCGCCTTTGCTGCATCCGCCACGCCCGCTTCCATCCGGCCTTTTTCCACGGCCCGGTCGAGCATCTTGCCGACGAACCCGATCGCCTCATCCGAAGCCCCGCCGCGCGTGTCGAACAGGTGCACCGTCATCCCGGCGACGGCAGCGATCTGTGCGATGCCGCGTCCCATGACACCGGCGCCGATAATGCCGATCTTCTCGATAGATTGTCGCGACATGTCCGCCCCCGCCTATTCGCCCTTGAACTCGGGCTTCCGCTTTTCGAAGAAGGCGGCCATGCCTTCCTGTTTGTCCTTTGTATCGAACAGCAGCTGATAAGCCTTGCGCTCAAGGGCAAGACCGGCTTCGAGGCTCGCGTCCTGGCTGGCAATCATGACTTCCTTGATCTGCTGGGCGGCAATCGGGGGCATAGACGCGATCGTCTGTGCCATCTCCAGTGCGTGGTCGAGAACCTGGTCGTCAGGCACGACCTCGCTCACAAGCCCCATGGATTCCGCCTCTGCCGCGGTCACCTGCGCGCCCGTCAGCAGCATGCGCATTGCCTTGAACTTGCCGACCAGCCGCGTCAGGCGCGCCACACCGCCCGCGCCCGGCATGATGCCGACCCGGATCTCGGGCTGCCCGAAACGCGCGCCCTCGCCCGCGATGATAATGTCCGCATGCATGGCAAGCTCACAACCACCGCCGAGCGCAAAACCGTTCACCGCCGCGATGATCGGTTTCGGACAATCCTCGATCGTGCGCCAGAGAAGATGGGTATTGCGCAGCATGATTTCTGACGGAGATGCATCGACTGACTCCTTGAGATCCGCCCCGGCGGCAAACGCCTTTTCGTCGCCAGTCAGGACGATGGCCCGGACATCCCTGTCTCCGGCGAATGTTCCGAACGCGTCAGCGAGCGCCAGCCGCGTCGCCATATTGAGGGCATTGCGCACCTCCGGCCGGTTGATGCGGACCAGGCGGACCCCGTCACCGCGGTCCTCGGTGACAACCACCTGCCCGTTTTCTTGCGCTTCGTCACTCATGTTCGTTCCTTGCTGAAAATCCGGAAAGACGCGGGTGAAACTATCCCACAGTGTCCCATCAGGGCACCAGATTCGATCAGGCGGCGTCCGATCGAACCGGAATGCGGCTCTGTACCACGCGGAACCGCCCCATCACAAAGGCCGGATCGGTCAGGGTGCAATTGCCGGCCGGATTGCCTCCGGTGGCGTGGAAATCGCTGAACGCGGCCGCCTGATTGACATAGATGTTGCCGGTGAGGTTGCACGACAGATTGACGCCGGCCCGCGCGGCAGCGTCTTCGGCCTGAGAGAGCACGGCTTCATCATCGGCATAGATGGCTGCGGTGATCGCACCGCCGGCTGACACGGACGACTCCATGCGCGCAATCGCATCCCCGATGTCCACGCAGGGCACGACGAACACCACCGGGCCGAAACATTCCTCGGCGTAGCTGCTCCGGTCATTCGGATCCAGTTTCACAAACAGTGAGGTCCGGATTGTCGCATCCGGGAACTCGGGGTGCTCGACGGCCTTTGAGTCCAGGGCAATCTCTCCCGCTTCTCGAGCAGTCTCGAGCCGCTCCAACGTCGCCGGGTTCTGGATCGCGCCGAGCACATCGACCGCACGCGCCGGATCGCTCAGGAACTTTTCAACCGAGCCGGCCAGAGCCGAAGCCACTTCATTGAAGCTCAGGCGACCGTCTGCCGTCTCGATCCCGTCGGCGGGCACGAAAACGTTCTGCGGCGTGGTGCACATCTGCCCGGAATAGAGGCTGAAGGCGAATGCCAGATTGCGCGACAGACCCTTGAAATCCGCGAAGTCACCGATGACAACCGCGTTCACGCCGGCTTTCTCGGTGTAGACCTGCGCCTGCCGGGCGTTCGCCTCGATCCAGTCCCCGAAAGCCGTGGACCCGGTGAAGTCGACAAGCTTGATCTCCGGGCGGACGGCAAGATCGTCGGCGATGGGATTGTCGGGAGAGTCAGCCGCGAGCGTCACGACGTTAGGGTCGAACCCGCTTTCCTTTAGGACGTCGCGGATGACTGACACCGTTATGGCCAGCGGCAGCACGGCGCGCGGATGCGGCTTCACGATCACCGGATTGCCGGTGGCGAGATCGGCAAACAGGCCGGGATAGCTGTTCCAGGTCGGAAACGTGCTGCAGCCGATCACGAGGCCGACGCCGCGCGGTACGACCCGGTAACGTTTCTCCAGCACGATCGGCGGATGCTTGCCCTGCGGTTTCTCCCAGATGATCGGCTCCTGCGGCACCGCAGTCATGGCGTTGTAGGCGTGGGTAACCGCCTCCAGTCCGCGATCCTGCGAATGCGGTCCGCCGGCTTGAAAGGCCATGATGAAGGATTGCCCAGTGGTGTGCATAACGGCATACGCCATCTCGAAACTGCGCTTGTGCAGGCGGTCGAGCACCTCCAGGCAAATGCCGACACGGGTCTTGATCGAGGCGGTCCCCCAGGCCGTGCCCGCCTCGCCCGCCGCCTCGACGAGTTCGTCGATGCCGGACATCGGATAGGTGACCCCCAGTTCCGGACCGAACGGCGACACCTCGGACCCGGTCCACCGGTCGCCAGCATTGGGCTGATCGAGTGAAAACGGTGCGCCGAGCCGTGCCTCATAGGCGGCACGGCCCTGCGCCATCGCGTCCTCGCCATAGATTTTTCCGCTCGGCACTTCCGGGTATGGGCTCCAGAAGGTCCTGGCGGAAACCGCTTCGCACGCCCTCTCCAGCAATGGCCTGTGGCGCTCGAAATGGCTGTTTTCCATGATTTTCCTCCCCGGCTGCGACCGGTCCGGTGTAATACAGACCTGCATTCGCCAGTTGAAAATGATACTAATTATTGTTTGTACCCATAAAAGTTTGTATCACTTTTGGCAATTCGAAACGATCGGCCGAAGCGCCGGACATGTCAGGGGAACGCTATGGAGGCTGGCGGAGACAATCGTGCCGCGGCAGCACAGACACTCGCCGAACGGGTTTCAGAGGCAATGTTCGACAAGGACGTCGCCTCGCAGCATCTCGGCATGGAAATCACGCATATCGCACCCGGTGAAGCGACCCTCACCATGACCGTGCGCGAGGAAATGCTGAACGGCCACGGCATCTGCCACGGCGGATACATGTTTCTTCTTGCAGACTCGGCCTTTGCATTCGCGTGCAACAGCTACAACCAGTCGACGGTCGCCGCCCATGCGGACATTTCGTTCCTGCGCGCCGTCAAGCTGGGAGAGGTGTTGACCGCACGCGCGTTCGAAGTCCACCGTGAGGGACGCAACGGCGTCTACGACATCGAGGTCACCAATCAGGACGGCGTCAAGGTCGCCCTGTTTCGCGGCAAATCACGCACGATAAAGGGATCCTTCGTCCCGGAAGCAGACGACAAAGGCGAGGCCTGAGACCATGACACTGAAACCGGCAACAGATTACGCGGCACCGAAGTCGACGCTGGATCCGATCGAGGTGGCCAGCCGCGACGAGATCAGCGCACTGCAGTTGAATCGGCTGAGGAAGACTCTGACGCATGCCTATGAAAATGTTGAACATTATCGCGCGAAATTTGATGCCGCCGGCGTCCATCCCGATGATCTGACATCACTGGAGGATCTTGCGAAATTCCCGTTCACCGTGAAGGACGACCTGCGCCAGACCTACCCGTTCGGCATGTTCGCCGTACCGCGCGACCAGGTGATCAGGGTCCATGCGTCGAGCGGAACCACAGGCAAGCCAACCGTGGTCGGATACACCCGGAACGATGTCGACATGTGGGCCGAGGTCGTGGCGCGGTCCATGCGCGCGTCAGGGACGCGAACCGGCGATATCGTCCACATCGCTTACGGCTACGGGCTGTTCACCGGAGGACTCGGTGCGCACTACGGCGCTGAGAAGCTGGGATGCACCATCATCCCGATGTCCGGCGGACAGACCGCGCGGCAGGTCATGCTGATTCAGGATTTCCGCCCGCGCGTGATCATGGTGACGCCCTCCTACATGCTCAATCTGCTGGACGAGATGAAACGCCAGAATGTCGATCCGGCGGAAACCAGTATCGAAATCGGGATCTACGGTGCCGAGCCGTGGACCCAGGACATCCGAACCGCGATCGAGGAACGCGCCCATATGCACGCTGTCGACATCTACGGCCTGTCCGAGGTCATCGGCCCGGGCGTCGCCAACGAATGCATCGAGACCAAGGACGGCCTGCACATCTGGGAGGATCATTTCTATCCTGAAGTCATCGACCCTGAGACCGGGGAAGTCCTGCCTGAGGGCGAATTCGGCGAGCTTGTGTTCACATCGCTGACAAAAGAGGCATTGCCGATCATCCGCTACCGCACCCGCGACCTGACCCGTCTGCTTCCGGGCACGGCCCGGTCCATGCGGCGCATGGAGAAGGTCACCGGCCGGTCGGACGACATGATGATCATCCGCGGCGTAAACGTCTTCCCCACCCAGATCGAGGAACTGATCGTCAAGACGGGCGTCCTGAGCCCGTACTATCAGCTCGAACTGCACAAGGCCGGCAACATGGACGCGCTGCGGGTTCATGCGGAGGCAAACCCGGACACGGCCTCGGCGGATGAGCGGGAGTCAGCGGGAAAGATCCTGGCAAAAGCGGTCAAGGACATGATCGGCGTTTCCGCCGAGGTGATCGTGCACGAACCCGGCGGCGTCGCCCGTTCCGAGGGCAAGGCCCAGCGCGTTGTCGACAACAGGAACGCCTGAGCGTCAGGCCGCGACGACGCCCAGAGACCCATGGATGCTCCCGCCCATACCCTCGCCGAACCGGTCGCAGCACTGGCGCGCAAGCTCGACCTCAAGGCGAACTCCCTGATCATCACGATTTTCGGAGACGCCGTCCTGCCGCGCGGCGGCTCCATCTGGCTTGGCAGCCTGATCACGCTGGCGGATCACTTCGGCATCGGCGAGCGTCTGGTCCGCACCGGCGTCTACCGCCTGTCGCAGGACGGCTGGCTGGAGTCGGCCGCAAAAGGGCGCAAGTCCTATTACACGATCACGGACTCCGGTCTGGGCAGGTTCGAGGCCGCACAACAGCGGATCTATGCCGCGGCACCCCATGCGTGGGACAACAACTGGAGCCTCGTGCAGATCCTGCCGTCAATGAGCCAGACGGACCGCCAGGCCCTGCGCCGCGAACTCGGCTGGCTGGGACTTGGGCAGATCAGCCCGACGCTACTGGCTCATCCATCGGCTGACAGCGCGGTGATCCGCCGGATCGTCGAGGCGATGAAGCTCACCGACCATGTCTTCGTATTCCGTGCCGCGATGGAGGACTACATCGACACGGCCCGGGTGCGCGACGTGGCCGCCGAGGCCTGGTCTCTCGACGCCCTCAACGAGGATTACGCCCTGTTCGTGCGGATATTCAGCGAAATGGCGCAACGCGTTGAAAAGAATCCCGGATTCTCGCCACTGACCTGCCTGATCCTGAGGATCCTGCTCATCCACGACTATCGCCGCATTCTGCTCAAGGATCCGCAATTGCCTGACGAACTCCTAGACGGCAACTGGAACGGCCGCGACGCCCGCGCGCTGTCCGCGCGCATCTATCGAGCGATCGCCGAACCGGCCGAACAGGCGCTCAACGAGATCATGGAAACGATGGACGGTCCGCCGCCGGCACCGTCGCCGGCGTTCTGGGAGCGTTTCGGCGGACTGCGCTAGATTTCTTCGCGAGAATCCTGTCTTGTGGCCGCCCGCCGCCCTCACCCTTATCGGAAAGGACCGTTTCAGTGCCGTATTCGCAGGACGCTTGGACCGAGATCGCACCGCTCTTCGAGGCCATGGTCAACCAGCCGTTCAACCAGGAACTCGCCGCCGGTACCCTGTCGCGCGACCGCTTCGTCTATTACATGATCCAGGACGCGCATTACCTCGGCATGTTTTCCCGCGCACTGGCGGTGACCGCGGCCAAGGCACCGGATTCGGAGGGGCAGATCGTGCTGTCGCACGCGGCCCATGACGCGATCGTGGTCGAACGCGCGCTGCACGAGGAGTTTTTCGGGCACTTCGGCCTGACCGACCAAGACGTGGCGAACACACCGCAATCCCCGACCTGTCACGCTTACGGGCACTTTCTGCTTTCGACCGCCCATGCCGGCAACTATGCCGTCGCGCTCGGCGCCCTGCTGCCGTGCTTTCACATCTACTGGGAAGTCGGCAAGGAACTTCTCAAGGTCGCGGCCGCGGACAATCCCTATCAGATGTGGATCGACACTTATGCCGACGAGGACTACGGCAACGAGGTCCTCAAGGTCATCGACGTCACCGACAAGGCGCATGAGGCGGCCTCTGCCGCCGACCGCAAGGCCATGCACGAGGCCTACATGGACGCGACACGGCTCGAGTGGATGTTCTGGGACGCCGCCTGGCGCATGGAGGGCTGGCCGGAAATCGCCTGAGTTGGCGATACGGGCCTGACTGCTCTTTTAGAGCAGCGGGTGATTGGAACGCGCCGAGGGAAACTCGGGATAATCCGGTTCCACGTCGTGCCGGGTCAGCCCGACATCGCGCAACATATGCTCGTTGAGTGTGCTCAAATCAGCGCGCAAACGGCCTGCCCCCAGGAAACTCTGCGCAAATTGAATGAACCGGGACATCAACCGTGCTGCTGATGTTCCGGGATTGATGGATTCACGCCGTGGTACGGACGGAACGGTTGGGATGCGCTCTGCTATTTCTCTGGACATTTCGATCTCCTGAAGTCGGCTCGTTTCAGGAGAATGTGAGTGCCGAACCCCATGAGCACAAACGCCTTTGCTTGACAGTTCATGTAAGAAAAACTCACAGTACTGCATGCCGCGACAACTGCCACCGCTCAATGCCATCCGTGCCTTCGAGGCCGCCGGCAGGCATTCGAGCTTCAGTCATGCCGCGGAAGAACTGAATGTCACCCACGCCGCCGTAAGCAGGCATGTCAGAGGCCTCGAACACCGTCTCGGAATCCAGCTGTTCAGGAAAGTGGCCCGCGGTGTCGAGCTCACCGATGCGGGAAGGACGTACTTGCGGGCCGTCACGCCCGCTCTTGACAAGATCGCCGATGCGACCGAGGCGCTCACCGGCGCGTACGACGGACTCGTTTCGGTCAGTTGCGAACCGACCTTTGCGGTCAAATGGCTCATGCCGCGCCTTGGCACGTTTCAGGAGCAGCACCCTGACATCGAGGTCAAGATCGACTCGACGCCGCGCCTGGCCGACATCGGCCGCTACGAATGCGATCTGGCGCTCAGGTTCTGTTCGGTTGATGTCGGCGACATGCAAGCCGATCTGATTTGTCAGTCGCCGGTCTGCCCGGTCGGGGCGCCTGATCTGCTAGAAAAGAACGGACCGATCTCGGCGCCGGCAGACCTGCTGCAGTTCAGACTACTGCACGAAGACAAGGGGCAGCTGTGGCGACGATGGTTCGCGAAGGCGGGTCTGCCGGACGTCTCCCTGCCCCGTGTGCCGGGCGAACTGGGAAGTCTGCTCGCCATTGAGGCCGCGTTGTCCGGGCAAGGTCTGGCCCTGATGTCCAACGAGTTGGTCACCAATGACATTCATGCCGGACGGCTGGTCAGGTTTTCGGATATCGAACTGGATTTCGGCGGGTATCATCTGCTCTATCTGAACGAAACAGTGAGACGGCGGGCCGTGCGCGCCTTTCGCTCATGGCTGCTTGTGGCATCGGCCGAACTGCGATCTTCCTGAGAAAGCCGCCAGTCGCTCAAACCTGGCAACAATCAATGCCGTCATCCTTGCCGGAGCGAATGCGACGGCGAGGATCCAATTACCAGGACAGCATACTGAAGCAAAAGCCAATGGATCCTCGGCCTCGCTGAACGCTCGACCAAGGATGACAAGGGTTCGCGTTACGCGGCCTGTCCATCCTTGTGCAGGACAAGCGCCCAGTGCACCGCCCGGTTGGCCGGCGCCGGAATGCCGTGCTTGTCGGCGAGTTCGCAGACCCGCGACGACAGCCAGGGCAGCTCGAGCCGCTTGCCCCGCTCCAGATCATCAAGCATGGAAGCGTGGAAGCTCGGCGGCAGGCCGTCAAAAAACGCCATTTCTTCCGCCGCGTGGTCTTCTGCAAAATCGAGGCCCTCGGCGCGAGCCACGGTAACGACCTCGTCCACGACGGAATGCAGGTAGTCCCGTGTATCGTTGTTGGCGCGCACTTCGCCGATCGACTTGCGCGTCAGCGCGGTCGACGCGGACAGCCCGACCAGGCGGATGAATTTCTGCCAGATCACCTTGCGGATGTCCGGATTGGTCGCGGCATCGATGCCAGGCGCCCGAACCAGCGACGCGACAAAGGCCCCGATTTCCGCGCTGCCGCCGTCCTCGCCGACGATGATCTGGTGAATACCGCCCGGATTGCTGACCACGCCGGGCCGCTCGATGACAACACCCAGATAGATCACACCGCCGACAACCTGCCCGGCCGTGACGTGACGGGCAATCGCTTCGACGCTGTCGATGCCGTTCTGCAACGTCACCACGCGCGTACTGGGGCCGATCATGGGCTTGAGCGCAGCAGCGGCGGCGTCTGTGTCCCACATCTTGACCCCGAAAATCACGATATCCGCAGGTCCCGCCTCCGCCGGATCGTCGGTGGCGGAGACACGCATCCCCTCGACCGCCCCGAGCGGGCTTTCGATCGTGAGCCCGTCCGTCCTGAGCGCTTCGAGGTGAGCACCGCGGGCAATGAACGTCACGTCCTCGCCGGCTTCGACAAGCCGCGCTCCGACGTAGGCGCCGATGGCGCCCGCTCCCATGATTGCGACCTTCATTCTAATGCTCCTCAGTCACGGCAGGTCCCGAAAGCACCTTCGGCTCCTGCCACAATATCCGCAACCTGGTCATCAGTGCGTATCCCAGGTGCATCAAGTTCTGATGGCAGGTCGTGCTCATGCCGAGTACACCGCTTTGCCATCGATCATGACGGGACCGGACTTTGACGCATTGCGCATGATCCCGGCGAGTTCACCATAGGTGGCCGCCCAGGCTTCTTCGGTGCGAGAGGTCCATGCAGCACCCAGCCCCTGTTGCAGAGCCCAGAGCAGCGCCTTGCCGACCGCATCGTAATGCGCGTCCCGCACGCCGTAGCCTCCGTGACGCCGCCCCAGGTCTTCCAGGACCGGCACAAGCACTTCCAGGGCATCCAGCCCGTCAACCGCCGCATTCAGCGTTTTGATCAGCTTGCGCCGCTGCTCGATCATGTCGGCTTTGGCAAACAGGGGCCGGATCGACGGTTCAACCTCGAACAGGCGCCGGTAAAAGAGTTCCGCGGTCATGTCCGCGATCGGCTGGGCATTCTTCCAGGACTGTCGGACAACGGTCTTGTGTTCCTTTTGCATCGCATGCACTCCGGCATTCGGTTCATCGCCCGGCATTGAGGATTTAGGGAAGAGCCGGGCTGACTTGACCGGAACATAGGCGTTGCTGCGCATCATAAAAAATGAATAAATGTGATGTTTTTATTCTCATAAGAAGATGAGCATGGATCTCAGCGATTTGCACATTTTCCGCACCGTCGTGGCGGCGGGGGGCGTGACCCGGGCAGCGGAACGGCTTCATCGGGTCCAGTCGAATGTGACAACGCGAATCCGCCAGCTTGAAGAGGATCTGGGCGTCGATCTGTTCATTCGCGAAGGCCGGCGCATGCATATTTCGCCGGCCGGTCAGATTCTCCTTGGTTACGCCGACCGTCTGCTCGACCTCGCCGCCGAAGCGCGAGAAATGGTCAAGGACACCACACCGCGCGGTCCGTTCAGGCTAGGCGCGATGGAAAGCACCGCCGCGGTTCGCCTGCCGGGGCCGCTCACCGAATTTCACCGCCTTTATCCGGAGGTTACGCTGGAGCTGCGGACCGGAAACCCGCAGCAGCTTGCCCACGCCATCCTGGAGGGCGAGATCGATGCCGCTCTGGCGGCCGAACCGGTGGCGGACGCGCCGTTCGAAAAGGTCACCGTGTTTCGGGAAGAGCTAATCATTGTCGCAGCGCTGGATCATCCGCCGATCAAGTCGATCGCCGATCTGCGGACAAGGACCGTCCTGAGTTTCGAAACCGGCTGCCCGCACCGGCAGCGCATCGAGGACTGGTTCGCCCGCGAGGACGACATGCCGGATCGCATCATCGAGATGGCGTCCTATCACGCCATGCTGGGCTGCGCTGTTGCCGGTATGGGCGTATCGCTCATGCCGCTTTCCGTGCTTGAGGGCTTTCCCAACCGCGACCGGCTCAGTGTCCACGCCATGCCGCCGGACTTCGATCATGCCGACACGGTGCTGATCTGGCGCAAGGGCGCCGGATCACCCAAGATCGACGCACTTGTCGAGGTCCTGAATGCAACTGATGGCTCGAACATGTCACCCGGGGACTGATGCATCGGCGATGCAGACAGGAATCCGGGAGTGCAATTCGGTTGCATTCATCCTGTCAGGCCTCAATCGCTTACATCCTCCTGTTTCTGCTTGTTTTTCCGAACACGGCAATAGCCGAGTCCACGCCGGAGAAATACGCTTCGGACAAGCAGCGCTATGAGCAGACACTGCGCTCGGCGCAAAAACTCGGCGATTGGCCGGCTGTCGGAGCGGTGTGGCAGCGGATCGCCAAGCTGGAACAGGATTTCGGCAAGACCGCATTGGCTCGACATGCGTACGGTGCCGCGCTCCGTGTCGCCGAGCAGCATGACCTCGACTGGCTTGCGTTTTCCATCCAGTGGGATCTGAGCAAACTCGAGCTTGCCGTGAAAAGATATGCGCAGGCCCGTGTCCATCTCGGCAAGGCGCTCGACATCGCCAAACCCGGAACGCGTTACGGCCAGATCGCCCGCGGACCGCTGCTGTTCGACTATGCAATGCTCCACGTCCATTCCCGGCAATACGACCGCGCGCGTGAGCTGCTGCAGCAGTCCCTCACCTATTTCGACGCACCATCCGAGAAGGTCGCGCGCGCTGACGTTCTGAGGGCTCTCGGAAGGATTGAGGGTCTCCGAAACCGGCATGATAACGCCCGCACGGCCCTGACGGAGGCCATTGCGATTTACGGAGACAACGGCAAGGACATCCCGCGTGCCGCCGCGCTTACACTGCTGGGTGATCTGGAACGGCGTCAGGGCAACATAGACAATGCCCGAGATCACTATCTGGAGGCTCTCCGGATCTACGAAGCAAAAAAGGAAATTTCGTCGATTGCGAGGCTCAGGGGGAAGCTGGACGCTCTCAAATAGCAGCGCTGATCCTGCCCGCTCATCACCAAATCGTCAGCACACAGTGAAAACGCGTCACGCCAACGACACTATAATGGGGAATACGAACGCCCCTCTCGTGTCTTTTCCATCAGACGGGAACGCCGGAAGGCCGTCGAATTGGACGAATTCCCCTACGGAACCCATATAGCCAAACGAGGGACCGGTGGGGCAGATCGGTTCAGGGATCATCTGCTGCAGGTGTGAGAAACATCCGGAATTCCGACGCGACAGAGCGGGGCTGGCCTGATCACGCAACGCGCTTTCAAAACAGGGAGACTGCAAATGTACAAACCATCACGACGCGAAGTAGTTTTGTCGGCGGCCGGAGCCGCTGTTCTGGGCCTTTCGGGCCCGCTGCGCTTCATGCCGAGTGCACTCGCCGATGCCGCCCGCGACAAGGGCTTCTTCAAGTACAAGATCGGCGATATCGAGTGCATCTCGCTCTATGACGGGATCTGGCAGAAGAAGCACGACAAGGGCTTCATCAAGAACGCAACGGTGGACCAGACCAAGGCCGCACTGAAGAAGGCCGGCCTCTCGGACGAGTTCGTCCCCATCGAGTTCGCCCAGACGGTGATCAAGACCGGCGGCAAGACCGTGCTCATCGACGCGGGCACGGGCGGTCAGCTCGCGCCAACGGCCGGCAAAATGATGCCGAACATGAAATCGGCGGGCGTCGATCCGAAGTCGGTCAACACGGTGCTTATCTCGCACTTCCACCCGGATCACATTTTCGGCCTGATGGCCAAGGGAACGAACGAACAGATCTTCCCGGAGGCCGAGATCATGGTGCCGGAAGCCGAATACAAGTTCTGGACCGATCCGGCCCTCATTCCGAAGCTGCCGGAACGCCGCCAGGGTCTCGCCAAGCGCATCCAGGCGACCTTCCCGAACTGGAAGAACATCACGCAGTTCAGCGGTGAGAAGGAAGTGGCACCGGGCATTCGTTCGTTGCCGACCCACGGTCATACGCCGGGCCACACGGCCTTCCATGTCAGTTCCGGCAATGATCAGCTCATTGTCGCGGGCGACATCGCCAACGTACCGGCGCTGTTCGTCGCCAACCCGAGCTGGCATGCCGTGTTCGATGCTGACGCGGAACAGGCCCAGAAGAGCCGGATTGACCTGTTCGACCGCGCAGTCGCTGACGGCGCAGTGATCGCCGGCTATCATTTCGGCTTCCCGAATGCCGGCAAGATTTCAAAGGACGGCGACGGATTCGTGTTCCAGCCGATGGGCTGACGGCAACACATCGGTTGCACCGAATGAAGAACGGCACCGGCGCCATCCAGCGCCGGTGCCTTTTTGTTACTCCGTCGCGCCCAGATCGACGGCGTACTCGCCGAGCGGCGGCAGGTCCTTCTTGATCAGTCCCTGCGCCTTGAGAAACTTGGCAAAGCGCTTGTAGCGCCCAACATCAAGCGCTGCCGGCCGCAGGGCGAAGCGCGGCAGCGTGTCCCGCCAGGCCCGCTTGTTGAGCTCGTCCTTGAGATCCTTGCCTGTGGCGGAGAAGATCTTCCACGACTCGTCCGGGTGGTTGATGACGTAGTAGGTCGCCCGCTCCAGCGCCCGCAGGAACTTCGGCAGCAGCGGGCTCGCGACATTGTTTTTGTTGGTCACCAGGATCAACTCGTCATAGGCCGGCACCCCCTCCTCTTCCGGATAGAACGCCAGGCCCGGGCGCTTCACGATGTCCATCTGGTTGAGCTCGAAGTTGCGGAATGCGCCGATCACCGCATCGACCTGCCCGCTGATCAGCGACGGCGACAGCGAAAAGTTCACATTCACCAGTTCGATGTCCTTCAGCGTCAGCCCGTGGCCAGTGAGCATGGCACCGAGCAGCGCGTCCTCGAAGCCGCCGACCGAGAAGCCCACCTTCTTGCCCTTGAGGTCGGCAATCGACTTGATGGGGCCGTCCTTGAGCACGACCAGCGAATTGAGCGGCGTGGACACCAGCGTGCCGACCCGAACGAGCGGCAGGCCTTCCGCCACCTGCAGATGCAGTTGCGGCTGATAGGAGACCGCGAGATCGGCCTTGCCGGCGGCAACGAGCTTGGGCGGATCGTTGGGGTCGGCCGGCGCAACTAGCTCGACCTCCAGCCCCTCATCCTTGAAGAACCCCTTCTCCCTGGCAATGATCAGCGGCCCGTGGTCCGGGTTCACGAACCAGTCCAGCAGGACCGTCATCTTGTCGGCCGCCGCAGCAGGCGTTGCAATCAGCGCCAGAACCAGTGCGAGCGCGGCAGGTAGTCGTGAGAACATCAGAAACAGCTCCTTGATCCAGAAAATTCATCGTGAAGACAAAAGCGATTGCGAAACCTCGGGCGACCAGTGGACCAGCCGCCTCAAAGCCGCATCGACGGTGAAGTAGAGAGCGAGTGCCATGACCGCGAGCACCAGAAGTGCAGCGAACATCAGATCGGTCTGCATGCGGCCGTTGGCGTGCAGCATGAGAAAGCCGAGCCCGCGACTCGAACCGACCCATTCCCCGACCACCGCACCGATCGGGGCAACGGACGCGGCGATGCGGACGCCGGACGAAAACGGCGGCAGGGCCGCGGGAATGCGGATATGGCGCAGAAGAGCGGCCCGCGAAGCGCCCATCGTGCGCGCCAGATCAATCCATGTCGGATCGACGCGCCGCAGGCCGTCATAGAAGGCCGCTGTGACCGGGAAATAGATGATCAGAACCGCCATGGCGACTTTGGACGCCATGCCATAGCCGAACCAGAGCGTCAGCAGCGGCGCGAGCGCGAAGACCGGCAAGGCCTGGCTGATCACCAGCAGCGGCAGGACCCAGCGCCTGGCCGAACCGAACACGAGCAGCGTGATCGCGCTGGCCACACCGACCGCCACACCGATCGCCAGTCCGAGCACGATCTCGACGGCCGTGACCCAGGCATTCGCCAGCAGCAGGTCCGCGCGCTCGACAAGTGCTGTGAACACACGCGCCGGTCCCGGAAAGATGAAGAACGGCACGGCCGTCACGGTTACGAGCACCTGCCAGAGTGCAACGAGGAATACCGCGCTGATGAGGATACGGACGAGAGTCACGCCGGCACTCCGCCTTCATAGGCACGGGCGGCATCGGCAAGCCGGTCGAGCAGTTCGCCCTGGTGCCGGGCGACAACGCTGTCCGAACCACTGCGCGGCGGCAGTCCCGGAGGCATGATCGCCTCGTCCAGCGCGACCGGCATGCCGCCAACCACATGAATGGCATGGCCGAGGCGAAGCGCTTCGAGCGGGCTGTGGGTGACGAGAAGAATGGTCCGGCCGGTAAACAGCTCCGAGACCTTGTCCTGCAGCCTGTGGCGCGTGATGGCATCGAGTGCCGAGAACGGTTCGTCCATGAGAACAACCGGCCGGTCCTCCATCAGCGTCCGGGCCAGCGCCACGCGTTGCCGCATGCCGCCGGAGAGCGTTGCGGGATAGCTTGCCGCCACGTCCGCCAGTCCGACCTTTTCAAGCAGCATGTTTGCCCGGTCGCGCACCTCCGCCCTATCGAGAGATTCGCCGCGCAGGCGGGCGCCGATCGTCAAGTTGTCCATGACCGTGAGCCACGGAAGCAGCCCGTCCTGCTGTGCCATCATGGCGAGACGGCCATCGAGCGGCTTGCCGTCATCCGCCTCGACCTCCGCACCGTCCAGCAATCCCGCAATCAGACGCAGCAGCGTCGACTTTCCGGCTCCGGAAGCGCCGAGCAGACAGGTCCAGGATCCGGGCGCGAGCGTGATCTCGAAATTCTCGAACAGGGCTTCGTGCTGCCAGGTAAAGCGCGGAACGCGCACGCTTATGCCCGGCGCGGTCTCAGCCATCGTTGCGGGCGGCCAGGTAGTTCTGGGCTGAAATCTTCGACCACGTTTGTGCGCGCTTCTTCATTTCGCTGAACGAGCGATAGATCTTGGCGTCCAGCCCGCCAGCCCTTTCGAACGCGCTCATGACACCGTCCGCCGCATCACGCGCTGCCGAAACGACGTCTGCCGGCCACTGCCTAAGCGTGACCTTGTTTTCCGTCTGCAGCGCTTCCAGGGCCGCCGCGTTCTCCCATTCGCTTTCCGCTGCAGCAAAGGCGTTTTCCGCCCGGCACGCCTCCTCGACAATGGCCTTGAGGTCGTCGTCGAGCGCAGCCCAGGCCTTGAGGTTCACCATGCATTCGCCGGTTCCGTTCGGCTCATGGAAACCGGGCCAGTAGTAGTACGGCGCAACCTTGTAGAACCCCGCAGCCCGGTCGCTCCAGGGACCGAGGAATTCAGTGCCGTCGATGGTGCCCGTTTGAAGTGCCGGCAGGATATCAGCGGGCGCCAACAGGACCGGTGTGGCACCGAGTTGCTTCATCATGGCCCCGCCGAGCCCCGGAATCCGGAATTTGAGACCCTTGAGATCCTCAAGGCTATTCACTTCCTTGCGCAGCCAGCCGCCCATCTGCATGCCCGAGTTGCCGGCCATGAACGCCTTCACGCCGAACGCGCCGTAGAGTTCGTCCCAAAGCGCCTGCCCGCCGCCGTGTTCGATCCAGGCAATGTGCTCAAGCGGCGTCAGACCGAACGGAACGGTGGTGAAGAAGGCGGCGGCCCTCATCTTGCCGGCCCAGAAGAACGACGCCGTATGCCCCATCTGCGCGACGTCGCCGGAAACCGCATCAAGCACCTCGAGACCGGATACGATCTCGCCGGCGGAATGAAGCTTGATGTCGAGCTTCCCGTTGCTCATCCGTCGGATTCTGTCGACCAGACGCTGTGCCGTCACACCGGGTCCGGGCAGATTGCGCGGCCATGACATCACCATCCGCCATTTCACGGTTTCCGCGCGCGCGATCGACGGTGCGGCGAGGGCCGCGGCTGTGCCTGCGCCAAGTGTTGCGACAAAACGTCTGCGGTCAGTCGTGGTCATCGGTCTCACTTTCGAGATTGGGCCACAGGGCATGGAAGTGGTGGACCGGCCCGTGCCCACCACCAACTTCGATTCGGTCCGCGGCTGCGATCGCCGCGCTGATATAGATCTTCGCCTTCGAGACGGCGTCCGTGAGGTCCAGTCCCGTAGCCAGGCCGGCGGCAATCGCAGAGGACAGCGTGCAGCCTGTGCCGTGCGTATTCCGGGTCTCAACCCGCTGCGCCGCGAGCCAGATGGCCTGCCTGCCGTCGTGCAGGAGGTCCGGACTGTCCTGTCCCCCGAGATGTCCTCCTTTCAGGAGGACCGCGTTTGTGCCGAGCGACAGCAGCCGCTCCGCGCACCGCGACATCTCACCCGTCGAGGACACCGGCCTCTCATCGAGAAGGGCCGCAGCCTCCGGCAGATTGGGCGTGATGATCGTGGCAAGCGGCAGCAATTCCTCGCGCAGACTGGCGATGGCATCTTCCTGGAGCAGCGTGTCACCGCTCTTGGCTACCATGACAGGATCGAGAACGACATGGCGCGGCTCATGGGCACGTAAGCCTTCAGAGACAGCACGGATTGTTTCCGGCCGGCTCAGCATGCCGATTTTCACCGCGCCCACCGAGAGATCGCTGAACACCGCATCCATCTGATCGCGGATGAAATCCGGCGGAGCGTCGATAACGCCTGTCACCGCCCGCGTATTCTGGGCCGTGAGCGCGGTAATGACGGAACACCCGTAGACGCCGAGTGCGGAGAACGCCTTCAGGTCGGCCTGGATCCCTGCCCCGCCGCCGGAGTCCGACCCCGCAATCGTCAGTGCGATCGCCGTGCTCATTCGGCACCGCCTTCCTGCTCGTCCCGCACCGCGTCGGCGAGCCGCTGGGCAGCTTCCTCGACGTCCGGCGCCATGAAGATATCGGAGATGACGCAAACGCCGTCGGCGCCCGCAGCGATCACGGCACCGGCATTGTCAGCCGTGACCCCCGCGATACCGACAGCAGGCAGGTCGGGTGCCCGCTCCCGCAATATGTCCCGGATCCGTGCAAAGCCCTCGAGGCCGATGGGTGCATCAGCGCTGCGCTTGCTCGCGGTCTCGAAGATGGCGCCGACACCGAAATAGTCGACAAGTTCGACCGGCGCGGTCCTGGCTTCGGCGACGGAGTGGATCGTCAGTCCGATTATGGCGTCGTCCCCCAGAAGCCGGCGCGCATCCTCCGGGGCCATGTCGTCCCGGCCGACATGAACGCCGTCGGCGCCTGCGGCAAGCGCCACATCGATGCGGTCGTTCACGAGCAATGGAATTCCGGCCCGCCGGGTTATCCCGAGCAAGGCCCGTGTCTGCTCGATCATGGCTTTGGTCGCGCCGGTCTTGTCCCGGTACTGAAACAGCGTCACACCGCCGCGCGCGGCCATCTCGGCCAGGGTCGGCAGCGTCCGTCCCCTCGATCGCGCGGGGTCGAGAATCCCGTAAACCGAACAGTCGAATGTCATGATACTTCGGCCCTCCCTGCAATAGTTGCCTCATCCAGGGTATACAGCACATCAAGCAGGTTGGCCTGGAACGTTCCGGGCCCGGAAGATTTCTCGGCGGCGATCTCGCCCGCCACGCCGAGCACAATCATCGCGCCCGTCGCGGCGACGAACGGGTCGTCCTCAAGCGCCGCAAACGCGGCCATGATCGCGGTACCTGCGCAGCCGATCGCCGTGACCCGGCTCATCAGTTCATGTCCGTTGCTGATCACGGCCCGCTGTGCACCATCGGTGATGATGTCGCGCCGGCCGCTTCGCACCACAACGAGCCCGGCATTTGACGCAAACGCGTCAGGACCGCCCGCATTGCGCTCTTCGTCGAGGGCGTCGAACTCGCGCTCATTCGCGCGCAGGATCGCCGGGCGCCGGTCGATCAACTCTTGCGCAAACTCGGATCTTGCTTCCGAACGGTCGGCAAACACGGGGTCGAGCAGCCACGGGATCGGGTCTTCGGCCACAGTCTCAAGCGCAATGTCGATGGCCGCACGCCGACGATCGTCCAGCGTGCCGAGATTGACCAGAAGCGCGTCGGCACCGGCGATGAAGTCCGCAATTTCCTCGCGGGCAAGCGTCAGGCTCGGATGCGCGCCGACGGCGAGCAGCATGTTCGCGCTCAGGACCTGGGCGGCATCGTTCGTGATGCAATGTACGCGCGGCCCGCGATTGCGGACTGCGGTCAGTGTCTGCGCGGCCCAGACGGCAAATTTCACGGGCGCACCTCATGCTGCGGCGCCGGCGGTCGGGGCTTGGGGGAAGATACCGGGCGCGGCCTGTATTCCGCGTCCCGTCAATCAGGCCTCAATTCCCTCCGCCAGCATGATCTGGGTCAGGTTCTACGGGTTGGCTTGAAACCTCTCAGCCCCGGATGGGGCACCCCGTTGAGTTCTGGCGCGACCTTACTCGCGCTTCATAGTGCGGTGCAACCGGATTCTTGGATTTGGGTCGAGCCTCAGCCGCCAAGCGGTGTCAGGTCGAGCTCCATCCCCGTGCCCATCCAGATTGCGTGCCTGGTATGGTCGGCGATGACGTCGCCGGTCTCCGGGTGGCAGAACACGACCAGACCGTCCCTGTTGAGCGCCAGCCATGGCATGACCTTGGCGAACAGCTCCGGACCAAACGCGAGCTGGCAGCTCCAGCAGGGATGCGGGCCTACGGGCCGTTCGTGGACCCGGCCCATTTCGACACCGAACAGGTCGCGCGCCTGCTCGCATATTGCCCGCGCCTTGTCGACGCTGGTTTCATCGAAATAGACGTGCGCGTGGTAGCCGGTGATGTCAGTCACGTTTCCCTCCCAGGGGAAGTGTTGCCCCGTCCAGGGTACCACAACCGAGCAGGCAGTCGGTCTGCGATTTCGGCTTCGGCGGGGCCCAGAACATCTGTACCGCATAGTAACGCCCGCCGGCCTGAATGACGCCGGTGCTGACGAAGCGGTGGTCGCGGGCCATCAGATTGCGCCGGTGACCGGTGCTGCCGAGCCAGACCTTCATCATGTGGCGGGCCTGGGTGTCCGAGTTCTTACTGACATTTTGGCTGCGCAACGCGTTCTCGCCGCGAATGCCGTAACGATCCTCGTCGCCGGCAAAGGCGGAAAACCGGACCGTGAACCGGTCTCCCCTCTTGGACACATGGCCGACCCGGTTCGTCCTCAGGATATCGATCGCCTGGGCGCGGGCGGCCGTGCGCAGGAGGTTGCTGGCTTTGAGCCCGCTGCGGCCGTTCCGCTTGCGCTGCGCCGATGCGTTCCGGCTGAGCTTGCTCTCCAGATCCGGCCTAAACCGGACGCCTGAGGGCGGCTTGCCGACCAGCCTCTCGGCATATTTCCGGTACGGTTCGGCGGACACCGCCGGTCCCGCCATTGCGAACCCCAGGAGCATGAACGCCAGGGCAATGCTCAGTATTTTGACAATGTATTCGAACATCAGATCCGTCTCTAACGCCCCGCCGCACCATTGTGATGGCGGAGCCCTTCTGCTACATGGACCACGTTTCCTCAACCGGCAAGAGCCCCAGCGATGATTCCCCGCTATACCCGTCCCGAGATGGCCGCCATCTGGGAACCCGAGACGAAATTCCGCATCTGGTTCGAGATCGAGGCGCACGCCTGCGATGCGCTTGCAGAACTGGGCGTGATCCCGAAGGAAGCCGCCGCCACGATCTGGGAAAAGGGTGCCTTCGAGGTCGATCGCATCGACGAGATCGAACGCGAGGTCAAGCATGATGTGATCGCGTTCCTGACCAACCTGGCCGAACATGTCGGTCCCGAGGCCCGCTTCGTCCACCAGGGCATGACGTCATCGGATGTGCTGGACACCTGTTTCAACGTGCAGCTGGTGCGTGCCGCGGATTTCCTGATCGAGGACATGGATGCCCTGCTCGATGCGCTGAAACGCCGCGCCCACGAGCACAGGGACACGGTCTGCGTCGGCCGGTCCCACGGCATCCATGCCGAGCCGGTCACCTTCGGCCTGAAAATGGCTCAGGCCTATGCGGAATTTGACCGCAACCGGGAACGCCTTGTCGCCGCCCGCCGCGAAGTCGCCACCTGCGCCATATCCGGCGCGGTCGGGACCTTTGCCAATATCGATCCAAGGGTCGAGGAACACGTATCGAAAGCTCTTGGTCTGGAGCCGGAACCGGTTTCGACGCAGGTGATCCCCCGCGACCGCCATGCCATGTATTTTGCGACGCTCGCCGTCGTTGCCAGCTCCATAGAGAGGCTCGCCACCGAGATCCGCCATCTGCAGCGCACCGAAGTGCTTGAGGCCGAGGAGTATTTCTCCGAGGGCCAGAAGGGGTCGTCGGCGATGCCGCACAAGCGCAACCCAGTTCTGACCGAAAACCTGACAGGCCTCGCCCGGCTCGTGCGCTCCATGGCCCTGCCCGCGATGGAGAACGTGGCGCTCTGGCATGAGCGCGATATCTCGCATTCTTCCGTTGAACGCGGCATTGGCCCGGACGCGACGGTCACGCTCGACTTCGCGCTGCGCCGTCTGACCGGCGTTATCGACAAGCTGGTCGTCTACCCGGAGAACATGATCCGCAACATGGACAGCCTGGGCGGTCTGATCCACTCGCAGCGCGTCCTGCTGGCCCTGACCCAGGCCGGCGTCAGCCGCGAGGACTCCTATCGCCTGGTCCAGCGCAACGCCATGCCCGTCTGGCGCGGCGAAGGCAACTTCCTCGAACTGCTCAAGGCCGACCCGGAAGTTAGCGCGGCATTGAGCGACGCGGATCTGGAAGCCCTGTTCGACCTCGGCTACCACACCAAACACGTCGGCACGATCTTCGACAGGGTCTTCGGCAACTCATAAACCGCATTCCGGCCGACCGGCATTCGGTCGTGGCACACAGAAACTGTGGCATAGTGTGCCCGGATCCGACGCCGCCTTTTCGCCTGCCGCCGCCAACACCGGACAAATGCCATGCCGGACACGTTTGCCGTAACACTGCTTGGAACCGGTTGCCCGGTCGTCTCGACGGAACGCTACGGCCCGGCCACGCTGGTCGAATGCGGCGGCAAGCGCCTGCTGGTCGATACCGGGTCGGGAGTCACCCAGCGGCTGGTCGGTGCAGGCGTCACCGGTGCTGACATCGACGCCATCCTCTTCACCCATCTCCATTCCGACCATCTCGTCGATCTCTATCAGCTCATCATCTCGTCGTGGCACCAGAGCCGCGACCGCCCGCAGAGAATCTTCGGTCCGCTAGGGATTGCCCGTTTCGTCAATGAGACGATGGCGGCGTGGCGGGAAGAGCGCGAACTCAGGATTGCATTCGAAAAACGCACGACAACGGCCGCATTCGACATCGAGGTTACGGAATTCGACAGTGAAGCGCCCCTCATCGAGGAGGACGGACTGACCGTCCGGCCGTTCCGCGTGCACCACGAACCGGTCGAACCGGCCTTCGGCTTCGAGATCATGGCGCATGACCGGACCTGCGTCCTGAGCGGCGACACCCGCAAGTGCGACAATGTCATCGCGGCGGCGCGCGATGCCGACCTTCTTGTCCACGAGGTCTTCGTGCATGGGCAGATGAAGGTGACGGGCACGCGCTCAGCCGAAGGCATGCGGGCCGTTGCGTCCTATCACACGGCGTCCCATGAAGTCGGCGAGGTCGCGGCGGCTGCCAACGTCAAGGCGCTGGCGCTCACACATATCGTCCCGCCCGACACCGACAGGTCAAAGCTGATCGAGGATGTTCGGGCCGCCTATGCGGGACCGGTGATTGTCGGCGAGGACCTGATGCGGATCGACCTGATCCGCCGGATTGTCAATGCGGGCGGCGTGGCATACGCCTACTAGGCACCTACGCGCAGTTCACTCCAGAACGTCCGCGATCACGGCCATGCAGTCGCCGGACTTGATCAGCCCCGGGAAATGGCGCCCGACGAGCATGCCGCTCCTCTTCGCCTTGTAGACGACCGGCTCGACGCCCATGCGGTCGACCGGCCAGACGCGGGCCACCGTCTCCCCGGCATTCACCGTCTCGCCCAGGTCGACCATCGGCTCGTTCAGGCCGTCATGTTCGGAGAAGACGAAACAGTCGCCGTCGGGCATGTCGAGATTCACCGACGGGCCCCGCTCCTGTTCACCGGCGAGGATGCCGGAATGGATCAGCACGTTGCGCAGGCCCTTCTTGGCGATGCCGATAGACTTCGCTGTCGCCGTCCCGCCGCCGCCGAGTTCGGTGCTGACGAAGACCTTGCCCTGCCCCTCGACCGCTGAGTCGTACATACCGACGCTGTCGATCTCGAGCATCTTCATGGAAAATGGCGCGTTGAACGCCTGCATGGCGGCATAACACGCCTCGTCCTGGACCTTGTCTTCCAGCACGTGGGCCGCGGCGAAGGGCACGAAGTCGAGCGTCTTTCCTCCGGCATGGATATCCACCACCACGTCGGCCATCGGCACCAGCGTGCGCTGGAAGTAATCGGCGATCTTTTCCGTCACCGTGCCGTCCGGCCGCCCCGGAAAGATCCGGTTCATGTTGCCGCTGTCGATCGGCGAGGTCCGTGTCGCGGCCCGGAAAGCGGGATAGTTAAACGCCGGCACGATGATCACCCGGCCCGTCACGTCGCCCGGGTCGATGGTCACGGCCATGTCCTGCAGTGCGACGGGTCCCTCATATTCGTCGCCGTGATTGGCGCCCGTGAAGAGTGCTGTCGGCCCCTCGCCGTTGCGGATCACGCTGATCGGCATCATGACCGACCCCCATGCGGAATCATCGCGGCTGTAAGGCAGCCGCAGGAAACCGTGGTGAATCCCGTCCTCATCGAACGGCACAGTGGGCGAAATCGGATTTGGTTTCATGCCGGCTCAGTCCTTCACGAAGAGCTTGCGCGGCACATCGGCCAGGCACTCCGGCGCCGATTGCCCGATCACGATGCTTTCCGTGATCTCCAGACCCCAGTTCTCCATCCACAGGCCGGTCATGAAATGGAACGTCATGTTTTCTTCAAGCACCGTGCGGTCGCCGCGCCGGAGCGACATGGTCCGCTCACCCCAATCCGGCGGATAGGACAGCCCGATCGCGTAACCGGTCCGGTTGTCCTTCACGATCCCGTAGCGATCCAGCACGTCGAAGAACGCGATCGCGATGTCCTCGCAATGATTGCCCGCCCTCGCCGCCTCCAGCCCGGCGTCCATGCCCTCCAGCACGGCCTTCTCCGCATCGAGGAAGGTCTGCGTCGGCTTGCCGAGAAAGACCGTTCGCGACAGCGGGCAGTGATAGCGGCGGTGCACACCGGCAATCTCGAAGAACGTCCCCTCGCCGCTCTTCATCGGCTCATCATCCCAGGTGAGATGCGGGGCGGACGCGTCCTCGCCCGACGGCAGCAGCGGCACGATGCCCGGATAGTCGCCGCCCGCGCCGACGCTTTCGTCGTACCGCAGCGACGCGTCGTAGATTTCCGCCACGAGATCGCATTTGCGCATGCCGGGCTCGACCACATCGGCGATGCGCTGATGCATCCGTTCGACCAACCGGGCCGCCTTGCGCATGTAATCGAGCTCCTGCGGCGATTTCACCGCTCGCTGCCAGTTGACGAGGCCGGTCGTGTCCGAGAACCCGGCATTTGGAAGATGGGACTGCAGGGTGGCGAAGGCCTTGGCGGAGAACCAGTAATTGTCCATTTCGACGCCGATCCGCGCCGCGCTCCAGCCGCGGGTCTCGATCACGCTCGACAGCACGTCCATCGGGTGGCGTTCGGTCGATTGAACGTAGTGGTCCGGATAGCCGACGATGTCATCATGGGCCATGAAACACGTGCGCTTCGCCCCGTTGGCGTCCTGCCCCCGTCCGAACCAGACCGGATCGCCATCCTGCGCCAGCAGCACGCCCTGATGCACATAGAACGACCAGCCGTCATAGCCGGTTAGCCACGCCATGTTCGAGGGGTCCGAGACGACAATGAGGTCGACGCCGGCCGCGTCCATGGCGCGCCGCGTCTTCGCGATACGGTCGCGGAATTCTTCCCGCGAGAAATGCAGGACCGGATCGGGCATCAAGAACTCCCCACTGCCGCTCAACTCCGGATATCCGTTCCGGCACCGCTCTCCGCGGCACGGGCTCGGGCGAAAGTGGCGATGACCGTATCCTGAACGCCCGTGCCTGTCAGGTCAGCGATTGTTATGGACTCCGGCGACGCACGTCCCGGCGCCATTCCGGCAGCAACAGTGCCCAGCTCTGCAAATGCCGCATCCTGAGCCACAATCCCGGCTTCGATCGCCGGCCGGAGCTCGCCCAAGAGCGCGGTCTGCGCCTGCCGGTCCGGCACATGGAGATCCGCCTTCGCGATACATGCGGGTTCGAGTTCGTTCTTGTGTTCCTGGTCTGATCCCATGGCGGTCACATGCTGGCCCGGCTGCAGCCAGTCCGCCATGACCAGAGGTGACGTCGACGGCGTTGTCGTGATGACGACATCGGCACCGCGGACAGCCGCCTCGGCGTCTTCCATAGCCTCGACGGAAATCCCCAGCCGGTCTGCGCACTCCGCCGCGGCCGTTGCCGCCTTGTCCCTGTCCCTCGCCCATATGGTCGCGCGCTCGATGAGCCGCACCAGACAAAGCGCCTGAAGCTGCAGCTGCGCCTGTGCGCCGGCGCCCAGGATGCAGGCACTCCTGCTGTCCTCGCGCGACAGATGCCGTGCCGCAACCGCACCCGCCGCCGCTGTCCGCACGTCCGTCAGATAGCCGTTGTCGAGCAGAACCGCTTCGACCAGGCCCGTCCGGGACGAAAACAGGACCATGAGTCCGGACGCACTCGGCAGGCCGAGGCCGGGATTGTCGAAAAAGCCGGACGCCATCTTGATCGCGTAGCTGTCGAAGCCAGGAACATAGGCCGTCTTGACATCGACCTCCCCGTTGAAGTCCCCGATTTCCATGGACATGATCGGCGGCATGACGACCGACCCTTGCGCCAGTGTCGTGAACCCCTTTTCGACACAGTCGACGGCCTCCAGATCGAGCTGGACCGCAGCCCTTAGTTCGGTCTCGGTAAGTATCTTGATAGTCGGCATGGATTACGCCTTCTCCCCTGTCACGTCCACATCTTCACCGGAGATAATGCGGTGATGGAGGCCCATGTCCAGATTGCACCCGCTCAGCAGCGCCACGGCCGGACCGTCCGGTTTTACTTTCCCGCTCAGGATCGCCGCCATGCCCACGGACCCGGAGCCCTCGACAATCTCGCGTTCCTGCCAGTATCCGTGGCGGACGGCTTCCGCAATCTCGGCCTCGCTGACCAACACGACGTCGTCGACCAGATCGCGTACCATCGCAAAAGTCAGCCGGTTGTCGAGGCCGATCCCGCCGCCGAGTGCGTCGGCGAGCGTCGGCATTTCCTCGACGAAGATCGGCTTGCCGGCTTCAAGGCACTCATACATCGCTGCTCCGCGTTCCATGGAAATGCCGACGACGCGGATACCGGGCTTGTGGGCCTTGAGCGCCGTAGCCACGCCGGCGATCAGCCCGCCGCCGGACAGCGGAACCAGTACCGTTTCGGCGTCCGGCACCTGATCGAGGATCTCCAGCCCCACCGTCCCCTGGCCTGAAATGATCGCCGGATGATCGAACGGCGGCACCATGGTCATGCCGTCTTCGGCGACCAGGCGGTCCGCCTCCACCTGCGCGTCGTCCTGGGACCGGCCGATGATGCGGACTTCCGCGCCCTGCGCCCTGATGCCGTCGATCTTGTTCTGGGGCACGAGTTCCGACATGCAGATGATGCATCGTGTCCCGGCCCGCTTCGCGGCATAGGCCAAACCGCGGCCGTGATTGCCGGTCGACACACCAACCACGCCGCAATCCCGTTCTGCATCCGTCAGGCTGAGAACCGCATTGGTCGCGCCGCGCAGCTTGAAGCTGCCCGTGATCTGATGATGTTCAAGTTTGAGATGGACCGGCACCCCCGCCCTCTCTGAGAGCGAAGGCGACACTTTTGTGGGCGTGACCAGCACACGGCCGGCAATCCGGTCTGCCGCCTTGTCCACATCCTGAATAGCGACCTGTGTCGAATCCTGCACGAAGTTCGCTCCCTGCCGTACAGATTATCCAGCCGACATCATTACAACGAACAGGCGGCGTCCGGCATCCGGTTTGTTGGCAGAGGAGCTGGCCATCAAAGGCCGGGGCACGTCCTATTTCGATAGCCGCATCAGACCGCCAAGCTGCATGCCGATCGACTTGAAGGCGGCGAGCAGCTCGGCCCCGGTGTCGACATCGAAGAAGAAGTGGTCGTCCGAAGATGCGCAGTTTCGCAGGCGAGTCTCGGTGTCGCTGTCATTCAGGTCAAACGCCACGGTCAGCATTGTAACGCCCTTGTCCTTGATGGCGGTGCACATGGCCTCAAGGTTGTCCTCGGCGTTGGAGACGGACTGCGTATCGCCCGGCCCCCAGCCGTTCGAGGTTTGCCGGCCGTCCGTCAGCAGCACGATGGCCTTCAGATGGCCCGGCGAGTTATAGGCCACGCCTTCCTGCCAGGGCGGGTTCGGTGAGATCAGATGCCAACCGAATGACAGGCCGAGCGAAATATGGGTGTTCGCGTAAGGGCTCATGCTGTTGAGATTGCTGATCGTCGTCGCATGATTGGAACTCAGCGGCTGGATGATGAGATTCCGGCTCGAATAGTTGGTGCACACCGAATAGGCGTTGCAGGCACCTGCTGAGTCATCATCGTCATCGTCATCATCATCGTCGTCGTCATCATCTTCGCTCGCCGTACAGGTCATGCCCCATTTGGTGGGGTCATCAGTCGGATCGGGCGTCGTATCCTGGATGTTGTGAGGCGATCGGCGGTCCTGGGTGCAGTTGGTCCACAAGCCCCCCGGCGTTTCATCAATGATGTAGTCGCTCTCCAACGTTCCGAAAACGTGGGCCGAAAACGGCACCAGGCCAAATTTGACGCCCGCGTTCGTGCCATTGTTCGACAGCATGTTGATCAGCTCAGTCGCGGCATCGCGCATGGCCTCGTATTTGCCGTCGGAATCCATGGACCCGGAATAATCGAGCACGAGCACGACTTCGCCCTGCGCCGAATCCGACTGCACCTCCGACAGCGCCCCGACATTCAGGTTGTCGAAGCCCATGACCTTCGAAAGTGTCGTATCGACAACGGCGGTCACGGTGCCCGTCACCTTGCCGTCGCTGCCGATGTTTATCGACGGAATCGCCGGTGTGCCGAACTCGGCTACCGGGAAATTGGCGGAGAAAACCTGCCTGGCGTGCGCAATCCGGTCATCGTTCGAAATGCCGGTGCGCGTTGCCGCAGCAAGCACGGACGCATCGAGTGCGTGCTGCAGCCTGTTCTTGACCAGAAACGCCTGGATGTAGTCGATGGCGATGCCCGTCATCGAAAGAACCAGGATCATTACGAATGCGAATGTGACGCCGGAAACGCCTCGGCGGTCCTTTGCGAGCCTGCGCAGTAGACCCCGCCTGCCATGTTGTTGCCTCATGGACCCGTGGCTCCTTCCTCGAAGGGTGAACCTCGATGTCCCGCAGACGACAGAGCCTGGCAGACAGGCCTTAAAATTCAATTTAGACGCAAAATGCCTTCATAAACTGAGGTTATTGAACCGGTTCCACCAACCACAGCACTTGCGGCGGTCTCGCAGCACTGGCGCACAACGCACTGAAAAACCGTGATGATTCAGCTTGCCTCAGACACTTCGTCTTCGCCGGAATCCTTTGCCGCCTCGAGCAGTAACTCGCTGCCGACACGCGCGTAGGTGAGATCCTGGCCGATGGCGATGAACCGGTAACCCATATCCGCGTAGATGCGCGCAAGGTCCGGGTTGTTGGCGTAGATACCGGCATAGACGCCATGCGCGCTAGCGCGGCGCGCAATCAGCGAGATGGCATCGAGAACCTCGGGCTCGCTCGGATTGACCGCGCGGCCGCCGGTCAGCGCGATGCAGAGATCGTTCGGTCCGACGAAAACGCCGTCGAGCGCCTTGTGGGACAGGATCGAGTTGATATTGCTGAGCGCCGTATCCGTCTCCACCATCGCCCAGGCGGAGCAAAAGTCGTTCGCCTGCGCGAGATAGCTGTCCCGGTCAAGGCCGAGTGCCGCCATTGCCCGGTTCGGCCCCCAGCTCCGCATGCCGGTGGGCGCATATTTCGTGGCTCTGACAAGTGCTGCCGCCTCATGTCCGGTATCGACCATCGGACAGATGACACCCTGCGATCCGGCATCGAGAATCCGGCCGACAAGGCCGTCGTCCCCCATTGGCATGCGCACGATCGCGGGCTGTCCGGCGCCGGCGATTCCACCGACCATGTCGAGCATCGACTCGTAGCCGATCGCCCCGTGCTGCATGTCGACGATCACGGCGTCCCAGGTGCACTGCGCAAGTGTTTCCGCGAGCGCGCGTGACGGGACGCTGAGCCACGCAGCATAAAGGGTTTCGCCGGCGGCAAGCCGCGCGCTCAGGCCATTCTCGATCATGAAAGTCCTCGGGCTTCTGCGCCCTTCGAAAAGTCTACCCCTGGTCGCGGAGCTGGGTCATCGCCTCGTTCATCAGTTCGTCCATGGTCCGGCGAATCTGGTGGTCGGACTGGTCTACGCCGTTGGCGTCGAAATCCTGGCGGACCTTGCGGAAAACGTCTTCGTCACCGGGCTCTTCGAAGTCGGCCTTGACCACGGACTTGGCGTATTCCTCCGCCTCGTCGCCCTCATAGCCGAGCTTCTCTGCGGCCCACAGGCCAAGCAGTTTGTTGCGCCGCGCCGTCGCCTTGAACTTGAGCTCCTCGTCGTGTGCGAACTTCCGTTCGAAGCCTTCCTCGCGCTTGTCGAATTCGGACATTTAGTTCTACTCCGTGAATGACTGGATTATGCCGATTGCGGCTAGGCATAGCCCGCGAAAGTCGCCAAGGCAACAGCACTATTGTGCCGTGCGCCATTGGCGGTTATCAAATGCCTGATCAGATTGTACCCCGTGCCGCGTTGGAGTAATTTGCACCCAGGTCAGTTCTTGATTCGAGTTGGACGCGGACGTTGGCAGAAAGCCGGGACAGTGTTCCGTAGAGGTCCAAAACTTATCCATCGCAATTGCCGCACCGCAGTGAAGCGGATGCACAACAGGGAATCACACCAATGAGCCGTCGGCGCCGCGTGTACGAGGGCAAGGCAAAGGTGCTTTACGAAGGACCTGAGCCGGGCACTCTAGTTCAACATTTCAAGGACGATGCTACAGCCTTCAACAACCAGAAGCGCGACACCATCGACGGCAAGGGAGTCCTGAACAACAGGATTTCGGAATACCTGTTCACCCGGCTGAACGACATCGGCATCCCGACCCATTTCATGCGCCGCCTCAACATGCGCGAACAGCTCATCCGCGAGGTCGAGATCATTCCCGTCGAAGTGATCATGCGCAATGTGGCGGCCGGAAGCCTGTCGAAGAGGCTCGGCATCGACGAGGGCACCACCCTGCCCCGCTCGATCATAGAATTTTGCTATAAGTCGGACGAACTCGGCGATCCGCTGGTTTCCGAGGAACACATCACCGCATTCGGCTGGGCCACGCCCCAGGAGATCGACGACATGATGGCGCTCGCCATCCGCATCAACGATTTCCTGTCCGGGCTGTTTCTCGGCATCGGCATCAGGCTGGTGGACTTCAAGATCGAGTTCGGCCGGCTCTACGAGAATGACATGATGCGGGTTGTGCTGGCCGACGAGATCAGTCCCGACTCCTGCCGGCTGTGGGACATTCAGACCGACGACAAGCTCGACAAGGACCGCTTCCGGCGGGACATGGGCGGGCTTATGGAGGCCTATCGCGAGGTCGCCCGCCGCCTCGGCATCCTGATCGAAAACGACCGGCCGGAGCCTTCCGGTCCGGTGCTGGTGAAATGAACGGAGAGCTTCACCAACCATGAAAGCGCGCATCAAGGTTACATTGAAGAACGGTGTCCTCGACCCTCAGGGCAAGGCCATCGAGAACGCCCTCGAAGGCCTGGGTTTCGACGGTGTCGACAATGTCCGCCAGGGCAAGTTCCTGGAACTGGAACTGGCCGAAAGCGACGAGGCCGAGGCCCGCAGGGCCGTCGAGCAGATGTGCGAGAAGCTGCTCGCCAACACCGTCATCGAAAATTACGAGATCGAGCTGGACGCGGCATGAAAGCTTCGGTGATCGTCTTTCCCGGGTCGAACTGCGACAGGGATGTCGCCGTTACGCTCGAAAAATCCATGGGCAAACCGGCCTCGATGGTCTGGCACGGCGATACGCAGGTGCCCGACTCCGATCTGATCGTGCTGCCCGGCGGCTTCGCCTATGGCGATTATCTGCGCTGCGGCGCCATGGCGGCCAAGTCGCCGATCATGAAGGACGTGGTGGCCAAGGCCAAAGCCGGCACGCCGGTGCTCGGTATCTGCAACGGCTTCCAGGTGCTGACGGAATCCGGCCTTCTGCCCGGCGTTCTCATGCGCAACAACTCGCTGAAATACATCTGCCGCGATGTCGGCCTGCGCGTTGAGCGCAACGACACGGCCTTCTCGGGCAAATATGACATGGGCCAGGTGATCACGATCCCGATCGCGCACCACGACGGCAATTATTTCGCCGATGACGACACGCTGGACCGCCTGGAGGGTGAAAACCGGGTCGCATTCCGGTATTGCGACGGCGACGGCGAGACCACGGAAGACGCCAATCCGAACGGATCGGCGCGCAGCATTGCCGGCATCTATAACGAAACAGGGACGGTGCTGGGTCTTATGCCCCACCCCGAACGGCTGGCCGACAGGGAACTCGGCGGCGAGGACGGACGCGGCATGTTCGACGGTCTCGTGGAGGCTCTGCAGTGAGCGGGCAATCGGCGGCCGCACAGGCCATTACCCCGGATGTCGTTTCCGAACACGGCCTGACCGAAGACGAATACGGCCGGATCTGCGACATCATGGGCCGCGAACCCAACATCACGGAGCTCGGCATCTTCTCCGTCATGTGGAGCGAGCACTGCTCCTACAAGTCGTCCCGTGTCTGGCTGAAGAAATTCCCGACCGAAGGCCCGCAGGTGATCTGCGGACCGGGCGAGAACGCGGGCATCGTCGATATCGGCGACGGTCAGGCCGCAGTCTTCAAGATGGAAAGCCACAACCATCCGTCCTTCATCGAACCCTATCAGGGCGCGGCCACGGGCGTCGGTGGTATCATGCGCGACGTCTTCACCATGGGTGCGCGGCCGATTGCGAACATGAACGCGCTTCGCTTCGGATCGCCGGAGCACGAGAAGACGAGGCACCTGGTGTCGGGCGTCGTCGCCGGTATCGGCGGCTACGGCAACTGCGTCGGCATTCCCACCGTCGGCGGTGAGGTCAATTTCGACACAAGCTATGACGCCAACATCCTCGTCAACGCCATGTGCGTCGGGCTGGCCGATCAGGACCGCATCTTCTATGCCGCAGCGTCCGGCGTCGGCAATCCGGTCGTCTATGTCGGCTCCAAGACCGGGCGCGACGGTATCCACGGCGCGACGATGGCATCTGCGGAGTTCGACGACGACTCGGACGAAAAGCGCCCGACCGTTCAGGTCGGCGACCCGTTCACCGAAAAGCTTCTACTGGAAGCCTGCCTCGAACTCATGAGCGAGGATGCCATCATCGGCATCCAGGACATGGGCGCTGCCGGCCTCACGTCTTCCTCCGTGGAAATGGGTGACAAGGGCGGCGTGGGCTTTGCACTCGACCTCGACAACGTGCCCTGCCGCGAAGACGGCATGACCGCATACGAGATGATGCTGTCGGAAAGCCAGGAGCGCATGCTCATGGTCTTGCGCCCGGGCAAGGAAGACCGCGCCACCGAGATCTTCGAGAAATGGGGCCTCGATATCGCGGTCGTCGGCCAGACAACAGACACCGGCCGTCTTGTCGTGACCCACGAGGGCCGCACAGAGGCGGATATCCCGATCGGCGCGCTGGCGAACGACGGACCGGTCTACAACCGCCCCTGGAAACCGACGCCGGCGCAGCCGGTGGTTGCCCCGGACGACGTTCCGGCGCCGAACAGCCTGTCCGATACGCTTCTGAAGATGATCGGCTCGCCCGATCTCTGCTCCAGACGCTGGGTCTGGGACCAGTACGATCACATGGTGATGGGCGATACCGTGGCCCGGCCGGGCGGAGATGCGGCCGTCGTGCGCATCCACGGCACCCGCAAGGGCCTTGCTGTGACGACCGACGTCACGCCGCGCTACTGTTTTGCCGACCCGGTCGAGGGCGGCAAGCAGGCTGTTGCGGAAGCATGGCGCAACCTGACGGCGGTCGGGGCCGATCCCCTGGCGATCACGGATTGCATGAACTTCGGCAGCCCGGAGCGCCCGGAAATCATGGGACAGTTCGCCGGCGCGGTCGAAGGCATGAGCGACGCCTGCCGCGCGCTCGATTTCCCGGTCGTCTCGGGCAACGTGTCGTTCTACAACGAAACCAACGGCAAGGGCATCATACCGACGCCCGCCGTGGGCGGTATCGGCGTCCTGCCGGATGTATCCAAGATGGCGCGCGCCGCATCCTCGCGGGATGGTGACGTGCTGCTCGTCATCGGCGCAGAACATGGCCATCTGGGCCAGTCCATCTATCAGCGCGATATCGTCGGCGACGTGAAGGGCACGCCGCCGCCGGTCGATCTTGAGCAGGAAAGGGCCGCCGGAGATCTGATCCGGGGCCTGATCCGCGACGGCCTTGTCGAGGCCGTGCATGACTGTTCCGACGGCGGGCTCTACGTGGCCATCGCGGAAATGGCCATGGCGGGCAATATCGGCGCTGACATTGCGACGGACGGCACAGCTCTTCCCGCCCATGCCCTGCTCTTCGGCGAGGATCAGGGACGTTACGTTGTGGCCGTCGCGCCGTCAGCCGTTGACGAGGTTCTGGCACGCGCGGAAGCCGCCGCGGTCGCTGCACGGCGCACCGGCCGGACCGGCGGGACCGATTTGACCGTGAACGGCACCGAGCCCATATCAATGGAGGATCTGCGGCGCGTTCACGAGGGCTGGTTGCCGAATTACATGGACGGCGCTAAAACCTCTATCTGAACGACCTTTATTGGACGAATAGTCGGAACGGCAAGGAAGCATTGACGCGATGCCAATGGACGCCAAGGAAATCGAATCCCTGATCAAGGAAGGGATTCCGGACGCCACGGTGACGATTACCGATCTCCGCGGCGATGGCGACCATTATGCGGCAACGGTGGTCTCGCCGGCCTTCAAGGGCAAGTCCCGTGTCCAGCAGCATCAGCTTGTTTACAAGGCGCTCCAGGGGAATATGGGGACGGAACTGCACGCGCTGGCATTGCAGACCTCGGCGCCTGAAGATTGATAACCAGACCGGCCGCCCTCCCGGCCGGACAACACAACCGGATTGAAGATATGAGCAACGACGGCATTAAGGACTGGATCTCGAACGAAGTGAACGGCAACGACGTGGTGCTGTTCATGAAAGGCACACCGAGCTTCCCGCAGTGCGGGTTCTCGAGCCAGGTCGTACAGATCCTCGATTACCTCGGCGTTCCCTTCAAGGGCATCAACGTGCTGGACAGCGACGACCTTCGCCACGGCATCAAGGAATTCGCCAACTGGCCGACAATCCCGCAGCTTTACGTCAAGGGAGAGTTCGTCGGCGGTTGCGATATCATTCGCGAAATGTTCGAAAAGCAGGAATTGAAGCCGTATCTCGCGGAAAACGGGATCGACCTAGTGGAAGCCTGAAGCGTCGGCGCAGCCTGAATCAAGCCATAAAGGAACGGCCGCAACTTTTTGAAGTTGCGGCCGTTTTGCGTAATCCAGCCCCCAGCGAACTGGTGATACGAATTAGTGTCTGATCAGCGCGAGTAGAACTCGACGACCAAGTTCGGCTCCATTCTGACAGGATATGGCACTTCAGCCAAGCCCGGAACGCGCGTCAGGGTTGCTGCCATCTTCTTGCCGTCGAAATCGATGTAGTCCGGAACGTCGCGCTCGCCGCTCTGCGTGCCCTCGATCACGAGGGTCATGTCGCGGGATTTCTCCTTGATCTCGACCACGTCGCCGACCTTGAGGCGGTAGCTCGGGATATTGACCTTCTGTCCGTTCACCTTGACATGGCCGTGGCTCACGAACTGGCGCGCTGCAAACACGGTCGGGACGAACTTGGCGCGGTAGACCATCGCATCGAGACGGCGCTCGAGCAGACCGATCAGGTTCTCGCCCGTGTCACCCCGCATCCGCGAGGCTTCCTTGTACGTTCTCTTGAACTGCTTCTCGGTGATATTGCCGTAATAGCCTTTCAGCTTCTGCTTTGCGCGCAGCTGAACGCCGAAGTCCGACAGTTTCTGGCGCCGCCGCTGCCCGTGCACGCCGGGACCGTATTCGCGCCTGTTGACGGGGCTCTTCGGACGGCCCCAGATGTTCTCGCCCATGCGGCGATCGATCTTGTACTTCGATTGGATTCGTTTCGACATCGTGTCTTGTTACCTGTCTAACCTGTTAAAAACGGTCGTCTTGAATATGAAGCACGCCCTCCTCTGCCCGTCTCCGGACCGACAGATAAGCCGCGGGATCGCGGCAAATCACAGGCATGCAAGAAAACGCGGGCCCAATTGACCCGCGTCTGGCGAGGGTCATACACGATCTCACGCCGTTGCGTCAAACCCAATCAGGCAGGAATGACCGGGACATCCGTCTCGATGGTGCCGATGCCGTATCTCTCAAGAATGCGGGCAAGACCGGGCGTTGCATCCCCGCTGCCGGTGAAGACAGCGAGGCCGTCGGGCACGGCGGCCCGGTCGCCATTCCCGGACGTTCCGATGAAATGCGTGACACGCCGGGCTATTGCGGACGCGGGATCGATCAGCGTCACCGGCCAGGGCGCTGCCGCGGCAATCTCGTCGCGCAGAAGCGGGTAATGCGTGCACGCGAGAACCACCACGTCTGTCCGCCGGCTGCTGCCGCCGGCTTGATCCTCGATGAACGCCGGCGCGACTTCGTAAACCATCTCGTCGTGCGACACCGGCCGGCCCGCGAGCTTGTCCTCGGCCCAACGTGCCAGATGCTCGGCACCGACCAGACAGACCCGGCAATCGGCCGCGAATGACGCGATCAGCTCACGTGTGTACTCCCGGTCCGCGGTTGCGGGCGTCGCAAGCACGCCGACGATCCCGGTTTCAGTGGTCTCCGCGGCCACCTTGATCGCCGGAACGGTCCCGACGAAGGGTATATCGAAAGCTTCTCGGAGATGGTTCAGGGCGAGCGTGCTGGCCGTGTTGCAGGCGACGACGAACACATCCGGATCGAACCGGCCGATCAGCGTGCCGGCAACATCCAGTATCCGCGCGACGAGTTTTTCCTCGGGCATGCCGCCATAGGGAAAGGCCGCATTATCGGCAGCATAGATATATTCGGCGTCCGGTCGAAGCGCATGGATCTGCTCCAGCACGGTAAGACCGCCGACGCCGGAATCGAAAACGATGACGCGGGGGCGCCCGTTCAAGGCTTCCGCTCCGGCTTGGGTCTGAGGTGATGGCGCACCAGGGCAGCCACCACCCCACGCAGGGTGCGCACGTCCTGTTCGGTCATCGCTGTTCGCTGGAACAGGTTGCGCAGGTTCCGCACCATGGCCGGCCGCTTTTCCGGCGGCCGCAGAAAACCGGCCTCGTCGAGTTCCGTCTCAAGATGTTCGAAGAAGCCGACCAGCTCCTCCTTGGTCGCCTGCCGCGTTCCCGGCATGCGCAGGCCCAGTTCGGAGACCGCGCCGGGCCCGACGGCCCCGTCGCCATAGGTCACGTCACCGGTCTTGAACCATTCGTAGCCGACGAGCAGCACGGCCTGGGCGAGGTTGAGCGAGGCGAACGCCGGATTGACGGGCGCGGTGAGGATGGCGTCGGCAAGAGCGACGTCATCGTTGTGCAGGCCGGTGCGCTCCGGCCCGAAAAGCACGCCTACGCCCTCCCCGTCATTGATCCGCGCCCGAAGCTGCGCGGCGGCACCCTCCGGCGTCTCGAACGGTTTGACCATGTCGCGGCTGCGCGCCGTCGTCGCATAGACCAGCGTCAGGTCGGCAACGGCTTCCTCGGTGGTGTCGTAGACCCGCGTCCCTTCGATCACCCAGTCGGCACCCGAACACGCCTTGTTCGCCATCGGGTTGGGCCAGCCGTCGCGGGGTGCCACGAGGCGCAGGTCCGAAAGGCCGAAATTGGCCATCGCCCGCGCGGCCGTGCCGATATTCTCGCCGAGCTGCGGTTTCACCAGAATGATCGCCGGCCCACCGGTGAGAGGGTCGCGGCGCTGATCCGTTCCTGCCATGTCGCATCCGGATGTGTTCGTCTTCTACCCGGGCCTGAACGCGAGGGTTCGCGGGGCCCGGGCGGCTGAAAAGCCGAAACGTTGCCATACGCCATAGGTTGGGTTTTATCAACGCCCGTACGATGCTATAGGGTTCGCGCGCGCCTCAGGGCGCAGTCTCTCATTCGGGCGATGCCGATCAATCCTGAGATGCCGCCCAGTTCCGAACACACATCATTCGAGGCTCCTCAAATGTCCAAGATCAAGGTTGAAAATCCGGTTGTCGAACTCGATGGCGACGAGATGACACGCATCATCTGGCAGTTCATCAAGGACAAGCTGGTCCACCCCTATCTCGATATCGACCTCAAATATTACGATCTCGGTGTCGAGAGCCGGGATGCCACCGACGACCAGATCACCATCGACGCGGCCAACGCGATCCGGGAATACGGCGTCGGCGTGAAATGCGCGACTATCACGCCGGACGAAGCCCGCGTCGAGGAATTCAACCTGAAGCAGATGTGGCGTTCGCCCAACGGCACAATCCGTAACATTCTCGGCGGCACGGTCTTCCGCGAGCCGATCATCTGCAAGAACGTACCGCGGCTCGTTCCCGGCTGGACCGACCCGATCGTTGTCGGCCGTCATGCCTTCGGCGACCAGTATCGCGCGACCGACTTCCTCGTACCGGGCAAGGGCAAGCTGACCATCAAGTGGGAAGCCGAGGACGGCTCGGACACGATCGAGCGCGAGGTGTTCGACTTCACCGGCTCCGGCGTCTCGCTCGCCATGTACAACCTCGACGATTCGATCAGGGATTTTGCCCGCGCCTGCTTCTCCTATGGCCTTAACCGGGGCTGGCCGGTTTACCTCTCGACCAAGAACACGATCCTCAAAGCCTATGACGGCCGCTTCAAGGACCTCTTCGAGGAAGTCTTCGAGAGCGAGTTCAAGGCCGAGTTCGACAAGGCCGGCGTCACCTACGAGCACCGTCTGATCGACGACATGGTCGCCGCGGCACTGAAGTGGAGCGGCAAGTTCATCTGGGCGTGCAAGAACTACGACGGCGACGTCCAGTCCGACACGGTCGCGCAGGGGTTCGGATCACTCGGTCTGATGACCAGCGTTCTGATGACACCGGACGGCAAGACGGTCGAGGCGGAGGCTGCCCACGGGACGGTCACACGCCACTTCCGCGCGCACCAGCGCGGCGAAGAAACATCGACCAACTCGATCGCATCGATCTTTGCCTGGACCCGGGGTCTGGCGCACCGCGGCAAGCTCGACGGCAACGAGCAGCTCAAGAATTTCGCGGCCACGCTGGAGAAGGTCTGCGTCGACACGGTCGAGAGCGGCCACATGACCAAGGACCTGGCGCTGCTGATCGGCCCGGACCAGGAATGGCTGTCGACCACGGGCTTCCTCGACAAGATCGACGAGAACCTGCAGAAGGCCATGAGCTAGTCCTCAGGCCCGGTACAGCAAGGAATTCAGGCGCCGCCTTCGGGCGGCGTCTTCTTTTTGAGCTCGGCCTCGTCCAGGAAGCTCTGCGCCAGCGCCCGGCGGTCGGAGGCGGCCTTTTCGACCTGTTCGCGAAGGTCCTTATCTTCCGCCATCAGATGTTCGAAATCGTGCCGGTCGAGCAGCAGCATGTCGCACTTGGTCAGTGCCGTCGCCGACCAGACATGGCGTTTCTCACGGTCGAGCAACGCGCTTTCGCCGAAATAGTCGCCGGCCTTCAGTTCCGCGGTCCCGCCGCTCCATTCGATCTCCACGTCGCCTGATGCGACCAGAAAAATGGACTGGATCTCCTCGTCCGCCCGCAGGATTTCCCCTCCGGGCTCGTAGCTCTGAGTGCGCAGATGGGAGACCACCTTGGCGATCGACGCCGCCTTGAGTTCAGCGAAGATCGGCACGCGGACCACCATGCTCCAGGTGATGACGAAATCGCGCTTGCCGACTTCCTGGGTGAACCCCGTGGCGAGAATGCCGACCGGAAGTGCCGCCATGCCCACGCCGAACACCATGACGAGACCGCCGAAGAACTTTCCGGCGGCCGTGACCGGCGTGACATCGCCGAACCCGACCGTGGTCAGGGTGGCGAGCGCCCACCAGGCAGCGGCCGGGATGCTGCCGAAGGCCTCCGGCTGCGCCTCGCGCTCTAGGAAATACATGATGGTAGATGAGAACAGCATGAGCGCGAACATGATGATACAGGCGCCGACGAGCGCGCGGCGTTCGTTTGCAATGACGCGACCGAGCGTCTGCAGGGCCGGCGAATAGCGCGCCACCTTGAGAAACCGCAGAAGCCGCAGCACCCGCAGGATCCTGAGATCGACGCTGAACAGGGCGGACAGATAGAAAGGCAGGATCGCCAGCAGATCGACAATGAGCAGCGGCCGGGAGGCAAATTGCAGGCGCGCCTTCCATCCGGGCAGGTGCCGCAGGGGCGGCAGCTCGATACAGACCCAGAGGCGTGCGGCATACTCGATCGTGAAGACGATCACGGAAAACACGTTGAAGGCGTCGAGCAGATCGCCGTAACGCGCCGCGATGCTGTCCACCGTTTCCAGGGAAAACGCGGCCACGTTCGCCAGAATGAGGATGATGATCGCGGCATCCACGGCAAGGCTGAGCTTGTCTTCACCGTGGCCCTGCTCGAGCACGTCGTGAAGACGCTCGCGAAACCGCCGCAATCCGTCTGGCTGCTTCGTCGTCATTCCGCTCCGCCTCGTTCAGGCCCCGCGGCGTGCCGGACTGCCGGTGTCAGGCCGCGCCGGCCAGTTCGCCGACCCGTTGGGCAATCGCATCGATCGCCGCGTCCGCCTTCGTCCCGTCGGGACCGCCGGCCTGCGCCATGTCGGGACGCCCGCCGCCGCCCTTGCCGCCCAGCGCCGCGGCGCCGACCTGGACCAGATCGACGGCATTGTAGGAGTCCGTCAGGTCGCTCGTCACGCCGACCGCGATGCCGGCCTTGCCCTCGTCGTTGACACCGATGATCGCGACAATGCCCGACCCGAGTTTCTTCTTGCCGTCGTCCACCAGCCCGCGCAGATCCTTCGGGCTGATGCCGGTCAGCGCGCGCGCCATGACCTTGACGGAGCCGATATCGCGTATGCCTTCATCGCCGCCACCGGATGAACCGCCGCCCATGGCAACCTGACGCTTCAGGTCGGCAACCTCGCGCTCCATCTTGCGGCGCTCCTCGACCAGGGCCTGAACCCGCTCGGTCAGTTCCTGCGGCGGCGCCTTCAGGATAGCCGCGGCATCGCGGACACGCCGGTCCTGCTCGTCGAAATAGGCCCGTGCGCCGGCACCGGTCAGCGCCTCGATGCGCCGGACACCGGCAGCAACGGCGCCTTCGCCGACGATCTTGACCAGCCCGATGTCACCGGTGCGGCGCACATGCGTGCCGCCGCAAAGCTCGACCGAATAGTCCTTCTCCTGTCCGCCTTCGATCACGTCCTTGCCCATGGAAACAACCCGGACCTCGTCACCGTACTTCTCTCCGAACAGCGCAAGCGCGCCTGAGTCGATCGCCTCGTCGACACTCATGAGCCGGGTGACGACCTCGCCGTTCTGCAGAATCACGCCGTTCGCGATTTCCTCGACGGCGGACATTTCCTCCTCGCTCATGCCCTTGGGATGGCTGAAGTCGAACCGCAGCCGCGTCGGCTCGACCAGCGAACCTTTCTGCGCGACATGGGCGCCGAGTGTCCGGCGCAAGGCCTCATGCAGCAGGTGGGTCGCAGAGTGATTGGCGCGCGTGCCGCTGCGCCGTCCGTGATCGACGATCAGTTCGAGCGGATCTCCGACGGCAATCGCGCCGGCATCGACCTTGCCCTGATGGGCGAACAGATCACCCAGCTTCTTCTGTGTGTCGGAGACCAGGAACCGGGCATCTTCGGCACCGACCATCACGCCCCGGTCACCGATCTGGCCGCCGGATTCGGCATAAAACGGCGTCTGGTTGAGGATGACGGTCGCCTCGTTCCCGGCCTCTGCCCGCTCCACGCGTTCACCTTCGACCACAATGCCGACAACGACGCCCTCGGCGAATTCCGCCTCGTAGCCGAGGAATTCGGTGGCGCCGACCTCCTCGCGCAGTTCGAACCAGACCTGTTCCGTCGCCGCGTCGCCGGAGCCGACCCAGGCGGCGCGGGCTTCCGCGCGCTGGCGCTCCATGGCTTCGTTGAAACCGTCGGTATCGACGGCGATGCCCCGCGACCTGAGCGCATCTTCGGTGAGGTCCAGCGGAAATCCGTAGGTGTCATAGAGCTTGAAGGCGACCTCGCCGTCGAGCGTGCCGCCGCTGTCGAGATCGGTGGTCGCCTCGTCCAGCATACGCAGGCCGCGGTCGAGGGTCTTGCGGAACCGCGTCTCCTCGAGCTTCAGCGTCTCGGTGATCAGGGCTTCCGCCCGGTGCAGTTCCGGGAAGGCCTGGCCCATCTCGCGGACGAGGGCCGGCACCAGCCGCCAGATCAGCGGATCGCGCACGCCGAGCAGCTCGGCATGGCGCATGGCCCGGCGCATGATGCGCCGCAGAACGTAGCCGCGGCCCTCATTCGACGGCAGCACGCCGTCGGCAATCAGGAAGCTGGACGTGCGCAGGTGATCGGCGATGACCCGGTGGCTGACATTGTGCGCGCCTTGCGCATCAACATTCGACGCATCGACAGACGCCCGGATCAGCGCGCGCATGAGGTCGGTTTCATAATTGTCGTGCGTGCCCTGCAGAACGGCGGAGATGCGCTCAAGCCCCATGCCGGTGTCGATCGACGGCCGCGGCAGATTGATCCGCTCGTCCTTGGTCACCTGCTCGAACTGCATGAAGACCAGGTTCCAGATCTCGATGAACCGGTCGCCGTCCTCGTCCGGGCTGCCGGGAGGGCCGCCGGGAATGTGGTCGCCGTGATCATAGAAGATTTCCGAGCACGGTCCGCACGGGCCCGTATCGCCCATGGACCAGAAGTTGTCAGAGGTCGGGATCCGGATGATTTTTGACTCCGGCAGGCCGGCGATTTTCTTCCAGAGATCGAAGGCCTCGTCGTCCTCGGCAAACACCGTCACCAGCAGCCGGTCGGCCGGCAGGCCGAACTCCTTCGTCACCAGGTTCCAGGCGAGCTCGATGGCGAGATCCTTGAAATAATCGCCGAACGAAAAGTTGCCCAGCATCTCGAAGAATGTGTGGTGGCGCGCGGTATAGCCGACATTATCGAGATCGTTGTGCTTGCCGCCGGCGCGCACGCATTTCTGCGACGTCACCGCGCGGCTGTAGGGACGCTTCTCGATGCCGGTGAAGACATTCTTGAACTGCACCATGCCCGCATTGGTGAACATCAGGGTCGGATCGTTCAGCGGGACCAGCGGCCCCGACGCCACGATCTCGTGGCCGTTGTCACCGAAGTAATTGAGAAAGGTCGATCTGATTTCGTTTACAGAAGACATGTCTTATCGATTGAGCGTGAACTGTCGCCGATGTGTCTGAAGCCGCCGCCCCCGACGGCCCGTAACCCGGTGCTCCGGGACGGACCGGCATGCGGCGAAAGTCAGGTTGCATTCCTGTCGCTGCTTTTACAGCGCACCCCCTGCACTGTCCAGCGACCCGCGGCACACCCGGTCACGGCAGAGGCGCGGAATTCCGGTGGTGCAGGCGTGGAGGAGGAGTAAGGGTGCCCAAAGAGAAAGGGCGCCCCGCTGCCGGAGCGCCCTCACCCTGAATGAAGCTGTCTTGCCCGGCGTAAACGCGGCCGCCTTAGCCCTCGTTCAGCCCGTTGCCTCGCTGGCGTCTGGCGCCTCGTCCGTATCGTCGTCCTCGCCGGACTCGTCGAGGATCTGGTCAGCGATCAGCCCGGCATTCTGCCGCACGGCCGTCTCGATCCGGTCAGCCACGTCCGTGTTCTCCTTGAGGAACGTCTTGGCGTTCTCGCGGCCCTGGCCGATGCGCTCGGAGTCGAACGAATACCAGGATCCGGATTTCTCCACGATGCCGGCCTTGACGCCCAGATCGATCAGTTCGCCGGTCTTGGAAATGCCCTCGCCGTACATGATGTCGAACTCGATCTGCTTGAACGGCGGGGCCACTTTGTTCTTCACGACCTTGACGCGGGTCTGGTTGCCGACCACCTCGTCGCGGTCCTTGATCTGTCCGATACGGCGGATGTCGAGCCGCACGGACGCGTAGAACTTGAGCGCGTTGCCGCCGGTCGTGGTTTCCGGGCTGCCAAACATGACGCCGATCTTCATGCGGATCTGGTTGATGAAGATCACCATGCAGTTCGACTTGGAGATCGAGGCGGTGAGCTTGCGCAGGGCCTGGCTCATGAGCCGGGCCTGCATGCCGGGCAGGCTGTCGCCCATCTCGCCTTCAAGTTCGGCGCGCGGCGTCAGCGCGGCCACGGAGTCGATCACCAGCACCTCGACCGCGCCGGACCGCACCAGCGTGTCGGCGATCTCGAGCGCCTGCTCGCCCGTATCGGGCTGCGAAATCAGGAGTTCGTCCAGATCGACGCCGAGCTTGCGGGCATAGATCGGGTCGAGCGCGTGTTCCGCGTCGACAAAGGCGCAGATCCCGCCGCGCTTCTGGGCTTCCGCCACGGTGTGCAGCGCCAGCGTCGTCTTGCCCGAGGATTCCGGACCGTAGATCTCGATCACCCGCCCGCGCGGCAGACCGCCAATGCCGAGCGCGATATCGAGGCCGAGCGAACCGGTCGACACCGCTTCGATTTCGACCACCTGGTCGGACTTGCCGAGTTTCATGATCGACCCCTTGCCGAAGGCACGTTCGATCTGGCTCAGCGCGGCATCAAGGGCTTTTTCTTTATCCACGGAGTCGGTCTCCACAAGGCGAAGTGAACTTTGTCCCATTACGGTAATCCCTTATTTCACAGTGCACCAGCGGTTGCAATTGCGATCAATGTACATGCTTTGTTCCTTTTGGCAACATAAATTCTAAAGCATTGATAAAGTGTAAAAATCCGGCTTGTGTTCTAATTTTGTTCCGATACATCTGTCATTTCGTTCTCTTTCCCTTCCCCAGCGGCAGGAGAGAATCGCTCCGGCTGGAAGCGCCGTTGCGATCGGCCCCGGTAGCCCACCTGCCCCGGCATTCCGGCCATCCGGGTCGTCTACAGGCGACATAGTGATATACGCGTGTGAAACCGCGTTGCTGTCGCCAAAACTTGCGATGTGTCCGGCCCTGCCCGCCCTGGGACAAACCTGTCTTGCAGCCACCGCTGGCAACCCCTCCTTAACCAAAAGATCACCTGCTGAACATCAATTGTTGAACATTGTTCAAAAACATATTATCTTATGAACAGTGTTCATGAAACGAATTGCGGAGCGACCCACGTGACCCTCTATTCCCTGAAACAGGCCTTCCAGAACAAGCTCCGCCCGACCGTCGCCTGGCTTGCGGCACGCGGTGTGACCGCCAACCAGGTGACGCTGGCCGCCGCCGCCATCTCGATCGGGCTCGGCGGCCTTCTGGTCTTCAACGCCGACCAGCCGCTCTTGTTTCTCGCCTTGCCCCTCTGGATGGCGCTGCGCATGGCCCTGAATGCGATCGACGGCATGCTGGCCCGCGAATTCGGCCAGAAGAGCGCTCTGGGCGCCTATCTGAACGAACTGAGCGACGTCGTCTCCGACGCAGCCCTCTATCTGCCTTTCGCCTTAATCGCCCCGTTCAGCCCGGTCTGGGTGGCCGCGGTCATCTTCCTGGCGGTCTTGAGCGAATTCGCCGGCGCTCTCGGCGTCATGGCCGGGGCCTCGCGCCGTTATGACGGGCCGGCCGGCAAGAGCGACCGGGCGCTTGTCTTCGGAGCCCTCGGCCTCGCGGTCGCCGTTCTCGGCAGCCTGCCCGGCTGGTTCGCCTGGATCATGCCCGGCCTCGCCCTCCTCCTGTGCCTGACCGTGATCAACCGCGTCCGCAACGGCGTCAAAGAAGCCCGCTCTTAATCACGAGCAACCATCACCTGACCCTCAAACCCGGCAAAAGCCCGGGATGAAATCTCAAACGGGAGACATCGACATGAAAACGCGTACAGCCGAAATCAAAACCTTCAGCACCCATGACGGCCAGGACCTGAGCTACCGCGCCTGGCCTGCCCTCTCCAGCCGCCCGGCCGGCGCTGTGATCATCCTGCATCGCGGACACGAGCATTCGGGGCGCGTCGCCCATCTGGTCCACGAACTCAACCTGCCGGAACTTGCGTTCTTTGCCTGGGATGCCCGCGGCCACGGCCTGTCGCCGGGCGAACGCGGCCACAGCCCCGGCGTCGGCACCTCGCTGCGCGACGTCCAGACGTTCGTGGACCACATCCGCAGCACTTTCGGGTTCACTGAAGAAGAGATCATCGTGATCGGGCAGAGCGTCGGCGCGGTCCTGGCGGCCGGCTGGGCGCACGATTACGCGCCGCGCATCCGCGGCATGATCCTCGCCGCCCCCGCCTTCCGGGTGAAACTATATGTGCCCTTCGCGCGCCCGGCCCTCAGGCTGGCCCGCGCGATCAGGGGCGATCTCACCGTCAATAGCTACGTCAAGCCGAACATGCTGACGCACGATCCCGACCGCGTGGCCTCCTACAAGTCGGATCCGCTGATCACCCGGCCGATTTCAGCCAACATGCTGCTCGGCCTGCACGATCTGTCGACACGGATCATCGAGGATGCGCAGGCCATAACAGTGCCCACGCAGCTCCTGATCTCCGGAGACGACTGGGTGGTCCGCAAGGCTCCGCAGAACCGCTTCTTCGAGCGCCTGGGCTCGGCCGTGAAGGAAAAGCACACCCTCAAGGGCTTCTACCATGACACGTTCGGCGAGAAGGACCGCCAGACCGTCATGCTGGAAACCCGGCGCTTCATTCTCGAACGCTTCGCCGAACCGCCGCGCCAGGACGATCTCACGAATGCCGACCGTGAGGGCCACACTCGGGACGAGGCCGACGCCCTGGCAAAGCCGCTGCCGCGCCTTTCGCCTCGCGCTCTTTACTGGAACCTGACACGCCTCGGACTGAAGATCGGCGGCTGGTTCTCCGACGGCATCCGGGTCGGTCACGAGACCGGCTTCGATTCCGGGAGCATGCTCGACTACGTCTACCGGAATGAAGCGCGCGGAAAGACGGTCCTGGGCCGGATGATCGACCGGAACTATCTCGACTCGATCGGCTGGAAGGGCATCCGCCAGCGCAAGGTTCATATCGAGGAACTGCTCGGCACAGCGATCAGGCAGACCGAAGCCGAAGGCCGGAAGACCCGGATTCTCGATATCGCCGCCGGTCATGGCCGCTATATCCTCGAAGCCGTCGAGCAGAGCGGCGTCCGGCCCGCATCCATCCTCCTGCGCGACTATAGCGACACCAACGTTGCGGCCGGCCGGCAGATGATCGCGGAAAAAGGCCTCTCCGACATCGCCCGCTTCGCAAGGGGCGACGCCTTCGACCCCCAGAGCATCGCCGACGTCTCTCCGCAGCCGACGATCGGGATCGTGTCCGGCCTCTACGAGCTCTTTCCCGACAACGCCCTCATCAGGGCGTCCCTGAACGGCATGAGCCGGGCGATCCCGGAAGGCGGCTATCTGGTCTATACCGGCCAGCCCTGGCATCCGCAGATCGAGCTGATCGCCCGCGCGCTGACCAGCCACCGCGACGGCGAGCCCTGGGTCATGCGCCGGCGCACGCAGGCCGAGATGGATCAGCTCGTGGCGGAAGCTGGATTCGAGAAGATCGAGCAGCGCATTGACGAATGGGGCATCTTCTCCGTATCGCTTGCACGCCGTGTGTCCGCACAAGGATCGACGGACTGACAGGCTCGGCAGTCAGGACAAACAGGCGGTAGCGATATGATTCAGCTCCCGATTGCGCTCGTCGCGAACGCCATCATCCTCTTCACGCGCCTCATGACGGCCGTGCAGGCTCAATGGCGCGGCAGCGGACCGGTTCCGGCGCAGCGCATCTACTTCGCCAATCATGTCAGCCACGGCGACTTCGTGCTGATCTGGACCGTGCTTCCGCCGATCCTGCGGCGGATGACACGGCCGGTCGCCGGCGCGGACTATTGGCAGAACGGTGCCATACGCCGCTTCATCGCAACGCGGGTGTTCAGGTCGGTCCTGATCGACCGCAGGCGCGAGGAGCGGCAGGCCGATCCGATGGCGTTGATGTGCGACGCGCTCGATGCGGGAGACTCGCTGATCCTGTTTCCCGAAGGCACGCGAAACACGACAGACGAGGCCCTGCTCCCGTTCAAGGGCGGTATCTTCCGCCTCGCCCAGGCCCGCCCCGAGATCGAGCTCGTGCCGGTCTGGGTTGCCAATCTGAACCGCGTCCTGCCGAAGGGAGAGATACTTCCGGTCCCCCTGCTCTGTACAGTCACGTTCGGCGCGCCGGTCGAACCGGGCGCGGATGAGGAACAGGACGCGTTCCTCGTTCGCGCGCGCCAGGCGCTGCTGGACCTCTCCCCTGATACTGACGAGACAAGCGAGACAGACTCATGAGCCCGCTCGACAAGATGCTCGCCTTTTTCGGGGGCGTGCTCGCCATCCTTATTGTTGCTTCGGTGATCGGCGGGATCTTGCGCCGCCGCAGTGCCGGAGCGCCCTCCCCCGTGATCGAGAACCTGAATCTGAGGATCAACGCCTGGTGGGCCATGGTCCTGCTCATCGGTGCGGCCTTCATCTTCGGCAAGACCGGCGTTGTCATCCTGTTCGCCATCCTGTCCTTCGCCGCACTGCGCGAGTTCCTCACGCTGACAGACACCCACCGCGGCGATCACCGGTCCCTGCTGGCCGCGTTCTTCGTCGTCCTGCCGGTGCAGTACGTCCTGGTCTGGGACTCGTGGTACGGGCTCTATTCGGTCTTCATTCCGGTCTACGCGTTTCTTCTGCTGCCGATCATCTCGGCCGTCAGCCAGGACCCGCGCCGCTTCCTTGAACGTGTCGCCGAGGTCCAGTGGGGCCTGATGCTGTGCGTGTTCTGCCTTTCGCATGTCCCCGCCCTGATGACGCTCGATATTCCGGGCTACGAGGGCCACAACCTGCTGCTGATTGCCTTTCTGGTCGGCGTCGTCCAACTCAGCGACGTCCTGCAGTATGTCTGGGGCAAGCTGTTCGGGCGGCACAAGATCGCGCCTTCAGTTTCGCCGTCCAAGACCATCGAGGGTTTTGTCGGAGGCGTCCTGAGCGCGACCGCCGTCGGGGCCGCGCTCTGGTGGATCACGCCGTTCACGCCCTGGCAGGCGGGGCTGCTCGCCCTCGTCATCACGATGATGGGTTTCCTCGGCGGCCTCGTCATGTCGGCGATCAAGCGCGACCGCGGCGTCAAGGACTGGGGCTGGACCATCGAAGGCCACGGCGGCGTGCTCGACCGGCTGGACTCGATCGTCTTCGCCGCCCCCATCTTCTTCCATATGGTCCGCTACTGGTGGACGGTGTGACCCAAGTACATTGACTTGCACCTCATACATTCGAGGTGGCGCGCCGGTCTTCGCGAATGCCTGAATAAACGTGAAAATGCCTCCCGTCGCGGATGCGCGGGAGGTCCTGGCCGTAGCCTGTCGGTTTGCACATGTCAGTGGCGTAGCAAGCCGGGCCGTCACGGGATGCGCGGTATCCCTTTCGGGGCCCGCGACGGCCCGCCCGCAGCCGCAATCGGATTGCGCGAGGCGGGCTTGCTAACCGGTCGCCCACGCAAGCAGCTGTGCACCGATGGCCAGTACCGCAACCAGTCCGCCACAGATGAACCAGGCGGAAACGACGTGTCTGAGCGTGAGCTTTTTTTCGGTCCAGTAATCTTCAGACCTCATCACTAGGCTCCTGCCATCCGCGTTTTGCGGTCCTGTTTGAATTGTCCCTGTCAGATCAGTCATAGCGGGATTGAACATAGGAAGCGTTCCGGAAACTCGATGTGACAATTCCCACACGCTGCGCTTTTTTGGCATTGGTATGCCCAAAAAAGCCGGACCGACGGACAGATTCAGGACGGCCGCTTGCCTTCGGCGGCCGGGACGCGCCACTCTGGGGAGTGAAAACCGGCCGGAACGACCTGAAACTCAGGGAGCAAAGGCGGATCGGATGGCCTACGACGCAGAGAGCATCAGATACCCGCGTATCACGCGCCGCATCGAGGCCGTGCTGATCGATGCGAGCATTCTTCTCGCCCTGTTTTTCGGAGCGATGAACCTGTTCGCGCCGATGCAGATCCACGGCGCGATCAAGGCCTTCGTCATTTTCTCCACTTTGCTTCTTTTGGAGCCGATGTTCCTCACGCTGACCGGTGCGTCGATCGGCCATCACATCAGGGGGATGCGCGTCATCAGCGCCCGGAGCGGCGCAAATCTTCACCTGCTTGCCGCCATCCTGAGAACCGTGGTGAAGGCCTATCTGGGGTTCATCTCGCTCATCTTCGTCCTAACCAGCCGGCGCCATCAGGCCATTCACGACATGGCGGCAAGGTCCCTCGTCATTCTGAAGGACCCGGCAAACGTCGCGGCCGGCGCCTCCCTGCCGGAGCGCAGGATCGAAGAAGAGGGATACATTTACCCGAGCAAATCGCGAAGGGTGGTGTTCATCCTGCTGTACAGCCTGGCCGTTCTCGCCACGACCATCGCCCTCACGTTCGCGTTCACATCACAGGAATGCATTTTCCAGGACAGATGCAGTAACACGGATAACCAGTTGGAACTGCTGTTCTCCGTCGTATTCTGGTTCTTCGCCGCAATGTTTATTGTGGCCGGCTGGAAGGGCCGGCTCTGGGGCGCCCGGCGCAAACCGGCCGGTTCATAAAAGTCAGGCGAAGTGGATCAGCTGCCCAGCGTTTCCTTGACCGCGGCCGCAAGCTGCTTGAGCGAGAACGGCTTGGGCAGGAACGCAAAGATCTCGTCGTCATCCAAATTCTTCTTGAAGGCGTCTTCCGCATAGCCTGAGATGAAGATGACCTTCATCTTGGCATGACGTTTGCGCAGTTCCTTGAGCAGGGTCGGCCCGTCCATTTCCGGCATCACCACGTCCGAGATGACCAGATCGATCTCGCCCTCATGGGCTTCAAGCTGCACCAGGGCGGTCTCGCCGCTGTCTGCTTCGAGCACGGTGTAGCCGCGGCTCTGCAGCGCCCGGGATGCGAATGCCCGAACGGCCTCCTCGTCCTCGACCAGAAGGATCGTGCCGGCACCCGTCAGGTCCGCCGATGCGGCGTCCGCCTTGCCTTCCGCCTCTTCCTCGGCCTGCGCCTCGGCGGCCTCGTCGCGGTGCACCCGCGGCAGATAGATCCTGAATGTGGTTCCCTCGCCCGGCGCGCTTTCGGCGAAAATGTACCCGCCGGTCTGCTTGACGATGCCGTAGACCGTCGAGAGGCCGAGACCCGTACCCTTCCCGACATCCTTGGTCGAGAAAAACGGCTCGTAGATCTTGTCGAGCACTTCCTTGGCCATGCCGGTGCCGGTGTCGGATACCTCGCACATGACGTACTCGCCGACCGGCATGATCTTGCTGTCGAGCGCGCGGGACTCCTCTTCGGAGAAGTTGCCTGTCCGTACCGTCAGGGTACCGCCGTCGGCCATGGCGTCGCGCGCATTGACGGCCAGGTTGATGATCACCTGCTCGAACTGGTTGACGTCGACCTTGACGAGGCCGAGTTCGCGGCCGTGCACGACCTTGAGCTCGATCTTTTCGCCGATCAGACGACCCAGCAGGTTTCCGAGGTCGGCCAGCACGTCAGTCAGCGACAGGATCTCCGGCCGCAGGGTCTGGCGCCTGGAGAACGCCAGCAGCTGGCGGACGAGATTGGCCGCTCGGTTGGCGTTCTGCTTGATGTTCATGATGTCCTGGAAGGACGGATCGGTCGGCCGGTGGCGCGCCAGCAGCAGATCGGAAAAGCCGATGATGGCGGTCAGCACGTTGTTGAAATCGTGGGCGACGCCGCCCGCAAGCTGGCCCACGGCCTGCATCTTCTGGCTCTGGGCGAACTGAAGTTCGAGCGAGCGCTGCTCGGTGGTGTCGACCGAATAGACGATGACCGAGTCGTCGCCGTCATCCTCGATCCGGCTGACGAAGAACCGTCCTTCCCGCTCTGCGTCACTGCCGAACCGGATGTCGACCGGCGGAATGACGGCCTTGCCGTCCCAGGCGCTGTCGAGCGCGGTCTTGAGTGTCTCGTGACTGTCCTCCGTCACCAGCTCGAGCAGACCGCGGCCGCGGCCCGAGGCCTCGCCCGCCGTGCGTACAAAGGCCGTGTTGACGCTCTTGATCTGTCCGTCGCGCCCGACGATGGCGATGCCGATTGGCGCACCGTTGAAGAACCGGGCAAGACGAACCTCCGCCGCCCTGAGGGATTCCGCGACATCCGCGCCGGGACTGCGGTTGAGCACGAGCGACCGTGACGTGCCCGCCTGACCTCCCGCATTGAACGACACCCGGTGCAGGATGCGCACCGGAAGCGACGTCCCGTCGGCCTTGGCGAGGTCGAGATCGAACGTCTCTTCGCGCGTTCCCTCGGATACCGGCTCGACGCTCGAGATGACCGACGCCCCGCCGCCGCTGACGATTTCGCCAAGCGTCAGAACACCGCCTGTGGTCTTCGCCAGATCGATACCGAGCCAGCCTGCAAGCGTTGCATTGAGGTACTGGATCCGCCCTTCGCCGTCCGACGAGAAGAACCCGGCCGGTGCATGATCAAGATAGTCGATGATGTGCTGAAGCTTCTGGAAGGCCGCTTCCTGGCGCTCGCGCTCGGCGGTGAGGTCGACGATCCGCCACAGGCTCTGCTGACCCCGCCGTGCGTTCTGGATCGGCTCGACGGTGACCCGGAGCCAGGCCGTGCGGTCGGCATGGGCGCCCGCCGCGGAACTTCCGCCGACAAGCCTGATCTCCTCGACCGCCGTTTCGCCGGCCCGTGCGGCCTGTGCCAGACGGTAGATGTGATCGGCGATATCCGGATAGCCGGCATAGAGGTGCTCGACACCGAGGATCTTGCGGGCCGCGTCACCGCCTGCCAGCCGCCTGTATTCCGGGCTGGCGAAGACGACCCGCCCGTAATGGTCGGTGACCGCACAGGCCTCGCCGATCTGCGCGATGACCTGGGCGGACATCGCCTCGCTGGCGTCGCGCCGTCCGACCTGGACCAGGCCGGCCACGGCGCCGAACAGGCAAAGCAGTCCGACAAAGGCAAAACCGGCGAGCGTCCCGAGGATCCAGAGATCGGCGGCACCGCGCGTCGCATAGGCCAACGCCCCGGCGGTGATCGCAAGCAGAAGCGCCAGAACGACCGCAAGCACGGTCGAACCGATCGGCAATGCCTGTCCGGATTTATCGGTATCCCCCTGCATGCCCCGCTTCTCGAGGTCGATTTCGCTCAAAAGTCCGCGCGCCCCCTGCTGCGCCCGTCGATCAAAGTCTCAATCCTGACACACTGTTGAAGATGTGCACGCACTGACAATTACACTGGGATTACCACGCTCATGCGGCCCGCTGCACCAGCGAATCACTCGCGACGTGCTCTGCGCCTGGCCAGTCTACCCTTAATCTTCATGACATACCCAATAACTTGCGCAACTGCTTTGTAGTGTTCCGGCAGGATTTCCTGATCCACGTCGACTGTGGCATGCAGGCTACGCGCCAGCGGCGGGTTTTCCACAATCGGAATATCGTGCTCCTTGGCGATTTCCCGGATCTTGAGCGCGATGGCGTCGATACCCTTGGCGACGACAACCGGCGCGCTCATGCCCTGGTCGTATTTCAGGGCCACCGAATAGTGGGTCGGGTTCGTGATCACGACCGAGGCCTCGGGCACGCTCGCCATCATGCGCTTGCGGCCGCGCTCGATCCGGACCTGCCGCAGCTTGGCCTTGACGGTCGGATCGCCTTCCATCTGCTTGTGCTCGTCGCGCAGCTCTTTCATGGTCATGCGCTGCTTCTGCATCCAGGTGTAGCGCTGGTAGAGAAAGTCGATCGCGGCGATGATCGTCATGATGGCGATGACGCCGGCCAGCAGCTTGAGCGAGAGCACCTTCACGATCGGCAGGATTGCGGCAATGTCCGCCGTGACCATGAGGTCCAGCCGGTCCCGCTCCGGCCAGACAATCAGGAACATGATGATGGCGACGACGACGAGCTTGACCAGACCCTTCAGGAAATTCGCCAGGCTCTGACCGGAAAACAGGCGTTTCCAGCCGGAGATAACGGAGATCCGCGACAGCTTCGGCTTGAGCGCCTCGCCGGTGAACAGCAGCTTGTGCTGCACCAGGTTGCCGCTGACGGCGCCGAGCACCAGGACGAGCAGTGGCAGCAGAAGGGCCACGACAACGGCGATGGCGATCTCCCGCCAGACGATCCTCAAATGCTCGCCGTCCATGGGAATCTCGTGCGGCTGGTGCAGGAACGCCTTCAGCGATCCGGCCAGCGAGCTCATCATGGAGTCCGCGAAGATCAGCACGACGAGCGTGGCGGCGACCATGACGAACCAGGCATTGACCTCCTGGCTCTTGGCGACGTCGCCCTTCTTGTGTGCATCTTCCAACCGCTTTTGGGTTGGTTCTTCTGTCTTTTCTGATTGATCCGGTTGGTCTTCAGCCACGGTCCCGCCTTTCTACTGCTGCAGGAACCCGCTGACGCCGGACGAGAAGTGGTCGAGATACCACATCATCATCGACGACAGCATCAGCATGAAGAGCGCGAACCCGATGAAGATGTTCGCCGGGATCGCGATGAAGAAGATCTGCACCTGCGGCATCAGGCGCGACAGCACGCCCTGGCCGAGGTTGAAGATCATGCCGAATACGATGAAGGGCGCGGCCATCTGGATGCCGACTTTGAACGCGCCCGCCACGATCTTCAGGGCCATCTGCGCGAAGTCGGCGAACGGGATCGCCTCACCCGGCTTGAACAGCTCGTAGCTGTCGCGCATCGCCGCGATCAGCAGATGGTGCATGTCGGTGGCGAAGATCATGGTCATCGCCAGCACCGACAGGAACGAGCCGACAATGGCGCTCTGAATCCCTTGCGTCGGGTCGACATTCTGCGCGAAGGCAAGACCGGTCTGGTAGGCGATCGCCGTGCCGGCCACCTGCAGCGCGCTGGTGAGCAGGCGGGCCGACGCGCCGATCAGCAGCCCGATGGCGATCTCGCCCAGCACCGCCATGGTCATCCGGCCGAGATTGCCAGGAATACCGCTGTAGCTGTCGCCGACGATCGGCACCATGACCAGCGAGATCAGCAGTGCCAGCGCAAGCCGCACCCGCGCGGTCACCATAACCTCGCCAAAGGCCGGCATGGTCGCCACCATCGAGCCGATGCGCGCGAACACAAGAATGAAGATGAAGGCGAATTCGGCGTTGAATGCGATCGTCATGGCCGCCGCTCCGGCGGTGGGATTGCGATCCCTATCCGTTCAGGCGTTCCCACTCCCGCGCTCCCGGTCAGCCCGGAGTGATCATCTGGGTGGCCAGGCGGTCCATGAAGGTGCCCAGCACCTCGCCCATGAACGGCAGGGTGAGCAGCAAGGTGACGAAGATCGCCAGGATCTTCGGCACGAAGACCAGGGTCACTTCCTGGATCTGGGTCAGTGCCTGGAACAGCGCGATCACGAGACCGACACCAAGGCCGACCAGCATCAGCGGCGCAGACAGTTTCAGGAGAACGAAAATCCCGTCGCGTGCGATGTCGAGTACTTCTGCCCCGCTCATGATGCCTCTTTCAGTCCTGCGCCATGCCGTCAGATCGGCATCCGCATGATTTCCTGGTAGGTCGCGATCACCCGGTCGCGAACGCTGACGAGAGTCCTCAGGGCAACCTCGGTCTCGGCGACCGCGGTGACCACGTCGACCACGTCGGCCTTGCCGGCGACCTGGGCCATGGTCGCGGACTCCGCCTTGTCGATATTGCCGGACACCGAGGCAACCGCCTGCTGCAGGGCAGCACTGAAGTCGCCCTCGCCCTGCCCCGGCGTCTTGGCCTGGGCGGCGGTGCCCTTGGCCGCGTCGGCGACCGCCCGTGCGGCGGCGGCATAGGCCTGGGCGGCGGCTGATGCAGTGGTGGTCATGATCCCGCTCCTTCAGTTACGGTGCTCAGGCCCTCAGGATGTCGATCGTCCGGACCGCCATGGAGCGGGCCGACCGGATGACGTTGAGATTGGCCTCGTAGCTGCGCTGCGCCTCGCGCATGTCCATCATCTCCACCAGCGTGTTGACGTTCGGCATCTTGACGTAGCCGGTCTTGTCGGCGGCCGGATGGTTCGGCGCGTATTTGCGCTGGAACTCGGACTTGTCGAGCTCGACGCGTCCGAGATTGATCTTGTAGGCCTTCAGTTCACTGTCGAACGTTGCCTCGAATGTCGGAATGCGGCGGCGGTACGGATCGGCACCCGGCGCGTTTCCCGTCGAGGCCGCGTTGGCGATGTTCTCCGAGATCACCCGCATGCGCCCGCTCTGGGCGCGCAATCCCGACGCCGCGATCATCATCGACTTCATCAGGTCCATGGTGTGTCAGCCCCTTTCAATGTCCCGCCGTCAGGCGGCAGCGTGCGTCTATTGCGATCCGACCGCGATCCTCAGCAATGCGATCGACTTGGAGTAGAGCGACGCTGCGGTCTGGTATTCCATCTGGTTGGACGTCACCTTCATCATCTGCTCTTCGAGCACCACGCCGTTGCCCGACGGCGTGGTCTCCCACGACGTCTTGTTGTCGGTCCCGAACCCGCTGCCGTTGTCCGACAACGGCGCTCCAGCGATGTGCGCCTTGCTGGTCCGCGCCAACTCGACCGTGCCGGCCGTCTCGGCCTTCACCATCTGGTCGAAGGACAAGGGCTTCAGGTCCTTGGCCATGTAATCCGGCGTGTCCGCGTTGGCCACGTTCTCGGCCAGCACGCGCTGGCGGGCCTGCAGCCACATCATCTTGGTCTTGAGCGAACTCAGAACGGGAAGGTCTGTCAGCGCCATGCGAATCACCATGTGACCGGCGCGCCGCACCAAATGCCCTTCTGGACGAGGCGGACGCTCATTCCGGGCCCCTTCAGGCCCTGAATTAAGCATTCGTTGCAAATGGTTAATGTTTGTTTAACCGGGATAACTCTCCGGTAACCATAAAATCGCCCGTTTTCTGCGCTCGTTAACCGACCGGCGGCCTGCGTTAACCTTTTGTTAGGCATAAAGTAGGCAAGATTTACCGAGTGGGCCTGCGGAAGCCCGCTCCGAGAGGGGGCAAGAACATGATTTTGGGCGACTACATTCAATATATGCTGGCACTTGTGTTCGTGCTGGCGCTGATCGGCCTCATTGCGGTGGTGGTCAAACGGTTCGGCTTTTCAGGCTCCATGGGCGGACGGCGCGGAGCGCGTCTGGAGATTCTGGAAACCACCGCCGTGGACAAGCGGCGGCGCCTCATGCTGATCCGGCGCGATAATGTCGAACATCTGGTCATGATCGGCGGCGGTCAGGATTTCGTCGTCGAGAGCAACATCCGTCACGATCCGATGGACCGCCCGGAACTCGGCCCTCCCATGCGGACCCCCGAGCCCCAGCTCGTCGCCCGCGACGCCCCTCTCCCGAGAGAACCCGGACCGGCGCGGCGCCCCAGGCAGCCGGAACAAAGACAGCCGGAATCGCGGCAGCAGGAACCCCGTCAGCCCGAACAGCGCAGGCCGGAAGCCCGCCGCGCCGAGCCCCGGGCTCCGGAGGCAAGGCCGGCAGAAGCACGCCAGGCCGAGCCGAAATTCGAGGAACAGCTTCAGGCCGAGTCGCGCCAGCCGGCAGAGCGGCGGGAAGAGCGGCGGCAGGCCGAGCCCATGCAGAAGGATCCGGTCCTGGAAGAGCCGGAGGAACGGATGGAACCCATGGAACCGATGGAGCCCATGCCTGAGCCGGCGCCGAAACCGCGCGCACGCGAACCTCAGCCTCAGCCGCGCCCCCGGGAGACCAGAGAACCCAGGGAAGCCAGAGAGCAACAGCCCGTCGAACGCAAGCCGGTCCGCGCACAGGGCGAAGCCAAACCCCGTCCGAACGCAGAGCGCAAGCCACAGCGGACGCGCGCACCCGCGCCGCGGCCGGAACCGCGGGCCGAAGAGGCCGCAGCCCCGGAACAGACGAAGCGGCCGGCCGCCGGCCATGATCCGCATGTGGTCGATCCGGAATTCCTCGAACCGGCCCCGGCACCGCGACCGCAGGCCGCCCCTCCGGCCCCGCCCCAGCCATCAAAGCCGAGCGAACAGGCTTCGCTCGACCGGGCCGCGCAGCGCCCGGCCCGCGTGAAGGCGAAACGCCCGCCGGCGCCAACGGATGGCGGCCAGCCCCGCATCCAGCGTTCCGAACCCGCAATGCGCCAGAAGCCCAAGCGGCAGGCGGTGCAGACGGGCACAGTACAGTCAAATGAGTCCCCGCCCATGTTGCTCGACGAACCGGTGACTCGCCCCCGACTAGTGGCTACCGGTTCGACCGACGCATCGTGACATCAGCCGGCGCAGCCATGCAGGCCGCTGTAAGCAACATTATCCGGCTTGGCATGGCTGCCGCGTTGGCCATTCTGGCCATCGGGATTGAACCGGCTGCGGCGCAGGAAATCCGCCTCAACCTTGACGAAGGCTCCGGCCTGACCCAGCGCGCCATCCAGCTGGTGGCGCTGATCACCGTCCTGAGCCTGGCGCCTTCCATCCTGGTGATGGTGACGTCGTTCACGCGTATCGTCGTTGTCCTGTCCCTGCTGCGAACAGCCATCGGCATCCAGCAGTCGCCGCCCAACGCGGTGATCGTGTCGCTCGCCCTGTTCCTGACCGCGTTCGTCATGGCACCGGTGTTCCAGAACGCCTACCGCGACGGCATCGTTCCGCTCATCGAAGAGCAGATCGAGATGTCCGAGGCGTTCGACCGCGCGTCGAAGCCGTTTCACCAGTTCATGTCCAAGCACGTCCGGGAAAAGGATCTCGGCCTCTTTCTGGATCTGTCCAATGCCGAGCGGCCCGAGAAGGCGGAAGACGTGCCCCTGCACGTGCTGGTGCCTGCATTCATGATCAGCGAACTGCGCCGGGCATTCGAGATCGGCTTCCTGCTTTTCGTCCCCTTCATCGTGATCGACATGGTCGTGGCGTCCGTCCTCATGTCCATGGGCATGATGATGCTGCCGCCGGTCATCATCTCGCTTCCGTTCAAGCTGATCTTCTTCGTCCTTGTCGACGGCTGGCATCTCGTTGCCGGCAGTCTCATCAAGAGTTTCGGCGGCGGTTAGCGAACCTCCGTCCGCCAGCGCCACATCGGTTGAGGGCGAAAGCGCGACTATTCTCTTGCCGGACATTGCCGTGAGGTGATCAAGTATCCGTCTGAACAAGCGGATACCGCATAACCACGGCAGCTCGCCCATGTCCCAGACAAGCCCGCTGATCGACGGCCTGCAGTACGCCAACTGGTCGGAGAAGATCTTCGGCGAGATGCGCGAGGGCGGCGTGCACGCGGTTCACGTGACCATCGCCTATCATGAGAACTTCCGCGAGACCGTCCTCAACATCGAACAGTGGAACCGCTGGTTCGAGGCCTATCCTCACCTCATCGTGCACGGCCGCACGGGCGACGATGTCCGCCGCGCGATCGAGGACAACCGGACGGCCATCTTCTTCGGCTTCCAGAATCCCTCCCCGATTGAGGACGACATCGGGCTGATCGAGATCTGCCATACGCTCGGCGCCCGGTTCATGCAGCTCAGCTACAACAACCAGTCGCTGCTTGCGACCGGGTGCTACGAGGACGAGGACCCGGGCATCACCCGCTTCGGGCGTCAGGCCATCGCTGAGATGAACCGGGTCGGCCTTGTCGTCGACATGAGCCACTCGGCCGACCGTTCGACACTGGAAGCGATCGAGATCTCGTCACGGCCCATCGCCATCACCCATGCCAACCCGCACTGGTGGCATCCCGCCCTCAGGAACAAGTCGGATGAGGTCCTGAAGGCGCTGACCGCCGCCGGCGGCATGCTCGGTTTTTCCCTTTATCCTCATCACCTCAAGGACGGCTCGGCCTGCACGCTCGACTCTTTCTGCCGGATGGTTGCGGAGGCGGCCGACCGCTATGGCGTCGAGCACCTCGGCATCGGCTCGGACCTCTGCCAGGACCAGCCCGACAGCGTCGTCGCCTGGATGCGCAACGGCCGCTGGTCCAAGCAGACGGATTTCGGCGAGGGCTCTGCGGACGCCCCCGGATTTCCGCCGCAACCGGACTGGTTCGCCGGCAATCGTGACCTTCGCAACATCGCAGCTGGGTTGGCCGATGCCGGCTTCCGTGACGCCGATGTTGCGGCCATCATGGGTGGCAACTGGCTCCGCTTCTTCGATGAATCATTCGGACCCGCGCCATGAGTGACGTCCAGAACCAGACTGATACCACGCCGCCGCAGGCGGATCTCCGGCCGCCCGATACGGTCATGCGGCTTGCGCGGATGGGAGCCTTCTTCCCGACCAGGCTGAGTTTCATGCGTTCGCTCATCCGGCAACTGGCCGACGAAGGCGCTGAGGTCGACCGGAGGGAATGGGCCATCGACAGCCAGGGTTTCGGCCACGCAGTCTACACTGTGCCGCTCGGCGGTCATGCCTACAGCCTCGTCGCCTTCTCGACGCCTCTTGATCCCGCAGACCGCACCGACCGGGTCATCGCCGAGGCCTGGGATACGAGTTACGTCCTGTTCGACGGCGTTCCCGATACCGCAGACATTGAGCGTCTGAAGGCCAACGCGCCCAGGCAGGAAGCCGGGCGGTTCGAGGCGAGCGACCTTGTCCTGAGCCGCGCCAACAAGTCCGTAAGGCTGTTCGAACACGTCGTCGACAGTCTGGTGCAGGGCCGGCAGCCCGACCGCGACATGATCGGGTCGATCGGTTATCTCATGCGCACGACCGCGGTCTATGGAAACGGCAAGTTCGGCATTGCCGACCGCGACCGCATCGCCAGTCGTCCCTGCCTGTCCGACCCGTTCCGGGCGGAGATGCTTACCGTCTGGCTGATCCGGGGCTTCACGCACGATCTCGTCGAGCATGTTGCCCGGTCGAGGTCGCCACAGGACGCCGTGGAGCTCGACCGGGACCTCAAGCGGTTCCTGGGCATCGGCAATGCCACCGGCCTCGGCATGGCGCCGTTCCTGGTGACCCATCCTGTCCTGCTCAACAACTGGATGATGGCGCGGGAGACCGCTCTGGCGCGCGTCCGGGCGATCGAACACGCAGACGCGGAAACAGTGTCACGTGTCGGGGCGCTGTTTGACCGGGCGCGAAAACATCTGCACCAGTGGAACGTGGACGACCACCGGCAGATGGACCGAATCGTGACCTTGCGCGGGGAAATGCAGGAATTCGAAGCGCTGGTGACCCATGACGCCCTCGCCGCGGCATATCCCTGGGACCGTCTGATCGCCGCCACAGCCGGCCTGTCGATTGAGTGTCAGGAATTTGCCGTCGCCCTTGTGCTTGAGCCCCACGGCAAACTTGTCGACGCCCTCACCCACTGCATGGATAGCACTGTGGAGCCTGTCCTCGAGCCGGCCATGACCATCGCGGATCTGCGGCGGCTCATTGGACGGGCGTATGGCTGGGCGACGGACGTCGATTTCGACAGCAGGGCCGCCAACCAGCGGTTCTGGTATGTCTCGGAGGAAAAGCTCGAGCCGCGCCTCGGCGAACGCTTCGAGGAACCGGGCGCGGAACTGGAACTGCCACTCGATGTGGCCCGTCAGGTCTGCCGTCTCACCAGCGATCTCGAAGGCTGGACCGGCGACCAGTCGGTCGCCGCCTTTCTGATGCGCCACCCCGGACACCGGCAGGTCGTGCGCAGGATACAGACATCGCGCCGCCACCCCTATGCGGAGATCCGGGACAACCTGATCGGCGAGGAGTGCCTGCCGATCGACATGCTGCGCTGCAAGCTCTCCTTCTTCGGGGCCTCGAAATTCGATCCGAAATCCGACCGCTGGACGCGGATTACGCTTTATCAGGGTGCGCCCCTGCTTGACGAACTCGACGGCGCCGACCCGGACGACTGGTGGCTGCCCGTGCTCGAAAGCGACCAGTGACCCGGCGCTCGGTCAACGAAATCCGCACGACCGTCCAGAAGGCGGCGGTCGGTTCGGGGCTGCCTCCCGGCATCGCCGAGGACGTGGGCCGCGCGGCGGCGTGGCTCTCGGCGCGTGGCCTGGACGGCGTCGGCGCGGCGCTGGCAGCGATAGGGGCAACACCCGGCGGCACACACGATGCCGGGACCGCCGGTCAGCGCACCCGCGTTGTCAGCGAGGGAGTATCGGCTCTGGATCAGGTCGCTCTGAGCGCACCGGATGCGACCGTGAAACTGTCCGGGCTGGACGCCCCTGCCCTGTTCCTCGGACTCGCAGCCAACGCCGCGGCAGATTACGGGCTCGGCTTTGAAATCAGCTTCGGCGATGGCGGCACGGTCATCTGTTCGCCCGAGGGCACGCGCATGTCCGAAGGCATCCCGGATCCGGGATGCGATGTTACGATCACGGCCAAGCCTGACAGCCTGTGTGACAACGAACCCTTGCCGACAACCGACGGCGTGGTAGTCGACGACAAGTCATGGGCCGAAGCGGCGGCGCTGGCGGCAAAGACCTATGTTCCGTCCACAGAGGCGTCACGCCTCGCGGGCGCCGGGGCAGGCCTCACCGACAACGATTAGGACGAATACTCTGGGCCCGGATATTCGCTAACGATCTCCGTGTCGATACGGACTGAGGATCGCATAGATCGTCTTGTTGATTGCGGCTTCAATTCCGGCGTCTTGCGAAAGCCGTACGACCGCTCCGGAGATCCACTCAATCTCCAAAGGTCGTCCGTTCTCCAGATCAATGGCCGTCGATGCCCGCATGGGCGGAGGCAGGTTCTCTGCGGCGGACCAGATATCCGTTTCGATCGTGTCCGGCAAAGCGACGCCACGCGCTCTCCCGAGAACAGCGGTCTCGGAAATAATTCCCCTGAAAAGCTCGGACAGATGATCGTTCGCGACGATGTCGCCAATCGTACATCTGGCTGCGGCTGTGACGCCCGATACTGCCGAAAACAGAACAAACTTTGCCCAGAGGTCACGCTCGACATCATCGGTTGGCGGTGCCGACGAACCTGCTGCGTTGATCGCATCTCTGAGGGCGTCAATCCGCGCGGAGGGTCGACTATCGCGCTCGGCAAAAATGAAGCGATTGAATTCGCCGGTCTGTTTGATCACGCCGGGCGCGGAAATGGTCGTCGAAACCTGTGCCAGTCCGTTGCCTACATTCTGTTCCGGCAAGATGCCCGCGAGCCTGTCGGAAGCCTCCACGCCGTTGAGAAACGGAATGACTATCGTGTCCGGTCCGAGCATCGGACGGCATAGTTCTGCCGCTGATTCCAATGCGTCTCCTTTGACACCGAAGAGAATTGCGTCAACCTCTCCAACGTCCGAGGTGTCGCTGGTCGCGATCCATGGTTTGACGCAATGCTTGCCGTCAAATCCATCGAGCGTAAGTCCATCCGACTTGATCGCCTCAAGATGCGGTCCGCGCGCAATCGTGGCCACCTGATGACCGATATTGGTAAGCCGTACAGCCAGGTAGCCGCCAATGCCGCCGGTTGCCACAGTCGCAATCTTCATCTGATCTACCTGAAATTGAAGTGGGTGCCCCGGATTGGCGTTCTTAGCTGCTATCACGTCCAGGTTCAACCGAGCGCCCTGGAGCAAGGCTTCCACAGCCGCGGTCGACCGTCGAATGCGGGTAGCACGTCATCCGATTCCGTGGAATCTTTGCGAATGACCTATGCTGATACCTATCAGGCGGTCGTTGCCCCCGGCGACTGCGACGTGCTTGGGCACATGAATGTCTCGAAGTATTTCGCCGCGTGCAGCGACGGCGTATTGACCTTCCAGACCAGGCTGGGCCTCGGCCTGAAGGATTTGACGGAAGGCCGAAAGCTGTCATTCGCGGTCGTCCGTGCAGAAAGCGATTTCAAGTCAGAGATTGCCGTGGGCGAAGCAATTCGGCTTCAAACTGCCGTGCTGGAAATCGGTACCAAGTCCATAGTGTTTCATCACCGGTTGCTGAAAGAAGAATGCGGGATGGTCGCGTTCGAAACGCAATTCCGTTGCGTATTGCTAAGTCTGGAAAGTCGGCGTGCAGTTCCAATTCCGGACGACATCAGGAATCGCGCCGAAGAGTTCCTGGTGCAAACATAGGCGTTCCAGGGCATCGGGTTCCCGCGCCGTCATGCGTGAGTCACTGTAACAATCTGCATTCCCCGCGTATCCTCTGGCATTCAGGCGTCATCAATCCAATGATGGCTCCTGATGGGGAGATCTTGCGGGAGATGAACATGCACGCTGTGCACCAACTGCAGACCGTTGCAGGCAATCCAGACAATTCAACGCCGGCCGTGATGGGCACGCGTAACTCCATGTCCGCGTGCATGACGGCGGTCTTTCTCATTGTTGCCTTTGCCGTCGCGTTTTTCGCACCGGCAACAGGACATGCACAGGAAACCGGAACCGACGGCGGCGTGGTCGAGGCGATCCGCCCGGCACTCGAGAAGGCAGCGCGCGAGGGTGCCACCGTCATCGTGGTCGGAAGCCCCGAGCAATCGAAAGAGGCCGCCGAGGAGGCGTCCGGTCCGCCGCTGACGGAAGTGGTCCATCAGGCCCTCACCCGTCTGAAGGCTGTCTGGAAAGACGCCGGCGAGGCCGGGCCCAACATCGAGGCGACGCTTGCAAAATCGAGTCCTGACGGCACGACAACATGGCTCTTTCTCGCGATCCTCGCCGGCATTGCCGGAATCGTGCTCGGCCGCCTCGTGGAGCGGCCCGTCGGCGGCTGGATCCGCGACGTCTTTGCGCCCAGGATCCCTGATATCCCGACCAGCCGGATGCAGCAGATAGGCTATCTCCTTTTCCGGGGCCTCATGTTCATTCTGCTCGCGCTGCTGAGCGCCCTGATCGGCACCCTGCTCGTGATCATCTATGCCGGCGACCACGAGGCCAGCCGCATCACCGGCCTCGCCGTTGTCTGGACCTACGCGGCCTTTCAACTGCTGAAGGCGATCTACATCAATTTCCTCGTCCCGAATGTTCCGGAATACCGGATGATCAACATGTCGAACGAGGACTCCCGGCATCTCTACAGGTTCCTCGTCTCGGGCACCGCGCTCTCGCTCACGATCATCGGCCTGTGCCTCTGGATGGAAAGCCTCGGCCTCGACGTCAACACCCACAAGCTTGCGCTCCTGTTCGGCTCACTGACCGCAGCGCTCCTGTTCTGCGCGATCGCGATCGTCCACCGGGAGTCCGTCGCCAAGGCGATACTGGGTACGGGCGATGCCGACGGGAAACCGATCTGGCTGAAAACCCTGAGCAGGACCTGGCACGTGCTCACCATCGTCTACGTGATGGCGGCCTGGGGCGTGTCGGCCGTCCGGCTGCTGCTGGACCAGCCGGCCTCGAGCGGTCTGGTCGGCGCACCGCTGGTGGCCCTGATTGCCGGCCTCGTGGTCTACGGCATGGCGCTCATCGTCATTGACTTCGCTTTCGACCGCCAAATCCAGGAACTGCAGCCTGCGGACGGACCGGCTGACAGCGTCGGCCAGCCCGCCGGCGACGGCGAGGAAGAGGCCGAAGGCGACGCTGCAGGTGAACCCGCTCCGGACGCCGACGCCGCAGTCGAGGTTCACGAGCCACCCGAACCCATCTTCAAGGGCCTGATCGAACATGCCTCCGCCCTGGTGGTCACGTTCCTGGGCATCGCGCTCGTCGTGCTGGTCTGGGGCGTGGATCTGGACGACCCGGCAAACCCGATCACCCGTTCGCTCGACATCATTCTCGTCGCGTTTGCCGGCTACATTGCCTATCGCGGCGTCGCGCTCTGGATCGACCGCAAGGTCGCGGAAGAGGATCCCGGCGATCCGCACGAGCTCCCGGGCGAAGGTCCGGGCGGCACCGGCGCATCGCGGCTCGCGACGCTGTTGCCCATTTTCAGGAACTTCCTCTTGATCACCATCGTGGTCATTGCTGGCATGATCGTACTGGCCGAACTCGGCGTGAATATCGGCCCGCTCTTCGCCGGTGCCGGCGTGGTCGGTCTGGCCGTGGGCTTTGGCGCGCAGACCCTGATCCGGGACATCTTCTCCGGCGCGTTTTTCCTCATGGACGACGCCTTCAGGAAGGGCGAGTACATCGACATCGGCACCGCCAAGGGCACCGTGGAAAAGATCTCGATCCGGTCGATGCAGCTGCGTCACCATAACGGTCCGCTCAACACCATTCCCTTCGGCGAGATCAAGCAGCTGACCAATTTCTCCCGCGACTGGGTGATGATGAAGCTGCCCTTGCGGCTGACCTACGACACCGACGTCGAGAAGGTCCGCAAGCTGGTCAAGAAGCTTGGCATCGAACTTCTGGATCATCCGGAATTCGGGCCGAAATTCCTGCAACCCCTGAAGTCTCAGGGCGTCAAGCAGATGGACGACTCGGCCATGATCGTGCGCGTGAAGTATATGACCAAGCCGGGCGACCAGTTCGAGATCCGGAAGCTCGTCTATCAGCGCATCCGCGATCTGTTCGAGGAAAACGGCATCAAGTTCGCCCACCGCGAGGTCACGGTCCGGATCGCCGACGACACCAAGAAGCTCAGCGACGAGGAAAAGCAGGCGGTCGCCGGCGCGGTCCGCCCCGTCATCGAGGGCGCCGATCAGGGCGGGAAGCCGGCGGTGGATACACCCTAGTCGGCAAACGCCGTTCAGCAGGCAAGGCTTTCAGGTGGCGTCGGCCGGCTTGTGCACGGCGACGCCCGCCATGACCAGCGCCACACCCAGAAGATCCTTGAGTGTCGGGATCTGCGCCAGCACGATTGCCGCCACGACCGTGGCCGTCGCCGGCAGCAATGCCAGAAGCAGGGCGAAGCTCGAGCGCGGCAGGCGGGACATGGCGAGCTGGTCGCAAATATAGGGGATAACGGAGGAACAGATGCCGACGCCGATGCCCGCCAGCACGAGTTCCGGCACGGAAAAGGCGCGCCAGGCCTGAACGAAACCGATCGGCATGAGAAAAACAAAGGCGATCATCATGGCGGCACCCAGATTGTTGACGCCGCTGCTGGCCCCTCCCCTGGCAACCTTGTGACCGAGAACGATGTATCCGGCGAACAGCGCCGCATTTAGTGCCGACCAGAACAGCCCGACGGGGTCGGACGACCACTTGACGTCGATCAGGACGAAGACGCCGAGAATGACGAGCCCGAGCGCCATCAGGTTGCGGCCGGTGCGCAGGCCGTAGAGCGCAACGCCGATGGTCCCGACAAATTCCATGGCGGCCACCAGGCTCATCGGCAGCCGCTCCAGCGCCAGATAGAACGAGGTGTTCATCACGGCGAGGCAGACACCCAGCCCCACGAGCAGAAGCCGCGTCCGGCCATCGGCCATGCGGATCGTGCGCCACGGCCGTGTCATCGGCATGAAGAAGACGGCTGCGGAGGCGATGCGGAACCACGCCACCCCAAGCACGCCGACGGCCGGGAACAGCAGCACGGCAAAGGACGGTCCCAAATAGTGGAACACGGCACTGACACCGAACCAGGCCTGCGGCGGTGCGGCTCTCGAGACTCTGTCCAGGGTAAGGCGATCGGATGTTTCGGGAGCATTCATGTCCCGATTATAAACAGCCAATAGCCAAATTTTATATGGCCCAACGACGGCAATTCAAGCTAATCTATTTCCTATCGAAGACACTTAATCGAAATTGCCTTGGAATCGTATAAGTGAATATGGACAGCATCGATATCAGTATCGTCGAGACACTGGCGAACGACGCCCGCACCAGCATCGCCGAACTGGCCCGGTCGGTCGGCCTGTCTCCGCCCAGTGTCTCTGAACGCATGAGACGGCTGGAAGACGCCGGTGTCATCGAGGGCTACAGGGCGGTCGTGAACCCTGAAGCCATTGGCCTGCCGCTGGCGGCGTGGCTCCGGATCCGGCCGATCCCCGGTCAGTTGAAAAAGGTCGCGGAAGTTCTGCAGGGCTGTCCCGAGATCGTCGAATGCGACAGGATCACCGGCGACGACTGCTTCATCGCCCGCGCGCACGTCCGGTCGATGCAGCACCTGGAAAAGGTGATCGACAGGATCATCCCCTACGCGATGACCAACACGTCGATCATACAGTCCTACCCCGTTGAACGCAGGCTTCCGCCGCTTCAGTCCGGGTCCAAAGATTGAATGAAGGCTCGGACGGAACCTGCTCACAGCCAGGGCAGGACCTTTCCGAACTGCACTAGCTGACCGGATGGCTGGTCCGTCCCCGGCGGGGAAAGCAGCAGATCGACAATGGGCTTCGCCCCCTCTTCGGTTGAAAGCGCGCCTGACATATCATCGAACCAGGGCCGGGAGGCCGCTGTGTCCATAAGGCCGGGACAAACGGCGTTGATCAGTATGCCGTCATCGGGGCGGCTTTCTGCCATGTCGCGTGCAGCGACACGTGCAGTGGCGACCTGCCCCACTTTCGACGGCACGTTGATCCAATCCGGCCAGCCGTCGTCGGCGGCACGCCCGGCTTCCATCGCGTCGACATAACGGTTCATGCTGGCTTCAATGTCGTCCAGTGACAGGCGATCCGTGTCGAACAGCGAATGCAGTACCTCGGGCAGGTTGCGCAATTGCCCGAACGAACTGGCGACCATCACGTATCGCGCGTTTCTGTTCAGCAGAGGTTTCAGGGCGCCGAACAGGTTGCGGGACCCATGATTGTTGGTGGCCACAAAGGTCCGGACCTGTTCGGATTGCGGTCGGTCCTTCGAAATGCGTGCGGCAGCGTTGGAAGCGACGATGTCGACGCCTCCGTGACTTGTTTTCAAATGCGTTGCCAGCGCAGCGATTGAGGCGGGGTCCGTGACATCCAGCCTCATGAAATGCACTTCTGCCTCCGTGTCGCTCAGCCCGGCGATGGCCGCCCTGCCCCGATCTTCCGATCGGGCCGTGAGATAGACAATATCCTGCGGTTCAAGGCGACGCGCGAGGGCCTCGACCAAAGCCAGCCCAAGACCCTGATTGGCACCCGTGACAAGGGCAATGCGGGACATGACGGACTCTCCTAATTGATGCTCAGGACAAGTTTGTATTCTACCCCGGCCGACGCCTTCTGCGTGCGCGAGTGCGCAATCTGATTGGATTCATGGTGCACAGCGGAATGCCGAACTCAATTGTCTTTCTTTCCGCGCTCACCGGCCTTGGCAACCAGCCCCCGATCGCCGGTTTCCCACAGTGCCGTCATCTTCATGTCGGTGACCAGCCATCGACCATCGGATTGCTCGAGCTTGTAGCTGTACCGGCCGCCGAGCACCCACAATTGATCATCGATCCGGTGCGTTGCCGTGAAGTCCGCTTGCGCCGTGGCCGTGGTGTCCTTCATGGACGTGACCGCATGGTTCGTGACCATGTGATGGGTGATGTCGAAACCCGGCAGGAAGCTGGACCAGCTGGCGACCAGTGCGTCGGCGGACTGCGTGACGGGCTCGCCGCCCCAGAGACTGGTGTAGTCCGTCGTGACCATGTCGGAAAATGCACCGCGAACGCGAGCCCAGTCGTGGCGGTCAGCACCGGCCGCAATGTCCGTGATCGAGCGGCTGATCTCGGCCTGGTCAGCCAGCGCGACACCGCCCATGAGCGTGGCGGCGGCGGCTATTGCCATAAGTTGTCTTACCATTGTCTGCTCCGTTGATTGCGCTGACAGCGCGGTTTCGCTGGAAGAATCCGGGCGCTCCCAACAAAGCGGGAGCGCTCTTGTCTTAAGCCTCAGGCGAGCTGGCCTCCTGTGGCGTCCATGTCCATGCCGTTGAAGGCGGTCGCCGCGTCCGAGGCCAGGAACAGGACACCCTCGGCCATTTCGTGAGGGTCCATGATGCGCGGGGTCACGAACACTTTGGCCATGGCTTCATAGGTCAGGCCCTGATGTGCAAAGCTTTCCTTCAGCATCGGCGTGTCCACCGCCAGCGGCGAGATCGAGGCGATGCGGATATTGTCCTTGGCCAGCTGGGCGCCGGCGCGGGTCAGACCGATCACCGCGTGTTTGGATGCGTTGTAATGGGCCGTGTTCGGAAATCCGCGATGCGCTGCCACCGATGCCATGTTGATGATCGTGCCTCCGCCCTGCGCCTTCATCACCGGAATGGCGTACTTCATGCCATAAAAGACACCGAACGTATTGGTGCGCATCATGTCTTCGAAATTCTCGATGTCGATGTCTTCAATGAGGTTGGGAGTCATGAAGATGCCGGCATTGTTGAACAGCACGTCCAGGCGGCTGTAGGTATCGCCGGCGGCCTTGATAAACCGCTCAACCTGAGCCGGATCGCGCACGTCGGTCTGGACCCAGGTCACATCGCCGCCGGCCTTGCGAATATCGGCTTCCACCTGGCGGCCCAGTTCATCCCTGCGCGCGCCGAAGACCACCTGTGCGCCTTCCATCGCGAAGGCCTTCACTGTGGCCGCCCCGATCCCCGAATTGCCGCCGGTGACGGCAACGACCTTGCCCTTGAAGCGCCCGTCGGGATTGACCGCGGTCGGAGCAGGTTCGGGCTTCATGCTGTTTGCCATCGCGGTGGTCGACGCGGCCAGCGTTGCCGCTGCGGCTGCCGCACCACCGGTCAGCAGGGTACGGCGAGAGGTGTTGATGTCATCGGCCATTGTAGTCTCCTGTATCAGTGAAGGGTCAGATGGGCGCGCCAGGCACATTCGGCCGGCACCCCGCCATCAGGTTCAGTTGCCGGTTTTCGCGCGGAAGTGAGCGGCGACGGTATCCGCCGCCCGCTCGACGTTTTCGGAAATGTCATAGAAATCAAACTGGCTCACATTCTCGAGCCACTGTGCCGTCGCCTCTCCGGCAATGCCTTCAAGGAAGGTCCGGACGCCTTGCGGAATGGCCGCGGCATCCGAGTGGACGACAGCCAGGGGTTTATCCAGCCGCTTCGGGTTGTCCGCCGGCGCATAGGTCAGCCAGCCTTCCCAGCCGGCATTGTTCCATTTGTTGTCGTATTGCGGGATCGCACCGCGGTCAGGCTCATAGTAGTAACCACCGACGGGCATCAGGACACCCTCCGCCCCCTCGGGACCGGCGGCGGGAATGACCTCACCGCCAGCCGCCTCGGCAGCACGGGAGACCTCGATCAGGCCCGCCACGCCTTCGGAGCCGCCGTAGACCGTCTCCACGATTTCCTTGTTGTGAAGCCAGGGCGCGACCAGACCGATGCGCTGGACCAGCGGATTACCTGAAACGGCATCGACCATGTAGCCGGCTGACGCGCAAATGCCGAGGCCGTGGATCTGGGCCGGATTCACCTCAGGCAGTGTCGCCACGAAGGCGAAGGCCGCACGGATGTCGGATGTCTTTGCCTCGGGGCTCTCGACGAAGCGGACATGCCCGGGCAGATCGCCGGACTTTCCCCAGCCCCTGAAATCGAAGGTGAATGCAGCGAAACCGCGCTCGGCCATCTCGCGGGCATAGTTCGCGGGCATCTGCTCCTGAACAGACGTCCAGGCTCCGGTCACGACCACAGCGGGCAACCCGGCGCCGTTATGCCCTTCCGGCAGATAGAGTGTGCCCGAAAGCACCGCCCCCTCGTTTTCGAAGCTAACGGTACGGGTCTCCACCTGCGCGATGGCGGCGGTCGTGGCCATGAGCGCGGCTGCGGTTGCGGGTGCAATGGTCTTCATGGCTGTCTCTCCCTTTCGTCTCTGGCTGGGCGATTAATCGATGCCAAAGGAGATAGCCATTTCCGGGAGAGAAAACTTGAACCGGCCTGCGCTGTTTTTGGATGATCCTGCTTTCGGTCGATTTTGGCTCAGGCGGTGGCCGCTTTTCGGAAGTTTCGAGGCGTCTGGCCCATCACCTGTTTGAAGCTCCGGGCAAAATGCGCCTGATCCGAGAAACCGCATGCCAGTGCGATTTCACCCAGCGGCCGCGTCTGATCATCCATCATCTTGACGGCCTGTTCGATCCGGAACGCCAGAACATACTGCATGGGCGTTGTCCCCAGCGTCTCCTTGAAAACCCGGCTGAAATGGGAGGGGCTCATGCCGGCCTCGCACGCGAGTTCATCGACCGTGATCGTCCGGCCGACGCGTTTCTGGATAAAGGCGAGCACACGATGGTAGTGTGCAGAGGTAAAGCGCGAGGCGAGAGCAATCTCCTCCGGGCGGCGCTTGCCGTATCTTTGCAGCAGCTTGACCAGAAGCACCCGGCTCATGGCCTCGAACATCACGGCCGAGGGGATGTCATCCGCGGCCAGAGCGTCGCGCAGCATCACACCGGCGGCGCACAAATCAGGGTCCGAGAACTGCGGCATATCCCGAAACTGTTGCGGATCGAGCAGCATCCCCAGCTCAATCTGGGCGAAGCGCTCGACCTTCTTCGGATCAAGTGTGACGACAACGACATCCGATTTCCCGAACCAGCGCCAACCGGACCGCATACCGGCAGGTGTCACGATGATCTCGTCCTTGAGGAATGTGAAATCCCTCAAGTTCCCGTCACGCATGTTTTGAACGCGATGGGGCTTTTCCTGAAGGTTGAGAAGGATGTGATGCTCCGAGAACACCTCCTCCGGCATGGTGTCGGGCTCCGCCTGGAAATACTGTACCGACATGAGCGCAGCCGCTGACTGATGCTCACGCTCATCGCTGTTGAGCAGTGGCGATGACGGGTAGATATCTCTGTAGCGACGGGGCATCCGAAGGGCTTGCGGGATGGTTGGGCGATCTCGTCAAAACGGCCTCAACATCATAGCCGCCTCGAACATCCGACACCAACCGGCAACGGGTCCGGCCATCAGAGCGAGAATGTGGTACGGAGATCAGGCTGAGGTTTGGGTCGGCGCAACTCTGCATTCTGGAAGCGGCCGGACGTCTGTGGGCACTGTCGGAAGACCTCACCGGACAATCTGTCCGGATGACGTGATGCTTCGGACAGGCATTATATGGGGCACGCCAGCTATCGAACGGAATCATCCATGAAACGACGGTACAAGATCGCAATCGGCTTGACGGTGCTTGCCGGTATCGGGGCGGCTTTCGGTTACTGGTACGCCATGACCGCGGACACGAGGGAACCGGGGCTTGTGGCCTGGAACCAGAATTGCGCCAGCTGTCACGGCAAGGCCATGGAAGGAACCGGGCAGGGTCCGGCCCTTGTGAATGTGCCGCTCAAGCACGGCGACACGGTCGACGAAATGGTGCCGGTCATTGCCAAGGGTATTCAGGGCACGACCAAAGAAGGCTGGGACGGGAAGCTGCCGCCCCAAACGATCAAATTGCTGGCCATATATATCAGCGAGCAACGCCAGAAGTTTCCGACGACACCGACGTCCTACACCAAGGAGCCCAAGGAAAACCGGATCATCCGGTCCAAACACCATGATTTCCGCCTTGAACTGGTGACGACCCTGGAAAGCCGGCCGTACTCCCTCGCCCCCCTGCCCGGCGGCGAAATCCTGATCGCCGAAAAGATCAGGGGTCTTTCCATTGTCGACCGGGACGGCAGACAAAGACCGCCGATCGCCGATACCCCGCGGGTCTGGGGAACGTTGGCCAGCTGGCGGGGTGTCTGGCTGAACCTCGGTTCGGTGCTCGATGTCGAGCTGCATCCTGACTATGAGAAAAACGGCTGGATCTATCTTTCCCATACCGACCGCTGCAACTGGCTGTGCGGATGGGTGGTGCCTGGAACGATGGTCCGCGTTGTCCGCGGGCGCATCAAGGATGGCAAGTGGGTCGATCAGGAAATCATCTGGTCGGTCCACAAGGACCACTACACGCCCGTTCCCGATGCTGTCGCTGCCGGGCGCCTGGCCTTTGACGGGCGCGGGCACCTTTACATTTCGATCGGCGGCAAGAACGTCTATGGCAAGCTGCATCAGCTGGACACGCCATTCGGCAAGATTCACCGGGTCCGCGACGATGGAACCGTTCCCGAAGACAATCCCTTCTGGGTTGCGCCGGAAAAGCGACCGGAGGCCTCCACGATCCACACGGTCTGGAGCTACGGTCACCGCACGGGTCAGGGGCTGGACGGACATCCGGCCAGTGGCGAAATCTGGAACACGGAAATGGGCCCCCGTGGCGGTGATGAAATCAATCACATCCTCAAGGGCCAGAATTATGGATGGCCGCTCTATACCAACGGACTGGCTTACAGTGGCGAGGAGAATTCGATCGGCAAGGATCTGGGACTGGATTTTCCCATTGAAGACACGGTCCTGCCGGTTGTCGATTTTACCCCTGCCCCTGCCGTTTCAAATTTCACCTTTCATCAGGGAACCGGCTTTCCCGGCTGGAAGAACGACCTGCTCGTCGGAAGTCTGAAGGCAAGCACGCTCTATCGTCTGCGCATCGAAAACAACAAGCTTGTCGAGCAGGAAAAGCTGATCACGGCTTTCGGACGTATCCGCGATGTGGCCATGGGCGATGACGGATTTGTCTACATTGTCCTGGAACACAACGAGACCGGCTCGCTCTGGCGCATGGTTCCGGGATAGACCGCACTATCCGCCGCCCAGAAAAATCATTGCGCCGAAAAGCGCTGCCTGCCCGGTCGGCGGCTGTCCCGTCAGTTTTCCGTGCCTTGAGGTTCCAAAGCAATTGATCGGGCCGCCCATTTCTCGGCCATCTGGATGTCATGGGTGACCAGAACGACTGCGATGCCCTGCTCCCGCGAGATGTCCGCGATAAGCTCCATCGTTTCGCGCTGCGTGACCGGATCCAGACGTGAGGTCGGCTCGTCCGCCAGAAGGATTGCAGGTTTGGTGGTGAGAGCCCTGGCGATTGCAATCCGCTGAAGTTCGCCGCCCGAAACCGCGTCAGGATTGCGATCTAACAGGTCGGGGTCGATGCCCAGGCGTGCCAGAAGTCCGCTCACGACCGACCACTCTGTCGCATGCCGACGCACCACGTCGCGAAGGCTCGTGCCCAGTGTCACCCGGGGCGGAAATGCGGCCGGCGGATCCTGATACAGTTTCTGGACGCCGGTCTCGCCTATGTACTTTGCGCGCTTCGCCTCGCCTTTAGCAGGTCGCAGCAGCCCCGCGAACACGTCAAGAAGCGACGACTTGCCAACACCGCTCGGGCCGGTGATCGCCACACGTTCACCTGCGCGCAGTGCAAAGTCGAAGCCGTCAATGAGAACCCGCTCGCCCCGGCTCACCGTCAGGTCGTCCGCTTCAAGGACGGGATCGGAGCCGGGAAGGCTTACGGGCATATTGGGCCAGGAAGACGGTTCGGCCGCCAGCAGTTCCGCCGTGTATGCGGTGGCGGGCTTGCTCAATACCGAAGCGGTGGCTCCTTCTTCAACAAGCGCACCCTCCTTCAGGACAATGGCGTCACCGCCGAGACGCCGGGCGACTGCGACGTCGTGGGTAATCGCCAGCAGCGTCCCGCCGTCGCTTGCAACGTTCGCCAGCAGGGCAACGATGGTTTCGCTGCGCTCGGCATCGAGGCACTTTGTCGGCTCATCCGCGATGAGTATCCCCGCGCCGCCTGCGGTCGATGCGGCATAAGCCACCCGCTGCGCCATGCCGCCCGAAAGGGCGCCTGGCAGGCGCTGTTCCGCCCCGGTCAGACTCAGGGTCTCGAAGTCACGTTGAGCCTGAGCCTTTGCCTGTCCGCGTGGGCGTCCGGCGACGAACCGGTGCACCTCCGCCACCTGCTTCAGCGAGCGCATGAGCGGATTGAGCGCTCGCCAGGGCTCTTGCGGCAACATGGCAATGTCGCGGCCCCAGGTCTTCGCCCGCTTGTCCCAGGCCAGCTGATCCACACGCTGCCCTTTCAGGATGATCGTGCCTTCAGCCCTCAGTTCCGGGGGCAATGCGCCGAGTATGGCCTGCCCGATCAGGCTCTTGCCGGCTCCGGTCTCCCCCATGATCACCAGCACGCTGCCCGACTCGACTCGAAAACTGACCGGACCGATAAGACGCATGGAACCGAAAAATACGGACAGTGACTGAACCTCGATAGCGGCGGCAGCAGTCACGACTGCCCCCCGCGGCGCCCTGCCCCGACGGCCAGATGGAGCGCCAGAATGGTCACCACGAGACAGGCGATAGGCTGAAGAATAAGCCCGGGCGCCTCGCGCCAATAGGGCAGCAGCTCGGTCATCATGACGCCCCACTCCGCCGTGGGCGGCCGGATACCAACGTTGACGAATCCCAATGCGGCGACCGATGTCACCGCGGTTGCCCCGCCAAACGCCGCGATGGTCAGGAGACCGGGGCCGATTTCGGGCAGCAGATGCCTTCGCACGATGTGCGCGGGGCCAAACCCCAGAAGCCGCGAGGCCTCTACCGACGGCTCCGCCAGAACGATCCGTGCGCGCTGACGCGTGTAACGGAAGTACTCGACCCAGAGTGTCAGCGACAATCCGACATAGAGAGCCCACCAGGACCCCGGTGCAATCGCCGCAAGCAGCAGAACCAGCAGAAGGCCCGGCAACGCGAGCACCGAGTCTGCGAGCAGGCTGAGGCACCGGTCGACCCACCCGCCGAACCACGCCGCCGTCGTCCCGAGCAAAGTCCCGGGCACGGCGGCGGTCAGGACTGACAGCCCTGCGAGCGAAAGCGACAACTGTGCGCCGGAAAGGAGACGCGCCGCCATGTCGCGTCCCAGATGGTCCGTGCCCAGCAGGTGCGCGGCACTTGGCCCTTGCAAGGTTTCGCTCAGCGACTGACGGGCCGGGTCGCCCCCGATCAGATCGGGTCCGACCGCGGCACAGAAGCCGAGCACGCCGAGCAGTGTCAGTCCGGTGACCCGGCGTCCGCTCACGCGGCGAACCGGGGTGTGCTCGAGTACCAGGGTCATGTTCCGGCTCTTATGCGAGGATCGATCCCCTTGCAGGCCAGATCGATGATCAGGTTCAAGGCAACATAGAGCAGGCCCAGGGTCAGGGCCGTGCCCTGAACCATGGCAATGTCGCGCGCGAATATCGCGTGCACCAGGGCATGGCCGATCCCGGGCCATGCGAAGACCGATTCAACGATGACCACGCCTTCGATCAGATAGGCAAGCTGCACACCCACATAGGCGACCACCGGCAGAGCCGCATTGCGCAACACGTGCCGTCGCATGGTCAAGGATTCGGAGAGACCCTTGGTGCGCGCGAACAATCTCCAGTCCGCAGCCATGGCATCCGCCACCGCGTCCCGGACCACCCGATTTGAAACCGCCGCAAGTCCAAGCCCCAGCGTAAGCGAGGGCAGGACGAGATATTCCGGCCCCCGGAAGCCGGCGACCGGCAAAAGGCGAAGCTGAACGGCAAATGCCAGGACGAGGACAATCCCCAGAGCGAAAGCCGGGATTGCACGCAGGAAGATGGACACAGCCAGGGTTGCCCGGTCGATCAGGCCACCCGGGTTCAGGCCGGCAGCCACGCCCACGGGAACCGCAATCAGCACCGAGGTCACGACCGCGCCTGCCGCCATCAGCAGTGAAAGCCCCAGTTGCCGGGCAATCTCGTCTACAACCGGCGCACCAGTGACCAGGGATTTGCCCAGATCGAACTGGGCGAGCGTGCCGAGCCAGGACAAGAGCTGCATGGCCAAGGGTCGGTCCAGGCCGAGTTCAACCCTCACGGCCTCGGCCGATGCCGCATCCATCATGTCGTAGCCATAACGGCCGGCAGCGATGCGGTAAGCCATGTCGCCCGGCAGGACCTGCATCATGGCGAAGCTGGCAATGCCGACGACAATCGCAACCAGAACCGCCTGCAGCCCTCGCCGGGCGAGAGCTGCAGTAAACCCTCCGGTACGGATCATTTCGCCCAGCTGGCCGCGCTCAAGCCGTAGTTCCGCTCAAGAGGATCGATCTTGATGCCCTCAAGGCCCTTCGCGATCGCCACCGTGTGCTGATACCAGACGATCGGGATGACCGGCAGCTCCTGATGGAGGGCTTTGGCCACGCTTGCGATATGCTGCTTGCGCGCGGCCGCATCGCTGGTCCCGGCAATTGATTTCAGGGCGTCGATGACCTTGGCATTGTCCCAGCCCATCGCGCCCCAGTCGCCTCCCCCGGCACCGAAGTCGGCCAGCACCGTGCCTATGGGATCAGGCGTCAGCCCGTAGTTGCGGGCAAACAGCGCCACGTGAAGCGAGCCGTCCTTGTGGCCGGCCGGAATCTCGGAGTAGTTGTTGACGCTCACTTCGAGCTCAACGCCGATCGCGCGCCACTGATCCTGCAGGGCCGCCGCAATGAGAGGCAGTTCCGGGCGATCCGGGAACGTTCTGAGGAGGAGCGAGAACTTCTTCCCGCCCTTCGTCAGGATCCCGTCCGAGCCCGCCTTCCATCCCAGTTCTGCGAGCAGGGACTTGGCTTTGTCGATGTCCCTGTTGAGGGCCGGCAGCGAGGGATCGTGCCACTCGTCGAGAGCCGGAGGAAACAGCTGGCTGGCACTTGCTTCGGGGAACCGGGTGATCGCCGTTGCGATTCCCTTGCGATCGATCGCAAGGCTGAGTGCGTGGCGGGCCCGTTCATCCTTCAAGAAGGGATGCCCTGCATTCAGCTTCAGGGTCACGACGCGTGGAATCGGAACGGCGGTCGTCTTGACAGCGTCCACACTGGCGAGACGCGCAAAGCCGGACGGATCAAGAGTGAAGACGACGTCAGCATCGCCGCTTTCCGACAGCAGCGCGCGGGTTTCCGCCCGGCTAGCGGCAAGGTACGTGATCTTGTCGATCGTCGCCTTGCTGCCCCAATAGGCCTCGTTGCTCACGACTGTCAGGCTTTGCGGCGGCGAAAATGAAGCGACTTTGTACGGGCCGGTACCGATGGCTGCCACAGGCGCACCACTTGCATCACGTGACGAGGGTGCGGAAATGAGCGTTGTCGAATGTGCGAGCATGGCCGGCAGCGCTGAGAACGGTTGCTTCAGCTTGATCACCACGGCACCGTCCGCGGCTTCGACACCAGTGATGGGAGTCTTTTTCAAAACCCCCGGCTGCTGCCAGGCTTGCTTGAGCGCCGCAGCCGCCGCCTTTGCATCCAGCGGTGTGCCGTCATGGAACTTGACGTTTTCTCTCAGCTTGAATGTCCAGGTCAGTCCGTCGTCGGAGGCTGACCAGTCGGTCGCCAGGCCGGGCCGCAGCGCGCCGTCGACATTTGCGTCCACCAGAGTTTCCATCACCTGAAGGCGCTGAAATGCAAAGCCCGAAACCGCCGGATCGTAACTTGTGATTTCCCAGGGCGCGGCCACGGTCACCGGCTTCTGGTCTTTGGCTTCGGCAACCCCGGCGAACAACAGCGCAAGGCACACAAATGCGCCGACAAGCATCCCATGCATCGAGTTTCTCTCCATTTGTCAGGATTTGTTACGCAAAAACGCAAGCGTTATACTATAACGTTTCATATGCTTGCAATCACATTGCTCGCAAGCTCGCGCTTTGCTTTTTCGCGTGACCGAATGGCAGATTTCGCGGCCAGACACTCATCCCTGAGACTGCATGGAACCGGCTCCGATCGGGCCGATCATGTCCAGAAACTCCCGGCGCGTCTGGCGATCATCGCGGAAGCAACCCAGCATTCGGCTCGTCACCATGCTGACACCCGGTTTGCGGATTCCTCGCGTGGTCATGCACTGGTGTGCCGCTTCGATGACGACACCGACCCCCCGGGGCTTCAGCACCTCCTGCAGCGTGTCCGCAATCTGAGCGGTGAGCGTTTCCTGGATCTGCATGCGTTTTGAGAAAATCTCAACGAGGCGGGCCAGTTTGGAGACCCCAACAACGCGGTCCGACGGCAGGTAGCCGATATGGGCCTTGCCCAGAATCGGAACGATATGGTGCTCGCAATGCGACTCCAGGCGGATATCCCGCAAGACGATCATGTCGTCATATTCGGCGGTCTCGCTAAAGGTGGTGGCAAGCGCATCCACCGGATCTTCCCGATATCCGGCAAAGAATTCCTCATAGGCGCGGACAACGCGTCCGGGAGTACCGACCAATCCTTCCCGATCCGGATCCTCGCCCGCCCATTCGATCAGCTTTCTCACCGCCGCTTCCGCCTCTGCGCGACTCGGGCGGCCGGGCACGTAAGGCTCGGCCTCCTCACGGCTCTCGTAATCGCTATTGTCCAATGCTTCATCCATCTCCAGAACACCCTGTCATTCTCGACGCCACCCCATTGCGGCCCAGCAATATAATGTTATAACGTTGCGACTCAACCGGGCAATTTTATGAAGTGCCATGACATTCTCGTCGACCCGGACCCATCCCCGACGTCGCCACCCCGAACCGGCAGGGATTTAGCGGATGAATTACGTTCGTGAATATGTGGAGGATGCCGCCATCGGCGTGGCCGTCGCCGAGCGGCCGGAATCCCTGGATGTTTTCCTGGCCGACGGCGTTGCGGCGGCAATCTGGCAACGCCAGCTGCAATGCGGTTTTCACGAGTGGATCGACGGCCTTGACCCGCAGCACCTTCCCAGCTGCCGGGTTATCCTGAAACCGGACAATGTGGCCTACGCCGTGACGCAAATCTGCGACAGCGCGGGCCTGCAGGCGAATGCCTGGCGCGACTCCCTGGTCGCTGACATTGCGGTTCTGGCTGATATCTTCGCCGGGATGATGCAGGCGAAGTTTCTCCGTTTGCGGCTGGACGTCGTGGATACAAATGCCTGCCGGAAGTTCCACATTGATTCTGTAACGGCGCGTCTGATTTGCACCTATCGCGGCACCGGCACGCAGTACGGGATCTCGACCGACGGGACACCGCCCGATCCCGTCTTCACAGTGGCCACCGGCTCTCCCATCCTCTTGCGGGGAACCCTTTGGCCGAAACCGCCCCGCTCAGGACTTCTGCATCGCTCCCCTCCCATCGCGGGCACTGGTGAAACGCGGCTTGTGCTGGTCCTCGATCCCGTGGACAACGCCGAAGTGGAAGCCTGAGTGCCACAATCGAACGAGGCAAGAGCAGCCGTAGCGAGAAGGTCAACGACGTGCAGTCTCTGAAGACTTACGACGAATGGAAGCACTGCATCACAGTGCTTTGCGGAATCCCGCTGACTCAGGCCTATGTCGAACAACGTCTCGCGGCGCTCCGCGACCCGACTGACTACGGCACGCAGAGGTTCGCTGTAACCTGGGGTCCTGCTCACCTTGCGCGTGTGATCGATTGGTTCGAGCGGGCTGAACGTGAGCTGGCATGATTTCTTAAAACGCATCCGCGACACGTCCGAGCGCTCCAGTTCCGGGACGACCTGACCGTCCTCGCTGACATCGCCGCAAGCACGCTCCGCAGTATTCCTCGGTTCTACGCCCTAGCGGCTGCGACCGGGAGACTCATCATCAATGAGGCAATCTCGTCCAGATCGTCATCGGCTACCGGACAGACAGCGTTCTGGGACATCCCGTGGTTTGCCGGGTTTTTCATTTCTGCGGCAAGCGCCGCGTCGCTGACCCCGGCGCATTCTTCAGGAAGCTGCGCGGGAATGTCACATGACCGCATCAAACCCGCAAAGACGCCGGGAAGAGCATCGGCCTTTGCAGCGCCCCCGAGGGCCTGCGCGGCGCGTGCATAGTTTTCTTCGCCTTCCGGGCGGGCGACCAGCCAGGGCAGGCTGACTTCAAGCGCCAGCCCGGTGGCCCGCCCGTGATGGATCCGGACCAGAGACCCAAGCGCGTGGCTGATATTGTGTCCCATATGCGTGTTGCAGTTGTGCAATGCCAGGCCGGCGACGGTGCTGCCCCAGAGAGCGCGGCCGCGCGCCTCGATATCCGCGCCATCCGCCACGGCGCGCGGCAATGCATCGGCGAGAATGCGCAGCGCTTCCAACCCAAAAAGAAGACCCGCTGGACTGGTGTTGCGGGCGGTTGACCCCTCCAACGCGTGTGCCACGGCATCAATACCGGTCCAGGCCGTGATATGCGGCGGAACGCTCAGGGTCAGTTCCGGATCGAGCACCGCTTGCGCGAACATGAGCTCCTCGCCCCAGTACCAGTTCTTGGAGCCTTCAGGGGTGGAGACAATCGACGTGCGCGTAACTTCCGAGCCGGTGCCCGCGGTGGTTGGTATCGCGATGGCGGGAATGCCGTTCGCCGGCAGGGGCTTTGCCGCCAGGGCAAAGTCTCGCGCAGGCACGTTGCTGCGAGCGATCGCGGCCACAAGTTTGGCCGCATCCATTGCAGCCCCTCCCCCGAGACCGATCACGGTCTTGGAATCGGTCTCGCGGGCGCGCGCGCATAGATCGTCGACCAACGTTTCCTTCGGTTCCCCGGCAACCTCGGCGGCGATTTCGCATGCAATCCCCTTGGCAGTCAGCTTCTGCGCCAGTTGGTCTGTGACACCCAGCTGAGCCAGGACCGTATCTGCAATCACCAGCACAGGCTCGCCACCAGATCCGGAACTTTCGCCACGCGTCCGGCCCCGAAAGTCACCGGCGGAACCCGGCCCATGTTGAAGGACTGCATACCCACCTCATTCGCAACATTCCAACCGCGCCTTGATGGGATTTGTGATCCCAAGACACGCGGACGGAGCCTGTTTACATCATTGATTTCCTGGTGCAAGTCGCCGTTTCGGCGTGACCCAGTATTGTGTTTGGGCTGCCCGGCTCAACTGCTGGTCTGGCCGTCCGCGCTGAGATCGCCTGAGGCATCCAGCGGCTCGCGGAACGCGGTGAGGAATGTCTCCGGCGTGTCGATGCCGGCAATTTCGCCGACAGAAATTGCAGAACAGATCCTGAAAGGGCGGCTCGTTCCCCAACGAACATCTGACCAAATCTGAAATTGCCCGCTACGCAGGCCAAAGCGACCATGTGTTCAATGACAGCTCATCGCAAATGTGCGGGCTTCCATCTGTAAAGGCTTTGCTCGTACTCGGTAATCGAGTCCGACAGCCAGCGCATGAAAAGCTCTGTTGCCGGTCGGTGTGTTCCGCGAAGCGTGACGAGGTAATACCCGATTTCGGGGATCGGGTCGTCGAACAAGGCCACAAGTTTCCCGGACTTCAGTTCATCGGCAACAAAAGCGGGCACCGTTGCGCCAATGCCGTCACCCCTCCGGATTCCATCCAGCAACATATTGCCCGGCATTCGGACAACCCGTCGGTCGGCGTCCCGCGAAACACCGACTTTCTCCAGCCACAAATCAAACTCCACCGAGGCGTGTTCCTGAAGCAGCGGGAACTCCAGAAGCTCCGACGGATCGGACAGAACCCGCCCTTTGATCAGGTCGCTCGACGCGACGACCGTGAGACAGCCTGGCAGCAGCAATTGGGCCTCAAGCCCGGGCCACTGACCGGTTCCATACCGGATCGCCAGGTCAATACCCCCCGGCACCAGATCGACGGCCTCAATCGTCGAGTCGATCCGCAGTTCGATATTCGGATAGGCCTCGATGAAGGCCGACAGGCGGGGCATGAGGAACGCGCTGGAAAACATCGGCGTCGCGGAAACCAGGAGGGGCCTGACCGCTTCTTCGCTCGACACGGTTTCGGTCAGCGAAGCCATTGCGGTGAATGCCTCGAGCAGGCCCGCGGACAGGACTTCACCTTGTGAGGTCAATGAGATGCCGTGTTGTGTACGGGTCACGAGCCGGGTGCCGAGATGTCGCTCAAGCCCCCGAATCTGCTGGCTGACGGCGGAATGGGTGACATTCAACGCCGCTGCGGCCTTGGTCAGGTTTCGATGCTCGGCGGCGGCGGCAAAAGCCCTGAGAGAGGTCAGCGAAGGAAGTGCGCTCCAGTTCATTCGTAAGATGATCTAACATCATAGAAAAATTTACAACTATGGATTGGCTTGCGTCTCGCGCATGCTGAGCGGGGAAAAAATCTTGCTCACCGATGGAGGTCGACATGACGAAGCTTGCCGTACTGGGCCTGGGCTCGATGGGATCGGCGTTGGCGTCTTGCCTGCTCAACGCCGGCTACGATGTCAGCGTCTGGAACCGCACAGCCGGTAAGGCCGAAGCGATGTCCGATGCGGGCGCACAGGTCTGTGCTTCGCCGGATGAAGCCGTGGTCTCCAGCGAATTCGTCATCATCTGCATCAAGAGCCACAAGGAAACCGTGGAGCTGGTCGAGGGATTGAGCGCACCGCTTGAGGGCAAGACCATCTGCGACATGAGCACCGGCGATACGTCCGACGCAGATACGCTGGTCTCGATCCTGGGCACGCGAGGGGCCGGTTACATGCTGGGCATGATCAATGCCTATCCCTCAGGCGTTGGCGGCAAGGACACGACGATCCTGACGGTCGGGGGCGCCGGTTCGTGGGAGCGGTACGGTGACATCATCCGGGTTCTGGGTGGGAAATCGGCCAATGTCGGCGAGCGGCCGTCTGCCCTCGCCGCGCTGTTCGCCGGGTTGTTCACGGTACGCCAGGGGTTCATGTTCGGGATGATCTACGGTGCGCTTGTCTGCCGGAAGGCCGGCATTCCGATGCAGGTCTATTCGGACCAGCTTCCTGCCACACTCAAACTGGTCAATGATTATCACGATCTCTTTGCCAGAACCGTTCCCACCGAAGATTACGACGGTGCGGAAGCGTCACTGAAAGTCTATGCTCTGGCGCAGGAAGATGCCTTGAAGACATTTCAGTCTCTGGAGGCCCCGGCGGAATTCATCGAATTGATATACGCGAGGACCAAGGCCGCTTGGGACGACGGCTGCGGCGACAGACAGTTGACGGCGCTTGTCCAGCATCTGGCGAATGGACGATGACATCGGGCGGGCATGAGGACGTTCGCATGACAGCGTCTTGTACCGGGCGCAATCCGGGCACACTTCCGAACACCGTCACCGTCTTGTGTTTATGGGTATGGGGACTAGGCAAATCGCCTGGCAGTCCAACCGATCCGGTCCCGGTCAGCTGCTGGTCTGGCCGTCCCCGCTGAGGTCGCCCAGGGCGTCCAGCGACTCCCGGAACTCGGTGAGGAACTTCTCCAGCGTGTCGATGCCGGCGATCTCGCTGGCGAGGTTGGCGAAGTCGACCCCTCGCCTGTCGATCGAGTCGGTCACCACCTCGAACGCCCGAGCGTCCTTGGACTCGCTCATGCGCTTGGCGTACTTGGTCTTGGACCGGTCGAGCCGGGCATCGGTCCGCTAAGTCGGACGGCCGCTGCCGGGTGGCAGCTGACATTGTGCAACGGTGAGGCGAACAACCGCTGCTGACCTTCGTCGGACTTAGGGAAGGTCTGCCTTTCTGGGACACTTCGTATGGTTCACGTTCGATACGCCATGAACTGATCTCAGCGCCAGGCTCCGCCGTCTGGATCCCAACGACCACTAGCACCTTCCGGGACCGCGAGGCTGGCGATGATAGGCCCAAAGAAGCGTTTTAGATCCTCTTGCAGTTCCGGAAACGGCGGCGGTTCAGTGGTTGGCGGATTGCGGCGCAGAAAGCCACTCCAAAGGCCACGGTTCTCAACGATTTCCGCGAAAGCCTGTGTGAGGCCCACGGGTATCTCGGTCGGAAACGAGGTCTCCCGGCGTCGGAGCGTACCGCTGACCGCTTCGACCATGTTTGACAGGTCAAAGGTGAATGCTCGGGTCGTGACCCAGATGTCGTAGAAGTCCTTGACCCGACCGTTCGCCTCTCCATAACGGATCATCGCCTCGAACTTTTCAGCGATCACGGTTTCCTGCGGATACATAAGGATTTTTGCCTGCGGTAGATGCGGCAGCAGGTTGGGGAAAATTTCTCGCTTTGGCGGCGGATAGACATGATCGCCGAAACCGATGTCGACCCGCACTGGGATAACTGCTCCAGCGAGTTCCGCTTGCATTCTAAGCTGGACGCCCTGGTATTTCTCGGCGTCGCGGACCGGCTCAACATTCAAGCTTGCCGGTTTGAAATTGATGCCGTCCTGGGGAACTTCCACTTGGCAGATGCCGGTGAAGATTTCTGCGATGTCGACGGGATCGGGGCTGCCCTGTCCGAGCAGATCGAGATCACCAGTAGGCCGGAATACCTGTTTCGGCCAAGTCGCGAACAGCATGGCGCCCTTGAGTAGATAGCGCTCGCCCGCCTCTGTCTGGCTGAGGCGAAAGAGCAAGCGCTCAATCGCATAGCGGGTAAGCACGCGCTGGTAGTCTTCACCATTCTTTTTTGCGTGAACGAGCAGTCTAGCTCTGACCGACGCGGCCGGATTCTTAGCCATCATTCCATAGCCTTGATCAGGGGCTCCATCCGGCCGGCAACTCGGTCGATGGCGGCGAAATTCATGAGCTCGCTTGGAGTGGTCTTCCTTTGCCGGAGAGCATCGCGAAGCGCTTCGATCGCAATATCCTCTCCGACGTGCCGACGGTATTTGAAGCAGTCGGCGACTGTCTTCGCGACACCATAAATCGGCACCTCCACTCCCTCGATCAGGATATGCTCGATGCCTGCCGTCATGGCTTCGCCGGTCGCTCTGACGATTTCGAGCTGTAAGCCTGCCACATTGGGTGTGCGAGCCTTGTGCGGTATGGTCATCCAGACGGCGTGAGGCAGCTGAGAGGTCAGCCCGTGTTGGCGAAGGGCACTAACCAGGCTAACGACGCCTTTTGGGACAAGGCGTGCGGCTTCCGCGAGATCGTGCGCAATATCCTCTCCGACGCGCTCCGGGTCTTGATAGAGGCCGCGGCCAAGGCGGACCAGGTCGCCGGCATCCGTCAGGCGTTTCAGATAGACCAGTGGGATGCCGGCAGCCGTGAAGTCCCGCGCACGCACAATACTTCGAGCCCGGATTAGATTGAGCGCACGCTCACGATGTGTCATATGACGTTCGGCCATATTGTTATATAATGTAGGCAAATATGTTTAACTGCATACAAAAAAGAACAATTGGAGTTTTTTAACTGACATCATATATTCCATATGATCATGACCACGTCTAGACCCAAGATTGACCTCACGCCCAAGCACGTGCGGGCGGCCCGCGCCCTCCTCGCGTGGTCGCAACAGAATCTCGCGAAGGCCGCCGGTGTGGCAACTTCGACCGTCGCCGACTTCGAGCGAGGACAGCGGACTCCCGTCCCCAAAAACGCTCAATCAATCCAGGATGCCCTCGAAGACGCCGGCATCCGGTTTCTGCCCACCGGCGCGGTCATCGGGCCAGCCTTTCCGGTAATCCCCGCGACCGACCGCACTGGGGCGTCGGTCCGATGGGTCAGTGCCGATGATCTTTCGAACTGGGTAAACCGCACGGACGGCGCCGCAAGCCTGCCGATGGTCCTCTCGAATCTGATTCGAGCTACTCACGGTTCGGCAGTCGAACTTCGCTTTCCATCCGACGGGGGGGTCCGGCATCCGGGCTGGGACGGGCGCACTTCGACCGAGATAGGTAGCGCCTACGTGCCCAAGGGGGATGCAGGTTGGGAAATTAGCGCTCAGCGCACCAAGATCGCCCAGAAGGCGAGCGAAGACTATCAGAAGCGAACAATCATGCCCGCGCCGCTGGATCCTGCCAGCGACGCGTATGTATTTGTAACCGCGCGCCACTGGCCGGGGAAAGACGAGTGGGCTAAGGCGCTTCAAGACGAGGGGCCGTGGCAGGAGGTCCGCGCGTACGATGTCAACGATTTGGTCCACTGGATCGAGCTGGCACCCGCCGTCGGCCTTTGGCTGGCGACACGACTGGGAAAGCGACCGCCCGGAACACGAGAGTTGGAACAGGTCTGGGAGGAATGGTCCCTCGCCACTCAAAGACCTCTTACCGAAGACCTCGTTCTCAGCGACCGCGACGAAGACGCCGCTGAAGTGCTGCGTTGGCTTCGCAGCAAGCCGTCCGTTCTCGCTCTCCAGGCTACTACAACGGATGAGGTTGTGGCATTTTTCCACGCCACCCTCAGAGAGTTGCCCGACGATGTCGCCGCCTCCTATCGCGCTCGCTGCCTCGTTGCGACCACCGCCGCAGGGGCCAGGACCCTTGCCAATGCGCCCGCGCCGCTGATCGTGCTGCTGACGGATACCGAGCCAGGCCTGGCCCGCAGTCTAGCGGAGCGTGGCCATTACGTTCTGCTGGCCTATGATGAGCGGCCGGTCACGCGCGGCGAAGTGCGTGCGCTCGCTCGACCGTCGCGGGAGGGGATCTCCAGCGCTCTGACTGCTGCAGGCATCGTCGAGCCTCGCGCCAAGGCGCTCGCCCGCGATAGCGCCCGCAACCTAGCCGTCCTGCGGCGTCTGATTCCTGGGGCGCCGGGACGCCTACCGCAATGGGCGGAAGAACCGCCGTCCCATGCACTGCTGGCGGCACTTTTGGTGGGAGCGTGGGACGAAGAAGCCGAAGCCGATCGGGCTAAGCTCTCCGAAATCGCTGATCAGCCCTACGAAGCGCTCATCGCAGACCTGACTCCGTTTGTCGGGAAATTCGACAGCCCGCTGCAGAAGATAGGTACCACCTGGCGCGTTACCTCTCCTTCGGATGCGTGGTTCCTGCTCGCACACAATTTGACGAGTGCAGACATTAAACGTTTCGAAGGCGTGGCGTATGCCGTATTGGAATCGGCGGACCCACGCTTTGACATGGCCCCTGATGAGCGCTGGATGGCACCTGTTCATGGGATTCACCGTGAATTTTCAGGAATGCTGCGACACGGCATCGGTCAGGTTCTCATCTTACTCGCGCTTTGGGGCGATCGAGTCAGTACTGTTCCCAATGCCGGTCGGCGCGCCGACGCAATTGTCGGCAGGTTGCTTAAGAATGCCGATCAGCGGCGGTGGTGGTCGCTGTCTCGCGACTTACGGCTACTGGCCGAGGCCGCGCCGGACGCCTTCCTGACCGCCATCGAGGACAGCCTTGATCAGAACGACCCGCCGATTGGCGCCCTCTTCGGCCATGACGAGGGTGGTGTATTCGGGACCGAGCACCTGTCCGATCTGATGTGGGCGCTGGAGTCCCTGGCTTGGTCGCCAGACTGGATACCTCGAGTGACCCATGTCTTGGCGCGCCTCGACGCGATCGACACCAAACCTCGCCACTATGTGAATGGACCAGCGAATAGTCTGCGGGAAATCCACTTGCTCTGGATCCCGCAGACCTATGCAACTCTTGACCAACGGCTTCGCGCCCTCGACCTGATTCGGAGGCGAGAGCCAGACGCCGCGTGGAAGTTGATGCTCGGCATCCTGCCGAAAGGGAGCGACCACTCAAGCCCGACGTCTATGCCGCGTTGGCGCGACTTTACTGTCGACAACGTTGAGACCGTGACCTGGGGACTTATTCGGCGGGGCGCAGCCTCGATCAGCGAGCGTCTGCTCGACGACGTTGGCCTGGCCCCAAGCAGGTGGTCGAGCCTACTCGACCGCTTCGGTGACTTGGCATTAGACCCAGAAGTCGCTCTCGAGACACTTAAGGCTGCAGAGCCGAAGATCACCAGTAAGGTTGATCGGGAGACTCTTTGGGGTGAGTTGCGGCGCGTGCTCCACCGCCATCGGAGGTTCCCCGACGCGGAATGGTCACTACCGGACAATGTGCTGAATGGGCTGGCATCCGTTTACGACCTTTTTACACCTACCGACCCGCTTAAGAGAACGGCTTGGCTATTTCAACAATCCGTTCAATTGCCGAATCCTTCTGGGGCGGGCTGGAAAGCGGAAGAGAGGGAAGTTGATGCGGCCCGGCAACAGGCAGCAGGTGCACTCTACGCCAAGGACGGACTGGCGGCTGTTCTTGCGCTAGCTCGACTTGCCGACGCCGCTGGACTAATCGGCAAGGCGCTGTACGACAGCGGACTGCCTGCCTCCGACGTTGACGCACTTCTTGAAGCGGCTGTTCGAAGCGACAACGAACGAGAGCGGGATGTCGCCCATGGCCTGATCGTTTCCGTCTTTCGCGATCGGAAGGAGTCCTGGGCGGCGACTTTGATCGCCAGGGCAAGAGCAGAGAACTGGGGTGAAACCGCCCTGTTGACGATCCTCCGCGCACTCCCGGTCGAGCGTTGGACCTGGGATCAGGTCACCAAGATTGGCGGGGAGTTTGAAACGACCTATTGGCGTCTGGCGCCAGTGTTCTGGATGAGCGAGGACAGCGAAGACATCGCCTATGCTGTCAACAAGCTGATTGGTGTTGGTCGCGCCCGGCAAGCCCTGCCGCTCGCGGAACGCAGCAACAAAGTTCATTTGCCATCCGACCTTCTAGTCGAGGTGCTGCGGGAGACCGCTCGTCAGCCATTCGAAAACACCGGCGAAACCAACGAAGCAACGATGTTCCAGTACTACGTTGCTGAAATTCTGCAGCTTCTCGACGAACGCAATGATGTCGACTCGAACGCTCTCGTTGAACTTGAATGGAACTTTCTACAACTCCTCGAGCATTCCAAGCGACCACCGAAGTTTCTATTGAGAGCACTCTCGGAACAACCCTCTCTCTTCATCAAAATGCTGAGCGCGGTCTTCAAGGCCAGCGAGGAAAGCGGCGTCGTTGATCCCGAGCCCGAAGCCCCTGAGCATGCAAAAGCGATTGCCATGCAGGCTTATGCGCTACTGGAGCTTTGGAATCGTATCCCTGGCACGCGCGACGATGGGACGATTGACCCTGAGACGCTCGAGGAATGGATAAAGGAGGCCCGGGTATTGGCCAAGGAGGCCGGTCGAGAGGATATCGCCGACAGCCGCATCGGAATTATGCTGTCAACCGCGCCGATGGGCTCAGACGGAAACTGGCCGGCTGAACCTGTTCGTGATGTAATCGACCTTTTCCGCAGTAAGCCCATGATAGAGGGATTCCGGACCGGCAAGTATAACCGACGCGGTGTCACGAGTCGGCTGCCGCGAGATGGAGGCGAACTCGAGCGCCTGGAAGCGGCGAAGTATCGCAATTGGGCACAGGCGATCAACTACATTCACCCACATACCGCCAAGGCGCTCGACGCTCTCGCCGACGTGTACGACCAGGAGGCGCATCGACATGATGAAGATGCGGAACGACTCGACTGGGAGGACTAGAATGCCGGCAGCGGCCAATACCTTGCAAGGGCGCATTCCTCGTCTTTAACGCTTAGCGTTTGATGGCAGGAAATGGTGCATAGTCCCGTGCGGTTGTTCCCTCGAAAACATCTTGAGTCAGGTGCGACTCGTACAGCCGTCCGACGCCGTCAACGGAATGTGTTTATGAGCACGTGGCTTGGGGAATCGAATTGCAACCCTGCCGATCCGGCCCCACTCAGCTGCTGGTCTGGCCGTCCCCGCTCAGATCGCCCAGGGCGTCTAGAGACTCCCGGAACTCGGTGAGGAACTTCTCCAGCGTGTCGATGCCGGCGATCTCGCTGGCGAGATTGGCGAAGTCGACTCCTCGCCTGTCGATCGAGTCGGTCACCACCTCGAACGCCCTGGCATCCTTGGACTCGCTCATGCGCTTGGCGTACTTCGTCTTGAATCGGTCCAGCCCGATGGCATCGTTCGACAGCGAATAGCTGATCGCGCCCTTCATCACGTTGATACGCTGCTCGTCTGACAGTGCCGTTTTCTTGTTCTCGATCGGTGTCAGCATGCGTTCGAACGCTTCACCCGCCTCCCGCCAGCGCTCGTTCTTCCAGTAGGCCTCGGCGCGGGCCTGGTCGATATCGGGGCCATCGAGACTGGAAAGCAGATCGACCGCCTGCTTGTCGCGCCCGAGTTCGCTCAGCGCGCGCGCTTCGAGAATGCGCCGTTGCCGTAGCAACTTGCGGGGCAGAACCGCCTGCCGCGTGCGGCGAATGATCTCCAGCGCCTTGCGGGGCTTGCGGTCGAGCATGTAGACCGTCGCGAGCTTAGCCGCCACCTGCGCGCGCGCCGCCCCGGTCAGCCGCTTGTCGACCTGGTGGGCCAGGATCTCCGCTGCCTTGTCCAGCAGATCCACCTTGATCAGGCGATCGGAGAGCTTCCTGATCATTTCGTCGCCGAGACGTCCGACCGGCGTCAGTTCCCGGTAGTCGTAATAGAGGCTGAGCGCCTTGATCGGCGGCAGCTGGTCGGCCCTGCCGTTCAGATAGAGCTCCCGGTAGACCATGTTCATCCGGTCGAGAACATCGACCGAATACTTGTTTCGCGGGAAATTCACCACCGCGGTTTTCATGATCTCCAGGCTGCGCCGGTAGTTGCCCGTGTCGACATAGAGCTCCGCCAGCACCTGCAGGGTATCCAGTTCGAGGCGGTCGCCGCGCCACATGATGGCGACCATTTCATACCGCTGAATGGCGTCCTCTTTCTCAATCTTGTTCAGCTTCTGCTGGAGCCGGGTCTTGTAGAATGTCGCGGCCGCCTCGGCCTTCCGGTCGCGGGTTTCTATCGCCATTTCATAGGCGGACAGGGCCTCGTCGTTGCGCCCGAGCCCCTCGAACATGCGGCCGTTCAGAAGAAGCGTTTCAGCTTCCTGCGCCGGCTCGAGCAGTCTGACCGGCACGGCCTTGAGCTGCAGGTCGGCACCGGCCCAGTCCCTGGTCTCGACCGCGGCGGTGGCCGAAAGCAGCCGGAAAACAATCTGCATCCGCTCCGGATATTTGGAAATCTCGGTGTCGGCCACCCGGAATTTTTCGGCGGCGATGCTCCAGTTACCGCTCTGCGCTTCCATCGTCGCGGTCCACAGCACCATCTGCGGCATCGAGCCGACGCCGCGGCGCGCGATGTCCTTTCGCGCGTCATCCGGCCGATGCATGATGACATTCGCAATGGCCCTCATGGCGAAGAAGATGGGCCGGCTGGCGACATCGGGATCGCTTTCGGCGACCAGCCGCAACTGCCCGAGAGCCTCGGACCCCAGGAACTTCGCGAGGTAGTATTGGGCGAGTTCCATGCGCAGACCGACCGCCTGGAAATCCGGCAGGCTGGCAATGCCCTGCTCGAGCTGCGCGATATGGTCGTGCAACGCATCGGGACCGCCGGTCGACCAGCGAACGAAATCGATGCCGCCGAAGGACTTGCGATCATTGCGGTCGAAGGTCCGTTTCGACGACAGTCCGTCCTTGCCGCTGGAGAGCGTCAGGCCCTCGCGGCGCGTGATTAGCAGCCGGCCCCTGACCACACGCACCGCTAGATCGTCTGCGTGCGGCTGAATCACCATGCCCTGCCTCGACGGCAGCGTGGAGAACTCCACATAGTCCTGGGCCTTGCTGTGCATGGTGGCCGGACCGAAGGCCGAGACCACGTAGAGCAGGTCCCCTACGACCGGGTCCTGCACGCGGCCGACCGAGCCGATATTGCTTGCATTAGCCGTGACCTTGAGCAGGCCGTCGGACCGCACGCCCTTTTTCAATGCGATGGCCTCGCCCCGCTGCCTGCCGCTCTTGTCCAGGCCGATCGACCAGGCATTGCCTTCCGCCCCGACCGTGATCATCAGATCCGTCTTCAACGGCACACGATGGAACCGCTTGCCCTCCAGCACGAACTCCATGGGCTTGCCGAAGAGGTTCGGCGAACCGCGGTGGAGCGCGGCCACATCGACCGGCTCATCCGTCTCGAACCGCAGCCAGAGGTAATCCGCGCGCTCGAATATTGCGGCGGCCACCGGTCTGGAGAACTCCCACCGGTGCAGTATCTTGCCGCCGGTCGCCGGCTTGGTCATCGCAGCCGGCGCACCGGAGGGCGACGCCTGCTGCGCCTTGCCGGCATCGCGCGCCGGTTCCGCCGGCACCGCGGTGGCAAGAGTGGCCGTCTGCTTGTCCGGAACTTCCGCGAGCCCGTTGTGGTCGAGCGGTTTTTCGCTGATCACGATGGTCGGCACGTCGAAGCCGAGCTTCGTTTCGCTTGCGCTCTGCTTCACGCCCGGGTCCGGCTTGCGCGGAACGTAATTCGGGCTGAGCGGATCGTCGGTTTTCGGTTTGGCTTTTGCCACAGCTTGCGGCATCGGCGCCCGGTCGGATTTCTTGCCCGGCTTGACGATCTCCGGATCCCTGTCCGACTTGATTTCGGTGACCGGCTCGCGCCGGACAAGCCCCTGGGATGAGGGCACGCCGAGCTTCTTCGCCAGGTCGTTCGCATAGGACAGACCGAACGGATCGGCAATATCGAGAATGTAGGAGTTACCCTCACGAAATCCCCTGATGTCCATGACCGGGTCTACGCTCAGGGTGATGACCAGCCCGTCATCAGCGTTTTCGAATTCGGCGCTGCGGACGAATTTCGGCGGATCCGCGATCAGCCGGCCCATTTCCGGCCTGGCGATCTTGTCGAAGTTGAGCGTGATCACGTTGCCGACCCGGGAGAGCTTCGCCTTGGGCGGTTTCTTCCAGTCGAACTGCAGACGCGTGAACGTGGGATGTTCCCCGATCCTGACCTTGACCCGCCTGTTGCGGTCTTCGGCAGCCTTGAGGCGGGCATTGCGGCCCGCCAGTTCGTCCGCTTTCTTGGCCCGCGCCGCGAGATCGGCGATCACCTCGGCCGGCAGGTTCGGCGGCGGCCCCTTCCAGTTTTCCGGCAGCAGGTCGACGAACAGCTGGTCCCCGGCCTCCGTCGCATTGGCGCGAATGGCGCGCGACAGGGCGAAGCGCAGCGTCGTCCTGTTGGGGTCGAGACGGCCCGCGACGATGAACTGCTGTTCCTTGAGGTCCTTGAGCGCGTCGCCGACATCGATCGGCTCCTCGAACGAGATCACCAGCACGGCATCGGTGGCGTTGATCTTGTATTTGGGCAGATCGGCGAACGAGAACACCATGCGCGCATAGCCGTCCTGCTCGCTGAAGACGAGCTCCGCCTGCTGCTGCGCGAGCGCCTCCGGCGTGCCGGGCGCGGCCGCGGTGAACAGGCAGACGGCCAGCGCCGTGCGGACAGCAAAACGCGTCGCCGCGCGCGCAATCCGCCTGCCCGCGACGCATGTCGTTCCGCTCTGCACAGTCGGGTTGTTCACCGCCCGTTTTCCTTGCTGGACACCCCGGCGACCGGCCCGGGCCGAGTCGCAATTTATCCAAAGATCGCAAAAGCTTAGCGGCGACGGGTTAAAAGCTTGTTAAGGAATTTACGATGATGCGGTGAAAATTTTCCGGAAGCCAAATGTCTGGCCGAAAAAATCCCTCAGCCCGGATTACGCTCCGCCACGCTCGGCAGCTCATTTGTCTTCGCCGCGCCGGCGCCGGACACCCGCGCGACCAGCTCGACCGTCAGACGCTGCGCCACTTCCGTGTTCATCTGCGCGAGGATGGCCGACATCTTCCGGGTCTTCATGTTCTGCGCCACGCTCAAGAGCACGTCCATGTCGAGCCGATTGAAAATCGTGGCCGCCTGCTTCGGCTTCATGTTCTCGTAGAGCGCGACCAGGTCGCGGAATTCGTCCGAGCGTTCCTTCTTCTCGGTCTCGACCGCGGCAGCGATCCGCGCCTCGAGCTGCTTCAGCTCGTCGAGCTTCTCCTGCAGCTTCTTCTCCGTCGCCTTGAGAAGTTTTTCGCGCAGATCGATCTTCTGCTCGCGCTGCTCGAGCTGCTGGCGGCGTTCCGCCAGGCGCTGCATGACGTCAACTTCCGTCTTGGTGGTGTTCCCGTTGAGAACCTCGTCAGGCACCTTGTCACCGCCCGCGTCGGCGGCCTCTTTCTTCTCGCCGCCCTTCGCGGCTGTGTCGGCGGCGTCCTTGGACTTCTCAGCTTTGGCCTCTCCATCTTCGGCCTTCCCGGCGTCCTTCGGGTCGGCCTGCTTGTCGGCGTCGGACTTGGCTTCCTGCGCGATCGCCTGCCCGATGGTGAACGGCGACGGATCGGGTTTGAACGCGATGTGACCGATCTTCAGCGCCAGGAACGCGCCCATGGCGCACGCCACCGCGGTCAGCAGGGGAGCGCTGGTCGGACGCAGGCGCAACGGCCCGGATTTCGGGGAGCGACCCGACATCAGCCGGCTCTCCTGAGCGGCGGCGGCGCCTGCCTGGCGGCGCGCTGATCGTTTCTTGCGGCAGGCAGGCGGTCCCCTGCCCTGGCGATCGCGGTCAGCTCGTCGATGACGGTCCGCGCGCGGGCAAGCTTGTCGGAAAGACGGTGATCCGTCTCGTCCGCGGTCACGCGCAGTCCGTGAATTGCGCGTTCGGCGTTTTCGGTCGCGATACCCAGCTCATTGATGATCTGCCGAAGCTCGCCTTGGCCGCTGCGCAGGTAGTCCAGCTTCCGGCTGAGCACGAGACAGTAGGTCAGCGTCGCCACCAGCAGCAGGGCCAGCAGCACGTCGAGTATCAGTCCGATCGGCAATGTCATCACGCCACCTCGCGTCTGGTGTCATCGAAATTCAGCAGATGCCCATCGGCATCCGTCTTCTTCGGCTGGATGCCGCGCAGGATCTGGACCGCGATACTGTGCCCGACCCTGCCCATCCGCCCCTTCAGGAGGGAAACGCCGCCGCACCGCATATCGATCGGTCCCTGCGTCGTACAATTCAGCATCAGGGTCTGGCCGACCTCCAAATTCATCGCCTCGCGCAGCGGAATTTGCTGTTCATCGAGCACCGCGTCGATCTGGACACGGGTCGACCAGAGCTCGTTCGCCAGGTGCGTTTCCCAGATCCCGTCACGGCCGAACTTCTCGCCCATGAACATCTGCAACAGCAGTTCGCGGATCGGCTCCAGCGTTGCATAGGGCAGCAGCATTTCGATCTTGCCGCCGCGGTCCTCCATATCGATCCGCAGCCGCACGATGATCGCGGCGTTTGCCGGCCTGGTAATGGCCGTGAACCGCGGATTTGTCTCGATGCGGTCAAGTTCGAACACCACCGGCGACAGCGGCTCGAATGCCGACTGGGCGTCCGCCAGAACGACCTCGATCATGCGCTCGACAAGGCCAGTTTCAATGGTGGTGTACGGCCGGCCCTCGATCCGTCTCTTGCCCTGCGTATGGCGACCGCCGAGCAGAACGTCGACGATCGAGTAGATCAGGTTCGAGTCAACGGTGATCAGGCCGTAATTGTCCCACTCCTTCGCCTTGAACACGGACAGAATTGCGGGAAGCGGAATCGAATTCAGATAGTCGCCGAACCGGATCGACGAAATTCCGTCAATGCTGACTTCAACGTTGTCCGACGTGAAGTTGCGAAGACTCGTGGTCATCAGGCGAACGAGCCTGTCGAACACGATCTCCAGCATCGGCAAACGCTCGTAGGAGACAAGCGTCGAGTTGATGATCGCCTGGATGCCGCCCTCGGCGTCGAGTTCGTCGTCGAGGCTGAAGCCCAGCAGGCTGTCGATTTCGTCCTGGTTGAGGATGCGCTCAGCGCCGGATCGCGAGAAGCCGTCTTCATCGCCATCGCCGATCATTGCCGCCCAGCGCTCGGCCATCTCGTCATCGGATGCACCGAGGTCGGCATCGTCGCCGCCGCCGCCGGCATCGCCGCCTTCCAGCATGGCGGCCCATTCCTCGGCTAGCGCATCATCCATACCGCCGCCGGCATCGCCGCCGCCGGCATCGCCGCCGCCGTCGCCGCCGTCTTCGCCGAGCATCGCGGCCCATTCATCGGCCAGCTGATCGTCGCCGCCCGGCTCACCATTTTCTGTTTCGTCGTCGACCATGAATCTTTCCGGGCGTTACTGGACGATGATTTCCTTGAACAGAACGCGGTCAACCTTCCGCGGCTTGATCGCCAGGTTCACGCGGCGCAAGAGCTCCTCCTTGAGCCGGTACACGCCTGCCGATCCTTCGATGTCATCCGACCGAAGCTCGCGGAGATAGACCTGAAACGTATCGAGGATGCGCGGCAGCACCGGCTGCAGGGCATGCGAAACCGCCTTGTCGGAGACCTCTAGAGAAACCTTGATTTTGAGAAACTGCGCCTTCTTTTCGCGCTGACTGAGGTTCACCAGGATTTCCGGCAAATCGTAGAAAACGGCCTTCTTTTCGATCTGCCCGTCTTCCGCGACAACCTCCTCTTCCTCGCCACCGAAGAAAGTCATCGCAGCGAAGCCGCCGCCGCCCAGGACCAGTAGAAGCGGAAGCGCGATATACAGCACCAGCACCTTGCCGCTCAGTTTCTTCGGCTTGGCGCCTTCTTCTTCGCCCGACTGTTCGGCCTCGACGTCTTGACTTTCGGGATCGTCACTCATCCAGCCACCCGTTATGCCCCTGGAACCACCAATCGGCTCCGAATCCACTTTCGCGTGCCGCTCAGCCCGGCCTCGCACATACGCGTAAATCTAAAGAGAAAAGGGTTAACGAAGCGTTGCCGACGCAATTTTGCCGAACCCGGCAAGAATTGCCCTGCAAGGCCTACCGGCGGCAATCCGTGACATGGCCAGATGTTACATAAGCCATTGATTTTCAAAGGATTCCAAAATGGCACGCAACCTGCACTGTTGTTTGGCACGCCGCCTGTCCGGCATCCGGGATGAGTTTCTCATTCGTTAATCGGTCCGGACGGAACGCGCAAAACGGAACAGAGATTAACAGTCGGTCAACCATGGAAAACGCGATCCTCATAAACCTGGCAAGGCAGATGACGCTGCGGCGGCAGATGGATGTGGTCGCGAACAACCTCGCGAACATGCAGACCGCCGGCTACAAGGGCGGATCTCTCAGATTCGAGGAATTCGTCATGCCGGTCGCCGAGGTCGATGGTGTGACCGGCTCCAACCGGCTGGTCTCCAGCGTCCTCGACACCGGGCAGGTTCGCGACTTCAGTGAGGGAACGGTTACGCAGACAGGCAATCCCCTTGACGTTGCGATCAACGGCGACGGCTGGCTGGTGGTGCAAACCGATAACGGTGAGCGGTTCACCCGCAACGGGCATCTGAAACTCGATCAGGACGGAAGGCTCGTCACGTCGGATGGCCACCCTGTCCTTGGCACCGGCGGAGAAATCACGCTCACTCCGGACGACACGGAAATCACGATCGGCGCCGACGGAACTCTGACGACGAACAACGGCAACAACAACCGTCTGCGGGTCGTCAGGTTCGAGGATCAGAACCTCATGACTCAGGAAGGCAACAATCTGTTTGCCTCCGGCGGCGATCCGCTGCCGGCCGAGACATCCCGCGTCATGCAGGGCTTTGTCGAAAAATCGAACGTTCACCCGGTGATGGAAATGACCCGAATGATCGAGACGTCGCGCGCCTACATGAGCACGTCGCGACTGCTTCAGAACACCGGTGAGCTCAGGCAGCGGGCCATCGAAACACTTGGTCGCCTCCAGGCCTGATACCGGCACAACGCGATCGCACGAGATAAGGGGTTGAGAAAATGAAAGCACTGAACATCGCCGCAACCGGCATGATGGCGCAGCAGCTCAACGTCGAAGTGATATCGAACAATATCGCGAACCTGCGGACGACGGGCTACAAGCGCCAGCGCGCCGAGTTTCAGGATCTGCTTTATCAGAACCTCCGGCGCGTCGGGTCGGAGTCTTCGGACTCGGGCACCACCGTCCCCTCCGGCATCCAGATCGGTCTTGGCGTCAAGACGGCATCCACCTATCGGATCATGGGTCAGGGCGAAATGACCAGCACCGAGAAGCCCCTCGACATTGCCATCAGAGGCGAAGGCATGTTCCAGGTGCAACTGCCGGACGGCAGAACCGCTTACACCCGCTCGGGCGCCTTCAGTCTCGACGCCAACGGCCTGATCGTCACCCAGGACGGCTACCAGGTCCAGCCAGGCATTACTGTTCCGGACAACTCCCGCCAGATTTCGATCAACGCACAAGGCCAGATCGAGGTTTTCGTCGGAACCGAAACCACATCGCAGATCGTAGGCCAGCTTGAACTGGCACGTTTTATCAATCCCGCGGGACTTGAGGCGATCGGCGACAGCATGTTCCTCGAGACTCCGGCCAGCGGCACGCCAACCACCGGCAACCCAAGTTCGACGGGCTTCGGTGATGTTGTGCAGGGGCTGCTCGAAGGATCCAACGTAAACGCCGTCAGCGAAATCTCAGACCTCATAACCGCACAGCGCGCCTACGAGATGAACGCCAAGGTCATCTCCGCCGCCGACGAGATGCTGCGGGCAACGACCAACCTCCGTTAGGGGCCAAACCAATGATCAGATCATTCATCACTACGCTCGGGCTTATCACACTGATTCTCGTGATCTCCATCCCGTTGGACGGGGCAAGCGACGCAAGTGCTTCGGAACTGAAACTGCGCAGCACCATAAGCGTCACCGACGACGTCATCCGCATCGGCGATCTGTTCGAGAATGCCGGACGCGCCGCCGATATCGCGATCTTCCGGTCTCCCGCTCCAGGCAAGATCGGCGTCCTGACTCCGACACGTGTCGCGTACGCCCTGCGCAATCACGGACTGCGCTGGCGCAACGCCATCGGCGTTTCGGAAGTCACCATCAATCGCGCCGGACGTGTCATCCCGCTCGCCGAGATCGAAGGCGTCATCAAGAACCATCTCGAAGCCAGCGAGGCGATTCCGTCAGCAAGCGACGTCGCGCTGACATTTGATCGCAGAACCGCACCACTCACCATCTCAGAACAGGAAACCGCACCCGTCGACGTGCTGCAGGTCAACTACGACAGCCGCACAAAGAGGTTCGTGGCCCTTGTTCAGGCGCCGGGCACAGCGAAACGCCGGTACGTCGGACGGATAACGGAGGTCGTCGAGGTCCCGGTCCTCAGGACCACCATTGAGCGCGGTCAGCGGATCTCGCGCAGCGACGTCGAACTGAGGAGACTCTCACGGGCGCGCGTCAACGCCTCCGTCATCCTGAATGCCAATTCGATCATCGGGCATGCGGCAACCCGCAAACTCAAAGCCGGCGTGACTGTCCGCAAACGGGACATCCGGCAGATCCGCATGGTGAAGAAAAGTGCAACTATCACAATAGTTTACAAGATACCGGGGCTAAGCCTGTCAACCAGAGGCCGGGCCATACAGCACGGGTCGCGCGGCGACACGATCATGGTCATGAATCTGAGGTCCCGGAAGATGATCGAGGCGGAGGTCATCGGTCCGGACACAGTCCGCGCGATCACGTCAGCTCCCCGGCAAACCGCGGCATTGGCCCGGCGCTAAAGACCAGATCCGAAGTGAGTCGAGTTTAAACAAGGAACGGACAATCTCATGTCGCTGAAGAAACTGAAAACGCTCGTGAAATGCACCGCAATTGCCGGCCTCAGCGGCCTGGCCTCATGCAGTGCGGTCGACCGCCTTGCGGATGTCGGGCGTGCGCCCGCCCTGTCGGCGATCGAGAGTCCGACGGATAAGGCCGGCTACCGCCCGGTGAGGCTGCCGATGCCTCAACCGGTGGCATACATTCATCAGCCGAATTCCCTCTGGCGTTCCGGCGCGCGTGGCTTCTTCAAGGACCAGCGCGCGGCCCGGGTTGGCGACATCCTCACGGTCCGTGTAACCATCGACGACAAGGCGGAACTGGAAAACACGACTGCACGAAGCAGGGCCAACTCCGAAGATCTCGGCATCGATCAGTTGGCCGGTATCGCCAACGAAGTGTCGAAGCTGCTGTCCAGCGGAGCCAATCCAAACAACCTCGTCGATCTTGACAGCCAGGCCTCCTCGCGGGGTAGCGGCACGGTAGATCGCGCAGAAGAACTCGAAACAACGGTCGCGGCGGTTGTCGTACAGGTTCTCCCCAATGGCAATCTGGTCATCGAGGGGCGGCAGGAAATCCGCGTCAACTTCGAAGTGAGGGAACTGATCGTCGCGGGCATTGTGCGCCCCGAGGACATTACGAGCACCAACGAGATCAGCAGCGAGAAGATCGCGGAAGCCCGGATCTCCTACGGTGGCCGCGGTCAGATCACGGACGTCCAGCAGCCGCGTTATGGCCAGCAGGTACTCGACATCCTGCTCCCGTTCTAATCGGGAGGCACTGCAAGAACCCGTCGGCGAAACACTGCCGATTGCACAACAAAAAACGCGGCCCCGACGGGCCGCGTTTTCTCGTCCGGTCTGCTCTCTCGGCTAGTCGTCCCGATAGACCCGCTCCCGCTTCTCATGGCGCTCCTGCGCCTCGATGCTGAGCGTTGCAATCGGCCGCGCGTCAAGACGCTTCAGGCTGATCGGCTCGCCAGTGTCCTCACAGTAGCCGTAGGTGCCCTCGTCGATACGCCGGAGTGCGGCATCGATCTTCGAAATCAACTTGCGCTGACGGTCGCGGGTGCGCAGTTCGAGAGACCGTTCGGTTTCCGTGGAAGCCCGGTCGGCCAGATCGGGCAGATGCCCGTTTTCATCCTGAAGGTGTTGCAGCGTTTCCTTGCTTTCCCTGACGATCTCGTCTTTCCAGCGCGTGAGCTTCTGACGGAAGTATTCACGCTGGCGATCGTTCATAAAGGGTTCGTCTTCGCTTGGTGTGTAGTCTTCCAGATCAACATCCATTGCGACGGACCTCGTTGCCAAAACCGATTTTCGGGCCGGAATATATCGACAGGGTGCCTGTTACACAACACCGGATTGGCGTCATGAAACGTTTGTGAACCAGATCCTTCGATACCTTAGCTTTCAGGGCTAATAATCTGATTTTGTGACAAAAATATAAAACCGGATCTGCAGCGATAACGCTCAGGCTGCTGTCTTGCCGAGTTTGGCAAGCTCGACTCGCGCACGCAGTTCGATCTCGTCGAGCACGCGAGCAAGATTCGGATCGGAAACTTCGTCGCGGCGATTCTCTACCGTGACGATCAGTTGCCGGACCTTCGGCAGCGGTATCATGCCGGCCAGCAGACCAAGCTTGATGTCATCGAGAACATCGAGAAGATCCTCGCCCCTCTTGATTGCCCGCTTCGTGCGGACCGCGGCATCAGGAACCTCTTGCAGCGACAGGAGTCCATCGACCGCTGCGACGGCACGGGGCCCGCCGGCTGACTGGGCCTGACGGGGATCGCTCGCGCCGTCGAGGCGAAACGAGTCGCCAGATGAGTTCGCCGATTTTGTTGCTCTTGCGCCCGCGGCAGACGCGGTTCTCTCAGTCCGGTTGATGCGCATCGTGGAGCGTTCCGTATTGCTGACTTCGCGGCCATTCGAGCCGCCGATTCTCTGGTCCTGCACCGACATTCGCGCGCCAGCCGTTAAGAACTCGTTAACCATGGCAAAATTTGCCGGGTCAGCGGCATTTCCTGCACTCGGAGTGCATGACGACGCATTGACCATTGCCGGGAAAATATCGACTTTTCATAGAGTTAGAGAAAATCGCCTTCTCTTCGAAAGTTGGCACGAACTTCGCTTTTGTTATTCCAGGCAATGTAATCCAACAGGAACCGGCCAGTCATGACCGTCGTCTCATTCGCACCCGCCAGATCTCAGAACAGATCCCTGATCCACGTCGTAGCAGGTATCTTGCTGGCACTGATCTGCATCACCACCACGCTTATCGAAGCCGCCTGGGCGACTTCGCGAATCAAGGATCTCGTCAGCATCGAAGGCATCCGCGAAAACCAGCTGGTGGGTTATGGGCTTGTGGTTGGTCTGAAGGGAACAGGTGATTCCCTGGGCAACTCGCCATTCACACGGCAGAGCCTGACGGCCATGCTCGAGCGCCTCGGCGTCAACACCAGAGGGGAAACTCTCAGGACAGACAACGTCGCGGCAGTCATGGTCACGGCCAACCTTCCCCCGTTTTCGGCGCAGGGAACACGTATCGACGTAACGATTTCGTCCCTCGGCAATGCAAGCAGCCTGCAGGGCGGCACTCTGCTCGTGACGCCGCTTGTCGGTGCTGACGGTGAAGTTTACGCCGTCGCGCAGGGCCCGATTGCCGTCGGCGGCTTCGAGGCGCAAGGCGACGCGGCAACGATCACTCGTGGCGTGCCCACGGTAGGCAGAATTGCCAACGGTGCGCTAGTCGAACGCGAGATCAAGTTCGACTTCGCCAGCATGAACTCGGTCCGCCTGTCCCTGCACAACCCCGATCTCACGACTGCTCAGCGCATAGCTCAGGCAATCAATGCATTCATCGGATCTCAGACGGCTTTCGTCCGCGACCCTGCAACGGTTCAGTTCGGTGTACCCAGCGGCATCAAGACAACTCTCGTTGCTCTGCTCACCGATGTCGAGCAACTGCGGATAACGCCCGACCAGTCTGCCAAGGTCGTGATTGACGAACACTCCGGCATCATCGTCATGGGATCGAATGTCCGGGTCAGCGAGGTCGCGATTGCCCAGGGCAACCTGACGGTGACCGTGACAGAAACGCCCCAGGTCAGTCAGGCCCTGCCCTTCGCTGACCAGGGTGCGACCGTTGTAGTGCCGAGATCCCAGGTCGCCGTCGATGACGAGAACGGCAACAAGCTTGGCATCCTCGACACCAGCGTCGACCTGAAACAACTGGTTGACGGACTCAACGCGCTGGGCGTCGGTCCGCGCGACATGATCGCCATCTTGCAGTCGATCAAGGCAGCAGGCGCGCTGCAAGCCGATATTGAGGTGATGTGATGGATGCCCTCACCTCCCTCTCCGCGCCGATTTCGGTCGATCGTCTTCAGTCACTGGTTGCCGAAGCGCGCGCTACCGAAAGATCAGCCGGGCAGCAAAAGGACAAGGCTCTTGAGGCCGCCCAGGAATTCGAGGCGGTGTTCCTGACCGGCTTCATCGAGCAGATGTTTTCCGGCATCGAGACCGACGGACCGTTCGGCGGCGGTCATGCGGAGAAGATCTACCGCTCGATGATGTCCCAGGAGTACGCCCGCAACTTCGCTGCCAATGGCGGCGTCGGAATTGCAGATCAGGTTTACGGTGAAATCTTGAAAGCACAGGAAGCAGGAAACCAATGAACGCACAAAGACAAGTTTCGCAAATCGCTCCCATCGAAACACTGGACGAAGCAGTCGAACTCTGCAGCCATCTCCAGGAAGTCGCCGCCCGTATGAGCGATCTCATGCAGCAGGAGACCGACCTTCTGAAATCGAGCCGGGCGCGCGAAGTGATGGAACTGCAGAGGGACAAGCTCGAACTGACCCGGGCGTTCCTTCAACACTTCACGACGTTCCGGGAAAATTCCGCCTTTATCAAATCGAACGTGCCGGACCAGGCCGAGAAGCTTGGCCAGGCCTTCCGCAATTTCGGCAAGGTCATCGACACCAACCTGAGCGCGATCGAAGGCGCGAAGGCCGTGAGCCAGGGTCTGGTCGACGTGATCCACTCCGTTGCGCAACGCGCCAATGGCGGTCCGACCTGCTACGGCCAGGATGCCACCGTTGGTCAGATCAAGAGTGATCAGCCAAGCGCCATCGCACTGGACCGCTCGCTATAGGACCGGACGCGATTCCCGCGATCGGTTGCGTATTACGAATTCAGCAACCTGAGATAGGTTTTCAAGCCAGGTGCCGGCCCTTCCCCGAGGGCCGGCATTAACGTTACTCAGCGCACGCTCACCTGCTTACCCTGCATCAACGCCAAATTCCCTAGTCGTTTGAAACGCTGGATTTTTCAGAGTTAACGGCCATCCCCGCCCACCCGGGAAACCGTGCGTTAACCAGTTCAGATTTCGACCCCAAAATTAACCGCCCATTAGGGTGCGTCAGGCATGATCCCCACGGTTCGGCCCAGGAGGGGCGGATATAACCGTGAGTATTTTCCTAGAAGGGGAAACCAAACTATGGCTGATGTAACACTTTCAAGCGCGGTGCGTACCAATCTGCTCTCTCTGCAGAACACGTCTACCCTGCTCGAAGAAACTCAAACCCGACTGGCCACCGGCCTGCGCGTCAACAGCGCGTTGGACGATCCGTCGGCGTTCTTCACCTCGTCGTCGCTGAACAGCCGCGCAGGTGACCTGAACCGCCTTCTCGACTCTGTCGGCCTGGCGATTCAGACGGTTGAAGCTGCCGATGACGGCATTCAGGCGATTACGGACCTCGTGGAAGCCGCCCAGGCCTCTGCCCGTAACGCTCTGCAGGCTGCAAGTGCTGTCACAACGGCTGCAACAACGACCGGTACGATCGGCATTTCTATCTCCGATCAGTCCGCAACCACCACCACGACGGCTGGTCTGACGGCTGATACGCCGGCAACGACCGGTAACGGTGGCGTCGCCATCAACGGTCAGACCGATTTCGTGACGAACACCGCTCTTGCTGAAGACGACACGTTCAGCATCAACGGCACGGTCATCACGATCGGTACCAGCGGTGGCGCAGAGGTCAACAACACGACCGACCTCTTGGCCTACATCAACACCAACGTCGCCAACGTGACGGCCTCGTTGAACGGCAGTAACCAGCTGCTCCTGACGGCCGACAACGCCGACACCGATATCGCCATCACCGGCGGTAACGCTGCTGTCACCTCGGTTCTGGGCCTCACCGCCTCGACGAGTGACGCGCAGTCCACCAACCTGCTGGACCAGGGTTTTGCCCAGGGCGAAACGTTTGTTGTCCAGGTCGGCGCCAACGCCGCAACGACCATCACGTTCGGTACGGGCGGTAGTGAAGTCAGCACCATTGCCGAACTGCAGACTGCACTGACGACCGGTACGGTCGCCGGCACGTCGGCAGTCACGGTTGGCGCCACGGGCGACATCACTCTGACGGCTACCAACAACACCGATTCGATCTCGATCAGCGGCAACACCGCCGGCCTGTTCGGCTTTGCATCGAACGTTGTGACGGTCAACCCGGCTGCGGCATCGCTGATCAACAACGGTATCGTGGCGCAGAACGACACGTTCTCTGTTGTTGTCGGTGCCACCACGACCACCATCACCTTCGGTACTGGTGGCAGTGAAGTCGACACCTTCGCCGAACTCGATGCTGCTCTCGAGGGCATCACGGGTATCACGTCTTCGGTCGATGCCAACGGCTTCCTCACGATCGCCGCGTCGGACACCACGACGAGCTTCACGCTCACCGATGGGACCAACACGCCGCTCGCGAGCGCCTTTGGCATCACGCCGGGTGCGTTTGCTCCGACCACGACCAACAACGTGACACGGGCAGCGGCCGAGGCCGAATTCAACAACCTGCTGACTCAGATCGACCAGCTGGCTGTTGACGCAAGCTTCAACGGTAACAACCTTCTCGACGGCGATAACCTGTCGGTTATCTTCAACGAGGACGGTTCGAGCTCGCTGGCCATCACGGGTGTGACCTTCAACTCGGCTGGTCTCGGCATTTCGGCCGCGGCGACGGACTCGTTCCAGACGGACAGCAACATCAACTCGACGCTGACCGAGCTGGACACGGCGATCACGTCGCTCCGGACACAGGCCGCGACCTTCGGTTCTAACCTGTCGGTTGTTCAGATTCGTCAGGACTTCACGAAGAACCTGATCAACACGCTGGAAACCGGTGCTGCCAACCTGACGCTGGCTGACTCCAACGAGGAAGCAGCCAACCTGCTTGCTCTGCAGACCCGTCAGTCCCTGTCGTCGAGCTCGCTGAGCCTCGCGGCCCGGGCCGACCAGAACGTGCTGCAGCTGCTGCGGTAATCGTCAGGCTTCGAAAGCCAACAAATCCGGAAAAGGCGGGGTTCTCCCCGCCTTTTTCTTTTCCGGACCTCCGTCCGGCTTGCCCCTGCCCTATCCCCTGATCTGATATAATTCGCGGCGAATCGCGAACAGCATCTCTCAAAGGCATAGGACAGTCATGGCGCTCAAAGTGGAACTCAAGCCGGGTGAACGGTTCATTCTCGGCGAGACCATGATCACCAACGGCAATCAGCGCGCCAGGCTGTTCATAGACGGCTCCACGCCCATCCTGAGGGAAAAAGACATCCTCATGCCCGAGAATGCGGACACGCCGGCCAAGCGCGTCTACCTTACCGTCCAGACCATGTACCTCTCAGACGACCCGCGCGAACACCACGACATTTACTTCAAGCTAATCAAAGACTTATCGGATGCCGCGCCGAGTACAATGCCCTATTTGGAGGCGATAAATAACCACATATTAACCGGTTCTTTCTATAAAGCTTTGAAGGATACACGGGCATTGATCGACTACGAGAGGAAACTACTGGATCATGCAGAATGCGGCACAGGCGTATAACGAGACTGCCAAAATTACCGAGAATTCCCGGGAGCGCGAGGCTTCGCTCCTGATCAAGGCGGCGTCCGAACTTCAGAACTTAAGAGACAACTGGACGGACGATCGTACGGCCGTGCGCAGGGCATTGAACTTCAACAGCAAGCTCTGGACCGTGTTTGTTTCCTCCGTGGCCCGGGAAGAGAATCCCCTGCCCCAGGACGTCAAGAACAACATCGGATCGATCGGCGTGTTCATTCTCGGACGCACCGCCGAGGCGCTCGTCGAGCCGGCACCCGAAAAGCTTGGGCCGCTGATCACGATCAACCAGAATATCGCAGCCGGCCTGCGCGGCCAGGCCTGACGGCAAGCCGCATAACCGAATGCCAAACGGCGCATCTGATGATGCGCCGTTTTTTGTTGTGCCGGCGATTGGCCGACGCGCGGTCAGGCGGCTCTATGTCAGAGGAAGTTGACCAGGCTCAGGTTGGCCAGGATCGAGGTCACACGGTAACTGGCTTCGAGCTGCGTCTGGAGTTGCAGCAGCTGCGCACTCACCTCGTAGACATCAACCTGCTCGATCTCGGCCTGAAAGCTCAGGGCCACGTTCTTGGACGCATCGTGACGCTCAGACGTATTGTTGAGCGCGTTCATCTTGAAGCCCAGTTCGCCGATCAGGTCTTCGACGGACGGCGCACCATTGAGGTAGCCCAGGGCCTCCCCTGCCCGGTCGCGCAACTGGCGGTAACGCTCATTCGTGTTGGTGTCGGTGGGATCGAATTGCTCCGACGCGAGCAGTGCCAGGTTCTTGACGACGGTGGCCAGCTGGGACTCGTTCGCCCGCGCGCCATAGGTGATTGACAGCGACACGTCGGCCTGAACGACCGCGGTGTCGCGCGCCGCGCCGGGACCCGCATCGCCCTGGTACCAGAACACGGTATCCGTGGTCGTGCCGTCGACAAGCGCGGTCGCCGTGTCATAGGGCGGTCCTGCGACGCGCTGAGGGGCGGATGTGGAGTCGTAGTCGAAGAAGTTGTCGGCAGCCTCCGCAGCAGACGCTGAGCGCAGCGATGTCGCGGCCTGCTCCTCGATCTGGGCGATTAGGGCGGCCTGGAAGTTAGCGGTGGTTGTCAGCTCGTTGCCGGCGGCGCCGAACTCGCCAGCTTCGATCGGCCCGTTGCTCCGTGCCGTCAGGGTCACCTCAGTCTGCGTACCGTCAGGGAGGTCCAGGGTGACCGTAATGGTCTCGCCATCCTGCGGCAGAGTGGCCGTAAACGTGACGTCGACATTGGGTGGCGCGCCGGTTGGGCCGGCTACGGTCGTGCCCGTCAATGTGCTTGCAACAGATGCGATCTTGAAACCGAACGGCGACCCGGCGACGTCTTCGTTGAAGCTGACCTGGGCGCCAGCCGGCGCCGGGATCACAAGACGCCCGCGCCCGTCGGCCCCGAGATCGGCCTGCCGGCGTTCGTCGATTACCTGGGTCAGGCCGGCCTGGGTACCACTCCCGTTCAGCAGGACATCGTCGGAAACGACGGGCTTGGTGTCACCGGCCCGGCCGGAGAAGAAATAGTGGCCGCCGATCTCGAAATTCAGCAGCGCAATGGTCTCGTTGAGACTGGTCGCCGCACTCACCTGCAGGTCGCTCTGAGTACCGTTGACCGGATTGAACTCGCTCAGAAGCGCGTCGGTCCTCGTCTCGGACGCGATGTCACCCAGGCGTTCCAGATTCGTGGTCATCGACTGGATCCGCAGGACCGCAAGGTCGATGCCGGACTGGAATCCTTCGATGGCCGACAGGCTCTGCCGGATGGAGAGCGACTTTGTCCGGTCAGCACCGAGCCCCGCATAGGTCTCCGATTTGAGGCCGGTCGAGAGCTGGCGGTTCAGGTCTTCCGTCCGCGCGCGAAGCTCGAGAAGATCTCGCGAGATGCCGGGCCCGAGGGGCAGTGACGTATTGATCATCCGTCTGTCTTCCGTCTTTCAGTTCCGGTCATCCCGGCTCAATGCCCGTTCCGGGCGGCCTAGATGTTGACCAGCAGTTCAAGCAGATCCGCGACGACGCTCATGACTCTCGCGTTCGCCGCATAGGCGTTCTGGAGTTCGATCAGCCGCGACATTTCCGCATCAACATCCACTTTCGTGTCCGCTTCGAAACGGGTCTGCAGCGAGTCGATTACGATGGTCTGCCCGGCCTGCTCACGCTGGGCATTTGCGGCCTGCTGGGACTGGAAATTGATCACGCGGTTGGCAAAATCGCTGATGCTGCCGCTATAGGGCGACCCGCTGCCGCCGATGCCGCTCGCCGGCGAGAACGTGAACGGCGTCTCCGCGAAGCGGTTATAGATCTCCTGCGGCCTCGCCGGATCGGAAGCACCGGTGGCCGGGCTCGTTGAGTTGATGACCAGCAACGAGTTATCCGAGACGATCTGGTGGTTCACCGCGATGCGCTGGGCGAATCCCAGCTTCTGCGTGGCTCCGTCGAGAGAACCGCTATAGGTGTTGTAGGTGCCGCTGAGGTCCTGGAACAGCGGGATCTGCAGACCGTCGTTCTGAAGTGCTGTTGACGTGATGCGCGCGCTGACCGAGTCGATCGAGACGGTCCCGGCCACACCGTCGTCCAGAATTCTGATCGTGTCGGCGGATGGCGACGAGGCGGTGATGCTGCCGCCGAGCGCGGCATCGATCGCTGCAACAGCGCCGACAAACCCGCCGCTGAAATCAATGCCCACGACGCGATCGTTCGGATTGGCCGTGACATCGTCCGACAGCGGCAGTGTTGCCGCGTCATCCACCCTGATGAATGTCACCGTTTGCTGGGTTCCGGGCGGCGTCTGCGTATAGCTTACGGAGATCTCGTTGCCGGCCAGCAATCCGGCCACATCCAGATCGAAGCCGTTCTGCGCGCCGACCGTGGCGGCAGTGCCGGCGTTCACCTTGGTCGAGAGCGACAGCGCCAGGCCGTGCGCCAGTTCATCGAGCTGGGCCTGAGCCTGGACCAGCGTGGTGTCGCGCAGCTCGCGGTAGGCCGCGATCTCACCCGAGTTGATCGCGCCATGACGGAACAGATCGAGCTGAGTTCCGCCCAGCGAGGTCATGCGCAGTGTGCCGACGGCGCGTTCGTTCTCATCGAGACTGTACTGGGCCGTGGCATCGATCGAGGTTCTGGCGTCGAAGAACAGCGTCGCCGCCTCGGTATCGACCAGCAGGTTTCCGCCGCCCGTATAGACCCGCACCGCACCGCGATCGGATTCGGCGACCTGGATGTCCATGAGCTTGGACAGTTCGTCGATGTAGCGATCCCGCTCGTCCTGTAGGTCTGCAATGCCGGGCGACGTCTCGAACCCGTCCTGGATCTGACTGTTGATGCGCGCGATCTGCTGCAGCGCGTTGTTGGCGCGGTCGACGGCATCCGCCAGCCCGACCTCCGTCTGCTGCCGCATGTCCTGGATTTCCGCCGACAGCCTGTTGAGTTGCTGCGTGATGGAAATGGCCGATGAAACGACGTCGCTGCGTGCGCCGAACTGATCCGGGCTTGCGACGAGCGCCTGCAGCGAACTGCCGAAATTGTTGAACAGCGTATCGAGGGCGTTGACGTCCCCCGGCCGGCCGAGCAGCTGATCGATCCGGTTCAGGAATTCGGCCCTGATGTCGACCTGTGAGCCGATCCCGATTTCGGTGCGCAGCTGTTGCTGGATGAACGCGTTGACCTCGCGTTCGATCAGACCGGCATTGACGCCGACGACCTGGCCGGTGGTGTATTGCGAGACCGGCCGCTGGAGCTTGGCTGTGTAGCCGTCGGTATCAGCATTCGCGATATTGCGGGCGATCAGGTCGATACCGACCTGTGTCGATCGCAGACCGCTTACGGCCGTGCCTAGCGCGCCTTGCAGGGACATGTGCTACTCCCGGTTCATCGGCTCTGGGACCCGGCTAGCGGGCCGGCCAGCGCCAGAGTTCAAGTCGAGTGCCTAACGGACCATGTTGACCGCTTCCTGCAGCATCTCGTCACTGGTGGTGACGATCCTGGTATTCGCGGTGTAGGCCTGTTGCGTCACAATCAGCTTGGCGAACTCGTCAGCGATGTCTGAGTTGGATCCTTCAAGCGACTGGCCGACGATCTGCCCGCCACCTCCCAGCAGGGCCGCGCCGGATTCCTCTGTTTCGGCGAAGGCACCGCCGTCAAGTTTCCTGAGACCGCCGTCGGAGTTGAACGTGGCGATCGTCACTTCGGCGATTTCGACCGTCTCACCGTTCGTATAAATGCCGGTGACCCGGCCGTCATTGGTGATGGCAAGGCTTGCCAGTTCACCCGAGCCGTAACCGTTCTGGTCAATATCGGTGACCTGCGCCGTTCCGTTCGGATCGGAGAACTGCGACAGCCCGGTCTGCCCGTGGATGAGGTTGATGTCGCCGATATTAAGATTGTCGACCGTCAGGTTGCTGACGGTCAGATTGGGCACCGGCGGCGACAGCTGTCCGTCCGCGCCGAACACGTAGTCCTGACCAACATTCACCCATGCGGTGTCCGTGCCCGTAGCGGTGCTGTCGGTCAGGTAGAACAGATTCCAGGTATCGTTGCCGCCGGCAGCGATACTGTCTGTCTTGCCCCAACGGAACTGCACGTTGACCGGAGCACCGGAAGAGTCATAGGTCGTGATGGCGCCACCTGCGATCGTACCTTCGAGGAATGTGGTCGCCTGGTTGGCCGAAATGGTCGCAAGGCTCGTGAACAGCGGGTTCAGCGTCGTGTTGCTCAGTCCGAAGTTGGCGGACGTGTTGCCGCCGATAACGAGATCCTCGGTCGCGTTGTCAGCGGTGACGGTAATGTTCCCGTTGGCATCGATTGACGCGCTCACGCCTGTCAGGTTGGACAGGGCCGTCGTAAGCTCGGCGAGAGTGGTCACCTCGCCACCGCCCGTGCCGAATGTAATGGTCTGGACGCCGGCTCCGCCTACGTTGAACGTCAGCGTGTCGTTCTGCGCGATGCCCTGCGTAAGCAGGTTGGTCGCATTGTGCGTCGTCGCGGTCAGGCCGAGTTCGGTGAGTACGGTGGCAGAACCGGTCACAGCCAGGTTCGTTTCCGTATCCGGTCCTGTGACCTGGAGAAAACCGTTGCCGTCAAATGCGGCCGTATAGCCTGTGGCGTTGGCGATCTCTGTCAGAAGCTCGGCGGCGGTATCCACCTCGCCGGCACCGGTGCCAAACGTGATGACATTGCCGTTGATGGTCAGCGTGTCGTTCTGCGCGATCGTCGTGTTGGTCAGGAAGTCCGTCTCGCTGCTTACGTTGACATTGCCGGTCATGACAGCTGCGGCGTCAGCGGAAAGCGATGCATTGCTTCCGGCAACGCTCACCGGCGGATTGATCAGTTCGGAGTTCGGGACCAGCGGATCGTATGCCGCGGTCTGCGGAAATGCCGGCAGGTTGGCGCGGTATTCGATCTGCGAGGTCTGCTGGGCCGGGATGAGATCCCGTGAGATCTGGATCACATCCGGCAGGCTGCCCGTCGGGTTGCCGGTGACCGGATCAAGCGCCAAGCCCTTCAGGAAGTACCCGGACCCGTTGACCAGATACCCGTTCCGGTCGATCTCGAAATCACCGCGGCGGGTATAGAGATCAACGCCGGAGAAGATCGGATTGCCGTCCGTCAGGCCGGCTTGCTGCTCGACCACAAAATACCCATCGCCGTTAATGGCGATATGGGTGTCGACGCTGGATTGCTGGATGTCACCCTGCACAGCGTTGGTTGCGCGGGAGTTGGCAATGACCACGCCTGATCCCTGCTGTTTCGGTGTCGATTCCGAAACCACTTCCAGAAAGCTGGTCTCGGTCCGCTTGAAACCGATTGTCTGACTGTTCGCGATGTTGTCGGAAACGTGCTCCAGCGCGAACGACTGCGCACGCAGCCCGCTGATTGCCGTGGTCAAGGCGCCAAAAATACCCATGGAAGACCTCCTACTGCATCGTGTCGCCCGGCCTTTCCGGAACGGACACGAGTTCCACAAAATCTCGAACTGACATCAGCAAGGAGCGGGCCAACTCACAAAAACAATTAAAATCAATGATTTAAGAGAAACGCGGCGATCCTCTCGGCAATCAGTGACCGGCAATTATCGACATACCCGGCACGATTTGCCGGGCGTGCGGCGCATGTGCCGCTTGCGGAACCGCCTTTGCCAGCCTAACGTGCGCGCCGTTTTGTCATCGATCGGGAATGCGCGGACACAGTCGGATGAAATTTGAGGGTACGAAGGACTATGTGGCGACCGAGGATCTTCGGGTCGCCGTCAATGCGGCCATCACACTTGAGCGTCCGCTGCTGGTGAAAGGCGAACCGGGAACCGGCAAGACCGTCCTCGCACACGAGGTGGCGAAGGCACTCGGCACGCCCCTGCTGGAATGGCACATCAAGTCCTCAACCAAGGCGCAGCAGGGACTCTACGAGTATGATGCCGTCAGCCGCCTGCGGGATTCCCAGCTTGGCGATGAACGGGTCAAGGACATCGCGAACTACATCCGCAAGGGCAAGCTCTGGGAGGCCTTCACCCACGCGGAGCGCCCCATTCTGCTGATCGACGAAATCGACAAGGCCGACATCGAGTTCCCAAACGATTTGCTTCAGGAACTCGACCGGATGGAGTTCTTTGTTTACGAGACCGGCGAAACGATCGTCGCCAAACAACGGCCCGTGGTGATCATCACCTCGAACAACGAGAAAGAACTTCCGGACGCCTTCCTGCGCCGGTGCTTCTTCCACTACATCCGTTTCCCCGACCGGGAAACGATGGAGGAGATTGTCGAGGTCCACTACCCCGGACTGAAGTCGCGTCTCGTCAGGGAAGCGCTCAACATCTTCTACGAAATCCGGGATGTCCCCGGCCTGAAGAAGAAACCTTCGACGTCGGAACTGCTGGACTGGATCAAATTGCTGCTGAATGAGGACGTCAGTCCGGAAACGCTGCGCGAAAAAGACCCCAGCAAGATCATTCCTCCACTGCATGGTGCCCTGCTCAAGAACGAGCAGGATGTGCATCTCTTTGAGCGACTCGCTTTCATGGCGCGCCGTGAGCGCTGATCTTCCCGGTCAGGTCTGATGACCCCGCGTGGTCCCGTCCCTCGAACAGATCGGACTTGAGGGCGAGGGAGATGAGCCGTCATCGCAAGGGGCATCACAATTGCCTGCCTCCTTGCACGCTGAATAGACCGCACCCTTCGCAGCCCTCTCTATGACACCGCCGAATTCTCGCGTGGTGCAGGCGCTGAGCACCGTAAGCGCCGATATGGCAATTGCGGCCGATAACCGGCGGAACTTTACATTCGGCGCTTTCATTTGAACTGGGCTCCTCCTGGACACCTGAACATCGTTGGATTGGTGCGGGACGATGGCATGCGGTTAGCTGCTTTATAATCAAAAATTATTGTTTTATTTTAATTTTTATTCGAAAAACAGCAATCACATGTGGATGGTTGGCGTGAGCAGAGGTGATCTGATGGACAGAATTCAGAGGGTTAGTACGGTGTTGGCACAGGTCGTCACGATCGGCATCATCCTGCTGATCGCCGGCTTCTCCGGCGTGTGGTGGATTGATAACCTGTTCGACGGGATGATGGCGCAGACATCGCTCAAGACTGTCGAAGCAGCAACGCTCCCGGTCTATTTGCGCATCACCGGGTTCATGATCGCAGGTGTACCACTCGCCATCTATATCTTCAGCCTGGTCCAGGTTCGCGCCCTCTTTCGCGGATATGCCCGCGATGAAGTGTTCACGAAAGAAGCCGCCGGACGGCTCAGACTCATCGGCGGAGCATTGGTCGCAAGTGTGCCCGTCGGCATCGTTGCCGGCAGCCTCGTGAGCGTTGTCCTGACCGCAGCGAATGCCGTTGGCGAACGTCAGCTCTCCATCTCCTTTGGAAGCCAGGAGTTCGGCGCCCTCGTCTTCGGCGGCTTGCTGCTTGTCATAGGCTGGGTCATGGGCGAAGCCGCCCGCATTGCGGAAGAAAACCGCCAGTTCGTCTGAGCCCGATCGTGCCCATTATCGTCAACCTCGATGTCATGCTTGCGCGCCGGAAGATGCGGTCCAAGGAACTCGCCGCCATTGTCGGCATCACGGAACAGAACCTCTCGCTTCTGAAATCCGGCAAGGTCAAGGGTGTGCGTTTCGAGACCCTGGCCAAGATCTGCAACGCCCTGGACTGCCAGCCGGGAGACCTCCTGGAGTTCGACAACGAAGCAGCAGGCCGGTCCAGATAAGAGCACAATTCGGCATCTGGCCGCTCGTCCGGAGACGTGCGAGGATGGCGCCTTTGTCAGCAGTCCCGGTCCAGGGAGGAATTCATGCGCAAGGCGCTTATTGCATCTTTGATCATTTTTACGGCTGCTCCGGCCGCGGCTAACGAACTGGGATATGATGAGGCGGTTACGGTGTTTATCAATCCGACCGTCAGGCTCGACGATGGACGATTCTATCCTGTTCACCGCGGCGACGGACGGGACTATTGCCGCGACAGCGGCTATCGCGGTGCCCGTGAACTGCGAATCGGGGAATATATCGATGACGGTCTTGCACGGCACAAGGGCGGCCGCTGGCAATACACATCCGACGGCCCTATGATTGCGCGCTTACGCTGCTACTGATCGATTGGATCCTCGACTACCATGCGTCGTCTCCTGCTTTTCCGCCACGCAAAATCGAGTTGGAACTCACCCGGCCTGAAGGATTTCGAGCGACTTCTGGCGCCTCGCGGCGTGAAAGCGGCCGGCCGAATGGGGCAATACATGAAGGACTCGGATCTCATTCCGGATCTCGTCCTGTGTTCGTCTGCGGCGCGGGCGCGCCAAACGATTGACCTGGCTCTCAGGGCCATGCAGGCAACGCCTGAGATACGGTTCGAGGACCGTCTTTACAGCGACGGCCCTGACACTGTCGCGGAACTCCTGAAATCCGCCCCGGACAATTGCGCTTCAGTCATGGTCGTGGGCCACAACCCGACCATCTCGGAATGCGCCCTGCTTCTTGCCGCACCGGGTGCGGCGGGGTTGCGGACAGCGATTTCAAGCAAGTTTCCCACTGCGGGTCTTGCAGTGCTGGACTTTCCGGTTGATGAATGGGCCAATATGGAGGCCGGCACGGCGGAATTGAAATCCTTCGTGAAACCGAGAGCACTCGCCGAAACGCGCCCGACCTGAGACAGCCGACATGTTCGTCAACTTCTTTCATGAGCTGAAGAAAGCCAACCTGCCCGTCACGCTCAAGGAGTACCTGACGCTGATGGATGCGCTCGACCATGGTCTGGCGAACAAGAACGTCGAGGACTTCTACTACCTTTCCCGAACCGCTCTGGTGAAGGATGAGCGCAATCTTGACAAGTTCGACCGTGTCTTCGGCGAGGTCTTCAAGGGCATCGAATCGCTTGTCGAAGACGGCGTGCAGGAGATCCCGGAGGAATGGCTTCGCGCGCTCACCGAGAAGTTCCTGACCGAGGAAGAGAAAGCCATGATCGAGTCGCTGGGCGGCTGGGAAAAGATCATGGAAGAACTGCAGAAGCGCCTCCAGGAACAGGAAGGCCGTCACCAGGGCGGCAACAAGTGGATCGGGACCGCCGGGACCTCTCCTTTCGGTGCTTACGGATACAACGCCGAGGGCGTTCGGATCGGCCAGAAGGAAAGCAGACACCGGCGCGCGATCAAGGTCTGGGACAAGCGCGAATACAAAAACCTCGATGATTCTGTGGAACTCGGCACCCGCAATATCAAAGTGGCCTTGCGGCGGCTGCGCAAGTTCGCCCGAGAGGGAGCCCCGGAAGAGCTCGATCTGGACGACACGATCCGGTCAACGGCGGACAAGGGCTATCTGGACATCAAGCTGGTACCGGAACGGCGAAACACCGTGAAGGTCTTGCTGTTCTTCGATGTCGGCGGATCCATGGACGGCCATATCCGGACCTGCGAGGAGCTTTTCTCGGCAGCCCGGACCGAGTTCAAGCACATGGAGTACTACTACTTCCACAACTGCCTCTACGAGTTCGTGTGGAAGAACAATGCGCGCCGGCACACCGAACGGATTCCGACCTGGGACGTCATGCACACCTACCCGTCGGACTACAAGATGATCTTTGTCGGCGACGCCTCGATGAGCCCCTACGAGATCACGTATCCGGGCGGCAGCGTTGAACACATGAATCCGGAACCGGGCGCCTTATGGTTGCAGCGTGCGCTCGATATCTATGAGCATGCCGTCTGGCTGAACCCCACGCCTGAGCGGTACTGGGAGTACACCCCGTCGATCCAGATGATCCAGCAACTGTTCTCCGACCGGATGTTCCCGCTGACCCTTGAGGGACTCGACGGCGCAATGCGCGACCTGATGCGCTAGGGCACAACAGTCAATTTCAGCATTCGCAGATTTGGGGCAATGAGCCGGCGGGGATCTGTTCCAGCGTTGAGCCGCCGGACAGACCGCGCAATTCACCTATTCCGGCTCGATTTCCTCGTTGCGCCAGAGGCTGGCTGCATACTCGGGGTCTGCGCCCGAGGAATAGACGAAGCGTCCGTCAACGGACTCCTTGCGCACCTTGAACGAGAACGGGTCACTATCGACCTCGTCTTTGGTAAAGCTCTCTTCGGCCTTCGCCCTGATGAATTCGATCACCTTCAGCCTGCTTGTGACGTTCGCCGGAATGCGCCACTCCTCAACGGTGTGCCCCTTCCCAAGCTTGAAAACACGCCAAACTTCGTCATTCAACTCGATCATCTCAATGCAATCCCGTCCCGCAATATGCGCCCAGCACTCAAAACCTTGAGAGAAACCCGAAAAAGGTGAGTCTAACTTAGATCAAAAACCCTACTTTTCTTTAAACTCACATCCTTATGGGCGGGTGCGCGGGACCGGTTTCCACAACCCGTTTTGCCCCATGCCGGATCAGGCGATCACCACCGATTAACCATCGCCGCAGGTAGTCTCTCGGGGCGGCCTTCCACTCCGGATATATTCCAGTTTTGGCAATGAATTTTGCCTAGCATCCGGTACACGTTCCGTACGGGAATTAATACCGGCGGAACAAGCATCCGATGGAGTGAGGGGAAATGCTCGGCTTGTTCAACATCTTCGCCCATGACGTATCCCGCATGACCCGTAGCGATATGCCCGCACGCGACCGATACGTGCATCCGGCGAGGAAAGTGTCAGACATTGCGAAGCCGGAAACCGAACTGCAGCAGGACATTGGCAATTCGGCCGAGAAATCAGTGAACCACTGAAAACTATTAAGCGGCAGCCGAGGGTACGGACGCTCCCGATGACATCTTCTTCCGACATTGTCAGCTTCGACAGCGCGAGTTCTGCATTTTCGGATGCGGAAACGCGGTCCGCTGAAGCAAACGACGTCGCAGGCCGTCGCACCCAGGAGCGCAACACGCCTCTCCGCATCGAGCTGGTTACCGAAGGCGATAGGTTCCAGGAACTTGCGGAAGACTGGCGTGCGCTCGCGAAGCGCGCCGGTACCGGTCATCACACTTTTCAGACCTTTGGCTGGTGCATGACCTGGTGGGACTCCTGCTGCGACGGATCCCCTGCCAAGGACTGCTACAAGCTGCGCATTCTGGCCGGCTGGGACGGTGAACGCCTCGTCATGGTCTGGCCGATGGTCGCCACAAAGGGAACTGCGGTCACCATGCTGCGCTGGCTGGGAACGCCCTTGACCCAGTACGGCGATGTCCTGGTCGAGCAATCTCCCATGACCCAGCATTGGCTGGCACAAGGCTGGGACGTCATTTGCGGCTGGGACGACATTGACGCCATCTGCATGCGCAAGGTTCGGCGCGACAGCGCGCTTTACACGTTTGTCGAGGATCGTGCCGTCGAAGTCGGCGCGCGCGAGGACTCGCCCTTCATCAACTTTACGCAGTTTGCCGACTGGGACTCCTACCGGGCAACGCTCAAATCGAAATCCCGTAAACAGCAGAACCGGTTTTTGAAGAATCTCGAGAAGTCGGGCTCGGTCGATTTCGTCGTCGATCCGTCCTCGGTCCGATCGATGTCCCTCGCCGGTGAGGCGCTGGAAATGAAGCGGGCCTGGCTGGAACGTACGGGCCGGGTCAGCACGGCTATCGACGATGAAGCCTCAGGTGAATTTCTCGACACGCTCGTCTGTTATGAAGGCGATGACCTCAAGTGCCATGTCGCCGCCCTGATCCTGAACGGCAGACCTGTTGCCATCGAGATCGGTCTTGCTGCCAATCAGCACTACTGCTCCTTTATCGGGGCGTACGACCCGGAATTCGCGCATTTGCGCCCGGGCAATGTCGAGCTTGAAATGATGATCCGCTGGACGGTCGAGAACGGCTATGCGAGCTATGACCTCCTGGCCCCGAATGACACGTACAAGCAGCGCTGGAGCACCGGCGAGGTCGAAATTGCCGACTTTGCCTATCCCGTCACGCTGAAGGGGAAGCTCCTCGTCGGCATTTACATGAAGCGCCTCAGGCCGGCTCTGAAACAGGTCTTCGTCGCCATGCCGGAGATGGTTCGGGCGCGGGCTGCAAGCCTGCTCTCGGCACTGCGCTGACCACCCCGTTCGAACACGGTCCACGCCAGTATCTCAACGCATGGCAGCCATGACTTCGCGATTTGTTCGTCGCGTGATAGAAGCCGTCAATGTCTTGGAACACCCCGATCAATGACGCGGCCGCGTCACGCGGCTGGCGATCGCCTGTCGTCATGCTCATGCTCATGTCGGCGGCAATGCATTTGTCATTTTCGGTCTGGAATGCCCTTCTGAACAACTTCACGATCGAGCAGGCCGCCTTTACGGGTGCCGAGATCGGCATGCTGCAGTCGATCCGTGAGATCCCGGGTTTCCTCGCATTCGCTGTCGTGTTTGTTCTTCTGGTTGTGCGGGAGCAGACCCTTGCGCTTGTCTCGCTGCTGCTGCTCGGCATCGGCACGGCGATGACCGGACTGTTTCCCACTGCGCTGGGGCTCTATGCGACGACCCTGCTCATGTCGATCGGGTTTCACTATTACGAGACAGTCAACCAGTCACTCTCCCTGCAGTGGCTGCCGAAAGCTGACGCGCCGAGGCAACTGGGGCGCATTATTGCCGTCGGCTCGTTCTCGACCATTGCCGCATACGGCCTTGTCTTCGGAACCTGGTACGGACTCGGCCTCGATTACATCTATGTCTATGCGGCCGGCGGTCTGCTGACGGTGGCGATCGTCGTCTTCCTCTATGTCGCCTTCCCGCATTTCAAGGAAGGTGTTCCGCAGCGAAAGAAGCTGCTCCTTCGGAAACGCTACTGGCTCTATTACGCCCTCACCTTCATGAGCGGCGCACGCCGTCAGATCTTCATCGTCTTTGCCGGCTTCCTGATGGTCGAGAAGTTCGGCTATTCGGTCACCGCAATTACGCTCCTGTTCCTTGCGAATGCGGTGTTCAACATGCTGTTCGCGCCGAAGATCGGCGGCCTGATCGTCAAGTGGGGCGAACGCAAAGCGCTGACGGTCGAGTACATCGGATTGATCGGTATCTTCGCGGCTTACGCGTTCGTGCAGAACCCCTGGATTGCCGCCGGGCTTTATCTCGTGGACCATGCCTTCTTCGCCATGGCGATCGCCATCAAGACCTATTTCCAGAAGATTGCCGATCCCGCGGACATCGCGCCGACGGCCGGCGTCGCGTTCTCGATCAACCACGTGGCAGCCGTCGGCATCCCCGTGGTGTTCGGTCTGATCTGGCTGGTGAGCCCCGCGGCCGTATTCCTGCTCGGCGCCGGCATGGCGGCGATTTCGCTGGTACTGGCCAGGCTCATCCCGGAGGCCCCCGAAGCCGGGCGGGAAATCATATGGAGCAAGCCGGCTGTGATCACGACGGCGGCACCTGCGGAGTAACCCCCGCACGCTCAGTGAAAATCCCGTGACTTCGGCAGGATCTTTGCGGCTCTGCGCTTCATGCGCCACGCCTTGAGCACGGCGACATCCCGCGGATCCTCTTGCGGCCGCCTCACCTCATCCGCACGCGCCAGCCCATTGTCACCCAGTGAGGTGGATGTCTCTGACAGCTTGAACAGTTCGCCCGACAGATCTTCCAGCTTGTCGGCGATGACATGGATCACCAGCCCCTCGCGCTGCAGGCGTCCGGTCACCCCCAGAAGCCGCGACCCCAGGACGATCTTGCGGTGCTGTTCGAACACCTTGGGCCAGACGATGATGTTGGCGATCCCGGTCTCGTCCTCGATCGTGGCGAAGATGACACCGCTTGCCGTGCCCGGCCGCTGACGCACCAGAACGAGCCCGGCAAGCTTCACCCGCCGGTCGACCGGCAAAGACGGAAGCTGGTCATTCGTCACCACACCGCGCCCGGTCATTTCGGCCCGCAGGAACGACATCGGATGCGCCTTCAGGGAAAGTCTGATCGAGGCATAGTCCTGGACCACATGTTCGCCAAGCGGCATCGACGGCAGACTGACTTCCTGCTCCTTCTGGAAACCGGAATCGTCCTGAACCGCGAACAGGGGAAGCTGCGCCGGCCTTTTGCCCGTTGCACCGGTCAGCCCCTTGACCGCCCAGAGCGCGTCCCGGCGGTCAAGACCGATCGACCGGAAGCCGTCCGCCCGCGCTAGCCTTTCGATCACGGTCGGTGCCAGCCCGGTCTTGAGCCAGACGTGGCGCACTGAGTCGAAACCCTTTTCCCGCGCAGCCATGATCTGCTGGCCGGCTTCGGCCGGAAAACCCTTGATCTGGCGGAATCCCAGACGCACGGCACAGCGGGCACCGCCTTCGGATGTCGGTGTGCACTCCGGGCCCTCCAGCGGCTCGAGCGTGCAGTCCCAGTCGCTGTGGTTGATGTCCACCGGCCGCACCACCACACCGTGCTCGCGCGCGTCCCGCACCAGCTGGGCAGGCGCATAGAAACCCATCGGCTGGCTGTTGAGGATCGCCGCACAGAACACGTCCGGATAGTGGCATTTCAGCCAGGACGAGATGTAGACAAGCAGCGCAAAGCTGGCCGCATGGCTCTCCGGGAACCCGTAATCGCCGAATCCCTCGATCTGCTGGAAGCAGCGTTCGGCGAAGTCGTCGTCATAACCGTTGGCGATCATGCCGTTGATGAATTTCTCCCGGAACGATCCGATCGTGCCCGTCTTCCGGAACGTCGCCATCGCCCGGCGCAACTGATCGGCCTCGGACGGCGTAAAGCCGGCGGCCACGATGGCGATCTTCATGGCCTGTTCCTGGAACAGCGGCACGCCCATCGTCTTGCCGAGCACCTCCTTCAGTTCTTCCGACGGAAAGGTCACCGGCTCCTCGCCATTCCGGCGGCGCAGATAGGGATGCACCATGTCGCCCTGGATCGGACCGGGCCGCACGATCGCCACCTCGACGACAAGGTCGTAGTAGTTGCGGGGCTTGAGCCTGGGCAGCATCGACATCTGGGCCCGGCTTTCGACCTGGAACACACCGACCGAGTCGGCCTTGCACAGCATATCGTATACGCGGGGGTCCTCCTGCGGCACGCTGGCCAGCGCCAGATCGCGATCGTAATGCGCGCGCATGAGACCGAAGCCCTTGGCAATGCAGGTCAGCATGCCCAGCGCCAGCACGTCGATCTTCAGGATACCGAGCCGGTCGAGATCGTCCTTGTCCCATTCGACGAATGTGCGGTCCTCCATGGCGGCATTGGCGATCGGCACCACCTCCTCGAGCGGCCCGCGCGTGATGACGAACCCGCCGACATGCTGGGAAAGATGGCGCGGAAAGCCGATCAGTTCCCGGGTCAGGTCGAGCGCAAGCGCCAGCGTCGGGTCGTCCGGGTCGAGCCCGTGCTCGCGCACGTGATCGGGATCGACGCCGTCGCTCGACCAGCCCCAGAGCGTGCCCGCGAGCGCCGTGATGACATCCTCGGACAGCCCCATGGCCTTGCCGACCTCGCGGATCGCACTGCGCGCACGATAGGTGATCACCGTCGCCGCGATCCCGGCCCGGTGGCGGCCGTACTTGTCGTAGATGTACTGGATGACCTCCTCGCGCCGCTCGTGCTCGAAATCGACATCGATATCGGGCGGCTCGTTGCGCTCCGCAGACACAAAGCGTTCGAACAGCAGGTCCACCTGCACCGGGTCGACGGCCGTTATGCCGAGGCAGTAGCACACCACCGAATTGGCGGCCGATCCCCTGCCCTGGCACAGGATGTCCTGGGAGCGCGCGAACCGGACCATGTCCTGAACGGTCAGGAAGTACGGCGCATAACTGAGCTCGTCGATCAGGCCCAGCTCATGCCGGATGGTCGCGTCCACTTTGTCCGGAATACCGTCCGGATAACAGTCCCGGGCACCGGCCCATGTCAGCCGCTCCAGCGTCTGCTGCGGCGTCTCGTTCGGGCCGAGCGTTTCATCCGGATATTCGTAGGCCAGTTCGTCGAGCGAGAACCGGCAGGCCCCGGCAATCTCGAGTGTCGCCGCGACCGCGTCCGGGTTGCGGGCGAACAACCGCGCCATCTCCCCGGGCGGCTTGAGGTGGCGTTCGGCATTCGCCCGAAGCCGGAACCCGGCCTTGTCGATGGTGACATGCTCGCGGATGCAGGTGACCACGTCCTGCAACGGTCGGCGTTCCGGCGTGTGGTAATGGGCGTCATTGGCCGCGACCGGCCTGACGCCGGTCTCCGCGCACAACGCCTCCAGCGCGTCCATGCGGGCCCGGTCGTCCGGGCGATAGCAGAAGGTCAGCGCCAGAAAAGTGTTTTCAGTCAAGGCCTTGGAGACCGTTCGAACCTGATCCTCAAAGCCTTCAGAAAGTCGTTCAGGCGGCATGACAATCTGGATGAATTGGCTGTGCCCGCCGGAATCGGTTTCGCCGAGAAACTGGATAAGCTCTTGAAAACTAAAGAAACATTCGCCCTTCGGCGCACGCCTGTTGCCCTTGGTGAGGAATTTGGAGAGCTGCCCGTAGGCGATCCGTGTTTTCGGATAGACAATCGCCTCAAAGCCGCAGGTGGTGACGAGACGCGCTCCGACAAGAAGCTGCAGGCCGTTCTCCCTGGCCGCCACATGCGCGCGCACCACGCCGGCCAGCGTGTTGCGGTCGGCGATACCGATGGCCGCGAGACCGAGCACATGGGCCTGCATGACCATCTCGTCGGGATGAGACCCGCCGCGCAGGAAGCTGAAATTGGTGATGGCGGCAAGCTCGGCATAATCCGCGGCGGTTTCATGCATCAGGCAAACACCCCGTGCATGTACCAGCGCGGCGCATCGGTCTCACGGCCGTAGAGCCCGTCCCGATAGACCCAGAACCGCCGGCCGCTGTTGTCCTCGAGCCGGAAATAATCGCGGCTGTGTCCGTTCTGCGCGTCCGCGCCGGTCTGCCACCATTCGGCTGCAATCCGCTCCGGCCCGTCGGCCTGCACGATCACATAGGCCACGCGCCGCCAGCGGAACCTGAGCGGCGCACCCTCGGGCACCTCGGCAACGACCTCGATCGGCTCCGGACAGGGCAGCAGGCAGAGCGGCCTGTGCGGCGCCTCGCCCGCCAGGGCCTCGCTCTCCTCCCGCCAGTCATGGGTCTCGCGCACCAGGTCGCGCGGCAGGCCGCCCCGGATCGCCGGGATGGAGATCACCGCCCGCTCGGGGATATGGCTTTCATGGGGGAAGAGCCGGCGCACATTGGCCAGCCCCAGCCGGTTGCCGAGACGGTCGACGAGATGCCCGAAATCATCCATGTGCCCCGACGATCGCTCCGTTGCGTCCAGCCGGGTCGCCTGCGGCGGCTTGGGAGCGGTCTCGAGCGCGGAGAGCTGGAACGTCTCGAATCCGAACCCGGCATCGAATGCGCTCTCGAGGTCGTCGAGCTTTTCATGAAACAGCCGCGTCATGTGTCCGGCATCGTCGCAAGGCTCGCTGGTGCCCGCCGTCAGAATCATGACGTCGCCGTCCGCCCGCCAGGCCGCGAACCGCAAGGCCAGCGCACCCGCCTCGTCGGCTTTGAGACGCGTGCGGAGATCATCGGCAAGGCGGTCGATGACGATCTTGACGTGCTCGGACAGCACCAGCGGCTCGGCGACACTGGTGTGCACCTGATAGAGCGCCTTCGGCAGCATGGGCGAGATTGCCTCGCCTTCGAGACCGAGCGCCTGATCGAGACGCAGCAGAAGTTCCGGCCCGAACCGCGCGGCAAGCGGCCCGCGCGGTTTATCGTAGAGGTCGCCGACGCGGCGCAGGCCCAGCCCGTTGAGCCCGTCGACGATATCTCCGGACAGCCGCAGCGCACCGACGTCAAGCGGAGCCAGAAGCGACGACAGCACCGACCGCTCGGCAACGGATATCCCGCCGGAGGCCTGCTCGCCGCCATAGCGCGCCAGCGCCTGTGCGGCTCCGGGCGTCGGCGCGATGGCCGCATGAGCGCTGATCCCGAAGCTCCTGAGACGGTCAAGCAGCTGACGCACCAGCGCCCGGTCGCCGCCGAACAGATGCCCGCATCCCGAGATATCGAGAAACAGCCCGTCCGAACCGTCCAGCACCTGTGTCCGGTCGACGGCGGCCCAGGGCGTGAACCGGGTACACCAGAGACACAGGCCGTCGAGCGCTTCTGCATCCCGTTCTTGATCGGCGTCGCATACCTGAAGATCGCGCACCAGCGCACGCGCATCGGTCAGAAGCTGATCTCGGTAAAGTCCCTCTGTTTCCGCCGCGCGGTTGAGCGCAACAAGGCGGATACCGCCCTTGCGCGCCGCGGTCAGCACAAGCGGCTTCGAAGGGTCAAGCCGCTCGTCTTCAGCCACACTCTTTCCCGACAGGTCACGCAGGTGCCGCTCGACCGGCCAGTAGGGCAGCCAGACGGCAACAATCGTTCTGGTTTGCAACTCCGACACCGGTCTATCCCACGGCGCGCAGCCTGCGGCCGGAGCCCGCCGATACGCGTGACGGCGTAACATGACCGGCGACCTTCGAACGGACTTCCGGGATTTCGGCGGACCGGAAACAGGCCTGCTTGCTGTCCCACATGAGCCGCCACCGCCGGGGCGCAACGCCGCGGATCTTGTCAAGACATACGGCCCAGGCCGCCGCCCCGGTGCCGGCCCGGTCGGCGGCAACCGTCCAGCGGGACATCGCAGCACTCGGATTCACGGCCGCTTCGCCATGCCCGCGCAACAGCAGCAGCGGCACGCCGCTTTCCGCCGAGGCCAGTTGCAACCTGCGGCTGGCCGTAAGGTCATAGGCCGCCATGGTGCCGATATGACCGATGACGGCCGCAAGCCCTTTCAGGCGCACGGCCTGTTCGAGCGCCCAGAGAAGGTCGCGGCTCTTTTGCGTATCGACGAGGACGAGCCGGGACGTGTCGAACCCGAAGGCGGCAATGCCTGGCCCGTAAAGGGACCCGAAATCAAACCGCACGGAACGGTCGCTGCACCACAGCGCGGCGGCCGTCGGACGCGCGGTCATGAACCGTATGGCAAGCGCCGAGCAAAACCCGAAAGACGCGGGAAGATCGCCATAATCTTCCGCCAGAACCTCGTGCAGCCCTCCCCTCGCAAGACCGCCGCCAGGCAGCACATTATCGATCTCAGGAAGGCCAAACGGCATGATCTGGCCGGCACGGGGAGCGCCCTGCTGCCCTTCAGAGGATGCTATAAGTCCTTTAAGGGACTGCACAATATTGGCCCTGGCGACAGGGTCACGCCGCATGTGGCCTGATATGGATACTCTGGAAAGGGCCATCGCACCGTCATTCCGCAGGAAAGGCATAATTACATATGTTCCTGTTTTGTTCTATTTCTTTCCACAACCTGGAGTCAAGATTGTGGAAAATGAATTTTGCCGGATGACAGCAAAACCAATTCCGAGCAACATCACTTCCAGCGCGGTCCCAAGGAGGTCCTTTCAAGGCTGGAAGGGAACACATCTCGGAGGGGTAGCCGCACCGCTTACGAGCGGAAGCTACGGTTAGGGGCGCCGGAAAAGGCAACTTTGATGGGGCTCTGAATCAAGCGGAAGCACAGCCACGTAAGTGGTTCCACAATGTCTAGATGTTGTGGACTCCCGGCATGTTGGTGGACGGCGGGTAATCCGTATTTCCAGCCGGGGCGTCGCGCTCTTCGGGGCGGGATGTCACGAAACCGGCAAAGGCTTAGCGGCCGATGCTGGTACCGGATGGCCTTCTGGTTTCATGTTTCCACGATTTGGCCAGCCGCGTGTGTAACGGGTATCAGGTTTGCGGGCTTTCGGGTTCGTGAATTGGCTGGAGAGACTTCGGTTTTGAAGGTCGGGTGTCTGAAGCGCATAACGTTGATTAGATATGGAATCATGATCAAGTGCGGAGCTGTTTCGACAGCTCCGCATTCTTGTTTGCGGCCATCGTCAGGCGTCTTCCCTAAAGCGGAGGCCCAACAATTTCCTGATCATGCCTCGCTGCAATCTCCGACATGCGCTCGGACGTCAGATCCCCATTCTCCGAAACATCAAAGAAGGCCCTGAACATGGCTTCCGTCTCGCCCGCCGGCGTGAACGTGTAACGCAACCGGCCCGGACTCTCTCCGACATTCTTGAAGGCATGAATGGTTCCCCGCGGCACAAAGGCGACGTCACCTGCGGCGGCGGAAAAGAGCTGTCCCCCGACTTCGATGTCGAAGGTTCCCTCGAGCACCAAAAACAGTTCGTCCTGAGAGCGGTGAATATGGCGTGGCGGCCCTACCCCCGGATGCACCAGATCCTCGAACAGGGCAAACGCGCCGCCCGTCGCCGAACCCGGCACGAGGATTGTCAGCTCGATAGCACCTGGAAATACCAGCTTTTCGCCGACCCCATCGGGCACATGCAGCGGTTCCATCGGAACGCTCCTGTCAATTGACGACAGGATTCATTCTCCGTCCATACGCACGACATCGCAACGCTTTGGAGGCAATGACGAAGCGCGAACCGCCAGATCAGGCCACGCCCAGCTTCTTGTGAATGCTCGAGCTTGAGGTCGTGTACTGGAACACCAGCCGCTCGTCCGGATGAATGTAGCGGAACGCCTGCTGCGCCATCAAAGCCGCCTCGTGAAAGCCGGACAGGATCAGCTTCAGCTTGCCGGGATAGGTGTTGATGTCACCGATGGCGAATATGCCGGGCGTCGATGTTTCGAACTTCTCGGTGTCGACCGGAATCAGGTTCTCATCGAGATTGATGCCCCAGTTGGCGACCGGGCCGAGCTTCATCGTCAGTCCGAAGAACGGCAGGATGGTATCGCAATCGAGCGCAAACTCGCCATCCGCCCCTTTCACGTCGACACCGGTCAACCCTCCATCGGTCTCCTTGAGACCGGTCACCTGCCCGAGATGGAAAGCCATCTTCCCGGCATCAACGAGCTCGTGCATTTTCTTCACCGAGTCCGGCGCCGCGCGGAAAACATCCCGCCTGTGCAGAAGAGTCATACTGGCAGCCACCGGCTGCAGATTGATCACCCAGTCGAGGGCGCTGTCGCCCCCGCCGATGATGAGAATGTTCCGATCCCGGAAGTCCTCGATCCTCTTGACCGAATAGAACACCGACGTTCCCTCGTAGGCATCGATTCCGGGTATCGGCGGCTTCTTGGGCTGGAAACTGCCGCCGCCCGCCGCAATCACGACAACCTTGGTGTCAAAGACAAGTCCGCCGTCCGTGACAAGGCGCCAGCGGTCATCCGGGGTCTTCTCCAGCGACTCCACCATCTGGTTGAGATGGAATGTCGGATCGAACGGCTTCACCTGTTCCATCAGACGGTCGACCAGCTCCTGCCCGTTCACCACAGGAAGGGCCGGAATGTCATAGATCGGCTTTTCCGGATAAAGCTCCGCGCACTGGCCGCCCGGCTTGTCCAGAATGTCCACGACATGACATTTCATGTCGAGCAGCCCAAGCTCGAAGATCGCAAACAGCCCCACCGGGCCGGCACCGATGATCACGACATCGGTTTCAATGACCGAATCTGACATTGTCTTATCCTGAAAAGTCGACCGGAATGATCTGCCCTTACGCGGGCCGCAATCCGGTTGCGGTGATTAAAACTGTTTTTCGGGAACGTTGACCACGAGCCCATCAAACTCGTCGGTCACCTTGAGCTGGCAGGACAGTCTGCTGGTTTCGCGCACATCGAATGCGAAATCGAGCATGTCCTCCTCCATCTCTTCTGCCGAACCCGTAACCTTCACCCAGTCCTCATTGACATAGACGTGGCAGGTCGCACACGCACAGGCACCGCCGCAATCGGCGTCGATACCGGGAACCATGTTTTTCACCGCAGCTTCCATGACCGTCATACCGACTTCGGCATCAACGACATGTTCGGTTCCGTTATGTTCGATATAGGTGATCTTCGGCATGATCTACTTTCATCGCCCGGCCGACCACGGATGGCACAACCGGTGGACCCCATCGACAAAAAGGCGGGAGCCCCCGCCTGGTTCCGACGCCCGGACGAGCGTCAATCCCAGCGGCTTCCTATAGGCGAAATGGATCGGCAAGGCAATCGTCGCGATGCCCGGTCAATTCAACAAACTGAAAGCCGATTATCGGCAGCGTTGTTGGAGTTTGGCCTCTCAGCCGTCACCCAGAATGTGACGGATGAAGCGGTTTGCTTCCGCGACCTGCTCGGCAACGGCATCGACCGAAGCGACGGCGTCATTCCCACGATGGTCCTGAGCGAAAATCTCGGCCTTTTCTGCGAATTCCGCGACCTTCCAGGCGCCTATGCCGCGTGCAGACCCCTTCAGGGTGTGCGCGGCTTCCTGCCAGGCTGCGGAATCTTCGGCATCCCGAAGGCGCTCTACATAAAGTTCGGACTGACAGCAAAAAAGTCGCAGAACCTCCCGCTCCAGACTACGATTCCCCATCGTGTAGCGGGCAAGATGAACGAGGTCGACCGGCCGGTCTTCTCCCGATTCATGGTCCCAATGGCTGTCTGTTGACGTCCCCGCATCCGCTGTACGCGCAACTGCCACCATTGCTAATCCCTCCTGGCAGGATAATTCGACTGACGGCAGTGTAATCGACAAAGACATACCATCCGGTTAATCATGCCGGCACAGCGTTGCGCATGGGGCTCATATCCCGCGGAATTCCCCACTTTTGTCTGTCTGAACAACAAGACATCGATCCCGCGGCGGCTGGCACCGAGAATCGCATTGCAGCTTGTTGCAATTCCGCTTCCGCAGAAAATGCCCGGATTGGCGAAAATGAGGTCGCTTTTGTGGCCGTCGGGTGAGATTTGCCAAGATCGGCAGCATCCCCCGCTCCGCTTCGACGTCCAGAGGGATTTAATCGGGCTATTTGAAGGCCTTAGGCAGAATTGTGACAGCTTCAACCGGCGTCTTAACCATACTTGACATTGCCCCTGTATATCGGACTCTTTTTGTTTAACCAGTCGTTAAAATCGAGTATCTTCGCCTTCTAAATTCCTGGCGGAAGCGGGAGGCCAACAAAGCGTAACGCCAGCCACACGATCCCGGATTTGTTGTTGTTTTACGGAGTGATACAGAGTCGGCGGGTACTTTGATCAGGCGTGTGGAACATGATTGCCAAGTGGTTAACTTCGTTTGGCATATCGCGGTGCAAAAATCCGCAAACGCTTGCATAGTATCGTCTCCCATAATTCTTGCCTCGGGGCTGATGTGTTTGCCGCCTGTGGTGAGGGGAAAAACCAGGTGTGTCGAGTAACCGTATGTCGCGGAAAGAGTACTGATGGCAGCTAAGAGCGTAGAACCAAAATCAACGGCGTCGAAAAGAACGATAAAGAAAGCGCCGATGCGTAATCCTGATGCGGCTGAGACCTCACGGTCGTCCGCAAGCGGTCCTGCTGCGGAAAAACCGCAAGCTCCTCGCGCTCCGAAACCGCGTCGTTCCACGTCCGCGCCGGTGATCCGTCCGGCAAATGACGACGAGCCAACGACGGCGGCATTGATCAGCAACCTCAAGCGACGCCCTTCCGCGGCTCCGTTCTGGTTTGCGATGGTGCTGTCGCTGTTCTGGCTGGTGGCCTGCACCGCCTATCTCTGGGGCTTCTACGCACCGGAGATCGAAAAAGCCGGTGGCCTGTCGAATGCCATTGCCGCTCCTGAAGTCACCGCCATCCTGATCATGACCCTGCTTCCGGTAGGCCTGGTCTGGTCGATCACCTACCTGGTCTGGCGGGCGCAGCAGATGCGGCAGATATCTGAAGCACTCGGACAGACTGCAGTTCGGCTGATCCGGCCCGAAGAGATTGCGGCAGACGGCGTTGCATCGGTCGGTCAGGCCGTTCGCCGCGAGGTATCGGAACTGATCGGCGGTGTCGAGCACGCGATCGCCCGCGCCGGAGAGCTTGAGTCTCTTGTTCATAAGGAACTGTCGGCGCTGGAACGCGCCTTCGGCGGCAATGAAGAGCGCATCCGGATCCTGATCAACGGCCTCGACAACCAGCGCTCCGCGCTCGAACAGGCCGGACAGATGCTGGGCTCCGAGACGCAGCCCCTCGTCAGCAGGCTCGAAGAGAACACCTCTACCCTTCAGGGTGTTATCGATGTGGCGCAGGCCAGCCTGGATGCCCTCGAAAAGGGTCTGAAGCAGACGACACGCGAACTTACCAGTTCGATCAACGCCATCGCCGAGGAAGCAAGCGGCGCCAGCGACCAGATCGCACAGCAGGCCGGGCGGCTTGAGCAGCTTTCCGGCACCGTACTGCACGATATCCGTTCGTTCAGCGAGCAGCTCTCGCTGCAGGGTGAAGCCCTGTCAAAGGCGACCACCGGGTTCGACGAGGCGAATACCGAACTTTCGCAGCGCCTCGAACGCACCAGCGTCCACATTACCCAGCAGCTGCGTGAGGCCGGTGGCGAAATAACGCACATGTTGCGCACGTCGAGCACAGACGTTGCCAACCGCATGAAACAGACCAGCACCGATGTCATCGACCAGTTCGAAAACTCGAGTGCCGATCTGATGCAGCAGATCGAGGTAAGTGGCGGCGCCATAACGGAAAAACTGCTTTCCGCCAGCGGCGAGTTTACCGACCGCGTCGAGAATGCGCGCTCGCAGATCTTCGAGCATCTTGAGCATGCCAGTGTCGAGATGACGGAGCGGCTGGAAACCACAACGGGCCGGGTCTTTACAAGACTCGATCAGGTCAGCGCCGAGATGAACGCACGCCTGGAGTCCACCAGCGTCAACATCACCGACAAGCTTGACGAGACCAGCGAGCAGGTCTTCGCGCGGCTCGATCACGCCAGTGCCGAGATGAACAACAGGCTGGCGTCCACGAGCACGGACGTCGCGGACAAGATCGCGGCCACCACCGGCTCCATTTCCGAGCAGCTGACCCGGACCGGCGCCCAGATCTCGCTGCAGCTGGAAACCACATCCAGCGACGTGACGACGGCCCTGGAGCAGACCGGCACGGCGATCTCCGAACGGCTGAACGAGACCACGTCGAGCATCAGCCACGAGCTTGATCAGAATGGCCGCGCCATCGCGGAGCACCTCGAGAACACCTCGACGGGTGTCACGAACACGATCGAATCGATCGGCACCAGTATCTTCAGCCGGCTTGAAACGGTCAGCGGCAATATCACAGGCGCGATCGAGACCACAGGCGATACGACGACACAGCGTCTTGAGCAGGTCGCAGGCGAAATCACGCAGACGATCGAGGCGACCAGCAGCCGCACGTTCGAGCAGCTCGAGACCACCAGCAATCACATTGCCGGTGCAATCGAGACAACCACTGCGCAGATGACCGACCGGATCGACAAGGCCCGCGACGGCTTCGGCGATGCCATCGACTCGCTTGGCAGCAACCTGTTCGAGCGCATCGAGGGCACAAGCGGATCCTTCACCCGCGCCCTGCAGGATTACGGCGCAGAGCTTCTCGAGCGGCTTGAAGAATCCGGACAGTCCGTCACCACGGCTCTTGAGCAGTCCGGTGCGCGGTTGTTCGATCACCTCAATTCGACCAGCACCGAGATCTCCTCGGCCGTCGAACAGTCGGGCAATCAGATGTATGCCCGCCTTGATGAAGCCGCGCAGTCTCTCAGCAGCCGGCTTGGCGAAGCCAGCACTCAGCTGAGCGGCAGCCTTGAGGATGCCAGCTCGCAACTGAGCAACCGCCTCGAGGAAGCCGGCTCCAGCCTGGGCGGCCATCTCGAGCAGGCGAGTTCTCATCTGACGGGCCGCCTCGAGTCGACAAGCGAGGACATTGCCACTCGCCTGGAGAAAGTCGCTCACATCGTCGAGAACAGCGTCGGCTCCATCGGTACGGATCTGGACGGGATTTTCGGCGGCCGCGAAAGCGCGCTCACGAACATGGTCGAAAGCCTTATGGTCAAGGCCGAGGATATCGACTCCCTGATGCGCAGCTATGTCGGCCTGGTCGAGGACTCCCTCTCCACCGCCGAACAGCGGGCACGCGAGGTTGCCGACATCCTCAGCAACAACGCCATCGCCACGACCGAGACGTTCCAGGGTGAACTGGATCGCCTCAAGTCGAGCGCCGGAGACGAACTCGCAGCCACTGTCGAGGCTCTGCGCGACCGCTACGAGGAAACCGTCCGGACGATGCGCGAAAACATGGCCGAGACGACCGAGCAGTTCAGCAAGTCGACCGGCGAGATGCGCTCAGCAGCCGAAGACATGAACAAGGAACTTTCGGAAGCACGCAGCGAACTGCGCAAGGCGGTGTTCGAATTGCCGGCCGAGACCAAGGAAAACGCGGCAGCCATGCGCAAGGTCGTCGCCGACCAGATCACGGCCCTGAACGCCCTGTCTGATGTCGTGAAGCGTCACACCAATATTCTCGACGTTTCTTCGCCGTCCCAGGAGCCGGCGGCATCGACCGGCGAACGTGAACGGGTCGCCGCAAGCGCGTCGTCCTTCACGGCCCGGTCTCAGACGCCTGCTGCGGCCCCGCAACCCCAAGCACCGCCGTTGCGCCAGGTGCAACCGGCTCCGGAACCGGCCCCGCGCAGTGCGAGTGCGGCAAGCTCCGGCCAGAGTGCCGATGCCGAGCTGCGCGGAAGCGGCGATGACGGCCGATGGGGACTGCCCGATCTGCTGGCAGCCGCCTCCCGTGAGGAAGAGACCCTTCCGGCGCTTTCGGAGCGTCCGGGCAAGAGCAGCCAGACTGCGACGCCTGTCGGGACCGGCAATTCGCCTGAAGTCCCGCGCCTCGCACTGCACATCGTCGAGACGCTCAACTCGCTCTCGGTCGATCTGGTGCGGTCGCTCGACCACAAGGTTCCGGAGGAACTCTGGGTCCGCTACCAGAACGGCGAACGCAATGTGTTCACGCGACGCCTCTACTCCATGCGCGGACAACGGCTGTTCGACGAGATCGCCAGGAAGTACCGCAAGGATCACGACTTCCGCGAAGATGTCGACCGTTACGTCGATGACTTCGAGCGCCTGCTTGACTCGGTCGCCGAGAACGACCGCGACAACATGCTGGTCGAGACCTATCTGTCCTCCGAAACGGGCAAGGTCTACCTCATGCTCGCGCATGCAAGCGGCAAGATGACCTGATCGGATTTCCCGCGCGCCGCAACACATCGGCGCGCGGGCTTCCCACCTCTCAGAATTCTCCGTCACCCTGAAGAAGATACCGCTTGCGCGACAAGCGCGGCGGGCATTATGTAACCCCTCTTGGGGACATTCCGAGTGCGGGGAAACAGATGGATATCAGTCATCCATATCTTCTTTTTCTGGGCGACGTGCACGACCAGCTGGCGGCAAAGACGGCCCAGGGCATCGTTGACTGGCGCCCGGAGTGGTGCCTGGGACAGCTGCGGCTCGACGGCTGCAACGCCGATCTTGGCCTCGACGACATGTCGATCGCGGATACCAAGGCCGCCGGTGCCAAGACCTTGGTTGTCGGTGTTGTCAATGCGGGCGGCGTGCTCCCGGACCACTGGATAAAGACGATCGTTGAAGCCCTTGAAGCCGGCCTCGATATTGCCACCGGCCTTCACACGCGACTGGCCTCGATCCCTGAAATTGCCTCCGCTGCCGAACGCGGCGGCCGAAACCTTCATGACGTCCGGTTCTCCGATATGAAGTTCGCCACCGGCCGTGGAACGAAGCGGCCCGGTCTCCGTCTTCTGACCGTCGGGACCGATTGTTCCGTCGGCAAGAAGTACGCAGCCCTCGCCCTTGAACGGGAAATGCGGGCACGCGGAATGAACGCGGATTTCTGCGCAACCGGTCAGACTGGCGTTTTTATCTCAGGCCGGGGCGTGGCAATCGACGCGGTTGTGGCCGATTTCATTTCCGGCGCGGCCGAATGGCTGACACCGGCCAACGATCCTGATCACTGGGATGTTGTCGAGGGCCAGGGCTCGCTGTTTCATCCGTCTTTCGCAGGCGTAACCATGGGCCTGCTGCACGGCTCGCAGCCTGACGCATTCGTGGTCTGCCACGAGCCGACGCGGACCAAAATGCGTGGTGTCGAACATCCCCTCCCCACCATCGGCCAGGTGATCGAGCGCGTCATCGAGAATGGCAGCCTGACCAACCCGGACATTCGGTGCGTGGGCATAGCGGTGAACACGGCCGCACTGGACGATGCCGCGGCGACGGCGACGCTGGAGCAGACGGCGGCGGAATACGGCCTTCCCGCTGTCGATCCCATGCGTGGCGGTGCCGGCCCGATCGTCGACCTGATCACCGAGACCTATCGCTGATGGGCAACGGTCCGCAGCTGTCTGTGGAGACGGAAAGCTGGCCGATCTCCGGCAGCTTCACCATTTCCCGGGGAACGAAAACCCACGCCGACGTGGTCGTGGCAACCCTGGTCGATGGCGACAAGGCCGGCCGCGGCGAATGCGTCCCCTACCCGCGCTACGGTGAGAGTGTCGAAGGTGTCATCGCCGACATCATGGCGCTCGAGACCGAAATCGCGAACGGCATGACGCGAATGGAGCTCCAGGACGCCATGCCGCCCGGAGCCGCACGCAATGCGGTGGACTGCGCGTTCTGGGACCTCGAGGCAAAGCAATCCGGCACACGCGCCTGGAACCTGACCGGCATGGATGACCTCCACTCCGTCACGACCGCTTACACCCTGAGCCTGGACACGCCCGAAGAAATGGCCAAGAGCGCGGCGAACGCGGCTTCAAGGCCCCTGCTCAAGCTGAAACTCGGTGGCGACCAGGACGCCGAACGTCTGCGTGCCATCCGCACAGCCGCCCCCGCCGCAAGGCTGATCATCGACGCCAATGAGGGATGGCGCCCCGATCAGTTTTCAGCGCTGATGAGTGTCTGCGTCGAGTGCGCGGTCGAACTGGTTGAACAGCCCCTGCCTTCAGATGATGACGAACTTCTGCGCGACCTGCCACGACCGGTGACGGTATGTGCCGATGAGTCCGCTCACAGCCTCAAGGATTTCGACAGTCTCGTCGGCAAGTACGATGCCATCAACATCAAGCTCGACAAGACAGGCGGCCTCACCGAAGCCCTTGCATTGGCGGATGCGGCAAGTGACGCCGGTATGACCGTCATGGTTGGCTGCATGCTTGCGACGTCACTTGCGATGGCACCGGCGATGCTCGTTGCCCAGAAGGCAAGTGTTGTCGACCTCGACGGCCCGCTGCTGCTGGCTCGCGACCGGGATCCGGCAATCACATTCGATGGCAGCGTCATGGCGCCGCCGCCGAGCCTCCTTTGGGGCTAGATCCTGCCCCCGATTCCGATGTCAGCTTCGCCTTGAGGAAGAGACCGATCCCGAATGCGGTCACAGCCACGCCGGCCATGGCGAGGTAGGCCAGGCCGGCGTAAGCCTGATAGATCGGGCCGCTGAGCGCAATAAAGCCCGACAGCAGAATGCCGGCAGATAAAGCGGAGTAGAGCCCCATCGCGGTTGCCTGCATCCGCCGTGGCACCGAACGCCCGATGAAGTGCATCACGCTCAGATGACTGGCGCCGAATGTCGCCGCATGAAGCACCTGCACCACCACGAGGACTGCTACGCCCGGGTCGAATGCCATGACGGTCCAGCGAACCATTCCGGCAGCCGCACCGGCCAGAAGCAGGCCGACGGGCGCAAGCCACGCCACGGCTCGGCCCGAAAACGCAAACAGGACAACCTCAGCGATCACACCGATCGACCAGAGAATGCCGATCGTCGTATCGTCGATCTTGAGACTCTGCCAGTGGATCGTGCCAAACGCGTAGTACATGGCATGGGTCGCCTGCGTGAGCGCGGCCGCGATCAGAAAGGCCGGAAACACAGCGCTCTTGAAAAGCGGCGCGAGTTCGGCCAGCCGCAGCGATCCCGATCTGTCGTCTACAGACGTTGCCTCTGCTCCGGAACGCGGCAACGCCAGCGCGGACAGGACGGCAAGAACCTGGACGCCGATCAGCATCCACAGCACGGCCTCTCCCGCCATGCGCGTCAGCACAACCCCCGCCCCGAGACTGCCGCCGATAAAGGCCAGTGATCCCCAAAGCCTCATCCGGCCGTAGTCGATTCCGAAATCCTGGCTCCCGGCAACAGCAATGGTATCGGCGATGGGAAGTGTTGAATTCCAGAAGATCGCGATAACGAGGCAGATCAGGAAGATTGCCCAGAAGCCGTCCGCGATGGACAGTGCGGCAAAACCGGCAAGCGTGCAGAATCCGAGAATGACAACCGCCAGCCGTCTGTCATTGAACTTGTCCGCAAGAAACGAAAGCGCCGGACCCGCCACGATGCGGACCATGGGCGTGGCCAGCACAAGAGCCACCTCGGTGTCGCTCAGGTTCTGTGCCTTCAGCCACACCGGAAAGAATGGCAGGTAGATGCCGAGCGCCAGGAACCAGGCGGCAAAAAAGCAGGCGACCCTGATACCGAAACTCATTGCGGTCATATTTGCGGCCTATCGGTAAGGACAAGGCGATTCGGGATGCCCTGAAGCGCGAGGTAACACGCAAAAAATACAATTAAACCAATCACTAACCTATTTCGAAGACACTGCGGGCTGAATTTCTGACGATTCGGTCCGGTTTATGGGGCGAATCGGGCTGGTACGGGTGCGCGAATATGACAGAAAACAAGGTTCCGACGCCTTTGGCGGAAGAGGACTATGACGCCATCGAGGCGGCCGTCATGGAGACCCAGCGCGGGCGCTGGTTTCTCGCCGAATTTGCGCGACGTAACCGGAATTCGGACACCCTAATCCTGCTCGACGCCATCAAGAAGCTTGAACGGGCCATGGAGCAGCCTGCCGCCGGTCTCGAGCATGAGCAAGTCAGGTTCGATCTGATGGAAATGGCGTCGGAGATTGCCCAGACACGTCTCGATATTGCAGCCATTGCACCGAAGGACGGCGGTGAGTCGCAACTCACCAGTGTCGCCGACGAACTCGGCTCTGTCGTCACGGCGACGGAAGAAGCCACCTACAAGATCCTGGCCGGCGCGGAAGGCGTGCAGGAAATTGTATGGCGCATGCGCGACTCCAGCGCGGGAGATGACGATTGTGCCCGCCTTGAGCAATTTGCGACGGACATCTTCAGCGCCTGCGACTTCCAGGACCTTACCGGCCAGCGGATCGCCAAGGTGGTTCATGTCCTGGGCTACATCGAGGAACGCCTGAACTCCATGATTGAAATCTGGGGTGATGACTCCCTGATCGATCAGAGTGAGCGGTCGGACGATCTCGAAATCACAGACAGCTATCTGCAGGCGCATATCGCGATCAATCAGGACACCGTCGACGACCTCATGTTCGACGGCGCCGGGGGCCCCGCCGGAACGGCCGAGGCCGCATTGCCGGCGCCGGTGCCTATCGAACCGATCGAAGGCGAAGTCGCAGAGATCGAAAGCGAAGCGGCGCAGCCGGAATCACAGAACGAATCCAACCTGTGGGTCGTCGATGACGAACCGGACGAGCCTGAAGAGAGCAAGTCAGACACTGATGCGTCTGCCCCTCAACTCCTGTCAGCGACCGCGATAGAATCGATCGACGACCACGAGCTGTCGCCGTCCGACATAGATGGCCTGAGTCAGGACGAGAAGACGGCGCTGTTCACCTAGAACCCGCTGCGCCCACGATGTCGCAGAACAGCGCGGCATCGACATTCCCGCCCGAGAGCGTGGCCGCCACAACCTTGCCCCGACAATCGATCTTGCCGCTCAGTATTGCCGCGAGCGTAACCGCACCGCCCGGTTCGACGACGAGCTTCAGCGTCTCGAAAGCGTAGGCGACGGCCTCGCGCACTTCATCGTCAGTAACGACCAGCCCGCCGCTCAAAAGTCTCCGGTTGATGGAAAATGTCATTTCCCCGGACGACGGAGCCAGCAGGGCGTCGCATATCGAACCGCTGAGCCTTTCGTTCGTCTCCAGATTTCCGGACGCCAGCGAGCGCGCAAGATCGTCAAAGCCTGCAGGTTCGACCGCATAGAGCTTCGCGTCAGGACAGGCGTCATGAATCGCGATCGATACGCCCGAAGTCAGGCCGCCGCCGCCATAGCAGACCAGCACGGCGTCGGGCACGAGCCCCAACTGCTTCGCCTGCTCCGCAATCTCGAGACCGACTGTACCCTGCCCGCCGATAATATCGACATCGTCGAACGGCGGCACGATAACAGCCCCCTTTTCCGCAGCGATGCTCTCAGCTATGGCCTGCCGGTCTTCGGTTGCGCGATCGTATTCCACAACAGTGGCGCCATACCCCCTGGTATTGCGTAGCTTCATGGCCGGCGAATCGGTTGGCATCACGATGGTCGACGGCAGGCCGGCGAGCGCGGCCGCCGCCGCAACACCTTGCGCGTGGTTTCCTGAGGAAAAGGCTACAACACCGGCCGCGGCGGAAGACGCGTCGATCTGCGAAATCCTGTTATAGGCGCCGCGGAACTTGAACGATCCGGTGCGCTGCAGGTTTTCCGCTTTCAGCAGGATGCGGCCACCAGTACGCTCATCGAGCGCTGCGGAATTCAGAAGGGGCGTACGGACCGCCCTGCCCTTGATCCTTTGAGCGGCCGCTCTGACATCGGCAATGGTCACAGGCAATTCTGAAGATGACATGCCCTACTCCCGGCAAATTCGGATTTGCAAAGGCCGTCAGATATAGAGCAGAACGATCGACGCCGCCAACAGCAATCCCATCGATAGGTTGAAGGCGCGCAGTGCCGACGGCGATGACAGGACACCGCGGATCGCCGTGCCGAAAAGGCACCATATGCAGAGCGCCGGGATGGAAATCAGGAGGAAGATGGCCGCGATGACAACTGTCTCCCGAAGATGCTCGCCACCCACGGTGGTGAATGTGGCCAGGGCGCTGATTCCGACGACCCAGGCCTTCGGATTGACCCACTGGAACAGAGCGGCCTCGAAAAAGGACAGCGGCCTGCCCCGCTCGCCTGCCGCACCGCTTCCCGAGGCGGTCGCGATACGCCACGCGAGATAGGCCATGTACGCCGTGCCAAGGACCTTGAGAACCTGATGGATTTCGGGCCAGGTCCTGAACACCTGGTCCATTCCCAGACCCAGCGCCAGCAGCATTGCCGGGAATCCGACGCTGATGCCCGTCATATGCCAGATTGTCCTGCGGAATCCGAAATTCGCTCCCGATGCGGCAATCATCAGGACGTTCGGCCCCGGCGTCACGGATGCGACCAGGGCAAAACTCGCCAGCGGAATAAGCGACGTCAGGTCAAACATGGAAGCCAATCCGTTTTGCCGCAATCACCTTGAAGGCAGCATAGAAAGGTCAATAATACTGTCCTTTTCTATTGACGCAAGCGTCCTCTGAAAAATCGCGCAAAAAGCGCGGGCTTTTCCATGAACGCCCGGTTGAACGCGGAAGAGCGCTCCCCATATGTCTAGAACCCGGCCGGGTCTTGCGCCCACCGCGCAAGGGCGCAGCGCACACCGTCCGGCCGGATTGCAGTATGTAAGTCAGTCAGTATCTCGAAGCCACATCGTCAGGTTTCGGGGTTGCTCCGCCCGTATCCCACGGGCGCTCACACACACCCGTGTCGCCGGATCTGGTCTCCGGGTCCGGCGACATTCCCATCGAAGCCATTTCCGATTGCCGATTCCGCCGCCGCGGAATAGAACTTCCCTTCGAATTCAAAACAGGCGCCTAACCGTTTGCGGCAGATGACAATTGCCGCGCCGGCTGTAGCGCGATCGAACGGGAGAAAGTCATGGATCTGGGGATTACCGGCCGTAAAGCCATCGTGTGTGCATCAAGTCGCGGGCTCGGACGCGCCTGCGCTTTTTCCCTCGCCCGAGCCGGCGTCGACGTTGTGATCAACGGTCGCGATACGGAGAAACTCCAGGCCACCGCCGATGAGATCGCCAGCGAGACCGGGGTTACGGTCACGCCTGTCGCCACCGACGTCAGCACCGCCGAGGGTCAGGCCGCGCTGCTCGAGGCGTGCCCCAAGCCGGACATTCTGGTCAACAACAATGGCGGACCTCCTTTCAGGGATTTTCGGGAACTCGACCGCGACGCCATTCTCGGCGGCGTCGTCATGAACATGGTCACGCCGATCGAACTCATCCAGACCACGGTCGACCATATGATCGAGCAGAAGTTCGGCCGCATCGTCAATATCACGTCGATGTCGGTGAAGCGGCCAATCGTCGGGCTCGACCTCTCGAGTGGCGCACGCGCCGGCCTGACCGCGTTCCTGGCGGGCATTGCACGCGACATCGCGCATCACAATGTCACCATCAATGGCATTCTTCCGGGCATGTTCGACACCGACCGCATTCGGAGCAATTTCACCGCACAGGCAAATATGCAGAACAAGCCGGTGGAGCAGGTTGCCGAAGAACGCGCAGCGACCATCCCGGCGAAACGCCTCGGAACTCCGCACGAATTCGGTGAAGCCTGCGCCTTTCTCTGCAGCCAGCAGGCCGGTTACATCACCGGCCAGAACATTCTGCTCGATGGCGGGCTGTTCAACTCATCCATCTGAATCACCGGGCGTGGCGCTCAGTCGATCTCGTCCGCTCCGGTCCCGACGATTTTTGGATCCACTTCGCCGATCGCCTCCAGGTCCTTGTCCGGATAGTCGATGGCACTCAGAAACGCACGAATGCAATTCAGACGCGCGCGCTTTTTGTCGTTAGTGCGGATCACGGTCCAGGGCGCGTGCTCTGTATGCGTGTTCTTGAGCATCGCTTCCTTGGCCTCGGTGTACTCATGCCACTTGCCGACCGATGCATAGTCGATAGGACTGAGTTTCCATTTCTTCAGCGGATCTGACTTCCGCCTGTGAAACCGCCTGAGCTGCTCCTCGCGGCCGACCGTGAGCCAGAACTTGAACAGGCGCGTGCCGGAGCGGACGATCATGTGTTCGAATTCCGGCACCTCGCGGAAAAACTCGTCCACGTCTCCTGGCTCGCAGAAGCCCATGACACGCTCGACGCCGGCGCGGTTGTACCAGGAGCGGTCGAACAGGGCCATGTCACCGGCGGTCGGAAAATGGTTCACGTATCGCTGAAAGTACCACTGGCCCCGCTCCGTTTCCGTCGGCTTGGAAAGGGCAATGACATGGGCGTGCCTGGGATTCAGATGCTCCATGTACCGTTTGATGGTTCCGCCCTTGCCGGCGGCATCCCGTCCCTCGAACACGAGGATAGCCCGGTCTCCGCTCGTCCGCGACGCGCCCTGGTACTTGAGCAGTTCGATCTGAAGTAATCTCAGTTCCTTGAGATACTTCTTCTCCTTCATCTTGTCCTTGTATGGATAGCCCCCGCTCGACAGGGCACGGTCCTCGATTGCCGGATCGAGTTCGTCCACTTCGAGCGAATATTTTGCCTCCGGTATCGGATCCAGATTTTCAGCGCTCATGATCTGTCCGCCTTCTCCCGTTTGCCTGAAGTCGCGAGAGGATCATACACCAGTGCAGAAACGCGATGCAGTGCGTTCAAAGCAGAAAAGGCGGCCCCCCGACCGCCTTTCCCGTCCCCCTCAATTTCAGGTGCGATCAGAAATCGTATTTCGCACTGATCGTGAGGATATCCACGTGAGCCTCAGAGTCGGCATTCAGATCACCCCGCAAGGCACTCCCCTCGTCCGTCCGTGACAGATTGATTGGCGCGTCTTCGACGAAGATATGCGTGTACCCGAGGCTGAAAGACAGATTGGAGGAGTATTTGTAGGTGCCTCCGACGGCCAGCCAGATCCGGTCGTTATCCGGAATGCGCGGCGTCCTTGTCCGATCGATGACCGGGCTGATTTCATAAGCGGCGCCGGCACGCACGGTCAAATAGTCGTTCCACTGGTGTTCGGCGCCGAGCGAGAAGAACCAGCCGTCTTTCCATTCCTCTTCAGTCACATTGTCAGCAGGTCCGCCGGGTGCATTGGATTCGATCCGGAGCTCGTTGAAACGACTCCAGTTGGTCCATTCCACCGTACCCATGACGGTCCAGTCATCACTGATCTTGTGGCGCAGGCCTAACGACACCATCTCGGGCAGCGTTGCTTCGGCGGTGATTTCACCACGGTTCGTGAATGTGCCCGGCGCTCCGGTACCGGACGTCTCGAGTTCGGCATGCCCCTTGATCGAGTGTCTGACCTGTGACCGGAAGCCCAATCCAATCTGCGTGGATTCCGCCAGCTTGAACAGGATACCGGCCGTAAGCCCAAATCCGATATCGGTCCCGGTAGCGGTGCCTTGAGCCGTGAGCGCTCCGGGAAGCGCAGCAATCGCACCGCCGATGAATGTTTCCTGCGTCAGCAGGACATCGACATACTGGATCTGCACCCCGACGCCAATGGAGATGTAATCAGTGAGATCGTACGATGCCATCGGGTTGATATTGATAGACAGGAGGTCGGACCTGAGACCGTGGAATTCGCCTCCCCACCCGCGGTTGGCTTCGTTGACCAGCCCGTAGGGCGAATTGACAGCAAGCCCGAGCCTGAGATCTTCATTGACCTGATAGGAGGCATAGAACGACGGCACGGTCGCCAGAGAACCGAGATTGCCGCTGTTTTCGGTTCCATTATTGACGTAAACGCCCGGGCCGGCGAATTGCGTCGAATTCTTCACCGTCACGTCCGCATACGGCAGAATGGCGGCGATCTCGCCCTGGACTGAAGCCCCGTCATGCAGTGACAGGGTTGCCGGATTCCAGAACATCGAACTGAGATCGTTGGTGCCGGCCGCGACACCGGCGAAGGCTGCCCCCAGCCCCTCCGAGGATTGTTCGCGAATAGCAAAACCGCCGGCAATCGCCTGCGCTGAAGTCAGAAGAATCGATGCAGCGGAAAAAACAACAAGGGCACTGCCCTTCGCACCCGAAAAATACATACCTAAGACTTTCCCCTCAACAACCTTAAGTTTAACTCCGCCGCCCTAAACCCCAATGCGTTGACCAATTATTAATCCTTTGGGGCGGAATTCTGCGCAAAAATTGTCCGTCGACACGAAGAAGACTCCAAACTGTTGCCAGAACGTCACATTGCCACAGCCGCTCGTTGTATCGGGTGGTGCCGAAAAAAAGTCCATGACGCAGGGGAATCAAGGGAAAACACTGCATTGTCGCAGATGATCCGGTCACGGCATCTCCTCACGCAGCGTCAACCTGAATCGAGAGAAGTTGACGTTACGGAAACTGCCGATTTTTGCCTCATTTCGGAGTTGAATCCGCGCCGCGCTGAACTCCGCCGGGACAATTCAACTCCATACGCAACCGAATCGACGACATCAGGACCGTATTCGCCACTGGAAGATCGCCTTCGAGATTCAGCTTGAACAACCGGCTCCAACTTGCCAGAACCTCATCTCAAGGCCCGTCGGCCATGGCAATAACAACAGCCCCTCGGGACAATCTCAAAATGACAAACAAGACTGCATTGATCACCGGGGTCACCGGGCAGGATGGCGCCTATCTCGCCGAACTGCTTCTCGACAAAGGGTATGTCGTTCACGGCATCAAGCGCCGTTCCTCGTCGTTCAACACACAACGTGTCGATCATCTCTATGTCGATCCGCATATCGAGAACGCTCAATTCTTCATGCATTACGGCGATATGACGGACTCGACCAATTTGATCCGGATACTGCAGGAAACACGTCCGGACGAGATCTACAACCTCGCGGCACAGAGTCATGTCCAGGTGAGCTTCGAAACGCCGGAGTACACTGCAAACGCGGACGCCGTAGGCACGCTGCGTCTGCTTGAGGCCATCAGAATTCTGAAACTCGAGGATCATTCCCGGTTCTATCAGGCCTCGACCTCGGAACTGTTCGGTGCAACCCCTCCACCGCAGAACGAGGCCACGCCGTTCTACCCCCGCAGCCCCTACGCCGCTGCAAAACTCTATGCCTACTGGATCACAGTGAACTACCGCGAGGCGTACAAGATGCATGCCTCCAACGGCATCCTGTTCAACCATGAAAGCCCGATCCGCGGCGAGACGTTCGTAACGCGCAAGATAACGATGGGTGTTGCTGCGATCGAGGCTGGCCAGCAGGACAAGCTCTATCTCGGCAACCTGGATGCACGCCGCGACTGGGGGCACGCCCGCGATTACGTCGAGGGGATGTGGCGCATCGTTCAGGTCGATGAACCCGGCGACTACGTTCTCGCGACGGGCGAATCCCACTCAGTGCGCGAATTCGTCGAATTCGCGTTCGAGCACATCGATCGGCCGATAGAGTGGCAGGGCGAAGGTATCGCCGAAAAAGGTGTCGACAAGTCGACCGGCGAGACGCTGATCGAAATCGATCCCCGGTACTTCCGGCCGACGGAAGTCGACCACTTGCTCGGAGACGCAAGCAAGGCACACGAAAAGCTTGGATGGAAACACACCACACCATTCAGGACACTGGTCAACGAGATGATCGACGCTGACCGGGCCGCCCTCAAGAACGCCAATTGAAGCGGGAGCCAAATCCGTGACTGCACCAATATTTGACGTCGACGGTAAACGGATCTGGGTTGCCGGACACCGCGGCATGGTCGGCAGCGCAATCGTCCGGCGTCTCGCGGGCGAACCCTGCACGGTGGTCGATACAGGCCCGTCACGCGTCGACCTGCGCCGGCAGAACCTGGTCGAGGAATTCATTGCCGAAACGCGCCCTCACGCGGTCATCGTGGCTGCCGCCCGGGTCGGCGGCATTCTCGCCAACGACACGTTCGCGGCCGACTTCATTCACGACAACCTCGCGATCAACACCAATATCGTCGAGGCATCGTTCCGCGGAAACGTTGAGAAACTGGTGCTTCTGGGATCCTCCTGCATCTATCCCCGTCTGGCAGAGCAGCCGATGAACGAGGACGCCCTCCTGACCGGCCCGCTGGAGCCGACCAACCAGTGGTACGCGATTGCCAAGATTGCAGGCATCATGCAGTGCCAGGCCTATCGCAGGCAGCACGGCGCCGACTTCATTTCCTGCATGCCCACCAATCTCTATGGCCCGGGAGACAATTTCGATCTTGAGTCGAGTCACGTGATTCCGGCGCTGATGCGCAAGATTCACGAAGCCAAGCTCGGCGGCAGAAATTCGGTTGGCATCTGGGGTACGGGAACACCCAAGCGCGAATTTCTTCACGTCGACGACATGGCCGATGCCGTCGTGTTCCTTCTGAAGAACTACTCCGGCGAAATGCATCTGAATGTCGGCACGGGAACCGATATCTCCATCGGCGAACTGGCCAGTCTGCTGGGAGACATTGTCGGCTTTGAAGGAAACTTTGACTACGACACGTCCAAACCCGACGGAACGCCGCGCAAACTGCTCGATGTCTCGCGCCTTTCCGCGCTCGGCTGGACCGCGAAGACGTCTCTTCGCGAAGGTTTGACCGAAACCTACAAGTGGTTCAGTTCCCAGGCCGACGAGGACCTGAGACTGGCAGCACGTTGATTTTGGATTCGATGCGCCGCGATGACTGAAGCGACAGTATTCACGCGCCTGAAGGGCGGCCTCGGCAATCAGATGTTCCAGTATGCCGCCGGATATGCGCTCGCGCGCCGCCACAACTGTCCGCTCAAGCTCGACCTGAGCTATTTCCCAGGCGACCCGCCCCGGACATTCGGGCTTGGCATATTTGGCATAGAGGGCCCGATCGCTTCTGAAGAAGAGATTGCCCCCTTTGCCCTGAACGGGCGATGGCGCCGAAAGCTCGGCAAGATCCTCGGTCAGCCGGACCGCTTCCTGCCGGACGGGCTTTATCTGGAGCCGCACTTTCATTTCGACGACAGTTTTCACGCCCATCCTGCCCCCGTGTTGCTGGATGGCTACTGGCAGAGCGAACGGTACTTTGCCGACTGCGCAGATGACATTCGCGGCGAACTGGAATTCACCGATACATGGGATGCGGAAACTGACGGAATCCGGAAACAGATCGTAGCGGAGCCGGAAGCCGTCTCCGTTCATGTCCGACTTGGCGACTACGTCGACGGCAAGGCCGCGTCAAAAATGTCGGGTTCGGCCACGCCGGACTATTATCGCCGGGCTGTTGCCTTCCTGGACCGGACGCTGGACCGGCCGAGCTATTTTATCTTTTCGGACGAGCCCGAGCGTGCAGCCGAATTGCTCGACTTTGTCGACCGGAAGGTTTCCGTTGAAGGTGATCCGGACCGGCCCGCCGGAGATCTTGCATTGATGAGCGTGTGCCGCCACCACATCATCGCCAACAGTTCGTTCAGTTGGTGGGGTGCGTGGCTGAATCCGAATTCCGACAAGATCGTCATCGCGCCGAGACGCTGGTTTTCGCGGAGCTATTCCCGGCGTCACAGCACGTTCGACATCTATCCGGAAGGCTGGCTGACTCTAGAGTGAGTTTGGGTCAGATTGAACCGGTTCTGTTGGATGAAATCGACCATCCACGGCGTCAGGTCTCTCGACCGTAGCCCACTAGCGGTGCCGGCAATCAATCACGATTATAGACGTCCTCGTAGCGGACAATGTCGTCCTCGCCCAGGTACCTGCCGGATTGGACTTCGATCAGGAATGCCGGAACCTTGCCGGGATTTTCAAGTCTGTGCTTGGCGCCAAGCGGGATGTATGTCGACTCGTTCTCGCTCATCAGCACGGTTTTCTCGTCAACAGTCACTTGCGCGGTTCCTGACACAACGACCCAGTGTTCCGACCTGTGGAAGTGGCTCTGCAGCGAGAGCCGTCCACCCGGCTTCACCATGAGGCATTTCACCTGGAACCGGTCGCCCTGGCTTAACCCCTCGTACCATCCCCAGGGCCTGTAGACACGCCGGTGTATGACAGCCTCGTCGCGCCCGTTCGCCTTGAGCTGTTCGACCACATCCTTGACGGCCTGGGCCTGATCCTTTGCCGCTACGAGAACTGCGTCGCGGGTGGCCACGACCATGACGTGTTCGAGACCCAGAACACATAACGCTGCGTCCTCGGTATAGGCATAGCTGTTGGTGGTTCCATTGAGGATGACATCGCCAAAAGACGCGTTGCCATCGCTATCCTTGCTGGCGGCGTCCCACAGCGCCGGCCAGGCGCCGAGGTCGCTCCAGTCGGAGCCCAGCGGAACGCACTTGATCGACCGCGCGTGTTCCATCACCGCATAGTCGAGGGAAATGTTCTTGCAGCGGCCATAGGCGGCCTCGTCGAGCCTCTTGAAATCAAGATCGTCCTTCGCGTCGGCGAGAGCGTTGCGGCAACACTCGAGGATATCCGGAGCAAGCCTTTCAAACTCACTGATCATGGTAGTTGCAGAGAACAGAAAGATGCCGGCATTCCAGAAATAGTTACCGGATTCGAGGTATCCCTGGGCCACCTCGAGCGTTGGCTTCTCGACGAACCGCGCAACGTCCAGCACCTCGCCTTCACCAACGGCCTCGATATACCCGAATCCGGTTTCCGGACTGTCCGGACGAACCCCGAAAGTGACAATATGCCCGTCAGCCGCGGCTCCGGCGCCCTCGGCCACCGTTTTTCTGAAGGCGTCACTGTCGTTGACGAGATGATCCGACGGCAACAGCAGGACAAGCTTGCCGGGGTCCTCGTCATTCGCGATGAGCGCGGCAATCAGAGCTGCGGGTCCGGTGTTTCTAGCGCAAGGCTCGAGCACGATGGCCTTGGGCGTCACGCCGATATCCTGAAGTTGTTCGCCGACCAGAAACCGATGGTCCCTGTTGACCAGCATGACAGGCGCGTCGAATGCCTCGCCGTTCACGCGCTTGCTGGTCTGCTGCAGAAGACTACCGTCCCCCAGCAGGCTTAAGAACTGTTTTGGATAGGCTTCACGCGAAAGAGGCCATAGCCTTGTCCCGGCGCCACCCGACAGGATCACGGGTTGGATTGTGGAGATGGTATCCTCCAATGTCGAAACGGCTACGCCTTTACAATCTTCTCGGCATGTTCGCGAAATACGCCACGAGTGTCCACAATCAACGGCGCATGCGCATGAAGCAGATCGTAATCAAACCCGTCATGGTCCGTAACCAGCAGCGCCAGATCCGTTTCTTCAAGCACTTCGCGAGTCAGCGGCGTACTCTTCAACGAAACGTCCAGCCCGTCATGTCCGTTGAACTCGGGCACATGAGGATCTGAATACTGAACGTCGGCGCCCTTCGAGAGCAGCAGCCGGAGGATGTCGAGCGCAGGCGACTCCCGCAAATCGTCAATGTTTTTCTTGTAAGCCAGTCCGAGCAGCAGCACGCGTGCCCCGTTCAGGGCCTTGCCCTCGCCGTTCAGCGCGTCGACGACCCGGTCCAGCACCCATCTCGGCATGTTCGTATTGATCTCGCCGGCCAGTTCGATGAAGCGGGTGTGGACGTCGTACTCCCGCGCCTTCCAGGTCAGATAGAACGGATCGACGGGAATGCAGTGCCCGCCGATGCCCGGACCGGGATAATAGGGCGTGAAACCGAACGGTTTCGTCGCTGCGGCGTCGATCACCTCGTGGATGTCGATATCCATCCGGTTGGCGATGATCTTCATCTCGTTGACGAGACCGATGTTCACCACGCGGTGGATATTCTCCAGAAGCTTGGTCATCTCTGCCGCGCGTGGTGAACTCACCGGCACCACGGTGTCGACGGCGGCCTCGTAAAGCGCAACACCGACTTCCAGACAATTCTCCGTCAGCCCGCCGCAGACCTTCGGGATGGTCTGGGTGCTGTAATTCGGATTGCCGGGATCTTCGCGCTCGGGCGAATACACGAGGAAAAAGTCGGCGCCCGGCTTCAGTCCCGAAGTGGCGAGACGCGGCAGGACCACCTCTTCAGTCGTACCGGGATAGGTCGTGCTCTCCAGCGATACGATGTGCCCCGTCCGGAGGTAAGGCACAATGGCATCCACCGTTTCTTCCACATAGGAAAGATCCGGCTCGCGATATTTGTTGAGTGGCGTCGGCACACAGAGGATCAGCGTATCCACGTCCGGGACACGGTTAAGGTCGCGCGTCGGCTCAAAGCCGTTTTCCAGCGCCTTGACCACACGATCATCGCTGAGATGTTCGATACCGCTGTGCCCGCCGCGCAGCTGCTCGACCTTCGCTTTGTCGACGTCGAACCCCACGACGCTGAAGCCGGCTTCCGAATAGCGCAACGCAAGCGGCAATCCGACGTAACCCAGCCCCAAAATGCCGATCACCGCGGTCTTGTCGCGGATCTTGTCGATGAGTTGTGTTTTCATCAGTGGTTCAGAAGACAGACCGTCGCCCTCAACCTGAGTACCGGTATCCAGCATTCCTGTGAAACTCGCTGCTAATCTCGGACCGGCCCGCCTCCCCGGTCGCATGACGCAATCACACGCCGGCCGAGAGATTTGGTAGGCGCACGGGGACTCGAACCCCGGACCCGCTGATTAAGAGTCAGCTGCTCTACCAACTGAGCTATGCGCCTGGATTGTGACGGCGGAACAAACCCGTCCGTCATTCGCCGTTTCTCTAACAGAGCACAGTGGACCTGTCCAGCATCCCGGTCCTGCCGTCGTAGCTGATTGATGTGCCACACCCGCTAGATAAGCGCTGTATCGTGGTGCGTAAAGGCCACTTTTCGATGGATCGCCACATTCATCAGCAGCCCGAAACCGAACATCAATGTGAGCATCGCGGTGCCGCCGTAGGAGACCAGCGGCAACGGTACGCCAACGACCGGCAGCAGACCCGTCACCATCGCCACATTGACGAAGACATAGAGGAAGAACGTGAAGCAGACACCGACGGCCAGCAGCCGCCCGAAATGGTTTGCACAGCGCAAGGCCACGAAGATCCCGAACGCAAGAATGGCGAGATAGGCGCCCAACAGCCCGAGACCGCCCACTAGGCCCAGTTCCTCCGCCAGCATCGTAAAAATAAAGTCGGTATGCCTTTCAGGCAGGAAGTTCAGCTGGCTCTGTGAGCCTTGCGCCAGCCCCTTGCCCCAAATGCCGCCCGATCCGACGGCAATCTTGGATTGCAGAATGTGATATCCGGAACCGAGCGGATCGCTTTCCGGATTGAGAAACGTGAGAATCCTCTGGCGCTGATAGCCGTGCAGAAAGCTCCAGGCCACCGGGATGCTTCCCAGGACACCCGCCACGCCCGTGGCGAAATAACCCCAGTGAACGCCGGCGACATACATGATGCCGACGCCGCCCGCCAACAGAAGAATGGACGTTCCCAGATCCGGTTGCTTGATCACGAGCAGCGTCGGCACAAGGATCATCAGGATCGGGATAATCAGCCGGGTCGGCCGGGATTTGTCGTCGTGCGGCAGTCTCTGGTAGTAGGCTGCAAGCCCCACGACCAGGGCAATCTTCATGAACTCCGACGGCTGCAGCTGAAACGGTCCCAGATCGATCCAGCGCTGCGCGCCGCCGGCCTTCGTCCCAATGACCGGCACAAGCGCCAGCAGGAACAGGGAGACCGCATAGAACGGATAGGCCAGCTTCAGCCAGATTCTGATGTCGATCAATGCGACAACGGCCAGCAATCCCAGCCCGAGGGCGAAACGGTACATTTGCCGGGACGCCCAGGGGTCGAAGCGACCGCCCGAGACGGAATAGAGCATCGCGACCCCGAACCCGACAATGATGCACAACAGCAGGACGAACCCCCAATAGGGGCTGGTAACGCGGTCCAGAAAGCGGACCGAGCGCGAGCCACTGGCATGATCGCTCACGACTTGTCCCCTTTCGCCGTCTTGCCCGGTGCGGGCGCGTCGGCGCCGGCCGCCTTGGTTTCCTCAGCGGGTCCATAGGGCGTCTGCGCGAGCGGATCACGCTCGAGCACCATCTGCATGATGTCTTTCGCGATCGGCGCGGCCGCCCGAGATCCGCCGCCGCCATGCTCCACGATGACGGAAATGGCGTAGCGCGGCTCATCGACCGGCGCAAACGCCACGAACAGGGCATGATCGCGCTGATGCCAGGGCAGCTGGTGGTTCTTGCGAACGCCACGGGCCCGTTCGGCGGCCGTAATACGGCGCACCTGAGATGTTCCGGTCTTCCCGGCCATCTTCAGGCCCTCGACGTCGATCTGCGACCGGCGTGCTGTCCCGCCCGGTTCGTTCACCACGCCATCCATGGCATCGCGAATAAGCGCCAGATGACTCGGATTGATATCCACTCTCGGCGGGCTTGGAGGCACGAGCAGCCTGTCACCGGCAGCCCTTACGATACGGGGTTCAACCGCAAGGCCGCCATTGGCGATCCTCGCCGCCATCACGGCCAGCTGCAGCGGCGTCGTCAGGACATATCCCTGTCCGATACCCGCTACCAGGTTCTCGCCCGGATACCATGGCTCGCTCAGATGCGCGCGCTTCCAGCCGGTGCTGGGCACAACGCCGGGCTTCGCCCCGGTAATCTCAAAACCGAGCGTCTGGCCCAGGCCCAGCTTCTCGGCCATCTCGGCAATCCGGTCGATGCCAAGGCGGCGTGCCACTTCGTAGAAATACACGTCGCAGGATTGCTTGATGCCGTTGCGCATGTTCATGCGACCGTGACCGCCGCGCTTCCAGCAATGGAAATTGTGTCCGCCAAACCGGTAGCGGCCGTAACAGCGCACCGTTTCCCGCGGTTTGATGACGCCGTGTTCCAGCGCCGCCAGCGCCACAATCATCTTGAACGTGGATCCCGGCGGATACTGGCCGCGTATCGCCTTGTTCATCAGCGGTTTGTACTGATCCTTGATCAGTGTCTGCCAGAGGTTCTGGCGGATGCCGCCGACAAACTCGTTCGGATCGAAGCCCGGCGCCGATGCCAGCGCAAGAACTTCGCCGGTCATGACATCCATAAGGACGGTTGCCGCGCTCTCGCCCTTGAGGCGTTCCATGGCAAACCGCTGGATTTCCAGATCGACTGTAAGGACGGTTTCGGCCCCGGGTGTTGCGGGCGACATATCAAGCTGGCGGATGACCCGCCCGCCTGCATTGACTTCGACCTTCAGCGAGCCGGCTTGACCGCGCAGATCGAGGTCGAGTGCCTTCTCGACACCGCTCTTGCCGATATGAAACCCCGGCATGAGAAGCAATGGTTCGCCGTAGGCCTCGTTCTCGTTTGCCGTCGCGACATAGCCGATGACATGGGCCAGATCCGGTCCGTAGTGATACTGGCGCGTCGCCCCCATTTGCGGCACCACCCCCGGCAGCTGCGGGCTGTGGACGTTGATTTGCGAAAACTGCTGCCAGGTGATGTTCTCCATCACGGTGATCGGCACGAAAGACCGCTGCCGTTTCGCCCGATTTGTGACCTTGAGGACCTGGGAGTCCGGCAGCGGCACGATTTCGCTGACCCTGCTCAGTGTTTCCTTCAGGTTCGGAGATTCCTCCGGAACCACCATGACCTGGAGGTTTTCCCGGTTGGAGGCGACGACCTGCCCGAACCGGTCGACGATATTGCCGCGCAGTGGTGGCAGCAGGCGATAGTTGATGCGGTTTTCGTCGGCCAGCAGCGTGTACTGGTCAGCTTCAAGGACCTGAAGGTAATACAGCCGGGAAGCCAGGATGCCGAATGCGCCGAGTTGCGCGGCACCCAGAAAAACGGCACGCCGCGAGAAAACCTTCTGTCTGCTGTCTTCTTCTCTGTTGTAGCCCATGGCGTCAGGCTCGCTCGAACCGTCTGGCGGCGTCTTCGTCGGGTCGGCCGCCAATCCAGACCAGGAACGGGAATATGATAACCGAAACCACGCAGGCTATCAGCAGCGGAAACGGATCGACGAATGCGCCGAAGTAGACCGCTGCCACAGCCCAGGCCGTAAGCGCGGCAAACCCGCCGATAACCGCGTATGTAAGAGTAATGACCGGAACCGGATAGGTAAGCAGCGAAACCCTCTGCAGGAGGGCAAGACCGTAGCCCACAAGGAAACTGAATGACCACAGTCCGGTCGGCCCGCCGGTAAGACAATCAATCGCGATGCCGACAAAAAATACGACCCATGGTGAGATATCGTCCGGACGGGATATGGACCAGGCGATCAGCAGGCCAAAGGCGAGCATCGGACCAATGGCCAGATAGCTTGAGCCGGCGCCGAACGGCAGCACCGACACCAGCACAATGACAATGCAGAGGATTGTAGGGGCAAGCGCTCTGGAAAATCGGATGAGGCGGTCGGTCCACTCCGGCATCGCTCAGTTACGCTCCCCGCTCTGCCGTCCGCGCACCTTGGGCTTCAATGCAACCGCATTCGAATCCGGCTTGCCGGCTTCTGCGGTCTGCTCGTCTTCCGCCCCCGCCTCGACCGACTCTGCTTCTTCGGGAATCTTGATTTCCACCGGTTCCAGTACACGGACCACCCCGACCGAATCGGTCGGCGCGTTTAACGTCGCCTCAACGACCCCAAGTTTGACCGACTTGACGGTCCCAACCGGCAATCCGGCAGGGAACAGGCCGCCGTGACCGGAAGTCACGACCTCATTGCCCGGGCGGATCTGGGCGCCGATCGGCAGAAACTCGAGGCGCGGCGTCTTGGTGTTGGTGCCCGCCAGTATCGCACGGTACCCGAACGGCTCGATCTGAACCGGAACCCTGCTGTTCAGATCGTTCAGCAGCAGCACGCGGGACGTCGTGGGCCCGACGGCGATGGTCTGGCCAACGAGGCCGCGCGCATCGACCACGGCAAGTCCCTCTATCACGCCGTGCTTGCCTCCGGCATCGATCAGGGCCGTTCTCACGAACGGACTGCCCCGGTCGGCCAGTATGCGGGCCGCCGCGATCGGCTTGGCTTCCGGACCGGGTGTCGCTTTCAGCAGCGCTTCGTAGCGCTTGACCCTGTTTTCGAGCCCGTCGATGGTCGAACGCATCGCTCTCAGCTGCCGGTTTTCCTCTCTCAAACGGGCGACTTCGTCGACGAGATAGGAATACGAACCCAGATTGCTGATTCTGCTGCGGATATCTGCGACCGGACCGGACAGCCCGCGCAATGCCGGCGCCGACAATTCAGCGATCGAAGTCTGGATAAGCCTGAGAAACGCGGTCTCCGACCGGCTAAGCAGGAGCAGCAGCACCGACGCGACAATCAGGCAAGCGAGCCAGATGCGGTCTGCGGAGAGACCGGACGATCCGGAACGCCATTTGGTAGGGTTCATAGCCACAACCCACGACCGTTAGTCCGCTGGAACCGCCCCCTCCGCGCAAAGGAACTGTTCTTCGCCCCGGCAAATGGGGGCCGAAGCACTACTAATACACCGAAGAAAGCAGATTCTTCATCAATTTGAGGTTTTCTATCGCCTCGCCCGTGCCAATCGCCACACAGGTCAGCGCATCTTCCGCAATCGTCACCGGAAGATTTGTCTCATTGCTGAGCACGACATCGAGGTTCGCCAGCAAGGCGCCTCCGCCCGTCAGCACGATACCATGATCGACGATATCCGCCACGAGTTCGGGAGGCGTCGTCTCCAGGGCGACCTTGACCGCCTCGACGATCTGACCGACGGGCTCTGACAGGGCTTCCGCCAGTTCTCGTTGCTGGATCGTTATCGTTTTCGGCACACCGCTCACCAGATCACGCCCTTTGATCTGGATCGACACTTCGTGCCCGTTGATCGGCACCGCTGCCGTCCCGACCTCTTTCTTGATCCGCTCCGAACTGGTTTCGCCGATCAGCAGGCTGTGTTTCCGGCGAATATAGGACGCGATCGCATCATCCATCTTGTCGCCGCCGACCCGGACAGAACGGGAATAGACGATGCCACCAAGGGCCATGACCGCCACTTCCGTCGTACCGCCACCGATATCGACGACCATCGAACCGACCGGCTCGTTGATGGGCAGACCGGCACCCAGGGCCGCGGCAAGCGGTTCCTCGATCAGATAAACGCGGCGCGCGCCGGCAGACAGCGCAGATTCCTGGATCGCCCGCCGCTCGACGGCGGTCGCGCCCGAAGGCACGCAGATCACAACCTGGGGACTGGCGAACGAGGTCCGGTTATGCACCTTGCGGACGAAATGCTTGATCATTTCCTCCGCGACCTCGAAATCCGCGATAACACCGTCCCTCATGGGCCGGATTGCCTGTATGTTGCCCGGCGTACGGCCGAGCATGACCTTGGCTTCCTCGCCAACAGCGAGGACCTCTCGCTTGCCATCGTCTTCGATGATGGCCACGACCGAGGGTTCGTCCAATACGATGCCCCGCCCCTTCACGTAAACCAATGTATTGGCCGTTCCGAGGTCGATGGCCATATCGGCCGAAAACATACCAAGAAGACCTGAGAGCATCCTGGTTGATTACCCCACTGAACTATGACGCCCCGTTAGCGAGAAACACAATCGGGAGGTGATCGCAAATCACTTTCACGGAGCACTGCAGCATACCCGCCTCGCACTGCATAATGCCAGATGAATTATCGCTGCAAGCGGCGAATTTGCGCATTTTCGTTAAGACGCGACCACGGGCTGCGAATCGGCACTTTCTCAGCACCTTATATAGGGATTCTATCCACAGAAATAACCATCAATAAGGCATTTCTGTCGATCCGGATAACATCACGCTTAACGCGGCACGGATGGCCGCGCGCCGCACAAATTTGACACACAAATTCCCAGTCACGGCCAGCGCGGCGGTCATAAAGCGCCGCAATCAGCCGTTTGAATCAGAATTATCCCGGCTGAAGCCGAAAGTGTCTGTGAAAGACATTGAGGAGCAAGTATGGGCCGCAACACTCTGTTTTGGACAACGGCAATTGCCGTGTTCCTGTCGCCTGCCATCGCGGCGGCTGATTGCAAGGCCGAAATTCAGGATATCGACCAGACCATTGCTTCCATCGATCTAAGCGATGCGGACAAGGAAAAGGCGATAGACCTCCGCAATGCGGCCGAAAAGCAATGTCAGGCCGGCAATGAACAGGAAGCCGGGACTGTCATTGCCCAGGTCAGAGAACTACTCGACGGAAACTGATTCTTCCGGACGGACCAGCGCACCCAGTACCGTCCGAGGTTGGGCTCCAGCCAGGGCCTCCCGGGGCCACAGCCCAACAGAAAAAGGCGGCGCCGCTGCGCCGCCTTTTTTTTTGCGAATTCGCTCTGGTGAACCTAGTTCTTTTCCTTGTCCACCAGCTTGGAGGCAGCGATCCAGGGCATCATGGCCCGAAGACGCTCGCCGACTTCCTCGATCGGGTGTGCGCCGGCCGCAGCCCGCGTTGCCTTGAAGCTTGTCTGTCCGACCTTGTTTTCCAGCATCCAGTCTCTCGTGAACCGGCCCGACTGAATATCGGCAAGTACCCGTTTCATCTCGGCTTTTGTCTCCTCGGTCACGATACGCGGACCAGTGACATACTCGCCATACTCCGCCGTATTGGAGATCGAGTAGTTCATGTTTGCGATGCCGCCTTCGTAGATCAGGTCGACGATCAGCTTGACCTCGTGCAGGCATTCGAAATAGGCCATTTCCGGCGCATAACCCGCCTCGACCAGGGTTTCAAATCCGGCACGGATAAGTTCGACGAGACCGCCGCACAGCACCACCTGTTCGCCGAACAGGTCGGTCTCGCATTCCTCGCGGAACGTGGTCTCGATGATCCCGGCGCGGCCGCCGCCAATGGCTGATGCATAGGACAGGCCAAGGTCATGCGCATTGCCGGATGCGTCCTGATCGATCGCCACCAGGCACGGCACGCCGCCGCCGCGGACATATTCGCTGCGCACGGTGTGGCCCGGTCCTTTGGGGGCCACCATCAGCACGTCGAGATCCGAACGGGCCTCAATCAGGTTGAAATGGACGTTCAGCCCGTGTGCAAACAGGAGAGCCGCGCCCTCCTTCATGTTTTCTACGAGGGATTCCCTGTAGATGTCGGCCTGGAGCTCGTCAGGCGTCAGCATCATCATGACGTCGGCCCACTGGGCGGCCTCCGCCACTTCCATGACCTTGATGCCCTCGGCTTCCGCTTTCTTCGCGGATCCGGAGCCGGCCCGTAGGGCAACGACAACCTCCTGAACGCCCGAGTCACGCAGATTGAGCGTGTGGGCATGGCCCTGGCTGCCATAGCCGATGATGGCGACCTTCTTGCCTTTGATCAGATTCAGGTCGGCATCCCTGTCGTAATAAACTCTCATTGTCTTTCCCCTTCTGAACCCGCCTCCGCGGTTCCACTCAATCACTCGAAGGATTGGGCAGGCGCCGTTCGGCGGCGGCGAGAATAGTGGTTAGCGTCAACAAAACAAGTGGTTGTCGGATGAAATCGTCAGTACTGCATGCCTTCGGGCCCGCGCGAGATCGCGGCCACGCCGGTCCGCGAAACCTCGACAAGGCCGAGGCCGTCCATCAGGCGCACAAAGGCGTCGATCTTGTCCGGGGCACCCGTGAGTTCAAACACGAACGATGATTTGGTCGCGTCGATGACGCGGGCGCGGAAAGCGTCGGAGAGCCGTAGTGCCTCGACCCGGTGCTCGCCCGTGCTCGCCACCTTGACCAGCGCCAGTTCCCTCTCGAGTGCCGGACCGACCACGGTGTGATCCACCACCGAATGGACCGGCACCAGCCGCTCGAGCTGGGCTTTGATCTGTTCGATCACCATCGGCGTACCGGTGGTGACAATAGTGATCCGCGACAGATGGTGCGCAATGTCCACTTCCGTCACAGTCAGAGAGTCGATGTTGTAGCCGCGCCCCGAGAACAGACCGATGACGCGGGCGAGAACACCCGCCTCGTTATCGACCAGCACCGACATGGTATGGCGCTCGATGACTTCTGGTTTTTTCATTGAGATGAATCCAATCAGACCGGGGCTGAGCAGCCCCGGTATTACGCTGGGAGGCCGGCGGGGCGGCCTGACGGAAGGACCGGACTTATACCAGTATCTTTCCTTCCTCCGATACCTCTGCAAGCTCTTCGTCTTCGCCGAGAAGCATGCTGTTGTGCGCCTCGCCCGACGGGATCATCGGGAAGCAGTTGGCCACTTTCTCGACCACACAATCGAACAGAACAGGAGCGTCCACGGAAATCATCTCGTTGATGGCGTCGTCGAGTTCGTCTGGCTTCTCTGCCCGGATCCCCTTGGCGCCGAACGCATCCGCCATCTTGACGAAGTCGGGAAGTGCTGCCGAATAGCTGTGCGAATAACGGCCGCCGTGGAGCAGTTCCTGCCACTGGCGAACCATGCCCATATATTCGTTGTTGATGATGAAGATCTTGATCGGCAGCCCGTACTGCACCGCCGTCGACATCTCCTGCATGGTCATCTGGACCGAAGCTTCGCCGGCAATGTCAATGACGAGCGAATTGGGGTGGGCAATCTGGACACCCAGTGCTGCCGGCAGCCCATAACCCATGGTGCCCAGGCCGCCTGACGTCATCCAGCGATTGGGCTCTTCGAAGCCATAGAACTGCGCAGCCCACATCTGGTGCTGACCAACCTCGGTCGAGATGTAGGTGTCCCTGTCCTTGGTGAGCTCGTAGAGACGCTGAATTGCGTATTGCGGCATGATGGCATCGTCACGCTGACGGTATTTCAGGCAGTTCCGCCCGCGCCACTCATCGATCTGACGCCACCAGCCTTCGAGCACCGTCTTGTCTGGACGGGCGGACCGGGCCTTCCAGACCCGGATCATCTCCTCGAGGACATGGGCGCAATCGCCAATAATCGGCAGATCGACACTAATATTCTTGTTGATCGACGACGGATCGATATCGATGTGGATCTTCTTCGATCCCGGAGAAAACGCGTCAATCCGTCCGGTGATCCGGTCGTCGAAGCGGGCTCCGATGTTGATCATGACATCGCAGTCATGCATCGCGTTGTTGGCCTCGAACGTGCCGTGCATGCCCAGCATGCCCAGCCATTGGGGGTCCGAAGCCGGATAGGCGCCGAGTCCCATCAGCGTCGACGTGATCGGATACCCCGTCATGCGAACGAATTCGCGCAGGAGTTCGCTCGCCGCCTTGCCGGAATTGATAATGCCGCCGCCGGTATAGAAGATCGGACGCTTGGCGCCCGCGATGAGGTCCACCGCCTCGCGAATGGTGTTCTGATCACCCTTTATCCGCGGCCTGTAGGTCTTGTGCGCGACATTAGTCGGCCCGGTATATTTGGCCTGGGCGAATTGGACGTCTTTCGGAATGTCGATGACAACCGGACCGGGTCGTCCGTTTGTCGCCACATAGAACGCCTCGTGCATTACGCGCGCGAGTTCGTCCGGTTCCTTGACCAGATAATTGTGCTTCGTGCACGGGCGCGTGATGCCGACGACGTCAGCTTCCTGGAAGGCATCGTTGCCAATGAGGTGCGTGGCAACCTGGCCGGTCAGACAGACGACCGGAATGGAATCCATGAGAGCATCCGTCAGTCCGGTGACGGCGTTGGTCGCCCCCGGTCCCGACGTTACCAGGACAACACCGGGCTTGCCGGTGGACCGGGCATAACCTTCTGCAGCATGCACCGCGCCCTGCTCGTGACGGACGAGTACATGCTTGATGCGGCTTTCCTCGAATAGTGCGTCATAAATCGGAAGTACGGCGCCGCCCGGATAACCGAAAATTACCTCCACGCCCTGATCGATCAGTGCGTTGATGACGATTTCCGCGCCGGTCATATTCTGCGCCATTGTTCCTTTTCCTTCCGATACTGACCTGAATTCAAACAGCAAAACGCCTTCCGGCTTGTGCAGACCGCTCATCTGCACCGATTTTGGTAGCAAAATCAGCCGTGAAGGCGGCGCACCCTATCCTTTCACTGTGACATGGTCAACACATTATCCCGAACAATTGGAAAAATTTTCCCTAATGAACTTTCCGAATCGTGCGCTGAAACAGCATTCCACGAAATCATATTACTCCTGAACCATGTCAGCTGACGTTTCGCATATTGCCGCGTCGCCGTTTTCGATGCCGATGCCGCATCGTCCAGATCGGCTTCGTTTCGCAGGTATGCGGCCAGCTGGGGTACGCCGACGGCTTTCATGACCGGCAAATCGGGATCCAGGTCTCTGTCCAAGAGCGTTTGCACTTCTTCCAGCGCACCGGTGGACATCATGATGTCGAAACGGGCCTCGCACCTGCGATAAAGTTCGGCCCGCTCGACTTCCAGAAGCACTCTGGCCGTGCGCACGCCTTCAAGGAAGCCGGTGGTCTTGTGCATGCCCTGCCAATCCAGCAGTGATCTGCCTGTCGCTTCGAACACTTCGAGCGCCCGCAACACCCGCTGGCGGTCGCCGGGTTCAAGCCGCTCTGCCATGGCCGGATCCTTGCGCTGCAATTCGGAATGCAACGCATCTGCCCCTTCGCTCGCGGCACGTTCACGCAATGCCTGACGAATGCTTTGCGGAATTTCGGGAACCGGAGCCAACCCGCTTTCAAAAGCACGGAAATAGAGCCCCGTGCCGCCGATCACGATCGGCAGCTGCCCCCCGGCCCAGACATCACGGATGGTGTTCGCCGCCGCCTCGGCCCAGCGCCCTGTCGAGAAGGCCTCCGCACCGTCGACGAAGCCGTAGAGCCTGTGCGGCACGGCTGCTTCCTCGTCTTCGCTCGGGCGGGCACTGAGAATACGCAGATCGCGATAGACCTGCATCGAATCGGCGTTGATCACGACGCCGTCAAATTCCCGGGCAATTGCCATCGCAACAGCGGACTTGCCGCTGGCAGTCGGGCCTGCGATAAGGACGGCACGCTTCAGGACTGCACCTGGGTCTTCCGGTTGCTCACCTAAGCCGTTCATCGCACGTCGTATCCAATCCAGTCATCCACGACCAGAAACACAAGCCGTCGAGTGGCTCAAGTAGGAAAATGAATCACGTACTCACTCTGATTGGTCCGCCGGCGGGCGGATATACGCCGTTGCCGGCACTCGCGGACACCCTGGCGGCTGGTCTCCCCGGCAATCCCGAGGCTGACTGGCTTGCCGAAGGCGTTGCCTGTGACTTTCCTATTACCGTCGACGGCAACGCAGATGCTCTCGCGGAAGCAGCCAGCCGCGCAGTTGGCGATCTGCCCGTCGACTGGATCCTGCAGCCTGCGGAAGACCGCCGCAAACGGCTGCTGATTGCAGATATGGATTCGACGATCATCGATCAGGAATGCATCGACGAGCTGGGCGCAGCTCTTGGTATCAAGGCCGACATCGCCTCCATTACGGAGCGGGCGATGCGCGGCGAGATCGATTTCGTGCCCGCCGTACGTGAGCGCGTGGCGCTCCTGAAGGGCCTGAAACACGAAGACCTCGCGAGAGTATTCGAAGAGCAGATCACAATCCGGCCCGGCGCACGGACATTGGTCCAGACGATGCGCGCAAACGGAGCATATACGGCGCTGGTATCAGGCGGCTTCACGTTCTTCACGGAGAGAGTCGGCGCTGCCGTCGGCTTCGACGAAAACAAGGCGAATACCCTGGAATTCAGCGACGGCGTTCTGGATGGCACCGTCAGCGAGCCCATCCTTGGCGCCGAGGCGAAGCTGGTTGCCCTGAACGCCTATGTCGACCGTCTGGGAATCAGAGATTCGCAGACCATGGCCGTCGGCGACGGCGCCAATGACCTGGCGATGATCGGTGCAGCCGGCCTGGGCGTCGCATTCAAGGCAAAACCGGCGGTCGCCGCGGCGGCGGATGCCTGCGTGAACCATGCCGACCTCTCCGCCCTGCTCTACATCCAGGGATACCGACGGTCCGAGTTCGTCGAACAGCCGTGATCCCAGCCATCGCAAAGACGGTCTGGCACGGCGTTACCTGGTAATCGAGGGAGAGATAATCTCTGTCAGAATGCGGACGGAGAGCTTCCAGGCATGCCTGTCATTGTATCGCCCGGCAAACACGACCATCGCCATGTCCAGATGGGGAATGACGACGAGACGTTGTCCGCCATTGCCGAAAGCGGCCATCCACGGCCGGTCTGATGTCGCGCCCAGTCCCAGCCACCACTGGAACCCGTAGAACAGGCCGTCCTCTGACGGCACGTGGCGGGTAAAGGACGCCTCGAGCCATTCTGCCGGAACGATTTGCCTCCCCTTCCACTTTCCCTTGTCGAGAACCATGCGGCCGATACGGGCAAGATCGCGAGCCGTCAGGCGAAGTCCGGAGGCCGCCGCCGGCTCACCGTTCGTGCCAAGCGTCCACTCGCTCTGATCGATACCCAGCGGCGCGAAAAGCTTCTCTTTCGCATAGTCATGCAACTGCCGGCCGGTTCCCTTTGCGACGAGATGCGCCAGGAGTGCCGTCGATCCGCCGGTATACGTCCATGTCTTGCCGGGCTCGTCGACGAACGGCTGCTCGAGGATGAACCGATAGCGGTCCTTCGCCATTTCCATGGCGATCTCGCTGTTCTGTTCGTTGGTATAGGGAAGAGACTCGTCCCATCTCACGCCAAGGGTCATCGTCAGCGCATGCTTGACGGTCATTCTTCTGCGTTCGGGATCGTCTGCCAGATCCTTGTAGGGAAAGTGATCGACAAGCGCCTCATCCGGTCCGGGAACCTTGCCCTCGCCGAGAGCAATTCCGTAGAGCAGCCCGACGATGGACTTGCTCACCGAGCGCAGGTCATGAAGCACGTCTGGACCGAATGCGACAGAACCGACGTCCCTGCCCCAGATCTCGTCGGATCCCTCGAAATACCGTTCCATGACGAGCCGACCGCCTCGGATCACGACCACGGCATGGAGACCTGGAAGGTCGCCTTTCGCGTGCCGGTCTTCGAGCAACTTGGGGAGTTCGGCGGAAAAGCCGGCGTCCTCCGGCGTAATCGTCTGCCAGGGTTCAGCGGCTGCAGGCGGGCCGGAAAGTGACATGATCAAACTCCCCACCATGAGGGACAAGCGCCAGAATTTGAAGCTCACAGAGCATCTCCAAATGTGGCGTCCCGCATACGCCGGTCTGAAATCCACAATACTGCAACGACCCACCCTCAGGAACCGCCGATAGCACCTTCCGGTCTCAAAATGACAACGGGCGGCCAAAGGCCGCCCGTCCGGTAGTCACGTGTATGACGTTCGCTATTCGGCGACCTTCACCGGCGTGAAACGCAACTCGCCGTCCGGCTTGGAAAGGGTCAGCAGAACCGATTTGCGGCCCGACTTCTTCAGTTCGGCCACACGGTCCATGACGGACTTCGGCGACGCGACCTCTTCCTGATTGACCTCGACGATGATCTCGCCCGGCTGGATCCGTTTTTCAGCCGCGGGGCCATCCTGGTCGACAGAGGTAATGACGACGCCTTTGACCTTTTCGTCGATCTTGTATTGCTCGCGCAGCTTTTTCGTCAGATCCGAGATTTCCATGCCCAGCGCCGAAACCTTCTCGGTCTTGGACTCGGGCTCGGACTTCTTGCCAGACTGGGCGGCGATCTTCTTTTCACCTTCCTCGAGACGGCCGAGTTTCACACTGAGCTTCTGCTCTTTGCCTTTGCGCAGGACAAGAACGTCCACCGCCTTGTCCGGAGGCGTATCGGCAACGATGCGCGGCAGATCCCGCATTTCTTCGACATCCTTGCCGTCGAACTTGATGATGATATCGCCTGCCAGGATTCCGGCCGGTTCAGCGGGACCACCCTTGGTCACGTCGGCAACCAGAGCGCCCTTCTTTTCCTTGAGACCAAGGCTCTCGGCAATTTCGTCGGTGACGGTCTGGATTCTGACCCCAAGCCAGCCGCGGCGCGTCTCGCCGAACTGGCGAAGCTGGTCGATCACCGGCATGGCGACAGTCGTCGGAATCGAGAAACCGATGCCGATCGAACCGCCGGTCGGCGAGATAATCGCGGTATTGATGCCGATCACCTCTCCGTCCATGTTGAAGAGCGGACCGCCGGAATTGCCGCGGTTGATGGCGGCGTCCGTCTGAATGAAATCATCATACGGGCCGGAGTTGATATCCCTGTTCCGGGCGGAAACGATGCCCACCGTCACAGTACCGCCGAGGCCGAACGGGTTACCGATCGCCATCACCCAATCGCCGACGCGAATCGAGTTTGAATTGCCGAACTTGACGGCCGTAAGCGGCTTTTCGGGCTTGACCTTCAGCACGGCGATATCGGTCTTGGGATCCCGGCCCAGCACTTCCGCCTTGAGCTTCGTGCCATCCGGGAAGGTTGCTTCGATTTCGTCGGCTTCGGCAATCACATGGTTGTTGGTGATGATGATACCGTCCGGATCGATCACGAAACCGGAGCCCAGCGACTGAACCCGACGCGGCCGGCGCGGTGTGTTGCCCTTCTGTTGCCGCTCAAGAAACTCTTCGAAAAACTCCTGGAACGGAGACCCGGGCGGCAATGAAGGCAACGGAATGGACGGTTTCTTCTTTTTCCCCGCAACATTCTGCGCCGTCGAGATGTTCACGACCGCACCGGTGAGCTTCTCGGCGATGTCGGCCACAGATTGCGGTCCCTGAGCCCTTGCCGACGGTGCCAGCGCCGTTACGCCTGAAACCAACAAGACAACTGCCATAATGCGCATAACCCGCCAGACCATGACGCTGCCTTTACCTGTATGAGTAATTCCGACCAATGCCGATCTCCTTGAATTCAAACCCCTGCCCTGCTGCATGTTCCTAGCGTGCTGGGACAATCGCCGTGTTTCGCCGGGGTGAGCGACGCACTTCCCACAATTCAGTGCATTATGGACAATTTATGTCCCGCGGCCATTGAGATTACCGTGAGCATACATTTTTATCCGCGAACCATCCAAACGATGAACACGCCGACAGCCAGACAGGCCGCCCCGGCAACCCTGAGGGATTGCGCGGGGACGGTCTGCATCTGTTCCATCATGTTCTTCATAAACTGCGGTGCTGCGGCATAGGCCAGTCCCTCAAGTACAAGGACCAGGCCGATGCCGACCAGCAGATCCGTCATTGCGGGGCCTTTTTGCCCATCGCGCCCTGGAAGTACTTGAAGAAATCGCTGTCAGGCGTAAGCACCAGGGTCGTGTCCGTTCCCTGCAGACTGCTCTCGTAGGCCTGCATCGAACGATAAAACGCGAAGAAATCCGGATCCTGGCCAAACGCAGAGGCAAAGATCTTGTTCCGCTCCGCTTCGCCTTCACCGCGAAGCTTTTCACCGTCGCGGGTCGCTTCCGCCTTGATGACCGTCACTTCCTTGTCGGCACGCGACCTGATTCTCTGAGCCTGCTCTTGGCCCTGCGCGCGGATTTCAGCCGCTTCCCGCTGACGCTCGGTCTGCATTCTGCGGTAAATCGCTTCGGAGTTGGCCTGCGGCAGGTCGGCCCGGCGGATTTTTACGTCCACGATCTCGATGCCGAACTTCGCCGCCTCGGTGTTCACCTGGCCGGTGATTCTCTTCATGAGTTCCTCGCGGCGGTCGCGCACGACAGCCGTGAAGCTCGACTCACCGAGAACACGCCGGACACTCGAATTGAGAACGGTCGAAAGCCTGGAACGGGCCACCTGTTCGTTGCCGACCGACTGGTAGAATCTCAGTGCGTCGGAAATCTTGAACCTCGAGAAGGCATCGACAACCAGTCGCTTCTGATCCGATGCGATCACTTCCTGAGCCGGCGAATCCAGGTCGAGGATGCGCTTGTCGAGATAGATAACGTTCTGGACAAAGGGCAATTTGAACTGCAGTCCTGCGTCACGGATCACCCGTTTCGGTTCACCGAACTGCAGCACCAGTGCCTGCTGGGTCTGAAACACCGTGAACAGCGACATCGACAGCAGAACGACAATCGCCGCGACGACAACGCCGAGGCCAACGAGAAGAGGTTTACTCATGATCAGCCTCCCGGATTGCTGCGTTTAGTGAGTTCATTGAGCGGCAGGTAAGGCACAACGCCCTGGCTACCACCGGCATCCTTGTCGATGATAATCTTGCTTTTGTCCCGGAATACACGCTCGATGGTCTCGAGGAACAGACGCTCACGCGTCACTTCCGGAGCCTGCCTGTATTCGTTGTAGACGGACAGGAAGCGCGAAGCCTGACCTTGCGCCTCGGCGATCTGCTGCTGCTTGAACGCTTCGGCGGCCTGCAGGATACGCTCGGCATCGCCTCGGGCTTCCGGGATAACCTTGTTTGCATAGGCCTGCGCTTCGTTCTGCAGACGCTCCTGGTCGGCGCGGGCCGCCTGGACATCGCGGAACGCGTCGATCACCTGGGCCGGCGGGTCGACCTTCTGCAACTGCACCTGCGTGATCTGAATGCCGGAGCCGTAATCGTCGAGCGCCTTCTGCATCAGTTCCTGGACCGCTGTCTCGGTCTTCTGACGGGCCTGGGTCAGGATCGGCTGAATGTCGCTGCGCCCTATGATCTCACGCATCGAACTCTCGGCGACCGCCTTCACGGTCCCCTGTGGGTTCTGAATGTTGAACAGGAACTTTGCAGCGTCGTTGATGACCCAGAACACCGAGAAATCAACATCAACGATGTTCTCGTCGCCTGTCAGCATCAGGCTTTCTTCTGGCACATCGCTGGCGGCCGAAGACCGGCGCGAGGATCCCTCGTTGCTGCGCAGGCCGACATCGATCCGGTTCACGCGCGTGACCTTCGGCGTCAGAGCCGTTTCGATCGGATAGGGCAGATGGTAGTTAAGGCCCGGCTGCGTCAGCTTGGTGAACTCGCCGAACCTCAGGACAACACCCTGCTCGTCCGGCAACACCCGGTAGAACCCGCTCAGCAACCAGAGGCCGAGAACGACGACACCGACCAGGACGAGACCGGTACCACCGATCGATCCGCCGGGCATGACGCGCTTCAGCTTGTCCTGGCTTCGTTTGAGAATCTCTTCAAGATCCGGCGGATTGGGTCCGCTTCCGCTGGGGCCGCGCTGCCCCCATGGTCCGCGGTTATTGCCGCCGCCGCCGCCTTGCCAGCCGCCGCCACCGCTCTGATTACTCCACGGCATATGAATATGGTCCTTTCAAATCTGCGATCTGCCTCACCGCCACGACCGGTTGAACGCGACTAGTGGTCCTTCGGACCAGATTTTGGCCTTCCGCTTGGCACGATCAGGCGAGTTGACAGGGGATATAGACCACTCGCTTGCGACAGGCAATGCGCATACGGACAGGCATGCAGGCGTTTTCGGCGGCCCACAACGCTATCTGGCGCGAAAGACCGCAAAGTCAAGCAGTCGCGCGCTGTCAGGCCCGCAGAGCCGCGGCATGATGCCGGATGTGGTCGCCGACAAACGTCGCGATGAAATAGTAGCTGTGATCGTAGCCGTCCTGCATGCGCAGCGTCAGGGAATGACTGTGTTTTTCGCACGCCGATTTAAGCAGTTCAGGCTTCAGCTGTTCCTCGAGAAAGCCGTCGGCGCTGCCCTGATCAACCAGAAGTGGTAGCCTTTCCTCCGCCCGCGATATGAGGTCGCAGGCGTCATAATCCCGCCAGGTTTCCCGATCATCGCCCAGATATCCGCCCAGTGCCTTTTCGCCCCAGGGACAATTCATCGGCGAGCAGATCGGCGCAAATGCCGAGACTGACCGGAATCGGCCCGGATTCTTCAGCGCAATGGTCAGCGCCCCGTGCCCGCCCATGGAATGGCCGAAGATTGACACCCGCGACGCATCGACGGGGAACTGCCCGGCGACCAGATCGGGCAGTTCGGAGACGATGTAGTCGTACATGCGGTAGTGGGTGGACCAGGGTTCCTGGGTCGCATTGACGTAGAAACCGGCTGCAAGACCGAAATCATAGGCGCCCTCGGGATCATCCGGCACGCCTTCGCCGCGCGGGCTGGTGTCGGGGGCGACAACCGCCACCCCCTCTTCCGCTGCGTAGCGCTGGGCCCCGGCCTTGGTGACGAAGTTCTCGTCCGTGCACGTCAGGCCGGAGAGCCAGTAGACCACCGGCACGCTCCCGGCGTCCGCCTGAGGCGGCAGGTAGATCGAAAACTGCATCGTGCAGCCGAGCACCTGCGACTCGTGCCGCCACTGTTGCTGGCTGCCGCCAAAACACCTGGCGGCAGAGACCTGTTCGAGCGCCATCGGGATCAGTACACCACGACGGAGCGGATGCTCTTGCCCTCATGCATGAGATCGAATGCCGTATTGATCTCTTCGAGCGGCATGGTGTGCGTGATCAGATCGTCGATGTTGATCTTGCCGTCCATGTACCAGTCGACGATGGTCGGCACGTCGGTGCGTCCGCGTGCGCCGCCGAACGCCGTGCCGCGCCACACCCGGCCGGTCACGAGCTGGAACGGCCTCGTGGCGATCTCCTGACCGGCACCGGCCACGCCGATGATCACGGATTCGCCCCAGCCCTTGTGGCAGCACTCAAGAGCTGCGCGCATGGTCTGGACGTTTCCGATGCACTCGAAGCTGTAGTCCGCGCCACCATTGGTGAGTTCGACCAGGTGGCCGACGACGTCGTCGTCGATCTCCTTGGGGTTGACGAAGTGAGTCATGCCGAACTGCTTGCCGAGCGCTTCGCGCGCCGGGTTGATGTCGACACCGACGATCATGTCGGCCCCGACCATCTTGGCGCCCTGGATGACGTTGAGGCCGATGCCGCCGAGACCGAATACGACCACGTTGGAGCCCGGCTCGACCTTGGCCGTGTTGACAACGGCGCCGACGCCGGTGGTCACGCCGCAGCCGATGTAGCAGATCTTCTCGAACGGCGCGTCCTTGCGCACCTTGGCGAGCGCGATCTCGGGCAGAACCGTATAATTGGCGAAGGTCGAGCAGCCCATATAGTGCAGCACCTTCTGCCCCTTGTATGAGAAGCGGCTGGTGCCATCCGGCATCACGCCCTGCCCCTGGGTCGCCCTGACTTTCTGACACAGATTGGTTTTCGGATTGAGACAGTACTCGCACTCCCGGCACTCGGGCGTGTAAAGCGGAATCACGTGATCGCCGACCTCGACGGAGGTCACGCCCGGGCCCGTCTCGACAACGACGCCGGCGCCTTCATGCCCGAGGATGGTCGGAAACGCCCCTTCGGGATCGGCGCCCGAAAGCGTGAATTCGTCAGTGTGGCAAATGCCGGTCGCCTTGACCTCAACCAGAACCTCGCCGGCCTGCGGCCCTTCCAGTTGCACAGTGTCGATTTCGAGTGGCTTGCCCGCCTCGAACGCTATGGCAGCGCGTACGTCCATCAGAATAACCTCCCCTGCAAACAGTTGATTTTTGTGTCATCGCGGAGTTTGGCAGCAGGTCCGCCGACACGCAACCCGAAGCTTGCCCGTCCGTGTGACCAAATTGCGGTGTCAGCCGATTTTGGGAGAAATCACGCCGACGGAAGCAGCCGCATCGCCAATGGCCTCCCAGGCATCGTCCGCAAGCGGAACGCCTTCCGCAAGCCGTTTCTCACGCGACAGCCGTTCCGGCTCGCCGGGCGTAAGAACCCGGTCCGTGCCGGGCACCGTCCGCGACGCCGTGAAATAGGAGATGTACCGGTCGACCTCGCTCCGGAACTCGGCCTCGTCACCAAACCTATCCGGCGACATGTAGATCGACAGCATGCCGTTATAGACACCTTTCACATGTGGTCCCGTGCATCCCGACCCGGTGAGCGCGCCGGCCAGCAGTTCGCACATCAAGGCGAGACCTGATCCTTTGTGCTCGCCCATCGCCCGCAATGCGCCGGGTCCGCTGCGCAGATTGGGTGTCTTTCCCGGATCTGTGTCGCCATAGAGCAGCCAGGGATCGTTGCCCGGTTTGCCATCCGGTCCGATCAGCACTCCTTCCGGCAGAGGCTTTCCGCCCTTCGCAGCGATAAGCGCCTTGCCTTCGGCGACCGCTGATGTCGCGAAATCGAGGATTACAGGCGCCTCATCCCCGAGCGGCAGTCCGATGGCAACCGGGTTGGTCGACATTCGCCGGTCGACACCGCCGAACGGCGCCACCAAAATCGATCCGGCAACGTTGACGAAATGCATCGACACCTGGCCGGCGTCGGCCGCCATCTCTGCCCAGGCTCCAATCCGACCGAGGTGCCCGGCGTGACGCAAGGCCACCACGGCGATCCCGTCCCTTCGGCAACGTTCGATCCCCGCGTCCACCGCCAGACGCCCGACGGTCTGGCCAAAACCGCGATTGCCGTCGAGCACAAGGAAGGACCCGGCATCGCTGACGACCGTCACATCGCGTCCCGCGACCAGATTGCCGTCCCTGTACCACTGCACGTAGCGCGGCGTGCGGATCACGCCGTGGCTGTCATGGCCTGTCAGGTTGGCGTCGACCAGATTGTCCGCTATCCGGCCGGCCTCTTCTTCACCACATCCCGCCGACGCAAAAATGCCGCCTATATAGGAACGGAGCGTGTCGGCAGGGATGACGATCATCAGGATTCCGCCTTACGCCAGGGCGTTTTCCAGATCACCGATCAGGTCGTCGATATCCTCGACGCCGACCGACAACCGCACCAGACCGTCATCGATGCCCAGCTCAGCGCGAATTTCCGCCGGGATCGATGCGTGCGTCATGATCGCGGGGTGCTCGATGAGGCTTTCGACGCCGCCAAGGCTTTCGGCAAGGGAGAACAGCTCGCACCGTTCGAGGAATTTGCGCGTAGGATCGAGCCCACCCTTCAGTACCGCGGTCACCATGCCGCCGAAGCCGTGCATCTGGCGCGCAGCAATCTCGTGACCGGGATGCTCCGGCAAACCCGGATAGAAGACCTTCTCGATCTTCTCATGGTTGCTGAGATAGTCCGCAATGACCTGCGCACTCTCGCAATGGCGCTCCATGCGCAGCGGCAAAGTCTTCAGAGCGCGCAGGACCAGGAAGGAATCGAATGGTCCAGGAACGCCACCGACCGCATTCTGCAGATAGAGCAGACGGTCTGCGAGATCGCCATGCGGCGTGTCAACCGATACGACAGCGACGCCGCCGACCACATCCGAATGACCGTTGAGGTATTTTGTCGAGGAGTGCATCACGATGTCGATGCCCCAGTCGAGCGGCCTTTGCACGGCCGGGCTCGAAAAGGTGTTGTCGCAGCCGGTAATGATGTTGTGCTTCTTGGCAAGCTGGGCGATGGCCTCCAGATCGAAAATCTTGAGCAGCGGATTTGTCGGCGTCTCCACCCAGAACATGACTGTCTCGGGCTTGATCGCCGCTTCAACCGCGTCGAGATCGGAAAAGTCGACGAATGAGAAGCTCAAGCCCGCCGAGCGGGCACGGACATTCTCGAACAACCGGTAAGTTCCGCCGTAGAGATCGTCGCCGGCGATGATGTGCGCACCGCTGTCGAAAAGCTCCAGAATGGTCGACGTCGCCGCAAGGCCAGAACCGAATGCGTATCCCCGGGCGCCGTTCTCAAGGTCGGCAATACAGTCTTCCAGCGCCTGCCGCGTGGGGTTGGCACTGCGGCTGTATTCATATCCCTTGTGAACGCCCGGACTCTCCTGCACGTAGGTCGAGGTGGCGTAGATAGGCGTCATGATGGCGCCCGTCACCGGGTCAGGTGACTGACCCGCATGGATGGCACGGGTCGCAAAACCCTGACGGTTCTTCTTCAGCATGAGATCGGTTCCTGTGGGACTGCGCGTCGCGAATTCGTCTGGCATTTCATCTGACACACCGGCAAAGTCTGTCAATAGCCATCACCTGCGGAGAAGAGAAAACACAATGACGCGACGGTTGGAGGGAATGACGGCTGTGGTGACGGGCGCGGCGTCCGGATTTGGAAAGGGAATAGCCGAGGCGTTCGCCAGAGAAGGCGCATCAACAGTCATCGCCGACATTGACGGCGATGCAGCGGAAACGGTCGCCGCTGAACTACGAGACGGTGGCGCGAACTCCGCCGCGGTTGAAACGGATGTCACGAGCCGCGAGAGCCTTGAGTCCGCCGTGGCCCTGTGCGTCAGCGGGTTCGGCAAGCTCGACGTCATGGTTGCGAATGCCGGCATTGGCCAGCGTCCCTGTCCGTTCGTTGATACCGGAGACGAGGCTCTGCGCCGGCAGTACGAAGTCAACGCCATAGGCCCGTTCCTGAGTTGCCAGGCCGCGATTCCGGCCCTCAGAAACAGCAAAGCGCCGTCCATTCTGATCACGGTATCCGGTATCGCCCTGGTGCCACGCCCGCAACTCTACGGTTACGGCATGGCCAAGGCCGCGGCCATGTATCTGATGAAGTCGCTTGCGCTCGAACTGGCGCCGGACCGGATACGGGTCAACGGGCTGTTCCCGGCGATCGGCGACACGCCAATGATTGCCGAGTTCGCCGGTGGTGAGCGTTCGGATGATAGCGACAGACAGTTTGCCGAGGCCCTGCCGCTCGGACGGCTGATCACGCCCGAAGACGTCGGGCATGCGGCGGTCTATCTGTCTTCACCCGAAGGCAGTGCCATGACCGGCTGTGCCCTGCCCGTCGATGCCGGCCGCTGTATCTGACGTCGCCGAAGCGTAAAGCCTAGCCTGCAGCGTCCGTCAGCCGCAGGTGGTTGAGCACATCGATTTTGGTGACCAGTCCCTGAAACTGACCCTTGTGGATGATCGGCGCGACCATGCCGCGCGTCAGGATCGCGAGAAGATTGTCCATGGTTTCCGACGCCTCGACCGTCTTCAAATCCCGGGTCATGATGTCTTCCGCATTGCCGACGAACGAACCGCCGTTCTGGTAGACATGCAGGAGCAGGTCCTCCTCATCCAACAGGCCAACGATCGCGTCACCGTCAAGCACGGGAAGCTGTGAGATGTCATACAGCTTCATCTGACGGTAAGCCTGGGCAAGCGTTGTAGACGGTTTGATCGAAACCGTGTGGCCTTCGGCATGCTTGCGCGAGATCAGGTCGCGCAGATCACCCTTGAGCGGCAGATCGAGGAAGCCGTTGTCGGCCATCCAGAAGTCATTGAACATCTTGGACAGGTACTTGTTGCCGCTGTCGCACACGAAGGTGACGATCGACTTGGGCTCCGTCTGCGCACGCGCGTGCCGGAGTGCTGCCGCAATGAGCGTGCCCGACGACGATCCGGCAAGGATGCCTTCTTTCTCCAGCAGCTCGCGCGCGACCTCCATGGCCTCCGCATCGCTGATGGTGTAGGCGGCCTTCACAGCCGACAGATCCGCGATCGGCGGCAGAAAGTCCTCGCCGATACCCTCAACAATCCATGATCCGACGTCCTCGCTGATTTCGCCGGTTTCCACGTAATGGGCCAGAATGGATCCTTCCGGATCCGCCAGCACCATCTCCGTCGACGGATTGCTTTCCGAGAAGAACTGAGAAAGTCCGGTGATTGTGCCGCCTGAGCCGACGCCGCACACCATCACGTCAGGCTTGACGCCAAGGGCTTCGCATTGTGCGAGGATTTCCGGGCCCGTCGTCGTGTAGTGTGCCTTCGGATTGGCCGGATTCCCGAACTGGTTGATGTAGTGATAGCCGTTCTCGCTGGCGATCCGCTCCGCCATGTCCTGGTAGTATTCCGGATGCCCCTTGCCGACATCAGAGCGGGTATTGATCACTTCCGCACCCAGCGCGCGGAGATGGAAGATCTTTTCCTGTGCCATCTTGTCGGGCACGACGATGACGACCTTGTACCCCTTCTGCGCGGCAACCAGGGCTAACCCCAGACCGGTATTGCCTGCCGTCGCTTCAATGATGGTTCCGCCGGGCTTGAGTTCGCCGGATGCCTCTGCGGCCTCGATCATTGAACGCCCGATCCGGTCCTTGATCGAGCCGCCGGGATTCTGGTTCTCAAGCTTGAGAAAGAGGCGGCACGGGCCTGTGTCGATCCGGGTCACCTCCTGGAGAGGTGTGTTGCCGATGGCATCAAGCGTCGAGCGATATGTGGGCAATGAGGATGTCATGGCAACTCCGTGCAGCACCGGAAAGTCGGGTGTGGTTGGCGTCGTATGGGACGGCGCTTGCTTCGGCTCCAGTTAACCGGGCCCCGAACCGGGGATCAAGACACTAAGGCCGGATGCGGCAATCGACCCTTCACGGCTGCGATTGCGGACGCCGTTCGAACACGATGAATGCGTAGTCTGCGCAGTCTTTCTCGCCGGCCGTGTGTTCTTCGCGCGAGATTTCGATCCACTGATCCCGCTCCAGGTCCGGAAACCGCGTATCGCCGTCGGCCTCCAGATGCACCTCGGTTAGATAGATCCTGTGCGCCAGCCCGATGGCCTGACGGTAGATCTCACCGCCGCCGATCACCATCACCTCTTCAGAGCCCGACGCAGCCGCAAGCGCCTGCCCCCTGTCCAGCGCCTCTTCCAGACTTGAAACCACATCGACACCGTCGTGCGCAAAACTGGATTGACGGGTCACGACGATATGCGGCCGGCCTGGCAGGACGCCGCCGAGGGACTCAAACGTCTTCCGGCCCATGATCATGGGCTTTCCCATCGTGACAGCTTTGAAATGGCGAAGATCGGACGACATCTTCCACGGCAGATCACCGCCGCTGCCGATGACGCCATTACGGGCAACGGCCACGATCATCGCGAGTTCGGGCGTGTTCATCGTCATCGATCTCAGACCGAGACGAGCGCAGCGATATGAGGATGGGGCTCATAGCCGGTCAGCTCGAAATCCTCGTAGCGGAATCCGAAAATGTCCTTCACCTCGGGATTGATGGACATCTTCGGCAACGAGCGCGGATCGCGTGCCAGCTGAATGTCAGCCTGCTCGAGATGATTCAGATAAAGATGGGCATCGCCGAAACTGTGAACGAAATCACCCGGCTTGAGGCCCGTCACCTGGGCAACCATCAGCGTCAGGAGGGCATAGGACGCGATATTGAAGGGAACACCGAGGAAAATATCAGCGCTACGCTGGTACAGCTGGCAGGAAAGCTTCCCGTCGGCCACATAGAACTGAAACAGGCAGTGGCACGGTGGCAGTGCCATATTCTCGATATCCGCTGGGTTCCAGGCGGTAATGATGTGCCGACGGGAGTCCGGCTTTGTCCTGATCTGGTCGATCAGCAGGGAGATCTGATCGATCGTTTCGCCGTTCTTCGCCGGCCAGGAACGCCACTGATAGCCGTAGACAGGACCGAGGTCCCCGTTTTCGTCCGCCCATTCGTCCCAGATCCGGACGCCATTCTCCTTCAGGTAGGCGATATTGGTGTCGCCGGCCAGGAACCACAGCAGCTCGTGAATGATCGATTTGAGATGGAGTTTCTTTGTCGTGACGAGCGGGAAGCCGTCACCCAGATCGAACCGCATCTGATGTCCGAATATGCTCAGGGTGCCGGTGCCGGTGCGGTCTTCCTTTCGCGTACCGTGATCACGCACCTTCCGCATCAGGTCGAGATATTGCTGCATCTCAGGACTCCTCCCGTGTTACCGGCAATGACTCAGACAATGCCCCAGTCGCGCCCGTAGGCAAGCGATCCGGCGACGAGATTGATCAGGGCGTGCGCGATCATTGGTGGCCAGATCGAACCGGATTGCCACCTGGCAACACCAAGCACGATACCGAAAATGAAGACTTGCGCCAGTACCGCCCAGTCGTATTGCACATGAATTACAGTCCAGATGGCCGACGTGATCACGATGGCTCCAAATGGCCCGATGCGGGACACGGCCAGCCCCTTGTAACCGAAACCTCGAAACAGAAGTTCTTCCGAGACCGGTGCGAAGACCACCAGCAGGATCATGGCCAGCCAGACCGGCTGAAGCAGATTCAGCCATTCCATAGCGGAGTCATGATCCAGGTCGAAAACGAAGCGCGGCAATTCCGAGACGGCCAGAACGATCGCAAGGCTGAGCACGGTCCATTTCAGCCCACGCATGAACGGAATCGGGGTCATCCCGAGCATGCTGGCGCGCGACAGCCCCGGCCGACTGCGCGTCAGCAGCAGAACGAAGCTCACCACGACGACGCATTGAAGAATGGTCAGCGGCAGGAACAGGCCGGTCATGTTCCTGAACACGTAGTCGAGGAAACCCTCGAAATTGCCGGCGATTTCCCCGTCAAACCGAGCAGCCAGGATCGCGATTCCGGTCGCGGAAATGATGACCAGCGTCATGATCCCGATCACGGCCAGCCAGAACAGTGTGGCCCACGGGCTCCACGGGAACTCGCGCGGCTTCGCCGGGACATTTTGGTTCGGCTGAGGCGTCGGCCGTGCGCCTCCCGCCCAGGTGTCAGACTGTTCGGTCATGGTCTTCCAAACTAGAGCGATTCGGCCGGATCGGCTCCGGCGGTCCTAGAGGCTTTTTTTGGTAACCTTTAGTGCTTATATTGAGGGTGTCGGCGCTTGCGTCGACTATGGCGATAAATGGATGTCGTAATAAACCATTCGGACCCGGGGGCAGTACCCGGCGCCTCCACCAAATTCCCCAATCCAGCGCGGATTGGATCAATGGGGGCGAAACAGGATCGACGAGGGTGTAAAGGGCAATCTTTCGCTCGGCATGGTTCCGCCGTTATCGGGCCATTTCAATAGTTGCCAACGACAACTATGCGGAAGCACGTCTCGCTGCGTAAGCAGTGCGACCGCTTCAAATTGAGTCCTAGTCGTTCGCACGGCTAGGCGGGGTTCGGAGGGCACCTGGCAACAGAAGCCCTCCACTATATTCGGTATTCCCTGAATCGGATCTGTTTGCGTTAGTTTTCGACATTCGCCGTCTAATAATTGGTGATTCCGAATCGGGTCTGGAATATGGTCCTGTTCCATGCGAGCGATCGCGGTCGGGACCGGGAGACCGTGGACTGCAGTCGGCAGAAAATGGGGACCGCAATGGCCGAAGACCTGATGCGATATGACCTGTTGGCCCAGGAAGCCCTGCGCGGGGTGGTGCGATCCGCTTTGCAGCGTGTCGCGCGGACCGGCCTGCCCGGAGAGCATCACTTCTACATTGCCTTCAAGACCAGAGCGCCCGGCGTCGGCATTTCGGATCGCTTGCTCGAGAAGTATCCAAACGAGATGACCATCGTTCTTCAGCACCAGTTCTGGGGCCTGGACGTTGGCGAAGACCGCTTCATTGTCGAGCTGAGTTTCGACAATGTGCCTGAGAAGCTGTTCGTGCCCTTCACGGCGGTTTCCGGCTTCTTCGATCCGAGCGTGCAGTTCGGCCTTCAGTTCGAAACGGCGGAGGCCAACGAGAACGCGGATCAGAGTGAAACGACCGACTCTGCGGAGTCTGCCGAGATGATCGCCGACAACGAAGATGCGGCGCCCAAATCCGATGCCGACAGCGACGACGATGGCAAGGCAGATGTCGTCAGCCTGGACGCATTCCGCAAGAAATAGCCCCGCCTCCCCCTCACAACTCCTCAGCCCCAATCGTTGCGACCGGCCTGCTCTGGCTTGCCGGTCAAACGCGTGCTAAGACCGATTTTCTCAAACCGGCCGCACGCAACGGGAAGACCAGACATCATGACCGAGACCCGCACAGAAACAGATTCATTTGGCCCGCTCGAGGTTCCCGCAGACAAATACTGGGGCGCCCAGACGCAGAGATCGCTCGGCAATTTCAAGATCGGCGGCGAGACCATGCCGGTTCCGCTCGTCCGGGCACTCGGCATCATCAAGAAGGCCGCGGCACTGGCCAATGTGGGTCTGGGTAATCTGGAAGAAGAGATCGGCGACGCCATTTCCAGGGCGGCCGACGAGGTGATCGACGGCAAGCTGAACGACAACTTCCCACTCGTGGTGTGGCAGACCGGTTCCGGAACCCAGTCCAACATGAACTCGAACGAGGTGATCTCGAACCGTGCGATCGAGATCCTCGGCGGTGTGATGGGATCGAAGGAGCCGGTTCATCCCAACGATCATTGCAACAGGTCGCAGTCCTCCAATGACACCTTCCCGACCGCCATGCACATTTCTGCGGTCGAACAGATCCATCACAGCCTGCTTCCCGCGCTCGATCATCTTCTTGACGCGATCGAGGCGAAGTCGGCGGCCTGGACCGACATCATCAAGATCGGCCGCACCCATCTCCAGGATGCCACCCCGCTGACGCTGGGCCAGGAGTTCTCCGGATACGCGGCACAGTTGCGTCTGGGGATCGAACGGGTGAAGACGACACTGCCGAGGCTCTACCCGCTGGCACAGGGCGGCACGGCGGTCGGTACGGGCCTGAACGCCAAACCCGGCTTCGCTGAGGCATTCGCGGACCATGTCGCCGACATCACCGGCCTTCCCTTCGTCACGGCACCCAACAAGTTCGAGGCCCTCGCCGCACACGACGCCATGGTCGAAATTTCCGGCGCACTCAATACGCTGGCCGTCAGCCTGTTCAAGATCGCCAACGACATCCGTCTGCTCGGATCCGGTCCCCGTTCCGGCCTTGGCGAGTTGTCGCTGCCCGAAAACGAACCGGGATCGTCGATCATGCCCGGCAAGGTGAACCCCACCCAGTGCGAAGCCATGACCATGCTCTGCACCCAGGTCATGGGCAACCACACGACCGTTTCGGTTGCCGGAAGCCAGGGCCACTTCGAGCTCAACGTCTTCAAGCCCGTCATGATCTACAACGTGCTGCAGTCGATCCGGCTGATTGCCGACGGCGCCGTCAGCTTCACCGACAACTGCGTTGTCGGCATCGAGCCAAACCGCGAAAAGATCGCTGAGCTGATGAGCCGCTCGTTGATGCTGGTGACGGCACTGGCCCCGAAGATCGGCTACGACAATGCGACGACCGTTGCCAAGACGGCCCACAAGAACGGCACGACTCTGCGTGAAGAAGCCGTTGGATTGGGGTTCGTGACCGAGGAGGAATTCGACGAGATCGTGCGCCCCGAAGCGATGATCTCGCCGAACTAGCCCGTTGCGGCCATCCCGCGGCCTTGCGCTGAAGCATGCCCGAACCGATCAAGAGATCCGTTACAATTGCCGGTCACCGGACCAGCATATCGCTTGAGGCTGAGTTCTGGGACGCGTTGCGGGAAATCGCGGCGAGCGAACAGAAGCCGACACAGAAACTGATCAAGGAAATCGATGAGGCGCGTTCCGGCGAGGGGTTGTCCTCGGCGGTCCGCGTCTTTGTTCTGAAGTATTTCCGCAACAAGCCCGAGCCTGCAGGATAATCCGCCTTACCTGGCGAGCGGCTCCAGCGGCAAGACGCGAATATCGTCGACGCGGAAACGCTTCTGCCGTTTCCGTGCTGGCGTGCGTTTCCGAACGGCCTTGGGCGCCGCCGCAGGCGTCTGCGCCTCACTCTCGCCCGGCAAGGGCTCCGGAGACGCAAGGATCTCCTCGACCGATCTGAGAAGGTCCGGGTCGGCCGTCTCGGCGCCGGTCGGCTCTGACCCGATCCCCGATTCCGGTTTCGCTGCCGCCGGATCGACGTTAGCCGAATCTGAAGGCTCAGGATTAACAGGCTCCGGAGGTGCCGGGGCCTGCGGCGCCACTGCCGGGGTCTCGGACTCCAGCTTCAACTGTCTCTGCCGTGCCTTCTCGAGTTCCTCCCGGGCGCGGCGCTCCAGCTCTTCGAGTTTTTCCATGTCTTCCTGAAGCGCCTTGACGGTCAGAAACGCCTTGAGATCGCGTGTATCCACTGTCCTGGCGACGTCGCCCACCGGGCCGGCAAAGACCAGCACCAGCGGCGGCGCGTTGTTCAGGCTGTTGAAGGACAGGCGCCATTCGCTGTCCATGCGCCAGGCCGGCAGGTCAAGCTTGGTCGTCACACGCCCTTTCACATCCGCGCCCTGAATCTCCGCGGGATCAAGACGCACCAGACCGCTTTCGATCGTGTATTGCGTCGCCACCGAGCCGATATCGGTCGCGCCGCGTGAAAGCACGGAATTCGCAACTTCGTCGATCTGCTCTTCGGTCCGCGCCTCGCTCAGCGCGGTGGAAAAGGCCCTGGTGTTTAGCCCCTGCAGGCGCATGTCGGACAGCTTGATCGTGCCGGTGCCGCTCATGGAAGACAGCAGAGCGAGCATGCTGCGCCCCTGGCTCCGCCACTTTCCTTCGGTACCGACAACGCCCTCGATCGGCGTTTCGCTGCCGCCGAACGCGAGCGTTTCGGAGAGCTTCGACTTATCAATCTTGTGGCTGGCTTCAAGTTGGATCTGGTCCCGCCGCGCCGTGATTGCGCCGGACGCCGTCAGCTCTCCGCCGAACAGCCTGCCATTCAAGGATGAGAGCTCTGCGCGTCCGCCCTTGATCGCGGCCTTGAGTTTCGCCTTGCGGATCGCCTTGTCGGGTCCGATCTTCAGTCGGCCGACCTCGGCCGATAGATCCAGTTCGATAGCCGTGAGATTGCCGGCACCGAATGGCGCGGGTGACCAGATCGCTGCACCCACGCCGGCACTCTCTATCGCCTCGACGGCGCGGCTTATCGTACCGCCGCCCCGGTCTCCGCGCAGGAGCACCCCCATTGCCCAGGGCAGTGAGACCTCTGCAAGATTAGCGTTGAAACGCAGCTTGGGAATGTCATTCCGGATGTCCACCGTACCGTCGACGTCGACAGCAACATCCGCCACGGATCCGGTCAGGCCGGTCACGACATATTCGCCGTCTTTGCCGGCAACAAGCGCACGCAGGTTCAACGGACCGCCGAACTTCAGGTCGCCGCCGCTCGCCAGCCCGACGGCCTGGTAGAACGGTCCGGCTTCCTTCGCGGACAGCTTCACCTCGCCTTCGATCGACGTCAGTCCGGCAATCTGGCGGGCGTTTCCGGAAACGGTCGCCTGCGCGCCAAACGCCTCCACGCCCAGGGCAACCTCAAGGCCCTCCGCCAGGCTGCCTTCGAATTCACCGCGCAGCACACCGGGGCTCGGTTTGGCCTTGTCGTCCTTCGCGGCCGATGCGGCAATGCCGAGCTGCCGAAGCAGTTCGTCGCCCTTTTCGTTCGCCACCTCCGCCTGGAACTTCACCTTTGCAGCAGCGATCTTGTCCAGAAAACCTTCATATCGTCCTTCGAACGACGCACGGCTCTGCCCGAACTGTCCCGCAGCGGAAAACTTGATGTCAGGCTCATCTCCCGACGAGTCGGCGCTGAGCTGGGCGGTCAGCGTCGCAGGCCCCAGGGTTTGCGCCCACTGGACCCAGGCCGAGCCGTTCTTGAATTCGGATGGCCTGACGTCAAACAGTGCGAGAATGTTTGTCGGATCGTCAGCGTCGAACGAAGCCTTGATGGAACCCGACGGCTTTGCCACGACGTTATTCAGTTCGCCGCTGCTGCGTATGCGGGCGCCGCCGAAGTCGGTGAACGAAAGATCCTTGATCGCCAGATTGCCGCCGCGCAGCGTAAGGTCGGCGGTCATGCCGCGCAGACCGGTCCCCTTGATCAGGATTTTGTCTGCCCTGGCTACGATATTGGCGTCGAATTCCTCCAGCAGCGCGATCCTGCTGGCGTGGTCTTCGAGCTTCTTCTTCTTCGCCTCCTCGGTCTCCGCCTCTTTGCTCGCCGCCGCTCTCCGCGACGCCGGTGGCAGATACCGGTCCACATTGAGCTCATCAAGAATGATCCGCAGCCCGAACGACGGGCGGGCCGTCAGAGCGTAGGACAGGCCGAACCGCGCCTTTGTCTTGTCGAGTGTGGTCTCCACGCCGATCAGTTCGACCAGCGCCTCGCTGACCTTGAGTTCGCCCTTCAGCGAGAGATTGCCACGCGCACCGCCTGCCTGCGGATTGAGCAGCGGCATGGTCTTTGGCAGGGCCCATGTAATGAACGACTTCGCATCGCTCGACTCAACCGCGAAGATCCCGTCGAAGATGGTCTTGCCCTCGCCCGCCTCAGTGGCCGCATAGGTTCCGGTTACCGAGACCTGCGTCTGGCCGGGCAGCCGGCCCACAGCCCTGGAAACGGTGAAGCGGTCGGGCGTGAAACGCAACGTCATGCCCGCGCCCTCGATCTGCTGACCGCCGATAACGAGGCCGTCCACGTCCATCTTCAGCTGGCCCGACAGATTCTTGGGGACGAATGTCAGGAACCGGGGAATCTGGGCGACAATCTCGCGTGCGGTCGTTTCTTCCCGCTGTTCATCCTCGGTCAGTTGCCGCTTGACGACGGAATCGAGATCCAGGTGCCTGGCGGACAGCTTTGCATCGAGTTTCGGCGTTTCGCCCAGATCGAGACGAGCCTCGCCACCGAGCGTGGCGCGCGAACTGCCTGTTCCCAGAATGAACTGCATCTCGTCGAACTTGATGTCATCCAGAGTGGCCACGACATTGGAACGCAGCTCGAACGGCACTTCTTCGGCAAGACCGATATTGACCTTGTCCTGCTTGGCATCACCGGGCGATGCATCGGCCTCGGTCACGCGGACGCGGCCTTCAAAGACAGGCTCCCCGTCCTTGTTGAGCAGCGTGCCATTGAAAAGATAGTTCTTGCCCCATCCGGCTCCCGGCGCGACGGTCACTGACAAGTGTGTCGGCTTGTCCTGACGGCGCCGGCCGACGGAAACGATGAATTGCTTGCGCGTCCCGTTGTAGAGGAACGTACCGCGCGACTTGAACGGACCTGCCAGCGACGGGGCCTGCAGCGACATATCGAGCTCTTCGAACCGCGCCAGATGCTGACGCCGGCTGTCCCGGACAACGAGCGTCCCCGACCGGATCCGCGTGTCCTCAAGCTCGATATCATCGACCGCCAGGAGCTTCTCGAACCCGCCCTGCGGAGAAAGCTGCCAGGTTCCGCCATCAGGCAGCAACTCGGCTTCAATGACCGGAGAGTCGACGTCGATCGATCGCACTTCGATCTTACCGCGAAGCAGCGGCGCGAGGCCGAGTGTTGCTTCGAGTTCCTTGGCGATCAGAAGGTGCGGCGAAGCGGCGCCCTCCGGGTTGCTGACGCGGATGTCCGCAACTTTCAGGATCGGCGCGGGCAGAAGCCTCACGGTGATGTCGCCGTTGATCAGAACCTTGCGCCCGGTGACCCGTTCGCCATAGGCCTCGAGATCGGAGCGGTAGTTCGACCAGTCGACGAACAACGGTCCGATCAAGGCCGCGAACAACGCGACAACCAGCAACAAACCCGAATATAGCAGCGGCGATTTCATCGCACCCCGTTCTGCCACTCAACAGCGCTCGACCTGTCCGACGCCAACGGCACCCCGTCCAGAGTTAGCGAAAAACGAAATCGCAATGTCGGAGCGCCTGTTGCACTCAGTGTGGCCACCTGATTCACAGAAGATAATGAAGTTTGCACTGCGCCGCCACCGGTTCGGTGGCCCTGTGGATCACTAATTTGCTCCGCGGCATGTCAGTTTGACAGCACTTTCCCGGGGTTCATGATGTTCTTGGGATCGAGCGTCCCCTTGATGGCCTGCATCACCTTGAGGCCCGGACCGTGCTCGGCTTCCATGAACTTCACCTTGCCGCGCCCGATACCGTGTTCTCCGGTGCACGTTCCATCCATCTCCAGCGCACGCGCCACGAGGCGTTTCACGAACCCGTCCGCCTGCCGCATGTCTTCGGGATCATCGACATCCAGCAGCAGGGAAACGTGGAAATTGCCGTCACCGACATGTCCGACGATCGGGGCCATCAAGCCGTTGGCGTCAATGTCCTTTTGCGTTTCCTCGACACATTCGGCCAGCCGCGAAATCGGCACGCAGACGTCCGTGGCGAACGGGCGTTTCCCGGGTGCCAGGGCGGCAACGGCCCAGAAGACATCGTGCCGCGCCGACCAGAGCTTGTTGCGATCCTCTGTCCGGGTCGCCCATTTGAAGTCACTGCTTCCGAAACTCTCGGCAATTTCGCCGAACATCTCGCTCTGTTCCCTCACGGAGCTCTCGGAGCCGTGAAATTCGAGAAACAGTGTGGGCGCTTCCTCAAGCCCGAGATCCGAATAGGCGTTGCACGCCTTGACCTGCAGCGCATCCATCAGTTCGATGCGGGCCACCGGAATGCCCGACTGGATGGTCAGAATCACGGCATCGCAGGCCGATTTCACATCGGGGAAAGAACAGGTGCCGCCCGAAATGGCTTCCGGAATACCGTGCAGCTTCAGTGTGACTTCCGTGATAATGCCGAGCGTGCCCTCCGATCCCACCAGTAATCTGGTCAGATCGTAGCCGGCCGACGACTTGCGCGCCCTGCGCGCCGTATGCACGATCTCGCCGTCCGCCATCACCGCCGTCAGGTTGAGAACATTGTCCTTCATTGTCCCGTAACGGACGGCGTTCGTTCCCGACGCACGCGTCGCGGCCATGCCTCCGAGGCTGGCGTCTGCGCCGGGATCGATCGGAAAGAACAGACCTGTGTCCCTGAGATACTCGTTGAGTTGCTTGCGCGTCACCCCGGCCTGAACCGTGCAGTCCAGATCTTCGGCATTGACCGCGAGCACATCGTTCATGTTCGACAGGTCGACGGAAATACCGCCATATGGCGCATTGATATGACCTTCGAGCGACGTGCCGGTGCCGAAGGCAATTACGGGCACTTCATACCGGTCACAGATCTTGACGATTTCGGCGACCTCTTCCGTCGATTCCACGAAGGCGACCGCGTCCGGCGGCTCGCCCTCGTGCCACGTCAGGTCGTTGCCATGCTGGTCTCGCACCGCCTGGGACGTGGAGAGACGGTCGCCAAGCAGAGCCCTGATTTCGTCGACGGCGGCATTCACCGAGTTGTCACCGAGCCGGGGTGTCACGTTCACCGTTGGAACCTTTCGTTAGTTGCAGCGCGCAAGCTCAGGCGTCCAGCATTCTCGGGCCGGCTGCGGGCGGCGGCAGACGATACCAACTGCCGGCGGGATTGAGCAACAAGCACCCGGGTGCGGCACTTTCTCCTTGCTTGCCGCCGGCAGGAGCGGCAAGTAGGCTCCCGCAATCCGCCGACAGGAGCCATGGAGCCAGCCGATGCAATTCGATGCACCCTTCGTTTCAGAGGTCATGACGGTCAAGCCGGAATGGATCGATTACAACGGCCATCTCAACATGGCCTATTACAACGTCCTGTTCGACAAGTGCGTCGATCAGGGCTTCGAAATGCTGGGCCTCGGTCCCGATTACGTCAAGCGGACGAATGCATCCTTCTTCACCCTCGAGGTCCATGTCACCTATTTGCGGGAGATCCATGAAGGTGACCCCGTGCGCTCGACCCTGCATCTGCTCGACTATGACGAAAAGCGCACGCACTTCTTTCAGGAACTGATCCACGATACGGAAGGCTTCGTCAGCGCCACGTCGGAACAGATGAGCATGCATGTCGACATGACCGCCAAGAAGTCCGCCCCCTTCCCGCCTGAGGTTCAGGAGCGGATTCGGGCGATGTACGAAGCCCACAAGGACCTTCCCGTTAACCCTCAGGTCGGACATGTCATTGCAATCCCCCGCAAATCTGCGAAAGTCGGATAGGCACTCGACCGAGTCGCGCCTTGGCTAAAGCGCAGGCCACCGCATTGCGCGAAATGGGGTGATGACCGGCCATGTGGGGATTGGGCGGCCGCATCAGACGGTATCTGGACGATTACTGCGCTCCGAATCTACGTACCCTCTGGAATACCCGTCAGCCCATAGCATGGGCACTCGCCGCCGTTATCGGTGTTCTCGTTGCCTACGCAATCATTGCCTTTCGCCTGCTGATCGGCTTCATCCAGTATTCCTGGCTGGGCACGACAGCCGAGAAAGTCGCCACGACAGCCGCAACCATTTCGCCGTGGATCGTATTTTTCGCGCCCGCCGCCGGTGGTCTCATCGTCGGATTGCTGCTGCAATACGTGAGTCCGCTCCGGCGTCCCGAAGGCGTTGCCGACGTCATCGAGGCACGCGCCACGCAAGGCGCCCACATATCTTACGATCGAGGCCTCTCCGGTGTGCTGATCAGCGCCGTGTCGCTCGGCTCGGGCGCAAGTGCCGGCCGGGAAGGTCCGGCCGTTCACCTTGGTGCCTCACTGGCCTCGTGGCTCGCCCAGTTTTTCAACCTGCCCGGTGTGACACGGCGGATCATTTTCGGCTGCGGGGTCGCAGCGGCGGTGTCTGCATCGTTCAACGCACCGATCGCGGGCGCATTGTTCGCACTTGAGGTGGTCCTTGCCCACTTTGCCTTGAGTGCATTCATCCCGATCGCAATCGCCAGTGTCGGCGCCACCGCGGTGACGCGCATACATCTCGGCGATTTTCCCGCCTTCGCAATTCCCGAATACCAGATCACGTCCTATCTTGAGTTTCCGGCCTTCGCGCTGCTTGGTCTCACCTGCGGCGTCGTCGCCATCTGTTTCCAGTTCTCTGTGATGATCGCCGACTGGACCGCCCGGCGCATCCCCTGCCCGCTCATGTTGCGCCCTGTCATCGGCGGCTTCATGGTCGGCGCCATCGGTGTGTTCTATCCGCATGTGCTCGGTGTCGGATACGAAGCCACGGATATGGCGCTCAAGCAGCAACTGCCCCTGATGCTGCTCCTGACCCTGCTGGTGGCGAAGACGGCCGCCACCGCCATCACGATCGCCAGCCGTTTCGGCGGCGGTGTGTTCAGCCCCTCACTCTATCTGGGTGCCATGACCGGCGGCGCATTCGGTCTCATCGCGGCGTCGGTGTTTCCGGAACTCGCGTCAAGCCATGGTCTTTACGCCATCATCGGAATGGGCGCCGTTTCAGCCGCAATTCTTGGTGCGCCTATCTCCACGACGCTGATCGTGTTCGAACTGACCGGCGGATACGAGATGACGATCGGGCTTCTGCTGGCGATTTCGATGGCGGAGGGCATGATGCAGGCAGTGCACGGCCGCAGCTTCTTCCACTGGCAACTCGGACTCCGGGGGCTTTTCCTGCACGAGGGCACACATCGGCAACTTGTGCGCAGCCTCAGAGTACGCGACTTCATGATCCCTCTGGCTGAGGATGAAAATGTCGAGGTCGATCCGGATGACGACACGCCTATGCTGACGCCCGACGACTCATTGGAAGTAGCCCTTCGCGCACTGACGTCGGTTGGCAAGACACGCATCCCTGTTTTCGATCCGCTCGACGCCAATCGCGTCATTGGCTGGGCCGATCACGTCAAGGCCCTGGACACCTTCAATGCGGCCATGATCGAGGCCAATGTGGAAGAGCACAGATAGCGCGGCAGAACACCCTGAACCTATTTCCGGAAATTCACGCTGAAAGCCCTGAAGCTCTTGCCGGACTTTGGATCGACCGCGTTCAGTGTATTCGCAAGCCGTTTGGCGCCATTGAGAGTCAGCGTCAGTTGGCTCCGCATCGGTTCATTGGTCTCCGGATGAAATCCGTCGAGTGAGAAGCGGACCGTCTTGCCCGAACGCTTGCCTGTGCCGGTTGCCTTCGCCTTGGCTCCGACCGTATGCCACGATCCGCGGTAAGCTTTGTCAGCCGGCACGTACGTCAACGTACCTCTCGTTTCGACCTTCACATCGACACCGAGACAGACATAGGCCATGGACAGCTTGAAAGCCTTTTCATCAAACCTGCTGTCCAGCCTGCAGCTGACCGGCTCCGTCGCCGCACCCGCAGTCCGTCGAACCGTTCCCCTGCCCTTCCAGTTTCCGGCCATTGACTGCAGCAGCGATCGGTCGTCCGGCGACGCATGAAGCGGGGGTCGCGCCGGTGCCAGGATGAATGCAGCACCCAGCACCAGAAAGATGCCGCATCGGTAAACAGTTTTCAGCCCGGCTTCCGGTACGTTCGAAGTCATTGGTCTCGGGAATGCGTGCCTGTGGATAGGACCAGCGCCGGCAGGATAACGAGCGCCACAACAAGGGCGGTACTTAGCACAAAGATGCAGAGCCTGCCGAAGATCTCGACCATCGGCAATGTACTGAGCTGTGTAACCCCGAAACCGGCCGAGAGAATGACGGTGGTCGCGACGAGAATCGGTCCGATCGTGCGAATGCTGGCATCGAGAGCCCGATCGCCATGGCCTCTGACGCGCTCAAGCCGATAACGGTTCAGCAAATGGATCGTATTGTCGACGGCAATCCCGAACGCAATCGTGAGCGCCAGGACACTGACAATCTGAAACGCACTGCCAAATAGATAGAGGGCTGCCGCAACGACAGTAAGAGCCAGCAGATTCGGGACAGCAGACACTGCAGCCAACAGGATCGAGCGCAGTGATATGGCGATCACGAGCACCGTAACCAGCACCGCCGCCGCAAGGCTCTGCTTCAATCCTCCAATCATCTGTTCGCTTGCAATGGCACCGACCGGAACGATCCCGGTCGGTTCAATGCCGTAATCCGGATGCCGCTTGCGGATTGGCACTAGCGCTGCATCAAGGGCCCCGACGACCTGACGCGTCACGATCGCAGAACTGGCAGGCATGAAAAGTGTCACGAGATGGGTCCTGCCGTCGTCTGAAATCAGCCGGTTCGATATGTGCTTCGGCAGACGATCGATCAGTTGACCGGCATCATTCATACCGGATGAGTCCAGGATCCCGGCGAGAGAAATGACGCTTCGAAAACTCGGGTTGCTTCTGGCGGCCTGCTCCACGGCACGCAAGACTTCGACGGACTTCCCGGGCTCGGCAGCGCCTTTCGACTTGTCTTCGACCAGAACGTAAACCGCGTTCGCCCCGCCAAGTTTCCTGTCTATGAGATCGATGACCTGATTGGCTGGACTCTCGGGCAACAGATAGGTCCGGTAATCATAATCGGTACCCACCTTGAAATAGAGCGTGCCGGTCACGGCAAGCAGCACGACGCTCGCAATTGAAATAAGTCGCGGCCTGTGGCGGACGAAGCGGTACACAAGATCGGTGAGCGAATTGACCACGCCGCCGAACGCGCGTTTTTGGTCAGCGCGGTCCGAACCGCGGTCTGAATTCATCAGCAGGACGGCGAGCGCTGGAACGACGGTGATCACGGAAAGAAAGGCCATGAAGATGGCAATCGTGCCGGCAAAGGCAAATTCCCTCACCGACGCCGCACTGCTCAATGCCAGACTGAGACAGGCAATCATCGTCGTCACCGAGGTCATCGCGCAGGCAGGCCCGACTTCCATGACGGATTCACGCGCTGCCCGTCCGACGACCGTACCGCGACCGATTTTGCGGCGAATGGCCTGTACCATGTGAACCGAGTCTGAAAAGGCGATAACCAGGACGAGCGTCGGGAGGACGTTGTTGAGCGTCGTGATCGGATAACCACCAAGACCGTATCCTCCGATCACCCAGGCGACGGCAATCACAGGCGGCAGGCTCGAAATCAGGACAAGCTTGGGCCGGCGGAAAAAAATCGTACACACCGCGACAGCGACAAGAAGCCCCACCAGAGTCAACAGATACAGGTCACGCTTCAGCGCCAGTTTGATCTCCTGCCTGATCGCTAGGGAACCTGTTGTGGCGAGGCGAAGTCCACTTGCCTCCGAAGTCTCGCGAAGCAGAGTATCGATATCGCCGAGCAGCGCCTGGGTTTCCTCAACGCCGATCCGGCTCTTCGACAAGGAGACGAAGAGCATTGCGGCGCGATTGTCGTCAGCAATGAGCCTGGACGAAAACTGCGGATGGGCACGTGCTTCCTTGAGCAACCGCTCCAGCGCGCTCCCTTCGGGAAGTTCTGCGGGAAAGATCGGTTTCGGATCGCCCTCGCCCTCCGCTGGGCGGCGCAACGTGAACAGCGAGGCAACTCCACTGACATTGCTGACAAACTGAAGATCAAGATGCAGGTCACGCAGAGCGGACATCTGAGTCCCCGTCAAGGGGGCCGCGCCTTCCGCAACGACGATGAGCTGGTTTTCCAACGTCGGAAATGCAGCCTGCAGCCGTTCGTAAATTGTGTAGATCGCGTCCTGCGAACGGAATAGTCGCCTCAGATCGTCGTCGAAGGTGACCCGGGCAACACCAAAGAGCGCAACAACCGTCACGGTGATCAGGACAATCAGACTAGCCAATGGCGCTCTGGCACTGACCAGCCCAATACGCTCCAGGCCGAATGCAAATATTCCCATTGAACAGAATTGTCCCGGTCGACCGCGATGCCGAGGGTTGCAGCTAAAGCCACAATAAGACCGAACATTGCGCTGTCAAATGCCCCGGCGGCAGGCGGCGTATTCGTCGCGGGCCTCAACGTTCGAACGCCATTTCCTTCAGCGCGACCACCCGCTAGTTTGTCCTGAAGGGCAACAAAGACTCGCTGGCCAAAGCCATCATGTCACCGACACCTGATCAAATTCAGAACACCAGTCCGGACAACGGCGCGATTGGTCGTTTCTGGCCCTATGCGCGTTTCGGTGCGATGAACGGACTGATCGTCGTCACGATCATTACGATCGCATGGGGCGGTCTGTGGATGTGGAGCGGTTTTGCTTTGATCATCGCGATCACCACGATTGGCGATGAATGGGGTGGCGACGAAATCGCCGAACCCCTGAAAGGCGGCCGGTGGCTGCTCAACGCCCTGCTCTACACGACATTACCGCTGCTCATGGTCCTGAGCGTGCTCTATTGCGTCATGCTGAGCGGCCACGACCCCTTCAATCTCAATGGCATTGCTCGGGCTATCGGCATTTCCGACCTGATGGGCAATCATTCCGCCACGTCGTGGTGGCACCTGCTCGGCGGAGCAATGAGCATTGGCATCTGTTACGGCGTCGCCGGCATCAATGTCGCTCACGAACTGATACACCGCACCGAAAGGACGCTTGACCCGATCATCGGGCGCTGGCTGCTCGCGTTCAACCTGGACACCACATTCCTGGTCGAGCACATAGACGGCCATCACCGCAATGCAGGGACCGAGAACGATCCGGCCACCGCCCGGCGCGGTCAATACATCGTGTCCTTTGTGGTCACCTCGACCGTGGGCGGATTTCTCCACGCGTTTGCGCTGGAACGTGATCGGCTGCGCGCAATGGGAAAGTCGTCCTGGAGCTTCTCCAACCGGGCTGCGCGCGGACAACTGATGTCCGTGGCCTATGCCGTTGCATTCTACTGGCTCGCCGGATGGCCCGGGGTGATGGCATTCGTCTTCATGGCGCTGAACGGCAAGGTCTATCTCGAACTGGTCAATTTCATTGAACACTACGGTCTTGTCCGCGTGCCGGGTACGCCCGTCGCACGGCGTCACTCCTGGGACAGTCGCCGGGCCATCTCAAGCGCCATTCTTTACAACCTGACACGCCATCCCGATCACCACGTCAATGCCCGCAGACCGTATTACGAGCGCGAACATGCCGACAGGGACGCGCCCGTAATGCCTCTGGGATACGGAACAATGATCACGATGGCAATCTTCCGTCCGGAAGCCTGGCGGGATCGGATCAATCCAATCCTTGCGCATTGGGACGCTCACCTGGCCAGTGACGGCGAGCGAAAGCTCATTGCTCAGCGTAACTGGACAATCCCGTGATAAATTGGGCTTATGAATGATCCGCCGGCGGCCCGGTTATCACCAATTACTGTCTCCCAAATGCAACAGTTATCGACCGTTATGAGGATTCACGGCAACGTGTGCCGCGAGGAGTTTGACATTGGGCCGCTAGCGGACTGAAGTCGGCTGATCAAGGCAGCATTGGATTTTGACGATTCGGTGCACAAACCGGCAAAGCAGGAAATTGCCGGAAGTTGCTCCGAAGTCACGGGTGGATGGGGTCTCACAGTGAAAAAGCTTCTCTCAGTTCTTGCCGTCGCCGCAACGGCAATGGTGGTTACGCCGGCGAAAGCCATTGACGGGTTCGGGTCGACTTTCGGGCAGCACTGGTATGTGCAGGGCATGGCCAATGCCTTCCTGCCGCCGAACTCCGAGATCGACGTGAATGGTCCCGGTCTTGGCAGCGGCACCTGGAACGAAGAAGACGGCTACTCATTTTCGTTGACCGTCGGCACCAGCATAGCCCCGCAATGGCGCGGCGAGCTCGAACTCAGCCTCAGCCACGGCGAAGACGGCAAGGTGTATCTGGGCGGACCGGCAATCCCGCACAGCGGAGACGTCGACGGCTACGGCGCCATGGTCAACGTACTCTATGACCCGGATTTCTCGGGATACCTGCTGCGGCCCTTCCTCGGTGCAGGCATCGGCCTCGTCCACATCGACATCGACAATCACGGCGCTGTCGGCGGCACCTTCACAGTCAATGACGACGACACCGCTTTTGTCGCGAACCTCATCGCGGGTGTCGAAGTGCCCCTGACGCCGATGATATCGCTCACCGGACGCTATCGGGCGGGCTTCATCACCCATACGAACTACGACACCACGGCGGCCGGCATCGATGTGGATTCGCCGACACAGTTCTTCAACGTCTTGAGCGCAGGCGTCAGGGTCAATCTCAATTGATCCACACGTCCTGCGGGCGACAGAGCGCGAAGGTCGACATGGCCTTCGCGCATTTCTTTGTGTTGGTGCCTGGACAACTGCGGGACGCCTGAGTTCGTGTTGATATGCGCTCTCTCATCGCATTGCTTGACGAAAAGGCCGGATCCGCACCCGACCGTCCTCTCTATGTCTTTCGGAATGCGTTAGGAACCGTCACCAGCCAGTGCACATTCGGTGAGTTTCACCGGAACACCGACGGCCTGGCCCACGCTCTTCGTGACACCGGCCTGGTGCGGCCGTCAGAGCCTGTTCTCCTCGCCTATCAGCCGGGACCGGACTTTGCCGCAGCGTTCTACGCGTGTGCCAAAATCGGCTCCATCCCGGTTCCCGTTCCGCCGCCGGGGCGGTCCAGGGCAGGCGGGGATACGCAGCGGATCGAACACATCGCCCGCGACAGCGGCGCCAAAGCCATCCTCCACGAAGACAGCCTGGCCGACAGACTGACCGGACTGACAGCCCCCGATTCAGCGGCCGGTCCGCTGTCTTTGATCGAAACGACCGCGCTCGAAACACGCACCGATCATTTCGCAGCCACGCCGGGTGACATCCTGTTTCTGCAATACACTTCGGGTTCGACCGAAAACCCGCGCGGCGTGATGGTCACCCATGAAAACGTGATCCACAATTCGGGACTCATTCTGGACACGTCTCCGGACAGGATTCCGGTCGGCGTATCCTGGCTGCCGCACTATCACGATATGGGGCTCGTGGGCTTCTATCTCTTCGCCGTAACGTCCGGCGGAACCTCTCATATTATTTCACCGCTCGATTTCTTGAAGCGCCCCCACAATTGGCTGCGGATCATCTCGGACGTGCGGGCCTCGATTACGTCGGCGCCCAACTTCGCCCTCAAATACTGCCTTCGGGATGACAAGGTGGCGCCGGAAGACCTGGCCGGAATCGATCTCAGTTCGCTCGACTGCCTCATGAACGGTGCCGAACCGATCCAGCACGAGACGGTCGACCGCTTCGTCCGGAAGTTCGAACCCTGGGGACTGAAGCGCTCTGCCGTCGTGGCGGGCTATGGCCTCGCCGAGCACACGCTCTGCGTCACAAATGGTTCCCCGAGACCTCTCGAGGTCGATATGCGGGCGCTGGAAAGCGATCGGCCGGGCGTCGTCAGGTCGTCGCAGGCGCATCGTCACCGGCATACGGTCGTGAGCTGCGGCCGGCCGCCGCAAGGGGTCAGCGTGAAGCTCGTTGATCCGGAGAGTTCTACCGAGGTGCCGGAAGACCGCATCGGCGAAATCTGGGTTTCGAGCCCCAGCATGGCCAGGGGATACTGGAACCGGCCGGATCTGACTGAAAAGACGTTCAGAGCGCGCATTTCCGGCAGCGGCGACAATACCGATTACTTGCGCACGGGCGACATGGGCTTCCTGCATGACGGCGAATTGTTCGTCTGCGGCCGGCGCAAGGACATGATCGTCATTCGCGGCCAGAACGTTTACCCCACGGACATCGAAGCCCTCATCGAACGCAGCTTCAGGGATATAAGTCCCGGTTCTGTCGCGGCCTTCGGAGTCGGCGGCAACAACGGAGACGAGGAAGGACTGGTGGTCATCCTCGAAAGTCCGCGCGGCGAAGGCGAGGCCCTGCTTCATGCCATCCAGCGCGAGGTGAGAAAATCCGCCGGCGTTTCCGCCGACACGCTCGCAATCGTCCCCAAAGGCACGATCCAGCATACATCTTCCGGAAAGATCGTCAGGCACGACTGCCGCGAACGCTGGATCGGCGGCAGGATCGATGTCGTGGCGTCTGTTTCATCCGGTGATGATGACAACGGCGCGGTCCGGTACGAGCGTGTGATCGAGGAGATCCTGGACCGTCTCGCGGACCTTGACGACCATCGCCTCCCGCTCGAGGCGGCCGGCCTCGATTCACTCGATCTGGTAACGCTCAATCTCTATCTCGAAGACAAGATTTCCGAAATGCCCCCGGGCGCGCGAGGGAAGAACCACAGCTTCTCCGACCTCGCCGTTCTACAGGCCATGACCGTAGGCGAGCTGATCGACTTGAACCGTTCGTTCCGGTCCGCATCGCCCGACTGGGCTGTTTTCAGAGACATTGTGGACCGCCTCGCAAAGACGGTCGCCGAAGAGGAACGATCCGCCATGCGCGAGGACAGCGTTCTTCCGGACTGGAACGGTGCAGCGGCTCGTCAGCAGGCAGAAAATGGCCGGGCGGTGTTCATTACCGGTGCCACGGGATTTCTGGGGTCCTACCTGCTGCGGTCCCTGCTGCACCTGACCGAACGCCCGGTGATCGTGCTGGCCCGGTGCCCAGATGCCGCGTCCGGCCGCGAGCGGCTGGTTCAGGCGCTGGCCTCAACTGGCCTGGACCCGGCAACTGCGCAAAACCGGATCGACACCCGCGTAACGGTCCTGCCTGGCGATCTGTCGAGACAACATCTCGGGCTCGAGACCTCGGAATGGGAGCGGTTGGCCGGTCAGGTCGGCAACATCTATCACTGCGCCGCCGAGGTCGACTACGTAAAGCCATACAGATCCCTGAAACCGGCGAACGTGTCAGGCACGCGGACACTTCTCGAACTGGCGGCCTCGGGCAATGGCGCCACCTTTCACTTCATCTCCACCACCTTCATATTCGGCTGGTCCATTCTGGACCGCCTGAAGGAAACGGCCCGCAACCGAACGATGAAGGGGATCGATTTCGGATATGCCCAGACAAAGTGGGTGTCCGAGCAGCTCGTGCACGAAGCCATCCGCCGGGGCCAGCGTGCAAAGATTTACCGGCCTTCGCTCGTGACCGCGTCGCGGAACGCGCATTTCGTCGCCCGCGACATCACCGCACGTGTCCTTGGCTACATGATACGTCACGGTATCTCGGTGGATCTGGAAAACCAGCTCAGCTTCGTTCCCGTCGACATCTGCGCGAACAACATCGTCGCCATTTCGCTTCTGGATAACGTGAAACTGGACACGTTCCACATCACCGAATCGACCCATTACGCGCTCGACAGTGTCTGCTCCGCCATTACGCGAAACTACGGCTATTCATTCGAGACCGTGAGCCCGGACGGATTTCTCGATCACGTGAATGCCCATTGCCACGAGGACGACGACCTGTTCCCCCTGCGCGGGTTTGTCAGTCACAATCTGCACAAGCTGGAGCATATGAAGCGAAAGCGCTACGACAACAGCAACTACCGGCGCGCCTGCTCACTGTCCGCAACCGCCATCAAGCACCCTCCTCTGGAACGGACGGTCGGCGCGATCGTCGACTTCCTGCGGCACGAGCGGCTGGTATAAGGCGGCCTCCGGCGGCTTTATCCGGGCAGCTTTCACCGCCCGCCGCCTGTCACGTCTTGTCGGATTTGACGTTTTCCAGGAGCTTCTCCTTCACCTGGCGCTCGCTCCTGTCAAATCGTTCCACGACCTGCCAGCAATGCGGATTGAACTGGCAGACCTCTTCGAACAGCGCTCCGTCGTGTCGCACGCTGTCGACTGCGTCCATGAGATAGCCGAACGAGACGGTATCGATATTCGTCCGTTCAAATCCGCCCCGGGCGATAACCTGCCCGACATAATGGGTGAGAAAGAGCGTCTCCGCGAGATCCCGGTCGTGGTCCTCAGCCGATTTCTCCAGAACGGAAAACCCGAGTTCGGTCAGCCGCCCGCACAGCGTCTTGAACTCCTCCGGCCCAAGCTCCGAGTCCGTGACGACGACCCTGAAGCCTGTGACGTCCCCTCCCCGCTTGGCATAGCTCTCAGGACCGAACATCGGATGCATTGAAACGAACCGGCGGCCGTTCATCTTTGAGCGGATCAAGTCACCGGTATAGGCTTTGACGGTCGCGACATCGACGATGATGGTATCCGGCCCGAGATGCGGCAGAAGCGCCTCGAGGGTCTTCTCGTAGGCACTGATCGACACCGCCAACACGACGACGTCGCACGCGGCGGCCTCCTCCAGAGACACGAATAGTGTGCCATCGGGCGTATGACGGCGCGAATGGATCTTGAGCGTCACGTCCGGCACATATCGCTGTGCGAGGATATGCAGGAAGGCGCCAAAATGCCCGTATCCGATGATGGCTGCGGACCCGATCATCTCTTGTCATCCCTCATTTGCAGCACATGGACGCCTGTCAGGGCACCTTAATCCGTGACGGCCGGCAACCGGCCATGGATGAAGGCGAGAGGCTGGAGATTCGCTCCGGCTACCGGCGCTATTTGCTGGAGGTCGCCGCCGTTGTCAATTTGTCGAGCGCGCCCGCCATCGCCGCAAACACCTTGTCGCGGTCGGATATCGCATACCGGGCCTTGAGCGCCTCCGGATTCGTATAGAGCAGATACACGGTGCCACGCTCCTCATAGGCCAGCGCCTTCAGGGGCAGGTCGAGACCAATTCTGATGTTGGACTTCATCAGAGGTGTGCCAATTTTGGGGCTTCCGAAGATCAGCAGCTGGGATGGAGACAGTTTGTCGCCGACCGCAATTGCTCCGGCCGCATGGTCAATTCTGGCAAACACGGTGATGCCGCGTTCGGTCAATACGTCGGTCAGCCGGTTAAGCGTGTCCGTCACGCTGGTGGGCACTGGTCTTCACGATGAACTTGTCGTCGGCCTGGACCGGACCAAGTCCAATCAGCACAAGCACTGCGATTGCAGCCAGAGCGCGCATGAGCCCCTCCTTCCGCAAATTACATGGTTGACGGTCTGCACGACCCGTATCAGACCGCCGCGCAGGCCCCCCGCTTAAGGCCCGCCAGATGGTGGTAGACGCCACATCGTCAACCGTTCGCGACGCAGGGCATCTGAAAAACACCGTTGCCCTGACAACGCATCGCACGGCGCCCGGAACATACCCCGCAAGGTGCACAGAGAGTCAATGAACATGTTGCCGCTGTTGAACGGTTCCGGTAACCAGTCTCGACCACCGTTTTCACCTGATCGCTATTTTTGCAACGCGGGCGCACGCCATATAACATTGAGCATGACCCGGCAGCGCAACCGCTTTTCGGGGCATCCGACTCACGTTCGCATGTGCTAGACGATAGCGTCAGCCACCGGAATCCACATGGCACCTTCTGATCCGTTCGACCTCGGCCAGTATGATGACGAGATGGCCGCCGCCCCGCCTCAACCCGGCGGCATTGCCGCACGGGCATCCGCTGCGGGCGCGGAACCGCCCTATCTCCAGTCGCTCAATGCCGAACAGAGAATGGCCGTAGAAACACTGGACGGTCCCGTACTGGTCCTGGCCGGTGCCGGCACCGGAAAGACCAGGGTCCTGACGACGCGCCTCGCCCATCTGCTGTATACCCGGCGGGCATGGCCCGGCCAGATCCTAGCGGTCACTTTCACCAACAAGGCCGCGCGCGAAATGAAGGACCGCATCGGCGCTCTCATCGGCGGCGTCGTTGAAGGCATGCAGTGGCTCGGCACATTCCACTCCATCGGCGTCAAGATCCTGAGGCGTCATGCCGAACTCGTCGGCCTGAAGTCGGATTTTTCCATCCTCGACACGGATGACCAGATCCGGCTACTGAAACAGCTGATTCAGAGCGAAGGGCTCGATGAAAAACGCTGGCCCGCGCGCCAGCTGGCCGGCCAGATCGACGGCTGGAAGAACCGGGGCCTGACGCCCGACAAGGTTCCAGGCGGCGAGGCCCATGCTTTCGGCAATGGCCGCGGCGGCGAGCTCTATGCGGCCTATCAGGAACGCCTCAAGGTACTCAATGCGGCCGATTTTGGAGACCTTCTGCTCGAGTGTCTCCGGCTGTTCCAGGACAATCCTGATGTGCTTGCGGATTACCAGCGCCGTTTCGCCTACATGCTCGTCGACGAGTACCAGGACACGAACGTCGCGCAGTACCTGTGGCTGCGCCTTCTGGCCCAGGGTCACAAGAACATCTGTTGTGTCGGTGACGATGACCAGTCGATCTACGGCTGGCGCGGCGCGGAGGTCGACAACATTCTCCGGTTCGAAAAGGATTTCCCAGGCGCACAGGTCATCCGTCTGGAGCGCAACTACCGGTCAACCGGACATATCCTGGCGGCTGCGTCCGGCCTGATAGCCCATAACGAAAGCCGGTTAGGCAAGACCCTGCACACGGAGGATGTCGACGGCGAGAAGATTCGCGTCCGCGGCGTCTGGGACGGCGAAGAAGAGGCCCGCGCCATCGGCGAAGACATCGAGCAGTACCAGCGCGATGGCCATCTGCTCACCGAGATTGCCATCCTCGTCCGCGCCAGCTTCCAGATGCGCGAGTTCGAGGACCGCTTCATCACTCTCGGCGTCCCGTATCAGGTCATCGGGGGCCCCAAGTTCTACGAGCGGCGAGAGGTCCGTGACGCGCTCGCCTACCTCAAGGTCACGGCGCAGCCCGACAATGATCTCGCGTTTGAGCGCATCATCAACACCCCCAAGCGAGGCCTCGGCGACGCGACGATCAAGAAGCTGCACGATCTCGCACGCTCATCCGGCGTTTCGCTCATGCGCGCCGCTCAGTCGATTGTGCAAACGGACGAGCTGACGTCAAAGGCGCGGCGATCCCTGAAGGATCTTGTCGACTCCTTTTCGCGATGGCGCTCGCTTATAGAGGGGCTGCCCCATACGGACCTGGCCGAAATGATCCTGGACGAGTCCGGCTATACGGAAATGTGGCAGAACGACAAGTCTGCGGACGCGCCGGGACGACTGGACAACCTCAAAGAGCTGGTTCGCTCCATGGAGGAGTTCGAGAACCTGGGCGGCTTCCTCGAGCATATCGCCCTGGTGATGGATACCGATTCCGGCAACACCGAAGACAAGGTCAGCCTGATGACCCTGCACAGCGCCAAGGGCTTGGAATTCGAAACAGTGTTTCTGCCCGGCTGGGAGGAAGGCCTTTTCCCGCACCAGCGCGCACTGGACGAGAACGGCCGAGCCGGTCTCGAGGAAGAGCGCCGCCTGGCCTATGTCGGACTGACCCGGGCACGCCAGAGGGCGCTTGTGAGTTTCGCAGCCAACCGCCGCATCCATGCGTTGTGGCAGAATGCCCTTCCCTCCCGCTTCATTGACGAACTGCCCGAGCCTCATGTCGACGTTGAGACATCGGGCGGTGGTTACGGCGGATATGGTTTCGGCGAAAGCCGGTTTGACCGTGGAGCCTCCCACGAGCCGTTTTCAGGCAGCTATTCGACTCCTGGCTGGCAGCGTGCCCAGCGCGCCCATGCCGAAGGAACAGCCTACCGGTCCACGCCTCACATCATCGAGGGTGAACTTGTCGCAAGCGATGATGAGTCGGCCGCGTCGTATCAGACCGGCGAACGCGTTTTTCATGACAAGTTCGGATACGGCACGATCGCGGGCGTCGACGGCAACAAGTTGACGATCGACTTTGAAAAGGCTGGCCGCAAGCGGGTTCTCGACTCCTTCGTCGAGCGTCACTAGCCCGGCAGGTTCTCCAATGTCAGCAGTAACCGGTGCGACGGAAGAAGCGCAGCAGCTGTTTCGCGCCACCGCATCCGCGAACGAGCCTGTTGCCGCAACTCTTGCAGCGGCACTGGAGGATGCTGTCGAACCGGAAGCGATAGTCGTCGGTTACACCAATGAAGCAGGCGACCTCTGGATCGTTGAGGCCTATTACAGCCAGCGGCCTGATGCGGAAACACTCGGCAACCTGATCCGGGCTACGGCGGCTCAGCATGGATTCGCACCGCCGTCCGTGAAGATCGACCCCGTCGAAGATCGGGACTGGGTTCGGGAATCGCAGGAGAGACTTCATCCGATTTCCGCCGGCCGCTTCATGCTCTATGGCAGTCACGACCGTAATCGCTACAGTCCTGGGAAAATCAATCTGGAGATCAATGCAGGCCTTGCCTTCGGCTCGGGTCACCATGCCACGACACTGGGCTGCCTGCTGGCACTCGACAAATTATCGAAGAAGTTTCAGCCGCGAAGAGTTTTTGATCTTGGATGTGGCAGCGGCGTTCTTGCGATCGCCGCCGCAAAGCAGACGAGGACAGTGGTGCTGGCCAGCGATATCGACCCTGTCGCCACGGACACCACGAAAGAGAATGCGGTTCTGAACGGGACGGCGCCTCTGTTACGGCCTGTTACCGCATCCGGCCTCGGCCACAGAGCGATAAGAGCCCAGGCGCCGTTTGATCTGGTTCTTGCGAATATCCTGGCCGGTCCCCTGATCGGACTGGCTCCCGGTCTTTCCGGGATCGTTGCGCCCGGTGGGCGCATCATCCTGTCAGGCCTTTTGCGCCGACAGGAAACGCGGGTCTTCGCCGCGTATCGAATTCAGGGCTTTGTAATGGAGAATCGGATCAGGATCGACGAATGGTCGACCCTGATCCTGAAATCACCTGGTTAGCGGCTTTCGCGGCCGTTCCAAACCATGTTGTGAATGTTGGCCCGCTCGACCCTGATCCTGAAATCACCTGGTTAGCGGCTTTCGCGGCCGTTCCAAACCATGTTGTGAATGTTGGCCCGCTCGATGCCGATGTCGTCAAGCAGACGGTCATCGAGAGCGAGAAGGTCACGTTCGGCCCGGCGCATCGCACGGAAGTGCTTCAGCCAGTTGAAAACGCCGTAGAGTCGCTCTGTCAGGGAGACGTCGGCGCGTGCCGCACCGACGGCCGGAACAGAGGTATTGTAGTGAATCGCAGCCATAACAGCCTCTCCTAAAAACATCTGTGTTCCACGATGCGCCGCGCAGGGAGGTTGTTCGGAGCATCGTTACTGGATTCCGATATAAGCGTTGCAGCAAATTCGAGTAGCGGTCATTTTGCATTGCAGCAATGCACCGATTGCATAGCCGGTAAACGGATTCCTAATGGTTCCCCATTGCTATACGTTGCGCTGCGCAATAAAACATCCGGCTATGTTTCAATCATTCGAAGATACAGCAGATCCGACAAAGGGTGCGGCACGCGCTGAGCAGTTGCGGGCCGAGTTGGCCGAGCGCGGCCTTGACGGTTTTATCGTCCCACGGGCCGATGAGCATCAGGGTGAATATGTCGCGTCCTATGCGGAAAGACTGCACTGGTTGACGGGGTTCAGCGGATCCGCGGGCCTGGCGATCGTATTAGAGTCGGAAGCCGCGATTTTCGTGGACGGCCGCTACACGCTGCAGGCCGCACAGGAAGTGGATACCGGGGAATTCAAGCCGCATCACGTTACCGAAGAGCCGCCGACGGACTGGCTGGCATCCAAGATCGGACCGGATATGCGAATCGGGATTGATCCCTGGCTGCATACCAGCAATCAGTTCCGCCATTTCGAGAATGCCTGCGCCCGTGCCGGCGCAGTTCTGGTGGCCACTGAAGGCAATCCGATTGACTCGATCTGGGAGGACCAGCCGGCACCGCCGTCCGGACCGGTCGTGGTCCAGCCGCTGCAGCACGCTGGCGAATCCGCTGAAGAGAAGATCGGGGCCGTTCAGGAGGCACTGAGACGCGCCGGAGACGATGCGGTGATCCTGACATTGCCTGATTCGATCGCCTGGCTGTTCAACATCCGGGGCAACGACGTCCCTCATATTCCGGTTTCGCTGTCCTTCGCGATCATCCCGGCCGACGGCAATGCGATTCTCTTCCTGGAACCGGCAAAGCTGGACGATCAGACGACACGATACCTGGAGGAGATCGCCGAACTGCATGAACCGGCGAATCTTGAGGAAGACCTGATCAGGGCTTCGCAGCCGGGACGTCGAATCCGGGTCGACCCGGCCACCGCAGCACACCAGATCACCCTCGCCCTGCGCGAAGGCGAAGCCAACGTAACGCGTGGCGCTGATCCGTGCATCGCGCTCAAGGCAAAGAAAAACGCTTTTGAGATTGCCGGAACGCGAACGGCACATAAACGGGACGGCCTGGCCGTCTGTCGTTTCCTGTCCTGGCTTGACGCCGAGATTCCGAAAGGCAGGCTCGACGAAATCTCTGTCGCCAAGGAACTTGAACTCTTTCGGACTGAAACCGGCAAATTGAAGGATATCGCGTTTCCGTCGATTTCGGCGAGCGGGCCGAATGCGGCGATGGCGCACTACCGAGTCAGCTATCAGACCGCGCGCAAGCTTGAGCCCGGATCGATCTACCTGATTGATTCTGGTGCACAGTATCTGGACGGCACGACGGACATCACTCGAACGGTCGCCGTTGGCGATCCCACTCCGGAAATGCGCGACCGGTTCACCCGTGTTCTCAAGGGCCATATAGCGATTGCGACAGCTCGTTTCCCCGAGGGAACGTCAGGCACTCAGATCGACATTCTTGCCCGTCTGCCGCTATGGGAGGTTGGGCTCGATTACGATCACGGCACGGGACACGGGGTCGGCAGTTACCTCTCGGTGCACGAGGGTCCGCAACGCATTTCAAAGACCGGCGGCCAGGTCCCCCTGCAGCCTGGAATGATTATCTCGAACGAACCCGGCTACTACAAACAGGGCGAATATGGCATCCGGATCGAGAATCTGGTCCTCGTCAGGGCCGAAGATGACGAAGACGGTGACGACGTTGGCCGGGACACCCGCTCGGACGATGCAGCCGATGGCGTCAGGATGCTCGGATTCGAAACACTCACACTCGCGCCGATTGATCTGAATCTGATCGACAATTCGTTGCTGACGAAAGACGAGGCGAAGTGGCTTAACGATTACCACACGAGAGTTTTCGATACGATCGGGCCACGGTTGAAAGAAACTGATCGGGACTGGCTGGAAAAAGCGACAAAGCACATCAAGGGCAAAGCCTAGACGGCTGCGCGAGGACCCTACTGATCTTCGATCAGCTTCAGCCAGTCGTCTTCGCTCAGGACTTCGATATCAAGCTCCTGCGCCTTCTTGAGCTTTGAGCCGGCACCCGGCCCGGCGACCACAATGTCGGTCTTCGCCGAGACCGAGCCGGAAACCTTCGCGCCCAGCCCCTCCGCCCGCGCCTTTGCCTCGTTTCGCGTCATGCGTTCGAGCGACCCAGTGAAGACCACCGTCTTTCCGGCAACCGGCGAACTCGTGTCAGCCGCTTCCAAAGGCGTCGGCGACACCTCCTTGAGCAGGTCCTCAACAACGGTGCGGTTGTGCGGTTCCTTGAAGAACTCGGCAATGGCATCGGCAACGACTTCACCGATACCGTCGATCGCGAGCAGATCTTGCCAGGCCGTACTTTCCTTGTCCCCAGCCTGTTCCATGGCTTCGACAAACGCCTCTATCGAACCATAGGTGCGGGCGAGCAGGCGCCCCGTCGTCTCGCCGACATGACGGATGCCGAGTGCGAAAATGAACCTGTCGAGCGAGACGTTGCGCCGTTCGTCGATTGCTGCGAACAGGTTTCGGACCGACGTCTCGCCCCACCCTTCCCGGTCTTTCAGACGCTTCAGGCTGCGGCTGTCGCGGTCCGCCAGCGTGAATATGTCGGCCGGCTGCATCACGAGGCCGTCTTCGTAGAACGCCTCAACCTGTTTGGCACCCAGGCCCTCGATATCGTACGCGGTGCGGGACACAAAGTGCTTCAGACGCTCCACGGCCTGCGCAGGGCAGATCAGCCCGCCGGTACAACGTCGCGCAGCATCCGCCTTGCCGGTCTTCGGATTTACTTCCCGTACGGCATGGCTGCCGCAGGCCGGGCAAGTATCCGGAAAAACATAAGGTTTGGAATCCTTTGGACGCTTGTCCTCGATGATACCCAACACCTGAGGAATGACGTCACCGGCCCGCTGGATGATCACCGTGTCGCCTTCACGCACATCCTTGCGCGCGATCTCGTCTTCGTTGTGCAGCGTCGCATTCGACACGACGACACCTCCGACGGTGACCGGCTCCAGTTTGGCGACCGGAGTCAGTTGTCCCGTGCGCCCGACCTGAATCTCTATCGCATTCAGGACGGTGGTTGCCTTTTCCGCCGGAAATTTGTGCGCCACGGCCCAGCGCGGCGACCGGGAGACGAAACCGAGCCGCCGCTGGAGGTCCAGCCGGTCTACTTTGTAGACCACTCCGTCGATATCGTAGCCAAGACCGCTCCGCTGCTCTTCGATCGTCCGGTAGACATCGAGCATATCTTCGACGGAATGACAGAGCCGCATGAGAGGATTCGTCGAAAATCCCCAGGAACCGATTGCCGAGACGGCATCCCACTGGGTCTCGAACGGCGATCCCGACAGTTCTCCCCAGGCATAGGCAAAAAACCGCAGCGGCCGGGATGCGGTCACGCTGGAGTCGAGCTGGCGGAGCGATCCGGCAGCCGCGTTACGCGGGTTGGCGAAGATCTGTCCGTCGTTTTCCGCCTGCCGCCGGTTGAGCGCATCGAAGTCGGCGTGACTCATATAGACCTCGCCACGCACCTCGATGACGTCCGGCCATTCTGATCCTGACAGCTTCAGCGGGATATCTTCAATCGTCTTCAGGTTCTGGGTGACATTCTCACCGACCTGACCGTCACCCCGCGTCGCACCGACGATGAGCGTTCCGTTTTCGTAACGCAGGGACGCCGACAGGCCATCGATCTTCGGCTCGGCCGTGAAGGCCAACGGCTCCTCCGCATCGATCCCGAGAAAACGGCGGACCCTCTCACAGAATTCGGTGACATCCTCGTCGGAGAACGCATTGCCGAGCGAGAGCATCGGCACGGCATGGGTCACCTTGTCGAATTTTTCAGACGGTGCCGCACCTATCCTGGCGCTCGGACTGTCAGGTCTGACCAGATGCGGAAAACGCTGCTCTATGGCGGTGTTGCGCGCACGAAGGGCGTCGTACTCGGCATCCGAAATGGTCGGCGCATCGTCCTGATAATAACGCCTGTCATGTTCGGCCATCTCAAGCGCGATACGTTCGAGTTCGGCAGCAGCCGCGGTCTCTTCGAGGCTCTCCACCGGCGTATGATCCGCCGTGCCGGATTCCATATCGCTGGCTGTCATGCCTCGCTCCCGATCAACCGGTCCGCGGCAGCGCGCGCCTCGTCGGTCACGGTCGCTCCGGCAAGCATACGAGCGATCTCTTCCCGGCGCATCGACTCGTCCAGCGGTTCGACGCGTGTGACGACACGATCTTCAGATGCACCCTGGTCAGCCTGCTTCACGATCCGGACATGGGCATTGGCCCGCGCGGCCACCTGCGGCGAATGTGTAATCGCCAGAACCTGCAGACTGTCGGAAAGTCTGGCAAGACGCTGACCAATGGCTTCCGCGACGGCCCCACCGACACCGGTATCGATTTCGTCGAAGATAAGCGACGGCGCGCTGCCGCGCGCGGCCAGAACAACTTTCAGTGCCAGCATGAACCGGGCAAGCTCGCCTCCGGACGCGAATTTCATCAAAGGTCCGAGCGGCGTCCCAGGATTGGCGGAAACCGTGAACTCTATACGATTGCATCCGCGAGGCCCGGCCGCGGCCTCCTCCAGATGATCGACCCGGGTTTCAAAACGGGCCTTTTCAAGCTTCAGCGGCGGCAATTCGGCAAGCACCAGTTCATCCAGGGACCGTGCGGCCGCGGCACGTTTGTCGCTCAGCGCATTCGCCTTGGACAAATACTCAGACCTGGCCGCTTCCGCCGCTTCCCGAAGAGCCGCAAGATCACTTTCATCGCTGGCGAGAGCCGCAAGCTGGTCCTGAAAGGACTTCAGAAGATCCGGCAGTTTGTCGCACGGCACATTGTGCTTACGCGCCATGGCCCTGAGGGCGAAAAGCCGCTCTTCGGTAGCCTCGAGTTTCTTGGGGTCATATTCGAAGTCGGCGATCGCGGCTGCCACGGCTGAACGAGCTTCACCGATTTCCACCAGAACCCGGTCGATTGCCGTCATTGCGGCATCCAGCCTTCCGGCGGCCTGCTCGCCCGCGCGCTCGAGTTTCCTGAGCGCCGCACTCAATTTGCTTTCGACCGTGCCGTCGCCCGCGAGCGCCTGATCGGCCAGTTCCAGATCCTCTGCAAACTTCTCCGCATGCATCATGAGCTGGCGGGTCGTTGCCAGTTCCTCTTCCTCGCCGGCCGACGCGTCCAGAGTGTCGAGTTCGGCGGCAGCGTGTTCGAGAAAATCGCGTTCGGACCGTGCTTTTTCGATGGCCTGCTCATGCGCCTCGAGATTGCCGACAGCGTCCTGCCACGTCCGCCAGGCCTGTTCGACGTCGATCGCGTCCGCGGTCAGGCCGCCGAAGGCGTCCACGAGACGCAGATGCGTTTCCGGATCGAGTAATGCGCGATCGTCATGCTGGCCGTGAATTTCGACGAGCTGGCGCCCTATCGCTCTCAACAATTGGACACTGACCGGCTGGTCGTTGATGAAGGCCCGTGCGCGGCCATCGGCGGATTGTGTCCTGCGGACAATCAGATCGCCCTCCGACGCGACGTCGTTTTCCTCGAGTAACTGGAAGACCGCGTGATCCGGCGCCAGATCGAAGGCCGCCGTCACGCTGCCCTGCTTGGCGTCCGTTCGCACCAGCGATCCGTCTCCCCTCGCACCGAGAGCGAGGCCAAGTGCATCGAGCATTATCGACTTGCCCGCTCCGGTCTCGCCGGTAAGCACGGTGAGACCGTTGTCGATTTCAAGATCGAGCCGGTCAATAAGAACGATATCGCGAATGGACAGGGCTGCGAGCATGGCGCCCTATGTCAGAACGGATTCACCGATTTCCACGCCCGGCTTATCCAGCTTTCCTTGTTCTCCCGGGGAGCCAGCCCATCCGATTCCAGCAGCGAATAGGCGTCCTGGTACCAGTCCGAATCCGGGAAGTTGTGTCCCAGGACCGCGGCCGCCGTCTGGGCCTCGCCCTTGATGCCGAGTGCCATATAGGCTTCCGAGAGACGCATCAGCGCTTCTGGCGTGTGAAATGTGGTCTGATAGTCGGTAACGACCGTGCGGAATCGGTTAATTGCCGCCACGTAGGCGTGCTTCTTGAGGTAATACCGGCCGACTTTCATTTCCTTGCCGGCCAGGTGATCACGCGCAAGCACCGCCTTTTGCCGCGCATCGGGCGCATACTTGCTGTCCGGGAAACGCCGCTCCACTTCCGTCAAGGCGTCGAGCGCCTGCTTCGTGACCTTCTGGTCCCGGCCAACATCGGTGATCTGCTCGTAGTAGCTCAGCGCCACGAGGTAATAGGCGTAGGCTGCGTCCTTGTGGCCCGGATAAAGCGTGATGAACCGCCGCGCGGCGAGAATGGCGTCATCGTAGGCATTACGCTGATAGTGCGAGAATGAGGTCATCAGAATGCCACGCCGCGCCCATTGCGAATAAGGGTGCTGACGCTCGACTTCCTCGTATTTCTTTGCGGCCTTCCGGTAATTCCCGGCCTTCATCTGATCCTGCGCTTCGCGGTAGAGCTTCTCCGCGGAATCGCCGGTTTCGATGGCGGACGTGTTGGCGGCGGGCTGGATGGTTCCGTCGGCTGACGCTTCGTCCTCGCCCCAGAGGCCCGAAACCGTCGAGCACCCGCCCAGAAAGACGCCCAGGCTGAGAATCAGAACGAGACCGGACAGCCCGGAGCGAGAGGCTGGCCTGCTGCGCGGTCCGCCGTCGGAATGGGATGTTCCTGATTCCGAAAAACTGTTCATTTTCAACCGATTCACTACTCAAAAACACCGGATTTCGACACCGGTTGAAGCTCCGCGTGGACATTGTTGCCCCAATTCAGAGCCTCGCCGCAATACCCGGTGTTTTATAGCATTCCCGGGCCGCGCGCCAGTATTGCATTCGCCCTGGTCGTTGTCTGCCTTAACCACGGTCGAATGCCGCCAAGGTAGCCTCGACGCAGCAACAAAGACGACAAGGATGGCGTAAAGAAGACCGGCATCGACGGCGGATTGCGCACAGCCTGAATCAGGCGGCGCGTCGCCCTGCCGGGAACCTCAAAAGGTCCCCGTTCGGTGAGTGCTGATCAGTTTGCCTGACGGCGAAGGAATGCCGGAATTTCCAGCTGATCCTCGTCAAACTCGGGATCCTGCGCCGGCGTCGGCTTGGCCGCCGGCTGGCGCACCTCGCTGACGGGCTGGCGTTGAATCGCCGGAGCCGGCGTACTCGGGCCTTCGGCGCCGAATTGCGAGGGCATGACTGGTTCTTGTCTTTTTGGTGATGCCACAACAGGCTCCTTGCGTCCGAGTCCAACATTGGCGAGGCGTTCCAGAAATCCTGCACGCTTCTTGTGTGCCTGCAGGCCGATTTCCTCGACATTTCCTTCGCGCGCCCGGATTTCGCGGACCGCGATCGGCGGAAAATCATCGACATCCGGCATACGCGGCTTGCCCGTACCGGCATTCTGGGCCGGTGCGATGCGCGGCTGCGGCGCCGGTGCCCTGGCTGCAGGCGGCGGTGCCTGACGCATGCTTTCGCGTGCCTGCGGCAGCTCCGTCATCGGTGCCGGCGGTTCGGCAACCTGCGGTGTCGCAAGACGCTCCTCCAGCGGTTCCGGCTCAGCCGGGATGTCGCCCAGGTCGTCATCTTCATAAACGTGCATTGCCGGTGCCGGCTCTTCAAGCGGCTCGGGCTCGTGTGGGATATCAGCCGGTAGACACGGCTCCGCGGCAATCTCGCGGTCGTGGTCGTCTTCTGCTGCCGCCGGCTTGATCGGCTTGAATGCCGGCCGGTCGGAGATGACGTAGGCAGCCCGGCGGGTTGAAACCGGAGACGGACGGGCCGCCGCGGCGGCTTCCTCTTCAGGCAGTGTCACGAATGTTTCCTGCGCAATGCCGGTGGCGACCACCGACACGCGGATCACGCCTTCCAGGTGCTCGTCGAACGTGGCACCCAGGATGATGTTGGCTTCCTTGTCGACTTCCTCGCGAATTCTGGTCGCGGCCTCGTCGACTTCGTAGAGCGTCAGATCGTTGCCGCCCGTGATGTTGATCAGCAGGCCCCGCGCGCCCTTCATGCTGACGTCGTCGAGCAGCGGATTGGCGATCGCGGCCTCGGCCGCTTCCAGTGCCCGCTTTTCGCCGGACGCTTCGCCGGTGCCCATCATCGCCTTGCCCATCTCGCTCATGACGGAGCGGACGTCGGCAAAATCGAGGTTGATCAGGCCTTCCTTAACCATCAGGTCGGTGATGCCGCCGACGCCGGAATAAAGCACCTGGTCGGCCATGGCGAAGGCATCCGCAAATGTCGTCTTTTCATTGGCGACACGGAACAGGTTCTGGTTCGGGATAACGATCAGCGTGTCCACGTGACCGGCAAGCTGGGCGATGCCACGCTCCGCCGTCGCGGCGCGCCGCTGGCCTTCGAACTGGAATGGTTTGGTCACCACGCCCACGGTCAGGATGCCCTGCTCCCGGGCCGCCCGCGCGATCACGGGTGCGGCACCTGTTCCGGTGCCGCCGCCCATGCCGGCGGTAATGAACACCATATGCGCACCGGCAATATGGTCGATAATCTCGGGCAGCGCCTCTTCGGCGGCCGCCGCTCCTATTTCAGGTTGAGACCCCGCGCCAAGACCTTCGGTCAGGGCGGTCCCCATCTGGATGCGTCTCTCCGCACCGCTTTGCGCGAGCGCCTGGGCATCCGTATTGGCAACGACGAACTCGACGCCGAGCAGGTTCGATTCGATCATGTTGTTGACGGCGTTGCCGCCGGCGCCGCCGACACCGAAAACGGTGATGCGCGGTTTGAGATCCGTTGAATCGGGGAGCTTGAGATTTATCGTCATAGCAATCTCTGTTCGGTTACCGAATTTTTATTAGGTACTAAGGTTCCGTTTAACTTTGTTACCAAGTCCATAACAAATCGTTAACGCGCGTTTACGCACCTGTCTTTTTTTGCGCCAATGCCATGGAAAAGGTTAACAGCTGGTTAACGCCGGACATGCGCATATGCCGCATCCCCTGCGAAACAGAACCGTAAAAGTGCTTGGAAATATGCTCTCCGCTGCACGGCCACAGTGCAGCAGGCGCGCAGAAAACACGCAGGAGTAGCAGCTCGAAACCGGCTCAAACCGGAATCAAGATCGTCAGAACCTGACCTAAAGCCCTGAAATCAGAAGCTTTCTTTGATCCACTGGCCGATGCGGGCGAAGTACCCGCCGTCATTGGCGACCATCTGGGTCTGTCCGGGCATCGCGCTGATCTGCACTTCCGGATCAACCGCATATTCGAGCAAACCCGTTGCCGTTGCAAAAGCCGGTGCCAATGCCGCTTCAGGCAGCCCGGGCACGGCTTTCGGGCCACCCATCCTGACCTGCCGGTCCAGAATGGTTGTCGCCAGCGCCTGCATGCCGGTCATGAGACTGGCCCCTCCGGTCAGCACGACGCGCCTGCCGGCCAGATGTTCGAAGCCGCTCGCCTTGATCCGGTCGCGGACAAGTTCCAGCGTCTCTTCGATGCGCGGCTGAATGATGCCGGTCAGCATCGACTTCGGGATCTTGTTGACCGTATCGGTGCCGCGCTCGCCGACCAGCGGCACGGCGATCAGCTCACGATCATCCGTCGCGCTGGGCAGCCCGCTGCCATAGAGCGCCTTGATCCGCTCCGCGTGCGCCACCGGCGTTGACAGGCCCCGGGCGATATCGGTCGTGATGTGGTGCCCGCCCACCGGAATGACATCGCCGAATACGAGTCTGTTCTCGAAAAAGACCGCAACGCTGGTCGTGCCGCCACCAAGGTCAATGCAGGTAACGCCCAGATCCGTTTCGTCGCGGACCAGGCTGGACAAGCCACTGGCATGCGGAGCGAGCACGAATGCGTTCACGCCCAGGTGGCACCGTTCGATGCACAGCGCAAGATTGCGCATCGGACCCGGCTCGACTGTGGTGATATTCAGATCGACACCGAGCAGGTCGCCGAACATGCCCTCCGGTTCCGTCACCCCGACGTTCCGGTCAAGCGTGTAACTTACAGGCACGGCATGCACGACCGTGCGGTTGCCGACGTCGATTCCGGACCGCGCCGTGTTGAGCGCACGGCTCACGTCCTGGCTGTTGACGGCACGACCGGCCAGCCGGACCTCTCCCGAATTGCGATGACAGTACGGGCGGCCACCCGAAACGTTGACGAAGACGCTGTCGATGGTGATATCCGCCATCCGTTCGGCAGCATCCACCGCGGCCCTGATTGACCGCTCGGCAGCATCCATATCAACAACTGAGCCGGCGCGAATGCCGTGCGCCACCTGATGCCCCATGCCAAGCACCTGGAGGCCGGCGCCCCCCGTACCCGCGGGACTGCGTGAATTCACCACTTTGGCGATCAGGCAGCAGACTTTCGTGCTGCCAATGTCGAGCGCGGCAACATAACTCGGCCGGGAGCCGCTTATGGATTTGCCGTTTCCGTTTCGGTCATTGAGGGAGACAACGGTCATGTGTCCTTGCCTTCTTTACGCTTTACCTTGCCCCCCAAGGCCAATGTCTCGCGCCGCCGGTCAGCAGCTTCGTCGGACAGACGAATTGCGACCCGGTCGGGCAGTCTGAAGTCTATTTGCCGGACGTCTCTCGACAGGATGTTGTGTTCCGTCTCGAGCTTCACCAGCTCGGCGAGTACCGGCTCAGCGCCGTTTTCCGGCAGCAGAATCGTGATGTCGTTGGTCATCTGCAGGTTCCAGCGGCGATTGCCGACACGCACAACCGCTTTGACCAGTGGTTTCAGCAAAGGCTCGCGTTCGATTGCACCGAGAATATCGGCGGCCTTGCGCCCGGCTCCGACGCCAACGACCTGCGGAAGATGTGTGAAGTCCTCGGCCTTCAGTCCGTTGAGACGCGCGCCTGTATCGTCGATGACCGAAAACAGTCCGTCACGCTGCCATACGGCGAATGGCCTGCGCTCCGTGATCTCCACATAGATCTTGTCTGGAAAAACGCGCTGGACCGAGGCCGAGCGGACCCAGCCGAGCTGCTCGATGCGGAATTTGGCCGCATCGGTATCAAAGCTGAGGATCGAATTACCGCGCTCGACGCCGACGCCTGCCAGAATGTCCGCCATCTGTGCGCGCTGGCGTCCTGTCACGGTGATCTTGTCCACCGTGAAGCCCGTTGCACTCAATCCGGTGTCGGCAAGCCCGACAACAGCAGCACTCAGTGTCTGGCCGTGGCCGCCCGCGACAACGGCATAGGTCAATGCCAGCGTGAGAAATCCGCTCGTCGCCCAAGTCGTGTACCAGTCACCGGCCTTGCCCCGGGCGATCTCGTGCCAGAGGCGCCGCATCCGTTCGGCGCGCGCACGGCTCGCCGGCCGCCCGGGTGTGCCGCTTCGCCACATGGGAATACGAAGCGGAAGACGCCGTCGCTCCCGCGAACGCCCGTTTGCAGGCGCATGCGCATCGTCATCAGCCAATATGCGGCTCAGCGGCCACATGATGCGTCCTCGACCATCCAGCTCACGAGCTCCTCGAAGGAGTGTCCCGCATGAGCGGCAAGTTCCGGCACCAGAGAAGTCTCGGTCATGCCGGGTTGCGTATTGGTTTCCAGAATGATGAGTTCACCAGGCCCGTCATGGGTGTCGTCATAGCGGAAATCGGACCGGCTCACGCCACGGCAACCGAGCGCCTCGTGCGCTTTCAGGGCGTATTGCTGGATACGGCGGTACACGTCGTCGGGAATCTCGGCCGGAAGCACATGCTTCGACCCACCCGGCGCGTACTTCGCCTTGTAATCGTAAAACTCGGTCATCGGCACAATGTCGATTACACCCAAAGCAACGTCCCCCATTACGGCACAGGTCAATTCGCGACCCGGCACGTAACGCTCGACCATGATCTCGTCGTCTTGAGATCCGCCGTCAGACAGCGCCCGCGTCAATAGCTGCGTCGCGTCCTCCTCTATGATGTAAACCCCTACGCTTGATCCTTCGTTAACGGGCTTGATCACATATGGTGGGGTAATTGGATGTCCGAGGGCCGCTTTGGCTCTTGTCAGGACCTTGCTTTCCGCCACGGGAATGCCGGCAGCCTGAAAAACCACCTTTGCACGCTCCTTGTGCATGGCCAGCGAAGAGGCAAGCACGCCTGAGTGCGTGTATGGAATTTCCAGGATCTCGAGAATGCCCTGGACACAACCGTCCTCACCCCAGCGGCCATGCAGGGCGTTAAAGGCTGCATCCGGTTTCAGGTCGGACAGCACCCGCGCGATGTCCGGCTCGACGTCGACCATGGTGACCCGGTAGCCCGCAGCCTCGAGCGCTTCTCCGCAGGCCTTGCCCGATGACAGGCTCACGTCCCGCTCCGCTGACCAGCCACCGTAGAGCACGGCTACATGTTTCCTGTCAGTCTCCGTCACGGGGCTTCTCCTGTGTCTGGCCCTCGGCGGCAACACCGATGCGCTTGATTTCCCAGTCGAGCTGAACGCCGCTCGTCTCCGATACGCGCCGGCGAACGGTCTCCCCGAGCGTTTCGAGATCGGCGGCCGTTGCGTCGCCCTCATTGATGAGAAAATTACAGTGCTTCTCGGAAACCGAGGCGCCACCCACTTTGAGGCCGCGGCAGCCGGCCTTGTCGATCAGTTCCCAGGCCTTGTGGCCCTCGGGATTCTTGAATGTGCTGCCACCGGTGCGGCTACGAACCGGCTGCGTTGACTCGCGCGCTTCCGTTATCGACTTCATCTCCGCGGCAATCGCTTCGGCGTCACCCGGTTCGCCCTGAAACAGGGCTTCAACGAAAATCATCCCTTCCGGCACGGCACTGTGGCGATATGAGAACCCCATGTCCGCGTTACTCAGAACATGGCGGTTGCCATCCCGGTCGATGGCCGCCGCTTCGATGAGGACGTCGCAGGTCTCCCGGCCGTAGGCACCTCCATTCATCCGGAGTGCGCCGCCGACCGTGCCCGGTATGCCGCGATAAAACGACAGGCCGGCGATCCCTGCATCGAGCGCGGCCTTCGCAACCTTGACGTCCGGTACGGCAGTGCCTGCCCGGATCCGGTATCCGTCCTCCACCGAGACCGCCCCGAACGCGCGGCCCAGCCGGATGACAACCCCCGCGACCCCGCCATCTCGAACGAGCATGTTCGATCCGACCCCGATCACGCGAACCGGAACGTCAGAAGGTGTGTTCTGCAGAAAGGCGATCAGATCGCCTTCGTCCGCGGGCGTGAACAGGACCTCTGCCGGGCCGCCTACCCGGAACCAGGTGAGATCGGAAAGCAACGCATTTTCGATATACCTGCCACGGACTTCCGGCAATCGGCCCAGCAGTGTCTCAGGCGCGGCCATCGCTACGCGGAACCTTCAATTTTCTTATGTTTTTCAAGTGCTTGCGGCAATGCGTTGGCCCATTGCGTAATACTGCCTGCGCCGAGGCAGATAACGATATCCCCCGGCTCGGCCAGGTCGGCGATCATCTCGGCAAGGGCCTCCGGTCTTTCCAGCATGAGCGCATGCCGATGACCGCGCGCGATGAGCCCGTCGACAAGCGCCTCACTGTTTATCCCTTCGATCGGTGCCTCGCCGGCCTCATAGACGGGCGCCACGATCACCGTGTCGGCATCGTTGAAGCAACTGCTGAAATCGTTGAACAGGCTCTCGAGACGAGTGTAGCGATGCGGTTGCATCACCGCGATGACCCGACCATCCGTGACCCGGCGGCCGGCCTTCAGCACTGCGGAGATCTCGACCGGGTGATGACCGTAATCGTCAAATATCGCAACACCGTTCCACACACCGGTCTTCGTGAAGCGCCGCTTGACGCCACGGAACTGGGCAAGTGCGTTTTTAATGACGTCGCCCGGAATGGAAAGTTCGCATGCAACAGCAATCGCGGCGGTTGCGTTCAGCGCGTTATGCTCTCCCGGCATCGGCAATCGGATATCATCAATCCGTGTTTCCTCGCCGGTCACCCGATCCGTGATAATCACATTGAACACACAGTCGCCTTCCGCGAACCGAAGGTCGTCCATGCGGACCTCGGCCTGCGGGCTCCGCCCGTAGGTGATGATCCGACGGTCGACGATCTGTCCGATCAGCGCCTGCACCTCCGAATGATCGATGCACATGACGGCAAATCCGTAGAACGGGACATTCTCGACGAATGCGCGGAACGCCAACCGCAAGCTGTCAAAGTCGCCGTAGTGATCGAGATGTTCCGGATCGATATTGGTGACGATTGCGATCTCGGCCGGGAGCTTGACGAACGTACCGTCCGACTCGTCCGACTCCGCAACAAGCCAGTCCCCCTCTCCCAGACGGGCATTCGTGCCGTAGGCATTGATGATCCCGCCATTGATCACCGTCGGGTCCATGCCCGCACCTTCAAGGATCGTCGCAACAAGCGACGTTGTCGTCGTCTTGCCGTGGGTTCCCCCGATCGCGATAGACGACTTGAGCCGCATCAGTTCGGCGAGCATCTCGGCCCTGCGCACCACCGGCAGAAAACGCGATCTGGCCGCGGCGACCTCCGGATTGTCCGGCTTCACGGCCGAGGAAATGACGACGACTTTGGCATCGCCGAGATTTTCGGCGTCGTGACCGACCGAGATCGTCATGCCGAGCCCTCTCAGCCTCTCGACATTCGGATTTGCGGAAAGGTCCGATCCCTGAACCGTATAGCCCAGGTTGTGCATCACCTCTGCGATGCCGCTCATTCCAATTCCACCGATGCCTATGAAATGAATGGCACCGACGTCACCCGGCAGCTTCATGCCTCGCCCTCGAATTGTTTGTTCTTTCCGCGGACAGGTTCTCCGCTGACGCGGTCCGGTGCTGATTCTCCCGCGGCCGCGGCCACTTCTGTACCCGATATGCGATTGCGACCCAAGGATTCCAACAGGTCTGCAAGTGTCTTGGCTGCGTCAGGCTTGCCAAAGGTTGCGGCGTCTTGCGCTGCGCGACGAAGACCGTCTGGCTCGTTCACGAGTGTCGCCAGGCGTTCACAGAGCGCTTGTGATGTCAGTGCTTCCTGCGGAACAAGCCAACCGCCGCCTGAGTCCTCGAACGCCTGCGCATTATGCAGTTGATCGCCCTCAAGTGCATGCGGCAGGGGTACCAGCAGGGCTGGTCGGCCGATGACACCGAGTTCGCAGACCGTGGATGCGCCTGACCGGCAGATCACGAGATGCGCGGCAGCCATGCGCTCCGGCAGATCCTTGAAGAACGGCTCGACCTGCGCATCTATGCCGGAATCGGCATAAGCGGACCGGACCCTCTCGATATCTTCCTCGCGGCATTGCTGAACGAGCTGCAACCGCGATCTGGTGGACTGATCCAGAGCAGCCAGTGCTGGAGGAACGATATCGCTGAAAATCTTGGCGCCCTGGCTTCCCCCAAACACGAGCATCTTGAACGCGCCATCAGGTCCGGGAGGATGATAGTCCGCATTCTGCTGGGCCAGCACCGCGTCGCGCACCGGATTGCCGACAACCTGCATGCGGCCTCGAGCCTTTTCCGAAAGCCGTCTCGGATCAGGAAATGTCGACGCAATGAGATCGACATGGCCGGCGACCATACGGTTGGCACGTCCAATCACGGCGTTCTGTTCGTGAATGCAGGTCGCGATTCCCCGGGTTATTGCTGCGAGGAGCGGCGGCAGAGTTGGATATCCGCCAAAACCGATAACCACCTCGGGCTTGAGTTGGCCGAGACGACTGCGGGCACGCCAGAAGCCACTCGCAATCTTGGCAATTGCCCCGATTGCGCGCAGCGGCGCGCGCGGTGAGATCGTCGCCGCCGGGATTTCGATGATTTCCTCACATGGAAATGAGACGCCGTACCGGTTGGCACGTTCGTCGGTCATCAGGTAGATCTTCCAGCCGCGGCGCGAGAGTTCCTGTGCCAGGGCTTCAGCTGGAAAGAGATGGCCACCCGTACCACCGGCCGCGATAACCAGTGTGCGGGCATCGGAAACGGTCATCCATACGCCTCGTTCGGCCTCGCCTCTGATGCCCAGAAGTGTCTGGGCATTTGCCCCTCGGGACGACGGCGCGTCAGGGCAAGAGCAAGACCCACAGCCAGTGCCATAGAGATCAGCGACGATCCGCCGTAGGAGATAAACGGCAGCGTCATACCCTTGGCCGGCAACAGGCTGAGATTGACGCCCATGTTGATCACGGCCTGGAGGCCGAAAAGTCCCAGAAGACCGCTCGTGGCAAGACGCCGGAACGGATCCGCTTCAACAAGGCACCGGTTCAGTCCACGCAGCACGACAAATGCAAACAGGGCAACCAGCACCAGGCAGGCGAGAATGCCGTACTCCTCCGCCGCCACGGCAAAGATGAAGTCGCTATGCGCGTCCGGCAGAATGCGCTTTACGGCGCCCTCGCCCGGACCCTGGCCGATCAATCCGCCCCGTGTGAAGGATTCGAGCGCAACGTCAACCTGAAACGTATCGCCCGAACTCGGGTCGAGGAAGCGATCGATACGTGCAGTGACGTGAGGCACCATGGTGTAGGCAGCGGCGAAGCCGAACATGCCCAGAAGGCCGAGGCCGGTAATCCATGCCCAGGACAGGCCCGCCATAAAGAACATCATTGCCCAGACTGCTGTGACCAGGACGGTCTGCCCAAAATCCGGTTGCAGCACCAGCAACACGACGAAAAGGCCATAGAGCATTATCGACAGCAGGTTGCCCGGAATATCGCTGCGGCGGGTTGCTTCGGCAAACAGCCAGCCGGCCAGGACAACAAATGCCGGTTTCACGAATTCGGACGGCTGAACGGAGACGCCCCCGATATTCAGCCAGCGGGTCGCACCCTTGACCTCGGCTCCGATCACCAGTGTCAGCGCCATCATGGCAAAGCCGACAACCGCAATGATCAGGCATAACCGCCGCGCCTGCTGGGGCGACAGCATCGAGGCAGCGATCAGTGCGATGACAGCCGGTCCTGCATACATCAACTGACGGGTTACGAAGTGAAACTCGTCAAGGCCCAGGCGTTCGGCCACTGGCGGGCTGGCGGCCAGACCGAGCAGGACGCCAAGGCCGATGAGCAGTAATGCGGCGGACAGCATCCACCGGTCCACCGTCCACCACCATTCCGCGACAACACTGCGGTCGGTTCTGCTGATAATCATCAGGCGGCCTCCTCTGTCATGCTGATCCCGTCGAGAGCCGCGACAAGCTCGCGAAAGCGGTCACCACGTTTTTCAAAACTGGGAAACTGATCGAATGATGCGCAGGCCGGTGAAAGCAGCACGACTGCTTCGGCTGAATCGCATTCAGCGGCATCGGAGGCCGCCTGCTCCAGCGCAATGTCGAGTGTTCCGCTGCGGATCGCGTCGACGCGACCGTCGAGCGTGCTGAAAAAGTCTTCCATCGCTTCGCCGATCAGGTAGGACCGCCTGATCTTCGGAAAGAACTCGGCCAGCGGCGAAATGCCGCCTGCTTTCGCCTGCCCGCCGGCAATCCAGAATATGTCATCGAACGCACCGAGCGCTCGTGCCGCGGCATCCGCGTTTGTGGCCTTGCTGTCGTTGATGAACAGAACATGTCCCTTGTGACCAACCTGCTCCATACGATGGGCCAGACCCGGGAATGACGCGAGGCCTTCGGCAAGTTCCGCAGCGGACAGACCGAGCGCCTCCACAGCGGCCGCAGCGGCGGCGGCATTTTGCCAGTTATGGGTGCCGCGCAGCGTGGGTATGCCCCGCAAGTCTGCCAGTTTGGTGCGCCCATCGGACGTCATCTTGAAGAGCACGCCGTCGTCCGCGCAGACCCCATCCTCTTCCATGAGCTGGCTCGATATGCGCGTTGTCCGCGCCTTACCCGGATGATCGCTCGCAATGGCCGCGCTGCGTTCATCATCGACGCCGACAACGGCAGTGTCGCCGGAATCCTGATTTGCATAGATGCCGGCCTTGACCGCGGCGTACCGGTCCATGTCGCCATGGCGATCCAGGTGATCAGGTGACAGGTTCAGAAACAGGGCAACGTCAGGCTTGATGCCTGGCGTCAGATCGAGCTGATAGGACGAGAATTCGACAACATAAATGCGACCCGACACCGGCGGTTCAAGCTCAAGCACCGCTCGGCCGATATTGCCGCCAATCTGAACGTCCCGTCCGGCTGTCTTGAGAATATGGCCGATCAGTGCTGTCGTCGTTGACTTGCCGTTTGTCCCGGTTACCGCCACGAGCCGGCTCTCCGCACCGGCAGCGTCCAGCGCGCGCACGAAGAGTTCGGTATCTCCGATCACGGGGATGCCGGCTTCGGCAGACCGTTTGACCGTCCAATGCGGCTCCGGGTGGGTCAGCGGCACGCCCGGGCTCAGCACCAGGGCGGCCAGTGTCGAAAAGTCGGCGTCATTGAGATCGACCAGGGCGAGTCCTTCCGCACCGGCTGCCTGCCTCGCCTTTTCGTTGTCGTCCCAGGCCGCCACTGTGGCACCGCCAGCTTCAAGAGCACGAGCGGTTGCGAGCCCCGTCCGGCCAAGACCGAACACGGCAACCGTCTCTCCCTCGAAGCCTGTGGCGGGAATCATCGGACAGGCCTCACCTCAGCTTGAGAGTCGAAAGCCCGACCAGAGCGAGAACGACTGCAATAATCCAGAAACGCACGACGATGGTCGGTTCCGCCCAACCCTTCTGTTCGAAATGGTGATGCAGCGGCGCCATGCGGAAAACGCGCTTGCCGGTCAGCTTGAAGGAGATGACCTGAACAATCACCGATACGGCCTCGAGAACGAAAAGCCCGCCGACAATGGCCAGGACGATTTCGTGCTTTGCCGCAACCGCGATGGCGCCGAGCGCGCCACCGAGCGCCAGCGACCCGGTATCACCCATGAAGATCATCGCCGGCGGCGCGTTGAACCAGAGGAACCCGAGACTTGCGCCCAGAATGGCGCCGCACAGCACAGCGAGCTCGCCCGTACCGGGAATGAAATGGATCTGAAGATATTCCGCAAACACGGCGTTTCCGGCGAGATAGGCGATGACGCCGAAGCTCGCCGCCGCAATCATCACCGGTACAATCGCGAGGCCGTCCAGGCCGTCCGTCAGGTTGACCGAGTTGCTGGCCCCGACCATGACGCAAACCGCGAAGGGAATGAAGAACCAGCCAAGGTTGAGGACGACGTTCTTCAGGAACGGAACAGTCAGCGAACTTGAAAAGGGCTCGGTACCGAGCTTGACCAGAATGATCGCCGCAATCGCCGCAACCAGGCATTCGATCGAGAATTTGACTTTGGTCGGGAAACCGCGGCTCGAGGACCGGGTCACTTTCAAGTAGTCATCATAGAGTCCGATGACACCGAAGCTCATGGTCACAGCCAGAACAACCCAGACATAGGGGTTCAGCAGATTGGCCCACAGCAGCGTCGAGACGGCGATCCCGAGAAGGATCATCAGGCCGCCCATCGTCGGCGTGCCCTGCTTCTCGATAATGTGGCGTTCCGGTCCGTCATCGCGGATCGGTTGCCCCTTGCCCTGCCGGAGGCGGAGTGCATTGATGAGGCTCGGCCCGAAAAGGAACACGAAGATCAGCGCCGTCATGATAGCGCCGCCGGTTCGGAACGTAATGTAACGGAACACGTTCAGAACGGAGAGCTGGTCAGCAAGATTTACGAATATGTGGTGAAGCATTGCTCTAACGCGCCCTAGCCCTGGTTGCTTGTCTCTACTACTGGCGCAAACCGTTCCTTCAGTGTTTCCACCAACGGCCCCATACGGCTGCCCAGCGATCCCTTGATCATGATGATGTCACCGCTCTGCAGGACATCAGGCAGCAGAGCCTGCAATCCTGAAGAGTCTTCCGCATACACGCCCTTGCGTGCATTCGGCACTTCTTCCCATAGATGCGCCATGTTCGGGCCGCATGCATAGACCAGATCGATCCCGGCGTCATCTATTGAGGAAGCCAGATCGGCGTGAAACCTGGGGGCTTCGTCGCCCAGCTCAAGCATGTCTCCGAGGACCGCGATCCTGCGGCCATGAGGGCCGGGCTTCATCTGACCGACGGTCGCAATTGCCGCTGCCATGGACGCCGGGTTGGCGTTGTAGCTCTCATCGACGAGCGTGAAGTAACCGCCGCCAATCGCAAGCGCCTGTCGGGCACCACGGCCTTTGGGGGGTGTCAGCTCAGCGAGCTTCAGAGCCGCCATTGCCATATCCGCACCGGCGGCGTGGATGGCTGCAAGAACCGCCAGGCTGTTGAGGACGATGTGCCGGCCGGGCACACCGAGCTTGTAGGTCACGTCGTGTTCGCCGATCGTTGCGGAAACACACGAGCAGCTCCCGTGAAGCGCGACCTTGCCCAGTCTGGCGTCAGCCTCTTGATGTTCCCCGAAACTCACAATGGAGCCGGCGCCGTCCTTCAGTGCCACTGATTTGAGTTTGTCGAAGAACGCGTTGTCCCGGTTCAGAATCGCAGTACCGCCGGGTTCGAGTCCTGCAAAGATCTCGGCCTTCGCATCCGCGATTTCGTCGATCGAGTTGAAGTACCCCAAATGAACCGGCGCGACCGTCGTGATGATGGCGATGTCCGGCCGGATCATGCGCGACAGCGGTGTGATCTCACCGGCGTGGTTCATGCCGACTTCGAAAACGCCGAAGTCGGCCGACGCCGGACAGCGGGCCAGCGACAGCGGCACGCCCCAGTGATTGTTGTAGGACGCGGCTGAGGCATGGACTTGCCCGCATGCCGAGAGCGCCACTCGTAGCGCCTCTTTCGTGCCGGTCTTCCCCACGCTGCCGGTAATTGCGATCACCTTGCCCGTGAACCTCGCCCGCGCGGCAATCCCCAGCGCTTCCAGCGCCTCGAGAGGATCGTCGACGAGAAGCAGAGGCCCTGCCGACGGATCAGCCTTGTCCCGCGCAACGACAGCGAGCCCGGCTCCGGCCTCCAGGGCCTTGGCAACAAAGTCGTGACCGTCGAACCGATCGCCCTTAATGGCGAAGAAGATGTCGCCATGTTCGAGCGTCCTGCTGTCGATAGAAACACCGTTCAACGGCCGTGTGACATCCCCGGCGACTTCACCACCGGTCGCCGCAACGACGGCGTCGATTGTCCACAAGGCTGCGTCAGCCGTCATTGCCGCCATCCTCCAGCACCTGCCGGACAACATCCTGATCGCTGAACGGGATCGTCTCCGTTCCGATCGTCTGGCCGGTTTCGTGTCCCTTGCCGGCAACCAGAAGAACGTCGCCTTCGGCAAGCGTTCCGATCGCTTCTGCGATTGCGTCCGCCCGGTCACCAATTTCGGTGGCGTCAGGCGCGGCCGCCATGATTTCAGCTCTGATCAAGGCCGGATCTTCCGTCCGCGGATTATCATCCGTTACGTAAGCCACATCCGCCTGTCCGGCTGCAATCTTACCCATCTGCGGCCGCTTGCCGCGATCCCTGTCTCCGCCGCATCCGAAAACGGCAACCAGTCGTCCGTCCGTGAAGGGACGGAGAGCCGCGAGCGCGTTGGCGAGCGCATCCGGCGTATGGGCGTAATCGACGAAGATGGCCGCACCCTCACCAGTGCGTCCCACGAGTTCAAGCCGGCCGGATTCGCCTTCCAGGTCTTCGAGACAGGGCAGCACGCGGTCGGCTTCGAAGCCGGTCGCCATCACAAGTCCGGCGGCGACGAGAGCATTAGCCGCCTGAAAATCGCCGACCAGCGGCAGCGTCACTTCCATCGTCCGTTCCGCACAGCGAATGCCGAGCGTCTGTCCCAGGCCGACCCGCTGGAGCTGTTCGAGGCGAATGTCATCGCCTTTTTCCCCCACCGAAATGACCGAGAGCCCATTCTTACGCGCAATCTCGCCGACGCGTCCGGCCTCCGGGCCGTCGGCGTGGATGACGGCAGCCGCGCCCGGGTCGAGAAGATCCCGGAACAGGCGCATCTTCTGGGCAAAGTAATCTTCGAAGTCGCTGTGATAATCCAGGTGGTCCCGGCTGATATTGGTGAACGCGCCGGCGGCGAGATGCATGCCGTCCATGCGCGCCTGTGCCAGGCCGTGGCTCGAGGCCTCGATACAGAGATGCGTGACGTTGATCTCGGTCAGGTCTCTCAGCATCCGGTGTAGCGCGACGGGATCCGGTGTCGTGTGCTGCAGCGGCCAACGGCCGTCAGGATGCACCACCCCGACCGTGCCAAGGCTCGCCGCCCTGAGACCGAGCTTCGCCCAGATCTGACGCACGAACGCGGCGACGGAAGTCTTGCCGTTAGTGCCCGTGACGGCGACCGAAGTCTCGGGCTGCGCATCGAAGAAACGCGCAGCCGCCAGGGCGAACAGACGCCGCGGATCGTCTCCGCGCAGTACCGGCACGTCAATTTCGGGAACCTTGGTGTCGTGGGCCGTGAGGATCGCCGCCGCCCCGCGCTCGACCGCCTGCGGGATGAAGGCCGCGCCGTCGGTCTGGGTCCCGGCGAGCGCCGCGAACAGGAACCCGTCCGCGACTTCCCGGCTGTCTGCGGTCAGACCGGCAATATCGACATCCGCGCAGTTTTCTGCCGACGTCATGTCCGGGTCCAGGAGTTCCGCTAGTCTCATTCGGGTGTCCGACAAATTCAGTTGAGCGCGACTTCGGCATCGCCGAACGGATTCTTGTTCTCAAGCCGGGGCAGGATGCCGAGCATCGGCGCGACCCGGCGGATGACCCGGCCTGCCGTCGGCACCGCGTTCCAGCCGGATGTGGCGTAGCCGTGCGTCTTCTTCGACGGCTTTGGCTCGTCGAGCACAACCAGCAGCATATAGCGGGGATTGTCCACGGGAAATGTGCCGAGGAACGAGTTCAGCCGCGCCTTATTGCTGTAGCGCCCGTTGACGGTTTTCTCCGCCGTGCCCGTCTTGCCGCCGATGGCGTAGCCCTCGACCTTGGCGCGTGTGGCGGTGCCGCGCTCGACATTCATCTTCAGCAGCGCGCGCAGGTCGGCACTCGTCTGCGGCCTGAGTACCGGCTCGGCCACGGCGCGGGCGCTGATCTCGTCGCGCTTCAGAAGTGTCGGCCGGATGAAGTTGCCTCCGTTCACCAGCGCCGCGCCAGCGGCCGCCAGATGCAGCGGCGTCACGGACAGGCCGTGGCCGAACGCAATGGTCATGGAGTTCACCGGCTTCCAGTCGCGCGGCCACAGCGGCAGAGCCGATTCCGGCAGCTCGGTCTGCAGCCGTTCGAACATGTGCAGCTTCTTCAGGAACGCCTTGTGGCCTTCGACGCCGACCTGCAGCGCCATCTTGGCGGTGCCGATGTTCGACGAATAGATGAACACCTCGGGCAGCGACAGCACGCGGTTCTTGGCATGGAAATCGCCGATCTTGAAGCGTCCGATGCGGATCGGCGCGCGGGCGTCGAACCGGCTCTCCATATTGGCAGTCCCGGCGTCGAGCGCCATGGCCGTGGTCACGGTCTTGAAGGTCGAGCCGAGCTCGTAGACGCCGGCGGTCACGCGGTTCATGCGCTTCTGCTCGAGGGCGCCTGCGGGCGCGTTCGGGTCGTAGTCCGGCAGCGACGTCATGGCGATCACCTCGCCGGTGCGCACGTCGAGCACGATGCCGGCGGCACCGATCGCGCGGTGCTCCTCCATGGCCTTCAGGAGCTCGTCGCGAACGGCGTACTGCACGCGCAGGTCGATGGAAAGTTCGATCGGTTCGTCGGTTTTTTCGGCCAGAGACGACTCACCGGACTTGGCATCTTTCTTCCGTTGCAGATCGATGAATTTCTCAATGCCTGCAATACCTTGGTTGTCGACGTTAACGTGACCCAGAACGTGCGCGGCGGTCCGCCCCGTCGGGTAGACGCGCCGCGTCTCGGTGCGGAAACCGAAGGCCGGAATGCCGAGATTGTGGATCGTCGACTGCTGTTTGGGCGTGAGCTCGCGCTTGATCCAGACGAAGCGTTTCTTGCTCGAAAGCTTGCGCCTGAGATCCTCCACGTCGAGCTCGGGCAGCACCGGTGTGATGAGCTCGATCGCCTCGTCGACATCGATCACGTGGCGGGCGTCGGCGAAGAGCGAGGCGGTCTGGATGTCGGTGGCCAGCATGTGCCCGTTGCGGTCAACAATGTTCGGGCGGGCCGACTTCGGCGCTTGCGCCACCGTCCGGCCCTTGGCCTCGGGCGGCGGGGCGAGCGACAGGTCGACCAGCCGGATCGAGATGACCGAAAAGGCGATGGCAAAGGCCGCGATGACGAGCGTGATCCGGCGTTTGGTCACGGACGGATCACCCGCTCCCCCGACCGCATACCCTTGCGCGTCAAAATGCTCATGATCGCCGGTCATTGCGCTCCCCCCTGCTGGTCCTCGCCGGTCAGCGCCAGGTCGCGCATGAGATCGCCGATGGTCGGCCGGTTGCCGTAAGGGTCGTCAACCGGGACAGGCCCTTCGGGCAGTTCGTTCATGCGCAGGATCTGGTCCGCACCCAGCATTTCAAGCCCGAGGAATTTTTGCGCCAGGCGCTCGACGCGCTCCGGCTGGTTCAGGTGGCTCCACTCGGCCTTGAGGATGTTGATCGTGTCCTTCTCGCGCGCGATCTCGGTCTTGAGCGCCGCGATCTGGCGCACCGAAGAGGCCGCGTCGTACTTCACCTTGTAGAGCGCGAACGCCATCATGAGCGAGGCCAGGATCAGCGCGATATTGATCATCCGCATCATCGGTTGCGCGCCTCCAGAACCGGCAGCCCCAGTGCCGATACATCGAACGGAAAGGCCGGCGCATCGGTGCGCTCCGCCACCCGAAGCCGCGCGGAGCGCGCCCGCGGGTTCGCCTCGATCTCATTGTCGCCGGGCTTCTCCGCCCCGCGCGAGACCAGCATGAAGGACGGCGCGTTTGCGTCCGGCAGGTCCGGCATGTGGCGCGACCGCGTGGCCATCTTGCCCGCCCGCTCGGCCAGGAACCGTTTGACGATCCGGTCTTCGAGCGAATGGAACGACACGACGGCGATCCGCCCGCCGGGGCGCAACAGGACTTCCGCCGCATGCAGGCCGTCGCAGAGCTGCTCGAGCTCGCGGTTGACGTAGATGCGCAGGGCCTGGAAGGTCCGCGTCGCCGGATGGATCCGGTCCCGGCGCGCCTTCTCGCCGGCGAGCCCCGCAATCAGATCGGCCAGGTCGAGGGTCCGCGCGAACGGCTTGCCGGCGCGCGCCCTGACGATGGCGCGCGCAATGGCGCGGGCATGGCGCTCCTCGCCAAGCACGGCAATGATGCGCGCGATGTCCTTTTCGGAATGCGTGTTGAGAATGTCGGCCGCGCTGGGCACTTCGGAGTCCGGGCCCTCCATGCGCATGTCGAGCGGTCCGTCGAAGCGGAACGAGAAGCCGCGCTCGGCCTCGTCGAGCTGCATGGACGAAACGCCGAGATCGAAGGCAACCCCGTCGACCTGCTCGATGCCGCGCTCGCTGAGCAGCGCTTCCATGTCGGCGAACGGCCCCTCGATCAGGACGAGCCGGCCGTCATAGCGCTTAGCGATCTCCTGTCCCGCCGCGATGGCATTCGGGTCCCGGTCGATCGCCGCGACCACGCAGTCGGCGGCGTCGAGAATGGCGGTGGTGTAGCCGCCCGCGCCGAACGTGCCGTCCACATAGATGCCGCCGTCGCGGGGCGCGAGCCCCCGCAGCACCGCGTCGCGCAGGACGGGCGTGTGGCGTGCAGTATCGGACGCAAGCGGCATCGTTCGTTCCCGGTCCCCTATTCTGTCCGGCCGCTTCGGGCGTGCACCAGGCCCGCATGGCGGCATGGCCGCGGTACGCCCCGACCGACCGAGAAAAAACGGACGTGCGGACCACGGCTCGGGAAACACTGATAATCCCTGAAGTTTTGGGCCTTCATGCTTAATATTTCGTTATATTTTCCGGGTGGCCCGCACGCGCACTCGTCCCGTTAGACATCCGTCTATTGCGCCAAAACGCCCATATTAGGGCAGCCTTTCAGCCGCCCTGCCGGACCGTCTTCTTCCGCCGTTTTTCATGCCATCCTGCCAGTTGGCCTGTAAGCCGGGTTCTGTCCGCCGCGAGCGGCGGGATGACCATTCATCTGGGACGCCCGTTGCCGGACGCCTCGTGCAACCAACCCGGACGGCGGTCTGGAAGCAGACCCGGGCCCGAAGGCCCTCGCCATCCCTATTCGGTTTTGCTCCCGGTGGGGTTTACCCTGCCGCGTCCGTTGCCGGCCGCGCGGTGCGCTCTTACCGCACCATTTCACCCTTACCTTTGCGCGAACGCACTGGCGGTATGTTTTCTGTGGCACTTTCCCTGGGGTCGCCCCCGCCGGGCGTTACCCGGCACCGTGCTTCCATGGAGCCCGGACTTTCCTCCACCGGCAGGTGGCCCTCCCGGCAGCGGCCATCCGGCCAACTGACAGGATGTGGCATAATGGGGTGCCGCCACCGCGTCAAGCATACCCAGCGACCGGGCAACTCATACCATCGGCGCTTCAGAGCGCCGGCAGCGCGCGCAGGAGCTTGTGCAGCGTCCTGATGGTCGAGGCATCGGCCACGCCGTCGACGCGCTCGGGCCGGAAATGGCGCTGGAAGGCGGTCACCACCTGTTCTGTCAGCTGGTCGAAAGTGCCCGAGATTTCAAGGCCGTAGCCGTATGTGCCGAGCATCGACTGCAACGCCTCGACAGGCGCGCCCTCGTCGCCCGGCTGCATGAACCCGCCACCGCCGGACCCCACCGGCTCGGGTTCGACCCAGTGCCCGATCCCGGCCGCCGCGAGCCGCGCCCAGTCGAATTTCTCGCCCGGATCGGCCTTGCGCGCCGGCGCCACGTCGGAATGGGCGAGCACCCGCTGCGGGGCGATGGCGTGGCGCGAGAGGATGTCGAGGCAGAGCGCCTCGACGGCTCGCATCTGCACATCCGGGAAATCCGGATAGTCGTAATCATGGCCCGGATTGTGGATCTCGATGCCGATGGACCGGCTGTTGATATCTTCCGCCCCGCCCCAGGACCCGGCACCGGCATGCCAGGCGCGGCGGTCCTCCTCGACCATGCGCGTGATCAGCCCGGCCTCGTCGATGAGGTAATGGCAGCTCACGTTCGACTCCGGATTGCACAGCCAGTCGATGGCGGCCTCGGCCGATTCCATGCCGGTGTAATGCAGGAGCAGAATGTCCGGCCGGGCACCGTCCCTGCGTGGCCCATGATTTCCGGACGGCCGGAGCGCCATCCCCTCAAGTGGGCTCACAGGCCCCGCTCCTTGCGGATCCGGTCATAAGCGGCGTTGACGGCGGCGAGCTTGTCGTTGGCGATGGTGACGAACTCTTCCGGCACGCCGCGGGCGATCAGCTTGTCCGGATGGTTCTCGCGCACGAGCGTGCGGTGCGCCTCGCGCAGTTCCTCGTTCGAGGCGCCGGGCTCGACGCCCAGCACGAGATAGGGGTCGCCCTCGCCCGGCTCCACGTGACGGGCGCTGATGCGGGCGAACGCCTGCTCGCCGAAGCCGAAGATCTCGGCCACGGACCTGAGATACGCCATCTCGGCGTCGTGCATCACGTGGTCGGCCTTGGCGATGTGGAACAGGCCGTCGAGCACGTTCTCCAGCGTCTCGGGCTTGCCCTGGAACAGCTTGGCGAGCTGGGAAGCATAGGCGTCGTATCCGGCGACGTCCTGCTTGGCGAGGTTGAAGACGCGGGCCACGTTCTGCAGCTCGTCCGGCGGCACCGTGAACACCTGCTTGAAGGCATCGACCTCGTCGCGCGTCACCACGCCGTCGGCCTTGGCCATCTTGGCGCCGAGCGCGATCACGCCCACCGTGAAGGCGAGCTGCTCCTGCGGATCGGCGCCGTCACCGCGGCTCTTGTCGAGCGCGTAGTGTCCGGCGACCGCCCCGATCAGGGCGCCGATCGGCCCGCCGACCGCGAGGCCTGCCGCGGCCCCGGCCAATTTTCCCCATACCGACATGGCGCGCACCATAACGGATTCTGGTCTGAACGGGTGATGAATAATTTGAAGCTGAAGATGGGATTGGGGCCAAAGCGCATATGCACATGAGAACACCGCATTCCGAACATTTGATCGGCGTCCCACAGAATGTTGTCGTAGCGAGAAGTGACCCAAATTGATCATTCATCAGAGCGGGTCGGATTACGACAACGCGCTGCTAGCGGCCATTCGTTAACAGTGCGAGTTTTCCTTACAGAAACTTCCGAAGCGGATGTAGAGCGAAAAAAATTCGTTTCATGGGCGAAATTAGGACCGGTACGCGGATTAAGCGACCAAAGCCTAATTAGATTAATGGACTAAAACGGGTGGGGAGCGTCTATTCACCGAATTGAAATTGTTCAAATGAAAGTCGCTGAAACAGAAATTCGATTCATTTCTGCATCTTCAGATTATTTCAACATTGTGCAGTCGAAACGGGTCGCCGCCAGTCACCGCGGCTACGACATCGGCGAACGGCTCGCTGCTATCCGCATAGCTCAATTTTCAGCTTGGGGTACGCTTTCTTTAAAAACGCGCATGTGGTGTGGTGGGTTGTCAGCCTCTTTGCAGATTCCGTGCGAATATCGATCTCAACCACATCGACTTTAATTGGGAACTTTTTGTCTCCGCTCTGGCAAAATAACCTGAACGGAGCTTTTCTGCGCTTTGCAAGCTCTGCCATACCTTCGATATCCAAGTACAATTGCGAGTCCCCAATTTCACACCCCTCTGTCTTGGCTATGTCCTGTCGCTGAATTGTCAGTTCTGGATCAATCGCAGCGGTGGTGTCATTAGATGCCCATTTCCCAATGGCTTGTGCTGCTTTTACCTGGTCTTGGAAGCTGGTAAGTTTAGCTGGTAGAGGAACACCTTTTTCAGCAGCGAATTCTCTGAAAGCCATCTCCGTATCGCGACCGAAAAAGCCATCAATAATGAAAAATTCGGAGCGACCTTTGATTTGGCTTTCTTTAGCGACCACATTCTGAGCCTCCCGGATATGATCGTTCCCTGAAAACGAGGTTGTATTTGGCAACCACTGCGCGAGCTGTGTGATTAGTGTGAGTTCCAAGCTATCTTTGTGTGTGATCAGTAGAAATTGCCCATTGTTCGAGAGCATAATGTTATGAGGTTCCCGCGCCAGACGTGCCAAATTCATCCGTTCAATCGCGTTGGGCGCAGCCCTGTAAAGAAGCAGGTTCTTCGAGAAACGCGAGGCGATTGCAATCATGTCAGATTGCCGCGAAACATCCAGCAACGCTGAACCTTTTGCCACATCTTTACGTCGCTGGAGAAACTCCTCATCGTCATGCAACAATTTATCCAGATCCAACGATAAACGCTGGAAAACTTCACGGCGGGCATCAACAGCAGAAACATCATAAATCGAAAGGCTGGCCTGTGAATCGAAAGTCAAAGCAAAAAAACGGCCGACTTCTGCCTTAAATTGAAAAGATGCGGATTTTGTTCCAGGCAAAAGCCGCAACACATTCGAGAGATCGCCGCTATTGCCCAACATATATACGGTCTTGTCGCCATGAGAATACAAAGGTGTGCCAGCATATTGCGCACCACTGGAGTTTATGAAGTCGATCTCGCTCGAACCGACAAAGGCATTTTTCTCCGGATCGCTGAGGAGAATTTTCTCGTCATTCAATTCGCTCGTGAAAATTCTGTCCGCCTCGAATCGGAGCAGTATGCTGGAGACTTCATCCGAAATAACGATGGAATTGCCGGATACGCTAATTCTGGAACTGACAAATTCCTCGGAAAGACGTCTTACGCGTATGTCATTGGTTTGGGTATCAATGCGGAAGATCGCACCCTTTTCAATTGCGCGAAGGTCGACAGGAGATTTTGTAAGATCGGCTATCGTCTTCAGCACAGAACGCTTGAATCTGCTATCTGTGCTTGTTCCAACAGCGTAAAGATAGCGCTCATCCTCGCCAAATTGGACATCGTGCACTTTTCCGGAAGGGACTTCGACTGCTGAAAACGTTTCAATATCACCATTTTCTAGGAACTTAATTAGTGCAATTCTCGTTCCTTCATTTCCGATGCCTGCGACAATTTCCTTGCTCGGATGTTGACGAAGTTTTTCGACCGGAAATGCGATTTTGGCGTTCTTAATCTGCTGGATCACTGCGTCCGACGAGGGCGTGCTCATTTGGGCAAAAACGCTTCGATCGAATAAACCGCTCAATACAATGAACAAGGACAGAAAAAACAGCGCATAATGGACATTCGCAGTTGGAAATCGAGTCAGCGAATTCATCGCACGCATCGTAGCGGAATAAAACATATTACTATTCGTAATTCTCAATTGTGAACTCAATTAGTTTGGACTTGATAGCATTGCCGCTAATTTTTGGTATTACCACTATCTTGACTTCTGTGATTTTTGTTCCGGGTTTAAAGCTCGCCGCCTTGACCTTATCGATTCTGTTAGCAAGTCCATCAGCGGCCTTTGTTTCAAAAACCCCAATTAGATTGTTCTTCTTACCCACGCGCAGATCCCCCAAGTAAGTTGGGGCTTTTTTGCCCTCGCTGTTAGTCAGCTCTGCTTCTAGGTCGATAAACTCAACGTGCCGATTGGATTCGACAAGTTTCCGGTACGATATCTGAAACGTCTTTGTGGCGGGATTGAACGTTAGGTCCCAATCCAGAAGATTATCCTGCATCGAAATGACGTTGTTTCGAAGCTTCTCCAGTCTTTTGTACACCTTGTCCGGGGCCATCTCGTCATGGTCAAATACATCAGCAACCTTGGGTATCATTTTGGAAATTCTTTGAACCACCTGAGGGTCATGGTTCGCAAAAAACACATCTGCCTTGGTCAGTACATTATTGTGAGCTTCGAGTTTAGAGATTTTGCCCTGCAACGTAGTCAATTTATCCTTCAATGTCTGAATATCTCTCGCCCCCACACGTTCTGCACAGTCGACGGGAGTTTGTAACGGAATTAAATCTATGAAGCTGGACACAAGTGTAACAAATATCTCATTCCCACTACTTTCGATCGCAGAGATAAGGCCGATTACATGACCCTTTTCGTTAAGGACCGGCGAACCGCTGTCTCCACTTCCAATTTTGCTAGGGGCACTAAGAAACTTCTCATTAAAGAATCGGAATGCGCCGTTCAGGTCGGTTGTCCGATCGCTATCTGGTGTGAGTTCAACAAATCGGGGCTTTTCGAGTTTATTGTCACGCAAAATTAGAGCCCGAAATACCTTCTGGGGGTCGATTGGGCAGGCGCTCAATCCAGTTCCGAGCATTTTCACCTCAAACTTTGGCGCTGTCAGTTTGACGGCATCGACAATCTCCACCTGTGCAGAAGTGACAAACATCTTGTCTGTTTGATGGTAAATGGGAGGATTACCGTGTTTCCTCACGGCTTTGATTGTTATGGTGCGATGTGGAATATAGAGCAGCCCACTGTCGTTCTTGTTCCGCCAAGTGGTTTGATTGCCAGTGACATGACGTGCTGTAATCAGTGTTTCTGGTCCAATCGCAAATGCTCTGCCTTTAGCATACTCAGTCTTTTCGGTACTCGCCCTTACTCCTTCAACATCTACTTTGAATAGTGACAGCTCTGAGATATCCTTTGGGTCAGCCGCAAATGCACCAACCGGGCTAAATGGTTGAACAACAAGCATCCCGAGCATGGCGAAACACCTGAGCATGTTTCTACTCCCTACCAATCACATGAAACTGAATCGCTGAAATCGACGTTTCCAATTCAGGTGCAAATACCTCAGCGCGATAAACACCCGGCTCGTTGGGCATTTTAATTTCACCTGTGAATGCGACCATTCCTGTCGACAAGAATGAACGCGACGGCTCAAAATTCAAATCTCCGTCCTGCGATGGAACATCTTTCTGTATCGCGCTGACCTTCACCCTAAACTTCGCTCCTCTTTCCAGCATGCCTCGGCCGGGAGCACCATCATCGAACGTGGTCACAAGATCGAGTCTGACGGTGTCTCCAGGTAGAGCTATTTGGCTGGAGGCCGATAATCCAACGGACTTCAAGTTCTTCGTAAAAATTTTGACTGCCTTTTTATTGACCTCTTTGATACCAGCTCCAATCGGATTTATGAAAAGATTATGAAGCTGTAACTGCACTCCATTATCTTCAATAATAAACTGATGGCTAGTACGATTTGCGGCAAGTATTAGAGCATTCGGAAATTCCGGCGGCAATGCGCTTAGCCGATGTACGGTACCATCACCATCCGAATTCTCGCGAAAACTAAAACCATTACCATTTCCGCTAGCAGTGCGCGACAAATAGTGGGTTTCCAAAGTACCTTCGACGTTTCGGCCCACAATAGCAGCAAAAAAATTGACCGAAGCAGGAATCTTGGCATCCATTACATCATTTATTTTGCGTCGGTTCGACAAACCTATAGCCAGAACGTGCTTCTTTAACCTGCAGTTTGCGTAAGGACACGGCGACTTACCAAAACCCAAGACACTGTTGGCCCAAAAGTCGAGCGCGAGTTTTGATTCCACTGAATTGACTTCTTTGTTACCGGTCTTGCCGTCTTTGCCGATTGCGCAGCACTTGTCATATAAGGCAACCAATTCAACTGAAGTAGGCATCGCCACGAGCACGTTTTGAATGGAATCGATGCCTCCGGCCAGAACCCGGCTTAGGGCACCCCATCCATCGATAAATGTTTGCAGCGCATTATTTGATCCCCGATGCGGCACCGCGAGCTCAATATAGCTGTGCAGTCGCTTTGAGGCGCTATATGGTCCAACAAACTCTGAATTGGGCCACAAAGTCCCTTTCGGTTGACCATAGATTGCATTGCAGACCGTCGCGAGATCATCGGACGATAGTTTGTCACCGTCGACTGCGGTCGGAACTGCCCCTTCACAAACGCCACCGGCTGACCGCCCATCCAACATTATTCTCGTAATGATCCCGCCCATACTGTGCGCAATGATGTCGTATTCACCGCTAGGAACCTTCGACTCAATGAAATCATTCAGGCGTTTGGCGTTGGAAAAATTCGTCCGCCGCCAATCGTATGGAAACACAAATAAGGTCTGTTTCTCCCTGTAATTGCCGACTATTTCGTTGCCGGAAATCAAGTTCAGAATCTTGCGACGACCGGTCAAGAAATCGATCAACTTCGAGTAGACACCAATCCTAAATGCGCCAAAAAGCAACGGAACATCTCGTACAATATCGGTTGCGTTCAGTGGAACCACATCTCCGTTTTCCGGAAGCAAGTCCAACTGTCGAAAATTGGATTTATTGAGAGAACCAGCGCCGCCCCACACGGTGTTTCCAGCCTTGTCGCTCAATATGGACCCCACCACACCAGGTACGAAGACTAGCGGGCGTTCCGGCTGTTGAGCAAAAGCCTGCATCTGAAACGAAAGTCCAAAAAAAAAGATGAAAACGGAGATTGGTACGGGCGTTCGCCAAATTCGATGAGCAACATTTGCCATAGGAACAATTCTCATTACATTCATGCGTCAATTAATCATTGAACAAGTTAGCAAAATTGACATAAAACAAGAAGTGTTAATGCTGATACTCATAAAAAATGATATCGAGGTCGAGATTAGAACAAATTTTATAAACAAATGGCCAAAATCGATCTCAACTTTACATTTTCTAAACGGCGAGCGATGTCATCAGAGAAATTGATGACCCGAATTGCCATCTTCGTAAAATCCGAAATTGCGGCGTGATATTGACCAGAGATCGGTGTGCACCAAGTTTGTGTCGAGCCTTGTTTTGTAATGTATGTTGATGTCTACACCGAGGCCGAAATTTATTAATAAAACTACGATAAATAGCATTTATCATAAATAAATTTCAACACGTTGTCGATAAAAGGGATGATAATAAATACACTACGAATAAATCACAGATTTAAGTGAATTTCACAGCAACGGACAACAACAAAATCGATTACTGCTTTGGATCGGAAAATGTAATTCGTGGTCGATTCTGCATCTGAATGATGGAGGAAGGTTGAGTTGATCTTTGATCGTATGTGTTGAACATTCAAAAATCCGCACACTGAACGATTGCATACAACCGCGCCAACAATGGCACGTTCTCGCGCACGGATAGGAAGGCCCGAATCTCCCGCAGCAGCGGATTTGCTTTCTGGCGAAGGCGATCGAGCCTAATGTCAAGTTTGATGACCCAAGCCGGATTGCCTGCCGGCCCGAACCGAAGACAGGGAAACATGGCCGGCGAGCGTTTTTTTAGAGAGAGCCGGAACTGCTTCGTCCTGACTAAATTCAACATCAGCGGCCAAAAGCCCACGCCCAAACCGATCACGAAACCGTGAGCACGGTGTCGGGCGCCCCTCGCCTCCCCTATCTTTCTGCCCTATCATAGATGTGTATGCACACGCGCCATGTTCAGCTTCGGCCGTCTCCCGCCTCCGGGGATCGAACGGCCGGCACCATGTCCGATGGAGTCGTTTCATGACCAATATCCTGATCAATCGCCGGACCCTGCTCGTCGCCGGCGGTGCCGCCGTTGCGACCGGCGCGTCCGGCCTCATTTTCCCCGCCGAGGCCAAGGGCCTCGCCCCCACGCCCTCGATGCGGGGCGGCTCGAACAACTACCGCCCCGGCGCACCGATCGTGAAGCGGATCGGCGGCGGCGGCTTCTGGATGACCGGCACCGTGCGCCGCGCGGGCGACGGCGCGCCGCTCCCGGGCCAGCGCATCCAGATCTGGGCGCACACGACCGAGGGCCACGAACGCGACGCCCGCAGCCACGGCGCCACGCTCACCGACGCGAAGGGCAGGTTCCGCCTGGAGATGCCGCAGATCGTTCCCGCGTTCGGCCAGCCGCACGGCCACCTCGCCTATGACAGCGGCGAGTTCGAAACCGTGTTCCTGCGCCCGATCATGCCGAGCTCGAAAGACAAGACCCTGGCCGCGCATTTCGTCCTCAAACCCGTCTGACCATAAAGCGCCCCCGCGCGGAAGAATGAGCCGGGCCCGCACCATAACGATCTGGACCGCGCTCGCGGCGGCCGTCGTCGTGCCGCTTGCGGCCGCGGCGGCGAGCCCGCTGCTGGCTTGGCGCGAGCCCATCTACATCGCGGCCGGGTTCGCGGGCGTCATCGCCATGTCGCTCCTTCTCTTCCAGCCCCTGCTCGCCGGCGGCTACCTGCCGGGGCTCGGCGGCCAGGCCGGGCGGCGCGTCCACCGTTTTGTCGGCGTCACGCTGGTCGCGGCGATCGTGATCCACGTCGCGGGTCTCTGGATCACCAGTCCGCCTGATGTGATCGACGTCCTGCTCTTCCGGTCGCCGACACCGTTCTCCGTCTGGGGCGTCGTCGCCATGTGGGCCGTCTTTGCCGCAGCACTGGTTGCCGCTCTGCGCCGGCGGCTGCGAATCCGGCCGCAGACCTGGCGCCTGGCACATACCGGCCTCGCCGCCGTGGTCGTCGTGGGCAGCATCGTCCATGCCCTCCTGATCGAGGGCACGATGGAGACGCTGTCTAAGGTCGCCCTGTGCGCGCTGGTCTTCGTGGCGACCGTGAAGGTGCTCGCCGACCTGCGTGTCTGGGTGATCCGGAGCCGGAGCCGCAAGAGAGCGTGACGACGGCTACAGCCTTGTCACCAGCGGCACCGTCTCGCGCACCGAGAGGAACGCCCAGATGTCCCGGGTCAGCCGGTTGGCGTTGGGCCGCAGGCGGTAGAGCCTGATCTCGAGCCTGATGACCCATGCCGGGTTCCCGGTCTGGGTCAGAAGCCCGGCCTCGAGGTCCGGCGCGACCAGGCTCTTCGGCAGCCAGGCGACGCCCGCCCCTTCCCGCGCCCGGATGCGCAAGGCACCCGCCATGGAGTTCTCATAGACCACGTTGAGCCGGGCATCGATGCCGTTCGCCTTCAGGAGCGGCTCGACATGCTGGTTGATCGGCGCGCCCGCCCCGAACCAGAGATAGGGGATCCCGGCGGGCGCGGCGGCACGGAAGTCGAACAGGGGCTCGCCGTCCGACCGGCGCTTGCAGACCGGCATCAGGAGGTCCTCGCCGATCAGGATGGACTCCAGCCCGGACACGCTGTCGACCCCCTTGGCGAAGTCGCTGGAATAGGCGATGACGAAATCCACCTCGCCGTCGCGCAGGTCGGCCACGCAGTTCGGCAAGTCGTCCGCGCGCAGCCGCGAGATGATCGGCCCGAAGGCGTTCTCGAATGCCTGCAGCCACGCCGGGTAGAACCGCCAGCCGATCGAATGCTGCGCACCGAACGTCACGACATAGTTGTCCGGGAGCGCCTGCGCGTCCCGGATCTGGCTGCGCTCCGTCTCCAGCCGCGCGAGCGCCTGCTCGCCCGCTTCCAGCATCTGCACGCCCGCGCTCGTCAGCGCGATCGGGTGCTTCGACCGGTCCACCAGCGTGACGCCGACCCAGGTCTCGATCGCCTTGATGCGCCGGCTGAATGCGGGCTGGCTGATGTTGCCGAGCTCGGCGGCCTGCGAGAAATTGCCGGTCCGCGCCAGGTTGCCCAGGTCCCTGAACCATGAGAAATCCATGGAAAACTCACCAAAACAATCTTATGCAAACTCTGCATAATGTTAGGCGAACATAACATTGGATGCAAATCCGGTTCTGCGCGAGGCTTGGGAAAAGACAAGCAACGGGGACGGATCGTCATGACACTGGCCGCTGAAGAGCAGCAGCATATGCCGCTGATCGATTTCGACCGGTATGCCCGCGTCAGCCTTTGCCACCAGCCGACCCCGATCGAACGCATGGTCAGGCTGGGCGAGCGGCTCGGCGGGCCGAACCTGTTCGTCAAACGCGACGACTGCACGGGACTGGCGACCGGGGGCAACAAGACACGCAAGCTAGAATTCCTGGTCGGCGAGGCGCTCAGCCAGAACGCCGACATGCTGGTGACGCAGGGCGCGGTGCAGTCCAACCACGTCCGCCAGACGGCAGCGGCCGCCTGCCGGACCGGCCTGAAATGCCACGCGCTGCTCGAGCGCCGTGTGCCGGACCGGGACGAAGCTTATGAGCGCACCGGCAATGTCCTGCTCGACGGCATCTTCGGCGCGACCCTCGAATACCGCCCGTCCGGTCTCGACATGAATGCCGAAGGTCTCGTGGTCACGGAGCATCTGCGCGCCGAGGGACACCGGCCCTATTTCATTCCGGGCGGCGGGTCGAACCCCACCGGCGCGCTCGGCTACGTCTCCTGCGCCCAGGAGATCGTGCTGCAGTGCCGGGAACAGGGGCTGAGTTTCGACTGGCTGGTCATGGCGACCGGCAGCACCGGCACCCAAGCGGGCCTCGTCGCCGGCCTGCACGCGCTCGGCCAGGACCTGCCCGTCATGGGCATCAGCGTGCGCCAGCCGCGCGACCGCCAGGTCGACGCCGTGCACGCGCTGACGAAATCCACACTGGAGAAACTGGAGGCCGGCACGGTTCCGGCCGCCAAGATCCTCGTCGACGACGGTTATGTCGGCGAGGGCTACGGAATCCCCGCACCGTCAACGCTCGAGGCCATCTCGCTGACGGCGCACTGCGAAGGCCTGCTGCTCGACCCGGTCTACTCGGCCAAGGGCATGGCAGGCCTGATCGGCCTCATCCGCCAGGGCTTCTTCAAGCCCTCGGACAATGTCCTGTTCCTGCACACGGGCGGCGCCTCGGCGCTGTTCGCCTATGAAGACGTCATCGCCGGTCCGGCGTGACGCCAGAGTCCGCCGGATCGTTCCGGCACCATGGTACTGAAGGGAGGAAACCATGAACAACACTATGAGATCACTCACGGTGGCTGCGGTCCTTGGGTTCGCATCCGCCCCCGCGCTTGCCGCCGAAAAGGTCAATATCGGCGTGCCGTCCTGGACCGGCGCCCAGGCCATCGCGCATCTCCTGAAGGTCGTCGTCGAGACCCGCATCGGCGGCGAGGCCGGCCTCGTGCCCGGCAACAACGCGACCATCTTCCAGGCCATGGACCAGGGCAAGGGTGACATCGACGTGCACCCGGATGTCTGGCTGCCGAACCAGGAGAGCTTCACCAAGAAATATGTCGACGGTGAGAAGACCGTGACCCTGTCCAAGAATCCCTATGAGGGCAACCAGGGCTTCTGCGTCTCCAAGAACTTCGGCGAGGCCAACAAGATCACCGACATCGCCGATCTCGGCCGGCCGGACGTCGCCGCCAAGATGGACAGCGACGGCAACGGCAAGGGCGAGATGTGGATCGGCGCGCCGGGCTGGGCGTCGGCCAACGTGAACCAGGTCAAGGTCCGCGACTACGGCCTGATGGACTTCATCGAGCCGGTCCGCGCGGAGGAAAGCGTCAAGACCGCGCGCGTGAAGGATTCGATCGCCAAGAACGAGGGCTACGCCTTCTACTGCTACAAGCCCCACGCCATCTGGTACATGTTCGACGTCTACATGCTGAGCGAGCCGAAGTTCGATCCGGCCAACTACGTCATGGTGCAGCCGTCCGACTCGCCGGACTGGTTCAAGAAGTCGAAGGTCGCCACCAAGGACGCGTTGAAGAACGTTCAGATCGCCTGGTCGAACTCGCTGAAAGAGCGCTCGCCGGCCATCGTCGAGTTCTTCGAGCGCTTCAAGCTGAACACCGACGACGTCAGCAGCTTCGCGTTTGAGATTTCCGGCAAGGGCCGCGACCCGGCCGACGTCGCCAAGGAATGGGTCGAGAAGAACTCCAAGCGCGTCGACGCCTGGCTGGGCCTGTAATCGCCCGGCCCAACAAGATGACGGCGGCACCGGCCTCAGACACCGGTGCCGTCGACGCACCCCCACCATAAGAGCGAGGCTCGGCTCATGGCGAACGCAGCGCCCGACACGGCTCACGACGCGACAGACCAGTCAGACGAGAGGGTGATCGAGATCTCCAACGTCTGGAAGATCTTCGGCACCAATGCCGACGCCGCATTGCGCGCGATCAACGACGAGGGCCTGTCGAAGGCCGAGGTGCTCGCCAAGTTCAATGCCGTCGTCGGCGTCGCCGACGTCAGCCTCGACGTCAAGCGCGGCGAGATCTTCTGCGTCATGGGCCTGTCCGGCAGCGGCAAGTCCACGCTGGTGCGCCATTTCAACCGCCTGCTCGAGCCGACCGCCGGCAAAATCTCCATCGAGGGCACGGACGTCATGGGGCTCGGACCCGCCGACCTGCAGAAGTTCCGCAACCGCAAGATCGGCATGGTGTTCCAGAACTTCGCCCTCCTGCCCCACCGCTCCGTGCTCGACAACGTGGCGATGCCGCTGGAGATCAGGCAGGTCAGCAAGAACGACCGGCTGCGCCAGGCCGCCAAGATCCTCGACATCGTCGAACTCGGTCCCTGGGGCAACAAGTTCGCGCATGAGCTCTCCGGCGGCATGCAGCAGCGTGTCGGCCTCGCTCGCGCACTCGCCGCCGACCCGGACGTGCTGCTGATGGACGAACCCTTCAGCGCGCTCGATCCGCTGATCCGGCGACAGCTCCAGGACGAGTTCATCAACCTCTCGAAGATTCTCCAGAAGACCACCGTCTTCATCACCCACGACCTCGACGAGGCCGTGCGCATCGGCGACCGCATCGCCATCATGCGCGACGGGCGCATCGTCCAGATCGGCACGGCCGAGGAGATCGTCATGCACCCGGCAGACGACTACGTCGCCGACTTCGTTGCCGGCATCTCGCGCCTCAAGGTGGTGCGCGCGCACGCGGTCATGCAGCCGCTGGACACGCTCGGCAACGGCCTCGCTGACGGTGCGCCGCGGGTGAACGAGAGCGAGGCCTTGAGCACGCTCATCCATCTCGCCATCGACAACGACTCGCCGATCCTGGTCGAGGACGGCGGCACCGATGTCGGGGTCATCACCCGCCAGGACATCCTGCGCACGGTCATAGAGGGAACGGAAGTATCATGAACGAGATTGCCGCAAATCCTCTCGAAGAATCCGATCTGGCCAAGGTCGCCGACATGGAGTCGCAGCGCCGCGACCAGATCACCGAGTTCGTGCGCACCAACCCGGACTACTACAGCCAGCAGTTCGACCGGATCGGCAGCAGCTCGAAGTTCACGCCGACCTTCAATGCCATGGCCGGCCTGTTCGGCCCCATCTGGTTCGGCGCGCGCGGCCTGTGGAAATGGGCGGTCACCTTCCTGATCGTCGAGACCATCGCCTTCGTGCAGATGGCGCTCGGCCTGTTCGGCGACCTCGCCGCCGGCGCCCGGGACCGCATCGCCTCGATCGAGGGCACGCTCGCGCTCAGGAAGCAGCAGCTGGCGGCGGCGATTGAGAACAATTCCGACAAGGTCGACGTCTACAAGCGCACGGTGGAATCGCTCGAGAACGCCATCGGCGGCATCCGGCTCGAGGCGCAGCAGCTTGAGGAACAAGGCATCTGGATCGCGCTCACCGGCCTGGTCGTCCTGCTGGTCGCCAAGGCCGTCCAGTCCGTGGTCGCCAACTCCGTGCTCGAGGCGCGCTATTCCGACTGGCTGTCCGACCAGACGATACCCTCGGGCCTGCCGGTCGAGCACATCGTGCTGAGCGCGGTCTTCGTCTGCCTGATCGTCGTCGCGGCCATGCTGCACTACAGCTTCCCGGGCAGTTATCCGCTGCTCAGCACCTTCCCGACCTACCCGGAAATCAGGCTGACCAGCATCAAGTGGGTCGAGGCGTTCTTCACCTTCGCGGTCACCAACGGCGAATTCCTTTTCGATTTCATCACCTACGGCATCCGGCTCCTGCTCGACGCACTTGAGCTGATCTTCGTCAAGACGCCGTGGATGGTGATCGCCAGCTTCATCATCCTGCTGACATGGCTGTCGGCCGGCATCCGCACGGCGATCTATTCCGGCGCTTTTCTCGGCTACATGGGCCTGCTCGGCTTCTGGGACAAAGCCATGACCACGCTGGCCTTGCTCGGCACCGCCGCGTGCCTGTCCATCGTCATCGGCATCCCGCTTGGCATGTATTGCGCCCGCCGGCCGCGCTTCTACTCCTTCATCCAGCCGATCATGGACTTCATGCAGACCATGCCGGCCTTCGTGTTCATGATCCCGGTCATCGCGTTCTTCGGCACCGGCAAGCCGGCCGCCGTCGTGACGACCATGATCTTCGGCGGCACGCCCGTCGTGCGTCTCACCGTGCTCGGTCTGCGCGGTGTGCCCGAGCATGTGCGCGAGGCGGCGATCTCGTTCGGCGCCAGCAAGTGGTACCTGCTGAGCCGGGTCGACCTGCCCCTTGCCAGCCCGTCGATCCGCGCCGGGATCAACCAGACCATCATGCTGTCGCTGGCCATGGTCGTCGTGGCCTCCCTGATCGGCGCCAAGGGTCTGGGCGAGGACGTGCTCGAAGCGCTGCAGTACGCCAATGTCGGCCAGGGCATTCTCGCCGGCTTCGCCATCCTGTTCTGCGCCATGATCCTCGACCGCATCGTCCAGGGCGAGCGCAAGTGACACCCTTGGTGCTTGTGCACGGCTTCATGGGAGGCAGTGCACAATGGGCCGGTCAGCAGGCGGCACTGGACGACCGCTTCGACGTCATCGCCGTCGACCTGCCCGGCTTCGGCCTGAACAATGAGACGGATGCGCCCGATACGATCAGGGCCTTTGCGGACTTCGTCCTGGACGCGGTCGCCGGGCGCGGCATCGACCGGTTCCACCTGATGGGCCATTCCATGGGCGGCATGATCGTCCAGGAGATGGTGGCCGCCGCACCACAGCGCATCGACAGGCTGGTGCTCTACGGCACCGGCGCCACCGGTGTCCTGCCGGGACGCTTCGAGACCATCGCGGAGTCGAAGCGGCGCGCGCTTGAGGACGGTCCGAATGCAACCGCGCGCCGCATCGCGGCCACCTGGTTTCTCGAGCGCGAAACAGCCCCCGGCTACGAGGCCTGTGCGGCCATCGCGGAACGCGCTTCGCTGCAGGCCATCTGCGCCGGGCTCGATGCCATGGAGGCCTGGTCCGGGGTCGAGAAACTGCCCGGGATCTCAAGCCCAACGCTGGTGATATGGGGTGATGGCGACCGCACTTATGCGTGGGCGCAGGCGGAACAGCTCTGGCGGATGATCCCCGGCGCCCGGCTCGCCGTCGTGCCGGACTGCGCGCATGCGGTTCACCTGGAGAAGCCGGACATCTTCAACGCGCTTGTCGGCGATTTCCTGCATTAGGCCAGGCTTCCCGTGACAGGCCATGCTGGACCGCCAGCAGCAACCAGTGGCAGGCCCCGCAATTGCGCGTTGGCGCCGACCCGGACGGCCGGGTCCAAGAGTCGAAGTCCCTACGCCGTCCGGTTCTTGTAATAGGTATCCTTGTGCGCGATCAGGCCGTCCTTGAACGTGAGCACGTCGAGGCTGAGAAATTCCTGGACCTCGCCGGATTTCAGCACCGCCTTCCGGCGGTACTCGCAATAGGCCTTGTTGCCGAAGATTCTGGTGTCCAGCGTTTCCCAGTGCACCGTCTCGACATTTTCGAACAGCCCGCCAAACACTTCGCGCAGCGCATCCTTGCCCTGAAAACGGGTGCCGTGAACCTCCTGACCGGCACCGTGGTCGAAGATCGCATCATCGGCGAAAAAAGGCATCACAGCATCGATATCGTTGCTGTTGAACGCGTCCCCGATGGCATCCACCAGTTCCCGGCTGACGTCATTTGTCGACATGGCTGAACCTCCCTACCGGCCCAGAAGGGCGCGCGTGTTCTGAAAGAAAGGACTTGCCGGATCGGCAAGCACATTGAGCTCATCGAAATGATCGACGTCCGGGACCACGTAGAGACCGATCGGCCGGGCGTCGGTGGCAAAGGCGTCGACATACATCTGTGCCTGACGGTGAAACTCGTCGGTTTCCGCTCCGCCGACGACCACCAGCTGCTGCGCGTCGGTGACCGGCGGGTGGTTGATCATCGGGCTTTCGCGCTCGGCCTCTCCGGCGTCCATGCGGATGCCCTGGTTGAGCGCCTCGGTGAGCCGCACCGGTTCCAGATAGCTCAGGGGCGAGACCGGAATGCCCGTCGTAATCAGATCCGGCGGCAGGTCGTCCCCGAATGCCGGCCAGTCCGTGGCCATCATCATCTGGGTGATATGGCCGCCCGCCGAATGGCCCATGACCGTCAGCCGGTCACGATTGAGACCAAGCGCCGCGGCGTTGCGCCAGATATGGGCAATGGCCTCGCGGGCCTCCTCGGAGATGCGCGTGATCGTCACCGAAGGACACAGGTCGTAACCCACGACGACGACGTTCGCGCCGCTCTCGACGAAGGGAGTCGCCAGGAAGCTGTAGATCGACTTGTCACCGCGTTGCCAGTATCCGCCGTGGAAATAGATCAGGGTCGGCGCCGATGCATCACCGCAGGAAAAGACATCCAGCTTCTGTTTTTCGCCCTCACCGTAGCGCACGTCCAACTGGCATGTCAGCGTTGCCCGTGCAGCTTCGCTTCGCGCCTGCCAGTCGGGAATCACGGTGACCTCGTAGTCCGGACGGCCCGCGCGCAGGTTGTACTGCGCATCGAATTCTTCAGGAGAAAATCGTTCGTGGAACGTCAGGACATCAGACATTTTGCATCTCGTTCAGGGTCTCGTTCAGGGGTTGAGGACTGACAAACCGGCCAAGGCAAAAGCCAAGGGGCGTGTTTTCGTTTCGGCCGAAATACAGGACTTCGCCCATCAGGATTTCGTGGCTTCCCGCGTCGACTCGGTTGTGGACGCGGCAGTCGAGCCAGCCGGACGTCTCAGTCAACAAGGGAGAACCGCCGTGGTTGCGTGTCCATTCCACGGTCTCGAAGCGGTTCTCGGTCTGGCCCGCGAAGTGCATGGCGAGATCCTGTTGATGGGCCGCGAGAATGTTGACAGCAAATCCGTCTGACGCGGCAAATGTGGGATAGGTCCGCCCGGCCTTGCCGATACAGACCAGAACGATCGGTGGGTCGAGAGACACCGACGTGAAGGAGTTCGCGGTCACACCCCAGGGCGCGCCGTCTTCATCGAGAGTGCTCACCACGGTCACGCCGGTCATGAAGCTGCCGAGCATTTTCCGGTAATCCGCAACGTCCATCTCACGCACTCCCGTCGGCGGCACTGGCGCGTTCAAGAGCCTGCCATTCATCCGGGTTGGTTCCGAAAAAGCGCATGACGTGCTTCTGGTATGCGGGCCGCTCGCAAAGCCGCGCGTACCATGCTTCCATGTTCGGCAGTCCGGGCCGGTCGATATCGATGTTGAAGTACCGGTAGGCCACCGCACCCAGTGGAATATCCGCCATTGTGAAGGTGTCACCCGCGACATAGGCCCGGTCCGCCAGATGCGCATCGAGGATCGGGAAGATCTCCGCCGCCTCCCCGCTGTGTCTGGCGATAACCGCCGGATCGCGTTTTTCGGGCTCCGTCCGGACAGTAGCGAAGAACGCCCAGATCACGGGAGGAAACGCGCGGGTGCCGCACCATTCCATCCACTGGTCCGCGACAGCACGGGTCTCGGCATCTTCCGGGCACAATGTGCCCATGCCGTACCGGCTGCAAAGATAGCGGATGATCGCGTGGCTCTCCCACAGAGCGAAGTCTCCGTCGCGAATCGCAGGGATCATCCGGTTGGGATTGATCTTCGCGTAGTCTTCCGTGTCGAGGCGTCCGAAACTGCCGCCGGCCAGCTCCAGCCTGAACTCCAGGCCGAGTTCTTCAGCCGTCCAGATCACGGGGATCACGTTGGAGGAATAGGGTCGCCCCCAGATTTCAAGCATGCTCCAGCACCCGTTTCTGTGCGATGGAACTGGTGCCGAACTTCGGCACGACATGCTCGAACAGGCGATCCCAGCTGGCGAGGATCTTCTCGTAGGGAACCCCGGTGTACTGCTGCATAAGCACGAGATGATCGAGCCCCGTTGCCTCCCGACTTTGTGCAAACCGCTCGGCCACGAATTCCGCATCGCCGACAACGATAATCCCGCGGGCGTTGAGGAAGTCGAACCAGTCCATCCCCTCGTCAGCCGGTGTCATCTCCTCGCCGATATCGAGATATCCGTGTTTGGTCCATTCTCCCGCCGGGCGCGAACCGCCCAGAAACTCGTAGTAGGCATTGATGCAGGGCCGGATGGTTTTCTCCGCCTCCTCCATGCTCTCGCCCACATAGAACGCCGTGCAGACGCCGACACCCTCACCCAGTTGCACGTCGCGGCCCTGCGCGGCGGCCAGGGCATCACGGTAGGGCTCGAAGCAGGCGCGGGTGCGACCCGGTGCGGCGGACATGGAGACCACGCCCCATCCCCGGGAGCCGGCCAGTTCGAAAGTCGGCGGAGCGTTCGACATCAGCCAGACTGGCGGATGCGGATCCTGATAGGGGCGCGGATGCACGTACATCGCCTTGTATTCGCCGTCTTCCGCGTGATAACGCGGATCGAGCGGCTCAAAGAAGCGGTTGGTCTCCTTCCAGCCCGGGACCGGAAACTCATAGAACTCTCCCTTGTGGGTAAAGGCGTCGTTCGTCCAGGCTTTGAGAATGATCTCCAGGTTCTCTTGGTAGAGCCGCATGACCCTCGGATTGTCGCGCCGGTCTGCCTCCGCCTTGAACTGGATGGTGGAGCGTTCATTGATGCCCTTGGCGACCCCGAAATCCACCCGCCCCAGGGTCATGTTGTCGAGCATCGCGACGTCCTCGGCGACACGTAACGGATGCCAGTCCGGGAGAACGACCGGACAGGTGCCGACACGGATCTTCTCGCAGTGGGCCGCGATGTGGGTGCACATCTGTATCGGGTTCGGCGGCGCATTCATGAAACCGTTATGCGCAAAATGATGCTCGGTGAACCAGGCGGTGGTAAATCCTGCCTGTTCGGCGAGAGCACTCTGCTCGCGCATCATGCTGAGCGCACGGTCCCAGGGAATGGTCTCCCCCGGGCTGAAATTGGGAATCAGATCGAACCGCATCGCGTTTCCTCCCGTGAACTTGAAACACTTGGTTGAATTTTTTTCTATTTTTCTACTATAGAATAAATTCTCTTGAAAAAATCAACAGAAAATCGCTCTACTGTTTCCATGAATGCCGACAGAGACAATCAGGCCACCGACGCCCAAAGGCTCGGTCTGGAGATCCGGGAGGTCCGGCAGGCACGGGGGCTGACCCTGAACGACCTGAGTGAACAGGTGGGTTGCTCGCTGGCCTATCTCAGTCGGATCGAACGCGGCACGGCCAAGGTTTCAGTGGTACTGCTGCAGGAGATCAGTGCCGCGCTGGCCGTTGATCCGGCGTGGTTTTTTCCCAAGCGCGCGGGCGCAGGCCCGATGGAACGGGCCCATGTGGTGCGCGCGGAGAATCGCCGCCCCCTGAGCGACATGTACACACGGTCCACCCAGGAGCTTGGGTTTTCGGATGAACTGTTATCGAGCACCCTTTCCGGCAGTTGCTATCTCCTGCTGTCCCGGTTCCCCGCAAGAAAGGGGGCGCCGCCGGACGATCTCGAAGGCTACGTCTTTGAGGGCGAACAGCACGGCATCGTCACGAGCGGCGAGGTCCTGCTGATCCTGGGAGAAGAGCAGATCGTTCTCGGGACAGGAGACAGCTTCTCCTATCCGTCAGTAATCCCGCACAGATTCCTGAACAACGCGGATACCGAAGCCACGATGGTCTGGGCAATGGCGCCGGTTCGCATTTCCTGGTGAATGCGCCCTACTGCTTTCGCCTTTTCAGGTTGGCTTCGATGCTGACATGCTTGGTCAGGTAGTCGAGCACGAGCTTGTGGTCTTCAGGTTCCAGGGGTTCCATCTCCTGTTCCTCGACCATCCACTCGATCGTCTCCTGCCAGGCATCCCTCGAGAGACCCTGCTGGACCACCAGCCGCAACGAGTGGCAGGCGCCGCAATAGGCTTCCACTTCGTCACGCCCCTTGTCCGGCGGCAGGCCGAGCTGTGCGAGTTCGTCCACCTCCGCCCGGGAGGTTTCATCTCCGACAACGGCAAATGTCGCGCTCAGCAGCAAGGCGACTGCGGTCGTCGCAACCAATGCATGCCAACGGATTGGTGTGCTCATCATTCCGGCCATTTCAGATATTCATCAATGCAAAGCCGCACGCCGAGAGAGTCTACGGCGTGCGGCAGTTTCCGCAATCCGGCCGTCAGGCCGTACGCCGCACCGCGACGCGATGCATTGAGTTGTTGAGATAACCCTTGGGGTTCCAGGCGATCGCATGGGGTTGCGAAACCCCCTTGTCGCTGGTTGCCCGCGACCAGATCTCGTAATAGCCGGCGACCGGCAGCTTGGCCATCGCCTTGAAATGCTGCCAGGCGTAAGGATTGGCCGGGTCGGTCAGACTGGCGGTCTGCCACGTGCTGCCGAAGTCGACCGAAATCTCGACCGTCGCGACCTTGTCGTCGCCGGCCCAGGCATGACCGCGGACCTCGACCTCGCCGCCGGACAGGCTGGCACCAGTCTCGGGCGACGTGATGAGCGACTTCACCGGCATGGCGTGGATGATTTCGAAGTCCTTCTTGTCGACTTTCTCACCAGGCTCCACCGGCCGGTTGGGCACACGATAGGCCGTTCCGGTCATCTTGGGTCCGTCGTGAACCTGATCCCGCAGCCAGACCCGCTTGATCCATTTCTGCGAGCACGACCCCGGCCAGCCCGGCACCACGAGACGCAGGGGCGCGCCGTTCATCGGGTGGATCGCCGCGCCATTCTGCGCGAATGCGATCAGGTTGTGCGGGTTCATGGCCTTCTCGATCGGCACGCCGCGCGAGATCGGCAGCTTGCCTTCCTTGCCGGAAAGATGCGTATCCGCGCCGACATGGGCGGTATAGATGGCGTTGTTTTTGACGCCCGCGGCCTTCAGCACGTCGGCCAGACGGACTCCGGTCCAGGTCGAACAGGCTACCGCCCCGTAGGTCCACTGATTACCCTTCGCCGGCGGGTTGTGAAATGCCCGTCCGTTGCCGCCGCACTCGATCGTCAGCTGTTCCGTCACCACCTCGAACTTGCTCTTCAGATCGGCGATGGAAAGCTCCATCGGGCTATCGACCAGGCCGTCGACCGTCAGTTTCCAGGAGTCCGCGCTCATGTCATCCGGCGGCACACCATTGTTCCGGATGAAGTGGCGCGCCGTCGGCGTGATCGCATCGTCCAGAAGGTGCGCGGGTGTTTCAGCATTGAGGGGCCGGTCGTTGAGCAGTGTCAGACCGTCCTTGCCCTCAATCGCATGCGAGTCCGCCAAGGCAATCGGAATAAAGCCTGACGGCAGATTTGCCGCGAAAGGAATGGTCGCGCCGACCATGGCGCTCATGGTCGTCAGCCCGGCGCCTCTCAGGAAGCCGCGCCGGTCCGGATTGGATACCCGGCCGAAGACCAGTTCATCGGCCTTTTCCGGATCCTGCTCGTAAAGTTCGAAGAGTCCCTTCGTCGTCTTCCTGGTCACCGCATTCCCTCCCGTTTATGTGCAACGGGCGGCCGTGTGGATCGGCCGCCTGACTAATAAACGTGGCGGGTGACCGGTCTATTCCCTCGGTTGGAAATTTTTCTCTGGCGGCGATGCCGTTGCGTTATGCGCGGCAGGGCTGGCGCGCCTGGCTCATGGCGATCCGTGTCGTATCATCCGGTGGCGCGGCGTCCTGCGTCGCCTTGCGCATCGCACCGGCCAGAACCTGGAATCGTTGCGGATTCATCTTGCGGGCAACGAGCAGATATTCGAGCTTCTGCACCGTCCAGCGGTCGACCAGAACATCGGACTTGCTGGCGAGCGGCACCGCGGCTTCAGCACCCTCGGCCTGATAGGCGTAGAGACTGAGGCGGCAGCCGCGTCTGCCCAGATACGTGACATGCGACGCCGAAACGGCGCCGAGCGTAACGGCCGGCTCTATCGTGCGGGCCGTCAGTCCGGCCTCTGTGAGGTCGGGAACAAAAACGCTGCCGGGCACGGAAGCCTTCCGGATGGCGCCTGTATCCTGCCAACTGTCGTAGTGCTCGACGGCGCCGGCGAGAATGCCGGAGCCGCCTTGCGTCCCATAGGTCCACCAGGCACCGCCTGCACCAAGCAGGCAGACCGCGACGACCGCCGCCGCGGCGAACCCCGTCCGACGCCGCTCGGACCTGATTTCCGGCACTTCGCCCGGACCGGTGTCGAAGGCGTCCCGCACTCCGGCCTTCAGCGCTGTCAGGTTGGCGACCGCGCGGGCGGTGTCCCGGTCGCCTGCAATATCCGCCGCGATCTCGGCCGCCTCGCCCGGCTCAAGCTCGCCGTCAACGTAGGCGCTCAACCTCTGCAGGTCTTGTTCTTCGGACTTCATCGCAGGTTGCGCCTCTTTCTGACCGGCAGGTCGACCACGTTGCTCTGGCTCAGGAGCGATGCCAGCGCGCTCCGGGCGCGGCTGACCCTGCTCATGACCGTGCCGATGGAAATTCCCAGCACCTCGGCAGTCTCCAGATAGCTGAATCCGCCGACATCGACCAGCGACAGGACGTCGCGATGGTGATCGCTCAGCTGCTCGAACGCCATGCGCACCGCGACCGCGTTGACCACGACGGTTTCGGCCTCGACGCGCGCCGGCGCCACCTCGTCAGCATCTTCAACGAGCACCTCGTTGCGCCGCCGGGTCTTGCGCAGATGGTCCAGCCAGAGGTTGCGCAGGATGGTGAACAGCCAGGCCTTGTAGGCAGGCTCCTCGCGCGGAACGGTCTTGGCCCTGAGCGCCCTGACCGCACATTCCTGTGTCAGATCGCGCGCAAGCTCCGGGTCGCCGGCCAGCGCATTGGCGTAAGACAGCAGGACACGATGGTGGCGATCAAGCCTGTGTTTCGGTCGCCCGGCAAACATTGGAAGCGATTACTCCACCCGCAATTTCCGCCGACGATGCATACTGCATCCGGGAATGTCAAATGAGCCTCCCCGTGCGCTGTAGGACTCACGGCGACCGGGCTTGCGGAAGGAATCGCGGGAAAGCGCCGCCCCCGGGGATCGTCTCAGGTGACTATAATGATCCCCGGGAGCGGCTGACGGGGGCGAGCCGCCTGCCCCCGGTCTACTTGAGCTCAAGCACGCCGACACCGGCCGCGACATTGACGCCTGTGTGGCCCTGGACGCTGAGCGGCTGCAGGGTGATCGACTTGCCGTGGCCGCCGACAAGGACCTTCGCGCCTCCGCCTGCACCGACCGCGGCTTCGGCAACGGCGCCGACATAGCTGCCGCGCAAGGCACCGGCATGGACCTTGCCGGGCGCGAACACGACCCAGATCATCCTCGCCTTGCCCGTCACGCCGATGTCGATACCGAATTTCCGGATCGAGCCAGTGTAACGCTCCTTGCTGCCCTTGACCGGGGAATACGTGCACGTCATCCCCTTATCGGACGCAATGATCAGGCCGATGCCGCCTTCCACGTCGCAAACGAGCGTGCCCGCCTTGACGCCGGTCGCGGCGGTCGCCGCAGGAATTGACGCTCCGGCCAGCACGGCTGCTGCGGCCGCGCCGATAACGATAGTCCTGGTCAACATCACTGTTCTCCTTTCAAAGTGAGTTCTCGGGAAGTCTGCTGGTTGCCGCCTCTTCACCTGTTGCTCGTCGCAACACGGCCCCGGTTGCCTGCAAGCACGGCCAGAAGCACGTCGATATCGCCGTCTCCCTTGCGGATGATCGACGCGTAATTCGAACGGAGCAGCTGTGCGAGCCAGATGTTCTGCACTTTCACATCCGCCACCCGGCCCCGTGCGATCCGCCATGAGACCTTCCGTGCCGGACGTCCGCCGCTTTGCAGCAACCGTGTCTCGACGATGGCGCCGCGGCATCTGACGATCTGCAGCGATGTGGCCTGGAACCTGCCTGAATACCCCGCCAGTTTTCGCGCAAGATAGGTCCCGGTGAGGCGCGCGAAGCGATTGCGCTGGCCTCGTGGAAGGGATCTGCGATGTTTGCCGAGCGCGTAGACGGAGATCCCTCTGAGATCCGCATAGGACCGCAGGGCACGGGCAAATGCGGCAGATGAGCGGGACCTGGCCGCCTTGATGAATGCCGATCCGGCGCGGGACACCAGGCCGTCGTTGGCGCACCGTCCGGCTTCTGCGGATGGCGCCGACAACAGCAGCACGCTGGCGGCAACGCCAAGTGCCAGAAAATATGGACGTTTCGGCACCCCTCCGGATGTGCGTGCAACAGACATCTGACCGAATTCCCCGCCAAGTTCACCAATCGAAAATTCTGATCGGAGATTTGGTTATTCCGGGCTGGCAGATAAGTCTGTCACTGTTAGTCACATGCCGCCCCGCCCGCATTTTTCTGGCGCAGAGCGCTGGACTCTCTGCAATCAGATCCCCTGATTGCCGCGATCATAAAATCCGATTTTCCCTGATGATCCGCATTTGCTAGAACGGTGCTGCGATTGAGACGGCGGCGCACCTGACCCTCAAATTCCGAATGTTTGGAAACAAACAGGACGGTCAGACATCAAACGCGACAGGAGTGAAAAATGGACGGCGGAAACGGTTGCCCCGTAACGGGCGGCTCTCACATTCACACATTCGGGGTCATGTCGAACCGAAAGTGGTGGCCCAATCAGCTCAACCTCAAGATCCTTCATCAGAATTCGTCCATGTCCGACCCGATGGGCGGATCGTTCAACTATGCCGAGGAGTTCAAGACCCTCGACCTGGATGCGGTGAAGCAGGACCTCTATGCCCTGATGACCGACAGCCAGGACTGGTGGCCAGCCGACTACGGTCACTATGGCGGACTGTTCATACGCATGGCCTGGCACAGCGCAGGCACCTACCGGATCGGCGACGGCCGCGGCGGCGCCGGCTCCGGCACCCAGCGCTTCGCCCCGCTGAACAGCTGGCCGGACAACGGCAACCTCGACAAGGCCCGCATGCTGCTGTGGCCGGTCAAGCAGAAATACGGCAAGAAGATCTCATGGGCCGACCTGTTGATCCTGGCCGGCAACTGCGCCCTGGAGTCCATGGGCTTCAAGACCTTCGGCTTCGCCGGCGGCCGTGAGGACGTCTGGGAGCCGGAAGAGGACATCTACTGGGGCTCGGAAGACACCTGGCTCGGCGATAACCGCTATTCGGGCGACCGCGACCTGGAAAACCCGCTGGCAGCAGTCCAGATGGGCCTGATCTACGTCAACCCCGAAGGCCCCAACGGCAATCCGGATCCGGTCGCTTCAGGCCGTGACATCCGCGAGACCTTTGCCCGCATGGCCATGAACGACGAAGAGACCGTTGCGCTCACCGCCGGCGGCCACACCTTCGGCAAGGCGCATGGTGCCGGCGACGCAGGTCTCGTCGGAGCGGAGCCGGAAGGCGCGCCGATCGAGCAGATGGGCATGGGCTGGAAGAGCACCCACGGCAGCGGCAAGGCCGGCGATGCCATCACCAGCGGCATCGAAGGCGCCTGGACACCGACGCCGACCAAGTGGGACATGAGCTACTTCGACACCCTGTTCGGCTACGAGTGGGAAGTCGTGAAGAGCCCGGCGGGCGCCAACCAGTGGGCACCGAAGGACGGCGCCGGTTCGGATGCCGTGCCGGACGCGTTCGACTCGTCGAAACGCCATGCGCCGATGATGACCACGGCCGACATGGCCATGCGCATGGACCCGATCTACGAGCCGATCTCGCGGCGCTTCCACGAGAACCCGGACGAGTTCGCCGACGCGTTCGCCCGGGCGTGGTTCAAGCTGACCCACCGCGATATGGGTCCGCGTGCCCGCTATCTCGGCAAGGAAGTCCCCGCCGAGGATCTGATCTGGCAGGACCCGGTTCCGGCCGTCACGCACACGCTGATCGACGATGGTGACATCGCCGCCCTGAAGGCAAAGATCCTCGACTCCGGCCTCACCGTCTCCCAGCTGGTCTCGACCGCCTGGGCCTCGACCTTCCGCGGGTCCGACAAGCGCGGCGGCGCCAATGGCGCCCGCATCCGCCTTGCTCCGCAGAAGGACTGGGAAGTCAACCAGCCGGCGCAGCTCGCGTCCGTGCTCGAGACGCTCGAGGGCATCCAGAGCGAGTTCAACAATGCCCAGGCAAACGGCAAGATGGTTTCGCTCGCCGACATCATCGTGCTGGGCGGCTGTGCTGCCGTCGAGCAGGCGGCAAAGGCAGCCGGTCACGACGTGACCGTGCCGTTCACGCCGGGCCGGACGGACGCCAGCCAGGAGCAGACCGACGTCTACTCCTTCGCCGTGCTCGAGCCGGCAGCCGACGACTTCCGCAACTACCAGCGGGCCAAGTTCGCCGTAACGGCAGAGGAACTGCTGGTCGACCGGGCGCAGCTTCTGACCCTGACGGCACCGGAAATGACCGTGCTGATCGGCGGCATGCGGGCGCTCGACGCCAACCATGGTCAGTCGAAGCACGGCGTCTTTACCGACCGTCCGGGCACGCTCACGAACGACTTCTTCGTCAACCTGCTCGATCTCGGCACAGAGTGGACACCGACCGCGGAAGACGAGGACGTGTTCGAGGGCCGCAACCGCGCGAGCGGAGAGGTCAAGTGGACCGGCACCCGTGCCGACCTGATCTTCGGCTCGAACTCCCAGCTCCGGGCGATCTCGGAAGTCTATGGCTGCGCCGACTCGCCGGACGCTTTCGTCAACGACTTCGTCGCCGCCTGGGGCAAGGTCATGAACCTCGACAGGTTCGACCTCGCCTGATCAGGGCGCGCACGAACGCCCCACAAGACAACACGGCGCTCCGGCAACCCCGGGACGCCGTTTCTTTTGCGCCGGCACAACAGACCGCAGCACATGCCAATGGGCCCTGGATCAGGTCCAGGGAACGCAATCGACGTTTCCCGGACGCGATGCGGCATGAAATGCCGCTTCGCAGATCCGGGACCCAGCTGCAGTCATTGCTCGTTTGCTGGATGCCGGATCGCGCTTCGCTTGTCCGGCATGACAATAGGATGAATCATCATCTTCATTGCGGCGATCTCGCGGGGACGTCGTTTGCCGTTACCGCTCGGCGTTGAACCGCAGGATCTTGAACGTGTCGATTTCGTCGATGATCTTCTTGTGGAACTCGACGAGGTCCCTGGTGTCCAGTTCGAACTTGTGATCGTAGATGCTGTGAATGAACCGCAGCATGTCGGCGTCGATCAGCTCGGTGGATTCGATGTAGAAGGAATCCATCGACCAGTCCGGGAAAGAGCGCTTCCCGATCGGGGCATCCTTGAGCGTCACCAGGTTCTTGTGGCGGGGATCCTGCGCGATTTTTTCAAATGTGCTGCGGACCGCCGCCTCCTCTCCTTCGATGGCCTGAAAGAAGTGCCGGTTTTCGTAGAACAGGACACCGGTGATGCCGTTGTCCGCGTTGTGGTGCTTCGCGCTGGCGACGATCTCGGCGAGCACATCTTCAATCTGATCCTCGGGGAATGTCGCCTCACTGGTATAGACAATCAGGTGCATGGCGTTACCTCCGCAAGACCCGTCAGGGTTGCTTGCAGCCTCACTTGATGCCAACGACGACCAGGCCTACTTCGTCAAAGGACAGGAATTCCGCGCCCGCACTCTCCAGAGCCTGCCGGACCACCTCGAGCGTCGACTTCCTGACCGAGGTCCCGGCTTCAAGGCGAACGATGGTCGCCTTGTTTACGCCCGCAAGTTCCGCCAGCTCCCTGACTGACAGACCGAGGCCGGAACGTGCCATCCGAACGTGACGATGATCTATTGTATCAGCGGATCGATAAGAAGACACTATCTCGCGGGATGTCGGTTGAAGCGGGGTGGGGAGTATAGAACCTCGGCGCGCCGATCCGAAGCTTCGATCGGAATCCCGCACATCGCGTACAGGCTTCCCGGCTTTTCCATCACGGGTCACGGATCGAACCCCAACCGGCACCAGCATGCCGGCATGCCACCGGGACGAATTTGGTGGCAGCATGCCGGCATGGCCCCCGGACGAGACCCGTGTCTGAAGATTTCCACATATGACACGCTCACCTCGGCAAGACGGTGTTTGACATTCCGGTATTATATAGCGTACATGGTACGCATTAAAAGCGTACAGTGTACGTTTTTTAACAGGTGGTGTTTCGGAAAATCGGGATTGCGGGACCGCGGCAGCCAGCAAAGTCAGCGAACGCTGGCGGCCCGCGTCGTCGCATTGGCGAACGGGCAGAAGGCGTCATGAGCAGCAACGACGGACATCGTATTCTTGAGATCATGCGCGAACTTGAGGGGCTTTCGTCGACCGAGACATCGCCGCTGATGCGCCGCGACCTCTCCTCGGGCCTTGACGAGATCCTGAGCAGTCTGGCCGAGTTCATGGCCTTCGCGAAACACAACGAGCTGCCTTTCCTGGCGCATATGATCGAAATGACCGCGCTCCAGGTCGTCCAGCACATCGCCGACCAGGCAACGTTCAAGCATTAGCGCCCGCAATCGACTTCAGAAGGTCGGCGCGGCCCGCTCTCCCGCGGCCGGAAATATCCGTTTGCAAACAACGCACTTTGTGTCTTTCCCCACATCACGCTGCCGCTGGGTCAACTAGGGTTGTGACGCTGGAGAATGAAATAAGGACTTGGCTTTGTACGGATTTGCGGGTGATCTGATCGAACCGGATAACTTGGTATTCCTTGCCGCGGCCATTCAGGCCGCAGCGCTTCTGTTCCAGGGGCAGACGAAGATTCGCGTGATTCTTCTGGTCGGCTCCCTCACTTACATCGCCTATTACACCCTGGCGGCCGACGAGCCCCTGTGGGAGGCAATGATCGCGACGCTGGCCATGGCCTGTGCCAACGTGGTCGGGCTCACCGCGCATCTGCTTGGCAAGAATGTGCGCCTCATCCCTGCGCACCAGCTGTCGCTTTACGCCATGATGGGCGGCGTCGAGCCCGGCGAGTTCCGCGCCCTGATGAAACACGCCCGGGTCCGCCGTCTGAAGAAGGACGAGACGCTGACCACCGTCGGCGAGGTGCCCGGGCAGCTCTACTACGTGATCGAGGGTGATATCGAGATTGAGCAGGGCGAAGGCCGGTTCCGCATCCCGCCACGCCATTTCATCGGTGAGGTCTCGCTCATGCTGGGCACCCCGGCCTCGGCCACCGTCCATGCCAAGGCGGGCGCCCAGGTGGTGGAATGGCCGCGCGACCGGCTGGTCCGGACCATGGCCCGCAAGCCGGAGCTCATGATTGCTGTTGAGTCGCTGCTCGGCCGCGACATGGCCCGCAAGGTGGCGACTGCCGCAAGCTGCATCGACAGCAAGTACACCAATACCGGCAACGCCATCGAGATGCTGATCTGAAGGACTGGCACCGGGCGCCAGTATCTTACCCGGCCGCGGTCACCCCGAGGACCATGGTCTTGAGGGTTGCCAGCAGGCCGACCAGGTGTTTCCGGGATTTTGCCCTCTTCTTGAAGCCGGTGAAGGCGGTCACGATGAAGTCCGCGAATTCCGCCACACCGAGACCGGCCTTCCCGATGGCCTTGGCGTGGGACTCGAGCAGTGCCTCGACAGCCGACCGGTAGCGGTCCTCCGCCACGACCAGCTCTTCTTTCGCCGCGGTGTTAAAGCCCTCGATGATTTCGTCGGCATGTGGGGTCGCATGCACCATGTCGTACGGTTTCACGGCCAGATGCGTGAACACGATGTCGAGCTGGTCGCCGAGCTCCGGGTTCCGCGCGCAGGCCTCCTCGATGATTGCCAGCGACCGGTCGGCATGCAGCCGGATCGTCGCGCGCAGCACCTCGTCCTTGTTGGCGTAGACGTTGTAGAGGGTCTGGCGCACGACACCTGCCTCGCTGGCGATATCGTTCATGGTCGTCCGCCTCACGCCATACCGCGAAATCACCGCGATCGCCGCGTCGACGATCTTTTGTTCTCTCTCATCCATAAGTCGCATATTGACATTTTATGCCCAAGTGTCAATATAGACAAAACGACTTGATTTGTCGTTTTGACGCGATCTTCAAGTCAGCGAAACCCGGAGCCTGCAGACCCGCCGGCTATAATGATGGCGGCGGGGTGCAGGAGTGCCGGAACCACACATCACTTCTCAGTTTCGAAGGTAGCTGAAATGGCAAACTGGACAGCAAACAATATTGAAGATCAGACCGGACGGCGCGTGGTGGTCACCGGCGCCACCAGCGGGATCGGCAAGGAAGCCGCCCGCGTGCTCGCGGGCAAGAACGCATCCGTCATCATCGCCGCGCGGAACCTGAAAAAGGCCGAGGCCACAGCCGAAGAGATCCGCAAGGAATTTCCGGATGCGGATGTCTCGGTTCGCGAACTCGATCTCTCAGACCTCGACTCGGTCAACAACTTCGCCGACGCCCTGATCGCGGATTTCGGCTCGCTCGACGTGCTCATCAACAACGCGGGCATCATGATGTGCCCCTTTGAGAAGACCGCCGACGGCTTCGAGATCCAGATGGGGACCAACCATCTCGGCCATTTCGCATTGACCGGCCGTCTCCTGCCCCTGCTCAAGAAAACGAAAGACTCGCGGGTTGTCGTGGTGTCGAGCATCGCCCACAAGTTCGGCGACATCGACCTCGAGGACCTGAACTGGGAGCACCGTAGCTACGACACCCGGCGGGCCTATGGCGACAGCAAGCTCGCCAATCTCTATTTCACCTACGAACTGGCCAGCAGGCTGAAACAGAACGGCGGCAACCCGGTCGTCACGGCCGCCCACCCGGGCTGGACCGGAACGGACCTCCAGCGTCATTCAGGCCTGTTCAGTTTCCTGAACCCGTTCCTGGCGCAGGGTGTCGACAAGGGTGCGTTGCCCACCCTGCGGGCCGGATTCGATCCGGCGGCCAGGTCGGGCGACTATTACGGCCCGACACGTTTCTTCGAGATGCACGGCACGCCGGAGAAAGTCGACTCCAACGAGCGGTCCCACGACGCCGCGACCGGCAGGGAACTTTGGGCACGGTCCGAGGAGCTCACCGGGGTAAAGTTCTAGCGGGATCACGCCCCCGGCCGCCGAACAGCGGCGGGTGCGGAACGAGGGGAGCAGACGCATGAGCACGACGGAGAGCGCCACCGCGACGGCGGGCTGGATCACTTCGGTCCCGGATCACGTACCGGACAATCTGGCCCGCTATTACGTCTACTGGAAGATCTTCTACGTCCTTGCCGGCGTGTCGCACTTCATGACGCTTCTGATGTTCCTGCAGAACGGCGTCACCTTCATGGCGGCGTTCAACGTCTTCAGCGTCTCAATCTTTGCCGCGGCGTCCATTCTTTTACGCCGCGGCTACTACCGCCTCGCCTACTGGGCGCGTTCACCGAACTGGTGCTGCACGGTATTGCCGCCACCATCTGCGTCGGAGTCGAATACGGTTTCCAGGGCTACCCGTTCCTGGTCGTCATCCTGCTGTTCATTCAGCCGTTCTATTCTTGGCGGTTCTCAACCCTGATGTCCGCCGTCGTATTGGCGTCGGCCGGCCTTGTCAGTTACTACGCGCTCAACAATCCGCAGATTTACCTCATCCCCGAGCAGTGGCAGACGTTCCTGAAGATCCTCGCCATCACCACATGGCCCCTTTACGTGCTCGCCATGGTCCTGCCCTTCATCCGGGCATCGGCCCGGGCGGAAAAGGAACTGGCCTCCGCCTACGGCGAGAGCGAACGGCTGCTGCTCAACATCCTGCCCGCCCCCATCGCCAGGCGCCTGAAACGCACCAGCGGCATGATCGCCGACGACTACGACCGGGTGGCGATCCTGTTTGCCGACATCGCCGGCTTCACGAACATGTCGGACCGCCTCCAGCCCGCACAGATCGTCACGCTCCTGAACGAGGTTTTCAATGCCATCGACGAACTGGTGGCCAAATACGGGGTCGAGAAGATCAAGACCATCGGCGACGCCTACATGGTCGTGGCCGGCGTGCCCAACCGGATCGACGATCCGGAGGACACGATCGCCCGCCTCGCTCTGGATATCCAGGCGACCGTGGCACAGTTCACCGAGCCCGGCACCGACGATCCGGTCAGTGTCCGGGTCGGCATCAATGCCGGCAAGGTCGTCGCCGGCGTGATCGGCAACCGCAAGTTCGCCTATGACCTCTGGGGCGACGCGGTCAACGTCGCCTCACGGATGGAGTCGACCGGCGAAATCGGGCGCATCCAGGTTCCGGACGAACTCGCCGCCACGTTGCAGGACCGCTTCACGTTCGAGCCGCGCGGCGAGGTCGAAATCAAGGGCAAGGGCCGCATCGCCACCAGCTTCCTTACGGGCATGCGTGAGGACTGAGGGGCACAACGCAGCAATCGTTGCTGAAACTATCCTTCAATTCTCCCACGTCATTCCCGTCCCCGATCCAGTCGGGGACCGGCTCCGGCGGGAATCCAGTGCCACATGGCACGGCAATCAATTGACGCTCTGGATCCCCGCCTTCGCGGGGATGACGACAAAGGAGAAAGCCGCAATACGAAGCCCCGTTTCCCGGAAGTCCGTCAGGGCTATCCGCGGCTTTCACAAACCCTTTGTCATGCTCGTGCCCGACACGAGCATCCAGCGTCAGTCTCTGGACCCTCGGGTCAAGCCCGAGGGTGACAGTCAGGGGTAATCTGACGGCATGGACGCCGAGGTGCTCACCCACCCGGCCGCGCGAAGTCGTCCCGCGCCCGCGCCACCTGCTCCCGCATCACGCAGCCGTCCGCATGATCATTGATCAGCCCCATGGCCTGCATGAACGAATAAACAGTGGTCGGCCCGACGAACTTCCAGCCGCGCTTCTTGAGCTCCTTCGAAAGCGCGACGGATTCGGACGACGTCGACGCGGTCTGCGGCTCGGCCAATCCGTCCGGGTCCGGCTCGTAAGACCAGAAGAAGGCCGCGAGCGAGCCCTCAGCCTTGACCATTTCCCGGGCACGCCTGGCGTTGTTGATCACCGCCTCGATCTTGCCGCGGTGGCGCACGATGCCCTCGTCCTTGAGGAGACGGTCCACGTCGCGCTCGGTGAACGTTGCGACCTTGTCGAAATCGAAACCGTGAAACGCCGCGCGGAAGTTTTCGCGTTTGGCGAGGATCGTGCGCCAGCTCAGACCCGACTGGAAGCTCTCCAGGCACAGTTTCTCGAACAGCCGGCGGTCGTCATCGACCGGAAATCCCCACTCGGCGTCGTGATAGGCGAAGAACTCGGGTGCCGTCCCGCTCCATCGGCAGCGCGGCTTGCCGTCGGGGCCCGGTATGGTCTTGTTCATGCGTCGGTGTCCCGTCAGGCGACCAAGAAATCCAGCCGCGCATCGGCGCGTGACGGCGTGATCTCGTGAACCTCCGCGGACACGACGCCTTCGGCCACGAACGGATCATCGGCGACGCGGGCTTCGACCTCATCGCGCGACGCATTGTGCGCCACGATCCCGCCGCCCTGACTGGGCTGCAGGCTGCCGGCCAGCAGGAAGACGCCGTCGTCGAAGCCGCGTTTGAGCCAGTCCTTGTGACCGTCCATGAATTCGCCGGCGCGGGCCTTGTTTTCTGAAAACTTGAGCAGGATCAGGAACATGGACATCAAACTCCTCATTGAACTTTATGGCCGGAACGGCCGGGCTCACCCGCAATGCGGTCCTCCAGCCAGGCACACATCTGGTCGACTTCATGGGCGATGAATGTTTCGTCGTGAAAGGCGCTGGCCAGCGTCGCGACCCCCTGGCTGCGGGCCAGCAGATGCATGGCGTACTCGTCAGCCTTGTCGGCGAGACCGAGCAGGACGAATTGCCGGGCGAGCCAGTCGCGGAACAGCGTGAACAGCACCCCCGCCTCGTCCCTCGACGCATGGTTCAGCTTGGCGAGTTCCGTCGTCAGCGTGCCCACCGGACAGCCGAACAGCATGATATCCGCCTGGTTCGTGATCAGGATCCGGATGAAACACCGGATCCGGCCAGCCGGCGTGTCGCCCTCGTCTTCCCACCGCTCCAGCATGGCCTTCGTCTTGGCCACGCGCTGGGTGATCACCGCGTCCAGGATCTCGTCCTTTGACTTGAAGTGATGATAGAAGTTGCCGCGCGAGATGCTGACCGCCCCGGCGATATCGGCGAACGACGTATGTTCGTAGCCCTGTTTGTAGAACAGGTCATCGGCCGCTTCGACAATGCGGTCGCGTGTCGTCACTCCGGTCATGTGCAAATCTTCCCGATGAACCAGCAAATAAAGTGATTAGGACGTTTGTCCTAATGATGACTTTAGGACAAACGTCCTAGAGCCGTCAAGTGCCGGGACTCGAAACCGCCGCCACGGCACCCAATATGCAGGGTCTCCGGATCGCGGCCAGCCGGGCCGTGCGTTCGCCTGGAAAGCGACAGCAACCATTTCCCTACTGTCATCCTCGGGCTTGACCCGAGGATCTGCAGCCCGCCGCACCAAGATGCTCGTATCAAGTACGAGCATGACAGGAGAGAATGGATTGCCGCCGCAGACAACACGAAGGAACACCGCCATGACCGGAAAACCCGCCCGCTTCAAGCGCACAGACTGGGCCAGCCACGACCGGCTTTGGAAAGGCATCCTGGACGGCAAAACCATGGGCACGGACGTCACGATCCTGTTCTATGCGACAGAGGAGACGGGAGCCGGCGCCAAATGGCATGTCCACCCCTATGACGAGATCTTCATCGTCCGCGAGGGCCGCGCGCTCTACACCATCGGCGATGAGAAGATCGAGGCCGAAGCCGGTGACGTGCTGTTCGGCCCGGCCGAAATCCCGCACAAGTTCGTCAATCTGGGGCCCGGCCTGCTGGAGACCACCGACATCCACCTCAACGACACCTGGATCCAGACCGACCTCGACGATCCGGAACTCGGCGACGGGACGTGATGGCGGCCGCACCGGAATCCGGCGAACTTCCGGCACCGTCCGGCGACCCCTGGTCGAGGCGCAGGTTCTGGGCCTGGATCGCGGGCCTTGGCATCCTCGCTCTCGTCTGGAGCGGAGTGAAGCTGGGCTTCGTCATCATGTCGGATATTGCGCTCTACGGCTGCACGAAGTGCCAGCGCGGACCGCTGCCCATGGACACGGCCCTCGAGAGAGCGCTGGAATTCGGCCTGCTGGAGGCCGCGCTGTCCACCATTGCCCTCATCTTCGTGCTGAGCCTGATCGGCGCGCGGCGGAGCAGATTAAATCTGTCGCTCCTGCCGCTAGTGTTCCCGCCCCTGACCTATGTCGTGACACTGTCGCTCTACTGGTACCGGCATGCGCTGCTGGAGGCACGATGCGGCGAGGCCTGCTTTGACGTGCCCTACAGTCAGGAGCTGGAACTGCTCGTTACGGGCGCATGGGCGGTTTCGGCCGTCATCTGTGCCGGAACGGTCATCCTGGCCATGATGAAGACCGGCTACCGGCGATGATACCGCCCACCACCGACAGAAAAGTCCGGCCTAGACCTCCAGTTCGATCAGGAACGGGCCGGATTGCGCGAAGCTCTGCCGCATGAGGTCGGCGCATTCTTCAAGCGTCGAGGCGGTCGCGGCCTCGACCCCCATGCCGTTTGCAAGCTGCACCCAGCCGAGATCCGGGTTGCCGAGGTCGAGCATGTTCATGGCCGTCTCGCCCGGAGACGCGCCGACCTGATGGAGTTCCCCAATCAGGATGTTGTACTTGCGGTTGGAAAGGATGATGGTCGTGCAGGGCAGGCTTTCGCGCGCCTGGGTCCACAAGGCCTGTAACGAATACATGGCCGAACCGTCGGCCTGAAGGCTGATGACCCGCCGCTGCCCGTCGGCCCCGATGGCCGCTCCGGTAGCGACCGGCAGGCCGTCCCCGATGGCTCCGCCCGTCAGGTGCAGCCAGTCATGCGGCGGCGCGGCAAATGTCTGTTCGTAGAAGCCGCGCCCGAATGAAACGCTTTCATCCGACACAATCGCGTTCTCGGGCATGAGTGCTGCCACCGTCTGCGCAAGACCTTCCGACGTCGCCTTCCCGGTTGCGGGCTCGGGCCGCGGACCCGGATCGGGCATCTCGGCTTCCGGCACGCCGAGCGCGTCGACCAGCGCCCTCAATGCCGCCCCGGCATCCTGGTCCGGCTGCGACAGGACATGCAATTCGGCATCGGGCGGATAGTGCGTCGACGGCTTGCCCGGATAGGCGAAAAAGCCCACCGGCGGCCTGGCGTTCACGAGAATGATGTGGCTGAACCGGGCAAGCGCCGCGACAGCCTTTTCCGTAACATATGGGATGCGCGTGATCTGGAGTCGTCCCCGGCCCCGCGCCACTCGCGGGATCACGAAATCACCCATCAGTGCCGCACCCGTCGCATCCGCCACCCGCCAGGCATGCGCCTGCGCATCGGCATGCAGGCTCCCGCCGGCAAGCAGGATCAGGACGTTCTCGTTTTCAGTGAGGATGCGGGCCGCCTTCTCGACCGCATCCGCATCGACGGGAGGCGGCGGCGGGACGTTGAGCGCATCGGCCACCGCCCCGCCTTCGTCCCAGGATGCGTCGGACGGCAGGATCAGGGTCGCGATTTGTCCCGGATGGATGCGCGCGGCCTGGACGGCAAGGGCTGCGTCCCGGCCGACGTCCCCGGCCGCCGTGCTGGTATGCAGCCAGGCCGACATGGTCCGCGCAAGACCCTCCGTGTCCGCCGTCAGCGGTGCGTCGTGCGGGCGGTGATAGGTCGCCTGATCGCCGACGATATTCACCATGCCGCTGCGTGCCCGCTGGGCGTTGTGCAGGTTGCCCAGTCCGTTGGCGAGCCCCGGCCCGCAGTGAAGCAGCGTGCATGCCGGCTTCTCCGCGATCCGGTAATAGCCGTCGGCCATGCCGGTGACGATGTTCTCCTGAAGGCCGAGAACACAGCGCATGCCCGGGATCTGGTCGAGCGCGGCCACGAAGTGCATTTCGCTCGTTCCGGGATTGGCAAAGCAGGTGTCCACGCCCGCGCCAAGGAGCGTCCTGACAAGGCTTTCCGCGCCGTTCATCTGATCGCTTTCCACTTCAGGTTGTTGCGACCAGAACCAATAAACGAACCGGCGCCCGCGCGCACGGTTTGATTCACTGTGTCCAAAGCGCCTCCTGGCGCCAGGGTTCGGGGACGGAGAGTTTGCCCTGGAGATCGGGCGTGCCGCCATCCAGGCGGAGCGACTGCCATGCACCGGCCCATTCCTCCGGCAGCCGATAGGGTGGCGCGACGCCGTCTTCGCGCTCAAACCCGAAACGGCTGTAATAGGCGGGATCGCCGAGCACGTAGACAAGGCTTACGCCGCTTTCCCTGAGTCGCTGCAGGCCGGCGTGAACGACGGCCGTGCCGACGCCCCGGCCCTGCCTGGCGGACGCCACGGCAAGCGGCGCCAGAAGCGCTGCCTTTTCAGGTCTCCCCTCAATGCCGCACATCGTGAAGATGACATTCCCCACAACGGCATTGTCCGCCAGCGCGACGAGCGACAGGACGCCGGAGTCCTCCTCGTGCAGCGCGGTCACGACAGGCAGCAGATCCTCGTCGGGGAACGCATCCGGATAGAGCGTCTCGATAGCCCCGGTATCGTCCGGCCGGGTCTCGCGTATGTCGATGTGTTCAGCCATGTTCCTCTTCACCCCGTGGGTGCCGGCAGCTTCGGCATCCTGCGTGCGGGCCATCAGGACTGAGGGTCCGACAGGCGGATCTCGATCCGCTCCTTGCCCCTGCCGATATTGTTACGCTTCAGCGCAATCGCCCCGACCTCTCCGGTCCGCTTCAAATGCGTACCGCCGCACGCCACCCGTGCGAAGCCCTCGACCTCCCAGTAGCGCCGCTCGGCCGCCTCGTCGCTGAAGGCCGAAACGATGCCCTGATCGGCCTCGATCAATGCGTGCGCCTGTCCCTGCAATACGGGCAGTTCGGGCGCGATGTTCGTGTCCCTCAGGAAATCGATCCGTGCCTTGTCCTCCGCGATATGCGCACCGATCTTCTCGATCGGCCCGAGCGTCCGGTAGGCAAGTTCCAGGACGATCTCGGCCGCGAAATGCGGCCGCATGAGCCGGTAGCGCCGGTCCCAGTCGATGGTCATGCGTACGGAGTCGCCTTCAGCGAAACCATGATCCGGATCAAGCCGGTAGCGAATGTCGAGCCCGTCACGCCGCGCGTCCAGGACGGGCCGCCCGCCGATCGTGCCGCTGTCGCTCTCCTGCCCGCCGGCCAGCGCGTAGAAGATTGTTTCCGCGACCTCGACCTCATCGCCCGCGACGCGGGTAATGTGCGTATCAAGCGCGGTGCGGTAGGGATCGGCCCAGAAGAGTTTCGCGGTCATGTCGGTGCTCCCGCCCCATCAATAGCGCCAATGCGGCACCCCGGCGAGCGCGGAATTGTAGGGGTTCAATTGGGTTATCTTCCGGTGTCATCCTTGCCGGCGCGACCGCGATGGCGAGGATCCGCTTAACGGTTCATCAGCCCGCGGCATCCGCCAATGGATCCTCGGCCTCGCTGAGCGCTCGGCCAAGGATGACGTTGTAGAGAGAATCCTTCTCCCCGCGATACCCGTCACCTTCCCTTACACCCGTCATTGCCGGGCTTGACCCGGCAATCCAGCTATAACGCACGGGCCCATGAAAAACGCTGGATGCCCGGGTCATGCCCGGGCATGACGCTGGGTGGGGAATGGTGACGGAGCACTATCTCCGTCGTCATCCCCGCGAAGGCGGGGATCCAGTGGCGGAATTTCTGGGCGGCGCAAACCTGCTCTGGATTCCCGCCTCCGCGGGAACGACGCCGTGTATTATCCTCTCCCGCTTACAAAGCCGTGGCGGCACGCGCGGCCTGGTCGTAGAGCCCCGAGAGTGCGCGCAGGAGGCCGGCGAGGTCGGACATGTCGTGGCCCGACGTCGACAGGCCGTCGACGAAACGCACGAGGCACGCCTCGCGGATCTCCCGGTAGCGTTCGCAAAGGGCCGCCCCCTCGTCCGTCACGGCGGCGTATTTCTCCTTGCCCTGTTTCGCGCTCTTCACAAGGCCCAGCCGCTCCAGCTTCTTGAGCGAATAGGCCACCGTATGGGTGTCCTCGTTGTTGAGCACGAGGCAGATGTCGGCGAGCTTTTTCTCCCGTCCGCGGTGGTTGACCGTATGCAGCACCATGACGTCGAGCGGACTCAGGTCCGGCATGCCGGCCGCGGTCGTTCCACGCACGATCCAGCGCTGGAACGCATTGCTCGCAATGGTCAGCGCGAATTCGAGTTCGCTCAGTTCCGGAACCGCGTTGTCGGCAAGGTGGGCGGACGACACGATGGGTCCAACGCCGCGCGCTCGTGTATCGCCTGAACTGTCCTTGGCATCGGATTTCGTCATGATTTTAAGCCTTTAGGGTCCTTATCAGACTCCAGCACTGTACACGTTCAAAACCGCAATGTCGATATTATATTGACATTTTATCGATAAATTGTTTCTTTACAATTCACTTGAACAACGCGAATCCGGCAGGGATTCGAAAACCCGGCGAGGAACAGGGACATGGCTGACGCAGGCACGGCAAACGAAACACGCTGGCAGTTCTGGATCGACCGGGGCGGCACGTTCACCGACATCGTTGCCCGCGCACCGGATGGCACAATCAAGACGCACAAGCTGCTTTCGGAAAACCCGGAGAGCTATCCGGATGCCGCCATCCAGGGTATCCGCGACCTCCTTGGTGTCGCCAAGGACGAACCCATCCCGGCCCGCCTGATCGATGCGGTGAAGATGGGGACCACGGTCGCCACCAATGCCCTTCTGGAGCGCAAGGGCGACCGCACGCTGCTGCTTACCACCCGGGGCTTCCGCGACGGCCTGCGCCTCGGCTATCAGGCACGGCCGCGTCTGTTCGACCGCCACATTATCCTGCCGGAAATGCTGTACGAGCGCGTCGTCGAGGTCGACGAGCGGATCATGGCCGACGGCACCGTCGAAACCCCGCTCGACATCGAGACCGCCCGCGTGGGCCTTGAGCAGGCCTTCAACGACGGCATCCGGGCCGTCGCCATCATCTTCATGCACGGCTACCGCTATCACGATCATGAACGCGAGGTCGCCACCCTCGCCCGCGACATGGGCTTCACGCAGGTCTCGGTCAGCCACGAGGTCAGCCCGCTCATGAAATATGTCGGGCGCGGCGACACGACCGTGGTCGATGCCTATCTCTCCCCGATCCTCAGACGCTACGTCGACCAGGTCGCCGGCGAGCTCGATACGGAAAACTCCGGCTGCAAGCTCATGTTCATGCAGTCGAGCGGCGGACTGACCGCAGCCGACATGTTCCAGGGCAAGGACGCCATTCTCTCCGGCCCCGCCGGCGGCGTCGTCGGCGCGGTCGAGACGAGTCAGCTGGCCGGCTTCAAGAAGATCATCGGCTTTGACATGGGCGGCACGTCGACCGACGTCTCGCACTATGACGGCGAATACGAGCGCGCATTCGAGACCGAGGTCGCGGGCGTGCGCATGCGCGCGCCCATGATGCTGATCCACACGGTCGCCGCGGGCGGCGGCTCGATCCTGCATTACGACGGTTCGCGCTTCCGCGTCGGCCCGGACTCCGCCGGCGCCAATCCCGGCCCGAAATGCTACCGCCGCGGCGGTCCCCTCGCCGTCACCGACGCCAACCTGATGCTCGGCCGCATCAATCCCGAGTTTTTCCCGTCGATCTTCGGCCCCGGCGGCGACCAGCCGCTCGACAGCAAGGCCGTTCAGGACGCCTTCTCCGGCCTTGCGGACGAGATCGGCGACGGGCGCTCGGCCGAGGAGGTCGCCGAGGGCTTCCTGAAGATCGCGGTCGAGAACATGGCGTCGGCCATCAAGAAAATCTCCGTCCAGCGCGGTTACGACATCACCGAATACACGCTGACCTGTTTCGGCGGCGCCGGAGGCCAGCACGCCTGCGCCATCGCCGACGTGCTCGGCATGACGTCGGTTCTGATTCACCCCCATGCAGGCATCCTGTCGGCCTACGGCATGGGTCTTGCCGACATCCGCACCAGTGTCGACCGGGCCATCGAGCTGCCGCTGGACCACGATTCGGCGAATTCCACCGGGCTCATGCTGAACGAACTGGCGCCGCTCAACCGCGAAACCCTGCGCCAGCAGGGGATTGAGCCTGAGGACACTCAGACCGCCGCCCGCGCGCATCTGCGTTACGAAGGCACCGACACCGCGCTGCAGGTCGATCTCGGCGGCAACATCACCATGCGCGGCTCCTTCGAGACGGCGCACAAGCAGCGCTTCGGTTTCGTATCGCCGGAAAAGGGCATCATCATCGAGGCCCTGTCCGTCGAGACGACCGGCGGTGGCGCGGCTATCGACGAACGGGACCAGCCGATATCGACAGACGCGGCTACTGCCCATTCCTCGACAATAGTATTCGCCAATGGCGAATGGCGGGATGCGCCGGTCTATCAGAGAACGGAACTGAAGCCCGGTCAGAACCTGCAGGGCCCCGCCCTCATCATGGAGCCGCACGGCACCATCGTCGTCGAGGACGGCTGGACGGCCGAGATCACGCCCAAGCTGCATCTGGTCATGCGCCGGACCGTGGCGCTCGAACGCACCGCCGCGATCGGCACCAAGGCCGACCCGGTCATGCTCGAGATCTTCAACAACCTGTTCATGAGCATCGCCGAACAGATGGGCGTGATCCTCGCCAACACGGCCTATTCGGTGAACATCAAGGAACGGCTCGATTTCTCCTGCGCGGTGTTCGACAAGGAAGGCACCCTGATCGCCAATGCCCCGCACATGCCGGTGCATCTCGGTTCCATGGACCGCAGCGTGCAGACCATCATCGAGCAGAACCGCGGCGAGATCGCGCCCGGCGACGTCTACGTGCTCAACGCGCCCTATAACGGCGGCACCCACCTGCCCGACATCACCGTGGTGACACCGGTGTTCGGGGACGACGACGAGACCATCCTGTTCTACGTGGCAAGCCGAGGCCACCACGCCGACGTCGGCGGCGTGGCGCCGGGCTCCATGTCGCCGCGCGCCACCAACGTCAACGAGGAAGGCGTTCTGATCGACAATTTCAAGATGGTCGACCGCGGCAAATTCTGTGAATCGGAACTGGAGGAACTGCTCTCAAGTGGCCCCTACCCCTGCAGGAATCCGGTTCAGAACATCGCCGACCTGAAGGCCCAGATCGCCGCCAACGAGAAGGGCGTGCAGGAGCTGCGGAAGATGGTCGAGCATTTCGGCCTCGACGTGGTGCACGCCTATATGGGCCACGTGCAGGACAACGCGGAAGAGAGCGTGCGCCGCGTGATCGACGCGCTGAAGGACTCCGAGTTCGCGTACGAGATGGATCAGGGCACGGTGATCAGGGTCAAGATCTCGGTCGATCAGGAGAACCGGTCGGCAAAGGTCGACTTCACCGGCACCAGCCCGCAGCAGCAGACAAATTTCAACGCCCCCTCGCCCGTCACCCGCGCCGCCGTGCTCTACGTCTTCCGGTGCATGGTCGACGACGAGATCCCGATGAATGCCGGCTGCCTCAAGCCGATCGAGATCATCGTCCCCAAAGACTGCATGCTGTCGCCGAAGTACCCGGCGGCGGTCGTTGCCGGCAATGTGGAGACCAGCCAGGCGGTGACCGACACCCTGTTCGGTGCGCTGGGCGCGCTGGCCGCAGCCCAGGGCACCATGAACAACCTCAATTTCGGCGACGACACCTATCAGTATTACGAGACCATCTGCGGCGGCTCGGGTGCCGGCAACGGCCATGACGGCACGGGCGGCGTCCACACCAACATGACCAACACGCGCCTGACCGACCCCGAGATTCTCGAATGGCGCTTCCCCGTTCTGCTGGAGAGCTTCGAGATCAGGCCGGGTTCGGGCGGACGCGGCAAATGGAACGGCGGCGACGGCACCCTGCGCAAGGTCCGCTTCCTGCAGAAGATGGACTGCAGCCTGCTGACCGGACACCGGCGCATCCCGCCCTTCGGACTTGCCGGAGGCGGCTCCGGCGAACTCGGCGAGAACAGCGTCCGCCGCCTCGACGGTTCGATCGAAAAACTCGAGGGCTGCGACCAGACCGTGCTCGACGCCGGCGAGACCATCATCATCAGGACACCGAGCGGCGGGGGGTACGGCACGCCGGACTGATCCCGAAAAGAAGCCGGCGCAAAGAAAATGGGCGGGAGTGACCTCCCGCCCGTCGCAACCGGCCTGATGTTATCCGCCGTTTTCAGGCCGCGCGCACCTCGTTTAGGAACCGGTCGACGCTGCTGCTCAGCACATCCGACTGTTCCGCGAGCCGGCTGGACGCGCTCGAGACCTGGGATGCGGCCGCCGATGTATCGGTAACGGCATCGTTCACGGTCTTCATGCTGTCGGAGACTTCCTGCGTGCTGTCGGACGTTCGCTGGACGTTGCCGGCAATTTCGCCCGTGGCCGCATTCTGCTCCTCGACCGCGGATGCAATGGCATTGTTGATCTCGCCGATGCCGTTGATCGTACCGACAATCCCCTTGATGGTATCGACCGCGCGGTGGGTCGCCTGCTGGATCGATCCGATCTGGCTGGAGATTTCTTCCGTTGCCCGGCCTGTCTGACCGGCGAGGTCCTTGACCTCCGAGGCGACCACGGCGAACCCCTTGCCCGCCTCGCCGGCGCGCGCCGCCTCGATGGTCGCGTTGAGCGCCAGCAGATTGGTCTGCTCGGCGATATCGCTGATCATCCCGACGATCTCGCCGACCTTGTCGGCAGCCTCCGCCAGCGCACCCACATCGGTGCTGGTCTGCTCGGCCTCTGCCATGGCCCGCTGGCCCGTCGATGCGCCTTCGGACACCTGCTGGCTGATTTCGGAAATCGACGCGGACAACTCCTCCACGGCCGCCGCGACCGACTGGACGCCCTGCGCGGACTCCTGGGCTGCGCCCATCACCACACCCGCCTGGTCCGACGTGTGGGTGACCGCACCGTTCAGGACTTCGGAGGCTTGCTGAAGTTCCTTGGCCGCATCGGCGATCACCATGATCACGCCGCCGACGCTGTTTTCGAACTCGTTGGCCATCTGCGCCATCGCCGCCTTGCGCTCCTCCTTGAGGCGCCCCTCGGCCGCCTTGGCCTCGTTCATGGCGTTCTTGAAAACATCAAGCGCCTTTGCGACGGCGCCGATCTCGTCGTCCTCGCGAACGATCACCTCGACATCGGTATTGCCTGCCGTCAGTTCGTCGAGCGCCGAGACGACTTCGCGAAGAGGCTCAACCACTTTCCGGCTGACAATGCGGAGGGCCATGAAAGAGCCGAGCGCAAGTGCGATGATCGAGATGACTGCCATCAGCGCCAGCGCGAACTTCTCGCTCGCCTCGGCGTCCTTGGCGGCCTGCTCGGTGAACTTCTCGACGTCGAACAGAACGGATTCCAGATGGTGATCGAGCTTGTCCTCGATCACGACAATCTCCTTGGCATCCGCGATCGCCGTTTTGACATCGCCCGACGCCAGAGCGTTCTTGATCTTGGTCACACCGGCTTCATAGGTGTCATGCTCGGCGTGGATCGACTTCATCTCCTTGAGGACCTTCTCGAACTCAGCGCGCTCCTTCGACGTAAGTCCTCCGGCCGCCAGCCATCCCGAGATGGTTGCTTCGATCTCCCTGATTTCCTTGGCGACTGTCTGCCCGAGTTCCGTGAACTTCTTCGACTCAACAGCAAAACTCTCCGCGGCTCCGGGAATGGTTGCCATTTCTTCGCCGTAACGCAGCGCGCGTTCGAAGTGGATCGCCTGCTCGAGCTGATGCACCGTGACCTTGGTCAGCGCTTCCGTCAGCGGTATGTCCCGCCGCGCAATTGACTCGATGTTCTTGCCGATCGAGAACAGTTCAAAGAGGCCCGTGCCGGCCACCGCAACGAGCAGTCCGAGACACAATCCCACCACGCCATATATGCGCGTTCCAACACCCACAGCACTGCCGCCGGGCGCAATGCGCCCGAAAATTTTTCCAAACATCCCTAGCCTCACTCTCTCCACGGGAAATTCCCGCATGCACCATCGCCGACCTTGATTAAGGAAGCGTAAAACCTTGCGCAGATGCACAACGTTTATGTGCGGATAGAAAATGAATAATTTCAATTGGTTAGCTGAGTTTACGCAGTAAACGCAATAAATTTGCGACGGGTCTTCAGCCGACAATTGGAACGGGTCCGGCACTGCGGCCGCCAACACATTCTCGCCACAAACGGACATCGACGGCCGCCGCCCACACCGGCTGTCTGCAGCACCGGGAACACCCGCCTGATGATCGACCGGGACTATTAATTCGCGCGTTTCAAGAGCTTACCGCGGACGCGATGCTGCGCCGCACACCAATGGTGCGACGCAGCGTCGATTTTAGTTAATTCTCGCCAATATTTCCGCGTAGACTCTTCAATACGAGGTGCAGGAAGAGGAGGCTTTTCCATGACGCTTCAACAAAAACTGAATGCGCTGGCAGCTATTGCAGCGTTTGGTTTTGTCGGCGCAATGATCATCGGGATGATCTAACTCAGTCACCCTTCGTAACGTACACCACGCGAAAAGTTATTCAGAACTTATAGACCCGGCCCGCGGCCGGGTTTTTCTTTGGACCGTTCCGGAAAGTCTTGAACCGCCGGTCAGGTCAGGCCGCTCCGGTCAGGCTGCAACATCGGCCGCCCTGTCAGGCTCATAGTTGAGGATCGGCGCCAGCCAGCGCTCCATCTCGCCGAGCGCCATGCCCCGGCGGAAAGCGTAGTCCTCGACCTGGTCCCGTTCAATTTTCCCCACCCCGAAATAGTGGCTGTCGGGGTGGGAAAAATAGAGCCCGCTCACGGCCGCCCCCGGCCGCATGGCATAGCTCTCCGTCAGGGCAATTCCGGTCGCCGCTTCGGCGTCAAGCAGCCGGAACAGGATATCCTTCTGGGTATGGTCGGGCTGCGCCGGATAACCGGGCGCCGGCCGGATACCGCGATAGCCCTCCGCGATGAGTTGATCGTTGGTTAGGTCTTCGTCCGGCGCATAGGCCCAGAACTCGCGGCGCACGCGCTCATGCATGCGTTCGGCAAACGCTTCCGCGAGCCGGTCGGCGAGCGCCTTGGCCAGAATGGCGCTGTAATCGTCGAGCTCACGTTCGAACCGGGCGGCAACCGCCTCCTCGCCGAATCCGGCCGAGACCGCGAATCCGCCAACATAGTCCGCCCGGCCGCTTTCGACCGGGGCGACAAAATCCGCCAGTGCCGCATTGGCGCGGTCGCCGTCCCGGGCAATCTGCTGGCGCAGGGTATTGAGCCGGGCGGCGGTCTTCCCGCGCGCCTCGTCTGCAAAGATCTCGATATCGTCATGATCGACCGCATTGGCCGGCCAGAAGCCGATCACGGCGCGCGCCTCGAACCACTTCTCATCAACGATCTGGTGAAGCATGGCCCTCGCATCCTCATGTAGCGTCCGCGCGGCGGCGCCCACGGTCGGATCTTCGAGGATGCGCGGATACTGGCCGATCAGTTCCCACGTCGCGAAGAACGGCGTCCAGTCGACATAATCGACGAGTTCGCCAAGGTCGTAGTCTTCGAACACCTTCGTGCCGAGGAACGCCGGCCGCGGCGGCTCGTAGGTCCGCCAGTCGAACGCGGGTTTGTTGGCCCTGGCCTCAGCCAGCGTCAGCCGGCGCTTTGTCTCCCGCGCCCTCGCGTGACGGGACGCCATATCGACATAGTCCTCATTGATGCCCGCCATATAGTTGTCACGCTGGTCCGGCGCCATCAGCGTCGAAACCACACCGACGGCCCGACTCGCATCCGTCACGTAGATCGCCTGGCCGCGGGAATAACGCGGATTGATCTTGACCGCGGTGTGCACCTTGCTCGTCGTCGCACCACCGATCAGAAGCGGCAGGTCCAGGCCCTGGCGCTCCATTTCGCCGGCCACATGGCACATCTCGTCCAGGCTAGGCGTGATTAGTCCGGACAGGCCGATGATGTCCGCGTTCGTTTCCCGCGCTGTCTCGAAAATCTTCTCTGCCGGGACCATGACACCGAGGTCGATGACCTCGTAATTGTTGCACTGGAGCACGACGCCGACGATGTTCTTGCCGATATCGTGGACATCGCCCTTGACCGTCGCCATCACGATGCGTCCGGCCGGACCCTTGGCATCAAGTCCGCGTTCCAGTTTTTCCTTCTCCATATAGGGTTCGAGATAGGCGACCGCCTGCTTCATGACGCGCGCGCTCTTGACCACCTGCGGCAGGAACATCTTGCCCGCACCGAACAGGTCGCCCACCACGTTCATGCCGTCCATGAGCGGGCCTTCGATCACTTCCAGCGGCCGGGATGCACCCTGCCGCGCCTCTTCCGTGTCCTCGACGATGAATTCCGAAATGCCGTTGACCAGGGCATGGACAAGCCGCTCCTCGACGGAGGCCTCGCGCCATTCGAGCGTGGTCTCCTCGCTGGCGGCAGAACCGTCGGCCCGGTACTGCTCCGCCACGTCCAGCAGACGTTCCGTGCAGTCGTCGCGCCGGTTGAGTACGGCGTCTTCAACAGGTTCGCGCAGGCCCTCGGGAATGTCCTCGTAGATCGTGAGCTGGCCGGGATTGACGATCCCCATGTCCATCCCGGCGGCGATCGCATGATAGAGGAACACGGAGTGCATGGCCTCGCGCACCCGGTTGTTGCCGCGGAACGAGAACGACAGGTTCGACAGGCCGCCGGAAACGTGCACGCCGGGCAGCCGCTCGCGGATCCGCCGCGCCGCCTCGATGAAGGCCAGCCCGTAACTGTTGTGTTCCTCGATACCCGTCGCCACGGCAAAGATGTTGGGATCGAAGATGATGTCCTCGGCCCGGAATCCGGCGTCTTCCGTGAGCAGCCGGAAGGAGCGCTCGCAGATCTCGACCTTGCGCTCGACTGTGTCGGCCTGCCCCGCCTCGTCGAATGCCATCACCACGACGCATGCGCCGTATCGGCGGATCAGCCGGGCCTGATCGAGGAATGCCTCTTCGCCCTCCTTGAGACTGATCGAGTTCACGACCGCCCTGCCCTGCACACATTTCAGGCCCGCTTCGATGACCGACCATTTGGACGAGTCGATCATGACCGGCACGCGGGCGATGTCCGGTTCTGCCGCGATCAGATTGAGGAACCGCACCATGGCCTGCTCCGAATCGAGCATGCCTTCGTCCATGTTGACGTCGATGATCTGAGCACCGTTCGCCACCTGTTCGCGGGCGATCTCCACGGCGGTGTCGTAATCGTCTGCGGTGATCAGCTTTCTGAACTTGGCGGACCCGGTGACGTTTGTCCGCTCGCCGAGATTCACGAAGTTGCTGTCAGGCGTGAGCGTGAAAGGCTCAAGGCCCGACAGCCGCATGTAGGCGGGCTGTTCCGGGATCGCGCGGGGCTCGATGCCGTCGACGGCCTCGGCAACAGCGCGAATATGCTCGGGCGTTGTACCGCAGCATCCGCCGACGATGTTCACCAGTCCGGCCTGCGCGAATTCGCCCAGGAGTTCCGCCGTCTGCTTCGGCGACTCGTCGTATTCGCCGAATTCGTTCGGCAGCCCGGCGTTCGGATAGGCGCAGATAAGCGTATCGGCGACCCGGGAAATCTCGGACAGGTGCTGCCGCATTTCCCGTGCACCCAGCGCGCAGTTGAGCCCAACGGCGAGAGGATCGGCGTGCCGGACCGAACACCAGAACGCCTCCGGCGTTTGCCCCGAAAGGGTACGGCCCGACCGGTCGGTGATGGTGCCGGAAATGATGACCGGCAAACGGACACCGAGCACCTCAAAGGCCTGCTCGATGGCGAACAGGGCCGCCTTGGCATTGAGCGTATCGAAAATGGTCTCCACGAGGAGCAGATCGACGCCGCCCTCGATCAGCCCTTCGACGGCTTCGAGATAGGCTTCCCTGAGGTCATCGAACGTGACGGCCCGATAGCCCGGATTGTTCACGTCGGGCGAGAGAGATGCGGTCCTGTTGGTCGGTCCGAGCGCGCCTGCCGCAAAACGGGGCCGCGACGGATCCTCGCGCTCGACCGCCTCGCATGCGGCACGCGCCAGCCTGGCGGCCTCCCGGTTCATCTCGCGGACGTGGGCCTCGAACCGATAATCGGCCTGCGCGATCGACGTGGATGAAAACGTGTTGGTCTCCACGATATCCGCCCCGGCGCGCAGGTAGGCTTCGTGAATGTCTCGGATCGCGTCCGGTTGCGTCAGCACCAGGATGTCGTTGTTGCCCTTCAGATCGCAGGGCCAGTCCGCGAACCGATCGCCTCGAAAGTCCTCCTCGGTCAGCTCAAGCCGCTGGATCATCGTGCCCATGGCACCGTCGAACAGCAGCACGCGCTTTGCAGCAGCCTGGCGGAGCGACTTTTCAGCGGTCGTGTCTGATGCGTTGCTCATGCCGCGATCTGCGCCTTCGGCGCGCCCAGACCCAAAAGGCGGCAGATCGCATAAACGAGTTCGGCGCGATTCAGGGTATAGAAGTGAAACTCATCCACCCCCTGATCGACCAGAGCGCTGACCTGTTCGGCGGCAACGGCCGCACCGACCAGAAGCCTGGTTTCCGGATCGTCGTCGAGTCCTTCGAACCGCGCCAGCAGTTTTGGCGAGAGTTTGGTGCCGCACTTCTGTGCAAAGGCCTGCACGCTGCGGATATTGCTGATGGGAAAAAGGCCGGGAACGATCGGAATGTCGATGCCACGCGCCCGCACCTTGTCGACAAAGCGGAAATAGGCGTCGTTATCGAAGAAAAACTGCGTGATCGCACGTGTCGCACCCGCTTCGACCTTCTCCCGCAGGATTGCGAGATCGACCTCGAAGGACGGTGATTCCGGATGCTTCTCGGGATAGGCCGACACGGTCACGTCGAAGTCACCTATCGAACGGATCCCGGCCACCAGTTCCGCGGTGCTCTCATATCCGTCCTCGTGAGGATGGTATCCGGCATCGACGCCCGCCGACGGGTCTCCGCGCAGAGCCACAATGTGCTTCACGCCTGCGTCTGCATAGGCCGTGATCACCTCGTCGACTTGACGGCGCGAAGCATCGACGCAGGTCAGATGTGCCGCCGGCACCAGGCTCGTTTCCGCCAGGATGCGCTTGACCGTGGCATGGGTGCGCTCACGCGTGCTGCCGCCCGCCCCATATGTCACGGACACAAACTCCGGCCCGACAGGTTCCAGCCGCTTGATAGCGGTCCAGAGTGCCTGCTCCATCTGTTCCGTCTTGGGCGGAAAAAATTCGAAAGACACCCTGACGCCGTCCTCGGCCTCCTGGTTCCGGGTGGCCTCGGTACGCGTTACTGGTCCGGACTCGACAAGGTGCATCAGGCGTTCTCCGCACGATTGGATTTGACATTTCCACGCCCTGTACCGGCGTGACTGTTTTCGGCCAGCCAGATCGACACGGTCAGGCCCTCTTCCTTTGCGCCCCCGGTCGGCGGCAGGGCGTCCTGCGAAACGAGCGTGAGCCCGGCATCCTCGATCCAGCTTTCCATCTGGCCGGCCGAAATCCCGAGCCGCCTGTGCGCATGGTCTTCGCGCAGGAACTCGAGTTCGTGCGGGGCAAAATCGACAACCACCAGCCGACCGCCCGGCTTCAGGACCCTTGCGGCCTCCTGCAGCGCCGCGAGCGGATCATCCAGATAGTGCAGCACCTGATGGATCGTTATGGCGTCCTTGGAATCGCTGTCGTAGGGCAGATGGAAGAGATCTCCGTGCCGGACCTGGCAATGATTAAGTCCCGCCTTCTCCAGCTTGGCTCTCGCGTAGGCCAGCATTTCCTGGCTGAAGTCGATGCCTATTCCGTAGTCGACGCGGTCTGCGAGCAGTTCCAGCACGCGTCCGGTACCGGTCCCCAGATCCAGCAGCGTTTCGATCCGGTCTTCGCCCAGCGCGTCCAGCATCGCCGCTTCGACATCATCCTCGGCCACATGCAGCGACCTGATCTTGTCCCAGCGCGCCGCATTCGCGGTGAAATACTCCGCTGCGCGCCTGTTTCGTGATTCGCGCACTGCCTCGAGGCGCTGGATGTCTCGGCGAACCGAAGCGTCATCACCCGGAACCAGATTGACGATTGTCCGCGCGAGTGCGCCGGGTGCCCCCGAATCAGCGAGCCTGAAGAGAACCCAGCTGCCTTCACGGTGCCGCTCCAGCAGCCCGGCCTCGCACAACAGCTTGAGATGGCGGCTGACACGCGGCTGGCTCTGACCCAGGATCTGCGTCAGCTCCTTTACGTTCAGTTCCCCGTGCGACAATACGAAAAGCAACCGAAGCCGGGTCTTTTCTCCCGCCGCACGCAATCCCGTAAGCAAATGATCCATTTTTTCGTCCATCGATTCGCCAAAATCCGGCTTCAAACTGCACCCAAGCCAGAGAACGATATAAACATATCTTTATATTATTCTATTTCTGATGGCAAGGACGGATGTTTGCGTGGCAAAATAGTGACACATGCGGAAATTGCTGTTTCGAATCGAACTTGAATCGTGATGATTTGGTGGTAGTCGCTGAACGTTGTGGTATTTATTGGCCGTCGATAAAGGGATCGAAGAGCTTGCGGACTGCCTAGGTATGGCTGAAAACAGCAAGCGAGACAGTGAGTGGTGTGAGTAAGGAGTAGCTCCGGCGACGCCGGTGAATGTAAACGGGGAAGGCACAACGCAACCGGTCGAGTGAGCCGGTCCAATTAACGGAGCGTTAGCCCCCCTCGTGCGAATGTTTGTTAACCTTGATTGCGTTGCGCGGAACTGCTGGGAAAATAAAACGGACCGTCACACTCAATGAGCGAGATCTCCAATAAAAATGTACTTCCGCGCCGGTTTGCCGCGACGGCTGAACGTCTCCGCAGACAGGTTGCAGGAACAGCACTCCTGGCAGGCATTGTTGCAGCCGGTCTGAGTGGCGTTGCTGACGCAGCAGAGAAGAAAAAGACCGGGGCGCCGATCAACATCGTGCCGGCGCAGGAGCGGTCTGTTGGCAAGCTGAGCGAAGCCAAGGTCCAACAGCCCAAGAAGGTGCGCATCGAACCGGCGAGCCGCGTGATTATCACGCCCGTCCAGGATCGCGCCGACGAATCAGTTGAAGAATTCGACAACGACCCGCTTGAGCCGATCAACCGTGTGATCTTCGCGGTCAATGACGGCCTCGACGTCGTGATCATCCGTCCGATTGCCACCGTCTACAAGACAGTGCTGCCGACATTCGTCCGGCGCGGCATCGGAAACTTCCTCTCAAACGTGGCCACGCCGATCACGCTCGCCAACGACCTGCTCCAGGGTGAATGGCTGCGTGCGGAAAACACCATTGTCCGGTTCATGCTGAACACGACTGCCGGTGTCGGCGGCCTTGCCGATGTTGCCCAGCATGTCGGTTACCAGCGCCACACCGAAGATTTCGGCCAGACCCTTGCCGTGTACGGCGTACCGTCCGGTCCATATCTGGTTCTGCCGATTCTCGGCCCGTCCTCACCGCGTCACGCCGTTGGCCGGGTCGTCGACCTGTTCGCCAACCCGTGGTTCTGGCTGCTGGCGGACGAGGAAACCCTCGTGCGACTCACGCCTGGTGCGGTGTCGGTCGTCCACGCCCGTTCGGAATCGCTTGAATCACTCGACGCGATACGGGAAACTTCACCGGACTACTACGTTTCGATCCGAAGCCTCTATACGCAGAATCGCGAGGCCGAGATTCGCAATGGCGAGGAATCCGAAGACGATCTTCCCGACATTCCTGACGTAGGCGGTTGATGGCGCTCAGTGCGCCCGATCCTTCGGGCGGACGGCAAGCCTCTCAAAAACTGTAACAGGGAGTTCTCATGACATACTCAGGTTCATGGGGCCGTGTCCCGGCTTTCTCGGTGCCCACTCTTGCCCTTGCTCTGTTCGTTGCTGTTGCGGCCTTCACGACCGCGACCGATTCGGCGAAAGCCTCGCCTGCCGGCGAACGCTTCGTTCAGGGCATTGCCAACAAGGTTGTGGCAACCATCAAGGGCGGGGGCTCTGCATCCCAGAAGACCCGCAAATTCGCCTCGGTGTTCACCAGTAACGCCGACATCAGGGCCATCGGAACGTTCGCGCTCGGCAAGTACTCGCGGAAGATGAGCGGCTCGCAGAAATCGCAGTATTTCCGCCTGATCCGTCCGTATGTCTCGCGGGTCTTCCTGCGCCGCATGACCGACGCCGCCGTGGACAAGGTCACGATCAGCAGCAGCCGCAAGCGGGGCAACAACGAAGAACTCGTCAAGTCCAAGGTCAAGTTTACTGACGGCCGCCCTGATCTCGCCATTTCCTGGCGTCTTCGCCGCAAAGGTGGCGGCTACAAGGTCATCGACATCCTGGTTTCAGGCGTGTCCATGATCAAGGCGCAGCGCGATGAATTCACGTCCGTTATCCGCCGCAATAACGGCAATGTCGATGCCCTGCTGAACTATATGCGCGGCAAGGGCTGACATTCGGGGACACACCCGAGTCCGGACGCCTATCCGGTCTTAAGGCGAAAGGGCGCCCCTCGGGGCGCCCTTTCTTTTTGGCAGTTTCTTCCTACAGAACGACAGGCAGTCAGGCGCGGCTGAACCGCTTGTACTTGATGCGCTGAGGCACTTCCGCCTCCGGCCCCAGCCGGCGCTTCCGGTCGGCCTCGTAATCCTCGTAATTGCCTTCGAACCACTCGACATGGCTGTCGCCTTCAAAGGCCAGCATGTGCGTGGCTATGCGGTCCAGGAACCAGCGGTCGTGGCTGATGACCACGGCGCAGCCGGCGAAATTCGTGAGCCCGTCTTCCAGGGCACGCAGCGTGTCGACGTCGAGATCGTTGGTCGGCTCGTCGAGCAGCAGCAGGTTGGCGCCTGACTTCAGCATCTTCGCCAGATGCACACGGTTGCGTTCACCGCCCGACAGCAGCCCGACCTTCTTCTGCTGATCGCCGCCCCTGAAGTTGAAGGCGCCGACATAGGCCCGGCTCGACTGTTCACGGGTGCCGAGCTTGATGACGTCGGTGCCGCCGGAGATCTCTTCCCAGACGGTGTGGTTCGCATCGAGATCGTTCCGGCTCTGGTCAACATAGCCGAGGACGACGGTCTCGCCGGTCTTCAGCGTTCCCGAATCCGGCTCTTCCTGACCGGTCAGCATGCGGAACAGGGTCGTCTTGCCGGCACCGTTCGGACCGATCACCCCGACGATGCCGCCAGGCGGCAGCCGGAACGACAGGTCATCGATCAGCAGCTTTTCGCCGAATGCCTTGGAGAGCCCCTCTGCCTCGATGACGTTGCCGCCGAGCCGGGCCCCGGCCGGAATGACGATCTGGGCACGGCCTTCCTGCTGCTTGCCGGCCTCGGCCAACAGTTCGTCATAAGCGCTGATCCTGGCCTTGGACTTGGCCTGGCGCGCCTTCGGGCTCGAGCGGATCCACTCGAGCTCCCGGGCCAACGTGCGCTGGCGGGCCTCTTCCTGACGCCCCTCGACTTCAAGCCGCTTCTGCTTCTGCTCCAGCCAGGACGAATAGTTGCCCTCGTAGGGTACGCCCTGCCCGCGGTCCAGCTCCAGGATCCAGCCGGTGACGTTGTCCAGGAAATAGCGGTCGTGGGTCACGAGCACCACGGTCCCGGCATATGCGGACAGATAATGCTCAAGCCAGGCCACGGATTCAGCGTCCAGGTGGTTCGTCGGCTCGTCGAGGAGCAGAAGGTCGGGCTTGGCCAGCAGCAGCCGGCACAGAGCGACACGGCGGCGCTCACCGCCGGACAACTTGGTGACATCGGCATCGCCTTCCGGACAGCGCAACGCATCCATCGCCATCTCGACCTGGCTGTCGAGATCCCAGGCGCCCAGTGCCTCGATCTTGTCCTGCAGCTCCGCCTGTTCGGTGTTGATGGCGTCTTCCTCCGCGGCATCGGCCGCTTCGCCGAGGCGGACCCAGTTCTCGTTGTAGCGGTCGATCAGCGCCTGCGTTTCAGCGACACCTTCCATGACGTTTCCGCGCACATCCTTTTCAGGATCGAGCACCGGCTCCTGGGCCAGGTAACCGACCTTGGCGCCGTCGGCTGCCCAGGCCTCGCCCTGAAACTCCTTTTCCTCGCCAGCCATGATCCGCAACAGCGTGGATTTACCCGCGCCGTTGACACCCACGACGCCGATCTTGGCTCCCGGGAAGAAGGACAGCCTGATGTCCTTGAGGACCTGCTTGCCGCCGGCATAGGTCTTGGAAAGCCGGTCCATCACATAGACGTATTGATACGACGCCATTCGAGTTCCTGTTCCTGAAACGTGATTAGGGGAAAGAGTGGCCCCTTCTAACCGATCGCAATTGCGCCCGCAATCCACGCCGTCGCGTTCACGAAGCGCCTCACGCCGTGTCAATGAAACGTTATTTGAACGTGTTCGCCACCGCCGCCAAGTCAACACAACAGGAGCAGTTACGTTCTCAACCCGACGTCTCGCAGCGGCGTCACAGCCAGTCAGGGGAACCGGATGAATCTGGTGGGCAATCGAGGCGCGGCCACCGGCCGCAAGATCTTCATTACCGGCGCCAGCGGCGTGGTCGGCCAGGCGCTTCTCAAACGTCTGCCGCGTGAGGATGTGATCTGCCTCACACACCACCAGCCGGTCGGCGCGCCCCGGGTCGAAACTATAACGGGCGACATCCGCCAGCCGATGCTCGGACTTTCGCCCCGCGACTTTGACAGGCTGTCGCGGCGAATCGGCTGGATCGTCCACAGTGCTGCAAGCACGAATTTCACGGCCAGTGCGGCAGAGCTCAACCAGATCAACGTCAACGGCACACGCAATCTCCTGGACCTTGCCGACCGGGCAGACGCTTCGACGGTCTATGTCAGCACCGCCTTCGTGCAATCGGTAAGCGGGGACCGGACGGATGGCGGCTTCAACGCCTACGAGCGATCCAAGCAGGCCGCTGAGACACTGGTCCGGGAAAGCGGGTTGCCGCTCTCGATCGTGCGTCCGTCGATTGTGATCGGCGATTCCAGAACCGGATTCACGACCGGGTTTCAGGGTTTCTATCACGTCCTCGGTCTCATCCTCGGCAACCGGCTTCCCGTGCTGCCGGCACTGCCGGACGGCCGGGTGGACATCATCCCGCAGGACTTTGTCGCCGAAGCCATTACCAATCTTCTGGAGTCGGACGTGCGTCAGGGCGAGTTCTGGCTCACGTCAGGCCGGCACGCGCCCGTGCTCGAAGCCCTGATCACCACCGCCGCGCGCACGGTCGCCGCCTATACCGGCAGGCCGGTCCTGCAACCGCACCTGGTTCCGCGCGGCGGAGCCGGCGATCCCTATACGTCGCGGAAAAACCGCCGCAACCTTCCGCCGGCCACGCGCTCCGCGCTGATGCAGCTTGAGGCTTACGGCAAATACCTCTCTGCAGAGACGCCGCTGCCGTCGTCGTTCAACGATACGGCGCTGCTCTCGGCAACGCTCGACGCCAATCTGCTGAAGACTGCGTTCATCCGCAGCGTCCTGTACTGGGCGGAAACAACGCTCGCCTCGTCCGCCAGAACGGCGCCGGCCGGGACTGCGAGGCGTTCCCGCACCACCCCCTTCCTCCCGGACAGGGACCGGGCTCATGTATCATTGTGAGGTCGTCTCCAGCGTCTCGGCGATCCCGAGTGAAGTCTGGGACAGCATGGCGGCCTCGCACGATCCGCTCTGGAGCTGGTCGCATTTCAGGATCATGGAGCAGAACGGATCGGGCCCTGACGGTTTCGAGTATCTCCTGCTGTGCAGAAAGGGCGCGATCATCGCCATACTGCCCGCCTTCTGGTACCGCGCCATGCCGCTGCCGACGGCCCTTCATCCTGCAATCGACCGTGGGCTCGACCGGGTCAGGCGCCACGTGCCGCGCGCGATCAGCCTGTCCGTCTATTTTGCCGGCAATCCGCTCGGCGAAGGCATGATCCTGTCGGACGGACAACTCGAGGCGACGGCCGTTGCGCATCTGACGGAGGTCGTCGAGCAGCGCGCAAAACACCACCGGCTGTCCTGGGTCTTTTTCAAGGACTTCACGCCCGGACATTCCCAGTCCCTGATCGCACGGCTCGACGAACGGAAATTTTTCGCCGTGGACAGTCTGCCCGACGCGTCCCTGGGTATCGACTATCCAGACTTCGAGGCATTCGTGAATTCGCGCTCGGCCAACATGAGACGCAACATTCGAAAGCGGCTGCGGGCTTTCGAAAAATGCCCGGACCTGCGGATCGAGACCATCCAGGATTTTGACGGCTACGCGCCGGAAATCAGGGAACTCTACGAAACGGTCCATGCCAGGGCCCGGCTCAGCCTGGACCATCTTTCCGCGGACTATTTCTCGGCGATCGCCCGCGACGGCCAGATTGACCATCGCTTCGTCGCCTGCTTCTCCGGCGACCGGATGGTCGGCTTCATCCTGAATGTCTTCGGCAACGAGAGCGGCGTGTGCTTCAGGGGTGGCTTCGATTATGGGCGTTCCCATGAAGCCGGTGTCTATTTCGTCCTGCAGTACGAGAGCATCCGGCAGGCCATCGCAGCCGGTGTCCGCCGTCTCAGCTTCTGCCAGGCGACCTACAAGCCCAAGCTGCGTCTCGGATGCGATCTGGTTCCCCTGCAGCATGTCGTGACCCATCGCAATCCCCTGCTCCGCCCGCTGGCGCGGAAACTCATGCCGCTCCTGTTTGCGCGCTATCGCGCCTATAGCGGCCTCGACGCCACCGCCACCGGCGGTGTCGAGGCGGAACCGGCGAAGAACGACTCTCCCGCCATGGCGGCCTGACCGGATAAATTTCCTGGGGCGGCTCGAGGCAGAATCCTGTATTGAGGCGACCTCCGAGACATGATCGCCCCGGGAGGACGCCTCGGCGTGGCCGCAGAACTGAACGCGAAGCAGAAACGCGGCATTACGATCGTGACGGCCTATCCCTTCGCCGTGCTTGCGGTCGGCGTCGCGGTCAATCTCCTGGCCTTCGGTGTCCGGCCGGCAGTGCCCGCGCTCCCCTCAAGCGAGGTTCTGGCGGCGCTCGGGATCGCCGCCGCGTTGTTGCTGGTCAACCATGCCTGGCTGATGACCGCGACGGAACGGACCCGCGTCCGCTTCAGGATGTTCGCCACGCCGGAAGAGTGGGCGGCGAGCGGTACCCGCCGCGATGAGGCCCCGGCCGATGGCGTGGAGGAGCTGGAGCGCCGCCACAACGCGCACCGCAACACGACGGAGAACGCCGTCTACTTCGTATTCACCGCGCTGATCTTCGCCATCGCATCGCCACCAGCCTGGGCGGCATTCGTCTGGATTGTCGGATTCGCCGTTGCGCGGCTCGGCTATACGTTCAGCTATCTGACTGGCAGGGACGGCATGCGCGGCCTGTTCATGAGTCTGGGTCTGCTTAGCCTGTTCGGCATGGCGAGCTACCTGGCCATGGCCTTGCTTGTTTGAGGCTGAATGCCGGCTTTTCATTTCCTTCCCGCCCGTCTGGCGCTAGACAGAGAGTGACAAAGTGATCGCGGGTGCGGGAGATCGAGGGGAATACACGATGAGCGACAATACCTACGACCAGGGACGTCTCAACCTGCCGTTTGTCGGCCTGTGCACGTTCGGCAAATATCCCATCGCGCAGGACTGGGACAGCATCGATGCCGACGTCGCCATCCTTGGCGCGCCGTTCGATTTCGGCACCCAGTGGCGGGCCGGCGCCCGTCAGGGACCCCGCGCCATCCGCGAGGCCTCGACCCTGTTCTCGTTCGGCCATGCCGGCGCCTACGACCACGAGGACGACGTCGTCTACCTGCCGGCGGAGAACACCAGCGTGGTCGATATCGGTGATGCCGACATCGTGCATACGGACACGATGACGAGCCATGCCAATATCGAGCTTGGCGTACGCAAGATCCTCGCCGCCGGCGCAATCCCGGTCGTGCTCGGTGGCGACCATTCGGTCAACATTCCCTGCATCAACGCCTTCTCCGAGCAGGATCCGATCCATATCGTGCAGATCGACGCCCATCTCGACTTTGTCGACGAGCGTCACGGCGTGCGTTACGGCCACGGCAATCCCATGCGTCGCGCGGCAGAGAAGGACTACGTGACCGGGTTATCCCAGATCGGCATTCGCAATGTCTCGTCGACAGCGCGCGAAGGCTACGAGGACGCCCGCAGCATGGGCTCCGACATTCTTTCCGTCCGGCAGTTCCGCAAACTCGGCGTCGAGGGCGTGCTCGGCCGCATTCCCAAGGGCGTACGCTATTACCTCACCATCGACATCGACGGTTTCGACCCTTCCATCGCGCCCGGCACCGGCACGCCGAGCCACGGCGGGTTTCTTTATTACGAGGCCCTGGAACTGATCGACGGGCTGACGAAACAGGGCGACATTGTCGGCATCGACCTGGTCGAGGTCGCACCCGACTACGACCTCACGGGCTCCACCGCGATCCTCGCCGCTCAGATCCTCATGAACACCATCGGCCGCATCCTGCACCATCGGCAGGGCTGAGGTTGGCGCAACCCCAATCGTTCCCCGGACGCGCAAGGCGCGGGCCGGGGCCGTAAAGAACGCAGGACAGCGCGTGGAACGGTCCCGGACAGCCCTTGCGGGCTTCCGGGAAACAGGGGCATTCGAGTGCTGAACCCAACAAATGTCATGCCCGGGCTTGACCCGGGCATCCAGCGTGACAGCACTGACTTTGCCTGTGGCTGGATTGCCGGGTCGGGCCCGGCAATGACGACAGAGTGTTCCGGTTGGCAGACCCTCGGGTCACGCCCGAGGGTGACACTGAATGGCTACTTCCCCAGCATCGGCCAGGTGTCGCCGAGCTTGTAGCCGCCGGGCCAGGGGTCATCCGGGTCAAGCATGTGCTGGTGGATGCCGGTGATCCAGGCGCGGCCCGAGATCGTCGGAACGATCGCCGCCCTGTCCCCGACCGCCGTTTCCGCCTCGATCGCGCAGTCGAACCGCGAGCCGATGATCGAGCGCCCGGTGAACCGGTCGCCGACCTTCAGCTGTCCGCGCGCATGCAGCACCGCCATACGGGCCGAACAGCCGGTGCCGCAGGGCGAGCGGTCGAGCTTGCCCGGCTGGATCGCGACAGCGTTGCGCCCGGACAGGACGCCGTCCTCCTCTTCCAGGGGCATGGCGATCTGGCAGAACGAGATATGCGCCCAGTCCGGATTCTCCGGATGGGTGAAGCCGAGTTGCTCGTTCGCGGCATTGGTGATGGCGATGCCGGTCTTCGCGATGTCGCGCGCCTCATCAGGTTTGAGCGAAAAGCCGAGCGTCTCCGCATCGACAATGACGAAACTGTCGCCGCCATAGGCCGTGTCCACCTTGAGCGTACCGACGCCCGGCACCTCGAGATTGGCATCGAGCCGGTCGACGAAGGACGGCACGTTGCGCGTCGTGACCCGCTCGGCCTTGCCATCCCGGCAGGCCACCCGTGCCTCGACCAGACCACCAGGCGCTTCCAGGGTGATCGTCGTCTCGGGCTCGGTCATCGCGACCATGCCGGTGTCGAGCAGCACTGTCGCCACGCACATGGAATTGGAGCCGGACATGGGCGGCGTGTCTTCAGGCTCCATCACGATCCAGCCGAAATCCGCACGCGGATCCTTGGGCCGGACCAGCAGGTTGACGTGCCGGAACACCCCACCCCGCGGCTCGTTGAGGACGAAATTGCGCAAGCCCTGGTCTTCAGCGATCCAGCGCGACTGTTCCCAGAGCGTGTCGCCCGGCGGTGGTGCTACGCCGCCGACGATGACATCGCCGACTTCTCCCTCGGCGTGGCAGCTCACCACGTGCAGAACCTTCGATGATCGCATGATCGCCCTCGACAATGACCCGGCCGCCATCGGACCGGCAGGCCGGCGTTAAGTCAACACGGAAATCGCGGATCAGTCGCGCCGCAGGATGGTTGTCTGATAGTGGTGGTCGAACCGGATCCCGTCGGTGGTTTCTTCGCCGCGCTCGCGGAACACGCGGTCGAATTCCTCACCGACGCGGTCGAACACCGCCTGGCGTCCGGGATCGACCACAAGGCTCGCGGTCTTCATCTGGTCGGGAGCCGAAAACACGTTGAACATCTTGAAGCGGTGGCGTGCCGTTACCGACAGCGGCAGCCCGTCGAACCCGCCGCGCAGCCTGCCCTCGACCAGGTCGTAGAGCTCTGCCTCATCATCGATCAGACTCGTGACGTCGTAATAAGTGCCCCTCGCCACCGGTTCCTGGATATAGACGCTCCCGCCGGGTTTGAGGACGCGCACCATCTCGGCGAATGTCGCATCGTGCGCATCCCCCGGCACATGGTGAAACGAGTTGAAATAGGCCAACACGTCCGCGGAACCGTCCTCGACCGGCAGGTCCTGCGCAAACCCCAGGACGTAACAGGCCAGTCCCTCCCCGTCGGCCGCCGCCGCTGCATCGACACGCGCCTGTTCGACCTCGACCGCAATTACATCGGCGCCCAGATTCGCTATGGCCCGTGCATTGCCGCCCCGGCCGCATCCGACGTCCACAACCGTTTGCCCCGCCACATCCAGACATTTCCTGAACATGTCGAACGGCGTGCCGACATCCTCGATGATTTCGTTCTCAGCCATACCTGTCACCCGTCAATCCGAATTCTCGTCGAGCCCGAGCGCCCGCTCAAGCCCGCCCAGTCCGTCGAGCAGGCTCTTGCCCGCCTGGTCCGGCAATGTCTCGTACAGGGCGCGCTCGAAGGCAAGCACATCCGGCAGCAGCGCGTCGAATTTCTCGCGCCCCCTGGTGGTGAACCTGAGCTGCAGCTCGCGGCGGTCATCATCCGACGTGATGCGCTCGATCCAGCCCAGATCAATGAGCCGCGCGACAGCCCGGCTGATTGTCGACTTGTGCGTGCGTGTCGAGCGCACGACCGCCTGTGCCGTCGTCGGCTCCTCGGCCCCGAGCGTCGCCATCACCCGCCATTCCGGAATGTCGATGCCGAAACGGTCGCTGTAGATCTCCGACATCCGGTTCGAGACCACTGCGGCAACCCGGTTCAGCCGGAACGGCAGGAACTCATTGAGATTGAACTTTTCAGGCATGTTTTCCCGGAATCGTTACCACGCGTTCGCAGTATGGGATTGCGATCTTGATAGTTGCAAGTGAAACTAATATACAAAAGCGAGAGTCCACGGAATGTACAGGTACAGCCATGTCGACCGCATATATGCCGGGTTTCGGAAACGATTTCGAGACCGAGGCGCTTGAGGGCGCTCTTCCCCAGGGACAGAATTCACCGCAGAAATGCGCTTACGGCCTCTACGCCGAGCAGCTTTCCGGATCGCCCTTCACGGCCCCGCGCGGCGAAAACGAGCGGTCCTGGCTCTACCGGATGCGGCCTTCCGTGAGGCACAGCGGCACATTTTCCCGTGTTGACCTGCCTTACTGGAAGACCGCGCCCTGCCTTGATGATCAGGACATGCCGATCGCGCAGCTGCGGTGGGGACCGGTTCCCATTCCGGACGAGCCGTGCACCTTCATCACCGGCATGCGCACCATGACCACGGCGGGTGACGTCAACACCCAGGCCGGCATGGCCTCCCACGTCTACCTCGCCAATGCGTCCATGGTGGACGACTATTTCTACAGCGCCGACGGCGAGATGCTGGTCGTCCCCCAGATGGGCCGCCTGGTCTTTTTCACCGAGCTCGGCCGCATGGTGGTCGGGCCCGGTGACATCTGCGTCATTCCCCGCGGCATGAAGTTCAAGGTCGAACTGCTCGACGACCAGGCACGGGGCTACATGTGCGAGAACTACGGCGCCAAGTTCACCCTGCCGGACCGCGGGCCGATCGGCGCCAACTGCCTCGCCAACCCGCGCGACTTTAAAACTCCGGTCGCCGCCTATGAGGAAAAGGACGCGCCCTGCACGCTCACCGTCAAGTGGTGCGGCGGCTTCCACCAGACGGAACTGGGGCACTCGCCGCTCGACGTCGTCGCCTGGCACGGTAACTACACGCCCTGCAAATACGACCTGAAGACCTTCTCCCCGGTTGGCGCCATCCTGTTCGACCACCCGGACCCGTCGATCTTCACTGTGCTGACCGCGCCGTCGGAGACGCCGGGCACCGCCAATATCGACTTTGTCATCTTCCCCGAACGCTGGATGGTGGCTGAGCATTCGTTCCGGCCGCCCTGGTACCACCTCAACATCATGTCCGAGTTCATGGGGCTGATCGAAGGCGTCTACGACGCTAAACCGGACGGTTTCGTGCCGGGCGGAATGAGCCTGCACAACTGCATGCTGCCGCACGGACCCGACGTGAATGCTTTCGAGGGCGCGAGCAATTCGGACCTCAAGCCGGAAAAACTGACCGATACGCTTGCCTTCATGTTCGAGACCCGTTTCCCTCAGCATCTGACCCGTTTCGCGGCCGAGCTCGAAACGCTCGACACGAGCTATACCGACTGCTGGACCGGTCTGGAAAAGAAGTTCAACGGAACGCCGTGACGGCGGGCTGAATCAGAAGGGTAATTCATGAAGCTTGCGACACTCCGCAACGGCACACGCGACGGCGCGCTGGTGGTCGTCTCCCGCGACCTAGGCCGCTGCGCCGACGCCTCCGTCGTGGCCCCGACGCTACAGGCGGCCCTGGACGACTGGGCGGAATGCGAACCCCGTTTGAGAGAGATGTCCCATGTGCTCGACAGAGGTGACGGCCCGTCCATGCCGTTCGACGAGCATCAGGCGCTCTCCCCCCTGCCCCGCGCCTATCAGTGGGCGGACGGCTCGGCCTACGTCAACCATGTGGAGCTCGTGCGCAAGGCGCGCGGCGCAGAAATGCCGGAAAGCTTCTGGACCGATCCGCTGATGTATCAGGGCGGCTCCGACGCCTTCCTGGCTCCGCGCGATCCGATCGTGCTGGCCGACGAGGCCTGGGGCATCGACATGGAGGGCGAAGTCGCCGTGATTGTCGATGACGTACCCATGGGCGCCGGCGCGGACCAGGCTCGAGACGCCATCCGCCTGCTCATGCTTGTGAACGACGTGTCACTGCGTGGTCTGATCCCGGCGGAACTCGGCAAGGGCTTCGGCTTCTTCCAGTCCAAGCCCTCTTCCGCATTCACGCCGGTAGCGGTGACACCCGACGAGCTGGGCGATGCATGGGACGGCGGCAAGGTCTCCCTGCCGCTGCGCGTCGACTATAACGGCGAACCTTTCGGGCGCGCCGAGGCAGGCGTCGACATGACCTTCGACTTCCCGACGCTGATCGCCCATGCCGCGAAAAGCCGCCCGCTTTCCGCCGGCGCGATCATCGGCTCGGGCACGGTTTCGAACAAGCTTGACGGCGGCCCCGGCAAGTCGGTTGCCGAGGGCGGCGTCGGCTACTCGTGCATCGCGGAAATCCGCATGATCGAGACAATCAATACGGGCAAGCCGGCAACGCCTTTCATGTCGTTCGGCGACACGGTGCGCATCGAGATGCTCAACGCCGACGGCAATTCGGTTTTCGGGGCGATCGAACAGACAGTGCAGCAATACACGTCCTGATTAGGGCGGAAACAACAGGGACGGACCGCAGGACATGGCCAAGGCATTCGCGTCGCAAGGCGACCTTGAGGAAAAGAAGATCTCGTTCACGCAGCTGGGCGAAGGCCTCTACGCCTTCACCGCGGAAGGCGATCCCAACACCGGCGTCATCATCGGCGACGACAGCGTCATGATCGTCGACGCCCAGGCCACCCCGGTCATGGCGCAGCTGGTGATCGAGCAGATCCGGGGCGTCACCGACAAGCCCATCAAGTACGTGGTCCTGTCCCATTACCACGCAGTCCGCGTGCTCGGCGCATCCGCTTACGATTCCGAGCAGATCATCGCGTCCGACACCTGCCGCGCCATGATCCATGAACGCGGCCAGGAAGACTGGGACTCGGAATACGCGCGCTTCCCGCGCCTGTTCCAGGCTGCCGACAGCATTCCCGGCCTCACCTGGCCCACCATGACCTTCAAGGACAAGATGACGGTCTATATGGGCAAGCGCCGGGTCGACCTCATGCATCTTGGCCGCGCGCACACGGCCGGCGACATCGTCGCCTGGGTCCCGGACTCGCGGGTCATGTTCTCCGGCGACATCGTCGAATACAAGTCGGCCTGCTATTGCGGCGACGGCCATTTCGGCGACTGGCAGGGCACGCTCGACGCCATCTCGGCATACCGGCCAGAGGCGATCGCGCCCGGCCGCGGCGACGCGCTCGCCGACCCGGACAAGGTGGCGGAAGCCATTGCGCTGACCCGCGACTTCCTGCGCTCGACCTATGACCCGATCGCGGCCGTGGCCGCGCGCGGCGGTGACCTGAAGGAAGCCTGGGACGCCTGCCGGGCGGCCTGCGACCAGAAGTTTGCCGATTATGCCATCTACGAGCACTGCCTGCCGTTCAACGTCTCGCGCGCCTATGACGAGGCTCTCGGCATGGACACGCCGCGCATCTGGACCAACGAACGCGATATCGAAATGTGGAACGCCCTGCAGGGATAGCGCCGTGACGCGATACGAGTACAAGCCCTTCGATTACGAGACGCCGCCCGAACTCGGCGGCGCTGCGGGACGCCGCTGGCCCGTCGTGATCGTCGGGGCCGGTCCGATCGGGCTTGCCGCGGCGATCGACCTTGCGCTCCACGGTATCGAAAGCGTTGTGCTCGACGACAACAATGTGGTTTCGGTCGGGTCGCGGGCGATCTGCTGGGCCAAGCGGACACTGGAGATCTTCGACCGTCTCGGCGTCGGCGACCGTATGCTCGAGAAGGGCGTGACCTGGAAGGTCGGCCGTCTCTTCCACGGAGACCACGAAGTCTACAACTTCGACCTTCTGCCCGAGGACGGCCACAAGATGCCGGCCTTCATCAACCTGCAGCAGTACTATGTCGAGCAGTATCTGGTCGAACGCGCGCGGGAATTCCCCGACCTGATCGACCTGCGCTGGAACAACCGGGTCGCGAACGTCGCACAGGATGGCGACGGCATCCGCGCCGACGTCGAAATGCCGGACGGCAATTACACCGTGGAAGGCGATTACCTGCTCGCCTGCGACGGCGCGCGGTCGCCGGTCCGCGCCATGATGGGCCTCGACTTCGACGGCGAGGTGTTCGAGGAACGGTTCCTGATCTGCGACGTCGAGATGAAGGCAGACTTCCCGTCCGAACGCTGGTTCTGGTTCGAACCGCCGTTCCACAACGGCCGCTCGGCGCTTCTGCACAAGCAGCCCGACGACATCTACCGCATCGACCTGCAGCTGGGCCCCGACGCCGATCCGGACGAGGAAAAGAAACCGGAAAACGTGCTGCCGCGGATCAGGGCCATGGTCGGCGACCGGCCGTTCGAGATCGACTGGGTCTCGGTCTACACCTTCCAGTGCCGCCGCATCGACCGCTTCGTCCACGACCGCGTCATCTTCGTTGGCGACAGCGCTCATATCGTTTCGCCGTTCGGCGCCCGGGGCGGCAATGGCGGTATCCAGGACGTCGACAATCTGATCTGGAAGCTGGCCGCCGTGCTCGGAGGCGACGCGCAGGCAGGCCTGCTCGAAAGCTACGACCGCGAGCGCACCTTCGGCGCCGACGAGAACCTGCGCAACTCCAGCCGCGCAACCAGCTTCATGACGCCGAAATCGCAGATGGAGCGTGTGTTCCGGGACTCGGTCCTGGGCCTGGCGTCGGAGTATCCGTTCGCGCGCAAGCTGGTCAATTCCGGGCGCCTGTCCGTGCCCTGTTCGCTTGAAGGTATGGTGCGCCCCAAGACAGATGCCCGTGAAGGCGGCCTGCTGCCGGGCCAGCCCTGTCTCGATGCGCCGGTGCGAAACGGCAAGGCCGGCTGGCTGCTCGGCAACATCGGTGGCGACTTCGCGGTTCTCTCCATTGGCGACTGCCCGGGAGATGATGCCCGCGCGGAGACGGTCGCGGGTATGCGTCACGTGCGTGTCTCCGCAGATCCTGGAGCCGCGGACAGCCTGATCGACATCGACGGGTTCGCCGCAAGCCGATACGGTCCGGGCCTTGCCTACCTGATCCGGCCAGACCAGCACGTAGCCGCCCGCTTTGAAAGCATCGACGCCGGCCAGCTCGACGCCGCGCGGGCATCTGCGCTCAGGGGTGAGATGTAATGGCCGGCGACAAGAATATCGGTCAGGACCGGCTCGCGGCCGGGGGCGACGACTTCTACGAGATGCTGATGAACGCCCACGACGGTCTCACATTCGAACAGAGCGTCGCACTCAATGCCCGTCTGGTTCTGCTGCTGGCAAACCAGGTCGGTGACGCCGATCTTTTGAAATCAATTCTGGACGCTGCCGCCGAAAGGTCCGGGGACACCTGAAATCGCGAGGAACAACAGCAAGGGAGAGTAACGAGTTGCGAGAAATTGACCTCACATGCGACACTCAATTCAAAGCCAAAGCCGCACCGGAAGTCCGGAAAACGGCTGAAAAGGCATCAAAAATCGGGAGGGAATTCATGATGTCTCTGAGACAGACGATTGCCGCTGTTGCCGTCATGGCCGGCGGAATGGCATTCGCCGCGGCGACAGCCGCAGCGCAGGAAGTGACCCTGAAGGTTCACCATTTCCTGCCGGCAAAGCACAATACCCATGCCAAGGTCCTGGTGCCCTGGGCGGAGAAGGTCCAGAAGGAATCCAACGGCCGCATCAAGGTCGAGATCTATCCGTCGATGCAGCTTGGCGGCAAGCCGCCGCAGCTCATGGACCAGGCCCGTGACGGCGTCGCCGACATCGTCTGGGCGCTGCCGGGATATTCACCGGGCCGCTTCCCGATCATCTCGGCCTTCGAACTGCCGTTCATGGTGTCGAACGCGGAAGCCACATCACAGGCTCTTCAGGAATATTACGAGAAGCACGCCAGGGAGGAGTTCAAGGACGTGCACCCGCTGTGGTTCCACACCCATGCGCGCGGCGTGTTTCATACCCGCGAGGCACCGGTGAAGAGCATTGCCGACCTTGACGGCAAGAAGATGCGCGCGCCCAATCGCGGCATCGGAACGGCCCTGTCGAAGCTCGGCGCCGCACCGGTCTTCATGCCGGTTCCGGCCCTGCCCGAAGCCCTGTCCAAGGGCGTGGTCGACGGTGCCGTGATCCCGTGGGAGATCGTACCGGCACTCAAGGTCAACGAGCTTGCGCCCTATCACACGGAAACACCGGGTCCGCGCGGGCTTTACACCGCGATCTTCGTCTTCGCCATGAACAAGGCGAAATACGAAGGCCTGCCGGATGACCTCAAGAAGGTGATCGACAACAATTCCGGCATGGCACTTTCTAAGAGCACGGGCATCATCTGGGACAAGGCCGAGGAAACCGGTATTGCCGTCTCCAAGAAGAGCGAGAACACGATCATGGCCCTTTCGGCCGAAGAGGTCGAACAGTTGAAAGTGAAGACAAGGCCTGTCGTCGACGAATGGATCAAGGCGCGCGGCGACAAGGGGCAGATGCTGTTTGACGACGCCAACGCCCTGCTCGACAAGTACTCGAAATAGGTCAGGTCCGGCATTGATCAGGCCCGCCTGATGAGCGATTACGACACGCAGAACGGCTCGCGCGCGGTCATGCTTCTGGAAGGAGCATGCCGCGTGCTTGCCATGTGCGGCGCGCTTGTGCTCGTCGTGCTTTCGGTCATCACGGTCGTGAGCGTGCTCGGACGTTACATCTTCAACACGCCGATCACCGGCGACTTCGAGATGGTCGAGGTCGGCTGCGCCATCGCGGTTTCGACCTTCCTGCCCTATTGTCAGCTCAAGAACGGCAACGTGATCGTGGACTTCTTCACGCTGCGGGCGCCCGAGCGCATCAGGAACCTGCTCGACGCATTCGGCTGCATTCTCCTGACGATTGCGTTTGGCGTGCTGACCTGGCGGCTCGGGCTCGGCGGATACGACCTCTACCGCTACAACGACCAGACCATGATCCTTCAGATCGGCACGTGGTGGGGCTTTCTGGTGCTCGTGCCCTGCGCCGCATTGCTTACAATGGTGGGCGCGCTGACCACCTGGCGCGCGCTCCATGGCCGCTTCAGCACGCACACGGTCGGGGAGTTCGAATAAGCCATGTCGGGGCCGATAACGGGGGCAATCGTGATCGCCTGCATGCTCGCCCTGATGGCGGTGCGCGTGCCGATCGCGATCTCCATGCTGGTCGCCGGTATCGGCGGCTACGTCACCGTGTCGGGCTGGGTTCCCCTGCTCGCCTATCTCAAGACCAGCCCCTATTACCAGCTGTCGTCCTATTCTCTCTCGGTCGTGCCGCTGTTTCTGCTGATGGGCCACCTCGCGACCCATGCGGGCGTCTCGCGGGCGCTGTTCAGGGCTGCAAACGCCGTGTTCGGCTCGATGCGCGGCGGACTCTCCATCGCCTCCATCGGCGGCTGCGCCATGTTCGGCGCCATCTGCGGCTCATCGCTCGCCACCGCCGCCACCATGGGTCAGGTCACCCTGCCCGAAATGAAGCGCTTCAACTATTCCGGCGCCCTCGCAACCGGCACGCTTGCCGCCGGCGGCACGCTCGGCATCCTCATTCCACCGTCCGTGGTGCTCGTCATCTACGCCATCCTGACCGAGCAGAACGTGGCCAAGATGTTTCTGGCCGCCTTCATCCCCGGCTTCATGGCCGCCGTCGGCTACATGATCGCGGTCGCCGTCTACGTCCGCCTTTACCCGGAAGCCGGCCCGGCCGGCGAAGCCGTGCGCGGCAAGCAGCGGCTGCATGACCTCCTGGGCGCGACGCCTGCGGCCGTGATCTTCATCGTCGTCATCGGCGGCATTTACGGCGGCGTCTTCACGCCCACCGAAGCGGCGGCCTTCGGCGTGCTCGGCACCGGCGCGCTTGCGATCTGGAACGGCATCACCCGCGCCCAGCTTGCCGAAAGCCTGACCGGGACGGCGGTCGCGACGGCCATGATCTACATGATCCTCGTCGGCGCCGACGTCTTCAACGCGTTCCTGACCCAGACCCAGTTGCCGCAGACGCTTGCCCAGTATGTCGGCGCGACCGGCTACTCGCCGACGCTCATCCTGGTCCTGATCCTGGTGATGTACCTGATCCTCGGCTGCGTCATGGACGCGCTTTCCATGATCCTCCTGACCATCCCGATCTTCTTTCCAGTGATCATGGCGCTCGATTTCGGCATGACGCCGGAGCACACCGCAATCTGGTTCGGCATCATCACGCTCATTGTCGTGGAGGTCGGGCTGATCACGCCGCCCGTGGGCCTCAACGTCTTCATCATCAACAAGCTCGCAGGCGACGTGCCCCTGCGCGAGACCTATCGCGGCGTGCTGCCGTTCCTGATCTCGGACTTTATCAGGGTCGCGATCCTCGTCGCTTTCCCTGTGCTGACCCTGTTCCTGGTCGGGTTTTTCTGAACCGGCGTTTCAGCAAACCGGAAGCCGGCCCGGCCAGATCCGGAAGGTGCGCCGGTGCCGGTGGAGGACCATGTCCCCGGCATGAACCGTTCCTTTTCCGGATAGCGCTGGTCAGTTGCCGGGCGTGTCGCGAACGAAGGTGTTGCCGCGCTGTGCCGTCGCGTTGAAGGTCATGCCGGTGATAAGCCAGCCCTTGCCGGAACGCTTGAAGTCATGCTGGTAAGTGCCCCAGACCTCCCACAATGCCTCTCCGCCGTTCTCTTTCCTGGCACCCCGCTCCATGCGGTTCCAGGCGTAGCCGTGACTCAGCATTGTCGCGCTATCAGCACCGGTGAAGGTCAGACGGTGATTGCCGCGGAGGTGAAAGGATGTCTTTTCCTGGGTTAGGTTTCCCGACCAGCCCGCAATCAGATTGTCCGCAGGCATCTCCCCCGGTTCGCCTCCGACGAGCGACGTGAAATCCACCCTGATGGTGTCGGCAAACAGCGACCGGGCAAGCGTCCAGTCCTTTGCATCGACGGCCGCATCCAGCGCATCGGCGATCCGCACCAGTTCCAAGCGGTCCGCTATGGTGGCGGATGAGACCGGATCTCCGGCCAGCTTCGTGTCTGCCAGCGCAGATGACGCTGACAAACCGGATGCGATGGCGAACGCTGCAAGCTTCTTCATGTGTCGTCTCCATGTTCCAGATGTGTCGTGAAACTGGAGATGGAGACGAACGCCGCCCGGTTATTGAACAGAACTGGGCGATTTTTGAATAATCCTGCTCGGGTCGTTCAGGCGGAATTTTGCCGGTGCATTCCTGGCGTCGTCCGGACGACATGGCGCTTTGCAAATATCCCTTCGGGCATGAGGCCCCTTCGGACCTCACTCGTCCGTATACTTGACGCTCTGGTGCAGGAACCGGTTGTAGACGCCAAGCGTGATCGCGACCTGGTAATCGCGCATGTAATTGGCTCCGGTCTCGGAGGTCACGGCGAAGACCCGCCCCTCGGACCCAAAGGAAACCAGAAGCGTCTGCTCCGGATCGATGCGGTCGAGGGCGGGCCACCACGGCGTTCCCGCAAAACAGCCAAGGACGTTTTCCCAGCGCTTCAGCAGCGGCGGATGATGCGTCAACCTGTTGGACGAGAGCAGGATGAACAGCCGGTCGATGTGGTTCTTCGTGAGGATCTGGTTCAGCTCCCATCGGATCCATTCCGTCGGGCCTGCGATCATGGGGATCAGCGACGCCTCGTTCATCCAGCCCATGACCTGTTGCTGCCATTCGGCCTCGTCCAGCGGCTTCCTCGCGGCCCCAAGCTCGGGCACCGTCTCGCCGGGCGCGCTGACCGCGATCAGGGGTCCGATCTGGCTGAACCTGTTGGCGATCGCCTGCTCGAAGCGGATTCCGCGATCATATCGCCACAGCCACCGTTTGAAGTGCTTCAGGACAATGAGCGTGTCGTCCTTGAACGACCGCAGCAGCAGAACCGGTTTGCGGTCATCCGCCTCCCTGAGTTCCTCGAAAGACGGCTGGGCGTGTTGCTTCGCGACATTGGACGCCTTCGTAATGGCCGCCAATGCGGCCACGAACCCGACCACCCCAAGCAGGGATTTGGCGCCCAGACCGAGGTTGCCGGGATCACCAATCACCGTGAACGCGGCAACCACGAAAACCGCGCCTGCCAGGAGCCTGTACAGGAAAGCCTTGCGGCGGGACCGTTCCACGAACGCGACGTCGATCGGAAAGCGGGACGAAGTGAATTTGTGCACGTCCTTGAAGATGTCGCCGAGTGTGCGATCGAATGCCTCGATCCGGTGACCGAGGTCGTCCGCGCTGAAATCGAGCTCCGCCCCGAGCATCGTGTCTCCCGAAACCCAGTCCTGCGCGCCGCGAACCTGAGACAGCACGAAAATCAGTCCGAGCCCCGTGACGCCCAGGAAGATCGTCATGTAAACGGCGTCGGGCACCCTGGTGAAGATCGCCGACACGACGAACATGATGACGAATGAGAGAATGAACGGGGCAAAAAACAGCGGGAACCAGAGTCCGAGGTTCCGGAAGATGTTGCCGATCGCGGGAAGCGGTGTCTCGCAAACCTCGGAAATGTCGACGCGTGTCAGCTTTCCGTTGCTCCCGCCGGTGTCCGTTGCTCCATGATTCTCGGTCATTTGGCTGATCCCAACCCAAGATTTGCCGACAGGCAATTGTAAATGCCTGCACGGATCCCGCAAAGGCCCTCTGGCCTTTCAGGCCCACCGCACTCGAGGTCGACACGTGCCGAACCGCAGAGTTATGCGGGAAACGCCGCAATTGCGGCGATTGTTGCGGAATTGTCACTTAACTATCGATAGTTGCAGGAAGAACACGGTTTGGTGATCTGTCCCGCTCAAGGTTGTCGAACCCTGCGCAATTTTATAAATTGCGAACGCATTATTGAGGAGGGAGTCATGCACGGCCGCCCCATGACCCTGTTTGCGCCAGTACTGGCTGCGGGTTTGTTTTTGAGTACTGAAGTGGTCCAAGCGGACCGTCCCACACCGGAAACCGTCTTCGGCAAGCCGCCGGCATCCGTTTCCGGAAACTTCTCGTCATCGAATTATTTCCGTCGCCTGGCCGAGGAAGTGCCGGTCATCGAGGCCACAGAGAGCAGGGCCCGGGATGTGGCTCTGCCGCCCGAGCCGCGCGTGGCACTGCGTAACCGCAAACTCGAACCTCCCAAGAGCACGGACAGTTTCTCGACCGCTCTGCACAGCGAACTGATCGCACCGGCCTCCAAGGCGCTCCGTGTGCGCAAGGAACACAAGCCTGCGATCCTTTCCTTCTATAGCGATCGAGGCTTCGTACCGGCCTGGACCGGCGACTACGGCCTGAGTGAGCGCGGCAAGCGCATTCTCGACGTCCTGGCAAAGGCTGACGAGGAAGGCCTTCGGTCGATCGATTATCTGCCGGCCACGATGACGGCCTACGGTGACTATTCGGCCCTCGCGGACGCAACACCGGCAACTCTGGCGCGGTTTGATCTTGAGCTGACCGCAGCCGCTCTCGACTACGTTCAGGATATGACTGCCGGCACGGTCGATCCGTTCCGCATCAGTGAAATTCATACCCTGAAGGTCAACGAGGTTTCGCCTGCAGAAGCCCTCAAGCAGCTGAACGCAACGGTCCGCCCGCAGGTCTACCTGGCCTCTCTGGTGCCGTCCATGCCGCAATACGGACTGCTCAAGACGGCACTGGCCAGTTTCCGCAAGCAGTCGGAAAACGCCTCCGCCGTTCAGATTCCGGCCGGACCGACCATCCGCCCGGGAGCGGCCGACGACCGCATGGGCCTCATCCACGCCCGCCTTGAGCAGCTTGGGCTGTACGAAGCGCCGGCCAAGCCGGAAGAGGCTGCATCGGGCGAAACATCGGCAGAAACAGAGCAGACCGCTGCGAGCACCGAAGAGACCGCCGAACCTGCGCCCGCGAACGTCTATGACAAGGCGCTCGTCAAGGCTGTCAAGGCGTTCCAGCGCGAGGCCGGACTCGGTGTCGACGGCATCATCGGCCGGCGCACGATCACGGCCATGAACGGTCAGTCCGTCACCGGCCAGGTCGAGAAGATCCGCCTCAGCATGGAGCGCCTGCGCTGGCTGCCGCGGGATCTGAAGAGCAAATACGTCTTCGTCAACCAGGCTTTCTTCAAGACCTGGCTGATCGACTCCGGCAAGGTCATTTTCCGCTCGGACGTTATCGTCGGCAAGCCGCGGTTCCAGACCGCCGTGTTCATGGATGAAATGGAAACCGTGGTCTTCAACCCCTATTGGTGGATTCCGCGTTCGATCGCAAAGGCCGAGTATCTGCCGCATCTGCGGGTTGATCCGAGCTATCTCGACCGGCTCGGCTACGAGGTCGTGACCCAGAGTCGCGAAGTCCGCAGCTCGTCGTCAATCGACTGGTACGATCTCGACGCGGAGACCATGCCCTACGATATCCGCCAGCCGCCGGGACCGAAGAACGCCCTTGGCCGGGTCAAGTTCCTGTTCCCGAACAAGCACGCCATCTACATGCATGACACGCCGGCGCGGAACCTGTTCAGCCGCAAGGTGCGGACGTTCAGCCATGGCTGTGTCCGTGTCGCCAAGCCGCTTGAATTCGCCAAGGTCATCATGCAGTCGGAAGGCTGGAGCCGGAGCCGCGTCGCAAACGCGATCGAAAGCGGCGAACGCCAGGAAATCAAGCTGAAGACCAAGATTCCGGTTTACCTCGGCTACTACACCGCCTGGGTGAATGAAGACGGCCGCGTCGAGTTCCGCGACGATGTCTACGACCGCGACCGGGTCCTGGTTCAGGCGATGGAACAGAACGACAGCGAAAACTCCCGCCGGCGTCTGGCCCTGCGCTAATTCGGCAGTCCGCCTGGAAAAATCCGTGAGGACGGGAGGCTTAGGCCTCCTCGGCTTCCGCTGGCTCTTCGGCCGCGGCGTCCGGATCCGCGCCCGTCATCGTCCTGACGGTCCGCTTGCCTTCCTTGTCGGCGACCCGCATCTTGAACTCCTTGCCCGCGAATGCGGTCCGCGAGAGCTGGTCGACCAGCGCGCGGCCGACCTCCGGTCCCGCGATCACGTCAACCAGCCAGTTGATATCGCCGCTTGACCACTGATCCGGGCGCAACCGCAATGGGCGGTCGAGATTGGACGAGATCTCCGCATCGACTTCTTCGGAAACCCTCGCCCAAAGCGCCACGCCTACCGGCACGGAAAGTGACGTATTGTTCTTGGCCTTCGCATTGGCGAACGCGAACTGGTTTGCCATGACCGCCGGCAAAACCATCCATTCGAGGTCCGAGAGGCTGTAGTGCTTGTGGCCGGGTGACCGCATGAACAGGGCGACGATCTCGCCGAATGCGGCCGCCGCCATCTTCGCGTTCAGTGCCTGGCGCGCCGCCGCCCGGGGATCGGCTTCCTCCCCACCACCGCCGTTACCGGCAGGATCCAGGTTTTCAACGTCCTGCGCGCCTTCAGCAGCGCTGGATGCGATATCCTCATTGTCTTGCATGGGTGTGACCCCCCTATTACTCGGTGCCGCTTTCGTTGGCCTGCATTTTCAACCGCCTGAACGATGCATACAAGCAGCGAATCGAATTTTATCCCGCACTATCCGACCGGCCGGTGGAAGGCCGCCAGCTTGGCACGGTTGAACTTTACCTGCCCCGATACGACATCTACCCTGTGGGCAGCACCGGATAATGATCTGACGGGAGACGCATAATGACGGTCTTTCTCCGTTGGCTGGGTGGAGTCTGCTTTATCCCCGCTGTTCTTGTTACTATTGCCCTCACCGGCACCGCCGCGAGCGCCGCGGACCGCGATGCCATCGTCACGCCGAATGCCGATTACCCGGGCTTCGATTACCGTGACATCGCCGATATCGATCTCAAATCCTGCCGTTCGACCTGCATATCAGACGGAGCCTGCCAGGCCTTCACGTACAATGAGAAGGCACAGCACTGCTTTCTGAAGTCGGATTTCGGCGAACTGGTTCAATTCAATGGCGCAACCGCCGGCCGCATCGTCACGACCTCCGTGCCGCCCGAAACGCTGAAGCAGCAGCGCTCAGGCGAGCTCACCTTCCTGCCGAAGCGGTTCCTGGACGAGGCCCGCAAGGTGGAAACGCGCGTCAGAAATACCGGAAAAGCCGGCGATGACGGGTTCCTGAGCCTGATCCAGGCCGGCGACTTCGCCTTCGGCAAGAAGAACCTCCAGGCGGCGACCAACGCCTACGCCGGGGCAATTGCACGTGACCCCGACAGCATGGACGCCTGGTCACGGCTCGCTATAGCCTCGATCAACTGGCGTGCGGACAACTACCGCAAGAACCAGGAAATCGCGCTGCGCGGAACGGGTGCCGCCGTGAGTGCGTATCTGCGGGCTGGAACAACCCGCGAGCGCGCCGTGGCGCTCAATGTCATCGGCATGTCACTCGAGCGCCGTTCGGTCTGGCGCCCGGCCATCCGCGCCTATCGCGCAAGCCTCGCGCTTCGAGAGAACGACAGCGTGCGCAAGGCCTACGAGACTGCCGTCGCCCAGCACGGCTTCCGCATCCTGTCGCACAAGGTCGACTCTGACAGCCAGAATCCCCGCATTTGCGTCGTCTTCTCCGACCCGCTGGCCACGGGGACTGATGCGCCTCAGTTCGTGTCGGTCGAAGGCGTGAACAACCTCGCCATCGAAGGCAAGAACAACCAGATCTGCGTCGACGGCGTATCGCACGGCCGCCGCTACGAAATCGGCGTGCGCGCCGGATTGAAGTCGCAAGACGGCGAAACCCTGGAGAAAAGCTCCGATCTGACCGTCTATGTGCGGGACCGCTCCCCGTTTGTCGGATTTGCCGGCAAGTCCTACGTGCTGCCGCGCGGCAAGGGCGCCACGATCCCCGTCGTTTCGGTCAATACGGACCTGGTCAAGGCCACCATCCATCATGTCGGTGACCGCGCCCTGGCATCGACCCTGCGCGACCGCAATTTTCTTCAGCAACTGAGTCAGTACAGCACCGAACGGATCGGTGACAGGACCGGCGAAAAGATCTGGGAAGGCGAGATCGAGGTCTCCAAGGTTCTCAACGAGAACGTCACGACCGCCATTCCAATCGAGGAGACAGTAAAGACGCTGAAGCCCGGCGTTTACGTCATCACCGCCAAGGCCGCGCTCGGCCGGCGCGACAGCTGGAGCCCGCTCGCGACCCAGTGGTTCATCGTCACCGACCTGGGTCTGAGTGCGTTCAACGGAAATGACGGTGTCCATGTCTTCGTCCGTGCCCTGTCGAACGCCCAGGCGAAAGGCGACGTCAATGTGCGCCTGGTTGCCGTCAACAATGAAGTGCTCGGAACAGCGAAAACCGATGCCGGCGGATATCTCAGGTTCGAACCGGGCCTTGCCCGCGGCACCGGCGGCATGGCCCCGCGCCTGCTGGTAGCCGAAGGTCCCGGCGGTGATTACGCATTCCTTGACCTTGGCAAGTCCGCCTTCGATCTCACCGACCGCGGCGTCAAGGGACGCGCGGCGCCCAAGCCCGTCGACGTCTTCCTGACGCCGGAACGCGGCGTCTACCGCCCCGGCGAAACGGTCCATCTCACCGCCCTGACGCGAGATACGGCGGCGACGGCGCTCACCGGACTGCCCCTGACCCTGGTCGTCGAACGCCCGGACGGCGTCGAGCACAGGCGGGTTACGCTCAAGGCTGAAGGTCTTGGCGGCTATGCCTACGGTCTGGACCTCGCAGGAAATGCCATGCGCGGATCCTGGCGCATGAGCGTCTATGCCGATCCCAAGGCCAAACCGCTGTCAGCGGTTTCCGTGCTTGTCGAAGACTTCGAGCCGGAACGGCTCGCATTCGACCTCAAGACGGTCGCCAGGCAGGTCGATGCCGCCGCACCGGCCGATGTGACAGTTTCCGCGCGCTATCTCTACGGCGCGCCCGCGGCAGGTCTGTCGATGGACGGCGACCTCAAAGTCACGCCGCTCAAGACCAGCCCGGCCGCTTTCCCCGGCTACACGTTCGGGCTGGCGGACGACCCGGTGCGGCCCCTGCTCGAGCCGCTCGGCGATATCGGCCGCACGGATGACGAGGGCAACGCCCGGTTCTCTCTTGAGCTTCCGGACCTGCCGGTGTCGACGCGCCTGTTCGAAGCCAGGGTCACGGCCCGGCTGTCCGACACGAACGGCCGGTCGATCGAACGCACCCTCTCCGTCCCGGTCAGACCTGATGGTCCCCGCATCGGCATCAAGCCGCTGTTCAAGGGCGGTTCCGTCGATGAGGGCAGCACCGCGGGCTTCGATGTCATCATGATCGCAGCGGACGGCGCGAAGATCGCCGGTACGGGCCTCGCCTGGACGCTTGAAAAGGTCGAGACCTCGTTCCAGTGGTATCAGGAGAACGGCCGCTGGAATTATGAGCGCGTTACGGCCACCCGGCGCGTTGCCGACGGAAAGGTCGACATTGCGGCGGATACGCCAGCCCGAATCTCCGCACCGGTGAAATGGGGACGGTACCGGCTGCAGGTCGCCTCATCCGGCGACTCGCCGACGGCGACCAGCGTCGAGTTCAGCGCCGGCTGGTACTCCGCCGACGCCTCAACCGAAACACCGGACTTTCTGGACATCTCGTTCGACCGGCCGAAATACCAGGTCGGCGAGACGGCGAAGCTCAGGATCAACCCGCGCTTCGCGGGCACCGCGCTCATCGCAATTGTCGATACCGGCCTGATCGAAACCCGGACCGTCGAGGTCCCCGCCGAAGGCACGACCGTCGATCTCGCAGTGACGGAAAAATGGGGCGCCGGTGCCTATGTGACGGCAACGCTCTACCGGCCCATGGATCTTGAAGCCAAACGGATGCCCGGCCGTGCGCTGGGCCTGCAATGGCTCGAAGTCGATCCCGCCGGGCGCGATCTTGAGATCGCCATGGATCTGCCGGACGAAACACGCCCGCGCGGTCCCCTGTCCATTCCGGTCTCGATCACCAATCTCGCAGCCGGGACAGAGGCCTACGTGACAGTGGCGGCCGTCGACGCCGGGATCCTGAGCCTGACCGGCTTCAAGGACCCCGCACCCGACGACTGGTATTTCGGTCAGCGGGCACTGGGCGTCGAGATGCGCGACCTCTACGGTCAGCTCATCGACCGCACGCAAGGCGCGCTCGGCCGCATCCGCTCCGGCGGCGACGGTTCGGCCGCCGGCCTGAAGGGTCCGCCGCCGACGCAGAAACTTGTCGCCTTCTACTCCGGCATCGTCAGGGTCGACGCCGACGGCAAGGCGGACATCAGGTTCGACATGCCGGACTTCAACGGCACGGTTCGCGTCATGGCCATGGCCTGGTCCAAGGACGGCGTCGGTCACGCCGGCAAAGATCTGCTGGTCCGTGATCCTGTCGTCGTGCTCGCAAGCCTGCCGCGCTTCCTGACGCCGCGCGATCAGTCCCGCCTGTTTGTCGAGGTCAGCAACGTCTCCGGCAAGGCCGGTGATCACGAGCTCGGCGTTTCGGTTGACGACTATGTGACCATCGCGGACAGCGACGCCGAACGGACGCTCAGCCTCGAGAAGGACGGCCGCACCACGGTAGCCATCCCGCTGACCGCCAGCGAGGTCGGCACGTCGACCATTTCCGTCGACCTGACCACGCCCGACGGTGAGACGTTCCAGAAGAGCCTCAAGCTCGACGTGCGCTACACCGATCAGCCGGTGATCCGGCGCAGCATCGTGACGCTCGCCGCGGGTTCGGGCCGGGTCAACATCGACACCGGATTGCTGGACGGATTCATTGCCGGCACGTCGTCCGCCACGGTCTCCATCAGCCCCGCCGGGCGTCTCGACGTCCCCGGCCTGCTGCTGGCGCTCGACCGTTACCCCTATGGCTGCGCCGAACAGCTCACCAGCCGGGCGCTGCCGCTGGTCTACCTGGACGACGTCTCCAAGGCCGCAGGACTCGCGGGTGACAAGAAAGTCCGCGAGCGTGTCGACAAGGCCATCGCGGGCGTGCTCGCGGTCCAGTCGTCGAACGGCGGCTTCGGCCTCTGGTCGCCCGGCGATGGCGACCTCTGGCTCGACGCCTACATCACCGACTTCCTGACCCGTGCGGCCCAGAAGGGCTATACGGTCCCGGCCGCGGCGAAGGACACGGCACTCGACAACCTGTCGAACCGCCTTTCGTACGCCAACGACTTCGAACGCGGCGGCGAAGGCATTGCCTATTCGCTCTATGTGCTGGCCCGCAACGGCCGCGCCACGATCGGCGACCTGCGCTACTTCGCAGAGGTGAAGCTGGGCGCGTTCTCGACGCCGCTCGCCAAGGCCCAGATTGGTGCTGCACTTGCGCTCTACGGCGACCGGCAACGCTCGGCATCCGCCTTCAAGGCGGCCGTCGCCTCGTTTGAGGACAACAGCGACGCGCAGCGGTCCTGGCGGTCCGACTACGGGTCGCACATGCGCGATCAGGCCGCCGTTCTGACGCTGGCCTCAGAGACCGGACAGACCGAAATCGACATCGCGAAGCTTGCCAGCCGCATCTCCGACGAGCGTGACCGCAACATCCACACCAGCACCCAGGAGAACGCCTGGCTGCTGCTGGCCGCCAATGCGCTTTACCGGAACGCCGCGAACTTTGCGCTCGCGGTCGATGGCGAACTGACCACCGAGGCCCTGTTCAGGCGCTTCGATGGAGCGTCGCTCGGCGAAAAAGCGGTCGTTGTCGAGAACCGCGGCGACCGCGATGTCGAGGCAATCATCACCGCGACCGGCATCCCGCAGACCCTCGAACCGGCCGATTCCAACGGGTTCGCCATTGAACGGAGCTATTTCACGCCGAAGGGCGAGCCCGTCGATGTGAAGACCGTCGGTCAAAACGACCGCTTCGTCGTGATGCTCAAGGTCACGGCCGTCGAGGACAAGGCCGGGCGGTTGTTGATCGTCGATCCCCTGCCCGCCGGCTTCGAGATCGAGAACCCGAACCTGACCCAGAGTGGCAAACCGGCCAATTACGCCTGGCTCAACGTCGACCAGACGGCCGCCCATGTCGAAGCCCGTGCGGATCGCTTCGTCGCCGCCATGAACCGCAAGCGCGGCGAGTCGTCGGAATTGCGCATCGCCTATACGGTCCGGGCGGTCTCACCGGGGCGGTTCTCCCATCCCGCAGCCACGGTCGAGGACATGTACCGGGCGGACCGGCGAGGACGCACGGCCGCCGGTTATGTCGAGGTTGTTGGGCCGCTGCGCTGACCGGATCGGATCGGTGAAGGGCAAACGCATATCGGCATGGCGGCGGATTGCTCCGCCGCTCATGCTGGCTGCCTCCATGGCGGTGATAGTCGGCGGACTGGCCGCTGTGTCGTCGATGGCTCATGTCATCAACGCGATCGAGCGCACCCTGCCCGCCATACCTTCGCCGGACGAGGTCGCCGTTTCGCCCGTGGTGCTCGACCGGAACGGCCTTCTGCTGCGCGCCTATGCGGTCGAGGACGGGCGCTGGCGGCTTCCGGCCAAGACCGCGGATGTCGACCGGCGTTTCCTCGACATGCTCATCGGCTACGAGGACCGGCGCTTCAGGGAACATGGCGGGGTCGATTACCGTGCCATGCTCCGGGCCGCGGGCCAGTTGGCGGTGTTCCAGCGGATCGTGTCCGGCGCCTCGACCCTGACCATGCAGGTGGCCCGGTTGATCGAGGCGAAGCCGACCAGAAGCCTGCACGCAAAACTGCGCCAGATCCTGCTGGCGCGAGCGCTCGAACGCCGGCTGTCGAAGGACGACATTCTCAACCTCTACCTGGCCCTGGCGCCCTATGGCGGCAACCTCGAAGGGATACGGGCCGCAAGCCTTGCCTATTTCGGCAAGGAGCCGGCCCGGCTGACGGTCGCGCAAGCCGCTCTCCTCGTCGCTATTCCGCAATCACCCGAAGCCCGCCGGCCCGACCGTTTTCCCGAGGCGGCGAAACGCGCCCGCGACCGTGTCCTCCAGAGACTGGCCCGTGCCGGCGTGACCTCCGCCGAACAGGCCGCCGGGGCCACGCGAGAACGCATGCCCGCAAAACGCCGGAACTTCCCGATCATCGCGGCCCATGCCGCCGACAGGGCGATCCAGCGCAAGACGTCCGTGTCCCGTCATCGCCTGACTATCGACCGGACACTCCAGACCGCACTGGAAAGACTCGTTGCCGACCGGCTCATCAACCGGACGTCCCGGCTATCGGCCGCGATCCTCGTGGCGAATCATACTTCCGGCAAAGTGCTTGCATCCGTCGGCTCCGCGGGCCTGTTCGAGACGTCGCGTGATGGCTTCGTCGACATGACGAGAGCCCTGCGCTCGCCCGGCTCAACGCTCAAACCGCTTATCTACGGTCTCGCTTTCGAGGCAGGGCTCGCACATCCTGAAAGCCTCGTCGAGGACCGCCCGACGGCCTTCGCGGGTTACGACCCGGTCAACTTTGACGGCCGTTTCCGGGGCACCGTGAAAGTCCGCGACGCCCTCACGCAGTCGCTCAACGTGCCGGCGGTGCTTGTGCTCGACGCCGTCGGTCCGACCCGCCTGATGGCGCGGCTGAGGCGTTCGGGCGCCGCTCCGAAACTGCCGAAGGACGGAGCACCCGGCCTTGCCATCGGTCTCGGCGGCATCGGCATGTCCCTGCATGATCTGGTTTCGCTCTATGCGGCTTTTGCCAATGCCGGCACGGCCCCGCCCCTGCACGAGATCGCAGAAGGATCTCTGTCGGCTGGCGCGCTGCCGGTCCTGGAACCGCTCGCGGCCTGGTATGTCAGCGACATCCTGACCGACACGTCACCGCCGGCGAACGGATATCCCGGCAAGATCGCGTTCAAGACCGGAACGTCCTACGGCTACCGGGACGCCTGGGCGGTCGGTTTCGACGGCAGGCATGTCATCGGCGTCTGGGTCGGCAGGCCCGACGGCGCCCCCGTTCCCGGCCTGTCAGGGCTCGAGACCGCCGCGCCGCTTCTGATGGAAGCTTTTGACAGGCTTTCGCCGAAACGCGCGCCCCTGCCGCCCGCACCGCCCGGCGCTATCGAGGTCGGATCTGGCGCCCTGCCCGGCCCGCTGCAGCGATTCCGCCATCCCGACGCCAACCGGACCCAGACCGATACCGACCCGGAAATCGCGTTCCCCCGCGAAGGCTTGAAGGTCGACCTGGGATTCGGAGGCAGCGCCCACCCGTCGCCGCTCGCCATCAAGATCCGCAACGGCGTGCCGCCCTTCGTGTGGTTCGTGAACGGCACGCCCATCGACCGCTCGCACTTCTCACGCTCGACGAGCTGGATGCCGGACGGCCCGGGCTTCGTCACCATCTCGGTGCTCGACGCCTCCGGCAAGTCGGACAGGATCACGGTGTTCGTGCAGTAGAAAGCTGCGGCTTCATCCGCCGCGCAGCGATTTCTTCAGGTCCTCGAGCCGCTTGATCGTGCGGTCGGCCTTGCGGTCGATGTCGTTCAGGAGATCGGTGTTTGCCTGACCGGTCTGCCCCAGGCGCGCCACGACGCGTGCCGAAATGGTCTCAAGCTGACGGTCGACGCTGTCAAGCGTCCGGTCGAGCCACCTGACCTCGCTCGGAACGGTGGCCGCGGTCATCGATGAAGGCGTCGGAGCATGCGCGGCCGGTGCCGGGCTTGCGACGGGCTCCGGTTTCTCCTTTGGCTTTGGCGTTGCAGCCTTGCGTTTTCGTGGAGGCGCTTTGGCGGCCACCGCCTTTTTCGGCGGCGCCCCGTTCTCGTCATCGTCCCCGCCGGCCTTGACCCAGTCGTCCGCTTCCGGACTGGCGGGCTTGGCGGGCCGCTTGAACGAGATCTTCTTGTTCATGCCGCCTGGCTTTCCTGCTCCTGAACGAGCGAACGGCCAAGCGAGGCGATTTCAAGTGCAGCCAGACTGGCGGGCGCCGCTTCGAGCACCGTCAGGCCCTGTGCCGCGCTTTCCGCATAGATCACCCGCTGACACAGCGTCGCCGGCAACACTTCGAAGGGCTGCTCGGCGAAGGCTTCCGCCACGTCCCGCCCGATCGCCGTGTTGACGATCTTGCGGTTGATGGCGAACACTGCGTCGATGCCGTCCTTGTACTGCTGCGCTTCGCGGATCAGCCGGACCGTATCGTCGGTCGCCCAGACATCGAACGGCGACGGCTGGACCGGGATCAGCACGAGATCGCTCGCGAGAATCGCTGCCCGGCCGAGATCGTTCACGCGCGGCGCACCGTCGATGACCGTGATGTCGTAATCGCCTGCAACCGCCGGCAGATCCCTGTGCAGGGTCGGCTTCGCCATGCCGATGACCGGAAACGTCGGTTCCGCCTCGCGCACGATCGACCAGTTCTGCGCGCTGCCCTGCGGGTCCGCATCGACCAGCAGCGTCTTGTACCCCTGATCGGCAAAATACCCGGCCAGATTGATACTGACCGTCGTCTTGCCAACGCCACCCTTCTGATTCAACACACCGATAATCATGTGGCTCTCCCCTCGTGAGTGGAGTCGATGGATCGGAAAGCGTACTTGACGCACTGAGTCGAGTCCAACCGGCATTGAACCCGCATTTCTGCGGACTCCGACATCACCCGAACGCTGCGATCAGCTCGTTCGTCGACGTCACGGTCGCCACATTCTGCATGGCGAAATTGATCGACGCATTGTGCCAGTCCGCATTCATGGTCGAGCAGCAGTCCTCCGGAACGACGACCTTGTAGCCCTTGTCGGCACCGGTGCGGGCGGTGTGCTCGACCGACATGTTGGTCCACGCGCCCGTACTGATGATCGTGTCCCGTCCTCCGCTCTTAAGCACGGTTTCGAGAGTGCTGCCCTCCCAGGCGCTCATGCGCATCTTTGTGACCACGTGATCGCCGGGCCGCGGCTCCAGACCTGTCACGGCTGCAACGCCCCAGGTACCGCGCACCAGTGCGTTGGCGTCCCTCAGCCCTTCGAACAGGGGCGCGTTTAAGGTCAGGCCGGGGGCGCCCGGCTCGACGACGAACCAGACATGGATGACCATGACGCCCTTGGCCCGGCACACGTCGGCCAGCCGCCGCGCATTCTCGATATTGTTCTGCTGCTTGCAGTGCGCCGGCGATCCGGAATCCGCAAAGGCGCCGCCTTCCATGACCACATCGTTCTGCATGTCCTGAATAATCAGCGCACATCGTCCCGGATCTAGCCGGAGGCCCCCGCCTGAGGGAGAAGCAGCGGGCGCCTCCGGGGGCGGCGTCGCCGAAACAGTCCCGGCTCCAGGCCCGCCGCGTGTTCGCATGAAGGGTTCGTTCCGTGGGCCGACCTTGGTCGTCACGGTGTAGACGGAATGGGTCGAGCACATGTAGAGCGTGCGCCAGTCCTCGCCGCCCCAGTGAAGGTTGGCGACCAGTTCGGGTACGCGCACCTTGCCGATCAGCGTACCGGTAGGCGCATAGACCCAGACACCGCCGGGCGCCGTCACCCAGACATTGCCGAGCGCGTCGCATTTCATGCCGTCGGGCACGCCCGGCAGCAGGTCCGACTTGATGCCGCTGGCGAACAGACGCCCGTTCTTGAGTGTGCCGTCCGGATTGACGTCGAAGGCCCGGATCAGGGCGTTGGTCGTGTCGTTGATGTAGAGGATGGACTCATCGGGCGAGAAACACAGTCCGTTGGGCTGGTCGAACAGCAAGCGGTCGACCACCAGTTCCGGCTCCTGCCCGATCGCACCGGGCCGGACGCGGTAGACGCCCTGGAAGCCCAGTTCCCGGGGCCGCTCCACACCGAAGCCCGGCATGCGTCCGTACCACGGATCGGAGAAATAGATCGACCCGTCCGAGCGCACGCAGGTGTCGTTCGGGCTGTTCAGTTCCCGGCCCTCGTAATGCGAGGCCAGAACCTCGCGGCGCCCGTCCGGCGTCTCCCGGATCAGTGACGACGTCGAGTGCTCGCAGACGATGAGATTGAGGTCGGCATCGTAAGTCATGCCGTTGCACTTGTTCGACGGCCGCATGACCTCGCGCACGCCGTGCCGGTCCCAGCGCCGCCGCACGTCGCCCGGCATGTCCGAGAACAGCAGGTATTGATCCACCGGATGCCAGATCGGCCCTTCCGTGAATTCGAACCCCGTGGCGAGCTGACCGACAGGTGCGTACTGGTCGATCAGGTCGTTGAATTCCGGGCGCAGGGCTTCGTGCGTCATCGTCCTTGTCCTCCCCAGGCAGGTGTCAGACCGGGAACCAGTCGCGCTTCGGCAGCGATTCTACAATCGGCCCCGGAACCTGTGTCTCGAGCCGGCCCACGATCTGCTGTTCCTCGATCTTCGCCGGCTTGTCATGGATCGGCAGGAGGAACTGGTAGTTGTGCAGCAGTTTCTTGATCGCGCCCTTCTCCGAGCGCTTGGAGCCCGCGTGGTTGCCCGTCACCTGCGGCTCCATGAACTGGGTCTGGCGCACCTGGTTCACGATCTGGTCGTTGAAGTTGTAGATCACGTCGCCGCAGATATTGGCGAGGCCGTCGGCGGTCTCGACCACCACGTTCATTGACCCTTCGGTGTGGGCATTGGCCGCTTCGCACCACACGCCCGGAATGATCTCCTCCGTGCCGGTGATCTCAAGATCGAGGAAGCGCAGCGCGTCCTGGGTGTGCAGCCGGTCGATCAGATGCTTGATATCGGGCTGCGGATATTGCGGGTGCATGAGGCCGGACACGGAGCATTCGAGTTCGCGCCGGTTCACCACCACCGTCGTGTTCATCGGGAACAGGTCGTCCTTGCCCGCATGGTCGATATGCAGATGGGTGTGCAGGATATAGCGGATATCGCCCAGCTTGAGCCCGTGCTTGGCGAGCTGGTTCTCGATCATGTTCTCATGATATTGCAGCCCGCGCATGCCGAGCGATTCCATGATCGCGTTGTCGCGGTAGCCGGTATCGACCAGGACCGGATACTTGCCGCCCAGGATCAGATAGCCGTAGACCGGCACGCGCCGGATGCGGCCGCACTCGTGACCGAGCACGAGAAAACTCGTTTCGAGCTCGATGTCCCCGTAGTCGAGTATCTTGATTTCGAGCGCCATGTTCTTGTCTCCTTTTTTGGAGGCACTTCAGCCCCTCTTGGTTCTCCTTGACTAGAGTCGGTAGACCCGCGTCGCGGTATCGTGAAATATCGCCCGGCGGTCGTCGGGAGGCAGGTCTCCTGCCCCCGCTTCGAAGGCGGCGAACAGTTGCGGATAGGTGGTCCAGAGCTTCTCGATCGGAAAGTTTGAGCCGTAGAGGCAGCGTTCGGCTCCGAAAATCCTCACCCCTTCCTGGACCAGCAGGCCTACGCGGTCCGGATTGTTCCAGTGAATGAACGTGCCGAAGCCCGAAAGCTTGCAGTAGACGTTCTTCTTCTTGGCCAGGCGCCGGATCGCCGCGTACCACGACCGGCGCGGCACGTCGTCCTGATCCTCCGGCATGCCCGCGTGCTGCAGGATGAAGTTCACCTTCGGACAGGCCGCCGCCAGTTCGGCAGCGCTGTCCATCTGACCGGCGAACACCTGGAGGTCGAAGCTCCAGTCATACTCCGCCAGATACGCCACGTTTTCCCGCAGCTTCGGATTGCTGCAGAGATCGGGCTCGGCGGCGAACCGGTACATTTCATTCTCATGCCAGTGCAGCTGCATGCGCACGCCGCGCATCAGGGGGTACTTGGCAAGGCGATCAAGCTGCGGGCGGACATCGTCGGCTAGGAAATCCGCATAGCCGACAATGCCGTGCGGCCATCCCGTCTCTTCGGCGACATGCTGGACCCACTCCACCTCGTCCTCGAAGCGGTCCGGCGCCCAGTTCGCCTGCACGTAAACCGACTTGGTCACGCCGGTTCCCGCAATGTCATCGAGAAATTCGGGCATCAGGTAGTCGCGCCTGATCGCCTCGTATTCCCCGAAAATGCGTGGCTGCATCGGCCCCATGAGCCAGGGCAGGTCTTCCTGGCGCCAGACATGATGATGGGCATCGACAATCATGGCATCTGCTCCCGGGAAAGCTCGAGCACGTGCGCGCAGAGACGATCGAGAGTGCTGCAGTCGGCGAGGTCGTCGATGAAGGGCCTGATCGCCTTGAGCGCGGCCGTTTGCGGTTCGAAATTGGCGCCGGTGGCAAGCGGCGACAGCCAGCTGATACGCCACGCCCGGCGTGAGAGCCGTGCCACCGCATCCACCATGGCGTCATGTTCGCCGCGCTCCAGCCCGTCGGAAAGGATGAGCGTCAGAGCGCCGCGCGCGAATCCAGCGAACCGCGGGATCGCGAGGAAGGCCTGCAGCGCATCGCCGATGCGCGTGCCGCCATCCCAGTCGGAGACGGTCCCGGAGGCCGCCGCCAGCGCATGATCCGCGTTCCTGAAGCGCAGCGCCGGCGTGATCCGGGTCAGCCGGGTACCGAGCGTGAACACCTCGATCCGGTCGGCGGCGTGGGCGAGCACATGAGCAAACCGCATGTGGTCTTCGGTCTGGGCCTTCATCGAGCCGGACACGTCGATCAGCAGCAGGATCGCACGCTGCCGCATCTTCCGTTTCAGACGCGGCAGAGCAATGATCTCGCCGTCGTTGCGAACCGCCTGGCGCAACACAGCGCGCAGGTCGAAACCGGGGCCCTGGCGCACGACAGCGCGCCGATGTCCCTTCCGGACGGGAATGCGATCCGGCACTTCGCGGGCGAACCTTCGCAGCACTTCGCCGCGGTCGGCGAGCGGGAACTCCCGGACCGACAGGGCTTCCGTCGTGGTCGCCGTTTCGCCGGTTTCGTTGATCTCGTCGGAGTCGGGTGGGTCGAATGTGCCGCCCTCTTCCTGGACCCGCATCTGCTCTTCTTCATCGTCTTCACTGACGATCGGTGCGGCGACAGTCTGGCCCATGAAGAACATGCGGAACAGGGCATCGAACTCGTCGCGCCGTTCAGGCGCTGGCGCGAGCGTCGCATGGGCCGCATTGGCGATATCGCTCATGCCCTTCGGCCCCAGCAGTTCGATCGCCGTGATGAAATTCATGGTCTGCTCGGGCGCAACAGAAAACCCGTGCGCCCGCAGAACCGCCGGAAACTCGACAAAGGGCCGCGCCGCCGCGGGCATCTGGCGGAGATCCGTCATGCCGCCTCTCCCGCAATCAGCGAGTCGAGACGCGGCGCCAGATAGGCGAGATCTTCCTCGTCCTTGAGCACGACGCCGATGGCCCGCTTGAAGGCTTCCGGCCAGGGCGCGCCCTGGCTGTTGAGCAGTGTCGCGGCCTCCGCCCATTCGACGGTTTCGGCAACGCCCGGCGGCTTGGTGAGCGGCTCCTGCCGCATCCGGCCCACAGCGGCGACCACGGCCTGTGCCGTCGCTTCCGCAACACTTGAGGCGCGCATCATGACGATCTGCGCCTCGCGTTCGGCATCCGGATACTCGATCCAGTGATAGACGCAGCGCCGCCTGAGCGCTTCGTGTAGTTCGCGGGTCCGGTTCGAGGTCAGGATCACCACCGGATGCTCGTGCGCCCTCACCGTCCCGCGTTCGGGAATCGAGATCTGGAAGTCGGAGAGAAATTCCAGAAGGAAAGCCTCGAACTCGTGGTCCGACCGGTCGATCTCGTCGATCAGGAGCACAGTGTTGCGCGGCGCATCAGCGCCGCCAGCATCGGCCGCTCGATCAGGAATTCGTCGCGGTAGATGTCGATCGGCTCCTCGCCCGCCTGCCGGATCGCCAGCATCTGCCGCGGATAGTTCCATTCGTAGAGCGCATGGGCTGCGTCGATGCCTTCATAACACTGCAGCCGGATCAAGCTGCGTCCGAGGACGGAGGAAATCGCCTTGGCGGCTTCGGTCTTGCCGACACCGGGCGCGCCTTCGAGCAGCAGGGGCTTGCCGAGGGCGAGGGCCAGATAGGCCGCGGTCGACAGGCCGCTATCCGCCAGATATTGCGCGGCGCGCAGAGCGCTCTCAAGCGTGTCCGGCCCGTCAATGCCGACTATTTCACGCCTTACCGCCACGCCGACTCCCTCCTAGCCCGTTCGCCCCGCAGGGGCCGCACCGCCCTGGGCCTTGATGCCCCGCAGCACTTTCTCGGGCGTGATCGGCAACGCGTCGATACGCACGCCCACCGCGTTGAATACCGCATTGGCCACGGCAGGCAGGACCGGATTGGCGCACATCTCGCCCGGGCCCTTGCCGCCGAACGGCCCGTCTGGCGCCGGTCGTTCGAGCACGGCGATATTGTGGGTCGCGACGTCGCCGGGGCCCGGCATGAGGTATTCATTGAAATCGACCGGTCCGTGGCTCCGGTCCGGATAATAGGGCTCGGTGGTCTCGTAAAGCGCATGGCTCAGCCCCATCCAGGCGCCGCCGACAAGCTGCTGTTCGACCAGCTTCGGGTTGAGCGCACGGCCGACCTCATAGGCGCTGTTGATCTGTAGAACCTCGACCTCACCGGTTTCATCGTCGACCTCAACGTCAACCACGAGGCAAGCATGGGCGTAACAGGACACCGGCGTCATCTCGCCGGTTTCCGGATCGACGTCCGACATGGGGATCAGGAAAATCCCGCGCCCCGAGATCGTGCGCCCCTGCTTGAACTGGGCGGCAATGGCCACATCCGTCGTGGAAATCGAGCGCTGCGGCGCGCCCTTGACGTGGATATTGCCCTTGCCGTCGGTCTCGAGATCATCCGCATTGACCTCCAGTTCCTCGGCCGCCGCTTCCAGCAGCACGCCGCGGGCTTCCTTGGCCGCCGCGATGACCGCATTGCCGACCCGGTGGGTGCCGCGCGAGGCGAAGCTGCCCATGCAGTGCGGGCCGGTGTCACTGTCTGCGGTGTCCACGTAGACGTCCGTAACGGGAATGCCGAGCGTTTCAGCCGCGATCTGCCGCGTCACCGACTTCATGCCCTGTCCAAGATCGATCGACGAGAGGGCGACCGTGAACTTGCCGTCCGGATTGGAATGCACGAGCGCCTGGCTTGGGTCGCCGCCCAGGTTCATGCCGATCGGATAGTTGATTGCGGCTACGCCGCGTCCGCGATGCAAAGCCATGGTCAGCGCCTCCTCATGCCTGAAACGGACGACGACCGATGTGCGCCATGACGCTGCGACCCGGGCCTCGGTGACGGCGACGGCCGCGCCGAGCCGGCCGGCTCGGTATGCGGCTCCGGCCGCGTCTGCACCGGGGGATGCGGCTGCGGCGGCGGAGCCGAGGGTTGTGGCGGCTGCACGGGCGGCGACGTTGTCTGCTGTGCAGGCGGGGGGGCCGCGGGTTGCGGCGGCTGCGCCTGAGCCGGCGGCGGCGCCGGTTGAGGTTGCGGAGGCGGTGCCGTGACAGTCTGCGGTTGCACACCCGGGGTGATCAGAGGCGCAGGCTGCGGCGTCGAGACCGGCGGCGGCGCAGTGCCTCCGCCGATGCGGCCGTCATTGTCCATGGCTGTTTGCGGGATCAGCGCCCGGTCCCCGCCGCCATCCCTCATCGAGGCCATCTGCTTGAATTCGTCGCGGATGGTCCAGCCGGCCTTTTCGGCGGCAACCTGGCAGCACTCGATCAGGGCGCAGTTCTTGGCCTCGCGCCGGTGCGCCTTCATGTCGCCGTCGCGATACGCGTTGAGAATGCGCATCTCGACCGGGTCCATGCCGACCAGATGCGCCATCTTGTCCATGTGGCACTCGAGCGCGAAGTCGACGCCGGTAATGCCGAAACCGCGCATGGCGGTTGCCGGTGTGCGGTTGGTGTAGACGCAGAACGCGTCCGACTTGACGTTGGGGATCGTGTAGGGACCGGGCAGATGCGCGGTTCCCTTGATGATCGCGTAACTGGACAACCTGGTATAGGCGCCGGCGTCGAAATAGCCGCGGATCTGCCGGGCGACGAGACGCCCGTCATTCATGACGCCGTCCTTGATGTACCACACCTCCGCGCCGCGCGGCGCGCCGACCTGCATTTCCTCCTCACGGTCGAACACGTAGCGCACCGGCCGCCCGGTCAGTTTTGCACCGAGCACGGCGAGCGGCTCGCACAGGGTGTCGACCTTGCCGCCAAAGCCGCCGCCGACCGTGCCGCCGATGAAATGGAGCTGGTTCGACGGCATGTCGAGCAGTTTTGCCGTGGTGCCGAGCGAGAAGAACAGCGCCTGCGTCGAGGTGTGCACGACGAACCGGTCATTGTTTTCCGGCGCGGCGATGCAGCCGTTTGTCTCGGTCGGCGCCTGCTCGATCGGCGACATCTGGTAGCGCTCCTCGAGCACGTGATCGGCCGAGGCAAAACCCCGCTCGACATCGCCGTAGCGCAGCTTCTGGCGATCATAATGATCGTGATAGACGAAATAGTTCTCCGGATAGGCACCGTTGACGGAGACCGCGCCGGGCTTGATGGCTTCCTCGACCTCGAGCACGTGCGGCAGCTCTTCATAGTCGACCCTGACCAGATGGACCGCATCGCGCGCGGCGATTTCGCTTTCCGCAACGATGGCGATGATCGGCTCGCCCTTGTAGCGGACCTTGTCGACCGCCAGGACCGGCTCGTCATCCTTGCCGAAGTCGATCAGACTCATCAGCGTGTTGAGATTGACCGGTACGTCTTCGGGGCGAATGATCCGCACGACGCCGGGTGCGTTTTCGGCCTGCGTGCAGTCGACGGAACGGATGCGCGCGTGGTGATGGGGGCTGCGCACGCATTTGATATGCAAGAGCCCGTCAAAGGCGTGATCGTCGAAGAACCGGGACCGGGCAGTGACGTGACCGAGCATGTCCTGACGCTGCGTCGGCTGACCGATCTCGTTCAGATCGTCGTCGCGTTCATCGGCAAAGAGGTCTTTTCTGAATTCGAGCATTACTGACGGTCCTCAGGCGCTGCGCGCGTTGCGCCGCGACGCGGCGTCTAGAATGGCGTTGATGATCGACTCGTATCCGGTGCACCGGCAGATGTTGCCGGAGATCGCCTCGACGACGTCTTCACGGGTCGGTTGCGGGTTCCGGTCAAGCAGCGCCTTGGCGGCCATGAGCATGCCCGGCGTACAGAACCCGCACTGTGCGGCGAAGTGCTCCGTGAATGCGGACTGCAACGGGTGAAGATCGGGGCCGTCGGCGAGCGCGCTGGTCGTTTCGATGGCGCGGCCTTCGCAGGTCTCCGCCAGCGTCAGGCAGGAAAGGTGGGGTTCGCCGTCGATCAGCACCGTGCAGCAGCCGCAGGTGCCCTGCCCGCAACCGTATTTCGGCGCGAAGTCGCCGACCTCGCGGCGTACGGTGTCGAGCAGGTTCTGTCCGTCCTCGACAAAGACGGCCTTCTCCGAACCGTTGAGCCTGAACTGTATCGGTTTACGCGCCATTGTTACCTCGCCTGTCCAAGCAGAAGCCGTTTCAGATGCACAGGAGCGACCTCCCGGCGGTACCATTCGGACGCAATCGCGTCCGTTGCCGGGGCACAGCCCTCGGTCGCTACGGCAAGGGCGCCTGCAATACCGGCCTCATCGAGTGTCTGGCCGTCCAGAGCCCGCTCGACCGCGGGAACCCGTATCGGTGTCGGCGCCATCGCACCGTAGGCCACCGCCGCGCCGCTGATGCGTCCGCCGGAAATCGGCAGGTGTGCTGCAATACTCAGAACCGATATGCCTTTCGGCTTCACCCGGCTCACCTTGACGAAGCGAAACGCGTCCGGTGTCGAAGGACGTGTCACGGAGACGCCCGCAACAAGGCCCGCCTGGCCGCTGTCGCGCTGGGCCAGAAACTCCGCGAGTGTCATGTCCCGGCCGCCCATGCCGCCGACCGTCGATACGGTCGCGTCGAGTGCCAGCAGAGCCGCGGTAAAGTCACCATAGGGTGACTGGGCGAACAGGTTGCCGCCGACCGTCGCCATGTTGCGGATTGCCGGACCGCCGACCGCTCGCGCCGCCGGATGCAGGAATGCTGCGTCCTGGTTCGCCAGGATGTCCGACATCGTGACGGCCGCTCCGATCTCGAGCCGGTTCGATGCCGGCCGGATCTGTTTCAGGGACTGGTCAGTCGCACGCACGATGGTGTGGAACGACTGATCGCCTTCGTTCACGGCGCGCATCACCAGCGTTCCGCCCCCGAGGAAGCGCGCGGCACGGTCCGATGCCATCGCACTTGCGGCATCGCCGAGCTGATCAAATGTCCTGACTGTATATGCCATCCGGCTCTCTTCCCTTCCCTCAGGCCGCCAGGCCCATGTGCTGGCGCACGGCTGCGAAGCCGGCTTCGTAGATGTCCGTTCCGACCAGCTGTTCGAGTTCGCTCTCCCGGCCTTTCGGCGTGTCGAAGCGCGACTCCCACTGCCAGAACGTGCGATTCCCGTCCGTCACCGGAATCAGCCTCACATGGGCGACGTAGTTGAACAGCGGCACCGGTGTATCGAGCAGGCAGTAACTGAAGGCTGTCTCCATGTCGGACAGCGTCAGCAGCTGCTCACGCAGTTCCGAACCGTCCTGCAGGTGAAACCGCCTGACGCACCCGACCCGGTCGGATGGCGAGCCGCGCTCGATATTGCTATCGGCGACGGCCGGGTGCCAGTGGTCGTGGCCGTTGAAGTCGCGCAGCACGTCCCACACCTCATCGATGGGTGCGTCGAGGATCGTGCTTTTGACCACTTTCAACATGCCGGACCGTCAGTTTCCAAAGTGGCGCTTGAGCGAGTCGAATCCACCCTGGAACACGTTCTCGCCAATGCCTGAGACCAGCCCCGACTCCTCCTCTGGTGCGCAGTCGAACTCGGCCGTCCACTCGGCAAATGTCCTGGCACCGTCGGTAATTGGCGTCAGTCGAAGCGTTGCGACGTAATTTTCAAGTGGCATCGGGCTTTCCAGGATCGAATAGGTGCAGAACATGTCGTAGTCAGACAGGCCCAGCAGCTGCTCGCGGATCCGGTCCCCGTTCTGCAGGTAGAAGTCCCGGATGCAGCCGACCTTGTCCGACGGCTCCCCGCCCTCGATCTGGCTTTCCCGGATCGCCGGATGCCAGCTCGGCAGGCCGTTGAAGTCGCGGATCCGGGCCCAGACCTTGTCGGCGGGCGCGCCGATGACACTCGATGTGAAGACTCTCGCCATGCGTTTGCCCGCCTACTTTTTGGATCTGGTTGAGCGCCGGCCGCCGGACCTTCTCGATCCGCCGGAGCCACCCGAGCCGCCCGATCCGCCGCCGCCGTCATCACCGCCGCCCGAACCGCCACCGTCACCCGAGCCCTCGGAGCCGCCTTCACCGGCAGACGCCTGTTTCTCGGCCTTCTCGGCAATCGACTGCATGTCGCGCGCCTCGCGCACCAGGCCGCCGAGCTTCGAGATATTGCTGCCGTCGATGCCAAGATCGGACATCAGGCTGTCGACCAGCGGCGCCTGCACGCGGTAGCGCAGGGCGGAGTCGATGACCTCGTCGGTGGCGTTCTTGCGGTCGCCGCCTCCGCCGCCGCTCATGCCGTCGAGCTGCATGATCCGGATATCCTGGATCTTCTCCATCGGCTTGACCGACGCGGAAACGATGCCTTCCACATGTTCCAGCAGCTTGCGGCGGAACAGCGCGTAGCGCGCCTCGTCGGTGAGGACGTTCTCGGCCTCGTTGAGCAGACGCTGGGCTTCGGCTTCGACCGCGGCACGGACTTTCTCGGCTTCCGCGGCGATCTTCTTCGCCTCGGCTTCCTTCTCCGCCATGATCACGTCGACAGACCGGCGGCGCTTGGCCTCCTCGCTTTCGCGAACGGTCTTGACCTGCTCTTCGGCCTCCGCAGCCCTGGCGCGGGCCGCATCGGCCTCGGCCTGTGCGGCAGATTCCTCAAGCGACTTCTGGTAAAGCACGATAGCCTTTTCCATCTCGGCTGACTCGACCTCACGCTCGCGCTCGACTTCGAGCTTGCGGCGGTCGCGCTCCCGGGTAATCCGGGCTTCGTCCAGACCGCGTTCGGATGCGATCTGGGCGCGCTCGATCTCCTCGCGCGACGCAATCTCCGCTTCACGCAAGGCCTGCATCCGCGCCACTTCAAGCTGCTCGAGCGCACGCTTGCGCTCCAGCTTCACGGCATCGAGCACCTGCTCGCGTGAAATGTCCGCCGTATCGACGTCGCGCTGGGCCTCGATGTCGGCCTTCTTGACCTGGGCATCGGCTTCAGAACGCTCGATCCGCTTGCCCGCAAGCGCGATCACGCGATCTTCTTCCGCTTCCTCGACCTTCTTCTTGCGGCCGATATCGGCAATCTCGCGGGTTTCGGAGGAGTCGATACGCTCCTGCTCCAGACGCAGCTCCATGGCGATCCGCTCCTTCTCGACGGCATCGCGCTTGGCAATCTCGGAGCTTTCGACCACCTGGTCGCGCGCAATCTCGCGGCCTCTTGTCTCCTGCTCGGCCAGGATGCGTTCCGCATCGATCGTCTTCTGACGCGAAATGCGGGCCGCCTCGATCGCCTTGTCGGCGGCAATCTGCGCCGCATCGAGAGCCTCGTTGCGGGCGATCTCGAGCTTGCGCACTTCCTCGTCCCGGCCGATCCGGTCGACACTCGTCTCCTTCTCGCGCTCGATCCGGGTCTGGTCGACACTGCGCCGCGACCCGATCTCTGCCATTTCGACGGCTTCGTTGCGCGCGATCTCGCGCGAACGGGTGTCCTGATCGGCAAGGATGCGCTCGGCTTCCGTTGCCTTTTCCTGCGCGATCCGGGCTGCTTCCGTGCTCTCGCGGGCCACGAATTCGCGAAGCGTGGTCGCCTCGTCGGCCGCAATGCGCTCGGCATCGACCTTGACGCGCTGCTCGATCCGCGCCGTCTCGATGAACTCCTGCGTCGCGATGTCGGCGGCATCGACCTCGCGGTTGCGGACAATCTCGAGCTTGCGGGTTTCCTCTTCCGACGCGATGCGTTCGGCCGCGATCCGCTTCTCCTGTGCGATCCGCGCGGCTTCCGTTGCCTCGTGGGCGGCAATCTCCGCTTCCCGGACGGCCTTGTCACGTTCGACCTGGCGTTCCTGCGTTGCGCCTTCGCTCTCGATACGCTCGACGGCAAGCGTCTTCTCCTGCGCAATGCGCGCGGCCTCGACAGCTTCACGTGCCGCGATCTCGGACTCATCCACCGCACGGTTGCGGGCGATCTCCAGCCCGCGCACCCGTTCTTCCTGGGCTATCCGTGTCGCCTCGATCGCTTCCTGTGCCGTGATCGTGGCTTCCTCCACGATCTTGCGCCGTTCGATTTCGAGCTCCCGCGTGTTCTGCTCGGACGCGATCCGGTCGGCGGCGAGCTTCTTCTCCCGCGCGATGCGGGCGGCTTCCGTTGCCTGCTGCGCGGCAATCTCGGCTTCCTCCAGCACACGGGTGCGCTCGATTTCCATATCCCGGATCTTGCGGTCGGACGCGATGCGTTCCTCGTTGACCACGGTCTCCTGAGCGATGCGCAGTTTCTCGGTTGCCTCGCGTGACGCGATCTCGGCTTCCTCAACGGCGAGGTTGCGGGCGATCTCGCGGCGCCGCGTCTCTTCCTCGTTGTGGATACGGGCATCGGTCAGCACCCGCTCCTGCGCAATACGGGCCTTCTCGGTTTCCTCACGCGCCTCGATTTCGCGGCGCTGGGTTTCCTCGTCCTTGGTGATGCGGGCCTCGGTGACGGCCTTCTCCTGGGCAATGCGTGCCCGCTCGGTCGCCTCGTTGGCCGCGATCTGCGATTCCTCGATGGCGCGACGGCGCGCGATGTCCTTGGACTGCGTCTCCTGCTCGTTGGCGATCCTCGCCTCCGTCACCGAGCGCTCCTGGGTGATCCGCGCCATCTCGACCTGTTCGCGCGACGCGATCTCGGCGGCATCGATGATCTGCTGGCGTTCGATTTCCTTCTGGCGGATCTCCCGCTCCGACGCGATACGCGCCTGGCTTATGGCGTGCTCGTTGGCGATCCGCGATTTCTCGATCTCCTCCCGTGCGGTGATCTGCGCTTGCTCGGCTTCCGTCTCCCGCTCGGCGCGCTGGCGTGCGATCTCGGCACGCTGGGCCGCCCGGCTCGACTCGATCTCGCGTTCCTGCGCTAATCTGGCCGACTCGCTTTCACGCTCAATATCGAGAGACTGCTTCTCGGCTTCCAGGTTTCGTGCCCGGATCCTGATCATCGAGTCCTGCTCGATGTCGTTGCGCAGCTTGCGCTTGGCCTCGATGTCCTCGATCAGCTGCGTCAGACCGACAGCGTCGAACTGGTTGGACGGATTGAAGTATTCGAGGTCCGTCTGGTCGATATCGGTGATGGCGACAGATTCGAGCTCCAGACCGTTCTGGGCCAGCCCCTCCTGCGCGGCGGCCCGGACCCGCATGACATAGTCACCGCGCTGCTCGTGCATTTCCTGCAGATCCATCTCGGCAGCGACTGATCTGAGTGCCGAAATGAACTTGCCGACCAGAAGGGCGTGCAGCCGCTCCTGCTCCATGGTCCGGCGCCCAAGCGTTGCCGCCGCGACGGACACGGAGTCCTTGGAGGGCGCGACGCGCACGTAGAATTCGGCGTCGACATCGACACGCATCCGGTCCCGCGTGATCAGAGCATCGTCCTTTTCCCGCGTCACCGTAATCGGCAACACGTTCATGTTCACCGGCGTGATGTCGTGAATGATCGGCCACACGAATGCACCGCCGTTGATCACGACCTTTTCGCCAAGGAAACCGGTTCGTACGAACGAGACCTCCTTAGTGGAACGGCGATACAGCCAGTTCATGACCCAGTAGATGATCGCGATGACGATGACCGCCACGATCAGCCAGAGAATCAGTTCACCGATCAATTGACCCGACATGATCTTTACCTCCCGTCACTCCGCCCCTTGCGGGTGCCGTCCTTTCGTCTCCGATCAGCTTGCGCCGATCTGTTTGAATTTGCGCGTCTGTTCCGTGAGCGCGACCTCTGTCGGCAAACGCTCCATGGAAGACGCCCCGTAAAATCCGTGACAGTTGCTTGTGTTCCTGAGCACATAGTCCGCGTCCTCAGGCGATGACACCGGCCCGCCATGGACCAGCACGATGGCGTCACTGTTCACATTGAGGGCCGCCTGCGCCCAGGCATCGACCATGGCCGGGCAGTCCTCGAGCTTGAGGGCCGTCTCGGCCCCGATCGATCCGCCCGTGGTCAGCCCCAGATGGCAGACGATGATGTCCGCGCCGGCCTTCGCCATGGCGGTCGCGTCGTCTTCGTTGAACACGTAAGGCGTGGTCAGCATGTCCTTCTCATGGGCCGCGGCGATCATGTCGACCTCGAGCCCGTAGGACATGCCGGTCTCTTCCAGATTGGCGCGGAACGTGCCGTCGATCAGCCCGACCGTCGGGAAATTCTGCACGCCTGAAAACCCGATCGTCTTCAGTTCGTCGAGGAAGACGTCCATCAGGCGGAACGGATCGGTCCCGTTGACGCCCGCGAGTACTGGCGTGTTGCTCACCACGGGCAGCACTTCGCTCGCCATCTCGACCACGATCTGGTTGGCGTCGCCATAGGGCATCAAGCCCGCAAGGGACCCGCGCCCGGCCATGCGGTAGCGCCCGGAATTGTAGATCACGATGAGGTCGATGCCGCCGGCCTCCTCGCATTTGGCAGACAGCCCCGTCCCCGCGCCGCCACCAACAATCGGCTCGCCCCGGGCAATCATGCCCCGGTATTTTTCGAGAAGGGTCGAGCGTTCAAATCGCGGCATGCATTATCTCCTGGCTGATCTGCGCGTTGACTGGCCGCCGTGCAGGGAAAGAAACGCCCTGACGACCGCGTCGGAAAATTCCTGATCGTTGACGTTATGCGGCAGACGGATGAGCTGCCGGTTCGACGTCTGGCGCACGGTCTGCTCAAGCGCTGTAAAGAGCGCCGCATCGGCGGCAGGGTCGTGGAACGCCTGACCGGGCGCATCGAGCAGCGACACGCCGCCTTCCGGCAGGAAGAAACGGACCGGCGCATCCATCTGGTTCAGCCTTTCGCCGATCCAGCGGCCCATGCGCTCGTTTTCCTCGACCGTCGTGCGCATCAGCGTGACCTGAGGGTTGTGCTCGTAGAACAGCCGGTCCGCGTAGTGCGCGGGCACTGTGTCCGGCGCCCCGAAATTGACCATGTCGAGCGCGCCGCAGGCTCCGACATAGGGCATCTGCGCGCGGATCATGGCGCCGATCCGGTCCTCCGTGGCCGCGAAGACGCCGCCCATCAACAGATCGCAGACTTCGGTGGTCGTGATATCGATGACCCCGGTCAGCAAGCCGCTGTCGACCAGCTTCTCCATCGAGCGCCCGCCGACGCCCGTGGCGTGGAACACGAGGCAGTCGTAGTCGTCTTCGAGTGCGGCCGTGATCTGTTGAACGCAAGGCGTTGTTACGCCGAACATGGTCAGCCCGATCGCCGGCAGATCCTCCGCTCCTGCGTCCCGCGTGCGCAGGCGCTCCTGCCGGGCCTTGACCATCGACACCATGGCATTGGCACCGTTGGCCAGCACCTCCCGGGTGATCGAGTTCAGGCCCTGAACGTCGGCCACCGAATGCATCATCATGATGTCCGCAGGTCCGACATAACGGCTGACATCACTGGACGCGACCGTCGAGATCATGATCTTCGGCACGCCGACCGGCAGCACCCGCATCGCGGGCGTCGCCATGGCCGTACCGCCCGATCCGCCCGCCGAGATGATACCCGCAATGCCGCTCTGGCGGCTGATCCAGGCCTCGAACGCCTCGGCCATGCCGGCCACGGACTTGCCCCGATCATCGGTGAAGACGGCGCTGGGCCCATGCCGGTGATAGGCCGCGATCTGGTGCGGCGGAATATCGGCACTCGACAGCTTGCCGGTTGTCGAGAGGTCGACCAGCCGGGTGCGCACACCCGCATCCTTGAGGATGTCTCGGATGAAGCGAATTTCGTCGCCCTTGGTGTCGAGCGTGCCGGCGACGAGGACAACGTCCTCCCGTCCTGCAGACAGCGGACGCAGCTCGACATGCTGCGCCGGACCAGCGGAGGGTGTCCTCCCGGCCGTCGATCCGGAGTCAATGCGCGCGGCCGACTCGATGCGGGCGACCGGCGCAGGCTTCGACCAGCGTGTCGGGATGGTCGGGTTCGAGACATAGATCCTGACGGGTCCCCGGCGGCCTTCGGATATCTCTTCCGCTTCGCCCGAAGCGCCCGCCTGCGCTTGCAGTTCGAGGTCGTCATCATGGGCGTGACGGCCGACACCAAGCAGCCGTTGCTGCAGGTCCTTGTCGGCGGCAAGCCGCCCGGCATCCATCACGCGGTTGATCCGACCGTTGACCATGATGGCGACCTGCTCGGAGATTTCCGTGGCAACACCGATATTCTGCTCGATGACGAGCACCGAAATATCGCTTTCGTCACCCAGATGCAGGAGCATCTCCTCAACCTGGCTGACGATAACCGGCGCCAGACCCTCGGTCGGTTCGTCCATCACGAGAAGCTGCGGATTGAGCAGCAGCGCCCGCGAGATCGCCAGCATCTGCTGCTCGCCACCGGACAGCTGTCCGCCGCCGTTGTTCCGCCGCTCCGCCAGACGCGGAAACGTGTCGTAGATGCGCTCGATGCTCCAGGCGCCGCGCGAATTGCCGGACACCAGGCGGAGATGTTCGTTCACGGTCAGCGACGGCCACAGGCGCCGTCCCTGCGGCACATAGCCGATGCCGTACTGGGCAATCTGCGATGACGACAGGTTGGTCAGTTCCTCGCCGTTGAAACGGATGGAGCCGCTCGACGCGGGCACCAGTCCCATGATCGCCATGCACAGCGTTGTCTTGCCCATGCCGTTGCGCCCGACGACGGAAAGAACGCCGTGATCGAGCGTCAGGTCGACGCCCTGCAGCGCATGGGAATGCCCGTAATAGACGTTCAGGCCGCTGACCTGCAGCACGGGTGCCGGTGAGCTTCTGGGACGGTCGACCCTAGCCATGGCCACCTCCCAGATAGAGGTCCTGCACCTCCGGGTCGGATTCGATCTCCTCCGGCCGGCCTTCCTTGAAGATGCGGCCGTTGTGCATCATGGTCACGCTCTCGACGACCCTGAGCGCCACATCCATATCGTGCTCGATGATGATGTAGCCGATATGCTCCGGCAGCGAGGTCAGGATCTCGATCAATTCCGCCCGTTCGGCCGGCGACAGCCCGGCGGCGGGCTCGTCGAACAGGATGAACCGCGGCGCGCCCGCCAGCGCCAACGCGATCTCAAGCTGCCGCTGCTGGCCGTGACTCAGTTCCGAAACGGGCTGATCGCGCACGTCCGTCAGATGCACCGCCTCCACGAGCTCGATTGCGGAATGCATCAGGGCCTCGCTGCGTCGGGGCCTGATCAGGGAGAAACGCCCCCGCGACACCCCGCGGCAGGCCAGATACACGTTGTCGATCACCGTCAGCCCGCCGAACAGCAGCGAGATCTGATAGGTCCGGCGCAATCCGTTGCGGATGCGCTCATGCGGCGGCAGCGTGGTGACGTCTTCGCCGAAGAATCGGATCGTGCCCGAGCTCGGCGGAAAATCACCGGTGATGCAGTTGAACAGAGTCGTCTTGCCGGCGCCGTTCGACCCCAGCACCGCGCGGCGCTCGCCATGACGCACGCTCATCGTGACGTCCGTCAGCGCGGCGAGCGCACCGAAATTACGGGACACGCCACGCAGTTCCAGCGCATTGGCCGTTCCGGCGGAAGACAGGCGTTCGGCTGCGGTCTGGATCATCGCTCGCCTCCGTCGCCCGGGGTCAGGCTCGTGTTGGTCATGCTCAGATGCCGGCGGAAGCGCGCCCACAGCCCGAGCAGCCCGTCGGGCGAGAAGAACACGATCAGCAGGAAGCCCATGCCGATCAGAAGCTGGAAACGCTGGCCGTCAAGGCCGACCGCCACCAGCACGTCCAGCGCAAATGTACGCAGCAGGACATAGACGAAAGCACCGATGAACGGGCCGATGGGCCGGCTCAAGCCGCCGACCACGGCAATCACCAGGATATCGATGACCGGGCCGATGCCGGCCGTGCCCGGCGAGATCTGGTTGTTCTGCCAGGTCAGGAGGATCCCGGCGATGCCGGCAATTACCGCAGCAAACGCGTAAGCCGCGACGCGGTGGGCGGTCACGTTATAGCCGAGTGCTGCCATCCGGCGCGGGTTGTCGCGTACGCCCTGCAGCGCAAGACCGAATGGCGAGCGCGACACGTAGAGCACGACGAAGTAGCTGACCGTCGCCCAGAACAGGGTCAGGTAGTAGAACGTGGTTGGCCGGCGCCAGTCGACGCCGAAGATTTCAGGCGGATTGACCGAATTGAAGCCGCTGAACCCGTTGAAAAGGGTGTAGTTCTGGCGCGTGAAATAGAAGAAGGCCGAGGCGATCGCCAGCGTGATCATGATCGTGTAGATGCCTTCGGTCCGCACCGCCAGCGCCCCGCTGATGGTGCCGAACAGCACCGCGATCCCGAGCGCGACCGGGATCGTCAGCCACCACGGCCAGCCAAGGCTGATATTGGTGACCGCGCTCTCGCCGAAGATCGCGATCATGTAACCGGCACATCCCGCGACCGTCATCTGCACCAGGCTGACCATGCCGCCGTAACCGGCCAGGAACATCAGGCTGAGCGCGATCATGCCGTAGATGAAGGTCCAGCCGAAAATCTGGAACTGGACGAAATCGCTGGAGAATGCCGGCAGGAACAGCAGCAGTGCCGCCAGCATCCAGGCCGCCGGGTGGATCTGTCTGATCCATTCGGAGAATCCCGACCGGGTCTCGGCCTCCGGCCGGTCGGGCGTGTTGCTGTGATCGATCGCTACCATGGCCTAGCGCGCACTCAGCAGGCCCTGCGGCCGGAACGCCAGCACGAGCACCATGATCAGGAAGGTCAGCACGACCGCATAGGTCGGCATGTAAACGGAGCCAAACTGTTCGGCGAGCCCGATCAGCAGAGCGCCAAGAGCGGCCCCTGGGATCGACCCCATGCCGCCGACGATCACGACCACAAGGGACGCCAGCAGGAACCGGGTGTCCTCGCCGGGCGCAAGGGACTGGAACGTCCCCCCGACGACACCGGCCACACCGGCCAGCCCGGCACCGAATGCGAACACGCCGACGAAGATCAGCTGGACGCGCACGCCGCTCGCCGCAAGCATTTCGCGGTCGTCGACACCGGCGCGGATCAGCATGCCGACGCGTGTCCGGTTCAGCAGCAGCCACATGATGATGCCGACCGCGACAGACGCGGCGAAGATCACCAGCCGCACCATGGGATATTTGAGGTAGATCGGATCACCCGTGCTGCGTTTGATCGCCGAGACGATCGGCGTCACGACGGGCCCGGACAGCCAGTCGGGCGTGAGGATCTGGTAGAAATCGCCGCCCCAGTACCACAGCATCAGATCCGCCACGACGATCGAAATGCCGATCGTGACCAGGGTCTGGCGCAGGTCCTCTCCCTCCATGCGCCGGAACACGACGATCTGCAGCAGCAGTCCGAAGAACGCCACGACGATGAAAGCAACGATGAATCCGAGAATCCAGACACCCGTCAGATTCACGGTCTCGTAGCCGATATAGCCGCCGAAGAGATAGAGCGAGCCATGCGCAAGGTTGACGTTGCGCATGAGGCCGAAGATCAGCGTGAAGCCGGAAGCCACCAGGAAGTAGAGACTGCCGAGCGTGATGCCGTTCAGAAGCGCGTTCAGAAAGACCTTCTTCTTGCCGATCACCGAGACCATGCCCGGCGACCAGGGCGCCACGATCAGCCACAGCAGAACGATCACGCCCACCAGAATGGCGAGCGACCAGAACGGGTGACGTTCAAGAAAACGGCTCACGCGCAGTCCTCCAGATATCGGAGCACTGCCGGAGCCGGACAATCACCGTATTCAGCCCGATTTAGCGTCAGCAGCATGGCAGACGCATATCCTCCCTCTTCAGGCGCCCGGTTTTCCGGATCACATTACGCCTGAAACAGTAGGACCGCCGGGCGCAAGGCCGCATATCCCTGAGTATTATAAATTCACGGACGGTCGTAAAAAACCGCGGTAAACAGCGCCTATGCGTTCAGAATATGGGCGACCCGTCGGTATTCCGTCGGCGCCATCCCGACATTGGAACAGAAGAACCTGGTAAAGCCGCTCTGGGACGAGAATCCGAGATCGAAACTGATGTCGGTAATGGACTGATCCGACTCCGTCAGATTTTGGATCGCCCGCTCCATCCTGAGCGTGTTCATGAACAGATTCGGCGTGATTCCGGTCTGCTGTCGGAAGAGCTTGTAGAAATGCGGGCGTGACAGGCCGGATTCGCGTGCAATCAGGTCGAGTTGGATCTCATTGCCCAGACTCTCGCTGATCAGCCTCATCGACTTGCGCACGCGAAAATCGGTGAACGACGTCCGGAAGTCATTGCGCAGCGGCGTGGCCGGGTTCCATTGCCACGATTGGTCGTAACATTCCTGAGTCAGTTCGTAGAGATAGCCGTCGAAAAGATCGCTGTCGCAGTCCTCAAGCAGCAGGGTGACAACCTTCTGCATCGAACGGCCGATAAAATCGGTCACCTCGATCTGCGTCCGGCCGAATCTCAAGGCCGACCGGGCGCTGCGCGCCACCTCCAGGAACCAGATCGGTTTGATATAGAGCGTAAGAGCGAAAATCCCGCCGTTGCTGTCTCCGGGGTTGAAATCGTGCGGTTCCCACGGATTGATTGCCGTCGCCGATATGGGTGTCAGCTCGTACCTCTTGCCCGAAACAATCTGATACGAATCCTTTCCCTCGAGCAGGAAAATCAGATGCCCCTCCCGATGGGCATGGGTCGTCATCGGCCGGTTCAGCTGATAGAGCGTCGCCCGGCCGAACCTGCCATGGTAAATCGAGATCGCAGTGCTCATCTCCTTCGCGCGAATTCTGCGTTCGCGCCTCCTTCCTCCCGTTTTCCTCAGATGTTCCCATGACGTGCCGTCAATTGGCAAGACCCGACGGAAAGTCTGCCTTCGCCGGATATCGGGCCCTGGGAACGCCTATGGCCGCGTATAGGCGGTCTTGACCGTCGTATAGAACTCCCTTGCGTAGCGTCCCTGCTCCCGGGGACCGAAACTCGAACCCTTCCGGCCACCGAACGGGACGTGATAGTCGACGCCCGCCGTCGGCAGATTGACCATGACCATCCCGGCCTCGGAGTTGCGCTTGAAATGACTGGCATGCTTGAGACTGGTCGTGCAGATGCCGGACGTCAGGCCGAATTCGGTGTCGTTTGCCACCTGCAGCGCTTCGTCATAGTCGCGCACGCGGATGACCGACGCGACCGGTCCGAACACTTCCTCCCGGTTGATGCGCATCGTGTTGCTGGTGTCGGTGAACAGCGCCGGTTGCAGGTAGAACCCCGGGGTGTCCCTTGTCAGGCGCTGCCCGCCCCAGCGCAGGTTGCCGCCGTCCTGTCTGCCGATCTCGATATAGCGCTCATCCTGCTCAAGCTGCGAGGCATCGACCACCGGCCCCATCTCGGTGCCCGCCTTGAGCGCATCGTCAACGACAAGCGTCTTGAGACGTTCGACCATGGCTTCGACGAAACGGTTGTGAATGCCCTCGGTCACGATCAGCCTGGAGGACGCCGTGCACCGCTGCCCGGTGGAGAAATAGGCGCCGTTGACAGCGCAATCGACGGCGATATCGAGGTCGGCGTCATCCAGCACGACCAGCGGGTTCTTGCCCCCCATTTCGAGCTGGCACTTGCGCATGTGCCGGGAACACGCCTCCGCCACCCTCTGCCCGGTCGCCACCGAACCCGTGAAGCTGATCGCATCGATCCGCGGGTCCTCGAGCATCGCCTGACCGACAACAGACCCCGGTCCGTTCACCAGGTTGAAGACGCCCGCCGGCAGGCCGGCGCGATGCAGAATATCTGCAATAGTCCATGCGCAACCCGGCACCAGTTCGGCCGGTTTGAAAACCACCGCATTGCCGTGACAGAGCGCCGGCGCGATCTTCCAGGCCGGTATCGCGATGGGAAAGTTCCAGGGCGTGATGAGGCCGACCACGCCGACCGGTTCCCGGGTGATCTCCACGTCAATGCCAGGACGCACCGATGCGATCTTTTCGCCCGAGAGACGCAGCGCTTCGCCCGCGAAGAAGCCGAATATCTGCCCGGCCCGGACCGTTTCCGCCACGCCTTCGGCAAGGGTCTTGCCCTCCTCGCGCGCCAGCAGCCGGCCGATATCCTCTTTCCTTGCGATGATCTCGTCGGACGCCGCCTTCAGGATGTCATGGCGCTGCTGAATGCCGGAATGCGCCCAGCCGGGCGCGGCTGCGGTAGCGGCCTCCACGGCCCGGCCAGCATCCGCCTCGCTCGCGCGGGAATAACGGCCGATGACATCGTCAGTGTTCGACGGATTGACGTTTTCGACCGCGCCGTCTCCGGGCGACCATTCGCCGCCGATCAGATTTGCATGAACGTCCATTGCGTTCCGTTTCTCTCGAAGGCTCTCAAAGTGCCGAGAACATGATGCCGCGATAGTCCGTCGCGCAGGCGCGCCGCGGGTTTGTGCTGTTTGTGTAGTCTTCAGCCGCTCGGGGCGCAGCCTGCTCGATCGCGGTCTCGTCCAGGCCCATCTTGGCCAGCCGGCCCGGCAGGCCTACCCGGCCCCTGAGCTTCGAAAGCGCAACCGGAAGATCCGCGTGGTTCTTGAGACCCATGGCCTCGTTGAGAGCCTGGTAGCGGTGCCCCACAGCGGGCGCATTGAATTCGAGCATATGCGGCAGCATCACACCGTTGATCGTGCCGTGGTCAAGCTCATAGCCGCGCATGCCGCCCAGGGCGTGACTGATCGCATGAACCCCGCCGAGCCCTTTCTGGAAAGCCAGCGCACCGTTCATGGCCGCGGCCATCATTTCACGGCGCGCTTCGAGATCCCGCCCACGGTCGACGGCACGCTCGATGTTCGAAACCGCCCGTCTGAGGCCGTCCAGCGCAATGCCGTCGGCCGGTGGATTGTAGGCGGTCGAGATATAGGTTTCGATACAATGGGTTATGGCATCCATACCCGACCCGGCGGTCAGATCCGCCGGCAGATCTATGGTCAGCGTCGGATCGCAGATCGCGACCTTCGGAACAAGGTACGGGCTCTGCAATCCCACGGTCCGGCCGTCATCCAGTATGACCACCGCCATACGGCCGACTTCCGAGCCGTTGCCAGCAGTCGTCGGGATCGCGATCAGAGGCGGCAGGACATCACGAATGCGGGCGGAGCCGCCTTCGACCGTCGCATATTTCGACAACGGGCCGTCGTGAGAGATGAGAACACCGACGATCTTCGCGAGATCGAGTGAGGGGCCGCTGCCCAGGCCGATCAGCGCATCACAGTCATGTTCCCGGCAGAGATCGGCGACCGCAAGTGCCGCTTCTTCCGTCGGCGTGCCCGGAGCGTCCTGATAGATCTCGCAGTGAATGGATTTGGGGATGGCCTGTTCAACACGACCCAGAATATCCGCATCAGCCGTAATTCTGTCGGTTACGATCAGCGGACGTTTGGCTTCGAGCACCTCGATTTCGGCCCGAAGGGCCTCTTCCACGATGCCGTCGGCAAAGTGGATCTTTGTCACATAGTTGATAAGCGACACTGGGCACTCCCGTCGCGATCCTCGCGCCGGCAGGAAGACGCCGGCACCTTGAAGCGCACGCGTTCGAACGAAGGAAGCCCGGGCGGCCGGAGCCGCCCGGATTACTCAGGTCAGTTGTAGGACTTCTGGCACTTCGGAACTTCGCGTCCCGGCACGCCGATCTTCCTGAAGACCGCTTCGTCCATGCCCATCGTCTGATTGACGTTCGGCACGATCTTGACCAGCTGGTTCACGAGGTTGCCGTTGGAATCCTTGACGACTTCCGTGATGAAGTTGGTCCCGATGGCCTGGCGGTTCTTGTCGAGCTTGATCTTGCCGTTCGGCGCATCAAGTTCGAGAGCCGTAAGGCCGGCGCGGAACTTCTTGTGGCCATCGCTGAGATCGCCATTGATGTTGTTCAGCACCGTGAACGCTGCCGAGGCTGCGTTGTGGTACCCGGTCGCCAGCAGCGACGGGCTCGGGAAGCGCTTCTCCGGCGGGAAGGCATCCTGGTAGGTCTTCACGAAGGCCTTCCACTTCTCGTTGTCCCAGGTATCCGCCTGCGGTCCTGCACCCGGCGTGCCGGTCAGAACTTCCTTGGCCTTGCCCTTGGAGTTGAGCACGGTGCCGTCGATCATGATCGTCGAACCGATCAGGTTGGCGTCGCCGCCGGCCTGGAGATACTGGTTGAGGAAGTTGACCGCATCGCCGCCGCCGAGGCCGAGATAGATGGCGTCGACGTCATCGGGCAGCGCCGCGATGATGGATGCGAAGTCCTTGGTGCCGAGAGGCACCCAGAAACGCTCGGTGATCTCGCCACCGGCCTGGCAGTATTCCAGCGCAAAGCCATAGACCTGGGTGTAGATGAAGGAATAGTCCTCGCCGATCGTGGCGACGGTCTTGTAACCCTTCTCCTTGAACACGTACTCGCCGAGGCCGGCCATCCACTGGGCGCCGTCCATATTGAAGCGGAAGAAGTTGTCCGCAGGCTCGACGAATGTCGTTTCCTGTGCGCCGGAAATACCATTGATAAAGGTCACTTGCGGCTGGGTCTTCGCGTAGTTTTTGACCGCAATACCCTCGGAACCGGACAGCGGACCGATAACGATGTCGACCTTGTCCTGCTCCACGACCTTGCGGGCCGCGCGAACGGCAGAATCCGGGCTTGCGTCGGTTGCGCCGATGATGACTTCGATCTCGCGACCGCCGGCCTTACCGCCGAATTTCTTCATTGCGACCTGAAAGCCGCGCATGCCGTCCTCGCCGAGAACCGTATAAGTTCCTTCGAGGGTCGCCAGCACGCCGACCTTGAGCTTTTCGGCGGCCTGGGCCATGCCGAAAGCAGCCGTAAGGCAGAGTGCCATCACAGACAGCATCAATCTCTTCATGAAGTTTTCCTCCCAATTTTATCCGGGCGCCTGCGCTTGGGCGAAATTGGCACCCTGGCACTGCACCCTGCAAACCACCGGTTTTCCGGTCTGAATCCGGGCTCCCCGGCGTTTCGGCAGGATGCCTGCCGCAGCCATCATGTTAGGGGCAACGTGAGGGAGGGGTTTGTCGCGTGGTCACGCAGTCATGACGCTCAGTCTGTTTTTTCGACATTGAGTCCAGGATCCGGCAATGCCTTACGACAAGGCAAAGTCGCAAGCCGGCAATGTTTCAACGTCGTCGGTTCCGACAGGGACATGTCAGATTTTGGGCCTCCTGTACCCTCCAAGCGCCTGTTCGACGTGCGACGCAAGGGAAAGCACAACATCTTCTCTCCAGGGTCGGCCAACGATCTGGACGCCGATTGGCAGGCCATCGCCGGTGGTCCCGGCTCTTACGACCGCAGCCGGATATCCGGTCAGGTTGAACGCCCCCATATTGATCCAGTCGTCGAAGTCGTCTTCGTGAGTAATGTCATGGGGCTCTGCCGGCCTGGAGACGACCGGGCAGACGATCGCGTCGAACTTTTCCATGAACTGCAGCATCTCGCTGCGGAAGTTCTCAACGCGCGCCAGTACATCAGCGTAATCGTCCGCAAGCATCGGCTTTGCGTCTGCCAGCATCCAACTGCAAGTGGAGTCCTCTTCCCGGGTCCCGGCCTGTTCCAGCAGTCTGCGCAGCCAGGCAAACCCGTCACCGCTGCGGATCTGCCGCCCAAGCTCGCCTGCGTCTTTCAGAACGCCCGGCACGGCCTCCTCCACTTCGGCGACCGTGCCCATGAGAGATTGTGCCGCCGCCTCTACACAGTTCGCGACTTCGGGCGTTGCCTTGCTGGCCCCGTTATCGGTCCACGTGGTGACACGCAACGCCTTCTGGTCGACCTCGCCCGGATCTCCGAAAGGCATCGGTACGACGCCCGGGTCGCGGCCGTCGGGACCGCAGATCAGCGGCAGGGCCAGGACCAGATCTTCCACATAACGTGCCATGGGTCCAACCTGTGTCAGGAAATCCAGTGGACCGAGGCCATAGGAGACGACATGGCCGGTTTTTGGAACACGGCCGGACGTGGGCTTGATGCCGGCAATGCCGCAATGATGCGCCGGATCGCGAATACTGCCCCCGGTGTCGCTGCCGAGATCCAGTGGCGACCCACCGGCCGCAACAATCGCCGCGGCCCCGCCGCTGCTGGCGCTGGTCGAGCGGTCGAGATCGTACGGGTTGTTGGTGCGGCCATACACCGGATTGTTCGTGCTGGTCGTTCCCGCAACGGTGAGTTCGGACGTGTTGCTCTTCCCGAGAATTATTGCTCCCGCCAGGCGAAGACGGGCGACGGCAACGGCGTCCCGCATCGGCACGTGGGACACCCGACCCCTGGTCCCGGCCGCGGTGACGATGCCCTCGGTGTCGAGCGAATCCTTGATCGTGACCGGTACGCCGTGCAGCGGCCCGATCAGGTCGCCCCGGGACAACGCGGCATCCGCCAGTTCCGCCTCCCGCATCGCCCGGTCAGCAGCGAGCTGTACGACCGCATTGATGCTCGGATTCACGGCCTCGATACGCTGCAGATGAAGCGTGACGAGTTCGGCCGCCGAAACCGACTTGTTCCGAACCGCCGCGGCCATCGCACTGGCCGACGAGAAGATCCAGTCTGTCACGTCGCCCTCCGACAAGATCGACACTCAATCGACATTCAGCCCGGATCGACATCATCGCAAGCGGTTTCTTCAACAGCCCGGTGAATTCGGCTTGTCCCGAACGCGCAAATGCTCACACTGTCCTGCCGACGTGAATCTGCGCCTCCCAGAGGGACACTCGATGGACCTGTTCGTCTTCGCTGTTGTGCTGTTTGCCGCCCTGCTCCACGCCACGTGGAATGCCTTTGTCAAAGTTGATGGCGATCGTCTTCTTTTCATGGGACTGCTTTGTCTCGGCAGTGCCGTGGGTGCTATTGCCGCCATTCCGTTCCTGCCGGCACCCGAACCGGAATCCTGGCCCTACATTCTGGCGTCGGTCATTCTCCACCAGGGTTACATTCTGTTCCTGCTGCTGGCCTACCGGTATGGCGATCTGAGCCACGTCTATCCGCTTGCGCGTGGCTCCGCGCCCCTGATCGTCGCCATGCTGTCACTCACCCTTATCGGCGAGCGATTGAGCCAGTCGTCAACGCTGGCGGTGCTGATCATGGGCATCGGGATCATGAGCCTGTCGCTTACACGCGGCGCTCAGAACCTCTGGAACCCAACCGCCGTGCTGTTCGCACTCGGCACCGGACTGTTCATCGCGGGTTATACGCTGGTCGACGGTGTCGGCGCACGTCTGGCCGGCAATCCGCACAGCTATTCGGCGTGGTTGTTCGGTCTGGAATGGATTCCCATTACCGCCTACGCATTCTGGAAATACAGAGACGGCCTCGCCCGCAAGGTCACCAGAGTGTGGAAACCGGCATTCGCTGCGGGTCTGATGGCACTCGCCGGATACTGGATGGTGATCTGGGCCATGAGCGTGGCGCCGATCGCGCTGGTGGCGGCGCTCCGGGAAACCAGCATCATCTTTGCCGTTCTGTTCGGTGTGATCTTCCTGAAGGAACGGCTCTCGCTCGCCAGGCTGGCGGCCACGTTCATGACGCTGATCGGGACCGTGCTCCTCAAAGTCAGCCGGCCCTGAACTGAAAGCGCTGCAGCAAAAAGCCGGCCCGGGCAGAAACCCGGACCGGCTCGCTTGTCAGACGTGGGGTATTGACGTCTTACATCGCCTTGTCGATCACCGCGTGGGTCCAGGCGCCTTCCGGCTTCTTGGTGATCACCGGATCAGAACCGCCGGACAGCAGCGTCTTGACCGTGCGATCGAAGTCGGCCGGATCGAGCTTGCCGTCGGAACCGGCGGTCAGCTTGTTGATCTCGCCCATCATGCGGCGCTGGTGTTTCTGGGTCTGGGCACCCGTCGCATCGTTCTCAAGCACGATGTCTGCGGCGGCATCGGAGTTTTCACGCGCCCAGGCCCAGCCTTTCATTGAGGCCTTCACGAAACGGGCCATCTTGTCGACGAATGCGGCATCCTTGAGCTTGTCCTCCAGGACATAGAGGCCGTCTTCCATGGTCGAGACGCCCTGGTCTTCATACTTGAAGACCACCAGATCGTCTGCGGAGAGGCCGGCATCGATGACCTGCCAGTACTCGTTGTAGGTCATCGTGGAAATGCAATCGGCCTGCTTCTGCAGCAGCGGATCGACGTTGAAGCCCTGCTTGAGGACGGTCACACCGTCGCCACCGGCAGTCTTGATGCCGAGCTGGGACATCCAGGACAGGAACGGGTATTCGTTGCCGAAGAACCAGACACCGAGCGTCTTGCCCTTGAAGTCGGCAGGCTTGGTGATGCCCGTTTCCTTGCGGCACGTCAGCATCATGCCCGAACGCTTGAACGGCTGGGCGATGTTGACCAGCGCGACACCCTTCTCGCGGCTGGCAAGGGCGGACGGCATCCAGTCGATGATCACGTCGGCGCCCCCGCCGGCAATAACCTGAGGCGGCGCGATGTCGGGCCCGCCCGGCTTGATGGTGACATCGAGATTGACTTCGTCGTAGAAGCCCTTCTCCTTGGCCACGTAATAGCCGGCAAACTGTGCCTGCGTGACCCACTTCAACTGGAGCGTGACGGCGTCCTTTGCCAATGCCGCGGTACTGGCCAGGCCGAGCATCACGGCGGCGGTGGTAGCGAGTAGTTTTTTCATCCTCTTCTCCCTGTTTGCAACGGACTTAGGTTTCTCAGCTACGGAATGACGGGTGCCAGAACGTGAACACCCGCTCGATCAAGGTCAGGACACCGTAGAACAGCGAACCGGCGAGCGCCGCGACGGCGATCTCCGCCCACACCATGTCGATGTTCATGCGTCCCACCTCGGTGGAAATGCGGAACCCCATGCCGACAATCGGCGTACCGAAGAATTCCGCAACGATTGCGCCGATCAGCGCCAATGTCGAATTGATCTTCAACGCATTGAAGATGAAGGGCAAGGCCTGCGGCAGCCTGAGCTTGAACAGCGTCTGCCAGTATCCGGCGGCATAGGTCTTCATCAGGTCGCGCTCGATCGCGCTCGAGGCGGCGAGCCCCGAGACCGTGTTCACCAGCATCGGGAAGAACGTCATGATGATCACGACGGCGGCCTTGGACGGCCAGTCGAAGCCGAACCACATCACCATGATCGGCGCCACGCCGACGATCGGCAGCGCCGAAACGAGATTGCCGATGGGCAGCAGACCCCGCTGCAGGAACGACGACCGGTCGATGGCGATCGCCACGAGGAACCCCGCCCCGCAGCCGAGCGCATAGCCGATGAGAACGGCCTTGAGGAAGGTCTGCTGGAAATCGGCCCAGAGTATGGGAACGGACGCCACAAGCCGCTCCCCGATTGCGCTCGGCGGCGGCAGAAGAACTGACGGCACGTTGAAACCGCGCACCAGCACTTCCCACAGGATCAGCAGCCAGACGCCGAACAGCAGCGGCACGATGAGGCCGATCGCCCGGCGCGCCGTCTTGTCCAGGGTCTCGATTGCCGAAAGCCGGTCGACCAGAAGCCAGGCCAGCGCCCAGGCCGCAATCACGAGGACCCAGTAGGCCGGCCCCTTTACGGCGCCGTCGAGTGTGCCGATCAGCACCCACGCCCCGTAATGGCTGACAAGCGCCAGCCCGATGATGATCCAGCCTTCGGAGATGCGCGCCGGCATCGTTGCGGCCGCGATGAACATGGCCGCCAGCGCGAACATGCGCAGGCTGCCGTCGCCCAGAAGCAGGCTCATGACCAGCCCGGCCCCGCCGCATATCAGCGCGACGATGGAGAGCGTGGTGCGCAACCCGCTCATTGCGCCATCCCCATGCGTTTGAGCACGGAGCGGTTGGCAATACCGACGAGCGCGACAAGGCTTGCCGCCAGCAGCGCTGCGACGACAAGTGCGGACCAGATCTGGATGGTCTGGCCGTAATAGGATCCGGCGAGCAGCCGCGCGCCGAGGCCCGCAACAGCGCCCGTCGGCAGTTCACCGACAATGGCACCGACGAGGGAAATCGCGATCGCCACCTTCATACTGGCGAACAAGAACGGCATGGACGACGGCCAGCGCAGCTTCCAGAACACGTCCCACCGGGACGCGCTGTAAGTCCGCATGAGATCAAGATGGATCACCTCCGGCGACCGCAGCCCCTTCACCATGCCGACAGTGACAGGGAAGAAGCTCAGATAGGTGGAGATAAACGCCTTGGGCAGCAGGCCCTGAATGCCTATGGCGTTGAGCACGACGATGATCATCGGCGCGACCGCAAGGATCGGGATCGTCTGGGACGAGATGACCCAGGGCATCAGGCTCTTGTCGAGCGAGCGGTTGTGCACGATGGCCGCCGCCAGAATGACGCCCAGCAGTGTGCCGATCAGAAAGCCCAGCAAGGTCGAGGAAAGCGTGATCCACGAGTGATAGACCAGGCTGCGCTTGGAGGTGATCTTCTTTTCGACCGTGGTGTTGTAGATTTCGCGCGCAATCTGGTGCGGAGCCGGAAGCACAGGGCGCTCCTGGGCCAGCGTGTCGCGCACGAGCTGCTCGGTTGTGTATTCGGTGACCTTGCCGCGCTTGTAGAGATCCTTCTGGAATGGCGTGTTCAGGAGGACGGCAGCGACATACCAGATGGCGATGATGCCGACCACGACCACCAGCACGGGCCAGGCGCGATGCAAAAAGCCACCGCCTGACGCACTAGTCGTCATAAGAATGACCTTCGCGAAGCCCCTCGCGCACGCGATGGGCGATTTCGAGGAATTCCGGAGTCTCGCGCACGTCGAGCGTGCGGTCACGCGGCAGGTTGCTCTCGATGACGTCGTGGATCCTGCCGGGGCGCGGCGACATCACCACGATCCGCGTCGACAGGAAAACTGCCTCCGGGATCGAGTGGGTCACGAAGACAACCGTCTTGCTGGTCTTGTCCCAGAGCTTGAGCAGCTGCTCGTTGAGGTGATCGCGCACGATCTCGTCGAGCGCGCCGAACGGCTCGTCCATGAGCATCAGGTCAGGCTCGACCGCGAGCGCGCGGGCAATGGAGGCGCGCTGCTGCATGCCGCCCGAAAGCTGCCAGGGGAACTTCTTCTCGAACCCTGAGAGATTGACCAGCTCAAGGTTGCGCTTGATCCGGTGGTTCCGCTCGGCCCGTGACAGCCCCATGACCTCGAGGGGGAGCGCCACGTTCCGGGCGATGGTGCGCCACGGATAGAGGGCCGCGGCCTGAAACACGTAACCGTAGGCCCGTGCCATGCGCGCCTCGTGCGGGCTCACGCCGTTGACCGTAATACTGCCGCCGGTCGGCTGTTCCAGGTCCGCGATAACGCGCAGCAGTGTGGTCTTGCCGCAGCCCGACGGCCCGATGAACGACACGAAGTCGCCCGCGCCGATGTCGAGGTTGATGTCGGAGAGCGCATGAACCGGCCCGTCGCTGGTCTGGAATGTCAGCGACAGGTCCTTGATGTCGATGACACGCTCCGGCGCTGCCTCGGCAGCCGGAGCCTGTTCGTCGGGATTGGCCATGCTCTTCAACATCTCGTCTCGCCGAGCCTACACACCGGCCGGCATGTTCGCCGGATCGCGGACGACGGCACGCGGCGCGGTGATTTCCTTCCACTTGGACAACGCCCTGTTGACCGCCGGGAAGGCCTCGCGCGGCACGAATTCGCCGTGGCCCTGCTGGGTCTTCACGTCGCTTTCCTCGATCGCCACCATCCCGCGGGTCATGGTGAAGCGCGGCAGCCCGGTCACCTCCTTGCCTTCGAACACGTTGTAGTCGATGGCCGACTGCTGGGTCTCGGCACTGATGACCTTGGAGCGCTCCGGGTCCCACACCACGATGTCGGCGTCCGCACCCTCCAGGATCGCGCCCTTCTTCGGATAGATGTTGAGGATCTTGGCAATGTTGGTCGACGTCACCGCCACGAACTCGTTCATGGTCAGCCGGCCGGTGCGCACGCCGGACGTCCAGAGCATCGGCATGCGGTCTTCGAGGCCGCCGGTTCCGTTCGGGATCTGCGTGAAATCGCCGAGACCCATGCGCTTCTGTTCCGACGTGAATGCGCAGTGATCGGTCGCCACCACCTGGAGGCTGCCGGCAGCAAGCCCGGCCCAGAGAGAATCCTGGTGCTGCTTGTTGCGGAACGGCGGCGACATGACCCGGCGGGCCGAATGATCCCAGTTCTCGTGGAAATACTCGGTCTCATCCAGTGTCAGATGCTGGATCAGCGGTTCGCCGTAGACACGGATGCCCTTCTGGCGCGCACGCCGGATCGCTTCATGGGCCTGTTCGCAGGACGTGTGCACCACGTAGAGCGGAACGCGCGCCATATCGGCGATCATGATCGCCCGGTTGGTCGCCTCGCCCTCGACTTCAGGCGGACGCGAATAAGCGTGGCCTTCCGGGCCGTTGTTGCCTTCCTCCAGCAGCTTCTGCTGCAGCTGAGCAACGACGTCGCCGTTCTCGGCGTGGACCAGCGGCATGGCGCCGAGGGCAGCGCAGCGCTGGAACGACGAGTACATCTCATCGTCGTCGACCATCAGCGCGCCCTTGTAGGCCATGAAATGCTTGAAGGTGTTAATGCCGCTGTCGACCACCTCGGCCATCTCGTCGAAGACCTGCTCGCTCCACCAGGTGATCGCCATGTGGAACGAGTAGTCGCAGCTCGCCTTGGACGTCTTGTTGTCCCACATCTGGCGCGCTTCGCGCAGCGACTGGCCCGGCGCAGGCAGGCAGAAGTCGACAACCATGGTCGTGCCGCCGGAAAGCGCTGCCCGCGTGCCGGACTCGAAGTCGTCCGAGGAATAGGTTCCCATGAACGGCATCTCGAGATGGGTATGCGGATCGATGCCGCCCGGCATGACATAACAGCCGTCCGCATCCAGGGCCGTGCCGCCGCTCAGGCCCTGCCCGATCTGGGTGATCTTGCCGCCTTCGACGAGAACGTCCGCCTTATAGGTCCGGTCGGCGGTGACGATGGTCCCGCCCTTGATGACTGTCGACATGGAACCTCCTCCTACTCCACGATTTCCGCCGTCTCGACGACAGCGTGGAACAATACGTTTGCGCCGGCGGTTGCCCATTCCGGCGAGATTTCCTCGGCTTCGTTGTGTGACAGGCCGTCGACGCACGGGCACATGACCATGGCGGTCGGCGCGACCCGGTTGACCCAGCAGGCGTCGTGGCCGGCACCCGAGACGATGTCGCGGTGACTGTAACCGAGCCGGTCGGCCGCCCGACGTACCGCATCGACGCAGCCTTCATCGAACTTGACCGGATCGAACGCCCCGACCTGTTCCATCTCGATCCCGAGGCCGATGTCTTCAGCGATCTTCTCCGCACCTTCCTTCAAACGGCCCACCATGTCCGCGATGACATCTTTCTCAGGATGACGGAAGTCGACGGTGAAGACGACCTTGCCCGGAATGATGTTGCGCGAGTTGGGATGGACGTCGCAGTGGCCGATGGCCCCGACGGCGAGCGGTGCGTGGCTCCACGCGATCTCGTCGACCAACTGGGTGATCCGTGCCATGCCGAGACCGGCATTGACCCGCATCGGCATGGGCGTGGAGCCAGTGTGGCTTTCCTTGCCGGTGAGCGTGACCTGCATCCAGCTCAGGCCCTGGCCGTGGCTCACGACACCGATGTCCTTGTCTTCAGCCTCGAGGATCGGTCCCTGTTCAATATGGAGCTCGAAGAAGGCGTGCATCTTGCGGTCGCCCACCTCTTCGTCGCCGACCCAGCCGATGCGCTTGAGCTCTTCGCCGACAGTCTTGCCTTCGGCGTCTTCCCGCGCATAGGCCCAGTCGAGCGTATGCATTCCGGCGAACACGCCTGACGCCATCATCGGCGGTGCAAAGCGGGTGCCCTCCTCGTTGGTCCAGTTGACCACGACGATCGGGTGCTTGGTCTTGATGTTCATGTCGTTGAGCGTGCGGATGATCTCCAGACCGCCGAGCACGCCCAGCACGCCGTCATACTTGCCACCGGTCGGCTGGGTGTCGAGGTGACTGCCGACATAGACTGGCAGCGCATCCGGGTCCGCACCCTCGCGGCGCGCGAACATGGTGCCCATCTTGTCGACGCCCATGGTCAGGCCGGCGTCGTCGCACCACTTCTGGAACAGCTCGCGGCCTTCCGCATCGACATCGGTGAGCGTCTGGCGGTTGTTGCCGCCGGCCACACCCGGGCCGATTTTCGCCATCTCCATGAGAGCGTCCCAAAGACGCTCTCCGTTTACCTTCAGATTGGTCGCCACCGTCATTTTCGACCCTTCTCCCTGGTTATATGTCGCGCATTATGGCACCGGTCAGTCCGTGGCTTTGAGGACCTCCGCCAGCTTGCCGAACAGTTCGTCTATTTCTGATTTCTCAATGATCAGCGGCGGCGACAGGGCAATGATGTCGCCTGTCGTGCGGATCAGGATGTTGTTCTCGAACGCATTGATGAAGGCCGAGAACGCCCGCTTTGTCGGCTCGCCCGCGATGGGCTCGAGCTCGATGGCGCCGATCAGGCCGTAGTTCCGGATGTCGATGACATGCGGCAGGCCTTTCAGCGAATGCAGCGCATCCTCCCAGTAGGGCGCAAGCTCCGCGGCCCGCTCGAACAGTCCCTCTTCCTGGTAGGTCTCGAGCGTGGCGATCCCCGCCGCACTCGCGACCGGATTACCCGAATACGTGTAGCCATGAAAGAACTCGATCAGATGTTCCGGACCGTTCATGAAGGCGTCGTGGATCTCATCGCGCACGATCACCGCGCCCATCGGAATGACGCCGCTGGTCAGGCCCTTGGCCGTGGTGATGATATCCGGCTTCACGCCGAAGGCATCAGGCGCAAAGGCTGTTCCGAGACGGCCGAAGCCGGTGATGACCTCATCGAAGATCAGCAGGATGCCGTGCCTGTCGCAGATCTCCCGCAGGCGCTCGAGATAGCCCTTGGGCGGCATCAGCACGCCGGTCGACCCGGCCATGGGCTCAACGATCACCGCGGCAATGGTCGACGGATCGTGCAGAGCGGCAATGCGCTCCAGATCGTCGGCGAACTCAGCGCCGTGTTCGGGGATTCCGCGGGTGAAGGCATTGCGCTCAATGTCATGGGTATGGCGGATGTGGTCGACGCCGGTCAGCAGCGTGCCGAACATCTTGCGGTTCGCGACGATGCCGCCCACCGAGATGCCGCCGAAATTCACCCCGTGATAACCGCGCTCGCGGCCGATCAGCCGGAAGCGGGCGCCGTCGCCCTTCACCCGGTGATAGGCGAGCGCGATCTTGAGCGCCGTGTCGACGGACTCGGATCCGGAATTGGTGAAGAACACGCGGTCCATGCCCTGGGGCGTGATCTGGGCCAAACGCGACGCCAGCTCGAACGCCTTGGGATGCCCCATCTGGAAGGTCGGCGCAAAATCAAGCTCGGCGACCTGCCTTTGCACCGCCTCGACGATCTTCGGGCGCTTGTGACCCGCGTTCACGCACCACAGCCCGGCTGTGCCGTCCAGCACCTTCCGGCCATCGTCCGTGGTGTAGTACATGCCGTCGGCGGCCACGAACATGCGCGGCGCCTTCTTGAACTGCCGGTTGGCGGAAAACGGCATCCAGAAGGATTCAAGATCATTCGGTCGGGAAACGACTTGGTCGAGCATCGGCGTTCATCAAGCAGGCAGCGAGCCTGCTCCTCCCTTGGGTTTCAGGATCAGGCGGCGGGCCGGCAGACGGCGCATCGGCAATGCAGCAATAGCCGGGATCGGCATGGTCACGTAAGACACTCCCCTGCATTGAAATCGCGAACCGTTTCCGCATTGTGCGGAACCGGCGGCATTCGCCGCCAGCGTCGGTTTTTCCGTATATGCCGGTTGCGCGATCCTGACCAATCGGTCAAGATGAACGCTAACGAACCCTGACCATTTGGTCAAACAAATTGTAGGAAACATCCAGGGACCGATGGCCGAGCGCACTGCTCTCAAGCGGCCCGCCGCCAGACGCAACGGCGGCAAGGCAACAATCCGCAAGGAGAACGAGTCCGCTATTCTGGAAGCGGCGGAGAGCGTTTTTGCGGAATACGGCTTTCGTGGCGCCACCACGAGCCTGATTGCCGAGCGCGCCGGGATTCCGAAGGCCAATCTGCATTACTACTTCCCGACCAAGGAAGCGCTCTACCGCAAGGTTGTCGACAACATCTTCACGATCTGGCTCGAGGCCGCCAACTCGTTCGACGATTGCGATGATCCGGCGGAAGCCCTCACCCGCTATATTTCGACGAAGATGGACATCAGCCGGGACCATCCGATGGGGTCGAAGGTCTGGGCAAACGAGATCATGCACCGGGCGCCCGTGATCCATGACTATCTCGAAACCACCTTGCGAGAATGGACCGACAGTCGGGTCGCCGTCATCGAGCGCTGGATCGACGAAGGCAAGATCGAGGCGATCAATCCGGAGTACCTGCTCTACATGATCTGGGCCACGACCCAGCACTACGCCGACTTCAACCACCAGATCGATACGCTCAACGGCGGCAGGCCTCTGAGTGACGCCCAGTTCGAGAATGCCAAGACGCAGGTGGTCGACATCATCCTCAAAGGCATCGGCATCGCTCCGGAGCGCCGTCCATGAGCCCGCGCGCCCAGCAGTCGCGCAAGCGCACGCGAATTCAGGAACAGAACGAGGAACGCATCCTCGATGCCGCGGCCGAAATATTTTCTGCATTCGGCTATCGCGGAACGACCGTCGACCAGATTGCCCGCAAGGCCGGCATGTCGAAACCCAACCTGCTCTATTATTTCGCCAGCAAGGACGACATCTACGTCGCGGTGCTGGCGAACACCCTGGAAGTCTGGCTCCAGCCGTTTGCCCAGCTTGACCCCGATGGAGAGCCCGGTGACGAAATCGCAGCCTATATCGAGCACAAGCTTGAAATGTCGCGCGACGCACCTGCGGCGTCGCGGCTTTTTGCCAACGAGATTCTCCAGGGGGCCCCAAGCATCCGTCCAATTCTCCACGGCGAGTTGAAACGGCGCGTCAAAGAGAAGTGTGCTGTCATTCAGAACTGGATCGACGAAGGCAAACTGGCGCCCGTGGACCCGCTTGACCTCGTATTCATGATCTGGGCGGCCACCCAGCACTATGCCGACTTCGAGGTCCAGATTGACGCCCTGTCCTCCAAGCCGCGCGACGAACGCTTCAAGAGTGCTGCGGAAACACTGCGGACCGTATTCCTCAATGGCCTGCTGCCGCGATAAAAATAAATGTATATATGATGCAATATATACTTATGATTTTAAACAATAGAAAGTTCACTAATTACGCTTTATTTCAACTATATATGCGTTCAAAATATCGCCAGCAGCGAAATCATCAAAGCCCTTTTTTAATTTTACTGGACTTTTTTTGAGTATTCCGACGTCTTCAGAAATATCCAAACCTGCGAATTCCTCGGACACAAGTATACCACCTTGAGGCGCCAGTGGTTCCAATCTTGCTGCGAGATTCACAGTGGGTCCATCGATATCATATCTGTCAATTGCGAGATTGAATTTTCTCCTAACCTTACCCCAAGCCATCCCAATTCGAGCGTCTAGATGCTCAACAGATAAGTGTCGAATAAACTTGCCCGCTGAAATAATTGCGGCATTAGGATCAGAAAATGTACAAACAACAGCATCACCCCAAGTATTCACCTCCGCAGCACCTTTTTCTATCAATATTGAAATCACCAAACCCCTCAACACATCTACAACTTGACGTTTGGATTCATCATTCATGGACGAAAATCCTACTACGTCCATAAACATAACGGCACTCAAAATGAATTTATCAGCCTCTTCCATATTATTAATGTTTTTTCTCAAGAAATATAAATATTCTGACTTAATGCTATTAATTTCTTTTTCTAAAATTCTTCTTTTTTCGCTTTCAAATAGAAATTTTTTAGTTGTAACTGATAACTTAGTCACCAATTCGTCAATTTTTTCCTTCATATCTGAAAGTGTTTCATCACTATCATCATTATTAGCATTGGATTCAGAGTTATTTTTCGCCAGTCTCATATTGAGCATTTTATAATCATCTTTGACTGTCTTTATTCCATGAATTGATAATTTATATTGAGGATAAATTTCTGATACTGATTGAATCAGTGTATCAATCAGCAAATCCTCGACATCACCAGCCGATGGAGCCAGCTTTATTTTGATTCCAATCGATTTATCTCCAATATCACCTTCGGTCCAAACTATATCCTCACATAATTCTATGCATTCATCACAAATGAAAACCATAGGACCTGCAATTATCTTACGTACTTCGTGTTGAGATTTTCCACAAAAACTGCAGTACAGAGTCCCAGTGCTGTCATCATCTTTGATCTTTTTGTCTATTACCATACCTTATCAACTCAAATTGAGATGCTTGTACTCAGGTAAAAAAGAATTGTTATCGCCATTACGATCCCAATCGATTGCATTTTGATGCAAAGATGAGCGGTTTTACAAGCATCATCGGCCTAACTAGCAATTAGCCGTTTTGATGAGCTAACAAAGACCCTCGACAGTTTGAATTCGAACTCGGGGAATATACGGGTGAGGGTAACCCATTCTCGCCAAATGAGAATCGTTTGCGCCGCAATTGATTTCCGTTCTGGTGAAAATGGGGCGAAATTGACCACAAGTCATCACGATCAGGAATTTGTAAGATACAGCCGAGGGAATTTCGCAATCTCATTGGATTCAAAGCCAATTTCACCAACTTGCCCGCATCGGATAAATTGCTAACCTCTATTGCAAAATCGCAATTTGCATTCGATTCTCAGTTGAAAATTCTGAATTATAAGTTCGATTCCCAGTTGGCCAATTCGATGTTCAAGGTCTTAGTCAACAAGATGCAGATCTCAAAGGGCACCAAAAATGGGTGCTAGGCAATCCGCATGCCCAATATCGTACACCGAACGGAATCGATCAGATTCAATCGCGGAACAATGCTGAAACCGTCCATTTACGAACCCACCGATTGAGGCAATTCATGCTGCGACGTGTCAGATGAGCATGCGGATCGGCGCCGACATCGGCGGAACGTTCACCGATCTTGTATTGATCGACGACGCCACCGGCGACATCCGCATCGCCAAGGTCCGCACGACCCGGGACAATCCGGACGAAGCGGTTCTCGAAGGCGTCAATCAGCTGCTCCACGACGGCGAAGGACCGGCGGTCGCGCAGGTGCTGCACGGCACCACCCTCTTCACCAACGCGGTGATCGAGCGCAAGGGCGCCAAGACGGCCCTGATCGCAACACGCGGGTTCCGCGACGCCATCGAGATCGGACGCGAACACCGTTACGACATGTATGACCTGCAGATGCAGCGCCCGCAGCCGATCGCTCCGCGCCATCTCCGGTTCGAGGTGGACGAGCGCGTTCTCGCCGACGGCAGCATCCGCATCCCGCTCGACGAGGCGAGCGTCGAGGCGCTTTTCCCCCGGTTCGAGGAGGAAGGCGTCGAGGCGGTCGGCATCTGTCTGATGCACGGCTATGCCAATGACATCCATGAGCGCCGCATCGCCGGGATGCTCGCCGAGCGCATGCCGGACCTTACGGTCACGCTGGCGAGCGAGCTGGTGCCGGAGCTTCGCGAATACGAGCGCACGTCGACGACGCTGGTGAATGTCTATGTCCAGGGCATCGCAGAGGACTACCTGCGCCGGCTTGAGTCGCGTCTTCGCGAGGAAGCCGGCACCGCCGGCCCCCTTTTCATCATGCAGTCGAACGGTGGTCTCTGCGAAGTCTCGACGGCCACGCGTTTCCCCGTCCGGCTGATCGAATCCGGGCCGGCCGCCGGCGCCCTTGCCGCGGCCAGTTTTGGCGAACGGCTGGGTCTGAAGGATCTGCTCTCCTTCGACATGGGCGGCACGACCGCCAAGGCCTGCCTCATTATCGACGGCGAACCGCTGATCGCCCCCGACTTCGAGGTCGACCGCCAGTACCAGTTCAAGAAAGGCAGCGGGCTGCCGGCCAAGATTCCGGTCATCGAAATGATCGAGATCGGCACCGGCGGCGGATCGATCGCCCAGGTCGATGCGCTGAGGCGGCTCCAGGTCGGCCCGCAGAGTGCGGGCTCCGATCCCGGCCCCGCCTGCTACCGGCTCGGCGGCACGCAGCCGACCGTGACCGACGCGGACCTGACGCTCGGCTATCTCGACCCGGCCTTCTTCCTCGGCGGCGAGATGACGCTTGATGCCGATGCGGCCCGAACCACGATCGCGAACCACGTGGCCGAACCGCTGGGCCTCGATCTTACCGACGCGACCTGGGGCATTCACCAGATGGCCAACGAGAGCATGGCGTCGGCCGCCCGGATGCACGCCGTCGAGCGCGGCCGTGACATCGAGGACCTGGCCATCTTCGCCTTCGGCGGTGCCGGGCCGGTCCATGCCTATGGCGTGGCACGCATCCTTAACGCGAAGCGCATCATCTATCCGCTGCGCGCGGGCGTCATGTCGTCCATCGGCTTCCTGACCGCACCGCTTTCATTCGATTTCGTCCGCACCCTCACCCGCCCGCTTGAGAACCTCGATTGCGCTGAGGCCATGGACGCCGTCAGGCTCATGGAGGAAGAAGGCCGGAACGTTCTGACGCCAACCGTTGCTGAGTCCGATATCCACTTCGACCGTTTCGCGGACATGCGCTACCGCAAGCAGGGTTACGAGATCCGCGTCCGCGCACCCGACGGCGCGTTGAATGAGGCCGCCCTCGATCAGCTCAAGGCCAACTTCGAAGAAACCTACAAGGCGCTTTACGGACACATCGTCCCGGACACGCCCATCGACGTCGTGTCCTGGCGGGTCGTGGCTTCCGGCCCGGAACCGGAACTGTCCCTGGCTGCCCGAAATGCCGAAGGAACCGGTGACGCGAAAGATGCGCTAAAAGGTCAGCGAGATATCTATCTGCCCGCCGAAAAGGCCTTCGCGTCCGTCCCCGTCTACGACCGATACCGGCTCGGAACAGGCCAGACATTTTCAGGACCCGCCATCATCGAGGAGCATGAATCGACCGTCGTCATCAACGGACCGGGCGACCTGGCCGTCGATGAATGGGGCAATCTGATCGCGGGGATTCCGGCGGCACAGGAGAAGGGCTGAACATGGACCAGGTCACGCTCGACATTCTCTGGAACAGACTGATCGCAACGGTCAATGAGCAGGCCGCAGCGCTGATGCGCTCGTCCTTCACCTCGATCGTGCGCGAGGCCGGCGATCTCTCCGCCGGCGTCTTCGACCGCCGGGGCCGCATGATCGCACAAGCCGTGACGGGCACGCCCGGACATATCAATTCCATGGCCACCGGCATGATCCACTTCCTGGACAAGTATCCGGTCGACAGTCTCAAGCCCGGCGACGTGCTGATCACCAACGATCCCTGGAAGACCGCGTCGCAGCTCAACGACATCACCATCGCCACCCCCGTCTTCAAGGGCGACCGCTGCATCGCCTTCTTCGCCAATTGCTGTCATGCGCTCGACATCGGCGGACGCGGTCTTTCCGCCGACTCCCGGTCGGTCTACGAGGAAGGCATCTTCCTCCCCGTAATGAAGCTTTACGAGGCGGGCGAGATGGTCGAACCCATCTTCGACATGATCGCTGCCAACGTCCGCACGCCGGAAGAGGTCATGGGTGACCTGCATTCCCAGGTCATCGGCAACGAGGTCGGCGCACGGCAGCTGCTGCGCTTCGTCGACGAATTCGACCTCGACGACATCGAGGATCTGTCGGACGAGATCGTCGACCGGTCCGAACGCGCCATGCGCGACCGCATCGCCGCGCTCGATGACGGTGAGCACTCCTATGACATTGTCATCGACGGTTTCGACGAGCCGATTGAGATCGCGGCAAAAGTCATTGTCGAGGGCGATCACCTGACCGTCGATTTTGACGGCACATCAGGGCCTTCCGCCTACGGCATCAACGTCTGCCTGAACTACACCCGCGCCTACACGACCTATGGCGTCAAGTGCGCCATCTCCCCGGATGTGCCCAACAACGAGGGCAGCTTCCGGCCGGTGACCGTGAATGCGCCTGAGGGTTGTCTCTTGAATGCGGTCTATCCGGCGGCCATTGGCGGACGGCACTTGGTCGGACATTTCCTGCCCTCGGCCGTCATGGGCGCGCTTGCAGGCGTGCTGCCGGACAAGGTGATCGCGCCGGGCTTCGACGGTCTTTGGGACACACACATCGCCGGTGTCGACAGCAAGACCGGAAAGCACTTTTCCTTCACCTGGTTTGCCTCGGGCGGTGCAGGCGCCATGGCCAACCGCGACGGCCTGTCCGCCACCGCATTTCCGAGCGGCATCGCGGGCGTGCCTGTCGAAGTGATGGAGACGGTGGCCCCGCTCTATATCCACAGGCGCGAACTACGCGATGACTCTGCCGGTGCCGGCACCTATCGCGGCGGGCTCGGCCAGAGCCTCGACATCGAGGTCCTGACGGACCAGCCCTATCTGTTTTCCGGCCTCTATGAGCGGGTGCGCCATCCCGCCCCCGGTCTCGCCGGCGGCAGGGACGGTGCGGCCGGTATCCTCAGCGTCAATAATGACGAGCCGCTGGAGCCCAAGATCACGCGGACGCTCAAACCCGACACCGTCGTCACCATCGAGCTTCCGGGCGGCGGCGGTTACGGCGATCCCGCAGAGCGTCCGAAACATTTGATCGAGGACGACATCCGCAACGGTTATGTTTCGGAGGACGAAGCCCGGCGCCTTTACGGTTATTCGCGTTCGTAAGCGCCTCACCGGTTGAACTGTTGAGTAACGAGGACCAAAGATGACCTGGATACGCACCGTGCCCTATGACGAGGCGGAAGGCCGTCTCAAGACGCTCTATGACCGGGTCAAGGGGCCGGATAACAATGTCGACAACATCATGATGGCCCACAGCCTGCGCCCCCACACCATGGAAGGGCACATGGCGCTCTACAAATACGTCCTGCATCATACCGGCAACCGCGTACCAAAGTGGTTTCTGGAGACGCTGGGCGTCTGGGTCAGCATCCTCAACCGCTGCACCTATTGCGTGGACCACCATTATGAGGGACTGGTGCGGCTTCTGAACGACGATGCGAAGGCGGAAGCCATCAGAGCCGCCCTCGACAGCGGTGACATTGACGCCGGACCGTTCGACGACCGCGAGAAAGCGGCGCTGCACTACGCCCGAACCTTGACCGAGAATCCGTCCGCCCTGACAGGAGACTCGGTCGAGCAACTCAGGACCGCCGGGTATGATGACGGCGAGATCCTCGAGATCAATCAGGTCAGCGCCTATTTCGCCTACGCCAACCGCACCGTCCTCGGCCTCGGCTGCGCGACGGAAGGCGATATTCTCGGCCTTTCGCCCAACAATTCCGAGGACCCTGACGACTGGTCGCATAGCTGAGTCGCAGCAATTTCCCTCGATACGGGCAGATCACAAACGTATGCAACTTTATCTTGCATGTGATTGCGGATATACTCCGTACAAAGCGTACGAACGCCCGTCTGCGGGTCTGTTCGGTACGTAGCACACTCCTCACGGGCGTTCCGGTTGCGCTTTCCCCGTAACCAGACAGGAGGAGTTGTCATGGCAACTTCGGTAAAACGGAACTGGCTCAGCGAGCACCGCCGCTGGGAGGACGTCTTTTCGGCCGCCTGCGGCGTGCTGATCGTACTGTCCCCGATCATCATCGGCGTTGGCGACAACACCGCCATCGCGATCAACACCGGCCTCGCCGGCATTCTGATCGCGATGCTGGCGTTCCAGGAAATGATGTGGCTGAGACGGTGGGAAGAGGTCGCCGAACTGCTCTGCGGCGCCTGGGTGATCGCCTCGCCCTTCGTTCTCAATTATGGCGGCGCACTGCGCAACTGGCATGTCGTGCTCGGCGGCGCGGTCGTGTTGCTGGCCCTCCTGGAGCTCTGGCAGGACCGGAAGCGGAAGTTCGAGAACTAGGCTGCGCGCTGCAGCAGGATCATCGCGGCAGCAATGACGGCGACGCCTGCGATCACGCTGGCGCCCGGCCACGGCGCACCCAGGATGAGAGTCTGGGCCAGCACGAAAGCGGGGATGAGATACGTGTAGGCCATCACCTTGGCCGACGGCAGGTCGAGGCTGGCATACTGGATCAGATAAAATGAGATCGCGGTGGTAAAGACCGCCAGATGGGCGATGCCGAGATAGACCAGCCAGGGAACGGACACCCACTCGGTCTCCGTGATCGGACGCCAGCCATAGACCGCGAGCAGGACGCAGCCCGCCGCCAAGGTCCAGAAGGTGAGCCGCGCCAGTGGTTCGCCGGCATTGAGCTTTCGCACCGACGGTGAATAGGCCGCATAGGCCGTCGCGCCGAACAGGAAGATCAGTTCGCCCTTGCCGATGGCGAACCGGGCGAGCTTTTCGATGTCACCGCCGAACATGACCCAGAGCGCACCGGCGCCCGCGACAACAAGCGCGACACCCTCGCCCGCCGTCAGGCGCTGGCCGAGAAAGACGCGGGACATGACCGCCGTGATGAGCGGCGTCAGGGTAAACACCGCACCGGTGCTGAGCGCGTCGGTCCAGCGCAGCGCCTCGAACATGGCGACGAAGTAGGTCACCACCAAGAGCGCCAGCCAGCCGTAGCGCAGCACATCCCGGCCGCCGGGAAGGCCGAATCCCTCACCGCCGGCTTTCAGCAGCACTGCGAAGATCGAGAGCGCTAGGACAAAGCGCAGAAAGGTGAGCGCCGCCGGATCGACAGCATTCGTGATCGCCTGCCCGACCGTGAAGGACGTGCTGATCAGGAACGCAAAGGCGAACATCGCCGCATGGGCGCGCCAGAGCGGACGGTGTCCCGCCGCTGCCCCGGCGCCGTCGACCACTATTCGGCGGCCTCGGTCACCCGCGACGGGTTGTTCTGGTGAGTCGTCCAGTTGCCGTAGTCGGTGCTGATCGGCTCCTTGGTGCGCGGATCGACGCCGTCGGTCAGGGTCTCCATCGTGATACAGTTCTCGACCGGGCAGACACTGACGCAGAGATTGCAGCCGACGCATTCCTCGTCGATCACCTCGAACCGTCGCTCACCGTTCACCGTCGACGTGATGGCCTGGTGCGACGTGTCCTCACACGCGATATGACAGCGCCCGCACTTGATGCAGGAATCCTGATCGATCCGCGCCTTCACCACGTGGTTCAGGTTGAGATACTGCCAGTCCGTCACATTCGGCGTGGCCATGCCGGTAAACTGGTCGAGCCGTTCGTAGCCCGCCTCGTCCATCCAGTTTTCGAGCCCGCTGACCAGTTCGTCGATGATCTTGAAGCCGTAGACCATGGCGGCCGTGCAGACCTGGACGTTGCCGGCGCCGAGCGCCATGAACTCCGCGGCGTCGCGCCATGTTGTGATGCCGCCGATGCCCGAGATCGGCAGGCCTGCCGTTTCCGGATCTCGGGCAATCTCGGCCACCATGTTGAGGGCGATCGGCTTGACCGCCGGACCGCAGTAGCCGCCGTGCGAACCCTTGCCGTCGATCGACGGCTCGGGCGACATGGTGTCGAGGTCGACGCTGACAATGGAACTGACCGTATTGATCAGCGAGACCGCGTCCGCGCCGCCGGCAAGGGCCGCGCGTGCCGGATAGCGGATATCCGTGATGTTGGGCGTCAGCTTGACGATCACCGGCATGCGCGTGTTGGCCTTGCACCAGCGCGCCACCATTTCGATGTAGTCGGGCACCTGGCCCACCGCCGATCCCATGCCGCGTTCGGACATGCCGTGCGGACAGCCGAAATTGAGCTCGACCCCGTCCGCGCCCGTGTCCTCGACTTTCTTGAGGATGCCGACCCAGTTCTGCTCCTCGCAGGGCACCATGAGCGAAACCACCATCGCCCGGTCCGGCCAGTCGCGCTTGACCTGCTTGATTTCCTGCAGGTTCACATCCAGCGGCCGGTCGGTGATCAGCTCGATATTGTTGAAGCCGATCAGGCGCCGGTCGCCCGAGTGGATCGCGCCGTAGCGCGGCCCGTTCACATTTACGATCGGCGGATCCTCGCCCAGCGTCTTCCAGACAACGCCGCCCCAGCCGGCCTTGAACGCGCGTACGACGTTGTATTCCTTGTCGGTCGGCGGCGCCGAGGCCAGCCAGAACGGGTTGGGAGATTTGATGCCGATGAAGTCGTTACGGATGTCAGCCATGGCTTACTCCTTTCATCCGGCGAGCGTTGCGTGGATCGATTCCGCGGCAACCTTGCCGTCCTGGACCGCGACGACCGTCAGGTCCTCGCCGTCGGCGACGCAGTCGCCCCCCGCCCAGACATCGGCCAGCGATGTCCTGCGCTCCGCATCGACCTTGATACGGCCGCGCTCAAGTTCGGGCGTATCGCCGGTATCCTCAAGCGGATCGCCGTCAAAGGACTGCCCGATCGCCTTCAACACCATATCCGCTTCCAGCGTAAAGGTCTCGCCGGTGCCGCTCAGCGACCCGCCGTTCAGTTGCGTGTATTCGAGTTCGATGCCCGTCACCTTGCCGTTGCCCAGGATGCGGGCCGGTTGAACAAAATGCTTGATGCTTACGCCCCTGGTCTGGGCCAGGTCCTGTTCGAACTCGCTGGCGTTCATGGCCTCCTGGCCGCGGCGATAGGCAATCGTCACGTCTTCGGCGCCGAGCAGCTTCGACTGCACCGCCGCGTCGATCGCCGTCATGCCACCGCCGATCACGACCACCTTGCGGCCGACCGGCACATTGGCGAAATCAACGCTCTGCCGCAGGTCGGCAATGAATTCGATGGCATCATGCACACCGTCCAGGTCCTCGCCGTCGAGCGTCAGTGCGTTGACGCCGGCGAGCCCCATGGCGAGGAATACGGCGTCGAAACGCTGACGCAGATCGGCGAGCGAGAAGTCACGGCCGAGCGCCTTGCCGGTCTCGACGGTGATGCCGCCAATACCGAGAACGAAATCCACTTCGCGCTCGGCGAACTGGTCCACCGTCTTGTATGTCGCGATGCCGAATTCGTTGAGGCCGCCCGGTTTTTCACGCGCCTCGAAGACGGTCACGTCATGGCCGTAGCGCGCCAGCCTGTGCGCGCAGGCAAGCCCGGCCGGCCCCGCACCGACGACAGCAACGCTCTTTCCGGTCGCCATTGCGCGCTCGTAGGGATGATCAGCGGCTTCCATCCTGTGATCGGTGGCAAAGCGCTGCAGTTCTCCGATCTTGACCGGCCGGTCCTCGCCGGTGTTGCGCACACAGGCCTGCTCGCACAGTGTTTCGGTCGGACAGGCCCGGGCGCACATGCCGCCCAGGATGTTCTCGTCGAAGATCGTCTTGCCGGCACCGGACGGGTTGTCGGCAAGGATCTGGCGGATGAACAGTGGAATGTCGATTCCGGTCGGACAGGCCGTGACGCACGGCGCGTCGTAGCAGAAATAACACCGGTCGGACTCGACGAAGGCTTCGTGTGCGCTCAGCGGCGGATGCAGGTCGGAGAAGTTTTCCGTGTACTGTTCGCTGCTCAGTCGGCCTGCAGCAATGCCGTCAGACCTGCCATCTGTACTCATGGCGTATCTCCCTCAGCAATTCACCCCGCCCCGCTCTGCGCGAATGCAATTTATTTTTTTATCATTTGATCAAATTTTTCCCGGCCGATCAATTCAATTCGCCCGAAACGCGGAAATCCGGCGGAATTCTTACCGATACCAGCTCGGCTCAGCGCACGAACTTGCGGAAGTCGGGCTTGCGCTTTTCGAGAAACGCGTCGACGCCTTCCTTGGACTCCTCGGTCTCGTAATAGAGGCTGAGTGCCTGCATGCCCATGCCGGCGATACCGCGAATGTGGTCCGTATCCATGTTGAAGGACCGTTTCGCGATGGCGATGGCCGTCGGGCTGCGCTCCATAATCTCCGCACACCACCTGTCGACCTCGGCATCGAGTTCGTCGTGCGGCACCACCGTGTTCACCAGCCCCATGGCCAGCGCTTCCGCGGCAGGGTAGCGGCGGCACAGGTACCACATCTCGCGGGCCTTCTTCTCGCCGACGACACGCGCCAGATAGGCCGTCCCGTAGCCCGGGTCGACCGAACCCACCTTCGGGCCGACCTGACCGAAGACCGCCTTGTCGGAGGCGATCGTGAAATCGCAGATCGTGCACAGCACGTTGCCGCCGCCGATCGCGTAACCCTGGACCCGCGCGATCACCGGTTTCGGCGCGTCGCGGATCGCGGTGTGCAGTTCCTCGATCGGCAGCCCGATCGTACCGCGGCCGTCATAGCCGCCCTCGTGCGCCGACTGGTCGCCACCGGTGCAGAACGCCCGGTCGCCGGCGCCCGCCAGCACGATCGCGCCAACGCTCTTGTCCCAGGCGGCCTTCGTCAGCGCGTCGAGCAGTTCCTCGCACGTGACGCCCCGGAAGGCGTTCATCTTGTCCGGGCGGTTGATCGTGATCCGCGCCACACCGTCGGTCACGTCATAGAGGAGATCTTCATATTGCATTCCGGCTCATCCTTATCCGTTCATGGTCAGACCGCCGGACACGCTGATGACCTGTCCGGTGATATAGGCCGCGTCGTCGCTGGCCAGAAACGCGATCGCCCCCGGCAGGTCCTCCGGGGTCGCGATCCGGCCGACGGGGATTGCCCTTTTCATGGCCTCGCGCAGTTTTTCCGGGTTCCCGGCGCCTTCCGAGTAGTTCGCGAACAGCGCCGTGTCGGTCGGCCCCGGGCAGACCACGTTGAAGGTGATCCCCTGCCGGGCATGTTCGCGGGCAAGCGTTTTCGAGAATCCCATGATCCCTGCCTTGCATGCGGCGTAGACGGACTCGCCACTCGACCCGACACGGCCGGCATCGGACGAGATGCTGACCACACGTCCGTATCCGCGCTCCGCCATGCCGGGCAGGATCGCATAGTGCATGTTCAGCGGACCGACGAGATTGATATCGATCACCTTGCGCCAGAATTCGGGATCCGTCTGCAGAAACGGCTTGAACATGTCCCAGCCGGCATTGTTGATCAGGATATCGATGTCGCCCAGTTCGTCCGCGATACGGGCAACCCCGGCCTTAACAGCGTCCAGATCGGTGATATCGGCGGCAATGGCCACCGCCTGCCCGCCGTTCCCGGTGATCGCATCGGCAACGGAAGCCGCGGCTTCCCTGTCCATATCCCAGACGGCGACTTTCGCGGCTTCCTCCGCAAATCGCCGGCACGTCGCACTGCCGATCCCGCCACCGCCGCCGGTAACGACGGCCACTCTGTCTTTCAGGCGCTCCATACCAAACCTCCCGGGCATTCTCGCGTGACCTGCGGTCACGTATGATTAAATCGGCTTTCCCGCATGCTTATTGGGTTACCATCGATGTGACGCTTGCGTAAGAGGGAGGATGGTCCGTGAAGGCAGCGGTTCTTGAAGAACGCGGCAAGGACGGTCTGCGGATCGGCGATTTTGACGACCCGACGCCGGCCGCGGGTGAAGCCGTGATGAAAATCCGCGCCGCCTCGATCAACCGGGTCGACCTCTACATGCGCGACAACGGCGCCGGCATCCGCCACGAACTGCCGATCGTCCTTGGTGTCGACGGCGTCGGCGAGATCGTGGAAGCGCCTTCCGGATCGCGCCTGCGGCCCGGTGATCCGGTTATCCTCTATCCCATGGCGTTCTGCGGACGCTGCCGGGCCTGCCGCGCGGGCGATCAGCCCAACTGCATCAAGTTCGATATTGCGGGCGAAACCCGCAACGGCACCTGTGCGGAATACATCGCCATGCCGGAGAAATGCTTCTTGCCGAAACCGGACGCCCTGTCCTGGCAGCAGGCCGCTACGTTGCCCGTCGCCTATCTCACGGCGTGGCGCATGATGTTCGGCAAGGATCCTCTGCTTTCGGCGGAAACCGTCCTGATTATGGGCATTGGTGGTGGCGTCGCATCGGCCTGTCTGCAGATGGCCAAGATGATCGGCGCACGCGCCATCGTCACGTCTTCCTCTGACGAAAAGCTTGAATGGGCCGCGGGACTCGGCGCCGAAGACGGCATCAACTACAAGAACGAAAAGGTCGCCAAGCGCGTCCTCGAACTGACGGCCGGCGCCGGTGTCGACATGGTCATCGACAATGTCGGCGAAGCCAGCTGGGGCGACAGCCTGCGCTCGCTGCGCGCCGGCGGACGCGTCATAACCTGCGGTGCGACGACCGGCGGTCATCCGTCCGCCGATATCCAGCGGCTGTTCGCCCGTCAGATTGCAATCTACGGCTCGACCATGGGCGATCTCGAAGAGTTCCGGCAGTTGATCGACATCACCGCCCGCGGCCTCATTACGCCGCTGATCGAGAAGACCTACCCGCTCGACGATCTCCCGGCCGGTTACGACCGCATGGAACGCGGCGAGCAGAGCGGCAAGCTCGTGATCGACATCGCGCCCTGACCATCGCGGCAACGGTCATTTTCCTGCGTCCACGGTGACGGTTCGGAAAGAATATTTCGTCCGATGGCCTGATTAGACTGCACCTCAAGGTGACAGCATTTTTGATAGAAAATTTCTGTCAATTTCTGCCCGGTCCCCCCCCTTGCGATCCGCCCGAAAGCCCCCACTTTTTGGAACAGAGTGAATGGATTGCGCGCGGCGCACAGCAATGAGGATTCAGTTCGACGATGCATGATGCAAAAGCCCTTCTTGACCAGTTTCTCGGACAATCGTCAGGACAATCCGGCCGTGGCCAGGGTTCGGGATTCAGCCTCGACAGCATGCTCAGCGGCAAGGGTGGTCTCGCCACCGGCGCGATCGCGGGCGGACTGGCCGGACTTCTTCTGGGCGGCAAGAAACCCCGCAAGATTGCCAAATCCGCGCTGAAGGTTGGCGGCATCGCCCTCGTCGGCGGCCTGGCCTACAAGGCATGGAGCGACTGGCAGGCCAACAAGGCCCCTGCTCCTGCAGCACCGGCACCGCAGCCCGACAGACTGCAGGCGCCGGCAGAGACGCCTTTCGTGCCGGACACCGAGGCCGACGCGGATGACCTGAGCCGGGCTCTGATCCGCGCCATGATCGCGGCCGCCAAGGCCGACGGTCACGTCACCGACGAGGAACGCGGACGGATTGCGGAACAGCTCGGCGCGCTCGAACTGAGCGGCGACGACCGGGCCTTCATCAACGACGAGCTCTCCAAGCCCCTGAATGTCGGTGAAGTGGCAGACGCCGCCCGGACGCCTGAACAGGCTGCAGAGATCTACGCCGCCTCCCTGCTCGTCATCGACCCGGACGGCGCGGCTGAACGCGGCTACCTCGCCATGCTCGCCGCACGGCTCAAGCTGGAGCCCGGCCTTGTCGAGCATCTCCATGCCAGCACGGCCTCGGTCGTCGAAACCGACGCCTCCTGGCAGATGGTCCCGGAGAAATAGCGAGCCCTATTGCTGTTCGCCGTCTCTGGACTGGACAAAATGCGTCGCGACGTCATGTGACGGGTCGCGGGTGAAGAAGCCGTAGGGTCTCAACCGGAACTCGAACCACCGCGTCGGCAGGATCGGCCAATCCTCCGGCCGCGTCACATGCCGGAAGCCGATCGTATACCAGAGCACGAGGTCCTTATTCTCGACCGCCTCGCGATCTGAGACGAATTTGGGCAGGCCGTCCCCGCCCTTGCTCTGGTTGGGGTAATCGCCCGCCGCCCAGTATTCTTCAGGCTTGAATGCCGTCACCCAGAGCTTGTGGGCGCTGAAGGCGGCGCGCATCTGCGGCGGGTCGTCCGGTGACAGGATCGACGGCATCGAGGTCGAGGCTTCGAGCTGGTAGCCCGTGTTGTGGCCGAGCTCGGTCTTGCGTGCCGGATTGATGATGCGCCAGAGCTCGCCGCGTCCGCCGGGGTCGGCGACCACCGGGCCTTCCGTTTTCATGGCCTCGCGGCGGAGTGTCCAGAGGCTGCGCCGCGGATTGTTCTCCGGCAGGCGTTTCGGCTCGAAATGCTCCCGGATGAGCGTGTTGGCCTGACCGTCGACATCAAGATCGATGCGGAAGTTGAAATAGTGATCGTGATAGGGCGCGAGCGTATAGGGCGCGACCAGCATGCCGTACTCGGCGAGCTTCTCCGCTCCCGGCTCATCGGCCCGGGCGAAGGGCACGGTCTTGACCGCATCCATGCCGGTGGCCCCGGCGCGCACCCGGATCTGACCGGTGCTTTCGAACACGTAATCAATGACATAGTCGTAATTGCCGAGTGTCGGGATGAACCGCACGACGAGCTCGACCTTGGGCGCCGACAGGGTCCGCCGCCCCGCCAGCGAAGCCTGCCGCCACGCTGGATCGGCGGTGTTTCGCTCGAAGATGCAGACCGCATTCTTCTTTCTGAACATGCCGCCGCGGTCCGACGGAAACGCCATGGTCACGTAGACCGACTGCTTCGGGCAGTCCCTGCCCTTCTCCAGCGACGACGTCAGGTAGCCGAGGCCGTACTCCCCGGCGTCGAGAAACGCCTTGTAGCGCCAGCCCGGATGCGGATCCATGTAGGGCACGAACATCTCGGTCAGCGCAAGCTGGTAGGCCACCAGCCGCGCCTCGTCGCCGTCCCGGAACCGCGCGAGCGAAACGATCAGCCCGGCGCGCCGGTCGCCACGCACATGGAAGCTCCAGGCGTTCCAGTCGATCTCGATCCCGCCCTTCAGCGTGAAGTTCGGCCCTTGCGGCGAGACGTTGACCACCGGCTTGGGCTCATCGCGGATCGGCATCGGCCCGAGCCCGTGACGCCTGACGGCTTCCGCCGGCAGCACCGGATCCACATCGATCACGTCAATGACCGCGCCGGCATCCACATCGACCACTGCAATCACGCCCTCGATCGGCCGCGACCAGTCCGGATGATCGCGCCCCGGCCGCTTGACGTCGTGATAACAGGGCACCTTGAAGATCCGGCGCTCGCCGAAGTTTTCGCCGGGAAAGTGCCCGGCCGATTGCGGCGCGCAACTGACCTGCGCAAGGTCGGTGTAGTTGCGCCGGCGCATGGCCTTCTGCCAGCGCTCGTCCGCCTTGACCAGACGGGCCGCCCGCTTCCACTCCGCATCCATGATCGAGGGTTGCGCGCCCGGCACGATCCGGTGGGATACGACGCGCCCCGCCGTCAGATCGACAACGGCTTCGACCGTCTCGCCGGGCCTGCGCATCACCATGAATGCCGAGCGCGTAAATGGCTCACCCGGCTTCCAGACGAGCACGTCAGCCTTCGGCATTTCCTTCAGCGTGATCATCGGAAAGGCGGTGGACGCATCGGCGAGCCCCGCCTCCCGCGCGAGCTTTACCGCCTTGTCGATTTCGGGATAGGTCAGCGCATCCATCGGATGACTGACGATCGCCCCCTGCGCCGTGGCGGGCGCGGGAAGCCCCGCCAGCAAAAGGACAAACAGCCCCAGAATTCTGATCATCGGTGTATCCCCCCAACTCCGGGTTTTCCCGCAATTCCGGCACAAATTCGGCCGCCGGCAGCGTGCCGCGCGGCCCTTCATGTTCCCCGCCACCAGTCGCTCGCGGCCTTGACAGACATCAAGCCGTCACTGGCACACACGCGGCAAATCGACCCTGAAGGAACGTCGTTTCTCCATGGAAAGACCATGATCTATGTCAATGCCCGCGACGGCGGTAAAGGCCAGTATCGGCAAGCATTCTGGCTGGAACAGCGCGATGCGCATCTGCTCCGTGAGCACATCTGCCACGGCGAAGTGAATGAAAAAGGCTGTTTCAGCACGCCCCGGCCGATGAAAATGGTCCGCCTCATGCGGTTGCGGAAGCATGATGCAGCACCAATCGCGAACGACATCGGCCCTACGGGCGCAAATTGTGGAGGGTCGAATCATGCCACTGCCGCAGGGGGGTGAGGATTACAAGCTCGTCGCAAATACTGCGCTCTTGTCGGGCCTGCCGAACGACGTGTTCGACGGGCTGCTCACCGACACTTCTGTACAATCGGTCGATGCCGGCGAAATGCTGTTCATCCAGGGCGAGCCGGCGAAAGCCTGCTACATCGTGCTCGAAGGATGGGTGAAGATCTACCGCCTGACACCGGGAGGCGAGGAAGCCGTCGTCGCGGTCTTCGCGCGCGGGCAGAGCTTCGCCGAAGCCCCGGTCTTCACCAACGACGAATACCCGGTCAATGCGGAGGCCGTGACCCCGGTGCGCCTGTTGCGCATCCCGAGCCACGCTCTCCTGCACCGGATCCGGAACAATCCGGAGATCGCGCTCTCGATGCTGGCATCGACATCGCGTCACCTGCGCCAGCTCGTCAGGCAGATCGAGCAGCTCAAGACCTACAGCAGCGCGCAGCGCGTGGCCCGGTTCCTGACCTCGCTCTGCCCGGTCGATGAAGGCGCCTGCACCATCGGCCTGCCCTATGACAAGGCACTGATCGCCGGCCGGCTCGGTATGAAGCCAGAAAGCCTGTCGCGGGCGTTTGCCCGCCTGCGCGGGATCGGGGTCCGGATCGAGCGGGGCGCTGCCGCGATCAGCGACATCGAACGCCTGAAGAACTATGCGTCTCCAACAGGCCGCCAGGACGGAATATCGACACAATGAGCGAACCGCGCCTCGATACCGTGCTTGGCCTCATCGACAAGGCCAACGCGGCGGACCCGAACACGATCGATGACGACGGCCGCGATCGTCCCGCCGAACTGGTCTACGGCGAACGCATGGACAGTGCACTCGCGGGCTTCCGTCCCGGATCGTCCGAACACCTGCAGATCGCGGCCCGCGGCCAGCACATCGAGCGCTGGACTTCGCCGCGCCATTCCTACCCGGAAGGCCGGGTCGGTTATCTGAAGTGGCGCAAGGACCTGAAGGACTTCCATGCCCGCCGGACCGCCGAACTGATGACCGAAGCCGGCTACGGAGAGGACGACTGTGCCAGGGTCGGCGCGCTGATCCGCAAGGAGCGCCTGAAGCAGGACCCTGAGGCCCAGACCCTTGAAGATACCGCCTGCCTTGTCTTCCTCGAACACTATGCCGCCGAATTCATCGACGGTCACACGGACGAAAAGGTCATCGATATCCTGGCCAAGACTGCCCGCAAGATGTCTTCAGACGGCATTGCGGCCGCAGCCGGGCTGCCGATGGCACCGAGGTTGGCTGCCCTGCTGACCCGTGCACTGGAAGGGCACGAGGCCTAAACGCCGAGCAACTTGTGCAACCGGGCATCCTTCGTCTTGAAGTGATCGACGAACCAGTCCCGCACCGCATTTGACAGCGCCTCTTCGTAATTGAGGTACGTGCCTGAATCGTAGTCGTCCATGATGTCGCGAATGTCGTCGAGCAGCTTTTCGTGGTCTTCCTTGTGCTCGGGATATTCATCGTAGCCATGCTTGCGCATGATCGATTCCTCGAGCGCGAAATGCGCCGAGATTTTCGCAAAGACCTCACCCAGGAACGCGCTCACCGTCTCTTCAGGCGCATCGCCACCCAATTGCCCGTGCAGCTCGTTGATGAGGTCGACCAGTTCGCGATGTTCGTGGTCCACATCCGGAACACCGGTCTCGAATTCCTTGCGCCACTCCAGCAGGGCCATCGCTACCGCTCCTTCATCGGAATGTGAAGCCTCCGGCATCGGCCCGGAAGTCGATCGCCAGGTTCTGCCAGGGTGCCAGACTGACCTGCCGCGTCGTTTCGTAATCGAAGCCTTCCGCTCTCTTGGTGTCACGCAGCCGCGCCACCAGCGTATGTGTTCCGGCCGGCACCAGGAACTTCCTGTAGGTCTGGGCCGGGCCGTCGCTGGACAGTCCGGTCGGCTCCAGATGCTCGTCGTAGAGCAACTCGTCATTGATCACCAGCTGCACGTGCATCGCGATGCGTTCCCGTGAGCAGGTATTGGGCCTGCGCTCCGACGGCGGCAGCTTCGCGATCTCCTTGGACGTCAGGCGTCGGCAATCCACCTTTCGTTCGGCACCATGGGCAAAGCTCAGCTTGATCTGTGCCATGTCCTCCGCGACCTGATTGTACACCGGATTGCTGGCGAGGTAGCCGGTTGCCGCCGCGACGATCCCGAAGAAGACGATCTGGCCGAGATACTGAAACGGACTATGCATCCTCGCGCTCCCTGTCTTCGGTATCACTGGCCTTAGGCGGAGGCTTCGGTTCAGGTTCGGGCATGGCCGCCAGGTCACGGGCAAAAGCCTTGAGCAGAACCTTCAATCGGGATCCGCCCGAACGCCCCACCCACGCGGTCTTCAGCCGCTCACGCGGCACCCTTCTGCGCAGACGCGGGTCCCGTTCGCGATGGAACCGGTCCATCGTCCACTGGATGCCGAAACGGGCATGGCAGCTGCTTTCCGAGCAACCTGTCACGATCACGCCGTCTGCGAGCTTCCTGCTCAGGACAAAGTCGATGAACGAGGGCGGCAGCTGACCGGCGCATGTGATCGGAACCGTCGCCACTGAATCGCTACGGAATTGCTCCAGGGACACCCCGTGATTGCAGCCGAAGACCAGGATCCTGCTCTGACCGGAGAGTCCGGATGTCGCCCGCATGGTCGCGGAGCGCAGATCCGCGATCGTATAGTCAGGAATGTCGATGCCGGGAGACAGCTCCGAGAGGCGGCGAAACGGCGTCGACGTCGGGCAGGAACCGGCACAGATCCCGCAGGCCACGCAGAATTCCGGGCTGACGATGGGCTCTCGCTCGAAAGCACGGCCGTCCGACCGCTGAACCATCTCGATGGCATTGTAAGGACAATCGTTCATGCACCGCGAACAGCCGTTGCAGTTGGCAAGGTCGACAACCGCGGCGCGGGGCTTCTTCATCGGCGGCAGCCAGGGCATCACCACCATGATAACGGTCAGGCAGAGCGCAGCGCTCCAGGTAACTTCACCGGGCCAGCTCTCAAGCAGTGGAAACAGCGGCAGGTAAAACCAGTCGAGCCCGACCTGACCAGGCACCTTGGCAAGATCTGCTGGTCCCTGGCTGACGGCCGGATGCACAAGCGACAGCGCAAGCAGCGCCCCGAAGGCGAGTATTGCCAGGCCGCGCGGCGGGTTGATGCGCGGCTTGGTGACACGCTGGAGATGCAGCCACAGGAGCACGAGCGCGATCAGCGGCACGGCGATATGCATGAAGATCATCAACGTGAAGAAGCGGCTGTCCAGCGCCTCGGGCGACAGGAAGTTCCGAGCGATCGGCTCACCAAAAATCGGCAACAGGTCGAGCCACTCGGTTGAAACGATCGCCACGTACTGTGCCAGACGGTCCCAGACGAGCCAGTATCCGCTGATGCCGGCGATGAACACCATGATGAGGATCGGCACGCCTGTCACCCAGCTGAACCAGCGCACGCCGCGATAGCGGTCGAGGGCAAACTCACGCATCAGATGCGCAAGCATCACGACGACGAGGCCGTCCGAGGCGTAGCGGTGGAGGCTGCGCATGACCCCTGCGGCATACCACTGGTCATGGGTCATGTATTCGATCGAGCCGTAGGCTTCCGTGACGCCGGTATCGAAGAAGATATAGACGTAGATGCCGCTCGCCGTGATTATCCAGTAGAGAAAGAACCCGAGCGCACCGAGATTCAGCAGCGGATTCCATTGCGGCGCGAAAATGCGCCCAAGCAGGGTTTCGGCGAAGTCGAACCCAAGCCGCAGAACCGATTGCACGGCCCCCATCAGGCAGCTCCTTTGCGCGGTCCTCCGGACCGGAAGAATTCACGAACGAGCCAGAACAGCACAAGCGCAAGGCAGGCAAGGCCGATCGCGATTCCTATGAACAGGGAATAGTTGAAATAGTAGCGGCCGGTATTGGGGTTGTAGACCGTACAGAAGAGCTTCACCCGGTCGGCGATTCCGCTCAGGGAAAGCAACGGCTTGCGGCGCCCGAAGACCAGATCCTTGAGCGGCTCGACGACGGCTGGAACCTCGAAGATCCCGCCGTAGATCTGCTGATAGATGCGGCCGTCCGTATCGATGATGCTCACCTGTGCCATGTGGTCGAACCCGGCCGCCGACGGGACCATCACGAAGCCGACAGACTTGATGAGTTGATCGATGTCGGTTGCCGATCCGGACAGGAAATTCCAGTTGGGCAGGTCGACGCCCCTTGAGCGCGCGAACGAGCGCATCCGTGCAGGCGTGTCGTTGCGCGGATCGAACCCGATGGTCACGACCGAAAAACTGTCATCGCCCAGCGCGGCCTGGGCGATTTCCACTGCGGGGTGCAGATTGTCGATGATGGTCGGACAGACATCCGCACAGCCGGTATAGACGAGGCTCACGAGCAGAGGCCGTCCGCGATAGTCATCGAGGGCAACCTGGCGGCCATTGGTATCCGTGAAGGTCAGTTTGGGCAGGACATTGCCGATCGCCGCCTGCGAACTCGCTATCGCATCGCTCTCGGTGGGCAGCGTTGCGGCTGGAGCATCGGTTGCGAACAGAAAGGCAAATAACGCGACAAGAGCATATCTCATCCAATGACCCCGAATGCCCGTTCGGCGATTGCCGCACCGAGCAGCAGACAGAGCTGAAGCAGGCTCGCAAAGAAATTCTGAAGCGCATTGCGACGTGAGGGGCACTGGACCAGCCTTATGCTGGTCAGCGTGAACAGCGCGCCTCCGACGACGGCACCCGCAAGGTACACCGCTCCCATCCCGTAAAACGCGGGAACCAGCGCCGCCAGGCTGAGCACGACCGTATGTCCGAGGATCACCCAGGCACAGAACCGGTCGCCGGCGATGACCGGCAGCATCGGCACGCCGGCCCGCTCGTAGTCATCGCTCGCCACCATGGCGAGGCTCCAGAAATGCGGCGGCGTCCAGAGAAAAAGAACCAGCGTCAGCAGCAGCGCCTCGATGCCGATGACCGGATCGACGGCCGCTGCACCCGCGAGAACCGCGAAGCTCCCTGCAAGCCCGCCGACCACGATGTTGAGCCACGTCCGGCGCTTCAGCCATATTGTGTAGACGACGCCATAGGTGAAGGCGCCGAGGAACGTATAGAGCGCCGCCCACCAGTTGGTCGCCAGCCCGGCCGCCAGCACGGACACCGCAAGCAGTCCGATAATGACGCTGAGCCAGGCCGGACCGGCCGTGAACTGTCCGGTTACAAACGGACGGTTGGCCGTACGCTTCATCCTGGCGTCAAGATCGTGCTCGACGAACTGGTTGAAGGCGCCGGCGCTGCCGGCCGCCAGGAACACCGCGAGCGACAGCACCGCGGCCTGCCAGAGATCCGGCATCTGTCCCTGGGCAACGGCCAGCCCGCCCATGGCGCTGAGCATGATGGCGATGGCAATCCGCGGCTTGAACACCATGATGGCGTCGCTGATCGTGCTGCTTCTGCCTATCGCCAGTGTGCTCATCGTCTCCTCCGGATGTACGCCGGACATGGCTCTCCTCAACTCAGATCAGCCCAGAAGCCAAAGTTCGGACAGGTACTTCCAGTTCACGAAGTAGTAGAGAACGAACGCCGTGAAGAAGACGGTGACCAGGATGTACGTTCCGGGGAGATGGAACGTCCCGGCATTACCGTAACTCTTCACGGCATCGCTCATCTGCTTCTGCGGCATCGGCCCCAGAGCCTGAACGACATTCGTGGCGTCGACCTTCTTGCCGAACAGCACGCTGGCCACGGTGATCAGCACGTACATGACGCCGCCGATCGACGCGAGGATCGCGAAGATGCCGTTCAGAGCCAGCATCAGGAACGCCGCCGGCGGATAGTCGAAGCTCAGCGCCGCATCTGAGAAGGTGATGTCCCAGTGACGGCGGGATACGCCGAGCGTACCGGCACCCATCATGAACAGCGAAATGCCGGCCGCACCGATGCCGAACACGTAGGGCTGCCACCTCGCCAGGCGCGGCCAGATGATCTCACGCTGGAAGATCAGCGGCACCAGGAGATAGGTGATCGACATGAACGCCAGCGTGGTTCCGGCGACGACGGTCGCGTGGAAGTGACCCGGTACGTAGAGCGTGTTGTGGAGCATGATGTTGATCTGCTCGGTGCCCAGCACCACGCCGGAGATTCCGCCGAGGAAACCGAACAGCACCAGCGACAGGAACATGCCGGCAAATGCCGGGTTGCTCCATGGCACACGCCTCAGCCACTGGAAGACACCATTGGTGAAACCGTTGCGCCGCTGAGCCGCCTCGATCGCGCCCGGGATCGACATGCCGTGGATCATGCTGCCGAGAACCGCGAGATAGATCGCGTAGGAGGTGTTGAAGACCTTCCACTCGGAGCTGAGGCCCGGCTCGACCAGCATGTGGTGCGCGCTCGCCAGCTGCAGGAACAGGATGTACATCAGGAAGGCGCCGCGGCTGACCTTCTCGGACAACGGCTTGGCACCCAGAAGGATTGCGGGGATCGCGTACCAGATGGCAACCTGCGCGGCCATGTTGATCTGCTGGGACGAATGCCCCATGGCCCACCACACCAGCTTGTACATCACCGTATCGATATGGCTGATGTAACCGAGCGCCCACAGCCAGGTCGGGATCAGGATGACGGCCCCGCTGGCCAAGGTGAAGATCGCGATGATGCATGCGGTCAACGCACCGAACGTCACCAGCGGAATCGAGCCTTCGTAGGTACCCTCTTCCTTGGCGATCGTCAGCGTTGCGAGGAAGATGAAGCAGCCGAGCAAGGCGCCGACCGCAAAGACGATGAGCCCGAGATAGAAGTTGGGCGGTGCCTTCATCGGCACGTAGCTCGTGAACATGATGCTGGCTTCGCCCTGCAGCACGGTCACGTTCACCAGAATCGCGCCTGCGAGCATCAGGCCGAACGCAACCCACGCTATTTTTGGCGTCGCCAGCCGGCAGTTGAGCAAAATCGCGGAGGCGAAATAAAGCACCGCGATTTCAAAGAAGATGATCCACACCAGCAGCACGTTGAGACCGTGCGCCGTCAGGACCAGATAGAACATGTCGGACGACAGCAGATGCACCGCCTGCCAGCGCGTCAGAGCGACCAGCAAACCGAACAGCCCGCCCACCGCAAGGAAGACGACGGCCGCGACCGCATTGGCCTTGATGAGCTTTTCTGCCGCGAGATCGACCTTGAGACTGGTCGCCGGGCAGGTCCGGAACTTTGCGGCTATACCGCCTATGAAGCTGGTTTCAGCTGTTACGCTCATGATCTTCCCTCCGCCGGCATCTAGTCGACCACGTGGATCCGGCCGACCATCGTGTGGTGTCCGGCGCCGCAGAATTCATTGCAGACCACACTGAATTCGCCGGTTTGCGTAGGCGTCAGCGTGACCACATGTTCGAGGCCCGGATGAATCTGGATATTGATGTTGACCGGCTGCAGCGAGAAGCCGTGCTGCCAGTCGAGCGAGGACAGCCGCAGTCGGTATTTCTGGCCTTTCTTAAGCTCAAGAATCGGCCACCACTCCCACAAGCGGCCCAGCATGTAGGCATCGCCGCCAGGCGGCGGCCGGACAACGGGAACGTCCGCTTCCTCGCGCACCTTGTACTTTTCCGCGAATTCCTCAGTCTTGGCCTCGAATGTCGATGGCGAGATTCGATACACCTCGTTGGAGAGGTTCTGTTTCCCCTCCAGGTGCCACCAGATCATCATCGAGAACATCAGCACGCCCCAGAGGAACGCGATCGAAATCCAGATCAGTTCCCCCCGCCCGATGCGTTCATTCCACCAGACCCTGGATTCAGGTGATGTGAGTGCCATTTCCGCCTCCTATTCCGCGATCGGAATCTGCGAAAGCTCCATGACGCCCCAGACGATGTAGAGCACCGTCGGCACCGTGACGCCGAGGAAGAGCAGAAGAAAGTGATTGTCGAGCAGACGCTGCATCGGCGGGATGCGCACGCTCGCTTCGGACGCAGCCGGTTCATTCGAATCTGTCATGTCCATCCCCATGGTTGATCGAAAACAAGCATGACGGACATGGCCACGGCGCATCCTTGACTTTCGTCAAGAGCGGCCGCCTTGATCACCAGGTTGACCGGTCCTTAACGCAAAAACCCCCGCGCCGGCTAGAGCGAGACAAGGTCAGATTGAATCGTTCTGCCGGATTGCATTTTTGTCAGGGTCGAGGGTTTTGGCGAAGACCATACCGGGGGTACGGTCGAGACAAAACCCGATGGAAATGGCTAAAAGGCAACCGGCCCAGGGGGTTGAATGAAATCGACCATCCACGGCGTCAGGTCTTTCGACCGTAGTCCCACTACGCTTCTCAAGACCTTCCTGGTGGACAGGCGCGATTTCATCCAACAGAACTGGTTCAATCTGACCTTGTCTCGCTCTCGGGCGCGGGGGCCAAGAGTCGTTCAGATTAATGATGCGATCGTGCGGTTCAGGCGGCCTGCCGCGATTCGACGCCGACGCGTTTCCATACATCGAGCAGCGCATCAACCAGCACTGCCATCAGTTCGTCGCTGTGAAGCGGGCTCGGTGTCAGGCGCAATCGTTCCGTACCTTTCGGCACCGTCGGATAGTTGATCGGCTGCACATAGATCCCGTGATCGAGGAAAAGAAGATCGGTGATTTCCTTGGCTCGCACGGGACAACCGACAAGAACGGGAACGATGTGGGTTTCGCTTGCCATGACGGGAAGCCCCGCCTGTGCCAGCATCGCCTTCAGCGTGGCCGCACGTTCCTGGTGCTTCTGACGCAACTCGTCGTGCTCGCTCACGAAGCGGACACTAGCCAGAGCCGCCCCGACAACCGCCGGCGGCAGCGATGTCGTGAAGATGAAGCCCGGCGCATTGCAGCGCACTGCATCGACCAGCGCTTCCGATCCGGTGATATAGCCGCCCAGGCAACCGAACGCCTTGGCCAGGGTGCCTTCGATCACTGTCAGGCGATGGGCGACACCGTCGCGTTCCGATACCCCGCCGCCATGCCGGCCATATAGACCGACGGCGTGAACTTCGTCGAGATAGGCCATTGCGCTATATTCGTCCGCGAGGTCGCAGATCTCGGCGATAGGCGCGATGTCACCGTCCATCGAGTAGACCGATTCGAAGGCAATCAGTTTCGGTGTGTCGCGCGGAACGGAGCGCAGCAGTTCTTCCAGATGCTCAAGATCGTTGTGCCTGAAGATCATCTTTCGCGCGCCGGACTGGCGGATGCCGTCGATCATCGAGGCATGGTTGAGCGCATCGGAAAAGATGACGCAGCCCGGGAGCATCTTGGCGAGCGTCGACAGCGTCGCCGAATTGGAGACATAGCCCGAAGTAAAGACCAGGGCGGCGGGCTTGCCGTGAAGCCCGGCCAGTTCACGTTCGAGTTCGACGAGAAGATGATGGGTTCCGGAGATGTTGCGTGTACCCCCGGACCCGGATCCCATGCGGCGCAGCGCATCGGCGCCCGCATCGATCACGACCGGATTCTGTCCCTGGCCGAGATAATCGTTCGAACACCAGACCGCGACCGTATCCGGTCCGTCACCGTGATTCCGCGCCAGCGGGAATTCTCCCGCCTTGCGCTCGAGATCGGCGAATATGCGATACCGGTCCTCGTCTCTGACCGAAGCCACTGCCCTCTCGAATACGCTCTCGTAGTCCATTGAACGCGTTCCTTTCCCCACTATTCACCCGGACAAGTCGAACTCTATGTTCCGCCACTCCAGGCCCGGCAGCCTTGATCAAGGTCAAGCGGCCGCCTGGCCGGTCCGGCCGGGGGCGACAAGTATCGGCACATAGACAGCCGAGAATATGGCGAAGCCAGCGATCCAGAGCGCGCCGGCTGCAAAAATGACCGTGTAATAATGCGCCGGGAAGAGTTCCAGGCCGAACCCCCGTACCAGAGCCGCAAGGGCAATGGTGAGGTAGCTGAGCGCGATGGGCCGGGAAACCTTGAGCGTGCGTCCGGTGTGGCCGAGAGCCGCCCTTGTCATCACCGCGAGGGTCATGCATCCCACCGCGCCGATGGACAGCACATGCATGGCTGCCGTCGGCGACAGAAGATCGGTGAGCCGTGACAGTGCGACCGCGCCCAGTCCGGCCAGCACAAAGCCGTAGCCCAGATGAAGGCTCCACAGGATCGGATCGCGAAGCGTTGCGCCGACGCGCCACCGGGAGAATCTGATGGTGTTCACGATTGCCGCCACGACCGCGATCCATCCGGTGACAACATCTCCGGCCTCCGCGGAGACGGCAATTGCCAGCACCACAACACTCAGGATGCTCAGCGCATCGACCGGCGCGGAAATTGCCGGCATCGGCTGCGACGCATCGCGGCGCGCCAGCGCATTACGCGTAAACGCAGGCACGATGCGCCCGCCGATGATGACGATCAGCAGGACGAGCGTCATGACCGCAAGCGACAGGCCCGCTGACGCCGTATCCTCGGTCAGCCCCATCCACTGGGCGTGGATCAGTCCGTTGCTCAAAATCAGCAGTGCGAACAGGCCGAGAAAGATCAGGTTGCGCGCCGCCGGTCGGCGAAAGAGCGCAACGGCAATGAAGCCCGCAAGCAGCGGCAGGTGCGCCATGTCGATGGCTGCGACGACACCGGCCGGCAGGAGCGCCGAGAACCACATCGCGAACCGGCCCGCGAGCCAGACCGCGACCAGTATAAGAAGTGGCGTTCCACAGACCGGCCGCGTCCCGGTCCAGTTCGGCACCGCCGTGAGCATGAAACCGGAAACCGCCGCGACCGCATAACCAAACAGCATCTCGTGCCCGTGCCAGAGATGCGCCGCCACAGCGATCGTCGGCGAGACCACAACCGCATTCATACTGTGCAGGACAAGCCACGCCATCCAGGCCGCCATCGCCGCAACTGCATAGAGCCCCGCGACGAGAAAGAATGGGCGAAGGCCCACGGAAAGGAGGGGTTGGGAGGTGGGATGAGTTGCGCCGTCCGGCATCAGATTCTGCTCCGCCACTGCCGGCTTTCATCCGCCCACTGAGAGACCTTCAACCGGGTACGAAATGATGATGCCCGGACTTCCATGGGCCGTGCTTGACAAAAGTCAAGGATTCTCCGGTTGCGCAGGAGCACTGTCGCGAAGGCAAGTGATCGGACCGCACGAACCAGGCGAATGCGGGCAAGTGCACCGGTCGATGGGAGTGACGTTCCATTACGCCCAAATTGTCAAAGCTGTTTTGCAACAGGGGATTCCATGATGAAGAAATCCGCATTTAGCGGCGCCGCACTCAGCCTCGCCCTGGGCGCAGCCGTATTGGCCGGTGCCACGACTCTGGCGTCAGCCCAAGAGCCCAAACTGTCCGAGGAGGCGTTCGCACACTCCAAGAAACTCTACTTCCAGCGCTGCGCAGGTTGTCACGGCGTGCTCCGCAAAGGGGCGACCGGCAAGAACCTGGAGCCGGCCAATATGAAGAAGCTCGGTCAGAAGAGACTGGAGAAGATCATCGCCATCGGCACCGAGGGCGGCATGAACAACTTTGACGACCTGTTCAGCGAGCAGGAAATCAAGGACATGGCGACCTATATCCAGTTGCCGCCGCCTCCTCCGGCCGAAATGACCCTGGCTGAAATGAAGGAACGCTGGAAAGTCTTCGTCAAGCCCGAGGACTACCCGACCAAGCCGATGCATGACCGCAACTGGGAGAACTTCTTCATGGTCATCCTGCGCGACGCAGGCAAGGTCGGCATCATCGACGGCGACACCAAGGAAGTCGTCGCCAAGGTCAACACCGGGTACGCCGTGCACGTGATGAAGGAGTCCTCGGACGGACGGTTCTGGTTCACCCAGGGCCGCGATGGCCGCATGACCAAGATCGACCTGTGGCAAAGCCCGCCGAAGGTCGTGGCCGAGACTCAGATCGCGTCGGACGCCCGGGACGTTGCGGTCTCGCATTACGGCGAATGGAAAGACAAGTACGTCATCGGTGGCGGCTACTGGCCTCCGCATTTCGTGATCCTCGATGCCGAGACCATGGAACCGCTCAAGGTAGTGTCCACGCGCGGTGTCAGCGTTGACGGCGAATATGTCAACGAGGCACGCGTGGCGGCCGTCTACAACACGCCCAAGGCGCCGACATGGATCGTCGCGGTCAAGGAACTGGGTCAGTTGTGGCAGGTCGACTACTCCGACCTGGACAACCTGCGCATCGAGCAGATCAACACCAATAAGTTCCTGCATGACGGCTTCTTCGATCCGACTCAGCGTTACTTCCAGATCGCCGCGAATGCGTCGAACCGGATGGAGATCATGGACTCGGAGACCCGCAAGGCGGTGGCTTCCATCGAGACCGGCAAGAAGCCGCATCCGGGCCCGGGCGCCAACTGGGTTGATCCGAAGTGCGGTCCCGTCGCGGGCACCCCGCACCTGGGTGAAGGCAAGGTCACGGTCTGGGGTAACGATCCCAAGGGTCATCCCGACAAGGCGTGGAAGATCTGCTACTCGGTCGAGACCGATGGTCCCGGGCTCTTCATCCGGACACATCCCAACTCGCCCTACGTGATCGTTGACCAGACGAAGCACCCCGAACCTGAGGTGCAGCAGTCGATCCAGGTGATCTCCAAGGAAACCGGCAAAATCGTCGAAACGATCCAGGTGACCGAACAGGAGAAGGGTCTGGCCACCCATATCGAGTTCAATAAGGACGGAACCGAGTTCTGGGTCTCCGTCTGGGTAAGAGGTGGCAAGAAGAACTGGGATAAGGGCGAAATCGTCGTCTACGACTCGAAGACATTGAAGGAAAAAGCACGGATCAAGGGCCTCGAAACCCCGACCGGCAAGTTCAATGTCTACAACCGCAAGAAGCATGTGACCTGACAGGCAGGTGACAAGCGAGCGAGGCGGGTCCCCGACCCGCCTCGTTGCCATCCGCAAGCGGGTCTCCTTGAGACCTCGAACAGAATCTCACCCCTGAACGAACCGGGCATTTCCGTCGGAGGTGGCATGGCCGAGCAACCCGAAAACACCGCAAGCACCGAAACTGAATCCGCCGGAAAACCGAAATGGCGACGCTGGATCCTGTTCGGTGTTCCCGTGACAAGCGCGGCCGCCCTGTTCACTGCGGGCATCATCTTCTGGGGCGGTTTCAACACCGCGATGGAAGCCACCAACACGCTCCCCTTCTGCATCTCGTGTCACGAGATGAAGGACAACGTCTACAACGAATACGTCAAAACCATTCACTACCAGAACCGGACCGGCGTGCGCGCCACCTGCTCAGACTGTCATGTGCCCGATCCCTGGGTCCACAAGGTGGTCCGCAAGGTCCAGGCGTCGAACGAACTCGTGCACAAGGTTCTGGGCAGCGTGAATACACCTGAGAAATTCAACGCCAAGCGGCTCACGATGGCGAAGAAGGTCTGGAAGACCATGAAGGCGACGGACTCCCGGGAATGCCGCAACTGCCACAACTTCCAGTCCATGGCACCCGAGTTCCAGCGGCCGCGTGCGCGAAACCAGCATCTCAATGCGTTCAAGAGCGGCCAGACCTGCATCGACTGCCACAAGGGCATTGCGCACTCCGACGTGCGTGACCAGTTGACCGAGGAAGAGCTGGAAGAGCTTGAAAAGCCGAATCCAGAATTCCAGCGCCCGGTGCCTGCCTCCTATCTGGCGAGCCTGAAGCGGGTCGTGGAAAAAGAGGAACGGGAAGCCGCGGAGAAGGAGCAGAAACAGGAGGCCGCCGAGGCGGCGGTCCAGCAGCGCATCGAAGCGGCAGTGGCCGCGGCGCGCGCCGAGGAACAGGCGAAGGCCAAGGCTGCCGCGGCAGCGGCAGCACCGACTTCGGACGGCGGCGTGCAAGCGGAGACGCAGACAGCAGAGGCAACGCCCGCCACACCGGCATCGACCGGCAGCGGCATCGACTGGAGCGGGATCAAGGCCAAGACCGTCACGCTGTTCTATCCCGGTCAGGCATCATTCGAATGGGTGCAGACCGGCAAGGACCATGGCGGTGCCCGGGCGTTCGCCAAGCTGGGTGACCGGTGCGCGAACTGCCACGCCAAGGAACTGCCGGAGATGGGCGCCAAGATCGTTTCAGGGGAGAAAGCTGAATCGACACCGATCCCCGGAAAGCGCGGTCATGTGGACGTCAAGCTTCAGGCCGCGCACGACGGCGACAAGCTCTACCTCCGGTTCCAGTGGCCGGATGCGGCCCACACCCCCGCCCCCTTCGTGGACGGTGGCAAGATGGACCCCGACAACCAGGTGAAACTGGCGATGATGATTGCCGGCAAGGGCATCGACAAAATCGAACAGGCCGGCTGCTGGGCAACCTGCCACCATGACTCGCGCAACATGCCGGATCACCCGGAAGCTGCGGCGATCTCCGAGGCTGTCGAATTCAGCAAGGCCGTCGATGTCACCGGCGGGATCACCAAATATCTCGCCGATAGCCGGACCAAGGTTGAAGTCAAAGGCCGGCGCGGCAAGAAGCGTGGCGGCTGGGAAAAACTCAAGCCCGCCGAAGAGATTACAGCTTTGAAAGAGGCCGGCGCGTTCATGGATCTGATCCGTTACCGCTCAGGCGGCGAGGCCGAGAACGGCCATGTGCTGGCCCAGCGGGTGATGAGCGGCGGTGCCGGGGTTACGGCCAACGACAGCCTGAACGGCGGCGTCTGGACCGTCGAGATGAGCCGGCCGCTCGCCAGCGATGCGCCGGGCGACGTCGCCCTGAAGGCAGGCGAACTCTACACGGTCGGCATTGCCCTGCATGACGATTTCACCAATGCGCGGTTCCACCATGTTTCCCTCGAGCTCTTGCTCGGGCTGGACAATCCGGAGGCCGAAATCAACGTGGTGAAGAAGTAGGGCTGAGCCACGCCGGACGCCGGTTCATTCAGACAGCAGGAGGAAATAGCGGTCATGTTGCGTATTGCCTGCGCCCTCGCGGTTCTTGCCGCAGGATTCATCGTCGCGCAGACGGCGACGGCCACGACGAGCGACGAAGAACGCAAGAAGATCTGCGCCAAGGCGGAAAAGCGCTACCAGAAGCTGTTCGGAAAACTGCCGTCCGAAGAAGACGTCACTGTCGTGATGATGCACAAATACACGTTCTGCCCGCATCAGATCGAGGTCAAGCAGGGCACGACCGTGCGCTGGGTGAATGTCGACAAGCGGACCAGCCACAGCGTCTGGTTCAAGGAGGCCGGAAAAGAAGAATCGGACCGGCTGTTCGGTGAGGAGAAGGTAGAAATGACCTTTGACCTGCCGCCCGGCGAATACCCCTACCTGTGCGGGCCGCACTGGAAGGAGGAAGGCATGACCGGGAAGGTCACCGTCGTCGAATAGGCGCCCGCACCCGGTTTCCGCAGGGATCGCGCCGTACTTGATTATGGTCAAGGAAGCGTCCTGAGCCACCGCCCTACACTTCCCGGAACGCGGACAAAAAGCAGGTGGCAACCTCATGACGCAGGGGAGAATTGATCTCGTTGGCGCCGGTCCCGGCGATCCCGAACTTCTGACCGTCAAAGCGGTCCGGTGTCTGGAAAATGCCGACGTCATCGTTTACGACCGGCTGGTCTCTCAGGAAATTCTGGATCTGGCGCCCGCCGGCGCGACACGCATTTCGGTCGGCAAGGCGCCGGCTCATCATCCGGTTCCGCAGGACGAAATCAACGACCTGCTGATCCGGCTGGCCCAAACCGGCAGGCGCGTCGTCCGCCTCAAGGGCGGAGACCCGTTCATCTTCGGACGCGGAAGCGAAGAAGCGCTCGAACTGGTCGGCCGCAACATTCCATTCGAGATCATTCCCGGCATCACGGCAGCACAGGGTTGCGCGGCTGCGACCTGCGTTCCGTTGACTCATCGCGGGCTGGCGACCGGCGTGCGCTACCTGACCGGCCATTGCCGCCAGGACATCGAACTCGACTTCGACTGGCGCGGGCTCGCGGATCCCGATACGACGCTTGTCGTCTACATGGGCCGCGCCAATGCCGAGGAAATCGCCAACCAGCTCATCGCCCATGGCCTTCCGGCCGAGACCCCGACTCTCGTGGTCTGTAGCGGCACCACGGTCCGGCAGCGTCAACTCGTTACGACGCTACACCGGCTCGTGGAAGACATTGAATCAGTCGATTTCGACGGACCGGTCTTATTCCTGATCGGCCGGGTGGTCGAGTTGGCGAGCGATTTCGGCAAGGTAAGCGATACGGCCAGGGAGCCTGTCGATGCGGTTACTGTTTAGCGCGATAGTCCTCCTGCTGACGGCCGCCTTCGCTTCAGGCGAAGAACTGACGGACGCTCGCAAGGCGGAACTGTCCTACCTGGTTCTTCAGGACTGCGGGTCATGCCACGGCATGACCATGAAGGGCGGTCTGGGCAGCGCGCTGACACCGGAGTCGCTCGACGGAGCAGACGTCGAGGCCCTCGCCTCGATCATTCTCGACGGCATACCCGGCCAGCCAATGCCGCCATGGCGCGGGCTGGTGACGCCCAAGGAGGCGCTCTGGATAGCGGGCGCGTTGAAAGAAGGAACGATCAAATGACCGCGCGATCCTGGGTTGCGATATTTTTCGTGTTTGTTCTCACCGGTGTCGCCGTCGCGGGATCCCCTCCCCTGCGCGGCACCGGTGATCTCGGCATCATCATCGAGCGGGCCAGCGGATCGCTGGTGGTGATCGACACGACGGCGCGGAAAGTCGTGTCGCGCATAGAGGGACTGGGCGACGTTTCGCACGCCTCGGCGGTGTTCTCGCGCGATCAGCGCTATGCCTATGTCTTTGGCCGGGACGGCGGTCTGACCAAGATCGATCTGCTGACCCACAAGATCGTGAAACGCGTCATCCAGGGCGGCAATTCGATCGGCGGCGCCATCTCCGACGACGGCACACTTGTCGCCGTGTCGAACTACAAGCCAGGCGGCGTAAAGGTTTTCGACGCCGCCACGCTCGAACTCGTCGCCGACATCCCCGCAACCTACGGCACGGCGGGCGCACGGTCGAAGACGGTCGGTCTTGTCGACGCACCGGGCCGGCGTTTCTTGTTCACGCTTTACGACGCCGGTGAAATCTGGCTCGCCGACTTCGCCGACGCCGGACCGCCCAGGATCAGCAAATTCAAGGACGCGGGCGAGCAGCCATACGACGCCCTCATCACAGGCGACGGCAGACACTACATCGCCGGCCTGTTCGGTCAGGACGGACTGGCACATATCGATCTCTGGTCGGACAAGCCCCGCATCTCGCCAATTCTTTCCGGATACGGACGCGGCGAGAAGCAGCTTCCGGTCTACAAGATGCCCCACCTCGAGGGTTGGGCGCTCGCCTCCAACCGCTTCATGCTCCCGGCGATCGGCCGTCACGAACTGCTGGCGGTCGACGCAACGACATTCAAGGAGGTCGGCCGCGTCACCGTTCACGGCCAGCCGGTATTCGCCGTCGCCCGTCCGGACGGCCGCCAGGTCTGGGTCAACTTCGCTCATCCCCTGAACGACACGATCCAGGTCGTCGACGTGCCGAGCCTGAAGGTCATTCACGAGTTCAAACCCGGGCCCGCCGCTCTCCACATGGAGTTCACGCCGCGCGGCCACGAGGTCTGGATCTCGGTCCGGGACAGCGACCGTGTCGACATCTACGACACCCGGACCTTCAAAAAACGCGGCGAGATCAGCGTCAGCAAACCGAGCGGAATCTTCTTCACCGCACGCGCTCACAGGACGGGACTATGACAAGCCTGAGATCAAATACCGAAGACGCCCCGGCAGATCCCGCTCTTCAGCTTGCCGACCGCTGGCAACGAGATTTTCCGCTTGAGCCGCGTCCGTTCGCAAGGCTCGCCGACTCCTCGGACCTTTCCGAGCGAGAGGTCATCGATTTCCTTCAGGATCTGCGGGAGCGTTCGATTCTCGGTCGTGTTGGCGCAGCGGTTCGCCCGAATACCGCCGGTGCCAGCACGCTTGCCGCCATGGCTGTGCCATCCGAACGTCTCCACGAGATTGCCGAGCTCGTCAGCTTGGAGCCGGCCGTCAACCACAACTACGAACGCGATCACGAGATCAATCTCTGGTTCGTCGTCACCGCCGCCAGCCGGGCGGAAGTCAGGCAGACACTGGACCGGATCGCGCTCAGTTCCGGAATGCACGTCTTCGACCTGCCTCTTGAACGGGCCTATCACATCGATCTGGGTTTCCGCCTTTCCGGCTCGAAAGTCAGAAGCGAGGCAGCTCAGGAACATGATTCCTCGTTCGTGATTGAAGACAACGACCGTTATTTGCTGGCTGTGCTCGAAACGGGTCTGCCACTGGTCCCCAGGCCCTATCTGACCCTGTCGAAGACACTCGGCTGGAGTGAGGCCCAGGTCATCTCCAGGCTCCAGACCCTGGTCGATGCCGGCGTCATCTCCCGATTCGGCTGCATCCTGCGCCATCGTCCTCTCGGATACACGGCCAATGCGATGGTTGTCTGGGACGTGCCGGACGATGAGGTCGACGCCGTTGCCGAGAAACTGGCCATACAGGACGGTGTCACCCTGTGTTACCGCCGCCGCCGTGAGTTGCCGGACTGGCCCTACAACCTGTTTGCCATGTTCCATGGCAAGAAACGTCACAACGTCAAGATCCTGCTCGCCCAGGCCAATATCGCCGTCGGCCTTGCGCCCTATCCGAGCGCAATCCTGTTCAGCAACCGCTGCTTCAAGCAACGCTCGGCCCGGTTCGCGACACTCCGGAGAGGCGCGGCATGACGACAATAGAACTCGATCAGACCGACCGCCTCATCATAAACGAATTGCAGGGCGGGTTCCCCCTCTCGGAACGTCCATTCGCCGATGCGGCAGAAACCTTGCGGCTGGAGGAGCGCGATCTGATCGACAGGATCGAAAGACTGGTTGAAGCCGGTGCTCTTTCGCGGTTCGGCCCGCTCTATAACGCCGAGAAGCTTGGGGGCGCGGTCACGCTCTGCGCCATGAGCGTGCCTGAAGACCGGTTCGACAGCGTCGCCGAGCAGGTCAACGCACACCGCGAAGTGGCGCACAATTACGCCCGGACGCACACACTCAATATGTGGTTCGTGATCGCAGCGGAGGACGGCTCCAGGATCGAAGACGTCATTGCGGCGATCGAAGGCGAAACGGGTCTCGTGGTTCTCAACTGTCCGAAGGACCGGGAGTTCTTCATCGGCCTGAAGGTGCCGGTATGACCACCGCAACCGCCAGGATCGATGACCTCGACCGCCGCATCATCGCGGCCACGCAGGGCGGCCTGCCGCTGGATCCGGATCCCTACGGCATTATTGGCCGTGAACTGGGCGTATCCGGCGACGAGATCCGCGAAAGGCTGAGCGCGATGGTCCGCAACGGCATCGTGCGACGGCTCGGCGCGGTTCCCAATCATTACGCGCTCGGCATGCGCGCCAACGGCATGTCGGTCTGGGATATCTGCGACACGCAGGTCGATGACCTCGGGCAACGCGTCGGCGGACTCGACTTCGTGAGCCACTGCTATCGACGGCCGCGTCATCCGCCGATCTGGCCATACAACCTGTTCGCCATGGTGCATGGCGCGTCCAGATCCGAAGTGGAAGAGAAGGTGGAGGTCATTGCCGGGATTCTCGGTCCGGCCTCCCGCGGTCACGACGTTCTGTATTCGACGCGGATCCTCAAGAAGACAGGACTGCGCATAGCCCCCGTGAAGGAGACCGCTGATGTTCCGGCTTAGCCAGTTCATGCGCGAAATCGCCGATCCGAAACCGCTCGGGCCCACCCGGCAACCGCCGGGGCCCGTCGTGATCTGGAACCTCATCCGCCGCTGCAACCTGATGTGCAAGCATTGCTACTCGATCTCCGGGGACGTCGACTTTCCGGGCGAGCTCTCCACGGACGAGGTCTTCAAGGTCATGGACGACCTCAAGGCCTTCGGCGTGCCGGTGCTGATCCTGTCCGGTGGAGAACCGCTTCTGCGCAGGGACATCTTCGAGATTTCCCATCGCGCCAAGGACATGGGCTTCTATACCGGCCTGTCATCGAACGGCACCCTGATCACGGTTCACAACATCCAGCAGATCGTTGACGTCGGTTACGACTATGTAGGCGTCAGCATCGACGGTCTCAAGGAGACCCACGACGCGTTCCGACGCCGGGTTGGCGGGTTCGAAGAGGCCCTGTCCGGCATCCGCCTCTGCCTCGAAAACGGCATCAAGGCCGGCCTGCGCTTCACGGTGACTATGGACAATGCCGACGAACTCCCGGGCCTGCTCGATCTCGTGGAACAAGAAGAGATCGACAAGTTCTACCTGTCGCATCTGGTCTATGCCGGGCGCGGCAACAAGAACCGGGGCGATGATGCACGCCGTCACATGACGCGGCGCGTCATGGATCAGCTGTTCGAACGAGCCTGGGCGGACGTCTCCAGCGGCGGCACGCGCGAATTCGTCACCGGCAACAATGACGCCGACGGCGTCTATCTGCTGTACTGGGTCCGCGAGCACTTCCCCGAGCTGGAAGACCATATCCGCGCGAAGCTCGAGCAGTGGGGCGGCAACTCTTCCGGGGTCAACGTCGCCAACATCGACAATCTCGGCGTCGTGCACCCGGACACGATGTGGTGGCACTACCCGCTCGGCAATGTGAAGGAGCGCCCGTTCGGCGAGATCTGGCAGGACACATCCGATCCGATCATGGCCGGTCTCAAGGCCCGGCCGCGCAAGATTGGCGGACGCTGCGGCGAATGCACCTACTTCGGCATATGCGGCGGCAACACCCGGGTTCGGGCCCAGCAGCTCACCGGCGACGCCTGGGCCGAGGATCCCGCCTGTTACCTGACCGACGAGGAAATCAGCGTGACGCCCGGAGCGGAGCGCCTCGAGGTCACGCCCTACCGCGGAGTGCGCCATGCAACCGCTGCTGAATAGCCTCATCGCCGGAGGATTCGCGGTCGCGCTGCTGGCGGCCGCAACGCCCGCCGTGGCAGACCCCGACAGCAAGGCGCTCTACGCCGAACACTGCGCCGAATGTCACGGTGCGGACCGCCTCGGCAAGCTGGGCCCTGCCCTGCTGCCGCAGAACCTGAAACGGCTGCGCAAGAAACGAGCCGTGAAGGTCATTGCCAAAGGGCGGCCGGCAACGCAGATGCCGGCGTTCGGCGAGACCCTGAATGAAGCGGAGATCGCAGCACTGACGAAGCTGATCTTCACGCCGCTCGCAGAGCAGCCGGTCTGGGGCCGCAAGGAGATCGAAGCAACGCGCAATATCGCCGTCGAGGTCGACACCTACATCAAGAAGCCGCTCTACAAGGCAGATCCGCTCAACCTGTTTGTCGTGGTCGAGACCGGGGATCATCACGTGACGATCCTGGATGGCGATACGTTCGAGCCGATCCACAGGTTCAAGAGCCGGTTCGCCCTGCACGGCGGACCGAAGTTCACCCCGGACGGACGTTATGTGTTCTTCGGGTCGCGTGACGGCTGGGTGACCAAGTTCGACCTCTATACGCTCGAGGTCCTGGCCGAGGTGCGCGCGGGCATCAACACGCGCAATATCGCCATCTCTCCCGACGGCACGAGCATCGCCGTCGCTAACTACCTGCCGCACTCCCTGGTGATCCTGAATGCGGTCGACCTGGCCATTGAAAAGATCTTTGACGTGCGCAGCACAGGAGGCGAGTCGTCGCGGGTTTCCGCCGTCTATCAGGCTCCGGGCCGGAAGAGTTTCATCGCCGCGCTCAAGGACGTGCCCGAGGTTTGGGAGATCCAGCTTGAGAACGGAACGAAACTGCGACGGATCAGCCTCGACGAGCCGCTGGACGACTTCTTCTTCGACCAGAGTTACCGGCACCTGGTGGGCTCCTCCCGGGACGGCAAGAGTGGCGTGGTCGTCGATATCGACGCCGGCAAGACGATCAAGCGCATCGGTCTGCCGGACCTTCCACATCTCGGATCCGGCATCACCTGGACCTACAAGGACCGTCAGGTCATGGCGACGCCGCACCTGAAGGAAGGCAAGGTCAGCGCCATCGGTCTGGATGACTGGTCGATCCTGAAGACAATCGAGACCAAGGGTCCGGGCTTCTTCATGCGCAGCCATGAGAAATCGCGCTTCGCGTGGACCGACGTCTTCTTCGGTCCCCACCGCGACGTCCTGCACGTGATCGACAAGCAGACGCTCGAGATCGTCAAGACCCTCAAGCCGGCGCCGGGCAAGACCGCCGCCCATGTCGAGTTCGACCGTTACGGCCGTCATGCCATCGTTTCAATCTGGGAAAAGGACGGCGCGATCGTGATCTACGACGCCGAAACGCTGAAAGAAGTCAAACGCATCCCCATGTCCAAACCATCGGGCAAGTACAATGTCTGGAACAAGATTACTTTCTCGGAAGGCACCAGCCACTGAGGCTAGTGCCCCCCCGTCACTCCTGATCGTCGCGCACGGCGAATGCGGAGGCAGCCGCGAAAACAGGCTGCCCTACGCCCTGGCGCAGACGGTCCGGGAGCACGGAGAATTCAGCTCGGTCAGCGTCGGCTTCATCCGCGGCGAACCCACCGTCGAACAGGCCTACGATGCCCTGCCGGCCGGACCGGTGACCATCTTCCCGCTCTTCATGAGCGACGGTTACTACGTGCGCCACGCGATCCCCCAACGCCTCGGCATCGATGAGGCCGGCCTCGACGGCAATGGCAAGCGGGTCCGTATTCAGACACCGATCGGTCTCGACCGGTCCGTGCCCGAGATCGTCGCCGGGCTGGCCGGAGATGCGATTTCCGGTGCGGAATTGGAGGCCACCGATACGACGCTCCTGCTGGTTGCGCATGGCTCCCGGAAGGACCCGGCTTCTCGCAACGCGACCCTGTCGGTCGCAACAGCGCTAGCGAAGCTCAGACGGTTCCGGTCAGTCGAAATCGCCTTTCTGGAGGAAGATCCCTTCGTGGCGGATCAACTGAACACCGTCATCGGTCCGGCGGTGGCCGTGGGACTGTTCATGGGCGAAGGCATGCATGGCGGCGAAGATCTGCCTCTGGCCGTTCGTGCCTCCAGACGCGGCGACATTGTTATCGCACCTCCCCTTTCACAGTCGCCGGAACTGCTCGGGGCAATTTCAAGATCCCTGCATCCTCAGACTACTTGAGGCAGCACACCAACTCGCCGCCGCCGTTTATCCGATCAGATCGGACGCATACTTTCGGTGAAACCGGGCATAGCCGCGTTCGGTTTCGCGCAGATGTTCGCGCGTGAGGCGGTGCAGTTCGGGCAGCCGATGAAACGGAACCGTCGGATAGGCATGGTGCTCCGCGTGATATGGCATGTTCCACGCCAGCTGCCGGACCAGCCAGACCGTGAAGGTGGTCCGTGTATTCTCGAACATGTTCGCGACATGCGGGCACCGAGTATGCTCCGCCAGGAGATAGAGCCGCAGGAACGGTTGACCGAGAATTGCCGGCAAGACCCAGACATGGAGCGGGGCCGCGGTCCCGAACCCGATGCAGGCGGCAGCGACGGCGGCGTAACACAGGATCATGATCCGTGCTTCCTGATGGACCCTGCCGCGCTTTGCCTGCGGCACGAACGCATCGTCGCAACGGCCCAGGGCGTTCCGGATCAGGGTCCGCGCATGTGAGATCCAGACCGGTATTCCGGAGACATAGGCAATGTACTGCCCGATCGTCTCGGGCTTCGCCTCGGCAAGTTCCGGATCGTTCTCGGGATCGTGCGTATAGCGGTGATGAGCAAGATGGAAGAAGCGGAACCAGTACGGCGCAAGGACCACGGCAAAGCCGCTGACATATCCCGCTACCGTGTTCAGGTGCACCGACCGGAATGGCGTCTGATGAACGGTTTCATGCAACAGCGTGAACAGAAAGACGATCAGGATGCCTTGCACCACCATCAGCACGGGCCAACCGGGCACCTGCGCAAGAATGAGGCCACCGACAACAGCGATCGCGCCCCAGTGCAGGGCAAGATGCGCAATCCCCGCCCTGTCGGATTTTTCCGTCAGGTGCCGGCGCTGATCAGCGGACAGCGAAGCGACAAACTCGCGATGGTCCATAGAGGTCTCGCCTCATGTTCGGGGTCCCCGGCCCATCTTACATCACCTATCGTTCCAGGGCGGCGAGATTCAGCTGATTGAAGTGATGGATGAACTGTTCGCCCCAACCGGCTTCTGCGTGTTCATCGACCATCAGACGCCCGGGTCTGTACCCCTTCGACCGCAACCCGCGCTGCACCGCCTCGACCAGCTCGATATCCTCCGGATTCAGACTTTCGCTGACATAGGCTTCCGCGGTTTCGGTCGGCTCCGACATGGTGCCGTCGAGCGTGAAGTAGATAATCTCCTCAGCGGTTCTCTCAGGCCCGTTGGGCCGCATGTTGAAAACAAACAGCATATTCGTCCCCGGAAACACCGAGAAAGTCATGTGCGGGTAGAGAAACACCTGGTGGAACGGGGCGTTACGGGTATTCGTGAAGTCGTCCCTTTCATTAACGTCGTAGGGAATGACGTCCGCCCTGCCCCCACCGGCGGTGTATTCGATCGTGCGCCCGCTGATGTTGAACCGGTAGGTGTCGACGTCGATGATATGCCCGAGCGACTTGTGGGCCTCGCCCGAGAATTCGACATGATAGGCCTCGAGAAAGTTCTCGGTGACGATCTTCCAGTTGGCCTCGATGTCGTATTCCTTCTTCTTAACAAACTGCAACGCTTCGACTTCCGCCACCATCGACGTGAGGATCGGCTCGAACTCCGGTGTCATTTCGCGGAACGGCGCGGCGTCATGATCGAAATTGATGAACACGAAACCGCCGACAACCTCGACCCGGATCGACGAGAGCCGCACCTGAGACCGGTCGAACCCCCTCACCTCTTTCATTCGCGGCGCGCCCCGGAGGTTACCCTCCATGTCGTAGCTCCAGGCATGATACGGACAGACCACAACGCTTCTAATATTGCCGTTCCCTCTCAGCAGTTCGTGCCCGCGGTGCTGGCAGACATTGTAAAAGGCGCGGATCACGTCGTCCCTGCCGCGGATGACGTAAAGGGACTCTTCGCCGACCGAGCCCGTCATGTAGTCGCCGGGATTGGGAATCTGGCTCTGGTGGCAGAAATAGTTCCATTCGTGACGGAACACCTTCTCGATCTCCAGCCGGTGAACATCCGGATCGGTGTAGTAGCGTCCGGCCGGAGCATGCGTGTTGGTGGCATCGTGGGAAAAGCCCGGCCCCACGATCCTCGCTCTGTTGCTTTCATCCGGCATCCCGATACTCCCATGCCAAATTTTGGTCATTCCAAAAAATAGACTAATGGTCAGTTTTTTGTCAAAGAGTCAGTATTGAACGATTCTGGTCGGAAATGTATCCTGCCGCCATCCTCAACGAGACATGCGCTCCAACGTGGCAAAACAAACAATCAAGGAGATGCGGCAGACTGAACTGTCGCAGGCCGCATTCGAGATTCTGGTCGAACAGGGTCTTCGCGGAACGACGCTCGACCGCGTGGCTTCGCGAGCCGGTGTCTCAAAAGGCGTCGTGCTTCATCACTTCAGGGACAAGGACGCATTATTCGAGAAGGTCATGCGCCGCGCCAACACGCTGCTGCGTGACGGCGTTATCGAACTGCTGCACCACGCAGAGGGTCCGTTCGAGCGGCTGAGCGCGGTTATCGTCGGCAATTTCGCCGAACCGATCTTCCGTCAGCCGATCTGCCATGCGTGGATCAGCCTCTGCGCCGACGTGCCCTACAACACGCAGAGCCAGCGAATCCAGACCGTCATCCAGGCCAGAATGCACAGCAATCTTGTCCATGCGCTTCGCCCGATATCATCACCAGAGACCGTGGAATCCGTAGCCCGTCAGATCAGCACCACGATCGACGGCGTCTGGTTGCGCGCAAGCCTGCAGGAAAGGCCCATGACCAGCCGCGAAGGCATTGATCACGTCAACGACGCCGTCCGGGCTTTCCTCGGAACCAGTAAATCAGCGGCCAGAAAATTTGACGAAGCCTGTACGAAGATGGAAGCCCTTGCCGGGATCATCCTGAATTCACGGGCATTTACCGAGAAGGCTCGCGCCTTTCAGTAAGAGCGCGGCCCGGCTCTGCGAGACGGCATCCGTCACGTAATCGCGTCCCTGACAGCGCGCCAGACATCCTTGCCGTGCGAAACGGCCGCGAAATGTCCCGCACCCTCGGCGCGGACCAGGCGGACGTCGTTTGACGGCTCCAAGACCCGCTCGATCTCGGACACCTCGGTCAGGGGATCCTCGGTACCGTGTATGAACACCGCCGGCACCGAAAGACCTCCAATGGCATTCTTCAGGCTGCTCATCACGAAACGGAAATCCTCGGAAATGCCCACAACCGATGTGCGATAGGTCTCGGAGAACATCGCATAGGCTGGCGTGCGCGTGTGAGCCCCCTCGAGCACCTCGACGTCGGCTGGAGAGGCGCCGAAGTGACGGGTCAGGATGGTGCGGCACATCTGCTCATCCGCGTAGTATTTGCGGAATTCCAGATTGACCAGCTTGAACACGTCGGCCTCCGACGTCAGCGACCGCAGGCCGCTGTAGAACTGTCCCGCGCGGCCTCTTGGAGCCTTCTTGGTTCGGGTAAGATTTATGGAAAGCAGTACGAGGCGCGACACCTTCTCCGGCAGGCGTTGAGCCAGTCGGATGGCCACCGAGGCGCCCAGTGAATTGCCGAGAATATTGGCGGGTGAGATGCCAAGTGACGAAATCAGGTCAGCCATTTCCTCAAGGCCGTTCTCCAGAAGGTCCTGCTGCTGGTAGAGGCTGGTCAGCGGCCGTGATTCAAGGTAGCCGGGCCTGATCGGCACAATAAGCCTGATATTGGTGTCGTAAAGATAGGGCGACACGCCCTGCAGGATGACCGGAAACATCATGCCGTGCACCATGACGACAGGAACGCCGTCGGACGGACCGCCCTGCAGGTAGCGAAGCAGCTTTCCTGAAGCCCCCCGCACGGTCAGCAGCCGCATGTCATCGGCGAGATGCCGGGAAACAAACTCCGACGCCGTCTCCGCGTGCACGATATCCGTCGTACTTGCGGATACCAGATACATCATCTGACCGAAGACCTGCCGCACCAGATCCTTTTGGCCGCTGCACCCAAGCTTCTCGTTGACGTTCCTGATATGCGCGCGCTTGGTTTCGTATACGACGCCGTCATCGTCCGCCGCGGTGCGAAGGTCGAGCCCGCCCATCGTCTGGAAGATGACGCGTTTCTCGCTAGTGGTCAGTTTCGCATCCGGGTTGAACTGGTCGAGCAACTCGCCGAGCAGGGGCTCGGTGATGCACAGGGCCCGCAACCTGGCCTCCAGCACGCTTTCATCGCTGGATGGCCTGAACGGCACGAACCAGTGAAAATGCTGGTCTTCGGGAACCCACAAAACGGTTCCCGCCTTGGCCAGACCTTCGCGCGCCAGCCGGGCCATCATCTCGATGTCGCGGTCTTCCTGGCTGACGAGAACGATATAGGTCGAGAGATCCGAGATATCCGAGATGCCGCCGCGCAAGAACCGCCCGTCCATATCGAACTCGGCCCATTTCAACTCGAACGCCTCGGCCGAAATGCCGCTGCGATGCCGCTCGATCAGGCGTTGCTTGGCCCTCGCCGCCTGCGCGTCGGGCAGAAGCGAAAACGCGGAATCCAGAATATCTTCAAGAACTTTGCTCATTCGTCCCGCAGGCAGAATCGCCTGATGATGAGATGCTCCCGACCGGCGAGCGGTCGGGAGCACATCCTAGCCAAGCCGAAGTCTTCGTCACTGCGCGATGCGGCGGGCTTCGAACCCCATGCTCTCGTTGCGCACAAGGTTGGGCCCCAGCCGTTTCATCTTGTTTGTCTCGCTCTGGTTGTTGACAGTGACAGTGATCGTGAACGTCTCCCCATGAACCTTTTTGGCGTCCCAGGTGCCCTGCGCCTGGCTTGTCACCGGCGGGACCTGCAGCCCCTGAGAGCTCGCGGACGTCTCGAACAGACCATACCATGTCCCGTCTGCGGAAAACGTTTGCGTGGTCCGCACGGTCGTCACGATCCCCTGCTGCTGCTGGGACATCTGGGAATTCCAGGTTCCGGCCATGAATGACTTCCAGTCGGTGTCCGGCAGCTTCGGCGGGCCCTTGGGTTTCTTGGGCAGGATCGCGGCCAGCCGGGAAACCTTGCGTGCCGGCAGCCAGTCGGACATGCCGTCGGCCCAGACAAAGGTATCGGGTTTGATCCGCCCGGACTTCACCAGTTCGCCGATCTGGGCAAACGGCACCGGCCCGACGCGCTTTCCGGCATCGATGTAGTAGTAGCTCGGTCCCTGCGGCGACGGGGCCGGCACGGCCGGGGATTGTTGCGCGAATGCGGATGCGGCAGAGAACAGCAAAAGCAGTGATGCAGCGAGTTGCAGTTTCAGGCTTTTCATGATGTTTCCTCTTCGTTGCGGCGAACACTCCTCCAGAGCGTCAGTTCGGCATGTGATTGACGTGCCACGTGCCTTGCCCCCTTTGACCGTTACCCTGGAACGAATATTTGAAATGCGTGGCGTCGGACGCCCTGGCGGAACCGGTGAAGACCTTCTGCCCGGCCTGGTTGTAGACCGTGAAGCTGAACGAACTCTGGCCGGTCGGCCGCGACTTCATGATGACGTTCTGGCCGCTGATCCGCGCCGAAAAGGCGCCGTATCCCTGACCGGCATGCTGAGGCGCCGGCCGCCAGACGTTGCGGTTGTCGTCCGCGAAATAGAAGTTGGCCGCCGGACCGGGCGTCGGCGCCGGGCCGCCCCGGAACGGTTTGGGATTCGGCGGCGGATTCGGCTGCGGGTTGGGCGGCGGATTCGGCTGCGGGTTGGGCGGCGGATTCGGCTGCGGGTTCGGCGGCGGCGTCGGATTCGGTTGCGGATTGGGCGGCGGGCTCGGCTGCGGACTCGGTTGTGGGCCGGGCGGCGGCTGCGGCGTCGAGGACTCGCCGCTGAAGTAGAGCACGCCGGCGACGGCAGCCGCGGCGACACCGATCAGAAGCGGCTGCTTCTTCACCTTTTCGACGAGGTCATTCAGACCTCCGGGCAGCGACGACGGTCCGCCCGTGTTGCCGCCACCGGTTTTTCTCTCCCGCGGAGCCTCCTCCACGACTTCCGAAACGCCGACCCAGTCATCGCTGCCGCCTTCGGGACTATTGAGATCCGGATCGTTCAGTGGCGGCATGTCTGTCTGCCGCTGCGACGTTTTGCTGATCGTGGCGACAGATGAGGACGGCAGTTCCGAAAGGTCCATTGCGTGCGCAATGGCGATGACGGCGCTCTTGGCAATGTCGCCGCGGATGCCTTTGGTCTCCTCCAGTCGTTCCGTCAGACGATTGACCGTGATGTCGACACCCTGTTCTCCGGAAGTCTTGAGCTGGTCCGGAATGCCCTCTTCCAGGGCGCCGATAATGATGTTGATCTCGTTGTTCAGCCCGGTCAGGTGATCCGAGAGCAGTCCCTTCAGTCGTCGCGTATCGTCGAACGCATCATCCGGATAGCGCCTGACGGCCTCCTTCAGGATTCGCGCGATATCGTCGTAGTTGTTGCCAGCCATTCCCGTTTCTCCAAATCGCTACCAAACGATTTCGCTGTCGTTTTCCTTGAGGTGATCGATGCCCGCCGCGATGTCGTCGAGATTTGACGGCCCGAGCTTGGGTGAGGACGTGACCTTGACGGGGGTCGTCGTAGTCCATTTCAGGTAGCGCACGAGATCCGGCGCGTTCCTCGCCTGAAGCGGCTTGATCTCGCCGTTCGGACTGTCGATGTAGCGCTCCAGCGTTTCCGTATCGGCGCCGTCCCCGATGGCGATTGCCAACCGCATGGCGTGCTGAGTCACCTCGGACGCAAAGAACGCCTCGCAGCCTGCATCGAAGTTGTCGGTCGGGTATCCGTCGGTGACGAGCAGGATGACTGGCGGCAGCTGGCGACCGGAGATCCTGTCGCTGTCCAGCAGTTCGCCGACCAGATCGAGCGCCTGGCCCATCGCCGTTTCGCCGCCGGCCTCGACATCCTTCCACTCGACCTCCTCGACCGGCGTCGGTTCGTCGATGTGCCATTCGGCGGAATCGGCAAAGGCCACCGCACTGACCATGACCTGGACTTCGGGGTTTTCCGCCGCCACCGATCTGAGTTCCGGCAAGGCGGAACGGATGGCGTAATTCAGAGACGCGATTTTCTCGCCCCTCATCGACCCCGAGCAGTCGAGCACGAAGATTACCTGGAGCTGGCGACGTCCGACATCGGCGTCGCCGATGCCTGGCATCTGGGTTTCGGTTTCCGCCATCTCAGGCTCCGCTCTCAAAGACGTCGAGGATCACGTCATTGCCGACGTTGATCTTGACGCCTGCCGCAAGACGTATGTTCCGTCCGGTTTCAAGCTCGATCTGCGAACCATCCCTCAGGGTCACGGCCCAGGGGCTGTCACCGGTGTTCTTGAGGCCGAGCACGTCCTTGCGGGTTGGGTGACTGGTCACTTCGGCCTTCAGTCCATCGACGCTCATTCCCGCTTCCGCCAACGGCGCGAAGTCCAGCTGCGCTCCGGGTACGATGGGCAGGCGAACCGAACCTGTCTGCAGGAACAGAGCGCTCGGAGACGGTGCGGCAGGCTCCGCTGCGGCGGCAGGCGGCGGTGCCGCTGCCGGAGGCGGAGACGGACGGTCTCCGGGCTGGACGACGATCGAGCCGTATCCGTCCTGCTGGCGGCCGAGCGACTGGTCCATCTGCTTTGCCTTGAGGAAACAGGCGACGAAGACCAGCCCACCGATCCCTATCGAGAGCGGACCGAACAGGGCGACGAAACCCAGAGAGTTCCACATCGCGTGAATGGCCGACGATCCGACCCACGCATAGAGTGCAAACTTCCAGGCATTGGGACGCATCACCACAAGGCCGATGAAATAGCCCGTGATCCCGGCCCAGCACATGTGGCCGACCATCCCGCCGGAAACCCGCGGGATGAGCAGCATCAAGCCGCTCAGTCCCTTCGTGGCATCCGGGTTCTGCGCGAACTGCCTTGGAAAATACTCAAAGCCCGTCTCGAAGAAGATGAATGCGGCGCCGGCGAACACGCCCATCATCAGGCCGTCCAGCGGGCCGCGAACAACCATCCAGTCATAGAGCTTGACGGCCTTTTCGCGGAGATGGGTGCCCTTGAGCGCAAGCCAGGCGCCGATCAGACCGGGAATGCTCTTCAGGAATTCCTCCGCCATCCCGGCTCCGAAAAACATCCAGATGTAGTGGGAGATCAGATTGTTGCCGATCCAGCCCCTGGGCATCCAGAACCGGAACGGCGTAAGGATGAACTGGATGAGCGGCGTCATGAAGATGATGCTGACAATTCCGAACGAGATCGCGAACGCCCAGAACGGCTTGTCCGAGCGCGAATAGAGATAGACGAGCGCCAGAACGATCAGCAGGAGATAGGCGATCGCCACCAGCCCGTAGTTGATAAGCGCCTTTACGGAAGCCGTCTGGCCGAACGAGAACATGCCGTAGACAAGTGCCATCGTGAGCACACCCGTCGCGGCGACGACGTAGAACAGCGGGCTCTTGATGATGCTGATCGACGAAGACTTGATCGGCACAAGTTCCGAATAGGAAGCATCGTCATAGTCGCGCGGCGCTTGCGGCATGTCGTCGGGTCGTCTGTCAGTCATTCTCTCTGCTCCCCTCCTGATCCGAAGTTCGGACCGCCAAGATCAATGTCGTGTCATCACCGGCACCTCTGGCCGCCAGCTCGGACAGCCATTCCGGTAGTGCCTTGAGTGTTTTGAGATAGGTGTCGTGTGACTCCCTGCAGCGCGCGCGGTAGTCCGCTGCAACGCTCAGGAATGCGTCCTCTGTCCTGAACGACTTGGAGACGCCGTCCGTCGCCATGAGAATGAAGTCCGGGATGGCATCATCCCAGTTTCTGTGGGCGAACCAGGTCTTCACATATTCGCCCGCATCGGTCAGGCAGATGGAATAGGTCTGCTCCCCCTTCAGGCCGGCATCCGGCGCGAGGGGCCGGACGATCTCGCCATCCCCGTAACCCAGCAGAATATCGCCGTCCCCCAGCTGGGTCAGGCAGACGCTGTCGCGGGTTGCGGCCGCCGTCAGCAGCGTGCACCCGTAGGGCGTGAACGGATTGTCCTGCGACGCTTCAAGCGGGCACTGCTCGACGTCTTCCAGAACCGCGAGGCGCCAGGCTTCGATCATCTGATCCGAAAGATCCTTGAGATCGATCGTCTCCTGATCCTCGAGAAACCAGTCGAGCACGCTGATGGACTTTTCGACTGCGAGCTGCGCGCCACGGTCGGAGCGGCTGTGCGCGGCCGCGCCATGTCCGTCGGCAATCGCCGCACGGATGACGGACCCGTGCCCGTCTTGGGGCGTGAACAGGAATGCATCCTGGTTGGGCAGATCACGGCGCTGATGCGACGGTCCGATGACCGAGGCACCGCCCACGAGCCAGCTGCCATTCTGCCGATGCGTCCGCGCGTCAGTCATCTGGCCTGCCCTCCGGCTGATCCGCACCCGGCTTCAGGCTCACCCGATCCGCATTGGCCGGATCGCGGATGGTCCCGCTGTGAGAACCGAAATCGACCCGGAGAGCGTCCAGAAGCATCACGGTTTTTCCCGGCGCAACGGACGAACTGGCGGTCCGGTCTGACCGGACGACCCAGGCCTTCTCCATCATGTTGCGCAACCCGAGCACCCCCTTGCGTGTCGGATGCTCGACAACCAGCGCAGCACTGTCCCAGGCGGCGGCACTCGGAACGCCAATATCCCTCAAGCCGATCGCCTTGTCGCGGGTAAGAACAAAGCCGGCCCTGCCGATCTGCAGGAATGGCGGCTGCTCGAACGCCTGTCCGCAGTAGACGCAATCCATCGAGTCCGTCTGGTTCGAAGACGGCTCGAGAACGTGTTCGTAACGGCAGGCCGGGCATTCGAAAACCGCGCTGCGGATCAGCTCGAAGGCCTTGAGCCATTGCTGTTCGAGCACCCGGCGGTCGGGTGACGACAGCCCTTCGCAGAACGACCGGATGAACAGATCCCGAAGCGATTGCGGCAACGAGTTCCACCGGCAGACCACCGCATCGTGCATCGGGGATACCGGACCGTTCTCGTCATCCGACGGATCGAAGATGAACTTCGGGTTGTTGCCGTAGAGGTCCATTTCCACTTCGGCATTCAGAACCCGGGCATTGGCTTCCCGCTTGCCGTCCAGCGGATGCCAGCCGAACAGAACGTAGAAGAAGAGCACGGCCATGGAGAACAGGTCCGTGCGCGTGTTCGGCAGGATTTCGCGGCGCACGACCTCCGGCGCCATGAATTTGCGGGTGCCGTAGATGCTGGCGTCCGCCCCGTCGACATTGACGTTGTCGTTGTCGCAGATCAGGACATCGGCAGTGTTCGGATGGATGAAGAAATTGCCGAAATTGATGTCCTGGTAGCAGAACCCGCCGGCATGGAGGTTGAGGAAGCTGTCGGCAATCTGGCGGCAGATCCGCAGCCGTTTTTCAAGCGACAGGACGATGCGGTTGGGTGGCGGGGCGAGCAGATCGCGGATACAGCGATATTCACCCGGCCTGAGCGCCATGACGTAACCGAAAGCGCGGCGGCCCGGCATCTGCACGAGTTCGAGCGGCCAGAGGAAGCGCTTGTCCGGCGCGCCTCTTGCAATCGTGCGCCGAAGCCGGTCCTTCAGCGTCCCGTCCACATCAATGTAGTGATCGTGGTACCACTTCAGTGCGTAGGTATCGGAGCTGAATTCCACCCGGTGAACCGCGCCCTGACCGCCTTGCCCCAGCAGATCGCCGACGAGACCCTGGCGCTGGCCGTTCAAAGACCAAAACGTCTCCCCCTTGCCGAGCGGCTGAACGTCAAGACTGGTACCCATCGCGTTCGTCCGAGCTTCGAGCCCGAGCGAATCCGGCATCGCGCCGCGACCCGCCGTCGCCTCGAATGCGTAACTCTCTGAGTTGTTCTCAATGCCCCAGGTCTTGGAGAGGAAACGCTAGGAAACAGGTCGCAAGCGAACAATACCCATTTGGGTAAGCCGACATACATTTGGGTAAGTTGATCGCAAAATTCTTTGCACGGACAGAGTGAAGACGCGTACCCGCAGGTTGCGCCATCACGCAATGCTGATACATGAATTTCGGACGGAAATGACCGGCGGAAAACGCCCTTCAGGAAGAGCGGCGCACCATATTCGAGGTTCGATCACCCCGAATCGGGCGGAGGATGGTGGTGGAATGCGCAGTCTCGAAGGAGGTGCTCTCTGGCAAAATCGGCCCGGGATTCCGACCTAGCCCAGACCTTTCGCGACCTATCCCGACCGGGTGGCCGGATTTCGGGCGGATCCGGCGCTACGCGCCGGGCATTTTGCACGTCATCAAGAAACGCCTGCACCGTTGCAGAAGGCTTGAATGGACGGGCTGACGGGGTGCGGTCTCCGCGCCCGTGACGGGCTTTTCGGGTTCCACAGCCCGTTGATGCGACACCTGGGGCAGAACCCCGCCCAAGAGCGTTTGTGGCGGGGACCGCGCGCAAGCGATCACTCACGGCCGAATAGCAATACCGCTTTCCGGCGCAACAGAGCGGGGGATCACCAATCGCGGTTTTGAAAGTGGTGCCGGATGAGATCCTGCACTGTCTGTCTCCTGTCGCCGCCGGTTTCGGAAGGCGGCTCATGGGGTTCACGTCGTGTCCCGGGCGCACGCTCAAGGGGCCGGAGCGGTTCGCCCGAGGCCGGGCGATTTCCATCCCGCAGCCGGGCAGCCAGATAGCGCGCCCGGAGGTCTTCAAGGTCATCCAGCTCAATATCCGGATCGTCGAAGATGTCCCTGTTCCGGTCTTCTCCGGAACCGGCCGCAGTGCCGGCAAAGCCGTCCCCTGCACCGTCGGCGCAGGCCCCGTCAGGATACCCGTCACCATTGCATGTACGGGGTTCGGTCTCGTCGTCACCGGTGACAATGGCCGAGCCGGTCGCAGTGTTCCTCATTCCCGCCGAAATCAAGGCGGCAGCAGCCAGAACAGCCCTTCTGAGTGTATGTTTCATCATGTTGCCCACGCCCGTGCGAATTGTCATCCGCACCGGCCCTGAATCCCACGGTTGCCGGAAACGTTTGTCGAGAACATTCACGCTTTTTCCCCGACATGGTTTTTCATGAAGCCATCTCACCGCAATTTAGGGCACGGCCTTGTGATGTTCCACTGGTTTGCCGGACATTCCGGGTTCGCCCGGGCGAAACCGGGCGCAAGATGTCCGCGCGCCCACCGTGCGAACCCGCTTTCCCGCGGGCTGCGGGGCCGGAGGATGCTTGCCATCCGCCGAATGCCTGCAAGGCAGGCGTCTTCAGGGTCGTTGACGTTGCCGGCCAATCACGCCAATCATCACCCGGTCCGGATCGGATCGGTCGGACGATACGGTGTGAGGGAATAAAGCCATGAATGTCCCGGACATGACCGACTCGGTCGGAAGGGGCCCGGCCCCGAAGGCTTGGCTGAGTGGCAGTTTAAGGAACCCGCGTTCGCGCTCGGTGTGGGTGGTCGTGCTCACGTATCTGTTCATTGCGGCCGGATCGGGTCTCGTGGCGGGGATGGTGGAATGACGGGACGCAGACCGATGAGTGGGGTGGACGCGGAGATAGACGGTCTGTCCGATCTTCCCCGCGCAACACTCGTGGAAAGCTGGACCGAGGCCCACGGCCATCCGCCGCCCAGAGGCTGCAAGCGCGGTCTTCTGGAGCGCGATCATGCCTGGAGGCTCCAGGCCCGGGCTCACGGCGGGCTGAAGTCCGCAACCCGCAAGGCACTCCTCGCCATCGCCTCGCACGGGGCTGCGGCGGCGAAGGATATCCGACCCCGGGTCGCTCCCGGCACGCGGCTTGTGCGCGAATGGCATGGGACCACGCACCACGTGGAGGTGATCGAGGGCGGCGGGTGCGTGTGGAACGGCAAGGTGTATTCGTCCCTGTCGGCGGTTGCCCGCGCCATCACGGGCGCACACTGGTCGGGGCCGCGGTTCTTCGGGCTGTGAGCGCTGAGCGCACATACCGATGCGCGATCTATACGCGCAAGTCGACGCAGGACGGCCTCGAACAGGACTTCAACTCGCTCGACGCCCAGCACGAGGCCTGTGCGGCCTATATCGCAAGCCAGAAGGGCTGCGGCTGGCAGGTGGTGGCCGGGCGCTACGATGACGGCGGACACTCCGGCGGCACCATGGACCGGCCCGCGCTTGCGCGCCTCATCACCGACATCGAGGCCCGCCTTGTCGATGTGGTCGTGGTCTACAAGATCGACCGGCTGACGCGCTCGCTGATGGACTTCGCCCGGATGGTCGACGTGTTCGACCGCCACGGCGTGTCCTTCGTCTCGGTGACCCAGCAGTTCAACACAACGACGTCCATGGGCCGTCTCACGCTGAACGTGCTCCTGTCGTTCGCCCAGTTCGAGCGCGAGGTCACGGCCGAGCGCATCCGCGACAAGATCGCGGCCTCGAAGAGGAAGGGCCTGTGGACGGGCGGCCCGCCGCCGCTTGGCTACGATGTCGAGGACAAGGCCCTCGTCGTCAACGAGGCCGAGGCGGAGACGGTGCGCAGGCTCTACCGGCTTTATCTGGAGGAGAAGAGTGTCGCAAGGCTCAAACGACGCGCCGATGCCGAGGGCATCGTCACCAAGCTCAGGCGCATGAAGGACCGTCGCTCGGGGTCCCGGACCCAAGGGTCCGAGCCCCATGGATCCGAGATCCTGAGCGGCGGCAGGCCGTTCTCGCGTGGCAATCTCTATCAGCTGCTCGCCAATCCGCTCTATATCGGCAAGGTCGTCCATCGCGGACAGACCCATGACGGACAGCACCGGGCCATCGTCGACGATGATCTCTGGGATGCGGTCCGGGCCCTGATGTCTTCGAACACCACGGCACGAAAGTCACCGGTCAACACGCGGTCTCCCAACATCCTCACCGGTCTTCTCTACGAGGAGACCGGTGACCGGCTCTCGCCCACGTACACGGAAAAGGCCGGGGCGCGGTATCGCTACTACATCTCCCATCGCCTGATGCGCAAGGGCGGGCGAAGCCCCGATGACGGCTGGCGCCTTCCGGCGGCCCAGATCGAGCGGCCGGTGCTCGATACCCTGTGCGATCACCTTGCGGACCCGCTCAAGGTCATGGACCTGATCGGTCAGGGTCTCGGACCTCATGAGGATGCCTGCGGGCAGACCGACGCGGTCGGAAATGTCTCGGACATGAGGGACACAGCCCCAAATGTCTCGGACATGAATGTCTCGGACATGAACCTGTCGGCATCGCGCCAGAAGGCCGCCTGCGAGGCGGCGGGCCGTCTGTCGCAAGCCCTGGCGACTGCCGCACCGCAGGAACAGAAGGACATCCTCGCCTCGTTCGTTCACCGCATCGACCTGGATGCCGACACGCTCACGATCGCTGTCGACGCCATGAGACTGCGCGAAAGGCTTGGGACTGTGTCCCTCACGGGTGAGCCCAAAGCCGGGACTGCGGACAAGGTCTCGGACCTCAGTGCCGCAGGCAGCACTGCAAACGATTGCACGGGCGATACCGGCGGTGACCGCCAGCAGCATATCCGGCGCATCGAGCTTGCCCACACGCTCAGGCGCCGGGGCGTGGAGACGAAACTGGTTCTGACCGCGCCTTCACAAAACGCGCCCGCGCCCGACCGCCACCTCATCGCAACGGTCGCCAAGGCCCATTACTGGTTCCGGGAACTGACTTGCGGCAACGTCCGGTCCATCGACGAACTTGCAACCCTGCACGGCGAAGACCGCAACGAGGTCAGCCGCCTTCTGCCGCTCGCCCACCTCGCTCCCGACATTGTCGAGGCGATCCTCAAGGGCACGCAGCCTGTCGATCTCACGCTGGAGCGCCTGCGACGCCTGCTCCCCCTGCCCGCATCATGGAAAGAACAGAGACACCTGCTCGGGTTTGCCGACCGGCAATCATGAACGCCTCACGTGAACAGGCTCGCCTGATATGCAGGTTCGCACCGTTGTTCCTGATTTGCCGACCCGGATATTTCGACCCCGGCGCGGGCGAACGATGTCGCGCCGCAGTTCCCTGAGGAGCCTTGTTTCGGCATTTCGGCACTTGGAGCATGTGGTATTGGTTTCGAAACCCGTGTGACCAGCTTTGCTGGAGTTGGATGATGGACTTGAATGCTGACGCGTCTTTGCGAATGGAAGGCGGCGGTTTCAGATCGCACCATGGAAAGGGAAGGAACGTGATGGCGATGCCCTTTGCGTTTGAGCACTTGCACTGCAACATCTTCGGCGATTTCAAGGTTGGCGACAACGCGGTCTACAACGCATTTCTCCTTTGCGATCTGATCGAGGCAAGCGAAGGCGGGAAGCTCAATAAATCGATCGTCATCCAGAGCGCTGCGATGATCGAGGTCGCAACCATCCAGATTTTCTACCGTGCGCAAAACTATAACCGGGAAGGAGTGCCGCGCATATCCGAAGCCGACCGACGGTCGCTTGCGTCCGGAAGACAGTTCGACACGTTCGCCGTCGTTATCGACAGCTTGCGAAAATACCAGGTTCTCGATGGTCTGACGGGAGACATGTACGAGCAGCTTCATCTGCTGCGAAAGTATCGCAACAAGGTCCACATCCATCTCGATGTCGACGTTACGGGGGCTTCTCGGGATGAATGCTCCTTGTTCTCGGCATCGCGGGTTGGGTGTGATTCCCATATGGCGTCGTTTTTGTGCGGCGAATTCCATTCTGCCAATCATGCTGCGAGCGCGTCTTGCGCGACTGTTTGGTTGTCGTTGGCGCATTTTGGTGGCTTCCATTGGTCGCCACGGTTCAGACGCGGTACTATGGTGGTCCACGCCCCGTCGAAGCGTCCAGACTTGAGCAGTGCGCGGAAGCTCAGGACCCCTTGGCCGCCATCGCGCCCCCAGCGTTGCCCAGAGCGTTTCATCCGGCTTGTCACCAAGACCTTGTTCGCCGCCTCCACCGCACCCGATCCGATTGCGAAGCCCACGCTGGCTGCTTGCGCGTAGTTCATGCGGCTGCGGTTGTTGCGGAAGTAGCCCAGTTCCGCTCGGATGCCGTCGGCCTTTGTCACCTTCCGCACCAGGTAGCGCAAGGCATCAATCACCTTGCTGGCACCCTTGGGGTCGTGGCGCAGCACATGCCGCCATTTCTCGAACCAGGTCTTTGCCGCAGCCGTGCCTTTGCCGAACGCGGCGTCGGCGGCAGCGCTCAAATGCTGAGCCGCGTGCCAGAAGTCGACCAGGATCACGTCGGGTTGCAGCGATTCCAGAAATGTCCAGTTGTCCTTCGTTCCGTCAGCAACGGCTGCAAGCTTCAGATCAGGCTTGCGCGCGATCCAGTGGGAAACTTCAGCCTTCAACTGCGACTTGAGACTCTTCTTGCAAGCCTCCGGGAAACGCCCGAAGTACCGGCTTTCCAGCATGTTTCCCTTGTCATCAACCAATGCGACGACGCCGCATGAAGCCTCGCGCCAGCCTGCATTGGTGGCCTTCTCCTGCACCGTCTCGGCGTTCATGTGCACCATGACCCCGTCGAGGGAAACAAGCACCGACACGGCAGCCTCAGGCAGTTCCTCCTGGTTGCGCAGTTCTGCCAGCAATTCGTCGCAACAATCGTCCATGCAGTTCCCGGCCTCCCCGGAAAGTCTGATCAGAGAAGCCACCGAGGGCCCTTCGCCGCACAGCCTCGCCCAGACGTCTTCGCTCTCGCGGGCTGTCAGAGCGCTCATCAGGCACATTGAAAGGCCCGCCGCCGCCGGCGTCAGTCCACCAGCAGTCAGGCCCAGCATACTTTCGGCAGGGACCAGCGCTGCGCCACCACACGAGGGACGGTAACGTGATCGGTCAAAGTTTACCGGACCGAACGTCGTCATTGCCCGGCCCGGAGTGACCTCGGCCTTGCGATAGGTCGTCGCGTCCATTTCCAGCGACGGTCCGTGGTCGTCAAGCATCTCGAATGCATCAGTCAGGACCGAACGAGCAAGCCCGCAGATCATTTCCCGAAACGCTGTCTCGGCCGAGAGAGGGTTGTCTCGGAACATGTCCGCGAGATTTGTCGCCAGGCCCAGTTCGGTGGCATGCAAAGCCAGAAGGTGCCCTATATCCGCGAGGTTTTTCTTTGTCGGGCTGTCGGCTGTATCTTTTTCGTTGATGTTGGCAACAGAGGTTCCTGGCAGTAGGTTGTGCATCGGAGCGTTCCTTTTTTTGTGCGTCCCCCTCGTCATGGGAATTCGAGACATTGCACATCCAAGGGGCGCTCCGCCACACCGGAACAGTCCCGGTCCTGCAGTGAAAATGGAAAAATCGCAGCCCGCGCGTCGATTTTTCGCGAAATCGGCCAAATTCGCCGCGACCACCAGATCCGACTTCAAAAATATCAAGTGATTACAACCATCTAGCCGAAACGCCTTCTGCCATACAGAAATCACACCCCGCGGGTTCGCTGGGCGGTCGAACTGTGCTGGCGCGTGCATTCGCATCTTGCATTATCCCCGGCCGGAACACATCGGGCGGCACATTCAGCCCCTGCGCTTGCCGCGTGTGGTCTAAAGTGTCTGCACGTGCGCTACATAAGCGGTTTGCAGCCGATGATTTCCACCCCCCGCGCGGAAGTCTTGCGGTGTCTGCCTGAGAGCCCGATTTAAAAGTAGTTGAGCGATATCAAGGATTTATGATTCAATCGTCTTTGCACTGATTTCCAGCAAGGACGGAGAAGCCGATGCCCTGGGACGATACCGCTCGTGCGGAGCATAACCGAGACCACCTGAGATACCCAAGCGATTTGACCGATGAAGAGTGGGCAATACTCGCTCCGCTTGTCCCGCCGGCAAAGCCGGGCGGACGTCCGCGCGAGACGGACATGCGCGCTGTGGTGAATGGCATTCTGTATATTGCCAGCAGCGGTTGCCAGTGGCGCATGCTGCCGAAGAAGGACTTCCCGCCGGTATCGACAGTGCGCGGTTATTTCTATGCCTGGCGGAACGACGGGGTCTGGCAGTCGATGAACCATCTGCTTGTCATGAGCGTCCGGGAACTGGAAGGCCGCGAGGCTTCGCCAACGGCCGGCATCATCGACAGCCAGAGCGTGAAAACCACGGAAAGCGGCGGAATTCGTGGCTATGACGCCCCTCTCGGCGATGCTTTGCATCGCCTGCCGGCAATGGGCAAGAAAATCAACGGGCGCAAGCGTCATATCGTGACAGATACGCTTGGCCTGATGCTGTTCGTGTTGGTCCACGCTGCCAATATTCAGGACCGTGACGGCGCCTGCGAACTTATCCGGCTTATTCGTCACCGCTTCCCGTGGCTGCGCCATATCTTCGCCGACGGCGCCTATGCGGGGCCGAAACTGCGCGCCGCGATCAAGGAGTTTGGCGAGTGGACGATCCAAATCGTCAAGCGCTCCGACACGGCAACCGGGTTCGAGGTTCTTCCGCGACGATGGGTTGTGGAACGCACTTTTGCCTGGCTCGGGCGGTGCCGGAGACTGGCCAAGGACTGGGAGCGCACAATCGAAAGCTCAACCGCGTGGACGTTCATCGCCAGCATTCGGCTCATGACACGGCGCCTCGCAAGGCATTGTTATGTCTGAATAACTTTTGAATCGGGCTCTGAGGCCCGCGTCCCTGAGGCTGATGACTTCCCTGAGCGTCGCCCTATCACTGATTTGCATGACGGAACTCCATAAAAGATGCCGCCTCGGGAGCGGCGATGTTCTCACCGATGAATATTCGGGTGTATGGGACAGTGGCCGGTGCCGGATCGATGTTGCCGCATTGCCGCGGTACCGGCCGGAGCCGGGCGGGCGTTCCGACTCCGCTGAGTTCGCACCCAGCCCCCGCCCGGCTCATCTCAGCGAAACATTTGCCGAATAGAGACCCCAGATGATCCGCCACCTCATCGCCCTTGTCTTGTTTCTTGTGCCTGCCAGTGTTTCTGCCGCCGGCCTCATTGATGCAACGCCCAGGATCGCCCTGATGTCGGCGTTCGAACCGGAGTGGCGTGTGCTGGTGGACGATGTCGAGCATGCCAGAACGCATCGGCTCAATGGTGTCGAGTTCGTGACAGGCAGGCTTGCAGACCGGGATGTGGTCCTCTTCCTGAGCGGCATTTCGATGGTCAATGCGGCGATGACCACACAACTGGCCGTGGATCGGTTCAATGTCCGGCGGATTGTCTTTTCCGGCATCGCGGGCGGCCTTGACCCTGATCTGGACATCGGCGATGTCGTCGTCAGTGCGCGCTGGGGGCAGTATTTCGATCTTTTCCTGGCGCGGGAGACGGAAGGCGGGTTTCAGGTTCCGCCCTGGATGAAATCGGAATTTCCAAACTACGGCATGATGTTCACGCGCAACATCGAGGTGGCCAGTGCAGGCAAGGATCGGCCCGAGGAGAAATTCTGGTTCGCATCTGATCCCCGCATGCTTTCGGCGGCGGAGAAGGTGGCCCGGAACCTTGTTCTCCCGGCCTGTAGTCCGGATGGCGACTGCCTGGGCAGGCCGCCACGGATACGCGTCGGCGGCAACGGCGTTTCCGGTTCGGCCTTCGTCGACAACGCCGCATTCCGTGCCTTTGTATTCGAGGCATTCGAAGCCCGGGTTGTCGATATGGAAAGCGCCGCCGTTGCTCATGTGGCTTATGCCAACGGCCTCCCCTTCATCGCAATCCGGAGTTTGTCCGACCTTGCAGGGGGCGGGGAAAACGAAAACGAACTGCCGGTCTTCTTCAAGCTGGCGGCCGCGAACTCCGCCAGGGTCGTGCGCGCCTTCCTCGCAGCACTGGACTGATCCGGCGACCGCAGTGCCGGGGAGCGTCAAGCCACTCCAGACCGCGCTCAGAATCAATGCCTTCGAAATAACCAACCAGATGCATCCGGAAATACCGGCCGGGTGGAATTGACTTTGCCCCATCTTGGGCGCGCAAAACGGCTTGCAGACCTTCTCGGCAAAATCGAGAGCATCGTGCTTGCCGTGCTTGCCGTGCTTCGGGCGATCCTGTAGTCCCATTACGGTATTTTTCTCCGGGAGCTTCACACCGCCCATGCCCGACTTGCCAAACCCCACGATGCGCTCTTCCGGGCACTTCTTTCCGACCCCGAACGGGAACGCGATTTGCTTCGCGATCACCTACCGAACAACATAGCCGGGCACCGGGCAACTGGCACCTGACCTCCCGGAGATCATGGGTGTAAGATTTTGCACTTTGGGAGGGCCATCGAGTGGACATACTACAACTGATCGTCAGCGGGCTGGCCAATGGCTGCGTCTACGGCCTGATTGCACTGGGATTTGTTCTCATCTACAAGGCGACGGAAGCGGTCAATTTCGCCCAGGGCGATTTTATGATGCTCGGGGCTTTCATCACGCTCGGCTTTGTCAACCAGCACTACCTTGGCCTGTCCTTCTGGCTGTCGGCCCTTATGGCCATCGCCATCATGGGTGTTCTGGGTTATCTGCTTGATCTGATCGTGCTGCGCCGCATGTTCGGCCAGTCCCAAGTGGCCGTGGTGATCCTGACCATTGCGCTGGGATTCGTGATCCGTTTCATAGCCGGCGCAATCTGGGGGCATGAGCCGCAATCGCTCGAGTCTCCGATTGTCAGCATCGACCTGCGGTTTGGCGGTGTGGCCCTTGGCATGGATGACATCTGGGTGATCATCGTCACCGTGCTTCTTACCGTGCTGCTGTACCTGTTCTTTGCCCGCACCAAGCTCGGCGTGGCGATGCAGGCGGCCTCGCAGAACCAGCTCGCGGCCTACTACATGGGCATCCCGGTCAAGCGTATCCACTCGATGATCTGGGCACTGTCCGGCATCGTCGCGACCATCGCCGGCATCCTGTTCGCCTCCAAGAGCGCCATCGATCCGACCGTCGGATTGCTCGGCATCAAGGCTTTTGCCGCGGCGGTAATCGGCGGCTTCGGCAGCATGCCTGGTGCCCTTCTGGGCGGTTTGATCATCGGGCTGGTGGAACCGTTTGCAGTGCGTTACCTGCCAGCCGGTTATTCGCAGATGTTCCCCTACCTGATCCTGTTCGTCATGCTTGTCGTGCGTCCGCACGGCATCCTGTCGCAGATCCGGACGAAGAAGGTGTGACAGGCAGATGCGGATCGTATTCAAGACCTCCTACGACGCCGATATCCGGATCTTCAAACACAACGCACAAGCGTTCTGGTATTTGCTGCTGCTGGCAATCGCGGTGCTGCTGCCGTTCATGGTCAGCGATTTTCTTATCGGCGAAGCAACGCTGGTCCTGATCTGGGCCATCTGCGGCATGGGTTTGATGCTGCTGGTCGGCCAGACGGGCCAGGCCAGCCTCGGTCACGCCGCCTTCATGGCCGTCGGCGCCTATTCAAACGTCATTTACCAGACCCATCTGGACATGCCGTTCCTGCTGTCCTTCCCGCTGGCAGGATTGACCGCGGGCATCGCCGGTGTGTTGATCGCCCTGCCGACCACCAAGCTGCATGGCATTTACCTGGCCATCGCGACACTGGCGATCTCGGTGCTGACGGAAGACGTGATCATCATTCTCGAACCGATTACGGGCGGGATTGCCGGCATCTTCGCGCCGGACATTCAAATTTTCGGCTTCACCATCAACCGCTACGCCAACCCGGTGAAACTCTACTGGCTGGTGCTCGCTGTCGCCCTGCTGGTTGTCCTTGCCTACCGCAACATCCTGCGCTCACCGACCGGTCGCGCCTTTGCCGCGGTAAGGGACTCGGAAGTCTCGGCCAAGACCATGGGCGTCAACGTGGCGCGCACCAAAATGGTCGCCTTTGCCATCTCCTGCTCCATCACCGGGCTGGGTGGTGCGCTGATGGGCCATTTCCTGACCGTGTTCACGCACGAGGCATTCAACCTGATCGTCTCGATCACGCTGCTGTTGATCATCGTGGTGGGCGGTCTCGGATCGATCCACGGAGCGTTTTTCGGCGCCATCATCTTCGTGCTTCTGCCACTGCTGATCTCGCTGTCCCGCGACTTCATTGGTGACATCACCGGTTCCGGCTCGGTCACCATTCCGGGGCTGGAAAGTGGCATCTTCGGTGCCATCTTGATCGGCTTCATCCTGTTCGAGCCAAAGGGAACCTATGGCCGCTGGCTGAAGGTCCGGACCTATTTCGAACTTTTTCCCTTCTACCGCAAGGACATGTTCCGGCGGCAGAAGAGTTATCTCAAGACGGAGCGCACGCGATGAGTTTGCTGGAATTGCAAAACGTCAAGCTGCGCTTCGGTGGCCTGGTTGCCGTCAATGACCTTTCCTTCAATGTGGAAGAAGGCGAAGTGCTTGCGCTGGTTGGCCCGAACGGAGCTGGAAAATCGACCATTTTCAACATGATTTCGCGCTTCTACACACCAGCAGAGGGAGATATCCTGTTCGAGGGCAAGACGATTCTCGACCAGGAGCCCCACTCCATTCCGGCACTCGGCATTGCACGCACCTTCCAGAACATCGAGCTGTTCGAACATGCCTCGGTGCTACAGAACCTGCTGGTTGGCCGACATACGCACCGCCGTTCCAATTTCCTGACCGACATCCTGTTTGTGCCCTTCGTACGCAACGAGGAACGAGCGCACCGCGCCGCGGTGGAGCATGTCATCGACTTCCTCGACCTGCAGCCCTATCGCGAGAAGATGGTCACCGGCCTTCCCTACGGCGTGCGCAAGGTCGTGGAGATGGGACGAGCACTGGCGATCAAGCCGAAGCTGCTGCTACTCGACGAGCCGGCCTCCGGCTTGTCGGCCGAGGAAACCCAGGACGTGGCGTTCTGGATCGAGGACATCAAGAAGGTGATGGGCATCACCGTCCTGATGGTCGAACACGACATGCGCCTGGTCGGTGCCGTCTCGGACAGGGTCATGGCGCTGGCGGATGGCCGCATACTGGCCATCGGCTCGCCACAGGAGATGCAGAACGACCCGGCGGTCATCAAGGCCTACATCGGATCGGACGACCTGTCTGACGATGGAGAGGCAGCATGAACCAACAGAACGGCAACGCGCTGCTTAAAGTGGACAACCTGGAGAGCTTCTACGGCCCCATCATAGCCATCCGCGGCGTCAGCCTGGAGGTGAATGAGGGACAGATCGTCACCGTTCTGGGGGCCAATGGCGCCGGCAAGACGACCCTGCTGAAAACAATATCCGGGGTCATGGACCCGGAGAAGGGAACCGTGACGCTGGAAGGATCACAGATCCAGAGTTGCGCGCCCGATGCCGTAGTCAACCGCGGTGTGGTACACGTTCCGGCGGGGCGGGAGATATTTCCGATCCTGACAGTCGAGGAAAATCTCAGGATGGGTGCATACACCCGCTCCGACAATGCACAGATCCAGACGGACCTGGAACTCGTCTATGACTATTTCCCGATCCTGAAGGAACGGCTGAGCCAAGAGGCCGGCACCCTGTCAGGCGGCCAGCAACAGATGCTCGCCATTGGACGTGGGCTGATGGCGCGACCACGGATCATGCTGCTCGACGAACCGAGCCTCGGCCTCAGCCCGATCCTGGTGCGCGAGATATTCACGATCATCCGGCGGCTGAACGCAGAGCAAAATGTCACCATCATGTTGGTGGAACAGAATGCCAAGCTGGCACTTGAAGTGGGACACTATGGCTATGTGCTGGAACTTGGGCGTATTGTGATGGGTGGCGAGGCACAGAAGCTGCGGCAATCAAAAGACGTCCAGGAATTTTACCTGGGCGCGCGACAGGAAACGCAACGCGGACAACGGCGCTGGAAACAGCGCAAGACCTGGCGGTAGGCAAAGGGAGGCTATTGATGAGTGATCTGGATACACTTCCACGGCAGACGACAATCAACGGGATCAGCGTCAATGCCGACCTGGAAACCGGCCCGTATTACATGGACGGCTGCGATACCCTGCCAAAACTGTTCCTGAAACGATGCCAGGACCTGGGTGAACGCACGTCGCACCGGGAAAAGGATCTCGGCATTTGGCTATCCTATTCGTGGCGCGACTATCTCGAGCACGCGCGGCTGATTGGACACGGACTTCTATCACTTGGCCTCAAGCGTGGTGAAGTTGTGTCCATCCTGTCAGAGGACAATAAGGAATGGGTCTATTGTGACCTGGCCGCCCAGTGTGTCGGCGGCATTGCATCCGGCATCTACACGACAGATTCCGCGAAGCAACTTGCCTACCTGGTCAATGATTCCGACAGCCGTTTCCTGTTTGTCGAGAACGACGAACAACTGGACAAGTTCCTGACCGTACGCGACGAGATGCCGAGCCTTGCCAAAGTGATCGTCTTCAACCGCGAAGGCCTGCATGACTACCACGATGACCAAGTGCTGTTCATCCAGGAACTGTACGATCTCGGCCGGGTGCATTCAAAGCAGAACCCCGGCCTGTTCGAGGCAGAGATAGCCATGTCGACACCAGAGGATATCGCTATCCTCGTCTACACGTCGGGCACTACCGGACAGCCCAATGGTGCGATGATCTCGCAAAAGAACATCATGTACTCCCTGTCCATCGGCCCGCACACGGTGCCGGTTTGCGCGACGGATGACCAGGTCTGCTTCCTGCCGCTGTGTCACATTCTCGAGCGGCTGTTTTCCGTCATGCTGCCAATTGCCTTCAAGTCCACGGTGAACTTTGCCGAAAGCCCTGAAACGGTGTTTGACAATGTACAAGAGGTCAGCCCGCACACGTTTACCGCCGTGCCGCGGGTGTGGGAAAAGATGTATTCCCGTATTTCGATCATGGCGGGTGATGCAACGCCATTTGGTCGTTGGGCCTTCAACCGGGCGATCGCAGCAGGGCTTGCAAGGGCAGATCTCGTCGAGGAAGGAAAGCCAGTATCGGGTCTCACTGCCTTGTGTTACCGCATCTGGAATACGCTCGTGCTGAAGAACATTCGCCGGATGATCGGCATGGATCGGTTGCGGCGCGGTGGATCGGGTGCAGCACCGATTTCACCCGAGCTGTTGCGCTGGTATCAGGCCATCGGCATTAACCTTCTTGAAGGCTATGGCATGAGCGAGACGGCCGGCGTCATTTCGATCAACCTACAAGATCAGAACAAGACCGGGTCCGTCGGCAAGGTGGTGCCGGGCGGTCACGTGCGCATCGGCAGCGGCGGCGAAATCCAGTACAAGGCCGGCAATGTCTTCGCGGGTTACTGGAACAAACCGGACAAGACCGCCGAGACGATGACTGAAGATGGCTGGTTGAGAACCGGCGATGTCGGCTATCTCGACAATTCCGGCTACGTGCACATCACCGGACGCCTGAAGGACATCATCATCACGGCGGGCGGCAAGAACATCACGCCGGCCAGGATTGAGAACAAGCTCAAGTTCTCGCCGTATATCTCAGATGCCGTCATCATCGGCGACAAGCGCAAGTTCCTGTCCTGCCTGATCATGATCGACCACGAAAACGTCGAGAAATTTGCCCAGGACAACCGGGTTCCGTTCGGAGACTTTGCCTCGCTTTGCGCTACATCGGAAGTTCAGGAACTGATTGCTGGCGTGGTTGCCGAGGTCAATGAAGAGTCCGCCCGCGTCGAGCAGATCAAGGCCTTTCGCCTGATCGATATACTGCTGAATGCCGAAGACGACGAACTGACAGCCACCATGAAACTCAAGCGCAGCTTCGTCGAGCAGAAACACAAAGCGCTGATCGATGAAATGTACGTTTAATCACATACCTATTCCAAGGAGGAGCAAATCATGAAGAAACTTGTGACAACGATGGCCGTTGCCCTGTCCGTGTCCGTGGCATTCCTGCCGCAGGCCAATGCCCAGACGCAAGGGGTCACCGACACGGAGATCCTAATCGGCTCGAACAATGACCTCTCCGGGCCCTTCGCCGCCTTCGGAGCACCCGCCATCGGCGCGGCGAAACAGTATTTCGACGAAGTAAACGCTGCGGGCGGCGTGCATGGCCGTCAATTGAAACTGGTTGCCGAAGACCACGCCTACCAGATGCCGAAGGCGATGCAGAACATCAACAAGCTGGTCAATTCCGATGGCGTGTTTGTCATGCTGCTGTCGTTGGGCACACCGATGAACATTGCCAGCTTCCCGCTGCTGGAACGCAAGGGTATCGCGAACATCAGCCCACTCACGGCGGCTCGGCAGATGGTTGATCCCCCAGCCCCGTACAAGTTCGCCGGGTTTTCATCCTACTACGACCAGCTGAAGGCAGGCGTGAAATACCTTAACGAAAACAACGGCCGCAAGGCCATCTGTGCCATGTACTTGCCAACCGACTTCGGCAAGGAGGTCCAGCTTGGCGCGAATGACGCGGCTGCCGATCTCGGCATCGAATTTAAAACCGAAACGACGCACAAGCCGGACGAGCAGGACTTTGTTGGTTCGCTTACCAAGCTGAAGGAAGAAGGCTGCGACGCGGTCGCCACGGCCCTGACGGTGCGCCAGACAATCACCGTGCTCGGCACGGCCAAGAAGATCGGTTGGGACGACGTCGATTTCATGGGCTCCTCCGCAGCCTTCCACACAGCAATCGCGAAGGTCCCAGGCGGCATCACCGAAGGTTTCTACGCTGCTGCCGGATGGCCCGACTTGAACACCCGAATGGACGATCCGTATGTCCAAGCCTGGGTCAAAGCCTACACAGATGAATTCGGCGAGGCTCCAGGTACAGGTGCCCTGCTCGGACGTTCGGCTGCGGAAGGCCTGGTCATGGCCCTCGAAGCCGCAGGTCCGGATTTGACGGCCGAGAGCTTTCTTAAGGCGCAGGAGAGCCTGAATTATGTCGACAAGATCACCGGCCAGCAGACCGATTTCAGCGCCGACGACCACCAGGGCGCCGATGCAATAATCATTTCGAAAATCGAGGGTGGTGACTGGCAGGTGAAGACCTCGAAATAGTCAACATGCGCATTCCGGCCAATCCGGCACATTCCTGATTGAAAAACCGCAACTATTCAGGTTGTCGTCTGGATGGCTGCGGCGCTGGATTTTATGTCGACCCTGGATTTTGTCAGGCTGGTTCGAGTTTTCGGACAAGCTGATCGGCGGTCATCCACAGGGACTGACGGACGCAGGGCTTGATGCAGTGTTAATGGAGACGGCCAGGTTAAGGGTGCGCTGAAGGCGATGCCGATCAAGACGGATCGTCGTGATGCGGAAGGAATCGCGCGGCTTCTTCAGATGGGCTGGTTCCGGTCGGTGTACTGCAAGTCGGTGTCGTCGCAGAAGCGCCTGTGCACAAAAAAAGGCGGGACCCTCTGAGAATGCGCACCGAATTACATCCCGCTGGCAGCATCCCGATTTCCAGCCTGCAGTCATCCTGTCCGGCTGTATACGGAGCATCCACGCGATCACTCCTGCATAGAGTTATGCCCGAAAGTTGGTGACGGGCTGATCAGGCGGCTTTTGCAATTTGCTTGATCCCGTCTCTGAACTCAACCCCCTGGATGACCTCGGGCAGGCGTTTGGCTCCGGAGAGCCTTCGCCAATTCTTCTTCGCGGACATCATCAATCGGTAGACCATCGCCAGACCGGTCTTGCGGCTCAGGCATCCCTTGGTCTTTCGCGTACGGTTCCGGACCGTGGCAAAGACGCTCTCAATGGGGTTCGTTGTTCGGATGTGTTTCCAGTGTTCGGCCGGGAAGTCATAGAACGTCAGCAGTTCGTCTCGGTCCTTGATCAGTTTGGCCACGGCTCGTTCGTATTTTACGCCGACCGGCTGATGCAGCTTGAAGTGGACGCGCTTTGTGGCGCAGGCCACGGCGAGCGTTCGACAATCAGGATGAGAATCCTGATGCACCGGAACTGCGCACCGGCCAATCCGGCCATAGGCAATGCTCTTGATGAGCTGAGCTTTGTGGTCACCAGAGGAATTCATAACAACGACCAACGAATGCGCCGCAGGCGAACAGTTTATGCTGGGCACCATGGGCCTGCCGGGCGATCCGTATGACGGCCAAAGCCTGGCCGCACAGATCGATCAGCTCTCCTCATTCTCCGGTGTTGAAATCAAACTTGCCTATGTCGACCGAGGCTATTTCGCTACAACGGGACCCAGCGTGAGGGTCTAGACATAACCATCATCAGCCACAAGCGAGGCATCAACTCATCGACTGCACGACGCGAGATGTGACGAAGGAACGGCATCAAGCCGATCATTGGACATATGAAGGACGACGAGCTTATGGAATGCAACCACCCTCGCAGGTGCGGCCAACGCTCTTGTATTGTTCCATTCAACGTGGAATTTGTCGCAGCCAATATCGAGTTCTGCCCGGATTGACTGGGGATGTAAAATCGGACAAATCGACTATGTTGAAAGTGTTCCAAGCAGGTATTTAGCTCAGCTGAAGCGAAAGTAGCGAAACCAATCCTGGCATCAGTCCGGTTGGACAACTTCAGGAACTTCACGAAGTTGCTGCTGTACGCCTTCAACATGTGCGGAAAGAAGATGCTCGACATCTTCGACGTTCCGCCTCTTGATGGCCTCAACCAATTGTTTGTGCTGACGCTGGGCATTCCGAACTCGAGCGCTTGTCTGCGGCAGGCGATTGCGAATGACGTGCGACCTCGTCGCCACAGTTTCATAGCTTTCCAGCAGAAATCGATTATTGCATGCCGCTATCAAGCGATTGTGAAACTGGTAATCTAATCGATTGAACAGCTCGAAATCCGGCTCCTTTCCGATTGCCCCTTGGGCGCGTTTTACAATTTCTGTGAGGTCACGAACCAGCTCTTCGGTATTGCCGCTTGACGCGATTTTTGCCGCCGTCGCCTCGAACATGAGCCTCACTTGACAAAGGTCCGTCAAGGATTGTTCCGAGAACCGCATCACGAAAGTGCCGGACTGCGGCTTGACGTCGATTAGACCCTCTGAAGCCAGAGCTAGAAATGCTTCGCGCACCGGTGTCCGACTAACTTCAAACTTCGACACGTAAGATTTTTCGGAGATCGATTGGCCTAATTCAAGCGCACCTAGAACGATTTCCTCGCGAAGATGATCAGCAATGATGTCTTTCATTGCTCGCACACGTTCAGGTTTTGCAAGTTTCAATTCCATCACCCAGCACCCCAACCAAGCCTCCGGCTAACACAAGAGCGAGGCGCAATCAATTGCTAAGCTTCGCGCGGATAGGAATGGTTTCCCGACCTTATTTCGTCACCAGTTGAAATATCCCCTCGAACGCGCGTTTCGCCATATCGTGCAACTCCTCCGTGGTCTTGTTCTGGATCGGATGCTCAACCCACACGACGCCAGGAGCAAACCCCAAAGCCCCGGACTGCGCTGCCTCCGCATCCTGAAACTCCACCGTGGCGACAAGGCCACCTGGAACGCCTAGTTGATCAAGTTGATTGATGTCATGCACGGCACAAGACGTACATGACCCGCAATCCGCTAGCGCCTCGACGACCACATCACATTCCGCGACGATTTGCTGGATTAGGTCGACGGGCGCCACCTTGACGTTGGTGGGCTTCGCATAACGCCTCACCGCGTGACCTTGACTGACGAATTGCCTCTCCAATTCGTCAATGAACTCGTTGCCACGCATCTTTCCAATATCAAGCAGGGCGACAATCTTTCCGTCGAGCGACACGGGTGGGGCGAGTCTGCCTCGGCGCTCGGAAGAAGCCGCGCCGCTGGGGGCCAAGATGGTCAAATCCGTTTTCATCGAATGATCTCCTTCGAAACTGTGCGGGACTCGTCGACGAAGCGGCCTCCCGTCCAGCCAACGAGAATTGCTGAGTAGAGTCCGGCATCGCCCCCGGCTCGGACGATTTCGAACCCGCCCTCGGGAAACTTATCGACCATCTTGCCGCGCCAATTCTCCGTGAGTCCCTCGCCGACGCCCTGGACGCCGTTGAGCAGATCATCGGCCGGGCGGCGCAACTCTTTGAGAATCGCATCGGTGATTCGTGTGCGATCCCAACCCTCGTTCCGGAAAATGGTGTGATGCTCTGGTGACATGACCAAAATCGCATTGCACCATTGCGCCAATTTGGGATGCCCCACGGCTGCAAGCGACATCGCATAGGATTTGGCCATTTGATCTGCTGTACGTGAACGCTGATCGGTGCACCCCAAAATTCCCTCGCCCTGGAACAGGGTGACCACGTTAGCGCCAGATTCAAAACCTCTGGCGACAGAAAGCGGCTGCCAGGTCTCGTCATCCTCACGCTCGGCAAAGCAAAGCGTGTATTTGCTGGGTGCACCTAGGGTGGAGCGGTCCATCACGCCGGGCAGACCTCCGCCAACATTGCGAACAATCAAGTTGAGCGCCCTGCCAATTGTAGCGTTCGCGCGATTTCCCTGGCCCAGTACATTCATGCCGCTATTCATTCCGATCTGCTTGGCGATCGGCCCGTTGACGATGATGATTGGGCTCGAAAAGCACGTGGTGCAGGTTAATCCATGAAGGGTAAATAGCGGCTCGAGCGCCGCCTCCACAGCAGTCAGCAAAACCGGCATGTACTCGGGCTTGCATCCCGCCATGACAGCGCTTACCGCGGCAAGTTCCACAGTCAGAGGAACGAGGTTCGGCGGGATGTCGCCCAAAACTTCACTAGGGTCACGAGCGGTGCCTGCGAGCATCCGCAGCACCCGTTCGCGGGTTGGCGGGATGACAGGAAGCCCATCAGTCCAACCGCGCTCATACATGATCTCGTGTTCGTCGGACCACCTCGAGATAACAATCTCAGGTGTGCCGAAATACGGCGGGTCATAGGCCACTTGCAGCAGATCTTCGACGCCTGGCTCGACCGAACGGGAACCGCAGCCAGGTACGTTCGCAGGCAGACCCGCGCCGAGGTCTGGGATGCCGGTCAGGTCCCGCCATTCATTGGTGTTCCAACCAATCGCGCGCCCAGTTTCCTTTCCATCTTCCAACTTGATCACGGTGGGCACAGTTTCGACCTTGTAGCGAAACGTAAGTGCAAGCTCTTCATCGTCATAAATTGCGGAAAATCCAGCTGGAAAACTCGGATCATCCTGTGAGGCAACGATGATCTCTGACTTCTGTGCGATCACGTGCAGTACTGGAGCAACCTTCTTGCAAGTCGGACATTCCTCTTTGACAAATGCGATGAAGCCATTGCTGGGAACGGCAGGAGTGGTGCCATGACCTGTCTGATTGGTGGTGCTCATGCCGCATCCCCCCTTGAAATCTTCTCAAGATACGCCTGGGCGTCGATCGCAGCCATGCATCCCATTCCTGCGGCCGTTACAGCCTGTCGATAATGCCTATCGGCGCAATCGCCGGCAGCGAAGAGTCCAGGAATGCTGGTTTCAGTTCCGCCCGGATTTGCAAGTTGCACATACCCTTGTGTGTCGAGCGCGAGTATGTCGGCGAAAGCTGCGGTCGCCGGTTGATGTCCAATGGCGACGAAGAGGCCCATGCCCTCGCAAACGGTCTCCTCGCCGTTTTTTGTGCTCTTCAACCTGACAGCGTTCATCCCCATGCCGTCGCCCAAGATTTCAGCGACTTCGGAAGCCCACTGAACAGTGACGTTCTTCAAGGCGAACAGGCGTTGCTGAAGAACCATCTCAGCTCGCAACTGGTCTCGGCGGTGAACGAGGATCACATGCTCGCAAAGGCTGGCCAGATGAATCGCTTCTTCGACTGCCGTGTTGCCGCCCCCGACCACAAAGACTGTCTGGTTCCGAAAGAAGGGGCCGTCGCAGGTCGCGCATGCAGACACCCCTCTACCGAGAAATTCCTCTTCGCTTTCAAGACCCAGCCACTTCGCCTTGGCACCCGTCGCCAAGATGACAGAGCGCGCGTGGACCGGATCGCCTTTCTCGAGATCGAGTTGGAAACCTCGCACCGACTTCTTGACAGCCAAGACAGTATTAAATTCAATGCGGGCACCGCAGTTCATCGCCTGCGTGCGCATGCTTTCCATCAATTCTGGGCCAGAAATGGGATTCTCGAAACCCGGATAATTCTCGACTTCGTTGGTGATAGTCATTTGGCCACCTGGTTGGGCTCCTGCCAGGATCAGCGTCGAAAGTGCCGCCCGCGCCGTATAGATCCCCGCTGTTAGCCCGGCCGGGCCAGACCCCACGATCAGCACTTCCTCTGCCGCGCCTTCCGTCACGTTACCCCTCCTTGCTAATTGATCATTTGGCATGCTAATATATTAAAATCCGACCTTCAAGAGGATTCGCAAAGGTCGGGGAGAAGCGCTCTTTTAGAGTGCTCAACGCGGCGATATGATGGGAGGAAACAATGAGTGTCTTGAAGCTTTCAATTATCGGAGCAATCGGAGCCGCAGCGGCGGCGCTCGTGACAACCCTAAGCGTTCCGGCTCATGCCTATCCGGACAAGCCGATCACCTATGTGATTCCATTCAATCCGGGCGGGGAGTCGGACGTAACCGCGAGGTTTCAGCAGCCGTTCTTTCCCGACGTCCTAGGACAGGAGGTGGTCATAAAGTCAATGCCTGGTGCTGGCGGCGCGACCGCTTGGGGGCAGTTAAACGGGATGCGGGCGGACGGTTACACGATTATGAATACGATTGTGCCGCACACCGTATTGCAGCCGGCTCTAAAGGAGGTTGGGTATAAGACGGAGGATATAAATCACGTCTATTTCTTCCACTACACTCCTGATGCGATCGTCGTCCGCGCCGACAGCCCGTTCAAGACGCTTCAGGACCTGATTGGTCACGCGAAGGAGAACCCTGGCACCGTGACTTTTGGTGGGTCTGGAACTTACTCTGCCAATCACCTTGCGCAGGTCGCCTTTGACCAACGGGCTGGGACGAAGTCCACATACATCCCATTCAAGGGGTCGGCGCCGGCGATGACAGCGCTGCTTGGCGGACAGATAGCCGCGGCGATGACCTACAGCACTCAGAGCGTCAAGGCCGGGGACCGAGTGCGTACACTCGCCGTTGCAACCGAGAGTGAGATCAAGAGCCTGCCCGGCGTGGCGACGTTCAAGGCTCAGGGAATTGATTGGATCGGTGGCGCATTCCGCGGTGTCGCCGTGCCCAAAGGCACACCCGAGAAAATCAAGAAGGGACTTTCCAATGCGATCGCGAAGATCAACACGATTCCGGAATTCCGAAAAAAAATGGAGGAAGCCGGTTTTGTGATTATCGATATTCCTGTCGGAGATGTGCCCGGCTTTCTAGCTGACGCTCAAACACGGATGAGCGATGCGGTCGAAATTTTCAAGGCGGCTAAGTAACGAATACCGGAAGCACGTAAGATGGAACTGCTCAATGCGCTAAGCGCAGCATTGTCGCCATTTAACATTCTCATGGCGTTATGCGGTACGGTCTTGGGCACCTTCATTGGCGCACTACCCGGTCTTTCTGCAACAATGGCGCTTGCTGTGCTTGCGCCATTCACATTCACCATGGCACCTGCCAGTGGGCTGATTGCGCTTGGTGCAATCTACACCGGGGCGATTTATGGCGGGGCCTACTCCGCCATATTGGTCAATACACCCGGAACGCCTGCCGCAATTGCAACCTCGCTTGACGGCTTTCCGATGGCGAAACGAGGCGACGGCGGTCTCGCCTTGACGATCTCTTGCCTGGCCTCCGTCGTTGGCGGGCTGGTGGGTGCTACCTTTCTTCTCCTCTTTGCCCCACCGCTAGCGACAATCGCTCTGGCGTTTGGGCCGGTCGAATATTTCTGGCTGGCGATGTTCGGGCTATCGCTGATTGCAGCTTTGTCGGCCGGCAATACGCTGAAGGGAATTGGGGGAGGCTGCATCGGACTCCTACTCGCATCGGTGGGTTCGGCCGTTGTCGGCGGCGACGTTCGATACACATTCGGCACGCCGGAACTACTAGGGGGAATTCATGTGATTCCTGCAATGATCGGACTCTATTGCGTACCAGTGTTAATCGACATGATCAGTTCGCCCGATCCCCATATTGAGCCCGGTTCGAACGCCAAATCGAGTTTCCGCTTGCTGGAGGCGTTCCGACTTGTTGTCGCGCGGATTTTCAACGTGCTTAGAAGTTCTGTCATTGGCAGCATCATCGGTATCTTGCCCGCCGCTGGCGGGTCTGTCGCCGGTCTAATCTCCTATACCGCCGCTCAGCGTGCGTCACGCGAGCCTGAAATGTTCGGAAAAGGCGCTGTTGACGGCGTCGTCGCGTCGGAATCCGCCAATAGCGCCACCGTCGGGGGGGGATTTGTGCCGACCCTTGTGCTGGGCATTCCCGGCACCCCACCAGATGCGATCGTTCTCGGCGCACTGATCGTACAGGGCATCCGCACCGGACCTTCTCTGTTTACGGAACAGGGCGACATCGTGTTCACGTTCATCTTCGGACTTATCCTGGCTACGCTCTTAATGCTCCCGACCGGATTGATTATCGGCCGCTATGCTTTCAAGATTATAGTGACAATTCCAAAGTCAGCTTTGGCAGCCTCAATTGCGCTTCTGATCATGGTCGGTGCCTATGCAGTCGAATCCAACATTGTGCACGTCTATATGATGGTCAGTTTGGGGTTCGCCGCTTGGGTGCTGTCGCGATACGGTTTCGAGCCTTCGCCCATAGTGCTGGGCGTCATTCTTGGGCCGATCGCAGAGCAAGGCTTTGTTCAAGCCTGGCTCATCGGGACCGCCTCAGACGATCTCTTGAGCATGTATTTTGGTCGTCCAATTTCGATCGCGATAATCGCCATCATCTTGCTGACCTTCGCAGGTCCCGCGATCAGTCGGCGGGTCAGCCCCTTATTCACCAGGAGGTCTGAATAATGGAACACGCAACAAAGGCCGATCTTGGAAGCGGGTTTGGACTGGCAGCTCTAGGCGTCCTCGCGTTTATTCCAGCGCAAGAGATGAGCGAAATGGGTGGCGTGTTTCCGCGCTTCGCCTCGGCCATCGCCGTTCTCTGTGGCACCGCCATCGCCGTTCGCGCATTGCTTGGAAGGGCGCAGATGCGCACGGAACTCGTCACCCCGTCATGGCGGACTTTGGTCGGTGCTCTAGGCTTGGCGGCTTGGGGAATTCTCTTACCGGTCTTTGGCTTCGCGACCACATCAATCGGCGGCTTCATTTTGCTTGCAGCTATCTCAGGTGATGGCCTGAAGACCGCTAGAGCAGCGGTGTGTCATGCAGTTGCTGCAATGGTTCTCGGCATTGGGTTCAGCTTGCTGCTGGAGCACGTCCTGCACGTAGCGATGCCGTAACTTTTTTGGCTCAGTTTCCAAACTGTGATTCAAGCTTCCAAAATGGAGGTTTGAATGGACGAAGGTCGCTTGGTGATTTCTGATGAGCTTTGGCAAAAGATTGCACCCCTCTTGCCCGGCAAGGATGGTGATCCCGGTGCGACGGGCAGCAACAACCGAATGTTCCTTGAGGCTGTGTTGTGTCGCGTACGGACAGGATCGCCGTGGCGGGACCTGCCCGGGGAATTCGGGAAGTGGAATACGGTCTTCAAGCGGTTTCGCCGATGGGTGAAAAACGAAGTTTTCGAGAGTCTTTTCAAGGTCATAAGCGCAGAGCCCGACTTCGAGTACGCCTTGATAGATGGAACCATTGTCCAGGCGCACCAGAAGACGTCGGGCGCAAAAGGGGGACTCAAAATCAGGCCATCGGGCGTTCTCGCGGGGGATTGCAACCAAGATTGTGGCGCTGGTCGATGCGCTTGGCAACCTTGTGCGCTTTCTGCTTCTGCCCGGTCAGGCGCACGACCTAAAGGGCGTAGCCCCGCTGATTCGGGATGTTTCCTTCAGGTCTCTTCTGGCCGACAAGGCCTTCGACGCGGACTGGTTGCTGAACGAACTCAATGACCGAGGGGCCACTGCCGTCATCCCCCCGAAAGCAAACCGAAAAATCCAGCGCGAATACGATGTCGACATGTACAAGTGGCGGCATCTGGTCGAAAATTACTTCGCAAAGATCAAGGAATTCAGAGGTATAGCCACGCGATACGACAAAACCGATACAAGCTATGCTGCCAATTGACACCTCGCCGCTATAATCATCGCAGCTCGATGAATGTCAACAGCCCCTAGCATTACAGTTGCAATTTTGACTGAGTTCTGAATCTCTATGTCACCATGATTCGGAGGTCATGGATGACGGGATTATCGATTGAAGGAACTCTGGAGCTTTGGGCATCATCGCTTCGGGATGTGAAGGCGCGGATACGACCACTGTTCACACAGGAACGGGTTGCAGCATCGGCTGGGCAGTTTCTGGATGGATTGCTTGGTGAGGAACGCCGCAAGACCGGCTGGATGCGAGCAGAAGCGGCCGGTGACCGAGGGCCGTGGCGCCAGCAAGCCATATTGGGTCGCGGTCGCTGGGATGCCGATGCACTTCGTGACATCGTGCGTGATTATGCGCTGGAGACACTGGCCGAGCCTGACGCCGTGCTGGTGATTGATGAGACCGGCTTTTTAAAGCAGGGCAAGGCGTCATGTGGCGTGGCATGGCAATATACCGGCTCGGCGGGAAAGATAACCAATTGCCAGATCGGCGTCTTTGCATCCTATGTATCGCGTCACGGTCATGCGTTTGTCGACCGCGCGCTTTATCTGCCAAAGGCTTGGACAGATGATGCCGAGCGGATGGCGAAAGCGCATGTACCGCCAACTATAGGCTTTGCAACCAAACCGGCGCTCGCCCTTTCCATGATCAATCGCGCCCTGGCAGCCGATGTGCCGTTCTCATGGGTCGCTGCCGACAGCGTCTACGGCGTCGGCGATATCGAGGGGGCGCTCAGGCGCGCGGGCAAAGGCTATGTTCTCGGCGTCAACGCCAATCGTCCCTTCCACTCATGGGCAAAGCCGGATCCTGTCGCTGGAACCGCAAGGCAGATCGCCGAAAGCCTGCCCGGAAATATCTGGAAGCGCTTGTCCGCCGGCGCTGGCACCAAGGGTGAGCGCTTCCATGACTGGGCCTACGTGGAACTGGCCGACCTCGATGCGGCTGCCTTCGGCTACGGCGATACATTCACCGGCATCTGGACGCGCGGTCTGTTGATCCGCCGCAATATCAATACCGGCGATCTTGCCTTCTTCTCCACGTGGTGCCCCGAAGGCACCTGCGTTGAAGCCCTCGTCAAGGTCGAAGGCCATCGCTGGGCGATCGAGGACAGCTTCAAAACCGCCAAGAACGAACTCGGTCTCGACCACAACGAAACCCGTTCCTGGCATGGCTGGCATCGCCACGTCTCGCTGGTAATGCTTGCGTTCGCCATGCTGGCTACAATCCGCCATCATGCCAATAGCGAACGTTTGGCCTTTCCGCCGCGGAGTGCCTTCCGGCGGCTCCGCTGGACACGGGTTGCGCGGCGCGGACGACCCAGCGCCCGGCGTCCGCCCACGGCAGATCTTGACCCGTAAAGGGCCCGCTGCGTCCGTTCCGATAAGTACCGTCCCGCGTTGCTACGCTTTACGCTGTCATTCCACCTTATAATGCTCGAGAAACGCCCTGTCCGGCTCTACGCCCAGGAACAGACAGGCCAACACGAGGTACTATGCCGCGTTTTTTAAGCGGGATGTTCCGGGATCTGACGGTAAGTCGTGGTGCGTCATGGAGACCGGATGGGAGCCGGCGGTCTGACCACAGATGACCCGCATGCGCCGGGTTTCGGAACCTGAGGCACAGCGGTTGGGCAATGCACCACCAAGCCGCACCCGGCATCTTGGGCAGACCCGAACTGAAGCCGTCAACGGTCGTTAAATGTCCTTGAAACGGCGATGCCTCGAGTATTCCAATGTGATCTGATGGTGCGCGACCGAAGTTGCTGTACAACCGAACAACCAGCGCTTGCCATGCGGCAACGGCCATGACACAACCACATGCACCATACACGGGCGAACAGGACACCATCACTGAGCCGGGCGGGATTGCCGACTCCGCTGAGTTCGCACCCAGCCCCCCGCCCGGCTCATTCAGCAAGGGGTGATATTGTCAGGAAACCGCAGTGTTGCCGATCCGCGCCAACTGGGCACCGTCCACGACGAGAAGAGCATGTGCATCTTCGGCGACGGTTCTGGAGATTAATGCAGTTGCACTCCGGACATCCTCCATATCCAAGTCCGTGCTGGGGATCGGACACGTCAGCCCGCACCGTCTTTAGACGCCGCCGCATCAACAGAGACGATGTGTGCAAGCGTTTCAATCCACGCCTTCAGATTTACCGATGCCAGGGCGGCGTCTGTGAGGTCTGCTTCACGGTGAGCGATACGGGTGTTGCGGAAGTCGTTCACGGCGGCGACCCGGTCGAGGAGAGTGCGTGCTCCCTCAAAACGGAAGGCGGTTTTCACGGCCTCGAACACGCCATCGATCCTGGTCCTGTCGTTCAGGGCATGGTCCAGGCATGACCTCAGCAATCCGATCACCGAGTGGGGATTGCCGTAGATCAAGGCTCTCTTGAGATTACGCGCCATGTTCTCGTAGTGCTTGACGGAGCGTTCACCGACCTCGCCCATCCAGGTGTCGAACCAGCCGCGCTGCTCGCGCGGCGATGACGGCATATGCTCAAGCAGCCTGCTTATGACGATTGCCTTGCAGGCATCATCGAACGGGCCGAGCAGTACGCTGAAGACCGGCCCGAACTCCGGCTCGCCCTTCTTGCGTTCGAAGAACCGGAACAGATCCAGCGCATCGGCCGCCGCCTTTCGTGCGCGTTCGGGAAGCCGCTCGAAGGTTTCGTGGCCGAAGAAGTCTTCCGCCTCGCCGTCCGGCCGCGCACCGAAGAGGGACAGTTCCGGCTCCCTGGTTGTTTCGCTCAGCAGGTTTTGCAGGGCCGGTGCGCATGCGCGCGCCAGATCGTCGAACCGGTTTCCGGTCACACCCTCCATGACAGTCTGCGGCGTGAAGACGTACTGCCACCTGGTGCCGCTTTTGGACGCCGCCTTGCACCACTCCACGGCGGCAGCGGCCTTTCGGGGAACGTCGCTGTCCTGGCGGCCCTTCGTCTCGACAAGCGCACAGTCTCCCGTCTCCAGGCGGACGAAAAAGTCGGGCCGGTAGAAGGCGAGACGACGATCGTTCGTGAGGTAGTCGATGCGCAGCGCCTGCGGTCCGGCGTTCTTCGCGAAGGCGGCGACATCCCTTGCATTGTCCAGGAAAGACGTCATCGCGACCTCAAGCGACTGATCGCACGGCACCAGATTGAAGATCGTGTTCTTCGCCTTCTCGACGGGTTTGCGTTCGGAAAGACTGGCCTGATACGGCTTCCAGCCGCTCAGCCGGGCCTTCGTTCCCTGTGAACGGCGCTTCTCAGTCTTCACCGTGCGTTCCCGGATCAACGGAATGAACACCGCGCGGATGTGTTCGCGCACATCCTGGTCGGCAAGCCGTCCGGTCAGGCGCGGGTCCGTGAGCGCGACGTCTTGCCCGAACAGGATTTCGGTGAGGAAAGTCTGAAGGACAGGGGCGAGCACGGCATGCGTGGACTGCACCTTGCAGGCCGCCTCCAGTTCCCTGATGTAGAACGAGACGGCTGTCAGCCCGTTCTGCAACAGGAGCAGGCTGACATTCATCTGCTCGACCACCTCGTCGGTGATCAGGTGGCGTCCTTCGTATCTGACGTCCGTCTCGCCCTTCGCGCCCAGCGGCAACGGTGAATACGGGCCAAATGCGGCACGCACGTCCTCTTCCGTCATGCCTTCCAGCCGGGGCCGGATATCATGTGCGGCCGTGAGCGAGGGGAGAACGATGTCCAGCCTGTCCCAATCCCTTGCCTCATCGGGAAAGATGGTCACGGTCGTCGCCGGAACCTTGTCCGTGTCCAGCACGCCGATGGGCAGTCCCTCCTGTTCGAGTTCCTGCTCGTACAGGCTGGTGAAGGCCGGGTGCTCGACAACGGTAACAAGCTCATTGGCCTGACCGGGCGGGGTCATGCGCCGGAGAATGTCTCGGACATGAATATCTTGCTCCTCGCGCTTTGCCCCAAGCACAGGGAACCTTCCGAAGCTTCGGTCGACCTGATCGAGCCAGTCGTTGTCCTCGTCGGGCACGATGCGCCGCCAGCCTTGCGACTTCGTGATGCCGTCGATGGACCCGAACCCCCGGATGATGGAGAGCTTCCGATCCCGGTCGATATGATTCCCGATGTCGTGGAAATGAAATTAGAGCGGGTTCAAGTTTTGTGGATTCGGCCTTCACTTGTTGAAATCGCTTCAAAGCAGCGGACTGTGAATTCACAAAAGGTGAATCCGCTATAAAGAAGTCGTGTCTGCTTCCTTTCAAGTGGGTTACGTGAAGGAAGACAGCGTATAAAAATGTTAAGTGTGTCCGGCCTTGCCGCTTGTCGGTGCAGGGCCGGAGGCATCCAACTCAACATTTCCATTTGCTCAACATTTATCTGGCGGCGTGAAGACGGCGCCAGGTGTCGCGCACGGAGGCATTGCCCGATGGCAGCGGTCTGACGCAGCGAGTGTTTGTATTCTTCGCTTTTACGACGTGTGTCGAGAAAAAAGCTTGCCAGACCGCAGTAGTTTTGTGACCATCCTTTACATCTCTGGCACAGATTAATCTTAGGGCCACGCAAACCGCTTTCAGAGGAGGAAGCCGTGGCCGAGCGTGTTTTTAATGTGCGTCATGGATATAGCGTTCCTGATGACCGAGTGGTTCGGTGCTACCAGGCAGCTGGATATGAGACCGACACGCGCAAACCTTTCAGGGGCAAGGCTCTTGGCGCGGCGGTGGAAGAGCTTGCTGCATCGTCGGCTTTTGGTGGCCTGTTCAATTCCCGCGAGGTCGACCACCACACCTTTCTGCTGGAGGGGTATCGCTGGTTTGATGCCTGCCTGAAGGCGTGGACCCCGATGCTTGGCATTTGTCGGGGGTGCCAACAGATTGCTCGTCACATGGGCACTTGGGCCGGACTGCGCGAGGCCGAACAAAATGCGGGACAGAGTGCCTGCCTTCACGGTTTTCTGCATAGTTTCATCGGCAGGGCGGCATGAGCGTTCAGGGATACTGGGCCGACCTGGCATCCCCCGATTTCCGGGACCTGCCCGCGGACATGATCGCCATTCTCCCGACCGGCGCGATTGAGCAGCACGGGCGGCATCTGCCATTGTCGGTTGATTGCGACCTTCCTGGCGCGGTGCTGGAGCGGGCGCTGGGCAATCTGGACCCGGCGATATCGGTCCTTATCCTGCCAGTCGTGTCGGTAACCAAAAGCAACGAGCACGCGGCATTCCCCGGAACGCTGACGCTCTCGGCCGAAACGCTGCTGGCGGTGCTGCGCGAGATCGGTAGTTCGGTCGCCCGGGCCGGGATTGAAAGGCTGGTGCTGTTCAACGGCCATGGCGGCAACACGGCGATCCTACAGATAGCCGCGCGTGAACTGCGCCAGCGCGAGGGCATGATTGTGGCGACGTGCGCATGGTCCGGCTTTGCCGAGGCACAAGATCTGTTCAATCCCGAGGAATACGCAATGGATATCCACGCTGGCGACAGCGAGACATCGGCCATGCTGGCCGCGCGGCCTGAGAGGGTGGAGATGGCGAAGGCCCAGGATTTCCGCCCGGCGATGCGCGACTGGACCGTGCAGGAGCTCCAGATCGGGCTGACCGGGCAGCCCGCGGTGCCCGGCTGGATGATCGAGGATCTGAATGCCGATGGCGTCTGCGGCAATGCCGCAGCAGCCACCGCCGAGAAAGGCCGGGCACTGCTGGATAGCGCCGCGCGGAACTTCGCGAACTTCCTAGCCGAATTCGCCCAGTTTGACCATCGGGGGACGGTCGGATGAGCCTAGAGCGCATGTCCCGGCACCGTCTTCCCGGTGTTTTGGTGCCCGCGGCACTGGTCGCAGATCCGGCGCGCTTCGGCGGAACGCCGCAGTGCGACTGCCTGGCAGGCGATCTGGTGGTGGAAGAGGGGCGCGCCATTCGGCTGATGCCATCGGCTGGAGCGCCCACGGCGCTACTGCTGCCCCGGCTGACAGAGGCGCATGTCCACTTGGACAAGTGTCACACGATCGACCGGATACGCAGTGTCGGCAGTGATCTGGCCGCCGCCATCGAGGCGCAGCGCGCTGACAAGGCGCTGTGGAGCGCAGATGACATCCACGCACGGGCCACACGGGCCATTGCCGAGTTATCTGCGTCGGGCTGCGGGGTCGTGCGCACCCACGTCGACTTCAGCAACGATCAAAACCCCGAAATGGTGCCGCTGGCCTGGGATATACTGGGTGACGTGGCTGGGTCCTCCGATGTGCGCCTGCAGCGCGCCGCTTTGGTTGGTATCGAGCAATTATCTCAGTCCGACTATGCCCGGCGCTGCGCCACACGCCTTGCTCGTGATGGCGGGGTTCTGGGGGCCTTTCTGTACAACCAGCCAGAACGGTGCGACGGGTTGATCAACGCCTTTCGCGAGGCCGAAAGACTTGGGCTGTCGCTGGACTTTCATGTGGACGAAGGGCTGGCCTTCGATCTGGACGGGCTGGAGATGGTCACCGATGTTGCTATGGCGCTGGGCCACCAGGGGCCCGTTTTGTGCGGTCACGGGTGCAGCCTGTCGATCCGCGATGGCGAGACGCGCAAGCGCACCGCCGACAAGCTGGCGCTCACCGGCATTTCCCTGGCGGTGCTGCCGACCACCAACCTCTATCTCCAGGGGCGGGGACCGGAGCACGCGCAGGCGCGTGGCCTAGCCCCACTGCGAGAGTTGCGCAGCGCCGGTGTGAACGTCGTGGTGGGGACCGATAACGTGCGCGATGCCTTCTATCCGACTGGGCGGCACGATCCGCTGCACACGCTATCTCTGGCCGTCCCGGCGGCGCATCTCGATCCGCCATTCGGTGGCCATCTACCGATGATCACCACCGCAGCCCGAACGGCACTGGGGCTGCCGCCGCATACAGTCGACGGGGCCGATATAGAGGACCTGGTGGTTTTCGATGTCCGCTCAACCTCGGATCTGGTCGCCGGTGGGCCGTCGCCGCGCGCGCTGACCGGAACGCTTCTGGGAGAACCAAAATGACGGATACGGAACTTACCACATCAAGCATCGACTGGACGGCCTTCGCCGCTAGGTTAGCCCCTGTCGGACTGATCGATGAGCCGGTGCTTGTCAAGAAGCGCTCGCGCGATTTCTTCTGGTACAGCCCGGTGTTGAACCGGCAGTTGAGAAGGTGTTTCGGAGATCTGGTAGCCATACCGAAGACGCGGGGCGAAATGGCCCATTGCCTGGCTCAGGCCTATGCCCACGACGTGCCGGTCACGCTGCGGGGCGGGGGCACCGGCAATTACGGGCAGGCGGTGCCGCTACGGGGCGGGCTGATCATCGACACCACGGGCATGAACCGCATTCTGAAAATCGGCGACGGTACGGTGCGAGTCGAGGCGGGCGCGTTGATTGCGGATGTCAATGCCGCGCTTCTGTGTCAGGGCTGGGAAATGGCGATGTTCCCCTCAACCCAGGACATCGCCACGATAGGCGGGTTCGTGGCGGGCGGCAGCGTCGGTATAGGCTCAGTCGCGAACGGTGCCCTGCGCGAAAAAGGCAACATAATCCAGCTTCGCGCCTTGTCGGCCGAAGCCGAACCGAAAGAACACACATTCAATGCCGAGGAAGCGCTTCATATCCACCATGCTTGGGGGTTGAACGGCGCGATCACCGAGGTCACGCTGCGCACCGTACCGACCCGTGACTGGATCAGTTGCATGGCGACCTTCGACAGCTACCGGGAATGCTACGCTGCGGGATACGCGCTGGCGGTCTCCGACCGGATAGGGTGCAAGCTTTGTTCGACCGTTGAGGCACGGATTGTTGAGTATTTCCCGCGGCTCGAGGGACATCTGCGCACAGGAAAACACCTGTTGGTCTCCTTGGTTCCGCGCCTGGATATGCCCGTCTTTCGCGACCTGATCGTGGCGCAGGGCGGCGAACTGGACTTGGCCCTGAACGATGCCGAACGCGAGATGGTCGGCATCCCTCACGTCTTCGAGTTCTCCTACAATCACACCACGCTGCAGGTGCTGAAGGCGGATCGGTCGGCCACCTATCAGCAGATCGGCGTTCCCGACCCCTCGGATGCCGAAGCAGTGGCCGCGGTCGGACGGGCGCAGGGCGACGATGTCTGGCAGCACCATGAGTTCGCCCGGCTGAACGGCCAGATCGTATCCTTCGACCTTCCCATCATCTGGTTTTCCACCGAGGAACGCTTGCAGGAGATCAACGCGACCTACGAGGCGCACGGCCACAGCGTGGCCGACGCGCACGCATTTCATGTCGAAGGCGGCGGGCTGAAGAATGCTGATTACCGGCATCTGGCCTGGAAGAAGCGCATGGACCCCAAGGGCCTGCTCAACCCCGGCAAGTCCCGAGTCTGGGAAACGATATGCCATCTGCCGCCCGAAGAGATCGAAGCCATGGCAAATACCGGAGGATGACTGCGATGCAAAATTTTCAAACCACCCCGCTGAACTCCAATTTCGGTGTCGAGGTGATCGGACTGAACCTGTCCGAGGTGACGGCAGAACGGCTGTTTCCTATCCTGCGCTCGCTGTTCGACGAGCATTCCGCTCTGCTGTTTCGCAGGCAGGACTTTAGCGACGAGAAACATCTCGAAATCGCCGGGCTGTTCGGCCCAATCGAGGACCGCAACGCAGGCGAGCGCAAGCCGGACGAGACGTTCGAGATACCGAAGGTGAGCAACGTACAGAAAAACGGCACCACGTACGGCGAAACAGATATGAACACGCTGAATTTGAAGTCGAACTTTCTTTGGCATGCCGACAGCACCTTCATGCCGGTGCCATCGTTGGTCAACGTTCTCATCGCGCGCGTTGTGCCCAGCGAGGGCGGGGCTACGGAACTGGCTAGCACCCGCGCAGCCTGGTCGGCGATGCCTGAGGCGCTGAAGGCACGGATCCGCGGCCGCGGCATCTGGCACCGCTACAGCCATTCACGGCGCAAGATTTGCCCGGAACTGGCTGACCTTCCCATGTTCAACAAATGGCCCGACCAGCACTGGCGATCAGTCTGGGCCAACCCGGTGAACGGGCGCGAAGCACTCTATCTTGCCAGCCACGCTTTCCGGGTCGATGGCTATAACGACGATGAAGGCCAAGCCCTGATCGACGAGTTGACCGAGTTCTGCACGCAGCCGGAATTCGTCTACTCGCACGACTGGAAGGTGGGCGATGTGCTGCTGTGGGATCAGCGCGCCGTGCTTCACCGCGGAACGCCATGGCCCTATGAGCAACCTCGCACGCTGTCCAGCATCTGCTCCTCGGTGACCAATGCAGATGGGCTGGAGATCATGCGGCTACCGAACTGACCCGAAACCACGCCCGACCGGACTTTTTGCGGTCGGGCGGCATCACCGCCCCCAGAAGAAGCGGTCCCCAATAAACAACAGAGAGGGAAGCACCATGACGTTCTTCACCAGAACCGGAAAACCAATGCTCAAGCTCCTGTCGAAAAATGCCATCCCCAGTTGGCGGGACGAACTCAGCCGCCGGGAATTCTTGGCGACGGCCTGCTCGTTCGGTGCCAGCGCAGCCACCGCCTATGCGATCCTGGGCCTGCCTGCACCGGCGGGCGCGGCGGGCACGGCGCAGAAAGGCGGCACTGTGCGTATCCAACAGGAAATCGTCGCGATGCGCGATCCCCGCAAGTTCGATTTCAACAGCCTTGCCACCTTTACCCGTGGTTGGCTGGAATACCTGGTTCAGTATAACTCCGACGGCACCTTCTCGCCATCGCTTCTGGAAAGCTGGGAGATCAGCGCGGATGCCAAGACTTACACGCTGAACGTCAGGAAGGGCGTGAAGTGGAACAACGGTGACGACTTCACCGCCGCCGACGTCGCATTCAATATCGAGCGTTTCTGCGACAAGTCGGTCAATGCAAATGCCATGGCCGGGAAGTTCTCGGTCATGATTGATGCCGATTCCGGCAAGCTGATGCACGGCGTCGTAGAGACAGTCGACAGCCATATGCTGCGGCTGAACCTGCCCCGACCGGACATCTCGCTGATCGCCGGCATGGCCGACTACCCAGCTGCCATCGTGCATCCCAGCTTCGACGAGGCAACGATGCTGGACAACCCGGTCGGCACCGGTCCCTACCTGCCCGAGCATTACGATGTAGGTCAGAAGGCGGCGCTGGTACGCAACCCCGATCATATCTGGTGGAACGAGGGCAACGGTGCCTGGATGGACCGGGTAGAATGCGTCGATTTCGGTTCCGATCCGACAGCGCATTTCGCTGGCGCCGAGGCGGACGAATTCGACGTGACCTACGCTACTGAAGGCGACTTCCTGGATGCATTCGACACACTGGAGGGTTGGACCCGGCACACCGTGACCACCGCCGCGACCGTCCTGGCCCGGTGTAATCAGAGCGCCGTGGTCGACGGCGCGACACCCTATGCCGATGCCCGGGTGCGCCGTGCGCTGGCGATGGCGGTGAACAACCAGGCGGTGCTGGTACTAGCCTATGACGGCATCGGTGCGCCGGCCGAGAACCACCACGTCTCGCCGGTCCACCCCGATTACGCCGATATCGGCAAACCAAAGCACAATCCGGCGGGTGCCAAGGCCCTGATGGCCGAGGCCGGCATGGGCGATTACGAGCACAACCTGATATCGCTGGACACGGCGTTCTGGCAGGCCACGGCCGATGCCATTGCCGGGATGCTGCGCGATGCGGGCATCAAGATCAAACGGACTGTCTATCCCTCGAACACATTCTGGAACAACTGGGCGAAATACCCGTTCTCGGTTACCAACTGGAACCACCGTCCACTAGGAATCCAGACCTTGGCGCTGGCCTATCGGACCGGCGAGGCATGGAACGAGACCGGGTTCGCCAATGCCGAGTTCGACGCGCTGGTCGAGAAGGCCCTGGCGACCAGCGATCTGGTAGCCCGGCGTGCCATCATGGCCAAGCTGGAGCAGATCATGGTGGACGAGGGGGTGATCATCCAGCCCTATTGGCGCGGTCTGAACAACCACTCGAAGAGCAACCTCAAGGGTGCCGAAATCCATATATCGCAGGAGCTTCACCCGCAATACATGTACTGGGAATCCTGATTCCGGATCCTGTCTGCCCGGGCTGGCAGGATCCGCCGGAGGTTGCATGTTGGATACCGTTCTGATTGGGGTCGCGACACTCAATGTGGCGTTCATGGCCGCTTGGTTGACGACCGGGGTACTTGAGAACTTGGTTCACCCTATACTGAACGAAACCTACACTGCGCAGGTGATGGATATGGAACGGGTCCGCGAGGAGTATCCCGAAGCCTATGCTCATGTAGCCTACCGGCGTCTGACCAGCGTCAAACTGCGAAAGCGGCTGTTCGCGTTCATCGTGGGCTGGGAGCTGCTGGCCACGGCAGCGCTGTGGACCGGCACGGGCGCGCTTGCCGGCGCGGCGCTGGGTCTTTGGGATACGCCGACGGCCATTGTGCTGGCGATCATCGGCACGACGCTGTTTTCGTCGGTTTGGGCCGGATTTCTGATTGCCGGCAACTACTTTTGCTACTGGTTCGGCCATGAGGGTAGTCAGAACAGCCACTTCCAGACGCTGTTGTGGGGACTTGCCAACACGATCATTCTGTTCGCTCTGGCCGTTCGCCTTTTTCCCTAAATCCGGTCGCAGTTTGGAAGCCGACCGGTAGCTGCAGGTCGTGCCTGGGGACTGGCTCCCGCATGATGCTATCCTGATCATTTAGTCCTTGGATAACGGGGACACTTCAGGCCGGTTGGTGACCAGCGTCAGTGTCCAAGTTTGTAATGCTGCAACGTGTGCGCATCACTCGCCAGCGATTTTGACGACCGGCTTCATCAGGGCCAGAATATTGTCGTCTAGGTGGCACCTGATCAAATGTCCGGCGACCAATTCGCGCACGATGGGCACCTCGGTTTCGCAACGGCCCACAGGCACATGATCCTTCCACCTGCAGCGGGTCTGATACGGGCAGCCCGGCGGCGGGTTCATCGCCGAGGGCACGTCACCCTCGATGACGACATGCTGCTTCTCAACAGAGGTGTCAGCGATCGGCACGGCGCTGAGCAGCGCCTCGGTATATGGATGGTAGGGTGGCGAGAACACTTGGTCGGTTGTGCCCAATTCAACCACATGGCCGAGATACATCACCACCACCCGGTCGCTGAGATAGCGCACGATGGACAGATCGTGCGAAATGAACAGAAGCGTTGTCTTCTTCTCGCGCTGGATTTCCATCAGCAGTTCGGTAACCGCAGCCTGCACGCTGACATCCAAAGCCGAGACCGGCTCGTCCGCAACCACGATCCGCGCGCCGCCGGCAAAGGCCCGGGCGATCCCGACCCTTTGTTTCTGTCCGCCTGACAATTGGCGCGGCATCCGAGCGGCGAACTCCCGCGGCAGCTTCACCAAGTCCAGCAGGCGCATCATCTCGCGCTGCCGGTCCGCGTCTGAGTTACCATAGCCGAAAACCTCGAGCGACCGCATGATCTGCCGGCCCACGGTCATTGATGGATTCAGAGTATCGAATGGGTTTTGGAAGATCATCTGGATGTCGGCCACGGTCTGAGTATCGCGTCGCTTGATGGGGATCCGTTCGATGTTCCGACCGTCGAGCAGGATCTGCCCATCGGTCGCCGTCTCAAGCCCCATCAGCACCTTTGCAAAGGTGGACTTGCCGCAGCCCGATTCCCCAACGATTGCAAGCGTCTCGGACTCGCGAGCATCGAAGCTAAGCGTCTCGTTGGCCTTGACGACCCCGCGCTGCGCACCCGACCCGAAGAAAGCGTTGGCTGCCACCTCGTAGTATTTCTTGAGGTTTTCCACCCTGAGTACGACATCGCCCTTGCGAGCTGCCTCGGTCCGAGCGGTAACGGGAATCGAGGCGTTCCAGTCGATCTGATTGAACTTCAAGCAGCGGGAGTAATGCCGTTTATCGCCCTCGATCCGAGCCATCGGGATCGCGGTTGCGCGGTTGCAGTGCCCCTCCTCGAAATAATTGCAGCGCGGTCCAAAATTGCAGCCCGGCGGGCGCTCGTGCGGCAGTGGAAAATTGCCTGGAATGGCAACCAGCGGGCGGGCGGTCTTGTCCGTGCTCGGCAGCGGAATCGACCGGAACAGCGCTTGGGTATAGGGATGCCGCATTCGGTCGAAGACGTCACGGATGCTGCCTGTCTCGACCGCTTCGCCGGAATACATCACGCAAATGCGGTCGCAGGTATCGAGCACCAAGCCAAGATTGTGCGAGATGAAGAGCATGGAGGTTCCGTATTTCTGGCCCAGGTCCTTGACCAGTTCGACGACCGCCGCCTCGACCGTCACGTCAAGCGCTGTTGTAGGCTCGTCAAGGATTAGCAGGTCGGGCTTCGACATTAGCGCCATAGCGATGACGATCCGTTGCTGCTGACCTCCAGAAAGCTGATGTGGATAGGATTTCAGGATGCGCTCGGGATCGGGCAGCTTCACGTCACGCACCACTTCGAGCGCGCGCTGCCACGCCGCCTGTCGCGACATGCCTTCGTGGATCATTGGCACTTCGATCAGCTGTTTACCGATCTTCATGGCCGGGTTCAGCGAGGCCATGGGCTCCTGATAGATCATTGCGATCTCGTTCCCGCGAATATCGCGCAACTCGTTCGCGCTTAGCGTGCCGAGTTCGCGACCCTTGAACCGGATCGTGCCGCCCAGGACCCGGCCGTTCGCGCCCAGATCCTGCATCACGCTCAGTGCCACAGTTGACTTGCCGCAGCCGGATTCGCCAACAAGCCCCACTGCCTCACCCGGCAGCACCTCGATCGAGAAACCTATCACCGCCGGGACCTCCCGCTGGCGCGTGAAGAAGGAAATCGACAGTTGATCAATCTTGAGGATGGCCCCATCACGGTCGCGACGATCGCGCAGTTTCGACATAGGTCTAGTCCCTCAGGATTTCTTCACGCAACCCATCGGCCAGGAAATTGAGCCCCAGAACCAAGCTGAGCAGCGCAATCGCGGGAGGCAACGCGATGTGCAGGATATTGGCGGACAGCAGTTTCCGACCGTCGATGATCATCTTGCCCCAGTCGGCACTTTCGCTTTCCAGCCCCAAGCCGAAGAAACCCAACGTTCCCAGAAGGATGGTCGTGTAGCCGACGCGCAGGCAGAAATCGACGAGCAGCGGACCACACGCATTGGGAAGAATTTCCCATAGCATGATGTACCAAGGCCCCTCGCCCCGAGTCTGGGCCGCGGCCACGTAATCGCGTGTCTTGATGTCCAGAGTCAGGCCGCGCACGACACGGAAGACGGTGGGCGAGTTAACGAATACCACCGCCACAAACACTACAAGCAGATTGGGCGGAAAACTGACGATACCAAGCGGGTCGGCATCCCACGCGACGCCCAAGTAAAGCCAGAGTCCAACAATAAGCGTAGCCGCCACATAGATGTTCCGTCGCAACGGCTGGCTGCGATAGCGCGAGTTCCATAGCATCACCAAGAATATCAGAGGCAGGATGAAAAGCACGGCCGCCATGTAGACTGGGATGCCGGTCAGGATGATCTCGGGCGTCACCAGCAAGTAGAAGAGCAGGATAACCGGAAAGGCCAGCACAAGATTGGCGACGAAGCTGAGCACCGTGTCGAACTTGCCGCCGTAATATCCCGCCGGCAGGCCCAGTGTGATCCCGACCATGAACGCGAAGACCGACGCAATGGGAGCGATCAAGATCACCTTGATCGAGCCAGCGATCATCCGGCTGAACACGTCGCGACCCAGATTGTCGCCGCCCAGTAGGTAGAAGGTCCCGGCGGCTGGGTCAGGTGCTCCGATCAGCTTGGAATAGGGTGTACCCGGCGGCTTCTTCTTCATCGCGGCCGACTGGTCCAAGGCATCGTGAGTGGCGACAAAGTCCAAGACACCAGCGAAGAAAGCCGTGTAAACCCAGAACAGGACCAGAGCCAAGCCGATCATCCCGATCAAGCTATCAAAGAGCTTGCCGTAAAGACCTAATCGCCGCCGGTAGGCGAACGAGACAGCAAAGGTGATCACGAGAGCGATCAGCGTGGGCGTGAACTGCACAACGATCTGGACGAAAATGGCAACCCAGTTCAGCGGTTCCTGCACGATCCCGCCCCCCTAACTGACGCTGATCCGCGGGTTCATGTAGACATAGCCGATATCCGATATCAGCTGCGTCAGTAGAACAACGAAGACCGAGACGACCGAGATCCCCATCAGAAGCTCAATGTCGTTATTGCCCGCAGCCAGCACCAGCGCCCAGCCGAACCCCTTGTAGTTGAACATCGTCTCGACGATCACGACACCGTTCAGCAGCCATGGAAACTGCAGCATTATCACGGTGAAGGGCGTTATCAGCGCGTTGCGCAGTGCATGCTTGAGGACGATGTTGCGGAAGCTGACGCCCTTCAGGCGTGCGGTGCGGATGTACTGAGATGTCATTACCTCGGCCATACTTGCCCGTGTCATCCGCGCAATATAGCCCATGCCATAAGCGGCAATGGTCAAGACCGGCAGGAAGAAGTTCTCGAAAGTAGCGTTTTCCATCGCGCTGGTGGCCGTGCCCTTGAACCATTTCAAGCCCACCGACGTGCTGGCAAACACCGCGATAAAAAGAACGCCCGAGACATATTCCGGCGTCGCGGTGATGGCGACCGACACGGTCGACAGCGTCCGGTCAATCCGGGAGCCTTCGCGCATGCCCGACAGTACGCCGACGATCAGCGCTGCTGGAACCATCAGCAACATGACCCAGAACATCAAAATGCCGGTCAGCGCCAACTTTTCCGCGATGACCGTAACCACGTCCTTTTTTAGCCAGTTGGAAAAGCCCCAGTTGCCCTGCAGAACGCCGCAAAAGTACTGCGCCTCCGCGACGGGCTGATCGGCCTTAACGCACCTGGCACGGGTTTTCCCGTCGGTTCCCTTGATCACAAAACCCGGCAGAACGCCGAGCCACTGGCCGTACTTGACAGCCAGTGGCTGCAGGTAGCCGTTGTTGTAGAGATAGCTTTCGACCTCTGCATCCGACATCCGGAAATTGCCCTCATTCTTGGCGAGCTTTTCCAGGTTAGGATGAAGGTTCGTCAGAAAAAAAACGATGACTGTCAGGCAAAGCGCAGTCAGCATCATCATCCCAATCCGACGCAAGATAAACTTCCACATGCCAGTTTCCCGATTGTCTTCCCAGTTTCCAGCTGCAAAATCTTACGCATTTGACGGTGGATCTTACAACACTTGACGGATTAAGTACCGGCATCGCGATGCGGCGCACCTCGCTCGAATCGATGATGTGTGGCAGGCATAATACCGCGATGCCCGCTCGGACGGTCCCTCTGCTTCGCCATTCTCCTGGCCCATCATGGCCGGCACCCGGCCTAGCCGGAATCCTCGTGGTGTGGTGGGCAATATCTCTCGAGAGAGACGATCCGGCTATTCGGGGCAATATGACGGCGGGCGGCCCCGTCTGCCCACCAGTTTGGCGCTGTTACCCTATTGTTAACCCGTTGTTCTTGCTTGATCTTTTTTTGTTCCACCATCTCGGTCTCTCAACTTTGTGACTTGATGGTGGAATGCGCAGTCTCGAAGGAGGTGCTCTCTGGCAAAATCGGCCCGGGATTCCGACCTAGCCCAGACCTTTCGCGACCTATCCCGACCGGGTGGCCGGATTTCGGGCGATCCGGGCGACCTGAGCAGACGTGTGTGCACCATCCGACCGGGCCGCCGTTTTTGCGGCAAGACACGCGCGGAACCGGTCGCGGCAAAGGCTTGTGAACGGGCGTTTCAAGGCGTTTTTTGCAGGCCTTGAACTTGCGTTGTTTGCTGCCGCTTATGTCTGGCCGGTCCGCCTTCCGGCAGGCGCGACCGGCAACAGAATGTTCTGGATCGACCTGGCTGGAGATGTTCCGGTTCGTGTGCGGGCGCATCAACGCAGATGATACGGAAGAGTACGCGTTCACCCTCTTTGCGCCCAGCGTGAACCGGCCCATTGTCGCGCTGACGTACGGCGAGCAAGCCTTTGTTTTTGCTAGCTTATTCTGTGTGTGTGTGGGGGGGTAAAGGGCGTTTCCGGCGAACGCCGTGCAAATGCCTCACGCGTCATCATGAAGAGCGGGCAGTCCACCTCATGTGCAAACTCGCTCATCCTGTTGCGCAACTCAGAACCCATGTTTCCCCCCTAGTGTATTTGCAAATCGGCGTTTGCCAGATTTGCATTACCTCAATGATTGCATTCAGCACTTTATGCCCGCGCGCGCCGGAGAACACAACCCCGAAACCGCACAATCCCGCCACACAGGGCGCGCCGTGCGGCGCACGGGCGGTGGAAAGTCCTTTGGGTGCAGAAGTCAGACAACCGCCACCAGTGGCGCTGTGTGGGCCATGAACCGCCGTTGTGGCATCAGGCATGGTCTCGTTACCTCCCGGCACCGGTCCCTGCGCTCATCAGTCAATCTCAAGCTTTGGCAGCGCGTTCACGATCATCATGGTGCGAAGGCTGGCGCTGATGATCCGCCGGAAAAGGTCGAGCGGGGATTTCGGGTCGCCGATGGTCTCATTGGCGTAGTCGTTCGCATCGTTGACGATGCCGCTGGCCTTGTCCTGCCTGACGCCTTGCCGCTCCATCACCCATTCAAGTGCTGGCTTGCCGTTGACCACGTAGTCGTAAGCCTCAAGCGGAATGTTCTCCATCGTGATGCGGTCGTTATAGATGACGGTGGTCCGGTCCTTGTCCCTGCCCTTGCCGCCGAACTTCATCTTCGTGACGCGGTAGAACCTGACCGGGTCGGCCTGCGCCTCGGGGATGAGACGGTGGTCACCTTCCCTGAACGTGACCATGTAGGGCTCCACGCTTTCGAAGCCTACATGCAGGTCTCCAAGGGCGCGACCTGCATTGCGAAATCTCTTGAAGTCATCGAAGCTCTTTACCGCCGGAATGCGGGGCAGCCCCTTGGCGAGGTTATTCCTGAACCGCTCACGATAGTCGGGCGAATGCAGCAGGCCATAGATGTAGTGGAACAGGTCTTCCTTGCTGATCGCCGCGCCCGGATACGCTGCATGGAAATACGCAAGGCCCTCATCGGTGATCGCCTCGCGGCGGGTCCGTGATCCGTCGGCATTCTCCCGAGGTCGGGACTGCGCTCCATCCCTGTTGCCAGCCCCGGCGAACAGGTCGGCCTCGGGTTCCGCTTCCCGCCCCTGAGTATCTCCACACTGTGTTTCCTCGTAGAGCCAGAACGGGAAACACTGGCCACCAGCCTCCGCAGCATTCAGGTCCGGCATCACGTTCACCATCAACGCCGAGAAACCGTTACGCGCACCCTTGCCGGAAACCTGGATCACCCGGTTCTCCGCATCCGCCGACGGGAAGATGCGCGGCATCTGGGAGACCCTGTGGTTGAGGCGCGGGCTGTAGTTCAGCCACTGTTTCGTGAAAGGCCGGTACAGACTCGCCATCACTACGCAGTCATCAGGGCCAAGTCGCTCACCGCGCGTGAAAGAAGCCTCCAGAGAACTGCTCCAACTCATCTGCCTGGAATCGCGGTTGATGAAATCCTTGACCGGAACAGACTGATCGCCTGCCTGCCAGCGGTTCAGTTCCGCGTTGTAGAAAGCGATGGTACGGCCAATGTTGGCAGCAAGATTCGTGCAGCTGGCATTGTAAACCCAAGCATCGCGGCCTGTCTCCAGACCGCGTGAATAATTCCCGAACAGCCCTTTCTCCTCGCCGCGCTTGGCACCGAGCACCGGGAACTTCCCGAAGCTCCGGTCGACCTGATCGATCCAGTCATTGTCCTCATCGGGCACGATGCGCCGCCAGCCTTGCGCCTTGGTGATTCCGTCGATGGAGCCGAACTCCCGGATGATGGAGAGCTTCCGGTCCCGGTCAAGGTTGTCCCCGATGTCATGAAAATGGATGCGCCCATATTCCGCCGCTTCCGGGTTCCTGACCAGAACGGCAATCGACGTGCCGGTCATGCTGCCGGAACCGAAGACGTTCTCACCTTCGCCCGCTGCTCCTTTCGAGAGCATGTTCTTGCGGATGTCGCCGCGGAGGTGGAATACGTAAAGGTCGCTGAACTCCTCGACAAGGCACTTGCGCATCCCGTCCGCGAATGAACGCTCGACCCATGCGCTGCCGGACACGAACGCCATGACGCCCGCATCCCCGATCCGCTCAGAGGCCCAGCGGAAGGCCCGGATGTAGCTGTCATAGAGCGCGTTCTTGTTGGTCGCCGTAGAGTACGCGGCATAGCTGTCGCGGATGCTGGTATCAAGCGCTGGGTAGGCGATGTTGGCGGCGTTGTCGTTGGCACTCCTCTGGCCTGCCGAGTAAGGCGGATTGCCGATGATGACGCGGATGTCGAGTTCCTTCTGCCGTGTACGGCGCTCGGAATTGTCCGGCAGCAGGTTCGCAATCATGTCGCGCTCCTGCTCGTACATCTGAAACGTGTCGGTCAGCAGGATGCCCGTGAAGGGCTGGTAGGGAGCGTCGTCGCCGAGTTCACCCTGTACCAGTTCCTGATAGACCGTCTCGATGTTCACGGCGGCGATGTAGTAGGCGAGCAGCACGACCTCGTTGGCGTGGATCTCGCGGGCGTACTTGTGTTCAAGTTCCTCAGGCGCAATCAGCCCCGATTGTAGAAGCCGCGTGATGAAGGTCCCGGTGCCCGTGAAGGGGTCGAGAATGTGCACGCCCTTCGAGCCCAGCGTCTGGCCGAACTCAGCCTTCAGCACGTCGTTGACGGAATGAATGATGAAGTCCACCACCTCGACCGGCGTGTAGACAAGGCCGAGCCGCTGGGCCAGCACCGGAAAGGCCGTGCGGAAGAACCGGTCGTAAAGCTCCGTGATGAGTTTCTGGCGGCCTTGTGCGGTTTTGACGCCTTCAGCGCGGCGCTCCACGCTGGCATAGAACCGCGCAAGGCTTGTCGATTCCTTGGCCAGATTGTGTTCGTGCAACTGGCCCAGCACCGTCTCCATCGCCCGTGAGACCGGGTTCTCCGCCGTGAAGCGGCTGTCCCGGAACAGCGCATCGAATACCGGCTTCGTGATCAGGTGCTGGGCCAGCATCTCGATGGCCTCGGCCTCGCTGACCGCAGGGTTCAGGTCGTCGCGCAGTTCTTCGAGGAAGGCAAGGAAGGCGTCCCGTTCAGCCCCCGGTTGCTCGACGATGGACGTGATACGGGTGACGTGCGTGCGGGCAATGTCCGCAATGTCGCTGGTCCATGTGTCCCAGTAATCGCGCGTGCCGCACTTCTCGACAATCTTCGCCATGATCGCCCGCGTGAATGCGTCGAGTGCAAGCTTGTACTGTGCCTCGTGATCCGGCCGCACAGGTGAAGCACCGTCCCTGCCGATACCGGCCCCGGTTGCCTCCGCCACGGTCCGGCTTGTGGCAAAATCATCGACGACGGCAGTCACGACCTTCAGCTCCTCCGGCGAGCCGATGCGGACACACTCGATCCGGTCGCTGATGTCCTCGCCTATGCGTGCCTGATTGATCCGCGCATCAAGGCGCTCGTCGTGGGCCCTGAGCGCATTCAGGATCTGCCACACGACCCTGTAGCGCTCGTTGTCGTTGAGCGCCTCCTCCGGCTTCGTGTCCGGCGGAATGGCGATGGGCAGGATCACGTAGCCCAGGTCCTTGCCGGGGGCCTTGCGCATCACGCGGCCCACCGACTGCACCACGTCGATCTGGCTCTTGCGCGGATGCATGAACATGATGGCATCGAGTGCGGGCACGTCCACGCCTTCGGAGAGCACACGGGCGTTGGTGAGGATACGGCAGGTGTTGCCGCCTGCGTCCTCCTTCAGCCACCTCAGCATCCGCTCGCGGGCACCGGCATTGAAGCTGCCGTCGATATGACGGACCTCGACGCCGAGTTGATCTCCCTGCCCGTTCTGCTCTCCGGCGTCACCGCCGCCCTGCTTCCCGGCGTCCCCCTCTTCGGTGTATTCGGCCACCACGTTGGCGAACTCATCCTCAATGATCCGGGACCCGGCAATGGTTCGGCAAAAGGCCAGCGCCCGCTTCATCGGGTTCGGATCGGTGGCCGGACCCGTGGCGAGGTCGGCCTTCGTCAGCGCCCTGTAGCAGCCGACAATCTTCGTGGCATCATCCAGCGTCAGTTCAGGCCCGTCCTTCAGACGGTTCTGGACACTCGTGGAGACCTGCCCCTCGTCCACCGCCAGCACCACCACCTTGTAGTCGGACAGAAGCCCGTTCTCCACCGCCCACCCGAAGCCGCGATGGAACAGATCCTCACCGAACTTCTCCACATCGTCCATCGAGGACAGTTCGGCATCGTGATCGTCCGCCTTCCTCTTCGCCGCATCCCCGAAGATGCGCGGCGTCGCCGTCATGTAGAGACGCTTGTGGGCCACCACATGATTGTCATCGTGAATGCGCACGAAGGCACTGTCGTCCTCGTCCTTCAGCGTCACGCCCGTGGTGCGGTGCGCCTCGTCGCAGATCACGAGATCGAAGGCCGGGGCTCCGTGGTCATGCTGCGCACGCGACAACACGTCGATGGAGTGATAGGTCGAAAACACCACCGTCATGCTGTGCGCATCCGCCAGATCGATCTGGCGGGCAAGCTTCGCCGGATCGGTCGTCGCGGGGAAGGCGAGGTCATGCACGTTCAGATCGAGGCTGTCGGGATCCGTCCTCTTGCCCACCCCGGTGTCCGAACAGACCGAGAAGGCGGTGAAGTCGTGCCGACTGTCGTTCTTCCACTCACGCACCGTCTGCGACATCAGCGCAAGCGACGGCACCATGTAAAGGACACGCCCGCCCCGGACTGCCAGCCTCTGCGCGATCACAAGCGCGGTAAACGTCTTGCCCGTCCCGCAGGCCATGATCAGCTTGCCGCGGTCGGCATCACGCAGACCTTCCTCCACGGCCTCACATGCCTCGCGCTGATGGGCCATCGGCTGCTTGACGGGTGCCAGCGCAACCTCTCCGGTATCCAGAAACACCGACCAGTCGATGCGGCTGTCTTCCAGATCCTCGATCCCGATCCGGTTCCAGTCCTTCGACAGGTTGTCGAGCGTCTCCTTCGCGTTCGCCCCGAACGCACCGCCGGTCGTGTCGACGACGATCAGGCGCGTGAAGACATCGTTGGCCGCCGCCGCGATGAAACTGTCGATGTCCGGCTTGCCGATACGCTGGCCAAAACCCAAGAACTTGCACTGGATGGCGGCATACCCTGAGCCGTCGGTAAATGCCGCCACAAGATCGACCCCGGTGTCGGTCTTCCTCAGGCCACGGGCTTCTGCCCATTCGCCATACGGCACCACGTCCGACCAGAACTGCTTCTGCGTGGGGTCATGCAGCAGGAATATCCGGACCAGCCGTTCGAAGTAGTCGCCCTTCTCGCGTTCGGAACGCGCACCATCACGATGGGCCTCCAGAATGTCGCGAAGCGGCATCCGGGATCCCGGCCCGCCATCGGTCGTCCACGCCCGCGAAACCGAATCAGACGCAAGCCCTGATTCGCCGTTCTCCCGGCCTGTCATGGCCGGCACCCGGCCTAGCCGGAATCCTCGTGGTGTGGTGGGCCAGTCTCTGCCGGAGAGACGATCCGGCTAGTCGGGGCGATATGACGGCGGGCGGCCCCGTCTCGCCACCTGTCGGCTGCTGTTAACCTATTGTTAACCCATTGTTTTTGCTTGATATTTTTTTGTTCCACCATCTCGGTCTCTCAACTTTGTGACTTGATGGTGGAATGCGCAGTCTCGAAGGAGGTGCTCTCTGCCAGAATCGGCCCGGGATTCCGACCTAGCCCAGACCTTTCGCGACCTATCCCGACCGGGTGGCCGGATTTCGGGCGGATCCGGCGCTATGCGCCGGGCATTTTGCACGCCATCAAGAAACGCCTGCGCCGTTGCGGGAACTGCCGTTGCAAGCTTGTTGCAGAAGCTTTTCAGGAGGCTTTACAGACCCGTCGGAGCGGCGCGTCCTGCGCCAGTGTCGGCTGCGGCGCGTTGCGCAAGCGGATGCGCCAACATCGTGCGCCAACATCGTGCTTGCCGTGCTTGGGGCGATCCTGTAGCGATCAAGCAGTTTCCTCGCAGGAGCTTCAATCCATGGCTGAACTGCCGAACCCACATGATGCATTGTTCCGGGCGCTGCTTTCAGATCCCTTACGCGCCCGCGACTTCCTGCGCGATCACCTTCCAAACAGCATCACCGGGCTATTGGCGGACGATCTGCCGGAGATCGTGGACGGCAGTTTCGTCGACGAGGCTCTCGCGGGCAGTCAAAGCGATCTTTTGATGAAGGTCCGGCTCGCGAAAGGCGGCGATGCCATGATCTACATTCTGACGGAAGCAAAATCGACTCCGGACCCCGGCCTGCCGCTCCAGCTTGCCGGGTACATGCTGCGCTGCTGGCGGCGGGAAGCCGGCGACAGCAGCCGCAAACTTCGTAACCTGTCTCCTATCGTGCCGGTGGTCGTGTATACCGGTCAGGCTGGCTGGACCGTGCCGGGAGGGCTTGCCGAAATGATCGCGGCACCGGACCCGGAACTGGTCTTTCTGCCCGGCGCGGGTTACATTTTTCGCAACCTCCGGGACATGGAGGTCGAGGCACTGTCGCGCAACGATGCGCTGCGGGCCGGGTTTCTCACGCTGCGGCGAGATGCGCTGGCGTTTCTGAGCACAATTGCGCAGGCCCTGCCCGAAAGCAGCGACCTGAGGCGGCAGGTGCTGGAGTATGTCCTTCGCGTCTATGACGTGGACATGAATGACCTGAAAGTCGCGTTGCGGCGCGAGGGACACACGGAAATGGAGGCGCTCATGGGCACCATTGCAGACACACTGATCGAACAAGGTAGAGTTGAAGGAAAGGCCGAAGGAAAGGCCGAAGGAAAGGCCGAAGGAAAGGCCGAAGGCATGAAAGCCGGTGAAGAACTCGGCCTGGCAAAAGGCAAAGCCGAAGGCAAGGCCGATACGCTGCGGATGCTGCTTGTACGGCGCTTCGGACCATTGCCGGATCATGCGCAGGCGCGCATTGATGAGGCATCATTGGCTGAACTCGACACCTGGCTTGACGCCGTACTTGATGCGGATTCGCTTGAAGCGATGTTCGGCTCCGGCCGGGCTTGACCGCCCCCGGAACTGCCGCTCTTGGGCAAGCCGGAGCGTTTCAGAAGCCCCTGCACGGACGAACACCCAAGTGTTGCCATTGCCGCGTCCGAGCCGGGCGTTGTACGATTCCAGCGGGTGTGGTGCTGTAACTCCAGAACGCACACACTGGGCGTTTATGGCGAGCGACGGCCCGGTCGGGAGACGGTGTGCGCCTGCATTTGCCAATCAAACGCCTGACAGCGATTGCCGCAACGACTGCATCCCACATTTCATGCATGCGCCCACCTGCAAAATCTTACGCAACCCCGAAACTGCGGCAAAACCGTGCTATATCCGCAAACGTTTTCAAGGTGTAGCGCGACAGGGCGCACCGTGCGGCGCACGGGCGGCGGAAAGCTCCCTCTGGCCTGGCGCCTGGCTCTGTGCCCGGAAATTGGCGCAGTACGCGACGACATTCGTCCAGGCATGCGTTGTCTGGTCAGCGGCTCCTATGTGGTGCTCTACAAGACCTCCGATGCCGACGTGGAAATCGTACGCGCAGTCCATGGCCAGCGCGACCTGATCGGCCTGTTTCATGCCCATGTGCCCGGGACATCATAGAGGCCGCGTCCAACCGGTGGCCCTTGTACAGAAGGTTCCCGGCAGTTGGGACACAAACATCGGCGGCGGCCCGGCCCCAACCGGTATGGCTGTTCATTCCCGCATACGCAGCGAACACCATGTTCTGGACCACCGTCTTTAACGCAGCTATCGGACTGCCTGGCCGACATGTGGCCAATTGTACAGTCCGAAACGGTCATATCCATGGTCTCAATGCCGTATTTCCAATCAATCCCTTTCGCCATTTCCCGTTCTCTTCGCAGCCGGGTTGCGCGAATTCGGTTGCGACCGGTCGGCTGTTTCCTCAAGTTGACCGAGCATCCCGGCAGCCAATACCTTCCTGTCGAATTTTCTGGCCGCGAGCCGGCCATTCTCGCTGAGTTCCCGGCGCAAGGCGGGATCCTCATAAAGTTCGATCAGGCGGGCGCACAGCGAAGCAGGGTTCTCCGGCTCGAACGACAGCCCGTTGCATTCTTGCTCCACGATTGCTGCGGACTCGCCGGGCACTCCGTGAAGTACTGGAACCCCCATGGCCATGCACTCAAAGAGCTTCGAAGGGATCACGGTCGTGAACAGTCCGGTGTTTCTCAGATGGATGATCGAGACATCGACGAGCGACCAGTAGCGCGCCACCTCGGACCTGGGAACGCTGTCCAGGAACGTCACGTTGGCAAGCCCCATTTCGGCGGCACGGGCGACAAGACCCGCCTTTGCAGCACCTTCGCCAAGCATCATGAACTGAATGTCCTGCCGTCCTTCGTCCTGCAGTTGGCGGGCGGCCACAAGCACGGTTTCCAGCGCGTGGGCAAGACCGTGGGTGCCGACATATCCGGCGATGAACTTGCCCTCGAACCCCAACGCGCTCGCGAGGGCCATATCCCTTCGCGTCGGATAAAACCGCGACAGATCGGCACCGTTCGTCACAATATGAATCTTCTCACCGTCAACGCCGCGTTTGATCAGGTTTTGCCGGAAAGACCGCGTCACCGGAATGATCCTGTCCGCCTTGCGGTAGAGGAAGAGTTCGAGTTTTTCGAGGACATCGAGTGCCGGGGCGTTTTTCATCGCGCCGACCGCCCTGATCGATTCCGGCCAGAGGTCGCGAAGCTCGAACACGAACGGAACCCGTTTCAGCCGGCTGACGACGAACCCTGCACAGGCACAAAAGAACTGCGGTGACGTGCTGACGACCACGTCGGGCCTTCGCACGAACGGTGATGCCAGGACCGCTGCCGCCATGAAGCTCATGTAGTCGAGAATTCTTCTGGCGAAGCCATCGTTTGCGGTGATGTACGTCCAGACGCGGACGACCCGGATGCCGTCCATCTCTTCCGTCTGCAAGAGCCGGTTGCGGTACCCCTCGAACAACTGGCCCTTCGGGAAATTCGGTGCGCATGTGATGACGGTAACATCATGGCCCGCTTTCACCCATTCGCGGCAATGCTCATGGGTCCTCGTCGCGGGAGCGTTCACCTCGGGCGGAAAATTGTCCGTCAGGAAAAGAATGTGCACGGTTTCAGTTGCTCACGATCACTGCCGCGGGGTTTCGTTCCAGTGGAAATGCACGTCACTGGTTCCATCGAATAGCGAAACGACCAGACACTGCGTTGGCCGGCTGACGCCAAACTCAGGATGCCACGTCGCCGGCTCCAGATGCGCGGTTCCCTGTTTTACGTTCCAACGCAGCACTTCGGTTGTTTCGAGCACGGCGCTTCCCGCGTTCCCGACCAGATCCACACTCGTATCAGGGTGGAAGTGAAACCGTGCTTCGGCAGAATGGCTGCCCCCCTCGAGCACATCGACAATGCGCAATCCGTTATCGGTCATCGACCAGGACCGGCTGTGCACCGGCCTGCCGCGCAACCGCCTGTATCCGTCGTGCCGGCATGTCACCGATGCGGCACCATTGCTGTCGACCCGCAGGTTTCGGGGGCAAGCGCGGCGCGCGACACGAAAGCCTGACCAGACCTCCGAGGAGTTCTCGCCGCCCACGACGACCGTGTTGTGGGCCGCCGTTCCGCGTTGTCGCAGGCGCTCCGGCCCGTTGCCGTAAAGCGATGTGCCGGAGTTGACCAGGACGCGGGATTGCCCGACCGAAAGCTCGAATGACAGCGTGTCGGCATGAGCGTGACCGGGCAGGTAATCCGGGCCGATGGCGGCGACATCGAGCAGGGCCACGGCGGTACCCTTCTGCAGGCGGACATATCCGCTTTGACGCAGCCACACGGATGCCGACCGGGGAACGGAACCCGCGTTTATTCCGAGCCGGGTCGCATATGTGCGCAGTTCGTGGTTTGCAGGCGCGATCCCCATCGCCGCGTCGTTGAAAAACGCGATCCCGTCATCGGGATGAGACATGGCGGCCAGCCAGTTCAGCATGTCACCGACCTTGTCCTCAAGCTGGCGGGCGACGGCGCGCCAGACCACCGGCGCCCCGACATCCCCACATGCTCGCCCGATATTGATCAGGTCCAGCACATCCTCAAGCGCCAGCGCATGATACATCGGGCTCAATTCGAAATGCCCGCCGTCACCCAGAATCTGCTCCGGCACTTCGCGTTGCAGGATTTCCGCTCCTCTGACGAGCCATCCTTCCGCTTCCGCTCCGCCGAAGAACAGGCCGGCAAACACCAGCGCCTTTGCGTTGGCGAACAGGTGGTTGCCAAGAAGATGGTGCTCCAGGCGGCGGTTCAGCCAGCGGACCTGGATCGCAAGGCTACCGACAGCCTTGACCGAAAGCGGATTTCCGGCCTGCGCCCACTTGATCCAGTTGACGATGCGCAATGACGTCGGATAGGGATCCCAGCCGGTTCCCCGACCCGGCGGGTTGTCATCGATCCATCGCGACAAAAGAGCGTCATGCCAGTGGAACCGTTCCTCTGCGTTCACCGCGTTCAGGTCGTCGAAATAATGCAGATTGTAACGCCAGAGCAAATCGGCGGACGGATCGTCCCAGCCGGAGCCAAGGTCGCCCTCGGCATTGAGAAAACGGAACCGGGCCGGGCCGAAAAGGCTTTGCGCCTTCCGCGCCGGATCTGTCCAGTTTCCGGATGCCTCACGACGCGGCGGGGGCGGCCCGGGCTCGGGGTTCGGGCTGGAAAGCCGAAACACGGCCCTGCCGTAGACCTGCCTCGGTTTGAGATACCGCACGGTATGGAACAGCAGGCCCAGCCTGGACACGCCGTTCACGGCAAAAGCAGTCTTTCAAGTTCCGACACGATGCGTTCGCCGGCGCGCCCATCCCACTTTTCAGGGATGGAGCCCCTCTTCCATTTGCCATCGAACAGACGTCCCAGAGCACAGCGCAATCTGGATGGATCGGTTCCCAGAACCTCGTTCGTCCCGATAGTGACGGTTTCCGGACGCTCGGTCGTTTCACGCAGCGTCATGCAGGGAACGCCCATGACGGTCGTTTCTTCGGTGATGCCTCCGGAGTCCGTAATCACCGCCCGGGCATGACGAACCAGATAGTTGAACTCCAGATAGGGTTGGGGATCGACAAATCGGATGCTGGAATGAATCTGTTCCAATCCGGCCAGGATATTGCGCGTGCGCGGGTGGACCGGAAACACCACAGGCAGTCCCCGCGTCCCCTCCCCGACCGCAGCCAGCAGGCGCGAGAGCCCGGACCGTTCATCCACGTTCGAAGGCCGGTGCAGGGTCACCACGAAATAGCCGCCGGGCTCAAGGCCTTCGGTCTTCCAGAAATCCGGCGGTCTCAGCCTGTCCATGTTGGCAAGCAGGGTATCGATCATGGTGTTGCCGACAAGAAAGATACGGTCGGGCTCGACGCCGAAGCGCAGCAGGTTGATGTTCGCCGTCCGACTGGTCGTGAAAAACCAGTTGGTGATCGCGTCGGTGACCATTCGGTTGATCTCCTCGGGCATCGACCGGTCGCCCGAACGGATACCGCCCTCCACGTGAGCGACCGGGATGTTGAGCTTTTGCGCGGTGATCGTGCAGGCCATCGTCGAATTCACGTCACCGACAACCAGACACAGGCGGCAGGGCGCTTTCAGCAGCAATTGCTCGTAGCGCACCATGATCGCGGCCGTCTGGACGGCCTGTGTTCCTGAACCAACCTCGAGATTGACATCGGGCGCGGGGATCGCCAACTGGTTGAAAAAATCGCCCGACATGCCGGCGTCGTAGTGCTGGCCGGTATGAACAAGACGATACCGCAGATGCCTGCCTGCCCTGTTTCGCGCATCCATCGCACTGATGATCGGGGCGATCTTCATGAAATTAGGCCGCGCACCCGCGATCAGGTCAACCAGGGGAGCGTCTCCTGTCAGCGGGCCGCCCCGGCAACTTCGATCGTCACCCGGCTGACCTCCACGAGTTCGTCGAAGGCAATCGGTGCCGGGCCGCCTTGCTCGACAGCATTGACAAACGCGGCCGCACAGGCCTTCTGGCCCTTGTCCTGACGCCACAGCCTCATGTTCGCAGCACCCGGCCAGCCGTAGCCTTTGAGACGGCGAAAATTGTCAAGCCGCAGGATGCGCCCTCCCGCGAAAACTTCCAGGCGTTCCTTCGGGAAGGATCTGCTGCCGTTGGCAAGATAATGGATCGAGCCGATCGTGCCGTCGTCGAATTTCAGCTGGATGGTTGCCGTATCGTCGTTTGGCGAGGCCATCGCACAGGCATGGCTTTCGGCAATGCGGGAGCCTGCAAGGAAGCGCAACAGGTCGATGAAATGGCAGGCCTCCCCGATGATCCGCCCGCCGCCCTCCCGGGCATCCTGCGTCCAGTGATCACTTGAGACCGCACCCGCATTGACCGTCATGACGAACACCTTGGGCACATGGACACCGTCCAGAAGTTCGCTCATCCGTCGCACATGCGGCGCGAAACGGCGATTGAACCCGACCATGAGTACAGGATTGCCTCCGCAGTTCAATGCGTCGGCATGCGCCGTCTCGATAGCCGCCAGTTCCTCAAGCGTGAGAGCGAGCGGCTTTTCGACGAACACATGCTTTCCGGCCGCCAGAGCCCGGCACACGAGTTCCGCATGGCTGTCGTGGCGCGTTGCGATGACGACCGTGTTGATCCCGGTATCGGAAAGGATCGTCCCGGAGTCGGTCGTGGTTTTCTCAAAGCCGAACTTGCGGCCCACGTGTGCACAGCTCACACCTCCGGCCGAGGCGACAGCGATCAGCTTCGCACTGGTTGCTCCGAAGGCCGGAATCAGCACCGATGCCGCATAATTGCCCGCACCGATGAACCCGAGCGCGACCCTGCCGGCGGCACCTCCCGGGTCGGCAAGGATCACTGTTCTCTGTTTCAGCGCGTCGTCCGGCGTTTCATCTGCCCCGGGATAAGTAAAGAGTATCCCGAGTGACGGCTCCGGCCCGGCAACCAGATCGTAGGCCTTGCCAGCCTCGTCCAGACTGAAACGGTGCGAGATCAGCGGTTTCACGTCGATCCGGCCGTCGGCCATCATGTCGAGTACCGCTTCGAAATTGCGCTGTTCGGTCCAGCGCACGAAACCCACCGGATAGTCCTGACCCTTGTCCTCGTAATCCGGATCATGACGCCCCGGCCCGTAGGAACAGGAGACCTGGAAGGTCAGTTCCTTCTCGTAGAAATCGTCCCGCGACAGCTTCAGGCCGGTCACCCCCACCAGCACGATGCGGCCCCGCTTGCGGCACATATGGGCTGCCTGGCGAACCGGTTCGTTCGATTTGGTCGACGCGGTAATGAGCACAGCGTCGACACCGCGACCGCGGGAGAACCGTTCCGCGACCGCGACCGGGTCTTCCCCGGCGGCGATGTCGACGGTTTGTGCGCCGAACCGTTCGGCCAGTTTCCGTTTCTCCGGATCGGGATCGATGCCAAGCACACGACATCCCTGGGCCTTGAGGAGTTGAACGGCCAGCATGCCGACAAGCCCCAGACCGGTGACAACGACCGTTTCACCAAGCGTCGGCACCGCAAGGCGGATGCCCTGAAGCGCGATGGCACCCAGCACCGTGAAGGCAGCCTCGGCGTCGGACACCGGCTCCGGCACCCTGGCGCAAAGGTTGGCCGGCACGGCAACGACTTCGGCATGCCCGCCATTGGACGCAACACGGTCGCCGACCTCGAAGCCGCCAATATCACCGCCGGTCTCCATCACCCTACCGACATTGCAATAGCCGGGTGCCAACGGCTGATCGAGTTTGTTGCGGACGGCACCCAGCGTCTCGACAACGCCGTCGGTCCGCGCCTTGTCGACAACCTGCCGCACCCTGTCGGGATGCCGACGCGCCTTGCCGACCAAACCGGCACGCCCGAATTCGACAAGCATACGCTCCGTCCCGGCCGAGACCAGAGTGCGGGACGTGCGGATCAGAACCTCCTGCCGACCGGGTCTCGGAGCAGGCACGTCAGCGACGGTTATCGTTCCGTCGCGGAGGTTCTGCAGGAGTTGCTTCACCCTTTTCTGACGGGCTGTTCAACCGGCATGCGTGCGTATCTGGTCCTGCTTGCGCAATGTAACGATCAGCAGGATGCGAAAGCGTACGGGAAACCGATTCACCACCCTCTCGTAGACCGCCCCAGCCAGAAAGGTCAGGGCACTGATGCGCAAGTATTCCGGGCGTCCCTCAACGAGTTCGATAAGCTCCACGACAGACTACGGATATGCCCGCCAGCCTTGCCGCGAGTACCGCCTTGTATTGCCAACTGCCGCCGGAGGCATGCACAATGTCTATCGCATCACGGCGAAACAGACGGGCCAGAAGAAACACTTCAGATGGTGAGAAGACCACATAAGCCAGCGCAGCACGCCAATCCTTCGTGATCCGGGTGAGAGGCAATAGTGGACGCCCGTTCGCTTCGCACATCTCACGAAAAGGGCCGGAATTCGCTTGCGACATAGCAACGGGTGTCTCCGGCCCTGTCCCGCACGCAGCGACCACACACACCATTCGCACCTGCGGACCGCCAAGCTTGCCCTCATTGATGACGTTGGCAATAGACAGGCACATTATATCCACATTCGTCGCGCGAGGGCCGTGTCCCAACAACCATGGGGGCGAGGTTCAAAGTCGGTTGTAAGCTCACAGATCAGTCAGTCAGGATCATTTCGGGTTTTTCGCAACCCGAGAGCAGCCACCGGTAACAATCGCAAAGGCGGGCACCGATACCCTCCCAGCCAAACGACTCCTGCATCCATGCACGGCCGCGCACGCCCATATCTTCCAGTACATGAGGTGCGGTTGCCATCGCCTCGGTCAGCGCCGCTTCAATGGCACCTGTCTCGGGTGCACACCACCAGCCGGCTTTGCGGGAGACCAATCCCTCCCACGGAGCGCCTGTCGTGGTCACGACGGGCGTACCGGCAGCCAGTGCCTCGGCCACGACCATGCCGAAATTCTCGCCCCGCGTAGGCAGCACAAACAGGTCGGCCGCCCTGTAGGCCCGCAGCTTATCGGCACTATAGGCCGGTCCAGTCAGGCGCACTCGCTCCAACCTGCGCAAGGCAATGTCACGTCTGACTCCGGCCTCAAATGTTTTCGCCCCTGTACCTACAATGCGCAGGTCCCAGTCAGGGAATACAGGTTCCAGCGCAGCCCAGGCTGCCAGAAGCATGTCAAGCCCTTTTTTTTCGTGCAGCCGACCGAGATAAAGCAATATGCGCCGCGCCTCGCGGGGCGGGCGCAGCCCCCCGGGGACGTCGATGCCATTGGGCGACAGGATGATCGGCTGACGCAAACCGGCAGCGCGGATATGCGTCGCCTCAATCTCGCTCGTGGCATGCAAGACGTCAGCGGCCTTCACGACTGCCTTTTGCCGAAGATGCCACGCCGCCTTTTTGACCCATCGCGAATAGACCAGAGCTGCGGGATCAAGCGTGCCACGTGGTGCCAGTACGTGCGGGATGTTGGCGCGGCGTGCAGCGGACGCTGGATACATGTTGGGCATCATCCACAGTCCGTGGCTATGGATGATCTGCAGTCCTTCGGCCTGTGCGCCGTGAAGCCAAGCCCGCATTGTGGGCGACCGGCCCAACTTGCGTGGAAATATCGCTTGCGGAAAGGCGGCATGACGAACTGCGCCCAGGTCTTGCGTTCCGGTACCACGGTCCAGCGTGGCCAACACCACCTCGTGCCCCTGCATGGCCACGGCCCTTGCCAAATTCGGTACGCTATAGGCCGGTCCGCTGGCCTCCTCATCAATATGAGGAACGATGTGGCAGATCTTCATCGGAAATCGGTTTCTACGGCGCGACAATCAAGACAAGAGAGCCGGTGGAGGGGATGGTCATGGAGGGGTGATTCTCCCGAAAGAGTCGTGAGCCGGTCTCGACAACTTCTTGTCCAGAACCGGGCTAACTTGGCAAAAGCGCTGTCCGCCACACGGAAATCACACCCGTCATGGATGGCTTACATCAGGACCAGAGACCATCCACGGTGGTTTTGGTGGACATGCGCGCCCGGCGCAACCATTCAGTATGTCGGCAAGGTATTTGGCACCTTCATCTGCCCCGAGACACCGCGCCCAACCGGCCAAGGATGCACGACTTTTTGGCGTTGGACGGCCCGAGGACATGGCCTTCTCAAGGTGCATGACGAGCGATTCAAGGTCGCCACTTGGAAACACACCGCCAGAGCCACAGGCATCAACGACACCAGCAGCGCCGCAGCGGTCGGAACAAATCACAGGGGTTCCAACCATGAGAGCTTCGACAACGACAGCACCCCATCCGTCATGGCGACTTGGCAGAACAAGACAATCAACTCCCGCAATCAGCGCAGGAACTTCGGGTTGCGGGATCCTGCCAAGCCAGACGACCTGCTGGCCGAGTTTTGCTTGCGCTTGTTCGCGCAGCGTCACTTCCCGCGGCCCGGAACCAACCACCGTCAGTGTGACATTTGCATCCTCAAGGCATGCAACCGCGTCGATCAGGAGTTCCAGCTTTTTCCGCTTGATAAACTGACCTGCGAACAATATGCGGAAAGCCGCCTTATTCTCAAAATCCACAATCCGGTCTGCCTCCGCGACCTGCATCGGAGACAGGAAGTAGGCGAACGGAAACACTTTTTCGCCGGGCATTCCACGCACGACAAGCCAGTCGGGGGTGGAATGGCCAATGGCCAGAACGCCTTCAATCCGACTGCGCCAACCACGGATCAAGCGATTGTATTCGAACCGCTTCAGCCAACCATTCCAAAGGCGGTTGTCATCGACCGTCTCCATGACAACCCACTGCCGCAGGCCCCGCCGCGCCAGCGCCTTGCGTGCCTCTCCGATCAAGCCGTTGCCTCGAAATCCCTGACAAATATGTACGCTGGTGGCTGGTGCCTCTGCCACACGTGCCAACACTTGGGCACGGTCTGCGGCAATCCGCTGGTCCGCATGTCGCAAGTCCGTTGCTATCCATCCCTGTGCGGCCCGCGCCTCAGACATTCGCCTCTCGGCCACATAAACGACCTCGCGCCCACTCGCTGCCATGCCATCTGCCAGACCCGCCATGTGCGGTGTGACGACCCGCTGCCAGAACCATACAGGGTCATCCATTTCGATTGGAAACCCTGCCCGAGGCAAAGCCCCAAGCTAGCAAGACCAATGTCAGCAAACCGAAACCTCCAGGAGAGAAAATCGTCGATTCGCCCATATTCAAGAACAGCACGGTCATGCAAACGGCGAGCGGTGAAATGCCTCCTCTGGCAATTGTGCGAAAGATACTGAAAAACCAGAACGCGACCGCAATTGCACCCAAGGTGCCCAGTTCTTCCAGGACAGCCAGTGGCGCAACACCCTTCTCAATCGAAGCCCCAACCGGCAAGCCGAATATCGGATCACGACTGACGGCCATTGAGGTAGGCTCGGATGCTATGCCGAAACCAATGCCCGTGAGAGGGTGTTTTGCGACATTGGCCATCATCGCATCAATGAGCCCGCCACGTGACATCTCGTAGGCATGCAACAATCCACCAGCACCGCCCCTTCCGGACTTGGAGATGAAACTCCCAACCGCATCCGAGATTACCGGGAAAAGCGCGACGCCTCCCGCGGCGGCAATCAGGAGCACGAGCCCGACACGGCCACTTCCGAAACCGGGCATGAGAGTGCTGATCGGACGCCCCGCCATCGCCGGAGCCATAAGGAATGCGCTTCCTGTTCCAAAGACCATGGCAACGCCTGCCGTTCGGGCTTGGGAGACGAACACGGCCACAACAGACATGCCGACCAGGCAAAAGAGCCACAATCGCGGCCTGCGCTCAGTGAAAACAAGGCTTGCGGCCCAAGTCCCGAGCAACGCCATCGTCGACCCAAAAACCTGCGGATGGTTGAGGATGCCCTGAAAACCAGAGCCGTTGCGCAGGTAACCGACGGATGTGTTGAGAAGCGGCAGGCTGAAGAAGAGGACCGCCGTCAGAAGCAAGAATATCTCTTTGGACAATTCCTGCCGCTTGAGAACCGTCAGGTTTATCCACGCGGACAGGAGTGTCGTCATCACGACAGACCAGGAAATTGCCTTGAGGATGGACACATCAGCAAGCTGACTGAACAAAACCGAATGTGTAAAAATCAGGAGACCGAGGAAACCAGTGGCAAAGGTGACGCGCCGGATCCGCAGGCCCTCTTTCTTCGCGAAGCAATGAAAAAACACTGATGCCGCAGCTCCAGCGAGCACCACATATCTAAGGGCCGCAGCAGCCTCCGCGTGAGGTGCCAAGCCCGGACTTAGCATTGTGAACAACCAGGAAAAAGTGAGAGCGCGAACGGCCTGAGCCGGTCCCCAAATTGCATATATCGCGAGCACACCATAGCTGAGATTCGCAGTGGGCTCGCTTGCGAGCCTGAGTGCAAGCGCAACAAGCAGAGGCGCGTGGACCATAAAGCCAAGGCGCGGGAACCAACCCGGCCGACCTGAAGCGCGGTAACTCAAGGCGGTTATACGACGAGGGATATGCGCATCCTCGCTTTCTCACCCTGATTGTCGTTGATATCTCACCTTGATTGTCGCGCCGCAGCGACACTGAGCACTGCGGCGAACCTTTTCCGCCCGACCGGCACGTACCCCGCTTAAGGCACGCCCTGGTATGGCAACAGCGAACCGCAAACCGAATAGCGGCACTCCGCTTTTCAGGTGTGCAGCAGAATTCATTGCAGTAAAGAAGACTGCCTTCAAGGCAGGGAGGTTCTTGGTGTATGCGTATGCAAAAGACCACACCCAGGCCAATCGCCGTTTCGCATCCTGCGTCTTCGGCCTGTCCCGTTCAAAATGAAATACGCGCACCTCAGGTGCCCTTTTGATTTGATAACCCGCCTGCCTCATTCTGTGGGCGTAATCCCACCCCTCCGCGGCATACATCAGCCTTCGGTCCAGATATCCGATACGATTCAAGACGGTGCGCGGCAGCAAGAAACATCCTTCATACAACAGGCTATTTCGTGAAGCCTTTACTTTAACTGGATTTTGGATCTGTCCCGTTTCTGCATTGACAATTATCGGCGAAATAATAGCTGCCGAATTTTCCTGTCGGCATAATGCAATCATCTCACATATCGAAGCCCGCGATATCAGGATGTCATCATCCATCGAAAGCAGGTATTCGGAGCTTGAAAGCCGCCATAGTATATTTCTACCTCTGCTTACACCCCGATTTACACTACTCTTCAAATATCGTATCCGATCAAGGATATCCGCATCACGCAAAGCGTCTTCAGTGCCGTCGTCAGACCCATTGTCAAGAACCAGTATGTTGGCAATGTCACTCACCTGATCAATAATTTTATCCAAAGTGACAATGAGATTTTCTTTGCGGTTATGTGTTATTATGCAGATATCAATCTGTTTTTTCATAGGCATTATTTGCGTCTCCCGTGACACTCATCCCCTCAAGCTCCGGTTGGGTCAGCCGCAGCGCATCCCCGGCATCTCCTTGCCCTTGCCACCCAACGAGGAGCCCACTGACTGTTTGGATGCCTGAGCCGCAAGACCGGTCTGGCGATGGTCTACCGATTGATGATGTCCGCGAAGAAGAATTGGCGAAGGCTCTCCGGAGCCAAACGCCTGCCCGAGGTCATCCAGGGGGTTGAGTTCAGAGACGGGATCAAGCAAATTGCAAAAGCCGCCTGATCAGCCCGTCACCAACTTTCGGGCATAAGCCGCAGACGGAACGAACACAGGCACCGCCCATGACAATCGACGGTCGCGAATCCAACGGTGGCCTTCTGGGTCCAAACCGCATCAAATATCGGTCTAAGTCTTCGTGTGTGTTCCGAAGAGGCGATTGCGCTTGTGCGCAATCATGGGGCAAAGGTCTTCTTGATCGTGATCCGGGCCATCAACAAGCTCAACAGACGGATCAGGATGCAAAATTTTCACCAGGCTCTCAGGATCGACCTGATGTATCGTTTTGTCCGCTTATCAGAGCGTGTTCAATTTATGCGGAAACAGAGTTGTCTCTCCAAATGCCGTTCAACGGCATTGATCGTAAATTCACGAAAAGCAGATCCGCTCTAAGATCTAAGAATCATATAACCGGAGTTTCACGAGGCTTTTGTAACTGATTATTCCAGATTTTCTCAACAGCCAGCGCAATTTCAAATAGAAGATACGCATGGGCGTGAACGGTTTCGGTTCCGTCTGCCCAAGGCACTGTTGCAAAGGGTCAATCGTGCTTGTCGATTCGCAATCATATTTCAGCGGAGCGGGATTGATAAGGTATTGCTTGATGCCCCACAATTCAGCTTTGGCCGTTACTAAATCAGCTAACGTGATAGGACGTCGTCCCTCTGACAGGAATATTTCACATGCTCGTTTGCTTGCAATGTAACCGCCGCTGCCCCAATAGGGGGCAAAACACGGTTTGCAGATGTAAATGCCTCGCTTGTCCGTTTCTATCCTACCCCACCTTGCATAAATATCTACAGGGTTTGCAATATTGGAAAACAGGACCTCCTTGGTCTCCTTGCATCCAAGTGGTAATAAAAGATAAATAAAATCAAAAGCACATCTTCTATTCAAATTAACCAGATTTTCTTTTTCCAGAATGTAGCGCAGCACTCGAGGGAAATCGATGCATACGTCATCTTCCAGGATGCACGCATAATCCAGATTTTCATTCACCACTTTTTCGTAGACTTTCAAATGGCTCAACGCACAGCCAATCTCTCCTCTTAAGACGGGGCCGCGGTTGGGCCATTTTTTTTGCAAGCTGCTTGCCTTGGCCTGTATTTCGAGAATGTCCTGATCACTCAATTCATTGCCATCGACCGCTTCAATGAACGTATGTTTCAGGCCCAGCGACCCGAGACGGTCCTCCATTCGGTCCCTGCGCTCTCTGCTCCGCTTGAGGTTGATGACGAAAAGGTCTATCTGCGGCATTCAGCGCCTTTCGCGGTGTCCGTGAATTTCAGGTTGCGCTTTTGGCAAGGTTTTCAGTCGGCCAACAGACGTTGGAAGGCGGCGTTGCCTTTTTCCAGATTCGGCCAGCTGTCAAATCCAGCCACCCGGCCCGCCTCCATGACCACAACACTGTCACAGCACCTGAGTGTCCTGAGCCGATGAGCAATCAATACGACTGTCTTTTCGGCAGAAAGTGCATTGATTGCGTTCATGACCTCACGTTCTGTAAGCGTATCCAGCGCCCTCGTCGCCTCATCGAATATGAGGTCGGGGTTGTGATACAGTACCCGGGCGGTTCCGACCCGTTGCATCTGACCGCCGGACAGCCGGACGCCGCGCTCTCCGGCCTTCGTCAGGCATACTGAGTTCACGGTGCTATTGAAAAAGAATGTCAGTGCCGACATAAGCCCGTCGGCCGCAATGTGAACGATACCCGAAAACACCATGGTCACGCCAAAAACCAATCCAGAGCGCTGACCCTTTCGAATGCGGACTATATGGCGATTGCCTTCCGACGGCGGCAACGACGTCGTTGCTGAATTTTTCACGGTCGTTTTCGACGACTACGATCACAAGTTCAGTACCGGCGGGAACCGCCTGTGCCGCCAATGAGCGAAGACACTGTTCCAGAATGGCCCGTCGCTGGCACGTTGCCACGCCGATGGAAATCCTGCCACCGGCCGGCCTGTCTTTCCGGAACTTGACGTCGGATTTCACCATCACGAACCTCTTCTCAGGATCGTCACCAAAGCGGCTTTCTGGCTGACGGCTTCATCTCTTCAGTCCCCATGCCTTGCCCACATTCGCTCAAAGCTGTCATCAAAGTCATAGATGCCATCGCACCATCGGTAGTCATCCCCCAATATGTCAAACAGTAGACCCCGTATTTCATCCTTTCGCGCCGCGCAGAATCGAACGGATTCATGCACATGTGAATTGCTCCTGTTTCGATGCTGCAAAGGGATCGCGTATCCGGCGCGCCGGGACAGATAGTCTTCGAATTTACCAATGTTCTCGACCGTGAAGACGCGCTCGAAAAAATCCCTGCCGCGGCCCAGATAAAATGAGAGGGGATGGGAGTGTTCACGGAAAGTTTGTGACACATTTCGATAGTGATCAAAATGCCTGATGACGTCTTCCAATCCAGGTTGGGTCGGCAACCCTTCATTCAAAAGGCCCAGATCCTCTTTTTTAAACTTGAACACGTCCTCACGGAATTGACCTCGCCAGGCCGATACCAACATATCAATCGGATCGCGGACCACGGTCACTTTATCGTAGGCATGAAGCTTGTCGCGAGGAACCATATCCTGATGCCTCTGGAAGCTGATCGTGCGGTAGCCAGGCACATAGTGGATGGTTCCATAAGGCTGCTGACGCAGACGTCGCACCGCGGCCTGCCTGAAACGATCGTAAATCTTAAGGTTTGTTGCGCTCGCGGAGTGCGTTGGGACGAATTTCTTGCCGGTGTTGATTTCAAAGAACAGTTCTTTCGTCGAGGTACAGGCACATTTCGGTACCGTAAAGACAATTACCCTCAAGCTATCGCAAACTATCGGCAAACAAATCTCCACAGTGCTCCAAATAGGCGGTCCATGATGGTGGAAGTGGAGCCCAATTCATTGGCCCGAGCCTTTGCCTCAATCGCGAAGGTCTCCAGCACCACCATTTGTCAATCCAAGTCGGACCATACATTCCGGATTTCAGCAACCTGGCTCTCACCGAAATCATTGCCGTTGACCGCTTCAATGAACTCGTATGTCACGCCCAGAGAACCCTAGACCTCCCGGACTCGCGTTCGACGCTCTTCACTGTGCTTGAGGTTGATGACGAAGACAGGTATTTGCGGCATTCATCGTATCTTGAAAGTCGCCACGCGGTTCGTGTCATGCCGTGGGCTGTTGAAGGAAGTTCGGCCGCGCTGCGGCACCGCCGCCTCTCGTCTTCATCGGTACATGCGCTTCAAGCCGTCGCCGACAGATGTTGGAAAGTGGCGTTGCCTTTTTCCAGTTCCGACCAGCGGTCGAACCCGGTCAGACGTCCCCCATCGATGACCGCAATGCGGTCACAGTTCCTCAAGGTGCTCAACCGGTGAGCAATCATCACAACTGTCTTTTCGCCTGAAAGCGCATCAATGGCGCTTATGACCTCCCGCTCGGTCCTCGTGTCGAGCGCGCTCGTCGCCTCGTCGAACACCATTAGGTCGGGGTCGTGATAAAGTGCCCGGGCGATGCCCATCCGTTGCACCTGGCCGCCGGAAAGCCGAACGCCGCGCTCGCCGACTTTCGTCTCGTAGCCGTGCGGAAGCAAGCGAATGAAGGTATCTATTTGTGCAAGCCGTGCGGCCCTTTCGACGTTCTCCTGATCGATCCCGCTTCGGGGCAGGGCAAAGGCAATGTTCTCCGCGATGCTTGCATCGGCAAGGAATATATTCTGGGGAACGTAGCCGATGTTCGTCTGCCATGCCCTCATATTGGTTCCGGAGATTTCCATGTCGTCAACCAGGAGGCGGCCGTTTTGCGGCCTCAGGAGACCGAGCACGATATCGACCAGCGTGGTTTTGCCCGCTCCGGTCTCTCCCACGATCCCGATGCGCTCACCGGCATGAATGGTGAGGTCGATGTCCGCAATTTCCGGACGCGAGGATCCGGGATAACTGTAGCTGATTGCATCAAGGCGCAAATGCCGCTGCAATCGCAGTGGAGATGGCGCGGGCGGCACAATTGCGGCCTCTGTGCGTGTTTCCAGATGGGCATGGACACTGTCGAGCGCCGCGCCACCGTATCGCATCTGCGTGGCGGCGACGAAAACCTTTTGTATCTCAGGCAGCAAGCGCTGTCCGGCGACCGCGAACATGCCCAGAACCGGAATGATTTCGTTCAGTCCGGTACTGGTCTGGAAAGACTGTCGATCGATCATCGCAAGGCAAATGGCAATGATTCCAACGAATGCGACCGCCTGAACCAGATAGCGTGGAAAACCGGCCACCACCTGCAATCCCACCTGCGATTTTGCCACCGCCAAAGACGGTTCGCGAAAGCGCGCAAGGCAGGACATCTCCCGCCCGAACACCTTCATATCCTTGATGCCGCCCAGAGCCTCCGTGGCGACGACAAACCTGCGGCCATTTGCGACCTCGCGCGTACGGCCAATCCGATCGACACAAACCCGGTTCGCCGCATAGATCATGCCGTAGGCACCGCCAATGACCGCAAGGCTTGCAATCGTTATGAGCGGATCGACAACAAACAGAAAAGCCAGCAATGAAACGATCAGGATCGCAGACGTCAACAACTCGCCCGCGGGAAAAAGAAATTGGCGCACAACCTGCTGGGCCTCGTCAATGACCGTCCTTGAAATATTGCCCGAATGCTGTTGCAGATGAAACTCGTAGGGTCGATTGAGAATTGCCTCCAGCAGGCGCGAACTCAATGTATGCGTTTTCATCAGGAAGAAACGTGACATAACATACAGGTTCAGAATCTGAATCACATTCGTCACGACAATGACGGCGGCCGCCGCCAGTCCGGTCGCTACGAGAAAATCATAGCGACTGCTGAATCCGGCATATTCGTAGATCAGACGAAGGCGCTCGTTTTCCTGTATGACGTCAGGGTTGGCGATGATGCTCAGGAAGGGCCAAATCGCCGCGATCATGACGGTCGATGATGCCGCGGCCAGGATCATCATGCCCAGGACGAAAAACGAAAGACGTCTTTCGCGCCTGCTAAAGAGTGACAAGCCCCTGTACCAAACCGCCGCACCCGGAAACGACGCAGCCAAACGCCGCATTTTCGATACTGTTCCGGATAGATGTGGGCGCACGATGGACATATTGTATTTCCGTTACAGCGCTTTCAATACCTGGTCGGAATTACGCAGGGAGTGCGCAAATTGGACCTGTTCCGTATTCTTCCAAGCGGTGCCACACTCGCCACCCCTGAACCGACACGATTGGAAAGGAACCCGTGCGATTGCGTGCCGGTCCCGGTGCCGCGGCTTCGCGCGTGAACTGCAGACGGTGATCACCTGCATCATCGTCAGCCCGGCCAGAGCCAAAGCATCCCGCGCATAAGGTTCAGCGAGTCTATCGCACGTCCTCGAACCGGCGCGATACGGATGTGTCGATATCTTGCTCGTTCAACCAGGCCTCGCACAGTTCGATGAATGCATAGTCCTGAGCATACCAGCGTCGCAGGTTCGCCTTGGCGGTGTCGCTGAGTGACGGAATACCGTCATAATCGGCAATGTTGGACCTCCTGTCGCTGGCCGTGGCTATATCCAGATGCCCATCATATCCGATACGGCTGAGGAAAACGTCGAGATCGGCCTGGAACTGTTCCTGGCGAATGATCCAGATCGGTGGCCGAACCTCAAAGAGATGCCCGCAATACTTGAACCAGTCGACAATATTGCGGCAAATATGACTGCCTGATCGCATCGCCGCTGTCGCATCTCGTCCCCTTTGACCGGGCGCAAAGAGTGCTTCGGCTAGATCGTTCGCATGGGGGAACCGTCGCATTGCCAGACTCTCGCATTCGGACGGTTCCGGGTAATTGGCGTAGATATGGTCTCGTCGTTTTCTGGCATAGAAGCCCGACTTGAAACGGGTGATCGGATCCCGGATGGGGAAGAAATAGTCCTGCCCCCTTGGCACATCTATAAGATTAAGCCCGTGCCCGTGCTTCACCAGCTTTCGCTTGAAACCTCGGTTTTGATTGATCTGTCCAACCACGTATCTCATCTGGGTTCCCGCCGCCTTGCTGACATGCAGGAAATGTGTCGTGCCAGCCGGGTAGATTATCCGCCTGCGCAAGCCACCGACAACGCGTCTTGCAATATTAAAAATCAGGCGTACCTATTCAGGTTGTCGCTCGAACGGCTTAGGCCCTGTGGGTTTTATCAGGCCGGTTCAAGTTTCCATATCCGCACTGCCATGTTCGTCGCGCTATTCGGCCCATTGTTGACGCAGTCGCTCTTCATCTTCCCTCGTGTAGAAATGTTGAAAATACTGCGAGTGTAGCATCTTGTCCAAATACCACTTGGGAAATTTGACCTCTCTCTGGAACAGTGCGTAGCTATCCGCCAGCGCCTTGAGTTTGTTTTCAGTCACGTTTGAATAGCCGATTTCAAACTCATCGATACCGAGAAAATCCTTGATCAGTTCCGCTTTCCTCTCATTGTCCAGACTGTGTTCATACACCATCATATCGGCTTGGTTGATGCGGTAATACCCGACCCTGTTCGCTGGAAACTTTCTCGCGTACACATCAAGAGACAGAGGCCCTTTCACATTTTTGTCGAACCAGTTTATGGCTGATTCCCGTGGGCTGGTATCGGATGTATAGTGGCGTTTGCAACGATGAAAATATATTTCCAGATAAATGTCTCTCAACTGCTTTGGGCCCAGATTACTGATCTGTTGGACGTGGTTGTCATTATAGACCCACCCTTGATTGGCATCCGCCTTCCTTACCACGGTTGAACCGTACCGCAATTTAATCAGCCCGCGCTTGATAACCCATCTCACTGATAGCGGCAGCCACCTATGATGATGGCCATGACTGCCATCAACCAGAAAGGGTGTCCTCTCCGTTGTGGGCCTGGGCACCCCTAGAAAGTTCTGTAATGCTCCCTGATAGAAAGACGCGATATCGCGTCCGATAGGCTCTCTGATCGGCGTAATGATCTTGAGCCTGCTTCCATCCTCAACCCCTTCTCTGGTTCCGACTATATAATGGTCAATCAAATCATCACAAAAGTCGCTCTTTCTATATTCACCCGAACGACGAAGTATGATGTTGCCATAGGTGATCGGCAATTTCTCCAAACTGATGATTTTTCCGTAGTATTCTTCAAGTGCTCCATGCAGGGCCGTAGATCCGACCTTGCCCATGCTGAACAGTATCACCAAGTCTTTACAGCCGTATTCAGCGAAAACTTCCTCGCGGTTGCGGATTCGTTTTCTCATTGGGAGATAACTACTCAGGTTGCCGGTAGCGCATTTTCGGCTGCGTCAAATTGATCATCGGTGGAGTTTCGGATTTTGCGACCGAGCGGTTTGGGACTGAGTCCCTTACGGTATCGCCCCATGTCCGGGGTGCGGGCAACCCGCCATCGGCAGATTGAGGACCATGCGATGGCATTTTGACGCGCTGGCTGCCATGACTGCGGCTTGCCGACCCATTCATCGTCATCAATCGCTGACGCCGCGTTTTCCGAGCCCGACGGCGAGTGCTGAGCCTGCCCCGATGATCCCGCCGCCGATTGCTATGGCGCGGATTGCGTCCTGTGCGGTTACGGTCCCGCATTGTGTTCCGGTGTCCACGACGCGCACGCACAGGCTTTCGCCTGCCGGCACGAAACAGGCTTGCGTGTTCTGCGGCAGGTGCAGGGTGCATGCGGGGCCTGCCACAAAGAGAGCCGAGGATTGCGCTCCGACCGAGACCCGGCTTGCCTGTAGAAGAGGAACCGGGGCCACGCCCTTCGAAGGTGGGCCCGCCGGCTGGGTAACGGTCACGTTTCCGGTCTCGTTGCTCAGGAAGCCGACAACGCTGTTTTGTTCGGGCAGCGGCACCTGGCATGTGCAGGTGTCTCCGGCTGGCGTACCCTGGCCCAGAGCCGGTTCGGCGAGGGCGTGTGATGCGATCACGGCAACAGCGGCAATCGTTGCGGCGGATTTCATGCAGGACATCTGAATTCCTCGTTCAGTTGATACTTTTCATCGTTCCCGGCCAATAGCCGGGGTGCCGGCAAAGCCGGTTCATTCAGGCCACGCCCGGTCCCCTGGCAGTGTTTCGAGGGAACGGTCATGGGAACACGGGCCACATTGCCTCTCGCAGTCCGGACGGTGACGGATTGCCGCGTGTTGCAGGTCGCGGCTGCCGAGCGCGCATGGAACAGCACCCCGAGCAGCAGACAGAAGGTGGCGGAGACCGCCATCGTGCGCAGCGGATAGTCCACCAGGGAATGGAGGAGTATGAAGAAGACGGCGACCGAGGCGGCCCTGTGAACCGGCAAGCGGATCGTCCTGACCAGTTGCCGCAGGAAAAGGACAAGGAAGGCCGCGATGAGAAGGGCCGCTGCCAGTCCGCCTTCGAAGACGAGTTCCAGGTAGTCGTTGTGGGCATGGTTGACGTAAGCGCCGAACACCATGCCGGGGCGCTCGTAGGCTGAATAGGCGGTCACGAAATTGCCGTAGCCGACGCCGAAGGGCATGTTGTCGGCGATGCCGGCGAGGGTTGTGCGGGCAAACTCCGTCCGGCCGAAGTCGGGATCGGAAAGCGGCTCCAGCCGGAGCCGCCCCAGGACCCCCATGCCGTAGACGCCGATGAGGCCCGCACCGGCAAACACCGCAAGGATGCCGGTGCGGCTCCTCTGAAACATCACCAGGGCGCTCAGGACCGTCACCGCCAATCCGATGAGGATGCCGGCGCGCGAGCCCGCGGCGAGCAGGACGATGAGAGAGAAGGCCAGGTAAAGGAACAGAAGGCCCGGGCGGCGCAATTCGGCAAACCATACGAACGCGACGGGGATGGAGACGAAGACCAGTGCGGAGAAGTGGTTCTCGTTGCTGAAGAACCCCGCCCGCATCACGTGCGGCAGCACGCCTTCGATGTGTGCTGTGTGCGCAAGGGAATACTGGATCAGTGCTGCGGCCATGTTGCTCAGCACCCCTGCCAGGAAGAACGGGATCAGGCCCACAACCTGTTCGAAGCGCAGTTTGAGGAGTGCCACCAGAAAGAGGGCAAGCGTCAGCAGCCAGGCCATCGCCTCGATTGTCTGCCCGACCCCGAGCGTGACCGGCCGCCAGTCGGCTGCGAACCGGTCACGGAACGCGTCGGGAACGGCGCCTTGCGACGGCGAGACCGCTGCATCGGGGACCGGAACGAGTTGAGCCAGGACCGCACAGACGGCGAGGCTGAGGCACCACATCACACCGCGGTCCACCGGTCGGTCCGCTCTCAGCCAGATGACCGCCGTCGCAGCGACGACGATCAGGCCGGCAATCATGCTGTCCGTCACCAGATCCGGGCCCGTACCGCCACCCAGGATCAGGGCTGCGAACAGGACCATGCCGAGCACGTAACTGTCGAGTTCATGTCCGAGACATTCACGTCCGGGGCATTCATGTCCGAGACATTCATGTCCGAGACATTCCCGGACGAGTCCGTCGGGACTGGGTCCCTTTCGTCCGAGCCGGTCCGGTGTCAGGGTTTTCGTCATCCCGCGACTTTCTCGATTCGGATTTCGTGGACCGAGAGAATGCCGGAGTATCCGTACCGGAAGCTTTCAGCGATCAGGTCCGTGCCCATGTGCAGACGGAACAGCCCGCAAGCGCCGGGCTCGACCCGGAAGCCGGTGTCGAGTGTCTGATTCTCAAGCGCACGCGCGGGGATGTCGATGCGTGCGACCTGCGCGCGCGGGTCGATGCACTCGAGACGCCAGAACAGGCCTTTCGGTGCGACGAGCCGCCTTGAACTGACACGCGTGAAGAGCCTGTAGTCGCCGGACCCCAGGCTGACATGCTGGCTGACAGCAATATGCTTTACCGGCCTGCCCCGAAAGCGCAGCACGAGGGACGCTCCGCCGTCCTCTCCGCCCATCTCTTCCTCCCGGCTTGCGCTGACACCGGCGGTGCTGCGTATGGTCCAGTCGAACGGGCGTGGCGACGGTGCGGCGGCAAAGGAGCCGTTGAAGACAGTGCCGGACAGTGCCATTTCACGTTCCGGCAGGGTTGCCATGAACAGATGGAAAGCCCGCTCATATTGTCTGGCGCGCACAAGGGCGCGCAAGGCATCGCCGGATTCGGCCGGGTCGTGCAAGCCATCCGGCCGGCCGAGGTCGAGATGCAGGCGAAACGCCAGGTCGGGACCGGCGGGATCGCGGTTCAGGACGCCGAGGAAGCGGCGGCGCCACGGCGGGCGTCTTCGCAGCGCCTGAAGTGCTGCCCGGTAGCCCGCGGGATCGCGAAGCAGCGCGGGAACAGAAGGCGCCAGTGCCTCGAACCGTTCGGGCCATCTGCGGAATATGATGTCGAGCCTGTCGATCGCGCTCGCCATGTCTCCCGCCGCCACGGCACTCGAGAACGTCCGCAGAAGAGCATGGATCTCGGTCTGCGACATGGCCAGCGCGGCTTCGAACAGGCCTTGCGCCCTGTCCTCATCCCCCGAACGGATCCAGGCTTCGCCAAGCAGGCTGTAGCCGCGCGCATCGATCGGAGCATGATGGATCAGGTTGTGCGCCATTGCCCTCAGTTCAGGCAGCCTTTCCCTGACATCAGGTGCGCCGAAGCCCGCGGCAAGCCGGTTCACGCGCGCATCCGCATTGAACGGATCGAATACGAGAGCCATTTCGGGGGCCGTGTCCTGCAGCCAGTTACCCAACCCCGTCAAGCCGACGGCGCAAAAGCTCGCCAACCCCACGAAGATGACCCCTGACCTTTTCAACAAACGTGTCCTGGTTGCCATTTTCCATGTTCATCCCTGTGCCGCCGTCAAGTGTGCCACCGTCAGATGTGCCGTCGGCAAGCTGCCGCTCCGGCCCGCCGTAGGCGTAGGCCATGTACCCGTAGGCGTGTCCGTATCCGAGCCTGTCGGCGGAGAACCTGTTGAGCACCGCTCCGGGGACGATACCGTCGGCGGCCCGGATGCGCCCAAGCGCAACCGCAACCGATTTGCGCCTGACCTGGTTGGCCGAGACGACCATCAGGGTGCCTTCGGCGACATGGGACAGGATCGGAGCATCCGACAGCGAAAGAACCGGCGGGCCGTCAAAGATGACCATATCGTAGTGTTCCATGCATATCTGAACGGCTCTGGCCATCCTGGCCGATGCCAGAAGGTCGGGCGGGTTCGGCGGAACAGGCCCCGACGTCATGATCACCAGATTCGGAACCTTCGTCAGGCGGAAGAGTTTCGGCTCGTCCTCGTCGCGCGCCACACCGGCAAGCAGATTGGACAGGCCCATCGTGTTGTCGGTGCCGAACAGGCGGTGCAGGACCGGTTTGCGCATATCCGCGTCGATCAGCAGGACCCGCAAGCCCAGGGCTGCGAATTCCATCGCCAGCTTGCAGGCCGTCATCGACTTTCCCTCACCTGGCTCGGTACTGGTCACCAGAAGGGTGCGCGGCTCGCCTTGCGGGCCGACAAACTGGAGGGCCGTGCGCAGCGAGCGGATAGCTTCCGACAGGACCGACGTCCGGTCCCAGAACTGCCGGTCGAATTCGGTGCCATCGATTTCGGGGAGAATGCCCAGAACCGGCAGTCCCAGGTCGCTTTCGATCAGATCCGGGGTCGAGAAGGTATTGTCCAGAAGCTCGCGCGCATAGATGATCATCCCGGCGATGCCCATGAACAGGCCGAGTGCGGCCGCAAGGTTCAGACCGGGGCGTGGCCAGTGGGGCTTGCGCGGCAGCGCCGCCGGGTCCACGATGACGGCGTTGCTGGTCTCAAGTGCTGCACCGACCCCGACCTTGTTGAGCTTGCCGATCAGGCTCTCGTATTGCGAGCGGTTGGACGCGACTTCCCGTTTCAGGATCGTGTAGCGGATGTTCTTGTCCTGGAACGCCGCCTGCTCGGCCTCCAGTTCCTTCAGCTTCGACCGCAGGTCCGCCTCCCGTGCAACCGCCTCCTCATATCTGAGCCGCACGGACTGTGTAATGACCTTCGTCGCCCCGTCGACCTGGCGCTTCATTTCCGCAATCTGTGCACTCAGCCGGCGCATCTGCGGAAAGGCGGGTTTGAACGCCGACAGTTTCTCCTGATATTCGGCACTGAGGGCCGCAACCTTCTCGCGCAGACTTTCAATTGCCTTGCTCTCCAGCACCTGGGGCAGGCTGGCACCGCGGCCCTGCTCGATCTGTCCCACAAGACGACCGTAATCCAGCCGCTCCCGGATCGCCGCTGAAAGGGCCTTGTTGATTTCCTCGATGTTGCCGGCAATCAGCGAGGTGTCGTCGCCGGTGACCGTCAGCCCCTCCCGCCTGGCATAGGCGACAAGCGCCTCTTCCGAGGCCTGGAGCTTCGCCTTGACCTTGCCGACCTGCTCCTCGATGAACTGGCGCGCCAGTTCCGATGTCTCGCTCGTCCGGTCGACCCCGTGATCGATGAAGCTGCGGGCGGTCTGCCCCGCCACCTTATGTGCGTATTCCGGATCCTGGTGGCTGAAGGTGACGGCCAGGAGACTGGTCTTTCTGATCAGTTCCACCGAGAGCCCGCCCCGGACGCGGTCGACGGCGAGCTGCTCACGCTCCTCCGGCGTCAGGTCGTCGAGCGATACCGACAGGCCTGCGCCGAACGCCCGGTCCAGAAGGTTCGACGGCGCAAAGTTCGCCGCCGGAAACAGAAAGTCGCCCTTCTCGGCAAGGCCGAGTTCGAACACCACGCGCTGCGCAAGGGACCGGCTCATCAGTTTCTCGCGCGCCGTCAGGAAGGCGCGCTCATCCGCAGGGGCCGCAACCACCTCCAGTTCCTGGAAAACCCTGGCAGAAGGAACCATGATCTCCATTTGAGCCGTCGATTCGTATTTCGGCGTCATCACCCATGTCGCCATCAGGCCCGTGACCATGCCGACCGAAAGGAAGATCGCGATCAGCCAGCGATACCTCAGGAGACAGAACAGAAGCTTCAGCGGATCGAATACATCACGATCTTCCTCAAGACCCGCAAATCCGTAACCATGGCCAGCCCCACGGGGGGCGTAATGAGGATCGTGCATGGCCACATCACGGCGTCCGGCAGGGCCCGGTGGGGCAAATCCGTCCTGACTGGTTCTGTCAAGCATTACGGTTTCTTCGTTACGGTCTCGTCATGGCCGGGACTTTCCCGGCCGACGCGCCCACGGACGAGCCTGTCCCCGCCGAAGCCGTCCCGGACGAGGCCGTCAGGGGAAAGGCCGGCGCCAACACCTTCAATTTCCGTGCATTGTCCCATGTCATGGCACGAACACCCGCACGGAGGTGGCGATCCCGAGTGCTTCACGCAGGTTCTTCATCGCTATCCTCGCCGTGGAACTGAACACGACGACCACGTCGCCGCCGTAAATGCGCGGATCCCGGCGCGAACCGGACCTGATCCTCGAGACATTGTAGTTGGCAACGAGCCTTTCAGCACCGTGGTTGCGAAACACGTAAACCTTCGTGGGATCGGCGATGTCGTTCATGCCGCCGGCCTGCGAGATCACCGAGATCAGCGACGACGACACAGTCACCGGATGAATGCCCGCCTTCCTGACCTCGCCGTTGACCGTCACCCTCTGTCCGAAGGATTCCTTGACGAACACCGTGACATCGGGGGACTGCAGGTATCTGGCACCGTAAAGCTTCTCAAGCTCCTGCTCCAGGGCTCGTGCTGTCTTGCCCGATGCCTTGATTTCTCCGATCAGCGGCAGCGAGATGTTGCCGCGCGAATCGACCTGAACCTCACGGTCGAGGTCCTTGACCTGGAACACGTCCACTTTCAGGATATCGTTCTCCGCAATCGGCTGCTCGGCCCCACCCGCCGTGTTCAGCGGCGCCGGCAGGTCGCGCACGGTCCGCAAGCCACCCTGCCCCGCAACCGTCCCGGCCTTGTCGGCCGTGCCCACCTCGCCACCGTCAAGCCTCCTGGAGGCGTCAAACGCCGCAGGCGCGTCAAGGCCGGGAGCCGAAGCGGTCCCTCCACACCCGGCCGTTGCGAGGGCGAACACAACGGAAACAGAAGCCACTCGGAGAACACCCTTCATCCGGGCACCCTTGACTGCCGACCAGGCATTGCCGGCCATGTCCCGACAGACTCGTCTGGTACAGACTCGTCTGGTACAGACTCGTCCGGGACAGTCGCCTCCGGGACCGAGCCGGTCGGACTCAGCCCCAACCAACCCGGCCGGGAATCGTTCAATGTCTCCGACATGAATGTCCCGGACATGAACCGCTTCCGGATGCGCGACGCCAGTCCGTCAGTCGGTACCACCGGCCTCCCGGTGCGGTGCTCGCGGAGTGACGGCCTGCCCCGCGTGCCGCGTGGCTCGAGGGGTGCATCCGCCAGCACCGCTGCCGGACACGACGACACCATGGCATCGGCCTCCGCCGCACCCAGCCGTTCCGCGATCATATCGCGTGCACGACCAAGCGACGGCGGCCGCGAGGTCGGGTTGTGCGTATCACTTGCGACGATATCCACCCGACCCTCGTCCAGCAGCCTTGACGACCGGTCGCGCGCCCTCCTCCCGAACCGTCCCGTCACCGAACCCGCTGTCACCTGTATCAGGCACCCGGCTGCGTTCAGTCTTTCGATCATCCCGTAATGACGTTCAAACCAGTCCATACGCTCCAGATGGGTCAGCACCGGAACGAAGCCTGCCGCCATTAGGTTCCCGACCAGATATTCGGTGCGCGGCGGGGGCACGTGGCGCGGCAGTTCCAGTAGAAAATACCGCGACCCGCCAAGCGTCGGGACATCTCCCGCCTCAAGGGCGCGGCCAAGACCGGGCGCGATATGCACATCCGCGCCCACACAAAGCCGCAACCCGATCCGTTCCGCATCCAGCACGCGCTGCAGGGCCTCGACGCCGCCCCGGATGACGCCCGCGTCGTTTTCCCACAGACCCGGCACGATATGCGGCGTGCATGCCATCACTTCAGTTCCCGATTGAACCGCCATGCGCGCCATGGCGACCGACGTTTCGATGTCCGCGGGCCCGTCATCGAGCCCGGGCAGGATGTGGCTGTGAAGATCGATCACCCGATTTCCGGCCTTGCAGACGATACGGCTTGCCCACGATGAGGGACACAGTCCCGAAGCGTCCGGTCAGCCGCGACCGGACGCAGGACACCGCTCCCAGCGACAGGGGTTGCCGAAGGCTGACCCGGCCGACTGCGTCCCGGGGGCGGCCGCCTGCGCCCGCCCCCGGGACGCCCTGCCTTGTTGCCGCCTGCCCCTGTCATGCAGTCCTCTAGCGTGCTCCAAACCCGGTCAGCATCGTTGCGACGGTCCTGATCGCGACGAGCATGTCCAGCCAGACCGAGAAGTTCTTGATGTAATAGAAGTCGTAATGCAACTTGCCGTGCACCTCATCCATGGCCGCCACATGTCCCTGGTTCACCTGCGCCCAGCCGGTGATGCCGGGGCGCACGATATGGCGGTAACGGTAAAACGGCAGTTCCGTCTCGTACCACTGCGACAGGGCCAGCGCCTCGGGACGGGGACCGATCCAGCTCATCTCGCCTTTCAGGATGTTGATGACCTGCGGAAATTCGTCGAGCCGCGTCCGGCGCAGGAAGCGGCCGACACGGGTGATGCGCGGATCGTTCTCCTGCGTGACCGAGGCCGTGCGATCGCCCGCCCGGCACGCTCGCTTTCGGTCATGCACCATGGTGCGGAACTTCCACATCAGGAACGGCCGGCCCCGGTGACCGGCACGCTCCTGCCGGAAGAAGACCGGCCCCGGGCTGTCCGCCCTGATGATGGCGGCCAGAACCAGAAACAACGGGATCAGGACCGGCAGCAGCAGCACCGCGGCAGCGACATCGGCCAGACGCTTCACCTGCGGATAGATCAGACCCGGCAGCAGCGACCCGAGCGTGTTTTCCGAAAGATGCTCGATCTCCACCCGGCCCGTCAGCGATTCGCTGACCTGCTTGACATGATAGACGGGAACGCCGCTGACAGCCGTTTCGGCAACGAACGTCTTCCAGTCATCCGCCAGGTCCGCGCGCAGGTCGGCAACCAGACCATCCGCCACCCGGCTGTCAAGATGCGGCCGTTCGAGGAACCGCCACCTCACGCCATTGATGCCCGCCAGTCGGCCCGTATCGCCGAACGGCAGGACGGCGAACGCCGGAATACTCGCCCTGGCCGACAGGATATGGACCAAGTGGAACCACACCAGCGTACCGGCAAAACTAGCCGCGAAGTAAAACCGCGAATAGTCGAGGCGGAGGAAGACGACCACGCCAAGTGCAACCACATACGTGACGGCGAATGTCGGCAGGACGTAGGAAAACGCGGCCACACCCGGGTACCGGGTCAGCCTGTGCAGGACAAGCCAGCCTGTGACAACCGCCAGGACCATTGCGATGAATGGATTGAATTGCGAAGAGGAAACGAACATCTGCCCGGACGTCAAATCCCACCGCAGAACCGCCGGCAGGACGCAGGCCGCCAGAATGCCGCCGCCAAGCTGAACGTCGGTCCGTTCCGCAAGGCGCAGCGCCCGGGGCACCGGACGTTCGTCCGCAACAGGCCTGGCGGTGTCCAGTCCGGTCGAGGCCCGCTGGTTCATTCGGCTTCCCTCACGAAACCGTGTTTCCGGGCCCGGCGAGCCTTGCCGGGTCCAGTCGCACTCGTAGTCCCCCAGATGACCGGAACGCGGCCAAGGTCCATCTCGACAAATATATAACCGGGGAAAAACGGCGCATAACGAGTCGTCACCTTGCCGGCATGCCTGACGGCTTTCCGGTGCCTTGGAAAGAAGGAACCAAAGCCCTGATTGCCGAATTGAACCGCTGCAACCTGCTCCTTGTGCCGCTTTGTTACGGCCGCAAACCAGCGCGTATCAGTGTGTTGCATGATCGTTATCCTGATTCATCCGACCGCCGGCACCACTCCAAAGTGCACCGGAGCACTGACCCTCGCCCCGCAATCAGCCGCAATATCGCAATGCGCACACATCACATCGTCCAATGCTTTTTCCTGAAATTCCGCAAGAGGCTCGGTTTCCAGGGGCTCAGTTCAGAAAGCGCATGCGCGATCCGGACCTTCAACGACCGGACCTTCAAAAACGCCCGAAGGGTCAAGAGAGTTCAGAGCCTTCACGAATCTTCGCCGCAACCCATCGTCCTGGCGACACTGCCGCGTTCCAGGTTCACCGGCACCCGGCCATGGATCATATCGATCAGGACCTGTACGCGGTGTCGGCCGTCGAGCCGCCCGATGCGGCCCATCATGTCCGCAAAGGGGCCATCCATGATCCTGACATCTTCGCCGACACAAAGATCCGGGCCGCCGTCGAACCGCAAGTAATCCCGCTCGTCGGTCATGGCCTGCAGCCGCTCGACGATCCCCTGCGGCACCGGCAACGGCACCTCGCCCCGCATGATCAGTGACTTTACGCCGATCGTGCCATTGACCGACCGCCAGCGGTCCCGGTTCAGGTCAAGCGCCACGAAGATATAGCCGGGGAAGAAGGCCGCATCACGGACAACCAGTTTGCGAGGGTTTCTGACCGTCTTGCGATGCTTCGGCAGGAAATATTCAAATCCCTGGTCCCAAAGCCGCATTGCTACCATTTGCTCCTTGTGCCGGTGCGTCGCGGCGGCAAACCAGAGTTTGTCCGTGGGTTCCAACGATTACATTCCCTTGCATGACTATCCTCAGGGGCTCTGTCTCTACTGGGACCCGCCCAGTTCCGGTTAATAGCTGCCGCACATGAGGTCAAACGCAGGACCTCAAGCACAAAGCCGCAAATCCTGCGGCAACGGCAAAAACCCTCTCTGTCAGGCTCTACGAAGCCGCGACAAAGAGATGATCAAACAATCCAGCAGACGATCCGGGCTGTTTGTGCCGGAACGACTGCTGGATGCGGCAAAACCCGGTGCGAACCGGTCCGCGCTCATTCCCCGCCACCCTCCTCGGATGCAAGGCGCGCGCAATCAGGGGCGGCATTGACAGCATGAAGCGCAACACCACGTCACACGAAACCGCCGCCACCGATGGTCTTGTCCTTTCCGCGCTCGCAGGCGGTGCGCAGACCAATGTGTCAGGCGTGTTCATGAAAGGAACCACGGTTGGTGCACGGTCTGTCACCCGACACCGTGATCGGTGCCCCACGACGTTTTCAGAGGCTTTGGAATTTCGGTGTTTGCCAGCCCGGATGACGTGCCGTTTCGCTGACGCGTGGCACCCCCCACCCGAGACCACAGGATGCCCCGCGTCGTCTTGGCTGGCGATGTCCCGGTTCCGGTGCGGATTCATCGGAAGCGACAACGCAGATGATACGCAAGATCTCAGATGCGTCTTGACGTCCGAACTGAACCGGTGCCTCGCCGTGCCGACGCGCGGCGTGTAACCCATTGATTTTGCTTGATTATTGGGGGGGGGGGGGGGGGGGGGGGGGGGGGGGGGGGGGGTAAAGGCGTTATGCATCAAGGCTCTCGGAAAACCGCCAGAACCGACGCAATGCCCGCCGTCGCCCACGACTGACACCTCGGTTCGTCTCACAGCTTTCTGAGATTGCCCCTTGTGAGCCACAATCTGCCTCAACAAATCCACGAGTACAGGCCGATAGACAGCCAATCTGCCATCGGGTCCGAATGAGTCGCTGAAATATGCCGGACGCCAGCGCGGCGCACCTCCCTCAAGTCGATGATGTGTGGCACGGGCATGGCCTTTCCGTGGCGCTTCAATGACGCAATGTGACAAAAAGGCAACAACCGTTCCGCAGCAGGCAATCGAACCAGCGCGCCGCAAGGCACACCGCCCCTATCCACAGCCCCATGGTCTGGTGGCGAATCTCTGCCGCAGAGACGATCCGCCGAATCCGGCCGCCGCGCGCCTGGAGGGCGGCCTCTCTCCACCACACGATTGGTTTGGGCTTTGGGTTAAGCATCTGATTTTGTTTGATTTTTTTGATGAGAATCATCTCGGTCTCTCAACTTTGTGACTTGATGGTGGAATGCGCAGTCTCGAAGGAGGTGCTCTCTGCCAGAATCGCGTCGGGATTCCGACCTAGCCCAGACCTTTCGCGACCTATCCCGACCGGGTGGCCTGATTTCGGGCGATTCGGGCGACCTGAGCGACCGTGTGTCCCCCATCCGACCGAGCCACCATTTTTGCGGCAAGACAGTGGCGGAATCGGTCGCGGCAAAGCTTGTGAACGGGCGTTTCACGGCCGGTTTTCAGAACGCCACAAAGATACCGTAATGTGGCGAGGCTCTCACCTTGATTGTCGTTCCGAGGGATGGACACCCGTGTCGCGGTGAAACATTAGCACGTCCCCTTCGGCGTTCACGAACTTCCCGCCTCTCAACTCGAACCAGTCGTCATCGGTGACGGCGACTACAAGGCTGATGCACATCGTCGTCGTCATTCTCAATCGAACGAACTGTCAACCGATACGTTGTCCAGTTCCACGCGACCGGCTTCGTCCGGCTGCCACAGGTCGGCGTCCAGCACGCGAACGCGATGCTTGAAAATCCGATGCAGGTTGTTCAACCGCTGGGCGAGCCACTCGTGCTGGCGCGGCCAGTCCGCCTGATCCTCCGGGTCAACATCGTCGAGATAAGATGCAATTCTGCACCCCTTTCTCCCAGGCAGTTCTTCCCATTCCAGCGCAAACCCGAGTTCGCGTTCTATCGCCTCTTTCTGCTGTTCCAGAAGGCCGAAGAATGCCCCGGCATCGGCACCTCTGATAAATAGTTCCGCCCGGATCTTGTTATGCGGGCGCTGCATTACAGTGGCAAGATTGAATCCGGTTCGACCTATGGGACACTCCATCCAAGGTTTTGGTTCCGGCATTCTGCTTACCAAATCCTGTTCAGCCGACGCGTCCAGGACTGCCTTGAACGCTTCCCAGTAGTTCAGTTGCAGCACGCGCGTATCTGTCAGCACCGCGTCGTCAAGCACACGCGCCGCCTGTACGACTGAGCGCGACCAGTCATTCGGCTTTGAGATGATGTTAAACTTGGGGGCGGCAGGAGAATCCTCGATCTTCCATAATTCCACCTCTAATCCAAAGAAGTGAAAGCTGTGGTCCGTGATCCTGTTCAGCCAATCGAGTGTTGAACGATGTTCTTCTGTAAAACGCGCAGCGATCCAGACAATCGTCACGGCCTGCAGGCCCGAGGCATAGGTCAGAAGCTGTCCAAGATGGTTGTGGTCCGTGCGCTCCAGTTGATTTTCAACCAGCACCCAGGAAGCCGAGCCAATGTCCTTGCAAAGCATGTCGGCACGGAACGGCCCAACAGCTTTTTCCTGCGCTTCAAGTTCCAGATCAATTCCGAGCGTCTCGGCAAGGACGGAGAGGTTCTCGGGCTGTGCGAGCCACGGCGTGAATTCGGTCGCCTCGCTGGCCCAAACTTCGCGCAGATCAACGCGGGAGAGACGTCCAAGCGTTTGCTGTGTCATTCGGCAGCCTCCAGTTCAACGTAAGCGGTCCGCTGCAGCCAGTGCCAGTGTCTGGCACATCACGGCATCGGGTTGACTGCGTCCGATATCGTTATGCCCGGCGCCGCTGTCGCGGGATGCTCGTGGTTTCCAGAAAAGTATAGGGTGCCAGACGCATTCATCAATGCCATACATTTTGCAGTGCCATACATTTTGCAGGTGTCTTGCCCGTCCCGCAGGCCATGATCAGCTACCCACCCTGGCCGGGTGGCCGGATTGGCCGGAATGCGCAACGCATCCGGCCGGGCACTTTTTTTTCGGCAAGGCACGCGCGGAATCGGTCGCGGCGAAGGCTTGTGTGTTGTGAGAGAACGTCGGCAACACCATGCGGAAAGGAACAGACGCCGACGGCCACCGGGAGTGGAGTCCACATCGGACCGTCGGCATCTATGCGCGCCACGAAACGCCGTTGGTGCTGCAGGCATGACCACTTGCGCCGCAGCAACGGCCATGACACAACCACATGCGCCATACACGGGCGAACAGGACACCCTCACATATGACGGAAAGCTCACCACCCAAGCCGCCCGCAAAAATTCGCCACGACGATGTGTTCCGGGCATTGCTGGAGGATCCCGAACGGGCCGGCACGCTGATACGCGAACAGTTGCCGGCATCACTGGCGGCAAGACTCATGGGCGGCCCACCGAAACTCCTCGACGGCAGCTATATCGATGAAGCGGCCCGAGCCACGCAGAGCGACCGTCTGTTCGAAGTCCGTCTGAAGGGCGAGCGCCCGGTTCTGATCCATGCCCTGATTGAGCACAAGAGCCAGCCCGACCCGGGCACGCCGCTTCAGATTCTTGGGTACATGGTCAGGATCTGGACCCGCTTTGCTGAAGGCCGTGCCGACCGCTTGCGCGCCTTGCCCCCGATTGTGCCGCTCGTATTCTTTCACGGCACACGTCAATGGAATGTGCCGGAGGTCTTTGCGCAGATGGTCCAGGGTGATGACGAGACGGCGGCGTTTGTGCCCGACTTTCGTTATTTGCTGCGCGATCTGGGTCGGGGGCCGGTCGAGGCTCTCTCGGCGGACAGGCAGCTGCGCGCCGGGCTCACGGCCTTGCGGTTCGCGCTGCGCCCGGACGAGACCACACGCGAGATTCTGACGATGATCCTGTCCGCATTGCCGGAAGGCGGTCTTTTGGAGGCCGTCGTGTTTCGTTATATTGCAGAAAGATATGATGTGCACGGCGACGATATCCGGGCGGTTCTGAGCAAAACACGAGATGATGGAGGAGAGGCTCTCATGGGGACGATGGCAGAAGCATGGATGAAGGAAGGCGAAGCAAAGGGTCTTGCCGAAGGCAAGGCCGAAGGCAAGGCCGAAGGCAAGGCCGAAGGCAAGGCCGACACGCTGCGGATGCTGCTTGTCCGGCGCTTCGGACCATTGCCGGATCATGCGCAGGCGCGCATTGATGAAGCCTCGCTGGCCGACCTTGATGCCTGGCTTGACGCCGTACTTGATGCGGACTCGCTTGACGCTGTGTTCAGCACCGGGCGGGCGTGACAGTTCGCACGGCCGACCATCACCACCTCCCGCGCTCCAGAAGGCTTTGAGCGGAGGAGTGCGGCGCGAGGTGGCGATTTCTGCGTCCGTGACGGCCTTTCTTGCGGTTTCCGCAGCAGTGGCGCAGTAACGGCAGAACGCGCGACACGGGGCGTTTGTGGCGATGCAGTTGTCCGGTGCGTGTTCGCCCGGAAGTGTCAAAAGGCAGGACCACCGCCTTCCGGCCTGCAACTTGTGGACATCCGTGAAGGAAACGAAATGACTGTGGGCCGCCCCTGTTTCAAAGACCTCAAGACACGGCAGCGCCGGGAACGCGACGGATGGCCATCCTCTTTCGGTCTGCGAATTCATCGGGCGATCAGTTGGACCGGAAGGGCTGAAGAGGAAAACGACGATCCGGCCGAAAAATTCCTGTTCCTCTGGATTGCCTTTAACGCCGCCTACGGAGGTGAGCGCAATCTCCTTGGCGAACGGGATGCCTTCGAGACATTCTTCCATCGGCTTTGCCGTCTTGATGGGGCCCATCGGCTGTACGACATCGTGTGGACGCATTTCCCTGGACCAATCCGGCTGTTCCTCGAGAACAGATACGTATTCGCGCCCTTCTGGGCACATGTTCATGGTGACGGCGACGCTGTTGACTGGGAAGACCGCTTCGCAGCCGCAAAGCGCCGGTTTCACATTGCGCTGCGCAAGAAGGATACTGTGGCGGTACTGTCCCTGCTGTTTGATCGCCTCTACGTCCTGCGCAATCAGATCATGCATGGTGGTTCGACTTGGTTGTTCCCATCATGCTCGACGTCATGATGGGCGACCCGGAGAGCGACTGGGGAACCCCAATGTATCCGGTGGTGGACGATGCCACCACTCCATCGGAGTGACTGTCATGGTGACAGTCACAATTTTTCTCAAAGGAATCCGGTGGTGCGTTTTGGAACGGATGTGAGATCACCATGCTCTGATTCTCTTTGCGCTCTGGTCGCCACGTATCTTCGCGAAGCACTCTCCGGTCTTGAGCCCCCCGAGGTTGGTGCCCTTGCCCAGAATCCGCGCGGCATTGCGGGGCGGAGCGTTGGTCGCAAATGCTGCAACCAGCCCCATCTCGGAAAGAAATTCGTCATCCTCGCCGGAAAAGTCGTCCGGGGATTGTGAAATCAGCATGATTGCACCGCCCTTGGACCGGCTCATGCGGATCAGGTTCGAAAGTGACGGCAGTCTGGTCCCGAGAACCTGATGCGCTTCATCGACCATACACAATATCCGCAAACCGCGAGCCCCATCGGCATCCGTCTCGGCATCATCAAGACCGTTCAGATATTGATCCAGCGCATCCAGAACCAGATTGACGACAATGGTGCGACTGTCCGGGGCGACATTAGGTGGCAGTCTTATGATCCAGCTCTTCTGAAAGAAAGTGGCCGGGTCATATTTCGGTTCGAACAGCGGGAACCGGCAAATCTCCTGAATCGTCGATATCGCGCCGTCCTGCTTCATCTCCTTATCAGCATACATGGAGAGCAGCGTATCGCGGATGTGATGGAGTTCGCACGGGTCTTCCGCCGCAAGCGTCTGGCTGGCCGCGTCGTGCAGTACGGTGCGCTGGCGGTCACCCAGCCGACTGCCCTTCAGGCGTGAAAACGACTCCCGGAACCGCGATGCCGCTTCTGCGATATCAATCTGGTCTCTGGAACGCAGATGCAGAACATCCAGCGGAATCGGTTCACGTGGCGGCTCCAGTGTCTCCGCATCAAAACGCTCGTCAATCCGATAGCCATTGCCCGACTCGTCGGTCCCCAGATCACCCTTGAAGTCGAAGGCCAGAAGCGGAACAGCCGCCTGCTCACGAATCGAACGCAGCATAGCGACGGCCGTCCGGGTCTTGCCGGACCCGACACCTCCCATGATCGAACTGTGCGGCGAGCCCCCACGTCCGTTCAGAGACCAGATCACCTTCTCTTTGGTCGTGGCGTCTTCGGCAATCTCTCCAACCGGCACTTCAATCCGGCCACTTGAGAAAGTCACTCCTTCTTCACCCCCTGCCGCCGACGTGCCGCCACCACCGGCCAACGGCAATCCGGCCGCATCCACGAGCCGCCTGACGAACCTGGCCACGTCGTCTTCGGCCAGGTCCCATTCCCGGTCCAGAAGCTGGAGGCCACGTCGCCAATGCGCCGCCACCAGAGCAATAAGTTGCTTCACATCAAGTTCCGCATGCTCTCCGCGCTCGACGATCAGGGCAAGCCAGACGGAAAGCGTCGTACCGGTGCCAAAAAGGGTATCGCCCTTGATGGACTTGCCGACGTCAAGACCGGGCTCCAGAAGCTCGGGCGGAGAAGCCACAGCCAGGGAACGGGATATCGCCAGCCGCGCGGGCAGATAGCGCTTGCGCATGCCTAAACGTCCCATGAAGTTCGTATTCAACTCATCACTCTTCTCGTCAGTGCGGAAATTGGCACCGGCGACTTCAACCAGCGAAATACTCATGCCAAGTCCTCAATATCATCGAAGTATCCACGTCTTACCAAAGAACGCCCGGCCTCCCCGACCTGTTCGAACTGGATCAGATACTTTCGTTGCACATGCGGAGCAATCTCCTGAAGATATTCCCCCACCACTTCCGTATTGGTCGAAAGCAGGATGACCTGATGTCCCCGCTTGACCAGATGATCGAGGACACCCTTCCGGTGGTCGACATCCAACCGCCCAAGCGGTGTGTCGATGACCATGGGAAAGCCCCGTCCCGAGACGGATGACACGGCCGAGATCAGGGCTTGCGTGAATATCTGCTTCTCTCCGGCGGAGAGATCATAGCGGCGAACGTCAACCCCCTCGCTGTTGAGAAGTTTAACCTCGCAGTTCTCATCGATATCGATGCGCTCCACCAGATCCTTCTTGTGCGCCATGGAACGATGTGCGTCCGTCATCGCCCGGGCAATCGCATCAATTTGGCTGGGAACGGCACTTGCTACGATCACATCGACCATATCGGCAACCTTGCGTGCCCGTGTCGCCCGACGCACCGATGGTTTGGCCTGATCCTGTTGACCTGACAGCTTCGTCAGTTCCGTGTTCTTATCCTTGAGTCGCTTATCAAGAGCCACAATCTCCCGTTCAAGTGACCCGACTTCCCGAGCCTGCTCGTCAACCTGTTCATTCAAGACAGTCAGCCGTTCGCGTTTTGCATCCACATGCGGAGCCACATCCTCTATGCGTGCGATTTCATTTCGAAGCCGTTCCTCCTCGCCTTCGTTGGCGGCAATGGAATCCAGAAGTTCAACAATGACAGATGCCCCAAGCTGACCCAGTTCTTCCAACTGCCCAATCACCTTGCTGCGGTCCATTTCATTCAGGTAGGGGTGCAAATAGGCGTCGGCACAATTCTCCGGCGGGGGTGACCACAACTGTTCCCATGCGTTGCGTGCGGTTTCCAGCACACCCATGCGCTGGTGTTCCGTGATCTGCGGCGTGATATCGTGCATCCCGACATCAACCGCGCCCAAGAAGCGCTCCAGATTGCTGTCCCCCTGACGCCTTCCACTCTCCCATCGTTCCCGAACGGTTTCCGACTCAAGCCGACACTTTACCGCCTCGCGCAGACCATCACCCGAAAGCGCCAGGGCCACATCATCGGCCAGCATGTCCTCAAGTTTTCCGCGTCCATCCTCGACAGCGCGGCGGCAACGGGCCAATCGCTCCATTTGTTCCTGCAAATGGGCTTGCGACCCTGCCCCGAAACTGACCAGCTCCCTGGTCAGTTTCTCTCGTTCCTCCTTCAGCCTCGCAAGGCCGGGGCCAATTCCGTCCCGCCGTGAACGCTGCTCTTTCAGTTTATCACTCAGGCATTCGCGATCCTGTTCCCGTCTCTCAATCGTCTTGTCCGACACGTTAGGTGTCGCGTTCATTCGCGCTGTCGCATATTTGCGCAAATCCTCGGCCAGGCTCCTCAGTACCGGAATGCCCAGCAAACCCTCAATGCCTGTGCGCACCTGTCCAGCCATGTCGCGCTCCGCAAAAGCGCTGACCTGCTCACCATCAAAAAGGAAAAACGCCGCCAGATACCAGGGCAGGAACGTGCGGGCAATATAATCGCGATACCAGTCCAGCCGTTCCCGTCCCTGCAACTCGGTTGGCGGACCGACGGCTTTGCGCATTAAGCCCTCGAAGACATTGATGTCTTCATCTTGCGGGCGATACACTCCGGAACCGCTGAAATGCCAGGTTCGCTGTATCTCCAGAGGGTCATCGTCACCATCCACGAATGTCAGTTTGACCGAACAGGAATGGCGCCCGGCATCCGCGGCACCACGATGCAAAGCCTTTTCGAGAAAGTCCTTGTATGATGTCGCCAGCCGATCCTCATCGCTCCCAGAGAATGGTGAACGTGCTATAAGAGCCAGACCATCGCGGCCAAACATTCCAAGCACGATGGCTTCGAACAGGCTTGTCTTGCCGTAACCGTTCGGTGCTCCGATCAGGATGATGTTTCGCCCCGGCCCCGGTGCCGGGAAATCGAAACTAGCCGTCGTGTAGGCTTTCCAGTCCCGCAGGACAATCTGCGAAATGTACATCCCGGTCACCCGCCATCCTCAATGCGGTCGAGAATGTCATCGAAGTCGTCCCACAACCCCTTCTTGCGCTGCTTGCCGGTCTGTTCAATCTCGGCCTGCACAAGTTCCTGAAACTCGGCGAAGAGAAATCCGGCCTCCGCGCAGGCATCCTTCACCATGGACCGTCCTTCGGGATTATCGAGAAGCACAACAACATTTTGGGGCATCTACTTGCCTTTCCTGATTGCACGTATGTTCAGAGGTCTTGAGGGCGCATGAGACGCAAGTTCCCGGGCCCAGAGTTCGCGTATCAAGTCGATTTCTTCCCGGCTGATCAGGACCTGCCCGGTCTCGTCTTCAAGAGCACGAAGCTTCTCGAAGATTTCCAGGCGCGCCTGAATGGTGAATGGCCCGGGAATGAATGTCCCATCATCCGCGACTGTTACCCGACCATCGCGCCGCCGCGCCTGGCGACGAGTCCGGTCATTGCGTATTGACGCGAGCCAGTCTCTGAAGTCCAGCAACGGGCCAAACTCCCTGAAGCCGGATTCCACAAAACCTTCCAGACTTCGGTCCTTCTCCACAACGGTACAGGTCCAGCAGCCAAAGCGTGACGACGTGCTGCCGCAGGAAGGTGCATCGGACTTCTGCGTCACAACAGGACATTCGCCACCGCTCGCGTCACGATAAAGGCCGATAAGCTTGAGATGCGAACCACCCCAGGGCGGTTCATTAAAAGCCAGAAACTCCCAGACATCCTCGGTGGACAAGTCCACGATCGGGCGAAACACCTGGCACCCTGCAAGATCATTATGGCGATTGAGCCGTTCGCCGTTGTCGTAGCGGCCAATCGATGCACTGCGTGCCGAACTCTCCGACCGCCGCACACCAAGCAACAGAATAACCTGTCCGGACACATCGACCTGGCTCTTGATGTATCGGCTTGTCGGCAGGATTTTCATCCTGTCCGTGCACCACCGGAAACTACGGTTCGGCGAGGGGTACCCGCGACCGATCAGATTGACCCAGAAAGATTGCTCCGGTGCTGGCCGCGTGATCTTCGTGACGACAGGCAACCCAAAAGCCTGCGCAGCCCCGGCAATGTCTCCGATGCTGTCGATGATGTGCTGCACAACAAGTGGACTTTCAACCAGCGTGTCGTTCGCAACGACATGTACCGGACGATGGCGCTGGCTTGGCGGCAACCCCATAAGCATCTCGAAGACAAGATGAACCACCAGCGTGCTGTCCTTGCCGCCCGAATAGCCGACGATCCAAGGTGTGTCGTGCTCCTGCCGATACTCATCAAGCAACTCGGCAACGACCTGCATGAAAAGGGCAGAATTGTCTTCCCGTTCCAAAGGCACAGCCAAATCTGCCGCACCCATGATTACACCCGATTCGTCGAAACAAATCTCGACGCATCACGGCCATGCCCGTTGCGCTCGTCTGGTGGGCGAGTCTCAGCCGCAGAGACGATCCGGGAATTCCGGGCGATGTGACGGCGGATGGTGCCGTCTCTCCACCAGTTCTGCGCTGTTAACATATCGCTAACCCATTGTTTTTGCTTGATATTTTTTTGCTCCACCATCTCGGTCTCTCAACTTTGTGACTTGGTGGTGGAATGCGCAGTCTCGAAGGAGGTGCTCTCTGCCAGAATCGCGTCGGGATTCCGACCTAGCCCAGACCTTTCGCGACCTATCCCGACCGGGTGGCCGGATTTCGGGCGGATCCGGCGATGCTCAACAGACGATTTCGCGGACTCATAAACGCCCCCATCATCGTCGTTTCACAGCCGATAAAAAACCGATTCAAGAACCATCCTGGTCTGCTTATGCATCATTTTCCGTATCCGGCCAGAGTGCGCCGAGCGGGAAACTGATCGCATCGAAAGGCTTCACGGAAACCGGATCGTTGTCGGCAAGTGAGGCGGTCAGCAGCCACTGCCCGTCCCGCAGCTCGAAGGCTTCGAGCGTGCGAGCGTCGGGGTCGACGAACCAAAGATGCGACACGCCTTCACGGGCATAGATGTCGCGCTTGGACGTCATGTCCAGCCGCCGGGTCGAGGGCGAGAGAACCTCACAGACCCAGTCAGGCGCGATGTCGAAGAATGCCGCATCCGGATAGACCGGCATGGACTCACGCCGCCAACCGGCCAGATCGGGCACCAGAATATCATAGCCCAGATGAAGCTCAGGCTCATCAATGATCCACCATCCGCCGGGACCTCCTCGTCCACGTTGGAACGGCCCGGTCAGTTCGTAGCCCATACCTGAACTCGCCCACGCGTGCCTTGAAGCCGGTCTTGGGTGCGTGTGAAGGGTCCCGGCGATGATCTCGGCGACCTTGTGCGGAGGCGCATCCAGTACATCCTGATATGTCGCCTGTTTGATTGCAGTCATGTGCCCTTTCTCCAAGGTTCCATGATTACCCTATCGCATGCACTCCAATATTGCCATGCGCCAACGACACGCGGGTGAAGACCACGCACAAGCAGTTCTGGCAAACCGGCCCGTGTGGCGATATCCGCGTCCGTGACGCGCGGTTCTCCATTTCCGCAGCCGTGGTGCCAACAACGGCACAATCCGCCCCACGGTGCGTTTCTGGCGGACACGGCTGCGGTTGCAGATCGACCGAAAGATCACAACAAACTGCTGCTTCATTTCAGGCTCGAGCACACCTTACGCACGCTCACCCGCGACGTGCCTCGTGATGATGTTCTGCACGTCGGCCGGCCTGAACGCAACGTCCCAGGCCCAGTGCCCGAAGCCGCCTTGTGCGTTGACGGCCCTGACCCATTCGGCCAGCGCGGCGCGCTTGGCCTTGTCCTGCGGGCTGTCGACGCCCTTGATCTCAAGCACCAGGATCGTGCCGCCTGCGAGGCGCACGAGGAAGTCCGGCACGTACCGCCGCCGGGAGCCCGCCCACATGTAGTGGACCTGGAAGCCGAGGTGATCGTTCCTGGCGTAGGCCAGAACGTCTTCGCAATTCTGCTTCTCGAAGACGTTCGCCGCATGGCCTTCCCATGACGAGTCTCCGACCATGTGGCTGATGTGCGACTTGGCCGCCGGGAAGCACGGCTTGGCCGTGTACCATGTCCGCATCTGCCCGGTTGCGCCGATCGGGTTCTCCTCGTCGAAGACCGGGGTGAGGCGCTCGGCGTTCTGTTCGGTCACGTAGTTGCGCACATGGGCCACCAAGAGATCGATGTTGAGCGCGATGAGAATGCGCCTGCGCAGCGGATCGGAATGAAACAGCGAGGGGATATCGAGACGGTCGGACTTCAGGAATGCCTCGACGATCCTGACCAGTTGCGCGGCCAGGTATTCGGGTGTGCCTGTGAAGCCGTGGCTGAGTTCGTCGAATGCCTTCCGGGCAGCCTGAAAGACGAGACGCTGAAGACGAAAACCCTCCGGCAGCTTTTCGAGATCGATCTCCGTGACCTTGCTCATATCGGTCGCACCGCCGAGTGCGGGGGCAATCTCGGCACTGATCGGTGTGCCCGCAGGATCGAGCACGAGCGGCGGCACCTCGTCCCAGTCGATGGTCAGTTGCGGTCTGACGACCGTCTCGACGCGCAGCACGTTGGGCCACCTGATCTCCAGATGAGCGCGGTCCGCCACGACCTCGATCTGCGTGGTCGGCTTCGGTGGTGGCGGAGGCTCACCGGTTCCGTTTTCCGAGATGGAAAGCGGCACCCCGAAGACATTGACGTATTCGGGCAGGAAGAGACCGTTCTCGTCAGTGTCGTAGGACACCCGGCGCAATCCGCGTCCCACGACCTGTTCACAGAGCAACTGGGACGTGAAGGCCCGAAGCCCCATGATGTGCGTAACAGTCTTCGCATCCCACCCTTCCGACAGCATTGCCACGGATATGACCGCCTGAAGGTCCTGACCGGCCGCGCCCCGTTTCCCGACGTTGTCCACGATCTCGCGCAGCAGGTCCTCCTTCTTCAGGGCCAGAAACTGCCGGCGGCGCGTTTCGGGAATGTCGGCCGCTTCGATGATCGCCTTCAGGCGCGCCTCGTAATCCCTGTCGGAAGATGCGGTTGCCCCGATCTCGGCCTTCTCCAGCACCCTGGAATCAATCCGCAGCGTACGGGCCGGAGCATGCAGTTCCGGCCAGTGCGCGTCACCCTTGTTGAAATAGTGCTCGATGCGCGCCGCGGTCTCCGTGCGGTTGCAGACCGTGAGCATGACGGGCGGGGACAGGTGCCCGGCGTCGCGCCAGTTCGTCCGTGTTTCCTTCCAGTCGGCACCAAGCAGCGTGTAGGCGTCCTGAACCAGCTTCGGCAGGGCCTCGTGCGGTTCGGCCCCGGCCCGGTTGAGGTCTTCTGAGACCGACGGGTCGCGGTAGATGTGATAGAGCTTCGGGCGCAGCGTCTTCGCGTCAGGCACTGCATCGTCGCGCACGACGACACGGGGTGTCTTCACCAGTCCGGCCTCGATGGCGTCGTTCAACCCGAAATCCGATACGATCCAGTCGAACAGCGCGGTGTCGGTGCTCTTCTTGCCGGTGGGCGCGAACGGCGTGGCCGACAGGTCGAAGCAGTGCTGAATACGCCGGGTCCTGTGGATGCGGTCCAACCCCTCGATCCAGCGCGTCGCCTCGTCGAGGTCGATGCCCTGTTCGGCCGCCTGCTTCCTGCTGATCTTCACCTCCGGCGGCTTGCGGTAGGCGTGGTGCGCCTCGTCGTTGATGACGATGATGTCCTTGTACGCGGACAGCCTGCCCAGCACGCGGCGCGTGAAGGCCTCGTCGGATTCGCGGCCCTTCCTGACCACCGAACGGGCAGCCTCCTTCAGCGGCATCAGCGTATGCCAGTTCTCGATCAGGATCTCGGCCCGGTTCAGTTTCCGGCGCAGCGCCTCGGACGGACACAGGTTGAACTCGTCGTAGCAGTTGCCCTCGCCGGGCATCAGCACCCGCAGCCGTTCCTTCACCGTCAGCCCCGGGGCCACGATGAACACCGCGCGGCTGAAGTCCCTGTTGCGCTTCGGATAGGTCAGCGCGTTCAGCACCTGCCATGTGATGATCATCGCCATCACAGCGGTCTTGCCTGAACCCGTCGCCATCTTGTTGCACAGCCGCTCCCACGCGCCGCCATCGCCGGGGATCGCGATGCCCTGCTTGTAGCCTTGCGCGCCCTCGACCCACCAGATCAGCGTCTCGATGGCTTCGATCTGGCAGAAATAGAACGGATACTGCCGCGCATCGCGGTCGTGCCAGTGTTCCAGCAGCTTGCGCGTGACGATGGTGACGCCCGGCCAGCCGTCTTCGCGCCACTGATCCACACGGGCCCGGATCGTGTTCACCAGATCAAGGGTCTCGGTGCGTTTGGTATTGTTGCGTGCGTCGAAGATGTCGTAGCTCGCGGGCCGCCGCGAGGGGATTATCTCCAGCCTGCCGCCCTTGCCCTCGTCCCAGTGCTGCTCCGGACAGACAAATGGCGAATTGATGATCAGGGACACGGCCGGCCTATTCCTCGAGAGGCATGGTCTTGAGCGACTCGATCCCGCGATCGTCCACGATCCTGACCGCTATCCGGCGGTTCTCTCCCGCCTCGAAGGGCAGCGAGACCGTGCCGTGGAACTGTTCCAGCAGGTCTTCGTCCAGTTCCGCGCGCACTGTCTTGCGCAGGCGGTTCCAGCCGCCCTTCGCATCCGCCATCGGGAAGAACACTTGATGCGGCATCAGCGAGCGGTTGTCGTAGTCCACGTCCAGCGACCACATCGCGATCTGCGACTTGCCGCCGGAGACAAGGTCGCCCGCCTTCGGGTCGAAATAGTCGAAGCCGTTGACCTCGACCACCCACTGCCCGTCCTTTCGCCTGCGCAGGTCCACATCCGGCTGGCCCATCAGCCAGAAGGACTGGTTCGAGGCGCGCTTCTTCTTCAGGTCCCCGGTCAGCAGGTCGGTGTTCATCTGCGCCTTGAGCAGCGTGACGCCGGGCCAGTTCACCTCATCGATGTCCTTTGCCGCCTCCGGGTCGAAGGTGAAGGCACAGAACAGGATGAATTTTGGCAATGGCCGCAGCGTCTGGGCCTCGGTCAGGGCAAGCTCCACCTGCCGCTGTTCAAGTGCCGCATGCTCGGGGCCGAAGCTGACAACGACGCGTTCGCCGGTGTCGGCAAGCGAACCGCTGGCATGGATGTGCCTCGGCCCCGGCAGCGTCTCGAACTCGGCAAAGCTGAGCATCGCACCGCCCTTGCCCCTCACGCCGGTCTTCAGCAACTCAGCGCGCCACAATGCCTGCCGGGAGGTCTCGCCGGTGCGGGCGACGGTCTCGTCAGCCTCCCGGACAGCCATACTCTCGTCCAGCGACAGCACCGTCGGGGCCGGCACTGCCTCGACCGAGAAGGGACCGCAGATGCGCAGCTTCGACTTGTCGATGCGCGGCTTGTCGTAGAGCGTCTCCTGTTCCGCATGATCGGCGATGGACTGGTCCATGCGGCGCTGCATCGCCCGGCGGGCGCCATGGAAAGCGTCGAAAGGCCCGCGGGCCGCGTCCGGCCAACTGTCGGGCCAGTCGAAAGACACCTCCCATTCGTGCAGCGTGTCGCCTCCGGCGAAATCCACCGGCTGGCCCTTGCGCACACCCTGCGAAGGTGTGAACGGCCCTGGCGGGTCTGCTGTCAGCGCGGCATTCAGACCGGCCAGCGCCGCCGCGATCTTGGGGTGATCCTCGTCATGGATCGTGTCGATGTCGGGATTGTTGGCGATGCTCTTCAGTGTGATGTGGGGCACCGTGTCGTAGTCGAAGCCGCCCTTCAGTCCCTCATTCGGATAGCGCAAGGCGTAGTAATCGAAGGAGGCGGTCATCAACCGCTGTCTGGCCAGCGTGACCGCCACGCGCGAGGTGTCGCAGGTGATCCACCGCCGCCCCCACTTCTCGGCGACAAAGGCCGTGGTGCCGGAACCGCAGGTCGGGTCAAGCACCAGATCACCGGGGTCCGTGGTCATCAAGAGGCAGCGTTCGATGACCTTGTTTGCCGTCTGAACCACGTAAATCTTTCCTGACACACCGGTATCATCCCAATAGTTCGCAATCACACTGGCCGGAAAATCCATGAAATATCGCTTGAAGCGAAGGGTTCTGTCCCCCTGACGAATTCTGCTTGCACGTTTCAGGCGCTGCATGCCGTTGGTGTTTGTCTTCCAGTTTGTTCTGTGGAACTTACTGCCTTCGAACTCAATCTCAAACGTGGTCGCCGCACTGCTGCTATCACTGGACAGCGCCGTCAGTTGGAAGAACCGACCGCCACTTTCCTCAATCTCCAACAGCGTCGGAATGCTCTCCTTCTCAGCTTTCCTTAAGCTCCGTTCCACGAAAGGTATCATTTCAACCTGATCATAACGCTTACCGGTACCTTCGCCTTCGCCAATGCCTTTTTGAAAAAATAGCTCGCTATATCTAAGATTGGGCCGCGCCCTCGCATACCAAACGACATAATCAAATACATTATCGAGATAGGCCGCCCCCACGCCACCCGTTTTCTTCACTAGGATTTCGCTTACGAAATTCCCGGCCCCAAACACCTCGTCCATCAGTTCGCGGACGTGATGGACATTCTCATCCGAAATCTGCACGAACACCGACCCGCTCTCGGTCAGGAGTTCCCGCGCCAGTATCACGCGGTCGCGCAGATAGGTCAGGTAGGAGTGGATGCCCAGTTCCCACGTGTCCCGGAACGCCTTGATCATCTCGGGTTCCTGAGTGAGATCGGCGTCTGACCGATCCTTGACGTCGCGCTTGTTGGTGAACGGTTGGAAATTCGACCCGTATTTGATGCCGTAGGGCGGGTCGATGTAAATCATCTGCACCTTGCCGCCCATGCTCTCCCTGGTCAGGAGCGAGTTCATCACCAGCAGGCTGTCGCCGGTCACCAAACGGTTCGACCAATCCTTTTCATGGTGATAGAATTCCAGTGCGTGGCGTAGCGGCAGGTTCTCGAACGGTGCGGCGAACATGTCCGACTGCCGCCACTGCGTCGTGGCATCCTTGCCCTTCAGCCGCTTCGCCGCATTCGCGAGGATCGTCGCCGGGTCCACCCGCTCATGTACATGAAGACTGACCGTATCGACGTCGAAGCTCAATCGCTCCGCCTTGCCCGTCCAGTTCAGATAGGGTGCCTGCAAGCGCTTTAGTTCCTCCAGCGCGCCCTTCATCCGCTCAGGTTCTTCGCTGGCCAGTGCGTCGTCGATGAGAGATTCAATTTCCGCCCGCGCACTGTCGAAGTTCAGCATCGGATCAAGATGCGGATCGTAGGCCCATGTCGTCTTCTCGCCATCCGGATCGGTCCCGGCATGGACCATCCCCACCTCGGGGTTGTTCACACGGGTTTCGCCGTGGCGGTAGCTCAGAACCTGTGCCGGTTCTCCAGACTTCCGCGCGACCTTCTTGCGCGGCCGCCTGGTCGCAGGCACAGCCTCGGGCGCTTCCGGCGCAGTGAGTTCAAGATCGGCAACATCGGCCCGATAAATCGATCCACCACGGCCTCGACCTCGCCCAAGCAAGCCTTCGTCGACAAGCACATCGCGCACGGCAGCGTAGTCATCCTCCGATATGTCCGGAATCCGTTCCCGCAGCAGCGCCATCATTGCACCGTTGCCGATGGAGGAACCATCTTCAGGCGTCAGAGAAAGGATCAGGTCAGCAAGGTCAGATGTCCGCTGCGAAGCTGAATCGGACGCAGGCCCTGATTCGCCGTTCTCCCGGCCCGTCATGGCCGGCACCCGGCCTAGCCGGAATCCTCGTGGTGTGGTGGCGAATATCTCTCGACAGAGACGATCCGGGGATTCCGGGCGATGTGACGGCGGGCGGCCCCGTCTCGCCACCTGTTGGTTGCTGTTAACCTATTATTAACCCATTGTTTTTGCTTGCTCTTTTTCTGTTCCACCATCTCGGTCTCTCAACTTTGTGACTTGGTGGTGGAATGCGCAGTCTCGAAGGAGGTGCTCTCTGCCAGAATCGCGTCGGGATTCCGACCTAGCCCAGACCTATGGCGACCTATCCCGACCGGGTGGCCTGATTTAGGGCGATCCGGGCGACCTGAGCGGCCGTGTGTGCACCATCCGACCGGGCCGCCGTTTTTGCGGCAAGACACGCGCGGAACCGGTCGCGGCAAAGGCTTGTGAACGGGCGTTTCAAGGCGTTTTTTGCAGGCCTTGAACTTGCGTTGTTTGCTGCCGCTTATGTCTGGCCGGTCCGCCTTCCGGCAGGCGCGACCGGCAACAGAATGTTCTGGATCGACCTGGCTGGAGATGTTCCGGTTCGTGTGCGGGCGCATCAACGCAGATGATACGGAAGAGTACGCGTTCACCCTCTTTGCGCCCAGCGTGAACCGGCCCATTGTCGCGCTGACGCACGGCGAGTAAGCCTTTGTTTTTGCTAGCTTATTCTGTGTGTGTGTGGGGGGGGTAAAGGGCGTTTCCGGCGAACGCCGCGCAAATGCCTCACGCGTCATCATGAAGAGCGGGCAGTCCACCTCATGTGCAAGCTCGCTCATCCTGTTGCGCAACTCAGAACCCATGTTTTCCCCTAGTGTATTTGCAAATCGGCGTTTGCCAGATTTGCATTACCTCAATGATTGCATTCAGCACTTTATGCCCGCGCGCGCCGGAGAACACAACCCCGAAACCGCACAATCCCGCCACACAGGGCGCGCCGTGCGGCGCACGGCGGTGGAAAGTCCTTTGGGTGCAGAAGTCAGACAACCGCCACCAGTGGCGCTGTGTGGGCCATGAACCGCCGTTGTGGCATCAGGCATGGTCTCGTTGTCTCCCGCGGTCCCTGCGCTCATCAGTCAATCTCAAGCTTTGGCAGCGCGTTCACGATCATCGTGGTTCGAAGGCTGACGCTGATGATCCGCCGGAAAAGCTCCAGCGGGTATTTCGGGTCGCCGATGGTCTCATTGGCGTAGTCGTTCGCATCGTTGACGATGCCGCTGGCCTTGTCCTGCCTGACGCCTTGCCGCTCCATCACCCATTCAAGTGCTGGCTTGCCGTTGACCACGTAGTCGTAAGCCTCAAGCGGAATATTCTCCATCGTGATGCGGTCGTTATAGATGACGGTGGTCCGGTCCTTGTCCCTGCCCTTGCCGCCGAACTTAATCTTCGTGACGCGGTAGAACCTGACCGGGTCGGCCTGCGCCTCGGGGATGAGACGGTGGTCACCTTCCCTGAACGTGACCATGTAGGGCCCCACGCTTTCGAAGCCTACATGCAGGTCTCCAAGGGCGCGACCTGCATCGCGAAACCTCTTGAAGTCATCGAAGCTCTTTACCGCCGGAATGCGGGGCAGCCCCTTGGCGAGGTTATTCCTGAACCGCTCACGATAGTCGGGCGAATGCAGCAGACCGTAGATGTAGTGAAACAGGTCTTCCTTGCTGATCGCCTCGCCCGGATACGCTGCATGGAAATACGCAAGGCCCTCATCGGTGATGGCCTCGCGGCGGGTCCGTGATCCGCCGACATTGTCCCGAGGTCGGGACTGCGCTCCATCCCTGTCGCCAGCCCCGGCGAACAGGTCGGCCTCGGGTTGCGCTTCCCGCCCCTGAGTGTCTTGACACTGTGTTTCCTCGTAGAGCCAGAACGGAAAGCACTGGCCGGTGTCGAGATGGTGCAGATTGGGCAGCTTGTCGACCATCAACACCGAGAACCCGCTGCGCGCGCCAACGCCGGAAACCTGGATCACCCGGTTCTCCGCATCCGCCGACGGGAAGATGCGCGGCATCTGATAGACCATTTCGTTGAGCCGGCGGTCGAAGTAGAGCCACTGCTTCTGGAAAGGGCGATAAAGGCTGCCGACAATCTTCCCGGCATTGAATTCGATCTTTCGGGCTTTCGCCAGATCCTGCTTCAGTGCACGGGTCCAACTGATCGACTTGCCGTCGGTGTTGATGAAACCCTCTACATCCTTCGGCCTGCCAGCCCCTGCATAGCGTTCGACCTCCGCATTGTAGAAGTCGACCATACGCGACATGTTTGCTGCGAGTTTATCGCGGCTTGCATTATAGGCCCAGGCATCTCGATTTGTGACCAGGCCGAGTGAATAGTTCCCGAACAGTCCGGCTTCCCCATCGCGCTTGTCTCCGAGCACCGGGAATTTCCCGAAGCTCCGGTCGACCTGATCGAGCCAGTCATTGTCCTCGTCGGGCACGATGCGTCGCCAGCCTTGCGCCTTGGTGATGCCGTCGATGGAGCCGAACTCCCGGATGATGGAGAGCTTCCGGTCCCGGTCAAGGTTGTCCCCGATATCATGAAAATGGATACGGCCGTGCTCCGCCGCTTCCGGGTTCCTGACGAACACCGAGATGGCAATCGGAGCACGGCTGCCCTCGCCAAAAACGTTACCGCTCTCCTTGCGCCGTAACTCACCCGCCGTTCGTGCGTTCCCCCGCAGATGGAAGACATGGATGTCGCTGAACTCCTCGGCCATGCACTTGCGCAGCCCGTCCATCGCGTTGCCGTCGATCCAGCCCGCATTCGTGACGAACGCCATCACGCCTGCATCCCCAATCCGGTCGCTGGCCCAGCGGAAGGCCCGGACGTAACTATCATAAAGCCCCTTAGACAAGTTGGCGTTTGATGCATCTGCATATGTGCCGCGAATACGAGCATCCAGTTGCGGATAGCCGAGGTTTTTTGCGTTGTCGTTTTCGTTCTTCTGGCCCGCCGAGTAAGGCGGGTTTCCCATGATCACGCGGATGTCGAGTTCCTTCTGCCGGGTGCGGCGTTCGGAATTGTCCGGCAGCAGGTTCGCGACCATGTCGCGCTCCTGCTCGTACATCTGGAACGTGTCGGTCAGCAGGATGCCCGTGAAGGGCTGGTAGGGAGCGTCGTCGCCGAGTTCACCCTGTACCAGTTCCTGATAGACCGTCTCGATGTTCACGGCGGCGATGTAGTAGGCGAGCAGCACGACCTCGTTGGCGTGGATCCCGCGGGCGTACTTGTGTTCAAGTTCTTCAGGCGCGATCAGGCCCGATTGCAGGAGGCGCGTGATGAAGGTCCCGGTGCCCGTGAAGGGATCGAGAATGTGCACGCCCTTCGAGCCCAGTGTCTGGCCGAACTGCGCCTTCAGCACGTCGTTGACGGAATGGATGATGAAGTCCACCACCTCCACCGGCGTGTAGACAAGGCCGAGCCGCTGGGCCAGCGCCGGAAAGGCTGCCCGGAAGAACCGGTCGTAAAGCTCCGTGATGAGTTTCTGGCGGCCTTGTGCGGTTTTGACGCCTTCAGCGCGGCGCTCCACGCTGGCATAGAACCGCGCAAGGCTTGTCGATTCCTTGGCCAGATTGTGTTCGTGCAACTGGCCCAGCACCGTCTCCATCGCCCGTGAGACCGGGTTCTCCGCCGTGAAGCGGCTGTCCCGGAACAGCGCATCGAATACCGGCTTCGTGATCAGGTGCTGGGCCAGCATCTCGATGGCCTCGGCCTCGCTGACCGCAGGGTTCAGGTCGTCGCGCAGTTCTTCGAGGAAGGCAAGGAAGGCGTCCCGTTCAGCCCCCGGTTGCTCGACGATGGACGTGATACGGGTGACGTGCGTGCGGGCAATGTCCGCAATGTCGCTGGTCCATGTGTCCCAGTAATCGCGCGTGCCGCACTTCTCGACAATCTTCGCCATGATCGCCCGCGTGAATGCGTCGAGTGCAAGCTTGTACTGTGCCTCGTGATCCGGCCGCACAGGTGAAGCAGCGTCCCTGCCGATACCGGCCCCGGTTGCCTCCGCCACGGTCCGGCTTGTGGCGAAGTCATCGACGACGGCAGTCACGGCCTTCAGCTCCTCCGGCGAGCCAATGCGGACACACTCGATCCGGTCGCTGATGTCTTCGCCGATGCGTGCCTGGTTGATCCGCGCATCAAGGCGCTCGTCGTGGGCCCTGAGCGCATTCAGGATCTGCCACACGACCCGGTAGCGCTCGTTGTCGTTGAGCGCCTCCTCCGGCTTCGTGTCCGGCGGAATGGCGATGGGCAGGATCACGTAGCCCAGGTCCTTGCCGGGGGCCTTGCGCATCACGCGGCCCACCGACTGCACCACGTCGATCTGGCTCTTGCGCGGATGCATGAACATGATGGCATCGAGTGCGGGCACGTCCACGCCTTCGGAGAGCACACGGGCGTTGGTGAGGATACGGCAGGTGTTGCCGCCTGCGTCCTCCTTCAGCCACCTCAGCATCCGCTCGCGGGCACCGGCATTGAAGCTGCCGTCGATATGACGGACCTCGACGCCGAGTTCATCTCCCTCCCCGTTCTGCTCTCCGGCGTCACCGCCGCCCTCGCTGCCGGTGTATTCGGCCACCACGTTGGCGAACTCATCCTCAATGATCCGGGACCCGGCAATGGTCCGGCAAAAGGCCAGCGCCCGCTTCATCGGGTTCGGATCGGTGGCCGGACCCGTGGCGAGGTCGGTCTTCGTCAGCGCCCTGTAGCAGCCGACAATCTTCGTGGCATCATCCAGCGTCAGTTCAGGCCCGTCCTTCAGACGGTTCTGGACGCTCGTGGAGACCTGCCCCTCGTCCACCGCCAGCACCACCACCTTGTAGTCGGACAGAAGCCCGTTCTCCACCGCCCACCCGAAGCCGCGATGGAACAGATCCTCACCGAACTTCTCCACATCGTCCATCGAGGACAGTTCGGCATCGTGATCGTCCGCCTTCCTCTTCGCCGCATCCCCGAAGATGCGCGGCGTCGCCGTCATGTAGAGACGCTTGTGGGCCACCACATGATTGTCATCGTGAATGCGCACGAAGGCACTGTCGTCCTCGTCCTTCAGCGTCACGCCCGTGGTGCGGTGCGCCTCGTCGCAGATCACGAGATCGAAGGCCGGGGCTCCGTGGTCATGCTGCGCACGCGACAACACGTCGATGGAGTGATAGGTCGAAAACACCACCGTCATGCTGTGCGCATCCGCCAGATCGATCTGGCGGGCAAGCTTCGCCGGATCGGTCGTCGCGGGGAAGGCGAGGTCATGCACGTTCAGATCGAGGCTGTCGGGATCCGTCCTCTTGCCCACCCCGGTGTCCGAACAGACCGAGAAGGCGGTGAAGTCGTGCCGACTGTCGTTCTTCCACTCACGCACCGTCTGCGACATCAGCGCAAGCGACGGCACCATGTAAAGGACACGCCCGCCCCGGACTGCCAGCCTCTGCGCGATCACAAGCGCGGTAAACGTCTTGCCCGTCCCGCAGGCCATGATCAGCTTGCCGCGGTCGGCATCACGCAGACCTTCCTCCACGGCCTCACATGCCTCGCGCTGATGGGCCATCGGCTGCTTGACGGGTGCCAGCGCAACCTCTCCGGTATCCAGAAACACCGACCAGTCGATGCGGCTGTCTTCCAGATCCTCGATCCCGATCCGGTTCCAGTCCTTCGACAGGTTGTCGAGCGTCTCCTTCGCGTTCGCCCCGAACGCACCGCCGGTCGTGTCGACGACGATCAGGCGCGTGAAGACATCGTTGGCCGCCGCCGCGATGAAGCTGTCGATGTCCGGCTTGCCGATACGCTGGCCAAAACCCATGAACTTGCACTGGATGGCGGCATACCCTGAGCCGTCGGTAAATGCCGCCACAAGATCGACCCCGGTGTCGGTCTTCCTCAGGCCACGGGCTTCTGCCCATTCGCCATACGGCACCACGTCCGACCAGAACTGCTTCTGCGTGGGGTCATGCAGCAGGAATATCCGGACCAGCCGTTCGAAGTAGTCGCCCTTCTCGCGTTCGGAACGCGCAACATCACGATGGGCCTCCAGAATGTCGCGAAGCGGCATCCGGGATCCCGGCCCGCCATCGGTCGTCCACGCACTCGAAACCGAATCAGACGCAAGCCCTGATTCGCCGTTCTCCCGGCCTGTCATGGCCGGCACCCGGCCTAGCCGGAATCCTCGTGGTGTGGTGGGCCAGTCTCTGCCGGAGAGACGATCCGGCTAGTCGGGGCGATATGACGGCGGGCGGCCCCGTCTCGCCACCTGTCGGCTGCTGTTAACCTATTGTTAACCCATTGTTTTTGCTTGATATTTTTCTGCTCCACCATCTCGGTCTCTCAACTTTGTGACTTGATGGTGGAATGCGCAGTCTCGAAGGAGGTGCTCTCTGGCAGAATCGGCCCGGGATTCCGACCTAGCCCAGACCTTTCGCGACCTATCCCGACCGGGTGGCCGGATTTCGGGCGATCCGGGCGACCTGAGCAGACGTGTGTGCACCATCCGACCGGGCCGCCGTTTTTGCGGCAAGACACGCGCGGAACCGGTCGCGGCAAAGGCTTGTGAACGGGCGTTTCAAGGCGTTTTTTGCAGGCCTTGAACTTGCGTTGTTTGCTGCCGCTTATGTCTGGCCGGTCCGCCTTCCGGCAGGCGCGACCGGCAACAGAATGTTCTGGATCGACCTGGCTGGAGATGTTCCGGTTCGTGTGCGGGCGCATCAACGCAGATGATACGGAAGAGTACGCGTTCACCCTCTTTGCGCCCAGCGTGAACCGGCCCATTGTCGCGCTGACGCACGGCGAGTAAGCCTTTGTTTTTGCTAGCTTATTCTGTGTGTGTGGGGGGGGGGGGGGTAAAGGGCGTTTCCGGCGAACGCCGTGCAAATGCCTCACGCGTCATCATGAAGAGCGGGCAGTCCACCTCATGTGCAAACTCGCTCATCCTGTTGCGCAACTCAGAACCCATGTTTCCCCCCTAGTGTATTTGCAAATCGGCGTCTGCCAGATTTGCATTACCTCAATGATTGCATTCAGCACTTTATGCCCGCGCGCGCCGGAGAACACAACCCCGAAACCGCACAATCCCGCCACACAGGGCGCGCCGTGTGCCGCACGGGCGGTGGAAAGTCCTTTGGGTGCAGAAGTCAGACAACCGCCACCAGTGGCGCTGTGTGGGCCATGAACCGCCGTTGTGGCATCAGGCATGGTCTCGTTGTCTCCCGACACCGGTCCCTGCGCTCATCAGTCAATCTCAAGCTTTGGCAGTGCGTTCACGATCATCATGGTGCGAAGGCTGACGCTGATGATCCGCCGGAAAAGCTCCAGCGGGGATTTCGGGTCGCCGATGGTCTCATTGGCGTAGTCGTTGGCATCGTTGACGATGCCGCTGGCCTTGTCCTGCCTGACGCCTTGCCGCTCCATCACCCATTCCACCGCGGGCTTGCCGACGCGTCAGCCCGCACCGTCTTTAGACGCCGCCTCATCGACAGAGACAATGTGTGCAAGCGTTTCAATCCATGCCTTCAGATTGGCCGAGGCCAGGGCGGCGTCTGTGAGTTCTGCTTCACGGTGAGCGATACGGGTGTTGCGGAAGTCGTTCACGGCGGCGACCCGGTCGAGGAGAGTGCGTGCTCCCTCAAAACGGAAGGCGGTTTTCACGGCCTCGAACACGCCATCGATCCTGGTCCTGTCGTTCAGGGCATGGTCCAGACATGACCTCAGCAATCCGATCACCGAGTGGGGATTGCCGTAGATCAAGGCTCTCTTGAGATTGCGCGCCATGTTCTCATAGTGCTTGACGGAGCGTTCACCGACCTCGCCCATCCAGGGGTCGAACCAGCCGCGCTGTTCGCGCGGCAATGATGGCATATGCTCCAGAAGCCTGCTTATGACGATTGCCTTGCAGGCATCATCGAACGGGCCGAGCAGTACGCTGAAGACCGGCCCGAACTCCGGCTCGCCCTTCTTGCGTTCGAAGAACCGGAACAGATCCAGCGCATCGGCCGCCGCCTTTCGTGCGCGTTCGGGAAGCCGCTCGAAGGTTTCGTGGCCGAAGAAGTCTTCCGCCTCGCCGTCCGGCCGCGCACCGAAGAGGGACAGTTCCGGCTCCCTGGTTGTTTCGCTCAGCAGGTTTTGCAGGGCCGGTGCGCATGCGCGCGCCAGATCGTCGAACCGGTTTCCGGTCACACCCTCCATGACAGTCTGCGGCGTGAAGACGTACTGCCACCTGGTGCCGCTTTTGGACGCCGCCTTGCACCACTCCACGGCGGCAGCGGCCTTTCGGGGAACGTCGCTGTCCTGGCGGCCCTTCGTCTCGACAAGCGCACAGTCTCCCGTCTCCAGGCGAACGAAAAAGTCGGGCCGGTAGAAGGCGAGACGACGATCGTTCGTGAGGTAGTCGATGCGCAGCGCCTGCGGTCCGGCGTTCTTCGCAAAGGCGGCGACATCCACGGCATTGTCCAGGAAGGACGTCATCGCGACCTCGAGCGACTGATCGCACGGCACCAGATTGAAGATCGTGTTCTTCGCCCTCTCAACCGGCCTTCGCTCCGAAAGGCTGGCCTGATAAGGCTTCCAGCCGCTCAGCCGGACCTTCGTTCCTTCCGAACGGCGCTTCTGGTGCTTTACGGTGCGTTCCCGGATCAACGGAATGAACACCGCGCGGATGTGTTCGCGCACATCCTGGTCGGCAAGCCGTCCGGTCAGGCGCGGGTCCGTGAGCGCGACGTCTTGCCCGAACAGGATTTCGGTGAGGAAAGTCTGAAGGACAGGGGCGAGCACGGCATGCGTGGACTGCACCTTGCAGGCCGCCTCCAGTTCCCTGATGTAGAACGAGACGGCTGTCAGCCCGTTCTGCAACAGGAGCAGGCTGACATTCATCTGCTCGACCACCTCGTCGGTGATCAGGTGGCGTCCTTCGTATCTGACGTCCGTCTCGCCCTTCGCGCCCAGCGGCAACGGTGAATACGGGCCAAATGCGGCACGCACGTCCTCTTCCGTCATGCCTTCCAGCCGGGGCCGGATGTCATGTGCTGCCGTGAGCGAGGGGAGAACGATGTCCAGCCTGTCCCAATCCCTTGCCTCATCGGGAAAGATGGTCACGGTCGTTGCCGGAACCTTGTCCGTGTCCAGCACGCCGATGGGCAGTCCCTCCTGTTCGAGTTCCTGCTCGTACAGGCTGGTGAAGGCCGGGTGCTCGACAACGGTAACAAGCTCATTGGCCTGACCGGGCGGGGTCATGCGCCGGAGACCGCGGCCGAGTGTCTGCTCGGGCAGAATGCCCGCATCCGAACTGTAGGGCCGCAAGGGGACGATCGTCGTCACATTGCGCACGTCCCATCCCTCGCGCAGCATGAGAACGGAGACGATGCAGGCGTAAGGACTGTCGTTGCTGTCCAGTTCGCGGCTGATGCGCCGGATGGCCTTCAGGTCCTCGTCCCCGATCTCCCGTTCGCTCTCCTCGAAGACCTCGACCATCCGCCCGCCGACCTTCTTCCTTTTCACCTTGCCCTTGAGATTGGTGTGCAGGTTGACGGTCTTGCCGTTGAGACCGGCAAAGATACGGTCGGCGTTCAGGCGGCGCGCTATCTGGTTGGCCGATTCCGTGTCGGTGCACATGACGAACAGAAGCGGCTTCCTGCCGCTCTTTTCCCATTCCCCGCAACTGCGCAGCCAGCGCTCGTAGCCGAGCCGCAGATGCGCCTCGTAGCGGTAAGCCGCGTCGTCGTGGGGCTGTTCGATCAGTTCCCGGGTGCGACCAATGACAGGCGTCTTGATGATGCCAGCATCGACGGCCTCGCCGAGCGGCGTGTCGCAGACCACATGGGCAAAGACGCGGCCCTTGTTGTCCTTGGGCGTTGCCGAGAAGTCCAGTTGCGCAACCAGCCCGTCGCCGCCGCGTTTTCCCGTATTCTCATGAAGCCACCGGATGGCGCTGTTCCAGGCCGAACCAGGATCCCACACGTGGTGAGCCTCGTCGTTCAGGACCATGAGGCGCTTGTGCGACGTGATCCTGTCGCGTAACTGTGCGCCTGTATCGAGCGCTCCGGATTTCGACACCGCCGGCCCAGCCCAGGCCCAGGTCTCCCTTTCCGACCCGCTCCCCCGCCGTGGCTCGAACAGGCGGTGAATGTTCGTCAGATAAAGCACGCCTCCGGTGCTCGCACCGCCTGCCTCATCCTGAAGCACCACGGAGAAATTCCAGTCGCCGCGCCACTCGGGCGGCACCAGCGGGTCGGTCATGAAGATGTCCGCACCCCCGCCCTCCGGCCGGAAGTCTTGCCTCAGCCGCTCGAACACCGTGAGGTTCGGCGCGATGATCACAAAATCCCGCGCCATCTGCGAACCGCTTTCGCGCAGCGCGTGAAAGTAGCTCCATACGATGGCAAGGCTCATGCACTTCGTCTTGCCAGCCCCGGTCGCGAGCTTGAAGGCATAGCGTGCCCACTCGTCGTCTTCCGGATTGATGCCCAGAACCTCGGTCTCGGCATTGAGCCCGCCATATTCCATGACCAGCGACGACAGCGAGCGAAGGCCCCGCACCTCGATCAGCCAGATGAACGTCTCGATGGCCTCGCGCTGACAGAACCAGTAGCGGAAGTCGTACTGCTCTCCATCGCTTGCCGTGATGCGGTGCGGCCTTTCGAACCAGTGGGCGAGCAACGCGCGTGTCGTGTCGCTTGCCCCGTAATAGTTCAGTTCGCGCCATTCCCGCACGGCCGCGCGCAACGGACCGACCATGCGAACGGGAGACTGCCGCCTGTACGTCTTGACCTCCGGCGGCTGACCCTTCCCGGCCCGCACGCGATGCCGGTCCGGTTCCTCCCATGGCGCAAACAACGGCTCGAGTGCCGCCGCATTGATGGCGAGCGCATTCTGCCCTGTGCCCGCGCTCATGTTTCCACCTCCACCGTGATGGAGGTGTCGCAGCCGAACACGTCGACAACCTTGACGCAGGCCGTATGCCTGCCGGGCCTGTCATACGAGAACCCGGCATCGCTGACTGTCTTCAGGCTGCGGTCCTTGCGCGTGCGGTAGTCCTGCCAGTGATGATTGAACGGCATGTCCGGCGACCAGTCGAAATCCACCGCCCAGAAATCGATGAAGTCGAAACCGCTTTCCACCGCGCGTTCCTGCAAGGCCTCCAGTTCCCTCGACGGCACCTCCGTCAGGCTCGGCAGGAAGTCCGTCAGCCTGATGTCGACCTTTGTATCGGCCCCGTCCTGCCGGATCACCGGCTCTGCCTCCAGCAACGCGATCTCGAAGAAAGGAGGCAGTTCGGTCCGGTTCCTTTCCATGATCTCGCGCGGGATACGGTGAAGCCTGACCCTCACATCGAGTTCGACCTCGATGGCCGCTACCGCCTGCCGCAGGTCCATCTCGAAATCCCATGCCAGGCAATGGACTTCACTGCCCCCGGCAGCCTTCACGGCACGGGCGACATCGGCCGCCTCCCGGCGCGTGAAGATGCTGTCGATGCCGTCCACGTGGACGAAGGCCGAACCTTTGCGCCCATGCAATTGCGGCGACGGGGCGTGCGCAACCGGCTCGGCACGGAAGAACTGCAGGACAATGGCGCGGTGCTCGTCATCCGCACCTTCCAGAGACTCCTGCTGCCACCACTGCCGCTCGTAACGGCCCAGATTGAAGACATCAAAAGAACGATACGCCGTACCCGCCTCGTGAAGCGCACGCTGAACACCGATCAGGCGCTTGCGGCTGGTGTGAATGGCGAAGCGGCCAAGGTCGCACCCGATCCAGCGCCGTCCCAGTTTTTCCGCAACCGCCAACGTCGTACCGGAACCGCAGAAGAAATCGGCTACGAGGTCGCCCTCATCGCTCGAACCGATGACAATTCTTTCCAGCAATCTTTCCGGCTTTTGAGTGTCATAGTTCGTCCTTTCATGCGACTGCGATGTTACTGGAGAAATGTCTGTCCAAAGCGACTGAAGTTCCATGCCCGGCATTTCGTCCGCATATTGGATTACCCGAGGAACACCGCCTTTCTTATTCGGCCACGCAATTCGTCCGATGGCATCCAACTCCTCCAGCGCCGAAATTGTATCGGCAACACCCGGATCAGACAGGAGAGGTCGTAGCGCTGATGGAATAGCCCAGTGGCGGCCTTTTTCCGTGGGGTTTACACCTCGCCAAGGTGTTCCCGATGAGCCAGCACTCACTTGGGGTGCCGTCAGATTTTCAATCTTATAAGCACGCCCATCAGAATCGCGCCTTGAGAAAGCACTCTTCAGATAGTCATCAGAATATTCGGTATGCTGAACATTGAATGTCTTGGCATCCCCCTTTGTGTAAAATAAAATGCTGTCGTGAATATGATTGTAGGTTCCTGAGCCACTTCGGGCAGATGTCCGCTTCCAGATAATCTCGTTCTGAAAATTGTGCCGGCCAAAAATTTCATCCAGCATGTTCTTGATGAACAAATTTACTCGCCAATCGCAATGGACATAGATCGCTCCACCATGCTTCAGAAGATCAAGCATGAGAGATAGTCGCTCGTATAGCATGGCAAGATAGCTGTCCCTACCCCGCCCCCAAGTGTCTCGATACGCCACCATCTCCAATAAAGACGCCTCTTTCTCAGTTGCCCCCGTTCCGTCGCCAAGCGGGATTCGAAAACTGAAATCAGTTCCAACGTCAAATGGCGGATCAATGTAGATGAGGTCGACCGCGCCCTTGAATTCCTCCAGCAGGGACGCTGTGACGAGTTTGTTGTCACCCCATATCAGTCGATTGCGGAAGTCGTCACGATGCGCTGTCCGCTCGTCGAACAGAGAGCCTTGAGCCTGCGCCCGGGAACGCGGCTCGTCGATGGTCTCGATGCGCTGGAGAGGCATCGCCAGATTCGCGACGTCGACTTCGCGGCGATGTCCAAATTCGTCGTACTTTCCTTCCCAGACAAGCTCGGTACGCATCCTTGAGAGCGGATGCGGGTTGCCCGGACCGTACATCGCCTTCGGCCTGTCACTCATTGCCGAAGGCTCAGGCTTCAGCTTCGATACCGGATGCAGGCCAAGTCGTCACGAATGTTCTGATTCGCCCTCGCGACACGTTCGAAGACAACGCCATGTCTTCGCGCTCGTCTGGTGGGGGAATCTCTGCCTCAGAGACGATCCGGCGATTCCGGGTGATATGACGGCGGGCGGCCCCGTCTCGCCACTTGTCGGTTGCTGTTAACCTATCGTTAACCCATTGTTTTTGCTTGGTATTTTTTCGTTCCACCATCTCGGTCTCTCAACTTTGTGACTTGGTGGTGGAATGCGCAGTCTCGAAGGAGGTGCTCTCTGGCAAAATCGGCCCGGGATTCCGACCTAGCCCAGACCTTTCGCGACCTATCCCGACCGGGTGGCCGGATTTCGGGCGGATCCGGCGCTACGCGCCGGGCATTTTGCACGTCATCAAGAAACGCCTGCACCGTTGCAGAAGGCTTGAATGGACGGGCTGACGGGGTGCGGTCTCCGCGCCCGTGACGGGCTTTTCGGGTTCCACAGCCCGTTGATGCGACACCTGGGGCAGAACCCCGCCCAAGAGCGTTTGTGGCGGGGACCGCGCGCAAGCGATCACTCACGGCCGAATAGCAATACCGCTTTCCGGCGCAACAGAGCGGGGGATCACCAATCGCGGTTTTGAAAGTGGTGCCGGATGAGATCCTGCACTGTCTGTCTCCTGTCGCCGCCGGTTTCGGAAGGCGGCTCATGGGGTTCACGTCGTGTCCCGGGCGCACGCTCAAGGGGCCGGAGCGGTTCGCCCGAGGCCGGGCGATTTCCATCCCGCAGCCGGGCAGCCAGATAGCGCGCCCGGAGGTCTTCAAGGTCATCCAGCTCAATATCCGGATCGTCGAAGATGTCCCTGTTCCGGTCTTCTCCGGAACCGGCCGCAGTGCCGGCAAAGCCGTCCCCTGCACCGTCGGCGCAGGCCCCGTCAGGATACCCGTCACCATTGCATGTACGGGGTTCGGTCTCGTCGTCACCGGTGACAATGGCCGAGCCGGTCGCAGTGTTCCTCATTCCCGCCGAAATCAAGGCGGCAGCAGCCAGAACAGCCCTTCTGAGTGTATGTTTCATCATGTTGCCCACGCCCGTGCGAATTGTCATCCGCACCGGCCCTGAATCCCACGGTTGCCGGAAACGTTTGTCGAGAACATTCACGCTTTTTCCCCGACATGGTTTTTCATGAAGCCATCTCACCGCAATTTAGGGCACGGCCTTGTGATGTTCCACTGGTTTGCCGGACATTCCGGGTTCGCCCGTGCGAAACCGGGCGCAAGATGTCCGCGCGCCCACCGTGCGAACCCGCTTTCCCGCGGGCTGCGGGGCCGGAGGATGCTTGCCATCCGCCGAATGCCTGCAAGGCAGGCGTCTTCAGGGTCGTTGACGTTGCCGGCCAATCACGCCAATCATCACCCGGTCCGGATCGGATCGGTCGGACGATACGGTGTGAGGGAATAAAGCCATGAATGTCCCGGACATGACCGACTCGGTCGGAAGGGGCCCGGCCCCGAAGGCTTGGCTGAGTGGCAGTTTAAGGAACCCGCGTTCGCGCTCGGTGTGGGTGGTCGTGCTCACGTATCTGTTCATTGCGGCCGGATCGGGTCTCGTGGCGGGGATGGTGGAATGACGGGACGCAGACCGATGAGTGGGGTGGACGCGGAGATAGACGGTCTGTCCGATCTTCCCCGCGCAACACTCGTGGAAAGCTGGACCGAGGCCCACGGCCATCCGCCGCCCAGAGGCTGCAAGCGCGGTCTTCTGGAGCGCGATCATGCCTGGAGGCTCCAGGCCCGGGCTCACGGCGGGCTGAAGTCCGCAACCCGCAAGGCACTCCTCGCCATCGCCTCGCACGGGGCTGCGGCGGCGAAGGATATCCGACCCCGGGTCGCTCCCGGCACGCGGCTTGTGCGCGAATGGCATGGGACCACGCACCACGTGGAGGTGATCGAGGGCGGCGGGTGCGTGTGGAACGGCAAGGTGTATTCGTCCCTGTCGGCGGTTGCCCGCGCCATCACGGGCGCACACTGGTCGGGGCCGCGGTTCTTCGGGCTGTGAGCGCTGAGCGCACATACCGATGCGCGATCTATACGCGCAAGTCGACGCAGGACGGCCTCGAACAGGACTTCAACTCGCTCGACGCCCAGCACGAGGCCTGTGCGGCCTATATCGCAAGCCAGAAGGGCTGCGGCTGGCAGGTGGTGGCCGGGCGCTACGATGACGGCGGACACTCCGGCGCCACCATGGACCGGCCCGCGCTTGCGCGCCTCATCACCGACATCGAGGCCCGCCTTGTCGATGTGGTCGTGGTCTACAAGATCGACCGGCTGACGCGCTCGCTGATGGACTTCGCCCGGATGGTCGACGTGTTCGACCGCCACGGCGTGTCCTTCGTCTCGGTGACCCAGCAGTTCAACACAACGACGTCCATGGGCCGTCTCACGCTGAACGTGCTCCTGTCGTTCGCCCAGTTCGAGCGCGAGGTCACGGCCGAGCGCATCCGCGACAAGATCGCGGCCTCGAAGAGGAAGGGCCTGTGGACGGGCGGCCCGCCGCCGCTTGGCTACGATGTCGAGGACAAGGCCCTCGTCGTCAACGAGGCCGAGGCGGAGACGGTGCGCAGGCTCTACCGGCTTTATCTGGAGGAGAAGAGTGTCGCAAGGCTCAAACGACGCGCCGATGCCGAGGGCATCGTCACCAAGCTCAGGCGCATGAAGGACCGTCGCTCGGGGTCCCGGACCCAAGGGTCCGAGCCCCATGGATCCGAGATCCTGAGCGGCGGCAGGCCGTTCTCGCGTGGCAATCTCTATCAGCTGCTCGCCAATCCGCTCTATATCGGCAAGGTCGTCCATCGCGGACAGACCCATGACGGACAGCACCGGGCCATCGTCGACGATGATCTCTGGGATGCGGTCCGGGCCCTGATGTCTTCGAACACCACGGCACGAAAGTCACCGGTCAACACGCGGTCTCCCAACATCCTCACCGGTCTTCTCTACGAGGAGACCGGTGACCGGCTCTCGCCCACGTACACGGAAAAGGCCGGGGCGCGGTATCGCTACTACATCTCCCATCGCCTGATGCGCAAGGGCGGGCGAAGCCCCGATGACGGCTGGCGCCTTCCGGCGGCCCAGATCGAGCGGCCGGTGCTCGATACCCTGTGCGATCACCTTGCGGACCCGCTCAAGGTCATGGACCTGATCGGTCAGGGTCTCGGACCTCATGAGGATGCCTGCGGGCAGACCGACGCGGTCGGAAATGTCTCGGACATGAGGGACACAGCCCCAAATGTCTCGGACATGAATGTCTCGGACATGAACCTGTCGGCATCGCGCCAGAAGGCCGCCTGCGAGGCGGCGGGCCGTCTGTCGCAAGCCCTGGCGACTGCCGCACCGCAGGAACAGAAGGACATCCTCGCCTCGTTCGTTCACCGCATCGACCTGGATGCCGACACGCTCACGATCGCTGTCGACGCCATGAGACTGCGCGAAAGGCTTGGGACTGTGTCCCTCACGGGTGAGCCCAAAGCCGGGACTGCGGACAAGGTCTCGGACCTCAGTGCCGCAGGCAGCACTGCAAACGATTGCACGGGCGATACCGGCGGTGACCGCCAGCAGCATATCCGGCGCATCGAGCTTGCCCACACGCTCAGGCGCCGGGGCGTGGAGACGAAACTGGTTCTGACCGCGCCTTCACAAAACGCGCCCGCGCCCGACCGCCACCTCATCGCAACGGTCGCCAAGGCCCATTACTGGTTCCGGGAACTGACTTGCGGCAACGTCCGGTCCATCGACGAACTTGCAACCCTGCACGGCGAAGACCGCAACGAGGTCAGCCGCCTTCTGCCGCTCGCCCACCTCGCTCCCGACATTGTCGAGGCGATCCTCAAGGGCACGCAGCCTGTCGATCTCACGCTGGAGCGCCTGCGACGCCTGCTCCCCCTGCCCGCATCATGGAAAGAACAGAGACACCTGCTCGGGTTTGCCGACCGGCAATCATGAACGCCTCACGTGAACAGGCTCGCCTGATATGCAGGTTCGCACCGTTGTTCCTGATTTGCCGACCCGGATATTTCGACCCCGGCGCGGGCGAACGATGTCGCGCCGCAGTTCCCTGAGGAGCCTTGTTTCGGCATTTCGGCACTTGGAGCATGTGGTATTGGTTTCGAAACCCGTGTGACCAGCTTTGCTGGAGTTGGATGATGGACTTGAATGCTGACGCGTCTTTGCGAATGGAAGGCGGCGGTTTCAGATCGCACCATGGAAAGGGAAGGAACGTGATGGCGATGCCCTTTGCGTTTGAGCACTTGCACTGCAACATCTTCGGCGATTTCAAGGTTGGCGACAACGCGGTCTACAACGCATTTCTCCTTTGCGATCTGATCGAGGCAAGCGAAGGCGGGAAGCTCAATAAATCGATCGTCATCCAGAGCGCTGCGATGATCGAGGTCGCAACCATCCAGATTTTCTACCGTGCGCAAAACTATAACCGGGAAGGAGTGCCGCGCATATCCGAAGCCGACCGACGGTCGCTTGCGTCCGGAAGACAGTTCGACACGTTCGCCGTCGTTATCGACAGCTTGCGAAAATACCAGGTTCTCGATGGTCTGACGGGAGACATGTACGAGCAGCTTCATCTGCTGCGAAAGTATCGCAACAAGGTCCACATCCATCTCGATGTCGACGTTACGGGGGCTTCTCGGGATGAATGCTCCTTGTTCTCGGCATCGCGGGTTGGGTGTGATTCCCATATGGCGTCGTTTTTGTGCGGCGAATTCCATTCTGCCAATCATGCTGCGAGCGCGTCTTGCGCGACTGTTTGGTTGTCGTTGGCGCATTTTGGTGGCTTCCATTGGTCGCCACGGTTCAGACGCGGTACCATGGTGGTCCACGCCCCGTCGAAGCGTCCAGACTTGAGCAGTGCGCGGAAGCTCAGGACCCCTTGGCCGCCATCGCGCCCCCAGCGTTGCCCAGAGCGTTTCATCCGGCTTGTCACCAAGACCTTGTTCGCCGCCTCCACCGCACCCGATCCGATTGCGAAGCCCGCGCTGGCTGCTTGCGCGTAGTTCATGCGGCTGCGGTTGTTGCGGAAGTAGCCCAGTTCCGCTCGGATGCCGTCGGCCTTTGTCACCTTCCGCACCAGGTAGCGCAAGGCATCAATCACCTTGCTGGCACCCTTGGGGTCGTGGCGCAGCACATGCCGCCATTTCTCGAACCAGGTCTTTGCCGCAGCCGTGCCTTTGCCGAACGCGGCGTCGGCGGCAGCGCTCAAATGCTGAGCCGCGTGCCAGAAGTCGACCAGGATCACGTCGGGTTGCAGCGATTCCAGAAACGTCCAGTTGTCCTTCGTTCCGTCAGCAACGGCTGCAAGCTTCAGATCAGGCTTGCGCGCGATCCAGTGGGAAACTTCAGCCTTCAACTGCGACTTGAGACTCTTCTTGCAAGCCTCCGGGAAACGCCCGAAGTACCGGCTTTCCAGCATGTTTCCCTTGTCATCAACCAATGCGACGACGCCGCATGAAGCCTCGCGCCAGCCTGCATTGGTGGCCTTCTCCTGCACCGTCTCGGCGTTCATGTGCACCATGACCCCGTCGAGGGAAACAAACACCGACACGGCAGCCTCAGGCAGTTCCTCCTGGTTGCGCAGTTCTGCCAGCAATTCGTCGCAACAATCGTCCATGCAGTTCCCGGCCTCCCCGGAAAGTCTGATCAGAGAAGCCACCGAGGGCCCTTCGCCGCACAGCCTCGCCCAGACGTCTTCGCTCTCGCGGGCTGTCAGAGCGCTCATCAGGCACATTGAAAGGCCCGCCGCCGCCGGCGTCAGTCCACCAGCAGTCAGGCCCAGCATACTTTCGGCAGGGACCAGCGCTGCGCCACCACACGAGGGACGGTAACGTGATCGGTCAAAGTTTACCGGACCGAACGTCGTCATTGCCCGGCCCGGAGTGACCTCGGCCTTGCGATAGGTCGTCGCGTCCATTTCCAGCGACGGTCCGTGGTCGTCAAGCATCTCGAATGCATCAGTCAGGACCGAACGAGCAAGCCCGCAGATCATTTCCCGAAACGCTGTCTCGGCCGAGAGAGGGTTGTCTCGGAACATGTCCGCGAGATTTGTCGCCAGGCCCAGTTCGGTGGCATGCAAAGCCAGAAGGTGCCCTATATCCGCGAGGTTTTTCTTTGTCGGGCTGTCGGCTGTATCTTTTTCGTTGATGTTGGCAACAGAGGTTCCTGGCAGTAGGTTGTGCATCGGAGCGTTCCTTTTTTTGTGCGTCCCCCTCGTCATGGGAATTCGAGACATTGCACATCCAAGGGGCGCTCCGCCACACCGGAACAGTCCCGGTCCTGCAGTGAAAATGGAAAAATCGCAGCCCGCGCGTCGATTTTTCGCGAAATCGGCCAAATTCGCCGCGACCACCAGATCCGACTTCAAAAATATCAAGTGATTACAACCATCTAGCCGAAACGCCTTCTGCCATACAGAAATCACACCCAGGCGATGAGCAGCTTGCGTGCCACAGCCACGATCATGATCTTTCGCGTTCGCTTCGATCCGTCGGCGGTGCGTTCCTCAAACCACTTGGTGAGCGGACTGTCAGGTTGCCAGCGCACCCAGCGCCATGCAATCTGGATCAGGTTGTCCCGGATCCATGCCGGACCGTCGCGTCCTATCCCCTGGTCACGGTCGGTGTCGCCGCTCGACCATGGGGCCGGCGTTATCCCGACCCAGCTGGCAAGCTCCTTGCGGTTTCGGAAATCGCGGTAGAAAACCTCATGCTCCAGCAACGTCGCGTCGTTCGTGCCGATCCCCTTCAGTTGCACCAGGGACGCGATCTTTGCTGCCGCCTGTTCGTCGCTGCCCTCAGCCGTGTCCGCGACCGACAATGCAGATCCCTTGTCCGCAACGCCGTCACGCTCCGCCTCGACCTCGGCGATCTGCTCATCCACAAGAGCCAGACGCTTCACACGCCGGTCGATCTCCCGGCGGGCACGCGCCGGAAACGGTTTGCCATATGCTGTCATCACTTCAAACTTCTTCGTCCCGGGCTTCAGATGGAAGATGCCCTGCACCTTCAGGAGCCCGTTGATCGAGTTCGTCAGTGACGTGCGTTCCTTGACCAGGCGCCTGCGCTCGCGCAGAAGCCGCTTGCGGTCCTCCTCCTCGACCGTCGGCACACGGACCCGGCTCAATACGGATGCATCACCCCGGTCGTGCGCCAGCAGTGCTCGGACCATCTTCTTCGCGTCGATCCGGTCCGTCTTGCGCTGCTTCGCCTTGCGATTGACCAAAAGGCTCGCCGGATCGAGAACAATCACCTCAACATCCATCTCATTGCCGAGCCATCGGGCCAGCCAGAACCCTTCGTAGCCAGCTTCATAGCAACACAGAACCCGCAATTCGCGGCCAAGGGTGCGCTGCGCCTTGGCCTGATGACGATTGATCAGGTCTTTCAGACCGCCGACATCGGCCGGGTCGAGCGTGTGCAGCCCGATCCGGTCACTGATCGGACTCTTCAGTCCGACCACCCAACTCTTACGGCTGACCTCGATGGATACGTAGATCGTGTTATGCTCCGTGCTGACCGGCGCGATGGTTTCGTTTGCTGATGATGACATTTCAGTACTCCTATGATGGTTGCAAAAACGGCACCGTAGCGTCGGTCACCGATTCGTCGCCTCATAGGATCTTGCGCCCGTGGTCGACCGACTGGCGGACCATCTGAAAACGTCATCAAAGCTGTTCATGGACGAGACGACAGCCCCGGTGCTCGATCCGGGGCGTGGCAAAACCAAGACCGGCTACCTGTGGACGCTGGCGCGCGATGACCGGGCATGGGGCGGCAAGGATCCGCCGGGTGTTGTCTATCATTATGCGCCCGGTCGCGGCGGCAAACACGCCGAGACGCTGCTTGAGGGGTTCGACGGCATTCTTCAGGTCGACGGCTACGCAGGCTACAACCGGCTGGCCAGACCCGCCCGCAAAGGCGGCAAGCCGGTCAAATTATCGTTCTGTTGGGCGCACTGTCGCCGGAAACTGCGTGAACACTTCGACAGCGACCGCTCGCCGATCGCTGCTGAAGGTCTGCGCCGCATTGCCGAGCTTTACGCCATTGAGGCCGAGATCCGGGGACGGACGGCAAAACAGCGCCTCACCGTGCGCAAGGCCCGCAGCGCACCACTGGTCGCCGACTTCGGGATCTGGCTCACCGAACAACGCAAACTGGTGTCGGCAAAGTCCCGCCTGGGCCAGAAACTCGGCTATATCGCCCGCCACTTTGACGGCCTGAAGGTCTTCCTTGAGGACGGCCGCGTCGAAATGGACACCAACAATGTCGAGAACCTGATCAGACCGCTGACACTCAATAGAAAGAATGCGCTGTTCGCCGGTCATGACGAAGGCGGCGTTGCCTGGGGCCGTATTGCATCACTGATCGAAACCTGCCTATGCCGAATTCGGCATAGGCAGGTTTATGCCGCCCGCCGAACTATGCCGAACGAGGTCGTTATTCTCAGGATTTACGGTGTAAGGCGTGTATTCGTGTCGGCATAGTTGTCTTCTGTCACCGCTTTCAATCTTTCAACAGCGGAGGACAGGATATGAATGCAGAAGAGTATTTGGGCCGGAGTCAGCTTTTTCAACGTCTGAAGAGCGGTCCCCACGGGCAACTGGTCGAGTTATATGCTGCGCGATTGCTGCAAGACGACCTCGCTCGCCACGGCACGTGGCGATGCCTGAACGTGGTCAGTGGTCTGTTGAACTGGACCGCAAGAAGCCGCGTGAGGCTGACTGATGTTGATGAGCATGTGGTTGACCGATACCTGAAGTATCGGTCCGGCAAGCAAAGCATTCAGGCTGGCGACCGGGCAGCGCTGAAGCGTTTGCTGGCGGTCTTGCGCGAAGCGGGGATCATTGCGTCGGCCCCAGTGCCTCCGAGAACTCCAGAGGACGAGATATTCGCAGGCTTCAGCGACTATCTGCAACACGAACGCGGGTTGGCGCTGAGGACGATCATCACCCACCTGCCGATCATTCGCCGTTTTCTACGAGAAGTGTGTCCTGCCGGCACCAGCGATCTCGGCAGTATCTGCCGGGAGGACATCATTCGCTACATTGAGCGCCATGCCAAGGATGGAAGCGCTGCATCTGGAAAGAGGATGTGCTGGTCGCTGCGCGCATTTCTGCGATATCTTTATCATAGCGGATTGCACCCTGTCGCTCTTGCCGCCTGCGTGCCCTCTATCCGGCGATGGCGGCTCACAAGCCTGCCGACCTGTCTGTCTGCTACGCAAGTTCGCGAGATCCTCGATACTTGCGATCAAACCACGGCGATGGGGAGGCGGGATTACGCCATCCTCATGATGTTGGCCAAGCTTGGATTGCGAGCCACCGAGGTTGCGACCCTCACCCTGGATGATATCGACTGGCGATCAGGGGAGATGCTCATTCGCGCCAAGGGTCGGCAGCGAGCAACGGTGCCGCTTCCTCTGGATGTCGGCGCTGCTATCGTCGCTTATTTGCAGAATGGTCGCCCGACCTCGCCGTGTCGCCGTCTATTCCTGCGCGTATTGGCGCCCCGTGTCGGTTTCGCCTCCGGTTGCGCTATCACGATGATCGCAAGGATGGCGCTTGAGCGTGCCGGAATCAGCGGCTACGCTCACAAGGGAGCCCATATCTTCCGTCACAGCCTTGCCACCGAGCTTCTGCGCTCCGGCGCGACCTTGTCGGAGATCGGCCAATTGTTGCGACATGAGAACCACGACACGACACGCCTCTACGCGAAGGTAGATATCCAGGCGCTTCGCACCTTGGGCCTTCCGTGGCCGGGAGGTGTGCAATGATGACTTTGCGATCAGAACTTGAGCGGTATGTAAGCATGCGCCAGGGGCTCGGTTACAAATACGAGCATCAGGCGCGGCGGCTCGCCGACTTCGTCTCCTTCATGGAGCGTCACAAGGCCACGACCATCACCACGAAGCTGGCCGTGGCCTGGGCGACCTTACCGGCAGACCGACATGCATCCTGGGCCTTGCGGCTGACCGATGTGCGCGGCTTCGCGCGACACCTCACGACCATCAATCCGGATACGGAGGTGCCGCCCATAGGGATGTTGCCGCCTCTCAAGCGCGCCAAACCTTATGTCTACAGCGATGCGGAAATTGACGCGTTGCTGGCCGCAGCACTGGCCCTGCCTCCGGAAAACGGCCTGCGACGATGGACCTACCACTATCTGTTCGGGCTTATTGCCGTGACAGGCATCCGTCTTTCCGAGGCGATTGGGATTCACCGCAACGATGTCGATCTGAACGACGGTGTGCTGACGATCCGACAGGGTAAGTTTGGCAAGTCACGCCTTGTGCCCTTGCATGCGACAACCAGTGCTGCTCTTCGCGGTTATGCCGGGCGACGGGATGCTCACATCGGATCAGACAGCGGATCGCACTTCTTCGTGGCCGAGCGCGGCGGCCGCTTGCTCCACCAATATGTCCACCGTGTCTTCTGGCGCTTGTCCCGCGAGATCGGTTTGCGGGGTCCGGGCGATCATACAGGACCTCGCATTCACGATTTCCGGCACAGTTTCGCCATCCAGACGCTTATCGGCTGGCATCGCGAAGGGCTTGATGTCGAGCAGCGGCTTCCGTCGCTTTCCACCTACCTCGGGCACATCTGCGTGCGCGACACCTATTGGTACCTCTCGGCCTGTCCAGAGTTAATGGAAGCCGCTGTACAGCGGTTTGATCAGCGGTGGGATGCGAAGCCATGAAACAGGGATGTAATGTCGCTCCCCTGATCGAGCGCTACTTCACCGAGCGGCTTATGCGCCAGCGCAACGCAAGTGCCAACACGATCGCGTCCTACCGAGACACGTTCCGCTTGCTGTTCAGGTTTGCGCAGACGCAACTTCACAAGCCCCCCTCAACCCTTGCCCTCGATGATCTCGACGCCTCTTTGATCACCGCATTCCTTGCTGATCTTGAGACCAGTCGGGGCACCAGTGTCAGAACGCGCAACTTGCGCTTGACGGCCATTCGCTCCTTCTTTCGCTTCGTGTCCTTCGAGGAGCCTGCCCACAGCGCCCTGATCCAGCGCGTTCTCGCTATACCGAGCAAACGCCACGACAAGCGTCAGGTACAATTTCTGACGCGACCCGAGATCGAGACTATTCTGGCCGTGCCTGACCGCGAGACATGGATAGGTCGCCGTGATCACGCCTTGCTGTTGCTTGCAGCCCAGACCGGCCTGCGCCTCTCCGAGTTGATCAATCTCGAGCGGGACGCTGTTCATCTCGGTGCCGGGGCCCATGTCCGATGCGTTGGCAAAGGACGGAAAGAACGATGCACGCCATTGACGGCGTACGCTCGAAAAACGCTTGAAACCTGGCTTGAGGAACCGCCGCGACACGGTGCTAGTGCACTATTCCCCACGATCCACGGAGGCCGGCTCAGCGCGGACAGTGTCCAAAAGCTCCTCGCCAAGCACGTGCGCATCGCCGGCACAAGATGTCCATCATTGGCATCCAAGCAGGTGTCCCCACACGTGCTAAGGCACAGCACTGCGATGGAACTGCTGCAAGCAGGCGTCGATTGCTCCGTCATCGCTCTGTGGCTCGGTCACGAGTCGATCGAAACGACGCAAACCTACTTGCATGCCCATCTTGCCCTAAAGGAGAAAGCGCTCGCCAAGCTACCATCTTATCAATCCGGCAAACCAATACGTTTCCAGACGGACGACCATCTGCTCGCCTTCCTGGAAGCACTGTAGGGGGGGGGCATAAACCTGCAAGCTTAACGACGTCGAGCCTTTCGCATACCTCAAGGCCACACTCGAAGCTATCGCCAGGGGACACCCACAAGACCGGCTCGACGAACTGCTGCCCTGGAACTTCAAGAAAACCTAAGTCAACCCACTATCGCAGTGGTGGGCTCGTACCGCTTACGGCCCAACTACACGGGCTCGCCATCAGTCAGATGCCAATGGCCAGGGACCGGACTATACGCTCAAGCGAAAGCTCGGCTTGGAATCGCTGAACAAAAGGGTTTTCTGGCTGACACTAATTACGCCAGAATCAGTGCTTCAATGAGGCCGAGGCGCGCGCGCCTCGGATATACGCCGATTGGATCAAGGGCGTCGACCCGACCACCACCGGGCTTCAATGAGGCCGAGGCGCGCGCGCCTCGGATATCGGTCACCAATGGTCCGAGGCCGAGCGCGTGCACCTGGCTTCAATGAGGCCGAGGCGCGCGCGCCTCGGATATGCAGCACTGTCGCACTGGACGCCGGTGACGACGCAGCTTCAATGAGGCCGAGGCGCGCGCGCCTCGGATATGATGCCGCCGTCTGCGGCAATGCCCTGCATCTCACCCAGCTTCAATGAGGCCGAGGCGCGCGCGCCTCGGATATTTTATCCGCTTGTCGTTTGCGAGCGGCATAATCAATAGCTTCAATGAGGCCGAGGCGCGCGCGCCTCGGATATGTGTCCATAGTGACCATAGGTTTTCACCTTCTGCCTGGCTTCAATGAGGCCGAGGCGCGCGCGCCTCGGATATGATGATTGTGGTTATAGATCATATTTTTCATGCCGTGCTTCAATGAGGCCGAGGCGCGCGCGCCTCGGATATCTATGGATCCTGTTTTCAACCCCGCCTTCGCCTTCACGCTTCAATGAGGCCGAGGCGCGCGCGCCTCGGATATTTCGTTTACAGATGTGAAAATTTCGCAAACATAATTGCTTCAATGAGGCCGAGGCGCGCGCGCCTCGGATATTCTTCTCCCATCCCCGATTTACGGCCAGTTTTCCACAGCTTCAATGAGGCCGAGGCGCGCGCGCCTCGGATATATGGAGTACGGTGGACGAGAATTCATCTGGCACGACACAGCTTCAATGAGGCCGAGGCGCGCGCGCCTCGGATATTACGCTCGATCTTCGGCTGGCCTTCCGGGTCCTCCTGCTTCAATGAGGCCGAGGCGCGCGCGCCTCGGATATCGGCCAGCTCGGATTTTTTATTTGTGGAGTCATGATGCTTCAATGAGGCCGAGGCGCGCGCGCCTCGGATATTGGTATGCGGGCCGGGCACTGATCCAGGAGGACGGCGCTTCAATGAGGCCGAGGCGCGCGCGCCTCGGATATTGCTTTATCTACAACCTCCTGTTTATAAAGGCAATATCGCAGTATTTTCGAGCGGTGGCTTTTCTCGACGCACAAGCCCTGTCCCGTGACACATTCCGATGCACTAATCACGCTTAGGATCTCCATGATTTCAACGCCTTGGGAAGATTCGAGCGGGTACAGGCCCGATTGCGCTAGTGACCCGCTCGAAGACAGCGGGCGAGCAACGCGCAGGAATGAAGCGGTTCAAGCTCGTACACCCACTCCTGTCAAACAAAGCGACCGCATTATATCACGGTCGCCTGACGTTCCATCTTCGAAAAGTTCTTGCCGATACTTTCCACAGCCAGATGGATCTTGTCGGCCGGTCCGACATCGACCAAGAGAATGTGATCCTCGCCATTCTTCACCAAATCACGCAGCCGTGTCTCCAGCTCGGCGCGGCGACGGCGGGTAAGGCGGCACTGAAAAACGGAAAGCTGAAGCCACTCGCCATAGCCGTGCATCGCCTTGAACACGCGTCGCCAGCGCCGTTGATCGGCAATGTCGTAGGTCACGATATAGAGCCGCTCGTCGCTCATGCGGTGGGTCCAAATTCTCTTTTCAACGTGGAAGGTAGTGTGGATACCTCGGCAACTCCCCAAGCAGGAACCGGGACAAAAGCCTTGCCTGCACCAGAAGCATCCGGCGCATGCTGACCTGATAGCCGAAGATCGGGTGGGTCGTTTCCTGCGACAAGCGACGCTCGAACGCCGCCACGAAACGACGTCGGCCGGCCTGAGTGAGCGAGGTTCCTGTCGTGCCCACCACAAAATCGTTCCGCCCGACCTCCCCGGTATTGATCGCCGAGAGCACAACGCTGTCGCCTATGATGGGGCGGAACGGCTCCATGAGATCAAGCGCCAGTGCGGGACGGCCATAGCGAGGCGCATGATAAAATCCGCGATATGGATCGAGCCCGACCGATGCGACCGCGACCGTCAAGTGCCGGGTCAGCATGGCATAAGCGAGTGACAGCATGGCGTTCACAGGATCGGCCGGTGGGCGGCGATTACGTGCCTCGAAGTGGAACGGCGACAATTTGCCCTCCGCGTCCGGCTGTTTGAGCAAGCCGGCGAAGGCACGGAAATATGTAGCCGCAGCGGCCCCTTCCATCCCGAGGAGTTCCGTCGAGCTTGTTGCGCCACCGGTTGCTCTGCGTGCTGCGCGCAGACGGTCAAGAACGATCCGTCGTTCTTCCGGCGGCCCGCGCCAATTCCGCCTCAGGATCGTCCGCTGGTTCATGATCTTGGCAGCGACCAGATCCCGCGCAAAACGCAGACAGACCGCTTCATCGAAACTCATGCGGTACTGCGCCGTGCGCACCTCCACATTGCGGTGGCCGACGCCATGAGCGACCCCGCGGAACCATCCGCCATGGCTGTGAAAGGTCACAGGGATCTCACGCTCGAACAACGCTGAGAGAGCAGGTGTCGTAATCGACACATTGCCGAACAGTGCGACATCAGAGATATCGATGAAGCGGACTCGCGTCTCGCCCTGTTCTTCGTCTGTGACTTTCAGTGTTTCTCCATCTTTACCGATCCGCGCATACTGCGACTGGACGACAAGAGGCAACGCATCATCGGCGGGAACCGCGATCGGGCGTGGCGCAACCGCCGAACCGTTGAGCGCACGCACCTCGTCCGGCAGGCAGACCGTCACCAACGCACAGCGTGGGCATTTGGAACTGTCCCTGAGCGGCGGCGGAATACGGCCCTGGAAAACAGTCAGGCGCAGTTCGTTGATTGCAGTCCGTGCCGATGCACGAAGAGCATCATCGAATACGACACGTACGCGTTCACGGCTTTCGGCATAGTAGATGGCGCCTTCCTCCACGCGGTACCCATGCTCTTCAAGCAGCAAGCCCTGCAGACAGACCTGGACACGCTCGGGTTCGTAGGCACCTTGTGCGACGTGGGGACGCTTACCGCGCTTGTAATCGATGGGCGTGACGACGCCGTCCTCGGCCTCGGCGACATCGAGCTTGGCAATAACGCCGAGCTTTTCCGATGACAGCGTCATTGAACGGCTGACGATCTTGTCTGCCGTAGCGGCTTCATTGTCCTTGAGAGCCTCGGGTGTCGGCAAAGGCGTATTCGGCTTGTCGACGCGCTTATGGGCGTGCCGTCCCTCGACCGTGTCGCCGGTGTCCGCCCACTCGGACTGCGTCCACATGAGATAGGCAAGGCGCGGACAGTAGACGAACTCGTTTACCATCCGTGCCGGCACAAGCGGCGTATCACCGGCGACCGGCGGTGCGGGAAGATGAAGTTCGTATTGCTCATCGCTCGGCATGGGTCTGCTCGGTCTGCGGCAAAGGTCGGGCACGGGAAAAGTTGATGAACTTGCCTACCGAGATGCGTTGCGCGACCATGACGTGATCCACGCTGAGATGTGCGAGCGCGTCAATCGCCCGTAGCTCCGGGTGAGCAAGCAGCGACTGGATGGCAAAAAGCTTTGCGGGCTCTCGCCAGATCGGCCAAGCAAAAGTAAATCCAGACGCTCCAGATACGCCGCCGATGTTGTTTGGGCGAACACGCCCAGCCCGCATTTGTGGAACAAGGGTGAGCACACTGAGACCGATAGCCGCCAGACGATTGGCACCATGTTGGGTGCCGGATTTGTATTTGGGGTCGGTAGGGTTGCCTGCCATCAGCGCATAACGAACACCTTCTTGCGGATCCCATCGGAAAGAAAATGTCGTGTCTTTGCGATGCCAGAACTGGAAAACAGCTTCACTCAAACACTCGGATGCGGAGACACTCACAGCTTTCCTTCCTCTCCCGCGGGCTGGTGGCACGTGCATTCTTGGCACATCCGCGAGCCGTTCAAGGAAGTGCTGATGGCCTTGTCCGAAGAGCAGGCAGAGCGCAGTAGGATCTACAGGTTCCGTCTTATCGTCCTTGATGGCAGCATCGCTTATCAACGCTGCAAACAGATCAGCCCGTTTCCGCGCATCTAGACGGGCGGCTTCCACTTCCTTCTGCAAAAGCGCGCGACACTCTTCTCGTGAATAGTTCAGGTCCTTCCGACCTCCGAAATCATGGCATTCCGAAATCACCTCGATGCCTTTGGCCGCAACTTCCATCACCTCTTCCCGTGTGGCTGCTCGTGCCAGAATAAGCTTCGGCCGCAACGGTGGTGTGTCTACATCCCAGGCTGCGCGGGGATGTAATGTGCTATCGGCGGCTTCCAGCGCCCGCAGAAGCCCGAGAAGCGCCAGGAAGGCGAGAAGATTGTCCGACTCCAGACCGTCGAGCCGATGAGTTGTCCTGGCGTTCATTCGATATTCTCCCCGGCCCTTTCTTCGGAAGCGCGATGATCGGCAAGCCGCAGAATGGCTTCCATACGGGCCAGTTCCCATACGCCGTAACGGGCTTTGAGTCGCACGAAGAGCGAGGGCCAGTCTAGGCCATTCAAGTCGTAGCCTAGCGATTGAGGTCCCGATCCGGGCTGCAATTCGGAAGGCAAACCAGGCACAAAAGGTAACTTTCGCGGCTTGCCGTCCTCCGCGTCAGAATGCGGAAAGAAGGGTCGGCCATACCCGTGATGTGAGCCGATAAGCCAAAGCACGAGTTCTGGATCTTTGGCCTTCCCGAAACGCTCAACATGGGGAGCCAAACGCACCGAAAACGCTTCGTGCCGCCATCTGTCCGGCAGACCGGACGCAGTGCGTGCCACAGGCGGCAAAGGACGGCCAGACTTCGCGAGCACGGCTGTTTCATCATTCAGATCCGGCCCCAGCGGGTCACCGTAATGCAACCAGGCCTGGAAACGCGGATCAGATTTGCCTACGTCATGCAGAAATCCGGCAAGCTTCATGTCCACGATATGCTCGGCCGGGAGACCGGCAGCTTTCGCGAAGCCTGCTACCTTTCGTTCCACATCATCGCTGTGCTGTTTGAGCGACAAGGGAAAACCGGAAATGGACCCGCTGGCGTCGTCCTCGGTCGTGTTGGGACGGCCTCCCTCTTCCTGCTTTTTGCCTTTGATCCCGAACGGCGCCACGAAAACGACGCCGCGCGGACGCTCGTCGAGCGTTGTTCCATAAAGATCGAGATAAGCTGTAACGCTTCTTTTTCTGTTGGCGTCATCAAGCGCAACAAGATCATTGCGGATGTCTTCCGGGATATCCAGATTGGTGAGCGCCGCTCGTAGATCCTGCCAATGCTGCGATGCGGCACCCGCTAGGATGTCCGCCAGCATTTCGTCGTTCACGGAGCCGTCGAACAAACCCGGTGCCACGCGCACCGCGAACCGACGCCCGGCGAACGGTTCGGCAGCCTTTCGCGCGACATCCGCGGCGGGCTCGCTACACCCGGGATTCCATCCGAAGTCGTCCACGCCGCCGTAGTGCGCGGGAACGACGATCATATCGCCCGGACGAAGCGTTGCGGGCTCAATCCAGCGGGAATGTTCGTTATCTCCTTTCCAACAGAAAACCTTTCGCTTCTCACCTCCGGAACCCACGCGGCCATTCTCTTCCAGCGCTTTGGTGGCGATATCGGCCAGATGGGTCGGTGTCTTGTCCACTCGCATAAGCCAGCGACGTACCGCCCAAAGCGGCAACTCGATGGCCTCAAGTGATCGGGGCGGGACGAGCGTTAGAAGACGGCGGGCGTCTTCGTCTCGACTTTTCTCAGGATTGATATCCGCACGCCATACAACGGTGATGGAATCCGGATGGCGGGAGGTGCCATGGAGGTAAAGTGAAACTTCCGGATCGGCGGCCGGGATGGGGGCTGTCTGACTCAAGAGGTCGAGATGGGCCGGCAGTAGAATGGGCGCATCCGCTTTCCCGGCAAGGGCGTCGGGTTCCATAGAGACAGCGAAAGCATCATTCAGGCCAAACTCCACGATGAGGTCTTTGTCGTTTTTTTCCGCTGCTTTTTTCAAGCATTCCCATGCAGGCTTAATTGATTTGCCATAGACTGGATCATCTGTGCGCGCCGCGAGATCGGACTTGGCGGCTATGATGGCTGCATAGGTCGCGATATTTCGTCCGGCGCGGTTGAGCCGTCCGAAGCGCTGACGCAGGCAATCGAGCGGAGCCACTTCCGTGACAAGCGCATCAAGATCGATGTCCACGCCCGCCTCAATGCACTGGGTGGCAACAAGAATGAGCGGCCTATCGATATTGCGATCCGAACCGGTTCGGATTGGAGCGATCCGTTCGGCAATATCGTTCCGGTCCAACGGGCGTGCCGGACCGATCAACAAAAGGCATTCCACCTCTTCCGCGCTGAATTTTTCCGTCAATTGCTCAAACACCGCGCGTGCGCGTGCAACCCGATTAACCACCACACCGATTGCGGGGTGAGCCGCAACGTGCCCGAGCTTCTTGAAATGATCGAGGGAATCTCGAACTTTTTCCGTGATCACAGCGGCACGGCGGATGACATCCTCTTTTCCCTCGTCCGCGCCAGTTTCTTCATCAGCGCTGTTTACGCTTTCGGTTTTCGCCTTGGACTTTGCGGACAAGACGAGACAGGCTGGCTTTGAAACGTTCAGGCGTTTCTTCAAAACCGGGTGTGACCTGTCTTCGTCATCGAGTGAAAAACCGTCTGTCGACGTCTCGCCGGGCGTCGCAGTCAGAAGCGCAACACCCCACGGTGCCGCGAAGTCCATCTCACGCCATTGCCTGTCACGATATGTGCGAACCCATTCCAGTGTTTGGCGGAACGGCTCGGCAAGGTGCGCCTCGTCGAGTAAAATCAGGCAATCCGATCCTATAAGACCAGCGTGAACCGGCTTCATGGAACTGGAAACACCATAACCTCGAAACAGCAGGCGAGATCCAACCTGATCGACAGTGGAGCTAAGCACCGTCGGCTGGGATGGCGTGCGTGCCCAGTCGTCCTCACGAGGGATACCTCCACGGAGGCGACGCATGATCAGGGGCGGGCCGTCATCGGACAGACACTTAAGACAATCAGCCACGCGCCCGGTGACTGGACCTCGCGGCTTGGCAAGCGCATCTGAAAGCTTTTGTGCACGCTTGGCCGCATCATCCACAACCAACCGACGATCCACCACAAACGCGATGCGGACCGGTGCGCGCCGCGCTTCTCCACGATTTGCCTCCAACGCCAGATGAAACGCGGCAATGTCAATGGCCGCCGTTTTGCCAGAACCGGTCGGCAAATCAAGCACCCTTGGCCATTCGCCCTTTGCCGCAACCCGCTCAAGTAGCCGCTTCTGCCAAGGAAAGGGATCGCAGCCATGAACCTCCATGAAGAAAGCGGCAAAATCATCAACGGACAGCATTTTCACCCCATTTCGGATCAATGGGACGACAAAGGCCAAGCCCAACAAACCGCCCCGCGCCGAGGATTACGGGCCCTTCTACAGGCCGGTCGAAACGGATCACCGCATGAGCAAGCTGGCGACTGGCAAGCGTTGGCGGCAAGCCCCAGCGCATCCACAACGGCGACTTTCCGGATGGATAGGCAGAAGGTGCGCCATCGATTGCGGAGTGTTTGTCGCTAACGACGGATTCCGGTTCCGGCAGACCGACATTGCGGCAGGCGATGACAATTTGTGTTGCGACTTCTCCTTGTCGACCTGCGCCGTTCTTTTTTAAGTGCCGGTCGAGTGCGATGGGAGTGACCGTGGCAAAGGTTGACGCCGGTCGGGTGTAAAGCGCCGGATCAAGAGAGCGCTTGCCAACGGGCGTCTCGAAGGTTGGAGAGAGGCCAATTGAGAAGGCCCTACCCGGCGGTGTTCCTTCCTTCGTTGTGACCGTCAGAACGCGCCGCCTGTTGTCATCGTTGACGGGTGCAAGTTTTCTCAACGTCTTTCGAAAATCCTCATCATCCAGAATTGCACTGTCCTGTGGCGGAATGAGCGCGAAACCCATCACATGACCGTCCGCGTAAGGAAAGCCGACGAACGGTAGCGGTACAATGGCAAGATGAGGAGCGCGAGCAGGTTTTCCATCCGTGGTATGGCCGCAGATAACTTCAGGGATGTCGTTGCCGAGACCGATTCGCCGATAACCGCTAAGCAGCGTATCCCGCAACGTTTTGGCAACGAGCGCACAAGCCCGAAGGTCCGGCATATCGCCTGCGACATGCTCAAGGATCAGCCAGCGTTCACCGAAAAAATTGGTTCGCTCCTGTCCTGCGTCAGGCATTGGCGCAACGCGAGCGCCAGCAAGCGGCCTTCGCCCCGCATCGAAGGTCTTACATAATTCATCAAAGCGTCCGGGATAGACGCACCGGTCGGACGATATGGCCTCGCTTGGGCTGGGCGCACTCTGGTCGAGCATAAATCGGCAGCGCGTGAGACTCGCCGAGTGACCGACATAGGCGGTATCGCGGGCCAGCTGTTGCAGTGCAATAAGCACGTCCTCCTTCGGTGCAACACCCTCCCAGAATAGCCGCACTAAGGCATCGTGGGGGCGAGCTGCCGGAAAGCGGCGTGGCTGACGGCGGCGGAAAGATGGCAGCACATCTTTGGCTGTATTCAACTTGTCACTTCGCGGATCATTGGGCGGGACATACACTTTCACGCCCGTACGCCGCTCTGCATCCGAGGCAAGAATACGCGGCACGGCCTGTTTTTCCAGCCATTCAAGCGCCGCTGTTTCTCGGTCATTCCGGTCTCGGCCAGCCCACGTGGCAACGAGAGCCGAAAAAATGCGGTCTGGCTGTGGCGGCCACTCAGGCATCTCACTGTCTGGACCGATGGCCGCAAACGAGACGCCTGACAGATATTCGACTTCGAGAATGAGGGTCACTTGTTGCTGCTCGCTTCCTCATCTTCGCCACCGTCGCCGGAAAGAGCGAGTTCCTGACTCCGGCGGACAATCTCCACGAGCTTGTCCTGCGGCGTAAGGCGAAGTGGCTCTGCGGAAAGGCCAAAGCCGACTCCTTGCGCACTCTCAAAGGCTCTCTGATAGACAGTGCTGGCTACCGCGCGGCCTATCTCGACTGGCTGCGTTGTGCCGTCTGGATGCACCAGTTCCAACGGTGCCCGGCCATCGCAGACAAGATCACAGCGCGAGCGCAGTGCATAACCGCGGGCATCCTGTTCGACAAGTGCAAGAAGCCCCAGCGCTGCGAGTAAAGCACGTCCCGCCCGGTCTTTTTCAGTTCCACCGAAACGCAGTCGGCGTAACGCGGCAAAGCTCAGGACGAAGTTGTGTTCGGCATAGTCACATGTGATGCCAAGAGGCTGAATCGAAGGAACGATATTGCCATGATTGATTTCGGACGGCCGGGCTTGCTTCGCATTCTTGCCGGCATCGGCCTTAATCGTGCTCCAACCGCTTTCGCCTTTGAAGACCTCGACTTTCCTCAGCACACCTAATGGATCGATCCGGCTGCCGGTGCGGCGTCCCGCGGTACGGATGTCGCTCTCACCGGTTCGCTGATTCACCACCACGTCTTCCACCGGAACATCAATGCCCATGATTTCGGAGACGAGACAACGTGCGAATTTTGCGCCGAGACCACCGCCCTCACCGGTCGAATGCCAGGCTCCGAACAGAAGGGCTGTGGGTGACATTTCCAGAATCGCCGAGGCGTCCTCCGCTTTGGCCTTGGCGAGGCGTTTTCCTTCGTTACTTTCCATAAACGGTACGTCATGCAACTGACTATCGCGCAGAATGGCGTCATAGACGCGATGCGGCGCATCAAGCGAAGTAATGCGAGTGATGCCATCGAGATCCGCCTCGCTAAAATCCACCACCACATGCGGAATCGACATACCGTCACGGATCGCTTCAAGCAGGCACTCCTCCAACCGGTTAGCCTGGGATTGGACACTATCGATAAGAACGCAGCAGACATCCTGGCCATTCAGGCGGCGGCGTTCATAGACATGGCGGGGTGGGGCATTGCGCACTTCTCCCGGATAGGTTGGCGGGAATATTTTGTCACCCTTGCCGCCTACGGGCTGGAGCTTCTGCCTACGCCGCAAAGCGGCATCTTCGTCGACCATACGACTGAGCGTGGTAATGTCCATGTACCGTCCTTCCTGACTGGTGCGGGTTCTCGCCGCACATCGACAGATTGCCGATATCCTCCGCAGTTGGCTGCTAAATTGATACTCTGCCGCCAAGTATCGCGTGCCCGCTGCAAGCCAATTGCCTATCGTCCGCTTTCAACCAACCTATCGTCAACAACAGAAACGATGAGCGCAAGCGTTTCAATCCATGCCTTCAGATTGGCCGAGGCCAGGGCGGCGTCTGTGAGTTCTGCTTCACGGTGAGCGATACGGGTGTTGCGGAAGTCGTTCACGGCGGCGACCCGGTCGAGGAGAGTGCGTGCTCCCTCAAAACGGAAGGCGGTTTTCACGGCCTCGAACACGCCATCGATCCTGGTCCTGTCGTTCAGGGCATGGTCCAGACATGACCTCAGCAATCCGATCACCGAGTGGGGATTGCCGTAGATCAAGGCTCTCTTGAGATTGCGCGCCATGTTCTCATAGTGCTTGACGGAGCGTTCACCGACCTCGCCCATCCAGGGGTCGAACCAGCCGCGCTGTTCGCGCGGCAATGATGGCATATGCTCCAGAAGCCTGCTTATGACGATTGCCTTGCAGGCATCATCGAACGGGCCGAGCAGTACGCTGAAGACCGGCCCGAACTCCGGCTCGCCCTTCTTGCGTTCGAAGAACCGGAACAGATCCAGCGCATCGGCCGCCGCCTTTCGTGCGCGTTCGGGAAGCCGCTCGAAGGTTTCGTGGCCGAAGAAGTCTTCCGCCTCGCCGTCCGGCCGCGCACCGAAGAGGGACAGTTCCGGCTCCCTGGTTGTTTCGCTCAGCAGGTTTTGCAGGGCCGGTGCGCATGCGCGCGCCAGATCGTCGAACCGGTTTCCGGTCACACCCTCCATGACAGTCTGCGGCGTGAAGACGTACTGCCACCTGGTGCCGCTTTTGGACGCCGCCTTGCACCACTCCACGGCGGCAGCGGCCTTTCGGGGAACGTCGCTGTCCTGGCGGCCCTTCGTCTCGACAAGCGCACAGTCTCCCGTCTCCAGGCGAACGAAAAAGTCGGGCCGGTAGAAGGCGAGACGACGATCGTTCGTGAGGTAGTCGATGCGCAGCGCCTGCGGTCCGGCGTTCTTCGCAAAGGCGGCGACATCCACGGCATTGTCCAGGAAGGACGTCATCGCGACCTCGAGCGACTGATCGCACGGCACCAGATTGAAGATCGTGTTCTTCGCCCTCTCAACCGGCCTTCGCTCCGAAAGGCTGGCCTGATAAGGCTTCCAGCCGCTCAGCCGGACCTTCGTTCCTTCCGAACGGCGCTTCTGGTGCTTTACGGTGCGTGCCCGCACCAGCGGAATGAACACCGCACGGATGTGTTCGCGCACATCCTGATCGCCAAGCCGCCCGGTCAGGCGCGGGTCCGTGAGCGCGACGTCTTCTCCGAACAGGATTTCGGTGAGGAAAGTCTGAAGGACAGGGGCGAGCACGGCATGCGTGGACTGCACCTTGCAGGCCGCCTCCAGTTCCCTGATGTAGAACGAGACGGCGGTCAGCCCGTTCTGCAACAGGAGCAGGCTGACATTCATCTGCTCGACCACCTCGTCGGTGATCAGGTGACGACCTTCGTATTTGACGTCCGTATTGCCTTTCGTGCCGAGCGGCAACGGTGAATACGGGCCAAATGCGGCACGCACGTCTTCTTCTGCCATGCCCTCCAGCCTGGGCCGGATGTCATGTGCTGCCGTGAGCGAGGGGAGGACGATGTCCAGCTTGTCCCAATCCCTTGCATCATCGGGAAAGATGGTCACGGTCGTTGCCGGAACCTTGTCCGGGTCCAGCACGCCGATGGGCAGTCCCTCCTGTTCGAGTTCCTGCTCGTACAGGCTGGTGAAGGCCGGGTGCTCGACAACGGTCACAAGCTCGTTGGCCTGACCGGGCGGGGTCATGCGCCGGAGACCGCGGCCGAGTGTCTGCTCGGGCAGAATGCCCGCATCCGAACTGTAGGGCCGCAACGGGATGATCGTCGTCACATTGCGCACGTCCCATCCCTCGCGCAGCATGAGAACGGAGACGATGCAGGCGTAAGGACTGTCGTTGCTGTCCAGTTCGCGGCTGATGCGCCGGATGGCCCTCAGGTCCTCGTCCCCGATCTCCCGTTCGCTCTCCTCGAAGACCTCGACCATCCGCCCGCCGACCTTCTTCCTTTTCACCTTGCCCTTGAGATTGGTGTGCAGGTTGACGGTCTTGCCGTTGAGACCGTCAAAGATGCGGTCGGCGTTCAGACGGCGCGCGATCTGATCGGCAGACTCCGTATCCGTGCACATGACGAACAGAAGCGGCTTCCTGCCGCTCTTTTCCCATTCCCCGCAACTGCGCAGCCAGCGCTCGTAGCCGAGCCGCAGATGCGCCTCGTAGCGGTAAGCCGCGTCGTCGTGGGGCTGTTCGATCAGTTCCCGGGTGCGACCAATGACAGGCGTCTTGATGATGCCAGCATCGACGGCCTCGCCGAGCGGCGTGTCGCAGACCACATGGGCAAAGACGCGGCCCTTGTTGTCCTTGGGCGTTGCCGAGAAGTCCAGTTGCGCAACCAGCCCGTCGCCGCCGCGTTTTCCCGTATTCTCATGAAGCCACCGGATGGCGCTGTTCCAGGCCGAACCAGGATCCCACACGTGGTGAGCCTCGTCGTTCAGGACCATGAGGCGCTTGTGCGACGTGATCCTGTCGCGCAACTGTGCGCCTGTATCGAGCGCTCCGGATTTCGACACCGCCGGCCCAGCCCAGGCCCAGGTCTCCCTTTCCGACCCGCTCCCCCGCCGTGGCTCGAACAGGCGGTGAATGTTCGTCAGATAAAGCACGCCTCCGGTGCTCGCACCGCCTGCCTCGTCCTGGAGCACCACGGAGAAGTTCCAGTCGCCGCGCCACTCGGGCGGCACCAGCGGGTCGGTCATGAAGATGTCCGCACCCCCGCCCTCCGGCCGGAAGTCTTGCCTCAGCCGCTCGAACACCGTGAGGTTGGGCGCGATGATGACAAAATCCCGCGCCATCTGCGAACCGCTTTCGCGCAGCGCATGGAAATAGCTCCATACGATGGCAAGGCTCATGCACTTCGTCTTGCCAGCCCCGGTCGCGAGCTTGAAGGCATAGCGCGCCCACTCGTCGTCTTCCGGATTGATGCCCAGAGCCTCGGTCTCGGCATTGAGCCCGCCATATTCCATGACCAGCGACGACAGCGAGCGGAGACCCCGCACCTCGATCAGCCAGATGAACGTCTCGATGGCCTCGCGCTGACAGAACCAGTAGCGGAAGTCGTACTGCTCTCCATCGCTTGCCGTGATGCGGTGCGGCCTTTCGAACCAGTGGGCGAGCAACGCGCGTGTCGTGTCGCTTGCCCCGTAATAGTTCAGTTCGCGCCATTCCCGCACGGCCGCGCGCAACGGACCGACCATGCGAACGGGAGACTGCCGCCTGTACGTCTTGACCTCCGGCGGCTGACCCTTCCCGGCCCGCACGCGATGCCGGTCCGGTTCCTCCCATGGCGCGAACAACGGCTCGAGTGCCGCCGCATTGATGGCGAGCGCATCCTGCCCTGTGCCCGCGCTCATGTTTCCACCTCCACCGTGATGGAGGTGTCGCAGCCGAACACGTCGACAACCTTGACGCAGGCCGTATGCCTGCCGGGCCTGTCATACGAGAACCCGGCATCGCTGACTGTCTTCAGGCTGCGGTCCTTGCGCGTGCGGTAGTCCTGCCAGTGATGATTGAACGGCATGTCCGGCGACCAGTCGAAATCCACCGCCCAGAAATCGATGAAGTCGAAACCGCTTTCCACCGCGCGTTCCTGCAAGGCCTCCAGTTCCCTCGACGGCACCTCCGTCAGGCTCGGCAGGAAGTCCGTCAGCCTGATGTCGACCTTTGTATCGGCCCCGTCCTGCCGGATCACCGGCTCTGCCTCCAGCAACGCGATCTCGAAGAAAGGAGGCAGTTCGGTCCGGTTCCTTTCCATGATCTCGCGCGGGATACGGTGAAGCCTGACCCTCACATCGAGTTCGACCTCGATGGCCGCTACCGCCTGCCGCAGGTCCATCTCGAAATCCCATGCCAGGCAATGGACTTCGCTGCCCCCGGCAGCCTTCACGGCACGGGCGACATCGGCCGCCTCCCGGCGCGTGAAGATGCTGTCGATGCCGTCCACGTGGACGAAGGCCGAACCTTTGCGCCCATGCAATTGCGGCGACGGGGCGTGCGCAACCGGCTCGGCACGGAAGAACTGCAGGACAATGGCGCGGTGCTCGTCATCCGCACCTTCCAGAGACTCCTGCTGCCACCACTGCCGCTCGTAACGGCCCAGATTGAACACGTCAAAGGAACGATACGCCGTACCCGCCTCGTGAAGCGCACGCTGAACACCGATCAGGCGCTTGCGGCTGGTGTGAATGGCGAAGCGGCCAAGGTCGCACCCGATCCAGCGCCGTCCCAGTTTTTCCGCAACCGCCAGCGTGGTGCCGGAGCCACAAAAGAAGTCGGCGACAAGATCGCCCTCATCGGAAGCCAGGGAGATCACTCTCTCCAGCAACTTTTCAGGCTTTTGGGTGTCGTATCCGGTAGCTTCCTTGCTCTGGCTCTGTATCGCCGGGATGTCGAGCCAGAGGTCCTGGATGGGCACCCCGGGCATTTCATCGAGGTATCTCTTGTACCTCCAGTCGCCGCCCGTCTTGGTTTGTACCAAGCGGCCTTCGTTGTAGAGCTCCTCGATTCTGGCACGCGAATACCGCCAGTATTTTTTGACACCACGAAATTCATAAAGCGGGTTGCCTTTCCTCGCACCACCTGGACCGCTTGTGTTGTCCATTTGATACCTGCGCCCCGTCTCCGGCTCGATATGTTTGTAGGCGCTGTCGACATACTCTTCCGAGTAAGGCTCGTATTGCATGTTCCATGTGTAATTCCGGCCCTTCGAATAAACCAGAATGACGTCGTGCAATCGCCCCAGATGCGATGCTCCCTGACGGGTGTCGTTGTGTGCGGCCTGTCGCTTCCAGATAATCTGGTTCACGAAACGGCTGCTTCCGAATATGTCGTCGAGAATTGACTTCACGAAATGGGACACGAACCATCCGACATGCAGAAACAGCAGGCCACGGTCTGACAACAGTTCGCGCATGAAGAGGGTTCTTCCATGGATCATGTGCAGGTAAGAATCCGTTCCGCGCCCCCAAATATCGCGATAGGCGACCATTTCCAACGTGGACTGGGCTTTCTCAATCCTGTCCCTGGCATCGCCTATATCGATGCCCATGCTGAAATCCGCCCCGACGTCAAATGGCGGATCAATGTAGATGAGGTCGACCGCGCCCTTGAATTCCTCCAGCAGGGACGCTGTGACGAGTTTGTTGTCACCCCATATCAGTCGATTGCGGAAGTCGTCACGATGCGCTGTCCGCTCGTCGAACAGAGAGCCTTGAGCCTGCGCCCGGGAACGCGGCTCGTCGATGGTCTCGATGCGCTGGAGAGGCATCGCCAGATTTGCGACGTCGACTTCGCGACGGTCACCAAACTCGTCATACTTTCCTTCCCAGACAAGCTCAGTACGCATCCGTGAGAGCGGATGCGGGTTGCCCGGACCGTACGTCACCCTCGGCCTGTCATTCATTGCCGGAGGCTCAGGTTTCAGAGGCGATAACGGATGCAGACCAAGGCGGCACGAATGTTCTGATTCGCCCTCGCGACACGTTCGAAGGCAACGCCATGTCTTCGCGCTCGTCTGGTGGGGGAATCTCTGCCTCAGAGACGATCCGGCTATTCGGGGCGATATGACGGCGGGCGGCCCCGTCTCGCCACCTGTTGGCTGTTGTTAACCTATTGTTAACCCATTGTTTTTGCTTGGTATTTTTTTGTTCCACCATCTCGGTCTCTCAACTTTGTGACTTGGTGGTGGGCCCGGCAGGACTCGAACCTGCGACCAGACCGTTATGAGCGGTCGGCTCTAACCAACTGAGCTACAGGCCCACACTGTGCGGGAACGCCGGTTCATGCACCGTTCACGCAGCGCCTGCTATAGCAGAAATGCCAGGCCTGCCAAAGCCCCATTGCGTCGCCGCAATGCATCCGGGCGGGCAGCCGTCCGCAGTCCGGCGCACCGCCCCCTTCGACCGCGCCAAATCCTTGCTATATATCCGCCAGACCACGAACAAGGACAGATCCCCCATGACCGTTCTTCCCCGCACCGCCCTGCCCCTGATTGCCGCCGCCGCACTGCTGGCCTTACCGCTTGCGGCCACCGCCGCCGACACGGCCCAGCCCCGCACCATGATCCTGACCGGCACCGGCGAGGTGACCGCGCCGCCGGACACCGCGCATGTCACGACCGGCGTCGTCGTCGAGGGGCGCACCGCCCGCGAGGCCCTCACCGCCAACAACAAGGCGATGGCCGAGGTGATCGAGGGGCTCAAGAGCCGGGGCATCGCCGGGAAGGACATCCAGACCTCGAACTTCAATGTCGGCCCGCAGTACCAGCGCTACAAGGACGGCCGTCCGCCGAAGATCCGGGGCTACCGGGTCTCCAACCGGGTCGCCGTCGTCGTGCGCGACATCGCCAAACTCGGCGAGACGCTCGACGCCGTCGTGTCCCTCGGATCGAACACCATCGACGGCATCCGCTTCTCGATCGCCGATCCGAAGGAGCTGCGCGACGAGGCCCGCCGCCGTGCCGTGGACGATGCGAGGCGGAAGGCAACGCTTTATGCCGAAGCCGCGGGCGTGAAGCTCGGGTCCATAATGTCGATTAGCGAGTCCGGCGGCTTCCGGCCGCAGCAGGTGCGCTTTGCCGCCGCACGGATGGAGGCGGCCGATGCCGTTCCCGTGCAGGCCGGCGAGCAGAGCCTGACGATCAGCGTGTCCATCAGCTGGGCGATCGAATAGCGGATTGCCCTCGCCGATCAGCCCGTTGAACTGACCGACAGGCTCATCGACATACTATGGGTCTCGCCGGGCGCGAGTGCTGCGACCCCGCGTTCGGCATGCCGTTTCGGGCTGGCGCCGAGCGCGTTCCAGGCATGGGTTACCGGTTCGAAGCAGAAGAACGGTTCGCCCGCCGGCGAATAGACGACGGCCCTGCTGAGCGCGGGCGATGTACTCAGGGTCAGACGGTGAGACGTATCGGGCCAGGCGATGTCCGCCCTGCCCGTCCAGCCGGAGATCTGGTTGTCGTAGCCGAACGGCAGCGGACCGCCGGCCTTCAGCGCATCGAGCAGCGGATCCTTCGAGACCCGGGCGAACGGCAGGTTGCGGGCATCGTTGAACCAGAGCTCCTGTGCGAGCGCGGTCACGGCGACCGCTCCGTTCCGCGCGAAATTCGGATGCAGGCCGAGGCCGGACGGCATGGCCTCCTTCGCCCTGTTGCGGACGGCAAGCGCGATCTCGAGCCCGTCATCCGTGAGCGTGACCGTCTGCGTTGCGGTGAACGGCCACGGCCAGCCCCGCCCGCCATGATCGAACCGCAGCACGGCTTTCGCCTCTTCCGCGTCCGTCACGTCCCACGGCGACTGCCAGCCCAGCCCGTGGATGGCGTGCGCCTCGGGCGGAAAGTTCGGCACGAGGGTCACGTCGCGGCCGCCATAGCTGAACCGCGCGTCGGCAATCCGGTTGCAGAACGGCACCATGGGAAAGCAGGCCGTCTCGAGGGCCGAGTCCGCGTCATCGGCGGCGGGCCTGAGCCAGTGCCACGTCCCGCCATCGGGCAATGTTGTCGAGAAGCGCAGCAGCGATCCGCCGACCTCCGGCGCGATGACCGCCTCGTGCGGCGGGTAGCGCAGGACAATGGCCTTCGGCGTCGCCCCCGTCGCCATTACTGAGCGACGTGCGCTTCGAGAACCAGCGCCGCCGCGCCGCGCGCCCACACGTCGTCGCCCCAGCCGTGCACCTCGATGCGCGGCTGCTGCAGGTCCGAGATCAGCTGGAACCGCTCCAGCGCGCGCTCCATGGACCGGAAAAACACCGAGTCGGCATGGGCCGCCCGCGCGCCGGAGATGATGACCAGCGGCGGATTGAAGATGTTGACGATATTGGCGATCGCCGCTCCCAGCCGCTGGCCGGCGCGGTCGAACAGGGCGCCCGCCGCCTCGTCGCCGGCACGCGCCTTTTCCACCAGCGCCTCGACCGTGACCTGCAGGGCGGACGGATCGTCCAGATCCGCCGAGCTGCCGAACACCGCCGCATCACGGGCGATGGCGTAGTCGGCCACATAGGCCTCGACACAGCCGCGCTGGCCGCAGCGGCACAGCGCACCGTCGAGCTGGATCTTGGTGTGGCCGAACTCGCCGCTGAAGCCGCGCATGCCGCGGACCAGCCGCGCATTGGCATACATGCCCATGCCGACGCCGTGCTCGACCGTGATGACCACGAAATTGTCGACGTCGCGGCCGTGACCGAACCAGCGCTCCGCGACCGTCGCCAGATTGGCGTCGTTGTCTACCAGGACATTCGGCCCCACCCGCTCTTCCAGGAGCGCCTTGAAGTCCACCCGCCGGTCGCCGAACACGGGACTCCAGTAGACCACGCCGTCCGGATAGCTGACGAAACCCGGAACGCCGAAGCCGACGCCGGCGAGCCTGTCCCGGTCGATCTCCGAATAGGCAATCGCCCCGTCCACCAGGTCGGCGCAGATGTCGGCGATCTTCTCCGCGCTCTCGTCTTTCGCGCGCACGTTCTGCGTCCGCGCGTGCACGACCTCGCCGCAGAAGTCGGTCACCGTCACCGCGATCCGGTGCATCGACACCTTGACCCCGCACGCATAGGCCGCGTCCGGCGTCAGTTGCAGCATCGTCTTCGGCCGGCCGCGCCTGTTGGGCGTCATGACCGTCTCGGCGGCATCCCGGCACAGGCCGTTCTCGATCAGCTCCGCACACAGCACCGAGACGGTTGCTGGCGAGATGCCGATCTGTTCCGAGAGGTCGATGCGCGAGATCGCGCCCTTGCGCCGGACGTGGTCGAGGATCCGCAGGCGCGGAGTATCCACCGGAGCGTCCTGCATGTTCATGGCGCCACCTCAGGCAACGGGCGTCTCCATCTCGGCCCCTTCAACATGTACCCCCTCCGGCCGCTTGCCCAGGATGATCATGCCGAGCACATCGTCCTGGCTGACGTCCTCGGTTCTGACCGTGCCGACGAGCCGGCCGTTCTTCATGACCGTCAGCCGGTCGGCCAGGTCGAACACGTCGTGGATGTCGTGGCTGATCAGGAAGATGCCGATCCCTTCCGACTTGAGCTGCTTGATCAGGTCGGCCACCATCGCGGTTTCCTGGATGCCGAGCGCGGCGGTCGGCTCGTCCATGATCAGGATGCGCGCATTGAAATAGACCGCGCGCGCGATCGCCACGGATTGCCGCTGGCCGCCGGAGAGCGCAGAGACAGGTGCCGAGAACTTGCGGAAATTCGGATTCAACCGGCCCATGATCTCGCGGGTCTCGGCCTCCATCTTCACGTCATCGAGCATGCCGGTTGCCGACACCAGTTCGCGGCCCAGAAACAGGTTGGCCGCGGCGTCGAGATTGTCCGCCAGCGCCAGGGTTTGATAGATGGTTTCGATGTTGTACTTGCGGGCATCCCGGGCTGTGCTGATGTCCGCCTTCTCACCGTCGATATGGATCTCCCCGGCGTTGGCCTGATAGGCACCCGACAGCACCTTGATCAGGGTGGACTTTCCGGCGCCGTTGTGGCCGAGCAGTCCGACCACTTCGCCGGGGAAGAGGTTGCAGGTGACGTCGTCGACAGCCTTGATGCCGCCGAAGCTCACGCTGATATTGCGCATCTCGACAAGCGGCGTAGATCCGTTCTGCTGAGTCATGATGCCCTCACTCCTGGATCCGGCGGCGATAGACCTGGTCGACCCATACCGCCAGGATGAGAACGAGGCCGATGACGATCGACTGCAGCGAGGTGTTGACCCCGACAAGCGCCATGCCGCTCTGCAGACTCTGCATCACCAGCGCACCCAGGATGGCGCCGTAGATCGTACCGATGCCGCCGGCAAGCGACGAGCCGCCGATGACGGCAGCGGCGATCACGCGCAACTCGTCGAGCGTGCCGAGATCGTTGGCAGCCGACTGCAGCCTCGCCGAGGCGATTACCGCGGAGAGCGCGCACAGGACACCCATCAGCGTGAAGATGTAGAACGTGATGCGTCTGGTATCGATGCCGGAGAGGTCGGCCGCCTGCGGATTGCCGCCGATCGCGAAGATGTAGCGTCCGAATTTCGTGCGCTTGGCGATGATGGTCATGGCCACCGCGATCACGGCCACGCAAACGACGGGGATGGAGATGCCGTGCATCAGCGAGAGGCCTTCAGGCGGAACCTCCCAGCCGCGCGCTTCCGCCATGCGCTGCGCGGCCCGCGGCGGCACCGGATAGCTGTTCATGATCCAGACAAACCCGAGCACGACCACCGTCAGCACGGTCACGTTCGTGTATTCGGCCCACATCGGCTTCAGCGGGAAATCGAACAGCTTGCGCTGGCGCCGGCCGTGGACCGCCGCGAAGATGATCGCGGCAACAGCGATCGCGCCGAAAACCCAGCTCCAGGTACTGCCGAGCGTGCCCGCCACCCCGCCGCCGAAGATGGTGAAGTTTTCATCGAGCGGCGCCACGGTGCGTCCCTGCGTGACCCACCACGCCGCGCCGCGCCAGACCAAGAGCCCGCCGAGCGTGACGATGAATGCCGGAACGCCGAGATAACCGACGATGTACCCTTGCGTGCCGCCGATCAGGGCGCCCAGCGCCAGCCCGACCAGTATCGTGATGATCCACGTCGCCGGATGGTTGAACTCGAGAGCCGACGGCAACATCTCGGCCTGGACCACCCCCATGACCATGGCGATCAGGCCCAGCATGGAGCCGACGGAGAGATCGATATGGCGGGCGACGATGATGAACACCATGCCCGTCGCCATGACGGCGACGGAAGCCGTCTGGACTGACAGGTTGAACATGTTGCGCGGGGTTATGAAACGCCCGCCGGTCCACAGGTCGAAGATGATCCAGATGACGAGCAAAGCCACCACCATGCCAAGCAGGCGTGTGTCGACTTCCATCGCCCTGAGCATGCCCGCAGCGCCGCCAGATGACTGCGCCTGCGGTTCATGGGTTTCGGCATCGGCCGGAACCTGTCCGGCGGACTCATCTGGGCTTTGTGACGATGACGGCATGACAGTGCTTTCAGGATTCACGGTGCCTCGCGGCTATCCCTCTCCGCTCGACACGGCAGGCAGAGAAGTGACCGCGACGGCACACCGGTCCGGCTGTGACGATCCCGTCGCACCGCCGGACCGGAGCGTTGATTCAGTTGCAGACGGCGACGGCTCCGGCCTTGACGCCCTTGCAGACGACGTCCTTCGCGACCCATCCCGCATCAACAACCACATTGAGGTTGTCGCGGGTGATCGGAACCGGCTTCAGGAACCTGGACGTGATCGTCAGACCCTTCGGGCTCTTCCATGCCTCGGCACCGGTCACGTCAGCCATCTTTGCGCCCTTGGCAAGCTGAACGGCAATCTCGCCGGCGGCCTTGCCGAGCTCTCTCGCGTCCTTCCAGACCGATACGGTCTGTGTGCCGAGCGCCACCCGGTTCAGCGCGGCGTGGTCACCGTCCTGACCGGAAACCGGCAGGCCTTCCATGCCCTGGGCTGTCAGTGCCGCCACGACGCCGCCCGCCGTGCCGTCATTCGAAGCGACCACGGCATCGACCTTGTTGTCGTTCTTGGTCAGGATCTGCTCCATGTTGCGCTGGGCGTTGGCCGGCAGCCAGCCGTCCGTGTACTGGTTTCCGACCACCTTGATCTCGCCGGAATCCATGGCCGCCTTGAGCACTTCAAGCTGGCCGCCATGAAGGAAGTCCGCGTTCGGGTCCTGGGGCGAGCCCTTGATGAAGACATAATTGCCCTTGGGCTGCGCCTCGAGCACCGCGCGGGCCTGCATCCGCCCGACCTCGACATTGTCGAATGTCAGATAGAAGACGCCCGCATCCTCGATCAGACGGTCATATCCGACCACCGGAATACCCTCCTGCTCGGCCTTGCGGACGGCCGGCCCGATTGCCGAGGCATCCTGGGCAAGGATGATCAGGGCGTTCGCGCCCCTTCCGATCAGGCTCTCCACATCGGACAGCTGCTTGGCCGTCGAGCTCTGTGCGTCCGTACTGATGTATTGTGCGCCGGCGGCTTCGAGCGCCTTCTTGATTGCAGCCTCATCGGTTTTCCAACGTTCTTCCTGGAAATTCGACCAGCTGACGCCGATTACAAGGTCCGCGGCCTTTGCCGCCTGAACGGCGAGCATGCCGCCGAGCGCAAGGCCCAGCACGGCGGCGGACGCCAGAATTCTGCGAGTTTTCATCTGATGATCTCCCTAGATCGCCGGGCGTGAGCCGCCCGGTCCTTCGGCCCACGAAAAATCGATTATATATTTTATTAACCGAAATATATTCTTGCCTGACCCTCACCAATGAGTCAAGATTTGAAGGTTAACTCGGGAGAAATTGAAGCCGGACGCTATCAAGGCCCCACGATCGGGTTCCATTTACGTGCTGAATGAACCTTCCATTCTCAATATAAATTCAAATATCGAAATAAATGAAACTTGCCCCGCTAGTCCTGTTGATCTCCTTGCTGACCGTCACCTCTGCGTCCGCAGGTCCGTCGGAGGTAACGTTCAAAGAGCAGGCGGCATCGGCCGGGCTTTCACACGTTTTCGGCGGCAACGCGGACTTCGTCGTCGGCGGTGGTGCGGTGGCGTTTGATTGCGACAATGACGGCGATGCCGACCTCTTTCTTGCCGGCGGCGCCGCGTCGGCCCAGCTGTTCATTAACAGGACGAACAAGACCGGACAGATCCGTTTCGCCGCAATCCGGCCACTCACCGGCTCGGGTCTCAAGGTTCTGAAAAACGTCGCCGGCGTCTACGCATTCGACTTCGACAATGATGCCGATCTCGACCTGTTCCTGCTGCGGTTCGGCGGTAACGCTCTGCTGGAAAACAACGGCGACTGCCGATTCACAGTGGCGGAGACAGGCGGTGCGATCGCGAAGTCCGGCACCTGGTCAACGGCCTTCGCGGCGGCCTGGGCACCCGGCGCGACCTTTCCGACACTGATCGTGGGAAATTACGTAGACCGCAGCCGCCCGCTCGAGAAGACCGGCAACTGCGAGCCCAACGCCCTCCTGCGACCGGGCAATACCGGCAAGCCCGCGCCCGGCTACAATACCGCCATACCCCTCCTGCCCGGTCACTGCGCCCTCTCCATGCTGTTCGTGGATTGGCGGAACACCGGCGAAGCGGACCTGCGCATAGCCAACGACCGCGAATATCAGGATGCGGATGGTGGCGAACAGCTCTGGTCGATCTTCGGCGGCACGCCGCGTCTCTATTCCACGGCCGACGGCTGGCAGGACAGCAAGATCTGGGGCATGGGCCTCGCGGCCCGCGACATCGATCAGGACGGCTTCCCGGAAATCGCGGTCACCAACATGGCCGAAAACAAGCTCTACACCCTGAAGGCCAGGGACGTGCCCGCGCCCTCCTTCGACGAGGTTGCCTGGGCGCGGGGAGCAGCATCACAGCGTCCCCATACCGGCGGGGACCCAAGGCCGTCGACGAGCTGGCACAATGCCTTCGCCGACTTCAACAATGACGGCCTCGACGACCTCCTCATCGTCAAGGGCAATGTGGACGCCATGAAGCAGTTCGCCGCATACGACCCGGACACCATTCTGCTGGGCATCGGTCAGGGCCGCTTTGCCGAAGCGTCGGGCGAGACCGGCATTGCACTCAACACCGCCGGTCGCGGCGGGGCCGTGGCTGACTTCGACCGTGACGGCTGCCTGGACATCGTCGTCGTCAACCGCAACCAGCCGGCATCCCTGTTCCGCAACGAAAGCTGTAAAGAAAACGGCTCGAACCGGATCTCGCTCAGGGTCCGCCAGCCGGCGCCGAACACGCAAGCCATCGGGGCCACAGTCACCCTGAGGTCCGGCGGCAGGTCCCAGAAGCGGTTCCTCGCGATCGGTGGCGGCCATGCGGGCGGCGCCGTCGGACACCTGCATTTCGGACTCGGGCCCGAGGCCTCCGGCGAGATCCAGGTGCGCTGGCATGACGGGGCGACTAGCGGATGGACCAGGCTGGCCGCCGGATCATCCTACACACTCACGAGGAAGGAAGGACGCGATGCAGAGTTCGACATCGTCCCCGACGGAAACCCCTGAGTCCGGCGTCTTGCCCGGTATGGCGGGGCGCTTCGACGATCTCGTGGACCGGACGGTTTTTGTCAGCGGCGGAGCAACCGGCATCGGATCTGTGATCGTCGCCGCTCTCGCCGGCCAGGGTGCGCACGTGCACTTCTGCGATATCAACGAAAAAGCAGGCGAACAGCTCGCGGGCGCACTTCGCCCGCATGTGCGCAACGAACCAACCTTCGACGTCACCGACGTGACCGATCTCGACGCCCTCAAGGTCGCCATCGACAAGGCGGCTGCCGCAACCGGGAGTCTCTACGCTCTCGTCAACAACGCCGCTAACGATACGCGCATGGACGTCGACAGCGTTGACGCGGCTGCCTGGACGCGCACGGTCGACGTCAACCTGCGCCATCAGTTCTTCGCCGCCCAGGCCGCCCATCCGCATCTGGTCGCCGGCGGCGGTGGCGCGATCGTCAATTTCGGTTCCATCGCACCGACGCTCGGGGAGGAAGGCCTGTCCGTCTATGCCACCTGCAAGGCCGCCGTGTTCGGCCTGACACGGACGCTCGCCCGCGAGTTCGGCCGCGACAACATCCGCGTCAACTCGGTCGTGCCCGGCGCCATCCTGACGCCACGCCAGCTCGAGCTCTGGATCACGCCGGAAAAGATCGACGCGATCCTCGAGCGCCAGTGTCTCAAGCGTCAGATGAAAGAGGACGATATCGCGGAGATGGTGCTGTTCCTGTGCTCTCGCGCCTCGCGCGGCTGCACCGGCCAGGAGTTCCGGGTCGACGGTGGCAATTTCTGAGCGACTTTTGACCATAAATCTGAAGGCAGCCGAAATCACAAGATCCAGCCCAACGCACTTTGTGAAACATTTGAACTAAAAACCTCTTGCATCAAAAAGATCCAAGAAAGATAATAGTCAAATAATTCAATAATACCGCCAAATTCAACGATGTCTGAATTCTTGATATTCGCGATTATCGCCTCCGCTATCAGTTTTTCTTCCGCCTACATCGTTCGTGAAAAATACGAAGGTATTTCACACCCAGCACTGATATGGTTTGTTTTTTCTTCTACATCAACATTACTAATTATCGCCCTCGTCACGCTTTTTACTCTGTATAGAGATGATCCTTCGTGGATTTTAGAAAGAAGGTGGGAACACATTAAGCTTCATTCCAATGATTTCTACTATTTCACCCTTGGAAGTGTGTTTGGATTGATATTCGGAAAATGGGCCGAATTGACAATGCACCCAGACCTTCTCGCCGACGAATCGGAAAGGCGTATTCATCGAAATTGGGGTATATTTGCCGTAATAATACTATTTCTTGGCTCCAGCGATATCGGAATTCAGTCACTAATAAAAGGTATCAGCGGTATTACGACACCAATTGGGTCCATTGAATTGGAGCAAGCAAGAAAAGATAGTAAAATAGATTTTGAACTATCATTAGCTCATCGGACTAGCACAGATAGAAATCAAGCTAATTCTTATGTCTTTAGAATTTTAGTAGATATGGCCGAGTTGATCGATCGTGATAAAAATATGTCATTCATGATTCGAAATCAGAATAGTGAAATTTCAAGAAAAATACTCTTTACAAGCACAAACAACTCCGATGAATTATTTTTCAAATATTACATTAGCCCAGTTTCATTATGCATGAAGAATATTTTGGTTAAGACTGGATCGATAGACGATATAGCGCGATCAGCTCGAAAAATTGCTAATCAACTTAGATTGAGATTGTCATCGGGAAACATCGTAAACAAGAATCAAATATTATTATCTGACAATGAAATTGAAGATATACAAATTGAAATATTTCACGTTATGCTCGATGTATTAAAGGAAAATTTCTTGTATGATTCTGAATTTCGGAAATTTCTCACTGATTCTTTGAAATTAGGCAATATAGACCCCAATTTTAAACATGATTGTAAGAAATTAGCTCAGATTATTTGGGATTTTAATCAATTCTCACCAGTTAATATATTCATAAGCTATAATAGCGAAGAAGATAACAAACGATATTTCATAAACACGGACCCATTTCTGGAAAAAACAGATTACGCAGCAAACTTTCAAATTTGCAGTGAAGAGCAGCCTACGAAGAATGCGATAATTCAATTTTGCAATTCTGTTCGCGATGCATTTAGAACAATCAGAATAGACAGACCTTATCTATCATTAGTGATTTCGGCAATCTATGACGTGCTCGGTGACCGTAGGGCAGCGCTCGCGCATCTTGACGGATGGATTAGGCAATTTAAACAAAAATTTCTGGAGAACGAAGAATTAGACTTATCAAATAAGGAAATGGCGGTCGGTCTGTGGCATAAATACAGAGCGATGGACTATTTGATATTTCTCCTTATAAACGCCGCAGATAAAGAACTACTTGTTGATAAGGCACTCGAAGCGCGAAACGATTTATCCAAAATTCTTTTGGTGCGTAGCGGAACCGATGATTTTGTTTCGTTGACCAGAAAATGTAACATTACAAAATCATTTGGAGTTAAGAATATAGAAAGTGAAAAAAATGCGAAACATCTTATATTTCATCGCATCCGAACCGAAAATCAGTTTGCTTATACTTCGGTAGTTCTAAATAGATTTGCCGAAAGATATGAAACAATGGCTGGCCAATCGGCTAATAAACTCTTGGAAATTAATTGGATTTGCATCATTGATCAGAATGATCAGCTAAGAAGTTTACTGGATGCAGCAGCATCTGATACATCAGGCAGTATCTACTTGAGGCAGGCAATTGGTGCCATCGAACAAATTGGATCTGGTCAGTCGCACACCAGCATCATGAAAGATCGCGCTGTAAAACTTCTAAATTTGGCAATAGTAGCCTACGACAGGAGCTTACAGCTAACGGATGCGTTGTCCATAGAGGCGTGGTCAAGTTGGAAGAGGAAGGAAAAACTCATCCTTGATAGGCTACACCTACCCCAGATTCTTCGAGAACGTCCAATTACCAAAAAAAACAGAAGCGCTGCAAACTGGCACCTCAAGCAATTGGAATAACACTTAAGGCAATACGTTCATCGTACCAGCATGTGCTACCGCCAAAACTGAGGCCGAAGCCCAAAGAATTGCGTTTGCGGCGAAAAACTTGATTAACTTATTCATCTACAATTCCTCGAATTTGTTTGTTTGATTCGTTCCACATCAAGCGATTTTGAACATTCACCCAACCAAATCACCTAATATATAGATGGCCAAGTCCGATTATTCAATAACCATAGAGTGTCAAGCATCCAACGGGCCCCCCAATCTCAATGAGATCGGGGGCTTTCGTTAAGGCGGTTGCGCGGGTCACTACCTCAGTTGTCGAGGAAGCTCCGCAGCTTGCGCGACCGGCTCGGGTGTTTCAGCTTGCGCAGCGCCTTGGCTTCGATCTGGCGGATGCGCTCGCGTGTGACGGAGAACTGCTGGCCGACCTCTTCGAGCGTGTGGTCGGTGTTCATGCCGATGCCGAACCGCATCCTGAGCACGCGCTCCTCGCGCGGCGTCAGGCTGGCAAGCACGCGCGTGGTCGTCTCGCGCAGGTTCGACTGAATCGCGGCATCGATCGGCAGGACCGCGTTCTTGTCTTCGATGAAATCGCCGAGGTGGCTGTCTTCCTCGTCGCCGATCGGCGTCTCGAGGCTGATCGGCTCCTTGGCGATCTTGAGCACCTTGCGCACTTTCTCCAGCGGCATGGCCAGTTTCTCGGCCAGCTCCTCCGGAGTCGGCTCGCGGCCGATCTCGTGCAGCATCTGGCGCGACGTGCGCACCAGCTTGTTGATGGTCTCGATCATGTGGACCGGGATACGGATCGTCCGCGCCTGGTCAGCGATCGACCGGGTAATGGCCTGCCGGATCCACCAGGTCGCGTAGGTCGAGAACTTGTAACCGCGCCGGTACTCGAACTTGTCCACCGCCTTCATCAGGCCGATGTTGCCTTCCTGGATCAAATCGAGGAACTGCAGCCCGCGGTTGGTGTACTTCTTGGCGATCGAGATCACGAGACGCAGGTTGGCCTCGACCATCTCCTTCTTCGCCTGCCGGGCTTCGCGCTCGCCCTTCTGAACCATGTGCACGATGCGGCGGAACTCCGTGATCTCCAGGCCGGTCTCCGTGGCAAGCGCGTGGATCTCGCCGCGGATGTTCTTGACGTTGTCGCGTTCCTTCTGGACGAAGTCCTTCCAGCCCTTGCCGGCGAGGCGGCCGACGCGGCGCACCCAGTTCGGGTCGAGTTCGTTGCTCTGATACTGCTTCAGGAATTCCTCGCGCGGCACGCCGAACGACTCGGCCATGCGCATCAGCCGGCCCTCGAAACCCATCAGGCGCTTGTTGATGTCGTAAAGCTGCTCGACGAGCGCCTCGATGCGGTTGTTGTTGAGCGACAGGCTCTTCACGTGCTCGACAATGTCGCTGCGCAGCTTCTTGTAGCGGCGCTCCTGGCTCGGCGACAGCGACTTGTTCTTCAGCTTGTTCTCGACCAGCTGGTCCTGCAGCCGGCGCAGCTTCTTGTACTCGGACGCGATCGTGTCGAACGTCTCCACAACCTGCGGCTTGAGCTCCGCCTCCATGGCAGCAAGCGACATGTTGTTCTCGGGATCGTCTTCATCATCCTCGTCGTCGTCTTCGTCGCCTTCGCTTTCAGTCTCTTCGCCGTCTTCGTCGTCGTCCTTGGAGGCCGTCTTCTTCTCTTCGTCCTCGTCTTCCTTGTCCTCGTCCTCGCCGCTCGGAATTTCGGGCACCGCCTTGGCGTCCGGTCCGGCATAGGTCGCGTCGAGGTCGATGATGTCGCGCAGCAGGATGCGGCCCTCGTTCAGCTCGTCGCGCCAGATAATGATGGCCTGGAACGTGAGCGGGCTTTCGCACAGGCCGGCAATCATCGCCTCGCGGCCGGCCTCGATGCGTTTCGCGATGGCGATCTCGCCCTCGCGCGACAGCAGCTCCACGCTGCCCATCTCGCGCAGGTACATGCGGACCGGGTCATCGGTCCGGTCAAGCTGTTCGGATGCGGGCTTTTCGGTCTTCGCCGGCAGGCCGGGACTGGCCGCCTCCGCGGGCGCATTCTCGCCGTCGCTGGATTCTTCGTTTTCCTCGTTCTCGACCACGTTTATGCCCATTTCGGAGAGCATAGACATGGTGTCCTCGATCTGTTCCGAGGAAACCTCTTCCGAGGGCAGGACCTCGTTCAATTCGTCATATGTTACGTAACCGCGCTGCTTGGCCAGTTTGATCATCCGCTTCACGGCCTGATCAGACATATCGAGAAGGGGACCGTCCTGATTCTCGGTTGCAGCTTCCTGTGTGGTTTGTTTTTCAGCGGTCTTGGTTGCCATATACAGTATCTCCAACCGCGACGTCTGACTGTCTGCGGCGACAAGTCCGTTTAAAATTGTGTCCGCCCTTCATGCCGCCGGTACCGGGCAGCATGACATCTGGTACATTTACTAGATAAGGCGAAGTGTCTTAAGCACGAATTAACCAAGCGAAACCTAACGGCCCACTTCGAATACGTACTGCGACGCCTCGCCAAACCCCTCCACACTTGCCTCAGTTCCTTCCGCGCTCAGCAGCTGCATGCGGATGTCCCTGAGTCTTTCGAAATTCTCTTCACTGCCGTCCTGACCGAATGCCAGTTCGGCAGCCTTCAGTTCCTTTTGTAATGTGAGTGATTTTCTGTGCAGGGCAAGGGTATGAAGCCACCCCGTCTCCGCATCGGCGGCTGCTGCGCCGCTGTCTACGAACCAATCACTCCTGATCGCTTTTCCGCCTTCCAGACGCTCGACAGTGCCCAGCATTGCGCGAGACAGCAACTGGTCGCGCAGAGTTCGACTGTCAAGTGGTACAAAATGGGCGGCGATATCTAGAATTTCCACCCTCAGCCTGTCAAGGTCCCGTGATTCGAATTCTGTTTCGGCGAATTCCTCGGCGTACTGGACCAGAAGCTCGGGATGGTTGAGAACGCCCAGAACGAGAATGCGTTCCCGGCTTGAAATCGCGGTCCTCTGACCACGCACGAGCGCACTGGACTTCAGGGACTCCGTGGCCGGCGCAGGGCCCACCTGCCATCCTGCCGACCGTCGGCCGCCACGCCTTGGTGCGCTCCCGCCAGGTTGACGGCCATAGGGCCGCCCGGACCTGCGGAAACTCCGCTCGTCGCGCCCCCAGTGCCGCCGGAGCCGTTCCTCGAGATCGGCCTCATAGTGCCGCTTGACCTTCGTATCGCCGATGGTCCCAAGAAGTTCGTCAAAACGGGCCTCGAGCTGGGCACGGCGTTCCGGCGTCTCCCAACTGTCCTGTTCGATCTCGCGCTTCCACAGCATGTCGGCAAGCGGGCGGGCCGCGGCCAGGACTTCTTCCATGGCCTCCCTGCCCCGCTCGCGGATCAGATCGTCGGGATCCTGGCCTTCGGGCAGCAGCGCGAATCTGAGCGAATGGCCGGGCTTGAGCAGCGGCAGGACCGTCTCGACGGCACGATAGGCCGCCTTGAGACCCGCCTTGTCGCCATCGAAGCACAGGATCGGTTCGGGTGCCGCCCGCCACATCAGCTGGATCTGGTTGGGGGTCAGCGCCGTGCCCAGCGGCGCGACCGCATTGACGAAACCGGCCGCACCCAGCGCGATCACGTCCATGTAGCCTTCCACCGCAATCATGGTACCGGTGTCGTAGGCGGACTTGCGCGCGGTGGCGAAGTTGTAAAGCACCGCCCCCTTGTGGAACAGCGGCGTCTCCGGCGAGTTGAGGTATTTGGCCGGGACGTCCGCCGACAGCGCCCTGCCCCCGAACGCGATCACGCGGTTCTTCTGGTCGGTGATCGGGAACATCACCCGGTCGCGAAACCGGTCATAGGACACCGGGATATCGTCGCCGGCAATGAGCAGTCCGGCCTCGACCATCTGCTCCGGTGCCACATTGAGCCCGCCGAGATGCGATTTGAGCGCGTGGCGGCCTGCGCCCGCATAGCCAAGACGGAAGGTCTGCTGCGTCCTGACGGCAAGGCCGCGGTCGGACAGATAGCCCCGTGCCCCTGCTCCGTCGCTCTGCTGCAGCAGGTCCTCGAAATAGGCCGCCGCCATTTCCATGATCTCGTAGAGGCCGGCGCGCTTCTGCTCACGCACCATATCCTCGGGAGTGCGTTGCGGCATGGGGATGCCCGCCTCTCCCGCCAGCCGCTCGACGGCTTCGGGAAAGCTCAGTCCCTCCGTCTCCATGGCGAACCGGAAAATGTCGCCATGCTTGCCGGACGAGAAGCAGTGATAGAAGCCCTTCTGGTCGTTCACAGTGAAGGACGGGGTCTTTTCCGGATTAAACGGGCTGAGGCCGACGAACTCCCGGCCCCGCTTCGTCAGTTTCACACGCCGCGCCACGACCTCGGAAACGGGTATCCGGGCCCTGATCTCATCGAGGAAAGACGGGGGAAACTTCATGCGCAGCCGGGATGGTGTTGCGGAATCGAATCAATCTAGCGGATTCGCCCGCGAAAAGGCGAATCACAAACCGAATCAATCAACAGACCTTTGAAACCCGGCCGCGTCCGCCCGATTACCCCAGGAGTTTCTTGACGACTGCGCTGGCCTTGCCGAAGTCCATCTGGCCGGAAAAGCGCTCCTTGAGCGCACCCATGGTCCGGCCCATGTCCTTGAGACCCGTAGCGCCGAGTTCTCCGACGACTTCCTTGCAGGCTGCCTCCATCTGCTCGCTGTCGAGCTGACGCGGCAGGAAGTCGGAAATAATAGAGATTTCCGTCGTTTCCTGCTCTGCGAGTTCCAGCCTGCCGGCCTCTTCGTAGGTCGTCGCAGCTTCCCTGCGCTGCTTGACCATCTTGGAGAGAATTTCAAGCACCTCGGCGTCGCCCACGCCGTCACTCTTGCCCCCGGTCCGTGCTGCGATGTCCCGGTCTTTGATCGCTGCATTGATCAGTCGCAAAGTCGACATTCTCGCCTTGTCCTGAGCCTTCACGGCATCCTTCAAAGCAAGATTGATCCGCTCGCGAATTTGATCGCTCATATGAGCCTCAAACTGGTTTCTGAAAGCCACCACCATAACCTCATTCCGGTGTTCAGGGCAATTGAATGTATGCCCTATAAGTGATTGATTTTATGAAAGAAAATATTTTTTTGCCCGCTGTTGACTGCGCCCGGAGTTTTCACTATTGTCCCGCGCAATTTGGCCGGACCTTGCCGTTTCCGCTGCGTAAATCTGCCCTATCCTGAGTTTTGCGGATCCGAGGCTTACCCCACACCGGCCTGCTCAAGGAGCATCTGACATGGCTGACAATGACGCCCTGCCCGGACCAGGCATAGCCGGTTCGGCCGGAGTCGCTGCGGCCACGGCGGCCACCTGGGACACCCCAGTCTTCACCGCGGTACTCGTGCTCGCTGACGGAACAGTTATCGAAGGGTTCGGCCTCGGAGCCGTTGGTCACGCGGTTGGAGAAGTCTGCTTCAACACCGCCATCACCGGCTACCAGGAGATCCTGACCGATCCATCATATGCCGGTCAGATCATCACCTTCACGTTTCCCCATATAGGTAACGTCGGCGCAAATGACGAGGATATCGAAACATCGAACCTTGCCTCGTCTTCGGGTGTACGCGGCGCCGTGTTACGCGCAGGGATTACGGAACCCTCCAATTATCGCGCCGCACGGCACCTCGGCGACTGGCTGTCCGCCCGCGGAATCATTGCCATTTCCGGCATCGACACGCGCGCCCTGACGGCGCGGATTCGCGATCAGGGCATGCCGAATGCCGTCATCGCCCATTCGCCGGACGGAACCTTCGATCTCGAAGAGTTGAAGCGACAGGCCGCGGACTGGCCGGGCCTCGAGGGCATGGATCTCGCGATCGAGGTCACCAGCGGCCAGCGCTATGACTGGGACGAGACGCGCTGGGAATGGGATGAGGGTTTCGGACAGCTCGAAGAACCGAAACATCACGTCGTCGCCATTGACTACGGTCTCAAGCGCAACATTCTGCGTTGTCTGGCCAATGCCGGCTGCAAGGTCACGGTCGTTCCGGCAAAGACGTCCGCTGAAGATGTGTTGTCACTCAATCCGGACGGAATCTTCCTGTCGAACGGCCCAGGCGACCCGGCGGCAACAGGCGAATACGCCGTGCCCGTCATCCGCGAGTTGATCGACAGCGGTCTGCCCATGTTCGGCATCTGCCTCGGCCACCAGATGCTGGCCCTGGCGCTCGGCGCCACCACCGTGAAGATGCATCACGGTCACCACGGCGCCAATCATCCGGTCATGGACCATACGACCGACAAGGTCGAGATCACATCCATGAACCATGGCTTTGCCGTCGACCGGGAGACCCTGCCGGACGGGGTCAAGGAGACTCACGTCTCGTTGTTCGACGGATCAAACTGCGGACTGGCGGTGGACGGTCAGCCGATCTTTTCCGTGCAGTACCATCCGGAAGCGTCTCCGGGTCCGCAGGACAGCCACTATCTGTTCGAGCGATTTGTCGGGCTCATGGAGGCGAAGCGGTGAGCGCCGCTCGCGCCCTATTGATCCCCGCAGTGTTTTTTCCGTATTTCGAGCGCCTCAGGCATCCAGTCCTTGAATTGTCGGATTCTGGTTTCTGCACTGGGGTGGGTGGACATGAATTCCGGAGGCTTGCCGCCGCGGCCCTGGGCCGCCTTGCCCATGCGCTGCCAGAGCTTCGGCGCCTCGCGCGGATCGAAGCAGGCCTTCGCCATGAGGATCAGTCCGATATAGTCGGCCTCGGATTCATGCTTGCGCGAAAACGGCAGCAGCGCGCCGTACTGGGCGCCCATGCCGAACGCACCCATGATCATTTGCTGGGTGCCGCGGTCGAGTTCGCCTGCCGCCATGCCCACCGCAAGCTGGCCCCATTGAAGCAGCTGCTGCTGCGCCATGCGCTCCGCACCGTGCCGGGCAAGGGCGTGCGCAACCTCGTGGCCCATGATGGCGGCAAGCCCGTTGACGTTCGCCGCCACGGGCAAAATGCCCGTGAATACCGCCACCTTGCCGCCCGGCAGCGCGAAGGCGTTCACCTGGTCGGACTTGATGACTTTGAATTCCCATTTGAAGCCGGGATCGTGGTCGGCCGCGGCCTTGGCGATGCGCCGACCGATGCTCTGGATCACATCGACCGCCCTGCCCTCGCGCAGGACGACGGACGTGGACAGCACCTTCTTGAAGGAGGCCAGCCCGAGCGCCATTTCCTGTTGACGGTCCATGGTGACAAGCTGGCTTCGTCCGGTGACCGGGACGGATTCCTGGTTGGCGAAGTAGTAGTAGGCGGCGAAAGCCCCGAACAGGATCACCGGCCACAACTTGAAGCGGCCGCGCCGTCCATACCGCCTGCGACCCATGGAAACCCGACCAAACCGCATTACGCTCAACTGCCTCCCGCAGGCATACCGTTGGGCGTCGATCATAACAAAGCACGGCACACGCACAACGCCAGAAGTGTGCAGCCCGCCCCGAATCACAGCCCAACAGACTGAGCCCAGATGCCCAAAAGAACAGACATCCAGAGCATTCTCATCATCGGCGCCGGCCCGATCATCATCGGTCAGGCCTGCGAATTCGACTATTCCGGAACCCAGGCCTGCAAGGCGCTCAAGGCCGAGGGCTACCGCATCATTCTGGTCAACTCCAATCCGGCGACCATCATGACCGACCCGGACCTGGCGGATGCCACTTATGTGGAGCCGATCACGCCGGAGATCGTCGCCCGCATCATCGAGCGCGAGCGGCCCGATGCCCTGCTGCCGACCATGGGCGGACAGACCGCGCTGAACTGCGCTCTGTCGCTCCGGCGCATGGGCGTGCTGGACAAATTCGGCGTCGAAATGATCGGCGCAGACGCCAAGGCAATCGACAAGGCCGAGGACCGGAAGCTGTTCCGCGAAGCCATGGAGCGGATCGGGCTGGAGACCCCGCGGTCCAAACTGGCCAACGCCTCGGAACTCAAGGCCGAAGACAAGCAGAAATATGCCGACGAACTGGCCGCCCTGACGAAAGAGTACGGCGATGGCTCCGCGGAAGTCACGGCGTTCGAGAAGGCCTGGCGGTCCGGCGAGCGGGAACGCAAGGAACGGTACCAGAACCGCGCGCTCGTGCTTGCGGCCGAGGCCCTCGAATTCGTCGGCCTGCCGGCGATCATCCGGCCGTCCTTCACCCTTGGCGGCACCGGCGGCGGCATAGCCTATAACCGCGATGAGTTCTTCGAGATCGTCGAGCGCGGGCTCGACGCCTCGCCGACGTCGGAAGTGCTGATCGAGGAGTCCGTGCTCGGCTGGAAGGAATACGAGATGGAGGTCGTCCGCGACCGCGCGGACAACTGCATCATCGTGTGCTCGATCGAGAACGTCGATCCCATGGGCGTGCATACCGGCGACTCGATCACCGTCGCGCCCGCGCTGACCCTGACGGACAAGGAATATCAGATCATGCGCAACGCCTCGATCGCGGTGCTGCGCGAGATCGGGGTCGAGACGGGCGGCTCGAACGTACAGTTCGCCGTCAATCCAAAGGACGGCCGGCTCGTTGTCATCGAGATGAACCCGCGGGTATCGCGCTCATCGGCACTCGCATCGAAGGCGACCGGCTTTCCGATCGCCAAGGTCGCGGCGCGACTCGCTGTCGGCTATACGCTGGACGAACTGGAGAACGACATTACGCACGGCATCACGCCGGCATCCTTCGAGCCCAGCATCGACTATGTCGTCACCAAGATGCCGCGCTTCGCCTTCGAGAAGTTTCCCGGTGCCGAACCCTACCTGACCACGACCATGAAGTCGGTCGGCGAGGCCATGGCGATCGGCCGGACCTTCAAGGAGTCGCTGCAGAAGGCGCTGCGGTCGATGGAGACCGGCCTGACGGGACTGAACGAAATCGAGATCGAGGGCCTCGGCGAGGGCGACGACAAGAACGCCATCCGTGCCGCCCTGGCGATCCCGACGCCGGACCGCCTGCTCAAGGTCGCCCAGGCCCTGAGGCTCGGCATCAGCCATGACCAGATCTTCGCGTCCTGCAGTCTCGATCCCTGGTTCATCGAACAGCTTCAGGACATTGTCGACACGGAGAACAAGGTCCGCCAGCTCGGCCTGCCGCGCGACGCCTTCAACCTGCGTGCGCTCAAGGCCATGGGCTTTTCGGACGAGCGCCTGGCCGAACTCAGCGGACTGGAAGAGCACGACGTGACGGCACTGCGGCACGGTCTCGATGTCAGGCCGGTCTACAAGCGCATCGACACCTGCGCCGCCGAATTCGCCTCGCCCACCGCCTACATGTACTCGACCTATGAGACCGGCTTCCCCGGCGATGACGGCAACGAAGCCCGTCCCTCGGACCGGAAGAAGGCGATCATCCTCGGCGGCGGTCCGAACCGGATCGGCCAGGGCATTGAATTCGACTACTGCTGCTGCCACGCGGCCTTCGCGCTGGACGAGGCCGGATACGAGACCATCATGGTCAACTGCAACCCGGAGACGGTCTCCACCGACTACGACACGTCCGACCGGCTCTACTTCGAGCCCCTGACACGCGAGGACGTGCTCGAACTGATCCACACGGAGCAGCGCAACGGCAGCGTGCATGGCGTGATCGTCCAGTTCGGCGGCCAGACACCGCTCAAGCTGGCGCATCCCCTTGAAAACGCTGAAATCACGATCCTGGGCACCTCGCCCGACGCCATCGACCTTGCGGAAGACCGCGACCGGTTCAAGTCGCTGCTGCAGGAACTCGACCTGACCCAGCCGAATAACGGGATCGCCACAAGTGCTGAAGAAGCCAAGGCGACGGCGGAGCGGATCGGCTTCCCGGTCGTGATCAGACCGTCCTACGTGCTCGGCGGCCGCGCCATGGAGATCGTCCACGACACGGCTCAACTCGACTGGTACATCTCGGAAGCCGTTGTCGTATCGGGATCGAGCCCCGTGCTGATCGACAGTTACCTGCGTGACGCGATCGAAGTCGACGTCGACGCCCTGGCCGACGGCAAGGACGTCTTCATCTGCGGCATCATGGAACATATCGAGGAAGCGGGCGTGCACTCCGGCGACAGCGCCTGTTCGCTGCCCGTCCACTCGCTGGACGAGGAGACCATCGCACGGCTGGAGGAACAGACCCGGTCCCTGGCTCTGGCCCTCAACGTTGTCGGCCTGATGAATGTGCAGTTCGCCATCAAGAACGGTGACATCTACGTGCTTGAGGTCAACCCGCGGGCCAGCCGGACGGTTCCCTTCGTCGCCAAGGTCATCGGTGTCCCGATCGCCAAGATTGCCGCCCGGGTCATGGCCGGCGAGCCGCTGGCCGGTTTCAACCTGACGCGCAAGGAACTCAACCATGTCGCCGTCAAGGAGGCTGTCTTTCCGTTTGCCCGGTTCCAGGGTGTCGACACGGTACTCGGACCGGAAATGCGGTCGACCGGCGAAGTCATGGGAATTGACCGCGACTACGCAACCGCCTTCGCCAAGAGCCAGCTCGGCGGCGGCACCGCCGTGCCGTCCAGGGGAACCGCCTTCGTGTCGGTGAAGGATTCCGACAAGCCCCGGATCATCGAATCCGTCCGTGAGCTTGTCGACGCCGGCTTCAAGATCATCGCGACCGGGGGCACGCAGCGTTTCCTCGAAGCCGAGGGCATTCCCTGCTCCAAGGTCAACAAGGTGCTCGAAGGGCGTCCGCATATCGTCGACGCCATGAAGAATGCCGACGTTCAACTGGTCATCAACACGACGGAAGGCTCCAAGGCGCTTGAGGACAGCCGGTCGCTTCGGCGCACCGCCCTGATCAACAAAATCCCCTATTACACGACGGTTGCCGGGGCCGTTGCCGCGACAAAAGGCATCGTCGCCAATGCGTTCGGCACGCTTGACGTGGAGCCGCTACAGTCCTATGTCAACGCGTCCTGAGTGCAAATACGATCATGACTGTTGCGGAATGCTGCATTCCTAGGCAATAGTTGGCACCTAAGGATTCCTCTGAACAGTTGATGTGCCCTGGGGAACGGTTGTAAGCGCAACCGTGAAGGGCGATTTAGAGTGAAAAGAACGCTGCGATGGAAAAGATTCCGATGACCGCCGAAGGCCACCAGGCCATCCTGGCGGAGATCAAACACCTGAAATCGGTCGAACGGCCGAAGATCATCAAGGCTATTGCGGAAGCGCGCGCCCATGGCGACCTTTCCGAGAACGCCGAATACCATGCAGCGAAGGAACAGCAGGGCCTGACGGAAGCGCGTGTGGCTGATCTGGAAGACATGGTCGGCCGCGCCGAGGTCATCGACGTCTCAAAACTGTCCGGTGAAAACGTCGTGTTCGGCGCGACTGTGGTGCTGGTCGACGAAGACACCGACGAAGAGTCGAGCTACCAGATCGTCGGCGAGTTCGAAGCGGACGTGAAGAACGGCAAGCTCTCGATCACCTCGCCCATTGCCCGCGCATTGATCGGCAAGGCGGTCGGTGACAGCGTCGAGGTGGCGACACCCGGCGGCGGCAAGAGCTACGAGGTTCTGGAAGTCAAGTTCCAGTAAGACGGAATTGACGCCTCTCCAGGGAGAACCCGGTCAATCCCTCATGGCGGTCTCGAACGGAACGCCCGGATCGTATTTCGACTGCCGGATGGTCAGCGAGGTCTTGACGCTGTCCACATTGGGCGCGGCGGTCAGTTCCTGAATCACGAAGTTCTGGAACGTCGCCAGGTCCGGCGCGATGCACTTCAGGATGAAGTCGATTTCACCGCTCAGCATGTAGCATTCCCGGACGATCGGCCAGCTTCGCACGACATCCTCGAATGCGATCAGATCGGCTTCCGCCTGACTGTGCAGCCCGACCATGGCGAACACCGTCACGTCGAAATCCAGCAGCTTCTCGTCGAGCACCGCCCTGTAGCCGCGGATGACGCCCGCCTCCTCGAGCGCACGTACGCGCCGCAGGCAGGGCGGCGCCGAAATGCCGACACGCCGCGCGAGTTCCACGTTCGTGACCCGCCCGTCGCCCTGCAACTCGCGGAGTATCCGCCAGTCCACGTCGTCGAGTTTGATGTTGCGGTTCATTCCGTGAACTTGGCTCGATGGTGAAATCGAAATGCAATCGTGCCGAGTATAGGCACGATCAGTCTCCGGCTTAAGCAATAAAATTTCAAAAACGGGTATTTTTCTTAAACGCAGGGCGCATCGCAATCACCAGAATGCGCTTTTTGTGGGATACCGAGTCAGGCTATTGTCCGCCCGTCGGAAGTCCACCTATATAAGGACTTCACATCAGTTTCTCGGGACGGCGACATGGCAACGACACACTCAAAGGCAATCATCCTGGGCTCGGGCCCGGCAGGCTACACGGCCGCAATCTATGCGGCGCGCGCCATGCTGGAGCCGACCCTCATTCAGGGCATCCAGCCCGGCGGTCAGCTGACCATCACGACGGACGTCGAGAACTATCCCGGGTTCGCTGATGTCATCCAGGGGCCGTGGCTGATGGAGCAGATGAGTGCGCAGGCAGAGCATGTCGGCACCAATATGGTTCAGGACCATATCGTGTCCGTGGACCTGTCGACGCGCCCGTACACGCTGGTTGGCGATTCCGGCGACACCTACACCTGCGACGCGCTCATCATCTGCACTGGCGCACAGGCGAAGTGGCTCGATCTGCCGAGCGAGGAAAAATTCAAGGGCTTCGGCGTATCGGCCTGCGCGACCTGCGACGGCTTTTTCTATCGCGGCAAGGAGGTCGTTGTGGTCGGTGGCGGCAATACCGCGGTCGAGGAGGCGCTGTTCCTTACGAATTTCGCCAGCAAGGTGACGCTTGTTCACCGCCGCGATTCCCTGCGCGCGGAAAAGATCCTGCAGCAGCGCCTGTTTGAAAACGAAAAGATCGAGGTTCGCTGGAATTGCGTTCTGGACGAGGTCCTTGGCACCGAAGAGCCGCTCGGCGTCACCGGCGCCCGCCTGCGCAACGTCGCGACCGGCGAAACGGACGATCTGGCCGTGGACGGCGTTTTCATCGCCATCGGGCATGCGCCGGCTACCGAACTTTTCGAGGGCCAGCTTGAGATGAAGACAGGCAACTACATCATCACTGCGCCGGACTCCACGAAGACCAACCTGCCAGGAGTATTTGCGGCCGGCGACGTCACGGACGATATCTACCGCCAGGCGGTAACCGCTGCCGGAATGGGGTGCATGGCAGCGCTTGAGGCGGAAAAGTATCTCGCCGAACTCCCCGCACACAGTGAGGCCGCTGAGTAAACGCGTAACCGGCGACCCGGGCGCGGGACAAGTTCCGCGCGCCCCGTCGCGACCCTCGGATCATGCGGTCCGCGGGACGGATTACTGACGCAAGCACGAAAGCCCGAACCATGGATTGGGACAAACTTCGCATATTTCATTCGGTCGCTGATGCCGGAAGTTTCACGCACGCCGGCGAGGATCTCGGCCTGAGCCAGTCAGCCGTCAGCCGCCAGATCGGGGCGCTCGAGGCGGACCTGAAGGTGCCCCTCTTTCACCGCCATGCGCGCGGTCTGATTCTGACCGAGCAGGGCGAAATGCTCTATCGCACCGCCCATGACGTCTTCACCAAGCTGGCGGCCGCCCAGACCCGGCTGATGGATTCCAAGGAGAAGCCGTTCGGCGAGCTCCGGATAACGACCACCGTCGGGCTGGGATCGAACTGGCTGACACCGAGAATTTCCGAATTCGTCGAACTCTATCCTGACATCAAGGTCCATCTGCTGCTGGAGGATGCCGAGCTCGACCTTGGCATGCGTGAGGCCGACGTGGCGATCCGGCTCCGGCAACCGGTCCAGCCCGACCTGATCCAGCGCAAGCTGTTCACTGTCCACCATCATGTCTATGCTGCTCCGGAATACCTCAAGCGTTACGGCATGCCGTCGTCGGCCGAAGATCTGGACAACCACAAACTTCTGACCTTCGGCCCCTCTTCGCCGACCTACATGAACGACATCAACTGGCTGGAGGTTGCCGGCCGCAGCGACGGTCAGCGCCGCGAGCCGGTGCTGTGCATCAACAATGTCTACGGATTGAAGCGCGCGGTGCAGTCGGGCGTGGGTATTGCCGCTCTGCCCGATTACATCGTTGTCGGCCAGTCAACCGGCCTTATCCGCATCCTGGAAGACATCGGCGCGCCGGAATTCGACACCTATTTCGTGTACCCGGAAGAATTGCGGGCTTCAAAAAGGGTTGCTGTTTTCCGCGATTTTCTGCTGTCCAAGGCCAAGCAGTGGTCGTTCTGAGAGATGCTTCTGCACAGAATGTGTCCGACGCATGGCCAGCTATGCGTACAGTGCATGCCTCCCATGCGGCGCGCGACCTTGTGCAATGCGATAAAAAGCTCCAAATAGACTTATAGCTCGTTGAGAGCGGCAGCGAAAGTTACTCCCTCCCCTTGCAAACTTTCCGCTGCCAGGTCAACCGTCCCCCTCACCAGGTTGACCGTCCCTTCGCCCTATTGGGCGCGAAATGCACTTGCAACCGGGTTCTCGAAAGAGAACCCGGTTTTTTTCATCCCCCGCCAAGTCGCGTAGCGATTACATGAAGAGTTTTTCGTCGGACAGGCCCTTGTACAGGTCCGCAACCTGCTCGCCGTAACCGTTGTAGAGAACGGTCGGAATCTTGTCGCGCGTACCAAGCACCCGTTCGCTGGCCTGGCTCCAGCGCGGATGCGGCACTTCCGGGTTCACATTGGCCCAGAAGCCGTATTCAGCCGGCAGGATCTCTTCCCAGAAACTCTTGGGGCGTTCGCTGGTGAACTGGAACCGGACAATCGACTTGATCGACTTGAAGCCGTATTTCCACGGCACCGCAAGTCGCAGCGGCGCGCCGAACTGCTTGGCGACCGGCTTGCCGTACGCGCCGGTGACCAGGAAGGCGAGATCGTTGGTCGCTTCCTCCATGGTCAGGCCTTCCACGTAAGGCCACGGATACCAGGTCGCGCGCTGTCCGCGGGCAACCTCCGGATTCATGAACGTTTCCATACGGACGTATTTCGCCGACGACAGCGGTTTCGCGAATTCCACCAGGCTCTTCATGGGAAAGCCGGACCATGGGATGGTCATCGACCAAGCCTCGACGCAGCGATGCCGGTAGAGCCGCTCTTCCAGCGTCATCTTGCGGATCAGGTCATCGATCCCGATCGTGATTTCCTTCTCGACCTCGCCGTCGATCTTCACTTCCCAGGGACGGATGGGCAGCTTCTGCGCTGCATTGGCGATGCCCTTGTGGGAGCCGAATTCATAGAAGTTGTTGTATTTGGAGTTGACCTCTTCCGGCGTGATATCGCGCATGAGCTTGTACATCTCGTTGCGCTTGGCCGGGTAGAGATCCGCCGTCGGATCGGGCGTTTCGGCAAATGCGGACTGCAGACTTGCCGGGCCGAAAGCCCCGATTGCGGTCGCAGCCCCGCCTGCGGCCAGGAACTGCCGGCGGTTGAGAAAGACCTCTTCTGGCGTCACCTGCGACTCCGGAAGATCCCAGGGTCTGATCGTCTTTATGAGCACGTATCTCACTCCCGCATACAATTGTCCGTCTGCCAATTAATCTGGTCGGGGCCGGGAAGCAAATCACGCCTGCGAGAGCGCATCGTGAGTTTCCCCCGTACCGGCGCGAAAAAGCCCGCGCCGCAGAAGCGGCGCGGGCCCATCTCGTTCGGTGACCGAAACTACGCCGCCTGGGCGCTGTTATCGGCGAGTACCTGTTCGGCCAGCTTGCCGGTCAGCTCGGACAGATGGTCGAACTGGGCGGTAAACGTACCGACCCCGGCAGTTGCCGAGCGCAGTTCAACGATCAGGTTCTGCATCTCCGCCTCAGGGATATGGGCGTTGACCACATCCCAGCCGGACCAGCCCTCACGGGCATCGAAGCCAAGGATCTGGCCACGGTGTCCGGTGACGATCTGATTGATCCGCGCAGTCGCTTCGGACGGCACGGCAACCTCGACCGCAAGGATCGGCTCGAGCAGCACCGGTGAGCACTGCGGCAAGCCTTCAGACATCGCGATACGCCCGGCCGTCTTGAACGCCTGTTCGGAAGAATCCACCGAATGGTAGGACCCGTCCGTCAGCACGACCGCGACATCGACCACGGGGAAACCCATCGGACCGGAGCTCAGATATTCCTTGATGCCGTTTTCGACAGCCGGAATGTACTGCTTGGGCACAACGCCACCGGTAATGGTATCGGAGAACTCGAAGCCGGACCCGCGCGGCAGCGGCTTGATATCCACCACCACATCGCCGAACTGACCGTGCCCGCCGCTCTGCTTCTTGTGGCGGCCGCGTATGGTCGTCGTCTTGCGGATCGTCTCCTTGTAGGGCACCCGGCGGGGCCGCGTCTCGGCGGCAATACCGTACTTGCCCTGCAGGCGCTCGAGCGTGACACGCAGATGCATCTCGCCCTGCCCCCAGATCACCATTTCATTGGTGTCGGCGTTGTGGTCGAGCGAGATTGACGGATCTTCCTCGATGATCTTGCCCAATGCCGTGGAGAGTTTGACCTCGTCCTTGCGCTCCTGTGCCGTGATGGCGAGCCCCAGCACGCCGGCCGACGATGCCAGCGGATGGAGCTGCTCGGTATTGCCTTTCGCAGTCGAGAGCGTTTCCCCGGTGATGACGGAGTCCATGCGTCCGAGCGCGACCGTGGCACCTGCTCCGACCGTGCTGACCTTGGTCGGCTCCTGGCCAAGCAGCTGGAACACGCCGGATACCCGCTCGTCTTCCCCTTCACGTCCGTAAAGTACGGTCCCGTCGCCGACTTCGCCGGTCAGCACACGCGCCAGCGACAGCTTGCCGCCGTGGGTCGTGTGGAACGTCTTCATCACCTGGACGATGCTCTCGGAGCTCCCGTCGATACCGAGACGCTGAACAGTCGTCTCGACCGTGGGCGACTCGTGACGCAGGGCCTTGAGCAGTCTCAGGATGCCGTTGCCGTTCTCGGCAGAACCGAGCAGGACAGGACAGATCTGTCCTTCCGCCAGTTCGCGAGACAGATCATCGAACACCTGGTCGCGCGGCGGTTCCATGTCCTCAAGCAGCGCCTCCATGAGTTCGTCGTCGTAGTCGGCAAGCTTTTCGAGCATGGCGAAGCGCGCTTCGGCATTACGCTCGCTCACGGCATCCGGAAGCTCGATCACCTCGCTGGCGGCGTGTTCGCGATAGACGAACGCGCGCTCCAGGGCCAGGTCGACGAAACCGGTCGCGATCCCGTTCTCCCAGATCGGAATCTGGCGCAGAACAAGCGGCCGTGTGCTCGCCGGTTGCAGCATCTCGAGCATGTCGCGAATGCGGCCCTCGGCCTTGTCGATCTTGTTGATGAAGAGAAAGTGAGGAATCCCCTGCTCATCCAGATCCTTGAGGATGAGCTGCAGTGCCGGAATCTTCTTGTCGTCAGGTTCGAACACCACAACCGCGGCATCGACGCCGGCCAGCACCGCGGCCTGTTCCTGCTGGAACTCCACGGAACCGGGGCAGTCCACGAAGGTATAGGATTCGTCGAGGAACTCGGTCGTCGCCACGTTCACCTCCACGCTCATACCGTGAGCGCGGGCCTCTGGCGAAGCGTCGCCGACCGTATTGCCTTCGTTGGTCTTGCCTTGTCGTGTGATTGTCCCGTTACGGGCCAGAATGCTTTCGAGAAGTGTCGTTTTGCCGCTGAGGTAGGGGCCCACCAATGCTATGCACCGCGGACCCCGGGCTTGATTGCCGCCTTGTTGGTCCATCGTTTTCCTCCCTTGGTTAGCGGTCAAGGGTCGGACATGACATTTTTTTGTCAGTTGTGTTGCAGTCCGGACACGATGGTCCCAGTCTTTTGACGAAGATGCAAGCACCAATACCTGACAAGTCTTAACGCGGACGGCAAAGAATGCTTATCTGAAGCCTCGGGCGGCGGGATCTTGAGGCAGCTAAGGTCCTGTCATGGCTGGTATTTCCGGATGACGGCGCAACACGCCGAATGCGGCAGACAAATGACCCACGCAGCAGACAATATGGCGCCCCCGCCAAATGTGGTCGACCGCGAAACGATCCGCGACCTCGGCATCAAGTTGCGCGAAAAGCTCGATCAGAGCCAGTGGATGACGCCCGAGGAACTCATGCATTACCGCCGGCGCACCCTCGCGCCGCTGCTCGTCCACGCTTACAAGACGGTACCTTTCTACGCCGACCGGCTGAGGCCGCTGTTCGAAGGCGCGCCTGAGGGCCGCTGGGAACGCTGGGCCATGGTGCCGACCATGTCCCGGAGTGATCTGCTCGCCGAAGGTGACCGGCTCATGAGTACGGCCATTCCCGAACGCCACAAGCCCCTCAGCCGCGAGACGTCTTCGGGCTCCACCGGAATTCCGCTCGAAATCATCTCGACTCGTTTCTCCGGGCTCATGAAAAATGCGCTCGAAAGCCGGATGATCGCCTGGGCCGGCCTCGACCCCGCAAAGAAACTGGCCTCGATCAAGCCCCTGAACACCGGCCGGGCCGAATATCCCGATGGCATCATGCGCAAGGCCTGGACCGGTCTGAAGCCGAAGAGCGGCAGCCCGGGCCCGCTCGTCCGCCTCAACCAGATGACGCCGATCCACAAGCAGGCCGAATGGCTGATGCGCCGCGAGCCTGCCTATCTCAGCACCTTTCCGACCAATGCCCGGGCGCTGGCCAATCACTTCGCGGCCAATGGCCTGGAACTGCCGAGCCTCGAGATGGTGCTGCCCTATGGCGAGATGGTGACGCAGGATATCCGCGACCGCATCTCGGAAGTGTTCGGCGCATCCGTCTACGATAATTACAGCGCCACAGAGTGCGGCCTGATCGCGCTGCAATGCCCGGACGGACCGGGCTATCACCTGATGAACGAGACCGTCATCATCGAGGTGCTCGACGGGAACGGACGGCAGTGCCAGCCGGGCGAGACCGGACAGGTCGTGCTCACCACCATGCACAACTACGCCCAGCCGCTGATCCGCTATCGCCTCGGCGATCTGGTCGAGGTCGGCGAACCCTCCACCTGCGGACGGCATTTGCCGGTCATCAACAGGATCGTCGGCCGCAGCCGGCACATGTTCTGCTTCCCCGACGGCACGGAGATGCTGCCGGACTTCAGGTCAAAGTACATCCTGCAGTTCCTCGGTCCCGCCGCCTGGCAGATCGCCCAGATCGGGTCGAAGGAGATCGAAGTGCGCTACGTGCCGGGCGACAATAGCGACGAGCCGGATTTCGACGGCATGACGGATCACATCCGCACGTCGCTGGGCGTCGACGTCGACGTCAGCTACGTCCGCCGCGAGAGCATCCAGCAGGCCTCCAGCGGCAAGATCTTCGACTACGTGTGCGAGATCTAAAGACCTGTATCCTTGCCAGGTGTTCAGGCAAGCAGCGTACTCGCCATCGACGCACGGATCGCCTCCCCGGCCTTCCGTTCGCTCCAGCCGCGCTCGAACACCAGAAGCGACCAGCTCTGGACCGAGCACGCGGCCCACAGATAGTCGGCGGCTTTGGCGACCGGCCAGCCCTGCGCCAGCGCGCCGTCGGCATGCAGGCTCTTCGTCAGCGCGGTGAACAGTCCCAGCAGCACGCCCATGCGGTCATCCCAGGCCCGGCCTGCTTCTTCATCGGTCGGCCGAAGACGGATCAGGTCGCGCGCAACCGGCTGGATCTTGACGACGAACGCGAACCATACCCTCAGACACGCATCGAGCCGCTCCGCCGGCGCCTTTACTTCGAGCGCTTCGCTGAAATTCTCGATGATCTTTTCCCGGTCGTCCGCCCGCTTGACCAGCGCCATCAGGAGCCCGCCGCGCGAACCGAAATGCACATAGACGGATTGCCGGGTCATGCCGACCGCTTTCGCAATGTCGGCCATCGACACGTCCGCGCCGCGCGCGGCAATCAGCGTCCAGGCAGCGTCGAGCATTTCAGCTTGTGTGCGTTCCGATTTATTATTTGACATGTGTAAAATTTCTTCTTATTTGACACGTGTCAAATTAACAGGAGATCCACTTGAATACCAGCACCCAGATCGAAGCCCGCATTGAACGCCTTGTCGACGCCTACGGTGATGGCGCGGACGGAACTTGCCCGACTCGTGAACAGTGGCAGAACCTTTTCGCCCGCCCCGCCGATGAGCCCGTGACCTTCGTCAATTTCTTCAAGCTGCGCGATGTACCGCAATACGCGGACTCAGAGACTGAACGCCATGAGAACGGCCAGAGCGCCTTTGACGCCTACGCATCCGTAAGCATTCCCGCTGTAGCGGATGCCGGCGGCGAATTCCGATTTGTCGGTCAGTTCGAGGCCGGATTTATTGGCGATACAGGAGACTGGGATATCGTCGCCGTCGGCGCCTTCCCGACCGTCGAGCACTTCATGGCACTGTTCGAGAACCCGGACTATATCGCCGCATACGTTCACCGCCGCGCGGCATGTGAACGCCAGCAGGTGTCCATGTGCGGGAACTAGCCCGCGCCGACCGCACGCTCATGCCGTAACATCAAGTGAATGAGTTGGACCGCAATCCAATGCGCTGGATTGCGGTCCAAAGAAATCAGCTCAACGACGCACAGAACCGCTGGATCCGCTGGCACGCATCCTCGAGCGCTTCCGTCGACGTGGCGTAGGAGACGCGGAAGAACGGTGACAGGCCGAACGCCGCACCGTGCACCACGGCCACGCCCTCGTTCTCGAGCAGCGCGGTCACGAAGTCCTCATCCGTCTCGAGCGTTTTGCCTTCCGGCGTGGTCTTGCCCATGCAGCCCGCACAGCTCGGATAGACGTAGAACGCGCCTTCGGGCGTCGGGCAGTCGATGCCCGTCGCCTGGTTGAGCATGGAGACCACGAGGTCGCGGCGCTCCTTGAACACCTTGGCCCGCTCCGGGATGAAGTCCTGCGGCCCGTTCAGCGCCTCGACCGCCGCCCACTGCGAAATGCTGGTCGGGTTCGACGTCGATTGCGACTGGACCTTGCGCATGGCCTTGATGAGCTCTTCCGGCCCGGCGCAATAACCGATCCGCCAGCCGGTCATGGCATAGGCCTTGGACACGCCGTTCATAGTCAGCGTGCGGTCGTAGAGCGCGGGCTCGACCTGTGCCGGGGTGGTGAAGTCGAAATCGTCGTAGGTCAGGTGCTCGTACATGTCGTCCGTCAGCACCCAGACATGCGGGTGCTTCACGAGCACATCGGTGAGCGCCTTGAGCTCGTCGCGCGTGTAGGCGCCGCCGGTCGGGTTCGACGGCGAGTTGAAGATCAGCCACTTGGTCTTGGGCGTGATCGCCGCCTCGAGCGCGTCGGCCGTCATCTTGAAGCCGTTCTCGATCGTGGTGTCGACGATCACCGGCTCGCCACCGGCGAGCAGCGCGATATCCGGGTAGGACACCCAGTACGGCGCGGGGACGATCACCTCGTCGCCCGGGTTCAGCGTCGCCATCATGGCGTTGTAGATGATCGGCTTGCCGCCGGGTGCCACGAACGCCTGGGACGGCTCGTAGTCGAGGCCGTTCTCGCGCTTGAACTTGGCGCAGATCGCCTTCTTCAGCTCCGGGATACCGTCGACGGCCGTGTATTTCGTCTCGCCACGGTTGATGGCGTCGATCGCCGCCGCCTTGATGTTGTCGGGCGTATCGAAGTCGGGTTCACCGGCGCCCAGGCCGATGACGTCGCGGCCGGCAGCTTTGAGTTCGGCGGCCTTCGTCGAAACGGCAATGGTTGCGGACGGTTGGACACGGGACAGCGAGTCGGCAATGAAACCCATGGGGAGCCTCTTGATCGTAGAGTTGAGTCACGGTTTTTCGGGCAAACCGGCGGGAAGCTACGCCCGCAGGCGCGCAAGCGCAAGGCCCTATGGCGAGAAAACAGCCGGGAACGGTGTTTATTCCCGGCACGCCCGGACTTAACCCTTGGATTCTGTCATTGCCGGACTTGATCCGGCAATCCAGAGACAGGCGGTTGGCGTCCGTTTCGCTGGATACCCGGGTCGAGCCCGGGTATGACACTGAGGCCAAAACAGAGCGACCTCGCAAGGAGCCACATTCCCCATGAACCTCCATCACCTCCTCAACCAGCGTGCGGACGCAGGAAAGCCGGTCCGCGTCGCACTCATCGGCGCCGGCAAATTCGGCTCCATGTTCCTCTCGCAGGCACCGACCATGACCGGTCTGGAAATCACGGCGATCGCCGATCTCGACCCGGACCGCGCCCGTGCCGCCTGCCGGTCGGTCGGCTGGGACGAGGCACGCATCAGCGCCACCCGGTTCACGGACGACGGTGAGGACGCGATCGCCACCGAAGGCGTAGAGGTCATCGTCGAGGCCACCGGAAATCCGGCCGCCGGCCTGCGCCACGCCGAATGCGCCATCGCCGAGGGCCGCCATATCGTCATGGTCAATGTCGAGGCGGATGTGCTCGGCGGCGCTCTGCTGGCCCAGTCGGCGGAGCGGGCGGGCGTGGTCTATTCCATGGCCTATGGCGATCAGCCGGCCATGACCGCCGAGATCGTGGACTGGGCGCGGGCCTGCGGCTTCGAGGTGGTGGCCGCCGGCAAGGGCACCAAGTACCTGCCGTCCTACCATGCGTCCACGCCGGACACGGTCTGGGACAATTACGGCCGGACGCCCGAAGAGGCGGAGGCTGCCGGCATGAACCCGCAGATGTTCAACTCGTTTGTCGACGGCACCAAGTCGGCGCTCGAAATGGCGGCGATCGCCAACGCCACCGGCCTGAAGCCGCCTTCCGACGGCCTCTCCTTCCCGCCCTGCGGCGCGGACGATCTGGCGCGCATACTGTGCCCGGCCGACGCGGGCGGCGTGCTCGAACACAAGGGACAGGTCGAGGTTGTCTCGTCGCTCAACCGTGACGGCTCACCCGTCGAGCGCGACCTGCGCTGGGGCGTCTATGCGGTATTCGAGGCGCCCAATGACTACACCGCGCACTGCTTCCGCGAATACGGCCTCAATACGGATCCGAGCGGCCGCTACGCCGGCATGTACAAGCCGTTCCATCTGATCGGCCTGGAGCTCGGCATCTCCGTGCTTTCGGCCGCTTTGCGCGGTGAGCCGACCGGCTCGACCCGGGGCTTCGTCGGCGACGTGGTCTCCGTCGCCAAGAAGGATCTCAAGGCCGGTGACATGCTTGACGGCGAAGGCGGCTACACGGTCTGGGGCAAGCTCGTGCCCGCACAGACCAGCCTCGACGCCGGCGCACTGCCGATCGGACTGGCGCACGGTTTCGCGCTCAAAAGTGATGTGCCGGAGGGCTCGGTCGTGCGCTGGAGCGACATCACGGTCCCGGAAGAGACCCACGCCGTCCGCCTGCGCCGGGACATGGAACGCATGAACGCCGCGCGGGGGTGAGGCAAAGCCTTCGTCTCAAACCAATTTCCCCGTTCCCCGGTTGCCCGCAGGGCAGACCGGGGCCGCGAAGAACTGAGGCCTGAGTTCGGAAAGGTCCCGGATCTGCGAAGCATCGCTTCCGCGCTGCATCGCGTCCGGGAAACGTAATTCGGATCAAGCAGCGAAGCGGAAGCGGCGGCGATAGGACTGCGGGCTGGTCCCGACCAGCGATCTGAAATGGTGGCGCAGGGTCGCCGCCCCGCCGAGCCCGGTTTCAGCGGCAATGACTTCCACTGACTTGTCCGTCGTCTCGAGCAATTCCCGTGCCCGGCGCACACGCTCGCCGGTGAGCCAGGTGTGCGGCGGCTGGCCGTAGCGGTCCTTGAACCGGCGGATGAAGGTGCGGCGGCTCAGGCCCGCCCGCTCCGCCATATCGTCGACCGAGACGTCGGCGGCGAGGTTCTGCTGAATCCACTCGGCAACGCCATCGAACCGCCCGAACTCGGGGCTGGTCCCACTATCGATGAACTGCGCCTGCCCGCCATCCCGGTGCGCGTAGATCACGAGACGCTTGGCGACCTGTGCCGCGACGGCGGCACCGTAGTCGAGCCGGACCAGATGCAGGCAAAGATCGAGGCCCGCCGCGCTGCCCGCCGACGTCAGCAGTCTGCCTTCATCGACGAACAGCACGTTCGGGTCGACATGGATTTTCGGAAACTGGCGCTGCATGCGCTCGGCATAGTGCCAATGTGTGGTCGCCCGCCGTCCGTCCAGCAGGCCGGTCGCCGCCAGCAGGAAACTGCCCGAGCAGATGGTCGCGATCCGGGCGCCCCGGTCGTGAGCCTCGCGCAGAGCATCCAGCAGGCGCATGGGCGGCGGCACGTCGAGATCGCGCCAACCGGGAAGAATGATCGTCTCGCCTGCAGCCAGACGATCAAGGCCGCCGTCCACGGAAATGGCGATACCGCCGGTCGCCCTCAGCGGGCCGCGTTCCAGAGCGCAGACTTCGAAATCGTACCAGGGATCGAGGTAGGGCCGCGGCAGGCCGAACACTTCGACCGGAATGGAGAACTCGAACGTCGCCATCCGGTCGTAGGCCAGCACGGTGATTCGTTTGTTGCGGTCCATGAGTCATCTCGCCAAATTTCAGCACGACGGATTGGCATGATCTTTACGTATATTGTCATTCGTGCCACTTGTGAAGGCCCGGATTTTCGCGGCACAGTTGAGCACGGACCATTTGGGACCTTGGAGAGTCATCATTTCATGTTCACGCTCTATGGCATGCAAGACTCCGGCAACTGCTACAAGCTGAGACTGGCGATGGCGCAGCTCGGCATCGCCTATGACCAGATCGATATTGACATCTTCAAGGGCGAATCCCGGAATGCGGCCTTCCTCGAAATCAATCCCAACGGCCGTGTCCCTGTGCTGAAGCTGGACGACGGGAAACTCCTGCCGGAGTCGAACGCAGCACTGTTCTTTCTGGCCGAGGGCACGCCGCTCCTGTCCGCCGACCGGTATACCCGCGCTCAGACCCTGCAATGGATGTTTTTCGAGCAATACAGCCACGAACCCTACATTGCCGTCGCCCGGTTCTGGCGCAAGTTCGTCGCCGACGGCGAGGAGCAGAAGAAGGACCGTTTCCCGGAATGGATGGACCGCGGGCATGCCGCGCTCGATGTAATGAACCGCCATCTGTCTGATCACGCCTACTTCGCCGGTGATGCCTATTCGATCGCCGACATCGCGCTTTATGCCTATACGCACGTGGCGCATGAAGGCGGATTCAGCCTGCGGGACTTCGGTCATGTCCGCGCCTGGATCGACCGTATTGCGGCGCAGTCCGGACATGTCGAAATGCTCGCCGATCCCGCCTGATTGCTCCCGCGAACGCGCAACCCATAGTTGCGACACATTATCGCCACCAAATTTCCCCCTCCGCCGCACAATCCGTCAAAGATATGGCCGCATTCAGGCGCTGAACTCCGCCACAGGAGTGACTGAAGTGGGGGAGCAGGCCATGAATGCGAACCGGTACTCCGCGGGGAAAAAAGAGTATCGGCGATCCGGATTCGACCGGAGTCGCGAGCCATCGCTTGCCCGGGATAACCACCGGAAGCGGCACATCGATAGCGGCAACACATCAGGACCTCGATCTCGCGTCATGGCGAGTCTGGCTTTGCTGGCGCTGACGTGGATCGGAATAGCCCCCGCACCGGCGAGCGTTCCGGACGGAGCAGCGGTCCTGGGCCAACAGGTTGAAACGATGATGCCCGGAGACGGCATACTACCCGCCGACCGCGACTTCGGGCTCACGTGGGCGGCGTCGGTGGACGCAGAATCGCCCGCCGCGCCGCTCCTCGCCCCGATCCGCCGCGGATCGCTGCGACTGGCCGCCGTCGCACCGGCGCACTACATCGACGTTGCCATCGCAATGCGTGCGACCGCACCGATCTATCTTGCCATGCACAGCCCGCCACGCGCGCCCGACCCGATGCCCAAGCCAGAAAGGGTAACGGTTTCCCAGCCGGCGCTCGCCGCCACGGCGCTTGCGTTGATGTTGCTGACTTTCCTCGTCTCGGTGTGGAACCGCCCAGGCCGGCCGAAGGCGGAGCAATCCTGATGGCGGACGGAATCTATCGGGAAAGCAGGCGGAGCGTCTCGGCAAGAGCGTCCGGATCGTCCAGGTCGTTCACCACCAACCGCTTGTTCCTGCGCGTTCTGACGATCAGGGCGCCTGATCCGAACAGCCGGCCCAAAAGCGGGCGCCCGGTTTCCACCTCGGCGACATCGCCCAGAACGACCGTGATCGGCTGGCGACGCGGCCAGCCTCTTTCGAGGATTACCGCCGATTTCGTCACCGTCACACATGTCGACATATAGCGCAGAAAGGCGTGTACCAGCAGCATGGGCACGCCGAGAGCGCAGACCAGCATCAGCAAGCGACCCAGATCGCCGTGCGCCCTGTCATGGGAGGCCAGGAGCAGCCAGGTTCCGCCGTAGAGCAAGGCAACAACGACGGTTGGCATGAATATGGACCAGTGAGCGCCCCTGCGCATCACCGCAGGTTCGCTGTCGACGCGGGCGTCGAAATCGTTTCCACGAATCTCCAGCGACTCATCCATGACCCAAGATTACACCAACCACGCCGATGACCGAAATCATCCCGCTGAAATGCGGAGCGGTCCAGGTATTGCAACGAGGAGGCTCAAGATATGGCACTGACGACCAACGCGCCCAAACGGATCATCTTCATCGTATCGCTGGTCCTTGCGGTCCTGGCGATCGCCGGCAAGTTCACGCCAATTCCCTATGCATCCGCGCACGGCTTCTGGGTCATGACGATCGCCTATATCGTCCTCGCGCTCGGGAGCACGGCGAGGAACTTCTAAACCGGCCTTGAGCCGGACGTTCCCCTCACCCGCTCCGGTTTTCGACGAGCTGCTTGAGGTTGGCCAGGCCTCTTTCGTATTCGGTGCCGACCCAGCGATCCATCATCAGGCCGAAGTAGCGCCACATGATATTGTTCCCCAGATCGGTCTCGAATCCCCAGGTGACCTTCGTCCCGCCGCCCTCGGGCTCGAGGCGGTAACTCGCCACAGCGGTCCCCATATCGCCGAAGTCGAGCGCCATGCGAACGCGTTTGTTCTCGACACTCTCGGTGATCTCCTGGATTCCCGAACCGACATCCGGGTGTTCACTCTTCCAGAGCATCTTGGCGCCAAGCCCCTCATCCGGCCCCTCGAACACATACCGCGTCCCGGGATCGCGTTTCGCCCAGGGCGACCATGCATTGAAATTCTTCAGACTGTTGACGTGCGGAAACACCTTCTCCGGCGTTGCCGCAATGACGACGCTGCGGTCGACAGTAATGTCGCGCGGCAGCAGCGTTCCGATAGCCGCCAGAGCGACGGCAAGGACAATAAGAAAACCCGCAATGGTCTTCAGGATCGACATGGTTACACCCCTTCATCGGCCATCCGCGGGAGGTGCCCGCACGAACACACCTCCCGATTAGTCTGAATACGGAGTCTTGAAGGGCAAATAGGCAAAATTGAGACACCGCGCGAACGGTCGCGCGGTTTCGATCGACAAGATCACGCGGAGCGGCGAATGACGGCCGGCGGTCTCTAGTTCTGGCGCGAAAACGCCAGCCAGACCCCGCCGCCGATCAGGCAACTGCCGCTGATCCGTTCGACGATCCGCACGTTGCGCCCTGTCAGCCAGGAACCGGCACCGCCACTGGCGAACGCGTAGGCGCTATCCAGAACCGTCGCCACGACCATGAACGTCGCACCCAGGAACAGCGTCTGCCAGAACGCGCTCCCGGCCGGATCTATGAACTGCGGAATGAACGCGCCGAAGAAGACCAGTGCCTTCGGGTTGGACAGGACGACCAGGAGGCCCTGCCAGAAGAATCCGCCGCGCGGCCTGGGCGCTTCTGAACTGTCGCCCAGCTTGCCGCGGGAACGCCACAACTGAATACCGAGCCAGATGAGATAGGCGGCGCCGAGAATCCGGATCCATTCGAACGCCACGCCCATGAAGGCCACGACGGTCGTCAGGCCCGCCGCCAGCACGGCCAGCATGATGGCGAGACCGGCTTGCGTTCCGGCGACGTTGAGCAGTCCCGCATGCGTCCCGTGGCGCAGGCTGTTCGCGATGATCACGGTCACCGAAGGTCCGGGGACGATCACGATTGCAATACAGGCGGCGACAAAGGTCAGGTATGTGACGGGATCGGTCATTTTCCACTCCTGGGCTGCTCAGGCAATGTCAGGCATCGACAGACGTCTATCGCGCAGAGTGAAGACACAGCCGGCCGCTTGGCGCAAGGTGGTTGGAGGAATATGTCAGCCCCTGCGCCAGCCTCCTGACAAAAGGTGTCAGGAAGTCGTTGGAAACCGTTACCTGCGCCGTGGCCTTTGGCGTCGCCGGAAACTATATTGTCGCCCATGAGCGGACTGTCCGAAGCCCCTGCCCAGCCGATCACCGGCGCCGAACTCGCGGCCTTCGTGCCGCACCGGCCCGTGCGCCCGGAAAAATCCGAGGGCGGTATCCGGCTTGAGCTGATTTCGGAGTACGAGCCGGCGGGCGACCAGCCGGAAGCGATTTCCGAGCTTGTGGGCGGGGTCAATTCGGAAGAACGCGATCAGGTTCTGCTGGGCGTAACCGGTTCAGGCAAGACCTACACCATGGCGCAGGTCATCCAGGCGACCCAGCGCCCTGCCCTTATCCTGGCGCCGAACAAGACGCTGGCCGCACAGCTCTACGGCGAGTTCAAGAGCTTCTTCCCCGAAAACGCGGTGGAGTATTTCGTCTCTTATTACGACTACTACCAGCCGGAAGCCTACGTCCCGCGCACCGACACCTATATCGAGAAGGAAAGCTCGATCAACGAGCAGATCGACCGGATGCGTCACTCCGCGACCCGCGCCCTGCTCGAGCGCGACGACGTGGTGATCGTGGCGTCCGTCTCCTGCATCTACGGTATCGGGTCGGTCGAGACCTACACCGCCATGACCTTCTCGCTCGAGGCCGGCGAGCGCATCGACCGTAACCAGCTTCTGGCCGACTTCGTGGCGCTGCAGTACAGGCGCAACGACCAGGCGTTCCAGCGCGGCACATTCCGCGTGCGCGGTGACACCGTCGAGCTGTTCCCGGTTCACCTTGAAGACCGGGCCTGGCGCATCTCGCTGTTCGGCGACGAGATCGAGGGCATCACCGAGTTCGACCCGTTGACCGGCCAGAAGACCGACCAGCTCAAGACGGTGAAGGTCTACGCCAACTCGCATTACGTAACGCCTCGCCCGACCCTTCAGCAGGCCATGAAGTCGATCAAGGCGGAGCTGAAGATCCGGCTTGAGGAACTCAACGAGCAGGGCAAGCTGCTTGAAGCACAGCGTCTGGAACAACGCACCACGTTCGATCTGGAGATGATCGAGGCGACAGGGTCCTGCGCCGGCATCGAGAACTATTCCCGCTACCTGACGGGGCGCCGGCCGGGCGAACCGCCACCCACACTGTTCGAATACCTGCCCGACAACGCACTGGTCTTTGTCGACGAGAGCCACGTCACCGTGCCGCAGCTCGGCGGCATGTACCGCGGCGACTTCAACCGCAAGGCGACCCTGTCGGAATTCGGCTTCCGGCTGCCGTCCTGCATGGACAACCGCCCTCTCAAGTTCGAGGAATGGGACGCCATGCGGCCCCAGTCCGTCTACGTGTCGGCGACGCCCGGCAAGTGGGAAATGGACCGCACCGGCGGCGTATTCGCCGAACAGGTCATCCGCCCCACCGGCCTGACCGACCCGCCGGTTGACATCCGCCCTGTCGGCACCCAGGTCGACGACCTGATTGCCGAATGCCAGGACGTTGCCGCGAACGGCCAGCGTGTCCTCGTCACGACTCTGACCAAGCGAATGGCGGAGGATCTTACCGAGTACATGCATGAGCAGGGCATTCGCGTGCGCTACATGCATTCTGACATCGACACACTGGAGCGTATCGAGATCATCCGCGATTTGAGGCTTGGGACGTTCGACGTTCTGATCGGCATCAACCTGCTGCGCGAGGGGCTAGATATCCCCGAATGCGCGCTCGTCGCCATCCTGGACGCCGACAAGGAAGGCTTCCTGCGGTCGGAAACCTCTTTGGTACAGACCATCGGCCGGGCGGCCCGCAACGTCGACGGCCGTGTGATTCTCTATGCCGATCAGATCACCGGCTCAATCGAACGGGCGATGGCCGAAACTAATCGCCGCCGGGAGAAACAGGAAGCCTATAACGTGGCCAACGGCATTACGCCGGAGAGCGTGCGCAAGAACATCGCCGACATCCTCGAAAGCGTCTACGAGCAGGACCACGTCACGGTCGACGCCGGTTTCGCCGAGGAAGGCAACCTGATCGGCCACAACCTCGAAGCCCACCTCGCCGATCTTGAAAAGCGCATGCGCGACGCCGCCGCCGACCTCGAATTCGAGGAAGCGGCACGTCTGCGCGACGAAATCAAGCGGCTGCAGGAAACGGAACTCATGGTCGCCGACGATCCCCTCGCCCGCCAGATGGCGATCGAGGACAAGGCGGGCCGCCACGGCAAGACCGAACGGCCGGGCAAACCGAAAGGCGGTCGCGGACGCTCATCCGGCGGCCGCCCCGGCACGCGCACCTTCAAGGGCAAGAAGCGTTAGTCCCGATTTCGTTGAGGGGCGTTGTCCCAGGTCCGGCTATCGACTCGCATAGGCGAGGTACGACGACGGCATCTGCCTTTCAGGCATTTGACCCAAATTGATCCGTATACTAACTTTTCATAATGGGAGGGGGCTTCCCGAGCGGGTCGTGTCGCACGTCCGCCTGGGGAAATTGGAGGCTAGGCAATGCGATCCATTCTTTACGCGAGCACTCTGTCGTTGATGGCGCTCCTGCTTGCAACTCCGGTCCAGGCTGAACAGGCCAACGGGCCGTCAACGCTGGCGCTCGTCAACCCGGCTCAACCGATGATGTCATTTCCGGCTGACCGCGTCGCGGCGGCGACTTGCTCGGGCCGCTTCTGTTGTTGTGATCTGAAGTCGCGCGGCGTGATCTGCGCCCCGAAGGCGAAATGCAAGGGCGGCGGCGCGCGCTGCGTGTCGACGCAGAGCTGTCCGAAGTAGAGCCGGCCCCCGAGGGAGCCGGCTTCCTTGATTGTTGTTGCCCGTCAGGCCGCGTCGCGGCTGACACCGTCGCGCCGCCCGCGCACCAGCTTGTCGACGGCGACGAAGTCGACCTTGCCGGAGCCGAGCACAGGCACCTTTTCGGTCATCACCTCCGCCGGAACCATGAGTTCCGATGCGCCCTTCGAGCGCGCGAAGGCCAGGAAATCGGCGCGCGTTACGCCTTCGGCCTCGGTGACCAGAACCAGCCGCTCACCCTTGCGCGGATCGGGCTCGGAGGCCACAGCCGAGAGCACGCCCGGCCACAGTTCGCCGGCCAGCGACTCGACGGCGGCCAGCGAGATCATCTCGCCGCCGATCTTGGCGAAGCGCTTGGCCCGGCCGCGGATCGTGATGAAGCCGTCCTCGTCGATGGTGACGATATCGCCGGTATCATGCCAGCCGTCCTCAAGCGGCTGCAGGACGCCCGGCTTGTCGGTCTTGAGATACCCGGCCATGACGTTGGGACCGCGCACGAACAGGCGACCGCCTTCGTCGACGCCTGGAACCGGCTCCAACCGCGTTTCCATGCCGGGCAGCGCCTTGCCAACCGTCCCTGAGCGATGGAACATCGGCGTGTTGATGGAGATCACAGGAGCGGTTTCCGTCACGCCGTAGCCCTCCAGAATGCGCAGCCCGAACTTCTCCATATAGGTCTCGCGGGTCGAGGCCTTGACCGGCTCCGCACCGGCAAAGCAGTACCGCAGCGACCGGAAGTCGTAGGGATGCGCCATCCGGGCATAGCCGTTCAGGAACGTGTCCGTGCTGAACACGATCGTCGCGTTGGACGCATAGATCAGCTCCGGAACGATCCGGTAGTGCAGCGGCGACGGATAGAAATAGACCGGAACGCCGGAGATCAGCGGCAGGATCGTACCCGCTGTGAGACCGAACGAATGGAATACCGGCAGGATATTGAACACCTTGTCGCTGCTGTTGAAGTCGATCCGCGCGGCCGCCTGGGCGGCATTCGACAGGATATTCCTGTGCGTCAGCACAACCCCCTTCGGCGTACCTTCCGAACCTGACGTGAACAGGATCGCCGCCGGATCATCGGCCTCGCGATTGACCAGCGGAGAGGTCTTGGTCACCAGGCCGCGGATCTTGTCGACCAGGCTCACGGTCTCGCGAATATCGTCCAGCCAGGCGATCTCGACCGTCCGGCCGAGCTCCTCGACGACATCCGTCAGGCGGGCCTGCTCGATGAACGCCCTGGACGTCAGGATGGTGCCAATCCGCGCTGCCTTACAGGCGGCGAGGATATTCGCTGTGCCGGCCGTGAAGTTGATCATGGCGGGCACCTTGCCGGCCGACATCACGCCGAGAATGGTCGCCGCGGCACCGTTGGCGTTCGGCAGCATGACGCCCAGCGTGTCCTGCTGAGGCCACGACGCGGCGAACTTGCGCGCAAGCACCGACGCGCCGGTCAGCAGCTTGCCGTAGCTGAGCGAGCCGGTCACCGGATCCTCGACTGCAAGCGTCTTCATGCCCCGGTCCTTTGCCGTCGCGATGACGGCGTCGAGCACGGTCCGGTCCGTGGACGTGGTCCGGAAAATCAGCTCCGACATGATCTGGTAGAGATGCGCGCCGGCCTCCATGCGCCGCTTGCGGCCCCGAAGTTCGGGCGACACCTCGAGCTTTACGGGCTCCAGGATCGTTACCTTGACCTTGGGGAAGAGCTTGCGGCGGCCATGCTCCGGTGTCAGCCTTGAGAGGAAGGACTTTTCCAGGCCCTCGATGCGGATCGGAACGACCATCGAGCCGGTCTTGTCCGCGACCATGGCGGCGCCGTCATAGACCTTCATCAGGCTGCCGGTCACGGTGATCCGGCCTTCAGGGAAAATGACCAGCGGATTGCCGTCCTTCACGGTCCGGATCAGCGTCCGGGTCGCCATAGGCTTTGACGGATCGAGCGGCAGGGCACGGGTCAGCTTCAGGAACGGCTTCACCCACCAGCGCTGCGCGATCGTGTAGTCGATGGCGAACACCGGATCATCGTCCATCAGGGCGAGCGCCAGCGGACCGTCCAGGAAGCTCACGTGGTTGAGCGCAAGGATCGGATTCTTGCCGGCTTTCTCGAAGTTCTCGAGGCCCTCGATTTCCAGACGATGGAACGCGCGGAACAGGATCGACACGAAGTCGCGGAACGGGCTCGTCGGCAGGAACTTGAACATGACGACCGCCGCAATCGCGTTGATAAGGGCGAGACCCGCCATCAGCATCGGGATCGTGACGTTGACGGATTGCAGTCCGGCGACCACGCACCCGCCGATGACCATGAAACCGGCCGCCAGAACATTCACGGCCGCCACGACACGCGAACGCCTGTCAGGCTTCGCCCAGGCCTGCACGGCGGAGAAGGTCGGAACGACCAGAAGCGCGCCCGAGAACGCCATGCCGGCGAGGTCGATGGCGACACGGATCGCAACCGGCGTGGCAAAGAATTCCGTCAGTGTCGCGGCACTCGCCACACTACCCGCACCCCACAGGGCCCAGGCGAGATCGAAACCGAAAACGGCCAGCAGCAGCGTTCCGGCGACGGCCGGCAGCAGGATGATCCGGCCGGCCGAAAGCCAGGCGGCAACAGCGGAGCCCGCTCCGACGGCAATGGCGAAGACAGCAAGGTAAGGTGTGACAGCGGTTTCCGGACCGCCAAGCGTTTCCGTCACCATCGACGGCAGCAGGGACATCACGACGGCGCCGACCATCCAGAACCAGGACGTCATGACACTGGCCCGGAACAGGCGCCGGTCGCCGCGGAGCTCGCCCAGCAGCCGCCAGGTCGAACGCAGCACATTCCGGTCAATCCGCAGATCAGGCGCTGCTGCGCCCGTCGACGGGATATACCGGCTGGCGAGCCATGCACCGACTGCAAGGGCCAGCATCATCGGGCCGAAGACCAGCACGCTGATACCGTTTGCCGAAGCCAGGCCGGCCACGACCGTGCCGCCGAGGATCGCGATGAACGTCGCCCCCTCGATCCAGGCGTTCGCCTTGGGAAGCTCGCTGCGGTCGAGATGGTCGGGAAGGATTCCGTATTTGATCGGTCCGAACAGGGCCGACACGACTCCGAACAGGAACAGTGCGGTCATGAGTACCGGGATCGACTGCAGGGCGATGCCTCCGACCGCTACACCTGCTGCACCGATCTCGGCTAGCTTGAGATGCCGCGCGATGTCCGCCTTGTCGAAGCGGTCGGCGATCTCGCCGCCCAGCGCGGAAAGGAACAGGAACGGGGCCATGAAAACTGCACCGGCAATCGTGACCAGTCTCGCCTCCTCGGAGCCGGCGAGCGAGAACAGGATCAGAAACACCAGCGTGTTCTTGAGAAAGTTGTCGTTGAATGCGGACAGGAACTGCGTCCAGAACAGGGGCGCGAATTTCCGCGACATCATGAGAGCATTGGTCATCTGACTATCTCCTCACTCGGGGTCGGCAAGCAGACCACAGCGTCCTTAATCGGAGGTTGTGGCCGCTCGCCGATTCGTGTTTTGGTTGATTGTCGGTTAAAGGCGCGAACCTTCGCTTTCCGCGTCGAGGAGCAGCTTCTCGGTTTTTGCGTCCTCGATCTTGCGGATCAGGTTGTCGCCTTCATGATTGTCACGGATGGTTTTGGTGACGTTGATCGACGTCTGAACAATCATCAGGACACCCATCAGCAGGTAGCCGCGGCTGCCGAAGTCGATATCCAGATACACGATGCCGAGCACCGTGGCTGCGACCGAAACCAAAAACATGGCATAGGAAAAGTTCACCCAGGCCGGGGAATGCTGCTGAAAACGCGTATTCATGTCTGTCCTCCTTTTCGGACGGGAAGTTTTGGGTTATTTGCCGTCGTTCGACGACGTGCCGTCGCTACGCAAACGATCCAGCACCGAGTCCGCGCTCGACCTGATCGGTGAGCCGCAGCCTGCATCAGCCAGCTTTTCGGCAACGCTTTTCGGATTGGCGGTGAGGTCCATTTCGTCCAGCGCCTGATTTGCGTCATCGATCTCCTTCTGTCGGGACCGCAGCCGTTCAAGCGTCTCCTCGGCATCGTTCAACGTATTGACGCCATTGGCATTCCGGGCAATTCCCCGGTCACGCAGCTTCTGGGCGCTCGCGGTCGCCTTGGCGAGGCGCTGCCCCCTCTTGAGTTCAAGCAGACGCGCTTCGGCGTTACGCACGATGGTTTTCAGCCTGCGGATTTCGGTGTTGAAGGTCTGAACCGCGTCCCTCGACGCGTCACGCTCGGCTTCGAGATTGGCAATCACTTCGGCCGCTTCCCGCGCCAGATCTTCGCTTCCCTTCTCAAGGGCGGCACGGGCGCGGTCTTCGAGATCGCTAATGCGCTCGACAGTACGGGTCAGCCGGTCCTCTTCCTGCCGCTTCTGGGCGACAGCCAGCGCCACGGATTTGCGGGCCTTGTCGATGATGGCTGCGCAGTCGCGCAACTGCTGGTCGAGCACCGTCATGATGTTGGCGTCGACCACGCCTGTGACGGCTTCGTGCGCTGTGCCGCGAAATAGCGTAATCAATGACTTGAACATGGATTCGTCTCCTTGTATGAACAATGTTCACAATCGCTAAGATACGCATCTTTGAACGATGTTCAAGAAAAATGTGAACGATGTTCAATTTTTGATGAAGAACTGGTAAATGGCAACGAAGACCGAAATTCGCCGCAGCAAACTGCGGAATGACCTGATCGAGGCGGCGGAGAAGCGGATTGCGGAAAACGGACTGGCAACCCTGAAGGCACGCGATCTTGCCAGCGACGCCGGATGTGCCCTGGGCGCGATCTACAATGTCTTTGCGGACATGGACGAACTGATTTTCGTCGTCTCGTCACGGACACTGAGCCGGCTGGACGAGAAGCTTTCATCCCGGATCGCACAGATCGGGCAGGATGATACGGTCGAGGTCATGGTCGGCCTCGCGATGACCTATCTGGACTTCGCGGCCGAAAACCCCCGCTTGTGGTCAGCCCTGTTCGAACACAAGTTTGCCGACGGCCGGCCGACGCCGGAGTGGCATCTCGTTGAACAGGCGAAGCTCATCGGACACATTGCCGTCCCGTTGATGGACTTCCTCCCGGACGCTTCGCATGAGGAAATCCAGACTCTCGCGCGCGCCCTGTTCTCCGCCGTCCACGGCATCGTCGTCCTCGGCATGGAGCATCGTTTCGTCGCCGTGCCACTGCCGGAAATCCGCTCGCAGATCGAAATCATCGTCCGGTCGACGCTGCACGGCCTCTCCTTGCGGAAAGCGGGGACCAGCGGGTAACCGCAGGTCGTGACACTGTCAGAATTCCGGGCTAGCGTCTTCACCATGACACGGCAACCCAACCCCCCTTCCCTCCTGCGCACCGGCCTTGCAGCACTGGCCATCGGCCTGCTGGCCGCCGGAACTGAAGCCCACGCCCGGGGACAGGCCGGCGACTTCGACTATTACGTCCTCTCCCTGTCCTGGAGCCCGACCTATTGCGCGTCCAATGCCGGCCGCAAGGACCGGCAGCAATGCGGCGGCAGCCGGGCATATGATCTGGTGGTGCACGGCCTGTGGCCTCAATACCGGCGCGGCTGGCCCGACTACTGTCAGACGAGGGAGCGCTATGTGCCGAACCGGCAGATCAGCGCCATGCTCGACATCATGCCGTCCAAGCGCCTCGTCATTCACGAGTGGAAGAAACACGGCACCTGTTCGGGACTGTCGCAACGGCAATATTTCGACGCGACCAGGAAACTCTTCGAAGCGGTCCGCAAACCGGCAAGATACGTCACGCCGCGCAAGGCTATAGTCACCACGCCGGATCAGCTGGTTCGAGACTTCCTGTCCACCAACCGGTGGCTCAAGCCAAACGGGATCTCCGTCCAATGCGGCAATCGGCGTGATCGTGCACGTCTCCGGGAAATCCGCATCTGCTTTACGCGCGACCTCAAGCCGAGGGCTTGCGGAGAGAATGAGCGCCGCTCCTGCCGTGCCCGCCAACTGGTCATGCCTCCGGTTCGCTGACCGCATTGATCGCTGTCAATCCGGCGTCCTTAGCCTTCCATTAACGTCAATCCGATCACGAAGACTTGAACACGCTGGTTCAGCCATTACCTGAGCCAATGGAGGGGCGGGAATCGAGGAGTACGTTTGATGCACAAACCCGCAATGCTTGCCCTCGCCGCTGCAGCCATGATCGGTGGACTCGCCACCGTCGGGCTTTCCGGCCAGGCTTCGGCAGCACCCGTCAATGCCGGCACGGCGATTGCCCTGCCGGAACTCAACGAAAATACAACAGAGGCAAAAAAGGTGCACCGCCGCGGCCGACGCCACTGGCATGGCCCGCGATTCCGGTATTATCGCCCGGGCTGGCACTATTACGGTGGCTGGCACTATCCGCGCAGATGGTGGGGCGGCTACGCCTACGCACCGCCGCGCTACTACCGTCGCGGCAGCCGACATGTGAACTGGTGTCTCAGGCGGTACCGTTCCTACAATCCGCGCACGGACCAGTTCCTGGGTTATGACGGCTACTACCACTACTGCCGCAGCCCCTGGAGATACTGAGGACACAGTCACACATTCCGAAATCTGCCCCCGACCCGGTCGGGGGCATTTTTTATGCGCCGATGCCGGTCATCCCGAACTTTTGAATGGCCATTTTGTGACGTCCCTTGAGAAGCTTGTCGGGAAAACACACTCTTATAGATACGCCGCCCCATTTCCTGAAACAGGGAGCAGACATGACCCGACTCTCGCCCGTCTTCCTCGCTACTGCCTTTGCGCTCGCATTTTCGACTCCGGTCCTCGCTCAGGACGGCAAGCCGGAACTGCAGGAGAAGGTCAACCCGCAGACCGGTACCGGCCAGGAGCAGACCGCCAAGCCGGAGTCGGAGCCTCCGGGCCCGCAGAAAAAGAAGATCGCCGAGGGCACCATGACCCTGGAGAAGATGGGCAAGATCATCCGCAGGCTGGATGACACTGCCAAGCGGCGCAAGAACGGCTGGCAGCTCACCGTCGAAAAAGTGCCTGTGGTCGTCGTGACCGACCAGAAACACAATCGGATGCGGATCCTGATCGCGATCCGCAAGACCAGCGAAGTCTCACAGGACGAACTGACCCGCATGATGCAGGCGAATTTCGACACCGCCCTCGACGCGCGCTACGCCATTGCGCACGATATTGTCTGGGCAACGTTCATCCATCCGCTGAGCGAGCTTCACGACCGCCAGTTCATCACCGCCGTGGGTCAGACGGTGAATCTCGCCACCACTTACGGAACGACATTCTCGTCAGGTGTCCTGTCTTTCGGAGCCGGGGACAGCCGCGGCATCATCCAGCGCCAGTTGATTGAGAAACTGCTCAAGAAGGGCCAGCCGATCTAGATTCCGGCCGCCGCCATTTCAAAAAAGACGGGAATCTGTTACAATCCCTACCAATGGGATAGCGGTGCGCATATCGGGGAGTCTGCTCTGTGCCGCGACACTTCTGATGGTGTCCGCGCACGTCGCCGTTGAGGCTGCGCCTAATTGCACCTGCCGGTTCCAGGGCCAGGACATTCAGCTTGGACAATCAGTCTGCATCAACACGGCCAACGGTCCGCGCATGGCACGATGCGTCCGTGTGCTCAACAACACGAGCTGGGAGGTCACCAAAGGGGCCTGCCCGTTCGTCCAGGCACCGACTGACGACAATTCCCTCCGCGGCATGGTCGCCCGCGCCGGCGCTCCCACGGTCAGCCAATCGCTGAACCGGTAGATTCGCCGATCTTCTGATCCGGCTTACTTCCGCACCACGTCGAACGCGATGCAGATCCGTTTCGTATCGGATTCGAACGGGATGGTGCGGTGATACATGAAGGCCGGGAACAACAGCATCAGCCCCTCATAGGGTCTGATTGCCCGGATCTCCGGTTCGGCATGGCAGTGCAGTTCGTCCGGCGGTCGCCCGACCTCGAAGCCGCCGGCGTAACCGGCCTCCTCGTCGTTCTCTTCACTTGAGACTTCATCGGGAATGCGGATGTAGTAGACCCCGCTCAGATATCCGTCTTCATGAATATGGGGCTGCTGGTTGCCGGCGCCGTTGAGCACGGCCCCCCACGCTGAGAGCGTCCAGTCGGACGGCGGATTGGCGAGGAACGGATGGTCCGGATCCTGGGGCACCGCCTCCTGATAAGCACTGATCGCCTCGTTCATCAGGCGCTCCAGATCCGCCACGGGACCTTTCTCCCCATCCAGTATCTCCTCGGTGATCTGAAGCCGGGGGTGATGCCAGGTCGGGTGATCCTCGGGCGGCGTTGCGAGCGTCGGGTGCGCCAGCACGTGGGCCTCCAGAGCCTTGTTGAAATCCGCGAGATTCTCGTAGCCTTCGGGCACCGTAACGATGTGCGTCCTTACGAATCGATCGAAGTCGAGCAGTTGTCTCGCCTCGTCCCGTCTGCCCGCTTCGTTCAGCGCGAGGGCCTTGAATGACAGCGCCTCGATATCGTCAGGCGACCGGTCAAGCCAGGCGTCGCAGACGGTAACCAGCTCATCCGCGCTGCCCGCCTCCATCAGGGCGGCGGCAAGATTATTGTAGAGGAAGTCCCATTCGGGATGGGCCGCGAGCGCGACGCGGTAGGCATCCGCCGCCTCGGCGGGCCGCCCCTTGCGATGCATGACCACACCCAGTGTCGCCATGACATCCGGATTGCCGGGCGACAATTGCAGCGCGTGCCGGCACGCCGTCTCCGCAACGTCGTATTCGCCGATCTTCTCCAGAAGGTCCGCAAGCAGGACGTGGTTTTCCACCATCTGGGGCGCGCGGTTCGCCGACCGCTTGAAGGCATTGATCGCGAGGCGCGGCGCGTTCAGGTTTCGCAACGTGTGACCGAGCCGGTTGTAGGCCATCGCGTCCCCCGAACCGGTCTGGTCCATCGCCTCCATCTGCGCCATGAAGAACCGGGCGGCTTCGCCGCGGTGGCCGGCTTTCATGGCGATTGCCCCGGCAGCAGCCAGCGCATCGGGCGCGTCGGGTGCCAGGCGTTGAATCTCCGCCGCCGCACCGAGCGCGTCGTCCATTCGCCCCGCATCGATATGTGCGGCGGCGGCACGCTCAAGCTCGGCAATGGTGTTCTGAATATCGGTATTCATCGACGCAGATACTTGCCGCTTTTTCGGCAGGCGGCAAGACGGATCGCGGCTTGCGCGCATTTGTCCCGGACAAATCCCGGTGAAGACGCAAAGGTCTGCATTACTCGGATGACGATTGCCCGTTTCTGCGCGCGAGCCCGAAGATCGCCGGGCTCGTGCGCATGAAGGCCGTGAACACGGAACGCCGCAGTGCCGGCACAGTCGGCCGGCGAACCATGCGGTAGAACACGAACACCACGAATGCGGTGTGCATCACCGTCGTATAGGTGAAGATTGCCGGCGGCCCGAACCAGTCAAGCACGAGTGCGGCGACAAACGGACCGATCGTCGCCCCGACGCCGAACACGAACAGCAGCGCGGAAGAAGACTGCACGAACTCTCCGGGCTCAACCAGATCGTTGGCGTGGGCGATCGAAAGCGAATAGAGCGGCATCGCAAACGCCCCGAACAGGAACGAGCCGAGATAGATCAGGTTCGGGTCGCCCGCCGGGATAAGCGACAGGAACAGTCCTGCAAAGGCGGCGCCCGTCGTCGCGGCAACGACCAGCCAGCGCCGGTTGTACCTGTCGGAAAGCCAGCCGAGAGGCAGAGGCATCAATGCACCGCCGACAATGCCCGCGCTCATGAATATGGCCAGTTGCGTGACGTCCAGACCGATTTCGGCGGCGTAGATTGGACCCACCAGCCTGAATGCACTGCCGGTCAGCCCGATGGTCAGGCATCCGGCGACGGCGAGTGGCGAGATCGTCCAAGCCCAGCGCAGATTGAATTCATGCTGCTCCGGCGGTTTCGGTGACGGCCCGCGCGTCAGGGAAACCGGCACCAGCGCGAGGCAGAACAGGATTCCGACGATGGCGAACAGGGCAAAGCCTTCCGCGCCGAAGACCGGCAGCAGGAACTGGCCGCCCGTCACCGCGCAGAGATCGACCGTGCGATAGAGCCCGAGGATGCGCCCCCGGTCCGACCTGTCCGCGCGCTCGTTGAGCCAGCTTTCCATCACCATGGAAAGGCCGGCAAAAACAATGCCCATGGCACAGCGGATGACCATCCAGACGATCGGATCGACCATCAGCACCAGCAGCAGAGCACCGGCGGCGCCGATTGCGGCAAAGGCGGCGAACGCCCTGATATGCCCCACATTGGCGATGAGCTGCGGCGCGTACCGGCAGCCGAACATGAAACCGAGAAAGTAGGTTGCTCCGATCAGCCCGATTGCGGTGGCGCTGAATCCCTCGATATTGGCGCGGACGGCGAGCAGCGTCCCCTGCAGACCGTTACCGGCGAGCAGGATGCCTGCGGCGACAAGAATGGGGAGGATTTCGCCAAGCTTTTTCATTTGGGCACAGCGCACGGATGACCGCGCGCCGCATCAGAGTCGAATTCCCGATCATCACGTCTGCCGTCTACCGTGACAATTGCGTAATCGGTATGCCTGTCATGACCTGAACGGGTGTCTGACCCGTGTACCATTGATCGCGGCCCCCGGTTGCCGCACAGTATCGCGCATGACTGTCGCGGGCTCAAAACGGGAGGCGCGGACCATGGCTGCACCTGATAACGACTTCGCCGCGGCGAAATCGGTTCCCTTTTCCGAGATTCCCGTCGTGGACGTCGGAGACCTGATCGCAGGCAAGGAACCGGGTCGCGTCGCCCGCGCCATCCACGACGCTGCTACGCGCGTCGGCTTTTTCTACCTGGCAAACCACGGCATATCCGAGAACCTTGCGAGCCAGGCATTCGCCGTCTCGGAATCGTTCTTCGCATTGCCTGAAGAGCAGAAATCAACCATCGCAATCGATACGACACAGCGCGGCTGGATGCGCACCGGCATGGCGACAATGGATGGCGCCGCCACATATGACCTCAAGGAGGTGTTCTTCTGGGGCCACGAAATCGGCAGCGATCATCCGGACATTGTGGCGGGCCGGCCGCTCATGGCCGTGAACAAATGGCCCGACGACGTCATGCCGGACCTGAAACCGCAGCTGACGCCCTACTACGACGCTGTCTGCAATCTTGGAAGACGAATTCTTTCCGCTATTGCGATCGGATTTGACCTGCCGGCCGACTTCTTCGAAAGCCGCTATCAAACACCGCTGGCGCGCGGACAGCTTGTCTACTATCCGCCATCCGACGCCGGTCACGAAAGCGAGCAGCGCTTCGGCGCCGCGGCGCACACGGATTTTGGCGTGCTGACCTTCCTGCTCCAGGATTCAAACGGAGGACTCCAGGTGCGAAACGTGGCGGGGGACTGGATCGAGGCGCCGCCAATCCCCGGCACACTGGTCTGCAATATCGGCGATCTCCTGCAGCGCTGGACCAACGACCGGTTCACATCAACGCTGCATCGCGTGATCAACAGGTCGGGACGGAAGCGACATTCGATCCCGATCTTCTTCGACCCTCATACGGACGCGATCGTCGATCCTCGTGATCTCAATCTGCCGGCCGGCGCCGAGCCGCGCTATCCGCCGGTGCGCGCCGGCGAGCACATCACGGGACGTAACCGTAAATCATTCTCGCAATACGGCAGTTAAGCCGTTTCGCCGCGGGCCACCTTTCGCAGCCCCTCCAACAGGGCGGTATCGATCTCGATTGTGCCCGCATCCTGATACCGTTTCAGGCGCGCGCGGCTGCGGTCTCCGGGCAGCGTGACGGGGCCACCGCCCGGCGCCGGCCGGCCAGCCCTGATACGCCTGCACAGGCGGTCGACGGCGTCATCGAAGATCTTCTGATCGACCAGCGCCGACGGCCTGATCGCGACAAAGGCAAGCCCCCGATTGCTCGACGCATCGGCGTCGCCAACGACCCCCGCTCCCACCAGCGGGCCGGTCAGCATTTCAACCATGAGCGCCAGTCCCGCTCCCTTGTGTCCGCCGAATGTCAGCAGCGCTCCGGCCATGGCCGATTCCGGATCCGTTGTCGGCACCCCGTCCCCGTCCACTGCAAGGTCGCCGGCAACCTGCTCGCCGCGCCGGGCGGCCTCGATCAGCGCAAACCAGGCAATCGATGCGGTCGCCATATCGAGAACCACGGGCTCGTCCGGCGCCGGGACGGCAACGGCAATCGGATTGGTCCCGAAGACAGGGTCGATCCCGCCGGCCATGGCCATGACCTTGGGCGATCCGGCAACTACGATCCCGATCATGCCTGTAGCCGCCATGCGCTCAGCGTAATAGCCGATGGCACCTGTCGACGTTGACGTGTTGAACGTGCCGACGAGACCGATCCCGTGCGTCTTGGCGAGAGTGGCAGCGTGATCACTGGCAAGGGTGGCAACCGCCATGCCCGGGTTCTGCCCGCCGTCGATACGCATGGTCGCACCTTCGGACCGCACCACTTCAACCGGTTTCCGGTCGGCAGGCGGCGTGACGGCGCCTTCCAGAATCTTCTGCAGACCCTGACTGTTATCCCTGAATTGGGCATAGAGCAGAACCTCGCGAACCTGCTCCATTTCGCGGCCCTCCAGTCCGACGGAGGCCAGCGCCCGGGTCACCAGTTCCGTAAGCTCGTCTATTGCGACTTCCGTACGTGAAACGGTCATCATTCCGCACCTCGACTTGTGCCGGACCGCATCGCCCGGCTCAACGCCATGATATGGACCGTCAGGCAGAACGCGATCACAAATAGCGTGGCGCGCCGAAGTCACGAACCTCAGCCGCGTTGCACAAATCAGCGACGCTGATCAGGTCTCTTACCGGATGATGGAGGTCAGAAGCGCTTGCGGATGCCCAAGGTGACGATGTTGGTGCCGCCGGAAGCGCCGTTGAAGAGTCCGAAAACACCGGAGCGGTGATGAAGCCGCAGCACCAGTTCAAGATTCTTGTCTTCTGGTCGGGCAAACGTGAATTCAGGAGCAAAGTAGTGCAGCAGCCGCGAACCGCCGCCTTCCTTGTTGCGCTCGATCGGCGAAATCTTCGTTGCGTAGTTCAAGCCGGTGCTGGCCGCAACCGTCGTATAGACGTAGTGGTTCCAGGGAAAATTGTCGTAGCGCACGTAGAAGGCGCCCCAGATCTCGCCGGTGTCCTCACTGCCGAACCGGTAACCGAGACCGCCTTCCGCCTCAACTGTGACGGACTGGCGCCATGACCAGATGCGCTTGGAGACGGATCCGGCAAGCCACGGGATATCCGTATCGATCTCGGCATCCCATGGGGTCAGCGCGATCCGGCTGAATTTGTTGTCCGACGCGAAACCGCCATAGACGGTGACAGCCCACTCGCCGCCCCGGTCGGGTTCCAACCGCTGGGAGAGATCGATGTCCGTCGTCTGCAAAAGCTCCGGAGGAAGGTCGGCCGCCTTCGCCACCGGTGCAAAGAAGAGCCCCAGAACGATTGCCAATTGCCAGATTTTTCGCATTAAACCTCAGCCGTCTCGAATTGGCACATACTACCCCTGACTAATAGCGACAATGCCATCAAAGATCCAAAATACAAATGAATTCGGGTTAATTTTGATCGTTCGTCGCCCCCTGGGACCGATATGCAACAGGTGATCACGTCCATTTAACCGAATCGGAGTGATTTCAACACATTTATGGGGGACAAGTTCTTTTGTTTCGGTAACTAAATCCTATATAGAGGCAATCGGGGCGCGACGGCGCATTGCCCAGTTGCGGGCGCGCGCAGGTTGGCGACGACAAATGAGGGCACACGCCGTCTGGCTGAGGCGGGGTGTAAATATTGGCTACGGGCTCGGCGCATGGCTTATTTGGGCCTCCTCGGAGGTTTTGTGATCCTGCTGTTCAGCGGCGATCTCCTCGTAAGAGGCGCAGTTGCGCTTGCCGTCCGCCTTGGCATTCCTGCTCTCATAATCGGTCTCACCGTCGTCGCCTTCGGCACTTCTGCACCCGAACTTGTCGTCTCTGTGAAAGCCGCGGTCACGGGCTCTCCGGGCATTTCCATCGGCAACGTGGTGGGCTCAAACATCGCCAACGTACTTCTCGTACTTGGCCTCCCGGCAATGATCGCACCGACCCGCTGCAACGAGCCTTTCATCGGACGCAACACGTTCTATGTGGTGGGCGCGAGCGTTCTTTTCATTGTACTCTGTTTTTATGGCCCCCTCGCTGTCTGGCACGGGGCCTTTCTTTTCTCCCTGATCATCCTGTTCCTGATCGAATCCGGACGCCGCGCGGGCAACGGACGGCAGAACAAGGCCCTGATGGAAGAGGCCGAGGAAGAGGTCGAGAACATTGACGGGGTGGCCGGCCTGCCTGAAACGGAAGCTGTCACCACCGGCTTCATCGTGGCCGGCCTGATCGGGCTTCCGATCGGTGCGCACCTGATCGTTGAGAGCGGCACCACAATCGCCATCAATTTCGGGATCTCCGAAGCCGCAGTCGGCCTGACAATCATCGCGCTCGGAACGTCCCTGCCAGAACTCGCCACGACGATGTCGGCGGCCATGCGCGGCCACGCCGGTCTCGCCGTCGGCAACGTGCTCGGCAGCAACCTGTTCAACATGCTGGTCATCATGGGCGTCACGGCCATGCTGGCACCCGTGCCGATCCCGGAAGCGTTCCTGCGCTATGATCTCTGGATCATGCTGGCCGCCTCGGTTGCCATTGTTCCCTTCGCGCTCATGAAGGGCAGCATCACCCGGGTACCTGCTGCAGCGTTCGTGACCTGCTATGTGGCCTACATCGCATTTGTGTTCGCGCCCAATCCGGACGCGATCGCAGCTGCTGTCACACATTGATCGCACACCTCGGCCGCGCGGCGTAGCCGGGCCGGATTTCATCCATGACAGATAACTCCCAAAGCAAAGCCGTTCTCGTAACCGGAGCTGCACACCGAATCGGCCGTGCGATCGCGCTCGGCTTTGCCCGTGACGGCTGGAACGTTGCGGTCCACTTCAACGAATCGGCCGAAGCGGCCGAGAGAACAGCCGCCGAGATTCGGGCCACAGGCGCATCTGCCGCCCTGGTGTGTGGCGACCTTGCCCTGCAACAGACCGCAACCGATATCGTCGCCGCGGCACGGGATGAAATCGGACCGCTGACCTGCCTGGTAAACAACGCCAGCCTGTTTGAGGATGATTCGCTTGAAACGATGACCGGCGAAAGCTGGGATGCGCACCAGAGCGTAAACCTGCGGGCACCGGTCTTTCTGGCTCAGGCCTTCGCCGCCCAGTTGCCCGCCGGTGCCGAGGGCAACGTCATCAACATCATCGATCAGCGGGTGTGGAGGCCGACCCCTCACTTCTTTTCCTATACGGTCGCCAAATCGGCCCTCTGGGCAGCAACGCGCACGATGGCCCAGAGCCTCGCGCCCGGCATTCGTGTCAACGCGATCGGACCGGGACCGACATTCGCCAACAAGCGCCAGCGCCCCGAAGACTTCGAAAATCAGTTCACGGCAACCCCGCTTGGCCAGCCGGTCGATCCTGCGGAGATCTGGTCGGGCATTCGGTTCATTCTCTCGGCCCGGTCCATGACCGGCCAGATGCTTGCCCTTGACGGCGGACAGCATCTTGCCTGGGAAACTCCCGATGTCACCGGAGCGAACGAATAGTCGCTTTTGGCGCGAAGAGTTACGCATTTCAACGGGAAAAACGACCCTCGCTGAGAGAAGGTTCTGACGTTCCGTCGCTTTTCGGAACGGCTTCGTCAAGGTGCAGGAATTATGAACCAGGCCTTTCACACCACTCAGGGTCACATTGCCGACGCCATGCGGGCGGTCCGCCACGTTTTCGTGCGCGATCTCGTGCTGCAGGCGCGGATTGGCATTTACGACCACGAAAAGCGTGACGCACAAACGATTATCGTCAATGTGGACCTGACCGTCAGCGAAGCCGGCAAGGGTCACGGCGACAATATCGACAATGTCGTTTGCTATGAGAAAGTGGTGAACGGCATCAAGGCGATTATCGACAGCGGCCACATCAATCTGGTTGAAACCATGGCCGAGGAAATTGCCACCTTCTGCCTTGAGGATCCACGGGTCCTCGCAGCGCGCGTGCGGGTGGAAAAGCCCGACGTGATTGCCGAAGCCGGCAGCGTCGGCGTCGAAATCGAGCGCACCCAGCCCCTCACCTGACACTGTGATCCCGGAGACCTGAATCAGGGTCCTGAATCGCAAGCACGCGCGGAATCGGGTATTCACATCATCAGGCATGCGACGCCGGTGGTGCCGCCCGGCTGTTGAATTGCGTGAAATGGATACCGAGAACACCAGCGAACAGGAACGGCCCAGGGGTCCGGAGGTCATCAAGGCCTTCGTCAGGAATCTCCCCGGCAAGCCCGGCGTGTACCGCATGTTCGGCACCGACGGCGACGTGCTCTATGTCGGCAAGGCCCGCAACCTGAAGAAACGGGTCCAGAGCTACACACGCATGATGGGCCATACGAACCGTATCGCCCGGATGATCGCCGCGACAGTCGACATGGAATTCGTGACCACGGCGTCGGAAGCGGAAGCCCTGTTGCTTGAAGCCAACCTGATCAAACGCCTGAAGCCGCGCTTCAACGTGTTCATGCGCGACGACAAGTCGTTCCCCTACATCCTGCTCGCACGCGATCACCCGGTGGCACAGATCGTCAAGCACCGCGGCGCACGGTCACGTGCCGGCGAGTATTTCGGACCCTTTGCTTCGGCCGGAGCGGTGAACAGGACCCTCAATGCCCTGCAACGCGCCTTTCTCCTGCGGTCATGCTCGGACTCGGTCTACGAAAGCCGGACCAGGCCCTGCCTGCTCTACCAGATCAAACGCTGCAGTGCGCCGTGCACAGGAGAAATCTCTCAAGGCGACTACGACCTCCTGGTCGACGATGCCCTCGATTTCCTGTCCGGCCGTAGCCAGGCGGTGAAAGACAACCTCGTCGCCATGATGGAGGAAGCCAGCGAAGAACTCGACTTCGAGCGCGCCGCCGTCTACCGCGACAGGATCGGCGCCTTGAGCCACATTCAGTCTCATCAGGGAATCAATCCGGGCACTGTGACCGAAGCCGATGTCTTCGCGGTCCATCAGGAAGGCGGCCAGTCCTGCGTCCAGGTGTTCTTTTTTAGGGCGGGTCAGAACTGGGGCAACCGAGCCTATTTTCCGCGTGCGGACAAGAGCCATACGGAAGCGGAGATCCTGGAAGCGTTTCTGGCCCAGTTCTATGACGACAAGCCGGCACCGCGGCTGATCCTGCTGAGCCACGCGGTCAAGGGCCGCACATTGCTTGCCGATGCGCTGACAGTGAAGAGTGAAAGAAAGGTCACCGTCACAGTGCCCCAGCGCGGCGAGAAGCGGGAACTCGTCGACCATGCCCTGACCAACGCCCGCGAAGCCCTGGCGCGGCGCATGGCGGAATCGGCTTCGCAACGGCGGCTTCTGGAAGGGGTAGCAGAGACATTCGGTCTCGAAGCACCGCCTCGCCGTATCGAGATCTACGACAACAGCCACATCCAGGGCACGAATGCGCTTGGCGGCATGGTGGTTGCGGGTCCGGAAGGTTTCCTCAAGAACCAGTACCGCAAATTCAACATCAAGTCGGAGAACATCAGCTCCGGCGACGATTATGCCATGATGCGCGAAGTGCTGAGCCGCCGTTTCAAGAGACTGCTCAAGGAGGATGGCGGACCGCCGGAGGCATCTGCGTCGGAAGAAGAGAGCGCCGAAACGCCGCCCTGGCCCGACCTCGTCTTCATCGACGGCGGACAGGGTCAGCTGACCGCCGCCATGGAGATCATGAACGACCTGGGCCTCGACGCACTCCCCGTGGTGGCGATCGCCAAGGGTCCGGATCGCGATGCCGGCCGCGAACGTTTCTTCATGCCCGGCCGCCAGCCCTTCATGCTGGAGCCGCGGGATCCGGTGCTCTACTACCTGCAGCGGCTGCGGGACGAAGCCCACCGGTTTGCGATCGGAAGCCATCGCGCGCGGCGCAAGAAGGCCATCGGTTCATCGCCGCTTGACGAGATTCCCGGCGTCGGCCCGGGGAGAAAACGGGCGCTGCTCCGGCATTTCGGTTCCGCTCGTGCAGTCAGCCGGGCCGGACTGACTGATCTTGAGGCCGTCGAAGGTATCAGTGCGGCGCTTGCACAGCAGATTTACGGCCATTTCCATAACCAAACGGATTGACGCAGTCGTCCGGGAATGATCTTAAGGGCATACCCACACCTGCTGGTCGCCGCGTCTTTATGTTCACAAACCTGCCAAACCTGCTGACCTACGGCCGCATCCTTGCGATTCCGGCACTCGTGAGCTGCTTTTTCTTCGATGGCGACGGCGCACGCTGGATCGCGCTCGCGATCTTCGTCGCGGCCTGCATTACCGATTTCCTCGACGGTTATCTCGCGCGCATCATGTCCCTGCAGACATCGCTGGGACGCATGCTCGACCCAATCGCCGACAAGCTCCTGGTTGCGGCATGCCTTTTGATGCTGACGGGCAGTGGCACGATTGCCGGCTATAGCGTCTGGGCTGCCGTGATCATCATGTCGCGCGAGATTCTCGTATCGGGTCTGCGCGAATTCCTGGCCGAACTTCAGGTCTCGGTTCCCGTGAGTCAGGTCGCAAAAATGAAGACGACCATTCAGATGGTGGCGATCGGATTCCTGCTTGCCGGCACCGCCGGAGACAAGGTGTTCCCGTACACGACCGACGTCGGCATTACCGGCCTGTGGATCGCCGCCCTGGTCACGCTATATACCGGCTATGACTATTTCCGTGCCGGCATCGTTCACCTGATGGAACATCCGAAATGAAGATTCTCTATTTTGCCTGGGTGCGCCAGAAGACCGGCGTTGCGGAAGAAGAGATCGATATCCCGGACACGGTCGCAACGGTTGGCGATCTGATTGATTGGATGCGGACCAGGGGCCCGGAGTTCGAACACGCCTTCGAAGACGTCCGCGTGATACGCGCCGCGGTCGATCAGGTTCACGCCCAGCTCGACACACCGATTGCGGATGCGGGGGAAATCGCTTTTTTCCCGCCCGTCACCGGCGGGTGACGAGCGGGGATTTTCTGAACAGGCTGGACTTACGCTTTATTCAGCGGCGACAGCGACCTTCGGCTGCACCGCCTGCATGTAGTCTTCCATGAGCGTCTGGGTCATCTCGCCGACCTCGAACCTGTACGGTCCGATCTCGGAGACCGGTGTGACCTCCGCAGCCGTACCGGTGATGAAGCACTGTTCGAACTCGGCCATCTCTTCCGGCATGATCGGGCGTTCGATCACCTTGATCTGGCGGTCGTGTGCAAGCCCTATGACCGTGCGCCGGGTAATGCCGTCGAGGAAGCAGTCAGGCGTCGGCGTATGCAGTTCGCCGTCCTTCACGAAGAAGATGTTGGCACCCGTGGCTTCCGCAATCCGACCGCGATAGTCCAGCATCAGCGCATCGGCATAACCCTTCGCTTCCGCTGCATGTTTCGACAGCGTGCAGATCATGTAGAGGCCGGCTGCCTTGCTCTGGCAGGGTGCGGTTGCCGGGTCCGGCCGGCGCCATTCCGCCATATCGAGGCGGATGCCCTTCAACCGCTCTTCCGGATCGAAATAGGACGGCCATTCCCAGACTGCGATGGCCACGTTGATCTTGTTGGCCTGCGCCGACACACCCATCATCTCGGATCCGCGCCAGGCCACCGGGCGGACGTAGCCGTCGACAATGCCCTGCGCCGCAACCGCCTCGCGGCAGGCGTCATTGATCTCTTCGACCGTATAGGGAATTTCAAATCCCAGGATCTCGGCCGACTTGAAGAGGCGCTCGGTGTGCTCGTTGAGCTTGAAAATCTCGCCGCCATATACCCGCTCACCCTCGAACACGCTGCTGGCGTAATGCAGACCATGGGTCAGCACATGCAGCTTCGCCTCGTTCCAGGGAACGAGCTCGCCATTGAGCCATATGGTTCCTTCAAATTGGTCGAACGGAATACCGGCCATTTTCCTTACCTCCGAAACGGCGCCCGCAGCCTTCCTGCGGCGGCGCCACAAACCGCCGTGTCACACTTTGCACATCAGGCCAACTCGGCCTATAAACCCCTCGAGCGTTGATTTCGCTGCATTTTGTGGCGAAATTTTCGACCTTTCACGGGGTGTCGTTGGAACGATCCTTTCGTCAGCGACCGCGTACAGGTAACAATCTGATCAAAATAAGTCAATATGGCTGACATAAATTTATTGAAAAATGGTGCAGAGTCGTCTGCAAAGCAGAGTGTGCTGGCCGACAAACCGCAGGAAACTGCGGTTCTGGAGCTGATCGAACTGCTGTTTTTTGCCTATCGGGACTTCACCGCGGATCCGGACGAGATCCTCGAGGAATTCGGATTCGGCAGGGCACATCACCGGGTCATCCACTTCGTCGGCCGAAATCCGGGCCTTCGCGTGACGGAATTGCTGGGAATCCTGCGGATTACGAAACAGAGCCTGGGCCGGGTTCTCAAGCAGCTCATCGAGCAGGGCTTCGTCGAGCAGCGTGAAGGGCATACGGACCGCCGCCAGCGTCTGCTCTATCTGACCGAGCAGGGCACCGACTTGGCGCGCAGACTGGCCCGGCCGCAGATCGACCGCGTCGCAGCCGCGATTAACGCAGCGGGCGCTGAAGGCGAGACGACTTACCGGCAGGTATTGTATAACCTGATCAATGAAAGAGACCGTTCGCGCGTCGAGGCCCTGATCGCACGCTCGAGTTAGCCTGCCGCCTCGCGCCGCCCGGCCGCACAGACCGGAAACGAGAGCAGTACGACCGTGACCCTATCGGCTATAGATGCCCCGCCCCGCCAAAGTCCCGATGTCGACACACCCCACATTCTGGTGATCGACGACGACCGCCGGATCCGCGAGTTGCTGAAGTCCTATCTGAGCGGGAACGGATTCCGCGTCTCGGTCGCGGACTCCGCGGCGCACGCCCGTGAGAGAATGCGCGGCCTTGAATTCGATCTCCTGATCCTCGACGTCATGATGCCCGGAGAAACCGGTCTTGAGTTTGCGGCGGGCCTTCGGGACCAGTCGACGATCCCCATTTTGATGCTCACGGCCAGGGCCGGCAGCGACGACCGGATCGCGGGACTGGAGACCGGTGTCGACGATTATCTGCCGAAGCCCTTTGAACCCCGCGAACTTGTCCTGCGGATCAACAACATCCTGCGCCGTCAGGAACCGGCCGTGTCCGTCCCCGACGAAGTCGCAATGGGAGAATGCAGCTTTCATATTGAGCGCGGCGAGCTGCGCCGGGATGGCGTCACGATACGGCTGACCACGCGCGAAAGGGATCTGTTGCGGATCTTCGCAACGAATCCGGGCCGTGCCGTGAGTCGATCCGAATTGTCAGGCGATGGCTCCGGCGGCGGCGCGCGCGCTGTCGACGTGCAGATCAACAGACTTCGCCGGAAGATCGAACCCGACCCGGCGACACCGGTGTACCTGCAAACGGTCCGCGGAGCGGGCTACATCCTCTACACGGACTAGCCATGGTAGCCATTACAGACGATCGCGATCCTGAATTCGAGGAACAGCTGACTCTGCGCAGACGGTTCTCCCGGTTTCTGGAACGTCATCTGCCGGAAGGGCTCTACCCGCGCTCGCTGATCATCGTGATCGCGCCGATGGTCCTGCTGCAGGCCATCGTGGCCTTCACCTTCATGGAGCGCCACTGGGACACGGTCACCAAACGCCTGTCACGCGCCACGACTTCCGAAATCGCCACGCTGATCGACATCTACCAGACCTATCCGCAGGACAAGGAGTACGAGCAGCTCATTCGCATGGCGAGCGAACGGCTCGACATCAGCCTGTCGATCACCAAGGGCGAGGAACTGCCGGCCCCGAATCCGAAGCCGTTCTTTGCCCTGCTGGACAATACTCTGTCCAAGCAGATCACGAAACGCATCGGACGGCCGTTCTGGATCGATACCGTCGGCCGCTCCAACTATGTGGATATCCGCATCAAGGTCGATGACGCCATCTTCCGGGTCATCACCCGCCGCAGCCGCACTTACGCATCGAATTCCGAAATCTTCCTGTTCTGGATGATCGGCTCCTCGCTCGTGCTGCTGACCGTTGCCATCATCTTCCTGCGCAACCAGATCCGCCCGATCCAGCAACTCGCGGATGCCGCGCAGAGCTTCGGCGTCGGCCGGGACGTACCCGACTTCCGGCCACGGGGTGCGATCGAGGTCCAGCGCGCGTCCCTCGCCTTTCTGCAGATGCGCCAGCGCATTGAACGCCATGTCGACCAGCGCACGGCCATGCTGGCCGGCGTCAGCCACGACCTGCGCACCATGCTGACCCGATTCAAACTGCAGCTGGCCGTGCTCGGCGAAAGCGAACAGACACGGGAGTTGCAGAACGACGTCGACGAAATGCAGCACATGCTCGAGGACTACATGGCGTTCGTCAGCGGCGACAGCGGAGAAATCTCCGTCGAGACGGACATTGCGACGATCCTGCACGACATCGCACAGAAGGCGGAACATTCCAATTGCCAGATTGACGTCGACGTGTCGTCCGATCTGGTCGCTTCCGTCAAGCCCAACGCTTTCAAGCGCTGCATTGACAACCTGGTCACCAACGCCTGCCGCTTCGCCGAGACGATCGCGATCAAGGTGAGCAGCGACGAGCGCTACATGCGCATCACTGTCGAGGACGATGGGCCGGGCATCCCCGCGGACATGCGCGAGGCCGTGTTCCGTCCGTTCTTCAGGCTCGACAATGCCCGCAATCAGGACGAGAGCGGCACCGGCCTCGGCCTTGCCATCGCCCGTGATATTGCCCGCAGCCATGGCGGCGACATCCAGCTGTCCGACAGCATGTCCGGTGGGTTGAAGGCCGCGGTCCGGATTCCGCTCTAGACCGGAGAAGTCATGATCGCGATCCGTCGCCCGACCGAAGAGGATGCAGCAGACCTGACGGCCATGGTCGATGAGCTCAACCTCTTTCTGGACGATCCCACCGGGCACCTCACCACCGAGAAAGTACTCCAGGACGTCATCGCTCCGGACGCTCCGGTGCAGAGTTTCGTTGCCGGAGAAACCGGCTCACTCTCAGGCTATGTATTCTGGCATTTCGCCTATGAGACATCCTGGGCCGCCCGCGGCGGCTATATCTGCGACCTCTATGTCCGGGAACCGCATCGCGGCTCGGGCCTCGCGCATCGGCTGCTCTGCGCGGCCGCCCGCGACGTCGACGCAAGCGGCGGCAGTTATCTCTGGCTCACCGCCCACCGCAGCAACGACCGGGCGCGCGCTTACTACCGCAAGCATATGGAAGAAGTCGACGTGATCTTGGCCTACGCCGCCGCGCACGAAGACTTCAAAGCGCTTCTCGAAGACGCATCCGAGTAAAGCCGACAAGACATCGAGAGTATGTCACTTCGTGACAACGAGACGGTAACCGGCGTCGTATTCGTCGAGCTTGAGCAGGTGCGCGTACCGCTCCGCCCAGGCCCCGGAATCCAGATCACTCGCCAGTTTTTCCAGAGCTTCGGATATGTCGCCCAGTGCCCAGAAGGGCGACATGGCTGCGCGGATTCTCTGATCGAGATAGGCCCGGGGACGGCGCCAGTAGGCACAAAGAAAACCGTCCTCACAGTCCTGAGGAACTGGCACCGTTGAAATCTCGACCAGCCCGAGCCACGCCTCGTAATCCGACATCTGCGGCATTTGCCCATCGTCCAATGTCGCAAGCTCCGGAAAATAGTCCAGAAGCCAGAAGTTCTGGCGCGACGGGTCGAATGTCAGGACGACGATCCGGCCGCGCGTCACGCGGCGAAGCTCCCTGAAGCCCTGCTCCTTGTCGGTCCAGTGATGAACCGCCAGGACCGCCATCGATGCATCGAAGGAATTGTCGTCAAACGGAAGATCTTCCGCGAAACCCTGTATGGCGCGGGCGGCTGCCTCGCTGCGTTGCCCGATCATCTCGGCCGACGGTTCGACAGCCGTGACCTGCCTGTCGGGCGGCTCATACGATCCGGTCCCCGCCCCAACGTTCAGAACGGTTTCCGCTTCACCTAGAGCCGTCCAGATCGCTCTCTCAATCCGGGGGTCCGGTTTTCGGAGGTCGGAGTAGTTGACCCCGATCGTATCGTAGGATGCAGCCATGGCGCGGCGTAACACACCGGGACAAATTTGTCATGACGGTGCGGAACTGCAGTCGCCGGTCAGTCCCGTACCCTAAAGCAGGCCTGCCGCCCGGAGTCCGGCCAGAGCCTTGTCCGCGTCCCCGTCATAACCTTCCGAGGCAATCCTGATCTGCTCGGCCAGATGCTGAGGCGTCATCGCCGGATTGGCCTGCAAAGCCCGATCCAATGCCTTCTTTGCCTCGTCAGCACGCTCCAGAGATCCCAGCGCGTTCGCCAGAGCCGTCCAGGCACCGGCGTAGCCCGGCTGAATTTCCACGCTCTTCTTCGCAAAGCGCACAGCGTCTTCAAACCGATCCTCGAGCACACAGGCATTGGCCTTGAAGTAAAGCCAGTACGGCACCATCGGATGATTGGGCGCGCTCGCGAGAATGCGGTCGAGGATAGCGTGGCCCTCGCGCAAGCCCTCCTCGTCGCCCCCGTAACACAGGGTGCGTCCGAGCCGCCCCCAGCTGTGGAAGTCGAACGGTGCAATCTCGACCGCCCGTCTCAGCGCCGCGACCGACTGCTGATGCCGTCCGCTGTTGCTGAACACCTTGGCCATGATCCGGAGCACGGCGGAATCGTCCGGACCGAGTTCGGCCGCCTTTTCGACGGCTTGAAGCGCCGCGGCGCGGTCAGCATCCGGATTGTCGCTCAGCCCGCTAATGACCCGTTGCGTCAGCACCGAGCCGAGCCGGGCATGCGCTCCGGCGTAACCCGGATCGAGGGCTACCGCCTCGCGCGCCAGCGTGAGTCCGTCCTCAATGGCGTCACGGTTGACCGGCAGATTGAGCGCCTGGGCTTTCTGGACCAGCTCCCAGGCATCGAGATTGTCGGTACCCCGTTTTCTCGCCCGCTGCCACTCGGCGCGCAGCAGTTCGCCGCCGAACGCGATGACAATCGCCTCTGCGATTTCCTCCTGTACCGCAAAGATATCTGCAAGCTGGCGATCATAGGTGTTCGACCAGAGCTGCGTTCTGGTCGACACCTCCACGAGCTCCGCAATAACGCGGACCCGGTCGCCGGCACGTCGCACATTCCCGGTCAGGACGTACCTGAACTCGAGATCACGCACCATGTCCCAGACGTCCCGCCCCTTGTCCCGGGACGAGAAGATGGCCGAACGTGAGGCCACGCGGAGATCGGGAATGCGCGACAGCATGTTGATGATCTCGCTGGCGATGCCGTCCGCGAGGTAGGTGTCCTCCGGATCGGGCGACAGGCTGTCGAACGGGAATACGGCGATGGACCCGCGCGCCTGCTCCACGCGGGGCGGGGCAGCTTCCACCACCGGTTCTTCTTTCCCGCGAGTGTGGTCGAGCGGTATGCGGTAGATGCGAAGCGGTTCGGCGATGTTCTTGAAGCGCTGTTCGCCGAGATCCTCGAAGGCCAGATCGAGCTTGTTGTGCGTGTGTTCCCAGACCGTCTCGGAAACGCACACGCCGCCCGGCTCCGAGAGGGCCTCGAGGCGCGCGGCGACATTGACCCCGTCGCCGTAGATATCGTTTCCGTCGACCAGGACGTCGCCGATATTGATTCCCATGCGGAATTCGGTGCGCCGGTCCTCCGGCTCATCGCGGTTGCGTTCGGCAATGGCCCGCTGCACGTCAACCGCAAAGCTCACCGCATCGACCACACTGCCGAATTCCATGAGCGTGCCGTCACCCATCAGCTTGACCACCCGGCCGCCAAACTCCGGCGTCTTGGGGTCCATGACCTCGGTGCGATGGGCTTTGAGCGCGGCAAGCGTGCCCGGTTCGTCGGCCGCCATGAGACGGCTGTATCCGACGACATCGGCGATCAGAATGGTTGTGAGCCGGCGCTCCAAATCGAGTCTCCCTTCGCAGGCAGACTAACGGCCTGCAATGACGGATTCTACAGGAGTTGGACCGATATCGCCGAATAACGACGGCTGGCGCGGATCAGAACAGCCGCGCGCCGTTGGACACCGGCTTGTCGATGGCGAGAAGCACCACTTCCCCGTTCTCGTCCGGAAAGCCGAGTGTCAGCACTTCGGACATGATCGGACCGATCTGGCGCGGCGGAAAGTTGACGACAGCCGCGACCTGACGGCCCACCAACTCTTCCAGGTCGTAATGGACAGTTATCTGGGCCGACGATTTCTTGACTCCGATCTCCGGGCCGAAATCGATCAGCATCCGGTAGGCGGGCTTGCGCGCTTCCGGGAAATCTTCCGCCTCGACGATTGTCCCGACGCGGACATCAACCTTGAGAAAATCGTCAAAACTGATCGTCTGGGTGGCATCACCACTCATCCCCTGCACTCCGGTTTGAGGTTTATGATCCGGTCAGCCGGCTTCCGCGGCCTTGGGCTTGGTGGCCCGGCTCAGCGCTGCGCGGCCAAGTTCGCAGAGACCGCCCAGCAGCATGATCGGTCCGTCGACCCGCCTGAGCCAGCTTTCACCGCGGCGCAACTCCCGGTCGAGCGCCGACATGGTCCGTGCAAGTCCCGCATCATCGTCCTCGAGCCAGACGTTCATCACCCGCCAGTAGACAGCGGCAAGACCTCGGACCCTGATCTCGCCGCGCAGACCGGACGGTTCCAGTCCCGCGCCGATCAGCATCCACCGCTGCGAGGCAAACGTCGTGCTTGCGAGCCAGGGCCAGGCCGAGGAGTCGCGCCGAACTCCGGCAACGATATTGCGCATGGCATCCTTGTGAGGCTCAAGCAGTTCAAGCCGGCTCATGATGACATCGAACAAACGGTCGCGAGCGCTCGACTCCACATCCTCTTCCACGCTGTTGAGCGTTTCACGATCGATGTCGCGCATGAAGGCAACGAGAATGGCCGTCTTCGAACCGAATGCCTGGCGAACATCGCCGAGCGGCATCTTCGCTTTCGCCGCGATATCGCGCATGCCGATGGTGTGCCACTTGCGGTCGGCCGCGAGAGCCAGGGCGGCCTCGACAATCTTCTTCTTCGGATCCTTACGCTGTGCCATGACAAAATCTCCTTGTTGCACAGCAAGATAGGTCAGGTCAGTCGAATTGGAAAGATGCGCCTGCCGGACATGATGAATGTCAGCCGGCAAGCGCCTTCGAGCGGGCGGTCGCGGCCGCAACCGCCTTGACCATCAGGTCCGGCAGGGCGCCGTCGGCCATCAGGACTTTCAGGGCCTCGGCGGTCGTGCCACCGGGTGAGGTCACGTTTTCCCGCAGGGTCGACGCCGGCAGCGGCGATTGCCGCATAAGCTCCCCTGCGCCGCTCACGGTGACCCGGGCGAGCTGCATTGCGAGATCTTCGGGCAAACCGGCCTCGACCGCAGCCTTGGCCATGCACTCGGTCAGAAGGAAAACATAGGCCGGCCCGCCGCCGGATACGGCCGTCACCGCATCGATCAGGGCTTCATCGCCAACCCAGGCGACTTCGCCGACGGCCTGCAACAGGCCGTCGCACATTGAGCGCTGTTCGTCCGTCACCCCGCCATTCGGGCAGGCCACAGTGATCCCGCGCCCGATGGCGGCGGGCGTGTTGGGCATCGCCCGGACGACGGCGGTCCCGGATCCGAAAACATCTTCAAAGGACGCGACCGTGCGCCCGGCCGCGATCGACAGGACCACCGGCCCCGATGCCCCCAGCGGAACGACGTTCGGCAGGACCTGATCCATCATCTGCGGCTTGACTGCGAGGACCAAAACCGCCGTATCCGAGATGGTTGCAATGTCGGGATTTAGCGCGACGCCAGCCGCGCCGATCATTTCAGCACTTTCAGGCGGTGGAGAGGGGTCGAGCACTGCGACCTGGTCCGGCGTCACGCCCCGGTCGAGCCAGCCCGACAACATGGCGCCACCCATCTTGCCGGCGCCGACCAGTACCAGCCGGCCCTCGATGCGGAGGGTCATGCGTGTCCCAGCGTCTCGAACAGCGAGGACTCGACGGCCTCCTCCGCGCTCTTTCCGGCCCAGATCACGAACTGGAAGGCCGGGAAATAGCGTTCGCAGGCCTCCACAGACAGCTGCAGCAGCGACTCGCACTGCGCACAGTTGGCCTCCGCCCCGCCGGCAAGCAGCAGGCAGTTGCGGAACATCAACACTCCTTCCTGCGCCCAGATATCGAAATGCCCGAGCCAGAGCTGTTCGTTGATGATTGCAATCAGCCTGTAGACTTCGTCGCGCCGTCTCGCCGGCACTTTGAAGTCGAACGCACAGGCGACGTGGAGACCTTCGAGATCCTCACGCCAGTTGAAGGAAATATGATAATCGGCCCAATTCCCCGAAACCGTCACATTGATCTCGTCATCTGCGCTCCGGTCGAAAGACCAGTTCTGCAAATCCGCGAGATGTTCGATCGTATCTAGGGGATGAGCCGTCCGTTCAAGTGCAAGTTGCGCCGAAGCCATGCCGTAAGCTCACATAGTGATGATGCCTGGCTGATCCGCACCTGACGCAACGACACCATATCTCGTGGCACGAATCAGTTGGACTACTAACAGTGCTAGGTTGCCCAAGCCGGAACGCGAGCGCAAGCCCTGTTCCATACTGTCCACATCCTCAGCTTCGTGTGACGGGAGTATGACGAAAACGCAAAAGAATCAGGTCTTTCGCGGCCTTTTTGATGACGACGCTTTGGTTGCACCCGCCGCTTTGTCCCCAGCTTTCGCTCTGCCCCTGGTCGACGCGGTTCTGGCGGCCGTCTTGCGGGCTGCCGGTTTCTTCGCCGGAGCGGGCTCAAGTGCGGCCAGACGGGCTTCAAGCTGAGCGATTCGCTCGGATAGGTTGTCGTTCTCCTCGCGGGCTTTCGCCGCCATGTCACGGACGGCATCGAACTCCTCGCGGGGCACGACATCGAGGTCATTGAGAACCCGTTCGGCCTGCGACCGGACGATCGTATCGATCTCCCGGCGCACGCCTTGTGCTGCACCGGCGGCATTCGTCATCAATTTCGCCAGGTCGTCGAAAATTCGGTTGGTGGTCTGTGTCATCTCTGTCTGCCAATAGTTCGGGGGATGGTGGCGCCGTTGGCGCGCCGGCCATGTCTTCACATAACTATGAGCGCGCTATGGCGGGGGTTCAAGCGCAAACCCTTGACGTCAAATTGGCGCAGCCCCATTGTCCCGCCCTGCGCTCCGCCTCGCCGAAACCAAGGAAGCCATGCTGCCCCTCGCCATCCCCTTTCCGGAAATCGATCCGATCCTGATCGAAATCGGACCGTTCGCGATCCGCTGGTACGCGCTGTCCTATATCGGCGGCCTGATCCTGGGCTGGCTCTACATGAAGCGCCTTGTCGCCAACGACCGTCTGTGGGGCACCGCGCCGGCTCCCGGGCAGGAGGATATCGACGATCTCCTGCTCTGGGTGGCGCTCGGCGTCATTCTCGGGGGCAGGCTTGGTTACGTGCTGTTCTACAACCCCGGTTATTTCCTTGAGCACCCGACCGAAATCTTCGCTGTCTGGCGCGGCGGCATGTCGTTCCACGGCGGCTTTCTCGGCGTCATCCTGGCGGTCATCCTGTTCTGCAGGTCCCGCGGCCTCAGCATTCTGACCCTGCTCGACCTCTCGGCCGCCGCGGTGACCATCGGCCTGTTCTTCGGCAGGATCGCCAACTTCATCAATGGCGAGCTGTTCGGCCGCGTCACGGACGTGCCCTGGGCCATGGTGTTCCCGGGCGGCGGGCCGGAGCCACGCCATCCGAGCCAGCTCTACGAGGCTGCACTGGAAGGTCTCCTCCTGTTCTTCGTGCTTCGGTACCTCACGCACAGCCGCCTCAAGCTCGTGAGCCCCGGCTTCGTCGCCGGCGTGTTCGCCATTGGCTACGGCCTCTCCCGTATCGTGGTCGAATTCTTCCGCATGCCGGATGCCCATATCGGCCTCTACGCGGGCTGGATTTCAATGGGCATGATCCTGTCGCTGCCGATGCTGGCGATCGGAGCGGCACTGGTTGCCAACGCACGGCGCAAGACTGTGTGATGTCTACTCGGGACAACGCGGAAGAGCCGTCAGCGCTGGAGATCATCCTCAGACGCATGATCGAAGTGGACGGGCCGATCCCCGTAGACCGTTACATGGATCTCTGCCTCGGCCATCCGGATGCCGGTTACTACACCACCCGCGATCCGTTCGGACAGTCCGGCGACTTTGTTACGGCCCCGGAAGTCAGCCAGATGTTCGGCGAACTGATCGGGCTCTGGTGTGCTCACGTCTGGACCACCATGGACAGCCCGCGTTTCAACCTCATCGAGTTGGGACCGGGGCGCGGCACTTTGATGGCGGACCTTCTGAGAGCGGCCGCCAAGATCCCGGGCTTCATCGACGCTGCGTCCATCGGACTTGTCGAGATAAGTCCGGCGCTCAGGCAACGCCAGTCCGAAACCCTGGCCGAGCACGTCGACGCAATCCAGTGGTTCGACCGGTTCAACGACGCGCCTGACGGTCCGGCGATCATCGTGGCCAACGAGTTCCTCGATGCCCTGCCCGTCCGTCAGTTCGAGCGCACGGAAGACGGCTGGTGCGAGCGAATGGTCGGCGCGGAGCCGGACGGCGCCCCGAAGCTCGGACTGATGCCCTCGCCCGTTCCGGATGCCCTGCTTCCATCCCACGCTACTGGGGCGGGTCCGGGTAGCGTCATCGAGGTTTCGCGGGCCGTAGCGGAAGTGACAGCAGAGATCGCTCAGCGCATCGGCAGCAGGGGCGGAGCCGCTCTCTTCATCGACTATGGGCATGTCAGATCAGCCGTCGGAGAAACGCTGCAGGCCGTCCGCGCCCATCGCTATGCCGGTATTCTTGAGCGCCCCGGCGAATGCGATCTCACGGCCCATGTCGATTTCGCCGCAGTTTCACAGGTTGTATCGGAAAAGGGTGTCACCGTCCACGGGCCGGTCACCCAGGCCGACTTCCTGAATGCGCTGGGCATCCGCACCCGCGCCGACATGCTGAAGACCGGACTTCCAACGGATCGGCAGGCCGGCATCGACCGCGATGTCAGGCGGTTGACGGCGCCCGAGGAGATGGGCGAAATGTTCAAGGTTCTGGCAATCACGTCCCCCGACCTACCGCCGCCACCTGGAGTCGCTTGATGATCGAGGCACACAATCTCAGCACAATCGCGGACGTCCGCCACGGGTTTTTCACCCGCAATGGCGGACATTCCGACGGCGTCTACAATTCCCTGAACTGCGGATACGGCTCGGGCGATTCCAAGGAGACCGTCACCCGCAATCGCGTCCACGTCGCCCGGTCCCTCGGCCTTGCAGGCGGCCAGCTTGTTACCGTGTACCAGGTCCACAGTCCTGACGTGGTGACCGTTACGGAACCCTGGGTTGCGCAGGATGCGCCGAAAGCGGACGCGATGGTTACCAACGAGCCCGGCACGGCGCTCGGTGTCCTCACTGCTGATTGCGCCCCCGTCCTGTTCGCCGACCGCGAAGCCGGCGTTGTCGGCGCCGCGCATGCCGGCTGGCGCGGCGCCCTGGCCGGCGTCTGCGAGGCCACCATCGAGGCGATGGAGGCGCTGGGCGCCAGCCGGCAGCAGATCGCCGCTGCCATTGGCCCGACCATTTCTTCCCGGAATTACGAGGTCGGTCCGGAGTTCCACGATGCCTTTATGGAAGAGGACAAGAGTTTCGCACGGTTCTTCAGCCCGTCGGAACGCGACGGCCACTTCATGTTCGACCTGCCGGGTTTTCTCCAGCACCGCCTGACCGTCGCGGGCATCGGCTCCGTCGAGTGGTGCGGAAAGTGTACCTATGCCGACGAGGAAGAGTTCTTCAGTTTCCGCCGGACCACCCATCGCGAAGAACCGGATTACGGCCGCCAGATCTCGGCGATCACGCTGGGGCCCAGCGCCTTTCTGACAGGGGAATAACCAAATGGCTCTGCACTTTGACCGCGACGAGTACGACGCGCGGATCGGCAAAATCCGCCAGCAACTCGAGGAACGCAACCTCGACGGTCTGCTCATGTTCGCTCAGGAGAGCATGTACTATCTGACGGGCTATGACACGTTCGGCTTCTGCTTCTTCCAGTGCCTCTACCTGGGCAGCGACGGCACGCTGGCCCTCCTGACACGGTCCGCGGACCTGCGCCAGGCGCAGCATACGTCGATCATCGACGACATCCGCATCTGGACGGACGAAAAGGGCGCGAGGCCCGAAACCCAGCTCAGGGACATGCTGGACAGCCTCGGCGCGCGCGGCAAGCGGCTGGGCATCGAATACAATTCCTACGGCCTCACCGCCTATCACGGCAAGGCGCTGGATGCAGAGTTTGACGGCTTCTGCACTCTGGAAGATGCATCGGAGCTGGTCGGCCGCGTGCGCGTGGTCAAGAGCGCGGCCGAGTTGGACTATGTCCGGAAGGCAGGTGAGCTCGGCGATGCGGCCCTTCAGGCCGGTATTGACGCGACATCCGCGGGCGCTGACGAAGGCGCGATCCTCGCGAACATGCAGGCCGCGGTCTTCAGCGGTGGCGGTGATTATCCGGCCAACGAGTTCATTATCGGATCGGGCCGCGACGCATTGCTGTGCCGCTACAAGTCCGGGCGCAGGATTCTGGACCCCAATGACCAGCTGACCGTGGAGTTTGCCGGCGTCTATCGCCACTATCACGCAGCGCTCATGCGCACGTTCGTCGTCGGAGAACCGAGCCGGCAGCACATAGACATGCATCAGGCCTGCACGGATGCTCTTGCGGCCTGCGAACAGGCCCTGAGGCCCGGTTCAACCCCGGGTGCCGTCTTTGACGCCCATGCAAAGGTTATGGACGACGCCGGCTTCGGTGCGCACCGGCTGAACGCCTGCGGATACAGCCTCGGCGCCAAGTTCACGCCGAGCTGGATGGACTGGCCGATGTTCTTTCGCGGCAATGACGCTGAACTTCAGGCCGGAATGGTGTTTTTCGCACACATGATCCTGATGGACAGCGAAAGCGGGACCGCGATGACCCTGGGTCGAACCTATATTCTTACGGATGCAGCCCCCGAGGCACTATCGCAGGCGCCTCTGGACCTGATCTGCCGCTAGAGGCAACTCTGTGCCCGTTTTGTCACAACCCTGAGTCTAAATAGGCCTCTCGGATGCGGTAGCGGCACGGTTGGTCTTGGCACCCGCCGCAGAATAGGGAATCCTAATTCGAGTCCAGGTGGCGGACCTTTGGTGTAAGGTTAAACGTTCATTAACCCGAATTCCATCTAACTATCTGATTTCATTGATAAAATGTTTTACAATGGTTCTCCAAATCGCAACGAAAAACTGCGATAAACGCCGCGCGTTGTAAAACATTTTTCACGGCGCTTCGCCGGTCCTCTATTATGACCGAATTGCCACCAAGCACATGTTCTCTCACCTCAAAAACCTCCCTCGAATCGCCGCCTGATACGATCGCCTTGCAACCAACTTCCCTGCAGCCGTCCGCATCGCGGCTACGGTTAGATGGACACCCGCAAAAACCGCCCGAGACAATAGCGCTGCATCCAATGTGATCTGAATGATTCCGTTTTGTTCTCGCTCCGATTCAATAACGTTCATGGCGAAGACGGCGCGCAGATTGCGTTCAAGAAGTTTTTGCGGGTGTCCATCTTCAAGGTCCCAGAAACCGTGCTGAACCTGCATCAATGTCCCTCCGGCAAATCAATAACCGAACTGAATCATATCAGCCCAAAACAAACCAGTTTCCGGAGATGTCCGCCTTGGATCACGGTGAGCTTTTTAGTATCTGCACCGACACCGTTGTGTGTGCGGCAGGATTTTTAACGTAAACGCCTATATTTCGCACTTATTATCATCCATATTGAGGGTTTTTTCTATCTAGAATGTGTGTATTCTAGAGTGTTTTGAATTTTTACTGTATATAGATGGAGTTTATCAACAAAATTACTTTTGCAATATTTACTATATATTAGCACGCTTGCAGCACTCTGCCCAATGAAAAGGCATTAAAGCCATAAGATATGGCACAAACGACTGCAGGCGAGATCAGTAATGCGGCAGACCCACGCTGAAAAAACATCCGGATTTAATCGGCGGCTGAGCCGGCTCAGGCGAAGCGTACCTCGATTTTTGAGCAGTCGTGACGGCAGCACAGCGGTGATTTTCGCGTCCTGTCTGTTGGCGGTCCTGCTGGTGGCCGGCGCCGCCGTAGACTATGGACGCGCGCTCCTGGTCAAACAGCGGCTCCAACACACTGTCGACGCTGCCGCCCTCGCGGTCGGCGCATCGCCCCATACGGGCAGAGTGGAACGCGCTAGGCTGGTGGGCAGCTACATCCTTGCCAATTTCCCCAATGAGACGGGAGGCATCGGCAGATGGTCAACTTGGGGCATGGATCATGAAGACGGTGTCACCACGCTGGAAATGTATGCAAAGGTAAAGACCACGTTCATGAAGATCGTCGGCATCGACACCGTCACGGTTCGCGCTGAAGGGAATGTCGTTCGGGAGACCAAAGGTCTCGAGATCGTCCTGGTGCTGGATAATTCCTCTTCCATGACTGGTCGGAAATTAGAAACCTTGAAGCTCGCGGCCCGCGATCTTGTCAACATCCTGTTTGGCGAGGAGAAAGAACCGGCTCATCTCAAGATTGGTCTGGTGCCGTTCTCCTCTGCGGTCAATGTCGGCAGATGGCACAGAAGTAGCAGCTGGATCGATGCTGACGGTCGGTCGAGCGTGCATGGCTTGAATTTCCATGGCCGGCAAAAGGTCTTCAACATGTATGAAAAGCTCAGAAACAAGAGCTGGAACGGCTGTGTCGAAGCGCGTCCGATGCCCCATGACATTCAGGACACACCGCCCAACAGTGCCGATGGCGATACGCTATGGGTCCCCTATTTTGCTCCCGATGAACCTGACAGTGACATTGGCAAATACAGCAACAACTATCTGGCGGACAGATCGAACTCACGGAATCCGCAGACGCGCCTGGCCAATATCAGCAAATACGACGGCAGGCGTGTCTATTCCCGCGGCAACCGCGGACCGCACAGGGGTTGCCGCAGCATCAACCCGCTGACGCCGCTGACGAATCAAAAGGCGAGGATACTCGCCGCCATTGATGCCATGACCGTCGATAACTACACCAACATCCCATTCGGCATGGCGTGGGGCTGGCGCGTTATCTCGCCGGGATCGCCGTTCACCCAAGGCGTCGCCTACGATAACGAAAGGTTTCGCAAGGTGATTATTCTTCTGTCCGACGGCGCTAACACAATCGCGGGACGCAGGTCAAGCAGTCTCCACACCAAGTCTGCGTACAGCGCCTATGGCTATGTCAAAGACAACCGCCTGGGCACGACCAACGCAAAAAAAGCCAACAGAATACTCGACATCAGGCTGCACTATGTCTGTAAAAATATCAAGCGCGCAAACACAAACAATCCGATCACGATCTATACAATTGCATTTAAGATACCACCCAGCGCAAGAGCGACACATGCTCTGATGCGCAACTGCGCGACGGATCCGGAAAAGTACTTCGAATCCTCATCGAATGGCGCCCTGAGGGAGCACTTCAATGAAATCGCCAGGAACCTGACCAAATTGCGCATCGCCAGATAGGATCCGCTCGTATCTACCTGATGCGGCTGCTGCACCTCTCAGGAGATGCAAGTGTCGGCAGCCCACGAGAACTCATAACGGAATGACGGGACTTTTTCCATGGCAGAGAATTGGCGAGCGGTATTCCTGGGGTTTTCCTGGCCGTCTTTGCTGCAATCGGCCCTCACCAGTCTCAAGCCACTGAAAACGAGGTGTTCATGACCAACTTCGATGCCAGGAAAGGTCTCACGTTGGGGCTTGGCAAGTCGTTTAGTGTGCGCTCGCCAAGACAGGGGGGCCGATGTTCGGGGCGCAGACCCAAAGGTCATCGATGCGGTCGTGCGCACCGGCAAGACGACGTTTCTCTTCGGCAGAAAGGCTGGCCAAATCAATGTCTGGTTTTCGGTTCGAAATACAGACGCATTGCCAATCTGGAAATTCAGGTGGAGCGCTATTTGCTCGCATCGAGAGAGGTGACCAGAATCAAAGCCGCCAATAAAACTGTCATTCTTGCAGGCCGGGTGGCCAGTATCGGTCAGTCAAAATCGGCGGCTGATATTGCAACACGTTTTGGCGGCGAGGTGGCGAATATTGTCAGGGACACGATCCGAGCTTTGGAGCGAAACTGGATGATTCGTACAGTCCTAAAGCCGCTACCTGAACCAATTCGTCCGCAAGGGCTAAGCCAATTTGAAGTCTTCGTATGAATCCGGCGTGAGGGCCAAGACCATGGAATCGACCCCATTCAGCAAGAGCACCTATCGGACAGCGGTTTCGAAGATCCGTGATTTCGTCGAAGATTGTCACGGGCTTGCCGCACTCGAATTTGCATTCATTGCGCCAGTGATGATCGTCATCTACGTGGGCACGGTCGAGATCAGCCAAGTTCTGACGCTGGACCGCAGGGTCACCGCGATCGCCAGTGCGACATCCGATCTGATTGCCCAGGAGGAGGAAATGGATCAGGCGCTGCTTGAGGACATCTTCAGCGCGTCCCGTCACATGATCGTCCCGTACGACCCAGCTTCGGTTTCCATTGTCGTAACCAGCGCCCTTGCGGATCCGAACACCGGCAAAATCAAAGTGGGCTGGAGTCGTGCCTCCAGTGGTGGCGAAAAACGTAAACAGGTCACAGTACCTGACGGGCTTGTGGCGCGCGGAGAGAGCGTCATTCTTACAGACGTGTCCTACTCCTACACACCCATCATCGGTCACATCATACCGCAGGGGTTCACCATCCGTGATCGGATTTACGTCAAGCCGCGACGGACAAAGGTGGTTAGATGGGTCGGCGAATAAACGCCAAATCCGGTTAGCTGACCATCACCCCTGCAATTACCCATAAGTTCGGAGCCGACGGTTGAGTCCATCCTGATGTTAGGCCGTGTCGGAGCGCACTCTGAATTCTACTTCGCAGGAGTGGAAGCGATCAGTCCGCGGGAGGCACGTTGTCAAAAGCCAATTTGCCATCATGTTCCAAGAACGCTTCCCAATGGTGTAACAAAATACGCCATGGCACAGAATTCCTTGCAGTCTCATTGACCGCACCGTTCACCTTGAGACCGAAGTCAGTCTGGAACCGCTTGATGCCGGCCGGTTACGTCGAGCAGTGATGGGTGCCCCTGTGGGGAACGGGCTTCACATCCCGGACAGTCGGTGCGGTGGCATGGGGCACTTGCTGGGCCAACCAGCATTCAAAGAGAACCTAATCGCCCGTTGCGGCAAGTGTATGGGATTTCTGTGACGCCCACGGGTTAATACTGCGTCAGCATCCTCGCCAGCGCGATGAACGGCAACTCAATCGCCAGGCAGCCTGCATATTCCAAAAAAGGACCCGCACCGGCTAGATGGCTATGTCGTGCCGGTGCGGGCCCCAATACTTCCGGGCACGGAGCGTCCCGGAAGGATGACGTGGGCTGTCAGAATTCCAGTTTGGCGCCCAGATGGGCCCGGCCTGTTACGGCCTCATCGGTGCCGTAGGCCCCCTCGACGTTGCCATTCAGCGTGAACCGGGACGACACGGCGTATGCAACTGCAAACCCGCCAAAGCCGGTGAGAACCTCGTCGTCCCCTCCTGCGTCGAACGTAAAGCCCTGACCAAGAACCGAACCGCGGACACGGGCTTTTCCGAGTTGGGCACGGCCTTCCGCACCCACACGCAGTTCCGTCGACAGACGGCCTTCGTCCATCGTCAGCGGAAGGCCGAGTTGGGCACGGGCAGAGATCTGATGGATGTCACGATCGTCGACATTCAGACCGGCACCCTGAGCGGCTAAAATCGAACTTTCCTCGCTGTAGCTTTCCAGGAACAGACCTGCGTACCTCAGGGTCAGCGACGGCCTGACCATGCCAAGGCTCGAGGACACCGTGATCTCGGGCGCGACGAAGAAACCGTTATAGTCGGCCTTGGCCGAATCCACCCCGCCGGCGATCAAGTTGTCGTTCACCGAACGGGTCGAATCGTAGTCACTCAGACCGAACGTCACCATGCCGTCAACCGCAACACCGTCACCTTCAGCGCTGAAATAGGGCCCGCCGAAGACCGTCGTGATGTCGATATCCTGACTGCCGCCTTCGATATCCGCCTTGCCTACCGAGCCGCCGATGAAGAAGCCGACGCGCATAGCTGCCGTCCCCGTCTCCGCGCCAGCAACCACGCCGCCGAAGTCATGGCGTGCATCGCCAAGTGCACCGTCACCTTCTTCGTCACGCACACCGCCGAACAGGTCCGCCCACAGGCGCGTGAACCAACCGCCTTCAGATATCGAATGGCCGTCGCTCCGGATCACGTCGGCCGCAGGCGAAATGATCCGCCCGCCGCTCCGGGTGGCACGCCAGGCCGCTGCCTGACCCGTCACCGCAGCGGAAATGGCACTGGTGGTGTCAAACAGGATGTTGTCCGCCAGCGCAAACGCCGTCGGATCGATGATCACGACAGAAACTCCGAAGGGGTGGGCCGACCAAACAACCGGCCTGCCGCCGGCGTTCACCTTGAATTGTTCCGGTGTATAGATGGCCATCGTCCCATTGGGTCCGATCTCGGGATACGGCGCTATTCCTTCACCGCCGTATCCGCCGAGGTCGTATGCGTTCCCGCCTGGTCCGCCATCCACCAACTGAACGTCTTCGTCTTGTTCAATCCCCTTTTCCACAGCTTCGCGCGGATCTTCTAGTTCCACAACTTCGCGCGGACCTTCTAGTTCTCGATTCTCAACGTTCAGTTGTCGACCCCCCATGCCGCCGATCTCGCCCGGTCGACCTCCCGGCCCTGGTGGAATCGGGCCGCCATACGGACCCTGTGGCATCGGGCCGCCATACCCGTAAATCGGCACTAAACGCCGGGGACCGGTAAACGACAGTACCGCAGACCTTTTTGCTCGGTAGTTCAGAGTGTCGCCGATACCGTCCCATTTAATAAGACCTTCGATGACAGAGCCGTTAAGCAGCGTGAGTGTATCGAAGCCCGGGCCCGCCAGTTTGATGGCCAAACCGCCCGGACCTGCCGTGGAGCGGATCGTGCCGGCGTTCGTGATCGATACATTTATATTCCGAGGGTCCTTAGGAAACGCTTTCCGAGGGTCCTTAGGAAACGCTTTCCGAGGGTCCTCAAGGGACGGCAGTGGTGAATCTTCGAAGCCAGAAACGATGCCCGTATACCCCTCAATCAATCCCCTGTTTACGACGGTGCCGAACCCTATGCGGACGCCGATTCCACCACCGCGGATCACGCCCCCGGACTGGTTAGTCAGACGCGTGAGTGCTCCATTAGCATGAACACCATACCCTCCAGCCGTGATGTTGCCGCTGTTTGTGATCTTGGCGTCGACACCAGTGGAGTAGATGCCGTCATCGTCAGCCGTGATCGTGCCTCTGTTGGTAATCCTGGCATTCCTGGAATTGCTAGTGGAGGAGATGCCATCGTCCCCGGCCGTGATGTTGCCAGTGTTGACGATCGTGCCGTTGGCGCCCGTTGACTTGAGGCCATCGTCCTCAGACGTGATGATGGCTTTGTTGATGATCGTGGCATTGGCGCCTGAGGATTCGATGCCGTCGTCCCCAGACGTGATGGTGTTGTTGTTGGTGATTGTGGCATTGGCGCCTGAGGATTCGATGCCGTCGTCCCCAGATGTGATGGTGTTGTTGTTGATGATCGTGGCATCTACACCCTCGGACAGGATGCCATCCCGGTTGCCATCGTCATTGACCATGATCGTACCACTGTTGATGATCAGGGCATTGTCACCTCTGGACACGATACCGAACCCGGTTCCGTGGATATGGCCTTTGTTCAAAATTTTGGCGTTTCGCCCCTCAGAGAAGATGCCAGCTCTTATTCTGAGGGCATCCCCGGTGCTTATGGGCGTAATATTGCCGTTGTTGGTAATCCTGGCATCGTCTCCACGGGAAATTATTCCAATGACAGCGCTAATCGACTCGTTATTGACGATCGTTGCATCTACACCCTCGGACAGGATGCCTACGTCATTGACCATGATCGTACCATTATTCGTCACGGTCTGATTGCGTCCCGTAGCCTCCACACCGGAAGCTGCCCCACTGATCGTGACGTCTTCGTCAATGATCAGAGTGCCGTCCGCCAGAGCGAAAATAAAAAGATTGTTCAGGTTAGCCGAGATGGTGCAGGAGGCTGGACCTGAGCTGATGGATCCGGCAGGACAAATCGCCTGCGCATGCACGTCTCCCGTTGCAACAACGCTCGCACCCGCCAGCATGGCCAGTGCCGAAACGCCCGCCAACAAACTATGGTTGCTAATGCTGAATTTGGTCCACATACAGGATTTCCTGATTTCAACAATTTCACCGCGTGAATTTGGCAACGGTGTCTCTTCAACAGCTGAAACAACGTTGCGATGGGATTCGATGAAATCCTCCGGAGTCGCGCCTCGCTCAAATCGATGATGCGTGGCGCTGAGAAGGTGTCTTCGTGGCGGTTCGAGACCCGGATGTGGCAGAAAGGTGACAGCAGTGGTGGGGCGGGAGCAGCCGAATCAGCGGCGTTTTATAGAGAGACTTATCCGTCTTCTGCCGGGGGACGGGGCCGGTCGAAGCGGCGCGTGGGTGCTGAAAGTGGCGATCCCGTGCCGGATTTCAGGAATCGGCTTGGAATTACTGGGGTCGACCGCAAAAATAGACTTACGGCTATGACCGCCGTGCGATCCGGTTGGCGGCGATCCGGCCGGTGACCGTCTCCTTACTCCCGCCGCTCTTCCCTCAGGACCGTGAGGTTGCGGCGCTGCAGGTCGCTGCATTCGCGGTACTCGTTCCGCAGGGTGTCGACATAGCCGACGATTTGCGCGACGTCGTATGTGCGTTTCGCAGGCATTGCCGCGCCGGGCGCATCCGGCAACGGATCGCACGGTCTATTGTCCTGAGGGCTGAGCGGCGAAAGCCGGACCTCGACGGCCTTTATAGAGGGTGCGCTCGAACACGCGGTCAAGCTCAGGGCTGACAACAACAGTGGTATTGCCCTGATTGGCGGCAATGGCATCTCTCATCTCCATGGTGAGTTTTTCTGCGGCCGCGCGGGCGCGGGCCTGAAGGTCGACCTGGACGCGCAAGGATTCCTCGATCCGGCGCGCGCGGGCGTGCTGCTTCTGGCGGACCTTCTCGGTGGCCACCGCCATCTGCACCCTCCAGCTGTCGTTGGCGGCGTTCGTGGCCTTGATCCAGATGAAGCCGGTATAGAGGACGAAGGCGGCGGCGCCGAGAAGGGCCATACCGAATGGTGAGCGCAGGAACGTGAGGGCGCCAAGCATGGGTCAGGCCCTCTTCTTTCCGGTCCGGATGTCCTGGTGGTTCCGGAAGAACATCCAGGCAAAGCAGGCCATGAGCGCGAGGCTGAGCACCAGGACCATGTTGTCGGCGGCAAAGCTCATCAGCGTGCGCAACCCGCTCACGGATGTCTGGACGTCGTAGGCCTTGTCACCGGCATCGCTCAGCAGGTTCATGGCGCGGTCGACGCCGGATGGCGTGTCTTCGGCAATCTCGCCGGCCACTGCCGCGGTTGCGCCCGTTCCGCCGGCGAGTGCGGTCTTGCCCACCGTGGACTGCGCGGTGGTCTGCGCGATGGTCTTTTCTTCGCGTTCAGCGGGCTCGGCATCCTCGAGCGCTTCGCGGGTTGCGGATCCGACGACACCGTCGGGTGTGAGGGTGTTCTCGATCTGGAAGGCGATGACGGCACGCTTGGTGGCCGGCCCGAAGTCGCCGTCCGCGTCGATGTGATAGCCGAGTTCGCGCAGACGCCGCTGCAGGCGTTTTACGGCATCGCCGCTCTTGCCGAGCCGCAGGGCCCGGCGGCGGGGCGAGTTCGTGTCCCTCGCCGGATCGCCGCCGAGCTTGATGTATTCGGCGCGCATGCGGGCCGCGTACTTGCCGCCGTACCCGCCGCCGTTATAGACCCGCTCGATCGCCTCGAAGTCCTTGTCGCGGAATTCGTCGTCGAGCTTCGAGGCGACGATGAACCGGGCGGCCTGGACGATCTGGTTGCCTTCGGAATGGCAGGCATCGCTCACGAAGGCGTGGACATCACCGTAACTGCATTTGCGGTGGTTGAAGCCCATGACCTGGCCCAACCCCCAGGACGTGCCCAGGAGCGCCGCTGTCGGCGCGACGCCCAGGCATTCCTTGAGGTAGTCCAGGCGCCCCCCGAACCTGGCGAACCGTTTGTACTGCCGCTTGTTCCAGCGTGTGGTCGAAGCCAGACCGGCGCGCCTCAGCTCCTTTCGCTGTGCAGGCGTGGCATATCGGTAGATCTTGTGCTCTTCCGGCAGGAAGGTGGGAATACCGTCACTGCGGAATCCGCCTTCAGGCGCCTCCACATTGAAGACGGCCTGCAGCATGAGCGGATCGCAGCCGATGATCTCAGCACCCCTCCTGAAGTCGAGCGAAGTCCGCTTCAAGCCCGCCCCCTTGAGGCTGATCACATCCTCAAGCGCCGCATGCTCACTGATCTGCATGACAATTCTCCATGAAAAACGCCGCCTCGAGGGCGGCGGTGTTGCAATCGGACTGATGTTGGCGTCGAGTGGGTGTTGGCTGGTGTCGAGGGGCATTCTCCGAACTGCAAGACGTAAGGAGCCGACACGAGCCAGAATCGGGTGTTCAAGAAGGGGCCGCAGCCCCCACCCGGCTCACTTTGTTCCCCTTACCCCCAATCTGAATGACGAACAGCCGCGAACGAAGCTGTCTGGACGTCGGCGGTGTTGCAATCCGGCGGGGGGCCGGGTCAGATGAAGATGGTCGGTTCTGAACTTCCTATCTGCCGGCCACTCACTGATACTGACTCGAGCCGGGTGGACAAGGACGCGCACACTTCCTATCTTTCGCCCGGCTCACTTTCTTTCCCCCCTCACATCCACTGTCGCGCGATCTTGCCCATGATGACCTTGTGCAGTTTCGGGCCGGCGATCATGCGGTGACAGCCGAGACCATTCGCGATCGAGATGAACAAGGTGGCTCCATCGGACAGGACGTTCAGCAAGAGCGTGTCGCCGGCGATATGGCCGGTGTGGCGATTTCCCCGCCCGTGGCCAGCGTTCATGTATTTGACAGGCGTTAAAGATCTATCACGGCATTGACTAAACAGTGTTTGAAGCATCTATTGCGCAAATGCCTGTTGAACTCAGTCATTTGATGCAATTGGCGTATGGCCAGAAAACGGAATTGCAGGTTGGAGACCTTCCCCGCGATGTAGCCGAATATTTGGAGAGCCACCCAGCAATCGTATTTTTGGGCCACCACGAACTATTGAAGATCAGGACCAGTCACCTCGAGATTGAGGTGAAAGAATTCCAGACACTTCCGATGATGATAAAAGACGGTCGATATATAAAAGACAACAAACGCGCAAATTGCGTCACTCTGTTCTATGAATCGATCGACACCCACAAATTCTATACAGCTGGCCTGAAGGCAACCGATAGCGGTGGCGAAGTCTGGGTGCAAACATTCCATCGCACTACAGCCAACAAAGCACGCAAGCGCGAGAAACGTCATGGGTATCTCTATGGAGATGACCTTTTTTAGAAAGACAGGCGCCCCCGGGCAAGGGGCGCCCATCATTTCTACACGCGGTAGGGCCTGCCTTGAACCCTACAATGCGCACACATCCGCCCGAGATGTCGCTACGGCTGGCAGATTATCACCGTGTCACGCGCGCAGCTGCTTGAACATAGCCAGCTTATGAACGAATCAAAGATACCAAATTCGGAGTCCATTGAGAATCCACCAAGTTCGCACATGTAAGGCCCATGATTTACACAGCCCAAGTCGTTGTTTGTGAGCCAGAAATTCCGAAATCTGTGGATGTTTTTGCATGGGCCTAAAGTGCCGATCGGAATGTCTACAAGCCAGCCTTCCGCACCCTGTCACCTTTCGAGTTTCTCTTCGATCTTGGAGAGTGTGGCGCGGATGGCCTTGAGGCTTTCGTCCATGCGGATGACGACCTCGCCGATCTTGTCCTGGCGGCCGTCCATGGCGGCGATATCGCGCCTGTTCGCCTGGGCCCGCATGTCAACGGCGTTGATCTTGCCCTCGACCGAGGCCGCCCAGTAGAACGCAGCCCCGGTCTGCAAAAGCACGGCCACAATGAGCGCGATGGGGATTTCCTTCTTCAGTTGCCAGGGTTCTCTCATCTGGTCTGGCGTGTTCATGTCTGCCGGTTCCCGTTGCCCGGCTCACCTCTTTCCCTTCACACCCGCCCGCGTTAACCAGGTCGGCGGAATACATGTTGGTGGCAATGATATCTCTGGCAGTATCGGCTGTGGTCGTTGCCGATCTTTTTTACGTGCTCGGTCGGTTTCGGCCGGAGTTGGCCAGGACATCACACCCTTGCCCGGCTCATACTACGGACCGCGCTCACCAAGGCATTTTGAGCGGGAACAGAACCTTAGGTGACATATAGCGAATGCGGAACTAGATGATCGGGCTACCGAGGCGGCGGCCGGTGCCGTTATTCTGAAACTCCTCGGTTGAAGCTGTGGTGCCGGTCAGAGCCGGGCGGTATGTTCAACTCTTAGAACTGCACCTAATAGCCGTCCGGCTCATTCTCCCCTCAAATCCGGTTCAAAATCTTAAACGCGCCCCGTATCGCAAGTTCCGCACGCCTCACGGGTGTTTCGCGGTTACCGGTGGTTTCGGGCGATGACGGCGTTTGCACGTCACGTGGGCGGTGTGGGTGTTCATGGTCAGTCCTCCTTGTCACTGATCTACCTGATTTGCATGACAAAACTCCATGAAAAACACCGCCTCAACGGCGGCCGGATTGTTGTCGGACAGTGTTCGAGGTATGAGGACACCGGCTGCTGTTCGAGTCTCTAACCCTCCTCGCGGCACCAGCCCGAGCCAGGCGAGGAGTTCGATTCTCCAGTCCCTTTCTCGGGCGGTTCGCACCCACCCCTTCCCAAGAAAAGAAACAAAGTGGATCCTCTAGTATACATAGCAAAACACTACTTAAACAAAGCTGGTCGCGATCTGGTTGGTAGCTACCTTTCGAATCAGAGGGAGCGTAAACTGGCAGAAGGTTCCGACGCACGATTTTACCACAGTCGATTCTCGGTGCGTATGTCCCGTCTGAGAATAGCTGGACGGTTGGTGGAATTCGTGACAATCGACCAAGCAATTACGCCCGCACTACGCTCAATCGGCGCCCTCGCCGCAGGAATCGGAGTCAGCGGTGCAGACCGTCCATTCAGCGGACAACTACCTAGCAGTTATGGCGCGGCATTGAGCAGCGTGAAAGGCAAGCTTCCACCTGATGAAATGTGGCGGTTCGAACCGTCCGGCGACATCTATAGTGTTATAGAATCAATACTATGGGGAAAGAGCCTGAAATCGCCAATTAGAAAAGACGATAACTTGGGAGGGGCATTCATAATTCATGAAGATTGGCCGTTAGTCAAAGAGGTCATTGTCTATGGATCTCTGAAGGGATCTGATTATGATCGTGAGATCGTATCTTTCTTGCTCAATAAAAAGGGTCACTATGAGTTTCGTGTAGGGTTGCACGCACGCCTCCTTTGGCTTCAGACGACACGATTTTGAAAGCTCGCGATTGAGTCTGGAGCCTATTGGCAATCCGGCCAGATCGACCGGCAAATTGATGGATTTCATCGGGTTTCTAGCGATTTCATTAAGAACGCCATCCTTTGTGTGGCGCATAATCACCCTTACATCCACCCCCGTCACGGTCCCGCCCTGTCCTTGACGAGTGTGGCGAGCATCGTGTCGATGCGTTCGTTGGTGCGGCGCTGTTCGTCCTTCATCTCGTCGAGCACGCGCTCGATGCGGTTGAGATTTGCGGCGAGATCGTCCCGGCGCAATGGCTCTGGCCACCTGGCGGCCGCGGACCACGATCCCGCCGATGAGCCCGCCGACCGTGCCCATGGCGCCCAACACCCAGGCGATCACATTCTGTTCGTCTGCCATTGTTGCCCCTCACGGCTTTGCGATGCGGTTGATGGTGCGGTCATCCAGGAGCACCCAGAGATCGTCGTCGTCACCGGTGATATCGACGATCCGGGCGGTGCGGGCGACCGTGTCCGGGAGTGTGACGTCCTTCGAGGTGTCGCGGGCTCCTGTAGCGACGGTGACCGCGAACAGTCTTCTCCCGGCCGCCAGCCACAGTGTCGGGCCGTCGCCCCACAGGGCGCGTACGTCGGCGGCGGCTGCCGGCAGCGCGATATTGCTTGCTGTCGCGGCGCGGCGCGTCGTGCGCGACCAGGCATAGATCCCGTTCGGGCGCAGGCGAATGCGGTAGCTGGACAGATAAGTGCTGAATGTGGCGGGCGGGTAATAGTGCGGCGTATAGAAGATGCTGTCCGTACCCCACAGTCCCCGCGAGGGTACGAGGTTCTGGGGGCGTGTCCCGAAGTTAATGCTGCCGCGGCCGGATGTGTGCCGCCCGGTGGCGATGCTGTGGGCGGCGATCCCTGCTTGAGAGCTGTTAAGGACGAACGCCGTTCCGCCGTCTTCAAAAAGATGGCTTACCGAACGACACTGCAACCGCCCGAACCGGTCCCGGTAGGTTGGAATTACCAGGGTGTATGACGCCGACGCATCGGGTGTGAATGCGGGCAGCGTGTAGGCATCGACACGTCCGCCGGTCTCAAGAATCTTTATGGTGTCGCCCGTCTTGTGGATCCCGCCCAGGGTGCCCGAACTGGGCACGGTGAAGGTCCGGGGCAGTGGAACGGACGTTTGTGCCGATTGCGGCCCGCTCCAGGCCGATCGTCCGCCGGGGCCTGAGGCTCTGACCTGGACCCATCGTGTGGTGCCGGATGTGAGACCGGTGATCGTGTATGCGGATTCCGTGACGGTGACGGGTGTGGCGGCGGAGAGGCCGGCCCGTATCGCGGCGTGGCGCAGCTCGTATGACGTTGCGAGGCTGTCATCGCCCCAGTCGGCCGATATCGATGTCGTGGCGGGCGTCAGGCTGACATCGGGCCGTGCGGGACGCGCCTGTGTCGTGGCCCGAGCCGTGGCTGAGGCCTCGGAGCCGCGGCCCGACGGGTTGGTGGCCCAGACCCTGAAGATGTAGGCCGTGCCGGGCTGAAGACCGGTCACCGTGGCGGCGGGTTCCGTGACGGATGGTATGGTCATGGGCGTGGCGAACGTATTGTCCGTCGCGTATTCGACGTCATAGGCCGTTGCGTCCGCGGCCGGGGCCCATGTCAGGTGGATAGTGGTGTTGTCTTGTGCCCTTGCCGAGAGGGCTTCGGGCGCCGATGTCGGCGGGAAGCCTGCACGGATGTCGAGCCGGCAGGATAGGATCCACGTTCCCGGCGTATGGGGGGTCCAGGATATGGGGTCGTCGCCGGAGAAGCGGACACGCGCGGCCCGGTAGTTCATGCCGTCGACGGGGAAGTCGCGCCGGAACGAGTCCGCACCGTTGTGGAGCGTGTAGCGGTACCAGCGCTCGAACAGGGCCTTCTGGGCGTCTGTAAAGCGGATCCGGCATGTGGCGGCGAGCATCGGGTCGCGGACGATAACGCGCTTGCGGTCGTTGCCGCCCTCGAACTGCGTTGTGCGGGTGGCGGCCCGGGGCGCGATCTGGAAGCCCGCACGCAGGATCGCCTGCGGCAGCGCGGCCGGCCAGGATGCCAGGGTCATGGGCGGGCCTCCATCATCGCCGCATGGCGCAGGAAGCCGGTGATCCGGAAGCCGTGAGCCGTGATTGATGCCATGTCGTGCAATACCGCGCCCATGCCCTCGACGGCGTGAATGATGCGCGGGCGCGGATCGTCCTCCTCGCCCCCGAGCACCACGCCGACATGGGAGGGATAGCGGCACTGGCGCATGAGGACCGCATCGCCCTCGGCCGGCACGTCGACAGGGTGCCCGTTACGGGTCTCCTCATGGGCCGCGAATGCGGCAATTCCGGCGCGCAAGCTGTCTGCCTCGATGTCCGGCAGGTCGATCGCGAACCGGTCGCTGTAGATCGCCTTGACCAGCTGCCAGCAGTTGAGGTCGCACCGGCCCACATAGGCCGCTGCCCAGTGTTGTGCCGGGTGTTGCGTCATCGGATCAGGCCGGGATAGCGCTCGATGTCGCAGCGGTCGCCGGGGAAGAGTCTGCGCATCGTCCTGACCGGCTGGAGCGTTGTCGATATGGTGGTGGCGTCGATGGTCACCTTCGCAATGGCGAAGCGCACGGGGCGCGCGATCTGGGGGCCTTCATCACGTGTTTCGAACAGGTAGGGCCTGTAGCTCACGGTGACCGGCATGTTGGTCCGGGCCGCCTCGTCGAACAGGTTGACGGCTTCGGTGACGGCGTCGATCCTGAGTTTCGCGTCGCCGGGCTTGCCCTCGCCCGTCTCGGGCGGCTCGTATGCGAAGCGGATGCCGATGAACTCGGCCGCCGTGACGGCATTGCGGGGTGCTGCCGCCTCGATCCGGCATGTGAGATATGGCACGTCATCGTCGTCCAGGCGGTCGTGGTTGTTGCCGTCATGGATGTAGATCTCGGTTGCGCGCCCTTCATCGTCGGCAAGCCCCTCGTAGTGGAACGAGAGCGTGTCCACAGGCGTCAGCGCGCTCGGTGCGGCGGCATAGGCTTCCGCGATCGCGTCTGCAAATGTATTGCCGGTCATGGCGTCCTGCTCATGTGTTTCCTGTCATCGGCCGAGGTTGTCGGGCGAGGCGGTCAACCGAGGTTGTCAGTTCACGTGGACGCCCGGATCGTCGAGCACGCAAGTGACGCTGACACGGCCGTCGTTGCCCGGTTTGACGCCGAGCACGAGGACGGTCTGCGGGGTGTTGTCGTTCGCGCCGAAGAGGACGTGGGTGGGCTCACCCCCCTGCCCGGATGCGCGGATGTCGAACGCATTGCCCTGCCCGTCTTCGGGTAATGCGGCAAGGCGGAACGTCCGGGGGCCGATCTGCTCCACGCCGATCGGGGCCGAGGGGACGTTCGCGGTGCCGCGCAGGTTGGCCATGGCATTACCACCGGCGAGGTCCACGGCGTCTTCGGTCTCGAAGGTCAGCGTGCCGGGGTCGAAGGCCTCCACCCGGCTCGCCTGGCCCCAGCGGGGGATGCCGTGGGCGACGACAGCGGCCGAGCCCGCATTGACGAGGGCGCCCTCAAGTTCGGTGTCGAACGTGATGAAGCGCCGGCGTCGGCGGGTAGCCTGCAGGTGATAGCCGCGCAGGCCCGCCCACGTGAGCCTGTCCCCGCGCGCGAGGATGCTCGCACCGCGTGTATCGAAGCCCACATAAGTGACGCGCACCTCGTAGCGTGCACGCGCCGGCAGCTCGTAGACCTCCGTCCAGCGCCGCGCGTTCTGGGCCAGGCTCGAGGCGGCGTGCCCCCATGTCCGTCTCGAGCCCAGCGACGTGAACCGTTGCTCGAGCGGCCGGCCCCGGTCGTCGATGCGCCTGACCTCGACGCGGGTCGTGACTTGCGTATTGGACAGCGTCGACTGCTCGCGCTGGTGATACCAGATGCCGCCGGGCGCGATGTAGTCGACCGCGATACGCCTGACCGTGCGGTGCGGCGGGCAGGCCGGGAACGGGCCTGAGGCGCTACCGCCGAGGTTGAGTTCGATGCCTGAGCCCGAGACCTCCTCGGCCGTATAGGTGAACTCGGAGAAGGCATGCACATTGTCGCCCGTGATCCGGATCAGGGTCACCGCGGCATTGACGCTGTCTTCATGGCCGGTCACCTCCAACCGCCACAGGCCCCGTTCGGGCAGCCGGATCTGCTGGCGCACGGTCGTCATTGCCAGGTCCGTCACGGTCCTGGCCGCGACCGTGACCGGATCGCCGGCCGCCATATACCGGCCGCTGCCGCCGTCGCGGCACAGCTTTTGGGCCCTGACGGTCCATTTGGCCCGGTAATCGCCCGTTGAACCGACACGCCTGAGCGTCCAGGTCGCGGTCGCAAGGTCCGTATTGGTGGCCGCCGTGGCGCTCGACCCCAGAACGACCCTGGCGGGGGCGCTCGCATCGTGTGCCGGAACCCTCACATTCACGGCCCGCTCGAAGTGGGTGAACCGGCGCGGGCGGGCGAACACGGGGATGACACCGCCGAGGCGGGCCTGGTTGCCCTGGGCCGACAGCGTGTAGGTGGGCGAGATCTCCGATCCGGCCTGGGCCTGCGCGCGCGGGGCCGCCGCCGGCAGGAAGGCGTTGATCAGGAGATTGCCGCCAATGGCGATACCGGCCGAGACGAATGGCCCGATGCCCGGAATGAAGTTGGCCGCGATCGCCGCCACGGCGACAGCCGCCTGCAGCGCAGGGTGTTGTTACCGTTGAGCAGGAGGATGGTGAACACCGCGTCATTGCCGTCCACAACCGTCATCGTCCAGCACGCGCGCATCACCGCCTCACCGTTCACGATGACGATGAACGGCTGGGCCATGGCCTCCACGCCCATGTCCTCGACGACACGCACGATCGGGACCGGCCGGTCGAGTGTGCGGACGGCCAGGGCGTGATCCTCGATCTGACCCCTCAGACAGGCTTCCATCGTCAGCAGGCCTCCTTGCCTGTCTTGAGGGCGGTCCGGGCGTGGTCAGGCCCGAAAGGTATTCGTATCATACGAATACCCTCAAGACAGGACCGAACCCCGCCGCCTGAGCATTGCCGGGCCCGAAAGGTGTGGTCATGATGACCATACCTTCGGACAGAAGGGAGCTCCGCCTCCCGAGTGCCGCCACAGCCGGAAGGTATATGCATGATACATATGCCCTTCGGGAGGACGGAATCCCGTCCGGACTGCCCGGAGCGATGTTTCCGGTGGCGGTCCTCCATCTCTTCGAGGGCATAATTCGCCATCGCGTTCAGCAGGGCGCCGATGATGACGCCCATGAGGCCTGCAAGCGCGGCGAGGGCCGATGCGATTATTGCATCCATGGGGATGTCCTCCTCCTGATGTTCACGGCCCCGGCATAGTGTCAGCTCGCACGGGGCTTGACGTCGTATGTTCTCTCGAGGGCCGGGGGTATCGGTCCGTTCCCGCTCCGGATGTTGTTCGCAAAACGGGCTTCCGCTTTATCGAGGAAGACGTCGATCGACACGTTGCCATTGGCGTCCGTGGTCTCCCGTTGTTCCGACACGTCCACATCCACGCCGGACCGGTTGATGACGTTGACGGTGACACCGCCGCCGGAAGCCCGGCCCGCGGGCGTCACGTCGACCCGTTCGCGGCCCGAAAGCCCGATCAGGAACGGGCGGTCGCGGCCGGGCGGTCCTGGCACCGTGAAGGATCCACCGCGGTTGTAGAGCCCGGCGAAGTTCACCGGCGCGCCTCCCGAACCGGAATTGCCGCCGGGTCCGCCGAGACCGAACAGATTCTCAAGGCCCTTTGAGAGGTTTCCCAACGCCTGACTCACGGCGATCCGGTTGAGTTCGGCGATCGCCGTGTCGGCAAGGGACTTGAAGTCGGCCTTGCCCCTGCTCGCGAATTCCGTGAGCCTGTCCTCCAGGCCGTCGAAGGTTGTGCGCGTGAACCGTTCGAGCGACTTGCCCAGATCGAGCGCCTCGTCGGCGTAAGCCCTCATGCCCCGGATTATGCCGTCGGTGGCATCCTTCGAGGCGGCAAGCCTGTTCTTCTCGGCCTCCGCGATCAGGCGGTTGTAGGTCACCACATCGATCGCGTTCGCCTTCACGATCGTCTCGCCGTCGACTATCACCACCTGCTCGATCACGCAGTCCCCCGAGATCTCGCCCGGGTCGCGATAAAAGACGTCAGGTCCCCGCCCGTTCATGATCCGCCTCCCCCGGACGGCACACGGCGCCGGCAGCCGGCCTTCTCCATGGCCTCGACGAACCAGCCCCGCCCCCAGGCGGTGACCACCCGAAGGCCGATGGCGCCCAGGACCGCGCGAACGGTGCTGATGTGAACCCAGACGATCCTGTCGGCGGTGAGCGGCCCGCCGTCGGCCCGGTCGCCGTAGAGAACGTCGGCAAGTTCAGGCACGCTGACCACCCCGCCCTGCCGGACGCAAAGCGCGGCCGCGACAGTGAACCGCGCCGGCGAGAACCGCCGCGAGCCCGATGCGGTCGTGACCGTCCGGCGGAGAAGGTCGAGAGCGACAGTCCCGTGCTGAACGTCCGCGTGGCCGCAGGCCCCCGCACGGATCACGGTGCGGACCCCCGTCATCGCCCCGCCTCCAGCCATGAACAGCAATCGGCCTGGACCAGCTGGATGCCCCTGGTGAACTTCACCCGCAGCAGTCTCGGTTTCCCGGTGTGGTCCTCCTGCACAACGCCCCGGAACGCGCCTGGAGAAATCTCAGACGATTCACTGTGGGTCCGGTACGTAAGGATGCGGCCGATGTCGGCATCCGTGAACAGCGGTCCCGACACCGGAGCTTGAGGTTTTCGTGGCGAGACGTTCACGGCATTGCCGCCGGTGAACACCTCCCAGTCCGTGGCCGTCCGTGCGGCGGCATCCGGCGCCCAACCGGACGGCGCCGTCAGGTGCACGTCATATCTGTTGGAGATGACATAGCCCTCGAACGTCCACCACACCCGCAGGCCGGCCTCCCAGGAACGCCGGCGGCAAGGTGTGCCGTAGGCCATCCGGTCGCACGCCCAGACCCATGTGCCGGGCTTCGCCGGTATCTTGCGGGCGGAATCAGCCATGATCGCAATGGCCCGTCAGCTTCAGGCCGACGAAAAGAACGGTGAGCAACCCGATAAAGCCTATGCCGCCGTCACGTGACACCGCTCGATTCCTCCTCTTCACCGCTTGCCGTCCAGTGCCGAGCGGCCGGGGCAGGATCGCCCATGAGGCCGGCCGTCACATCGGTACCGGAGACCTGAGCCTTTGGCGCTGGCCGTCTCGCCGGCGGAATCGCGGGATGCCCGCCGTCATGCGCCCAGCCGGGCAGCGTGATCAGGATCTCTTCGCCCATGTTGACGATCTTCCATGCGCACCACCTGGGTTTCTGACGGCCCGGCAAGCCGTCAAGGGCCCCAAGCCTGAATATGCAGGTGTCGCCGCGCGTTGACTTCGCAGGCTCGAACTGGCCGTCCTTGTGAACGCAGACCTTCAGGTATCCGGCGTTCTCGCCCTCACCGATCAGGATCCTGAACCGCGCGCGCGGCTCAGCCTCGATCTCGTCCAGAACCGATCGGGCAATGCTGACCGTCAGCGTGGACAGGCCCGACTTGCCATGGGCAACACTCGCCTTCACGCCCGTGCCCGATGAACCCTTGTTCGGGGCGGTAAGTTCACGAAACATTCTTCGAATCCTCCTCTGCCTTCTCGAAGAGCGGCCCCATTCCAAGAGCGGTGAGGTAGACGTCGAGCACCGATTCCTCCTCGGCACGGGCCTCCGCGTCGATCTTGCGAAGACCGATCACCTTCCTCAGGATTTTCGTATCGAAACCGTTGCCCTTGGCCTCGGCATAGACTTCCTTGATATCCGCCGCGATGACCGCCTTGTCCTCCTCGAGACGCTCGATCCGTTCGACGATGGATCGGAGCTGCCCCGCGGCTATCCCCAAGTTCGCCATGTGACCTCCTCGTATTGCGCTGTCAGACCGCAGCGGTTTGCCGCCGCATCAATTCCTTCACTTGCTGCAGCCCGCCCCGTCCGTCTTGCCGGTCATCGCCCGGCCCTGCGCCTCCATGGCGCGGCTCATCTCGATCAGCAGCGGGCCCATGGCGGCCCGGTCCACGTGGCAGAAGTGGCCGTCGCGCAGCCGCTCGAGGAGCTGGCCCGCCGCCGTCACCATGTCGGTGGCCGCGGCCTGCGGATCGATCTCGACCGGGACGATATCCTCCACCCCGCCCTGGCCCGCGGGCGCCAGGATCTCCGACGTGAATCCCGGCCCGAAATAGGCGCAAAGGCGGAGCACCCTGTGAAAGCAGGGAACATTCTCGCCGTCACGTCAGGACAGGATCGTGCGCACATCGAACCCCGTGGCATCCGCCAGGACATCCAGCCCCACCTTGCCGTCACCACGGCCCACACGACGACGCATGGCATCGCTGAAGGCTTCCAGAACAGCCCCATGGGTGATGTGCGCCGGATCAATCATGGGATTGCCTCATCCGTCCTGTCACGATGGCCTCGTGGAAAAACGGCCGCGAGCACCCGGAGACGCCCGCGGCCAGTCGGGGAGGAACGGTCGTATTGTGGACGGGCGGGTCCCCAGTGGCCCCGCCCGTCGCCCGCGGCCTCGCAGGGGCATCCGAAACCCACGCGGCCTGCGAACTGGAAATTTGACGAGGAAGAACCACCCATCACGCCGCGTCCTCATCAGTGGAAGGGGTGTCGTTGGCGGGCGTGGGAGGCGGATTGGCGGCGATGTAGGCGCGGAGGCGCTCGACTATCTCCAGCGTGCAGTTGCAACCAGCGCAGAGGTTGCCGTAGAGCCGGTTGTTTTGCACTGCCATTCTGCAAAGGGTTGCCGGCGCAATCCCACGCATGGCGGCTTCTGTTTCAATAAGGGTTATAAAGTCACGGGTCATAGCGACCCCATTTAGAGACTTTTGTCTCATTCCATCAAGAGACTTTTGTCAATCTACCCAAATGCGCTAGAATGAGACATAAATCTCCACATGGGTAAAACATTCCGCCAAGCATTCTTGGAGGCCCTGGAACGGGAAGGCGTGAGCACTCAAAAGGTTGCCAAGGCCACAGGTGTATCAATTCATCAGCTTAAGAAACTCAAGGAAGGCAAGAGCCGCTCGACAAATGTCGATGATGCCGTCAAAGTCGCTCGATTTTTCGGAAAGTCTCTAGACCAGTTTCTCGACGACGACACTCTTCGAGAAGACGTTGAGATAGTTGAGATCTTGATGCAGTTAGAACCGCTGGAGCGTCAGTTTCTGCTAAACGCCGCAAAAGCTCAGATCGCCGCGCGCGATCAGGCTCATCAACAATCCGACGAAGAGCCAAAACAACCTCCTCAAGCGTCATAATCTACTCCGAGCATCAACCCATGAACGCCCGCAGAGAATTACGCCTTAGGGAACATTTAGAGAACAAGAACATTAGGCGAACATTTTCAGATTGAGTCAAGCGCCCAAAAATCACCACATTCCACGGCACGAGAACCGTTTCCGAACTCGCGGTAATTTGGATACAAAAGTTACACCTTCGTCGTATCTGTGCAATAAGATTTAGAGATAATTATCTCGTTTTTCGTTGACTGAGATATTTATCTCCAATAGCTTCTCCCCACACAACGCCCCTCACGGGGCAGGCATCCCTCGTCGAAGACGCAATGACCCGGCCCGCCTGATCTGACATGGATCGATCCAGGCAACGCCGGCAGCAGATCGCGGGGAATGCGTAAATGGGAAGGGAGAGGAAGACGATGCGACAGCCCATCGAACCGGCCGGCCCCAGGAACGAATACGGCCGGTTTCACCTGAGAATCAATACCGCCACCGACACGGCCCAGCTTGTAATCGAAAACATTAACCACAAAGGCGAACACTGGCTGGTGCTGAGCACGAGCCAGTGTTCGCGCGGTATAATTGGATACCTGCGCCTCAGCCCGATCGACCTCAGCCATGATCAGACGCGCTTTGTAGTATGTGAAGTACGTCCGGCAGATGGTCCATTGCCGTTTCCAGAAGACGCGTTGTCAGAGCCTGAAGCGCCTGTCCGGGAAGGGACCGAATAGCGTGTCTCAGAACACTCTTCTGCGCATCCGGCAAGTCGGAAGACTGGACACGGGCGTCAATGAGCGCCCTCAAGGCGTCGGCGTCCAGCCTGATTGTCACGGTACGGAGAATTGCGCTTGTGCCGCCATCGTCCTCGAGAAAGTCGATGCCCCTGGCGGTAATGCGCACCCCGTCCAAATCCGGCGGCATCCCGATACAGGTTGCATCGGAAGCGTCAATGAGTTCGTGCTGCCAGAGATACCACAAATTTGCAATCCGGTCGGGGTGATCGGGCAGGTCGTCCGGCGACATATGAGAGGGGTAAGCGTCGCGCAACGCCGTCAGCGCTGCGTGCTGGTAGGTCCTGTCCATTTTCATGTTGGGGTCATCCTGTCAATCTCAGGAAACTCGGGGCGGGTAAGGACCGCCTGCCGCCCCACGCAGTCCGCGGCAGCTTGCAATGTAACGACAGTTCGGCGGCGCCGGGCCGGGCGGCCGGTGTCTTCCGTCTTTGGTGTCTCGGTGGTTTTCGGGATTTTCTCGAAGTTCGGACAGCGTGGTGACGCCGGCATTATTCCCGGGTTCCGTCTGTTCGCCCTTGTGTACACATGCGGGCACGGACGATTTACGTCACTCACCTTGTTTTACCCTCACAGATACAGACTTCTGCACGAACCTGCCGCCGTCGATACGCAATTGTTATCTGCGATGCCTAATTTATTGGCATCCGGGAAGACGAGGGCGGCTCTCTTCAATTCCTCCATTTCGTTTCAGTCCGCCCTCATCCCCGTTTCGGAAGTGAATGCCGATGTCTACGGGGGCTGTTTTACCGGCAATACAGCATCCGAATCGATTTCATCTATCGGATCACAAACGAAATCTTGCGGCCTCACTCATATCGATGAGTCGGTCTGGAGGGAAAGGAAGCTGTCATGAACGAGACCGAAGACACAGACGCCCGGACCGGCACATCTGGAAACCATCTCGCCGGTAAAGCTCCGGTCCGCGTGACGGATGCCCGATGCCTGCGCCGCGACTCCGAAGTCGAGATCGCCCTGCTCCTGGAGGGCGGGACCGCCATCCGTCTCGAACTGGCGGACGGCGATGCAATCAGACTGGGGTTGCGCGTGATGGTAACCGAAACCGGATGCAAATGGGTTCCGGCGCACCTCCCGGCCGTTAATGCTCAGCGATGATCGGCAGGATGACGCACTTCGCTGACGAGAGTTCGGACAATAAGCTCCCTCTCGGGGTGATACCGGGTGCACCGGACGGCCATCCCGAAAAAACCGCCGTCGTCCGGGAACACCCCACGGGCCGACACGACATAGAGTTTCACCTTGTGCGCTTCGCCGGGCAGGATCAGTTCAAGCACTTGGGATTGAGTCTTGCCCTCCAGTATACTGCGTATTGCTGCGCAATCGTCATCAGTTGCCGTTTTATGCCAGACCTGTATGTAGTCGGGCTTAATGGGAACCTTTATGTGATCCAGCGTTATGGGCTCGGGCCACGTGTTCCTCACACTCAGGGCACCTTCCCAGTAGATGCCGTCCCTGATGGCAATCTCCTTCGGAGGCGTACCCATAGGCGTCATGATGAGCTGGATATCCGGTCTTTCCAGGTCATCCTGATTCCCCTGATTGGACATTCTGCAACCCTCTGCATTTGCTGCCTCACAAAGGGATACTCGGGTCCGTCCGCGCATTGCCGATTCGCATCCGTATCCCATCTGGCACAACCAAAGGAATCATGATCACGGGAAGAACGCCTCACCAATATCGATGAGACAGTTTGTGAGGGTGTTCCGGGAATATCTTCAGTGAAGCTTCCCGACGAGGAGGCTGAGCTGTGAGGGTGTCAGTCGGTAAGTTCGAGGCGCTGTTCGATACGGTCAACCCGCCGTGCCAAGGCATCCAGGTCGCCGTCAACGCGACTCACACTATGCACCATTGTGGCCATGTGAGATTCGATTGCAGACAGGCGGGATTCAACACGATCAAGCCTCTCCATGACGCGACCCGGCCCCTCCTGCAATCGCTTTAGGTGCTCGAGGATCAGCTCGTTTGTGACGTTCTCGCTCATGGCGACACCATACCCGCGCCGACGGGTCCGGGCAACCGGCACGATCCGGGGCCGCTGTCATGAGCCGCTCCGATCTCAATGAGGACATCCTGACCGGAAGCCCCCGCGGGCGAATTCGCGCCCGCGGGAGACCTTTCCGACGCGGAGTCACCATTGCGTTGCCCCGTCTCAGCCAAGCCGTGCAGCCGCCGCAGATGTACCCGCCCGGGCGGAAACGTCAAGCGTATCCGGATGACACATCCGTCCCTTTCGCCTCTCAGGCAATCGGGCCGTCCGCCCCCTTACAGAAGAGTGTCCACATGACATCGGCAACCATCATCGACTTTACCGCCGCGCGGCTTGCCCGCGGTCTCACCGCGCCCCGTTTCCGGATCGGCGATCCGGTCTGGTACTGGCTGCGCGCGGGCGAGGCCACGGAAATGATCGAGGCCAACGTGACGGGCATCGATCCCCTCACCGGGCGGCTTCACATCATCCCCCATAACACGCTCATCGGCGGTCGCTACGTCAACGAGACCGAGCTTTCCCCGCGCCACGCAGGCGCGGGCCTCCCGGAGGGTGCCGCATGAGCACGGACACCTGCATCCCGCCATCCGGGATCGATCGTTACCGCGGGCTGGTTCGCAAGGTTGCGGAACACCTCGACCCGAAGAACGACGCCCTCACCCGCCACGAGGTCCTGCACGATCTGGGCCCGATACCGGCACTCGAGCGCATCGAGGATCTGATTGCCGCCGGGCGGACCACCGCCGCCCGGCACGAACTGGCCGCGTTCATCCGCCCCGAGGGATATCCGCGCCTCAATCTTCACAGGACGGTCGAGCCTGCCCGGAAGGCCGCCGCTGAATAAGTGCAATGTGGAAACACCCATGAAACTCGCCCTTGAAGCCGATCCCCTCAAGTCCGCGGTCAAGACGGTCCGCGCCGTCATCCCGAACAGGGAGAAGATCCCGATCCTGGGCACCATCCGTCTGACCGCGCGCGCGGACACCCTCGAGCTTGCCGGCACGAACCTCGACATCCGCATCGCGACATCCCTCGACGCGGCCGTGGAGACGGACGGCATGTGGTGCGTGGACGCGGGGACCATGGCCGCGGCGGTCGGCGCGGCCGGGCCCGGATCGCAGATCGAAATCGAGGTCACCGCAGGAGCCGGTGATAGAGGCGGTCACGCGGTGATCCGCTCAGGCCTGAGCCGCGCCCGGTGCCAGGCCAGGGACGGGACCGAGTGGCCGGACCTGGATCCCGGACCGGATGCCCGGACACAGAAAATGGCCGGTGCCGAACTCGCCCGCATACTGGGCCTGCGCGGCTTCTGGGAAACCGGCAACCGCATCTACCTTGAGGGCGTCTTCTGGCATGAGTGCGGCGGCATGGTCACGGGCGTCGCCACCAACGGCCATATCCTTGCCCTCGTGCGCACCGGCGTGCCCTGGCCACAGAAGGACGCGGGCGACGGCGGGGACAGCAAGGAGAAGGGTAATGGTGCTGTCATCGTCCACAGCACGGCGTGTGAGCGCATTGTATCCGCTTTTGCCAACGCAGCCGAGGTCGAGGTCGCCTTGTCCGACCGGATGTTCACGGTGACGGACGGCAGGACATCGCTCCTGTCGAAGCTCGTCGACGCCGATTACCCGGATTACGGACGCGCCATTCCGGACGCCGGCGAGGCAACCATCACCCTGCAGGCTGAAGATCTCGCTGCCGCAGCGCGCGGCATGACGGCGTTCCACACCGGCACGGACGGTTCAGGTATCCGCCTGACGCCTGAGGACGGCGCCGTCACGATCGCCGTACGCAACGCCATGATCGACATGGACGCGTCACGGACGATCGCGGCCGGGACATCCGGATGGCCGGACGACGGTCATGTCGGCGTCAACGGCCGCTACCTGGCCGCGATCGCGGAGTTCTTCGGCGACGGCACGATCGCACTCGCCAGTGCGGAAGGACCCGGCGACCTCGTCCGCATTACCAGGAGCGACGCCCACGATCCCGATGTCCTGGCCACTTTCGCGCCGATGAGAATCTGATCGAGGAGGCACACCCATGCGATTCCCCCGCATTGCCAGATACCTGAACCGGCGTCTGGTCGCACCGCGGCTTCAGTCACCGGATACTGAACCGGACTTCGTCATAGGCAAGCCCGGAAGCCCCTGTCTGAAACGATGGTTCGTGATCCCGCGCAACCGGTGATTCAACGTCTATCTGCACGAATTTGTCAGATCCGACGACGACCGCGCCCTGCACGATCACCCGTGGTGGAACTTGTCGTTCCTGATCGCCGGACGCTACACGGAGCACACGATCCCCCAGGGCGGTCGGCGAGGGACGGGAGGAGGCGTCGTGAACGGGGTTTTCTTAGTCGCTGAGTTCAAGACGCCGCTCGATACGCTCAAGGCGGTCGGTCAGACGATCGACGCGAACCGCAAGGTGAGCGCCGGTCTCCGCATCTTGCGCCTGGTCGCGGCGAACGGCAAGCACGGCACCGTGGGTGTCGTTCTGGCGGTCGCGAACCTCCCGCAGTTCCTCGCGCATCGTGGCGAGTTCAGTGCGGACGGCCTTGAGTTGCACCAGCAGCAGTTCGTTCGTGACATTCTCGGTCATGCCCGCACCATAAACGCCGCGGGTGTCGCGGACAAGCGGGGCCTGGCGACATGGGCCGGCGGCACACCCAGTGGCACCGTGTCGTCATCTTCAACGAAGGTCTGGCGAACGTCGCCGAGCAATACCTGCGCAAGGGCGCCAAGGTCTATCTCGAGGGCCAGATCATGACCCGGAAGTGGGAAGACAAGAGCGGCATCGAACGCTACACGACCGAGATCGTGCTGCAGGGCTTCAACGCGTCCCTGCAGATGCTCGACCGCAAGGGTGATCGGCCGCCCGGCTGGCGAAAGACCTGATCTGACCATGGAATGGCAGCCTCGCGACCATATCCGCCCGATTTCTGCAAAGCCGAAACCATGGCCTACATGCTCGACATGTCGGAGCCGACCTTCCGCAAGTACGTGGCTGATCGAATACTGCCGAACGGGCGGATGATCGGCGGCATGCGACTTTGGAACCGGCAGGAGGTCTACGAGGCCCTTGAAGCGCGCGGGGCTACGGCCTTTAATGACCGCCATCACGATGATCCGATCTCGAAGGCGATCAATGGCGCGCAAGAGGAAACAGGGTGTGGACCTGCCAAGACACGTCCATAGGGTTCGTTCCCGCGGGCGGGATTACTACTACTATCATCCCGGACGCGGTACGCCGGCAGCGGCAAAGCCGGTCGCCCTGCCCCACGATCCGCAATCGTCGGAATTCTGGAAGGCCCTGGAGACGCTGACCGGCACCCCCACCGACGAGCCCGGCACCGTCGCGGATCTGATCGCCCGGTATCTCGATTCCCCTGAGTTCGCCGAGAAGAGCGAGGCGACGCAAAAGAACTATCGTATCTATCTTGGAAAACTGAAACAGAAAATCGGCCCGTTCCCGGCAACGGACATCCGTCCGAGACACATAATGGAACTGCGGGATCTGTATGCGGCAACGCCGGCGGCCGCCAATCAAGTGGTGCACGTAGCAGGTACCCTGTTCGTTTGGGGGGTGCCGCGCGACTTCGTGTCGGGCAATCCTTGCCGAGATGTGCCGTCGCTCAAAACCGGAGAAGGCCACATGCCCTGGCCGGAATGGGCGTTTGTAATGATGCGTGAAAGCTTCCGCGACGAATTGAGAATTGCCTGCGAGCTGGCACTCTACACCGGCCAGAGACAGGGTGACGTCCTGCGCATGAAATTGTCCGACTTCGAGGATGACGGCGTCATGGTGCGCCAGTCAAAAACAGGCAAGAGACTGTGGGTCCCAATTCACATAGAACTGCAGCCTGTTATCGAAGAATGCAGGGCACGTGGGAACCTTTACCTTGTGTCAAGACGTGATGGGCAACCGCTCACGGCACGCAATTTCCAGAGCCTATTCGCTAATGAAACGAGAAAAGTGGCGCACAGAAGGTTCAGGGAAGAGAGAGGCAGGTTCCACGGCCTGCGCAAGTCTGCCACAGTGAAGCTGCGCGAGTCCGGATGCACCACAGGTCAAATCCAGGCCGTGACCGGGATGTCGCTGGCCATGGTGGAGCATTACTCCAGAGGTGTCGACCAGCGCGCCATGGCCCGTGACGCGATAACGAAATGGGAACAAAACACGGGCTGATTTGTAAAACATCAGCCCAAATTGTAAAACCAATTGCTACAACCCATTGAAAAGAATGAGAAAAAATACAAATGTGTTAAACGTTCATTAACCGGCAGATTGTCTGCTTGCGGAAGATCATTCCTGATTCGCAACCGAACGAGCTGAGGCGGGTTCGTGGACTTGAGATTTCGCTGCGGGCCAAATCTGACTGAAATGACATGCCCGGGCATTGTGCCCCGGCCTGGTGGAATGCGACTGAACATACCGAAGCTGTTTGTTGCGCTCAGCGTAATCTTGAGCCTGGTGCTGCTTGCCGGTTGCGGCGGCCTGAGCCGTCCTTTCGGCAAAGGCAGCAATGCACCGGTCGCGGCACTCTATGACAAGGCTCCGCCGGTCACGATCGTCAGCGCGAACGGTGTTCCCGGCGGCAAGCAAGCGGCCCTCGCACAATACGTCGCCCAGGCAGCCAAGCAGCGCGGTTTCACCGTCAACAGCAAGGCGCCGAACAAGCGCGGCTACCGCATGGCCGGCCAGCTCACTGCGCAGAACACGTCAAAGGGCACTGTTGTCATCTTCGTCTGGGACGTCACCGATCCCATCGGCAGCGCGCGCCACCGCATATCCGGACGGGAAATCATCCCGCAGGCCATTTACGAGAATGACGAAGACGGCGAGAGCGTCTCGCCGGCAGGCAACAGCAGCCCCTGGGCCCAGGTCGACGAAATAGCGATGTCGCGCATAGCGGCCCGCACCGCCGAAGGCCTCGCCACCTATCTTGGGCAGAATGGCTTCTACGTCAGACACGTCGGACTGCCCCCGCCATACGACGTACCGGCACCGAAAGCCGCCACGGCGAGCGCTCAGGGCGCGAAACCCGCACCCACCCATACCGCAGCCGCAAAGACCGGAAATGTTCCGGCAGTGGCGACCGGGTCCCTGGCATCGACGGCAAGCAAACGATCTGTTCTTGTTAGTACGGTGGAAGGCGTGGACGAAGCCAGCGGCAAACAGCTCGCCGCCGCGGTACGGCTAGCGCTCGGCAGTCAGGGCTTCAATGTCGAGGGCAAGTCCGGAAAGAAAACCATCCGCGTCGCCGGATCGATTTCACTAGGCGACAAGGCCGGTGCCCAGCAGCCAGTGTCTGTCCGGTGGAAGGTGATCGACAGCAAGGGAACCCTGGTGGGCACCGTCAAGCAGGACAACAAGGTCCCGGCGGTCATGCTGGAGAACGGCTGGGGCCCGATCGCCCCGGTCGTCGCCAACGCCGCAGCAGGCGGAATCATCGATCTTCTCGTGCGTGCACGCTAGCTTTCTCGGAACCGGCCTGTATCAACAGGTTGGTAAATGATCCTAGAGTCATGTTTACAGCGCCCGAGGGCCTTGTTAAAACCCGCCCCGTAACAGGGACAGCAGGCTCAGGCCGGTTCGGGGCAAGGGAAAACATCGATGAAGCTTGTTGCGGGCAACAGCAACCGCGCGTTGGCTGAAGCCGTCGCGGCTTATCTCAATATGCCGCTGACAAAATGCCTCGTTCGTCGGTTCGCCGACATGGAGGTGTTCGTCGAGATCCAGGAGAACGTGCGCGGCGAGGATGCTTTCGTCATCCAGTCCACCTCTTTCCCCGCAAACGATCACCTGATGGAACTCCTGATCCTGATTGATGCGCTGCGCCGCGCCTCCGCGCGCCGCATCACTGCGGTGATCCCCTATTTCGGCTACGCCCGTCAGGACCGCAAACCGGGACCGCGCACGCCGATTTCGGCCAAACTTGTCGCCAACCTGATCACACGGGCCGGCGCCGACCGGGTCCTGACCATGGATCTGCACGCTGGACAGATTCAGGGCTTCTTCGATATTCCGACGGACAACCTGTTCGCCGCGCCCGTCATGGTGCGCGACATCAACGAGCAGTTCGAGACCAACAATGTCATGGTCGTTTCGCCTGACGTCGGCGGCGTGGTTCGCGCCCGTGGTCTCGCAAAGCGGATCGACGCGCCGCTTGCGATCGTCGACAAGCGCCGCGAGCGGCCCGGCGAATCCGAAGTCATGAACGTGATCGGTGACGTGACCGGACGGTCGTGCATCCTCGTCGACGATATCGTCGACTCCGGCGGCACGCTCTGCAACGCTGCCGACGCTCTGCTGGAAATGGGTGCGACGGACGTATCCGCCTATATCACCCACGGCGTGCTTTCGGGTGGAGCCGTTGCCCGGATTACAGCCTCAAAGCTGAAAAACCTGGTGATCACCGACTCGATCCAGGCCACGGAAGCCGTACGTGTTTCGCAGAATATCCGCGTGATTTCGATTGCGCCGCTGATCGGCGAAGCGATCGGCCGTACGGCCGAAGAAGAGTCGGTTTCCAGCCTGTTCGACTGAGCGGCAAACGGTCTTAATCAAAACGTCGACATGCATTGTCATCCGCGGGATTTGGCGCTATAAGCCTCGCGCGCCCGGCGTTCGCACCCCTGGAGGGAATGTCCGGAGCACAGGGCCGAGGCGGCCCTGATTTTATTTCAAGGAGTTTAGGACAATGGCAGACACAGCAGAGCTGAGCGCTGTTGTACGCGAACGGGTCGGCAAGGGGGCCGCTCGGGCTGTACGCAGACAGGGGCTCGTCCCCGCCGTGATCTACGGCGACAACAAGGATCCCGAAGCAATTTCGATGGAAATTGGTGTTCTTGAAAAGGAACTGAGTTCGGGCAGCTTCATGAGCACGCTCTACATCATCGATGTCGACGGCAACAAGAGCCAGGTCATCGCGCGCGACGTCCAGTTCGACAAGGTCAAGGACTTCCCGATCCATGTCGATTTCCTGCGCCTCAAGAAGGGCGCGACGATCGCGGTTGAAGTGCAGGTCAACTTCCTGAACGAGGAAGAGTCACCCGGCCTCAAACGCGGTGGTGTCCTGAACGTCGTCCGCTACACGGTCGAAGTCACCTGCCCTGCTGCGAGTATTCCGGAATCGCTCGATGCCGATCTGACCGGCCTCGACATCGGCGACTCGATCCACATCTCGGCTATTCCGCTGCCCGAGGGCGTCGAGCCGACCATTACCGACCGTGACTTCACGGTCGCCACGATCGCCGCCCCGGCTGGCCTCGACGCTGAAGAGGAAGAGGGCGAGGACGAAGAAGGCCTCGAAGGCATTGAAGGCGAAGAGGGCGTGGAAGACGGCGAAGCGGCCGGCGAAGACGGTGAAGGCGGCGACGAGGAGTAATCGCCCGACCGTCCCCAACCTCCGGGCTTGTTGAATGAAACTTTTCGTCGGGCTCGGCAATCCGGGACCCAAACACGCCGGAAACAGGCACAATATCGGCTTTATGGCGGTGGATGCGATCATCCGCCGCCACAGCCTGCCTGCGCCGCGCCGGCGGTTCCAGGGCGAGGTGAGCGAAGGCCGCCTCGGCGGCGAAAAGGTGCTGCTTCTCAAGCCTCATACCTACATGAACGAATCCGGTCGATCCGTCGGTGAAGCCGCGAACTTCTACAAGATCGAGCCGGATGACATCGTCGTGTTCCACGACGAGCTCGACCTCGATCCGGGCAAGATGCGCGTCAAGACCGGCGGCGGAACCGCGGGGCACAACGGTCTCAAGTCGATCGGCCGCTTCATCGGACCCGACTTTCGCCGCGTCCGGCTCGGCATCGGGCATCCCGGCCGCGACAGGGTCCTGTCCTACGTCCTCAAGGATTTCGCCAAGGCGGACGCGGACTGGCTGGACCCTCTGATCGACGCGATTGCGGATCATGCGCCGCTTCTGGCCGACGGACAGGACGCCACGTTCGCCAACAAGGTTCATCTGGCGATCAACCCGGAAAGGGCCGGCAAGTCCAAAACGGAACAGCCGGCCAACGACAAAGAGGAACAATAGAGATGGGTTTCAAGTGCGGCATTGTCGGATTGCCGAATGTCGGCAAGTCCACCCTGTTCAATGCGCTGACCCAGACCGCGGCGGCGCAGGCGGAGAACTATCCGTTCTGCACAATCGAGCCCAATGTCGGCGAGGTCGCAGTGCCGGACGAGCGCCTGAGCAACCTGTCGAACATCGCCGGCTCGGCCGAAACGATTCCGACGCGCCTGACCTTCGTCGACATCGCCGGTCTCGTGAAAGGCGCATCCAAGGGTGAAGGCCTGGGCAACCAGTTCCTGGCCAACATCCGCGAGGTCGACGCCATCGCCTATGTGCTCCGCTGTTTCGAGGATGGTGACGTCACGCATGTCGAGGGACGCATCGATCCGGTGGCGGACGCCGAGATCGTCGAAACGGAGCTGATGCTGGCCGACCTCGAAAGCCTGGAGAAACGCCTCCCGAACCTGGAGAAGAAGGCCAAGGCCACGGACAAGACCGGCAAGGAAGCCAAGGAAACCATCGCGCTGATCGAAAAGGCCATGGAGCAGTTGCGCGAGGGAAAACCCGCCCGCCTTGCCGACATCCCCGACGACAAAAGGGCTGAATTCAAGGCTCTCAACCTGCTGACCACCAAGCCGGTGCTCTACGTCTGCAACGTGGATGAAGCATCCAGCGCAGAGGGCAACGAATACTCCAGAACCGTCGAAGCGAGGGCCGCACAGGACGGCGCGGAGACCGTGATCATTTCAGCCGCGATCGAGGCCGAACTCGCGCAGCTGGCTGACGATGAGCGCACCGAATATCTGGAAGAACTGGGACTCGAAGAGCCGGGCCTCAACCGGCTGATCCGGGCCGGCTACAAGCTGCTCGACCTCATCACCTATTTCACGGCCGGACCGAAGGAGGCACGCGCCTGGACCATCCGCCGCGGCACGCGGGCGCCCAAGGCCGCCGGCGTGATTCATACCGATTTCGAGAAGGGCTTCATCCGCGCCGAGACCATCACCTATGACGACTATGTCTCGCTCGGCGGGGAGAACAAAGCCAAGGACGCCGGCAAGATGCGGCTCGAAGGCAAGGAATACATCGTCGCCGACGGCGATGTCATGCACTTCCGCTTCGCGAATTGATCAATCCCGCGGGATTATCGGACTTCCAACACGGTCACCCGATGTCATGTTTTTGGCGTGACTCTCCACTGAAACCGACGAACCGTATCGTTCGGTGAATACCGTCTTTATCCCGCGAAACATCGATGGCTCGTGTTCCGGAATCAATCCCTCTGCGGTGAGAACGGCGTATGCAAAGGCGTCGCCCGTCACTGCGTCTCCGGTCGCCAGAAGGTCTTCGCTGCGAAGCTGATTGCAGAATCCCCAATGGATGCAGAGTTCATCCAGCAAGAGATTCAAATCACTTGAGAGATCTGCTCTACGCTTTGTGGTGAACGGTTCTGTGCTGAACGGATTTGTCGTGAGCGCCATGTGACCACAATATGTTGCCGCGCGGCGATGGTCTACATTGAGCGCGATCACCCAACCGCGATGCGGGGGCAACACTGACAAAGAAAAAAAGATTTCTTTGCCAATAGAAGCATCTCAAGAGAATTGCGCGCAGTTCAAGCCGAAGGCAATCCAGCGGAGAGCATAGGCCGAGACGCCTTACTCCCGCAAACCCAGCTTGTCGATCAGCCGCTGGCGCTTGTTGAGCCACCAGCCGAACTCCGGCTTCCACATGTCGTGCGACTGATCGATGCCGAGAGCGCGGGCCGCATGCAGCGTCCAGTTCGGGTTGTCGAGCAGCTCGCGCGCAAGGGCGATCATGTCCGCCTGACCGTTCTCGATCACCTCGTTCGCAAATTCCGGCGTCCAGATCATGCCCACGGCCATGGTGTCGATGCCCGCTTCCCTCTTCACCTGTTCGGCGAACGGCACCTGAAATCCCTCACCGAGGGTCATGCGTCGAGGACGCTCGCGTCCGCCGATCCCCCCGGTCGAGCAATCGATCATGTCGACGCCGCGGTCCTTGAGACGCCGGGCGAGTTCGACCGTTTCTTCGGCTTCCCAGCCGCCGTCGACCCAGTCGGTCGCCGAAAGACGGAACGACAGCGCAAGCCGTTCCGGCCAGACCGACCGAATGGCTTCGGCCACTTCCAGCGCGAACCGCACGCGGCCGTCGAAATCTCCGCCATACTCATCATCCCGGTCATTGGCGAGCGGCGAATAGAACTGATGCACAAGAAAGCCGTGCGCGGCATAGACCTCGATGACCTCGAAGCCGGCGTCGAGCGCGCGCGCAGATGCATCCCGAAAACCGGCAACGACGCCGTCAATATCGGCCTTCGTCATCGCCTGCGGCACATGCCACCCGTCCGCGTAAGGCAATTCCCCGGGCCCGATGGTCTGCCACGGGGCCTCACCCCGCACAGCGACGTCCTCGTCATCCACGGGCGTCTCGCCGTGCCAGGGACGCCGCTCGCTTGCCTTGCGTCCGGCGTGGCCGAGCTGGATGCCCGGCACCGCGCCGTGCTCCTTGAGGAACCCGGTGATACGGGCAAGCGGCTCGATCTGGCCGTCGTGCCACAGGCCGAGATCACCGTGAGTCCGCCGACCGCGGTCTTCAACGCCGGTGGCCTCGGTGAAAACCAGCCCGGCCCCGCCCAGCGCGAAGCGCGCCAGATGCGCAAAGTGCCAGTCATTGGCAACACCGTCGACGGCGGCGTACTGGCTCATGGGCGAGACGGCAATGCGGTTCGGGACGGTGACGCCACGGACCGTGTAGGGAGAGAATAGGGTCATGTACTTGCCTGATAGGCCGCGATCCTGTCGCGGAACTCGTCGGGGATGGGAATCTTCGATTTGGTGGCGATGTCGATGAAGGCGCAGACCATGTGGCCGCGGAAGCTGAGCCGGTCGTCATTGGCATAGCCGAAAACGCGGAAACCGAGTGACGACGTGCCGAGATGGTCGACCCGGACCTCGACGGCAAGCTGGTCTTTCGGCGTCAGGGGCGAGACGAAATCCATTTCCACATGGACAAACGGCGTGCCGATCTTTCGGTCGACATTCAGGCGATACCAGTCGGTATCAAGATGCGTGCGGTACCAGGATTCGATGGCCTCGAGAGCATAGTCCACGAACCTGCCGGTATAGACGATCAACGCCGTGTCGGTGTCACCCCAGAAGATCTCGCGCCGGTAGACGAACGGCGCACCGCCGCCGACGCCGTCGGGCTCCTCAGTAGGTTTCGACATGGTACCGGCCGCTGCCCCGCATTTCCGTCTTGAGCGACTCCCAGTCGAGGCCATGCTCCTGGCAGATCTCGCCGAGCGATCCGGAGACCCCCTCTTCCATGCCTTTCAATCCGCAGACGTAAACGTGGGTCTTGTCCGAACGCAGCAACGCGGCCACATCGTCCGACCGCTTCTTCATGCGGTCCTGAACATACTCTTTTGGCTGATCGGGCAGACGCGAGAAGACCAGTTCCTGATCAAGGACTTCCGGCGGCACCTTGGCAAGCGGCCCGAAATAGGGCAGCTCCTCGGGCCGGCGCGCACCGAAGAACAGCAGCAGCTTGCCGCGCGCTCCCCGAGTTGTCCTGCGACGGCGTTCGGTAAAGGCACGGAACGGAGCCGATCCTGTTCCGGTGCAGATCATGATCACATTGGCATCCGGATCGTCAGGCATGAGGAAGGTCGCACCGAACGGTCCGGTGATCTGCACGTCGTCGCCCTTTTCGAGATCGCAAAGGTAATTCGAGGCAACACCCTTGTGGATCTGGCCGTCAGCTTCCGTCACCTCGCGTTTCACCGTAAGAGAGATGTTGTTGTGGTTCGGGCGCTCGCCGTCGCGCGGGCTGGCGATGGAGTACAGGCGCACCGCATGGGGTTTGCCGTCCGCATCCTCTCCGGGCGGCACCACGCCGATGCACTGCCCTTCCAGCACAGGGAATGCCGAACCGCCAAAATCCAACACGATGTGCCTCGTATCCGCCTCGGCGTTCTCGTCGGTGATGCGGAAATTGCCGACAACCTTGGCGGACGCGGGCCGGTCGCGTTTGTAGAGATTGACGCTCGGCTTCGAGGCAGTTTGAGGCGCCACCGCCTTGCCGCCCTCGCCGGAATGGGCGATCTGCATGAGCGCGGTGATCTCTTCTTCGAACGCCTCGCCGCTGTCGCCCTCGGCCTCTTCGAACTCCTCCTGCTCAGGCAACTCGTCCCATTCAAACTGCTCGTCAATCGAATAGGGCGTGAGCACCACGCGCCAGTTGTCGATCGCACCGGTCGGACACGGCGCAATGCAGTCCATGCAGTAGTTGCACTTTGACGCATCGACCACGTAGTTGTCGTCGTTATGCGTCACCGCATCGATCGGACACGTCTCCTCGCAGGTATTGCAGCGAATGCAGATTTCGGGATCGATCAGATGTTGTCTCAGTGCGCCCATAAGTCTTCCGTTGCCGAGCAATGCCCCGGCTGCCGCCGCTGAACGCGGCGGCACCGTTTCCGCAGTTTAAGGAACGAGCCCTACTATGCCAGCTTGACGTACTCGAAGTCGCCCGGCTTGTTGTCGATGCCGACCTTCGGCGGCACGATCCACTCGGCAAACTTGCCTGTCTCGGTGACGGGATTCATGAGCGAATAGATGAACTCCATATCGTCATCCGACGGCACCCACTTACCCTGATCGACGGTCCAGGCCTCGTCCGACAGGACGTCGCCGTCGGGCGTCACGGACATGTCGCTGAACTGTCCCACCTGCCTATGGAACGCCACATGCGGCAGTGTCAGTTCGTATTCGACGCCGGTCTTCTGGATGATCTTGTTCCAGCGGTTTACGCCCTTGCGGCAGTCTTCGACATAGTCGTCGCGGAGCCGTGCGTTGAGCGCGGTCAGGGCCGGCTCGTCGACCGTCGTGAAGGCACCGTCGACATACTCCAGAACCGGATACGTGCTGTCGAGCAGGCGATGATCGTCATCGATCTTTGTTTCCTGGAACCGGCCTTTGATGCCGGCGTTGAAGGCGTTGGCGGCGTTCGTGGACACTTCCGAGCCGAACAGGTCGAGCGACAGCGAGAAGTGCAGGTTGGCCTTTTTCTGGATCGTCGGCAGATCGACCACGCCCAGGTCCCTCACCTTGCCGACATCGTGCGGGTCGGTGATCCCCGCCTCGTTCATGGCTTCGCAGGTGCGCTGGATGATGCGGCCGATGCCCGTCTCGCCGACGAACATGTGGTGCGCCTCTTCCGTCAGCATGAAGCGGCAGGTGCGCGACAGGGGATCGAAGCCGGACTGGGCCAGGGCCTCGAGCTGCATCTTGCCGTCCCGGTCGGTGAAGAACGTGAACATGTAGAAGGACAGCCAGTCGGGCGTCGCCTCGTTGAAGGCGCCGAGCATGCGCGGATGATCCTCGTTACCGGACTGGCGCCGCAGCAGCTCCTCGGCCTCCTCGCGGCCGTCACGGCCGAAATATTTCTGCAGCAGATAGACCATGGCCCAGAGGTGCCGGCCCTCCTCCACATTGACCTGGAACAGGTTGCGCATGTCGTAGAGCGACGGGGCGGTCTTGCCCAGATGACGCTGCTGTTCGACGGACGCGGGCTCGGTGTCGCCCTGGATCACGATCAGGCGCCTCAGCATGGCCCGGTATTCACCGGGCACTTCCTGCCAGGCCGGCTCGCCGACATGTTCGCCGAACGGGACCGTACGGTCTTCGACGGCCGGTGCCAGCAGTACGCCCCAGCGGTATTCCGGCATGCGGACATAGTCGAACTTCGCCCAGCCCTTGGGATCGACGCTGACGGCGGTGCGAAGGTAGACCGACGCTTCCTGGAAGCCCTCCGGCCCCATGCCCATCCACCAGTCGATATAGCCGGGGTGCCAGGATTCGAGAGCCCGTTTCAGCCTCGGATCGTCGGACAGGCCGACATTGTTCGGGATCAGATCATCATAATTGACGTGGATATTCATTGCGTTCAAACCCTTTCCTTGTCGTAGTCGGGCCGCGCGCCGGTGCCATACCGTTGCAGCGCGCCATCCTCACCCGCAGCGTTCGGCCTCTGGAAAATCCAGTTCTGCCAGGCACTTAAGCGCCCGAAAATCTTGGTTTCGATAGTCTCCGGACCGGCAAACCTCAGGTTCGCTTCAAGCCCGGTGAGACTGTCCGGCGAGAAGCTGGCCCGCTCCTCGATCATGATCCGGACCTCGTCGTCCCAGTCGATGTCGTCGTATGCATAGGTGACGAGGCCGGCCTCTTCGGCGGCATCACCATCCATCTCTTCGCCGATCATGCCGCGAGCCTGCTCAAGTGTTTCCGGTTCACCCAGAAAGCGGGTTTCGAGCCGGCTCAGATCGTTCGGCATCGGGAACAGCCCGAAATTCGACTCCGTCAGGATCAGCTTGGCCTCATGCCGGTTGTCGCCTTCACGTTGGCCGATAAACATCAGGTCGCGGTCCGCAGCAAACATGAACTCGGCCAGGAACCCTGCGAAGCAACTGCCCGGTTCGGCCAGGGCCAGGATCGTCCTGGACGTCACGTCGAAGCGCTTGAGCGTGCGTTTCCAGTACGCGATCACCTCCCGGATGAACCAGTCGTCCTTGTGGGCATGCAGGAACGCGTCGTGTTCGAGCACGCGGGCCGGATCGCCCTGCGACTTGATCTCAAGCACGCCGAGTTCCGGCTCGTTGGCCCGCAGGTGCAGGATCGCATCGTCCAGTTCCCGCGCCAACGCCATCGGCCAGAAGTCGGCGCCCTGTGCGACCGCCGCGTCCGCATCCGCCGGCGCACCCTCTTCGGGAGCCTTGATGGTCAGCGTCGCCGTCCGCCCGCCCCGATCGATATCGATTTCAAGCCAGCGATAGCGGATCGCATTGTCGTCGATCGAGCGCTCCAGCGGAGTGAGTGCAACACCCGGACCGCTATCCGGCCTGTCCGACTTCGAAGCAAAATCCTGCGCAAGTTCTTCCAGACGGCCTTCGATCTTCGAATTGGGCACGGTCTCGTCGACCAGCCTCCACTGCACGGCCCGCCGCCCGCGAATGCCTTCCTCGAGCGTGCAGAAGACGTCGGCATGGTCGCGGCGCACCTTACGCTTGTCGACAACGCGGGTAAGACCGCCCGTGCCGGGCAGAACCGCCAGCAGCGGAACTTCGGGCAGCGCGACAGAGGCGTTGCCGTCATCCACAAGCACGATGTAGTCGGCAGCCAGGGCGAGCTCATATCCTCCGCCCGCGGCGGTGCCGTTGACCGCGCAGATATAGTGCTGTCCGGAGTCCGCACCCGCCGCTTCGATCGCATTGCGGGTCTCGTTGGTGAACTTGCAGAAGTTCACCTTGTGCGCATGAGACGCCTTGCTCAGCATCCGGATATTCGCACCGGCGCAGAACACCCGGTCCTTGGCGGACCGGAGCAGCACGACTTTCACCTCCGGATGCTCAAAACGCAGTCTCTGCGTGGCATCGTAGAGCTCGATGTCCACACCGAGATCGTAGGAATTCAGCTTGAGCTCGTATCCCGGAAAGAGTCCGCCTTCCTCGTCGACATCCATGGCAAGCGTCGCTACCGGACCATCCACGGACAGCTTCCAGTGCTTGTACCGACCGGGATCGGTCCGAAATTCAATTGTCATCTGCGGCCACCCATAGCGCGTCAGTTTCCACCCAGAAGGATTTATAGTGCTGATTATTGGTTGAATCAAATCAGATTAGGAACTATAGTTCCGATATGCGCAAGAAAATTCATAATTTCCGGAAATTCGCGCGAATGTGATGATCCTAGCGCACAGAATGCCGGGCCGCCAAGGCGGGCCGTGATAAGGGTCAAGGGCAAATTCGGGAATCCGGGTTTTTGGGCGACACAGCGACGGCTGCATCATGGAAGCAACATATCAGTCCACCGAGGGTGGCGAGACCATCGAAAAGGAAGCGGACGGCGCAGCAGAACTGATGGCCCTGGTCGGTGCGCGCGTACGACTGCTGCGGTCGCGTCACGGCCTGACCCGTCGGGATCTGAGTGCGGCAGCGAATGTTTCCGAACGGTATCTCGGTCAGCTTGAGAAGGGCCAGGCCAACATCACCGTGGGGCTGCTTTACAGGATCGCGACCACCTTCAAGGAGCCGGTATCGGCTGTACTGCCGCTTGAAAATGCGCCCGGCAAGATTACCGCGCCGCTGTTCGATCTCCTCACCGGCATGACCGAGAACGAACAGGCCGAGGCCTACAGGCTCCTGCTCCGCGACCTCAAGCGTGCTTCGGCCAGTGCAGCCAAAGGCATTGCGCTCATAGGCCTGCGAGGTGCCGGCAAGACGACACTCGGACAGAAACTCGCCGACCATCACAAACTGCCGTTCGTCAGGATCTCCGACGTCATTCAGGGCCTTGCCGGCATGGCCATCGGCGAACTTCTCGAAATGACGGGGCAGAACGCCTACCGGCGCCTGGAGCATGAGGCGCTCGAGAGCATCGTGTCCGGCCACGGCAGAGTGATCGTGGAAGCCGGCGGCGGTCTCGTTCATGAACCGCGCAGCTACAACATCCTGCTGAAACACTTCCATACGGTCTGGGTCCAGACCTCACCGGAGGAGCACATGCAGCGGGTCGCCGATCAGGGTGACATGCGTCCCATGGCCGGCAACAGCCGCGCGATGGACGATTTGCGTGAAATCCTGCGGGAGCGTGAACCGCTCTACCGGCAGGCGGATCAGACGCTCGACACCAGCGGCCGAACCGTCGATCAGAGCTTCGGCGATCTGGAGCGGATCACCGAGGGCATTCTGTCCTGACGGTCTGCCGTCGAGCCGAATTCACTGAAACGAAATGTAGGGATAGCGCGCCAGATCGTGGATCTCACTTGAGATCGTGAGAGCGAGGTAGTTCCGAACCTCTTCCGCCCATGGCGCCAGCGCAAATCCGAGTACGGCCAGGTTGGGCGCGTGAAGCAGTGCCGCATCGAAGCAGCTTTCGATATCCGGCTGCAGCTTCCTTACTGCACCCGCGCGCGCCATGTGAACCTTCAAAAAGGCGTTGGCGACCTGGATCATGCCCCGCAACGCGTGGCGTTCCGCCGAATTCGGCGTGATGGAAAGCCAGACCGACTCCCGCGCCTCGTGGGCCTCCCACCAGTAACCCGCGTTGTACAGGTCAACTCCGTAGCGAAACGCTTCCAACGGCTCGTCTGCCGCCGTCTGATCGGCCCCATAGCTGTGCCCTTCCGGATCCGTGATGGGATGCGGCGTCTCGCCCGGAACATAGCGATAGGCGGGAAGTCTGTGCTTGCTGTATTGAAGACCGAAGGACGGAAACGGTCCTTCCTGGTCACGCATCGGGCAACCCAGCACCATCGGGCGCGACTGCAATGCGCGCGACAAAGGCCGCGATCGCGTCGAGCGTGGCTCCCGGCTGGTCACGCTGGGGCGAGTGACCGCAATCGGGCAGCATCAGGACCTCCGCCCCGGATCCGCATTTCGCTTCAGCGGCGTCGGCCTGCGCCTTGGTACCGTACTCGTCATCCTCACCCTGGATGACCAGCACCGGCACCTCGATATCCGGAAGGTACTCTTCGATATTCCATTCCCTGAAGTCCGGGTTCAGCCAGGCGCCATTCCAGCCCATGAAAGCGCAATCCACGTTGTCGCCGTGGTGGCGCACCAGCCGCGCCCTCAGATCACCCTGCTCGTAGGCATCCCTGGCGATCTCGATGCTCTCGATACTGCAGTCCTCGACAAAAAAGTGCGGCGCCATCAGGACAAGGCCACGGATCCGCTTGTCCCGCAGGCCACCGGCATGGATCGCGGCAATCGACGCACCGTCGCTATGACCGACCAGCACTGCCTGCCCGATGGCAGCCTGTTCGAGCACGCCGTACAGCGCTCCGAAGGCCTCGTCGTGCATGTAGGAGATCGGCCTGGGCAGCGGAATGGGATCGGAACCCCCGTATCCCTGGCGGCTGTAAACAAGCACGCCGCAGCCGGTCGCCGCCGCAAGCTTTTCCGGAAAGTCGCGCCACATGCTGACGCAGCCGAGCCCTTCGTGCAGCAGGACCAGCGCAAGATTTTTATCCCGCGTCGGATGCACCCAGGTGAACTCGAGCGAAACTCCGTCGACGACCAGTTCGCCGACAGTTCGGTCAGGCAACGAGACGTCGTTCACTCCGTCGCCGCCAGCTTGAACCTCTGAATCTTTCCGGTCGCCGTCTTCGGCAGATCCTCAACCTGCTCGATCCAGCGCGGATACTTCCAGCGGCCGACCTGTTCCTTGACGTGCTCCTTCAGGGTCTCGTGGAGGGCATCGTCGACCGTCACGCCTTCCCTGAAGACAACAAACGCACGCGGCTTGATCAGGTCCTCGGCATCGGCATGAGGCACGACCGCCGCCTCCACGACTGTTTCGTGGCTGATCAGCGCGGATTCCACCTCAAAGGGCGATACCCAGATCCCGCTCACTTTGAACATGTCGTCGCTGCGGCCGCAATAATGATAGAAGCCGTTCTCGTCCTGGTAATACTTGTCGCCGGTATAGGTCCAGCGCCCCGCAAACGTGCTGCGGGACTTCTCCCACTTGTTCCAGTAGCTGTTGGCCGCCGACGCGCCGTCAACGACCATTTCGCCGATCTCGCCTTCTTCGACATCGCCGCCATTCTCATCGACAAGCCGGAGCTCGTAACCCGGAACCGCAATGCCTGACGTGCCGTACCGCACCTCTCCCGGGCGGTTACTCAGGAAAATGTGAAGCATCTCCGTGGATCCGACGCCGTCCAGGATTTCGACACCGAACCGCTCCTCGAACCGCGTGCCGATCTCCTCGGGCAGCGCCTCCCCTGCAGAGATGCAGCGGCGCAGGCGTGCCGAACCGTTTTCCGGCGTACACGCCTCATTGGCGAGCATGGCCGCGAACAACGTCGGCACACCGCAGAACAGGGTCGGCTGGTGTGCCTTCATCGTCTCCATGACCGAGTCCGGCGTTGGCCGGCCTGACAGCAGCACCGTCGTCGCGCCGACCGACATGGGAAACGACATGCCGTTGCCAAGTCCATATGCAAAAAACAGCTTGGCGGCGGAAAACACCACGTCATCCTCATTGATGCCGAGCACCTTCTGACCGTATGTGGTCGCGGTAAACATCGGACTCGAATGACGGTGCTGGATTCCCTTGGGCTCGCCAGTGGTCCCGGACGAGTAGAGCCAGAATGCCACTTCATCGACACAGGTCGCCGCCGGCTCGAATGTCCCCGGCACCGACGCCATGATCGTGGTCAGCGAAGTATGACTGCCCGCGTTGCTTCCACTGACGACCACATGAGCCAGCGCCGGCAGGTCCGGCAGCAGCGGCTCGACCACAGACAGAAGCGCTTCCGACACGAACAGCACCCGTGCACGGCAATCCTGCAGGATCGTCCTGTACTGATCTCCGGTCAGCAGGGTATTGAGCGCCACCGGCACGACGCCCGCCTTGATGGCGCCCCAGAACACGCTCGGAAAATCGACGGTGTCGAGCATGATCATCGCCACACGTGTTTCGCGCGAAACATCGAGCGCGCCGAGCGCATTCGCAACCTGGTTGGTTCGCGCCTGGAACTCGCCATAGGTGTAACTGCCGTTCTCGTCTATGAACGCGACTTTCTCCGCGCGCCCTTCCTCGATATGTCGATCCACCATGTCGACGGCAGCGTTGTATGTCCGGCTTGTGTCTTCCATGGGAAATCCTCCTCACTGCCCGGCCCACTGGCCGGTCATTCGCCTCGTATGGCGGCCAGCCGGTCAGACTCCGAGATAGCGGGTATGAAGGTCCGGCTGATCACGCAACGCCTGGGAGTCGCCGTCCCAGACCACGCGGCCTTTTTCGATAATATAATGCCTGTCGGCGATGCGAGTCAGGTCGCTCACGTTCTTGTCGACCACCAGAATCGACTGGCCCTCGTCCTTGAGCCGCTGCAGACAGGCCCAGATCTCCTGGCGGATCAGCGGCGCAAGCCCTTCGGTCGCCTCGTCAAGAATGAGCAGCCCGGGATTGGTCATCAGTGCGCGCCCGATGGCGAGCATCTGCTGCTCACCGCCCGACAGCAGGTTGCCCATGCTGCTGCGCCGTTGCCGGAGTTCGGGGAACATGTCGAAGACACGCTCCAGGGTCCAGGGCGAGGAACTCCCGGTCCGGTTCGACGCCGTGGCGACAAGATTCTCCGTGACGGTGAGATTGGGAAACACCTGGCGGCCTTCCGGCACCAGCCCGAGCCCTTGCTGGGCAATCTTGTAGGACGGCTGCCCCATCAGGTCCGTTCCGGAGAAACTGATTGCTCCCGTCCGGGGGGCCACGATGCCCATGATCGAATTCAGCGTCGTCGTCTTGCCCATGCCGTTGCGGCCAAGCAGGGTCACGACCTCGCCGGCGCCAACCTCCAGCGACATTCCGAACAGCGCTTGGCTTGCGCCGTAGTAGGTCTCCAAGGCTTCGACTTTCAGCATCTCACTGCTCCTCGTCGCCCAGATAGGCTTTGCGGACCGCTTCGTTGGAGCGGATCTCTTCCGGGTTTCCGGAAGCGATGACCCGGCCGTACACCAGAACCGTAATCCGGTCGGCCAGCGCAAACACCGCATCCATGTCGTGCTCGATCAGGAGAATTGTCTTGTCCTTCCGGAGCGCCTTGAGCGTCTCGACCATGGTCGCGGATTCTTCAGGCCCCATGCCGGCCATCGGCTCGTCCAGAAGAAGAAGAGACGGTCCGGTCGCAAGCGCCATGGCGATCTCGAGCTGCCGGTGCTCGCCGTGAGACAGTTCGCGTGCCGTGTCATTTGCGCGCTCCGCCAGACGAACGCTTTCCAGCGCCGCCATACCCGGCTCGATCAGCTTCCGGTCCCGGCGCGCCGGCGTCCAGAAACGGAACGAATGCCCGCGATGCGCCTGGACTGCGAGCGCAACGTTGTCGATGACCGACATGTTCTCGAAAATGCTGGTGATCTGGAACGACCGGGCCAGCCCTCTGAGCGACCGCCTGTAGGCCGGCAGCCGCGTGATGTCCCGCCCCTCAAATGTGATGCGGCCCGTGTCCGGCAAGAGCTCGCCGGAAAGCTGGGAGATCAACGTCGTCTTGCCGGCGCCGTTCGGACCGATGACCGCGTGAATTTCGGAACGCTCGACATCGAGCCCGACATTATCCGTGGCCGCGATACCGCCGAAGCTCTTGCAGAGCGCCTCGCAGGTGAGAACGACATCAGTCATCGCGCCGCTCCAGTTGACGCAGGAAGCCATCCACGCCGCCGCGCCAGAACACCACCACCAGGATCAGGAGAATGCCGAACGGCAGCTGCCAGTAAACGGTGAAACTCGAGAAGATCTCCTCCACGACCAGGAAGAATGCGGTTCCGAGCACCGGCCCGAACAGGACACCCGCACCGCCGAGAATGACCATGAAGATCAGCTCGCCCGACCGGGTCCAGTCCATCATTTCCGGACTGATGAAGTTGGTGAAGTTGCCGAGAAGTGCGCCGGCAAACCCGCACATCGCACCGGAAATCACGTAACAGGTCAGCCGGTAGATATACGTATTGTAGCCAATCGCCTGCATCCGGCGCTCGTTCTCCTTACCGCCCCGCACCACCATGCCGAAGCGGGAATTGACGATCCTGTGCACCAGGAAGAGCATGACGACGAGCGACGCGAAGCAGAAGTAGTAAAGCGTGGCGGGATCATCCAGATCGATCAGCCCTGAGAACGTGCTGCGCGAATAGATGACGAGGCCGTCATCGCCGCCATATTCCTCGATGCTCACAAACCCGAAGAACACCATCTGCGAGAACGCCATGGTGATCATGATGAAATAGACGCCCTTGGTCCTGAGCGATATGGCGCCGGTGATCAGCGCAAACAGCGCGGACACGGCGATTGCGATCGGAAAATGCATCCAGCCGCTGCCCATTTCGTAATAGGCGGGGATGCCGACACTGTAGGCGCCGAGCCCGATGAATGCGGCGTGCCCGAAACTGACCATACCGCCATAACCAAGGATCAGGTTGAGGCTGAGCGCCGCCATCATCAGGATGACGACGCGGGTGGCGACGCTCAGGTAGAACGGCTGACTAAAAATGTCCGTCAATATCGGCAGGGCTCCGAGCACCACCATGAAAGTCAGGATCACCCATCCGCGCAGGCCCAATGTTTGAAGGAAACGCATCAGCTGGGCCTATCGGATTTTCGGCGGGAACAGACCCTGGGGCCTGATCGCCAGCACGACTGCCATGAGGATGTAGATCAGCATGGCCGAGACCGCAGGCGCGGAGGTTTCCGCGTTCTGCGCCGACATGAAGAGCTTGAACAGACTGTCCAGATAGGACCGCCCGAGCGTATCGATCAGCCCGACCAGAAGGGCACCGATAAAGGCCCCTTTGATTGATCCGATTCCGCCGACGATGATGACGACGAAAGCGAGAATGATGATTTCGTTGCCCATGCCGATGCTGGCTTCGGTAATCGGCGAGATCATCATGCCGGCCAGTCCGGCGAGAACGGCGCCAAGCGCGAACACCAGGGAGAAGAGTGTCCGGATATCGATGCCCAGTGCCCCGACCATCGTCCGGTTGGAGGCGCCTGCCCTGATCAGCATGCCCAGCCTGGTGTGATTGACGATGATGTACAGCCCCAGCGCGATCAGAAGTCCGACACTGATAATCAGAAGCCGGAATGCCGGAAATACGATGCCGGGAAACAGCTCAACCGGCGCGTCGAGCCATGCGGGCAGCGGCACGGCGATGCCTTCAGGTCCCCAGATGAGCTGAACGGAAGTATCGAAACAGAGGATCAGCCCGAACGTGGCCAGCACGTGGTCGAGATGGTCCCGATGATAGAGCCTTCGAACGACGATCAGCTCGACCAGTATACCGACCACGGCAACGCAGGGTATGGCCAGCAACACGCCAAGCAGGAAGGAGTCGGTCAAGGCCGTGAATGTCGCGCAGAAAAATGCGCCGACCATGTAGAGAGAACCATGGGCAAGGTTGATGAAGTCCATGATCCCGAACACAAGCGTCAGGCCGGCGGCGAGCAGGAACAGCAGCACCCCGAGCTGTAGCCCGTTCAAAACCTGGGTCAGAACCAGTCCCCAATCCATGGCTAACCCGTGAGAGTGAAAGCGTTAAAGAAAGCCGGTTGCACGGCGCCGCCGCATCCAGGCCTCATATGAACCGGCGGGCCCGAGAGCCCGCCGGTCAGATCAGTCCTTTCGGACCTTACATCTTGCAGTCTTTTGCGTAGACGTCCTGATGGTTTTCGTAGACCGTCGAGACAATCTTCGTGGTCCAGACGCCGTCGGCATCCTTGACCGCTTCACGCAGATAGAAGTTCTGGATCGGGAAGTGGTTATTGCCGTAGCTGTACTTGCCCCGAACCGACGGATAATCCGCCTTCTTCATGGCTTCACGCATGCCGTCCTGATTCTTCAGATCGCCCTTCACGGCCTCGACCGCGCTCTTGATCAGGTGAATCGTGTCGTAGGACTGCGCTGCGTAGAAGGACGGATAACGGCCGTACTTCTTCTTGAAGCCGTCAACGAACTTCTTGTTCTGTGCGTTGTCGAGATCAGGCGACCAGAACTGGGTCATACGCGATCCCAGCACGCCTTCCATCTTCGCGCCCTGCAGTTTGGGCAACGCAATGGCGTCCACGGTGAAGACCGAGTAGAGCGGGACCTTGCCGCGCAGGCCGGCCTGCTCGTACTGCTTGATGAACGCGCCACCGGCCTTGCCGGGATAGAACACGAAGATACCCTCAGCACCCGACGCCTTGGCCTTGGCCAGTTCCGCCGAGAAGTCGAGCTGGGCATCCTTGCCCCACTTGGTGAGGTCCTTGCCCTTGATCTCGCCCTTGAAGGTCCGTTCCACACCGGCGACCATGTTCTTGCCAGCGGCATAGTTCGGCGCCATCACGTAGAGCGACTTCACACCCTGCTGGTTGAGCACTTCACCCATTGCCATCGGGGTCTGGTCGTTCTGCCAGGAGGTCGAGAAGAAATTCTTGTGGCAACCCTTGCCGGCGAGCTGGGACGGCCCGGCGTTTGAGCTGATCAGGAACTTGTTGGCCGTGAGCGCCGACCGGCTCGAAGCCAGCAGCACGTGCGACCAGATGAAGCCGGCAACAAAATCGACATTGTCCTGCTGGACAAGCTTGTCGGTTTTCTGTTTGCCGATTTCCGGCTTGAAGCCGTCGTCTTCGATAATCAGTTCGACATCGAGGCCACCCATCTTTCCGCCGATATCCTCGACGGCGAGATTGACGGCATCCACCATGTCTTTGCCGATGACACCTGCAGGCGTCGTGATCGTTGTCACAAATCCGATCTTGACCTTGTCGGCCGAGAGCGCAGGCGACACGAGCATCGTCGTTGCGGCTGCCGCGGCAAGCAGCTTCTTGAGCATTGTTTCAACCTCCCTTGCTTGCGGTATGAAGAACCATAAATCCCCTTGCCGGATATGTTAAGCAATATTTTATATATAAAATATCTGCCTTGTTCGTTGGATTTTTACGGCGGTTTTCCTAGTCGGGGATCGGTAGTTTATTGCCGGTCCAAACCATATCCATCACAAATGGCCGCGCAAGAGAATTATAATTCCTCTTGTCGCGGAATATGGTCATATTAACCGACTCCGGCCGTTCTGTGCCGTATGATCGGATGTCATGGTTTACGGCGCGAGGGGAGAACGTGACCGAAAAGCACAAATTCTATTGGGAGGATTTCCGGGCCGGAGAATCCGCCGAGTTCGGGGCATACCGGGTCACTGCAGACGACATCAAGGCATTTGCCGCCGAGTTTGACCCGCAGGACTTCCACCTGGACGAAGAGGCCGCATCCGAAACGCTCCTGGGCGGTCTTGCCGCCAGCGGCTGGCACACCTGCAGCGTCGCCATGCGCATGATGTGCGACGGCTATCTGCTCGACACGGCATCCATGGGCAGTCCCGGCATCGACGACGTCCGCTGGCTGCATCCGGTTCGGCCGGGGGATATCTTGCGGACGAAACGGACCTGCCTCGAGACCCGGGCCTCCAGAAGCCGGCCGGAGATGGGCATCTGCCGGTTCACCTGGGACGTCTTCAACCAGCTCAACACCCACCTCATGTCCATGACCGGCACGAGTTTGTTCGAACGGCGCTCTGCCGGCGGAGCATCGTGATGTTCATCAAGTTCTTCGAGCACATCCGGATGGGCGAGCAGACCGAGCTTGGCAACCACGAGTTTTCCCACGACGAGATGATTGCCTACGCGGACCGTTACGATCCGCAGCATTTTCATGTCGACGATGAGGCTGCGGAGCGCAGCGTATTCCGCGGACTGATCGCGAGCGGTTGGCATACGGCTGCAGTGTGCCAGAGGCTGACCATTTCGAAACGTAGCGAACTGGCGGAACAGACCCCGGTGCCCGGCCGCGGCTTCCATGCCCGGCTCGGACCTTCGCCCGGCTTCCGCCAGTTGCAGTGGCTGAAGCCCGTCTATGCGGAGGACGTCATTGGCTTTTCATCCCGCGTCGTTGAAAAGGCGGAATTGAGGGCGCGCCCGGAATGGGGCATCGTGACCAGCCGCAGCGAAGGCCGCAATCAGACCGGCACGCTCGTGTTCGGCGTCACCGTCCAGTTCTATGTGGAGCGAACACCGGCGTAGATCGGTCAGCTGACTTCCGCGCGTTCGGGGAACAGCCCGAGGAGACCGTCACGGCTGGCCTCGCAAACGCCCCGGTCAGTGATGAGCCCGGTCACCAGCCGGGCCGGCGTGACATCAAACGCATAATTGCCGGCAATGCTGTCCGGCGCTGTCACCTCGACCGCCACCACTTCTCCGTCCTCGGTTCGGCCGGTCACGTGCGTCACTTCTTCGGCCGCCCGCTGCTCGATCGGGATGTCCCGGATCCCGTCCTCGACCTCCCAGTCTATGGTCGTCGGCGGCAGCGCAACGTAGAACGGCACATCGTTGTCGTGCGCCGCAAGCGCCTTCAGGTACGTGCCGATCTTGTTGGCGACATCGCCGGACGCCGCCGTCCGGTCCGTGCCGACGATGCAGAGATCGACCATCCCGTGTTGCATCAGATGCCCGCCGGCGTTGTCAACAATGACCGTGTTGGGCACCCCGTGACTGCCGAGTTCCCAGGCGGTCAGCGCGGCTCCCTGATTGCGCGGCCTGGTTTCGTCAACCCAGACGTGGACCGGAATACCGGCATCGTGCGCCTGATAGATTGGAGAAAGCGCGGTACCCCAGTCGACCGTGGCGATCCAGCCCGCATTGCAATGGGTGAGCACGTTCACGGTTTCGCCGGGCTTGCGGTCCGCATGACCCCGGATCAGTTCCAGTCCGTTTTCACCGATCTTGCGGTTGGTTTCGACATCGTCATCACAGATCTGAGCAGCCTTGGCATAGGCCGCGGCCAGCCTGTCATCGCGGGGAATGTTCCGGATCACCGCGGCCATCTCGTCGAGTGCCCAGCGCAGGTTGACCGCCGTCGGGCGGGTCGCGGCGAGTTGCTCGATCGCAGCATCGAGTGCGTCATCCGAGGCGTCCTCCCGCAGAGCCAGGCAGATGCCGTAGGCTGCCGTCGCCCCGATCAAGGGCGCCCCACGCACCTGCATAATCGAGATCGCGGTCGCCGCATCATCGACCGTCGTCAGCCTCGCGATCTCAAACCTGTGCGGCAACAGCGTCTGGTCAATGATTTCCACGGACCAGCCGTCATCGGCAAGCCAGATCGATCGATAGTGAACGCCGTCCACCTTCATAGCTTCGATGTTCCTCTGTCAGTCACCTTCGAAGGAGCACAGGGCGGAGACCGCAATTCCCATTTTCTCGAGCACCGCCCGCCCGCCGAGATCCGGCAACTCGATAATGAAACAGGCACCAGCGGTCGTTCCGCCGGACTGCTTGATCAGCAGTGCCGCCGCTTCGGCGGTACCGCCTGTCGCGATCAGATCATCGACGATGAGCACCTTCTGTCCGGGCGCCACCGCATCTTCATGCACCTCGACCACGTCGGTGCCGTATTCGAGCTCGTATTCCTGGCCGATCGTTTTCCACGGCAACTTGCCCTTCTTGCGGATCGGCACGAACCCCTTGCCGAGCTGATGAGCGACAGCCCCGCCCAGTATGAAGCCGCGCGCTTCGATCCCGGCCACCACGTCGATGTCAACCGGGCGATATTGCTCGACCAGCGCGTCAACGGCACCCCTGAATCCCTGGGCGTCGCCGAGCAGGGTCGTGACATCCCGAAACATGATGCCCGGTTTCGGATAGTCCGGAATGGTCCGGACGAATTGGGTGAAATCCATCTGTCTCCCCTCCCCGGTTGCGGTCAGCCTTGAGAAAGCACGCGGCCGGCCACGGCATCAAGTTTGGCCAGCAGATCCGGATCGCGGGCGTCCGGTGCCGTCAGGATGGCATTGTCGAGAGCCTTGTCACTGCCGATGGGACAGGGCTCGTGCTCTGCGGGGAAGTCACCGGCCAGACGGGACACAAGGCGTCCCGCATTTTCCGCGTTGCCGGTCAGAACGCGAATGATATCGGCGACATCGACCTCGCCGTGCTCCGGATGCCAGCAGTCGTAATCCGTGACCATGGCGATCGTCGCGTAACAGAGCTCGGCCTCCCGCGCGAGCTTGGCTTCCGGCATATTGGTCATCCCGATCACCTGGCAGCCCCAGCTCCGGTAGAGTTGCGATTCCGCGTAGGATGAGAATTGCGGTCCTTCCATGACCAGGTAGGTGCCGCCACGATGCAGCGTGATGCTTTCCGCGGCAGCCGCGGCGGCGATCTTGTCCGCCAGACCCGGGCTGATCGGAAAGGCCATCGAAACATGCGCTACGCAGCCCTTGCCGAAGAAGCTCTTCTCACGGGCAAACGTGCGGTCGATGAACTGGTCGACAAGCACGAAATCGCCGGGCGCGAGTTCCTCGCGGAACGAGCCGCATGCCGAGACCGAAACGAGGTCGGTGACCCCTGCCCGTTTCATGGCGTCGATGTTCGCCCTGTAGTTGATGTCGGTCGGAGACAGTTTGTGCCCGCGCCCGTGGCGCGGCAGGAAGACCACGGTCAGGCCGCCGATTTCGCCGAACCTCAATTCATCTGAAGGTTCACCCCACGGCGTCTCGACCGCTCTCCATGCCGCATTCTCAAGTCCGGGCAGATCGTACAGACCGCTGCCGCCGATTATGCCCAATACCGCTTTGGTCAATTCTTCGCCTCCTGCTTCATCGACACATGGTCGGTGCCAAGATCCTCGTTTTGCAAGACACCGGCGTCAACTGTTGCGGCTATCAACTTTTTCCGCCGCAGAAGCAAAAAAGGCCCCGTGTCGGGGCCTTTCTCGCAATATCTATGGTCGCTCAGTGATCCACGCGCGACCACAGCTTCTTGGTCGTGAAATACATCAGACCAGCCAGGATCAGCAGGTAGATCATGACCTGGAAACCGATCCGCTTGCGTTCCTCGAGCTTGGGTTCGGCGGCCCACATCATGAACTGGGTGACGTCGCGCGCCATCTGAGCGGTCGTCGCCTGCGTTCCATCGCCATATTCAACGGCATCATCCGACAATGGCGCCGCCATCGCGATCATATGTCCCGGATAGGCCTTGTTGTAGTTCATGCCATCCGGCACCTCGACACCGGAAGGCGCATCGACATATCCCGTCAGCAGCGCAAAAAGATAGTCCGGACCGTTCGGACGCGCCTTGGCAATCACCGACAGGTCGGGCGGATACGCGCCGCCATTGGACGCGCGGGCCTGATTCTCGTTCGCGAACGGCTCCTTGAACCGGTCCTTGGGCAATGCCGGGCGCTCGAACATGTCACCTTGGTCGTTGGGCCCGTCCTGAACTTCGTATTCAGCCGCGATCGCCTTGACTTGCGCCTCGTTGAATTCGGGGCCGCCCGGCTGGCCGAGATTGCGGTAGGACAGCAGGTTCATGCCATGACACGAAGAACAGACTTCCTTGTAAACCTGGAAGCCCCGCTGCAGCGAACCGCGGTCAAACCGCCCGAAGAACCCGTTGAACGACCAGCTCTGTGCTTCGACCTTCGGCGCTTCGCCGGCGGCGTTCGCCGGACCGGCGAGAGACAGCGTGCCCGCGAAGATCGCAATACCGATAGCCTTGAGGCAGCCCGGTACCATTTGTTTTGACGTCATGAACATCTCTTGGCTTGCCCCTCGCATTAGGCGTTCTTGTCGGGCGCTGCGGTTGCGCCGCTCGCGGTCGCAGCGGCCGCCCCTCCACCATCGCCGTCAGGCTTCGATTTCTTCAACACCGCCTCGTTGATACTGGCCGGTATCGCCTTCGGCTTCTCAAACAGACCGAGCAGCGGCAGGATCACCAGGAAGTGCAGGAAATAGTAGGCCGTCAGCAGCCGGGCCGCGATGACATAGCCGCCTTCGGCGGGCTTTGCGCCGAGATAGCCGAGACCGATGCAGACCAGGACGAAAACCCAGAAGAACTGCTTGTAGAGAGGCCGGAAGGTCGCGGAACGGACTTTCGATGTGTCCAGCCACGGCAGGAACAACAGAATGCCGATGGCCGAGAACATGGCCAGGACACCGCCCAGCTTGTCCGGGATCGCACGCAGGATCGCGTAAAACGGCAGATAATACCACTCCGGAACGATGTGCGCCGGCGTGACCAGCGGGTTCGCCTTGATGTAGTTGTCCGTGTGCCCGAGGAAGTTCGGATTGAAGAACACGAAATACGAGAAGAAGATGATGAAAAGCACGGCTGCGAAACCGTCCTTCACCGTGTAGTACGGGCTGAACGGAACCGTGTCCTTGTCGCTCTTCACGTCAACGCCGATCGGGTTGTTGTTACCGACCACATGCAGCGCCCAGATGTGCAGGATAACCAGCCCCGCGATCACAAACGGCAGCAGGTAGTGCAGGCTGAAGAATCGGGTCAGCGTCGGGTTATCGACCGAGAACCCGCCCCAAAGCCAGGTCACGACAGTATCGCCGACCAGCGGAATGGCACTGAACAGGTTGGTGATCACCTTGGCGCCCCAGAAGCTCATCTGACCCCAGGGAAGCACGTAGCCCATGAAGCCTGTCGCCATCATGACCACGTAGATCAGGACGCCGATGATCCAGAGCACCTCGCGCGGTGCCTTGTAGGAGCCGTAATAGAGGCCGCGGAACATGTGAATGTAGACCGCGATGAAGAACATGCTGGCGCCGTTGGAGTGCATGTAGCGGATGAGCCAGCCGTAGTTCACGTCGCGCATGATGTGCTCGACGCTCTCAAAAGCCATGTCCGCGTGCGGCGTGTAATGCATCACCAGAACGATGCCGGTGATGAGCTGAACGACCAGGCAGATCGTGAGGATGCCGCCGAACGTGTACCAGTAGTTCAGGTTCTTCGGCGTCGGGAAGGTCACGAATGACGAGTGCACCAGCCCGATGATGGGCAGTCTGCTCTCAAGCCATCGTGTGAAACCGTTTGTCGGCTGATAGGTCGAATGTCCGCTCATGTGCCCCTCCCTCAACCGATCTTGACCTGAGTATCGGTCACGAACTCGTACTCAGGTATGGGAAGGTTCGTCGGCGCCGGACCCTTCCGGATTCGGCCGGACGTATCGTAATGCGAACCGTGGCACGGGCAGAACCAGCCGTTGTATTCGCCGGCCAGACCCAGCGGCACGCAGCCCAGGTGCGTGCACACGCCGATCTGGATCAGCCATTCAGGCTTCTTGACCCGTGCGGAGTCAGGTTCCGGATCCGGCAGGTCTTCCAAGGGCGTTTCCTCGGCCGCCTTGATCTCTTCTGCGGTGCGGTGGCGGATGAAGACCGGGTTCCCGCGCCACTTGACGGTAACGCTCTGGCCCACCTCGATTGCGCTGATGTCCACCTCGATCGAGGCCAGAGCCCTGACCGACGCATCTGGATTCATCTGATCGATAAGTGGCCAGGCCACCGCCGCGGCACCAACCGCCGCGAACGATCCGGTTGCGATGTAAAGAAAATCGCGCCTGGTCGGTTCACCCGTATCCGAATGTGACACTATTCAGTCCCCTTCAATTGGGCAAAGGAAGCTGCCCTCGAAATCTTTATTCATCCCGGCGACGGAACAACCCCTGAAGAAGACGGCTGCTGTCTCGATGCGGCCGGTCGCCCCCCAATGGCTGAGCACGAAACACGCCGGAATGCATTGCGCACCCGCGGAAATTCGAGGTTTTTTTTGGCACTCTTGAAACCGAATGTCCAGCGTCGAAACCGCACTCGGCAAATTGTCGCATAAAGCCTTGATCCCCCAGCTTTAAACGGTGAATTATCCAATCGCAATGCACCTCGCTCTCTATCAGCCGGACATCCCGCAGAACACCGGAACGATTCTCCGCATGGCCGCCTGCCTGTCGGTTCCGGTGCATATTATCGAGCCTGCAGGCTTCAATACCGGCGATCGCGCGATGCGGCGCGCAGGCCTGGACTACCTCGATCTAGTCGATCTGACGCGCCACATTTCGTTCGACGTTTTCCGAAAGGAACGTCCGCCCGGCAGGCTGATCCTGCTCACCACCCATGCACAGACCAGCCATGTCGATTTCTCCTTTTCGGCCGGTGATACGCTGCTGCTGGGCCGGGAATCGGAGGGCGTCCCGGATCATGTCCACGACGTCGTCGACGAGCGGGTCCGGGTACCCCTGCGTGCCGAAGCGCGCTCTCTCAATGTTGCTGTCGCCGCTGCCATCGTGCTGGGCGAAGCCTTGCGTCAAACTGGCGGCTTCCCACCGCCCTAAAGCTGGTCCACGATCGATCCATGACAGACGAAACAGATCTCGAACAGAAGAAAGCCACTGCAAGCGCCTGGTTCGGCGAACTGCGCGACGGCATTTGCAATGCCTTCGAGAGCCTCGAGGACAAGCTTGACGGCCCGCTGAAAGACAGGCCGGCCGGCCGGTTCGAGCGAAAGCCCTGGCCGCGCAAGGAGAAGGACGGCAGTGACGGCGGAGGCGGCATCATGTCCATGATGCACGGCCGGGTTTTCGAGAAGGTCGGCGTGCACACTTCGACCGTCTATGGCACGTTTTCAGAGGATTTCCGCAAGCAGATCCCGGGTGCGGAAGACGATCCCCGGTTCTGGGCGAGCGGCATTTCCCTGATTGCCCATATGCAGAACCCCAACGTACCGGCGGTTCACATGAACACGCGCTTCGTCGTCACCAGCAAATGGTGGTTCGGCGGCGGCGCGGACCTGACACCGGTGCTCGACGCGCGACGGACTCAGGACGACCCGGACTCGGTCGAATTTCACGGCGCCATGAAGAATGCATGCGACGCTCACGATGTCGCCGACTACGATCGCTACAAGAAATGGTGCGACGAGTACTTCTTCCTGCCTCACCGCAACGAGATGCGCGGCATCGGCGGTATCTTTTATGACCACCACAATTCCGGCGACTGGAACGCGGACTTCGCGTTCACGCAGGATGTCGGACGCGAGTTCCTCGATGTCTATCCCCGCCTCGTCGAGCGCAACATGAATGAACCCTGGACGAACGAGCAGCGCGACGAACAACTTGTCCGCCGCGGCCGCTATGTCGAGTTCAATCTGCTCTACGACCGCGGCACGCTGTTCGGGCTCAAGACGGGAGGCAACGTCGATTCTATCCTGTCGTCCATGCCGCCCGAGGTGAAATGGCCGTGAAAACGGACGTCAGTTCTTGATCTGGTAGCCGGTCCTGAAGATCCAGGCGACGGTCGCCATGCAGGTCACCAGGAACAGTCCGATCATGCCGACGCTGACCGCCACACTGACATCGGCGTTTTCGTAGAAGCTCCAGCGGAAGCCGCTGATCAGATAGACCACCGGATTAAACAGGCTGACCGTCTGCCATACCGGCGGCAGCATGCTGATCGAGTAAAAACTGCCTCCGAGAAAAGCCAGCGGCGTCACGACCAGCAACGGGATCACCTGCAGTTTCTCAAAATTGTCGGCCCAGATCCCGATGATGAAGCCGAGCAGGCTGAACGTGAGGGCCGTCAGCACGAGGAACGCGGCCATCCAGACCGGATGGGCAATCTCGAGAGGGACAATCAGGGAGGCGGTCCCGAGAATGATCAGACCGAGCAGAATGGACTTGGTCGCGGCCGCTCCGACATAACCGAGCACAACCTCGAAGGGTGACACGGGTGCTGAAAGCAGTTCGAAGATCGTCCCCGTGAATTTGGGAAAATAGATTCCGAAAGCGGCGTTGGTAATGCTCTGCGTCAGCAGTGAAAGCATGATCAGGCCGGGCACGATGAAGGCGCCGTAGCTGACGCCGTCGACCTCGGTGATCCGCGATCCGATCGCCGAACCGAACACCACGAAATACAGGCACGTCGAGATCACGGGCGCAGCTACGCTCTGCAGCAGCGTCCTCCCGGTCCGGGACATTTCGAACACATAGATCGCGCGAACGGCTCCGAAGTTCATTGCGTCTCCTTCACCAGATCAACAAAGATCTCTTCAAGCGAGCTCTGCTTGGTATCGAGATCCCGAAACCGCAATCCGGCTTCGTTCAGGGAAGTCAGCAGCCGGGAGATACCAGTCCGGTCAGCATGGGTATCGAACGTATAGGTTATGCTCTTGCCTTCATCGGTCAGTTCGAGATCGTATCCGTTGAGCGATTCAGGCAGTGCATCAACCGGCTCATGCAGTTCCAGCATGAGCTGTTTCTTGCCGAGCTTGCGCATCAACTCGTCCTTATCCTCGACAACGATGATCTCGCCCTTGTTGATCACACCCACCCGGTCTGCGATCTCCTCGGCCTCCTCGATGTAATGCGTCGTGAGGATGATGGTGACGCCATCGTCGCGCAGCTCGCGCACGACCCGCCACATGTCCTTGCGCAGCTCGACGTCGACACCAGCGGTCGGCTCGTCGAGGAACAGGATGCGGGGCTCATGCGACAGCGCCTTTGCGATCAGCACCCGGCGTTTCATGCCGCCCGACAGTGTCATGATCATGTTGTCTTTCTTGTCCCAGAGCGAAAGATCCCGCAGCACTTTCTCGATATGGGCCGGATCGGACTTCAGGCCGAAAAGACCGCGCGTAAAGGATACGGTCTTCCAGACGGTTTCGAATGCGTCGGTCGTCAGTTCCTGGGGCACAAGACCGATCAGCGACCGTGTCTTGCGGAAGTCGGCGACGACATCGTGGCCGTCGACCAGGACTCTCCCCTCACCCGGATTGACGATGCCGCAGATAATGCTGATCAGTGTTGTCTTGCCGGCGCCGTTCGGACCGAGCAGCGCAAAAATCTCGCCTTCGCGGATCTGCAGGCTGACATTCTTGAGAGCCTGAAAACCGTCAGCATAGGATTTCGACAGGTCGGAAATGTCGATGATGGACCGCATGGGGCGTCTATATATCTCAAGCGCGAAGAACGTGTAACCGGCAACAGCGGGGCGGATGCCTCTATCGGTATTTGTCCGCGAGTGCAAGCAGAGCGTCGCGGTCGCCGACAAACCCTTCTTCAATCCAATGCTGCTCCAAGCGCTTGAAAATCCGCCCGACATCCGGTCCCGGCGCTATACCCTGTGCGACGATATCACCGCCCGTGAGCGGGAAATCCGGCGGCATCCACCGCTCCGGCAACGTCATCATTTGAGACCATTGTGGGTCGTCGTGCGGATTGCCGCTGCGTGCCCAGGCCAGCAGGACCGCATCACGGAAGCTCTGCGCGCCGAGCCTGTAGAGCAGTTCCTTGTGCTTCAATGCGCCGGTATCCGGAATCAGATCCGACGGGATCTTTTCAAGGGACGACAGATGCTTTGTTTGGTCCCGCGAAAGCCGCAGACGTTCCTGAAGGTCTTCTGCGTCAACCTCTCCGGACAGGAACAGCGCGGCCAGCCGCCGCAGCACCCCCGGGGGCAGACCCTGGGCATGCTCGATCGCGGCCAGAGCCCCGAAATCCGAATGCGAAACGCCGCCGCCGCCAATCCGCTCGAGGAAACCGTTCTGCACCATGGTTTCGACAACGGGCACGGCCCCGGCTGCGCCCAGAAGCTTGAGCAGTTCCTGCCGGATCCGCTCAGACGAAAGCCGGGCAATTCCTGTCTTGCCCGCAATGCAGGCTGCAAGGGCTTCCGGCTCCATCCGGCCGTCCGCATATTGGGCGGAAAAGCGGAAGAACCTGAAAATGCGCAGATAGTCTTCGGTGATCCGCTCATTCGGACTTCCGACAAACCGGATGGTCCGGCTCTCAATGTCCGGAATTCCACGGACCGGATCATGCAGCGCACCGTCGCCATTGCAGTAGACCGCATTGATGGTGAAGTCTCGCCTGTGCGCGTCCTCCGCCCAGTCTTCGGTAAAGGCCACGGTTGCATGCCGGCCGTGGGTCTCCACATCGGTCCGCAACGTCGTCACTTCGACGCTGTGCCTGTGTTCGGGCGTTCCCGCGACCAGCGTGACCGTGCCGTGGTCCAGACCGGTTTCGACGACCGTGTAACCCTGTCTGCGACCGCGTTCTATGACCTGTTCAGGCAACAGGGTTGTCGCCAGATCGACATCGCTGACCGGAAGCCCCATGAGCGTATTGCGAACGGCCCCGCCGACAACGCGCGTAACCGCATCATCGGCGTTGAGCAGGTCCAGGATGGCCTGCATTTCGTCTGCGAAAAGCCAGGGAGCGCGGTCTGGACTGAGCGGGGGATGTTCGCTCTCGTGGCCAGTCATCTCTAGCGTCCGGTTGCCTCACATGTCCCCGAGAAGGTCAGTCGATGTGACCCGGGACAATCTTTCCGTCCTTCAGAATCGCCGGCGTATAGGTGCCACCAGGGTCGCTGCCGCCGAACGTCGCGAGCACGATCAGCCCGATAATCACGAGCCCCATGCCCGCGATCGTCAGCTGGGCCACGGGCATCATCGCCAGCAAGCCTTGGGAAAGCTGCTGTTTGCGCTTGATCACGAGATACCCCGCGTAGATCGCAAACGGAAGGAAAAACAGAAAGAGCTGTATTAGCAGTACACGAATCACGATCGATATACCCGGTCATAGAGGTTTCTGAGAATGCCGGCTGTGGCACCCCAGATATAGCGGTCTTCGAAGGGCATGGCGTAGTAGTGGCGCTGAGCGCCACCCCATTCCCGGCTGTGCATCTTGTGGTTCTCCGGATTCATGAGAAAGGCCAGAGGAACCTCGAATACGTCGGCCACCTCACCCGGTTCGGGGCGGAATGCAGCGTCTTGCGACACAGCCGCAACGACCGGCAGGATCCTGTAGCCGGTACCGGTCTGATAGGTATCCAGGTATCCGAGCACGTCAACCAGTTCGCGATCCAGGCCAATTTCTTCGTTCGTCTCCCGCAAAGCTGCTTCGACCGGTCCCGCGTCTGTATCGTCGACCTTGCCGCCGGGGAACGCGATCTGTCCGGCATGAGTCGGCAGGGTCTCGGTGCGCTGTGTCAGCACGACGGCCGCCCCTTCCGATCTCTCGATGACCGGCACCAGAACCGCCGCCGCCCTGAGTGCCTTGAGATTAACACCGGGATTGAGATCGTGGTCGCCCCTTCCGCTCGGGCGCGACAATTCGCGCTGTGAGTCAGGTATGGCCTGATAGAGGGCGCCCGGCGCCAGTCTGCGCAGTTCAGCCACTGTAAAAGGGGACATGTCCTGATACACGATCGTCACGGCTTCTCAACAACGTCCTCGGACCGGGCCATCGGAAAAAACACCCCGGAACTCCATATGCCAAACCAGGGCCGGCCGTCGACTTCATGCTCGACGCCAAGTTCAACAAGATCATAAAAGATGGGCCGGTTGACCAGCGCCTCGAGTCGGCCCCGAATGAGCACATAGGGCTTTGGTCCCTCCTGTCCAGAACCGCTCGAAAACCGCAGTGTATGATTCGGACCCACCGCAACACTGTCACCCACATTGGTTCCAAGCGTGACGATCTGATCCCTGGTCCCACCCGTCACAGACATCCTGACGGCCAGAAACGGGGCATCCTCGACAGTTATGCCGACTTTTTCCACGGGCGTGACCAGATAGTATTTTCCATCATCTTCGCGGCGCAACACGCTGGCGAAGAGGCAAACGAGCCGTTCCCACGTTATCGGCGTGCCCTGATAGAACCAGGTGCCGTCTGCCGCGATGTGCATGTCGATATCGCCCTGAAACGGCGGATTCCAGAGGTTTGCAGCAGCGCCATTGGTCGTCATTGACTGCTGCTCGGCCTTGTCCAGCCCCTTTACGGGTTCGTCCCCCTCCTTGACACCGTCGTCCGCCATTTCCAGTTTTCCCTAGTGGCCCGTGACGGCGCCAAACTAACGTCACCGTTGATTGTTACCAGCCCGCTGGCTGACTCTCGCGCGCTTGTGATCGTATAGTGGTCCGAACTTTGCCGATAATCCTTTCGGTCTCAAACCCTTGGGGAATATATTTAGCAGCATGCAGAACATTAAGGAAACCGACGAACAAGTCGTTGAAGAGATTGAGCGGACCGGCGAAAAACTGGTGAATATCAGGAATGCGGTCGGCGAGGTCATTTTCGGTCAGCAGCCGGTTGTAACGCAGACACTGACGGCGATTCTGGCGGGTGGCCACGCCCTCCTGATCGGCGTGCCGGGTCTCGCCAAGACACGGCTGGTCGAAACCGTCGCCCACGTCCTCGGCCTTGATGAAAAACGCATTCAGTTCACGCCCGATCTGATGCCGGCCGATATTGTCGGTTCCGAGGTCATGGATGAAGACGAAAAAGGGCGCCGTTCCTTCAGGTTCATATCCGGCCCGGTGTTCTGCCAACTCCTGATGGCGGACGAAATCAACCGCGCCAGTCCGCGGACCCAGTCAGCTCTGCTTCAGGCCATGCAGGAAAAACACGTGACGGTCGCCGGCCAACGGCACGATCTGCCGCGCCCGTTCCACGTGCTGGCCACCCAGAACCCGCTCGAGCAGGAAGGCACCTACCCGCTTCCCGAAGCGCAGTTGGACCGCTTTCTCATGCAGATCGATGTTCCCTATCCGGACATGGATGCAGAACGCCGGATGCTGTTCGCCACCACCGGAACGGAAGAAAGCGCACCCAGCCGCGTGTTCGGTCCGGAAGAGCTCATGGCTGCCCAGCGCCTGGTGCGCCGGATCCCCGTCGGCGACAGCGTCGTCGACGCCATCCTGAAGCTCGTCCGGAATGCGCGGCCCGACGACTCGCCGATCGACGATATTCGCGAGCAGGTCGCCTGGGGACCGGGGCCACGTGCAAGCCAGGCACTGATGCTCGGGATCAGGGCGCGGTGCCTCATGGAAGGCCGCCTGTCCCCCTCCGTTGATGACGTTATCGCGCTTTCAGGCCCCGTCCTGCGCCACCGCATGGCGCTGACATTCGCAGCGCGCGCCGATGGCGTCACGATCGACGGGATCGTCAAACGTTTGTGCAGCGAACTGTGACGGCCCCGCCCGGATGACAGAAACCTGGAAATCGGACGCCGGTAGCGGCCTTGACCCGATTGAGTCCCTGACCGAAGACGCGGGGCGCGAAGTCGACATGCTTCCGGCACTGCTGGTCATGGTCGATCGCGTTGCCCACACCGTGGCACAGGGCCTCCACGGGCGCCGCAGGGCAGGCCCCGGCGAGGCATTCTGGCAGTTCCGGCGATACCGTCCGGGTGATCTCGCCGCCATGATCGACTGGCGCAAATCGGCGAAATCGAACCGTTATCTGATCCGGGAAAAGGAATGGGAGGCAGCCAACACGGTCTGGCTCTGGGCCGATCTCTCGGCGTCCATGGATTTCAAGTCGGATCTGGCACCGGTTTCGAAACGCAATCGTGCAATGCTCCTGTCCCTGGCGCTCGGAACCCTGCTCAATCAGGGCGGGGAACGCATCGGGGCACTGGGCAGCGGCATGCCCGCGAGGTCCGGCCGCACCGCCGTCCGGCGCATCGCGGAGCACATGGTGCACAGCATCGAGAACGATGAATCCCTGCCCAGTCTGCCGGAACCCATGCCGATCCGGCGTTTCTCGAACGTCGCCCTGTTCGGAGATTTCCTCGAGCCTCTGGATGCCATAAGCAACGCACTGGCCGGCATCGCCGCGCGCGACGTGCGTGGCCACATGGTTCAGATCCTCGATCCCGCGGAAGAGACCTTCCCCTATACCGGACGGACCGAATTCAGTGCGCTCGAAGGAGATTCACGCATAACCGTCGGCCGCGCCGAGTTGCTGCGCGGCGATTATCACGACCGCCTGGAAAACCATCGTGCGGGCTTGCGCGAAATGGCGCGCCGCCTCGGCTGGACCTTTACCAGCCATCATACCGACCGCTCCCCGCAGTCGATCCTGCTGACGCTGCACGGACTCATGTCCGGCCAGCCGCTCCATGCAGCCGAGACAGCGGAACGGTCGACGGTTTCGGTAGAGCCATGAGAGAGGTGTGATGACGATCGGCCCGCTCCTCTTCGAAAGCCCCTATGCCCTCGCGGCACTCGCGCTGCTGCCGATCATCTGGTGGTTGCTGCGGTTTACGCCGCCGCGCCCGACCCGGGTGGCTTTCCCCCCGATAAGGCTGCTGCTCGGACTGATCAGCCGGGAGGAGACGCCTCACAAGAGCCCGTGGTGGCTGACCGCACTTCGCACGCTGATTGCCGCTCTGGTCATCATCGCGCTGGCCGAACCGCTTTACGACCCCGACCGCCAGGCCGGCTCGGGCACGGGCCCGCTGCTGATCGTCGTTGACGACAGCTGGGCGGCCGCACCCGGCTGGAAAGAGCGAAAAGACGCCATGGAGGCCCTCGCAGCCGGTGCTGAGCGCGACGGGCGGCCCGTGGCCCTGGTGCTGACAACACCGCGATCCGCTGTCCAGTCGATCGCCTTCGTGCGTCCGGAAGACATCCGCCAGCGCATCGCCGGTCTGGAACCTCGTGCATTTGCTCCGGACCGCGCCGGAACGGCTGCCGAGATTGCGAAACAGACCGCTGAGACCAAACCGGAACAAATCGTCTGGCTGTCCGACGGTCTCGACTACGGCGACAGTCAGCGTTTTCTGGATCAACTCAGGAACCTGGCCGCGGCCGATGCCGACGTGACCATTTACACGCAGCCTAGCACGGAAACGCCGATCGTGGTCGATGGCCCGAAACAGGGTGAAAGCGGCCTCGCCATTCAGCTTCGCAGGCTCGACGCACAAACCACAGCGGATGGTCAGGTCAGGGCGCTCGCCATGAACGGACGGACGCTGGGTGACGCGGAGCTCAAGTTCGAGGACGGCAAGCTTGAGACGTCTGTGGAGTTCGAAATTCCTCTGGCTTTGCGCAACCAGATCGGCCGCATTGAACTGACGGGCGCACAGTCTGCGGGCAGCGTATTCCTGCTGGACGATCGCTGGCGGAGACGGCCGGTCGGTCTCGTCGCCGGCACATCGAGCGAGCTGGCGCAGCCGCTCCTGTCACCGCTTCATTACGTCGCCCGGGCGCTTGAGCCGTTTTCGGAAGTCACCGAAGCCCCGACCACAAGTGAATCGAGCGGCATCAAGGCCCTGCTCGACCAGGGCCAGTCGGTCCTGATCGTGGCCGATATCGGCCAGTTTGCCGCCCAGGACGAAACCCTGATCAAGGAGTGGGTGGACAACGGAGGCGTGTTGTTGAGATTTGCCGGCCCGCGGCTGGCGGCCAACAACGATGATCTGATACCGGTCAGACTTCGCCGCGGTGGCCGCGCGCTGGGTGGTGCGCTCTCCTGGAGCAAGCCCCAGACGCTCGGACCGTTCGACGACCACAGCCCGTTCCGCGGACTCGAAAAACTCGCCCAGGAAGTCACCGTTCAGCGGCAGGTCCTTGCCGAGCCGTCCAACGATCTTTCCGGCAAGACCTGGGCGCGCCTGGAAGACGGAACGCCGCTCGTAACGTCCGAAACTCGCGGCAACGGCCTGATTGTGCTGTTCCATGTCTCGGCGTCGCCGGACTGGTCGAATCTGCCTCTGTCGGGCATCTTCGTTGAGATGTTGCGACGCATAGTCCGCCTGTCCACGACGACGGCTGCAAAGCGCGATCCGGCCGGTGCGAACCGTCAGGCATCGCAGGGCACGCTGCCGCCCATCAGGGTTCTCAATGGCTATGGGGAATTTGTTGCGCCGCCTCCGGATGCCGTGCCGCTTCCCTCCGGAAGATCGGCACCCGAAGGGCCGAGCGCAAAGCATCCTCCGGGCATATACGGCCGGGATGCCCGCATTCAGGCTGTGAACACCGTATCACCGGAAATGCCCTTGCAGCCGCTCGGATCCGTGGTAACGGGCGAGACATTTGCATCATATGAATCGACACCGGCACTGGCCTTCAAGCGCGAACTGCTTCTGGCCGCCTTCATCCTTCTGCTGCTGGATGCCATCGCCGTCCTGGTGATTGCCGGCGGCTTTTCCCGGAAAGTCATTTCGACGACCACCAGCGCCTTGGCGGCATTCATGATCGGCGGCACATTGCTGGTCGCACCGATCGGCAGCGCGCGCGCCCAGGATCAGACGAACGAGGCGATCACAGGCGACTTCGCCCTCAGGGCCAGCCTCAAGACCCATCTGGCATACGTAATCACGGGCAATCGCCAGGTTGACGACACCAGCCTTGCCGGCCTGACTGGTCTGAGCGACGTCATTTCTCAGAGGACCGCACTGGAGCCCGGTGTGCCGTTCGGCATCAGCCTGGAGCGCGACGAACTCACGTTCTTCCCGTTCATCTACTGGCCGATCCTGCCCGAATCGCAGCAGCCGTCCGAAAAGGCTTTGACCAAGATCGATGCCTACATGAAGAACGGCGGCACGATCCTGTTCGATACCCGGGATCATCAGCAGAACCTTCCGGGACTGTCTCCAAACGGCGCGGGGCCGGGAACACAGGCATTACGCCGGATCCTGGCCAGCCTCGATGTGCCGCCGCTTGAGGTCGTGCCGGCGGACCACGTCCTGACCAAGGCTTTCTACCTGTTGCAGGCCTTTCCCGGACGCTGGGCCGGCGGCCAGTTGTGGGTCGAGGCGGCCGCAACGGCGGAAAACACGCGTCGGGGTGCATCCAACTTCGATGGCGTGTCTTCAATCATCATCGGATCCAATGATTTTGCATCCGCGTGGGCTCGTGACCTGAACGGTCGTCCCCTGTTTCCTGTCGTGCCCGGCGGCCCGCGCCAGCGCGAGATGGCATTCCGCAGCGGTGTGAACATGGTGATCTATGCGCTGACCGGAAACTACAAGGCAGATCAGGTCCACGTCCCGGCATTGCTCGAACGACTGGGCCAGTGAGTTGACAATGGGTTATTCGGTTTCATTCGTACCACTCGTTCCGCTCTGGGTACTGGGACTGCTTGCAGCTCTTGGTGCCGCGATCCTCATTGTCGGCCTGCTTGGCCGTGTCCGGGGCGCTCCCATTCGTGCGCTGGCCGGTCTGGGCCTTCTGATCGCCCTGGCCAACCCGGTGCTGCGGGATGAGGACCGTCAACCGCTCAAGGATGTCGCCGTCGTGGTCGTCGACGAGAGTCAGAGCCAGAAGATCGGTGAGCGCGCCGGCCAGACGGAGGCCGCGCGCGACAAACTGGTCCGCCAGTTGAACGAGCAGGAAGATCTCGAGCTCCGGGTCGTCACAGTCGGGACCGACAGCAGCGTGTCCGCCGATGGCGGCACCAACCTGATGGCCGCACTGGACCAGTCGCTCGCGGACGTGCCTCCTGACCGCTTCGCCGGCGCCATCATGATCACAGATGGCCAGGTCCATGATGTCGATGCCGACACGACACCTCCGGTTCAGGGCGCTCCCATTCATGCGTTGCTGACCGGCCGTGACGGCGAAGGCGATCGCCGCATCGTCGTTCAGCAGGCGCCTCACTTCGGCATTGTCGGCCAGCAGCAGGAAATTACGCTGCGCATCGAAGACCGCGGCGATCTGCCCGCCGCGAACACAGCCCGCCTGACGGTCAATGTCGACGGCAAGGCGGTGTCGACGCTCGAAGCGGAGGTTGGTGTCGAGGTTACCGTGCCGATTGAAATCAGCCACGGTGGAGCCATCGTGACGGAAATCGTTGTCGAAACCGTTCCCGGTGAACTGACCACGCAGAACAATCGCGCGCTGATCACGACCCAGGGCATCAGGGACAGGCTTCGCGTTCTCCTTGTCTCGGGCGAGCCCCATGCGGGCGAGCGCACCTGGCGCAACCTGCTGAAAGCAGATGCCTCAGTCGATCTCGTTCATTTCACCATCCTGAGACCGCCGGAGAAGCAGGACGGGACGCCGATCAAGGAACTGTCGCTTATCGCGTTTCCCACACGCGAACTGTTTTCGGTCAAGCTCGACGAATTCGATCTGATCATTTTCGACCGTTATCAGCGCCGGGGCGTACTCCCGCTCATCTACCTGGCGAATGTCGCCGAATTTGTCGAACAGGGCGGCGCTGTACTGTCGGCAGCAGGACCGGCCTTCGCGACACCGCTGAGCCTTTACCGCACGCCGCTGGCGACGATCCTGCCGGGGACGCCGACCGGCGCCGTGACGACAGCCGGATTTCGTCCTGCGATCACGGAACTGGGACGCCGCCATCCCGTAACCCGCGACCTGCCCGGTGGCGAGGCAGAAACGCCGAACTGGGGACGGTGGTTCAGGTTGATCGACGTCGAGGCGGAGGACGGCAACACCGTCATGTCCGGCCCCGGTGAGAAGCCGCTCATGATTCTGAAGCGTCACGGCACCGGCCGTGTGGCGCAGTTGCTATCCGATCACGCGTGGCTGTGGGCCCGGGGCTTCGACGGTGGCGGGCCGCAGGCGGAACTGCTGCGGCGGCTTGCGCATTGGCTCATGAAAGAGCCCGATCTTGAGGAAGAAGCCCTCAGAGCGGTGCACAATGCAGGAAAGCTGGTCATAGAGCGACGCACGATGGCCGAAACGGTCGCGCCGGTGACTGTAACGGCACCGTCAGGCAAGTCAGAATCCCTCGAGTTGAAGCGCGACGTGCCGGGATTGTGGCGCGGCGTGGTGGAAACCGATGAAGTCGGCGTATTCCGGCTTGATGACGGGAAGCTGTCCTCTGTCGTCGCAGTCGGATCGTCCGACCCCAAGGAGTTCTCCGACATGCGGTCGACGGACGAGCGTCTCAAGCCGCTCATTGACCGTACCGGCGGCGGCGCTTACCGGCTTGCCGAACGCGGCCAGGCGAGCAACGCGACGGATGTCCCCAGGGTCCGGCTGGTCAAGCCGGGAAGACGCATGAGCGGCTCCGGCTGGCTCGGCCTCCGTCGCAACAACGCCTACCTGGTTCGGTCGCTCCGGGATGTGCCGCTGTTTGCCGGGCTGGCTGCAGTGCTTGCCCTCCTCACGCTGATCGGCGCTGCCTGGTATCGCGAAGGACGTTAAGCCTCATTGATCGCGCGGTGCCTGGGCTGGACGAGCCCGGAAACGCCTTGCAGCGATCCCGGCACGAGTTCCCGTGCCAGCAGCCGGTCGGGATCTACCGGCCCCGGCATGATGATCTGACCATCGGGAATCCGGCTGAAGCCGACACGCGCATAATAGGGTGCGTCGCCGACGAGGATCACAAGCGCGTGTCCAAATTGCTCCGCGACCCCAAGCCCGTGCTGCATCAGCGCAAGACCGCAACCCTGACCCTGGACATCCGGGTCGACGGCAAGAGGCCCAAGCAGAAGAGCATCTGCCTTATGGCCGATCACCAGCGGCCAGAACTGAATCGAGCCGACAAGGCGCGGTCCGCTGAATGCCGAAAAGCAGAGGTCCTGCACCGGCTGGCCGCCCTCACGGAGCCGGTATGCCGTCTTTGTTCTGCGGTCGATGCCGAACGCACGATCCAGCAGGGTTTCGGTTTCGGCTTGTTCGCCGGGTTGTTCGGATTTGATGTCGAAGACGGACTGTTTCATTTCGTGGAGCCTCGAAAACGTCGGCTGAACTTCGCTCCACACAGTGCTTGTGGCCGGCAGACCGGTAGGATTCTGAATTTCGGTATGCTGGATAAGCGGCGGAGCACGACCGGTGCCTCACGCCGCACAGGGCGCAGGCGGTCAGATTCGTCGCAGTCGTCGTGCAGTACGGTGAGACACGCTCGGGGCTCCAATTCAAACAGGGTCCGGCACGTAGCACGTTCGGACGGAGAGGTCCAGAAAAACACCCGGCAGGCTTAACCGGAAGCGGACCCGCCTACACGGGCGTCTTGCCTCTCGATCCCCGCAGGTTATCTATCATGGTCTGGGCGCGCAGACCGGTTGCACGGCCCCTGTTCAATGCGGAGTGAACTGAAAATGGGACTACTGGTAGACGGCAAGTGGCAGGACGCCTGGTATGACACCAAGAAGACCGGCGGCAAATTCGTCCGTCAGGAATCTCAATTCCGGAACTGGATCACGCCGGACGGCAAGGCCGGTCCGAGCGGCGGCGACGGGTTTGCGGCGGAGGCAGGCCGCTATCACCTCTATGTCTCCCTCGCCTGCCCCTGGGCACACCGGACGCTGATCTTCAGGGCCCTCAAGGACCTGGAAGATGTGATTTCGTTCAGTATCGTCGACCATTTCATGGGCTCGGAAGGCTGGACATTCTCGGAGGTCGACGGCGCCACCCTCGATACGGTCAACGGAGCATCCAAACTCCACGAGGTCTACACGCGCGCGGACCCTGACTATACCGGCCGCGTTACGGTACCGGTTCTCTGGGACAAGCAGCGCAACACGGTCGTCAGCAACGAGTCGTCGGAAATCATCCGGATGCTCAACAGCGCGTTCGACAGCATCACCGGCAACAATGCGGATTACTACCCGGAGGCCCTTCGCGCCGGGATCGACGAGATCAACGCCGATGTCTATTCGAACGTGAACAACGGTGTCTACAAGTCAGGTTTCGCCACGACACAGGAAGCCTACGAGGCCGCGTTCCACGGTCTCTTTGAATGCCTGGACCGCCTTGAGCAACGCCTCATGTCTCAGCGTTATCTTGTCGGAGACAGGGTAACCGAGGCTGACTGGCGGCTGTTCACGACGCTCGTGCGGTTCGATCCTGTCTATGTCGGGCATTTCAAGTGCAACCTGCGCCGTATAGCGGACTACCCTGCCCTATCGGGCTACCTGCGGGACCTCTATCAGCATCCCGGCGTCGCCGGCACCGTCAACATGCACCACATCAAGCAGCACTATTACGGCAGTCACACGAGCATCAACCCGACGAGGATCGTGCCGGTCGGTCCGGAGATCGACCTCGACGCCCCGCACGGACGCGAGTCATTGTGAGTCCCTGCTCTTTCAGGCGATCCCAAGTGCGCCGATGAGGAGCGCGGGAAATCCGGCGTAGATGCTGTAGATATAGGCCACATAGGCACCCAGGAACATGACCGCTTCGGTGCGGCTCAACCGCCAGCCGCTGACAAGAACCGGCAGCAGAATGATCGTGGCCGCCAGCATGATCCAGATATCGTACTGTGCGATCTGACCTCCGATCGGGATCGGGATGATGAATCCGGTCGCCCCGAGGATCACAAGAATGTTGGAGATATTGCTGCCGACGACATTGCCGAGGGCAACGTCCGAATGCCCGCGGATCGCCGCAATGACGGCTATGGCCAGCTCCGGCAGCGACGTACCGAGCGCGATCAGCGATAGGCCGATCACTGCCTCGGAAACGCCGAACATCCTGGCAATGTGCACCGCTGAATCAACCAGCATATCCGCCCCGAAAACAATCCCGGCGAGACCGGCGAGAAAGACCGGAATCGCCAGCCGGAGCCGCGGCGGAAGACCGCCGTGTTCCGTGGCCTCCTCCGAGGCCAGTTCACCGGCGGTGTCATCGACACTTCGGCCGCCCTTGTCGCGTTCCGCGATATAGGAGAAGGCGGTGTAAGCCGCGAAGCACAGCACCATCAGGGCAGCAATGGCCTGCGGGACAATACCCGCCAATGCCAGTCCGCTCAAAAACGCTGTCGCGGCAATCAGCACCATGCCGTCGCGGCGGACCAGCTTGCGCGTGGCCGATATGGGCGTGACGATCGCCGCAGCACCAAGGACCAGCAATATGTTGGCGATGTTGCTGCCGACCACCCCGCCGATCACGATGTCCGTGACACCCTTGAATGCGGCGTCGAGCGACACGGTCAGCTCGGGCGCCGAGGTGCCCAGCGCCACGATGGTCAGTCCGACCACCAGCGGCGGAATGCCAAGGCGCGTGGAAATTGCGACCGCACCGCGAATCAGAATCTCTCCGCCGACGATAAGAAGTGCAAGGCCGGCAGCAAGTTGGATGTAGACCATGAAAGTTCGCGGGAAGTCGCTGAGAGGAGCCCAAGGAAGTGGTTTGTCAGGCGACGCTGGATGATGTGCCGCCCGACATGGTCGAACGGTCTACCACATCGGCGCGATTTCCACAGTGCCCAAAATTTCCGCAAGCCGCCGCCGCGTGCCACCCGTCACGCCTTCAGGCAGGTCATCCGGCGCAAAAAATCCATCCTCCGCGATTTCTAGCGAACGCACGGGATCACGGCGCCAGGCATCAATCAGGAACAGCGCGACATGATCACCGGGGAAGTGTTCGAAATTGGCGTAGATTCCGAACAGACGCGCCCTGCCTTCAACACTGACCCCGACCTCTTCAGACATTTCACGCGCCAGGGCCTGTTCGAGCGTCTCGCTTCGTTCCACGCCGCCACCAGGAAACAGCCAGCCAGGCGCATAGCTGTGGCGGACAAGCAGCACATGTCCCTGCTCGTTCCGGACGATCCCGCGCACCCCGAGCGTCAGTCCGCGCGTCAGGCGCCAGAAGGGCTGCGCGACGTAGCGCAGGACGGGGCGAAGCGGAAATGACTGCTTGCGGGTCAAAGCACTGGCCCCGAAGCCCTAACGTTTGAAAAAGCGACAAAACTGCGCAGGTTTCTGTCCTCTTCAACCCATGCAGTTTTTGCATGGCTGAGTCTAGGAAATAGCATTCGAATTCTGTCCGCGTCGTCCCTATGTTCCCTTTCAACAGGAACCGCCAAGCCAACGTAGCTTAATTCGATTGAAGGAGACAAAAATGAAACTGTCGCTCTTTCGGAAGTCCTCCGCCGGAAAGTCCTACAACTGGACGCCCGCGCTGGAAGTTCGCCAAGGCTGGATGGTTTGCACGCTTCTCCCGTTCGGCACGTACAGCTGAACTCCCAGACCCTCCCCAAGGAAGCGGCGCGGCCATGGAAATGACCGCGCCGTTTTCTTTTTCGGGCATTGCGTCGCGCTAAAGAGGTGCCCAGATTCACGCCGCATCTGCGGATGAGGGGGCTCCGTCGCCAGAGTATTGTCTGGTGCGGGTCGATCCGACCTCCGCGGCAACTTCTCTGATCACCTCGGCCTCCCGCTCGATCTCGGAAGCCGGCATTCCCGGATAACACGGCACAACGACCAGATCGGCAAGGGCCTGGGCCGCAACTTTCGGTTTGAGGTCGGGCCGGTCCTCCGGCTCCTGCACCGCCTGCGAGCGCGGCAGATCGGCACAGTCGAAGCCTTTTTCCCTCAGGCGATCGATGAACACCCGCGGCTTGTCCACCAGGATGGGGAACACCCAATAGGAATGGACCGAGTTTGACTGGGCCGGGAGAACCACGCTGTCGCCCAAGAGATCGCGCAGCCGGCGGCCCTGCTCAGCCCGCACTTCGAGGTCAGCTTGCTGGTGCAGCTGGATGCGCCGGCGCATGAGCCGCAACATGCCCAGCGACGGCTGTATGCGAAGCTTCTTCGACGATCCGAGCGGCGCAACATTGCGGACCTTGTCGCTGACCGAGTCTTCGTAGTCCATGCCGCGCTTGTGGAAGAACTTGTAGATCTGCTGCATGGCCAAACGTGACGTGACCAGCTTCAACCCGGCAAACTGCAGAACCCGCTTCAGCTGTTTGGCATTCTTCTGAACCGGATATTCGGCCTGGATTTCCCGCATCCTGCTCAGCAGGGCGCTGTCGCGGACCCGTATGAGAGCGCCGCCGAGTGCTGTCGCCGTTTTCAGCGGTCCAAAACTGAACATGCAGACGTCAGCATCCGGATGCCCGGCATATCCCTGTCCGTCGAATACCTGCGCACAGTCCTCTACGAACATGACGTTGCGGCGCTTCGCCACCTCGATGATGGGATCGAGATCGACATGAGTCCCGAACAGGTGCGCGACGACGATAATCTTCGTCCGCTCCGTTATGGCCGCTTCCAGCAGATCAAGCCGCGGCGCCATATGGGCAACGTCGAGATCGACGGGAACCGGCGTCAGACCCAGCCGGCGCACAATCTTTATCATTCCCCTGACATTGAGTGCGGAGAACACAATCTCATCGCCCGGCTCAAGGTCGAGCGCCTGCAGCATCAGGTCAAAACCGCTGCGCACGGAGAACGCGGTCAACGTACCGACACCGTCGCCCCAGAAACCCTCGAGTTCCTTTGCCGTTGCCGCGCGGTTGCCGGGCATCGCACAATAAAGCGCGCCACTTGCCAGATCCCGCCAGCCAATCTTCAGTTGCGTTCTTGCCCACATGATCTTGATCGCCTCGCTCTCGAAGTCTGGTAAATAGCCATAAATTATGCAGAATGCCAATCCGCGATTGCGCCGATGGGCCATGAAAAGAGGGCATCGCTGTGCCCAGAGATCCGGCTCCCCGCAATTTGCCTGAAAAGTGCAGTTCAACGGGATTTGCGACGTTATTGACGGATCGCATTAAGCACACGGTTTGCGGAAAGCGGACAACACCTGCCGTGCCGTGCGAAACTGGTATCCAGCGCAAGATCGATGTGAATTCGGAGTTTAACCGGGGCATGAGTTTTCGATGAGAGGCGTCTTACGTATCTTTTTCGGTGCCGAAGGGACGCGGCCCTTTATCGTGCTGACATGCCTCGTGCTGGCCGGGCTCGCTGAAGCCATCGGAATCACGACCCTGCTGCCGGCAGTGACGCAGCTCGCCGGCGGACCTACCGACGGTTCCTCGCCGCTGAATCAGCAGGTTCTCCAGGTGCTGAACGGCCTCGGGATCGATCCGACGATCGAAACGCTGATTCTCCTGATTGTGACCGGACTGACGCTCAAGGCAGTGCTGTCCTTTATTGGTCTGAGCTATGTCGGCTTCTCGGTCGCCAATGTCGCCACCGGCCTGCGGACACAGCTTCTCGGCTCGCTGATGAATGCCCGGTGGGCCTATTTCACGGAGAACAAGGTCGGCGAAATCGCCAACTCGATCAGTGTCGACGCAACCCGGGCGGGCCGGGCATACCTGACCGCTGCGAAATTCGTCGCCTACATGATCCAGGCCTCGCTCTATGCGGTGGTCGCGGTTCTGATGTCATGGCAATTGTCCGTCGTCGGGCTGGTCATGGGACTGATCATGATGCTCACCCTGAATTTCCTGGTGCGCATGTCGAAACGGGCCGGACGGAAGCAGACCTACCGCACCTCCGCCCTGGTGACCTATCTGACCGACACGCTGAACAACATCAAACCGCTCAAGGCCATGGCCCGGCAGCATGCCTTCGCCGCACTGCTGGACAAGAAAGTCAATTCGCTGAAGAAGGCCCTGCGCCGCGTTGTCATCGCCGCACAGGGCCGGCTCTACGGCGGCGAGATCATACAAATCATGACCCTGGCGGCCGCCGCTTACGTGGCGGCGGTGATCTGGAAGATTCCCCTGCCCGAACTCATCGTCATGGGCGTCATCCTGTTCCAGATTGTCTCCCTGATTGGCGCCATGCAGAAGCATCTGCAGGCTGCCGTCGAGGTCGAAAGCGCATACTGGGCCGTCAAGCGGCTGATCGACAAGTCGAGCGAACAGCCGGAGAGAAACCCGGGCACGCTGACGCCGACCCTCGAAAGGGGATGCCGGTTCAGGAATGTCAGCTTTGCCTACCCGGAAAATCCGGTGCTGAAGAACATCAACCTGGATGTTGCCTGCCGCGAGATCACGGTACTGAAGGGCCCGTCCGGCTCCGGCAAGTCGACCATTCTCGATCTGCTGATCGGACTGCACCAGCCGGACGATGGGGAAATCCTGGTCGATGACGTTCCCCTCTCCCATATCGACCTGAACAGATGGCGCCCCATGATCGGCTACGTGCCGCAGGATCTCGCCCTGTTTCACGATACGATCGAGGCCAACATAACGCTCGGGGACCCATCCTTTACGCCCGAGGACATCGACTACGCCCTCAAGGCGGCGGGCGCTTATGATTTCGTGTCGGGTCTGCCCGAAGGAATTCAAACCGTTGTCGGCGAACGCGGAACGAAATTTTCCGGCGGGCAACGCCAGCGACTGGCAATCGCCCGTGCAGTGATCGCCCGACCGGCGCTGTTGATTCTCGACGAGGTGACGAGTGCCCTCGATCCGGAGTCGGAAATGGCGATCTGCCGGAACATCAAGGAACTGTCCAAGGACTACACGATTATCGCCATCACCCACCGTCCCGCGTGGGCGGAGATCGCCACGACAATCTACGAGGTCGAAGCCGGGACGGTCAGGTGTCTCGCCGACGATACGGAAACACGGGTGAGCGCATAGTGAAACAGGATGCCAGCAACGGCGCGGATCAAATGGCGCCGATAGAAATCGTCCCGGTAAACGGCAAGGCGGACAAGGATGCGTTCATCAAGGTCCCGTTCGCGATCTATCGCGACGACCCCCTCTGGGTTCCGCCTCTGCTGATCGAGCGCCACGAACACCTGAACGAGAAAAAGAATCCCTATTTCGAGCATGCCGAGACGGCGATGTGGATAGCGCAGCGCAACGGCGACAATGTCGGCCGAATCTCCGCACAGATCTGCAGCCTTCACAATGAACGGTACCAGGACTCCTCCGGTCAGTTCGGCTTTCTCGAAGCCATCGATGACGAGGAAGTATTCCGCGCGCTTTTTGCCACCGCCGAGTCCTGGCTTCGGGACCGCAATGTCAGAGTGGTGCGCGGTCCGTTCAGTTTTTCCATCAACGACGAGTTGGGCCTACTGTGTGACGGCTTCGATACGCCGCCCTATTTCATGATGCCTCACACGCCGCCCTACTACCTCACACAGGTCGAGGCTCAAGGGTATTCGAAGGCGAAAGAAATGATCGCCTACGAGTATCTTCCCAGCACCGTTCTGCCCAACAACATGGACGCAATCATCCAGCGGGCGATCAAGTCTGGCGATCTGGTCATCAGAAGTATGGACCGGTCCAGGCTCGAAGAAGAACTGAAACTCATCCTCGAGATATTCAACGACGCGTGGAGCGACAACTGGGGTTTCGTCCCCATGACCCCAAAGGAGCTGGCAGCGCTCGGCGCAAACCTAAAGATGCTGGTCAAGAACGAGTACATTGCCATTGCCGAAATCAAGGGAGAGCCCGCGGCGATGGCCGTCACGCTGCCGAACATCAACGACGCGATCAAGGATTTGAACGGGCGGTTGCTGCCCTTCAATTGGGCGAAGCTGATCTGGCGTCTGAAGGCACGACATCCGCGAGGCATAAGATTGCCGCTCATGGGAGTCCGGAAAAAGTTCCAGACGGGGATGACCGGTGCGGCAGCGTCCCTAGGGGTAATCGACGCAATTCGCCGATATCACGAGGGAAAAGGCACAGTTCATGGCGAGTTGTCCTGGATCCTCGAGGACAATCTGCCAATGCGAAAGATGATCGAAACAATCGGCGCAACCCCATACAAGACCTACCGCATCTACGAGAAGGAGCTGTAGGTGCAGACTGCTGGCCCCAAAGCCGTCAAATTCGACGTCATCGTGCTCGCGGCCGGGCGCGGGTCGGACGATCCGATGGCAGGGGCATTCGCGACCGAACACAAGTGTCTGATACCGGTCGGCGGAGTTCCCATGCTCGCAAGGGTCCTGCGGGCGCTGATGGATTGCCAGAACGTGGCCGACATTCTCGTATCGGTGGAACAGCCGTCGGTTGTCGAAATCGCTCTCGATGAGGGCGACATCGACGACGAGGACCGGATTTCCTTCATTCCCAGCGAAGATAAGGCCAGCACCAGCGTCGCTCACGCTGCGGAAGCGCTCGGCATGACCCGGCCCATCCTGGTCACCACTGCCGACCATGCGCTTCTGACGCCTGAAATGATCAGCTATTTCTGCGAGACATCGCTGGGTACGCGCGCGGACGTCACGGTCGGCCTGGAAAGCGCAGAGCTCCTGCTTGCCACCTACCCGGATGCCAAGCGGACCTTCTTCCGTTTCGCGGACGGCGGGTATTCGGGATGCAATCTGTTCTCGCTGCTGACACCGGAGGCCATCCAGGCGGTTCGGTTCTGGCGGCAGATCGAGAGGGAACGGAAGAAGCCGTGGCGTCTGATCAGCGCCTTCGGCTGGCGCGAGCTCTTGATCTACCTGACCGGACGAATGTCGCTCGATCAGGCCATGTTGCGGGCATCCGAGATGCTGGGCGTCCGGGCCCGCGCGGTCTCCATGCCGTTCGCGGATGCTGCGATCGACGTCGACAAACCTGCTGACCTGACGGCCGTTGAAAAGATCCTGGCGTCCCGCGCGGCCTGAAACGCGGCGCGTACGGGGAGCCGACTACCAATCGGCGACGAGATGCCGGGCCTGCTGAAGGTCCACGGGGAAATCCACTTCGCACCACTCGAAACCGTCTACGTCGCGCACACGGATCTCTTCGGTCTTGGCCAGTGCACCGATCGCCGAAAGATACCATTGCCGCAATCCGGTCGGCTCAAGCATCGCCCGTTCGAGCATGCCCCTGAAAATCCCGGGCCCGTCGCCTCTGAACAGGATCATGCCGATCGACTCCGCGTCGACGGCCTCCACAGGAAGGGTCTTGCCGATCTCGGTCAGCCGGTCACCGTCAAGCATGACCTTCATGTCGTCGCTGTCATATTCCGGCTTGTGTGCGATCGAAACGGTAACGGGAGCGGCCGGCGCTCCGAGAACCTGTTCGACAAGGTCCGCCTTGAACAGGTTGTCCCCGTTGACCAGGATGAAGTCCTGGTCCATCTCGTGACGCGCCATCCAGCAGCTGGCAAGGTTGTCCGCAACCGAGAAAAACGGGTTATAGACGGTCCTGATCTTCACGTCGCCGCGCCGGCTTTCAACTTCACTCAGGACTTCGCCCATGATGCCGGCCTTGTAGCCGGTCACGACAACGATCTCCTTTGCTCCGGCACTGGCAAATGCCTCGATTTGCCACTCGACCAGCCGACGCCCGCCAATGTCGAGCAACGCCTTTGGGACTTCCTCTGTAAGCGGCAGCAACCGCTTGCCCTGGCCCGCGCCGAGGATCACGACTTTCACTTTAACGCGCCCTTTTTTGCTGAAACACTGCTAGAAGGGCATCTGAATCGCATTTCGGCCGGACCAAGTCAACGGCCAGACTGAGGTTGCGTCAAAACGCATGTTCACGCTTGCCCATCTGTCCGATATCCATCTGGCGCCGCTTCCGTCCGCGACCCTGAAGGACCTGCTCAACAAGCGGTTTTTCGGGTTCCAGTCCTGGCATCGCAACCGTTGCGGCATACATATGCGGGCCATTGCAGACGCCATTCGCGACGACATAAAACGCCTCGAACCGGACCATGTCGCCATCACGGGAGACCTCGTGAATATCTCACTCGAGAAGGAGTTTGAGCAGGCGCTGGACTGGCTCAGGAGTTTCGGACCGCCTGACCGCCTGTCCGTGATCCCTGGCAATCATGACGCCTATGTGCCGCTGCCCTGGAAGCGCGGAATGGGGTTGTGGCACGAATATATGTCGAGCGACACCGGGGCTGGTGAAGGCGCCGCCGGACCGCACTTTCCGTATCTGCGGCGGCGCGGAGATGTCGCAATCATCGGTTTGTCGACCGCGGTACCCACGCCGCCCCTGAGCGCACGGGGATGGCTGGGAAAAAAGCAGCTTGAGGATTTTTCGATGCTGCTGGAACAGCTTTCCGGTGAGGAGGTCTTTCGGGTGATCCTGATCCACCATCCTCCCCTGCCCGGTCAGAACAAATGGCGCAAGGCCATGGCCGATACACGTCAATTCGTTGAGGTCATCCGCAAATTCGGCGCCGATCTCATCCTGCATGGCCACAACCACCGGCAGATGTACGGCGAAATTGCGCGGGATGGCCGGATCATCCCGGTTTACGGTGTCGCCGCGGCATCCTCCCGGAGGACCAGCCGACGTCCGGAGTCCCACTACAACATTTACAGGATCGAACGCACCAACCCCGGCTGGCGCTGCGACGTCACTGTCAGGGCTTGGAACGAGGAATCCGGCGATTTCAGGACGATAGAGCCGGAGTCTCGCAAAAAGCAGGAAAGGAGCAATCAACCGTGACCGCCAACCCGACGATGCAGAAATTCGGTTACCCGGAAACCCTGGTCCACGAGTATGAGCACTGGGTCGTGGTTGCACGGCCGGCTCAGCCGACCCTCGGCTCCCTGGTCCTGATCTGCAAGGACGAAGCAGAGGCCTTTTCCTCAATTTCCCCGGAAGCCTTCAGCGAACTCGCGGTCGCGACGGCAGATATCGAGACATCGCTCCGGGCATTCCGGCCGTTCGACAAGATCAATTACCTCATGCTGATGATGGTCGATCCGGACGTGCATTTTCACGTCCTGCCGCGATACGCTTCGCCTCAGGAATTTGACGGCGAAACCTACCAGGACGCCGGATGGCCGGCAGTCCCTGATCTGGGAGCGGCCGTCACGCCGCAACCTGACGTAATGGCCAAGCTCGTTGCGGAACTCACAGAAAACTGGGTAAGGTCCTGAAATCCGGTCCGCATGCCGTTGCTGCGGACGCTAGGACGTTTTGATGCCGATCACCACCCGCTATATTCTGCGCCAAATTCTGCGGCCGCTCGTCGGCGCTATGGCCATCGGGCTGATGGTGCTGCTCGCCGAGCGCCTGGTGCGTTTGCTCGACATCACGCTCGGCAAGAAGAACTCATTCAGTCTCGTTTTCGAGATGCTGGCCTACCTGGTGCCCCATTATCTTGGGCTCGCCATTCCTGCAGCGTTTTTTCTCGGCCTCCTGTTCGGCTTCAACAAGCTGAGCAAGGACAGTGAACTGGACGCATTTCTGGCGTCAGGCATCGGGCTTCATCAGATAACTCGGCCCATCCTGGCGCTGGCGGTGGCGTTTGGTGTCATCGCACTGATCATTGTCAGTCACGTACAGCCGCATACCCGGTACGCCTATCGGGCGCTCCTGCACACGGTAAAGAACGTCGAGGTCTTCTACCTGGCCGAAGAGGGCGTCTTCATGCGCGCTGGCACGAGGACATTCATTCTCGACAAATTGTCCCGCAATTCCAACAAGTTCGAGCAGATCTTCCTCTTTGAGGACAAGGGCAAGGAGGGCAGCGAGACCATCACGGCCGGACGCGGCGCACTGATCGAACTTGACGGCGAGCCCCGGCCGGTACTCCGGCTGGAAGAAGGACATCGCCTGCAATTGAAGAGCTGGCCGTCTGCCAATTCGAAACAGGCGTTGCCCAAGCAGACTGTGGCGGAATTCTCGCTGGTTGATACGCCTCTGGGCAAGGTTTCCGACACTCTGTTCCGGGAACGCGGCAAAGACCAGCGCGAGTTGACCCTGATCGAACTGTTCCAGAAGTGGGACAACCCCCCGGTAAACGTCGCCAAATCCGCGATGACTTCAGAAATTCACCGGCGCATTGTCACGATTGCGACGATCCTTCTGTTGCCGGTCCTGGCCATACCGTTTTCGCTCGGCCGCCGGCGCGGGCAGCGTCCCTACCGGTTCGGCGCCGCATTGATCATTCTGGTCGCCTATAACGAGATCGTGGAACAGGGCACCCGCGCCGTCCGGTTCCAGGATGTATCTCCCTACTTGGGCATATGGCTTCCGTTCGGCGTCCTCGCGACATTCGCGATATGGCGCTACTACCGGTCATGCTTCACGCTCAAACCTGATGGACTGGAACCGGTTTTCGACCGCCTGAATGATGCGGCCACCTGGATAAAACGACGCTTTTCTCGCGACGAGAGGACGGCGTAATGCGCATTATCGGCTGGTTGCTCACGAAAATGCTGCTGCTGCGGTTCTTCATTATCCTGTTCGGCATAACCGTTTTCGTGCTGTCGCTCGATCTGATCGCCAATACCGACGACATCCTCAAACTGCACAACGGCGACCTATCCGCGATCGCTGTGTATGCCGGCCTGCGGGCGCCCGGTCTTGCCTCGCAGTTCGTCATCATCAGCGCACTCATAGCGACGCTTCTCATGCTGACGGACATATCCCGGCATAGTGAGCTGGTCGCCATCTGGAGTTCGGGGGTTTCCCAGTTCAGGGTCATTGCCGTCCTGATGCCGGTCGCCTCCCTGATCGGCATCGGTCATTTCCTTATGGTCGACCGGGCGGTTCCCGCCGCCACGCCCATACTTCATGAGTGGGGAATCGGCGATTTCAGCGAAAAAGCACTCAATATCGGCCCTAACGACCCGATCTGGATGCGCGCCGGCAATGACATTCTCAGGGCCAAGAAAGCCAACGCCGCGGCGACGGAACTGGAAGATGTCGTTATTTTCCGCCGCGACGGCGAAGGTCTCATAACGGAACAGGTCTTTGCCAAAAAAGCGACGCTGATCAACGGCCGCTGGGCGCTGACCGATGTCGCCACATACTTCCGGGCGAACGAAGAACCTGTCCGGCTGAGCAGTCTGATCTACAGTGCGCCGCTCCGGCCGGCGACCGAGGGTACGCGGTCAGGCGATCCTGCCGAAATGTCGCTCGCAACTCTCTCCTATTTCATCACGAATGCCGGATTCGGAATTCGCCCCGCCCACGTCTACCGGACGTGGCGCCACAAGCGTATTGCCACGCTGTTGAGCACCATTCTGATGATTGTGATCGCTGTGCCTCTTTCAACCCGATTCCGGCGCGGCGGCGGCCTCGGACTATTCTTCGTAACAGGTGTCGCCATGGGCTTTGGCTTCTTCCTTTTCGAGGGAATATCGCTCACAATGGGCGAACTTGGCATCATGCCTCCCTGGTTCGCGGCGTGGACACCGATTCTCGTGTTCCTCTCCGCCGCCGGCGCCATCGCATTTAAACAGGAAAATCTATAACTCCGCGCACGCTTGACACATCCGAAGTCATCCGAATTAACTGAGCGTCGCGATTCAGTGTCAGGCCAAGATAGTTTGTTGAATTCCCAGATAGGCCGCGAGCCAGAAACCTTGAATGAACAAGCTTCCATCGCTGCTCCGGCCATTCCGCTGGATTCGGACGCCCAGGAAATTCCGGCGCTGTGTTTCGTCGGGACCAGCAAGGAGCGGCTCTGGGGCCTGAGTCCAATCGAGCGGTTTACCCGTGCATTCGCCCGTCACGGCGTCACACGGGTGCTCGACGTTTCGGAACTGGGGGACTATGCCGGGCCGGTGATCGTGCTTCGCGGCGATGCCGTGATTGACGCTCCGTTGATCGCAGTGCTTATCGAACGCGAAGGCCTGATGCTCATTGGTGAGGATTCAGGCGCCGAACTGCCTGTTGCCGCCCACACGCCGGCCCGATCCGCCCTGGCCGCCGTTAGCGCGCTCGAGGAGCGCCGCGAAAATGCGGCTTGCGGGGATCTGACCGCGATGCGGCCTGGGGATCTTGACGCTTCCTTCTGGAAATCGCTGCGCAAGCGCGAAGTACCCTATGCGCTCCTGCTGACGGCAAAAAACCGCAAAACGGTCGAATGGCGCATGTTCATGGGCACATACAAGGGCGCCACGGACTTTGTGACCAAGCACTTCTGGCCGAGGCCCGCCTTCGTCGCGACACGCATCATCGCGCCCTGGGGCATCACCCCGAATATGGTCACGACCCTGAGTGCCGTGTTCGTTGTCGCGGCCTATTTCTATTTCCTCAACGGATCGTGGCTGCTGGGTCTGATTTCCGCCTGGCTGATGACTTTCCTGGACACGGTTGACGGAAAACTCGCCAGGGTCACACTGACCTCCAGCAAATGGGGCGACATCTTCGATCACGGGATCGACCTGGTCCATCCGCCGTTCTGGTATACGGCCTGGGCCGTTGGTGTCATGGCCAGCACGACACCACTTTCCTCCTATCTCTTCTGGCCCGTGTTGACGATCATTCTGGGCGGATACCTGCTGCAGAGGATCATTGAAGGCATCTCGATCAAGTTCTTCAGCATCGAGATCCATATCTGGCGACCGATCGACACCCTGTTTCGCCAGATCACGGCCCGCCGCAATCCGAATCTTGCGATCCTGACCGTCTGTACGCTCTTCGGGCGGCCGGACTGGGGCCTGATCGGGGTTGCAGCCTGGACACTGCTCAGCCTGCTCTTTCATGTATGGCAGCTGTTTGTTGCCGCTATTGAAGTTCGCCGACACGGTCCGCTCGAGAGCTGGCTTGATCGGAGCGCCGATCAGCAATGAAAGTCGGTGTCCTCGTCAATCCGGCGGCGCGGCGAAATCGCAAAAACCAAGGTTCACTGAAGCAGATAGCAACCGAGCAATCGGATGTGCTTTTCGAACAGCTTGACCGTTTTGCGGACCTGCCGGAAATCCTCGATCGTTTCATAACCGCGGAGGCGCCGGCCATTCTGGTTTCCGGCGGCGACGGTACGGTTCAGGCGGTTCAGACATGGCTGGCCGAAAATCTCGCTCCCGACCGCCTCCCCCGCCTGGCTCTCCTGCCCGACGGCACCACCAACATGGATGCGGCGGATGTCGGCGTACAGAATCCCCGCAGCCGCAGCGTGATCGAACGCCTGATGGTGCCTGAATACTGTCTCCGGTCCACACACATCAAACGGCGCCATACGCTGAGGATCGCCAATCCTGCCGATGAGCGGCCGCAACACGGTATGTTTTTCGGGCTGGGCGCAATCCAGCGGGCGGTCGTCATGTGCCAGCAGGACATACACAAACTCGGTCTCTCCGGTGAGATCGCCAACGGCCTCACGCTGCTGCGCGCGCTGTCACGCACCGTTTTCCTCGGGGAAAGGGACAAGGATCCCGAGCGCATTTATCAGCCCACGCCCGTGGCGGTATACGCCGATGACGCGCGCTTCACCGATGGCGGACAGTTGTTCGTGCTGGTTACGACTCTGCATCGTCTGGTGCTCGGAGCCACACCGTTCTGGAGTCAGTCCGAAGAAGCGCTCAAGACCACCGCCGCATCCTTTCCGGTCAAGGGATTGCTGAGATCGGTTCTTCCGGTCATGTACGCCCGTAACGATCGTCCGCCATCCAACCCAGCCTACCGAAGCACCAGCGCGCATCATCTCGCGCTAGAGACCGATGCACCCTTTATCCTGGACGGCGAACCGTTCGACGCGCCGAAGGACGAGCCCTTGGCCATTACGCTCGGACCGGCGTTCGATTTTATCTGTGGCTGATTCCGGCGCGGCAGACGACATGACCGACACACCGCAGACAGACCTGAAATCGCTGATCGCCGAACGTTCGGGCATGCCCGTGCCGCCTGCGATCCTTAGCATCGCCGAAGCTGTGCGGCGCGATGCCGGTGAGGCCGTCGTGGGCGTACTGGCCTACGGTTCCTGTCTGCGCGACGTGCGCCCGGACGAGGGGCTTGTTGACCTCTATGCCCTTGTCGACGATTACGGCAACTTCCACGGCAACCCCTTCACACGGCTTCTGAACTGGCTGATCCCGCCCAACGTGTATTACGGTGAGTGCCAACACGAGGGGCTGACGATCCGGACAAAATACGCTGTCGTCTCGATCGCGCAGTTCGAGCGCCGTGTAAGCCCGGCAACGCGCAATCCGTACTTCTGGGCTCGCTTCGCGCAGCCGACTGCGATCGTGTTCGCGGCAAGTGGCGAGATCCGTGACCGCATCGAAGCCGCACTCGTGCAAGCCGTTGCGACGGCTGCCGACAATGGCAGGAAACTCGCCAGCAGCGAGGCGGATCCGGTAAGATTGTGGACAGTTCTCTTCGAGAACACCTACCGGACCGAACTCAGGTCCGAAGACCCTGGCCGTGCCAGTCAGATCGTCGAGGCCAATATTGAATTCTACGAGGCGGCTGCGCGGCTTCTCGAGCTCGGCCCCAAGGCCGGCGGCGGCCCGGGAAACTGGGGATTGCGCCGCATCGAAGGCAAGCTTCTGTCCGTAGCCCGGCTGATGAAAGCGGCTTTCACTTTCCAGGGCGGCGCCGATTATCTGGCGTGGAAGATAGCCCGGCATTCCGGTGTCACGATCGAAGTGACGCCGTGGCAGAGACGCCATCCGATCCTCGCCGCGATTATTCTGTTGCCGAAGCTTTACGCGCGTGGCGGTTTCCGCTGAAGCCTGTTTTCAGGCAGTTTCAGCCAGCTGGTGTCCGCCTTTCGCGACCACCGAGTCGAACATCTCGATGATCCGGGAGATTTCCGCTGGCGAATGCGCTGCCGAAACGCTGCACCGCAGCAGGCAGGTTCCGTTCGGCGTACCGGGCGGCAACGCGATGTTCACGTAGACGCCCTCCTCGATCAGCGCGTTCCACATCTTGATGGCGGTCGGTTCATCGGCGACCCGGACCGCAATCACCGGGCTTACCACGTCGCAGCAGAGTTCGAGCCCGAGCCCTTTCAGCCCCTGAAATAGCTGAGCGGAGTTGCGGCGGATGTCGTCACGCAACTCGGGCCGCTTGGTGAGTTGCCGGATCGCTTCCGTCGCCGTCGCAATCGTTGACGGGGACGACGAGGCCGAGAACATGTATGCCCGTGCGGCAAAGCGGATCATTTCGAACAGTTCGTGATCGCCAGCCCCGAAACCGCCGATCGCACCGAGGCTCTTTGAAAACGTGCCTGTAATGAAGTCGACCTCATCCTCAAGTTCCGCCTCTTCCGCGAGGCCACGGCCGTTCTCGCCCAGCACACCGACCGAATGCGCCTCGTCGATCAAGAGGCTGAAGCCGTGCTTGCGCTTGACCTCAACGAACTCCTTGAGCGGCGCCCGGTCTCCGAACATGCTGTAGATGCCTTCCAGCACGACCAGACGGCCACCTTCGTCATCGCCCATGCGCGACAGCCGCTTGTCTAGATCGGCAGCGTCGTTGTGCCGGAAGCGGACCATCTTTGCACCCGACAGCCGGCAGCCGTCATAGATGCAGGCATGTGAGTCCGCGTCGAGGAAGATCGTGTCGTCAGGTCCGGCCAACGCCGCCAGCATACCGAGATTGGCCTGGTAGCCGGTCGAAAAGGTGATGACGTGCTTGCGGTTGAGGAAGCGTGCGAGTTCAGCTTCCAGTTCCTGGTGCATCGCATAGCTGCCGTTCGCGATCCGCGAACCGGTGGTGCCGGTCCCCAGGCTGTCGAGCGCGTTCTTACCGGCTTCGATGCAGGCCGGGTCAAACGTGATTCCCATATAATTGTTGGTTCCGGCGAGAATGACTTCACGCCCATTCACGATGGCACGGGTCGGCGACAGAATGTCGTCCATGCGAATCCCGACGGCATTCTGGCCAAGCTGCAACATCTGGCGATGCCGTTCGGCGAGGTGTTCGTGCTTTTTAAGCAGATCCATGGACGTTACTCTCCTGCGATACGTTTCTCCACGACCACCGCCAGGTCGTCCAGTGTCCTGGTCTCCGACAACAGGTTCAGCGGTATGTCGATGTCGTACTTGTCCTCGACTTCCATGACGAAATCCATGACCGTCACCGAATCGATGTTCAGGTCGGCCGAAATGTCGGTCTCACGGGTCAGTTCGATGTTCCCTGTGTTGAACGGCTGAAGCAGCGCGCACAACTGATCAAATATTTCCTGCCTGTCCGTGGTCATAATGTGACCGCCTCTCGTTTCTTACGTCTCAATTCACCCGGCGGGTCACCCGGGCGACCGGTGCTTTTACCCGACCGGCCATTCGCCTACAACCAGCCATGTTCGCGATACCAGTTCACCGTTCCGGCAAAGCCGCTCTCGAACTGGATTTTCGGTGTCCATTCAGTGACTTCGTCGATCAGCTTCACCTTGCACACCCAGTCATGATGGTAGAGTTCCCGCACCTTTCCTGGTGTCAGCCACGGCACCCGGCCGGTGATCCTGGCTCCGAGAACGACAGCGCCCGCCAGCAGTGACAGGATGGACTGCGGGATGAAAAGACAGTCGACGCGCCGGCCGTTCACCTTGCCCGCGGCCAGCGCCAGCTCCTTCCAGGAATAGCCGCCGATCGCGCCGTCGTGCACTTCGTGTATGTCTTTGAGCGGAGCGTCGGGTCCGAGCATGGACACGATTGCCTCCGCGAGATCCTCGGCGTGAATGAGTGAGATCCGGCTGCTGCCGCTGCCGGGAATGACCGCGAGACGCCGCGTCAGCTGCTGGATCAAAGGCAGGGTGCCGCGGTCACCGGGGCCGTAGACCGCCGGCGGCCGGATGATGGACCATGTCAGGGCGTCCCCCGTCTCGCGCACGACCGTTTCTCCGGCCCTCTTGCTCGCCCCATAGTCCGACAGCGCCGGCTCGCGCGCGGCAAGCGACGACACCAGCACCAGCTTGCCGACTCCCTCGGCAACGCAGGTTTCAACGACACGCCTCGTTCCGGTTACATTGACCGCATCGAACTCGGCCCGGTCACGCGCACTGATCAGGCCCGCGCAATGCACCATCGCAGCGGCCCCGGCACACAGCGCCGTCAAGGCCGTCCGGTTGTCGAGATCACCCTCGACGACATCAACGGCATCATCCTTCAGGTCGACCTTTCCGGGATCGCGCGCCAGCACCCTGACACGATACCCGGCCGCGACCAGCGACTTCAGGAGATGGCTGCCGACGAATCCGGTTCCACCGGTTATGGCGACGATTTCAGACACAGAGACGTCAGCCCTGACATGGTTGTTCGCTCACCGATCAGTCCACGCAGATCGATGCAGCGGTCGGGTTCAACCCGTTCATGAAAGTTTTTCAGATTGCCGAATGCCGGCTAATCCGCTGCACCCTGAGCGATACCAACGGGTGTGAACCGTAGTTTCTGTGCGACATGCTTTGAAACTTCGGAGATTTCGCCTGACAGGAACCTGAGCTTTGCTCCGGCACGCGACAGCTTCCCGGACGATGTGAACGGCAGGCTTCTCGGCGGCACCAGAACCACATGACATTCGATGCCGGCTTGACGATGGACGACAGATGCGACTTCGCGGCGAAGAGTGTCACGCTCTTCCTCGTCGGCCAGGCGGCATTGAACCAGGACGATTACGTGCTCGCCGACCCCGTCCGGCTCCACGGCAAAAGCCGCGACGTCACCGCTGCGCATCGCCTCCATGCGCTCGACGGCCCATTCGATGTCCTGCGGCCAGATATTGCGCCCGTTGTGCAGAATCAGATCTTTGCTGCGACCGGTAATGACGAGTTGGCCGTCGAGCATGTAACCCATGTCGCCGGTGTCCATCCAGCCGTCTTCATTCATGACGGACGCAGTCGCTTCCGGGTTGCCGTAATAGCCCGCCATGAGGCTCGGCCCCTTAACCATCACATGACCGATTTCGCGCTCAGCAAGGATGTCGCCGTCTTCGTCGCGGATCTCGATCTGATGGCCCGAAAGAGGACGGCCGCACACGACGAAAGACCTTGTCTTCTCGACGTTCCGTTCGGAGCGTTTGTCGGCCGGAACGGCCTTGCGGCTCAGCTTCGAGCGCGCGCGGTCCACCCGGTCGATGATGATCGGCTCATCCACCGGCGCAAATGTAACGGCAAGGGTCGCTTCGGCCATGCCGTAGCTGGGAACGAAAGCACGCGGGTCGAACCCGGCCGGCGCAAAAGCATCCGAAAAGCGCTCAAGCACGTCGGGCCGCACCATGTCGCCGCCGATGCCCGCCACGCGCAATGCGGAAAGATCGAACTTTGGCGCATCACCGTTGACGCGGCGAGCGGCCAGGTCATAACCGAATGACGGGCTGTAAACGATCGAGCACTGGTTGTCCGAAATGATCTTGAACCAGAGCAGCGGCCGGCGGGCGAAAGCGCTTGTCGCCAGATAGTCGACCGTGATCTGGCCCATCATCGGCGCCAGGCAGAACCCGACCAGGCCCATGTCATGGTAGAGCGGCAGCCAGGAAGCCGCGCGGTCGTCACGGTTGACCCTGAGGCCGTCCCGCAGGATTCCCTGTGCGTTCGTGACGATTGAGCGCTGCGTGATCAGCACGCCCTTGGGGTTGCTGGTGCTACCGGAAGAATACTGAATGTAGGCCACATCGTCGGCGCCGAACGGCGTGGGCTCCGCGCCCGAAGCATCGACTTCGGCAAGCTCGCTGTGCGACATGACCTTGGAAACGCCCGCCGCGCTCGCCGCATCGCCGACCTGAGCCTTGAGGGCGTCCGAGCTGATGGCAGCCGCCACCGATGCGCTCGTGAACATTCCGCTCAGACGGCTGACATAGGCATCGCGACCGCCGATATACATGCTGTAGGGCACCGGGCACGGGATCATGCCGGCATACTGGCAGGCGAAGAATGTGATGACGAAATCGGGTGTCGTTTCGGCGACGATCGCGACGCGGTCGCCTTCCTTGAGGCCGGAATTGATCAGCCTCTTTGCTGTCTCAAGTGCGCTATCACGCAATTGGGCGTAGGTAAAAACGTGTTCCAGCTTGCCGCGACCGGAATAGAAGTTCATTCCGGTCTTGCCTTGTGCGGCGTAATCCAGCGCCTCGGTGAGGGTTTCGAATTCCCCCTTCACCTGATGCAGCCCAGGATTGGAACGAACTGTCGGCTGAAGGTCTGTCTCGACGCTCAATGAAGTCACAATCTCAACCCAACTACCTGTATACGCCCTATCTTCAAGTTACGGCCCCATGGCCGACACGACTTCAGCTGAAGGTTTCAAACAACATTCCGGGGAGATACGCCTGCAAAGAAGATGCCTGAGCGCCTTCTTCGAGCGCGTGATCGATCAAAGATTTTGGAGTGGCCCCTTACGGCTGAAAAAACCGCCCCCAATCGATATTCCCCTAAGAACTTCCCCTTACGAACTGATTCGACAGTTAAATTTTTACCAGTGGCCGATTTCCGGGCAAAATCAAATGGTGTTTCAGTTTGTAACGTTTCACCGAACCGTCACGGCGCCGTAAGGGCAAGCGCGAGCATAAAAACCGCGATAACGCCGACGCAAATTCCCGCGAGAAAAGACAGCCCCAGGGTCAGGCCGCCATGCCCCCGCATTGCGGTCCCCTCGTCAAAGCCGCCTCCGGCCTCGAGCGCACGCTCCCTTTCGATGACGCGGTGAGCGATGTAATCCGTGATGGCGCCCTTCAGATCCTGGGTTTCTGCGCTTTCCGCAAGCACTTTACGTCCGGTTCTCGTGTCCCTTACGAACTTGTAGGTGTGTTTGTCCGCCGCCATGGCCACATAGGAAACCATGTCGATCCACAGGCGCGGAGGATTGCCCGGAACAAGGCTGCATTCGAACTGATCGCCGGCGCCCGGAATCTCGGCGAAAACCGGCTCCAGTTCTTCGGCAAGCACCTCCAGCCGCGCAACCTCAGCGGCCTGCAATTCAACGATTACGTCAGTTCTTTCCGCCTGAATCGTCCGTGCCTTGCGAATGGCGTCACGAACGCCCTGCCCGCCGCCGGGACGCTTTCCGTGTTCAAGACTCGACAATACACACCCCTGAAACCACGCAGCGCCGCATCTGCACTGTCAACGTTATACCAGTTTGCGAAGATGAGGCCACTGCGGAGATAACAATTGCCGCATCACCGTTAACCCGCTACTTGTCGGAAATGATTACGAAATTTTCAGGTGCAGAACGATTCCGTCAGGCTGCCGCCGATCGAGGATTGACGGTTTCGGTCGTCGAGATGGACGAAAGCACGCGCACCGCCCAGGAAGCCGCTGCGGCTTGCAACTGTGATGTAAGCCAGATCGTTAAGTCCTTGATTTTCAGGACAGGTGAGACGGCTCAGGCCGTGCTGCTTCTGGTATCCGGCCGCAATCGGGTAGACGAAGAGAAGGTTGCGGCGACAATCGGCGAACCTCTGGTTCGTCCGGATGCCGACTTCGTCAGGCAGGTCACAGGTTATGCCATCGGAGGTGTACCGCCGTTCGGGCATGCCGAGCCCATGATCACATACATGGACACCGACCTGCTGCGCCATGACACTGTCTGGGCCGCGGCGGGAACCCCGAAGGCGGTCTTCTCGATCCCGAGCACCCAACTCAGGGATGTCGCTGACGCAAGAACGATTGAAGTCTGTTAGCGCAAGCCCATCGCCATCCCGGCTCGTCACTCCGAAAGCAGCTTCCGGATTCGCGAAACCGCTTCATCGACGCCCGAAAACAGGCCGTCAGGACTGAAGTTCTTTGCATTGTTGAGATCGACGCAGGCGTCGACAAGCCACGCCGCGTGGCGGTTGGCGACGACGTTACGGTAGAGCTGCGGCATGTTTCGGGGCGGAATGAGGAACCCCATGCCTGAAAGCCACAGAAGCGCCTTGTGAAACCGGTTTGGAGGCTTGCCTTTGGCCGCACGTCTTTCAACTCTCAGATACATGTGATGCTGCAGTTTCAGCACCACGTTCTGAGGCTGCATCGGAACGTCAAAAAGCAACACCGGCTTATCTGCGGCCATCGCGTCCGCCATCATCGATGCACTGTCGCAAGTCACAATCACCTGGTCCGATAGCGCCAGAAAGCCGAGATAGGGATTGGCCGCGCTTCGGTCGCGCGTCCAGCGATGCAATTCCGCAGGTACGGAAATCGATGCGAAGAGCGCATCGGCGGCCTTGTGCGAGGTCCTGGGGCTCGTCGTCACCAGCAGAGAACCGCCCACCGATCTTGCATAAGTCGACGCAAGCCGTCCAAGCCTGTCGGCGGCAACCTGATCAAACACACATGTTGTGGTGTCGCCGCCGACCAGAAGGGATATGTGCGGCCTCGGCAGGTCCTCCAGGACATGGCCCCATGTTGCCCGGGCATGGTCGAGAGCAACGGCATTTACGCCACTCAGAGGGACCTTGAACTCAATGACATTGTCTTCCCGCGGCAATCGGTACTGGGGCGTCGTGAGGACCAGATCGAAAAGGCTCAGCGGCGCCCGCGGACGACCGATGGTCACAATCTTTGTCCGGCCTCCCGATTGCCTCCTGATCCAGCGCGCTGCCGCAACATTCTTGCGGCCCGCCATAATGATGAGATCGGGCCAGGGCGGGGTCAGTGGGCTCGACGATTCGTGCAGCACCGACACCAGCGAGGCGGCCTTGATGGTGTTGGGCAGGTGATAGAGCTTGCTGTGACGCAAGTATTTTTCTTCGGCGCTATATCCGAGCCGCTCTCCAAGCGCCAGGATTTGCGCATTATCGCCAAGGCGGTCTCCCAGCAGCAGCCACACCTTGGGCTCTTCGACACTCACAACGAGCCAATCCGAACTATTGCGAAACGTAATGGGTTGCTTCTATCAGAGCCGTTGCCGGGTTCATAGATCAGTTGAACCGACCGTCAGCAAATCATGCCCGGCCGGAGCCGTAGTAAAGACCAACCGTATGTCTTGCCTCGGCGAAAAACAGCCAGCGCTCGACGTAAATGCCCACTGCCGTAAAGGCCACGGAAACAAGCATGATCAGGGTTCCCGCACCGCCTCCGGCCAGCCACGCCAGCGCAACGCCAATGAGCGGTGCCACAAAGCCGAAGGCTATGGCCCCCTTGCGCAGCTTTGCAGCGTGCTTCCGGGCAACACGGAAAACCATCTCCTTCATCAGATAGTTGGCCTGACTGTGCGGCGCCTCTAGCAGACGAACCTTGCCCAGTGCGCCCAGCCCTGTGGCGGTTTCAGGTGTACTGCGTCCGTTGTCGGCCTCCACATGAGACCAGTATCCGAGCTTTACGGCCAGGCCGGCCACGATGGCGATCAGCGTCGAAATCGCTATTGCCGCATGGTTAAAACCGAACGCCATCGCGATGGCGCTGAGCAGAACGAGACCGGTCATCAGTGAAAGGACGATGTAGCCCACGGGTGTCCACTTGTTAGACCACGCGGCCACCGGCCGGAGCGACGCATAGATCATGGCTGTGCAGTAGACCGTCGCCAGGCAGCTCAGCGCACCGACGGCACCGAACAGCAGCTCTGCGCCTCGCAGCCCGTCTGCGGCAAACAGCCTGATCAGCACATAAATACCGGCGGGCGCGAACATGAACACCGCGAGGACACCTTCTCTGCTCAGCCAGGACGTGCGCCACTGACTGAACGCGCGCCAGGCACGCTCCGGATGACCGAGGTGAAATGTCGACGACAGCAGGCCGCTGACGATCAGAGCGAAGGCGATGAAGAATGCCGATAGGGAAATACTCGCCTCCCGCGGCACCAGGCCGAGCAGATCGAAGACGAAGAACGCAACGATCAGGCCGTAACCCGCTCCGGAAGCCGTCGTGAAGAATATGACCGATTTCGCGGGATGCATGACGTCTCCTAACGCGACAGAACCTTGTCGACCCACCGGGCGAACAGACCGGCGTCGTCCTCGGCCGCAGGCTCCAAGGCCTCGTCACCCGACGCGCTGCCCTTCCACTGCGAAGGCGGCAGATACTTGTTGACCGGATTACATTCCTGTTCGGGCATCAGATCGTACCCGCCCCGCGCCTGGACCAGTTTGCTCACATCAGACGCGGGATTTCCCAGGTCACCGAAGCTGCGCGCACCCGCCGGACAAGTCGAGACACACGCCGGCACCCGGCTTTCCGGCGGCAGGTTCTCGTTGTAGATCTTGTCTACACACAGGGTGCACTTCTTCATCACTCCGGCATCTTCGTCATATTCGCGCGCGCCATACGGACAGGCCCACGAACACAATTTGCAGCCGATGCAGACGTCTGCGTTGACCAGGACGATGCCGTCTTCTTCACGCTTGTAGGAAGCGCCTGTCGGGCACACGGTCACACATGGTGCGTCATCGCAATGCAGACAGCTCTTGGGGAAATGGACCGTCTTCGATGACCCGTCATCAGCCACGACCTCGAACGTATGGATTCTGTTGAACCACACGCCTGAAGGATCGGCGCCATAAGGATCGGTATCCGTCAGCGGTGCTGAATGGCCTCCCGTGTTCCACTCCTTGCAGTTGACAGCACAGGCATGACAACCGACGCAGATATCGAGGTCGATGACGAGCCCCAGCTTCCGCTTAGGCGGAGATTTCGGAAGACTGGTCATTCCTTGTCTCCCGCATTCATGCGCACGCGATTGCCGTGTCCGTCGCGCACGCCAGTGCCCTTTGAGGCGTTCTGGTGCCTGTTGCCCACCCATTCCATGTGCGATTGCCCGCCTGCGTCCTTGAATTGCGCCCCGTAGCGCAACACCTCGGGCCCGGGTTTCATGTGCGCCAGCCGTGCGACTTCGCCGAAATCCGGCAGTGTGGCACCGGCCTCTTCCGGGCTGCACTTCTCGATTCTGACCTTGAGGTCGTACCAGGCCGCTTGCCCGGTCACGGGATCCGAATTCGAATAGCGGAACCCGTCAGCCTGAGGTGGCAGGAGCTCGGAGATCACGTGATTGAGCAGAAATCCACGCGTTGCTTCAGGCGCGTCCTTGTCGAGCGCCCAGGCGCCTTTTCGTTTGCCGATCGCGTTCCAGGTCCAGACGGTTCCCGGATTGACACCCTGCATGAGACGGATCTGGCATTTGACCCGCCCGTGCGGCGACACCACCCAGATCCAGTCTTCATCATCGAGACCGTTGGCCTTTGCCGTGTCCGGGTGAACGAAAAGCCTGTTCTGGGACGTTATCTGACGCAGCCAGGCGTTCTGGGATCCCCAGCTGTGGTACATGTGCATCGGCCGCTGGGTAATGGCATGAATGTCGTACTGATCCTCGACGGCCTCGCCTTCGAACGGCGGGTACCAGAACGGTATCGGGTCGAAATACGTTTCGATCCTCTGGCGATGCTGTTCCGGAGGACGATGGTCGCCGTGTCCCTGTGCCGCCAGTCGGAACTTCTGCAGCGGCTCGCTATAGATCTGCATGACGATCTGATCGGCGTTGGGAATCCATCCCATGCTGTGCGCGAACTCGAGGTAACCCCGGTTCGCATTCTTGAAGTAGCTGTGTTCTTCCGGAAAGGTGAAATGCCAGAATCCGCCGTTCTCGATATAGCGTTCGAGCTGGTCCGGATTGGGCGTTCCGCGGCCGTGGCTCTTGCCGTCCTCGCCGCGCCATCCCGCCAGCGGGCCGACACCCGGCCCGCGTTCGTGATTGACGATGTAGTCCGGATATCCGCCGGGATACGTCGGTGAACCGTCCTCGTTGGCGAGCCCCGGCAAACCGAGCCGGGCGCCGAGTTCGATCAGCACATCCTGGAACGGGCGGACGTCCCGGTCGGGCTGAACCACCGGGTGCCGGATCGAGTCGGCCGGTCCCTCGGCACTGCAGATCGGACGGTCGAGCAGCGAAATGCAGTCCCAACGCTCCAGATAGGTCGTGTCCGGCAGGACAAGGTCGGCATAGGGCACGGTTTCCGAGTAGTAGGCATCGGAATAGATGATTTTCGGAATCCTGTAGTTGCCGTCTTCGTCCTTGTCGGTCAGGTACTTCAGTGTCTCCGGCACATTCATCGAGCTGTTCCAGGCCATGTTCGCCATGTACATGAACAACACGTCGACAGGGTATGGATCGCCGGCCCAGGCATTATGCAGCACCATGTGCATAAGGCCATGGAGGGCCAACGGATGCTCCCAGCTATAGGCCTTGTCGATCCGCTTCGGCGAACCGTCGTCCTCGACCAGCATGTCTTCCGGTCCCGTCGGGAATCCGAGCGGCATGCCGTCGAGCGGAGTCATGGGCTGCGGATCATGGCCCGCCGGTTTCGGCCCGGGCGGCACCGGACGCGGGAACGGCGGCTTGGAACGAAAGCCGCCCGGCACTTCCACGGATCCGAGCAGCATCTGCAGCAGATGGATCATCCTGCAGGTGTGGAACCCGTTCGAATGCGCCGAAATTCCGCGCATCGCATGCATGGCGACAGGCCTGCCGACCATCTTCTCATGCCGCCGCCCGGCGCAGTCCGTCCAGGGAATGTCGAGTTCGATCGTTTCTTCGAAGGCGACACGGGCGATTTCCGCAGCGATCCTGCGAATGCGTTTTGCAGGCAGCCCGGTCTCGGACGCGACCGTTTCCGGCGCATACTCGTTCGAGAGGAACCGGCGCGCCATGAGTTCGAAGGCGGTCCTCGCCCGTCGGCCGTCCGGCAGGGTGAACTCACCGACCATGGCAGGTTCCGCATCCGGATCGCTGGCAGGGCTGACACCGTTTTTCGCTTTGTCAAAGCACAGCGGCTTACCCTCGGCGTCGCGCGCAAACAGACCATTGTCCGCCGCACCGTCTTCTTCGATGACCAGCCAGTGCGCATTCGTGTAGCGGACGAGATAGTCCCAGTCGATCTTGTCCGCGCGCAGAAGCTCGTGGATCAGACTGCCGACAAACAGACCGTCCGTGCCGGGACGGATCCCGACCCACTCGTCGGCGATCGCCGAATAGCCGGTTTGCACCGGGTTGACCGAAACAAACTTGGCTTCACCCCGTGTCTTGAGCTGACCGAGACCAATCTTGATCGGATTGGAATCGTGGTCTTCGGCCACACCGAACAGCATGAAGTACTTGGCATGTTCCCAGTCCGGCTCGCCGAACTCCCAGAACGCCGTGCCGATGGAGTAAAGCCCGCCCGCAGCCATATTCACCGAACAAAAGCCGCCATGCGCCGCAAAGTTGGGCGTCCCGAACTGCTTGGCCCACCACCCCGTCAGGCTCTGCGACTGATCGCGGCCGGTGAAGAATGCCAGTTTTCGCGGATCCTTCTTGCGCACATCGCCCAGCCATTCGACCGCGAGACTGATCGCCTCGTCCCATTCGATTTCCCGAAATTCGCCGGAGCCGCGTTCACCGACACGAAGCAGAGGTTTGGAAAGCCGTGCCGGCGAATAATGCTGCATGATCCCCGCCGACCCCTTGGCGCAGAGCACGCCGCGGTTCACCGGATGATCCGGATTGCCCTCGATATAGCGAACCTGACCGTCCTTGAGATGCACCCGAATTCCGCACCGGCATGCGCACATGTAACACGTCGTATGCTTTACATCGTCAGCGACAGCCGGCGATGTATTGACGTTCTCTTGGACGGTTTCGAACGGATTGAGTGTCATGGCGAATTCAGTAACCCCGATCTGGTGTGTCAGGTGCTGCGGAAAGTGCGCTCTAGGTCGCGATGAACGACAGTCTGGGGAATTCGGAAGGCGCAGGGGATCGTACGACCGTTGATGGCATAACGCGCCCTACATCCGTATTGCAAGAATGATCAGACCGATTTGACGCGATCGGCACGTTTCCTCCAACAGATTGACTTCAAGCTGTCCACATAGCGGAACGCCGCCGGAAATTGGTCCACATAGCAGAACACCCCCGAGACCGGGGACGCATTCATCCCTCATGCCCGTTGCCCTGAGCCGCCAGTACGGCGGCGATCGCGGCCGACGTCAGCCGGGCTTCCGGCGGATCCGCTCGGCTCGTCAGCACGATGGGCACCTTCGCCCCGAGAACCAGACCCGCGGCACATGCGCTGCACAGATAGACCATCATCTTGAACAGGGCATTGCCGGCCACGATCTCGGGCACGAGAACAATATCCGCCTGTCCGGCGACAGGGTGATCGATCCCCTTGACGCGGGCTGCCGCGGGCGAAATCGCATTGTCGAACGCCAGCGGACCGTGAACATGGGCGCCATCGACATTCTCAGCCGCCCACGCGCTGAGTTCCGCCGCTTCGACACTGGACGGAATCCGGTGGGTGACATCTTCCGTCGCTGACAGGATGGCGACCTTCGGTTCCGCGTTGCCCACCGCATGCGCGAAATCGACCGCATTGAGCAGTGCCGCCTGACGCGTCGCCATGTCCGGCGCGACATTTATGGCCGCGTCCGTGATGATCAGTGCCCCGTCGCGGCCGGGAATGGTCATATGGAATACGTGCGTGAACCGGCGCCCGGTCCTGAGGCCCGACGCCTTGTCGAGAACGGCGAGCATGAAGGTGTCGGTATGCACGTGGCCCTTCATCAGGGCCTGCGCAGCGCCCTCGCCGCAAAGCCTGGCGGCTGTATAGGCCGCGTCCTCTTCGCTGGACGCGTCGACAATTTCGAATGCGGAGATATCCCACTCCAGCGCATCGGCCTCGCGCCTCACCGCTCCGGCGTCACCGACAAGGAGCGGCTTGACGAATCCCGCCTCGGCGGCCATTCGCGCGCTGCTCATGGGCAGTGGAGCACCAGCGTTCGCTACCGCCATCAGCACGGGCTCGGAGGCTTTGGCCCGCTGAATGATTTCAGCAGGAGCCTCGAATGGTGCGACGCTGAGCATCTGTCTCCCTTCTGCAGAAACGCCCCTCCCGATCCCTCTGTCTCAAGGAAACGGAAGGGGCGATTGTCACCTACATGAGCCCGGTCAGACCGGCTGCTGCGGACGCATGTCGTCAGGACTGATTCCAGCCACCTCGACCGGGGTTTTCATGGCGTCGCGACGGAACGGTTCGCCAAGCTCCTGGTTGAGAATCACCTCGATGAAGGTGGTGACGCCGTCGGCCTGGGCATTGCAGGCCTCCTGCAGGGCGTCTGTCAGGTCCTGCTGCGTCGTGACCGTGACGCCCTTGAGTCCGCAGCCTTCCGCCACTTTGGCATAGCTCAGATGCGGGTCCAGTTCGGTACCGACAAAGTTGTCGTGATACCAGAGCGTCGTGTTGCGCTTTTCCGCGCCCCACTGGTAGTTCCGGAAGATCACCATTGTGATCGCCGGCCATTCCTCCCTGCCGATCGACGACATTTCGTTCATCGAAATGCCGAACGCACCATCGCCGGCAAATCCCACGACGGGCACGTCGGGGCAGCCGATCTTTGCACCGATGATCGACGGGAAACCGTAGCCGCACGGCCCGAACAGGCCCGGTGCCAGATACTTGCGGCCGTGTTCGAATGTCGGATAGGCGTTGCCGATGGCGCAGTTGTTGCCGATATCGCTCGACACAATGGCGTCCTTCGGCAGGCCGGCCTGAATCGCCCGCCACGCCATGCGCGGCGACATCCGGTCGGCATCGCGGGCACGGGCGCGCTCGTTCCAGGTCGTTCCCGGATCGTCATCCTCGTGGTCCATGCCCGACAGGGCCTGCAGCCATGAAGACTTGGTCTGATGCACGAGTGCCTTGCGCTCCTCGCGACCCGCATCGCCGGCATCAGGACCAAGCTGTTCCAGGATCTGCTGTGCAACCTTCTTGGCGTCGCCGCAGATACCGACGCTCACCTTCTTCGTCAGGCCGATCCGGTCCGGGTTCATGTCGACCTGGATGATCTTGGCATCCTTGGGCCAGTAGTCGATGCCGTAACCGGGCAGCGTCGAGAACGGATTGAGACGCGTGCCGAGCGCGAGCACCACGTCGGCCTGGGCGATCAGTTCCATTGCAGCCTTGGAGCCATTGTAACCGAGCGGGCCCACGGACATCGGGTGGCTTCCCGGGAAGGCGTCATTGTGCTGGTAGCCGCAGCACACCGGTGCGGTGAGCTTGTCCGCCAGTGCGGCACAATCGGAAATGGCATCGCCGATCACGACGCCGGCGCCGGAAAGAATGACCGGGAACTTGGCTTCGGTCAGGATCTTGGCCGCCTCGGCGATTGCGTTTGCGCCACCTGCGGACCGCTCGAGACGAACAATCTGCGGCATCTCGATGTCGATGACCTGGGTCCAGAAATCACGCGGCACATTCATCTGTGCCGGAGCGGAGCCGCGCCATGCCTTTTCAATGACACGGTTCAGTACCTCGGCGACGCGGCTGGCGTCGCGCAGTTCCTCCTGGTAGCAGACCATGTCGCGGAACAGCGCCATCTGCTCGACTTCCTGGAAGCCGCCCTGCCCGATCGTCTTGTTGGCCGCCTGCGGCGTCACCAGAAGCATCGGCGTGTGGTTCCAGTAAGCGGTCTTGATCGGCGTCACGAACCCGGTAACGCCTGGACCGTTCTGCGCGATGGCCATCGCCATCTTGCCGGTGGATCTCGTAAAGCCGTCCGCGATCAGCGCCGCATTGGTTTCGTGCGCGCAGTCCCAGAACGTGATCCCTGCCTTCGGGAACAGATCGGACACCGGCATCATGGCCGATCCGATAATGCCAAAGGCATGCTCAATCCCGTGCATCTGAAGGACCTTTACGAAGGCCTCCTCTGTGGTCATTTTCATTTCACTTCTCCACTTGTCGGCAATCCGGCACCACAATTCGAAAGCCTATGTGGCACCGCAGCATTAATTCTGTCCGGGCTGTGGTAGGTCCAATTCAAAATGTGCGGTAGGTCCAGACTGGCACTTTCGATTGGTCCACAATTCGATCTGGCACCACAGACCGATTAAACCCATATTTTCAATATCTTAGGCCTCGGCTGGCGCAAGAATTCGCGACAGTTTCGAGGCGCCGTCGCGCAGAATCGGCACATATTCCCGCGCGCTGCTGATCGAGACCCTCTGGGTCGGAGCATGAAACGACAGCGTCGCGCAGAACCCGCCTTGCGCGTCAACCACGGGAACCGACAGGGCCACCATGTTGTCAACGAATTCCTCGTTGTCAGTGCCGAGCTGTTCGTCGCGAATCCGGTCGAGTTCGCCGTTCAACGCGGCCGGATCAGTAATTGTGTTCGCGGTATGTGCGTCCAGCGCCAGCTCTCCGATCAGACGCCTCCGGCGGGCCGGCGGCATCGTGGCCAGATAGAGCTTGCCGCTTGCGGTACAGTGCAGCGGCACGGCTGTGCCGACCGGCAGCTGCACGCGCAGCGGCCAATGGGTTTCGACGCGGTCGAGGTAGCGCATGCGCGCACCATCCGGCACGGAGATGTTGCTGGTCTCCCCAATCTGGTTCGAAACCGATTCCAGAATCGTGCGCCGTTCGGCCGAAAGCACGGAGGCATTGAGCGCCCCCAGCGCAAGACGGGAAAGGCGCGGTCCCGGGAGCAACCGCTTGCCGTCGATCTCCTGGGTCAGAAACCCTTCCTCGATCAGTGTCTGGCAGAGACGGTGCGCCGTGGGCTTGGGCACGCCCAATGCCACATGAATCTCTGTGGCATTGAGCGGCCGGCTTGCCATGGCTGCGGTCTCCAGGATCTGGAGAATCCGCAGTATGCTTGACCCTTTCGAGTGTTTTTCGTCAGCCATACCCTAATTGCTGTGCTGGAACACGCCCGCACCCTCGTGGACGAGCAGGATCGTTGAAAGCTCTGGAAGCGCTGCAATGATCAGCCAGACGACGAGCAGGGAGATCAGATAGGGCATCGTGTACTTCAATAATCGTAAGTACGGTATGCCCGTGATCCCGCTGGCGACGTAGAGGTTGAGACCATACGGCGGCGTGATGAAGCCGATCGCGTCACCAACCAGGAAGATCACCGCAAAGTGGATCGGATCGACACCGATTGAGTGTGCGATCGGAGCCAGGATCGGCGCCAGGATAATGGTGTTCGGCAGGCTTTCGAGAACGGTTCCCGCCAGCAGCACCAAGAGCATGCAGACTCCGAGCACGGCATAGTAGCCACCGAAAGCGGTGATGAATTCCGTGATGAAGTCACGCGCGCCCATGAGCGACAGGATCTGCTGCATGACCACCGAAACCGCGATCAACGGTGCGAGGAGACCGGTGATCTGACCTGACCGGAGGATGACTTCCGGCAGATCCTTGACCGTGAAGCCCGGCACTGTGAGCATCCGCATGACCTGTTTTCCGGTTGACTCGTTTTCAGTCTCGTCACCCAGCATCTTGTAAATCGGGTAGACCACGAGCCCGACGATCAGGCAGAAGCCTGCCGTGACACCCGCCGCTTCAGTCGGCGAAAACTTGCCGGAGTAGATTCCCCAGATCACGAGGAGGATCGCGAAGAACCCGAGCCAGGCTCCGAACGCGGTACGGATGATGCGAACCGGATCGATGCCGATCAGTTTGCCCCACTTGTTCTTGCGCGACAGGTACCAGCAGGCGAACTGCATGGCGATGACCATGAGGAGACCCGGCAGCAGGCCGCCGACGAACAGGTCGCTGATGGAGAGGTTCATCAGGAAGCCGTAAACGATGAAGATGATCGACGGCGGGATGATGATGCCGACCGTGCCGCCCGAGGCAACGGTGGCCGCGGCGAAGTTCTTGTCGTAACCGTTGTCGACCATTTCCGGATACATGATCGAGCCGATGGTCGCCGTGGTCGCGGAGTTCGACCCCGAAATCGCGGCAAACAGGCCGCAGGCGCCGAGGCTGGCCATCGCCAGGCCGCCGCGCAACCAGCCGAGAACGGAATAGGCAAAATCCGAGAGCCGCTTCGCGATACCCGCCTTGTTGATCAAGTCACCGGTGAGGATGAACAGAGGCAACGCCAGCAGGCCGAAGAAGTTCAGCCCCTCGTAGAGCGTCACCCCGATATTGGCCAGGGTGAAATCGATCACCAGGCTCACGCCGACGACCCAGTATCCGATGATCAGGAAGATCGGGACACCGAGCAGGAAGAAGACTGTGACGCCGATTGAAATCAGTGAGATCAGAAGAGTTTCCATGACAGCGCCCCCTATTCGCCCAGCATGCCGACTTGGATCTGGAACGGTTCGCCCTTGCGATACAATCCATAATCCTCGACCAGATTCTGCAGCACACGGACGATCAGCAGGCCCCACGCGATCGGGGTCGCGGTGTAGAACCACCACTGCATCACATCGTCCGTACCCTGCACGATCGCGAAGTTGTCATAGGAGAGCCAGACCTGTTCGATCGAGAAATAAATGACGATGATCGCAAAGCCGATCCACAGCGCCGCATCCATGACCAGACAGGCGAATTGCCCGCCGTAGGACATCCGTACTCTCAGCTCGTCGAACCTAAGATGGGTTCTGATCTTCACGTTGTAGGTACAACCGATCCACGTGACCCAGAGGAACAGATAGATCGGGATCGTTGAGCTCCAGGCGGCCTGTTCATTGAACAGAAAGCGCCGGATCACCTCGACAAAGATGATCGCCGCCATAGCGATGTAGTTGATCAGGATGATCACCTTCTCGATGTTTTCATCCAGCCAGCGGACAATGAACATGAACTTCAGGCCTCCCCTCGTAAACCGGATATTTCCCCGCCGGCCCGCAGCTTAGGCAGACCCGCATCCGGTACAGTTATCGACGGACCCGTTCCGGGGTTCTTTTTGGTCTTGCAAATCAGGGTAAAGGAGACGGGAGCGGCTTTTCAACCGCTCCCGCTTCCGTCAGTTGGCTGGGATCAACCCTTCCACCAGCGGCGTGGCTCGACATTCTCGGCCAGCGTATCCCTCGGGATCTCGCGGGCGATGTCGTAGATGAACTTGTAGGTGTCCATCCCGCCTGACCACTTGTTGAGACGCTCGCGCCACTTCTCCCACTCGGCGGGCTTGAATTCCGGCGAGCACATCTCTTCGGCTTCCTTCTTGGCCTTGTCGGACAGCATCGAAACGCGCGTGCCGTGCTTGGCGAAGATCGTGTTGGGATGCTGCGGATCGGAGAAGCCGACCGTGTTGACAAGAGCGGCTTCGTTCGCGGCCTGGACGTGAACCTGCGCCAGGTACGACGATTCCATAACGGCGTCCTGAAGTTCGCCGCCAAGCTTGTCGAACACCTTGGAGCTCATTGCGGTGTGTTCCGTGCCGCAGAAGAATTCCAGGTTGATCACCTGCGAGACCACCGGCGACATGTTGGCGTAGGCCACGGCCGATGCCCATGTCTCCGCACCGTCGATCAGACCCTGTTTCAGGCCGTCGAGCGTTTCCGCCCAGGCAATCGGCGTCGGGTTGAGGTTCATGAGGTTCATGGCGATACGGCCAAGCTGCGTACCCGTAACGCGGTTCTTGGTACCGGCAAGCTGGGTCACGCTTTCGACCAGCGGCTTGTCCTTCCATGCCAGACCGAGCTGGATGCCGCGCAGTTCAGCGTGGCTGAACAGGAACTCGACTCCGTGACGCTTGCGCATCTGGTCGCGGAGAACCTTCTGGCTGCCCGGGTGATAGAGGAAGTAGTACTGCGACGCGCGGGTCGGGAACATGTACGCATAGTCGAGCACGTTCAGGTACGGCGCGCCGCCGGCTGAGTTCTGCGTCGATGCAGCATAGATGTCCACGATGCCCTGCTGGGTCTTCTTGACACAGTTGAGCTGGCCGCAGATCTGGTTGTTGCCGATGAACTCGATCTGGATCGCGCCGTCGGTGCGCTCCTCGAGGTCGTTGACCCACTGCAGGCAGCCTGCGCGCTCGATCAGCAGGTTCTTTTCGTTAAATCCGGCGGCGCCAAACTTGAGCTGGTGCTTCGGCTTGTTCTTGAACCGCTTCTGATATGTCGAATTGGCTGCCTCGGCCAAACGCGGCAGGGTCACTGCACCCGTCAATGCGCCGGCAGCGAGGAATGTCGAGGTAATTCCGTATTGGCCTGTCAGCTTGAGCAAATCACGTCGTGAAATGCCCTTAAGTTTTTCGGTTATCTTGGTCATCCAGTCCTCCCTGGTTTGATGCCATGCGCCTTAGATGGGACGCGCCATGAGATGCTCTCTCCTGCACGGTCTGTTCGCATGAACCAGACCGGCTGATTTGCCCTTCAGATAGCGAATCGGGAGTTGACTGACCCCGCTTTCACCGACCCTCGGACTCCTATCCCCTTCACGCAGAATGCACATTCTCAGTAAGCGCTTACATCCCCGAAGATTGCTATGTAAGCGCTTGCAGAACATACTGGACAGGAAACGATATTCCGTCAAGCGGCATTGCCGAATTTGCTTGAGGAAGGGGACAATTGAATGGCGTCTCCGTGCGAAGACGACGCCAGACAAATCGGAATGGCAGGGGCCGGAAAGTATTCCGGGAATGCGCAGGGCAACTCCACCATCTGCAAAGCAGACTGTCCGTGGCATGATTTCCTTCCCTTGCCAGCTCGTTTCTATCAAACGAGCTTGAAAATTTTTGTCATTAATGAGACTATTTGTCTCAATATTTGCAGCGTTTGATCATGACTGCAAGCAAAAATTGACAAAGGGCGGACGACAGTATGGGCCAGAACGGGAGTAAAGCGGCGGCACCAGAGGCCGGATTTGACTATATCGTAGCGGGCGCTGGGTCGGCGGGATGCGTCCTTGCCAACCGGCTCTCGGCCGATCCCAACAAGCGCGTTCTGCTTCTCGAGGCAGGCGGCCGCGACATCAATCCCTGGATTCATGTACCCGTCGGATACTTCAAGACGCTGCACAATCCCAAAACGGACTGGTGCTACAAGACCGACCCTGATCCCGGCCTCAACGGGCGCAGCCTCGACTGGCCGCGGGGCAAGACGCTTGGCGGCTCCAGCTCCATTAACGGCCTTCTGTATATCCGCGGGCAGCATCAGGATTACGATCACTGGCGCCAGATGGGCAATGTCGGGTGGTCCTTCGACGATGTCCTGCCCTATTTCAGGCGCTCCGAGGACCAGGAGCGCGGCGAGGATGATTTCCACGGGTCGGGCGGGCCGCTGTCAGTGTCCAATATGCGCGTGCATCGCGAAGTCTGCCACGCCCTGATTGATGCGGCCGAGGAGATCGGAATCCCGCGTTCAGAGGATTTCAACGGCGCCGAACAGGAAGGCGCCGGATACTTCCAGCTTACCGCCCGCAATGGACGCCGCTGCTCGACGGCCGTTGGCTATCTCAATCCGGTCCGCAGCCGCAAGAATCTTGAAATCGCCACCCATGCCCATGTCGAGCGCCTGGCGTTTTCCGGCGAGAACGGCACGCAGGTTTCCGGCATCGAATATTCGGTCAAAGGCAATTCGCGAAAAGCAACGCTCCGGCCGGGCGGCGAAGTCGTGCTGAGTGCCGGCGCGATCGGTTCACCGCAGATCCTGCAGGTATCAGGCATCGGTCCGGGTGACCTGCTTCAGCAGCTCGATATTCCCGTACGCCAGGACCTTCCGGGCGTCGGGGAAAACCTTCAGGACCACCTTCAGATCCGCATGATCTACGAGGTCAATGTCCCGACCCTGAACGACGAGATCAACAACTTTGTCCGCCGCACCCTGATCGGGGTCCGCTACGCTCTGCTGCGTACCGGCCCCATGGCCATGGGAGCGAGCCAGGTCTGCATCTTCGCACGCAGCATGCCGGGCCTCGACACACCGGATGTTCAGTTCCATTTCCAGCCGCTGAGCGCCGACAAGCCCGGTATCGAGATGCATGACTTCTCCGGCATCACGATGTCGGTCTGTCAGCTTCGCCCGGAGAGCCGCGGCAGCATCATGATCAAAGCGCCTGATCCCTATACCTATCCGGCGATCCAGGCGAATTACCTTTCCGCACCTAAGGATCAGGAAACCGCGATCGCGTCGATGCGCCTCACGCGCCGGCTGACCGAGACCGATGCGCTTTCGCGATACATCGTCGAAGAAAAGCTTCCGGGCCCGGTGAGCCAGAGCGACGACGAGCTGCTGGAGGCCGCACGCAATATCTCCCAGACGATCTACCACCCCACCAGCACCTGCAAGATGGCCCCGGCTTCGGACCCGCAAGGTGTCGTCGATGAACGGCTGCGCGTTCATGGCGTGCAGGGACTAAGGGTCGTGGACGCCTCGATCATGCCCGTCATCGTTTCGGGCAACACCAACGCACCGACCATCATGATCGCCGAAAAGGCATCCGACATGATCCTGGAAGACGCCCGGGGCTGAACCGACAAACAGGCAATCAGGCTGCGGCGGCAGCCTCGCACAGAACAGCAAGCTTCTGTTTTGCCAGATCACGGCCCAACAGACCGAGGCCGCAATCGGGCGCGGCGATCAGCCTGTCCGCATCGATATGTTCGAGCGCCGCGGCAATCCGCGAAGATACTTCCTCAACCGGCTCGACGCGGCTCTTGGCGATCGCGACAAGCCCGAGAATGACCGTCGTGTTCTGGAACGACTCGAGCAATGACAGGTCGTTGTGCCGGTGGGCATCCTCGATCGAAACCTGATCAACGGACGATTGCTCGATGCCCTCGGCGAGCCGCGGATAACAGCCTGGATCGGCCTTGTGATAAACCTCGTCGTCCAGGTGGTTCGGATAGCCGCAACACATGTGGACAACGCGCCGGACATCGGACGGAACGCCGGCAAAACATCGTTCCAGTGCCTCGAACCCGTAGTCGTTCGCAGCCTCGACCTTGCGCGCGAACAGCGGTTCATCGACCTGGATGTACTTGCAGCCGGCCTCCGCCAGCGCGCGAATCTCGAAATTCAGCGCATCGGCCAGGTCAAAGGCGAGATCGCGCTCGCTGCCGTAATACGCATTCGCCGTCGTGTCGGTGATCGTCACAGGTCCGGGAACTGTGATCTTCACGGGACGTTCGGTGCACGACTGGGCAATACCGAAGTCCTTTGGCAGGAAATGATAGCCCTTGGGCTCGATCTTGCCTGAAATCGTCGGCAGCTCGGTCTCGTAGGCGCCGTCGCGCACCACGCGGCGGGTCAGATTCTCAAAGTCAAAGCCGTTGAGATGCCGGCAATGATAGTGGATGTAGTTCTCGCGGCGGATCTCGCCGTCGGTCGGAATGTCGACTCCGGCCGTGACCTGATCCTCGACGGCTTCCCGGGTGCCGCGAACGAACAGTGCCTCTACATCGTCACCGGCCGAGTCCATGACGTCCGTATACTGGCGCGTCACGTCGCTGCCCGCCGATGTCATGCCTTCTTCGAGAATGAACCAGTCCTTGACCGGCACGTACTCCGGTTTCGGGTAGGCCCCGATGCATGTCGTTCTGATTGGCAATGCGCCTGCTCCACTGTTCGCCGGACGACCGGCCTGTTGACCTGCTATTCGCCGGGCCCGACCTGTTTCTTCAGGTTGCCCGGATCAAAAACGTTTCCGAACGCTCCGCTGCCGGAGTTGGCCGGAGCGGAACTCTCGGGCTTGGGCGCCGCCGGCGCAGTATCGCTGCCGGGCGCCTGCTTCTTCAGGTTGCCGGGATCGAACACGTTGCCGAATGCCCCACTGCCCGAATTGCCCGGCGCGGAGCTCTCCGGTGCAGGTGCCGCCGGTGTCGTCTCGTTACCCGGCGTCTGCTGCTGCAGGTTGCCCGGGTCGAAAGTATTGCCGAACGGCTTCGGCGCGTCCGATGCCGGCGGCGTGGTCGGCTGAGCCGGCGTGCTTGGCTGGGCCGGTGCACTGGGTTGCGCCGGCGTGGTCGGCGTCGTGAAGATCGCCGGTCCCTGCCGTTGCTGCAGAAGACGCTTTTGCTGCAGCACGTCCTCCTTGCAGGCGGCCGGGCTGTACCGGGCGGCAAACCACGTGGTACCGAGCCCCGCGACGAAGACCAGCATGAGCAGCACCATGGCCGGATTGCCGCGGAAGATCGGCGGGATATTGCCGCGCCCCGGTGCTGAAGCGGCGGCATTGGCAGCGCCGCCGCCGGCCATCGCCAGTTCCTCGCGCCGGCGCATGGCCTCGTGAATGATGGCGCCGACAATGGTCAGCACCACAATGATGACCGCGAGCGAACTGATCGAGGGATTGATGCCGTAGCGCACCTTGCCGGCCAGAACGGTCGTCAGCGTGCTCTCGGACACGATGGTGAACACCGTCGTGTTGTAGTTCTCGAACGAGGCGAGAAAGGCCAGCACGGCAGCCGACCCGATTGCGGGCTTGAGGAACGGCAGCAGGATCTTGCGGAAAGCCTGGGCATTGGTTGCGCCGAGATCCAGAGCGGCTTCTTCCAGGGTCGGATCGAAACGCTGCAGCCGCGCGATGAAGACCAGCATGCAGTAGGCCGAGATGAAGGTCGACTGCCCGATGATCGTCAGGAAGATGCCGTCGTAGAAGAAGCTGTTGTAGTCGGCATCGAACATGACGCCGAGCCGGTCCCAGAAGATCAGGGTCGAAATGCCGAGCACCACGCCCGGCACCAGAACCGGTGAGATCACGATCGTGTAGTAGAACGGCCGTGCGCCGGGCAGGATCTGCGTCAGCATCATGGCCGCCGCCAGCCCGAGGGCCACGGAAAGCACGACGACACCGGCGCCGATGATCAGGCTGTTGATGAAGCCGTCGACCAGCTTCTGATCCTGCAGCAGCACGTTGAACCACTCGAAGGTAAAGCATTCCCACGGCGAGACCCGCGGAAACTCCGAGCTGTTGAACGCGCTCATGCTCATCAGGATCAGCGGACCGAACAGGTAGGCGAAGAAGATCACCAGGTAGAAGCCGGTCATGCTCCTTAAAAGCAGCCTCGACGTCATCGCGCGATCTCTCCGAGCTTGACCTTGAAGATCCGCATCATCAGAAGCACGAATGCGATACAGGCAGCGAGCAGGACAATGGCGTAGGCCGAACCACGGGGCCAGTTACCGCCGGTATTGAACCACTGGTAGATGATCTGCGTGAACCACAGGCTGCTCGGACCGCCGAGGATCTGCGGTGCCGCCAGGGCACCGGCCGAGAGCATAAACACCATCGTGCAGCCCGATGTGATGCCCGGTTTGGCGAACGGGATGACAACCCGGTAGTGGATCCGCCACCACGGCGACCCGAGATCCCGGGCGGCTTCGATCTGGTTGCGGTCGAGACTCTCGATGGCGTTGTAGATCGGGAAGATCATCAGCAGGATGTACGCGTAGCCCAGACCCGCATAGAGCGCGATATCCTCTTTGATGAAGTCGATCGGCTGATCGATCAGCCCGATACCGATCAGGGCCGTGTTGATTACACCGATATCGCCGAACAGGATCCGGAAGGCGAAGGCGCGCAGGATCTCGTTGACCCAGAAGGGCACGATCAGGGACAGCACCAGCAGCCGGCCCATACCGCCCTTGGCGACCTGCGCCAGGTAGTAGGCGATCGGGTAGCACAGGGCGAGATCGAACAGGGTCACGAACAGCGCGGCAAGGATTGTCCGGAAGAACACCGTGACGTCGATCACGTTGAACGGATCGGGATTGCCCGGACTGCCGAACACCAGGAATGTGTAATTCGAGAATGTGTAGACGTCTTCCGGGCCGCCGACCTTGGACGGCGGAAGGTTAAAGCGGAACGAGAAGTCGAGCATGGTGAGCTGCGGCAGCACGATCATCACCACGATCCACATGGTTACGCCGACCAGCAGGTACGTCCCGAGAAAGACGCCGTTGCGTGTGAAGAAGCGTCTGAGGATAGAGACCGGATTCATGTCTTTGCCTGCCCCCGCCCGGTTCAGTCGCTGGCCAGCACGCCGGCGGGCAGTGCCACGCCCTGCTCGGGCTTGAACTTGAGGGCAAGCTCCGATCCTGCAGCACTGCTGCGGCTCTGCCCTTCATTCACGAGCGACATCTTGATTGCCGTATCGTCGGCCCCCTTCAGGAAGACGTTCCAGAACGATCCCTCGAACTCCTCCGTCTCGACGTTCGCCTTGATGATATTCTCGGTCTCGCCGTCGCCATTCGCCAGTGCCATGGCCTCAGGCCTGACGAAGACAATGGCTTCATCCCCCGGATTCAGTGCGGTCGTACTGGTCGGCGACACGCGCGCGACGACCGGGCCGACGGCCGTCGCCACCTTGGCCATGCCGTCGGCCACAGTGTCGACCTTTCCCGAGAAGGCATTGTTCTCTCCCACGAAGGACGCAACGAACGAGGTCGCCGGATCGTCGTAGATCGACTTGCCGTCGGAAATCTGTTCGATGACACCCTCGCGCATCACGGCGACATGGTCCGACATGGTCAGCGCTTCGCCCTGGTCATGCGTGATGTAGATGAATGTGATGCCGACCCGCTGCTGGATGGCGCGCAGTTCGGTGCGCATATGCTGACGCAGCTTCAGGTCGAGCGCGGAAAGCGGCTCGTCAAGAAGCAGCACCTTTGGCTCGGCTGCAAGCGCACGCGCGATTGCGACACGCTGCTTCTGTCCGCCGGAAAGTTCGTGGACCATTTTGTCGCCCTGATCCCCGAGGGCAATCAGTTCCAAGAGTTCATCAGCACGCTTGCGGCGTTCGGCAGTGCTCGCACCACGCACCTCGAGAGCGAAGGCGATATTCTGCCAGACCGGCATCAGCGGAAACAGCGCGAGGTTCTGGAAAATCAGTGCGGTCGGACGCTGGTTGGGCCCGATGCCCTTCATGTCCTGCCCGCCGATGCGGACCGTGCCGCTGCTGGGCTCAAGGAACCCGGAAATGGCTCTCAGAAGGGTGGTCTTGCCGCAGCCCGATGGCCCCAGAAAGCTGAAAAACTCGCCACCTTCAATATTGACGTTGGCGTTCTTGACCGCCTGAAAACTGCCAAAGGAAATCGAAACGCTTTCAAGATCGACGCCGGCGCTCATGCTCTCCCCCACTTCGTCGATGAGCCGCAATCCGCCCGTTTAACGGCGTGCGACGCGGCCATCGCCTACCGTGCCCCCAAAGTCTTTCCCCAAAGATCAAGTCCTCCGGGGCCGGAAGGCCCCGGAGGTACGATCGACAACGTTATGCGTTGACGAACTTGTTGCGGTATTCGGTGCGCACCTCGGCGTACCAGACCGGCTCGGCCGGCCATGGATTGAGGTTGGCCAGCGCATCGCCCGGATAGGCTTCGGAGAAGTTCTTGGCGTACTTGTCGCTTGCGAACTTGTCGGCGCCGAGCACCGGCGAATTGTAGCCGTGCTTGTCGATTGCCTTGCCCGCCGGCTCGGACTGGAAGGCAAACTTCAGGAACGCATAGATCTGGTCCATGTTCTTCGCACCTGTCGGGATGGACATGCCGTCCACCCAGGCCATCGCGCCTTCCTTCGGAGCCTGATAGGTCACCGGTTCGCCCTGCGTCTTGAGGGCCAGAACCGGACCGTCCCAGGTCTGACCGACGATCACGCCTTCGGCCAGCAGACCGTTCTTCTGCGTATCGGCATCGTTCCAGAACAGCTTCACGTGCTTTTTGCGCGCGATGCACCAGGCCGTGATCTTTTCCCAGATCGGGCGCATGGCATCTTCGCTGGTGTAGGCCTTCCAGACGTCACCCTGGTTCAGTTCGCCGATCGTCTCCATGTAGAGACCGGCACCCAGCATCATGGAATGCGGACGGCCCATGGTCTTGCCGGCGGTTTCGTCCGACCACACGTCGCCGTAGGACGGCGTGCCGCCTTTCGGCGACCACTTGTCCGTGCGCCAGCCGATGGCTTCCGTGCCCCAGATGTGCGGCAGCCAGTGGACACCCTTGCCACCGAAGTTCCAGGCCTGCTCACCGATCTTGGTCATGGCGCCGTTGACACCGGAAATATCGACCTTGCTCATGTCGAACGGCTGCAGAAGCTCAAGCGGCTCCCACTGCAGCGACCGGTTGTTGGTCGGGCTGCAGATATCGAAGCCACGGCCCTTGGTCGCCTTCATCTTGTTGATGATCTCTTCGTTCGAACCGATGCCGGTGTAGTTGATCTTGATTCCGGTCGAATCCGTGAAGGCCTTGATGAATGTGTCCGGCAGATAGTCCGACCACATCAGGATATCGAGTTCACCCGACGAAGACAGGGCATTCTCGATGTACGCGGGGGCAGCGACTGCCAATGCGCCCGTCGCCGCCGCACTCCGCAGAAAAGTCCGGCGTGTGAAGGACTTCGCCGCAAGAGCGGTCGCTCTTGTCGATGCCGCCTTCCCTAGTTTCGTTGTCATAGTTTTTTGACTCCCTCAGTTACGTTGCGCATACGGATCTCTCCCCATCACGCGGTTTCATTTTGTGCCACAATCCTTGCAAATGCCAGCCGGAATTGCCTTCAGAGACGGACTGCAAAGTTTGGTACCGAGCCTGTCAGAGGCAATGCCCGTCTGACAAGCAGTGAAACAGCTCCGGATACCTGAATTCAGTTGGCCCAGCATGACCAACTAATCCTTTGCATATTTCAGGATGATGACAGCGCGCGGCAGGCAGCATTCCGGTCTATTGCTGTCACTTCGTGACACTCACGTCTTCGCAGCGGCCACGGTCGTCAACACCGCCAAATCGGCTGATGAACGCCTTGGATTTGAGGTCGAACAACAGATAGCTGTCTGTCGAGCCGGCAAATGGCCGTCGCGCCTTCACAAGAGGAGGACGGCAGAGATCAACATCAAGGAAACGGTCCAGCTCACGCCAATAGAGCCGGCACGTCCGCGGATAAAAGTCGAATGTCATCCGGACCGTGTGGCTGCCGCCACGCGCAACACACGACAGCACTTGCCGGTCCGCTTGCACCGGCACCGCTGAAGAAATCCAGAAGGCAAATGTCGATGCCGCGAGAGCGGCAAGCTTTGCATATCCGCGCATCGCCCCGCGATCGGTCACGCGGCGCGTATTGTCCGCAACCGGCTCTCGAAGTCCTCACGGTTGTGATAGCAACCGCAGAAGACCCGCTTGCCTGCGTAACCCATCCGTCCGTGCAGGAGCCGCCAATTGTCGAAGATCAGAGCCATTCCCGGCCGCAGCGGGATCTTGAGCCAGTTCGACTGATCGACAATCCGGCGGTGCAACTCGCCATAAGCTTTATAGAACGACGTCATCTCTTCGCCCGAAAGCAGGAACGGCGCACGATCGTAGTTATTGAAGCTGATCTGGCTGATTGAGCCGTCGCGGCCAAGTCTGATCGCCGGACGTTCGGTCGCCAGATGCACGCCCGGCTCGATGTAACGACCGGGCACGGGCGTCCTGGCCAGCACATCAAAGTCCTCCCGGCACTCTGCCCGCATTTGTTCCGCCAGGGCAAAGCCGTCGACCAGAATGCTCTCGCCACCGCGGCCATCGAACTCGATGCAGTTGAACATCTGGAGTCCCGGCGCATCATGACAGTAGGTGGCGTCGGTATGAGGTTCCAGGTACTGCGTCGAATAGGCCGTGTCGCCGTGATCCTCAATCTCTGCCGACAGGGTCCACAGACCGCCGAAAATCGTTTCCCGGATATACCCCATGCGTTCCGCGAGCGTACGTGTTGCAGCTTCGGTCGAGGGAATGCCTTCAACGAGCGAGAAGCCGAATTCGTAAATGTTCTCAAGCCACTGCCGTAGTCCGGTGTCATCGGCCATCAACGCATCGAAGCGCACCGACGGCAGTGGGTCCGGCATTGTTCCTGCCGCCCAATGCCGCGGCGTCAACCCGGCGCCGGCATCTGATGTCCCGGGCGCGAGGCCGACGGCCGACGCCAGCAGCCGTGCTGTCAATTCGCTGGATGTCGAGTTGTCGGACCAGTCGATCCGGATCCGCTCGCCACGCTCACCGATCTGGACCGCAACACCGCGGAGATCGGGAGCAATCGAAAACGTGTCGACTTTCCGTTGCTGTGTTTCTGCGTCCAGACTGGCCTCGTCCTCGCCATGATCACGCAGCCATGTCCAGGGAAACGTCGCCTCCTGTCCGCCGTCCCACCCGACGGTCAGTCCGTCATCGCCAATTGTCGCCTGCGCCAGCTTGAGTTCCATGGCCCTGCCTCTTTGTCACCGAACTTCGGCACCGCCGCTCCGGCCTGCAAACCCGAACGGATCGCCCGACAGTTCCTTGTCGACACTGTTCATCGAGGAGAAAACAACAAAGGGCGGCACGGATCAATCCGGCCGCCCTGAGATGTGAATGCTGTCCTTTGAACCGTTCGAAGCGTGCGGTCTTTAGGACATGACTATCTCTATTCGCGAGTAGAGTTAGTCAGCCACACGCAGGTTCTGCGCAGCGAACTTGCCGTTGCGTCCCTCCGCCAGCTCGTACTCGACCTGTTGGCCTTCATCGAGCGTGGCGAGGCCAGCCTGTTGCACAGCAGAGATATGGACGAAGGCATCTGAGGAGCCGTCCTCCGGTGCAATAAAGCCATAGCCCTTTTCGGGGTTGAACCACTTAACGGTACCTTTAGGCATCTTTCCCTCTTCAAAATTGGGGTAACGGTAACGCGGCCCGGCTTCCACCGGACCGTTGGGGCATTCCAATATTTGGGAGATAACGACGACGCTTCAAAGAAGAGAGCCAAGACCACCTGCATATTGGAGATCATGGTGCACGAGCACGCGACAGACCTATAGCACAACCGGGCTCTCGGAAAAAGTTCGATGAGAGAAGGATTTCATGAAAAATCCTGATCGCATTTCCGGCCCCGAAGCCACCCGAAACAGCGTCATCAACAGCACCCTGGATGCGCCCGGAGCAATTGCGGCAACCACGTCTGCGGCATCCGTGACGCGGGTTCAAGCTGACATCGGCGCAATAGCGCAGAACCTCACCTGCCACATTACGGGCAATCGACACACACCCTCCGCCCGAATGCCTAAGACCTTGTTTTAACGATTGATTAACCGATCGGATATCGACCGCAAGCAGTGCTGTAACCTCCCGCCTTCGCTCCTGGAAACACTCGCTCTAACCCTCTGTTACGAAACATCAATTCCATTTAGTTGAATCTCATGTTCAGGTTAAGGCAGTCCTGGTGCGGACACCCTCTAACGCAATCCGTCATTCCCTTCTGCTTCAACCAACACATGAAACTGCGCAAATTCCTGCAAATTCATGCACTAAATCCGTTCCTTCGGCAAAAATAGACAAGCCACATCAATATGCTAGCTTGCGCCACGTCCCAGGGAGATAGAGCGTGCAGGAATTCAGGCTGGCATTTGTCGAGGCGGGGAGCTTGCTGATCTCGCTCGACCCGAACCTTGTCGAGATCGTCGCCCTTTCTTTGCGGGTCAGCCTTATCGCCGTCCTGTTCGCAGCGATTATCGGCATGCCGCTCGGCGCCGCTCTGGCCGTGCTCCGTTTTCCCGGCCGGGGTTTGGTCATCATTGTGCTGAACGCACTTATGGGCCTTCCTCCCGTCGTGGTGGGGCTGTTCGTCTATCTCATGCTGTCGCGAGCCGGCGCGCTCGGCCCCCTGGCGCTGCTCTACACGCCGACTGCAATGATCATCGCCCAGGCTCTTCTGGTGACGCCGATCATCGCCGCACTGACGAGGCAGACCGTCGAAGACATTCACGGTGAATATGATGATCAGTTGCGTCTGTTCGGGATCGGACCGTCCGGGCGCGTTCTGACGTTCATCTGGGACGCCCGATTTTCCCTCCTCACCGCGCTGCTCGCCGGTTTTGGTCGTGCCATCGCGGAGGTCGGAGCGGTCATCATAGTTGGCGGAAACATCAATCATGTGACCCGCGTCATGACGACGACGATCGCCCTTGAAACCTCCAAGGGCAATCTTGCGCTGGCCATGGCCCTGGGAATCATCCTGGTGATGATCGCGATAACCGTGAACGCGGCGGTCATGTCGCTCCGCGGCACGGCGGTCAGATCGGCTTACGCGTGAGGCGCTGAATGCTGCACGGACCGATAGAACCGGCACCTTCCGAAGCGGATCGCATACTGCCTGTCGAAGGCCGCGACGTGTCTGTCGTTCGCAACGGCAGACGGCTCCTTGATTCCGTCGACGTTATCCTGGAAGGCGATGACCTCACAGCCATCCTCGGACCGAACGGCGCCGGCAAGAGCCTGCTGCTGCGTGTGCTTACCGGATTGATCATGCCCGACGGCGGAGTGGTTTCCTGGGCCGGCACATCGCCGGACCCGTCGCGTATGCCCCGGGTAGGGCTGGTGTTCCAGAAGCCTGTTCTTCTTCGCCGCTCAGCACTTGCCAATATCCGCTATGCCCTGCACGCCCATGGCGTCGCCCGCAGCCAAAGCCGGCGTCTTGCGATGGAAGCGCTTGAAGAGGCTGCCTTGGGTCATCTCGCCAACGCGCCGGCTCGCGCCCTCTCGGGCGGCGAGCAGCAGCGGCTGGCTCTGGTCCGCGCCCTGAGCACAGATCCGGAGATCCTGCTGCTTGATGAGCCAACCGCGAGCCTTGATCCCGCGGCCACGGCTGCGATCGAGGACCATGCCCGCGCCTTTCGGGCGCGGGGCCGGAAGGTTGTTTTCGTTACCCATGATGTCGGCCAGGCCAAACGTCTGGCCGAGACCGTGATGTTCATGAGCGCCGGAAAGATCGCCGAAACGGCATGCGCGGAAACGTTTTTCGAGAACCCCGGAACCGAAGAGGCGCGCGCCTTTCTGGCGGGACGCCTGCTCTATTGATTAAACGGAAAGGACCTGTAATGCCGCTAGGAAGACTCCTCGCCACGATTGCAGCTTTTGCGGCGCTCAGCTTCAGCGTGGCCACGGCTGCAGCCGACAATGAATTCATCATCGTGCAGTCGACAACCTCGACTCAGAATTCCGGCCTGCTCGAACATATCCTGCCGCTGTTCAAGGCGAAGACCGGCATCGAGGCCCGTATCGTCGCCGTTGGAACCGGGCAAGCCATTCGAAATGCCACCAATGGCGACGGCGATATCCTGTTTGTGCATGCCAAGGCAGCAGAGGAAAAGTTCGTGGCCGACGGCTACGGCGTAAAGCGCCACGACGTCATGTACAACGATTTCGTCATCGTCGGGCCCGCAAAGGATCCGGCCGGCATTGCCGGCATTGCCGACCCGATTGAAGCACTCGGAAAGATTGCGGCATCAAAGAACGTTTTCGCCTCGCGGGGTGATGACTCGGGCACCCACAAGAAAGAACTCGCACTCTGGAAGGCCGCCGGCATCGACTCGGCGAAGCACAGCGGCGGCTGGTACCGGGAGACCGGATCGGGCATGGGCGCGACTCTCAATGCCGCGGTCGGCATGTCGGCCTATACGATGACGGACCGGGCAACCTGGATCGCGTTCAGGAACAAGGCGGATTTCAAGATCGTGGTTGAGGGTGACGCCCGTCTGTTCAATCAGTACGGCGTCATCCTGGTCAATCCGCAACGCCATCCGTCGGTCAAGGCTGAAGCCGGCCGGAAGTTCATCGACTGGCTGACCTCACCGGAGGGACAGAATGCGATTGCCGGCTTCAGGATCGATGGACAGCAGCTGTTTTTTCCGAACGCGGCCGGCGGCGGCTGACCGCAATTTCACGGACCATTGAAGTGGATGGTGCCCAGGCCCTGAATGTCGTAGCCACCCAGTTCCTTCGCCCGCTCGGCGAAGGCGCGCCCGCCGGCAAAGGCCATCAGGGTCTGGATCGGCGGCTCGAAGAAATCGCGCCGCCACACAACCAGATCAAACCGCTCTGAAAACAGCGGCACGAAGTCCAGCCGGTACTGGCGCGCCACGGCCTCGATGGCAAGACCTGCATCGGCCTTGCCGTCGGCGATCAGGTTTGCCACGTCTGCCTCGTTGCGGGCCGGCGGCGAGACCATATCAAGAGACCCGGCCGACAGCCCTTCCTGCTGAAGAAGATGGTCGAGCAAGTGACGGCTGCCTGAATCGCTTTGCCGCGGTGCAAAGCGGATGCCATCGAGATCCGCGACCGATTTGATCGATTTGGGATTGCCGGGCGCCACAACCAGGCCCTGGCTCCGCACACACCACTCGACGAGGACATAGGGCTGGCCATGCAGATGGCTGTCGACATGCCTGCGGTTCCAGTTCGCGTCGTCAGGCTCATAGACATGCAGTCCGGCCGCAACGGCGCGCCCCTGGCCGAGCCGCTTCAATCCGGCAATGCTTCCCTCGAACAGGGTCGCGATTTCGCATTCAGACGCCCGGATCGCCCATTCGAGCAGCGGGTCGTGACTCCCGGCCATCACGAGAGGCCGGTTCGCAAGGCTCTCGGTGCCATCGCGGAACGCAACCTCACGGCGAACCCATGCATCGATCAGGTCTTTCGGAAAAAGCAGCTTGCCCGTGACGCGGCTGGCCGGAATCGCCTTCTCGGCGACAAGTTCGTAGACCTTGCGCTCCTTGATTCGCAGAAGAGCTGCAACTTCCTTGGTCGTCAGGTAGTCGGGCATAGGCGTCCTGTTCGGTGTTGCCGGCCGGCGACAGTCCGCAGTGCTTTGCACTGCCGGAAAGTGAATCAATGTCTGAACTAAAGCGGCCTGTGGCACGGCCAATGTCGGTTTGCATTGTCGATAGACAGACCATCCTCAACCGGCATGCTAAGCACAAAATATTTACAATTCAAAGAGTTAGTCGCCTTAACGCATAACATTAAACGCAACGCCTGAGGTCAGGAATCCCGTGAGCGAAGCCTTGAAGTGTTGCGTGAATCTGCACCACGGCAAACACGGGAGTACGTCAATCCATCCGGATAACGGCGTCTTCAATGTCACTTGTTCGCAACACTCCGGGTTGGAAGTTTCCCACAGCGTTCCCGCACCGGCCAATTAGAATTGCCTTGCCCAGGCAAAGGTGAAAAACTGCGTCGTCGCGGGTGATATGCAGAATCACTCGTGTCCAATGATAAAAAAATGCGGCAGCGGCAACGTCACTTTCAAAAGTTGCGTACCTGGTGCGACCGCCTCTGCAATTGAGTGTGTGTCGAGTTCCACGAGTCGGTTTGGTGTGTGTTTTGAGACATGCATGCGGGTGCGTTTGCCCTATCGGCCGTCGGGACTGAATGCGAGCGTCAAAATGCTGTTCAGGGTGTCTGTGAGGTCGGGGGGCTATGATAAAGTGGGGTACTTGCGTCGGTAAGGTGTATTTGCGCATCGTTGCGCTTGCACTGCTGACCAGTGTTACCGGGTGTCTTGGCATTGCCAAGAAACCGGAGATTGCGACTGCTTCTGCGTCTGTAGAAGCGGAACCGAAGGCACCTGACCTCATAATCGCCGACAATCTGTCCCACCAGAACGGCGTCAGTTACTTCAACAATCGCGAATACGGGCTGGCTGAAAAGTCCTTCAGGGAAGCGGTCGAGCGCGATCCGAAAGCGACCAAATCGTGGCTTGGTCTCGCTGCGACCTACGACCGGCTGCAGCGTTTCGACATGTCGGACAGGTCCTACCGCAAGGCCCTGAGCCTGGAACCCGAGAATGCCGCTGCATGGAACAATCTCGGTTTCTCCTATCTCCTGAGAGGCGACCTGACCAAGGCCAATCGCGCCCTGAAACGGGCCCACTCGCTCGACAGCAAAGATCCCAGGATCCAGCGCAACATTGACCTGCTCTTTGCTGCGCAGCAGAAGAAGGCAGGTCGTGATGGATAGGCGCCGGATCAGTCCCACAATCGTCTTTGGCGTGCCGGTTCAATACTTCACCGGGATTTCCGGCACTGTCCTGCTGCTCGCGGGCATGCTGTTCGCAGCCCTGTTACCGGTGGGCGATGCCGTCGCACAGGGCAAGACCAAGGTCGTCAATATCTCCAATGTTGAACGGGTCGGCACGCTGACCGTCTCGATCAACAAGTCCGAAACAATAAAGTTCGACAAGGCCGTGTCCGACGTGGTCGTCGGATCATCCAAGATTGTCGACGTGATTCCGATGACCAATCAGGTCGTCTACGTGCTCGGCAAGGAAATAGGCGCGACAAACATGTCGCTCTACGACGAGGAAAAGCAGCTCATCGCCGTGGTCGACATTCTGGTGTCCTACGACATCGCCAATCTGCAGGCGAAATTGCGAGAGGTCCTGCCGCGCGAATGGGTTACGGTCCGGAACCTCAACGGCAAGGTCTATCTGGGTGGCGAGGTATCAGGAGCACCGGCCGCTGCTCAGGCGCTTGCCATCGCCGAGCAGTTCGCACCGGGATCGGTCACGAACGGGATCAAGGTCCGCGCGCCGCAGCAGGTCATGCTCGAGGTCCGCTTTGTGGAAGCAACCCGGTCCGCCGGCCGCGAACTGGGCATCAATGTCACCGCGGTGACCAAGAACCTGAATGTTACTACGGGGCTCAACCTCGCAACCGGCTCTACGCCGTTCGGCCGGGTTCTGACCAACCTGCTCGGCGTCGGGCAGAACCGGATCGACGTTCTGATCAATGCGCTTGAGCAGAAAGGCACAATCAGAACGCTCGCAGAACCGAACCTGGTGGCGCTCTCCGGCGACAAGGCGAGCTTCCTGGCGGGCGGCGAGTTCCCCTTCCCTGTCGCCCAGGACAACAACACGATCACGATCGAGTTCAAGAAGTTCGGTGTCGGGCTCGAATTCACGCCAACGGTCCTCAACGACGGTCAGATCAACCTGAAGATCGAGCCCGAGGTCAGTCAGCTGGACACGACCCGGACGCTCAGGCTTCAGACAATCGAGATTCCGACCTTGGTTGTCAGGCGCGCAAGCACCACCATCGAACTGCGCGACGGCCAGAGCTTTGCGATTGCCGGCCTTCTGCAGGCCAACAACACAAAGACCCTCTCGCAGCTTCCCTGGGTCGGCGACGTTCCGGTCCTCGGTTCGCTGTTCAGGAGCGCGTCTTACCAGAAGAACGAGACCGACCTCGTGATCATCGTCACCCCGAGGCTCGTCAAACCGGTCACTGCGCCCGGCAAGCTGGCGACACCTCTCGACGGTCGCCGACCGACAAACGATCTCGACTACTTCCTGCTGGGCAAGAGCGAGACGCCTCGGGAAGAGGTCGAACGCTGGCGCCTGCCGGGCATCGACGTTGGCACCGACGGGCACATCGTAAAGTGAACCGGGATATGGAAATGAGACGCGCACATCCCAAACCTGCAAGCAGGCCCATCGGTACCGCCGCCGCGATCGCGCTGATGGCCGTGTTGCTTCCGGCCTGCACGTACGACCACTGGGCCGCCACTGACCGGATCGCGCCAGAGGCCGGTGACGCGATCGCGGTGAACAAATCCCAGCAGACCATCGACCCGATGCCCAAGTCTGCGAAGCGCACGGCCCTGAAGCATGACTCCGACCGGCTCAACAAGGCTATAGAGCGCTACAAGAATCCGCCTGAAGAGTTTGAAGGCGGCGGCGACGACGGCTCTGTTACGGAGGAAGGCGGAGAGCCCGAATAATGGGCTCTTCCCTGCGTTTCCGGGGCAACCGTGGCGCTGCTCGCGGACGAATTTGCCTAAAAATTTATTCGACTAGCGTTTAATTAACCCGACAGCCCTACCCTGCAGCAAAAAGAATGTCGGGAAGCAGGGTTTTGGACAGGGTAATCTCCATATTTGAGCAGATTGGCCAGATCGCATATGCGGTGCCGATGCGGATCGTCACCGATGAAACGGTCCCGTATGTCCTGCTTTTCGCTCTCTTTGTGCTGGCTGTTTCACTTTTCAGATCAGGCTTCCGGTTTTCCTGGCCGAAGCGCCTCGTCGAGGGCGTATTCGCCAACCTGGCAATCCTGGTGCTCAATGCCCTGCTGGTTCCAGCGGCATTCCTGCTCTCCGACTCGGTTCGCCAGGGATATGCGGCGCTCTCGATTCCGCACATCGACACGTCATTCTGGCAGCAAGTCCCTGTATGGATCCTGATCCCGTTTGCGGTCTTCTGCTTTGATTTCGTCGACTACTGGGCCCACCGGCTGATGCACAGCACGAAGGTGTTATGGCCGATCCACGCCATTCATCACTCCGACCCTGATGTGACGGCGCTGACGACCTATCGCGTACACTTTTTCGAACCCATTGTCGTCCGCACCTTCTACATCGTGTTTCTGAGCTGGCTCGGTTTCCCGGCCCAGGTCATTGGCTTTGGCGCCATCTTCCTCGCCTTGCTCAATGCCTATGTGCACGTCAATGTCGACTGGCATCACGGACCGCTGCGTTACGTGATCGTGTCACCACGATTTCACCGCTGGCATCACGCCGATTGCCCGGAGGCGCATGGCAAGAACCTGGCCAATGTCTTTCCGATTTTTGATGTGCTCTTCGGTACTTACTACGTTCCCGGCCCCTGCAAGGTTGAGATGGGCGCAGGCGATGTTCCCCAGAACGACGTCGCCAAACTGATCCTCTATCCGTTCGCACAGTGGTATCAGCTGGCCGCCGAAAGCACCGCATCCACGATCAGATCAATCAGAAAACTCGGTCAGACGGGCTGAAACGCCGGTTTCCGACGTAAAAAAGTTTTCCGTAGTGCAAGCGTTAATGAATCGCTACGCCTGCTCGCCTTCACACTTTCCTAATCATGCCGTCAGGCATATTTCCGCGATCTTTATCGTTAAAGTATCGAAGGCCAGTCAGAGTTGAATAAAAGCAATATAGAATTTTACTGATCTCTGTTTAGCTTTGTTATCCCTCGCGAGAGCTTCAGGTTTTCAGAGCGCTTCGATTCTGTTTTCATGCACCCAGTCAGAAATGCGCTAGGGCACAAGAATTCGGCGGGACAGGCAATGATCGGACGCGGCTACAAATACAAGACCAAGGGCTCGACTAAACTCATTCGTGTCTTTGTATTCCTCGGTGCCCTCACGGCAGCCGGCACAGCGGCCTATGTCGCGAGCAACATGACGGCACCGCCTCCTCCCGTCCAGGTCGCTGCGCCGGTCGTGCCGCAGATTGAGACCGAACAGGTTCTGGTTCTCGCCCGCGACATGAAGATTGGCGACAAGCTCGAAGAGGCAGCCCTTCAGTGGCAGGAATGGCCAAGTCGGGCGGTCAATGCCAGCTTCGTGACCAAGTCGGCTTCGCCCGACGCGCTTTCAAAGTTCAATGGGCGTGTCGTTACGGTGGCGCTCAATACCGGCCAGCCGCTCAGCATGCGCAGCCTGCATGACGGCAAGAACGCTTTCCTGGCCGGAACGCTCCGGTCCGGCATGCGCGCATACAGTGTCAGCATTTCGCCCGAGACCGGCGCTGGCGGCTTCATTCTCCCTCAGGACCGTGTCGATGTTGTCCTGACACGCGAGGAGAATCCGACAGATGATCAGCAGCGCCCGTCCTATGTCAGCGAAACCGTTCTGACCAACATCAAGGTGCTTGCCATTGACCAGATCACTGATCGTCACAAGAGTAAGGAGCGCGTCGCGATCGGCAAGACCGCTACGCTGGAGGTCGATCCGCGGCAGGCCCAGCACCTGGCTGTTTCCGAGAAGCTTGGAACAATTGCGCTGATGCTGCGCAGTGTTGCCGATGCTCATCAGAACGGCGAGCGTTACGATGACGGCGCAACGGTCGCGATGCGGGTACACAGCACCCAGAATGGCGAAGTGAAAGTGTCCAACTACACGGTGAATGTTGACCGGACGTCTACGACACTCAACGCATTGCAGCGAGCAAGGACTCCTGGCTGTCTCTGGACTGACGGCATAGGCGCGTGCCACCGCGCGCGCAACAGAAATTCCGACCCGCTGCCCGGCCTTCCGGCGGCGGGTCTTTCTTTGCATCCCCCGAAAGTGACGCAAACCGCAGGCAAAAAAAGCCGCTCCGCCGTGATGGCAAACGGAGCGGCCAGGAACGCCAACGATCCGGGAAACGCTCACTGCGAATCGAGGCGAGGGAGAAAGCCTTGGAAGCCACGCCAGAGAGGCGTCGGGTGGCCAGCCAAGGGGTGCGATCGCAAAAGGGGCGAATGCGATCGCTTCACCGCCTAGAAGACGGTAACGGCAAGCACGATCGCGAATACGACAAGAACCGGAACCCAGGCACCGGCAATGTCCTTCAGCGTAATGCGCTTCTCATGCCAGTAATTGTCGGACGTCATTGAACTCTCCTTTGCCCTAGCCATTCAGACGTGTCGCCTGCTGCTTACTTAGATAAGCGTGGTCTGGGAATCCGCGTGTGGGATTCCTCACAAAGAGAGAATTTTTTCCAACGTCCGGCGAAATGGCCTCTCGGTCGAAAGACGTCCGAAGCCGCCGCAGCCTTGGTTCAGGTAAATCCGCCTTCGATTTCAATCAGTTGATCGACCATCGAGCGCAGAGCCTTCATATCCCTTACGACAATCCTTCCACGCTCGGCTCTGATCACGCCGTTGGCCTCGAGCGTGTTCAGTTCGCGTGTCACCGCTTCGCGATGGGTGCTGATCCTGGTTGCGATTTCGTAGTGGGTCGGAACCTCGTCAATCACGGCGGAATTTTCTTCGGCCCCGGGCTTTGCGGTATGGGCAAGGCGGAGCAATTCCGCGTGGATCCGGTTGCGGACGGCAAGCGCAGAGAACTCGAAGACACGCTCCGACAACTCGCGGACCTTGGCAACCAGCATCTCAATGACTTTGAGCGAAACTTCCGGGTGCTCGGACAGCAGGCGCATGAAAGCATCTGCGGAAAGCCTGCCGACCACGCAGTCCGTCAGCGTTACCACCGTGGCCGAGCGGGGTTGACCGTCGATCGCTGAGAATTCGCCGAACACGTCGCCTGAAGAGAGATCAATGAAACTCACTTCCTTGCCGGCCAGCGAAAACTTCTTTGCGCGCACCCGGCCTTCCGCAATCAGGAAGAGGTCCGTCGTATCGTCGCTCTGCTCGACCACGAGACTATTGGCACGCAGGCGCTGCCAGCGGCATTGCGCGGACAGGCGCTGGACGACGTCGTCGTCCAGTCCCTCAAATACCTTGATGCGAGAGGCGGAGTTTTCCATTGCCTGCTCTCGAAGACCCCTTTGAACAGAATGACATGCAGTGTCAGGAGCCAACTATGGCGTGGAACACCCGCCCGGACAAGGCATGCAGCGTGCGCGAACGACGCACCGGTTCATCACCCGGTGTGGTCCGGCTCCGGTTTCGAGGAAAGTCGGACAGGCCCAGAGCAAACAGCACCAATACAACCTATAATTGTTGTCCGTACGCTGATTTTCGAAGTTTACAATGTACATGAATTTCGAAAGCGGATAGGTTTACGCAAGGTAAAGTGGATGCGGCAACCATCCGTTACCTGACATTGCCTGCGCCTGCCTTGGGGGGTGCAGAGCTATATATTCGCGATGCGGCGCGCAGGTTGGACAATCCTTTCGCAACGAGGAGTGCCCCATGCCTGTGCAGCCGACCTACCCCGGTGTTTACGTAGAAGAAATCCCCAGTGGCGTCCGTCCCGTTCCGGCAGTCAGTACGTCTGTCGGCGCATTTATAGGCACTTTCCGCAAGGGCCTGCTCAATGAAGCCGTTCAGATTTTCAACATGGGCGACTTCGAGCGCGAATATGGCGGCCTCGACCGCTTCAGCGAGACGGCTTACGCAATCCAGCAGTTTTTCCTCAATGGCGGCACCGAGGCCTGGGTCGTGCGTGTCGCGGACACCGGCGCGGCGGCGCCTGACAACGCCCGTGCCGCGACTGTCGTCCTGACATCCCAGCCCGCCGGCGCCGGCGACGAGATCTTTCGCGCCACGGCCGGCCGCCGGATACGCGGCGAAAGCGCGATCAACCCAGGCGAGTGGGGCAATTCGATCCGGCTGGAAGTCAACTACGATACGGCCAATCCTCTCGAACAGTTCAACCTCATTGTCAGCGAGGTCCGCGTCGACGGCGATCGCACGACGGTGCTTCAGACTGAAGTGCACCGAAACCTGACCATGCGGCCCAATGTTCCCAACAATGCACTCGAAGTGGTCAATCAGGCGTCCATGCTGGTTCAGCTTGATCGCGCAGGCCTCAACCCGGCGAACATTCCCGACCCCTTCGCCGTGGCGTTCCGGCCCGTAAGCAACGGCACGCTGGGCAACACGCTGCCGGAATCGAGCGGTGGTCCGGGTCCTTCGATCCCCAGCGACGGCGACGCGTTCAACGTCGACATCGGGCCGGGCGCAATTGCCGGCACGATCCAGTACAACGGACCGGTACCGACCACCTACGGCGACCTCAGGCCGTTCATTGAACAGGCCATCAGGCGGGCGGCGGCTGACCCCACTGTCCCGGACGGCCAAAAGCCCCTGTTGAGCGGCGCCACGGTACAACTGATAGGGGACGACACGGCCGCCAACCCGTTGCGGTTCTTCGTTCAGCTCGGCCGCGCAGCCCGGCCCTATGACCCGGCCACAATCGTCAGGTTTACAGGCGCCGCCGCCGGTGCGGCTCCGGGAGGCGTCCGCCTGTCGGCCGCCACCAACGCGATTGCTCACACGCAGCAGACGGCACTCGGTCCGAATGTGGCTTCGCAGGGACATGACGGACCGCCGCCGGCAGCCGGGACAACGTTCCGCCCGGTTCCCGTGGCGTTCTTCCAGGGCCAGCAGGCGGCCAAGACCGGGCTCTACGCCCTGGAGGATGTCGACATGTTCAACATCCTGTGCATCCCCGAGGCAACCACCCTGCCCGCAGCCGCGATGCGCACCCTCTATTCGGAGGCGGAAGCCTATGTCGAAGACCGTCGTTCGATGATGATCATCGACATCCCCGCCAATGTGCGCACGGCGGACCAGATGCTGACGTGGCTGATGGACAATGAAGGTCTGTGTCATCCGAATACGGCGGTCTATTTCCCGCGCACCAACATCACCGACACGCTCAACCAGAACCGCCCCAGGTCCCTTCCGTCCAGCGGGACGGTTGCCGGATTGTGGGCGCGAACGGACACGGCGCGCGGCGTCTGGAAGGCACCTGCGGGGACCGAGGCATCACTGCGGAATGTCGAGAGCCTGACCTACCTGCTCACCGACCAGGAGAACGGAAATCTTAATCCGCTGGGTGTGAACTGCCTGCGCAATTTCCCGATCTACAGCAATATCTGCTGGGGCGCACGCACCATGGAAGGCGCCGACGCGCTGGCCTCTGACTGGAAATACGTGCCCGTGCGGCGGATGACGCTGTTCATCGAGGAGAGCCTGTTCCGCGGCACCAAATGGGTCGTCTTCGAGCCGAACGACGAGCCGCTATGGGCGCAGATCAGGCTCAATGTCGGCGCGTTCATGCAGGACCTGTTCCGCAAGGGGGCGTTCCAGGGTTCATCGCCGCGCGAAGCCTACAGCGTGAAATGCGACGGTGAGACGACCACTCAGAGCGACATCGACAACGGCATCGTCAATATCGAGGTCGGCTTCGCTCCGCTCAAACCCGCTGAGTTCGTCATCATCAAGATCCAGCAGATCGTTCGTCGTCCGGAAGCATAAGGAGTCGGTATCATGGCCCCGTTTACAACGAACCCGCGCCGCTTTGATCCGTATAAGAACTTCAAGTTCCGCGTGAAGTGGGATGGGCGCTACGTCGCCGGCATAAGCAAGGTCGGCGCCCTGAAACGGACGACGGAAGTCGTCGAACACCGCGAGGGCGGCGATCCGTCCACCAGTCGCAAATCGCCCGGCCGATCGTCCTACGAGGCCATAATGCTGGAGCGCGGCGTGACCCACGATCTCGAGTTCGAGCAATGGGCCAACAAGGTCTGGAACTTCGGCGCCGGCGACGGATCGGAGGTTTCCCTGGCCGACTTCCGCAAGGACGTCATCATCGATGTGTTCAACGAAGCCGGCCAGAAGGTCCTGTCCTATCAGGTATTCCGCTGCTGGGTCTCTGAATTCCAGGCCCTTCCCGAACTGGACGCCAACGCCAACGCGGTCGCCATCGCGCAAATCAAGATGGAGAACGAGGGCTGGGTGCGCGACCAGGCCGTGACTGAGCCGGCAGAGCCGAGCTTCACCGAACCCGCCGGCTGACGCAATCGCGTTCGGGCCGCCCGAAGGGATCGAGCTGGGAGGATGAACGGCCATGGAAGTGCAGCTCCTGCACGGAGTCTGGCGTGCCGGCAGGCGATACGGGACCGTGGTCCTTCGGGATCTCACGGGCCGGGACGAAGCATTCCTCCTTGAGCTTCCGGCCTCCTGGTCCGCGGCACGCAAGACCAGCGCCTTGCTGGAACGTATCGTCGAACCGGTCGAAGAGCTCGACGAGCCGGTGTCAAAGCTCGTGCGGCTCATGTCGGGTGGCGATCGGGAGCGGCTGCTGGTCGCCCTGTGCCAGCGCCTGTTGGGAGACCGGGTCGATCTGGTCGCCGGCTGTGGCACCGCTGAATGCCGGGAGTTGTCAGAGATCTCGCTTTCGCTCGAAACCTTCCTCGCCGACCAGTCGGCCAGGTCGGAGCATGAATCATTCGAACTGGACTGCGGCGACAACGGGCGAAATCTGCATGTCAGGTTCAGGCTGCCTAACGGCTTCATGGAGGAAAGGGCCGCGAGAACGGCGCGGAGCGATCCGGCCCTCGCAGCGAATGAACTGATCGGCAAGGTGGTCCTGGACGTGACGGACGACGAAGGCGAAGCCATCGACCTTGAGACCGTACAGGCGATTGTCGGGCCCGCGGTCGAAAGCGCCGTTCAGAAGCTGGAGCCGGGCCTCGATCGCCACGCCGCCGTCAAGTGCACGGCCTGCGGTGCAGAGTTCGTCGCCGAGTTCGACGCCCTGTCCATACTGACAAATGCCGTGGCGAGGGGCGGCGACATCTTCCGTCAGGTCGATCGCCTCGCCAGGGTCTATCACTGGGCGGAAGCGGACATTCTCGCGTTACCGGCAACACGGCGCCAGAAATACCTGCAGCTGATCGAGACGGGAGGCAGCGCCAGATGACCGGCTTTTTCGAACGCGTATCCCGACGTGCAGCCGGACAGACCGGCGCGGCGAACGGCGTCACTCTCGCACTGCGCCAGCGTGCGCGCTTCGAGCCGCCGGTGTCGTCCGCCGGGACAGACGGGACTTCTGCCGAGGACAGCCTCTCCGAGGAAACCGTTTTCACGGAGGCGACCGCACCCGATGATCGACAGTCCTTTGAGTCAGCACCCGGACGCCCGCCACCTGCTTCCCCCGGCCCGCAGGACAGGGAAGAAGCCGGTCGGTCCGCGGGGCCGCCCCTACCACCGCACCAAGACGATCAATCCGGGAAGGAGAGTTCGCCGGAACAGCCGACACCGGCCGTGACACGCGTCTACGAGGAATATCCGGACACGTCCCACCGCGCCGCCGAACGCCCCGACCGGCAGGCATCGTCTCCGGCCCCAGCCACTCCCGAACGGCCACTCCTCCGGCGGCGCGCAGCATCTCATGATGGTCCCGGCACCGCTACGGGCCAAGCCCGGTTCGAGCCCTCACAAGGTACGGACCGGGGCAACGAAGACCGCAGCGCCCATCTTCGGCCCGAAACACCGTTACCGAACCCGCCCGCCAGCCGGCAAATGGCACCCGCCGAGCAACGGTGGCAAACCGCATCTGAGGCGCACACACCCGAATCCGGTGACCGCGAAGCCGTCGCACCGCCTCCTCCGAACGTCACTGAAGCATCGCCGGCGGACGCCGCTCCGGTCGCTGAGCCCGCCCGGACCGGACATCAGGCACAGCCGGACACCCTGCTCTCCGACAGCAGGGAATCACGCCCCTCCCCGCAACCGCCCAGCCTGTCCATCGGACAGGTCTCGATCGAGTTTCAGGCACCGCCCGCGCCGAAGCCGCAACAGCCGTCTGGGCCGAGACCGGTCAGCAATAGGACTCGCGGCTTCGAGTCGTATGCCCGGGCGCGCCGCGGAATTCCCCGGTAGCCTGGGACATGGCGAACCACACCGCCATAACCGCCGTAAGCCGGACATTGCGCACGCTGCTCCTGGATCGCATGACGCTGCAAAATTCGGTAACGATCGCGCCGCCGGATGTAACCGTGACCGGCGTCGCCGGCGGCCGGATCAATCTGTACCTCTTTCAGGTGCTCGAGAACGCCAGCCTCAAGAACCAGGAGATTCCCGGACAAGGACATCCGGCAACCTATGGCCGCCCGCCGCTTTCCCTCAATCTGCGCTATCTGATGACCACCCAAAGCGAACTGGAGTCGCAGCCCGACGCCGACCTCAACGCGCAGACGATGCTTGGCGACGCGATGCAGGTCTTCCATGAGTTCGGCAACCGGGTCGAGGAACTGACAATACAGCGGGCGGCGGCCGGCACGGTTGGAGACCCTGTACTCGATGCCGAACTGATCGACGAGTTCGAACGCGTAAAACTCGTTCTGCACCCGGCCGAACTCGACGATCTCACGAAGATCTGGTCCGCCTTGTCGGAATCGAACTTCCGTCGATCCGTCGTTTACGACGCCCGCGTCGTGCAGATCGAGAGCACGGCACCGCGGCCACGGCCGCAGCCGGTGGAAACGAGACGTATTCTGGTCAATGTCCGCAGGCCGCCGGAGGTTCTCGACGCCTACGTCACCCCCGCCGCAAACGGACCGATCGGAGAGTTGCGCGCACGGATCGGAGACGAGATCACGATCATTTCGGAGAACGCATTGGCCGACAGGGTCTATGTCCGCCTCGGATCGCTCGACCCGATCCGCGTCGTCCCGCCCGCCGACGGCCGCATCCGCATAACGATACCGGACGACCAGTACCCGGCCGATCTGGACAACGCCGCCCCCCGCCCCATCCCGGCCGGTCAACGGCTCCAGCCGGGGCCGATATCCGTCCAGGTGATCGCTGTCCATCCGACCGAAGGTGTTGGCGGCGCGCTGGATCACGGCACGACGTTTACCGAAGACCGCTCCTACGCCTCGAACCTGGCCCTGATCCAGCTGGTGCCCAGGGTTACTGCGGTCGCTCCGGCGAATGGCCCGGCCGCGACCGTCCTTCAGGTTCAGGGAACCCGGCTCTGGCATGCCGACGCGCGCCTGGCGGAAGTCATCATCGGCGATGCCGCGGTGAGGATCCGGCCGCCGGGAGCGGGCGATCCGTGGGCCGCGCCGATCGATACGCAAGTGGAGATTCCGGTCGCCGACGCTGCACAGACCTTGCCGGTTCTGGCGCCGGCGGATCCGGCATACGGCGTCGCCGTGCAGGTCGATGGCGCGCGCAGCAGAGACGGCGGATTCACATTCAGGCTTGACCCGTAAGACCATGAACAAGTCGCCGGCATATGAAGAATTCAGCACCGCAGTCGAAGCGGATGACGCGTGGCGTGCCCGGAACTACGAAACCGTAAAGCTCGGGCTTGCCTGGCTCCGCCGTTTGCTGGGCGACTACGTGGCCAACCTGCGGGCGGGCAAGCCGGCAAGTGGGGATCACGCGCCAGCAACACCGGTGATGACCGATCTCGACGCGGACTGGCTGCTGCGCAGCGATACTGCCCGCTTCACGGCAGGCGAAGAGACCCTTGTTGCCCAAGGCGCCTATCTGGATGCCCGGGAGGCCATGCGTCTGGACGGCACACCCGCGGCAATCGACCATTTGTCTGCGATGTTCTCGTTGTCGCGCTTCGAGGAAGATGTGATCCTCCTAGCGGGCGCCGCCCATTTCGATGCCGCTTTTTCGGCACTGTTCGGCTATGCCCACGACCGGCTTGCCCTGGATCACCCGACGCCGCATCTCGCCATAGCCTTGTTGACGTCTGGCGATCCTGACGCCTCCAGACTGGCTCGGGAACTGCTGTCGCCCGGGTCACGCCTGAGGCGCCACCACCTTGTGCAGTGCGCCGCGGACAAGGCCGGAGCGCTATCACCGCTCGCTGCCGACGAAGTACTCTCGGAGTTTCTGGCCGGCAATCTGGGCAGCGATCAGCGGATCGGTCATCTGCTGAAAACGGTGCCGGCTGGCCCCTGCCCCAATTCCGTGATGGAAAGTGCCGAACGATTTCTCGAACGCCTTCGCACGGAGCAGTCGGCAACGGCCATGATCATCGGACCACGCCGGTCCGGACGCCGGTCGATTGCGGCGATGATCGCAGCGAAATCCGGCCAGGGCCTTCAGGAGCTCGTGGTCGCGCGTTTGCCGCCGCCGGGACCGGACCGCACCCGGGCACTCCAGCTGATTACCCGCGACTCGGCGTTGCGCGGCGTGGCGGTCCTGGTCGACCTTACCGAAATCGGCGAGGGTTTGACGGCGGCAGGGCGCGCCGAGATGGACACGGTTGCGGATGAAATCCTCTCGGAAATTCGCACCCGCCTGATCGTCGTCGCGGATCGTCGGCCCGATGTGACCGGACACGTACCGATCCTGCGTACATCGTCTCTTGAGGAGGCAGACCGCGCTGAAATCTGGCGCACGGTCCTTCCCGGCCCTCGGCGCAAGGCGGCTGCCTCGGCCGCGACACTCGCTTCGCATTTCCAGCTGGGTCCTTCTGAGATCGCCTCGATCTGCGCCGAGGTCGCGGGAACGCTTGACGGTGACGATATCTGGTGCGCCTGCCGCGATGCAGCCAGCCGCGGTCTTGACGCCATGGCGGAGAGGATTGCGCCCCGCTTCTCTTGGGACGACATCGTGGTCCCGGACGACATTGCGGGCGACCTGAAGGCGATCGCCGCGCAGGTTCGTCACCGCGCCACCGTCTACGGCGATGGCGGCTTCGGCAGGAAGCTGGTTCGGGGGCGAGGCGTATCGGCGATGTTCGCCGGGCCGAGCGGCGTCGGCAAGACCATGGCGGCGGAGGTTATCGCCCGCGAACTCGATCTCAATCTGTACCGGATAGACCTTTCGCAGGTCATCTCCAAGTATATCGGCGAGACCGAACAGAACCTGCGGCGTGTGTTCGACGCGGCCGAGGCCGGCGGCGCCGTGCTGTTTTTCGACGAGGCGGACGCCCTGTTCGGCAAACGCAGTGAAGTGAAAGACAGCCACGACCGCTATGCCAATATCGAGATCAGCTATTTGCTTCAGCGCATGGAGACCTACTCCGGTCTTGCCATACTCGCCACAAACCTGAAGAGCCATATCGACACAGCATTCCTGCGCCGTCTCCGTTTCGTCATCGACTTGCCGTTTCCGGACGCATCGCAGCGTGAACGAATCTGGTCGCATGCCTTTCCGAGCGAAACGCGCACCGAGAGCATTGACTTCAGGGCCCTCGGCCGCCTCGAGGTTGCCGGCGGCAATATCGTGGTCATCGCGGTGAACGCGGCCTTTCTCGCTGCCAACGAAGGCGTTCCCGTCTCCATGGATCACATCGGCAGGGCGGCACGCGCGGAGATGCGGAAACTCGACAAGGAATTCCGGCCGAGTTGGCAATTCGGAGCGGCACAGTGAAGAGCGATGGCAAGGCACCGGCCGGCACGTCAGTCGGCGGCACGACGATCCGGGGCCGCGGCAGCCGCACGCAGGCGCTCCGCACGGGCGATGCCGTGACATCGGCCCTGTCCGAGATCGCCAGCGGGCAAACCGGGACAGCCCTGCCCGCAGGCCGCGTCAACATCGACCGTCTCAAGGTCCGCGTGCCGCATGGTGCAGATGCCGGCCAGATCAGGCGCACACTCGCCAGAGCGATAGCCAGAGCGACGGGCGCGGACGGGGACGCGTGATGAGAATGAGCCGGTGTCAACGCCGCATCGACGCCCCGGCGCCATCGCCGGGGACGGTGCGTGCGATACAACCGAAGCTTCGGGTCGGCCCTGCCAACGATCCCCTTGAGCGGGAGGCCGACAGAGTGGCCGACGCGGTGATCTCCAACCAGTCGCGCGTTTCGAACCTCGCCAACGCGCCGGAGAGCATTCAGCGCATGTGCGCGGAATGCGAATCCGAAGAGCGGGACACCGTGCGGCTGCAACGCCAGGACGAAGAGGACGAGGAGATCCTGACAAAGCCGGAAGGTCCCGGCAGCACAGCACGCTCGGACGGCGCCGCGCAAAGCGCCGCTGCCGCGGTCGAGAGCGGCGGCACGCCGCTCCCCGCAGAGGCGCGATCCTATTTCGAGCCCCGTTTCGGGCGCGATCTCTCCGGCGTTCGCGTTCACACCGGCAACCGGGCACAACATGCGGCCAGCGCAATCGGCGCCCGCGCCTATACGCTCGGTCGGGATATCGCATTCGGTGCCGGGGAGTTTGCACCGCAGACCTCTCGGGGACGCCACCTGCTTGCCCATGAACTCGCCCACGTCATGCAGCAGGACGGCGCTGGCAGGTCCGACGGAAGGACGGTACGCCGGCGCATCGCTGTGCATCGGCCGTCGTCGAAGATTCCCGACCCGGACGGCAAGGGTTTGAAGCAGACGAATGCAAAAACGATCGAACAGTACCTCGCCAGCCTCTGCGCGGCAGGCAGTTTTAAGGTCAACGGCGCCGGTGACGTCGGCGCCGGTGGCGGCCTGTGCTCGAAGGAGATCGTGGGCCCGACCGAAGAGGAAGAGACGAAGTCCGGACAGCAGAGAGTGGACACGCCCACGGGCTGCTCCTGCATCTGCGATCTCACAGGATCCAAGAACCTTTGGACGATCGTGGTGTCGGATGCCCGAACGCCCAGCACCGGCTACACCGAAATCGCCAAGGCGAATACCGAAGGCAGCGGCGGATCCGGCGGCGCCCTCAGGGTTCCGTCACCAAATTCCAGAAAGCTCTGGGGCGCTACGACGAGATCGGGTGTAAACCTGAACATGGACCCCTGGCTCGTCCTCGGCCATGAACTATGCGGTCACGCGTGGCTCGCCGATCAGGGCAAGCGGGGCCCGGACGTGGCGAAACCGCGGGGCAGCGGCGGCCATCAGGTGGCCGTTGGCCGGGAGAACCTGATCCGGCAAGAACACAGGATCGAGGCCCGCGGCAGCTATCGCGACCCCTATTGCGGGGAGTCATTCTTCCGCTGGAAGTCGTCGCCAGAGAACGTGCACAGGAATGAGCAGGTCATGAGGGAATGCAGGCGCTGGCGCCGCGCCTACAACCGTAAACACAAGACCAGCTACACCATTAAGGATCGGATACCGCCATGAGATCCTTCCGAAATGGCTCTGACGGGCCAAGCCAGGACGGCGGGCTGCGAACGCCGGCGGCGGCTTCCATCCAGCCCAAGCTGCGGATCGGTCCCGCCAACGACCCGCTCGAGCACGAGGCCGACGCGGTTGCCGATGCTGTCGTTTCCAACCAGGCGGTCGCGACAGGCGCTCATTCCGGCGCCGGCGGTATCCAGCGGAAGTGCGCCGCGTGCGAGTCGGACGAACGCGACACGGTCCGGCTGCAGCGCGAGGATGAAGAAGAGGAAATCCTGACCAAGCCTGCAGATGCGGGCAGACCCTCGCCGGCGACCAAAGGGGCGCAGTCGGCGGCAGACGCTGTTGGCAACGGCGGCGTCCCGCTTTCGCCTGCGGCAAGGTCCTATTTCGAACCGCGCTTCAGTGCCAATTTCTCCGGAGTACGCATCCATACCCATGACCGCGCGCAGGCCGCATCCCGGAACATCGGCGCCCGCGCCTTCACGCTCGGCCGCGATATCGCCTTTGCGGACGGGCAGTTCGATGAGAGTTCCCACCGCGGCCGTCACCTGCTTGCCCACGAATTGGCACATGTGGTCCAGCAAGGCCGGACGCCATCCCCTGTAATCCGCCGCGCCCGATACGGCACGGGCAAGCCGCCCGCATTCGGCAGCCACACACTCGCTGTGGCACCTGCCGATGAGCGCGAACACATCGATGCCGCAATGCAGCGCGTCGACGAAATCGTCAATGACCCCAAAGGTTTCTCCGCCTGTCACGATAACTTTGCCGATCAGTGTCCCAACGGAAATGACAGCACGCTGCGAACGGTCTGGGGCCGGGCGGCAATCTGGCGCATCACGAGCAGCGATCCGACAGCCTACGCCAGAGCTTTCCCGGGCGGATCGGACATTGCCTACACCGACTCAGGTTATGGTCAGGGCGTTGACGCCCTCGCACAGACCCTCCTGCATGAGTCTGGGCATCTTTGCGGCATAGGGCGCAGCGATCACCGTGTCGCAGACCGTATTGCCGTGTATTGCATGGGCGGAGGAGCCAATGAAGTGAACGTTTCGTTCGGGCGCAATCTCGGCAGCGAAACCGGCATCATGCTGATCTCATATCGGCGATTCCTGGCGGATTGGGTATCGGGCCGCATTCGCCTCACCGCCGGAGCCGACATCGATCTTCTAGGGACGGCATTCGAGACCGAGGCCGCAGTCACCGATCAACCCGAGTCGCGTCGCCCAGCCACTGAGTTCGGCAGCGGCGTCGTAGGCGGCCAATTCAGACTGGGCGGCTTCGGAGGATCTCGGTTCGGCGGCTTCAATGCGCGCGTGGAAACCGGTTTCGGAGTCGGCCGGTTCGCCCTGCGACCATCCACCGAAGGCGATCCCCGCGCAACCACGATCGCTCCATCCTGGGTGTTGCAGGTTGGGCCGAGAGCAGAGTTTACCATTCCGATGTTTGGATCTCCCGGTCGCGTGGCGCCCGTGTCCATCGGCGCGGCATACCGCCTTGTGCAACCGCTCAACGGCGAAGCCGAGGCCCTGCACGGATTCATGGGTTCGGCAGAGATCAGGTTCTAGGAGGATTCTGACACGTATGAGCTTCGCATCGAGGATCACTGGTCAGCAATTTGCTTCGCATCCCAAGGCGGCGGACCTGCAACCAAAATTGCAGATCGGTCCTGCCAATGACCCGCTGGAGCGCGACGCCGACAAGGCTGCTGACGCCGTCGTCTCCAATCAGGTATTGGCCGCAGGCACAATCTCGCGGGCAACGGGCATACAGCGCATGTGTGCGGAATGCGCCGCAGAGGAAAAGGACACGGTCCGGCTCCAGCGAGAAGACGAAGAAGAGGAAATCCTGACCAAGCCTGCCGATGCGGGCAGACCCTCGCCGGCGGATGGAGCGGCACGGTCTGCAGCAGACGCGGTCGGTTCCGGTGGTGTGCCGCTTTCGCCTGCGGCAAGATCCTATTTCGAGCCACGCTTCAATACCGATCTCTCCGGCGTACGCATCCATACCCACGGCCGCGCGCAGACGGCATCCCGGAGCATCGGCGCCCGCGCCTATACGCTCGGCCGCGACATCGCCTTTGCGAACGGGCAGTTCGACGAGGGCTCTCACCAGGGCCGCCACCTTCTGGCTCACGAGCTGGCGCACGTCGTACAGCAGGGCCACGCACCGACCCCGGTAATCCGGCGAAAGGACCAGTGCACGATCACGGGCAAGTCGACCACGCCCGAAGGCGGGACGACCCTGAAACCTGACGAGCTGGCCAAGCGGCGGGCGGATCTGCAGACGGCGATCAACCGCGCCAAGGCGAATTATCCTCTGGCCGCCACCCATCTGCAGCATTGGCTCGACGGATCCGGTTCAACCCGCAGGATCAGCCAGTCCGACTTCGACTTCACGCGCGAAGGGACCGGTTTGCCCCAGTTCCTGCGCGAAACACACCGCGCCTGCTTAGCCGGAGACAAAGGCGAGGAGTGTAACAAATACGTCGTAACACAGGGTATTAAGGCGAGACTTGCGGCAGGTCACGGGGAAACCCTGCAGCCTCCGGGAACAGAGCGGACTCTGAAGTGGCAGGATTCGGTGCGCGCCAAAGTCGCCGAACCCAACCTCAGCACCCGCAGCTATGAAATGAAGGACCCGCTGGAGCAGGATCTGGCAATTGCGCTGGGTGGTTATACCGTCTCTTCTGTCGTGACGGTGCGTCTGGAACCCGCTTCGACAGCTCTGGCACCGACGGTTACGTCAACCACAGGCACATCGACAGGAACCCCACCCGCCGAAACGACGCCGACGACTGGCGTCTCGGGCGTCGAGACGTCGACCACCGGAACTTCGACAGGAACGCCTGCCAGCGCTGGAACGTCGGCGGCCGGTGCGGGCGCGCCGACGTCTTCCGAGCTCGTTGCCAAGGTCGTGTCGTGGAAAGTGCAGATTTGCGACCGGTACGACTGGATAAACGGCGCGCGGGCAATCATTCCGATTCCGCCCGAACACGATGTGAGCGACCTGCCGTTGCCGCGCGACGCCGTTAGCGTCAGGGAAAACATCTTCAACACCGGTTATTCCGTTGCCTATCTCAAGGATCAGTATCTAGCGGAAGTCGAACGAACAGGCGGCGCAAAGGGGTTCAACATCTATAGCGAGGTCTTTGAAGCCCCTGCGTCCGTAAAACAGCCGTTCAAGATCTCAGGAAGCGAAGTGATTCCGTGATGTCATCGAGTCTTATACGCGACCGCCGGACCGCATCATGACGAAGCTTCACGGCCATAGCCAATCGGCGCGTGGGAACGAAACCGGAGTGCGGCCGGCAAGGCCTTTCATCCAGACGGCAATGCGTATCGGTCCGGCCAACGACCCGCTGGAGCGTGAAGCCGACCGGGTCGCCGATGCTGTCGTGTCAAATCAGGTGCTGTCATCCGGTAGTGTCTCGCGTGGTTCAGGCATACAGCGCATGTGTGCGGATTGCGCCGAAGAGGAAAAGGACACGGTCCGTCTCCAGCGTGAAGACGAAGAAGAGGAGATCCTGACCAAGCCTGCTGATGCGGGAAAACCCGCGCCGCAGACCGAGGCCGCGCAGTCAGCGGCAGACGCTGTCAGTGGCGGCGGCGTCCCCATGTCGCCTGCGGCGAGATCCTATTTCGAGCCGCGTTTCAATGCGGATTTCTCCGGCGTGCGTGTCCATACCCATGGCCGCGCGCAGACTGCATCCCGGAAAATCGGCGCCCGCGCCTACACGCTTGGCCGTGACATCGCCTTTGCAGACGGGCAGTTCGATGAAAGCTCTCACCGGGGCCGTCACCTTCTCGCTCACGAGCTTGCCCATGTGGTACAGCAGGGCAAGGCAGCCCCGTCGGTAATCCGACGCGCCCGCTATGGCACCGGAACACCGCCCGTCTTCAAAGGCCGGACCATTGCGGTCGTCCCCCAGGACGAGCGGGCACACGTCGATGCCGCGATGGCGCTTGTTGACAGCACGGTCGACAACATCAAGGAATTCTCGGCGTGCCACGATCATTACGCCGAACACTGTCCCAACGGTAGTGACAAGACTCTCAGAGAGGTATGGCAGCGAGCCAGAATCTGGCGCATCACGGACACGGACGCGGACGAACTCGCCAAGGGTCGTGTCGGCGGAATTCACATGGCCTACACGACCAAGGGGTACGAAAAGAGTGTCGACGCCCTCGCGGAGACCCTCATGCACGAGGCCGGCCACAACTGCGGCATTCCCGGCGGAGATCCGCATTGGCATGCCGATCAGATTGCCGCCTATTGCATCGGCTCTGCCCGCAACGAGATTTCCTATTCGGCCGGAGCAAACGTCGGCCCCGGAAGCCCGATCTTCCTGGTCTCATACCGCAGATTCCTTGGAGACTGGGCCTCAGGCCGGCTCAGGCTCACGCTCGGTGCCGACTTCAACGCAGTGGGCGCCGCATTGGAAGGAGCCGATGCGGCGATCAATACGCCCGCCGAACGGCGCGCACCCACCGGGTTCGGCAGCGCAATGGTTGGTGCTCACGTCAACCTCGGCGGGTTCGGCGGTCCAAGGTATGGCGGCATGTCGTTGAGGTTGGAAACCGGATTGGGCGCCGGCCGGTTCCGCGTCCCCTCGGCACCGCGTGCTGACAACGCCACAACGACACTGGCCCCGTCCTGGGTTCTCCAGATCGGACCGAGAGCGGAATTCCTGGTGCCGCTCGGACCACATGCGTTGCCGCTATCGGTTGGCGCCGCTTATCGGCTGATGCAGCCGCTGAACGGCGATGCGGAGGCACTGCACGGTCTGATGGGCACTTTGGAAGTGCGGTTCTAGGAGCGGTCCGGCATGGCAATGGCCTACCACATAACAGGCGCCAGTCATCCTGGCTCAGGTGCGCCTCCGGTAGCGATGGCGTTCCTGCAAACCAAGCCGCGTATCGGCCCGGCCAACGGTCCATTGGAACGCGAGGCTGACGCGGTCGCCGATGCAATTGTCTCCAATCAGTCGCTGATGACGGGGGCAATCCCGCAGGCGCCCGATATCCAGCGCAAGTGCGCCGCATGCGAGTCAGCGGAACACGACACCGTCAGGCTGCAGCGCAACGGCGAGGAAGACGAGGAGATTCTGACCAAACCCGCAGTGGCGGGCAATTCGTCTCCGCCGATGAGTGCCGCACATTTCGCGGCTGACGCGGTCCGGTCCGGCGGAACACCTCTTTCGCCCGGTGCGAGAGCCTATTTCGAGCCGCGTTTTGGCCGTGGGCTGACAGATGTGCGCGTCCATACGCACGGCCGCGCCAAGGCCGCGGCCCGGTCCATCGGCGCCCGGGCCTACACGCTCGGCCGGGATGTCGCGTTTGCGGACGGGGAGTTCGCACCCCATACAAGTCGGGGACGGCATCTGCTCGCGCACGAACTGACGCACGTCTCTCAGCAGGGCGAAGCCACGTCGCAGATCATCCGACGGGCCAGTATTGGCTCCAGCAATCCACCATACATCGTCAAATCTGGAACGTGGACCAACGTTCCGGCAGACGAACTCGGCCGGGTTGTCGGCGCCATGGGGATGATCGATGAGATTGTCAACGACCGAGATGTTTACTCGGCGTGCCACGATCAATTTGCGACGCACTGCCCGGGTGGCAACTCCAACTCGCTTACGAAGGTCTGGCGGCGGGCTCGAGTTTGGCGAATTGCCGACGTCAATGAAGACGCGCTGGGTAGAGGCTTCCCAGGTGGGAAGGATATCGCTTACTCCTATAGTGGTTTTAGAGCGGGTACCGAGAGCTTGGCCTCAACTCTTTTGCATGAGGCCGGACATAATTGCGGAATACCGGCCGGCGCCATTCATTGGTATGCGGATAAGGTCGCCTTGTACTGTCTAGGTGAAAAACGTTCCGAATTCTCCGCATCTCTCGGCGCAACGATCGGGTCTCCTGTACCAATATTGCTCTATTCCTATCGCCGCTTCCTTCACAACTGGGCGTCGGGACGGCTGCGGAGCATACTTGGGATTGATTTCAATCCATTTTCTACCGGAGTTGAAATCCCAGCATCTGTGCTGTCCCCGCTGCCCCCTGGATTTCCATTTCCCGCCGACTTCGGCAGTGCAATGGTCGGCGCCCAGATGAATCTTGGCGGCATAGGTGGTTTCGGAGGAACACGGTATGGCGGGATCTCAATCAGGTTGGAGACCGGCTTGGGCGTCGGCCGCTTCCGCGTTCCGTCTCCCACCGCGGGCGGATTCGCCACGACCGCATTGGGACCAGGGGCGGTTGTTCAGATCGGAGGTCGCGCGGAATTTGCCATTCCGGATCCGCGCAAGGACAAGGAAGGTCTTGCCCTGCCGATCTCCATCGGCGCCGCCTACCGTGCAATGCACCCAATAAATCGGGATGCAGAGATCTTGCACAGTCTGCTGGGCACATTGGAATATCGGTTCTAGGAGCAGTTCGGGATGGGATCGGGTCGATGCAGGACAATCGCCACGCACCAGAGCTCGAGCATGCTTCCGGCAGCGGCGGCCGCCCTGCAGACCAAGCCGCGCATCGGGCCCGCCAACGATCCTCTGGAGCGGGAGGCCGATCGTGTCGCCGATGCTGTCGTATCAAATCAGGCGCTGTCATCCGGTAGTGTCTCGCGTGGTTCAGGCATACAGCGCATGTGTGCGGATTGCGCCGAAGAGGAAAAGGACACAGTCCGTCTCCAGCGCAAGGACGAAGAAGAGGAGATCCTGACCAAGCCTGCAGATGCGGGCACGACCCCATCTTCGGCTGGAGCGGCGCAGTCGGCGGCAGACGCTGTCGGCGACGGCGGCGTTCCGCTTTCGGCGTCGGCAAGGTCCTATTTCGAGCCACGCTTAAATGCGGATTTTTCCGGCGTACGCATCCATACCCATGGCCGCGCACAGACTGCCTCCAGGAACATCGGAGCCCGCGCCTACACGCTCGGCCGCGATATCGCCTTTGCGGACGGGCAGTTCGACGAAAGGTCCGACCGGGGGCGCCATCTGCTTTCGCATGAACTGACGCACGTGATGCAACAGGACGCCGCGACCGATCCGATCATCCGCCGGGCGCGCTACGGGACGGGCAAACCACCCGATCACTGGAAGAAATTCGGCCTGATACCGGTCCCGGACACGGAAAGGGATCGCGTCGACAGAGCGGTCGCCATTGTCGACAGGACAGTTGGCAACCGGGATGGCTTCTCTGCCTGCCACGACCATTACAAGGAGAAGTGCCCGAACGGTAAGGCCGACACCCTGACCAACATGTGGAACAAGGCGGTCATCTGGAAGATGACAAAACCGACGGGCGGCGAACGTGCACGCGGCGACACGCCTGGATCGCACATGGCATACACTGACGCCGGACTTGCCGGAGGCGTGGACGATCTTGCCAAAACGCTTATGCACGAGACCGGGCACAACTGCGGCATTCCCGGCGACGCGACGCACTGGCGAGCCGACCAGATTGCCATCTATTGCATCGGCCCAAACCGAAACGAGGTGTCCCTATCGATCGGCGGCGCCTTCGGCGGCACGCTGCCGATGTTCCTGGTTTCCTACCGCCGGTTCCTTGGTGATTGGGCATCCGGTCGCCTGCGTCTGACGCTAGGCGCGGACCTCGACATCATGGGACCGATTTTCGAGGGCGTTTCGGCAGCCACGCGAACGCCTGCAGATCGTCGTGAACCCGGCGAGTTCGGCAGCATCATGGCAGGTGGGCAGTTCAATCTGGGCGGATTCGGAGGCACCCGCTTTGGAGGATTCTCGTTACGACTCGAGACCGGCCTCGGCGCCGGCCGCTTCAATGTGCCCCGAGGCGCCGGCACTGCCGATGACACGACGACATTGGCGCCGTCCTGGATCCTTCAGGTCGGTCCACGTGCGGAGTTCTTGATCCCGATTTCCAATCGGTCTCTCGCTCTGCCGATCTCGATCGGCGCCGCCTACCGCCTGGTGCAGCCGCTGAACAGTGAGGCACAGGCCCTGCACGGAATCCTCGGCACTTTCGAAGCGCGGTTCTAGATCGGAGCGGGGATGGGGAATCAGCAAAGCAGGGCGTTTGCCCCACGGCTGAAAGCGGCGGTACAGCCGCCGGCGACGGCCACATTGCAGACCAAACCCCGGATCGGACCGGTCGACGATCCGCTGGAACGCGAGGCGGACAAGGTTGCCGACGCCGTCGTCTCGAACCAGGTCGCCCTGTTCGGCTCTTCTGCCGAATCTGGCCACGGCCCGAACGGAACCGCCGGCAACAGTCCAAATCTCAACGAGACGATTCAGACACAGGAAGACCGGCTCGAAGACGAAGAGTCCGAAGACCTTGTGCGTCTGAAGGCCGCCGGCGCGGCAAGCGATAATTCCGCCGGTAGTCTCGCTCAGCAGGCCGCTACCGCCGTCAGCCTGACAGGCCAACCGCTCGCCCCGGACACACGCGCCTATTTCGAACCACGGTTCGGACACGACTTCTCGCACGTCCGTGTCCACACGCACGCACATGCGCGAACGGCAACGCGCGCCCTCGGTGCCCGGGCGTTTGCGCTGGGCCGCAACGTCGCTTTCGCCGCCGGCGAATTCAATCCGGAGTCTCATGAAGGTCGCCGCCTTATTGCACATGAACTCACTCACGTGGTGCAGCAAGGTCAGCGCAGAGCACCCACGGCACCCCAATTTGACGGTTTCACCCAAACCATGCGGTTCAACAGGCGGCTGCGCTACAGCGGCGGCGGATTTGAACCCCATAATTTCGAACCGGACCTGCGGCTGACAATCCGGGACTGGGTTGCCGGCAATCTGCGTGTTATCACCCCAACCACCACGGTTGGTGCGGTCGCAAGCAGTGTACTGGAGCAGTTCGAAGGCCTGGCGGAACGGCTCGGTGGCGAACTGTCGCTGACAGCCGGATCGCGCTACCGTTTCCGAGCGACGGTGAACATCAATCATTCTTCGATCACGCTGGACGCGGTGAGCATCAACGGGCTGTCAGGACCGTCCGCGACAACAGAAGAGGGTGCAGCGGAACGCGAGCCGCCCGATCCCCGAGAGCGCCTCAGTCCGGAGCTGCGTAACTGGCATCAGGCCCTGATGACATCGTTCTTCAGTTTCTTCAGCGACGGCAGTGAGGAGTTCAGGGCCATATTCCGCACGCGCAGTGGCGCAGAGCCCGAATTTCTGTCCTGGCGCCGCGTTTCGATCACGGATGGACGGCGCCGGCTTAGAGAGGCTCAGACACCACCGGAAGACTTCAGCAGGGAATTCGCGGCATCCGTCGAATTGCTGCTCGGCTATCCCGGAGACGAACCCGCCCGGCGCGAAATTGTCGTCCGCCGCACCGGCCGGACATGGTCGACGGAGAGCGTGCAGACAGTGCCCGAACCGACTGCCGGCGGCGATCCGGATGCCGACCTCGTGCTCGATCGACAAGCCCTTTATGCACAGATCTTCGAGGACTGGAGAAACCAGACCCGCGAGGCGTTCACTGAAACAACGATCATGATGGCCTCGTTTGCAGGCAAGGAGATCATATTCTGGTATGCGGGCGGTGCCGTACTTGGCATTTTCGGCGCTGCCTTCCGCCGACTGCCGCTGTTGAGAAACCTGCTGACGCGGCGCGCGGCCCAGCCGATTGTGGAAGCGGCCGGAGAGCTTGGCGGCCGCCAGGGCGACGAATTCATTGCGCTCTGGAACCGGTACGTGCAGACCGGACGACTGCCGGCCGCAGAAATGACACGGCTGGGCGAACTGGGCGCACTGGTCGAAGCACGCCTTGCTACGAGGACCGTCGCGAGCACCATGACCCATGCTGAAATGCGGGTCTTCATTGAAGGCCTCTTCCGCGAATACCCGGTTCTCAATCGTCTTGTGCGCGCAAGGTCCATGTCGGGCCCGGCGCAACAGCGCGCATTTCATGACGTACTGGCACAGTTTACGCGTGAAACCGGTGTGCCCGTTCAGGTCGTGGAAGACGGTGTCGTTCAGGCGGCAACGCGCAGCGGCAATTTTGCCAGTCTGAGGTCAAGTCCCGGTACTTTGCAGATTGAACGAACCGCGTATGAGTCCGTGGAAACCCTGAGAACTGAGATAACACACGAGCTCGCATTCTACTATTCGGGCATCAAAGGCCGAATTCCGGCGCTGGGAGAAACTCACAACGCGTTGAGTATTTTAGAAATGACAATTCAGAATGGCGGTCGCTGGCCGTTGTAATAGTCGTTCGAACTAAATCCGAACGTTAGGTACCTATTTTGGGATGAAAATCATCGGCTTACGGACAAAATTTTCTTCTGCGACGGTATTCAACCCGCCCTTATTCTGTTAACGTTACGTCAAGTTACTCCCGGGGCTGGGGTCCGGGGAGGGTGCAATGGCAGAAGGCTCACCACGCAGTCCGCGTGTTCTGAAAGGCGGCATAGTCGCCTACCAGTTTCCCGAACTTCTGCCGACGATTATCGTCTTTCAGTACAATCCCGATGAAGTGTCCCGTTCGATCCAGGCCGGCTCATCGAGCGGCGGCGGTCGCGGGGATGCCAACCGCCTCAATGGCCCGCCCCAGGAAACACTGACATTCTCCGTCGAGATCGACGCCGCAGACCAGCTCGAGCGGCCGTCTGACAATGTTGTAACCGTTCAGAACGGCCTCCACCCCGTGATCGCCGCACTCGAGCAGCTGGTCTATCCGTCCTATCCCATGGTTGTCGCGAACGAGGCGCTCGCGCTCGCCGGCAGCGCTTTTATCCTTGGCGAGCAAGCCCCCCTCGCCTTCCTGGTCTGGGGCGCGCGCCGCGTCCTGCCGGTGCAGGTCGAAAGCCTGTCGATTGCCGAGGAGGCCTTCGACCAGAAACTCAACCCGATCAGGGCTAAGGCTGATCTTTCACTGAAGGTTCAGACGTACCGCGATCTGGATGTGACCAATCCGGGATACTGGGTCTATCTCGCATCCTTCACCCAGAAAGAGGTGATGGCGGCGATCAACACCTTTTCCGATACGACCGGCATACAGGCCATCAAACCGATCTGACCTGGCGGGAGGCAGACATGTTCTTTCGTGGAAGTCGCTACGAAAACGTACCCGACGCGGAACTGACAGACCGCAACGGCAGGACCATCCGTTACAAGCGCATGCGCATCATTCCTGACATTCAGGGTCAGCTGTCATACCGCGTCATCGAGGGCGACCGGCCGGATCTTGCCGCCTACAAGACGCTCGGCGACCCGGAAGTTTTCTGGTGGCTGTGCGACGTCAACAAGGAACGCCGTCCCGCGGAACTGACCGGCAAGCCCGGCCGGACCATCGCGATCCCGGGTCCCGAGGGAGGATAGATCGTGGCCATTACGCCGGCATTTTTCACCGTCCAGGTCGGTTTTGCCCCGCTGACAGTCCCGTTCATGAATGCATTGCGGGAGATTGAGGTCGAGGCGTCGGTCGGACGTGCCGCGATGTTCCGCCTGCATTTCGAGCTCAGCCGCAACAGCTTCGGTGATTTCGATGCCATGGCCGTCGACATTTTCCGCCCGCTCGTTCCCGTCACCATCAGGATCGCGGCAGGACTGCCCATCCCGCAGACGCTGATCAACGGATACATCAAGGACTCCAGCCTTCAGGCCTCGAATACGCCCGGCGCGTCGACGCTAGAGGTCGTGGGCATGGACGCGCTCGGCACCACGATGACTCACATCCAGCAGCCGTTCACCTGGCCCAACTCGCCGGACAGTGTCGTCGCCCAGGCCATCTTCGGCAAATACGGGATGCTGCCCGCAGTCATTCCGACGCCACCGTTACGGACCCAGCTCGACACCACGACCACCCAGCGCAAGAACGATGCGGCGTACCTGTTCCAGCTCGCCCAGCGCAATGGTTACGAAGTGTTCGTGCAGCCCGCCCCGGTCGTCGGCACAGACGTCGGGCACTTCCATCCGCCGTTCACGACTGTCCCGCCGCAGGGCGTGCTCTCGATCGACTTCGGACGCCAGACCAACCTGAAGAGTTTCTCCGTCTCCAACGACATGCTCAAGCCGACGAGCATCGTAACGACGACCGTGGATCCGAGGACGAGAGCGCCGATTCCGTCATTGGGGCTGGCCTCCACGGAACCGCCTATGGGCCTCGAACCGGCCCTGCTGCGCATCATTCCACCGCCCATCGAGCGCCCCGCAGGCACGGACGCCGCGAGCCCGGCCGAAGCGCAGACCCGGGCGCTCGCCTGCGCGACGTCGTCAAGCCGGGCCGTGCAGGCCAACGGCGAGGTCGACGGCATCAAGTATGCCCGTCCACTGCTTGTCGGCCTGCCGGTCCTCGTGCGCGGCGCCGGGCGGCAGAACAGCGGCCTCTACTACATCAATACCGTCACCCACCGGATCTCCAGGGACGACTACTCCCAGAGTTTCAGGGCGGTGCGGAACGCAGTGGGATTGACCGGCGCAGAGGTCTTCATCGACCCCCTGTCCGCCGTCGCGTGAGGACGAGACATGCCCGACGGAAATGCATTCGGTTCAGACGGCGAGCAGACGCAGGATCGCGTCTACGGAAAATTTGCCGGCACCGTCATGAACAATCTCGACCCGCAGAGCCAGGGCCGCCTTCAGGCGTTCGTCCCGGAAGTGCTCGGCGAGATCCCCACCGGCTGGGCCAAGCCGTGCGTTCCCTATGCCGGACCGACGTCGGGCTTCTTCTCTGCGCCGCCTGTCGGCGCGGGCGTCTGGATCGAGTTCGAGGCCGGCGACGTGTCGCGGCCGATCTGGACCGGCTGTTTCTGGGGCGTCGGCGAACTGCCGATGAAACCGCCGGCGTCACCCAGCCAGCCGACCACCAAGATCTGGCGCAGCGATCTCGGGCTGACCGCCGTACTCGATGACGCCACCCAGTCGATCACGCTGAGCGACGGCGCCGGCATGCATCTCATGGAAGTCTCGGTGCCGACCGCGACGGTCACCATCAAGAGCACGGCACGGGTCGTCGTCGACAGTGCACTAACCCAGGTGGGCAGCGGCGGTGCCGCCCATCCGGCCGTGCTCGGCGACAACCTGTTCACTTACCTGACGCAGCTGGTGACGCTGTTCAACACCCATGTCCATCCCGGCGAACTCGCCGCCGGCATCCTTCCCGTGACACCGGCCCCGCCGGTAGCGCCGATGCCGATGCCGGCTCCCAATCTTTTGTCGATCAAGGTCTTGCTTGAATAGGAGGAGCAATGGGGAACACGCTGATACCCGGTCAAATGGTCGCCGATCATCTCAACGATACCGGTCTTATCGGATCCATGGCTTTGACCATGGAACAGGAACTCGACATCCTGATGCAGCTCGATGACCTACCTCCCCTCTCCACGGATCTTTCGGACCAGTCGGTCCGCGACCGCAGGCGGCTGTTTGTCGCCATTGCCCGCGGCGTCGTGCGCCACCTTCGCGACAACAAGGACAGCATCGACATCCTGCTCGCCGACGGCACGACGGTCCAGCCGACCGTAATCAGAACGACGGGGCTGTAACATGGCCGCGACGGTATTCACCGACTTCCCCTTCTCGATCGATGCCCGCGGACGCAGTGCATCGACCGACCCTGACGATCATGTCCGCGACATGATCTATCAGGTCCTGTTCACGACGCCCGGAGAGCGCGTTAACCGGCCCGAGTTCGGCTGCGGCGTCAAACAGCTCGTCTTCGCCCCGGCATCCGACGTCCTGGCCGCCTCGACGGAACAGCTGGTGCACGGATCGCTGATCCGCTGGCTCGATCCCGTGATCTCGGTCGAGGGGGTGGCCGTCAGTGTGGACGATTCCAAACTGGAAATCGAAGTGACCTATCGCAGGCGCGATACGGAAGAACGGCGACAGGAGATTTTCGAACATCCCGTTGCGGCGTGAGGTTGGTTCATGGTTGTGTCGAGGAGTGGAGCGTTATGGTGCAGGGACGAACGCCGGTCCGGCGTCCTCCGTGATCCTGCCCATCTCCTGAACGGCATCGACTTTGTCGAATACCGGAGAGCGCCGCTGGCGCCTCCGGGCCAGCAGCATGTTCTCGATGTCGTCTTCCTCAAGCCCGTGCCGGCCGCTCCGGCCCTCACGGCAACCGACTTCGAGGTCATTGGCGGCGTCCGGGTTGTCAACATAAGGGTGCTCGATGCCCAACCGGACGGTGGATACCCGCTGCGCATGCAGGTCTTTGTCGATCAGGAAGGCGACTTTTCCACCTACGTGCTCAGGGTTTCTCCGAACCATCCCGAAATCGACGACGAGCGCTCGGAAGCGCGTTTCTCGTTCAAGGCCGGATGTCCAACCGAGTTCGACTGCAAGCCGGCGGTCGACTGCCCGCCCGAGATCCTCGACGAGCCGGCGCTGAGCTATCTCGCCAAGGATTACCAGAGCTTCCGGCGGTTGATGACCGACCTGATCGCGCTCAGGAACCCCGCCTGGCGCGAGAGACTGCCCGCCGACCAGGGAATGGCCATAGTCGAGGCGCTGGCCTATGCGGGCGACTACATGAGCTACACCCAGGATGCCGCCGTGGCCACGGAAGGCTATCTCGACACCTGCCTGCATCGCGTGTCAGCCGCCCGACACGCCCTGCTGGTCGACTACCACATGCACGACGGGCGCAATGCGGTCACATTCGTGCATTTCGAGGCACAGGCCGGCACCGACGGTTTTGTGCCGGCCGGATCGAAACTGTCGACACGCATCACCCGGCCTCTGATCGGCGCCAATGCACCGCCCGGACCCGTACTGCCGGAAACGGCCGATTTCGACGGCGACCCGGCCCTGCTCGGCGCCACCGTGTTCGAGACCACCGCGCTCACCAGGGTGACGGATCTCCACAACGAGCTCCAGATCCACACCTGGAACGACGCGTTGTGCTGCATGGCGCGCGGCACGACGTCCGCTTATTTCTACGTCATGACCGGCGCCGCGGGCGCGGAGACCGCGGTCCTCCCCGAGCTCGCAGCCGGCGACTATCTTCTGTTCGAGGAAGTGCTGAGCCCCATCACCGGATTCCCCGCCGACGCCGACCGCCGCCACCGGCAGGTGGTCCGGATCGTCGATGTCGAGGAAACCGAAGACGAGGCCTTCACCGATGCGGTTCCCGGCGGCGTCCTGACGCCGCGTCACAACGCCGGCGACGCGCCTTTACCGCTGTTGCGGATCTTCTGGCGCGAGGAGGACGCCCTCGCCTTTCCGCTTTGCCTGTCCGCCGAAACAGCCGACGGCGACCCCATCGCGCCCGTTTCGGTGGCGCGCGGCAATATCGCGCCGGCAGATCACGGCCGCACGGTTCGCCAGGACTCGGACACTGACGAAGAGCTCGGTATCCCCGACACCGGTGTCGGCCGCTGGCCGCTTCCGTCACTTGGCCTGCCGCTGGGCCCGGTCACGATGCAGTCCATGTCGGAAGGGGCGACCTACACGGACACGGGCCGCCTGCTTCAGGGCCGTCACGATCTTGACGTTGCCCCCGCCGACGCCCTGCCCGCCGTCACGTTGCTCCTGACCGGTACGGACGGCCAGGACGAACTCTGGACGCCGGTTCCCGATCTTCTCGACAGTGGTCCCTACGATCGGCATTTCGTTGCCGAGATCGACAATGACGGCCGCGCGCAGGTGCGCTTTGGCGACGATCAGTTCGGCCGCCGGCCGCTCGACACCGTTCGCACAAGAGCGCGCTACCGTGTCGGCAATGGCCGCGACGGCAACATCGGTTATGACTCCCTGCGCCATGTCGTGGCACCGGATCCGGCCGAGCCGATCGATCCGGCAAATCCTGGCGCACCGCTGAATTTCGCCGCTGTTGACGCGGTCTATCAGCCGATCGCTGCCCATCTGGGCACCGATCCGGAATCCATCGAAGAGGTCCGGCAAACGGCGCCCGAGGCGTTCAGCGCGATCCAGTTCCGTGCCGTAACGGTCGCGGACTGGGAAGAAGTCGCGCTGCGCCACGAAGGCGTGGCCGCCGCGAAAGCGCGCTTCCGCTGGACCGGCAGCTGGCACACGGTGTTCGTCGCCATTCATCCGCGCGACCCGGATAACCTGCAGCGGCTGCCCGGAGGAGGTGTCGCCCTCGAAGACGGGTTTGCACGCACGATCAGAGCCCATCTCCGGCGCTTCAAGCTTGCAGGCTACGATCTGGCGGTCAGGGCGGCGCAGTACGTGCCGCTTGAAATTGAGATTCGCCTGTGTGTCGCGCATGGTCACTTCAGGGGCGACGTTCTGGAGGCGGTGGCCCGCGCCCTGTCGACCCGGCAGTTCGCCGACGGCACGCGCGGGTTCTTCCATCTGCTTGAATTCGGGTTCGGCGAGGCCGTCTACCTGTCCCAGCTCTATGCCGCGATCGAGGCGGTCGACGGCGTCGAGTCCGCCGATATCCTCATCTTCAAGCGATACTGGAACGAGGCCACCGACGAGCTTGAGCGCGGTCTGATCCCCATGGGCCCGTTCGAGATTCCGCGGTTGGACAACGACCCAAACTTCCCCGAGAACGGTGTTCTCAGACTATCGGCTGTGGGAGGGCTGTAGGATGGTTGTCGCGCCCCGCCCCGGTTTCTGTGACTGCTGCACGCCGACCACGGCGCTGGCTCCGATCGAGACCCATAACCGACCGGGCTTGAACGAGATCTCCTACCGCATCGGCACCTTCGCGACGTTCCGCCAGGCCATGCTCAATTCCATCTCCGGCCAGGCGGCCCTGACCGGGCTGACGACGCGGGAAAGCGACGACTTCGCCATTACCGTCATCGAGCTGTTTTCAGCGGTGGGCGACGTACTGACGTTCTACAACGAACGGATCGCTAATGAGATATTCCTGCGCACGTCGCTCCAGCGGGAGTCTGTGCTGAGGCTGGTCCGACTCATCAACTACCAGCTCAATCCGGGCCTGGCCGCAACCGCGTTCCTTGCTTTCACGCTCGATGAAGGCGCCGAAACCTATATCCGCGAGGGACTGAAGGTCATGAGCGTCCCCGGTCAGGACGAGCGCCCCCAGACCTTCGAGGCAATAGAGGCGATCACGGCCCATGGGGACATCAACCGGCTGCCGGCCTTCACGCCGCCGGTCGCAATCAACGCCTTCGATACCGGCCGCAGCCGCGCGCCCATGACCGCCTGGCCGGAAATGCTGGCCATCGGGGACAAACTCGTTCTCTTCGGTCTCAGCAGCATTGAGGAGAAGCTGGTTGGTGCCATATCGCACAGCGATGCGGGCGATTACCTGGAGTTCTCGCCACCCGTCCAGACTCCCGGTCGATCTCCCGACACATCGCGCATGGCACGGCTCGAGCGCCGTCTGCGGTTCTTCGGCCACAACGCGCCGGCAAATCACAATGTTTTTGTTCCCGGTGAGCTCGGGACGTCCAATCCGTGGCCCCGCTGGGTAAGGCGTCCGGTCTCGGCCCTGTTTCTCCAGAACGAGTCGACCTATCCCCTCGACGCCCGGTACGAGGACATCAAGCCCGGAATGCAGCTGCTGATCGAGGTCGGCAACCCGCAGGATCCCAAGCTGCGCACGGCGGTCGTCACAGCCGTCGAGGACAAGCGCGCTGAAATCACGACGCCTTTCGACGGCGAGGATTACGTCGTTCAGGAAGACACGGTCACCCACGTCGAGCTTCGCCAGACGCTTGGCGGCCGCCCCTCCATCGCGGCATGGCCGGCGCCGGGAAACCACACGATTGTCGCCCGGTCGGGAACCGGCGCCATTCTGTGGATGGTCGGTCCTCCTCCGTTAGCCGATGAACAATGGATCGCGCTGGACAAGTACCACCTTGCGTCCGACGTCGCTCTGGTCGGGGACGCGATCAACGACAGCCGCCTCGATCTCCTCGCCATGGACGAGGACGGCACTCTGGCCCAGCGCACCTGGACGAACCTGGGGTTCGACTTCTGGACCACGCATGACAGTCTCCAGACGGACTCAGGCATCATCCGGCCGGGCCAGGTGATCAAGTCGCAGCCGGCCGGTGTGGTCGTCGGCGGCCAGGTCTGGGCGCTCGCCCGGGGCCGGGACGACGATCTCCTCATGGCCGACATCACCTCGTCCACGCCGCAGACGCTCGTATCGCTCGGCGGCTCAGTGACAGCCACGCCCGCCGCCATATCGACTATCGCCAACCGGGCGGACATCTTCGTCCGCGGCGCCGACCGTGCGCTGTGGTGGCTCCGCTGGAACGGGGCGAGTTTCTCGGAATGGGAATCGCTCGGCGGCACCCTTGCGACGGCGCCCGTTGTCGCGTCAACCGGCCCCGGCCGGATCGACGTGGTCGCCGTTGACGACGCCGGCAATCTGATCCACCGCCGGCGCGCAGGCGGATACTGGCGGGACTGGGAAAATCTCGGCGGCGCCATAAGGGACGAGCCCGCGATTGTCCGCGCCGGGCCAATGAAGGTCGATATCTTCGCGCGCGGCATGGACGATGCGCTCTGGCAAATCACGCGCACCGGTCCGGACTGGAGCGAATGGGAATCATTGGATGGTTTCCTGTCTTCAGGCCCGGTGGCATTGCGAAATGCGGGCTCGCTGGACGTTTACGCCCGTGGCGGAGACGGCGCGCCTGTACACCGGCAACGGACGTCCGCGGGATGGCAGCCCTGGCAGCCAGTCGGCGCGGGCATCGGACAGGTTTCCGACCGCCGCACCACGCGCATCTTCCAGATCGATGCCCAGGACATAGAGTTCCGCCGTTTCGACTACCCGTCCGCGCCGCAGGGAAACCGTGTCGCATTGCGCCTTCCGCCAGGCCCGGCACCGGGGTTCGGCCTTCTCAAGAAGGGTCGGCGGGTCATGCTGCAATCCGGTCCCGACAATCACCTGACGAAAGTGACCAATGCCTTCGAGACCGGCAATTTGCCCGGCGAACGGTCCGACCACCTCCTTGTCGACATCTCGCCGCCGCTGGCCGCTGCATTTCCCGATGCGCAGCTTCTCGGCAACATTGCGGAGTCGAGCCACGGAGAGACCCAGCCTGAAGAGATACTGGGCAATGGCGATGCGACCCGTCCGTTTCAAAAGTTCGGCCTGACCCACGACCCGCTGACCTACATTCCAAGCGCCACCGACATCGCCGGTTCGGCCGAACTGGAGATCCGCGTAGACGGCGAAAAGTGGGAACAGGTCCCGAGCCTCTACGCGCGCGGACCGAACGACCACGTCTACACGGTCAGGCAGGACGGCGACGGCAAGTCGCACGTAACTTTCGGGGACGGTCGTCTCGGCTCCCGGTTGCCCACCGGTGCCGCGAATGTAGTCTCGAAATACCGCAAGGGACTGGGCCTTGAGGGCCGGGTCGGTGCCGGCCAGTTGTCGATTGCTCTCGAACGTCCGGTCGGCCTGCGGGATGTCACGAACCCGCTGGATGCGGAAGGTGGCGCCGATCCCGAGAATCGGGATGACGCGCGCGATGCCGCCCCGGCGACTGTGCAGACGCTCGGCCGCGCGGTATCGCTGCAGGACTTCGAATGGATCGCCACCACATCCGGCCTGGTTGCCAGGGCCGACGTGACCTGGGTCTGGCACCGGCTCGAGCGTGCGGTTCACCTGACTGTCGCGGCTGCCGAAGGGGCACCCTTGTCGACCGCGTCCCTCGACAAGCTCTACGCCGCCATGACCGCGGCACGAGATCCCAATCGCCAGCTGTTTCTTGCCAATCTTGTCCGCGTGCCCATCGTGATCCGCGCCAAAGTGCTGCGCGACCCGGCAATCGAGGCTGACACCGTGCTCGCAGGTGCGCGCGCGGCCGTGGAGGACCTCTTCGCCTTCCAGTCCATGCCACTCGGCGCGGCCGTGCATGCCAGCCAGGTCTATGCTGCCCTGCAGGCCGCCAGAGGCGTTGTCGCTGTCGATCTCGATGAATTCCAGCTCAAGGACTACACTGATCTCACGCCTATAGAGCGGGCCGCCCGCTCCGTGACCACTGATCCGCTGCAGCCCCATATCCGAATCTATCCGGCGAGGCCGAGGCCGAAAAACCCGGCACTGATAGACCGTTATGCGCGTGCCGGCTTCGAAGGCGGGCCGATTCCGCCGGTCCTGGCGGCCGAACAGGCCTATATCGAAGACCCCGATCTCGACATCGATCTCAGCGTGGTGGAGGCCCTCTAGATGAGTTACTCCACCGCCGATACCGACAAGCTCTACGGCCTGCTCCCGGCCTATATCCGGGAACGCGACTTCGAAGCCGGCGAGCCCTTGCGCGCATTGCTTGCCATTGTGGAGCAGCAGGCCGACGCCATCGAGGAGGACATCGGCCAGCTCTACGAGAACGCCTTTATCGAAACCTGCGAGCCCTGGGTTATCCCCTATATCGGCGATCTCGTCGGAACGACGCCATTGTTCGACGAGTCCCGCGTCCGCGATGGCCAGACGGCGGAAGAACTGTTCCGCGACCTCATCGGCCCGTCGCTCAAGCCGTCGATCGGACTGCGGGCCCGGGCAGATGTCGCCAAGACGATCTACTACCGGCGCCGCAAGAGCACCCTGCCCATGCTCGAAGAGCTGGCCCGTGACGTTACAGGCTGGGCCTCTCACGCCGTCGAATTCTTCGAACTGCTCGGCTGGAGCCAGTGGATCAGGAACCATATCCGGCCCCATGCCCTGCACGCTCCCGACATCAGGTCGGTGGAGCGCATGGGCCGGCTGGACGGCGCGTTTGACGAGATCTGCCATACCGTGGACGTCCGCGCGATCTCTCAACATGAAGGCTGGCACAACATCAAGAACATCGGGTTCTTCCTCTGGCGTCTCAATGCCTATCGCATGGAAGCGGTCCACGCGCGGCGCCTGGGAGCTGCAGGTGATTTCCGCTACCATTTCAGTCCGCTCGGAAATTCCGCGCCGCTGTTCAGCCGCCTGCGGCGTGAGGGTGACGATGCGGCCCTCGCCACCGAGCTCCACGTCCCACAGCCGATCCGGCCCGCACGATTCTTCACGGATCTCGTCGATTACGCCGCCTTGCCGATTCCGCGCCCTGGCTTCACTGAATTCTACGGTCTGTTCAACGTGTTCCCCGGATTCAACGTGGCACCCGCACCGAGCATCATGGTGTTCATCGACGGCAATCCGGTCCCTGCCGATAATGTCCACTGCCGAAATCTCTCCGTATGGTCACAGCCTGCCAATGCCGACATCGCCATCGACGTATCGCTCGGACGCCTGACGATCGGGCCGGATCACACGCCGGCCGATCTGGTCGAGGTGTACTACCACTACGGTTTCCCGGCAGATCTCGGCGGAGGACCGTATCGCCGCCGTGCCTGGCTGACGGACCGGCAGTTCGTGGACCGGACCTACGTCGTTGACAGCTCAGGCGTCGCCGGTCCGCATCTGACGATCAACGCGGCACTCGCCCAGTGGGTCGCGGACGGCGGCGAGGATGCCGTCATTCGCGTCGTCGACAACGCGACCTATTCGGAAGCCATTGCAATCGATACCGGACCCGCGGCCGGCACCTACCTTGCGATTGAGGCCGCGGACGGCGCCCGTCCGCACATCCTGCTGGACGGCGCTCTCACGCTCGACGGCGACCGTCCGGACTTCACGGTTTCGCTCAGCGGGCTGCTTGTCGAAGGCACCGTCGAAGTTACCGGTTCGCTCAGGCGGCTGCGGCTACTGCATTCCACACTGGTACCGGGCGGATCGGTCGCCGAACCGGATCCGGACCTGCCGGCACCACCGGCGGTCGCTGCTCCGCCCAGCATTACCGCCGTCGATGTTCTGCCGGCCGGGGGGCCCGCCAACACGGAGCTCGCCGTCGAACTGGCATTTTCCATATCCGGGCCTATCCGCTTGCCGACGGCGGCCGACGGTCTCTATGCCCTTGACAGCATCATCGACGGTGCCGGCGAGGACGCCATCGCCGGCATCAGCGCTGCCGCACCTGACGCGCCGGCTCTGCACCTCGAGCGCATCACGATTCGCGGCAACGTCCGCGCACGGCAGATCGACTATGCGACGGAAGTCATCTTCGACGGTCTGGCCCGGGCCGACCGGATCCAGGTTGGTTGCGTCCGGTTCTCCTATGTCCGTCCCGGCTCGCGCACGCCCCGTCGCTACCGCTGCCAGCCCGATCTGGCCGAGAAAATCGCCATCGCCGACGCGGAGGCGACCGGCGGACCGCTGACCGACCCCGAGCGCGACGCCATTCGCGGCATTGTCCGCCGCCGGGTCAAACCGGAATTCTCCGCGGAAGACTACGGACTGCCTGCTTACATGCAGCTGTCCCTGAACGCACCGCTGGAGATTGCCACCGGCGCCGGCGACGGCGCGGAAATGGGCGTCTACTGCCATCTTAAACAGCCGCAAAGAGAGGCGAACCTGCGGCTCAGGCTCGAGGAGTATCTGCCCTTCGGTCTGGAATACGGGCTGATCTACGTAACTTGAAAACAACCTCACCCTGACGGGAGGACTGGACATGAGCGGAGACTACACACGGTTCACATTCGATCCGGCCAAACGGTATTCCGGCGTCCTGATGCAACAGGGCCGGGTCCAGCTCGACTCGGACTGGAACGAGAATATCGACATCATTCGGCGGCGGGTCAGGGCGCTGTCGATGGATTCCCTCGGTTTCGTCGGTGTGCCGTATCAAACACTCCCCGACTCGTTCCTTCTGGGCCTGATAGGCGGACCGCCGCAGGATCTTTCCATCGAACCGGGCCGGCTCTATGTCGATGGGCTCCTGGCCGAGGCATTCGCCGATGAAGCGGCGACCTATCTCAACCAGCCGTTCCTGCCTGACCCGCCGCCGCTTCCGGCCGGCGACTCCGTCGCCTATCTCGACGTCTGGGACCGCGAGGTCACCTACATCGAGGACCCCGAGCTCCTTGACGTTGCCCTCGGCGGTGTTGACACGACGACGCGCTGCCAGACCGTGTGGCAACTGCGCGTCGACCAGGTCCAGAACGCGGAATGCGGCCTCGATGTCGGCGACCCGCCATCGGCCGGCCGGCTCACCACCACGGCCATCGCCCCGCCCGCTCCGGACGATCCGTGCATTCTCCCCCCTGTCGGCGGTTACCGGGGTCTCGAGAACCGGCTGTACCGGATCGAGATTCACGACGGTGGACCGATCGGGGCGGCGCGCTTCAAGTGGTCGCGCGACAACGCTTCGCTGGTCGCAGCGGTAAGTGATATTTCAGGCGGCGGCGGCAACGCGACTGTTACGGTCAACCGGATCGGACGTGACGAGGTCATGCGCTTCCGCATCGGCGACTGGGTCGAGATCCTCGACGACCACCGCGAGCTCATGGGCGAACCCGGCGACATGGCGCTGATCGTCGACATTGACGAAGCCAACCGCGACATCCTGCTCGATCGTCCTTTGCCCGCTCCGGGCGCACGCGCCTTCGGCGCCAATGCAGCCGAGCTCGAGGACCGCCATACGCGGCTGAAGCGTTGGGATCAGACTGCCGCCACAAATGCCATCGATGCCGACGGTCTCATCACGACCGCGCCAGGCCCGATCGACATCGAGGACGGCATTCAGGTCAGCTTCTCGGACGATCCGCCCGGCGGCTCCATGTACGTCGCCGATCATTGGGTCTTCGCCGCGCGGACAGCGACCGCAAGCATTGAGGAACTGGTGGACGCACCGCCGCGGGGCATCGTGCACCACTATGTCCAGCTCGCCGCAATCACGGATCTTGGCGGTCCGGGGGAAGACATCGAGGACTGCAGGCCGCCGGAACCTTCAGACGACTGCTGCTGCACGGTCATCGTGCGTCCGGGCGAAAGCATCCAGGACGCCATCGACTCGCTACCGCCGGAAGGAGGCTGCGTCTGTCTGAAGACCGGATTCCATGTCATCGAGGAAACGATCTTCATCAGTCGGGGCAATGTGTGCCTCAAGGGTGAAAGCCCCGGCACCTTCGTGGTTGCCGGTGACGTGGCGCCCTTGCTGATCGTCGGCAACACGGCCGGCTTCCCGGTTACGGGTGTCCACATCTCGACGATTGCGTTTGAGGCCGGCCGCGCGCCGCAGTCGCCCGACACGATCATGCTGATCATTGGCACGATCGATTGCGTGGTCGAGCATTGCCGGTTCCGCTCCGCCAACCCTGCCGACTTCTCCGGCGTAAGAATCCTGAGCAGCCAGAATGTCATCATCGAACAGTGCCGTTTCGAGGACGTTCGCATCGGTATCTGGGCGACCCAGTATTCGATGAATCTGGCGTTCCTCGGCAACGAAATGCGTCTTGAGGCGCCGGCAGGTGCCGCTCCCGCGGTTGCCGGGATCCTCGTTCAGCGCTGCTTCGAACTCATGCGTATCAGCGGCAATACCGTCGAGGGCGCGCTGACCGGCATTGCCGTAAACAACAATGCGCCCGGCAACGGCATCCCGAGTTCGCTGCTCTGGGGAGTCTATGTCTCAGAGAACACTGTCATCGGCCCACAGCTCGGCAATGCCGCTCCGGACAACCGGCTCGTGCTGATCGATATCGCGTCCGGCGGTTCGAGCGCGTCGGGTAACAAGGTCTGGTGCACACATCCGTCCTGTACCGGAATACGGATCACCGGCGACGGCTGCGACGTGACCGGGAACAGCATCACCACGTTTCTCGTGGAGCCGAGCATTCTGGGTCCGATTGCGATCCAGGTCGGCGAGATCATCGACGACCGGGACATAGCGGTTGATGGCTGCATTGTCACCGGCAATGGTATCCAGGGATACATGCATGGCATCGCGGCGGTCGCCGTGAGCGATCTCGTTGCGTCCGACAACATCATGCAGGCCGGTGACACGCCTCAGCACTTCGCCTTCCTGACCGCCCGTCTGCACAAGGCGGACATTCACGACAATCGCGTCCGCTCCGCGATCGGCGGCGTGTTCTCGATCGGCGGCCGTCAGAACAGATGGAGCAACAACGCCTTCACGGATGCCGGTGCGGGATTTTCACTCACCAACGAGTGGGCGCCGACCATCACGGGGAATCAACTCGACACCTGCTCGCTCTGGGGCGTCCTGGGTCTTTTCGTGGCCGGACGCTGCGATGTGATCGAAAACCGGATCTCCTCTTGCGGCCACGCACTCAATCTCGGACTCGGCGTGGGAATTGCGTTCGTCCTTGGCGAATTGCATATCGAGTCCAACCAGATACTGGATACCGGCCAGAATAGCGCCACGGGCCAGCTGTCCGACCGTGCGTGGGGCATTTACGGAGAACTCGTGCTCCAGGCGTCCGTGCAGAACAACCTCGTGGCCCATGCCGATTTTCTCCAGCGGGATCCGGCGCGGGAGGACCGCGCCCTGGTCATGCGCGGCCTGTTCGATCTCGCACTGTCCGACAACGTCGCCCTCGGTTTCCCGATACAGGTTCAGGGCAACAGGTTCACGGGCACCGGGCGCTCCGCCCTGGTCGAGATTCTGCAGTTTGCGATCGTCGACAATTTCTTCTTCAGGTTCGAGCGCGTGTCATTCGATCACAATTACTGCATGCATAGAACGACGCAGTCGTTCTCCGGCGGAGTTGCCACTGTCTCTCTCTTCGGCCGCCTCGCCATTGTGATGGGCAATCATGTCAAGGCGACATCGCCGAAATTCCCGTCGTTCAACTTCCACAATATGCCAGGACCCTACATCGGCAACGTGACCGCCGGCGACGCCCTGCAGCACGTCGATTTCCCGACGCCTGAGAGCAATTTCAACATCCAGACCTGATCATCAGGAGGACTGAACAATGAGCATCAACAAGCTCCTGACCGAAAGCAACAAGTGGCTGAAGAAGGCGGACAAGGCCGTGGTGGTAAAGCGTCCCCCGGAAAAGCCGCGAGCGCCGTTTGATGACTTCGTCAAGCAACGGGAAGGCGAGATAAAGGCGCGTATCGGCGCGCTTGAAAATCAGCGCGACGCAGCGGTCAAACGGTACGACCTGGCGATCGACGAGCAGAACAAGGAACTGGAGCGGTTGCGCAAGGAGGTCGCCCCTCCGCAGCCGCCGAAAGACACGGATCCCCCCCGCAGAAACGGCCGTCGTCGCCGAAACGATCCCTCCTGATGTCAGCCCTGGGCTATCGGTAGAGATCCGCCCCCACATCGGACACCGGCTGGCCACGCCTGCGGTCAAATCTCGATGTCCCGGCCCGGCGAACGTCCCGTTTCCGGACGCCTGTGCTCTTTGTTCTGGCGGTTCCGCCGGCCTTTGACACTCCTGTTTTCTTCCGCACAGGCTTGGAGCGGGCCTTCACGGAAGGCGCAGCAGTGGTCACTCTGGTCTTGCCGCCGCAACGCACGGCAATCGTGCGACTCTGCTTGCCTGTAAAATCCAGGCGCTGCGAGACGCGCCATCCGAAGCCCATCTGTTCCCTAAGAAATTTGTCCTGGCAGAAGTAACGGCGGGCGGATCTCAGCTGTATCGATTTCGGAACCTGCTTGCGCCGGGCCTTGACGAATATGCGGACATTGAGCCGCTTCGCCCCGCAATCGATGGTGATCGGCAGCAATCGCGTTCGCTTGTTGACCCACTTGCTGGCATTGGCCTTGTTCCATGCCTTCGCGAAGACTTTCATGTTGCCGCAGGACAGGGCAAAGCCGTAGGCCGTACTCTTGGGCGGGACACGGCGCTGTTTCGCCGGTTTGGGGGAGGCGACGGAAAAATCCGTCACGATCTTCCATTTCCGCAGTTCGTTCTTCCTGAACCAGTGCACCGAAAAATGGGAGGTCTTCCACGCGACTTTGAGCGCAGCCGGGTCCGCATCCATCGCCTGCCAGTGCGCACGGATTGCTGCTTCAACGACGCGGCGATGCTGTAGCGCGCGTTCCGGTGTCAGATTGCCGACCGCGAGGGATTGATGATCGCCCAGCCTTGCGCCCTTGTCCTTGAACCGGCTCTTGCCACCGAGGAAGGCCAATACACACGCCGACGCGCAATATCCCGTGACTGCTGTGTCCAGCCCGGCCGCACGGATGATCCGGCCCATCTTTATGCCTTCGGCAACGACGCCTCCCCCGCTTTGCAGGAATACCCTGTCGATTTGGCCCGCGCCCAGGATGGCGCGCGTCAGATCGTCCGAAGCGCCCTGTCTGATCGTCCCGCGCCCAAACAGATAATCGCCCTTTCGGCAGAACCGGATCGATTTTGACTCAGGAACTCTGAAATCGGCCGTCTTGCAAACCGGCAGGTCGCCCGCTGCCTGTGCATATGGCAGGCCACCCGTGACAGTGGCACCGGCAAAGATCACACTGAAAAGAAAATTCGAACGCAATACACTTCAACCCGATTGCCGCATCGCCACGACGGTTCCACAATGGCTGGATTGCAATCGTACAGAAACCGTGCAGTTGATCAAAGAGATGGAGTGATCATATTCCGCGATATGGTCTGCGCCACACCGGGATAGGAAACGTTCGGGCAACATGAGGAGGTCATCATGAGCCGAAGAAAGGCGCTTGGGGGATTTGCCCTTCTCGCCGCGGGCGGTCTTGCAGCCTTTGTCGTACTCAGCAGCCCGCGGACACTGCCCGCATCGGCGCTGCCCAATCATGAGCCGGACGCAAAAAATGGCGAGTACGTGTTCTATGCCGCAGGCTGCGCCTCCTGCCATACGGCGCCCGGTTCCAAGGACAAGACGAACCTTCCGGGCGGGCTTGCATTCAAAACCCCGTTCGGCACCTTTTATGCGCCGAACATTTCGGCCCATCCCAAGGACGGAATTGGCGGCTGGTCCCAGATCGACTTCGTCAATGCCGTCATGCGTGGCGTTTCGCCCGATGGCCGCCATTACTACCCGGCGTTTCCCTATACGTCCTATCAGCGGATGCGGGTCGAGGATGTCCTTGATCTGAAAGCGTTCATGGACCGCCTCCCCGCTGTCATGAACCGTGCGCCGGATCATGATCTGCTGCTGCCGTTCCGGCTGCGCCGTGGCCTGGGTCTGTGGAAGACGCTCTACATGGACTACCTTCCGTTCCAGCCGGACGCGAACGCCAGCGACGAACTGAACCGTGGAGCCTATCTCGTTGAAGGACCCGGCCACTGCGGCGAGTGCCACACGCCGCGCAACATCGCCGGAGGCAAAGATGAATCGCGCAAGCTTGCGGGCGGGCCCGCACCCGAGGGCGAAGGCTTCATTCCCAATATCACACCTCATCCATCGACCAATGTGGGTCAGTGGTCGGCAAAAGATATTGCCGATACCCTGAAGACCGGTTTCCTGCCCGACTACAGCGATTCCCTGGGCGGTTCGATGACACCCGTCATAGAAAACATGGCGAAACTCACCGAAGCCGATTTGCTGGCGATCGCTGCATATCTCAAATCGGTCGGACCCGTCGCAAAGCAGCCACGAAAATAAGCAGCCCGGCCGATTGTCACGGATCGTACGCGCGCGATGACCACCGCAGACCACAACCATGCTGCGCCTATAGGTTGCACACGTTAAATCGAAATAACCACAAGACGGCCAACCCCAAATGAGGGCACGTCCGCGCCTTTGCCGCAAAATCTCCATTTTTGGCGCCCAAAGTTCCGCATAGCTTCAACATGGCTCGATTTGACCGGGGATCGACGCACTAGCACAGGTTGTAGACTGCGAGCGGCGGTCAGAGTACGGCCGCAACTTCCTCCCAACGCATCACCGCCTGTTTGTTTCGATGCCAAGCGCTCCGGTCCAAACATCACTGCGTTAAACGCAGGCCGAATTGACTGTCATCAGGCGGCGCGGGCGCCCGGACTGACATTGTGATTCCTCCGCGGTGGGTGGGAAACCATGGCCGCCGGAATGCGGAGGAATTCAGGGTGATGTGAGTGGAGGACGCGATGCTCAGGGTATTGGTTGCGGCATTTCTGATTTGTTTCCCGGTCCTGTTTCTACAGCCGGCAGCGGCGCAGCAATCGCCGCAACAGGCGACATCGGACACCTTGCTCCGGGGCCAGAACAGGGACGATGCCAATGCCGGCACGGTCTCGATCATCACGATCCGGAACCTCGGTGGACCGTTCATGATCGCTGCGCTCGACCTGTCGACGCTGCTGGATGCGGGAGAGCGCTTCGAGTTGATGCGCGTCGTGCCCGTGATTGCACGAGGCAAGGTCCAGAACCTCTGGGATGTCCTCTATCTGAAGGGTATCGACATTGGGTTCGTGCAGACCGATGTGCTCGAATACCTCAAGGACGACCCGAGGATCAGTTCGATCAGACGCCGGATCCGCTACATCAACGTGATGTTTCCGGAAGAAGTCCACATCGTCGCCCGCAAGGACATCCGGAGCATACAGGATCTGGAGGGACAGACGGTCAGCATCAACGCCAAGGGGACTGGATCTTCAGTCGTCGGAACGCTGCTGTTTCGACGCCTCGGCATTAACGCCAAGCTCATCCACGAAGACACACGGCGCGCCGTCGCGCGCATGAAGGCCGGCGAGATTGCCGCGCACTTCAACGTCCTGGGCAAACCTGCGCGGCCCGTAGCAAGGCTCAAGAAGGAAGATGGTCTCCATCTCCTGCCTATCCCCTATCTGAAGGAACTCCAGGACGTCTACTTCCCGTCGAAGTTCACCAGCAAGGATTACCCGGAGCTGATTGCGCCGGGCGCTGTCGTACCGACAATCGCTGCCGGCAATGTGCTCGCCGTGTTCAACTGGCCAAAGAACCATCCGCGCTACAAGAAGGTCGCGCGCTTCATCAATGCGTATTTCGACCGCTTCGAGGAACTCAAGCAAGCGGGATTTCACAGAGGCTGGAAGAGCGTCAACCTGCGGGCAACGATTCCGGGATGGCAACGCTTCTCGGCTGCTCAGGAATGGCTCGACCGCAATGCACCGACACCTGCGGGTGCGCCCATCGGGGAAGCACAACTTCTGGAACAGTTCGTCGCATTCATGAAAAAAAACGGAGTGCAGGTGGATAGCGAGACAAGAAATTCGCCTCAGGTCGAGGCCCTGTTCCGCCAGTTCCTCCGATGGCGCGAGATCTCCAGACAGCAGTAGGCGACACCCCCCTCGGTGCGCCTGCGCAGTGAGACCAGAACCGGGGGACGACAACAATGGCCGGGGCAGTTAGCGCTCTCAAACCATCCGCGGATGGAACCCTTTCGGCGCAGCCGACGGGTTATCGCATTACGCCTGAAATTGGCAGAGGTCGACTGCAGAAACGATGTCGCCATGTCGTTCTGCGCGGATTGGCACTTGGAATGCTCGTGGTATTCCTTCCGGTCTGCCCGGCGGCCCAAACCGCCGGCGAACCGGGCAGGCAATCATTCGGGAGCTGGACATTTCACGTTGTCAGCAGGCCTCTGGAAGGCGTCGCGTTCGCGCAGATTTATACTCTGGCCACCTCGGTTGCGGTGCGCGATGAGTCGGCATTCGCCATCCGCTGCAAGGCCAATGAGCTCTATGCCGTTCTGTTCACCAACCATCACTTCCGGTCGTCCGACCGGATTCAGCTTCGGTACCGCATTGACGGCAAACGCGCGAAAACCGTTCCTTGGACATTCGACCGCAGTGAAGCCGTCCTGATGTCGCCGCCAGGCGATTATGTCAGTCGATTCATCGCGTCGCTGGAGGGCGGCAAGACACTCAACATCCGAGTCCTCAAGGACGACGGCGTGTTGATGACGAACCGCTATTCTGTCCGAGGTTTCGATCGGGCAATCGGTCGGATCCGCGAGCTCTGTCCGTTCTGAAGAATACAATCAAGTGCCGTTGCGCACACCGCCACGCCCTGGTCGACTACCAAGTCAAAATTCAACTTAAACGTGTATAAATGTATGAAATTCGCTTCAAAAGCCGCAAATTTAGGAATATTGGCTGCTGAGCATTTACACGACTCAATATTTAGCTACAATCTGGAATTGTAACGGACTTCGATTGGCGGGAGAAAACGGGTTAATACTTATTATAAGTAGGAAATTTTACATAACGTACCCAAAATCAGGGTGACGGGCGGGAGAATTTGTGTCCGTCGCAGCCGCAAGGGAGGGTGAAAAACAAACGGGTGAAGCAGGCCAGAGGGCTGGGGTAAGTAGCGTTCTGGAGAATACGACTGATGCTTCACGAGAAGACCAGAAAGTTTTGGGACGAAGACGCAGCTTACGAGTTTATTGAACAACAAGTGTGGCCCGATGGGCCTGTCTGCCCACATTGCGGTGGCACGGAACATATAGGAAGACTTAAGGGTGAGAGCACCCGGACACGGACCTACAAGTGTTACGAGTGCCGCAAACCGTTTACGGTCAAGGTTGGTACCCTGTTCGAGGACAGCAAGGTACCACTGCACAAGTGGTTGCAAGCGCTCGTGCTGTGCCGCGGCGGTGAACATCATATCAATGCGAACCAGGCGGGTCGCGTGCTGGGCGTAACATTCAAAACCGCTTCGGCCATGTTTGCGCGGATTCGCACGAAGTCGCGCCGAAACAAGGCCAGTAAAGAGGAGGCACCGCCTCCCGAAAGCTGAGCGTAGCCTCTCCTTCCCCGGCGGCTTTTCCGAAGCTGCCTGTTTCCTGGAATATTGATCAGCAATTTCGAGGGCTTAGCCCTTGTGTCAATTGCCACATCCTACCAATATAAAACCTGACAAACTTGAGGCGACCTGATGGCAGGGCTGGGGCAGGCAAATTGGTCTTGTTAAGGGAGCTCCGGCAATGGTTTCCACTAAGAGAAGGATCACGCCCCGCGAAGAGCAGTTGATCCGCTTCCTCGATGCCGTACGCGAGACCGGCAATGAGCCGGCAATCGACGAACTCGGCGAAACACTAGGCAAACTGGTGCCGCCTGTCCGGCCGGCAAGCGTCAAGGGCAATCCGGACGAAGCCGACGACAGGGAGGCGTCGAATACGTAGCCTCCCGAACGCGCCCGGTTTTACCGGACCGGGCGTGCCGGCAGGTCCCTGCTAATCCCGAACCAGTCAGGGCTGCGTTCCGAAACAAGCAGCGCGAGCGTCGCCAGAATGAGCCGGATATCGTTCGCGAGTCCGATTTCACGGCTGTAACGCTCATAAAGCGCGAACTTGACCGGCATGATCCGTTCCCGATAGACGCGGACCGGGTCGGCCGCGCCGTCGAGCAGCGCGCTTTCGTCGCGGAAAAGGATTGCGGCATAGTCTGTGATACCCGGACGCATCGACAGGATGATCGCGCGCTGTTCCCGGGAATAGAATTCCATGTACTGCGGCACCTCCGGTCTGGGCCCGACGAAAGACATCTGACCGGCAAGAACGTTGATAAGTTGCGGCAGTTCATCGATCTTTCGCGCTCTGAGGAAAGCCCCCAATCGGGTGATTCTCGGATCCGCCTCGACCGTCAGGGCGGTGCCAGCACGCGACGCCCCATCGACCATCGAACGAAACTTGCAAACGCGAAATGGCCTGCCTGACTTGCCGACCCGGATCTGCCGGAAAAAGACGGGACCCGGACTGTCGAGCTTGATCGCAATCGCGACAATGGCAAACACCGGCAGGAGCACGACGAGGCCGATGCCGGACACCACCGCATCAAACGACCGCTTGGTTGCCAGAGTCATTGGCGAAGGCGGCTCTTTTCCTGAGGAGAATGCAACGGCGGTCACAACGTCACTCCAGGACACTCCGCAGGACCGATACAACGCGGTCGACCTGCAACTCCGTCATACCCGGGAAAATTGGCAGTGAGACAGCCCCGGCAAAGTACCTGTCCGCGACGTCGAATTCGCCGTCGGAAACGGAATATCTCTGTTTCCAGTACGACATCTGATGCAGTGGCCTGTAGTGGACCGATGTACCGATTCCCTGTTCGGTCAGGATCTGGATCAGCTCGTCACGGGATGCCCGGGCGGTTTCGTGGACACAAATTGGAAACAGATGCCAGGCATGCAATCCATCAGACCCAGCATCGGCCGGGCAATCGACCGGTAGCCCGGCCAGCAACTCGAGATACCGGTCCGCAATCTTCTGCCGCGCCGTCTGGAATTCGCGCGCACGCGACAACTGATGAACTCCGATCGCCGCGGCAATATCCGTCAGGTTGTACTTAAAGCCCGGCGCGGCGACATCATAGGCCCAGGAGGCGGACACCTTGGTGAACCGGTCGAAGGCATCCCGGTCGAGACCGTGGCTGCGCATCTTGCGTATGCGGGCTGCAATCGCCGGATCGCGCGTGACGACCATGCCGCCCTCGCCTGTCGTGATCGGCTTGTTGGCATAGAAGCTGAAGACGCAGGCATCCGACTCCCAGGAGCCGATCAGCCGGCCGTCATGCTTGGCGGGCAATGCATGCGCCGCATCCTCGATAACCTTGAGCTTGTGTTTGCGCGCAAAATCAAGAACAGCGGGCATGTCGCAGGCGAGCCCGCCGAAATGTACCGGCATGATCGCCTTGCAGCGGGGCGTGATGCGTCGTTCGGCGTGTTCCAGGTCGATGTTGCGGGTGCGCTCATCGACATCCACGAGAATAACCTCGGCACCGAGATAGTGCAGAACCGCCGCGGTGGCTGTAAATGTAAGAGTTGGCACGAGAACCTCGTCTCCCGGCCCCAGTCCGCAAGCTTCCGCGGCCAGGTGGAGCCCCGCTGTCGCGGAACTAACCGCCACCGCCTCAACGTCGCCCCCCACGAATGCCTCGAAGGCCCGCTCGAAGTTGCGTGCATTCGGGCCGGTGGTGAGCCATCCGGACCGCATCACGGCAGTGACCGCCGCTATTTCATCCTCCCCGATCGCCGGGCGGAAAAACGGAACCGGCTCGCCCGCATCAGCTTCCGTTACCCTCACTTCCACATTCTCCGGCGGATGTGCCAGATTGTTCAGACCTGCTGAATGCTGCTCTGTTCTCATGTACGTTGACATTCGGAGATCTCCTAGGCGGCGGTGGGCTGATTGCCCTGTTGGTCGGCGGCGACGTTGGCACCGTTCATGACTTCGTCCTCCCATCCAGTGATCTGGAAGGTAGCGAAGCTCTTCGGACCGCGTTCCTTCAGTCTCAGCACGTTGCTGTATGTCGGCAGGGAGTAGTGCCCCACCCGGTTGGACCGCACGATTCCGACGACCTGGGAAATGCCGCGCTCGAGCGACCACGCGGGTTCGAAACCGAGCCGGTTTTTGATCTTGTCGAAGGAGACGCGATAATTGCGAGTATCCGTGAAGGTCTCATCGACAATGATCTCGGCACTCGGCACCTGCCGTCTGATCATCTCCGCGGCCTGACCAAGTGTGTAGTTCTGACTGTCACTGCCGACATTGAAGACATCACCAGCGACGACGTCGACGGGAGCCTGCAGGGTAATGTCGATTGCGCGCGCAACATCTTCGACATGCACGAACGGACGCCACTGGTCCGGACCGAATACCGTGATCTGCCCGTCCCGAACGGCCTTGGCGCACAGGAGATTGACAACGAGATCGAAGCGGATCCGGCCGGAGGTGCCGTAGACCGTCGCGAACCTCAGGCATGTGACGGCAAAATCCCCGTCACTGAGCGGTATCAGGACGGCTTCCGATGCAACCTTTGTCTGCGCATAGAGCGATTGCGGATTGAACGAGGACCGTTCGTCGACGATATCGTCGCATGCGCCGTAGACGGAACAGGAACTTGCGAAAATGAACCGTCTGACGCCGCAGGCCTTGGCGATTTCGCCGACCAGCTTGGTTGCCGTCAGGTTCATGTCGATGGTCAGGTCCGGATCGACAGCACACGCGGGATCGCCGACCAGTCCGCCCAGATGGATGACAGACCCGACGCCCTCCATCGCTCGCGTCAGCGCTTCGACATGCCTGAAGTCTTCTTTGATGATGGTGAGGTTGGGATCATTTGCTACGCGCGCGAGTGGTTCATCACCAAAGTGCATCGCATCCAGAACAAGCACCTGCTTTCCCCGCGCCAGCAGCATCTCGACAAGAACCGAGCCGATATAGCCGCAACCGCCCACAACCAGGAACCGGTTCTCATCGCCTTTGGGCCGTCCGCCATTGAGGTGGCCCTCTTCGGCATCGTCTGCCCGTAAAACGACGGAAACGACGCGGGCAAGTTCAACCAACGCGGTCGATACCAGGAAAGCGACGAAAAACAGTGAGACGGTATCTCTCATCGCACCAAGCGTCAGTCCTCCCAGTTGGGCGAAGATCGACCAGACGGCACCACAGGCTGCGAAGAATGCGAGATTGACGATGAAGATCCGTCCGAGCTTGGCCTGCAAAGGCAAAGCATGCGCGGTTGTGTAGAGCCCCCCGTCCGCATAGACGACGAAACAGAGAATTGAAAGGCACGCTCCCAACAGAAGAAGGGTGGTCGAATGCTCGTTCCAGATTCCGGTTGCATCACCTAGCACAAACATCCAGGCGACAATGAACGCCACCCAGATGGACGCAATATCGACACCGACACGCAACACGGTGCCAACGGTCGGTCGAAGCTCATAGAAATGCCCGAACGCAAACATGGCGTTTCTCCTTCCCTTCAAGATCTTTGGCAACTTGTCCGCAACGTGCAGGGAGAGACCTGATCAGAGTGTGGACCGGGGGCACCGCGCGTTCCCGAGGTCGATCTGAAAAGCTTAGCGGCATCCACGCATTTGGCTGATTGCTAATAAGCGTTACCACCTGGGGATGACGGCCAATCGACATGAAATCCCGCTCTCCGGGAGTCGCCCGACGCGCCGGTCGGGACTTGCCGCCTACTCACATGTGAGTACCCCGCAATAGCCGCCTCTTGTTCGGCTTGTCGTTGGCACCGAACATCGATTTGTGTCCCAATAAAAGACCGTTATTCGTCGAATCTGACGACGTCGCAGAAAGTGAATCCGCCCCTCGGAGCGCCTGAAGGAGAGCCGGCAAAACAAAGAGAAGGTGTGTGGCACATCCCCGACACCAAGCAAAAAGCCGGACAATTGCCGCAACGAATTTTAACGCCTCTCGAGGCTTTGCAAGTCGCAGTTGCAGAAGGTTTCCGGGCCGGCAATCGGGTCAGTGCTCAGAAATGACCGCAACACGAGACAGAGGAACAGGTCGGGCAGAGGATCAGGTGAAGAAGGCAACAAACGAATGCGCGATTAGCGGAGCCCGGCGCGGAATTCGAAAGGCTTTGAGCTCCAGGTTTCCCGGCACATTCCGGGTGGGAATTCGGATGAGGCAATTGTGATGCGCGACGTTCTGCTCGCTCTCGGATTGCTGTTGTCGCCCGCCTCGCAATTGCGGCCGGCGGGCAGCCCGGTCGGACCCGGCGAAATCTGCTTTGCCGCATGGCTCGGTTTGTCGGTCATCCGCAACTTCGGCAGAACCGACCTCCCTCTGTCGCCGGCGGCTCTGAAAATTCTGGCCTTTTGGCTGCTGTTCGCCATTGCGTTGAGCATCGGCACGGTCACCGCGTTCATGACCGGAATGCACAACGAAGCCTCGATGCTCAAACATGACATCCAGGCTTACATTCTGGTGGCGGGGATCAGCTTGCTGTGCGTACTCGAACCGGGGGCAGCCCTCCGGCTGAGAAGGGTCGCGTGGCTTTTTGCGTCGCTCGGCTCGACTATTCTCCTCCTGCAGCTCACGCAAGCCTGGGGCCTGCTGAACTACCCGCAGGTCGAGCCCTACTATTGGGACCGGTTCCGCGGATGGTCTGAGAATCCCAACCAACTGGCGCTCGTGTGCATCGTCGTTACACTCGTATCTCTGCACTTGGCGGAAACGGCGGTGACGTCGAGAGAACGGGCGATGGCTTTCGCCTGCACCATACTGCCGGTTTCTGTCGGGCTGCTCACGAAGAGCGACACATTCATGCTCATTCTCGTGACGGCCTGCCCGATTCTCCTGGTCCTCAAAATCAGGAAATGGGCGCAATCGGACAAGTTGCATCTCGGATTCCGCCCGGCGGTGGCCTGGATCTGCGTGATGGCCGTTCCGGCAATCCTCGTCGTGGCAGCACCCGTTGCCTATGTGGCCGCGGGATACACGCAGAACCTCGAGAGGGAAATCACCGAGAACAATCGCGATGCATTGGAACGCGATGCACCCGAGCGCCTGCGCCTCTGGAAGGAAGCGATTGATATCGGGATTGCGACCAGCATGCTTGGACTGGGCCCCGGTCCTCACCTGGTTCGGCGCGAAGTGGCCAGTGTCGATCCCAACGACATCCGGCCCTATGTGCGGCATCCGAGCGAGGATCCTGCGGCTGACTTCGAGTCTCACAACACAATCCTCGACCTGTTCACCCAGGGCGGACTGATCGCGGTGCTGAGCTTCGGTTGGCTAAGCGCCGTCACGATGTTCTCGACCTTACGAACAAAGCTGGACTCGCTGACCGTCCTGTTATGTGCACTTGCCATCTTTGGCATATTTCACCACATCGTTCGCCATCCGCTGCTGTGGTTCGTGATTGCCTTCTCCCTGGTTGCATCCGCATCTATGAACCGACCGGCGCCGGTCGAGAATCGGAGCTGAGGCATGTGCGGAATTGCCGGAATATTCCTGACCCCACAAAAAGCGGATCCGAATCGCCTCGCTCATATCGAGGCCATGACGTCCACGCTTGATCATCGCGGCCCGGATGATGCCGGCATCTGGATCGACCGCGAGGCCGGCATCGCACTCGGGCACCGGCGGCTCGCGATCATCGACCTGTCGAGCGAGGGATTCCAGCCCATGCTGTCGCATGGCGACAAGCTGGTCACGAGCTACAACGGCGAGATCTACAACTATCCCGAACTCCGGCAGAAACTCCAGGCGCAGGGTGTGCGGTTCCGCGGCCACAGCGACACGGAAGTGATGCTCGCCGCATTTGAGCGTCTGGGCTTCGAAACCACCCTCAATCAGATGGTCGGGATGTTCGCGGTTGCCCTATGGGACCGGAGAAGCCGCCTGCTGCATCTGGCCCGCGACAGGATCGGCAAGAAGCCCCTCTACATTGCCGCGATCGATGGCGGCCTCCTGTTCGCGTCCGAACTCAAGGCCATCCTCGCTCATCCTGATTTCCGGGCCGAAATCGACCCGCGGGCCATGGCTATGGCACTGGAGCGCGGCTGGGTTCCCGACAACATGTGCATCTGGCGCCGCGTGTTCAAACTTCCGCCCGGCGGAATGCTGTCGATCGACAGCGGCGATCTCACGTTTTCGGATGTCGACCGGCTGCGCGGCAGAGTGCATCGCTGGTGGTCGCTCGAACGGGCCGCTGAGGCCGGACAACGCCGGATACTGGCCAGCGACCCCGGAGAACTGGAGCATGAACTCGACGATTTGCTGCGAACGGTCGTGGGACAGCGCATGGTGGCCGATGTGCCGGTCGGTGCGTTTCTGTCCGGCGGCATCGACAGTTCGACCGTCGTCGCTCTCATGCAGGCACAGTCATCCCGCCCGATCCGAACATATTCGATTGGCTTCGGCGGCACCCATTACGACGAAGCCCCCCTTGCGGCGAAGGTTGCGGCACATTTCGGCACGGAACATACGGAATTCAACGTCACCTCCAGGCAGGCGCAGGATGTCATTCCTGACATGCCCCACGTTTGGGACGAACCCTTCGCTGACGAGTCGCAAATTCCCACATTGCTGCTGACCCGGCTCGCCCGGCGCCACGTGACTGTCGCCTTGTCCGGAGACGGTGGCGACGAGTGTTTCGGCGGTTACACGCGGCATGTCATGCGGCAGCGTCTGGCGCCCCTGCTCGCGGCGCCCAGACCTTTGCGTAGCGGCGCCAGGTCCGCGATTTCGATGCTGAGTTCCGGATTTTGGGACGATCTGTTGCAGCGATTGCCGTTGCCGGCCGGCCATGCCCACGCGCTGCGCAGCGAGAGCCTCCAGAAGCTGACGGGGATTCTCGATGTCTCCGACGACCGCCAATTCTATGATCGCCTCATCGGCGTCGGATCGCTCGCGGTCACGTCCAATGGCCAAACGCACCGAAACGGCCGCGGACCCGATCTCCGGGACTCGGTAAACCGCCTGATCTATTGGGATATGGCCGAATACCTGCCGGGCGATATCCTGGTGAAAACCGACCGGGCCAGCATGGCGGCAAGCCTCGAAGTGCGTTGCCCCCTGCTTGACCATCGCCTGATCGAATTTGTCTGGCGGCTGCCATTGGATGCCAAGGTCCGGGGCAGCCAGGGCAAATGGATATTGCGCAACATCCTGCGCCGCTATCTCCCGGAAACTGTGTTCGAACGGCCCAAGCAGGGCTTCAACGTCCCTGTGGGAGAATGGCTGCGGGACCCGTTGCGCGAATGGGCGGAGGACCTGCTCTTCAGCCGGGAGGTCGTCGAGGACGGCGTGCTCGATGCCGGGCAGGTTCGTCGATGTTGGAAAGAACATATGGAAGGCCGCCGCGACCACGGCCGGCAACTGTGGGCCATTCTGATGACGCGAAGCTGGCTTGCCTCCGTGTCGAACCGCATCTGCCAGGCGGCACCGGCCGATACCGCGGCTACCATGATGGACCTTCGACTGGCATCCACTTCCCCTCTCCGGACAAGGAGGATCGATGGCTGATTCAAGCGCCCCGAACGTCGTACGCGGAATACCCGCCGCACGAAAACAAACCGGACAGGACGATCACGACCGCATCGGGCCTGCCGTTCAGACCCTCGATTACCTGGAGTCCCCGCAGAATCCGGACCCGGCGCGCGCGTTACACGTTCACCAGCTCATAGGCATTCTGCGCAGCCGCATCGCAATGATTATTGCGATCGCCCTCGCCGGCACGGCACTGGCCGTTGCTGTCGCCTTCCTGATCCCCGCGAAATACACCGCCCGGGCACAGATTGTGGTTGAACCCGTAAGAACAGTTTCAAGCAGCGCTGGAACCGCCGTTCCGGCGAGAGTCGACGCGCTGGCCATCGATACGCAGATGACCATGCTCACGGCCCGCGACCACCTGCGCGCCGTTCTGACCAGTCTGCGTGAAGATGCCGCTGCCGCCCCGGAACCCGCCGCGACGACCGACAGCGTCGCCGTGCAGGAAAAGACCCAGGCGTCTGGTGACAGCTGGATTGATGAAACGGTTGCGGCAGCAACGCAATGGTTCACCGACCTGGTTTCAGAAGCCGCCAAGGAGGCACGTCCGATCGTTCCCGTGCCGACATTCGACGAATTCGAAAGCACATTACGCGTTGATCAGGAGCGCCGCTCGCGGGTCATCACGGTCAGGTATACCTCGGAAGATCCGGCACAGGCCGCCGCGATCGCAAATCGCGTGGTTCAGCTCTACCTGCAAAGTCACGTCGAGCGCACGCGCGACGAATTCCGCACGGAGCTGTCCGCCCTGACGTCGCAGGTCAGCGAACTGGAGCGCAGCATGGCCGCCACGGAAAGGACGATCAGGCAGAGGCTGAACACTGACGAGCCATTGACCGAAGAGGCGTCGTCCCTGCCCCTGCGCCAACTGCAGCGGAAAGTCGCCGAGAACGCGCAGCTCTATATGGAACTGCTGCAACAGCAGCGGCAGGTCCGCAACCGGCAACAGACCGCAGAAGCCCCGGTGCGGATTCTCTCTCTGGCAGCGCCGCCCGAACGGCCGAGCACGCCGGACCCGAAACTCTTCATTCTGCCGGCACTCCTCCTGTCCCTGATTGGCGGCGGCGTGCTGGCAGTGGTCCTCGCGCGCTTCGACCGGACTTTGCGCAGCGAGCAGCAGGTCCACGCAGCTCTCGGCGTTCCCTGCCTGGCACTCATCCCGCGACCCGGCTGGTTGGCCGGCAAGAGGCTGCACAACTATCTCCTCAGAAAACCATTCTCGCCCTATGCCGAAGCGATCCGGTCCATAGGCGCGTCCCTCTGGTTCGCCCCACAATCTCAGACGCCCAAAGTCGTTCTGGTGACATCAAGCGTTCGGTCGGAAGGCAAGACCACGCTGGCGACGAGCCTGGCCGTTTACGCGGCACGCCTGCAGTGCCGCGTTCTGCTCATTGACCTTGATTTCAGGAATGCGTCCGTCGCACGAAAGCTGAAGCTCAAGTCGGATAGCGGTCTTCTCGACCTGATCGTTTCCGAACGTCGCGCCGATGACGCCGTTCAGACCATCCCGGAACTGGGTCTCGACGTCCTGACCATGCCGGAGTGCCCTCTTGATCCGGTTGCGCTGTTCGCGAACGGCGAATTGCACAATGTCCTCCGCGAACTTCGCGAGACGTACGACTACATCATCATCGACGGACCACCATTGCTCGGCGTAACTGAGTCCGGATTGCTCGCGTCGCTGGCCGATGTCGTTCTGTTCACCGTACGCTGGGGCTCCACGCGCCGCGAGATCGCACGGCACGCGCTCGCCGAACTGAACGCCCTGGGCTGGACCGGACAGGCAATTGCGGAACGGGTGCGCGCCGTCGTCTCGCACGTGAACCTGAGGCAGCACGCACGCTACCAGTATGGCGACGCAGCGGAAGTGTTCGCGAAGAACCGCCGGTATCTCAACTATTCCCGCGAAACGAGACTGCTGGCCGATTTGCGCGCCGTCGACAGCAGCGACGCCGACGAAAAAATCTCGAACCTGCGGGCAGCGGAATGAACGGGATGACGGTCAGGACGCCACGGCATGAGTGAAAGTGCTCTCGGCCGTCCCGCAGCCAGGCGTTTCGCCGTCGGCAGTGCCGCCGCGGTCGCCGTCTATTTCGGCGGCGTCGGCATCACATTTTTGTCGCAGCTTCTTATCGCCCGGATACTCGGCGCTGAGTCCTTCGGAATTTACGCCTATGTGTTCGCCTGGATGTCTGTGCTCGCCTATGGTGCTGCACTTGGTTTCCAGGTGGCACTGCTGCGCTTCATTCCCGCTTACGACACGAAGCAGGACTGGGGGTTGCTTAAGGGCGTCCTGCAATACGCCCATCGCCGCGTCTTTCTGCTGAGCATACTGATTGTCGCCATCGGCGCTGGCGCGGTGCTGAGCCGCGCCGACGCGATCTCGCCCGAGCTCAGGGACACGTTCCTCATCGGGTTCCTTCTCGTTCCCGCCTGGGCGTTCTTGTGGCTGCGCGCCGCTGCAGTGCGTGCCTATGGCGGCGTCATCCTGGCCCTCGCGCCGGAGCGGCTGATGCGCGATGGTCTCCTGCTCGCGGCCGTACTGTTCATGAGCCTCGTGCTCGGAAGAAGCTTGCAGGCAGAGGACGTCATGGTCACGACGGTGATCAGTTCGGTCATGGGTCTGGGGCTGGCCAGCTGGGCAATGCTAAGACTTCAACCAGGCAAGGTGACTGCGGCAATCCCCGAATACGATCCAGTGGCCTGGCGCAACGCAGCTTTGCCCCTTCTCGTTGCCGGCGCAATGGACGCCCTGTTCAACCGGACCGGTGTCCTGATGCTGGGATGGCTGGGTGAGACAAAGAACGCCGGCATTTACGGCATTGCCTTCAGTGTGGCCTTCCTCGTTGTCCTGCCGCGCACAGCCATCGACACGCTGTTCGCACCGGCCATCTCCAGGCTCTACGCGCAGGACCGTTTCGAGGACCTGCAGGCCCTGATGGTCCGCGCCGCGTCATGGTCGCTGGCAGCGGCAGGAGGCATCGCACTCGTTCTCGCCCTGATGGCGGAGTACCTGCTGTCCTGGTTCGGCCCGGAATATGTTGCCGGGGCCAGCGTCCTGCGCGTCCTCCTTATCGGGCAGGTCCTCTCGGCCAGCGCCGGATCCCAGACTTTTGTACTCGCCATGACCGGCCACGAACGCCACTCGGCGCTGATCCTCACCATCTGCGCCGCCGTCAACGGCGTCATCTCCGCTGTACTGATCTATCGTTTCGGCATTATCGGCGCCGCCTGGGGCACTGCCATTGCGCTGATCGTCTGGCAGGCGACCATGGCTGCCTTTGTCTGGCGCAGGCTTGACCTTTGGCCCGGCGTGTACGGGTTTTTCAGGACCAGGCGAAAAGCGACATCGGGCAACGAGCGTCACGCGGAATCAGCGTGAAACGGTGATCTCGATCACATCGCCCGGCTGTACCTCGACAGATTCGTCAGCGGTCAGGCGCTGCCAGCCCTTCAGGTCCTTGCGATGAATGGTAATCACCGGAAGCTTCCGGTCACCATCCGTGATCTGTGCTTTGGCGATGGCTGCATACTGAAGCTTCTCGCCGGTTCCCTGAAGCTTTGTACGGATATCTCCAAGCCGCACGGTCGCCACTTCCAGTTCTTGGAGAACGGCAATCCGGCGTTCATCCGCGAAGCGGTCAAGCTGGCGAACGAGATCCGTCTTCTGCTGGCGCATCTGCATCAGTTCCGCAGTGGTCTCGAGTTTCCGCGTCGTCGACAGCAGAACATTCCGGCGGGCTTCGATCACCCGGTTGTTGATCAACGTACCCTGCTTGTAGAGCGCGATGGTGCGCTCCAGGTCCCGGACATCGTCGGCCGCACCCTTGGCTTCGCGTTCCTCACGTTGCGACACGGTCTCGATACGCAGGTTCATCTGCTCGATGCTCTTTTGCAGAAAGGCCTTCTGGCGGGTGTAGTCTTCCTGACGCGCATTGAACTGATCCGTCGCCAGGGTCACGATCTTCGCGATCATGGCGCGCGAGATCGGGGCATCGATCGGAATGGCTCTGGCGACGGTATCCCGGTCGGCGCGGGCCACGCCGGCCTCCCGGCTTTCGAGCTCCGCCTTGAGGCGCCAGATCCTGGCCTGCTCCTTTGCGAACTCGAGCCACAGCGACTCGTATTCACTGCGGAAGTCGGCGGCTTCGAGATAGGGATTGCTGACCTTGACCGGCAGGATGTCGTAGCCGCCGGCGAGAGCAACCACCTCGCGCACCGTCAATGACGGCCGGTATGCGTATTCGCCGGCTCTGGCCACCCCGCCCTTCAAGTACACCGGACGGTATTCGGCGACCGCGACGGTTATCTCGTTGAGTCCGATGGCGTAGGCCTGCTCCGAGCCGTCCGAAGATTTTGTTCGGTAGATCTTCGACGCCAACCCTGCTGTGATCCTGGCGCGCGTTTCCGGAAGAGAAAGCCCGGACACCGGCAATGTTCCCAGCAACGGAAAGGAGATTGTCCCGTCGGCCTCGACAACGGTTCGCCGTTGCAGTTCCGGAATACCCACAACCGAAATCTCGAGTTTGTCCCCGGCGCCAATCCGGTAATCGGCCTTGAGCTGAGTGGGCGCGACAAGCACAAGTCCGGCCAGCAAGGTGCGCAGGATACGGCCCCGAAGTGCTCCGCTGGACGCGCCTCGCTGTGAACCGAACCCGTTATCAATTGAACGTGTTTCGCTTCGCATTGCGGTTCTCCGATTGTGAATTGCTCATCTGGTCTCTCGGCGGATCATCCGGCCAGGACAGGCGAGTGACATAATCGGCGACGGGTCCGCCTGCGCGGCCCCAGTTGCTCGACCAGATCACCTGCGTGCCGTCCGGCGACGGCGAGGCATGCGTTTCACTCCAGTAGTCGTGGAGCGCATTGCGGTTCTGCGCGATGCGGCGGATTTCGCCGCTGCCGTCGATCTTGAGCGCAACGACCTCCTGGTAGAATGGCGCCCAGCCCGTCCTGCCGACGGTTTGGAAGTAGCGGCTGCTGTAGCTGACAAAAACCCAGCCTGGCAGATTGATGTTACGCGCCGACACATGATTACCGTCACCGTAGGGCGCCAGGTCCGTGACCTCACCGTCGATGAGGCGCCGCTTGATGATGTGGTACTTGTCCGGATCCGACTTGCTCACGCCGACATAGACATCATGCCCGTCGGCATCGATCGTCATATCGCCGTGGCCGGGACGGTGGTGGTCCGTCCAGTGCTGGATCTGCTCGCCGCCGACAGTATAGACATAGCCCTGCTCGACACCGTTCTTCAGTTCCTGAAACAGGAAGATGTAACGTCCGGAGGGCGATATCGTGGCATAGCTGTTTTCGCCTTGAAGGTCCGCAAGCCTAATATCCGGAAACTTCTGTTTTGCCGCAATATCGACCGCAAAGACAACGCGGGCGCCTGCTTTATCTCGTGCCCTCACCGCGACGCGATTGCCGTCGAAAGATGGATTACCTGCTCCCGGCCCGAATTCGAATCCGGAATAGTCGCCGGACTCCCATACGGGCCGGATCGTGTTGCTGCGTGGCGCCCAGGTGAGGATGCGATTGCTGTGAACGCAGATCATCAGAGTCGCGTCTCGGGGATGCCATTCGCAGGCGCTCGGCATGCGCCGGCTGAAGAGAGGCTGATAGGTCTGGCCATCCAGAAAGCACGCGCCATTGCAGCCGTTGGCGATCAATAGCAGGCTCTGATCGGCATTCCAGGCCTGGGCACTGGAATATCGGTGTGTGCAGTAAGCCCGATCGCAGACAACGCCCGATTTATGCGGCTTACCGGGATCGGTGACGCGGGTGAACCGCGTCCGGAACACCGGATCGACAGCGGGTTCCAGATAACCGGGCTGCGGCATTGCCGGCGTGGCGATGACCGTTGCCGTCGCAAGGTTGGTTTCCTGTGTCACGGCGCCAAGTCCGGCGGATATCAGGATCGCCGGCAAGGCGAGCGCCAGCACAAGACAGCGCTTCCAGCGCCGCGGCCGACTCTGGGTGACGGATACACCTGACTTCGCATGCAGCCAGTGCTTTTGCCCGAATGAATCCATCCGATCAGCCGGCGTCCGGGACATGTTCGGAGTCCGGATCACTTGCGGCGTCGTGGGAACCGGCCTCATTGTCACCGCCCGGCAAGACCACATCAGAGGTCGATGCCCGTTCCGGCGACGCTTCAATCCGGAACTGCGTTCCGGTCGCCGTGGGACCGCCAGCATTCCGGACACTAGGCCATACAAGCGACCTGTTATTGAGCGCCCAGATCGCGGCCTGCGTCCTGTTCCTGACCCGGATCTTTCTGAGGATCGCTTTGACGTGCACCTTGACCGTGCCTTCAGCAATATCGCACTCGCGGGCAATGACCTTGTTGGAACTGCCTTCGGTCAGGCAACGCAGGATATAGAGCTCGCGATCCGAGAAGCGTGGTGCGAGCGGATCATCTGCTTTGTCTCTGGCCCGAGGTGACTTATCAGGCCGACCCAAGTCATTCGGCGGAAGATGTACATCTCGCTCCAGCGCCGTCGCGATTCCTTCGGAAGGGAGGATCGTCTGGCCCTGCATCACCAGATCGAGCGATTTAACGAAGTCCTCGCAGGTTGCTATGGTTGCAAAATACGCATTTGCGCCCGACCGGAAGACCGCAACCATGTCTTCCGGCTGACAATGATTGGCCAGTATGACAATGCGGCCTGCAGCGTGACTCTGTCTGAACGATTCGATCTGCCCGGTGGCACCGCCCGGATTGTCACCGGCATCGATAATCAGCAGAACAGGCTTTTGCTGCGGCAACGATCCGAGCGAGAGAAAGTCGACATGCGCGGCGAGTTCGACCGTCTTGAATGCGGTCTTGTTTAGCACCCGTGACAGCCCTTCGCACAACACCGGATTGGGCCCGACGATTGCTGTCGGCACGTGGTCGCTTTCCATGGCGGGCTCCATCACACTATCAGCCCCCCGCTCCAAGGGCCGGCCTCCAGTTTGCGGTCCGCGAACCCAACCAGAATGATGGCGCCATCAAGACTCCATCCGGCAATGCGGCATCGTCCGGGCAAGCTACGCCCGCGCCAATCATATGCTGTCATCGGCTGGTTTCGGGCCGCCCCAGGGAAGGCGGGCCACCGTTTTTGATTCAACGTGAATCATGTGGACCCGTCAATTGTCTTATCCGTACCCACCGCATCTAAGTCACTGAAATTGCGGGCTTCCACGGCGAAAACCGACAGGATATGTTCGGCAATCAACATGCACCGTCCACGGCCCGCCCGGATCCGTCCGGATGACCGAAGAGGGGTCACAGCTCGCGCTGCAAAGCCACCGGATGAACACGTCCGATCGATCTCGATATCGGTAAAGTCGAACGCCTCTCGAACAGCCGGGTAAACCGCTTTGAACACCGCTTCCTTGCTGCTGAACGCACGCGCGATCTCGTTCGAAAGACCAGGTTCCGTACTCGATTCAATCCGCACGCGTTCACCCGGCGTCATGATCAGATGGGCAATTTCGCCGAGCCTTCCGATAGTCGAATTCTCCAGGTCCATACCAAGCCCGGCCAGCCGGCCGTCCCGCGTGACAGCGGCGCCCGCCAGTGTCTCCGAGTGGCTGATACTGCCAAGCACGCCTTCAGGCCATTGTGGAAGCCGGTCGGCGGAACGCGGGATTGCGAAAGCTTCCGTGCCGAGCCGGACTAGGGCCTGCCGGGCCGCCTCTCGTCCGGCCGCGAACTCCTGCACCCGGCGCGGCGGCCTACCGGCGACCGCTTCCCTCTCTTCCGGGTGGAGCGAACGATCGTCCCTCCCGTGAACCCTAACCGCGGACATGGTTATGTTGAACTCGGGAAAAACCGGAAGGGCCTCTAACAGTGCTCCAGCGATTTCATACATTGCGGCCAAACAGACGGCCAAACGCGCTCACGTGAGACCGACGCGCAGGTGCTTGGGATGCAACGCAATCCTGTGCCAGCTGTTCAAGCGTATTGGTCAGAACCTTGCGCGGATTCAGCCTGACCCCGATCTTCTTCTCGATGGCATCGATCGCCTGTATCGCAAGCAGCGAGTGCCCTCCAAGCTCGAAGAAGTTGTCGGTAATACCGATGCCTTCAATGTTGAGAAGCTGCTCCCAGATTTCAGCCAGGGTCCGTTCCGTCTCGGTTTCCGGTGGAACCGCATTGTCTCTGGCCGCGCGGACAATCTCGGTTTCCTCGAGTTGACGGCGATCGAGCTTGCCATTCGGCAGGCAGGGCAGGTCCGGAACCGCAGCGAGATATGACGGCACCATATGATCCGGCAGTTGTCCCTTCAGATGCGCATTGAGCTCGTCGGAAATCAGCGCATCGTTCTTCGGGACGAAAAAGCCGACAATGATTGCCTCGGGCGTGTTCCCGGCCTGAACCACGGCGGCCGCGGCCCGGACATCCTTGCATTCGAGCATGCATGCCTCGATCTCGCCCGGCTCTATGCGGAACCCGCGCACCTTGACCTGATCATCATCCCGGCCAAGGAACTCCAGGCGTCCATCCTGTGCAAGCCTGACAAGGTCGCCGGTCCTGTACACGCTGGCCAGATCTCCTTCGATCCCGATCACATCGACAAATCGTTCGCGGTTGAGATCAGGACGTCCGAGGTAGCCGCTGGTCACACCCGGACCGCCGATGGCGAGCTCGCCAAGGACGCCAGGCGGCACAGGCTGCCCGCGAGGGTCAAGCACATGGATCGTCTGGTTTGCAAGCGGCGTTCCGATAAAGGCGGCATCGTCCGGCCCTTCGATCGAATTGACGGTGGACCAGATCGTCGTCTCCGTCGGGCCGTACATGTTGAACATGCGGGCCCGAGTCAGGCTCTTCAGTCTTCCGACCAGGTCCGCGGACAGCGGCTCGCCGCCAATCATCACGCACTCAAGGTTGCCTAACGCGGCTTCCGCCGATGGCTCGTAGAGAATCATCGAGGCGCGCGACGGCGTACATTGCAGATGGGTCACACCGTTGTCGATCATGGCCTGCGACACAGAGACCGGCTCGTCCGCTTCCGGATTGGACGCCATCCGAACCCCGTTCAGAAACGGGAGATGCGCCATCACCGTCTGCTCGTCGACACCGAAATCGATCAGGCAGCCAATCTCATCAGCCCCGGCGGATTTGAGATCGTCCGCGAAGGCCACACACTTTTCGGCAGAGCCGATAAAGCTGTTGTTCCTATAGTAACGCTCGAAAGCGAACTCGAGCAGATCGTCGATCTCCTGGGGGTCACCCTGGGCGAAGAAGTCTTCCAGCGTGCGCTCGCCTTCGGCGGAAAATTTCTGAAAGGTCGGAAACTCCCATGCGGCATCCCGGATCAGCGCCAGCGCGCTTCTGAGATAGGTCTTCATCGGATCGCGGGCGAGCCGTTTCGCCTCCTCGTCCGAAGATGCCACGAAGGTGTGGACCATGATGGTCACGTGCCCGTCGCCCTGTCGCCCGGTGGCCCGCCAAGCATCCCGGTAAAGCTGAATGTTGGCGGCAACTTTCTCGATCGTCTGCCCCAGGAGGTGGGTCAGGATCCCGGCGCCGATTTCTCCGGCCCTCCGGAAGGTCTCCGGATTTCCGGCCGCCGTGACCCAGATCGGGATGTCCTCCTGCACCGGCCTCGGCAGCGCCTTCACTTCGACCGGCCCCCGCGGTCCGTCAAAAGTTACGCCCTCACCGCGCCACAGGCGTCGAACCTGCTCGATCGCCTCGAACATCTGATCCTTCGCACCATCGAAACTCTCCGGCCGGAGCACGAAATCGTTCGGGTTCCAGCCGGATGCCATGGAAACGCCGATGCGCCCGCCAGACAGATTGTCGACGACCGACCACTCCTCGGTCACGCGCACAGGATGGTGCAGAGGCAGTACGCAACTGCCGGCACGAATGCCCACGCGCGTTGTGCTTGCCGCAAGCGCCGCGCTGATCACCGACGGGTTCGGATAGTATCCACCGAAGGTTCCGAAATGCCGCTCCGGGGTCCAGACCGCTTCGAATCCGTGCTCATCCGCATAAGCCGCGGCCCGCATCAGAAGCTGATACGGCGAACCGTTCAGTGGCTCCGTGTCCGCCACATTCCAGAAAAACAGACTGAAACCGAGCGGTAGCTCCGGCCGTTGCGTCCGGGTTTCGCCGCGCTCGTCGTCGTAGAGCACAACCTTAAAGCCACGGCACAGCGTCCAGAACAGTTCCAGCACGGAAATGTCGAACGAAATGCTCGTCGCCGAAAGCAACGTGCCCGGTTCAGACCCGATCCGCTCGTCGATGCCGGCAAAGAAGTTGTGCACGTTCTCGTGGCGAACCTGGACGCCTTTCGGCTTTCCGGTCGAGCCGGACGTATAGATCACGTACATCAGGTCCGACGGTTCGCCCCGTTCCGGCAAATCTTCAGGAACCGGCGTCACTTCGAGAAGGTCGCGGCAGCGAGTCATGGGCGTCGAGTCGACCGAGAATGCGGGCGCGTGATCCACGATCACCAGCTTCGGCCTGCAGTCGCCGATGATGAACTGCAGCCGGTCGGGCGGATAGTGACGGTCGAGTGGAACATAGGCCGCCCCGGTCTTGATCACACCCAGAATGACGGCAAGAAGCTCGATCCCTCGCCCCATCATGATGCCGACAAGATCACCCTGCCCGACACCCTTTTCCTGCAACGCAAACGCCACGCGGTCACTGTCCCGGTCAAGATCCGCATAGGTGAGTTGCGCAACGCCGTCCGTGACGGCAACGTCTTCCGGAGTGGCGGCCGCCTGTTTCCTGAACAGGACATGGATCGTGTGCGGCTCCGGTTCGCGCGCCACGCCTTTCGCTTTCCGCACGAGGCCTGCATCATCGGACGTCATCAAGGCGCAGGATCCGAGTGAAACATCAGGACGTGTCGCGAGATCATTGAGCATGACTCGGAAGCGTTCGACGAACCGCGCAAACTCGCCCGACTCGAACACGCCGGCAGAAGACACAATGATTTCCTCTGCATTCTCCGAAAGCGCGAAATGCAACTGCCCCCTGTTCACACCGGACATCATCCGGCCTGTGGTTCCGTTCAATGAAATGCTGCACACGGGATTGGTCGCAATCTGTTTCAGTTGCTGGGCCAATACCGGATAGCGGAGTCCGACATCGCAGGGTGGAGGAGCAAGATCGGCAATCATCCGCCGCTCCCGCCGGACGGCCGCCGCGAGGACGCTCAGCGTGTTCGTCCAGTCCACTCCGATCTGACAGGGCACATAGTCCAGAAAGTGATTCCGGATTGCCGGAAGCACAGAAGCGGGATGCTCCAGCCACAACCCCACCTCATCAGCCTGGAATATCCGTCCGAGAAAGGCAGCCACTGCCCCGAGCGTTTTGTCAGCGTCCGCGATGTGACTTGGAACCTGGACAGACGCTTCGAACACTTCGCCGGGGCTCGTTTCGGGTAGCGTCAGCGGGCCGAACTTCTCAAGCCGCTCAACCCAGTGATGTTCTGCGCGCGCAGACAACCCCGTCAAGCGATCCAGGTCATCCGGATCATTACCCGTCACCCCTTCCAGGCTGTCGCCGGACTTCAAGCCGCAATCCACAACGAGTCTAATGCGGTCTTCCCGCACGGGCGCCGGTCTTTCCGTCAGGCTGCTCAGCTTCGACAGCCTGACGTCACTGGTCGCCGTGGCGACGCGTACCCAGTTGTTGGCGACTTCGACAATCGTCCCCGGTGCATCACGGCTACTGTCAGGAAGAACCGTCGCCTTACCGACCGCGGCGAGACCGCCCGGCAGCCTGATCTTGGCAATGCCCATCGGATTTTCGTATGCCCCGAAGTCAAGACTCCGGACCATTGCCTCCACGCCTTGTGCGCTGTCACCCCAGTCCAGAAGGCACGCCGACGGTGGCCGTTCCCACTTCGGGAAGTAAAGTCTCTCCGCAGCACCCGGTTGCTCGACTGGCTGAAGCATTCCGCCTTCCATCTGGCCAAGAAGAGTCTGGAAACAGCGGAAACCGGCGTGAAAACACCGGGTGTTGAGGGAAACGGAAGTCTCGTCCGGCTCCAGATCGAAACGTTCGGACACCAGAATGGCGCCGCAATCCGCAGTCGCCGTCATCGCGTGCCAGGTCACGCCATATTGCTTCATGCCTTGCAGGATGGCCCAGGAAGGCGTGTTGACACCGGCCATTTCCGGCAAAGGACCATCGTGAAAGTTGACGGCGCCCTTCTCCGGGAGCGCCAACTCGGAATCCTTCAGGATCCTCAGATTCGCGATACTGAGAAGGTAGTCGAACGGCAACAGATCAGGCAGATCGTCCCGGGCGACAATGGGCACATCATGTGCCGTGGCCCATTCTTTCACCGCGGCCGCATCGGTCACGATGCCGATGACTTGATGGGAACGCTCACGTAACTCCGTAGTGCAGGCAATGGTCAGCGACTGATCACCAATAACAACGAACCGCATCGGCAGAGTCCTCCTGGATGCTGCTCACACGTCCACCACCCAAACTCTTTTGGGCCGTGTGCTGACTAATTTTGCTTACGGGTACCCGGATGCGGAGCGCATCCCCAGAGGCCTTCATCTACCCGTCGCCCGGGCTTCAGGTTAGATCACCAAAATCGACGAATGGAATTTCTATAAAGAGGTAATGACCGGAATACCTCCATCGCTCAGTCGGGCGCGCGCGACAGTTCTGTTACAAGAACCGTATGTATGCTGATTATTATGGTGACGGCTGGGGACTGTTCGGAATCACGCATCCGAGCGAACAGGCAGGGCGGTCTCGCGCGCTGATCATCTGCCAGCCCCTGCTTGGCGAAGCCGTCTGGACTCACTGGGCTCTCAAACAGATCGCGCAGGGAGCCGCCACAGCCGGCTACGAGGTTTTCCGCTTCGATTTCTCCGGAACCGGCAATTCCCCGGCCGATATCCGAACACTCGCAGTCGAAGACTGGATCAACGACATCGAGGCCGCGGTCGACATCATGCAGCAACAGGGCGGACACGTGTGCGTCTCGATTCTGGCCGTTCGGCTGGCATTTGCGTTTGCAGCGTCCGTGAGCCTGCGCCGGGACGTCGAAACTCTCATCGGGTGGGACCCGGTTCTCGACGGATCGAGGTGGCTGGAGGATCGCAACACCGACAGGGAAGTACACCCGGATGGCACAACCGACATTCAGGGGCACGCCCTCGGGCCATCGTTCGTTTCCGAGCTTGAGGAAGTGAGCGTTCGCTCGGCCGATGCCGCGGAAACGGTTGCCATAACAACCCACGATCACACGTGGGATTACCCGCCGGAACAAATGGGCATTGAAGAGTTCAGGTCAACAGAGACCTGGGATTGGAGGGAACCCTTGCCTGCACTGTTTTTCGCACATGACTGCATTCGTCAGATACGCGGACATCTGCCTTGAAGGAAACGGCTCATCTCTTCGGCGATGACCGGTCGCTCTTCGGCATCGTGACTCATCCGCCAGAACCACTTGGAATGCGGACCGGTGTGATCATTCTGAATGCCGGGCAGGTTCATCATATCGGACCGAACCGTATTCATGTCGCCGCCGCCAGACATCTGGCTGAGGCGGGATTTACGGTCGCGAGGATCGATCAGTCCGGCAAGGGAGAAAGTCCGGCGCGAAGAGGCCTGGCACGAAGCGCATGTCTGCTGCAGGACTTCGACGACGTGGAAGCCTACATGGCGACCCTGGGCATCGATCGTTACGTCATATTCGGTCTCTGTTCCGGCGCCGACGATGCGCTGATCATTGCCGACCGGCGCAATCAGGTGACCGGCCTCGCTCTGCTGGACGGTTTTGTCGAGCATTCGCCGTTGCGCTATGTGAGCTATGTGCTGCGTCGCGTGGCGGACCCGCACTGGCTGAAGAACCCGCCTCGAAACCTGGTCAAACGCGTCAAGGGACGCTTGCGGACATCCGGCGGAGAAGTCGATGTTCGTGACTGGGAGGCCCCGGAAATCATGAACGGCTATTACCGGCGCTTCCTGGCGCGCGATGGCCGGATTCTCGCCGTTTTCACGCGGGGCGCTCGCTATTACTCCAGGTGCGGCCAGTTGGCCCGCACCCTTGGAACCGGTCGCGGCCTGACGGAAGTCCAACTGACTCACGCCTCGCACACCTATTGTGAGAGGGCGAGTCGCGAGCGACTATATGGACTGGTCACGGACTGGATGAGCCAGACCTTTCCCGCGGAACGGCAAGCCGCCGACGAGCCGTTGGCCGTCAGCGCCTGACGGTACGGCTACCTCTTTCGGGGTAGTCCCGAAAACGGATCCGGTTCCCCTTCAACGCAATTTCGCCGGCATCATGAGCGCGGCACAATTCTCAAGGCTCACATTGGTCGTCGCGCGGTGTTGCACGCGCATCGCACGTGGACGGCAGCAGAAAGACGGACAAACTCGAAGCTGATGGAATTTGTGGAACTGGAGCCGGCGGCCGTCCGCTGGGATACCCTCGATGCCTTCCCCGACCGGGTCTTCTCGCAACGCAGGGCCTGGCTCGAATTCGTGGCGGAGGTCGCCGGCGGCCGTATCGTAATCGCCGCTCTGAGGGACGCCGGCGTGATAAGAGGATACTTCTCCGGCATCCTGTTCCGCCGGCTCGGTCTGCAGATCCTCGGCAGCCCATTCAAGGGTTGGACCACGACCTATATGGGATTCAACCTGTCGGAGGACGTCTCCCGGATCGAAGCATTGCAGGCCCTGAAACGTTTCGCATTCGAGAAGCTCGGCTGCGTACACCTGGAAATTCTGGACCGCCACCTGACCATGGCTGATATCGCGACACTGGATGTCGACGTTACGGTCGAACCGACCTTCGTGACTCCGCTCGAACAGAGCGAAGAGGAGATTTTCGCCGGCATGAAAAGCGCCTGCCGCCGCTGCATTCGGAAGGCCGAACGAAACGGACTGGTCATTGAAGAAGCATCGCCGGAGGGTTTCGCCGCCGAGTATTACGAGCAGCTTGTCGACGTGTTTGCAAAACAGAAGCTGACACCGCCCTACACCAGCGAATATGTGCAAACCCTGATCGACAAAGTGCACCCGACAGGCGACGCCCTGCTGCTGCGGGCCATGACACAGGACGGAGAACGGATCGCCAGTGCCATCTATTTCGGACATCGCGATCATTCCCTGTTCTGGGGCAACGGCAGCTTTCGCGAGCATCAGATCCTCAGGCCCAACGAGGCGCTGCACTGGTATGCATTGAAATACTGGAAGGGGCGCGGCGTGAAGTTCCACGACTGGTGCGGGCCCAACCAGTACAAGCTGAAATTCGGACCGCAGCCTCTTGAAGTGCCGCGCATCCGCATGTCACGGCATCGTGCCATCAAATGGGGCCGGGACGCCGCCCTCCATCTCTACACCTTGCCCCGCACGATCAGGCGGAACCGGTTTACGGCAAAGCTCGACCAGTACAAAGCCGTCGCGAACGCAAACCATGACACCGATGAACGCCAACACGCCAGCTGAAGGTACCGGCATGATCCGGTGCGGGCATTTGCTGCAAATGAATGACGTTCGCCACGCGGAGATTGAATGACCGCAAATTCGATATCACCCACTGTCTGGCATGTCGGCGGCGACGACGTGCACAAGCGCATTCCCCTGCTCCATGCCCTGGAAAAAAGGGGGTTTCGGGTTGGCGCTGTCGGATCCGAGGACGGAAGCGATTTCCGGGAGCACGAAATCCCTTATTACCGCTACACGTTGCAGCGCAAGTTGACGCCCCTTTCCGACCTGCGCAGTTGCAGCGAGTTCTCAGCTCTGCTCAGGCAACATCCTCCGGACATCGTGCACGGCTTCGACCCCAAACCCGCGATCGCCGTACCCATCCTCGCGCGAAAGGCCGGCATTCCCGCTCGCGTGCGCACCATTACGGGTCTCGGTTTTGTCTTCGCATCGGACTCGGCCAAGGCGCGAACCCTCAGGCCGGTCTATCGCAATCTCCAGAAATGGGCTTCGGCATCCGCCTACACGATCTTCCAGAACAGGGACGACAGGGACTACTTCGTTGACAACGGCATGGTCGAGCGCGGCCGCGAGGAGATCGTTCTCAGCTCCGGGATCGATGTTGACGGCATGCGGGCCGAGGCGCCGGGCGAAGAAGGCTTGGCGGCATTGAAGGAACAATTGCAGGTCAGTGGGAAACGCGTCGTCACCATGGTCTCCCGGATCGACGAGAACAAGGGCATCCATGAGTTCGTCGAGGCCGCAGAGCTAGTGGCCGGACAACGCGACAATACGGCGTTTCTGCTTGTCGGACCTTATGCCACGGAAGGGGAGGATGCGGCCCGTTTTGTCGACGGCCTCCGCGACCGGTCCCCATCGGTGCGGTACCTCGGCCCCAGACGGGACGTGCCGGCTCTGCTGGCCGTCAGTGACGTGTGCGTCCTGCCGAGTTACCGGGAGGGCCTTCCGCGCGTCCTCGTCGAAGCGGGTGCGATGCAGGTCGCTTGCGTGGCCACGGACGTGCCCGGCTGTCGGGACGTGGTTCGGGACAACTGGAACGGCAGGCTGGTTCCGCCACGGGATGCAAAAGAACTCGCAGCAGCAATCATCAATATCCTCGACGACGACCAAATCCGGCTGCGCATGGGCGAGCGCGGCTACCGGCATGTGAAGGAGAACTTTGATCTGAGTTATGTCGCCGATGCCTATGCAGACATATACGAGCGCACCCTTGCCGGACGCATCTGAAAAAACTCCCCATCTCGGGTCTGCATCGGAGCCGTCGGGATCGCTCTGCATTTCTCTCGATTTCGAACTGATGTGGGGGGTCAGGGACAAGCGGGACGCTGCCTGCTACGGCGCCAATATCATGGGCGGGCGGGATGCAATCCCGCGCATGCTGGACGTGTTCCACCGGCGCGAAATCCGGGCAACCTGGGCCACTGTGGGTTTCCTGTTCTGCGAAACCAAGGACGAAATGCTCGAAAGCATGCCCGCGCTGCGCCCGACATACGACGACCCAGTGCTCTCGAACTACTCCTACCTGGATGAGGTCGGCGACAACGAGCAAAGAGATCCGTACTATTTCGGCGCCAGTCTCATCGACCAGGTCAGGCGCTGCCCCGGCCAGGAGATCGCGACCCACACGTTGTCACACTACTACTGCCTGGAGCCGGGTCAGACGCAGCGGCAGTTCGAGGCCGACCTTGATGCGGCAATCCGGATTGCGAAGCGATATGACGTGAAATTCAAGAGCATCGTCTTCCCGCGCAACCAGTACACACAAGATGCCATCAGTTACTGCCTGCAAAACGGCATCGCCATCTATCGCGGCAACGAAGCGAGCTGGATGTATCGGCCGGGCGCGCGCGCGGATCAGACACTGCCGAAGCGGGCAATCCGTCTCGCCGACACCTATGTCAATCTGAGCGGTGCGAACGCATCACGGGTCATGAACCGCGGAGAGCCGACCAACGTCCCTTCCAGCCGGTTCCTGCGTCCCTATTCCCGCCGCCTGCGCCGTCTCGAACCGCTGCGACTTTCACGCATCACCCGCTCCATGACCGCGGCCGCCCGGCGCAACCAGACATTCCATTTCTGGTGGCATCCGCACAACTTCGGATCGGATCTGAATGAGAATCTGGGCCTGCTCGGGCGCATACTCGATCACTTCGAAATGCTGCGCTCCGAATACGGCATGCTGTCTCTGGCAATGGAGGACTTCGCCAGAAGCGGCGCATCGTTCCCGGCGAAGTAGTCAAGATACCAGGGCATGGCGAGTTCGATGCCCTCACCGACTTCGTGTGACGGTTCGTAGCCAAGCAGACGCCGGGCCTTGTTGATGTCGGCTAGCGAATGCCTGACATCACCGGCACGGAACGGCCGATAAACCGGTTCTCCGCGGATTTCGACACCATGACTTTCGAGCGAGGTGCGGATCATGTTCTGCAGCGAATTCAGAGTAGTCCGCTGACCGACCGCGACGTTGAACACTTCGCCTAAAGCCTCCGGACGGGCAACTGCTGCGAGCAGATTGGCCTGCACGGCATTCTCGACAAAACAGAAATCGCGGCTCGTCTCACCATCACCGTTGATGGTCACCGGATCGCCCTTCAACATTGCGGCGACCCAGGTCGGGATCACTGCGGCATAGGCGCCCTGCGGATCCTGCCGCGGACCGAACACGTTGAAATAGCGCAGACCGATGGGCGTAAAGTCATAGGTCCTGCCGAAGACCTCCGCATAGAGTTCGTCGACATATTTCGTGATGGCGTATGGCGAGAGCGGCCGCCCGATCTGATGCTCCACCTTCGGCAGGGCGTTCTGGTCCCCATATGTCGATGACGACGCGGCATAGACGAACCGGCTGACGCCTTCGTCGCGGCCTGCGACGAGCATGTTGAGGAACCCGCTGATATTGACGTCATTGGTCGTGATCGGATCGTCAATCGATCTGGGCACGGAACCGAGTGCTGCCTGATGCAGAATGCAATCGCAGCCGGCGACGGCCGCACGGCACGTATCGAGGCTTCGGATGTCGCCCTCGATGAACCGGAAGCGTGCCCAGGTGTCAGGCCCGACGGCAGCCTCGATCTCGAGCAGATTGCTGCGGTGTCCCGTTGCAAAATTGTCGAGACCGACAACGTCCTGACCCAGATTCAGGAGTGTTTCGACCAGGTTCGATCCGATGAAGCCGGCCGCTCCGGTGACCAGCCATTTGCTCGGCGCCCGGCGGAGGACCTGTTTGGCGATTCTGTACGCGTCCTGCATCAGCTTACTCTCAGCACTCACCGATCTCGGCCGATCAGAGGCTCCAGTAAACGAGGTCGTCGCGGACCTGCGACGGCTCGAACGCCGACTTGAGATCCACGAACACGCCGCCCTGCCGCAGCATGGCGAAGAGCTTGGCCGGACTTGCGAGATAGGCCTTGTGGGTGACAGCGAGGATCAACGCGTCGAGATCCCTGAACTGTTCCATCGACACGAGCCTGAGGCCAAGACCGTTGCTGACCGTGACAGGATCGCAAACGGGATCGTGAACAATCGGCCTGACGCCGAAGCTCTCGAGTTCCTCGACCACATCCGGCACCTTCGAATTGCGCAGATCGGGCACGTCCTCCTTGAAGGTCAGTCCGAGCAGGCCGACGCGCGCGGCGCCGGGCGCAATACCGCTCGCTGCCAGCAGCTTGAGCGTCTTCTGCGCGGCGAACCGCCCGACGCCATCATTGATACGCCGTCCGGCAAGAATGACTTCCGGGTGATAACCGACGGCTTCCGCCTTCGCCGTCAGATAGTATGGATCGACGCCGATGCAGTGACCGCCGACCAGACCGGGCCTGAAATTGAGGAAATTCCATTTCGTTCCCGCGGCCTCCAGCACATCGTGCGTCCGCAGATCGAGCCGGTCGAAGATGATCGCAAGTTCGTTCATCAGGGCGATGTTAAGATCGCGCTGGGTGTTTTCGATTACCTTCGCGGCTTCCGCGACCTTGATCGACGTCGCCCGGTGCACACCGGCATCCACGATCGCCTCGTAGACCGACGTCACCCGGTCAAGCGTTTCGGCATCCTGACCGGAGACGATCTTCACGATGGAATTCAGTGTATGGACATGGTCGCCCGGATTGATGCGCTCGGGCGAATAGCCCAGCTTGAAGTCCTGCCCGCAGACCAGCCCCGACGCCGCTTCGAGTTCCGGGCCGCAGACCTCTTCGGTCGCGCCGGGGAACACTGTCGACTCGAACACGACGACCGCGCCGGACCTCAGGTGAGGCCCGATCATACGGCACGCGGACCTGAGGGGTGACAGGTCCGGCCGGTGCTCGGAGTCGACGGGCGTCGGGACTGTAACGATGAAGAAAGATGCGCCGGCGAGCGCCGCCGGATCGCAGGTACACTTCATCGATGAAGCGGCAAGCGCATAGCCGGTGACCTCCCCTGTCCAGTCATGGCCCGCGTCAAGCGCCCTGACCCTGGGTTCGGAGATATCGAAACCAACAACGTGGTCGCATCGCTGCGCGAAGGCGACCGCCACCGGAAGACCAACATAGCCGAGTCCGATGACCGCGATCCTTTCATCGATCGTCCGAGCCGTCACTTCGGGCTTTTTCTGCAGAGCCTGCTCGGAACAGATTTCCCGGCTCTGCGGCGGAAGCCAGGTCGGCGTGCTCTCTATGATCTCGTAGGAATTTCCCATGGACTCACCTCGTTGATCGGGAAACGGGCGTTGTCTGAATTCGGCTCCCCCAGGTGGGGGCCGCCGCATGGACTCATCCGATGGCTTCGGATTCGGCCGTGCACCGCAGGGTTCCGTTCGGATGGTTGAAATCCGCCGGGATCCGGTCCGGGATTTCCGCCTGCTGGGCGCCATTGATTTCGCCCGTCCTGAACTTGACGTTGATCACGGCGGGACTGCTGAGCCGGTGCTGCGCCAGCGAACTGTCCCTGACAGCTTCCTCCGGCCAGACCGCCGACCGATGGCTGAGCGCCCAGATCGCGGCCTGGGTCCGGTTCTGCACCTTGATCTTGCGCAGGATCGCCTTGACGTGGACCTTCACCGTGCCTTCCGCGATATCGCACGCGCGCGCAATCACCTTGTTCGAACTGCCTTCCGTCAGGCACCGGAGAATATGGAGTTCGCGATCGGAGAAATTCGGAATCTTCACGCCTTCGGCCTGCTGCGGAATCTCGATGGGAGAATAGGAATTGAGGGAGGAGCCGTTCGCCCCGTCCGGCGCTTCGCGAAGCAGCACCGCCGCGATGGCCTCTGACGGCAGTACCGTCTGACCGTTCATCACCAGTTCCAGCGATTTCACGAAATCGTCGCCGGTCGAGATGGTCGCGAAATAACCGTTCGCTCCGGACCGTATCACCCGGGCCATGCAGGCGGGAGAACATGAATTGGCAAGCACCGCGACGCGGCCGGACGGACAGGTCTCCCTGAAGCGCGCAATCTCGCCGGTCGCTTCGCCCGGCTCGTTGCAGCCATCGATGATCAGAAGGCTCGGCCCGTCAGCAGGCAGGACATCCGGCGCCAGGTCATCGACCCGTGGTGCGTGTCCGGCAATCGTGAAAGACGACCCGTCCAGCAACTGCGCCAGGCTTTCGCGCAATAGAGGGTTTGGTCCGACGATGACGGTTGGGAACTGATGGCCTGTCATGGCGGTCTCCGTTTCAAGTTCCGCCCCCGGTCACATTTTGCCCCCGGTCACATTTCGATCGCCGCCCTTATGAAATGCTAAATTGCCCTAACTGATCCGGTGGCCGCCCGCGCACCTGCCAAGCCTCCGGCGGTGGCGCCAATATGGCACCTCCTCGCCCTGTCGGGCGATTACCCGGCACATGTAACCGGGGCTCTTTGGAAATCTTGCTGACGTCAGTCTGTCACGTCCCGTCGCCTCATCGAGGGACGTAATGATTTAATAAAAAGACATTGGGGAAATGCCGTCAATTGTCTTATCCGTACCCAACACCTTGAAATCAGGCAATATTATCGGATCGCGCGAAGTTGCGGACGGTTAAGTCGGCGCAAACAGGCGCCGCGACAATTACCGTCATGCGACGAATTCGTGACAATTGTGTATCGGTGGTCCTGAGGGGACCGGAGCGCGGCGGGCGTGTTCCGGGGGCGCGATACGACAAGCGCAAAGACGTCCCCGACAGGGCGTCAAAACTGCTATATCTCGATGCACCCAGAGCAGGAACAGGACGGCTACGGAATGAACGAAGTCCAGGAGACGCCGCAGGGCGAACTCACGACACGCACGCTGGCCATGCCGGGCGACGCCAATCCGAACGGCGACATCTTCGGTGGCTGGGTCCTGTCCCAGATGGACATCGCCGGAGGCATAGCCGCGGGCCAGCGCGCCCAGGGGCGCGTCGCCACGGTCGCGGTTGATGCCATGACCTTCATTCGCCCGGTGAATGTCGGCGACGTGCTCTGCGTCTATACCGAGACCCAGCGCACCGGCACGACCTCGATCGCGATCAAGGTCGAAGCCTGGGTTCTGCGCGACCGCCTCGGCGAACGGGTCAAAGTGACTGAAGGCGTCTTCACCTTCGTCGCCATCAACGCCGACGGGCGGCCAAGACCGCTGCCGTGAATCTGCCCGACACCCTGACCCGGACCGTTGCGGATGTGCTGGGCGACGGCGACTGGATTCCGGCCGGGACGCCCGACCGGCTCCCCGAGACGAAAGGGGCGTACCTTCTCGCGATCGGACTTGAACGAGCGGTCGGCCTGAACCGGCCCCGGCTCCCGGCGAGCCACCTTACACCCGGCTGGTATCTATACGCCGGCAGCGCGCGCGGCGGCGGTGGCATCCGGGCCCGTGTCGCCCGCCACTTCAGGCAGGAGAAGAAGCCGCACTGGCATATCGACCTGCTGACGACCCGCGCCGCTCTGCTCGCCGCACGCCCGTTCCGGGATGGCGACGAATGCGCACTCGTTTCGGCATTGCTCAGAAGCGAAGCCCTGGCGACGGCCCTGCCCGGTTTCGGAGCGTCGGACTGCCGCCGCTGCGAAAGCCATCTTCTGACCGCACCATCAGACTGACTCTCCGGAAAAGCCGCAGAAAAGTCCGCTGCACAGCCCGGCACTGAACCTTTTCCGTTGTCACGGCGACCAATATCTCAAGGCGCCGGGAGTGGGTTCGGGCGCCCAATCAACGGAGCAAGCCAATGCACAAGACACTGTCTCTTGCCATTGCTGCGGCCGCCCTGGTGGGAACTTTCGTCATCACGACCGAAACCGCCGACGCGGCCACCCGCGTCAGCAACGGGCACCTGCGCAATTACTGTAACGTCGAGAAGCATCGCCGCGGCGCGTCCCGCGCGAGCATCGTCAATATCGTCAACCGCTTCAATCACTGGGGCCAGCCGGAGCTGAAGTGCCTGCTGTCCTTCCGCAACCGCCAGGCCTGGCTGATCGCCGGCGCGCCGGCCGTGTGCCGCTATATCACCGGCAACTCGAACTGGTACCGTCAGGGCAGCGCGACCGTTTGTCGTGGCGGCGGCAATGCCAGCAACAACCGGCGCCTGCAGCCGCTGTTCTACAACAGCCAGCGCTACCGCCCGTTCAACCGGGCCCGGCAGCCGCGTTGCTTCCGCGTCGGATACCGCTACATCTGCCGCTGAGTGAATCGGCACAGCGGGGCCGTCTGTGACGGCCCCGCCCCGCGTTGCCCCTTTGCCCCCAGTCAGGCGTTTAGGGCGTTGTGTCCGAAATACATGAACTCCCGGTCCATCTTGGAGACATCGGCCGACGCCAGCTTGAGGCTCGCCGAGTCCAGCATCTTGTGGCTCTTCTGCGCCTTGACCCATTCGTCTGCCGGCTGCAGCGTCGACAGCGTGTATGTCGTGGCCTCGCTCAGGTAGTGGGTCGGGATCACGACCTTAGGCTTCAGCCGGCCCACGATCGCGTTGGCCTGGTCGTAGGAGACGATATGCTGCGAACCGTCGACCGGCATCGTCAGCACGTCGACCCGGCCGATCGCCTGCCAGAACGCGTCCGGCGGATTGTGCCGGTTGTCGCCCCAGATCAGAGTGCGGATGCCGCCGGTCTCCACCACGTAGACCACCATGTCCATGTGTCCTGGATTGTTGGGTGGGCAAGCCTCGACGCCGAATTCCTTGAGCGCATTGGTCCAGGGGTACCACCCGGGCGCCACGCAGGCATGCTTGTCGGCGAAGCCAGTGATCTTGAGATCGGCGAATTCGAACGTGCCTACCATGCGGTCGAGCACCATGGTCGACTGCGGCCGGTCGATGGCGTCGTGATCGAAATGGGTGTGGGTCGACATGGTGATGTCGACCAGAATCTCCGGGAATTTGGTCTTGAACCACAGGCCCCAGGCCCCTGACGGATCGTCGCGCCAGGGATCGAACAGGATTGTGGCCCCGCCGGGTGACGTGATCTTGATCGCACAATGACCGTAGAAGTCCACGCCGACTTCGCCTTGCGGGAAGCTCGATTTGCCCTGCAGTTCGATGACATGATTGTTGTTGCCGGGTTGCTTCCAGTCGGTCGACTGGGCCTGCGCCTCGTCCGGTCCGAGCATGCTCGCCGCGGTGCCGACACCGGCCGCCCCCGCCGCCATGAAGAACGAGCGCCGCGACAGGCCGGGGGCCACGTCGTCCCGCGCGCCGTTGATGAGTGTGGGCTTGAGATCGTCTTTGTCCATCTGGAGTCCTCCCGCTTGTTTCGCGCGCCTTGGTGGCGCCGTGTTTGCGGACAAGAGCCTAACAGCGTGAAAAGCCCGCCCGGATACGGGTACTCTGGGGGGCAAATAGGGGGAAAAACCTCATATCACTGCAGAGACAGCAAGTGATTCCTGAGGTTTACCCGGCGCCGGTCCAGGCCCAGCTTCTTGCGGATATTATTGCGGTGAAAGTCGATCGTGCTGGTCTCGCGGGATAGTGCCTTGGCGATATCCTTCGTGGTCTGGCCGTTCATGACCATGTGCGCGACTTCCGTCTCGGTCGGCGTCAGGCTTTCCAGCGCCGATACCAGATTGCCGGCCAAAGGCGAGGTGATCATGCGCAAATTGGCCTCCAGTACGTCCACGTAGGCGCCCAGGGGATCGTCCTCGTCGACATGAGCACGGAGCTTGGCCAGATGCGGCAGAACGAGTCCCTTGATCTGGCGCAGGATCTGTTCCTCGAAATCGGCCCGCGACGACTCGAGATTGCCGATCAGCACCCTCAGCGCCGTATTCGCCTCTTCAAGTTGCCGCGTCCGGCGGGCAACCCGCAGCTCCAGTTCCTGCTCTATCTGCTTGCGGCGGGCCACCTCGATCAGCAGTTCCAGGTCTCCCTCGATGACATGCCGGAACTCCATCAGCAGTTCCTTGTAGGTCACGGCCTTTTCGTTGTCGCGGCTGTCGAGCGCGCAGATCGTGCCGAACAGCGTACCGTCGGGCCACACCAGCGGATAGCCGATATAGAACGACATGCCATGTTCGAGATCCTGGTTGTCGCTCCAGTCCGGATCGCTGAACGCATCGCGCACCAGGAGTTCGTCACGGTTCTCGAGCACGGAGTAGCAGTAGAGTTTGCTGTTGAGCACGAAGGACTGGCCGACCTCGTAGGGATTCTCGTCGCCCTTGCTCGAGACCAGCACCGAATGGTCCGGCGGGTCGGTTTTCATGATCAGGCTTGCCGGCACGCTGACGAGATCGGCCGCGAGGTCGACCATGCGTTGCCACTCGGCGATCATCGCTTCGGGGATATCCGGCTTACCCTCGCTCAAAACTCAACTCCCGTAGCTCAACCGGGAAAGGGTAATGCAGTTTTCAGGCACGAGCCAAGGAGTCGGATTGGAAAATCGTTGCGGGGGGAGTGCCGACACCTCGCGTATTCGCCCCAGGCAACGGGACTCCCGTTGTGATCGGCAAATTGCGGGAGACGTTTTCACACCACCACCTGAAAGGAAAGGCGGCCGGATCCCGTAGACCAGCCGCCGCCTATTGTCCTTTCGCAGCCTTGCAAGCTCCCCGGCAGAGCGGTGCCGATGTGACCACTCTACTTCAGTGCCACTCTGCCGGGATTCTGTCGGACATGTTCTGCCTGACATGTCCGACATCTGCTTACTTCTTGATTCCGCCGAGATCCGGCCCACCGAGACGGTTCACGGCCCGGTTGCCAATGGCCGTCGAACTGATCGTGGTGTTCCTTATGCTCAGATCGCCGGTGCCGTAGGTCGCACGGTAGCTTGGGTCAATCGCCACGCGGTTGTAGTTGGCTTGCGCATCGATGACCGTGTCCGTGTTCTTCTGCACATTGATCTGGGCGATCGTCGATGAGCTGTGGCGACCGGTCGCCAGTCCGGTGAGGTTGATCACGTCGTTGCCGACGGCAGTGGCCGAGAGGCTCGTATTGGCAATCGATATATCGAACCCGGAATATTTGCCGTCCGGATCAATTACGATGTCGTTGTATTTGGTCTCGGCCTCGATATCCACGTCGTCGTTCTTCTGGATGCTGACATTCAGGAACGGGGAGCCGTACGGATCGCTATTACTGACGTCACCCAGAAAGCGGTTCAGTGCATTGTTGCCGGTGGCCGCGCTGGTCAGGGCGGTGTTCTTGATCTTCAGATCATTGCCGTGTTGACCCGGCCAATCAGACGTCTTGGTCTGGGTCGCAATCTCGATCGTGTTGTATTTTGTCTCCGAGTCGATCTCGACATCGTCATTGATCTGCTTGTTGACCTGCAGGACGGGTCCGTCCGCCGGGTTAAGACTCACGGAGTTTTCCTCATAGACCACACCCGTGCCGAGGAATACCGCGTTATCCGCAGTGTTTCCGGTGGCGGCAGATTCGAGCGTCTGATCCACCAACTCTGCGTCGGCCTCATCTGCAATCAGCGCCCTGTTGTCATCGTCGAGGTCGATTTCAATCGTGTTGTCGTTTGTCTCCGAATCGATCTCGTCAACATCCTTGTTGATCTGCACATTGGCGTTGACCGTTATTTCAATCTCCGGCAGATGCTCGGTGTCATAGTCCAGATCGGGCAGTTCCGGCAATTCATGCTGCTGCGGCTCATTGTGATCGTCTCCAGTTGCAGATGCCGGGGCAAACGGCACGAGTGCGACCGCTGCGACACCCGCGAACAGGACGGCCTTGGCGTTGAACAACAAACTCATGATTGTATTTCCTCTTCTCTCTTTGATGTGTGCGGACCAGCCGCATTTACTGGTCACCGGTTGGCGACCAATTCTGTCAGCCCTTGGGGGCGTTTTTTTTCTTGAATCTGAACTGTGACGGGCGGGCTTCCCGGACGATCTTGCTGGCGTCCGGTTTCCAATCGGCCCTGGCAATGCACGGTTCGGCATTTACCCGCATGACGGCGGAGAGCAGCTTCAGCGCACCGAGTTCTACGATTGCGCGGACTCCGAGTTGGAGGGGCTCCTGGCTCTTCGCTCCCGCATTGAAATCGAGCAGCGTCTTTCCGAAAAACTCGAACACCTGCGCGCCGACTTCATAGCCGACGATCTGTTTCTGGAGGGAAACCGTCCTGACGACCTCCAGAGTGGAGGTCCGCACGATCCGGAGATCGGCCGCGACGTTGACGGTGTATGTTCGCACCTTGGGGCCGATATTGTTGATCCGCACCTCGGCGCCGCCTGACTGTATGTTGTAGTTCAGCTCGGTGATTCCGCCGACGACAAAGAAGTCTGCAGCCCGTACGGTGCCGCCCTTGTAGGGAATCCAGCGCACCGGTTTCGGACCGTTGGGAGTCGGCAGATTGCGGACACGCCCGTCGGTCAGGAACTTCTTCTGCAGATAGGCAAATTCGAGATCGGCAACGCCGGTATCGAAGCGCTCGATCAGCCGCACCTTGCGGCCAAGCTTGCCGAGCGCGGAGATCATCATCAGCGAGGCGCCCTGCGTAACGGCGGCACCGCCATTCTCCTCACTCAGCTTGCCCGTGTAGTCCTTGATATTACCGACGGCGAAGCGGCGCGTGCCGATTCTCTTCGACGCTGTGAGCAGTCTGTTGTAGCAAGCGAGCGAAGTATGGAGCGGCGTGAAGTTGTTGGTCACCCGGGGGCCATTCACCACCAGTGCCTGGCCGCCGTCAGCGCGTTTGACATGATGGAACTGAGCACAACCTGCAAACAGGGGTATCAGTCCCATGGCAATTGCCATGTTCCTATAGGTCAAATCAGCCTCTCTCAATCGTAGATTGTGACGTTGCACAGCTCGTTGCCGGCCGTATTGGAGGCGAGCTTGCTGTCCTTGATCTTCTGGTCGTTGTCGGCGTCGATATCGTTGTTGTTCGCTGTCGACGTCTGCGACCCGTGATTGATGAAATCATTACCGTCAGCGGTTGCGTCCAGATCGCTGTTGGAGTTGCTCTGGTCGCGGTTGCTGTCGCCGCTGCCGGTGTCTCCGACGGCGGCGTTCTGATTTCCTGACGTTGTTGAAGTCACGTCGTTGTCGCCGACACCGACAGGACTGGCCAGGGTCGGGGAAAGCGTGTTGGAGCCACTGTTGCCGGTCGTCACGGCGTCCGACGAGCATCCGAGATTGTAGTTTTTCGCGGCGAACGCGCCGGCATCGTAGTAACCGGCTTTTTTCTTCTCGATGAAGTCTTCGATATAGGCCTTGGTCTGAGTCTCGGCCGGCGTGGCAAATTGCCAGGGGCGGTTTTCGAAGAGACCGTTGGCCGGGGCGTCGGTCGCGAACAGGACCGGCGCTGCCAGGGCCACAAGGACCCAGGACGCGACCCGCAGCGACCCACCTCTCTGCAGAATGGAACGGCAGTCAAACCGTGGAATCGCGGCACGGCCGAATCTGCGACCGGACATCAAGGTGTCGGCGCACGAACGCTGGTCCGTGTCAGTTGGCAGGGTCGAATAGGGAAAACGTCGGCTGCCTGGTGTGCAACCGATACATGGGATGCAAGGGGGAGATTTTACGGGATGCACCCGTAGGACGATCGGAGAGTAAAGCATCTACACAACTCACGACTGGCGGCTCTGCCGCTGGTGGTTGCTCTCCGATCCGACGCAAGAATTATCGCCTCGTTTCTTTGTTGTCAAAGCAGGAAACACGATCTCGCCATTTGGCCGCCACGAGTGTGTTGTTTTTGCAACCGTGAGGTCTTCGACATGATGAGGTGTCGCCTCGCCGTCCTCGTCACCCGGGCGGTTCGGCTTGTTTCCATCAACGAAAAGGGACCCCGAAGCTGCGATTCGGTCTTCACAGAACTCGGTTCGACTGGTGCTGAGTCAGCCGGCAAAACCGCAACTTGGGAAATTGAATCCGCACGGTCATTGTTCAGGGTGCATGTCGGTATCTCTGGGAAACACGACCTCGTGCGTCGCCATGTCGGGCTCGCCGCAGCGGGTCAGCATGACGTTGCGGACTTCATCCCTGAGCCTGACGGCTGCATCGAAATCGGACCCCGACGGCGCGACCGGCTCTAGGAACTCGACCTCGACCGAACCACGGCGCGGGAACCATTGTTCGCCGCGCAGGATCGACCGTGTGCCGCGGATGACGACCGGCAGTATCGGCGTCGCCGCCGCGCTGGCGATGGAGAATGCACCAAGACGGAAGGCGAGCAGACCGGGCATCCTGAAGAACGTTGCCTCCGGAAACACGACGAGCTGCTGTCCGCCGAGCACGACGTCCTTGAACGCTTCGACATCACGCAGCCCCGCCTGCACAAAAGCACGATCGGCGAACCGGGCACCCAGTCGCCTGAGGAAGGGGCCGGCGACGATCTGATCCGCCAGCTCGCTCTTGGCGACGAACACGGGCTCGCCCGGAAGTGTTGCCGCCAGCACGGCGACATCGAGATAGCTGGAATGGTTGACGACGATCACGCCGGCTTCCGACGCCGGGACGCTGACACCGGATACCTTTAAGGGAACACCCATCAGCCGGAGCACCAGCCGCGCGGCCCTGCGGACGAAGGACCAGCGCGCACGGCGGTTCGGCAGAATGATCACCGCGGGCCATGTGGCCATGGCGCCTGAAACAAGCACGAGCCACCACCATGCGGCATAGGCCATGTCGGCCACCACGCGCCGCGCCCGCCGGAGCCGCGGTAGACCGGACAGGAGTCCGAGCCGTACGACCTGAAGCCAGAGCGACCGGACCGGCGTGCCCAGATTCCCGCTCTCGTAGAGTTCGCCCGTCGTCGTGCGGCGGATCTTGCCGCTCGACGTCTTGGGCACCGCATGCGGCTCGGCGATGACAACCTCGTCGGCGGGCATCCCCAGTATGTCGGATACCGTTTCCGCGACCAGGGTCTGCAGTCCCTCGCGGACGCTTGCATCGCGGTTGCGCGCTTCCGCGACCACGATCAGCCTCTCCGATCCCGTTTCCGGATCCGCGCTGGCAAACACCGCGACGCATCCCTTCCGGATTCCCTCCAGGTCCCCGACGGCCTGCTCGATCTCTTCCGGGTAGATATTCCGGCCGCCCTTGATGATGATGTCCTTGACGCGGCCCGTGATGAAGATATTCCCGCCGGACATGTAGGCGAGGTCTCCGCTGTCGTGCCAGCCGTCCCGGATGAGCGCTTTCGTTTTCTCCGCATTGCCGAAGTATCCGGCGGTCGCTGAGGTGCCTCTGAATTCGAGCCTGCCCTGCCGCCGCTCGCCAACTTCGTGCCCGAGATCGTCGACGATCCGAACCTGATTGCCCGGCAGCGGGATGCCGCTCGACACGAACACCATGGGATTGGTCTCACCGGAGCCGGCAGGTGTCGCGACGCCGTCTTTCGACAGGCGCTCGCGGCTGACCCGATCGATGATCGGCAACTGATCCACGGCGGAGAACGCCAGTCCGACGGTGTTTTCCGCGAGACCGTAGACCGGCGCCATGGCTTCCGGCCGGAATCCATACGGCTCGAACCGTTCCGTAAACCGGCGCAGCGTTTCGGCGCTCACCCCCTCCGCCCCGTTGGCCACCAGTCTGAGCGAACTCAGATCAAGCCCCTCGATCGCTGCATCCTCGATCTTCTTGACGCAGAGTTCGAATGCGAAATTGGGTGCTGCAGAGATCGTCGCCCGGTTGCGGTGGATCGCCCACAGCCAGCTCTCCGGCCGGACAATGAACCTAAGCGGCGACATGATGACAACCGGCACGGCAAAATAGAGACTGCCGAACCAGGCGCCGATCAGGCCGAGGTCATGATAGAGCGGCAGCCAGCTGACGAAGACATCCTCCGACGTGGCGTCGATCGCCTCCCCCATTGCCCGGACGTTGGCCAGCAGGTTGGCGTGACTCAGCATGACCCCCTTCGGATCGCCGGTGCTGCCGGACGTGTATTGCAGCATGGCCAGGTCTTCCGCCTGCCTGGGAACGACGAGGGCCTCGACGCCGGGCTCCCGGAGATCGTCGATCGTGCAAGCAAGCCGCAGCGTGTCGATCTGCGCGCCGAGCAGCGTCGTGAGCATCTTTCCCTCGACGGGAATGATCAGGAGCACGGCCTGCGAATTGCTCAGGATTCCAGCTTGTCGGCGCAAATGCTCTTCGAGCTGCGACATCCGCAGCGGCGGATACATCGGCACCGGAACGCCGCCGGCGAACAGCGTTCCGAAGAAGACCTCAAAAAACTCCCGCCCCGTCGGCAGCATGATGCCGACACGCTCACCGGGCTCCAGCCCCCAGGCCCGCATCCCGGCAGCGATACGGCCGGCGGACTGAGCGAGGTCGCCGTAAGTCAGCGTCTCGGTCTCGGTGTATCCGTCGGACAGGAGAATATGCGGGCGGTCGGGATGATGTCGCGCGTGCCATTCGAGGACGCCGGTCAGTGTCGTCTCGGCAGAGGGCACCGCCACGGTTGTCTTTGCGGGCAGTCCCTCGGCGCTCTGGGCAATGCCGGGGCCAATCGCACCGCCTGACTTGGCCACCTCGCGCACAATGTCCAGAGGGGTCTCAAGCCGGCCGATGAAATCGTCCGGCATGCGGCGGCCGAATGCCCGTTCGGCACGCAGGACCAGTTCCGCCAGGCCGAGACTGTCGAACCCGAGATCACGCTGCAGGGACGCTTCGAGAGAGACGTGCACCTGCCGCTTCGGATTGAGTTCGCGCGCGAGCGTTTCAACCAGCGACAGGACACGCTGCTCAATACCGCTTTCGTCCCCTGGCCCGTTATTCTCTGATTGCCGGACGTCCTCTGTCACCTCACGGTCCTTGTATTTGCGCTGACACGGGATGATCGCCGCCCGGCCGGTACAGCGTCAATCACCTTGGCGTCGCATAAGGTGAGGACATGGGACGGCCGCCTCCCAATCCAGCCTACTCGCTGGTGCGGAGACGGCTGTGCTGAACCACCAGAATGGTGATGAGTGGCGCGGCCAGCCCGATCAGGGCGACCGAAATAAGCAGCAGGCCAAGCGTCGAATAATCCGCAGCCACCGTGACATCGCCCGTCGACGGATCACGCACCTCGCGCGACACGACAAAGATCTGGTTGAGATACTTCGTCGCCAGGCTGCTCGCCGACAGGGCCAGGTTCGTGAAGGAGGCCATCACGGCAAAGAATGTCGCCTTCAGGTTCGACGGCGCATTGCGGGCGATCCAGGCCAGCATCGGGATCATCGCGATCTGCCCCAGCGGCGACTCGATGGCCGTGTCGATGATGGCGATGAACTGCGCATCGACGACACCGTTCGTAAGCGGCGCGGTCCATTCGTGGATCCCGTAATAAAGCCCGATATTGGGCAGCGAAAGAAACCCGGCGGCAATGGTCAGCAGCGCGACGATGTAGGCGATCGACTTGCTTGCCATCATCGGGCGGAGCACGACCATGCCCGCCAGCGTCAAGAGGCTCGCAATCAGACCGAGAATGGCGATGAACCTCTGGTCAAAGCCGAGAATGTCGATCTCGAACCAGGTCACGCCCGCTCCCGGAAGCGGGGTCGCGCGGAACACGAAGATGATGACGGCGGTTCCGACCAGAGCACGTGCCGCACCGGCATCCAGATAGCGCAAGAGACGCGCCATCAGGAACAGCACGATGCCCATCGAACCGGCGAATACGATCTCCTGGGAATAGGCGCCCTGCCGAAGTCCCGTCACCAGGGTGAAGGCGACGAAGGCCGCGCTGCCGCCGAGGATCCACCAGTTGGGCTCGACGTCCTCCGGCGCGCTGTAGAGCTGCTGTTCGATTTCCTGCTCATCGAGACCGCGCGCGCGAAGCCGCCGCACCTGCCGCCGCCGCAGGATGCTGGCCAGCACGACGCCGCCGATCGAGATCACCGGAATGACAAGAGCCGAGAGGTAGATGTCCGCGTAGATGGCGGCCTTGTCCGCCTCAGACAGTTGCTCGATGCCGGTGAACATGAAGATGTTGAGAGCCGCAACGAAGACCAGCCCGCTGATGATGGCAAACCGCCCGAGGGTCTGCATCGTCGTGTGGAAGGCCGTCGACTCTTCTTCGGAATAGATACGCCCCGAGGGATCGGCCGTCGGCACGGCCTCGACGGTCATGGCGTCGGCCACCACGTCCTGGATCACATAACCCGACGGCGTCAGCAACGCGCTCGTCACGTACCAGGCCTCGACGCTCATATAGGCCTGCATCGCGGCACTGTCGGTGATCAGGCCGTACATGATGAGCATGCCCGCCGCGATGAGCACGGCGCCGAGGTAGATCATCACGGCCTTCCAGCGCCAGATCAGATCGACGATATGGCCGAGCGGCATTTTCAGGGCCCAGGGGATGCCGACCCAGAAGGCGAGGCCGGCAAGGAAGGCGACCGACAGCCCGAGATAGTCCTTGACGAAAAACGTGCCGACCACCGCCGTCAGGCCGGACACGCCGGCGGCGAAGTAGACCATGAGCGGCGGCAGGTAGGACCAGCGGAACTGGCGACCGAGATCGCGCAGCGTCCGGTCAAACCAGCGCTGGGCCGATCCTGAGAACCCGGAAGCGGTCATCACCGCAGCGCGAAGACCACGACCGCCAAGGCCAGCAACAGGCTGGTGCCGTAGAAGGCCACTGCAATTCTCTGTCTGAGCGTCATCTGGACCGGCCGTCAGGTATAGTGGAAGCGTTCGGAAACAATCTGGCGCGGCGGCACGCCGAGCGCAACAAGCGCGTCTTCCACCCCGTCAAGCATAGCGGGCGGACCGCACACCAGATAGAGCCATTCCGAAGCGCCGTCGAAGAAGAACACTCTCTCGATCGTGGCACCGTCGATCTGGCCCGTGAGCCCGTCCCAGTCCGCATCCGGTTCGGAGATCACATGGACGACCTGCATGCGCGAATCCTTGTCGAACTCTTCAAGTTCTTGCCGGTAGACGATCTGCTCGGCGACGCGGTTGCCATAGAGCAGGATCACCGAACGCGGATCGTCATCGGCCTTGAGCTGGCGCGCGATCCCGATCAGGGGCGCGATCCCGACACCGCCGGCGATCAGCGCAATGCCCTTCCCCGACCGCCCCTTGAGCGTGATGTTTCCGTGAGGGCCGTCCAGATAGGCGCGTGTTTCCGGTTTGACGTCCCCGACGGCCCGCGTCATGTCGCCGATTTCCTTGATGACGAACTGGATGTCGGGCCGGGCCGCCGGTGCTGAACTGATGGAAAACGGGTTCTCGTGAACCGAGAACCGGCCGTGGCCGATCGTGAGCCAGACGAACTGCCCGGCCTTGAAGTGGAGCGCGTCGCCGCGTTCGGGCCGGACGGTGACCTCCCACGTTTTGAGAGCGATCTTGCGGACCGACGTGACGTCGTAGGGACGCCCGGCCTCGCCCAGCGGCGAGATGACGTAGGTCCAGACGACCGATGCCAGCGCGATGACCAGCAGCAGGATCCAGAACCCCGCCAGCAGAGGATCGGCACTGTAGCGGCCGGCGTCGAGCGCATGATGCGTGACCATTGCGGCGATGATCACCGCACCGCCGGCATGCATGACACGCCAGGCCTCGTAACTGTAGGGGATGCGGTCGCGGAAGATCGACATCAGGATGAAGCCCGGCAGGGCCACCCAGGCGATCACGCCGGTGATCAGCGAGTCCGCTTCAAGCCCGAGCGTCAATTCCCGCGACGGATCCCACGGCAGCGACGGATTGTATGCCGCCTGATAGAGGAACGGATGCACCAGCACGAACACCAGCATGGTTCGCGCCAGAAGCTGGTGGAACCGCATCGTCACGTCCAGGCCGACGCCGCCCGAAATCAGCCTGAAGCGCCCGGAGAGGACGAACTCCACGAGCAGGATGGCAAAGGCCGTCATGCCGAGACCCGTGGCAATCTCGTCGAGGAACGACCGCGACGGCAGTCCCTGGAAAGCGCTCAGAACGAGCGGTGCGACGGCGATCGCCAGATAGGCGATGGTCAGGACGACTGGATGCATCGGTTTCCCTGCACTGTTGCCACGGCCTGATCGTGAAGGATACGTCGAGAACTCACCATCGTGTCCGGAATTCCTTCATGGCATGGCCGGACGTCAGCATGATGAATGTCGTCATCTCAGCGTTTCCTTTCCGGGATGATCCGATGCAGTCCTTGCAGGAGATTCACGTTCGAACAAGATGCGGGGATGTGACGGCAGCCCGCGCCGCCCGCCCTCCACCTTTAGGTCTCCCCAGAGGCGCTCGGGCCTGGCGGCCGCGGGTCCGATCGGCGCGCTTCATCGACAGACCGGTTCGTCGCATGGGCCGGATCCACGCCCAGAGAACGCTTCACCGCCTCTCTTCACCGGCCTTGCCTCCACGCGGCGATGTGGGAAGTGGACAGCATTATGCGGCCGACTGCATTGATTTCTGTCAAAGGGCGATGTGAAAACGGCGCCGCGGCCTGGGGCAATGGCCGCGGCGCCGGACAGTCTGACCCGACAGGGACCTGCGGTCAGACAAACTCGAATTGGTCAGCGGTGAAGTCCGAGGACGAGACACCGTTGAACAGGAGATAATCGTCTGCAGCGAGCTGAAGCTGGGCGCCCTTCGCGGTGTCCGTCATCGCGGCTCCCACGTCAGCGAAACTTTCGAGTGCGAAGCCGGACAGCACGAGCAGGTCGTCGTTCGAGAAGTCGCCGATCCTGTCGGAAGAACCGTCTGCATCGGCGATGTCGAAAACGAACGCATCGACGCCGGCACCGCCGATCAGCTTGTCGCTGCCCTGTCCGCCGGAGATCGTGTCGTCTCCGCTGCCACCGTTGATGTAGTCGTTGCCCGAGCCGCCGGAGATCGCATCGACACCTGACCCGCCATAGAGCTTGTCGTTGTGCTCGCCGCCGTTCAGCGTATCGTTGCCTCCGCCGCCGACGAGGCGGTCGCCGCCGCTACCGCCGGTGAGCGTGTCGTCGCCGCTATGGCCGTCGAGCGTGTCGTTGCCCGAGCCACCCGCGAGCACGTCATTGCCGCTGTTGCCGCTGAGGACATCGTTTCCCGAACCACCGTCCAGCAGATCGTCGCCGCTGCCGCCGGCCAGCTGATCGTCATTCGATCCGCCGGACAGATTGTCGGAACCGGATCCGCCCTCAAGCACATCATTGCCGCGACCGCCTTCGAGCACGTCGTCTCCGGAATTCCCGCGCAGGATGTCGTTGCCATAGCCGCCGGAGAGCGTATCCGCGCCGGATCCGCCACCAAGCGTGTCGGCTCCATCGCCGCCGTCGAGCGTATCGTTGCCCGATCCGCCGGCCAGAATATCGGCGCTGGCACCACCGTAGAGCTCGTCGTCGCCGGACTGGCCGTTGAGCTCGTCGGCCCCGGCGTTGCCGTACAGCCGGTCATTGCCAGAGTTGCCGTTCAGCGTATCGTTGCCATTGCCGCCGGCCAGCAGGTCGTCTCCGCCGACGCCGAATATCGTGTCGTTACCGTCGCCGCCGTAGAGCTCGTCATCGTCGGGCTTCACGCCTGAAGATGTCGATTCCGGAATCAGGGCCCGCGCATTCTGCGTGCCGATCTCGACCGTGATGACGGTGTCGTCATAGTCATTGTCGCCACCGCCGCGAAGATCCTCGAAACCGAGCATCATCATGCCGCTGACGGTATCGACCCGGCCGACAACGTGATTGTAGTTGTCCGGGTTGGGCGCATAATCATTCTCGGCCGCCCCGGTCGAATGATAGAGATCGTAGCCGTACTGGCTTTTGACCTTGTATTCGGAGCCTGTTTCAGCGTCGATGAACCAGAGTTCCACGGACGGGTCGGTGACCTTGCCCGCATCTCCGGTTGCATTGCGGAGCTCATAAGTGCCGGTCTCGCTGTCGAGCGCATTGCGGTTGTCGACACCTTTGCCGTATCCGTTGCTGACCACAAAGAAGCCGAGCTGGTCACCGGCGTTCATGTCGATAGTCACCGCACTTTCGCCGGGAACGAGATCGCCGCCACTGCCGACCTTTGACGCGTTGGCAAACAGGATGTCGACATCGGTCATGGTGCCATCTTCGGCAATCCGGTAGACACCGAGTGCGTTGCGGAATCCCGCTCCTTCATCGATGAAGGTGACCGTGGCGGTGGTCGTTTCCGCAACGGTATAGTTGCTCAGGTCCGCGTAATGCGGTTTGCCATTGCCGTAGATGATATCGTCACCACCCTGGCCGTAAATGATGTCGTTACCAGTGCCGCCGAATGCTTCGTCATTGCCACTCAGCGCGGAAATCACATCCTCGCCGCCGGCACCCGACAACACTTCCGAGCGGCCGGTGCCGGTCAGGATGTCATCAGCGTTCGTGCCCAGAACCGGCGATATGTTCATGTCTGTATCTACTGTCATGGATAAACCTCTACTCACAAAGGATTGGGGAATTACCAGCCGATGCCGTCATAGGCGCCGGCAGGAGGAGTGGCGTCGAACACGCGTACGAGGTCGACCACCCTGGCGGCACCGACCCGGCGCGAAACAAGCTCGCGGATCTCAGGCGTGCCGTGAGTGACAACGACGACGTCGCACTCGTCAAAAAGGGTGTCACCGGAAGATCGCAGCATCGAGGGAAGCGCCTGAACGGTCTTCTCAAGGTGCGGACACACGTTGCGCACGTAGCCGAACTGGTCTGCGATCCTCGTTTCCGGCCGGATTGCGGAATCGTAAGCCAGAACGTCACGGCCTTCATCAATCAGCCGGTCGATGACTTCCAGGATCGGGCTCTCGCGCAGATCGTCCGTGCCGGGCTTGAAGGCAAGACCGATGAAACCGACCTTGCGCGCCCCGGTCTTGCGGACCATCGAGACTGCCTCTGCAATTTGGGTCTCGTTCGAGACACCGAGGCTGTCGATCAGCGGCGTGTTCACCGCCATCTTGTTGGCGAGATGTGAAACCGCACGGACCTCCTTGGGCAGACACGAACCGCCATAGGCAAATCCGGGTTTCAGATAGTACGGAGAAAGGTTGAGCTTCGTGTCCTGGACGAAGATGTCCATGACTTCGTGGCTGTCGATGCGCAGGGGCTTGCAGAGGCGGCCGACCTCGTTGGCAAAGCAGACCTTGGTGGCGTGCCACACATTGTCGACGTACTTGACCATTTCCGCGGCCTCGATCGTCGTAAGAATCGGCGCCGGATCGACGGGAGCGTAAATATCGGCCACGATGCGTGCCGTGTGGTCATCGCTGGCGCCGATCACTGTCTTGGGAGGTGCATCGAAGTCGGCAATCGCCGTGCCTTCGCGCAGGAACTCCGGGTTGAAGCAAACGCCGAAGTCGACGCCCATGCGCTTGCCGGACGCTGCCTCGATCTCCGGCACCATGACCTTCAGCGTGGTCGTCGGCGGAATCGAGCAGCGCATGACAACGACGTGATATCCGCCTTTCCTCGCGAGTGCGTCGCCGATCGAACGCGCTGCCGAAACGATGTAGCGGTAGTCACAGCCGCCGTCTTCACTTGTCGGCGTTCCCACCGAAAGGAACGTGACGTCGGTCGTCAATACGGCGTCGGCAATGTCCGTTGTAGCGCTGATCAGTTCTCCGGCAACCCCGAGCGAAAGCATGTGGCCAAGGTCCGCTTCATGGATCGGCGACTCCCCGCTGGCAATCGCATCGACCTTGGACTGATCTATGTCGCAGCCGACCACGCGGTGGCCAAGGCCGGCCAGGCAGGCAACCGAAACGGCACCCACGTATCCGAGTCCGATGACGCTGATGGCGGGCTTTTCGGGCTGAAAATCAGGAACCAGCCTGAGGGTTGTCGCGGTGTTGATATTGGCATGAGCATTCATTGTTCTGACCTATCTCTTGGCATAACACTGCCAGTCACTGATCAAGCTCCATGCCAATTCAGCATTCATAATTTTATGTCGCAAAATCAATGTTTTAGAAGAAATCTCATCAACGGCCTGCGGTTCCGTTTCGGATTCTGCAAACCGTCGGTTTTCGAACTGCAAAGCTTCGCTTGCAGGACTGAAACGACACCGGAAATGAAGAGAACCGCCGGGCTCGGAGCCAGGCGGTCCTCATGGTCGCACCGGTGCTGCCGGGTGGTCATCTGGCCTTGGCCGGTACGACCGAAAACTGGATGTTGTCGGTGATGAATTCGCGCAGGCTGCCAAAGGTCTCCTGTCCGACCTGCCGGCACTTACCTGCGTCGCATGCGAGTTCAGTGGTGGTGAGTGCGAAGGTTGCTTTAGGATCGAACAAAAGCGCATATGCAAGGTGCTGATCGCCGCTTCGCGCATTCGGCAGATGCCGGGAATAGAGCTCCCTCATCGCCGACGTCGCCGCAACATGCCAGCCGGCACCGGGAAGCCAGCGCGGGCTGCGCGGCCCCTTCCCGTCCATATCGCGCGGCAACACCGCGCCGAACGCGAGCAGCCAGTCGAGCCGCCGTTCGACGCCGGACTGCTGTTCCTCACTGACTTCGACTCCCAGATCGGCAAGTCCCAAAAGACTGAGGCCCGCGTGGTTCAGGTCTTCGTGCCGCGGCCGGGCTCTTGGTTTCTGGGACGGCCGGTTGAGCGAAACGTTCATGGCGCGCGTCCAGCCGGCATAATAGGCTTGGGGCCAGTACCGCCACAACGCCCCGTCGCGATCCTCCTGCCAGGTCTTCAGGAACGCCTCGGCGATTGCTCGTGCGCGCCCGGTCAATCCTGAATCCCGGTTCCGCCGGCCGACATGATCAAGCACGGCAGCCCAGTTCATCTGCCAGTTCCACGGCGCTAGCAGCCCGTCAAAACGGAACCGGACTCCGTAGGGGATGCTGTAGAGTCCCGACACGCGGTCGAACAACGGTTCGTAAGCCTTGACCAGGCATTGCGCGTTTTCGTCGATGGCCATCGACAGTTTCCGGCCGCAGGCACTGCCGAGTCGCTTGCAGGTCTGGATCATGGCGGACGAAATCATGGCCTGGTTAATCATGAAGGAGATCGGGGTCCGGCGGTCGGTCGAGTAAATCCGCGAAGCCCAGGCACAGGAAGCGTTGTTCACCCCGGCCATGCCCAGATCACGATTGGTCCGGCCCAGCGTGTTACCGATCGCTCGGCGCGCAAGCTGGGCAAACGCCTCATGACCCGTCTTCCCATAAAGCTCACCCAATGCCCTGGTCCGATAGGATTGGTTCCAACTCTGGGTACCCGCTTCGTCGGACGCTAGCGACGCCGGTTCGCCGGACTGGCTCAGGATCGTTGCGGCCAGTGAATGGTATGCCTGCCGGCCTGCCTCGCTGCCCGTAACGGACAAGAGGCGGTGCGCTCCCTTGCGCAGCCCTCCGACGGACAGCCCGAATTCGTCGGCACCCGTTGCGGCTATTGTCGTCAGGGCACCGGAATCCATGTCCATGGCAATTACGTCGCTGCCGCGGGCGGGATCGCAGTAGACGTCCATCAGGATTTCCCTGCGGCCGACACGCGCGGCATTAACGGTGCAGGCGCTGATCGCCCCAATCCGGCGACCGAAGCCTTCAAGCAATCCATCTTCCGATCTGGCAAATGACCAGAACGTTGTTTCCAGGCTTTCGCGGTCGAATACGGACGCCACAAGTGCGTTGCGTCTGTAGCTCAGGATCCGGACGATCGACAGTCTAGGCCACGACATCACCTGTCGGCCGTCCTGCAGAAGGTCCACCGTCGCCTTGGGCCCTTTAGTCGTGCGCAAATGGACCATCGAGCCCGTTCGATCGAAACGCACGGATGAAATGCGGGACACGTCGTCCAGCGCTTTGCCGTCGACAATCGTGCGGCCGTCGAACAAGAGTGTCTGGCGGAAGCCTCCGGGTTCCCAATAGGAAACCAACTCGTGTCCGGCCTTGCGTTTGACCGAGACGAGGCCCAGCCAGGCGATGCCCTTGTGTGAAACAACGCCTGTGGCCGTATCAACGGCGAGGCCGCTCGCTTTCTGCGTGATCAGCCACGATCTCTCAGCCGCGCGAGCGTCGAGATCCGCGAAAACGGATACCGTGGCGACCAAAAAGGAGAAAACCGGTAGCAGGAAGAGTTTCATGGCACGATCCGGTCCGGTCAGAAGTTGAAGTAGATGAACTCGGTCAGGTTCTCCAGACGGTAGATCTGGATGATCCCAACCAGCGCCAGGACACCGACTGCGGATGCCCACGCCGTCGATGGCCGCCAGATCAGCCGCCTCCCCAGACGGCCGATCGAATGCCCGGCGCCGGCAATTGACTGGCGCAGATGGGTGACCGGCCGGTATCGGGACGTAATCTCGATCGAGTTCGGTGCGCAAAGCACGATCGCGGCCAGCAGCGCGAAGGCGAACCACGCGTTGGCCCGGTCGCCGATGGCGTTTGCCCAGAGCTTGGCATCCGCTGCCTCGCCCAAACCGCTCATCGCCGAGATGATGGCCATGGCGCCATCGAACGTTTCCGCGCGAAAGAAGACCCAGGCAAATATGACGGCGACGAGTGTAATGGCGCGCGACAAGAATGCCCCGACAAACCTCGGCACGGCAATTGATGGCAGCACGGACGCCGCCACCGCCGACCACGCGTGATTGACGATCAGGTAGCTGCCGTGCAGCGCACCCCAGATGACGAAGTTCCAGCTGGCGCCATGCCACAGCCCGCCGAGGACCATGGTTGCCGACAGATTGAAGTAACGGCGCAGCTTGCCGGCCCGGTTTCCGCCCATGGGGACGTAGAGATAGTCACGCAGGAACCGCGAAAGGGTGATGTGCCACCGGCGCCAGAAGTCAACGATCGAAAGAGCCTTGTAGGGCGAGTTGAAATTTATCGGCAGCCGGACCCCGAACAGGCGCGCAAGTCCGAGCGCCATATCGCAATAACCCGAGAAATCGAAATAGATCTGGAATGTATAGGCAAGCGCGCCAATCCAGGCGTCTTCAAAGGGAACCGCATGCCCGGCATCAGCGAGCTGGAACACCCCGTTTGCAATGGGGGCTACACCATCTGCCAGAACGATCTTCTTGAACAGGCCGATCGCGAACAGCGTACCGCCAACGCCCAGATTGAGCATAAGCTTGTTGCGGAAGACGGACTCGCGGAACTGCGGCACAGTATCGCTTTGCAGAACGATTGGACCGGCGATGAGCTGCGGGAAGAACACGACGAACAGGCAATAGCGTGAAAAGTCGCACTCGCTCACACGCCCTTTCCACGTGTCGTACAGGAACGAGATCTGCTGGAAGGTAAAGAACGAGATCGCGAGGGGCAGCACGATGCCCAGCATGGGCAGATCCGCTCCCGGCAGCAGATTGATATTGCCGATGAGGAAATCGGCATACTTGAAATAGGCAAGCGTCGCGAGATTGCCGGCGATACCCAAGACGAGGGCCGCCCGGCTTCGTTTCGTGAGGATCAGTCGGTGAAGGCAGAAGTTGACCGCCACCGAACCGACGAGCAGGCTCAGGTGAACCGGGCTCCACCAGGCATAGAATGCGAGCGACGCCGCGATCAGCCACCAGATGATGGCGTTCTCTGTCCCGAACCTGCGCAGCAGCAGGTACCCGGCAAGCACCGGGGGAAGGAACAGGTAGATGAACTCCAGGGAACTGAATACCATGATACGCGGCCTCCATATCCTCGTTCGTCGTTGAGATCGTCCGACCGTCTATCCGTTCGCCGGCGTCTTCTTGGTTTGCGCGCGAAGCTTCCTGAGCAGGGATTTCGAGCCTTCGTGGCCCTTCCTCGCACCCTGTTCTGCAAGCCGGATCGCCAAATCCGTGTCCTGCTCGACCAGCTGGCCTTCGGCCCTGAGGCGCGCGAGTTCCTCCATCGCACCGGGGTGACCGGCATCGACCCCCCGCTTCAGCCAGTCGACCGCACCTGATCGGGCGAGGCCGTACTTCTCCGTCAGATGAAAGCGGCCGAGCGCGGTCATGGAGCCTCCGTGTCCGATTGCGGCAGCCCGCCGGAGCCACGCCAGGGCCTCACGTTCTCTCTTCTTGACCTTGAACTTGTCGAGCAGCAGATGTGCGAGATCGTGCATGCCGCCCGCGACCTTCAATTCCGCGGCACGTTCGAACCATCGGCGCGCTTCGGCAAAGTCGCGGTCGACAAATTCGCCGTCCCGGTAAAGCCGTCCCAGAAGCTTGGCCGCCGTGCCGATCCCGCGAGCCGCCTTGAGGCGCAGTGATGCAATGGCCCGCTCCGCCAGAGCGTCTGCCCCTGCCGGATCGGCCTCGACCCCGAACCTGCCCTTCAGCAGAGTACGCGCAAAACTGATCGCCGCTGACTCGAAGCCCAGTTCGATCGCCTGGCGGTAATGATGGAGACTGCGCTCGATATCGGCTTCCACACCGATGCCGCGCTCGTAGTGGCGGGCCAGACGGATATGCGCCTTCGCGTATTGCCAGTCGAGGGCCCGATGAAACCATTCGACCGCAATTCGGTTGCAGTCCGGTCCAAAGGACCGCTGATAGAGGCGCCCGAGTTCGTAGGCTGCCTCGCCGCGATAGTCGAAACTGTACTGGACCGCACGCAGAAGCAGTTGGCGGGCCTTGTCGAGATCTCGTCCGAGGCCCCAGCCGTTGGCGTAGGCGATGGCTGCATGAAACATCGCGACCGGATAGCCCTGCTGGGCGTAGGTCGTGAAAACGGTAGCCGCCTGCTCAAGCTTTCCGGATTTCTGCAGTCCGCGCGCCTGCGCGATCGCCTCGTTGACGATCGGGTCGACCGGCCCGTTACGCTCGACTGAGACCGGAATCCGGTCATGTACGGCGGCAACACCAATTCCGCCTGCCAGCCCCACACCGACACCGATCAATGCCATCATACCTGCGGTCCTTCCGTGCTTAATCATTGCTCCTGCTCCAGATTCTGCAGTTCACGCCCTGGGTCATCCTGACGATCCCGTCGTCGATCCTGCGCGTGACATCCTTTGCGCGTGCGGGACATTTCAGATCCGCAACGCGCCGCTTTACTGCACGCTTCACGCCTTTCTCGTTGTCAGCGAGCACCTGGACGATTTCTCCGACGATCGCCTTTGCCGCCTTCGGGCCGAAGTGATAGGCGTCCGAGAAGTTCTTGATGTTGCGGGTGAACGGATTGTCGAAGTCGAGATCGATCACCGGCGCGAGGCCGGCAAGTCGCTCCCTGAAACGGTGGTTCAGTTCGCCGTGACCGTACGCGGCGATGCGGTTCTGCATCTCCGGTATCGTGGGCGGTATGACAAAGACCAGCGGGACCTTGTGCTCGCGGCTCCATCGGGCGATTTCCGCAATCTTGCTCCAGAGTTCCTCGGAAAAGCGGAACTTCTTCCAGTCCGCTGAACCGTTCTTCTTCACCTGCCGCGCCATTTTGCCCGGCAAGGGACGAGCGATTTCGACGTCCGGCCACAAACCGGCCCAGCGGCCATGCCCCCTGCCCCAAACCCCGTGATGTCGGATCCTGCGCACATAGGGAATGGAGCCATTGACGTCGGGAAGCTTGCAGCTGAAACAGATGTCGGGCTGCAGGAGTTGCGACACCGGCGCCGTTCCGGGTGCTCCGAATTCCGCCGCCTTGGCGTCCAACGCAATGGCACGGGCAGGTGCTGAGAGCGTGTCGAAGAGGTCGCGGTGTCTGGCGTAGAGGTTGCGCCAGCCAATCCGGGCAACGAACCAGCTCTTGTAATAATCCAGAGGACTCGAGGCGAGGCGTATTGCTTCCGGCACCCGGTTCATGCCGCCCTTGTGGTCGGGATCGAAGCTTCTCAGCTGGATCCCGACCACAAGACGCCGGGGTGCTGTACGTTCCGTGACGTACCTGAACGTGTCGTAGATCTCGTGGACCGTCGCGCCGCCATAGGCGAAATTGAACGCCCCGCCGTATCCCAGTTCCCTCCAGAGCTTTGTCCGAAGCGCACGGGCACGGCTGTCGCCCAGGATGATCGTGTCGCCGCCGGACCGGTTGAACTGTATGACCTTCCACAGCGGATAATGCGCCTTCTCGCTGATCCGCGCGCGGTCCATGCCCAGATCGAAAAGACCGTGCAAGCGGTAGGGGTCGACCACCACGCTCAGGGCAGCCGGCGCCAGTCCGAGGATTGCGGCAGCAGCAAGAGCAAGTGCTGCGGGACGTCCGTATTTGCGCGTAGGCGCCATGGCAAGGTCCTCTGGTTTCACATTCGCTGCGCATCACCGCGCAAGGACCATGCCGGAAAGGGTGAAAATCTTTTTTATTTAAAATCAATTAGTTAGACGGAATAAAGGGCCATCTTACCCGATCGGTTTGCAATTCTGCAAAGGCCGGGTTTCGATTCTGAAAATGCAACTTCAGAATCCCGCAAACGCTCGGACTATTGCCGCTGACGGAATATCAATGAGGCCTGAATAGTGCGCGGTACCGATAAAGAGCAGCGCCGTGGCCGTAGCCGTACACCAGTTCGCCATTGCACCGCGGGCGATCTCCGCCCATCCCTCTCCTGCGCCTGCGGTCTGATTACCCCGGTTGGACCACCTCTGCTTGGACAGTCGGAAGATGCAGTAGACCTTTACTGAGGCATTGATCAGCTGGTTGAAGTAGAGGATCCACGGATAGGCCAACTCGATCCTGCGCGAATAGCCATAGAGGAACAGTGACAGCAGCATCCGGCTCACGGCGATGAAGATGCAGTATGAAACCAGATATACCGGCCCCTGAAGCATGGACGCGGTGATCGCAAGGACGGGACTCACCAGCATCGTCCACATGGACAGTCTCTGGTCGACGAGGCACCACCAGATGAACAGCGGCATCGCCCGCGGTCCCAGCTTTATCGCTCGCGCACCGTTGCGCAGCATGTTGCCGGACCAGCGTCGAAAATTCTGAACCATTCGGTCAAGGCCCGACCCCTCTATGACTTCGACCGTATAGCCGAGAGCGTCAGGCACATAGAGCATGCGCGCCCGGTGCTTGAGCATGTAATACCAGGTGCTCTTGTCGTCTCCGGACAGGAAACGGAATGTTCCCCAGAGCCAGTGTTCGAGGTGATCCGCCTCGAGCAGTCTGATGAACTCGCGCTGCAGCAGATTCTTCGCCCTGAAGACGGACATCCGCCCTGTCAGCGTCAGTACGCGTCCCGAAAGGGCGTGAGACTGCATCGCCAGGCGCCGCTGCGAGAACCGCATCTTAAGCCAGGTTTCGATCCACCTGGGCCCGATACAGATGACTTCTTCATCCGTGGTACACGCCTGCAGCTCGGGATAGAGCGCGAATAGCGGCAGACAGCGGCTGACCGCCCCTTCCGAGAGGATGAAGTCACCGTCCATGAAAACGACGAGATCATCCCGATCGACCGAATTCCGGCACATTGCACGCAGGACCAGGCCGATCGCCGCCCTCTTGCCGGAGACGTTCTGACGGATAATCCGCAGGGTCAGGTCAAGGTCACCGGCTTCGCGCATCAGGAATTCGGAGATGATGTCTTCGTCGTAACGATCGGACGAGCCCAGCCAGATCGTTCCCGGCACACCTGAATTGCGGATCTCGCGGACAATCGACCGCACAACCTTTTCGGTGATGTCGCGGTGCTCGCGATAGGTGGTCATCATGAAATGCATGTGGCGCGGCCGCCATCCCTTGTCCCAGAGCAGGGCGCCTTCACGCCTGATCCGAGGATAGACGAACCTCCCGTAGATGAAGGCCCGCACGGCATGGGTGAACCACCAGCCGTAGCGCCAGATGCCGAGTGCGCCGATGACCAGGGTTATGGCCCGCACCTCGTAGTCCCAGATGCTGTTGGGCAAAACCAGAATTGCAACGAGGCAGCAGCCGAAATAGGCCGCAATGCGGAACAGTGCCTTGGGAGTCCACTTTCGCCAGCCCGTGGGCCAGTGCGACGGGTCGTCAAGGTTTGGGACCGTGTCAAACCTGATCATCGTCTGCCTTCGGCCTGACCGTTTGATCCGACACCAGCTCTGCAATTGCGCCGGCGATGCGGTGATAGATGTCGCTGTTTGTCCGGCGGCTGAAGATGACGATGGCCGGCAGGCCTGTGGTTAAACCCGGACGGAGTCTCCTGGCATCGATACTTAGTTTGACGGCAGCCGTCCGGCGGTCCCCGTCCTGCCAGGTGTACTGGGACTGGCGCGTATTGATGTAACTGGACGTACGATCGACGGCGATGACACGAGCGGCGACTTGCTGGTCGACTGCCGGCAGGAACACCTTCGCCGAATCTCCCAGGCCAACCTTCAGAACCTCCTCCTGCGTCAGGAACGCAGTGACCGTCGGCGGCACCGCTTCTTCGAGTACCAGCAGCGGCTGGTCCCGCGTTACCGCTCCGCCTGCCGCATGAAGGACGGAAACGATCCGGCCGTCATACGGAGCGCGGATAATCTGTCGGTCCCGCACTTCTTGCAGTGACTCCAGTCTCTGGATGGCGGTCTGCAGTTCCGACCTGTGCTCGTCCAGATCGAGCGCGAGCATATCCAGGTCGACCACAAATTCTTTGTGGTTGTAGTGACGGCGGTGCGAGACGGACGCCATTGTCTCGCTGCGTTCAATCTCCGCTTCGACCGCCTTGAGTTGCGCGGCCGCCTGACTCCGCCGGTAGGCGGCCTCGCTCAGTTTCTCGGCCGTGGCGAACCCTTCCTTGTGGAGCCTGGAGATTCTCTCATAAGCGGCATCCGCAGCCTGGAGCGCGGCACGCCGGGCCGCACGCTTGGCCAAAGCCATGTCCCGGTCGGTCTTCGAAATGATCTGGTAGAGCTTGACCCGCTCCCTCTCGATCCTGTGTTTCTGTTCCGTGCGCCACAGGCTCCTGCGGGCCTCCGATACTTTCAACTCGGCTTCGGAGATCTGCCGCGAGAGACGAGCATCGTCGATACGGGCGAGCACATCGCCGCGCTTGAAAGCAAGGCCCTCCTCGAAACGAACCGGGGCCAGAACCCCATCGGTCGGCATTCGTACCGTTTGCAGAGGAGCAGAGACCACTGCCGCCGTGATCTCCATCCGCATCAACCCGGAGTAAAGAAGGACGCCCAGGTAACCGAATACAGAGAGGCCAAGGACAACGTAGAACGCCGCCATCGCCGCCGTCTTGATCGGCCAGCGGCGCACCGGAACCTGTGACACGGGATTGGGATCCGGCTGTGTCGATATCGGAGTAACGGGAATGTCGATCCGACAAATGGCATCGTCGAATGTCGCCATCTGCCCACGGATAAGGTCCTCGATGAAGTGGTTCATGATGTCATGAGCGCGCTCACTGAGGTCGACGAACTCGAAGGCGACGGAGCGGCTGTCGGCGTCGGTGCGCATGACCCGCGCCTCGACGGAAAAGCCGATCTCAAATCCCTGGAATGGCAGCTCGAGATTCAGCCGGACGTCCGCGCCCGGCTCCAGTCCTTCGACGGGATAGCCATCGATCCGCAGACCGCCGAGGCTCCAATCGGCAGCCTGCACCGGTTCGCCCTGACCCAACCTGACATTCAGAGGCGCGGTGACCCGATGGTGCCGGCGTCTACTTGGGCGTTCGCGTATCACTTTCATTTGCCTCAACTCCTGTTCGCCCGAAAAGGAGCAACGACCGTGCCAGTTCGAAAGGCAGAAAAACTGCCGATTGGCTGCAGAAAGGAACCGGAGGTTTCCCAAATTGCAAAACCGGACTTGCCGATTTTCGGAATGTCCAACGCGCCGCGATGGTCGAATACGGACAGATGAATTGCACGCAAGCCATTGAAAAATATATATATTTCAAATCCCACCTCATGCGTCTTCCGCAATTGGCAAAGGACTTGCGGCGTTCCCGGCAGATAACGCCGCCCGGCGGCACAGTTGCGAGGAGAACGACAATGCAGAATTCAAAGATTACTCCGGTCGTGCTTGCCGGCGGCTCCGGCACCCGGCTCTGGCCTGTTTCCCGTCAGGAACTACCGAAACAATTCTCCAGGTTCCTTGGAGAGAAAACACTGTTCCAGTGCACGCTGGAGCGTGTCGGCGATAAGGAAGTGTTCGACAACCCGATCATCGTGACGAGTGCAGTGCACGAGAACACCGTCCGTATGCAACTCGAAGAGATTGGTGTAACGCCGACGACGATTATCTGCGAGCCGCAAGGTCGCGACACGGCCCCGGCAGTTGCCCTGGCCGCGCTCGTGAAGGAATCCCTGTCAGGTGCGGGTGAAATACTGGTTCTCCCGTCCGACCAGGCGATCGATGACACGTCGCTCTTCTGCGACGTTGTCTGCGATGCGCAGGAATTCGCGCGGCGCCATTTCGCGCTGGTCACATTCGGCATAAAACCGACGCACCCCGACACGGGATTCGGCTATATCGAGGCAGGTGCGCCCTATCCCAACGCCTGCGGCTTGAATGTCAGGCAGTTCATCGAAAAGCCCGATCTGGCGACGGCGGAGAGGCTCATTGCGAATCCTTCGGTGTTCTGGAACGCGGGCATCTTCCTGTTTCCGTCGGCGCTGCTGCTTAGCGAGTTGGATGCCCATGCACCCGCAATTATGGACGCGGTCAAGACATGCGTCGCGTACGGCAAGCATTCGAACGGCCGTTTCGATCCCGATCGGACTGCCTTCCTGGCTTGTACCGGCATCTCCATAGACTACGCGGTCATGGAAAAGACCAACCTGGCTGCAATCGTTCCCGCACCGTTCGGCTGGAGCGATCTGGGTTCCTGGCAATCGGTCTGGGAAACGTCCAACCGCGACAATACGGACAACATCATCCACGGCGAGGTGGTTGCCGAAAACTGCAACAATTGCCTGATCTCCAGCGATGGGCCATTGGTCGGCGTCTGCGACCTTGACGACATGGTCGTGGTCGCCAACCGGGATGCAGTCCTCGTGACAAAACGCGAGGGCAGTCAGGGTGTACGCAAGCTCGTGTCCAGACTGAGCATGGAAGGCAGCAACGCGGTCATACGCCATCCCGGCGAAGACCGCCCGTGGGGGCGTTTTGACTCGCTCGACCGCGGGGATCGCCACCAGGTCAAGAGGATACGCGTGAATCCGGGCGGCCGGCTGTCGCTGCAGTACCATCATCATCGCGCCGAACACTGGGTCGTCGTCACCGGTCGCGCGACCGTCACGGTCGGCCGGGAGGTTACGGAACTCAATCCTTGCGATCAGGTCTTCATTCCGAAAGGCGCCACCCACCGCCTCGAAAATCTCACCAATGAAACTGTGGAAATCATTGAGGTTCAGTATGGCGAATATCTCGGCGAAGACGACATTGTGCGCGTCGAGGACATTTATGGCCGAGACCCGGGCGTCACGGTTCAGGCAGCCTGACGGAGGACGACATGGATTACGTATTTCTGTTTGACGTCGACGGCACCCTCACGGTGCCGAGGCAACCCATGACCGCAGACTTCGCCGAAGTGTTCGAAGGGTTCTGCGAACGCAACCCCGTCTTCCTGGTCTCCGGCAGCGACCTGCCCAAAATACGGGAACAGGTCCCTGAGCGCATCATGGAGAAAGTCACAGGGTCGTTTGTCTGTTCTGCGGCGGAATTCTGGGTGGACGATCACCTGGTGTACCGGGCGGAGCATGCCTTTCCTGCGGCACTAACGACCGCGCTCGAACATATGGTCGATTCCAGCCCCTACCCCATTCGCTGCGGCAACCACATCGAATTCAGAACAGGCATGATCAACATGTCGGTCGTCGGACGCAACGCGACACCGGATCAGCGCAAGGCGTACCATCGGTGGGACCGAAGCAACGGTGAACGGGATCGTTTCCTGACCCTGCTCTGCGAGTCATTCCCCCAATATGAGGTGTCCGCCGGCGGCGAGATCAGCATCGACATCGTGCCGCGCGGCTGGAACAAGTCCCGCGCCATGGTCGAGGTCAAGCAGCGCTATCCGGAATGCGCAATTGCCTTCTTCGGCGATCGCATGGGTCCCGGCGGAAACGACAGGCCTCTTGCGGAGGCCCTGCGGCACGACGCCCCTCGGCATCAGATCGTAGAGGTCCGGGACCATCAGGAAACGCTCGCTCACCTCGTGCGATTTGACCGTGCGGTAGCGCGCGGCAGGCAGTTGGCCGTTTGAGTGGGCCAAGGACTCAGCGTCAGTTCTCCGCCCACTCCTCACGCTTTCTGTAAAGCGTCGAGGGGCTCATCTTCAGGACCTTGGATGCCTTGGGAATGCTTCCGCCGCACCATTCGATAGTCGCTTCGATCAGGTCGCGCTCGTGCTCTTCGAAGGGCCGTCCGATCTTCAACCTGACGAGCTGGCCCTCCGGCGTGTCGGCAACGCTTGGTGCCGCGCGGCCGACACTGGTCTGAGATCTGGTTGAAGCGTCTGTCGAAGCACCGGAAGAAACTTGCTCTGGACTTGTCGGCATGCTGCCGAGCGGAAGCATCTCCTTTTCGACAAGTTCGCCATCGTGCAGCACCGTTACATTTCGGATTGCGTTCTGCAGTTCGCGGACGTTGCCCGACCACCGATGCACGAGGAGAGCGTCTTCGGCATCGTCCGAAAAGCCGGTGAATGACTTCCCCTCCTCTGCGCCGAAATCTTTCAGAAATTCTCGCGCCAGAAGCAGGATGTCGTCGCCACGCTCCCGCAAGGGCGGCAGTGCAACCGGGACGACATAGAGCCGGTAAAACAGGTCTTCCCTGAACCGGCCTTCTGCGACTTCAGTCATGGGATCGCGATTGGTCGCACAGATCACACGGACATTCACATCCTGCAGTTTGTCGCTGCCGACTTTCTGGATCTTGCCGGTCTGCAGAAATCGCAGCAGCTTGCTCTGCAGGGCAAGATCCATCTCGCAGATCTCATCCAGAAACAGCGTCCCGCCGTCGGCCATTGCCGCCGCGCCGTCCCGGTCCGACGTCGCGCCTGTGAAGGCTCCCTTGATGTGGCCGAATATTTCGGACTCGATGAGATCCTTCGGGATCGCCGCGCAGTTCAACGGAACGAACGCCGCGCCTGAGCGCGGTCCGGCTCGGTGTATGGCTTCCGCGCACACCTCCTTGCCTGTGCCGCTCTCTCCGGTGATAAAGACCGATGCATTAGAAGCGGAAACGTTCTCGATAATCTTGAAGACACCGAGCATGGCCGGAGACTGCCCGATAAATCCGTGAAATTCTCCGTCGCCGTATGAGTGCTGGATCTCGGCCACGGTCTGCCTGAGCACCTGCCGCTCCGCAGCGTTTCGGACACTCGTTTCGAGGCGCTCGCGCGCGACCGGCTTGACGACGAAGTCGTATGCGCCACCACGCATGGCTTCGACCGCGATGTTGATGGAGCCGCTTGCGGTCACGACCACAACCGACACCGGAAGCCCCTGTTTCGTAATGTGATCGAGGACTTCCATGCCATTCATGTCAGGCAATTGCAGGTCGAGCAGGGCGACCCGGTAGTCGTCCGCCGCAAGCATGTCCAGTGCTTGTTTTCCGGTCTCAACGTGATCGCATTCGTACCCCGCCTGGACGAGCCAGTCCTGATACACCATGGCCAGAGAAAACGTGTCTTCGACCAGAAGAACCTTTTGTGTCATCCGTTTGCCTGCTGTTCGGTTTGATCGCTTTGCAAGTTGCTTTGTCGGTATTCCTTGAGCGCCTCGATTGTCGTTGTGCAGAGGTCGATAAGGTCGGCCGCATTCGCCGGCACTGCATCGCCCTTGTGCCTTGCTGCTGTATTGACACGCTCGGCCAGTGCCTGAAGCGCCGACGCCCCGAATGTGCCCGCTATTCCCTTGAGGGTATGGCTAGACCGTTCGATGCGGTCGATGTCGGCATCCGCGCAACCGCCCGCCAGTCGCTCGCAATGGTCTTCCAGATCCGACTGGAACTGTTTGAGCGCCTTTTCCTGTACCGCCGGATCCATGCCGGCGATCAGCGTATCGAATACCGTCATGTCGAATATGTTGCCCATGGCCGTCGAAGCGTCCGGGACAGAGTCGCCGGCAGTCACGAGATCGCCTGCGACCTTCGAGAGCGCGCGGGCCAATTCAATCCGCGCGACCGGTTTGGACAGAAAGTCCGACATTCCCGCCGCGAACGCACGCTGCCGGTCTTCGTCGAGCGCATAGGCCGTCAGGGCGATGATCGGGATGTCTGCAACCTCGGTGTCAAGATCACGGATCGCGCGTGTGGCAGTGATGCCGTCCATTTCCGGCATGGACACGTCCATGAGGACGGCGGAATAGGGCCGGTTCCGAACAGCCTCCACGGCCTCAATACCGTTGCCGACGACATCGACGCGGCATCCGAGCCGTTCCAGCATGTTGGAGATCACCAGTTGATTGGTCGGATTGTCCTCCGCCACCAGAATGCGTAGATCCGGCCCGATCTCCGGCAGGTCCGCCTGTTCCTCCGCCTCGGCGGATATGACCTGCGCACCGTCACCGATCTTGAGCGCCAGATCGAACCAGAACGTGCTGCCCTTGCCGACCTCGCTCTCAAAGTCAATTTCGCCGCCCATCGCGTCAACGAGGGTCTTGCAGATCGCCAGCCCCAGCCCGGTCCCGCCGAACTTGCGCGAATACCCGGCGTCGAGCGTTGCGAACTCAGCGAAAAGCTCGCTGTGCTTTTCGTCCGGAATGCCGATACCCGTATCGGTCACCGAGAACCGCAGGGTCGCTTTGTCATCATCGCGTGCCATCTTGCGAACCGCGATCCGTACGTCGCCCTGCTCGGTGAACTTGATCGCATTCCAGGCAAGATTGAGAAGAATCTGGCGTATTCGGCCGGGATCACCATAAACCGCATCAGGGAGGTCGTCTGCGAAGTCGACCGTCAGCCCGATCCCTTTCTCCTTAGCGCGCGGAGCAACGAGACTCTGAACGCCGTTGACCATCTGGTCGATCAGGAAGACGACCTCGTCAAGATCCAGCTTGCCGGCTTCCAGTTTGGAGAAGTCGAGAATGTCGTTGATGATGGTCATCAGCGCCTTGCCTGACGTTTGTGCCGTCCTGATCAACCTTTCCTGTTCGGATTTGCCTGGCGTGTCACCGAGCAGGTTCAGGATACCGAGCACACCGTTCAACGGCGTCCGGATCTCGTGACTCATCATGGCAAGGAAACTTGCCTTCGCGCGGTTGGCGACCTCGGCACGCTCCTTTGCCTCTATGAGCTGGCTTTCCGCAGCTTTCTTGTCCGTGACGTCACGCGTGTAACCGACGAAGATGGGTCCCTCGGGGCCCTGCGCCTCCTGAATGGCGACCTCGATAATGAATTCCCGGCCGTCGGCGTGCAGGGCTTCGATCTCGAATCTCTTGCCGAGGATGGGGCCCTCACCGGTCTCCAGAAATGTCTTGATCCCCTTGTCGTGCGCCTCCCGATAGCGATGCGGCACGATGAGATCGCCCATCTTCCTGCCGACAATCTCGTGTCGCTCGTAGCCGAAGATGGATTCCGCCGCAGGGTTGAATTCGACGACGGTACCCTGCTTGTCGATGACGATAATGCCGTCGAGGGCAGCTTCAATGGTCGTCCGGAACCGCGACTGCGAGAATGTCAGCGCCTGCTCGCGCTCTTTCAACTCGGTGATATCAACACGGAAGCCCACGCGGCGTCCGTCCTCGGTCACGGTCTCGATGATCCGCAACCAGGTTCCGTCGTCCAGCTGTTGTTCGATTACGCCTCTGGGCGATTGGTGTGCCTCGAGCCGCTGTTTGACCCAGTCATCGAGCCTGAGCCCCTCGAGATCGTACTGGCCGTGTTCGGCACCGTAGCGGATGATTTCCTCGAATGTCGTCCCGGGCTTAATGCTGGGTGCGCTGGTGGCGTAGATTTGCCTGTAGCGCTCGTTGCAGACAACAAGCCGGTCATTCTTGTCATAAAGAACGAAGCCGTCCGGCAGGGCCTCGATCGCATCGATCAATCGCGTTTCAGCTTCCTGAGTCTTGGCCTGTGCCAGCTTCCGTTCGGAGATATCACGCAGAATGCCGGTAAAATAGCGGGTTGACCCAACGTGATAGGCCGACACTGAGAGATCGACCGGCACCAGCGAACCATCCTGCCGGCGGCACTCGACTTCGCTGATGAAGTTGCTGGCCCGATCCCCCCACGAGGCCTCGATGTCGTGAGCGGTGAACGCATCGTCGCCCCCATCCGGAAACAGCACAGAGACATTTTTGCCGATCAATGCACCGGTGTCGTAGCCGAGCATCTTTACAGCCGCTGCATTGCAGGATTCGATCTTGCCTTTCGCATCGATCGTGATGATACCGTCGACCGAACTCTCAACGATAGCTCTCGTCCGGGCCTCGCTTAGCGCCGCCGTATTCGCCATTTCCTCCACGCTGCCCAACGCCCGGCGGTTGCGACGCACGAGCAGCATGACCAGGGACATGGCAGCCGCAAAGCCGACGACCATGACCAGCGTCATATTGAGCAGTCCCGATGACGACAGCGATGCCGGAACCGGCGAAGAAACTGTTACGACCTGAACACCGCGAACATCGCCCTCGTTCCAATCCTTCTTCGGCGACTCCGGATGGTTGTTGTGACACGACACACAGGCCGCTCCCATGACGACCGGCGTCGCAAGCAGAACCGATTGCTTGTCTCCCGTCTCGACGGTGCGCGTCAGTTCGGCCAGATCTCCTGCGCCAAGGCGGCTCAGGGCTTCGTTTTCGAATGCGCTCAAAGCCCGTGACTGCCTCTGCGGGAAGGGATGTTGGCTCACGAGTGAAAAGCGCCAGTCACCGCCCGACTTCTGCAGTTCCTTCGAGAGTTCTATGGTCAGCGTGAACGGCAGTGGAACAGAGTGCTCGAAGTCCCTGAACTTGTCGGTAACTGCGAGGTTCGGCACGGTCCTCAAGCGCCCGACCACCTCACGCGCATAATAGTCGCGAAAGGCTGTCACCGCCTGCGATGTGGAACGCGCGGAACCGAGCAGGACATCCGTACGGACATCGGCTGTATGCCGGATCATCAGCGTCACCAGCGCCACGCCGCAAACGAGCGAAACCGTGACCAGAAGCCACAGTGGCAGGCCATATCCGGAATCAGTTCTCGAGTTCATCCGTTTCTCCAGACCGAGGAGCCTTGCTGAGATAAACCCAATCGGATGAAACTTCCGTTACGCAGAAGTCGGTAACATGATCGGCGGCCCTCGAACCGAACCGCCTCGCGCCCCGCCGCACTGTGGATTGTCCCCTTGCCAGACGGTGCGAATCGAATCCGCCGCATCACCGGAAAGTACCATGCAGCGGGAATGTTCGGAACAGCAGCCCTGTCGCCGGACGCATCCTCCGCATCAGCTCTCACGGAATGCCCGCTCCAGACTTCGTGTGATGGGAGCGATCAGATAATCCAGAAGCGTTCTCTCGCCCGTGCTGATGATGACTTCGGCAGGCATGCCTGGGTGAAGGATCAGGCCATTCGGCCGGTTGCCTGATGCCCCTTCGATTCGGATCCGCGCCAGGTAATGACTGCCGCCGTCTCCTCCGGCGAGCTTGTCCGCTGAAACCGAAACCACGGTTCCCGACAGGGGGCGGAGCTGCCGGGCATTGAACGGTGTCAATCGCACGCGCGCCGGAAGCCCGCGGCGCACCACATCGATATCATTGGGGTCGATGCGCGCATCTATCACCAGCGGCTCGTCCGACGGAACAATCGTGAGCAAAGGCGATCCTGCCGATACGACCCCCCCGATCGTGTGCACCTGCAGACCGACGACCGTACCGGTCCGCGGTGCGCGGATCCTGGACCGCGCGACCACATCCTCAGCGGAAGTCAGTTCCGCGGTGTTTTGCGCAAGCGCCCCTTCCAGCTCCGCCCGTCGCCGGTAGAGGGCAAGTGCGCGGGACTTCTGCGCAAGCCCTTGGGCGAGTAGACCGTCGATATCGCGAATCTCCTCACCGATATAGCGCAGTTGCCGCCGCTGCGAGGTCATGACGGCGCGAAGCCGGTCGACGTTGGAGCGAGCGCGGGTATCATCGAACTCGATCATGACATCGCCTTTTCCGACGACCTGCCCCTCCCGGATCGCTATTCGCCTGATTATTCCGCCTTCGAGATGCTGGACCGTCTTTCGATAGGTATCCAGATTTACGCTGCCCGGCGCGACAGCCGCGCTGTGAAGCGGCGCAAGCCAGGACCAGATGGCCATGCCGGCGGCGAAGACGCCGAGTGATATTGCCCCGACGGCAACACTTCGCCCGGTCGACGGAACCGGATTTCGAGACGCGCCGCCTTTGACTCTTGAATCGGGCATCATGCAACCTCCCTGATGTCGGCCGCTACGGCACTGACACGCGCTAGAATTTCGTCGCTCGGTCCGTTCATTTCGATGCGGCCATCTCGAAGCACGATAATCCTGTCGGCCTTACGCAGAAGGCTTGGGCGCTGGGAGATAATGACAGTGATCGATCCGGCGTCCCGAAGCCCGGCAATCATCCGCCCAAGGGCGCACTCCCCCTGAAGGTCGAGACAGGTGCCGGGATCGTCAAGGACGACAAGATCCGGTTTGCCGAAAACTGCGCGAGCCAGTGCGATCCGCTGCTTTTGACCGGCGGAAAGGCAATCGGCCTGGGAAAGGTCCGTGTCATATCCGTCCTTGAAGGCCAGGATATCCTCGTGAACGCCTGCAAGGACCGCCGCTTCTTCAACGGCTTTCGGTTCGCAGTCCCGAAATCCGGCGATGTTGTCGCGCACACTGCCCGGCAGGAAACTGTTGTGCTGCGGGAGATACCCGACGCGATTGCTTCTTGCTTCGGAATTCAGGCGGCCGAGGCCGACACCACCAATGCGCACGTCACCGAATTGCGGCACAGCGAGGCCGGCAAGCATCTTGCCGAGCGTCGATTTGCCCGAGGCGGTCGGGCCGATCACCCCAACAGCCGTTCCGGGAAGCACTTTGAAGTCGATGCCGTGCACTGCAGGCTCCTTCGCGTGCGGATAGGCGAACGCTGCCTTGTCCGCCACGAGGCCCAATGCCGGATCAAATTGTGTCTGATCAGCAGCCGGCCCCTCTTCACCGTCCGCAATAGCGCGCAGGCGACGCAACGACGAACGCGCCGCTGCGGCGTCGTCCCACAGCGACAATGTCTGCTCGAACGGTGCCAGCACCCTGCCGCCGAGAATCGATGCTGCGATGAGACCGCCGGCTGTCATGACGTTCTGAAGGACGAGCCATGCCCCAACCGCGATGATCGCGATGTGAAGCGCCTGGCGCAGGAATTTCATGCCGCCGGACAGGATGCCGATAGGCTTCGCAGTGCCGACCTGTTCGGCAACCGCGCCAGCCGCATTCCCAGACCATTTTTCGACGAGGCGCTCCGCGCATCCCTGTTGCACCGCTAACCTGGCAGTCCGCCGCATCGCATCAGCGGCGGCGTTCGCCTCTTCCGTGAGTTGCATCGCAAGATGGCGGTGACGGCTGGTCATCATCCTGCAAGCCAGGGCAAGCCCGATAAGTGTGGCAATACCGGCCAAACAAATCCATCCCAGGACGGGGTGGAGGAGAAAGAGTACGCCCAGAAACACAAGTGTCCAGGGCATGTCGATCAGGGAAAGCAGCGCAGGCCCCGCGATGAACCGGCAGAGCGCGTCCACGTCGTCGAGCAAGGGCCGGTCCCCGGACTGGCGAGCGGAGCGCACGTTCATATCGATGAGCAGCGCCGAGGGAGCAACCGCCTGCCGCAGCCACGAAGCCGATTTCACAAGAACTCGCGTTCGGGCGACGTCCAGCCACCAGATAGAAAGCATAGTGAAAAGGGCGAGAACTGTAAGATGGAGCAACGTATCGACGCTGCCCCCTGTGAGAACACGATCGTAAACCTGAAGCGTATAGACCGGCACTGCCAGTGCCATCAGGCTGATTGCCAGGCTGAACAGTACGACGCAGGCCAAGGGGCGCCGGCACTTCTCCAGCTTGACGTCTACGAAAGGTCTGTCGGGGCCATCCCGCATCATTTTGCTCCCTGTTCGCTTAATCCGGACGACCGGTCGACCGGCCAACTGCCTTAGACGGGAGCAATCGGCATACCACCGGCGCCGGGGAGCAGGTTTTTCCGTCTGAAACCGCGGTTTCCTTATTAAATGAGCCAAGCGTCGAGGATCAGTTCGGCCGAATTTGCATTTGCGAAATGCGAATGTTTTAGCGTCCTGGGAATCCGATTGTGATGCGCTGCCAGGGTTGTCTCCCGTCACACGCCGTGGGGTTTCTCAGAATCACGCGGGTTTTTCGATTGCTCGCGCAGTTATCGCGCGCGTTTCGCCACTTGGCACAGGCTTTGCGATTTTCGGCTGGCTAGGTTGCGAAATTCGCAAAGGAGGCCGAAATGGAGCGCAAACCCAAAACGCCGACCACTCTGCGTCCGGTCATTCTGTGCCCCGGCCGGTCTACGAAGAGTGGCGTGCCGGCATTTCTGAGCGATGATTCGACCCAGGGGAACGACCTTCTGGATCTGCTGGAGTTGCTGCGGCGTGTCCCCGGAACCCGTGCACCTCTTGTCGTGGCAGCACAGTCCCACGCGGACCTGATCCGGTACAAGCTGAACCGTGCGGGGTTGGAGACTGTCGGGATCATCACGCTCCCGCATGACCGTGGCTCGGCACCTGCAGCAGCTCTCGCGGCGTTCGTCGTCCGTGCCCACAGGCCTGACGACGTTGTGTTGGTTCTGTCCACAAACTTCCGCCCGCAGAGCGGCGGAGAAATCATCCAAAGCATAGACGCGGCGCGTCCCGGAGGTCTCGGCAACAATATCATCTGCCTCGATCCGGACTCGGCGGCATCCGGGCTGATCTTCAGTCCGCAGACATACCTCGCCGCGCTACGCGAGACGGATCGCGGCACATTCAACGCCTGTGTCCGTGCCTACAAGCAGGGTCGGTCTGAAAACGGCTTCTTCCATCCGGCTGCGGAAGCCTTCTCGGACTGCCGCGGAATCTCGATCCGCGAAGTTGTCGACAAGTGCAATGGAACCGCGAAATCAGAGCGGAACTCTAATGCCGGCCGCACTACCGGTATGACGAGCCCAAACACACTGAAGGTCGAGTGCGAGAACGTGACCGTCATCGGAGATCAGCGCCCGATCGCCGTCGTCGGCCTTTCGGACCTGATTGTGATGGATGGCGAAGACGGTCTCGTCGTGGCGGCCAAGGTTCGTATCGGAGATGTCGGAGAAATAGCCCGCCGCCTTCTGCAGAAGCGCAAGCACTCGGAACGACGCAGCTCGGGCTATGCCTCCAAAATGCATCGGCATGATCCGGACAATGACCCGGCCGCCGATGGCGAAAGCAGCAATGTCGTTCCATTCCTCGCGCCCTGCGCGGACTGAATTCAGGATCACGAGGATCAGTGTCCACCAACCATCAGGGAGATCACGATGTCTTCATCAAATCGATATGCAAGCAATGCAGCCGTCGGCCGGGATTGCGAGGCCTGCGGCGCGCCGATCAGAGCGCACACCCAATCAACTGAAGAAGTCGCTCGCGATATGCCGAGGCACAATGCGGCGGTGCGCGAAGTCGCCCGCCACTATGCCGGCATCTCCAAACTGTTGTGCTGGTAATTGCGAGTAGATCCCAGAGCGCAGGGATGATCAAAACGCTCGCGCTCTGGCAAGATACCAGGCGGCTACATTATGGATGATCGCCACGTCGCCTCCCTCGATCAAGGTTTCGACGTTGGCGGCGTCCAGGAGCCGGATCTCCATCTGCTCTATATCGCCGCTGTCGGGCTCGCCCAGCTTTTGGCAGTCCAGCGCGGCAAAGTAGTGCCCGACACAACCCCGCTGATTGCCGTTGTCCACGAACTCACCCAGCGGAACGAGCCGGTCTGCTGCGTATCCCGTTTCTTCCAGCAGTTCGCGCCGGCAACAATCCGCCGGATCTTCGCCGTCCTCCACGAAGCCGGCCGGAAACGTCAGGGATTCCCGCCGTGGACCGTGTTTGTACTGCCAGATCGTGACAATCTCGCCGGCCGAAGTCACGGGCACGCAGATCGCGAACCGGCGCAGGAGAACCTGGTAAAAGTCGTCGATAACCTTACCGCCGCCAGTGATGAGCTTTTCCTTGCGCACAGTCACATAGGGGCTGGCCTCGAAGACGTCGGTTGCTTCAATGGTCTCCCACTTCTCGGGCATCACTGATCCGCCTCATAAGAGTTGTCTTGCCGACAGCCGAAGGACCGCAGTCTGGCGCCATATTGCATGATCTGCGGTGTTTCGTCGTCTTCAAAGACTTCGGACAGGCACCGTTGCCGCCATTGAGGAGAATGAGCGCGTTCCCGGACCGCTGAAATCAAAATACCAGCGGTCTGCTGACCAACGGGCTTCCGGAATGGAACGTCCGGGGACTCGGAGTCGATGTTACCTAAGGCGTTACCTTGAGCGCCGGGGGAACATCCGCTCGTTCACGTAAGTCATTGATTTTATTGGTAGCGGGGGACCGTCTCTCCGTTACCTCCCCTCAAGATAAACCCATGTTTTGCCTACGGATTGCCTGTTGACTGGTACAGGCGGTTGCGGGGGAACGATTTCGCCGCAGCCATACAATCAAGCCCTTCACATTTGCAGCGTAACAGCCCGGGGTCTGAACCGTAGAGCAACCAATGGTCTCGATCTCCAAGACTTCAATCCGCGAAGATCTCTGCTTTAGTTTCCCCTTGTGGACGGCCCGCCTGCTCCCGGCCATCTTCCTATTGCGTGCGATGACGCCCAATGATGCGCACATTGCAGGCTATCGGCGGACACCTTTATGTCGCGCTTCATCGATTCTGGGGAGTTGGACGCAGGGTCATCGGTGTAGCATTCAGAAATAATGTTGCGGATCAACATTTGACTGAAATCAGTTTTTTCAGATTGGGAAAATAAGTTGGCCTCGAATCAAAAGCTCCATGTCGTGCGAAACTATGTGATCGAGGAAGAGCGCGGCCTCGTGCTCAATCAAACGCTGACCTTTTCGAACGCCAACGCCGCGCAGTCAGGCGCAGAGAAACTTTACGAGACTGGGCGCTATGACGGAGTGGGCGCCTTTTCGGTGACGGTCAACGGAGAGACGGGCGATCTCGGCGAGCAAATATTTCATGCACGGCTGGGGTGTGTGCCTGAATTTACCGACGTTTAGTCGACATCGTCGTGCCTGCCAGGGGGGTTGCGCAAGCGCTAGTGCGATGCGCTGGCTGCCCAACCAACACTCGCAGGGAGCCTAATCGCCCGCTATGATGAATGTACGGGCGTTCTGTGGTAGATGCTCTTTTGCGCCCCGGTGACAAATCGACTGAGGCGATTTCACATCCAGGTCCGCGTTCTTGGCTGTAGTGGACAAAAGTTCCTGGCGAAAGCAAAAGATTGATCGAGGGCCAATATGCATCGCGCGAATGGCTTTCGGAAATACGAAGAGAACGATTGTCCTTTGCATTCATTCTTCCTTCAAAGCGTGGGCGAACTGATCGGTGAGCGGCTTGATGAAATAAGACAGTGTGGAGCGATCCTGCGTCCGGATCAGGACCTCGGCTGGCATTCCCGGCAACAGGACGTTGGCACCGAGTTTGCGTCGCTCGGCCTTCTTTAGACCGAGGCGTGCGGTGTACCAGTCAAGCCCTGACGTTTCGTCGCGAGTGGTCTGTGCCGATATTGTAAGCACACGGGCAGCGAGTTCGGGCGTTTGCCGTTGGGAGAAATTCGGGAACCGCACCATTGCGTCCTGACCAATGCCGATCTGATCTATGTCAGCCGGCCTGACCTGGGCCTCGATCAGGAGAACGTCCTCCCGGGGCACGATGAATAGAACCGGTTCACCGGCGGAGATCACACCGCCTTTGGTGTGGACGCTGAGCTGGTGCACAAAGCCTGCCCGCGGTGAGCGTATCTCGATGCGGCGCATGCGGTCTTGCGCCGCTATCTTCTGCTCGGTCAGTTTTGCGATCCGGCTGCGCGTGTCCTGCAAATCCTGCAGCACTTCCGCGCGCGCGGTTTCGCGGATCTGCAGCATCCGGATGCGGCGCTCGCTGATCGCCTGGCCGGCTCGTCCGATCTCAGATAGCAGGCTGCCGCGTTCACCCACGAGCCGCGTTCGACCGCGCCGCAATGCCGTGACCCTGTTAATCGGAACGAGATTGCTTTCATAGAGCGCTTCGACCGCGGTCAACTCCTCGGAAATGAGCCTGATCTCCTCGCGCTTCGCCTCGAGGCTGACATGGAAGCCCTCGACCTGGCGCTCGATCTGGCCGATCTGCTCGCCGAGCTGGTCGACACGGCCCTTGAGGCTCAAGCGCCGGGCCTCCAGAAGCGCCGTCTGGCCGCGCAGAGCCGCTGCGACCTGCGGCTCGTGCCGGCGCGCGGAAAGGCTCGCAGGAAAGACGATCTTGTCTGCCCCGTCGCGCTCTGCCGCGAGGCGTGCCTCCATGGCCAGCAACTCGTTGAGCTGCTTCGTGACAATGGCCAGGTTTGCCCTTTCAACCGTGTTGTCAAGACGGATCAGGACCTGACCCGCCTCAACCGCATCGCCGTTTCTGACCAGGATGTCCTCGACGATACCGCCATCGCGATGCTGCACTGTTTTGGTACTACTCTCCACGACAACTGTCCCCGATGCGATGACCGCACCGGAGATCTGCGTCAACGCCGCCCAGGCGACGCAGGCAAATAACAGGAGGCAAAGGAACAAAGCCCCGCCGATCAGATGCCGGCGAATGCTCAACGCGATCATGCGGTCGGTATTATTCATGGGTCACGCAACCCGCATCGGAGACTGGGCCAGCACCTGTTTCAGGACTTCGTCCCGGGGGCCAAAAGCTTTGGCTCGACCGTGTTCAAGGAACAGGACCTTGTCGACAGCATCGAGCGCACTTGGCCGATGTGCGACGACGACAACGATCGATCCACATTTCCGCAGTGTCCGGATCGCAGACGTCAGAGCGCGATCACCATCACTGTCCAGGTTTGAATTGGGCTCATCGAGAACGACCAGGAACGGCCGCCCGTAAGCCGCGCGCGCAAGACCGATACGCTGGCGCTGGCCGCCCGAGAGCATCTTTCCGTCGGCACCGATCTGAAAATCGTATCCCCCCGGTAGCGAAACAATCAGCTCATGAACGTCAGCGAGCCGGGCTGCAGCGATGACGTCGTCAGCGGTCGCATCCTCGGTGAAACGGGCAATGTTCTCGTGAATTGTGCCGTCGAACAAATGCACATCCTGCGGCAGATACCCGATAAATTTGCCGAAGCGGTCCGGAGCCCATTGCGAAAGTTCCGCGCCATCGAGGCGCACTGTCCCGGCCAAGGCAGGCCAGGCGCCCGCCAGCGTGCGCGCAAGCGTCGACTTTCCCGAACCAGTAGGCCCGATGATCCCGAGCCCGTCACCGGTCCGCAGACACAGCGAGACATCCCGGAGCACAGGCTCCGTCATCCCCGGAGCACCACAGAACAGCCCACCAAGCGTCAGGTCGTGCTCCGGCAGAGGCAAGTCCATGCCTTCGGGCTCGTCCGGTCGTTGGTCGACAACCTGCTTCAGTCGGGCATAACCCTGGCGTGCGCCAACAAACCCGCGCCACTGCGTCACCGCCAGCTCAACCGGCGCCAACGCCCGTGACGTTATGATTGAGGCGGCAATCATGATGCCGGGTGTAATCTCCTGGCCAATCGCGAGCCAGGCGCCGGTCCCCAGCACCGCGGACTGAAGCATGAAGCGGAACGTCTTGATGGTGGTAGCGAACAAGCCGGTCTTGTCTGCTGCACGGCGCTGGGCTGTCAGCCAGTCCGTGTTGGAAACGTTCCATCGCTCCCGCAAGGCCGCCATCATGCCCATCGCACGAATGACCTCGGCGTTTCGGCGGCCAGCTTCGATCATGGCAGCACGCGACACCGCCTGCGCAGACACGGCTGCCATGGGTTTGCGCACGAGGACCTCGTTCAGCCCAATCAGGATACAGATCAGGACCGCACCTGCGGCGGCGACAATGCCCAGCACCGGGTGGAACAGAAAGATGATACCGAGATAGATCGGCATCCACGGCACATCGAACAGCGCCGACGGACCGGGCCCGGAAAGGAACTGGCGCACTGTTTCAAGGTCACGCATCGGATCGAGACGATCAGCGCGGCGGCCGAGGATGAGCGGCAACGCTGATGACACATCGAAAGTCGTCCCGGAGAGCTGGGCGTCAAGTCGTTGTCCGAGCCGGGTCAGAACCCGCGCCCGAATACCCTCCAGCAACCCGTAGAAGATGTAAAGGCCTGCGACCAGCCCCCCGAGGACGACAAGTGTCTGGACCGAACCGCTTGCCAGCACGCGATCGTAGATCTGCAGCATGAACACCGGCCCGGTCAGCATCAGGAGGTTGATGGGCAGACTGAGCAACCCTGCGGCTGCAAAGGAAGCCCGCAACGACGCGACTGCTGAGCTGACCGGCAACTGTTGTGCGGCGGATTCGGCTAGGGTCATGAGCGGTAACGGATCTTCGCGTCAGACAAAAGGGAAGTCATCCGCATTGAGATCACTCACCACGACATTCTGCAGCACAACAGAATTTTCGGCGTCGATCGTGATTGTAGTACTCGTTCCGTCGTCGGCCGCGTTGGCAAGAACTTCCCGATACGACGTCAGGCCCGTGGAGGAATTGAACAAGATGGTGTCACCCGCGCCTGCACCGGCTGTAAAGTCGGTGATGGTGTCGCGGCCGGAGCCCGTGCCAAAGACGAAAACGTCGTCACCGTTGCCACCAGTCAGCCTGTCATCACCAGTGCCGCCACGAAGTTCGTCGCGGCCATTGCCGCCACGAAGCTCGTCGTTGCCCGTGCCGCCGGTGAGTTCGTCGTGGCCATTGCCGCCGTAAAGCTCGTCGTTGCCAGAACCGCCGTTCAGCTCGTCGTGACCCTTGTTGCCGTATAGCTCGTCGTTGCCAGCTCCGCCGTAGAGCAGGTCCCGGTGGTCACCGCCATAAAGCCTGTCGTTGCCATCTCCGCCAACGAGCAGATCCCGGTTGTCACCGCCATAAAGCCTGTCGTTGCCAGCTCCGCCAAAAAGCTGGTCATCGCCATTGCCGCCTAAGAGACGGTCGATACCATCGCCACCTTCCAGTCTATCGCCATCGTCATTTCCGAATAGCCAGTCGTCGCCGGCACCGCCATAAAGCTTGTCTTCGCCCGCGTAGCCATAAAGCCTGTCATCGCCCGCGTCGCCATAAAGCCTGTCGTCGCCTGCGTGGCCATAAAGCCAATCGAGGCCGTCACCGCCATGAAGTCGGTCGTCGCCATCATTGCCATAGAGCCTGTCTACGCCATCTCCGCCGTAAAGCGTATCGTTGCCTTGGCCGCCAAAGAGAACGTCGTCACCAGACAGTCCGTTCATGAAATCGTCCCCGGTCCCGCCGTTGAGCCGATCGTTGTCGTTGGCCGTAAGCGGATTGGTTCCTGGCAATTCGATGGTGTACCGATCAACTACAGTCCCGCCGCCCTCGATCGAGACGAATTCGAATGTCATCGTCGAATCGCTTGCCTGCACCAGAACCGTGCCGAAATCGCCGGTGAACCGCGCCTCACTGCCCTCTACGGGCGGATTTCCGAAGTTCCTGAAACTATGCCCGCCCAGCCCGCTCACGAGATAGGGCAGTTCCGTTCCGTCGCTGTTGTCGTCGCGGACGATGCGCTCGTAACTGTGTTCGTGTCCATTAAGCACGGCTGTGGCTCCCCACTCCTCAAATGGCCATTGGAACTTCGAAGCCGAGCCATAGACTCCGGACGAATAAACGGGATGGTGGAAGTAAACAACTTTGTGTGCCGCCGTGGATGCGGCGAGTACGCTCTGGAGCCATTGTGCCTGAGTCGAAGTGACCGTGTTGCCATCAGGCTCCTCGGGATTGCTGTTGACGGCGAAAAAATGCACAGCACCCATCTGGAACTCGTAGTAGCGTTCGTTTCCAGGCAGTGTGAAATAATCGAGGTAGGTCGTGATCGTCCCATTCGGCCCCGCACTGTCGTCCCGGTACTCATGGTTGCCCAACGACGGGAAGAACCTGTTGATCGCGCTGCCTGAGCCGTAGGAACCAGTGTAGTCGCCGATATAGTCAGCATAGAACTGACCGATATTGACGTCGATCGGCACGGAACGGTACGCGTTGTCGCCGGTGGTGATGATGAAATCGACATTCAGGCTATCGACGAGATCCGCCACCGCCTGCGTATTCGCCCTGTAGGAATAGTCCCCAAAGGCGGCAAACCGGATTTCGGGTACGTCTTCAACCGAGATCGTGAACGATTCTGTAATCTGGAGACCGCCGCTGTCGGTGGCTGTGACATCGACCGAAACTTCGGCGCCAGCCTCGAAATCGAAACGGGCGCCATCCGTGAGCTTGAGCTGATTGCCGACCACCTCGAACCTGGCGTCGCTGACAGAAAACGTATGGCTGTCACCGGTATCCGGATCGTCAACGCTGAGCGCGCCGATGACCACGCCAGCGGCGTTTTCGATTACGGTCTGAGCATTGGGCAATGTAATGGCCGTTGGCGCGGCGTTTTCGGGCTGAGGCACCATATATTCAATGTGGAGCAGTGGGGCCGCGACGGGGTTGCCGTCATAGGACTCCGCGGTGCGCTCGCCTGTCCCTGTAATGATGAAGGCGAGATCGTTGTTTGCCACCCAGCCCTGACGGTCGACGATCTCCTGGACCACGTCGCGCAGATTGGGCGTGCGCTGGTCGTGTCCCGCCTCGCCTACCACCGTCCAGGCCCGGGGCTGCCAGGCCACCGCGGCTGATGTCGTCGCGCGCGAGGAGATGTCATTATCGGCTGCTGTGAAGGCGCCGGCGTCGTCGGTGTCGTGAGCCCGGATCTCGAGTGAGGTCACTTCGCTGTCGGCCTCATCGACCTGGAACTGCAGCCAGGCCTTGGTGATGATCGCGCCTTGAGGGATATCAAGGCCGGCGAAGCGGATACCGACCGTCTGGTCCGACCCGTTGAAGGTGTCGTCCACCAACTCAAGATCGGTGCTGTTGAGATACATGGCACCGGAGGCCGCCTCTTCCGCGTCATCGGCGCTTGAGGCTACGCGTTGCTCGATAATCATAACAAGACTCCCTTTTCCGGCCGCCTATAGCGGCAGGCTGATCGTTACCCGTTCTTTGCTGCTTGATTTTAGCTGTAGGGTGATTGTTGAAATGCGCCGGTTTTCAACAAAGTTCCGGCTCGACACTACAAGCGGTTTGCAGGACAACCGCGCGTCGTGTCATGGCCACCGGGCAACTTGTCGCCAGCATCACCGATCAGCGTATCGGTTCCAGCGCATCCCCAAATGTTGCCGTTCCCGAAACTATCTTGAGTCCTGCCATTTCCAAACTCTCCTGTCGCAATTAGACAGCACGCATCTCCTTGAATGCGCTGTCCTTTCATGCCGCTGGAAATGGCAATGGTGTAGCCTCGTGATCGCCAGGTTCAGTCAAGCATGACTGCCCGGCGCCACACCTCGCTCGAATGGATGATGTGTGGCGCGCAGAAGGCCTCATCGTGGCGGTTCATTGCCCCGGTGTGGCGGAAAGTTGACAGCGGTGGTCTGGGCAACGGTCGCACTGTCGGCGTGCTACGGAGAGACCCGTCCATCCGGGACGGGCCCGGATTCTACGGAACGGGGCGCAGCAGATGACCGGAGTTTAGGACCGCCGTGCGATCCAGTTGGCGGCGATCCGGCCTGCTGTCGTGGTGACGGTCTGGACGCCGGCGACACCGGCACCTGCGAGAAAGATCGATCGCCACACGGCGTCGGCATATTCCTTCAGCTGCGGCGGCAGTTCGGCGACATCGGGCAATGCGCCGTTGGCGAGGCTGTCGAGAATGCCCCAGCCGAACCACGCGCTCAAGGGAATGGCCGCGATCGACCAGGGGATCCAGAACCAGCCCGTGGCCATGCCGGTCCGGATGACGGCGGCTTGCGCCTGGATGCTGGCCGTGGCGACGGCACCGTCGACCTTGTACTTCTCGACGGCAGCGTCCGAGCGCTTCTGCGCGTAGCCAAGCAGCCCGGCTCCGGCCTTTGCAACGAGCCCCAGAATGGTCATCCACATCAGTGCCTCCCCCCTGCGTCTGAGCCAAGGAAGAAGCCGGCCCAGAAGCAAATGACCCAGATTGCCAAGGTCACTATGTCCATGATCGTTATGCCCACGACTCACACCCCCAGCATCTGTCGGGCCTTCGCCTCGAAGGCCGTACGGTATTTCCAGATGAGGTAGAGGGCGGCGAGACCCGCTGCCGCGAACAGGGCGTAGGTCACTTCAGCCGGGATCCAGTGCAGGGTGGACATGAACTGCCCCACAAAGCCGAATCCCATGCCGGCACCCCCGGCGGCGACGCTTGTCCCCGCCTCGAGCTTCCGGTCGATGGATTGCATGGTGGCACGGCCGAGGATGCCGTCATTGTCCAGGTGCGGATCGGCTTCCTGGAAGGCGCGCACGGCGGCCGTGGTCTTCGGCCCGCGCAGGCCGTCGAGATTGCCCTTGTAGTAGCCCAGCCGCTACAGCTTGCCCTGATACTCGCGCAGGGTCTCGTGCTCGGACACGTCGGCGTGCACGCCCTGCACGGTCCTGGCTGGCTCGAAACGCGGCATGTGGCTCTTGCCATAGTTGCCGTATTCGAGCAGGTCGGCCTCCTCGGCGCGCCGGCGCACGAGGCCCGGCAGACGACGGCCGTTGGCTGTGGTGGCGGTCCTGCGCCAGCGTGCGGCGGCGGCCTTGATGCGTCCGGCCCTGTACTCCTTCAGCCACTTCCATCGGAAGGCGCGGGGCTCGCAGTTGTAGGCGGCCGACACGCCCATATCGAAATGGTACTGTTTGGCACCCGCGCCCATGGCCTTAGCGGTCATTGGTGCGAACTCTTCTGCGATGACGGCACGCAGAACCTGATCGGCCTTTTCGCGCGTGATGCGCATGCCGGGCCTGATCCTGCCCAGATGGCTTGTGACGGCGGGTGAGCGGTTGGTGAAGCCGTATCCGATGGTCAGCACGCCGGCGGGACACCGGTAGGCTTTGAAGACACACCCTTCGTGGCCGGCGATGAAGGCCAGGCCCCGTTCGCTGATGTCACTGATCTGCATGACAATTCTCCATGAATAAAGCCGCCCAGAGGGCGGCGATGTTGCTGTCGGTGAATGACCGGGATAAGCGCGTTGAGGTCGGTGCAAAATTCGGATTAGACGGTCCGGATCCAATCGCGGTGCCGATCAGAGCCGGGCGCATGAAGGGCCCTCCCGGACCTTCTCGCCTGGCTCATCCTTACTCCCTTGCCCCCAATCTGGACGACGAAACTGCGCGAAAGCGGGTGCTTCGATTACGGCGGTGTTGCAATCGGACTCATGTTGGAGTGTGGTGAGCTGTTGCCTCTTGCTGCAGTCTTTTGTGGGAATCAAAGATGCGGCATTGAGACTTGAGCCGGGCAGCGCACCCAGCCATTGCCCGGCTCATATTCTTTTCCCGCCCCCTCATCCCTCATCCCTCATCTGAACAACGAAACCGCGCGAAAGCGGTAACGTTCATTACTGCGGTGTTTCTGTCGGTGTAAGGGCCGGGATAAGCGGACTGGAGCCGGTGCTGATGTCAGGTGTAGCCGCACATGTCACAGCATTGGCTTGAGCCGGGTGGGGAATGTGGCAACGCACACTCCGATCCTGCCCGGCTCACTTTTTACCCGGCGCACAGCCACGTGGGTCGGCAACATCCTTGGGCAGCCTGGAAGAGAATGGAATCCGGCATTACAAGACCAAAACCGCCTCTGATCCTTTCACACGTTATATTGACCTTGTTGGCCGCCGCAGTGGCAATCTGTATCTATGATGCCGCCGGCTTGCTCGGAACGCGGGCCGCCGACGGCCTGACGTGGCGGGTCGAGCCTGTCACAGTGATTACGGCAAAGGGACAGTTCGTCTTCGCGACGGAGATCGCCGACACGTTACCGTTGCGGCAGCGCGGCCTCATGTTTCGCAAGCACATGGCCGAGAACACGGCAATGCTCTTCGACTTTCAGTCGACCGGGGCAATCTCAATGTGGATGAAGAATACACCGCTTTCGCTCGACATGATCTTTATCAGAGACGACGGCGCCGTTCATCGTATCGAGCACGACACCGTGCCGTTCTCCGAAACGATCATACGATCGAACGGTGACATCAGAGCGGTTCTTGAGGTCAAGGCAGGGGTCGCTCGACAGATCGATCTTGCGCCAGGCGATCAGATCAAGCACGACATGTTTCCGGCCCCCTAAGCCCGGATAAGACTTAACCGTAAAAGGCTGATTTCTACGCATTCCCGAGACGATTTTCTGACCCCGCCGATATCGGAATCCCGATATCGGAGATCACCCCCCGCCCTCGATAATTTTTTGCCACCACATTTGTGGTCCGCCACATTTGCTTCACGGACACCTGTTGTGGTGTCACCTCTCGAGTTTCTTCTCGATCTTGGAGAGTGTGGCGCGGATGGCCTTGAGGCTTTCGTCCATGCGGATGACGACCTCGCCGATCTTGTCCTGGCGGCCGTCCATGGCGGCGATATCGCGCCTGTTCGCCTGGGCCCGCATGTCGACGGCGTTGATCTTGCCCTCGACCGAGGCCGCCCAGTAGAACGCAGCCCCGGTCTGCAGGAGCACGGCCACAATGAGCGCGATGGGGATCTCCTTCTTCAGGTGCCAGGGTTCTCTCGTCTGGTCTGGCGTGTTCATGTCTGCCGGTTCCCGTTGTTTTTGCGTGACTGTCCGATGTGTGTGGTGCGGCTCGCCTCATGTTGCCCCTCACGGCTTTGCGATGCGGTTGATGGTGCGGTCATCCAGGAGCACCCAGAGATCGTCGTCGTCACCGGTGATATCGACGATCCGGGCGGTGCGGGCGACCGTGTCCGGGAGTGTGACGTCCTTCGAGGTGTCGCGGGCTCCTGTAGCGACGGTGACCGCGAACAGTCTTCTCCCGGCCGCCAGCCACAGTGTCGGGCCGTCGCCCCACAGGGCGCGTACGTCGGCGGCGGCTGCCGGCAGCGCGATATTGCTTGCTGTCGCGGCGCGGCGCGTCGTGCGCGACCAGGCATAGATCCCGTTCGGGCGCAGGCGAATGCGGTAGCTGGACAGATAAGTGCTGAATGTGGCGGGCGGGTAATAGTGCGGCGTATAGAAGATGCTGTCCGTACCCCACAGTCCCCGCGAGGGTACGAGGTTCTGGGGGCGTGTCCCGAAGTTAATGCTGCCGCGGCCGGATGTGTGCCGCCCGGTGGCGATGCTGTGGGCGGCGATCCCTGCTTGAGAGCTGTTAAGGACGAACGCCGTTCCGCCGTCTTCAAAAAGATGGCTTACCGAACGACACTGCAACCGCCCGAACCGGTCCCGGTAGGTTGGAATTACCAGGGTGTATGACGCCGACGCATCGGGTGTGAATGCGGGCAGCGTGTAGGCATCGACACGTCCGCCGGTCTCAAGAATCTTTATGGTGTCGCCCGTCTTGTGGATCCCGCCCAGGGTGCCCGAACTGGGCACGGTGAAGGTCCGGGGCAGTGGAACGGACGTTTGTGCCGATTGCGGGGCCGTCCAGGCCGATCGTCCGCCGGGGCCGATGCTGCGGATCTGTATCCATCGTGTCGTGCCGGAGGAGAGACCGGAGATCGTGTATTGGGACGTCCTGACTGTGACGGTGGTGGCACGGCGGGAGGCGGCACGGACGTGCGGGTGAGCGCGCCCATGATGAGCGGCAGGATCGTGTGGACACTCATGTCTGGACACTCATGTCTGGATACTCATGGTTCAGTGCTCATGGGGCTCAGCTGCCGGCGATATGGGTGACGAGGAGCGCGCCGGTCTCCTCACGCAGGACCGCCACGAGGTCCCAGGCGCGGGCCGGACGCCTCGCCCAGTCGGGCATGGTGTTGGTCGCGGTTGCCGCCTGCCCCCGGGCATCCTGGAAGGTTGGTGTCCGGCCGCCGGTCGATCCTTGAGCGATCCTGATCAGCTTGGAGTAGCCCCGTCCCGACGCTGGATCGGCGAACCGGAAGGTCACGTTGGCGCCGAGCGCGTATTTCAGCTCAAACGCGCTGTCGGCGGCGATCGTCTGCCGTGTCCTCACAGTGCCGCCGTCATGTGACCGGAACTGGCCGGAACGCTGTTCGGCAAGCTCCGTGTTCACTGTGGCCGTGTCGGCCTTGGCGGCAAGTTGTCGCGTGACATCGGCGGTATTGGCCTTCAGCGCCAGCTGCCGCGTGACGGTTGCCGCGAACGCTTCGTCGTCGTTGAGGGCCTCGGCCAGTTCGTTGAGCGTGTCGAGGGCGGCCGGCGCACCGCCCACGAGGGCGTCCATGGCGGTCCGGGTGGCGGTGGCGGCGGTCTCCAGCAGGCTGTCGGCGTCATGGGCCTGTGCGGTTCCGATGGCGACATCGCGCCAGACCTGCGTCCGGTCTCTTGCCGTGACCGTGATCCGGTAGAAGCCGCCGTCGGCATAGAACCGGACGTGGCCGTGTTCGTCGGCTTCGAACGGATTGTCTTTACGGCCCATGCCGGTGCCGGCCGCATACAGCGTGGCAAGCGGCGTGCCGGCGGTCTCGTTGCGCACCTCGACGGACGCACCCGGCACCACGTTGCCGGCCCTGTCCGTGACGGTGAACTGGAAGGCTGCCCTTGTCATGTCGTCTCTCCGGTCATCTCGTCTCTTGCGGTCATGTCAGTTGATCCACCCGCCCGCGATACGCCCGCGTGCGCCCTTGTGGGTCACGAAGCGTGTCCCGTCGATGGCGGCACCCGCCGCACCGCCCAGCCTGCCGGGATACCGGTTTCCGCCGCAACCGGGCCTGCCGACCCTGCCCGGAGCACCGCCGTCACCGCCCGCTATGCCGGAACGGCCGCCCTCACCCGGTTTTGTGCCCGCACCGCCACCTCCACCGGAACCGGCCACGGTGCCGCCACGGCCGGACCCTGACGTGCCCCCGCCGCCGCCGCCGCCGGCACCGCCGAGGATCTCACCGCCGGTCGTGGTGAGCGTGACGGGGTGGCGGAGAAGGAGTGCCGTGCCGCCCGCCTCGCCCGCTGTCGCGTTGTTGGCGTTCGCATGGGCACCACGGCCGCCGTTTCCGCCGGCACCCTGGATACGGCCCTGGACGATGATGGTGATCTTTGTGCCCGCGGGCCATGTGCCTGTATCGAACGCCGGCCGGCCGGGTTCATCGGAGCCTACGACCACACCGGCCTCGATGATGCAGGTCACTTCGGTGTCGGCTTGCGGAGCCGGGTAGATCGTGTCATGGACGTCGCGCAGGTTCACATTGTCGACATTGGTGTCGATGATGATGAGGCCGGGCTCGAGCTCGCCCGAGGTCTCAAACAGCATCTCCTCGGCCTCGACCTCGAAGCGGTCGTCGCGCCCGCCGAGCCTGGTCACCTGGACGGGCACGTCGACGGCAGCCCCGCTCGCATCCTGGAGCGTGTGGGCCTCGAGCCGGTATCCGCCGCCGAGCCGGACAGGTGCCGGCCTCAAAGGATCGCGGTGCAGCGCGAAGGCGAACCGTCTGGGCGGTGTCTTGAAGCGCGACAGCAGGATCTCGTTCAGCCTCAGCGCATTGGGCCGTGCGAACTGCGGGATCCAGCGCGACAGGATCGTCTTGATCGCGGGCGACGCCTGCGCCCGTTCGGATGGCGCGTCGATGCTGAGCGCGGAACTGCGGTAGTTGTCCCTGTCGTCGAGGGGCTTGAGCGGGTTGATCTGGCCGAAGTAGGTCTGCACCCGGCTGAGCCGGCGGGTGGGCTGTTCCCTCGATTTGAGCGATCCGGCGAGGATCGTATCGGGTGTGTGGCGTCCGGCGTCGGTTGGAATGCCGCGCAGGGCCTGCAGCCTGATGCGCCGCGTCTCGTCGTCCCACCAGATCGCAAGGGCCGCCTGCTCGACGAGCTCCGAGACCAGGTCCTTCACCGGTACGGGCTCGGCGATCATCGCGGTATAGGCGCGGTTGAGCCAGTTCATGGTCTCGTTGCGCCAGGATGCGATCGGTACATACGACGCCGGAATGCCGGCATGAGCCTGCATGAGGTCAGACACGATGTCCGCCGGATCGCGCGCGCGATAATAGAGGCAGAGCTGCACACGGTCGCTCTCGTCGTGGGCTTGGGCTTCAGTATTGAACTGCGCCCTCGTGATCGTCATGACGTCGCCGGCCCTCGTGAACGCGCAGATCTCCCTGCCGCCGATCGCCACGTGGCCGGACGCGGGGTACTCGATATCGCCTATCCCTGAAGGGCCGAGCCTCAGTTCCGTGGCGTCTTCCGCTATAGCCGCGACCAGGAACCCCCGGCTCAACCGCGGCGCCTGGGCCCGGTCGCCATCAAGGGCTTTCAGGACATCCTTTGCAGTGATAGTGAAGGTGCCGTCGAGCCTCGGCCCGTCGAACGCCTCGATCACGTAGTGGCGCGTGTCCATGTCCTCAAGCGCCTGGCCGGGGCTCCCCCGGATGACGCGCATGGGCCGGCCTCTGAGATATGGCTGTCTTGCCCGGAACTTGCCCCAGAACGTGCCTTGGCCATAGGGATCGTAGTCACGGGTTGCGTGATACTTGTCGAAGCCCGGCGCCGCATCCCCCCACCTGTGATCGGTGAAGGTGGCCGTCAGGCTCGCCCGCTGGCCCAGGTCCTCGCCCAGCGACACCGTGGCCGGCGTGAACGAGACGGACTTGAGCGAGGGTATGGCGTCGATGTCTCCCAGAACCGCGCCTGATTCCGCGAACCTGAGTGTCACGGGTTCGGCTGAGAAGTTTTCCCGGTCCTGACACGTGGCAAGCGTGTCGAAGCACGTCTGAGGCCCTGTTCGCCCGATAGCAGCTGTGCACGGCGCCAAGCCGTAGGTGAGACCGCAGACATCGACATCGATCTCGACAAGCGTAAAGACGTGCATCAGGCGATGCCCTTCAGGCTGAACTGGACCTGCATCATGCCGTTGGGCCTCTGGTTGACGGGTCTGGGCGTTTTGGCGAACCAGGCGTAGCCCACCTCGTGGGCGTAATCCCCGGGCCGCCAGGCGAAGAAGAACGGCCGGCGCACGGCCTCTGCAATGAACGCATCGAGATGGTCGCGGTAGAAGGCCGGCGTGATGTTCTCCATCGTAAAGCCGGTCTCCAGCGTCTCGTGGCGCACGATGCGCCCCAGGAACTGGCCGTTCTCGCTCACATTGTCCGTGGTCCGGGTGACGCGCCCGTATGGCATGGGCGTGTGGCCCACATAGATCCGGCGCTCAAGCACGAGTGCCGGGCCCGCGTGCAGGACCGCACACCGCGCCGGGCTTGAGCCGGGGCTGAGCCGCACGCGGATGCCCTCGTAGGCAAAGGGCTGGAACCGGATGAGGAGCGCGCCGTCGCTTGCCGGGATGACGGGCCCCGCGATCGTCCGCCAGTCCGGCTCGCCGTTGTCGCCGGTTTCGGCATAACCCTGGACCGTGACGGCTATCCCGGCACTTGCGAAGTTGTGCCGGGCAAGTCCCACATAGTCGATCTCCTCGCCGGACATGAGCGTGCACGTCAGGAACTGCCACCGCCGGTTAGCCGCCGCCCAGTGTTCGGCCGTCGAGGCGTTGGCGAGGTTGGTGACGGGCCGGCCGGGCGCCGACGTCGTGGCCTCGAGACTGGCCGCCGTCACCCGGCTGTCGATCCCGATGACGGGATTGTTCGAGGCCACCTCCGCCCCCAGCACCAGGTTGGGACTGATCACGGCCATGGGCGCGTGCCTGAGTTCATTGAGATGGAGCCCGGGTTCATCGCGCCAATGTCAGGCGTCATCGTGCCAGCACCACGCGCCCGCCGTCGCGCTCATGGTCAAGCAAGAGTTCGGCGAGGAACCGCACGCGGTCGCCCGAGAACAGATCATCGGCGTTTATGCCCTCCACATAGAGCGTCTGGCCCGGACCGGGGTCCCCGGCCGGCGCTTGCGCCGGCGCACTGGTGGTAGCACCTGCCCCCGTTCCGCCGACACTCACCGGTGCCGCCGACCCGCCGCCGCCTCTCGATGTCGAGCGGATCGTGGCGATCTGGGCTGCACCCGCGGCAGCGGCGGCTGCCGCCGCCGCAAAGCCCCAGGGCGTGGCACCGTATTGCGCGAGTGCGCCGCCGCCTTGCCCCGTGCCGTCGACAGCGGAGGGAGCCGCCTTAACGTCGATTTTCCGACCCATGAGCTCTACGCCAATCCCGGCGCGACGCAGACCCTTCTCGACGATAACTCCGTCGACCTCGCCGAATGGCTGGCGGACGAAGTGTCTATGGAGTTTGCTGAACAAGAGGGCGATGCGTTCGTCAACGGCGACGGAAGCGAAAAGCCGCGCGGTCTCTTGTCTTACCCGACCGTGGCGAACGACAATTGGAGCTGGGGTCGCCTTGGCTACATCGCCTCCGGTGCGGCTGGAGACTTTGCCGCATCCGATCCGTCGGATGCGTTCATCGACATGATCTACGGTCTCCGCCGGGGTTATCGGCAGAATGCCCGGTGGCTCATGAACGATCTGACGACTGCAAGGATCCGCAAGTTCAAGGACGGTCAGGGCAACTATCTCTGGCAACCGTCCTCGCAAGCTGGGGAGCCTGCGACGTTCATGGGCTACCCGCACGAGGCCGACGACTGGATGCCGGACGTTGCGGCGAATTCGCTTCCCGTGGCGTTTGGTGATTTCCGGTGCGGTTACTTGATCATCGATCGGACCGGCATTCGCGTGCTGCGGGATCCGTACACCAATAAGCCGTACGTGCATTTCTACACGACCAAGCGCGTGGGCGGCGGTATCCAGAACTTCCAGGCCATCAAGGTGATGAAGATCGCGTCCAGTTAACGCGGTCCGTTCCCCCGACACACGCAAACGGCGGCGGTCTCCGGACCGTCGCATCCTTTCTCTAAACTTAGGACTCGAGACACATGAATATGAAGGATATGCACAGCCATATGGATATGGCTGTGGGGATTGCCGCTGCGGCGCTCGCAGCTGACACCACGCCTCCGACCGTCGATCTGCAGGGCTTCCTCGGCGCTGAAATTGCGCTCAATGTCGGTGTTGGCGGTATCACCTTCAGCCCGACCAACAAGATCGAATTCAAGCTCCAGCATTCCGACGACGATTCGACCTATGCGGACGTGACTGACGACGATGTGCTTGGCGTCTCCGGGATTTCCGACGGGATCCTGAAGGCACTCGTGGCAGCGCACCCGGCCGCCGCCGTCTACCGTTTCGGATACGTCGGCGGCAAGCGCTACCTGCAGCTGCGGGCAGACTTCTCCGGCACGCACGGCGCGGCGACGCCGATTGCCGGGACGGTGATCCGCGGCCGGCCGACACAGACGCCGACGGGCGACCAGGCCTAGCGTGCGCAATTTGAGGTTGGCGCACGCCGTGCGCTGACCTCGTTTAGATCGAGGACCATGCAATGATTAGAGCGAAAGTGATCGAGGCGTTTCCGGGTGTTCCCGACGGGCAGACACGGCCGAAGAAATTCCGGGAATACGATGAAGTTACCGGCGACCTCGCTGAAGTCGCCGTGCGCGAAGGCTGGGCCGAGCTGATCAACGGCGAGGCGGAGCTCGACGACGAGGCGAGATCAACGGCCGTCGTCGATATCCCTGCTGACTGGCGCGACCTGCACTGGATGAAACTCAAATCGATTGCCGCCGAGTTCGCCGTTGACGTCGCCAACAAGGATGAAGCCGTCCGCGCTATCGAGGAGTACCTTGCGGCGTCTGACGACGGCGCGTCCGGCGAGGGCGACTGACCGTGAAACTCATACCCGTCCTGGTCTCAGCCCCAGCGGAGACGCCGGTTACGCTTGACGAGGCGAAGGCGCATCTGCGCGTCGAGGGAGACGGGGAAGACGATCTGATCACCAGCCTGATAGAGGCGGCGACTGCTCATATGGACGGGTGGTCGGGCGTTCTCGGCCGTGCGCTCGTGACCCAGACCTGGCGGCAGGATTTTGACGGCTTTGGCGGGCGGCTGCGCCTGCCGCTTGCTCCCGTGAAGTCCGTCGGGGGGATCACGTATTTCGATCGCGAGGGCACGCAACGCACGCTGGAGCCGGCCTGCTACCGGCTGCTGGCCGATGCCGCCGGCGCGTTCGCCGAGCTGGCGTCGGGCCATGCCTGGCCACAGGCGGGAACCCGTGCCGACGCTGTCTCGGTCACGTTCGAGTGCGGGTATGGCGGGGCCGGTGATATCCCGCGCCCGATCCGGCAGGCGATCCTGCTGATGGTGGGCCATCTGTACGAGCATCGCGGCGACGGGAACGCGGCCATGCCGGATGCCGTAAAGCATCTCATTGCGCCCTACCGGCGGATGATCGTCTGAAGGCCGGCCCCAGAGAGAAAAGGCTCCATGACTGCAATGAAGACTGCAATCGGCGATCTGAACGAGCGCGTGCGCATCGAGCGCAACAGATCAGGCCCGGATGATCCTGCCGACAACTGGTCCCATGTCATGACGGTGTGGGCGAAACGCCGGGATGCCAGTGCGTCGGAAAGCTACCGCGCGCAGGAGGTGGGCGCTGAGATCACCGCGCGGTTCACGATCCGCTGGTCGGTTGAGGCCCGGACCGTGACGCCGCTCGACCGGATTGTTCACGAGGGCCGCGTTTACGCGATCACGGGCGCGCGCGAGGTGAAGCGCCGGTGCTGGATCGAAATCGACGCGGTGGCGCGCGCGGAACGGAGCCTGAGCCCATGACCGGATACGTCAGGATCGAGGGTCTGAAGGAAACGCAGACGGCCCTGCGCCGGTTGAAGGACTCGACGGCGAAGGGTGTACTCAGGCGCATCGGAAAGAAACGGCTCAAGCCCGTTGCCGACGATTATCGGGAGAGTGTCCGCAAGCGTTCGGGCGCACTGGCGAAGTCGGTCACCGTGGGCACGCGGCTCACGCGGACGCAGAAGCGCAAGCACCGCAAACCCGACCCGCATGATGTCGAGGTCTATGCCGGCCCCGACGCCCGTCCCCAGGCGATCACGGAAGAGTTCGGCACGCCCGACCAGGCCCCGCAGCGGGCACTGACGCGGGCCTGGGAGGCGAACAGGCGCGGGCTGGTGGCGGGTCTCAGGGATGATCTCATGGCCGAGATCACGAAGACGGCGGCGCGTGCGGCCAAACGGGCGGCGAAGAAGGCCGGGCGATGACCGACCCGGTCGGGAGGGACTCGGTCCCGAATGTCTCGGACATGAATGTCTCGGACATGACGGACTCGTCCGGGATGGAAGAGGACCTGGTGGGCCTGTTGCGCGGCGACGCCGGCGTGGCGGCGATCGCTCAGGCCCGCGTCTATCTGACCGACCTGCCGCAAGGTTCAGGTGCCCCGGCCGTCATCGTGCACGTGTTCCACAACGAGGGCGAATATGACGATCGCGGGCCGATAGGCCTGGCGAGTGCACTCGCCCAGATCGACTGCTTGGCGGAGAAGGCGGTGACCGCCCGCGGTCTCGGTCGCGCCGTCGAGCGGCTTTTGAGCGGGTTCAGCGGTGCTGCCGGCACCACGGACTTCCGGGCCGTCTGGCTCGACGGCAGCCGCGATGACCGCGAGGGCGGGACCAACAGGCCGGAATACCGGTTTCGCCGCAGTCTCGATTTTACCGTCTGGCACTCGGCAAGAGCGCCGGAAGCCGAACTGAAAACAGATCCGGAAACAGCAAAGGATACGACCGATGACGGCCAAGATAGGACGTGAGATCACGCTCACATGGAACGGTATGGATGAGTTCGGTGTGCGCGAGAAGGGCATATCGCTCGCCGGCGAGCCCATAGACATCTCCAGCGATGATTCCGCCGGCGTGCGCGTGCTGCACGACACGGACGGCGAGAGCATGGTCAACATCTCCATCTCGGGCGTCACCAAGAAGAACGTCTTGCGCAAGGACTGGTTCGAGGGCAACCGCACACGGGCCGTTGTCGTCACGTTCGACACCGGCGAGACGCTCACCGGCAACTTCCGTCTCGTGAGCTACCAGGACACCGGGCCCTACAAGGAGGCCTCCACGTTCGAGGCCGAGCTGCAGTCGACGGGAGCCTGGACTTACGCGGACAATTAAGAGCCGCGACGGACCCGTAACCGGAACACGAAAAAACAGAGGACATGACAATGCGAGCCTTTGAAGACATCACCCTTGACTGGAACGGCAAGGCCCATGTGATCCCGGCCAACCGCGTGCTCGGCGCCATCGCGCGGATCGAGGACGTGATCACGATGCATGAACTGCAGACCTACGCCCAGTCCGGCACGCTGCCCATGGCCAAGCTCGCGCAGGCCTTCGGCGCGGCGCTGCGCTATGCGGGCGCGCGCGTCACGGACGATGACGTCTATGCCGGCATGTTCGCCGACGCGTCCGAAGTGACGACTGTGCACGCGGCCTGCGACACGCTGCTGGCCATGATGGTTCCGCCCGGCGTCATCGATGAGGCTGAGGCGGATGAGGCCGGGGAGGACGGGAACGAGGCGCCGGGAAAGTCAACGGGAAAATCAAGCACCAAAGGTACCGGTACCGCGAAGAAGACCGCAAAGGCACGATCGCGGAACTCTACAAGGCGGCGGTCGGGCAAAACCGCTGGGTGAGCCCGGCGGAGTTCTGGGGCCTCACACCGGCGGAAGTCTGGTGGCTCGTTGACGCCAACAGGCCGGTGCGGATGTACGGCTCCATGACCGAGACGGAAGTCGAGGAACTCTACCGCAAGACTTACGGAGACTGATCATGGCAACCGCTGTCATCGGCGCGCTGCGCGTGGTTCTCGGCCTCAATGCGGGCAGGTTCGAGCGGGGCCTGGGGCGGGCCGAAGGCCGTCTCGACCGGTTCGCGCGCCGTGCCAGGGCCGCATCGAAGGCCGTGGCGCTGGTGGGCGGTGCGGCGGCGGGTGCCGCGGTGGCCATCGGTGTCACCATGGTGAACAGCGCGCTTGCCTCGATCGATGCGCAGGCGAAGCTGGCCCGGCGTGTGGGCGGCACGACGGCGGCGATCCAGGCGCTGAACCGTGCGGGCGAGCTTGCCGGTGTCTCACAGGAGATGCTGGCCAAGGCTGCGGAAAAGATCAACGAGAGGCTCGGCGAGGCCGCGCGGCGGGGGATCGGACCGGCGGCGGACGCGATCAAGCGGCTGGGCCTCAATGCCGATACCCTGATCGGGCTCGATGTGGATGAACGCCTGGCCGTCATCGCCGACCGGTTCGATGAGCTCAACCTGTCGAGCGCGGCCCAGGCCGACATCCTCAAGGACCTGGCCGTCCGCAACAAGGAACTGATCAACCTGTTCGAGGGCGGCGGCGATGCCATTCGTGCCGCGCGAAGGGAAATCAGGGAATACGGCATCGCGGTCAGTGCGGTGGATGCCCGCAAGGTCGAGATGGCGAACGATGCCATCTCGCGGATCAAGCTGGTGTTCGCAGGCGTCAGGAACCAGCTTGCGATCGAACTGGCGCCGATCATCAAGGTGGTCTCCGACAAGCTTGCGGGCATGTCGAAGGAGTCCGGCGGCTTCGGTCCCGTCATCGCCGCGGCCGTGGCCAAGGTCACCGCGGCACTCGGCGCGTTCCTGGACGGGCTGCTGGAGGCGCGTTTTGACCTGGACGAGTTCTTTGCCGCCGTGGTCACCGGCTCGAATGTGATCCTGCGCGTCGCAAAATATTTTGGGTTGTCGGCAAGGAGGTCAGGGAGGTCGAGAACCGCTTCGGCGGGATGCGAAAGGCGTGGGAGAAAAGCGGAAACCCCTGGCCCAGCGAGGTGCTCAGAAAGGCGCTGAAGGACGTCCAGGCCGAAGCCGTGAAGACGGCCGCGGCGCTGGCGGGGGTGGGCAAGGGACCAAAGCCCGACGGTGACAACACCGAAACCGAAGCCGACCGCCTGAAGCGTGAGGCCGAACAGCAAAAGCTCGAGACCCGCGTCGAGGCCCTGCGGACCGCCCTTGCGACCGAACGCGAGCTTGAACAGCAGCAATACGAACAGCGTCTGGCCGACCTTGCGGAGTTCCTGGCCAAGAGGAAGGCGCTGGGCGAGGAGCACCGGATCAACGAGGAAGAGGCGGTGAAGCTGCGCACGCGGATCGAGAAGCAGCACATGGCGGCCGTCAAGCGGCTCGAAGGCGACAGGGTGAAGACCTTCCTGGCGTCGCGTCGCCAGGAGATCGGTGCCGCGCAATCGACGGGGCGCAGCCTGATTACGGTCGCCAACGCGATCTTCGGGGAATCCAAGGCCGGCGCCATCGTCAACACCGCGCAGGCCGTGACGGCCACGCTCGCGCAATACGGTGCCACGCCCTGGGGCTTTGCGGCGGCGGCAGCCGCCGCTGCCGCGGGTGCAGCCCAGATCGCCACGATCCGCTCGACATCGAGAGGCGGCGGCGGGTCGGCGGCACCGGTGAGTGTCGGCGGAACGGGGGCAGGTGCTACCACCAGTGCGCCGGCGCAAGCGCCGGCCGGGGACCCCGGTCCGGGCCAGACGCTCTATGTGGAGGGCATAAACGCCGATGATCTGTTCTCGGGCGACCGCGTGCGGTTCCTCGCCGAACTCTTGCTTGACCATGAGCGCGACGGCGGGCGCGTGGTGCTGGCACGATGACGCCTGACATTGGCGCGATGAACCCGGGCTCCATCTCAATGAACTCAGGCACGCGCCCATGGCCGTGATCAGTCCCAACCTGGTGCTGGGGGCGGAGGTGGCCTCGAACAATCCCGTCATCGGGATCGACAGCCGGGTGACGGCGGCCAGTCTCGAGGCCACGACGTCGGCGCCCGGCCGGCCCGTCACCAACCTCGCCAACGCCTCGACGGCCGAACACTGGGCGGCGGCTAACCGGCGGTGGCAGTTCCTGACGTGCACGCTCATGTCCGGCGAGGAGATCGACTATGTGGGACTTGCCCGGCACAACTTCGCAAGTGCCGGGATAGCCGTCACGGTCCAGGGTTATGCCGAAACCGGCGACAACGGCGAGCCGGACTGGCGGACGATCGCGGGGCCCGTCATCCCGGCAAGCGACGGCGCGCTCCTCATCCGGTTCCAGCCCTTTGCCTACGAGGGCATCCGCGTGCGGCTCAGCCCCGGCTCAAGCCCGGCGCGGTGTGCGGTCCTGCACGCGGGCCCGGCACTCGTGCTTGAGCGCCGGATCTATGTGGGCCACACGCCCATGCCATACGGGCGCGTCACCCGGACCACGGACAATGTGAGCGAGAACGGCCAGTTCCTGGGGCGCATCGTGCGCCACGAGACGCTGGAGACCGGCTTTACGATGGAGAACATCACGCCGGCCTTCTACCGCGACCATCTCGATGCGTTCATTGCAGAGGCCGTGCGCCGGCCGTTCTTCTTCGCCTGGCGGCCCGGGGATTACGCCCACGAGGTGGGCTACGCCTGGTTCGCCAAAACGCCCAGACCCGTCAACCAGAGGCCCAACGGCATGATGCAGGTCCAGTTCAGCCTGAAGGGCATCGCCTGATGCACGTCTTTACGCTTGTCGAGATCGATGTCGATGTCTGCGGTCTCACCTACGGCTTGGCGCCGTGCACAGCTGCTATCGGGCGAACAGGGCCTCAGACGTGCTTCGACACGCTTGCCACGTGTCAGGACCGGGAAAACTTCTCAGCCGAACCCGTGACACTCAGGTTCGCGGAATCAGGCGCGGTTCTGGGAGACATCGACGCCATACCCTCGCTCAAGTCCGTCTCGTTCACGCCGGCCACGGTGTCGCTGGGCGAGGACCTGGGCCAGCGGGCGAGCCTGACGGCCACCTTCACCGATCACAGGTGGGGGGATGCGGCGCCGGGCTTCGACAAGTATCACGCAACCCGTGACTACGATCCCTATGGCCAAGGCACGTTCTGGGGCAAGTTCCGGGCAAGACAGCCATATCTCAGAGGCCGGCCCATGCGCGTCATCCGGGGGAGCCCCGGCCAGGCGCTTGAGGACATGGACACGCGCCACTACGTGATCGAGGCGTTCGACGGGCCGAGGCTCGACGGCACCTTCACTATCACTGCAAAGGATGTCCTGAAAGCCCTTGATGGCGACCGGGCCCAGGCGCCGCGGTTGAGCCGGGGGTTCCTGGTCGCGGCTATAGCGGAAGACGCCACGGAACTGAGGCTCGGCCCTTCAGGGATAGGCGATATCGAGTACCCCGCGTCCGGCCACGTGGCGATCGGCGGCAGGGAGATCTGCGCGTTCACGAGGGCCGGCGACGTCATGACGATCACGAGGGCGCAGTTCAATACTGAAGCCCAAGCCCACGACGAGAGCGACCGTGTGCAGCTCTGCCTCTATTATCGCGCGCGCGATCCGGCGGACATCGTGTCTGACCTCATGCAGGCTCATGCCGGCATTCCGGCGTCGTATGTACCGATCGCATCCTGGCGCAACGAGACCATGAACTGGCTCAACCGCGCCTATACCGCGATGATCGCCGAGCCCGTACCGGTGAAGGACCTGGTCTCGGAGCTCGTCGAGCAGGCGGCCCTTGCGATCTGGTGGGACGACGAGACGCGGCGCATCAGGCTGCAGGCCCTGCGCGGCATTCCAACCGACGCCGGACGCCACACACCCGATACGATCCTCGCCGGATCGCTCAAATCGAGGGAACAGCCCACCCGCCGGCTCAGCCGGGTGCAGACCTACTTCGGCCAGATCAACCCGCTCAAGCCCCTCGACGACAGGGACAACTACCGCAGTTCCGCGCTCAGCATCGACGCGCCATCCGAACGGGCGCAGGCGTCGCCCGCGATCAAGACGATCCTGTCGCGCTGGATCCCGCAGTTCGCACGGCCCAATGCGCTGAGGCTGAACGAGATCCTGCTGTCGCGCTTCAAGACACCGCCCAGACGGTTCGCCTTCGCGCTGCACCGCGATCCTTTGAGGCCGGCACCTGTCCGGCTCGGCGGCGGATACCGGCTCGAGGCCCACACGCTCCAGGATGCGAGCGGGGCTGCCGTCGACGTGCCCGTCCAGGTGACCAGGCTCGGCGGGCGCGACGACCGCTTCGAGGTCGAGGCCGAGGAGATGCTGTTTGAGACCTCGGGCGAGCTCGAGCCCGGCCTCATCATCATCGACACCAATGTCGACAATGTGAACCTGCGCGACGTCCATGACACGATCTACCCGGCTCCGCAAGCCGACACCGAAGTGACCTGCATCATCGAGGCCGGTGTGGTCGTAGGCTCCGATGAACCCGGCCGGCCGGCGTTCGATACAGGCACATGGCCCGCGGGCACAAAGATCACCATCATCGTCCAGGGCCGTATCCAGGGTGCCGGCGGAAACGGCGGCCGTGGTGCCCATGCGAACGCCAACAACGCGACAGCGGGCGAGGCGGGCGGCACGGCACTCCTTCTCCGCCACCCCGTCACGCTCACCACGACCGGCGGTGAGATCCTCGGCGGTGCCGGCGGCGGCGGCGGCGGGGGCACGTCAGGGTCCGGCCGTGGCGGCACCGTGGCCGGTTCCGGTGGAGGTGGCGGTGCGGGCACAAAACCGGGTGAGGGCGGCCGTTCCGGCATAGCGGGCGGTGACGGCGGTGCTCCGGGCAGGGTCGGCAGGCCCGGTTGCGGCGGAAACCGGTATCCCGGCAGGCTGGGCGGTGCGGCGGGTGCCGCCATCGACGGGACACGCTTCGTGACCCACAAGGGCGCACGCGGGCGTATCGCGGGCGGGTGGATCAACTGACATGACCGCAAGAGACGAGATGACCGGAGAGACGACATGACAAGGGCAGCCTTCCAGTTCACCGTCACGGACAGGGCCGGCAACGTGGTGCCGGGTGCGTCCGTCGAGGTGCGCAACGAGACCGCCGGCACGCCGCTTGCCACGCTGTATGCGGCCGGCACCGGCATGGGCCGTAAAGACAATCCGTTCGAAGCCGACGAACACGGCCACGTCCGGTTCTATGCCGACGGCGGCTTCTACCGGATCACGGTCACGGCAAGAGACCGGACGCAGGTCTGGCGCGATGTCGCCATCGGAACCGCACAGGCCCATGACGCCGACAGCCTGCTGGAGACCGCCGCCACCGCCACCCGGACCGCCATGGACGCCCTCGTGGGCGGTGCGCCGGCCGCCCTCGACACGCTCAACGAACTGGCCGAGGCCCTCAACGACGACGAAGCGTTCGCGGCAACCGTCACGCGGCAGCTGGCGCTGAAGGCCAATACCGCCGATGTCACGCGACAACTTGCCGCCAAGGCCGACACGGCCACAGTGAACACGGAGCTTGCCGAACAGCGTTCCGGCCAGTTCCGGTCACATGACGGCGGCACTGTGAGGACACGGCAGACGATCGCCGCCGACAGCGCGTTTGAGCTGAAATACGCGCTCGGCGCCAACGTGACCTTCCGGTTCGCCGATCCAGCGTCGGGACGGGGCTACTCCAAGCTGATCAGGATCGCTCAAGGATCGACCGGCGGCCGGACACCAACCTTCCAGGATGCCCGGGGGCAGGCGGCAACCGCGACCAACACCATGCCCGACTGGGCGAGGCGTCCGGCCCGCGCCTGGGACCTCGTGGCGGTCCTGCGTGAGGAGACCGGCGCGCTCCTCGTCACCCATATCGCCGGCAGCTGAGCCCCATGAGCACTGAACCATGAGTATCCAGACATGAGTGTCCAGACATGAGTGTCCACACGATCCTGCCGCTCATCATGGGCGCGCTCACCCGCACGTCCGTGCCGCCTCCCGCCGTGCCACCACCGTCACAGTCAGGACGTCCCAATACACGATCTCCGGTCTCTCCTCCGGCACGACACGATGGATACAGATCCGCAGCATCGGCCCCGGCGGACGATCGGCCTGGACGGCCCCGCAATCGGCACAAACGTCCGTTCCACTGCCCCGGACCTTCACCGTGCCCAGTTCGGGCACCCTGGGCGGGATCCACAAGACGGGCGACACCATAAAGATTCTTGAGACCGGCGGACGTGTCGATGCCTACACGCTGCCCGCATTCACACCCGATGCGTCGGCGTCATACACCCTGGTAATTCCAACCTACCGGGACCGGTTCGGGCGGTTGCAGTGTCGTTCGGTAAGCCATCTTTTTGAAGACGGCGGAACGGCGTTCGTCCTTAACAGCTCTCAAGCAGGGATCGCCGCCCACAGCATCGCCACCGGGCGGCACACATCCGGCCGCGGCAGCATTAACTTCGGGACACGCCCCCAGAACCTCGTACCCTCGCGGGGACTGTGGGGTACGGACAGCATCTTCTATACGCCGCACTATTACCCGCCCGCCACATTCAGCACTTATCTGTCCAGCTACCGCATTCGCCTGCGCCCGAACGGGATCTATGCCTGGTCGCGCACGACGCGCCGCGCCGCGACAGCAAGCAATATCGCGCTGCCGGCAGCCGCCGCCGACGTACGCGCCCTGTGGGGCGACGGCCCGACACTGTGGCTGGCGGCCGGGAGAAGACTGTTCGCGGTCACCGTCGCTACAGGAGCCCGCGACACCTCGAAGGACGTCACACTCCCGGACACGGTCGCCCGCACCGCCCGGATCGTCGATATCACCGGTGACGACGACGATCTCTGGGTGCTCCTGGATGACCGCACCATCAACCGCATCGCAAAGCCGTGAGGGGCAACAATGGCAGACGAACAGAATGTGATCGCCTGGGTGTTGGGCGCCATGGGCACGGTCGGCGGGCTCATCGGCGGGATCGTGGTCCGCGGCCGCCAGGTGGCCAGAGCCATTGCGCCGGGACGATCTCGCCGCAAATCTCAACCGCATCGAGCGCGTGCTCGACGAGATGAAGGACGAACAGCGCCGCACCAACGAACGCATCGACACGATGCTCGCCACACTCGTCAAGGACAGGGCGGGACCGTGACGGGGGTGGATGTAAGGGTGATTATGCGCCACACAAAGGATGGCGTTCTTAATGAAATCGCTAGAAACCCGATGAAATCCATCAATTTGCCGGTCGATCTGGCCGGATTGCCAATAGGCTCCAGACTCAATCGCGAGCTTTCAAAATCGTGTCGTCTGAAGCCAAAGGAGGCGTGCGTGCAACCCTACACGAAACTCATAGTGATACTTTCTAGTGAGCAAGTTTTTATTGAGCAAGAAAGATACGATCTCATGAAAAAATTTGGATCCGTTCAGAGAACCATAGACAATGACCTCTTTGACTACGGTCCTATGTCTATTAGTTATGAATGCACCTTTAAAGATATCGTCTTTGCTAATTGGCGATTTCAGGCTCTTTCCCCATAGTATTGATTCTATAACACTATAGATGTCGCCGGACGGTTCGAACCGCCACATTTCATCAGGTGGGAGCTTGCGTTTCACGCTGTACAATGCCGCACCATAACTGTCAGATCGATCAGTTCCGTAGAATGCACGGTCTGCACCGCTGACTCCGATTCCTGCGGCGAGGGCGCCGATTGAGCGGAGTGCGGGCGCAATTGCTTGGTCGATTGTCGAGAATTCCACCAGCTGGTTAGACCTTCTTAGACGGGACATACGCGTCGATAATTGATTGTAGTAATATCGATTTACCGTGTCTCCTAACCGCTTATGCTCGCCCCGTTCCGCAATGTAGCCATAAAGCAAATCGCGACCGGGCTTGTTTAAGCAGTATTTTGCAATGAACTTAAGAGGATCCATTTTGTTTCTTTTCTTGGGAAGGGGTGGGTGCGAACCGCCCGAGAAAGGGACTGGAGAATCGAACTCCTCGCCTGGCTCGGGCTGGTGCCGCGAGGAGGGTTAGAGACTCGAACAGCAGCCGGTGTCCTCATACCTCGAACACTGTCCGACAACAATCCGGCCGCCGTTGAGGCGGTGTTTTTCATGGAGTTTTGTCATGCACATCAGGTAGATCAGTGACAAGGAGGACTGACCATGAACACCCACATCGCCCCCGTGACGGGCACACGCCGTCACCGCCCGAAACCACCGGTAACCGCGAAACACCCGTGAGGCGTGCGGAACTTGCGATACGGGGCGCGTTTAAGATTTTGAACCGGATTTGAGGGGAGAATGAGCCGGACGGCTATTAGGTGCAGTTCTAAGAGTTGAACATACCGCCCGGCTCTGACCGGCACCACAGCTTCAACCGAGGAGTTTCAGAATAACGGCACCGGCCACCACCTCGGTAGCCCGATCACCTGTCGACAACAACACCGCCGCCCTCTGGGCGGCATTTTTCATGGAGAATTGTCATGCAAATTGGGTAGATCAGTGACAAGGAGGACTGACCATGAATGGCCATGACCCGACCGTGCGCGTGATCATCATGGGAAGGGTTCGGCACGGGCGCGTGTGAGGATGATTCAACTATTAGATGATGGAATAACATCATCAACTTGAGGGGTGTCGGTTGCAAATCGCAGCTTCATCGTGAGGTAGATGAAGAATATCCGGTTGAGTTGACAGTAAGTGAAAGATCATGAGTGCACTGACGCTGTTATATGCCGAAGCCGCCGTTGCCTATGTGGACTCGGTGATGGAATGGCCATCTACGAACAGGCCGGACGATGTCAAGCATCGGCAAATGTATCGCAAGCCGGTTGTTGACGTGGGTCCTTTGCGGATGGAAGCTGCTAAAATCGTGGATTCGCATGAACTTTGGCATAGGGAGAATGCTTGGGTTCTCAACTTCAACAAACGCTTTGTAGACATGGCTGATCTCGCGATGGAATATGGCGTTGGCAACTGCGGAATGTTGGCTGCGGTCGCGTTCAAGTGGTTGGTGGAGGTCCAGCAAGTCCCATGCAATGTTAGCTACTACGGGATGAGGAATGAGGACTTCGGGATTCATTCGTTTCTGATTCTCGGTGAAACAGAGGTCCCTACGGCTGACTATTTCTTAAATGAACGCCATCCACCGTCGTCGTGGCTGTCCGCCGTCTGGTGTGATCCCTGGCGCCGAGACTGGTTCGAGATCAAGGATGACTGGTGTCGGCGTGTCAGAATGATCGCTCGTGACTGCGACGAGGATTTGATACCGCCAGAGGGTTCTTACAAATTCAGATGTAGAGCTTTCAAACCTAAGGGGGCGGGAAGGATAACAGTTCCGCATTCGCTATATGTCACCTAAGGTTCTGTTCCCGCTCAAAATGCCTTGGTGAGCGCGGTCCGTAGTATGAGCCGGGCAAGGGTGTGATGTCCTGGCCAACTCCAGCCGAAACCGACCGAGCACGTAAAAAAGATCGGCAACGACCACAGCCGATACTGCCAGAGATATCATTGCCACCAACATGTATTCCGCCGACCTGGTTAACGCGGGCGGGTGTGAAGGGAAAGAGGTGAGCCGGGCAACGGGAACCGGCAGACATGAACACGCCAGACCAGATGAGAGAACCCTGGCAACTGAAGAAGGAAATCCCCATCGCGCTCATTGTGGCCGTGCTTTTGCAGACCGGGGCTGCGTTCTACTGGGCGGCCTCGATCGAGGGCAAGATCAACGCCGTTGACATGCGGGCCCAGGCGAACAGGCGCGATATCGCCGCCATGGACGGCCGCCAGGACAAGATCGGCGAGGTCGTCATCCGCATGGACGAAAGCCTCAAGGCCATCCGCGCAACACTCTCCAAGATCGAGAAGAAACTCGAGAGGTGACACCACAACAGGTGTCCGTGAAGCAAATGTGGCGGGCAAGGGATGTGAGGAAGTGAGCCGGGCGAGGGAGTAGTTTTCGCGCCCGGCTCTGCTCCTCTGTTTTCAGGAGCTCCTCTTTTGTCTGTTCCATAACAAAAGGGGAGGCCGGACATGGGTGGCTGAGACCCAGCCCGGCTGTGTCCAGTGTCGGTGTCACCCGGGTGGCTGACCAGGGCAATGACGATTCGACACCGACCTCAACGCGCTTATCCCGGTCATTCACCGACAGCAACATCGCCGCCCTCTGGGCGGCTTTATTCATGGAGAATTGTCATGCAGATCAGTGACATCAGCGAACGGGGCCTGGCCTTCATCGCCGGCCACGAAGGGTGTGTCTTCAAAGCCTACCGGTGTCCCGCCGGCGTGCTGACCATCGGATACGGCTTCACCAACCGCTCACCCGCCGTCACAAGCCATCTGGGCAGGATCAGGCCCGGCATGCGCATCACGCGCGAAAAGGCCGATCAGGTTCTGCGTGCCGTCATCGCAGAAGAGTTCGCACCAATGACCGCTAAGGCCATGGGCGCGGGTGCCAAACAGTACCATTTCGATATGGGCGTGTCGGCCGCCTACAACTGCGAGCCCCGCGCCTTCCGATGGAAGTGGCTGAAGGAGTACAGGGCCGGACGCATCAAGGCCGCCGCCGCACGCTGGCGCAGGACCGCCACCACAGCCAACGGCCGTCGTCTGCCGGGCCTCGTGCGCCGGCGCGCCGAGGAGGCCGACCTGCTCGAATACGGCAACTATGGCAAGAGCCACATGCCGCGTTTCGAGCCAGCCAGGACCGTGCAGGGCGTGCACGCCGACGTGTCCGAGCACGAGACCCTGCGCGAGTATCAGGGCAAGCTGTAGCGGCTGGGCTACTACAAGGGCAATCTCGACGGCCTGCGCGGGCCGAAGACCACGGCCGCCGTGCGCGCCTTCCAGGAAGCCGATCCGCACCTGGACAATGACGGCATCCTCGGCCGTGCCACCATGCAATCCATCGACCGGAAGCTCGAGGCGGGGACAAGCGTCGCCGCCGGGGGTGCCGGCATGGGATTCGGCTTTGTGGGGCAGTTCATGTCCACCCTGCACTGGATCCCGGCTGAAGTGACCTACGCCCTGTTCGCGGCAGCGGGTCTCGCCGCCCTCTACCTCATCTGGAAATACCGTACGGCCTTCGAGGCGAAGGCCCGACAGATGCTGGGGGTGTGAGTCGTGGGCATAACGATCATGGACATAGTGACCTTGGCAATCTGGGTCATTTGCTTCTGGGCCGGCTTCTTCCTTGGCTCAGACGCAGGGGGGAGGCACTGATGTGGATGACCATTCTGGGGCTCGTTGCAAAGGCCGGAGCCGGGCTGCTTGGCTACGCGCAGAAGCGCTCGGACGCTGCCGTCGAGAAGTACAAGGTCGACGGTGCCGTCGCCACGGCCAGCATCCAGGCGCAAGCCGCCGTCATCCGGACCGGCATGGCCACGGGCTGGTTCTGGATCCCCTGGTCGATCGCGGCCATTCCCTTGAGCGCGTGGTTCGGCTGGGGCATTCTCGACAGCCTCGCCAACGGCGCATTGCCCGATGTCGCCGAACTGCCGCCGCAGCTGAAGGAATACGCCGACGCCGTATGGCGATCGATCTTCCTCGCAGGGGCCGGTGTCGCCGGCGTCCAGACCGTCACAACCACGGCAGGCCGGATCGCCGCCAACTGGATCGCACGGCGGTGAGAGGGGTGGTGTTTTTATATTTTTTCAAGCGATCCGGCGGGGCCGAGGCCACACATAATCCGTTTGAGCGAGGCGAGCCGTCGAAGAAGGCAGGCAAAATGGGAGAGTTCGGACATCCTGTATGGATGTGGTTTTGAGCCGTACCGAAAGCGCCCCGCGAACACTGAATTGTCAGACGCTCGGGGATTTGTTGGGCGAGTGCTGGCTTTAAATTTGATTTCGGAGATCGATCATTCCTATAGAAATCCCATGGGGCACGTTTCGCAGGGTAACCATCGAAGAAGATGCGTGGAGATACGAGAACGAAGAGATCTCAAACTCCTCGATCGGGCAGCAGCTGAAATCACAATTGCACAAGGGTGTATGCCTCGGCGCTGCTGTCGAATGGTGCCTATTGTATATCGACCATCCATGGGACCTCCCAATAGTGCGCATGGAGCGACTGGCAGCCAACATGCAAGGTATCGTGTCCACTCAGATTCGGGCTCGTGAGATACATGAAACTCTTCCGGCGCATATGGGAAGCTATGCCGAATTCGGCGCACGTCTCGGGGATATGTTTTCGGAATATAAACTAAAACTTGTTCCCAAATTTGAAATAAATTACCCTACGGATACCGCAGGAGTTCAAAGAACTTTGGTTAGGCTGGAGAATGAAGACATTTACGTTTTTGTTATGTTTGCTAATCGCAGTGAATTCGGCAATGATATATTATATACACATGCTGCTGCGCTAGCAGTTTCAGTCGATGGAGCAGTTAATTTTTTTGATTATTATTTAGGTGAAGTCGGATCAGAATATCACCGCATTTCGCGATTGCTTTACAAGTATTGGCAATATTCAAAAAAAAACGTAGGTGAAGTTTTCTATCTCCAAGTTTACAAAGTTATACAAGTTCCATAAAAAGAATTTCGAAGCCTATCCTATCCTTATCTTTCTCTCTCGTTATCTTGACGACGATGAAAGCGTGCAATCGACGAGGTCGTTTCGTGTTTAGGCGCCATGACGACCATGACCGGGCCCGGTACCTGGAGCCCGGAGCAGATTGTGCGCGTGCCGGCTAGGGTGTTTCGAGGCGGTGGCAATCCCATCCGCAAAGGGCTGGGCGGGCGGCCTCAAGAGATTACGCTTCCAATGCCCCCGGGCGGCTAATCTCCCCGTCGATTTGATTGTGCTGTTTTCGGGACAAGGCAATATGCACTGGTGTGCTTAACCAGCGTGGGACACCCCGGTTCTAACCCATTGATTTCATTAGGGCGTAATGGGTAAAGTCGTGGGACATCTTGTCATTGACTTTATTGGGAAAATCGTGGTTTAAGCAGTCCCCGTGCGCCTGCCACCCCTTAAAGCGGGTTTTATTTTCTCAATTAAATCAATCGCTCGAAAGTCAAGGTGTCCCACGAACGCCTTTCAAAAAACGGCGTGGGACACATTTCACCAATCCATGTTCTCCAATGTTCTCATGGCCTCGACCGCCATGTGCCATCGCTCCATGCCTTTGGTGTAGACTTCGGATGTCTGCGCCGGGGTGTGTCCGTGGATGGCCATGATCTGATATTGGCTGCATCCCTCCTGCGCTAGCAGGTGGCCGGCGGCCTTGCGGATGCCATGGCTGGACAGATCGTAAAGCCCGGCCACGTCACACCATTTGCGAAATCGGTTGCGCAAGCCTTCCGGTGATTTGAACGGTCTGCCATGGTCGGTGAGCAGGTAGGTCGGCCCCTGAACCGTTGCCGCGCGTGTTGCCTTGTATAAGGGCGGTAGCATGGGAATTTCGATATAGGCCGAGCCCTTCTTCTTCGGCTGCCACCCCAGACACCGGATTCCGCCACGCTCGAACTCGTTCCCGCGTCCCAGGACAACGGCGTCGCTGATCCGGCTCGCCGTGAACATGAACAGCGTCAGGCAAAGGTGAGCGGGGGTGCCGGCGTGATGAATGTTCCTGTAGGCTAGGAGATCGTCAACGGTCCACGGCTTCGCGCCACCCATACCAGGGTTCAGCCGGCCGATCCCAATAGCGGGGTTCGTGTCGCAAAGTCGTCTCTCCACGGCCCACGCATACATGGCACGAATCGACTTGATGAAGTTGTCGGCGGAACCGGGCGTCTCCGCCATTGTATCCCTGATCCGGATAAGTTCCGGCTGCGGGATTTCTATGGCGTAGTCGCAGTAGGGCGTCAGTCTGGCCAGCTTGGATCGGCGCTGCTTCAATGTGTCAGGGGCATAGACGCCCACGTCAACCTGCGCCTTCAGCCAGGCGAGGTACTCTTTCACCAACCACGCGACCTACCCCCGGATCGCTACGTCGACCGGTTCTATATCCGGTTTGATTTCGATACCGCGTCTTGCGGCGTGGTAATGTTCGGGGAAGTCCTTGTGCGCAGGGTCAATGTGAAGCGGGATGCGCTTGCGCGGGTTGCCTTCCACCCGGACCCGGTAGCGACAGTTGCCCGAGGGCAGCTTCTCTCTCAGTAGTCCGGGGAAGTCGAGCTTCAATTCCGTCACCTGATCCGTCACGTGGGCCATTCCTTCGGCACGGGATGTTCGCCTTTTTTGCTCTCCTCATCAACACCGCCGAAAACCAGCCTGACTTCGGCGGGGCTCATAATGCATTCTCGGACGGTGAGGCCGCACTCTTTCGCCGCCTTGATGGCGCGACGCAGATCGGCTTCCGTTACGGTAGCGCGCTTACCCATGTTCGGATCCTCATCAGTCTGGAATTCTCCCGATCCCGTTCCCTCCAGTTGGCTGTCCGTCGAACTGGTGGAAGAGCCGGTGCAGATCGGCGGCGTACCCCGCCATCAGATCCGCGATGAACGACTCCTCGCTCGACACAGGGTCAATCTGCTCCAGGATACTCCGTCAGCACATGAGATTGTGTATGACGACTTCCATATCCGAGAGACTGACATTCGTGCGGCTGCGGCATGGCTCTTGCGGGTCCGCGGTGCGTTCGGCTGCGTCTTGCAGCGTCACGGTTTGAGGTGTCGCGGGTTGTCGGGTCATCAGGTTGGCCTCCTCCTCGGGGTGCAGAACGTTGAGCGGACGGGCAGGGGACTCCGGGTTTGTGCTCAACCCCACCAATGCGTTCTCAGCCCCACGAGAGCCGGACGGCCATGAGTCCCAACGGCACGCCGAGCGTGAACAGAAGGACCGCCAGCGCGGCGCATGCGTCCTTGACCGCCTGGTGCAGGGTCATTCTGTTCTGAATGGTCATGGAGCTGCGCGCCGGACCTTCCCCGGGCCGGTGACAGCGCAGGGCTCGTGATGGACGGAGCCCGCCGCGAGGCGGTTGATGTCGGCAATGAGGCTGTCGATGAACCGCGGATCCGGAAAACACTCTTCGTAGTCGCCCATATGGGCCTGATACCGCAGAACCATGGCCTTGACCGTCAGCCCCTGAAGCGTCAGGGCCGCCCGCCCGGCGATCTGTCCGTTGATTTCGGAGACCTCATCAAGGATCGCGCCGAACTCTTCCTCACTGGCCAGCACACAGGGATCATCAACTCTGTTGCTGACCACTGCATTGCACCGGTCGTGGCATTCCCGCTCCCGCCTCAGGGCGTCACAGTGCGCAGCCCCCAGCCGCAGCAATTCAGCGTCGGGGTGCTGTGGTTTTTGCGTGTGGGAAGTGGAGGCCGGTTTTGGGGCTGTGTGTAGGACTGCTGTTGTTGTCATGCCGCTTTCCTTCGTGTCTGAACGGGGGGGCGTGTCTGAACGGGTGGCCGTGTTGGGCGTGTGGCCGTTGAGGGTGGGGTGGTGGTGATGACGACACGGCCCCTCCTGCCTCATTGGTATGAGTGAGGTATCCAGCCCGCAATCGTGATTCCATGAGCCGTTGCCGGTTCGGGTCCGTCCGCGCCGTGACGGAGCGCGGCCGGACCCCGGCATCCCCTTCTGAGACAGCAAATGGAGATAGTTGCGCGATGGCTGATCAGGGAAGTCGGGATGAAAGTGAGAAACCGGACATTCAGTTCGTTATGAAGCGCTCGGACAATCCTCCAGAGACGATCAAAATCCGATTTGCAATTTTCTGGGACGGCGATCTGACCGTGACGAACACATGGCCATATGCCATAATACTTGATCGCTTGGAATTTCTCGACATTCCACGATCCGTGGATGTCTGGCAGGAACGCGGTTCGCACAAAGCCCACCCTGCGGACGCCAAGTCTGACTGCAGATCCGTGATATTCCAAGTCGCTGAAGTTCTTGATCCGAAGCAATCCTATCAGACAAGACTCCACCTCCAAACGCCGGGTCTGACCGTTGAGTTGGAAGGGGCGTCGTTGCCTCCGAGCGACTTGGAGTTCAGGATCAAGCTCCATTACACCCGCCATGGGTTTCAAGAAGAGGTTGTGACCGGGACCATCGTTAGTGCATGCCATTATTCTGAAGATCGCTGAGTATTGGAGTGCGGGGCGGCAAGCCTGTGCCTCTGAACTTCGCATCGTCTCCTCCCGTCTCATGCGTCTCATGTCACGCATCTCCCGCGATCTGCTGCCGGCGTTACGTTGCCTGGGCTGTGCCTGGGTCAGGTGGGCCAACTCAGACAGTCCAACTCAGGCGGGCCGGGTCATGGCGTCTTCGGCGGGGAATGCCTGCCCCGAAAGGGGCGTTGTGCTATGGGAAGTAATGTTTCTATAAAAGAAATATTCTGTCAACGAGAAATTTCAAAAAAAGAAACCCGCTAAACTCTCTTGCCGATGCGTTTAATCGAGATTGGGGATTTTTGGGAGGGGCTAGTCGGCTAAATTTTGAGAAGATTTTCAGAAGAAAAGGCGGAATGAAACCTGTGAAGCTACAAAATTCATTAATATTGATTGGTTGTGTTAGCTTTGGCTGTTTCAATATCTGATCGATGCAGGCGGTGATGTAATTGACGCTCAAACAGAGGCTGCGAGAGCAGGGGCTGCTATTGGTACCAGTATTAGTGTTGTTTTCATCATGACGGTCTGGGTGATGGGAGCAACGATAACGGGGCTGCTCGCCTTGGTCACTCGAAGTGGAAAGACGGCCATCTACACAGACGACTGACTGATGGTAGCTTAAGATTCTTGGTGTATGGGCTCAGCCCACCTTGTGACCTGTCCAAAGAACGCGCCCGTGGACGACAGCATTCGTATTATTAATGTCGCAATCGAAATCCTTGTAGATCGGGTTGTCTGAAATCACGTGTATAGTATCCAATGAAAATCTGAGCCGTTTTACGTACGACTCCCCGTCGATAGATAATACGTAGATCCCCTCTCGAGGTCCCCTTTCTGTCATGTCGATCAGTACCTGATCCCCGTCGCGCAAGGTCGGCTCCATCGAATCTCCGGCAACAAAGATAATCACCAAGTTCTTCGGGTCTGATTTAGTGATGTGGGTTAACCACTCCGGGTGGAATGTCTCGAAGAAGTCGGGGTCGACCTTTCCTTCTATCCACAATCCGAATCCAGCGCTTACGCCTGATTTAAAACACGGAACCAGTATACTTGATATCGCCAAAGTGGATGACGCTGACGTATTTGCAGATGATGTTGTGAGCGTGTTTTCGGAAGCAGGTAGAAGGTCAGACGGTGCAACGTTAAGCGCGTGCGAGAGGCGCTCCATCCATTTCTGGGTAAGTTGAAGCCTCCCATTTTCCAGTTTTGAAATTTGACCTTTGGTGGCGCCGACCGCGTTCGCAAGGGTTTCCTGGGTGACGCTCTTTTGCCGTCGCAATTCCCTGATTCGGTTCATTTTAGAAATGTTTCATAGAGAGAAACCCTAGTCGATGCACATATTAGAAACTTTTCGATTGACTTTTGGTTTCTTATATCGAAACAATTCGGCATGACAATCATCGAATACCTCACGAAATATGATGTAAAAATGTCCGACTTCGCGCCGGGAATTGGTGCAACGAAAGGCATGGTTTCGAAATGGGCCAACGGTCATGTGCGGCCTTCCGCAAGAATGATGAGAGCCATTTTTCGAGCCACCAACGGTGCAGTCACTCCCAACGACTTCTTTGATGTTTCTGTTCCCCCGGCACCCGACACCCCTTCCACTGATGAGGACGCGGCGTGATGGGTGGCGCGCCGGCGTCATTCCACGGTGCCCGACTCCGGTCTGGTGTGCTGGGATTTTCGCGCGTATCATCCGGTGGCTCCCGGGGGCGGCCTCTTGGGAGCGACCGCCGGTCCGGTTTTGCGATGCGAACCCAGACGCCGGTCTGGCGGATCCGGGCGGTACCAGCTCCTCGATCTCTTATGACTGTGCCGCTCGGCACGTTCGTTTCCCTTCACAATTGCCGTCCTGGCGCTGCCGTATGGACGCGCGGATCGCACTTTCGCGCCTGGCATACGCGCGCCGTAAGGGCGCGTCCTCATCCACCAATTCCTCATCCTCGTCTCCCGCCGTCCCCTCGCGGGAGCCAGCCGCCGGGCCGGGCATCAGCCCCAACCAAACCCGGTCCGGCGGCGTCCACATCCATTTCCGGTTCGCAAGGCCCCGTGGGTTTCGGATGCCCCCGCGGGGCCGCGGGCGACGGGCGGGGCCGCTGGGGACCCGCCCGTCCATACCCCATTGTCCACAAGATCAAGACTACCGGCTGTGTTTTTCAGATGCGGGGAAAGTCTTTTGGAAACGATGCAAGGACGCAGGCAACGCAAGGACGCAAACGGCGGAGAAACGGCCCTTGCGGGGCCAGATCGAGGAGGCGGAACAGGTGTTGAGTAATGGAGTACGTGGAGGAGGCGCGCCGGATCGCGGATGTGCTGGTCCGGGGCGAGATGTCGGGGCCGGGGGACATGCCGAGGGCCATGGTCCGACTGGAGCGCCGGCACGGTCTGCCGGTGGGCACGCTGAAGGGTTTGCGTTACCGGCCGCGCAAGTCGCTCACGGTGGAGTTGTGGGCGAAGCTTGTTGCGGCCCTTGAGGCGGAGAGTGTGCGGCAGCGTAGGCTCTGGGACCATGAGATCGCGCTTGCGCGCGCGGCCGGTGAGGAGCTTGACCGGCTGGATCAGGTTTGGGTTCGCGCGGCTTCTTTTGTGGCCGGTGACGCGGAAAGTGAAGCGGACGAATACGAGGACGGCCAAGCGTGAAGCATGACGCCGCCGGGATGATATGAATGAAAGGAAAAGGTATGTTTCGTGAACTCATGGCCCCGCGCAAGGGCGCGTCGGGCACGGGCGTGAAGGTGAGTGTTGCCCAGAGCAAGTCAGGCACGTCCACGCTGAACCTGAGTATTGCCCAGTCGGTTGTTGATGAGATCGAGGCTGAGCCCGGCGCGCGGTTCAGGGTTCTGGCGGGTGAGGGCGAGAACGCCGGATACCTGAAGGTCCGTGTTCACGAGGACGGCCAGTTCGAGCCTGTGAAGGCACCGAAGGGCGACACGTTGATGTTCCGGCTCGGAACCCTCGAGTGGCTGCCCGGCCGGGAGAAGCCCAAGTGGTGTGCGTGGAAGATCGTGAACGCGGGCGAAGAGATCCTGATCACGCTGCCGGGCTGGGCGCATGACGGTGGGCATCCCGCGATTCCGCCGGCAAGACGGTCAGCGCCAAAGGCCTGGGCGTCCGGCACCGATGTGACGGCCGGCACCGATGTAACGGCCGGCCTCATGGGCGATCCGGCTCCCGGGCGCTTGGCACTGGACGGCAAGCGGTGAAGAGGCGACCGCCAACGAAACACCGAGGGGCGGCAGCCCCGATCCCGCAATACCGCCGGTGCCATGCGGCGTTGCGGGGTTCGTCGTCGAGCTCCGCCTCGCCGTTGATCAGCTCGGCCCAGCCTTCGCGCACGGCGACTTCAGCGAGGTCGCCGGTAACTTCATCGTATTCCCGGAATTTCTTCGGCCGTGTCTGCCCGTCGGGAACACCCGGAAACGCCTCGATCACTTTCGCTCTAATCATTGCATGGTCCTCGATCTAAACGAGGTCAGCGCACGGCGTGCGCCAACCTCAAATTGCGCACGCTAGGCCTGGTCGCCCGTCGGCGTCTGTGTCGGCCGGCCGCGGATCACCGTCCCGGCAATCGGCGTCGCCGCGCCGTGCGTGCCGGAGAAGTCTGCCCGCAGCTGCAGGTAGCGCTTGCCGCCGACGTATCCGAAACGGTAGACGGCGGCGGCCGGGTGCGCTGCCACGAGTGCCTTCAGGATCCCGTCGGAAATCCCGGAGACGCCAAGCACATCGTCGTCAGTCACGTCCGCATAGGTCGAATCGTCGTCGGAATGCTGGAGCTTGAATTCGATCTTGTTGGTCGGGCTGAAGGTGATACCGCCAACACCGACATTGAGCGCAATTTCAGCGCCGAGGAAGCCCTGCAGATCGACGGTCGGAGGCGTGGTGTCAGCTGCGAGCGCCGCAGCGGCAATCCCCACAGCCATATCCATATGGCTGTGCATATCCTTCATATTCATGTGTCTCGAGTCCTAAGTTTAGAGAAAGGATGCGACGGTCCGGAGACCGCCGCCGTTTGCGTGTGTCGGGGGAACGGACCGCGTTAACTGGACGCGATCTTCATCACCTTGATGGCCTGGAAGTTCTGGATACCGCCGCCCACGCGCTTGGTCGTGTAGAAATGCACGTACGGCTTATTGGTGTACGGATCCCGCAGCACGCGAATGCCGGTCCGATCGATGATCAAGTAACCGCACCGGAAATCACCAAACGCCACGGGAAGCGAATTCGCCGCAACGTCCGGCATCCAGTCGTCGGCCTCGTGCGGGTAGCCCATGAACGTCGCAGGCTCCCCAGCTTGCGAGGACGGTTGCCAGAGATAGTTGCCCTGACCGTCCTTGAACTTGCGGATCCTTGCAGTCGTCAGATCGTTCATGAGCCACCGGGCATTCTGCCGATAACCCCGGCGGAGACCGTAGATCATGTCGATGAACGCATCCGACGGATCGGATGCGGCAAAGTCTCCAGCCGCACCGGAGGCGATGTAGCCAAGGCGACCCCAGCTCCAATTGTCGTTCGCCACGGTCGGGTAAGACAAGAGACCGCGCGGCTTTTCGCTTCCGTCGCCGTTGACGAACGCATCGCCCTCTTGTTCAGCAAACTCCATAGACACTTCGTCCGCCAGCCATTCGGCGAGGTCGACGGAGTTATCGTCGAGAAGGGTCTGCGTCGCGCCGGGATTGGCGTAGAGCTCATGGGTCGGAAAATCGACGTTAAGGCGGCTCCCTCCGCTGTCGACGGCACGGGGCAAGGCGGCGGCGCACTCGCGTCCCTTGTGACAAACGCGCCGCCGTCCCTCAATCCCGAAACGATCACTGAAGAACACCGCCAGGTCATCCGGCAGGGGATCGGCTGATCCGATGAACGCCGTCGTTTCCGAGAGCAACCCTCGCACTGTGGCGCCGGCGATCCCACCCGAAGCCGCGCCCGATCTCGTGATCGATTGGGAGAGCTTCGGGCGGCATGTTCTGGCGCACCGGACGATGCTCAAAATGGGCCGGCAGGCCTACCGCCAGATCTCCGGCGTTGCGCCGGCGCAACTCTCAAAGATCGAGGCCGGCTTCCCGCCAAGCCCGGATCACTTCCTGCGGCTGTGCCTTCTGGTCGAGCGCAACCCCTATTGGTTCGCCATGACCGGTCACGGCTGGCAACCGCACCCTTGTCCCGGACGCGCTGCAGCGCGGAGCGATGCTGCGCAGATCCGGGATCCACATCCGTAAATATGATCGGCGCACGCCGTGCGCGGGGGCGAAACATTGGCACCAGCAGCCAAAAAGAGAGTGGACCTTCCCCCGGAAATCGCCCGCATCGTTATAGCCCTTGCGCGAGAGGCCGCGCGGCGCGATCATGAGGCGGCCCTGAAGCAACGGAGCGGCGGCGATGACAGCCAAACGGGCGGCGATCTACGCGCGGTTCAGTAGCGACCTCCAATCCGACAAATCAGTCGATGACCAGATAGCGCTTTGCCGCTCATTCTGTGAGCGCGAAGGCCATGACGTCGTGAACGTGTGGAGCGATCATGCCAGGTCGGGCGCGTCCGTATTCGGCCGCGACGGACTCATGGCGCTTATGCAGGCCGTGCCGAACGATCAGTTCGACGTCGTGGTCGTCGAGGCCCTGGACCGCCTTTCCCGTGACCAGGAGGACCTCGCCGGCATATACAAGCGGCTCAAGTTCCAAGGGGTCGAGCTGCACGCGGTCCACGACGGACAGGCCGACACGGTGCAGATCGGGATCCGCGGTCTTGTCGGACAGCTCTACCTCGAGGACCTGAAGCACAAAACACGCCGAGGCATGTCGGGCGTCGTGCGTGACGGGCGCAGCGCCGGCGGGCGCGCCTATGGATACCGGCCGGTGACGGGCAAGCCAGGCGAGCTCGAGATCGTCGAGGAGGAAGCCGCCATCGTGCGCCGCATCTTCGACGAGTTTGTCGCCGGCCGGACACCACGGGAGATCGCCGGCGATCTCAACCGCGAGGGCGTAGCGCCGCCACGTGGGACACACTGGGCAGCCGCGACAATCAACGGGAACCTGACCCGTGGTCACGGGATCCTAATCAACCCACTCTATAGCGGCCGCATCGTGTGGAACCGCGTTCACATGGTGAAGGATCCGGACACCGGCAAGCGCCTCTCGCGTCCGAACCCGGAACACGAATGGCAATCGGCCGACGCGCCGCATCTGGCGATTGTGGATCCGGACGTGTGGGCCGCGGCACAGAATCAGAAGAAAGAGCGGAGCCTCGGCCACGTCCCGCGGAAGCGCAAACCGAAACATCTGCTTTCCGGACTCCTGAAGTTCGGCGCATGTGGCGGCGGCATGAGCGTCAAGGATCGCCGCAAGGGCCAAGTCAGGATCATTTGTACCCAATCCAAAGAGTCGGGGATCTGCGACAACAAGCGCCCGTATAACCTGAACCGCATTGAGCAGGCCGTCACGGCCGGGCTGCGGAAGCGTCTGGGCGACCGCGATGCGATCGCGCTCTATATAAGGACCTACAACGAGGAGCGGGAACGACTGGCGGCCGACACGGTCAACCGCCGGCGGAAACTTGAAAACAAGATCGCGCGCAAGGACGCCGAACTCGATCGGGCGATCGATTATGCGATCAAGGGAATCGTCACTGAAGAAAAAGCACGGTCACAGATTGGCGGACTCGAGTCCGAGCTGGCTGATTTACGCGCGGAATTGGAACAGTGCGACGACGCCCCGCAGATCGTCTCTCTGCATCCCAGGGCCGTGGATACCTATCTCGAGGCCGTGGCGCGCCTCGAGGCGACGGTCGCCACCACCGGCGTCGAACATAATCAGGGAGACGCGCAGACGGCCGTGCGAGATCTGGTCGAAGCCGTCATCGTCCACCCGGCGAAAGCCGCGGAAAAGCTGGATATTGAAATTCGCGGCCACTTCGCCAGGCTCATCGGAGGTGATCCGTTCCCCGACATGTTTGTCAGGGAGGACCGGTGGTAGCGGGGGAGGGACTTGAACCCCCGACACGCGGATTATGATTCCGCTGCTCTAACCAGCTGAGCTACCCCGCCACTACCTGAAAGATCCTGCGGCGCTCGAAGCGTCCCGCCGGACCCGCGCGATATAAGGGTCAGTGCCCGTCTCTGTCAAGCGGCAGGAGCGTGAACCGCTGCCCCGCCGCCAGACTTTTTTCAGAACTCAGGCCGACGCGTCCTGGACGCTGCCCTCGTCGATCGGCCGTGGCGCGCTTGCCGGCCTGACCGTTTCGCGGGCTGCCGGCGGGATCGACGGGTCGTCCTTGGCGAAGCGCAGCATGGTGAACAGGCCGAACGGCTGCAGCGGCTTTTCCTCGACCAGCGTCAGGCCGTCCTGTCCGAGCACCATCTCGATCGGGAAGTCGGGCCGCCAGCCGAGGGCCGCCGACAGCGGCGCCATGTGTTTCTCCACCGCGCCGCGCACGCCCTCTTCCGTGCTGAAGTGATTGACGATGATCACCTGGCCGCCCGGCTTGCACACCCGCGTCAGCTCGGCGAGCACCTGGTCCGGGTCCGGCACCACGGTCATGACATACATGGCCACCACCGTATCGAAACTGTCGTCCGGGAAATCGAGCGCGCTGGCATCCATCTCGAGGATGTCCTCGACATGATCGAGGTCGTCGCGCCGCACGCGTTCGCGCGCCCGCGCCAGCATGTCCGGGCTGAGATCGATCCCCGTCACTTCCAGATGGTCGCTGTAGCGCGGCAGGGAGATCCCGGTGCCGACGCCCACCTCGAGCACCCGTCCGCGGCGCTTGTTGATCGCCTCGACGGCGCGGATGCGGCCCGCATCGGCGATCTTGCCGAACGTCACGTCATAGATCGGCGCCCAGCGCGCATAGGCGCGCCGCACGGCATCAGCATCAATGGCAGCAATCTTCGACAAGTCTTCTCCTTCCGCCGCGTCACGGCATTGTCCGCAGAATTCAAGCTTGACCGACAGCGCGTTTAAATCAGGACAGAGCCATATCCCGGGCGCTCTTGTTTTCGCCTCGCCCGGAAAGTCCGTCCACGCTGTCATAGCCGCCTTCGGTTTCGGTGCGCACGATCCAGCCGCCGCCGAAAACCCGTGCCCCGCTGCCGGGGCCGTCATAAAACACGCACGCCTGACCGGGCGACACGCCATGGTCGCCTTCGTCCAGCGTGACAGTAATGCCGTCGTCCGTGACCGACAGACGCGCCGGCATGGGTGTCTGGGTAGACCGCACCTTCACAAAGAGAGCCTGCTCCGTCCCGGTCAACGCCTCGATTGGCCCGTCGCCGAGCCAGTTGACGTCCTTGAGCAGGATATTCCTCGTAAATAAGGCCTCTTTAGGGCCTACGATGACCCGCGCGCCGGCGGCATCCAGGCTCACGACGAACAGCGGTTCGCCGGTGGCCACGCCCAGTCCGCGCCGCTGGCCGATTGTGTAATTGACGATGCCGTCGTGCCGGCCGAGCACCTGCCCGTCCACATGCACGATGTCGCCCGGCACCATGGCTTCCGGCCGCAGACGCTCGATGATCGACGTGTAGCGGCCGGTCGGCACGAAGCAGATGTCCTGGCTGTCGACCTTGTCGGCGACGCTCAGGCCGAGTTCGGCGGCGATCTTCCGGGTCTCGGCCTTGTGCAGGCCGCCCAGCGGAAAGCGCAGATAGTCGAGCTGGTCCGGCGTCGTCGTGAACAGGAAGTAGCTCTGGTCACGGTCCTCGTCGAGCGCACGGTACATGACCCGGTGCCCGGAACCGTCCGTGGCCGGACCGCTTGAAATGTAGTGGCCCGTCGCCAGCGCGTCGGCACCCAAATCCTTCGCCATGTCGAACAGGTCGCGGAACTTGACCTTCTGGTTGCACCGGACACACGGGATCGGCGTCTCGCCGGCAGCATAGCTGTCGGCGAAATCGTCGATCACGGCAGCGCGGAAACGCTCCTCGTAGTCGAGCACGTAATGCGGGATGCCGAGCTTCTCGGCCACCCGGCGCGCGTCGTGAATATCCTGGCCCGCGCAGCACGCGCCCTTGCGCTGCACGGCTGCGCCATGGTTGTAAAGCTGCAGCGTGACACCGACCACGTCATAGCCCCTGCCCGCCAGCACGCCGGCCACGACGGACGAATCCACGCCGCCCGACATCGCCACCACAACGCGGGTGGACTCCGGGCGTCCGGGCAGATCGAGATCGTTCAGCCCGGTCACCGGATCATATGCATCGGCCGTGGTCATCGCTTCGGTAGTGCTCCGTGTTCGAAAAATTCTGGACCGCCTCGTCGGCGCTCGCGAGGTTATGGTCAAACCGGCAGGAATATTCAAGACCGCAACGCGGCATTAATCCGCAAAATCCGGCAAAAACGCATCTGACTCCGTGGAATTCCCGACAACCGCTCACTTCTTACATAGGTATTCCGGCAACGATCAGCAAATCCTGGACCGGAGGACCCTGCACAATTTGCCGGGCAACCGGCAGTGATGGCCGGACGAGCGCACCTGTTGCCTGCAGGATAAAACCCTAACACATTGATTTAAATACATTTTATTGCGCAAAAGAACTGGCCCGGAAATTGCTCATCACTGTCCGAACGACAGTTACGCAAAGAAAGGCTGGGAACGTGGAGAACCTTTTGCTCGCGGCGCTGAAGCCGGAACCGGCAGGTCCGTCGAAATCCGCCAAAAACAATGCCGATCCGACCGGTTCGAACCGGTCGGACCGTGCCTTCAACGACCAGCTGAGTCTGGTGACCCGCGACCGCGGTGCCCCGGACCGCGACAGGCCGGAGCGTGCCGAACGTCCGGAGCGCCCTGAACTTGCCGAACGGCCCGCACCGCGGGAACGCAGCGCCCGCGACACGCGCTCTGATCGCGCCGACGCCGGCGACCGGCCTTCCGACCATCGCGACGCGGACCGCACCGGCGATGCGGATGACCGGACCGAGGCCGCAGAAAGCCAGCCGCGGGACAAGGAAACCACCGAACGCGACGATGACAACGGCGAGGTGCGCGAAGACACGTCCGCCGCCGCCCAGTCCGACGAAGACACAACCGATGACGGCCAGGCGGTCGCCGGCAATCACGAAGACACCCAGGCAAAGGCCGTCGGTGAATTCATCGACCCCCTCGCCACCGCACTGACAAGCGACGGCACGGAACAGGCTGCGGCCGCTCTCCAGACTGCCGCGGCAAAAGAAGCATCCGGGCTCCGGGTCACGACGGCAACGACACAAGTCACCGGACCCGCCACTGCCGCGGCCGCAGCAGGCCGGCCGGGCCAGGCGCTCGGGCTGAACGGAGCGGAGCCGGCGACACAGGAACAGCTTGGCTCGGACGAAAGCACCACCGTTGAGACAGACGCCGCGGAAGGCGACGATTTCGAAAGTGCGTTCGAAGGCGACACGCCGGAAGAAGCGGTTCGCGGCGAGCGGGCTGCCGAACGGGCGCTTGCTGTTCGCAGGGCCTGGAGCCTCAGCCAGACGCCCGGAGCCAATGCCGCCCAGGCAGCCGGCGGCCGCGGCGCGGACATTGCCCAGCTTGATCCCACCGCCCTGCCGACCGGAACATCGCAGACGGGTTCGTCTTCCGGCACCGCGACCGTGATCCGGATCGCACCGGTCGCGGCGGGCGGGCAGGCAGCGGCGCCTGTCCATACCCTTGCCTTCCACATCGCCAAGAACGTGGACAATGGCATGAACCGGTTCGAGATCAGGCTCGATCCGCCGGAACTCGGCAAGATCGACGTCACCATGGAGATGGACAACAAGGGCCGCGTGCGCGTGCACATGGTGGTGGAACGGGCCGAAGCGCTCGACTTCCTGCAGCGTGACGCCCGGGCGCTCGAGAAGGCCCTTTCCGATGCCGGTCTCGATGCCGACCGGGACTCGGTCTCCTTCTCGCTCGACAACTTTGATCAGCATGCCGGCGGGAACGAACTGGATGAGTTCGGATCCGATGACGGTCCGTTCGCCGCCGACGACGGCAGCGACGATCTGGATCTGCCCGATGCGGGCCGGCACTACATTTCATCCACCGGCGTAGATATACGGATCTAGATCAAGGCAAAGGACGATCTGTCATGGAAATAGGCGCGCTTTCCGCACTGTCGGATCTCGGCAAGACCGAGACCACCACCACCAACAACACGATCGCCGGGGACTTCAATACGTTCCTGACGCTGCTGACGACACAGCTGCAGAACCAGAACCCGCTTGAGCCGCTGGACACCAACCAGTTCACGCAGCAGCTGGTGGAATTCGCCAGCGTCGAGCAGTCGATCCAGACCAATGACAATCTCGAAGCACTGCGCTCCCTGACAACGGCAAGTACCGTGACCAGTGCCGTAAGCTTCGTTGGCAAGGTGGTAACGGCTTCGGGCGACACGACCCAGCTGCTGAACGGAACCGCCGCCTGGAGCTACACCTCTCCGGCGGACAGCCCCGAGGCCAAGGTCACGGTCACGAACAGTTCCGGACAGGTCGTCTTCAGCCAGGACATGGCACTCCAGGCCGGAACCAACACCATTACCTGGGACGGCCGCCGCACCGACGGCTCGCTTGCCCCCAACGGCACCTACCGTATTTCGATCGACGCCAAGGATGCCGACGGCAAGACGATCGACGTCGACACCAATATTGCGGGCGTCGTGGAGGCGGTCGACCTGACGACGGCCGAGCCGTTCCTTACCGTTAATGGCTCGAACATAAAATTTTCTGCGGTGAAGTCGGTCTCGGACGTTTCAAATTAGGCAAAGATGCGGCAACAGGCCGTTTTGGCGCGAAATTGACGTCGTTTTGCCGCAAAACCGCCAATAATGGAGCGAAATCAGACACCTGTTCAGGAATCCTTTACCCTGGGCCTTAGGCATTTTTTAAAGCGTATTGGGTACGATCCCCGCTGAGTTAGTAGTGTGGATAAGAGTATTATGTCCGATCAGTACAGGCCGCGCGTAAATTACGTCATCGGGCCGGACGGCAGCCCGTTGACGATTGCGGACTTGCCGCCGAAGAACACCAAGCGCTGGGTCATTCGCCGCAAGGCGGAAGTTGTCGCTGCGGTTAGGGGCGGATTGCTGTCCATCGAAGAAGCCTGCAAGCGCTATACCCTGACTGTTGAGGAGTATCTCAGCTGGCAGCGCTCGATCGACCGGCACGGCCTGGCCGGCCTGCGCGCGACGCGGATCCAGCAGTACCGCCAGTAGGCGTCGCGGCCCGGGAGGCCGGCGACCGCTTATCCAGCACAATCAGACAAATTCGGGAAGCCGGCGGAGACGCCGGCTTCTTTGCTTCGCGTGCCGATTGATTCGGTCCTGCCGAATGCGCGCGCGAGTCGAATAGGCCATCTCTTAATGCCATCGGGCAATTCTTGCCGCCCCCATCCCCCACATTTCGCCCAGGTGGGCAATTTTTGCCGCCTTCGTTAATTGGTTAACGGCTCCGTTAACAACTTGTTTAGGCATCGCTGGGTAATTTTTGCCTAGTGACCGGCGAGCGGAACGAGGCAACGCGCCCGCCGGTCACGATTTTAGAGATCGGAGCGGCTGTACGGAGGGAACCTCCCCGGCCAGTCCGACACACCGCGAACGAACTAGGGGCTGTACGTTTTGGGTGGGTTCATCGAATTTTGCAAAACCATCGGCACCGCCCGGCTTGCCGCAATGGGCGCGGTGGCCGTCGGGCTGATCGGATTCTTCGTGTTTCTCATGCTGCGGATATCGCAGCCGCAGATGACGCCGCTCTTTACCGAGCTGCCGATTGATGACTCGAGCGCGGTGATCAGCAGGCTCGAAAGCCTCAACATTCCCTTCGAACTGCGCAATGAGGGCTCGACCGTCCTTGTTCCCAAGGAAAATGTCCTGCGCCTGCGCATGACCCTCGCCGAAGAAGGCCTGCCGGCCGGCGGCATCGTCGGTTACGAGATCTTTGACAAGGGCGACACCCTGGGCGCGACGAGTTTCGTCCAGAACCTGAACCACCTGCGTGCCCTGGAAGGCGAACTGGCCCGCACCATCCGTTCGCTCGACCGGGTTCAGATGGCGCGCGTTCATCTGGTCCTGCCGAAGCGGCAGCTGTTCGCACGCGACAAGTCAGAGCCGACGGCCTCCATCGTGCTCAAGGTTCGCGGCGACCTCGACCGCGGGCAGATCCGCGCCATCCAGCATCTGGTGGCGTCTGCGGTTAAGGATCTCAGACCGACACGCGTTTCGCTTGTCGATGAAAACGGCACCCTGCTCGCGACCGGCGCTGGAGAAGGCGACCAGGCCATGGTCATGAGTTCCCTGCAGGAGCGCAACCTGGCGTTTGAAAGGCGGCTCAAGCGGGAGCTGGAGTCCATCGTCAACAGCGTGGTCGGACCGAACAATTCAAGAATCCAGGTCACAGCGGACATCGACTACAACCGCATCACACAGACATCCGACACCTTCGATCCGGAAGGTCAGGTCGTCCGCTCGACACAGACGCGGGAAGAAGCCTCCGACGCGCAGGACGCGGGGCGGAACGGCCAGGTCTCGGTCGGCAACGAACTTCCTGGCGCCGGCAACAACGGCGAAAACGGACCGGGATCCAAGCAGACCGCTTCGAAGACGGAAGAAGTGGTCAACTACGAGATTTCAAAGACCACGAAGACCGAGGTGACCGAGGCCGGCCGGATCAAGAAGCTCTCCGTCGCCGTGCTGGTCGACGGGATCTACAGCCAGGGTGCGGACGGCAAGCCGGTCTATGCCCCGCGTCCGAAGGAGCAGATCGACCAGATTTCCGCCCTGGTCCAAACCGCCATCGGTTTTGACCAGCAGCGCGGCGACAAGGTCGAAGTCGTCAACCTGCAGTTTGCCCCGGAGGCCACGCCGGAGACCCTCACGGAAGCGGAAAAATCGATATTCGACCTCAGCAAAGACGATTATTTCTACATCGCCGAACTGGCCGTATTGCTGATCGTCTCGCTCCTGGTCCTGCTGTTTGTGGTGCGTCCGCTGGTCCGGCGCATCATCACGCCCGAGGAAACAGCCGCCCCGGAAGCTGGCTCTCCGCAGCTGGTCACGGCGGAGGGCGAGCCGGTCGAGGGTTCCGAACACCTGCAACTCGTCTCCCCTGACGGCGAACCGATCACGCCCAGCGAAGCCAAGAAGCTCGTGATGCAGGCGCCCGACAACAAGGCGGCCGCATTGATCGACTTCGCGTCGGTCGCCGGCGAAGCCCATCAGCAATCCGTCCGCAAGGTGGCGGATCTGGTCAAGGGCAGCCCTGATGAAGCCGTCACGATCGTTCGGCAGTGGTTGCAGGAGGATCCTGCATGAGCGGCGAGATAGAACAATCTGATCTGGAGATCCTGCAGACCCTTGCGCCGGAGATAAACTTCGGCGGCAACATGGTCGAGGACATTACCGGCGATACCAATCTTAGCGGTTCACAGCGCGCAGCCCTGCTGTTGATGACGCTTGGCGCAGAGCACGGAACTGAGATCTGGGAGCTGCTTGACGAGGAGGAAATCCGGCAGATTTCCGTGGCCATGTCCCGCCTCGGCGAGGTCGACACAGATGTCGTCGAAAAGCTTCTGGTCGATTTCGCAACCAGGATGAACTCGGGTTCCGGCCTGACGGGTAACTTCACGTCGACGGAAAGGCTGCTGATGCGGTTCCTGCCGCCGGAACGTGTCGCCTCGGTCATGGAGGAAATCCGGGGTCCCGCCGGGCGCAACATGTGGGAGAAGCTCTCCAACGTCCAGGAGTCCGTGCTCGCGGCCTACCTAAAGAACGAATACCCGCAGACGGTCGCCGTCGTGCTGTCGAAGATCAAGGCCGATCACGCCGCTGCGGTTCTGTCGATCTTTCCGGAGGAATTCGCACTCGAGGTCGTCGAGCGGATGCTGACCATGGAGTCGATCCAGAAGGACGTGCTCGACCGCGTCGAACAGACGCTGCGCACCGAGTTCATGTCCAATCTGGCCCAGACCCGCCGCCGTGACGCTCATGAAATGATGGCGGAGATCTTCAACAGTTTCGACCGCCAGACGGAAAGCCGGTTCCTGACAGCGCTCGAGGAAGGCAATCGCGACGCGGCCGAGCGGATCAAGGCACTGATGTTCACGTTCGAGGATCTGTCCAAACTCGATGCGCCGTCGATCCAGACGCTGCTGCGCCATGTCGACAAGGACAAGCTCGCACTTGCCATGAAAGGCGCCTCGGACTCCCTGCGCGACCTGTTCTTCACCAACATGTCGGAACGGGCCGGGAAGATGCTGCGTCAGGACATGGAGGTTCTCGGGCCGGTCCGCCTCAAGGACGTCGACGAAACGCAGATGTCGATGGTCAATATCGCCAAGGACCTGGCTGCGCGCGGCGAGATCGCAATCTCGAAGAACAAGGGCGAGGACGAGCTGATCTACTGATTGGCTGAAGCTACGGAATTCGCAGACTGATGGCAGACACGGCAAAATTCATGTTCGACACAGTGTTCGAACCAGGTGCGGACGGAACCGCATCCATGCCGCGTACTCTGAGCGAGGACGAACTGAATGCCATCCGCGCGGAAGGCTACGCACAGGGCTACAACGCAGGCCAGGGCGACGCTCTCGCAAAGGCGGAACAGGACTGCGCCGCACGGCTCGACGCCATCGCGAACAGCATCTCGGCCGCCATTGGGCAACTCTCGGACGAACGGCATAAGCTGGCCGCCGAGGCCGGCGAACTGGCCATGATGATCTCGCGCCGCCTGGTTCCGTTCCTCATGAAGCAGCAGCCGGCAGCCGAGATCGAAGGTCTCCTGTCAGACGCGCTGACGCATTTGTCCGACACCCCTCACCTGGTGATCCGCATCAACGAGGACTGGCTGGAGCAAGTCAGCCCGCGGCTCGAGAAGATCGCCCAGAACCGGGGTTTTGCCGGACGGCTCATTGTCCTGGCCGAGCCGGACGTGGCTGTCGGCGACTGCCGAATCGAATGGGCCGATGGCGGTATTTCCAGGAACGCTTCCGCTGTCGGGCGCGAAATCGAGGCAACCATTGCCCGCCACATGGGCCACAAGGACGGCAAGCCCAAATTGCCGGCCCATCTCGACAATGAAGTCGATCAAGGAGGTCAGTGATGAGTGAAGATGAAGGCGAAGGCAAGGACGTCAATCTGACGGACTTCGACGGATCTCCGGAAGAGCAAGCCATTCCTTCGGACTTGCCCGAGACGGCTGAAGACGAGGACGGCCTGAGCAAGACTGCCGCCGACCTCGAAGCGGTCTTCGAGGTACCGGTCAACATATCGGCCGTGCTCGGCCGGACTCATATGGACGTCAGCGATCTCCTGAAGCTGAAGGCGGGGAACGTCGTTGAACTGGACCGGAAGATCGGCGAGGCGATCGATATTTATGTGAACAACAGGCTCGTTGCGCGCGGCGAGGTCGTGATGGTCGAGGATCGCCTCGGCGTCACGATGACGGAAATCATCAAGGGTGACACGGGCTGACCGCCTCCGGCTCTGCGCCAGGCGGATATGATTTGATTGGGAGTTGGGAACAATGAGACTGCTGATTGTCGGGACACTGAACGGGCAACTGTCGCTGGCGACAAAAATGGCCATGGACCGGGGCGCACAGGTAACCCATGCCGACGAGATCGAGGCATGCATGAGATGTCTGCGCTCCGGCAAGGGCGCGGACCTCTTGATGGTCGACGTCAATCTCGACATTGCCGCGTTGATCGAACATCTCGACCGGGAACACATTCATGTCCCGGTCGTGGCCTGCGGCGTCGATAATGATGCACGGGCCGCCGTCGGCGCCATCCAGGCCGGCGCCAAGGAATACATTCCCCTGCCGCCGGATGCCGAGATCATCGCTGCAGTGCTAGAGGCAGTGGCCGACGACGCCCATGCGCTCATCTACCGGGACGATGCGATGGCGCGCGTGATCAAGCTGGCCGATCAGATCGCCGCATCCGATGCCAGCGTCCTGATCACCGGCGAGTCGGGCACCGGCAAGGAAGTCCTGGCGCGCCATGTCCACCGCAAGTCGCAGCGCGCTGCCAAACCCTTTATTTCCCTCAACTGTGCCGCGATCCCCGAGAATCTTCTGGAATCGGAATTGTTCGGTCACGAGAAAGGCGCCTTCACCGGTGCCGTCGCCCGGCGTATCGGCAAATTTGAGGAGGCCAACGGCGGCACTCTGTTGCTCGACGAGATCAGCGAAATGGACATCCGGCTGCAGGCCAAACTGCTTCGCGCCATCCAGGAACGCGTGATCGACCGGGTCGGCGGCAACCGGCCCGTCCCCGTCGACATCAGGATCATCGCCACGTCGAACCGCAACCTTGCGCAAAGCGTGCGCGAAGGGGCATTCCGCGAGGACCTGCTCTACCGGCTCAATGTCGTGAACCTCAAGATTCCCTCCCTGAGAGACCGTCCCGCGGACGTCATGGCTCTGGCCGACTACTTCGCGAGGCGCTATGCGGAATCGAACGGCCTCGATGCCAAGCCGATTTCGGCGGAAGCCCGCAAACAGCTCGTCACCAACCGCTGGCCGGGCAATGTCCGCGAACTCGAGAACACGTTGCATCGCGCAGTGCTCCTGACCACGGGTGCTGAAATCGACGTCGAAGCGATCCGGATGCCGGACGGCAGCAGGCTCGATGAGATCGAATACGCGGCAACGCGCGATCCGGCCGCGCAAGCCGCAGCCACCGCGGAAGCCGTGACCAGAAGCCTGGTCGGACGGACCGTCGCGGAAGTCGAGCAGGACCTGATCCTCGAGACCCTGTCCCATTGTCTCGGCAATCGCACGCACGCCGCCAACATTCTGGGCATCTCCATTCGCACGCTGCGCAACAAACTCAAGCAGTACAGCTCCGAAGGCGTGCCTGTCCCCGCACCGGGCGAACACCAGCCTCTGGCCTCCTGAAGCGTCGGAGGGTCTGACAGTATATGAGTGACGTCGCCAGCAACGAGCCGCAGGCAGCAGCCGAAGCGCCGCAACCGGGGGGCAATGCCGGCTTCCTGAACGGCCTGGGTGATATCGGCGGTCAGCTCCAGCGGGCTGACCTCGGCCTTGCTCTCGGCGTGATGGGCATCATCGTGGTGCTCATCCTGCCCATGCCGGCGGCTTTGCTCGATTTCCTGCTGGCCATCTCGATCACCTTCTCGGTTCTGATCCTGATGACCGCGCTGTTCATCCACAAACCGCTGGAATTCAGCGCATTTCCGACCGTGCTGCTGATCGCGACGATGTTGCGGCTGTCCCTCAACCTGGCCTCGACACGTCTGATCCTGACCGACGGACACGAGGGTCCGGACGCCGCCGGCCGGGTCATCGAGGCCTTCGGCCGGTTCGTGATGCAGGGCAACTTCGTCATCGGCATCATCGTCTTTGCCATCCTGGTAATCGTGAACTTCGTCGTGATCACCAAGGGTTCGGGCCGCATCGCCGAAGTCGCTGCCCGGTTCACCCTGGATGCCATGCCCGGCAAGCAGATGGCGATCGACGCGGATCTGTCCGCCGGTCTGATCGACGAGACCGAGGCACGGCGACGGCGCCAGAAGCTTGAGGACGAATCCACATTCTTCGGCGCCATGGACGGCGCCTCGAAATTCGTCCGCGGCGACGCGATTGCCGGTCTGCTCATCACGTTCATCAATGTCATTGGCGGCGTCATCATCGGGATGGCGCAACGTGACATGTCGATCGCCGATGCCGGCCAGGCCTACACCCTGCTTACGGTCGGCGATGGCCTCGTCAGTCAGATTCCGGCACTCATCGTTTCGACCGCCGCGGGCCTGCTGGTGTCCAAGGCCGGCGTGGACGGCGCCGCCGACAAGGCGCTGTTCGGCCAGCTCTCCGGCTATCCCAAGGCCCTCGGCATGTCGTCGCTCGTCATGGCGACGATGTCCCTGCTGCCGGGCGTGCCGATGCTGCCGTTCCTGGCTCTGGCCGGCGCTGCGGGAGGGCTGGCCTGGCGGGCGTCCAAGGCACAGGCACAACAGGTCGAAGAGGAACTGATCCAGCAAACGACCGAGGCGGCTGCGGCAGAACCTGAAGAAGAGCCGATCTCGACGACGCTGAAAATGGACGACCTGCGTGTCGAGCTGGGTTACGGCCTCCTGCCCCTGATCAACAGCGAGGACGAGGACAAGCTGACCGATCAGATCAAGGCATTGCGGCGGCAGCTTGCCCGCGACATGGGCTTCGTCATGCCGTCGGTCCGAATCCTCGACAACGTGCAGCTGGAACCCAATCACTACGCCATCAAGATCAAGGAGGTCATGAGCGGCGAAGGCGATCTTCAGGTTGACCAGTTCATGGTGATGGATCCGTCCGGCGGCCAGGTCGACCTGCCGGGCACCCAGATGATCGAACCGACATTCGGCCTGCCCGCGACCTGGATCGATGCCTCGCTGCGCGACGAGGCATCCTTCAAGGGCTACACGGTGGTCGACCCGGCGACGGTGCTGTCGACGCATCTGACCGAGATCCTGAAAACCAATATGTCGGAGCTTCTGTCCTATGCCGAGGTTCAGAAGCTGCTGGATGAACTCAGCGACGTCCATCAGAAGCTGATCGAGGATATCGTCCCGAGCCAGATCAATGTCACGGGCATTCAGCGCGTCCTGCAGTCGCTGCTGTCGGAACGCGTATCCATCCGCGACCTGCCGACAATTCTGGAAGGTGTTGCGGAAGCCACCGGCTTCACCCAGAACGCGAGCGCCATCACCGAACATGTCCGGGCAAGGCTCGCCCGCCAGATCTGTGCCTCCAATACCGGACCGAACGGGTACCTGCCGCTGCTCACCATGTCGGCCGAATGGGAACAGGCCTTCGCCGACTCGATGGTCGGCCAGGGTGATGACCGTCAGCTCGCCATGCCGCCCAGCAAACTTCAGGAATTCATCACCAATGTGCGTGAGCGGTTCGAGGAAGCAGCGCAGAAAGGCGAGCTTCCCGTGCTGTTGACCAGCCCGGGCATCAGGCCCTTTGTGCGTTCCATTGTTGAACGATTCCGCAGCCAGACGGTCGTTCTGTCTCAAAACGAGATTCACGCCCAGGCGAAGTTGAAGACCGTCGGTCAGGTCTGAGCCTGCGGGCGTCAGATAAACACCTGAAAACCGCATTAATTCGAACACAGAGCGATTTCCGCAACGCGAACGCCCGGTTCGGTCTAACGGCATCTTCACTTTTTTGTGGCATCGATTTTGCTGCTGATCGGACACAAGGCCCCTCCGGGCAGAACGGTCAGACTGCGGGGTGGCGAACAAGAATGCCGGACGCCGGCGAAAGACGACAGGAGACCCTGAGATGCGCAAATGGCTTGAATTGGATCAGAGCCAGGCCGACCGCTACGGCAAACACGAAGTGGCCTGCAAGCACAACTTCGTTGAAAGCGGTCTGTTCACGGACGATAAGCTGGCCGAGCTGATCGAGCGGTATCCCCGAGCGCACTACAACGTCAACACCATGAACCGCGAGGGCGAGCAGCGTTTCTGGTGCGACGGCGAGATCGACGGCCTGCCGGGTCACCAGGTGCTCAACGCTATCCGTAACGGGCACATCTGGCTCAGCCTTCACCAGATTGAGAAAAATGCTCCGGAGATCGGCGCAATGGTCGAACAGGCGTTCGACCAGATCAGGGCCATGAACCCGGACTTCGAATCCTGGCGCTACAAAACGAGCATCCTGATCTCATCCCCCGGCGCCAAGGTCCACTGTCACGCCGATATTCCGATGATCGCGCTCTGGCACCTGCGCGGCCGCAAGCAGGTCTGGCTTTGGGACCCGAAGGACCCGGCCTTCCTTCCCGATCAGAAACTGGAAAGCATCGTGTTGCGCGAGACCGAGGAGGACTCCCTCGACTATCGCCCGGACTGGGACGCGCGTGCGAACTCGTACATCCTGGAAGCCGGCGATACGGTTTCCTGGCCGCTCAACGCGCCGCACCGGGTGGATAACCTGGATGGCCTGAACGTCTCGTTGACGACCGAATTCATGAACACCGAGGCGCAGCGCAAATACGGCGTCTACTACGCCAACGGCTTTCTGCGCCGCAAGTTCGGAATGGAGCCGGGCTCGACATCGACAGAGGGCCCCGTCGCGCTCGCCAAGTGCGCGCTCGCACTGGCGGTGAAGAAGCTTGGTCTGCGCAAGACCGAGCAGTTCGAGTTCGTCTCCACGTTCAAGGTGGATCCGACCGCACCGGACGGCGTGCGCATGCTACGCCCCGACGAGCACAAGGTGATCGAACTCGCCTGATCGCTCTGCCTAATCGCGGAAGTTCACGTACTGAAGGGGCTGGTCCAGATCCAGCCCCTTTAGCATCTGGATCACAGCCTGAAGATCGTCACGCTTCTTTCCCGTCACCCGCAACTCGTCGCCCTGGATGGCAACCTGCACTTTGATCTTCGACGCCTTGACGTCCTTGACCAGCTTCTTCGCGAGGTCCTTTTCGATCCCCTCGCGCACCACCACCTCCTGACGTACCGACTGGCCGGCCGCCTTTTCCGGAGTCTTGAAGTCGAGCACGCCGGCATCGACCTTGCGCCGCGTCAGGTGTCCCTTCAGCAACTCGTGCATCTGCTTGAGCTTCAGGTCGTCGTCGGCCTGGATGGTCAGGACATGTTCCGCCCGCTCGATCGAGCAGTGTGACCCCTTGAAGTCATAGCGCTGGTCCATTTCGCGCGACATGTTGCTGAGTGCATTGTCGACCTCCGCAAGGTCGGTTTTGGAGACGATGTCGAATGAGGGCATGGCGCAATCTCTTGAATCCGCTGGTTCGATTTTGTGTTTCAAATGATCACACCATGGTCCATCGTTCAAGGCTGCAACCGCACTGGCATGGGCGGCTGCGGTGAAAACAAATAAGAGGCATCCGGGAGAACGCATGGCCAAGGGTACCCACGATTACGTTGACGATCCGCGCAACAAGGACATCCTCATCTCGATAAACGGCGACCTCGTGCCCCGGGCCGAGGCAACGGTCTCCGTGTTCGATTCCGGGTTCATTCTGGGCGACGGTGTTTGGGAAGGCCTCCGCCTGTACAAGGGCGGCATCGCGTTCCTCGATGCGCATATCGGACGGCTTTATGAAGGCGCAAAGGCGATCGACCTGGATATCGCCATCACGCCGCAAGCGTTGAAAGACAGGCTGTTCGAGTGCATCTCGGCCAACGGAATGGAGGATGGAGTGCATATCCGCCTGATGGTGAGCCGCGGGATCAAGGCAACGCCCTATCAGGACCCGCGCATGACCATTTCGCCTGCCACCATCGTCATCATTCCGGAACACAAGAACCCGCTGCCGGAGACCCTGGACAAGGGCATCGCTCTGTTCACGGTCCACGTCAGGCGCGGCTATCCCGACGTGCAGGATCCCAAACTCAACAGTCACAGCAAGCTGAACTGCATCACCGCGTGTATCCAGGCGGCCAAGGCCGGCGCGGACGAGGCGCTGATGCTCGATCCGCACGGCTTCGTCGCGACATGCAACTCGACCCACTTCTTTATTGTCCGCAACGGCGAGGTCTGGACATCGACCGGAGACTACTGCCTCGGCGGCATCACACGCGGCAACATCATCCGTGTCGCCCGTGAAGACGGGATCCCCGTGTACGAGCGCAATTTCAGCCTGACGGATGTCTACGGGGCCGACGAGGCGTTTGTCACCGGAACCTTCGCCGGGCTTACACCGGTCCGCGAAATCGACGGGCGGCCGATCAACGGCGAACCCGGAGCGAGCGAACATGCTCCCCTCCCCGGTCCTGTTACCGCCAGGCTGAGGACGCTCTACAAGCAACTCGTCGAACGCGAAACGGTGCGGCCATGACGGACGGCGTTACACGAATTGCCATGTGGTCGGGCCCGCGCAATATCTCGACCGCAATGATGCGCTCGTTCGAGAACCGGACCGACGCGATTGTCTGGGACGAACCGTTCTATGCCGCCTACCTCGAGATGACGGGTCTGGAGCATCCGATGCGCGACGCGGTGATCGATGAGGGCGAGACCGATTGGCGGAAAGTGATCAACCGGGTAACGGGACCGGTCCCGGACGGAACGCATGTCTTCTACCAGAAGCATATGACCCATCACATGCTGCCGGAGATTGACCGGAACTGGCTTTCGACCGTGGTGAACTGCTTCCTGATCCGCGCTCCCGAATCCGTGCTGGCCAGCTATGCCGCAAAACGTGCCGATGTGACGCTTCGCGATATCGGATTTGTCGAACAGGCCGAGATCTTCGACGCAATCGCCGATGAGAGCGGCACCGCACCGCCGGTCATCGATGCCGACGACGTGCTCGCGGATCCCCGCGGCATGCTCGTCGCACTGTGTGAGCGATGCGCCATACCGTTTACCGAGGACATGCTGAGCTGGCCGGCAGGCCGGCGGGAAAGCGACGGCGTCTGGGCGGCGCACTGGTACGGCGCGGTGGAGCAGTCAACGGGATTCGCGGCCCCGGCCGCCAGGCCTCCGGTTGTGCTCGACGATTCCCTGCAGGCGATCGCAGAACAGGCGCGCCCCTATTACGACCGGTTGCACCGATGCCGGCTGACGCCCGCAAAATGACCCAAAATGAAACGCCCCCGACAATGCGGGGGCGTTCCGGAATGAAACAGCTGCTTGCTCAGGCGCGCTGCGCCGTCAGCTTCTGCGATGCATGGCAAGACCGATTTCGTCCATCTCGGCCTGATCGCGGGCTGCAATTTCCGTTTTCACGCGGACATTTTCCTTCTCCTGAAGCAGCTCGAACTTCTTGAGTTCGGCATAGGCTTCGGAAAGCTCGTCTTTGGCCGCAGAAAGCTGCTCTTCGAGCTCAGCTATTGATTTTGTAAGGTTTTCGCAGCGTTCGCGAGCCGCCTTGGCAAAGGTCGGATAGGCGAAATGGGTCACGTCAGAGATCCCCGAACGCTCCTGTTCCGCAGTAATCTGCTGCTCAAGTTCCGCCTGTTTGCGCGAAAAATCAGCAATCATCGTCTCGATTTCAGTGACGTGACGCCGTTTCTCGTCAACCTGAAACCGATGAAGACGAATTAGGGACTCTTTTGACCTCATGACCCGTGCCTCTGCATCTCGTTGGAATTGTCAGGATTCATACTCAAGATCCGTGCCAGTTCTGCGTACCCGTCGCCAAGAGAAGTCGAGTCCCCTTTTTGCTGCGAAAGGAACGCCTCCAGCAAAGGATGGTAGTGAATGGCTTCGTCGATGATGGGATCCGATCCGGGCCGGTAAGCACCGAGCCTGATCAGTTCCTCCATATCGCTATAGGTTGACATCAGCAGGCGCGCGCGCTGGACGTCATCACGCGCTTCTTCGGGCACGCAATCCGGCATGGTCCGGGATACGGACCTCAGAACGTTGATTGCCGGGTAGCGCCCGCGCTCCGCGATCGACCGCTCCATGACGATGTGCCCGTCCAGAATGGACCGCACCGCGTCCGCGACCGGCTCGTTGTGATCGTCGCCCTCGACCAGGACAGTAAACAGGCCGGTGATGGATCCCGTTCCCTCGCCCGGACCCGCACGCTCGAGCAGTCGGGGTAGTTCAGCGAACACCGTCGGCGTGTAGCCCTTGCTGGTCGGCGGCTCGCCGCCGGACAGACCGATCTCCCGCTGCGCCATGGCGAACCGGGTGACGCTGTCCATCATGCACAGCACGTCGCGGCCGGCATCGCGGAAGAACTCGGACAGGGTCAAAGTGAGATAGGCCGCCTGACGGCGCATCAGCGCCGGCTCGTCCGACGTGGCAACAACGACGATGCTTCGGGCCAACCCTTCCGGTCCGAGATCGTCCTCGATAAATTCCTGAACCTCGCGGCCGCGCTCGCCGATCAGACCGATGACCGAAACGTCGCAGGTCGTGTTCCGAGCCAGCATGGACAGCAGCACCGACTTGCCGACGCCCGAGCCCGCGAATATGCCCATGCGCTGACCCTTGCAGCAGGTTACGAAGCCGTTCAGCGCGCGGACACCGAGGTCGATGGCTTCGCCGACGCGCGAACGCCGGTGCGCCGGCGGCGGCGAATTGCGCAACGGATAGGATGCGGGGCCAGGCACAAGCGGTCCCTTGCCGTCAATCGGCTCGCCCTTGGAATTGATGACGCGGCCAAGCCAGGATGGCGACGGCTGGACCGCCGGTTCGCTCCGGCTGACGACCGCGGGACACCCCATGCGGACGCCGTCGAGAACTCCGAACGGCATACAGAGCGCCAGCCGGTCGCGGAATCCGACCACCTCGCAGTCGATCGGCTCGTCGCCCCGGCCGGTCACCGTGACCTGCGAGCCGATGCTCATGGCGTGAACCGGGCCGGCGACTTCGACGAGAAGTCCCTGCACACTGTGGACACGTCCATATTGCTCAACGGCCGAAAGACCGGAAATTTCGTTCAGCAAGGCCCGCACTGACCACCCTCTCGCCCCGTGTCCGGTCAATTTCCACCCACCGGAACGCAATTTGGGAGACACGAATCAAATCTTCGTTTCTATAATGGCGGCGAAGGCTTTAAGGGTTCGTAAACCTTGTTCTGGCCCATTGGGCACCGGGAACGGCGAATGCGGGCGAAGCGCCAAACGCCGTTTCTAGTGACACAATTTCGGTTCAGTCAGTCGGTCGTCTAAGAAACCACATTCGATTCCACGTCGAAACGCTTCGATTGGTTAAGAAAATTAGAATTTGTTAACCAATTGCGGGATATCTTAACGATTGGATTTATCTGTAAGTGTCACCCGGCCGCCGGATGGAAACCGATTCGGCGTTGGAAAACCCAGAATGGGTCACGCGAGAGGGGATTCAGATGAGAGTTCTTCTGATCGAGGACGATAGCGCTACCGCCCAGAGCATCGAGCTGATGCTGAAATCAGACGGCTTCAACGTCTATACGACTGATTTGGGCGAAGAAGGTGTCGACCTTGGGAAACTGTACGATTACGACATTATTCTGCTCGACCTGAACCTTCCGGACATGAGCGGATACGAAGTGCTGAAAACGCTTCGGGTTGCGAAGGTCAATACGCCGATCCTGATCCTCTCAGGCCTGGCCGGAATTGAGAACAAGGTCCGCGGCCTGGGATTTGGCGCGGACGACTACATGACCAAGCCGTTCCACAAGGACGAGCTGGTCGCCCGTATCCATGCAGTTGTCCGCCGTTCCAAGGGACATTCGCAGTCGATCATCCAGACCGGCGATCTCAAGGTCAATCTGGACACCAAGACAGTCGAGGTTAACGGCCAGCGCGTGCATCTGACCGGCAAGGAATACCAGATGCTGGAGCTGCTCAGCCTGCGCAAGGGCACCACGCTGACCAAGGAGATGTTCCTGAACCATCTCTACGGCGGCATGGACGAGCCGGAACTGAAGATCATCGACGTCTTCATCTGCAAGCTGCGCAAGAAACTGGCCGCAGCGACCAGCGGAAATCACTACATCGAGACAGTCTGGGGCCGTGGATACGTGCTGCGGGATCCGGCCGAAGACTCCGAGCCGATGAAACAGTCCGCCTGACGGCGACAGGACCGATCAAACGAAAACCCCGGCGTTTCCGCCGGGGTTTTTCTTTGCCTGGATTTTGGTAAGGAACCGGCGGATCACACCCGCCGGTATTCAGACCGTGTTTCAGGTCAGGCGTTCGAGAGATTGAGCCGGCGGCGGACCCCGCCGGCCGCCGCGCCTGAGCCTGCCGCAACCGGCGCTGCCGGGCGTTCGGGTGTTGGCGCAGCCGTGGCGCGGGCCGGAGCGGATGCCGGTGCACCGCCACCGCCAAGCATGCACAGGCCCTTCTTGTCCGGAACCATCTTGAAATCGTTGGTCAGCCCCATGATGGTCTCAGCCGCACCGAGCACGAGAAAGCCGCCGGGCTTCATGCGCTTGGCGATACGGGCCAGTACATCCCGTTTCGTCGGCTCATCGAAATAGATCAGGACGTTGCGGCAGAACACGATGTCGAACGTGCCGAGCTTGGTGAAATCATCCAGCAGGTTAAGCAGATCGAGCTTCACCATCGAACGTATGCCGGCATCGATCTCCCAATTGTCGTCAACCTGCTTGAAGTACTTCATCATCAGCTTGATCGGCAGGCCGCGCTGGACCTCGAACTGGGTGTAAAGGCCGGACCGGGCGCGGTCCAGCACCTCGCTCGAGATGTCCGTCGCGACAATGTCGCTTGTCCAGCCGCCGAGCTGACGCGCCATTTCCTTGATCAGGATCGCGATACTGTAAGGTTCCTGCCCCGTCGATGCGGCCGCACACCAGATCCGCAGGTTGCCGCCGGACTTACCCTCGGTCAGTGTCGGCACCATGTGATCCTTGAAATGATCGAACGGAGTCTTGTCGCGGAAGAAGAACGACTCGTTCGTCGTCATCGCCTCCATGACCTCGTTCGCCAGATCCTGGTCGGCATTGCGCTTCAGGAGATCCATCATTTCGCCGAGCGAATTCAGCCCCCGCGTACGCACGATCGGCCCCAGCCGGCTCTGCAGCAGGTATTCCTTGTTCGGCCCAAGCGAGAGACCCGATTTTTCCTTCAGGAATTTCTTGAAAAACTCGTATTCAATCGGCGTCATAATGGGCGTTCCCCGCGCAATAGCCTGGACACGTTCGGTCCGATTTGATTCAACGGCAGCACTGCACTTGCGAGACCGGCTCGTGCGACGACGCCTGGCATTCCCCAGACCACACTCGACGCCTCATCCTGCGCAATGACACTACCTCCCGCAGTGGCGACCGCACGGGCGCCAACAAGTCCGTCCTGCCCCATACCGGTCAGGACCACAGCCAGCGTCGCGGCCTTGTACAGGCCCGCAACGCTCTCAAACATCGGATCGACCGCCGGTTTGCAGAAATTGATCGGCGCACCGTCGTCAAACCGGAACACCGGATAACGGTCCTTCTCGGCCACCAGCAGATGACGGCCGCCGGGCGCAACGTAAATGACACCGGGCCGGGCCACCTCGCCCTCTTCCGGCCGGCGGCATTCAAGTCCCGATTTCCGCGCCAGATGTTCGGACAACAGCGACGTGAAGGTGTCCGGCATATGCTGCACGATGACGATCGGCACATTCGAAACCGCACTCGAAATATCGCTGACAAAATCCATCAGCGCGCGAGGTCCGCCTGTCGACGCCCCGATGGCCAGGATGCGCGGCACGATACTTGAGAACTCCCTGGTCTGCAGTGCCTCACCGTCCGCTGCCGCAGGCGCCGGTTTGCCCCTGGCTGCCCCGCGAACTGCGGGAGGTGCGCCCCGCCGCAACGGGGCGGCTGCCGGACGCCGGCCCGCAGGCGCTGCTGCTGAAGCCCGAGGTGCTGCTCCAGGGCCCGGTTGTCTTGCGGCCGGTGTACGGCTCGTCGGGCGTTGCCCCGCCGCTGCACCCAGGACCGCCTCGACCATCCTGTCGCGGAACTCGCGCGCATTGTTCGCACCGCCGGTGCTGCTGGGCTTGATCAGAAACTGCCAGGCACCGCTCGCCTCGGCCTTGGCCACGAGCTCGTCGTTTTCGTATGTCGCCGCTGTCACCAGGATGACCGGGACGCCCGGCAGTCTGCTGACGATTGTGGGCAGAATCGCAAATCCGTCGGAGCCCGGCATGTGGACGTCGAGGATAATGACATCCGGCCTGGCCGACTGAAGGTCCTTGAGCGCGTCCTGGGCATTGCTGTGCTTGATGACATCACCGACTTCAGGCACTTCCCCAAGCCAACGTGATGCGAGTCCCCGGAACACTAGGGAATCGTCGATCACCATGACCGTCAGGTTGCTTGGCGGACGGGACGCCGCAGGACGTGATGCTGCGCGGGCGGATGGAGACATGGACGCCGGTCCTTTTAGATCAGGCCGACTTCCTGGAACTTCGCCTCGATGATATCCCGGTCGAACGGCTTCATGACATATTCGTCCGCCCCTGCAGATATCGCTCTGGAAATGTGATCCATGTCGTTTTCCGTCGTGCAGAAAACCACGACCGGCTGGTCGCCGCCGTTTTCCTCACGCAACGCCAGAAGGAAATCCAGACCGTTCATGATCGGCATGTTCCAGTCGAGCAGGATCGCGTCGGGCATTCCCTCGCGGCACTTGTTCAGCGCTGCCTGCCCGTCTTCGGCCTCGTCGATCGAGAAATCGAGTTGCTCGAGAATCTGGCGGGCAATCTTCCGGATGACCATGCTGTCGTCAACAACCAGACACTGCTTCATTTTGTTCCTCTGCAATAACTGAGCACGGCCCGGGTCAAGCTACCCGGCTCTCACTGTCGTTTTCGAATACGCAATCGGGATCGAGCACCATCATCAGCTTGTCTTCCAGCTGATGCACGCCGGTGCAGACCGACTTCCAGCGCTGGTCCAGATGCGACGGCACCGATTCCAGGCTTCCTTCCTCCGGATGAATTACATCGCCGACTTCGTCCACGAGCAGGGCGTATGTGCCGCCCTCGCGCCGCAGACCGATCGCCATCGGCTTTTCCGGCTCCAGGGATTTCATGCCAAGCCGCGTGCAGACATCGATTACGGAAACAATCCGACCGCGAAGGTTGAGCACGCCCACAACTTCGGGCGGACACATCGGTACATGAGTCACCATCTGCGGTTCGAACACATCCTCGACCTCGCCGATGGGCAGACCGAAGAGCTGATCGCGGATCATCACGGTGACGTATTCGCCGCTCGTCGAGGCGGCTTCAGTAACGCTTTTTTCTGACATGGCTAGGCAGCAACCCCCATTTCGGCGGACGATACACTCAACACCTCGAGCAACCGGGTACGGTCGAACTTGGCAACGTGATCGCTGAAGCCGCTCTCACGCGCCTTCTCGATCGCGTCGATCGAGCTGTCGCCGGACAGGGCAATCAGCTCCGCTTCCGGCCAGAGCTTCGCTTCCCTGATCGCTTCGGCAAACTGATATCCGGTCATCTCCGGCATCTCGAGATCGCTGACGATCACATCGAACTCGTGGCCACGCCGTCCAATCTCGATGGCCTCAGCCGCCGAAGCGACCGCCGTGACACGCACGCCATGGGCGGACAGGAACGGTGTCAGCATGTTGCGGAAGAACGCGCTGTCATCGACCAGAAGCACACTCCTGGCTTCCGGGCCCCGCGCGGTCGCAGGACGATCTTCCAGCGTTTCCGGCATGTAATAGGCGAGATCCAGGATCTCCGTGACTTTGCCCTGGATCACTGCGGAGCCCAGAGCACCGGTGCCGGCTGTCGCCGGCTCGATGTTCAGCTTCTCTTCCACGACGTCGACAATTTCGTCGACGACGAGGCCGGTATAGAAGCCGGAGCTCTCGATCACGATGACCGGTTTGACGCCTTCCGTCGCACCATCGTCCAGGCGGATCAGCGGCATAAGCACACCGCGGTACTGCACCACGTCCTGCCCGGATGCGCGTTCGACATCCGCCATATCGATCTCTTCGAGACGGTTAATCAGCGCCAGCGGCAGAGCCTTCGGATCTTCCGAACCGGCACGGAACACGAGCATCGAAACCGATTCGTCGAACGAGCCAATCGTTTCAGCATCATCCGGCATGGAGGCTTCGAGGCTGTTCGCCGCATCCCGCATGCCCGACACTTCGGCAATGCCTGAGGGATCGATGATCATGACGACGCTGCCGTCGCCCAGGATCGTGTTTCCGGAAAACGCCTTGCAGTTCTTCAGGAATCCGGACAGCGGCTTGACGACGATTTCCTCGGTGTCATAGACCGCGTCGGCAACCATGCCGAACTCAACGCCGCCGATCCGGAACACGGCAACGAAGTCGTTGTCGCCTTCCTTGGCACCCGACGCGGTTTCGCCAGCCTCGGCGTCTGCAGTTTCCTCTTGCGGTTCTCCGGCGGTCTCCACCGGCTTTTCGTCATCGAAGAAACTTGCGAGCCGGACAAGCGGCAGGAGCCGCCCGCGCAGTCTCAGGATCGGCGAGCCGTTCACCGTTTCGATGGAATGCTCGTCACCGGCACGGACACGCACCAGTTCGATAATATTGAGCTGCGGCACCGCGTAACGCTGCGAACCGGCACCGATGATCAGCGCCGGCACGATGGCCAGTGTCAGCGGGATCTGGATGATGAACTTCGATCCTTCGCCCGGCACCGAAACAACATCGACCGAACCGCCGATCAACTGGATGTTCGAGCGAACCACGTCCATGCCGACGCCGCGTCCGGAAACGTTCGTCACCGCTTCGGCGGTCGAAAGCCCCGGCTCGAAAATCAGTTTCGTGAGTTGAGCATCACTCATCGCCTCAAGCTCGGCAGCGGTCGCAAATCCGCTTTCGATGGCCTTGGCTTTGATCTTGTCGACCGGAAGGCCTTGCCCGTCATCCGCAATCTCGATGACGATGTGCCCGCCCTCGTGACGGGCACTCAGCATCACCTTGCCGGTTGCCGGCTTGCCGACTTTCAGGCGGGTTTCGGTGTCTTCCAGACCATGGTCCGCCGCATTGCGCACCATGTGCGTCAGCGGATCCTGGATCAGTTCGCAGACCTGGCGGTCGAGTTCCGTGTCCGCACCGGTCATTTCAAGTTCGATGCGCTTGTCGAGATCGTTTGCCAGAGTCCGGATAATTCTCGGCAGTTTCTGCCAGGCATTGCCGATCGGCTGCATCCGGGTCTTCATGACCCTTTCCTGCAGCTCGCCGGTCACGCTCGACAGTCTCTGCAGCGGCGCCTGGAGCACGCCGTCATCAATATGCCGGGCAATCTCGAGCAGCTGGTTGCGGGCGAGCACGAGCTCGCTCACGGTCGTCATCAGCCGCTCGAGCGTATCGACATTGACGCGGATAGACTTGGCCCGCACGTCGAGCTGGTTGTCGCTCTTGCCGGCTTCGGGTTTTGCGCCGGCGTCTGGCTTGGCCTCTGCAGCGGGTTTCTCAGCCGGGGCTGCAGGCTCCTCGACAGCAGCCGCAACTTCTTCGACGACTTCTTCGGCGATCTGGGCGTCCTCTTCAACCTCCTCGGAGGACGGCGTGTCGTAGTCTGATTCAGCAGCAGCAAACGCGGCATCAAGCTCATCGAGCGAGACTTCACCGCTGTCGGAACTGTCGTCAGCTTCGTCTTCGGGCTCGGCCTGCGCTTCGGCTGCAGGTTCGGGCTCAGGCTCAGCTTCAGGCTCGGCATCCGCAGATGCTTCTTCGCCATCCGTCAGGCGCGCAAGCGTATCGATAAGGTCCTTGTCGCTGCCGTCGGGCTCTTCGCCGCTGGATTCGAGATCGCCCATGATCTCCTTGATCCGGTCGAGCGCCTCGAGAATCACGCTGACGGCTTCCTCCGTTACCGGCGCGCCATCACGGAACCGGTCCATGAGGTTTTCCGCAGCGTGCGCAACGGATTCGAGCCTCGGCAGACCAAGGAACCCGCACGTTCCCTTGATCGTGTGCACAAGCCTGAAAATATTATCGAGAATCTGTGCGTTGTTCGGATCCCGTTCGAACTCGACCAACTGCATGTCGACGAGATCAAGACTCTCCGTAGTCTCGGCTAGAAAATCGCCAAGAAGATCATCCATGCCGCTGCCCCTCCTTGCCCCTTGAATGCGGAACTGCCCGCAGTCCCTGGAAGTTTGAGGGATCGTGAACGGAAAGGGTTAATATACTTTGAAGCTGGCGGTCAGGATTCGCGGATTACTGGGCAGGGCGGCCGAAGATGGTCACTTCCTCTTCGCCAGCCTGAACATCAAGGCCGAGATTGGCCGATTTCGCAATGCGTCCGGTATAATAGATCTGCACCGAGCGTGGATCGATCGACCCGATCTCGGCAGTCCCGGCAAGCAAATCGCTTGTCCCCTCCGGCACCCCGGCAGCGACGCCCGTGCATTTGACCGAAAGCTCCGGGCCGTCGATCGATACCGCGAGATTGCCGCCGCGCGGAATGGTCGTCAGGCCGACCAGGACCATGTTGAGAAGCAGTTTGACCTCATTCTTCGGTCGCGTTTCCCGCGGGCCGTTCCAGGTCAGAGTCACCTTCTCGTCGCCGATGAACGACGTCGTAACTTCCTCGGCATCGCCGAGATCGATTTCAGCGCCCGCCGATCCGGCAGCACCGAAGGCCAGTCTGGCAAACTGCAACTTGGCGGAAGCCTGCTTGGCGCTCTTCTTGATCAGGTCGAGCGCGAACCCGCGCATCTGCTCGTCATTATCGTCGTCGAGCACTTCCAGCCCGTTCGTAATGGCGCCAACAGGACTGATCACGTCATGACAGACGCGGCTGCAAAGCAGTGCAGCCAGTTCAAGATCGTCGAGTTGCGTTGTGTCCATTTCGATCGCCCGCTTGGTCAGGTTGTCCCGTGTCCGCTGATACAATGATGGCGGCAAGATGCCAAGCCGGACGCGGCGGATGCCCTAGTGCTTTGATTTTACAAGCATCCCGAACCCCTGATCACAAAGGCGCACTGCGCGGCGGAGCCCCAGTCTGTCACAACGAATCATTTGACCGCACATGCCCGGTCGTGAATTCTCCCCGGCGCACGTTTCCAGAGGGGCCGCAGCCATGGCTGATACGAACACCCGCACGCAGGATCTGATCGAGCCGCTCGTGTCCTGCGCGCTCGACGCCGGACGCGCGGCAATGGATGTCTATGAGCGGGACTTCGTTGTCGAGACGAAAGACGACAAGAGCCCGGTGACCGAGGCGGATCGTGCCTCGGAACGGGTCATCCTGGCCGGACTGCAACAGGCGGCACCCGGTGTGCAGGTGATTTCGGAGGAGTCCGCGGATCCGGAACGGATCGACACCGTGGAGGACCTGTTCTTCCTGGTCGACCCGCTCGACGGGACAAGAGAGTTCGTCAAGCGCAACGGCGAATTCACTGTAAATATCGCGCTGATCGAAAACGGATCACCGGTCCTGGGCGTGGTGTACGCCCCAGCCATCGACAGGCTTTTCGCGGCGACGACCGCCACCGGAGCGTTTCAGGCAACCGTTTCGCCGGGCGACCCGGCGGGCGCGGTCGACCGCCGGGAGATCTCGGTGCGGTCGGTCCGCGAAACCGACGCGCTCACCGTCCTGGCCAGCCGGTCCCACGCAGACCCGAAGCTTGAGGCGTTTCTGGAGCAATACACTGTGGCGGAACGCAAGAGCGCCGGGTCTTCGCTCAAGTTCTGTCTCGTCGCGGCGGGTGAAGCCGATCTCTATCCGCGTCTCGGGCGCACCATGGAATGGGACACGGCGGCAGGCCAGGCGGTTCTGGAGTGCGCCGGCGGCAGCGTCGTCACGTTCGAGGGAGAGACGCTGCGCTACGGCAAGCTCAGCCGGGGTCTCGACAACCCGGGTTTCATCGCACGGGCATGGAGATAGACGCTATTCCGGCAGCGTGCCCATCAGCTTCGACCAGTTTCTCTTGGCCGCGGAGATCCACTTTGCCTTGGCCGACATCCATTCCTGCTTCTCCTGCTTAGAAAAGAACAGGTAGAGCTTGTTGTCGTCGACCACCCAGATTTCCGGGCTTCCGGCCCCGGTCCGTCCCTTCGCAATGCCGAGTGCGTCATATCCGCCGAACTGCGGCGCGTACAGAGACGGGTGATGCTCGAATACCGCCTTGTTTCCCTCATTGGCGAAACGCCAGGTAACACCGCGCCAGGAAAACTCGTACTCGGCACTGCCCCGGCGCGCCCGCGCATCCGTGTAATAGGCGATCGGATCGTACCCGCCAATGGCGAGCCCCGTCGCCGCGTCATTCCAGATTCGCTGCGTGGTCGTCGCCCCCGCCCCGCCGATGCCTGGCGTCGACAGGCCCAGGGCAAGTGCGATGATCACAATTGCGCCAAGTACTGAATTTCGCTGCGAATCGCTGCGCAGAAATCTATGATTCGCCATAATTTGTGCCCATATGAGGAGCCGGATTCAGCCGATCCGATGAGCATGCAGCAATTATGTTAAGGAAGCTGCAATTTCCCCAGAGGCATTTCCGATCGGCGGAACCGATACCCGAGCGGCACCAAACTCAGGCAGACAGATGACGACTCGACTCTTGACCGTTTTCACAGCGTGGATCGTTGCAACCCTTATTGCGACCGGAGCGTTCGCACAGTCGAACACCGCGCCACCGCCGGCCTCCGGCAAGCCGACCTATTCCGTCCAGGAGATCATCGACGCGGGTCACGCGTTTTTCGGCAAGACGACGGGTGGCCTCGCAGAGGCGGTCGAATCCGTTTTCGCCAAATACGGCAGGCCGAACGCCTATATCGTCGGTGAAGAAGCGTCCGGCTCATTCGTTGGCGGTCTTCGTTACGGCGAAGGATTCATCTTCCCCAAGGTTGGCGGCAGGCAGAAGCTGTTCTGGCAGGGCCCGTCGGTCGGCCTCGACTTCGGCGGCAACGGATCGCGCGTGCTCGTACTGATCTACAACCTGAACCAGATCCAGGACATGTATCAGCGCCTGCCCGGCGTCGAGGGGTCCGCCTATATCGTCGGCGGCTTCGGCGTCAATGTGCAGCGACGTGACAATCTGCTCGTTGCCCCCATCCGGACCGGTGTCGGCGCAAGGCTCGGCGTCAATGTGGGCTACCTCAAATACACCGCACGGCCGACCTGGAACCCGTTCTAGCGTGGTGCCGAATTACTCACATCCTCTGATCGACAATTTCCTGTTCAATATTCTTGCTAAGCGCCAGACGCGCTTTCCCAAATCTAGTCGCACGTTCCGCAGCAAAAACCTCCAGCACGCGATCCTTTTGCGAATCGGTTAGGTCCGGAACAAGTGCTCTCATTACGCGAAGCGCCTCAAACTGTTCGAACGCGCTCGCGGAGTTGTCGATCGTATCGATGATGAGATCGCTGTCCGCCAGATCGGGATTGGCCTGCATTAACCCGATCGCGAAGATCCGCTCGCCCTCGCTGCCCGATTCCAGCAGATCACCGACCTTCAACGCCCTCCAGTTGACCTTTACGCCCTTGCTGCGCGCAACGTTCACCATGGCAGTCATGCGCCGCGTTCGCTGCGGACCGGACGGGAACAGGTCGCGCAGGGTCTCATATTGCTCACTGAACGAGGCGAGCGTCCATCGGGCCTCAAGCTCGTCCAAAGTCAGCTGCAGATCCTGAAACGGTATAAGGTCCTCGTTACCGCTGAACAGCCGCCTCGCTTGGTTGACGGCGTCGATCAGAGTTGGGTGTCCGACCTTCCTGGCCTCGACGATGCTATCGATCCAGAGGTCGAGGCGCAGTGCGGGGTCCTGCTCCGCCAGGGCGATGGCAAAGAGCGCCCGGGCCCTGAAAAGCGGAACGCGGATCTCCGACAGCAAATTCATAGCCTGATCGCGTTCGCCGCGTTCGGCGTGCCGCCCGACATCCTCCTCTCGCTTGGCGTCTTCGAGTTCGAAGGTGCGAGACTGCAGTGGACGGCGTGCCGTCTTGCCGCGGAGGTCTCCATTCTCGTCGGTTTGGATGGCATAGAACGGCCCGGACGTCTCGCCGGCGTCGTCCCTGAAGGCGAGTTCCTCTGCAATGTAGAGCGCCGCGTCGGCATCGCCCGCAATATAAAGCGCCGGTGCCAGGATGGCCTGGGAGCGCCAGTCCTCCTTGACGATCTCGTTTGCGATCCGTGTCGCCGCCTGATCCAGAATGTCCTTCGCGTGTTGATCCGCGGCGATCTCGACGATGCACACCATCGCGCCGGCACGCTCTTCGGCAGCGTCGATCCTGTCAGCATGGTCCAGTGCATCGTCATATCGTCCGACAAGGGCGAGCGCCCAGGCATAGCGCTTCTGTGAATCTGGCTCGCCCTGCGCGCCACCCGCGCCTTCGACGAATGCGAAGAGTTCTTGCGCCTCCTCCGTCATTTCCGCATCGGCCAATGCCAGGGCGAGGTTGCCGTCCCGGATGATACTCGGATAGCGATAGCCGTCCCGATACGCGCTAAACGCTTTCTTGAGCCATTCCCGCTCGCCGAGCACGCTCGCGGCCTGCAGTGTCTGGTTGCGATAATCGTCCTCAAATTGTTCGCGGAACACCGCCTTCAGGTCTTCAAGCCGGTCATTGTCGCCGGTCGAACGCAGTGCCCTGCCGGCCCAGAAGATACCGTTTGCCAGTTCCCAGTCCAGATCCGCTCCGGGGAGATCCAGCGCCGCTTTCACGGAACGTCCCGCGGCACTGCTGGCGGCTCTGTCAAAGCCACAAGCTTTCGCGGTTTCAGCGATCCAGCAATACGCCATGCTCAAGTGCGTCCTGTCGATCGAACCGACCGCGATGCTCATCGCTTCCTCCAGACACCGCATGACGCCGTCGATGTCTTTTTCCTCGTCAAAGAAAGGCGCAAGCAGGCAGAACGCCTTGCAGCGGTCGAGAGCGTGGGTGATGTTTCCGGCCATCAACTCGGCGCGCGGCAGTTGGACCGCACGGCCGAACAGGCCGACGATCTGCGGCGGCGCCGTGGACATCATCCGGCTGTAGACAAGGCTCGCACCGACCAGGGAAACGATGTCACGAGGCTTCGATTTAAGGGCCTGCTCGAGGTAGATATCGATATCGCCCAGAAAGCTGATGGAATTTCCGGTCAGGCGCCGTTTCGCGCGCTCCCAGTCCGGGCGGGTGACCAGCGTATGGAGATAGCCGAGCAGGTCCGGCGCAAGCGCCAGATGGGAGGCAAGATGGGCGATGGCGTAGGGATGCTCGGTATCGTAGGGCGGCCGTAGACCCGTCGTGTTCAGAATTGTCTCGACCATCGCGCCGTGCGCCAATTCCGGTTCCGTTTCGCTGCGAAGATGTTCCGCAAGGGCCTCGTGAAACAGCCGGTAGGCCGGCTCGCCCTCGTCCGTCGATTCGATGACGAGGTCGCCGGCCCGATCGAGCACGCGGGCGACGGCCGCATCGTCAACGTCCGGCCGCCCCGACGCCGACGGTGTCGCTTCGGCCAGTGCGTTGGCGAACGGCACCCAGTATGGCGCCCACGGCAGGCCCCTGCCCCGTGCCCACGCCAGCGGCCGCAGCACGTGGTGGATCAGTTCCGGCTCGGGCAGGCGCTCGATGTAGTTCATCATGGCTGCCCCGGCTTCCGTCGGAAGCGTGAGGTCGAGAGCGTCCGGATCGACAGGCTCATCACGCGCGGCCAGGGCCTTGGCCGTAACGACCGCGACAAGGAATGAGCTGCCTGCGGCCGCGACCACCCGTTGCGCAACCGCCTTCGCCAGATCGGGCTGGCCGGAATAGGGGGTCGTTCTGCCGGTCTCGGCTTTGGCCATCAGACGGTCGGCAACATTGTTCTGCATGTCCGCGACCCGGTTTCCAACCTTGTCGAGAACGATACTGACCGCCTGGTCGCTTCCAAGATGATCGAGCAGCGTGGCAGCGGCTGCATCAGATGCAAATCCAACCGGATGCGGCCGCGTCGCCACCATAACCTTCGCACCCGGCAAGCGCGCAAGGGGCTTGAGCAGTTGGGACGCGATCCGTTCCGCATGCCCCTCGATTGCCTCATCCAGGGCATCGACGGCAACCGTGACCTCGCGCGTCTCGATAGCACCGATGAATTCCTCTGCCGTCGCGGCCGAAACGCCTAGACGCCCGCAGAGTTCCGCCACGACTCTTTCCAGCGTCTTGTTGTGACACCAGATCACCGCGTCGATGGCATCCGAGGGTGGCATGGTCTCCTGCGGAAGGTCGTCGCAGCCGGGCACGCGGCCGCGCAGCGTCGCATCGCTCAATACAATCACGCGGGACAGCAGCGCGGACTTCCCGGATCCGGGCGGCCCCGTGATGATCAGCATGCCGCTATGATCTACCCCTTCGCGGGGCATCCGCAGCCATTTCGCGATTGTCGCCAGTTCCTCGGTGCGGCCACTGAAGTACCAGCCTGTCTCGCCTGGCGAAGCGCCCCTGGCCGACGGATCGAAATGCGACGTGAACTCGTGGTCCGCAATCAAGTCTCCCGGAGGCCGTTTTCCGAAATTCGGGTTCGGGATCAGTTCGCTCGCGCCCGGTCCCGAGGTTCTGCGTTCGGCGACCTGAGGCACGCCCATGTCCCTGAGCTCGTGATTGAGCCCGGTCATCAGGGTATCGATGCTGATCCACTCGTTCGTCGTGCCGGTCCACCGCTCACTGTTCACGACCGTGAGAAATGCGCTTGCAAAGCGACCGTCCTGTGCAGGATCCCGACCGTAAGTGCTGCATACGATCGCGAGTGCCCAGGTGCGATCCGGCTGTCGCGTGTTCAGGTCATCCGCAATGTCCTCAGCCTGGCGCTGGATGGCGGAGCCGAGACGGCCGGCCACGCAGGTATCGACAATAATGAGAACATTATGCGGATCCGCCTGGCCGATGATGCTGCCGAGGTCATCACCATTTACAGCCAGACCCGCCAGCCCGTTCCTGGGCGAGTCCCGGCCCTGCACGTAGGACTTGTTGCCCTCGACTTCGCCGTGCGCCGCAATATAGACGACGACCACGTCTTCGGGGTTCTGCTGTTTGAACCATTGACTCAGCGTCGTCCGGATCTCTTCGTTGGTCGGGCTCTCCTTTAGGGTTTCAAGGGCGCGCTCATGAGCCACGCGGGGATGCTCCGCGAAAAACCTGGTGACCTCGGCAACGTCCGCAGGCACCGACTTGAGCGACATATCCGTATCGTCGTAGTCAGACACACCGATGCCGATAACGAACCTCCGCCCCGCCTCAGCCATCGCCGAGCGCTTCCGCGATCGCTGCACCGGTCTCCTTCGCTGTCAGATAGGGCGCAACGTCATGGGCCTTGGAAAGATTGTGGATACGGACATCGGTGATCTCCCCGTCAAACAGCGGGTCGAGTGTCTTGTCGAGGGCGACCACATCGCCGTCATCCGAGATGTTGATCCATCTCGTAATGCGTTCGGGCCATTTGCCAACGCCCTCTGCAGGCTCCGGCTGTAGCTCCTCGAAGATCAGGTTTCGGATTCCCAAAGGAGATCCGAGCGTGATCAGGGTCGAAGCGTTCTGCCAGTTTTCAGAGGCCGCATACCGGTGCAGCGCCTCGTAGGTCACGACCGTACCAAGCGAATGAGCGACCAGAACCCTGGTCTCGGGAGTCACGGCCTTGTCCACGGACTCTTGCGCGGCCGTCCGAATCTCGGGCTCCCTGAGATACCGGCGGACCTGCTTGAGACTGCCGATCAGCGCACGCTTCGCAAGGCCGGCGAAGAAGCTTGAGCGGGACAGTGCGCGAAGCGCGGCCTGAACTGACTTGGGGGTCGCGAGCCTGACGTCCGCATCAGGACTGACAACGCGCTGTGGTTCCGCGGCAACCGCCTCGTCCCACCACGCCAGTAGAAGCTCGATCTCTTCCTGATCGCTGATGTCCGACGCCCTGTAGTGAAAATCGCCGGTCGACCTCGTGCTGCCGCTCGGTCGAAACAGCCCACCGTAGAAGGCACAGACCATGACGTCGTCTTCGACCTGCGCGCCCGCTGCTGTGACCCCGTCACGCAACGCCGGAAGCCAATCCGACAGCAACGTCTCCGGCCCCTTGAGTTGCTGGCCGACACCGTGAATACCGACGATCTTTGCCATCCTCCAAGTCTCCTGGTTGGTCCAGCGATGGAGTGCACAAGAGTATTGCGCCTGACAGACGAGAGAAGTCTACGCATTCGCGTACTACAGGCGCAATGTCTTTACGCCCTTTTGGACTAGCGCCTCATTTGCGAGGCCTCATTTTCGCCGTCGTTGGAGTTCTACAGTCTTGACAGCCGGTGTGGTTACGCCGGTTGAGCTTCGGTCAACGCCTGCGCGGCAAGGAATGTTGATCTGCCATCGGGTCCCGGAGCGTGAACCGGTTTCCACCACCTGTTGCATAGCGGCCACCTGTGTAAACATTTCGTTGAATCCGGGCCACAGTGCTTGCGCCATCAGCGCCGCCGGGCGAAAATGGGATTCGGCGGACACTTAGTTTAACCTTACGGTCTTTCGGAATTGGATTTCCAGAGGCAGGGATGGCACATTTCACCCGGTGCTGATGCGGCGACCGGGTCTTCGACACTGCGGTGTAAAGTATGATTCAGAGCCTTATGCTCATCGCGCTGGGTTTCCTGTCCGCGGCCCTCATTGTTTTGCTTCTGATGCCGCAGATGTGGCGCCATGCCGTGCGCGTCACCACCAAGCGCATTCAGAGCCGCTCGCCGCTGACCATGGCGGAGATCCAGGCGGACCGTGACCAGTTGCGTGCCGAATACGCCCTGTCGACCCGCAAGCTCGAACTCACCGTCGAAAAGCTCAAGGAAAAGCTCGCCAATACCAGCGTCGAGCTGGCGCGTTCCGAGGACGAGAGCAAGTCGATCGCCGTCAGGTCCAAGGAGCAGGCCGCCGAGATCGCCGAGCGCGACGCGAAGATCGTCAAACTGACATCCCGCGTTGCCCCCCTGGAAGAAGAGCTCAAGATCAAGAACGAGCTGATCGAGCAGCAATCAGAAAAGATCCGCCAGCAGGGCGACGTCGTCGAACGCCAGGCCCGTTCGCTGGTCGAAAGCACCCAGCTCGCCACCGGCAAGGACTCGCAGATCGCCGACCTGCAGAAGAAGACCAGCCAGCAGACCGCCGAGGACCGCACCTTCGAGATGGCCCATCAGGCCATGTCCGACCGCGTCAACGACCTGGGCCGTATGGCCGCGCGCATCGAGGGACGCCGTGCTGACCTCTATGACGCCCGCCGCGAGATCATGACGCTGCAGGAAACCGTGTCCGAGCAGCGGACGGTGAGCAAGAGCCAGACCAAGCCGTTCCGCGACAAGATCGCCTATCTGCGGCGCGAGCGCGATAAGCTCGAGGAAGACCTGCGGGATGCCGAGAAGGAGGCCGGACGGCTGCTGGAGGAAATCCAGGCGCTGGATACCACCTGGCAGATGCGTTCGAACCCCTATGTCCGGTTGCGCGACGAGGTCGACGGCGTCGCCAAGGACATGGACCGGTTGTCGAATTCGATGAACCGCGATGTCGAAGCCGCCGAGGAGTTGCTGCGCAAGCTGCTCGCCGGCGAGGTCGAGGACGCCGAGAACGTCACGCCGCTGAAGCCTGCCGAACCGCCGGCCTCGGAGGACACGGCCGAGAGCAAAGACAAGGCCGACGACAAGTCCTCCAAGGGTGAAGCGTCCTCAGCGGAGACGGAAGAGTCGGACGAAGAGATCCCGTCGCTTGCCGACCGCATCCGCGCCCTCCAGAAAGAACTCGCCCAGAACTGAGTCGCTCTACCAGGGAATGACCTTGCCGTCATAGGCGAGAACGAACTTTTCTGGTCTAAGCCACATCGCGATCCAACAGTATTCTTATGCCAGCCAACAATAGCGCTCCGCTATGTCGTCATTCTGTGCTGCGGTCCACATCTTCCGCGCCCGGCCGATCTGCTTCTGCCAAGTCGGGTTGTCCGAAGATGGCGCTGCGCCGAGAGAGACCATCCGTGATCCGGACCCGTTGGGCTTCGGCGATTCTGCCGGCCCGGTCAACCGTCATGGAATGCCCCCGGGATACAAGACTCTCCGAGATTTGTTGTGTATTTCTGGTCGTGCGAAAGGAATAAACGGATGGCCGACAAAAAAGCAGTCGCCAAGCTCCGAGAGAGCGTCGACGCTTGGAATGCCTGGCGTCGCGATTACCCCAATACATATTTCGACCTGGCCGGCGCGAATCTGAGCGAGCTTGATCTGATCGGCGCGGACCTGAGCAGCACGGACTTCGAGGGCGCGAACCTGACCGGCGCGGACCTGAGCGGCGTGGACCTGACCGGCACGGACCTGAGGAAAGCGGACCTGACCGGCGCGAACCTGAGCGGCGTGGACCTGACCGGCGGCGCGGACTTGAGCAACGCGAACCTGACCGGCGCGAACCTGGCCGGCGCGGATCTGACCGGCGCGTTGGTGAATGCAATATGCGTCGAATACACCAACTTTCTCGACGCCAAACTGGACGGGGCTCTCGGTCTCGGTAGTGTCGACTTTTCCAAGGCGTTTAACGCCGTTCTGCCGACCGGGGACGGCAACACAACGGACGAACCCGGGAAACCTAAACTTTCCAAGGTCGAGACTGACTTGGTGCTCAGACGAACAGTTTTGTCCCCACATCAATACCAGACCATGCTGATCAGAACACCACTCGGGGTATCCGGCCTCGAAAACCCGACCCTGGTGACATTCACGATAAATCTCGGTGCACGGCACAATGAACTTGCCGGACGCTGGCCAACTCGTGTGCTGGAAGACCAACCGGACGGATGGCAGTTCTTTCGCCCTGCATATTTCGAAGATGTCCTGGCATTCATGGCAATGGGTGATGACGCTCAGCAGAATACGGAGCTGGAGCAGGCGATCCGCGACGCCATCGACCACGAAGATGCCTTTGTATATTTCGGCAGTGTCGGATCGCTGCTCACCGAAGTGCTCGAGAAGAAGGGATCCGACAGGATCGCCGCTTCCGTGCAACTCGGTGAAGAGATCGTCCGTATCATCGCTTTCAAGTATGCGAAGAGCATCATTGTTGCCGCCGTTGTCACCGGCACTGCGGCCGGACTGTACACGCTGACCTCGGAAGGCATCCCACGAATTGGCCTTACCCTGATTGACAGGATTCTGGGTGAGGACGTTGCAGCGCAACCCGGCGCGTCGTCTGATACGCCATCCAATCCGGCAAATCGGCCGGATCCCGACGACAAGTCCACCGGCAGCGGCGTCGACGTTTAGACCCGACTACAACTGTCCGCAGGTCATCGCTCCTACAACTGATTGAGAACTCGCCCGGATCTGAACGCTGATCCCCCTACCAGGGGATAGCCTTGCCGTCATAGGCGAGGAATGAGCCCGTCTGGTCCGGAACGGCATTGTCGATGACACGCAGCATTTTCGCTGCTGCCTCGTCTGGCGTGAACAGGTCGCGGCCGCCACGGAACGGTTCCGAGAGGCGCGTCTCGACGGTACCCGGGTGCAACGCCAGCAGGACGGACGCCGGGTTCCGGCGCGCCATCTCGATGGATGCGGTCTTGACGATCATGTTGAGCGCAGCCTTGGACGCCCGGTAGCTGTACCAGCCGCCGAGCCCGTTATCTCCGATCGAACCGACGCGCGCGGAAATTGTCGCGAAGACGGCCCGCTCTTTGGCCGGCATGAACCGTCTGAAATGCTTGAGCAGCAGCGCCGGCCCAGCCGCATTCACGGCGAATGACCGCATCATCGCGTCAGCGTCGAGGGCGTCCAGAGCCTTTTCCGGCATCATCGCACCGTCATGCAGAAGCCCGGTCGCGTCGATCAGGAGAGAGATCTCGCCGGCTTCGCCGACTTCGCGGGCCACAGCGGCGATCGAGGCTTCGTTTTGGAGATCAAGCCCAGGCCGCGTCGTCCGTCCGAGCGCCACCACATCCGAACAGGAGGGGTCACTTTCCAAGAGGCGAACGAACGCCCTGCCGATATCGCCGGTGCCGCCCGCGACGACGGCCCGGAAGCCGTCTCCGAAGCTGGCCATCCCGACGATCCCCGGCCCGTGTGCCGAACGACCGTTCTCAAATTCCGCCATACCCCTGTTACGGCGCGGGACGGCTGCCGGATTGCTTATTCGCCGGCCTGCCTATTCCGCGTTGCGCGCGTAGAGGCGCGCGATGGCGGAGAAGTCCTCGCCGCCCCAGCCCGCCGCGTCGGCCTCCTCGAACAGGGACACGACCTGGTCGAGCACCGGGGTGCGGTAACCGCTCTCCGCCGCGACCGCTCCGGCGAGCCGGGCGTCCTTCAGCATGAACTTCAGCATGAACAGGGGCGAGAAGTCACCGCCGCGCATGCGCGGGATGCGGTTCTCGAAGTAGCGCGAATAGGCCATGCCGCCGCCGTTGCAGACCACGTCGTAGAAGCAGTCGAGATCCGTGTCGGTCGCGTTGCAGAGTTCCATCGCCTCGGCGACGATCGCCGCGTTGGTCGCGACCAGCGCCTGGTGGATCAGCTTGATCCGGTTCCCCGAACCGGACGGCCCGGCATATTTCGTGAAGCGGCCGAGAACGCCGAGCAGCTGGTCGATCCGCTCGACCGCGGCCGCGTCGCCGCCAACCACGAAGCCGATCTCCCCGGTCTCCGCCTGCGGCACGGACCCGAGCATGGACGCGTCCACGTGATGGATGTCGCGCGCGGCGAACGCCTCGGCGATTTTTCGCGTCACTTCAGGGCCGATGGTCGAGCAGTCGACGGTGATCTTGCCGGCGCTCAGGCCCTCGCCGATGCCGCCCTCGCCCAGATAGGTGGCTTCGACCACCGCGTTGTCCGGCAGGCAGGTGAAAATCACATCAGCGGCGCGGGCGACATCCAGTACGGACGCCGCCGCCGCGATCCCGTCATGCGCGCAGGCGCGCTCCAGATTGCCGGCGTCGATGTCGTGTACGGATACCTCATGACCGGCTTCGGCCAGATTCCGCGCCATGGGCAGGCCCATCGCGCCAAGCCCAACAAATCCCGTCTTCATGATCGTTTCCTCCGGAAGCCGCTTTTCGGCGGCGGATTATTCAGCTTTTCTTACAAATTGGCAACTTCCGCCATCTTCGCTGTATGCTTTCAATCGTTCAATTCGGATTTCGTACCAAGTTGTTTAGGAAAACTGAAAGATGGCCCAGAACACGACGCTTAACGGCCTGGTCTATTTCGAGGCGGTCGCCAGACAGAATACCCTGACCGCCGCCGCCAGCGAGCTTTCGGTCTCACCCTCGGCGGTGAGCCAGCAGATCACCGCCCTCGAACAGCGCCTGGGCGTACATCTGTTCCGCCGCGTGAAGCGCCGGCTCGTGCTGACCGAGGAGGGCGAGCGGCTGTTCGTTGCGGCCTCCGACGCCATGAAGCTGATCAGGGATGCCCGCGACAGGATCTCTCTCAAGCGCGCCGGCCGGTCGCTCAACATCCGCGTGTCGGCGAGCTTCGGCATCCGCTGGCTCAGCCCGCGCATCGCGCCCCTGGTCGACGCCAACCCGGACTGGGACCTGCACATCGATGCCACGCCGGAAGTCACCGATTTCGAGCGGGAAAACATCGACCTCGATATCCGCTACGGCCCCGATCAGTGGCCGGGGCTCTACACCGAACCGGTCCTGACCGATGCGGTGCTACCGCTCGCGGCCCCGGGCCTCCTGCCGGGCGACTGGTCTGCCCACACGCCGGAACAGGCGGCGGACAGGCTGGCGGGCGCGCGTCTGATCCACTCCGTGAAGTCGGACCTTCAGTGGCGCGACTGGATGAACCGGCACGGCATCGACGGGATCGACACAGATCGCGGCCTGCGGTTCGACCGCTCGCTCATGACGCTGCAGGCGGCGCAGGACGGCGCCGGCATCGCATTGGAATCGGCGAGCCTCGCGTTCGAGGCACTGAAGTCGGGCAGGCTGGTTCCGGCCCTGCCCGCCTTCGGCGCAAGCCGGTTTCCTGCCTACTGGCTGATCTGCCCGAGCCGCAACCTGCAACGCCGCTCGGTCCGCACCTTCGCCGACTGGCTGCGCGCCGAAGCCGCCAGCCACGAGACCGAGCGCAACGCCATGCTCGAGTCACTCGGCTGCGCACTGGCATAGGCGGCACGAGTTGCCCGATGCTTTTGGTGAAGTCTTTAGGATTGGCATCCCGTAGGGGAGTCGAACCCCTGTTTCCGCCGTGAGAGGGCGGCGTCCTAGGCCACTAGACGAACGGGACGCAGAAGCTGGCCTTTGAGGACAGACCTTACCTATAGCGCGCGGCAGCAAGAAGGATCAAGGGGTGCGCCGTGCCTGTCATCCTTAGCCGAGCGGAAATTCGCTCAGCGTCATCCCCGCGCAGGCGGGGATCCAGAAGCTGCCAACTCGGTCTTATGCGATGTCGCACTGGATTCCCGCTTTCGCGGGAATGACGACTTTCAATGATTTGGCCTCTGAGAAATCCACGCCTACTCCCGGTTCAGCTTGACGCGCCCCAGCAGTTCGCCGCGGCGGATGTCGATCACCAGGATCTCCTCGCCCGCCGCCCCGCGCGTATGCACCGCCATGCGGTTGCCGTCGACGTCGATGCCGGTCACCGCGCTGTCGGCCGCCACCGAAACTTCGAGCGGCGCGAAGCCGCGCTTGGTTGTGCTCACGTCCTTGCCCTCGGCGAGCTTGACCGACCGGTAGATGATGGTGGAAAAGATCACCACGAACCCGAGCACCAGAAGGATGCCGAGAAAGATCACGACCCCCTTCATGAATGCCGCGCTGTCGCGGCCCTTGCCGGATTCGGGGGCCGTGCCGGCCTCATCCTGTTTCGCTGTTTTCGTCTGATCCATGCCCGAAAGCCCGCCCGATACCATTGCCCTGGTCGCCGATGCCGAAGACGCCGGCGAACGTCTGGACCGGTTTCTACACCGCAAACGTCCGGAAATCAGCCGTTCGCGTTTCAAGGACCTGATTAAAGAGGGTCACGTGGCAATCGGGCAACAAAAAGTCCTTGAGCCCAACCGGAAGATCGAGGCCGGCATGGAGGTCACCGCGGCGGTTCCGGCCCCCATCGATCCCGTGCCGAGGCCCGAGGCCATCCCGCTCGATATCGTCTTCGAGGACGAGCACCTCATCGTGGTCGACAAGCCGGCGGGCATGGTGGTGCACCCTGCAGTCGGCAACTGGAGCGGCACGCTCGTCAACGCGCTGATCGCCCATTGCGGCGAAACCCTGTCGGGCATCGGCGGCGTGCGCCGGCCCGGTATCGTGCACCGGCTCGACAAGGACACGTCGGGCCTGCTGGTGGTCGCCAAGACGGACAAGGCGCACGCGGGCCTCGCCGAGCAGTTCGCCGCCCACGGCCGGGACGGCCGCCTTCAGCGCGCCTATCTGACGCTGGCCTGGGGTGCCCTGCCGCGACGCAAGGATACGATCGAAGGCGCGCTCGACCGGTCCAATTCGAACCGGCAGAAAATGGCGGTCGTCTCTATAGGCGGCAAGGCCGCGATCACCCATTACGAAGTGGTTGAGCCCCTGAACGCCGGCAATCCGGAGCCGGTCGTCAGCATCGTACGCTGTATCTTGGAGACCGGCCGCACCCATCAGATCCGCGTCCATCTGGCGCATATCGGGCATCCCATCCTGGGCGACAGCGTCTACGGCTCGGGCTTCGCGGCCAGCGCCAACAAGCTGCCGGACCAGGCCCGGACCGCACTCGACCGGCTCGGCCGCCAGGCCCTGCACGCCGCTATCCTCGGCTTCCGGCACCCGGAGACGGCTGAAGACCTGCTGTTCGAAAGCGCCCTGCCCGAGGACCTGACCGCAGTGATCGACGCCTGCCGTTAACACTTCCAATTCGTCATGCCCGGGCGCGACCCGGGCATCCAGCGACAGCCACGGCCGTACGTGTCTCTGGATTACCGGGTCAGGCCCGGCAATGACGGTGAATATGATCAGCCAATAAACCCGTTGCCACCTACCGGCCGCAAAAGGACTGGACGAGCGCCGCGAAAAGGCTCAAAAAGACGATTAATGTGCGCTGCAGCAAAAATGCAGCCCGGGCGTTAAATTGCGGCAAAGGAATCCCTATATAGTCTGTTCGGCTGCATCACCGAAGACGGCACGTCCCCGCAACCGGGACGGAAATGAGTGGGAAGTAAGACTTTATGGCTAGAAACAGCCTGCCTACCATCACGAGCGAGGGCCTCTCTCGTTACCTGGAGGAAATCCGCCAGTTCCCCATGCTGGAACCGGACGAGGAGTACATGCTGGCCAAGAGCTGGCGCGAGCACGAGGACTCAGAATCCGCTCACAAACTGATCACGAGCCACCTGCGTCTCGTGGCCAAGATTGCCATGGGATACCGCGGTTACGGCCTGCCGATCAGCGAAGTCATATCGGAAGGCAATGTCGGCCTGATGCAGGCGGTGAAGCGCTTCGAGCCCGAAAAGGGCTTCCGGCTCGCGACATACGCCATGTGGTGGATCCGCGCGTCGATCCAGGAATTCATCCTGCGCTCCTGGAGCCTGGTCAAGATGGGCACGACGGCAAGCCAGAAGAAGTTGTTCTTCAATCTGCGCAAGGTGAAGGGACAGATCGAGGCGCTCGAGGACGGCGACCTCAGACCCGACCAGGTCGCGATCATCGCAGAACGCCTGGGCGTGCCGGAGGAGGACGTCATCTCCATGAACCGCCGGCTGGGCGGGGACACGTCGCTCAACGCGCCACTGCGCGCCGACTCCGAAGGCGAATGGCAGGACTGGCTGGTCGACGAGGAACCCGACCAGGAGACGCAGCTTGCCAATTCCGAAGAGCTTCAGCGCCGCCGGGCACTGCTGGCGACGGCCATGGAAACGCTCAACGAGCGTGAACGCCGTATCTTCGAGGCCCGTCGTCTGGCCGAGGATGCCGTGACGCTGGAAGATCTCTCCCAGGAGTTCAGTGTCAGCCGCGAGCGCATCCGCCAGATCGAGGTCCGCGCCTTCGAAAAGGTCCAGCGCGCCGTGCAGAAAGCCGCGCGCGAGCAGGCCGCAGCCACTCCCGTATCGTAAAAACAGCGCGCCCGTCACGGCGTTTTGATCGGACCGTGCGCACGCGCGGGTGCTAGGGGTATGTGCGAACCATGCCCAATCATCCGTACAGGGAGCCAACCATGAGTCAGATCACCCCGCTCATCCCCCGCCAGCCCGTCCCCTCGCTCGACGTCGATACCGTCGGCGGCGGCACCTGGTCGCTCGCCGCCCAGACGCCGGAGAACTTCACGCTCGTCGTGTTCTACCGCGGCCTTCACTGCCCGATCTGCTCGAAATATCTGGGCGATCTCAACCGCCGCGCCGCCGACTTCGCCGAAAAGGGCGTGTCGATCGTGGTGCTGTCCTCCGACGACCAGGAGCGTGCGGAGAAAGCCAAGGCCGACTGGGGCCTCGACAATCTGACCGTCGGTTACGGCGTCAGCCTTGAGAAGGCGCGCGAATGGGGTCTCTACATCTCCGCCGGTATCGGCACCACGTCGATTGGCATCGAGGAGCCGGCCCTGTTCGCCGAGCCCGGCCTGTTCCTGGTCCGGCCCGACGGCACGCTTTATTTCGGTTCCGTCCAGACCATGCCGTTCGCGCGGCCGTCCTTCGGCGAAATTGCCATGGCGCTCGACTTCGTGCTCGGCAAGGGCTACCCGGCCCGCGGCGAGATTGTAGACCACACTGCCCAGGTCGCGGCGGAGTAATTTCACCGGCACCGTTTCCCGGGCGCGCATCGGCGTGGCCCGGGATCGTTCCACACTCAGGCCTGCGTACCGTACGACCCCGGACCTCGCACACGCCCGTCCGGGGAACAGCGGAGCGCATCAACTCTTCTCAAATATTGCGTGCGCTGCGCCTTTCTGTTTATGTCTGCCGATGAGCGCTCTAGTCAAAATTACGAATGCCCTTCGCGGCGTTATCCCAATCCGAATCTCCGAAACTGTCCGCCAAATTAGCCTCGCGCAAACGCGAAGTCAGGAGGGCGAAAGCGAGTGGCTGGATCGCCTGAGACGCGACCCTTTGGCAATGACCACGCCCGCCGCCATCGCAAAGCTCGTGCGGCGGATCAAGCGCCGCCCTGAACTCCTACTTAACATCCATCATGCACGCGGTGTCATTACACGCGAGCGGTTCCGCAAGATGACACGCGAACAGGCTACCGCTCGGCTGAATGACGATACGCCGAACGCCGCCAACAACACGCTTGAATACAATCTTCAGACAATGGACGCGTCGATTGATTCCGACCGCCCCGAATGGCTGATCTATCCGCTCGTCGGAATTGAACAGATCCGGAAACGCAGAAAAACAGCGCGGGTACTGTCAATAGGGCCGCGTGGTGAATATGAGATTTTCACATTGCAGACCATAGGGTTCCGACCTGAGAACATCAGAAGCCTGGATCTGTTCTCTTATTCTCCGCTCACTGACCTCGGCGATATGCACGCAACGCCCTACGATGATGCCTCGTTCGATGTGATCGTGCTCGCTTGGGTATGGGCATACAGCACGAATTGGGATGCACTGGCCGCAGAATTGAAACGCATTGCGGCACCAAATGCCGTGCTCTGCATTTCCGCGGACACACCATTGCCGCGGTCGCCCGATGAAAATGATCCTTTGGAAGGAACAGCGACAGTTGTCCGGTCCTGCGACGACTTTCTTGGCGCGTTCGGCGACTCGGTCCGAAACATTTATTTCCGTCAAGACGCGGATATGCCCGACATCCAGGGAAACATCGTAATCTTCGACATGAAGTGAGTTTTTCTGCGGACCGATCGGCTCGTCCCGACCTGACTGAAAATCACACTTTTAGAACAGCCGGAGAGCCCCCTCTGATTGCGGCTGCATTCCAGTCGGAAGCGAAGCTTTTTCAACGCAAATTCTCCTGACTCCAGCAAGAGTTCGGCAAGCTTGTCATCATTTGAGCGATCATGGTGGCCCGGGAAGATCGCCCCCACTTACTCCAGGTCGCCTTCCTGCGGCGGGGGCACGAAGAACCAGTAACAGAACGACATGTAGGACACGGCCACAAAGCCGAGGAAGATTCCGATTGCGATCGAGACGACGTTCAACACGAGTCCGATCATCGGGCCCAGATCGATGATCTCGGGATTGGCCAGGGTCGACAGGACATTGGGGACAACCTGGATCAGCGCGATCAGAAGGAACCCGCCGAGGATACGCCAGCTGTTGCCTCTGGTCAGGTCGAAGGACTGCCGGATCCCAACCCGGCGGTCTCCTACCGCCGTGCCGGGAAGCACGAGCTGCAGCCGCCCCATCAGCAACAGCATGACAACAACGCCGACGGCGCTGACTGCGATAAACCCGAGGCCCAGTGTTTCCTGGGAATCGGCGGAGAACGAAGTAAGGGCGCCGACGATGAGAAATCCGATCAGCATCGGGAAGGCTGCAAGCAGCGCGACCAGGAGCGTGTAGCCGAGATAGCCGAGTTCGCGCCGGCCCACCCTGAAGTTGATCCAGCCGGCCTGTTCGCCCAGCAGAAGCGTGCGGTGCCATCCGACCGCAATCGAATAGATCGCGAGGAAATAGACGATCATGAGCACGGCAAAACCGGCGATCGCACCGCCGTCCGGCGCGGTCTGGCCCTCGATCTGCGCGGCATCACCGAACAGGGCAAGGAAGGCCGCACCCAGCACAAGAAGCAGGATGACCCAGAGCCACGACAACCTCATCATCAGGCCGATATTCTTGAAGCTGTATCCGAGCGACTGGCCGACCGTTTCGAAAACGGGCAACGACTTCGTGGCGTTCGCCATGCTGCATTTCCTCAGGGGTTGAAAAGCGCCCCGAACATAGCCCGCTCAGGTCCCGAATGGATCATTCATCGGAATGGATTTGGCGAGAGTGGCATCCGAGGCGATTTGGTCGATCACGTCGCGGGATCTTGTTCGCCATCTTGAACGAAGAACTGGTAGCAGTATGAGTCGAATGTGACGACCAAAATCGTCGGGATCGTGTCCAAAGTGAACCAGATTGCCCAGCCTGTCGGGCCCAGGGCGCCGTCCGGGACCGCAAGCATTGCCAGTTGACTGATTGTGATCAGCGGATAGACAAGCATCGCCCCGGCTAGGATCCTCAACGTATTCGATTTCGTCAGCCTGAATGAGGCTATTACGGACAACCATTTTTCACGAACCGCAACCCCGGCGAAGACGAGACTGGCGCGTCCGAGTACCGCCAGCGCGCCAAGTACACCACCGACGACAAGCGCCAATACGGAATAGAGCCGGACATCGTCATCAAATCCCCCCTCCGGATCCATTCCATGGACCATGACGGCAACGCCGGGTGCCAGGAAGGTCACGAAAAGGAGAAGAACCAGTAAGCCGTACGCCACGTAGCCGAGTTGGCGGAGACCCAGCTGAAGATTGAACCAGCCAGGGCGCTCACCGAGGAGCAGAACTCTGTGCCAGACAACCGCAATTGAAGCCAAGGCGCCAAGGTGGAGAAGCAGGAATATCAGGTCGCCCGCCAGGAACACGTCGTCATTCTCCTCAGCCGACTCCGCATACTTGCTGAACGTCCAGCCTTCGTCGAGGTAGGGCATGACGACGGCAAGGCATGCGAGCACTAGAAACCAGGCCCAGGAAATCCGGATCAGGAGGCCGATGTTGCGAAATGTGTAGGAGAAGGATCGCCCGACAATCCTCAGAACTGGGAGTTTTCTGGCCGTATCCGCCATTCTGCAATTCCTCGAGGGTTACAAATCGCCCCGCCCGAAACTCGCTCGGACCGCAATCAGATCATTCATTAGGGATAAGGTCTTGAATGATCGGCTGCACAATTGCCGATCACCAGGACACGAATTTCAAGTGGCAAGGTCGCCCTCTTCCGGTGGCGGGACGAGAAACCAGTAGCAGTACGACATGAATGACAACGAGCAGAAGAGGAACAGCAATGTGAGAATCTGATTCAACGCAATCATTGCGATGAGCTGCGGCTGAACGGCGCCACCGGCCGCAGCTTGCCCGAATGCTGCAAACATTTCCCCAAATCCGCCGAAGGCTGCCCAGGAAAAAACGCCATACACCGGAATTGAGATCACGATCTGGAACAGGGTGATAAGGCAGAACCCCGCGAAGATGTAACGCCCGTTCTTCCGGGTCAGTTGCAATGAAGACCTGAATGTGACCCGGCGGTCACCGACCGCCGCACCCGGAAAAATCAGTGTAAAACGCGAAAAGAAGACAATCAGGAATACAGCGCAGATAATTGTGGCCGCAATCCCTGCTGCGGCGGCCCCCGGCAACTGTCGCTCGATAAGTCCGATACTTACCGTGGCCATTAACATGAGCACTATCGCGGGAACCAGGAACAGAAAAGTCAGCCCCAGGGTTCTCAGGAAATATTGAAGTTCGCGATTGCCGACTTTCACGTGCACTGAATCCGGCTGCTCGTTCAGCAGAAGGGCACGGTGCCAGCCGACAATAACCGAATAGGATGCCGCCAGCATCAGCAACAGGAGTGCTATGTAAAGAAAAAGGTTGTAACCACCGAAAGTCTCATTCGGCGCTTCAACCCCGAGGTAGAATCGCCGGATGGCAGACTCACCCCCAGTAAAATAGGCAAAGACGGAAAACAAGGCGATCAGTCCCACCCACACCCAGATCAGCTGGATCATCAATATCCAGTTTCTGAAAGTGTATTTCAGGGATTCGCCAACCGTATGGAAAACCGGCAAACGTTTTACAGAATCGGACATGCAGGGGGCCTCGTGAATATTCGAGGCCATATGATCATACCGGGTTCAATCCTCAAACGGATCTTTCATCAGAATGGTATCGTCGCGCTCGGGACTTGTGGATAACAGCGTCACCGGGGCTTCGATCAACTCTTCGACGCGGCGGATATACTTCACCGCCTGCGCCGGAAGCTCGCCCCAGGATCGTGCTCCTGCGGTGCTTTCCGTCCAGCCCTCGAGTGTTTCATAGACCGGTTTCACCCGCGCCTGCGCGCCCTGTGCCGCCGGCAGATGGTCGATGTCCTCGCCATCGAGCGTATAGCCGACGCACACTTTCAGTTCCTCGAACCCGTCGAGGATATCGAGCTTGGTGAGCGCGATGCCGTCAATGCCGCTGGTCTTGATGGCCTGCCGAACCAGTGCGGCGTCGAACCAGCCGCAGCGCCGCGACCGCCCGGTCACGGTGCCGAATTCCTTACCACGCTCGCCGAGCCTCTGGCCGATCTCGTCATGGAGTTCGGACGGGAACGGCCCCTCGCCGACACGTGTTGTGTAGGCCTTGGTGATGCCGAGCACATAGGACAGCGATCCAGGCCCGATGCCGGAACCGGTCGCCGCCTGTCCGGACACCGTGTTGGACGAGGTCACGAACGGATATGTGCCGTGATCGATATCGAGCAGCGTACCCTGCGCCCCCTCGAACAGGATGCGTTTGCCGGAGCGGCGCGCCTCGTCGAGCAGACTCCAGACCGTGTCCATATAGGGCAGAATCTTCGGCGCGATCTCGGAAAGCTGGGCATGCAGTTCGTCGCCGGACACTTCCGGCTCACCCAGGCCCCGGCGCAATGCATTGTGGTGCGTCAGGATCCGCTCCACCTTGGCCTTCAGGCTTTCGAGATTCTGCAGGTCCATGACCCGGATTGCCCGGCGCCCGACCTTGTCCTCATAGGCCGGGCCGATGCCGCGCTTGGTCGTGCCGATCTGCCCCGCGCCGGCGGCCGCCTCACGCAGAGCGTCCAGTTCCCGATGCAGGGGCAGGATCAGCGTTGCATTCTCCGCAATGCGCAAACGCTCCCGCCCTAGCGGGATCCCCTGGCCCTCCAGACGTTCGATCTCGTCGGCAAGCGCCCATGGATCGACGACGACGCCGTTGCCGATCACCGACAGCTTGCCTTCGCGCACGACACCGGACGGCAGCAGCGAAAGCTTGTAGGTCACCCCGTCGATGACCAGCGTGTGCCCCGCATTGTGTCCGCCCTGAAACCGCACCACCACGTCGGCCCGCTCGGAAAGCCAGTCGACGATCTTGCCCTTGCCCTCGTCTCCCCACTGGGAGCCGACCACGACCACATTTGCCATGAGATGTCCGGATGCTTTTTGCATGTTTTCCCCGGCGTCCTGCGCAACTCTCCCGCACCGGACGCCAACATGATGAGGCCCCGGACACTGTCCGGGGCCGCGATTCATGCTGGACTATACCCCCAATGCCGCCGCGTTGCGAGCGTTAGCGACAGGTTTTTGACGGTCCCGGGCGGCCCTCGCTGGCTTCCGGGATACCGCCAGGATCAAGACCCCGGAAACTCCAGCGGCTTGGCCTGCTGGACGTGCGGCAGCTGTTCGAGATTCGCCAGCACGTCGGGCGCCACCTGGCCGTCGACGGCCAGCAGTGCGATAGCATCGCCGCCTTCCTGCTGTCGGCCGAGATGGAAGGTCGCGATATTGACCCCGGCATCGCCGAGGGTCGTGCCCAGCGCGCCGATGAAGCCCGGCTTGTCCTCGTTCGTGATGTAGAGCATGTCCTCGCTGAACTCGGCTTCCAGGTTGATGCCCTTGACCTGGATGATGCGCGGCTTGCCGTCGGAGAAGACGGTACCGGCCACCGAGCGCTCCTGACGCTCAGTCTTCACGGTGAGCCGGATATAGTTTTCATAGACTCCGTCCTGTCCGCGCCGGACTTCCTCGACGGCAACGCCCCGCTCCTTGGCGACGACCGGAGCACTGACCATGTTGACGTCCGGCAGTGCGGGACGCAGCAGGCCGGCGAGCGCCGCCGACGACAGGGCACGGGTATTCATCTCGCCGACGTCGCCTGCATATTCGAGACGGATCGATGTGATGCCGCTCTCGGTGAGCTGGCCCGCGAACGATCCGAGTTGCTCCGCGAGCGCGATATAGGGCTTCAGCTTCGGCGCTTCTTCCGCCGTGATCGACGGCATGTTGATGGCGTTGGAGACGGCACCGGTCAGCAGATAGTCCGACATCTGCTCGGCGACTTGCAGCGCCACGTTCTCCTGCGCCTCGCTGGTCGCCGCGCCCAGATGCGGGGTGCAGATGACGTTTTCCAGATCAAACAGGGGATTGTCCTTGGCCGGTTCCGTCTCGAAGACGTCGAGCGCGGCACCCGCAACATGACCGGCCTCAAGAGCGGCCTTCAGCGCCTCCTCGACGACAAGTCCGCCGCGCGCGCAGTTGATCAGCCGCACACCGGGCTTCATCAGTTCGAACGCGCGGGCATCGACGATGTTCCGGGTTTTGTCGGTCAGGGGCGTATGCAGGGAAATGAACTCGGCACGACGGAAAAGGTCGTCGAGTTCGACTTTCTCGACACCGATATCGACCGCGCGCTCCGGTGACAGGAACGGATCGAACGCGATCACCTTCATGCGAAGGCCGAGTGCGCGGTCCGCAACAATGCTGCCGATATTGCCGCAACCAATGATGCCGAGCACCTTGGACGTGAGCTCCACGCCCATGAAGCGGCTCTTTTCCCATTTCGACGCCTTGGTCGAGCTGTTCGCTTCGGGCACCTGCCGCGCAAGCGCAAGCATCAGGGCGATGGCATGCTCGGCCGTCGTGATCGAATTGCCGAACGGCGTGTTCATCACGATGATGCCCTTCGCCGTGGCGGCCGGAATGTCGATGTTGTCGACGCCGATCCCGGCCCGGCCGATCACCTTGAGGTTGTCGGCCGCGGCAATCACCTTCTCCGTCGCCTTGGTCGCGGAACGCACCGCGAGCCCGTCATACTGACTGATAATGTCGATCAGTTCGTCGCGGTCGAGACCGACCTTGACGTCCGTCTCGATACCGTTGTCCTCGAAGATCTGCTTTGCCCGGGGGCTGAGCTTGTCGGAAATAAGCACGCGGGGAGCCATTTGCTTCTCCATCTGTGTCTGTTGGTGCGGCGCCTCGGCCGCGAGAGGTCAATGTGTTCGGGAAAGAATGCCGGTCAGGCGGCTTGCGCTTCGGATGAAGCCACGCCGTAGGCCCAGTCAAGCCAGGGCAGCAGCGCTTCGACGTCGGACGTCTCGACCGTGGCACCGGTCCAGATCCGCAAGCCCGGAGGCGCGTCCCGGTAGGCACCGATATCGAAGGCAACGCCCTCGTCCGCCAGCGTCGAGACGATCGCCTTCGGCAATGCCGCCTGCGCATCTTCCGCCAGGCCGCTCAGCGCTGAGGCCTCGATCTTGAGACACACGGAGGTGTTGGAGCGGGTGTCAGGGCGCTCGGCCAGGAAGGCCGCCCAGGGACTTGCCGCCACCCAGCCGGCGATCGCCGCCGCACTGGCGTCAGCCCGTGCAATCAGGGCGGAAAGCCCGCCGATGGACTGCGCCCATTCGAGCGTGTCGATATAGTCCTCGACGCACAGCATGGACGGCGTGTTTATCGTTGCGCCTTCGAAGATGCCCTCGATCAGGGCGCCACCCTTGGTCATGCGGAAGATCTTCGGCAACGGCCAGGGCGGCGAATAGCTCCCGAGCCGTTCCACCGCGCGCGGTGACAGGACGATCATGCCGTGAGCAGCTTCGCCTCCGAGCACCTTCTGCCAGGAGAACGTGGTGACATCGAGCTTGTCCCAGGAGAGATCCTGAGCGAAAGCGGCCGAGGTCGCATCGCAGATGGTCAGTCCGCTCCGGTCGGCGGGGATCCAGTCGCCATTAGGCACCCGCACACCCGAGGTCGTGCCGTTCCAGGTGAAAACCACGTCACGCATGAAATCCGCTGCCGAGAGGTCCGGCAGCATGCCGTAGTCGGCCTCGAGCACGCGGGCATCTTCAAGCTTGAGCTGCTTGGCGACATCGGTCACCCAGCCCTTGCCGAAGCTCTCCCAGGCCAGCATGTCGACACCGCGCGCGCCGAGCAGCGACCACAGGGCCATTTCGACGGCTCCCGTATCGGACGCCGGCACGATACCGATCCGGTAGTCGGCCGGCACTTCGAGAACGGTGCGCGTCAGCTCGATGGCGTGTTTCAGGCGTGCTTTGCCGTCCTTCGCCCTGTGCGAGCGGCCAAGAAACGCATTGTCGAGATTTTGGAGAGACCAGCCCGGACGCTTGGAACACGGCCCGGACGAAAAATGGGGATTCGCCGGACGCACGTCCGGCTTCATAAGAGTCTGCATCGCTCTACCCTTCCAGATAGTTGCCCCTCGTTGGGGAGGGGTGTCCCACCGCAGGGTCTACGGGAAAGGTGTCGTTTGGTCAACGGAATGATGGTTAATACGTTAGTAGCGGGTAAACGAGACGGAGTTGCGGGAACCAAAATAACCACGCAGCGGCTGTGGCGTTATGGGTCGCCTGCCTGTCCTGCAGATTAACGGCCTCCTTTGCCCTATTCCATGAAGTTTCCCGCAAGACCGAGAGGCTCCACACCTTAATGCCGCACGCCGAACTCAATCGAGAAGGATGGACGGCAGCCAGGTCGAAAGGGCCGGCACATACGACACCAGCAGCAGGACAATGATGTTGGATACCAGAAAGGGCGCGATCGAACGTACCACCGGCATCAACGGTATTTTGGCGATATTCGCACACACAAACAGGCAGACGCCAACCGGCGGTGTTGTAAGGCCAAGCATGAGGTTTAGAACCGCGAAGGTCGCGAAATGCAACGGCTCGACGCCCACGGCCTTGGCGAGTGAAAGCAGCGGAACGAACAGGATGATCAATGCCGCGATCGTTTCCATGAACATGCCGACAAACAACAACAGGATGTTGATGATCAGGATCACGAGATACTTGTTGTCGGTCACCTGCAGCACCGCAGCCGCGATTGTCTGGGGAATGCGTTCCGAGACGAGGATCCACCCGAACACGTTGGCGAACCCGACCAGAACAAGGATCGCCGCAGACGAGATTGCACTGTCAACGAGGATCTTCGGCACCACTCGGAAAGGCAGTTCGCGGTAAATAAGGGATCCGACGACAAGGGCATATATGCTCGCCACGACGGCAGTTTCCGTCGGCGTCGCCAGTCCGCTCAGGAGACCGCCAATGATCAGCCCCGTCATGGCTATCGCCCAGAACGCACCGAAGAAAGACTTTAGAACCTCGCCGATACCCTGCCATTCCTGTCGCGGAAATTGCTTCCTGACGGCGATGATATAACACGTGATCATCATCCCGACGCCCATGAGAATTCCCGGAACTGCGCCGGCCATGAACATCTTGCCGACCGATATTCCGGACAGGGCGCCGACTATGATCATCGGCACGCTCGGCGGAATGATCGGACCGACCGTCGAAGAAGCTGCCGTCACGGCGGCCGAAAAGTCGGCCGGATAACCGACCTTTTTCATTCCCGGAATCATCACGCCTCCAATGGAGGCTGCATCGGCGACGGCCGTTCCGGAAATGCCCCCGAACAGCATTGATCCGGCAATGTTCGTCAGCCCAAGACCGCCACGCGCCCAGCCGACCAGGGCGTTGGCAAACCGGATGATGCGTTCCGTGATCCCCCCGCTGTTCATAAGGTTACCGGCCAGGATGAAGCCGGGGATGCACAGCAGCACGAAGACGTCGATGCCGGCGTACATTTTCTGTGGCATCGCAACCAGCGGGATCCCGGCAACGAGCAGATAACAGAGTGACGACAGTCCAAGTGTCACCGCCACGGGGATGCCGATCAGAAGCCCGGCTATGAATACGCCGACGAGTACCGCGAGTTCCATGTCAGGCTTCCGGGTTTTTCGCAGGTGTTCCGCCGCGCCAGTCACGCAATACGTCAAAAAACCGTACGGTCGCGAAAGTGGCCAGCAGCACCAGCAGTATGAGAATGCTGACCAGAATGAAATCCATTCGCCAGCCAAGTGCCGGCGACGTCTGCAATGCTCCGATCGATGCGAAGGTCATGGCCGGTCCGATCAGCACCACGCACAGAACCGCGGTAGCGACCGAAGAGACCAGCCGCAAAATTCTCGGCAACGGTGCCGGCAGGCTCTCGCAAAAGATGTCGACATTGACCAGGTCGCCGGTCCTGAACGACAGGCCAGCGCCAAAGGCCGTCAGGAACAGCAGTGCGAACCTGGTCAGCTCTTCGGTCCATACGGGTGAATCCCCGGCAATCCGGCCGGCAACCTGGATCGCCACCGCCGCCAGCAGAACCAGAAAAGCAGCACCAGTCGCGGTTCTGCTGGAGAGTTCCACCAGACGTATGAGTTGGCGCCAGTTCATGGATCTGCCCCGGGATCTCAAGGTTCTCTTTCCGATAGAGACCGCACCTGCGTGTTTCGGTGAGGCCTCATTTCGGAACGACAGAGTAGACTACTTGGCAAACAGGGACTCGACGATAGGCTTGATCTCGTCCTTTACGTTAGCAAGCACGGCCGCCTTGGCCTTGGCAGCGAACGCAGCGCCGTCCAGGTCGACGAAGGTCACGCCCTTGCCCTTCAACTCTTCGACAAGCTTCTGTTCATCAGCCAGAAACAGTTGGCGCTCGTATGCCTGTGCGCGTTTCCCTGCTTCCGAGACGGCCTTTTTGCCCGCATCGGAGAGCTTCTGCCAGGTCTTTTCAGAAATGACGAGATAAATCCAGGATCTCACGTGCTCGGTCTTGTTGATGTGAGACTGGACTTCATTGAAGTTCGCTGACTTGATCAGTGCCAGCGGATTTTCCTGCGCATCGATCGTGCCATTCTGCAGGGATGTGAAGACCTCCGAAAATGCCATTGGCGTCGGCTGCGCGCCAAGCGTCTTCCAGACATCGACAAACAGCGGAACATTCGGCACGCGCAGCTTCAGACCGTTGAGGTCGTCAGGGCTCTTGATCGGTCGCTTCGACGTGAGATTGCGCGGCCCGCGCGCAAAATAGGCGATCGGGCGCACGAGCGCCTTTTCAATGATTTGTGCCTTGATCTTGTCGCCGATCGGACCGCTCGCGGTTTTATCCATATGGTCGAGCGACTTGTAGGCATAGGGAACAGCGAGCAATGCGGCCAGCGGTGCCCAGTTCTGAAGGCTTTCACCGGATATCGTCATGTCGGCCGTGCCGAGTTGCATGCCGCTGATCAGGTCCATCTCCTTGCCAAGGGACTCATTGGGAAAGATTTCGACCGCAATCCGACCATTTGTCAGGGTCTTGAGTTCCTCTCCGAACTTGACTGCCGCCTTGTGCCAGATGTTCTCCTCGTTCGCCAAGTGGCCGAGTTTCAGGGTCATGTCAGCTGCAGCGACCGACCCCGCGACCATGGTTGCGGCGAATCCGGCAAGAAGTGTCTTCCCTAGTTTTTGTATGGTCAGCATGGTTTCCTCCCTGTTGCTGCATTGTGTTGTGAGCTGGCTCAGCCCCTAGTCTTCAAAGAAGTCCGGGTTATCGCGAGCGATGGTCGGCAGGTCATTCAGGACTTCACTCAGATGGTTGCGGATGGCTGCGTCCGCATCGGCGGCGTTGCCGGCCTCGATCGCGTCGACAATCCCGGAATGTTGATCAATCAGCTTTTCCATCGGAAATTTCTGGGCGCTCAGAAAACGCACCCGGTCCATCTGCAACTTGATGCTTTCGACCACACGCCAGGCGTAGGACTTGCCCGCCGCCTCGGCCAGAGTCTGATGGAACAGTTCGTCCAGTTTCATGAATAGCGCCGGATCGCGATCGGCGACCTTGCGCTGCTCTGCGAGCTGGCTGCGCAAATCGGCGACCAGTGCCTTGTCCCGCGCGCCCACAAGCAGCTTGACGATATCCGCCTCGATCGCCTCGCGCACAAAGCGCGCATCCATGACGTCGGCTGTCGAGATCTTGCGCACGAAAGTGCCGCGCTGGGGACGTATTTCCAGCAGGCCTTCCTCTGCAAGCTTGATGAACGCCTCACGCACCGGCTGGCGGCTGACCGAAAAGACACTCGCAATATTCGGTTCGGAAATACGCTGACCGGGCTCCAGGTCACTGTGAATGATCTGACTTCTGAGGACGCGATAGAGTTGCGGTCCGACAGACGCATCCTGCCTGATTGCCCATTTCACTTTGGCGGGTTCGGTCATGCGATGAAATTCTCCCGAGAGGCAATATGCTCCATACTTCCATACTAGTCAACATATCTGAACGATGCTAGTTTCCCCGAATTGCTTCAACACCGTCAGGCATTTGCCCGTATTGTCGGAACGGATAGCTGGAGGCATGAATGAAGCAGACGTGGCGCTGGTTTGGACCAACTGACCTGATTTCCATTGAAGACATTCTTCAGGCCGGAGCCGAAGGGGTAGTGTCGGCGCTTCATCACCTCCCGGCAGGCACGGTGTGGGATCCTGAAGCGATCGAGGCCCGGAAACGCGAGATCGGCTTGCTGAAGGACGGCTCTCCGTCCGGCCTTGCATGGCAAGTCGCGGAAAGCCTGCCCGTTTCAGAGGACATCAAGAAGCAGCAGGGTGATTGGCGGGAACACATCGCCAACTACCAGCAAAGCCTGAGAAACCTTGCGGCCGGTGGGCCGCAGGTCGTCTGCTATAACTTCATGCCGGTACTCGACTGGACCAGAACCGAACTCGCCTGGCGCCTCCCGACCGGCGGCACCTGCATGAGGTTCGACTGCACAGACTTTGCCGCCTTCGACATTCACGTCTTGCGCCGCAGACATGCCGACCGTGACTATTCGCCGGCGACAGTCGAGGAGGCAGCACGGCGCTATTCCGCCATGGATCAGTCCAGGCAGCGGCAGTTGGCGGACAACATCGCGACCGGACTTCCAGGCGCTGCCGAGGCTCTCACCATTGCCGATCTGAGCGCCCATCTCGATGATTACGACTCAATCAATGCCGACCGGCTGCGCGACAACTTTATCGCCTTTCTGGAGCAGGTTATCCCTGTTGCCGAAGATTTCGGCATCCGAATGTGTTGCCACCCCGACGATCCACCTTTTCCACTGCTTGGGCTGCCCCGGATCATGTCGACGGAGTCCGACTTTGAAACCATAGTCAAATCGGTGAACAGCCCGGCAAACGGCATTACGCTGTGCTCAGGTTCGCTTGGCGCACGTGCCGACAACGATCTTTGCCGCATGATGCGGCGGCTGGGCGACCGCGTTCACTTTCTTCACCTGCGTAACGTCAAACGCGAGACCGACGAAATTCCCGGCACTTTCCATGAAGCCGAACATCTCGATGGGGATACCGACATGGTCGCCCTGATCGCGGCGGTCCTGGAGGAGGAAGATCGCCGTCGTCGATCAGGTCGTGAAGACCATTCGATCCCGATGCGGCCTGATCATGGACACGACATTCTTGACGACCTGAACCGGCGGGCCCAGCCGGGCTATCCGTCGATCGGCCGGCTGAAAGGACTGGCTGAACTGCGAGGGGTCATGACCGCCCTATCCCACCCGTCCATTGGGCTGGCACAGCAGGGCACGCACTAAGCGGAGTAAACTGACGAGCCCACCCCTCCTTCGAGGCCGATCTCACCGGAACAGGTAGATCGGGCTCGACCAGGCCCGGTGGCCGTCGATCTGCTGCACCCGGACATAGAGCCGTGTGTCGCCGGCCTCGCGCACCGGGCAGGTCAGGGTGAACAAAAGATTGCGCTGGTCGAGCCGGTCGGGCAGCCGCTGCAGACCAAGCCGCCGGTCAAGACCGCCGGCCTCGAATACGGTTTCGTCGACGCCCAGGGCAGCGATATCCACATCCGCATCCGTGCGCGGCGTTGTGACCCGCATCCGGCCTTGCGCCACGGACTCCAGCCAAAGATCGATGCCGCCATAGTTGCCGGTCGTGACCGCCTTCCAGGTCAGCGTGTTCTCCCCGCGTTCCCGGATGCCCCGGTCGAGGTTCCAGTTATTGAACATGACCGCGTCCGAAATCCGGTTGCCCTCGATCTCAAGGCTGCCGTCCCAGGTGGTGGTGCGCGAACGGCCGCGATATTCCGCGCCCGAATAGGTCAGCCGCACCCGCGCTCCCAGGTCGTCCGCATCGTAGGGCCGGTGCGTGGCAATGAGATCCGTCCCATCGAATACTTCAATCCGCTCGATTGGGGCCGACCCGCCGACCATCACCGCAAGCTCGACTTCGCCGTCACGCACCTGCGCGATGTCGCCCATGAGCAGGTCCGGCACCTCTTCTGAAGCCGCGTCGTCAAACTCCGCAGGATCCCGGACATACCGGGTAGCACCGCGCTCAGGCCTGACCTTCACGTCCAGGAAGAGCCGCGTGCCGGTGGTGCCGTAGTGACGCCGGGCCCGGAGCGAGTCGAAGATGCCGTCACGCGTCAGTTCGTCCGCCAGATAGCAGGTCAGACCGCCGTAGGCCCCGAAAAAGCTGGCGCCCGGGAAACTCGCCCCCACCCGGCCCTTGTGGCCGTCGGAATTGCAGACAACGCCGACCCGGTAGTTTTTCGAAAAAGCGTCATGCAGCAGCCACTCGAAGGTTCCCCACGAGGAATGCACTTCGACTGACGCCTCGAGCTTGCCGTCATGCGCGTAGGTGATGTCGGCATACCGTCCGCCACAATGGGCCCAGCACACGCAATCCTCGTCCTTGAGGTGCTCGAACAGGTCGAACGCGGTATGACCGTCGTTTTCCTCGTCCGAGAGGTCCACCACCTGGGCATGGGAGGAACGGTAGATCGGCCGGCCCTCGTGGCGGTAGAAGACGTTGCGGTCTCCGCCGATGGCCGTATTGGCCGACCACTCGTATCCCGGTATGGCCACGAAGCGGCCTGGGTCGTCCAGCCGCCGGGTAAGCGCATTGAGCTCCTCCCAGAACGCGCCGGTCATCTGGAAATCGTTGCCCTGGTGCGAGCACACGTCGAGGAATGACCGGTCGCGGCCAAACCGGAAATACTCCTCCGCGGTGTTGGTGCCGAGCGTTTCGTTCGACTGACCGTGCAGGTCGCCCCAGAAATGAAGCCACCGGGGATCGTCCTCCACCATGAGCGGGTTGCTCTCGCAAAGGGTCTCGCCGGCACCGTTCCGGACGGCGATGGTGAGCTCGCCCGGTGTCTCGGCGCTGATGTCCTCGAGCACGACGGCAAACGACCCCTCCTCGAACGAGACATGCTCGGGCAGGCCAGTGACGGACCGTGACGGCACCAGTGTCAGCCTCTCGCTGACCAGGTCGCTCGGATTGCCCCAGGCATCCTCCGCCTTGATCGAAAGCCTGAACGGATCGCCGGTTCTCTTCAGCGTCGGCAATATGGCCCGCCAGGTGACCGGCAGTCCGGGCACCACGGCAACGTGCGGGCTCTCCGGCAGCGCCACGTAGTCATAAGTGGCAATAGCGTCAACGAACACCTTGAATTCGAAGATGCTCTCGCAATAGGTCTGGACCCGTACACCCTTGGATCCGCCACTTTTGTCGCCGAACCGCACGGTTATGGTGTCGCCGGGTTTCAGAAAATGCTTCTGGATCCCGATATAGAGTGCCCGGCTCCAGGGCCGGATATTGCGCTTGAATTCCCAGCGGCATTCGAGCGTCGCCCCGTTCGACGCCACGGCGGTCGTGTAACCGGGTGCAGCCGGATCGTCGAACTGGACGGGGCCGAAGTCGGTGGCGAACCGCATGGCGATCTTGATCGATCCGGTATCGTCGATGCCGAAGCGGCCGGCCGTGTACACCAGTTCGAAACTCTGCCAGGAGCCAGCCTCCACCGGACCGGAAGGCGTGATCGTCGCGGACCCCATCAGTTCGGGGCGATATTCGGAATAAGGCATGAAGTGACTCCGGTGGCGGGGTTGCCGCAGATATGCGCCAGGGAATTATGACGCTGCGATACCGCGGCGCAAGCGCGGGAGTTGCCGCCCAAGCGCGGCGGAGCGATTCCGGCTATGGTGATATCCCGGATCGCGAGCACGGAAGACGTGGATCATGCATCTCGATGACGGCACCATCATTATCCGCGACCTGGAGGAGACGGATCGGGATGCCTATGTGGACATACTCTCCGATCCCCGGGTTTCGGGATCGCTGCGCGGAACGGTCCGGCCGGGCGGTCCGCAGGTGCTGTTGAGCGACTGTTCGCGTTCCGAATTGCATCTGAAGTTCGGACACACGCGCGTAAAGACCATTTCCGGCAAGCCCTGTCACTTCGCGGTCGCGCTGGGTTCTACCGGCGGCTTCATTGGCTCCGCGGGGTCATACCCCATCGAAGGACAAAGCATCGGATTGAGCTACTGGATCGAGGCCGGATTACACGGCCAGGGCATAGGGTCGCGCATCCTCAGGCTCTATTGTCCGGCAGCGCTAAAGTATTTCACGCGTGAGCGGATCATTGCCAACATCGCCCGGGACAACCCGGCATCGAGGCGGGCGGTGATCAACGCCGGATTTACACCGTCTCGAATCCGTAACGATCCCGGTTTCGGCTCGATCCAGGGTCGTGAACTGTTCGAACTCGCGTACTGAAGAAAATCGGTACTTTTTGCGTGGGCAAGCCGTTCAATTTTGTACCGTGTCCGAAATGAAATCGGTTTTGCGATGATCGTTTCGCGCTGAGTTTATCTCAACGAGCGTTCCGCAATTCGCCGCGGGATGACGTGTCCAGCCGGACCCTTCTTTCAGCCGGCGGATACCCAGTCAGCGCGCGAGACGTGATACCAGTCGAGTGCGGACTCGGCCATACCGTGGCGGAAGGTTTCACGAACCGTGGCTTCGAGATCGCCCCGGTCGCGATCGGCAATGTCCGCCCGGCCGAGGGCCGCCGCAACAAAGTCGGCCTCGACGTCCCCGGTTTCCCTGAAGCCCAATGATGCGACCTGACCGCCCTTGAACGGCGCCTGGAACAGGAGCAGATCCGGATCGAGACAGCGGCCTTGGGCTAGCCGCCAGATCTCGTAGTCGAGGACCGAGCGGGCCAGATCCGGATCGGGCAGGAAATCCGTCATGGCCATCGTCCCGCGCAATGTCATTCCGAGCTTCGTCGTGACGGCGGCCGACGCCGGATTGACCCGACCGAAAATGACCGCTGATGCGCCAGCGCAACATGTGTTGTCGAAAAGCCACTCAATCGCTGCGCGGGCCATTTCGGTCGCCAGCCCCCTGCCCCAGTATGCCGGCGCGAGCCCGTAAAGGATTTCCGGATCCTCGCCAATGTCCGGTTCGGCAAACCCGCACCAGCCGAGCAATGTCCCCGGCGGCGCGATGGAGGGGTCGGCGGACGTCACACCCCAGACGCCATATCCGTGACTCGCCCATGCTGCGTTGTGCCAGCCGATCCTTTTCCTCGCACTGGCCAGGCACTTCTCAGAAGTGGAGCAATCGGCCGTAATGTTGCGCGTGACCTCGGGCTCGGCAAGCACCTCGGCAAGTGCGTACGCATCTGTCTCGGAGAACACCTGCATACACACGCGTTTGGTCGACACTTCAGGACGGTCGGACATCTCTCATTCGCCTCATTCGAAGATTCCGGGCCACGGAATCGAAACCATTCATTAACCATATTTATCGATCGGACCCGCCCATTCCCCGATCATGGCCGCTCCGGCCGCATCGCCGAACCCATCGGCATGGATCGTGCCCGCAGGCGCCTGGATCCGTATAATCTCACCCGCCCGCACAAGCGTTCCGCCCCCGATCTGCCGAGCCACAGTGCACATCGACAAAAGCCAAGCGCCAATCCGGGGTCAGCTGGAGATGGCGGACATGGGCCTCGCCCGGCTTCCTTGCAAGGTATGTCCAGTAGACCAGAGCGCCGTCCTCGCCGGTCGGAAAGATCATTTTCGCGGCGGTTTCGCCGACCGCCCCACGAATGCGTGCCGACCTCCTGCCCGGCATCAGGGCCTCCCTGCCATTCGGCGCGTTCAGAGGCATGGATTAGGCCGCCGATCCGGCCCGAAAAGCGCGCGGCAATACGATTTCCGGGCCAAATCCCGCCTTCTGGCCCTACTCGACCAGTTTGGCAGAATTCCGCCGATTATTCCATTCAGGATGCGCAACGGCGCCGACACCGGCAATCCGAGCAAAAATAGGGGTTCTACCGTGGTTTTTGGTGTCAAAAGGCATGACGCGACCGGCCCCTCGACGCCAAAATCAGCCCGCACAGGGCCCGTAAAATCTGACGACCGGAACCCTCCGGCAGAGGCCAAACGGCTCTCCACGGCCTTCTGACGGCCTCGAATTTCGCCTTCTCCGCGTGCCCGCGCGGCCTGGTCATACCGGCGCATCAGCGCTCCGGCACGCAGCAGGCAATGACCGCCGGCACGCTCCATCCCTGCTTCGCGGCCACTCTCGCGGCGCGCGGACCAGGGCCGGACCGCGGCGAGGCCCACTGAGGAACCTCGGGCGCAGCAAATTCCTGAACGCCGTTCAACGATCGCCCTTACGGGGTTACCGGATCGTTGTCCGTGATGGTCCGACCGCGGCGCGCCACGATATGGCAGGTCCGGCGTCTCTACATCCTGAACACCGTTCATCAGTCACCCGCACGAGGTTGCTGGATTGTTGCCCATGATCGCGCAATCGCGGCAAGGCACACTCAAGCACGTTCGGCGCGCCACAATCCTGAACATCGTTCACCGATCGCCCGGACGGGGTGACCCGATTGTTGCCCATGATGGCCCGGTCGCGGCACGGCGATCGTCGGCACGTCCGGGCGGTGAATTGTTGAACACCGTTCAGAGATGATCCGCGCCGGTGCTTACGATGTGTCGACCGTTATGATCCAATCGGGCGAATGACGCCTCCGCCGCCATCGTCCTTGCCGGCTCGAAAGGCCGTCCAGATTCGTCAAATGGACCTGGTTCCCGGCCGCTTATCGAAAAATCCCGAAAATCAGTAGATGTATATACATATAGCGGATCTGGCAGCAGTCCGGTCCCGGATCCTCCGGCGACCGGTGTCCGGACCCCGCCGCAGCCCGATTCCAGGTGCGGTAGGGGGCATTTTTCCGGTCCATTTCGCCATCGGACTCATCGACAGCACCCCGGAGACACGGGCTTTGACTACGTCTGGGATCAAGGGATCTCCGGGCAATGCCGCCCTGGCCGGTCAGCTCGCGCGAAATTCGCCGGAATCAACGTCAAAATCTGTCAATCTTTGTCTATTCAACTAGACTCTGTTACTATATTGGTGATTTTGCCCGTCGGATAAGGCGCTTCATAGGTGTAAACAAAACTGATTCGAATCAGACAAGAGTCTAAAATCTTGAATGAGGCAAAAAATTCTATCTGTTTTTCAGATAGTTATAAGCGAGCCAGAGGATTGAATCTTCTGCGACAGACGCTCCGCAAACCGGTGATAAAGTGAACGCAAAATTATAAACAAATGTCTAGAGGACACGTGAAATGTTGACAGGCCGGGCCGCCGAAATCCTCGAATTGGTGCGCGCAAACCCCATGATCACCCAGGCGGAGCTCGCCGAACGCCTCTCGATCACCCGCTCATCCGTCGCCACCTATATATCACGGCTGACGGAATCGGGCTACATCCGCGGCCGCGGCTACGTGCTCAATTCGGAACCCTATGTGGTCGTCGTCGGAGGGGCGAATCTCGACGTCGAGGGCCGGCCGGATGAGACCATGGTGACCGGTGAATCGAACATCGGCCAGGTAACCGTTTCAGCCGGGGGCGTGGGCCGGAATATTGCCGTAACCCTCGCCGATCTGGATGTGCAGACTCATCTGATTGCGGCACTCGGCGAAGACGATCACGGCCGCTTCATCCATGCCGAAACCGTCGCCCGCGGCGTCGACTGTTCGGCGGTCGTCTGGTCGCCACGCCACCGCACCGCGAGTTACGTCTCCCTGCTGAGACGCGACGGCGAACTCCTGGCTGGCGTGAACAATATGGAGATCATGGACGCGGTCGGCGCTTCCGCGCTCGAAACACGGAAAGACCTGATCCGTCACGCATCGGTCGTCGTGGCCGACTGCAACCTCTCCGAATCCAGCCTCGCCATACTCTCGGATTTTGCCCGAACGCTGTTCGTCGACTGCGTATCCGAGGTGAAGGCCCCGAGAATCCGTCAATTCCTTCCGTCCGTGCATACGCTAAAGCCGAACCGGGCGGAAGCCGAGGCCCTCACAGGCAAGTCCATTCACAATGACGCGTCGGCCAGGGACGCTGTAATGTGGCTGCTTTCAGAAGGGGTCGAGCGCGTTTTCCTCACCCTCGGCGGCGAAGGCGCAATCTGGGCGGACCGGAGCGGCAGAAGCGGGCGACTCCAGGCTGCCGCCTTCAAGGCCCTCAGCACGACCGGCGCAGGCGACGCTTTCACGGCCTCCCTGGTTTCCAGCCATGTTTCCGGGATCGACAGTGCCATCGCCGCCCGCCTCGCCGGCGATGCGGCGGCCCGGGTAGCGCAGTCCGACGAACCCGTCGCCGAGCCCGAACAGGAACTGGATTCACAATGATTTCAAAGAATTCTGCCAAAATCGAACCTGATTTCAGTCCTGAGGTCTCGCAGGCGCGCAGCGACGGTGCGCCTGTCGTGGCTCTGGAATCAACCATCATCACACACGGCCTGCCCCACCCGGTGAACCTCGAGACCGCCAAACGCGCAGAAGACGAGGTCCGGGCACGGGGCGCTGTCCCGGCAACCATCGCGATCATGGACGGCCGACTGAAGGTAGGCCTGGAGGCCGATGAACTCGCCCGTATCGCCGATCCGGAAGCGGGTGCCCGCAAGGTCGGATTGCAGGATCTTGCCGCATGCTTGATGTCCGGCACAATCGGCGGCACGACCGTCGCCGCGACCATGCGCATTGCTGCATACGCAGGCATTCAGGTCTTCGCAACCGGGGGAATCGGCGGTGTCCACAGGGGCGCTGAACAGACCTTTGACATCAGCGGCGACCTGACGGAACTCGGCCGCACACCCGTGGCGGTGGTCAGCGCCGGGTTCAAATCGATCCTCGATCTCGGCCTCACGGTCGAATACCTCGAGACACTGGGCGTGCCCGTGATCGGATATGGCACGGATGTACTGCCGGCCTTCTACGTGCGCGGCACCGATTTCGCCGTCAGCGAGCGGCTCGACACGCCGGAACAGGTCGCGGGGCTGCTGCGTACGCATTGGTCCATCGGCGCGGCAGGCGGTGTCGTGATCGCCAATCCGATTCCGCACGAACACAGTCTCGATCGCGAAATGATCGAACAAGCCGTTACCGAGGCCTCGCACAAAGCGGAGACACGGGGAATCGCCGGCAAGGACCTGACGCCCTACCTGTTGGCCCGAATCTCGGAGCTGACGGGCGCAGCCAGCCTGAAGGCCAATCAGGAAATCGTCTTCTCAAACGCCCGCACAGCGGCGGAAATCTCTGTGGCAATGGGCGCGGGACAGGCATGATTCGACCCGGTTCACTCCGCCGCAGCGCCATTCGGCACAGTCCGCCCATGCTCCAGGACAATGCCCGACAGGCCGCTTCTTTCCTCAATGAACAACGCACCGGGCGGCGGAAAATACGTCCAGGTGGAGTATGCAACCAACTGACAGGCGAGCAGCCCGAGACCGAATAACCGCATCCGGCCCATCGGCCTGCCGGCGTGAATCAGGAATGCCGACAACGACTGGCCGGCGATAACGGCCACAACGAAGGTTGCAATATCGAGCACCAGCAGATTTCGGCCGAGAACACTCGTGTAGCCGTAGAAGATGCCAACGATGAGTGCCGGGGCCGCAAGCAGCGCAAACCCTTTCGCGGCCCAGAATCTGGCGGTGCTCGGCCGCAGGGCCGCGAATTCAACGATGGCCCACAGCAACATCGGCCAGAATGCGAGCTTCAGATGTTCCCAGACTGACTCGTTTACCGCGGCAACGAGCGCCAAGGGCATCCAATTCCCCGACCATTCAAAGGCAAAGTGGAGTGCCGAGCCGAGCAGAACAATGAACGGGATACCGAGAATGTCCCAACCGGAAATGGTTCGTTTCATTTTCGCGCCAGGAAGCTGTGGGTTGAAAGGTTGACGTCGATTCCGCCAGCGGCCCGGCTTTAGCGCTATCTGGCTTCAAATGACGAAATCCGGGCGAGCAGCAACATCACAATAGCCGGGTCGGACAATCCGGAAATGACCTGCATCAACGATGCAAATCAACGCGGTGTCCGCGTCCGGCCTATCCCGCGATAGCCGCCACCGGGCGGTTTTCCTTGAGTGCAAAAACCAAGAGGCCCGCGATGACCGCCAGCCAGAGAGAAGACCACCAGACCCAGTCGTAGCGAGCATAGAGATCGAACAGGACGCCGCCGAAGTAAGCGCCGAGCGCCGCGCCGATCTGGTGGCCTGCGGAAATCAGCCCGAAGGCGAGCCCCATGACACGGACGCCGATATGGCTGGCCACCAGGCTCGCGGTCACGGGCACGGTCGAGTAGTCCACGAGACCAAACAGAATTGCGAACAAGATCAGCGTTTCGAGGCTCGCGCCGACATGAACCAGTATGATGAAGGTCAATCCCCGGATCAGGTAAATGCCGCCCAGCAGGAGCGGCCGGTTCACCCGGTCCGTCAGCCAGCCCGCCGCAATCATACCCACCAGATTGACTGCTGAAAGCAGCCCGTAGGCGGTCGCCGACGGGACCGGACCAAACCCGCAGAAAGACGCATAGGGAAGGAAATGCGTTTCGATAACGCCGGATGTCGTGTAACCGCAGATGAAATAGCTCCAGAACAGGATCTGGAATGCCGGCAACCGGATGATCGAAAGTGTGTCGGTAATGAGCCCGGTCGGGTGGGAACTGGTCGGGCTGCTGCTGCAGTTCGAACCGGTTCCGGACGGAAACCACCGCACCACAAGGATCATCATCAAAACAGTCGCAATCCCCAGCGCGACAAACGCCGTGCGCCAGCTCTGCGACGTCAATAACAGGGCCAGGAGCGGCACGACCAGAAACTGGCCGCCGGTGGATCCGGACGTGGCGATACCGGTCGCAAGGCCGCGATTGGTATCAAAATCCTGCTCGACAGCCGCCGACACCACATGGGTGGCGACAAGTCCGAAACCGACAGCGGCAATGCCCCCGAAGGCCAGGAAAAACGCCACGGGATTGCTCGTAATGGCGATCAGAAAGCATCCTGCAGCAAGCATTGCCAGTCCGATCAGGATGACGGCACGCGCGCCCTGGCGGTCCACCAGGCGCCCGCCAAGAGGAGCCAGGATCGCCATTGTGATGAGCGCAAATGCGGCGGTTCCGGACGTGAAGCTCCGCGACCATCCCAATTCCTGCTCCAGCAGCGGCATCACCAGTCCGAAGGCCGCCCGTGCCGAATAGGCAAAGGAAAGCGCCAGGAACGAAAGAGCGACAATCAGCCAGGGACGCCATGCGTCTTGATCGGATTTCAGGGTCTGCAATTCAGCCTCGATGCGGGGAAACCGAACGTACATGCCTGTTTACCGGTCACCCGTTTTGGCATAAATGACAATATGCTATCAGATTCTGCCAAACTGAAAGAGACACCGGGAGACCCGCGAAAGCGTGTGGTCATTGTCATCTATCCGGGAGTCACTCTGCTCGACGCCACGGGCCCGGCGCAGGTATTCGCCAGTGCCAACAATGCCGACCCGGTTCATTCCAGCGCGCCGCATTACGACGTTATTCTGGCATCACCGTCGGGCGGCCAGATCGCCACCGACACCGGTATTACGGTCGGCACTCAGTCTCTCGAGCAGGCGGATTTGCACCCGATCGACACGCTAATCATCGCCGGCGGCGACGGCATATTCGATCTCATCGAGGAACAGACGCTGGTCGACTGGCTGTCCGCGCGGCACAACGCATGCCGCCGTATCGCCTCGACCTGCATGGGCGCTTTCCTGACCGCAAAGGCCGGCTTGCTCGACGGAAAGGCCGCCACGACCCATTGGCGCTATGTCGCCGAGCTACAGCGGCGTCATCCCGATGTCGATGTCAAATGCGATCCCCTCTTTCTCAAGCACGGCAAAATCTGGTCCTCCGCCGGCGTTACGGCCGGCATCGACCTGGCGATTGCCATGGTCGAGGAAGACCACGGCCACGAGGTCGCCATGCAGGTCGCGCAATCACTCGTCGTTTTTTTCAAGCGTCCCGGCGGGCAATCGCAGTTCTCAAACGTTCTTCGCGCCCAGCAATCCGACCGGGACGGCACGTTTTCCGACCTCCACGCCTGGATTGCCGCCAATCTTCAGGGCAGTCTCAGCGTCGAGGCATTGGCCCGGCAGGCTGGCATGAGCGCCCGTACCTTCGCCCGCCGTTACCGTGACCGTACGGGCGTAACACCTGCACGCTCGGTCGAAATGCAGCGCGTGGACGCGGCCAAACGTATGCTCGAGAACGGCTCAAACGCCCTCGCGGAGATTGCGGCGGCGGTCGGACTTGGCGACGAGCAGCGCTTGCGCCGCGCGTTCATGAGACATGTGGGAACCCCGCCCGTGGAATACCGGCGCAAGTTTACCGGCAAACTCTGCGATTAAACCGCATTGTGAATATCGGCAGCATTCGATTCCGAGGGGCCCGTCCTCAGAAATCGGGCGTGAATCGTTCACTTTTCACTCAATTTGTAGCCTTTCGGAAAGCCACATCTTAACGGCCCGTCGCTACGCTTGAAGTCTGGAGAGAGAGTTGATCTCTGAATCTGCGGTCGGGGATCGAAGCGTTAGGGCCTCCAAATTCAGCGATTCTGTCATCGCCCCCGACAGGATCCGCAGCCGATGTCAGGCCCTGGCAGGCGACCGATCCCCGTGCCGCGTGGCAGGAAACGGTTTGTTAGTCATGCGTAGCGCCGCTCATTTTATCGCGGTTCTGCTGGCCCTGGCGACGCCCCTCGTCATGTTGGGACAGCAGGCCATCGTTCAGAAACTCGCAGCATTCGGCCAGTTCTTGGCCTTGGGCTTCGATTTTTCACCCGTCTTGTCCGACAGCGTGGGATTTGGCCCCTGGGCCCTCATTGCCGCATTCGGCTTCGTATTGGCCGCCGGTGGCCTTGCTCCAGTCGCTCATCAGGCACGAAGTTTCGGTGCGGTGATCGCGGCAATCATCCCGCAGTTCGCCACGCTTTGTCTTGCCTTTGCAGCAATCGGCCTGGCCGCGGTCAGCGACGATCGGCTGACGACCGACCTCATACACATGCTCGGCTTCACGGGACTCGGCATCAACATGGCTTATGCATTGCTGGTCGCCTGCTGCTCGGCCCTGCTCTACTTGCTCTACCTCAATTTCGTGGCCGCGCGGGGCCGGTGACGGTGCTGTCGGGGTAATTTATGGATGCCCGATAATCCGCTGAGCGCGGTGCGTTTCCCCTGAGGATGCCGTCGGCTTCCCTGAGGATGTCATCCTCGGGCCTGACCCGAGGATCTGGCTGCAGCGCGAAGACGCTCGTGTCGAGCACGAGCACGACATTGGAAAAAGAATACACGACGTGTCATTCCATACGTGCCAGCCCCTGACCAATGTGCACACAAATATTGCGTATACAGGGTCTCAGGCCGTGCGGTCCGGCCAAGCCGTTCGTAAACGTCGGCAACGCCCGCGATGCGGGCTGATTGTTATCCGCAAATGTCCGCGACCTTCAGCCGAATCGGCGGAATTCCAACAAAAAACGGCGGTGGATCGCTCCACCGCCGTTCTTTTGTCTCCAGCCCGTCAGGACCAGCGCACTCAGAATCCCCAGCGGACACCGGCGCGAATCGCATGATCCTCGAAGTCGGGACCGCCGATCGAAATGCTGCGATAGCGGTAGCCGACATCAAGCTCGGTACGCGGCGATACATCGAATGTCAGGCCGGCGTAGCCTGCATAGGCAAAGCCGTCATCATCGCTTCTGCCGGAGAAGTCGACGTCGCCGTAACCGATACCGGCACCGACATAGGGTTTGAACCACGCCGGGCCGAGATTGAAGTCGACATAGGCGTTGGCAAGGACCGTATAGGCCTCCGCGTCAACACCGCCGCTGAGATTATATTCTCCAGTATAATCAACGGTTACGTCGGTGCGCAGAAGGTCCGACCACCGGTAACCGATACCGATTCCGCCAGTAAATGCTTCATCACTGCCCTGGCCGTCGAAAATGCCCAGACCGACGTCACCGCGGACGTACCAGTTGCCTAGAGCGGGCGGCGCCGGCGCGATAACGCCCGCATCGGGCGCCGGCGGCAGATCCGCGGCCACGGCCTGCCCGCCCCCGGCCAACAAGGCCACCGCAGCGACAGACGAAAGAATTGATGTTCTTGTCATTCCTATTCCTTTCAGACTTTCAAACACCGCCCGCTCTGGCTGATCCGTGAGGTAGGTGCCGAAAGTGTTCAAACCGGGGCGTCGCAGGGACCGGAATATGTTGCCAGCGTGATGCCCATCCGGTGTTGCGCTTTTGCCACGATTTCTCTGTTCAAACTTTCAAGGGGATCTCGCCCTCCAATCCTGACTGTGAAATATGCCTCCGGCACGGCCCCTTCAAGCTGTTGACCGATCAACTCTTTTTGACGATCTGTTACAGAGATCACGTTGCCGGTAGCGCAGAACGAAACGCCTATCGCTCAGGCTGCGTGTGAGCCGCGTATCAGGTCATACCGTTCGCCCGCGCCGTCGCAGGATCCGCAGTAAGCCCGGCCAGATTTCGAATGAAATGCGGGTCGGTCATCCCGTGTCCAACCGCAAAGCCGCCAGCGAACCGCGAAAGCCGGCAACGGGCGGCCGGCGGAGATCGGTATGACCGCAAAATAGAGGTAGTACCGTCCAAAAATGGCTGGATTCTGCAGCTTTTCCCGACACGCCGGGATCAGGCCATCCCGATCGATTCAAGGGAATTGCAGAACACTCAGAAACAGTTCCGGTCTCTCAGACCGGTGGCCGCCAGGATCCGGTATGGCCGTCAGCCGGCGGCGGGAACCACACGTTGACGGGTAGCACCAACGGCCCGACCAACACCCGCTCGGGCGGGAAAAACCGCAGTTTTTCGCCCGTTGTCATCTTTATGAGGCAGCTTCAATGCCAGGGTTGATGCTTGTATCGATGATCGAGGATGCTGCACGTTCGGCAGCATCGAATGCCCCTTCGATCAATCCGGGACTCTGTTCGGCCGTTTCCGACCCTGCGAACGAAACCCGTTCCTCAAAATACAATCGCCGCAGAGCGGCGGGACCGACGCTTGGATGCGCCATGGACCCGGTGAGATCACTCCGGGAGGCGACGAGCGAATCCTGCGACCACTCTTCGATGTGGATCGCAACCGGATCGGGGGTTTCGGTTCCGAAACAACGCTTAAGTTGAGCGCGAATCTGGTTCGGAAGTTCATCGCCCAGCTTGATCCGCATTTCGTGAGGCCATCCGATGAACCCCCAGAGCGCGGCTGTCGATCCGCCATCGGCACAATGATCATGGCACTCGACGATCGGGCCGGCGCGGCTGGCGACACGGCCGGACAGGCCACGCTCACGCCAGAAAGGTTTTTCGTAGAGCACGACGACTTTCGCATGCGGAGCCATCCATGTCGGTGTTGTATCAAGCGCATTCGCCAGATCAGAGGGCAGCTGCGGTTGCCATTCCACCGTATTGAGCGCAATCCGCGGCGGCAGCGCGACGATGAGCTGGCGCGCCCTGACCGGTATTTCCGAACAAGTTCCGACAGAGACCCCGTCCGGTCCGGTCGCCACCGACCTGGCCCGCGTGCCGGTTCGAACCGTTCCCCGGGGAAGTCTTTCAACCAGCGCATCAACCAAAGCCTGCGATCCGCCGGCAACCCGCACGGTCCCGACCTGCCCGGGCAGGAAAGCCCGTTGCGGCGGCTGGCCGTCGCCGTGGTCGAGAATGGCCTCGCCGGTGTCGAACTGCAGAGAAACGGACAGGTCCAGCTTCTCGATCCAGCGCGTCATGACAGGCTGATAAGCGGGCCAGATCCATGTCGGCCCGAGGTCGGCAACATATTCTCCCGACTGATCGAATACGGACCGGACGCGGCCGCCAGGAATCTCGCGCGCCTCCAGGACACAGACAGACTTCCCCGCCTCATGCAGCAACAGGGCCGCCGCGAGCCCGCTAAGACCGCCGCCCACCAAAGCCACGTCGAATTCGTCTTGAGAACTGGTCATGCCGGATTCAGCCGTCTGCAAGCGCCTGTCGCGTCGACGTGCCGGTAATGGTGTCGAAGATCTTTATGTTGTTCATGCTCGTCGCCAGCATCATCGCGCCCTGATGATTTGCAAGGAGCGTCTCGGCCAACTTTTTCCGTTCAGTTCTCGAGAGCCGGTCAGGCAGCGCGTTCGCTACCCAATCGATATTGGCATTGAAGAACTTCTGAACGCCTTCCGCGAGCGGATGAGGCAAGCCGCCGCTCTCGGCACCAAGAAGACCGCAAAGGCAGATCGCATCGTCTTCCACGAGCGCATCGCGATAGACCCGGGTAAAGGCCTTCAGCTTATCCGCGGGTGTCTTTGCCTTGGCGGAACGCTTTTCCAGCGCACTGAAAAACCGTTCCGAATATCGCTCGACGAGTGCGCTCCCCAGATCTTCCTTTTTCGGAAAGTGGTAGTGGACGCTTGAACTCTTGATGCCCGCATCCTCGGCCAGGTCGCGGAAGCTTACGGCGTTGTAACCGCCCTTCCGCATTCGTTTCTCCGCAAAATCCAGAAGCTTTGTGGTCGTCGCCATTGTCTGATCCAGCCTCGCTAATCTATCGATAGATAGATATGGCACGTCGATACCGTGATTTCAAACCATCGGGCGCGCCCGCCCCGGTCGTCTCCCCAAAAAGGACAGAGTCAAAACCCGCCTCACGGAACGGTGAGAAAAAAACTCTTTCAATTTCGAATGCATTAATCTATCTATCAATAGATAGATAACATTTCACTGAAAGGCGATCCCCATGAAGATCTATGATGTCGAAGGCTTCCCGAACCCCGCACGCGTCCGCATCGCACTGGCCGAGAAGAACGCGCTCGACAAGGTCGAATTCGTTCCGGTCGACGTCATGAACGGCGAACATCGCTCTGATGCATACAAGGCAAAGAATCCGGATGCCGCCGTTCCCCTTCTCGAACTGCAGGACGGAACCTGTATCTCGCAATGCACGGCCATCACGGAATATGTCGATGGCGCCTTTGACGGCCCGTCTCTCTGCGGCAGGGACGCCAGGGACCGTGCGATGATTCACATGATGAACCGGCGCGCCGAAAGCGGACTGCTCGATGCCGTGGGCGACTATTTCCACCATGCAACGCCCGGTCTGGGGCCGCACCTCGAGACAGACCAGAATGCGGAGTGGGGCAGGAAGCGGGAAAAGGTCGCCACCGCCACGATGCGCTATCTTGATGACGTGCTCGCAAGCAATGAATACCTGGCGGGCGACTCATTCTCGATGGCCGACATAACCGCCTTTGCCGGCCTGGCTTTTGCCGATTTCGCAAAGGTCGAAATTCCGTCCGAACTGACGAACCTGATAGCATGGCGTCAGAAAGTGGCCGAACGGCCGAGCATCGCCGGTTGATGGACGGCGTGAAAGGAACAGACAATGGAACTGAATGCTGATTTCAGCCAGCGGGTCGTGGTCCACTCCGAAGACGAACCCTGGAAGGCCTCGCCGATGCCGGGTGTCGAGCGCCGTATGCTCGACCGGATCGGCGGAGAGGTCGCGCGCGCAACAACGATTGTCCGTTACGCACCGGAAAGCAAATTCTCGGCGCACACCCACACCGGCGGCGAAGAATTCATCGTGCTGGAGGGTGTCTTCCAGGATGAGCACGGAGATTTCCCGGCCGGTACGTACGTACGGAATCCGCCAACGACCAGCCATACGCCCGGTTCGGACGACGGCTGCACGATCTTTGTGAAACTCTGGCAATTCGATATGGAAGATCGAAACCAGTTCCGCAAAGACATGGCTGAGAACCTCCAGCCCGCGGGCAACGGCCTGGCCGTCGCCGAGCTCCACAAGGACGCCCGTGAACGGGTGTCCTACACCGTGGCCGAGGCAGGGGCTGCGGTCGAGGTTTCAGACCCGGGCGGCATCGAGGTTCTCGTGATCGACGGGACGCTGACCGAAGCCGGAGAGCAGCTGCGGCGGGGGTCCTGGCTGCGCCTGCCGGAAGGCGTGGCGCTTTCCGCCGTTGCAGGCCCCGAAGGTGCCAAGGTCTGGATGAAGACCGGCCACCTGCCTTACGCAAAGGCGCCGGCCGCCTAACCTCCAGCTATCGGCAAGGTGGTGCGGTCATACCGGCCGCCCTTGCCGGTAGGAACTTCATGCTCCGAACGCTCCATGACACGGATGGAGAAAGGCTCAGCCCTCCCGCGTAGTCCGGACCGGAAACAGATTGATCGATCCGGCCGATGGGCAGAGACGGTTTAACCGAATCGGCGGTCAGACCGGGCTGGCCATACTTCGAAAACCCGCAGAAAACCTTCGAAGTTCTACGCCATACGGGTGCAAGGTCACTCCTGGCCTTACCGGGACGATCTGGTCAGACGGCAGCATCTCGCTGGCCGCTCCGGCAGCATTTCCGCGGTCTGGTATGACCGCACGCCCACAGGATCGACCAAGGCTTCCTTTGCTCCGGGCTGGCTCTCCCGGGTCCTCTAAGCGGCCTTGTCGCAGCGACGCCAGCGAGCCGTTCCAGCCGGCACTACATTGAAAACGGAAGAAGCGTCTGAAGGAGTTCAGGCAAAAAAGCCGCCGCTCACTAAGCCACGATGAACGTCAGTCAATTGCGTTGTCGGATCGCTTGCCGCTTTCTATCTCTGTTGCCAGAGCATCCATTTTGCAAGCCCAAAAGTGCCGAAGCTGACCTAGCCAATCATTTACATCGTCAAATCCGGAAGGATCAATTTCGTAACAGCGTTTTGCACCGTCTTTCCGCACTCTTGCAAAGCCGTTGTCGCGCAAAATGCGAAGATGCTGTGAGACTGCGGACTGAGAAATGCCAAACTCGGCCTCAACGACTTCAACGATTTCACCTGACGCATGTTCTTTCTGTGAAATCAGCTCCAGGGTTCTCCGGCGCACGGGGTCGGACAGCACATCAAAGGCGTTCATTGTTCCTCGCCAGTGTAGAATGCAGAGGTGCGTTCTGCGGTGTCTTTAGCGATCTGCGCGTCTGTTCCGGTTTCCGCGTGGGCCTTGCCCCATGCTTCGGCCCATCCACGCAAAGTGGCCTTGCCTCTCGCGCTCACGGACCAAGCTTCTCCGGCCTCGATGGTCGATGCCCCTTCGCCAGATAGGTGCATTTCTTGCCCCAGCATAGCCAACTCCCACCCTACACCGGTCGCACCAGGGCCGTACTGATCCCAATGTGCCTGGCTTTTCGGGTCTGTCGGAAGCTCATGTTCGAGCGTCAAAAGCGCGCCTTCGTCTGACTGCTGGATTGTGACATTGACCCAACTGGTACTGCCGCCGAACTCCCACGTAAGAGCCAATTGTCTGGGCGGTTCGCAGACGGCAATATCACCGTCCGCATTTCCTTCTATTGAGAAGCGCCCGCCTTGTTTGAAATCGCCAGCAACCGTCGCGAACCAGCGCTGCACGCGATCCTTGTCCGTCAAAGCACTCCACAAATCTGCTGGGGTCGTCGGGTAGTGCCGACTTGCTCGCACGATGTAGGTCCGGACTCCTTCGCGTTCACCGCTAACAACCTCCCGAAAGGACGCTCCAAGAGCTTCGATCGTTTCCATCTCCTCGTCCTCACTAGACTCAATAATATTAGCTATCACTAATATGACTATCGACTAATATCAATGAATCTCCGAGAGGGGGCATTCGCAGCGGTGCGGAGTTACGGAAAAGAGGGCTCACTCCTGCTATTTTGGGGGCGGATTGTACAACCGCAGCATTGATCGCTGGACTTGACAGTCGTCCACATAAGAAGTGGCCCCGCCGGAACCCGGCGGGGCCTCAAACTGATGCTGTCAAAGGCGATCAGTAATCGTTGAAGTTGTAGCGCAGACCGACGCGGAAATCGTGCGATTCCAGATCGTCGACCTTGATCGGATCGGCGCCCTTCGCCTTGGCCTTGCCGAGATCGATGTAGCGGTAACCCGCATCGATCGTCAGGTTCGGCGTGATGTCATAGCTAACACCGGCCATCAGCTGATAGGCGAAATCGACCCGCCCATTGCTGTTCTGGTTAACCGGCAGATTGATGTCGTGCAGGTTATTGTAGGAAATACCGATACCGGCACCGACATAAGGCGTGAAGCCGTTCCACTTGGTGATATCCCAGTAGCCGCTGACCATGGCGGTATAGGCTTCAAGCTTGGCATCCAGGTCGTTGAATTTCGTTTCGAGCTGAATGTCGTCGCGATAACCGACGCGCACGTCAGCGCGGAAGTACGGGGTCACCTGGCAACCGATACCGCCTTCGACAAACCACGTCTCGTCATCCTGTTCGCCGAACGCGATACCGTGGTTCTTCGTCACCTCAGGCTCGTCGTGCCAGGAATAGCCGCCGTCAACACGGACATACAGGCAAGACGGCCGCGCCACTTCAACTTCCGGCGGCGGGACAAGAACAGGCGGTTCTGGGGGAAGGTCGGCTGCTACGGCTTGTCCGGCGCTCATCAGCATCATGGCGGTTGCCGCGCAGCCCGAGATCAACTTTGCTCGCACACGCATAAACTCTACTCCGTTACTGCCTACAGCGGTTACCGCCGCTGCACGGCTTACATCACTTACACCAACCGAGGATCCGGTCGCTTCGCCTGCGCGGAACTCGGTTCCTCACACGCCGGTCGGTCTCGGTGAAGCGGCGAGCGTGATCTTGAAGACCCCATTCCCCACTTCAGTAACCTTAGTTTTTAACCAAACAGATTAAGAAGGGCTTAAGCGTGTCAGAGATTTTTTCCGGTCAGGACTTCACACGGGATATGAAGAAAACTCGGAAAAATTAGATTCGTGAATTCAATTACTTACCGGAGGCGGTAAACGTGGAGTTAAGAGCCGCTAAAGTGGTCCGGCAAGGCCGGAAAAGATCGCTTGGAACCTGCGTCCGCGGAAGAATCTGACGCAATTTGGGACAAAGTCGGGTCACATGACCCAGCCCGCGTAAACCACGATCGCCACCATGAGGACGGCGAGGAAAATGTTGATGGTGCGCAGGATGCGTTCGTCCCGGACACCCCGTCTTATGACTCCGCCACCGAGCACCCACAGCGAATTGAGCGGGAGACTGACAACGAGGAATACGCCAAAGATGACCAGGGCGCGCGAGGTGTAATCCGCGCCGTTGCCGGCAAACGTGACATAGGCCGCGATCACCGTCGCATAGGCCTTGGGATTGAGTGGATGGACAATCAGGCCACGCATGAAGCCCCAGTTGTCGGCCCCCGCGCCGTCACCGGGACGCGACAACGCCACCCGGATCGCCAGATAGACGATATAGGCCATGCTCAGGATCTTGAGCACGCCGTAAACATCAGGCCGTGCCGCCAGGATCGAGCCCAGCCCCACAGCACCGGCCAGGCTGACAAACTGGAAGCCGCCGTTCTGGCCGATCAGAAACGGCACGGACCGCCGGAAGCCGAAATTGAAGCCACTCGCGAGCAAAAGCATGTTCGCCGGTCCCGGCGTGCCGACCATGCTGGCGGCAAACACGGCGACGAGCAGGATCTCGGCGGCAGGCATTACACTGCCCGCCGGCCGGATTCCGCACCGTCACCGGACAGGACGTGAAGGGAGATCCGGTCAGCGGTGGGAACCGGCCCGCCTTGGGCGGACCGGGCCGGCGGGTTCGGCGAGAGACCGGAGGCTGTTCCGGCTGTCGTAAACTCTCGCGGACTTTCGTGTCGCTCCGCGCCGACCGGCCGGGCGGCGTTAGCCGCCGCGGCCTTGCGGTCTGGCGAAACGGTCTTCATCAGCGCCAGAAGGGCTTGTCGAGCTCCGAGCGGACGTCGGCCTGGGTGAGGCCGATATCGTCGAGCATGCGCAGGTCGAGCCGCGCCAGGGCCCGGCGCTGGCGATTGCGCTCGAGGCACTCGCTCACGAACCGCCAGATCCGTACGAGACTTGTCGGCCTCGGTGTGCGGAGCAGGTCGGACCTGTGCGAACCGCCGACCGGTGCGGCCGGCAGACCCGTGGAAACAGTATTCTGGGTCATCTTGGCACCTCAATTGTTATGGTACAATTCATCAATATTGTTGCGATTGTCACCGCAGATTGTTATTAATGTACTGGCCGAAAAATATTCAAGGAAAACATTGTCACCATGACAATTTGGCAACCCGACCTCTCGAGCGACACCCGCCCGAAGTACCGCGCGCTGGCCGACCGGCTGGCGTCCGACATCCGCACCGGCCGCCTCGCGGCGGGTACCCGCCTGCCACCGCAGCGCGACCTCGCCTACCGCCTGGGCGTGACCGTCGGCACTGTGGGCCGCGCCTACGACATTGCCGCGCGCGCCGGCCTTGTTGCCGGCGAGATCGGCCGCGGCACCTACGTGCTGGGGGAGGCCGGCAGCGAGAAACCGGCGCAGACCGGGATGTACGGCATCACCGAGCCCTATCTGGTGAGCCCGTCGAGCGCCACCGTGCCCATGCGCGAGAACCGTCCGGCCGATGTCGGCCAGAACGATGCCATCGACGAGGCGGCCCGCCGGGTGCTGGACCGTGGCGAATACGGCCGTCTGCACAGTTATGTCGGCAACGGCAGCAGCGGCAGCCTGACCAACCGGAAGGCAGGTGCGGCGTGGATCGCACGCTCGGGCCTCCAGGCCGATCCGGAGCGTGTGATCATGACGCCCGGCGCCCAGACCGCGATTGCCATCGCCATCATTGCCGGCTCAAGACCCGGCGACCTGATCCTTGCCGGCGAACTCACCTATCCTGCGGTCAGCGACCTCGCACGCTCACTCGATCGCCGCATCATGGGCCTGCCGCTAGACCAGGACGGCCTGTGCCCGGATGCCTTTGCCAAAGTTGCGCATGATCATGCGCCGTCCCTGCTGTTCGACGTGCCCACCGTGCACAACCCCACCAGCTCGATGATGCCCGAAGATCGCCGCCAAGAGATCGTGGCCATAGCCCGCAGTCACGGCGTGCGCCTGATCGAGGACGAGATCTATGCCGGCGTCCTGGAACACGACCAGCGGCCACCTCCCCTCGCGGCTCTTTACCCGGAAGGCACGTTCTTCATTGCCGGGCTATCGAAGGCCGTGGCCCCGGGCCTGCGCTCGGGCTTTCTTCTTCCGCCCGCCGAACTGGTCGGGCGCGCCCGCGCGGTCAATCACAATCTGACCCTCGGCTGTCCGCCGCTTATGGCCGACATTGCCAGTGAGCTTGTGACGTCCGGGATGGCGGCGACACTGGCGGAACGCCAGCGCGCCGAGATCGTCCGCCGCAAGGCGATCGCCACCGAAATCCTCTCAGGTGCCGAATTCGCAACCAGCGAGGGCGCACCGCATCTCTGGATGACCGTGCCCGACCCATGGCGGGCGGCAACGCTGTCACAGGCAGCCTTCAACCGCGGCGTTACCATTGGTGCCGCTGACGAGTTCATGGTCGGACAGACCGCATCGGCAATCCACAAGGTGCGCATATGCCTTGGAACACCGCCGCACGTTGAGGACGTGCGCCGTGGTCTTGAGACAATCGAGGATCTCCTGAGACGGGGACCGTCGGACGTGGCGGGAACCGTTTAGCTGTAACCGTCAGGCGGCTGCCGTGTCCTGCAGGACGGTGACGATGTCGTTGACGACAGACTTCACCAGCCCCTCGTCGTCGCCCTCTCCCATGACCCGGATAAGCGGCTCGGTACCCGACGGGCGGATGACCAGCCTGCCGTTCTTGCCGAGACGCTGTTCGCCGTCCTTGATGGCATCGACCACCTGCTTTTCGCCCAGCGGCTCGCCCTTCTTGAACCGGACGTTCTTCAGGATCTGAGGTAACGGATCGAACAGATTGCACGCCTCGCTGACCGGCTTGCCGCTCGCGGCGATCACGGCGAGCACCTGAAGCGCGGCAACAAGGCCGTCGCCGGTCGTCGTGAAATCGCTCAGCACGATATGCCCGGACTGTTCACCGCCGACATTGTAGCCGTGAGACCGCATGTGCTCGACGACATAGCGGTCGCCGACTTTCGTGCGCGCCAGTGAGAGGCCAATGCCCGACAGGTAGCGCTCAAGGCCCAGATTGGACATCACCGTTGCGACAATGCCGTCTGCACTCAGGCGGCTCTCATTGGCCCATGTCGTGGCCACGAGCGCCATCAACTGGTCGCCATCGATAATGCGGCTCTTCTCATCGACAATGATCACCCGGTCAGCATCGCCGTCGAGCGCAATACCGATATCGGCCCGCAGCTCCCGAACCTTTTCGCGCAACAGCTTGGGCGCCGTCGATCCGCACTTGTCGTTGATATTGAAGCCGTTCGGATCAACACCGACCGGCACGACTTCCGCACCGAGCTCCCATAACACTTCCGGGGCCACCTTGTAGGCCGCGCCGTTTGCGCAATCGACAACGATCCTGATGCCGTCGAGGCGGAGGTTGCGCGGCAACGTCCGTTTGGCGAACTCGATATAACGCGCCTGGGCGTCCTCGATCCGCGTCGCCCGTCCGAGCTTGTCCGACTCGGCCAGTGCCGTCTCGAGTCCGGTCTGCATCAGCGACTCGATCTCAAGCTCCTGCTCGTCCGAGAGCTTGTACCCGTCGGGCCCGAACAGCTTGATGCCGTTGTCGTGATAGGCGTTGTGCGACGCTGAGATCATCACGCCAAGATCGGCGCGCAGTGACCGCGTCAGCATGGCAACCGCCGGTGTCGGCAACGGCCCGAACTGGAACACGTTCATGCCGACCGATGTGAATCCGGAAACGAGTGCGGACTCGATCATGTAGCCGGAAAGACGCGTGTCCTTCCCGATCACGACACGCTGCGCATGATTGCTGCGGGTAAAGATCCGACCGGCCGCCATGCCGACTCGCAGTGCCGTTTCCGCGGTCATCGGCCATTCGTTTGCCAGACCGCGAATGCCATCGGTGCCAAAATACTTTCGTGTCATAGGACTAATCCCGAATCGGGTCGAATTTCTGTTGGAGATCCGCCATCTCCGCGCAATGCGCAGGCAGCCAATTAGACCATTTCGCAGATCATTTTACCATACAGGCCATGCGCCAAGATTTGGTTAAACAGTGTTATTCCCTTCGTGCAGGCGGCCCCATACGGCAATCGCCTGGGCCGTCTCGGCAACATCGTGAACACGCAGCATCTGCGCGCCCTGAGCGACAGTCGTCAGCGCGCTGGCGATGGACCCCGGAATGCGTTTCCGGGCATCCTTCTCGCCCGAAACCGCGCCGATAAACCCTTTTCGGGACACGCCGATCAGAAGCGGGACACCGAGCCCGTGGAAAACGCTGAAGTGGCGCAGCAGATCCAGATTGTGCTCAACCGTCTTGCCGAACCCGATGCCCGGGTCCGCGATCAGGCGGCGCCGGTCGATTCCGGCCGCTTCGCACACCCTGATCCGGCTCTCCAGATAATCATAGATCTCGCCGACAACATCGTCGTAGCGCGGATCGTTCTGCATCGTTCTCGGGTCGCCGGCCGCATGCATGAGAACGATCGGCAGGCCGCTCGCCGCAGCGACCTCCACGCTCCGGTCATCGTAGCTGAGTGCGGATATGTCGTTGATCAGGCCTGCGCCTGCGTCCGCCGCCCGCTGCATGATCTCGGCTTTCCGGGTATCGATCGAAACCTTGGCGCCGGATGCCACAAGCCCCTCAACCACGGGCATGGCCCGCGAAACTTCGACGTCATAGTCAACAGGCTCTGCTCCGGGCCGCGTGGACTCGCCACCGACGTCGAGGATATCCGCACCGGTCGCCAGCAGCGACTGACCGTGGGCAACGGCTTCGCCGGCATCGGCAAATATGCCGCCATCGGAAAAACTGTCAGGCGTCACGTTGACGATTCCCATGATCATCGGGCGGTGGGACGTCCACCCGAACGGCATGGTTCGCGCAGCCTCGATCCTTTCGACAAGCCCTCTCAACTCAGGCTCGGCTGAACCCGCGAGATCGGGATAGGAGACCGCGCGGCGCCGCGCATTGGGAGCGTGCCCTTCAACAATCTCGCCTGCGGAAAATGCGATCGAACCGCCCGCCAGCGGCCCGGCAACGCCGGACGCTATCGCCTGCGATCCATCTTCACCGTAAAGCAATCCGGTCGGACGGAGATACAAGCCGGATGACACCGATCCGCCTCCTTCATCAACGCAAATGAAAACGGGCAGAACCTATGCGGGTTCCGCCCGATTTCAAAGATGCTTTTGCAGAATGTTCAGGCCTGCGGCTGCGGCTCCATGCCACCGGTATCCGTCGAGTCATCGCCCGGCTTCGCACCACCGGTCGTCGGCACGGCAGATCCGGCCTCCGGCGGCGTATCGTCGCCGGTATCGCGGACCGGCTGTTCGCCCTTAAGCAGTCCTTTGATCTCGTCGCCGGTCAGGGTCTCGTATTCGAGCAGACCATTAGCGATTATGTGAAGCTCGTCGGCATTCTCCTGGAGGATGTTCGTCGCGAGCTGATAGCCCTGGTCGACGAAACGGTGCACCTCGCTGTCCACCAGCTTCTGGGTCTCGTCACTGAGATTCTGCGTCCGGGTCACCGAGTGCCCGAGGAACACTTCTTCTTCGTTCTCGCCGTAGGCAAGCGGCCCAAGTTTGTCGCTCATGCCGAACTGCGTTGCCATGGCCTTCGCCATCTTTGTCGCCATCTGGATGTCGGACGAAGCTCCGGACGTCACCTTGTCATGACCAAAGATCAGTTCCTCCGCCACGCGACCGCCCATGGCAACGGCGATGTCGGCGTGCAACTTGGCACGGGTGATGGAAACCTGGTCGCGCTCGGGCAGGCGCATGACCATGCCCAGGGCACGGCCGCGCGGAATGATCGTTGCCTTATGGATCGGATCGGATTCCGGCAGCTTGAGGGCCACGAGTGCGTGTCCGCCTTCGTGATAGGCCGTGAGTTTCTTTTCCTCTTCGGTCATCACGAGCGAACGCCGCTCGGCACCCATCATTACCTTGTCCTTGGCGTCCTCGAACTCCTGGTGCGTGACCAGCCGTTTAGACCGTCTGGCGGCGAGCAGTGCCGCTTCGTTCACCAGGTTGGCGAGGTCTGCACCGGAGAAGCCGGGTGTGCCGCGCGCAATAGTCTTTGCCTCGACATCCGGCGCCAAAGGCACCTTGCGCATGTGGACCTTGAGAATTTTTTCACGACCGATGATATCGGGATTCGGCACCACAACCTGGCGGTCGAAACGGCCGGGACGCAGAAGTGCCGGGTCAAGAACATCCGGACGGTTGGTCGCGGCGATCAGGATGACACCTTCATTGGCTTCGAAGCCGTCCATCTCGACAAGCAGCTGGTTGAGCGTCTGCTCGCGCTCGTCGTTGCCGCCGCCGAGGCCCGCACCGCGGTGTCGTCCGACGGCATCGATTTCGTCGATGAAGATAATGCAAGGCGCATTCTTCTTCGCCTGCTCGAACATGTCACGGACACGGCTGGCACCGACGCCCACGAACATCTCGACGAAATCCGAACCGGAAATCGTAAAGAACGGGACGTTGGCCTCACCCGCGATTGCACGGGCGAGAAGCGTCTTACCGGTGCCGGGAGGTCCGACGAGCAGCGCTCCCTTCGGAATGCGACCGCCGAGACGCTGGAACTTGTGCGGATCACGCAGGAACTCGACGATCTCCTGCAGGTCTTCCTTGGCCTCGTCGATACCCGCAACATCGTCGAAGGTCACACGGCCGTGGCGTTCGGTCAGCAGCTTCGCCTTGGACTTGCCGAAGCCCATGGCCTTGCCGCCGCCGCCCTGCATCTGCCGCATGAAGAAGATCCATACGGCAATCAGAAGCAACATCGGGAACCACGACACGAACACGTCGAGCAGCGAAGGAACATCCTCGTTCGCCGGACGCGCCGTAATTTTCACACCCTTTTCATACAGACGATCGACGAGGTTGGGATCCTTCGGCGAATAGGTCTGGAAAGGCCTGTTGTCATTGAAGTTGCCGGTGATGGTCTCCCCGGCGATCGTGACCTCGCGAACATTGCCGGCATCCACTTCCGCCAGGAGTTGCGAGAAACTGATTTCATTGGTTGCCGCGCGTTGGCTCGGGCTCTGAAACAGGTTGAAAAGCGCCATCAGCAATAGCGCTATGATCACCCAGAGGGCGAAGTTTCTGAAATTGTTCACACGAACCCCTTTCGAACCAATGCAGAATGTCTTGCGTGTTTCGCCATTTTTAACACGAAACCGGGCTTTTCGCCGCTATCTTCGCTCACACCATAGATAGGGCGACGGACCACATTTGCCAAGTTTCTCATATACGAAACCGCGCACGATCCCGACTATGGAGCTTTCTATACCCTGACACGAGGCGAGATTAGGGCAATCAGGTAAACTTGGCGTTATAAAATCAGAGCGTATCGCCCCAAATTCCCGGGCTCAACAGACCGCGATCATCAAACTTAACGTGGACGCCCGATCCTTGGAAACTGTTCGGATGCCCGGCAACGCCGATCAGGCGGTCTTCGTGCCAAACAGAGGTAAGCGTACGCCGGATAAATGCGGGAAATTGCCCAATCCCGGCACAAGTACTTTCGAGATCCTCCGGTCTTTCGTCGCCAAGCGGTCTGACGATGATTTGCTCCGGGCCGTCCGGAGCGACCGAAACATGAAACCGCCCGTCCCAAACCACACTCTGGTCCCGTGCCACATACAAATTTTCTATGGCACCCGGCCGCACCTCCCGCGTTACGGCGATTCTTCCCGCAGCAACATTCCCGAGGATACAGCCACCCAGGGTCGCACCACCGAATTCATCCGATCCGAGTTGTCCGGCCAGTCGTCCGATCTTCTCGCGGCCGGGCGGATATTGGCCGCCGCCGACTGCTGTCAGACAGCGCTCCAGGACGCGCGCGGCAATTTCCTCAGGCAGCTCTGACAACACTGCCGGGTCCACACTGCACACGCCTGCGTCGACCACGCGGACACAGCATTCCATGGCACGGGCGACATCCACTTCGATCGCGTCACGCACGACCGCCAGACGCGACGCGCTCAGCGCCAGCGCATCCGGTGTCAGACCAACTTCCGCGAGCCCGGGCATGAGCGCCCGGATCCGGACCCTTTCAAAGTCCTCGTTCAGGTTGCTGGGATCTTCGATCCAGGGATGCCCTCGGCCCTCGAGCGTCGCGATCAGGCGAGACTTGGCTGTCGCCAGAAACGGACGCACCAGGTCGATTCCGGATCGCTTGCTGATCGGGCTCATCGCCGTCAGCCCGTCAAGCCCGCTGCCGCGCGCAAGCCGCATGAGCACGGTCTCCGCCTGATCGTCAAGCGTGTGCGCGAGCGCAATGGCACCCGCACCGTTTTCCGTACACCAGTTCCGCAGCAGATTGTAACGGTGTTCCCTGGCTCTTTCCTGCAAGCGGCTCCCGGAATGCAACTCATCACACGTCAGGATCACATGTTTCAGACCGGCCTGTTCCGCCCAGCCAGCAACGGTCTCGGACTCGGTCCGAGACTCGGGTCTCAAGCCGTGATCAACGGTAACGGCGGTGAGACGCGGATGCTCCGCCGTTGCGCCAGCCCATTCAGCGGCAAGCAGCATGAGCGCAACGCTGTCCGGACCGCCCGACACGGCGATCGCAACATGGTCATACTGTTTCAGCGGACTGAGAAGATCGGCCGCCTCGGCGGTGGATATTGTGACGGATGGGCTGGTGTCAGCACCCGGCACGTGAGCGCTCTTTTTTCGCCACCTGGCGAACCGCTGACGCGCGCGGGAACCTTTTCTGCGCTTCCGCCAGCGTCGCACAAGCCTGTTTCTTCTGGCCAAGCCGGGCAAGGGTCATGCCGAGTTTCACCAAGTTATCCGGCGCCTTGCGGCCTTTCGGATAGCGCTTGTAGCCGGTGAGGAATGCCTTGGCGGCCCGGTTGTACTGCCGCCTCGCATAGTAGGATTCGCCGAGCCAATATTGCGCGTTGCCCGCAAGCTTGCTCTTGGGATAGCTGCGCAGGAATTTCTTGAACCCGGCCTCGGCAGCACTGAACTGGCGTCGGAGCAGTTTCTCGTGACTGTCCTGATAGAGAGCGTCCGGTCCGCGCGGAGCATCTGACCCGCTTAGCGGCTGGCTTGTTACCGGCTCGGGCACGAGCGATGACGACTGTGACCCGCTGCCGGGTATCGTTCCGAGGATCCGCGGTCCCGGAGCCTTGCCCAGATCACCTCCGCCGGTCTCGGGACCTTGCAAGGCCGTGTCCGGAAGTTGGGACTCGGAAGAATAGGTCACGCCGCCATCCAGAGACGAACTTGGCTGCTCTACCTTGGCAACGCGGTTCGAGGACCGGGGTGCGTTCAGATTTCCGGAACGCCCTCTGTTCGACCCGAGGTCACGGAACCGAAACTCGACATCCTCCGAGAACCGGTTGAAGCGCTCGCTGAGCTGCTGAATCTGGAAACTCAGTTGGTCGATTTGCCCGGTAAGGTTCCGCAGCTGTCCCTCAACGTTATCAATGCGCAAAGCAAGGCCGGCCTCGGACGCCGGATCCCCCTGAGAGACTGATCCCTGCAGTTGTGTCACGCCTCCCCCGCCCGGCGCCTCGCGCAGGCGATAAATCTGGTCCTGCAGGTTATTGATTCGATCAACCATGCCCTGCCAGTCGCCCGGCGCCTGCGCCTTCGGGCTTTCCATACCCAGTAAGGCCACCATCCCTGCACCGGCAATCGCCGCAAAAACTGTGGGGAATCTTGCCATCATCGGCATCGCGCTACTCCGCAAAATGGTCAACCGCAGAATTCTGATTGCCTGATCCCGGTGTTACGCCAGGTGCCCGGACCGCACTCCGGATCAACATATCTGCACAACTGGTATACGGCGCAAAACCGTATCGCGCAAATTGCAATCCTACAGGCTCATCGGCCAGGATTATGAGACGTTCGCGACCAATTCAAGGCGTGGATAGGCGATCAGGATGCTGCGCCTTCGGTGACCACGGTGACCGCCCGCCGGTTTTGCGACCAACAGGATTCCGCGTCACAAAGCGCAACCGGACGTTCCTTGCCGTAGGATATGGTCCGTATCCGTGCCGGCTGGACCCCCTGGCTGACAAGGAAGTTCTTGGTATTCTCCGCGCGCCTGGCGCTCAAGGCCAGGTTGTATTCGCGGGTGCCACGCTCGTCGGCGTGTCCCTCGACAAGAATCTTCACCTGCGGATAAAGCTTCAGCCACGCTGCCTGACGGCGCAACGTTTCCTTGCCGGTCTGGGTCAGGCTCGTGATGTCTGTCGGGAAGAAGACCCGATCACCGACATTCACGATGAAATCCTGCTCTGAGCCGGGCGTCGCTGCGGTCCGGCCGTCGAGTTTGGACGACGAGGAACAAGCCGCCACGACAAGCATTAGGCCGCAGACGACAAGAGCCCTAAGACTGTTCCCATGGCGCGTCATATACTCTCACTCCTCATTCACAGACACTCTCGGCACCTGTCTGCAGATGCAGGTCCAACCCCATGGCACAATGCCAGGCCCCTCCCTACGGAGTTCAACACCACCCTGTTGGTCTTGTAATTGATTATTGTGGCCTCTAGCTCGCAAGCTGCCGGAACACTACTTCGACAGACCTAATTGATCAAGGGCGACCAAGCCGGGTCGGATGCAAAGCTCTGTGTTTCAACCTGCTGTTCATTGTAGCCGGTAAGGTCCACCATCCAGAGCTTCGGACCGCCCTGCTCACCGCGCGTTTCCCGAAAAAACATGAGAACGCGGCCATTTGGTGCCCATGTCGGGCCTTCATTATGGTAACCCTCGGTCAGAATACGCTCGCCGCTTCCGTCCGGCTTCATGACCCCGATCAGGAACTTTCCCTGCTGGATTTTTGTAAAGGCTATGAGGTCACCGCGCGGCGACCAGACCGGTGTTGAATACCGTCCTTTGCCAAAACTGATACGGCGCTGATTCGAACCGTTGGCGTTCATGACGTAAATCTGCTGTGTCCCGGCCCGGTCGGACTCGAATGTGATCTGCCGGCCGTCCGGCGAATAGGACGGCGCGGTATCGATCGCCGCCGTATTGGTCAGCCTGGTGGTCTTCTTGGTGCGCAGATCCATCGAATAGATATTCGAGTTGCCACCGCGCTGCAGGCTCATGACGACCCGAAGACCGTCCGGCGAAAATCGCGGAGCGAACGTCATGCCGGGGAAATCCCCGACCGATTCCTGCTGTCCCGTCTCGATATTGTAGAGATAGACCCGCGGACGGTCGCCACGGTAGGACATGTAAGTGATTTCCTGGCGCGTCGGGCTGAACCGCGGCGTCAGAACCAGCGCAGTACCGTTGGTCAGCCGCCTGTAGTTGAATCCGTCCTGATCCATGATTGCCAGGCGCTTGATGCGATTGCTCTTGGGGCCAGATTCCTCGACAAAGACGACACGGGTATCGAAGTACCCGTTCTCGCCGGTCAGCCGCTTGTAGATCTCATCGGAGATCAGGTGTCCGATGCGCCGCCAGTTGCGCGGCGTCGTGAAGAACCGCCTCGCCCTCATCTCCTTCTGGGCAAACACGTCCCACAGCCTGAATTCCGCCTTGAGCCGGCCGTCGCTCTGAACCGTCGCACGACCCGTAACCAGTGCCTGGGCATTGATAATGCGCCAGTCGCCGAAACGCGGCGCTTTGTCGAAACCGGACAGCTTTTCGATGTAGGACGCCGGAGGTAGCGGCTTGAAGAGACCGGAACGGCGCAGATTGTTGGTGATCACTGCCGCGATGTCCTTGCCGAATTTTTGCTCTTCCGGTGAGTTCCCCACGAAATCAGGCAGGGCGATCGGCATAGGCTCGACGCGGCCTTTGGTAATATCAATCTCGATCAGCGCCTGGGCCTTGGGCGCCCAGGAGAACGTCGCAATCGTCACAACGGCGGCGGCGAACAGAACTCGGCCTACACGTTCGGTCAGGTTTCCTGTCATGGATATCTTTTCCGCTTTCGACCTCAAATAGGGGAAGTACACTCAGCCCCGGAACATGTGAGCAGGATTGAAGTTTAAGATAATCTGCCGCCAAGCCCCATACTTTTCAGCCGGCATCTGATACGGCTCACAGCGCCTCACAGCACGGATCGCGCTTTCAGCCGCGACCTGAAAATATTGGCTCGACCCGGAGTTCACAAGTACCGGCGGCGATTGCAGCGTGCCGTCCTGTCTCAGCGAAATCCGCAACTTGATCAGCAGATCCTGAGCGCCGGCCGCGCCAACCGGCGGATTCCAGCACCGCTCGATCTGCGCCCTGAGAGCATCCTTTTCATCCAGAGTGATCTCGGCATCGCTGCCGATGCCGAGATCGATGTCGCCCTGGGTCGGACTACCTTCAGTCGACTCCGAAGGATCGATCCGGCGCTGATTCTCGTCTTCGCTCTTGTCGAGAAGCGCAGAAATCTGATCCAGATTGAAGTCATCTTTCTTTTTCTTCACGACCCGCTTGGGCGGCTTTGGCTTGACCTTCGGGCGCGGAACCGGCTTCGCCGCGGTCTGCTTCTCGGGTTCCTCTGCCTTGGGCTCGGGCTGTGGCTCCGGCTCAGGCTTGGGTTCGGGCTTGTCCTTGACCTTGGCCTTCTCTTCGCGGACCTGCGGCGGCGCGGGGGTCACGGCTTCAGGCTTTGGCTCCGGCTCGGGCTCCGGCGGCGGTGGTGCGGGGTCCGGCTCCAGTGCTGCCGTCTGCTTCTGCTCCTCGGCCGGCTTCGGTGCCGGACGCTCCGGCTCCTTTTCAACTTTCTCCGGCGCGACCTTCTCGGTGGGCTTGGCGTCCTTCTTCTGCGCCTGAAGCTGGGTCAGCTCGGACACAGTCAGAATTTCAACCGGCACGGCTTCGGTCAGCTTCGCATCGTATTCTTCCGGATCGGGCAAACCGATCACGGCTGCGGCGATAATCACCGCGTGAACAACGATCGAGAATGTCACACTTGCATACATGATTTCGGGACGCTAACCGTCTTCCTCAAGTTCCGTCACCAGCGCTATTCGCCGGAATCCGGCGGCACTGACCGTCCCCATGACCTTCATGACAGTGCCGTAATTAACCTGCCGGTCGCCGCGTACGTAGATTCTCTCCTCGTAGCCGTTCTCCGTGATGGCAAGCAATTTCGGCACAAGTTTGTCCACCTCGATTTCCGTTTCCTGCAGAAACACCTTGCCCTGAGTATCGACGGTTATGGTTAGCGGTTCCTTGTCGCCCTGCAGCGGCTTGGCTTCCGTCTTCGGCAATTCAATCGGAACGCCCACCGTCAGCAGCGGTGCCGCCACCATGAAAACGATCAGCAGCACCAGCATCACGTCGACAAATGGCGTCACGTTGATTTCCGACATCGGCACATAGCTCTGACGCCGCCTGCGGCCTCTGCCTCTCGAAGCGCCCCCGGTGCCCGTGCCTGATACACCCATGCGTTACATCCGTTCGTCGATCTGACGTGACATTATCGCAGAAAACTCATCTGCGAAATTCTCCATCCTGCCCGCGATCTTGGACAGGTCGGTTGAAAACTTGTTGTAGGCGACCACGGCCGGGATGGCTGCAAGAAGTCCGAGCGCTGTGGCAAACAGCGCTTCGGCGATACCGGGCGCCACCACGGCAAGGTTCGTGTTCTTGCTGACGGCGATCGCCTGGAAGGCGTTCATGATGCCCCACACGGTACCGAAAAGCCCGATGAACGGAGCCGTCGACCCCACCGTTGCCAAAAACAGAAGCCGGTTTTCGAGCTTTGCCATCTCCCGCTGGATGGTCACCTCCATCACCTTTTCCAGCCGCATCTGGAGGCCGCCGATGGCCGGCCGCTGACCGGTGTCGCGGCTGCGCTTCCATTCCCTCATTGCCGCGACGAACAGTGCTGCCGTGCCGCGATTCGGGCGGTGACCAAGTGTGTTGTAAAGCTCGTCAAGTGACTGGCCCGACCAGAAGATCTTCTCGAATCTCGCAATCAGGCGGCGCACCCGGCCGATCGAGAACAGTTTCTCGAATATGATGGCCCAGCACCACACGGATGCGCCGATCAGCCCGATCATGACGAGCTTGACGACGATATCCGCCTGGAAAAACAGCGATAGAAGCGAGAAATCCCCGGGCTGCGCCTGAAGCGCAGCCGTAGCAATATCAGAGGGATTCATTCAGCAGGCCTCTTAATCCCTTGCATCTGGTCGTAGACACCAATGCCCGCGCAAACGGACCAACCGCGACTCATTTAACCGGAAACTCCAAGCTCGATCCCACCAGATGGATCGCCCCAATGCCAAATATAGGTATTGCGAGACGGATGAAGAAGCCGGTCAATGTGTTAAAACTAGGGCATTCCGTCCCATCGGCGGACGACGCACTGCCTACAAACCCAACCCAATACAGACTCTCTTACTGTCACAACAGAGCCTGCGTGACAATACATCCATGCCCGGTTTCGGGGATGAAGGGCGGTCAGCCGGTCACATCTGCGACATATGGCCGAATCAGATCGAGCATTCCGCGCGGAACACGCACGGGGCGCCCGTCCGGCCCCACGAGCGCGACCATCACATCGGCATCGAAGATTGTCTCTGATGCGCGCATTATCTTCTGATTGATATCGAACCGCGCGCCGGAAACCCCGTTGAACCGGGTGTGCACTTCAAGCACGTCATCAATCGTCGCGGGCCGAAGAAAATCCATGGTGATCTTGCGGGCGACAAATCCGTAGGACCGGCCTTCCCAGACCGCATCCCTCAGCTCCGAGTGGTGAATGCCGATGAGACGCAGGAAGTCGGAACGGCCGCGTTCGCAGAATTTGAGGTAGTTGGCATGGTAGACGGCACCGGAGAAGTCCGTGTCTTCGTAATAGACCCGGACCGGATAGCGATGCGTTTTCCCCTCGACGCGTCCGGCAAGATCCCGCCAGTTGCCGCCGTGGTCCGAGCCGTCAGTCATCCTTACGCTCGTTTTCGTCGAGAAACAGCTCGGCCTGGGAGCCCTGGAAACCGGAAGGCGTCGCGAGTCCAAGATGCGCGAACGCATTCTGCGTGACCACCCGGCCGCGAGGCGTTCTGTTCACGAACCCCTGCTGGATCAGGTAGGGCTCGATAATTTCCTCGATCGCGTCGCGCGGCTCGCTGATCGAAGCCGCGATGGTCTCGATGCCGACCGGTCCGCCACCGAAGTTGAGCGCAATACAATTGAGATAGCGGTGATCCAGTGCGTCCAGTCCGCGGGAATCGACCTCAAGCTGGGCAAGCGCGCGGTCCGCACTGGCCGCATCGATCTCTTCGGCACCCGCAACGGATGCGAAGTCGCGAACCCGCCGCAGCAGCCGTCCGGCGACACGGGGCGTTCCCCGCGAGCGGCGCGCAATCTCGGTCGCTCCGTCGGGCGACATGGACACGCCAAGCACGCGAGCCCCTCGGGTCACGATGTCCTGCAGTTCGTCTTCCGTATAGAAATTGAGCCTGACAGGAATTCCGAACCGGTCGCGCAAGGGCGTCGTCAAGAGGCCGGTGCGTGTCGTCGCACCGACCAGCGTGAACCGGGCCAGATCAATCCGCACCGAGCGGGCCGCCGGCCCCTCCCCGATGATGAGATCGAGCTGGAAGTCTTCCATTGCCGGATAGAGGATTTCCTCGACCGCCGGATTGAGGCGGTGAATCTCGTCAATGAACAGGACGTCACGCTCTTCGAGGTTGGTTAGGAGGGCGGCCAGATCTCCGGCCTTGGCAATCACCGGTCCCGACGTCGCGCGGAAATTAACGCCAAGCTCGCGGGCGACGATCTGGGCGAGCGTCGTCTTGCCGAGACCGGGCGGCCCGGCGAAAAGCACGTGATCCAGCGGCTCGGCACGGGCACGGGCGGCTTCGATGAACACACGCAGGTTGGAGCGTGCCTGGGCCTGACCGATGAACTCCTCGAGACTGAGCGGGCGCAGCGAGCTGTCGCCGCCGTCGCCGTCCGTCTCGGCACTGTTCACCAGCCTGTCGTTCATCGCGCAAGCTCCTTGAGCGCGACCCGGATGAGCTCTTCGGCCCCCGCGTCCTCACCGGACTGCCTGATGGCGGCGCTGACCGCAGCACCGGCCTGGGTCTGACCGTAGCCCAGATTGACCAGCGCCGACACCGCGTCGACCGCGGGCGTGGCAAGCGGAGCGTCGAGCGCGCTCTGCAGCCCGGCGAGCGCCGGATCGGCACCGCTCATAGCCGGTGCCTTGTCCTTGAGCTCGGTCACGATGCGCTGGGCGACCTTCGGTCCGACGCCGGGCGCCCGCGCAACCTGGGCCTTGTCCTGGAGCGCCACGGCACTGGCCAATTCACCTGGTCCGAGCGTGCTCAGTATGGCGAGAGCCACCTTCGTGCCGACGCCCTGGACGCTCAGCAGCAAGCGAAACCAGTCACGCTCGTTTTCGGACGCAAACCCGAACAGCCGGATCTGGTCCTCGCGCACATAAGTCTCGATCGCCACCGCCGCAGCCTCTCCGGGCGACGGCAGTGCGGACAGCGTCTTCGCCGAGCATTGCACGTGATATCCGACACCGCCGACGTCGACGATGACCCAGTCCTCGCCGTAGGAGTCGATCAGCCCCTTGAGCTTACCGATCATGACGCCTTTGCTCCCGGCAACGGGATGCGGCTGGAAACACCGCGGTGATGCGCATGCGTGATGGCGATCGCCAGCGCGTCCGCCGCATCGGCGTTGGCGGGATCGCACCGCGGCAGCAGCACGCCCACCATCATGCGGATCTGCTCCTTGCCGGCATGGCCACTGCCGACCACGGATTTTTTCACGTGGTTTGGCGCATATTCCGCCACGCGGATACCCGCCGCCGCCGGCACCAGAAGCGCGATGCCGCGGGCATGGCCAAGTTTGAGGGTGGCCCCTGCGTCCTTGTTGACGAAGGTCTGCTCGACCGCCGCTTCGTCCGGTTCGAACTGGCGAAGAACCTCTCCAAGGCCGTCATGGAGTTCGACCAGCCGTTCGGCCAGCGATGCCGACGCGGTCGACGAAACCGACCCGTTCGCCACATGGCTCAGCCTGGTGCCCTCGCAATCGATGATGCCCCAACCGGTATTGCGCAGGCCGGGATCGAGGCCGATCAGACGCACCCGCGCGCTCATGGCCGGACCGCCCGCCGCAGCGCCAACCGGTCAGCCGCCGAGCCGCTCGAACACCGCGTCGGACACCTCGAAGTTGGCATAGACATTCTGGACGTCGTCATTGTCATCGAGAACGTCGAGCATGCGCAGCAGTGTTTCGCCCTTTTCGTCATCAAGCTCGACCGTGCTCTGGGGTTTCCAGATGATCTTGGCAGCACGCGGCTCGCCGAAACGATCTTCCAGCGCGCGTGCCACATCATGCAGTGATTCGGCACCGCAGATGAGTTCATGACCGTCTTCGGTCGATTCACAGTCGTCAGCCCCTGCCTCGATGGCGGCCTCGAACATGTCGTCGGCCGAGGCAGCATCCGCATCGAATTCGATGGCGCCGACGCGGTTGAACATGAAAGACACAGACCCGGTCTCGCCCAGGTTGCCGCCATGCTTCGAGAACGTTGCCCGGATCTCGCTCGCCGTTCGGTTGCGGTTGTCTGTCAGGCTCTCGACAATGACTCCGACGCCACCGGCGCCGAAGCCCTCGTAGCGCACTTCTTCGTAGTTCTCGCCGCCGGCGTCCTGGCTCTTCTTGATGGCGCGCTCGATGTTGTCCTTGGGCATGTTCTGCGCGCGCGCCGCCTGAATGGCCGTGCGCAGGCGCGGATTGGCATCCGGATCGGGCATCCCCATCTTCGCGGCAACCGTGATTTCCTTGGCAAGCCGCGAAAACAGCTTGGCCCGCTTCTTGTCCTGTGCCCCTTTGCGGAACTGGATGTTCTTGAATTTTGAATGTCCAGCCATTTCGACCTCTTCCACCCGGCGCGCCGCAACCGTTCGCGGCCGGCGCGCTTCAACCTCAGAATTTGCCGATCTTATAAGCGCCGCCGGGTCTACAAGCCAAGCCTTTTGCGGCGGAATTGCCCATCGCGTCCGCTATCCATACTATCCCGGCCCGTCGCTCTGCCGCGACATTCTGGAGGCAAAACGTAAGTGCAAAGGGAAACACAAAGCCAGCTCGACACGCTTGCCGTCATGCTCATGGTGATGGTCGCAGCGACCTGGGGCTTCAACCAGATTGCCGTCAAGGTGGCCAATGGCGGAATCTCTCCCGTCTGGCAGGCAGGGCTCCGATCGCTCGGATCGGCCCTGATCGTATGGGCCTGGTCGTGGTCACGCGGCGTTCGCATTTTCGAGCGCGACGGGACGCTGTGGCTCGGCGTGATCGCCGGTGTCATTTTCGGCGTGGAGTTTATCCTGCTCTATGCCGGTCTCGTATTCACGACAGCATCCCGCAGCGCCCTGTTCTTCTACACCCAGCCATTCTTCGTGGCACTCGGAGCGCATATCTTTCTCTCCGACGAACGTCTCAATACCGTCAAGTCCATCGGACTTCTGCTGGCCTTCGCCGGGATTGCCCTGGTCTTTGCCGACGCCCTGCGCTTCCCGACCTATCGCGAACTTCTGGGAGATGTGATGGTGCTCACTGCCGCTATCCTCTGGGGTGGTGCCACCGTGTTCATCAAGGCCAGCAAGCTCGGCAAGATCAGCCCCAACCGGACCCTGCTCTACCAGCTTGCGGTTTCAGGCGTCATGCTGCCGCCGATATCGCTGCTGATCGGCGAACCGGGATTCTTCGATCCGACCCCGATCGTCATGGCGTCCTTCGCATTCCAGGTTGTTCTCGTCGTGCCCGTTAGTTTCCTGACCTGGTTCTGGTTGATCAGCCGCTATCCGGCCTCGCGCGTCGCCGCCTTCATATTCCTGGCGCCCCTGTTCGGCGTCTTTTTCGGAGTCGTGCTTCTGGACGAACCGTTGACGCTCACGCTGATCGCCGCGGCGGCCCTGGTGGCAACCGGGCTCTATCTCGTCAATCGGCCGGCACCCACGTGATCCACCACCGCGGTTCGCATCGCCCCTTGTTCCCGACCGCTTAACATGCCGTTAACCGGCATTGCCTAGCCTGCTCGCGGGCTAAGACGATTTCCAGGGCTGAGAGGCACGATCAATGACAGACTTCAAGCGCGCTGGCGCAGATCATGAGGACCTGACCCTTCAGGATGCGAGCACGACCCATAACGTGGCCGCACTCGGTCATCTCGCGCGTCTGTCACAGCTCGGTGCCGTGACCCGTGAAACGGTAGACCATCTCCGCGATCTGGCAGACCTGTGCGGCGAAGCCAATTCCACCATCGCTTCGATCAGGCAAAACCTCGCCAGTGGCGACGCCGTGGAAGATCCTGCGAAAATGGCCGAGATCCTCAACAAGCTCAGCAGCATTACCGACTCGGTAGAGGACGTGAATCGCCGCGCGGATGCCCGCGTCATCGAATTCCGCAAGGCTGCCGGTCAGTAACGCACCGCCTCTAATTCTCAAATAATCGACCGAAACCCTTCACCGGATCTTCGATCCCGGCAAGGCGAAGGCAGTGCCAGAAGCTGGCCTGGTTGCTGCAGATTACGGGCTTGCCTAGAGCCTGCTCAACATCTTCGACAATTTCCAGCGACCTCAGTGCACCGCAGCTGAGGAAGACCCCGTCGGCCTCCGGCCGGTCGAGTGAGATGGCGAAATCACGCAGGAATGCGGGGCTGACCCGGTTCATTTCGCCATCCGTCCCGAGCCCCAGACCTTCGATGACCGGAACTGCGATGCCGCGCGCTTCCAGATAGTCCTTTTCAAGGCGGTCGATATCAGAGGTGTATGCCGTACCGACGCTCACGCATTTGATATCCAGAACCTTCATGGCCTCGACCACCCCGGAGAGCAGCGTTGTGCCGATTACGTGTCGGCGCCCTGTCTCCAGTTTGGCCCTGATGACGTCTTCCCCGATCACAAAGCTTCCGGACGTGCAGTTGTAACAGAGCACGTCAAGATCCGTGCGCGCCGGCATGAACGCCGACAGGGCATCGTCAATGTCATGCTCCATGCTGGCAAGGTTCTCGATCGTGCATTCGGTCTCCATGCGCATGTGCGTAAAGCTCAGGCCCACACCTTCGGGGCACATCCGCTGCATCTCTCCCTCGGTGAGCCCGGCATTGGCGACGCAGATGAACCCGATCCGAGCACGCGGATACGGCCCATCATCGAAACGGATGTTTTCTGAAATCGGACCGCGCACCGCTCGGCTCACCGCGCCGTCATGGCGCTTGGCAGCCATGTTGCGAGCCCCGGAAACAGGGTCAGGAGAACCACGCCGAGCAGCATCAGGAGGAACATCGGCAGCGTCGCCCGGGATACGAAGCCGATGCCTTTGCCCGTCATGCTCTCGACAAGGAACAGATTGAAGCCGATCGGCGGCGTGATCAGGGCCATCTCACCGACCAGGACCACGAACACACCGAACCAGATCATGTCGATGCCCGCCGCCCGCACCAGGGGTTCGATGACCGCCATGGTCAGAACGATCATGGAAATACCGTCAAGGAAACACCCGAGGAAGATATAAAACAGCGTCAGCACGGCGATCAGCATCCCCGGCGTCAGGTTCATTCCGCCGATCCACTCCGCAAGTTGCCGGGGCAGGCCGGTGAAACCCATGGCAAGGGTCAGGAACGCCGAACCGGCCAGGAGCAGCATGATCATCGAGGTCGTCTTGACGGTCCCGAGCAGCGAGGATTTCAGCGTGTCCAGAGACAGGGTGCCCTGTGCCGCGGACAGGACCATGGCCCCGATCACGCCGAGTGTCGCGGCTTCCGTCGGCGACGCAATGCCGACATAGATCGATCCGATCACGGCAAAGATCAGGCCGATGATCGGGCTGAGCTGGAGCGCGCCCTGCATCTTCTCGCGCCAGCTCGATCCTTCTTCGCGCAGCTGACGCCCTCGCTCGCTGAATGTGCCCCAGGCCATGATGTAGAGAATGAACAGCGCCGTCAGCATCAACCCCGGAAAGACGCCTGCGATGAAGAGCCGGCCGATCGACTCCTGCACCGTCACGCCGTAGATGATCATCGTGATCGACGGCGGGATCAGAAGTCCCAGCGTGCCCGCGCCGGCCAGCGTGCCCGCGGCCAGGGAATCCGGATAGCCGTGCTTCTTAAGCTGCGGCATCGTCATCTTGCCGATGGTCATCAGCGTGGCCGCACTTGATCCCGAAATGGCGGCGAATGTCGAACAGCCCACCACATTGACGTGCAGCAGGCCTCCCGGGAGCCGCCGCATGAGCGGTGACAGGCCCGAAAAGAGCGTCTCCGACAGTTTCGACCTGAACAGGATCTCTCCCATCCAGATGAACAGGGGCAGCGCTGAGAGCCCCCACAACGACGTGTGCGACCATACGGTCGTGGCCATGGCGTCGCCGATGGGCCGTGTCGTGAATATGAGCATTGCGAACACGCCGACGCCCAGCAGAGACAGCCCGATCCACACGCCGGTGCCGAGAAAAGCGACCAGGACAATCAGGAGGAATGCGCTGCTGAAGATCTGTTCCATGGCTCAGTGTCCTGCGAGGTCGACAGAGTCGTCTCGGCTTTCACCGGTATCAATGTCGCCTTTCGCCAATCCGGAGATGACGGCATGGACGAGCGCGACGGCAAAGACCGCAAAACCGAAGGCCATCGGCACCTGTGGGATCCAGATCAGCAGTTCATCCGATCCATCGCTCCGGTCTTCATAGAGATGGGACACGTAGACCATGCGCAGCAGATAGTAGCCGAGGTAGCAACTGAGACCGGCTGCCACGATCAGCGCCCACGCCTCAAGCCCGAAACGGGCCCTTCCTCTGAGCCGGCCGATCAGCATCGTGACGCGGATATGGCCGTGCTCGCCGAACGTATAGGCAAGGCCCAGCGCACCGGCTGCCGCCATCGAATACCCTGCCCCCTCCGTCATGCCGGGAACGAACGAACCCATCAGACGGCTGCCGATATTGACAAGCACCAGACACGCGATGAGCACGATGAACGCGGCGGCGACAAAACCGCACAAGCGGTAGAGTGCGTGCAGACTGCTATCGATCTTTGCCAGCAAGGCTCCGCTCCTCGACTGGGTTCGGAAAAGCAGGCGGGGCCGCCACGGCGACGACACCCGCCAGAGCGAGAATTACTGCCTGTAGGCCTTGATGACTGCGGCACCCCGGTCCCCGGCAGCCTCGGCCCACTCATTCGACATGGTTTCGCCGATCTTCCTGAAATCCGCCTTCAGCTGCTGGCTGGGCTCAAGCACGTTGATGCCGTTGTCGGACATTGTCTTCTTGTATCCGCCGTTGGTCGGTTCCATCGCCTTCCAGACCGATTTCTCGGTCTCGGCAGCGGCATCCATGACAACCTTCTTCGTCTTGTCGTCGAGCTTGTTCCACGCATCGATGTTCACGACGACGGCACTCTTCGGCAGCCAGGCATTGACCTCGTAGAAGTAATCCACGTAGTCCCACATCTTGCGGAACACGCCGATGGCGCCTGAGGCAATCATGCTCTCCGCGACGCCCGTTGAAAATGCCTGGCCGATCTCGGTGGCCTCGGTCTTGGTCGGGACTGCGCCCATGAGTTTCGCAAGCCGCGTGGTCCCCGCGTCATAGGCGCGGAACTTCACATCCTTCATGTCGCCGACATCATCGACCTTCTTTTTCACGAACAAGCCCTGAGGCGGCCAGACTGCGGTGAAAAGCAGCTTCATGCCCCGCTTTTCAAGAGCCGCCTCGAGTTCCGGCTTCGATGCCTGATAAAGCTTCCAGGCCTCCTCGCCATTGGTCGCCAGAAACGGCACCGTGTCGACGCCGAAGATCGGGTCTTCCTTGGCGTGCGCTCCCATGTAGCGCCCGCCGATCGGCACCTGTCCTGAGCGCACTGCGCGCAGGATCTCGGATGCCTTGTAGAGCGACCCCGACGGGTGCACGACGATTTCGAGCGCACCGCCGGAGTTCTTCGTCACGGTTTCGGCAAAGGCAATATAGCTCTTGGTGATGAAGTTCTTGGCCGAATAGCCCGCCGGCATATCCCATTTCTCGCCGGCCTGCGCCGGACCCGAAGCGATTGCAGACGCAACGACAATGGCTGCGCCCAACTTGGACCAGAACCTGCGTTTGGTTGACTGTCTCATCCTTCTTCCTCCCAGTTCGATATTCAAATTCAGCCATCCGCAACGAACAGCTTGCGCGGAAAACGGGTGAGCAGTTCGCACCCGTCTTCCGTAACCCGGACGCTGTCGCTGAAGCACATGCCGAAGTCGTCTAGAAACAGCGTTGGAATGATGTGGAACGTCATGTTCGGTTCGAGCACGAGCGGATCGTCGGGACGGATGGCGTAGATGTGCCCTTCCGACCAGTTCGGCGGAAGGCCGATGCCAATCCCGTAGGCCGAGCGGTGTTTGAAGTACTTCCCGAGACCGCGCTCGTCGACCACGCTGCGGCAAGCCCGGTCCACCTCGCCTGACGTCAAGCCGGGTTTGATTGCATCTATCGCAGCTTCGAGGACACCCTGCAGTGCGTCTGCCGCCTCCTGCTGTGCAGATGTCGGCGTCCCGACGACGACGGGTCGCGAGAGAATGGCGTGATAGCGATCGACGCATCCGGCCGCTTCCAGCAGCACCACGTCTCCGCGCCTGATTGACCGGCGCCGCCACATGGCAAAGCAGAGCGCGGTCGTCTCGCCGGCGACCACCAGCGGCGGGTGGCCCAGGTATTCGCTGCCGGCGGCGATATTCGCGGCAAACATGGCGGCCGCCACATCGTTTTCGGTCTTGTCGGGTGCAACGGCGTCGATCGCGGCTTCAATCCCGGCTTCGGCGCAGCGGGCCGCATGTTCCATACGCTCTATTTCAGCGTTGCTTTTCACCGGCCGTTGCGGCTCGATGACGCCGTTCCATTCGACCGTATCGAATCCACCCGTCTCACAGAGCTTGAGGTAATCCTTGACGGTCAGATACCAAGCGCGCGTCTCAAGGCCGAGCGACTGATCCGCGGCAACCTGATCCCGCAGGAATGAAACCAGCACGTCGACAGGGTCGGCCGTGTCCGTGATCGCCTCAAACGCGCCGATGGTGGAATGCGCCATCGCCAGATCGCGATTGACGATGCGCCCGATGATCGTCGGCAATCCTGCCTGCGGCACGAACATCGTGTGGAAGGTGAAATAGCCGATGGTCTGATATCCGGTCAGCCAGAAGATGTTCTCGGGGTCGAAAAGAAGCACTCCGGCAAGCTTTCTGGCGGCCAGATCATCTTGAACAAACCGAAGGCGCTCCTCATAGACGTCGGCAGAGAACGGAAGCAGGTTCAGTCCGGCCTGCCTGTCCACGTCTCCATAATTCTGCGCCGGTTCAGCCATGACGGCCCCATCCTGTTCAACACCTGTCGTGTCGCGATTGCGTCAGGATAGGCCATGCCTTACCATTTCCTCTAATCCCGATTTTTCTGGCCAGCAGAAAAAAAAGTTATACTTGGACTTCACGAGGGGCAGTCGTGGCACCTAGCATCCGACAGATAGAGGTCTTCAAGGCGATCATGGATGCCGGCTCGGTAACGGCGGCCGCCGAACGGTTGCATGTGACCCAGCCCTCGGTCAGCAAACACCTGAAACTGCTGGAATCGGATCTTGGGTTGATGCTGTTCGAGCGAACCGGAAACAGACTGGTTCCGACCGCCGAGGCCCGCGCGCTTTATGATCAGATCGAGCGCACCTACCTTGGCATCGACCATCTCACTCGTTTTGCGGATGATCTGAGCAACAACAGGCAAGGTGAAATACTCCTGGCCGCCATGCCCCTGATCGCGCATGGATGGCTGCCGGACATCGTTGCCCGTTTTTTGGCGGAGCACGAACATGTGTCGATGTCGCTGCCCATCCGCAGTTCGCGTTGGATAAACGAATGGGTAGCCGCCGGTCGGGTCGATTTCGGCATCGGCATGTCCGTCGGCGACGACGCCGGCGTCAAACGCGAATTGCTGATGCAGCTGCCACTGGTGTGTGTATTTCCGGATCACCACCGGCTGGCCGAACTCGCATCGGCGGGACCAGCGGAACTAGGCGGTGAGACGCTGATCTCGCTTTCCAACTTCGACCACTGGCGGCTCGCCGTCGAAGGCGCGCTCGATAGTCAACGTGTGAAAGTTCGCCGGCGCATCGATACCTTCACGACATACACGGCTTGCGATCTTGTCACCCGCGGCATCGGCATTGCGATCGTCGACATCATCACCGCGCTCGAATACGCCGACCGGGGAGTTGTCTGGCGCCCGTTCAAACCGGATCTTACCTTCGACATCTATCTGATGCGATCAAGGCATTGGCGTCTGCCCGTTGTGGCGCAGGAACTGATCAGCCTGATTGAAATCGAGGCTCGAAACACAACATCCCGAATCCGGGCAATCAGCGAGTTTCGGGCGAACTAGCCAAAATCGGGAATTGTCTGTGACAGGCGTCCGCCCTGCCGCACCGGCTCGATCCGGATGGCGAGCCCCGTCTTGTCCTCAAGATCGACCAGGAACCCGCTGACCGTGGCCTCACTCATGGCAGGGCTCATGCGTCCGCTCGGAATCTTCCGCAGAAACCGGTTCAGCGGCTCGTCCTTGTCCATTCCGATCACCGAATCGTAGTCGCCGCACATGCCGACATCAGTGGCATAGGCCGTGCCGCCGGGCAGGACCTGATGGTCCGACGTGGGAACGTGGGTATGGGTACCGACAACGAAAGACGCCCGGCCGTCGACGAAATGGCCCATGGCCATCTTCTCCGATGTGGCCTCGGCGTGAAAATCGATGACGGCCGCATCGCATCCCTCGCCCAGGGAACAGGCGGCGAGCTCGCGGTCGATTGCGGCGAACGGATCGTCAAGCGGATCCATGAAAAGCCGGCCCATGACATTGATCACAAGCACGGTCGCGCCGTTGGCCGCCTCGAACACGCCGGCACCCCGCCCCGGAGTGCCGGACGGATAGTTCACCGGACGCAGCAGCTTGGGCTGGCGTTCGATGAAGACAAGAGCCTCACGCTGGTCCCAGGCGTGATTTCCAAGCGTGACGGCATCGCATCCGGCATCGATCAGATCCTCAAAGATCTGTTCGGTGATTCCGAAACCTCCGGCAGAATTCTCGCCATTGGCGATGACGAAGTCGGCCTTGAGTTTCTCACGCAGGTCCGGCAGGCGGTTCACAACGGCCTCCCGTCCACGCCGGCCGACGATATCTCCGAGAAAAAGAATGCGCATGTCTGCGTGGGCCCTACGGTTCCGCCGATAGGATCTCTACCGGCCCTGTTTCGGTCATGATGGCGTCGAGCGGCTGATCATAGTCATCGATCGGACAGCGGTCGACGCGCTGGGCATCGAACGCCAGGCCGACCGCGGTGACGGTCCGCTCCGTCCGCGCAAGCGCAAGTGTGCGGTCGTAGAAGCCTCCGCCATATCCGAGCCTGAAGCCGTAATGGTCGAACGCAAGCATGGGAACGAGGAAAACGTCAGGCATCACCGTTTCGGCAGTATCCGGCGGCGCGGGAATTCCGAACGAGCCGGGCACCAGTGCCTCGCCGGGCGTCCAGAGACGAAACTCCAGTGGCCGGCCTTTGCCGAGCACCACAGGCAATCCAATGCGCCAGCCCCTGCCCTGCAGGGCATCCAATAGCGGCAGGCAGTCGATTTCCGTTTCGAACGGATAGTACGCCGAGACGATTCCGGGCTCGAATTGATCAAGGAAGGGCATGGCTGACTGCAGGAGTGCTGGGCCGCCGCCGCTACTGCCCTCGAACGCTTGCGCCCGCGCTTCCCTTGCGGTGGTCCGCAGGGACTTCTTGGCCTCGATTGTAGAGTCGGGGTTGGACACGGATGCTTCCAGTAAACGATTCGCCCCGCGTCACCCGGACGCGTCGAAAGGAAGGGGCGGAGCCGCACCGGCCGTGGGACTGTCGATCCCGGGAACCTACAAGCGTAGGTGGGCGCCGAATGAAAGGAACCACGATTCCAACCAGGGTCAGCTCCCGAAGAGATCGATAAGGCCCCGGGGATTGTGTGTCCGCACGCACCGCGCAGCACCGCCGAGCCCAATACTTAGGCCGAAGGTGTTAAATTATCCAGTACCTGATTTGCCAATTGTGACGACTCAAGACCGAGCGAATGCGGCTGCTATTTTGACGCCGCGTTCAAATCGCTGCTTAATGCCTCGATCCGGGCAGCCGCGGATTCAAGCTTGTCGGCGATCGAATCCTCGATGGTTTTGCTTCTGTCCATCGCGGCGGTTCGGGCATCTTTGAGGCCGTCGATTTCCTCCTGCAGTCCCTCGATCCGTCGCAGCGCTTCTGACAATTTGTCCGCCACGACCAGCGAGGCCATCAGCAGTAGACGGCTGTCTCCAACCTGTCCGACCTTCTGTTTCAGTGTAGACACTTCGTTGTCGAGGAACGCGGCCAGTTCGGCGAGATGGTCTTCCTCGCCTTCGTCGCACATCATTGTATAGGGGCGGTCGTTGACCCGCACGATCACCTGCGGCATTCCTCAAGCCTTTCCGCGATGGTTCTGCGCGCCACTTCCGCTGCGGTTCAGGCGCTGCCCAGTATCGCCTTTATGTTGTCGATCGCTGCGCCGAGACGCGCAGAAACCTGATCGTTGGCATGTCCGAGTTTCTTGGCTCTCGATTTCACCGCATCGAGTTCATCCGCCAGCTTCGAGCGGTCCTCCATCAGAACCTGTTTTTCAGCTTCCAGCGCTTCCCGTCGCTTGCCTGCATCCTTGGCATGCGTCACGGCGGCTTCGAACCCTTTCAACGCGGATTCGAACCGCTCGAGTGCCTCGTGCATTCTGGACTTTTCAGACATCGGGACCCGCCGCAACCAACTTACGACGTTGGAAAGCCGCACTAGTGCCGTGCCCCAGGGGCGAAATCGGTCAGCTCCCCAACAGGAAAAACATTAGGCGGTCGCCAACCTTACCGTCAACAGTCTCGTGCGATGTATCAAGAGTTGTCCGAACATATCCACGATGTGCGGGCGACGAGGCGTTCGATTTGCGATCCTTGCCATTGACTCACCATTGCCAAATGGTATTTGTCTGCGCGTTCAAATCAGGCAGCGACACCATGACACCAGCTGATCGCGCAACAGCAACAATCGACAACGCTTCAGACGACGCCGACTCGGGCGCCGCCAAGACCAGACGGATGGCAAATGCCGTCCGGGCACTGGCCATGGACGCCGTGCAGCAGGCCAATTCGGGCCATCCCGGCATGCCCATGGGCGCGGCGGACATAGCGACGGTCCTGTTCACGAAGTTTCTGAAGTTTGATCCGGCAAATCCGGACTGGCCGGACAGGGACAGGTTTGTCCTCTCCGCCGGCCACGGATCGATGTTGCTTTATTCATGTCTTCACCTGCTCGGCTACGAAGACATGACCATCGACGAGCTCAAGGATTTTCGCCAGTCCGGATCGAAAACCGCAGGGCATCCCGAGTTCGGCCACGCAGCGGGCATCGAAACGACCACCGGACCTCTCGGGCAGGGCCTCGCCAATGCGGTCGGCATGGCTCTGGCTGAAAAGATTCTGGCCGCCCAGTTCGGCGACGAGATCGTCGATCACTATACCTACGCGATCGCCAGCGACGGCGACCTGATGGAAGGGGTCAGTCACGAGGCGATCTCCCTTGCCGGACATCTGAAGCTTGGCAAACTGATCGTTCTGTTCGACGACAACGACATTTCCATCGACGGCCCTCTCGATCTCGCCGAAAGCGGAGACCAGTTGAAGCGCTTCGAGGCTGCCGGCTGGAATACGACCCGAATCGACGGTCATGACTGCGACGCCATCGAAGGTGCAATCGCGGCTGCCAAGGAAAGCGACAGTCCGACGTTGATTGCCTGCCGTACGGTGATCGGTCTTGGCGCTCCCAACAAACAGGGCACGTCGTCAGCGCATGGTGCGCCTCTCGGGCCGGATGAGATTGCGGCCGCGCGTGCGGAACTGAACTGGGATCACGAGCCTTTCGAGATTCCGGCTGACATCCGGGACGCCTGGCGGATTGCCGGCCTGCGTTCAAGCCAGGCAAGACGTGCATGGGAAGGCCGCGTGGCCGAGCTCGACGCCGACAAGCGTGCCGATTTCGAAAGGCGACTGCGCGGCGACCTGCCGTCCGGCCTGACATCGGCGCTGAACGCCTATCGGCAGGAATTGGCAAACGACAAGCCGGCTCTCGCTACGCGGAACGCATCGCAGAACGCGCTTGAAGTCATTAACGGTGTGGTTCCGGAGACCATCGGCGGATCGGCCGACCTGACCGGCTCCAACAACACACGCACCAAGGAAATGGCCGCCATTTCACCAGAAGATTTTTCCGGCCGGTTCATTCACTACGGCGTGCGTGAGCATGGCATGGCGGCCGCCATGAACGGCATGGCGCTGCACCGCGGCCTGATCCCCTATAGCGGAACCTTCCTGGTCTTTTCGGATTACTGCCGCCCGTCGATCCGTCTTGCGGCCCTGATGAAACAGCGGGTCATTCACGTGATGACGCATGACTCCATCGGGCTTGGCGAGGATGGACCGACCCACCAGCCGGTGGAGCATCTGGCAAGCCTGAGGGCAATCCCGAACCTGAATGTCTTCCGTCCTGCCGACGCGACCGAAACCGCGGAATGCTGGCAGTTGGCGCTGGAATCGCAGGAAACGCCGAGCGTGCTTGCCCTGACGCGGCAGAAACTCCCGGCTGTCCGTCTGGAATACGAAGAAAAGCCGTTATGCGCGCGCGGCGCTTACGAATTAAGTGGAACGGACGGCGATGCTGCGGTCACCATTTTCGCCTCCGGGTCGGAAGTCGAAATTGCCGTCGCCGCCAAGGCATTGCTCGACAAGGCCGGCAAGCCGACACGTGTGGTTTCCGTACCGTGTTTCGAACTTTTTGAACAACAGTCACCGCAATATCAGGCAGAAACGATCGGCGACACTCCGGTCCGGGTCGCTGTCGAGGCGGCGATCAGAATGGGCTGGGACCGTTTCATCGGTGCAGACGGCGTGTTCGTCGGCATGACGGGCTTCGGCGCGAGCGCACCCTATCAGGAGCTCTACGAGAAATTTGGAATTACAGCGGAGGTCGTTGCCGCCGCGGCGCAGGACAGACTGGCCGCCAAGAAATAGGCTTTTGCGCTGGATCAATGCTCCGCCGTGCCGGCGGACGTAGCACACGAAACTAGAGATCGAAAACTCATCCGGAGTCGGGAGAAGCAATATGGCTGTTCGCGTGGCAATCAACGGTTTCGGCAGAATCGGCCGTCACATCCTCAGGGCAATTGCGGAATCAAAGCGCAACGACATCGAGGTCGTCGCGATCAACGACCTGGCTTCGTTCGAAACCAGCGCGCATATCTTCAAATACGACTCGGTACACGGCCCCTTCCCCGGCAATGTCGAAGTCTCCGACAACGCTTTCGACATCGGCTCCGGCCCCATCAAGTGCTTCTCGGAGCGCAATCCGGCGGACTTGCCCTGGAAGGATCTCGGCATCGACGTTGCAATGGAATGCACCGGCATCTTCGCAAGCAAGGAAAAGGCCTCGGCGCATCTCGAGGCCGGTGCGGGCAAGGTGCTCGTTTCGGCACCGGCTAGCGGCGCTGACATGACCGTCGTCTACGGCGTCAATCACGACCAGCTTCAGGGCGATCACACGGTCGTTTCCAACGCATCCTGCACCACCAACTGCCTGGCCCCGGTCGCCAAGGTGCTGCACGACCTGTGCGGTATTGAACGCGGCTACATGACCACGGTCCATGCCTATACCGGCGATCAGCGCATCGTCGACACCGAGCATGGTGACCTGCGGCGCGCGCGCGCCGCGGCCATGTCGATGATCCCGACCTCGACCGGCGCCGCCAAGGCCGTCGGCCTCGTCATGCCGGAACTCGCCGGCAAGCTCGACGGCACCGCCGTTCGCGTGCCCACACCGAACGTATCGCTCGTCGATCTGGTTTTCGTGCCCAGACGCGAAGTCACCGTCGACGACGTCAACAACGCCATGACGGAAGCCTCGAACGGCGCCCTGTCGGGCGTTCTCGACGTCAACAACGAACCGCTGGTGTCAATCGACTTCAACCATCGCCCGGCCTCCTCCACGTTCGACCTGACCCAGACCCAGATCGTCGACGGCGGTCTTGTGAGGGTGCTCAGCTGGTACGACAATGAGTGGGGCTTCTCGAACCGCATGAGCGATACCGCGGTTTACATGGGCAATCTCTGAACAGGCTCCTCGTCGCGCGGCAATGGCAGGCATCAGAACACTGGATGATGTAGACGTCACGGATCGGCGTGCTCTCGTGCGGGTCGATCTCAACGTTCCGCTCGACGACAACGGCAACATCAGAGATGCCACGCGCATCGAGCGGATCCTGCCGACGGTCGAAGAGTTGCTCGACCGTCAGGCAGCAGTAATCCTGCTGTCGCATTTCGGTCGGCCAAAAGGCCAGCCTGTCGAGTCCATGTCCCTGCGGCCCGTCGCGGAAGCGCTGGGCGAAATGCTCGACCGGCCCGTGAGTTTTGCCGCGACGGACTGGCGCGACGACATCCCCTCGCACATTGCCGACGACATCGCCCCGGGCGACGTCGTTGTCATGGAGAACACGCGATTTCACCCCGGCGAAGAAGCAGACGATCCGGAATTCGCGAAAATCCTGGCGCAACTCGGCGACATTTACGTCAATGACGCGTTTTCGGCAGCCCACCGCGCCCACGCCTCTACCCATGAGGTCGCGCAAATGATGACTGCCGTCGCCGGTCGTGCAATGGCGGCGGAACTTGATGCCCTCGCCCTGGCTCTGGATACTCCCGACCGGCCGGTCGTCGCCGTCGTCGGCGGCGCCAAGATCTCGACCAAGCTTGACCTGCTGGGCTCGCTTTCCCGCAAAGTGGACACGATCGTCATCGGCGGCGGCATGGCCAATACGTTCCTCGCAGCGGTCGGCAAGCCGGTCGGCAAGTCGCTGTGCGAACACGATCTCGCCGACACCGCACGGTCCATCCTGTCCGCTGCGGAACAGGCCCAATGTGATATCATGCTGCCGTTGGACGTCGTGGTCGCCTCGAAGTTCGAGGCGGATGCTCCGCATCGCACGGTGGCTGTGGATGAGGTCGGCGGCGATGACATGATTCTCGATGTTGGCGCTGCCACGATCGCCGATCTTGAAAAGCGCTTCGGTGCCGCCCGAACGGTGTTGTGGAACGGCCCGCTTGGCGCATTCGAGATCGCGCCGTTCGACCGCGGCACCAATGCGGCCGCGGCATGCGTTGCAGCTCTGACGGACGGCGGAGACCTGCGGTCGGTGGCGGGAGGCGGAGATACGGTCGCCGCCCTCAACAATGCCGGCGTTGCAGAGCATTTCACGTATATCTCGACCGCCGGTGGCGCGTTTCTGGAATGGCTGGAAGGCAAGGAACTGCCGGGCGTCGAAGTCTTGAGGGGATAAAGGGAGCCGCACGGCACCTGTGTGTCGGTGCGATGACGGAGATAGGAACAGAAAGATGTCGGAAAGATTGGAAGATATTGCCCAGGCAATGGTCGCGGAAGGCAAGGGAATTCTGGCGGCGGACGAGAGCTCTGGTACCATTAAGAAGCGATTTGACAGCATCGGTGTCGAATCCACCGAGGATAACCGGCGCGACTATCGCGAAATGCTGTTCAGAACCGAAGTCGCCATGCAGAACCATATTTCCGGCGTCATTCTCTTCGACGAGACGCTGCGCCAGAAGGCCGCCGACGGCACGCCGCTGGTCGAGATTATTTCCGGCGCCAGCGCGGTCCCGGGCATCAAGGTCGACAAGGGCGCCAAGGATCTCGCGGGCGCACCGGGCGAAAAGGTGACGGAAGGCCTCGACGGATTGCGTGAGCGCTTCGCCGAATACCATCAGCTGGGTGCCCGCTTCGCCAAGTGGCGCGCCGTGATCAATATCGGCCAGGACATCCCGAGCGGATATTGCCTGCAGGCCAATGCCCACGCCCTGGCGCGCTACGCTGCCCTCGCACAGGAAGCATCCATCGTCCCGATCGTCGAGCCGGAAGTCATCATGGACGGCGGCCACGACATCGATCGCTGCTTCGACGTGACAGAAGCGGCCCTGAACGCCCTTTACGACGAGCTCTACACCCAACGGGTCATGCTCGAAGGCACGGTCCTGAAACCCAACATGGTCGTCTCCGGCACCGACAATCCGGTTCAGGCCGGCGTCGACGAAGTGGCCGAGAAGACCGTCAGATGCCTCAGGCGATGCGTCCCGTCTGCCGTTCCGGGAATCGCATTCCTGTCCGGCGGGCAGTCCGACGAAGAGGCAACTGCGCATCTGTCGGCCATGAACGCCATGTTCGATCTGCCCTGGAATCTGACCTTCTCCTACGGCCGGGCCCTGCAGGCTGCGCCGCTCAAGGCATGGGGCGGAAGCAGCGATAATGCCGCCGCGGCCCAGGCTGCCTTTGCACATCGGGCAAAGATGAACGGCCTGGCGACGACCGGTGGCTGGAGCCAGGATCTCGAGCAGGCCGCGTGACGGGACGGACGCAGGCGGTGTGGTAACCTCAAATCGACCTACGCCAACAATCCGCCTCAATTTCCGATAGGCTTGCATGGTCGCATTGCAACCGACTGGCCATAAGTCATGACGATATCGCTGTGCCGTCTTTACGTGACGATCGCGCCGCATTCTGACGGCGGAAAGGATCTCGAGTCTCTCGGCCGGATTCTGGACGCCGGCGACGTGGCCTGCATCCGGTTGCGGACGGACGGCGCGGACGACTCCTTCGCCGATTTCGCCCGGGACGTGATTTCACTGGCCCACAACAGGGATATTGCCGTCCTGGTCGATGACGATGTGACCTTGGCGCAGTCCGTCGGTGCCGACGGCGTACACCTGACGGGCGAGCTCGGGCAGTACCCTTCCGCGCGGGCAATGCTGGGTGAAAACGGCATTATCGGCATCGACTGCACGGGTTCTCGCGACAAGGCCATGTCGGCCGGCGAGCAAGGTGCCGACTACATTTGCCTCTCAGGCGAGAATCCCGAAACCGTGAACTGGTGGACACAACTTTTTGAGGTGCCTTGCGTTGCCCAGCTGGACGACAACGCCGATCATACCCGCGCCGTGATTTCAGGCGGCGTGGAGTTTGTGGCGATCGATTGCGACGCCGGTAATGGGTCGTCCAGCGCTGCAGAAACCGTGGCCGGGATCGACAGCATTATCCGTGAGATCGGCAGGGAGCTGGATTGACGATGAGAACCGCATTGGCCAGAGGATTGCTTTTGGCGGTTCTTGCGATCGTGCCGTCCACCTCCGCCTTCGCCGATTACGCGGAGGCCTTTGCGGCCTATGTGCGCAAGGACTGGTCTCTGGCGTTCAAGGAAGCCATCGAAGCCGCAAATGCCGGCGATGTCAGGGCCGAAGCCATGCTCGGCGCGATGTATTACGACGGACGCGGAACCGCGCGAGATATCGACCTGGCGCTTCGCTGGTACAACAGCGCTGCTGAAAAAGGTCATAAGGGCGCACAGTTCGAACTGGGGCTGATCTTCGCGACCGGAAAACTGGTCCAGGCGGATCGTGCGAAAGCCAGAAAGTTCTTCGAACTAGCCGCCAACCAGGACCATATCGGCGCCCAGTACAATCTCGGCCTGATCCACGCCGGCGACAGCAAGGAAGAAGCCAACTGGCCGGAGGCCGCGCGCTGGTTCCGCAAGGCCGCTGACGCCGGCAATCGCGAAGCGCAATACGCGCTCGGTGTCCTTTACGTGGAGGGCAAAGGCGTGGAGCGCAATGCCGTCACGGCGGCAAACTGGATTTCAAAGGCCGCGCTCCAGGGCTTGTCTGATGCCGAGCTTGAATACGGCTTCATGGTGTTCAAGGGAGAAGGCGTCCAGAAGAACGAAGAGATCGGAGCCAAATGGCTGCTCAAGGCCGCCGACCGCGGCAATGTCGTTGCGCAGAACCGGATGGCCCGTCTCTACGATGCCGGGCGCGGCGTGAAACAGGATCCTATAGAGGCCGCCAAGTGGCATGTGCTTGCCCGTGACGCCGGTCTTCACGAAAAGAAGCTCGACCGGCTCCTGACGAGGCTTACCGACGCGGAACGCAACGAGGTGACACGCCGCGCATCCGCCTGGCGTGAGCGCAGCGCCAGTGCCGCGGCGAGCCAGACCAACTGATCACGCCTGCGGTCAACTCATCAGCAGATCGTCAAACGGGCAACTCGTCAGGTTCTCGCAGCCAGTCTCGGTGACCAGTACCTGGTCTTCCAGCTTGATCCCCTCCTTGCCACCCACGCTGCCGATATAGGCTTCGACACAGAACATCATCCCGGTCTCGACGACGCCTGGATATCCGCGTTCCTTGAAGTCCTGCGGATACTTGATTGCAGGCCATTCGTCACACAGTCCGACGCCGTGGAACTTCGATCCGTAGCGCAAAGCCACGAATTCGTCGGGCAGCAAGTGGCCGCCGAATGTTAATTCCTCGAAGCTCACACCAGGCTTCAGCAGCTTCATGTTGGTCATGATGTGCTCATGGGCCACCGCGTGGAGCCGTCGCTGCTCGTCCGTAGGCCTCCCGTCCCCGATGAACCAAGACCGGGAAATGTCCGCGCACATGCCGTAGCAGCCGATCAGATCGGTGTCGAAACTCAGGATCTCGTTGTTCTTGATGATCCGCGGACCGCACTCCTGAAACCACGGGTTTGTGCGCGGGCCGGAGGCGAGGATCCTGGTCTCGATCCACTCTCCGCCGCGCTTGATGTTCTCCTTGTGGAGTTCCGCCCAGACATCGTTCTCGCTCACACCCGGTACGGCGGCGTGCCGCATGGCCGCCACCGACTGTTCGCAGGCCCACATGGCGCAACGCATGGCCTTGATCTCGTCCGGCCCTTTGATGGCGCGCGTCCGTTCCGTCACCTCTTCGCCCTCGTGGATCTCGATGCCGAGGGCGTCGAGCGCCCGGACGCCGGCGATCTGGATCTTGTCGACGGCAAGTCGGCGATTGTCTCCGCTGTGTGCCCTAAGGAGTTCGTCGATCTGGTGCGCAAACAGTTCGGCTTTTTCTTCGCTGCGGTCACCGGTCGCGAAATAGAAGAATGACGCGCCGGTCCGGACTTCTTTGACCAGGGGATTGTACTCGGACATGTAAGGCAGCCCGCCATACTCCCAGAGCACCATATGTCCGTCGGCCAGAAGCAGGCAGGCCCTGAACGGATTATGCGCCGCCCAGAGTTGCATATGCGTGGTATCGGTGGCGTATCGGATGTTGAGCGGGTCGTACATCAGCAGGCCGGCAAGATCCCGCTCCACGATGGCTGCGGTCAGGCGTTCCCAGCGATGCCGCCGCATTTCCTGGAGATCCGGGCATTCCAGACCCGCTTCCGCCCATTCGGCGTAGGCCAGCTGCGTCGGGCCGATTTCAATTCGATCATCGTCATCCGGCGTATTGTCCGGCCGGCGCCGGGCGGGATTGATCTTCGGATCGGAAATCGAATAGGGCGGAGAAGTCACGGCAGTTGCCTCACGGTTCCATGGCGGTCGACGCACGTCCGAAGGCAATAGTGCCGTTGAGACAATGCCGAAACGATACGGGATTCGTCGGTTAGGATGCAGTTTCCGTCAATATCGACGGCAAAATGCCATCGTTACGATAAAACTGCGTTCGGCAGCTCTTCCCTGCACCACGGTCCCGAACGCGTGCTGATCGGCTCCGGACAGGTTGTGACCCACTGCAAACAGGACCCGGTGCTTCCGCCGATCCTGCGCTCTTTTTGGGGTGCGCCGCGCCCTTAGAGTTGATAATGTCCGGCGCAAATTCCGGGGTGTCAGCGCGCCGCGACCGTGACGAATATCGCTCGCCCCTTTCGTCCCTGAAGAGGTCATATGAAGATCAACGGCAACGAAATCCGTCCGGGTAACGTCATTCAGCACAACAATGGTTTGTGGGTGGCGGTCAAGACACAGCATGTGAAGCCTGGCAAAGGCGGCGCATTTGCCCAGGTCGAGCTGAAGAACCTGGTCGACGGAACCAAGCTGAACGAACGATTCCGCTCATCCGAGACTGTCGAGCGCGTCCGGCTCGAACAGAAGGAATACCAGTACCTCTATGCCGATGGCGACATGCTGACCTTCATGGACACCGAGACATACGAACAGATCGAACTCGTCACCGACTTCGTTGGCGAGCGGGCCGCCTTTCTTCAGGACGGCATGACCGTGACAGTGGAGAGTTACGAGGGCAAGCCTTTGGGAATCGCGCTTCCGGATCAGGTTACGCTCGAAGTGACCGAAACCGAGCCCACCGTGAAGGGTCAGACCGCGTCGGCGTCCTACAAGCCGGCGATCCTTGAAAATGGTCTGCGCGTGATGGTTCCCCCGTTCGTCACGACCGGGGAGAAAATCGTCGTCGACACAAGCGAAACCACGTATGTCCGTCGCGCAGACTGAATGCCCCGGACGCCTCGCCTCAAGCTGATAGTTGATTCATAGAAATGGCGCGCTCAGCCCTTATCAATGTCATGGTGTCCGCGGCACGCAAGGCCGCGCGGACGCTCACCCGGGATTTCGGTGAAGTCGAGAACCTGCAGGTTTCCCGAAAAGGACCGGCGGACTTCGTTACCGCGGCCGACCGCAAGGCCGAGGAAATCATCAAACAGGAACTGGAACGCGCCCGCCCCGGATACAGCTTTCTGGCGGAGGAAGGCGGCAAGACGGACGGCAGCGACCAGACGCACTGCTGGATCATCGATCCGATCGACGGCACGACGAACTTCATGCACGGCATCCCGCTATTCGCGATATCGATCGCCCTGCAACGCGACGGCGAACTGGTGGCGGGCGTCATCTACAATCCGGCAAGCGACGAGCTTTTTGTCGGCGAAAAGGGCAAGGGTGCGTTTGTCAACGACCGCAGGATGCGTGTCGCCAACCGGAACGACCTCGGCAATGCCGTCGTCTGCTGTGGCATCCCCCACCTTGGGCGCGGCGACCACCAGAGGTTCCTGCGGGAACTGACTACCGTCAGTTCCAAAGTGGCCGGCGTCCGGCGGACCGGATCAGCGGCACTCGATCTCGCCTGGGTCGCAGCAGGCCGGTTTGATGCTTTCTGGGAGCGCGGCCTCAGCGCCTGGGATGTTGCCGCAGGCATAGTACTGGTCCGCGAAGCCGGCGGTCTCGTCACGGATCTCGACAACAAATACGGGATGCTGGAGCGCGGCGATGTGCTGGCGGCAAATGACCAATTGCATCCCGCCCTGTATCGGACCATAAAGGCAGCGAATTCCGAACAGGCTTGACCGCACAACCGATTTGCCAACTTCGGCTCACAAGATACTGGAGTCTTGTCGACAATCGGGTAATCTTTGCGGCACGAAGCTTCGACTGCGGCAGGTGGAATAGCGTACATGGACTCTGAAGCACAACCGAGAATCCTCGTCTCGCCCCGGGTTTATCTGGTGCGAATGGGCGTGTTCTTGATCCTCGTGGCCTTTGTTGCGGCAATACTGTTTCCCCAGATCAGAACCGCATTCATGGCCAATCCCGGACTGAACGGTCTGATTCTGTCGGTTCTTTTCCTGGGTATCGTCTATGCCGCCATGCAGGTCAGACGCCTCTATCCGGAAGTTAACTGGGTCAACAGTTTCCGGGTCGGCGACCCCGGCATCGAATTGATGCACAACCCCGTCCTGTTGGCGCCGATGGCCGCCATGCTGCGCGACCGGCGCGGACGGATGGTGCTGTCTACGCAATCGCTTCGTTCACTGCTCGATTCGATCGGGCTGAGGCTCGATGAATCGCGTGATATTTCACGCTACCTCATCGGTCTTCTGATCTTCCTCGGACTGCTCGGCACGTTCTGGGGCCTGCTCGACACGGTGAAATCGGTCGGTAGCACCATCGGCTCTCTCGATGTTGGTGCGAGCGAAAGCGGCATCATTTTCGAAGAACTGAAGACCGGCCTGGAAGCGCCGCTCCAGGGGATGGGAACGGCGTTCTCGTCATCCCTGTTCGGACTGGCGGGCTCCTTGGTCCTCGGCTTTCTTGATCTGCAGGCGTCTCAGGCCCAGAACCGGTTCTATAACGACCTCGAAGACTGGCTTTCAACGGTCACCGACCTGGAGTCGGGCGCTGAAGGCGGTGAATACGGCGTTCCGAATTACCTTCGCCTGGACATGCGCGAAATGACGGAATCGCTGGCCCAGATCAACTCGACACTGCAGCGCACGGGCAGCGGCAATGGCGGCGGCAGCCAGGAAACCGACGAAGCCATCGGTCATCTGGCCGACGCGGTCCACGAGCTTGTTCGGCAGATGCGTGAGGAACAGAAGGTGGTCCGTGACTGGGCACAGGCACAGGCCGACCACCAGAGCGACATCAAGGAAGCGTTGGAGCGGTTGTCGAAACCGACAACGACCCGGAGGACAAAGGTGTAAGCCATGGCATTCGCATCGCGGCGTAAGGGTACGGGTGGCGCCGATTTCTGGCCAGGCTTCGTCGATGCCATGGCGACGCTGCTGCTGGTCATCATCTTCCTGCTTTCGATCTTCATGCTCGCACAGTTCTTCCTGGCCCAGGAAATCTCGGGCCGGGATTCGGCACTGAACAAGCTCAACTCCCAGATCGCCGAACTGACGGAACTGCTTGCCCTCGAGAAGGCCGCGAAGAGCACGCTCGAGGCCACACTCGCCGCACTTACCGACGATCTGGAAGCGCAGAAGGGCGAAAACAGCCGCCTCCTCAACCTGCTCGACGAAAAGGACAAGGACGCCAAGTCGGCCAGTTCCAGACTGTCCTCACTGACCAGCGAACTCGAAGACGAGAAAAGTATCCGATCCGAGGCACTGGCCCAGGTCGAGATCCTGAACCAGCAGATTGCAGCCCTGCGGCGGCAACTGGCCTCGCTGCAGGCCGCTCTCGACGCCGCCGAGGAGCGTGACCGCGAATCCAAGGCCCAGATCGTCGATCTCGGAAAACGGCTCAATGCGGCGCTCGCGCGCAAGGTGCAGCAGCTGGCCCGCTACCGTTCAGAATTCTTCGGGCGTTTGCGCGAAATCCTGAGCGACCGCTCGGACATCAGGGTGGTCGGCGACCGCTTCGTGTTCCAGTCGGAAGTCTTCTTCGACAAGGGTGAAGCGCGCCTCAATCCACTGGGCCAGAACGAGCTCGACAAGCTCGCTTCCGCCCTACTTGAAATCGCCAGCGAAATTCCGCCGGAGATCAAATGGGTTCTCCGGATCGACGGACACACCGACTCCGACCCGATCAGCACTTTCGAATTCCCCTCGAACTGGGAACTGTCGACCGCGCGCGCGATCTCGGTTGTCCGGTATCTGGTATCCAAGGGCGTTGCGCCGCAACGCCTTGTTGCGGCCGGTTTCGGCGAGCATCAGCCGATCGACGCCAGCGAGTCGGAAGACGCCAAGCGCAAGAACCGCCGTATCGAGCTGAAACTGACCGAGAGCTAGAGTGAATTCGGGTCAGCCGGCTGTCTTGAAATCGCAACTCAGCACGGCCGGGCCGGAAACGGTCCCGACCAGATAACGATCGCCGAACCGCACGGCGACGCTCGCCGCGGATACGGTTTCGCCAAGATCCAGCAAAACGGTGCGAACATCGCGACCGGCACCAGTGGGCGCGGCGCGCGTGATCTGACTGGGGGAGATCCTGAGCCCGCCGGAGAAGTACCGCACGAAGTCGATCAGTCTCGGGTGCGCCGCAATCCAGAGCGCGTCGTCCGGATCAATGTCGATGTTATCGACGCCGGTGCCGAAGAATACCGATCCGGTCGGCTTGAGCGATCCTGACGTGCTTTCCCGCTCGAAGATTTCAAGCGAGCGCCGGAATGTATCCGCGACATAAACGGTCTTGCCGTCAGCGCTTACGCTGACACCGTTGGCGAAACCAAAGCCCTCGGCAACGACGCGGGCCTTGCCTCCATCGAAGTAGACCACCGTTGATCGGGTTCTCTGCAGCACGAAGTCCAGAGTGCGGGTCAGCGCCGACCCGCCGCCGTCGTTCGTGACGTAGAACTGCTCCGGTCCGACAGCGGCCACGTCGTTCGGCGACCCGAGCATGGTTACGTCAGTGGTGGAGCCGAGGTGCTCCAGGCCGTTATCGGTAATCCGCCATCGCTCAACGGAGTGACGACCGCTCGATGGATGATTGACGGCAAACAGAAACCGGCTGCCGTCGGCTACACGCAACAGTGACACGCCATGGGGCCGGAAATCAGCAGGCGTAAGCGCCGTGAGGGATTGCGGTGCGCTGTTGTCCTGCTTCAGATCCAGGGAATAGATCTCGCCGCGTATATCGGACTTTCCATCGACATGGAGCGCCTTGCGATCTGTTGACGAGACGAACGCGATTCCCGCCTGCCGGTCGACGACAATGTCCTCTGCGCCCGCGATTTCGGCCAGTGGCCTGCAGGCCTCCACGCCGATCGGCTTTATCGTGGTGAACTGGCCGGCGGCCGACATCGTCCGGACGACGACCGTGCTGATGACAATCACCAGGGCACCAAGGATCGAACCCAGTATGACTGCGCGACGAGACATGCGTGAAACCGTTCCTGTCCTGTTTCGAGAAAGTAGGTGTGCGAACCTAGTCCGCGGCCTCAAGAAGTTCGCCGTGCTGCTCGGCCGTATCGAATTGCAGCCGTGCCAGCCGGGCGTACAGACCGCCTTGCGCGAGCAACTCGGAATGGGTCCCCTCGGCAACCACGCGGCCTTCTTCCATCACCAGAATCCTGTCGGCGTTGACCACTGTCGCCAGGCGGTGAGCGATGACGATGGTCGTGCGATCCTTCATCAGCCCTTCAAGCGCGCCCTGAACGGCAGCCTCGCTTTCCGCGTCCAGTGCGCTCGTCGCCTCGTCGAGAAGCAGGATCGGTGCATCGCGCAGCAATGCACGGGCCACCGCCACGCGTTGCCGCTGGCCACCGGAAAGCGTAATGCCTCTCTCCCCGAACCAGGTGTCGTATCCCTCCGGCGTGGCCGTGATGAATGTATCTGCCTGCGCCGCCTTTGCTGCGGCCACGACATCATCCCGGCTGGCAGCGGTTCGCCCGAACTGGATGTTCTCAAGCGCCGACGCTGCGAAGATCACGGTCTCCTGCGGGACATAGGCGATACGCTCGCGCACCTCGGCCGGATCAGCCGCCTTGACCGGAACGCCGTCGATCGAGATCGCGCCTGCCGACGTATCGTAGAATCTGAGCAGAAGGTTGAAGAGCGTGCTCTTGCCGGCACCCGACGGACCGACGACGGCAACCGTTTCGCCGGCGGCAACGGAGAACGAAACACCGGACAGGGCGACCTGATCTCGCCGTGTGGGATAGGCAAAGTCCACATTGTCGAAACGCACCTCGCCGCGTGGTGGTCGCGGCAGCGGGATCGGTTCGTCGGGCGTATCGATCTCGGGCTCAACTTCAAGCAGTTCCGCCAGGCGCTCGGCAGCCCCGGCCGCCAGCTGGATCTCGCCCCATACCTGGCTGAGTTCGCCAAGCGCGCCGGCGGCGAAAGCGGCGTAGAGCACGAACTGTCCCAGTTCGCCGCCGGACATCTGCCCGGCCAGAACGTCCTGGGCGCCATACCAGAGAATGGCGACGATGCTGCCGATGGTAATGAAGATGATGCACGCCGTCAGAAGCGCCCGGGCACGCGTACGCATGCGGGCGGCGTCAAACGACCGTTCGACGGCTGTATCGAAGCGGTTCGAATTGTGAACTTCATGCCCGAAAGCCTGTACGGTCTGAATTGCCGAAAGGTTTTCGCCGGCGAAGGCGGATGTGTCCGCAAGCGTATCCTGCGCGTCACGCGACAGCCTGCGCACCCAGCGACCGAATACAACGAGCGGCAGCACGATAAAGGGTATCGCAAGCAGGACGAGACCGCTCAGGGTGGCGCTGGTCACAACCATCATGATTGCCGCACCGATGAGCAGGACCACATTGCGCAGGGCTATTGAAGCGCTGGCACCGAATGCGGACTTGATCTGTGTCGTGTCCGCGGTCAGCCGGGACAGCACCTCGCCGGTTTGGACCTTCTCGTAGAACGGCAGGCTCAGACGCAGCAGATGGCGAAACACCGCACTCCGCAGATCGGCGACCACACGTTCCCCGATCCACGTGACGAAATAGAACCGCGCCGAGCTCGCAATTGCCAGTACCAGTCCGACCACGATCATCATGGCGAAATACTGATCGATGAACTGCGCATTCTCCTTGGAGAAACCGAGATCGATCATGCGTCGTACTGCGAGAGGCACGGCAAGCGTCGCTGCCGAAGCCATGAGCAGCGCGACGAGGGCACACACGACCCTCCCCCTGTAGCGCATGACGAAAGGCACCAGCTTCGAAAGCGGCTTCAGGCTCTTGCCCTTTTCCCGCCCGGATTGACTGGATCTTCCGTCATTGTCCATCTGCCCGCGTTCAGACAAATTGCTCTCCGTCTCGTCGTGCGAACCGCCAGCGGCGCGTGTTTACGCCTCCTTTTGGCGGGCCGCGGCCCACTCTACTCAAAACGGCACCGAGGCCAACCCGCTATCGCAGGACAAGCCTAATTGCCGCAGTGTCCACAGTGCCTTGCAAACGCACCGGTCGTCATGTATATCGTGCCGCCAAATGCGGGCGAAACAAGGCATACGCTGCTGTTGCCCTAACGTTTCAGGATCCAGAGATGAAAAAAGACACTCACCCTGACTATCACACCATCAAGGTGGTGATGACGGACGGCACGACGTTCGAGACCCGGTCAACCTATGGTTCCGAGGGCGACACGCTGACGCTGGATATCGATCCCAAGACCCACCCGGCCTGGACCGGCGGCGGCCAGCACCTTGTCGACCGCGGCGGTCGCGTTAGCCGCTTCAAGAAAAAGTTCGAGGGATTCCTCGGCTGATACGGAACACCGATCAGCCGCCGAAAAGAACAAACCCCGGTTTTGCGACCGGGGTTTTTTGATTTTTTTCAACTCGCTAACACAGTGGCGCGGCGTTCATTCTCCGGAACGGCGAAGTCCGAACGCGGCCTCCAGCTTGTCCATCTGATCAGAGACAGGGTTGGCGCCCGGCTCTCTCGCCACAGTCTCGCCGCCGTGGAGCATGGAGTTCAGCCGCATGATCCGGCCGTGCAGGCGCAGGCTGCGGGCCACCAGGTCACGCAGACCGTCGGGCATCTCCTCTTCGCCCGGCAAAGTTTCCGCATCGCCAAGTTCGGAGAGATCGATCTTGAACTTCTCCGCACGCGCCTCTTCGGGCGTCATTTCGCCGTCCTTCACCGCTCTCTGCAAAAGCAGCCAGGAGGCCAACTGCATCAGCCTGGTCGTCAGGCGCATGCTTTCGGTCGCGTAAGCGAGAGATGCCTGGCGCCCGAGTTCCCGGGATTCATTCCGGCCCGGTCCGTCAAGGTAGCTGGCCGTCTCTTCAACAAGGCTCATACCTTCGCGAAAGACTTTCACAAACGTCTCGGATGCAGCGAATTTTTCGCCGAAGTCGACCGTGACATCACTGCGGTCTTCCCCGTCACCGCTATGCGTGGACTTCTTCATCGTGTCGAAACTCTCGTATGAACGGGTCCGCCCCACACAGGCCCCTGGGACGGCAATGTTACAGTCCTGATGCCTGCCGGAAGACAAAACCCGTCCGACAGCTCCCGAAATTGATGACGCAAACCTAACATCCAACCGTCGTTATGTTTACAACCGTCCTGTGACAACCTTAACAAATTCCAAAACCAATGGAATCGCCAGTCTCGGCGGAGTCGAGCTTACATTCGATCCGCCAAATAAAAAAGGAGCCGCGGGGGGTGCGGCTCCGAAGTTTAACAGGGAGGCGTCAAACAGAGTGGACAGGAGCCACTCAAAATCCAGCTAACTGGATTACGCATGGTTAACATACAGAAAAACTTCTTAACGAAAAGTTAACGGCGGCGAAATTTGTGTATAACCGTGGGAAATCATGCCGCGGACGGGTTGAATCCGTCAGCCCACGCGCCGTCAACATGTTGATATCTCGATAACAATTGACTCAAAGTTGCACAGTCGCCTCAGGTCCGGAAAAATGAATCCGCCTCACCCCGCGACCGACGTTTCGACTCGATGGCCGCTTCGACCCGCTCGATTTCGGCTTTGAGAAGGGTGATTCGTTCCTCAAGTTCCTCAACAGACGAATCAGACAGATCGCTACCGACGACAATTCCGCTGACCGGCTTTGTTTGTTCCTCGTCCATGGGTCTTCTCCAGTGCCGTCGCCGTGCAAATCTGCTGATTAGAGGCGACCGATTGCCAATCCGCCGGCATTAAACCATCATCGTCGCCTTTGAAAAACACCGCACACTCACAGGAAAGCACCAGCGCCCCATGGCATCGTCCCTACCAGACAGCATGACCGCCATCGAGATTTCCGAGCCCGGCGGCCCTGAAGTCCTCAAGCCCGCGTCCACAGCGATCCCCGCTCCGGGTTCCGGAGAAATTCTCATCAAGGTGGCTGCAGCGGGCGTAAACCGCCCCGACGTGCTTCAACGCAAGGGCCTCTATCCGGCGCCGGCCGACGCCTCTCCCCTGCCCGGCCTCGAGGTCGCCGGAACTGTTGTGGCATCGGGAAGCGAAACCCGCAGGTTCCACGAAGGCAGCCAGGTCTGCGCACTGGTGCACGGCGGTGGCTATGCCGAATACTGCGTTGCCCACGAAACCAGTGCGCTTCCGATCCCGGATGGCCTGTCGGCGGTTGAAGCGGCTTGCCTCCCGGAAACCTTCTTTACCGTCTGGACGAACGTCTTCGACCGGGGTGGTTTGCGCAGCGGCGAGACCTTTCTGGTTCACGGCGGATCGAGCGGCATAGGAACCACGGCGATCATGCTGGCCAGCACGTTCGGGGCACAGGTCTTTGCAACAGCCGGTTCGGCCGAGAAATGCACCGCTTGCGAAAATCTCGGCGCCGACCTGGCGATCAACTACAGGAACGAGGATTTCGTGGCGGCAACCAGGCAGGCAACCGACGGCAGGGGCGTCGACCTGATCCTGGACATGGTCGGTGGCGACTACATTGAGCGCAATATCGAAGCGGCAGCGGATCAGGGACGCATTGTTCAGATCGCATTCCTCAACGGACCGATCGCGGAAGTAAATTTTGCCCCCCTCATGCTGAAGAGACTGACCTTGACCGGATCGACACTGCGCATCAGGACGGTCGACGAGAAGGCCAACATAGCGCAGGCGCTCGAGAACAACGTCTGGCCGCTGATCGAGGCCGGCCGGGTCAAGCCCGTGATCCATGCCCAATTCCCCCTGGACCGGGCCGAGGACGCGCACGCGCTGATGGAAGACAGCAATCACATCGGCAAGATCGTGCTCACCGTGTAGCCAATACCGGTGCACATCCGCAAAAGATGATTTGCAACGACGGCGTTTCGGCCTATATAGAGCCCTGTTTTCCTTGCATCATTGGTTAGCAAGTTGGATCTGCAGCGCTGAAGGCCGCAGCAGGTCCCGGAGGATCAGATTATGGCAAAGTTGCCGTTGATGCCGAAAGCCACGGCGGTATGGCTGGTCGACAACACATCCCTGACATTCGAGCAGATTGCGGACTTCTGTCAGTTGCACGAACTCGAGGTCAAGGGCATTGCCGATGGCGACGTCGCTCAGGGGATCAAGGGCATGGACCCGGTTTCTTCGGGCCAGTTGACCCGCGACGAACTGGAGCGCGGCCAGGCGGATTCTTCATACCGTCTCAAGATCGCTGAGCCGAAGGTCGACATCCCCGAGGTCAAGACGAAGCGCGGTCCGCGCTACACGCCGGTCTCGCGTCGCCAGGATCGTCCGGACGCCATTTCGTGGCTGCTGCGCAACCATCCCGAACTGACCGACAGCCAGGTGATGAAGCTGGTCGGCACGACCAAGCCGACGATCCAGTCGATCCGGGACCGCACGCACTGGAACTCGCCGAACATCAAGCCGGTCGACCCGGTCACGCTCGGCCTCTGCAAGCAGACCGAACTAGACGCTGCGGTTCAGAAAGCCGCACGTCGTGTCGAGCGCGAACGCAAGAAAGCCGAGAAGGAGGCGATTGCAGCCGGAACACTTCTGCCGGCGAGTGAAACGGTCGAAGCCGCACCGGCCGCAGACCTTGAGCCCGCCGTACCGGAACTCGTGACTGAGCCTGCCGCCGAGCCCTCTGAGCCTGCCGAGACCGATCTCGACAGCGTTTTCGCGAACGACCCGGCCCCCGCAGAGAAGGCGGAATCCGAGGAAGAAGAGAATTACGACGCGGATTCGGTCTTCTCGAAGCTCAAGGATCTCAAGATCGAGGAATAGGCCGCCCGCGCAGGTTGCTGCTCAGTCCGGAACCGGCACGGTGTAATTCAGACCCAGGCGGCCGCCATCTGCGTAAATCGTCTGGCCTGTGATGTAGCTCGCGTCGGAAGAGGCGAGAAACGCTGCGACAGCGGCCACTTCATCGGGCTCCCCGATGCGCCCCAGCGGTGTACGCGACAGCAGTTTGCGCTTGGCTTCATCGTCGGTAGCCACCGCGGACAGGATATCGGTCATGATGCTTCCGGGGCCAATGGCGTTCACGCGAATGCCATGGGGTGCAAGCGACAGGGCCATCACCTTCGTGAGCTGATTGATCCCGCCCTTGGACACCGCATAAGGCACCTGGTTGGGAATGGCGAAAACGGCATTCACGGAAGACATGTTGATGATCGTCCCCGCGTCTCCGCCTGCCTCGATCTGCTCGACCATCTGCCGGGCAACGGCCTGACCGGCCAGGAAAGCACCTTTCAGATTCACGCGCAGAACACGGTCGAATTCATCGTCCTTGATGTCAAGGAAGTCGGCGGCGAAGACGACGCCCGCGTTGTTGATCAATACGTCGATCCGGTCATGGGCTTCGACGGTTGCCGTGATCAGGTTGCGGATATCCAGCCGCTCTCCCACGTCGCAGGCGACGAAAGCCGCCTCACCGCCGTTGTCCCGCAGGGTTTTTGATGCTTCGTTGCCGGCGTCTTCGTCAATGTCGGCAATGACAACCTTTGCCCCTTCGGAGGCGAAACGCCGCGCACAGGCAAAGCCGATCCCGCGCGCACCCCCGGTAATGATCGTCACTTTACCGCCAAGCGACATGACTCAACCTCCCGTACTCCTACTCACTCCCGAACGGACCGGCACTACACCGCCGGATTCGCCGTGGTCAGGATACCACGCCGGCATCCTTTAGTGCCTGTTCGATCTCGTCAAGGATCACGGGATCATCGATTGTTGCCGGCACGGTGTATTCCTCACCGTCCGCGATCTTGCGCATCGTGCCACGAAGGATTTTGCCGGATCGCGTCTTGGGCAGACGCGCAACGGTCAGTGCGGTCTTGAAGGCCGCGACAGGGCCGATCTTCTCCCGGACGAGTGCAACGGCCTCTTTCGCGATCTCGGAGGGATCACGATCAACGCCGGAATTCAGCACCATGAACCCGGCAGGAATCTGGCCCTTTAGAGAATCGGCAATGCCGATAACCGCGCATTCCGCAACATCGGGATGGCCGGCGAGAACCTCTTCCATGCCACCGGTCGACAAGCGGTGCCCGGCGACATTGATGATGTCGTCGGTGCGCGCCATGATGTAGAGATAACCGTCCTCGTCCATGTATCCCGCATCGGCGGTCTCGTAGTACCCGGGAAAGGTCGAGAGGTAGCTTTCCTTGAACCGGGCATCGTTCTGCCAGAGTGTCGGCAGGCAACTGGGAGGCAGCGGCTGCTTGACGGCGATGGCGCCGATCGTCCCGGCCTCCACATCCTCTCCGGTTTCATCGAGAATGTGGACGTCATAACCGGGCATGGCCACAGTTGGAGAGCCGTGTTTCACCGGCAGCATCCCGAGACCAAGCGGATTGGCTGCTATCGACCAGCCGGTTTCTGTCTGCCACCAGTGATCGATCACCGGCACCTTGAGCTTGTCCTCGGCCCACTGGAGTGTGTCCGGGTCGGCGCGCTCACCGGCAAGAAACAGACTGCGAAAATTCGACATATCGTACTTGCCGATCAGGTCGCCGGCCGGGTCTTCTTTCTTGATTGCGCGGAAGGCCGTCGGCGCCGTGAACAGGCTGCAGACACCGTGGTCGCTAATGACACGCCAGAACGTGCCCGCGTCTGGCGTACCGACCGGTTTGCCCTCGAACATGATCGTCGTGGCACCATGCAGCAGTGGCGCATAGACGATGTAGGAATGGCCGACGACCCAGCCCACGTCGGACGCCGCCCAGAACACTTCACCGGGATCGACGTCGTAGATGTTCTTCATCGACCATTTGAGCGCCACCATGTGACCGCCATTGTCGCGCACCACGCCCTTGGGTATTCCGGTCGTGCCGGAGGTGTAGAGAATGTAGAGCGGATCGGTCGCCTCAACCGGAACGCAGTCAGCCTTGCGGCCCGAACTGCGGGCGTTGTCCATCGCTGAAGCCCAGTCGTGATCGCGCCCCGCCTCGAGCGTGGCTTCCTCCATCGGACGCTGCAGGACTACACATGCCTCGGGCTTGTGACTTGACAGGGCAATGGCCTCATCCAGAAGCGGCTTGTAGGCCACGATACGCCCCGGCTCGATGCCGCAGGACGCACTGACGATCAGCTTGGGCTGCGCATCATCAATCCGCGTCGCCAGTTCCTTCGCGGCGAACCCGCCAAAGACGACTGAATGTATGGCACCGATACGGGCACAGGCGAGCATCGCAATCGCCGCCTCGGGGATCATCGGCATATAGACGATCACGCGGTCGCCGCGTCCGGCCCCAAGGTCCTGCAGAACGGCAGCAAATGTCGCGACCTCGTCAAGCAGGTCGTTGAAGCTGTATGTCTTCACCTGATCGGTGACCGGGCTGTCATAGATCAGCGCGGCCTGGTCGCCGCGACCATCAGCGACATGGCGATCGATGCAGTTATGGCAAGTGTTGCATTGCGCGCCGACGAACCACCGGTCCAGGCCGTCAGCCTGTTGGTAGACGTGGTCCCAGGTGCGGTCCCAGTCGATCGCCTCGGCCGCCTGCGTCCAGAATCCTTCCGGATCGGCCTTCCAGGCCCCGTAGACTTCGTGATAACTGCTCATGTTTGACCCCTCCTGTTGCGCAAGTCGGCGCAAAATCCGGCACATGGCGGACTGCTGTTCTCCCGGGGCGGTATTTATGGTCTGCCCAACGCACACTTGCAACGTCCATCATATAAGACTATCGGCTGATCCGCAGGCACTGTCGAATGGCCAATTGAAAGCCCGGTTGACATTGTCTAGCGTCAGACGGAAAAGGCGCGCAGGAAAGACAGGCGGAGCACAATTAGATGAGTTCAGCGAACAGCCCCTACGAGACCGATCTCGACAAGAATCCGGCGAATTATCAGCCGCTTTCGCCCCTCACCTTTCTGGAACGCAGCGCCAAGGTCTACCCCCGACAGACCGCCGTCGTTCACGGCGACCTGTCATACGATTACGAGACGCTCTACGCGCGATGCCGGCGCCTCGGCTCGGCGCTGGAAGCCAGGGGCATCGGCCTCGGGGACACGGTTGCGATCATCGCGCCCAACGTGCCGGCCATGCTGGAGGCGCACTACGGTGTGCCTATGACGGGCGCGATCCTCAATACGATCAACATCCGGCTCGATGCGGCAGCGATCGGCTTCATCCTGGATCACGGCGAAGCCAAGGTCCTGATTGTCGACCCGGAGTTTGCCGGTGTCGCGAAGGAAGCGCTGGCTCAGGCGAAAGCCGATCCCCTCGTTATCGATATCGAGGATGCGGAGTTTGCCGGCGCCGAGCCGATTGGCGATCTAACCTACGAGGATCTGCTCGCATCCGGAGATCCCGAGTACGCCTGGTCGCTTCCCGACGACGAATGGCGCGCCATCACGCTCAACTACACGTCCGGAACCACCGGCAACCCCAAGGGTGTCGTCTACCACCATCGCGGCGCCTACCTTCTCGCCATGGGCAATGTCGTAACCGCGAGCATGCCGCAGCATTCGGTCTATCTTTGGACTCTGCCCATGTTCCATTGCAACGGCTGGTGTTTCACATGGTCCCTGAGCGTTGTGGCCGGGGTTCACGTGTGCCTGCGGCGCGTGGAGGCCGGCCGCATTTTCGATGCCTGCGCGCGCTACGGGGTAACCCATATGTGCGGCGCGCCGATCATCATGGGGCTTCTCATCAACGCGACGCCGGAAGAACGCAAGCCGCTCGACGACCGGGTCACATTCTTCACCGCAGCAGCGCCGCCGCCTGCGGCGACGCTCAAAGCCATGGAAGAAGCCGGCTTTGAGGTGATTCACGTTTACGGGCTCACGGAGACCTATGGCCCCGCCGTCGTCAACGCTTGGCATGACGAATGGGACGATCTGCCGGCCGACGAGAAAGCCGCGGTCAAGGCCAGACAGGGGGTCAATTATCCCGTTCTTGAAGATCTGTCGGTGCGCGACCCGGAGACCATGGATGCGGTGCCCAGGGACGGCGAGACCATCGGCGAGGTCATGTTCCGCGGCAATGTAGTGATGAAGGGCTACCTGAAAAACCCGACCGCATCGCAGGAGTGCTTCGAAGGCGGTTGGTTCCATTCCGGCGACCTCGGCGTCTGGCACGCCGACGGCTACATCCAGCTCAAGGACCGGTCAAAGGACATCATCATTTCCGGCGGCGAGAATATCTCATCGATCGAGGTGGAAGACACGCTCTACCGGCACCCCGCCGTACTCGAGGCCGCCGTGGTCGCCAAGTCCGACGACAAATGGGGCGAAACGCCCTGCGCATTCATCACGCTGCGCGCAGACGCCGGTGAAGTGTCGGAACAGGACATCGTCGCCTACTGCCGAGATAACCTGGCGCACTACAAATGCCCCCGGACCGTGGTGTTCACTGACCTGCCGAAAACCTCGACCGGCAAGGTGCAGAAGTTCAAGCTGCGCGAAATGGCGGAGTCTCTCTGACAACGCGCCTGCCGGCTTTGTCGCTGCTTCCGGCAATGCATTGAAATCGCTGGAAGCACCGGGCAAGATTGCGACCCCTGCAATCAACGCCAGAGGCACGACACGTGACGGACAGCAGCGCTCCCGCTTCCTTGCCCCAGTTTGACGCTCCTCCTCTTTCCGGAAAGCGGCCACCGCGGTGCCCGCCCTTCGTCGAGATTACGAGCTCCGATCAGCTGCTGCCCTATCTCGAGCACGTTGCGAAGCGACCCTACAATCACGGGCTCAACGCCTGCTGGGACCTCAAGCGCGACGAACGCGTACTGCTGCGTGTCGACAACTGGCATGACGACATGGTCGTCGACGCCTGCAAGAAGATTTTCGAGAAGTACGGCGTCCAATACGACATCAAGTACATCGACCGGGGCGAGGTGCCGCAGTGGGTCGGCGCCGACGAGGTCGAGTATTACCTGTTCCGGACCAAGGAACTCGCACAGTGGATGGACGAGTGGGAAGAGCTCTCCAAAAGGCAGGAATACGACAAGATCCTGATGGGCTACGGCGGACCCGTCCTGACCGACAAGTATGTGAAAATCCAGCGCATGCCGTTCATCACGCCGGAGATTCTTGCCTCCCCGGCCCACACCATGCCGGCCGAACTGCTGAACGCGCTGGACCATTGGACCTGGGACCGGATCAGGACCGCGAAACGCGCCCGCATCGTGGACCCGGAAGGCACCGACATCGAATTCACCAATCATCCCGAGTACTGGAATTCCCGGCGTGACGGCTACAACCCGGACTACGTGAATTCGACCTGGGAGTGCAATCCGAAGTTCGGCGCCACATTCCTTCCCGGACATATCACCGGCCGGCCCTGGATCTTCGTTCCGGGCAAGGAAGACGGATGCGGCGTGATTGCCGGGACGACCAACCACATCGCGCCCATGGACTGGACGCAGCTGATCGTCGAGAACAGCAAGATCACGCAGATCAACGCAGGCGGCGCGTTCGGCGACAAGCTGCGCGACGTCATGGAGCGCACGAAGGACATCCAGTATCCGGGCCATCCCGGCAAGGGCATCATGAACTGGTGGGAGGCCTCGATCGGCACGAACCCGCATATTCACCGCCCGCGCAAGGATTTCCCGAGCGGCTTCGTCAACTGCCTCTACGAACGTGTCCGTTCCGGCGTGATCCACATGGGCTTCGGCACGATCATCTCCTCAATGGACGAACGCCGCGCCGCCCGTGCGGGGCATCTCGTCGGCCACTGGCACGTGCATCTCTACTTCCCGACCTATCACCTGGAGCGGGAAGGCGACAACGAACTCCTGATTGAGGATGGCCGCCTGCTCGCGCTCGACGATCCGGACATCCGCAAGCTCGCCGCCCAGTATGGCGACGCCGATCTCTGGCTCGACGAGTCGTGGAACCCCGCCGTTCCCGGCCTCAACATGCCGGGCGACTACTGGGAGCAATACGCCCAGGATCCGCTCGACTGGGTCAAGACCGAGCTCGACATCTGCCGCAACGATCACCCGCGCTTCATGGAAATGGTCGGCGCCGACGGCAAGTACTGCAGTGGCGACGGCGCACACTTCTGGACCGGCGGCTGTTGCGGCCACGGTCATGTGCTGCCGAGCAACTGCTGCGGAAAAGAGACTGAGCCCGCATAACGCGAAGCCGCTCGCGTTACTCGGCGGCGGGAAGTTCCTGAACCAGGAATTTCGCCTGCAGTGCCTCGAGCTCCGGAAACCCGATGAAGCTCTTGAAGTCGTTCATGGCCATGACGGGCTGCGGCAGGTCCGCCGTCGACTTGTCTTGCATCAGCCGGGCGAAGTTCTGCCTGAGCGCTTCGGCCGCCGACATGAGCGAGACAACCGGGAAGCAGGCGAGACCGGCCACGGCCTCGATATCGTCGCGGCTGAGATCCGTTTCCAGCCAGCCCAAAATCTGCAGCGATAGCGGTCTGCCGCATGCCTCCCGCAGACGCTTGAGCCCGTCGGCATCCTTGAAACATTTGCTGATCGGCTGGATAAGATCGGCACCGGCATCGACATAAGCCCGCGCCCTCATGATGGCTTCGTCTTCCGTCATCGCATCGGTCCGCGCAACGATCAGGGTATCGGGGTCGCGGCGTGCCTCGACGGCGGCACGGATTTTGCCCGCGCCCTCGCCGAGCGGCAGGATGTCGACGCTTGAAGCCACCGCCGGGCACCGCTTGGGGGCCTCCTGGTCCTCGAAGATGATGGCCGCCGCCCCGGCCTTCTCGAACTCGCGGACCGTGCGCATCACGTTGATGGCATTGCCATAGCCGGTATCGCCATCGGCAATGACCGGCACCGACACGGCATTGGTGACGTTGTGCACCACCGTCAGGTTTTCCGACATGGTGTAGAGCTCCATGTCGGGCGCACCGAGCAGGGACGCGGACACGCCGAAGCCCGAGGTGAGGACGGCGGGGAATCCCGCCTGCTCCGCCAGCTTCGCCGACAGCGCATCATGACAGCCCGCAACCCAGACCGTATCCCCTGCTCGCGCCGCGGCGGAGAATTTCGCCTTGTCCGCAATGTCAGCCATCGGCATTTGGCACCGTCCTTTCCATATCATCCCGCGCATGCAGGTATCCGATGAGTCCGCCGGCCTCCAGCATCTGGCGGTCGCCGTCCGCGAGTGGCTCGAACGGAAGCTCTGTTGCTTTGGTGAGATTGCGGACGACGCCGGAATCCCAGTCGACCTCCACTTCATCCCAGCGCTCGACATGAAACAGGATCCCCGGACAGGCGATCTGCGGGAACCCCATGGCGATCTCGCCACGCCAGTACCCGGGCGAGAAGCTCTCGGCGATCACCCCGGTAATGCCGAGCTTTCGCATCGCGATCATCGGCGGATAGTGCGGATGGCCGTAACCGAAATTGTCGTTTCCGACCAGAAGGTCACCATGTTGAACCAGATCCTGGAAGTCCGGATCGTAGGACTGCATCGCCAGCCTTGCGAGTTCGTCCGGATCCTTGATCTTGATGTTCTTCACGCCGACGATCTGGTCGACGTCAAAGTCGATTTCCTCGAACTTGAAGGCAATACGGCCCTTGAGATTTTCCAGCGCCATGCCTCGCCTCAGAGATATTTCCGCGGATCGGTGATGACACCGTCAATGGCGGACGCAGCAACCGCGGCCGCGTTCATGATGTAGATTTCCGAGTCGGGACTGCCCATCCGCCCGCGCACATTCAGTGTGCCGGTGGATACCGCCCGCTGGCCCTCGGTCATGACACCGAGCCTTCCGAAGCAATAGTCGCAGGACGACGACGTGACGAACGCGCCGGCTGCGATCAGGTCGGTCAGGATGCCCTTTTTGGACGCTTCTTCCATGATCTTCTGGCTGGTCGGGACGACGTGAAGCTGGAACCCCGGCTTGACCTGGCGTCCCTTGAGGATCCTGGCGGCGATCTCCAGATCCTCCACCCGCCCCGACGCGCAGGACCCGAGATAGCCGACCTGAACTTCTTTTCCGGCATGGTCGGAAAGGTTCTGCGTATTGGCCGGACTTGGCGGTACAACGACGACGGGTTCGAGCGCACCGACATCGATCTCGTAAACGGATGCGTAGTCCGCATCCGGATCCGATGAAACCGGATCGAGCTCAATGCGCGCCCGCTCCATGGCATAGGGTAGCGTCACGTCATCCGGGTTCATGATGGCTGTAATGGCCCCGGTGAACATGGCCAGACAGTTGATGGTCTGCCTGCCATCAATGCCGATATGCTCGAGCGCGTCTCCGCCGATCTCGAGCACGTGGAACCGGCAGACCGACGGGCCGAGCGTCCGGACGATGTGGTGGAATGCATCCCGCGCCATGACGCCCGGCGGAAGTTTCCCTGACAGATTGACCCGCGTCGTCTTGGGCACCTTGAGCTGTATGTACTCCTTGACGAAGGCCTCCAGCAGGTGCCGCCTGACACCGATCGCGAGCGTGCCGAAGGTGCCGAGTTGCGAAATATGCCCATCGAAATGCACCACGAACGCGCCAGGCGTGGCATATCCGAGCTCCGAGCACACATGGTGCCCGATGCCCTTGCGTTCATAGACCGGAACGCCGTTCTTCGCGCCCCAGTCGCGCGTGTTCTGGTGAAGATCCTCTTCCTGCGGCGTAACCGCGGGCACCATGTGATCGATAAAGAGCGCAAACCGCTCCGGCTCGGCCACCTTGTCGATGCCGAACTCCTCTTCCATCTGCTTGAAGATGACGTCGGTATAGCCGGGAAAATCGTACGCAACGACGAAATCCGGTTTCACCTTGATTTCGTCTCCGGCTCTGACCGCATCAAGGCCTGCCGCGCGAGCCAGTATCTTTTCCGCAATTGTGTAGCCCATGGTGAGGCATCCTCCCTGGGCCGTACTCGGCCACTGTTTCCCAGATTAAGAGACAATCCGGAAACAGAGTCAATCTGCAAACTCGATTTCACCAGTTGAAATTACCGCAACTCGTTCTTGCTGTAGTGACGAAGCCGCCCGGAAAGATCATCGGCACAGGCCAGCAGTCTTGGCAGCAGCTTCGGTTCGCTGCCACCCAGAATCTGGGGGGTGAGGCCGCCAATCGAAACCGCCGCAATCACCTCACCAGAGTCATTGCGGACCGGCGCCGCCAGCGCGGACAGCCCTTCGGCGACGTCATCCTGCGCAAGCGCCCAGCCGCGCTCGCGGATCGTATCGAGTTCGCCGCGCAGGGCCTTTGGATCGGCGACGCTGTGCGGCGTCAGTTGTGTCATCTCCTGATCCAGAAGTCGCTCGCGCATTTCCTCCGGCATATATGCAAACAATATCTTCGGTGCAGCGCCACAATTCAGCGGCAAGGAACCGCCAACCGCCCACCACCGCACCTGGATCGCCGATTCACCGTGATATCGGGCAAGACAGATGGCCTCTTCGTCAATTGCAGCAGACAGGAAGACAGTTGCACGCGTTTCATCCGCAAGGGCGATCAGAACGTTTTCCGTCAGATCCTTCAGACTGTCGGCCTGAGGCACCGCACCGGCCAACTGCAACACACCGAGCGTGAGGCAATAGTGACCTGATCGTTCGTCCTGGCGAACCAGCCCGTCATCGCGCAGCGTGACCAGAATGCGACGAGTCGTACCGGCATCAAGTCCGGCCCGTGCCGCAACGCCGGCCAACGGCAAATAGGGCGCCTCAGGCGTAAAGGCTCGCAGAATGGCAATTGCGCGGGATACGGCCCGGACTCTCGGCAGGCTGCTGCCGTCCCTCGGTTTTGCGTCCTGTGGCATTCCGTGGCCTCCCTCGACCTGTCTGGCTCGGCCGGAGCCGCTCGCCGTTGATCTCAGTTTTAACGTTCGTGTTGGAAATTTCAACAGATGAAATTAAAATTGTCTGTTGACAGACCATGACCGGTTAATGAGATACTCGCGCTGAAAATGGTCGTAAAGACCGTGAGCCCCAGGGAGGAACATCGATGAGAAAACTCTTCACGGCCTTCGCCGCAACCGGCCTGCTCGCCGCGGGCATGACCGCCACGCTATCCGTCAACGACGCAGAAGCACAGATGCGCGAACTGAGGTTTGCGGAGTTCGGTCCGAACCGCGGCACGCGCGCGGCTGGTCTGAAATGGCTGGACGAGCAACTGCGCGAACGCTCCGGAGGCAAGCTCGGCCTGAACATTTCCTGGGGCGGCGCGCTGCTCGGAGCCAAGACTGCCGCTCAGGGCCTTTCGGACGGTGTGGCCGATATGGCCTCGATCGTCCCGGTCTACGCACCCGGCAAGCTGGTCGCTTACGAAGTCGTGGATACGCTTCAGTTCGCTGACGAATGGGTCGGCATGATGGCCACCTACGACTTCATGACCAAAAACCCCGAGGCGATCAAAGAGCAGCGCAAAGCCAATCTTCGCTATTTCGCCAACTACACGACCGGTCCGACCCAGCTGCTGACCAAGGACAAGCCGGTCACCAAGGGCGCGGACCTCAAGGGCCTGACGATCCGGGCGACCGGTGCCTTCGTACCCGCCATGAAATCGCAGGGGGCGGCGACCGTTTCCTTGTCGCAGCCGAAGGTCTACGAAGCCCTGTCGAACGGCTCGGCGGACGGTTCAACCACGTACTACTACGTCGCGAAAGCCTACAAACACTACGAGGTGGCGAACTACATCACCGAGCTGAACATGGGCCAGGTCCTGGCATTCGGGATTGCGATGCATGAGCCCACGTTCCAGAGCCTGCCTGCCGACCAGCAGAAGCTGATCACAGACCTCGGCCGCGAGTTCACTATCTACATGGCGGAAAAGATGAACGACTCCCGGACCTCAGTGAAGAAGGAGCTGCAGGACGGAATTGGCGGTCACAAAGTTACTATTGTCGAGCCCTCCCCGGACTTGCGCAAAGCGATGGTCGAAGTCGCTGAAGCCGATATCCAGAAATGGATCGACAAGGCCGAGAAAAAGAAGATGCCCGCTCAAGACATCCTCTCGGCCTACAAACAACTCGTGGCACAGTACGAGAAAGAGCGCGACGAAAAGGGATATCCCTGGAAACGCTGAACCTCGTGCGATCCGCATGAGATGACGTCCCCGGTACGCTCTCCCTCGCGTGCCGGGGCGTCTTTTTTCGCTACTATGACGGCAAGAGGGGAAGGCCGCTCAAGTGGAACACGTGCTTAAACGTATCGAGCAGCTTGCCATGTGGATCGCTGGCATGGCCCTGCTGGCCATGGGCGCCGTCGTTACAGCTTCGGTTCTAGGCCGCGTCATCTTCAATGCCCCTGTGCCCGACGACCTGATCATGGCCGGCCTTCTGATGGTCTGCACCATCATCCTGCCTCTGGCCTATATCGAATCCCGCGACGGACATATCGTCGTCACGGTTATTGCCGACCGCCTTCCATTCCGGGTTCAGGCTGCTCTCAGAATGCTTGGCGCCGTTCTGTTCGCGGCGTTCTTCGGCACCATCGGCTACATGATCGCCACCAAGGTGCCCGGCGAATTCGCCGATGAGCTTTATTACGACGGCCAACTCGAAATCCCGACCTGGCCGATGAAGGCAGTGTTTGCACTCGGCGTCGCCGTCCTGGTCATTCGTCTGGCGGTGATCTTTGTGCGTGGTGGACAGGCAATGCTCAGGGGCAAAGCCGCTGAGGGACCACCATCCGCAAACGGTCAGGACTGAACGGCGGCCGCGACCATGGATCCATTGACCGTAGGCCTGATCGCCCTTCCCTGTGTGCTCGCTCTCCTGGTTCTCCGCATTCCGATCGCCGCTGCGCTCGGAACTGTGGCGACCATCGGTATCTTTGTCATCTTCGCCTGGCGCCCGGGTCAGGACTTTCAGCCCGAGTGGGCCTGGGCGCCAACCCTGTCCCTGCTGACCAACAGCCCCTACGCCTTCATCACCAGCTACACGCTGTCGACCGTGCCCCTTTTCATATTCATGGGACACCTGGCCTACGAGGCCGGTTTCACGACCGATATTTACCGGGCAGCACGTCTGTGGCTGTCCCGGCTGCCGGGCGGTGTCGCCATGGCGTCTATTGTGGGCTGCGGCGGCTTTTCGGCCATCACAGGATCTTCCGTCGCCTGTGCGGCGGCCATGGGCCGGATCGCAATTCCGGAGATGCTGAGGTTCGGATACTCGAAATCGCTGGCCTCGGGTTCCGTCGCCATCGGCGGCACACTCGGGTCGCTGATCCCGCCCAGCATCCTCTTCATTCTCTACGGCATCTTCTCCGAGCAATCGATCGCCAAGCTCTTCATTGCCGCGATCATTCCCGGCATTCTGTCTCTGGTTGCCTATCTCGCCGTGATCTGGATCTGGGTCAGCATCAGCCCCTCATCCGCCCCGAAACCTCAGGAAGAGATCACCCGCGCCGACCGGATGCAGGCACTGGGACGCTGCTGGGCGATCGTGTCGCTTTTCGTTGTCGTCATTGGCGGCATCTATGCGGGCTTTTTCACTCCGACAGAGGCTGCCGCCGTCGGTGCCTACGCAACGCTCGCCCTCGGTTTTCTCCTGCGCCGCCTGACGGTCGCCAAGATGATTGCGGCGCTCAAGGAGAGCGCCTTCCAGACAGCAATGATTTTCGCCATTGCCATCGGCGGAAAGCTGTTCGTCAACTTCATCGCCCTGACCGGACTGGCCGGCGCCATCACCGGATGGATCGAGGCGACCGACGCGTCGATGGTCATCGTCCTGGGCCTCATGGTCGTCATGTACATCTTTCTCGGGATGTTTCTCGACCCGATCGGCATCATTCTCCTGACGCTGCCGCTGACCATCCCGATTGTGGAGGCCTACGGTCTCTCGCTCATCTGGTTCGGTGTCGTCGTCGTCAAGCTGCTGGAAATCGGCCTTGTAACCCCACCGATCGGCCTCAATGTCTTCGTCATAAAATCGATCGTCGGCGAAACCATCAGGCTCGAATCCATCTTTTCGGGCGTGGCCTGGTTCCTGATTGTCGAGGTCTTCGTCATGGCGATGATCCTGACAATTCCGGGTCTGTCGCTGTGGCTGGCGAGTTTCGTCTAGGACAGGCAAGGGGATCGCCGGTCATGCACAAGCACCGTGCGCATCAAAACAAGGACGCCGCGCAGGCGAACTGAGCGACGTCAGTGAAAAAATCTGTTTGCTAAATTCTACAGTGGCCTAAGCGTGGGCCGCATCCTCATCCTCGAGATGGACGAGATCTTCCTTGATTCTCAATTTCTCGCGCTTCAATTCGGAAATCTTAAGACTGTCAACAAACGGGCGAGTCATTTCCTCTTCAATGGCTGCCTCTAAGGCACGGTGTTTTTCCGCCAATGCGGACATTTGCGCCTGTGATGCCATGCTTACCCTCCTTTGGCTATGAACGGGTAACGACGGAAGTGTGACGCATCTGTGACGGCTTGTCGATGAAAAGGCGTTGTGCCGCGCACAATTTCAGGGTGCATCGCAATAAACGGCGGATTTCGCCCCAAACAGGCATTTGTGGCCGGGATTTTCCGAGGTCCCGAAAACTGGTAAAATGGTCCCGCAAAACCAGAACATACTGCGGCGTGATCGATGGGCCTTGTTGGAACAGGTTCTGTTGAAGGGAGGCACGTGACATACGCAAATGACAGAAAACGACGAAAATCAAGCGGGTGAGATAACGCCCATAGATGACGAGGCGGACGAGCAGGAACTGCGGCAGAGACTTGCTGAACTGAGACAGCAGCATCGTGATCTCGATCATGCGATCGAAAGTCTCGAGGAACGGGGATTCGCGGATCAGCTTCAGCTTCGCCGTCTGAAAAAACAGAAGCTATTCCTCAAGGACGAAATTTCCAAAGTGGAAGATCTGCTTTTGCCCGACATCATCGCCTGACGTTCCCGCAGACACGGTGGCATCCGATCAGGTTCTGGGCCGCCGTTCCTTCTGCCGGTACATCGCACGATCGGCCCTGTCGAGCAGCGATGCCAGATCGTCGTCTTCCCTGAACTCGGCTACGCCCGCAGAGATACCCACCGGGATATCAATGCCATCATGCAGTACGGGCTCGGACGTGATCGTCTCGATCAGCCGCTGCGCCTTGAGGTCCGCCATTTCAGCACCGGCCTGCACAAGAATGACGGCAAACTCGTCGCCACCAATCCGAGCAACCACATCCGACTTACGCACCTGAGTCGTCAAAACGTCGGCAACGCGCCGGAGAACGGCATCTCCGGCCAAATGGCCGTGGCTGTCATTGATGTCCTTGAAACCGTCGAGATCGAAGTAGAGCAGCGAAGCGGGTGTCTTATAACGCCTGGCATAGGCCGTCGCCCGAACCATCTCGCGCTCGAAGGCACGCCGGTTCAGAATCGGGACAAGCGGATCCTCATCCGCAATGTTTTCAAGTTCCTCGACCCGCCTGTGGCTGATCTCGAGATCACGCCTCAGCCTCTCGACTTCCTCTTCCAGGGCCGACAGCACCGTTTTCACATTGGCCGTGAGCTCGTCTTCGGGAATGACCCGTGGCTTGTTCAGGGATCGGCGCGCGCCACCCTGCCGCTGCGGTTCTGAGTCACCGCTGCGATGGGTGTCGAAGTTATCCCGTTTCAGTTCCACCATGGTTTCAAAACTCAGCCGCCAGGCGGGCGCCCCAACCTTGCCTACGGGTCCCTTTGTCGCAGCCGGACAGTGATTCGCAAGAGTATAACGCCCTGACAGGGACATTGTCCGGTCCACCTTGCCTTGATCGCGCCACTGCCTATAATCGCGCGCTCTTTGGGCGGGGCACCCGGCGACGTCGCACGGCCCTGCACGTCATCCGGAGCTGAATTGCGATGAACCAGACCGCGCCGCTCATCGGCATCATAATGGGCAGTCAGTCCGACTGGCCGACCATGAAAAATGCCGCAGATATTCTGACCGAGCTGGACGTACCCTTTGAGAGCAGAATCGTGTCCGCTCATCGGACGCCCGAACGGCTTTACGAATATGCCAAGTCGGCCCGGTCTCGCGGCCTGAAGGCGATCATTGCCGGAGCTGGTGGTGCTGCGCATCTCCCGGGAATGGTGGCGTCCCTCACAATCCTGCCGGTCTTCGGCGTGCCTGTGGAAAGCAAGGCGCTCAAGGGTCAGGACAGCCTGCTATCGATCGTGCAGATGCCGGCAGGCGTACCGGTCGGTACGCTGGCGATCGGCAATGCCGGAGCGACCAACGCGGCACTGCTCGCCGCTTCCGTTCTGGCAGTGGAAGACGATGCACTCGCAGACCGGCTGACGGCGTGGCGGCAGGCCCGGACCAATGCTGTCGCCGAGACGCCCGACGGGGACGCCTGACCGCAATGTCTGATCAACTGGTCCCTCTTCCGCCGGGTTCGACCATTGGCATTCTCGGTGGCGGTCAGTTGGGCCGCATGCTGGCCCAGGCGGCAGCAGAACTTGGCATGAAGTGCCATATCTTCTGCCCGGACGAGGCAAGCCCGGCCTTCGATGTCGCTGCCGCTTTCACGGTTGCTGATTACGACGACGAGACCGCTCTAGACACCTTCGCCGCTGCCGTTGATGTCGTGACCTATGAATTCGAGAACGTCTCCGCGAAGGCGGCCGAAGTGGTCTCGAGGCATTGCCCGCTGCACCCGAATGCACGTGCGCTCAAGGTTTCCCAGGACCGTCTTCTGGAAAAGCAGTTCATCCGCGAACTTGGAATCGCCACAGCGCCCTATGCTCCGGCCGGCTCGCAGGAGGAGCTGCAGGCCGCGATCCCCGGGATCGGAACCCCTGCAATCCTCAAGACGAGACGCTTCGGTTATGACGGCAAGGGCCAGGTCAGACTGGACAGACCGGATGACGCCGAGAGTGCATGGACCGCAATTGCCGGCGCGCCGGCGATCTTGGAAGGCTTTGTCGATTTTGAGCGTGAGATCTCCGTCATCGCGGCGCGGGCACCGGACGGCACCGTACGGGCCTATGAGCCGGGTGAGAATATCCACAAAGACCACATTCTCGACGTGACGACAGTGCCCTGCGGGCTCGCCGACTCCGTCACGGAAGAAGCACTCGCAATCGCGACCAGGATTCTCGACGGTCTCGATTATGTCGGCGTGATCGGCATCGAGCTGTTCGTCGAGCGAAGCGATGCGGGCCTCGCCTTGCGGGTCAACGAAGTCGCGCCGCGGGTCCACAATTCGGGCCACTGGACCATGGACGCCTGCGTCACCGGCCAGTTCGAACAGCACATCCGCGCCATTTGCGGCTGGCCGCTTGGCTGTCCCGAACGGCTGTGCGGCGCACAGATGAAGAACCTGATCGGCGACGATGTCGACGCATGGCTCGACCACGCCGCGTCTCCGGACGTCAAGGTTCATATCTATGGCAAGACGGAAACTCGGGCCGGCCGGAAGATGGGGCATGTGACCCGGCTCGACCGCAACAGCTCAGCCTGACGAGCTCAACTCCGCCCGCCCGATCTCCACTGCTCGAACAGTCCCGGAAGCTGATCCACCAGACCGCGCACGGACGAGGAAACCTGTCCGAACGTCGCGACATCGGCAAGCCGGTCATCGAGAAAACGCCAGGTCGCGGCATGATCGGCGCTCTTGTCGCCGAGCCAGACAAGCAGCGTTGATGAGTAGACACCGGCAAGCGTCAGGCGCTTGGTGTAGAACGTCGTTCCCTCCGACGTATCTCCGGTCGCTTTCCACATCGCGTCCACGGTGCTGTAGAGCGCCTGCGTCGCATAGGCGGCGTTCATCGGTAGCGAAAGATGCGCGGTGGCTCTTTTCACCGCCTCTTTTTCATCCGCGACGACGTCAAGCCGCGTCTTTACGGCAAGGGTGATTTTCTCCGGAACGCGCATCGCGCTGAGATCCTGAGCGTCAAGCGCCTCAGTCATTCGTCTGTCCCCGTCAGCGCAATAGAAGATCAGCAGATCGGGAATGCCGCGCGGGAAGGCCAGTTTTACCTGATGGTCTTCAATGCCCAGGGTTTTTGCCGCCGCACGCATTGCGGAGACACCCCAGCCTTGCGTTCCGGCCTTCGAGAGAACGGCTTCGCAGATTCTGCGGCGAACATCTTCAAGCGCTTCAGGCGCGGTCGGGTCGACAGAACTGCCCTTTGATCGCTGCCTGGTGCTGCGTGGTTTTCTTGCCATGGCCCATGTTACGGCGGTGCCGCCCTGCATACAAAACAAGTTGCCCGACATTCACTACGCGCCGGACAGGCCGCCGGTTTGCTCCACGAATTGCCGCACTGTTTCGACACCCTCGCCTGCCTTGACATTGGTGAAGCAGAACGGACGCTCGCCCCGCATTTTCCGGGAATCACGGTCCATGACGTCCAGGCTGGCGCCGACCAGCGGCGCAAGGTCGATCTTGTTGATGACAAGCATATCGGACCGGGTGATGCCAGGCCCCCCTTTGCGGGGAATCTTGTCACCGGCCGACACGTCAATGACATAGATGGTGATATCGGCAAGCTCCGGCGAAAAGGTGGCCGCCAGATTGTCTCCGCCGGACTCGATGATAATCAGATCGAGGTCGGGGAAGGCTTCCCGCATGTCGGCGACCGCCGCCATGTTGATCGAGGCATCTTCGCGGATCGCGGTATGCGGACAGCCACCTGTCTCGACGCCGGCAATGCGTTCCGGCGGCAATGCACCGGCCCGCGTCAGGAACTCGGCGTCCTCGCGGGTGTAAATGTCATTGGTGATCACGGCGAGCGAGTAGCGGTCGCGCAGCGCCTTGCAGAGCGCCTCGGTCAGCGCGGTCTTGCCGGTACCGACGGGCCCGCCGATTCCTACGCGCAAGGGTCCATGTTCGGATGTCGTCATGAACGGAAAAGCCTCGTGTGTTGTATTTCGTGTTTCATTGAACAGATGTCGACCATGAGGGTGGCCGATCCCATTTCGTCGGGTCCCGTGTCGAGCGCCCGGTGCGCCGTCGCGCCGGTTAAAGGCTCCAGTGCGGCCGTTATCCGCTGCCCGTCGGTCTGGCCGAGCGGCACGAGCCGGACGGCAGCCGAAACGAGATTGGCACCGAAAGCATGAAGGTAGCCGACAGCGGCGTCTTCAAGCTCAATGCCGTGTCCCGCGGCAGCACAGCCGACGACCACCGGATAGGCATGCGGCCCGGACCATGCCGTCCGCAGCATCTCGAGAGCCGGCGTATGCCAGGCGGCTTCCGTGATCTCGAAAAAAGCACGGCCCTGCGCATGGCTTTCGAGAGCCAGTTCCTTCGTTGCCGCGAAAGCCGCGGCGAGCTCGGCGACTTCCGCAAGCCGGCTGCTGTTTTCTGACAGGACCGACCGGTAGGCTTCCGCGAGAAGCACCGTATCCGTGAAACCGGCACCCAGTTCCACGAAGTCCTGAATCCAACGGCCGGCCGAAGCAGCGTCGCTGACCATGCCGGATTCCACCGCCTGCTCAAGACCATGACTGTAGGTATAGGCGCCGACGGGATAACCCGGCGACAGCCAGGCGAGCAGCCTGTAGAGCGAGCCGGTATCAGTCATGACTGTGCACCTGACCGTGACCGTAGGCACCGCCTTCCGGCTCGAATGGTGCGGAAATCAGTTCCACCGAAGCGCCCAGTCCCTTGACCATGTCGATGATGACGTGGTCTTCGCGGATCCTGAGCCGGTCGCCCTTCAGCTCCGTCGGCAGATGGCGATTGCCGAGATGCCAGGCGACACGCACGAGTTCGTCCATACTGCTGCAGGTGATCTCGACAAGCCGTTCCGCCTTTGCATCCACGGCGACGACCGCACCCGTTTCAAGCCGAAGACCCTCACCCTGTTTCAGCAGGCGCGGTTCGGGCAGGTCGAGCAGAAACCTGAGACCTCCCTCGCCGACAAGCCCCATGCGCCGCCGGAAACGGTCGTCATAGTCGAGCACGACCCTGTCCGCCGGCTCCCCGGACCACGAACCCGGTTCCAGAATTTCTTCCACTCTTGGCTGATCTGCACTCATTGCCAGGCCCTAGAACAGGAAATAGCGCTGCGCCATGGCGAGTTTCTCCGCCGGTTCGCAGGTCAGCAGTTCACCGTCGGCGCGCACTTCATATGTTTCCGGATCCACGTCGACATCGGGGGTCGCACTGTTCAGCACCATGTCGGCCTTGGAGATACTGCCACGCGTGTTCGATACAGCCATCAGCGGCTTTGCAAGTCCCAGCGTCTCGGCAAGGCCTGCCTCGAGACCGGCCTGCGAGACGAAGCTCACCGCACTCTCGGTCATGGCCTTTCCGTACGCGCCGAACATAGGCCGGTAATGCACCGGCTGCGGCGTCGGGATCGATGCGTTCGGATCTCCCATCGGAGCGGCGGCGATCGTACCCATCTTGATCACGAGATCGGGTTTCACCCCGAAGAAGGCAGGCGACCAGAGCACAAGGTCGGCAAGCTTGCCCATTTCGATCGTTCCGATGTGCTCGGCCATGCCGTGCGCGATCGCGGGATTGATGGTGTACTTCGCGATATAGCGCCTGACCCTCAGGTTGTCGTTGTCACCCGTCTCTTCGGAGAGCCTCCCCCTCTGCTTCTTCATCTTGTCGGCGGTCTGCCAGGTGCGGATCAGCACTTCCCCGACACGGCCCATGGCCTGGCTGTCCGATGCGATGATCGAGAACGCGCCGATATCATGGAGAATATCTTCCGCCGCAATCGTCTCCTTGCGGATCCGGCTCTCCGCAAACGCAATGTCCTCGGGGATCGACGCGTCGAGGTGATGGCACACCATGAGCATGTCCAGGTGCTCGTCCACCGTGTTGACCGTGTAAGGCCGGGTCGGGTTGGTCGAGGACGGCAGGACATTGGAAAGGCCGCACACCTTGATGATGTCCGGTGCATGGCCGCCACCCGCGCCCTCGGTATGAAAGGCGTGGATCGTGCGGTGCTTGAACGCCGCGATCGTGTTCTCCACGAACCCGGATTCGTTCAGCGTGTCCGTATGGATCATCACCTGCACGTCCATGTCATCGGCAACACCGAGACAGCAGTCGATAGCGGCCGGCGTCGTGCCCCAGTCCTCATGCAGCTTGAGCGCGCAGGCGCCAGCCTCGATCTGCTCGACCAGACCGGCCGGCTTCGACGCATTGCCCTTGCCGGCGAAGGCGAGGTTCATTGGAAAGGCGTCAGCCGCCTGCAGCATGCGCCCGATGTGCCAGGCGCCGGGTGTGCAGGTCGTAGCATTGGTCCCTGTCGCCGGGCCAGTGCCGCCACCGAGCATGGTGGTAACGCCGGACATCAGCGCCTCCTCGATCTGCTGCGGACAGATGAAGTGGATGTGGGCGTCGAAACCACCGGCGGTCAGGATCTTGCCTTCTCCAGCGATTGCCTCGGTCGACGGTCCGATGATGATGTCGACGCCGGGCTGCGTATCCGGGTTCCCGGCCTTGCCGATGCCGGCAATGCGCCCGTCCCTGATCCCGACATCGGCCTTGATGATGCCGCCGCTGTCGACGATCAGCGCATTGGTTATGACGGTATCGACCGCGCCCTCACCACGCGTGATCTGACTCTGGCCCATGCCGTCGCGGATCACCTTGCCGCCGCCGAATTTGACTTCCTCGCCATAGGTCGTCAGATCGCGCTCGACCTCGATGATGAGATTGGTGTCGGCAAGCCGGACCTTGTCGCCGGTCGTCGGTCCGTACATGGCTGCATAGGCAGCGCGCGAGATCTTTGCCGGCATCAGTCAAGCCCTCCCATGACCTTCTGGTTGAAGCCGTAGACGGCTCTGGAGCCGCGATAGGGAACGAGCACCACGTCCCGCGACTGTCCCGGCTCAAACCGCACGGCCGTGCCCGCGGCGATATCGAGCCGCATGCCACGCGCCTTTTCACGATCGAAGTCGAGTGCCTCGTTGGTCTCGAAAAAGTGGTAGTGCGAGCCGACCTGGACCGGCCGGTCACCGGTATTGGACACGGTCAGCGTCACGGTTTCGGCGCCGGCGTTCAACTCAATCTCGCCGTCCGCCGCCATCACTTCACCCGGAATGAATTCAGTCATGACAATGGCTCCTAGCGGATCGGTTCGTGGACGGTGACAAGCTTCGTGCCGTCCGGGAACGTCGCCTCGACCTGAACGTCATGGATCATCTCGGCGACCCCTTCCATGACCTGATCGCGTGTGATGACACCGGCACCGGCCCGCATGAGATCGGCAACGGACCGGCCGTCACGCGCACCTTCGACAACAAAGTCAGTAATCAGGGCGATCGCTTCCGGGTGATTGAGTTTCACTCCCCTTTCAAGCCGACGCCGGGCGACCATGGCGGCCATGGACACAAGCAGCTTGTCTTTTTCCCTGGGCGTAAGATTCACGTCGCTCCTCCGTAAAACATGATCAGCAATTCCACACACGCGGCAGGCTCGCAGCACCCTCGCGATAGCCGTAATCTGGCGAGACGGCACTCATCAGGTGCGTGAGAACCCTCGACAGATCCCGGCGCAGTTGGGCACCATCTGCCGCCAGTATGCGTGTCAGGAGAACAGGTCCGATGACCGAGCATCCCGAGACCGACTGAAGCTCCTTCACTACACCGCGCAGAGGCTCCAGCAACTCCGCCGATTTATCCCCGACGCAGATCACGCTGGCTGCAGCCCCTGCTCCGGAGGCGGCCGCCGGGCGCGACAGAACCTCGTCTACGGCACCGTCAAGTCTGAGCGTATCGGCGAAGACCAGGCGACCGCCCAGCCTCACGCGCCACGCATCGAGAAGGAAACCGGCGCGAACCGTCTCACCCATTGCGCGACGGCCGAACACCACGCTTTCACATGCAAGCAGGCACCCGGTTTCTTCAATGTCCGCCTCCAGCCGGCGCGAGAGGCGTCCGCCGTCGAACATGATCGTCTCCTGCGGAAGCCAGAGCGCCGTTGCCCCATCAGCGACATTCAAACGGTTCTCAACCCGTGCCGGCAGGCCGCGCGACTTGTAAACCCGCTCAGCCGCCTGGGTCGTGACGACGGCATGTGTATCCGCTCCCCAGCTCACAAGCGTGTTGAAGACATCGCCGTCGGTCAGTCCGCCGGCGGTATTCAGCAGTACCGCCTCGTAAGGCAGATTCGCGTCGACGCCGGGGAAGCGGATCTTGCAGCAACCTGACTGGTAGACCTCGTCCAGCACGGTCGCGGACCCGCGCCGCTTAAAAGAAACCCGCCCTTCGCCGACCGACCTCTGCAGGGACGCGGTCGACGCCACGGCACCCGACTCCATGTCGAACGACGAAATTCCCCGCCCGCTTCGGCTCGGCTCGAAGTTCATTCCCTGTTCCCTACGTCACCGTCTTGCCGTCACGGCGTGAAGCCTAGACGAGCAGGTGCTTCTTGATTTCCTGTTCCGGAACCGCGTCGATGGCGCCCGCAAGCACAACACTCCCCCGATCCAGAACTGCGAATGTATCAGCAAGATCCCGCGCGAACTCGAAATATTGCTCAACCAGCAGGATGGCCATTTGCCGCTGCAGTCTGAGATGATTGATCACCTCCCCGATCCTCTTGATGATCGACGGCTGAATGCCCTCGGTGGGCTCATCCAGGATCAGAAGCTGGGGCCGGGTGACCAGAGCGCGGGCTATGGCAAGCTGCTGCTGTTGACCGCCCGAAAGGTCCCCGCCGCGCCGGTTCATCATGTCGCCCAGAACCGGAAAGAGGTCGAAGATCTCGCTTGAAATAGACCGCTCCGGTCGCGGCAACTGGGCAAAGCCGGTTTCGAGATTCTCGCGCACGGTGAGCAGGGGAAAGATCTCCCGGCCCTGTGGAATGTAAGCGATCTTGTTCCGCGCACGGGCAGGCGGCGGCAGGGCGGTGATGTCAGCGCCTTTCCACTGGATGGAACCGGATGAAACCGGAATATGCCCAACTATGGCCCGGAGCAGAGTCGTCTTGCCGACACCGTTGCGTCCCATCAGGCACGTCACCTTGCCGATATCAGCAGTCAGCGAGACGTCGCTAAGAGCCTGCGCGCTTCCATAGAACAGATCGACCTTGTTCACTTCGAGCATCGTCAGCGTCCCAGATAGCTTTCGACCACATCCTGGTTCGCACTCACCACGTCGAGTGTCCCTTCCGCCAGAACCGAGCCCTCGTGAAGAACTGTCACCTTTACGTCGAGATTCCGGACGAACGTCATATCGTGTTCAACGACAACCACGGAGTGGTCTTCTGAAATGCGCCGCAGCAGTTCAGCAGTCTGATCGGTTTCGGCGTCCGTCATGCCCGCAACCGGTTCGTCGACCAGCAGCAGTTTCGGGTCCTGCGCCAGCAGCATGCCGATTTCCAGCCACTGTTTCTGGCCATGGGAAAGCTGGCCTGCCCTGACATCACGAACATCTGTCAGCCGGATCGTTTCGAGAATGTCTTCAATCCGGGCCTCGTCGTCAGCAGACAGTTTTGCGAACAGAACATGGCGGACCCTGTGATCGGCTTTCAGCGCCAGCTCGAGGTTGTCAACGACGGTATGTCCTTCGAAAACCGTCGGCTTCTGGAACTTGCGGCCGATCCCGAGTTCGGCAATATTGGCTTCGTCCAGACGGCGCAGATCGGTCTCTCCGTCGAACAGCACGATCCCTTCATCCGGTCTGGTCTTGCCCGTAATCACATCCATCATGGTTGTCTTGCCGGCCCCGTTCGGTCCGATGATCGCGCGCATTTCGCCCGGCTCGAGAACGAGCGACAGGTTGTTCAACGCGCGAAAGCCGTCGAAACTGACGGTCACGCCATCCAGATAGAGAATTGAGCCGGCGGCGACGGTGGTCATGTCCTACTCCGCCGGTTCCGGTTGCGCGCGGTGTGACTGCGGCACCTGTTTTGCGCCATCGTCGGCGCGTCGCAAGGCCTGCCAGAATCCCCTGCCGAGGCCCACGACCCCTTTCGGCAGGAACAGGGTCACGGCAACGAACAATCCACCCAGGACAAACAGCCAGAGTTCCGGAAAACTGACCGTGAGCCATGTCTTCGCGAAGTTCACGAGAATGGCGCCGATGACCGCCCCCACGAGTGTACCTCTGCCGCCCACGGCGACCCAGATCACGAGCTCGATGGAGTTGGCGGGCGTGAATTCGCTGGGATTGATAATGCCGACCTGGGGGACATAAAGCGCCCCCGCGACACCGGCCATGCAGGCCGACAGCGTGAACACGAAGAGCTTGTAGTTCTCGACCCGGTAACCGAGAAAGCGGGCTCTGCTTTCGGCATCGCGGACAGCCACCAGGACCTTGCCGAGTTTCGATGTCACGACGATCCTGCAGATGACGAACCCGAGCGCGAGAGCGACGGCCGACGCGGCAAAGAGGCCGCTGCGCGTCACATCGGACTGCAGTGAAAAGCCCAGAATGTCCTTGAAGTCTGTCAGGCCGTTGTTGCCGCCGAACCCCATATTGTTGCGGAAGAAGGCCAGCATGAGCGCGAATGTCAGGGCCTGGGTGATGATCGAGAAGTAGACGCCGGTCACCCGGGACCGAAAGGCAAACCAGCCGAACAGGAAAGCCAGCGCCCCCGGGACTACGACAACCATGATCATGGCGAACCAGAACTGGTCGAAGCCGTACCAGTACCACGGCAATTCCTTCCAGTTCAGGAACACCATGAAGTCGGGCAGAACCGGGTCGCCGTAGACACCACGCGGCCCGATCTGGCGCATGAGGTACATGCCCATGGCGTATCCGCCCAGCGCGAAAAACGCCCCGTGTCCGAGACTGAGGATGCCGCAGAACCCCCAGATCAGGTCGATGCTGAGCGCCAGGAGCGCGTAGCAGAGATACTTGCCCATGAGCGCAACGGCATAGGTCGAAACGTGAAAAGGACTTTCCGCCGGAACCATCAGGTTCAGGACGGGAACCAGAATTGCGACGCTGACGGCCAGCATGAGGAACAAAAGCCCGCGCCCATCGAGCGCCCGTATGAGTGCCGATGTCATCATGCTTCGACCGTCCTTCCCCGCAACGCGAACAGTCCACGCGGCCGCTTCTGTATGAACAGAATGATGAAGACCAGGATCAGGATCTTGCCGAGCACAGCACCCGCATAGGGCTCCAGGAACTTGTTGGCGACGCCCAGCGTCATCGCCCCGACCAGCGTGCCCCACAGATTGCCGACACCGCCGAACACGACGACCATGAAACTATCGATGATGTAACCCTGGCCCAGATTTGGACTGACATTGTCGATCTGACTGAGCGCAACACCGGCAATACCGGCAATACCGGAGCCCAGTCCGAAGGTAAGGGCATCAACACGACCGGTGCGTATGCCCATGGCGCCCGCCATTTCCCGGTTCTGCGTTACCGCCCGCATCTGAAGTCCGAACGGGGTGTATCTCAAGACCAGCTGAAGCAGCACGAAAACCGCAATGGCAAAGACGATGATCCAGAGACGGTTGTAGGTGAGCGTAAGCGGTCCAAGCTCCGCGGCCCCTTCCATCCAGCCTGGATTGCCGACCTCCCGATTGGTCGGGCCGAATATGGTCCGCACTGCCTGCTGCAGGATCAGACTGATACCCCACGTCGCCAGCAGGGTTTCGAGGGGTCGGCCATAGAGCCACCGGATCACTCCGCGCTCTATGGCAATTCCAACTGTGCCGGCAACGGCAAAGGCAAGCGGCAGAGCGATGGCCAGCGACCAGTCGAAGAGCTGCGGCGCAGACGTGCGGATGACATCCTGCACGACAAACGTCGTGTAGGCGCCGATCATGACCATCTCGCCATGTGCCATGTTGATCACGCCCATGACACCGAAGGTGATCGCCAGCCCAACAGCCGCCAGCAGCAGCACCGATCCGAGGCTCAGGCCATAGAGCACATTCTGCATGGCGGCCCAGGCCGCAAGCACCCGTTCAATTTCGGTAGCGGCTTCTTGCGCCGCCCTAGCAAGATCCTTGTCGCCGGCATCATTTGCGGAAATCTCTGATAGCAGTGCCAGCGCATCATTGTCCCCTCTCGTCACGAGAATGCCGATTGCGGAGAGCTTCTCCTGGGCGTCGGCATCGGAGGCCAGAACGGCGGCAGCCCGGGCTTCGAGCAAAGCGCGTTTGACGATTTCGTCCTGCTCCGCGGCAATCGCCGTATTGAGGCTGTCCAGGGCGCCACTGTCACGCGACTTGAAGACCGCCTCCGCCGCGACAAGTCGTGTATCCCGGTCGGGACTCAGCAATGTCAGGCTGCCGAGGGCCGCCCTGATCGCTCGCCTAAGCCGGTTGTTGACGCGGATCTTCTTGAATTCATTCTTGGGACCGGTCCCCGCTGCCGACCCCGTGACAGGGTCGAGCAGCGAAAGGACCTCTCCCTCACCGGCCGTCACGAAGACCGTCTTGTCCGACTTTCTCAGAAACAGCCGACCGTCCCGCAAGGCTTCGATCGCCGCGGCAGCGCGAGGATGCGCGCTTTTCGCGATCTCCCCTACGATCTTGGCCTTTGCGGAGAATCCGCCTGTGCCCAGTCGCTGTACAAGCTTACTGAAATCATCCGCTGAAGACGCGGATGCCTGGGTCCAGGCGGAGCTCGCGAACAGCGCACAACAAACGGTAATAATCAAAACGGAAATTCTGGTTCGAACCGCCACTGCGCGCTGCCCTGTTATCGCTTTCTTTCTTGTGGGAGGCCGGATTTGGCCGGCCTCCCATGCTTTGTGCTCAAGTCTGACGTGGCGGTGATCCCGGGAGGATCACATGAGCATCAGCTGCTCTTGCCGCCGCACTTGCCGGTCTTCACATTGAAGTTGCCGCACTTCTTCTCGACCCAGTCGCCGATCAGATCTTTCGATCCCGGCAGATGGTCGGACCATGCGTCACCCGGCACCAGTCCGTCGGTCTGCCAGACCACTTCGAATTGACCGTCTTCCTGAACCTCGCCAATGAGGACCGGCTTCGTGATGTGATGGTTTGGCAGCATCTCGGACTCGCCGCCGGTCAGATTCTTGACCTTCACGCCGACGATGGAGTCGATCACCTTGTCCGCGTCGGTCGTGCCGGCCTTCTCGACCGCCTTGACCCACATCCGGAACCCGTTCACGTGGGCTTCCATGGGATCGTTGGAAACGCGCTTCGGGTTCCCGGTAAAGGCTTTCCACTTCTTGACGAATTCCACGTTTGCCGGATCTTCGACACTCTGGAAGTAGTTCCAGGCGGCGAGGTGGCCGACCAGCGGTTTGGTATCGATGCCCGCGAGTTCCTCCTCACCCACGGAGAACGCGACGACGGGAATGTCTTCAGCCTTGACGCCCTGGTTGCCCAGTTCCTTGTAGAACGGCACGTTGGCGTCTCCGTTGATCGTCGAGACGACGGCGGTCTTCTTTCCGGCCGAACCGAACTTCTTGATGTCCGACACGATCGTCTGCCAATCGGAGTGTCCGAACGGCGTGTAGTTGATCATGATGTCTTCCTTGGCCACGCCCTTCGAGACCAGGTAGGCCTCGAGGATCTTGTTGGTCGTGCGCGGATAGACATAGTCGGTGCCGGCAAGCACCCAGCGTTTCACGCCTTCCTCCTTCAACAGGTAGTCGACTGCTGGAATCGCCTGCTGGTTCGGAGCAGCGCCGGTATAGAAGACGTTACGCTGGCTTTCCTCGCCTTCGTATTGCACCGGATAGAACAGAAGGCTGTTGAGTTCTTCGAATACCGGAAGCACCGACTTTCGCGACACGGAGGTCCACGCACCGAAGACCGCCGCGACTTTGTGCTGAGAAATCAGTTCCCGTGCCTTTTCAGCGAACAATGGCCAGTTGGAGGCCGGGTCGACGACCACAGGCTCAAGTTTCTTGCCCAGCAGTCCGCCCTTCTTGTTCTGCTCTTCGATCAGCATCAACATGACGTCCTTGAGCGTCGTCTCGGAGATCGCCATGGTCCCCGAGAGCGAATGCAGAACACCGACCTTGATCGTGTCGGCCGCCTGTGCCGCCGATCCGTAGAGCACCGATCCCGCAACCAGAGCGGCTGCGGCCGCGGTCCTGAATGACCGTAGTCCAGATAACATTTTCACCTCCTGACAGAGATTGTTTGCACCGCAGTATGAATAGCAACGGCCGTGCCAAGTCCGGCTGATCGCGCGGACGAGAACCCGTAGACGTTTAAGAGTTTGAAAAAGATCAATTTTCCGGAACGCAAAGAGGTCCAGCCGTCCGCGCGATCAAATTGGAAGCCAAAGTGCACCGCATGAAATTTGTGCGAGTGCGAAAAAGATTGCTGATTAAATAGGCTGGACCATAAGGCTGCTTAATGCATGAGCAACCGTCTCGAAACGTGCGTAGAATGCGTCGATTTGCTATAGCGGGATGTCGATGGTCTGACCTTCGACAGAGGTTGTTTGCACCACACTCAGCCTCGGCCCCGCACCGCAAGGTGCGGGGCCATTTTGCTTTGCGGCCATCATGAAAAAGACGCCGCTGCGTCCCTGTCAGTGTGAGCGGCTAGAGCAGGCATATCCCTGAGAATGGTGCGTAATTCCCGCCTGTCCGAGCGGATCGGGTGTGGACAGAGGGCGGCAGTTCTGTTAGACACCGCGCAGCTTAGCGTCGCATCTCGGCGCTTAGGGGTGTTTCGTTTCGGCAACCGTGTACATTGCCCACCAGGCTTGTGAGAACAGGTGGCCGGATCTTCATCCGCACGAAACTTGGACTTGGAAGGAACGGGATTTAGCTCGTGCAGGTAGTCGTACGCGATAACAACGTCGATCAGGCGTTGAAGGCTCTGAAAAAGAAGATGCAGCGCGAAGGCATCTTCCGCGAAATGAAACTTCGCAATCACTACGAAAAGCCGTCCGAGAAGCGGGCACGCGAGAAGGCCGAAGCCATCCGCCGCGCGCGCAAGCTCGCACGCAAGCGCGCTCAGCGCGAAGGTCTGGCACCCGGCAGGGGACGCCGCTGACGCATTCGCCCCTCAGGGCAGACAAGAAACAAGCAGGTCATGCGTTTCGCATGGCCTTTTTTGTTGGGCGACACGGCCCGGCCCTCTTATGCTAGGCCGGATGAGAGGCCGGGGCGAGATATTACGCGCGACACGATCGCGCTCACTAAACGCGGCGAGGTGGATCGCCGTCTCGGCAGCCGTTCTGGCTGCCGGGGGATGCCAGACGCTGAGCAGCACGGCCGGCGGTGGCGCGCCCGGACAGACCGCATCAACCAGCGCGACAGCGCAAAACGATCCGCTTACCGAATACAACACCGCGCTTGCCGAAAACCCGAATGATGTGGTCGCGCTGAACAAGCGCGGCGTCCTCTACCTGAGGCATGGTTATCCGCGCCCGGCGATGCGCGACTTCCAGAAGGCAATCTACATCTCGCCGGAATTTTTCGAATCCTATCGCAATCGCGGCGACGTCCACGTCAAGAACGACGATCTGGACGATGCCATCCGCGACTACGACAAGGCACTGTCGCTTAATCCGGATTACGCAGACGCCTATCACAGTCGGGGCATCGCCTATGCCCGGCTGAAACAGTACGACAAGGCGCGGCGGGATTACGACAAGGCACTCAAGCTCGATCAGGCCAACCCGAAAATTTACAACAATCTTGCCATCCTGCTGAGCCGCCAGGGCCAGACCGACCAGGCGCTTGTCTACGCCCGCAAGGCCATCGCGCTCGACCCCTCTTATTCTCTCGCGCATAACAGTGCCGGTGTCGCCTACGCGCGAAGCAAGCGCTACGCCGATGCCATCAGGCATTTTGCGACGGCGATCGAGATTTCGCCGAAATGGTCGCTCGCCTATGTCAACCGGGCGAAGGCGTACGAAAAGCTGTCCGACTACCGCAGCGCGCTCGCCGATTACCGCAAGGCGCTTGAGCTGAAACCGGACAATCCGGTCGCCGAAAAGGGTATTGCGCGGGTCACGGCAAAATCCGGCGGCAGCACCGGCTGAACCGTTTCCATGAGACGAAACGCGCCGCGCCGACACGGTTCGCCTGTGCTATGACCGGTTAGCCTTTTCAGGCTCTGCACGATCAGTCTTACGGTTCACACATATGGCCTTTCTCGATCTGGGCGATGACGCCGCCCTCTACTACGAACACGAAGTGCCGGCCGACAGCGGATGCACCTTTGTGTTCGTCAACGCGCTCACGGGAAACACCGGAGCCTGGCAGGGCGAAATCGGTCCGTATCTGCGCGAACGCGGATACGGCACCCTCGCCTACAACTTCCGGGGTCAGCCGGAGAGCCGCTTTTCTGCGCACGATCGCCTGGATGAAAATCTGATCGTTGGCGATCTGCAGACGCTGATCCGGGAGGTGGCGCCAGCGAAACCGGTTCTTGTGGGGCTTTCAATCGGGGGACTGTTCGCGGCCCGGGCCGTCGAACGCGGCACGGATGCCATGGGGCTCGTTCTGATCAACACGCTCCGCAAACCGACGCTTGCCCTCGAATGGACGAACGAGGCGACGAAGAGGGCAGCGGAACTCGGCGGAACGCAGTTGATCATGGATCTGTTCCTGCCGTTCCTCGTAAACCCGGAGAAACTGGCGGACATGCGTGAAGCCTGCCTCGGGCCGGATGGATACACCGGTATGGACGCCAACGACGGGCCTATGCAGCTTATGGCACATGCACGGGAAGTGGACTGGGACTTTCCCTACGAGAGTCTGGACGTGCCCGTTCTGGTGATGAGCGGGCTTCTCGATCGCGTATTCTATCAGGCAGATGACGTCGCCGAACTGAGAGAACGCATCCCTGACGTCAGGGAGGTCGAATTCGCGGATGCCGGGCACCTGATCCCCATGGAACGCGGCCTGCGCACGGCCGTTGCGCTGGAGAACTTTGCCAGGGAACTCGAAACCCTGTGAATGATCATTAGTCGTGCCGCCAACCGGTCCATTGAAGCCGGACGCCAATTGACCGAGAATTAAGAAAACCGGAACGACCGGGAGGACCAAAAGATGAAACTGACTGACGAACAACTGGCCGAGTTCGACAAGACCGGATACGTCTTCATCCCCGAATGCTTCAACCGCGACGAGATCGAAATCCTGCGCGAGGAAGCCTTCAAGATCTACGAGACCGACCGCAAGGAGGTCTGGCGCGAGAGCTCAGGCGCGCCCCGCACGGCATTCGCTGCCCATACCTACAATGAGGCTCATCGCCGGCTCGGCGCGCATCCGCGGCTGATCGAACCTGTCGAGCAGCTCCTCGACGGCAAGCTCTACATGCATCAGTACAAGATCAACGCCAAGGCCGCCTTCGAGGGCGATGTCTGGCAATGGCATCAGGATTACGGAACCTGGCAACGCGACGACGAGATGCCGGAACCGCGCGCCATGAACATTTCAATCTTTCTGGACGACGTCACCGAGTTCAACGGGCCTCTGTTCCTCATCCCCGGCAGTCACAAGGCGGGTATCCTGGAGGCTGGCCATGACCTGGCGACGACGAGCTATCCGCTCTGGACGCTCGACAAGGAGACGGTGCGCAAGATGGCCGACAATAACGGCATCGTCGCGCCGCGCGGTCCGGCCGGTTCGGTTCTCATGTTCCACTGCAACATCGTCCATGCCTCACCGCCGAACATCTCGCCTTGGGACCGCACGATCGTCTATCTGTCGCTGTGCGAAGTGAACAACCACATCCGCAAGTTCCAGCGCGAAGAATGGATCGCCCATCGCGATTTCACGCCGATCGAGGCCCTGCCTGACGACTGTCTCATGGAACTGGTTGAAGAACGGCGGCAGGCCGCGGAGTGATGCCGACGGCGTCTAGTCCGCCACGCTGACCTGATGCAGATGCACGTCGCGTTGCGGGAACGGAATTGAGATTCCGGCCTCGTCGAGGCTGGTCTTGATCCGCTGCGTCAGATCCCATCTGAGCGACCAGTAGTCATCATTGTCGGCCCAGACCCTGACTTCGAGCGTAACCGCGCTGTCATCAAGCGACTTCACGATCACCAGCGGCGCCGGATCGTTGAGCGTACGGTCGTCGGACTCGATGATGTCCGTAAGAACCTTCTTCGCCGTATCCAAATTGTCGCCGTAACCGACGCCTACGGCGATGTCCAGCCGCCGGGTCCGGTTGCGCGAATAGTTGGTGATGGTGCGGTTCCAGAGCTGGCTATTGGGCACCGAGACGAAGATCCCGTCGAACGTTCTCATCTCGGTGACGAACAGACCGATTTCCTCGACGGTGCCCGAAATACCCTCCGCATCGATATAGTCGTCGATCCGGAACGGCCGCAAAAACAGCAGCATGATGCCCGCCGCGATGTTCGCGAGCGTGCCCTGCAGCGCAAGGCCGATAGCGATACCGGCGGCACCGAGTACGGCGATGATGCTGGTGGTCTGGACACCGAACTGCGCGAGTACGGCAACAAAAACGACGACCAGAATGGTGTAGCGGATACAGCGTGCAATGAACGGCTCGAGCGTATCGTCGAGCCCCTTGACCTTGGCGAGGTTGCGCCGTGCGGCACGCTGTGCCCAGGCCGATACGATGAAGCCGGCGACCAGGATCGTGACCGCCAGGGCAATGTCGAGCGCGTATTTCAGGACGATTTCGGAATACTGTCCCGTCGTTGCCAGAATCGCCGCCGCATCCAGGTTCTGCATTGGGGTGTCTCCCGTGCCGGCCGCCCAGCCCGCCTTGTCGGATAATGCCGGTCAGAGCGCCTTTACGATGTCTTCGACCATCTTCTTGGCGTCGGCGAACAGCATCATGGTGTTGTCCCTGAAGAACAGTTCATTCTCCACGCCGGCATAGCCCGAGCCCATGCCGCGCTTCACGAACAGCACGGTCGCCGCCTTCTCCACATCCAGTACCGGCATGCCGAAGATCGGCGACGTGATATCCGTCTTGGCTGCAGGATTGGTCACGTCGTTGGCGCCGATGACGAAGGCGACGTCGGCCTGTGCGAACTCGCTGTTGATGTCCTCCAGCTCGAACACTTCGTCATAAGGAACGTTGGCCTCGGCCAGGAGCACGTTCATGTGTCCCGGCATGCGGCCGGCAACCGGATGGATGGCGTAGGAAACCTTGACGCCTTCTGACTTCAGCTCGTCCACCATCTCGCGCAGCGCGTGCTGTGCCTGCGCCACTGCCATGCCGTACCCCGGAACGATGATGACCGAACCGGCGTTTTTCATGATGAAGGCCGCATCATCAGCCGAGCCGCGCTTGACCGGCCGTTGTTCGACCTCGCCACCTGCCGGACCGGCGGTCTCACCACCGAAGCCGCCCAGAATGACGTTGAAGAACGACCGGTTCATGCCCTTGCACATGATGTAGCTGAGGATCGCACCGGATGAACCGACCAGGGCGCCAGTGATGATCAGGGCCGTGTTGCCGAGCGTGAAGCCGATGCCGGCGGCCGCCCAGCCCGAGTAGGAGTTCAGCATTGAGATCACGACCGGCATGTCTGCACCGCCGATCGGAATGATGATCAGGACACCGATGGCAAAGGCGAGCAGCGCCAGCAGCCAGAATGCGACATGGCTCTCCGTCGCGGCGAACCAGACGATGAGAAGAACGAGCAGGATGCCCAGCGCCGCGTTGAGCGCATGCTGATACGGGAACACAACCGGCGCACCCGAAACAAGGCCCTGGAGTTTCGTGAAAGCGACGACGGAACCGGTGAACGTCAATGCGCCGATGGCTGCGCCGAGAGACATTTCGACAAGGCTCGCCGTGTGGATCTCGCCGACCTGCCCGATTCCGAAGGCCTGCGGCGCGTAGAGCGCGCCTGCCGCCACGAGAACCGCCGCCATGCCGACAAGACTGTGGAAAGCGGCCACGAGCTGCGGCATTGCGGTCATGGGAATGCGTTGTGCGATCACGGCACCGATGCCGCCGCCAATCGCGACGCCGCCGATGATCATGGCATAGGTTGCAAAGCCCGATGGCGCGGCCACGAACAGGGTCGTGGCGACGGCAATGCCCATGCCAATCATGCCGAACTGGTTGCCGCGCCGGGAAGACTCCGGCGAGGACAGGCCCCTCAGGGCCAGAATGAATAGAACGCCGGCAACGAGGTAGAGCAGCGCTACGATATTGGCTGACATTACGGCGCCCCCCTCAGGTCTTCTTCTTGTACATGGCGAGCATGCGCTGGGTGACAAGGAAGCCGCCGAATATGTTTACCGACGCCAGTATGAGCGCGATGAAACCAAGCACCTTTGCGGTCCAGCCAGCACCCTCGTCCAGTGCCGCGGCCGCATCGACGCCGACTGCCAGCAGTGCGCCCACCACGATGACCGAACTGATGGCGTTGGTGACCGACATCAGCGGCGTATGCAGTGCGGGGGTCACGCTCCAGACCACGTAATACCCGACGAAAATCGCCAGGACGAAATCGCGAACCGGAACACGAACGGATCGATTGTGCCTCCGAAGCCGGTTGCGGCGCCGCCGGCCTCGACCGCGGCGGCGGCAGCATCGGCAAAGGCTTGCGCCGAGTCGGCGGCCTCGCGGGCCTTTTCCGCTGCCTCGAGCGCTTGCTGCGCGGCTTCCTGTGGTGTCAGTGCAGCCATGTCCCCTCCTTTACGGATCAATCGAGAGCCGGATGGATAATCTGGCCGTCGCGCGTCAGCGCCGTGCCGGTGATGATTTCATCTTCCCAGTCGATGGTGACCTTGCCGCTTTCCTGGTCGATGATGAGTTCAAGGAATGTGGCTAGGTTCTTGGCATAGAGACTCGACGCATTGACCGGCAGTCGCCCGGCAACATTGAGATGCCCCATAATCGTGACATCGTTGTGCTCTACGACTGAACCCGGTTTCGAGAGCGGGCAGTTGCCCCCGCGCTCGACAGCAAGATCGACGATGATCGCGCCTGGCTTCATCGACTCGACCATTTCCTTGGTCACCAGCGTCGGCGCCGGACGGCCCGGAATAAGCGCCGTGCAGATTACGATGTCCTGCTTCTTGATCGTGTCCGCAATCAGTTCTGCCTGGCGCTTCTTGTAGTCTTCGCTCATTTCCTTGGCGTATCCGCCCGCCGTCTCTCCGCCTTCCTCGTCATCGCTTTCGACCATGACGAAGGTGGCGCCGAGGCTTTCCACCTGCTCGCCCGCCGCGCGGCGAACGTCCGTGCCGCTTACGATGGCGCCCAGCCGACGCGCGGTCGCGATCGCCTGCAGGCCGGCGACGCCGGCACCCATGACGAAGACACGGGCCGGTGCCACCGTGCCGGCTGCCGTCATCATCATCGGCATGGCACGGTCAAATTCGGCGGCAGCATCAATCACGGCCTTGTAGCCGGCAAGGTTCGACTGCGACGACAGCACATCCATGGACTGGGCCCGGGTGATGCGCGGCATCAGTTCCATTGCAAACGCCGTGACACCCGCGTCGGCGAATGGCTGGATGCCCGCCTTGTCGCCGTAAGGATCCATCATCGCGACGGCCACAGCACCCTTCTTCATGGACTTGAGCTGGTCGTCTGAGGGCCGGCGCACGGTCAATACGATGTCGGCATCCTTGATCGTCGTGGCCTTGGTCTTCGCGATCGTTGCGCCGACTTCCTTGAAGTCGTCATCGCTGATGTGCGATTTGCGTCCCGCGCCGGCCTCGACGGAAACCGAACACCCGAGACCGATCAGTTTCTTGACCGTTTCAGGGGTCGCCGCGACGCGGGTTTCCTCCTTGTCGTGCTCGGCGGGAACGGCGATTTTCATGACGATGTCCCTTTCGTCGCCAATGTCGTGGCGCGCGCTCTGCGCAGCGCTACGAGGTTTCGCGGCCTGCCCCATCCAAGGTTCCGGCTGAACCCGGGGCCTGCCTTCAATTTTTGAATGTCGTGATTCAGAGCAGGAAGATTGCCATCAGGATGAGCAGCACGATAATGCCGACGGTTCCCCATTGCGAAAATTTGATGAAGGCCGCGTAGGTCGCTTTGTGCTCTTCGTAGTCCATCGCCGAGTCGTTTTCGGACATGTTCGCCGTCCCCACTTTGAAATGCTTGAAAAACGTCGCGAATATAGTCAGACGGCCTTGCCACCACAAGCGACATCTTGACCTGCCTCCAGAGCGTCCGGATTCTCCTCGTGGCAGCGCGGTCATCATGCATTCGGCGATTGTATTGACCCCGGTGCCCTTGTTAATCTGCAATTCCTGCCGCTCGACAGAATCGGATCATGCGCCTTTCCAAACAGACCAGAGACGCGGTGAACACTCTTGTACACCTCGCTCGCTCCGAAGGCCGGCTGCTGTCGATCCCGGAAATCGCCGAAGCCTGTGGCATGACCGAGGCAACCGCCTTCAAACTTGTCCCGGCACTGGTCCGTGCCGGGCTGCTCACTACTGAGCGTGGCCGGGGCGGTGGCGTGCGGCTCGACCGTGATCCCACCGAGATCTCGGTCGGCGAAGTTGTCCACGCAATGGAAAACCTTCAAGGTACGGCCGATGACGGATCGTCAGGCCTTGAACGCCTGGTCGATGACGCATTCGAGGCCTTTCTCGAAATCCTCGACGAAAACTCAATCGCCGACTTGGCGTCTTCGATGGCGCCACACGCGAATTCGGTGCCCAACGCAGCAAATGAGAACTGATGCCCGGCCGGCACAGCTGAAATCCTTAGCCAATTCATGACCTTGACAAGCGATGCCACAGCATCGCGTAAACCTGCATTGCCGGGAGTGCCTGCACCATAGTTTAGAATTAGAATGATTCCATATTGGAATCAATCTAAACTATTGAACTAAAACGACTTTTTCGGCTTTTTTAGTTGCCTGCGATTTGCGTTGATGATACCTGAAATTTGCAGTCAGGAATTTCCTCATCGGGGGTCGCACCATGAACATCAGCCAAAGGGCCGTTTTTGCATCCGGCACGCAACAGCTCCTTGATCATCAGCCTGTTCGTCAGCGGCTTCCGTTGCATCATGGCCGGTTACGATTATGCCGACATAGAGTGCTGGGAAACGGCGTGGACCATCTACTCCTCAGAAGTCGATGTGATGCGCGCGCGGGTTCTGCTCGGTGAGATGCAATATTTCGTGCGCGTGTTCCGATCCTGCGAGCCACGGGCTCTGTCGCTGTTTCCGCACAGTTGCCGTCGCCTGAGCCATGACGAGAGTCTGGTGCTCAATCTTGTTGTGAGCCTGCAGCAGGCGGACGATTCAGCGGCACAGGCAGCGGCAGACCGGGTCATAAGCGTCATGCTGAATGAACGCTCAACGCCCCGTATCAGCGCCATGATCGACGCCTGCCAAGGAATAGCGAGGCTGTTTGAAGCTCAGGGCGCAATTTTTGTCCCGCTTGGCCAGGACGTGCTCGACCGGCTGACCGGCAGGTCGAACGAGATGTGCACCCAGTGTCCGGCAACCGGATCACTGATCATTTCGGATTTCAGCCGACAGGCCACTGCCTCAGAAAAACAGCGCGCATAGTCTTATGACGGCGCCCTTGATATGGCCGCATGATATGCCCGATACGAGCTACTCTAGAATCAATCTAACCTTTTGATTCAATTCTAGTTTTGAACGTTTCTAAAATATGACCAAATTTGTCAGTTTTTCTTGACTCAGATCAAGTCGTGGGGATAGGACCAAAAGTAGGATTTGAAATTCGGAATCAATCGCAACTCTGGGACGGAACGCAAATTGATTTCGGCGGAACAGGACATCAGGAGTGAATTGTCAAATGATCACCTTCGGAACACAAAAGACCCTGATCGCGACGGCTGTCGCCGGTGGCGTCTTGATGGGCTCAATCGCGGCGGTTTCGGCAGCGGAGGAAGTGAACGTCTATTCCTATCGCCAGCCCTTCCTGGTTGAGCCGCTCTTCAAGGGCTTCACTGAAAAGACGGGCATCAAGGTGAATGTGATCTTCGCCAAGAAGGGCCTGATCGAACGGATGGCCCAGGAAGGTGACAAGAGCCCTGCCGACGTGCTCCTGACGGTTGATATCGGCCGCCTGACAAACGCTGTCGAAAAGGGTGTTGCACAGTCCGTGACGTCCGACGTCCTGTCCAAGAACATTCCGGCGCAGTACCGCGACCCGGCCGGCAACTGGTTCGGCCTGACGCGCCGGGCCCGCGTAGCCTACGCTTCGAAGGAGCGGGTCAGCCAGGACTCGATCACGTATGAGGAACTGGCCGATCCGAAATGGAAAGGCAAGATCTGCATCCGCTCAGGTCAGCATGTCTACAACGTTGCGCTGATTGCCTCGATTATCAAGCATCACGGAAAGGAAAAGGCCAAGGCATGGCTGGAAGGCTTCAAGGCCAACCTCGCCCGCAAACCGTCCGGAAATGATCGCGCCCAGGTGAAGGGCGTGTTTGCCGGCGAATGCGATGTTGCGATCGGCAACACGTATTACATGGCAAAAATGCAGCTCAACGAGAAGAATCCGGAACAGAAGGACTGGGCGAAGTCGGTGAAGATGCTGTTCCCGAACACCGGCGACCGCGGTGTCCATGTCAACCTGTCCGGCATCGTCCTTGCAAAGCACGCGCCGCACAAGGCCAACGGCATCAAGCTGATGGAATACCTTTCCGGCGAGGCTGCGCAAAAGATCTACGCGGAAGTGAACCACGAATATCCGGTGAACGACAACGTAAAGTGGTCCGATCAGGTCAAGTCGTGGGGCACCTTCAAGGCGGACGCAACGTCTCTTGAGGATATCGCCAAACTGAGAAAAGAGGCCAGCGAGCTTGTAGACGAGGTCGCGTTCAACGACGGACCGAGTTCCTGACCATTAGGTTCGTCTTCAGAGTTACGCCAGGCACTGGCGCGGTGGTCCAAAGGCCTCCGCGCCATTGCGGTTTTGGGGACCGTGTTTCATGTCGCTTTCATCGCGAGCGATACCGTCACTTGAGAGAACAAACGGGGGCGTGACCGTCGCCTCGATCGGTATTCTCGTCCTCACATTCATCGTTCTGTCGCCGATGCTGGCTCTGGTTGTTCTGGCCTTTGGTGCGACGGACAATATCTGGCCCCACCTTCTGCGCACGGTTCTTCCGGACGCAACACTGACCACTCTGCTCTATGCTCTGGGCATCGCCGGGCTGACGGCCGTTATTGGAACGTCCACATCCTGGCTTGTCACGATGTGCACCTTCCCGGGACGCAAGGTGTTTACATGGGCCCTGATCCTGCCTTTGTCGTTCCCGACCTATCTCGCCGCGTTCTGCTACATCGAACTGTTCGACTATTCGGGCTGGCTACAGTCGGCGATGCGTGCCGCGTTCGACTGGAAGGATGCGCGGGATTACTGGTTTCCCGAGATCCGCAGCCTGCCGGGCGCGATCGTCTGTCTGTCACTGGTGCTTTACCCTTACGTGTACCTGACGACACGGGCGAGCTTCATGCGGCAGCCGCAACGTCTCATCGATGCCAGCCGCACCATGGGCTGCAACGCCTGGTCCTCCTTCACGACGGTCGCCCTGCCTCTCGCGCGACCTGCAATAGTCGCCGGAGCCGCGCTCGGCCTCATGGAAGCGCTTAACGATATCGGTGCGGTCGAATTCTTCGGGGTCAACACGCTCACACTCAGCGTCTACACCACCTGGCTCGAACGCGGTTCCCTCGGAGCCGCCTCGCAGATCGCCTGCGCCATGTTGGCCGTCGTCATCGGACTCCTGATGATCGAGAAATGGAGCCGCCGCGGGCAGCGCTTTGCCTATAACCGCTCGCCGAGTCATCGCGTACGGCGAACCAGGCTGACTGGAGTGCGCGCCTGGGCGGCGACCGGCTACTGCCTGCTTCCCATCTTCTTCGGCTTCGCTGTGCCGATGTTCGTGCTCATTGACGGAGCAGCCAATCACTGGTCCGACGCATTTGAACACGACATCGCCGGCTTCGCACTCAACAGTCTGATGCTCGCCGCCGCGGCCGCCAGCCTCGCCGTGATCCTGAGCACCCTGCTCCTGTCCGCCCACCGCATCAGGCCCTCGATCAATGTGCGGGTCTTCCTTCCGATCCTGTCAGTCGGGTATGCGGTCCCCGGCACCGTTCTGGCCATCGGCGTTCTGGTCGCCGCGTCCGCTTTCGACAGGTTTGCCGGCGGCGCATTCGAACTGGCGACCGGTATTTCTGCCGGCCTGATTCTGTCGGGCACCAGCGGTGTGATTGTCTTCGCCTATGTGGTCCGCTTCTTCGCCATATCCCTCGGCAATATCGAAGCCGGTTATTCGCGTCTGGCGCCCCACCTTGACGATGCGGCCCGTTCTCTCGGACGCACGCCCGCCGGCGTGCTCAGGGATGTCCACCTTCCGCTCCTGCGCAGCGCGATCGGCGCCGGCCTTCTGCTCGTCTTCATCGACTCCATGAAGGAACTGCCGGCCACCCTTCTGCTCAGACCTTTCAACTTCGATACTCTGGCTACACACGTTTACACACTGGCCTCTCTCGACCTGTTCGAAGAGGCCTCGCCGGTCGCCATAATCATTGTCGCGACGGGCCTTATTCCCGTTCTCCTGGCAAACCGGCTGATGATCTTGCAGCAGAAAGTGAGACCGCCTCGCCCCCGTAAATCCTTCATCTGAAAACTTAGAACCATTTCACCTTTGAATCGTTCTAAATATTTGAAATTATTACGTAAAACAGCTAACAAAACTTGACTCCGCTCTCTCGATATAATACCTGATGAAAAAAGTCATATTAATCAGGAAAGAGCGCCTCAATGAACTCGCATATGCGGTTCACCAGCCGCGAGCACGACCTTCTGGACCGTACGGCGGAACGGCTCGTCGTCCGTGGTTTCAGGTGTTGGCTGGCGGGATATCAGACCGGCGATATTCAGTGCTGGGAAGCGGCCTGGACCGAATTCTCCAACACGTTGGGAGCAGATCACGCAAGGGCGTCGCTGACGGAACTCCAGTTCTGGGTGATGACTTTGCGCGACGTGGCAATACGCGATCTCAAATGCTTCCCGTTTTGCTGCCCGCATGTCTGCAAGGATGAATGCATGGCGCTGTCCCTGGTGTCTGCGTATCAGCGACAGGACTACAGAACCGCCCGCGCAGCCGCGCATTATCTATCCGGCCTGAATAATGGCCCGGAACTCACCGCACTGACCGACGCCGGCGGCAGCTTCGCCGCAGCCTTATCCGACATAGGCCAGATTCTCGTACCGGTCGATCTTGGGCTCGTTGAACGCATTGCGCTCTACGAAGACGGAATGACGCCGCCTCTGAATGCAATGCACTGAATTTGAAAAGGGAGACGATCAACATGAAGAAGTTCCTCGCAACAACGGCAGTGGCCGCGCTGCTGGCCTGGACGCAAGTGGGGCCGGCCGACGCCAGCGTTACGGCGAAAGATGTCCTGAAGACCTATTCGGATATCGCTCTCGCCGGATATGAAGATTCGCTCACGACCGCCAAGACGCTTGAAAAGGCGATCGATGCCTTGATCGCGAAGCCCAGCGCCGAGACGCTCGAAGCCGCCAAGACCGCATGGATTGCCGCTCGTCGTCCGTACCAGCAAACCGAGGTCTACCGGTTTGGCAATGCGATCGTCGATGAATGGGAAGGCAAGGTGAATGCCTGGCCGCTGGATGAAGGCCTGATCGATTATGTCGATTCCTCCTACGGCAAGGATTCCGACGAAAACCCGTTCTATGTTGTCAACGTGATCGCCAACAAGCAGCTTACGGCCGGCGGAGAGAAAATCGACGCGACCAACATCACACCGGATCTCCTGGAAAGCCTCCAGGAAGTCGGCGGTGTTGAGGCCAACGTGGCAACGGGGTACCACGCTATCGAATTCCTTCTCTGGGGTCAGGACCTCAACGGAACAGGACCGGGTGCCGGCAAACGCGCGCATACAGACTTCGACACCAAGAACTGCACCAACGGCAACTGTGACCGCCGGGCATCCTACCTCAAGGCGGCGACATCCCTTCTGATCAAGGATCTGGAAGAGATGGTCAGTTACTGGAAAGCCGACGGCAAAGCCCGCAAGGGCCTCATGGACGGCAAGGAAGCGGACGGCATCACGGCCATCCTGACCGGCATGGGTTCGCTGTCATACGGCGAGCTTGCTGGTGAACGCATGAAACTCGGCCTGCTGCTCCACGACCCGGAAGAAGAGCACGACTGCTTTGCCGACAATACACACGAGTCCCACTACTACGATGTCGTGGGCATCAAGAATGTCTATGTCGGCAAGTACGTCCGGGTCGATGGATCAACCGTGCAGGGTCCAAGCCTGTCCGATCTCGTCAAGGCCAAGGCCGCCGATGTCGACAAGGCCATCATGACCGATCTCGGCGCAACCATGGGCAAAATGACCGCTCTGAAGGAGCGCGCCGAGAAGACCGAGCGTTACGACCAGATGATCGGTGAAGGCAACAAAGCGGGCAACGCCGTGGTTCAGGCCGCCATCGACGCCCTCGTCAAGCAGACCCGATCGATCGAGAAGGCCGTCGCCACTCTCGGCGTCAAGATCCAGATCGAGGGCTCTGACAGTCTCGACAACCCGTCCGCGGTCAAGTGATCCGGAAAATCTGATCGGAAGTCAGAAGCAAGGAGCCTCCCTAACGTGACCGGCGCCCGCCACGATAACTCACTGACACCATGGGCAACGCTCGTGGCGGGCGCCAATGCCAACGCGGCAAAGAAGCGGCAGGGCAAACGGATCCATCTGCACGAGATGGGTCACTGGTGCTGCTCGGTGGTCGGAACTTGCCTCTCACACGAAGATCTCATGGCCGTCGCACGCAAATGGAAGATCAACTTCGACAGCGACGCCCGCCCGTTTGATGTACACGGCTTCTTTGTGAGAAACGCAGGCGAACGGGGAGACATTTCGCGCACAATCGAAAAAATGCTGGATTCCCGATACAGCGGGTTCCTGCGCCGTGTGTCGCGTCTTCGCGAGCCTGAAGAACTGGCCGATTACTGGAACACCTCCGTGAGTGACGGGTTCGTCGCCGGCGCCTACTGGGCGCTTGTATCTCACAGGCATGTTCCCCAGGAATTTCGTGAGCGTGTCTTCGGCGAAGTACACATGATGTCGCACATCATGGGTGGTACGGTGCGCCAGATCGTCGGCGCAGCCGCGGAAATTCAGGCGAGACTGCTTCACCTGGAACGTCACAAGGACCGATGGTCCCGCAAGGCGCGCGCGGCCATCGAGAGGCGGGACGAACGGATTGGCGAACTCGAAGCAGCCCTGGCAGATGCCAGACTCGCAAAAGAAAAGGCGCGCCCACGGCGCGAGCCGGAAGCCAACACGAAGCGAATGGCAGCGCTGTTGCTGAAACGGGAACGCGCTGTGGTCGCGGCACGAACCAAAACCCGGGAACTCGAGAACGAACTCGAATCCGTTAAGGAGAAACTCCGCCGGGCTCAGGACGCACGCAACGACCGCCTGCATCAAAATGTTCGGAAATCATTCGATCCCAGAAAAGGACTCTGCGGAAAAGCAGTCCTCTATCTCGGCGGCCGGTCCGGCAACATTGGCCAGATGCGCCGGGTCGCCGAGGAAATGAACGTCACGCTGTTGCATCATGACGGTGGTCTCGACCAGTCCCCCCGCGCAATCGACGATCTCGTTCAGAAATGCGACGCGGTGGTCTGCCCGATCAACTGCATTAACCATCAGGCCTGCCTGAATGCCAAGCGCCTGTGCAAACGGCTCAACAAACCCTTCATTCCGATCAGATCGAGCGGCCGCGGCACTTTTTCGCGGGCCCTCGGAGACTTGGCGACAGGTCTTAAAGGATCAAATACAATGCCGCCGGTAGACAACACTGGAGCGGTTGCATGATTGTCTGTCATTGCAACGTCATTCGGCGGTCCGACATCAAGGGCGCGATAGAGGATATGCGGACAAAAGATCCGCACTGTATCCTCACGCCCGGCGCAATTATCAGAAAGTGCGGCAAGCGCCCGAACTGCGGCGGCTGCCTGCCGATTTTTGCCCAGATGATCGCAGATCACGTCGACACGCCAGGCGAGCCCGAAGGAAATCCTCTGGTTCAGACCAGCATCACCGATGGCGGTGGGATTTCGGGCCTGACAATGACGGAAAATTCCTCTGGCCCTTCATCCATGTTGGCTGCTAATTCGTATGATACGAATGCTGACAACACTGGAGGACGGACGGATGAAAGGCAGCGACAAGGTCATCGACTATCTAAACAAGGCTCTGCGTCATGAACTGACCGCGGTGAACCAGTACTGGCTGCACTACAGGCTGCTCGACGACTGGGGTTTCAAAAAGCTGGCGGCGAAGGAGCGTGAAGAATCCATCGAGGAGATGGAACACGCGGACAAGCTGATCGAGCGGATCATCTTCCTGGAAGGGCATCCCAACCTCCAGACTCTTGACCCGCTGATGATCGGCGAGAGCCTTAAGGAAGTTCTGGAGTGCGACCTGAAGGCCGAATACAGCGCCCGGGCGCTTTACCAGGAAGCCCGCGGCGTGTGCCGGGACGAGGACGACTACGTCACCATGCAGCTCTTCGAGGAGCTCATGTCGGACGAGGAAGGTCACATCGACTTTATCGAAACCGAATTGGACCTGATGGAGAAGATCGGCGTTGAGAACTACGGACAATTGCAGGCCGCGCCTGCCAACGAGGCGGAGGGCTGATCGACACCTGACAGAGCGGACGACGAACAGCACGTTCGCCCATCAGCCTCTTAAGGCGAAAAACCGTTTCAATCTTCCAGTGTTTGCCATCGCCGCCGGCCTGACCGCGGCGATGGCTTTTTTTTGGATCACCCGCCCGCATGCGACCGCAGGGATCACCGCCGACTACGAGGCCGGTGAAGAACGCCCGGGCGGAGCGGCAACGTCCAAGAAACGAGGCCGAACCCGGAACGCATTCTCCCACCCTTCCGGCAATCTCGGCTTCGAGGGCGAGTTCACATTCAAACTCGGCAACGGCATCTTCAAGAAACTCTGGGTGTCTTCGCCGGCTTCTACCAACTCCTCAGACGGCCTCGGCCCTCACTTCAATGCACGTGCCTGCCAGCGCTGCCACCTCAAGGATGGCCGCGGACATCCTCCGGCCAATGCCGATGACAACTTCGTCTCGATGTTGTTCCGGGTCGGTGTTCCGGCATCGACACCCGAGCAGCGGACGGCGTTAGCCAGCCATCGGGCAAACACGTTCCCCGAACCGACCTACGGAGGCCAGATCCAGGACTTCGCGATCCAGGGTCATCGGGCCGAAGCAAAGCCGGAAGTCAGTTATGAGGAGATTCCGGTAAAGCTCAACGGCGGGGAAACAGCCAGCCTCCGCAAACCTTCCTATTCATTCAGGAAACTGGCGTTCGGCGCCATGGCGCCGGAAACCATGATCTCGCCACGCGTTGCCAACCCGATGATCGGTCTCGGGCTGCTTGAAGCAATTTCTGAAGAATCGATCCGCGAGATCGCCGATCCGGATGACAGCGATGGCGACGGTGTATCAGGGCGGCCCAATCTGGTCTGGGGCGTGCGCGAAAGGAAGGTCATGCTCGGCCGTTTCGGCTGGAAAGCCGGTCAGCCCACGGTACTGCAGCAGTCGAGTGCCGCATTCCTCGGCGACATCGGTCTGTCCACCACGGTGTTTCCGAACAGCGCCGGCGACTGCACGGAAAATCAAAGCAGATGTCTGAATGCTCCCAACGGCGCTGATCCCAACAAAGGCAATGTCGAGGTCACTGACCAGATGCTCGATCTTGTCGTGTTCTATGCTCGGAACCTTGCGGTCCCGAAAAGACGGAACGCGAAGGCGCCGGACGTGCTCGCAGGCAAGGGCCTGTTTCAAAGCGCCGGTTGTGCGGCCTGCCACACCCCGAAACTCGTCACAGGCAACAGCGAAACCATTCCGAAAGCGCAAAGGAACCAGACGATCTGGCCCTATACCGATCTGCTTTTGCACGACATGGGTCCTGGTCTGGCCGACGGCTTTACTGAAGGCGTGGCCAGCGGCCGCGAGTGGCGTACTCCACCGCTGTGGGGGATCGGTCATACCGCCAAGGTCAACGGCCACACATTTTTCCTGCATGACGGCCGCGCACGCAATCTGCTCGAGGCCATTCTCTGGCACGGCGGCGAAGCCGAGACCGCCAAGGAGAACGTCGTCGACATGACGCCTGACCAGCGCCGGCAGCTAATCGCTTTCCTGAATTCGCTTTAAATGATCATGCGCATCCGACCGACAGTCTTCGCAGTCTGTTTCGCCGCATTCCTGTTAGGCGGCAACAGCGTGTCAGCCACCGAAGATCGCGCTGAGCTCGTTGCCGGTATCGTTGCCGGACATATTGTTCCGCGATACGAAGCCCTGCAGACGGCAACCACCAACCTCGCTCGCACCGTCAGTGCGGTCTGCAGAGCCGGACGTTCGCCGGCCGAAGACAAGGCTCGATCCGACTACCGGGCTGCGCTCGCCGCCTGGATGGGCGTGCAGCACCTGCGATTCGGCCCCGCCAAGGTCGATGACAGGATTTACCGGTATCAGTACTGGCCGGACAAGCACGGTCAAGGCGGAAAGCAAATGCGCAGACTGCTCGCCGGGCCAGTAGACAAGATTCCGGGCACCAAGCGCATCGGAGAAACCAGTGTGGCCGTGCAGGGCTTCCCGGCGCTTGAACGGCTTTTGTTTTCGGAACCGATGAAAACGGAAGAACAGCGCGCAAAAACCTGCAAGCTCGCGACATCCATAACCAGCAACCTGACGTCGATGACCGCCGATGCTTTGCGGGAATGGAGGGATTTTAGACCGCAAAATGCCCAGGAAACCATCAATCAGATTGTTCGTGCCACGGTCGAGCAACTTCAGATCATCTCGAACTTGAAGCTCAACCGACCGATGGGAAAGTCATTGAAAAAGGCACGTCCGCGACGCTCGGAAAGCTGGCGAAGCGAGGCGTCATTGTCGAACATTCAACAAAACTACTTAGCCTTGAAGGAAATGATCGACGGTTCTGGCGATTGGGTGGGGCTTCGCCCTTTGCTTGCCACATCGCAGGAACAGACCGACGCGGTCGATGCTCTTTCCCAAAATTTGACTTATGGATCCGATGCAATCCGCAAGCACGGCCCGTCTCTTGCGGATTCCGTCAAACAGGATGACGGCAGAAAGTTCGTGACGTTCCTGATCGCCCATACGGAAGGCATCCGCGACCTCGTTGTCGACAACGTCGCGCCTGCCCTCGGCGTAAACCTCGGCTTCAATGAGCAGGACGGTGATTGACCGGCGCGGCATGCTTGCGGGGACGTCCGCACTGATCCTGTTCGCGCCGCGGCCGGGTTCCGCAAACCGCATCAGCGAGACCATGTTCCTGACAACCGCGAAATCCGGAAGCAGGTATAGCGGAACTGTGGTGGACAGGAACGCCGGCGAGCAGTGGTCCCTTGACCTTCCAGGCCGGGGCCACGGCGGCGCAATCCGGCCCGGACATGCTCATTGTGTGATCTTTGCGCGGCGTCCCGGAACCTTTGCGATTGTCGCAGACCGAACCGACGGTCGCCTGTTGCACACCCTGTCCTCTCCGGCGGGACGGCACTTCTATGGCCACGGATGCTTCTCTGCAGACGGGCGGCACCTCTACACGACCGAAAACGACTTCGACGGTGAGTGCGGCGTGATTGGCCTCTGGGACGCATCCGACGGTTACCGCCGTATCGCCGAATTTGAGAGCTTCGGCATCGGTCCGCACGACATCCGCATGATGCCGGACGGCAAGACCCTCGTTGTCGCCAATGGCGGCATTCTTACACACCCGGACACCGGCAGGCACAAACTCAACATCCCGGACATGGAACCGTCACTGGTATTCCTGGATCGCCGGGACGGACGGCGCTTGCAGACGTGCGTCTTGCCCCGTGAAATGCGCAAGCTCAGCATCCGGCACCTGGCTGTGGGCCGTGACGGCACGGTCTTTGCGGCCATGCAGTATGAGGGACCATCCGAAGATCATCCTCCTCTGATCGTCAAGGTGTACCGAGACCGGCCGACACTCATGAGTGCGCCGCCCGGCGTTCAGAAGGACATGAAGAACTACTGCGGTTCGATCGCATTGGACATCAGCGGCCGGATCGCGGCAGCCACCTGTCCGCGCGGCAACATGGTGACCTTCTGGACGGCCGACGGTGAATTCAGCCACACTGTCGAGATCCGGGACGGATGTGGTATTGCCGCCGGAAGCAGCACCGGAGAATTCCTGCTCTCGGGCGGTGCCGGCGACCTTGTCTTCTACAACGCCAGGGAACGGAAGGTGCGGCACCGGAACGTCGATCGAAGTCGACGCTGGGATAATCACATTTCCACCTGACCATGATCCTGTTCGCGTTTTGACTCACGGATTGGCTCAAACACACCAGAGGTGTATAGGTGGAGCATGACAGACGTCCTGCAATCCGCAGCACCGCCGCCGCCCGCGTGGCTCGTCCGGGTGACGACGGCAAGCGCGATCCTCGCGCTTCTTGCGCTTACGACACTGGGGCCAAATGGGGCGTCGTGCTCGCCATGAGCACGGACTTTCTCAAGAACTGCTTCTGACCGGAGCGTCCCGGCCGATCCGCATCACTTCACCGAATGGCTGAGATTCCGCGCCATGGCCGTCGCGTCTTCATTGGCGGTGAAATGCGTCACGTAGCGTCCGTCCGGCCCAAGCAGGAAGACATAGGCCGTGTGGTCCATGACATAGTCCTTGCCGTCTTCGGTCGGCACTTTGCGGTAGTAAACATTGTACGACGTGGCCATCTCCGCAACGGCTGCCTCCGTTCCGGTCAGCGCCACAAATCGCGGATGAAAGTTGGCCACATAGTCCCGCCGATTTTCGGCGTATCGGCACTTTGCGGTAGTAAACATTGTACGACGTGGCCATCTCCGCAACGGCTGCCTCCGTTCCGGTCAGCGCCACAAATCGCGGATGAAAGTTGGCCACATAGTCCCGCAGGATTTTCGGCGTATCACGCGCGGGGTCCACGGTGACGAAAACCGGCGCAACGACCCCGGCCTGCCGCGGGTTCTCCTTCTCGAAGTCCTCAAGCGCGTGGGTCACCTCAATCAGTTTTGTGGGGCAGACATCCGGACAGTGTGTGTAACCGAAATAGACCAGCATGTAGCGGCCACGAAAATCCTGATCCGTAATCCGCTTGCCGTCAGCATTCTCAAGCGCGAATGCACCGCCGATCGGTGGCCGGAACCAGTCCGGTTGCGCGACCAGCAGATAACCGACAAATCCGGTGAAGCCGAGGCACGCCAGCGCAAACAGACCGAGACCGGTGTTTCGCAATTGGTGGTAACGCATCTGGCTTCAGGTCCGGTGTTTCACGTTTGCTGGCCTGGACGTTTTAATGTTCGGGCGCGGCAGCCCATCAGGTGTCATATGAGCCGATTACAGACCCGGACAATACCGCCGGGCCGCGGTCAAGGTCAGCCTGGGGTGCACACCTACGCCCCCCACGTCCGCTGAAGTGCCGAAATCCAGTTGGCATGACAGAGTTTGGTGAGGAGTTCTTCGTCATAGCCATGGTCGCGCAGCATCTGGAGTAGCGTCGGCAGCCCCGATACATCACCAAGCACATCCGGAATCGTCGCACCGTCGAAGTCCGATCCGAAGCCGACATGATCTTCACCGACCCTGGCAATCAGATGGTCGAAGTGCCTCAGCACGAAACCGGGATCGGTGTCGCCGATATGCTGGCCGTCCGGCCGCAAAAAGCACGTTGCCAGGTTGACGCCGACCATGCCGCCGGTTTCACGAATGGCATCAAGTTGCCGGTCCGTAAGGTTGCGGGAATGAGGACAGACGGCATGGGCGTTTGAATGCGTCGCGATCAGCGGAGCATCGCTGACGGCCGCCACATCCCAGAATCCCTTCTCGTTGATATGCGAAAGATCCACGGCGATCCGCAGCTCATTGCAAAGGCGTACCAGATCTTTCCCTGCCTCGGTCAGTCCTGTCCCGGTATCGGGATCTGAAGGAAACCGGAACGGAACCCCGTCGCCGAACACGGTCGGGCGGCTCCAGACCGGGCCCAGCGATCGCAGGCCCGCTGCATGAAGGACATGGAGCGTATCAAGGTCTGGAGCGATCGCTTCGGAGCCCTCGATATGAAGCACGGTCGCCAATACCCCGGACTTCAGACACTCGGAGATTTCCGATGATGTCTTGCAGATCCTGACGGCACCAGCCGATGCCGCCTCAATCCGCAACAGGATGGCGATCATGGCGAGCGCAACCGGCAAAGCTGCGCCGGCTTCAATCGGCTCCGGCAGCGGGATGTCGTAGCTCTCGCCCTGCATGAGCCTGTCGAGTTCGTCGAGATCCTCGGGGGACGGCACGAAGACGGCGAACAGCCCGCCGCCCAGGCCGCCGGCTCGGATCCGCGGCAAATCGAGATGCCCCTCGCCGTCACCGTCGAGGAACGCCCCTTCTGCGGCCGGCATCTCCTTCTGGAGTAGCCGCAGGAGAACGTCATTGTGGCCGTCGAAGACCAGAGGAAAGCGGTTTTCGGAGATCGCTGGATCCTCCTCGAGTTGACCTGCTGCGGATCGACACTCCGCGAGCGTTTTCCATGTTCATACAGCCGGACAACCCCCTGCGGAAAGTCACCCGGGGTCTCGGCCGCAGATTGACTTAGTCCTTCGCGATCCGGGAAAGGTTGTTGCTGTCGTAGGACTGTCCGATGACAAACCCGTTTATGTTCTTGCGGAGCGCTGCTCGCTCGATCTCCTGAAGCATGAACACGAACGGAGAGATCCTCTGATGCTCCTGCTGGAGTTCAAGGTAGAGAGCGGCGCGTTTTGAGACGTCCCTTTCGAGGGCCGCCGCGTTCGTCGTCGACGTCATGACCGGAATGTTCCAGGTATTCCGCCAGGCCAGCGACTTCGAGGCAGCTGTGTCCGAATTGTCCGGATTACGGGCGAACGCCGCGGCGCCGGCATGAGGATCCTGAAAATCCGGAACCCAGCGCCCGATAAAGATGTCGTGCTTTCGCACCATGGACCGTTCGAAGACTTCTCTGCTGACGAGGGTGTCAATTTCCAGCGATACGCCGGCCTGGGCGAACGTCTGCTGGATCGACTGCGCTATGCTCCCGAATGGGCCTGTGTCCGGCGTGTACATCGACACCTCGAGGCCATCCTCCAGGCCCGCTTCCTTGAGCAGAGCCTTTGCCTGCGCCACATTCAGCGAATACGGGTTCTCTTCCAGCGCGCCCAGAAACCCGCGAGGCAGGAATGACTGGTGGACAACGGCACCGCCGCCGAGCACGGTGTTCGCGAGCGCCTCGTAGTCGATAAGGAACTTCAAGGCCCGCCGGACCTGCGGTCTCGCCAGCGCAGGATTCTTCTGATTCAGACCGAGGTAATAGAGTGCTCCCTTGACCCCGCTCTGCACCTGTATGTCCGGATTTGTTCTCAGCGCCTTTATGCTGTCCGCGTCGAGGGTGCGCGCAATATCGATCTCGCCGTTTTCCAGCAGCAGCCGCTGGTCGGCGGCATCGGGAACATGGCGATAGACGATTCGCTTCAACTTGGGTGCGTCACGCCAGTAACGGTCGTTACGATCGAGGACGATCTCCTTCTCCGCATCCCAGGCCGTCACTGAAAACGCTCCCGAACCGGCGAAGTTCACTTTCAGCCATCCGTGCCCCAGGTCGCCGTCCTTTTCATGTTGCTGCAGAAGCTTCTTGTCGACAATCGAGGCCACCGGTGCCGCAAGACTGCTGAGAACCAGGGATGGCGCAAACGCCTGCTCCATCACGACATCAAGCGTGTATTGGCTGGTCCGCCGGATCCTCTCCCCGACATTAACCTTTGTCAGACCCAGCTGGTTCAGGATCGACGCCCGGGGCTTGCCAAGAATGACGGCACGCCGGAGGGAAAAGACCGCGTCTTCCGCCGTAATCGGATTTCCGGAAGCAAACGACAATCCCTTCCTTACGCGGAAGGTCAGCGTCTTTCCGTCCTCGGAGATACCCCAGCTGTCGGCAATGACGCCAACCAGCTTGGAGGCATCCTTCGGATCATAATCCACCAGCCGTTCGTAGCTGTTGCCGATTATTTCCAGTGCCTGCGGCGCGCCCGCTTCAGCCGGATCAAGCGATGAAATCTGGTCGAGCGCCCACGCCTGGACCAGCGTGTCACTCGCAGTCTGAGAGATTGCGGGGGACAAGACAAGCAGGTGCAAACAAGCCAGAACCGCCGCCGCAAGCGGGCGATATGCGGAACGCATGTCTTTCCTCCCAGCTACTCAATGCCAGAATCCGGCGCTGTTCCGGCAACCCCCTCTGTACCAGTGAGCAACACCCGGCGTGGGATGTCAACGGACGTGCTTTGCATCGCACAAGCATGTGATTTCAGCTGGTGTTTGTCGGATGCGCCCCTTGTCGGTCGTCTTCGATATGATGGCCTGTCCATACCCGCGAAAATCGGCAGGGTTCAGTGTCTGTTCCCGCCGGAAACATCAGGAGGGCGAACAATGACCGAGGCAGAATCGGTTGCAGGCTCGGATGCGGTTACCGCCCGGCTCGCACGGAAGGATCTCGCGATTCTCGACCTGCCCCGCCAGCAGGTTGCCGGCCTCTTTGCGTTCCGGCACTGGATTCTCACAACCGGTCGAGCGATCGCGGATACGCATGCAATTGTCAGCGCGGTCGGGGAGCAGTTCAGGGACACGGGTATGGCTCTGGACCGCATGATGACAGCCGTCGAGGTAAGGCATTCCGAACGCGCCGCCGTCGGCCGGATCTGGGAGCCTGGCCAGCCACCCAGCGAGTTTTTCATACCTCATGGTTCGACGAGCGACGAGGACTACAACACCAGTCCGTTCAGCGTCGCCCACGAGACCGGGGAATGGGTTCGCTTTAACCCTCAGAACGCAGACGACAGCCTTTTCAGGGTTGTCGCGGAACTCAAGACGGACGGCTTCACGGACTACATCTGCGCTCCGGGCTTCGGCATGAACGGGATGCGTCTCGGCTTTACATTTGCCACGCGGTCGCCTGGCGGGTTCTCGGAAGCGGACATCGTCATCCTGCGCTTCCTTCTCCCCGCATTGTTCGGGCTCATGGATCTTCTTGCGACGCGCCGTGTTCTGCAGGAAGTGGCAAGGATCTATCTGGGCACCGAACCGTCAGAACGGGTTCTCTCCGGCGATGTGCAGCGCGGCGAAGTCATGCCGATTCATGCCGTCATCCTGTTTGCGGATATGCGGCGGTTCACAGAGACGTCCATGACGCTCACCACGGAAGAAACGGTCAATCTGCTCAATCACTATTATGACTGTGTCGTCGCGGCGGTTGAGAGCGCCGGCGGTGAAGTACTCAAATTCATTGGCGATGGCGTGCTCGCGATATTCCGTGTCGATGAGGGTACGGAAGCCACCGCGGCGCGCAACGCCCTGAACGCGAGTAAGGGCGCGCTTGCCGCCGTCGACGCGCTCAACGCATCCGGCGACGCGCCGGCGCCATTCGAGATCGGAATCGGTCTGCATCTCGGCGAGGCTGCGTTTGGCAATGTCGGATCAGGGGAGCGGCAGGACTACACCGTCATCGGCAGGGACGTGAATATTGCCAGCCGCATCGCCGGGCTGTGCGGAACCCTGGGCCAGCCCCTCGTGCTCTCCGCATCGTGCGCCGTCCGGCTCCATGGAGAAGACATCGTTGAAGCAGGACGGTTCCCATTGAAGGGCGTACCGGGCGAGACACCTGTATTCACGCCCGCCCGGTAACACCGGGTCATCCTTGGCGGACCGAAATCTTCTTCTCCGGCGGTTCTGTCTCGGTGACCTTCGCGATCTTCAGACACAGGACGCCGTCGCTGAATGCGGCATCGATCTTGTCACGGTCGGCGTCATGCGGCAGCCGGAACGAGCGCTGGAACGCGCCATATTCCCGCTCGGAAAAGAAATAGGTGCGCCCCTTCTCCTCACGCTCGAAGCGTTTCTCACCGCGCACAACGAGATTGTTTTCGTGTATGGAAACGTCCACGTCGTCGGCCTTCACCCCCGGCAGTTCGACATTGATTTCGTAGAAATCATCAAGCGCAGACGCATCCGAGCGCGGTGCCACCCAATCGGCGACTTTCTGCCCGAAAGTCCGCAGGGGTTCATAGAGGTTCGGCCACCAGCCGGCCGTATGGGATTGCTCAACCATCGGTTCCTCCGATCATCATTGAAAAATGTTGATCGAAGAGTCCTACTGCTGAGGTTCAGCCGCCTTGATCAGGATCAACGGACGTGGCGTCAGTCTCGGCCCAGGAAGAAAAGCAGCCTCTCCGCATGCTCTCCGCGCAGCTGCCAGGACATGCAGCGCACGCCGCCTCCCATGAAACAGACCTGCTGAGACGGTACGGGCACCACCTCCCGCGACGTAGCCGCCCTCACCTGTTCCAGGGCGATCTTGTCCTCTGGTATCCCGAACTGGGGAAGATAGACCCGGTCGGGCGTCACAAGCGCATTGGTGTAAAGGCCGCAGGCCGACCCGAAGCGGCTGTCGTGGATTTCACTGCCATCGTACGGCGTGACGATCTTGTGGATCACGACGCCCGGCAGGCCACGGCGCAGATCGGCCTCCAGCTCCCGGGCATAGTCCGGGTCTTCAGGATAGGAATTGATGACAAGCGTTTTGGTGTCGACGAAGCTCACCACGCCGTCGGCATGCTCGAGGCCACCCTGCTCGTCGGCCTCGATGAATGCGATGTTATGCGCGCCGGTCAGTTTCCGCAGCGCCTCGCGCGCTTCGTCTTCCGACAGCCTGTTGTCGCGTAGGAACTTCCTGCTGACGACCACATTGCCGGCGTAATCGTCGACAAAGTTACCGCCATCATTGAGCAGTCCGGTCTTCTCGTGTTTGAGGCCTGCTTTCCCGGCCATCGCTGCAATGTCAGCCTGGACTGCATCGGAGTCGCGCTGCCTGCCGCCCTGGCCTGCAGCCGTATACCGGAACAGGACGGGGGCAACGGCATTCGCCGTTCCAAAATCCCGCATCCAGATATCGAGCATCGGAACGAGCGCGACCTTGTCCTCGCCGAGTGCTTCGGCATAGCGCTTGTACGCGCCCTTGTCCGTCAGGATCAGGACACGGTCCCGACCGTCAATTTGTTCGGCAAAGGCGACATGAAAATCGAAGATCCTGTCAGCGACATCCGCGTAGTACGGGTCGCCGGTCTTCGGCGCCGCCAGAACGATCAGTTCAGCCCGGGCAGGCGCGTTCATCATCGCGACCAGGATCGAAAGAAGGAAAGCGGCTGCAATCGCCCTGGAGACCATGGCAGCGGACCTTTCATGCCGTCATCAAACTCACGCGGGCCGTCTGGCGAATGCGAGCAGCCCACCGAATATGATCATGCCGACGCCCGATGCCCGGCTGAACCAGGTGAGAACGGATGCCTTGGCCGATCGCCTGAGCACCGATCCGACAGACGCATAGAGTGCGATCGCTAGGAGCTCGAGCGCAAGGAATACCGACCCAAGCACAAGGAAACTCTCCCAGTACGTCTCCGGTCCGCCGATGAACTGCGGAAAGAACGCCGTGAAGATCACGATCGCTTTCGGATTACCGGCGGCCACCAGGAATTCACGGCGCAGAAGCTCCGATAGTTTGAAGTTCGCACCAGCGGTGCCGGCAGCCGATTGTCCGGATTGAGGTGTGCTGCGAAGGATACGGATGCCCAGCCAGATGAGGTAGGCGGCCCCGGCATATTTCACGACCGAGAACGCCATGGCGGACGTTGCCAGGATGACGCCGAGCCCCGCGGCACTGATAGCGATCATCGGCACGAACGCAATGAGCCGGCCGAACCCGGCCAGGACGGCAGGGCGCGCGCCGTGCTGCACGCCGACGGTTACCGACAGCAGGTTGTTGGGCCCGAAGGCCAGATTTAACGCGAAGCACGCTGGTATGAAGACCAGCAAAGTGGCCCAGTCCATGGTTCCCGATCCTTCAGAGGCAAACGGACCGCGCTTTTATCACCACTGACCGGAAAACTGAACCGGGGAGTGAGGCCGCCCTGACGGACTAGATTCCGAGCTTTTCGCGGCCGATTCCGAATGCCGCCTCAATGAACGCGGCCATACCACCCTCTGCATCTTCGAGTGAGATAACCTCCTCGCTCGTAGCAATGGCGCCGACGAACCCTTGCGTGTGCCAGTGGCCGGGCGCCGGGAGATCCGGCAAGTCCGCCGGATCCAGGTGCGGCCAGGGATTGATGTAGAAATAGGGCTGGCCGTAGCTGTCGTCGCCGGGCGACATGCCGACACCGATCCCGCGCGCAGATTCGAAATCGCCTTCCTCGAGACCCACATAGGTGGCGATGTCGAAATGATGAGGCCAGCAGCGCACCGGGGTCGGCCCCGGAGTCAGGTGCGCATTTTCGCTGGCGAACCGGGCCAGCAGCGCCGCTGCAAAATCGAACCATTCCGACAAGACATCAAGCGTAAACCCATGTTCAGCCGCGCGATAGGACTGCACCGCCGCAACATCTTCAGGAAGATCGTAGGGAAGTTCGACCCCCGAAGCCCTCGCGAGACCGGCTGCCTCCAACTGCGTGTCGAGCCATGAGATCGCGTCGCTGTCCGTAACATTGTAAAGATCAAGCGATGCGACTTCGGCGGCACCCCGAACCAGGCTCACGGTCAACGGCCCAAACGAAACGGCGACAAGGCAATCGCCGTCAGCGCTCGGGATCGGCTGCGAGACAAACCGCTTCCTTGTCCCGTCCCAGCCTAAGTTCGAGTGACTGTCGTCGGGCACCGCATCCAGGTTCGCGCGCGCCGCTTTGGTCGCCAGTTGCACCGCCTTGTGCGCCGTCGCCCGGGCAGGGCCAAGCGAACGCAGTGGGACACTTTTGCGAACTGATTCCGTTGTCATCATTCTCGTTCCTTTGAATTCGGCCGCACAGTGTCAGACCAGTTCTGCATCGGTGATCACCTCGACCAGTGAAGGCCCGTCATGCGCCAGGGCCTCGGCAAGAGCCGACTCGAGATCGCCCGCGTCCGTCACCTTCGCACCGTGACCGCCACACAGGCGGGCAAAAGCAGCGAATGACGGGTTGTGCAGATCCGTCTGCCACACCGGCCAATGACCGGAGCGTTGTTCCTTGGAGATCTTCCCGAGTTCGGAATTGTTGAGCAGGATATGGGTAATGTTCATGCCGTACTTGACGGCCGTCGTGAATTCCATCGGGTACTGACCGAAGCCGCCGTCGCCGGAAATCGAGATCACCTTGCGGCCCGCATACTCGTCGAAATCCTGCGTCGCCGCCCAGGCGCCCATCGCCGCCGGAAAGCCGAAACCGATCGAACCCAGATAGCCCGACATCAGCACCCGCTGTCCCTTGGTCTCGAAATAGCGGCCGAAGGAATAGGTGTTGTTGCCGACGTCGACGGCGATGACCGCGTCGTCGGGACAAAGCTTTGTCAGGGCGTCGAAGACGGCCAGGGAATGCAGCCCCGCCTCGCTCGTCTCGGTCAGCCGGGTCTGTTTCTCCTCGCGCCAGATGCGCCAGCGTTCGGCGAGCTCGGAGATCTGATCCTCAGCGTCGTCAGGTTTGGTGATCTTGGGCAATACGGCCGCGCAAAAAGCGCCAATCTCGCCCCAGACAGGCAGTTTTACGGGATGGAACTTGCCGAGCTGCATGCGCTCGAAATCGACCTGGATGATCGGCTTGGACCGGTCAATCCCCGTGTGATTGGCGAACGAGGACCCGAGTGCGAGGATCAGGTCGGATTCGTTCATGAACCAGCTGGCGATCGGCGTTCCCGACCGGCCAAGCACACCGCCCGCATTGGGATGGGAGTCCGCGATCAGACCCTTCCCCTTGAACGTGGTAACGACGGGCGCGCCGATCTTCTCGGAGAGCGCAACAATTCCCTCACGGGCATCTACCGCACCGTGACCCATGACGATCATCGGCCGCTTGGCACCATTTATGAGTGCGACCGCCTGATCGATATCTTCATCCGAAGGCACGACCACCGAACCACCGGTCCGTCCGTCCGGTTTCGCGGCCTTCCGGTCGCTCGGCACGGTCTGTACGTCATCCGGGAAGATCAGATGGCTCACGTCGCGCTCGACGATCGCCGTCTTGCAGGCCAGCGACATCAACTCGGGGTGGTTGGACGTATTCAGCACAGGCTGGGAGAAACGCGAGACCGCCTCGAACGCCGACTTGAGATCGATGTCCTGGAAGGCGCCCGGCCCGAACACCTGGGTCTGCACCTGACCCGTGAGCGCCAGCACCGGCGCGCGGTCGACCTTGGCGTCCCAGAGGCCCGTCATGAGATTGGTCGCGCCGGGACCGGCAATAGTCAGGCAGGCCGCCGGCCGACCGGTCAGTTTGCCGTAAGCCGACGCAGCAAAGGCAGCCGCGCCCTCATGGCGCACACCGACATAGGCGAGGTCGCCGTCCGCCGCGCGCAGCCTGATTGCGTCCGCAAGGCCAAGATTTGAATGTCCCACCATGCCGAACACGCGCCTGACGCCCCAGTTGACCATGGTCTCGGCCATGGTGTCGGTGACCGTCCGTGCGCGCTCGGGCTCCGGCTCGAGTCCGACAAAAACCTCCCCGTCGCGCACCTCGACCGGATAGATCTGCTGACCGGTATCTTCGTGGCCGCCGGGCGGTGCGCCGGTGATCGGATCGAAATCCCAGCCGTGCCAGGGGCAACGGATCCAGCATTTGCCGTCCACGCCTCTTTCGATCGACCCTTCGCCCAAAGGTCCGCCCTGATGCGGGCAGGCATTGTCCATGGCGGCCCACTGGCCGTCGAAATGCGACAGACAGATCGACACCGTCCGCGCGGTCACCGACTTCACGCGCCCTTCCGGCAGGTCCTCGACCTTGCCGACGCTGATCCAGTCCAGGTTCTGCTCGTTCATTATCCGCTCCCTTTGTGATTCTGCCACCCGCTGTCGCATTGTCCTCAGGCGACGCCGCCGTAAGCCACGCCGGACAGCTCCGCGATATCCTTTTTCCACGTCGTCAGATCATCGACCGTGAACCCGGACAGGTGGTCGTGTCCGCACGCACGTGCCATCACCTGCATCAGTTCGACAGACGCCTCGAAGAAGTTCTTCAGCTGATGCGCCGACTTCTCGATGACGAGCCGGCTGACCAGATGCGGCTTCTGCGTCGCAATGCCGACGGGACAGTTATTGGTGTGGCACGCACGCATGGCGATGCACCCGATGGCCTGCATGGCGGAATTCGACAGCGCGACAGCATCGGCACCGAGCGCCAGCGCCTTGATGAAATCCGCGGGCTTGCGAAGCCCGCCGGTGATGACGAGCGTCACGTCCCGCCGCTCGGACCTGTCGAGATGCCTGCGGGCGCGGGCGAGCGCGGGGATCGTCGGCACCGAAATGTTGTCCCTGAAGATAATCGGTGCGGCACCGGTCCCGCCGCCGCGTCCGTCGAGAATGATGTAGTCAACGCCGACGTCGAGCGCGGCATCGATATCCTTCTCGATGTGTTGTGCCGAGAGCTTGTAGCCGATCGGAATACCGCCGGTCCGGTCGCGGACCTCGTCGGCGAACTCCTTGATCTGGGAGACTTCGGTCCACTCGGGAAAGCGCGCGGGCGAGATGGCGGACTCGCCTTCGTTCAGCCCGCGCACCTCTGCGATCTTGCCCTTCACCTTTGCCCCAGGCAGGTGTCCGCCGGTTCCGGTTTTGGCGCCCTGCCCACCCTTGAAGTGGAACGCCTGGACAACGGCGAGCTTGTCCCAATCGAAGCCAAAACGTGCCGAGGCCAGTTCATAGAAATAGCGCGAATTCTCGGCCTGCTCTTCAGGCAACATGCCGCCCTCGCCCGAGCAAATCCCGGTTCCGGCGAGTTCGGCCCCGCGGGCAAGAGCAGCCTTTGCCGGCTCCGACAGCGCACCGAAGCTCATGTCGGAAACAAACAGCGGTATCTCAAGCTTCAGGGGCTTTTGCGCATTGGGGCCAATCACAACGTCGGTTCCGACCGCGTCATTGTCGAGCAGTGGCGGGCGGTGCAGTTGCGCTGTCAGGATCTGGATGTCGTCCCAGCTTGGCAACTGATCGCGCGGAACACCCATGGCATCGACCTGGCCGTGATGACCGGTCTTGGACAGGCCTTCCCGCGCATAACGCTGGATGAGACCGTTATAAGGCTCCTCGTCGGTGCCGTGGCTGGTGTCGGCGTAAAGTCCCAGATAGGCGTCGCGGTCAAATGGCTGAGGATTTTCCTCCGCCCACGTGTTGATCTCGTCCTCGTCGACCAGCACCTCGCCGTGCTCAACCCAGGAGGTAAACTTCGGGAGCGCTTCCGCGTTGTTGTATTCCGACACGCCCGAGTCGAGCCGGTAGTCCCAGTAGTGAACGCCGCAGATCAGGTTGTCGCCCTGCACGAAACCGTCCGACATGAGCGCACCGCGATGCAGACAACGGCCGTAGAACACGGATACGTCGTCGTCGAAACGCACGACCACGAGGTCGACCTCGCCCACCAGTGCGTAGGCCGGCTTTCGGTCTTCGAGACTATCGAGTTTGGCGACTGAGACTTTGTTCATGACTCTTCCTGTTGTTGTTGAGTTGTCAGCCTAGCGGTCATTCGTGACAGCAAATCGGGCCGGTCTGTCGATGATTTCGGTTTCCGCGCCGTCACCCATCATCTTCACCCGCCGCGCGTACCACGCAGCCCCAGGCACAGCGGTCAGGCCGTGAAGCAGCGCGCTGATCCAGACCGCATTGACGGCGATCGCGAGCACGGGCTCGGCGATCTCCGGCGTGACCTGCTTCACGACAAGAAGGGCGAACAAGGCCGTGGCCAGACCGCGAGGCCCGAACCACCCGAAGAAAATGCGCGTCGTATTGGAGGCATCTGTGCCGATCAGTGACAACCAGATGGCGGCCGGGCGGACGATAAAGAGGCTGATCAGAATGATCGTCAGCATTGGCCAGGTGAGATGGTGCAGCGCTTCAGGAACCATGGCCAGCCCGAGCAGAAAGAATGCGCCCCAGGTCAGGATCAGGCCTTCGCTTTCGGTAAACTCGAAGACGAACTTGCATTTGCCCTTTACCACGTTGCCGAAGCAGAGCCCGGCGACAAATGCTGAAATGAAGCCGTTGCCGCCAACCTGCGTAGCAGCCAGGTAGGCAGCAATCGCGAGTGCAATTGCCCCGATGCCTTCAAGCGAGTCCGACGACCATTGCCGTTCTTTTGCCCACAGGAACACCTTGCCCCCCACATATCCGGCAATGCCCCCGACCAGCGGTCCGAGCACAAGCTGCTGCGCGCCGAACAGCAGCCAGTTGGTATCGTCCGCCTCCATCGTCTGCGCAGCCAGGCTTGCGAACAGAAGAACCGCGGGAAGCGCCAGCCCGTCATTGAGTCCGCTTTCAACCGTCAGCGTCCTACGCGGCCGTTCCGGCACCGCGGGGTTCGTGACTACCGCCTGGCCGAGTGCCGCATCTGTGGGGGCGAGGATCGACGCCACCAGCGCGACAGCAACGATCGGCCAGGCCGGCAGGAAGGCCCAGGCGGCAAGGGTTCCGAATGCGATGGAGAGCGGCAGTCCAATGAGCAGCATTCGCACGGGCCAGACATGGCGCTTGAGGAGTGCATCAAGGTCGATCTGTGCGGCATCCAGAAACAAGAGCAGGATCAGCGCGATCTCGGCGACGAGATGCAGGCTCGTCTCCGCATCCTCATGCGGCAGCAGACCCGTTTGCGACAGCAGGTAGCCGAACGCGATGAACAGCATCGGCGCCGTCACGACCGTGGACGCGAGGCGTTTCCCGACCATGGCATAGATCAGTGCAAAGAGTGACAGGAGTAGCAGTCCAACCGTCATGAGATGAATTCGCGTCCCCTTAGCGATTTGTACGTGCATTTGTCAGATGCGGTTTCCCTCACTAAGGTTACACGACGCCGTGACCCCTACGCTGGTTCCGGCGTCCAGACCGGCCCGGACCTGCGAGGACAATCTTTGCGATCCTGTGAGACATTCGTGTGGCGACGGACACGGTAGACAACACCGGAAAATCTTCCGAGCAAGCCACACTGTCGGCGCTGCGCAATGGCAACCAGGCCGCGACGGAACGGTTCGTGCGCGAGCACATCGGGTGGATGCTGGCGGTTGCACGCCGGATTCTGCGCGACGGCGGTGAAGCCGAAGACGCTGTTCAGGACGCGTTCTCGAATATCTTCAAACATCTGGAAGCGTTCGACGGGCGGTCTTCGCTGAAGACCTGGATGCACCGCATTGTCGTCAATCAGGCGCTGATGGCCCTGCGCAAGCGGGTCCGTACCAAGGAAGAGCCGATCGATCATCTGCTGCCAGAGTTCGACAGGTTCGGATGCCGCGTCGAGGATGACTGGGCGACGTTCGAAACCCCGGAATCTCTACTGCAGCGGTCACAGATCCGCGGCCGGATAACCGAGTTTATCGATCAACTTCCCGAACAGTACCGTATCGTTCTGGTGTTGCGCGACATCGAAGAATTATCGACAGTTGACGTAGCGGAAGCTTTGGAATTGAGCGAGAGCAACGTGAAGGTGAGGTTGCACCGGGCGCGGGCCGCACTGAAGAAACTGCTGGAGCCTATGATGAGAGGGCAATCGCTGTGATGGGCATGGGCAGAAAGACGATGCGACGCATCCACGGCATGATGTTCAAACTGCCGCTCATGATCGCCTGCGACGAGTTCGAGGAATTCATCCTGGCCTATCTCGAAGACGAATTGCCGGCGAAGCAGAAATTCGTCTTCGAGATGCACCTGAAGGTCTGTCAGGAATGCCGTGAATACCTGCGGGCCTATCGGGCGTCGATGGACCTCGCGAAGCACGCCGACGATCCTCTGCCCGACACGGTCCCGGAAGACATGGTCAAGGCCGTCGTCGCGGCCCGTTGCTCGTGAGACCCGCCTGAACCTCTAGCCGGCGGATAACCTCTCGGCATAGGCCTTCATGGCGGACGTGAGAAAGGCCGTAAAGCCCGGCGCGATGGTCTCGTAGCGTTTCTCGAAATCCGGATGTGCCAGATACAGGTCGGCAAGCCCGCCATAGGCGTCCGGCGGGCAGTCCCGCCCCCACATGAACGCCACCCAGGTCCGGTGCCGGCTCAGCAGCAGATCGAGGCTGTCGGACTCGGCCGGCACACCCTCCGACATGCGACTGGCCAGAGCGCCTTCGAGTTCGGCAAGTTCGCGCATGACCTCTCCCTGCTCGGCTTCGGTCATGTCTGTGAATCGTTTGCTGGAATTCAGAATATGCGCGCGCATGTCGTCGCCATAGTTCTCGACAAGCCAGTCCTCGTATTCGCTCTGCTTCTCGGGCGGGAAACCCTCGTAAAGATCGGCGTGTTTCATCGTTCGCTCTCCTGTCAGATCGGCGATCGTGCGGTCGATCGTCCGGATGAGCTGGCGATAGCGCTCCGCTTCACCGGCGAGATGCGCGCGATGCTCCCTGAGCGCCGCGACATGATCGAAGCCGGAATCATCCAGGATCTCGGCAATCCCGTTCAGAGGAAGGCCGATTTCCCGATAGAACAGAATCTGCTGCAGACGCAGCAGTTCATCCTTGCCGTAATAGCGGTAGCGGTTCTCGCCAACCGACGCAGGGAGGAGCAGTCCGATGTCGTGATAGTGATGCAAGGTTCTGACGGATACGCCCGCCAGCCTCGCCAGTTGTTTGACTGTGTACATGGTCCTACCCTTCGTCGCCGCGAGATCCGGAGATAGGGTCTCACGTCGCGTGAGGGTCAAGGGCGGCCTTACAGTTTTTTGGTCATGAGGATCCAGTTTTCGGCCTTGTTTTCCCAACCGTCCTTGAACATGGCACGCTGCGCAGCGACTTCGTAACCGCAGCGCTCGTACAGGCGCTGTGCATTGGGGTTGCCGTCTGACACGATCAGGCTCATGCCACGTTTTCCCAAATCGCGCCCAATATTGTCGGCCCGCGCCAGCAGCGCCTCACCCAGCCCCTTGTTGCGGTGATCCGGCACGACAGCGAGCACATTTACGTACCAGGTGCCGGGAGCAAGGTTCTCCAGTTCCATCAGTGGCCGGAACAGGGCGGGCGTATCGTCGGGGACCGGCTCGACCTCATCGGCGATCTCGTAACCGATCAGACATCCTGCAGCTTCCCCGTCATGTTCGATGATATCGGCATTGCGATAGGAAAAGCTGCCGTCGTCGCGCGCGGCGCGTCTGCGTCCGACGTCCCAGACAGTCTCGCCCGGCTCGGCCATCTGCTCCCAGAGATAAAGCGCCATGCCTTCGCTGGCGTAATTTACGAGTTCAGCCAGGACGGGCGCATCATCGATGGTGGCCGGTCTGAACTTTTCTGATGCTTCGGGCATGGCGAACTCCGGGAATTGAGGAACAGGGCGCTCAGATATGCCGAGGCCACGAGAGTTTCAAGCACCGCAATCGCTGCCCGCGGGCTTGGCCCCGGTCCAATCCTGTGTTACCCGCCTGCGCCAGCAGGCATGCTCGGAAGCGATCAGGTATGCAGATCACGTTGACGATTGAGGATATTGCCGAGGACTTTCCGGACTATCGCGTCGCGGCCGTACTCGCGCACGGACTGGAGATCCCTGCGGAACGGCCGTCTGTCCTTGACGATCTGATTGCGCAGCGCGAGGGCGCATGCGCGGCCGAGTACGACGGAATGCAACTCTCCGAGATCCCGGGCGTCGCCGCATGGCGGCGCGCCTACCGGCAGTTCGGCATCAAGAAGACCAGTTACCGAAGCTCGGTCGAGCGCCTGGTCAAGAATGTACTGGCCGAACGGCGGCTCCCGGCCATCAACGGTTTTGTCGACGCCTACAATGCGGTATCGCTCGCCCATGTCCTCCCGGTCGGTGCTGATGACGTCGATTGCATCGGCCCGGACGTGGCGTTCCGCTATTCGCGCGATGACGACACGTTCTACCCGCTGGGTCAGGAAGGTGCCGAAAACGATCCGCCGAAATCAGGAGAGGTTGTCCTTGCCTCCGGCCCCAACGTTATGTGCCGGCGCTGGAACTGGTATCAGGACGCCCGCAGTCCGATCACGCCTGACACCCGGCACGCACTCGTCACGGTCCAGAGCAACGGCGAGGGAAACCTGGAGGCCGCCGCCGAAGATCTGTGCGATCTGCTCGCGGGGTTCTGCAATGCCGAATGCGACGTCGCGATCGCTTCCCGGGCCACGCCAACTGTCGACCTGAAGTGCCCGTGAACTCTGATGCCGGCGACTGTCACGATTGTGTCTTCGGCGCGGTGCGAGACTTGGCAACGTGGACGATTGGCGGCATGATCCGCCGCATTTCGCAGACAGCGGACGCCATTCCTCGGCAAGGCGCCGTATTTCTAATCAGGCAGTGACTACATCATGCTCAAGCTGTGGAAGCGGCTTCCCAAAGGTACGAAAACGAAGCTTGCCAACAGCTGGTACGAGCTTCTGTCACGCGTCGACACGGGCGACGACATCACCTTCATGAATCACGGCTGGGCACCGGTGTCTGGCGACCCGGAAACCATCGACCTGCCGGATCACCTCGAAAAGCACCGCTACGAAATCCAGCACTATCACAACCTCGCCGCCATGGTTCCATGGGAGGGGAAAGAGGCAATCGAAGTGAGCTCGGGCCGCGGTGGTGGCGCTGCGTATGTCTTCGATACATTCAAACCCCGATCCATGATCGGCGTCGATCTGGCACCCGCATCTGTTGAATTCAGTAATGCGACATACGCGGACCGGGACGGATTATCGTTCGAGATCGGTGATGCCCAGGACCTCCCGCTCGGAGATGCGTGCTGCGACATCGTCATCAATGTGGAGTCGTCGTTCAACTATCCCGAACAGAACCGGTTCTTCGCCGAAGTCGCGCGGGTCCTGAGACCGGGCGGTCATTTTCTGTTTGCGGACTATCGCGGCGTCAAGGGTGCCGGGCATCTCCGCAGCCGCCTGGACGCGTTGGCGTTCGAGACGATACATACGGAGGACCTTTCAGCGAATATCAGTCGCGCCCTCGAACTCAGCGATACAGAGAAGTCCGAAAAACTCAAACGCCAGATACCGACACCCCTCCGCGGTCTGGTTGCGACTTTTGTCTTCAGCGGTGCCGCAGCGCGTGCGGAAATAGAGAAATTCCGGTCGGGTGAGAAGGTCTACATTCTTGCCGTGCTGCGCAAGCCCGGCGGCGACGCCTAAGCAGGCCCACTCACGTATTGCCCCGCTATGCGTCGGCATCTAGCCCCAGCGGCTGGCCATGGCTGAACTCGACGATGTATCCGTCCGGATCGCGCAGGGCGCACCGGTAACCGACGGGAAAGGGAAATCGCTCCGCCTCCCAGGCGAGACAGCCGGCCGCGCGGCCCCGCTCGGCAATAGCGTCAACCGCCGCACCGTTTTCCACCGCGAACCCGAAATGGGTCAGGTCGCCGGGCGGCTGGTCGTGCCCCAGTCCGCCGAGAAGCAGGACGAAGACGAATTGTGATCCCTTGCCGGGTTCGCTCATCCAGACGGCATGATCGTTTGGCCCTTCGCCATGCTCCCGGACCACGTCCAGACCGCAGAAGTCCCGATAGAATGCGACTGCCCTGTCCATGTCCCGGACGTGAAGTGCGCAATGCGTGAAGCTCGATTTCAAATCTGGAGCCTTTCCGAAATACGGGAATTGGCGGAGTATGCATGGTCAATCCAGCGGCGCCTACGGACAAAGGTCAACTTTATGAGCAAATCGGTATTCGAGGATCCGGCTGTCAAAGCGGCTTTCGACGCCTGGCCCCGGGAACGTCGCCGGGACATGCTGGAACTGCGCAGCCTGATCCTTGAGGCCGCGTCTGATATCGAAGCGGCCGGTGGGGTGAACGAAACACTGAAATGGGGACAGCCGTCCTATTTGCCGAACAGACCGCGGACGGGAAGCACCGTCCGGATCGATATCCTGAACGATGATCCCGCGCATTACGCCATGTTTTTCCACTGTCAGACGTCCCTGGTCTCGACATTCCGGGACATCTATCCCGACGAATTCGGCTTTCAGGGCAACCGGGCTTTGCTGCTCAAGCATGGGGCCGCGATCCCGGAGGATGCCGTCAAACACTGCGCCGCCCTCGCCTTCACCTATCACCTCGACCGCAGGCGCCGCTGAAAACGATCATTCACCGGAGTTTTCAGTTGCTGTGACCGGCGCCACAAATCGGCTCGAACGGGACTGTAGTATCATGATGGCACCGCAGGGTCATGGCGGCGGCGCATAGTTGGGAAACTGCGCCGCTGAAGCCACTGAAGCGGCACCAAAAAAGCGGCAATACAGCTGCATTCGGGGAGAAAACGGCAGGACGGGTCCGCCGCCATGGACCGTCGCGCCCAGTCAGACGGAGCATGTTACATGAGTGAATCCAACCCAACCGAACAACTGACGGCCTGGCTTGCGGAGCTAGATAAGGCGCTGGCGGGCGGCGACACAGAGGCGGCTGCCAACATGTTTGAGGAAGAAGGCATGTGGCGCGACCTCGTTCCTTTCACCTGGAACATCAAGACTATGGAAGACCGTGGCGAGATCCGCGAGATGCTGGAATCGCAGCTCGCTCAGGTCAAACCGTCGAACTGGCAGCTCGAAGGCGAGGCGTCCCACGCGGACGGGATCACGGAAGGCTGGATCACCTTCGAGACCGGCGTTGCGCGCGGCAAGGGCCATGTCAGGCTCAGGGGCGACCAGGCCTGGACGCTGCTGACCACCATGGTCGAGCTGAAAGGTCATGAGGAAAAGAAGGGCCCGACCCGCGAAAACGGGGTCGAACACGGTGCGGATACGGACCGCAAGACCTGGCTCGAGCGCAAGACGCAGGAGGAAGCCGAACTCGGTTACAGCCGTCAGCCCTACTGCGTCATCATTGGCGGCGGCCAGGGCGGGATCGGTCTTGGAGCTCGCATGAAACGGCTTGGCGTCCCGACCATTATCATCGAGAAGAACGAGCGGCCCGGCGATTCCTGGCGCAAGCGCTACAAGTCGCTCTGCCTGCACGACCCGGTCTGGTACGACCACATGCCCTACCTGCCGTTCCCCGAACACTGGCCGGTCTTTTCGCCGAAGGACAAGATCGGCGACTGGCTGGAAATGTACACCAAGGTCATGGAGCTCAATTACTGGGGTTCCACCGAGTGCACCAGTGCACGCTACGACGAGGCGGCCGGTGAATGGATCGTCTCGGTGAACCGGAAGGGCGAGGAAATCACGCTGCGGCCGAAGCAACTCGTGCTCGCGACGGGTATGTCAGGTGTGCCGAATGTGCCGGAGATCCCCGGCGCCGACCGGTTCAAGGGCGATCAGCATCACTCCAGTCAGCATCCCGGTGCTGAAGCCTATGCCGGCAAGAAATGCATCGTGATCGGTTCGAACAACTCCGCCCACGACATCTGCGCAGCCCTCTGGGAGAACGGCGCCGACGTCACCATGATTCAGCGGTCGTCGACCCACATCGCCAAGTCGGACACGCTGATGGAGCTGGCGCTCGGTGCGCTCTATTCAGAGGAGGCGGTCAAGAACGGGATCGATCATCATATGGGCGATCTGATCTTCGCCTCTCTGCCCTACAAGATCCTGCATACGCTCCAGGTCCCGGTCTACGAGGAGATGGCGCGCCGCGACGCCGATCTTTACGAGCGCCTGGAGAAGGCGGGCTTCCTTCTCGACTTCGGCGACGACGGCTCCGGACTGTTCCTGAAATACCTGCGCCGCGGATCCGGCTACTACATCGATGTCGGCGCCTCGGAACTGGTCGCGAACGGCGATATCAAGCTCAAGAGCGGCGTCGAGATCGAGGAGATCGGCGAGGACAAGGTCACGTTCAACGACGGCAGCGAACTGCCGGCCGATCTGATCGTCTATGCCACCGGCTACGGCTCAATGAACGGCTGGGCGGCCAAACTCATCTCCCAGGACGTCGCCGACAAGGTCGGCAAATGCTGGGGCCTCGGCTCGGACACCAAAAAGGATCCGGGACCGTGGGAAGGCGAGCTGCGCAACATGTGGAAACCGACGCACCAGGACGCACTCTGGTTCCATGGTGGCAACCTGCACCAGTCGCGCCACTATTCGCAGTTCCTGTCGTTGCAGATCAAGGCGCGCATGGAAGGCATTCCGACCCCGGTCTACGGCATGGGTCCCGTCCACCATCTGCACTGAATCAAAAAGGAGACCGCGCCGTTTCCGGCGCGGTCTCCGCCTCGTCGCAAAGAACGGGGTTACTGCGTGATGATCTCCGGTCCCATCAGTGTCGTCGGGAGCCAGGTGGATATGATCGGCACGTAGGTCACCAGGATCAGGAAGATGAACATGATGCCGACCCACGGCAATGCCGCCTTGACCACGTTCATCACCGACATTCGGGCCACCCCCGCGGTCACGAACAGATTGAGCCCGACAGGCGGCGTGATCATCCCGATCTCCATGTTCACCACCATGATGATGCCGAGGTGGATCGGATCGATGCCGAGCTGAATGGCAATCGGGAACACCAGAGGCGCGACGATCACGAGCAGTCCCGACGGCTCCATGAACTGTCCGCCGATCAGCAGGATAACGTTGACCACGATCAGGAAAGCGATCGGCCCGAGGCCGGCCGCAAGCATGGTCTCCGTAATGATCTGCGGGATCCGCTCTTCGGTCAGCACATGTTTCAGGATCAGCGCGTTGGCGATGATGAACATGAGCATGATGGTCAGCTTGCCCGCCTCGAACAGGGTCTTGCGGGTGTCCTCGTGGAACCAGACAGTGACCAGGCTCTGCGGCTTCGAGAGGAGCGACAGGCGTTCCCCTTCGGCGTTCCTGAGTGGCCCCATGTCCCGGTAGACGAAGTTCGCAATGAAGAACGAGTAGACCGCCGCCACGGCCGCCGCTTCGGTCGGGGTGAAGATACCGCCGTAAATGCCGCCGAGAATGATGACGATCAGCAACAGGCCCCACATGGCATCGCGCGCGGAACTGAAAATCTCGCCCCACCCGGCCCAGTCGTTTGACGGCAGCCCGCGGAACTTTGCGGCGATATAGATGCCGATCATCAGCATCAGCCCAGCCAGGAGGCCCGGAAAGACGCCGGCCAGGAACATCCGTCCGACAGAAACGTCGGTCGCGGCCGCATAGACGACCATCACGATGGACGGCGGAATGAGAATGCCGAGCGTTCCGGCGTTGCAGATCACGCCCGCCGCGAACTCCTTCGTATAGCCCACCTGCCGCATACCGGCGATCACGATCGTACCGATGGCGACGACCGTCGCGGGCGAAGACCCCGAGAGCGCAGCAAACATCATGCAGGCGAACACAGACGCGATCGCGAGACCGCCCTGGAAATGCCCGACAACGGCGATCGCGAAGCGGATGATGCGCCGTGCGACGCCGCCCGTGGACATGAAGCTCGACGCCAGGATGAAGAAGGGAATGGCCAGAAGCGTGTAGTGGCCGTCGAAGGCGGAAAACAGGGTCTGCGCAATCGAGGCCAGCGATGCTTCGGAATGCAGCAGCAGGAAGATGATACTGGACAGGCCGAGCGAGATTGCGATCGGCACGCCGATCATCATCATTCCGATGACGAGCGCGAAGAGAAGGACGACATCCATGACTCAGCCCTCCTTCCGATCGGTTCCGGCGGGATCGGACTCTGATGACGACTGCGTTTCCGCAACCTCTTCCATCAGTTCCTCGGCCTCGTGCCCGGCGATCAGGAGTTCGCGCCTGCCGGAGAGGATCTCCCAGCCAACCTCGGCAATCCGCCAGGTCAGCAGTGCCATGCTCAGCGGAAGCACGGCATAGGGGATGAAGCGTGGCAGCTTCTCGTAGCGCTCGCCCTCGTTCAGCCAGTCCGAAAAGAACTGGAGGAATTCAGGCATCGGAACATCGTCGGTCTCAAGGAACGCCCGCTTGCCGATAAACGGCGACCAGTAGTCCCAGGCTCCCTTCACCATCAGCAGCGCAAATGCGAGACAGGCGGCCACCACGATCAGGCTAAGGACCTTGCGGGGACCCGGCGGCAGCGACTTGACCAGGACATCAACGCCGATGTGGAGACTGTGCTTGATGCCGTAGGAGGCACCGAGCAGAACCAGCCACGCAAAAAGGAATACGGTGACCTCGAGCGCCCACAGAATGTTGTCGTTGAAGACGTAACGGGCGATGACGTTCGCGAAGGTGATGAGTGTCATCAGCCCGAGCAGAACGGCGATCAGCGTTTCCTCGATTTGATCCGAGAATCCGCGTTTTGCATGATGCGTGTTGGCGGTCATGACCGGCCCTCCCGATCCATGGTCATTGACAGTGATGGCGCGCGGCGGCCGGAACCGCCGCGCAGTCTTGTGATGTGCCGCTTTGGCGGACTTAGCTGGCTTCGTTGGATGCCTGCGCTGCCTTGATCAGGTCGGCGCCGATATCCTTCTCGAACTTGCTCCAGACCGGCTTGAGGGCATCGACCCACAGCTTCCGCTGCTCATCGGTGAGCGTGCGTACTTTGCCACCGGACTCGATGATCTTTTGCTTGTTGGCCTCGTTGACCGCGAAAGCTTCCTTGTTGCGGGTCTCGGTCACTTCCTTGATGATCTGAGCAAGCTGATCCCGGATTTCCGGCTTCAGGCCTTCCCACCACTCATCCGACGTCACGACCAGATAGTCGATGATGCCGTGATTGGTCTCGGTCACGCCGTCCTGCACCTCGAAGAACTTCTTGCCGTAGATGTTCGACCAGGTGTTCTCCTGACCGTCGATGACCTTGGTCTGCAGGCCGCCGTAGACTTCCTTGAACGACATCTTTTGCGGGCTTGCCCCGAGCTGGTCGAATTGCGCCACCAGCACATCGGAGGCCTGCACGCGGAACTTGAGACCCTTGGCGTCAGCCGGCGTCAGGAGCGGCTTGGAGGCCGACATCTGCTTCATGCCGTTGTGCCAGAATGCAAGCCCCTTCAGGCCGCGGCGGCGCATGGCGTTTTTCAGCTTCTCACCATCCTCGGAGTTCTGGAACCGGTCCACCGCATCGATGTCCTCGAACAGGAACGGCAGATCGAAGATCCGGAACTTCTTGGTGAACTTCTCGAACTTGGACAGCGACGGCGCGGCGAGCTGCACGTCACCGTTCAGCATCGCTTCAAGCACCTTGTTGTCGTCGTAAAGGCTCGAGTTCGGGAACACCTGCATGCAGGCCTTGCCGTTCATCTCCTCGTTGACGCGTTTTTCGAGCAGCGTCGCGGCGATGCCCTTGGGATGCTTGTCGGTGTTGGTCACGTGGCTGAACTTGATGACAAGTTCGCCGGAATCGCAGTTGGCGAGCGCGCCCGTGGCCGTAAGGGCCAGAACGCCGGCAGCAGCGGCTGCAATCTTCAGAGTGCGCATGGAATCTCCTCCCTTTGCGTCTTGCGTCGAAACCGTTGACGTTCCGTCGATGGAACGCTGAACAGGTCCGATACACTCCGGTAGCACTGCCGATTCAAGGACAGCCGGGGACATTTGACGCGCGAAATCGAAGAAAAATCAGGCGTTGGGTGGATAGGGTGACATTCGACTGGAATCGGCGTTTCGGATTCCACACAAAAGGCCGATGAGGGGTCGACCGGCGGCTATCCGTCTTCCACGTCCGGACCGAAGTCTTCCCGCTGAAGCCCGTGTTTTTGCATCTTCTCGTATAGGGACTTCCGGGACAGCCCCAGCGACTCGTACGTCTCCTTGAGGCGGCCATTGTTCGCGGTCAGTTCGGCCGCGATGGCGTTGCGCTCAAACTCCGCCACGCGATCCGAAAGTGAGACAGTTGCCGATTGTTCACCGCTGCCACCTTCGACCAGACCGAGCCCGAGGGCAAAACGGTCTGCCGCATTGCGCAGCTCCCGGACATTGCCGGGCCAGTCCCGCTGTGCCACCGCAGCCAGCACTGCCGACGGAACATCCGGGATCTCCCGCTTGTAACGGGCCGCCGCTTCCTGGACGAGTTGCGTGAAAAGACGCGGAATGTCTTCAGCACGCTGATCCAGCGTCGGCATCCGGAGCGTGATCACGTTGAGTCTGTAGAGCAGGTCGGAACGGAACCGGCCTTCCCGTGCTTCCAGTTCCAGATCCGCCTTGCTCGCTGCAACGAAGCGAACATCCAGCGCTACGGGATCGTTGGAGCCCAGCCGCGTAATGCTCCGCTCCTGAATGACTCTCAGAAGCTTGACCTGCAACCCGGTTGGCATGCTTTCGATTTCGTCGAGAAAAACGGTACCGCCCTGCGCATGTTCAAACTTGCCGAAGCGCGGCCGTGTCGCACCCGGAAAGGCGCCTGCCTCGTGGCCGAACAGCTCGCTCTCGATCAGGTCGGCAGGCAGAGCGCCGCAGTTGATGGCGACGAAGGGGCGTTCTCCGCGGGGGCTTATGGCGTGCAGTGCCCGGGCAGCCACTTCCTTCCCGGTCCCCGTTTCACCGATGATCAGCACGTCGGCATCTGTCTGTGCGACCGCACGGATCTGGCGGCGGAGCTCGACCATCACCTCCGCGCGGCCGACAAGCCGGGCCTCCAGCCGGTCACGTCCCGCTACGGCGGACCGCAGTGCGCGGTTCTCCAGCGTCAGTCTCCGCTTGTCGATGGCGCGGCCGACCACATCGACAAGATGGTTCGACGCGAACGGTTTCTCTATGAAATCGTAGGCGCCCTTGCGCATGGCCTCGACGGCAAGCTGAACGTCACCGTGACCTGTAATCAGCACAACCGGCAATTCGGGATCGAGTTCGAGTATTCGCTGCAAGAGCGTCATCCCGTCCATGCCGGGCATGCGGATATCGGAAACAACCACGCCGGTGAAGCTGCGCCCGAGCAGATCGAGAACGCGATCCGCTTCGGAAAAACATTCGACGTCGAAATCGGCGAGGTCGAATGCCTGCTTTGCGGCCAGCCGCAGATGCTCCTCGTCATCGACGAACATGACCTGGCCGTTGCTCATTCCGCGGCGGCACCGGCGAGCCGGTCAGCGGCCGGAAGATCAATGATGAAAACAGCACCACCGTCTTCATGGTTCACGGCACTCAGGTTACCGCCGAAGTCCTTGACGATGTTGTAGGAGATCGACAGCCCGAGCCCCAGGCCCTTGCTCGTCCCCTTGGTCGTGAAGAACGGGTCGAAGATCTGGTCCAGAACGTCTTTCGACAGGCCGGGGCCATGATCCCTGATGCGGATTTCGACACGATCGCCCGACTGGTGTGCCGCAATCTCGACCAGTGGCGCGGTTGTTGCCCCCGACATCGCATCAAGCGCGTTGCTGATGAGATTGACCAGGACTTGCTGGAGTCTGATCTGGCCCGCCGTCACCCATAGCTCTTCGGTCGGGATATCGACGGAAACCGTAGCGGTTCGCGACTTGAGCTTTCCGGCCATGATTTCGATCGCATCGTTTACGACGGTCGCCACCGGAACGGCTCCGGGTTTCTCCTGTGGCTTGCGTGCAAAATTCCGGAGGTGCTTGCTGATGGCCGCCATCTGGTCGGCCAGATCGGAAATCCTGGTAATGTTCTCGCGGGCATCGTCGCGGCGGTCCCGATCAAGATATGCGCCCGCATTGTCGGCATAGGATTTGACCGCGGCCAGTGGCTGATTGAATTCGTGCGAAAGCGCCGCCGACATCTGCCCGAGGGCCGCGAGCTTGGCGGCCTGCACCAGGTCCGCCTGGGTCTTCCGCAATTGCCGCTCGGCCGCCGTCCGCTCCTCGACTTCCAGGACAAGCTTTTCATTGGCTTCGTTCAGGTCGGCCGTTCTTTCGTCGACGCGGCGCTCCAGTTGCGCGCGTGCTTCGCGTTGCGCCGCAATGCGTTCCACCAGCCGGGACCGCCGCTGAAGCAGATAGGCGGCGAGCGTTCCCGCCAGCAGCACCAGAAGTCCGGCAGTCAGGAAGACGACGTAGGTCTGTGTTGTCGCCCCGGCCGTCGGCGTCAGAATATGTACCGTCCAGCCGGCCTCCGGCATGTCCATGCGCCTGGAGACAAACTCTTCTCGTCCATTCTGGGACGTAATCGACAGTAATCCCCTGTCGTCAGAGCCGAGTGTCCGGGATGAGATGCTGAGCGGTCCCAGTTTCTCGATCGGGTATTGCCGGGACACCTTGATCGCCACCAGTGTTTCCGGCGGCAGGGGACCGAGCGACCGGAAGTGCCAGTCCTTGCGGCTCGACATGAAGATCGTGCCGTGTTCGTCCGTTACGATGATCTCGCTTTCGCCGCCGCGCCATGCCGCTTCGAAATCATCCACGTTGATCTTGACCGTGACCACACCGGGAATGCTGCTGCCGAAACGCACCGGCGCGGCGAAGTAATAGCCGCGGACCAGCGATGTTGTGCCGAGCGCGAAGTAACGCCCGAGGCCGCCGTCCCGCGCCGCACTGAAATAGGGCCGGTAGCTGAAGTTGCGGTTGACGAAAGAAATGTCCGTGTCGAAGTTGCTCGCCGCAAGCGTGAGGCCGGTCCTGTCGAGGACATAAACATCGGAAGCACCGACCTCTGACGCGATCGTCTTGAGTTGCCGGTTGACCTCATCGACCAGATCCGTGTTGCCGGGATTGGTCAGCATCAGCTTGATGTCGGCCTTGCCGGCGATCAGCGCCGGCAGCGGTTCATAGCGTTGAAGCGCGCCCCGCAGGCCTGCCACCGCCAGGCGCAGGGTCGCCTGGCTCTGATCCGCAACGCGGACCATGAAATATCGTTCAACCGCGCCGAAGCCGAACCAGCTCGCGACCGCGGCAAGCGCAACCACGAGGGCAAGCGCAAGCACGCCGGTTTTCGAGGTCTTCCCCTTCATGTGGCGATTATCGCCACATTCCGGTCAATTGCCTAGCACGGGATACTCAGGCTAATCCGCAGCGTCGGGGTGCGGGATGCCGAACTTGTCGAGTGCCGCGGCCTGCCGTTCCCCGACCTGCGCGATATCGAAATCGTCGATGGTCTCGTTGAACATGCGGTAGAAGTTCAGTTCCGCACGCAAATGCAGGAAAACGCTGCCAAGCCCGATCGCCGCCCTGTCCATGAAGACGAATTCGCGCGGCACGGTGACCGGACCCTTTTCGCGCAGGACCTTGTGCACTTCGAATGCCTGTCTGCGGCCGTATTCGCCCGGACTGATGCCCTCCGCAATCTTGCGCACACGATCCTCCAGCAACGGACCGTAGATGAACCGCGCCCAGATATTCAGGGCATCGATCAGTTCGTCGCTCAGGCCCCGGAATCCCCAGGTCTCATATGCATGGACAACCTGATCCCGGTTGTCCGTCCTCAGACCGTGATAGAGATCGACAACGCCGCCGACGAATGTTGCCGGGAAAATGCGGATACAGCCATAATCGAGCAGGTTCATGCCAGTGGCGGAATCTCCGTCGTCGCTCGTCACCGTATAGTTGCCAAGATGCGGATCGCCGTGGATGACGCCGTAATGACTGAAAGGCCTCCACCAGGCATTGAACATCAGCCCGGCAATCAGGTTCCGGTCATCGAGTTCGTGTTCGCGGAAGTCGAGCAACGGCCGGCCGTCGAGCCATGTCATCGTCAGCAACCGGCCGGTCGAAAGCTCACCGAAGACTTCGGGCACGGTGATCCCGGCCTCGTCACGCAACATGTGCTGGTAGAGTTCCATGTGACGCGCTTCGCGGTCGTAGTCGAGTTCCTCCCGCAGCCGCGCGCCGATCTCCTGGGCGATCTCGCTGGTATCGATCGCACTGTCCATGCGCTTGTGGATCGACAGGATCAGCTTGAGCTGACTCAGGTCCGCCTCCACTGCCGACTGCATATCAGGATACTGCAGCTTGCAGGCAACCGGCGTTCCGTCTGGCGCCACCGCACGATGCACCTGGCCAAGCGACGCGGCCGCCGCGGCCTCCCGGTCAAAAGATTTGAACTTCTTCTGCCAGTCGGCCCCAAGTTCGGCGGCCATGCGCCGCCGCACGAACGGCCAGCCCATGGCCGGCGCCTGCGACTGCAACTGGGTCAGCTCGGCCGCATATTCCGGCGGCAGCGCGTCCGGAATGGTCGCCATCAGCTGTGCGACCTTCATCAGCGGTCCTTTGAGCCCACCGAGCGCCGCCCGCAGCTTGGCGGCGTCGTTTTCATGATCGCTGCTTCCGCCAATCAGCCTGTTGCCGGCAATCTTCGCCGCCACGAAGCCGACATTCGTGCCAACCTTCGCATAACGCTTCACCCGGCCGGAAAGCCGGTTCGCCTCTTCGTCTCTGGCGTCAGTGTCGTTCAAGGAGTCAGAGCCCTTCCAGTTCGTCGATCAGCCTGGCGATAACATCGAGGCCCCTGCCCCAGAATGTCGGATCCGAAGCGTCCAGTCCGAAGGGTGCAAGCAGTTCCGAATGGTGTTTTGAGCTGCCTGCCTTCAGCATCTCGAAGTAGCGCTCGGCAAAGCCGTCCTGGGAATCTTCATAGACCGCATAAAGCGAATTCACGAGGCAGTCGCCGAACGCATAGGCGTAGACGTAGAACGGCGAGTGAATGAAATGCGGGATGTAGCACCAGAACGTCTCGTAACCGTCGGCCAAACGAACCGAGGGACCCAGGCTTTCGCCCTGAACGGACATCCAGAGTTCACCAATCGCCTCGCTCGTCAGTTCGCCGTTCTTGCGTTCGGTATGGAGCTTGCGCTCGAAAGAATAGAACGCGATCTGGCGGACCACCGTATTGATCATGTCCTCGACCTTCGACGCCAAGAGCGCCTTGCGGGCCTTCGGATCTTCGGTCTGCACGAGCAGCGACCGGAACGTCAGCATTTCACCGAACACGCTCGCCGTTTCGGCCAGGGTGAGAGGCGTCTGCGCCATCAGCGCGCCCTGCTCCGCCGCCAGCACCTGATGGACACCATGGCCCAGTTCGTGCGCCAGCGTCATCACGTCGCGCGTCCGTCCCTGATAGTTCACAAGAACATAAGGGTGCACACTCGGGACGGTCGGATGGGCAAATGCGCCCGGCGACTTTCCGGGACGGACAGGGGCATCGATCCAGCCGTCATCAAAGAACCGCCCGGCGATGCGCGCCATCTCCGGAGCGAACCCGGCATAGGCATTGAGAACTGTGGCCTGGGCCTCGTCCCACGGAATGACCCGTTTGTCCCCTTCCGGCAGGGGCGCATTGCGGTCCCACGACTCGAGCGAGTCCTTGCCGAGCCATTTCGCCTTCAGGGCATAATAGCGGTGCGACAGCCGCGGATAGGCATCGCGGACCGCCTGCTCGAGCGCATCGACCACCGGGCGTTCGACACGGTTCGCGAGATGGCGGGAATCGGCGATGTCGTCAAACCCGCGCCAGCGATCCGAGATCTCCTTGTCTTTGGCCAGCGTGTTGGTGATCAGCGTGAACGTCCGCAGGTTCTTGCCGAACGTCTCCGCCAGGGCAACATGCGCCGCCTGACGCTTCTCACCGTCCGGGCTCAGAAGCAGGTTCAGGGTCGGCTCGATCGCCAGTTCGTCTTCCCCGACCTGGAATCTGAGCGCATTGATGGTTTCGTCAAACAGACGGTTCCAGGCCGAGCTCCCGGTCACCGACTTTTCAAGGAAGAGCTGCTCAACCTGGTCTTCAAGCTGGAACGGCTTCTCTTTCCGCAGATCCTCAATCCAGGGCCCGTAATGACCAAGCTTGCTGTCGGAAAGCAGCCCGTCGATCAGACTGTCGTCCAGCCGGTTCAGCTCGAGTTCGAAGAACAGCAGCTCGGTCCCAATCGCCGTAAGCGAGGCTTGCGTGTCGCCGTAGAATTTCACGCGCGCCGCGTCGGACGTGTCACTGGCGTAGAGCAGGCCGGCGAATGACGCGATCCGCCCGAACAACTCCTGTATGATCTCGTATTGCCGAACGGCGTTGAAAAGCGCATCACCACCGCTGTCTCCGGCAGCGAGATCTGCAAGCTTGCCCTGGTAGGCGTCTTTGAACTCCGACACCTGCCGTTCCGCATCACCGAATGCGGATTTCAGTTCAGGCGCATCGATCCCGGTAAACAGATCGGACAGGTTCCACTCCGGCAGGTTTACGGGGTCGATTGTTCCTTCCGCTTCTGCTTCGGACACGGCAGCGCTGACGACTTCGCCGGAATCAAACTTCATTACTGACCTCTCTCTGTGTTGCTGGGGCTGTTGGGTGCTCAACAAGAGCACTCCGAAGCGCTGAGACCCGCTCTTTCAGCCAAAATGTATATTGCGCGAAAGCACATCTCTTCAACCGTCACGCATGCGTTGCGCCCGCTCGCCGCCACAATGCGCCGGTAAGGTTTTGTTCATCTCTTTTTAAGTCGGCTTTTACTGTTGTGTTTCAATATAGGGCAGGACGGGGTCAAGGGGTGTTGGTTCGCAGACAATTGTGTATCGGCCGTCATGTGCCCTGAATGGGCCATGGAAGTGGCCTTGACGCAACCAGAAGTGTTGAGAGTACTGGTATGGCGCAGCTTGTTTTAGTCGTGGACGACGATCCCGCTCAGCGACGGATTCTCGAGGAAAACATCAAGCGATTCGGATATCGCGTCTTGACTGCCGACGGCGGCACGATGGCGCTCGACATCCTGAACGGCCCGCAGGGCGGAGATGTCGCACTGATGATCCTCGACCTTGTCATGCCCGACACCGACGGCATGACGGTGCTGGAGACGATCCGGCCAACGCACGGCACGCTTCCTGTCATCGTACAGACGGCTCACGGCGGCATCGATACCGTGGTCAGCGCCATGCGCGCAGGCGCGGACGACTTTTTCGTCAAGCCGGTGAGCCCCGAGCGCCTGCATGTGTCGATCAAGAATGCTCTCAAGGTCAACGCGCTGACCGACGAAATCCAGCGCCTGACCAAGAAGAATGACGGCACGCTGTCCTTCGAGGACCTCATCGCGGCCAGTCCCGGCATGACGCAGGTCGCCAAGATCGGCGAACGTGCGGCCGATTCCAACATTCCGGTGCTGATCGAAGGCGAGAGCGGCGTCGGCAAGGAAATGATTGCGCGCGCCATTCAGGGCGCGAGCGACCGTCGCGGCAAGCCGTTCGTGACCGTGAACTGCGGCGCACTGCCCGAGAATCTGGTCGAAAGCATCCTGTTCGGCCACGAGAAGGGCTCGTTCACCGGTGCCACGGACAAGCACGCCGGCAAGTTTGTAGAGGCCAACGGCGGCACGCTCTTCCTCGACGAAGTGGGCGAACTGCCGCTGGATATCCAGGTCAAGCTCCTGCGCGCACTGCAGGAAGGTGAGATCGACCCCGTCGGTTCCAAGCGTCCGGTTTCCGTTGATATTCGTCTGATTTCGGCGACCAACCGGGACATGATCGAGATGGTCAAGGAAGGTCTCTTCCGGGAAGACCTCTACTACCGCCTCAATGTGTTCCCGATCATGGTGCCGCCGCTGCGCGACCGCCTGGAAGACATTCCGAGCCTGATCGAGCATTTCTCCGCGCGTTTCGCGGCCGAAGAAGGCAAGCGCATCAGCGGCGTCGACAATGCCGTCGTCAGCATGCTGCAGGCCTATGACTGGCCCGGCAACGTCCGCCAGCTGGAAAATGCGGTATTCCGTGCAGTGGTCCTGTGCGATTCCGGCACGCTGTCGGTACACGATTTCCCGCAGATTGCCGCCATGGTCGAAGGCTTCGATGTCGAGGTGCCGCCGGCACCGGCACCCAAGCCGGAAGCCGCGCCGCAGACTGCGCCGGCCATCATCGGCGGAAACCTGCCGGAAACCACCGTTTTCCGGGATCGTTCGGACAATGGCGGAACAGCCCTTGGCATACCCGCACTCACCCATTCAGGGCAGATCAGGAAGCTCGAAGACGTCGAATCCGACATGATCCGCCTCGCGCTGGAACGGTACCGCGGACACATGTCCGAAGTCGCCCGCAAACTTGGCATCGGCCGGTCGACGCTGTACCGTAAGGTAAGAGAAATGGGACTCGACGAACAAGAGTCGCAATAGCGCAACACTGCGGCGAATACAGGGTAAGCATGCGGCGTCATCATGTTGAAATGGCGCGTCGGCCATCCTAAATCAGAATATATGCTGCGGACTCGAGGGGAAGGGGCCAGCTGTGTCCAGATCTGTAACTGCGTTTGTAATTTCGGGCCTTGTCTTTGCCGCTCCGGCGATCGCGTCGGCGAGCGAAACATCCGGTAATTTTGCTGACGCCAGCGTCACCATTCCTTCAGTGATCGAAACGATGCTCTCGGCCAAGGGAGAAGAGCGCTTCCGACTGGCCAAGAGTCAGCGCAAGGCGGTTCTTGAGGCCTATGCAGCGCGCGATTTCGAGCCGATCTGGGTCTGGGACAAGGGTCTCAACCAGAAAGGCGTTCGGGTTCTGAGCCAGATGTCGACCGCCGACGATGACGGCCTGCGTTCCGCGGATTATCTGCCCGCCTCCCTCGACAGCTTCTCGGACGACGCAGGCGATGTTGCCTCGGACAAGGCAGCACTGGCGCGCATCGACCTGGAGATTACCCGCGCTGCGATCACCTATGCGCTGCACGCCTCGCGGGGGCGCGTGGAACCGCGCGAAATCAGCAGGCACTATTCGATCCGGCCCGAGCGGGCCGCGCCGGCAGAAGCACTCGAAAAACTCACCAGAACGGTCCGTCCGGGACAGTATCTGGCGGGTCTTCTTCCGGATTTCCCCGAATATCATGCTCTCAAGGCGGCATTGCAGGAATATCGGGCCCTTGCCGGCGGAGAAACCTTCGAACGCATCGCCAATGGCCGCCTCATCCGGCCTGGGCGCAAGGACGAGCGTATCCGCCAGGTCCGGCGCCGGCTTATCCAGCTCAGCATGTACACCCTCAAGGTTACTGAGGATTCCGTCGTCCGCAGCGAACAGGCCAGCGCTGCGGAACAGGCACTCTCCTCGATCGTTTATGACAGGCGCCTCGTGAAGGCCGTGAAACGCTTTCAGCGGAGCCGGGGCCTGAAGTCAGGCGGGATCATCGGCCGCAACACGATTGCCGCGCTGAACCGCGACAACAGCAAGACGGAACTCAACAAGGTCCTCATCAATCTGGAACGCATGCGCTGGCTGCCGCAGGATCTGGGCGCCCGGCATGTCTTCGTGAACCAGGCCGGATTCAAGGTGCGCCTGATCGATCAGGGCAAGGTCATCCACGAGTCTCGCGTCATCGTCGGCAAGCCCAAGCACCAGACACCGGTCTTCAGCGACGAGATGGAATACATCGTATTCAACCCGTACTGGAATGTTCCGCGCTCCATCGCCGTTAACGAAATGCTGCCGCGGCTGGCGCGCAATCCGTACTATCTGTCGCAGCGGGGTTACCAGGTTTTCTATCACGACGGGCGCCGGTCTCGGCGAATCGATTCCAGTTATGTGGATTGGTGGCGCATCTCGAGAGGCAATTTCAGGTTCCACATCCGTCAGCCGCCCGGCCGGTCCAACGCTCTGGGGAAAATGAAGTTCATGTTCCCCAACAAGCACAATATCTACCTGCACGACACCCCGACGAAGAGCCTGTTCAGCCGTACGTCGCGGGCCTTCAGCCACGGCTGCATTAGGGTGCAGAATCCTGATAAATTGGCCAAATTGCTGCTAAGGCTGGACCGCGGCTGGAGCGCCAGAAAGATCGACCGGATGGTCGCCAGCGGCCGCAATCAGCGGATCAATCTGAAGACCAAGGTGCCTGTTCACCTGAAATACTTCACCGCATGGCCCAATCCGGACGGCACGATCACGTTCAACAAGGACATTTACGGGCGTGATCGGGCTCTGATAAAAAGTCTCGGACGATACCGTTTGGCTATGAAATAGGTTGAAAACGCCTTGGTATCGCCACGTTTAACCGTGTATTAAGCTTACTGGTATGTGATATTTGGGAACCGGGCAATTCTCATGCAATGTGACTTTCGGGGGGCGCCCGGCGCACCGGACTGAACGTCGCGTTGATCTGGCGTAGCCCGGCAGGAATTTACACCCAAGGCAGCATCCCGCCGAAATCCATCGGCAGCTGCTCTATGAGGGGATAATCCGTGCGGATAGCGTATCCGGCGTCCAGTTTGCGGCACTTGAACCGGCGACTTGGCCAGGCGATTGCGATTGCCTTGTCGGTATCCCTTGTCGCTGTGCCCGCGATTCCCGCATTCCAGAGTTCCGCACAAGCCGCCGTCGATAAGCGCACGATCTCGATGTACTTCGTTCACACGAAGGAAAAGATCAGCGTCACCTACAAGCGCGACGGGCGCTACGACAAGGCCGCGCTGAAGAAGATCAACCATTTCCTGCGCGACTGGCGTTCCAAGCAAGCGACCCGCATGGATCCCAAGGTCATCGATCTGCTCTGGGAACTGCATAACGAGCTTGGCTCCAAAAAGCCGGTTCACATCATCTCCGCTTTCCGTTCGTCAAAAACGAACAAGATGCTCAAGCGCATCGGCCGCAACGTTGCCCGCCGCAGCATGCACATCCAGGGCCGCGCCATCGACTTCTATTTCCCCGATATCCCGGTCCGGAAACTTCGCGAAAGTGCCTTGCTGCGTGAACGCGGTGGCGTCGGCTACTATCCGCGTTCCGGCAAGTACGGTTTCGTGCATATCGATACCGGCCGCGTCCGCCACTGGCCGCGCATGAGCAAGAAGCAGCTCGCACGGTTGTTCCGGAACAAGAAGACACGGCAGAAGCCGGCCCGCGAGAAACCGATTCTGGTCGCCAAGCGCAAGAAGACCGTACCGACAAAACCCAATGCCAAGCCGATTGTTCTGGCCGCTTCGACCAAGCGCCGCGTGCCCGTACCCCGCCTGAATCCGAACCGCGACACGGCCATCACGACAAATACCGCCCAGCGCCGGACCATCGTCGCCCAGGCGCTCACACCGATGCCTGTTCCGCGTCTGCGGCCCGGCAGCCTTCAGGTTGCCGAAGCCCCGGCCACGCCGGCGCCGGCACCCGCGCAGCCTTCGATCCGGGCTTCGCTTGACGATCCGCTGGCCGTACCGCGTCCGCGCCCGAATCCGACGATCCTGCCGCCTGCTCCGCCGGCCGCGGATACGACCGCGCCGATCGTGGTTGCCAATGTGGAACCGCCCGCCCCGCCGTCTGACGTAGTGGTTGAGCCGGCCGCCGTTTCGCCCGTGCCTGACAATTCGAACGTTGTCGCCGCCCTGCCCTCACCGGCCCGCTCGGGTCTGAAGGTCAAGACCGCACCGACGGTGGTCGCGGCATCGACGTCCCCGGTTATCGAACTGCCGCAGGAAGAGCGCCCGTCATTCTGGCAGACCCTGTTCCCCGGCCTGTTCAGCAGCACCAAGAGCGACCATGGCAAGAAACAGAAGCTTCGTGAGGCCTCCGGCACGCGCGTTGCCAGCCTGAGCCCGACGGCGATTACCGGTGAGGCTGATGACGTCGCCGCAGGCGATGGAAACCTGTCCTCACATCGCAAGGGCCCGGTCATCAATCGTAACGGCAAGGCTGACCGTCTCTATGCGGTTCCGCTCACGCAGCTTGCCGTGATCGAACTGCCCGGAGACCGCCGCATTCTGCTGAACCGTGGCAACAAGGCCGACAGCCTCGTTCCGGTTCAGGATCGCGACCTCCTAGTGTCGACAAACAGGAAACGCACGAGTGCGCCGCAGCAGGCCCTGCCTGTCGCACCGAAGCTGCAGGCTCCCAAGATCGCGTCTCTGCGCACGACGACGACCGATGCCGCACCGGTTCAGACGGGCGCCACGAACGCGGATGATCTGACCTTGGCCGGCGGCGACCCGACCGAGAAAGTCGAGACAAAGGCGACCGTGATCGCCGGAGCGGTTCCGAAGCCGCGCCCCAAACCGAAGCGCGACTGGATCAAGGTGAACCTAGATCCTATTCGGCAGCTGTTTCGGTAGGCAGCATCCCCAGCGCAGCCATATAGACATCCATTAGAGCTTCTTCTTCCTGGCGCTCCGCGGTGTCGACCTTTCGCAGCCTGACGACCTTTCTCAGGATCTTCGTATCGAAGCCATTGCCCTTGGCCTCGGCATAGACTTCCTTGATATCCGCCGCTATCGCCGCCTTTTCTTCTTCCAGACGCTCAATACGCTCAACGATGGACCGCAATTGTCCATGAGCGATGCTGGCCGCTCCTTCCATGCCGCTTCCCTTTCGTTCAAATATGGAGTGCAGCATCGGCGATGCCGCACCGGATGACTATTGCCCGCAGCAACGGCCGCGGGCGCTGAATTCAGTTGTGATCTTTGTGTGCCTTGGCGAAGGCTGCAGCCTGTTCCGGCGTGGCTTCGGTCTGGTGCTGCGACTTCCAGTCAGCATACGGCATGCCGTAGACGATTTCGCGCGAGTCGTCCTTGCTCAGTTCGATGCCGCGTTCCTCGGCTGCTTCCCGGTACCAGTTCGACAGGCAGTTCCGGCAGAAGCCGGACAGGTTCATCAGGTCGATATTCTGCACGTCCGTGCGATCGCGCAGATGCGAAACGAGCCGCCGGAAAGCAGCGGCCTCAAGCTCGGTCTTGGTCTGATCGTCCATGATAGATCTCCGTGAATAACGGGTATTGCGGGCACTCAGTCGGAGTGCGAACCATATTGACGGATGTGGTGCACATCATCGTCGGTCATCGACTTGGGCAGGATGCGGACGAGCCTCTCGACCCACTCCGAAATCCCATCTGTGTCCTTGATCAGGTCCTGGCGGATTTCGATGAGCGCATGGGCCAGGCCCCTGCCCGTGCCGTGGCGGTACATGCAATCGCCCTTGAGGAAACCCCGGTAAGGCTCGTTGTCGCCGACGACCAGATCCCATTCGTCTTCCAGCGCTCTGATCAACGGAACGGCAAACCGCGGATCCTTGTCCCAGAGGATGCCGACATGCCATGGCCGCGAACGGCCGCGCCAGACGGGGGTGAAGCTGTGTATCGAAAACAGTACCGGCGGACGGCCGGCATCGATGCAACGGTCGATCACCTGCGAAAGGGCGGCATGATAGGGATCGTAATACTGCGACACCCTATGCTCGATCTCATTGTCATCGACCCTGGCATTGCCCGGAACGACAGCGCCGTCCGACAGGCGCATCACCAGTGTCGGGTCATCCCGGCCGCGGTTCGGATCGATAAGAAGTCTGGAAAAGCCGCACAGGACAGCGGGTACGCCGAGCCGTTCGGCGATGCCTTCCGTCACGCCCGCAACGCCGATGTCATAGGCAATGTGGCGCGACAGGTCGATTTCACCGACACCGAGATTGCCGTAAGCCGCCGGTATGGCGTTGGTCGCATGGTCGCAAACCACCACCAGACCGGCGCCAAAATCACCGTCGACGATCCGATATGGCTCAAGGTCATCCTGCCGGCCGACGGAAATCGGCGCGGGTTCCTGGTCCGCTCTTCGAAGCATGCGGCGCAATATAGAGCGGTGCGCCCTCAAGCGCCATACGATTGAGGCGTGAATTGCCCGAAAATAACAACGAAATGTTGGTCCCCGTGCAGATCAATGTGACAAACGGCACGGTTCCGGCACGGCAGTGCCTCGTGATAGCGAAAGTGCATTAAGAAAGAAGCCAAGACTGACAGAAAAGTGGCTGGCGCTGACCGAGAAGGATGTTATTTTCGCAACACTTACTCGACGAGTGGCGGAACGCCGGGGAGCAAGGAGGGCAAACCAATTCACATGACGCGGTGTGTGTTATCAGTTCTGGCCGCGCTGGTGATGTTCGGATTCAGCGACCGGCCGGCATCAGCCGATCTCAAACTCTGCAACAACACGCCGAGCCGTGTTGGCGTTGCTTTGGGCTACAAGGACAAGAACGGCTGGGCCAGTGAGGGGTGGTGGAACATCGACCCCAAAGGGTGCGAGGTTCTGCTGACGGGCAATCTGATTGCGCGCTACTACTACATTTACGCAATCGATTACGACAAGGGTGGATCGTGGGGCGGCAAGGCGTTCATGTGCACCCGCGATAAACTGTTTACAATTCGGGGACTGGATCGCTGCGAGGAGCGCGGCTACCAGAAAACCGGTTTCTTTGAGGTCGACACGGGTGAGGAGTCGGACTGGACGGTCAGTCTGTCCGGAGAAAAGACAAACGAGGCAGCAGCCCAATGAAACGAGACCGCCGGGTTAAGATTGTCGCTACTCTTGGACCGGCCTCTTCCTCAAAGGAAATGATCGCCAGGCTGTTTGATGCCGGCGCAGACGTGTTCCGTGTCAACATGAGCCACACGCCTCATGACGAGGCGCGGCGTCTGGTCGAGACCATTCGTGAGATTGAGACTGAACGCGATCGGCCCATCGGCATTCTGGTCGACCTGCAGGGACCCAAACTCCGCGTCGGCGCATTTGCAGAGGGTTCGGTCGAACTCGAAGAGGGTTCATCCTTCAGTCTGGACCTGACCGATACGCCCGGCTCGGTCGACAGGGTCTTTCTGCCGCATCCGGAAATCTTCTCCGCCATCGAACCCGGACACGTCATGCTGCTGGACGACGGCAAGATCCGGTTGAAGGTAAAGGAAAACACTGCCGACAAGATCGACGCCGAAGTCATACACGGCGGCACACTGTCCGACCGCAAGGGCGTGAGCCTGCCGGACACCGTCATCCCACTGTCGGCAATGACCAAAAAAGATCGTGACGATCTCGCCTATACAATCGACCTGGGAATCGACTGGCTCGCTCTTTCCTTCGTTCAGCGGCCGGACGACGTCGCCGAGGCACGCAAGCTGACCGGCGGACGCACCGCCATTATGGTGAAGATCGAGAAGCCGTCGGCCCTGCGCTGGCTGGACGATATTCTCGAGATGGCGGACGGCATCATGGTCGCGCGCGGCGATCTCGGCGTTGAGCTTCCGCTGGAGCAGGTGCCGGGCCGCCAGAAGCAGATGATCCGGTCCGCCCGTCGCGCCGGCAAGCCGGTGGTCGTTGCCACCCAGATGCTGGAGTCCATGATCCACACGCCGGTTCCGACCCGCGCGGAAGTCTCGGATGTCGCCACGGCCGTGTTTGAAGGAGCTGATGCAATTATGCTGTCAGCGGAGTCTGCCGTTGGCGAGTTTCCGGATGGGGCCATCGAGACAATGGACAAGATCGCCCGCGAGGTGGAACGCGATCCGCTCTATTCCAATATCATTCACGCCCAGCGCACCGAGCCGGAACCGACCAGCGCGGACGCGATCAGTGCGGCGGCCCGAACCATTGCGGACACGCTGAATCTGGCGGCAATTGTCTGCTACACATCGTCCGGCACGACAGGCCAGAGGGCCTCTCGGGAACGGCCGCAAAAGCAGATCATTGCCTTGACGCCCAGCGCAGCGACCGGCAGGCGTCTGGCGCTCGCCTGGGGTCTCCACTGTGTCCTAACGCCCGATGCGTCCGACCTGGACGACATGGTCGACCGGGCCTGCCGGATTGCATTCCAGGAAGGCATAGCAGCACCCGGCCAGCGCATCATTATCTCCGCGGGAATTCCGCTCCGCACGCCGGGCGCCACCAACATGCTCCGGATTGCTTTCGTCGGCGACCAGGACAACGCGGAATAATTTCGGCAGATCGCCGGGGCACCAATCAGGCCAACGGCAGCACCGCTAACGCTGATCACGGTTTCGATACGATGCACACGACCGTGCCCAGCTCGATGCGCTCGGCTTTCCTTTCGCTCATTCTCTTGGTGTAGCTGTCGCGAACCAGCGCTCTCTCCGCCGGTGTCATTTGCTCAATGAACCACCTGTAGCCCGATCCGCGAATGAACCTCCACCAGTCGTGAGGATCGGACACGAGGGGTCGGAACGGCTCCCGGATCAGCGTTGGCTCCAGACCGACCGCATTCCGAAACAGATCCAGAATAGCGTGCGGCTCAGTGAGGCGATGCCACGGGCGATTGGGTTCAGGCAATTCAGGCCGGACGCGACGAACCTCTTCAAGAAACAATCCGCCGGCCGGTTCGAACGCGCCCGCCGTCCAGACGGTCACCGCCAGGGAGCCGCCGGGACGGATCAGGCGCCACAGGTCACCCAGTGTCCCGACCATGTCCTCGACGAAGAAAATCGAGAACACGCTGATCACGGCATCGAACGAGCATTCGTCGAAGGGCAGCCGCGTCATGTCCGATTTTTCGAAACTGGCATGGTCGAGACGCAAGGCGTGCGCCTTGTTGCGCGCTTCCTGGAGCATGCCGTCGGCGATATCGACACCCGTGACACGGCCTTCGGGGCCGACCTCGAGCGCTGCAGGGATGGCGGACGCCCCCGTGCCGCAGCCGACATCAAGCACTCTGCTGCCCGGGCTGAGGGACATGTGCTCCACCGTCTTTCGCCCATGGTGGTCCCAGAACGAAAAGGGCACCGCGTCGAAGTCCTTTGCCGCCGCGTCGTAGGTATCAGCAGCCTTGAAGCTGTCATCGCGCGTGATCGTATTCATTCTCACGGCCTTTCTGTTGAGCGGGGTCAGACTCGGCTTGCTGACCCGCCGTGTTATCGGGGACCTGCCGCGAACGCATTCGCGGCAGGGGGTATCTTCGTGGCATCACAGGCATCGTTCGTCGCCAATTCCGAGCGTTGGCCTTAGCCGGACGTTGACTGAGTCTTGGGCAGATCGCTGGATGAGCCCCACTCAGCCCAGGACCGGTGATAGGTCCGCACCCTCGGATACCCGAGCAACCGCAGGGCAAAGTAGGAATGCGAAGATGCCTTTCCGTCCTGACAGTGAATGACGATGTTCCGGTCAGGTGTGATGCCGTGCGCTTCGAAATGCGTCCGCAGAGCACGCGCCGGTTTCATCGTTCCATCGGCATCCAGGTTCGCCGTCCAGGGGATATTGATTGCCCAGGGAATGTGCCCCTTGGCATGGGCCTCCGCCGGCCGGACATCGACCACGACGGTGTTCCGGTCGCCCTTGCGTTCGAGAATCCAGTCCGCACTGGCATACCGTCGCGGTGAAAGGCTCGGGGAAAACGTCGTCACCGGATATGGACCGTCGCCTCGCGCAACGTCTGCCATTGTTATGACACGGGGCTTCTTCAGCACACGCCCGGCAGCCGTCCAGGCCTGAATGCCGCCGTTCAGCAGGCTCACCTGCGTGTGCCCGAAATATTCCAGCAGCCAGAAGAGCTGCGCAGCATGGAACCCGCCGCGATCGTCATAGATGACAATCTCGTTTTCCGGACCGACGCCGCGACGACCCAGAATATCCGCCAGTTCGGCGTTGGGCCTGAGCGACCCCCTTACCGGTGCATGGGCATCGCTGAGCAAGTCTGCAGGAATGTTGATCGCGTTGGGTACATGACCTTCCGCAAAAGCGTCGGCAGACCGCACATCGATGATGCGCAGGGTTTCCGGGCCGCCCAGTTCGGCCTGGGCGTCCTGGTAGCCGATTGCATCAACCAGTTGGTCGACAGATTTCAGGAGGGTGCCGTTGGGATAATCGCGGTTCTCCGCGAGGGCCGGCATGGAGGCGGTACCAAGGGCAATCCAGAGCACGGCGCCGCGGACAAAATCGCATACCATGGGTAATGTCCTTTCAAACGTTGGTTAGTTTGTGAATGCCGCGTCCGCCGTCAGGCCGATCTCTCGACCGCCGAGGGTGGACGCGATGCCGCCGACCCAAAGAGGGTTTCAGAGGCATGACTGTCCCGAACCACTAGCGTTGGCGTATCTAGTCTCTGCGCCGCGCCACATGAATGACCGGAACGCCGGGAGATTTGATCGCGACACCATTTCCGGTCTGCACTGCCTGAATGGTTGTCCGTCGTGGGTCGTAAGACTGCAGATAGTCGACCGGCCACCTGCAATCACGCAGCAATTTCGTGACCAAGGGTTGCATTTCTGCAGGATGAGCTAATATTGAAGCCATGAACTGGGATGATTTGAGGATCGTTCAGGCGGTCTACCAGACCGGCAGCTACGCCGCGGCGGCAGCGCGCCTGCGCATCAACGAGACCACCGTGGCCCGGCGGCTTTCGCGGTTTGAGGATGACCTCGGGATCGCGCTTTTCGAAGCCAGGGACGGCTCCAGGAGGCCGACGCCCCAATGCGAGGAAATCGTGGCCATTGCGGGCAAGATGTCCGATCAGGCCGGGCGCATCGCCATGATCGGAAAAGCGCAGTCGGGACCGGTCGGAATCAGAAGAATTGCCACGACCGACTCGATTGCGGCCGACGTTCTTGCGCCAGAACTCGCAACATTCCTCACCAGCTTCCCGGGCCTTTCAATCGAGTTTCTCGCATCGACAGAAAACGTGGATTTTTCCCGCTGGGAAGCCGATGTTGCAGTACGGTTTCAGCGCCCGGACAGGGGCGATTTTGTCATCTCCAAGCTGGCCGACATCGACTTTTTTCTCATCGAGCCGGCCGCAACCGGCGAGCCCACCGATCAATTCGTCTGCGCCTATCCCGAAGATCTCGATCTCACTCCGGAGTCCCAACATCTGGCGCGCCTTGGATTGCGGAAGCAGGCACGCTGCTTCACCAAGAATCTCCTGGTGCAAAAAGAACTCTTGCTATCCGGTCGCTGTATCGCGGTCCTGGCGAGCTACATGTGTCTCGACCTGCTGGACGATCCGCGGTTCAGGATTTCCAGATTACCCCAAAGCCGCAGCGTCTGGTTGCTTGTGCAATCCCATTTGAAGCATGACACGGCCACCCGCGAGGTCATCGACTGGATCAGGACATGTTTTGCCGGGCTGGAAAGCGCCGTCGCACGAGCCTCCGAAAGATCAGCGTAGTAAGCGCGGCGCCAAAGCGGATCACCGGATAGAATGCGGGCACTCATGCGGTCTGTTGAACAGAGGATCGGAACTGAGTCTTGGATGCCTTGTCGGAAGTCTTGCGGTCCGCGCGTCTCTCCGGCGGTGTATTCCTGAGAGGGGATTTCACCGAGCCGTGGTGCCTGTCGTCAGCCGTAACAGCGGGCGACTGCCGCCGTTATCTTGGTCCGGCCGATCACCTCGTCCTCTACCACTACGTTATCGAGGGTGCTCTGACGATCACGACAGCAACGGAACCGCCTGTCGTATTCCGGCCCGGTCAGGTTGCGATCCTGCCAAGAAACGACTCGCACACCATGTCGGGCAGCGAACCGACGGCGCCCATCTCCGCACTGGACGCCGCCCGTATTCCCGGACCGGACGACCTGATGCTGATCGAGCATGGCGGCGGCGGGGCAGCGACCAGGATCGTATGCGGCTTCCTGGGCGGTCCGGCGCTGGCCGGCGACCCGTTGCTTGCGGCACTTCCGGAGCTTCTGATTTACGATTGTGCAACAGCCCGCAGCGGGGCTGTCGTCAGGACATCGCTGGAGTACGCGGCGGGCGAAGTGGCGGATGCACGTCCGGGTTCGGACGCAATGCTGGCGCGGCTGTCGGAACTCCTGTTTGTCGAGGCGGTGCGGAACCACATCGAGACAATGCCGGACGAAGCGGACGGCTGGATCGGGGCACTTAAGGACAAGGCCGTCAGCAGGGCACTCGCTGTAATGCATGCGAGTCCCGAGCAATCCTGGACTGTCGAGTCGCTGGCGTCGGAGGCCGCGATGTCTCGGTCGGCATTGGCCGATCGGTTCGCCCAGTTCATTGGCTGCCCACCCGTCGAATACCTCACAAGGCACCGGATGCAACTGGCGGCACGGGAATTGGTGGCCGGCAGCAGCCCGCTCATCGAGATAGCCCAAGCCGTGGGCTATGGCTCGGAAGCCGCTTTCAGCCGCGCGTTCAAACGGGCATATGGCGTATCTCCGTCAGTCTGGCGACAGAAAAACCGCTGAACGCAGACTCAGATGCCGGCGTACCATTCATAGCCCCGGTCCTCCCAGTAGCCGCCCTTGCCGCCCTCGATATCTGCAAACGAGGAGATCAGTTCGATCGACCGGATGTACTTCGCCATCTTATAGCCGAGCTGGCGCTCGACCCGCAGCCGGAGCGGCGCGCCGTTCGCGACAGGCAAAGGCTGGCCGTTCATGCCGTAGGCGAGGATGGTCTGCGGATGACGGGCATCGATCATGTCAATGGTCTCGTAATATTTGAAGGCACCCGACAGCCCGCGCTCGATCGTGTCGAAACACCGGAAGAGCACATATCTGGCCTCCGGTTTCGGACGTGCAACATCGAGCACGGCCGACAGCGGTACGCCGGTCCACTCCGCAATGCAGCTCCAGCCCTCGACGCAGTCGTGCCGCGTAATCTGCGTGCGCGACGGCAGAGCCTTCAGTACCTCACCGCTGAGAGACAGGGGCTTCTCCACCATTCCACCGACGGAGAGGCGGTAATCGGCAAACGCGCCCGCCGCCAAGGCTTGGTAGTCCTCGTCAGGCGGGGATGTGACACCATTCGGCCTCTGCGGCTGGCGGATCTCGGACCGGTCGAACTCGCGCGCCAGCGCGTCACGGCCAAGCAGCATGCGCTGGACATGGAACGTAACGTCTTCCGCACCTTCCATGACATTGCGGACCGGATGATTGTGGTCGGTCAAACCGTCGAGGACATTGCAGCCGGCAAGGGCGACCCCACCGGCGGAAACGCCGAGACCGCGAAGAAGATGGCGTCTGGTAAGAATGAGCTTACTCATGGCGGAGATCCTTTTCTGGTTCGGAAGCCGGATCGGTGCGGTACCAGCCCGTTATGATGGACCGCAGTTCGTTGAGCGGACCTGCGGCGAGGATCATCACCATGTGCACGACGAAAAACCCGACCAGCAGCAGCATGACAACGAAGTGCACGGTCCGGGCGGTCTGCCGCCCGCCGAACAGATCAGTGAGGAACGGAACCGCCGCGTTGAAGCCAGGGGACATGGCAAGACCTGTCAGAATCATCAGCGGAAGCAGGACAAGGAGCACGCCAGCATAGGTCAGCTTTTGCAGGACGCCGTACCGTGCCGTGTGATGGAAGCGGAAACGCGCATGATCGAGAATGTCGCGCGGCAGCGTTCTCAGATCATCGATTGTAGGCAGCAGGTCCCGGCGCAGATGCCCGTTGAACAGGCTGGCGATCAGCCAGACCAGGAGCGTGGCGACAAGGATCCAGGCAAAGAAGAAATGGATGACGCGGCCAGTCGCAAGGTCCGTGGTCGACGGGATCGTTATAGAGGACGGGAAGGCCTGCAATTTCGGCCGTTCTGCAGGACCGGATACGCCCAGTATCCCGGTGGTATCGAACCGTCTGCCGAGCACTTGCGCATAGCCGCGGGCTCGCCCATCCGTATTCTCGGAGCCGATGACGAGAACGGCATTGTCGTACCCGAAACCGGATTCCTCGCCGACATAAAGCGTGGGATGCGCATTGAAGATCTGCAATCCGGTCAGCAGAAGAAAGAACAGGCAGATCGCCCAGACCCAGTGCGTTGCGCGCGTCCAGGCTGACTGGCGGTAAACCAGCCTGCCCTTTGGTGACTTTCGAATGGTGATGTTGGTTGCCACGACCTTTCTCCCGTTCTGGCTCGCGTTGTCGAGCACTCTTTGGCTGAACGGACGGACGGCGCCGAAAGTTGCGGCGCAATGACAGAAAAGTTTCCGGGACGGAAGCAGGGTTCGAGCGGCACCCGAGATACGATTGGAATTCGATCGCCCGCTATGTCATGAATCTTCGAGTTGCAGTCGGGAGCGGGGTAATTGCACCTGCGGGACCGGGGAACTTGGAGACGTCACAGGACATAGCGCAGTTGATTGTCCGCGTTGCCATGCGGGACCGGCAGGCGTTTGATTTGCTCTATGCGCAGACGTCAGCGAAACTTTTCGGCGTTGTGCTTCGTATCTTGAAGGATCGTGCAGAAGCCGAGGACGCCATACAGGATATCTACGTCAAGATCTGGCAAAGGGCAGACCGTTATGCCGTATCGCAGTCAAGCGCGATTTCCTGGCTTGCTGCAATTGCGCGCAACCACGCGATCGACCGTATTCGTGCCCGCCGCAAGGGGCATGAGGACATTGACGCCGCGCACGACATCGCGGACGCCGGACCGACGCCGGAGGAAGATGCGGTCGCAGGGTCCGAACGGGGGAGGATTCACGATTGCCTTGACCGGCTCGAACCGGACCGTGCCGAGGCGGTCAAGCGCGCGTACCTGGACGGATATTCCTATCAGGAACTGGCCGACCGGTTCGAAGTGCCGCTGAACACAATGCGAAGCTGGCTGCGTCGCAGCCTGATCAAACTGAGAGAATGCCTGGAAGAATGAGCGAAGACGCCCAAATTCCGCATGAGCCGAAGGACGAGGACGACCTCCTCGCGGCCGAATACGTGCTGGGTGTTCTGGGCGCCGAGGACCGGGCCCGTGCTGCTGCACGCGTCGAACAGGACCTTGCCTTCGCAAGGCTTGTGGTGGACTGGGAAAGCCGGCTCTCGGACATGAATTCGGAATTCGCCGAGGTCGCGCCGCCGGCTGCAATCAAATCGGCTATCGATGACCGCCTGTTCAGCAGTACTCCGACCGTCGCGGCTGAGACAACGTCGCTATGGTCCAGCCTGGCGTTCTGGCGCGGCATCTCCGGCTTGGCGCTTGCCGGTCTCGCAGCACTTGCAATCGTCGTCTTCACGACGCCCGCCGATCGCCCGGCAGGCGAAACACTGGTGGCCTCGCTCAGCAGCGAGGACAGGTCCGCACAGTTCGTTGCCATTTACGACACGGCGAAGGACACCCTGAGCGTCACGACGACAGCCGGCGAAAAACCGACCGATCGCGACTACGAACTCTGGCTGATTGCGGGCCAGAAGGCACCGGTTTCGCTGGGCCTCATCGGATCCACCGGCGACCATGCGCCGAAGCTCGCCGAGAAGCTCAAGGCCGACTTCGGCGAGGGCGTCACGCTCGCCGTCAGTCTCGAACCTCTGGGCGGTTCCACCACCGGCGCACCGACAGGCCCGGTCATCGCGCTCGGTCCGGTGAAAAAAATCTGACCGCGCCCGCAACTCTTTTCAAACCCGCTCCGTTACTGCCCCTGTCCCGCGATTGTGCGGGACGGTGAAATCAATCCAACGGAGCAAAATCCATGCTTAAGACTCTTCGCACACTGGCCCTGTCGGCAACCATCGCAGCCATCGGCACGGGCGTGGCCCTCGCCGGCAATCCCAAGGTCGGCGGCGCGCCGATGTTCGCCACCAAGAACATCATCGAAAACGCGGTCAACTCGAAGGACCACACCACGCTTGTCGCGGCCGTGAAGGCGGCAGGCCTGGTGAAGACCCTTCAGGGCAATGGCCCGTTCACCGTGTTCGCCCCCACCAACGCTGCATTCGACGCGCTGCCGAAGGGCACGGTCAACACGCTGCTGAAGCCGGAAAACAATGACACGCTGGTCAAGATCCTGACCTGTCATGTCGTCGGTGCCGACGCGACGTCGAAGATGATCAACAAGATGATCAGCGATGACGGCGGTGCGCACACGATCAAGACCGTCGGCGGCTGCGAGTTCACGGCCATGCAGAAGGACGGCGTGATCACGATCAAGGACGGCAAGGGCAACGTCGCCAAGGTGACCATTGCCGACGTCAAGCAGTCGAACGGCGTCATCCACGTCATCGACACCGTGCTGCTGCCGAAGTCGTAATCGCCGATCAGCCCCCGCTGTCCGGTTGCTGAGACCGGACAGAGTCCCGCGTGCGACGGTTCCATGTCGTCGTGAGCACGTCGCACGCGGGCATTTGTTTCGACAGTTACTTCCGCGCCACGAACCACACATTCATCGGATCATGCGGCAGCCGGTTCAATTCGGTTTTCCTGAAACCCGCCGTCTCCAGCATGGCCTGAGCCGTTTCCCAGCCCCACATGGTGCCAAGTCCCTGACCACCCTGCCCGATCGAAACGGGCGTGCAATGCGTGAGGGAAACGGAATAGAGAAAAGACGCCATCGGGAATTCGAGATTGTTCTCTAGATGGGCCGAACCGCCGACGTCCTGCATCAGATAGACGCCGCCCGATCGCAGGGCGCCGTGGATCCCCGTCAGCAAACCTTGCGGATCATTCTGGTCATGCACCGCATCGAACGTCGTGATGAAGTCGAAACTCTCGGGTTCATCAAAGTCCGACATGTCCTTGGCCTCGAACCGGACATTGGACAGGTCCTTCTTCGCGGCTGTCTCGCGCGCGTCGGCGATTGCATCCGGAGACAGGTCATAGCCGGAAAAACGGCTGGCCGGGAACCGTTCCGCCAGCGCGATAAGCGCATGCCCCCGTCCGCATCCGGCGTCGAGAACGTCGATACCGGTAAGAAGCAGGTCTTCCATGCCGTCGACCAGCGGCAGCACGTCTTCGAACAGCGAACCGACAACCGTGATATCGCTGTCCTCGGCCATCATCTCATGGAAACAGGGATAGTCGCCGTAGGCCGTCCCCTCCCCGGTCCTGAAGCAATTCAGAATGTTCTCCTGAACAGCCCCCATGAGCGCCACGTGCTGCGCGTAGACCGCCATATTGCCGAGCGCGCCGCCGCGCGTCAGCGACGCCGCGTGGGCCTTCGGCAGGTAATAGGTCTTGTCCATGGCGCCGTAGACGACAATGCGAGCGGTGACCATGGCGGCCAGCCATTCCCGCACATAGCGCTCGGCCAGTCCGGCGGCATCGGCAATTTCCCGGCTTGTCGAGGGCCCGCGCACCGCAAGCGTGTCGAACAGCCCTGTCCGGTGCCCGATCGACATCATCGCGGCCTGTGCCCCGGCATCGATGATTTCGCAGGCCCGGTCGAGAAAGGCCTCGGCCGCGGCGTCGGAGTCGTCGTGAGTGATGGTCTCTGCAGTCATTTGGAGTCTCCTGAAGGGTCAAGACTGAAATCGATACGGGCACACTTAGGCGGCCCCTTAGCCTCCGATTAGAGCGAAATTGGACAAAAAAAGGTCAAACGTGCCATTTATGGATCATGAATTCGGAAAATTGCACCGCCAGTCGCCGGCCGATCATCTGCCTGCTTGCAACGGAGGAAAGTTCCCCGGGCACACTCTTCGGCCTCCACGAAGTGTTCTCGGTTCTGGAACCGGGCTGGATCGAACTGACCGGCGAGAAGGCATTCGAAGCCGATTTCGATGTCCGTATCGTTTCGGAAACCGGCGGAATCGTCGCTTGCACTGGCGGCATTAAGGTTACGCCTGATGCTTCCATCGAGGATATCAATCGGGCCGACGCCGTCATCGTTTCCGATCTCAGCCTCGATCCGGCGGCCGATCACCGGTCCCGCTGGCCCGCGGTAACGCGCTGGCTGCGCCGGATTCACGATGCCGGCGGCATGGTTTGCTCGGTGTGTTCGGGCGCCATCCTCGTCGCCAATACCGGGCTGCTCGACGGGCACAGCGCCACGACACACTGGGGCTTCGTCGATCACATGCGCCGCTTCTACCCGGACATACGGCCGGAAGGAGAAAGGATCCTCGTCAGCGCCGGACCGGAACAGCGCCTCGTCACCGGCGGCGGTCTGACATCGTGGCAGGATCTGGCGCTCTATCTGATCGCGCGGTTTCACGGCGAGGCGGCCGCCATCAAGGCATCCAAGCTGTTCCTGTTCGGCGACCGCAGCGAGGGTCAGTTGCCCTACGCGACCATGGCGCGGCCGGACCGGCATGATGACGCCGTCATCGCGTCCAGCCAGACCTGGGTTGCGGAGAACTACGCCACGGCCAACCCGGTAAGCGCCATGGTCGACCAGTCCGGTCTTCCAGCAAGAACGTTCAAGCGCCGGTTCAGGAAAGCGACGGGCCTCGCCCCGGTTGACTATGTCCAGCGCCTTCGGATCGAGGAAGCCAAGCAGATGCTGGAAATGACATCGGACGGCATCGACAGCATCGCCCGGCAGGTGGGCTACGAAGACACGACATCCTTCAGACGGCTTTTCAAGCGCCTCGCCGGTGTGACGCCGGGCCGATACCGCCAGCGTTATCGGCTCGTTGCAAACACGATGCGCGACGCCGGCTGACGTCGAACCGGCGTTTACACGGCTGTCACATTTTCCGGGAATAAACCGGTTTCCCGCCTGTTTTCATCGTGATCAGAAGTTCCCGTTTCAGTCTTCGCCAGGAGGTCACGATGCTCAACCGCAGGAGCCAGACAGCCCCTGTCCCGGCGCCATTTCCGGTTAAACCGGTTTCTTTAATTCAGAATCTCAACGCTGAAAACGACGCCAGTTCAATGGCTTGGTCGATCGCAGCACTAGTCTGCGCGACGATGGTGAGCCTCGCGCTCTGGTATTTCCCGAGTGAGTTACCGGCGGCCGGGCGCATGGCGCTCGCTGTCACGGCGTTCTGCGTGATCGGCTGGACGATGACGCCCGTGCGCGACTCGGTTGTTGCCATGACCGGTGCGATCATGCTTGTCGGCCTCGGCGTCATTCCGGACACCGCCCTGTTTGCCGCCCTCGGCCACGAACTGGTCTGGCTGCTCCTGGCGGCTTTCGTGATCGCTGCGATCCTGAAATCCAGCGGGCTGCTTGAGCGGACCGTATTCACAGCCGTTCGGCCGTTCTCGACTGTCTCAGGTCTGTTCTTCGGCCTTACCGGGATCATCGCGATGACCGCCTTTGTCGTGCCTTCGACCTCCGGCCGGGCCGCTCTCATGCTGCCGATCTTCATCGCCCTTGCCGACAATCTGCCTGACCGGCGTCTCGTCCGACCGCTCGCCCTGCTGTTCCCGACCGTCATACTTCTGTCCGCCGGCGGCTCGCTCATCGGTGCCGGCGCGCACTTCATCGCCATCGACACCATTGCGCGGGCCGGCGGCACGGCCATCGGTTTTGCCGAGTGGATGCTGCTCGCATTCCCCTTTGCGATCCTCTGCTGTTTCGCCGCCACCTGGCTCATCATCCGCCTCTTCGTTCCGAAGGACCTGAGACGAGGACCGGTTCCGAAGGTCCGAGGCGAGACCGGCCCGCTGTCCTCACAGCAGAAGCAGATCGCCATGATCGTCCTCGGCGTCATCGGCCTCTGGATGACCAAACCCTTGCACGGATTCGACGTCGCCCTGGTTGCGGTCGCAGGTGCAGCATTCCTGCTCGCCGGCAATTTCTCTTCCGTCAATGCGAAGGATGCATTCAAGAGCGTCGAGATCGAGCTCATCATCTTTATCGTCGCCACGACGGTGATTGCGGGCGCCATCATGACGACCGGTGCCGACAAGTGGCTCGTCGCCGCCCTTCTCGATGTGTTGCCGCCGGCAGCAACCAAATCGACCGCGGCACTCGTCGCGGTCACCGCTGCGGTAGCGATCGCCGCCCATGTCGTCGTCAATTCGAGAACCGCACGCGCCGCTATTCTGATCCCGGCGCTCGCCATCCCCATGGCCGGATTCGGTCTCGACCTGCAGATCATGGTGCTGCTGACAGTACTCGGCACGGGCTTCTGTCAGACCCTGATGGCGAGCGCGAAACCGGTCGCGCTCTACGGCAGTCTTGAACGCGAAACGTTCGTTCAGTCCGATCTGTTCCGCCTCGCCATGCCGTTGGCACCGCTGATGTTTGCCTTGCTCGTGGGTATTGCACTCTACATCTGGCCGGTTCTGATCCCGCCCCTCTAGGCACCGAATAACCACGCCCTTTCAGGTGCTTAGAAGAGCCCTCGCTGACCTTCGGCGAGGGCTCAATTTTTTTGGCCGCACCAAAACTTTCCGTATCCGGATGGGGAATAAACCCGCAACTCGCCTGTTGTCCCGGCAACAGTATCCGCTTGCGAGGAGTTGAACATGCCCTTCACGATTCTGGTTGCGCCGTCCGGCTTCAAGGAGTCAATCGACGTCGAAGACGTCACATCCGCGATTACGTCCGGCGTGCGCCGGGTCCAACCCGAGGCGCGTATCCTCCAGGCGCCCATGGTGGACGGCGGCGAAGGGTTTACGAAAGCGATCGTCGACGCGACAGGCGGCACAATCCACTCCGTCGACGTTACCGGGCCGGTCGGCCGTCCGGTCGAATCCTTCTTCGGCATGATGGGCGGCGAACAGTCCGGAACCGCGATCATCGAAATGGCCGCCGCGGCCGGCCTGCGCCTCGTGCCGCGTGACATGCGCAACCCGACGCAAACGACAAGCCGTGGCGTCGGCGAGCTGATCCTGGCCGCACTCAATGCAGGTGCAAACCGGATCCTCATCGGATGCGGCGACAGCGGCATCAACGACGGCGGCGCCGGCATGGCGCAGGCTCTGGGCGCCCGGCTGCTGGACAGGTCCGGGAAGCAGATCGGCAACGGTGGCGCCGAGTTGCGCAGGCTCGCGATGATCGACATGAACACGCTCGACCCCCGTCTCGCAGACGTCCAGATCGATGTCGCCGTCAACTGGCACAACGTTCTGCTTGGTCCGAAAGGCGTCGCCCGTGTGTTCGGACCGCAAAAGGGCGCCACGCCCGAACAGGTTGAACTGCTTGAAGGCGGCCTCAGGAATTACGCCGCGTGCATCTTCCACGCGACCGGCCTCGACATCGGCCTGAGCAACGGCTCCGGAGCCTCCGGCAGCCTCGGCACCGGCCTTGTTGCATTCGCCGGTGCCACGCTCCATCCGCGATACGACATCGTCATGAAGTATCTGGCCTTCGACGAGTTGCTCCGGGACGCCGATCTGGTGATTACCGCTGAAGGCTCGCTCGACGGTCAGAGCCCCTATGGCAAGGTCCCCTGCGAGGTCCCACGCCGGGCCCGGGCACAAGGCGTGCCGGCGATCGCCATTGCCGGCACGATCGGCAAGGGTGTGACCGAAACCTTCGACAACGGCATCGACGCCTTCGCGTCGATCATCAAGCGCCCCTGCACTCTCGAGGAGGCGATCGACAAGGGCGAGAAGTTTCTGGAACGTGCCGCCGAAGATGCGATGCGCATGGTCATGGTCGGCACCAGACTTACAGCCAATCCGGCTGCCAACGACCTGGAAGCGCGGTCAAAGGCCGCGTAGCGGAACCCACACAAACCAGGTCTCCCTGAAATCGACCGGCATGGTGGTCGCCGAACACCTCCCTCCCCACTCAGGATGTTCCGGCGAGCCGGTCGATTTCCTTTTTTACCAGATCCGGTCTGGCGTAGTGAGGCATGTGGCCGACACCATCCAGCAGGATCAGCCGCGCGCCGGGCACCTCGCGTTCCAGGGACGTAGAATGGATCGTCGGCCAGACGGTCTTGTCGTCACGGCCGGTGATAATCGTCAGGGGCACTTTGATGTTTCTGTAATGCGGCGACTGACGAACGACAAAATCGTAAAGTCCTGCCACATCGATCGCATTGGCGCGGAATGAGGACGGACGAAGGATCAACGGAATGGCCGCCCGCTCGACATAGCCCTCCGGCGGTCTCTGCGGCTTGAAGACCGACTGGGTCCCTCCTGCCATCCGGAGCTCGGCAAGCGGCATGACAATCGTGCGCGCAAACAGTTCCCCGATCACCGGCGTGGCCGTCAGCGTGTAGTACCAGTCGATGCCCCCGGGCCAGGGGTGGCTTGCCGGAGCAAGTGCCAGCACACCCTTCAGTTGATCCGGATGCTCAAGCGCATAACTCAATATCAGGGAGCCGGCCCAGGAATGTCCGACAATCAGGTGCTCGCCGATCTCGAGCTTGTCGACTGCCTTGGCGAGAAGCCTGGCCTGCCCGGCCGGATCGAGCGCATTCTCATCTTCCGGGCGGTCGCTCCAGCCGAAACCGGGCCGGTCGAACGCCAGGACACGGTAGTCCCCGGCCAGGATATCGGCGACGCCCAGCTTGAGGTCGCGAACATTGCTGCTCGCGCCATGGACAACGACGATCGTCGGCTTACCGTTGTCCCTGGGCCCGTGGTCGATGTAGTGGAGCCGCACCCCGTCGACTTCCACATAGCTGCCGGTCGCGGGAAATGCCGTCTCGATCGCCCGTGTCCGCACCGCGGTATAGGTCGCCGCGGCGGACAGGAGGACCGCTACAAACACGGTGATAAAGACCATCACTCGCCACATGTTCCGATTTCAACGGGATGTTAGCTGACGAAACGTAATACGTCCCGGGACCGCGCCTGGATTGCCCGAGATACGGTCAGATGCCACGGCCTTCGACGGTCACACTCAGTGATTTGACTGCGTCGAGTGCGCCCTTGAGATAAGGATGATACTTCAGTGCCTCGCGGAACGCCGAAAGCGCGCCGCGCTCGTCTCCCAGATCGCGCATGATCATGCCGAGACCGGCCAGCGCTCCGTAGTGGCGGGGCTCGATCTCCAGCACCTTCTTGATATCGAGCGCCGATTTATGGTGTTCGTCCTGCAGGTAGTAGACCGTAGCGCGCTTGTTCCAGCCTTCCGCGTAGTTGGGTGCGAGATCCACAATCGCATCCAGCAGTTTCAGCGCGACATCGTTCTTCTTGCCGTTCATGGCATCGACCGCCTGCTGCATCAGAAGATCGATGGTCGGACTGCCGGACCGCAACCAGACCTTCCAGACAGCTTCTGAAAGGGTCTTGGCGGAGTCTTCGTCATCCGCCTTGGCCAGCCTTTCGAGCAGGGAATCCAGGAGATTCTTGTCGTTTTCCGCCTTTTCGGCAGGGCTGATCTTCTTTTCAAGGTGAGGACCGCTTGACGGCTTGCCTTCAGCAGATGCCGGCAACGGAGCGGACACGGCGAACAAGAGGCCCGCGAGGAGAATCGGTCGGATCAAATACGACATGACCCGAAGCTTAGCGCGCCGATCCAAGCCCGGTCAAAAACACAATCGTCGCATCGCGAATTTGTGAGGCAGCGGATAATGCAGGCTCATGCCTGCCAAAAACGCAAAACGCCGCGTACGTCAGGTACGCGGCATCGGCCATCCCGAAAGGATGCTTGCGCAGACGATCAGCCCTGGCGGGCCTTGAAACGCCTGTTGGTTTTGTTGATCACATAAAGCCGCCCGCGCCGGCGCACGACACGATTGTCGCGGTGCCGCTTCTGAAGCGACTTGAGAGAATTGCGGATCTTCATGGTAATCACCCTTTATGGCAAAGCGGCCTGATGGCGCCGAGCCTCAATTCGGCGCGGAACATAAGCGCGTGACCGGTCACTGTCAACCGTGACGCAAGCTTTCCGTGCTGCCATACTCACCAGTTCCTGGCTCCATACCCGAAAAAAGGCCCTTCCGGATGCAGATCAGCGTTGACCTGGCCGTAACGCTCGGCGCCATGACGGCCTTTGCCGCGGTCGGCGTATGGATGATCGTGCTCGAAAAGAAGGAGAGACCGCCCGGCACCCCCAGACTCATACCAACGACACCGGTACTCTTCGTCTGCATGCTCGGCATCGTCATCGCGCTCGCCCACCTGGTCAGCATCGTCACGGGCTCACCGCACGTCGGTCGCATGGGTGGCCTGCAATAACGACGCCGGGAAGTTACGGTTAATAAATTGTCAACGAGCCGCAGAGTAGGCTGCGAATAACCGGAATCGAATCCTGAATCGTCCGTACTCCGCGGACCGCGACGGCAAAATGGCCAAGACCTACGATCTTTCTGCACTTTCAGCGCTTGTCATCGATGACAACCATCACATGGTGTCGATCATCAAGACATTGCTGCGCGGCTTCGGCGTAAAAAGCATCAACGAGGCGACTGACGGCATGGCCGCCTTCGAAGTCTTCAGGAACGCCCGATCCGACATCATCCTGCTGGACTACATGATGCCGTCCTTCGACGGCCTCGAGTTCACACGCCTTGTCAGAACCGCGACGGACAGTCCGAATCCTCAGGTTCCGATCATCATGGTGACCGCCTATACCGAACGGGCAAATATTGAAGCGGCGAGGGACGCCGGTGTGACTGAATTGCTGACCAAGCCGGTCGCGGCGGTTGACCTCTACCGCCGTATCGTCTCCGTCATCGAGCGGCCAAGGCCCTTTATCGAGTCCAAGAGATATGTCGGCCCGTGCCGCAGGCGCGCACCCTTCCCCAATCCGGACTACAGGGGGCCGGAGCGGCGTAAGGACCTTCAGGATGAGGAAGCCGGTGCTGCCTGATTGCGGATCAGGCGCCTCCTCTACAGGACGTAGTTCTCGTAATATTCGACGCTGATATTGACGTGGCCCGACCGCACATAACGGCCGTCACCGCCTCTCCGGTAGTCGGGACTGGCGGAAAATCTGAAGCGCCCTCCCCGGCATGACCATTCGGCCGTCACCAGTTCCGATCCCTTTTTCTCACCTAAAAATCTGCAGCTCCGCTCAGCAATGTGTTGCCGAAAGAGCGTCAGGCTTTCGACGGCCTTCCCCCCCGGAACTTTATAGCGCAATCCTGTGAAGGGCTGTGCCGGACCATCTCCCGGAAAGGAGCGATACCTCAATCCCCTGTGATCTTCTGGAACGGGCAGGCTGCGGATCTCTCCGGCGACAAGCATGTAGTAGAAAGGGCTGCCGCGTCTGAATTCAGCGTTTTCGTCAAATGCCACGCCGCATGTGTAGAACGCCAATCCGATGATCAGCAAAACGGCGAGCAGGATGAGGCGTCCAATCACGGGCCGAAGGGCTCCGGCGGTTTTCTCAATTTAGAGTGAATTTGGGTCAGATTGAACCGGTTCTGCCGGATTGCATTTTTGTCAGGATCGAGGGTTTTGGCGAAGGCCATACCGGGGGTACGGTCGAGACAAAACCCGATGGAACTGGCAAAACGGCGTCCGGCCCGAAGGGTTGAATGAAATCGACCATCCACGGCGTCAGGTCTTTCGACCGTAGCCCCACTACGCTTCTCAAGACCTTACTGGTGGACTGGTGCGATTTCATCCAACAGAACCGGTTCAATCTGACCCAAATTCACTCTAATGATACCAGGGATTGTACGAAACGGACGTGACCCGGAGACCGTCATGACCGACCGTGCAGAAACTGGCGGCCGGGACCATACCCTTGGTGGCGCTCACGGACAGATAGGCCGGCATCCCGTATCGGGCGCCTTTGGCCATCACCGAAAACCCCAGATCGTGCGCCTTGCGCCGGGCAAGGTCGACAGTGGTGCCGGCTTTCATGTCCGTGCAGAAAGCCATCATTTGTTGCTCCTGACGTGAAAACGAGCCGTAAAGCGAACCGACGGCAACCGCACCTGCGGATACCGTTACCGCGGCCAGAATGATCAGTGTTCCCGAATTCAGGATGCCTCTTGCATCCTGCGCCTGCATATTCTCGTCCGTCACTGCGATCTTCTCCCCTGCCCGACAGTCCAGTCCAAACGCAACAACGCACTAATTCATGGCGCATCCCACCACTTGATCCAGACGCACGATGACGTGGTCATATTCCCGGTTACTTCCGACCACGGCTTCTGTGCCGATCACCTCGCTGACCACGATTGCAATCTTGTCACCGGGAAGGAACAGCGTGACGCCCTTTCCCCCGGATTTGCTCTCTTCGAGCATCGCTATCACCCTGTTGATCATGGCACCCTCTCTCTGAATCATCTGCCCGTTCGTCGCTGTCGCGACTCAACGGTGCTTTCCCAAATCCATGAAATATCGTCCCGGGTCACCGGACTCGATAAAGACATCGACCGTCTCGCCCTTGTTGAGCCTCGGCCTCGAGGTCAGTCCAACGCTTTGGAAATGATAGGTTTTGCCGTCTTTCGGAGACTGCCATTCGGCATACACCGTCCATGGATCCACCCCCGTCTCCGCCAGGAACGTCTTGGCGCCGTCATCAAGCATATCTTCCATATCGGCAGTCGGACTCCGTTCCACAAGCGTTACCGTCGCAAAAATCTGTTTTCCCTTGATTCTGAGCTGTTCCAGGGGAACCGCTGACTGCATGTCGTACGCCCCGAAAACGAAGCGAAGAGGAAACCAGAAGAACAGCAGAAGCACGCCGAAGAAGCACATGGTGCCGGCAAAGCCATAGACTTCCGATGCATGCGATGACAGGAACCGGTCAGGCTGATCTCTGTTGACGTAGAGAACCCGTGTCCCCCCGACCGCGTACTCTTCCTGGTTGGAGGACGCGAAACGCGCTTCCACTTCGTAGTCCTGGTCGCCGTAACGATAGGCGAAGGTCGGCGCATAGGTTGTGCTGTAGGTGTTCCAGAACTTGGCTGACCGCAGGGACATGGGAACGGGCGCAATTGCCCGGACGGATACGATTGTGCCATCCACAGGATCACTGGCCTGATAGGCATACTGGATGCTGACGAAACTGTAGACGGCCGCCGCAAACACGAGCACGGCAGTCAAAATCAGAGTCTGCGCCAGGTAGTACCAGAACATCTTTCGACCCCTCTTCACGGCAATGGCCGCTCAATGCACCGCGAATACCGGAATTTCGAACTCCGCCTCGTAATCCGGATCGTCACGGCCGGTCTTCCGGACATCGATCTTCCAGATGACCTCGACGTCGTCGTCGACATAGCCGCTGTCCGGCACATCGCCGGGCATGTCGAACTGAAACGGCACGTGGACGCAGCCGTCGGCCATCGCCATTTTCGATGGAGGGACCCTTATCGATTCTTCAAAGAACGGCATCTGGTCCTGGACCGAATGGCGCCGCCTGACATCGTCCGTTCCGGCATGATCCACCGTCGTCCAGTGTCGTTCGAATCCGGTCAGGTGGATCAGAAATGCCTTCTTCGGCTTCGTCTTGAACTTGGTCTCGATGATGCTCTCGAATGCACTGCCGGGCCGCCCCGGCAGTGTTTGGATAATGAGTGTCGATCGGCCATAGGACAGCCATTGGGCTGTCTTCTTGATGGCCGCCAGAATGGTGATGACACCGATCAGGATCAGGGCACCCGCAAGAAAAAGGACAGGTCCGCCTTCTTCCAGGATCGCGTCCTTGCGTTCAGCGACCATGAAGCCGATCGCGGCCCACCAGTGCACTGCGAAGAACCAGAGAAACAGCGCAATGCTCCGGGTGGAATGCGTGACGCGTCCTTTCGCCCAGGATGGATTGGCGAGCCACGGCCGGCCGTCGGACGTAAAGGGATCCGGCCGCCTGGGTCCGCGCTGGCCGGGAAACCATGTCCGGTAGAGACCGTAGCCGCAGAGAGCAACCGCCATGAGCGAGGCTTCAGCGGAAAGGATCGCCGGCAGCAGCGGCAGTCCCTGCTCCAGATGGAGGTTTGGAATATTGACCAGAAACGCGCCGATCAGAAAACCGGCGACAATCAGAATTAGCGTTACGAATATCCGTCCCATGCCCCGTCCGTTGTTTTCAGCTTTGACAATCGCGAGTCTCAATCGCTTCGGACTGCGCCTTCGGCAACGCCGAGCAGCCTCGCACTCGCCGGAAAGGAGTAGCCGTTGTCCGGGATGTAGTACTGCTGATCCTGCGGATTCTTGAGCAGCGTAACGATGATGCCCTCACCCATATCATCGTCCTTCAGTTCATGATCGACCCACCAGTAGAAGACCGGCTTGTCGATCCGCGGACCCTTGAACTGTTTCACCGTCCGCGCACTGATGCGGTATCTGACATAGTCGCCGTTTCGGTTTTCCGCTCTCAGCTCCGTAACCTCTACATGAGCGACCAGATCCGCCGCCTTGATGTTTTCTTCCAGCATCGCGGCAAACGTGTTGCTCAGTTCGCTGCTCCCGGCCTCGGCCGTACGGGTTGCAAGCGCTGACAGAACGATCAGAAAAACTGCCGGAATTATCTGCAATCGTGTCATGGCGAATCGCCCTCCTGATCGAGATTTAGTGATCCGCCCTGCATCGTTTCATCCTCCAAATGGAGGATGACAGACGCATCCGGTCATGATCGCCGGTTGAACCGGACGCCCATACATCCGACATCAGGAGGGAACAGCGCGAGAAGGAGATGGCTTATGAGCACCACGCCGGAACCGCTGGAATCCACACTCGTCGACTATGTCATCGACTCCCTGGCGGACAGAGCGCGCAGGGCAGGCAGCACGGCGAGACGGCTGACCATCACCGCTGGCCTCCTGTATCTGGCCGCGGCCTTCGCCTACGGAGCGGCCGAACAGGCCGGCCTGTTCGGTGATGGCGTGCTGGCCCGGACCGTGAACTCTGGGAACCTCTCGGTTCTCCAGGCGCAATTCCGGGGCTTCGACGAACTCGTCAAAAACCCGAAGTCTCATTTGAAGCTGGAGAATTATCCGGAGTCGAGAGGACATCTGGCGGCCCTCGAAGGCCGGGCTCGTAGCGCAGCAAACGCTGACGAAGAGAACCGTCAGAGTGATCCGGAATCCAAACTATTGGCCGGACTTCACGGGCGCGACTTCCTCGCCGGAGACGGCGAAACGCGGCGCATGAACCAGAAGGAAACAGCAGCCGTCCTGTCCGAGCTTGTCCGTTTCTACGTCAATGCGAACCGGTATCTCGACACCATTGCCGCCCGGTGGACCGCAATCGACCGGCAGTTTGATCTTTCGGATCTCCGCGACAACACCCGTCCGGCCCGCGCGCGCGACATCCTGTTCCGCCTGCTCGTGCGCGCCATCCCGGTCATATTGGCGCTTCTGGCGATCGGAGGGCTTTACTGGGTCGCCCGCGGCTACGCGCGCGAGAAATGGCGTTGCGACGACAGGATCCTGGCCATCGAGATCGCCCGGGAAAAGGACGACCGGGAAGCGCTGGTCCGGCTGGTCGGAAAACTCAAGGACGCAAAGGCTTAGAGTGAACTTGGGTCAGATTGAATCGTTCTGCCGGCTTGCATTTTTGACAGGATCGAGGGTTTTGGCGAAGGCCATACCGGGAGTACGGTCGAGACAAAATCCGATGGAAATGGCAAAAAGGCGTCCGGCCCGAAGGGTTGAATGAAATCGCCCATCCACGGCGTCAGACCTTTCGACCGTAGACCCACTACGCTTCTCAAGACCTTCCTGGTGGACTGGCACGATTTCATCCAACAGAACTGGTCCAATATGACCCAAATTCACTCTAGACGGGAAGAGCCTGAAGGCTCTCCCCGCCGGCGCGCCCGTTAACCCCTCGTCTTGACGGCATAATCCGCAATGCGCTGCCCGAGCAGGCGCGCTGTTTCGAGGTCGCCGCTGCGCGGCGCTTCTTCCGGTGACGCATCGGATGGGGAAATCGCAAGCGCTCCGGCAAATCCGGCAGTCCAGTTGACGTCCTCAGGACCGTGCGCCTTTGTGTTGGCCGGCAGCAGGCCCGTGCCGACCCAGATCTGACCGTGCTGCTGCGACAACGTGAAGAAGTAGTTGATGGTCGAGCCCTTGTCGCCGTTGACGGAAGCAGAGTTAGTGAAGCCGCCGGCGATCTTGTCCTTCCAGGCGGACGTGAACCACGGTTTGGAACTCTGGTCGGCGAACTTTTTGAATTGCCAGGCGGGCCCGCCCATGTAGGTCGGGCTGCCGTAGATGATGGCGTCCTGGGCGCCGAGGACCTCCCAGCTCTCGTCCGGCAAGCCGCCCTCCTCGCCGATCTCGAATACCGTGACCGAGACACCGTCGACGGCTGCCGCCCCGTCGCGCACGGCCTCCGCCTGCTTCTTCGTGTGTCCGTAACCGCTGAAAAATACGATGCCTACATTTGCCATGACCTGCTCCTTCGTTCCGTTGAAATCCTCAAGTCCGCGGGCATGGCCATGCCGCCTGTCCCGCCTTCACGGAACTAGGTAAGATCTATAGTTACTTTTTAAAAGTAGGCACTATATAGTAACTAAAGCACCTGATAGGAACGAAAGGCTGTTACCCATGACGATCGAGCACATCCCCGGCAAATGCCCGATGGACGCAATCCTGCGCCTGATCATGGGGGCGTGGACAACCTATATCCTGTGGATCCTTGAATCGGAGGGCCCTCAGCGCTTCGGCGCACTCAAGGCGCACATGCCTAAGATCTCGTCGAAAGTGCTCACCGACCGGCTGCGCCATCTGGAGGCGGCAGGGCTGGTCCATCGCGACTACCAGCCGACCATCCCGCCCGCCGTTACCTACTCGCTGACCGACCGCGGCCACGAACTCAAGGCGGTGCTGAAGGGTCTCAACACTGTCGCGCTGCGCTGGCAGGCAGAGGACGAGGCCGACGGCGCGCGGCTCGCCGGCCAGAACGCCGACGCATGAACGTCCGGCAGGCACCCGTTACGGCTCAATAACAGTCCCGCCCGGTTCGACAATCGCGTGCAAAATCAATATCCTCCGTAGGCGCACTATCACGTAATCTGACAACTGCGGGAGGATTACCCATGGACGTTGCGATGTTGACCCTGTGTGCGGCTCTTTACTGCCCGCCCGAGCAGGCTGAAATCTCGAAAGTCCCACAGGCCATGCAGTCCACGCCGGTGATCCGGATGGCGGCCAAGAAATGCCCGACCCTGAACAAGACCCAGTGCAAGACGAACAAGAACTGCGTCTGGCGCACCAAGGTGGCGCGGTGCGTCGGGAAATAGCGAGCGTCGGCTCGGATCGCTGAGCATCGGTCTCAGGACTAAGAGAAGGTCGTCGCCGTTGTATCGGGACACAGCCCGCTACCGAGATCGCCGGAAAAAGTATGTCGGGGAAGGAAATGGTGGGCGTGACTGGGATTGAACCAGTGACCCCTTCGATGTCAACGAAGTGCTCTCCCACTGAGCTACACGCCCTTGAATGACCGTCTGCCGGTCACCCGGCGACCATATATCGGGATTGCCCGCCCCGCGCAAGCCCTGCCGCGTCAAGTTTTGAGGAATTCGATGGCGAACGCGTTTTCGGTTCGCCTCAGGCCGCGATCAACCGGTCGACCTCGTTCACAAGCTCGCGCAGATGGAACGGCTTGGACAGGACCTTGGCGTCCTTGGGGGCCTCGTTGTCCGGATTGAGCGCCACCGCGGCAAAGCCCGTGATGAACATGATTTTCATGGCCGGATCCAGTTCCGCAGCCCGCCTGGCGAGCTCGATGCCGTCCATTTCCGGCATGACGATATCCGTCAGCAGAAGCTCGAAACTCTCCGATTTCACGCGTTCATATGCGCTCATGCCCTCGCCGTAGGACACGACCTCGTGGCCCGCATTTTCGAGAGCCCGGACGAGGAAACGGCGCATATCCTCGTCGTCTTCGGCAAGCAGAATCTTCGCCATCGCTACGTCCGTCACACAACCAGCTTCAGGATGGTCCCCAAGTATTGACTACACTTTATATTGGCATAGGTAAATAGCCGGTGAAAGCGCGGACGAAGGCCGTTTGCTGCGGTTTTGCCCCGGCCATTGCTCTCCTCCTTAGCGATGGACTCGCGATCGGGATGCTGGCAAGCTTCAGTTCCCCTCCGGCTGATCGGATGTCGTTGAGCAACACAGGAATCGAAGTCCAGATGGAAGATCCGGCGTCCCTATTCGTGCCACCTTTCGAGGTGATCTCGCCGGAGAACCAGGCCGCACCCCTCGTCTTCAATTCACCGCACAGCGGCCGCATCTACCCTGAATCCTTCCTGGAATCCTCGCAGCTCGACGCCCACAGCCTGCGCAAATCTGAAGACTGCTATGTCGACGAGCTGTTCCGCGACGTGGTCCGGATCGGCGCGCCGCTGATGCATGCCAAATTCCCGCGCGCCTATCTCGATCTGAACCGCGAACCGTACGAACTCGATCCGCTGATGTTTTCGGACGATCTGCCGGACTACGTGAATACGCGCTCCGTGCGCGCCGCAGGCGGGCTCGGAACCGTGGCCCGCATCGTCAGCGAGGCCGCGGAAATCTATGAGGCCCCGCTGCCCTTCGCCGAAGCGCAGCGCCGCATCACCTCGCTCTATATACCGTACCATACGAAGCTGCGGTCACTGCTGGCGGCGACACGGGAACGGTTCGGTGCGATGCTCATGATCGATTGCCATTCCATGCCGTCGTCCGTGACCACCGGCCCTGCACGACGATCCGGCAACCGTCCGGACTTCGTACTCGGCGATCGCTATGGTGCTGCATGCTCCCGCACCATCACCGACTTCGTCGAGGCCATGCTGACCGGTCTCGGTTATTCCGTGGTGCGTAACAAGCCCTATGCCGGCGGATACATCACCCAGACCTACGGCCGGCCGCACAGGGGCATTCACACCCTGCAGATCGAGATCAACCGCGCGCTTTACATTGACGAGGAGTCGCTGGAAAAACACGCGGGCTTCGAGCGCCTCACGGCGAGGCTGCGCACGCTTTCCGACGAACTCGTCGATGCCCTGCCCTCGATGATCTATCCGGGCCAGGCGGCAGCGGAGTGATCCCTGGACGGACCCGGCCTTTCACGCGCAGACAAGACTTACCGATCAAAAGAAAAAGGGCCGTTCCGGTTTAGGGAACGGCCCAAGTCTAGGGAGGAAACGCCCAGGAAGGGCTGCGAGCATTACGACGAAGTCGCTTTGCTGCGCTGCATTAATATCGCATCGCATCGCACAAATATCAAGGGCAATCAGATGAAAAATTTGTGACATCGAAAAAAACCGAATTTCCAGCTAACCAGTTGTATTTATGACACAAATTTTCAACAGCTCATTTCAGGCGTATTTTTCGACTTTCTGCGACACTCTGTAACACATTGCATATTTCAGCCATTTCAATCGGTTTAAGGCCGATTTTGTTGCAATGCACACAAATCACTGATTTCGGGCGGTTTCGCTACGGTTTGCGGTCATCCGCAAAGAGATAGGCAGCAGTGGCAATCGCCAGTCCGGCCAGCATGACGCCGAAGCAGGCGCGATAGGCGCTTAAGTTCGCGGGCCCGTCTGAGCCGCCGGAAACGAATTCGATCGCGAACCCCGTGACCACCTGCATTGCGAAGACCCCGGTCATCACGGCGGTGTTGAGCAGCGTGATTCCCCGCCCCACCAGACGGTCCTCGAACAACGCACGGCCGTGCGCCATCAGGACCGGCACGTAGGCGCAGACCAGCCCAAAGGCGCCGAACAGCACATAGAGGCCCACCAGCGGCAGCTTCGGCCCGAAGACAAACACACCGAGCAGCAGCATCGTCAGCGACGAGCCTGCGACAACCGGCCATTTCCGGCTGTTGGTCAGCCTGTCCATGCGTCCCCAGACGGCGAGTCCCGCGACCTGGCAGGCGGCCATGACAAAGAGCACCGTGCCGCGCGCCGTTCCGTCCAGTCCATAGACATCATTGAGATAGGGGCCGCCCCAGAGGCCCAGCACGCTGGCGGAAACCGCATAAACCGCGAGGTTCATCATGAAGACCGGAACCACGTCGCGCTGGCGCAGCGCTTCTCCGACGCCTGCAAAACTCTGCTTCAATGTCTCGCGTGCCCGGTTGTGAAAGGCGTGCCCGGGCGGCGCATCCCTTACCCACAGCGCCGTCGCGGCGGCGGCCGCGACGGCAAGCACGGCCGCCAGCACGAACGCCGTCCGCCATCCGAAACTGGAACTGGCCCAGCCGAGCGGTGCGGTCGCACCCAGCGTGCCGATGTTTCCGATCGCCAGCAGCAGGCTGACATAACCGGCGTACAGTCCCGACGGAAACCAGCGGCTGACCACCGTGAGCGGTCCCATGAAAAGGCAGGCACAGCCCAGCCCCATGAGGACGCGCGCAAGGATCAGGTGCGTCAGCGTCTGCGCCGCGGCGATCGCGACACACCCTGCGATGACAAGACCGAACATGGTCACCATGACCGCCCTCGGGCCGTACCGGTCGATGGCGACGCCGAGGGGAATTTGGGCAATCGCAAAGCTGAAGAAGAATGCGCCCCCGAGAACGCCCAGCTCATCGGCATCCAGACCGACATCGACAGCAAGGTCCGGTGCGATGACACCCATCGCGTTGCGCAGGAATTGGCTGACGATGAACCCGCCGCACAGCCCGGCAATCAGCAGGGTCCGGTTGAAGCCGACCGCTGAAAGGTCTTCAGCCTTTTCGCTCATCGGTTTCGTTCACGCCTCCCAGGCAGTCAGTCTCAATTCTGATTCCATTGTCAGTGAATTACCGAATTCCAGCCTCATTATCGACCCGCCACCACCCGACCATGAGCATCGAGACCCCGTCCAGCTTCCCGCAAGGTCACAAGGAGATCTGTCCGATGCCGGTTTACGCGTCACCTCTCTGGCCTCTCGCCGGTGCAGTTGCGCTTGGCATGGCGATGGCTCCGGTTCTGCTCCAACCGGCCACCGCGGCCAAGCAGGATCTCATCGCCAGGGCCGGCGGCAATTACGTCATCAAACCGGAAAACATCAAGGCTCAATTCCGGGTCCTGCAATTCGGCTTCGCGACCGTGACCGGCAAGTTCAAGTCCGTGAAGGGCAGGTTCTCGCTCAATCCGCGCAATCCCGGCCGCAGCCGGGTCGATGTCGAGATCGCCGCGGGCAGCGTGACGCATCTCGACAAGAAAGTGCAGAAATTCATGCGCGGACCCGATCTTCTCGACGCCGAACGCCACCCGAAGATCCGGTTCAAGTCAACCCGCGTGCGCCGCACCGGGCCAACCACGGCGCAGGTCACCGGCAAACTCACCGTGAAAGGCGTGACCAGGCCGGTGAACTTGCACGTCACGTTCCACACGGCCGGCCGCGACCCGAAGGCCAACAACCGTTTCGTCACGCGCTTCAGCGCGAACGGCAGGTTCAACCGCAGCGACTTCGGGATCAATACCGTCCAGGACGTCGTCAGCGACGAGGTGAAGTTCGATATCGAGATCAGGGGCATCAAACGCTAGCGACACCGCGCCCTTCATCCGAAAGACTTGAGTGACATCCCGGATTGGCATACCGATAGCGGTGATTTCACCCTCCTTCGGAAGCCACCCGCATGACCGCACCCGCCGCCTCGCAGACCGCAGACCTCATCGCTTTTGCCGACCGGCTTGCCGACGTGTCGGCTGCGGCGATCCTGCCCCATTTCCGTCAGAACACCGCGGTCGACGACAAACCCGGCATGGGCAAATTCGATCCGGTCACGATCGCCGACCGCGAGGCCGAGCGCGTCATGCGGGAGCTGATTGAGGCGGAGCGTCCGGATCACGGCATTGTCGGCGAGGAATTCGGCAACAAGCCCGCATCTTCTCCCCACACCTGGGTACTTGACCCGATTGACGGAACCCGCGCCTTCATCATGGGCATGCCGTTATGGGGAACACTGATCGGCACGCTCGAGGACGGCGTACCCGTTGCGGGCATCATGAACCAGCCGTTCACCGGAGAACGCTTCGTCGGCACGGCGGAACGGGCAGTCTGCCGGCGCGGCGGCGAAGAGACCATCCTGGCGACCAGCACAACATCGAGCCTCGAAAACACGCTTCTGGCATCGACCAGCCCGGAGATTTTCTCCGAAGGGCGCGAAATGGAAGCTTTCGAAAGGGTCAGCAGCGCTTGCCGCATGACCCGGTACGGCGGCGACTGTTATGCCTATTGCATGCTCGCCGCCGGCCAGCTTGATCTCGTCGTCGAAGCCGGGCTCAACTCGTATGACATCGTCGCGCTGATCCCGATCGTGGAAGGCGCCGGTGGTATCGTGACGACATGGGATGGCGGCAGCGCGGCCGAGGGCGGGCAGATCGTGGCGGCGGCCAATGCGGAACTTCACCAGTACGCGTTGGACTGCCTCAACGCACGGTGAGGAACGATGGTGCCCGGCACGAACGCGTCGAACGCCGCCCAGAACTGCTCGCGGATCAATTTGCGCTCCATGAGAATCTCGTGCCGCGCCGCATCGATAAAGATATTCGCACCCGCCGGCAGGTCGCCTGACAACGCACCCGTTGCCTCGTTCGATACGACCTGGTCGTAGCCGGCCTGAACGATCAGAACCGGGATCTTCACCTCGACACGGAAGTCGGCTTCCCTCAGCTCCGCCATGGCGGACTTCGCCGCCGCCAGCCAGCCGATCGTCGGCGAGCCGGTGCCGAGTTCCGGATGGGTCTCGATCATCTTGCGGTTGCGTTCATAACGCTCCCGGTCGGTGGTCAGCGGACTCGTCTCGAACGGTTTCAGGTCGCTGGGTTTGTCGCCGCCGCCGGGAATGTAGAGACCTCCGGCCCCCATCCACGCGAGCCCTTCGGCCATGCTGCGGATAAACGGCCAGGGAAGGAACATCCTCCGGAGTCCCACCATCGGGGCAGTGCAGACGACCCGGTCGAACCAGTTGTAGATCTTGAGCGAACGCAGGGCCACCGTGCCGCCCATCGAATGCGCCAGCGCATAATAGGGCGGCGGACAGTCGGGCAGCACCACATCCTGAATGAAGCGTACGAGATCCTCATCATATTGCGAGAAGCTTCGGATGTGGCCTTTCCGGGGATTACGCAGAAGCCTGGTCGACCCGCCCTGCCCGCGCCAGTCGAGCGCCGCAACGGCAAAGTTCCGCCGCCGGAGGTCCTCGATGGTCTCGAAGTACTTCTCGATATATTCACCCCGGCCCTGAAGCAGGCACACGGTGCCATTGGGCTGTCCGGACTCCGGACGCCAGCACGCGTAACGCAGTCTGATATCTCTCGGCAGCTCGAGAAAACCCGACTCGGCCCCTTCGGGAATTGGGTTTTCAGGAATCTCGTAAAGCAGCACGTCGAAGCCCCGCAACGCTGTGATCCACCGCAATCTGACCGTCGCGTCCGGATGAATTGGCAGGTTCCCCGAATTCGCCGACGGCTGGATCAACCTGATGTCATAGAGGAGCATGCCACCGGCGGCAACCGGTGTCATCTGTCGCAACGCAGGCGCCCGGACCCAAAAAACAAAACGTCCCGGACGGTTACTCGGCGTCCGGGACGTTTCGCGGGAACATCGTCCCCAGCTTGGTCTGCCAGAGGGGCGTTAGGCAGAACTCAATGCACAAGGCATCGTCCGCACTATGCCGCCCCGTCCCTGAACGAAGCAGGAAGGCCTTGTTAATGTCTCGTTCATCTTCATGAACGGCTCGGCGGCCACCATTCGACAGAGTGGCAAGAGGCTCGAAAATGCCTTTCAAATCAGCAACATGAAAAAATCCCGCACGGCTCTTGAAAGGCTGAAGGATGCTTCTTATATGCCTTGGCGTGGACGCCGTCTGACGGGTCCACGAATTCAACCCGGTCTGGCCAAATTGGCGGACTTTTACAGACATATCGCTTTCAGGAGGATGTGTAGAATGCACTTCGATCTTACCCCCCTTTACAAGACCACTGTTGGATTTGACCGTTTCGCGCGGCTTCTCGATACCATCAACAGCATCGAGAGCGGCAGCAACGGCTATCCGCCCTACAATATTGAACGCACGGGCGAAAATGAGTACCGCATCACCATGGCGGTCGCCGGCTTCGGCGAGGAAGACCTCAACATCGAAGTCAAGGAAAACGCCCTGACCGTGACCGGCGAGAAGTCGCAGGACAAGACCGAGGGTCAGTTCCTGCATCAGGGCATCGCCGGACGCAGTTTCGAGCGCCGCTTCCAGCTTGCCGACTTCGTGGAAGTCGCGGGCGCCAAGCTCGAGAACGGTCTGCTTCATATCGATCTCAAGCGCGAACTGCCCGAGGCCATGAAGCCGCGGACGATCGCCATTTCGGGCGCAAAAGGCTCGAAAAAGACCAAGACGATCGAGCAGAAGGCTGCCTAACCCAGCAGGCTCACATTCAAACGCATGAGCGGGCGCCCCTACGGGGGCGCCCTTTTTTTGTTTTGGCTTCCGGTCAGGCCGACTGCGCTCTGAGCAGATCGAGAAATCCGTCGACATCGCTCTCCGGCGTCTCGAAGGACGTGACGAGACGGGCGAGCATTTCATCGTCTCCGACAGCACGCTCGTCCTGCGGTCCTTCGCCCGGCCATTCGTAGTAGATGGCGCCCGCCGCCTGCAGGCCTGCGTGCGTGGCGCGAGGCAGTATGGCGAACACCTCATTGGCCTCGACCGGATAGGCAAGTCGTGCGCAGTTCGATGCGGAGATGCCTTCGCCCAGGCGGTTTGCCATCGCGTTGGCGTGACGGGCCAGATCGAGCCAGAGGTCGTCTTTCAGGTAGGCATCGAACTGGGCGGCGATGAACCGGCTTTTCGAGATCAGATGCCCGCCGCGCTTGCGGCGGTACATGAGTTCGTCCGCATAGCCGGGGTCGAACAGCACCACGGCCTCGGCCGCGATCGCACCGTTCTTGGTCGCCCCGAAGGACAGGATGTCGACGCCCGATTTCCAGGTGAGGTCCGCGGGCGTACCGGTGCCGGACACGACCGCATTGGCAAAACGGGCGCCGTCCATATGCACCTTCATTGACCGGGAGCGCGCGATTTCCGCAAGCACCGCAATTTCGTCAGGCGAATAGACCGTGCCGGATTCAGTCGCCTGGGTCAGACTGACAGACGCCGGCTGGACCTGGTGCTGATTGCCGGCGATCAGTCCGTCGAGCACGCCTTGAAACTTCTTCGCGTCGATCTTGCCGTCCTCGCCCGGCACACCGATCATCTTGGCACCGCCTGAGTAGAATTCCGGCGCGCCGCACTCATCCACCATGATGTGGCTTTCCGGATGGCACAGTATCGCCCCATAAGGCGGTGTAATCACGCTCAGCGAAAGGGCGTTGGCCGCCGTACCGGTCGAGACCAGAAACGCCCTGAGTTCGCATTCGAACACATCCTTCAGACGCTGTTCGGCTGCCGCGGTCAACTCGTCCGCGCCGTAGGCTTTCGCTGCTCCGCCGTTTGCATCCGCAAGCGCCCTGAGCATCTGTTCGGGCATGCCGAAGGCGTTGTCGCTGGCAAATCTCATTCCGGTGACTCCAGGTTGTGTATGTCGAGTGTCGGTAGTTCGTCGGACGGCTCAAATCCCATGACGCGCGCAAAGAAGGCGTGCTCGCTGCGTATGGCGGTCATCAGGGTCTCGGCATCCCGAAAACCGTGAGCCTCACCTTCAAATTCCAGATAACAAACCGGTACGCCGCGCTGTTTCAGCTCTTCCACGATCGCCTGCGACTGGTCGGGCGGCACCACCTTGTCGTCAAGCCCCTGGAAAAGAATAACCGGGCTCGTGATGAGGTCCGCCTGGTAAAGCGGCGAAATTTCCCGGTAGGCCTCCGCCGGTGCGTCCTGCGGCAGGTCGGTGAGCGTCGAGACATAGCCTGATTCAAATTTGTGCGTCGAGTCGGCAAGGAGAGCGACATCGGAGATGCCGTAATAGACGGCAGCCGCTGCAAACACGTTGTGGTTTGTCAGCGCACAAAGGGCCGTGTAGCCACCTGAGCTACCGCCGGAAATGGCTATGGCCCCCGAATCCGCCAGGCCTTCACGGATAAGCCACTCTGCTGCGGCCGCGGCATCGGCGGCATCCAGTTTTCCCCAGGCTCCATTCAGCGCTTCCCGATAGTCCCGTCCGTAACCGAAGCTACCGGTGAAATCGACGTCGAGCACCGCGAAACCGCGGCTGGTCCAATACTGTATTTTCGGCTTGAGGCCCCGGTCGGCAAATCCGGTTGGCCCGCCGTGAATGAGCACGACAGCAGGTGGCGCCTCACCCTCCGGACCTTCGTATGAAGAGTTTGCGGGGGCATAGTGAATCGCGTGTATCGGCCGACCGTCCGGCCCTTCGAACCTCACGGGTCTGCCCGATGAAACGTCCGCAGCCTCGATATCCATCGCTGCACTCAGTTTTACCGGAAGCACGGCAGCACCCGAATCGGAAGACGGATCGATTACGGCAACCGCCGGCGGACGGTCGTCGAACGTCACGACAGCGGCAAATCGATCTTCAAGGGGCGCCATCGCATAGAAACTGCGTGCGTCACACTCAAGGACGTTCAGGGTGCCGTCTGCTACGGCAACCTCACCGCACTTGATCAGTCCGTCCTCGAAAAAACTCGCAAGGATCGAACCACCTGCGCCGACTGCGTATGAGCGCATGCCGAGCGCCCACTGCGGTTGCGCAAATTCTGCGGCGCGGGCGACGATCGTCTCGATCGAATGGCCGTCCCAACGGTGGAGATTGCCCCAGCCGGTCCGGTTCCAGACAAACACCAGGGAGCCGTCGGCCAACCATTCAGGCTGGAAGACGGCGCTGCCATCGCCTCCTGCCAGTGCAGCGGACCCGGCGAGGGAACCATCTCCATTCACTTCGGCCACCTGCAAGGTCGCCCCTTCCCAAGGCATTGACGGTAATGACCATTCCAGCCAGGCGAGCCGGGCATGATTTCTGTCCAGTGCCGGAGAGCTGTAAAAGTCGTTCCCGGACGCCAGCACGGCAACGGTATCGCCACTTGCAAGGTCCGGGCTGTCGACAAGAGGGATCGCAACGAGCATGTTCCTCGGCATCGGATCATGAGACCCGGAATGCCGCTCCGCGACGGCGATCAGGCGATCCCGGTCTGAATCCAGAAGCATGTTGCCGAAGCGCATATCGGGCGCATCCGTCAACCTGACGATGTTGCCGTCGGCATCGACGGAGTAGATGTCCTGGTCGGATGCGTTGACGAAGTAGACCGAGCCTGAAGCGGCAAGAAACTCGCCGCCGCCATATTCGTGAATCCTGGACCGGGCCGAATACGGATCCGGAATAACGTCCGACATCGTGCCGTCGTGTTCACGCCGCACAATAACGCTACGACCGGCTTCGAGCGGCCGCGATTCGGTCCAGTACAGCAACCCTCCATCGGTGTGAACCTGGCCAAAGCGCAGGGTCTGCCCCGCAACGACGTCAACCGAGAGGCTGGATGGCCACGTCCCGTAGCGCATTTTTGTCCTGGACATGTTCAGGCTGCTCCCGAAAGAGAAAAAGGTTCGCAGTGATGGCATAGAAATACCGGCACCGAAAGACGTCAGCATTCCAAAACGCGAAACCGTGTGATCATGCAGCAGAGTGGCAAAACTTCGACCGCGCAACGATATGTCGCAGCACCGGTCCAATACGAAAAAATCAATCAATGTCTTGTGCGTTTTCCCTAATTCTGGCATTTTCCTACCCTGAAAAAGGACAGTGTTGTTGTCTTTTTTATCCGACCGCATGAACGGGGCTTGCATTCCCGGGCGGACATCCGTTTAAAACGGTACAGAGGTCGGAAAACGCAGGACGGAAGACGGCGTGTTCCTCGAACAAACCGCGTTCCTGCGTCAGGGGCATATCGAAGTCGCAATTGCGGCGGCGGCCCCGTTTCGCCGGTGGCCCTGTGCCATCCAACCGGCCAATTTGGCATGAAAAAGTGTCGAGTAACGCCCGCAAGGCGCCTTGATACGACCGTGCCGGCAACCGCGGAATCAGCGATCGCCGACAAGGCGCGCCACGCTGCGGATCGGTCGGGACAGAGGGGTGATTGACGGAAATGAAGAGGGCAGATGGTATGACTCGAAAGGGATCTTCGAAGAGCCAATACCACGGCGATTCGCGCAATCGGGACTGGACGATTCCCGCGCGAAAACCCGCCGGACTGCCCGAACCTCAGGGACTCTACGATCCGCGCAATGAACATGACGCCTGCGGTGTCGGTTTCGTCGCCGACATTCACAACCGCAAGAGTCACGGGATCATCGAGAAAGGCCTCCAGATTCTGGCCAATCTCGAACACCGCGGCGCCGTGGGCGCGGACCCGAAGGCCGGAGACGGCGCCGGACTGCTGATGCAGATCCCTCATGAATTTTTCACCGCCGAAGCCGAACGCCTCGGCTTCTCCCTGCCGGAACCGGGTCACTACGGTGTCGGCTATATTTTTGCCCCCAAGGACGAAGCCGGACAGGCAGGCATCCGCGAAGAAGTCGAGCGGTACGTCGCGGCCGAGGGCCAGCATGTCCTTGGCTGGCGGGATGTTCCCGTCGACAGCGATGTGCTGGGTGAAACCGTAAAGCCGACCGAACCGGCTCACATGCAGGTCTTTGTCGGCCGCGGCGAAGCCTGTCCCGATCAGGACACGTTTGAGCGCAAGCTCTACGTCATCCGCAAGGAGGTCTCCAACGCGGTGATCGCGCGGGACGACATCGAGTCCGGCGGCTATTACGTCACGTCGTTCTCGTCGCGGACCATCGTCTACAAAGGCCTGCTGCTCGCCGAGGGTCTCGGAAAGTACTATCCCGACCTTCTCGACGAGCGCGTCGTCAGTGCATTGGCCCTCGTTCACCAGCGCTTCTCGACCAACACCTTCCCAGCATGGAGCCTGGCCCATCCCTACCGGATGATCTGCCACAACGGCGAAATCAACACCCTGCGCGGCAACAACAACTGGATGGCCGCGCGCTATGCAACCATGCAGTCCGACGTCTATGGCAAGGATATGGCCAAGCTCTGGCCCATCAGCTACGAGGGACAGTCGGATTCGGCATGCTTCGACAACGCACTGGAGCTGCTCTACTTCGCCGGCTATTCCATGTCGCACGCCATGATGATGCTGATCCCGGAAGCCTGGGCAGGCAATCCGCTGATGGATGAGCAGCGCCGGGCGTTTTACGAATACCACGCAGCCCTCATGGAACCGTGGGACGGCCCTGCAGCCGTAGCTTTCACCGACGGCCGCCAGATCGGCGCCACGCTCGACCGGAACGGTCTGCGCCCGGCGCGTTATCTGGTCACCGACGACGGTCTCGTGATCATGTCGTCCGAGATGGGCGTGCTCCCGGTCGAGGAGTCGAGCATCGTGACCAAATGGCGACTGCAGCCCGGCAAGATGCTGCTGATCGATCTCGAAGAAGGCCGGATCATCTCCGACGAGGACCTGAAGGCGGACATATCGGCCTCGCACCCCTATCGCGAATGGCTCGACCGCACCCAGATCAGGCTCAAGGACCTGCCTCCTTTCCTCGGACGAGCGCCGGCAACCAATGTCGGCCTGCTCGACCGTCAGCAGGCATTCGGATACACGCAGGAGGATCTCAAGTTCCTCATGGCGCCGATGGCGCATGTCGGCCAGGAGGCGGTCGGCTCCATGGGAACGGACACGCCGATTTCGGCCCTGTCGTCAAAGCCGAAACTCCTGCACACCTACTTCAAGCAGCTGTTCGCACAGGTTACCAACCCGCCGATCGACCCGATCCGCGAGGAACTGGTCATGTCGCTGGTGTCTTTCATCGGACCGCGGCCGAACCTGCTCGATCTGGAAGGAACGTCTTCACTCAAGAGGCTCGAGGTCAAGCAGCCGATCCTGACCAACCAGGATCTGGAGAAGATCAGGACCATCGGCGATATCGCGGACAATCACTTCCAGACCCTGACGCTCGACATTACCTACCATGCCGAAAAGGGAGCCGAGGGTCTCAAGCCGTCGCTCGACCGGCTTTGCGAACGCGCCGAGAAGGCCGTTACCGACGGCTACAACATCATCGTGCTGTCGGATCGCCTGGTGGGACCGGAACGCATCCCGATTCCGTCCCTGCTTGCGACATCCGCCGTCCACCATCACCTTATCCGCAAGGGACTGCGCACGTCCGTCGGTCTTGTCGTCGAAACCGGTGAGGCCCGCGAAGTGCACCAGTTCTGCACGCTGGCCGGCTACGGCGCGGAAGCGATCAACCCCTATCTCGCCTTCGAGACGCTTGAGTCCATGGACGATCTGAAGGAAGACGGCACTAGCCCGGATCAACTGTTCAAGCGGTACATCAAGGCCATCGACAAGGGCATCCTGAAGGTCATGTCCAAGATGGGCATTTCCACATACCAGTCCTATTGCGGCGCCCAGATCTTTGATGCGGTCGGCCTGCGCAGCGACTTTGTGGACCAGTATTTCTACGGCACCAACACCCAGATCGAGGGCGTTGGCCTCGAGGAGATTGCCCGTGAGGCTGTACAGCGCCACAAGGACGCCTTCGGCGACAACCCGATCTATCAGACCGCCCTTGATGTCGGCGGCGAGTACGCGTTCCGGATCCGCGGCGAGAAGCACACGTGGACGCCGGAGTCGGTCGCCGACCTGCAGCATGCCGTACGCGGCGACAGCCAGGAGAGGTACCGGTCGTTTGCCGAGCAGATCAACGTCCAGAACGAGCAGTTGATGACGATGCGCGGCATGTTCAGGCTCCGTAGCGCCGAGGAAATGGGCCGCAAGCCGGTTCCGCTGGATGAGGTCGAACCGGCCGCCGAGATCGTCAAGCGCTTCTCGACCGGTGCCATGTCGTTCGGCTCGATCAGCCGGGAGGCACACACCACGCTTGCCATTGCCATGAACAGGATCGGCGGCAAGTCGAACACCGGCGAAGGCGGCGAGGAACCGGACCGCTTCAAGCCCCTGCCCAATGGCGACTCCATGCGGTCGGCCATCAAGCAGGTCGCGTCGGGACGGTTCGGCGTGACGACCGAATATCTTGTCAACTCGGACATGATCCAGATCAAGATGGCCCAGGGCGCCAAGCCCGGCGAAGGCGGCCAGCTGCCCGGCCACAAGGTCGATGCGATCATTGCCAAGGTGCGGTATTCCACGCCCGGCGTCGGCCTGATTTCGCCGCCGCCGCACCACGACATCTATTCGATCGAGGATCTGGCCCAGCTCATCTATGACCTGAAGAACGCCAATCCCGCGGCAGATATCTCCGTCAAGCTCGTGTCGGAGGTCGGCGTCGGCACGGTTGCCGCGGGCGTCGCGAAGGCGCGCGCCGACCATGTGACGATTTCCGGATTTGAGGGCGGTACGGGTGCCAGCCCCCTCACTTCCATCAAGCACGCCGGCAGTCCGTGGGAGGTCGGTCTCGCAGAGACGCAGCAGACCCTGGTCCTGAACAACCTGCGCGGGCGTATCGCCGTTCAGACGGACGGCGGAATGCGGACCGGACGCGACGTCGTCGTCGCCGGACTGCTCGGCGCCGATGAAATGGGTTTCGCCACCGCTCCGCTGATCGCGGCGGGCTGCATCATGATGCGCAAATGCCATCTCAACACCTGCCCCGTCGGCGTCGCGACCCAGGATCCTGAACTGCGCCGCAAGTTCACCGGTCTGCCCGAGCACGTGGTGAACTACTTCTTCTTTGTCGCGGAGGAAGTCCGCGAGCTCATGGCTGAGCTCGGCTTCCGGACCTTCAACGAGCTGGTCGGCCAGACCGACTGCCTCGACAAGGAAAAGGCGATTGATCACTGGAAGGCGCGCGGCCTCGACTTCACCAAGCTGTTTGCCAAGCCCGAAGTCGGACCGGAAATCGCGATCTACAATTCCGAGCGCCAGCATCATCTGATTGACGATATCCTGGACCGCAAGCTGATCGCGGAATCCCAGCAGGCGCTGGAAGAAGGCGTCCCGGTCAAGATCGAGACCGAGATCCGGAACACGGACCGCACGACCGGCGCGATGCTGTCGGGTGAAGTGGCAAAACGCTACGGTCACGAAGGCCTCCCGGAAGACACGATCAGCGTCACGCTCCGTGGAACCGCAGGCCAGAGTTTCGGTGCCTTTGCCACCCACGGCGTCACACTCGACCTGATCGGCGAGGCCAATGACTATGTCGGCAAGGGCCTGTCGGGCGGGAGGCTGGTCGTCAGGCCGCCTGAGGAGTCCGGGATCGTCCCGGAGGAAAGCATCATTGTCGGCAACACGGTGCTTTACGGCGCCATCACAGGCGAGTGCTATTTCCGCGGCGTGGCCGGCGAACGGTTTGCCGTGCGCAATTCCGGCGCCATCGCCGTTGTCGAGGGCACCGGCGATCACGGCTGCGAATACATGACCGGCGGCGTTGTGGTCGTCATCGGAACCACGGGCCGGAACTTCGCGGCGGGCATGAGCGGCGGCATCGCCTACGTGCTCGACGAGGAAGGCGATTTCGAACGGCGCTGCAACCTGGCAATGGTCGACCTGGAACCGGTCGAGGCCGAGGATGAGAAAATCGAAAGCCTCGCCCACCAGGGCGGTGATCTCGAAAGCCACGGGCTGGTCGACGTCAGGAACGACATGACGCGCTTCGATGCCGAGCGCCTCTATCAGCTGATCGAGAATCACGCCCGGTACACCGCCTCGACCAAGGCGAAGGAAATTCTGGAGAACTGGGACGCTTATCAGTCCAAGTTCGTGAAAATCATGCCGGTGGAGTACCGCCGCGCGCTGCGCGAGATGGAACAGGCTCAGGGCAGCGGCGACATGGCGATCGGCCTTGGCGGCGGGAGGTAAGTAATGGGCAAAGTCACAGGCTTTATGGAAATCGACCGCCAGGACCGCAAGTACAAGCCGGCCGGCGACAGGATCCGCAACTTCAGGGAATTCGTCATCCCGCTCGAAGACCGGGACGTCGAGCGTCAGGCCGCGCGCTGCATGGATTGCGGCATCCCCTATTGTCACAGCGGCTGTCCGGTGAACAACCAGATCCCGGACTGGAATGATCTTGTCTACAACAAGGACTGGGAAGAGGCTTCGCGCAACCTGCATTCGACGAATAATTTCCCGGAATTCACCGGCCGGATCTGCCCCGCCCCGTGCGAGGCGTCCTGCACCCTGAACATCGACGACAACCCGGTCACCATCAAGACGATCGAGTGCACGATCGTCGACAAGGCCTGGGAAGAAGGCTGGATCAGCCCGCAGGTCCCGGAACACAAGACCGGCAAGTCGGTCGGCATCGTCGGCTCCGGTCCCGCAGGGATGGCGGCGGCCCAGCAGCTCGCCCGTGTCGGCCACGACGTGCATCTCTACGAAAAGCACGCCAAGGCCGGCGGCCTGCTGCGCTACGGCATTCCCGACTTCAAGATGGAAAAGCATCTGATCGACCGCCGGGTTCAGCAGATGGAAGCCGAGGGCGTCACATTCCACTACGGCGTGAATGTCGGTGTGGACAAGACACTGAGCGACCTCGAGGCCGAACACGATGCCATCCTGCTCAGCGGCGGTGCGGAACACCCGCGCGACCTTCCGATCGAGGGCCGCGAGCTCGACGGCGTCCACTTCGCCATGGATTTCCTGCCGCAGCAGAACCGCCGTATCGGCGGCGAGCCCGTTGGTTCCGAGCGGCCTATCCTGGCATCCGGCAAGCATGTTGTCGTGATCGGCGGTGGTGACACCGGCTCTGACTGCATCGGAACATCGTTCCGCCAGGGCGCTCTCTCGGTGACGCAGCTCGAGATCATGCCAACACCGCCCATGCGCGAAGACAAGGCTCTCACCTGGCCGCACTGGCCGCTCAAGTTCCGGACGTCGTCAAGCCAGGCGGAAGGCGCGAAACGCGATTTCAGCGTGATGACGACGCGCATCACCGGCAAGGAAGGCCGGGTCCAGAAACTGCACTGCGTCCGTGTGGATGATCACATGGAGACCGTCCCTGGCTCCGAATTCGAGATTCAGGCCGATCTGGTCCTGCTCGCCATGGGCTTCGTTCATCCCGTGCACGAGGGCATGATCAAGGAGATCGGTCTGGATCTTGATCCGCGCGGCAACGTTCAGGCGGACACCCGGAGTTACCGGACAAGCCGCGACAAGACTTTCGCTGCCGGTGACATGCGTCGCGGTCAGTCGCTGGTCGTCTGGGCCATCCGTGAGGGCCGCCAGGCCGCACAGTCTATCGACAACTATCTCATGGGCGAGAGCGTGCTGCCGCGCTAGCGCGCTCCAGGTTCACTGCTGCCAGGAGAAGTCGTCGCCCCGGCCGGGCTTCGGGGCAACGCGGCCGCCCATCGTAAGAACGGTATGGGCCGCCGACTGTTCAGGGAACGCGTTCCGCCCGTCGGTCGTGCCCGCTGCAGTGTCTTCATTGCCCGCCGAACGCCCCGTGGCCATATCCTGAGCCTCCGTATAGGCATTCGCGAACGGATCAGCCGCAGCCTCGGTCGGTTGCCCGTCCTCGGCAACACCATCGGCATTCAGATTGGGTGCCGCGATCATGCGTTCGCCCTTGACCACCGGCCCGGAAACCAGGAAGTCGCGGATCGGACGCTCGATCAGCGTGGCCAGCTTGCGATAGCCCCGGCGGGTGAAGTGCACGCCGTCTCCGGCGCGTATGTTGCGGATCCGGCCGGTAATATCGGGGCCCCGCTTCTTGTATTTTCCGTTCTCTCCGAGGAACTCCTCCCATGTCGGCACGAAGGTGATTTTGTTGGCCTTCGCGCGTTCCTCGAAGATCTTGTTCAGAACCTGCATCGCGGCCGAATGTTTCGGCCCGCGCATGACGGGCATGCCGATCCAGTAGACCGCGATGCCGCGACCCACAAAGGTCTTCATGAACTCATCGACACGCTTGGTATAGATCTCGAGGAATTCCGGCGTTCCGAACTTGTGACGCCCGTCTGACTTGCGCATGCGCTGACGGTCGTTGGCGCCTATCATGACCACGGCGATGTCCATCTCTTCCTTTTCGAGAATATCCTTCAACGCCGCATTCCAGTTGTAGAAGTCCTGCCTGACAAAGCCGGTCGATCCGCGCGACCGGCGGACCACCTTGACGGCCTTGTCGCCCTTGAAGGCGATGCGCAGACCGTAGGCCATGCCGTCGCCGAGAGAATCGCCGAACACATACACCTGAATTCGCCGGCCAGTACGCTTCTGCTTCTTGCCGCCCTGCACGAGCTCCGGTGCCCCGTCAGGGGCGGGGGCTACGGCAAGATCGCTGTCGGTCGATTGTGCGGTCGCGGGCAAAGCAAAGGCCAAAGCGGCCAGGACCGCGAGCGCGGCATATGCAGGCAATGCGGTGATTCTGCGGACCATAGAGGCAATGGAACTGGCGGGGGTCATTCAGCCCTGTCTCCTGAGAAAAAGTGCGCCAACTGTCTCACAGCCAAGCCTGGCCCGCAATCACGGCATTCGGATGACCGGCAAGCGGGAGACGTCAGCCCCCGCGGCGCAGCCGTTTCAGCAGGCTGGCGCTGGGATATCCATCCTGCGCGACCCCGATCTTGCGCTGGAACACCCTGATGGCTGCCTGCGTCCCACGGCCGATGCGGCCGTCGACCTGACCGCGGTAAAGCCGCTTTCCAGCCAGGAGGCGCTGCAATTCCTTCTTCTGGCTGCGCGACAGCGGACTGTCGTCAAGCGGCCAGGATTGCACCAGTGTCCCCCGTCCGCGGAACCGCTCGGCAAGCAGGGCGATCGCCAGAGCGTAGGACACCGAGTTGTTGTAGCGCATGATGGAACGGAAGTTCTGGTAGACCATGAACGCCGGACCGTTGGCGCCGGCGGGAAGAATGATCGATCCCTCCCTGGCCCAGGCGCCAAATTTGCGTCTGTTGGCCCGCGTCACGCCCAAAGCGACCCATTCGGCGGTCTGCTTCCTTACGGCACGTGTCGCCTGCCGGTAGTCGAAGTCGCGAGGAAGCACAACTTCATGCACCGCCGGCTCGCCGGAACGCCATCCTGATTTCCGCAGATAATTGGCGGCCGAAGCCAGCGCATCGACCTCCGTATTCCAGATGTCGCGGCGGCCGTCGCGGTTAAAATCGACGGCATAGGCATTGTAGGTGGTGGGGATGAACTGGGTGTGCCCCATGGCCCCCGCCCAAGAACCCAGCATCCGCTCGGGCGTGATATCACCGCGCTGCAGGATCTTCAGAGCGGCAATCAGCTGCTGGCGGCCGAACTTGCGGCGGCTGCCGCGGTAACCGAGCGTGGCGAGAGCCTGAATGACATTGTCATTGCCCTTGAAACTGCCGTACGAGCTCTCCATGCCCCAAATGGCGACCAGCGTATGGCGATCGACACCGTAGGTGCGTTCGATCCGCGCCAGCGACGCCTGCGACTCGGACAGTTTCTCCTTGCCGCCGTCGATGCGCTTCTCAGACAGCGCGCTGTCGAGATAACTCCAGACGGGGCGGACAAACTCGGGCTGATTGTTGGCCCGCTCGAACACTTTCTCGTTCGGCCGCACGCCCTTGAAGGCCTTTCGGAACGTGCTGCTCGATACGCCGGCCCGCCTTGCGCTCGGCCACAACGAGTTGACCCATCTGTTGAAGGCATCATCCGTCGGCGCGGCGGGTTCCGCCGCAACCGGCGTCTGGAAACCCGCGTGAAGCCCGAAACCGCCGGCGAGAACGGCGATTAGCGCGATTCTGGCGAGCGGTCGGCGAAGTCCCTTTTGCATCCGGCGTCCCTGGAGATTGGTATCGGACGGTGCACAGCTACGAATCATCACCGTCCCGGATACCAGATTTGGCACGGCAAAAACAGAGTCGACCGATCTTCCGTCTGATAGACTTCCGCCGCAATGGTCATCAGGCGGCGGAACTCCTGTCCTTGAGCCGCCGCTCCCATCCCAGGGCGCTGGCGACGATTTCATCGATATCGTCATGCTCGGGAAGCCATCCCAGCACCTGCCGGATCCTGTCCGCACCGGCGACCAGCGCCGGAGGATCACCGGCCCTGCGAGCGGCATCGCGCGCATCCAGCTTGCTGCCGATCGCCCGCTCGACCGAGTCGATCACTTCCAGCACCGACGTGCCGTGACCGTATCCGCAGTTGAAAACCGCGCTCTGCCCGCCGGCCCGCAGATAATCAAGTGCCTGAAGATGCGCCCGCGCCAGATCGGTGACGTGGATGTAATCACGAATGCAGGTTCCGTCTGCCGTATCGTAGTCGCGCCCGTATACCTCCAGATGGCTGCGGTCGCCGAGGGCAACCTGCGACGCCACCTTGATGAGGTGCGTCGCCCGCTCGGTCGACTGACCGGCACGGCCCTTGGGATCTGCGCCGGCGACATTGAAGTACCGCAGGGTCACGTACCCGAGTTCATGATGCGCATGAGCGACATCGCGCAGCATCCATTCCGTCATGAGTTTGGATGCGCCGTAGGGCGAAATCGGGTTCAGCGGTGCATCTTCGGAGACCGGATTGACGTCCGGAATGCCATAGACCGCAGCGGTCGACGAAAAGATGAAGTGGCGCACGCCGAAAACGACGGCTGATTCAATCAGGGTCCGGGATTTGACCGTATTGTTGTTGTAGTAACCCAGGGGATCGACCACCGAATCCGGCACCACGACCGATCCGGCGAAATGGATGACCGCCTCGACCTTGTGTTCCGAAATAACGCTCTCGACCAGACTTTGATCTCCGATATCGCCTTCCACGAAAACGGCCTGTTCCGGCACCGCCCAGCGGAACCCGGTCGAAAGGTTGTCAATCACGACGACCTGCTCACCGGCGTCGATAAGCTCGACCACCATGTGACTGCCGATATATCCTGCGCCGCCTGTGACAAGAATGCTCATAATGTCCTCGATCTTTCCCCTGGTCCCGCGGTCCCTTAACCCGTTGGAGAAATCTAAATGGTAAATATTTCCGACTGGTAACCAAATCCAGTCCCAAAAAACCATTTGCCGGAGACAAATTCATGGTGTCACCGATCAAAAAAGCCGTCTTTCCCGTGGCGGGGCTAGGCACGCGGTTCCTGCCGGCGACAAAAGCCATGCCGAAGGAAATGCTTACGATTGTCGACAGGCCCGTAATCCAGATGGCCGTCGACGAAGCCCGTGAGGCCGGCATCGAGCATTTTATTTTTGTCACCGGCCGGAACAAGGGCGTCATCGAGGACCACTTCGACAAGCAGTTCGAACTGGAGGCAACGTTGCGGTCACGCGGGAAGGCCGACGAGCTGAGACTGCTTGACAGCGACTTGCCCGGAGCCGGTCAGACGAGCTTCACCCGTCAGCAGGAACCTCTCGGTCTCGGTCACGCCGTGTGGTGTGCACGCGAATTGGTTGGCGATGAGCCATTTGCACTACTCCTGCCGGATATGCTCGTACAGGGCCGGCCCAGCTGTCTTGCCCAGATGATGGAGGCCTACCGGAATTCCGGCGGCAACCTGCTGGCCGTGGAAGAGGTATTGCCGGAGCATACCCATCGATACGGCATCGTGGGTGTCGGTGCCGAAACCGGGAACACCTTCGAGATCACCGAGATGGTCGAAAAGCCGCCTGCGGGATCAGCCCCGTCCAATCTCATGATCATCGGGCGCTATATTCTCCAGCCCGAGATTTTCGATCTGCTTGAAAACCAGGAAACAGGCTCCGGCGGCGAAATTCAGCTCACCGACGCCATGATCAGGCTCATGGCCGATCAACGGTTCTCGGGCGTGCGGTTCAGCGGCCGGACCTACGACTGCGGCGACAAGGTCGGATTCCTGACCGCAAATGTTGCATTCGCCCTCGACCGCCCGGACCTGGCGGACCAGTTTCGCCGGGAACTCGAAGCCCTGCTGAAGGATGACTGAGTACTACTGCTGGAGTTTCACGCCAACGCGGAAAGTCTGCACGTCGTAGTCGCTGCCCGGCGTCGTCGTGTCGAAGTTTTCGTACTCATAGCGCGCGCGCAGCACCACGTTGCGGTTGAGCAGATAGTCGAGACCGGCGGAAATCTCGACGGTGTCCTCTTCCAGGGACGAGCCCTCGAATGTGGAATTGACGTAGGTGACACCGATCTCGCCGGTCAGGTTGTAGGTCAGCGAATGCGCCAGATTAAGGCCCAGCGAGCGCTCGATTGAACCTGACGCACCCGCAACAGTGGTCTCTTCGATATCAGTGGCTGCAGAAAGCCGCACCGTGGTCAGCCGTGTCGGCGACCAGGTGAGGTTCGCATCCACGGTGAAGCCGTCGATCGGATCCAGGCGCGAGTCGTCGAAGTCCCGTTTTTCGTATCCGACGGAAATCTCGCCCCTGAGAATCGGGCCGGTGTCGATCTCGACGCCGGCGGCAATTTCGTACCCGTCCGAGTCACGGCGGAATCCGTTGTCGTCGACTTCATCATTGTGGCGCCGCAGACTGTAGCCGCCCTCCACAAATGGCTGCACGGCGGGCGAGATTTCGTACCCCAGGCGCAGAGTTCCGCCGACTTCGTAGAAGTCACGATCGCTGTTGCTGGTGGTGCCGCCTCCGGCCGTATCCACATCTCCGAACTCGTTGATTTCCGCATCACCCTGCAACCTCACGGCCAGGCGGTTGAACCGGTGGTTGATCCAGGCGGCGAAGTCCCAGGTCGTTTCGTCGGGCTCCTCCGTTGCGTTGTTCGGCACATCTGCCGAGCCCCGGCTTTCCTGTGACAGGGCATATCCGGCGCGCAGATTGAAATTGGTCGCACGAGTGACATCGATCCGCACGAGGCCGGTCGCTTCGATCTCGTCGGCATCCTCGGTTGAATTCTCGTCATAGAACTCGTGATTGCTGGCAAAAGACAGCGATGCCGAGTGACGCGACCAGTCACTTTCGACCCGCAGCTCCGGTTGAACCGTGTAGATGAAATCGTCACGCCTGCCCCTGTTCGCCAGCAGAGCATTGTCGGTGTATTCGATTCCAGTTTCGACGGAAGGGAAGACGATGAAAGTTCCGACCCTCAGTCCGAGTGGCTGAAAACCGGTTCGTGCCTCCGGGCTCGCGGGATCGGCCGGCAAGGGCGCTGGCCTCTCGACCGGCGGCTCAAGCGTCACCTGTTCGGGAATCGCAAGTCCCTGATTGCCGGAAGATGCGGTTACCGCAGGACTGTTCGGCGGTGTCGGACGGAGTGCGGAAGGCGTGTATGAGGGTCTGTTGACCAGGCGGTCCAGACGGCGGTCATCGTCATCCGACAGGCCTCCGCGCAAGGCCGGCGATTCCGATGCCGCGCGGCCTGCGGATTCCGCAGCCGGTGTTTCCGCCTGCTGAGCGCGCGAAGGTGTCGAAACACAGCACGAAAGGCCGGCTGCAACCAATACCGGAAAGATGCGATACGCCGTCAAAACTAGAACTCTCACAATATTTTCAGCGCGCATGACCGGCTAATTGCCTTCACTGAGCAACAAGCGTAGTTTTTGTTGCCCTGCGGTGCGGGACCGGTAGCAAACCCTACGTATTTGTGGTTAATAAGACGTGTAACGGTGTTCCAGCGCGGTCAGACATCGACAAAGGGGCCTTCGCTACCGCTGCGGGCATTTAGCTTCGGTTTGCGGTTCGGTTCGGGGAGATTTTGATGACAGAATTGGCCGTCACGGGTACCGGCGACCCTCGGGACAGACTGATCGATGTTGCCTGCCGCACGGCGGAAATCGAAGCGGTCGGGATCCGGAGGTTGTCCGAGCAGCTCGAGGGAGATCTGGGATACAGTTTTCTCGCGGCAATCAACCTTCTCAAGGCGGCGACCGGCCGAGTGATTCTGTCCGGAATGGGCAAGAGCGGCCATGTCAGCCGCAAGATTGCGTCCACGCTGGCATCCACGGGAACACCCGCAATGTTTATTCATCCCAGTGAAGCCAGTCACGGCGACCTGGGGATGATTACGGGCTCCGACGCCATCATTATCCTCTCCTGGTCCGGCGAGACCGAAGAGTTGAAGGACATCGTCGCCTATTCGCGGAGGTTCCGCGTCCCGCTCGTTGCGATTACCTCATACCGCATGAGCACACTCGCGCAATCAGCCGATGTGGTCCTCGAACTGCCGACCCACGAGGAAGCCTGTCCCAACGGGCTCGCGCCGACCACGTCCACGACCATGCAACTTGTTCTTGGCGACGCGATAGCGATTGCGTTGCTGGAAGATCGCGGATTTACGAAACGCGATTTCAAGACTCTGCATCCTGGTGGAAAACTGGGGGCCGCACTGACATTTGTCCGCGATATCATGCATTCCGGCGACGAACTTCCGCTCGTCGACGTCGGCGTTTCCATGTCGGATGCGCTCGTGACCATGACCGAAAAGAGCTTCGGCTGTCTTGGCGTAACTGCCGACGACGGAAAGCTGATCGGAGTGATTACAGACGGCGACCTGCGCCGGAACATGGCTCCTGATCTGCTTAGCCGGATGACGTCAGAAATCATGACGAAAGATCCGATCGTCGTCACCCAGGATGAATTGGCATCGGCGGCGCTCGAAATCATCAACAATTCCTCGATCACGAGCCTGTTCGTCACCGAAGACGGCAAGCCGGTCGGGATCATCCATGTCCATGATCTCCTGCGCGTAGGTGTGATTTAGGCCACGGCCTCTCAAGTCCGCAATCGCAATCCCGCCATCGCGAGTTCTACCGCGCCTCCGCCGGAATACGCCCAGCATTTCAGCCATTTTGCGGTTCCGCGCGCAACACGCTCGCCAGACCGAAAACGGGCTGCGGCGTGAAGAAAACAGCTTTTACGAGGGAGCGGAGGCCGCCAACCGGCGCACGTCCGCTTTCTAGAAGGACCTGAGGGATTGAATGACAAAACAAGGCCATTGCCTGTGTGGCAGGACACGTTGGGAGTATCACGGCGAGGTAACCTGGGCCTGCTACTGTCATTGCGACGATTGCCGCCGCAATTGCGCAGCACCGGTGGTTGCGTGGCTCGGCGTCCCCGTCAGAAACTTCAGATGGTTGGGAGATACGCCCAAGACACTCGAAAGTTCCAAAGGAGTACGCAGGCACTTCTGCGAAACCTGCGGTTCCCCGATGGGATTTGAAGCCGATCATTACCCTGGCGGGATGCACCTTTACGCCGCTTCTTTGGAAGATCCCTCCGACTTCGAGCCGACGTTCCACGTCAACTACGAAAGCAAGCTTCCCTGGCTTCAGATCAATGATGATCTTCCGAAATACGAAGGGACGCTGCTCCAGGCACCGGATGATCTGCGTGACTATGAATCGAAATAGCCGGATATCGACGCCGGTGACGCGTTCGTGAGAATGCCTTTTGGTACAGCGCCCTGTGCAGCGATATTGCAAGCGCATCGCTGTATCCCGCCCCTCTGCACAACGGCTGGTCGGCACGACAATCACGGTTCTCAAGCTTTTGAACCGTCTGGACTGGTAATCAGAGCGCAATTATTCACGCTCGACGCGCGCGCAGGTCGCGTTTCGCCTGAATCAACACAAAATAAACCTTGTTATTTCTTAAATTAAATGAATCTTAGGCGTAATTTATTTTTAGTAATTCAGCAAACCAACAAGGTAAACCGAAGATAAACGACAGAATTTACATGTTTATTGAGATTTATATTTAAGAATAATTAGGACTCATCCCCTAGTATGCCGGAGCGTGAAGCCGTGGACGGGGAAGCCGCGTGCCCGCTGTAGCAACAACTGGCTGGTTTGGGCCTGGGGGATAAAATGGATCTCGCTACTATCATTGGCATATTGCTCGGGTCGACGATTGTCGGCGCGGCCATCTATATCGGCGGCGACTTTCTGACGTTCGTCAACGTCCCCTCGGTGCTGATCGTTGTTGGCGGTGCAATCGCCGCGACTGTTCTGCGGTTTCAGCTTTCGACAGTCGGCCATTCTCTCATCCTCGGCAGCAAGATCGCCTTCACCACGAAGGCCTCGAACCCGCGCGAGATGATTGATGAAATCGCGCGCCTTGCCGAGATCATCCGTAAGAACGGCCCGCTCGGACTCGAAGGCGTCCCGATCGACGATGAATTCCTGTCGAAGGGTGTGCAGTACATCGCTGACGGCTACGAAGGTGAATTCATCTCCGAGTCTCTGGAACGTGAACGCGACCTGCGGCTTGAGCGGCTTGGCGAGGGCAAACGCTTCTTCAAGGCCATGGGCGACTCCGCACCGGCCTTCGGCATGATCGGGACCCTGGTCGGTCTCGTGCAGATGCTTTCGACCATGGACGATCCGTCGACCATCGGCCCGTCGATGGCGGTGGCGCTTCTTACGACTCTGTACGGCGCGATCATCGCCAACATGATCTGCCTTCCGATTGCCGACAAGCTCGACTCCAAGTTCAAGGTTGAGGAAGTCAACCTGACTCTGGCGATCGACGGCGTGATGCAGATTCGGGACAACAAGAGCCCCGACCTGATCAAGGAAATCCTCGTGTCGTACCTGCCCGAAAAGCAACGTGACGACCTGGTCCAGGAGGCCGCCTAAGGCTTCGGCCTCAATTTCCGGTGGATGAGGACAGGATATGGCGAAGAAGAAAAAGGCTCCAGTGCTGGAAGGCGCGCCTGAGTGGATCGTCACTTTTGCCGATCTGATGTCGCTGCTCGTGTGCTTCTTCGTCCTCATCATTTCCTTCTCCATTCAGGACAAGGAAAAGCTGCAGGTCGTCGCCGGTTCGTTGCGCGACGCATTTGGTGTCAAGTCGGTCGTCAGCAAGGCCGGCATGATCGAGATCGACGGCACGCCGGTTCGCGACTACGTGAAGAAAATGGCGCTGATGGAGAGCGAGCGGGATACCGACTATTCAGACAAGGCGCACGATCAGAACCCGAAACAGGGGCCGGAAGCGGACACCCATGCCTACAAGAAGGCCGATATCCGCAAGCCCGACAGTTTCGCCATGGCGAGCGACTCGCTGCGCCAGGCCTGGCAGGAACTGCCGGAAATCACCTCGCTGTCTGAGAACATCGCCATCCAGGAGACCAAGGAAGGTCTTGAGATCCAGCTGATCGACCAGGAAGGCCGTGCGATGTTCGCTCCCAATTCGGCCGAACTCTACGACCATACGCACAGACTCCTGGAAAAGATGGCGCCGGTCCTGAAAAGGATGCCGAACCGGATCAAGATCACCGGACACTCGGACGCCACAAAACTCTACAATTCCAGCGGATACAGTCTGTGGGAGCTGACCGCGGACCGGGCCAATGCGGCGCGCAAGATCCTGAACAAGTCTGGTGTCGCCGACGACCGGTTCTTCGCCGTCATCGGAAAGGCGGATTCAGAGCCGCTGTTCCCCGACGACACGTTCCTCGCCGCGAACCGGCGCATCAGCATCGTTATTTTGCGCGAAGCACCGCCGCTGCCTCTGGACCACAAGCTCTAGTCTTTATCGTCAGGCTTCGGCGTCTTCCGAGGCCACAACGACCAGCGTCGATCCTTCCGCGCCGGTCACCTCGACGCGTGTCCCCGCAGCCATGTCCGGCCCCGAGATTCTCCAGATCGAGTCGCCGATCTTGAGCGAACCTGACCCGTTCACGATCGCCTCGTCGAGCACATAGACCTTGCCGACATACTGCATCACGCGTTTGTTCAGGTTCGGCTGATCCGACTCCAGGGCGTTGGGTGAAAAGAATCTCTTCGACGCGATGAGCGTGACGACCGACAGAACCGCAAACGCGGCAATCTGAATCTGCCAGGAGATATCGACGAATAGCACCGCAACCGCGACGATGACAGCGGCAACGCCGAGCCAAAGAAAAAAGATCCCGGGCGCCAGCAGCTCGAGCAGAAACAGAATGCCGGCGACAACCCACCAGGTCCATACGCCGAGCGACTTCAGGGTTTCGAACAGAAAGTCCATGATGCGGCGCCCCTAGTCCCGGGAGCCGGCGGACGGAACTGCGGAATTGTCATCGCCGCCAGGCGGTGTTCCCTTGCCGAAGGCTTCGCGCGCGATGTCTGCGATACCCCCGATCGAACCGATGACGGATGCCGCCTCGACGGGAAGCATGAGCACCTTCTGGTTGCGGGCACTGGCAAGCTGTCCGAGCGTCTCGACATATTTGTTCGCCACGAAATAGTTCACCGCCTGGACATCTCCGTTGGCGATCGCTTCGCTGACCATGGCAGTCGCCTTGGCTTCCGCCTCGGCCTCGCGCTCACGGGCCTCGGCATCCCGGAAGGCCGCCTCCTTGCGGCCCTCGGCGGCAAGAATCTGGGCCTGCTTTTCGCCGTCCGCTTGCAGGATTTCAGCCTGACGAAGGCCTTCCGCCTCAAGAATGGACGCACGCTTCTCGCGTTCCGCCTTCATCTGCCGCGCCATGGCATCCACGAGATCGCGCGGCGGATTGATATCCTTGATCTCGATGCGCGTCACCTTGATGCCCCACGGTGTGGTCGCATGATCGACCACCTGCAGCAGGCGCGCATTGATCTCGTCGCGCTGGGACAGCAGTTCATCGAGGTCCATACTGCCCATGACCGTACGCGTATTGGTCATTGTCAGGTTGACGATGGCGAGTTCGAGATCATTGACCTCGTATGAGGCCTTCGGTGCATCGAGAACCTGAAAGAACGCTACGCCGTCGACAGTCACCATCGCGTTGTCGCGCGTAATCACTTCCTGGCTCGGCACGTTGAGCACCTGCTCCATCATGTTCATCTTGGTTCCGACCCGGTCGATGAACGGGATCAGGATCCCCAGTCCGGGCGGCAGGGTCCTTGTGTACCGGCCGAACCGTTCGACGGTGAAGTTGAAGCCCTGCGGAACGACCCGTATCGCCTGGAAGACGATGACGACGAACAGCACCAGCAGAACAATGACGAAAACACCGGAACCAATGACATCGGGATCAATGAACACGGCAACCTCCAGCGACCAGTTTCGGGCCATCCGTACATGGGGACGGAATGACGATCAGGCAACAATCTAGCTGATTCTCGAATTCGTCGCTGTCGCGCCATCCGGACATCGGGTCGCGGCGTGAAACCGTCGTGATCAACGGAAATCAGTAGCCTGCGGGGTGTGGACCGATCTACACCCAGCCTTGGAGTTCCCGCGTCAGCAGCGTATCGAGCATGGCAATGCTGACGTCGGAATCGTTGAGGCACGGTATCGCCGCGAAATTTTCGCCACCGTTCTCGTGGAAGATCTCGCCGACTTCCATGGCGATTTCCTCCAGCGTCTCGACACAGTCCGATGCAAATCCCGGCGTGATGACCGCCAGGTTGCGCACGCCGCTCTGCGCCAGCGCCTCGACCGTCTTGTCGGTGTAGGGCTGCAGCCACTCCGCCTTGCCGAAGCGGGACTGAAAGGTCAGCTTCAGGCGGTCCTCGTCCCAGCCCAGCGCCTCGCGCAGCAGACGGGTCGTCTTGTGGCAGTGGCAGTGATAGGGATCGCCCTTGTCGAAATACTCCTTCGGCAGACCGTGGTACGACGCGATGACGACGTCGGGTTCCCATTCCAGTTCCCCGAGGCTGGCCGTGAGCGATTTCGCGACCGCGTCGATATAGGCCGGGTTGTCGTGATAGGCCGGATTGGTCCGGATGGCGGGCTGCCAGCGCATCTGCTTGAGCGCGTCGAAGGCCTTGTCGAACACGGTGGCCGACGTCGCGGCGCTGTACTGCGGATAAAGCGCAAACAGGAGAATCCGATCGCAACCCTGATCCTTCAGGCCCTGCAGACGGTCCGCGATCGACGGCTGACCGTAACGCATGGCCCAGTCGACGATGACATTCGGGAAACGCGATCCGATTGCCTCCGCGAGTTTGTCGCTCTGGCTGCGCGTGATCGTGCGCAGGGGCGACTCGTCCAGTTCCTTGTTCCAGATCGAGGCGTAGGCCTCGCCGCTCTTGCTGGGCCGCGTGGTCAGGATGATGCCGTTGAGCAGTGGCCACCACAGCAGCCGGTTGGTTTCGATGACCCGGCGGTCGCTCAGGAATTCCTTGAGGTAACGGCGCATCGACCAGTAGTCGGTCCCGTCAGGCGTGCCCAGGTTGATGACAAGCACACCGACCCGCCCGTAAAGAACCTCCGGATGCCCCTCCGGCAGCACGGCACGTTCCATAACCTCTCCTATTCCCCTCATGCGACCAGGGCCGGATAACCGGCCCGGCCCGTAATTTCGTCGTTCACCCGGTGAACAGATATATCAAAGCCAACAGGTGTCCAGTGAGCAATTTGGCGCTGAAATCAGGCGCTTGTCGGGCGGTCGGCCTCCTCGGCTTTCGCATCGCCGAACGTCTGCTGCGGCAACACGATCCCAGCCGAGGCCCGCTTGGCCCGAACCACGGACATGACGAATGCTCCGATGAACATCACGGTCATGATCAGCACGATCGTCGGAGCGGGCGCGCTGTCGATATGGAAGCTCAGATAGACGCCGAGAAACGAGGAGATCGTCGACGTGGCGACTGCGATCAACATCATCAGGGCGAACCGCTTGGTCATGAGGAAAGCGACAGCTCCGGGGGCGATGAGCAACGCGATCGCGAGGATGATGCCGACCGCCTTCAGGGTCGCAACGATGGTCAGGGACAGCATTGACAGCAGGCCGTAATGGATGACGCCAACCGGCAGCCCTATGGCCTTGGCCTGTGCCGGATCGAAGGCGTGCAGCAAGATGTCCCGCCATTTGACCGCAATGATCGCGGTCACAAGAAACGCGATGACACTGCTGGTCAGGATGTCCTGCCAGCCGACACCGAGCATGTTGCCGAACAGGATGTGGTCGAGGTGAACGTCGGACTGGATCTTGGTGTAGAGCACGATGCCGATCCCGAACATGCCGGAAAAGACGACCCCCATCACCGTGTCCTGCTTTACCCGGCTGTTGTCCTTCAGGTAGCCGGTTGCGAGCGCACAGATCATGCCGGCCACGAAGGCGCCGATGACCAGCGGAATATTGACGATATAGGCGATGACGACGCCCGGCAGGACAGCGTGACTGATGGCGTCTCCCATCAGCGACCAGCCCTTGAGAACGAGATAGCAGGAGAGCAGCGCGGTCGGCACGGCGATGATCAGGGAGATCACCAGCGCGTTCACCATGAACGGGAACTGGAACGGCAGCACCAGGGTCTCGAAAACGGTCATGCGCCCGTCTCCAGTGCTTCCGCAGCGCGCCGGCGCGCGGCCAGCTTGCCGTGCTTGGGCGCGAACACGAATGCCAGCAGGAACAGCGGCGTCTGGAGCGTCACGATCACGCCACCCGTCGCACCGTCGAGAAAGTAGCTGATATAGGCGCCGACGAAACTCGTTGCCGCACCGATGGCCACGCTGGTCGCCAGCAGTCGCGGAAACCGGTCGGTGAGCAGATAGGCGGTGGCTCCCGGCGTGACCACCATCGCGATGACGAGGAATGCGCCGACGGTCTGCAGCGCCGCCACGGTCGAGGCCGACAGCAGCGTGAAGAAGATGACCTTGAGCCAGTCCGGGTTCAGCCCGATCGAGCGGGCATGCGCTTCGTCGAAGAAGGTCACCATGAGGTCCTTCCACTTCAGCAGAAGCACGGTCAGCGAGACCCCCCCGATGATCACGAGCTGCAGCGTGTCCTCCGGCGTGATCGCCAGGACGTTGCCGAGCGTGATCGTCTGGATGTTCACCGACGTCGGCGACAGCGACACCATGAACAGGCCGAGACCGAAGAACGACGTGAAGATAAGCCCGATGATGGCGTCTTCCTTCAGGCCGGTGCGCTGGTTGAGGAACAGCATGGCCGCAGCCGCCAGCCCGCCGGAAAAGAACGCCCCGATCGAGAACGGCAAGCCGAGCATGTAGGCGCCGGCCACACCGGGCACGATGGAATGGCTCAGGGCATCGCCGATCAGCGACCAGCCCTTCAGCATCAGGTAGGCGGACAGAAAGGCGCAGACCGCGCCGACCAGCGCACTGACCCACATGGCGTTGACCATGTAGCTGTAGTCGAACGGCTGCAGCAGCGTCTCCATCAGGACGCCCCGTCTTCCTTGTCGTCATAGACGACAAACGGCCGCTCGTCGTCACTGATGACCGTGACCTGGCGGGCATCGTCATCGTCGTGAAGATCCGCACCACCGAGCACGAAGCGGCGCAGGACACCGCCGAAGGCCTCTTCCAGGTTGGCCTGCGTGAACACGTCGGATGTCGGACCGTAGGCCAGCACGGTGCCCTTGATCAGTACGGTGCGGTCGCAGAACACCGGCACGCTGCCCAGGTTGTGCGTCGAGACCAGCATGACCCGGCCCTCTTCACGCAGCCGCCCCAGGAGCTCGATGATCGCCTCCTCCGTCTTGACGTCAACGCCGGTGAACGGCTCGTCCAGCAGGATGACTCGGCCGTCCTGGGCCAGCGAGCGCGCCAGGAACACGCGCTTCTTCTGACCGCCGGAAAGCTCGCCGATCTGCCGGCCCCGGTAGTCGGCCATGCCGACGCGCTCCAGCGCGATGTCGACCGCTTCCCTGTCGGCAGCACTGGGAATGCGCATGAAGTTCATGTGGCCGTAGCGCCCCATCATGACGACGTCCTCGACGAGCACGGGGAAGCTCCAGTCGACCTCCTCTGCCTGCGGCACATAGGCCACGATGTTCTTCCTGAGGGCTTCGTCGACCGATTTGCCGAGGATCGAAATGCTGCCGGCCGCCAGTGGCAGGAACCCCATGATCGACTTGAACAGCGTCGACTTGCCCGACCCGTTCACCCCCACAAGGGCGGTAATCGTGCCGGTCGGAATCTCGAAGGATGTGTGCCGAAGCGCGGTATGGCCGTTCCTGTAGGTAACCGTCACGTCGTTGACGGCAAGCCCGGCCATGTTTCCGTCAAACATGCCGCCCCCCGGAACTGGTGGGCTCGCGGCGGCGTGCCGTGGCGACCGGCAGGATCACTTCGTCAGCCCTTCGGCGATCGTGTTGGCCGTGACCCGGAGCAGGTCGATATAGGTCGGGACCGCACCATCCGGCTCGCTCAGGGAGTCGACATAGAGAATGCCGCCATATCTGGCGCCGGTCTCGCGCGCGACCTGCTTGGCCGGACTCGCCGACACGGTGCTTTCGCTGAACACGACCTTGATGTCGTGTTTCCTGACCATGTCGATCACCTTGCGGACCTGCTGGGGCGTGCCCTGCTGGTCGGCGTTGATCGGCCAGAGGTAGAGTTCCTTCATGCCGAAATCGCGCGCCAGATAGCTGAACGCGCCTTCGCTGGAGACGAGCCAGCGCTGTTCTTCCGGAATCGCCGCAATCAGGTCCCTGAGCGGACCGATCGCTTCGGTGATCCTCTCCTTGTAGACCTCCGCGTTCATTTTGTAGGTCTCGGCATTGTCCGGATCGTATTTCACGAACGCGTCGCGGATGTTGTCGACATAGATCAATGCCGAATCCAGCGACATCCAGGCATGAGGATTGGGCTTGCCCGTATAGGGGCCCTCGGCGATCCCCATCGGTTCGACACCTTCGGTCAGGACGACGCCCGGCACGTCGCGCAGGTTGCGGAAGAACTGCTGGAACCAGAGTTCCAGGTTCAGCCCGTTCCAGAACACGAGATCGGCGCCTTGCGCCTTCAGGATGTCCTTGGGCGTCGGCTGGTAGCCGTGGATCTCGGCGCCCGGCTTCGTGATCGACTCCACGATCGCCGCGTCACCGGCCACATTGCGGGCCATGTCGGCGATCACCGTGAATGTCGTCACCGCCTTGAACTTCTTTGCCTCCGCCGTCGCCGAAACGGACATGAAGATCGCCGTCGCGAGGCACACTGCCATCATACGGCTCAACCGCTGGGTCACTCTCACTGGTCGGAATTCCTTCTCGAAATCTCGCTTGTGCCGCGCTTTGACGGGTGTCCTGACATACGCTTGGGCGCGCAATCACCCCGTCCCGCAACTGAAGGCTGTCTCATCTGGCACTGTTCCCGGATCCGGCCGAAACCGGGTCCCGATGTGGTTGCAGGGGTCAGGCCGACATTTGCGCCGGATCCCTCGACAAATCTGGAAGTCCGCTGCCTGCGCTCACCAAAAAACGCCGGAAAGGCGCAGATCTGGACAACCGGGAATTATACTAAGAATCATTCGCAAGAACGTCAATTGCGAATTATTCTCATTCGAGAGAGTGGGTGTTTGTGACCCGTCGAGCCAGGTCAGCATCCATTGCGCCGCCGGGGCTCGGCAAAAGCGGCTAATGCCAGCACCGACCGCGCCCTAGTGCCGCGTTTCCGCCAGAACGGCCTCGATAACGCGCACGACCTCTGCCGACTTGGCCGGGTCGAGGCCGTCGGGATGCGGCGAGCCGAACCTCCTGGAATCATTGTCGAAATACAGTCCGGACGCGGTCGCAAATTCATCGGCCAGAGCCGCTCGGACCAGAATGTCGGCGCCGACACGGATATCGCCGCCGGCCACGCCGAACCCCTCCTTGACCATCTTGCTGCCGAGCATCGATCCCGGATTGACCGCCACGATGACCGGACCGTTTTCTCCGGCCGCCAAAGCCATCTGGCGCGACCACATGGTGAGTGCCAGCTTGCTTTGCGCGTACGCTTCCATTTCTGCAAGCTGCCCCTGCCCGGCCAGTGCATCCGGATCAACCGGCGCCTGCGCTGCGGATGAGAGATTGATGACCCGCCCCGTATTGTCCATCAGCGGCAGAAGTCTTTGCGTCAGCAGGTAGGGCGCGATCGTGTTGACTGCGAACCGGACATCCAGCCCGTCCTGCGTCCAGGCTTCGGGCACGCGGAAGACGCCGGCGTTGTTGATCAGCACATCAAGCCTCTCGTGGTTCTCGGCCACAGTCTTCGCGAGCGCCTCGACATCGGCCAGGCGGGAGATGTCGGCAACATAGCTTTCGACGCATCCGGCACCCGGCAGAGCCGAGAGCGTTTTTTCCGAGTCAGCCAGTTTGGCCGGGTTGCGCCCGTGCAGCAGGACGGTATGCCCCTGCGCGATCAGCACCTTCGCGGTCGCCAGTCCGATCCCGTCGGTCGATCCGGTCACCAGAATGATCTTGGTCATGATACGCCCTTTCGCATCCTGAGATATCCGGCAGGACCTTGTCGGTCAGACATGTGAGCGTGATCCTATTGTACGCTGCATTCAAGACCCTCAGGCGAGATCGTCCTTGCCCTCGATCAGGAAATGGAAGCTGTTCGAGCCCGCCGTCCGGGCCTTGAGATGGGGGACGTACTCCGGATCGTTCATGAAGCCGACCGCGGCCTCCTTCGACGGCCACTCGATGACAATCCGCAGGGCGGCATCGTCGCGGTCGCCTTCGAGCTGTTCGTGGTTCGCAGTGCGCGCCAGGTATTTGCCGCCGTACTGGGCGACAAGCTTGTTCGCCGGACCGATATAGTCCGGGATCCAGTCTTCGCTGGTGGGGGTGACGGCAAGGACGGAATAGTAGGCCATTGCTCTTTGTTCTCCTGTGTTCGGGTCTGTTTGACGGAATCTGATCGTCGGGTTTATCGGGCGAAACCGCCGAACGGCTTCAGCATCTTCGGAGCCAGGGCGGCATGACGTTCCCGCACATCGTCAGGCAGGTCGCCGAGATGGACCATCCGGGTTGCCGGCGCGGCGGCGAGCCACCGCTCGGCGAAATTGTCCCAGTTCGAAATGTGGATATGAGCGGACTCGGCGTTGGCGAAGCGTTCGTAGACCAGAACGTCGCCATCGTCGGAGACGTAATACTGGTAGTTCAGCGTGCCGCCTTCCTTCCGCGTTGCCGCAACGATCTCTTCGACAACGGCTTTGAACTCATCACGCCTGCCGTCCTCGATCTTGGCCTCGACGATCCAGCCGATATTCTCGAACATCGGTAACTCCTGTGGTTTTGGGGGTGGGCTTGGCGGTGCCCGGGTACGATCATTGATATACTCATTGCGAAATGCATATAAATGGCTCATTCTTGAGTTCATAATTCGGATTTTGGATATAATCGTATGGATACCGAAAGCGTCCGGCTTTTTGTCCTGGCGGCGGAAAAGCTCAATATCAGCGCGGCGGGCCGCGAGCTCGGCATGGCGCCGGCCGTGGCCAGCGCCAGATTGGCAAAGCTGGAATCAAGCCTGGGCGCGGATCTGCTGCACCGCTCGACCCGCAAAGTCGCATTGTCACTGGAGGGGGCGGAGTTCCTGCCTTACGCGCGGGAGATGCTCGCCCAGGAGAACTCTGCGCGGGCGGCACTGGGACTGGGCAGTCCGACGGCGACAGGCACGCTCCGCTTCGCCGCGCCCAGTACGTTCGCCCAGCTCTATATTGTCCCGCTCCTGCCGGACTTCCTCGACCTGCATCCCGGGATCAATCTCGACCTCAGGCTGTCCGACACACGGTTCGATCTGATCGAAGGCAGCTTCGACCTGGCCTTGCGCAACACCGAACTGGAAGACACCAGTCTCAAGGGGCGCAAGCTTGCCGATGACAGGCGTGTGCTCTGTGCATCGCCCGGCTATCTCGAAAGGCACGGGACACCCCTTCAGCCGGAAGACCTCGGCGCACACCGCCTGATTGCATTCAAGGATCAGGCAGCCAGACGCCTGATCTCTCGCGACGGCAAGACCGGAGAATTCGATACCCGCCAGACCGGGTGCCGGCTGGTTGTGGATGACGGTCTGAGCCAGAAGCTCGCGACAGTTGCCGGCGCCGGCATTTCGGCGAATTCGACCTGGAGTGTCCATGCCGAGATCTCTGACGGTTCACTCGTCCGCGTTCTGCCGGAATACGAGGTCGATGACCGGACCGTGCTGTGGCTCGTCTATCCGAAATCGAATGTCCTGACCGCAAAGGTCCGGATCTTCATCGATTTTCTGCTGGAGCGGATCGGCAGATCCCCGCCCTGGGAGCAATAGCCCAGACCGATATCAGTCGTAGGACCGCTCGTCGGCGATGACCACACCATCGTTCGGCAATGAGCCGGGCGACACCAGTTCGACCGCTCCGCGCACCTTGCAGACCGACTGGACCGTTTCGGCGATCTGGGCCGAAACGTCGTCGCCGGTGTCGGCGGACTCCGCCCGCAACGTCATGACGTCCTGCTCGCCTTCACGGCCGACTACAAGCCTCAGGCGCCCGAGTTCCGGATGCTTCTTCGCGATGTCGGCAATCTGTTCCGGCCGCACGAACATGCCCTTGACCTTGGCCGCCTGATCGGCGCGGCCCATCCAGCCCTTGATGCGCATATTGGTCCGCCCGCAGGGGCTGGCGCCTTCGAGAATGGCCGACATGTCGCCCGTGGCAAAACGGATCATCGGATAATCGGGATTCAGGCTCGTCACGACGATCTCCCCGACATCCCCTGGCGTCACCGGTTCACCCGTGCCCGGCGTCACGATCTCGACGATGATCTTCTCGTCGATAATCATGCCCTCCTTGGCCTCGGACTCATAGGCGACGATGCCCAGATCGGCTGTCCCGTAACACTGCACCACGTCGACACCGCGGTCGGAGAGCTCGCTTCGCAGGGACGGCGGCAGCGCCGCACCGGAAACAAGGCCTTTCTTGAGGCTCGATGAATCCGTGCCGGCTTCCGCGGCGGCATCCAGCAGCACCTTCAGGTAATCCGGCGTACCGGCATACCCGGTCGGCTGCAGGGCCTGAATGGCCTGTATCTGCATTTCCGTGTTGCCAATGCCGGCCGGGATGACTGCGCACCCGATGGCGTGCGCTCCGCTCTCGAACATGTGCCCTGCGGGTGTCAGGTGATAGGCGAAGGAATTGTGAATGATGTCTCCCGGGCGCACGCCGGCGGCATAAAGCGCACGACCGACCCGCCACCAGTCCTTGCCCTTGCCCTCGGGGTCGAAGATTGGTCCGGGGGACATGAACAGGCGACCGAGCTCGCCCGCTGGAACCGTCGTAAGATTGCCGAACGGGCGGTTAGCGCTCTGGCGCTCCAGAAGCTCAGACTTGCGCAGCACCGGCAGCCCGGCAAGCGCTTCGCGCGATGTGACAGAATCCGGATCGATACCTGCCAGGTGTTCGGCCCAGCCGGAGGCCTTCCCGGTTGCGTCGCGAAGAAAGTCGGGCAGAGCCGAGAAAAGATCGTTCTCCCGAATCTCGGGATCGCGCGTTTCGAGCGCGTCGAAAAAACGGCTGTCACTCATAATCACACCATGTCGATTTGAAATGTGTTCAGCGGCAATCAGGCGAGCCAGCGCTTGCGCCGCTTATAGTGTTTGACGTTACGGAACGACTTGCGGTCGCCTCCGGCAACGCCCAGGTAGAATTCCTTGACGTCCTCGTTCTCGCGCAGGGCTGAGGCCTCTCCGTCGAGCACGACCCGACCGTTTTCGAGAATGTAACCGTAAGTTGCGAATTTGAGGGCGACGTTTGTGTTCTGCTCGGCCAGCAGGAAACTCACCTTTTCCTTTTGATTGAGTTGCTGGACGATTTCGAAGATTTCCTCGACCAGCTGCGGCGCCAGTCCCATGGACGGCTCGTCAAGCAGGATCGTATTCGGTCGCGACATCAGCGCCCTGCCGATCGCGGTCATCTGCTGCTCGCCACCGGAAATATAGCCTGCAAGGCTCGTCTGGCGTTCCCTGAGGCGGGGGAAATAGCTGTAGACCATCTCGAGGTCTTGCGCGATCGCACCACGTCCGTCTTTGCGCGTATAGGCGCCGGTGAGGAGATTCTCTTCTACTGTGAGGTGTTCGAAGCAGTGCCGTCCCTCCATCACCTGGATGCAGCCGCGCCGCACCAGCTCGTTAGGTGACAGAGCGTCCACACGGTCACCATTGAGCTCAATATTGCCCTTGGTCACCTCGCCGCGCTCGGCGCGTAGCAGGTTGGAAACGGCCTTGAGGGTTGTTGTCTTGCCTGCCCCGTTGGCACCGAGGAGGGCAACAATGCCCCCCTCGGGAACCTGGAGGGAAACGCCCTTCAACACGAGGATCACATGGTCATAGATCACCTCGATATTGTTGACGGACAAAACCGTGTTTTCTGCGGCTTCGCTCACGGGCGTTCCCCCTTCTCGTTGTCCTGATGGTCAGGACTTACTTGCATTCCTGCGTTTCCCAACCCGGCTTGTCCGCGATGTACTTGACCGCGGCTTCTTCCAGGAGCGGGCGGACCACATCACGCATGGGCGTGATCCAGTCGGAGGCCTTCGTCCAGCCCTTGCCATCCCACTGCTGGATGTAGATCGGGTGAGCGCCTGCATGGTCTTTACAGGTCACCTTGATCGGGTTGGTGAAGCCTTCGAGGCCGATTTCCTTGAGACGCTCGGCCGACAGGTCGAGGTTTTCCAGGCCAACACGCATCTCGACACCGGTAATGGCTTTCTTGCCGGTGACTTTCTGCGCGGTCCGGATGGCCTCGGCGATCACGACGGCGTTCATGACGCCGCGATTATAGAAGTTCTCGCCGACCTTGGCCTTGTCCTTGACCTGGCTTTTGCCCTTGTCGATGACATGCTTGATGATGTCCTGAAGCGCCGGGAAGTCAGCGCCCGTGCCGTGGAAGTTGGCTGACTTGTAGCCCTTGGCACCGGCACCGGCCGGACGCGCGTCATCGTCGCTGCCGGACCACCACACACCGATGAACTTGTCCATCGGGAAGCGGATCTTGGCGGCTTCCTTGATCGCGGTCGGGTTCATGGCACCCCAGCCCCACATCACCATCCAGTCAGGACGCTCCTTGCGGACCTGCAGCCAGTGCGACGACTGGTTCTGCATTTCCTTCACGCCGACCGGAATCTTCAGCAGTTCGAAGCCCATGTCCTTGGCAAGCTGCTCGAGCAGCGGAATCGGCTCGCGGCCGTAACCGACGTCGAGATAGATGAAGCCGATTTTTTTGCCTTTCACGCCACCATTGGCGTCCATGTACTTGACGACAGCGGAAGCCTGGCTCCAGTAGGTTGCCGGGGCGTTGAAGACCCAGGGGAACTTCTGGCCGTCAGCGGCTGCCGACAGGCCGTAGCCCATGGACAGAACCGGGATCTTGTCGACCGGCGCCTTGGGGATCAGCTGCAGGGTGATGCCCGTCGAATACGGGTTGTAGACCACCGCACCCTTGCCCTTGGTGCCTTCGTAGCACTCGACACCCTTCTGGGCGTTGTAGCCGGTTTCGCATTCCTCGATGACAAGCTTCACGCCACCGATGCCACCGTCACGCTCGTTGAGCATGGTCAGGTAGTCATGCAAACCATCGGCAATCGGGATACCCGATCCGGCGAACGGTCCGGTACGGTAGGTCAGAAGCGGAACGTAGATCGAGTCTTCGGCCTGTACGGGTTCCGGCACGGACGCCAGGGACCCGCCAAGCATGACCGCTGCGGCGGCACCGATCGCGAGTTTCCTAAAACTCATGGGTTGTCTCCTCCACTGTTTTCAACAAACGCCGGTTAAAACTCCCTCATTATCCGGCGCGATTCGTCATTTCAGGTCACGCAGGTAACAGCCTGACGCGACGGTGCTCAAACCCTAGCACCCGGTCCTCAAATGACAAAACCCTCCTATCTTCAATTCGTTAACCCTCAAGCGGCCTCGTCCCGGCTAGTACGGGAACGGCCATCGCCTGAGTTTTTCCTTGGTCACCTGCCACAACCTGGCAAACCCGTGGGGTTCGACGATCAGGAAGAAGATGATCAGCGCGCCGATGATCATGAAGTTCAGATGCTCGACCGTCGCAGCCGCGATCGAGAATCCGAACATCTCGGGCGCCGCGCGCAGGAAGATCGGCATCAGCCAGATGAAGGCCGCGCCCAGGAACGCACCCAGAAGGCTGCCCAGGCCGCCGATGATCACCATGAACAGGATCAGGAACGAATGGTTGATGTCGAAGCTCTCGACTTCGGCGGCGCCGAGCCACAGGAATACCATCATGGCGCCCGCGACGCCGCAGTAGTACGAGCTGATTGCGAAGGCCGTGAGCTTGGCCGGCAACAGGCGGATCCCCATGAGTTCCGCGGCAATGTCGCGGTCGCGAACAGCCATCCAGTTCCGGCCAAACCGTCCGCGCACGAGGTTCGACGCGATCCAGGTCAGACCGACGACAATCGCAAGCACGACGAGGTAGCGGTGCTGAGAGGTGGCCGTAGGACCGGTCACCGCGATGTTGAACACTTCGCGAGTCGGAACCTCGATGGCGCCGGAGTCGTTGTAGTTGTAAAGCCAGGCAATGCGGCCGAACGCCCACTCCAGGAAAAACTGGGAAGCAAGGGTCGCAACCGCCAGATAGAAACCCTTGATCCTCAAGGACGGCAGCCCGAAGAACATGCCGACGGCGGCTGCCACGAAGCCCGACAGCAGGATCGCCACGATCACGTTCATATCGGGGAAGATCGTCACCAGCTTGTAGCAGGCGTAGGCACCCACTCCCATGAACCCGCCGGTGCCGAGCGAAAGCTGCCCGGCATATCCGGTCAGAATGTTCAGACCGATTGTTGCGAGCGCAAAAATCAGAAACGGGATCAGGATCGAGTTGAGCCAGAAGTCATTGGCGACCCACGGCAGCACACCGAAGGCAATCACCAGGATGGCGATGATGCCGAACCGGTCCTGAAGGATCGGAAATACCGACTGATCCGCGCGGTATGTCGTCTTGAACTGGCCGACTTCGCGATAAAGCATGACCCTGTCTCCCTACACGCGCTCGATGATCTTTTCGCCGAACAGTCCCTGCGGCCGGAACAGCAGGAAACCGAGCGCGATGACATAGGCGAGCCAGCCCTCGATGCCGCCGCCCACCAGCGGACCCCAGTAAACCTCGCCGATCTTCTCGCCGATGCCGATAATGAGGCCGCCGACGATGGCGCCCGGGATCGACGTGAAACCGCCCAGGATCAGCACCGGCAGTGCCTTGAGCGCGACAATCGCGAGAGAGAAGCTGACGTCGGACCGCGCACCCCACATGATACCGGTGGCCAGCGCCACGATACCCGCGGCGAACCACACGATGACCCAGATCTGGTTCAACGAGATGCCCACCGAAAGTGCGGCCTGGTGATCGTCCGCAACGGCGCGCAGTGCGCGGCCGATGCGGGTCTTGTTGAAGAAGACGGCCAGACCCGCAACCATGGCGCCGGCGATGACGGCGGCCGACAGGTCGATCTGCTGGATACTGACCAGGCCACCGAGGATGTTGAAATCGAAGACACCGGTCGGCAGGAACAGTTCCTGCGTGATCATGGTCTTCGGCTCGCCGCCGAACACCAGCTCCCCGAAGCCGATCAGGAAGTAGTTCAGCCCAATCGTGGCCATGAACAGGATGATGTCCTCCTGGTTCACCAGCGGGCGCAGCACCACTCGTTCCACGGTATAGGCCAGCGCGAACATGATGACGATGCACAACAGCAGGGCCAGATAGGCCGGAACACCGGCAGCATAGAGGCCGACGAGTGAAAGCGCGCCGAACACCACCATGATGCCCTGTGCGAAGTTGAAGACGCCGGAGGCCTTGAAGATCAGCACAAAGCCCAGCGCGATCAGGGAATAGAGCACGCCGGAGACGAAACCTTCCCAGAGCACCTGGACGAAGAAGTCCGGCAGAGTGACCATCTGCACGAACGGATCGAGGAATATGTTGTAGAGTAGCTCGCCCATCATCGTCCCCTAATGGCTCACACCCAGATAGGCGTCGATCACATCCTGGTTGGAACTCACCTCGTCCGGCGTTCCGTCCGCGATCTTCTTGCCGTAGTCCAGCACCACCACACGCGACGACAGGTCCATGACCACACCCATGTCGTGCTCGATCAGGGCTATCGTCGTCCCGAACTGATCATTGACGTCGAGGATGAAGCGCGACATGTCCTCTTTCTCCTCGAGGTTCATGCCGGCCATCGGCTCGTCGAGCAACAGGAGCTCCGGCTCCATCGCCAGCGCGCGACCCAACTCGACGCGCTTCTGCAGACCGTAGGGCAGCCGCCCGACCGGCGTCCGCCGGATATGCTGGATTTCCAGAAAATCGATGACGTGTTCGACGAACTCGCGGTGCTCCATCTCCTCCTGTTCGGCCGGACCGAACCGGAACAGGTGCCAGAACAGACCCTTCGTCATCTTCAGGGACCGCCCGGTCATGATGTTGTCCAGCGTGCTCATACCGCGGAACAGGGCCACGTTCTGGAATGTCCGCGCGATACCTGACGCCGCCGCTTCATGCGGCTTGATCTGGCGGCGCGTGTGGCCGCGGAAGGACACGGTGCCGTCCTGCGGGTGATAGAACCCGTTGATAACGTTGAGCATCGACGTCTTGCCAGCGCCGTTCGGACCGATGATCGCGCGGATCTCGCCCTTCAGGATGTCGAAGCTGACGTCGGTGATCGCCTTGACGCCGCCGAAGGACAGCGACACGTTCGCCACGTCGAGCAGCACATCCCCCGGCGCGACGTTTGACTCTACTGTTCGGATCATTCAGCGGCCTCTTTTACCGCCTCGGCGGGCGCGAAGGTCTTCATGTCGCGGATCTCGACGTCGCCCTCGATCGTGCCGCGACGACCGTCTTCGAACGTCACTTCGGTGCTGATCTTCTGGCGTTTCTTGGAGTGATCGTAGAGCGCGTCGATGAGCGGCTCGTACCGCTCGTTGATCAGCGAGCGGCGAACCTTCGCCGTACGCGTGATCTCGCCGTCGTCGGGATCAAGCTCCTTGTGCAGGATCAGGAACCGGTGGATCTGTGCGCCCGCAACGCGGTCCTCGTGCGACAGTTCCTCGTTCACCTCTTCCACATGCTTCTCGATCATCTTGTAGACATCGGGATGCCCGGCGAGTTCCTGATAACTGGCGTACATGACATTGTTGCGCTCCGCCCATGAGCCGACGGCGTGCAGGTCAATGTTGATGAAGCAGGTGACGAAGTCGCGATCGTGGCCGAAAGCCACGGCTTCCTTGATGTTCGGATAGAACTTGAGCTTGTTCTCGATGTACTTGGGCGGAAACAGCGTGCCGTCCTTGAGCTTGCCGACATCCTTGGCCCGGTCGATGATCTTCAGGTGCCCGTGCTCGTCGAAGAAACCGGCGTCACCGGAATGGACCCAGCCGTCAGCGGTCTTGGTTTCCTGCGTGGCTTCGGGGTTCTTGTAGTATTCCTTGAAGACACCCGGGGACCGGTACATGACCTCACCTGAATCCGCGATCTCGATCTCGATGCCTTCCAGCGGCTTGCCGACCGTGTCAGCATAAATCTCGGCATCCGGCTGGTTGGTGATGTAGACGGCTGCCTCGGTCTGCCCGTAGAGCTGCTTCAGGTTCATGCCGAGTGCGCGGTAGAACCTGAAAATCTCCGGGCCGATCGCCTCGCCGGCGGTGTAGGCAACGCGCACCTTGGACAGGCCGAAGATGTTCTTCAGCGGCCCGTAGACCAGAATGTCGCCGATGAAATATTTGAGCCGCGCACCAAGCGGAACCGACTCGCCGTTGAGAATCTTTTCGCCCCATTCCCGCGCGACGCCGAGGAAGTAGTCGAACATCCGCTTTTTCAGCGGGCTCGCATCTTCCATGCGCACCATGGTTTCCGTGATCAGCGCCTCATAGACACGCGGCGGCGCGAACGCGTAGGTGGTGCCGATCTCCCGGCGGTCGTCCGTCACCGTGTCCCGGTTTTCCGGGCAGTTGACGCAGTAGCCAGCCGCAAGCGACTGGGCGTAGGAGAACACGTGGTCCCCGACCCAGGCCATCGGCAGATAGGCGATGGTTTCCTCGCGCTCGTCGAGCTTGTCGAACTCGTTCGCGACGTCAGCGGCCCACAGGCAGTTCGCCATGGTGAGCACGACGCCCTTGGGGCGTCCTGTCGTGCCGGAGGTGTAAAGGATGATGGCGGTGTCTTCGAGGCCGCCCTTGTCGATCTCTGCCTTCCAGGCCGCCTCTGCACCGGCGTCCTCGACCATCGCCTTGCGGCCGATCGCCTGGACCTCCTCGAACGACATCAGGCCGTCGACGGCATATTTGCCCAGGCCCCGGTCTTCGTCATAGATGATGTTCTTGATGCCGTCGTAGGTCTCGCCAATCTCCAGGACCTTGTCGACCTGCTCCTGGTTCTCCACCACGGCCATGACCACGCCGGCATGCTCCAGCACGTAGGCCATCTCCTCGGCGACCGAGTCCTGGTAGACCGGCACCGGAATGGCGCCCAGCGCCTGTGCCGCACACATCGACCAGTACAGCCGCGGCCGGTTGTCACCGACAATAGCCAGCATCTGTCCGCGTTCGAGTCCGAGTTTGGAAAGTCCGATGGAAAAGGCCCGCACCTCGTCCAGAACCTCGCTCCAGGTCCACGTCTGCCAGATCCCCAGATCCTTCTCGCGGATAGCCGGCCGGTCGCCAAATTCCCTGGCATTGCGCAACAGCAAGTTTGGAAATGTCTCGCCGGTCCGGACGGACGACGTCCCAGTCCCCACGCTAGTCTCCCTTCGCTATTATTCGGCCCGCCTCTTCGGGGCGGCTGATCCGATCGGTCACAACAAAAGTGTTACACCAGATGCCACATGACACGCAAAACTTGTATCACTTTTTGTTGTTGTCACTACACGCCGGAGGCCACAATTTCCCTCATCCTCCGAAATGTCAGGCAGAATACCTCAATTCACTTTGGTAGCAAGACAATCCGGAATGTCCATCAGGCTTTCCTCCTGACGGAAAGACCGGGCCCTTCAACCGCGAAATCCCTGTCTCTCGCCCAAGGCCCGCAACGGCTGCGGGACCGGGCGAAATCGTTTATATCCATGCGTTGTAAAGGCGATATATGGGCCCGGTTCGATTCCTGTTTGGCTTCTGTAAAGAATTGTAAAGGCCTTTGCCCTGCGAGCCGGAACGGGACATCGTGGCCTCAGGTTACAGCAATCCGTGGAACCGGGACCGCGTGCGGATCGGGACGATGAACGTCGATCAGATAGAACAGAATGCGGAACGCGAAGCCGACTGGCATCAGCGCCTGAGCTATATCCAGGCCGCGCTCGACCAGCTCGACGACGGGTTCACGGTCTACGATCTCGACCTCAAGCTGGTCGCCTGGAACGCCCGCTTCTTCGAGATGTTCGATTTCCCGGAAGACGAGTTCGCAACCTTTGGGAAACCTTTCGACGCCTTCATTCGCTACAACGCGGAACGCGGGGAATACGGCCCCGGATCGGCCGAAGACCTGGTCGCGGAACGGGTGGTGCTGGCCCGCCAGTTCAAGTCGCACTGCATGGAGCGCATCCGGCCCAACGGCACGGTCTTGGAGATCCGCGGCAACCCGATCCCCGGCATCGGTTTTGTCACCATCTACAAGGACATCACCGACCGCAAAAAGGCGGAAGACGCGCTCGCCGCAAGCCATGACGACCTGGAGCGCAGGGTTCAGGAGCGCACGCGGGAGCTGTCGGAGCTCAACGCCAAGCTGGTCGAGGAGGTCGCCGAGCGCGAGCGCGCCCACGGCGCGTTGCAGCAGAGCGAGGAATGGATCCGGCTCATTGCCGACGGCGTGCCTGTCCTGATCGGCTATGTCGATTCCGATCAGCGTTACCGGTTCGCCAACCGCCATTTCGAGGAGTGGACCGGCCATCCGCCCGACGAGATCCTCGGCCGCAGCGTCGACGAGGTGCTCGGCACCGGGATCCACCATACGTTGCGCGACCAGATGGACCGCGCGCTCGCCGGCGAACTGGTGACCAACGAGTTCCGCCTGCGGTTGCCGAGCGGCAAACGCATCGACGCCATTTCCACGTTCATCCCGCATTTCAACGCCGACGGCGCAGTCATGGGCTATTTCATTCTGGCCCAGGACGTCACCGACCACAGGCAGGCGGAAGCCGCCCTCAGGCAGGCCCAGAAGATGAAGGCGGTCGGCCAGTTGACCGGAGGCCTCGCGCACGACTTCAACAACCTTCTGACCATCGTCATCGGCAATCTGAACCTGCTCCGCGAGCAGCTGAGCGGCGACGAATTCACCGTGGGCCAGATCGATCCGGCCCTCGGCGCGGCACGGCGCGGTGCGGAACTGGTCAAGCATCTGCTTGCCTTCAGCCGGAAACAGCCATTGCAGCCCAAGGCGTTCGACGCCGGCGAACGGGTCACGGGAATGGTCGACTTGTTCGAGCGCACGCTCGGCACCGCGGTGCGCACGGAGTTCCGCATTTCCGACCGGCCCTGCCCGGTTGTCGCCGATCCCAACCAGATGGAGAACGCCCTGCTCAACCTCGCGATCAACGCCCGCGACGCCATGCCGTCCGGCGGACTGCTCACGGTCGAGGTGGATGCATCCGAACCCGGCCCGGACGGAGAACCGGGAGAGGTGCGGCTTTGCGTTGCCGATACCGGCACGGGCATGCCGGCGTCGGTCGCGGAGCGGGCGTTCGAGCCGTTCTTCTCCACCAAGGGACTGGGCCGCGGCCACGGCATGGGGCTGAGCATGGTCTACGGCTTCGTGCAGCAATCGGGCGGTACGATCGATCTCAGGAGCGAACGCGGCAAAGGCACCACCATCGAAATCCGTTTGCCGCGTTCGAGCGGCCGGGATGAGACGCCATGCGCCAGGGACGAGGGTGCCGCGGCGGCGCCGGAAACCGGCACCGAGACCATTCTGGTCGTCGAAGATGACGACGAGGTGCGCAGTTACACCGTAAACGCGCTGCGTGCCCTGGAGTACAATGTGCTCGAGGTCGGCGATGGTGCATCCGCGCTGGACCTCGTGCGCGACGAAACCGGTATCGATCTGGTGCTGAGCGACGTCGTGATGGTCGACGGCCCCAATGGCTACGAACTCGCCGACAAGGCGCGCAGCATTCAGCCCGAATTGCGGATCCTGCTGATGTCCGGATATCCCGACGAAGCGAGAGCACGGTCAAAGGGAACCGCCTCGGCCCTGCCCTTCCTGCCCAAGCCCTTCGAAAAGCAGCAGCTCGCCGCCGCCATCCGCGCGGCGCTTGATGAATAGAGCCGCGATAACGGCCGCTCCTGATCGCGCCGTTCTGTCTGCGGTTTGTCTTGCCGGTGCACCGAGCAATATTGTCTAGGCGACCCCGCCACCTGTGGCAGGGCAAACGCCTGGAGCACGACATGCGCCGATTTCTCGCGATTTCACTTCTCTGTTTCACCATGGCCGGATCCGCATCGGCAAATGAACCGGAACCGGGCCATCTCAGACTGAAAGACCGGCTTGACCGGCCCGTTGACGGCTATTGCCTCGACATACTCGGTGTCGGGTCGAACCTCCGTCTGGAGGTGCCGATCTTTGCGCACAACTGCAAGCCCGGCCTGACCCCGGACAGCGCGATCGTCCTGCGCGAGGACGGCATGATCGAATTCCCGCAAGTCAGCTTGTGCATCACGGCTGCGGGCGTCAACGGCCGCGCCCTGCCCGGCGCCTCCATCCTCCTGCGCCCGTGCGGTCATCGCACGGCGTTCTTTGAAAGCAAGTCCTTGCAGACCTTTACTTTCGGGAACGATGGCCAGGTCAGGCTCAAGGGCTCCAGTCTGTGCCTTGCGGTCGGCGATACCTCGGACACGACCTATTCGCCGAACGACCGCTGGCGCGTTCTGTCGGTCGAGCTTTGCGACAGCACGCCGGCCCGATACGCCCGCTGGGAAATCAATACCGGACCGTTCCCGTCGCCCTGATCGGTGCGGCGGTCGGCAGCAATTGACGCTCAGGCCGCCGCGCGCTAGAGCAATGCCTGATACCGCCCCGTATGACTTATCCCGGCATTACCCGGGATCGGCGGATTTTCAACAAGTGCGTGAAACGATGCAGCCCGCAGCAACAATCCTGGTTGTCGACGACGAACCCGATATCTGCGCGCTGGTCATCAACTGCCTGAAACCCGTCGGGTTCGATGCGCTCGGTGCGCACAGCGGGGCAGCCATGCGCGACGTCCTCAGGTCCACGAAGGTCGACCTCGTCATTCTCGATCTGATGCTGGCCGGAGAGGACGGTCTGGAACTCTTGAGGGAACTGCGCAGGGAGCACGACCTCCCGGTGATCATCCTCACCGGTCGCGGCGAGCCCGTCGACCGGGTCATCGGGCTGGAGCTGGGCGCAGACGACTATGTCGCCAAACCGTTCGAGCACCGCGAGCTGATCGCGAGGGTCCGGAACATCCTGCGGCGCGCGGGCAGCCCGGCCGACGAGAGAGACGAGTCAGAGCTGAAATTTCATGGCTGGACCTTGAGCATACCCGCACGGCGATTGACATCTCCGGCAGGCGAGGAAGTGGCTCTGACGTCGGCGGAATTCGACCTGCTCAGCGAACTGGCCCGCAACCCGAACCGGGCGCTGGACCGGGACACGCTGCTCGAAAACGTGCGCAACCGGCGGTCCAATCCTTTCGACCGCAGCATCGACGTGCACATCATGAATTTACGGCGCAAGATCGAGAACGACCCCAAAGCACCGCAGATCATCAAGACGATCCGCGGGGTGGGTTACATTTTTACAGCGTGAAGGACGCGAAACGGATCGCTCAGGCGACAGCCTTTTCCGGCGCGCCGCCTGTCCGGAACCGCTCCAGCAGCAGTGCCTCGTTCGCCTTGGCGTCTTCGTAATGACGCTGTTTCACGTGGCCGTAGCCGCGGATGTGTTCCGGAATTGACGCGATTTCCGCCGCAAGCTCCAGATTGTCCGCCGACAGGGTCTTGAGCAGTTCCTCAACGGTATTCTCATAGTCACCGATGAGCTGCCGCTCCAGCTTGCGTTCGGCGGCATGGCCGAACGGATCGAAGGCCGACCCCCTCAGGAACTTGAACTTCGCGAGAAGCTTGAAGGCCGTCATCATCCACGGCCCGAACTGCATCTTGCTCACCAGTCCACTGTCCGGATCGGGCTTGGCCAGCATCGGCGGCGCGAGATTGAATTCCAGCGAGTAGTCGCCGGTGAATTTCTCGGCCACCTGCCGGACGAACGATCCGTCTGTATAAAGCCGGGCGACCTCGTACTCGTCCTTGTAGGCCATCAGCTTAAAGAAATACCGGGCCACGGCCGTAGCCAGCGCATCGCCCTGTCCGCCGCCAAGCGCACTTTCCGCGGTCTGTACGCGATCGACCAGCGCCTTGTAGCGGGCCGCATACTCCGCATCCTGGTAGGCGGTCAGGAACTCGACCCGCCGCTCGACAATCTCGTCCAGCGTCTGGGACATGTGGTGAATGCTGTCGCCTTCCGGCTCCGGCATCACGATTTCCTCGACCCGCGCAAGGTCGTGCGCCGCACGGCGGCCCCAGAGGAAGGCCTGCTTGTTCATTTCAATGGCAACGCCGTTCAGCTCGATGGCTTTCTCCAGCGACGCCGAGGAGACCGGGACGTAGCCCTTCTGGAAGGCGAAGCCCAGCATGAACAGGTTCGTGGCGATGGAGTCACCGATCAGCGCGGTCGCGATCTCCGTCGCCTCGACAAAGTCGACATTCGTTTCGCCAGCACGCGACTCGATCGCCAGTTCCATCAGATGCGCCGGGAACTGGTAATCCGCATTCTGGGTGAAATCCGCTGGCATGGTTTCATGGCTGTTGACCACGGCCCGCGTGCCGCCGTTGCGCATCGTCGCCAGGACCTTTTCCGACGCCGCAACGATCATGTCGCAGCCGAGCACGAGATCGGCCCCGCCCGCAGCGACCCGAATGGTCTGGATGTCCTCCGGACGCTTGGCGACTTTCAGGTGCGCCACGACCGAACCGCCCTTCTGCGCAAGGCCGGCCATATCGATGATGCCGCATCCCTTGTCCTCGAGATGCGCCGCCATGCCGATCAGCGCGCCGATGGTCACGACGCCCGTACCGCCGACACCGGTCACCACCACGCTGTAGGGCTTGTCGACCGACGGAAGCGTCGGCTCCGGCAGCACCTCGAACAACGCGGCATCGGGCGTCTTCGCCATCTCCTTCGCCTGACCCTTGCGCAACTCGCCGCCCTTGACCGTCACGAAGCTCGGACAGAAGCCCTTCAGGCAGGAGTAGTCCTTGTTGCAGGCGGACTGGTCGATCTGGCGCTTGCGCCCGAACTCGGTTTCGACCGGCGTTATGGCGACGCAGTTGGACTGCATGCCGCAGTCACCGCAACCCTCGCAGACCAGCTCAGCCGCGCAGGTCTGGTCGTAGATCAGGATCGTCACGCCCTCTTCGTCCTGCAACTCACGCTGTACCGTTTCGAGCTCATCGCGGTGATAGACGCGGGTCGCATAGGGGAAGCCGACATCGGCCGGATACTTTTCCGGCTCGTCTGAAACGACAACGATCCGCCTGGCGCCTTCCGCCGCCACCTGACGCGCGATCTGGGGCACAGACAATCCGCCTTCATGGGTCTGGCCGCCGGTCATGGCGACCGCGTCGTTGTAGAGGATCTTGAAGGTCATGTTCACGCCGGAGGCGATAGCCGCCCGGATCGCGAGAATGCCCGAATGGTTGTAGGTGCCGTCGCCGAGGTTCTGGAACACGTGATCGCGCGTGGAGAACGGCGCCTCGCCGATCCAGTTCGCCCCCTCGCCTCCCATGTGGGTGAAGCCTTCGGTATTGCGGCCTTCGACAAGCTGCACCATCCAGTGACAGCCGATGCCGGCATAGGCGCGCCCGCCCTCGGGCACGACCGTCGAACTGTTGTGCGGGCAGCCCGAGCAGAAATAGGGCTTGCGGACCGCCGTATCCGGCGTGTTACGGACCTTGCCCTGCACCGCCTTGATGGCGTCAAGCGCACCGGCGACCTGCTGGTCGGGATGGATCGACTGCAGCCGGTCCGCGATCGCGATGGCGACCTGGTTCGGTTCAAGCGCGGCCTTGGCGGGAAACAGGGTCTGTCCCTCTTCGTCCTTCTTGCCGATGATGACCGGCGCATTGGACCGCCCGTAGAGTTGCTCGCGCACCTGCGTCTCGATGAGCGAGCGCTTCTCCTCGACGACGATAATCAGATCGAGTCCTTCGGCGAACTTCTCGATACCGTCGGGCTCAAGCGGCCAGACCATGCCGACCTTGTAAACGCGCACGCCCAATTTCGACGCCGCGACCTCGTCGATCCCCAGTTCATCGAGCGCCTGGCGGACATCGAGATAACTCTTGCCGGCGGAGATGATCCCGATCTTCGGGCTTTGACCGCCCTGCATGATCATCTGGTCGAGCTTGTTGGCCCGGCCGAAGGCCGTGGCGGCGAACCGCTTGTAATCGTGAAGCCGCGCTTCCTGTTCCAGCGGGATATCGTTCGGCCGGATGTTCAGGCCGCCCGGCGGCATTTCGAAATCATCGGGAATGACGATCTTCACCCGGTCGATCGACCCGTCCACGACGGCTGTCGACTCCACCGTGTCCTTGACACATTTGAGCCCGACCCAACAGCCGGAATAGCGCGACAGCGCCCAGCCGTAGATGCCGAAATCAAGCAGTTCCTGGACGCCCGCCGGGTTGAGGACGGGCATCATGGCATCCATGAGGGCAAATTCGCTCTGGTGCGCGGTGGTGGAGGATTCGCAGGTGTGATCATCGCCCATCAGGGCAAGGACACCGCCGAGCTTGGACGACCCGGCGAAATTGGCATGCCGGAACACGTCGCCGCAGCGGTCCACACCCGGACCCTTGCCGTACCACATGCCGAAGACGCCATCGAAAGCACCCTCGCCCCGCATTTCGGCCTGCTGTGCACCCCAGATCGCCGTGGCGGCCAGGTCCTCGTTCAGGCCCGGCTGGAACTTGACGTCGTAGTCCTTGAGAAACTTCTCCGCGCGGCCGAACTGCTGGTCGAGCCCGCCGAGCGGAGAACCGCGGTATCCGCTGACATAGCCGGCGGTGTTGTGACCCGCCTGCCGGTCGCGTTCCTTCTGCATCATGGCCAATCGGACCAGAGCCTGGGTTCCGCTGACGAAAATTTCCTTCGTGTTCAGGTCGAACTTGTCACTGAGTTTGACATCGCGCAGCGTCATGTCCGTCGCTTCCATTTCTCACCGCTAACCCAAGAAATAGCTTGAGTACGGTCGAACTCAAGTTAGGTCAGCAATACTGACATATTTTTATCGAATCTGTCAAATCGGCACGTTGAGCGGTCCCGGACGGAGGATTCAAACACCCCAGCGCCAGAAGTCGTTGCCCTCCTTGGTGTACGCCCGCGAAAGCACCATCTTGTGGACTTCCGATGCACCGTCGACGATCTTGGCGCAACGCGCATATCTGTAGATCCACTCCAGAATCGTGTCTCGCGAATACCCCTTGGCCCCGCACAGCTGAATGCAAGTATCGGCGGCCTTGTTCAGGACATCGGCGACATGGATTTTCGCCATCGAGACTTCCTTGCGGGCGTAGTCGCCCTGGTCGAGTTTCCAGGCGGCGTTCATGACAAGCAGCCGGCCGACCTGAATATCGTGCGCCAGTTCACCCATGGCCGTCTGCACCGACTCCCGGTCCGCAAGACGGATGCCGAAACCCTGCCGTTCCGCAATATACGCGCCCGCGATTTCCATGCAGCGCTTGGCATGTCCCAGCCAGCGCATGCAGTGGGTCAGCCTGGCCGGCCCGAGTCGGATCTGGGTCAGGCGCAGACCGTCACCTATTTCCGTGAGCCGGTTCTCGTCGGGAATCTCGAGGCCGTCGAAATCGAGCTCGCAGACCCCGCCATGCTCGTCGGGGCCCATGTTCTCGATGCGCCGTACGATGCGCCATCCCGGCTGGTCCCGGTCGAACAGAAACGCCGTCAATCCGCGCCGGGTGTCATCAGACGTGCGGGCCATGAGAATGAAATGCTGGGCAACCGCAGCACCCGAGATAAACCACTTGCGCCCGTTGACCACCCAGGTGTCGCCCTTTTGCTCCGCCGTGGTCAGCATCATCGACGGATCGGACCCCGATCCCGGGTGGGGCTCGGTCATCACGAACGAAGAGCGCACCTTGCCGTCAATGATCGGTTGCAGCCATCGGTCCTTCTGGGCGTCGGTGGCCACCTTGTTGAGCACGCTCATGTTGCCGTCGTCAGGCGCCTGGCAGTTGAGACAGGCAGGCCCGAAGATTGAGCGGCCGGCCTCCTCGTAAAAGGCCGCCCAGCCGACCATGGGGAGTTCGAGCCCGCCGCGCTCTTTGGGCATCTGGGGTGCCCAGAGCCCTGCCGCGCGGGCCTTCTCCCGCACCCCGTCCATGACATCCATCCGGATATTGTCGAACTCGTTGTAGTTCTCCTTGTCGCTTTCGAGCGGAATGACCTCTGCCTCGACGAACTCCCGGACCTTCAGGCGCAACTCGTCGATTTCTTTGGGGAGCGTGAAATCCATGGACGACTTTCCTTTCTGCGCGGTCAGCCGAGCGTGAGCGCCTGGCCGCCGTCTATCGTGATTGTGGATCCGGTCATGAATCCCGACGCTTTCGACGCGAGCAGCAGCAGCGTCCCATCGAGTTCTTCCGGATCTGCGATTCGGCGCTGGGGTATCGCCTTGATCAGTTCCTGGCCCTGCTCGGTATCGAAGAAGTCGCTGTTCATTTCGGTGAGCACGTACCCGGGCGCGATGGCGTTGACGCGAATACCGTGGCGGGCAAATTCGAGCGCGAGCGCTTCGGTGAGCTGCTTGACCGCGGCCTTGGACACCGCATAGGCGCTGAGCGTCTTGGCGACACGCAACGCGAGCAGCGAAGCAATGTTGATGATGCTGCCCGGCTTGCCTGCATCAGCCATGCGTCTGGCGCTTTCCTGCGCTACGTGCCATACGCCGTCGAGATTCACGTCCATGATCCGGCGCCAGTCCTCGCGTGTCATGTCGAGGGCCATTTTCTGAATTGCCACGCCCGCGTTATTCACGATTATCGTGGCCGTGCCGAACGCCGCCTCGACCTGATCGAGAGCCGGCGCGACCTGATCCGGATCGGCAACGTCGAGCGCCACGGCGACAGCTTCGCCGCCCGCCGCCTCGATATCCTGCTTGAGCTTATCCAGGCGGTCCGTCCGCCGCGCGGCAATTCCCACCTTCGCGCCATGTGCCGCAAGTGTCTTGGCAAACTGCCGGCCAAGACCGCTTGACGCGCCGGTGACCAGGGCAACCTCCCCGGTGAGGTCAAAAAGCTGTTCCGCCTTCAAGACATCCTCCGCATGATCCGACCGCATTTGATCAGACGGTGCAGGCAAAGGCGAGCGCTTCGCGCCTCCGCGATAACCGTTTTCCAGATTACGGAACCCTGAGGCGAGATTAGAAGCTCAGCGAGATGTCCCTGTGGATCGACAGGCAACCGGCGACATTTTCCGCCTGCTCCTGCGTCAACCGCTCCTGCAACCTCACGCCGATCGTTCCCTTGATCGCATTGTCGTAGGTCGCAAGTCCTGCCGCCAGGTCCTTGGCAGCCCGGTCACGCCAGGTGACTTCGGTTGTAAGGATCTGCAGCGCCTGATCCAGTTCTTCCGCGGCCTTGTCGCGTTTCGGCTCATCCCCCTTCATGGCGCGGCGTGCCCGGGAAAGCTTCGATTTGATCGGGCTTGCACCTGCGATCGGGCTCAGCATGGATTCCACGGCCCTGATCTTGTCCATCGCGGCTTTCGACGCATCATTGGCGATGACCGACCGGAGTCCCTCGATGGGGGCCCTCACGGCGCCGAGCGCTTCGGCACCGTCGATGACCTTGCGCACTTCGACCACCGGCTCGTAGGCATCATCGACATTGCGGCGATACTGCAGGCGGGCCTTTTTCTCGTCACCCGCGAGTTTCAGATAAGACTTGCGGGCCTCTTCCCATGTCGTCGGGATGGTTGCTTCGACTGCCGCTCTGTCTGCCTTGGCCTTGTCGATCCGATCCTTGAGAGACGCAAGATCCGATTCCGATTCGCCCCGACGAGACCGGCGGCCATAGGTCTGCTCGAGCCCTTCGATCCGCCTGTCGATCACGGCGATCTTCCGCTGAATATCACGGACCTCGCGGTGCATCGGCTGATAACCCGGAATGTAGTCCTGCACTGCCTTCTCCGCAGCGCGTACCGTGGCGACACGGTCGAATGTGGATTCCGCCGCCGCAAAGCCTTCCGTCAGGGACGTCTTGTACTTGTCCGGCAGGTAACTGATATCGAGCCCCTTCGCGGTCGAGATGCTCGAACGCAGAGCGTCTCCCTGGCTGTCATATGCCGCGAAGAGGTTTTCCTCTATGCAATACTGCAATCGCGGATTCTTGGGCGGCGGCGCTGTCTCTGAAGTCAGGTAAACCCGGTTCGGCAGATAGTTCACGAGCGTCGGGTACAGACCGACGATGACCAGGCCGAGTAACTGCAGCGCAATGAACGGCACGACGCCCTTGTACATCTGGATGGTCTTGACCACTGGTGGCGCCACCCCTCGCAAATAGAACAGCGCAAACCCGAATGGTGGTGTCAGGAACGACGTCTGCATGTTCACGCCGATCATGACGCCGAGCCAGACGGCGGTGACGTTGGCCGAAGTGTCCGCGAGCAGAATCGGCGCGATGATCGGAACCACCACGACGGCGATTTCGATGAAGTCGAGGAAGAAGCCGAGCAGGAAGATGACGGCCATGACGACGACGAACTTGCCCCAGAAACCGCCGGGCAGCCCGCTCAGGAAGTGACGCACCAGTTCCTCACCGCCAAAGGCACGGAACGCGGCAGTCAGCATCGCCGCGCCGAGCAGAATGATGAACACGAGCGCGCTGGTCTTGGCGGTTTCCACCATCACCCATTGCAGCGTGTTCTCGGACTTGTAGGTCCGCCAGCCGCTCCAGGCGACCGAGATCAGCAGGATGGTCACCGCGATCGCTGCAAGCGTGACAGCCGTCACGTCTTCCTGGGTCGTGATATTCTTGACGTTGATGTCGTAAATGTTGATCAGGATGATGATCGCCGCGATCGACACGACGGCCATGATCGCCGGCGTATAGGCGCGGCGCTGGCCTTCCTTGAGGCGATAACCCGCCATGATCATGGCGCCGATCGCGCCGATCGCGCCCGCCTGGTTCACCGTTGCAATACCGAGAATGATCGACCCGAGCACCGCGACGATCAGGGCCAGCGGCGGAACCAGAACCAGGAATACGCGACCGGCGAACCTGGCGTCGTACTTGCCGTCATAAGGCACCGCCGGAGCCATCTTTGGCCGGATGATCGCCGTCGCAAGGATGAACAGCATATAGACGCCGACCAGCACCAGACCCGGAAGAAACGCGCCGAGGAACATGTCGCCCGCACTGGTCGAGGTCAGCGCGAACTCCGACGGCATGGAGCCGGAGCCCGTGGCGGCCTTGAATTCGGCCTGGCGGATCGTGCCCGCCTGGTCGGTCGCGCTCGAAAGCTGGTCGGCCAGGATAATCAGCACGATGGACGGCGGGATGATCTGGCCGAGTGTGCCTGAGGCCGCGATCGTGCCGGTAGCAAGTGACTTGGAGTAGTTGTTCCGCAGCATGACCGGCAGCGAGATCAGGCCCATGGCGATCACGGTCGCGCCGACGATGCCGGTGGTGGCGGCGAGAAGAGCGCCCACGAAAACGACCGAAATGCCCAGGCCGCCCGGCATCGGGCCGAACAGCTGGGCCATGGTGATCAGCAGGTCTTCGGCGATCTTCGAGCGTTCGAGCATGATGCCCATGAACACGAAGAGCGGAATCGCTATGAGCGTATCTCGCTCCGCCTCCCAGTAGATGCCGCGGAAGTTCGTGACGCCGGCATTGAGCCACTGGATCGGGTCACCTTGCGCGAAATAAGCACCGCTGTCGGCTTCGAACATGAGGCCCGCGATCGCGGCCAGGACAATCGTGAGGATTGCCGAACCGGGCAATGCGAAGGCCACCGGGTAGCCCGACCCGAGCGCAGCGACCATGGTGATGATGAGGATGGCGAGAAAGAAAAGTTCCATTGATTCCGTCTTCCGCCGGTTTACATACCGGGATGCTCATCGCCGGAAACCGGCTCGGGATGCGGTTCGCGCAGCAAGACGGCTGCGCTGCTCAGGCAATAGCTGACGAACTGGATCAGCATGGACAGCGCGTAGATAATGAGGAACCCCGCCATCAGGTATTTGACGTACATGCCGAAGCCGCTCTGCGTGACTTCGAAATTGAGCAGCGGACCGTTGACCACGTTTGTCTTGCCCCACATGCCGCGGATCAGGATCAGCCAGCACAGCGGGATGCCGAGCACCAGCGAGCCGAAGAAATTCGTGTAGGCCTTGCCGCGCTCGCTGAAGCCCGCATAGAGGATATCCACGCGCACATGTCCCTCGGCCACCAGCGTGTAGGCGCTGGCGAACAGGAACAGTGCGGCGTACCAGAAGCGCACGAGGTCGGCCATGAACGCCTGCTCGTATGAGAACACGAAACGGGCGATGACGATCTGGAGTTCGGCGACGACGATGAGGAGCGCGAGCCAGACGAAGCCGAGGCCACGGGTGAAATAGGCGATCAGGAATGACAGTCCGATCAGCGGATAATGAACAACGTTGCCGCGATAGCGCGAGCGCCCCAGTTCCTTGGCAAGGTCTTCGCCCACCAGTTGGGACAGCAGACCCTCGACGCGCAGAAACGAGATGAACATGTCAGCGAGGCCGACCAGCAGCACGGCCCAGAATGCGCCCCGCACGATGAAGGCCGCAAAAGCCGTCAGCGACTCCGACTCGGCGACAAGCGTCCGGGTCCGCGTGCGCATCACGATGAAGATGGAGGCAACGATACAGGCCGTGTAGATCAGCACCTGAACCCAGCCGAGCGTTATGGCCGATCCGGTGAGCGGCGCGCGCGGCGCCTCGATCCCGAACCAGCCTAGCTGCCCGAACAGGGCCGGAAGGCCGGGCCAGTTCTGCCAAAAGATCAGATAGTTGTTGAGCAGGAAAGCCAGAGCGCCTGCGACCGTCGCGAGCGCAATGATGCGCAAGGCTGAATCGATTGGCGTATTTGGTGTCGGGACCGCTCCCTCTGCGTTCTCGACGCTGACAGACGATGCGCTCATTGCTGCACGCACATCGTTTTGACAGATGCACTCACTGTCTTGGTGTCCCCTCTATTCCCCTCACCCGGAATATACAGGAAAGCGGAGCCGGTTGGCTCCGCTTTCGATGTTGTGGACGTTTTGTCGCTTGTTAGACCCCGAGCACCCGGTTGCGCTGGGCGATGAACGCCTGGTCCGAAATCTTCGACCAGCCGCCGAGGTCCTTACGGGCCTTCTGGAAGTTGTCGTCGATTTCCTTGGCCAGCGGGCTGTGCGCACGCACGGTCTCGAACACTTCTTCGGTCGCTTCGCCGAAGCTGTCATAGACGTCGTCGTTGAACTGGCGCAGTTTGACGCCCTGGTTCGTCACCAGGTCGGCCAGAGCCTCACCGCTCTTGGCGTTGTATTCCGACATCATGATGTCGTTCTCGGCAGCCGCGGCGGCCTCGATGATCAGCTGGTCGGTCTTCGACAGCTTGCTCCACCAGGACGCGTTCATGCCGAAGGCCAGCATCGAGCCCGGCTCGTGCATGCCCGGGTAGTAGTAGTACTTGGCGGCTTCGTAGAACTTCATGAAGCGGTCGTTCCACGGGCCGACCCACTCGGTCGCGTCGATGGCGCCGGACACGAGGTTTTCGTAGATCTGGCCACCCGGCAGGGAAACCGGCGAAGCGCCGAGCTTGGCCATGACGTCGCCTCCAAGGCCCGGGATACGCATCTTCAGCCCCTTGAGGTCGTCAGCCGAGTTGATTTCCTTGTTGAACCAACCGCCCATCTGACAACCGGTGTTGCCGGCCATGACGCACTTCAGGCCGAATTCGCTAGCGAGCTTGTCCCAGAGTTCCTGACCGCCGCCGAAGCGGATCCAGGCGTTCATTTCGGTGTAGGTGAGGCCGAACGGAACAGCCGTGAAATAGGCCCAGCCGAGATGCTTGCCTTTCCAGTAGTAGTCGGCGGCGTGGTAGGCCTGGGCGTTGCCCGAAGCCACTTCGTCAAACGAGTCGAACGCGCCAACGCGCTCGCCTGCTGCAAAGTACTGGACCTGAATCCGGCCCTCTGTCATTTCGCCGATACGCTTGGCGAGACGCTGGGCGCCGGTGCCAAGACCCGGGAAGTCGCGCGGCCAGGTCGAGACCATGGCCATTTCGATCCGCTGCTGCGCGATAGCCGGTGCAGCGAGCGTGGTTGCTGCCGCTGTTGCGCCGGCTCCGACACCGGCTTTCTTGATGAATGAACGGCGATCCATATGAGATTCTCCCTCTTCAGTTAGATCGGTTGAGCCGTCTTTAGTATAACTGTACTGCCCTGTTTGGGCTGCCAGCCGCCATGCCTCCCCTCACAGAGGCGGCAGCATACAGAACCGCGCGTGCATAAAAGACCAAGACGGCGGCAATGACAAGAACATGACGAAACAAATCCGTTTGATGAGACCCGTTTCCAATCGTGTTGGTTAACCAATCCGGAATTTATTTGTTAGTGCACTATCTAATCTTCTGAAATCTGCTCTGCTGCGGCCAGCCGGATCGGGACCGGTCAGACTGACGACGGGCGCGCGCCATCACGCAATCCCCTGCGTAAGCCGCGGATTTCGATCGCCGCAATGGATTCGGACCCCAAAATAGGGTATTCGCAGATTCGGATCCGGAGCGCGCGTCAGCCTGGATCCGACACCACGAGGTTCCGAAAAAGCGGACGATGCAGAATATGCCCGATATCATCCCTGTCGTCGGCCTGCCGGCCGACATGACCGAGAAAGACGGACTCCCCTTTCACGCGGTCGGCGACAAGTACGTCCGGGCGGTGGCCGAGGTTTCGGGCGCCAATCCGGTCATGATCCCCTCGCTCGGCAAGCTCATCAGGCTCACGGAGCTGGTCGACCGGCTCGACGGAGTCGTCATCACCGGCGCGACGTCCAATGTCGAGCCGCACCATTACGGACTGAACAACACTGCCGAGACGGAACCGCACGACCCGATGCGTGATGCCACCTCGCTCGATCTGATCCGCGTCGCTCTCGACACGGGCACGCCCATGCTGGCGATCTGCCGCGGCATTCAGGAGCTCAATGTGGCGCTGGGCGGCACCCTGCAGGCGGAAGTCCAGGAGCTTCCGGGCAAGCTCGATCACCGCGCTCCTGAAAGCGACGATCACGATGTCCGCTACGGCCCGGTACATCCCATCAGCTGCGCCAGCGGGGGCATCCTCCGCCGGCTCATGGGCCAGCGCGAGATCATGGTCAACACGGTCCACCGCCAGGCCATCGGCAAGCTCGCGGACGGACTGTTCGTGGAAGCCACCGCACCGGACGGCACCATCGAGGCCGTCTCGGTCAGGAACGCGACCGCATTCGCCATCGGCGTGCAGTGGCACCCGGAATACAAGGCGAGCGAAAATCCCGATTCGGTGAAGCTGTTCTCCGCCTTCGGCGACGCCGCACGGGAGCGGGCGGCAGCCCGCCGCCGCCGGGTTCTGGATACGGTCCGCTAAATCGGACAGTCGGTCTTCAGCTTAGCAGCGGCGGCAATTCGTCAAGCCCGCCGATGATCGCCTTGAGCGTGCCGGGAAGACGTTCCTGGGCCATGTCGAACCGGTTCATCCAGGCGACCGAGAATCCGAAATTGGCCGCGCCGGATGCATCCCAGGCATTGGTCGACACGAAGCAGATCTGAGAGCGGTCCTCGATGCCGAAGCGGTCGACCGCCATCTGGTAGACCTTCGGGTCGGGCTTGTAGATCCCGACATCATCAACGGAGAGCGACGCGTCGAGAAGCTCGGCAAGCCCGGCTGAGTCGACCGCGGCATCAAGCATGCGCCGGTTGCCGTTCGACAGGATCCCGGTCTGGTACCCTTGCGCGCGCAGAGCCTCGAGTGTTGGCTGCACATCCGGATAGGCATCGAGCGTCAGGTAGAGCTCCATGAGCTGGTCGCGCAGGGCCCCGTCGTCGATGCCGTTCGCCTCGAGCGCGTAGTCGAGCCCGTCTCCCGTCACCTTCCAGAAATCCTCATAGGCTGGCATCAGGCTGCGCAGCCAGGTGTACTCGAGCTGCTTCTGGCGCCAGAGTTTCGATACGGCGTCGGCCTTGCCGCCCATCGAGGCGGCAACTTTCGCAGTCGGAGAGTGCACATCGAAGAGTGTGCCGTAGGCGTCGAACACGCAGGCCTTGATGTTCTGGAAATCTGTTTCCGCCATCCGCTTGTTCCTTCTTCTTGGATTGCCTGCAACAAAAAGCCATTGCCGGCCCTTGTAAAGGATTATCAATTGAAATGGCTGTGATAACCTCACCGCAATAACCACCACTCAGGGAGAACTTCAGGCATGAGCGATCATGCAACCGACGATCACGGGTCTGGCGGCCACCCCCATCACCACAACCACGGCGAGGGCTCCGAGCTTTCGCCGGTTGCGCTTCGCGTGAAAACGCTGGAATCGCTGCTGGTCGAGCGCGGTTATGTCGACCCGGCGGCTCTGGACGAGCTGATCGACACATATGAGAACAAGATCGGACCGCGCAACGGCGCCCGCGTCGTGGCCCGGGCCTGGACCGATCCGGACTTCCGCGAACGCCTGCTCGAGGATGCCTCATCCGCCATCGCCGAGATGGGATTCACCGGCCGTCAGGGTGAGCACATCGTGGCACTCGAGAATACGCCCGACACCCACAACATGGTCGTGTGCACCTTGTGCTCCTGTTACCCCTGGCCGGTGCTGGGTCTCCCGCCGGTCTGGTACAAGTCCCCGCCCTACCGGGCCCGTGCGGTCTCCGACCCGCGCGGTGTGCTCTCGGATTTCGGCGTCACGCTTCCGCCCGGAACGAACATCAGGGTCTGGGATTCGACGGCGGAGATCCGCTATCTCGTGATTCCGATGCGGCCGACGGGAACGGTCGGGCTCGACGACGACCAGCTCGCAGACCTTGTCACCCGCGACTCGATGATCGGCACAGGGCTGGCCATATCCCCCTTTGACGAAGCGGACGGAGCCGGATCATGAGGGGTGGTCAGGACCTCGGCGGCATGCACGGGCTCGGACCGGTCGAGCCGGAAGAGGACGAACCCTGGTTCCACGCCGAATGGGAGCGCCGTTGCTTCGCGCTGACCCTGGCCATGGGAGCAACCGGGCAATGGAACCTGGACATGAGCCGGTTCGCCCGGGAAAACCGGCATCCCGCCGACTACATGCGCATGAGCTACTACGAACTCTGGCTCGCGGGCCTGGAAAAGCTCCTCGCGGAACAGGGACTCGTCGAGTCAGGCGAGCTCGACGGCCGGTCCCGGAACGCGCCCGCTCCCGTTCTCGACCAAAAACTCGAGGCCGAGGACGTCGCGAAGACGCTCGGCCGGGGCGGTCCGGCGTCGCGGCCCGAGCAGTCCCCGCCCGGTTTCGCCGTCGGCGACCCGGTCCGCGTCCTTCCCGGCAACACGACGGGGCATACCCGCGCACCGGGATATCTGCGCGGACGGTTCGGCACCATCGACCGCATCCACGGAACCTTCGTATTTGCCGATTCCAATGCGGCCGGGCGCGGCGAAGACCCCCAGCCTCTCTATAGCGTGCGCTTCGCGGCAGACGAACTCTGGGGCCCGGACGCCGCTTCCGGCGACACGGTCTACGCGGACCTTTGGGAATCCCATCTCGAGGCCGTTGCGAAATGACCGGATCTCCGTTGCCGCCGGATCTGCCCGGCCTGCCGAAGGACAAAGACGGACCCGTGTTCGCGGAACCGTGGCAGGCGCAGGCCTTCGCCATGACGGTCAAGCTGCACGAGGAAGGCCGCTTTACCTGGGCCGAGTGGGCGGAGGCCCTTGGCGCAGAGATATCGGCGGCCGGTCCGGACGATCCGGCGGAGAATTATTACCTGCACTGGCTGACGGCGCTGGAAAAGCTGGTCCAGAAAAAGGATCTGCTGAGTGCGGAAGACATGAATGCACGGCAGGACGCCTGGGACCGGGCCGCCCGGGCCACACCGCACGGCGAGCCGATCGAACTCGGGCGCGAGTCCCGGCAGGACGTTTGATCGCGGCTGTTCCTTCTGTTCACGGACCAATCACAATGCCGTTGTCAACCCGCCATATTCTCTTGCCATTAAGCTGCCGACCCTGAATGATCTGGGCGCCTCCTGAAGCGGCGGCCGAATCGAACACAAGCGCGGAACCAGCATGACAGTTACGGTGGGCATCGGCCCGTTTGACGCCCCGGTCATTATTTTCGGGGGCGTATACAGCAATCTGGAGTCCCTTGAGGCCCTGTTCGAGGAAGCCGACCGTCTGAACGTGCCGCCGGAACGGATCATCCACACCGGCGATGTCGTGGCCTATTGCGCCGATCCCGAAGCGTCTTCGCGGCTCCTGATGTCGTCGGGCGTGCACGCGATAAAGGGCAATGTCGAGGAGCAGCTCGGCCAGAACGCCATGGATTGCGCCTGCGGCTTCGAGGACGGCTCCAAATGCCAGACCCTGGCCGTCGAATGGTACGCCTATGCCGACCGTCAGATCGGCGGCGAACTCAGGACGTGGATGGCCGGTCTCCCGGACCAGCTCACATTCGAGATGAACGGCAGGACGTTTCGCGTTGTCCACGGCGGCATCAACCAGACCAATCGTTTCATGTTCGCGTCCCTGAGCGATGGCGTATTCAGCGCGGAAATGGCACAGGCCGGCACCGACGGAGTCATCGCCGGCCATACCGGCATTCCGTTCACCCGGCACGTGGGCGGCCGTGTCTGGCACAACACCGGCGCGCTGGGCATGCCCGCCAATGACGGCACACCCCGTGGCTGGTTCACGGTCATGACCCCCATGGTCCACGGCGTGAGATTCGAGCACCGGCCTCTGCACTACGATCACATCACGGCAGTGCGAAAGATGCGCGAAACCGGGTTGTCCGGCGACTACGCAACCGCTCTGGAAAACGGGTTGTGGCCGACCATGGACATTCTCCCGGAGCCCGAACGCGAGAGCGTCGGCAAGCCGATCAGCCTCGGTTCCGTCGTCTGGGCGCAGATTCCCCAGTCAGCCGCATAACGCAGCTTCATCCTGAAGAAATTTCAAACAGGACCATGCCGACTCCTTGGCCTGCCCGGCAGGGGTGAGAAAGGCCAGCAGCGCCTGATCCATCGGAACAAAATCAGGCCAGCAGCTGAAGCGCGCCGCTGTCGAGATGTCTCTCGATCAGCCCCTGCCATCCAAGCGCTATGCCGCGGCCGGCCGTGCAGGCCTCAAGCAGATAGACATAGTTGTCGATACCGATGAATTCCGGCGACAGGCCGGCTGCCTCGGCTTTGGCGAACCAGTCGTCCCAGGTGGCCCAGCCCCTGTTCTGCTTGGTGAGCAGCAGAAACGGAAGATCCCCCCAGCTCTCCACGCCCCCTGAGAGCCGGTCCGCATGTGCAGCGGCGAACTGGGGCGAACAGACAGGACAGACGGCCTCTCTCAATACGGTCGCACTCGCCGTGTCCGGGTTCGCGGCCTTTCCGTAGCTGAAGGCGAGATCGATCCTCGGATCGGGATCGGTTTCGACGGCTTCGTATTCCGACGTCAGGATGCGGATCTGCACCGCCGGTCCCAGGTGGTCCTGCAACGCGTCGAACCTGGGAAGCAGGAAGAGATGGGAGATCTCGTGTGTACAGGAAATGGTGAGGTCGCTCTCGGGCGACCAGACCGAGACCGCGGCAAGTCCTGAGTGGATGGTGTCGAGCCCCGCAACGACGGCGCGGAAAAGATGCTCGCCCTGCTCGGTCAGCTTCAATCGCTTTTTCGCCCGCACGAAGAGCGCAGTGTTCAGACGCTGTTCCAGGCCCGCAATGTGACGGCTGATCGCCGATTGGGAGGTATTCAGCTCTTCAGCCGCACGGCTGAAATTCAGATGCCGCGCCGCACTTTCGAATGCCGTCAGCGAGCTTGTGGACGGAAGCTTGTAACGCGGTTTTATCATATCAGAATTGATATCATCTATATTCCGAAACAGCAGTGTACACTTGCGCCTTCGTCACGCAAGATCCATCGGTATTGAGAGGGTTATTCCCGAGGCACTGGAGCACGAAGACGGTGGCCGCTTACACCAAGCCCGCCCATTGGGCCAATCCCCGGAACAAGCTGTTCAGGCACCAGGTCGGCTTCACCTGCCCGCCGCACGATTTCGACGCCGCGCCGTCGGACTTTCTGCGCATGTGTCCCGACACGGTCGGCGTGCATGGACGGATGCTGCACGTTCCCGATTACGAACACCGGCTGGACCAGCGGAAGAAGAATTTTTCCCTGCTCGAAGAATTCGTCGAATGCATGGCCAACAACGGCGCCGACGTCTGCGGACAGGTGGGCTCAAACTGGGTTCACGCCAGCGGCCTCGGGGTTGAGGGCATCCGTCAGCATTGCGAGATGCTGAGCGAGAAATACCAGACGCCGTTTCACATGGCCGGATACGCCATGGTCGAAGCGCTGCGGAGCCAGAACATCGAAAAGGTGGCTCTGAACGCCGCCTATCATCATCCCGAATGGTGGCAGGGCACGGTGGGCTTCCTGAAGGAGGCCGGTTTCAACGTCCTGTGGGCCGGAAACTTCCATGATCAGGGCTGGTTCTCAAGCCAGGAGGAGATCAACGCCTGCATCTGGTGTTTTGACGGCGACCTGGCTCAGAAGAGCTTCGCCTACGTGGCCGAGAAGGCGCCCGGTGCCGATGCCTATCTGATCAACGGCATGTGCAATTTCCGACGTGAGGGAGACGGTCTCGCGCAGCGCCCGGTTCATCTCGAGGTCGAGCTTGAGGCCATGCTCGGCAAACCGGTCATCAGCCACGACAACGCCCTTTACTGGCGCATCTTCAAGACCCTCGGACTGGCACCCGTCACGCAGCAGGGCCAACTGCTCTCCTCACTTCAGGGATAGTATCATGCACAAGATCCTCGCGCTCTGGGCCGTGCCCCGCTCCACGTCGACCGCCTTTGAGTGGATGATGCGCCAGCGCGGCGACATGCAGTGCTTCCACGAGCCGTTCGGCGAGGCGTGGTATCAGGGTGAGACGCCCCTGTGGCCGCGCTTCAGGGAGGGAGACGTGCGCACGCCGGGTCTGACACTTGAAAGCGTGTGGGCCACGTTACGGGCGGCGGCGGCAAACGGTCCGGTCTTTTCCAAGGACTTTCCCCATTACATCGACCACATGTGGACGGATGAACTCCTGAACCACTTCACCCACAGCTTCCTCATTCGCGACCCCGCCAAGACGATCACGTCGATGTTCGACAAGTGGCCGGACTTCCACGAAAAGGAGGTCGGCTTTGCCGAGCAGCGCGAACTGTTCGACCGGCTCTGCGACAGCACCGGCACGCCGCCCCCGGTCCTCGACAGCGACGATCTGCTCGAAGACCCGCACGGCATGGTCGAAGCCTGGTGCGGCGCCGTCGGCATCCCCTTCATGCCTGAAGCCCTGAGTTGGGAACCCGGTGCCCGGGACGAAGTCAGCTGGTGGGATGGCGGTTCTTTTCACGCCAACTTGAGGAACTCCGACGGCCTGAAACCCCAGCAACGCAAATACGTGGATATCTCGGATGCACCGGAGCGGATGAAAGAGATTTACGCGGACGTCCTTCCCCATTATGAACACCTGCGCCGTCATCGGCTCGGATTGAAAACGGAGTAGCCCGAATGTCTCTTACAGGTACGAACCCCCAGGGTCAGACGCCTCATACATCGAGCAATGTCGAATGGCACGGCATGAAGGTCGACAAGGCGCTTCGGGCGACGTCCAACGGTCAGAAGCCCTGTGCGCTCTGGTTCACCGGTTTCTCGGGCGCCGGCAAATCCACGATCGCCGACAGGCTGGAGCAGAAACTCTATCAGGCCGGCAAGCGGACCTATCTGCTCGACGGCGACAATGTCCGCCACGGCCTCAACAGGGATCTCGGCTTTTCCGACGAGGACCGCGTCGAGAACATCAGGCGTATCGCGGAGATGTCCAGGCTGTTCGTCGATGCCGGACTGATCGTGCTTGTCTCTTTCATCTCGCCGTTCCGCGCCGAGCGCCGGATGGCGCGCGAGCTTATGGACGCGGGCGAATTCGTCGAAATCTTTGTCGACACGCCGCTGGATGTCTGCGAGGAGCGCGACCCCAAGGGGCTCTACAAGAAAGCGCGTGCAGGAGAGATCAAGCAGTTCACCGGGATCGACTCGGCCTATGAGAAGCCGGAATCACCGGAAATCGTTCTCAAGGCCGCCGAGCACGATCCCGACGCCCTGGCCGATCAGATCATCCGGTTCCTGGATGACAACAGCTACATGACCCAGTGGCGATGACCGTCAGATCAGGGGGAAAATCGTCTCTGTGAATCTCTGACGCGGCAACCACTTCGCGCTCCGGGTGACTAAGGATTGAGCGGCGCTTTCCAGAACGCCGTCTCATCCGATTGAAACCTATAGTCATCAGGAGAAAACTCATGACCCTCAAACGAATTGCGCTTGCCGCCACCGTTCTGGCTCTGCTCCCCAGTGCCCAGGTCGGCACGACCCTGGCCGTTACCGGGCTCACCCTCGGCATGTCCACCCCGGCGGAAGCCAAGAAAAGCAAGAACGAAAGGAATGCAGCACGCCTGGCCCGCAAGCTCGAAAAGCTTGAAAAGCGCAAGCAGAAAGCCAAGGACCGTGCCGCGGAACGGATAGAGTTCTCGGACTTTTCGCACGAAGCGACGTCGGAACCCCTCGACGAATCGGGTCCGCCTCCGTTCAACCCGGAGTCCAACCCCCAGCCGGAATGAGCATCATGCTTATGGCACTTTGGGCAGGCCTCGCGCCTGCCCTTTGTGTTTTCGGACCTGCACCGATCCTGGAACTCGGCATGGCCGGTCCCGGGAAATTTTCTTCACGAGAGTGCAAACCGATTTCCGCCTCGGGTGACTAACCGAACGAGACCGAGCGGACTGGCCTGCCCCCGGCAAGACCGATGCCAGCACGCCACGGATGTCTCATTCGCCTTGGCCCCGGCCGCAGCAGCACCTGTTGCGGATGCACCGGAGGCCAACCTGAAAACCCGATTGTTTAAGGAAACTCGCTATGCACAAACGTACTTTTCTCATTGCCGCCGCCAGCGTCATCGCTGCGGCCGCGATGTCGGCTCCGGCCCAGTCGGCCACCTGGAAGCATCTCGGTACCAAGCACGTCAACTGGCTGCTCGACCGCGACACCATCCATGTCGGTCAGTCGGAAGGACTGTTCCGCAAGATCCAGATCAGGGTTCGCGGCAACAAGCTGTTCATGCACCGGCTCAAGATCACGTTCGGCAACGGTGCCGTGCAGTTCGTCCCGCTCCGTTTCCATTTCGCCCAGGGCACGAACAGCCGCGTCATCGATCTGCGCGGAAACAAGCGCTACATCAAAAGGGTGACGATGATCTACTCGAAGCCGTGGAACGGCCAGGGCCGCACGAAGGTCAGGCTGTTCGGCCGGCGTTGATCCATCGGTGGGCTCGATGAGTGGCGGCCCCGATCCGGGGCCGTCATTTTCTTTCAATTTGTCACAGTGAACGCCATTCGTCCTAATGTTTCGAGGCGACGCGCACGTCATCATCGGGCGCAACCCTGACAACCCGCCCCACCAGCGGCTTCATGGTCAGCCCCTGGACGATGATCGAGAACACAACGACGCCGTAAATGCAGGCGAGGATCGGCGCCTTGCCTTTGCCCCTCGCATAGAGAGTGCTGTGAAATACTTGTTTCGCGCCATTTGCAGGCCAATTTCATCGAAAAGAAAAAATATATCTGTTTCAATTTTCAAAATGGGCATGAATTTCAAAGGGCAATTCGCGAATTCACATTAGTATTTTGACAAAATGTCGATTACTAATTCAGGTACAGAATACGAATCCTCTCACGCATCGGCATTTTATGAAAAAGAAATTCAAGCTCAAACTCACACACCATTTTATTGCTCTTGTTTCGGTATTTACATACATCGTTATGATATCGATATTGAAAGAATATTATCAATTAAATGAATTAAACACACAAAAACATGAGTTCAAGAATGATAAATTCACAGAATTATCAAATAGAATATATTTGTTAACGACATTTTTAGTATTTATATCTATGTCAATTGGGATAATTATTTATAATTTTTTCAACTTATGGGAGTTTAATATCAAGAGAAGGAGATTCGGATCAATAATTTTGTACATTTCTCTTTTTTCTTTTGGATGTGCAATTATTATAGCTCAGAAATATTATAATAATAAACCGGTTATCAGAAGCTTATTTGAAGATATTGCGCAGCTGAATACCTCATTCATCGAGTTTGAGGTATGGAGTTATTCACATATCAATAATTTGATCAACATTATTACAGCAGTTACAATCGTTTTGATTCCTGCGCTGATCGTTGGCGGAATATCTTGCCTAGATAAATACTCCGATAAAACACCTCATTCATTTTCAATTGAAAGTTGGAAATTCCAGGTCGAACGATTTCAGACAAATATATTCATGAGCGCAGCAGTACTTGCTGCTGGCGTACTTTACTCAAAAGCGTTAACACATTATCCAGCTGCATTTATCTCCGATAATCCGAAAGAATTCAAAGCGTCATATCTACAATTAGCGGATTCCTTAACGGTTTACACAGGCATGATGTATTCCATGATTTTGGCCAGCTATGCGATACCGGTTGCAATTATATTGTCACGCAGGGCGAAATCGATCGCGCGAAATACCGATGACGCGAACAAACCCAAACTCGAATCTTCGGATTCTCAACACCAAATCGATCTTGAGTTGCGGGAATACAGGAAAGAAAAGGGGTTAGTGATGACAGTTCGCGATGTATTGCAGACGATTATCGCACTGGTGGCACCTTTGCTCACTGGAGCAATTTCAAGTGTCTACAAAGCCTTAGGGTAACGGCAGCAGACCTGGAATCGATGGCTATTGCTTTGGCTCAGATGCACGATTGCAAAGCTTGTTGACCCTCAAGCTTTTTGCCAAAGAGACTGCGTTCTAATGCTCTCGTGCACTCTGTGCAGCCTCATCCCGATCGACGCTGACGACCCGTCCGACGAGCGGCTTCATGGTCAAGCCCTGGACGATGATCGAGAACACAACGACCCCGTAGGTGCAGGCGAGGATCGGCGCCTTGTACTCGGACTCCGGCAGGGACAGGGCCAGCGCGACCGAGATCCCGCCGCGCAGCCCGCCCCATGTCAGGATCGTGATCGCGCCTTCGGTGAACTGCTCACGGACCGAGAGCAACGAGATCGGAATCGCCACGCTGATAAAGCGCGAAGCCAGGACGATCGGAATGGCGAGCGCAACGATCAGGCTGAACTCGCTGCGGAAGCCCACCACCAGCACTTCCAGCCCGATCAGCAGGAACAGCACCGAGTTGAAGATCTCGTCGCCAAGTTCCCAGAACTGGAAGACGTGACGCCGGGTGTTTTCGCTCATGGCGAACTTCGCACCGTGATTGCCGATGAAGAGACCGGCAATGACAACGGCGATCGGCCCGCTGATGTGCAGGTGCAGCGCGATGGCGTATGTGCAGCTCACCAGCGCCAGTGTGATCAGGACTTCGAGATTGTGTTCGTCGATCACCCGCATCGCGAGATAGGCGATGTAACCGGCGGCCGCGCCTAGCACCGCGCCGCCGAAAGCCTCGACGACAAACAGGATGACAGCCTCCGACACGCCGATTTCCTCAGCACCCGACCCCGCGGCAAGCGCAAGGATGATTGTGAACACGACAACGCCGACACCGTCGTTGAACAGGGACTCGCCCGCGATCTTGGCTTCGAGCAGCCGGGGAATCTTGACTGTCTTCAGAACACCGAGCACGGCCACGGGATCCGTCGGGCTGATCAGCGACCCGAACAGCAGCGCCCAGATAAAGGGGATCTCGATGCCCACCGCGTTCATCAGGAGCCACATCGTGCCGCCGACCAGAAACGTGGAGGTCAGAACGCCGACGCTGGCCATGAGACCGATTGCCCATTTCCGGGCCGCAAGTTCGGAAAGATCGACATGAACTGCGCCCGCAAACAGCAGAACGCTCAGCATTCCGTTCATGACGGTCTCGTAAAAATCGATCTCCTTGAGCGTACCCGTGACGGTTTCGCCGATGCTGTAGGAGGGCCAGGCGGCGTCCGCGATGACGATCACACCGGATGCCGCAAGGGCAATGACGACCAGCCCGATTGTATGCGGCAGCCGCAACATCCGGTGGTTGAGATAGCCGAACAGGGCGGAAAGCCCGAGCAGCACGGCAATTATGTCGAAAAGAGACATTCGGCTTAACGATTCACGCGATTGGTAATTGATTGTGCTTTCAAGATATTACAGGCTTTGGTGGAGAGAGACGAACGAGCTGAAAACAGAGCCGCAAAACACAATTGCAAAGATACACTCTCGCATGAAGATGTGTTAGAGACACCCGTCCGTACGGCATGGGAATGTCGGCTGGTGGGGCAGTTTGGGAGGCTGAGTTGTTGGGGACGGCGCGCGAAATGGCGTCAAAGATCCTCGCCTTGATGAGTCAGGGTGGGCCTTTCATGTATGTGCTGCTGGCATTGTCGGTGCTGGCGATCACGATCGTATTCGTCAAATTCTGGCAGTTCCGGAGCCGGCGCGTCGGCCGCCGGAAGTTCGTGCCCGCCGTCATGCAGAGCTGGCAGTCGCGCGACCGGGTGTCGGCGATCAATCAGGTCTCTCAGGAACGCGGGCCGGTCGCCGTTGTCATGCTTGCGGCCATGCAGGCGCGCGCACGGTCCAACGTCGACCCCGAAACGCTCGAGGTCGAGGTTCAACGGGTTGCGCGCAGGGAGTTGTCCGCACTCGAATCGGGCCTGCGCGGTCTGGAACTGATTGCGCTTGTCGCGCCGCTCACCGGATTCCTGGGAACGATCTCCAGCCTTATGGGTTTCAGCGGCAGCAGTGGCCCCCTCGAAGCATCCCTCATTTCCACCGCCACCGGACTCGTCATCTCGATTTTCACCGTATTCTTCTATTACATCCTCGATGGTCGCGTGGAACGCGAGCGCCGCGCGGTTGAAGATGCAGCGACGGCTGTCATCGCAACCGGCGGATCGGACATGGGTCAGATGGAGACCCCGACCGACTACGACGAGTACGAGGAGTACGAGGAAGTCGAATATGAAGACGATGCCGGCTACTACGAGCCTGAATTGAGATAGGCCATGCGCATCTACCGGAAGCAGAAGACACTCTGGCGCATCGGGTTTTTCCCTCTGCTGGATGTGCTCATTCTCTCCTTTGCGGCATTGCATTTCGCCGGCGGATCGGCAACGCCGGGCGGGTTCCAGACCGCATTCACTCTGAAACAGCAGGAACAGGTTTCCGGCCAGGGCGTGCCGGTGACGATTTCAGTCGAGCAGGACGGAACGCTTTATCTCGACGGCATTCCGATCGATGCTCCCGACCTCCAGTCGCGCCTTTCCGATTCCCTGCGTATCAGCGGCGGCTCCCATGTGACGGTCGAGCCCGCGCCGGGTGCCGCAATCAATGTCATCAATTCCGCCGTATCCGCGGCACGGGCCGCCGGGGCCAAGTCGCTTTCCCTGATCGCGCAGAATACGGGAATCCCCAACTGATGCGCGTCAACGGACCCATAAAGACCCGCTGGTCGGGCTATGTCGCGATCATCATGCATCTGTGTGCACTGATCGTGCTCGTTGTCCTGATTGCCGCCGGCACCGACACACTGCGTTCCGTGACATCGAGCGTTGCACAGCTTGCCGGTGTCAGGAGTGCGCCGGGCGGCGCGCTGGCGGTCACGGTCGACTCAATCGGCCGTATCGCGTATCGTTCCAACAGAGTTGCCGGCAGTGAACTCGTGGGCGTTCTTCAGCGCGAACTGCGCAAATCGGCAGACGCAGTGCTTACGATCCGTGCCGACAGCAGAGCCGACTCGGCGGTTGTCGCACAGATCATGGCGGCCGCGAAACAGGCTGGCGCCTCACAGGTACGGCTCAGTGTGGTTCAGGCGAACTGATGACACGCATTCGCTTCATAGAATGGTTTCTTGCAATCATCCTTGTGGTTGCGCTCCATGGTGCCGCCCTCACCGGGTGGGTCTGGGTCGCCCCGAAAAGCGCGCTGAGCCAGTTGCCCGCCAAGACGCCGGAACCCGCGCAAAGCATAGAACCGTCCGGGGATGGTTCCGCGCTCGACATCGTCGTGACGCTCATCGAGCCGGACCAGTCGCCGGAACAGGCGGCGGCCGGATCCAACCGCACGGTGATACAGCCGCCACAGGAAACTGTCGCCGCGCCGGCGCCCGCGGCACAGCCGGCTCCCGCCGTGGAACCGGCTCCCGTTGCGCAACCGGTACCCGCTGCTGAGCCGGCTCCTGCGCAATCAAGCACCGTTGTCCAGCAGGTCGAGCCCGTTGTGGACCTGAACAAGGACACGTCGCAGATCGCTTCTATCTCGCCGGAACCGGCTTCGACCCTGGAATTGCCGCCGCTTGACGAAATCCCGGATGCAGAGCCGGCGATTGAAGAGCCGGCAAGCGTCCAGGCGCCCGCCGAACCGGCAGCGCCCGCTGCGGCACCTGAGCCTGCGCCGGCACCATCGGCATCGTCCTCGCCGGTGCGCGACCCGGTTCCGATTCCCAAGGCCAAGCCCGCGTCGGCTCCGGCACCGAGCCAGCCCGCAGCTCCGGCCGCAACCCCGCCTGCTGCCGAACAGCAGGTAGCTGCTGCACAGCCGGAACAGGCGACCGCGACAGAGACACCTGTCAGCGCTGCAAAGTCGGTGTACTACCGCCAGTTGATCGCAAAGATAAAGAGAGCGCGGGTCTATCCTTCCGACGCGCGGCGGGCCGGCAAGCAGGGCACGGTCTACATGCAGATCGTCGTCAAGCGGAACGGCCGCATCGCGTCCTACGACATCGTCAAGAGCTCGGGTCACAAGGAACTGGATGACGCCGCCGTGCAGACGCTGGTCAAGGCAAACCCGGTCGACCCGTTCCCCGACGAAGTGCCGGGCGAGGAACTGAAATTCGGCGTACCCCTGCGCTACGCGGTCGACGCGTCCTGATAACCGGCCAGAGTGAATCCTCAGCCGATATTGGCGAGACCCGGGAACAGTTCCAGCATCAGATAGGAAAACTCGCTGAGCGCTCCGGTCAGGAACGCAATTCCGGTCGCGACCAGCAATGCGCCCATGACCTTCTCGACGGCGCCGATATGGCGGCGGAAACGCTGCATGAAGTTCAGGAAAGGCCGGACCGCCAGGGCGGCAATCAGGAATGGCACGCCAAGCCCGAGCGAATAGATCGCCAGCATGGTCGCACCGAAGCCGACATTGTCCGCAGTCGCGGCAACGGCAAGGATGGCCGCGAGAACCGGCCCGATGCAGGGTGTCCAGCCGAAGGCGAAGGCGAGACCGACGACATAGGAGCCGACAAAGCCGGCCGGACGCACGTCGTGATGATACCGGGCTTCGCGGTGGAACAGCGCGATCTTGAAGACGCCGAGGAAGTGCAGTCCCATGACGATGATCACGACCCCGGCGATCTTCGCAAGCACGGGCAGGTTGCCGGCGAGCCACTGGCCGATCGCCGATGCCGTCGCGCCCAGCGCAACGAAAACCGTCGAGAAGCCGAGGACGAACAGCACGGCGCCGAGGAACACGTCCTTCGCGATCGACGTCGTGTCTTCACCGCTCTCCGTGAGCTCGTCAAGTGACGTCCCGGCCAGGAAACACAGGTAGGGCGGCACGAGCGGCAGCACGCACGGCGAAAGAAAACTCAGTATTCCGGCGAAAAAGGCCGCCGCATAGGTGACTTCCATTAAAGCCGTCCGTTCACGTCATGTCCTCGACCGGGAACCTGCGCCCAAGTCCGGTCTCATGACAAGACCATAATTGGTCTCATGAAGGTCAAAAAATCGTGGTTTGACCTTGATCTTGCTCAAGAAAACGTCATCGCAATGGGTTTAAGACCGTAATCGTGCCATACAAGGCGGGCATGCTGATGTCCGGCGCCTTGCAATCTTGTGACCATTTGACGGATTCACATTTGGGCTCATTTTGCGTATTGTGGCGCCCAGTCAGCTTGGTTGCGGCAGGGTGGAACCGAGGAATTTGAGGATCGTTCGTTCATGAGCCTGCTTTCTAGGCACACCCGGCGCCTTTGGGGTGCTCTGGCGGCACTCGCCCTGTTCTGCTCGGGTGGTGCGGCCGGTGCGCATCCGCATGTCTGGATCGAGTCTCGGTCCGACCTCGTCTTCAACGAGTCCGGCAAGGTTGTGGGCATCAATGTCGAATGGCAGTTCGACGAATTCTACTCCGTCACGGCGGTCGAGGGACTGGACAAGAACAAGAACGGCACCTACGAGCCCGAAGAGCTCGAGCCGCTTGCCAAGGAAAACATCATTTCCCTTTGGGACTATCGCTACTTCACCCAGGTCAATGCCGACGGCAAGCCGATCCCGTACGACAAGGTCAGTGAGTTCGGCTCCTTCGTGAGGGACGGCTATCTCAGCCTTTATTTCTCGATTCCGTTCAAGGCCCCGGTCGACCCCAAGGCGGCGAAGATCGCCTATTCGATCTACGATCCCACCTTCTATATCGCCATCGAGCTGCCGCCCAAGGACGGCGTCAAGCTGACCGGACCCGTGCCCGAGAACTGCAAACCCTCGGTGCTCGACAGCGAGGCTGAAATTTCCGACGCCAACAATTCCGAAGAGTTCTACGAGAAGCTTGCAGCCGGCGCGGATATCGGTCATCTCTACGCCAAGCGCATCACACTTGACTGTCTGAAGAAGACCGCCATCCGATGAAAGCTATCCATTGCGCGTTGCTGTTCGCGGCGCTGATCCTGTCTTCGCTCGTCCTGGTGCCCGCCGCCCTGCCCGGTGCCGAGGCGCAGGCCCAGTCACTGATCCAGCAGCGCAGCCAGGCCAATGCGGAAGAACGCCAGCCGGTCACGCGCACCGCCCCCAGCCTGTGGACCCGCGCGGTCGCCTATGTGCGCATCCAGCAGCAGAAATTCTACCGCGAGCTGAGCCGGGCGGTGAAGCGCATCAAGACCGACTGGTCGCTCGAGGCCGCCTGGAGCCTGGTGGTCCTGAGTTTCCTCTACGGCATCTTCCACGCCGCCGGACCCGGCCACGGCAAGGCGGTGATCTCCGCCTATCTGCTCGCCAACGAGCGCCAGGTCCGCCGCGGCATCATGCTCGCGGTCGCCTCCTCGCTGGTCCAGGCGGTCACCGCGATCCTGCTGGTCGCCAGCTTTGTCCTTTTGCTTGGCCTCACCGGCCGCGCCACCCAGCAGTCGGTCCTCTACCTGGAGTCCGCCAGTTACGGCCTGATCTGCGTGGTCGGGATATACATGCTCTGGCGCGTGCTGGGGCCCCTGTTCCGCCGCAGCGTCGAGCCCGCCATCGCCGGCCACCCGCACGGCCACGACCATGGTCATCATCACCACGACCATCACCATCATGGCCATGATCACGGGCACGGCCATCATCACCATCACGACCACGATCACACCGACGGCCATTGCGATCACTGCGGCCACGCCCACATGCCGACGCCGGACCAGGCGGACAAGGCGACGTCGTTCTGGCAGGCCGCATCGATCGTGCTCTCCGTCGGCATCAGGCCCTGCAGCGGCGCGGTCATCGTGCTCATCTTCGCCAACGCCATCGGTATCTTCGTGGTCGGCGTCGGCGCCACCTTCGCCATGGCGCTCGGCACGGCGATCACCGTCTCGGCCCTCGCCGTCCTGACGCTCGTATCCAAGAACCTCGCCACCAGCCTGATCGGCCGGCACACGGCCTGGGTCGACATCACCTACCGCGTCCTCGGTGTCACCGGCGCAATCCTCGTCTTCCTGATCGGCGCCATCCTGTTCACAGGCTCCCTGGGCCCCGCCCGCCCGTTCGTCTGACCCCGCCGCGTCTTCCCGGCCGCCACGAGACGGTCACGGGAATGTGCTTGGATTTCGCATGCGCACGCCATACATATTGCGCCGCAACATCAAGTGAACGTGCACGAGGGACGTCATGGTCAAATCCAGGAACGCTGTCATCACCGGATCCACCAGCGGCATCGGCCTCGCCATGGCCGAATCTCTTGCCGCCGCCGGCGCCAATGTCATGCTCAACGGCCTCGGCGACGCGGACGAGATCGAGCGGACGCGCGCCGGTCTGGAAGAGAAGGCCGGCGTCAAGGTGGTGTATTCGCCCGCCAACATGCTGAAGCCCGAGGAGATCACCGGCATGATCGAGGAGGCCCGTGCCGCATTCGGCCAGGTCGACATCCTGATCAACAATGCGGGCATCCAGCATGTCGCGCCCATCGAGGAGTTCCCGGCGGCGAAGTGGGACGCCATCATCGCCATCAACCTGTCGGCCGCCTTCCATGCCACGGCCGCCGCCGTACCCGGCATGAAGGAGCGCGGCTGGGGCCGCATCATCAACACGGCATCGGCCCACGCCCTCGTCGCCTCGCCGTTCAAGTCGGCCTATGTCGCCGCCAAGCACGGCATCGCCGGCCTGACCAAGACCGTCGCACTCGAGGTCGCCGAGCACGGCATCACCGTCAACGCCATCGCGCCCGGCTACGTGCTGACGCCGCTGGTCGCCGCCCAGATCCCGGACACCGCGAAGGCCCGCGGCATCACCGAGGAAGAGGTCAAGCGCGACGTGCTGCTGGAAGCCCAGCCGACCAAGGAATTCGTCACCGACGACCAGGTCGCCGCGCTCGCCATGTTCCTGTGCTCGGAGGACGCTGCCTCGATCACCGGCGTGACCCTGCCGATCGACGGCGGCTGGACGGCGCAGTGACCCGCAAACCGCGCAAGGCGTCAGCACCGGTCAAGCGCCTGAATCTTGCGCTCCAGGGCGGCGGCGCGCACGGCGCCTTCACCTGGGGCGTACTCGACAGGCTGCTCGAGGATCCGCGCCTCGACTTCGAGGCCATCAGCGGCACCAGCGCCGGCGCCATGAACGCGGTCGTTTTGACCGCCGGTCTTGCAAAAGACGGCAGCGACGGCGCCCGCCAGTCCCTGCACGACTTCTGGTTCGCGGTCAGCACAGCCGCGCATGCCAGCCCGATCCGGCGCACCCCGTTCGATATTCTCATGGGCAACTGGAGCCTCGACACGTCGCCCGGTCTGATCTTTTTCGACCTGGTCAGCCGGCTGGTCTCGCCCTACGACTTCAATCCCCTCAACATCAACCCGTTGCGGGAAGTGCTCGAGGACGTGGTGGACTTCAATTCGGTCAGGAACTATCCGGACCTGAAGCTCTTCATTTCCGCGACCAATGTGCACACGGGCCGTGTCCGGGTATTCCAGTGCGGCGAGGTCACCGCCGACGTGGTCATGGCCTCGGCCTGCCTGCCCTATATCTTCCAGGCGGTCGAGATCGAGGGTGAGCCCTACTGGGACGGCGGCTACATGGGCAACCCGGTGCTCTATCCGTTTTTCTACGAGTGCGAGACGGCGGACATCATGCTGGTGCAGATCAACCCGATCGAACGCGCCGAAACGCCGACGTCGGCGCGTGAGATCCTGAACCGGGTCAACGAGATCACCTTCAATTCCTCGCTGATCAAGGAGTTCCGGGCGATAGAATTCGTCACCCGGCTGATCGACGACGGCAAGCTCGACAGCAAGGAATACATGCGCGCCCGGATCCATCTGATCCACGGCGACGAGCACATCAAGGACATGAAGGCCTCAAGCAAGCTCAACGCGGAATGGGACTTCCTGACCCATCTGCGCGACATCGGGCGCAAGACGGCGGACGAATGGCTTGACGGGAACTTCAGCCGCATCGGCGAGGAATCGACGGTCGACCTGCGCGACCTCATCACCTGACCGGCCGTAGGTGTTCTGCCCGGCCCTTACGGACTGTAGAAGCCGGGCAGTGGAAAACGTTCGGCTCAGCGCAGCCGGGCGACCCCAAGCGGCACCGCGAACTTCTTGCACCAGATATAGACCTCGTTGAACTTCGAGATGTCGATCGAAGCCGGAACCCTGTAGGTCTGCGCGCCGCGTTTCTTCTTCAGCACCGCGAAACCGGTCTTGGTCGAGAACTTCCCGTTTCTGCCGAAACCGACCCACGGATCCGGAGCGCCGTCGAGCGAGAAGTTGCGCGCGAGCTTCACGACATAGCCGTTGCCGCTCTTCTGGATGGTCACCCCGCCCGACGTCTTGTGATTGGACTTGCCCACGAACGAGCCCTTGCTGCCGGCCTTCGCCGCATCGGCGCCAGGCGCGCCGATAACACCGGCTGTGGTGAAGACACCAACCGCAAGAAGCGCGGCCATGACAGTACGCATGCTCAACATTGCTGAATTCTCCTTGTGACATCCGGAGGCACGGCAGGCCGCGCCGTCCGGTCTTGCTGACTCCTGTGCTGCGGCTGCCCACCGCATCGATGCGCACATAATGATGCGCCTACGTACTATCCAGCGTCCCGGACGCGTCGGCCGATCACAATGCCACAACAGTTTGTGATGCCGCCGCGACGGCGCAGGACGGGTCAGAGCCGATCGCGCAGGGCGTAGTAGCTCATGGCGGCGACCAGGGTGGGCCAGCGCAGCAGGCGTCCGCCCGGAAAGATCGGCGTCGGCACTTTCTCGAAAGTATCGAACCGGGTCATCGTGCCGTCGATCGCCTCGGCCAGGATTTGCCCGCCGAGTGTCGCCAGCGCGACGCCGTGTCCCGAATAGCCGGCCGCCGTGATCAGCCCCGGGCCGGGCTTCGCGAAATAGGGCATGCGGTTGACCGTGACCGCAAGCGTCCCGCCCCAGGCATAGTCGACGCGGATATCCGACAGGTAAGGGTAGATCTTCAGCATGAAGCGCCTGACGAATGTTTTGAGATCGCGCGGGAAATTCGGCGAGTAGTTCTCGCCGCCGCCGAACAGCATGCGCTTGTCGGCAGACAGCCGGAAGTAGTTGATGACGAACCGGGAGTCGGCCACGGCAACATCATCGCGGATCAACCTCCGCGCCAGTGAGTCCGTCAGCGGTTCCGTTGCCAGGATGAAATTGTTGATCGGCATCACCCGCGTATCGACGGTGCGGTCCAGACCGTCGAGATACCCGTTGCAGGCAAGCACCACATGGTCGGCCCGCACGGATCCGTTGGCCGTCTTGACGACTCTCGCCCCGTCCGTCTCGATCGCGGTCACCCGCGTCCCCTCGAAAACACGCGCACCGGCGGCCACGGCCGCTCTCGCCAGCCCCAGCAGGTAGTTGAGCGGGTGCAGGTGTGCGGCCCCCTCGTCCAGCCAGCCGCCGTGATAGTCGTTCGAGCCGACCATCTCGTGCATTTCCTCTTCGGACACAGCGCGGGCCTGCGCGTAGCCGTATTCGTCCCGCAGCTTGGCGGCATAGGCGTGGGAATGCGCGACGTATCGCTCCTTGTGATCGGCATGCAGTATGCCGGGCTTGAGATCGCACGAAATCCGGTGACGTTCGATGAGATCACGCACCAGCGCCTTGGCGTCCTGGCCCATCTGCCACAGGCTGTGCGCGTGCTCGCGCCCGACCATGCTCTCAAGGTCGTCCTGGTCCCGTCGCTGCCCGCTGCCGACCTGACCGCCATTGCGCCCCGAGGCACCCCAGCCGAGACGCTCGGCCTCCAGCAGGATGACGTCATAGCCGCGTTCGGCGAGATGCAGCGCGGTCGACACGCCGGTATAGCCGCCGCCGACGACGCAGACATCCGCCCGCTGATCGCCCATCAGCTCCGGCTGTTCGTCCAGGAATTCGGCCGTCGCTGCGTAGTATGACGACGGATACGGGGCTGCCGTCATGGTCTGGACTCAGGCGACTTCGGCCCAGGTATCATCGAGACTCTTGCGACAAAGTGCGACAAGCTCATCGACCTCGTCGCGCGAAATGATCAGTGGCGGCGATGTCACCATGGCATCGCCCACCGCGCGCATCACGAGACCGTTCTCGAAACACTTGTCCCGGCAGAGCGTACCGACCGTACCAACGTCATCAAACGGTACGTGTGCGGCCTTGTCCTTCATCAGTTCCAGCGCACCGATCATGCCGACCATCCGGGCCTCACCGACCATGGGATGCTCGGCCAGTTCCATCCAGCGTTCCTTGAGATAGGGCGCCACTTCGGCAGCAGCGCGCTCGATGATCTTTTCCTCCCGCATGATCCTCAGGTTTTCCAGCGCCGCGACGCAGGACGCCGGGTGTCCCGAATAGGTAAAGCCGTGGAAGAACTCCCCGCCGTCCTCGATCAGGACATCGGCGACCGCGTCACTGACCATCACGCCGCCGATCGGCATGTAGCCGGATGACATGCCCTTGGCGATCGGCATCAGGTCGGGCTCGATGCCGAAATGCTCGGAGCCGAACCATTGTCCGGTCCGCCCGAACCCGCAGATCACCTCGTCTGCAATCAGCAGGATGCCGTATTCCCGGCAGATCCTCTGGATTTCGGGCCAGTAGGTGTCGGGCGGGATGATGACGCCCCCGGCGCCCTGGATGGGCTCGCCGATGAATGCGCCGACCCGGTCCGGACCGAGCCGCTGGATCGTCTCCTCGAGTTCCCGCGCCACCTTCAAGCCGAATTCGTCACGCGGCATCTCGTGCCCTTCGCGGTACCAGTGCGGCTGCGCGATATGGACAATATCGGGAATCGGCAGACCGCCCTGCCCGTGCATGGCCGCCATGCCGCCGAGGCTCGCCGCCGCGACCGTGCTGCCATGATAGGCATTGTGCCGGCTCACGATGATGCTGCGTTCGGGTTGATCCTTTACCGCCCAGTAGTGGCGCACCATGCGCACGACCGTATCGTTGGCTTCGGAGCCTGAATTGGTGAAGAACACCCGGTTGAGACCGTCAGGAGTCAGCTCGGCCAGAACCCGGCCGAGTTCAGCAGCCGGCGGATGCGATGTCTGGAAGAACGTATTGTAGTACGGCAACTGCAGAAGCTGCCGGTGGACCGCATCCGCGATCTCGCGACGACCATAGCCGATATTGACGCACCACAGCCCGGCCATGCCGTCAACCAGCCGGTTGCCGTCCGAATCCCACAGATAGACGCCGTCGGCGCGGGTGATCATCCGCGATCCCTTGGCGTTCAGCGCCTTGGTGTCGGTGAAGGGATGCAGATGATGACTGGCATCGAGCGACTGCAGCTCGTCCGTCGGAGGAATGTTGTTCAGGTAGTTCATGGCCGGGCACTCCGAAAGATCGATGGTGAGAAACGCATAATGTGATCACAAAATACGAATGTCAATTTATGGTGCAATAATTCGTGGTGTGTGCGGAGCGATCAACTTGCGACGAGCACTTTCAGGCGCCCTGATCGCCGGCGTCGTCATCGTCCAGAAGATCACGGCCGATACAGTCCATGCCGTCGAGAATGTCAGCCTTGATTGCGGCTCTCAGCGCCTCCGCATCGTCCTTCCTGATTGCCTCGACTGCTGCCTTGTGCTGGTCGACCACAAAGGACGTGCCGATCCGGCCATAGACGACCCGCATGAACGGCCCCGACTGCAGCCACAGACTCTCGATCAGCGACAGCAGCACCTCGTTGGGCGCCGCACCGTAAAGCGTAAGATGAAAGTTCCGGTTCTGCTCGACATAGCCGCTGCTGTCGCCGTTCTCCAGACACTGGTCAAGCTCATCGTCAATTTTTACCAGTTTTGCAACAATTTTATCGTCGATAAACGGCAGCGCGCGGACAGCGGCCTCGGGCTCAAGCAGTGTTCTGGCGATCACCAGTTCGTCGAATCTCCTCCGCGTCATGCGCGGTACGCTCACTCTCCGGTTCTCGTGCATCTCGAGCGCACGTTCTGCCACCAGCCGGCGAATGGCATCGCGCACCGGCATCGGGCTCACGCCGAGATCCTCCGCGATGCCTCTGAGGGTCACGCTCTTGCCGGGCACGAACTGTCCGACCGCGATCGCTTCGCGCAACTGTTGAAAGACCTGCTCGTGTACCGGTGGATTTTCGGAAATGGCCATGGCTATCGACCGTACTGATGGAACTGGAAACACGCCCTCATCGAACCGCTTACGACGCCTCCGATTCTAATCCCCATTGACTCATCCCACGAATTCATGATTTCGTACGCCAAAATAATTTGATCACAAAATAACACGAAGCGCATCGAACCGCCAGAACAATGGCGGCGGCGAGGGACAAGAACCTAAAAGGACGGGGAACTGCGTGAACGAGGCTGTGAATGTCGGCGCTGCGGCAGCTCATGACGATATGAGCCGGACAGCCGGTGCCATGGAGGCCGAAAGGTTTCTCAGCACGCATCCTGACGTGCAGTTCGTGGAGCTTCTGCTGCCCGATACCAATGGCGTCTTTCGCGGCAAGTGGATCCCCGCCGCTTCGCTGCCCCGCATCTATGAAAACGGGATCGCGCTCGCCAAATCGACATTCTCGCTCGACGTCTGGGGCCGCGACGTACTGGACACCGGGCTCGATATAGCCGCCGGAGATCCTGACGGGCTGTGTTTTCCGATACCCGGCACCTTGACCTCTGTCCCCTGGGCGAAGGCACCGGGCGCCCAGGTCCTGATGACCATGACCTCCCCCGACCGTGCGCCGATTTTCGCAGAGCCGCGAAATTGCCTGTTGCGTGCCGCAGAAAAGCTCCGCGAATTGGGGCTGAACGCAGTCACCGCCGTCGAACTGGAGTTTTATCTGGTCGAGCGGGACAGCCTCGCGGCGGGACGCCCGCGCGCCGTACTGAACGGCGATGACAGTCGCGTCACGGCCAAGAGGACCTACGCAGTCGACGATATCCGCGCATTCGAAGCGGTGTTCGCGGACATTCGCACGGCATGCGAGATCCAGGGCGTGCCGATGGACACGATCATCGCCGAAGCGTCACCGGGACAATTCGAGGTCAATCTGATCCATCACACGGATGTTCTGACCGCTGCCGATCAGGCGGTCATGCTGAAACGCATCATCAAGGGAACTGCCGAGGCGCACGGACTGATCGCCTGCTTCATGGCAAAGCCATTCGAGGGGCTTTCGGGCAACGGCATGCATGTTCATCTGAGCCTGACCGATGCGGATGGAGAAAACGCTTTCGGCAAAGATCCCGCCAACAAACTCAAGGGGCATGCCGTAGCCGGGCTTCTGGATTCGATGCCGGCGACGGTCGCGCTCATGGCGCCGTCCGTGAACAGTTACCGCCGGCTCGAGCCGGACGCCTTCGCGCCTATCGAACTGACCTGGGGCCGGGAAAACCGGTCCGTCGCCATCCGCATACCCGATGCACCACCACCTGCTTCCCGGCTCGAACACCGGGTCGCCGGAGCGGATGCGAATCCTTACCTCGTCATGGCTGCCATCCTCGCCGGCGTCCATCACGGCCTTGCGGAAGAGATGCAACCGCCGCCGGAAACGGTTGGCGAAAGCGAGGGCGTTACGGCCGAAACGCTGCCGACAAATCAACCATCGGCGCTGGATCTATTTGCACAAAGTCCGTTCATAGCGGAATATTTCGGCAGGGACTACGCGCGCCTCTACGAAACGGTACGGCGCGCCGAAATGGGGACAATCAATAAGGTCATCACCGATCTCGAATATCAGACCTATCTGCGGGATGCATGAGGACTGCGCCCGCCGCGCAGTCTCAGGGAATGAAGAGGCCAAAACTTTAAGAAGCAAGGGAAGCTGACAATGAGAACACCACTAAAATTTCTGACGACCGCGGCCGCGGTGATCGCGATGAGCGCTTCGGCCTTCGCCGCCGAGGACAAGGTCGTGAATGTCTACAACTGGTCGGACTATATCGATGAATCGATCCTGAAGGACTTCACCAAGGAAACCGGTATCAAGGTTGTCTACGACGTCTTCGACTCCAACGAGATCCTTGAAACCAAGCTGCTGGCCGGCAAGACCGGTTACGATGTCGTCGTCCCGAGCGGCAGCTTTCTGTCGCGTCAGATCACGGCCGGCGTTTTCGGCAAGCTCGATAAGGGCAAGCTCTCCAACATGAAGAACATGTGGGACGTGATCCAGGAGCGGACTGAGATCTACGATCCCGGCAATGCCTATTCCGTCAACTACATGTGGGGAACCACGGGCATCGGATACAATGTCGAGAAGGTCAAGGAACGCCTCGGCACGGACGCGATCACCTCATGGGACGTGATCTTCAAGCCCGAGAATCTGGCTAAGCTCAAGGATTGCGGAGTCCATGTGCTTGATGCCCCGACCGAACTGATTCCGGCCGCCCTCGCCTATCTCGGCAAGGACCCCGACAGCCACAAACCGGACGACATCAAGGAAGCAGGCGAACTGCTGAAGAAGATGCGCCCGCACGTGCAGAAGTTCCATTCCTCTGAATACATCAACGCCCTTGCAAACGGCGATATCTGCATCGCCGTCGGCTGGTCCGGCGACGTCTTCCAGGCCCGCGACCGTGCCGACGAAGCCAAGAACGGCGTGACGATCGCCTATTCGGTCCCGAAGGAAGGCGCGCTGATGTGGTTCGACCAGTTGGCCATTCCTTCCGATGCGCCGCATCCGGAGAATGCGCACAAGTTCATCAACTACATCATGAAGGCCGATGTCATCGCCAAGGCGTCCAACTACGTCTACTACGCCAACGGCAACAAGGCTTCCCAGCCACTGCTGGAAAAGGACATCATCGAGGATCCGGCCATCTATCCCACGCCCGGCGTCCTTGAGAAGCTCTACACGACGACACCCTATCCGCCGAAGGTACAGCGCGTCGTCACCCGCGTCTGGACCAGCGTCAAGACGAGCCAGTAACGAAACCCGACCCCTGCGGCGCCCGCGCCGCGGGGGTTTTTTCTACCGGATCGGCGGATATCATGAACACGCAACCTGAAGCCAAGGAACGGGTCGAGTTCGCACCCTGGAACGACCCGAGTGCGAAGCCCCACGTCAAAATCGATGGCGTAACAAAGGCGTTCGGCGAATTCATTGCCGTCGACAACATTTCGCTCGACATCTACGAGCGGGAATTCTTTTCCCTGCTCGGTCCATCGGGTTGCGGCAAGACAACGCTCTTGCGGATGCTCGCCGGATTCGAGCGTCCGACGCGGGGAGCGATCGAGCTTGGCGGCGAGGACGTGTCCGGCATCCCGCCCTACCGGCGCCCCGTCAACATGATGTTCCAGTCCTATGCGTTGTTCCCGCATATGACCGTCGAAAAGAATATCGCCTTCGGCCTCAAGCAGGACAAGCTGCCGCAACCGGAGATCGACTCCCGTGTCGAGGAGATGATCTCCCTGGTTCAGCTCGGCCAGTTTGCCAAACGCCTGCCCCATCAGCTCTCGGGCGGCCAGCGCCAGCGCGTGGCCCTGGCGCGATCGCTGGCAAAAAAGCCGAAAATGCTCCTGCTCGATGAGCCGCTCGGCGCACTCGACCGGAAGCTTCGCGAACAGACCCAGTTCGAGCTGGTCAACATCCAGGAGACCCTCGGCATTACTTTCGTGATCGTCACGCACGACCAGGAAGAGGCGATGACCGTGTCTTCTCGCATTGCCGTCATGGACCATGGCAAGATCATTCAGGTCGCGACGCCGGCGGAGATTTACGAGTATCCGAATTCACGTTACGTCGCCGACTTCATCGGCGACGTGAACATCATCCCCTGCCACGTCACGGGCGTAGAGGGCGAGAACATCAGTCTTAAATCCGAGGAGACAAGCGCGCCGATCGTGATTTCCCATGACGTCCAGGTGCAGAAGGAAGCAGAAGCCTGGGTCGCGATCAGGCCCGAGAAGATCAGCATCGACGTCAACCCGCCCGGAGAAGGCGCCGACAACTGGGTAAAGGGCGAGGTCTGGGATATCGGCTATCTCGGCGACCTGTCGATCTATCACGTCCGACTGCCCAGCGGCACGATGATCAAGTCGGCCCAGACCAATCAGACCCGGCTGATCAAACGCCCGATCACCTGGGAGGACGAAGTGTACCTGAGCTGGCCGCATGACGGCGGCGTGGTCCTGACGTCGTGAGGTGATCCGATGGCGGATGGGCCAAAACAATCGCAACTGTCGAGCCGGCTTTCCCGTTGGGCGGTGATCGCCGTTCCCTACCTCTGGCTGCTCATTTTCTTCTTCGCGCCGTTTCTGATCGTCTTCAAGATCAGCTTCTCCGAAGTCGCCATTGCCAGACCGCCCTATCTGCCGACATTCGAGCTTGCCGAAGGCTTCGCCTCCATGTGGGAGAAGGCGAAGGCCTTCAGCATCGAGAACTACGGCCTCCTGTTCGAGGACGACCTCTACTGGCGCTCCTATCTGAGCAGCCTGCGCATGGCGCTCATGGCGACCGCGCTGACGCTGCTGGTCGGTTATCCGATAGCCTACGGCATGGCGCGCGCGCCGAAGGACTGGCGTCCGGCCCTGCTCATGCTGGTGATCCTGCCGTTCTGGACGTCCTTCCTGATCCGCGTCTACGCCTGGATCGGCATTCTGAAGAAGGAAGGATTGCTCAACCTGGCTCTCATAAGCCTCGGCATTATCGACGAGCCGCTGACCATCCTCAACACGAACGTCGCCGTCCTGATCGGGATCGTCTACGCCTACCTACCGTTCATGATTTTGCCGCTCTACGCCAATCTGGAAAAGATGGATCTGTCCCTGCTCGAAGCGGCCGCCGATCTCGGTTGCCATCCGCTGAAGGCGTTCTGGCTCATCACCGTGCCGCTGTCCAAGGCCGGAATCATCGCTGGCTGTTTCCTGGTGTTCATCCCGGCCGTCGGCGAGTTCGTCATCCCGGATCTGCTTGGCGGTTCGGACACGCTCATGATCGGCAAGACCATGTGGGTGGAATTCTTCTCCAACCGGGACTGGCCGGTTTCATCAGCTGTCGCGGTGATCCTGCTACTGATCCTCGTGATCCCCATCGTGATGTTCCAGAAGGTCCAGGAGCGTGACGCGGAGGACAACCGATGAAACCGGGTCTGAGCTGGTTCAATGTCACCTCCCTGACGCTGGGATTCGCGTTCCTTTATCTGCCCATCGTCCTGCTCATCATTTTCAGCTTCAACGAGTCCCGCCTCGTGACTGTGTGGGCGGGGTTCTCGACCAAGTGGTATGTCGAGATGCTGAACAACGAGGGCCTGCTCAATGCAGCCTGGGTGACCGTTCGTGTCGCCTTCGTTTCCGCCAGCATCGCCACCGTCCTGGGCACGCTTGCGGCCATCGTGCTGGTCAGGATCGGCCGGTTTCCCGGACGAACCCTGTTTTCCGGCATGGTCTACGCGCCTCTGGTCATGCCCGAGGTCATCATGGGTCTGGCGATGCTGCTGCTGTTCGTGGCCATCGGTTTCGATCGCGGCTTCTGGACCGTGACCATCGCGCATATCACCTTCTCCATGTGTTATGTGGCCGTGGTCGTGCAATCGCGGCTGATCGGCTTCGACCAGTCGCTCGAAGAGGCCGCCATGGACCTGGGCTGCACACCGGCGCGGACGTTCTTCGCCGTAACGCTTCCGATCATCATGCCGGCCGTTATCTCGGGCTGGGTTCTGGCCTTCACCCTGTCGCTCGACGACCTGGTGATCGCCAGCTTCGCGACCGGCCCGGGCGCGACGACGTTGCCGATGAAGATCTACAGCCAGGTGAGATTGGGCGTGACGCCTGAAATCAACGCCGTCTGTACCATCCTGATCGCACTGGTGACGGTCGGGGTGATCATGGCGTCGCTTTCCATGAAGCGGCAGGAAGTCAGACGCCGGCGCGACGAGCAAATGGCTGCCGCCGGGCGCTGACCCGTTGAGGATCAGCCTCAGGCCAGCAGCTTCTTCACTTGCGAAGACACGGCGACCTTGCCGGAATTGGCGTATTCCTCGTGGTTCCGTTCGATCCGCTTCGGATCGTAAAGGTAGTTCACGAGAATACCCGCAGACTGGGCCATGCCGTTCGGCGACCTGTCGCCCATCCAGTTGATCTGCTCCAGCCGCGCGCCGTTGCCGATATGGAACCGCGTAACCGGATCGGCCGGACGGTCGCCCCGTTTCGCCTCGACCAGATAGCGTGTGCAGAGCCGCATCAGGACCGGCCGCAGCCGTTGGGCCAGAACCATATTCTCGTGCCAGTTCTCAACCGAGATCTGCTGGGCCGCGTCCCGCTCTTCGGCGTTCAGCGCGTCCTCGTCTTCGGCCTGCCGCGCCAGCCACTTCCGGAATCCCGGCACCGGCGACAGCGTTGCGAAATTCTTGAGCCCCCGGAGATCGCGGGTGAGCTCGTGGACGACCTGCTTGATCAGGAAGTTGCCGAACGAAATGCCGGCGAGCCCTTCCTGGCAGTTGCTGATCGAATAGAAGATCGCGGTATCCGCATCCGCCGGATCCTGTGGCTCATCGGACCGGTCGAGCAGCGGCTGGACCGATGTCGCGAGCCCGTTGACCAGCGCGACCTCGACGAAGATCAGAGGCTCGTTCGGCAGCGCCGGGTGGAAGAACGCGAAACACCGGCGGTCCCGGGCGAGCCTGCGCCGCAGGTCCTCCCAGCCGTCCATCTGGTGAACCGCTTCATATTCGATCAGACGCTCCAGGATGTCGGCCGGCGTGTGCCAGTCGATCCGTTCCAGCGTCAGAAAACCCCGGTTGAACCAGGAGCCCAGGAGGTGGCGCATGTCCGCATCCACGTCCTTCAGTTCCGGGTGCTCGCGCAGCAGCTTCATCAGGTCGGCGCGCATTTTCACGATGGTCTGCGTTCCGCCCGGCGCCATGTTGAGCCGGCGGAAGAACTGCTGCCGCGGCGCCTCGACCGCACTGGAGAGTGCCAGCAGGGCATTGAGGTCGCCCGCCTCGCGGAACCGGTCGGCGGCCGCGTTGATCATTTCCGGATCGATGCCGAAATGCTCATGCAGCAGCTTGAACAGGGTCAGCCGGGCGTCCGCGTCGAGGCCGCGATACGTCTGCGCGACATCGCGCGCGACGGCAATGCCCGATGCCTCACCGCGCGTCGACATCAGGTCCTGGCACATGGCCAGCAGTTCGTCGGGAGACGTTTCGTCGCCTGCGCGCCGCTGCCAGAGATCGCGACCGACATCGGCGATCGAATTGAGGAGTTGATTCAGCATCGTCGAATTTGCTCGTGAATTCCGGGACTGGGGTGGATCCGGTATGCCTTACTTTGCGGAAAGTCTCCGCCCTGTGCAACGCCTGCGACTCTGATGTGGCAATTGCGCGCAACACATGCAACGCCCAGCGTTTCGAAAGCGCGCGAAGCGACCATGGCAGCCGCGCCGATGCGCCGCAATGACACCAAAGTTCAGCTTGAATGTCTGGAAAACGCCGATAGTCCCTTGACAGAGTTTAGTGATTTAGTTTAGCTAAACTCAACCGGCTATTGTTTAGTCGCTGCTGTCCGTGTCCGCCGGGTCTGGCCGAAAAAATAAAACAGGGTCTCGTCACGGTCAGCGTTATCTAGGGAGAAAACGCATGCGCAATCTGAAGGCATGTATCGCCGCACTTGCAATGTCGGTGGGCCTTGCCACGAACGCCAACGCTCAATCCAAGGAAATTACGCTGTGCTGGGCCGCATGGGATCCGGCCAATGCGCTGGCCGAGCTGTCCAAGGACTTCACGGCGGAAACCGGCATCAAGATGAAGTTCGAGTTCGTGCCGTGGACCAACTTCGCCGACCGGTTCCTCAACGAACTAAACTCCAAGGGCAAGCTGTGCGATCTGATGATCGGCGACAGCCAGTGGATCGGCGGCGGTGCGACCTACGGCCATTACGTCAAGCTGAACGACTTCTTCGAGAAGGAAGGCATTTCGATGGACGACTTCGCGCCGGCCACCGTCTATGCCTATTCGACCTGGCCCAAGGGTACGCCGAACTATTACGCCCTGCCGGCCATGGGCGACGCGCTCGGCTGGGTCTACCGCAAGGACTGGTTCGCACGCCCCGAGCTTCAGAAGGAATTCAAGGAGAAGCACGGCCGTGACCTCGGCGTGCCGAAGACCTGGACCGAACTGAAGCAGGTCGCGGAATTCTTCCAGGGCCGCGAGATCGACGGCAAGAAGGTCTATGGTGCCGCGATCTACACGGAGCGCGGATCGGAAGGCATCACCATGGGCGTGACCGCGGCGATGTACTCCTGGGGCTTCAAGTACGAGAACACCCCCGGCAAGTACGACATGGAAGGCGCGGTGAACTCGCCGGAAGCCGCCGAGGCGCTTGAGTTCTACAAGTCCATGTACAAGTGCTGCACGCCTCCGGGTCATTCCGACGCCTACATGGTCGCCAATCTCGACGCCTACAAGTCGGGCCAGGTCGCCATGCAGATGAACTGGTTCGCCTTCTTCCCCGGCATCGCCAAGGACGAAGCCGTTGGCGGCGACAAGTCTGGCTTCTTCGTCAATCCGAGCCAGAAGGTCGCGGCCTCCACGCTCGGCGGCCAGGGCATCTCTGTCGTGTCCTATTCCGACAAGCAGGACGAGGCGCTGCAGTACATCAAGTGGTTTGCCAAGCCTGACGTCCAGGCCAAGTGGTGGGCGCTCGGCGGATATTCCTGCCACAACTCGGTGCTGAACGACCCGGGCTTCAAGACGTCGACGCCGTTTGCCGCCGACTTCCTGAAAGCCATGGCGGGCGTCAAGGACTTCTGGCAGGAGCCGATCTATGCCGAACTGCTCCAGTCCATGCAGAAGCGCGTGCACGACTTCGTGGTTGCCGACAAGGGCACGGCCAAGGAGGCGCTCGACAAGCTGATCGCCGACTGGACCGAGTCCTTCGAGGACGACGGCAAGCTCTGACCGCAACGCCCTCAGGGCAACGAGACCTCCCTCCCAGCTGGTCGGGCTCCGGCCCGGCCGGCGCAAGGGGAAGGTGTAACTTCTCCCCCGAGCCTATAAGCTTCGAGAACGGCACATGACGAGCCAAGGCAACATGACGATAGCGGACAAGGCCGCCCGCGCCACACCGGCACCGATCGCACGCAGCGTGCGCGGCCTTTCCGATCGCGCGATCGCCTGGCTGTTCATCTCACCGACCATCGTCCTGCTGCTCGCCATCAACATCTTCCCGCTGATCTGGACCGTCTATCTGTCCTTCACGAACTTCCGCGCAAACCAGCCCGGCCGGCCGATCAAGTGGGTCGGTACGCGCAACTACGAGCGCCTGCTCGGCAGCGAGGATATCTGGGGTTACCTGCAGGCGACGGCCCATTTCGTCTTCTGGACCATGGCAATCCAGATCATAATCGGTTTCGGCCTGGCGCTGCTCTTGAACCGCAACTTCAAGGGCGCCAGCTTCTGGACCACCATCATTCTCATTCCGATGATGCTGTCGCCGGCCGTCGTCGGCACATTCTGGACTTATCTCTACCAGCCACAGACCGGCATTTTCAGTTACATCGTCAACCTGTTCGCCAGTGTCGGCCCGCTCGACATGATCGGCTCGGTCAGCCTCGCACCCTGGTCCATTGTCATCGTCGACACCTGGATGTGGACACCCTACATCATGCTGCTCTGCCTGGCGGGCCTGAGGTCCATTCCCGACTATCTCTACGAGGCCGCCGAGATCGACCGTGCCAACGCCTGGCAGAAATTCTGGTACATCACCCTGCCCCGCGTCCTGCCGTTCCTGATGCTCGCCGTCCTGTTCCGCGGCATCGAGAATTTCAAGATGTTCGACCTCGTCGTCGAACTGACCTCCGGGGGACCGGGCTCAACCACTGAACTCGCGTCGATAAATCTGAAGCGCGAAGCCTTCGAGAAATGGCGAACGGGCTATTCGTCCGCCTTCGCGGTGATCCTCTTTGTCACCGTCTTCGGCCTCGGCAACATCTACGTCAAGGCGCTCAACAGGGTGAAGCAATGAGCACGGCGACCTCAAAAGCCTATTCCGTCGGCGAGCCGAGTGCCCGCGCCCGGACTGTTGCCGGCGTTCTGGTTGTCACCTATGCGCTGATCACCATGATCCCGCTTGTCTGGATTTTCCTGACCGGCTTCAAGTCGCCGCCCGACTCAATCGCCTATCCGCCGAAGGTCGTGTTCGAGCCGACGCTCGAAGGTTACGTCAACCTGTTCACGTCGCGGACCAGGCAGACACCGGAATATATCGAGAGCCTAGGACCGCCAACCACCTGGTATGACGAACTGGTCCGCAAGCGCAACATGGTCATCAGCGGCCCGTCCCGCTTCAAGGACCGTTACATCAACTCGATCGTAATCGGCTTTGGCTCGACCTTCCTCGCCGTGTTCCTGGGAACACTTGCGGCCTACGGATTCTCGCGGTTCAAGGTGCCATTAAAGGACGACCTGCTCTTTTTCATCCTGTCGACCCGGATGATGCCGCCCATTGCGGTCGCCATCCCGATCTATCTCATGTATCGCGAGCTCGGTCTGTCCGACACCGCCCTCGGCATGATCCTGCTTTATACGGCGGTGAATGTCTCGCTGGCGGTCTGGCTGCTGAAAGGCTTCGTCGACGAGATACCACGCGAGTATGAGGAAGCCGCAGTCATTGACGGCTACAGCCGGTTGCAGGCCTTCGTGAAAGTCGTCCTGCCTCAGATGCGCGCCGGCATCGCCGCCACCGCGATCTTCTGCCTGATCTTTGCGTGGAACGAATATGCCTTCGCATTGCTGCTGACGAGTGGCGAGGCCCAGACCGCGCCGCCCTTCATCCCGATCATCATCGGCGAAGGCGGACTGGACTGGCCGGCCGTGGCCGCAGGAACCACCCTGTTCCTCCTGCCCATCGTCGTTTTCACGGTTCTGCTGAGAAACCAGTTGTTGCGTGGCATTACGTTCGGAGCGGTCCGCAAATGAGTGCGCAACAGAAATCCCGCTCGCCGTTCGCCCGGTTCTTCCGCCGCGGACCCTGGGAGAACGCGGCAACTGTGTTGATCGCGGCGGGCGTGGTCATGCTCATGCAGCCTGTTTCCATGACGCTTTTCACCTATTCGTTCGCCGTCATCCTCGCCGGCACGGTCGGCTTCGTCATTGTCAGCCATTTCCCGGAGTGAACACGCATGGCTGAGATCAGGATCGAGAACCTCTACAAGCACTTCGGCGATTTCGTCGCGGTCGAGAATTCCTCGTTCACCATCAATGACGGAGAATTCTTCGTCATGCTGGGCCCGTCCGGCTGCGGCAAGACCACGACCTTGAGGATGATCGCCGGTCTCGAGATGCCGACCGGAGGCAGCATTCATCTGGATGGAGACGACGTCACTTTCCTGCGCGGATCCCAGCGCGACATCGCCTTCGTGTTCCAGCTCTTCGCGCTCTATCCGCACATGAGTGTGCGCAACAACATCTCGTTCCCGCTGCGCGTACAGGGACTGCCGCGCCGGGAGATCAGGCAACGCACCGAAGAAGTTGCGAAGCTGCTCCGCATCGATCACATCCTCAATCAGTCGGTCAACGGTCTGTCGAGTGGTGACCGCCAAAGGGTTGCGCTCGGCAGGGCCATTGTCCGGAGAGCCAAGGCATTTCTGCTCGACGAACCGCTGGGCGCTCTCGATGCGGAGTTCCGCGATCTGATGTGCGAGGAACTGCGGCTGCTGCACAATCGCATCGGCGCCACGTCGGTGTACGTCACTCACGACCAGGTCGAGGCCATGTCGATGGCCGACCGGATCTGCATCATGAACAACGCAAAGGTCCTCCAGATCGGAGCTCCGATCGATGTCTATGAGCGCCCGGCCACCCGGTTTGTCGCCGGATTTATCGGTAGCCCTTCGATGAATTTCCTTGCTGCAAAGGGCAGGCTCGAACCGGGCAGCCGCGAGATCCGAATCAACGGTGCCTCGGTGCAAATCCCCGAGACACGTGAAGGCCTGGATCAGGAAGAGGCGGTCCTTGGCGCAAGACCGGAACACATTCGGCTGGTCGATGAAGGCGCGTTGCGCGGGCGTGTCTACGGCGTCGAATATATGGGAGCTCGCCAGCTCGTGACGGTTGATACCGAAGCCGGACGCCTGAAAGTTCGCGCGCCGAACACGGTTCGCGTCGACTACGGCGAAACGGTCGGCCTCGACTTCGAGACCGACAAGCTCGTCGTCTTTGATCCGGAGACCGACGTCGCCGTTGACAGCGCCCTCTATCATGGAGGCGCCGATGGCTAGCGTTTCACTTCAGGCCGTAACCAAGCGCTTCGGCGAGACGGCAGCCGTCGAGGACATCTCGCTGGATGTGGCCGATGGCGAGTTTGTCGTCCTGCTCGGACCGACGGGCGCCGGAAAGACCACGACGCTCAGGCTTATAGCCGGGCTTGAACAGCCTGACGCCGGAGCCGTGAAAATCGGCGACCACGATGTCACGAGACTGGCCCCGGCCCAGCGCGATGTCGCGTTCGTTTTCCAGCAGTACTCGCTCTATCCGCACTATTCCGTTTTCGAGAATCTCGCATTCCCCCTTCACGCGCCGGGCCGGAAGTGGTCGGAGGATGATATCCGCAAGCGTGTTCGGGAAGTGGCCGAAACGCTTCGCATCGAATCCAAGCTCGACAACCGCGCAACACAGCTGTCGGGAGGCGAGATGCAGCGTGTCTCCATCGGCCGTGCACTTGTCCGGTCGCCGAACGTGTTTCTCATGGACGAACCGCTGTCGTCACTTGATGCCAAGCTCCGGGAAGATCTTCGTATCGAACTCAAGCACATACAACGCGATCTCGGCGCGACCATTGTCTACGTCACGCATGACCAGCTCGAAGCCATGACGCTGGCCGACCGCATCGGCGTCCTGTCGGAAGGCCGCCTTGTCCAGGTCGGCCCGCCCCGTGAAATCTATGAAACGCCGGCAAACATCTACTCCGCTCAGCGGCTCGGATCTCCACAGATCAATCTGGTACCGACCGGCACACTCGGCGTTGTGGATGCGCCGAATACGGCACAAACAACCGGCGTGCGACCGGAGGATATTCAGCTGGGTCAGTCCGACGGTATCGAGGCCGATGTGATGGCTGTTGAACACCTCGGCGTCGAAACGGTCGTGGTGTTGGATATCGACGGACGGACGGTGCACGCATTGCTGGGTGCCGGCAGCGACGTGCGTCGGGGCGAAAAGACAAGGATCGCGGTGCGAACAGGATCGGCGATGTTTTTTGATCAGACCGGCGACAGGATCGGGCCGGCCGGCGCTGCGTAAGGAGACAGACGGGAAATGTCAGAACAGGTGTTCAGGCGCATCATCGAAGCGGCCAGCGCGACGATAGACAATCATGCCGAAGAGCTGACGGATCTCGACCGAGCCATCGGCGACGGCGATCACGGCGTCAACATGAAACGCGGTTTCAATGCGATAGCTGAGATCAGCGACGAGATCGCCGCGATGCCGTTCGGCCAGGCCATGCAGAAAGCTGGCATGACTCTCGTCATGAAAGTCGGTGGCGCATCCGGTCCCCTGTTCGGATCGCTCCTGATGGCGATGGGAAAAGCGCAGGCAGAAACACCGGGCACGGTGAGCGAAATTGCCGAAACCCTGGCCGCCGGGGTCGAGGCCGTCAAAGCCCGCGGAAAGTCCGACGTCGGCGCCAAGACAATGCTCGATGTTCTCGCACCACTCGTCGACGCCCTGCAGTCCGCGGGAGATGATGCATCAGACATTGCACGTTCCACCGTGGATCAGGCTGTTGCTGCAACAAAGGACATGCAGGCAACCAAGGGGCGCGCATCCTTTCTCGGCGAACGCTCCGTCGGACACGTCGATCCGGGAGCGCAGTCTTCAGCTTATCTTGTTCACGCAGTTTGCGACGCATTGGAGGCAGCATGAGCGATTGTGTCTCGATAGTCATTGTTTCCCACTCGCCTGAAGTCGCCAGTGGCGCCGCGGACATGGTCCGGCAGATGGTTGGCGAAGAGGTAAGCGTCGCCCATTGCGGCGGCGATCCCGGCGGCGGACTTGGCACCGACGTGGCGACCATCCTGTCCGCCATCGAATCGGTCTATAGCGACAAGGGCGTGGCCATCCTGGTTGATCTGGGTGGAGCCGAGACCAACAGCGAAATGGCCATTGAAATGATGGCCGACGAAAAGCGGGACAACATCGTGATCTGCAACGCGCCGATTGTCGAAGGGGCCGTAATGGCGGCAACCGAAGCATCGGGTGGCGCGGATCTGGACATGGTTCGCGCAACCGCCGAGGAGTTTCAGAAATGACCGAAACGGCACAGGCTCTACCCAATGCTTCGGGCGCCGCGGTCATAACGGATCCGACCGGACTGCACGCCCGACCCGCGGTGAAGCTCTCAAAGCTTGCCAAGAGCTTCACGGCAACTGTCGAGATCAGACCCGATGGCCAGGACGCGTGGATCAACGCCAAATCGCCAAATGCGGTCATGAAACTCAAGGCGGCCCACGGGGAGACGCTTCACCTGAGAGCTGAAGGTCCGGACGCCCAGAATGCTGTGGACGCGCTGGCGGATCTCGTTAACAGAAATTTTGATGACTGAGACACAACCGGAACAGATTTTCGCTGGAATTCCAGCATCCGGCGACATTGGCGTCGGACACCTCGTCGTCCTGTCTTCGGATGAGCTGGGCGAAAGGGAAAGCGGTTCTCCGTCTGACGAGCGACACACGCTCGAGACCGCGATCAAAACCGCGGCAGAATCGCTTGCCGGCTTAGCCGACGCGCATGACGAACTGGCCGGCGAGATACTGGAGTTTCAGATCGCGCTCCTGGAAGACGACGACTTGCTGGAACCGGTCTTCCGGCACATCGACAAAGGAATGCCATCGCATATCGCCTGGACTCAGGTTCTCGATGGGGAGATTGCGGAATACCGTTCGGGCGACAACGAGTACATGGCAGCGCGCGCCGATGACCTGGTCGATCTGAGAGACCGGGTGCTCCGTGCCATCATGCGGAGCGAACAGACTAGAGAACACGACGCCGAGAACGCCATCCTGGTTGCCGCAGATCTGACGCCGTCACGGTTCCTGGAGCACGACTGGCAGAACATGGCCGGTGCGGCAATTCTGGGCGGCAGCCCGACCAGCCATGTCGCAATCCTCGCGCGTGCCCGCGACGTCAACCTGATCGTGGGATTGAAAGCTGACCTGGCACACCTTCATGCCGGCGCTGAAGCTGTTCTTGATGCCCGCACCGGGAAACTTGTATGCCACCCCTCCTCAGACACACTTGTCGAGGTCAGGCAGGAGATCGACCGCGCTATCGAGCAGCGAACGGCTGCGGCCGAAATTCTGCATCGGCCCGCCGCAACTGCTGACGGCGAAGGCGTCAGTGTCATGATCAATGTCGACGATCCTTCGCTCCTCGATGGCATCTCTCCGGACATTTGCGACGGCGTCGGCCTGACCCGCACGGAGTTCCTGTTCGAGGGTGGAGCGGCACCTGACGAAGACACCCAATTGGCCATCTACGCCCGCATCATCGAGTGGGCAGGCGGCAGGCCGGTCACGATCCGCACCCTGGATGCGGGCGGCGACAAACCGATTCCGGGTGTGACGATAGACGGTGAATCCAACCCCTTCCTCGGCGTGCGCGGTATCAGGCTCTCGCTGCTGAAACCGGAGATTCTCAAGATACAACTGCGCGCCCTTTTGCGCGCCGCTCATTCCGGTCCGCTGAAAATCATGGTGCCGATGGTCACGGTCCCAAATGAGATGATCGACGTTCGCGCTCTCGTAGATGAAGCCGCGGCAGAACTGAAAGCAGAGGGCAAAGACTGCGGCAAGCCGGAGGTCGGCATGATGGTGGAGGTTCCGGCCGCCGCGCTCATGGCGTCTGACTTTGCAGCCGATTTCTATTCGGTCGGATCGAATGATCTTGTTCAATACACGATGGCTGTTTCTCGCGATAATAGCGCCTTGGCGGAACTTGCCGATTCGCAGAACCCAGCCGTTCTTGAGTTGATTGCGCGTACCGTGGACGCAGGTCAGGCAAAGGGCGCGGAAGTCAGTATCTGCGGCGATATGGCGTCATCGCCGGACAATATCGGTCCACTCCTGCGCACGGGTATTCGCACCGTCTCCGTAGCGCCTGCCGCCGTGGGCCGCGTAAAGCTTGCAATAAGCCAGTGCAGCGTCATCGAGGGAACCGATGAACAAACACGTTGAAAGAGATCTCTCAGGCGAGGACGCGGTAGCGGCCTACAAGGCTCTGCTGCGCGATCTCCTGAACCTTCGTCCCTCGGGCACACGACAGCGGATCGCGCAGGCGCTCGGCACCCACAAGAGTTTCATTTCGCAGGTAACGAACCCGGCGCTCCGCATCCCACTGCCGGCGCAGCATGTGGAGCCCATATTCAGGATTTGCCATTTCTCTGTCGAAGAGCAACGCGACTTCCTGGAGCTCTACACCGCGGCACATCCGAACCAGTCGGTGACATTCGCCGATCTGGAAGCGGCTGATCAGGATGTCATCAGAATTGTTGTTCCGCCTTTTCGTGATCCACAGAAGCGCCGAGACGTCGAGGAGACGATACGAGAGTTTGCATCCCGGGTGATCGCTCTCGCCAAGAACACAAAATAGAACCTTGTTCGGGGAGAAACGTCATGAAGAAACTGATCAATTCCATCGACGACGTGTTGACCGAAAGTTTGCTCGGCTTCGGCGCTGCACATAGCGACATCGTCTCGGTCAGCACCGACCCCAAATTTGTGACCCGCGCATCGAGCCCGGTCCAGGGCAAGGTGGCGCTGGTCTCCGGCGGCGGGTCGGGCCACGAACCGCTGCACGCCGGACTGGTCGGCAAGGGTATGCTCGACGCAGCCTGTCCCGGCGAGGTCTTCACGTCACCAACACCGGACCAGATGCTCGCGGCAGCCGAAGCGGTCAACGGTGGTGCGGGCATCCTCTTCATCGTCAAGAATTACTCCGGCGATGTCATGAACTTCGAGATGGCCGCCGACATGTATGACGGCGAGCATGCGACAGTGCTGACCAATGATGACGTCGCGGTCGAAGACTCGCTTTTCACGCAGGGACGGCGCGGCGTCGCGGCAACCGTGATCGTAGAGAAGATGGTGGGCGCCGCGGCTGAGAATGGCGTGGATCTCGCGGCATGCAAGGCGCTGGGTGACCGCATCAATGCGGCATCCGGGACCATGGGCATCGCACTGACGAGCTGCACGGTGCCTGCTGCCGGCAAGCCGACATTCGATATCAGCGATGCAGAGATGGAAATGGGTGTCGGCATTCATGGCGAGCCCGGCCGCAAGCGCGTTGCCATGATGCCGGCAGACGAGATCGCGGCGGAGATCGTCACCGCAATCTGCGAGTCGCTCGAGCCGAACTCCGGCGACAATGTTCTCCTGATGGTCAACGGCATGGGAGCGACGCCGTCGATGGAGCTCTATCTGATGTACAACGCCGCCGCCCGCTTGTGCGCAGACCGTGGCCTGACCGTCGCCCGCTCCCTGGTTGGAAACTACTGCACGTCTCTCGACATGGCCGGCTGCTCCATCACGCTGACGAAGCTCGATGACGAGATGGCTTCACTCTGGGACGCACCGGTCCACACGGCCGCGCTCCGCTGGGGAACTTGAATTAGGCACAATCTTTGGTCATTGCCGGACTTGATCCGGCAATCCAGCTTCAAACATCGGCCCAGACCTTCGCTGGATGCCCGGAACAAGTCCGGGCATGACACCTCTTTCTGCGCAAGCGCGCCAAACGATTGCGCCCCTATTCCAGCTCGATCAGGAGATCCTTGGCATCGACCTGGGTTCCGTGAGGCGTGTGGATACGGGCGATCGTTCCGTCCGTTTCCGCATGGATGGCGGTCTCCATCTTCATGGCCTCGATCGTCAGCAGCAGATCCCCTGCCCTGATCGCCTGCCCGCCGGCAACGGCGACGGAAGCCACCATGCCCGGCATCGGCGCGGCGACATGTTTGGGATTGCCGTCTTCGGCCTTTGGATGAGTCACGATGCCCGCGGCGATCGCCCGGTTCGCGACCTTGGCGATCCGCGGCTGGCCGTTCAGCTCGAAAAACACCCGGACATTGCCGTCATCGTCGACCTCGCCCACCGCCAGCAACCTGATAATCAGGGTCTTGCCGGCCTCGATGTCGACCGCGATCTCCTCGCCGACGTCCATGCCATAGAAGAATACCGGCGTGGCCAGCACGTCGACCGGCCCGAATTCCTCCAGATGCGCGGCATAGTCCGTGAAGACCTTGGGGTACATGAGATAGGAGTTGAGCTCCTCATCCGTCACCGGACGGCCAATCTGTTCGTCGATGCTGGCCCTTTCCGCGTCCAGATCCGCCGGCGCAAGTCCGGCACCGGGCCTGTCCTGGAGCGGTTCGGTGCCCTTGAGAACCTTGCGCTGAAGCGCTTCCGGAAAACCGCCCGGCGGCTGACCGATGTCGCCGCGGAAGAACGCGACCACGGACTCGGGGAACGAGACGTCCTTGTCCGGATCCTCGACATCATCCCGGGTCAGCCCCGCGCTCACCATTGAAAGGGCCATGTCGCCGACGGTCTTGGAAGACGGCGTGACCTTGATCACGTCACCGAACATCTGGTTGACGTCGGCATAGGTCTTGGCCACCTCGTGCCAGCGCTCTTCCAGTCCCAGTGAGCGCGCCTGTTCCTTCAGGTTCGTGAATTGCCCGCCCGGCATCTCGTGCAGGTAGACCTCGGAAGCGCCGAAGCGCAGGTCGCTCTCGAACGCCGCATACTGGCGCCGCACCGCTTCCCAATAGTCGGAGAACGCCCGGATCTGTGCGGGATCAAGACCAGTATCACGTTCGGTCCGGGCGAGAGCAGCGACGATGGATCCCAGATTGGGCTGCGACGTCAGGCCGGAGAATGAATCCATGGCCGCGTCGACCGCATCGACGCCCGCATCGACAGCCGCGAGAATGCTCGCGGCGGAAATGCCGCTGGTATCATGCGTGTGGAAGTGAATCGGCAAACCGGTCTCTTCCTTGAGCACGGACACCAGCTTCACGGCAGCCGCAGGCTTCACCAGGCCGGCCATATCCTTGATGCAGAGAATATGCGTGCCTGCCTTGGCCAGTTCGCGGGCCATGTCGACATAGTATTTCAGGTCGTACTTGGCCCGGTCCGGATCGTCGATGTCGCCCGTGTAGCAGATAGCGGCTTCGAGCAGCATGTCGCGCTCAAGAACCGCATCCATGGCCACCCGCATGTTGTCGACCCAGTTGAGGCTGTCGAACACGCGGAACAGATCAACGCCGGACTTTGCCGCCTGATCGACAAAGGCAACGACCACATTATCGGGATAGGTCGTGTAACCGACACCGTTCGATCCGCGGAACAGCATCTGGAACAGGACGTTCGGGATCGCCTCGCGCAGGACCTCGAGCCGGTGCCACGGGCACTCCTTGAGGAACCGCATAGCCACGTCAAATGTCGCCCCGCCCCAGCATTCCAGACTGTAGAGGCCGGAAAGGTTGCGGGCATAGGCGCCGGCGACCTGCGCCATGTCATGGGTCCGCATGCGCGTCGCCAGCAGCGACTGGTGGCCGTCGCGCATCGTGGTATCAGTCAGCAGCACGCGGTCCTGTTCAAGCATCCACTTGGCGAACCCGTCAGGACCGAGCGACTTGAGCAAGTCACGGGTGCCCTCCGCAGGTTTGTCCGCAATCAGATCGGGCACCCGGGGTTCCGGACCGGGAGCAACCTTCGGCCTGCCCTCGACTTCCGGGTTCCCGTTGACGGTGACATCGGCGATGAACCGGATCAGCTTTGTTGCCCGGTCGCGCCGTGTCGCAAGATCAAAGAGCTCCGGCGTCTCGTCGATAAACCGGGTCGTGTAGGAGGCGGACTTGAAGCTGGGGTGGTTGATCAGGTTCTCGACAAAGGCGAGGTTGGTCGCCACGCCACGAATACGGAACTCCCTCAGCGCACGATCCATGCGTGCAATCGCTTCTGCCGGCGTCGGCGCCCAGGCCGTCACCTTCTCGAGCATGCTGTCGTAGTAGCGCGTGATGACAGCGCCTGAGTACGCCGTGCCGCCGTCAAGCCGGATTCCGAACCCGGTCGCGCCGCGATAGGCCGTGATGCGCCCGTAGTCGGGCACGAAGTTCTCTTCCGGATCTTCCGTCGTGATCCGGCACTGGAGGGCGTGCCCCCTCAGCCTGATCTCGTCCTGCGCCGGAACGCCGGAGCTGGCATCGCCGATCCTGGCGCCCTGGGCGATGAGAATCTGCGCCTTGACGATGTCGATACCCGTCACCTCTTCGGTGACCGTATGCTCGACCTGGATGCGCGGATTGACCTCGATGAAGTAGAACTTGCCCGTGTCGGCATCCATCAGGAACTCGGCCGTTCCAGCATTCACATAATTGGCGGCCCGGGCCAGGTTCAGCGCGGACTGACAGAGCTCCTCGCGCCGCGCATCGTCGAGATAGGGCGCCGGCGCCCTTTCGACGACTTTCTGGTTGCGGCGCTGTACGGAACAGTCGCGTTCGAACAGATGAACGAGCGTGCCGCGGCTGTCGCCCAGTAGCTGAACCTCCACGTGCCGGGCGTGGCGGACCAGTTTTTCCAGATAGACCTCGCCATTGCCGAAGGCCGCTTCCGCCTCGCGGCGGCCGGACAGAACTTCCGTTTCCAGCGCTGCTTCGTCTTCGATGACCCGCATGCCGCGGCCACCGCCGCCCCAGCTCGCCTTGAGCATGACCGGAAAGCCGACGGCCTCGGCAAGTTGGCGGACTTCGTCCATGTCCTCGGGCAGCGGTCCGGTAGCCGGCATGACGGGAACGCCCGCTTCCTCGGCCAGGTTCCGCGCCGCGACCTTGTTGCCCAGCCGCCGCATGATCTCAGCCGACGGACCGATGAAGACGATGCCCGCCTCGGCGCAGGCCTCGGTAAATTCCGGGTTTTCAGACAGGAAACCGTAGCCGGGATGAATGGCGTCGATCTCGGCTTCGCGTGCAATGCGTATCACCTCGTCGATGCTGAGGTAGGCCTTGACCGGCCCGAGACCTTCCCCGATCCGGTAACTCTCGTCCGCCTTGAAGCGATGCAGGGAGAGCTTGTCCTCCTCGGCATAGATGGCAACCGTGCGCAGACCCAGTTCGTTGGCCGCACGCAGGACACGAATGGCGATCTCGCCGCGGTTGGCGACAAGCAGTTTGCGGATCGGTTTCAAGACGCTCTCCATCGGCTTTGGAGTCGACAACAGCCGGGCCGGTACTTTCTTCCGGGGCCGGTGGTTGTCCGGGGATTTTCCGTTCGTTTTAACGAACGCCACGGCACTGTGTCCACATCTTCGATTCACACGGAATCCGTTTGCCTGCTATCCGCCGGGTCTTATGATGCCTGCGGCCGGAGGCAGGGATCTGAAGGCCGGCAGCAAGAGGACGGAACGACATGAAACCATGCATTGTCGGCTGGGCGCACAGCCGCTTCGGCAAACTCGAGGAACCGGATGCCGAGTCGCTGATCGCAGGGGTCGCGGGCGACGCCATTGAAGACGCCGGGATTGCGCCGGATGACATCGATGCGATCTTTATCGGCAATTTCAACAGCGGGTTTTCCAAACAGGATTTCCCCGCATCCCTGGTCATGCAGGCGATCCCGGAACTGCGCTTCACGCCGGCGACGCGCCTAGAGAATGCCTGCGCCACCGGATCGGCCGCCGTGCACGCCGGGATGGATTTCCTCAAATCCGGCCGGGGCCGGTTCGCACTCGTTCTGGGCGCGGAAAAGATGACGGCAACGCCGACACCCGAGGTCGGCGATATACTGCTCAATGCCTGCTACAGGCAGGAGGAAGACAAGGTTGAAGGCGGATTCGCCGGCGTGTTCGGCCGTATCGCACAGACCTATTTCCAGAAACACGGCGACCGCAGCGACGCGCTCGCCAGGATCGCTGCGAAGAACCACGCCAACGGCGTCGCCAATCCCTATGCCCAGCTTCGCAAGGATCTGGGTTACGAGTTCTGCCGCACGCCTTCGGAGAAGAACCCCTACGTCGCCGCACCGCTTCGGCGCACGGACTGTTCGCTGATTTCCGATGGCGCCGCGGCACTGGTGCTCAGTGACGAGGAGACGGCGCGGAGCATGGACAAGGCCGTGCAGTTACGCGCCGCGCGACAGGTCAACGACTTCCTGCCGCTCAGCCGCCGCGATATCACGCGCTTCGAGGGCGGTGCGAAGGCCTGGGCGATGGCGCTGGAGGACGCCGGGCTCGATCTGCTCGACCTTGATCTGGTTGAAACGCATGACTGCTTCACCATTGCCGAACTTCTGGAATACGAGGCGATGGGCCTGACCGAAGCCGGGGACGGTGCCAGGGCCATCGACGAGGGCTGGACGACCAAGGACGGCAGGCTGCCGGTGAACCCCTCAGGAGGCCTGAAGTCAAAGGGTCATCCCATCGGCGCCACCGGTGTTTCCATGCACATCATGGCCGCCATGCAGGTAACGGGCTCCGCGGCCGACATGCAGGTCGAGGGTGCCGAGCTGGCGGGCCTGTTCAACATGGGCGGGGCTGCAGTCGCCAACTATGTCAGCATTCTCGAACCCCTGCGATAAGGCCTGGCCATGCAACTGGAGGGGACAACGGCACTCGTTACCGGCGGCGAAAGCGGGATCGGGGCGGCAATCGTTGAGCGGTTCCTGGCCGAAGGCGCACATGTCGTATCGGCAGACATCTCCATTGACGCTGGCGGGATCTCGGAGGTCAGCGAACGGCATTTCCGTGCCCATGTGGATGTCACAGACGAAAACTCCGTGAAGAGCCTGTTTGACGCCCTTGGTCCCGGCGTCGGCCCGGTCAACTGCCTGATCAATTCCGCAGGCGTCGGCCATGACGTGCCCTTTCTGGAAACATCGACCGAATTGTTCGACACGGTTCAGGGGATCAACCTGCGCGGACCCTTCCTGACGGCGAAGGCGGCCGTACCCACAATGCTGTCAAACGGCGGCGGCACCATCATCAACATCGCCTCTGTCTCCGGGATCACCGCCAACCGGGGCAGGACGGCCTACGGTGCCTCCAAGGCTGGCGTCATCATGATGAGCCAGGTCATGGCCGTCGAACTCGCGCAGGCCGGGATCCGCGTCAACGTCATCGCGCCGGGACCGATCGAGACACCTCTCGTCGCACGCATGCACGATGCCGACATCCGCAAGGAATGGCTGAGCAAGAACCCCATGCGCCGCTACGGAACGACAGCCGAGGTGGCCGGAGCCGCCGTGTTTCTGGCCGGTCCTGACGGCGGCTATGTCAATGGCGAGGTACTCGTTGTCGACGGCGGCTTCGCGGCCGGGCACATCCTCCCCGACGAGCCGGCATAAGGTCTGCCGCAGTCAGACTTCCAGGTGATCCAGCAACCGCTGCATGAACCGCTCGCACTGCGCCACCTGTTCCAGCGAGATGTATTCGTCGGGCTTGTGGGCCTGGGCGATCGATCCCGGACCGCAGACAACGGTCGGCACGCCGGCCTCCCGGCTGAACAGCCCGCCTTCGGTACCGAAGGCAATCTTGATCTCCGCATTCTCGCCGGCGAGCGATTTCGCGAGTGTCACGATCTCATGGGCGGGGTCGGTATCGAGCCCCGGATATCCTGACAGGTCCTCGAAGGTGAATCCGGAAGACGGATCGACCGCATGCATGCGCGGCTCCAGGACCTCCTTCGCATAGGTCTGAATTTCCCGGACGTACGATTCAGCGTCCTCATTCGGCAGATTCCGGATCTCGAACTCGAAGGAGCAATCGGCCGGCACCGTGTTGAGAATAATGCCGCCTTCGATGAGTCCGGTATGAAGCGTGCTGTAGGTTACGTCGTACCCGTCATCCTGAGGACCGGACTCGCGAACACGGTCGGCAATGCTGCGGATGAAAACGATCAGGTCGGCCGCATATTCGATCGCGTTGACGCCGTAAGGCACCAGGCTCGAGTGACACTCCAGCCCGCGCACATGCACCCGCATCGCCCGCTTGCCCTTGTGCGCCACCGCGACCTTCATTTCCGTCGGCTCGCCCACCACGCAAAGGGCGGGCTTGACCTCCAGCCCGGATATCAGCTCAACGAGGCGCCGTGCGCCGACGCAGCCGATCTCCTCGTCATAGGAAAATGCCAGGTGGATCGGCATCCGCAGCGACTTCTCAAGCATGTCGGGAAGGCATGCGAGCACGACAGCGATGAAGCTCTTCATGTCGGACGTACCACGGCCGTAGAGCCGGCCGTCGCGCCGGTCGACGGTAAAGGGGTCGGAAGTCCAGTTCTGGCCGTCAACAGGCACGACATCGGTGTGGCCCGACAGCATGATGCCCGGCTGATCCTGCGCCCCGACGGTGGCATAGAGATTGGCCTTTTTGCCGGTGTCGTCATGCACGAGGCGGCTTTCGACACCGTGTTCGGCCAAAAGATCCCGCACGAAATCTATGAGTTCGAGGTTCGACTTGCTGCTGACCGTATCGAACCCCACCAGCCTTTCGATCATGTCGATGCTGCGCGGCTGCGGGACTTCCAGGGATTTTTCCATCGTCTTTCTCGGGTCTCTTTATGACGCTCTCACCGGCCACACCGGCTCGAACTAGCAATGAGGACACAATTCAGCAACCGGAGTCCTCGGATTTCGCCGCAAAACAACAATGAAAGCACCGTTTTCCGCAGTTTTTGGTTCGCAGATTGGCGTCTGCCCTACGTCCTGCAGCCAAATCCGCACATTTTAATCATTTCTCGCATCGGATTGATCCAATCCGGATTGCAGCCCGTAGGACTCTTCAACGATGTACGTGTCTGGAAAAATGTAGTGGCAATAGCGCTATCAAAGCCTGCAAATTCTCCTTCGGGCCCCGTGCCCGACGACAAACTTGCCGGCCTGATCGGCGAAATTGCTGAAAACCGGAGCAAGGCGGCATTCGCCACCCTGTTCACGCATTTCGCCCCTCGCATCAAGAGTTTCATGATGCGCAAGGGCGCGGACGCGGAACTCGCCGAGGATCTGGCTCAGGATACGATGCTGGCGCTTTGGAACAAGGCGTCGCTCTATTCGAAAGATCGGGGTTCGGTCAGTACGTGGATATTCACGATTGCCAGGAACCTCAGAATTGACCGGCTGAGACGACAAGGATCGTATCAGTTTGTCGACGTGGATGATTACGAAGAAGTCTGTGACGATCCCATCAGCGACGAAGTGCTGATGGCGGACCAAGAACGGACACTCGTCAGGCGGGCCATGAAGGGCCTCCCGGACGAGCAGATGGACATAATCCGGATGGCGTATCTGCAGGACCTGTCGCAGAGCGAAATCGCCAGCCGGTTGAGCATACCGCTGGGAACGGTTAAATCGAGAATGCGCCTAGCGTACGCACGCCTAAGGCAGAAACTGGAGACGACGGTTTGACTATCAATCACCATCTCGACGACGCGACGCTGCTGGCTTACGCCGCCGGCACTCTCGACGAGTCGATGTCGGTTGTCGTATCCGCACACCTCGCGATGTGCCCGAAGTGCCGCGCGGCCGCACGCCATGGCAACCATCTCGGTGGCGCGCTCATGGAAGAGATCAAGCCGGAGCCGATGCAATCCGATGCTCTGAGCAAGATGATGGAGCGGATCGAGCAGACCGGCGACATCGCCGTGTTGGCCCACCGCCGGAAGGTACGCCCCGTCGATGCGACGGCAGACAGTCTGCCTCTGCCATTGGCACGCAGGTTGGGCATGCCCCTGTCCGAAATCAAATGGCGCCGGATCGCGCCGGGCGTTCATTCCTACAACCTTCCTCTGGCGCCTTCAGCCAAGGGCAAGCTGTGTCTGATGCGCATTGCCAAGGGCAGCAAGTTGCCGGAACACGGGCATGGCGGTTCTGAAATGACCCTGATCCTTCGCGGTTCCTACTCGGACGAATTGGGTCACTTCGCCGCTGGTGATGTTGCGGATCTTGATACTGAAATCGAGCACCAGCCGGTGGTAGACTCCGACGAGGATTGCATCTGTCTGGTCGCTTTCGAAGCACCTGCTCGATTCAAGGGCGTTTTTGCCCGGCTGATGCAACCGTTTGTCGGCATCTGAACCCAACAGAATTCATATGTGGCGAACCGCATGGATCACCGGAGCAGGCACCGGCATCGGTCGCGAGCTCGCGCTGAAACTTGCGGCAAAGGGAATACCCGTTGCAGCGACGGCGCGATCGAAAGACAAGCTCGACTCGCTTGCCGCTGAAACGACGGGCATAACGCCTTTCGCAGCAGACGTTACGGATCCCGCGGGCCTCGTAGAGCTGACGGAACAGATCACCGCGGATATCGGACCGGTCGATCTCGCGATCCTGAATGCCGGGACCTACGCACCCCTCGACACCGGCAAGGACTTTGATGCCGAGCTCTTTCGCAAGACGATCGATGTCAACTATCTGGGCGTAACGAACGCGATCGCCGCCGTGCTGCCGGGCATGCTCGAAAAGGGCAGCGGGCACATTGCCATCGTGGCCTCGGTCGCCGGCTACCGCGGTCTGCCCAAGGCGGCGGCCTATGGTCCCACCAAGGCTGCCCTGATCAATCTTGCAGAAACCCTGAAGCCCGAGCTCGAGCCGCACGGCATCACCGTCAGCATCGTCAACCCCGGTTTTGTCCGCACGCCTATGACGGCGCAGAACGATTTCCCCATGCCCTTTCTCATGGAGACCGGGGACGCCGCCGACCGGATCATTGCCGGCCTTGAGGCCGGCCGCTACGAGATCGCCTTTCCCCGCAGATTTGTGGCCATCCTGAAGACATTGAGGCTGCTCCCCAATGCCGCCTTCTTCTGGGTCATCCGGAAGTTCGTTTTCCGCGATTGAGCGACAGGTTCTGTCGTTTTCTGCAACAGCAGCATCCCGCCAAACGGTGTAAATCTCTCTGTCGCCCGTTTTCGAAACACGAACTATGCTGGGCGCGCCGCCACACCCTGTCGCGCGGGCGGATTGTCTGGAAGGAAACAGCAATGACAACGAGCGAAAAAACAGCCGATGAACTGATGGTCGAAGGTCTGTATTGGTGGGACATTCCGACCCTGCTGCGGTGCCCGCACAATCCGGATCCAGCCGCGTGCGACATTGCGCTTGTGGGCGTGCCGCACAGCACCGGCAACGGCACTACTGAACGCGATCAGCATCTGGGTCCCCGGGCCACTCGGCATGTCTCCGCTCTGGCAAGACGTGTTCACATGAAATTCGGCTTCTCGCCGTGGGAAGCGGCCCGCGTCCACGATCTGGGTGACGTGGCCTTCCCGGAAGCCAACGACAATGAGCGCTGCATCGAGCGCATGACCGAGTTCTTTGGCAAGGTCGTCGATGCCGGAACGCGCCCCGTATCCATCGGCGGCGATCACTCCATCACTGGAGGAATTCTGCAGGCGCTTGGCGGCGCCGGTTCGAAGCTGACGGGCGGAAAGCCGGCAGCGCTCCTGCATCTCGACGCCCACACGGATGCCTATGACAATCTCGACCACTTCCTTGGCGCGAAGAAATCCGCAGCACACTGGGCCAGTTATCTTGCTGAGCAGGGTCAGGTCGATCCAACCAAAAGCGTCCAGATCGGCATCCGGGGCAACCCGCGAACCCTCGACTGGCTCGAGCCCAGCTACCGGCTCGGGTATGAGGTCATCACGATGGACCGCTTCAACGATCTGGGCGTGGAGAAGTGTGTCGAGATCATCCGCGAACGCATCGGCGATGCTCCGCTCTACATTACGTTCGACCTGGACTGCCTGGACCCGACGGTGGCGCCCGCAGTCTCCAATCTCGAACCCGGCTGCAACGGCTTCACAGTCGATCAGGCAATCGCGCTGCTTCAGGGCGTACGCGGAAAAGATCTGATCGGCGGTGATATCGTCTGCATGATGCCGACCAAGGACCATCCCAACAACATCACGGCCATGGTGGCGTCCGCGGTCATGTTCGAAATGGTCTCGCTCATCGCGGATCGCTGGCATCGTGACTAGTTGGAGGTCTTCTCCGAAACCGGATCAACCATGAGCGAACCCCTCTTTTCCGCTATCGATGCTATCGGCGATACGCCACTCGTCGCGCTCGATCGTCTGACCGCGGATCTCGACGGGCGCATCCTGGCGAAGCTGGAATTCATGAATCCCGGTTTCTCCAAGAAGGACAGGGCCGCGCGAATGGTGATCGAGGAGGCCGAGCGGACGGGAGCGCTTTCACCCGGACAGACCGTGGTGGAACTCACGTCCGGCAACATGGGTACAGGCCTCGCAATCGTCTGCGGCATCAAGGGCTATCCGTTTGTCGCCGTAATGTCGCGCGGCAACTCCGTCGAGCGTGCCCGAATGATGGCGGCGCTCGGGGCGGAAGTTGTTCTTGTCGACCAGCTTCCCGGTTCGACCCCCGGTCAGGTTTCAGGCGGCGACCTCGCCCGTGTCGACGAGGAGACCCGGAAGCTCGTTCGCGAACGCGGCGCATTCCGCGCCGACCAGTTCCATCACCTCGGCAATCCCCTTGCCCATTACCGTCATACCGGTCCGGAACTGTGGCGCCAGTCTGCAGGAACAGTCACTCATTTCTGCGATTTCGCCGGCTCGGGCGGAACCTATGCAGGCGTGACCCGGTTTCTGAAGGAGACCGACCCTTCGATCGGCTGTTATGTCGTGGAACCGGAAGGAGCAGCCGCTCTTGCCGGCGAGGAGGTCGACAGACCGGACCATCCGATTCAGGGCGGCGGATACTCCATGCCCGACCTGTCCTTCCTGGATGATATCCCCGTCGACGGATACCTGACCGTGACCGGCGACGACGCTACGGAAACAACCCGCCGGCTTGCTCGGGAAGAAGGCATCTTCGGTGGGTTTTCCTCCGGTGCAAATGTCGCCGCGGCGATCGCGCTCCTTCAGGGCCCTGCGAAAGGCGGCACTGTTGCCGCAATCGTCTGCGACAGCGGACTGAAATACCTCTCCACCGATCTCTGGCCCGACTTGCCGGGCGATTAGTCGAGCAGGCTAATCCTGCTCGCCCCCGTTCTCCGAACTGCGTTCGAATTCCTCGACCAGCCAGTCCCGGAATGCGATCACCTTCGGCCGTTCGAGATTGGCCGGCGGGAACACGACGTAGTAGGCGTACTCCACCGGAAGCGAGAGTTCGAACGGTCTGACCAATCGCCCTTCCGCCAGGGCCTGGCCAACCAGAACGCTGCGCGCCAGCGCAACCCCGTCACCCTGCTCGGCAGCCTGAATGACCAGATTGGAATGCTGGTAACTTGGCCCCCGGTCATGGTCGATACCCTTCTCGCCCGCTGCCATCAGCCACATCCGCCAGTCGACGCGCATGTCGTCATGCAGCAGCGTATGGTGCTTGAGATCCGACGGCGTTTTGAGAGGTGCCCCGGAGTCCAGGAGCGAAGGTGCACAGACCGGAAATACCTCTTCGGTCATGAGACGCTCGACGTGAAGACCGGACCAGTCACCATTGCCATAACGGATTGCCACGTCCACGGCCTCGCGCGCGAAGTCGACACTGTCGTCGGATGTCGTGATGTGGAGATCGATCTCCGGGTGAGCCCGGCGGAAACGGCCCAGGCGGGGCACAAGCCAGCTCGCAGCGAAAGAGTCCATCGTCGTGACGGTCAGACTGCCGGTTCGGTCATGCCGGTGCAGACGGTCCACCGCAGTTGCCATGATATCAAGCGCCTCGCTGACTGCCGGGAACAGGGTCTGGCCGGCATCTGTCAACAACAACGCCCGATTGAGCCGGCGAAACAGTGGTGTTCCCAAACGTTCTTCCAGCTGCTTCACCTGATGGCTGACGGCTGCCTGCGTGACGTTCAGTTCGTCAGCCGCCTTCGTGAAGCTGAGATGCCGCGCAGCAGCCTCGAACGCTCTCATCGAATTCAGAGGTGGCAATCGTCGAGCCATGAACTTTCGTACTTTTCTCTATTCAAACAGAGGCGCTCTTTCCTTCGCCATACTGCCTAACACATTTGAATATATGAAATAAATCGCGAACACCAACGTCACTCACATTAATAAATCTAATTCGACTTCCAACAAAGATCGTTTGTGCGAACTGCAGGCCATCGCTACATCCTCACCATAAGACTTGGACAACTAACCCGCCTTTTCAAGCAAGGCCAACGCGAGGATAACAAGATGCAACGCATGCAGTACGAAACGCTGGAGCGGTTCACCAATACTGACGCTTCCGATGCGTCCGCAACTGGTCTCGCGCACTTCCCCACGCGCCTGCTTCAGACCTTCAATGCCTGGAGCAACAGGATCAGACAGAGAAAGCATCTGGGTGAACTGGACAACAGGTTGCTCAAGGACATGGGCCTGACCAGAGCCGACGTCCACAATGAATTGCGCAAACCGTTCTGGGTCAGATAGTCCCCGGACTGCAGAGACCAGATACTCCCCCGCGCCGACAGGGTATCCCATCGCGTCCCGCCCTGTCGGCGATTTCTCTTGGATCGGCTGTCGAAGTTCAGATCTGACAAATCACATCTGCTTGCAGTCACCTCGCCCGCCGCACACTATCTCTGCCAATCTTCAGTACTCACTGGCGAGGCGAAGCATCAAGATGGATATCCAAATTCCCCGTTCGCTCGAAGAATGGAATGCAGCCGGGAGGGAATACCTGCCCGGGCACCTGGGATTTGTGTTCGAAAAGGTGGATGAAGACGAAGTGATCGCCCGCATGACCGTCGGCAAGACCTTGCGGGCCTGGAACGGCTTTCTTCACGCCGGCTCGATTGTGTCGCTCGCCGACACCTGCTGCGGATACGGCACGGTTCGCGGTCTTCCCGATGGGGCCAGCGGATTCACGACCGTCGAGCTGAAGAGCAATTTCCTTTCGACGGTCCGCAGCGGCGACGTCATCTGCGAAGCAAGACCGGTGCATCGCGGCCGGTCCACACAGGTCTGGGATGCCAAAGTCTTTTCCGGCGAAACGGAAAAGACTTTGGCGCATTTCAGATGCACCCAGATGATTCTCTGGCCGCGGTGAAGCCCGTTAACGGCATGTCCGGCCCATTGTTGTTTCAGATGCGCTTCGGTGATTTGATCGGACCGGCTGAACAGCAGGGGCAGGCCGATGACAAACGCCGTCTTCCGCGGAACGATCTCCGATGGCGACCTTCGCTTGTTGCGTGTCTTCGTGACCGTAGCAGACAGCGGCGGTTTCACGCCTGCCGAAGTCTCGCTGAATAAGACCAAATCGGCGATCAGCCTGGACATTTCCCAGCTCGAGCGCCGCCTCGGCATCGTGCTTTGCACCCGCGGCCGAGCAGGTTTTGCACTGACCGACGAGGGACGAGCTGTCTATGACGCGGCCGTCGATCTGCTCGCCGACATAGACGGTTTCCAGGAGAAGGTCGCCAAGGCGACCGGAAGCCTTCGGCGCACGGTCTCGCTCCACGTCGTCGACAACATCAATTCCATCGCCGAGCAGCAGCTTGCCGACGCCTTTGCGGACTTCGCATCCGGGCATCCCGAGGTCCGCCTTCGGCTCAACACCGGCACGCCGCGCATGGTGGAACAGGCCATCATTGACGGCAGCACGGATCTGGCCGTCTCGGTCCTCGCACGGGAGGTCTCCAGCCTAGAACTGGAACCTCTGTTCACGGAACGGATCTGTCTCTACTGCGCCAGTTCGCACCCTCTGTTTTCCGTCGCCGATAGCGAGATCAGCATCGAAACGGTCACTGGATTCAAATGTATCGAAACCACGGTAGCCGACGATCAGGCGTTTGCGGACAAGCTGCGCGAACTGGATTTTGCCGCCCGGTCCACCAATCTCGACGCGCGGATTATGCTGATCCTGTCGGGTGCCTATCTCGGCTTCCAGCCAACGCATTACGCGAGACGCTGGGTCGATGACGGCCAGATCCGGGTGCTTCTGGAAAATGAGCTGTCGACGGAAAACCGGTTCTATCTGATGACCAACCGCGCGGCCCGGACCAATTCGGCGGCCGACGCGCTGGCCTCTACTCTGGTCTCCCATCTGAAAGGCATCGGGAACAGTGATTAGTCGGCACTGCCTCCTTCAAGCGACGCCCAGATATCCTCGACACGCCGGCGTATCATCAGCGCTTCCTCCCAGCGGTCGGAAAGCTCATAGCCGTCAGGTCCGGTGATCGCATACTCCGGCGGACCAAGCTCGCAGAGAAAATTAAGCACATCGCCGTCGCCAGCCTGCGCACGCCAGAGCCTGAACCCTTCTTCCCACCATCCGGCGAACAGATCGAACCATTTCTGATGCTGCGGAAACGAGATCTGGACCTGGATCTGCTCGCGGGAAGCGACCCGCCCCTGAAAGGACTTCGAGCGCGCCAGAATGCGCCGGATGAGCGCATGATCATCGTCGGAGACCGGGTACCAGAATTCGCGGTCGAGCAGGTAATGCGAAAGATCGCAGCAGAGTTCCATTTCGGGCACGGCATCGATCAGCTGAAGCGTCGTGAACAGGTCGTTCGTGATGCAGTTGCGATGGGTCTCGAACTGAATGGCGACACCCTCCTCGCGGGACATGGCAAGCCACTCCCGGATAACCGGGATCATGCCATCGACCGAGATCGGCATCACCTGCCCGATGATGTTCACGAACCGGGCATCGAAATCCCGCGCCATGTGCAGAACCGGGCGCAGCCCTTCGATGGTCTTGGGAAATGCATTGATCATGCATCCAAAGACCATGGCGATCGAACAGAGGCTTCAGTGCCTTCGCCTCATCGAGACCAGTGACACCCAGATCGATAGCCATGCCGTGATAGCCGGCCCCGGCCACCATCTCGAAGGACTCCTCGACCGTTCGTTCCTTGCCGTCGGGGCGGCGCAGTTCCATCGCCCAGAGCGACTGGAAGATCTCAAGCTCGGGCATGAGGATCAGGCGGCCGCCCGGTCGCTTCCCGACACGATCCAGGGCTCGTCATCGGGATAGAAATCCTCCGATCCGCGAGCGAGCTTGGTCAGCACTTCGCGCTGGAACGCCAGATAGCTCATCGTGTGCGGGGCGACGCCGGCACGTTCGACGATTTCGCCGTGAAGGTCGGGCAACCGGTGGAACGGAACGGACGGGAAGGTGTGATGCGCCGTATGATACTGCATGTTCCAGCACAGCCACCGCAGCACCGCATTTGTCTCGATCGTGCGCGTGTTTTCCAATGTGTTGCTGTCATGCGTCAGGCCCAGATGCTCGATCGTATTCTGAAGCTGATGGACCGGCTTCGTGATCACCATCGGTGCCAGCCAGAACATGACGGCCGCCCAGCTTCCCGTCGCCACCGATATCGCGGCAATCACGCCGTAGCCCGCCAGATGCCAGCGCGCTTCACGGATCACGCGATCGAACTCGTCGTTGCGGACATAGTTCTCTTCGACCAGTCCGGCCGAAAACCTCAGGAGTCTGCGAACGCGGCTGTACCAGTAGGACGGCCCGAGGAGCCACATGAGATAGCTGGCCAGCGTATAGGGCTTGCGCTGCAGTTCCCCGTCGCGGCTCCAGTCCTGGGTATGACGGTGATGGGCAAAATGCTGGATCTGATCGAAGTCACGCGGATAGATCATCACGAATCCGATGATCCGCCCGAGGATCTCGTTCAGCTTTCGCGTCTTGAATACCGTGGCGTGGCTGAGTTCGTGCTGGCCTGCATACAGGAAATTGATCAGCACACCGTGCACCAGGAATACCGGCACGGCCCACCAGCTGCCCCATGTCAGCGCAAGCAGCACTCCAGTCACGGCGATCGCGCCGAAATGACTGCCCGCCTGAAGGTAGCCGCGAAGGTCGGACCGCTGGTTCAGTTCACGCAAACGCTGAGGTTCGATCAGCCCCTTGCGTCCGACGAATCCTTCCATCTTTGCCCTCATACCGTTGAACACCCGCCTGCTTCCTATTCTAGGCGGAGGTCAGCGATCACAAAGCGGAATTCTCTCAATCGTGCTTGAGCCGGTGCTTAACTTTCCCGGCGCGGCATCGCAGCGGTCATGCCTTTCCGGCCGCGAGTTCGGCCTCGCGCTGGCGCATGAGTTTGCTGCGGTAACGGCTCTGCACGATATCGACAAGCACCATGACACCAATCACGAAGTAGAACGTCGATTTGGCCATGGGCTCGATCGCAACACCGAAGAGCTTGAGATGCGCAAGATGACCGCCCTCGGACAACAGCATGATGCCGACGATAAACAGGATGAACAGGCCCAGCACCTCATACATCCTGTTTTTCTTGAGGAACTCGGCAACGTGATCCGCCAGCCAGATCATCATGATTCCGCTGATGATGATGGCCGTGGCCATGACGATGAACACGTCCGTCAGTGCCATCGCGCTCAGGATCGAGTCGAATGAAAAGATCAGGTTCATCAGCACGATCCAGAACACGGCGGATGCGACAGTCCTCGAGGCTCCTCCGCTTGCCGCGATGTCATCGACGGAGAGCATGTGGAAGATCTCCTTCATGGCGGTATAGAGAATGAATACGCCGCCGATCAGGACGATCGTGGCGTGAACATTGAAATCGCCGTCAACGAAACCGGGCAAGTGAATGGCAAAAAACGGCGCCTGGAAATACTGAACCGCGGACACGACCGCAAAGAGCAGAATGATGCGCAATGCGATGGCCAGGGCAATTCCCATCCTGCGCACGAACGCCTGGCGGTGCGCGGGCACCCGCTTCGACTCGATCGATATGTAAAGAAGATTGTCGAACCCAAGCACGGCCTGAAGCAGGATCAGCATGGCAAGGGTAAAGATATTGTCGAGAGTAAACAGGTCGGCCATCATTCGCTCCGCATAGATTGATAAACCGCGCAACGGCACCGCCGGCCGCCACCCCGCACGTGGTCGCCCGATTCCTGACTGTTTTCAAGTCCCAGATTAAACTGATTGATCTTTCGGAAAATTCGAGGCCGCCGGACGGGGGTGCAATCCGTCCGGCGGCCCGATGGCGAACAGAAGGTCTAAAGGGTGCCGACCTTGTCCAGTTCGTATTCCCTGAGCTTGTTGGCAAGCTCGCGATACTTGGCTGCCCTCACCTGCAGATCCCTGGCAATTTCGCCGACCCGCTGGAACTGTGCGGCCACACCGTCCGGTGCGGTCCGCGCAACACTTGACTCACTGTACATACTGACTCCCTCGCAATTTCTAAGAGCCTACGCAGACCGTGCGCTGCCAGATCACCGGGTTCGCATGCCTTTGGGCAATTTCATATTGTTATTGGTAAATAAAAGTTATCAATGATTCCAATGGCTTAAGCTCTCATTAACCGATCAAACCCTAGGCTTCGCGTCGGGTGCAACTGGAGAGAGGCTAGGGGATGTCCCTTATACCAGCCGCGCGGAAATTCCGCGGGGGCGACGGTGATCTATTCTATTCCGTCGTCGACAGCTTGCCGGTCGCGATTATGACCTGCGAACTGGCAAATTTCACAATTGATTACGCTAATCAGGCTTCGATGAGGATGCTGGAGGAAATCAAGCATCTGACGGGGATCGAACCGGCAAACATCGTCGGAACCTGCATCGATACGTTCCACAAGAATCCGGATCACCAGCGCGGCATCCTGTCTGATCCGTCAAATTATCCGCATTCGGCGCAGATCGAGATCGGCGGCGAGTATCTGGACCTCAATATCGATGCGGTCAGGGACTCAAAGGGCCGTCTGTCGAAGGCCGTGCTGATGTGGAGCATCGTCACGGCGAAGGTCAAGGCGGACCGCGAGACCAAGCGCCTGCTGCAAATGCTCGACAAGATGCCGATCAACATCATGACCTGCGATCCGGAGACGTTCGATATCAACTACGTCAATCAGACGAGCGTCAACACACTCAGGCCGCTCGAACAGTACCTGCCGATCAAGGTCGACGACCTCCTGGGCAGCTGCATCGACGTGTTCCACAAAAACCCGTCTCATCAGCGCGCCATCCTGTCGGATCCGAACAGGTTGCCGTTCAACGCGACCATCGCCGTCGGCCCGGAACATCTTCAGCTCGAAGTGTCGGCCATTCGTGATGAGGACGGCAGTTATCTGGGCCCCATGCTCTCCTGGTCGGTTATCAGCGACAAGGTGAAGCTCGCCGAGGATGTCGGCAAGGTCGTTGAAGCCATGAACGAGGTCGCAACCGGCCTGGATACGTCTTCGTCCGAGTTGAACACGACGGCCAGCGACGCTCAGGAGAAGGCAACTGCCGTCTCCGCGGCTTCGGAAGAAATGAATGCGTCGATCAAGGAAATCACGCAGCGCATGTCCGAAACCGCCGCTGTCTCGCAGAAAGCATCGGCCCAGGCCGAGGTCTGTACAAACCGGATGTCTAACCTTCAGGCAAGCGGTGCAAAAATCGGCGAAATCACCGCAATGATCGAGACCATCGCGGACCAGACCAAGTTGCTGGCCCTCAACGCCACGATCGAGGCGGCCCGGGCCGGCGAAGCCGGCAAGGGCTTCGCGGTTGTCGCTTCGGAAGTCAAGCAGCTTTCGGAGGAAACCGGCAAGGCCACCGAGGAGATCCGGTCTCACATCGGCGAAATGCAGAGCGACACCAATGGTGCCGTCGACGCGACACGTGAAATCAGCGAAATCATCAACGAAATCAATGAATTCACCACCGCTGTCTCTGCCGCCATGGAAGAGCAGCAGGCGGTCACCGATGACGTTGTCCGGTTGATCGGCGGTGTTTCCGACGCGTCAAACACCACGATCGAATCATCTCAGAACGTCGCCGGAATGATCGGCAAGGTCCGCGAAGCGACCGAGTTGAACGCTGAGATCGAGCGGTTTCTCAACAACAACTGACGGCTCTGAACGCTCCCGGTTGGACGACAAACCGGGCTTCAACAAACCAAACCCGGCCCCCAAAGGGCCGGGTTTTTCTGTGTTGAATACGCTGTGGACCCCGGTTGCGGAATTATCACCCAATCCGGCGATTTGGATACAACGGGCTGACAGACGCCTCGTTCTGTGTCATTAGAATCCTGTGAATGCGGAACCGACATCCGAGCATCACAAACGCAGCATCGCTGCCGCATGGGCGGTGCATATATTCACCGCGTCCGGCGTCGTGCTGGGGTTTCTGGCGCTTGTCGCGATTCTTGAAGGCGACAAGATCGCGGCCTTCATGTGGCTTGGCCTAGCCCTGTTTGTGGATGCCATCGATGGAACGCTTGCCCGACGGGTCGGCGTCGAATCGCTGACGCCGAAATTCGACGGCCGAACCCTCGACAACGTCATCGACTATTTCAACTACGTCGTCGTCCCGGCCCTGATGATCTACTGGTTCGGCGTCGTGCCTCCGGGGTGGGAAATTGCCACCGCCGCCGGCGTCATGGCCGTGTCCTGCTACACATTCGCCAATGTCGACATGAAGACGGCGGACTATTATTTCTCCGGCTTCCCTGCGCTGTGGAACCTGGTCGTTCTCTATTTCCACGTTCTGCAGACCGATCCCTGGCTCAATCTCGCGATAATCGCGGTGCTCGGCGTCCTGACATTCATCCCGATCAAGTTTGTCCATCCGCTGCGCGTACAGAAATTCCGCATCGTAACCGTGCCCATGACGGTGCTCTGGGCCGCGACATCGCTGCGTCTGGTCCTGATCCATCCGGATGTGCAGAAGGCCGAAGAGGCGTCCCCCACCATTTTCTGGCTGTGGGTCCTTTCCTCGATCTATTTCGCCGCCATCTGCCTCTGGCGCACGTTCACGCAACCGAAGAAGGGCAGCGAACCAGAAGCGGAAGACACGACCGGATCCGGATCCCAGGTCACTGAGTGACTATCGGTGTCAGGCCCCGGGTTACCCGGGCACCGGAATGGTCGCGACATCCTTGACTGATTCCATGACCACGTAGCTGTGCGTCTGGCGCACGTGCGGAAGCGCAGAGATGGCTTCGGCATGGAGGCGGCGGTATTGCTCGATATTGCGCGTTCTGACCTTGAGCAGATAATCGAAATCGCCAGCGATCATCTGGCACGACTGGATCTCCGGTATGCGGAGAACCGCTTCATTGAATTCGCGCAGATCGTCGTCGGTCGTACCGTTGAGCACGACCTGGACGACCACCACATGCTCGGCCTCGAGCGCGGATGGATCGAGTTCAGCCCGGTAGCGGCGAATGATCCCGGATTGTTCGAGCTTCCGCACCCGCTCCGAACACGGCGTCTTGGTCAGGTTGACCCTTTTCGCCAGTTCGACGATCGGGATCCTCGCATTATCCTGAAGCTCCCTGAGAATTGCGCGATCGATACGGTCCAACTGCATGGGCGGAGAAAATCCTGATTTTTCAACTCAGGCAGGAATATTACCTGCCAAAAGCGGAAAATTGGAGCCAATTCCTGCCGGACTTCGGTCATTATTCAGGTAGAGAAGTGATATCACAGGGGGAGGCCTGGAGATGGATCTTACCGCTGCGCGCAACGCCGTCGACGCCACCTATTTCGCGGATGAATCCGCGACGGTCCGTCAGCGCCTCGACGGAATCCGGCTGGACCAGGCCGCCCGGAGCCGCATTGGCGATCGCGCCCAGCACCTCGTCCGGACGCTGAGGTCGGACCCTTCGCCCAATCTGATGGAGAGCTTTCTCGCCGAGTACGGCCTGTCCACCGACGAGGGCGTGGCTCTCATGTGCCTGGCGGAAGCCTATCTCCGTGTCCCAGACGCGCCCACTCTCGACGCGCTGATACGCGACAAGATCGGTGGCGCCGACTGGGCAAAGCACAGCGGCGAAACGGAATCGCTGCTCGTGAACGCCTCCACATGGGCGCTCATGCTGACCGGACGGATTTTCAGGGACGACGCACCCGCCGAGGCGCAGGTCGTCTCTACGCTGCGCCACATGGTGCAGCGAATCGGCGAGCCGGTCGTGCGGACCGCCGTCTCGCAGGCCATGAAAGTCATGGGCCAGCAGTTTGTCCTCGGCCGCACGATCGAGGAAGCCATCGACAACGGCGCCGCTCAGGTCGAGACAGGTTACCGCTATTCCTATGACATGCTGGGCGAAGCCGCCCGGACAATGAATGACGCCAGCCGTTATTTCCTCGCTTATTCCAAGGCCATCACATCGATCGGCGAACGGGCCAAGAATGATTTTGTCCACGACAACCCTGGCATTTCGGTCAAGCTTTCGGCCCTCCATCCGCGCTACGAAACGGTCCAGCACAAGCGGGTCATGGAAGAACTCGTGCCGCGTCTCGAAGCCCTGGTCGAACTTGCGCGCAGTGCCAACATCGCCCTGAACATCGACGCGGAGGAAGCCGACAGGCTCGGGCTTTCTCTGGACGTGGTGGACGCAGTCCTTCGCAACAACGACCTTGGTGACTGGGACGGGTTCGGTCTGGTGGTGCAGGCCTACTCAAAGCAGTGCCTGGCGACGCTCGAATGGGCCAATGCGGCGGCCGATGCGTTCGACTGCAAGCTCGCCGTCAGGCTGGTCAAGGGCGCTTACTGGGATATGGAGATCAAGAACGCTCAGATCCTCGGGCTCGCCGGTTATCCCGTCTTCACCCGCAAGGCGTCGACTGATGTCTCTTACCTCGCGGGCGCCCGCTATCTGCTCGACAATGCCGAACGGCTCTATCCCCAGTTCGCAACCCACAACGCACATACCGCCGCCGCGATCCTGGAGATGGCCGGCGATTTCGAGGGTTTCGAATTTCAACGCCTCCACGGCATGGGCGAAGCGCTGCATGAATTCTTGCGCCAGGAGTCGGGCCGCCGCTGCCGAATTTACGCGCCCGTCGGCGTGCACGAGGACCTGCTGGCCTATCTGGTGCGCAGATTGCTCGAGAACGGTGCGAACTCGTCCTTTGTTCATCAGTTGCTTGATGAGGACGTGCCGCCGGAACTACTGGTTCGCGACCCGATCGAGGCAACAGAGACAGCGGGGATGACACCCCACCCCCATATTCCCCTGCCGCCCGATCTCTATGGCGAGGACCGGCGTAATGCCAGGGGCTGGAACATCAACAACCCGGTCATGGCTGCGGACCTTGAAGAAGCCATGGGTCCCTTCCGCGCCACGGTCTGGACGGCGCAGCCGATCATCTCGGGCAATCAGGTCGACGGCCACGCGCGGCCGGTCCTGAACCCGGCAAACGAACAGGACAAGGTCGGCGAGGTCCATGAAGCAGACGCCGCGATCGCTCTGAAGGCGCTCGAAACCGCGACATCAGCATTTCCCGGCTGGCGCGACCGGCCCGCCGGCGAGCGCGCCGATATCCTCGACAGGATTGCCGATCTTTACGAGGAGAACGCTCCCGAACTTATGGCCATCCTCACCCGCGAAGCCGGCAAGACGCGTCTCGACGGCGTGCTTGAGGTCCGCGAGGCCGTGGACTTCTGCCGTTACTATGCTGCGCAAGCCCGCGAACAGTTGGCGGATGGCAAGCGCACGGGGCGCGGGCCATTCGTCTGCATTTCTCCCTGGAACTTCCCGCTGGCGATCTACACCGGCCAGATCGTGGCGGCCCTCGTTGCCGGCAATACCGTTCTCGCCAAACCGGCCGAGCAAACACCGCTGATCGCCGCGCGCGCGGTCAGCCTGATGCTTGAAGCCGGCATACCCGACGATGTTATTGCCCTGCTGCCCGGCGACGGTGCTGAAGTCGGCGGCGCGCTGACCGCCGATCCGCGCGTTGCCGGTGTCTGTTTCACCGGCTCAACGGAGACAGCGATCCTCATCGACCGTGCCATGGCGAGGAGCGGAAACCCGGATGCACCGCTGATCGCCGAGACCGGCGGCCTCAATGCCATGATCGTCGACTCCACCGCCCTGCCGGAGCACGCGGTCCGTGACATCGTCGCGTCCGCCTTCCAGAGCGCGGGCCAGCGCTGTTCGGCATTGCGTGCGCTGTTTGTCCAGAAGGACATCGCGGAGCATCTGCTCACCATGCTCGAAGGCGCGACCATGGAACTGGAAGTGCGCGACCCGTGGAATCCGGCCTGCGACGTCGGTCCCGTGATCGACGAGGACGCACGACGGATGATCGACGGGCATTGCGAAGCATTCGAGAAGCGCGGTCGGGTTCTGTTCAGTCATCCCGGCCCGGAGGACATCGCAGGCGGCCGCTTCGTCCGTCCGACGGCCATCAGGCTGGACTCCTTCGATGAACTTGAACGCGAGATCTTTGGTCCGGTTCTCCACGTCCTGGAGTTTGATGGTGAGGAGATTGATCGCGTCGTCGACGACATCAATGCCAGCGGATATGGGCTGACGTTCGGCGTCCACTCGCGGGTCGACGACCGCGTCGAAGCCCTGTGCGCCCATGCCAATGTCGGCAACATATATGTCAACCGCAACCAGATCGGTGCCGTCGTCGGGGTGCAGCCCTTCGGCGGAGAGGGACTCTCGGGAACCGGGCCTAAAGCAGGCGGGCCCCACTATCTCAATCGATTCACCCGTTCGGCCGAACCGGAGCTCACGGTCAAACCCATTGACCAGTCAGGCACCGGAGCTGCTCCGGACGCCCGCGTCTTTACCGCCGAAAATCTCGGGGAGATCATGGCTGCGGCACAGACGGCATGGGATGAACGCGCAGACCGCGAAGCCGTCCTGCGTGCCGCCATAGACCGGCTTCCGGAGTCGATACAACCGGCAGCCCGCACGGCGCTCGACGCATCCGCGGAGTTTTTCGCTCAGGCCGACGCCCTGCCCGGCCCGACTGGGGAAAGCAATCATCTCACCTTGCATGGCCGCGGGATCGCACTCTGCCTCGGCGGTGAAGACGGCGGAGCCACGCTTGTCGCGCAATCCATTATCGCTTTGGCGGCCGGAAACGCCGTTGCAATCGACCGCTCGGACTGTCCAAAAGTTTGCGACCACCTCATCGACGCCTTTGCCTCCGCAGGCGTTCCGGAGGGCATAGCAATTGCCGTTAATGCCGGAGATGCAGCTTCGTCGATTGCGCATATGCGGGATCTCGATCTCGTCGCATTCGACGGCCAGGCCGGGATCTTCGACCGATTGCGCCGCAATCTCGCCGATCGTCCGGGGAAACGAATTCCCCTGATTTCCCTGTCTGAGGGCATCGACAGATTCGCTACGGAACGCGTGATCAGCATCGACACAACGGCAAGCGGCGGAAACGCGACCCTGCTGACACTGGATGAGGGATAAGTCCCGGCTTGGTTAATCGCCGTGATTCCGCAGATTCCGGGAGATTCAACCCTACCTCACCGAATCTTTCGCACTGCAAAAATGCAACACCTGAAACTGATTCGCCGCGGTCGCCTTGGCCGAAGTCTTAATTTTGTGTTAAAACCGCGGCAATTCTGGGACTTGGGGGCCACAAACTCAGTTCGCTGGGAGTTTGCGTCCGATGAAAAAGTTTCACGTCCTGATGGGCAGCGTGGCTGCCTGCGCAACAGCCGCTTACACGCCTGCCATCGCTGCCGATTTCAATTCCTTCGAATCGGCATGCGCCGTATCGCGCCAGAACGGAAAGGTCGAAGGCGCCGGCGGCTTCATAGACAATAACAATGATGACGGCGGACGCGTCCACGTTCTCGGCAGCTGGACATTCCCGATCGAATGCAAGTACGGCTTCCAGATTGATGCCGGCATTGGCGATATCGCCGGCTCGACAGCCGGCGGTGTTGCGGGACACCTGTTCACGCGCGATCCCAGGTCCCACCTGCTCGGACTGTATGCCCAGTGGGGTGCTGTCGGCAGCCAGGATATCTGGCGCGTCGGGGTCGAAGGTGAACGCTACATGGGCAATATCAGCCTGGAAGGACTTGTCGGCATCGAGGATTCCGACAGGACCAGCACCACCGTATTCGGGGCGTTCGACCTGGCGTATTACCACCATGACAATCTCCGGCTGAGCATCGGCTATCACCGCTTTGTCGAAGTTGATGCTGTCGCGGCAGGTGTTGAGTGGATGCCGCAGGACTGGCATTTCGGACGGCCGGTCAGCCTGTTCGTCAACGGCGGTATCGGCGACAATGACTACGCCACGCTCTACGGTGGCCTTCGGATCTACTTCGGCGATCACGACAAGAGCCTGATCTGGCGTCACCGCGAGGATGACCCGGGCGCCAAAGGCATCTTCCAGCTCTTGAACGAGAGTGCACAGGGTAGTGCCCCTGTTGTTGTTCCTCCGGTCGTTGAAGCAGACGACGCCAAAGTTGAATAAACGCAGCGGCGACGGTCAGCACGTCGACATATTGGCATCGCGCCCGGCATCTACTGGCATATCAGGTTTTCAACCTGCGGAAATTTTCCGCTTGCACTTCGGCCAATGGCCGGATGCATGGAGACCTTTACCTGCACATCGCTGTCGACCATGCTCCGCAGAAGGTCCTGCACCGCTTCGGTATCCGGACTCCTGTCGCTGTCGGGAACTGTAAATTCAACAAGTACACAATCATCCGCTACCTGACGTATACGCCAATTTGCGCTGCCCAGCGATTGGCAGATCTCGGCATGATGTGGTTCAGGCACCCGCCAAAATGCGTCGAGTCCGAGGCCAATGTGGTGCTGACGCCGATAAACGGCTGGATTGAGAACCGGTAGTGTCCTGCCACAGCTACAACTTTCGCTAAAGGCCGCAACATCACCGGTCAGATATCGTACAAGCGGAAACGCGTAGTTGTAATACGGCGTGACGGCCAGATTTCCGAACTCGCCCGGGTCACAGGGCGAGCCGTCGTCCCTTAGAACTTCGACATGACAGATCTCCGAGACAACGTGATAGTTGTCAGACTCCGGGCACTGCGTCGCGATGATGCCGCATTCGGCACTTGAGAGATTGGCAACGATTTCGCAGTCGAATGCGCGAATGCCGGCTGCTCGCACGTCCTCGGTCACCGGCTCCCCGCTTGTCATGACTTTCCGGACACCGCTGATCTGATTGCCGCTCTCATTCAGGAAACGGTCAATTGCCAGCACGTTGGACGGAAACGTGTTGAGGACAAGCGGATGATTTAAATCGTTTAGCCAGTCCACCTGGCGTTTCGGCATATTGAAGACAGACAGCTTGAATCTATGACCCCGATCGTCGCCACGCCAGGGCATACCCCACTTCTCCCGGTCTTCGGTCTGTGCCTCGTGGCGGCGCATTCCCCCGTCGAAAACCCGGATCTGGGCAAGGTCCATTGAGCAGGAGATGTCGTGCTGGGTGCGCATCCTGAACAATGCAGCATTGTTTGCTATGCCGGCCATGACCGTTCTTTTTACTTTAAGGGGCCTGCCGCTGGAGCCGGAGGATTTGACGACATGATGGGCTCCGTGAGCCTCCGGTGTGTCATGCTCCGAGAGAGCATCGTAGCGCCGACCGACATCGGCCCTGTCCATCGTCGGTATTTCCGACCAGCGGTCGAGCAGTTCGTCGGCTGATCCGGACAGCCTGTCCTTGTAAAAGGAAACATTCGCCGCCGCGAAAGTCAGCAATGCGCCGAGGGTTTCTTTCCTGTGGGCTCGCTGAGTTTCCGGGGACGCAAATTCGGACTCCAGCATGCTTTCATACATGCGTTGGAGAACCCCGGGATTGTCTGTCGCGTTGTCTGCGGGCATGCTCTTGCCGATCCGGTCTGCCTGTCGAATGGACACAGGTTTTATAGGGGAGAAAGCATGCATGCCGCAAACCGACGACAATGATCGGGGTTTCGTCCTGTTTGGCGTCGAGAATCCCTATTTCTCGGACATTGTTGACACGCTGCTTAGGTCTGACCGCGAGATCACGGCCGGCGTCATCACCGGTGAGGCCAAGGTCGGCCTTTCTGGTGTGCCGGTTGTGCTGACAGCTGAAGAAGTATCGCCACTTTTGCTTGAGCATCCGGTCGTCACCGGGCAGATCGCGCCGGCAAGCCGCCACGCTCGTGTCACTCTCGCGCGCGACATGGGATTTACCGAGTTTTCGCGGCTGATCGATTCGAGCGCAGTCGTCGCGCAATCTTCCGACCTTGCTCGCGGCTGCTATGTCAATGCACTCGCAGTCGTTGCATCGAAATCGGAACTCGCGCAGTTCGTCTTCGTCGGCCGGTGCTCATCCGTCGGTCACCACTGCCGGATCGAGGAATTCGCCACTGTTGGCCCCGGCGTGACGATCGCATCCGGCTGTCATGTGGGGCGCGGCACGATGATCGGGGCCGGAGCAACACTTCTGCCCCGCAAGACGATAGGCGCCAACAGCGTGATCGGAGCCGGTACCGTTGTTGTCGACGACGTTCCCGACAACACCATTGTGGTCGGCAATCCCGCGAAAGTCATCAAGACTGGCATAGAGGGCTACACCGACCGTGGCATCTGACCGTTCTCCCATCCCCCGGCTTTGAACACACCACTTCAAATCCCCATATCAGTTGAATTCGGGAACACCGAACACATGGCCCAGCGACTTCAAGGAGTCGAACATGGTTTCTCGCCGTTTCCTGATCCTGTCAGGCATTGCGGCCGCAGGCGCCGCGGCGCCGGCACTGGTTCCGGCTTATCGCCTCCGCGTAGCGGCTCAGACCGTCTTCGATCCTGCCCCCTCCCAACCGGCAGAGCCAGCGGAGTCGTTCCTGCCGCCGTCCGCCTGGGCGTCGAAACTGATTGATGCTGCGGAAAGCCAGATCGGCCGCACGGTACACTACGACGGGTCGTATGTCCGCCTCGCCTATCCCAACGGCGACATACCGATTGCGCGAGGCGTCTGCACCGACGTGGTCATTCGCGCCTATCGGGATGCTTTCAACATCGATCTACAGAAACTCGTGCATGAGGACATGAGACGGGCCTTTGCGTCCTATCCGAAGAGATGGGGCCTCAAGCGGCCTGACCGCAATATCGACCACAGGCGGGTCCCGAATCTCGAAGTCTTCTTCAAACGCCGCCGCGCCGCACTCCCTGTCACGGATAATCCGCGCGATTACCGGCCGGGTGATATCGTCTCACAGATCCTGAACGGCAGGCTCCCGCATATCGGCATCGTCACCCATCGCGCAACCGGCGATGGCGATCGCCCGCTTGTCGTTCACAATATCGGCGCAGGCACAAGGCTGGAGGACGTTTTGTTTGCCTTCCCGATCACCGGACATTTCCGTTTTTCCCCCGAACTGGCCTAGTCCATCTGCCAGGCAGCGGTTGACGTAGCGTTCCGCAGTCTTTCAGCCCCGTAACATTAACGGCTCATGACTCCCCCATGAGCGTGTTCTGAACACGGAATGAGTCCGGCCTGAATTGCCTATGAGAAACCCGTTAAGAGCGTTCAAGCACGACGCGGTTCGGATTATGTCTGGACACGTGGCTACCGGTGCTCGATGTCATTGAGGCACTGCGGGGGCGACCGCGAATGCGGTCATCATTGCCCGGAATCATCTTTGTCCGGAAGGAGCATGACCATGAGCACCTGGACAGCCGCATCACTGATCGTTCTTGCTGCAGCGATGGGCGTTGCGGGAGGCCTGATGCTTGCCGAACGGGTCGACCTCCCCCGTGAAACCAGCAATGAAAACGTTTCTTCCCCGTGTCAGCGCAGCTTGGAATCGCCGTTATCGGAGCATTGTCAAAATCTGCAGCAGACCCTCAGCCCATATCCCACATTGCGCCTGCATCCTCTCGACCCCGGGCGCCGCCTTTCACTCGAGAGGCGCGTCGCAGATGCATAACGTTGCTGCCGGGTTTTAATCTCGTGTTCATCAAATATAGCCTACGCGCCCATCCCTAAAGCCTCTATCTTTGCGAATATGCAGGTTCGAACCAAGATTACCCTCTGGGTCAGTTCGCTTGCGGCCGTAACATTCGCGTGCGCAGGGCTTTTGCTGTGGAATACCGAGCGCGCAAAGTTCAACCATCATCTCACCACACTCGCCTATGAGGAGTTGACCGGGTTTCTTCACCTCTCGGGCGAGGTGTTTCGCACGTTCAAGCAGGTTCGCCGCGATCTGATGAGCCGCGACGGGACCCTGACATTTGATCTCGACGAAGCGCAGAACCGGATTGAAGGCATTGCCGACGGCATCCGCAGGGTAACGAGCAAGGAAGTCAAGGCAATCGGCGAAGAGGACAATCCGGATAATGACCACAACCGGATAAACAATCTGCGCCAGGAAATAGCCGCTGCATTCGACGATGTTCGCAACGCAACAAGAATGATCAAGTCAGGAAATCGCGAAGACGCCCTCGCGCTCCTGGAGACAAGCCTGCAGACGAGAGTGGATGAGAAGATTGACGGAATCATCGAATCCGCAGTGGAGGACGAAAGGGAGGAAGTCTCCGAAGCACTCCGGCAGATCGAGCTGATCAACCAGATCGCCATCTGGGCTGCAATCGCGGCTTCCATCGCCGGTCTGCTTCTGACCACGCTGGTGATCGTGACACTGGTGCTGCGTCTCAGGACCAGCCTCACCGCTCTCGAAACCGGCGCTGAAATTTTCGCAGCGGGCCGGCTCGAGCACAAGATCCCAGTCTACGGTCGCGACGAATTCGCAACCCTGTCGACGCGCTTCAATGACATGGCGCACGAGTTACTCGATCAACGCCACGCGCTGGAGGAAGCGCGTGAGTCGCTCGAACATCGCGTAGCCGAACGGACCGAAGAACTTCGCGCCGCCAATGCGGAGCTTGAACGCCGCGACAAGACGCGGCGGCAGTTCTTTGCAGATATTGGCCACGAGTTGCGTACACCGATCACGGCGGTGCGAGGCGAGGCGGAAGTTGCCTTGCGCGCGAAGAACGATCAGCAGACCGTGTACAACACAGCTCTGAAGCGCATCGTCGAGATCACCGGTCAGCTCACCCGGTTCGTCAACGATATCTTCATGATCGCCCGCGAACAGGCCGGCGAGGTTGACATGCGGCGGGGGACTGTAGACCTGACGGATGCGGCCACCACCGCTGTCGAACAGCTTCGTACCTTACTCGTCGAAAAATCCACGTCGATCACGACCGAGATCCCCACCGCACCGGCATTTGTCGAAGGCGACGAGCAGCGTCTGTGTCAACTCGTTCAGATCCTGCTGTCGAACGCCATCCATCACGGTCAGGATGCCGTCGAGGTCACGGTATCCGTCTCCAGGTTCGATAATAACTGGCGTTTGTCAGTCGAAGATGACGGCCCGGGTATACCGGATTCGGACAAGGCACAAGTCTTCGAGCGGTTTTACCGCGGCGGCGACATGGACCGGAAGGAGCACCTGCAGGGAACGGGACTTGGATTGCCGATCGCGCAATCGATCGTTCAGGCGCACGGAGGACGCATCTGGATCGAGTCGGAGCAGGCTCTGGGGACCGCAGTGCACGCGGAGTTTCCCGCAGTCGACGAGGAACCGGGCAGCGAAGCAAGTGAACATGTCACTGACAAGGTTTCCGCATGAACCTGCTTTTGATAGAGGACGATATCCGGATCATCGAGTTTCTTGCTCGGGGACTTCGTGCAGAAGTACACACGGTCACGGTCGAGACCGACGGCCAATCCGGTCTGAATAGAGCGCGCGCGGAAAAATGGGACGCCATCATTCTTGACCTGATGTTGCCGGGCCTCGATGGACGCGAAGTCTGCCGGAGTTTGCGGGCTGAGAAGAACAGCACGCCGATCCTGATGCTCACCGCTCTGGACTCGACCGAAGAGATCGTTGGCGGGTTACGGATGGGCGCAGATGATTATCTCACCAAGCCGTTCGCATTTGACGAGTTGCTGGCCCGTCTCGAGAACCTCAAAGGCAGAGGCGATACGCCTCACTTCCGCAGGGAGGAAACAGTCCTGAAGGTGGCTGACCTCACCTTTGATCGGGACGCCCTGATCGTCATGCGCGGCGAGCGAGAAATCGAACTCACGTCGCTGGAGTACGCCCTGCTTGAATTTCTGATGACCGAAAGCGGAAAGGTCGTCAGTCGGGCACGCATCCTGCAGAATGTCTGGGGCAGTTCGACCGACCCTCTGACCAACATCGTCGACGTTTATGTCAGGCGACTCAGGTCGAAGATTGACGATGGAACGGAAACGAAACTGATCAGCACGGTCCGCGGGCGCGGCTATCGACTGTCCGGCTGATCTCCCAGTGACACTGGTTCCGGCTTGGTTTCAGGACTCTTCAAGCCGGGTGATCAACGTCCGCAAAACCCTCTTAAGCGTTGCGACTTCCCGCTCGGAATAATCTGCAAGCGCCTGTCTTTCATGGGTCTTTGCCTCGACCAGCAGATCCTTGACCAGATCCCACCCCTTCGGCGCGATGAAGACCAATGTCTTCCTGCGGTCGGTATCGTCCCGCCGCCTTTCCACCAGCCCGTCGCGTTCGAGCCGGTCGATGGTTTTTGTCATTGTCGGCTGATTGGCAAGGGCAATGCGTGCCAGTTCCCCAACCGTCATGCCGTCACCGTCGGAAAGCGTCGCCAACACGCGCCATGTCGGGACAGGAACGCCTTTCTTGCGCAAGCGGGCGTGAAACTGGCCGCTGAACAAGAAGCTGGCATGGGCCAGCAGGTAGGCCAGATAGTCTGGAACAAACGGCTGAACCGCAGCATGATTGCCAACGTCCTGATCTCGCTCAGCCATGGTCCCTCACCTGATTTACAACGCAGATCATTTAAACATAAAAATATTCCTTTTCATATAAATTCCTCATGCGCTAGAGTTGCGCCCTGAAGGAACCGTTCCGGAAGATGAGCGGTCACCCAGGGAGGGATCTGGTCATGTTGTCCGACCGCATCGAAGGCAAGTGGATCGACACCTTCGCGAACGCGCTTGAACTCTGCAAGGTCCAGCGCGGCGACGAGATCGCCATCCTCTCGGAAACCCAGTCCCGCGAGCTGAACGTTCATCTGACCGAGCTTGCCCTGCAGCGCCTGGGCGCGCGGCCGTTCCACGTTGTCGTGCCGACGCCCGCGCAGCGAGCCCCCGTGCCCGTCCGCTCGACCGGAGCATCCGATGCCCTGCAAGGACTCAAGCCCGCCATCGCGGCCCTGAAATCGAGCACCATGGTCGTCGACCTCACGGTCGAGGGCATGCTCCATGCCCCCGAACTGCCGGAGATCATCTCCGATGGCGCTCGCCTCTTCATGATTTCGAACGAGCATCCGGAGGCTCTGGAGCGTCTGCTGCCCGATCCGGCACTCACCGACAAGGTCAAGGCCGCCGTCAAGCAGGTTCGCGCCACGAAGGAAATGACCGTGACGTCCGCTGCCGGAACCGATCTCCGCGTCGATCTCGCGGATGCGTCCACTGTCGGTGTCTGGGGGTATTGCGACCGGCCCGGCACGGTAGCCCATTGGCCCGGCGGGATCGTCGTGAGCTTCCCCAAGGCAGGGACCGTCCAGGGACAGATCGTGCTCGACGTCGGCGACATCAACCTGACCTTCAAGCGTTACCTGGAGAGCGCCGTCACGCTCACGGTCGAAGATGACTATGTCGTCGACATTTCAGGCACTGGTACGGACGCGGAACTGATGCGCCGCTATTTCGAAGCCTGGGACGACCGCAACGCCTATGGCACCTCGCATGTCGGGTTCGGCATGAACCCGAACGCCCGCTACGAGGCGCTGACCATGTACGACCAGCGCGAGACCAACGGCACCGAGTTGAGGGCCTATGCCGGCAATTTCCTCTATTCCACCGGCGCCAACGAATTCGCCAATCGCTATACGCTCGGCCATTTCGATCTCCCCGTCGGTCATTGCACCATCGCACTCGACGGCACGGCCATCATTGAAGACGGGAGTCTCCTGGGGGGCCTCGCATGAGCGCTGCGCTGCCGGGCATTCTCCAGAAAGGGGCCGGTGCGGCGGTCGTCTTCCTCCACGGCATTGGCGGCGCCGCGGCAGCATGGCAGCCACAGGTCGAAGTGCTCGGGGAAGATTACCAGGCCATCGCCTGGGATCTGCCGGGCTATGGCGAAACGCCCGCCCTGCCGGACATGACCTTCGCGGCCATCAGCGACGCCCTCGCCCGCCTGCTTGACAAGGCGGCTATCGACGCCTGCCATCTCGTCGGCCATTCAATGGGCGGCATGATCGCTCAGGAGTTTGCCGCTAGCCATGCCGACCGCCTGGGCAGCCTCGTTCTTTCAGGAACCAGTCCCGCATTCGGCAATCCTGACGGCGACTTTCAGAAGAAATTCGTCGCTGACCGTCTCGGTCCGCTGGAAGCGGGGCACGATATGGCCTGGATGGCGGCGGATGTGGTTCCGACCATGATCGGACCCGCCGCCGATCCGGAGGGAACCGCTCTCGCAATCGCCTGCATGTCGCGCGTCCCGGAAGTCACCTATCGCGCAATGGTCGCGGCGCTCATCACATTCGATCGTCGGGACACTCTGGGCACCATCCAGGTGCCGACGCTCGTGCTCGCCGGCGATCACGACCGACAAGCACCGGCGGCCATGATGGAGCGTATGGCGGCGCGCATACCCGATGCCCGATATCACTGTCTGGAGAACTGCGGCCACCTTGCCAATCTCGAACAGCCCGAAGCCTTCAACGCCATCGTCAGCGAATTCCTGAACCACGTCGAATCCCGGGGAGTAATCAAGAATGCCCTTGTCTGATGCAGAACTCGATCAGCCGATCTTTGACCCCGCCGCATTCCGCCTGACCGACAAGCAGGTCGAACTGACCACGTCTGCCCGGCGTATCGGTCAGGAGAAGTTCGCCGAGCGCGCCTACGAGTTCGATCGCGATGCCGTGTTCCCGACCCAGAACTACCGCGACATGCACGGCGTCGGACTGCTCGGCATCTGCGTGCCGGAAGATCACGGCGGCCGCGGCGCCGACTACAAGACCTATATGATCACGGCCGCCGAAATCGGCCGCTATTGCGGGGCGACGGCCCTGACCTGGAACATGCATGTCTGTTCCTGCCTGTGGACCGGCGCACTTGCCGATGATCTGCCCATGTCGGATGACCAGCGCAGCACGCATGAATCGCGGCGCGCGATCCATTACCGGCGTATCGTCGATGACGGCGCGATATACGCCCAGCCGTTCTCCGAAGGCGGTGCGGCGGCGGCCGGATTCCAGCCGTTCGGGACGACCGCGACCCGGACCGACGGCGGCTGGCTGATCAACGGCAAGAAGATCTTCGCCTCCCTGTCGGGCTCCGCCGACTTTTACGGCATCCTGTGCACGGAGAAGAAGGAGAACCTGTCGCGCAGGGACACTATGTACATCGCCGTGCCCGCCGACTCCGAAGGACTTGAGGTCGTCGGCGACTGGGACCCACTGGGCATGCGCGGAACGGTCTCGCGCAACCTGATCTTCAAGGACGTCTTCGTCGACGACGAGTCGGCGCTGATGCCCACGGGCGTCTATTTCGAGGCCGCGACCCGCTGGCCGCACATGTTCATGACCCTCACGCCGACCTATATGGGGATCGCCCAGGGTGCCTACGACTTCACGGTAAGGTACCTGCGCGGCGAGGTACCGGGCACGCCCCCCGTCAAGCGGCGCATGTATCCGACCAAGCAGCACGCGGTCGCCGACATGCTCATCAAGCTTGAACAGACCAAGGCGCTCTGGTTCCAGGTGATCAGCGAGGCCGGCCCCAATCCGAGCAAGGAACAGGTATTGCGCGCTTACGCCGCGCAATACACGGTCATGGAGAACGCCAACGAGCTCTGCCGCCTGGCAATCAGGACGTGCGGCGGTCAGGCGATGCTCAAGAATCTGCCGCTCGAGCGCATGTATCGCGACAGCCGCTGCGGTTCGCTGATGCTGCCCTGGACCGCGGAACTCTGCGTCGACCGCATCGGCCGGGAAGCGCTCTATGAAAAGGGGGAGAGCGACGATTGAGGGATATCTCCCGTTGGATAGACCGGCACGCGGAGTTCACGCCTGAGAAGACCGCCCTGTGTTTCGAGGGCTCCGAGATCCGCTACAGCGACCTGGCATCGGAGGTGGCCAATACGGCCGCGGCGCTGAAACACGGTTTCGGCATCGGCCGAGGCGACCGCGTCGCGTTTCTCGGGCTGAACGGTCCCGAGTTCATCCGTATCCTGTTCGCCTGCGCACGTCTGGGCGCCCTGTTCATTCCACTCAACTGGCGGCTTGCTCCGCCGGAACTTGCGTTCATTCTCAAGAATGCGACCGCCAAGCTTCTGGTGTGCGAGCCAGAGTTCACCGCCCAGATGGCCAACCTCAAGCTCGGCCTGCCGGACTGCACCTTCGCCGCCCTGGGCACCGTGCCGGAAGGCTGGGAGAGCTTCGCGGACGCCCGTCTGGCCGCCACCGGAGACGACAGCAATCCCCATGTGGACGGCACGACGCCGCTTCTGCTGGTCTACACGTCCGGCACCACCGGCAAGCCCAAGGGCGCCGTGCTGACCCAGGATGCTGTCCAGTGGAACGCCTTCAACAGCCTGCACATGCATGACATGACGAGCGCGGACCGGATCCTGACGGTCCTGCCCATGTTCCATGTCGGCGGCCTCAACATCCAGACCACGCCCGCGCTCTATACCGGCGCCACAGTTATCCTGCACCGCCGGTTCGAACCTCGCGCGGTTCTCGAAGCCATCGAGAATGACCGTCCGACGCTCCTGGTTCTCGTGCCGGCAACGATCGCGGCCCTGATCTCCGAAAAGAAGTGGGACGACGCCGATCTCGGCTCACTGCGCGCGATCACGACCGGTTCGTCGATCGTGCCGCTGCCCATCATCCGCGCCGTGCACACGACCGGCATCCCGGTGCTGCAGGTCTACGGATCGACGGAGACCGGTCCGGTCAGCACTTACCTGAAAGCCGCAGATGCCATGGCCAATGAAGGATCGGCCGGCAAGACCGCGTTGCACGGACACACACGCGTCGTGGACGATACCGGCAAGGACGTGCCTTCGGGAGAATCCGGCGAGATCTGGGTCAAGGGGCCGAATGTCATGTACGAGTACTGGGGCGACGACGAAGCCACTCGCAATGCCTTCGAGGACGGCTGGTTCAAGACCGGGGATGTCGGTTACTGGGATCCCGACGGCCATCTCTACGTCAACGACCGCAAGAAGGACGTGGTCATCTCCGGCGGCGAAAACATCTATCCGGCTGAACTGGAGTCGGTGCTGGCCGAAACGCCGGGCATCGCGGAAGCCGCCGTGGTCGGCAGACCGGACGAGCGCTGGGGCGAAGTCGCCGTCGCCGTTGTGGTTCCCAGGCCCGATGCCGGCCTCAACACAGAATCCGTCCTCGATTGTTTCGAAGGCCGTCTGGCCAAGTTCAAACATCCCAAGGATGTCATGTTCATCGACGCTCTGCCGCGCAATGTCATGGGAAAGGTTCAAAAGTCGGAGCTCCGCTCCTTCGTTACGGGTGGCAGCGCTATCGATCTGACGGACGACTGAGGCACCATCACGTATCGCACGAGGAGGCAACCTCTGCTAAAAATGGCCAACGCAAGAAGGAAAAAGGGAGACGCCTACATGTTCCGAAAACAGACCCTCTGGGCCGCCGCCGCGGTTTTCGCCGGTGCATTCGCCTTCGCCGGCCCGCTCAAGGCGGAAACGACACTCACCTTGTCGTCCTGGCTGCCGCCGAAGCACCCGATCGTCGCCGACATGATCAAGCCGTGGATCGCTGCCGTCGAGAAGGAAACCAAAGGCAGCGTCAAGATCAAGATCCTGGCGAAACCGCTCGGCAAGCCGCCGGCACACTTCGACCTCGCCAAGGATGGCCTCGCCGACGTCACCTACGGCGTGCACGGCTATCAGCCGGGTCGCTTCCAGCTCACGAAGGCTGCCGAGATGCCGTTCCTCGGCGACAGCGCCGTGGCGACATCGGTGGCCTATTGGCGGATCTACAAGAAGCACCTTGAAAAGCACAATGAGCACAAGGGCGTGCAGGTCCTCGGCGTCTTTACGCATGGTCCGGGCCACATGTTCAACGCCAAGCGGGCGGTGAACAAGCTCGCTGACCTCGAGGGCCTCAAGATCCGTGTCGGTGGCGGCGTGGTCAATGACATCACCAAGGCGGTTGGCGCAACCGCCCTGCTGAAGCCGGCGCCGAAGTCCTACGAACTGATGTCCAACGGCGTTGCCGACGGCGTCTTTTTCCCGCAGGAATCGATCCGGTCGTTCAAGCTGACCAAGCTCGTCCGCCACGCCACCTTCGTGCCGGGCGGTCTCTATAATGTCAGCTTCTTCCTGGTCATGAATCCGAAGAAATTCGCCGGCCTTCCCAAGGCCGATCAGGACGCCATCATGAAGGTATCCGGTGAAAACTTCGCGCGGATCGCCGGCTCTGGCTGGGACAACGCCGATGCCGCCGGCGTCAAGGCCATGGAAGCCGATGGCGTCGCGATCATAACGGCGTCCGACGCTTTGATGGCCGAAATCAAAGGCAAGGCCGGCCCGATTGAGGCGGCCTGGGTCAAGGACGTGACGGCCAAGGGTCTCGACGGGGCCAAGGTGCTTGAGGAACTGCGCGCCGAGATCGCCAAGGTCGCAGCGGGCAATTGACCGACAGCACGTCAACAGAGCAACAGCCGGGCGGCCGGATTGTCCAGTGGACGGTCCGGCTGCTTGGCATTATGGCGTCCATATTCCTGTTCGCCATGATGTGGCTGACCTTCGTCGACGTCTGGGGGCGCTATCTGTTCAACGCTCCGGTTCCAGGCGGCTTCGAAGTCACCGAACTCATGATGGCCACCCTCATTTTCGCCGGCCTGCCGCTGGTGACGCTGAGCGGCGAGCACATCACCGTGGATCTGACCGAGCACCTGTTTTCAGCCACCTTCCGGCGATATCGCGATGTCGCGATCTCCGTCGGCTGCACGATCATGATGGGTATCCTCTCGTGTCGCATGTGGATCAAGGCCGTCGAACAGGTCGATTACGGCGATCAGACCGCCATGCTCAACATCCCCGTTTCGCCGGTCACGTTCTTCATGGCCGCCGCAACGGCCTTCACCTGCATCCTCCTGGCCATCCTGTCCGTCGCATCCCTGCGCCGGGCTGACCCGGCCTGATGGCAGGCGGCGAGGCAACCCAGTGCAGGAAGCTCTGATCGGATTTGCGGCCCTACTCGTCCTGATACTGCTCAGGGTGCCGATCGCCTTTGCCATGGGACTGGTCGGCACGATCGGGTTCGGCATCATGGTGAACTGGCAGGCCGCGCTCGCCATGATCGCTTCGGTGACCTACGAGACCGGCCTCGCCTATAGTCTGTCTGTGGTTCCGTTGTTCATCCTCATGGGCAACTTCGTCACGCGGGCCGGTCTGTCTGACGAGCTCTATGGTGCCGCCAACGCCTTTCTCGGGCATCGCCGCGGCGGTCTTGCCATGGCAACTGTTGTCGCCTGCGGCGGCTTCAGTGCTGTGTGCGGATCGAGCCTTGCAACGGCGGCCACCATGGCGCGGGTCGCCATGCCGCCCATGCGGTCCTACGGATACTCCGACGGTCTGGCCGCCGGATCGATCGCGGCCGGCGGGACGCTCGGCATCCTCATTCCGCCAAGCGTCATACTCGTCATCTTCGGCATCATGACCGAACAGGACATCGGCAAGCTCTTCATGGCGGGCATCCTGCCGGGCCTGCTGGGCGTCCTGCTTTACCTCGCCGCGGTGCAGGTCACGATCTGGCGCAATCCCGAGTCCGGCCCTCCCGGCGAACGGGTCGGATGGCGCGACCGCATAAAGGCTCTCAGTGGCGTATGGGGCGTGCTCGTGCTCTTCCTGATCGTTATGGGTGGCATCTACGGCGGCGTGTTCACACCGACCGAGGCGGCAGGCATCGGCGCTGCCGGCGCATTCCTGTTCGCACTGGCGCGCCGGAAGTTGACCGTGTCATCCACATACGAAATCCTGATCCAGAGCGTGAAGACGACGGCGATGATCTTCTCGATCCTCATCGGCGCGCTCATGTTCTCGAACTTCGTCAACATTGTCGACATGCCCGGCGCAATCACGAGCTTCGTCACGAACGCACAGCTCTCGCCGATGCTGGTGATGCTGTTCATCATCCTGATCTACGTCATACTCGGTTGCATTCTCGAAAGCCTGTCGATGATCCTGCTGACCGTTCCGGTGTTCTATCCGCTGATCTCCGAGATGGCATTTCCGGGTGTACCGCCGGAAATGATCCTGATCTGGTTCGGGATTATCGTCGTCGTCGTCACCGAGATCAGCCTGATCACGCCCCCCGTCGGGCTCAACGTATTCGTCCTGAGGGGGGTGCTTCCCGACGTGCCGACCCGCGTGGTGTTCAAGGGCGTGACGCCGTTCTGGATCGCCGACATCGTCAGGCTGCTGTTGCTGGTTTTCGTTCCGTCCATCTCTTTGATGCTACCGATCCTGATGGGACGTTAGCGAACCACCTCCAGGTAAAGAATTGAAATTACGACGTTTTTCGCCTGATTATTCTTGACTCTTCGCATTCGTGCTATGCGGAACCTTTGGAGGAACTGCGATGGCAAAAACAGCGGCAGAGAGGCTCGCGGCGAAGAAGGAGCCAAAGAAGGTTGTCCTCGAAAAGGACTTCGCCGGGATCAAGAAGGGCAGTCTGCTGTTCGTCGGCACGCCTCAGATCGTGGCCGAGTACATGCGCAGGATTCCCTACGGCCAGACGCGGACCATCGACCGCATGCGGCGCGAGCTTGCCCGCCGCCGCAAATGCGATGCCACCTGCCCGGTCTCAACGGCCATTTTTATCCGCATCGCCGCGCAGGCCGCCATTGATGAAATGAACGATGGCATGGCGACCGCCGACGTCATCCCGTTCTGGCGGCTCATTACCCCGCAGGACAAGGTCGCAAAGAAGCTCACCATCGATCGCGAATGGATCGAGACCCAGCGCAACATCGAAGCAGGCGCATCATGACGCCAATGCTCACCACGTTCCGACAAAGCTAGGCGCTCAAGCGAACCTCTTCGCGCGCCGCGACGAACGCTTTAGCCGACCGTTCGATATCCGCAGGCGTCGTCTCTGCACCGCAGACACTGATCCGGATCACCGGATCGCCAGCCCATTGCGACCCGCCGCACCAACATTCCCCGGATTTCTGAACAGCCGTCAGCAAGGCTTCTGTTTCCTCGGGCGTGTCCCCGGCCACGAGCACCTGGTTGAATACGACGTCGTTGAGAAACCGGAACCCTTCCGCCTGCAGTTGTCCGGCAAAGGCGCGCGCACCGTCACAGAGCTGGTCGATCAGATCGGCCACGCCGGTCCTCCCCAACGTCACCAGTGTCGCCCACAGGTCGATGCCTCGTGCCCGCCGCGACATTTCCGGCGTGTACATCATGCCGTCCCGGTTTTCGCTCCAGACGATGTAGGAGCCGGATGCCTGGAGCGCTGACGACAACGCGTCCCGGTCGCGGCACAGGATAATGCCGCAGTCGTAGGGCGCATTCAGCGTCTTGTGCGCATCCGCCGACCAGGAATCCGACAGTTCGATACCCTCGCACAGATGCGCGGTTGTGGGCGAAGCCGCGGCCCAGAGGCCGAAAGCCCCGTCGATGTGGATCCATGATCCAGCGGATTTCGCCACTTCGCAGATCTGGCGAAACGGATCGAACGCACCGCTATTCACGTTGCCGGCCTGCAGCAGGAGCAACGTATGCTCATTCAGCTCTGGAACCTGATCGGCGATGATGCGGCCCTGATCGTCGCACGGCACCTTGTGAACGCGGTCCCGGCCGAGTCCCAGAAGGGCAAGCGCCTTGAAGGCAGTCGCGTGGGCTTGCTCGCCCAGAACCACCTTGATCTCAGGCGCGCCGAAAAGTCCGTCAGCCGTGACGTCCCAGCCCTGCTTTTTCAGCAGTGCGTTTCTGGCGGCCGCCAGACAGCAGACGAGCGACGTGGCCGTGCCTGTCACGAGTCCCATGCTTGTGCCGCCAGGGAGACCGAACAAGTCCACGAGCCACCGTTCGCAGGCAGCCTCGAGCCGCGCCGCCACCGGCGACGTCACGTGAAGCGCGCCATTCTGATCCCACGCGTCGGCCAACCAGCGGGCAGCGAGCGCCGGTGGGTGCAAACCACCATTTACAAATCCGAAATAGCGGCCGCCCGTCTGCGCGATGGCAGCCGGCGAACCATGGCGATGGAGCAGCTCCAGCATGGCGGCTGGTTTCATCCCCTGGTCAGGGAGTTGGTCATCGAAAACACTCAGAGCATCGATCGCATCGTCGGATGGAAAAACCGGCCGGTCGCGAACGGTGGCAATGTAATCCGCCGCATGGCCGTGCGCCTGATCGAGGAGCGCGTGTATTTCTTTGGTGTCCATCATGCCTGTCCTGAAGCGCGTTCGCCCGCCGGGTGGAACCGGCGGGCAGAGTGAATTTGAACAACTGTAGCCTTATTCTGCGGTTCCGGTGTCCGCAGATCAGGCTGCGGTCCGGACCGCGTCATGAAGTGCTGCCGAAAGCGCATCGAGCCCGGCCTCGAACTCCGGCATCGGCAGCAGGCCGAAACCCAGGCGGAACACACGGCTTTCCTCTCCGAACCACGCGCCGTCTGCAACGCGCACGTCATGTCGTTCAAGTGCTGCGTAGAACCGCGCGACGCCCGCTTCGTCAAAGGCCGATGGCTTCAGGCGACCGCAACACAGGGCTCCGGCATCGGGTCTCACCCATTCCACCAGCGCGCTGTTGCTCTCGAACCAGGCGCTTGTGCGCGCCAGACCGTCGGCCAGTTGCTTGCGCCGTACAGCCATGATCTCGTCCTGGCGTTCATAAACACGCAGTGCCAGCGCCTCGTCGATCCGCGAGCAGGCAATCACCGTGTTGAACTTGCCGAGGATCATCTGCTCCATCATCGCGGGATCACGCGACACGGCCCAGCCGAGCCGCAGACCGGGCGCGCCATGGCATTTCGACAGCGACGCACAGGAGATAATCCGCGGATCAAGATGAACCGCACTCAGGGTAATCGCGTCGTCGCCGTAAACCGCTTCCCGGTAAGTCTCATCGACCAGCAGGTAGGCATCCGGGCACCTTGAAGCCATCAGATCGAGGATCGCCGTCAATGTGGCATCATCGATGGCGACGCCCGAGGGATTTTGTGGCGACGCAAGGCCGACCAGTTTCGTCGCCGGCGACAGTTGCTCGCTCAGCGCCTCGAGGTCGATCCGGTATCTGTTCTCGAATGTCACCGAAAGCGTCTTAATGTCAGCGCCGACTGACCGTAAAGCATTGGCAGAATTGGGAAAAAGCGGCGTCGTCGTAACCACCTCGTCCCCCGGCTCGCACAGAATGAACGCGATCAGGAACAGTGAATGCATGCCCCCGATCGTGATCACCACATCATCAGGCTCAACATCGTGGGCATCGGCGACCGCCTTGCGCAGGGCGGGATCGCCGGCCGCGGTGCCGTAGCTCAACGCGACATCCGCCAGATCGCCGAAACCCTCCTCCGTCAGCAGATCCCGCACATGCAGGTCAGGGCCGATACTTTCGGCAAGATCGTAACGCGGCGTGAAGGCCGTCAGGGACATGATGTCGTTCTTCTCAAATCTGTTCGGTGTCTTCGGCATCTTCGCTCCTTCGGCGGCCACAGGCCGCCCTGTCTCGAACCGCAAACTCGTTCGCTAGTATGCCGATCATCATGCACTTGAAACAGATACAGAATTCGACAATTGTTACCGGTACAGATTAGAAAGATGAATTCTGTACTGGCTCTAGTACAAGGAGCGACAATTGCCTGAACTCGCGACGGAGCAGGACGCGCCTGCGCACAGATACGAAGCGGTAGCCGGTTTCATCACGTCGCTGGTCGAAAGCGGAACACTGCGCGCCGGCATGCGCGCGCCCTCGCTTCGAAAGATCGCCGCGCAGCACAAAGCCAGCATGTCGACCGTACTCCAGGCCTATCGGCTGCTCGAGGACCGGGGCATCCTGGAAGCAAGGCCGAAATCGGGATTCTACGTCACGGCGTCGAGCACGGTCTCTCTGGAGACGCCCGCGGTGTCAAGCCCGCCTACCAGGGCGACGCCCGTCAAGGTCTCTGGCGGAATTCTTGAAATCCTCGAGAACGCCGCCAACCCGGATCTCGTGCCGCTGGGCTGCGCCATCCCGAGCGCAGACCTGCTTGCCGCCGGCCGGCTCGACCGGTTCCTCGCCCGTGCCGCCCGGATGCGCGGAGCCGATTACAACATCTACACGGAACCGCGCGGCGACCCCGGTCTGCGCGGCGAGATTGCGCGCCGGGCACTGCGGTGGGGCCAGGCGATCTCGCCGGAAGACATTGCCATCACATGCGGTTGCACGGAGGCCCTGTCGCTCGCCCTGCGCGTTGTCGCCCGTCCGGGCGATACGGTCGCCATCGAGTCGCCGAGTTATTTCGGACTGCTGCAGGTTCTGGAGGCACAGGGGCTGAAGGCGCTCGAATTGCCTACGGATTCTAACGACGGCATTGAAATCGATGCGCTCGAGAAAGCACTGAAGACCCGCTCGATCGCAGCCTGCCTGCTGTCGTCGAGCTTCAACAATCCGCTCGGCTTTGCCATGAACGAAGCGAGGAAGCGGCAGGTCCTGGATGTCCTGCGTCGCCATGAGGTCCCACTGATCGAGGACGACATTTACGGCGACATCTATTTCGGAGGCGAGCGGCCCAAACCCTTTTCGGCGATCGACCCGGACGCAGACGTCATTTACTGCAGCTCGTTTTCGAAAACGGTGGCCCCCGGCTACCGGATCGGCTGGATCGTGTCGCCACGTCATATCGGGCCGATCCTGGAGGAGAAGTTCGCCCTCACGCTCTGCGGCCCCGCCCTGCCTCAGGCCGCCATGGCGGAGTTCCTGTCATCCGGCGGATTCGACAGCCACCTGCGCCGCGTCCGCCGGGTCTTTGCAGACCATATCGACCGCATGACACGAACGATCGGCAGGAGTTTCCCGGAAACCACCCGCATTACACGTCCCGCCGGCGGCTTTGTCCTCTGGCTGGAAATGCCCGAAGGCTTCGACAGCCGGCAACTGTTCGAGACGGCACTCAAGGCCGGTATCTCCATCGCGCCCGGCGATATTTTTACCGCCACCGATCGCTATCGCAATTGCATCCGCTTGAGTTGCGGCCATGCCTGGGGCGACTGGATCGAGCAAGGGCTGGAAGAGCTCGGGGGTTTGGTGAACGGTATTCTATCGCGATCATCGGGCTGATCAGGCAGGAAGCTTAAGTGAACGGCCCATATGACAGTCAGTTCAATCTGCGCAGACGGCATCGTCTGAGTCCGCTCTATCTCGCGCTCAATTCATTTCAGAGCGCAATGGCACGCGTGCGGTTGCCTTGCAATCTTGATGTCCAATATGGCGACAGCAACGGGCAGAAACTGGACGTGTTTCCTTCCGGTCTGGCGGGAGCGCCACTATTTGTCTTCATTCACGGCGGCTATTTTCGTGCACTGGACAAGCGGCAATATCACTTTATTGCACCCCGCATGGCGCGATCCGGCTTCACGATCGTTCTGGTGAATTACGACCTTGCCCCGCGGGTGCGTGTGGCTGAAATCGTCGATCAGGTTTCGAGGGCATTCGCGTGCATTGCGCGGGAAGCGCATCAATGGAACGGCGATCCGACCCGGATTACGTTGTGTGGTCATTCCGTCGGGGCGTTTCTCGCTGCGAAGATTCTGGAAAAGGAACCGCCCGGACGGAACGCGTGTGTCGTCGAGAAGGCAATTCTGCTGAGCGGACTGTTTGATCTGGGGCCGATGAGGCAGTCCTACCTGAATCGGGACCTGCAGCTTTCCGAGTCGGACGTCACGACACTCAGCCCGATCAATGATGTTCTGCGACAAGAGCCCGAAATCCTGATCGCCGTGGGCAAAGATGAAACCGATGAGTTCATCGGCCAGTCGACGCAATATGCGCAGAAACTCGGCGGAGACGGCGTCCGGCACAAGCTGGTTGTCGCGCCCGGGATCAATCATTACACGATGGTCCGGCTGCTCGCCCGTGGACACAATCCGATCTCCGATTGGCTGCTAAAGCCTTGAGGCTGCGCAGAGCCGGATAGCAAAGGCTGTCTAATTGCCGCGCAGAATCTGCTTCAGAACCTTGATCGCCTGTGTGACCTTCGCGGGCGCCCTTCCCTCAAATTGATGAACGGCAAATATTGGCGTAGCCGATATCGGATAGAGGCAGATCAGCCCACCCCGGCTGACAGCCGCCGCCGCAACAATATCCGGGAGCAGGGCAACACCCATCCCTGCCTCCGCGAAGTTCAGAACATCGTGCACGGTGTTGCATCGGAACCGCGGAGAAACCCGAATCTCGAGACGCGAGGGTCCGGTCAACTTGATCGGTGAACCCTGCCATTCATTGGCAATGTGGTTCCAGGTCTCAAGGTCTTCGAACTCGCGCGGCATACCGCCCCGCTCGGCGACATATTTTGAACTCGCATACAGCCCCTCATTGAGTGCACCGATTTTCGACATTCGGGCCGTCGCGCCGCCCGGTGTGCCGACACGAACGGACAAATCGATCTGTCGTTCGACAAGATCGATAGGCGCATCTTCCGCAATCACCCTGACGCTGAGCTCGTGATGACCGTCACAGAGTTCTTTCAGCGCAGGAATGACGATCGATCCGCATAGGGCATGCGGAGCGGTGATACTCAGCGTCCCGGTCGGGTTTGCTTCATTGGTCCGCAGTTCTGACGTGGCCGCTTCGTAAGTGCGTTTGATTTCGCGGCAGTGCGATAGCGCCAGCGCGCCGGCATCCGTCAGGGACAATGCCCGCGTCGTGCGGTAGAGCAGCCGGCAATTCAGCTGCTCCTCAAGCCGCGCGACAGCCTGACTGACCGCGGACGTGGTTTTTCCAAGCTTTGCCGCAGCTGCCGTAAAACTGCGGGCCTCGGCAACCTCGAGAAACATCATCATGTCGACCGGATTCGGTATCATTATCCAATTTTTCTAAATAAAATTTTCGAATAATCATGATTATCATTCCGTCCTGCATTTGCCAAGATTCACCGACACAGCAACCCGGGTCATGCCCGTTGACGAGGAGAAAAGAATGACACAACAGGTGGAAGAAGCCGTGCGCGCCGCAAGCACAAAATGGCAGGCATCCTTCAATGCAGGAGACGCCGCCGGCTGCGCTTCGTGCTACGAAAGCGAGGCATTGATGGTCGCCGCACCCTTTGGCGAGTTCAACGGGCGCGCAGAGATCGAAGCGTTTTGGACGGGGTTGATCAACGACGGTTTTGCCGATGTCGCCTACGTCGATCCCAAGATCGAAGTCATTGACGGGTCGTCCGCTATCGTCAGCTCCGAATGGACGATGAACAAGGCAAAAGGCGTCATAACGAAGGAGCTCTGGGTTATCCAGGACGACGGAATCGCACTACTGCGCGAGGATCACTTCGAGGCAACTGGCTGAGATCGGGCGGTGGGAGTTACCGGGCGTGATCCAACAGCTCACGCCCGGCTCGTGTGAACGTCACTTCTTGAGCATGATTTTGCCCGGCAGTGACAGGTCGCCGGAGGCCACGTCGTGAACGCCGATGACGCAGAGCAGCGGCGCCTCGCCCTTCGTGTTGACCTGCAGTTCGGCCGTCACTGCGTCGAAGGCAACGCTTTCCGTACCGCTGACCGGCACGGTGATCTTGGCCGTCCGCCCTTTGAGGATCGGGCTCATGCCGGGGCTGTCGAGCGCGATCGGCAGATGGGGTGCGGTCGCCGGCAGGAGGTCGACGCCCGGGGAGACATCCCGGACCTTGAGCCCGGCACCACAGGCCTCCTCCTTCACCAGCACCACCCAGTGCGAATGCCAGTCCGCCCCGTCATTGGCCGGGTCGCCGTCGCCGTTCTCGTCGAATAGCGGCGTGTCGTCAAAATCCGGATGCGCGGTGATGGCAAGGGCCAGCGTGCCCGTACCCTTTCCGAACCCGACCTTTGATGGGTCGAGATTGGTCGGCCAGACATAGGCCTCGACTTTCGAACCGGTGAGTTTTCCGGTCGGCACAGGCTTTTCGCTGCCAGCGACACCAGCCACTTCCATCATGAAGGTGGTCAGACGTCCGTCGGTTTCCGCTTCGGCGAAGGTGATGTCGAAGGCAGGCTTGCCGTCTTTCTTCACGTCGCTCTTGATGCTGTGCGCATTGGCGCCGGTCACCAGCAGGCAGACCGCGACAACGCTGAGGATCAAATGTTTCATCGTTATCTCCTTATAGTATCGAGTCGATACCTTTAGATAGGATGATCCGTGGCGACTTGCAAGGAAAGTTTTTAGTCGATACCATATGACTGTGTCGGAATCGGATAATATCGCTGCGCTGCTGGAGCGCCTGTCGCGGGTGCTGCAGAACGAAAGCCACGCGGAAGGGCTCAAGCCGACCCAATGGGAAGCTCTGCGTTATCTTGAGCGCGCGAACCGGTTTTCGCGAACACCCTCAGGCCTGACGTCCTATTTGGGAATGACAAAAGGCACGGTTTCCCAGACACTTAACGCACTTGAGCGCAAGGGACTGATCCGCAAGACAGCTGACAAGGCCGACCGCCGCCAGGTCCATATCGACCTGACCGCCAAGGCGAAAAGCCTGCTCAAGCGGGATCCGTTGACTGCGATCATGAACGCGGCATCAACCCTCAAGCCCGCTCAGCGAAACGGACTCAAATCCGGCCTTGAAGCATTGCTCGCGGAGGCCTTGCGCCTGCGCGAAGGCCGGCCCTTCGGTGCCTGCCATACCTGCCGGTACTTCCAGGCCGATGTACCGGGGGGAAATCCGCATCGCTGCGGATTGCTCGATGTCACCCTCTCCGATGACGACAGTACGCGCATCTGCGTCGAACACGAACCGGCTGCCTGAGGTTTCACGGCACCTGCGTCATACTGTCGAAGCAATCATTCGGACCGACTCAGGCGAGTTCCATTCTGTAAAGAATGAGTTCGTTTGCAGGCCCCTGGGTCCTCCCGGCGGGCACGAATCCGCAACTCTCCATCAGCCGGTGCGACCGGGTGTTCGGCTCATCAACCGCGGCCACAAGCTCGGAGAGCTCAAGCGAAACGCGCGCATACCCGATTAGCGAATTCATCGCCTCGGTCGCCAGGCCTTGGCCCCAATATTCTGGATAGAGAGCAATGATCGGCTCTATGCCGCCGGCCATGACGGGAGCCGCGGCCACCTCTTCGGAAACCGGTTCCAGCCCTGCTGCCCCGGCAACGTTTCCGTCAGTGAGTTCAATCATCCACAGCCCGAAACCGTCTGGATCAAGTTGTTCGCTGTTCGCAAGCATGCCCGCCACCGTCTCGCGCGGAAGGAGCGTATCGTCGCACAGGTAGCGGCGAACCTGCTCGTCATGCAGGAGGCCCAGCAAGACATCCAGATCGCCGGCCGTTGCCGGCCGCAACCGACCACCCGGTATGGAGAGGTCATTTTTCATTCGCTCGGCCTTTTCTCAGCCACGGATCTTGCCGAGGGCAGACGACGTGCCAGGTAATCCTGCAGCCCGGTCTCCGAACCGCCGGAACTTCCCAGCATCGTTTCCATCCAGGCGCTTACTTCGAAAGTGACGATCTCCATTTCCCACACGCAGCCGATGACCTCATCCACCCCCGGGCCGAAGTCAGTTGGAGAGTTCCAGGGTGCGCGCATCTGATCGACGTTGGCGAGCACACTTCCCCACTGCCAGTAGAAGACAGGCGAAACAACCGCGACTTCCGCGAAATGAACGATCTGGAATCCGATACCGTGATTGCCGTCCGCATCAGCAAGTGCACCCGCATCGGGAAGCTGCCGCATGGCCGCGTCGAATGCCGCTGAATGGACTTTTTGATCGTGCGCTCTGCCGTCTGACACGATGGCGTATTGCTTGAGACGCCATCCACCGCGTTCGGCAACCGGCAGGGACAACACGGTCCGCGGCTCAAATGGCATCAGGTGCTTCATGTCACGTCCTCGAAGACAATCAATTCTGAATTGGAGCGGCCCCATCGCGATTCAAGCCAATGGGCAGCGGCGGCAATCCCGATCCAACAAAAAACCCCGCGCGAAGGCGGTCTTTCGGTTGATTTGGCGGGATCACGCTCGTCAGCCGCAGCAGGAAACCTCCAGGCTGCATTATGAATGGCAAGGCCAATCCAAAGGATGGCTCCAACAGCCTCTGTCTGACCGGATTTGTGCATTGGACCGATTGCTCGATTCGCTGGATTTGGATCGGCGGACAACCTATACATTCGGGAACAGCGCCGATGGTATTGCCCATCGGCAGGAACGCAATGAAGAAAGGGCTTTTGTGATTGTCATTGTGTCACTCTCGGCTGGTGGAGACCGGATAGCCAGATAGCATTACCCAGCAAACGGAATTGCTCCGTCATTCCCACTGGTGATGCATCGTTGGCCCGCTTGTCTCGACCGAGCCAAACGTGAGTGCATTCCGCCTATTGCGGAATGCGCACGTGCTTCTTTGCTCGTTTTTCTACGCGCGCGTGCGGCGAGCACGGCGCCGAAGCTGGTGCGAGACCAATGACATCCCAAATCTCCGATCTGGCCGATTTCGGCTGGAGTGCCTTTTTTGATTCACAACTCGAACCTGAAGACATCGACACGACTATCCCTGTGCGGGTGATCGCAGTTCATCGCCGCGGCCTTGACGTGGCGGGACCAGATTTCGAAAAACTGATACCGCCCGTAGCTGCGAATGCTGGCGACGACGAAACCATCGCCACGGTAGGCGACTGGCTTTTGCTCGACCGAGGAACGCTCAAGCGACGGCGTCTACTTCAGCGCAAAAGCCTGTTCAAACGCCGGGCCGCAGGAACGAGTCGCAAGGTTCAGCTGATCGCCGCCAACGTCGACACGCTGTTCATCGTCTCGTCCTGCAATCAGGACTTCAGCCCTGCACGCCTGGAACGCTATCTGGCGCTGGCGCGCGAGGCTGATGTTACCCCGGTCATCGTGCTCACCAAATCTGATCTGACGGACGTCCCTGAAGACTTCGCCCGCGCGGCGGGCAAGCTTTTGCAAGGCCTCCTGGTGGAGGTTATTAATGCCCGTGATCCAGATAGCGTAGCTTGCCTCAAGCCCTGGTGCGCACGCGGTCAGACGGTTGCCATCGTCGGTTCGTCCGGCGTCGGAAAGTCCACGCTAATCAACACGTTAACCGGCGCGGACCGGATTGCGACACAGAGCATCCGAGAGGATGACGACAAGGGACGGCATACAACGTCCGCTCGAGCACTGCATCGTCTGCCCGCCGGCGGCTGGCTCCTCGACACGCCGGGCATGCGTGAGTTGCAGCTGACCGATGTCAAGGACGGCCTCGAGGATGTCTTTGCGGACATTGTCGCCTTGGCTCGGATGTGCAGATTTGCCGACTGTCGGCACGAAACCGAACCCGGTTGCGCTGTGTTGGCGGCGATCGACAACGGCACGCTCGAGCCGGAACGGCTTAGGCGCTGGCGCAAACTTGCCGCCGAAGAGGCCCGCAATACGGAAAGTATCGCGGAACGCCGCGCCCGCGATCGTGCATTTGGAAAAATGATCAAGGGCGTGCTGAATGAAAAGCGGAGATATGACCCGGAATGATCCTCCGCTCTCCCTGCCGGATTGCTCAGCGCTCGGGCCAGGCCCGAGGGCTGGGCAACAAAAAACGGCCCCGAAGGGCCATTTTTCAAGTCTAAGCGTTGGTTGCGGGGGTAGGATTTGAACCTACGACCTTCAGGTTATGAGATCGTTTAAAACTGATTTCCCAACGGTGGACTGAATTGGCGGACTCTGGATAAAATGCTGAATAAAAAGGGTTATTTTGACTTGCATGGTTTGATAAACTAGGCGGCATATAGCGCGAACTTGCGTCCAAGTGGTACCCATATGGTACCCAGAATCAACCGGCGCAGGGCGCAGCAAGGAGCCGCCAAATGCCGAAACTGACCAAACGTGTCGTCGATGCCATGAAGCCAGGAGCGTCTGAAGTGGTCCATTGGGATGACGTCCTGTCGGGCTTCGGCGTGCGAGTGCGCCCGACCGGTCGAAAGTCGTACATCGTCAAATGCCGCGGCCGCCAGATCAAGATGACGATCGGAACCCATGGTCCTATGACCATCGAGCAGGCCCGGACCAAGGCGCTGAGTATCATCGCCGAGGCGAAGGCGGGACAAGATCCGTCAGCAGAGCACTCGCAGATGCGAAAGTCTCCGACGATGAAGGAGCTCGGCCAGCGCTTTCTCAATGAGTACGTACCGACCCACTGTCGCCCTACGACCGAAAGAGAGTATCGGCGCTCGGTCGAGCTCTTCATCAACCCAGAGATCGGTACGCGGAAGGTCGTCGATATCGAGCGTACCGACATCGCCAAGCTGCACCATGGCTTGCGCGCCAAGCCGTACCAAGCCAATCGCACGCTTGGTGTCCTTTCGAAGATGTTCAATCTGGCGGAGATTTGGGGCCTTCGCCCAGACGGTTCAAACCCCTGCCGACATGTGAAGAAATACAAGGAGGAAAAGCGTGAGCGATTTCTTTCCGATGAAGAGTATAAGCAGCTCGGCGAGGCGCTCCGCAACGCCGAGTCTGAAAAGACAGAAACCCAATCAGCGATTGATGCGATCTGGCTGCTCATGCTGACGGGTTGTCGGCTGAATGAGATTATGACGTTGAAGTGGGCGTATGTTGATCTCGATTTGAAGGAGCTACGCCTGCCCGACTCAAAAACGGGAGCCAAGACCGTTCATATCGGCACCGCGGCGATCGACCGGCTCAAGACAATCACGAAGCTTGAGGGCAACGAGTTCGTCATTACGGGTAAAAAACCCGGTGGCTGCCTCACGGACCTTCAGCATCCATGGAGGCGCATTCGAAAAGCGGCCGGCCTTGACGACGTAAGGCTCCACGATCTTCGCCACTCCTTCGCCAGCCGTGGTCTCATAGTCGGCGAAGGCCTCCCGATGATCGGAAAGCTATTGGGACACTCGCAAATCCAGACAACGGCCCGCTATGCCCATTTGGCCAACGACCCGATCAAATCGGCTGCGGATCGAATTGCCGACAGAATATCGGTATCGTCCAAGGCCATCGGTTTCTCCGTCCTTGCTGAGAATCAGGGCAAAAACGGTTGAAGCGCAAACCCTTGATATCGTCCAACTACTTTTAAATCGAGCTCTTAGTGAAGACAAAAGTGCCTAATATTGTTTGGGATGATCCGGATCAAAAGAAGATGCGCAAGAACAATACCGAAGGTGGAAAGTGAATAGTCGGATAGTTCGCCAATCGCATTGAACTGAATATCCGGAAGGCTATAATCCGCAGCAGGGCACCCTCGGACATTACGATCGGGTGCAAGTCGGGTGTTCCGCAGGAGCGTGGTATCTGGCATTTGAGAGAATGAAGATTGACCCGGGAAAGCAAAAATCGTGAAGCCACATCGTCCGGGGAGACGGCACTGCGTCGTTCGAGGCCGAGAGGCCGGCTCAGGCGATTTTTCCGGACGGTGTTCTACACGGTTTGCGTGGTTTCGTTGATCTATTATGCGGTGCCGTTTTTCGAGCGCCATGCGGAGCAGGACCGGTGTGAGTTCGGCACGGGCAGTACCGCCCTCTATGAGCGGATGAGGCGAGAAGCCTCTTCGTTTCTCGCGGCCAACGGCCGGGTGCGTCTGTCGGGCTATTCGCTTGAGGCGGCGAGTGAGTTCAGACGCCTAGTATGGGACCAGCTCAGACAGTTTGCGCTGTCCCGCGACAGTGCTGTGGAAAGGACGGCGGCCATGCACGCCCTGCTCCGGTCCTACGGCATGAAAATCGATAGCAGTAGCCCGCGCGATCCCAAAAAAAGAAAATCCAATCAGATTGTGCTTGGTTACAATTACCTTGTTTTGCTGCCAAAACTCAATTGGTTCTGTCCACTATGTTATGTGTTTCGGACAGCCAGATTTAGCGTGAGCATAGACAACAAAATTACGGGACAATATGCTAATATACAAGGTGGCGGATTGTTTATTACCTGGTTCAAGCGTGCGCCTGTTTTTTATTTGTTTTTTGGGGATATCTGCCCGGAGATCATGGATAACGTGTAAGCGGGGAGGCGTGACCGATGGCGAAGAAGATATACCTTGCCGCCAGGCAGGTCTCCGTCAGCCCGTACGGGCACCTGTATTTCATAATCTGGGACGACGCCACGAACACGGGCCGCACCGTCGGCGGCAACCAGAACGGCCTGATAACCGGCGGAAGGCTGGTTGCCCGTACCGACCTTGCTCATAACGACCGAAACAACCTGGACCAGTTTGAAGAAAACGCATTTGACGGTCTGAACAAGATCGACATTTCGGAGATGCTCGGCCTGGACATGAACCGTCCGGAACACGCGGAATGTGTGTGGCGCGATATCGTCCGGATCGCGGACGGAATGGACGACATCTACTATTACGATTACATTGGCGGCTTGAACGATGACAACGATGCGGTCGTCAATTCCAACGCTTTCGTTCTGACCATATTGAACGCCTTGTCCCTGACCACAGACGGTGCCGCGGTCAATCCCCTGACACTGGTCAACAGGCTTGCCGGTGCCCATTCCTGGGGCACGCCCGGCGCCGATGGTGGCAGTATCACGCTGATTGGCTCATCGACGCCCTTGAACGGTCAGGATGCCCGGCTTGTGGCCGCGTCCACGGCGTTGGATGCCGGCGACGGCACGGTCTATTTCGTCGGCCGGGACAACGTCAACGACGTGATGATCGGCACGCCCGGTGGCGACAAGTATTACGGCCAGCAACTGGCCCCGGACGGCGCGACGTCGGACACGGTCTCCTATCAGCGGTCCGATGCTGGCGTGACGGTTACGGTCCGCAGCGGTCTGCTCGGCAAGTCGTGGGGCGGCATCGGGTCGGGAGGCCATGCGACGGGCGACACCTATGATGGCATCGAGAACTTCATAGGATCGGCTTATGGCGATCGTTTCAATATGTCCGGCGATTTCAGCAGCGTGCTGATCGGCGGAGCCGGCAACGATATCTTCAGCCTTACGGGCGGCGGCAACGATATCATCGACGGCGGGAACAGCCGGCAAAGGTCGCTCTACAACGATGGCCCGGCCGTATTGGCCCGGAGTGCCGACGGCAGGGACCGGGTCGATTATTCGGGTGTGAACACGGCCATGACGGTGCAGATTGCGGACACCCTGCCGGGTGCGACGTTGCCCGGCGGCACGATCGTGGTCACCAATGACGGGTCGGGCGGGAACGACATTCTGGTCTCGATCGAAAAACTGAAGCTCGGCCTGTCGGCCGACACCGTGACGGTCGGCCGCGGCATCACGCAATTCACGGGCGTTGTGATCGACGGGGGGTTCGGCACGGACACGATCGACTTTTCCGCTTTCGGAGAAGGTGTTGTCATAACCGCCGACAGCCGGTTCCTGTTCGCGCACGGCAAGACGGTCGGTGCCGGCATCGCGTTGCGCAACTTCGAGAAAGTCGAGGGCACGAATTTCAGTGACACCATCTCCGGTCCGCACTTCATCGGCAACCTGATCGATGCCGACCCGCTTGTCTTCGACCTCGACGGTGACGGCATCGAACTGACTGGGTTCAGCATCGCGGCACCATCCTTCGACCTGACCGGCGACGGGGTGGTGGAACGGACCGGCTGGGTCGGCGCGGACGACGGCCTGCTTGCCCGCGACGTCAATGGCAACGGTCTGATCGACGGTATTTCGGAACTGTTCGGCACGAGCAACCGGTCCGGCTTCAGTGCGCTGGCCGCCCTCGACTCCAATACCGACGGTGTGGTCGATGCCAACGATACCGCCTTCGGCACACTGCGTATCTGGCAGGATCTCGACCGGGATGCGGTCACCGATGCCGGCGAACTGAAGACACTGGCCGAGGCCGGTATCGCGTCCATAAACCTGACGGGCACCTCAGCTGACATCACAAACGCGGGCAACACCATCACGGCGACGGGCACCTATACGCGCACGGACCGGACGGTGCGGGATGTCGCCAATGTGGCCTTCACCATGGAAGACACGTCGCGCGGCGGTTCCGGCAGCGGAGGGTCCGGGTCCGGGCGTCTCCGGTGGCACGGGCCGACCGGCGCTGGCCTATATCGACGGCGGTGGCGGCGACGACATCATCCATGGCGGTTCAGCGCCGGCCGAGATCCGCGGCGGCGCTGGCAACGACACCATCTGGATCAGTGATTCGATCAGCAGTTCGGGCACGATCGTTCATACGGGCGACAACGCAGGTAAAGACAGGATCGTTCTCGGCGCGGACAACGTGCTCATCGCCGATGCTGACGCCAACGACAGTCTCTATCTCTACAACGGCAACATCGGCCTGACCGGCGGTCTGCGGTTTGCCGGGTCGGAACTGCCCTGGGCCGTGGGCTCGGGCCTCACCCGCTTCGGCATCAACGTTGTCGGCGACCTGGTCATCAGGGACCTGTTCGGGCGCGAAACCTTCATCGCCAATTACGAAGGCGGGCCGGGCGTCGCCAGCCCGACGGCCGGCATTCAGGTCGGCGAGATCGCCTTGAGTGCGTGGCGCCTGTTCAATCCGGACTTTCCGGGCATGGGCAAGGTGCTGGACGAACTTGACGCGACGCTGGACCTGATCTGGAAGGCGCTCACCGGCAATCCGCGCCGGCCGGGGGCCGACCCGCTGGTGTTCGACCTCGACGGCGACGGCATCGAGCTCACCGCCCAGACGGTTGTCTCGCCGTCCTTCGATCTCGACGGCGACGGCTTTGCCGAACCCGCCGGCTGGGTCTCGCCCGACGACGGCTTTCTCGCCCGCGACCTGAATTCCAACGGCACGATCGACGACGTCTCCGAACTGTTCGGCAACCAGACCGTCGACGGCTTCACGGAACTGGCGACGCTCGACTCCAACTCCGACGGCGTCATCGACTCGAATGACACGGACTTCGGCACCTTGCGCATCTGGCGCGACCTCGATCAGGACGCCCAGACCGACGCGGGCGAGCTGCAGACGCTGGCCGAGGCCGGCATCGCCTCGATCAGCCTGACGAACACGCCGTCGAACACGCTCAACGCCAACAACGAGATCACAGCGACCGGCACGTTCACGCGCACGGATCGGACAACCGGCACGGTCGCCGACGTGGTGTTCCGGATCGACAATTTCAGCACCACCTATCTGGGCGATTCCACCGTGAGCGCGGCCGCCGCCGCGCTGCCTGAGCTGAAAGGCCGGGGCGTGCTGCCCAACCTGCGGATCTCGATGACCCAGGATGCGGCGTTGCTCAGCGTCGTGACGACGACGATCCCGACGCTCAACGTCATCGACCTTGCCAGCTTGCGCGATCTGGCCACGCCGATCTTCACCGCCTGGGCCGGACCGTCCGCCACGACCCACCGGGACGTGCCGCTGCTGGTCCACACGGACGCCAACGGCGAGACCGTGATCGACGACTTCGGCCTCTATGACGAGACCACGGGCGCGTGGAGCCTCGCCAGCGGCCGCACCATCGTCGACGGCAACAACACTCCCATCCCCGTGCCGACAATCGCCGACGTCATGGCCATGGATCCGCTCGGCAACACTTGGCGGGTGTTCGAGGGCCATCACATCGCCTTCATGGAGAAATATCTCGGCGAGCCCGTGCCGATCGACCAGGCGACCCAGACCGACGCCGGTGCCAGGGCGGCGGTGGGCGGGTATCTGACCCAGCTCATCAGCTATCTCGACCTGCTGACCGTGCGCCTTGCCATGCAGGGCCCGCTGTCGGCTTATCTGGCTGGCCTCGAATACGACGCCGACGAGGACTCGTTCAAGCCGACCACCGACCGGCAGCTCATCCCGACCTTCGAGGCGATCTTCACCGCCATGCCGTCGGACGTGCCGGGCGCGGAAGCCTGGCTTGCCAGCTGGAAGCCGATCATCGACGTGGTCATGGGCGACTATGACCGCGGCGAGTCCCACCTCATGACCAGCTATTCCTTCGTGTTCGCCAATATCGTGGCGGCGTCGGAGAGCGTCGGCGGCGTGCTCGGCGCGGTCGCCGCGGCGGAAGCCTTCGGCATTCCGCGGGGGCTCATCATCGACGGCTCCGGCACCTATAACGGCACATCGGACAAGGACATCTTCTACCTCAATGCGGGCGACGAGACTGTCAACGGCGGCGCCGGCCATGACGCCTATGTCATGGGCAGAAACTTCGGCAATGATGTGATCGTCGAAAGCCGGCATTCTAGGCCAACGGATCTGATCCGCTTCGCCGATATCGCCTCGACCGAAGTGACGGCGACGCGCAACGGCCTCGATCTCGTCATCTCCGTCAACGGCACAACGGACACGCTGACCATCAAGGACCAGTTCCACGGCAACATCCCGGGCCTCGGCGGGCTGGGCTGGATCTTCGAGCACAAGGGTGTGGCGGAGGTCGCGTTCGCCGACGGCGTCGTCTGGAACATCATGGAGATGGCGCGTCAGGCGGCGACGCCGCATGCGACGGGTGACACTTACGTCGGTTCCTACGGCTTCGACGTGCTCGACGGCGGCGCCGGTGACGATTACCTCTCCGGCAAGGATGATACCGACATCTACATGTTCGGCCTCGGTTACGGTCACGACACCATCGAGGACAACATGAAGTATTTCCATGTCGACAGGCCGGACTTCCTGGTGTTCGGCGCCGGCATCACCCGTGAAGATCTCGTGATCTCGCGCGCCGGTGACGAGGACACCGTCGATATCGCCATCGCCGGCACCACGGACCGGGTCACGCTCGTGGATCAACTCCGGAAGGCTTATCTGGGCGAACTGCTGGCCGAGGATCCGTGGTTCGACCGCATCGAGATCTTCCGCTTCGACGACGGCAGCACCATGACCTGGCAGGAACTCGCAGGCATCATCGTCTCCCAGCAACAGACCGCCGGCAACGACACCATCTGGGGCACGGACCATGACGATACGCTCGACGGCGGCGCCGGCACCGACCTGCTGATCGGCGGCAACGGCGACGACACCTATATCTTCGGCTTCGGCTACGGTCATGACCGGATCGACGAACGGACGGGCAATCCGCTGGGCACCGGACGCGACATCGTCCGCTTCGCCGACGGTGTGGCCGTCTCGGATGTGACCCTGTCGCGGCCGGTGAGTCCGGATCGCGAGGATCTCTTGATCACGCTCAAGGGCGGCATGGACACGCTGAAGATCAACAGCATCTTCACGGAGAACTGGATATTCAACGACTTGCACTGGATCGACGAGTTCCATTTCAGTGACGGTACCGTGTGGACACTGGCCGACGTGCGCGACCTTCTGCTCGCCCGGTCCTCGACTTCGGGTGACGACCACATCATCGGCTATTATACCGCCGACCGGCTCGACGGCGGTGCCGGCAACGACCGGCTTGAGGGCGGCGATGGCCAGGACACCTACGTATTCGGCCGGGGTCACGGCCACGACGTCATCTACGACTATTCACTGTTCGGCTTCGACCGGGACAACCAGGCCGACAGCGTTGTCTTCGGTTCGGGAGTGCTGCCGACGGATGTCACCTATGCGCGCGTCGGCAATGGTGACGATATCGTGCTCACCATCACCGATACCGGCGAGACGCTGACCATCGAGAAGCAGAACAACCGGTGGCCGACGGGCCCCGGTCAGCACGAGATCGAGGAGATCAGGTTCGCCGACAACACGGTCTGGACGGCGGCCCGGATCCGGACCGATCTCATGTCGACACAGGCGACGTCGGGCAACGACTCGATCTACGGCTTCTTCGACGACAATGTGCTCGACGGCGGCGCCGGCGACGATTATCTCGAGGGCCGCGAGGGGTCCGACACCTATCACTTCGACGTCGGCTACGGCCGGGACACGATCAACGACAACACCAGGCTCTGGACCCGTGACGGCGAGGACAGTCTGGTGTTCGGATCGGGCATCACGACGTCCAACATCCAGCTCGCGCGGGTCGGCGACGATCTCGTGATTTCCGTCTCGGGCGCGACCGACACGCTGACGATCCAGAACACGTTCGGCATATTCCCGGCGTTCCCGCGCATGGACGAGTTCCACTTTGCCGATGGCACGGTCTGGTCGAACGAGTTCGTCGAGGCGGTGGCGCAAGGGCTGCCCTACAGCGACGTCTTCGAGGGTACGGCTGCGGCAGAGACCATCACCGGGAACAACAATGACAACACGCTGATCGGCCATGGCGGCGATGATACGCTCAACGGCGGCACGGGCAGCGATACTTACAGATTTGCGTCGGGCGACGGCAACGACGTCATCGACGAGCGGGGCTACAGTACGGACACCGACCGGCTTGTGTTCACGGACCTGACTGCGGCCGACCTCACGTTCGACAGGGTTCTGTCGAACCCGCACGATCTCCGGATCACGGTCAACGCGACCGGCGAGACGATCACGGTCGATGACCATTTCTATCCCTACGGCAACGCGGCCTACGCCATCGAGGAGATCGAATTCGCGGACGCCACGGTCTGGGACCGGACCACGATCCGCGACAATTCGTGGTACCGGGGCACGTCCGCCAGCGAGACCATCACCGGCACGGCGGCGGCGGATACGATCGAGGCCGGCGCCGGCGACGATACGCTCAACGGCGGCACCGGCAGCGACACTTACAGATATGCGTCGGGCGACGGCAACGACCTGATCGACGAGCGGGGCTACAGGACGGACACCGACCGGCTTCGGTTCACGGACCTGACTGCGGCCGACCTCACGTTCGACAGGGTTCTGTCGAACGCGCACGATCTCCGGATCACGGTCAACGCGACCGGCGAGACCATCACGGTCGATGACCAGTTCGGTCTTTTCGCCAGAGCGACCGGTATCGAGGAGATCGAGTTCGCGGACGGCACGGTCTGGAACCGGGCGATGATCGGCGCCAATGCCTGGTACCGCGGTACGGCCGGCGACGACACTATCGCCGCGAGCGCCGGAGCCAACAGTCTTGACGGAGGCGAAGGCAACGACAGGCTTGACGGCGGTAATGGCGATGACCGCCTTACCGGCGGCGAGGGCAACGATACGCTGGAAGGTGGGCGCGGGAGCGACACCTATCGCTATCGGTCCGGTGACGGCAACGACGTGATCGACGAGGACGGCGCATCGTCCGACACCGACCGTCTGGTGTTCGAAGACATTAATAGGGCCGGTGTCAGCTTTGCCCGGGCTTCCGATACCCATGCCGACATGGTCATTACCGTCAATGCCACCGGCGAGACGATCCGTGTGGACGATCAGTTCGCGGGCGCCAGGTTCGCGCTCGAGGAGATCCGGTTCGCCGACGGGACCGTCATCGATCCGTTCGGGCTGATCGACCTGGCCGCTCCCGCCGGAACGTCCGGCGATGATAGGCTGACCGGGTCGGACAATCTCAGGGACAGTCTCCATGGCGCCGGCGGGGACGACACGCTGAGCGGCCACGATGGCAATGACACCTATTTCTACAACCCGGGCGACGGTGACGATGTGATCACGGAGGGCTTCCTCGATGGAACCGGTGACCGTCTGGTTCTGGGAACGGGCATCCTGGCCTCCGGTGTGACCTTCTCACGGTCGGCGTCCGATATCGACGATGTGACGCTGCACTTCGGTAACGGCGGTTCGATCACGCTCGACGAGCAGTTCGCGGACTACCGTGAAGCCGGTATCGAGGAGATCACGTTCGCCGACGGTACGGTGTGGTCGGTCGATGTGCTGAGCGCCATGATCATGGCGGCGGCCACGACCGACGGCGACGATGTGATCAACGGCTTCGATGATGGCGCCGAGACGCTCCGGGGCGGCCTGGGCGACGATACCTTGAACGGACACGGCGGCAACGACACCTATGTCTACGACCCGGGCGACGGCGACGACACGATCACGGAGGGTTCCTATGACGGGACCGGTGACCGTCTGGTTCTGGGTTCGGGGATCACTGCCTCCGGCGTGACCTTCTCGCGGTCGGCCGCCGACCTCGACGACGTGACGCTGCGCTTCGGGGACGGCGGTTCGGTGACACTCGACGAGCAGTTTGCGCGCCAGTCGCAGAGCGGCATCGAGGAGATCGCGTTCGCCGACGGCACGGTGTGGTCGTCCGATACGCTGCGCGCCATGATCATGGCGGCGGCCACGACAGATGGCGACGATGTGATCAACGGCTTCGAGGACGGCGCCGAGACGCTCCGGGGCGGCCTGGGCGACGATACCTTGAACGGACACGATGGCAATGACACCTATGTCTACGACCCGGGCGACGGCGACGACACGATCACGGAGGGTTCCTACGACGGAACCGGTGACCGACTGGTTCTGGGTTCGGGGATCACTGCCTCCGGCGTGACCTTCTCGCGGTCGGCATCCGACATCGACGACGTGACGCTGCACTTCGCTGGCGGCGGTTCGGTGACGCTCGACGAGCAGTTTGCGCGCCGGTCTCAGAGCGGCATCGAGGAGATCGCGTTCGCCGACGGCACGGTGTGGTCGGCCGATACGCTTCGCGCCATGATCATGGCGGCGGCCACGACGGACGGCGACGATGTGATCAACGGCTTCGATGATGGCGCCGAGACACTCCGGGGCGGCCGGGGCGACGATACGCTGAACGGACACGGCGGCAACGACACCTATGTCTACAACGCAGGCGACGGCGACGACACGATCACGGAAGGTTTCCTCGACGGGGCCCGTGACCGTCTGATTCTGGGAACGGGCATCCTAGCCCCCGGTGTAAGCGTTACACGGTCTACATCCGACACAGACGACGTGACGCTGCACTTCGCTGGCGGCGGCTCGGTGACGCTCGACGGGCAGTTTGCGCGCTGGTCGCAGGCCGGCATTGAGGAGATCGTGTTCGCCGACGGCACTGTGTGGGACCGGGCACGGATATTGAGTGAAGCCTGGTTCCGGGGCACGACCGGTGATGACACCATTACCGGAAGCGCCGGAGCCGACCGGATCGACGGCGGTGCGGGAGACGACAGGCTCGATGGCGGGGACGGTGACAACCGTCTCATCGGCGGTGACGGCGACGATGTGCTGATCGGCGGCTTCGGGACCAATCATTTCGATGGCGGCGCGGGCATCGATACGGCGGATTTTTCATACAGCACCCATGATGCGACAATCGACCTTGCCGCCGGAAGAGTCACCTGGTCGAGCGGCACGGAAACGCTGGTCGGCATCGAGAACGCGGTTGGCACCCGAGGAAGCAATACGATCACCGGCACTACCGGCGACAACGTCCTTGAGGGGCATGCCGGCGATGACAGGCTCAACGGCGGTGCGGGAGACGACAGGCTCGATGGCGGGGACGGTGGCGACCGCCTCATCGGTGGAGCCGGCGATGATGTTCTGAGCGGCGGCAGCGGTGATGACCTGTTCGTCTTCCGGGCTGGGTTCGGCCGTGACACCGTCACCGATTTCTCGGCTGGAGAGGACAGTGACGACGTCATCGAGTTCGGCAGCATCACTGGCGTCTCGACCTATGCGCAGGTGCTCGCCCGGGCGGCCGACGACGGCATGGATACGACGATCACGATCGACAACGACAACACCATCCTGCTTCAGAACGTGCTGGTGGCTGATCTCGGTGCGGACGATTTCCGTTTCGCCTGACAGGCTTTCCCAACAAAGTGTCAAATATGTGTGCTTTGTATGCAAGTCTGCTAAAGCACTTGATGCTCGTTGCAGCGAGGCCTCGACCAATCGGATCGAGAAGTTCGGCCGCCGGATACAACCTCTGCCTCGTCCTCAAATAGCTGTGGATGCTCTTGCGCTTGATCCACCAGACCTTCACGAAACCGATGGAAACTGGATCAGTGTTCAATCCCGATTCTTGACAGGTGACTAAACCGCATTCTGTGCACAGGTCTCTCATTATACCAACGGCATTAGCGATTAACCGAAGTTTGCCCATTGGCGGTATCCTATGGATTTGATTTTGTCGGGTTGATCGATGAAGTTGTTCCAGGCTTCGCATCCGACATCGACGATAGCGTCGTAGTCGTCGAAGACTCGATTTGATATCCAATTTGCCCGCAGGTACTGCCAGACGTTCTCGACAGGGTTGAGCTCCGGCGACTTGGACGGCAGCAGGACTATCGTCAAGTTCTTTGGCACATTGAGTTTGTCCGTCGTGTGCCAGCCGGCCCGATCCATCAGGACAACGCCGTGGGCTCTGCGGGCGACGTATTTGCTGATCTCGTCGAGGTGCATCTGCATCGCTGCAGTGTTGGCCCACGGCAACATGAGAGCGGCCCCCGTTCCACGCTTGGGGCAGATCGCGCCGAACAGGTAGGCGTTCTTGTATCGTTGATCGGCGGGTATGCGAGGCCGCGTACCTTTTTGGCCCAGATGCGGGTCCGCCCGTTCTTCTGCCCAAGCCGGGCTTCGTCTTGGAACCAAACCTCTATGGGCGTGCCTTCAGGAAGGTCGGCTATGTGGGCTTGGAGGGGTGTTGGGAAGTTTTTTTGAATGCCTCAATCACACCGCCATCCTGCGCAGGATGGCGGGGGCGCCCGCTGATACGAGAGAAGCCCAGATCGGCAAGCAGATTGGTGATCGCACGTTCCTTGTAGACCACTCCAAAGCGTTCCTCGATCACAGCCACAAGATCAATCCGCCGCCATCGAACCACACCGTGGACGGCCGGATCTGGTCCGGTCTCAACAATCTCGCCAAGCTCTCTCATCTGATCCGCATTTAAACGGCGTTTGCGCCCAGTGGACTTGCGGTCACAAAGACCGTCGGGACCTTCTGCATTGAAGCGGACAACCCAGTCCCTCAGAATCTGCAATTCCATACCGCCGATCCTGGCTGCATCGCTACGGCTCATACCATCATAGATCGCCGCAAGCGAAAGCAACCGGCGGCCCTGCCGGGCATCACGGCATCGCCTTGCAAGACGACGTATTGTGGGAGCGTCAAAGTCACTTCGCAGAGGGATGGCAGGTGGCATGAAACATCTCCTTTGCCACCTTGAATCAAAAAATCACTGATTTGCAAACCCTGTGAGTCAATCAAGCGTGCCGTTGGTATTACCCCTTTATATCAAAGGATTAAGGTGCCCAAGGGCCGCCATCGAGCCATCTCAAGTGGAATTCGGTGCCGGACGCTGCCGCTTTGATCGGCGGTAGCGCGAAAGTTGCAATCTCGCTCATTGTTTCGATCAGGTTCGGCGCCGCAACAAGCAGCGGTTCGCGGCCGGCGAAGGCAACCCATTGGCGCTGTTTCTCCTGGTCCTCGGCGAAGTCTTTATCGAGGCCTTGGGGAGTCGCCTCAGGGATGGCCGTCTTGCGCCGCTCGAATGTCGCGCTAACGGCCGAGGCGAGCGTTCGACCGTCGAAGTCGAAGAGACGAGATAGCGCTAATAGGTCATAGAAGTCCTTCATTCGGCTGTTCGCGCGGCCGAGTTCGACAATCGCCTGAAGCTTCTCGGCGATCACGGTTTCCTTTGGATATGCCTTCAGCCGCGGGCCTTCACATGCAAGCAGCGGCGGAAACTCTAGCTCCATCGCCTCCGGCGTGATCACATCGCCAAAGCCGATATCGACCTGCACCGGAATTCTAGTCTTGCGAGGTACGACGTCGTCTTCATGCGAACACCGCCGTACTGCTGATCTTCGCGGATCGGCTCAACTCTCAGACCGCCGACATCGAACACCAGCCCGTCATCATCTGCAACTGTCTCGCAGATCGTGCGGAAAGCGGTTTCGATTGATGACGTCGCGTGATCACCGTGGCCGAGGAGGTCAAGGTCCTGCGTCGGACGAAACGGGTCTTCGAGCCATGCTGTGAAGAGCATGGCGCCCTTCAAGACAAGACAAATTGATCTCGTTGCGGAGAAATGCTCAGCCGATGAAGCAGCCGCTCGATGGCGTAGCGGCGCAAGATAAGTTGGTAGTCGGTATTTTTCGCCCGCGCTACTTTGCGCAACCTGGCAAGCACAGATGCGGGAAGATTGACCGGCTTATCCTTCATCGGCGACCACGCTTTCGAGATAGGGGCGCACCACGCTCCAGATGCGCAGTTGCTGCGCGTATCTCACGATGTCGTCCGGTTTGGCCTTGCGGGATCGCCAGCCCATGCGCAGTGCCTCAAGCGCCACATCGAGACCGACGATGCTGCGGAAACGAAAGCAATCCACGATAGACTTCGCCGGGTCGAAAATTCTGACAGGAACGGAATCGATGCCATGGATTTCGACACCGTACGTCAGCGCCTTCTCGCCAAATCGGACAACTCTGATTGGCGGATTGTCAATCGCCGGCTTACGGTTCTTCGAGCCGATGGCGATCCATACGCTCCGTGGAAGCTGCAGGGTGATTTCATGGAACTGGAGCGCCGAGATCAGACATATCACCCCCTTCGGAACACGCGTGGCAACTTCGGCAAGAGAATGCGCGGCTTCGATGTCAGCCTCGACGAGTTCGTAGAGCCCGCGCGAGGGGCGATTGAGGACGCCTTCTTCGACCAGGCGCGCCAGAGTGGCCGGATTGATACCGCGGCATTTGAGGTCCGACAGGCGCATAATTCCGTGCCGCTCAATCAGGCTCACGGCGAGATCGCGCTGAGTCGCCACAGATTCGCCCATGTAATAAAACGCCGGTATTTTCGCGTGGATTCCGACATTTTGTTACATTCTTAAGTGGGCTGTGACAAGCAGAATCTCACCGCTCCCGCCGGTTCCAGACCAGGAACGCTGCCCCGTCCTCCTCGAACAGCGCGGCCCGGATCGGCTCCGGGAAACTCGGATCGTCGAGTTGGACGCTGAGATAGTCGCGCGGCTCCTCGCCGTTGGTTTTCGCTTTCCATGCCGCACCGAGTTCCGCGCGGCCGGCATAGACCCGAAAGTCCGGGGCGCCTTCGCTCTTTTTTTGATCGTTGGCGACGATCTTTGCCTTCACGTTCATGGTGAGTGTGCGGATCGTTCCGACGTAGCCGTCCTTGCCGGGGGTAAAGCTACCGATGGTGGCCATCGCTATTTCTCCGTGCGTTGGGTTGAATCAAATGAAAGGAATTGTTTGATTTGTAAGTCGTTTTTGATCTCGCGGGGTGGAGGACCCCGCACGCTGTGTGGCGCAACATGCAGTGATAAGCAGATGGGTGAGGCAAACCGGGTGCTTCCGGCGCGCCATAAATCAGCAGAACCCATTGAAGCCGGACGGGCGGGAACTTCCGATCCCGTGAGCGGTCCGGCGTGCAAGCTTGCCAGGGTGAAGGAAACTGAACCGATGGTGGACGCCTCGTTAGAATATGGACTTCGCCAACTCGGAAGTGGGCGGAGCGGTCGCCTGCATAGTCGGGCGACTGGTGGCGTGTTGGCTCGCTCTGGAGACTGGCGAGCTGGGGGTATGCGGACAACCGTATGCCAGCTTCGGCGTGGGTTTGCGCGGCGCCGGGGTCTGATGCCACACGGGGTAAAGTCGGCACCTAAAGCAGACAAGAGATCATTAGCGGAACCCAAGAACCACCTTCCCGCTTCCATGCCCTGGCGGGCACGGATGACGGAAGCGACCCGTGATCGCGGCAGGGTGGGGCGGAATCTCCGTAGTAGTCTGAGGGCGGGAAAGCCGTTCACACGTCTCTTTGGGACACGGCGAAGGGAGATAGTGGATACAGATTGCAGGCAGGAGGTGGACTTATGTCCGATGCTGTGAATACAGCGTTTGTCCTCGACATGCAGCGCAAACTGTATCGGTGGAGCGGTAATGACCCCGATAAGGTCTTTGCTGATCTGTTCAATCTTGTATGCGACCGCCGAACACTGAACCATGCCTGGCAACGGCTTGCCCGCAATCGCGGTAGCCAGACACCGGGGACGGACGGTGTGACGCGGGCCAAGGCCGAAAAGCGGCCCGACGGCGTGGCGGGCTTTCTGGAAGATATCCGGAACGCCCTTCGCAACGGCACCTACTGCCCACAACCTGTCCGGCAACGGTTGATCCCGAAGCCAGGCAAGAGTGGCAAGATGCGGCCATTGGGGATTCCTACGCTTGCCGACCGACTGGTGCAAATGGCTGTGAAGCTGATCCTTGAACCCATCTTTGAGGCGGAGTTCTACCCGACCTCCTACGGGTTCAGAAAGGGACGAAGTACCCATGATGCGCTGGCGAAAATCCAGAAAAGCCTTCATCCCACATCCAAGGGGCCATCTCCCTACAGGTATGTGATCGAAGGTGACATCAAGGGCTGCTTCGATGCCATAGATCATCATGTCATGATGGAGCGCGTGAGACGCCGAATCAGCGATCGCAAGATCTTGGCGTTGATCTTGAGCTTCCTGAAAGCTGGCGTGATGATCGAAGGCACTGTCCGCCACCCGGTAACGGGCTCGCCGCAAGGCGGGATTATCTCGCCACTGCTGTCGAATATCTATCTGACGGCACTGGATGAGCGCTACGGCAGATGGTCTCTGCGTCCCGGCGAACGCCCACAGAATGCAGCCGACCGGCGGTTCTATGACCGCCGCAGAGGGCGGCCTGTGTTCTTCATGGTGCGATATGCGGACGACTGTGCGCCACGACGGCGCGAAGAGGAGGTTCTGATGACGTAGCAGTACTGACTTTGAGCACCTTGCTACACAAGAGATGAGGGCAGGCCCCTCGGACTCGGGTTGCAGGATCAGGGTCCAAACCACCGCAAGCTGCTCCGGCTCAATGGCCGGGGTGGTGAGCGTTGCGGAAAAGGCGGGGATTACCCGTCAGGTGTCTGCTGGTAAGACGAACGCGAGTGAACCGTTGATGAAGTGTCGAAAGCGTAGGGATGTCGTCGAAACCAGGCTCCAGTCGTTGGCCTGGGACGGAGTTCGGAGGGTGCCTGCTGACCGGCCGGGCGGCGACCGGCATAAAGACGGCGTGAGACCAGCGAGAGGCTCTTGTGTGGAACGTGGGAACCTGGCGCTCCGATGCCAAGGGAGACCTCCAAGCGGCAGACCCGCAAGGAGCCGAGTACCGAAGCGGAGCACAGGGGCGGACGGGTTCGTATTAGCGACGAAGCCTGGTAATGCGGGTGGAGCGAAGGGACCCGGCTCTCCAGCCGAAGACGGCGGTCAACCAGAGATGGGAGGAGCCGTTGTCTGAGGCAAAGCCATTCAAAATTCCGAAGCAACTGATCTGGGACGCCTACCGACAGGTACGGGCGAACCGCGGGGCGGGTGGCGTTGATGGCGTTTCCTTGGCGGCGTTCGAGGAGGACCTTGAGGGAAACCTGTACAAGGTCTGGAACCGGATGTCGTCGGGTTCGTATCACGCGCCGCCGGTGCGGCTCGTCGAGATACCCAAGAGCGGGGGCGGCCTGCGACCTCTCGGCATTCCGACGATCGCTGACCGCGTAGCGCAAACGGCTGTGAAGATGGTCCTGGAGCCCGTGCTGGAACCGAAGTTCCACCGTGACTCCTACGGCTATCGACCCGGTCGCTCGGCACTTGATGCGGTCGGAGTGGCACGGAAACGCTGTTGGGCGTTCGACTGGGCAATAGATCTGGACATCAAAGCGTTTTTTGATTCCATCCCGCATGACCTGATCGAACGTGCCGTTGCACACCACACCGACCAGACCTGGGTCCGCCTTTACGTTGGACGGTGGCTACGTGCCGCCGTAGAGCAGCCGGACGGTACCCGGGAAGAACGGACGCGGGGAACCCCACAAGGGGGTCCACTCAGTCCCGTTTTGTCGAACCTTTTTCTGCACTACGCGTTCGACTCGTGGATGGAGCGAAACCATCCAGACGTCCGCTTCGAACGTTATGCGGACGATGCGGTCGTTCATTGCAGGAGCAAAGGGGAGGCGCAGGCGGTGTTGGAAGCCATCCGGGAACGGCTGGCCGAGTGCGGTCTGGAACTACATCCGAAGAAGACGAAAATCGTCTACTGCAAGGACGACGACCGCAAGGGAAATCACGAACATGTAAAGTTCGACTTTCTCGGTTACACATTTCAACCTCGGCGAGCCAAGAACCGGTGGGGGCACTACTTCGTCAGCTTCCTGCCGGCGATCAGTGCTCAAGCGGCGAAGGTGGTGCGCAGGACCATCCGCGAGTGGCGGATGGCATCCACCAGGAACAATCAAACCCTAGAGGACCTGGCCCGCTTGATCAACCCGGCGGTGCGGGGCTGGATGAATTACTACGGGCGGTTCTACCGCTCGAAGTGCATCCAGGTGCTGCGTCATGTGAACGCGGCCCTCGCTCGCTGGGCGCGACGGAAATACAAGCGGTTCAGACGCCGGGAGCGTGCGTCCATGCATTGGCTGGGACGTATCGCGCGACGGGATCCCAACCTGTTCGTCCTGTGGCAACTCGGCATCCGACCGGAGGCTGGAGGGTAGGAGCCGGATGAGGCGAGAGTCTCAAGTCCGGTTCTGTGAGGGCCGAGGGGTGAAACTCCCCTCGGCTACTCGACTTGTCGTCCTCGTCGAAGGGACGCAACAACAGGCAGAAGCTGAACGCCATGCGCTGGCGCAGTTCCTGAAAGAGGAGCTGCGCATGGAGTTGTCGATGGAAAAGACGAAGATCACCGGTGTCCGGGAAGGCTTTGACTTTCTCGGGTTTAGGGTAGTGCAGACCAGGGCATTGCGTCCCGGCAAAGACGGGCGCAAGCGCTATGTCGGTAATCTCTTCATTCCGAAGGGAACGCTGAATGACCTGCGCTACAAGATCAAGTCGATGGTCAAGGCCACGCCCACGGGCGACAGTCTTGCCAGTCTCATTGGCCGCCTCAATCCTGTCCTCACCGGATGGCGAAACTACTATCGCTACGCCACCTGGGCTTGTCGGGACTTTCACAAGCTCGACAGCTGGATATGGATGCGCATTGGACGCTGGCTGAAAAAGAAGTACCGCTTCGCCACATGGCGAAGACTGCGATACCGCTTTACTCGAAACGTCCGTGGGGAGCGATTGCGCTGGGCCGATGGTCCGGCGCAGCTTCGCTTCCTCTGGGAAGGCGGCACAAAGCGCTTTCCTCACCGTGGCATTCGCATACCGAACGGATGGAATGCAGAACCAGACGAACAGTTCCGTCCCGGAGCTGACCAGTTCTGGTCTGCGCTCAAAACCCTCAGGACCCTCTGAGGACCACCCATGGGGTACGACCCCATGCATGGAGAGCCGGATGCTTGGAAACCTGCACGTCCGGTTCGGAGAGGGGGATGGAGAAACTTGGTCTCGTAAGGGACTGGAGCGCTTCATCTCTACTCTACTTTTTCTGGATTGTCGTGGATTGGCCGAGAGGCGATAGGGCGCGTCCGTCCTGCAATTGCTTGCGGGATCGTTTAAAGCTCTGATCGGCGCTCATGAAGGCTTCCAGCATGAACGGTATGAGATCGGCCACGCTTTCCTTCTGTCCATAGGCACGGCGATAGATTTCGGCATAATCGCCGAGCGCCGACTTCAGCTCAGGACCTGCAATGAAGGTGATTTTGACCGGATCGCGGTCGGGCAGTTTTTCAAGTTTGAGGCTCATGGCACTTTCCTCAGCCGCGGAAGGGTCGAAGCACCAGGTCCTTATGAACGATGATGCGCAGAGGCCAGCCGGGACGGATAGTGATGGTTGGTTGGATATTGAGATTGCGCTGGGTCAGACGCTGTCCGACCTGATTGGTGCTGTCCTGGGCGGACTCACGCAGTGCGGCGATCAATTCGCTTTCGTTGTCGCCGAACGTCAGTTCAGTGCCGACACCAAGCAAGGTCGACAGGACCACACCTTTGATCAGGCGCCAGGTATGGAAGTTGACTTCGTCTTCAAGACCGGCATAGCCGGCAGAATCGGTTGCCGGTAGGTTTTCGATCACGATCGACGAGCCGTCCGGCATGATGAGCCGTTGCCAGATGACCAGGGCCCGGCTTTGGCCGAAGGCGACGACGCTGTCGTAGGTGCCGATGATTCGCGTCCCTTGCGGGATCAACAGGTGGTTGCCGGTGGCCGTGTCATAAACGTTCTCGGTGACCCGAGCGATGATCCGGCCCGGCAAGTCGGAATTGATTCCCGTGACCAGGCTTGCCGGTATGATCGTGCCGGCCATCACCTGATAGGGCGAGGCCGGGTCCTGCAATCGGTGCGGGTTGTAGATCGCCTGTTCGACTCGTCTGTTGAGAAAATCGATCTTGCGGCTCTGCAGGTTCTGATCGTTCTCCAGATCATACTTCGTGGATCGACGATCTCTCCCGGTGTTCGCAGCATCGAATGGAAATTGGGAGTTCCGGGTTCGGTCCGGAGGCTCTGATGGCGTCGACACGATGGTTTGTTTTATGCCGGGCAGTGACAAGCCTGCGGACCGCTTTGCGACTTGGAAGAACACGTTTGACTCGCGTGCCTGTTGCGCCAGACGGGCCTGACGTATGCGTTCCGCCCGTTCCGCGTCATCTGTCGGGCTTGGCCGGAAAGGAAGGTCCGTTTCCGGCTGAATGCCGAGTTCACGCTCTTTCTGAACGACCGCCGGCCCGATGTCGCCCGCAAGCGGTGGTCCCAGTTCGATCTTGGGTTTTTGAATGTCGCTGTACCGCCGCGGCAAATGATCGAGCCCATCGGCCTTGGGATTGTTGCGTATCTGGTAGAGTTCGCGGCCCGTATCGTCACGGTCGAGCAGGTTCGGTGGGTCCAGGGCAAAGATGGTGGCGCCGAATATCAGAAGCAGGCCCGTGCCGGTCAGGAGATAGAGGGTGTTGCGATTAATCCGCGATACCGGCTTCGGTTTCGCCCGCAGGGCCAGCTCTTCGGGATCGATCTTGATCCGATCTTGCTGATGGCTCGCCACAGTCTCTGGCCTGCTCGTAGACTGTTCGGTCATGGGCTGTTCTCCTGGTCAAAGCGATTGCGGCTGCTGAGGTTGAATATGCCGCCGGCCTTGCGCCGCCTACCGTCTGACCGCTCGATGCGCACGATCTGCTGAGGCGTCTCGCCGAGACGCAATTCGGCTGCCGCGAACAGACGATCGACGATGTAGTAGCGGCCCTTGACCCGGTAATTGACGAGCTGGTTCTTGCCATTCGGCCCGATGACGAACAGTGGTGGCGCCTCACCTTGATCCAGCCGTGCGGGGAACTGGATATAGACCTTCCTGGTATCGTCGAAGACCCGCACCGGCCGCCATGGCGGATCATCGCCCGTGATTCGATAGCGGAACCGCAGATTGTCAATCCGCAGTCCCGTATCCGCTACGAAGCCGGCGGTCTGCTCGGCTTTAGCGTTCCGCTTTTGCAGCGCGATGAGTTCGTCCCTTGGATACTGCCAGGAGACCGATGCCATATAGGTCTCCGGATTGCTGCGCAGTTCGAGATGATAGGTCCGACGATCCGTGATGATGACCAGGTTCGTCTGAAGGTCGTCCTTGGTCGGTTTGACCAGCACGTGGGCGCGGGCCTCATTCCCGGTCCCGCTGACCGTGTCGCCGACGACCCAGCGAAGCGTATCGCCGGCGGAGACTGCGACGATCTTTTCGCCGGTCTGCAGTGCGATGTCGCTGACCTGCTCCGGCGCCGCATAGAGCTGATAGAGCGCGCCTTCCGAATAAGGATAGACCTGGATGGCGTTGATATATCCGTCCTTGGTCGGCTCGACCTTCGCCGCGTCATTGGCATCGGAGATCCGCTCTTTTGGCGGACGATCTGTGGCCGGTTCGCGTTTCACATTCTTCGGATCGACTTTCAGTTGGCCAGGCAAGGGTAGCGGCGTCGGCAGTTCGACGATCTCGACCGGCTTGGGCGGATCGGCGGTTAGCACGGCGCCGTCAAAGTTGGCGGAGTCGAAGTCGATGACCGGCGGGACCTCCTTGGTCGCGCAACCGGCGATCAGGATCGAAGCGCTCATCGCGATGAGTTGCTGGGATGTCTTCATGCTCATTTGGGTTCTCCTGCGATGAGGTCTTTCGACCAGTTGAGGCCATGGACGTAGATGCCGAGCGGGTTCTTGCGCAGCGTCTCCGCATCACTGGGTTGTTGGATGGCGAGAGAGGCGATCGCGGTGTAGCGCTCGGTGGAGGCGAGCGATCCGTTCTCGAACGATTGTTCGCGCCAGCGGATCTCGAAACTGTCGGGTGAGGAGCGGACCACGCTCGTAACCTCGACGGTGACGGTGCGCTTGCCGACATTGGCGAATGGATCGTTCGTCCGGGCATAGTCATTAAGCGTGTTGGCGGCCTGGGTCGTGGCGTAGTCGTAAGCCCGGAACCATCTCTGCCGGACAATGATCGGATCGAGCGACAGGGACCGCACGTTCTCGACGAAGCGGGCCAAGTGGAAGGCAATCTGCGCATCACTCGGCTTATAGGTCTCGGTGGCGGGGCCGACAGCGCGGACATCGCCCAGACGGTTCACTTCGACCACGTAAGGCGTGATATGGCTTTTTCCGGCCTGCCAGATGACGCCGCCTGATAGAATGAGCGAAAGGGTTAGACATCCAAAAGCCATCAGCCTCCAATTGCGGGCGCGGACAAGAGCGTCACCCATACGGGTGTCCCAGACCTGGGCGGCCTTCTGGTATGGGGTCTCTGGTTGAGGCGTCTGTCCATAGGATGTGGTCGAGCGCTTGAACATCAGTCTTCATCTCTCAATCATCATTGTTGAGTTTGGGGTTTTCGCCTGCAGCGGGTCGGTCGCCGTCTCGGATCGTATGGGCCGTGATGGTCGCGCCCTCCCGCAGGCGCTGTTCCCGGCGCAGTTTCTGCGCCCAACCGGGTGCACCGGAGCCTGCGGCGACAGCAGTGGCCGACGGACCGGATCCTTCAGGAACCGAGCCGCCGGTTGCCGTGAAGGATCGGCTCTGCCCTTCCGAAAAAGACTGACGCATCCCGCTTGTAGCCCGGTCCGCAACATTGCGGATGCCCCGGGCGACGGAGCCGGCGCCGGCTTTGGCAACGCCGACGGCACCGGATGCCACGGCAGCGGGGCCAGTTTGGCCGGATGTCGTCCGTGCAAGGCCATATGCACCGCTCGCGGTACCCGCTATGGAGGACGCGGCTTGTGTCGCCCGGCTCGCGCCGGACCCGAGTGCCCGGACCCCACCCAATGCCGCACTGCCGGCCGCCGCTCCACCGATGGCGAGGCCTGCCGCGGACCCGACGGCCGCACCGGCACCGAGCTGTGGCGCCCCGGAAACCAGGCCGGCCGCAATTCCCGGTCCGAAGATGCCGAGCATGAAGATGGACAGTGCGCCGAGAACCGTCGCCGCGGCCTGCTCCAGTGTGATGTCACCACCGGCGAAGGAAGACGCGAAGGTGCCGAATAGTGTAGAGCCTATGCCGACGATGACGGCCAGCACCATCAGTTTGATGCCGGCCGCCACAACGTTCCCGAGAACCCGCTCCGCCAGAAAGGCTGTCTTGTTCCACAGCGCGAAGGGAACCAACACGAAGCCGGCAAGCGTGGTCAGCTTGAATTCAAGGATGGTGATGAAGAGCTGGATCGCCAGGATGAAAAAGGCGAGCAGTACCACGACCCAGGCGAACATGAGGATCGCGATCGTGACGAAGTTCTCGAAGAAGGCGATCGGCCCCATCAGACCGGACACTTCATCGAGCAGTGGTTCGGCCGCTTTATAACCGGTTGCGGCAACGAAGCCCGGGCGCATCAGATCGGCGGTAGAAATCGGCGAACCCGTGGCCTGCAAGCCCAGCCCGGCGAATGAATTGAAGATGATCGTGGAAAGGCTGGCGAAATTGTTGAGGATGAAGGCGAAGGCACCGATATAGAGCACCTTCTTGATCAGGGCCGGTATGACAGCCTTGTCGTCGGCCATGGCCCAGAACAGTCCGGCAAGCGTGATATCGATGCCGATCAGAACTGTGGTCAGATAAGCGATGTCCGGCCCCAGCAGGCCGAAGCCGGAATCGATGTACGTCACGAAGGTGTTCGTGAACTGATCGATAACGTTGAGATCGTTCATCGCCTTTCCCCCCGAGCCAAATCAGCGCGTGTAGGCGTCGCGATCGCCGAGGAAGCGCTGGAAACGGGCTCGCGCTCTTTCGCGCGCGGCCAATGCGTCGGCGCGTTGCAGGGCATCCGCGCGCGCGGCCGCGGCGAGTTGCGTCTGCATTTGCATGGTCTGTTTGGCGGAAAAGGCGGTGAGTTGGTTGCCGGCCTGTAGCGCCTGAAGGTTGCCTGCAGCGGATTGACTGTTGGCGATCAGTCCGTCGAGAACCGGTGCATCGTCGCGGACGCGTTTCATAACCTCGGCCTGAATCTGAAGGCTGTGCTTGAACCCTTCGCGCGCCATCTCCCAGGTCCTTTGTGCGTCCCGGACGATTTGAGATGTGGAGACCGCAGCGGAATATTGTTCCGGGTACGATCGCTGGAAACTCTGGTCGATTTGGGTGACGTTATAGGCTAGCCCTTGCGCGTTCCGGATTAGGCCGTCGATCTGCTGCAAGGAAACTCGGACTTGCCCGGCGACTGACGTTGGCAGCTTGGTCAGATCTTGCGCCTGGTTGATCAGCATCTGCGCCTCGTTGGCGAGCTGCCGGACCTGATTGTTGATCTGCTGCAGGTTGCGGGCTGCGGTCAGCAAGTTCTGGCCGTAGTTCGCCGGATCGAAGACGGTCAGAGCATGGCCCGGTGTGCCGGTGGTTTGGAGACTGCCTATTCCAACGGTAATGGCAGTGAGGCCCGCGAGTATTTTGTTTTTGAAGCCGTTCATATTGCGCTCCCTTCATTGTCGTAACCCCAGCGCCAGTTGCCCCGGTCTTCTGCCAGAGTGTCGATGCGGTAGTGGTCGGTGTTGAATTCGCTCAAGGCGTAGACTGTGGCGGTGAACGGCAGAACACTGCGGTTCTGAGATCCGCCATAGACGCCGTACGAATGGCTGGACGCAAAGCTGTCGCCGAAAGCGTAGCCATCGGCGAATTCCACCAGGATGCCGCCATGGGTCATCCTGCCGATGTCATCGTTGCCGATACCGGCGTGACATCCGGAAAGGTCGACCGAGCCATCATTCCCAAAACCGAAACGCAGCATTCGGTCTGACCCGGACGCGACCGCGAGGGCCGGAAGATCGTCCGCGTCGAAACCGCAATGACCGCCGGTGGAAGTGATGCGGACTTCCGATACCCTCGGATGCGGCGGAACGCCTAGCGAACCGCGGCCCTTGTCTGCCTGTCCGTTCAACCATTGGCAGACGGTCTGGCGGGCATCGCCGTTTGCCCGGTTATGGTGCCAATCACCGGCGCAAGACGGCCCGACCGAAACCGTCGCGGCTCCCTGGGCGGTGGCCACGTTCAGAAAGGACTGTCCGCAATTGCCCAGCCAACCGCAGCCGTCGTCGTCGCCGTCAGCCGGTGCCGACTGGATGGTCGTCATCAGCGCCAGCATCATTGCTGGCAGGTTTTTGTTCCAATGCTTCATATGGTCTCTCTTCGTGAGAAACGGTTTGTTGAATGAGGTCCGCTGCCCATCCAAGGTCCTTCGCCCGCAGCCAGGAGTTGGCGAATTCTTCGCCGCCGTGCGCGGCGATCAGTTCATCGATGAGAGCGTGGTCCTGTTTGGTCGAGGCGGCGGTGAAGGCGAGCGCAACCGGCCCGAGACCAAGCTCGAACAGGCGATTGCCGGACCGCGACTGGTAGTAATAGTCGCGCTTGGGAATGGCGTGGGCGATGATCTCAATCTGGCGCTCATTGAGCCCGAATGCCTCGTAGACTTCGCGCGCCTGTGGCTCGATGGCCCGATCGTTGGGAAGGAAAATGCGTGTCGGACAGCTCTCGATGATCGCCGGTGCGATCGAACAGTTGGATATGTCAGACAGCCCCTGGGTGGCGAAGATTACCGAAACGTTCTGCTTGCGCATCGTCTTCAGCCATTCGCGAATACGTGCGGCGAACGTCGGGTTGTCGAGAAACAGCCAAGCCTCGTCGAGGATGAGCAGGGCCGGCCTGCCGTCGAACCCGGCCTCGAGGCGATGGAACAGATAGGTCAGTACGGGCAGCACCGCACCTTCGTGATGCATCAGTTCTTCCATCTCGAAGCACTGGACGCCGCGCAGCTCCAAACGATCATCGTCGGCATCGAGCAGTCGGCCATAGGGTCCTTCGAGCGTGTAGGGCAGGAGCGCCTTCCGCAGATCGCCGTGCTGCAGGAGTGCGCTCAGACCCGTCAAGGTCCGCTCCGGCTGCGGCGCAAATGCAAGGTTTGAGAGTGCTGACCAGACTGCGTCCTTGATATCGGGCGTAATCCCGACGTTCTCGTGTGCCAGCAGATCCTGGACCCACGCCTGAGCAAAGGATCGATCGGCGACGAGATCGATATTGGCCAACGGCTGGAATGCAAGCGATCCCTCGGATCCAAGGTCGAAATAGGCGCCGCCCAGACCCAGGACGGTGGCACGCGCCGAACCACCTTTGTCGAAGATCGTGATCTGTGAATCCGGGTAGCGACGGAACTGCAAGGCGATGAACGACAGCAGCACCGATTTGCCGGCTCCTGTCGGTCCAACCACCATCATGTGGCCGACATCGCCGACATGGGTGACGAGCCGGAACGGTGCCGTCTCGTTGGTGCGTACGGTTATGAGCGGCGGACCCTTCAAGTGCTCGTTGGTCGGCGGACCCGCCCAAGTCGCGGACAGCGGCATCATGTGGGCAAGATTGAGCGTGTTGATCGGCGCCTGCCGCACGTTGGCGTAAACATGGCCGGGCAGCGAAGACAGCCAGGCCTCGATTGCATTGGCCGTCTCTTCGATACTCGCAAACCCGCGTCCGTCGATGATTCGTTGAACGGCCCTGACTTTCTCCCGCGCGATCTTCGGATCACGATCCCGGACCGTGACCGTTGTCGTCACATAGCCATAGGAGACAAGGTCGCGGCCAACTTCCTGAAGGGCCTCATCCGCGTCCGCCGCCTTGTTGTCGGCATCGGTGTCGACCAGCACCGATTGCTCATTGGTCAGCACTTCCTTGATGATGGCGGCGACGGATTTGCGTTTGGCGAACCACTGCCGGCGAAAGCGGCGGATGACCTTCTCCGCCACCGGTTTGTCAAGCGAAATGAATCGTGTCACCCACCGGTACTCGAACCCCAGATGATTAAGGGCGTCGAGCAATCCCGGTGTTGTCGAACCCGGGAAGCCGAGCACGGTAAGCGTGCGCATATGTGCGTTCCCCAGCATCGGCTTCAGGCCGCCGATCACGGCGGTATCGACCAGGATGGCGTCCAGGTAGGCTGGCACTTCGGGAACGTTGATGGTTAGCCGACGGCTGGAGATGCAGCTGTGCAGGTAGGTGAGCGTTCCCGAGTCGCAGAGAAGCGAGACCTCAGGCATCAGCTGACCCAGCAGATCAATTACCCGGTCGGTCTGCTGTATGAAGCGGTCGAGATGGTCCCGGTACTCGTGCTCGTTGCTGTCGCTGGTGGTCTCGATAAGGAGCCGCTCCGCGCGGCTGACAGTCTCAGGCGGAGGGAGATAGACGAAGGTCACGAAGAAGTCGCTCTCGAACAGGGCGTCCGATTGCTCGAAATCCGCGCGGCGCTCTTCATCCACCAACCGAGAAACGGGATCGGGAAACTGTGATGCCGGATAGTCACGCGCCGGATGGCGATCGGCCTCGAAGAACAGCGCCCAGCCCGAACCGAAGCGGCGCAACACATTGTTTATACGGGCACATGTCGCGACCAGTTGCCCTTCGGTCGCGCTTTCGAGATCAGGGCCGCGAAACCGCGCCGTGCGCTGGAAGCTTCCATCCTTGTTCAGTACGACGCCGGGTGCCACCAAACAGGCCCAGGGCAGATAATCGGCCAGCAGCGTTGACCGGTTGCGGTATTCGGCCAGATTCAGCATCCGAGATGCCCCTTGTGCCGGACATGACGGACAAGGACGTCCATGAAGGCAGGGTCCTTTGTGGCCGCATAGGCCGCCGCGCTGTGGCCGAGGACCCACACGATAAGCCCGATCAGCCAAAGTTGTAGTCCGAGGCCGAGAGCCGCGGCGAGCGTGCCGTTAACGATCGCCACCGCACGCGGCGCACCACCCATCAGGATTGGCTCGGTCAAAGCGCGATGCAGGGGGATTTCGAATCCTTCGACGCTGCCAGTCGAGACGGTCATGTGATCATTGCTCCGCCGGCAAAGGAGAAGAAGGACAGGAAGAAGCTGGTTGCCGCGAACGCAATGGACAGACCAAAGACGATCTGGATCAGGCGCCGGAAACCGCCGGAGGTCTCGCCGAACGCCAGAGACAGGCCAGTGATGACGATGATGATGACCGCGATGATGCGTGCGACCGGACCTTCGATGGATTCGAGGATCTGGGTCAGGGGCGCCTCCCAGGGCATGCCTGAACCGGCGGCAAGGGCGGAGGCGGCACTCGCCACCAACAGGCCGGTGCTAGCGGCGGCAGACCCTGTATGACGTTTCAAGCCGCGGCAGTCCAAAAATGCTCTCATTTAGATTTTCCCTGGTCAGTCAGCGCGAGCGGGATGAACGAAATCGGGACCGGTGAAGCGGTATTGATCGTCGGCATCGAGGCCTTCGAGTTCGGCCACCGTTTCGACGCGCCGGTCTTGGCCGCGGCCTTTGAGGAAAACGACGATGTCGATGGCCTGTGCGATCAGCCGGCGCGGCACGGTCACGACGACCTCCTGGACGAGCTGTTCGAGCCGGTAGAGCCCGGCCTCGGCTGAATTGGCGTGCAGGGTTGTAATCCCGCCCGGATGGCCGGTGTTCCAGGCCTTGAGCATGTCGAGGGCTTCACCGCTACGCACCTCTCCGACGATGATGCGGTCCGGGCGCAGCCTAAGGGTCGATCTCACGAGATCGGCCAAGCTCGCGACGCCGGGTTTGGTCTTGAGTGCCACGCAGTCCTCGGCCGCACAGTGGAGTTCTCGGGTATCCTCGATCAGGATCACCCGGTCTCCGGTCTCGGCCACCTCCGCCAGCAGCGCATTGACGAGCGTTGTCTTGCCCGAGCTCGTGCCTCCGACGACGAGAATGTTTTTTTGCTGCCTGACCGCCGAGCCCAGACTTTGCGCATGGTCATCTCTCAGGATGCCGGCGCTGACATAGTCGGCAAGCCGGTAGAGAACGTGCGCCGGCTTGCGGATGGCAAAACACGGCGCCGGCGAAACCGGCGGCAACAGTCCTTCAAAGCGCTCACCGGTTTCGGGTAGTTCCGCCGAAACGACTGGCCGGCTCGCATTGCAGTCCTGACCCGTATGACTGGCGACCAGACGAATAACCCGTTCGGATTCCGCGGCGCCAAGCGTTGTGCCGGTATCAACCCGGCCCCGCCCGTGGCGGTCCAGCCAGAGCTTGCCGTCCGGGTTGACCATGACCTCAATCACCTTGGGATCGATTAGCGCCGACGTGATCACGGGTCCCAACGCGGTTTTGAGCATGATGCGCTGGCGGCCTGCCATGGAAGGGAGCGGATTGTCAGTCATCGAGCCTCTCCCCATGCGGGTTTACTTCCGTGACAGTCAGGCCTTCGCGCACGGCCGTAAGCGCATCGATCTCGGCTTGACTGAAGAAGTCGTTTTCTTCCGCGGTGATCTCTTCCAAGACATCCCGGATCATGTTCTTGCCGCCCGCGAGCCGGCGTCCGAGTTGCGACGTGAAATACTCGAAGCGCTCCTTGCCGAGCGCGCGGGCGGCATCCTGGTCCGCATCCGGGAGGGGCGGCGTCACGGTCAGGAAGAAACGCACGAAGAGCGCAAGCGTCTCTGTCGTGATGGTGAGGTTACGTTCCAGCCGGTCGTACTGTCGCGTCAGCCGGTCCAGTCTGCGGA